>NZ_CP094356.1:0-5909 GCF_053502595.1 Pseudomonas sp. LY-1 | reverse complement strand
TATCTTAACTATCCCTCTGTAACTAAGCAGTTCGCTACGTTGTCGCTTACTTTATTTAGTTTTGCCAAGGCACTATCTACATATTGATTAGCTTCCTGGGATCCAGGCAGTGGCGCCTCATTGGCGCTCCACGTACCCCTAATCTTTAGATTCGTAAAGTCGAAAGCCAAATTTCCCGAATCATGACTAGCGGTCACCGAGAAGATGATTTCGTAGCTAAGGGGCGTTCCCATCGTCATAGGAACGATGAATGAAACTTGGTCTTTTCCCTGAGCGGTAATCTTGGTCTTTACTGAGTTTGATAAGGGAGTACCGTTGATCCCTGGGATGTTCTGAGCAAAACAGAATTGGAGAGTGTCTGCGGATGGCTTAGCTACCGCTCGCTTTACTACGACCCTATCGACCTGAAAGCTCCCGTTTGGACTAGGAATTATGGAAACTCCATCAGGAACTGGTCGATAGGGTTGAGGGGCCATGCTCGAGCAACCAGTAAGAGTCCCCAATAATCCTATTGCCAGCCAAATCTTTAAGCTTGCTTTCATCATCCCTTCCCATTGATATCTGACCAACCAGCCAGTTGAAACGGGAAGGTAGCAGATTGTTGCGGGGCAGGCTCTGGGCTTAAGTGCACTTTCCGTTGCTAGGAGCGATCAATACAGGTGTCGCAAATATCCTAAGTCGTGCGACATGGAACCGTTCCCCGATTTTTCTGCTCCATAAGTGTCGCATATTTCTGTCGCAGGTGTTACTTTACTTGCGACAAATACTGCGACAGGTGGAGCATGACCGCGAACAATGGCCAGTTGATTGGGTACGCACGGGTTTCAACGCAAGGGCAAGATCTGGCTCAGCAGCGGGAAACGCTTAGTGCTATGGGATGCCAGCGCATTTTCGAGGAGAAAGTGAGTGGGGCTAAGCGGGATCGACCGGAGCTAGGCCGACTTCTCGATCATTTGCGCACCGGAGATGTTGTGACAGTCACACGACTGGATCGCTTAGCCAGGTCAACAAGCGATCTTCTCCATATCGCTGAACGAATCAATGATTCCGGCGCTGGTTTGCGCTCATTGGCTGAACCTTGGGCTGATACCACTTCACCCGCTGGGCGCATGGTGTTGACCATTTTTGCAGGTATTGCCGACTTCGAGCGTTCGCTTATTGGCGAGCGTACTAGCGCTGGTCGGGCTGCAGCTCTTGCCCGAGGAGTACGTTTTGGGCCTCGACCCGCTTTAAACGCGGAACAGATTATTCATGCGAGAAGGTTGATCGAGGAAGAGGGCCGGCCTGTCGCTGAGGCTGCACGTATTCTGAATGTACATCGTGCAACCCTGTATCGAGCTTTGGCACGTCCCTCGGCCTAAAGGCTTTCGTCCGCGATGGTCTTAACCCTATCAACTGTTTACCGAGTAGGGCTGATGGTAGAGTGTCTGCACACATTGCACACCAGGGGCTATGCAGATGTTGCACACCATTCAGGAAGCTATTGCACTGACTGGAAAATCTCGCCGAACGCTCTACAACCATTGTGATCAGGGGCGTCTATCCTATAGCTTGGGCCATGACGAGCGCCGTTACTTTGAAACGTCCGAACTGATTCGCGTCTATGGCGGTTTACTGAACATTGCACAGCCTGTTGCACAGGAAATTGCACAGGCGTGCACATCAGAGAATCTACCAGGAACGCTTACAGAAGCTACCGCACTACGGTTGGCAGCAGCACTCGAAAGGCTGATTGAGATCGAAGAAAAGAAGCTGCTCCTGATCGAACACAAGCCAGCGATTCAGGAAGCCGTTCTAACGCCTAAACCTGAAGAGAAACCAGCAACGCACCAGAAGCCAAAGTCGTTCGCTGACCTCCTAAAAACCTTAAGCTAGATCTAAGCCCCCACCCCTACTCTTTAATGCTGCACATTGTTGCGATGTACTCGTCATACGCTGGGCTTGTACCATCACTAAGATTGACGCGCCCATTAACTATTACGAAACTACGATCGCCTACGTACCCCCCGTAGGAGTTTTTGGCGTTCACATACCCGCAGATATTGTTCGTTCGCTTTTGGTATGTGACGTGGCTAAAACGAGCCGACTCGGGGTCTTTTAGCTGCTTCCGCACTATATCCATAGCTAGTGTTTTTAGCCCTTCGATGCGGTATTCCCGTTCAGCAATCATTGCGGTTTCGCAGTTTTTGTCCGTTTTTAACGCCCCAGAAACCTGACGACACTCGGCTAATTTTTCCTTTCGATCAGTCTCATTCGTAAGGTAGTAAGCCACGTCCTTCGGCTTTTCGCCGCAACCCATGAGGGCGAGCGGCAGCAGAAAAATTGCCATTCCTTTAGTCATGTCGTTGTTCTCAGTGTTAGTGATTTTTCAGTGTCAGCTGCTTTGAATTACCGTGGTTAAGCGCTTCGTAGCGGCCTCCCAGCTTTCTCCAGGTCTTGCGTGCTTTTCCACGTCTTCCCGACTCATGGTTTTTTTCTTACTGGTTTTCAGAAGCTTTTTAGGCGAAAACTCAAAAACCAAATGAGTCACAGACCTGCCGGTTTTCTTCTGTTTCCAGCCCACCTGGATGGGGGAATGCTGGTTGATTTGCTCTATAGCTGGCGCAATCACCCAGCGTTTCAAATCGCTAATGGATTTGTAGCTATCTGCAATCTGGAACGTTTCTTTGAGCCATGCGATTTCGATTTCTCGTTTACCGGTGCTTCGCCACTGAACCAAAAGCTCGTAGAGGCGAATCGCATGGATGCTCGTCATTTTGACGACATCATCAATTGGGTAAACCGTGAAACGTTCCTTTAGCTCTGAAAGGTAAGGGATTAGAGCAGAGGTGAATTGGAATCGAACCAACCCTAAGGTTTCTACGTATTCGATCTGCTGAACCCAACGAAACCGTCTGATGGCAGGCGTTTCTCCAGCGTGATCGTAAGGAACTGTGATCTGCCGATTGAAAAGTCGATCTGCTGCATCCTTTAGCTCTTCGTAAGCCGTTTGGCGCGTAACACCTACGAGATCTACAACGCTTAAGGCATCAACCTCGTAAAGGGTTTGGTCGTCTAACGTCTGTCCTTTGCTTTTCGCAATACAGGCCAAGAGCAAACGGTGCTCCCCCAGCGTTAACCGGTAACCCGCCTCAACCAGGGCATTAGATTTTTTGATCTGAAGATTCTTGCTCATAGCCGTTTCCCATCGTCTATTATGAGAGGTTATCAGATCTTCTCGCACATTCGACAGGAATCTCTCGCACATTCGACAGGAATCTCTCGCACATTCGACAGGAATCTCTCGCACATTCGACAGGAATCTCTCGCACATTCGAGCTCGGAACCCTTGATTTTAAAGGTCTGCAGAGCATCTAAAGCTTTTAAAGATATAAAGTTTATAAATAGGGGGAATGCTTAAAATCAGCTAAGGAAAGCTGTCCCACGTTTAACTCTGGTGAAACCGAAGGGGTTAACGAACGCCACAACATCAAAAATTGACCTTCTGGAATCACGCCTACGCCACGATAGCTCCTTTAGAAAGGGGTCGGCCAACCTCTAGCCAAAAAATTGCTTGAAGGCCATCAGGGAAGGTATTTACAAAACCACTGGCTAAAATACCCGACACCAACTCTTAAATCGAAACATAGGGTAGTTACTTAAAAGTATACGACTCACCTACACAGCCCTTTGTTTCCGGGCAGTTCAGTTATATAAAAAACTGTAAATATCACTAGAGAGGTAAAAAACCACAAGCATAGGTAGACCAATGTCGGATAAATTTTGTGAGTATTGTCGTAAGTTAATTGAAAGAGGTTCTCCACAGTACTATAAAAAACGTTTCTGTAACGAATCCCATAAGCAAATGGCGCACAGAAAGAAAAAAGACCTCAACCCTCGGCAACAAAATCGTCTAAATGTGCGTCTAAAGAATCTTTCTGTAAATAAGGAATGGCTTTACATATCGCAGCAGTGCAAACGAGCTGGATCAGTACAAATCATGTCACACCATACTGTCGCCTCATTGAAACAACTGATAGGAATAATCTGCAATAAACCAAAAACCAGGAATGATAGGAATATGGATATATGTCATGTGTATCCTGTAAAAGGAAGCGATAGAATTGGACTGCTTCATCCATTAAATCTAGTATATGGAGAGAGTGACCAAAACAAGAAGAATGGGACAAAAATCTTTCAGAGCGCTGGCTATTCTATTGATCGAGTAGAATTGAAAAACAAATGGCGCGTAACCGAAAAAATGAAAGATAAAACAATCCTACGATTGTTGGAAAAGTTCTTAGGCAACGTGATTGTTGAATATGCAAAAAAATATCCTGTTAAAATATCAGGTAGAGTAAAGTTAATAGATAAGATAATCAAGCTAGACAAGACAGGACAATATACGAGAGACAACTTGAGTGCGCTAGAATCGATTGGACTATCATCGGTCCATGCAGAACTACATGGAGTCATTCTAAGTGGGTTTTATTTCCTACCAAAAAAGAATCGATCTAGAGTGCTTATATACTTAGAAGAATTAAGTCGTGTAGCTGAGGACGCAGATGGTGATTGGGCAAAAAACTGTGAATTTATGTACCAGATATTTTTGGCTGGCGCTGCTGCTTTATCAAAAGCTCCTGATCAGCCTGAACTATTAGATATCTACAAGGCGCATGGTAAAAAAGCGGATCGCTATAAACATAGGGTTTTACGGGATGTGAGTGAATATTCAACCTTCAAAGCCTTTCTCATGTATCAAGCATGTGATTGCCTTCTCGGAAAGAAGATTGATAAAGATATGATAAAAGGGACTTTAAAAAAATACACCAGAGTTAGAAAAAGTGGCTCATGTTTCTCTTTTAAATCTATAACACTGAAAGGTTGCTACGAATATTTCCCAGACGCGTGGTAAAGGAAATTCTTGCGTCTCCCCTTGAAAAATTGCTCCTGCAATGCCATTGTAATGACATGTGTCATTACAGGAGTGCACGAAATGGCCTCAATCAATGTCCGTGTAGACGACGATCTAAAAAACCGCGCCTATCGCGAATTGGAACGTTTGGGTGTGACTCCGTCTGAGCTCATGCGCCAAACCTTGCAGTACGTTGCGGAGCGCGGCCAGCTGCCTTTCCGGCCTGTGCTTATGACTGAAGAGGATGAAACCCTCATAAACACCGTACGCGAGCGATTGGCTTCACCACAGCGCGTTAAGGTGACGCTGGATGACCTATAGTCTTGAGTTCGATCAGCGTGCGCTGAAGGAATGGCACAAACTGGGAGATACGATCCGTCAGCAATTCAAGAAAAAACTGGCTGAAGTCCTGGAAAACCCACGCATCGAGGCCAACCGCTTACGCGAGCTGCCAGATTGCTACAAAGTAAAGCTGCGCAGCGCGGGCTATCGGCTGATCTACCAGGTCATAGACCAAGAAATTGTGGTGTTCGTGGTCGCTATCGATAAGCGTGAGAATGAAGCCGCGTACCGTAAGGCATCAGATCGACTAAAATGAGTCAGTATTAAAATTACAAAGACAGGAGTCATCATGAAAACAATAGTAAAAAGCGTATTTGTTGTAATTCCATTTATACTGTCCAGCACTGCATATGCATTATCAGGGGGTAACACTCTAGGAGACTGGAGAGATGCATCTTACTCTGAGAAATCCAGTTTAGCTCAAGCTATGGCTTCTAATATAAATAAATCTGGAGTCTCAGCAAGCGGACTCGTCGCATGCATCAATGAAACGGCAGGCGATGGAGGGCTTGATCAAATGAAAATTTCAGAAGTCGCTGCGGCATGTGCAGTAATGATGTAGCCATAATAATGGCTGTAGTGACGAGTATTAAATTTTTAATACTCGTCACGTTTCACTGCCAATAATGATCTTTAGTTCTATTCACATCCGATCGTTTGGTCAGATGGAAAC
>NZ_CP094355.1:0-24145 GCF_053502595.1 Pseudomonas sp. LY-1 | reverse complement strand
AGAGAGCCCAGAGCCCAGAGCCCAGAGCCCAGAGCCCAGAGCCCAGAGCCCAGAGCCCAGAGAATTGTCGGAGGAGCAATCTCTGCCGTCTAGTCCACTAAGCAAGAAAAGTGACGGCGCAACCTCAATGGAGAGCGAAATGTGTTATGCACGGAAACTCTGTCTTGCGGCCAAGTCCCAAGTCATGGACATGTTCCAGGAAGCCCGGCTTGGCAAGGCCGTCGACCCAAGCACGACGTTGCCGCTGGTCGGAGAAATCGCTGCCTCGGTGCTGCGCCAACCTCATGCCCTCATCAGCGTCGCACGCATCAAAACGCACGACGATTACACCTACCTGCACTCGGTTGCCGTCTGCGCCCTGATGCTATCGCTGGCCCGGCATCTCGATCTAGACGAGGAGCAAACGCGCCTGGCTGGCATCGGCGGACTGATGCACGACCTAGGCAAGGCCGCGATGCCGCTGGAAGTGCTTAACAAACCAGGCAAGCTCACCGATGCCGAGTTCGCCATCATGAAGCGCCACCCTGTGGAGGGCGCAAAGATGCTGCGCGCAGGCGGGGCCGAGCCCGGGGTGGTGGACATTGCCCTGCACCATCACGAGAAGATCGACGGAACCGGCTACCCGGATCGCTTGGCCGGTGACGCCATTTCACTCCTGGCCCGCATGGGCGCAATCTGCGACGTCTATGATGCCGTGACGTCGGAGCGAGCCTACAAAAAGCCGTGGGACCCGTCCGCGGCGATGCGGCAGATGGCCAAGTGGGAGGGCCATTTCGACAAACGCATCTTCCACGCCTTCGTCAAGGCCGTGGGCATCTACCCCGTCGGCTCCTTGGTTCGCCTGTCCTCTCAGCGTCTGGCCGTTGTCGTTGAGCCGGGAATGGAATCACTGCTGACTCCCAAGGTTCGCGTGTTCTTCTCGCTACGCTCGAGAGAGCCGATCCCGATGCAGACCATCGACCTGGCGGCCACGAGTTGCAAGGACAGTATCACTGGCCCCGAAGACCCGACGCTCTGGAACTTCAAGAACCTCGACGACTTGTGGATGGAATAGCCCCCACAAAACGACGGCCCCGTGAGGGAGCCGTTGAACATCGTCGAGCGATGCCCGTCCAGGGAGGGATGGCCGAGCTCGATTCTCCAGAAGGTAGCTGGTGACACGAGTGTTGAGCCCACCCAACTAGGGTGACGGAAATTTCTGGGGTTCCGGCTTACATCCCCAAAAAGGCAATTCAGCAAGACACCCTAGAAACCCTTATAAGCGATCAGGCGCTGCGTGAGATGCGGGCAGTCAGGGTAGAAGGGGGTTGGTCGCTACAAGGCCGCATAGCGGCCTCTTGGCGACCTGTTCGCAGTCGCCGGGAGCCCGTTAGGATCTGGGCATCGCTCACCGCTATCGGCAGCTTCTGCGAACGGATAGGCATCAAGAGCCTAGTCGTCGAGTTTTGAGCCATGTAATGGTGATTTTCAATGCATTGTGCATTGACGGTTTTGGCGTGTAGCGTGCAGAAATCCCCACCGCTGGAACCAGGCCATGACCTTAAAACGGCGCCCCCCCGAAGAATTCCGCGAACATCTGCGGCGCTTATCACTCAGCCTGGATCGTGCCGAGGAACTGCTTGAGCAGCAAAAGCGTGCGGTGATCGCGGCCCGCCAGGCGGAACTCAAGGGCGCCATGATCCTGGGCACGCTGTATCAGCGAAAGCATCCAGGGACTTTTGCGGCCCACGTCTATCAACGTCTCAGCGACCCTCAGAGGCCTCCTACGGAAGGCCTGCTAAAACTGCTCCGCCTTCTGGGCGAAGCATGATCGTTGCAGCCCCCCTCGTAACTTCCGCGCAGCGGGCTCAATCGTGGGCAGACCCTAGTTCTGTGGCTTTTGCAGTGAGCTACAGCAAAGCCTGGTGTTTCTATTTTCATTTTCTCAAAAAGACTAAAGGACTACCTGTATAGATCTCAGTAAAACAAAAGAGAAAGCCAAAGCAGATCAAAATCTAATCCCCTCCTAAGGAGGGGGGCTATCGCCAAAGGACGTAGCCACACACAAAAACACTTTTATCGAGAATATATCTCATTTAAGTTCAGCTAAAGCTTTCATGACCACGGATCTTGAAACGCTGAGCTCGGCCATGATCTGCATCGGTTTCAAGCCCTGAGCATGTAGTAGCAAGATCGATTCTCGGCGCTCCAAAGCTGCCTCAGCGCGTTTGGACAGGTACTCAGCTCGTTCGGCAACACCAGAAGCACGCCGCTTGCTACGCTCGCGGATTGTGTTGCGCTCGGTGGCCAAGTCACTACTGATCAGCGTTTTCAGCTGTTCCTGTTCGGCCCTGGTAATACTCAGCAAGCTGATGATGGTCGCCGTTTTGTAGGTGTAGATCGGCGTCAGCTCGCGCCCGTTGTACTCAATCTTCTCGCGTCTATTGTGGGCTTCGACACGAGCCTGCAGACTGCCCAACAGTTCACGGTCACGCAGCCATTTGGGGTCTGTGGAAATTTCGGCCTGTAGGGCTCGGACTTCGCTGCGAAAGTTCTGCGGATAGATCAGACCGCACAGAGCCATCTGACAGGCGACAATCAGCAAATACGTGTTGCGCATGCCCTCACCGATACCGCCGCGCATGGCGGCGAGGGTACGCAGATCCTCAAGTCGATCCCAGGCCAATACGCGGGTATTGATGCCCTTAAGCTGCGTTTTTTTGCCGTTCCGACTGGCCGGTTCTGCGTCTGGCAACAGCTGAAACGGCGCATTCGCTGGTGGTTTAGCAGATTTTCGCTGACGATCCAGGGGCAGCAGCGCCTTGGTCATCTGTTCAAAGTCGAACGCGGCTGCAGTATCGATGCTGCGACCTTGGGCGTACACCACTTCGACGCGCTTGCCGCTTTTTAGGTTGATCGTACCGATCAGGCGCAGGATGCGAGCGGCATCTTTGGCAGCAGGGTCAGCCCCAAGCGGCTTGAACAAGGCCACCAACTGTTCCTGGACGAGGTTCCAGCGTACCAAGGCGGCACGCGGCAGGTATGAACTCAGAAGCCATTTGACCTGGTAGCCACGGCCCGAAAAAACGATCAGAGACGGTGACGGGATGCCGGCTTCGCGACAAAGATCATGAATCTTCTCCAGCACCTGCTGACGAGACCAATCTTTCGCTGGGCTTTTGTAGACATCGAGGTCAAGGAAGCACACCCCCATACGCACCAAGTTGACGATGCGCCGATTGGGCCCAGAAAACTCGCCTTGCGACAACCAGACATTCATTCGATTGCCGGCTTCGATGAAGTCCAGGTAAGCGGCTAGATTGCTGGGTTTTACGCACCACTGATGAAATTTTCCAGCACCATCTTCGGTGCAGACGGCAACAAAACCACGAGAATCGTGTTCGTGATAGAGGCTAGCTTCTTCGAGTCCAGCAAACAGGCTGAGCTGTTGATTTAGTGCTGACACGGCCACCACCTAGACGAGCAGAATCTCGTCAGGTGGCGGCCTGTTGATATTGAATTCTTGCAGGGGTTCTGCATATACTGGATTCCTGTAGGGGAGCTAGATCGTCGTCGCCGCCAAGCAGATCGATCTAGTTCCCTGAGCTTTTTTTAAAACCCGCCTTTACGGCGGGTTTTTTTATGTCGGTGATTTTTTTCTGATTCCGAATCTGGATTGCCAACCTGGCTCTTCGTGACCGGTTTTGGCTGAGCAATCCGATAGTTATAGCAAAAAGTTCAAGCCCTGCGCTAGTTAGCAGACTGGGTGTCAGCACCAGTCGTTAGCATTTCCATTGATTTTGCTGGCATCTCAATACGAAAAAAATCGTTACCTCGATAGCTGAGGGCTCGTGCGCAGCCGCAGGCGGGTCATCAGCCGTAGGTTGGGCCATCGTCATCTGGTTTAGGCCTTCTGCCGTACTTGTCGCGTTTGATGCCAAAAAGCTTGTCCATCTTGTCCGTGGCCGTTTCTAGATCCGCGCCGCTAGCTGACTCCCTCGGCTCAATGGGCTTGTCCAGGATGTCCAGCAGAGGTTCAACACGTTCGCGTTGCTTCACAACGACCGCAACGGCCTTAAGTTCACGATCTATCTCGCGTCGATGCTGAGTGATCATGCCTCTGACCAGGGAAATGTCGCGAGGCGCCATAGGCTCCGCACTACCTGTGAAAAAATTCCGACCCAGACTCAATCCCGCAAACAACTTCGTGATCCAGTTCCTGATTTCTCTGAGTTGTTTTTCCTGTTCAGGATCAAGTTGCCAGCGGTTTTTAGTACGTTGTAAATCTTCGTTCGCTAGTTTTGTTTGCATCTTGTGTAACTCGCGATTTAACTTATCAATCACAGGGTCGCCGCTTTGCATTGGCCCCACGCCAGAAGTGGCATCATCAACCCCACCGCCAATGCCATCTACAGTGAAGCTTGAGTCTGCAAGCTGGACTAGCGCACTATTGTCAGCAATATACTTGTTAACACTATAGCGAGAGTCATCATAATCACTAAGGCTATATTTTGTTGCTGAGAGTTCTTCTGCATAATTTTTAAGTTCGCTTGTAGATTTGCGATCAAAATCGTCTGCTCGCTCAGCTGCGAGTCCTTTGAGGCTATGTCGCTTTTCAACGTCTTCAGCTCGTTCAGATAATATTTTCGCATATTCAGATTCAACCTCATCAAATGGTCGGTTGATTCTTTCTGCTGCTCTTTCGATGCGTTCTCTAATCTCTGAATAAGATCGTTCGCCATAGAAGTCACCTTTTAGCCGTATGGCCTTTTTATTGTCGTCAAATTTTACGGAGAGATAATCAGCACCCTTGCGGGTTATAGTGCCACCAGCCTTTTCCAGGAAACTTACAATATCTTCGCGAGACTTAATTCCGCCGCTATCAATCAACTTTCCGACAGCTTCATTAATTGCTTTTTTATCAGCCTTACTTTGATCAAACTTATTGATACTTATTTCTCTTGCAATTAATGGATCGCGTGGGTTTTGCAAGCTATACTTTTTGCACATATAGTCAATGAATACGTCATTTTGCTCTTTATATGTATCGTTAGTTCCTTTTCCTTTGCGTCCGTCATAATTCGGTGGAAACGGGTTAAAGTATTTACCCGACTCTAAACTAACTCGCGGTATTAAATAATGGAGTTCAAGGCGTCCGGTATGTTCGTGCTGCACGACCAGCATCGGCTTGCAGTCGTCGCTTTTAACTCCCGCATACGCAAACTCGCGCAGCTCCTGGATCAACTGCTCTTTCAAGCCTGGCGTAGCTGCAATTTTCGCGCTTTCCTCAGGCGAAAAGCTCAGCACCCCGCTTGTATAGCGATTTTTGAAGCTCAGCGAGTCGCACAACGCTACGATTTGCTTGGGGTCGCCTTCAAGCACCAGAGGTTTGGGGTCTCGCTCACGCCATTCACCGGCCCTGGGATTTTCTGCCGTTGGCTCGGGCTCGAAATATTGATCGTCGAGAAAGTAGTCGACAGCGCTACCGGCGCCTTGAGTATGTTTTGACAGTCCATGGATCATGTGCGGTCACCGAACTGAACCTGCAGGTCACGCCGGATCTGCAATAGACGCACATGCATCAAGACGCCATCGGCGTTGTCCTGAAAAATATTGGCATGTTTCGCAATCATATTGAGATTGCTATTAATGCGGTTGAGCCAAATGTTCTGCTCTCGCAGTTCCAGATTTTTGGTAGCCTTCGGCTGGACTTTGGCACTGGTAATGGAATCGAGTATAAATTGATTCAATGACTTTTCCGCCTCAGCGGCCTTGGCAACCAATGTCGATTTTTGGTCAACTGACATGCGCAGCAAGACCGACTGATAAGTCATCTTGCGCCGTGCCGGTTTGCGTTTCTTCTTTTGTTCTTCGCTCATATCAGGCACCTCCAGGCGCTCTTGTTATTGCTGTGGCTTTGCTTTTCGGGTGTAGGGCGGAGCCCTACTAGGGGTTTGGGGACGAAGTCCTCAACAAGGCCTGTGCGATAGCACAGGAGGAGCCTTGTTCACCGTTGATCTTGACCTTCTTTTATGTATTTGATCGCAAACCATATCGCTAATTCAAGCAGTTTTGTATAAACTCAGGACAGGTATTTTTGGAATATAGCAAGATGATTATCAAAACACTGAAAACAATGAAAGAAAAATGTCAGGAAAACACAGATGGCTTTAAAAAGTTGTTGAAAGATAAAACCCTGACAACAAATCAGCGAAGATCTATAGCAGCAAAAATTCTTGGTGTTCATCGACGGTACAAGCAAGTTT
Source organism: Pseudomonas sp. LY-1 (assembly GCF_053502595.1). Taxonomy (NCBI): domain Bacteria; kingdom Pseudomonadati; phylum Pseudomonadota; class Gammaproteobacteria; order Pseudomonadales; family Pseudomonadaceae; genus Pseudomonas; species Pseudomonas sp. LY-1. Next base: position 17,900 of record NZ_CP094355.1, on the reverse strand, counting down.
TGATAGTCGAAATTACTCAATGGGCACTAGAAACCGATCACAGCCCTGCTTCTAAATACAAGATTGAACAATGGCAAGAATCTACTTTTGGTCGTTCAATTTCTAACAACAAACTCGCGGACTGGTGTAAAGATAGTCGCAGTCCAGGTGAGCGTTCAGAGTTCGACATCAGCGAAGAAACAACGACCATGGCCAAAGAGTTGTTCGGAATTTTCTCGGACGCTATGAAAAGTGAAATCGACGAATCTCGGCTTCGCAAGCTTAAGGGCCAGATTTTGACAGTCGATCTGGGTATGTAGATAGCCTTCGGGCTTTTAACAACAATTAGCTCAGAGACCAGTCTTGGAGCTTAAACCATAGACGGGCCACACACGCCTGCAAGAGGTGGTCGACCAAAAAGCACATAAAGCTAGGAGACTGGTCTTTGAGCAAAATACTTGAGCGGATGTGCCACCCGCTTGTTCGATGGCCAAACAAAAGAGCGCTCAATGCTTGGAGACCAGTCTCTGAGCAATTAATGGGAACGACAACTTCCACCGACCAGGTTTGCTGACAAAAACCGGTGGGGGAGGTTGTACAGCAACAAGAATTACAGGGGGGCGTTTCGACCTCAACCGTAGCCCCAAGACGCGCTGAAGTCGCCAGGCAATCAGTCTGTTTTTTGGATGAAAATCGCTTGTGGGCCCAAGAGAAAGCCAGCCCCGCTGCGCGGGAAGGGACGAGCTTTTTAGGAGGAAGCCCCCTTGGCCCGTCCTCTCTGGAGGTATTGCGCTTGACTGAATACCACTTAAATGACTATGATTAGAACCTCATTTTAATATGAAAAAAGGTGTAAGATGATCGTATCTGTCGGTAACACCAAGGGCGGCGTCGGCAAGTCGACAGCAGCAGTGCAGATCGCTATCGCACTCGCCAGGAAAAATCGCCGGGTACTGATAATTAATGGTGATCGCCAAAAGTCAGCGCTCTACGCTATTGCAGCCCGCCAAGCAGCAGGCGTCCTGCCCGAAGTGTCGTGCGTATTGTGCAATGAGGGCGATGAGCTGGAGCAACTGCTCAACAAACAGGCCAGTGATTTTGACGATGTGATCATTGATGTCGGCGGTCGGGATTCATCGGCTTTCCGCGCAGCGCTGGTTCATTGCGAATTGCTCTATGTGCCGACTCAGCCGCGTGCATTTGAAGACTGGGCGTTGGAAGATTTGACCCTGCTGCTTGATCAAGCCACAGCAGCTCGCCAAGCACTGAAGTTATCGCCGTTGCGCGTGCTCGCAGGTCTGAGCCTGGCTGATCACGGCTCGATTGCCGCTGACAATGAAGATGCCAAAAAATCGCTGATGAGCTTGCCTCAGGTCACGTTTGTCGATGCACCGTTGCGCCGCCGAAAAGCCTTCTGGTATTCGGTCGCCCAGGGCCTTGGCGTGGCTGAATTGAAGCCAGTGGATCGCAAGGCAATAGCCGAGCTTGATCATCTCATGAAAACCCTATTTAACATCTAAATTCATATCATATTAATATTAAATAAGGTGTAAAATGAGCATTCCGGCAAAACCGACAATCGCTGCAGACTTCATCAAAAACGCCCCGGACGGTGGTGCCAAGGCAGCACCTCAACTGGTTCCGGCACCAGTCAAAAAAGGCGGGGTGCGTAAGGGCAAGCGACAGCAGATCACTCATACCATTGCTGACGACCTGCTAGCGCGACTGGACGCCATGGCGGAGGGCACTGGACAGAGCCGCGCCGCGCTGATCAACCTGGCTATCTTCCGGATGCTAGAAACCGGAGTTTAACGCACAGGGGAGGGGCCCTGGGCCCCTCCCGGAAGGGCTCATGCCTGGGGTCGCTTGGTCTCTGCTTTCGGAGTTTCCAGGAGCTTGGTGCGCAGCTCCTTGGCTTCATCCCGTGCCTCTTTGACCTCAGCCTTCGCCTCTTTGAGCTCGGCTTTGACGTCGACCAGCTGAGCCCTGGACGACTCCATTTCGCGCAGTGCAGACTCCAGTTTTGCTTGCGCCGTTTGTTCTGCACTTCTTGATTTTTCAGCGTCCAGGCGCAGCTGCTCGATCTCTTCCTTGGCCTTTGCCTCGGCAACCAGAGATGTCTCCAGGCGCTGCTTCAAATCAGCGCTGTGCGTGCATTCGCCCGCCAATTTGGACTCTGCGACCGCTGCGCGCTCAGTGCTTTCGTGCAGTTTTGCTTCCAAGGCTGGCAGAACCTCGAGGCGCTGTTTGAGCTCAACAATCTGAGCCATTGCGGACTCCAGCCGTACTTCATCCTTGGCCATTTTTTGACCGGCCAAATCGGCCCGCTCACGCTCGCTATCCAGCACTATCTGCAAGGAATTGATCTTGTCCTGAGCAATTTGGCCATCGCGCAGACGTTCTGCCTCCAGGTTTTCAAGGGCTCGCGCCGTGGTCGAGATTTCAGCCTTGGCTTGTCCCAGGGTCTGCTCTAGCTCAGCTGCCAGGGCTTCTGCCGCACGCCCCGCCTCGGCCACGGCTTCCGCATCGGCTTGAACGTCGGAGGCTTTTTCTTCCGCTGATTTTGCCGCAATGGCACTCGCGCTGCTGATCTGCTCAGCAATCAGCCGGGCAATCTCAGGATTCAAAGGAATGTCCGAGGCCCTTACCAGGGGGCGACCATTTTTCCAGGCGTTCAAGTGAGGCAGCACGGCGTTCGGCGAGCCTCCTCCGAGCTCCGCGATGACAGCGCGCACAGACGCTTTACCGCCTTCATCAAGTAGTTTTTGAGCAGCAGCAGCGACGGATTCAAAAGTAACCAGGGCCATGGTAAAACCTCTTTTTTGTTATCTATTATCTGTTACGATAATGTTATTATAACAGATAACGAATAACGTTATCAATTTTTTGTTATCTTTTTTTGATAGCGAGGTCGGGGTTTGGGGAGCAATGGAACCGAAAACCAACGTAAGCACGAATTAGAGTTCGCTTTACTCGTATGTGACTGTTGATTGGAGAACTCTGATTGTCGAAACGAGTTTATCGAACCGCTTTTCGGATGTTTACGGTCCTTCCTGATGTTCGTTAAAGCGGTTTCATAAAACGGTGGTTTTATCGTACTCCCCAGACAGAGCGCTGGTTTGCGGGCAGGTACTGGGCTTAAGTGCGTTTACTGTTCCATTGCTCCCCGAACCCCAGGTCGCTGCCAGTCGAGTGGCGGCCAGCGGGCCCGGCGCTCGGCTGGCAGTGGCCAGGCTGGCCTCCGAAGCCAATTTGGTCTAAATGAAGTACGCTCACGCAGCCATTAAGGCGCATCACAGGAGTCTGAAATGAGTGAGCAATACGATCCCGAAGGCGTTTATGACGTCATCGAGCCAGAGGGGAGCAAGACCGGCGAGCTGCGCCAGGGCCGCTATTTTGAAACCACATGGGAAGTGGGTAAGGTTGAAGGCGATGTGTTTCATTACAACGGCAAGCCGGCTGGCAAGCTTGAAGGTTTGACGCTAACGCGTGACGATCCACCCGGCGCCAAATTGACTCAGTTCAAATTGGTGCGCCAAGAGTAACCGTGGTTTACCACTAACAAAAAGCCCCGCTACTGCAGGGCTTTTGCACGACCTGGCCGATCAGATCAGATCAGAATCTCGATACCGTGCTTTCCACGATGGCCAACTGCTTGATGGCCATGCCGCTTGGACGCTTATCGTCGGCTTGAGTTAAGGCATGAAAAAACCGCCTTCAGGCGGTTTGGGCGTCACACCAATTTATGGGCAGCGGGTAATGTGAACGGGTCGTGATCGCCGTAATCCACCAGCTTCACATGGCGTGCGCTTTCGTTGTACGTAAAGTGCAGAACCCAGTCCGACACCTCGTATGTGGCATTCGGATTTTTTGACGGCTTCCAGGTGGGGATACCAATGTGCGCATGCCAATACTTGTTGGCTTTGGCATCCGCCCTTCTGATCGCGGCATCTGGGTAGTGGTCTGGCACAATCCAGCTTGGTTTGATCTTGCCTTGCCAGCCGGATAGGCCATGGTCTTCACAATGTGTCCAGAAGGCGTCGATCTGATCGAGGTCTCGCTCGGGTAATTTGTCGTAAAGGTTACCAAAATAAACGCTCAGGCTAACGGTTAGCGACATTCGACAGCTGCTCACGCACAAAGCGACGACGCGCCTCTTTGGTTAATCCTTTAGGAACATGAATCTCGCCGCTGTCCAGGGACATGCGCATACGTTCCATGTTGTAAAAAACGGGCGCATCGAGGTCGTGCTCCGTTTTTTTGGGGGACATTTTCAGTTCGAATATCACGAGAACTCCTCGACCCGGCATTGGCAAGGTCATTTTGTTGCTGAGGATCGTGCGTCTGTCATAGATGACAATGACTCACTTGTACTCACTTGTAATTCACATTCTATGCCGTCCTATGCCAGTAGTCACTGGTTTGATCGCTGCACGTCGCTTTTATGGGCCCGCTGGGCTGCGAATAACAGACCCTATGTTAAATGGCCCCCCACACAGACAGCGCTCCTGGTTGAAATGTGGGCCGGTCACGGCGACCAAGCCCCCCACTTCTGGCGTACCGCCACGTACACTCCTGGTTTTAGAATGATTATGCCGCTGCGCCGAACTCAGGAGCCCCACCCCATGCGCGACAAACGTACCGGTCGCCTTTTTTTCCTTGTTCATTTGCTGCAAGAACGTCATGGGTCTTACCCATTAGGTCGCCCGGCTTTCGTCACCTGGCTGAATGATCAGCTCGACCAATTGCCGGGCGATGACGGCATGGCCAAGCTCATCGACGATTACCCTGCCCACCTGGACGCCCTGGAGGTCTCGACATGAAAAAGGGGTCGTCTCAGAAAACGGAAAATAAAGCACGTTAAGCTCCAATTTCGCGCAGGTACTGGTACAACGTTTCGCGGCTGATGCCAAATTCACGGGCCAGCTTTGCCTTTTGCTCGCCGGCCTTGACGCGTTGCAGAAGTTCAGCGGCGCGTTCGGGCGAAAGCGCTTTCTTGCGGCCCCTGTATGCTCCGCGCTGTTTGGCGAGCGCGATGCCTTCCCTCTGTCGCTCGCGGATCAATGCTCGCTCGAACTCGGCGAACGCGCCCATGACCGACAACATCAAGTTTGCCATCGGCGAATCCTCACCGGTGAAGGTCAGGCATTCTTTGACGAACTCGATGCGCACACCGCGCCTGGTCAGCTTTTGCACAAGGCGGCGCAGGTCATCGAGGTTGCGGGCCAAGCGATCCATGCTGTGCACCACCACCGTATCTCCTTCGCGCACGAAGGCCAGCAGCGAGTCAAGTTCTGGGCGCTGGGTGTCCTTGCCCGATGCCTTGTCGGTGAATACCTTTCCGACTTCGACCTGTTCCAGTTGCCGCTTCGGGTTTTGGTCGAAGCTGCTGACCCGGACGTAGCCGATACGTTGACCTTGCAAGATGCCCCCAAACAGAAAAGTGTCAGGAATAAATCTATGACCTTGCGTAGCTTGTGTCAATAAATTAAGCGATGGAGTCTATCCGGACGTTTCTGGGTAGGCTGTCCTGACGTCAGGTTAGGGCATAGCCCAACCTGACGGATCGATTGACAGCTCATTATTATTCACTATGATTAACCCTGAGTCGAGCTATGGCAAAGTCACTCAAAATAAATCACAAAGGATAGATGATGAGCCAATCCAGCCCTTTGACGCACCAGGATGCCAACCATCGCGATTCCGCATGGGAGCGTGCTGCCAACTACGAGAAGGAAGAGCGCCCCATCCACCCAGTTAGCAAAATTGTGATCAAGGGGGCGGTTGATGTTGTGTTCTTTCGCTCGTCATCAGCGCACCTGGTCGTGGCAGGGGAAAACGTGGAAGCCATTCGTAACATCAAGACCCGCTTCGAGGGTGACAAGCTGATCATCGAGCAGGAGGGCATTTCCATTAGCGGCTATGGGGGCAATATTCACGTTTCTGGTACCGGCAACATTTTCGTGGGCGGAACGATCAATGTCGGTGGACGCCACGGCGGCGTCACTATGCAGTCCAAGGGGCGAAGCATCGTTGGAATCGCATTGCCTGAAGCCCCCAGTATCCGCATCAAGGGCAGTGGCGACGTGACCCTGTACGACCTTCAGCAGACCGTCCTCGATCTAGGCATCCAAGGTTCGGGCAATATCACGGCCTTTGGTCGCGTGGGTCTTCTGGACGCCGAGATAGCCGGTTCGGGCGACGTGGACGCCAGCGAGCTGGTCGCTACGTCCGCCAAACTGTCGGTAGTCGGCTCCGGTGATATCGACGCCTATGTCAGCGACTCAGTGAAGGCACGCGTGGCGGGTTCCGGTGACATCGTGGTGCGCGGTAACCCGCCGACCCGCGACCATTCCGTTGCCGGCTCAGGCGACATCAAGTTCAAGAAGAAGTGACGCTCCATGAAGAATGACCAAGAACGAACCGAGCTGTTGCAGCAGATCGACAAGCTGTTGACGGCAGTGGATTCGATGCAAACCTGCCTCGAAGCGCCCGAGGCCACAAACGCCGATGGCAGCTTTGACATTGCTCGCACCAACTTGCGTATCACGGCCAACGAGGCCGCGCAGGTTGTCGAACGTCAGCGAGGCGCGCAGGAGCAGCGTGAAAAGTCTCGTCCAAAAGTAACGCTGGCCACGTCGTTACTTGCCGGCGCTGAAGCGTCTGAATGGCAGGCCAACAAGCTCAAAACTAATGGCGATGAGGCCGGTGCCCGCCAGGCCAGCGAACATGCCGTCACTCTGCGCCGGATGGCATCGGAAGCGGCGGTTACTGAACGCCGGCAGAGCATGCACCTTGTACCTACCATTGATTAGGAGTAACCCCATCATGGCAACCACCGCGAAAACCCGATCCGTCACGGCTCACGTCCCTGTGCAACTGGCCGAAAAGGTCGATTTGATGGCTGAGCGCCTGGAACGCTCCAAGAACTGGATCGTCAAGCAGGCTCTGGCCGCCTGGATAGACCAGGAAGAAGAACGTAGTCGCCTGACCCGTGAGGCATTGGCCGATGTGGATGCTGGTCGCGTGATCGATCATCAAGCTGTCCAGGCCTGGGCTGAAAGCCTCAGCACTGACACTCCGTTGCCGGTACCGCGCTGATGGAGTTGAAGTGGACAAGCAAGGCGCTTTCCGACATTGCCCGGTTGTATGAGTTTCTGGCGTCGGTGAATCAGCCTGCCGCCGCACGAACAGTGCAGCAACTCACAGCCGCACCTTCCACGCTGCTGGCCAACCCGCGCATTGGCGAACGCCTGGAAGAATTCGATCCACGGGATGTGCGCCGAATTCAGATCGGCCATTACGAGATGCGTTACGAGATAGTGGATTCCACTATCTACCTACTGCGCCTGTGGCACACCCGCGAAGACCGATAGGTTTGGCTGGGCCAGGAACGGAATACATCAAACTGGCGAGCCTACGACTGATCAGAAAACCTTAGCGTACGATTTTTTCCGAATTCTGTAGGCTCCCCTAATCCAAGGCCAACCTCCTGTGCTAATTCGCCCAGTCTAGGGGACTATAGATCGCCAGTCATCAGTAGCTCTCTCAGTATGCTGAGATTTTTCCTGATTTCAACTTCTACCTTTCCAGAATAATCAAGTGCCTCAAGCGTATTCTTTGTTTGGTTCATTGCCTCTGCTATTATATCAATGGCAGTTTTTCTTGATGCTGCCATATTTTCTAGAGTCTGTTCCCCTGCATCTAGCATTGTTACGATATCTTGTTTGCTTAACTTATCATAATTCACGTTACGGAGTTGCTCTAGTATTAACTCTTGATCCGACATATATGATCCTCCTTATTATTATCGATTTGTTGTTTATGATAATATTAATTATTTCATTGTTCCAGAAAATAACAGCTGGGATAGTGTATCATAAAAAATATATTTCGAGCGAATGGGGAAAGTCGGTCGAGCCATGCGCATAACCAATCCATGGCATTGGACGCACAGTATATCGTTACCGGTGGATAAATGAATTAACCGCTCAATCCACTAGGTTGCGACGACGCAATCAGTTCGTGGACGGTGCGGTTTATCTATTACCCCCTCTAGATAAATGAGCAGGGACAAACTTCGCCACCCAAGATAGCACTTTTTCTACCGGCATGGGTTTCGCAATACCATAGCCTTGCGCTACATCACAACCTAGGTTCATCAGCAACACTTCGTGCTCAACCGTTTCCACCCCTTCAGCAATAACCTCGCGGTTAAACGATTTCGCTAGACCAATGATCGCCTTAGTCAGCCCCAAGCTGTCTTTATCGATGAGTATGTCGCGTATAAAAGATTTGTCTATCTTGATTGACTGCGTGGGCAGTTGTTTAAGGTAGCTCAGCGATGAATACCCGGTTCCAAAGTCGTCCAACGAAAATGTCACACCCAGATCCTGGCAAGCAATGAGGCACTGAGTGACATGTGATAAGTGTTCTATCACCACTGATTCGGTAATCTCAATATCCAACATCTGCGGCAAAACATTAGGGTGGCTGTCCAGCAAAAACTTTAGGGACTTTACAAAGTTTTCTTTTTTGAAATGTAATGCTGAAATGTTTACACTCACAGACCACGAATGACCCAAGTCCGCCCATTGTTCTATTTGACTGAGCGCCTGATCTATGACCCACTCGCCGATCTCCACGATCAGATCGCTCTGCTCAATCAACGGTATAAAATACTGCGGTAATATAAGTCCATCTCGCGGATGCTGCCAACGCAATAGCGCTTCAAAACCAATCACTGCCCCACTGCTCAAACTTATTTTTGGTTGATAATGCAAGCATAACTCACCATCATGTAACGCTTGGCGAACCCGTATTACGGTATCAAAAGCTGATTTATCCATCTTATCTTTTGATACATCAAACAAATGGAAACGGTTACGGCCACTTTGTTTGGCCTTATACATAGCCTGATCGGCATGACGTAGCAGTGTATCGGCATTCTCATTATCGTTTGGATAGAGCGTCACACCGATACTGGCGGAAATATTAATGCCTATGCCATCGATGATGTAGACGGCGGAAAGGGCAGCTAAAAGCCTCTGCAGGGCGCTTTCCAACACCTTGGGATCCCGCACACCCAAAATCAGCACGAACTCATCGCCTCCCAAACGGGCTACGGTATCTTCGATACGCATACTATGTTTCAGGCGATCAGCCACCGCCACTAACAGACGATCACCTATCTCGTGGCCATAGCGGTCGTTAATCTGCTTAAACCCATCGAGATCAAGCACGCCCACGGCAACCGTGCTGGGCTGGCTCTTTGCTTTGACAATAGCCTGATCAAGCGCTTTGGACAGCAAAAAACGATTTGGAAGACCCGTCAGCTCGTCGTGCTCAGCCTGCCATTGCAAGGTTTCCAGAAACTTCCGCTTTTCGGTCACATCGAAACGAATGGAAACGTATTTCTGCACCCGCTGGCTGGCATCATCGTACATGGGTACAATGGTGCTCTCTACCCAATACAGGCTGCCATCCTTTTTACGGTTGCAAATTTCACCTTTCCATACCTGCCCACGTGAAACTTTTTTCCACATATCAATAAAGAACTCAGGGGGATGCTGCCCTGAGTTTAGTATGCGGTGGTTTTGCCCAATCAACTCCTGTGCGCTATAGCCAGAAATATCACAGAACTGTTCATTGACATAGGTGATTATTCCGGATTTATCGGTTTCCGAGAAAATAGCTGCCGCATCCACCGCTGCACGGTATCTTGCACTCATATATAAACCTAATTCACCAAAATAATTATAAGGTCACTACCTGTTGAACCGTTCAACCAACGAGTTTAAACCACGGGATGTACTTTCAAGTTCCCGGCCACGAATCACGGCGGAGTTAGCATTCTTCGCTGTTCTCTCAACCGTTCCCGCTACGTTATTAATCTGCCGAGCAATATCTTCAGCGACACTAGCCTGCTCTTCTGAAGCGGCTGCCATTTGCTGGCTCATACCACTGATCCGTTCAACAGCATCGCGAATGCCTTGGAGAGCACACTGCGCCTCTATAACTTGCTGTACACCGTGGTCGGCCTCGCGAATACCGAGTTTGGCAATGCTCACAGCCTCATCTGCGCCTTTTTTAAGGGTTTCAATGACGTTTTGAATTTGTTGAGTCGATACGCGGGTTTTAGCGGCCAAGGCCCGGACTTCATCAGCTACTACCGCAAAACCACGACCCTGCTCACCAGCCCTAGCCGCTTCAATTGCAGCGTTGAGAGCGAGTAGGTTGGTTTGATCAGCAATGGCTTGAATCACCCCCGCAGCAGCCATAATTTGCTGGGTTTCATTGGCAAGGTAATCCACAGCAGTGCTGATATTCGTGACGGTACTGGCCAGCAACTGAATGGCCTCACGGGAAGTACCGGCGACTTTATCACCTTGTTCAGCCAGTTCATTTGCTGCTTGCGCTTCCATGGCGGTTTTTTGAACATGCCCTGCCACTTCGTTGATTGAGGCCGCCATCTCCGTCATGGCGGCTGCCGTCATGTCCGTTTCCGCTCGCTGCTCCAGCAAGGCATTTTCAGTTTGGTTCGAGAGTAAGGAGGAATGCGCAGCGGCTTCAGCCACTTGGCTGGCCAGATCGCTTAGCCGAGTCAGTGCGGTTTTAAGGCGTGCATCCTCACTAATCAATATCATTTCCAACTGCGCTGAAGGGCCATACGTATCGCTGTAAGTGATGGCGCTAATCGGATCTGAAAAAGCGTCAGGGGCGCATTTCATGATATGACTCAACTGATGTTCCAGCCGCGTATAGGACCACCATCCTGTAACGAGAAAGAGCACGGCAGTTACCGCTTGTGCTGCCAGGCTTGGCAGCACGCTAGCCGCACCTATTGCCAACGCAGCCGCAGTTGCAGGTAAGACCATCCTCCTCATGAATGCCGCATAATGACGATTTTGGGGAATGGAATTTTTACCTGCACGCAACCGGTCATACAGCTTTTGTGCGCGATCAATTTGCTCCCGAGTCGGCTTGACTCTAACGGACTCGTAGCCTGTTAAGCGGCCATCTTCGAGAATAGGTGTCACATACGCACTGACCCAATAGAAGTCACCATTCTTGCAGCGATTCTTGATGATACCCATCCAGCTTTTGCCAGCCTTCAGATAGCCCCACATCAGCCCGAAAACAGCTGGAGGCATGTCGGGATGACGAACCAAATTGTGCGGACTGCCCAACAACTCTTCACGAGAATAGCCACTTATTCTCATAAACTCGTCATTCACATAGGAAATATTCCCATTCGTATCCGTAGCAGAGATCAATCGCTGCTGGACTGGAAATATTTGTTCAACGGTTGTGACAGGCAGGTTCGAGCGCAAGATGAGTCTCCATGAGCAATAATGGCATTATGCCATAAGGCGTGACTAACGGGTCATGCGAAATAAAGGGAAATCACAGAGCACTGAGATGTTTGTACGCTAAGCCATGGTTCTCAGCTGCAACCATTATCTGACACTGGTGACTTCGGTTGAAGTCCCCCTGCCAGTGCGAATAAGGGGTCATGCCGAGATAAGGCAAAAAATAGGGCATTTACAATGCAAGTAATTGATTTATAAGGGATCGTGTAACTTATAAGTTTTCCTGAAGGCTGGCCAAGATCTCGGCTAATCCGACCCTACAGTTGGCGTTGCCTCTGGAGTTTTCAATTTTGACCAGTAATTACCGAGCAAAATGAGTGAATTTCCCTTTATCTCGGCATTACCCCAACCTGGTGACGGCAGCCATCGTGCTGTGGAACACGGTTTATCTGGAACGGGCCGCGAATGCCCTGCGTGGACACGGCAAGCCCGTTGATGACTCTCTATTGCAGTATCTGTCGCCGCTGGGTTGGGAGCACATCAACCTGACTGGCGATTACCTCTGGCGCAGCAACGCCAAGATCGGCGCGGGCAAGTTCAGGCCGCTACGGCCGCTGCAGCCAGCTTAACGTGCTTTATTTTCCGTTTTCTAAGACGACCCCAAAAAGGGGTTGTACGCCGGAATCCCAGAAATTTCCGTCAGCCCAGCTCCAGTCCCGCCACGAGCGCATCCAGGTCGATGAACTTGCCGTCAGTCTGGAAGGTGTAATGCCCGTTCAGCAGGATGTGCCGCCAGGCCGCTGGCGACATCTGCGTGATCAACGCCAGCGCCTTGGCATTGCCAGCTGCCTCGTACTTCGTCAGCAGCAGGGACAGGATCGCCGAGTTGTAGAAGATGATCGCGTTGCCGATCAGCCTGGCGCACTGGTTGCTGATCTCGATTTCGATGTCGGTGCGGCCGGTCAATTCCTTCTTCCCACCGACTTGGGCGATGGTCGAGCGTAGCTGGTGATAGGACTCAATGCGGTTCTGCGAGCGGTGAACATTACGCTCCAGTTGCGGGTCGCGCAGGTAGCGCAGTGTGTAGATACTGCGGATGAGCTTGTCGAACTCGAAGATTGCGCGCCGCGTCGGGTTCGGCGCCGTATAGGTGCACAGCTTGCGGATCAGCGTGCCCTGCGTCATTTCCTTCAGGCCCAGTGTGGCGACGATTCGGTCGATGTTCGCCTTCTCACCGACGATGAGTTGCCGGTCGATCTGGCCAGCCGGCCGGATCAGGCATTTCTCGTACAATGCCAGATCATCGGCGCAATACAGCTCCTGCAACTGGTCGTCGAGGTCGGTGAAGCGCGGCTCGAAACGAAGTCCGAACCAGTGCAGGATGGCGAAGTTGGCCTTGTTGATGCTGTGCATGTCGCCGGTGATCGCGCTCGGCACGATGTCCGACGTGTTGCGGTACCAGATGTCGAACACGTGGTGAGCCTCGTACTCGTGTGCGCCTATCAGGTAGCCGTTCAACGGCACGTGATTGCACAGCAGCGTGTAGGCGACGACGCCCTTGCCGCGGCCGAAATATTTGCGCGAGTAGCGCGCCTTCACAGTTGGTCGCTCGACGCCGAATTTCTGCCCATCAACGGCACCGTACAACGAATCGAGGTCGAACGAGTAATGCGGGAAGATCGGCAGTGCGGCGATGGCGTTGCTGATGCAATCGTTGGCCACATGTAGCGTCGCCTGGCGCAGGTACTGCTGGTAGGTACTCTCCAGGACGTGGTACGGGATGTCGCTGGTACGTGCCATAACCTGGTTGCCGTGGTTCATGGCTTGGGCAATGATCACCGCCATCAGACTGTCGGCGTCGGCTACCTTCTTCGCATAGCGTGGCTGCAATGGTGTCAGCGCCGACAGGAACTGGCACTGGCCGTTGACGAAGCGAAACACGTCGGCGACATCGCAGTATGGCAGTTGCTCGTAGAGAGCTTGCTCGCGCGCCTTCTGGTTCTCCCCCTTGGGCTTGCGCCAGGTCAGTCTCTGCGTGTCCTTGTCGTATTCCAGGTGCGTCAGCTTGCCCTGTTTCAGCTCGCGATTGAACGCCACCCATTGCGCACGCAACTCGGCCGCCAGTGCATCGAGCTGGGCACTGACCGGCTGCCGCAGGAAGGGGATGTCCATCTGCGCGAGCACGGCGGCTTTCTCGTCCATCGAAACCAACTCGTCGGACAAATGCCGGTGCTGCAAGCTGTCGTCAATGTAGAGCTCGCCCGCCTGGAAGCGTTTCCTGACCTGACGGTAAAGCCAGAATTCGTAACGATCGGCATGCAGGCCTGTCGGCGTGCCTTCGGCATCGAACATCAGCAGGTACGGACGCAAGCGTTTCGGCAGCGTTGCCGCCGGACATTCGTCGAGTGGCCGTTGTGATAGGCGCTGCTGCTTGGCGAACACGCTCTTGGCCCAAGTCAGCGCCGCGAGCCATGGGTTATCGGGGGCCGTGCCGGCGAAGTCGAGCGCGACGTACAGCGGCCGTAGATGGCGTCGAATGCGTTCGGCCAGGCCGTCCACCGCCTGCCAGTGCAGCGCCAGTTTGTTCAGTGGCTTGACGCTCATGCGCTGCGCCGTGTTTTGCAGCAATTCCCTGGACATGATTTTGTAGGCGCGTTGGCGCACCTCGCCGAACGGCGTCGGATCGGCCACGCTGTCGTCCACGTACAGCGACAGCAGGCGGCCAACCTGCGGCGTTTCCTGATGGCGTCGCAGCTGTTCGGCGACAAAGGACTGTTTCGCACCCGTGCGGCTCTCGTCCTCAAGTTTTTTCATGTGGAAGGCCATCGCGTCGACCAGGTTGTCGGTGAGCTGCCGGTAACGTACCCAGGCATAGCACAGCAGGTAGAGCCGGGTCTGCTCCGCCTTCAGGTGGCGCAGGTCATGGACGGTATAGAAGTTCGCCAGGCTCGCGTAGTACAGCAGGTTCTGCTGCGAGATGCCGAGCTTGGGCAGCAGCGCCTTGGCGATCCCGTGCAAGGACTTCAGCGTGGCGCGCTTCTCGCGCTCCCCTGCCATCTGACGCCAGCCGAAATCTTTAGCGTCCTGCTTGAGCGCTGCCAGTTGAGACAGGGTGTCGTCACGCACCAGGAGCTGGCCCAGCGCAGCTTTGGCCGATTCGTCCAACACTTCTGCCAGCAAGCCGCCCAAGCGCCTGCGTTCGGTGGACAGGGCTTCACTGACCAGCTCTTGTAAGGTGGTGTGGCCGGGCCGGATGATTTTGTGCTCGCTGAGCCAAACGATCAGTTCGGCGGCCACGAATCCTGGCATTACGTCGCGCCGCACGATCTGTTCAGCCTGCTGTGCCAGTTGCGGCAGGAAGCTAGCCGCCCACGACCGGTAGCCGAACAGTTCGGCGATCTGACCCCTCTGGCTGTAGTGCTCATGCTTGGTGATCGCCTTGCGTTCGAACGCTTCGCCGTGGAAATAGCGACTCAGCACGAAGGCGCAATCGTCCTCGACCTCATGCCAATCGAAGCGGAAGAAAGCATGCTTGGCCTTGAAGTAGCCGATCTGCAAGACGCAATAGACTTGGGCCTGCAGGCTAGGCCGGCTGCTGGCGAACGCCAGTTCAGATTCGGTCAACGCCAGGTATTCCAGCCGCTGAGCATCGTCGAAGTCCGGTAGGCCGTACAAGGCTTCCTGCTCTGCGTCAGAAAAGACGGTGAGTAGCTTATTCTTGTTGCTCATCGACCGTCCTTCCCGCACCACGCCAACCTGCTCGCGTCAATGTTTCGATCAACGTAGTGCGCTTGACATTGAAGTTGCGGCACACCGCCGCCTTAGACATACCGCCATCGAGCGCGGCGACGATGGCGTCCAGCTTCTCACCAGTGATCGCCTGCGGCCGGCCGCCGATCCGGCCGCGTTTGCGTGCGGCGGCCAAGCCCGCGACGACGCGCTCCTGAATCAAGGCGCGCTCGTACTGCGCGAGCGCACCGAACACCTGGAACAGGAATTCGCCCGAGGGCGTCGTAGTGTCCAGGTTCTCTGTCAGCGAGCGGAACGCCACCCGCTTGTCCTTGAGCGAAGTCACAATGGCGAGCAGGTGCGACAGCGAGCGACCGAGCCGGTCGAGTTTCCACACCACCAGCACATCGCCGGCTCGAACGAACTCAAGCGCCCGCGCCAAGCCGGCACGGTCATCCTTCGCGCCAGAGGCACGATCCTCAAACAGGTGACGCGGATCGACGCCGGCGGCGAGCAGCGCGTCGCGCTGCAAGTCCGTGCTCTGGCGGTCGGAGTCCGACGACACGCGCATGTAGCCAACCAACATAGGCGGATAACCATCAAAAACAGGTTTCCGCATAATAGTGAATAGCGATAGAGTTTTCCGTACATTTTTGAGGGGGTGTTGCACAGGTAGCACAGCGGCGGCTGACAGCCTGTCGCAAAACAAATGTTTTACGACACCTCCTTGAGGTTGCCGCGTTTACATCATTACCTGAACAGGTATAAAATTCCGTCATGACAAACAAAGAAAAACCGCTCGAATGGATCGCGAGCAGCCACAAGGATTTGATGGCGTTGCCGTCCGACGTGCGTCGCCGTTTCGGTTACGCGCTCTCGTTGGCGCAGATAGGCGATCAGGATGACGCAGCAAAGGTGCTCAAGGGGTTCGGTGGTGCCGGCGTGCTGGAGGTCGTCGAAGACGATGCCGGCGGCACCTATCGAGCGGTATACACGGTCAAGTTTGCGGAAGCGGTGTTCGTCCTGCACTGCTTCCAGAAGAAGAGCAAGAGCGGAATCGCCACGCCAAAGGCCGACATGGACATCATCCGCGCTCGGCTGAAGGTGGCCGAGGTATTGGCACAGGAGCTACGAAATGCAAAAACGAATCATTGAAGGCGTCGAGGTTCAGCGCAGCTCGGGCAACGTCTTTGCCGACCTTGGACTGCCTGACGCTGAAAAGCTCAAGATCAAGACCGGCCTGGTGGTCGAGATCAGGAGGGCCATGCGCGCCCTTGGGCTGACTCAACAAGCGGCGGCCAAACGCATGGGCATCCCGCAACCGAAGGTGTCGGGCATGATGCGCGGCGACTTCACCAATCTATCCGAACGCAAGCTGATGGATTGTCTGAATCGCCTCGGCTACGACATCGAAATCAAGGTACGGCCAGCAGCCGAGCCGATCGGGCATCTAACGCTCGCAACCGCTTAATCGGAGCCCTCCTGATGGCAGCCCGCATCACCGACGACGAATGGGACGAACTGACTCCCGAGAATTTCGATACCACGGCACTGCTGCGTGCAGTCGATGCCGTGGACGTGCTGCGCGGCGATTTGAATGACAGCGCAGACGGCGCACCTCCGCAACTGCGCACCGACCTGTTGAAGCTGCATCAACTGGCAATGGCCGCGTTCAACGAGGGATCACGCAGCCGAGTGGCTGAGCTATTTGATCTCGCCGTGGATCTTCAGGATCAGGTTGATCATCTGATGACCTCGCTGGAACAAGTGCAAGAAACCCTGTCCCGGTTGACGGCGCTCTACCCAGAAAGCCTGTCCTGAATGTTCTTGGAGACAACCACATCATGAGCCGCAGCCGCCGCAAAACGCCCATCGTTGGGCACACGACCTGCCGTAGCGAGCGCGAGGACAAGAAACTCTGGCATCAGCGCTGGCGAACCCACGAGCGCACCGCGCTGGCCAGCGCGTCGCCGGAAGCTCTATGCGCCCATCTGCCTCTACTGGAAAACCAGGTCAGCAACGTCTGGTCGATGGGTAAGGATGGCCGCTCCTACTGGCCCATCAAGCGCCAGGCCGCCACGGCGGATCGCATTGCCAACCACAAGGGACGCAATCCGCAAGAGCGCGCCTCCCTGAAAAAGCGTCTGCTGCGCAAGTGGATGAGCAAATGAACCTGTCCACCATCGAGGCGCTGGCTATCGCTTGGGCGCGAATCGCTGAAGAAGCAGAACTCCCAGCCGGCTACGAGGGCACGGCGACGCCAGAGGCGCATCGGGCCTGCGAGGTGATCCAGGAGCGGATTCGAGAGCACGTCGTCGCCACCAATGACATGCGGCTGTTCGGCCTGCTGCACCTGCTTGGGCAGGCGTCGCTGCGCATGGAGCAAGCGCTGTGGCCGGAAGAATATGCGCGGATGACCCGCGAGGTCGAGGAAGCTCTCCGAGAGGCCGACGACCCCAACGCCAAGTCGTACACCCACGAAGAAGTCATGCAGGCGATGCAGGAACGCATCGACCGAGCGCGAGACAAAGCCATGTTGATCGGCTGACGGAAATTTCGGCGGTTCCGGCTGATCCAAGAATCTTGGCGTGACCTTACCTCCGCTCTACCGCTGGGTGCCAGCCTCGGCGCACGCCTAACCACCCAACTCAGAAAGGAAAATAAGTTGGTAAAACGCATTCCCGTATCCGAGCTTCGTCTCGGCATGTACATCCACAAGCTCGCCGGCTCTTGGGTTCGACACCCATTCTGGCGCGGCAGCTTCCTGCTGACCGAGCCTCAGGATCTCTCTGCCATTCGAGAATGTGGCGTCGGGGAGGTCTGGGTCGACTTGGCCAAAAGCCAAGTCGACCCAGAGAGCCCAGAGAGCCCAGAGAGCCC
>NZ_CP094354.1:0-131782 GCF_053502595.1 Pseudomonas sp. LY-1 | reverse complement strand
AACTGGCCCTACGATTAGTAACGAAACCCTACAGAGAGTTTCCCCTGTAGTCGATACCCAGGATTTTGTTAATCTCTCGACCCCAGTAACCACGGGCCCCGCAGATCACCACCTGTTCACTTGGCTCGGCGTCGCATGAATCTGTAGTCGATAGATAGCAGCCGTAATTTGTAGTCGATAGGCTTCCGTCCACCTCGTACAACAGCCGTAATCTGTAGTCGATGGTGCGCGGCACCTTCGATCCGCAGCCGTAATCTGTAGTCGATAGCAAAGAATTGGGTGGCACTGCTACGGGCAATGGCCGTCCAGGCATAGCCGTAATCTGTAGTCGTATCGAGCAAATGGCTGCTATCGCAGCCGTAATCTGTAGTCGATAGGCTCAGGTGAGGACAGGAAAGACTATTTATTGGCGATTCCACGCAGGAGTGGGGCAAAACATCGAGAAACGTCAAAGAAACGGCGAATAAATATAAATATCATTTAAAAACAAGGATTTACGGAGTTTTTGCCGTAGGCAAAGGCCAGGCTGGCAAATTCAGAGCACAAAATGGCTTGAAATCGAGCCATAAAAACTCAAACTCGTGCTACGTGCACAACCCAACAGCCGGAATCTGTAGTCGTTAGACGCAGCCCAGGGCCTTCATCTGGCCTGTGGATAACGGCCGGAATCTGTAGTCGTCACAGCCGGAATCTGTAGTCGCATCAGCCGTAATCCATAGTCGCAAAGCCGGAATCTGTAGTCGCAATGCCGTAATTTGTAGTCGATAGTCCTCTGGAGGCCCCGTGGCACAAGGGCTCCAGCCTTCTAAAAACAAGAGAACAACAAGAGAAAAACAATTAAAAGGCTTTTAAAACTGGAAAGCTGATTTTCTGAAGGTTGAGAAGCAAAGGCCAAATCCAAAGCCAAAAGCAGACTCAGAATCCGAGGGCCGTTTTTCCGACGACAATACGGTTCGAAAGCAGCACACCCACCAGGTCGGCGAGGAGAAAATGATCCCAACCGAACACGACCTGGAGGAACCCAATGAATACTGCCGCTTTCGCGGGCGTCGCAGCTTATCTGCTCAGCATGGCTGCTATAGCGCCGGAGCCGGTAAGCCTAGCTGTAGGCGTTACGACGATCGTAGACGTCCAGCAGCACTACACCATCATCGACAAGATTGGTACTTCCTACACCGGCGGGCCGGTACTTAACCTTTCAGAGTGGGAGGTCAACCTCGAGGGTGTCACTGACATTCAGCTGGCCTTCAACGCTGAAGGGGTCCTGGATGTCGCTACGGTAAAAGCTGACAAGCTCCACCTGGAGGAGGTGCTGAATGGCTTGAGGAGCCAGCTGCAAATCAGCACTGATGAATCCAGCCTTGGCTTTGAGAACGTGACTTTCTTGTCTGGCTCCACCGAGGTGGTTGTCGAATCGCATCCCCTGGACACCCAATTCACAGTCAATTACATCAGCGCCGACTTCAAACGCGCACGCACCCAAGCTCAAAAACAGTACGCCTAACTAAATCACAGAACAGCCCTCCTCTTTCCATACAAAAACCAGTTCGCTTCAAACCAAAAAAAACAGCCATAAACCCGAACTGATCGGCAGGATACCTAGCAATCAGTTCGGGATAAGCAGCGGAAAAAAGGCCCGTACCATGATTTAGCCTTGAAAATATGGCGTTACGTATTATCATCCCCCTGTATTCAGCAAATGCAGGGATTGTCATGCAGCAGTCAAGCGAGCAGTTTGAAGAAGAAACGGTCAACTACACCGACTTCGACGCCCTCCTCTATCCCCCCCAGTTCGCGGCCGACTGCTTCGGCCTTACCACCCGTCGCCTCAAAGATATTGAAGACGAAAACGGCATCGAGATTCGCCGGGTTCCGCGAGGAACTGTCACCTCAAGGGCTTATACGCTTCGCGATATTTTTGACATCGCTGCGCTTCGCCGAGCGAAAGGTTACGCAAAGGGACTGCCTCGGCAGATTGTTATCTCAACGTTCGTGCAGAAAGGCGGTACCGGAAAGACGACAACCTCAGTCAACTTTGCGGTATTCCTTCAGCTTGCAGGTCTGAGGGTGCTTTGCGTTGATAACGATCCTCAGGGCGATTCGTCCAGCGTGTTTGGCTACGATCCAGATCTCGCACTATCAGATCTCGAGGCGATGGGAATACCAGCCGATCGCTATGTCGCCGGCCATTTTGGCAGCCTCCTGAGTCCCGATCTCCGGGTGAGATGCTTTGATCCGATGACTTTCGAGGAAGTCGTCAAGAAGCCATTCGGTGAGAACGGGCCACACCTGATTCCTGCCGATGCATATCTGGAAGACCTGGCCGTGGCACTCGATGCCGAAAACAATATGGACTTCTGGTATGCAGGGTGGCTTGAGCGGGCGCGTAGCGGAGAAATCCCAGGTGTCGATATCTCCTCCTATGATGTGATTCTGTTCGACAACGCGCCTACCGCCTCCAGGCTCACCAAGAACTCCATTGTTGCCAGCGACTTTGTGCTCTGCCCTGTACGGATGGATAAGTTTTCATTCAGGGCGCTGATGCGGCTAAACGACTGGATGGTTCGATTTGCGAAAGCATATCGCCGCTCTCCAGGAGTGCTCGCTATCCCTACGATGTTCATTCGCAACCGCAAACGCATCCTCAACAACCTGGTCGTCCTGAACGATCTTTTCCCTGGTCGGGTATCTGAGGAAAAACTCTATTACTCCGAGGATTACGGTAAAGCGCTTGATCAAGGCGTTCCCCTGCTGGTCTGGAAAGGTGCCTCTTCCAAGACTATTGACTCGATGCGCAGTGTTTTCGGTGAGGCGTTGAAACGAATACGCGATCTGGCCGCTCAGTGATTTGAGGTGGTGCTCGGAGCACCAGAGCCGTTAGATTTGAGTGGTGCTCGGAGCACCACTCAGCGAATTCAGAAAATGGTGGTGCTCGGAGCACCACTTATAACTTGAGAATATGAGTGGTGCTCGGAGCACCACCACTAGGTTTCGGAGGAAGTATGGCCAAGTCGGAGGATTACCCAGGTCAAAAAAAGACCCCCCCTCTTTGGGTCACCGGGGTTCGCCCGCCAGCGGAAATTGCTGAGCCGAATCTCAGGGTTTCCGTTGCAGACATGCTCGCAGCGCAACGGGCGGAACAGGAGGACAGCGCTCCAGTTCCAACCCCGGTCGCAGCTCCAACGCCAGGCCATAACGATGAATCTCTTGCCGCAAGTGACAGCGGCGTCCTCGCTGAAGTAAAGGTCGAGTCGATTCGGGTATCTCCCTTTCAGCCTCGCCTGACCTTCAGCGAGGCTGCTATTGAGGATCTGGCGAACTCGATCGCCTCTGTTGGGCTGGTAAAGCCGTTGACGGTTCGTCCTATAGGGGAAGGAGCGTATGAGCTGATCGGCGGCGAGCGTCGTTGGCGTGCTCACAAGCTGCTGGGCAGAGAAACCGTCACCGCCTATGTTCGCTCCGTTACGGATGCAATGGCGAAGATCCTGGCCTTGACCGACAACGAGGGACAGGAAGCTCTAACCGAGTATGAGCGCGGTCGTTCCTATGCCGCGATTATGCGAGCTGGGGAAGAAAGTTCGATTCGTGCTCTGGCGCGCAGAGTAGGGGTCAACCATTCGATAGTTAGCAGATGCCTTCTCCTAATGGATCTGCCAGAGGAGGTTCGAGCGATACTCGACACGAATCCAGGGCTTATCGGTGGGAAATGGGCAAAAGACTTCATTGAATTCAGTCGTACCGAGCCGGCGTTGCTTCTGCAAGCAGTTACCTCTATGCGCGATCATCAATGGACGCAGGAACATGCTCTGCGGTGGTTAGCGAAGGAGGTTGCCTCGCGTGATCAGCAGAAAACGCCGAGCAAGTTCACCGAAAAAGAAATCAGTGGGATAGGCAAGGTTCGCGTAGATGGGAAAAAGGTCGAGCTTCGATGCGAGAAAACTGTCGACGCGAAGCGGCTGGCTGAACAATTTGAGGAATTTTTGAAGGCCATAGACCGCTCCCTAATCACAAGCGAATGATTATCAATTATATTGTAATGAATGATTTCAGACGCGAAACTGGTTAGAAAACGTGAACACGAAGGCGAAGTGCCATGACAGAATATGGTTTTTCAGACTTCGAGATAGGGATATATGGCAACCGCAGTCGCGCAACCAGAACTCAGAGTGGTGCAACCGCAGACACGATTCACCGCTCTCGCACAGCTGCCAAAGATTGAGCCTGAGCATTTGCTCGGCCTGAGCCGTATCGAGCTGTTTTCAGTGATTTCAGAGCACTGGCTGAAGTGTTCAGCCCCCGCGCGGATTCACATGTTGAGCAGCGAAGATCGGTTCATCCGCGGCGAGGCGCGGGCTCAAAACAAAGCATTAAGCGTCACGCAAATTTGCGCAGACCAAGCGCCAGGGGTTATCTATGAGCAATTCAACCAAACACCGTATCTCGCTGGCGTATGAGCACGAAGGTGAGGTGCGGCAGGCTTCAGCTGAGTTGAACCTAACGAAGGCGAGCATCATCTTCAGCGGGCTCCCGAGCATAAAATTCCAGGTCTCTCTAAGCGATCCTGAACAGGTCATATTGCAGTTGCCCACAGACCGCAAAGGAAAAAAACCAACGGTGTCTTGCGACATCTCCTCGATTCCTGAGCTGGAAGCGGCGATGGGGGAGGTGCGCAGGCAAGGCTGGCTAAGGCCGAAGGTGTCAGTGAGTGAGTGTGAATGAACCGAGGCCGATGCCCTGCTCTGAGGTCGAGGCGCTTGAAATCGATATCCAGGAAGCTCACAAGCGCATCCCTTTGCACGAATCGCAATTGACCGCTCAGCTCATTCGCTACTCTGGTTGCTTGCGTACGCGCGGAGAGTAGGCCGAGAGCCGCAGGCCTAGCACAGAAGCTCCAAGGGAGGCTGTCCACGAGCTGTCCCAGGCTCCGGACGGGAAATGATCTACATAGATCTCCGCGATAACCTATGCTTCCACCACAGCCAGCCCACTTTCCTTCTGTAGGAAGGGATCGAGCTTACGGCGGTCAAAAAACTCAAAAAGCATCAAATTAATGAAACTTATCACGCCTTAAATGGTCAGTGATGGCCTAATGTTTGCTGTAGACATGGCCCTAGCTTATGCTGTGCTATGAGACAACTTTTTTATAGGTGTTGCCGTTCTGCAACCAGTTTACGAGCTGAAAAGATGACGAACTTTTGACGCCGTTTTTTGTGTAGTGGTGCAGAACTGTATATTTATACACTGATTAGCATGCAGCCTTTGCCTTGACAGAAAATACCGAGATTCAGCCATGATCACAAAGATGCCGCCTCATGTAGTCAGAAGCTTTCCCTACTGGGAGACGCCACCGGAGCCGGGCCAGGATTTACATGAATTGAAATGGGGTGTCATGGAAGTCCTTTCAGACAAGTCGCTTAGATTCGTTGACACAAAACCAGATCAAGAAGCTCTCGAGGAATTAATAAGCCAACTTCAAGAGAAGATTTAATATTGATTTAGATTTATTGTCCTGGGCTTCTGTAGATCACAACCCCTGCTTAAACGGCAGGGTTTTTTTTGCGTGAATATCGACGACAGGTCAACAAAATGATCGCAAATTCAGGCGCAAAAACGACCTGAAAAAGCGTCATTTATGTATGTATTCGACTTATCGTTCCTAGATGAACATGGAACGAGAAGCTGCTTATGCAAAGCTATGATTTGGAGTTTCACGATTACGCTCAGCTATTTCCGCTAATCATTGGTGATGACTACGAAGCCCTGCTTGAAGATATCGATACCAACGGACAGCGTGCCCCGATCGTTCTCCATGAAGGAAAGATCCTTGATGGGCGCAACCGATACCGCGTTTGCAAGGATCTGCTGATCGAACCCCGAACAGAGGAATACACAGGAGATGATGCCCTGGGTTATGTCCTCTCTCTGAACCTCTATCGACGGCAGCTCACCGTGGCACAACGGGCTTTGATCGCTGCCGAGCTGTCCTCACTGCGCGGGAGTAGCGCTATCACTGTTGACCTGGAGAAGGCCGCCGGGCAGGAGCTGGAAGCCGCCAAAATGGCTATTGAGGAGGCAGCC
This sequence comes from Pseudomonas sp. LY-1, assembly GCF_053502595.1. Classification (NCBI taxonomy): domain Bacteria; kingdom Pseudomonadati; phylum Pseudomonadota; class Gammaproteobacteria; order Pseudomonadales; family Pseudomonadaceae; genus Pseudomonas; species Pseudomonas sp. LY-1. The sequence goes on along the minus strand of NZ_CP094354.1, from coordinate 125,704 downwards.
AAAGTCCTGGGTATCAGTCCGCGCTCTGTGTCTTCTGCGTGCAAGGTTGTGCGGGACGGTGCCCAAGAGCTGCTGGATGCTGTCAAGTCCGGCGAAGTGAGCGTATCCGCAGCTGAACAGGTGGCTAAGCTGGGGAAAGAAGCACAGCAAGAGTTGTGTAGCCGTGGGCCTAAGGCTATTCGTAAGGCCGCGAAGGACATGAGGGAGGAGGGCAGATCGAAACCTGCATTGTCCAATAAGCCACTTCCGCCCTCAGAAAAAAACGGTTCCCTGCCTCCGCCGGTGCCGCTTGACGATGATGAAGATGCTGATTCAGCACAGGATGCGCCGGCTAACCAAATAGCCGCGATTGAGCAAGAGTCGGACGTTTTCTATACCTCGGAGAGAAAGCCAGCGGCTCAGCTACTGTTCGAAATGGCTGATGCCGGAATGCAATTTGGTCGAGAAGCTGAGGGCGTTGCCGACGACATCATGAACGAGGTTGAAGAAGGCCTCGATCTTCAGTTCCTTGCCTTTGTTGTGGATGTAGCAAAGAGGCTGGAGAATCGGGTGAAGGCAAAAATGCAGGCCCGATATGCTGAGGAGACGTGAGGGTTGGGATTTTCTGGAAGGGTGATTTCATAGGTTAAAGCCCGAACAGAAAAGGAGTACCCCACATGCAAACACCTCAGGACGACACCGTAATGGATTTTGGCCCGAACCTCTTCGGTGGCGAGGGTGGCTCCGCGTCCATCCCTTCCGCTGATGATGCAGATGCTACGAACGAGGCCCTGGAGGGTGCGGCGAGTGTTTCTCATCAGATGACTGAAGGTTGTATCGAAGAGAAGTCAGCCGAGGCCGGCGGCGTCCAGGCTGGTGGTAACAGCGCTCCCTCGAGCAGCGATGTTGCACCTGGCGTGAACACTCAACAGTCCGCCACTCAAACCAAGGCAGGGAAGTCCGAAGTAGGCACCAAAGCCTTGTCCAGTGTGAAAGCAGCCGTGAAGGTTTTCGAAAGCATCAATGGCTTCGACGAGCAAAGCGCGACTCAGCGTACCGTTGTTCGCGATCTGATGTTAAAGCAGTCCGAAGCCATGGAACTCAAGCTCCAGGGCAAGAAACCTCCCGAGGGTGAAGACTTTGATGCCATTGCTAAGCAGCTCCGGCGCGAGAACAACCGCCTCGACTCCCTGCTTGAAGGAAAGGAATCACTGTTCGGCAAGGCCCGGAAAGCCGCCGAAATTGCGATCGAAAACATCCAGGGCGTAATTGCCGAAATCAACCGTTTGGAGGAGGAGGCTTAGCCCTCCTGGACGCCATGAACAAGAAACTGTTCGCCAATATCCAGTTTTACGCCTTCTGGCCTTGCGCCGGATACCTTGCAGGCTATGCATTCCTTGCATCGGCAGGCATGATCTAACCAGCAGCCCTAGCAAGCCTGGCGCGCCCCGTCACGGCTCAGGGCCATGAAACCCAAACCAAGGAGACAAGATGTCCCTCATCACCGAGTACCGAGCCACAGAGGAAGCCATCAAGGAGCTTCAGGACCGACTGGAGAAGCTGAGCGGAAATGAAGCCCTTTTGAAAGAGATGGAGTTCGAGAAAAAGCTGCGGGCCTTGATGTCTGAGTATGGCAAGAGCCTGCGTGACATCATCGCGATTCTTGACCCGGACTATCGAAAGCAGATTACCCATCAGCCTGGCAAACCTCGTGCGCAACGAGCAGTCAAGATCTACCGCAACCCCAATACGGGTGAGCTCGTTGAGACCAAGGGCGGCAACCACAAGACGCTCAAGGAGTGGAAGCAAGAGCATGGCGCTGATGTAGTCGAGACATGGCGAACCCAGTGAGTTTGCGCTTCCGCTGATCTTCCAGAATAAAAGGCCGGTGATCCCGGCCTTTTTTGTGAGCTCGGTTTGGTCGCCGGGAGCTTGGGTTTTTTCAATTGAATGAGAACTTGAAATGGAGGTAAATAACTATCAACGGAGGATCAAATGGATAACACTGAAAACGTCGATGAACGCCTGTTGGCCGCGGTTATGGATGAAGCGCAAACGGACTTCAGCATAGCCAGTATTGCAGTTGAGAAGATCCGTCAGGGAGCTGAAAGCATCGCCGCCGGCATGCACGGTCGCAACCATGTAAAGGCGTCATTCGAGCATCATGACGGTACCCCGATGTCGCCTGAAGAAGCCTTGGCTCACCAGTGTGTCCATGCGGCAAGTATCGGAAAATCCCTCGGCCAGGAATTTGGGGTTTGGGGAGCAATGGAACCAAAAACCAACGTAAGCTCTGAATCCCACCGTAAAGGGGCTTTCCGATCTCCAGCTCACCCGCCAGGCATTACTCTCTGATCAGTGCCTCGATGATCGGGCAGATCGTTCCGCCGTCTCCCGCATCACATTGCTGCACCAGTTCGCCTAACAGTTGCTGCATGACGACCAAGTCGGCCATCTTCTGCTCGATCAACGCGAGCTTGCGTGCAGCCCGTGCTCGCGTTTCGGCACAGGCGCACGACTCATCCAGCGTCAGCAGTCCACCGACTTCCGAGAGCGTGAAACCCAGCGCCTGAGCCCGCTTGATGAAACGCAGTCGCTTCACCATGTCCACCGGATAGCGCCGATGGCCACCCAAGGGTTTGGCTGGTTCATCCAGCAGCCCGCGTCGCTGGTAGTAGCGGATCGTCTCGACGTTCACCCCGGCGGCGTCTGCCAGCTTGCCAATGGTCAGCTCTGTGGCCATCACTTTCTCCTTGATTCCGTACTTTGGTACGGAGTTTAGAATAGCACCTAGGCAATCAGGCTCAGGAGATGGGAATGGGGATGCAACTCACCGGGAAAGGCTCGCTGGTCGCGAGTTCGCTGACCGCCATCGGTGCGTCGGTGTGCTGTGTCGGGCCACTGGTGCTGTTGGCACTCGGTGTCGGCGGTACGTGGGTGGGCGCTCTGACCATGATGGAGCCACTACGCCCCCTCTTCATCGGGTTGACTCTACTGTTCCTGGGATTGGCATTCCGCAAGCTCTACCTGGTGCCACAGGTTTGTACGCCAGGTACACCCTGCGCCGATCCGCGCACGCTCGTGCGACAGCGACTCGTGTTCTGGATCGTCAGCGTGCTGCTGCTCGGCCTATTGGCCGTGCCGTGGCTCGCCCCGCTGTTCTACTGAAGGAGATTAACCATGCGCAAACTGCTGATCGCCGTGCTTTTCGCCTTGCCCTTCGTGGCGCTGGCGGCTCCCCCGAAAACCGTCACGCTCGACGTGCAGAACATGACGTGCGGACTCTGTCCGATCACGGTCAAGAAGTCGCTGGAGAAGGTGTCCGGCGTGAGTGACGTCCAGGTCAATTTCGACCAGAAGACGGCGACCGTCACCTACGATCCCGATAAGGCCCAGCCCGAGGCACTGACTGAGGCGACCGCGAACGCGGGATACCCCTCCACAGTGCAGAAGTGAGGTCACGATGAGCGCCATTGTCCTTGAGTCCGTGCTGACTTGCCCGCGCTGCGGCTTCGCCAAGCCGGAAACCATGCCCACGGACGCCTGCCAGTTCTATTACGAGTGCAGCAACTGCAAGGCGCTGCTGCGCCCCAACCCAGGGGATTGCTGCGTTTTCTGTTCGTTCGGCTCGGTGAAGTGCCCGCCGATCCAGCAGCAGCTTGGGTGTTGCTCATAGCGTTTAGGGGGATCACAGGTCGTCGTCTGGATTACGCAGTGGCCGCAGCTCGCCGCGCGCAACTTCTTCCGGTACCGCAAAGGAATACCGCCCGAGCATGTTGATGTGCTCGTAGATCAGCGGCGATAGCCGGGCCAAATCCTCTTCCAGCACTGGATAGCCGTGCTGCTTGAGCCGTTCCACGGCCGCCGTCATGTAGAGGGTGTTCCACAGCACGATGATGTTCACCACCAGGCCCAGAGCACCGAGCTGGTCTTCCTGGCCTTCGCGGTAGCGCTGGCGGAGCTCGCCGCGTTTGCCGTGGAACACGGCGCGGGCCAGGCTGTGCCGGCCTTCGCCTCGGTTCAACTGGGTCAGGGTGGCGCGGCGCTTGGACTCGTCGTCGATATAGGTCAACGTGTGCAGAGTCTTTTCGATCCGCCCGAATTCGGCCAGCGCCTGGGCCAGCCGGGTGGGTCTATCTCCCGTTTGCAGCGTGCGCATGATGCCAGTCGCCGGCACCCGGCCGAGTTTGAGCGAGCCGGCCAGGCGCAGCAGGTCGTCCCAGTGCTCGGCGATCAGGTCGAGTTTGACCGACTGGCGGGCCAGCCCGTTGAGCTTGCCGTAGTCCGCGTCCGGGCGCGTGCGCCAGAAGCGGGTACCGCCGACATCGGCCAGCCGCGGACTGAAGTGGTAGCCAAGTAGGCGGAAGAGCCCGAACACCACATCGCTGTAGGCCCCGGTGTCGGTCATGATTTGCGTCGGCTGCAACTCGGTCTGCTGTTCCAGCACGACCGCCAGCAACACCAGGCTGTCGCGCAGCGTGCCGGGCACGGTGATGGCGTTGAGGCCGGAGAATTGGTCGGAAATCAGGTTGTACCAGGTGACACCCCGGCCGGTGCCGAAATACTTCGGATTGGGGCCGGCATGCACGGTGCGCACCGGTACGACGAAGCGCATGCCATCGGCGGAGGCGACCTCGCCGCCACCCCAGACTTGGGCCAGTTCCAGTTGGCTTTGCGCTCCGACCAGGATGGCGTTAGCCGCTGACAGGGTGTCGTCGCGGATATAATTCTGGCTGACCCAGGACAGCCGGTCACGGCGCAGCGCCGGGTTGTCGGTGCGGATCAAGGGCTCCAGGCCGGTGTTGCAGGCCCCGCCCAACAGCACCGCGCAGAGGCTGGTGACCAGGTTGTCGGCGCGTGCATTGCGTTCGGAGACATGGGTGAAGGCCTCGGAAAAGCCAGTGCGGGCGGCGATTTCCAAGAGGATTTCCGGCAGATCGACACGCGGCATCAGGTCAGACACGGCCGCCCGCAGTTGCAGCAACGAGCAGGGCTCGTCCAGCTTGTCCAGCGCCCCGAGCGACAGTTCGGTCTTGCCCTCGGTGTTCTCGCTCAGTTGAATCGCCGGGTTGTCGGGCAGGCGCGCGGCTACTGCCAGCCAGGTTGCATCCAGCTCGACGGACAAGGCGTCCAGGGTGGTTTTGGCGTCGATGGTCAGGCCCAGTGACCGGCAGATGATCGGTCGCGCCGCCAGCCATTCGGCACCGTCGAGCAGGCCAAGGCGCGGGTCGGCATAGCGCCAACTGGGCGAGACGAAGACATCGCGGCGGCGCAGGGCCGTGCGCAGCGCATCGAGCGTGCAGAACACATAGGCACCCATGTCGAGGGAGCCATCTTCGCGGGTGATGTGCTTCTGCCAAGCCTTGGCCACGATCTCCTGCGGCGCGTCATCCTCTGGCTTCCGGCGCGGCAGGTTCAGTTGCAGCCACTCCAGACTAGCCGCCACGCCCTTGCCGGCCGGGCTGAAGCCGAAGCGGATGTGCTTGAGCAGGTCGGGCAGGAAGCGGCGCACGCTGCGGTAGCGCGCTTCCAATGCAAGAAAATAGACGTCATCTACCGGGCGGATCAGCGCGTTGACCTCTTCCAGGGCCTTTTCCAGGGTGGTCCTCGGCAGGTCGTTGAACAGCCGGGCGCGCACGTTGTCATCGCTGATCGAGCTGTCCAGCACGACCTTGCACGCGGCGGCGAGCGTCGCGGCCGACCGATCCAGGTCTTTCAGGCTGCGCATGCGGGCTTTCTTGTCGGCCTTCTCCGCGTTGCTGAACAGGTCGCGCAGCAAGGCCTCCAGGACTTCCAGTGCGTCGTCGTGCGCAGTCGCCTCCAGGCAGAGTGCGAAGGCCACCAGTGTCGCCATCCGCCGCGACGCCGGCAGCCGATTAATCGCGGTGACCTTGGCCGTGTTGGCGAAGCGGGCCAGGGCGGCGATACGGCTGGGAGGGATGTGCGCCGCCGCCGGCAAGGTGATGCCGATGCCGCGCACGTCATCGAGCCGGCGCAGTGCCCGAATCAACGCGGGGCCACTGACCATGACCGGGCCGGAGCGCAATTGATCCAGCCGGGAGCTGCGGTTGCCTTCGGCCACCGTCAGCAAGTCTTGCAGTTGCAATCGCTGTTCCTCAGTCACGCTGCGGCCCAGCGTAAACCAGAGGCGTTCTTCGACCCGACTGCGCAACTGGGCGATAAAGCGCTCTAGTTGAGACACACCAGGCAGGAGGACTTTCTGTGTGAACAGCCACGAGGTGGCTCGCTCAAACAGCACTCCCGGCCGGTCGGTGCCCGTCCAGCAGAGGGCATACAGCCAGCGGCTCAAGCGAAAGCCGATGCCCGGATCGGTGAAATGACGATAGCCAAAGCGGTTCTGAATATCGGTGGCATGTATCCAGCGGCGATGATCGCTATAGCGCTGGAGGCAGTCGGGGTCTGGAATCGCCAGTTGTCGGCAAAGCACCTGCAGGACTTCCACCGGCACGGCGGCGGGCTTGTCCGGCAGAACGCCAACGAAGCGGACGGTGGTCAGCAGAACGGCATAACCCAGACGGTTATGGTTACCCCGCAGCACCTGGATGGCTTCACGGTCTTCATCGCTCAGGTGGAAGTAACGTTCCAGCTCTTCACGGCTGGGCGAATCAACATAGCGGCCAAAACCGTCGCGTTGCTCTTGAGTCAGAAAACCGACCGGCATTGATCACAGCACCTCGACGCAGAACACGGCGGGCGTGACGATCCGCGTGCGTTCGATGTGCCCGCGTTGCAGCAGGCCGGCGCGGCGATCACCGGTTACCAGGTAGTCCGCATCGCCCGCCAAGGCCATGGCCAGCAAAAACGAGTCATCCGGATCATCGGCTTCGACCTCGATGGTCAGGCGCTCCAGTACCACAGCCCGTTGCAGGTTATTGATCATGGCGCCCACCTTGGCGGGCTGTAGGATGGCCTGAAGCTTGGGATAGCGGCTGGCTCGACGAATTTCATCGAGTTGCATCCGCGAGGTCACCACCTCGAAACGCGCCGCCCGCCAGGCACGGTAGATCGCATCGGGCGCGCCATGTGGCGAGATCAGGGCGCTGAACAGGATGTTGGTATCCAACACGACCCGCATCAGCGCTTACGTGCCCAGTCGAGCGCTTCGTCAACCGCGTTGGTCAATTCTGCCTCACTCAGATGGGCGTTAGCGGCCTTGGCCTGCTCAGCGCTCAGCTCCAGGATGTGTGCCCGTACCGCTTCTTCGATGAAGCGCGACAGGTCGCCCTTACGGCCGCCGCCCTGGCTGGCCAGAAACATCCGAAGCGACTGGTCGGTGTCGGCCGAGACGGCGACATTCCAGCGAATGGTATTCATAGCGTTCTCCGCTAATAGGTGTTTGTGTGTTTATACGCCAATCACAAAGGGCGATGCAATGGTTCGACAAAACGAAGGTTTTGCCGAACTCTATCGAGGAATGGCTCGTGTCGTTTTCAGAAGACGGCTGCACTGAACGTCAGAAGCCGACTGCACTATAGCAGCGGAGGGGTTGGATCCATCAGGCAACGACGGGCTGCTGCCGGCCATCAGCGGACGCAGGGAGGACTTTCCGCAACCGGCCGTTCGATGCGGCACCGATGGCCTTCGCGCAGGGGTAGTGAATCCGCCAGGATTGACTTGCGCTGCCCTACCTCTCACTAGTGAGGGGCGGCAGCGCATCAAGCGGTGAGCGCACTCCGGCACCGCCAACTTTCAGCACATGCGTGTAAATCATCGTCGTAGAGACGTCGGAATGGCCGAGCAGATCCTGCACGGTTCGAATGTCGTAACCGCTGCGGAGCAAGGCCGTCGCGAACGAGTGGCGGAGGGTGTGCGGTGTGGCGGGCTTCGTGATGCCTGCTTGTTCTACGGCACGTTTGAAGGCGCGCTGAAAGGTCTGGTCATACATGTGATGGCGACGCACGACACCGCTCCGTGGATCGGTCGAATGCGTGTGCTGCGCAAAAACCCAGAACCACGGCCAGGAATGCCCGGCGCGCGGATACTTCCGCTCAAGGGCGTCGGGAAGCGCAACGCCGCTGCGGCCCTCGGCCTGGTCCTTCAGCCACCATGCCCGTGCACGCGACAGCTGCTCGCGCAGGCTGGGTGCCAAGCTCTCGGGTAACATCAAGGCCCGATCCTTGGAGCCCTTGCCCTCCCGCACGATGATCGTGCCGTGATCGAAATCCAGATCCTTGACCCGCAGTTGCAAACCCTCACTGATCCGCATGCCCGTTCCATACAGAAGCTGGGCGAACAAACGATGCTCGCCTTCCAGAAAACCGAGGATGCGAACCACTTCATCCGGGGTCAGCACCACCGGCAAGCGCCGCGACGGCCGAGGTCTTCCGATCTCCTGAAGCCAGGGCAGATCCGTGCACAGCACCTTGCCGTAGAAGAACAGCAAGGCCGCCAATGCCTGACGATGCGTGGAGACCGAAACCTTGCGCTCGTTCGCCAGCCAGGACAGAAATGCCTCGACTTCGCTGCTGCCCAAGGTTGCCGGGTGACGCACACCGTGGAAACGGATGAAGGCACGAACCCAGTGGACATAAGCCTGTTCGGTTCGTAAGCTGTAATGCAAGTAGCGTATGCGCTCACGCAACTGGTCCAGAACCTTGACCGAACGCAGCGGTGGTAACGGCGCAGTGGCGGTTTTCATGGCTTGTTATGACTGTTTTTTTGTACAGTCTATGCCTCGGGCATCCAAGCAGCAAGCGCGTTACGCCGTGGGTCGATGTTTGATGTTATGGAGCAGCAACGATGTTACGCAGCAGGGCAGTCGCCCTAAAACAAAGTTGGGCGTGACCAATGCAGCGTGTCGTCGGGCCACATAGAACACCTAGAAGTTCACAAGAAAGGTCGGAAATGGAACGAAGTAGCAATGAAGTCAGTAATCCAGTTGCTGGCAATTTTGTATTCCCATCGAACGCCACGTTTGGTATAGGAGATCGCGTGCGCAAGAAATCCGGCGCCGCCTGGCAAGGTCAGATTGTCGGCTGGTACTGCACAAATTTGACCCCCGAAGGCTACGCCGTCGAGTCTGAGGCTCACCCAGGCTCAGTACAGATTTATCCTGTTGCGGCGCTTGAGCGCATCAACTGAGTTCAAGGTTGAAGTGCGCCGCTCAACGGTCAAACCGGGCATCACCGACTACAGCCCAACTTGTCGCTCCAGCGGACGGCTTCGCCGCCCGCTGAGCTAATTCGTTAGGCATCACAAAGTACAGCATCGTGACCAACAGCAACGATTCCGTCACACTGCGCCTCATGACTGAGCATGACCTTGCGATGCTCTATGAGTGGCTAAATCGATCTCATATCGTCGAGTGGTGGGGCGGAGAAGAAGCACGCCCGACACTTGCTGACGTACAGGAACGGTACTTGCCAAGCGTTTTAGCGCAAGAGTCCGTCACTCCATACATTGCAATGCTGAATGGAGAGCCGATTGGGTATGCCCAGTCGTACGTTGCTCTTGGAAGCGGGGACGGATGGTGGGAAGAAGAAACCGATCCAGGAGTACGCGGAATAGACCAGTCACTGGCGAATGCATCACAACTGGGCAAAGGCTTGGGAACCAAGCTGGTTCGAGCACTGGTTGAGTTGCTGTTCAATGATCCCGAGGTCACCAAGATCCAAACGGACCCGTCGCCGAGCAACTTGCGAGCGATCCGATGCTACGAGAAAGCGGGGTTTGAGAGGCAAGGTACCGTAACCACCCCAGATGGTCCAGCCGTGTACATGGTTCAAACACGCCAGGCATTCGAGCGAACACGCAGTGATGCCTAACCCTTCCATCGAGGGGGACGTCCAAGGGCTGGCGCCCTTGGTCGCCCCTCATGTCAAACGTTATGCCGCACTCACCCCCATGGAGTTTTGATGTTCAAACTTTTGAGTAAGTTATTGGTCTATTTGACCGCGTCTATCATGGCTATTGCGAGTCCGCTCGCTTTTTCCGTAGATTCTAGCGGTGAGTATCCGACAGTCAGCGAAATTCCGGTCGGGGAGGTCCGGCTTTACCAGATTGCCGATGGTGTTTGGTCGCATATCGCAACGCAGTCGTTTGATGGCGCAGTCTACCCGTCCAATGGTCTCATTGTCCGTGATGGTGATGAGTTGCTTTTGATTGATACAGCGTGGGGTGCGAAAAACACAGCGGCACTTCTCGCGGAGATTGAGAAGCAAATTGGACTTCCTGTAACGCGTGCAGTCTCCACGCACTTTCATGACGACCGCGTCGGCGGCGTTGATGTCCTTCGGGCGGCTGGGGTGGCAACGTACGCATCACCGTCGACACGCCGGCTAGCCGAGGTAGAGGGGAACGAGATTCCCACGCACTCTCTAGAAGGACTCTCATCGAGCGGGGACGCAGTGCGCTTCGGTCCAGTAGAACTCTTCTATCCTGGTGCTGCGCATTCGACCGACAACTTAGTTGTGTACGTCCCGTCTGCGAGTGTGCTCTATGGTGGTTGTGCGATTTATGAGTTGTCACGCACGTCTGCGGGGAACGTGGCCGATGCCGATCTGGCTGAATGGCCCACCTCCATTGAGCGGATTCAACAACACTACCCGGAAGCACAGTTCGTCATTCCGGGGCACGGCCTGCCGGGCGGTCTAGACTTGCTCAAGCACACAACGAATGTTGTAAAAGCGCACACAAATCGCTCAGTCGTTGAGTAGCAGGCAGATGCGGCATAACATGAAGTTGCAGCCGACCATCACTCCGCTGCGCTCCGTTCTGGCGGCTGAACTTCGGCGTTGAACGACAGCTTTCCCAAAAGCTCTACGGCTGCTCTGGGTCGACACCGGTAATCGGATCGTTGCCGCACTGAACAGCGCCCCGTTCCAGGTCGCCTCCATTTATGCGGCTGAACCGAGGGAGAGCAGCTTTACGCCGTCTGGCCGCAGTTCGCCCTTGGGCGACACGTGCCGGTAGAGCGTCTGCCGGGTAATCCCGAGTTCTTCGCAGAGATCGCCCACCTTGGTTTCCGGTTGCCCCATGCTGGCCATCGCCAGGCGTAGCTTGGCGGCGGTCATCTTGAAGGGGCGCCCCCCTTTCCTGCCGCGAGCGCGCGCCGAGATAAGTCCAGCGACTGTTCGCTCGGAAATCAACTCACGCTCGAACTCGGCCAGCGCGGCAAAAATACCGAACACAAGCTTGCCGGCGGCAGTCGTCGTGTCGACCGCCGCACCGTGACCGGTCAGGACCTTCAGGCCCACGCTACGCGCAGTTAGGTCGTGCACGGTGTTGATCAGGTGGCGCAGATCACGGCCAAGCCGATCGAGCTTCCACACGATCAGCGTGTCCCCTTCACGAAGCGCCTTCAGGCAAGCAGCCAACCCTGGGCGATCATCGCGCCTGCCCGAGGCCAGATCCTCGTAAAGGTGCGCAAGGCTCACACCAGCGGCGATGAGCGCATCGCGTTGCAAATTGGTGGACTGGGATCCGTCCGCCTTCGATACCCGCATGTAGCCGATCAGCACCTTTTCACCCGTCACGTATACGTTCGATTATGTGACAGTGTGAGCCGGAAAGCTCTATCCGTCAAAATTTGTCACTTAACCCGTCATTTTGTTTAAGACATGCAAAGGGTGCATCAGGCAGGTAATGTGACAGAAATTCCGGCGGGATGCCTTCCTTCACGAAGGTGGCGCGCAACCGTTCCAAGGAAGCGGGATCGCGCCGACCATAGGAAGCCAACGCGAACAGCGAGCGTGCCGTCTCGGGGTTGTGTCGCGCTTCAATGATGGCCTCGTCGATGGCCTGGACTGCACGCTGCCAGTGATTGATGGGCTCGGGCTTCGGCGCTTTCGTCGGCAGGCCACTGGTGAACCCGGTTTGGGGCTCGGACCAGAATAGCTTTGCCTGCTCGCCTGGCGGGCTGATGTCCCTCACCTCAATCAAGCTGATTGCCGTTGCCGCCGCCTCCAGCATCTGTAACCGTACTATCGGATTCAGGGTTTCATACGGTCGCCACAGACTTTGCCCAGCACGCAGCGGATGCCCGCAGCCTTCCCAGACTTGGCGGGGATACCCCGCGCAGGTTCCGCACGCGGAAAGCGGGGTGTTCAGCTCATCGAGCAGCGTGCGAAGAAGTCGAAACCACAATCCGGCGTGGATGCGTCGGCGCGGCAGCTCCACGTGACCGGTTGTCAGTGCCTGCCAGGTACGCTGGTCCATCGCCGCAATCGCGTCGCTGGCGGTGCGCGGTTCGGCGTCGGCGTTCTCCCAGCCGAGAAACCGCCCTGGCACGCCCCAATAGGATTCCAGCCAGCAGCCATGCAGCGGGCAGCTCAGCATCAGGGGCAGCTTCCACGCGAGCAGTACGGCTTGGTTCTCCGGATCGCTCAGGCAGAGCGGACAGGCGCGGTTTATCGGCTGGCTGGGCAGCCAGGCACGCCAGCTCGTGATGGATCGCGTCTTACGGCGGAGTCTTGGCAGCAACACCGAGAGCTGAAACGCATAGGTTTCCAAGGCGTCTGGAATCTGGTCATCAAGGCTGTCCAGTAGCCAAGGCACCCATCCGGCGAAACTCATACAGCGCAGCCGGTCCAGCTCGATGCCGCTCCGCTGGGAAAGCAACGCCAGCAGCGAGAGTGGTGGCGCGGTGTCCAGGTCATCGACCTGGCCGTGACCAAGATCGTGCTCCAGCAGGTCGGGCTCCTCCATGTGATAGCAAAGGGCCACGCGGTTGAGCCATGAGGACAGCGCCTCGCCTTCTTTCGGGGCGGGATGCAGCGGCCAGCGCGGCGCAGGCTTCACATCAGTTCCCGCTCGAATTGCCGCCGCCGCTCGCTGGGTCCGGTGTAAACGGCCATGCTGAGTGTGCGATGGTTGATCGCTTCCTCGCCGCTCTCCACGGCGACGATGGCCGCCGCCATCAGCAAGTGCGCCAGTTCCCCTATGGTGCCCTCGCTGCGTGTGAGCAGGTAGCGAGCCATGTCCAGCGTGGCAATTGGGGAAGGCCGGCGCAGCGGGAGCGAAGCGGCGAAGCTGGCCAGCAGTGAGCAGCAATCGTCGTTGGCCTCCCATACCGGCAGCATCATCGGCTCGAAGCGATTTTCCAACTGGTCATCGGAGCGGATGGCTAGGTAGGCGTCGCGCGTGCCTACCCCAACCAACGGGATGCGCAGTTCGTTGCCGAGGAAGCGCAGCAGGTTGAGGAATTCCCGGCGGTTGACGCTGTTGCCGGCCAGCACGTTGTGCAGCTCGTCGATCACCAGCATGCGCACGCCGACCTTGCGCAGCAGTGCCAGAGCCAGTTGCTCCATTTCCGGCAACCGTGGGCGTGGGCGCAGCGGCGCGCCCATCGCGGCGAGCAGCGCGACGTAGAAGCGGATCACGGACGGCTCGGACGGCATCTGCACGACCAACACCGGGATGTGCTCCTGGTCGGCGTCGGAGCTGGCCGGGTGGGTGCGGCGGAACTTCTCGACGATCATCGACTTGCCATTGTTGGTCGGGCCGATCAGCAGCAGGTTGGGCATGCGTTGCTTGTTCGGCCAGGCATACAAGGCCTCCAGCCGGTTCAACGCTTCGACCGCGCGTGGATAGCCGATCCAGCGGTCGGCGCGAAGGCGCTGAATTCGCTCGCTGGCCGGCAGCCTTGCCAATCCCTGCGCCGCCGGAAGCAGGTGAGATAGGTCGATGCAGGGATACTCGTCCACGGCTACCACTCCTCGATCTGCTCGAACGGTTTGGCTGGCGGCAGGTTGCCAACCTGCGAGTCGGCGCTGTCCGCGTCCGGCGGTGTGGGCTTGACGGGTGGAGGCGACAGCTTGAGGTGCTGGCGTCGATCCGCATCACGCCGCGCCTTGCGCGTGGCCTTCTGCGCGGTGGACACGATCTCGCGCATCTGGCCGATCATGCGGAACAGCGCCGATTCATCCACCTGCTCGCGCCCGAGCTGCCGTAGCCGTGCCAGCGCCTGGCGCTGCTCCCAGAGCGTGACGGCCGGATGGGACAGGGTGCGGTACGGGATTTCCAGGTAGTGCTGTCCCTCCGGCTCCAGCACCCAGATACGGCTGATGTCGCGGGGATCGCGCCGGATCAGAAAGGACGGCCAGCGTTCACGCCGCGCAATCCACGGCTTGAGCGCATCGGCGTAGTAGTGGATGTGGTCGATGACAAAGCCGGTGCGGGTCAGCGTGCGCCGGAGGATCGGCAGAAAATCGACCAGGAACGAAGTAGCGCGTGTGACGACGGCCGGTACGCCGACACGCGCCACGGCCTCGGCCCAGCGCGCGGCCGGCGGTTGGAGCAGGCCGTTGTGCACCGAACCGTGGTAGGTGCCGACCGCCAATGTGAGCCAGCGCTCTAGCTCGCGCAGCGTCAGGGCGGCCTTGTTTTCGGAATCGTAGTCGCCGCGCTGGTCAGGGTTGGAGAAGGTCGTTCCCGGCAGTTCGTCGTGAATCATCTGCATCGCCGTGCCGATGATCCGTTCCACGATGCCGCCATAGTGCGGCTGTCCCAGCGGGCGATAGTCCAGCCGGATGCCATGCTGCTCGCAACCCCGGCGCAGGGCCTCGCTCTTGAACTCGGCCGCGTTGTCTAGGTAGAGCAGCAAGGGCTTGCCGCTCATCTGCCAATCCATTTCCACGTTCAGTCCTTCCAGCCAAGGGCGCTTGTCGCAGGCGACATGCACGAGGCACAGGCCAACCGAAACGGCAGACGGCGCTTCCAGCGTGACGACCATGCCGAGCACGCAGCGGGTGAACACGTCGATGGCGAGGGTCAGGTACGGGCGGCCAATAGGTTGCCGGTCGCGGTCATCGACCACGATCAGGTCGATGACCGTATGGTCTATCTGCACCTGCTCCAGCGGCGCGGTCACGGCAGGAGGCTCGCCGCCCACACCTTGTAGGTCACGAGCGGCATCCTGGCCTTCCCGCCGGCGGATGACCTTGCGCGGGTCAAGGCTAGCGATCCGTAAGGCCACGGTATTGCGCGCCGGCACTCGCAGTTTTTGAGCCTTGCACACCTGAGTGACTTCGCGGTGAAAGGCCGCTAGGCTGCGCTTCTGCTTGGTCAGGAACCGCTTTTGCAGTAGCTCGTGGATGACGCGCTCGACCGGTTCCGGCAAGCGCCCCTTACCTTTACCTCCACCGGACTGGCCGGGCACCAGATCCGTCACGAGGCCGCTGCCTTGCCGGGCACGCCGGATCAGAACGTATACCTGGCGCCGAGACAAGCCCAGCGCCTGAGCCGCCATATCGGCCGCTTCGTGCCCGACCGTCTCCGACTGCGCCAACGGACTGATGATCTCCGCACGACGGCGCGCACGCTCCCAAGCCTCATCAGGCAGAGTGGCCACGCCTTGTTCTGGAATCCGTGGGGTGTCCGTCGCCATGCTCACCTCGCTTTGGTGCACACGAGTATTGAGCATAGTCGAGATTGGTGCAGATCACTTCTGATATTGAACTGTCAGGAGCTGGCTGCACAACAGCCATTACGCCCAATCAACTGGTGCAGTCGTCTTCTGAAAATGACAGCTCGGTTCGTTAAGCTCCCCGCGCTACGGTTCAAATAACTGGTACGCTTAATCAAAGTTCAACTATTACTAACGTAGTCGAGTAAACAGTACTTTTGATGAAGATCGGTTATGCGCGAGTGAGCACTCGGGATCAGAAAGCCGACCTACAAGTCGATGCCCTGAAACAGGCCGGGTGCGAACGCATCTACCAAGACATCGCCAGCGGCGCGAAAAGCGCCCGGCCGGAGTTGGACAAACTGCTGGCCAACGTGCGGCCGGGTGATGCCGTGGTGATCTGGAAGCTGGATCGCCTTGGGCGTTCCCTCAAGCACCTGGTCGAGTTGGTCGGCGAGCTGGCAGAGCGCAAGGTCGGCTTACAGAGCCTGAATGACCCCATCGACACCACCCACGCCCAAGGCCGCCTGGTGTTCAACCTGTTCGCCTCGCTGGCGGAGTTCGAGCGCGAGCTGATCCGCGAGCGGACTCAGGCGGGTCTGTCGGCCGCACGGGCGCGTGGCCGGATCGGTGGCCGTCCCAAGGGCCTGCCAGCCAAGGCTGAGGCCACCGCCATGGCGGCCGAAACCCTCTACCGCGAAGGTCGCCTGAGCGTCAGCGCGATCGGCGAGAAGCTGCACATCTCCAAGAGCACGCTGTACAGCTACCTGCGCCACCGTGGTGTCGAGATCGGCGCGTACCAGAAGAGCGCCAGGTCACGCGACCAGCAGCCTTCGGCCGCGTCGCCGGCAGAGCCGCCCGCCGCCGAGCGGGTGGCCACCGTCACCCTGCGCCTCGCGGTGGTGAATAACAGCAAGTTCGTGCGCGGCCGGAAGCGGGCCACGGAGAACATTGAGCGCTACTGCCTGGAGCCCTATGGCATGAAGCGGCTGGATGCCGGCCACTATGAGTTGACCATTCCGTATCGGAGCGACGATGAGCTGGACAAGAGCGTGCATGACCTGCTGACCGAGATCAGCCAGGAGGCCGACATGCGCAACTGTTTTGTCGAGATGGGCGCCTGGGAAGAAGACACCGAAAAGCGTTGGTAGGGCTTACGTTGGTTTTTGGTTCCATTGCTCCCCAAACCCCAATTTCTTCTGAAGGCACCTGCTCCCCTCCTGGAGCAATTTTCCGCCGTGGCAGGGAACCGTAACGTTGCGGACAGTGGTGCAATGCTCGCCGGCCTGCTGCATGGGTTCATGATTGCATTCGCCACGAGGGAGACGGAGGAGCGAGCGCTGAAAGCGATGCTGGAGGTGGCTCGGATCTGCGACGAGGCCAACAATATCCGAGGCACCTCTTTCGGCCAGGCCAGCGAATAAATTGGTTACTCGGGCGCTCTTTGCGGAGCGCCCATCATCCCAGCCGTCAGGCAGCCGGCTGCACCTTGGCCAGGTCCGACCCAGCATCAGGGGCAAGCTCCGAAACCAGATCCGATACCTCACCTTTCACTTGGGGAGCGTTGGCGACAAGAAAGTCCCCCCAATCCTTCATCAGGGCGCGACGCTTATCTAGCAAGTCACCTCGGTTATATGCTGCTTCAACCTTACTGTTGAGGGTATGCGCGAGAGCCATTTCGCAAACCTCTCGCTGGTGATCGGTTTCTTCCGCGGCCCACGTCCGAAAAGTAGATCTGAACCCATGCGGTACGACGCCATCGACCTGGAGCTGATCGAGCACCCTTGCCATGGCATTGCCGGGAATAGGGCCTGTTCGCCAGGAGTTGAGAAATATCCATTTGTCATGCTTTCCGACCTGCTGCCGTAGCACCTCGAGCATTTGCTCCGTAAGGGGTACCCGGTGAGCCTTGCCCGCTTTCATGCGTTCTGCTGGGATGTACCAGATTTTCTCCTCCCAATCTATTTCCGGCCACTGGGCCCCGCTCACCTCTTGGTTACGGGTCGCAGTCAGAATTGCGAATTCAACAGCACGAGCTGCTGCCCCATCCAGGGAATCGAGCCTGGCCAACAGCTCGGCAGTGCGTAAAGGTGTCGGAGACGGGAAGGGGACTACCGTATGCGATTGCTTGGGCAAGAGCTTGTCGAGATGACCACGCCACCGTGCGGGGTTTTCACCTTGCCGAAGCTTCAGTGCCTTCGCTGCATCGAGCACGAGCTCTATGCGATTCCGGACGCGGTTCGCCGTGACGGGGATCTTGCTCCAGATCGGCGTCAGCACATCCAGGATATCGTCCGTGTCGACCTCGGCTATCCGAAATCCGCCTATGACAGGGTAGACATGCTTCGTGAGTGAATTCTGCCATTGCTGGTGATGCTTCTTAGACCAACTCGACGAATGCGTGCGTATGTACCTTTCCGCCGAAGACCGAAACGTGTGGCTCGTTGTAGTTCGTGAGGCTTTGGCGGCTTTGGCCTTCGCACGCTCAGCGGCTGGATCGACGCCACGGGCGATATCGAGCCGGTACTTGTCAGCCTCCAGCCGTGCGTCTCTGAGGCTCAAGGCAGGGAATGTACCCAGGGCCAGATCGTGCCGCTGCTTCGCCAGCATATAGCGAAAGACCCAACTTTTTCGCAGGGTAGCTGACACACGAAGAATCAACCCTCGGCCGTCCTGGTAGGAGCCGGGCAGGTCGACATCCTTGACGAACTTAGGGGTCAGTTTGCTCACGAGGTGCCCTCGGTCACCGGGCCATTCTTTTCATCCACCGGCACGTCATCCTGAAAAGCGAGAGAAATGTTCTCCGGTGGGACAAGGTGAAGGCAAGCAAGCTCGTACCCCGCATCTGAAACGAGGTGTAAACCGGAGCGATCAACGGCGAGAACGGAAATCGCTCCAGGCTCGTCATCAAGCGCTTCACCAAGCCAGTTACTGAGTGCGTCTTCTACTGCCAGCATCGACCCAAAGAAATAGACCATTTCCTTGGCTTCACCGAGTAGTTCGGAGCGAGGTCCAATCTGCGGCCGTAAACCGTCACGGAAGATGGACTCAAGATTACGGGTTGGCGTGACGTGGTAAATCTCACCAGAAATCGGCTCGCTTTGAGCGTGCTCATTCGAAGCATGGTTTTTCACTACGGATTCCTCGCGGCTCGTTTGTTCGCAGGCGCTGATACTGCAATCGCGCCAGATCTCGCCGGAATGTAGGAGGATAAGGTATCCCCATACAAATCGGCTACAGGCCAGAACCTATAAGACGTTTGGAAAATCCCAAATGATATGTCCCACACCATAGCCCACAGTTGCGCTCGCGCTGATTGACCCTACCAGGAACGCAGAGGACCCAGCCCGGCGAGAGCATGTATGTTTGAAATAGGAGAGGTAGGGGAGGAGGGGGAGGGAGCAACCAACCCGGCAGGTGGCCTAAGTTCTCGGCCGGGTTGTTGCCTGACCAACCTATGTAGATGGGTCATGAACCGCTAAGTCCGACCGTGGTCAGTAGACCGTTTTCGATGCCGCTGTTTTGCGTTTCTCAACGAAAGCCGTGACCTCTTTAGAGATGCGCTTTGTTTCCGCGTCATACTCATCATTGATAGCGACTGCTCGCTTAGGGCCGAGCTCGTTGATCAAGCGTTGTGCTTCCAGCGAAACGGCTCTTTGACTGTTCAAGTAATTTGGGTCTATGACATTCATATTGTACGAGTCGCCAATTCGCATAGCGACTTGAGCTCCTTGGGACTCGCACATTACGAATCCGATCTTTTCATACGCTTCTACGAGTGTTGGAAAGCAGCTGAGTGCTATATCGGTGAAGCGTGGTTTCAGGCTGTCAATCATCGCAGTCATGACCCCCTGATTGCGATGTGCTGAATCAACGCAGATATAATTTATTCCACAAGCAGTTGCGGAGTCATTAGCTCGGCTCAGGGTCATGAAACCTATAACTTTTGATGCAACATTTACAGCGATTACTACTTCAGAATTGATCTGAAGGCTAATTGCTGGATCAAGCTGAAGGGCGATATCAGTCAGCATCCAGGCGCGAACTACGCCGAACATGGGGTGATCAGCGCTGATTGGTCGGTTGACCAAATCTAGGCTATAGCGTTCAGCCATCCGCAGTATTTCTTCCTTCTGCGAATGACTAAGTGTTCTAAGGCTTTTGATTGCAACAACTTCCATGATTACTCCTTTGTGCTCGCTTCGATTATCTGCTTTCAACAATATGCCACTGACCGTCCCAGTTTCGGATTTTGCATTTAGCAGTCATCCCACGCCCTGTATGGATGCCTTGAACAACGCCCTCACCAGGCCCCGTGCTGGCAAAGTTCACACGGCCACATTCTTTGAAGGCGACTTGGTTCATGAATCCCCCCCTGCTTTGAACTGCGTCCTTCCCAGCTGCTGTATCGACCGCACGCTGGCCGTTTGTGATGCGAATAGCTTGAATCACCGTCGAGCCGTCTTCTGCTTTGCTGTAGCGCAGAGTGCGCTCGTGCTCGACAGCAGCGGTACCGGCTGCGCCCCCCGAATCTCGCGACGAATCGCAGCCGACCAGCGAGAGGCCAACAAGGGCGTAGATGAACAATTTGCGCATAGATGAAGCTCCAGTGATTTGTCGCATAAGCATGCCAGCGCGGGAGAAATTGCCAACTCAAGTAGGTGCATTTACTGCACCGCGCTATAGCCGTCGCCCGTCTGGGTAAAGCGGGTGTGGTGATTACAGGGGCTTTCTAGTGGCCTTGAGCAGCAGAACGCTGATAGATGTACCGTCGAATGCGTTATCAATCGCCTCGGAGAATTCGAGCTTGAAGCCAGGTAGCAGATCGGCAGCGAGCCTCCGGGCGCTTGTCGGCAGCACTGCCCCAAGTCGTCCGCCGGTTTCAATAAGTGTGCCGGCGTGACGGAGGTGTTCCTGCCAGCGGCCTTCGCTGTATGGCGGATTCATCGCGATCACGCTGAAGGAGGTACCAGGTTTCCAGGCGAGGAAATCCCCCTCGATGACGTTGTGTCCTTTCTCTCTCAGTATTTGGCAATGCAGCGGACTGACCTCGACGCAACGGGTGCGATCCTTGGGCAGCAGATCAGCAATGCCGCCCTGGCCAGCCTGAGGTTCGCATACAGTGTCGAGCAGGCTGATATCCAGCCAGTCCACTAGGCGCTGTGCGAGATTCGGAGGGGTCGGGTAGAACTGATAGCTCTTCTGGTCGGGAATGCTGCCACGTGCGGCAACCTCTGCAACAGCGTCACGCGGGTCATAGTCGAACTGCCAGTAGGTTAGGCGGCCATGCTTGGGGCAGGTGGTCAGAACCCCGCCCAGAGCCGCCATGACGCTGCCCACCTCATCAAGCAGGTGTTTGCTGTCCGCACGCTCGCGCACGGAGATACACAGCGTATTGGGTACGTTAATTTGGTCGTATTCGCGGCGGAAGTTGGTCGTCTTCTCCAGGTAGCAGTATGTCTCAGCGCTGCTGAGCAGCGATGTCACAGCGTTCGATAGGGGGCGCTCGTAAAGTGTCTTGCTGTTGAAGCCAGATGCCTTCGGCTTTGCTGGGCGCTTGCGGAAGCTCTCCGGGATGGCCATCGGGTGCAGGAACGCCAACACGCTATTGAGCCTGTATGCCATGTCCGGATGGACTTCAAGGTGAGCGGTACCCACCTTGTATGCCCTAACGCGAACGCTGCCGCCATCTATCTCAACCCACTCGCCCCGGCTTGCCCGTGCCAGGTGCAGGATGCGAGTGGTAGAAGCACGGCACGGATCATCGCGGCCCATGAACTTGGCTACCACCATGCGTAGATCGTGGATATAGCCCTCACGGTCATGATCGGTCGATCCCCAGTCGTTATAGACGTGGCTCATGATTGCGCGCTTGTAAAAGCCTTCTGGCTGATTGGTCACATGGGTACGCGACAGGGCTCGGAAGATGCCATCAACACGCTCGGCCAAGAATTCAACACGGCGGGAGAGGAGGCTTTGAATCGTTGCACGCAGGTTGTCGAGATTGAACTCTGGCATATCCAGCTCAGGGTTCTCGCCGCGTTTGTAGTTGTGGTCGCGCCAGGCGTTCAGGGTTTTGTGCCATTGGCTACGGCGGGCCTGCGGCATGTGCTCCATAAGGTCAGTTTGATTGAGCGCACGCTGCCAATAGGCTGCGGTCAACTCGTTCAGCGCGCCCTCAAGCTGGAATATTTCGCCGAAGGCGCTGGTATGGCGAATGCTTGCGCTACGACCGTACTGGTCATTGCCATTACCATCGAAGAAATAACCCAGCACACCAGAAACCTTTTCCTGGGTGATGATCCCATGTACCTCAATGACACGGGCCTTCTCGCGCTCGTAATCGCCGGCCAGCAACGTCAGCGCGTCAAACTGAACGGGGGCAAAAAATTGGTCGATGACATCGCCATGAAGGACTGGACTGGAATGACGGTCGTTCTCGAAAAGCTGCATAAGTGAAAACCTCCTTGGTTTCCACCAACTTCTCATTGTCCCGAAAAATCCCAAGCTGTCAGTCGATCACGACTTCTCTCGCTGAATCCCAGTCGCTGGGGGCAGCATCTCCAGTGGCGAAGGCAAATCTCATACCCACGGTCGGCCTGCCTTTCTTCATGAGGTATGCCGCAGCGCCTGCGCACATCGACTCGTGCCCCGAGGGTTCATAGTTCCCCTCATCGTCCCAGTTGCCACCCCGGTTTGAATGCACGGTCTTGTGACACTGGAAAGTCGAGTGATCATCCTCGATCAGGGTAGAAATAATCCCCTCCAAGCGCCCGCGGCTTAGCGGAATGGCTCCCTCCTTCAGGAACGGGCAATTCGCACATGGTTTTTTCAGTCGGAAGTGCTGCTTGATCGGATTCACTGAACCGTTTCCTTAGCGCGATACATCAATGGCGAAAACCTCGACTGGATCTGCCCCAAAGTGCGGATGAACGATCGTCGTCAAGCGATAGCCCTTCCAGGGCAACACAAGTCTTCGTGCGTCATCTGCGCGCTTCGGATAGCCACGTGTCAGCTCTATCTGGTCGAAGCCCTGCCCCTCCAAACGCCGACGCCAATAGGGTGTGGCAGCCCGAAATTCTTCCAGCTTGACGCCAGCCTTGATCGCGTCGAAATACTCGCCTTTGAGCGGCAGCGTCAGGGTTCGCATGGAGCGGGTTCCTTTCAGTTCGTTACGGTTACGGGGTCAGGCGCTGGGTAGGTCACGTTAGTAACCGGCGCAGCGCGGTCGCGCAGTTTCCGCACCGGGCGGCCGTGCGCGGCGTCGGCATAACCCAGGCGGGCGATACGCTGCGCGCGGTAGACCAGGCCGAGCGGGTTGGGCCAGGGCCTGCCGGCTTCGTAGCGCTTGCGGCCGGCCATATAGGGCACGTCAATATGCAGTGAATCGAGGCCCGCCGACTCGGCGCACAGGCGGGCAATGTAGCGGTCTAGCAGGTCGGCACGCATGGCACGAGTTCCCTCAGTAGCGGGCTGGATTGCCTTTGTACTGCCAGCGCTCGATCAGCGCCGCAGTCCATTCAGGCCCCAGGCGGGCCAGTGCTTCGGCGATAGTGTCATTGCTCTGGTTCAGCAGCTCGGCGCTGTTCGCGGCCAGTGCGACATAGAGGTATTCGCCACGACTCAGGGCACCAACACAGTCAAGGTCGCCCTTGGCCACGCGCAGCGCCAATGCGTCGAGGTAATCCAGTTGATCGGCCATTTGGTCATTCTCCTTCTGTGGTTGGGTGTCGCTATCGGTTGGGTTTAGGGTGTCTATTCAGAGCGTTCGCGTTGAATCCAAAGCTGATCCTGACTGAACACGATGTAACTGTCCCGAGCCTCGGGCACTACCTTTCTAAACTGCGCATCTGTCATGTCGTCGAGCCGGCTGAGGTCGCCACTAGCGCTTAGCCGCTCAATCACCTCAGTGGTGAGCCCTTCGTAGCGATTGAGATAGACGATTGCATCCATCCCCGCACGTTTCGCGCTCGCGATAATGGATTTCCAGTTTCCGCCGCGATCTTTGCTTCGGCGAATATTCTTCGCCTTCAGATAGGCCCGGATCACACGAGAACCCTTGCCAGCTCGCATGGAGGCCTGTACTGCGGTACCAAAATGAAGCCCACCGTCTACCGTTTTGGACGGATCGAGGGTGTCGAACTCCTCATTGGTTCGATGTTCCAGCAGCAAAGGAGAACCCGAGGAGTCAACCACCACGGAAGGGCTGAGCCATTTTTTGAAGTCATCCTCAGCCGAATCTAGTCCGCTGCGCATAGGTTTCCTGTTGGAGAGCTACTAAGATCTATGGATTATCCCACTTGCCAGGCACAACCCAAGCACCTGGCCTGAAGCTGGATTGAACGCACTGGCTGCCCGGACAAGCGAAGAGTGAAAATGGGAAAAGATAAAATTCACTGGAGAATCAGCGCGGAGGATGTCCTGGCCGTTCTGGAGTATTACAACGCCGCTAGCCTGAAGGCCCAACAAACGGCGCTTTCTGGCACGGCGACCCAGCTTGAGAAATTGTTGGGAGGCCCACTGCATAAACTCCTCGAGCCGGAGGAGGCTGACGCCATCCGAAAGGCCGGGGAGATCGTCCGCTCGATCAATATTCGTGTTGAGCACGCCAAAGAGATCAAGCGCCGGGAGGAGAAGCAGAGGGAGGCTCGGCTTAAAGCTCGCAAGGCCCTGATTGACGCCGAGGTTAGAGCTGCATTCCGGAGGCCCCAGGCAACGGCGGAGGACGCAATACGGATTACAACGCTGGCGATGGCGCTTCACCAGGAGAAATTCATCCTGGATTTCTATGATGTCCCAACCATGACAAGTCAGTATCAGGAGCGACTACAGCGAGCGCTCAAGGAAAAGGCACTGGGTGGCTACGTCGATTACGCTCATACAGACATCGTGCGCGGATTATCTGAAACCCTCGACTATCGGCAGAGTGGGAGTCCAAAGGCGGACATCGCGGCCGCACTTAGCTTGTGTGAAAGCTGGAAGCCAAAACACCGGACGGCGCAAGAATTCCTGGAGTTTGTCCATCGTCAAATAGCGATTGAGCACTCGGCCAACGTAGAGAGATTGCCGGTCAAGAAGAAGCCGGCCGGCAGGTAGCCACAGCAAACCTTCTCACAGCAATTCAGGCTGAGCCTGAAGGCGGGCCATGATTCGGCTGTTCAAGGCCCGCCGGTCTGCGGCCATTCTGGCCTCTCTGGCAGCACCTACGCCGTTGAACTGGTTTACGACATAGATCAGGTACAGCGGGTCGCTCGGGCCTACCCAGGCGTTCCAGGCTGCACGGCATTTGGCTCGGGTCTCTGCATTCAAGGCGAAATACGCAGCTCGTGCTTTACGCCACACGGCGGCATGGTTCTGACGCATACGGTCGGTGACCTTGCCCTCGTGAAGGTCACGCAGACGCTTTTCTTCTTCCCAGCTGTGCTGGATCTCGCGAATCTGATCGCCGAAGAGTGGCAGTGATTCAGCTTCCCGCGCCTGTTTGCGCTCAAAGGCCTTCTTCATCATTTTGCGGCGAGAAACCTTGCCTGAACGGCGAGGATAGCGCGGCGCGCTCAGCGCGCCCCTGCTCTCGCTGCCTCCTTCTGGGGTTGGGCGCTATCGGTCGGGGTGTCGGAATAGGCGTAGCCATCGGCTCGCTGGATCAGGGTGCAGTGGCGGTGGTGGATGCCCTGCACTACGCCATCAGGCGTCTGGATGTTGAAGCTGCCGGTCTTGCGCACGGCGACGCGACCCTGGTGGGTGCCAGCCTTTTTGCCGGTCGGCACCTCGGCGCGCACCTGATCGCCGGTCTGGAAACCGAAATGGCGTTTCTGTCGGGTCAAATAGCCGCGTGGAAAACCGTGGGCGGTAAGGCGGGTGCGCTGGTACTCGCCGCGTCCGGTGGCCTTGATCGCCAGCGTGGGGCGTTGCCAGTGCTCGATGGCCCTGATCTCACCGACACTGGCTGCATCGAGCGCGTGGGTCTTCGGAAGGCCGAGGCATCGTCGGTTAAATTTGGTTTGCGCCCCGGTGCCCGTGGTGACCGACAGGCCGGTATCCAGCAGGGCACGGAACAGGGCATTGCGGGTGGCGTTGACGGCGGCGGCATCCCGAAGTGGGACTTTGGCTTTCGCCTTGATTCGGGCCAGCAGCTCTGGCCTGGCCTTCAGGAACACCTCGACTGGCTGGTTGCCCTTGCGCTGATTACAGGGCCGGCAGGCCAGGGTCAGGTTGGGCACCCGGTCGCTGCCGCCGGCACTGCGCGGAACGATGTGCTCGATCTCCAGCGGCGTATTTTCAGCGTCGCAGTAGGCGCAGCAGCGGCCCCACTTCTCCAGCAGGTATTCACGCACCTCGTAGCCGGCCAACTCGCCCTGCTGGTATTGGACGCCGCTGATCTCCGGGTTCTGTATGGCCTGCATGTCGAACTTGACCCGCTCGACTGCCAGATCGCTGATCGGAGCCCAGTTACGCATCCGCCCGACCCAGCCCAGCGTGGTGTCCAGCCGGTGGCGCAAGCTTGGCGGCAGCCAGCCTTCCGGCCGGGTGCGGTTGTCGAAGCGCGGTGTGCGGTGGCGCAGGTTCTGACCACGGCGGCGACGGCGAAACGCCGCCCGCTGCTGCATGGCCTGGCGAATCGCTGCGCCCCGATGGGCCAATTCCATCAGTGAGAGAACAGACACCCGCTGGCCCTTCTGGCGTACCAAGGCAATGCCAGTGAATTTGCTGCCCGGATCGAACTTGAGCGTCAGCGATTGCAGCGCGCTATCGGCCTGCCGCCGATCCACTAGACGGATCACGAACGGCACCTGCCGGTGTATGCGGGCGCGACCGCGCTCCAGCAACAATCGCGCTCGCTTCTCGCTGCATGGCATCAACGGCGTGCCTGTCTTATCCAACACATAGACCGCCACGGCGATCCTCCTTTGAACTATGCCCTTACGGGCCTGGTGACGGAGCCTTGCGGCTCGCTCCCCTCGGGAATGTCTGCACCCGGCTCCCGCTGTCGCGGCGGTCGGAATCTTCGGCGTTTTACCTTTCGCCAGCATGATCCCGACCTTCCAGTGCCCGGAACTGAGGAAGCATTCCGGGGTGGGTCGGTTCGACCTGGTGCAAACGGAGCGGGTTAATACCGCTTTCCCTGGTCAACCCAGCCTGCTTTCACAAGCTCCGACCTTCAGGCCGGGGTAGTTGACTCGCTCTGTGACAGTGCGTTTTTCCTGACGTAGCAGGTACTTCTTGAATCTCATGACCGACACTCCAGCGCCCGGCGGGTAAGAGCGGCCAGCAGCAACCCCAGGGCGCACCAGGTGGCCAACATGAGTAAGCCGAGGAGTGCGATGCCAGCGGTGCCGAAAAGCCCGCCAAAAAGCAGCAGGAAGGCCTGAGGCGCGGCTGCGAACACCCCAGACCAGATCAGCGTGGCATTGGCCACCCCGGCTAGGAACATGAGCCATGCAAGGTATTCCGGCAAATAGCTCGACTTGAATGAAGGGGACTGCATGAGGCAACTCCTTGTTGTCAGAGGGGGAGATGCCTTCAGGCTATTTCCATTCCGGAATATCCCAAGCCAACAAAAAGCCCGGCGAACCGGGCTGAGATTGCTCTAGGTGCTAGTCCTCAAAATGCAAGCTCTTGCTGGCGGTCTGCGTAGCCGCACCAACGGGCGAAGCAGTCGGGATTTCCTACCTCCATCTCTATGTTTCCGGCATAGCCGTGGGTGCGCGCGTCACGGATCAGCTCGGCGATAACTTCGGGACTGTCTCCCATCTCGAAGCAGGTATCAAAAGTACGCTCGCCCAGTCCTTCAAACCCACGATCCCACAACTGGTAGCTGGTGATCTCATGTACGAGATTGTGGCGGTAAGCCAGCTGTACAAAGCGCACACGAGCTTTGAAGCCCGAAGCGGTTGAAAGGCCTACCTTGTCGCGTAGACCAAACAGTTCGTTGATGGTGGCGGTGGTGTAAGACATAAGGAGATCCGAGTTTTCCAGGAGATGCCATCAGGCTACGGCATGAGCTGGGAATCCCAACCAGACTCAACGAGCCTCGGGAGGGCTGATGCCAAACGGCGGCATGATCAGGATTTCGTAGACAGAAGGGAGCAGGGGATCAATTTGCACCCTGATGCCGGTGTATTGGGCTGAAGGCCTCCCATCCAGAGGAAAAACGCCGTGGGGAATTTCAGGATCGGTGCCGAGCCACATCCGGGCGCGGTAGTCGACCCGGTAAATCCCAACCTCGATCCAGTAGTGGGGAGAAACGGCCCGGCCAGCAACGAGCAGTTGGCCAAGCATGCCTTGGTAGGGAATTCCTGCCTGAGCCAACCGGGTAGCAACCAGCCTGCACATCCCATCGCACTCGACAGGTGCGCTATCCAAGGATTCTAAGAGCCTATCCAGGACTGCGGCGGTGATCGGGCGGTCAGTCATAGTCCTTTGCCTTGAGGAATGTTGATCGTTCGCGAAGATGGCCAGAGTACGGTGGCTAGAGGGAAACCCAATTGCTGGTTGAGCGACAGTGCGCTGCTCAAAGAAAAGCCCGCCTAGGGCAAGCCTGGCGGGCTTCGGAAATAAAATGGGCAGCTTCAGCGACACCACAGACGAGACAGGTGAGGGGAGGAGTGTCTTGGGAGCGTAGCTTCTACCATGAAGCTGCCCAGGGCCTAATTTACCATGACTCGCTGCGGTCTTCTGCTCTCTCAGGAGAACAGCGATTTGATTGCCGAGAGAAGGCTTCGCTTTGGCGCTTCTGGTTCCGCTGGAGTGCTTGCCGCACGGTAGGCCGCCATCAGGTGAACATCCTTGGCCAACATCCGGTAGACACACTGGTTTGCGTCTGGGGTCGGCTTATGCAGTTGGTACCCATGATGTTTGCTGAGATACAAAGCAACTGCTGCACTGCGGGATCGGCCGGCGTGGCAATTGACAGCGATATATTCCCCCTGATCTGCAATTTCTCGTATGCGCTCCCGCAGCACATCAGCCTTGCTGCTGAGCAGGTAATCGACGTAATTCCGCTCAAAATCTGGCCCGTATATCTCAATGACTTCTTCGTCAAAGCCAGCATCAATGAAGTGGTGGTAGCTCACACTCTTCCAGCGTGCTTCGTCGATGCAGGCCTGATCTTCAAGGCCATCAGATATCGATATCAGATGGCAGTCAGGGCCTGGCGAGTATGCTTCAGCCTCGCTGCGCGATAAGAAGGTGCAGCTGGGTATGGTTTGGTGCATTTTTCTCTCCGTTGCTACCGACATGTCTACTGGGTTACCGAGGCCCTGAATTTCGATACATCGATGCGCTGGGCTTCCACTAGGCTCTGTAGTTTGCCGACATGAAACGCGGCAATGACCGGGCTCTGAAGAAAAGCAACACCGGGAATGGTGTTTGGCAGCAACGCCGTAACCTTGGTATGCAAATGTGCCCGAATCGGCTCATACCATGGCGCGTAACCACCCTCTCTCTTTTGGCTCGGATTGCGGTAGATGGACTGGCCGTCGCCCTCTGGCAGCTTGAGCATTTTCCGACACTCCAGTGACTCGTGGCTGAAACAGCCGATTTTCATATCACCGTCCAAGATGCCTTGACGCAGAGCACTTACCTCGGACGTTGCGAAGATGAAGGACATGCCCAGCACGACCAGGAAGAAGCCGGCCACGCGCAGGCTTAGCAGTTGCCCTAGCCCATACAGCGCAAGTAGCCCCCCCATTACGGAGCCATGCCAGTAAAGACCAACTCGAGGGCTGAGGAACGATGCGTTCCGCATATCTTCGTTGGTGATTGGCACCTGGAAGGTCAACCAGGCGGATGCGAGGGCGCAGATAGCCAGCCACGCGAAGATCAGCAAGCCAGCCGTCGCGATGACAATGCTCATGAGCTTTTCAGCCTGAGTTAGCAGGGCCTGCTTGGGCATATCGGAAGAGGGAATTTCTGTGGACATGGGTAGATTCCTTTTTCAATGACAAAGCCCGCGAGCTGGTCGGGCTTGCGGGCTTCTTGTGTGGGAGGAAGGATTACTTCTTGGCGTCGATGAACGGCAGGGTTCCGCCTGGAAGTACCGTGGTAGGCAGCACGCCGTTCCAGCGCTCGGCTTTGGTAAGCTCGACCAGGCCGGGGTTGCTGCCCAGGGCGCGGGCGCGGGCGTCGATGGCTTTTGCTTCCGCTTCGCCGCGCAGCTGGATGCTTTCCGCTTCGGCACGTGCGGCGGCCAGTGCCGAATCCGCGGTAGCCTGGGCCTGGGTGACGACAATCCGCGCCTGGATCTGCTCAGTGGCCAGTTGCTGCTCACGAGTCTTCACGGCAACCTCAGCGCGCATGCGTTCTTCGATCGACTTCTCGTAAGCGTCACTGAAGTCGATGTTCTCGACTTGCACACTGTCGATCACCACCGGCCCACTGATTGCGCCCTTGATTGCGGCGGCGATATCGGCAACTAGCTTGCCGCGTTGCTGTACCGCGTTGACGGCGGTGTACTGACCGAAGACGTTTTCTACCTGTGTCGGGACATGGCGGCTGATCGCCCTTGTCAGCAGGCCTTCCAGATCGGCGTAGCCCTTGTAGACATCCGCGACCTCGCCTGCCGGCACGTGCCAGCTGACCGAGACCGACAGCGTTGCAGCCTGCTGGTCACGGCTGTACGCCTGCAAGCCGTCCCACTTGGTGGCGTTGTTCTGTATCGAGATCGCTTTGGCGCTGTCGATGAAGGGGATTTTCCAATGCAGCCCAGGATCTGCCACCTCCATAAAGGCACCGTTGCGCAGGACTACTGCGCGCTCTTTCTCGTCGACGGTATAAAACGAACCCAGCAGCAAACCCACACCAATAACGGCCACAACGGCAATCGAGCCGAGAGCCAGGGGAGATCTGGAAGAGGATGAGAAATTGTTGAATTGCATACTGATGATCCTTGGTGGTTGGTCAGCGGATAGTTTGTTAGGTAATGGCTGAAGGATGTCCCGATTTCAGGCGGTTTTATCGCCTGAAAGCGGGCTATGCTGTTTGCGGTTGTGCGGTGTTTTTCTCCTCGGTTTCGGTCGAGTTGCATTGGCCACGCTATAGGCATGCCTGAAAAACCCAAGTCACCTCGATACGGCCGTCTAGCTGGCTGATTGAGTCGTAGGGGCTGACAGCGCGAAAAAAAAGGCGACACAAATGGTCGCCTGAGTTCTATGGGCCTCCGTTTAGAGGCTCTTCAACACACCCCAGTGAACTGGACGGCGATCCGCCTTTTCCAGTGCCTCCGCTGCTACCGAGGCTTGCTCGTGCGAACTCCACACGCTGTCGGAGCAACGCTCAACTCCGTGCTCCTGGTCTCGGAAAATCAGGTCAAAGGTCGGAGCCTCATACTGGTCAGAGATATCCCGCACTACAAAGCGCTCGTGCTCGAGGTGATGTGTCACGGCGGATGCGGCGCTCACAGGCACGATCCTGCTTTCAGGGGAGCTGAGGATGCAGACCCCGAGGGGACTCCCAGCTGCTCCGCCGAATCACTCTTGGGGGGCAAGCTCGACGCCGAACCGTCGCGCTCTGGTTGGGAGATGGACGTTTCGATGTTGCAGCGACCGATCTCAATTCCAAGCTCATTGCTGGCCTGTTGGGAGAGATCTTGCAAAGCATCCTCAACAGCTAATTCGAGCTTGGCCTTCAGTCGAGAAAGTGCTTGTGGTGAGCCAGTAACTCCAATGGCCAGGCTGAGGTTAAGTCCAGCCTGATGCCGGGCTTGGGGCGTGACGACCTGCATAAATGGTTCTCCGTATAGGTTGATCTGCCTCCTTCTCTCACGATCGTCGAGAATCCCAAGTTCCCGTTGCCTGTTCAGGATTGCTTCTCCTCAGTGTTTAATAGCCGTGTATAAATTTTCTGACGGAAATCCCATGGATCAAAGCCTTGAAGTCTTGGAGCGAACGCTGCAAGCAAGCATCAAAGAGCAGCGCTCAGCACGTCGCTGGAAGAATTTTTTCCGTCTCGCGACTCTTGGGATCGTCGTGACTGCCTTTGTGGTCGGCGGAAGGGCAGACCTTGATGGCGTTGGGGCCGATGTGCCGGTAACAGCAAAAATCAAGGTGAGGGGAGTGATTGCGGATGGGGAGGAAGCGAGCGCTGAGAACCTGAAGCGTAGCCTCGGCAAGGCCTTTGAAAGTGAGAATACGAAAGCTGTGATTTTGGAAATCAACAGCCCAGGCGGTAGTCCCGTCCAAGCAGGCCATGTTTACGACGAAGTTCGCCGCTTGCGTGCACTGCATCCAGACACGAAGGTTTATGCCGTCATCACAGATCTGGGGGCCTCCGGTGGCTATTACATTGCCAGCGCAGCCGATGAGATATTTGCGGACAAGGCCAGTTTGGTCGGATCGATCGGTGTAACCGCGGCGAGCTTTGGTTACGTCGAGCTCATGCAAAAGCTTGGGGTCGAACGCCGCTCCTATACGTCCGGCGAACACAAGGCCTTCCTCGATCAATTCCAGCCTCAAAATCAAGAGGAGACGAAGTTCTGGGAAGGGGTGCTCAAAACAACCCACAACCAATTCATTCGCTCGGTTGAGGCTGGGCGGGGAGAGCGTTTGAAAGCGAAGGAGAATCCCGACCTATACTCGGGGCTGATATGGACTGGTGAGCAAGCGGTAGGACTGGGGCTGGTTGATCGCCTGGGTGATTCTGACTACGTGGCTCGTGAAGTCGTAGGTGTGAGCAAGATCGTTGACTTCACCCGCAAACAGAATCCCCTGGATCGCTTTGCCAGCAAGATCGGCGCTTCGGTTGCCGAACACCTCTCATTGCGGCTTGGGTTCGACGGCCTGAGCTTGCGCTAAAGCCCAGCAGGAACCCGGCCAGGCTAAGCAGTATCTGCCCCGTCCAGAGATGGACGGGGCATTTTTTTAGCCGCGCTTGAGTTGATCACGCAACTGAGTGGGTAGATTGCGAATAGTCAGCGTGCCGGCATTCTCGTCGTAGTCGATCTTGGAGCCCAGCAGGTGGGCCTCGAAGCTGATCGACAGACCTTCGGCGCGGCCGGTGAAGCGGCGGAATTGGTTCAGGGTGCGTTTATCCGCTGGGATCTCAGGTGACAGTCCGTAGTCGCGGTTGCGGATGTGATCGTAGAACGCCTTTGGTCGATCTTCATCGATCAGCCCGGACAGCTCCTCCAGCGTCATCGGCTCGCCCAACTTCGCCTGGCTGGTCGCGTAGCCAACCAGAGTATTGGTCTTCTCCCGCGCCTGCTCCTCGGGCAGATCCTCGCTCTCGACGAAATCGCTGAATGCCTTGAGCAAGGTGCGGGTTTCACCGGGGGCGTCTACACCCTCCTGGCAACCGATGAAATCACGGAAGTAGTCGGAGACCTTTCGACCGTTCTTGCCCTTGATGAACGAAATGTACTGTTTGGACTGCTTGTTGTTCTGCCACTCGCTGATGTTGATGCGCGCTGCCAGGTGCAGTTGGCCGAGATCCAGGTGCTTGGCTGGGGTCACGTCCAGGGCGTCGGTCACCGCCACGCCGTCGCTGTGGTGCAGCAGGGCGATGGCCATGTAGTCGGTCATGCCTTGCTGATAGTGGGCGAACAGGACGTGGCCGCCGGTGGAGAGGTTCGATTCTTCCATCAGCTTTTGCAGGTGCTCTACGGCAGCGTGAGTGAAAGATGTGAAGTCCTGGCCGCCCTCGATGTACTCCTTCAGCCATCGGCTGAAGGGATAAGCGCCGGACTCCGCATGGAAGAGCCCCCAGGCCTTGCCCTGCTTTGCGTTGTAGCTCTCGTTTAGATCGGCGAGCATGTTGTCGATGGGTGGCGACACACCCAGCTCGCTGTCGCGGGCGTGCAGGACGGCTGGAGTACCATCAGGTTTTTTGTCGATCTGATGAACGATGATGTGACGGATTGGCATGAGCAAAGTCCCTGTAGTTTGGGGTTAGTAAGGCGTTTCGTGGGGGTGTTTCGACAAATGGGCGGTGAGCACTTGCTTACTGAAGTCGGTCAGGATTTCAGGAGCAAGAACGGAACCGGTGATTGCAGCGGCGGGGCGAAAAATCCTCTTGCCGGAAGCCGTGAGCCAATCGAACACCATGAAGTGTTGGTGCGCTCCAGTTTTGAGAGGCGGCAGCGCCTGCCAGGTCATAGTTGAACTGGCGTATAGCGACAGTGCTGATATGACGGTTTGCGACTCCCCTGCATTGCGGCTCCGCTCGGGCAGAGCGTCATAGGCGCTGAGGGTTGCGCCGAGAACATCAGCGGGCTGAAGTCCGTCAAGATTCTTCAGATCCTCGCCGCTCTGCATTGCTCGATAGCCGTCCAGCGTCAGCTGGCCAACGAGTCGGGGGCCAGCAACCAGGTTGTATGAGTACAGCCAGAATCCAACGGCATTTCGTGCGCCGGCTGCTTCATCATCGATAACCCAGCTTGCATGCCGCAGCGACTCAGCAAACTTGCGAGCGCGCGCCTTTCCTACGTCATCCATCTACGACTCCTATCTCTTGGCCTGCGTCGACGCCTGTGCGAAAGCTCAGGCAATGTCGAACACAGTCGCACGCCGGCCGGAAAACCCAAGTCGAGATGCGAGCATCAGGAAGAGCCTGTATCGGCGCATTGGCAGGAAAAAATATCCGTCTCAATCAGGCTGCGCTCTGTTGCCGTCTCCATTCCACGGATCGAGCACCTGGCTTGGGTTATTTCGAAGCGATGGTTTCCTACCTGTAGTTCTTACAGCGGGAAACCTCGATGCAGCTCCGACCCTACCAACAACAGCAGGATTTTGAACTCCGCAAGGGCATAAGCCTTGGCGCGATCATTCAGATGCTGATGAGTCCTACGGGCTCCGGTAAGACAGAGGTGGCCAAGCACATCATTGCCGGTGCGCAGGCGAAGAACCGGAGGGCCTGGTTCATCGTCGACAGCGTGAAGCTGCTCGATCAGACGCTTGAGCGGTTCCACAAAGATGGTTTGGTCGCCGGTGCAATTCAGTCAGACCATCCCTGCACTGACTACCGAAAGCCCATCCAGGTCGCAACGATCCAGAGCTTGCGTCCGCGACTGGATTACATGCTCAACCACCACAAACCACACCTTGTTCTCATTGACGAGGCGCATGTCATCCACGAAGCCCACATTGAGCTGATCACGTGGTGCCGGCGGAACAAGGTGCCAGTTATTGGGCTCAGTGCTACCCCATGGCGGCGAGGCCTGGGCCGCATCTTTGACAGACTGGTCAACTGCATCTCCCTTTCCGAGCTGACAGACCAAGGTTTCCTTGTCCCTACACAGTGCTACGCGCCCTCCGTGCCTTCGCTGAAGGGGGTGAGCACGAAGCCGAATGGTGACTGGATCGAGGACGAGCTTGCCACGGTCATGGGTGACGCCAAGCTGCTTGGTGACGTGGTAACGCACTGGAAAGAACTGGGTGAAAACCGCAAAACAATGGTTTTCGCCTGCAACGTCCAGCATTCCAAGAAGCTCGCTGCTGAGTTTTTAAAAGCTGGGGTTGCCGCAGCTCATATCGATGGCTATATGCCGCCGCATGAGACCGAGGAGATCTTGCGCCAGTACAAGGCGGGCAAGATAAGGGTCTTGGTCTCAGTGGCTATGCTGATCAAGGGGTTTGATGACCCCTCGACCAGTTGCCTCGTGATAGCGCGGCCTACCAAGTCCCTGATGCTTCACTACCAGATGATTGGCCGCGGGCTGCGACTCTCGCCTGAAACTGGAAAAATCGACTGCATTATCATTGACCACTCCGGGAACCTCTTGCTTAACGGGAAGCCAACGGACGAGGTGCCCGACGCCATGGACAATGGGGAAGGGGAGCGTCTTGACCGCCGCCCGCAGGACAAAGGCGATCAGGAGAAAAAAACCAAGCCATGTCCGAAGTGCAGCTTTGTTTTCAGCGGATTGCTCTGTCCGAAGTGTGGCAACGAAATCGTAATACCGGATGGGGTGGCGGTGGCCACCGGCAAACTGGTGAAGCTAGACGATCGACGCAAAGTGCTCGGGCCGACCAGTAAACAGCACACTTTCTGCGAGCTGCTTGGGTACGCCCGTGAGACCGGCAAGAAAGACGGGTGGGCTCAGTACGCATACCAGGCATACATGAAAGAGCTGCCAGATCGCGCATGGATCGGTACCGTGCAACCCAAACCACCGAGCGAAGACATGAAAAGCTGGGTGAAGGGCTATAACGTCCGTCGCGCCAAAAGCAAACGCCGATTCGGGTGAGCCGGTGGCTTGGGATTATCTAGAGCCATGTTTCACTGCTTTCAGCTGGGACTTAACACCCATGCGATTTTTCAACAACCAAGGATTGACATCCTCCCCCGGCTTAAACGCCGGGGATTCCCTCTCCAGGACGCTCATGCCCGAGCGCGAGAATGTTCCTGGCCGCGTTCACGTCGCGGTCGTGAGTGACACCGCACTCACAGATCCATTCCCTTATTCCAAGCCCTGCGATACCTCTCGGCCTGCTGGCGGGCAATGCACCGCAACAGCTACAGGTTTGGGTGGTGTACGCCTCGTTCACGACCCTGAAGACGATGCCTGCGTGCGCGCATTTGTAGGCCAGCATTGTTTTCAGTTGACCCCAGCCGGCATCGAGCACCGACTTGGCCATCTTGGTTTTGACGAGTTTCTGCGAGCTGACATCGCCCACGATGATCGTGTTGCAGCGCTCGACCAGCGAGCGGCTGAATTTGTGTAAGGCATCCTTGCGCCGGTTGGCTATCTTGGCGTGGATTGCCCGCACCCGAGCTTTCTTGCCAGCACGCTGGGCGCTGGCCAGCTTGGGCTCCAGGTCGCGGTAGAAACGGCCATTCTCCAGCCGCTGCCCGTCGCTACAGGTGGCCACGTCCTTCAGGCCCAGGTCGATGCCTACTACCCCTTGCCCCGTCGATAGCTGGGTCTCCAGCTCGACGACCACATTGAAATACCAGCGGCCTCGGGCGTCTTCGCTGAAGCTGCCGGAGCGGAGGCGGTACTGGCCCAGCCCGTAGCTGTCCCAGACCTTGAAGCATCTGCCATTGTGGAACACCTGGCCGTTCTTCCAGCTCGCTGCGCCGGATTTGAACGGAATCCAGCCGAGCGAGCGGCGAACACCGATCGATTTACGCCAGCTCAGCCGGGCCTTCTTGAACTGCCGGCGGCGCGTGGCGTATTCCCGCGACACTTCCTGCAATGTCTGCGAGTGCAGGCCCAGTTCCTTGCTTGCGCCCTGGGTATAGCGATCTAAGTCGTAGGCCGACAGAAAGACCCCGCGCTCACGGATCGAGCGATGGCTGAGTTCGTTCAGGTAGTTCCAGACGAAATTCACCTGCCGGGCCATCTGGCGCAGCAGCTGAGTGTGTTTGTCTCGAACGCGAACCTGGAGGGTCTTGGTGTGCTTCATGTCGGCAGCGTGCCATAGCTCTGGAATAACCCAAGGTGAGCCATCGCTATTCTCCGGCCGCCCCGATCTAGGGCGGCGTCTGCGTAATTCAGACCAAAAAACCGCCCGAAACCAGACCTTTCCCCGCGACCTGCATGAAACGATCTCCTCACCTAAGGAGACTCACATGCCCAGCGAAAAATATCTTCCGGCGATATGCCGATCACCACTCATTGACTACCTGGCAGGCATCGGCTCGCACGCGGTCATGATTCTGACGTTCAGGCACAGCGGCGAAGAGCTGCGCTCGATGTCCAGTCGTCACGCTGCCGGCTTGATGGCAGTAGCGGTTGGCATGGTCGTCGCCTGTACCCACCTCGCCCCGAGCTCCAGCTCCACGCATAGCTTGGCGCTTTACACACTATTTCCCCTCCTCATAGCAGCAGCAGCCTTACGCACCTTCGGAATGCATGCCGTTGCAGGGTATGCGACGTTCCTGGTGGTGACAGAGCCGGTAGCCCTGGTTGTTCGCCATCTCCCAATGGGCGACCTGATTGATGCCGTGTTTTCGTTCTGGTGCTTAGCAGCGCTGTCTGTCTACGGCGGCAAATGTGCAAAAAACAGAATGGAGTCGCCTCAATGAAGTCGACCGCAGAACAGCTCCCCATCATCGAATACCAAGGTGACCATCTGGTGGTGAAGGCCTATGCCGGGTGCGGCAAGACGACAACGCTTGTTGCCTACGCCAACCATCACAGCCACTTGCGCATGCTCTATCTGGCGTACAACCGCGCTATCCGGGATGAAGGCGCGGAGAAGTTTCCGAAAAACGTAGTGTGCAAGACATCCCACCAGTTGGCCTGGCCGCAGTTTGGCCGACACTATCAGCACAAGCTCGGGAATATCCGTCTGACGGATGCTGCCGGGCTCCTCAAAACACGGAACTGGGGAGATGTTCGAGACGCTATCGCTGTGCTCAATGCCTACCTTTCGAGCGCTGACGAAGAAATCAGTGAGGCGCATTATTTTGCTGCGCTCAGCGAGGAAGAGGCAGCGGAGCACGGAGCCGATCACCTCGACCGGACGATAAATTCTGCCCAGAAACTCTGGGACG
Source organism: Pseudomonas sp. LY-1 (assembly GCF_053502595.1). NCBI lineage: Bacteria > Pseudomonadati > Pseudomonadota > Gammaproteobacteria > Pseudomonadales > Pseudomonadaceae > Pseudomonas > Pseudomonas sp. LY-1. The sequence goes on along the minus strand of NZ_CP094354.1, from coordinate 87,927 downwards.
AGATGATCGATACCGAGAGCAAATTCCCCTGCCAGCATGACGCATACCTGAAGCTCTTCCAGCTCAGTAATCCCCAGCTGCCATATGACGTGATCCTTTTCGATGAGGCGCAGGACAGTAACCCCGTAACTGCCTCCCTGGTCGCTGGTCAGAAGGCGAGGAAGATATTTGTCGGCGACAAATGGCAGCAAATCTACCGTTGGCGAGGGGCTGAGAACGCGCTGGATACGCAGATTGTGCAGGGCGCGGCGTCGATGTTCTTGACCAACTCGTTCCGGTTCGGGCCGATGATTGCCGGCGTAGCCAATGCGATCCTCAAACAGCAAGGGGAAACACGTCCCCTGGTTGGGTTTGGTGCCCGCGACAAAGTGACGACATCGCTGCCCTCTGGATGTAACCACTACACCGTGCTCAACCGCACGGTGATCGGCGTGATCATGACGGCCATTGATGCTGTATCTGACGGCCAAGTTGTCTACTGGAACGGGGGGATTGAGGCATACCAAATCTCCGACCTCGAGGATGTTTACCATCTGAAGGTCGGCCGCAAGGATGAGATCCGCAACAAGCGCCTTTTCGGGCAGTTCAGCGACTTTGGAGGGTTTGCCGAAGCGGCAGAGGAGTCGAAGGATGCCGAGATGAATCGGATGCTCAGGATACTCAAGGAGCACAACGACATTCCGAAGTTGATCGCGGCTCTACGCCGCAACTCAACAGATGATCCTCTTGATGCAGATGTGATTGTGAGCACCTGCCACCGCTCGAAGGGGTTGGAGTGGGATGTGGTTGTCCTGGAAGAAGATTTCCCAGACATCTTCGACGAAGAGAAGATCACCCCTGATCAGCGGGTTGATGAGTTGAATTTGCTCTATGTCGCAGCCACAAGAGCAAAGAAGGTGTTGGTGATCAACAGCATCACCCAGGTCGTGATCCAAAAAAGTCACGCTGAGGCCAAGCGGGAGATGGAAGCAGCAGCGGGGCAGCGCGCATGATTTACCTCTATCTCGCGCTTTTACTGGTGCCGGCCGGCGCGATTTTTGTCTGGGGTAAGCTGGTGTCACAGTTTTCGGTAAAGACGTGGATCGTCTATCGGAACACTGGAATCATCGGCGGGCCTGTACATGAAATGGCGCACGCGATTGCATGCCTGCTCTTCGGCCTGCGAATCAGGAAGCTTGCTCTATTCGCACCGGATGCAATCACTGGGCAGTTGGGCTACGTCGAGTTTTCCTACAGCCCGTTTTCTCTGCGCAACTCGATTGGTCTCCTTGTTCAGGGCATAGCGCCCTTGTTGGCCGGGGGCGCAATCGCCGTTCTCTCCCTTGGCACATCATACGATCAGAGCCTTCCCGACCAGGGATTGGTGCCGTTGGTTGTCTGGATCGGCGCTGTGGCCACCGGTTCTGTTACCGCGATCGTCGACTTGGGTACTGGCTCATTGCAGGGGTTTGCTCTGGCGTTACTCGTCCTGGTTATCTCGATGCACGCCATCCCAAGCACAGCCGATATCGCCCTAGGTCTCAAGGGATTCGCGATCATCGCGGTCGCTTTCGGCGGATTAATTTTCTTGCTCCAGATGATCCCATACCAAGGAGAAGGCGTAGCAATGGCGTTCATCATCAAGGCAGCGGATCTGGGGACGCGCTATCTCGAGATCGGCATGTGGCATGCACTCAACGGCGCGGTGACGGTGGTGACCTTATCTGTAGTAGCGAGCTTAGTGCTGATCCTGCTCCCAGCGTTTTTTTTCCATCTCAAATCCTTCTGGGATGGAGCCCGTGGCCATGTCTGAGAAAGCAGAGGGACGCCCATGATCTCCGTTTATCTTGGTGATTACATCGAGCATATCGCCTGGTTTTTGGTGTTTGCTGTAGGAGGAGGGATAGCCGGCGGGGTAATCGCATCCGTTCTGTTCAATGGGCAGATAGCTCGAAGACTATTCGCCAAGGTCATAACTCTCTGCGCAGTCGGTTATTGGCTGGTGTTCTTCACGGGATACATCCAGCCGCACACGGTTGCCTTTTACTGGGATCGATATGGGGCAAGCGTGATCGATGATCTGCTGCGCACGGTAGGCCGCGCACTTGGTTAGCTGATTTGGGTTTTAGACGAATGACAGCACCATCGGATGAGGTCAACTGCACGAGGATGGACGAAATGAGCATGAGTGAAATGACGAAGGCTGAAGCCGAGCTTTACAAGGGCGTGGATCGGACGAATCCACCGCGGCACGAGAAGCTGATTGCTGGGTGGCTACCCCCTGAGACTCCGCCAGAAGGGTACAAGCACCTGGTTGCGATACTCGGCCCGGTAAAGATTGAAGGCGAGCAGGCCTACATGTGGGTTCTCGATTACCTAGACACGGGAACGGCTGTATTCGCGTCAGAAGAGCATGAATTTGAGGTTCCATGGCCATGGCAGGTGGGCTTTAAGCCTACTGCCAACGATTGGGACGCTATTGGAATCCCTCACCTGATGTGAGCCGGCCCAGAAGCACGATAAGCGAGCCGCCCAAGGCTGACCAAGGGCGGCTTTTCTTTCTCCTCCGGGCCTGTTTGACCGCAAATTTGCGTGATCCCAGAGGGTTGCAGGCATCCCTGTAAATAGGCATCATGGCCCTACCGAAAGGTGCGTAAGCTGCGCGCTATTGCAGCTCAAGAACCCTCACAGTCCCGATCGGGGCTGTTCAAGTAAGCATAAGTCCGTCTGACCTATGCTACCCCCCAGAATCAACCATCCACGCATGAGCGTAGATGTTTGTCCGTGCCTGGCACGGGTCGTTAGCTGCGACTCTAATCAGCTTAAAAACCTACCCATGCGGGGAAACCCGTATGGGATTTCTCCGCTCTGAAAACTGGAGTTGAGAATATGAGCAATACCAACGAAGTCGTTAATCTGACCAAGTTTAAAACTACCCGTGAACTCGAAGCCTTCGGGGTTCGTGATCTTACGAGTTGGAAGGAATTTCAGGAGATTCGTAGTCTCCTTTTCTTCCCGGTGTTGCCGACCAAGGAAAGTGTTGCAAAGCGCGTTGAGCGTCTTGCCGAAATTGCCCTTGCTGAAGCAAAGAAATCTGGCACAACTACCGTTCTGGTCAGTTGCCCGCCATGGATGATGCATTCGCTGTGTGCCGAGCTGGTTTATCACGGGCTCACACCAGTCGTAAGCTTCACCAAAAAAACCAGTGAAGACAGCCTGTCTGTGATTGATCTGGTAGTTGCTGCGTAAAACCCGCACAAAATAAACCGCCCACTGGGGGAGTCTTCCCCTATGGGGATTCTCCTTTTCTTGGGCAACTGCTTTCGAGAACGGAGAATATAAAATGCAATTCAATGCAAAAGTTGAGATGAAAGAGTTCGGCTTCAATACCAACGCGCAAGCGCCAGGTTTTGCAGAAGGACACCAGTGGATGCATCACGTCGCGCCGAAGAAGAAGTATTTCTTCCGCGAGATGCTGGTCAAGCCGTTCATGAGTTGGCTCTACGCTCCGTTTGGGGATAGCTGCATGCTCCTCGGCCCAACTGGATCGGGTAAGTCTTCGCTCGTAGAGCAAGTCACTGCCCATCTTAATTGGCCCTGCATCACCGTTTCGGCACATAGTCGGATGGAAATGCCGGAGCTTACTGGTTACAACCTGCCTGTCACTGATCCGGTGAGCGGCGACCTGAACACGAAGTTTGTGGATGGGCCGCTGACCCAAGCAATGCGTAATGGGTTTGTGTTCGTGCTCGATGAGTACGACACGCTTGATCCGGCAGTAACTGTAGGTCTGCACGCTGTCATGGAGGGGAGACCCTTGGTGATTGCGGAAAACAATGGTGAGGTTGTGAAGCCTCATGCCAACTTCCGGTTTGTCGCTTGCGGCAATACGGCGGGACAGGGTGATGCATCGGGAGTACATGCTGGCACCATGCAGCAGAACCTGGCATCGCTGGATCGCTTCCGAGTGTTTGAGGTTCCGTACCTTGAGGCTGATAACGAAGTAGCAACTTTGATATCTGCTTTGCCAATGCTTCCGGAAGAGATGGCGAAAAACATGGTGAAGGTTGCGAACTCCATTCGTAATCAACATCAAGGGTTAGGTGGTAATTACCTAAGCGTCACGATGTCCACTCGGACATTGCTTCGCTGGGGGCGTATCTCTTGTGGATACACTCACCAGGGCGCAGCTAATCCGCTTCAACTTTCGCTGGATGAATCGCTGCTCAATCGCTGCGATTTAGTTCAGAAGACAGCAATTCGTAAGATCGCCCAGAGTGTCTTTGGTGGCGATTGGAAAGTTGCTGTGTAAAAACCCTAAGGGGGAATCTCCCCCACCGGGCGCGATTCCCCCTTTTTCATGCATGTGAGAAAGGAGAATCGTGAAATGTCCATTCAACAGAATGAGATCAAAATCCTAGACCAACTACTGCTGGTCGATCTTTCCGGTATCCATCTGTGGACTGCTCGGAAAAAGCTTAAACCTGAAATGCTGGAGGGGAAGATTCCTCCTGCTATTTTGGCTTCACTCGGCTCGATGCGTGTAATCGACCCGGAGAAGCTGAAACCGTTTGAGAAGATCAAGCGGCAGGCTACAAAGGTGGTGGAAGAGTGTGGTGTGCGGTTCCTCGGTGGCTATGCAGTTTCCCAGGACAAGATCCAGGAGGTTGTTGACCGACTGGAAGCGCTCAAATCGCAATTCTACGACTTGAAAAACAACTTTCTCCCTAACTACGAACGCTGGATCACTGAGTGGATCGACAAGGGCTGGGAGAAGCAAGAATGGCGTGATGCTATCCGCACCTCGGTGACACCGAAGGCGCAGGTAGATGCAGGGATGCATTTTGGGTACGCGGCATGCCGTGTTTCCCCTGATGGCGACAAGCACCTCTCTAACACGCTGGGTACGCAGGTTCGTGGTTTGTCAGATCAGCTGTACGCTGAGACGGCAGATACAGCCGAGCGCTTGCTTGAAACAGGCTTGGCCACTCGTGGCCATGTCACACAAACGACGCTGAACACTGTTCGGAAGATCAACGCCAAGCTTCGCGGTCTGATGTTCCTGTCCAGTGAGGTCAAAGCCCTAACCGAACACATTGAGGAAGTCCTTGCGGCTCTCCCCAAGTCCGGGGTGGTTAATGGCTCTCAGTACAACAGCGTTGTAGCCCTTGTTTCGGCCCTCTCTGATGAGGACTCGATCAAGCGGCTGATCAAAAACCTGAACATTGCCAACGGTCATGAAGATGCATCGATGGCCTTCGTTCCAGCATTGCCTTCAGTTGAAACCGAGGCCCCGGCCGGTGTTGAAACAGGGGCTCCTACAGCAGTTGAGATCGAGGCCCCGGCCGAGACTGTCGCTGTTGTTGCTGTACCTGATGCTGAAGTACCCGCGGATGCCGTAACGATGGTCGAGGAAGAGCTGAGCGCAAGCGTAGCTACTCCGAGTTGTCACGACAGCATCAACGAAGTACCAGCAACACCCGAGGTTGTTGAACCAGCTGAATCCGTTCCAGTGGAGCAGTCTGAAGAACCCCTCGTAATCAATCCGTCCGAACCCGATATGCCCTTCGGCACCTTCTGGTTCTGACACCACAAACAAACCCCGCGTGGGAGTAACCCTCCTCGCGGGGTTACTCCTTTTCGCGGTGGCGAGAAAGGAGATAAACGATGAGCAATCAATCCCTGGTCGGCACTCTGCCGATCTATGCACAGCACCTTGCCGAGCTAACTGGCGTCAAAGTGCACGTTGAGGGTATCCAGGCTAAGACAGATGGAAAAAACGTATTTGTCCCCTTCACCGAGGACGATCTGCCGCTGTCCTTCGGGTACATCGCACATGAATGCTCCCACGTCCGCAACACAGACATGGGCTGCTTTCGCGACTCAAGCCCGACACCCTTCCGCAAGAATCTGCTGAACATTCTTGAGGACATCCGCATTGAACGATTGAGCATGGATCAGTACCCAGGTACTGAGTCGGACATCCGCTACCTGAACCGCAAGGTTCTGCTTGAGCCGTTTCGGCCTGAGCAGGTGGATGACTGCCCGGCGCTTCATGTGATTCACAACGGAATTCTCTACGGCGGTTACTGGCTACTCCAGGAACCGCAGCTTGAGATTCCAGCAAAAGCCTACCTGGCCCGTATGGAGACCCTTCTTGGGGCTGACCTTACGGATCAGATCCTGACCCTGGTGAAGAACACCCTGACGTGCGAGAGCACAACAGATGTTCTCGCTCTGGTGGACGCGATTATCGCCATGATGAAAGGCGGCGAAACGCGGGTGTTTAGAAGTAAGTCTCGAGCAGAGCGTCAGTCTGCATCAATCCAGATTCTTCTCGACAAGTCGGGGAGTATGAAGTCTGCGATGGATCAGGCCGAAGCCGCAGTCTATGCGGTGCTAAGCGCGCTGGAGGGACTTCCGCTGGTGACAACCGGCGCGATGTCGTTTCCCAACAAGGCAAACGATGGCGTTGAGCGCTGCGCACTGATCAAGAGCCCGAAAGAGCGATTGATCAGGGCGGTAAGCGAAGGTGGCTTTGGTGCGATGTCGGAGGGCGGTACGCCTCTTGCGCAAGCACTGTGGCCGGCTGCTGTTGAAGTTCTTCGTGCGAAGGGCGAGAAGAAGATTCTTTTCGTCATAACGGATGGGGAACCGAACGCAGGTACTACTCATGCAGCGAAAGAGTTTATTCAGCGGTGTGAGGTCAGCGGCATCGAAGTGATTGGACTTGGTTTCGGAAGTGCCAATGAGCACATCCTGAAAGCATTGTTCAGCCAATACCGTGCTGTTGGGGAGGTTGCGAATCTCAAGAACTCGCTCTTTGAGCTTGTTCGCGAAGCATTAGCTGCCTGACAAATAACCATTCAACCCACTAGGGGCTTTCCCTAGTGGGAGGCCTCTGTCGGTTTGAGGAGGTCTGAAATGGAAAATACTGCGACTGCGTTGCCCTTGCTGGATCTGTTTGGGGAACAAGTAATTATTCAGCGCCGCTCGTTTGAGCGGAGACCACGGAGAAAGGCAAGCCATGCGCGAGTCTTTCAACTTGGATTTCTCGACATTCTGGAAATGTCAGACGCTGAGTTGGAAGCCCTGCGGACACGAGACGAAATCACCGATGATTACGTTGAGTGGATGCGGGAATACCTGCTGAAAATCACTCTGAGGCAGATCATTCATCCTCAGCTCAGTGAGCAGAATTGGCGCGAAGCAATGGATTGGGTACTTTCGGACGAAGTTCATCCGTTTAGCTTCCGAGTCTGTTGTGAAGCAATGATGTGCGACTTCGAAGATGTTCGCGCTACCACATTGAAAATCGCAGCCAAAGAACTGGTTAAGTAAATAGAAGCCCGATAGGGGGAAAGCCCCCTACGGGCTTTCTCCCTTTCTGCGTTTCGTAGAAATGGAGAATCAGATGAATGCTTATAAGGATGCCCAGGCCGGCGAAGCCAGGACGTTCGTTACTCGTAACGATCAGGTGGTCAAGCTAGTTGAAAGGCTGCTGAAACGCGCTGCCGGCGTTCTCGTCGAGAAGGTTTGCCGCAAGGCTATGACGGAAGGCGAGCTTCAGGTTGTAAAGCAGGCGGTTGAGCGTGGCGAGCTGTACAAGGTTTTCAGCCTTGTTCGTCCGGCTGCTGACCAAATGCGACGTGTGGACAGCAAGAACATTTACTGGGACTGGATTGATGCCTTCGGGAGCTATTCGGACGCAGTTGGCTCTTGCTGGCCATACATGAGCCAGGAGCGAAGAGCGTACGCTCTGCTGCACGCTGAAGAGCTGGCCAACGCAATCTGCAAATAACCCTACCGGGGAACCCCGGCGGGGTTCTCCATGAAAATGGAGATGAAAATGCACCGGTTTGTTGAAGAAAAGATGGCAAAAGCCGCGCCTGTTCCATGCGACTTCATCCTTGGCGATACCGTGACGGTGACAAATGGATACGGAGTCGAAATCCAGGGAAAGAAAATCCTTGGATTCGTCCGGGAGATCGATCCTGAGTTTCGCCCTGATGCATTCGTTTTTCTGGATTGGGATTGCTACTGGTTCCCGGTTTCGCCAGAAAAATTGAAGCTCGAAAGCAGATATTCAGGACTCTAAAAAACACAACCCAAGGGGGAGAAATCCCCCGCGGGGCTTCTCCCTGCATGGATGTATGGAGAAGTCGATGAACGCGATCCTCGAAGCTGCTCGTTTGCAAGGCCAGGCCTCGATAAGCCGTAAGGCTTGGGTAACCAAAGGGGGCACAAAGGTTCACCTATGGGAGCTGTCATCAGGGGGCGTCATCCTCCTGAAGCACTCGCGGGGAGAAGGTTTTTTCCAGCCGATAAAGCTGGAGGAGCCAATGGAGATGGTTGTTGACCGTTTCCGGAATAAATGCGGCCACAAGGTGTTCTCACCTAATGGGCTATGAGTGTGAAAGGGTGGCCTTCGGGTCACCCTTTTTTTTGGTTCGCCATCTTGTTAAAGGGCATCGGTTTGGTATCATCGCAGGCATAGAGCGGGCCTCAGGTCGAGCTCTCAAGAACCCCTCCAGCACAGAGCCCTCTGTGCTTAGAACTTAGCGCCATGCATGAGCATGTCCGCCAAGGCCTGAAACGTGTATGCGTTCAGGCAGTGTTCTCATCATGTATGTGATGAGTCACAAAAAGCAGAGCCACGCTTTCAAACCGGCTTAAAAATAGCACTCAAATTATCGACATCCAGGCAACTGGATATTGGTTTTTCTGCGTGCATAAAAAACCCGCAGCGGGGAGATTACTTCCCGCCAGGGTGGTTCTCCGTCTGCATCTTTTGCTAACGGAGAACACCATGAAAACTCTCATCGTCCTTACCGCTCTTGTTGTTGGTGGCATTCAACTTGGCTTCAAGGCGTTCGATGCAGGCGTTGAAACTGCTCAGCAGTCTCACACCGCAGAAATGATCAAGGCACGTCACGCGCTTTGATTCAATAAGGCTCTTGGCAAAAAGCTTTCGGTTTTACTGGAAGTCTTTGCTTCGTAAGAGGTCGTCCCGATGTTTCATGTAAACGCAATTGACGCTGTTCGCAGCGCATCATCGTTGGCAGAAAAATCGAACTTTGCCTATGCGATTTATTCGCAGGCAAATGGCTTTATTGTTGTTCTTCTAACTCAGCCGAACGGCTCGGAGTTGGAAATAATTAAACCCTGACGGGGAATCCCGTTGGGACTCCTCGTCTTTTTGAGGAGTAAAAAAGATGTACAAGAAAATACTATTCGACTGGATTAAGGCTTCACTTATGGGCGTTGGCTGTAGCTTGTTGGCAGCCGCTTTTGTTTCCATCGTTACACCAGGAACGCATCCGCTTGTCGTATCGTTCTGTCTGGTGCTTGGCGTGGTAATGATGATCGCCGATTTGGTGGTATCCTTGATTACAGCGATGAGCAATCCGAAAGGAGAATGAAATGGACTCGATGCAGATGCTTGTTTACGCAATCGTAGGCGTTGTCGGTGCTTTGGCCCTAACCGGCGTGATCGGTTATGTGGTCGCTGACCGTCTCGACAAGAAGCACGGCACGAACATCAAGGCCCACTGAGCCTTCCCTCAGGGGTTGGCCCAGTGAACGGATTCAAGTCTAGCTTCGGCTAGACCGCTGCGTGGTCACCCTCCGTGGGTGATCCACCAGAGCCCTTCCGTGTGAAGGGCTCTGGGGATCACCCACACCTGGAGAGTTGAACATGACCGCAGCAAACGCACTATTCTGCCAAGAACTCAAAGAACTGATGGTCGAGTCTGGACGGGTGTTCAAAGTCCCCGAGCAGATCGCCAGAACTGTTTCGTCCTCCGATCCGGATACCCGGTTCGTTAAATCATGGGCGGTGATTCATCGCTTGATCCCGAGTGATGGCCAGGTCTTAGTAGTGCCTGAGGCATGATCAAAAACACAGCGAGCCCCGGCCGGTGACCCCACCAGCCGGGGCTTTGCTTTTTCAGGCGATTTTGTTGCCTGAAACCGCGCCATCATTTCTCACCCTTCCCCTAGCATCGAAGCATCCCCATTTTTGGACATGCGATCGATGCGACAACCACTCAAAACAACGCTGAGACGGCTGGTCAACGTGACCGTGATCGGCCTGTATCTCAACAGCATGACCTTCACAGCCTGGGCCGACGCTGTGACAGCAGGATCTGCGGCCGGTCAATCGGTAGGCCAGCAGGCACTTCAGGTATTCGATGGTGGGGACGCCTCCGTCACGCTTCAGGATCTTTTCCCTGAAACTGGAGACACTGCCTCGCTCGAGAACGTCTACGGCGACGATGTGAAGACGATCGATCTCGGGTTGCGAGCAAATACCCGCCTCCAATCGGAATCGTCCTCTGAGGGAGAGGCATACCGAACCCTGATCGACAGCGGCAACCGCATGTCGGTAGATCTCTCCAACGACCCTATGCTCAATCAGGCTGATCAAGTTCGTTCCCCTGACTTCATGGATGGGTTTAAGCAGAACTTCGCGGACTGCACCTCTACCGAAGTTTTTGAGAACGTGACGAAAAACGCCCATGTTGCCAATTACAAAACATGTGAGCGCGTCGTGGATCAAGGCGGAAACGTTGAGTTCCTGCATGACTACAAGGTAGGTGTAATCGAATACGTTTCCGGGCAGCCAAACTTTCAGTCGTGCGGACCAGGTTGCTTGTACATCTGGGTCGGCACGGTAGGGGACAACTACTGGAGCGGGAACTGCAAAATCTATGAGGAGTACACCCGATTCCGCGTGATAGCCAAGGACGCCATTATTTCAGCTACCGTCGACAGAGCTGTTTTCGACGATTATTTCCAAATCCTTTTCAATGACGAAATGCTTTGGACGCACACACCTGGTGTCTTCCCGCCGGAAACAGCTGGAAGCTGCGAACGCGGAACAAGCTGGAACGTAGCTCCGAACAAGGTGATCACTGACAAGTTCGGCAGCGATGATGACGTGATCACGTTCAAAACCCGCACCTCGGTTACCGGTGGTGGTGAGGGTTACGCCCGCATCAAGATCATCTATGACCCGGCAAAGGCGTTTGTCGATAATGGTTGGGGGCCGGAAGAGCGCCTGCCTATGTTCGACATGATCGAGGATGGGTTCTGCACCAACGCTCAGATGTCGTGCACGTCTATGCCGGCGGTGGACGCCAATGGCTGTACTGAAACCAATGGCGTTCGGATCTGCCGCTCTGACATGCCACCATCCCCGCACCCGAGCATCGATCCGCTTTGCAAGAAGGCCCAGGTAAGCGCCGAGTGCTCCTACTACAAGGGGAATATGGATTGCTACACGGACGCCCAGGGTGTGCAGCGGTGCCCCTCAAATGATGGCGGCAACCTGAATACCTGCACCCAGTACGAGCAGAACCCCAGCTGCGGTTTTATCTCTCAAGGTTGTATTGATGGCGCAAAAGGCGAGACAGGCTCTTGCTATGCCTTCGAGGAGGTCTGGGACTGCGGTTATGACACCAGCTACGAAACTATCGTGAACACTGGGGCCCAAATCGAATGCCCTGGTGGGGCGCGCTGCATGGGCAGTGAGTGTTTCGACTCGTCGAACACGAAAAGCGGCGATTTTGCCTATGCGGTGGCCATGCTTCAGGTTGCTCAGTTTGCTGAGCACGACCTGGACTGCGGTGGTGATGGTACCGATATCAACGAGGCCAATGACTGCAAGGTGTTCAAAGGCGAGGCTATGGAGTGCAAGAAGGCGCTCGGGGGCTATGTTGACTGCTGCGAAGCGCCGGAAAGCGTAAGCATCTTCGACTATGTAAACCTGACCATGAACACTCTCAAGATGACCAGCTCACTTGAGGCATTGAGCAGGACAGGAAATCTCTTTGCGCCGGGATACTGGGCCGCGGGCACTGAAGCTGCCATGTCTGTCGGCTCCTCGGTTATCAAGGGCCAGTGGGGCACCATTGTCGATAGCGCCACTGCTGCGTTCAATGAGGGATTCCAAGGTGCAGCGATGGGACAGATTCAGCAATGGCTGATGCAGCAGGCCTATGATGCAATGGTTGAAATGGGGGCCTCTGCTGCTGCAAATGCGGTATTCGCTACAGGTGCAGAAGGCACCGCGACCCAGGGTACTGTTACTGGACTAAGCGCCAACGCTGCGATGGTAGTTAATATCATCGGCTGGGTTTATATGGTCTATGTGATTGTGGATCTGCTGATCAACATTATTTGGGAGTGCGAGCAGAAGGAGTTCGAGCTTGGTGCGAAAAAGGAAACCCGGCAATGCCACTTTGTTGGCAGCTACTGCGCATCCGAAGCACTTGGGTCATGCGTTGAAAAGCGAGAGGCCTATTGCTGCTTTGGCTCGGTTGTAGCGCGCATCATTCAAGAGTCAGCCCGTGAACAACTGGGGTTGGGATGGGGTGACGTAAAGTCGCCTACGTGCGAAGGAATTACGCCAGCTCAGATGGCGCAGATGGATTGGTCGCGTGTGGATCTGTCTGAGTGGATCGGCATGCTGAATCTTGCAGGGCGTCTTCCTACCGCTAATACAGTTTCCCTGGAGGATATTACCGGGAGTGGTAGTAAACTTCAGACAACAGATGGAGAAAAGCGTCTGAACACATTAGATAGAAACCTACAGAGGCTTGAGAATTTCGATGTAGACGCGGTAAAGAGAAAGGCAGAGGAAGGGCTGCGATAAAATAAGCCCCGCGCTGGCGGGGCTTTTTTTATTTATCAGTTGTTTTATTTTCCGATGAAATACATCGATTGACCTTTATTGATAATGCGCGCTGGAACAGAGTTCTTCCGCAGCCTTTCACCTGGGTGGTACATGTAAAACCATTCAGGTAGTTTCTCCGAAACCTCAATCATGGCGTCCAGTGTAGATATATCGTTTTTGTTTCCGTCAATTGTATACTGCCCATGATGAATAAATATCGGCCCGTATGCCTCGGAAGAAGCAATGAAAGTAGGAGGAACTGAAGCTACCCCGTCAAACTGAACCGGGGTCTCTTTCCAAATTGCTACGGGGTCAACATAGGCTTTCCCACTACCAGGCGGATATTTTCCAACTTTAGGCGTGAGTGTTGATCTTTGATTAGGGAAAGCTTTAAGGCGGGCCTCATCAAAAAGTTTTAGTACAAGAGCAGATGCTTCTTCGGGGGACTTAGCAAGTGTGGATGGGACCCACGCGGCTGTTTGATACCCCCGAGCTGGATCGCTCGAACCGCCGAGTAGAAAGAGTCCTACCCCAAGGCCAAGAGCTGCATTGCTGCTGACGCCTGAGGGCGGGGACGCATAACCGCCTGCGGCAATAGCGACATCGCCCACAGACGAACCGCCCGTACCTGAAGTCGCTGTTGTCGGGCCGGATGTAGCCAGCTCGAGAGGAACATCACGCTGGCCAGAAATGTTCATGGCAGTCAGAACGTGCATTGCATCCGACCATTTTTCCTTCGGTACATTCTGCGGATCAGGCAGCTGCACGGTGGCAGTCTTCGGCGTGGAAGAGCACCCGACCAGGAGGGCAATAGTTGCTGCGAGGAGGCCGGTGTAAATCGTTCTACGATGGTTCTGCATGGTGAAACTCCTTGTTTTGATAGGCATAGGTTACCGGCTTCGGCGGGAATCCCAAGCGAAGCGAATGACTGGTGGGCTTTCTACGCATTGGACGGGTAGCGCACGCCTCGCGGCGGCCCTATACTCGACACTGTACAGATAGCCAGCAATCCAATGCTCAGACGCCAAGCCTACAAATTCCGCATCGAACCAACCGGCGAGCAGCAGCGTAAGCTGCGGCAGTTCGCAGGGGCGTGCCGATTCGTTTTCAACAAGGCGCTGGCGGTGCAGCAAGTCAACCGCGAAGAAGGCGGCAAGTACATCGGCTATGTGGCCATGGCCAAATATCTCACCGCCTGGCGCAACGGCGATGAAACGCCTTGGCTGAAGGATGCCCCGGTGCATCCCTTGCAGCATGCGCTCAAAGACCTCGACCGGGCCTATCAGAACTTCTTCGCCCAGCGGGCCGACTTTCCCCGCTTCAAGAAACGCGGTCAGCGCGATAGCTTCCGCTACCCCGATCCCAAACAGATCAAGCTCGACCAGGGAAATTCACGCATCAACCTGCCCAAGCTGGGCTGGCTGCGCTATCGCAACAGCAGGCAGGTGCTGGGCACGGTGAAGAACGTCAGCGTGAGCCTCAGCGCCGGGCACTGGTGCGTTTCGATCCAGACCGAGCGCGAGGTAGATGTACAGCGGCACTCCTCCCCGCTGGCGGTCGGCATCGATCTAGGCGTGGTGCGTTTTGCGACACTTTGGGATGGTCGACAGGAAACAGTGTTGCAACCGCTCAACAGCTTCAAACGGCATCAGCACCGGCTGGCAAAGGCCCAGCGGCAGATGAGCCATAAGACCAAATTCAGCAACAATTGGAAGAAGGCCAAGGCTCGCGTCCAGCGCATTAACCGTCAGATCGCCGACGCCCGAAACGACTACCTGCATAAGGCGACTCACGCCATCAGCCAAAGCCACGCGCTGGTGTGTGTCGAAGACTTGAAGGTAGGCAACATGAGCCGTTCGGCCAAGGGCACCGTCGAGCAGCCAGGGCAGAGCGTCCGGCAGAAGTCGGGGCTCAACCGCGCGATCCTAGATCAGGGGTGGGGAGAATTCCGCCGTCAGCTCGACTACAAGGCCCAGTGGGCCGGTGGTTGGCTGGTAGCGGTGCCACCGCAGCAAACCAGCCAGCAGTGCCCCGAGTGCGGACATACCCATGCGGGCAATCGACAGACTCAGGCACTGTTTCTCTGCTTGGCTTGCGGCCACTCTGACAACGCCGACCGAGTAGGCTCCAGGAACATCCGTGAGCGCGGATTGAAAACGCTCGAAGGGCAGGGCCATGCCCCGATCGCCTGTGAAGTGAACGGCGCTGTATGGCCGTCAGCAGCAGGAACCCGCCGAAGCGAAGAAGCTGCATTCGCAGCCTAGCGCCGTAGGAATCCCCGGCCTTGCGGCAGCTCTGTGAGCGAAGCGAGAGGCTGGAGAGGATGTCAAACGGTTGTTGAGGTCGTACCCAAGCACAAGAAAAACCCCGCCGTGGCGGGGTTGCAGTCATCGACTCGTAGGTGGTGAATCCGGGAAGTGACCAAGCCGCTCCTCAAATACGAGCCGGCTATGACCACAATCCCAGAGAGAGAACATCAGCCCTGTGCTCATGTCAGCGGCGATAAAATCCTCTCCGTTTGGAATGAGGGTGTATCCGTTGGCTGAGATGAGATCGAAAACCTCATCCCAGCTACTGGCCCTGCGTAGTGCATGGAAAAGGCCCACCCGACCTTCTAGCTGCTGGGTCATGGCGTCACGAGCGCCCCAAAGCGCACGAGTGCCGCCGGCGTCTAGCCGGTCGGCCCATTCATCCAGCCTATTGAGCACCGATCTCATTGGTCGCGCCCTCAGCAGGGGTATCCAGCTTGTCCTGGTTGGGAGCCTCGTCACGCATTTTGACCAGCTGCTGCATGGTTTGGAGTAGCACCTGTGTGCTTTGGGCACCCTTCACCAGCAGTTTGTTGCCTGTCAGGTTGTCGACTACGACCGTTGCTGGCGTGCCGGTGACCCCCATGTTCGTGCCTTTCTTCACCTGGCCTTCGATCAAGGCCCGGTACTTGCCGCTTTCCATGCACTGACGATAGGCATCAAGGGGAGCACCAACCTCCTGCGCAAGACGCTCTACGTCCTCGACACCTTGGCCATTGAGTTGAGTGCGAGCGAACCATTCGCCAGTAAAGGCCCAGAAGGCTTTGTTGCCGGCAACCTCGCCCACGCACTCAGAGGCGTGAGCTGCCACTTCCGCTGCGGGGTTGTGGAAGGCCAGGGGGTAATGCTGCCATTCCCAGTTAATGCGCCCTTCGGACTTGTCAGCCATCTGCTTTGGCGTGTCATGGAAGCGCTTGCAATAAGGGCATTCCAGGTCAACGAACTCGACCAAGGTGAACTGGGCGTCCTTGCTGCCGTAGATGTGCCGACCTTCAATGGTGGTGTCAGCTGCGCCGCTCCACTTCGAGAGGATTTTCGCTTTCGCTGCGTTGATCTTCTCAACTTCACGATCCTTCAGGGTTTTGTCGACCGCGCCTGGCAACTGCTCCACAAGGGCATTTTGTACCGCGATGTCGGTGTAGCTCTGACCCATGTGGACGGAGACACCGATAGCAACGGCAGAGGTCACGATGGAAACGCCAATGGCTGTAGCGAGAGTGGGATTGAATTTAGGCATGACTGATCACTTATAGGAGGGGGAAAAAGACGGTTTCAGGTGAAGAGGGACATCCTTCGGGGTGCCTTCGACGAGAATGACCCACTCCTCGTAGCTCAACCGTTGAGCCCCTTTGCAGAGCTTGTTCCGGACGGCAATGTAGTCATCGACCGAACCGGCCGCGTTGGCCAAGGTGACGATGCGCTCGCTTGCCGCGGGTTGGCCAAGAGCAAAGGCCTGCGCCACATTTGCAGAGTCAGCACAGTTGGCCTGGAACATGGATGAGGGGACTGCAACGCTATCGTTCGTTGTAAGGCGTGCTTGCAGCTCTGGGTGAAGCTTCCCGGCCGGGGTCTCGAGAACATCGAGGCTGCCAAGAACGGGTTGATAGGTGGGTTTTCGCAATGCTGCACCGCCTCGGCCCGTATGCCCCCAACTGGTGTGGTATTCGCGCATGTCGGGCTCGTAGCTTGCTACCTCGAATGGCGTGCCTGAGGCAGGTGGTTCTGGCTTGTTGGCACAACCCGCTGTGAGCGCCAAGCCAATGGCCAGGCCTAGCGGCAGGAGAGATTTAAGGTGGTGCATGGTTGATCCTCTGAGGCTGGTAAGGATCATTTTCCTCTGTACAGAAAAGGAGATGGCCCGTTTTCAGGACGAAAAAGCGACTGAAAAAACGCCGACAAAAAACCCGCTTGCCATTGGATTCTGCTTGTTGCAGACTTCCTATCACGTCGAGTAGCTCGGCGTTATAAATCCGGATTGCATGCCTTGCAGTCCATCTAGCAGGCCCAGCGCCTCATGGTTGAATCTCAACCATCATGAATTCCCAGATTAAGTCAGCCCACATGTGTGGACTGATTTAGTCATGCGCTTCGTCGCATGGTCGGCTTGTTGGCCGTCTCAAAAGTACAACCAAAAACCCATGAAAAACCAAACCCCAACGGGGCTGCTATTGCCCCCGTATTGGGGTAATGCCGCCCCGTAGTTCTATCTAAATGGAGAAATACTATGGCTCGCGGCGTAAATAAAGTGATCTTGGTTGGCACCTGTGGTCAAGATCCAGAAACTCGCTACTTACCGAACGGTAATGCAGTAACCAATCTCAGCCTTGCAACAAGTGAGCAGTGGACTGACAAGCAAACGGGACAGAAAGTCGAAAAGACCGAATGGCACCGTGTTTCTTTGTTTGGGAAAGTCGCTGAAATCGCTGGTGAGTATCTGCGGAAAGGATCGCAGGTATACATCGAAGGTAAGCTTCAAACACGAGAGTGGGAAAAAGACGGTATCAAACGGTACACCACCGAAATTATCGTCGACATGCAGGGCAGAATGCAGCTCCTGGGTGGTAGGCCAGAGCGCGACAACTCTCAAGGGCAACCCCGTGAGCAGCGTCCGCAACAGCAACAACAACGTCCTAGTCAGTCACCACGCGATCCTGCTCCACAGCATGATCCGCATTATGACAGCTTCGACGACGACATCCCTTTTGCCCCAATTAGCCGTTTGCTTCTAAACATCATCTAATCAGGCAGAAGTCAGTCAAGAATTAACGCACCTTCGGGTGCGTTTTCTTTTTAGAAAGGAAAATGAAATGAGCGATAACTTCCAAAACGCAGTTGCAATTATTGCGAAGCAAGAAGAAAAGTTCATCAAGCTAGTGGAGTCGTCGAAGACTGACGTGATGTTCAAAAATGAGCTGCTGTTTGCATCGCAGGCCATGATGAACAACGACTATCTGTGCAAGTGCGCTACGACTAACCCGCTAAGCCTTAGAAATGCCTTTAGCCAGGTTGCGGCTTACGGATTGACTCTTAATCAATCCCGACAGCTCGCGTACTTGGTGCCCCGAGACGGGCAGGTGGTTTTGGACGTGTCCTGGAGGGGCATGGTCAAGGTCGCTGTGAACGACGGTGCGATCCGTGATTGCATCGTTGAATTGGTCTACTCGAAAGACAAATTCGAGTACAGAGGGAAGCGACAAAGCCCGACCCACACGTTCAACCCTTTCGACAAGAAGGCTGATCGTGGGGAGTTTGTAGGTTGCTACGTCGAAGCTCTTCTGCCTGATGGCCGCGTTCACGTTGAGGCGGTTACGAGGTGCGTGAATACCTGCTGGAGAAGTGGGGCCGCTGCTGCGCCTACTGCGACGCTGAAAATACGCCGCTGGAGATCGAGCACATCGTTCCGCGCAGTGCCGGCGGCAGCGACCGGGTGCCCAACCTGACCCTGGCCTGCCGGCCCTGTAATCAGCGCAAGGGCAACCAGCCAGTCGAGGTGTTCCTGAAGGCCAGGCCAGAGCTGCTGGCCCGAATCAAGGCGAAAGCCAAAGCTCCACTTCGGGATGCCGCCGCCGTCAACGCCACCCGCAATGCCCTGTTCCGTGGCCTGCTGGATACCGGCCTGTCGGTCACCACGGGCACCGGGGCGCAAACCAAGTACAACCGCCGACGCCTTGATCTTCCGAAAACACATGCCCTTGATGCCGCCTGTGTCGGCGAGATCAGGGCCATCGAGCACTGGCACCGCCCCACGCTGGCGATTAAGGCCACCGGGCGGGGCGACTACCAGCGCACTCGGCTGACCACACATGGCTTTCCGAGGGGTTACCTGACTCGGCAGAAACGCCACTTCGGCTTCCAGACCGGCGATCAGGTGCGCGCCGAGGTGCCGACCGGCAAAAAGGCCGGCACTCACCTGGGGCGAGTCGCCGTGCGCAAGACCGGCAGCTTCAACATCCAGACGTCTGATGGCGTGGTTCAGGGCGTCCACCATCGCCATTTCACCCTGATTCAGCGGGCCGATGGCTACGCCTATTCCCACATCCAAACCGATAGCCCTCAATCCCAAAAGGAGGCAGCGAGAGCAGAGGTACGCTGAGCGTGCCGCGCTATCCCTTGGTCTGAGGGCCGGGATATCTCGTGCAAAATTGATGAATGACTTTCTAATGCTGTACCTGCCCCCGGTTTTGATTCTGGGGGTTCTCGCGGGCATCGCCCACGTTCGTCTACTTGAATTCCCTGCCTACCGAGGGTGGTGGGGGGAGTACAAGGTGAACTTCATGCTCCGCCTATGCCTCAGTGGCGAATACAAGGTGTTCGCCAACGCGATCTATCGTGGCAAGACAAGGGGAGAGTCAACACAGGTTGACCACATCATCGTGTCGCGCTACGGGATCTTTGTCCTGGAAACGAAGTGTTTCAAGGGGAAGATCATTACCTACCCAGAAGCCCCCGAGAGCTGGTTGCAGATCGTCGGCCGAAGGAAATATCGCGTGCAAAACCCGCTGATGCAGAACTACGCGCACGTGAAGGCAGTTCAGAAGGTCACCGGAGTCCACTCTCAGAAAATCCACAGCTACGCAGTGATGGCAGGGCAGGCCAGTTTCACCTATGGAATGCCTGAGCGGGTCTACAGCATTTGGGGCGCGATTCGTAAAATCCAGTCCTACAAAGCCCCGGTTTTTACTCGGGGCCATGTGGTGTCAATTTGTCGGGCGCTGAGCGAGCGCAGAATCAAGGGGGGGTATTGGGCTGCAAGGCGGCATGTCGAAAAGCTGAAGCGCCGAGGCGATGATGGATCTACAACGTGCCATGAAGATAGACCCCGAGAGGAACACCTATCGCCACCCCAACAAGAACAGCAGCAGTGACAGAGATGATCGCGACCGTATCCCAAAATACTGCCTCTGGCGGCGCTTCAAGTGACTCGTCGGTGGCCAGCTCTTCTGTCCACAGTGGGGTGGCTTCGCGTGGAGGAGGCTGATCCGTCGCTTGTCTGCGTCTTCTACTGGTTCTTGCCGGTGTTGACGTAAGATCATCAAGCATAATGACTCTCCTAAGCAAAACGCCCCGCAATGCGGGGCGTTTTCATTACTGGCGCTATCAAGCAACCGCTTCTTCGGGAAGCGAATCGAGAGGGTCTGCATTGCCCTCAGGCTCAATGTGACCCGCAGCCTCGCGCTCCTCCTTCTCGGCGCTCACTTTGGCTTCTGCCTTTTCGATATCTTCTTGGAGCTCTGCAACTTTGCTGGCGTATGCCTTTGCTCGCGCGCTCTGACCGAGGCCAACGAGTGAGCGGATCAGCCGGGCCATTTGGTTGCTCTTGTTTGCACGAAATTCCTCAGCTTCCGAGCTATCGATTTTCTCATGCAGCCAGGCGGTATCGACCTGGATAATCAGGTGGTCAAATGCCTGAAGCAGGCTGCTCATCCGCTTGATTTCTGGGCTGGTGATTTCGAATTCGCGAGTCAGTGGTGAGCTGTACCCTGCAAGCTCTTTGATTCCCAGACTCTTCAAAAGCGTGTCCATCCGCTCAGACTCGTCACGCACGGCTACTTCCATGCGCTCGATTTTCTTCGAGACCGCATCAACCACCGCTTTGTGATCAAAGGTCTTGAGGTTTTTGGCCAGCTTGCGGGACGTAACGTCGATGATAAAAAGAGCCGTCATGAGGCTATCGAAACGGTTGCCGGCGAAGAACTTCGCCTGCTCAGTGTTCAGTACCATCTTTCCTTTGAGGGATGGCTTGGAGTATTGGTATTTCGTCGGTTGTGGTTGAGTGGTCGCCATTAGCGGTTTCTCCGGATGTTGGTGGCCGGACTATTGCACCAGCTTGCGGAGCCTCTGGATTTCGATTTCACGCACGAATAGCGTCGGAATTTGAGGTGCGTTTTTCTGGTTGACGACAGAGTGAAATGGCGGCGAGAATTGCGGCACTCATCGGCCAAGGTCGATTAAGAATTTGCCTCCTGGAGGCCATTGACCCTAAGTGACAGCATGCTGCTGCCACTGGTACCCAAGACGTGTATGCGTCTGGGAGCAAGCCAAGCTGAGCTTATCAGCTTAAAAACCAAGCCTACGTTCGCGTAGCGCCGATCAAAAAAGGAAGCCATTTGGCTTCCTTTTTTTGTGTCAAAAAAACCCTGACGGGGAACTCCCGTTAGGGCGTTCTCCGTTCTAAAAAAATGGAGAACTGAAAATGGCATCTACAACCCTCAAAGTTAAAGTGCTGACCGCGTTTGGCTTCCTCGTTGCTATGTTGGGAGCTGTATACGCACCGCAGTTTGCAAAGCATGTTTTGCCTTTGACACTCTGCGTGTTCCTCGCTGTGGTGATCCTGAATGCTGAGCAGATCCTGCGTGGTGTTCTGAGCTACCTACGCGGTTGTCTGAAGGCTTCGGCTCCTCAAGCAACCAAGACCTTACCCAACGCCCGTTGGTGTAGCAGCGTCGATTATGACAACTACTACATTCCCTCCTACCTGCGTCGCCAGGGAGAAGAGAAATGATCCGTGTTGACTTCGATGTTCCAAGCTATCTCCGACTGCCACAAGGGCTATGCATTGTTTCAGAGCGCCTGGCCCATAAGCTTCCCGAGCCAGAAACCAATGAAACGATGCACCAGGCGCTTGAACCGGTGGTGATCAACAAACTGTACCGGCCGGAAGGCCGCAACCAGGTTGCATCGATCGAGAACCAAGAGCAGGGCGAGATCAAAGGGGAGTTCATCCCTCGCGAATCCCAGCCCGCGCATCAAGAAACAGCTCAAGAGATCCAAGTCGCCCAAAGCGATGAAGATCAAGATGAGCGCGCACCTGAACTCAATTTCCAAGGCGTTGCTGGCAGGTCTGTTACCGGCGAATACCGCGGTTCAGGTTTCGCCCACTATCGGTTTCTCAAGAAGAACGGAAAGTCGTTCTTCTTGCGTATCGGTGAACACCTGGTTTGGGGAATCGAGCTCAACGCTCAGCTACGCAAATCTGGAGCGCAACAAGGTGACAATATCTCGCTGACATTCCTTGGCAAAACCGCCGTGAGTGTGCTCAAAGAGGTCGTTGTCGACGGTAAGAAAGAACAGGAGTGGGTTGATACCTACCGCAACTCCTGGGAAATCAAGATCGTGAAATAGCCAGCAATGCGCCCTTCGGGGCGCATCTCAACCAAACGGAGGTACCCATGTCCAAAGACTCAGAAGGCAATTACGCCCCAGAGAAACAAGATGTGCTGGTAGCCGCTGATGGCCGCTGGCATGACATTTACGCAAGCCTCGCATCTTCATTGGTGCCGGCACACAAAAAAGCAGGACGTGGGGTTCCATGTCCGGTGCATGGTGGGGAAGACGGGTTTAAGATTTTCCGCAAGACGGCTGGATCGTCGAGCGGTGGTATCTGCCGTACCTGCGGAGTCAAGGCTGATGGCATAGCCTTGCTGATGTGGGTCAACCGCTGGAGCTTTCACCATGCTTTACAGGAGGTTGGAGCATTGCTCCGGGTCAAAGACCCGTATGGACGCACCGCTGATGGATTTATCCCAAGCGTTGTAATCCGAAAGGAGCGAGCCCCAGCAAAACCAGAGGCTTCAGACGATTGGCTGCGTGAAGCTATGCGCAACCTGTGGAAGGGAACCGTTCCTCTCACAGACCCATCAGCGGAACCAGCAAGGCTCTATCTTCGCTCCCGAGGCATTCTTGCTTGGGATCGACCAGAGCTGAGCCGCTACGTTCGCTTTCACCCGGAATTGACCTACAAGGACAAAGCCGGCAAGCGTTCTAAGCATCCAGGGATAGTGTGTACGCTCATCGATCCTGAAGGCCAGGCTGTGACCATCAACCGTCACTACCTGACGATGAAGGGTGAGAAAGCCGATCTCGCGGAGCCGAAAAAAATGTTTCCAATTCCCAGCAACCGCAAGCTTCCCGGTTGTGCGGTGCCAACATCGCATCCAGGAGAAGTCTTGGATGTATCCGAAGGATTGGAAACAGCTCTGTCGGTAGAAACAGCCATGGGTATACCAGTATGGCCCTTGGTGAATTCCTACTTGTTGGAGAACTTCGTACCACCAGCCTGCACCAAAGCAGTCCGAATCTGGGCTGACAAGGACCGCAAGGAGGGTGGCCAGAAAGCGGCATTGACCTTGAAAAAACGTCTGTGGGAAATGGGGATCAAGGCACAGATAATGTTGCCCGACATGCCCATCCCTGACGGCTCCAAAGGTGTCGACTGGAATGACGTTCTTCGTGAACGTGGTTCCCTCGGCTTCCTAGGCCACGAGGTCTATCGCGCACAGCGATAGGCCTCTGGCCTTCTCAACTTCCCCCTCTTTTTCCGACCGTAAAAGCGCCTGAAAACGCGCCCCCTCCTGTTGGCCAACGCTCACAATTCGAGCATCCCCATCTTGGCCAGACGGACTCATGACGCCCCTAAAATTTCCCATCTTGTTGCTTGCTGCCGCTATAAGCAGCACTTCCCTTGCGGGAGAGACCAAGCCCGCCGAGTCAAAAACGCCCCAGGTTGCTGGTTCTTCGTTCTACCAGGACAAAGAGCGCGGCTGGTTCTGGTACGAAGATCCGCCTCCTGAACAGGAACCCGAAAAACTCGAGCCCGCGCCGGTTCCAGCGGCCCCACCTCAAGCCGAAAGGGAAGCCTCCGAACCAGCCGCGCCCGAGCTGCCCCCGACCGGCAGCGTGGCGTGGATTCGGGAGATGCTTCCGAAACTGCGTGACGCAGCAATGGATAACCCTACCAAAGAGAACGTGAGTGCATATTTTTGGGCCAACCGAATCATGATGGACAAGGCCGAGCGATTCTCACGCCGCTCAGCTGACGTAATCCGAAATGATCCACTGCTCGATGAGGACATGCGTTATCCGGCTTCCAACGCCGCCTCAGATGCTTTGGCAACTGCGGCCGGCAAGCAGAAAGAAACCCTGTTGAAGCTCATCGCTGGCAGCTCTGCGCTGATGTTCTTCTACAACGGTAACGACTGCATTCTGTGCGAACAGGCCCAGGCAGCGGTCTCTGCTCTCGAGTTCAGGTACGGGTTTACTGTCATGCCCGTCTCGATGGATGGGGCCCCCCTTCCTGGCGGCAAATACCCAAACACACAGTACGACACTGGGCTCGCAGAGCAGCTGGGCATCATCACCTCGCCTGCGCTGGCCCTAGTCATCCCTCCGAATGACGTGAAGATCGTCAGCTTCAGCACCGTCTCAATGGAGACGGCAACCACTCGGATTTTAATGGCAGCGAATGAAGCAGGGCTGATTTCCGATCAGGAATACAACGCTACATCCCGCCTTAACACCATGGGTTTGATCGACGCCACGAAACTGGCTGACGCACCGCCCGACGCAACAAAAAACCCTAACGAATTCGTGAATCGGATGCGCGATGAAGCTCGTCGCGCCTTTCAAAAAGACAACGGAGGTGCCCAGTGAAAATCAAACCGATCGCCCTTGCTGTAGCGCTGATGGTGCCCTTCGGGGCTCACGCGAACATTCAACAGCAGGTCAATGAAATGTTCAGCGGCATGATCAACGTCACCAGTCCAGGGGCATATAAAACAGCCACACGCGGCGTTATTACCGGCGGGTCCGTTGTCCTTCGGAATCGGATATCCACCGCCAACCTCATCAGCATTACCCCGCCAAGCGCAAAGGGTGGATGCGGGGGGATCAACCTTTACAGCGGCTCGTTCTCCTTTATCAACGGCGAAGAGTTTGTAGCGCTCATGAGGAATGTGGCGTCGAACGCGGCTGGCATTGTTTCGGGCTTTGCCTTTGAGTTGGCCCTCGATGCGATGGACGCTCAGACAGGTGGTGTGATCCGCAACCTGGCCAACAAGATCCAGGCGCTCAATCAAATGTTTTCCAACAGCTGCCAGCTGGCGAGTGGGTTGGTTACGAATGCCAAAAAGGCATACGAAGAAAGCACCGACTTCAAATCCGCGATGACGGCCTTCGGGTCGAACGTCTCATCTGACTTCTTTACCGCGAAATCCACCAAAGAAGACTCACCAGCCAACCGGATTGCTGCCTCTGGTAAGGCCGTTCAATGTGAGAACACAGGGAATGTTCTGTGGTGCGCCATGATGAAGTCTGGCCTCCAGTCGCAGATCCTATTCGGCAGCGACGAAAACGCGGAATTCATCATGTCGATGGTCGGCAGCTACAACGTGTCGCTCACCAACGACGCCAGCGGGGGGAAAAACTTCGCTGCGCATCCCATGCCGAAGCTGATCACCGGCGAAGGTCTGAAGATTCTTGTTGAGGGCTCGGCCAACCTTGATGTCAAGGTCTACCAGTGCGACCAGGATGACCCGGACTGCTCAGACCCGAACATCCGAACTCTCACCAGCTTCAAGGGCCTCGAGACTCGAATCCTAGAGGATCTTCAAAACAACGGAATCCTTGAGCGTTTTGCGAACGGCACTGCAACCGCTGCTGACGGAAACCGGATTGCATACCTCGCATCAAGCCGAGTAGGGGTGAATTTGATGAAGATCACCCAGAAGGCAGGGGCTCAATCCGGTTATGACTATCTGAACCAGTTCGCCAAGAAAATTGCTGCTGATGCTTCGATGAGCCTGATTTATCAGCTGCTTGGGCATACAGAGAAAGGCCTGACCAGCCTGAATATGGCGGATGCAGGGAAGGTGATTGAGGACCTGCGGGCTACCAAGGGTGAGCTCATGGATGAATACCGCTCGTACATCGAGGAAGCAATGCAAGGCAAAGATGCCGATGGCCAAGCCGAGAAAATGCTCCAGATGGCCCCTGTGTTTGATAATGGAACCCTGCCACAGGGAACCATCAACGATAACGCAGGCGCGTAACGGAGATATCCATGGACTTCACTATCTACACGACAGGCAGCGCCGAGTTCCTTGAGATCATGCTCAATGCCTGCGCAATGATCACAGGCAGCGGTGACGCAGAAGACCTTGCCCGTATTGGCGCGCTGATAGGCTTATTTCTGTTGGCGTTCCAAGCTGTTTTCAATAACCAGGCCATTACCTTCGGAAAGGCGGGCCTTGTGCTCGTCCTTTACATGATGTTCTACGGCCCTACAGCCACCACTGTTATCGAGGATACGGTGTCGTCGCAGGTGCGGGTGGTGGACAACGTGCCTCTTGGCCCTGCCTTTGTCGGCTCAGTCATCTCAACGGTGGCCTACGGCATTACAAAAACCGCGGAGCAGGCATTTTCTACTCCAAGCATGACCGACTACGGGCTGTTCTCGAGTCTGAGCACATTGTCGAAAGTGCGCGACGCTCTTCGGAACCCGATGGCACTGGACGGCTTCCAAAACTACCGAAAAGCGGACGGGTGGGATCTGCCCCGATCGGTGAACGAGTACATGACATTCTGTTCACTGAACCCCGTGGCGCTGAGAACGGATAAGACCTTGACCGACCTGTACCGATCGCCTGGCTGGGCGGAGGTGCTGTCAAACCAGAACTCATCGATGTTCATCTACGTCTATGACGGTACCGCCGGCACCATGAAAAGCTGTGCAGAGGCGCGGTCGTTTCTCAACGCCCATTTGCAGAACGTCTATACAGACGTGCTAGAGGACATTCTCCAGAAAGGGTTCAGCGAAGAGGCCAAGACCAACCGCATGACCAGCGGTATCCAGGTTCAAGCCGCTACTGACCAAGCTATTCAGAGCCTCGCACTGAGTAGCAAGTCGGCTCAGGACTACGTTTTGACTTCGCTAATTGCGCCGATTTTCAACGATTCCCGTGTCGATGCCATGAACCATTGGCAAGAGCAAAGAGCCGCAATGGCTCTTCGCGAATCGCTCAACCAGCAAGAAATTCAATGGGCGGGGAAGGGCGACAGCTTCAAACACTACATGAGACCGATGATCGCCTTCTTCGAGGGCATGCTCTATGCGATGACGCCGTTCATGGCCTTTGCTTTGCTCCTGGGTGGGCCTGGCCTTTCTATCCTCGGCAAGTATCTCGTGTTGCCGCTGGCGGTGGGTTTGTGGATGCCGCTGTTGAGTATCGTGAATGCTTTTACCCTCTGGTATGCAGGCTCCCAGATGGAAGCCGTATTCAACGGCTACGACCCCACAGGTTCTGGTTTCGCAATGCTCCAACTCATGGACATAGACAAAGCCATCGGCAAGGCACTGGGTATTGGCGGTCTGCTTGCGGCGTCCGTGCCTCCATTGGCACTGTTCATCGTTTCCGGCTCTGCCATGGTTGCCAACAGCGTCATGAGCCAAATGACGGCAGGCGACAAATTCAAGTCCGAAGACGTGAATCCTCGGGCCCAGGATAGCGCACCTGTTCTCAGTCAAAATGCCTCGTTTACTTCCGACCAGGTAAGCTCCGGGGTGAGCAGAACGGGATCGCCGCAGCTTGCTGAGACGATAACCGGCGACCAAGCTGCGAGTGCAGTCCTTCAGAGCGCCCAAACCGCCTCGCAAACGGCCACGAGCCAGTACCAGAGCAACCTCTCAGCGGCAGGCCAGCAACTAGCCTCGACGAGTACGGGGCGCGAAGCGATGACGCAAATGGGCGAAAGCATCAAAGCTAGCGATGCTCTCAAGCAAAGCTCTTCCTATAACCAGGCAGTTGAGAATCTTCGAAGCAGTGGTTTCTCTGAGTCGTCGATAAACATGGCAACCGCAGCCTCAGCGCTTGGTGGGCAAGCCGGCCTGAAAGGCATCATGGCCAACCTCAAAACCAGTGATGGCAAGTCGCTTTCCGAAATGAGCGGCACAGAGCGTCGAACTGCCGAAAAATCTCTCTCGCAGTTAAGTTCTTCCGTGGAGAGCGCTAACACCCGTGACCTGACATTTGCCACCGGTGATGCCTTCCGTGACTCGTCGATGGCCCAAAGTAGTGTTAGCAACACTGATCAGATAAATCAAAGCCGCACTGAAGCTCTACAGGCACAGAATACGTACAGCCAAGCGGCTTCTCAGCAAGACACCATCAGGGCAAGTCAAGGCCTCAATCTTCGCGATGCAGCGATCAAGTCGCTATCGAGAGGCGGGGTATCTCGAGCAGAGTCTGGCTTAGAACTTCAGCGCATGGCTGGTGCAACTGATGAAGGGAAAAAGCTCTTCGCTGAAGCATTTAATAGCCAAAGCATCAAAGATATGTCGTCGAATACGGACGAGCAGAGGGCGATGGCGGCAATCCGGGCGATTAACCAGCAAGGCAGGCTCGGCGAATTGGTCATGAGCCAATTCAATCCATTCGACTTCAACGTAGCTCAGGGTAATGCGGGAGAGTTTGCAAACATAGCAGACAAAGCCGGCGCAGCAACGGCCGGGAACTCAGGTTTGCAAGGCGAGTTCAATTCAAGATGGCAGGGTAACAGTGACGCATATGCAGGTGCTCAGGACATGAACATTTCTGCTAAGGAAGCGGCTGAAGACCAAGGTGCTGAGCTTGTCGGAAACCGTCATGCGGAGAACAGCCTAGCCCCACAACTCGCGCATGCTCGCAACAGTGAGGATGTTAGAGGGGCGGCAGATTCAGAGGCCGCGCAGCAACTATCGACCTTCGGTAAGAACTACGATGATAAGGGCTTGATGATCAAGGCCGCATCGGCGGTTCAGAGCATCCAGTCGGGCGGCAAAACGCTTACGAACTTCCTGGCTGGCAACGAGAACACACAATTCAGCAATGACGTTTCTGAAGGGCAGCAACTGGGGCTGACAGATAGCCAAGCCGCACTTCGAGCAGCTAGCCGGGCAGGCATGCCAACGGACTCTGATATTTATCAGTGGTCCTCCTACCACACCTACTCGGAAGCCATGATCGCGTCTGGCGGGGATGAAGACTATGCGAAGGGCGTCCATGCTTCATTGACGTACCAGGCAGCAGGAAGTGATGGAACATCTGCTGACCGGCCGGTTGTGGAAACTGTCGCTGCGGGCAATCGTCACAATCCCCTGCCCAAAAACTTTAGACCTGCGGCAATTGAAAATGCTGAACAACCCAAACAGGCCAGCGGACCGAGGAGACCGTCAATCGAATGAGTAAAAAAGGGGCTTTATAGCCCCTTTTTAGTTGAAGCCGACAAAGACAAATCGGTAGATCGCCATGACAGCGAAAAAGAGGGCGATTCCACCAATGATAGTCAGCTCCAAAGAAATCGCTCGAAGCCCAAGAATGGCATCACGACGCAAGCGAGCAAGCCCGCTTTTCCGAGGCATCCCATTCCACTCCTCGCTCAAACAGAAGGGGCAGATGCTTTTGAGAGGCTTCTCACCCCCGACCTGCACACCATCGACATAAATCGATCGCTCCATAACCACACGTGGAACCATCATTTTCTTGCAGCATTGGCACTCAGCCTTGTCGTTTCGCATCTCGTTCACCCCTCGAAAGTTCTTACCCTAAGAATCTCACAGCGCGCTGTAAACCCAAGCGAATCTACGTAATGGCAGGAACTGGCTAGGGCAGGCCTCTCCCTGGATGGGTAGACACCTCACCTTCGCGACTGCGGGCGAGCCTGGCGCACAACGAAACCTTTCTCTCTATCGACTGCCCAATTCATCCCTTGAAGAGTTCGGCCAGCCAACCCTTCACCGCGATGGCAATTCGCTCCCGCAACAGGAACATCAAAACAGACAGGCCAAGGCTCACGCCCAACGCCTCGGCACCCAAGCGGGCGAACACGACGATGTTGATCAGAAGCAACACCATGATGCCAAAAAACTCAGCATTCGCTTTTGCTCCAGTGAGAACCTGCTGCTCAGTCAGCATCCACTTGGGCGACAGGCAAAACGGACAAACCGAAGACTCCGGGTCCCGGCCACCAACGGGGACGCCGCTGATGTAGAAGGGGGCGCTAGTGACCACCTTCGGGACCATCATTTTCTTGCAGCACTGGCACTCAACTTTGTCGTTTCGCATCTCGTTCACCAATGAACTCTTCCGCCACTAAACCGCATGTGCGGTTGTCGTCGGAATTTCGCGGGTCGTTGACTTGGGCTTGACCGCTTGCGCGGACAGCGGCTTGAGTCTCGCCGTCACGCCCGTCCCAGGCGTGTCTTGCAGTATCCAGGCGTCGAGCAGTACGACCCTGGCGCTGTTCTGATCCCTCGGCAGCACGCAGCCACAGGCACAGCGGTGCATGCGCTCACTGAGCAGTTTGGGCACGATGGCCCAGCAGGCTGAACAGCGCTGCGAGGGTTTTAATCGGCGCGTATCGGACAGATGCAAAACGGAACCAGCTTCGTGCGCTTTGTAGGTGAGCATCTGATGCGCCATGCTGAAGCCGGCCGAGAGAATTTCCCGGTTCAGTCCAGCCTTTTGCCGCACGCGACGGCCCGGTTTCTCAACCGTGCCCTTAGCGCTGCGGCTCATGTTCTGGGGTTGCAGTTCTTCCGTGGCGATCAGGGCGCAGCGCTGCACCAGGGAAGTCGTTTGTTTATGCAGGAAGTCGCGCCGTCCATCTGCAATGCGCTGGTGCAGACGGATGATTTCCTGGCTTAGCAGCCGATAGCGGTGCGAACCCCGCTTCCTTCTGGCGCGTTGTCGTTGCAGGTTGGCCAACTGGGGCAGCGCCTCGCGCAGCCAGCGGGGGTTTTCGATCTGGCTGCCATCATCAAAGTTGGCCCAGTGACTGACGCCCAGGTCGATACCAATTGCATCGTCGCCTGTTCGCTCACGCCGACAGGCGGACTCGGGCACCCGTAGGGTGATCGAGGCATACCACTGATCTTGGCCGGTGGCGTGATTGCGGCGGCGGCTGAGGGTCAGGTCATTCGGCGTGAAATCGGCGAAACGGTGGCGGCCCCGCAGACGAATCATCATCGCGCCCTTGCCGCTGCCCAGCCGCAACGTGCCGCCGCGCTGGCCGAGCTGCTGGAGCTTCCAGCCGGCTGGATCGGGGTAGGAGAAGCCCGAGTAGCGGGCGCTGGATTTGAAGCGGGGAAATCCCGGTGACTGGCCAGCTTTGACCCGGCGAAAGAACGCCTGAAAGGCTCGATCCAGTCGGCGCAGGGTCTCTTGCAGGGCATGACTACCCAGCTCGACCAGCTCCGGCCGAAACTGTTTTATGACGGGTAACGTGTTCTGTTGGTCGTAGTAGCTGATACTGATACCAGCTTTGCGGTACGCCTCGATGCGCTCCTGAAGCGCAGCGTTGTACAGTTCGGCGTGCAGGCGCACCCAGCCGTCCAGCCGTTCTTGCTGGCTGACATTGGGGTAAAGCCTAAAGGTCACTTTTCGCCTTTGCATGCTTCCGACCCTACAGCATCTCACCCATAACCCAAGTCGTCCGCTTGGCATGCCGCCTGGCTACGGGCCTGGCAGAGGATGTTCAGTGGTTGCACCAGATGCATCGGCCGGGCTTGAGCGCGTAACGAGCATTGATCTCCTTGCACTTGCTGCATGGGGTGAGAGTGATGTCTCCGGTCTTCATTGCGTTGCTGAGCTGGTAGCCATTGGAAGGGGAGATCATATCGCTGGCCTCGACGCCAACCGCTTTACACAGCTCCACATACTCACGATGAGCCGCAACCACCGCGCGAGCATTCGTCCGCCGAAGAGGATTGTCGGCGAGCAGCCTGTACACAGTGAGGTAGAGCAGGCTGTGAAGAGGGCTTTCAGCCAGTGTCTTATTCGGTGCCTGTATGCGCCCGCTTTGGGACTGGACAAGGGGGGTATCCCGTAGCAAGGAGCGCTTCATCCGAACTACCTCGTCTGCATTCAATCCTGTCCATTGCGCGACCAGCTTCGGCTGTAGCTTCTGCTGAAGCAACTCGGTCGCAACCACATCGAGGGGCATCGTAGACGGATAGTCTTTAACCCGGCCTATGCCACTTACGCCAGGCTTCAGGAAGTACCGAAGGTCGCCAAGCAATACGGTGGTCACGTCTCTCAGTTGATCATCTGGCGATGATAAGTTCATCCTCAGCTTCCTGAGGTTGCACCTGGTGCCAATCGAGAACCCGCCGCGGCTCACCAGCATCATGCGAGAGTCGAAAGATCCTGCCTCGAACACCCGATACCCAACATCGTCGAGGCCTACAGCCAGAATAGGGCTTGTTTCGTTGACGCGGGAGAAATGACAAAACTCCATGAACATGACCATCTTGTTGCCAATCTCCCTGAACTCCTCATCGTCCAGGTAGCCCCTGCCGACTTTCAGGGTGTTGTAGTGAACACGGTAGAGAGAAACGGGAAGGGCATCTACAGCGTTCAACTGACGCTGGTTCGCGCTCAAAGACGAAAGCCAAACCATATCGCTTTGAGTCAAGCGCTGCTCGGCGAGAATGACATTGAAATCCCGCAAGCCAGATGTCAGCCAGCGCAGGCCCATTTGTATCATCGATGCGTTGATCTTAACTCGCATGTCCCTGCCCTTACTTTAAACGCTGTAGTGAACGCCAAATGCTGAGCACATTACTCGCATACTCGCGTGCGTCAAGTTCACGCTTTGGGTTTCGTGTATGGTACCCACCAATAGCAAGTTGCATATCGACAGGATATTGAGCAATCGACTCGCAAAGTATCTGAGCACCAACGCGGATGTTCACCTCGGGGTCAAGAAGAAACTCCGGGCGCGCTACTCTATTGCCGTTCCAACGATAGTTTATTTGCATAATCCCTATGTCGGTGAGGATGTCTTCGGCAATATATTTGCCGAGTACAGCCTTGGCATCCATGTAGGTATTAGGGTACAGAGCGCCACTAGGTTCATTGCGAAGCGCAAACGGGTGTGGTGCAATCATCCCTTTTCCGGCAGATGTTTTAGATTCCTTTAGAGCTAGTGAATATAGAAGCAGAGGGTCCGGCTTGCATGCGGAGGCCATTGACGCTCGCTCCCACATCGTTCCTTTTAATGAAAAGCCATTAGCTTTAGCGCTCACTGAAGTACCTATGGCAATGCATGCAGATACTGCAATAAAAGAACTGATACGGATATTAAACATTTGCCCCCCTTATCCAGCTGGCAACTGGACGAGAGGCTGGCTCATTACTGACCTGTTCCTTTTTGTCATCAGCAACAATATTATCTTGCTGAGTATCTGCTTGCTTGCTTTTAGCATCTTCGGTCGCACTAATCATGCTTAGATATAGCGCTGCCATTGCAACAAGTCTTTTACCCCGATAATCGGGGTCAATAGTTTCAAGATGCGCGTGCAATTCTTGTGTCGCTGGCGTGACTCGACATTGTAGTCTCATCGTTTTATCCACATTCCCTCCTTAGCGCGTCCTTGCGCACCCGTTAAATTAAGAGCGTGCGATATGCCAGAAACCTTCGGCATTGCTTTTTACGCTGTTCACGGGCTTGACTACCAATGCATCGGGAAATTCTTTTCTGGCAAATGGCTCATACAATGAGGCTCCCCCGCCGCCGAGGATCACACAGTCGATAGCACGGCCCTTCAGGAATCGAAGTCCTTGCTTAATCTCAGTGAAAACGGATGGGATAACACGTTCGGCAGCACGCTCTAGATATTCTGCAAGTTCAACCTTGCGGCCATAAATCAGGATGTATGACTTACCCGACTGGAGCGCATGTTCAATCTTTTCTACGCCAGGAATACCGCCATGATCCTTCGCAATCTCTTCATTGCACGCTTCAAGTACAACAGACATAGCCTTGAGGCTGCTGCTGCTGGAGTTGACTACCAGCTCGCGATGGTCAAATACGACCCAATCAACACTGAAAAATCCCGGATCGATAATGATCGAAACTGACTCCTCAATAACTTCCGATGCATCTGAGTTGCAGTAGATCTCTGTCAGAGTCCCGATCGGCTGAGCAACAACCTCTACTCGCTTAACGGTAACCTCTCGCTTTGGCGTAATGCGATGCGTCCCAGTCATACGCTTTACTAGGGCTTCCACATAGGCCTTATCGCGAGCCTGCGAGACAGGAAGGCCAGTTACTAAGCAGTCAATCACGTCTTTATCACCCGCAGCATGCAGCAGAGCTCCCTTAAACAGGGCCTCATAGGCGTGCGAAGACGTGTAATCCTCGTGCAGTTCTCGTCCATCCTGAACACGGCCGGGCGCGGCAAATGCCACCCAGGGCGCTCCATCAACCTCCACGATTACTTCACCAGCGCGTAACCCAGAATCCCCAGGCAGAACGCTCAAGGGAGCGGCCTGCGAGGGGCGAATAATCGACTCCGGATGCCCATCCCCACTGCCAAAAACGCCAATCACGTTGCTGTAACCAATATCCAGACCTAAGGCGTTACCCATTCGAATGCCGCTCCCAGCAAAAAATGACAAAAGAAGTGCGTCAGATGACGACGCGAATGACCCCGCAGCACATGAAACCCCACATCCAAAGAATCCCAAGCGCTATATCTGCATCACCCGGTCACCAGATGACGACGCACCGTAATAATCAGCCTTCCTGAAAGCTTTGGGCTTCGTTTTCAGGACGTTTTAGCGTCTGAAAACGATCCACGCCTTCTCTGTCGACCCGCAAAATGCTCCCATCCACAAAGGAGCAACATATGAACTCACCCTCTGAAGCCCCCAAGCACCCAGCAGTAGCGGAGCTTGATCGCGTCTATTCCAGCCTTGTCGGCCGAGCGGAGGAGCTGCGCGACTCTTTCTTCCAGACAGCCCTTTCACTGCACGCAGGTAAGCCAGGGCACATACCGATCGTGATCCGTATCCGGCAATCCAGCCCGAATGCCGTCACCATCGAATGGGCGAAAGTCATTTTGCCGAGGCTCAAGGAAGGCGAAGCCAAGAAACCGCGGGTCATCCGGACAATCAATAAGGGTCAGGGAAGCAAGTACCCGGTCTCGTCGTTCTCATTCGTCAAGGAGCCCTTGAAGAACATCGTTCGGGCCTACGAAATCCAGCTCGCCGAGATCCGGGAAACGTGCTCGGTCATTCAGCGAGTCCGCCGTCAGCTTGTCCCTGCGGTGAAGAAAGCTGGCGTGGTTGACGGCTCGATTTCTGCGTTCATCACTCATGATTACCCCGCAACGTCCGACTAAGCGAGTCGCCTGGGAACTGTGCCGAAAAATGGTGGAGCCCAACAAAATCAAGGGCTCCGACCTACAACACCTCTTCACGACACCCCTTCACGACACCCTTCGACGATGACGACACCTCTTCACAGTACCGTTTGCTGCAAACTGACCCGGCTGAATAGCCGCGACGCCTTAGCGGGCGGGCGTTTCAGTCCAGCAACACCCCTTCACAACACCCCTTCACGACACCCCTTTGGCGATGACGACACCCCTTCACGGCAACCATCTGACGTGGATATCGCTACACGCCCCGTTGCGCGGGCCTTTCAGAGCGGCGCGCATGAAACTAGCCCCAATGCGATTTTCTCTCTATGTGAGGTGAACCGTCAGACTCCCATAAGCAAGCGAGGTGGTGTGAGGGTGGTTTTCCTGAACCTGTGTCGCGAAGCGGGTGAAGGGGGTGTAACGGAAGTGAGCAAGCACCTGCGGGCAGGTAGAGGGCGGGCAGCGGATTCGGAGCGCACTAAATCCTTGGGATTGATTGCGATGGTGGGAGCATTGGCACAGCGCAAATTTGCGGGCTGGAGTAAGCAGCCAGGATTGAGAGGGAGTAAATCTCATGCTCGGGAGCGAACAACTGGAACTACTGCTTGGATCAATCGGCGCGTTGAGTGCCGGGTTAGCAACCGCCTGGCTGACCTACTACGGATCGAGGTATGTACTCAGCGATGCGAAAACCGACTGCGCGAAACTGCGGGCGGCGATGAAAGCCTTGGCTGGCAAATCTGCGAGCGTAAGGGGAGGGCCTAGCGAATGATCTTCGCGAACCTGCCATACCTCGGAGCATGGACATCAGCAATCCACGGGATGGTTTTCACTGGCATGTGCATTACCGGCATCGCTTGCTGCGTAAGCTTGTCGATCAAGTCAGCATTGGTTGTCACCAGCGTGATATCGAACATAAAGAGCCGGCGAAACACGGCAATGAACAGGCGGTGACATTTGGAGTTTAGAAAAAGAGATGACGGCAGGTTATTCCCGCCGGTGCTACCAAACGGCGATTTCATAGGCGTTGCCCATGGGAGCCAACTCCGGCAGGTTCTTTTTTCAGTGCGGGATGACGGCCTGTACGGGGAGGGTGTATTTCTCCTATGGCACGAAATATCCGGCGTATCCATCACTGACGCCAAAGGATTCCAGATTCGGAGCGGAAAATATGCCAGCGGCGGAATTGGATTTTACGCAGGGGCATCTGCTCTGCTCGATTTGACTGGGGAAATCGTTACCCGGATAGATGGATACACTGTCGACTACTGCCTGATGAACCGAATCAGTTACGAATCAAACAGGAAGATCTAGTTCGATGCTGCGTTCGTGCGCTTTTAAACGTGTCGCGAAGCGGATGGATGCATGTTGTTAAGGTGAACCACAAATTTAGGGACAAGGGGATTTTATGTACGGCGTTAATGAGTTGATCGGGGCCAGCGGTAGTTTTTCTCTTGAAGGATACAACCTCCCTGCGGATAAGGAGTGGTCTGAGGAAATATTGGAGGTGCTGCATGCAGACATTCCGGGCAGTCATGATCTCCTAATTGCAATCGTACTCACTCAGGAGTGCGCAGGGTTGCGTGAGCGTAGTTCTATGGCGATGGCGGTAGTGCTTAGTGAATACGAGTCAACGCTCGGGCAAGCGGATGCGTTGCGAGCAAGAACGTTTTTTGCCGCCGCTATCACAGAGCTGAAGATGGTTCTCGATGAACTTAAAGACCAGCCGCAAGCAGAACAGGAAAAAGTGTTGTCGCGTTTGGGGGAGTATTTCGGGGCTGGCGTCCAAAAGTTGGACACCTCCTTTGAGGGGATGGAGCAAGTATACTTGCTGAGCAACCCCAATACGGGGAGATATTGGTTGTCGCTGAAGCGTCATGCTTAATAACGTGTCGCGAAGCGGAGGATTGAGCGGTGAGTG
The DNA here is from genome assembly GCF_053502595.1 of Pseudomonas sp. LY-1. Taxonomy (NCBI): domain Bacteria; kingdom Pseudomonadati; phylum Pseudomonadota; class Gammaproteobacteria; order Pseudomonadales; family Pseudomonadaceae; genus Pseudomonas; species Pseudomonas sp. LY-1. Next base: position 51,079 of record NZ_CP094354.1, on the reverse strand, counting down.
AGTGCGCGACTGGAGACAAGAATAAGCGCGCTCGCGCACTGGACAGAATCAAGAAATGTTTTGCGCTCGCCAAATCCAGCAACCCGCATGAGGCCGAAGCAGCAATGCGGCAAGCCCGCAAACTTATGGATAAGTTCAAGCTGGAGATAGGCGATGTGCATGCCACCCAGACGGAAGAATTTTCCCTGCGGATCGGTAAAGCCAAAAGCGTTCCGCCACAATGGATTCGCATGTTGTCGATGACGGTTTCTAAAGCGTTTGGCTGTGTGAGTTTCTACAGCTATGGCCCTGACGGGCAATCGCTGATTTTTATTGGAGAAATCGGTAGCGCTGAAATGTCGGCCTATGCGTATGAGGTGCTTATCCGGCAACTGAAAGACTCCAAGAGAAAATACCTCTCAGGAGTCAGTATTCAGGGCACAGTTCAAAGGCGCAAAGCGGGGGTGCTGTATGCGGAAGCATGGATCATCGGCGTACACAAACGAGTAGAGGAATTTTCCGGCGTTACGGAAGAAGTGGAAAGGGCAATCCACGCTTATACGCAGAGAAATTATCCAGGTGTTCCGGTCACAAAGATGAAACGCCGAAAACTGGATATGGATGCGTACCGAGCCTACATTCAGGGCAAAAGGGACGGTGAAAGCGTTTCTCTGCACAAACCCATGGGGCGTGACGAGCACAGGCAGTTGGAGTTGGAATGACGCAGGGCCCAGGAATAAGTCCCGCTCGAGCGGGATTTTTTTCGCCCGAGGTTTGTCCCCTGAAAGTGGGGGTAAGCCTGTGGATAAAGTCCTGGCGTGGCGGTCTGGGAACGCTCCCCCGGCGATGCTCAAATTTCAACCAGCCGGGCGAAATTCGACATTACACTTGACGTTCGCAATCGAGACAGAGATATTCCTCTCGGCACACGGGTAGGTGCCTGCCGTCCACATTGGCAAAGCGAAAGCACTACCGACAAACCAACGGAACCCTTATGGGTGCTCCGAAGTGGACACAGAGCATCAGCCTTTGGAGGCTGCCGTATGCAAAACCCAATCACACTCCGCGATATCGAAAACCTCAAAAAGCTCGCCAAACAGGCAAAGGCCCTTCACCCAGGACTGAGCCATGCGCAGCGCCTCAACCTGATGGCGCAGCATCATCTTCAAGCACGCAGCTATCACGAAGTTCGTAAGTGGGTCGCTCGCTCGTTAGAGCAGCACTACGAGCGGAAGGACGGTGGCGTGGTCTACTGCAAGCTCTGCCGCTTTTCGTTCGTCCCCGATGTAGCCGAGGACTCGACTACTCACGAGAAGCGTCACCTCAATTTTGAGGACGCTCTTTTCTCCCTTGGAGCGTTACCAGCTGCACATGCCACCCGAGAGCAAAGGAAACGCGAGGCGCATAACCTGATCCATTCCGCACCGTCCGCCGGCGAGGAACTGGCTGGAGTCGAGCAGCTGGTCAACGCCTGGTATGACCGTTCGCTGGAATCCGCGATCGGCAATGGAGACTGGAAGAAACACCCGAGCCTTGCCGAGTATGCCGCGATGATCGTTCCAACCGTTGAGGCCTGGTTGCGGCAGAGCAGGGTGTTGTACCTGTCCAAATACGGCTGCAATCGAGGCGTGATCCCAGAGGGTCAGACAACGTGGGTTCAGCCTGAAGGCTGATAGGGTTGGGTCTTTTGGGGAAGCTGCGACAATCGGCACGTTGATTGATCCCATCTTCCCCAGGACTTCCCACATGAGCCGAGATACCTACGAAGCCAACATCGCCTTCATCGACCAGACGGTAAAGCGCCTGGAGCGCAATGAAGTGAGCATCGACGAGTTGGAGACCCTTGCTCGCGAATTTGCGGATGCCCGTAAGTTCTGCGCCGACCGGCTTACCCGCATCGAGGGCGTTGTTCAAGCAACCTTGGGCGCTGAAGAGGGACAGGCCGGTGAGCGCACCTGATCCGATTGAGCAGCACCTCACTCTCAGCGCATACCTTACCCAGATCCAGAAGGCCATCCGTGCTGCGGTGCCAGACAGCTGCTGGGTTGTTGCAGAACTCAGTGACTTCAAGCGCCGCCCGAACGGCCACTGCTACATGGACATCTTGGAGTCGCGTGAGGGAGCCGAGGTCGCGAAGGCACGGTGCACCATGTTTGCGAACGTCGCCGGCAAGGTACTTGGTGAGTGGCAGCAGGCAACCGGAGGCCTGCCCCAAGCAGGAATGAACGTCCTGCTGAAAGTGAGGGCGGATTTTTCCCCTCAGTTTGGCTTCTCCCTGATGGTCACCGGCATCGACCCGAGCTACACGCTGGGTGACATGCAGGCCAAGATGCAGAAGATCATTGCCTCCCTGAAGGAGCGGCAGTGGTTCGACCTACAGCGGGGACTTCCCTCTCCAGGGGGGTTCTGGCGCGTTGCGGTTGTGGCTCCGCACGAGGCTGCTGGGCTGGCCGATTTTCGGCGTGATGCAGAGCAGTTGGCTGCGGCCGAGGTGTGCGGCTTCGAGTATTTCTCAGCGACGTTCCAGGGGCGTGATGCATCAGACAGCATCCGCTCTGCGTTGCGGACGGTTCATGAGCAACATCAACAGCAGCCATTCGACGCCGTATGCATCATCCGCGGGGGTGGGGCGAAAAGCGATCTGGCCTGGCTCAACGACGCGAACCTTGCGGCTTGGGTGTGCCGGTTGCCTGTTCCGGTATTCACCGGCATTGGGCACGAGATCGACGAATGCGTGCTTGACCTCGTGGCACACCGCCGGTTCGACACACCATCGAAGGTCATCGGGTTCATCAAAACAGCGCTCATGTCTGAGGCCTCAACTGCTCGGGCTCAGGTCGAGCGGGCCAACGGCATGATCTTGCGCCTGGTGTCTGGGCAAGCCCCGCATCTGGATCGCGCTTGGAGCACCTTCAGCCGGCGGGTGACGGAAACGCTCCATGGGGAGCATCGGCAACTGTTGCAACAGCAAAGCAGCCTCGACAAAGGCCGGGACCGCCTCCTCAGCCAACAGCGCATGGCCCTCCAGCTCGCGCAGGATCGATTTTCAAGGCTCGGGGCTGGTCTGTGTGTAGCTGAGCGCCAAAGGGGGCTGTTTGCCGCCTCGAGGGTAGCCTCTCTGAGTAGGGCGCTGATCGCCAAGGAAATTTCGCGCCTGGAGCTTGCATGCACGGTCTACGACAAGACAAATCCGCTTGCACTGCTCGGGAGAGGCTTTGCCTTAGTCCGTGGCCCTGGTGGGGAGATAATCAGCAGTGCCCAGCAGGCTCGCGATGCAGGCAAGCTGGATCTGGCCTTCGCCGATGGCCATGTCATCGCCGCAGTTGAGGATCGCTGAATATGGCTAGTCGCGGCCAACCTTACACCCCATGCAAGCTGTACATCGATGGCGCTGGCGACCTGAGCGCTGGCGACTACATCCTCACTTCCGGTGGCTCGGCCTACCTGGTGCAGGCTACTCGGCCCAGCCCAAGCAAACCTGAGCGCCTGTATCTGGATTGCCTGCGCTGGCCACCCGATCAGATTCCCGAGGACGCCAGGTGCTACCAGCTCAACTGGTACCGGCGTTGAGAAAGTGTGACCTTCGGCTGGCCTGGCATACACTGGATAGCTGGGCCCGCCGCCGGCGATAGTGCTGGTGGCGGTCGACGATGTTCATTTCACCGAGATAAAAGTGTGAGCGACCCGGTTCTTTACATCCCACTGCTGGCTTCACAGGCCGACATCTTGGTTGATCCGAGTAGTTCTGCTCGTGTCCTACTGGGGCAGTGGGACGTGCCCCAAGTGGCTTCGGTGGCTGTCATCCAGAATTTACCGGCCCTGGACGGAAAGCCGAAAAGCGAAATGCTCGTTGAGAAGGCCCTGGCCGAGTTGATCTCAGTTGGAACGGAACTGAGCCAAACGCATCCACCTGGTACGTTTTCTAGCCTGATTGCCGGCCGATTTAAGCGAGAGTTGTTTGAGCGAGGGCTGGCGCTTATGCCTCGGCTGCGGCTGCGCTTCCTGGATGAGGAGACGCTGGACGCGACGCAATTCCTGAATGGTGGCCACTGGGACTTCAACTTCTGTGCAGCGCACACCCAAAAGCTCAACCCGCTCAAGCATTCGTTCGAGACCCCATCGGGGAAAACAATTTCTCTGTCGAATCAGCAGAGCCGGACGTTTCGCGTTATTCACGCCGAACCCGATGAGAGCATCCATATCCAGGGCCTGGCTGGTACCGGCAAGACCCACATGATCGAACGCTTGGTGGACTCGCTTTCATCATGTCGACCACTCGTGCTGGCGTTCACCGCGGTGCAGCTCCAGGCCTTGATGCAGCGAATCGGAGCCGCGAACGTGAGAGGAATGACGTTCGGAGATCTCGCCAACTACGTGCTTGAACGAAGTGTCGGTTATTACAGGCCGGGCAAGCGGGCATCCGCTCGGCACCAGGTTACCCCGGAAGACATCGCTTCCCGGTTAGGCTTCGGGTCGATAAGTAGGCTCAGTCCAGCCCAAGTAGCCACGGCCTGCGCGAGGATGGTTGCCTCCTTTTGCAACAGCACTGACCTTGCCTTATCAGAGCAGCACATCCCCAAAGGGCTTACCCTCGATGCCGTAGATCGCTTGGTACTGGTAGGGTATGCGCAAAGGCTGTGGGACCAGACCATAGAACCAACCGATCAGCGCCTTCAGCTCCCGCTTCGCGGCTATCACCGAATCAAGCACATGACCCTTCTTCATGAGGCGGTCATAGGTCTGGAGTTCACCCACATCATTGTCGATGAAGCTCACGACCTGAGCTGGCCACTCTCGGTATTTCTCGACCGCTGTACCCAGCCCGTGATTACCCTGGGTGACGCATGCCAGCGCCTGGATGGGAGCTACTACCAACGGGCTAGCACACTCCGCAAGCACGAGATCACCCACTCCATTCGCGCCGGCCGGCAGATCGAGGGAGTCATAAACCCCCTCATCGACAAACACCCGATACTGAAATTGGCTTCGCTCGAGGGCAACAACGGCATCGAGACAAAGGTTGTCTACTACGACAAGCCAGAGGTTCCCACCGGGGCCGTGACGATACTGGTTGATTCCGAGTGGGGATTATTCGAGTGGTTTCAGCGCCTGGGGAGCGCTGGCGCGACCTTCAGCTTGCTACCTGGAGCAATCAACACTTTCCGCCGGTTCATTCTCGATTGCATTGGCCTGTTCCATGATCAGGTACGGCCAACCCACAGCGCGCTCTTCAGGTACACCAACTGGGATGATCTCCGGGCGGACATGGGCAGCAAAAATAGTAGCTTTCAGCGCATCGACCGGATGCTCAGTAAGGGCTATAGCTCATCAGAGTTCGAGGCATCGTTACTCAACCTCGATGCGTCAGGGACAGCCCCGCTACAGCTCGGCCGGGTCATGGACGCACGCAATTCAGAGATCGACGCTGTGATGCTCGCGCCAGACTTGCTCAGTCAAGTAGGGCCTGGTGACCGCATTGCGGCGAGCAGGGCTTTTGCAGCCCTTTACACGGGTGGATCGAGAGCTCGTCACAAGCTCATCGTTCCTGGTTATCTCCGGGACTGGGCGTCTGATATGTCCACGGCAGCGAAAGCTCAGATAACCCCATCTTCATGATGGTGGGCTCCATGAAAACAGTGCTGTCTCGAAGGCAGCGGCCAACAGCAATTGAATGGCGTGGCTGCAACGTCCTCCTTCGCTAGAGAGAAAAGATCACCCTGGTCATCGGCATAGCACAGCGCGGCATGGAGCGCAGGCAGCGTGTCGGCGAAGCGTGTCACGCTGGTACCGTCGAAGGAATTAGCACTGGCGGCAGCGCACATTCCGATCCGTCGAGCGCTGTTGACCCGGCCAACGTGGTAGTAGCAGTTGCGGCGACGAGAAAGGACACCCCAGGCAGCCATGGTTTGCAGCTTCCAAGGGGTGCTCCCTCCGAGAAATATCCCTACGGATGGGCTCAAGAACTCACGCACATCGTCTGGCTCCATTCCATCCTGCACAGCAATGAGCAACCTTTGAGGGAATCCCTTTAGCCGATCCAGCCAGCGCAGGCTGAAATCCAGCGACTCCATTCCACCTGCCACGATGTCAGGTAGGACAACCCAGTCAGCGTCTTCGCCAAGAAGATCCACGGCACGGCCGAAAGCACGCTCATCGAACGGCGTGCCCTGCTGGAAAGCGCTCCACGCTCCGTTGTCCAAGGCGTAATGCTCGAACCCCTCAGTGCGCAGAACCCCGGCCGCAGAAACGAGTAAACGCCAACCCGCCCCGCGCATTGCTGCGAGGTTGCGGCGTGTGCCCGTTCGGCTTGCATACGAGACCATCGGCGGAGGGATGTAGCCAAGCCGCTCCTCAATATCCAGCTCCATGTCGGCTGACCCGTCCATGCAGTAGTAATCGGCATAGGCTGCTAGCGCTTGGGCATTGCCTTGACGATGGCCATCGCGGTAAGCCTGAAGCCAAGCGGGGAGGCGGTTGATTTCCATGCTGGTGGTTCCTGGTAGGAGGTGGCCACCGTCTCATTTCCTACCGAAATCCCAACGGCCGCTGGCGCAATGCCTGATAGGGCCAGATACAAGCACTCCAGATAGAAATTATCCCCCTGAGTAGGGAGAACGTTTTCTGACCGCTTTACGACCTGATTACGGCCTTGCTGGCGCTGACGGCGTGGAATAATCGGCCGACATCAGCGATCCAACGGTTTCCCTTATGAAAGATATTGACCTGATCAAACTACTGCCGGAACTCCAACCAGCGGTACTGCACCTCGACGACCATCCTGGTGGGGAGCCTATGAGCAGAGCAGTGATGGTTACTTACCGCCTCTCAACACCACCGCAAAGGGCGCGGATTTTCGACGAATCAGATCGCCCACAAGGTGATCTTCTATCGCCTACAAATTTCCCGGCCGAAGGGTGCCACGAGATCTGGGTTGGCAACAATTTGGCTGGGCTGTGTTCCCTTGAGTTGACAGCACTCCAGAGCAAAGGCGAGACCAGCTTTCATCTGATGCTCAAGGCCATTTATCTTGCGCCGGTTCACCGTAAGACTGGTCTGTGTCGCCGACTCTGTGAGGTGGCGTTTGAGCATGTCATGCAGCAGGTACTGCTGCTGATCATGACAACGCCGGATCGTACGACACGCCTGTTCGAGCTAGAAGCAGACGCACACCTGTACAGCTTGGGAGGTCAGGCAGCGATCAAGATCATCGCCGAGTTATTGGAAAGTAAGGTGCAACTGATTACTGCAAGCCGCGGTTATGCAGTTGAAGCGCACACGACGACGTGCAATTTTTAGCGAGGACGCATAATGAATGATCTGTCGAAAGCCCTACTGGGGATGGCGATACTGCCCCTCCCGTTACTGGGCTCGCTTGCTGCGTTACCTGACGTAGAAGCACCCAGCCAAGGAACCTGGGTAGTAGCCGGCATCGTCGCTGCTGCTGGCGCTCTCGGGGCTTGGTTTCTTGAGTGGACGGAGCGGAAAGTGGTGGCGAATCGCGTCGTCATCGACCTGAAGCCGAATCAAATGATCGTCGACGGAGTGCCGATCGACTGCCCGTTTTCCTCCATGACTCATTTCTTCAGGAGCCGCGATGCGCTTGTCGAGGCTGTTGGTATCGCCGTCAACGAGGCCATGCTCAAACAGGAGAAATTCCTTGTCGCACGAAAATCGGCACTCATCAGGATCTGGCCAGGGAGCTTTCAGGTGACCGACTTCGAGCTGGAGGCGCTTTCCGAGGCCATGACAGCCGAGTTCATTTCGCCGGCGTTTGAGCTGATGGGGCAACCGATGGCTCCGCAGGAAAACCGCAACCTCCCCAGTGCTCCGGCAGTGAATCGCTGAGCACACAACGCCTTCCGGACAGAGGAATCGAACAGTGGCCATCAACGAAGAAATTCAAGCGGTACTCAGCAACCCTGAAACCAGCTACTGGCTGAAGAGCAGTTTGGAGAATGCGCTCCACCGCGATTGCGTGGATGCGGCCAATGACGCCGAACTGCTGCACGACCTGCTGAATCGGCGGTGCGATGCAGTCCTGAACGCCGCCGCCGGGCAGGCCATCCCTCGCTAAGAGGGATGGTCAACTACAACAGAATGCCGGGTACTCGCTGGCGATCCATCGACTCGGCTTTCGAGGCAGGTACCAATTCCTGGCAGTGCCATCCATCAGCGAGTTGGATGCAACCCGGCGCGATCCTTGCGGTCGACCTCACCTCGGTAGGCAACGCCTGGTTTTGTATCGGCGCGCTTGTACAACCGCTGGTGAGAATTGCGAGCAGAGCGAGTGGCAGAGTTTGGCGCGGCATGGGATGTGTCCTCTGGGTTGAGTTCGAGCCGAATCATGCCGATCGGCACGAAAATCCCAAGCCAACCAATGCGTAGCCGAGCGGAACGATCAGAACAGATCGATCTGGCCCAATGAGTTACCGCCCAGGCGGGTTATCAGCGCAGTGCGGTCATGCAGGATGGGCTGAAGATCGCTTCTGAAAATCTGGTTGGACATCCGCATCATCCGATCCCAGTCGCCATGGTCGCCCTTGTAGATCGCGATGGTTCCCAACCCCATCAGGTAATGCAGCCCCGCAGTCGGAGACTGGTCGAAGGTCACGCGGGACAGGGCGTTATCCAGCTCGAAGTTCACGAACAGCTCTGCACCTTCGCGATCGATCTCGAATCCGCTGCTGGTCACCACGTCCATGACCACCATGCCACTGCGTGTTGTGGTCAGGAACTCAGCATCGGCAGCAGCATGGGAAATACTGCGCAGGCCGTTGAACATTCCCTGGTACTGATCATCACAGAACGGCACCTCGACCTCGGGGTATCGCAGATCTGCCTCGGTGTACTTTGGCAGCGCCGCGATATCTGGGATCTCATAGCGAACACCTTGCTCGTAGACCTCCAGGAACACTCTCATTGCGGTAAACGGCTTCTGGTATCCATACCGACCCCAAAGCGCTTCGACCGCCAGCAGTTGCTGGATATCCAGGAGCGTGAAGCGCGGTTTGATACCGGCTTGCTGGGCGGCGTCAAACTCGTCGAGCTGGATCGTGAGCATGATTCCCAACAGCTCTTTGGTGAATGCCGGCGAGTAGGAATTCGGAGCGATTTTTATCGTCCCCGTTTCCTTATCAATCGTGCGCGCCAGCCAGCATCGAGCGCTCGGATCGAAGTGGCGGGCCTTGATGTAGTTCCGCAAGTCGTTCAGGGGCTTGAGCCAGTCGTACTCGCCGCCTTCCTTGGCAATCATGCTCTCGGCCGACGAGTCTCGAGGAGGAGTTTTTTAAACCGATCCGCAGCCTTCGGTTACGAATGCTCCAGCTGGCAACTGCCAGGCTTTGCCCTCTGGCGTGAATATCGGCAGTACGTACTCGCGCTGGCGCGCCTGGGCAAGTGCGTCCAGATCGGTGATATCGAACGCTTCCGCTGTGGCCGACAGATCCACCACGTTGATTTTCTGCCGGCTGATAGTGCACCCAAACTCGTCCTCGTAACCGGCTATCGGGGTAACCCGCTCAGGGAAGTATTTTTTGATGGTGGCCCATACCTTCGGGGAGTTGTAGATGCACGTCATGCAGCTGAAGCGACCCCAGCCCAAGCGATAGGGGACAGGTGCCTCCACTCGGTGACGAGAAAGCAGCTCCCACACCTGTTCTTCGCTGTAGTGCAGCACCGGTCGCCAAGCATCTACGTGCCGGCCGAGGCGACCCTTGCGCCGGTCGACGGCGTGAGGTTCCAGCTGATTGTATTTGCTGCGGTTGCTCGACTCAGCACGGCGCTCACCTGTGACGAACAAGGTCTTGGTACCGAGAAAGCGTTCCTGATTGGTGATGGCCCTACGGCCTACATCGATCTTGGCTGCGGAGCTACACCAGCGTGTTGTCAGGCTGGCGCTTTGCTGAGGAAACCGGCGGCGGGTCGCCGGTGATGTCCGACTGGTATCCCGATCCAAGCAGATAATTCCGCCTGGAGTTTCGACCATGTGAGGCTTGGAGTAGGCGTCCATCTTGAGCAATTCGCCCTCGATGCCACCCTGCAACCAGGAGAAATAGAGCGGCAGATTGAATGCAGCTGCGAACTTCTCGATGAAACTGTCATTGAAAGCCCAGTCCATGAGGGTGCTCCCCTCTGCACCATCCACCCGATGGTGCCAGAGCTCAACACGACGCAGATCCACACCCTGTTCGATCAGTGCCAGCAGGCAAGCGATGCTGTCCTTGCCAGACACACAGACTACAACGTGGTCATAGCTGTCCAGATCCACTGTCGGCGCATCGAAAGTAACCGTCCGGGCACCCCACCTTTACGATCTCTTGGGTTGATGATTCTGGTGTGTAGCACTAGGGGCTGAGCTTCATTGCAGCTAAAGATGACATTTCATCCTGTCTGATCTACATTCTAGCCGTCCATCTGTCTCAGGCGATCTTCATGCTGACTGGCTTCAATCATCTCACTCTCGCCGTATGCAGCTTGCCCCGCAGCATTGCCTTTTATGAGGAAACGCTGGGCTTCAAATTGTCTGCGCGCTGGAAGACTGGGGCGTATCTTAGCCTGGGTGATCTCTGGCTCTGTCTCTCTAGTGATAGTGTGCGCGCAGAAGACATGCAACGTAATTACACGCACTATGCCTTTTCTATTGATCAGAAAAACTTCGCCGAATTCTCCCAACGTCTGCGTGAACTGAATGTTCCGCTTTGGAGGCAAGACAAGAGTGAAGGTGACTCTCTCTACTTCCTTGACCCAGATGGCCATCAACTGGAAGCTCATGTTGGTGATTTGAAATCACGATTGGCTACATGCCGAAGTCACCCTTATAGCGAGATGGAGTTTTTCGACTGACTGTCCCTCGCAAACGCTGCTGAATATCCGACATGTTTTTCAGGATTCAAGTGCACTGTTCAACGTCTGCAGCCCTCATATCGGCTCAAGCTAGCATCCATTTGTGCGGCAGTAGCTCTGTAATTTCACTAGCCCGCTGCGTCGGCAGGCGCGTGAGAACGTCCTTCAAGTAAACATACGGATCATGCCCATTCAGCCGTGCTGACTGGATCAAACTCATGATCGCCGCCGCCCGTTTTCCACTGCGTAGCGATCCTGCGAAGAGCCAGTTCTTGCGTCCAAGAGCCCAAGGCCGGATCTGGTTCTCTGCCCAGTTGTTGTCTATGGGTACGGCCCCGTCATCGAGGTAGCGCGACAGCGCTACCCAGCGTTTCAGGCTGTAATCGAGGGCTTTGGCCGTGGCTGATCCATTGGGCACCAGGTCTCGCTGGGCCAACATCCAGTCATGCAGTGTTTTGATGATCGGCACCGCCATTTCCTGGCGTATTCGCCAGCGGTCTTCATCGCTCATGTCCCACGCTTGGCGTTCGACCTCGTACAAGCCGCTGATCGAGTGCAGGGCCTGTTCAGCCAGCTGGCTTTTATTCGCCACGTGCAGATCAAAGAACTTGCGACGGGCGTGGGCCATGCAGCCGATTTCAGTGATGCCTTGCTCAAACCCGGCTTTGTAGCCAGCGAAGTCGTCGCAGACCAGCTTGCCGTTCCAGTCGCCCAGGAAGTTGCGTGCATGTTCGCCAGCACGGCTTGGGCTGAAGTCGTAAACAACCGCTTTGAGCGCCGAAAACGGCGTCGTGCTGTAGGCCCAGACATAGGCCCGGTGGGTTTTCTTCTCGCCTGGCGCAAGCATCTGTACCGGTGTCTCGTCGGCGTGGATCACGCCCTGTTTCAGCATAGCTTCATGCAACGCATCGACCAGCGGCTGGAGTCGCACGCCGGTTTGTCCAACCCACTGCGCCAAGGTCGAGCGAGCAATCGCCAGCCCGGCGCGGCCAAAAATTTTCTCCTGCCGGTACAGCGGCAAGTAGTCGGCAAACTTGGCCACCATCACGTGGGCCAACAAACCTGCGGTCGGGATACCTTTGTCGATAACCTGGGCTGGCACCGGCGCCTGAATCAGGGTTTCGCACTGACGGCAGGCCCATTTACCACGCACATGTTGCTCGACGGTAAACACGCCCGGCGTGTAATCCAGCTTCTCGCTGACGTCTTCACCGATGCGTTGAAGTTGGCAGCCACAGGCGCACTGGGTGTTTTCGGGTTCGTGACGAATCACCGTGCGTGGAAACTGCGGCGGCAAGGGCGCACGTTTCGGGGATTGCCGTGGTTCGGCCTGTGGCGCAGCTGGGAGGAGCTGTTTTAGCTCGGCCTCAATAGCTTCAAGGTCTGTGTCGAGCAGGTCATCCAGCAAGCTGCTTTGCGCCGGGCTGATTTGCTCGCTGCGCTTGGCAAACTTGTGGCGTTTGAGCAGGGCAATTTCGTAAGTGAGCTGCTCAATGACGGTTTGATCGTTTTGGATCTTCCTGCTCATCGCCTCGACCTGGGACTGCAACTGCAACGCCTGTGCCGCCAAGGCGCGAAGCTGTTCCGGGGTCATCTGGTCGAGGTTGGGCGAGAAAGTCATGCCGCCGATTGTGCCAGAGCAGGCGCAGGGCGACGACAAGTAGACCGGCCAAATGGCCGGCGTTTACAGCATGCTAATCACACCGCCGGCGCCAACACGCTGCCACGGCAGGCCCAGAACTAACGCCTGAAGTTGGTCGTTATCGAGTTCGACCTCGCAGCCATTGCGAATACCGGGCCAGTGGAACTTGCCTTGGTTCAGTCGACGCGCTGCAAGCCAGACGCCGACGCCATCGTGCACTAGCACTTTCATCCGGTTAGCCCGACGATTGGCGAACAGATAAGCGCAGTGCGGCTTCGCCGCACCAAACACCGCGATCACCCGGGCTAATGCGGTTTCGGTACCGGCGCGCATGTCCATCGGCTCGGTGGCCAGCCAGATCGCATCAATGCGGATCATTGAGCGACAGCCCGGATAAATTGCGCGCATCCCTCGGGATCTGAGGTTGGCCATTTCACCGTGATCACTTGCCCGGCCATGGGCAATTCGATGATCACTGACATTTCGACTGGCCGTTTAGGTGCGGCTTTTAGCGGGACGAAGGCCGGCAGTGAGGTCGCTGCGGGCTGATCTCGATAGAGCGGCATCCATTTGCGGATGACGTTGGCATTGATGCCGTGGCTGATGGCGACACTGGACACCGTCGCGCCAGGTTGCAGGCATTCCTGAACGACCTGAGCTTTGAATGGTTTCGGATAAGAGCTTCGTTGGCGCATGAAAATCCTGGCGATAAGGGTGATCGCGTCCGCTTAAAAATGATCTGACCCCGAAATGTTGGACATCAACATTGGGGGGTGTCATGAAAAAATACACAGAGCAGACGAAATTGTCGGTTGTTGAAGATTACTGCTCGGGGAGCGCAGGTCACAGAGAGGTCGCGCATCGTCATGGGGTAGATGCTTCATCGCTTCGAAAGTGGATCGCGGCATATCAGGCGCTTGGTGCCGCAGGCCTCAAAAGTAAGAGAAAGAAGAACTACAGCCCTGAGTTCAAGCTGAATGTTTTGCAGCGCATGCGAGAGGAAGAGCTGTCCTATCGCCAAGTCGCTGCCCTGTTTGATATCCGGAAATCCGACATCATTGGCGAATGGGAGCGCAGGTATGATGAAGGCGGTTTGGAGGCCTTGTCCCGGCAGCCAGGAAGCGGACTTCACAAAAAAATGACAAACCCCATCCCGTCCATTCAGCTTGAATCTTCGGACGATGAAGCTCGTACGCGCGATGATTTGCTGGCCGAATTGAGCCAGTTGCGGATGGAAATTGCTTATTTAAAAAAGCTCGATGCCTTGGTTCAAGCGAAGGAACGAGCAGCGCAGCGGAAAAAGCGCAAATCGTGATTGAACTGAGGCAGGAGCACCCTCTGGAAGGCCTTCTGAAATTGGCTGGCCTGGCCCGTAGCACTTTTTACTATCAACAAAAGGTGCAGCAATCCGTTGATAAATACGCGGTGCTGAAGTCCAGAATTTGCTCAATTTTCGACGAGCACAAGGGCCGATATGGCTATCGCCGTATCACTGCTGCCGTTCGGCGAGCTGGCCACCTCGTGAACCACAAGACTGTTCAGCGCCTCATGGGCGAGCTTCAGTTGAAAAGCCGTGTGCGCATAAAGAAATACCGGGCCTACAGAGGCGAAGAGGGTCAGGTAGCGCCGAACCTGCTGAAACGGAAGTTCGATGCCAAACGACCGAACCAGAAATGGGTAACCGATGTGACGGAGTTTCGGGTCGGGGGGCAGAAGCTTTATCTCTCGCCGATCCTTGACCTCTATAACGGCGAAATAATCGCCTTCAAGACCGCGAGGCGCCCGCTGTTCGACATGGTTGGTGCGATGCTACGGCAAGCTTTTGAGAGGCTGCGGCCACGCGATAAACCAATTTTGCATTCCGACCAGGGATGGCAGTACCGGATGCCTATCTACCGCCGCGTGCTGAACGAGCGTGCGGTAAAGCCAAGCATGTCCCGCAAAGGAAATTGCTATGACAATGCGGCTATGGAAAGCTTTTTTGGCACGTTGAAATCCGAGTTCTTTTACCTGAACAAATTCAACAGTCTCGATGAGCTTGAAGCAGGTATAGAGGACTACATACACTACTACAATCATTCGCGAATCAGGCTGAAGCTAAGTGGCCTGAGCCCTGTGGAATACAGGACTCAAGCACGGCGGGCATAGAAGGCGTCCAACATTTCGGGGTCAGATCAAAATACGCGGACACCATCGCCCTTAATGCTGGAGTTCGGAAGGTGAGTTCGCCGGACGCTTACCATCGAAATAGGTTCCCTCTGCCAGCACAGCAGGCTCAGGCTCGAACCCAAGCAGGGTGAGCTGCTGGCCCAGTGCCGGGATAACTACCTGGTCGTCGAACTGGTGTGCGCGGGAGATTGACGGGTGCATTGGCTGTCCTCTGAGCACCTACCTGGTGCCTACAGACTCAGCCTACGGCGGCAACGGGAAATCCCAACTGATGGGCGGTGGAGGCGGCTCCTCCCTGCGACAGGAGGAAGCCGAGGAGAAATCATCTACAGGAAACAGAGCACGATCGGCTGCTACTTGGCTGCGCTTCTCCTGGATGGGATGGCTCTTGCGTGGCCGGGCTCACCAATCCGACCGATTCAGACGGTACGTGCCTGGAAGGCAGTTCTCGGCATGGCTCAACTTCGCTTCGGCTTCGGCCTGATCGTCCGCGCGGTCGATGGCGATCCAGTCGCCGTTCAGCTGGCGCTCCTCCACGAACCACACAGGGTCATCTTGTTGCTGCATCAACTCGCTGGGTGCGTTTGCCATCGTGGTCTCCATTCAGTTTTATTCGTCGATCCAGCCCTTCGCTTTCATGCGTTCAGTTTGCCGGTTCAGCCAATCCAACTGGTCGAAATAATCTCGCTCCGAGCCGTCCGGGTACTCTTTCGGGTTGATCGCACGGTGCTCGGCTAGCTCGGCCAAGTGCTTTCGCCCGCGATCACGACGATCCGCCCAGATGGCCGCGCCGACCTCGAGCAAGTGTGGATCATTCTCGCGGTGCTGGTGGTAGTAGGTGGCCATCTCGACAAAAATTGCGAAGTGCTGTTGGTCGAAGTTGGCCAGGGCGTCACCCCGGAACTGCCCTAGCTGGCCGTTGTAGCAGCTCAGGGCAAAATCTTGGAGCGCGCCAGCGGCGCTGTAGGATTGGTGGAGCAAGATCTCTCGGTGCTTCAGAAACGGAGATTCAGTTGCCATGATGTGTCCTTCTTCATTGTGAGGCCCGAAAGTGGCCCTCTCCTATGACCCCAGCCCCGCTAAGCGGGGCGTGGGCATTAACGGGGTTCGCCCTGCAAAACTCCACTGAAGAATGGGAGTTAGCAATAGGGCTTCTGACCACGAGCGACACGCTCTTTGACAGATTCAGTGGCGGTACGGGTTACTTTTCGACATTGGTACCAGCTATACAGCCAACGTGCCGCAGTCAAAACCACAACTAAGCCACCGAGAGCTATTACCAGTTTTAGGATGCCCAGGAACGGTTCCATCGGTTCGCCTTGACCTGCCGCCTTGACAGAAAATGACACTGCCAGAATTAACAACCCCATAGGTACGTTCATCATTTTTGTTCCCTCTCCGTTGCCCTAGGCGGACTCCCACTCGATCACGTCCCAGTCATAACTCACTTCGCAAAGGTCGCCGGCAGTTCGCCAGGTACAATCGTCCTCGACCACGCGGACTAGGCGATGCTGCTGGACAGTCCCACTGCTGCAATGCCTGAGTTTGCACTGCACGGGCACCCCTGGAGCAGGCATGAGGTCTTTTGTCTTGATCCAGACCAATGTTTTCGCCTCCGCTTTTCGTCAAACAGATCAGTCGTCAGCCTGGTTGCCGGCAATGATCGCGTTCAGCACGGTTTCGTCATCGTCAAACCAGCCGTCTTCAGCCAG
Organism: Pseudomonas sp. LY-1; assembly: GCF_053502595.1. Taxonomy (NCBI): domain Bacteria; kingdom Pseudomonadati; phylum Pseudomonadota; class Gammaproteobacteria; order Pseudomonadales; family Pseudomonadaceae; genus Pseudomonas; species Pseudomonas sp. LY-1. The sequence goes on along the minus strand of NZ_CP094354.1, from coordinate 34,735 downwards.
GCCCAAGTTCCCGTCGAGGATGACGCAGACCGCCAGAGCGGCTTCCGCAGGATCTGCACCGTATTCACGAATCACACCCTCGATCTGTTTGCGCAGCAGGTGTGCAGGCTCGACTTGGCCTACGCCACGCTCAGCAGCAGGATCTGCAAGCTCCAGGGGTGTCTGCCCCTCAGCCATAGGATCGGTGGTGACGATGGCACCGGACTGGGTGCGAAATTTCATTTCCATGGATGGGTTCCTAGAACTTGATGCTTGTGGGCGCATAGGCGAGTTTGAAGCGGTACGCAATGATCGGCCCTCGCTTGACGCCACCCCAGTACGTCGTTGCAGTTGATGACTTATCTGGTACCACGAGCGTTCGCATAAGCAGGGTGAGTTCTTTGGCTGCATCCAACAGCCACAGCGGCTCGTAGTCGGGCTGGGGGCGGTCAGCATCAGCAAACAGCAGGTATGCCCGCTGAAGCTCGACGCTATATGCGAGGCCGACATTCTTGTGTCCGATGAGCGAATGCATGCACACCAACTCATAGCGATCACTGTCCGCCTCGACACCATCTCTGAGGGCGTGGCGATACTCGGCCAACATCTTTTCTGCTTCAGCGCATGCGTCAGCAATGGGCGTTTTGCCCTTCCCACTGGAGCGCAACGGGTCGCCGATAGTGAATGTTCCTGTAGGCATATCAGTCATTTTTCGTTCTCCATTGGGTCAGCTCCTGTCGGGCTTCTGGTTCCTTGGGTTAGCAGTCGTCACACAGAAACAGCCGCTCGGCATGGCTGCGTGGGTCGTTCTTGTGAGGGCCGCAATTCATGTTGCAGACCTTCGACGCCGGGTCGAACTTGGCCAGCTCGGCCGGGTCGGCGCGCGGCCACTCAATAGGCATTTCAGCCGGTGGCTGTGCTGGCTTTGACTTGCGGGCTTTCGCACTCATAGCGGGGCGGACTCCTCTTCAGAGTCTTTCGCCACTTTCGCTTCGCTTTTGATTTTCAGGATGACATCTGCGAGCTGCTGGCTTGAGCCGTTATCGTTGTGTGGCCATGGGCCGAAAGGCTGCGATGAAAGCCGGTTGAAAACGATCAAGCCAGGGCAGCGGTATTCAAATGGGCCAGTGGATTGGAACCGGACAAAGGCAACCGGGCTGGTGCATCCCGGCATATCGGTTATTTCTCCTATTTCCTTCATGAGAGCAACATCTGCCCAGCCAGCTTGATCGTTGTTGAAGAACGTCAGGTGGTCATATGCGGACTTACCACCTACGAAGCATGCCAAAGCAACGAGTGTCAGCTGGCCCATCGGCCAAAAGCCTTTGGAGTCAGCCGCTCTTTTCCACAGCGAGGGGATGTAGAAGAGTAGGGCCACTGAGGCAGCCAAAAGCAGATAGACGGTTAGCCGCGCAGTATCGACGCCAAGAGTTTCCCCCGGAGCGCCATCTGGGCCAAAGAAGAGGTAAAGCAGTGGTGCGCAGTAGGCCATGCCTACAGCATAGGAAGCCAGCACGAGAACCATTTGACGTAGCCGCTGCCCAGGGCCGGGGGAAACCAAGGCCAACGTAGCGCGAGCGACGGTACCAATGACCACGATCAGCAGAACAACGGAGCATAGGAGGATGTAGAGCATTATGATTGACGCCTTTAGCGCTTTTCGGTGGATTTACCGCCGAGTTGGTAGAGATCGAGATTTATGCGAGGGGTGCGTACTCGGTTATCCACTGCCTTCCTTCTTGCTGCCGTTACCCGAGAAAAGCAGCACGAATGGGGTTACAAGTAGCCCGCCCCCCATGAAGAACATGAAGAAGATGCCCAGGCCATCGCCCGGCTGTAGCCCGGTTCCAGCAGCGGTCGCCATCGCCCGATAGTGGTCGGCCTGTGCCCCAACGACACGCACAAGAACTATCGTCACGGCGCACACCACCAGAGCTTGCCAACCCTTGCGGATGTCCAGGTGATCGACGAACGTCCACAACCAAGTGAGGGCTGCGCCAATTGCCAGTAGGATCAACAGCCAGTAGAAGAGACCAGCTATATCGGCGATAAATGCAGCTCCCAACATGTTCAGCACTCCTTCAGCGCGTCATACCTTTGATGACCAAGACATCGTTGCGTAACCGAAAATTGGCACCATCTCACGGACTTAGCCCCAATTAAGGGGCCGTGGTCTGCTGCGGGATTTTCTTGTATCAGCTGTATAGCGCGTCGTTATACGGCACAACCTCGTCAATGGCATCCCAAGCGTCCGAACAGCAACTTTTTCCTCGAATGTGCTGGAGAACATCTACAAGCTCGGATTCGCGTGCTTCTGCGTTGGCTTTTGTTGCAGCCAACTCATCAAGCAGATCGTTCACACCTGAACCGCCAAACGGCCCAAGCACACTGGTAGCATCGCACCAGGTATCAGGCTCATGGCCAACGCCTTCGCTCAGGTACTGCCAGCCTTCCTCTGTCTTGCGCAGCTCCAGGGGGCCGAACTGCATCGTTACTTGCTCGCTCATGGGCACTTTCCTACTTCACTTCTTCGTAATGCCACTGGACAAGCTCAAACGCCGCCTGCTTTGCCTCGGCTTCGATCTGTTCAGCAGTAGCGTTGTCATCGACCTCGAATTCAAATTCCACCTCAGATCCTTGTACATCAGTCTTAATTGTGCCGGTGAAAGTGCGCATCGCGGTCTCCTCTATTTGCCTGCGACTAGGATAAAGGCCGGCGCAGATATCCCAAGTCGGGGCAGGCATTTTCCCACACCGATTGAAGATGAATTTATCTGGGTAAGAGGTACAGGGCGGGCGGAAGCTTTCGAGTGGCCTGCGCCAAGCCCCGAGGTGCATCAGTGGCTGGCGCGGTATTCGTGCGGGGCTTTAGGGGAGCGAGCGTCGGTGCAGGGCCAGCAGTTGAGCCAGAACCCACTGCCAGTATCCAAACTGGGTCTGGTTGTTGCGCACTGCTTGAAGCCACTGGTAATTGGTCAAGAAAGGGTGATCGTTGCCACGCTGTGCATATTTCCCCTCCAGTTGCGCCGGGGTGAGATCGAGATCGGGAAAGTAGGCTTCCGGTAGGTGATTGGGCACCAAAGCGAAGTCTGTGATGGCTCTTCCAATCGAGATGGATATTTCCTGGCCGGTTTCGTCACACCGGAGCGTCCTGATCTCGCCCTCACGGCCAGTCACTCGCCACGCATACCCGGTCGGGGTAGCAGACGCCGGATCATCCGAGGGCACCGTCTCTTCTTCGCTGTAAACAACGAACTCCAGTGGAAAAAATATCTCTGCAATCATGCGATCAAGCTGATCCAGTGTCCGCCGATGGATGCCGGAACCCTCGGCCTCAATCAATGCCAGCAGGGTCGCTCTCGATGCGTTCAGTTCCTGGTAAAGCTCTGCCAAGTGCTGAGGTACGGAGGGGTCAACGTGAGTCATATTTGCTAGTCCTAACCAGGGGAGTGTGCACATAGGTGCGCAGTTCCTGGGCGTGCTCGCGGCGAGTCACGTCGCGTTCGCCGTACTTCAACCAACTCGCCGGGTCGGCCTGAACTTGCTTGGCCACCCACTGGATGACCGGCTCGGGCGGCTCGCTGTCGGTGCCCAACGCATAGCCGGGGTAGCGCAGCAGGCTGAGCTGCACCGCGAAGCCCAGGCGGTTGGCGTCGCCGCGCCGCTGGCGGATCAGCGACAGGTCGGAGTCGTTGAAGGTGTAGTAGCGGATCAGGTCATCCTGGCTTTCCGGCAACGCAAGCAAGGTGTCGCGCTCCGTAGCCGAGAGAATCGAGCGACGCGGCATGGTTCAGTCGTCCTTGCGAAGGTACTGATAGAGGGTTTCTCGGCTGATGCCGAACTCGCGGGCGAGCTGCGCCTTCGGCTCGCCCGCAGCGGCCCGCTGCCGCAGCGTGATGGCTTGCTCGTCGGAGAGGGCTTTCTTGCGGCCCCGGTAGGCACCGCGCTGCTTGGCCAGGGCGATGCCCTCGCGCTGCCGCTCGCGAATCAGGGCGCGCTCAAACTCGGCAAAGGCCCCCATGACCGACAGCATCAGGTTGGCCATCGGCGAGTCCTCGCCGGTGAACACCAGGCCTTCCTTCAAGAACTCGATGCGCACACCGCGCTGGGTCAGCTTCTGCACCAGGCGGCGCAAATCATCGAGGTTTCGTGCCAGGCGATCCATGCTGTGCACCACCACGGTGTCGCCTTCGCGAACGAAACCGAGCATGGCCTCCAGCTGGGGACGCTGGGTGTCCTTGCCCGAGGCTTTGTCGGTGAACAGCTTGCCGACCTCGACCTGTTCAAGTTGGCGTTCCGGGTTCTGGTCGAAGCTGCTGACCCGGACGTAACCGATGCGTTGTCCCTGCAAGATGCCTCCATGGGCTGGATGGGCGGCAGGGCTTGCGTTGGTTTTTGGTTCCATTGCGCCCGAAGCCTTGAATTTGTCAGGCTGAAATCTATGACCTTGGCAAGCATGTGTCAAAGAATGTGAAAGCGGACTCTATTCTGACGGCGTGATGCGCCTTGCCTGACATCCAGTTTGTCGTTTTCAGAAGACGGCTGCACTGAACGTCAGAAGCCGACTGCACTATAGCAGCGGAGGGGTTGGATCCATCAGGCAACGACGGGCTGCTGCCGGCCATCAGCGGACGCAGGGAGGACTTTCCGCAACCGGCCGTTCGATGCGGCACCGATGGCCTTCGCGCAGGGGTAGTGAATCCGCCAGGATTGACTTGCGCTGCCCTACCTCTCACTAGTGAGGGGCGGCAGCGCATCAAGCGGTGAGCGCACTCCGGCACCGCCAACTTTCAGCACATGCGTGTAAATCATCGTCGTAGAGACGTCGGAATGGCCGAGCAGATCCTGCACGGTTCGAATGTCGTAACCGCTGCGGAGCAAGGCCGTCGCGAACGAGTGGCGGAGGGTGTGCGGTGTGGCGGGCTTCGTGATGCCTGCTTGTTCTACGGCACGTTTGAAGGCGCGCTGAAAGGTCTGGTCATACATGTGATGGCGACGCACGACACCGCTCCGTGGATCGGTCGAATGCGTGTGCTGCGCAAAAACCCAGAACCACGGCCAGGAATGCCCGGCGCGCGGATACTTCCGCTCAAGGGCGTCGGGAAGCGCAACGCCGCTGCGGCCCTCGGCCTGGTCCTTCAGCCACCATGCCCGTGCACGCGACAGCTGCTCGCGCAGGCTGGGTGCCAAGCTCTCGGGTAACATCAAGGCCCGATCCTTGGAGCCCTTGCCCTCCCGCACGATGATCGTGCCGTGATCGAAATCCAGATCCTTGACCCGCAGTTGCAAACCCTCACTGATCCGCATGCCCGTTCCATACAGAAGCTGGGCGAACAAACGATGCTCGCCTTCCAGAAAACCGAGGATGCGAACCACTTCATCCGGGGTCAGCACCACCGGCAAGCGCCGCGACGGCCGAGGTCTTCCGATCTCCTGAAGCCAGGGCAGATCCGTGCACAGCACCTTGCCGTAGAAGAACAGCAAGGCCGCCAATGCCTGACGATGCGTGGAGACCGAAACCTTGCGCTCGTTCGCCAGCCAGGACAGAAATGCCTCGACTTCGCTGCTGCCCAAGGTTGCCGGGTGACGCACACCGTGGAAACGGATGAAGGCACGAACCCAGTGGACATAAGCCTGTTCGGTTCGTAAGCTGTAATGCAAGTAGCGTATGCGCTCACGCAACTGGTCCAGAACCTTGACCGAACGCAGCGGTGGTAACGGCGCAGTGGCGGTTTTCATGGCTTGTTATGACTGTTTTTTTGTACAGTCTATGCCTCGGGCATCCAAGCAGCAAGCGCGTTACGCCGTGGGTCGATGTTTGATGTTATGGAGCAGCAACGATGTTACGCAGCAGGGCAGTCGCCCTAAAACAAAGTTAGAGGCAAAGGCAAAATTGGTTGTTCGGCACCGTGCCAGGAAACACAATCACCGCATCATCGCGGCGCTCCTGAATCGAATGGTCGCCGGACAGTAGAGGCCGTTATTTGTGGCCAGCAAAGGAGTTGCGTTCAGAAAATGTGCACATCACAAATAACCTTCCGGGCTACATCCGACACGCCGTGCGCTCCGCCGGTCAAGCTCGGTGCAGGCATCATTTCCAGCGTCCGGCCGGGCACTCTAACTAGTGGCTCAAGTCGTTCGCTTCGCTCACTGGGACCGGCTTAAGCCGGCCCCTTAGCCAAACGTTATGCTGTGACCCGGGTTGTTGGCGAAGCGAACGTATGGCGATTAAAGTAATAAACGCAAAGGTAAAATAATGACATGGAGAACGACCAGAACACTTTTACAGCCTCAAAATCTGGACTTCAATGAGTTTGAGATTCTTACTTCCGTAATTGAGGGCGCCCGAATTGTCGGCATTGGCGAGGGCGCTCATTTTGTCGCGGAGTTTTCACTGGCTAGAGCAAGTCTTATCCGCTATTTGGTCGAAAGGCATGATTTTAATGCGATTGGTTTGGAATGTGGGGCGATTCAGGCATCCCGGTTATCTGAATGGCTCAACTCAACAGCCGGTGCTCATGAACTTGAGCGATTTTCGGATACCCTGACCTTTTCTGTGTATGGCTCAGTGCTGATCTGGCTGAAATCATATCTCCGCGAATCAGGAAGAAAACTGCAGTTAGTCGGAATCGACTTACCCAACACCCTGAACCCAAGGGACGACCTAGCGCAATTGGCCGAAATTATCCAGCTCATCGATCACCTCATGAAACCGCACGTTGATATGCTGACTCACTTGTTGGCGTCCATTGATGGCCAGTCGGCGGTTATTTCATCGGCAAAATGGGGGGAGCTAGAAACGGCTCGGCAGGAGAAAGCTATCTCAGGGGTAACCAGATTGAAGCTCCGCTTGGCGTCGCTTGCCCCTGTACTGAAAAAACACGTCAACAGCGATTTGTTCCGAAAAGCCTCTGATCGAATAGAGTCGATAGAGTATACGTTGGAAACCTTGCGTATAATGAAAACTTTCTTCGATGGTACCTCTCTTGAGGGAGATACTTCCGTACGTGACTCGTATATGGCGGGCGTAGTAGATGGAATGGTTCGAGCGAATCCGGATGTGAAGATAATTCTGCTGGCGCACAACAATCATTTACAAAAAACCCCAGTCTCCTTTTCAGGCGAGCTTACGGCTGTTCCCATGGGGCAGCACCTCGCAGAGAGGGTGAATTACCGTGCGATTGCATTCACCCATCTTGGACCCACCGTGCCGGAAATGCATTTCCCATCGCCCGACAGTCCTCTTGGATTCTCTGTTGTGACCACGCCTGCCGATGCAATCCGTGAGGATAGTATGGAACAGTATGTCATCGACGCCTGTGGTACGGAGAATTCATGTCTGACATTGACAGATGCCCCCATGGAAGCAAAGCGAATGCGGTCTCAAAGCGCCTCTGTAAAAACGAAATTGAGCGAGGCATTTGATGCCATCGTCTGTGTTCCAAGCGCCGGCAAGGACAGCCTAGTTGCCCTATAGGAAACCGGAAATGAAAATGAGGGAGCATAACCTGCGAATCCACCGGACGGTTTTCAACCGCCGGTGATCAGCGCGTTAGACGGCAAAGTCACAGACCGCGGGATCTCTTATGACCAACTACTTTGATAGCCCCTTCAAAGGCAAGCTGCTTTCTGAGCAAGTGAAGAACCCCAATATCAAAGTTGGGCGGTACAGCTATTACTCTGGCTACTATCATGGGCACTCATTCGATGACTGCGCACGGTATCTGTTTCCGGACCGTGATGACGTTGATAAGTTGATCATCGGTAGTTTCTGCTCTATCGGGAGTGGGGCTTCCTTTATCATGGCTGGCAATCAGGGGCATCGGTACGACTGGGCATCATCTTTCCCGTTCTTTTATATGCAGGAAGAACTTGCATTCTCAAGCGCACTCGATGCCTTCCAAAAAGCAGGTAATACTGTCATTGGCAATGACGTTTGGATCGGCTCTGAGGCAATGGTCATGCCCGGAATCAAGATCGGGCACGGTGCGGTGATAGGCAGCCGCTCGTTGGTGACAAAAGATGTGGAGCCTTACGCTATCGTTGGCGGCAATCCCGCTAAGAAGATTAAGAAACGCTTCACCGATGAGGAAATTTCATTGCTTCTGGAGATGGAGTGGTGGAATTGGTCACTGGAGAAGATCAAAGCGGCAATGCCCATGCTGTGCTCGTCTAATATTGTTGGCCTGCACAAGTATTGGCTCGAGTTTGCCGTCTAACAATTCATATATGGACTCTCCCCACAAGCAGTGAGCAAAGCTTTGCTTTTGCACCTGTCGTCAGCGCGGTTGCATTCGTATATCCGGCCTGTTGTGGACGTTCAAGCCCTGGCCATTCTGTAGTTCGCGCAGCGGGGGCCAAGCGTTCAATCGATCACGGGGATCATCATTGTTATCGGCCTTGCTCCGCTGCAGGACTCGCCTGTTCCGACAGTGCTGCTGCTCACCACAACCACAAGAAAACCATCACCCCTTTACTGATTACCCCCGCCGTCAGGCGGGCCTAACGCTTTGCCAATTGCCACTGAACCGCCGCTCGTGGCACCACACCGCCCAGCAGATCCGCACCAGCTTGTTGGCCAGTGCTACCGCCGCTTTGTTGTGACCGATACGCGCCGCCGTCTGCACAGCCCAGCGCTGTAACTGCGTCAGCTTTTCCGGCGTTCGAGCCTGGCAGCGTTGTGCGGCGAGCAAGGCTGCACGTGAGCCGTGGATCAGTAACGTGCGCACATAGACATTGCCCTGCCGGCTGATATGGCCGAGCTTGCGGCTATTGCCACTGCTGAACTCACGCGGCGTCATACCCAGCCAGGCGCTGAGCTGGCGACCATTGGCAAAGCGTTCGGGCTTGCCGACAGCGGCGGTCAGGGCGCTGGCGGTTAGCAGGCCAATGCCACTGACTTCATCCAGTTTGCGCACGATGTCATCATCAGCATGCCAGCGCTTGAGTTGCTGTTCGCATTCAGCCATGCACTGTTCGTACAAGTTGATCTCGGCCAGGACGATATGCAGCAGGCGGCTCAAGGAAGCGAGTTCAGGTTGGTCTACAAGTTCACTGGCAGCTCGGATGAAGGCTGCGGTCGACGTTGGGGCTTCGATACCCGCTTCACGCAGCATGCCGCGCAGCAGGTTGATGCGCTGGGTGCGGCTCTTCTTCCAGGTTTCACGTAGCCCGTGCAATTGCTGGAGCTGTTGTTGATCGTGGCTCTTCACCGGCACGGGATGAATGTCGGTGCAGCGCGCCGCTTCGAGCATGGCATCGCAGTCATTACGGTCGGTTTTGTTACGACGGCGATAGGGCCGCACGTAGCGCGGGTGCAGCAGCTTCACCTGATGACCGAGCGATTGCGCCAACCGCCCCCAGTAATGCGCTGTACCACAGGCCTCCATCACCCACTCGACCGGCTCGGACTGCTCCTGTATATATCGCCGGAACGCCTCTCGGTTCAGCCGCTTGCGCTGCACCACCTGGCCGAAACGGACACTCTCGGCAACTTGGTAAACGGACTTGGCCAGATCAACGGCAATGCGCTTCATAACGACTCTCCCGCTCAGAAAACCTCGACACCTTGGTATAGAACTGTGGTGTGGGGAGAGTCCATTACAGCATTCAAGCCGACGCCGCTTCGCGGCGCGGCTTAACTCAAGCGTTAGATGCACTAAGCACATAATTGCTCACAGCCAAACTATCAGGTCAAGTCTGCTTTTATTATTTTTAAGCGTGCATAATAAGCCCTACACAAATTGGGAGATATATCATGAAAGGCTGGCTTTTTCTTGTTATCGCAATAGTTGGCGAAGTAATCGCAACATCCGCATTAAAATCTAGCGAGGGCTTTACTAAGCTTGCCCCTTCCGCCGTTGTCATAATCGGTTATGGCATCGCATTTTATTTTCTTTCTCTGGTTCTGAAATCCATCCCTGTCGGTGTTGCTTATGCAGTCTGGTCGGGACTCGGCGTCGTCATAATTACAGCCATTGCCTGGTTGCTTCATGGGCAAAAGCTTGATGCGTGGGGCTTTGTAGGTATGGGGCTCATAATTGCTGCCTTTTTGCTCGCCCGATCCCCATCGTGGAAGTCGCTGCGGAGGCCGACGCCATGGTGACGGTGTTCGGCATTCTGAATCTCACCGAGGACTCCTTCTTCGATGAGAGCCGGCGGCTAGACCCCGCCGGCGCTGTCACCGCGGCGATCGAAATGCTGCGAGTCGGATCAGACGTCGTGGATGTCGGACCGGCCGCCAGCCATCCGGACGCGAGGCCTGTATCGCCGGCCGATGAGATCAGACGTATTGCGCCGCTCTTAGACGCCCTGTCCGATCAGATGCACCGTGTTTCAATCGACAGCTTCCAACCGGAAACCCAGCGCTATGCGCTCAAGCGCGGCGTGGGCTACCTGAACGATATCCAAGGATTTCCTGACCCTGCGCTCTATCCCGATATTGCTGAGGCGGACTGCAGGCTGGTGGTTATGCACTCAGCGCAGCGGGATGGCATCGCCACCCGCACCGGTCACCTTCGACCCGAAGACGCGCTCGACGAGATTGTGCGGTTCTTCGAGGCGCGGGTTTCCGCCTTGCGACGGAGCGGGGTCGCTGCCGACCGGCTCATCCTCGATCCGGGGATGGGATTTTTCTTGAGCCCCGCACCGGAAACATCGCTGCACGTGCTGTCGAACCTTCAAAAGCTGAAGTCGGCGTTGGGGCTTCCGCTATTGGTCTCGGTGTCGCGGAAATCCTTCTTGGGCGCCACCGTTGGCCTTCCTGTAAAGGATCTGGGTCCAGCGAGCCTTGCGGCGGAACTTCACGCGATCGGCAATGGCGCTGACTACGTCCGCACCCACGCGCCTGGAGATCTGCGAAGCGCAATCACCTTCTCGGAAACCCTCGCGAAATTTCGCAGTCGCGACGCCAGAGACCGAGGGTTAGATCATGCCTAGCATTCACCTTCCGGCCGCCCGCTAGCGGACCCTGGTCAGGTTCCGCGAAGGTGGGCGCAGACATGCTGGGCTCGTCAGGATCAAACTGCACTATGAGGCGGCGGTTCATACCGCGCCAGGGGAGCGAATGGACAGCGAGGAGCCTCCGAACGTTCGGGTCGCCTGCTCGGGTGATATCGACGAGGTTGTGCGGCTGATGCACGACGCTGCGGCGTGGATGTCCGCCAAGGGAACGCCCGCCTGGGACGTCGCGCGGATCGACCGGACATTCGCGGAGACCTTCGTCCTGAGATCCGAGCTCCTAGTCGCGAGTTGCAGCGACGGCATCGTCGGCTGTTGCACCTTGTCGGCCGAGGATCCCGAGTTCTGGCCCGACGCCCTCAAGGGGGAGGCCGCATATCTGCACAAGCTCGCGGTGCGACGGACACATGCGGGCCGGGGTGTCAGCTCCGCGCTGATCGAGGCTTGCCGCCATGCCGCGCGAACGCAGGGGTGCGCCAAGCTGCGGCTCGACTGCCACCCGAACCTGCGTGGCCTATACGAGCGGCTCGGATTCACCCACGTCGACACTTTCAATCCCGGCTGGGATCCAACCTTCATCGCAGAACGCCTAGAACTCGAAATCTAACGTCCGTTCGGGCATCGAGGTCCATGTCGGGGTGGGACGGGCCCGTGGCTTCAAGATCACTTGCAGTCCGACCGCGATGTCTTGGTTGCGCGAGAGGTTGTCGATATCCTCCACTTCCATCATCAACCCTGGATAATGCCGCCGCCGTCATCGCCGCCGACGCCCGTGCCGGGCTTTTCGGGCCTGTCAGGCTTGCTCGGCCTTCAGCCTGCCTGGGCGAGATCTCCGGCGGACGGATTAACGGCGGAGCTTCGCCGCCTTTCGTGCGTGTGAAGGCCGAAGATAGTTCTCTCAAAAACATCCGTTTATGAGAGATACCAAATGTCATTTTCAGAAGACGACTGCACCAGTTGATTGGGCGTAATGGCTGTTGTGCAGCCAGCTCCTGACAGTTCAATATCAGAAGTGATCTGCACCAATCTCGACTATGCTCAATACTCGTGTGGGCTCTGTTGCAAAAATCGTGAAGCTTGAGCATGCTTGGCGGAGATTGGACGGACGGAACGATGACGGATTTCAAGTGGCGCCATTTCCAGGGTGATGTGATCCTGTGGGCGGTGCGCTGGTATTGTCGCTATCCGATCAGCTATCGCGACCTTGAGGAAATGCTGGCGGAACGCGGCATTTCGGTCGACCATACGACGATCTATCGCTGGGTCCAGTGCTACGCCCCGGAGATGGAGAAGCGGCTGCGCTGGTTCTGGCGGCGTGGCTTTGATCCGAGCTGGCGCCTGGATGAAACCTACGTCAAGGTGCGGGGCAAGTGGACCTACCTGTACCGGGCAGTCGACAAGCGGGGCGACACGATCGATTTCTACCTGTCGCCGACCCGCAGCGCCAAGGCAGCGAAGCGGTTCCTGGGCAAGGCCCTGCGAGGCCTGAAGCACTGGGAAAAGCCTGCCACGCTCAATACCGACAAAGCGCCGAGCTATGGTGCAGCGATCACCGAATTGAAGCGCGAAGGAAAGCTGGACCGGGAGACGGCCCACCGGCAGGTGAAGTATCTCAATAACGTGATCGAGGCCGATCACGGAAAGCTCAAGATACTGATCAAGCCGGTGCGCGGTTTCAAATCGATCCCCACGGCCTATGCCACGATCAAGGGATTCGAAGTCATGCGAGCCCTGCGCAAAGGACAGGCTCGCCCCTGGTGCCTGCAGCCCGGCATCAGGGGCGAGGTGCGCCTTGTGGAGAGAGCTTTTGGCATTGGGCCCTCGGCGCTGACGGAGGCCATGGGCATGCTCAACCACCATTTCGCAGCAGCCGCCTGATCGGCGCAGAGCGACAGCCTACCTCTGACTGCCGCCAATCTTTGCAACAGAGCCTCCGTCGCCATGCTCACCTCGCTTTGGTGCACACGAGTATTGAGCATAGTCGAGATTGGTGCAGATCACTTCTGATATTGAACTGTCAGGAGCTGGCTGCACAACAGCCATTACGCCCAATCAACTGGTGCAGTCGTCTTCTGAAAATGACACAGTTAGGGTATAGCTCAGGCTGACATCCAAACAGGACGCCCTAGTCCGGGGGTGACTCGCAGAAATTGCCCTCTTCCTGTAGACTGTTGCGGCCATTGAGTTACTAAAGACACTCGATAAGACCTCATGCTTACCCTGCAAAACATGATCTGGCTGCCTACGCCGCCATAGCGCTTCGCCCCCCCGCATCATCTGTGACTGCTTGCTCTGCCAGCGGTCGCTTTCTGCTGTGCTTTAGGTTTTAACACCCGCCACAGCTCCTCTACATCCGACATTTGACCTCGTATCGACCAGCTGCACTTGGCCTGCGCCATGCTGTGCTGCGCGATCCATTGCCTTGGGAATTCTGATGCTCCACTCGTTAAAACAAACCTGGTTATCCAACATCCGTGGCGACATCCTCGCCGGTCTTGTGGTCGCACTGGCCCTAATCCCTGAAGCCATCGCCTTCTCGATCATTGCTGGCGTTGACCCTAAGGTCGGCCTTTACGCCTCTTTCTGTATCGCTGTGGTGATCGCCTTTGTCGGTGGCCGCCCAGGCATGATTTCGGCCGCAACGGGTGCCATGGCACTGCTGATGGTGACTCTGGTCAAGAACCATGGTCTTGAATATCTGCTGGCCGCCACGCTGCTATGTGGCGTGCTACAAATTGCTGCTGGCTACCTGAAGCTCGGATCGCTGATGCGCTTCGTCTCGCGCTCGGTGGTGACCGGTTTTGTCAATGCACTGGCGATCCTGATTTTCATGGCTCAGCTGCCCGAGCTGACTAATGTCACCTGGCACGTCTACGCCATGACAGCCGCAGGCCTCGGCATCATCTATCTGTTCCCCTATGTCCCCAAGATCGGCAAGCTCATCCCATCGCCGCTGGTGTGCATCATCGTGCTGACCGCCGTCGCCATGTCGGTTGGTCTGGATATCCGCACGGTCGGTGATATGGGTGAACTGCCGGATACGCTACCGATCTTCCTCTGGCCTGATGTGCCGCTGACATTCGAGACGCTGGCCATCATCTTTCCTTATTCGGCAGCACTGGCTGTGGTCGGTCTGTTGGAGTCGATGATGACCGCGACCATTGTCGACGACCTGACCGACACCCCGAGTGACAAGAACCGCGAGTGCAAGGGCCAGGGCGTGGCCAACATTGCTTCGGGTCTGATCGGCGGTATGGCTGGCTGCGCGATGATTGGTCAGTCGATCATTAACGTGAAATCCGGCGGTCGTTCTCGCCTGTCGTCTCTTGCCGCAGGCGTATTTCTGCTGCTGATGGTGGTTTTCCTCGGCGACTGGCTGAAGCAGATCCCAATGGCTGCGCTGGTGGCAGTGATGATCATGGTGTCCATCGGCACCTTCAGTTGGGATTCGCTGCGCAACCTGAAGAAGCATCCGTTGTCGACCAACATTGTCATGGTCGTCACCGTGGTGGTCGTGGTGGCCACCCACAACCTGGCCTTCGGCGTGTTAGCCGGCGTGCTACTGGCTGCGATGTTCTTCGCCAACAAGGTTGGCCATTACATGGCGATCAGTTCTTCGCTGGACGAAGCCGGCGAGCATCGTAGCTATAACGTCACCGGTCAGGTGTTCTTCAGCTCGGCTGACAAGTTCGTCGCAGCCTTCGACTTCAAGGAAGCCCTGAACAAGGTAACCATCGACCTGAATCGTGCACACTTCTGGGATATCACCGCTGTTGCAGCCCTGGACAAGGTAGTCATTAAGTTCCGCCGTGAAGGTACTGAAGTCGAAGTGCTGGGCTTAAACGAGGCCAGCGCCACTATCGTGGATCGCTTTGGTGTTCACGATAAACCTGACGCCATTGATCAACTCATGGGCCACTGAGAAGGAGAACAACAATGACCCACGTAATTGGGGTCGTTTGCGGGAGGGGGCGGAATCCTACGCTAAGGCTTTGGCCAGCGATATTCTCCGGTGAGATTGATGTGTTCCCATCCGAGCGGCGAAACATGGGCCAAGAGATCGGGCGATAGCAGCTTTCCATCGCGTTTCTGGTTTGCAACGACCTCGCCGAGCTTCATGGTGTTCCAGAAGATGATGATGGCGGCGAGCAGATTCATGCCGGCGATGCGGTAATGCTGGCCTTCGGCGGAACGGTCGCGGATTTCACCGCGGCGGTGGAAGCTGATTGCCCGCTTCAGCGCATGATGAGCTTCGCCTTTGTTGAGCCCGATCTGGGCACGCCGTTGGAGTTCGGCATCCAGAATCCAGTCGATCATGAACAGGGTGCGCTCGACGCGACCGACTTCCCGCAGGGCTGTCGCGAGCTCGTTCTGCCGCGGATAGGAGGCGAGTTTCCGCAGAATCTGGCTTGGCGCGACGGTCCCGGCAGCAATGGTGGCGGCGATGCGCAGGATGTCGGGCCAATTGCGCTCGATCATGGCTTGGTTGACCTTTCCGCCGATCAACGCTCGCAGGTGCGCCGGGGCGGCCGACGGATTGAACGCGTAGAGCCGTTTGGATGGCAGGTCGCGGATGCGCGGAGCGAACCGGTAGCCGAGAATGGCACATGCGGCAAAGACGTGATCGGTGAAGCCGCCCGTGTCGGTGAACTGCTCGCGGATATGGCGTCCAGCATCGTTCATCAGCAGGCCATCGAGGATGTAAGCCGCTTCGCTTGCCGTTGCAGGAATCACCTGGGTTGCGAACGGCGCATATTGGTCGGAGACGTGGCTATAGGCTTTCAGGCCCGGGGTATTGCCATATTTCGCGTTGACCAGGTTCATGGCCTCACCTTGCTCTGTAGCGACGAAGAACTGTCCGTCGCTCGAAGCCGACGTGCCCATGCCCCAGAACCGGGCCATGGGTAACGCTGCCTGTGCCTCGACCACCATGGCCAGCGCCCGGTCATAGGCTTCGCCCTCGACATGCCACCGTCCAATGCGGATCAATTCCCAGAAGGTGTGGGTGTTTGTCGCATCCGCCATTTTGCGCAAGCCGAGGTTGATCCCTTCCGCCAAGATAACGTTCATTAGCCCGATCCGGTCAGCGCAGGGTGCTCCTGTGCGCAGATGGGTGAACGCTTCGGTGAAGCCGGTCGCCGCATCCACCTCCAGCAGGAGATCGGTGATGCGCGTGGGCGGGATCTGCTTGTAGAGATCGAGCACCAGATCTTCGGCGCCTGTCGGCGCGGCGGCTTCGAGTTTCTCGATATGCAGAACGCCGTTCTCAATCGACCCGCCCGGGATCGTGCCTGCGCGAGCGGCACGGCCAAGCTCGCGCAACCGCATGTCGAGGCGAGCTTGCCGGTCTGCCAGCCATTCCTCCGGCCGCAATGGCACAGCGAGACGACCGCCTTCCGCGATGGCTTGTGCCGGAACGAGTGCGTGTTTCAGATCGCCATAGCGCCGGGACCTAGTAAGCCAGACATCTCCGGAGCGGAACGCATCGCGCAGATGGAACAGCACCGCGATCTCCCATAGGCGAGCGTCGCCAGCCCTCTGGGCCCGAAGGTGGCGATGCCATTTCGAGCTGGGCCGCAAGAAGCTGGTCATCGCGGCATCGTTCAAACCGGTACGAAGGACCGTCACCGCTTCCAGAAGCGGCAGTGCAACGGGCGCAGCTCGCAGATCGAGCAGGCGCAACATGCGTGGAGTGAATCGGCGGAAGCGGTGATAACCGTCGAGCACATGATTGAGCGGATCGTCGGCCATGGTGGCGGTCAGCCTGATTGCCATTGCAACAAGGGTTTTTAAGCCGTCCCACCCTGACCCACTCGCGATGACATCGCCCAGCGGCTGGCCATCATCCTGTGCATCGACCAGGGCGCCCCCGATCTCGGCGAAGGATTTCAGGGTGTCACGCACCACCCCCGCTTCGTCTGCGACCTTTGCATGGCAAATACGCTCCGAAGCACGGTAGAGACGGCCGACGATCCGGTCGTGGGTTTCGACCACTGCGTCGGCCAACATCGCCTGCCATTCCGAGACGCAAACAGCCAAGATCGCAAGCCGCCTGTCCTCCGGGAGATCGCGCATGCCGTCGGCATAATACCGTTCACCCTGCCTGCGCAGACGAGTCACCCGATGGGCAGGAACGCCGGCAAGCAGATCCTCGGGGAGATCGACGCGTTGCAGATATTCGAGCCGGTCGAGCAGCCGGTTGGCCGACGAAGAGTTCGAGCCAGGCTCGAACTGGCGCAGCCACACAAAACGGGTCACCCGATCATCAGCCGTCTCCTCGAGCAATGCCAGCAACTGTTCTCGGATCGGCATAGGCAGCCGACTGGCGATCCTCGTCTCGATGCGTCGCTCGGCATCGACGAGAGCCGCGGCACAAAGCCGCTCGATCGTGGATGTCGCGGGAAGGACAGTGCGGGTGCGTCGGCACTCGGCTACGAAGCGACGGGCGATATCCTCGTTCGACACCGCCATCTCGGCTTCTCGGAACAACCATTCCTTCAGCTCCCTCGCACCACGTCCGGAGAAGGTGCGGAAGCCGTAGAGCCCCCGTAACTCGGCAAGATGCTCGTGCCGTGTTTCCTCGCGGGCAGCATAGTCTACGAGATCGTCGGCACCCAGGCCAAGCTGCGCTCCGATAAATTCGATGACCTCTGCAGGGATCAGTTCGCCTGGAGCCAGCACCCGGCCGGGATAGCGCAGGACACACAATTGCAGGGCGAAGCCGAACCTGTTGTGAGCGCGCCGACGCAGCCTGATATGCCCAAGGTCTTCATCACTCAGCGTATAGTGCTTGAGCAAATCCGTCTGTGAAGTCGGCAAGCGCAACAGCGCGTCTTTCTGCCGATCGGTTAGAGTGACGCGACGCGGCATACATGTTCCTTTTTCAAAATCTGATAGCGTTCAAGACGCTTTATTTATGAAGCTGGTTGAGATACATTTCCAGAGGTCAATGCAATCGTGGCCGAAGCGCCGCCTCAAACCAACGTTTGTGATACATGCTGATCGGATATGCCCGCGTCTCCAAAGCCGATGGCTCGCAGTCTCTCGACCTGCAGCACGACGCCTTGCGCGCCGCAGGTGTCGAACGGGACAATATCTATGATGATCTTGCTTCCGGCGGTCGTGATGATCGCCCTGGCTTGACTGCCTGCCTCAAGTCATTGCGTGACGGCGATGTGCTGGTGGTCTGGAAGCTCGATCGCCTCGGACGATCGCTTGCCCATCTGGTCAACACGGTGAAGGAGCTGTCAGACCGCAAGATCGGCCTGCGGGTTCTGACTGGAAAGGGCGCTCAGATCGACACCACGACTGCGTCCGGTCGCATGGTGTTCGGAATCTTCGCCACCTTAGCCGAGTTCGAGCGGGATCTGATCCGAGAGCGCACCATGGCGGGTCTCGCCTCCGCGAGAGCGCGCGGTCGCAAGGGCGGACGAAAATTCGCGCTCACCAAAGCTCAGGTGCGTCTCGCGCAAGCCGCCATGGCCCAGCGCGATACTTCAGTTTCCGATCTCTGCAAGGAACTCGGCATCGAGCGCGTCACTCTCTACCGATATGTCGGTCCCAAAGGCGAGCTCAGAGACCATGGAAAGCATGTTCTCGGACTTACGTAGCAACTCGTTTCTTTTCGCAGGTTGAGCCACCTCCGCGCTTCATCAGAAAACTGAAGGAACCTCCATTGAATCGAACTAATATTTTTTTTGGTGAATCGCATTCTGACTGGTTGCCTGTCAGAGGCGGAGAATCTGGTGATTTTGTTTTTCGACGTGGTGACGGGCATGCCTTCGCGAAAATCGCACCTGCTTCCCGCCGCGGTGAGCTCGCTGGAGAGCGTGACCGCCTCATTTGGCTCAAAGGTCGAGGTGTGGCTTGCCCCGAGGTGATCAACTGGCAGGAGGAACAGGAGGGTGCATGCTTGGTGATAACGGCAATTCCGGGAGTACCGGCGGCTGATCTGTCTGGAGCGGATTTGCTCAAAGCGTGGCCGTCAATGGGGCAGCAACTTGGCGCTGTTCACAGCCTATTGGTTGATCAATGTCCGTTTGAGCGCAGGCTGTCGCGAATGTTCGGACGCGCCGTTGATGTGGTGTCCCGCAATGCCGTCAATCCCGACTTCTTACCGGACGAGGACAAGAGTACGCCGCAGCTCGATCTTTTGGCTCGTGTCGAACGAGAGCTACCGGTGCGGCTCGACCAAGAGCGCACCGATATGGTTGTTTGCCATGGTGATCCCTGCATGCCGAACTTCATGGTGGACCCTAAAACTCTTCAATGCACGGGTCTGATCGACCTTGGGCGGCTCGGAACAGCAGATCGCTATGCCGATTTGGCACTCATGATTGCTAACGCCGAAGAGAACTGGGCAGCGCCAGATGAAGCAGAGCGCGCCTTCGCTGTCCTATTCAATGTATTGGGGATCGAAGCCCCCGACCGCGAACGCCTTGCCTTCTATCTGCGATTGGACCCTCTGACTTGGGGTTGATGTTCATGCCGCCTGTTTTTCCTGCTCATTGGCAGAGTGCCCAGGTAGGATTCATATACATTCTTCAAATCCTTACCAGTAGGGGGCTTCAGCGCTTTTAGGCCTTGGCTTTACAAAAAAACGTATACTTCTGAGGGGTTAGCCCCTTCCGAGGCTCGAAAGTATACGCAATCTGCCCAAAAATTCGAGGCATAATTTTGCTCGATTCTGATTCGTTTGATCGCAGGTTAGCCCTCTGAAGGAGCCAGTCCCGGTCTTCAGCAGGGTGACAAGGCCACCCTTGCAGGTGGCCGATGCTTCACGAGAGGTCTTTAGTTTTCACATACGGGAGAGGCCGATCTAGATCCTCTAGGCTCATACCTCTCCGAGAGGCGTTGTGCGCCCAGCGGACGAATTGCTCTAGGAGCCTGTTGTTTTCGCGTGTGAGGCGTTCTACACGTGCTTCGAGCTCGCGCTGGCGGCTATCCATGAGTGCCATCTCTGGCGCCTTTCCTGAGGCTTCATCAGTCCCACGGCATCGCTCTTTCGCGTGATCCCAAGCGTCTTTGATCCGGTCATGCCTCAGCATTGCAGCTTTTGTGTAGCGATGGCCTACCTCTACCGCTAGGGCCTCCAGATAGAGATCCCAGGTCAGCTTTCCTGCCCATCCGTCCAGCATCAATACCGACTGATTGATGGTTTGGTCGGTCATCTTAGGCGCACCCATCAGAAGAACTCCATGGCCATGAGGGCTTCTTCGGCTTCATCAGCAAAGTCGTCCTGCTTAGCCGGCTCTGCGTCTGTGGCGATCATTCGAACGGCGTGAGCGAGCCCTGTCTTGGACTGGGTATTCTCGGGCGGAGGCAAAGTGATCATGGTTCCCTCAGGGATGGACGGGTCATTCATCTTTTCCAGCATGAGAGCCCAACGCTCCATACGTGGCTGGTTCTGCTTCAGCCATCGGGCCGCGCCTGCCTCACCTTCCTCTAGAGCAGCTGTTGCAGCGGCAACGGCCTTGGCATGAATCTCATACTGAAACTCAGCTTCTCTCTGGTGGCGTTTGTCCCCCTTCACAAACACGTGCTCAGAGCAGTTCGAGCAATCCTTGTCGAGAGGGCAAGGCGTCAGGGCGTAGTTATGCTTGCAGAGCCCGAAGCGCGTTACGCTGAGAGCGCCGAGCTCGACTCCCATGGCTTCCTGCTGGGTCAGCCCATGGCTCGCGATAAGCCCCTGAATCTTCTCGCTCAGCGCTTCTCCTGAAGATATGCCGCCTACATTGTCGCCAAGCTTCAGATAGGCCTCAATGAATGCCTCTTGGGGCACATGGTCGTACCATTCATTCTGTTTGACGTTCTTACGACCAGACCAAAATGCAATGAGAGATTCGCTCAGATGCTTACTCTGAGCGAGGGTGTTCAGAAGATGCCTGAAACCATGCGTGGTAATAGCTGTTGGGCTGCCGTCACGGTTCGTTTTCCCATTTCGAGAGAAAATCGTCACACCGCCAGGGTTGGCACCTAACTGGTTGTTGATCTGATTTATGCTAAAAACCGCAGGAACGTTTAAGAGCGACTCCGCCGTTGGGCTCAGCGTGTTCTCCGGTAGTACGAACAACGCGTCATGCCATTGCAGTCCGGTTGTTCCGTCCAGCGTAGGAAAGATCTCCGGGAGTTTGTCGAGCACATATTTCTCAAGCGAAGCAAACTCGAAAAGTCCTGCCCAACTTCCGTTCGGATCACTGCGGCGGGCAGGATCGCTAGTCTTCTCGCCTGTTTTGACTAGGCCATAGCGAGAAGCATGGCTGGAGTGGATCGCTGTTTCCTTCCCCATGATTTTAGATGCTTCATAGAGGGTAATGGGCTTCCCTCTCAGGTGTTTGAACTCTGCTGGCAGGTACAGCTGGCCAGGGTTCTGTGCATACCATAGCGCAGCCTTCCTAGCAGGTTCTCCAAGGCTAAGTAGGAAATCGACAGTCTCGGTCGCAAGCCTTTCGAAAGTCTCTGATGCAGCAAACTTTGTCAGAGGCATCCCACCTTTTGCGGGATCCCATGCTAGCCCCATCATCAAACCTTCATCGCCTTCCACATGTCGTATGCAGTTGACTGGCAGTGATAATATTTCCGATGCTCGGCTAGGGGCGAACATTGCCAGTGTCACGAACGCAGTAACGACTCGGTCGGGGATATGCTTGCTAGTGTGGTGGATTTCAGCAAGATCAAGAATTGTCTGAACGCTTGGGAGTCGGCTAACAACCTTGTCGTTGTTTTTAGGCGCAACACGATCAGTCCGGACTGGCTGCTTATAAGGAATTGGAGAAACCCATTCAATAGGCGCAGGCGTAATTTTGGCCGGCGCAATAATCTGGGTGAGCAAACGCTCCAGGCACCGACCTGCAGCCCATGCATCTTTAAAGCGCTCTTGAAGTAGTTGTGCTGCGTCATCCAGAATAGTCGCATCCAATGCAGTGATGCACGCGGGTCGCCCAGCATTAAGGAGTGCCTGCTCTATGGCCTGCATTGAATATAGGTATCGCTTGAACTCCTGAAGTTGAAAGCGACGCATGATCTCACTGAAAGCCGCTTTCGCGAAGTCGAGAAATGGCAGATCGAATGGTATCTCGACAGTTGATTTGCTTCCTGATGGGTCTCTCAGTGATTTGAAGTGAGCTATCTTTTTTGTTCGTCCTTGATTTTTGCCAATTTTGAAGCTGGTAATGTTCCAGCTATCGTCATCCCAGTTGATATTGGTGAATGGTATGTTCACTTTCGCGTGAAGAATAAAGCTTTCAAGATTAGCGCTTGCAGCTAAGCCTGCCTTACCTACGAAATGTACTATCTCGCCCATGTTATGC
Organism: Pseudomonas sp. LY-1; assembly: GCF_053502595.1. NCBI lineage: Bacteria > Pseudomonadati > Pseudomonadota > Gammaproteobacteria > Pseudomonadales > Pseudomonadaceae > Pseudomonas > Pseudomonas sp. LY-1. The sequence goes on along the minus strand of NZ_CP094354.1, from coordinate 12,488 downwards.
GACTACCTCATGAATCCTGCTATCTCGCACAACCATGATCTGTTGTATGGCTGCCATTGCATTGACATTAATCTGCTGAATTCGAGGGTCAGTTTCGATTTCCTGATCCTCAATCAGGGTGACCATCAGAGTTTCCCAAGGCGCATCGATCAAAGGTTCGAAATATGGGCAAGATAGGCAGGCAATGGGAGCGTGTTGATGGCATTCAGCACGTGTGCCACAAGCCCCCAAAGTCTCACCTGTCAGTCGTAGGTAATCAGCAATGACGCAGTCATCGTCCCCTGCACGACTGGCCTCATCCAGATGCTCGATCAGGCGGCCTTGAAAGGCGCTGGCAAAGTAATCCATCTCTTTGCCTAGAGCCTGCCTGATAGGCTTCTGAAGTTGTGGCATCGACGCTCGGTAAAACTGAATGCAAGAGGTGCTTCGGTGTGTGAGCAGCCTTGCCACTTCAGCGTCGGATGCTCCCTGTGCCAGAGCGCGAGTAGCCATGGTGTAACGGAAGCGGTAGGCGGTAATGTGAATAGGCCCTTCCAGTCGCTCTGAATAGGTAGGCAGTGCAGCTAATGTACTGGTTACTTTTATGCCAAGATCCCCTGGCGTGCCCCTAAACAGCTTGTCGGAGCTTGAAGTATTCGTGTTGGTATAAGTATCCAGGTAGGTGATTAGGCACTCAGCAAGCACTGTAGGGGCCTTCCTGATCCAATACTCTTCGGTGACTACGCCCTCACCTTTGGCTAGTGGGATTCTTAGCGTCACCTCCATACCCGCTCTGTCGTGAATTATTACATCTCCACGAGTCATCCTGGCTACTTGTACAGGTCTTACCCCCGTGCCGATAAAAAACCAACAAAGTGTAAAGTCGTGCTGTGAGACACGGCGATTTGCATAACCTTCATTGAGGCAAAGGTGGATACTATGAAGCTCTTGATTGGTCAGCGCGCCTTTTTCAGGGTCGTTAGTGATTAGAGTATAGTAAGACCCACCACCTTTTTGCTCCCATTTATGCTCGTTCTCAAGGAAGTCCGATACTTCGTCGGAAAGCCCTGGTAATGAGTGTTCTTTAATTCTGCGAAGTATCGGGATAATGAAAGCCCTGTACGAGGGCTGAATTTCCATGATGCACGAAATTTCTTTAAGTGTGATAAGCTCACAGTCGGAGAGCTTTTCATGTTCGAGCCAGGCACGCACAGCCTTGCTAACTGTAGAATTGTAACTGAGGCTGTGCGTGGCAAGAGTCATTGAGAAGCACTCAAACAAGCTTGCATGGAACGTATTGTTCTTCTGCAGTGTATCGAAATGGACAGGCGTTGATTTGCCATCTCTATCGTGAATTGCCAGTTTTTCGCCTAAAGAAATTTCAACGCTTCTACCGTCTTGTAGTATGGTTTTCTTATTTTGGTTGCCTTCGGCTCTGCCGCTGAGCAAGCTGGTTTTTTGTGCTGAATTGATGGCCATGTTAGACTTTGTCCGCAATTTCATTCGCTAATTCTTCTGCAATCCTGTCCGCTTTCTCTCTGATTGACCTCGCGGAATACCTGGGGGCCATGTCAGATTTGAATGACCATCCGTTGTTATGATTGCGAATTTTCTCTTCTTCTTCTATTGACATGCGTTTTTCAGGCGGCATCGCATCAATTTTTCGACTCAGTCGATCATTCCAAGTCCTTCGCATGGTGTGCGGGGTGAAATAATTTGGGGTGAGTTCTGAGCTCTCCCTAGCAACTTGGAAGATAAGATTCAGAGCCGAAAGAGATATCTGATTTCCAGATCGAGTGATGAACAGGTAGCCATGCGCTCGCTTACGTGGCGGAACATTGCTCCAATGGTCTTTCACGAACTCGCGAAAGAGATCTGCGGTTTTTTGCGAGATGACTAGGTTTCGGGGACGCGTCTTCGAAACTCGCACCTTGACGCGTTTTCGAGCATAGTCGACGTCGTCAATCCGAACATGCCTTAGTTCATCTCTGCGCATGCCATTGTCAGAAAGAATCCTGAACATCAGGAGATTCCTCGCCTGTATGAACCCCTTTTTAAATGGGTTTTTTGGCGACTCTTTAGAGAAGATCTCCTCGACGTGGATCATCGTTGCTTCAGGAAGGCCCTCCACGGGGTCTCCCTGAGGCGGGCTGCCCGTTCTAGGGGCGAGGGAGCGGAGTCGGCGTATCGCCTTCTGACGGGCGTCTTTAAGCCCCTCCCGGTCTTCTGACACCACCTGATTGCAGATGCGCTCGTGATGGTGCTCAAGGAACCTGGCAAGCACCTGGATCCTATAGCCACCTTCAGCAGCAGAGGCATGATCGTGAGATTGGGCAGCTGCCATCCTCCCGCGCGCTTGTTCAAGTCGAATGATCTTCTGCGGTTTCGTAGTGATCGACGCTTTCAGATCAGCATCCTGCCCCGCTCGACTCATCCTCAGGAAGTTAGCCAGATCTTCGCACTGCTCAAGCGTCAGAAACGTTTCTGAGGTAAGCGCCGTGTGGATGTCGATCTTGCGGGCGTGAGCCCAGAGATACGCCATCCCGATGGTGCGCAGGACTTTCTCGGTGGTTGCCAGGGCCGCACCTCTGTCGCGGTATCTGACAGTTGCATAGACGTTAGGCAGGAAAGGAGGGGAGCCGTCCTCATCCACCAGCACAGCCATAGGTAGGCCGTCAGTGGCGGTGAAAGATCTGATTCGGATGGCTTGCAATGTATACGTTCCCTGAACCTGTGATATCAGGGCGGGGAGTATAGGTAGCAGTTTTTTCTCTGTAAACCAAAAACCCCCTGTGTTATCAGGGGGTTGATGGTGTTCTACAGTCTAATGTATACGGTTATTTCAACCTGGCTGTCATTGGCACGTTTCGCAACCTGTTCTCATTGCGGACACCTTTTCCAGCCTCGTTTGGAAAGTTTCATTGCCAGACGGGACTCCTGCAATCGTCAAGGGATTGAAACCTATAGAAGACATTGCTGATGAACTGCGCGGGGCCGACTATCTGGTATGGCGCAATGGGAGGGGAGCAGTCCGGTTGCTCGGTCGTGAGAACAATCTGATGTTGCTCGAATATGCCGGGGAGCGAATGCTCTCTCACATCGTTGCCGAGCACGGCGACTACCAGGCGACCGAAATTGCAGCGGAACTAATGGCGAAGCTGTATGCCGCATCTGAGGAACCCCTGCCTTCTGCCCTTCTCCCGATCCGGGATCGCTTTGCAGCTTTGTTTCAGCGGGCGCGCGATGATCAAAACGCAGGTTGTCAAACTGACTACGTCCACGCGGCGATTATAGCCGATCAAATGATGAGCAATGCCTCGGAACTGCGTGGGCTACATGGCGATCTGCATCATGAAAACATCATGTTCTCCAGTCGCGGCTGGCTGGTGATAGATCCCGTCGGTCTGGTCGGTGAAGTGGGCTTTGGCGCCGCCAATATGTTCTACGATCCGGCTGACAGAGACGACCTTTGTCTCGATCCCAGACGCATTGCACAGATGGCGGACGCATTCTCTCGTGCGCTGGACGTCGATCCGCGTCGCCTGCTCGACCAGGCGTACGCTTATGGGTGCCTTTCCGCAGCTTGGAACGCGGATGGAGAAGAGGAGCAACGCGATCTAGCTATCGCGGCCGCGATCAAGCAGGTGCGACAGACGTCATACTAGATATCAAGCGACTTCTCCTATCCCCTCGGAACACATCAATCTTACCGGAGAATATCGTTGGCCAAAGCCTTAGCGTAGGATTTCGCCCTCTCCCGCAAACGACCCCTAATTGCCTGTATCGACGGTTCCACCTCGGCTCCAGCTGTTTGCGACTACGCGGCCTGGGCCAGTCTGAGCCTGGAAGCGCCGCTGACCTTCCTGCATGTGCTGGATCAGCGCCAGTATCCGGTTGCAGCAGATTTGAGTGGCAACATTGGCCTTGGCAGCCGCGAGCACCTGCTTGATGAGCTTGCTTCCCTGGATGAACAGCGCGGCAAGTTGGCCCTTGAACAAGGGCGAATCATGCTTGCAGCCGCGAAAGAACGGGCCGTGAATGATGGTGTGCGCGCACCGGAGTCCAAGCAGCGACATGGCGATTTACTGGAGAGCTTGCAAGAGCTGCAAAGTGAAACGCGCTTGCTGGTTATCGGTCGCCAGGGCGAGTCTAGTGGCGGTCTGAGTCAGCATGTCGGAAGCCAGCTGGAAAGCGTTATTCGTATCATGCACCGGCCAATCCTGGTCACCCCGGCCAACTTCCAAAAGCCCAAGAGCGCGATGCTGGCATTCGATGGCGGCGCTACAACCCGCAAGGGTGTGGAGATGCTGGCAGCCAGCCCGCTGCTGAAGGGGCTGCCGATCCATCTGGTCATGGTTGGGCCCGTGAACGACGAAGCGTCCGCGCAGCTGGACTGGGCGCAGAAAGTGCTGATCAACGCCGGATTTACCGTTCGCGCTGAGACTCGGAGCGGTGAAATAGAACGTACCCTGCACGCCTATCAGAAAGAGCATGGCATCGATCTGCTAGTGATGGGGGCTTATGGACACTCACGTATCCGGCAGTTCCTGGTCGGCAGCACCACTACCAGCATGCTCCGTACCACCACCAGTCCGCTGTTACTGCTGCGCTAATGAGCCTGGACGACGCCCTCGATCTTGCCCATTTCAAGACCCTACTGGAACAGCGGGCTGCCGAGCTGGATCGATTGCTGGGAGACGCTGAGTCTCGCTCGCAATCGGTAGAGCTGGATCAAAGCAAGGTGGGGCGTCTATCGAGAATGGACGCACTCCAGCAACAAGCGATGAACGATGCGATCCGCAGTCGTGCACGGCATGAACGTGTCCGTCTCCAACTGGCCCTCAAGCGCTGGCACGAGGGCGACTATGGCTGGTGTAACCAATGCGGCGAGTTGATCGCCTCGGGCCGTCTGGAGTTCGATCCGGCCACGCCGTTGTGTATCACCTGTGCCAGCCGCGCCGAGTCGGGTTGAAACCATCACGGCTCGTGGCGTCAGTCTGATTTAACGAGGCTTCTAATGTATTTGATGGCTAAAAACTGGCTGGGCCGAACACGGAAAGTAAGTGTTTGGATGTGGGCGCTTGTATGCCTTGTGTTGCTCACCGTATTCCAAGTACGTACTCATCACCTTGATGATCGTCTGTACTTTTGGATCAAGACCCACTGGCACACAGACGATTGGCAGGAGCGCTCTGTGTGGCTGCCTGGCTATCGGGTTGAGCTGGATGCTAAGGCGGTTCCCGGTGTGGACAACAACCTTTCGGGCCTGACCTTCGATCCTGACCTAAATCTGCTGTGGGCGGTTACCAATGGCCCGAACGAGCTGCTGGCCCTCAGTCGTGACGGTGACGTGGAGCGACGTTACAGCCTGGATGGCTTCCACGACGTGGAAGCGGTGTCCTATGCCGGCAACGGTCAACTGGTCATTGCCGAAGAGCGGCGGCAGAGCCTGGTTATCGTGGATATCCCCATCGACGAATACGGTAAGCTTTCTCCTGATCGACCATTGAGCCTAGACCAGTATTCAGCGCTAACCTTGGCGCTTGGCAAGGAGGACAACAAAGGCCTTGAAGGGCTCGCCTACGACCTAAAAGGTGATCGTTTGTTTGTGACCAAGGAGCGTGACCCCCGGCAATTACTGGAAGTGAGCGGCCTTCGTGCCAGCCTGGAAGGAGGCGTTTCCCTGCACGTCCGCGACATGTCCAACCTAGTAAAAGACAAGGTGTTTGCCACTGACTTGTCTTCGGTTGTATTCGATCAACAGAGCGGCCATCTGATCCTGCTCAGCGACGAGTCGAAACTGCTGATTGAAATGACCGACGAGGGCAAGGTGGTGAGTTTCCGCTCCTTGGCGAGGGGGTTTGCTGGTTTGCTGAAAGGTATACCCCAAGCCGAAGGCGTAACCATCGACGATGAAGGGTATTTGTACGTGGTCAGCGAGCCGAACTTGTTCTATCGCTTTACCCGCGAGACAGATTGACCAGTCAACAAGCTACAGTCAGGCGTGGCCGGGACGCTTGAACTGTTAGCGTACGATTTTTTCCGAATTCTGCGGGCTCCCCGGGTACGAAGTCCGCGCTCAGGAGAATCGCGCGCAGCGCATCGAATGGGAGCACGTCTTGCCAGCATACGCCTTCGGCAGCCAGCGGCAGTGTTGGCAGAACGGGGGGCGCAAGAACTGCATCGATACCGATCCGGTATTTCGCAAAATGGAAGCCGACATGCACAACCTTGCGGTGAGTGTTGGCGAGGTCAATGCTGACCGAAGCAATTTTCGCTATGGCGTTTTACCCTCAACACCGATGCAATACGGCGCTTGCCCGACCAGAACAGATTTTCAGCAACGCGTGACAGAACCTCGCGACCAGGTGAAGGGAGCGGTTGCCCGAATCTACTTCTACATGCACGACCGTTACGGGCTATCGATGTCCAGAGCACAACAGCAGTTGCTGATGGCCTGGGATCGTCAATACCCGGTGAGCGCGTGGGAACAGGAGCGTGACCGGCGGATCGCCAGAGTAATGGGGCATAGCAACCCATTCGTAACAGGTGAAAGATCCTGGAATCTCGGTATGCGAGTGAAGGGAGCCGGTACAATGGCACAGGCCATTCGGAGCGAACCAGTTGAACACCAGGTGTCCGGTGGATACTCCTCCAGCGTGCTTTCGCCGGTGATTGGCAACCGCAATAGCAATGTTTACCACCTGCCATTCGGCTGCCCGAGCTATGAAAAGGTCGGAATGCGGAACCGGGTAGAGTTTGCGAGCGCTGCGGACGCCGAAGCTGCGGGGTTCAAACGGGCCGGAAACTGCCGATAAGGGCCATTCGGAGGGGATATGCGGTTTTGTAACCGATCGCAGGGCCTCAGGGCCAGGTTAACCCTCCCTGAGCCTCCAGGGCGCTGTGCAGTCGTTACAGCCCGTGCTGACGGGAAGCGTGAGGTGAGGGAGCGCGTATTGCGTGCCTGGCCGGGTGTATCGTAAAGATCTCCCGGCCGGCCTCGATGATCAATCAACGGTCTGATGCTGTTTCGTTTTTGCAGTGTGCTGGGCCGGTACCGGCCCAGATTGGGCTGGCGTAGTGGCCAAGGTGTGAGTAATCACCGAGCCGCTTTTGTTTGCCAGGTTCTTTGCCAGAGACTCGCGGACAACTTCCATCGTGAGTATTCGCGAGGTGGCAATTGCAGCTTTGAGGGGCTGGCCAGCTGCAACCAATACCTCAACCATGTCCAGGGCCGTATTCACGCCGGCTTCAATTCGTTTCTCAACGCCATCAATCATCATCTTCTCGATCTCCGTTTCAGGCAGCTGGCGGAATGCAAGCGGCCTCAGCAGAGCGTACGTGGTTCACCAGCTATTTGGGTAGAGCATCAAAGCGCGAGGCTAAAGGACGCATCCTAATTATTAGGCTGCTACCGAATTTAACATAACAAAGATTATAAGAAGTCTAAGCTGTTGTTTATAAAGGGTAAGTCTACTGATCAACGACGCCTTTTACTGACTCTCGGTACGTCGATAGCACCTCAGGTGTCTCTGGCGCGCCGGGCTCCTGAGCAACTGGGTCCGCAGTGGATGAGGCTACGAAAAAGCGCCCCCCAGGGAGTGCCGGCAACCGTTGCTTTACGTCTGGTCGTTTTGCTGATCGCGAGTCTCTATCGAAGTTCTTGAGGCCAACGATCCTTGCAGCGGGTTGCCCATCGAGTACGAAGAATGGAAGGTTGGCATGCAGCATTGCGTCATACCGGCTGCGCTCGGAAAACCACAGCATGGCCCGCGGATGCGGAGCGATGGGCTTTGGCACATCCAGCATATCGGTTTCAGCCATATTCGCAATGCTGCGCAGATCGATCCACTGGGGGCTATTCACCACCGGCTCGCCGGTGGCCATAGATTTTTCATGGGCCTCGGCGAGCAGCACCTCACGGACGTGGCCAACAGTGACACGCTCTTTTCCTGAGGTGTGACCGGCCCAGGTGAATGTGATCTGTCTTGGGGCAGCATCAAAAACCTGGATTGCGCGCTTCAGCTGGTTGAGGGAGAAATTTTTCCCCAGGGCCTGGCGCATGATGTTAGAGCGGCGGCTCACTGCAACGTTGCGAGAGACCCGCTCGGCCTCGATCGCATCTACCAGCTCGGTTTTGCAGCGGTTCACCGCCCTGCCCTCATCGAGTATCGATCCGGAGAGGATAAAGTACCCCGGCAAACGCAGCACGGTACCTGGAGCCTGGCCGAGATCGCGCTCAAACTCGCGTAACGCCTCTACAGCGGCCTTGATCGCGTCAGTTCCTGTCAGTACCTGGACGTTGATGCGAGATGGCGTCCTCTGTTCAGTGAGGAGCGGGATGCGCCATATCATCCCGCCGACAACCAATGCGGGCCACTTCTCATTGAAAGCCTCAACGGTTTCGACCAAGCGCTCGTAAGCGGAGACAATTGCGTCAGTCATCTAGAATTCCTCATAATACCACCCCTTCACTACGGCTATACCGTATGCCCTCCTCCCCCTCCGCACCATGTTAACCAGGAGCGACGCCGAGGGTGCGAAAAGCGATCTCGCGATTGAAGGGGTGGTATTATCGAGTATCCCAAAATCCGCTCATAAAAAAACCCGTTCGAAACGGGCTTTTTTTTGCTACGTGTCAGCTCAACGAATTTGGACTGCCTCAAGGGACAACAGATCCTCAATGTGATCCGCAGCATCGGCCCGCAAACGGCTCTCCAACCTTTCTCGACTGATGTGTTCAGTTTCGCTCGGCTCAACGAGCAAGACTACATAGCCTTGATTCCGCAGCTGCTGAAGCAAAGCTGCCTGGTCGCTGGAAATGGGCATGAAAATATCTCCTGTGATCAGTGGGTGATTTTCAAAAGTCGAAGCATGCTCGAGGAGCACTACGCGGCAGCCACCTGTTTCTTCCTGAAAACCATCGGGGTATTTGGCTTGCGGCCGTCACGCCGGTCGACGAATTCTTTCATGATCTCCAACATCGTCGAGTTGACAGCAAGAACTCGCATGGCGCGGGTACACGCGACGTAGAGGAGGTTCATCTCATCAATCCATGGTTCCTTTTCGTTCTCTGGATTGAATGGATCGAAGGTGAAATCCTCAGCCAGTTGCACCGCATCCCACTCCAAGCCCTTCGAACGATGCGCGGTGCTGAGGGTGATGGTGGCTTCAAGCTCATCAGTGACCGCATTGCGCCGCAGCTTGGCAAACAACTCCGGGAGATCCGCGCTGTACTGCTCGATGATCTTGATCGAGCGGTTCATCTCAGGGTCTTGGCTTTCATCGGCAATCTGCTTGTAGAGATCGTAATCAGGATATTCCTGAAGGAGTTTTTTCCCCTTCACTCGGTCACGCCACCCCTTCGATAGCGCATGTAGGTCTTCAAGATCCTGGAGGTTGTAACCCTCGATCCCCCCAACCCAGTAGATCTTTGCACCAGTCTCTACATTGGCCAGCGCCGTCTCGATCACTCCAACCACCGTCCGGCAGAGTACGGTGCGATGTTCAAGGTCAGCAGGTAGTGCCTTGGAAACACGAGTCTCGCCGCCAAGCCCAGCCAGTTGGCGGGATTCACCCTTGAACGCGAGAACCATGTTGGCGACGTGCGCAACGGCAGACCCGAACCGAAACGACTGAGTGAGGTAATGGACTTCCGCTTTGTCGAGCCAGGTTGCATTGAGAGCATCTACGGCCCCCCTGAAGCGGTACAGCATCTGATGGCCATCACCACAAACGACTACGCCCATTCCGTATGCCGCCTGCTGCGCAAGCACACCAGCAATCACTGGATTGATGTCCTGCGCCTCGTCTCCAAGCGCAATATCGTAACGATCCCGCAGATTTGGTTTCGAGAGTGCCCAAAGCTTGAGATAGCCGTCGTGAGTGATATTCGCAGCCTCGTTTTGGATGTCGCACATTTGCAACCAAAGCTGCCTGGCTCCCTCTACGATGCTGCCGGCGGCGCGCTTCATTCGCTCCGTTTTGAGCTTGTTGACGGGGCAGTGACATAGCTCGATGTCGTCATCCGCGCTGGCCAAATAATTGTTCAGCGTCTCTTGCACGCTGCGCACCAATTCCCAGTTCTGTGAGCCGATAATTCTTGCGATGTCGGTCAGGCGCAGGTTGCTCGTGAGCTTGTGTCTGTACTTCGATCCGATCGACGCATAAGCCAAGCCGTGGGCTGTTTTGCACGTCACGTTCGGCGGAAACTTTTGCTTGGCAGCAATCTCGACGCTTTTGTTGTAGCAGAGGTAGAGCAGACGGCATTGAGGCCGAGCCTTGGCATAGCCAACAAGCGTGGTGGTCTTCCCAGTTCCAGCAAAAGCCACAAGCTTGACGATACGGGCCAACGAGTTAATCGCTGGCCCCTGTTCGTGGGTGAAGTTCATCCCTTGGATCTCCGTTCTGGTATGCCTCCATGGTTGCATAGCCACGCACAAACCCAAGCGGGGGCTGCTAGCTCTGCCCTCTCCAGGATTTGGGTATTCCTGGAGAGGTGGCAATGTCTTCTCACACCCGGAATCAGAGCAGCAACCATGACTTACGACGAGACCCTTGCTTCCTATCAGCGTCTTCTTGAAGCCAATCCAGGGAAAGCATTGCAAATCGGCGACGATTGCTACGCGGTGCTGATCAACGGAACCTTGAGCGGGGCATACGCCACCCTGGATGGGACTGTTGATCTTGGGACAATCTTCAACTTTGATCGAGAAGCTTGGGATGCCGAATGCGAGTGTTGGGACGGTGATGTTTCTGGCATGCAAACAGCATTTTGCGTAGCCACTCCCTCCCTTGTTGATCTTCCGCCACCTCCCGCGGGGAATGACACGCCCAACCAAGGGAAAAAAGAATGCTAGGGTTCGCCGCCAATCCGATGCCGAACAAAGCCAGGGGAATTCCGTTTGGGATTTACGGGACTGCTGGCAGGATGAATGCAGATCAAGGGAGCCGTAGCTTATGACAGCCATCCAACTTTTCCAGCAGCGCCAATCGGAGCCGGTATGCACCGATCTGATTCAGATGATTCGTGACGGCATGATTCGCCGGCTCAAGCGATTTGTTGTAGAACCTTACGATGACGGCATCACCTGGGGGATTCAGACAGTCGCCATAGCAACACCTGATGCTGATGACGGCGACCAGTTTCCGGTTGTGATTGTCGACCTCCACGAAGACGACCAGGCTGCAATGTCGTTTGCCCTAAGCGTCTTCGACGCGCTCAAAAATGCAGGCCGAGCATCAGGCGAGGATGTATGCCAATGGCGGCGAAGCCTCTTCACGCTTGTGCCTAATTACTGAGCACTGCGCGCCCCAGACCGGGCCAAGAAAAACCCGCCATTAAGGCAAGGCGCTGGCTTAATCTGTTGATACGGATCGCCAACGCCTTGATCTGAAAGCCAAAAAACAGGAATCCCCAGCAGAAGATATCTTCTCTGGGGATTTCTGCTTCTAACCCCGATGGGGCCTGACCTTAGGGCACTGCTTCAACAGGTTTCCCCAACGGCTGGCCATTAAGGCGGGTTTTTTGTGGAAGTGGCACCAAAAGGACGGCAAATGACGATTCGAATACCTAGGCGGAAAAAACAGCACCGGCGACACTGCTCACAAAGGCACAAACGGTCGTCAGATGACGACGCAAGCTAATCTGGTTGCTCTCCTTCCTCTGCCGAAACAGCGAACAGCAGACCGGCTTCCTGTGCTTCAGCCAACTCACCCAAAGGCTTCGTGATCAGCCATTCGCTTTCTTCGGCAGGGTCATACTCAGGAAGCGGGGGAAGATCTTCAGGGTCAAGTTCCAGATTAAGCGGGAGCTGTGCGAGGTCACAGAAGGTGAACTTGATTGCGATCACCTTCCGCCCTTCCCTCCTCAACTCGTAGCTGACATCCAGGTTGCTCTTAGTCTTCAGCTCCTCAACTGCCGGATCTATGACTCTCTGGCGAAGGTTGTTGAATCGTTGATAGGCATCCGACAAGCCAAGGGCGACCCGCAAGGCTTCAACCTCGATGTAGGCCCATCCAGTCTTCCGAAACTGCATCAGCATCTCGAATAGCCGGAACGAATGGCTTGAGTCCAGGCAGGCAACGCGCCGTAGATCATAGCTGGTCACTTTGCTGTACAGCATCGTGAGATAGGGCATGACATGGATAGTGAACGACAATTCAACGCGACCTTCACCATCCAGGTATTTGGCCCGATCAACCCACCGCTTTCGCTCCATTCCAGACCCGTCAAAGGTCTTGATATCGCGCTCGTATAACTCATCAGCTGCCACTTTCATCTGCTCATAGGCATGCCTGAGCTGGACGCCGTAGATATCCGAATAGTCCACGGCCGACACTGACACCTTTTTCGGCATGGGCCTTCTTGGATCGAGCTTGCTAATAGCCGCGAGGATCAATCGCTGCTCGTTGAGAGTCAGCCGGTACGATGCGGTAATCAGCGTATTGGATTTCGTGACCCGGAGCGGCTTAGGTTCCGGCTTGGTAGGTTTGGGTAAATTGGACAT
>NZ_CP094353.1:4797500-6647126 GCF_053502595.1 Pseudomonas sp. LY-1 | reverse complement strand
ACAGAGTTCAGGGAGTCGTTGTTCAAAAGGGCGGGCATTTTAACAGGCTGGTGAGATTCTGCTGCCTTGGATCGACGGTGTGACGTACCACTCGATCTAAATTTGCCGCTTTTGCTACTTTGCCGCAGGATGTGGGGGTATTTGCGACTTTTGTGCGTACTGCTCGTATTTGATAACTTTTATCATTTGTGAATGCTCGACCTGACGTCATAATACTTGCCGCCAACGAAATCTTGCAGAGTCTAGGGAGCTAGCTTGTCCACGCCTGTCGAACCCTTGCGTTTGCTGCTACTGGCCGATACGCCTGAGTGGGCAGCATTGTTGCGCGAGTGCCTGGTGCCGATGGGCGACGGGGCTGTGCTGATCAGCGCGCCCAACTGGGACTCGGTGAGTCGTCTGTTCGATGACGACCACAGCGCCGTGCTGTTGACCACGCCCAACCTGCAACCCGGCCCGGGCCGTTGCAGCTTGCCGTGCGTGTTGTTGCTGGAACAGGAGCCGTTGGTGGCGCCCCTGGGAGTCAGTGACTGGCTGATCCGTCTTGCCATGGACGCCGACACCCTGCGCCGCTGCCTGCGCCATGTGCGCGAACGTGGCGTGCTGGAAAACACCTTGCAGCGCCTGGCCGAACAAGACCCGCTGACCGGTATCGCCAACCGCCAGGGCTTCCAGACCCTGTTGGCCGCACGCCTGGCAGACAACGAAGGGCGCGGCCTGGCCCTGGGCCACCTGGACCTCGACAACTTCCGCCACGCCAACGATGCCCTCGGCCACCAGGCCGGCGACCGGCTGATCCTGCAAGTGGTCTCGCGGCTCAAGAGCCAGCTCGAAGCCGGCGACCAACTGGCGCGCCTGGGCAGCGATGAGTTTGCCTTGCTGATCGACACCCGCCGCGCGCCCCAGCGTGCCGAATGGATGGCCGAGCGCATCACCGAAGCCATGGCCGAACCGTATTGGGTGGATGGCGAGAGCCTGCTGATCGGTTGCAGCCTGGGCGTCGCGCATGCCCGCGCGCGTGCCGGCGCCGACCCGTTGATGTGGCATGCCCATATCGCCATGCAGCAAGCCAAAAGCACCCAGGGCTGCACCTTTCATATCTTCAACGAACGCATCAACCGCAACGCCCGCAGCCTGGCCGACCTGGAAAGCGAATTGCGCCGCGCGCTGCGTCGCGACGAACTGGAACTGCACTACCAGCCGCGCCTCGACCTGGACGACGGCCATATCGTCGGCCTCGAAGCCCTGGTGCGCTGGCGCCACGGCGAGCGCGGCCTGTTGCCGCCCAGCGAATTCGTGCCGCTGGCCGAACAGAGTGGGTTGATCGTACCGCTGGGTTACTGGGTGATCTCCCGGGCCCTGCGCGACATGCAGGACCTGCGCGAACGCGGCCTGCCGCCGCTGCATATGGCGGTCAACCTGTCGTTCCGCCAGTTCCAGGATAGCCAACTGCTCTCGACCCTCAGCCGGCTGATTGTCGAGCGCGGGGTGGATGCGCAGTGGCTGGAATTCGAGCTGACCGAAACCGCCGTGATGCGCCGCAGTGACCTGGTCAAGCAGACCATGGACGCCCTCGGTCGCCTCGGTGTGCGCTTTTCCCTCGACGACTTCGGCACCGGCTTCTCATCGTTCGTCCACCTCAACAGCCTGCCGATTGCCTTGTTGAAGATCGACAAGAGTTTCGTCGGCGGCATGGAAGAGCGTGAAGAAAACCGCAAGCTGGTCCACGCCATGATCAACCTGGCCCACAACCTCAACCTGGAAGTGGTGGCCGAAGGCGTGGAAACCGCGGAACAACTGGCGCTGTTACGTTTGTTCGGTTGCGACCAGGCCCAGGGTTACCTGATCAGCAAACCGCTGCCATTGCCGGAGTTGGTGGACTACCTGACGTTCGGCAAGGACCAGCAGGCTTTGTTGGGCTAGCTCATCCTTTTCTTGCCAACCCACCCCCACATTTCAACCGCGCAAGACTTCTAGTCGGTCTGCGCGGCATGGAATGAGCGTTGAGCGTCTGGCTCCTGCCGAATCATGCGCTTCATCTTCGCCTCGAACGCACAGGTCAGGCTGATCGCCGCACAGGCCAGGCCCAGCGCCAGGCCCCACCACACGCCGGTCGGCCCCCAGCCCAGGGTGAAGGCCATCCACCAAGCCGCTGGCGCACCGATCAGCCAATAGCAACCCAGGCCCACCAGGAAGGTGGTCTTGGCGTCCTTGAGCCCACGGATGCAGCCCATGGCGATGGTCTGCACGCCGTCGAACAGCTCGAACCAGGCCGCCACGGCCAGCAGGCTGACGGCGAGCACGATCACCTCGTGGAATGCCGGGTCGTTATGGTCGAGGAACAGCCCGACCAGCGGATCGGAATACAGCCACAGCACCGCGGCAAATCCCAACATCACCGCCGCGCCAAAGCCGATGCCGACACGCCCCGCCATGCGCGCCTGCAGCAGTTGCCCGGCGCCATAGTGCTGGCCGATACGCATGGTCACCGCGTAGGACATCCCCGCCGGCACCATGAACGCCACCGAGACGATTTGCAGCGCGATCTGATGCGCCGCCAATTGCGTACTGCCCATGGTGCCCATGCACAGCGCCGCGAAGGCAAACAACCCGACTTCCACCGCGTAGGTGCCGCCAATCGGCAGGCCCAGCCGCCACAGCTCGCGCAAGTAGTGGGTGTTCAGACGCAACAGGCCTGCGCTCAGCGGGTAGGCCGAGTACGCGCGGTTGCTGCGGATGTACGCCATCAGTGCCAGCGCCATGCCATTGGCGACGATGGCCGTGACCAGGCCGATGCCCATCAAGCCGAGTTTCGGCAGGCCGAACATGCCCTCGATCAACGCGTGGTTGAGCAGGTAGTTGACCACTGTGCCGCCGAGACTGATCACCATCACCGGTGTGGCCTTGCCGATCGCGCTGGTGAAGCCGCGCAGGGCCATGAAACTCAGGTAGCCGGGCAGGGCGAACGGCAGGATCGTAAGGAATTGCCCCGCCGCGTCCACGTTGGTTTCGGTCTGGCCGAACATCAGCAGCACCGGCTTGAGGTTCCACAGCAGCAGCGCCGCCGCCAAGGCCATCAGCCAGGCGAGCCACAGCCCGGCCTGGGTCAGGCGGGTGGCGCCGTCGATATCGCCCGCGCCGTGGCGGATGGCGACCAGGGTGCCCACGGCAGCAATCACGCCGATGCAGAAAATCGCCACGAACGAGTAGCTCGCCGCGCCCAGGCCACCGCCGGCCAGGGCCTCGGGGCTCAGGCGGGCCATCATCAGGGTGTCGGTCAGCACCATCAGCATGTGCGCCAACTGTGAGGCAATCAACGGCCCTGACAGCCGCAGAATGGCCCAGAGTTCGGTACGTGCCGGATGTTGCATGATCATCACGCTCAAATTTTCGGAGGAGGGGGAGAAGGTCGATTCTCGGCGCTCTCAGCTCATTGCACAAAGGGATAAAAGCGATTGGTCGCATGATTAAAACTCATGCCTGATTGATTCTGGTAGGGTTTCAGCATCGTGCTGTCGGAGCTTTCCTTATGTCTCGTCGTCTTCCTCCGCTTTATGCGCTACGGGCTTTTGAGGCCGCTTCCCGACACAACTCGTTCACCCGTGCGGCGCAGGAGCTGTCCATCACCCAAAGTGCGGTGAGCCGGCATATCCGCACCCTCGAAGAGCATTTCGCCTGCCGCCTGTTCCTGCGCAGCGGGCGCAACCTGCAGCTCACCGAGGCCGCACGCCTGTTGCTACCCGGGGTGCGCGAGGGCTTTGCCGCGCTGGAGCGGGCCTGTCATACCTTGAACGCCGAAGATGACATCTTGCGGATGAAGGCACCCTCGACCCTGACCATGCGCTGGCTGTTGGCGCGGCTCAGCCGTTTCCGGCATTTGCAGCCGGGCAACGAAGTGCAGCTCACCAGCGCGTGGATGAGCGTGGATGAAGTCGACTTCAACCAGGAGCCTTTTGACTGCGCGGTGTTGTTGAGCGACGGGCACTTTCCGGCGGATTGGGAAGCCAGTTACCTGTTCCCGGAACTGTTGATTCCAGTCGGCGCGCCCAATTTGTTAAGCGACGGCCCATGGGACGTCAATCGCCTGGCCAGCGCCGAGTTGCTGCACCCCACACCCGACCGCCGCGACTGGCGTAACTGGTTGGAGCGTATGGGGCTGTCCGCCCAGGTGTCGCTCAAGGGCGGGCAGGTGTTCGATACCCTGGAGCTGGGCATGATCGCCGCCGCCCGGGGTTACGGTGTGTCCATGGGCGATCTGCTGATGGTCGCCGAAGACGTGGCCCAGGGGCGCTTGAGCCTGCCGTGGCCGACGGCCGTCGCCAGTGGGGAAAATTATTACCTGGTGTGGCCGAAAACCCGCCCGGGCGGCGAGCGTCTGCGCCGGCTGGCGGAGTTTCTGCAGGGCGAAGTGCAGGCCATGGTGTTGCCTGTCGTCGAGCGTCTCGATTGAATCGCTTCAGCGTGAGAGAGCAATCGTTTGCGTGATACCCCTGCACTTCGCTCAAGTATTGCCCGGCGCCGCCGAAGTAGGGGTGTTGGAACTATCGTGCACCAACGAATCTCACCAGATAATTTGCCGAGCAACGCTATGAGATCAGGATGATCCAGGCCTCGGCCAGGAGCTGTCATGTCTCAACCTCGTGCTCGGATCGCCTCCCAGCTAGGCCTCGCGTTAGCCGTGATTCTGGCTGTCGTCATCAGCGGCAGTACGGTTTTTGCCTTGCGTTCCCTCGACTCCGCCAACCTCGATACCCGGGAAGAACATCTGGCCAGCGAGGCGCGGCTGCTGGCCGATCAACTCAGTACCTTCCACGGCACCTTGCGCGAGAGCACTCAGCGCTTGAGCGGGCTGTTTGAAAAACGCTTCGGCGCCGGCTTGAGTGTGCAGGCGGATCAGCCGGTCGCCGTGGCCGGCGTGCAGACCCCGAGCCTGTACCTGGGCAAGGCGCTGCTGAACAACAACTTCGGTGACGTCGACGAGTTCAAGCAGATATCCGGCGGCGTGGCCACGGTGTTCGTGCGCAGCGGCGACGACTTTATCCGCATCAGCACGTCCTTGACCAAGCAGGACGGCAGCCGTGCCATCGGCACGGTGCTGGATCGCCAGGGGCCGGCCTACTCGCGGGTGGTCGGTGGGCAGACGTACATCGGCCGCGCCGTGCTGTTCGATCGCTCCTACATGACCCAGTACAGCCCGGTGCGCGACGCCAGCGGCAAAGTCATCGCGGTGCTGTTCATCGGCTTCGACTACACCGATGAGCAGAATGCCCAGTTCGCCAACCTCAAGCGCTTCCGTATCGGCCAGACCGGTTCGCTGGCGCTGCTGGATGAGCAGAAACACTGGCTGGTACCGCCGGCCGGGGTGCAGGCGCCGGACCAGGCTGTGCCGGTGATGCTGGACCTGGCCAAGGCGCCCGGCAAAGGCCGCTTCTGGAGCGACAAGCAGGAAGATTTCTACAGCGTCTCGGTGCCGTTTGCCGGCGGCCCCTGGTCGGTGGTGGCGAGCATGCCGAAAGCCGAGATCCGCGCGGTCACGTGGTCGGTGGGCATTCGCCTGGTGATCGGCAGCATGCTGGCGATGCTGCTGGCGGTGGGCGCAACGGTGTGGTTGTTGCGCAGCAAACTGGCGCCGTTGAGCGACTTGGTACGCCAGGCCGAAGCCTTGGGCGGCGGTGATTTGAGCGCGCGCCTGAACGTGTCCAGCCATGACGAGATCGGCCAACTGGCGCGCAGCTTCAACCAGATGGGGGAAGCGCTGTCGACCATGGTGTCGCACATCCGCAGGGCCGCCGAAGAGGTCAACGGCCGGGCGCAGGCGTTGTCCGGTTTGTCCGGCGGTGCCTATGAAGGCATGGAGCAGCAGTCCGGCGAAATCACCAGCATGGCCGGCGCGGTGGAGGAATTCAGCGCCACTTCGCTGAACATCGCCGACAACATGGGCAACACCGAACGCCTGGCCCAGGAAAACGCCCAGCAGACCCGCATCGGCCGCAACTCGATGCAGGAGGCGTCGTCGTCCCTGGAACACATCGCCACCGCCCTGAACAGCACGGCCACGGTGATCAACACCTTGGGCCAGCGTTCCCAGGAAATCGGCGGCATTGTCGGCGTGATCACTTCGATCGCTGAACAGACCAACCTGCTGGCGCTCAATGCCGCCATCGAAGCCGCCCGCGCTGGCGAGCAGGGCCGTGGGTTTGCGGTGGTCGCCGACGAAGTGCGCAACCTGGCCTCGCGCACTCGCCAGGCCACCGATGAGATTTCCGGGATGATCCTAAGCATCCAGCAGGAAACCGGTAACGCCATCAGCACCATGGAACAGGGCAATACGCTGATGCAGGAAGGCCTGTCACGCAACGCCGACGTGGCGTCGGCCCTGGCACGCATCGACGAGCAAAGCCGCTCGGCCGGGCAGCAATTCGCCGCGATCACCACCGCCACCCAGGAGCAGAGCAGCACGGCGACGTTGCTGAGCAGCAACCTGCAGAGCATTGCGCTGGCCAACAGCGAGCAACGCGAAGTGGTGTCGAACCTGGCGATTACCGCCAAGGAGCTGGAGACGCTGGCGGCAGGCTTGCGCCAAGAGGTCGATCGGTTTCGTTGAAGGCGCGCCTGGAACGGCTAACGTGCCTTGAGCGCGTTAGCCAGGCGCTGCATGGCGGTTTCGATTTCATGGGCGGTCAGGGACGAGTAGCCCAATAACCATCCCTGTTGCGTGGCCGCACCGGCATACAACCGGCTGAGGCCGGACAGTTGCACACCCGCGCTGGCGGCCTGGCGGATGGTTTTTTCTTCCGACCACCCCTCATGCAGCACGCAAGGGATTTGCAGCCCACCCTGGGGCCGGCATGCCGTGACCACATCGCCGAGGTACTTGCCGATGGCGTCGAGCATGATGGCTTGGCGCCCGGCGTAGAGTTTGCGCATCGCCCGGACATGGGCGTTGTAATGCCCGTCCTCCATGAAGCGCGCCAGCGTCAGTTGCAGGATTTGCGGAGTGTGGCCGTCCATCATGCTGCGCGCATAGGTGAAGGCCTTGACCAGTTCCGGGGGCAGCACCATGTAGCCCATGCGCAGGCCGGGGAACAGGGTCTTGCTGAAGGTGCCGAGGTACAGCGTGCGCTGGTACTTGTCCAGGCCCTGCACGCAGGCCGTGGGTTTGCCTTCGTAGTGGAACTCGCTGTCGTAGTCATCTTCGATGACCCATTTGCCTTTTTCCGCGGCCCAGTTGATCAACTCCAGACGCCGCTCCAGGGTCAGCGTGGCGCCGGTCGGGTATTGATGAGACGGCGTGACATACACGCAGTGGGCGCCGCTGCGGTCGGCGTGCAGCAGGTCGGTGCGGATGCCCGCCGCATCGACATCGATGGGCACGACCTTGGCCTCGGCGGTTTCGAAGGCCTTCCTGGCGCCGTAGTAGCCTGGGTTTTCCAGCAGGATCGGTTTGCCGACGTCCACCAGCAGTTGCGCACACAGAAACAGCGCCTGGCGCGTACTGCTCAGCACCAGGACCTGGTCGGGCGAGCACTTGGCCCCACGCTCAAGGTTCAAGTACGTCGCGATGGCTTTGCGTAACGACTCGGCCCCTTGCGGGTCACCGTGCAACAGCACGCTGCTGCGATAGTCCTTCATCACCTGGCGCTGCAGGCGCTCCCACACATCGGTCGGGAACGAGCGGGTTTCGGGCAGGCCCGTGGCGAATGCCTTGATCACCTGTTGATCGTTCACGCCGCCGCTGTCGAGGATCATCCGCCCGCGCAGGCTCAAGCCGGCGCCCGGTGCGGCCTGGCTGGTTTTGACGGCCTGCGCCTTGATGCGGCGGCGCGAGGCACCGCGCAATTCGGTGCCGATGGCCTCGCACACGTAACTGCCGGAGCCTTCGCGCCGCACGATAAAACCATCGCGGTGCAACTGCACGTAGGCGTTCTCCACCGTGTCGCGCGCGACCCCCAACGACGTGGCCAACACCCGCGTCGCCGGCAGCTTCAGGCCCGGCGAGAGTGCGCCGTCGAGGATCAAGGCGCGCAGCGCGCGATGAATTCGCTGGTGCAGGCCCAACTGCTGGAATTGCGCGTCGTTGAGGCGCATCTGCAGGGTTTCCAGCTCGAAGGATTTCGCCATGCGGTCTGCCTCGCCCTGAAGAATTGGCCGGTAATAGCAGGCCAGTCTATCCGTAGACTTTCACCTGTGCCACCGCCTTCACGCCGGCCAATGACCCATCACGCGAGGCTCAACCCCTCGTTTGGCAAGGAGCAAAGTCCCTATGTCTTCGTCAATATCGCCGTCGCCGCTGCGCCCGCGCGACCTGTTGCACCCCATCGTGGCCGGGCTGATTTCAGTCATCGTCAATTATGGCGGTACGTTCATTCTGGTGTTCCAGGCGGCCAAGGTGGCCGGGCTCAGCCCCGAGCTGACGGCTTCGTGGGTCTGGTCGGTATCGATCGGCGTGGGGGTGACCGGGCTGTTTCTCAGTTGGGTGAGCCGTGAGCCGATCATCACCGCCTGGTCGACCCCCGCTGCGGCGTTTCTGGTGGTCGCGCTGTCTGCCACGCCTTACGCCGAGGCGGTCGGCGCGTACATGGTTTCAGCCGCTGCGTTTGTGCTGCTGGGGCTGTCCGGCTGTTTCGAAAAAGTCATCCGGCTGATTCCGTCGGGTATCGCGGCGGCCATGCTGGCGGGGATTCTGCTGCAGTTCGGTATCGGCGCGTTTGGTGGCATGAGCCTCGACCCGGTGCTGGTCGGCGTGTTGATCGCCGCTTATGTCGGGCTCAAGCGCTTTACTGCGCGCTACGCGGTCGTCGGCATTCTGCTGCTGGGCTTGGGATTCCTGCTGGTGCAGGGGCGGGTGGACTTGTCGGGCCTGTCCCTGCAACTGGCGGCGCCGGTATTCACCCGGCCCGAGTTTTCGCTCAATGCGTTGCTCAGTGTGGCGCTGCCGCTGTTTCTGATCACCCTCACGGGCCAGTACATGCCGGGCATGCTGGTGTTGCGCAACGATGGTTTCAAGACCAGCGCCAACCCGATCCTGACGGTGACCGGGTTGGGGTCGCTGCTGATGGCGCCGTTCGGCTCGCACGCGTTCAACGTCGCGGCGATCACGGCGGCCATCTGCACCGGCAAGGAAGCCTCGGAGGACGCGTCCAAGCGCTGGGTCGCCGGGGTTGCCGCTGGGGTGTTCTACATCCTCGTCGGGGTGTTCGGGGTAACGCTGGCCGCCGTATTCATGGCGTTCCCGCCGGCATTCATCACCACGCTGGCCGGCTTGGCCCTGCTGGGCACCATCGGCGCCAGCCTGGCCAACGCGATGGCGGACATCAGGTCGCGTGAAGCCGCGCTGATCACCTTTCTGGCGTGCGCCGCCAACATCAACCTGCTCGGGATCGGCGGCGCGTTTTGGGGGTTGTTGATCGGGTTGGCTGCGTATGCGTTGCTCAACGGCCGCTTGCCACGGCGCCGTGCGCCGGCTTCCGAGGCGGTGGCGGCGGCCAAGGGAGCGGCCCAATGATGCGCGCCGAACCGCCAGCCAGCGCCACCCTGCATGCGCGTCACGGGCGTTACCCGCAGGCCACCAGCGTGGAGGACTTCCGGCGCAATCTGGCGGCCGTACAGCAACGTATCGCCAGTGCCTGTGGGCGGGTCGGGCGCGACCCGGCGAGCGTGCGCTTGTTGCCGGTCAGCAAAACCTTTGACGAGGCGCACCTGCGCCTGGCGTATGCGGCGGGCTGTCGGCTGCTGGGTGAGAACAAGGTGCAGGAAGCCCAGCGCAAATGGCAGGCCATGAGCGATCTGGCCGATCTGCAGTGGTCGGTGATCGGCCACCTGCAAACCAACAAAGCCAAGCAGGTCGCGCGCTTTGCCAGTGAGTTCCAGGCGCTGGACAGCCTGCGAGTGGCCGAGGCGCTGGATCGTCGCCTGCAGATCGAAGGGCGCCAACTGGATGTGTTCGTGCAGGTGAATACCTCCGGGGAAGCCAGCAAATACGGCCTGGAGCCGCACGCCGTCGCGGGTTTTCTGCAGGCCCTGCCAGCGTTCCCGGCCTTGCGCGTTCGCGGGCTGATGACGCTGGCGCTGTTTTCGGCCGATGTGGCCCGCGTGCGCCCGTGCTTTGTGCGGCTGCGCGAACTGCGCGAGCGCCTGCGCGATCACGCCCCGGCGGGCGTCAGCCTGGAGGAATTGTCGATGGGCATGTCCGGGGATTTCGAGATTGCCATCGAGGAAGGCGCGACCGTTGTCCGCGTCGGCCAGGCCATCTTCGGCGCCCGCGCCATGCCGGATGACTACTACTGGCCGAGCGCCGATCAACCGTCAACGACCTGACTTTTCCAGCAAGGACCTGTTCATCATGTACGACTCAACATTGACACTTGAAAGCTTCGACCCGCAGCTGTGTGAGGCGATTCATAACGAGGAGCGCCGTCAGGAAGACCATGTCGAGCTGATCGCTTCCGAAAACTACGCCAGCCCGCTGGTCATGAGTCTCCAGAGCACGGTACTGACCAACAAATACGCCGAGGGCTACCCCGGCAAGCGCTACTACAGCGGCTGCGAATACGTCGATGTGGCCGAGCGCCTGGCCATCGAACGGGTCAAGGCCCTGTTCGACTGCGATTACGCCAACGTGCAGCCCCATGCGGGCGCCCAGGCAAACGCCGCGGTGTTCCTGGCCTTGATCAACCCCGGCGATACGGTGATGGGCATGAACCTGGCCCAGGGTGGCCACCTGACCCACGGCAATCCCTCCAACTTCTCGGGCCGGCATTACCACATCGTGCCTTACGGGCTCGACCCGCAGACGGGTTTGCTCGACTACGACGAGATGGAGCGCATCGCTGTGGAAACGCGGCCGAAGATGCTGATCGGCGGGTTTTCGGCCTACTCGCGGTACAAAGACTGGGCGCGCATGCGGGCGATTGCCGACAAGGTCGGTGCGATTTTCTGGGTCGACATGGCTCACGTCGCCGGCTTGGTCGCCGCTGGCGAATACCCGGACCCGTTGCCGCACGCCCACGTGGTCACCAGCACCACGCACAAGACCTTGCGTGGCCCGCGAGGCGGGTTGATTTTGTCCAAGGGCCAGGACGCAGCGTTTTACAAAAAGCTCGATTCGGCGGTGTTCCCGGGTGTTCAGGGCGGGCCGTTGATGCATCAGATTGCCGCCAAGGCGGTGGCCTTCAAGGAAGCCTTGAGGCCCGAGTTCAAAACCTATCAGGCTCAGGTCGTGGTCAATGCCCGGGCCATGGCGGCCGTGTTGCAGCGGCGCGGTTACAGGATTGTCTCGGGTGGCACCGATAACCACATGATGTTGATCGACCTGTCCGACCGGCCTTACACCGGCCAAGACGCCGATGCGGCCTTGAGCAACGCCGGCATCACCGCCAACAAGAATTCGGTGCCCAATGATCCGCGCTCCCCCTTTGTCACCTCGGGGCTGCGCATCGGCACGCCGGCCGTCACCACCCGCGGTTTCGGCGTGTTCGAGTGCGAGCAACTGGCCGCTTGGCTGTGCGATGTACTGGACGCCCTGCAACGCGGGGAGAGCGATAACGTTGCGCTGCAGGTGCGTGAACAGGTGATTGCGCTGTGCCGCCGACACCCGGTTTATCGCTGACTTTTCCCTTCTAAACGTTGGCGCTGTCGACCTGACTGGAAGCTGAGGGGCGGTATTGCAGGGCTTCGGCGATGTGGCTGCGGCGGATGCTGTCTGTGTGTTCCAGATCCGCCAGCGCCGCTGGCAATGCACCTTTCACTGCGAACGACTGACTGAGATAAATAATGGCATCCAGCTAATTGTTGTGATTTGTTATTGTTTGGCGAGTGATGAGGTAGCCTCAGAGTTAGGGTTCCATCAACCCATAGGTTTGGTAATCGCGGCATATGTATCTTGCAAGGTCTCAGCGCTTCAGCGTACTTGGATACGAACTATCGGGAATTTTGAGCATATATTTTTCAGGCCTCTATTTTTTGACTATTTTGGGCTTCAGGCCAGTGTTGGCTATTCTTGCAACTTGATACTTGGTTGTGGCTAGGTGTTTTTTAGTCAGTGGTTTTCTCGGAAAAGTGATTGGCATATATTTAGGAGGTCGAATCTGCGGGCTGAGTCCGACCATAGCCATGGAGGTCGGGTTACTGATGAATACGAAAGGACTCTTCGAACTTGTAAGATCGAGTATCGCATTGCAACTTGGGATTTTTTCGGAAAATGCCTACGGTATTTTCCTAGTTGTCGCACTTTTATCGGTTGTGTTGACTCAGTCGCCGCTAACATTTTTTGCTGAGTTATGCAGGAGAAACGCCGCTGTAAAAGTGAGAAGTTGACTTTTTTGTCGAATCTCGACTACTTTCTGCTAATTACATAAAAATAATTTAACGGGGTGGGAAGGGGACTACAGTAATGGATGTGATTATGGGGTTTGTTGCCGCGTTGTTTTGGGGGGGCACTGATTTTCTTGTAGGGTTGAATGCTCGTGCTGTCGGCGTAAAAAGGGCTGTTTTTTTTGGCCAGGCATTAGGTTTTGTGTTGATGAGCATTCTGTTATTGCTTTACCCATTCTATTTTATCAAGTCGCTGTCAGCGTCTTCGGTAATTTGGGGGCTGGGGCTAGCCGCTGCGGTATGCACTGTTGCAGGTGCTCTAGCCCTCTCCAAAGCGTTTGCGCTCGGGAAGACCGCAGTTATTGCACCGCTGATAACCTCTTATGGTGTATTTACCACCGCGCTAGCCTGGGCTAGTGGAGATGTTATTGTTTTTAGCCAGTTCGCCGGTATTTTAATCTGTGTCATTGGAGTCTTGCTTACAAGCATCCATGTGGGTGCTGACGTGAATATAAAACGCCAAAATAGAGTGTCAATATTTTTTGGTCTTGCAGCGGCAATTCTGTATGGCACAAGCTTTTGGATACAAGGGAAATATACGCTTCCAGTATTAGGCCCAATTACCATGCTGTGGCTGGGTTACGCCGTAGGACTGTTCGTGTTGTTTTTTATAGTAATTAAATTGGATGCTGGACTTAAATTGCCGTCCCCCAAAAATGTTGGCTTGTTAGGTATGGCTAGTTTACTTAATTTAGGTGGTTTTTCCGCTTTTTCTTGGGGGGCTATTAATGGTTCAGTATCTGTTGTTACCGTAATTAGCACGCTTTCGGGTGGAATAGCGGCGGTATTAGGTTGTTTGGTCTTCAAGGAGCGGCTGGGAGGCTGGCAGGTCTGCGGTGTCATACTTGTATTGATGGGGGCCATAATTTTGCATATGTTTAATTGATTGAGGTTTCTGTAAGTTTAATCTATTGCTGTAGTGGTGGCGGTTTTTATTGAAATGATGAGTGACGCCCTAAATCAGCTTATACCAGAGTTTTGCGGAGGCTTTCAGAAGTAAATGTTCAGTTTGTTTTTGATGGTGGTCAAGGAAACTTGATTTCTGATGGGTCTGATAGAGGTATAAAGATAACTGATTCGCCACCTCTGAGGGGGCTAGAAAGTTCTTCAATGTAGATTGCAGTGTATGCACTGCGCCGCAGTATATTAATTTTTACGGAGTGCCGAGCCATACTTATGAGCTGGCGGGACATAGCTTAGCTCTGATTGTAGCAGCTCATGTGAGTTGAATCATATCTGGCAGATAGCGGATTAAGTTATGTATAGGCGCTCAGGTGGAGGGCGCTGGTCGGTACTGCAATGCCTCCGCCAGATGATGACGAGCAATTCTTTGTCCTTGCTCCAGATCCGCCAGCGTGCGTGCGACCTTGAGCAGGCGGTGGGCCGCGCGAAGGGACAGGGTCAGGCGCTCGCAGGCGCTTTCCAGCCAGGCTTCATCCGGCCTCGACAGCGCGCAATGCTGGCGCAACCCCGGTAGGTCGAGGAACGCATTGGCGCAGCCCTGGCGCTGTTGCTGGCGGTCCCGGGCCTGGGCTACCAGTGCCGAGGCGGTGGACGTGTTGTCGCCGGGCTGCGGGGCCGGGTTCAGCGCGGTGATTTCGCGAGCGACGGTCAGGTGCAGGTCGATCCGGTCCAGCAACGGCCCGGAGAGTTTGTTGCGATAGCGCTGGACCTGCTCCGGCGTACAGCGACAGCGCGCGCTGGGGTCGCCCATGTAACCGCAAGGGCAGGGGTTCATTGCGGCGACCAGTTGAAAGCGCGCCGGGAAACTCACGCGGTCGCGGGCGCGGGAGATCACGATATGCCCCGACTCCAGTGGCTCGCGCAAAACCTCCAGCACCTTGCGATCAAACTCCGGCAGCTCATCCAGGAACAGCACCCCATGGTGGGCCAAGGTGATTTCCCCCGGTTGCGGCTTTGACCCTCCACCCACCAGCGCCGGGCCGGAGGCCGAATGGTGCGGCTGGCGAAACGGCCGATGGGGCCAATGACTCAGGGGCGCCAGGCTGACCACTGATTGAATCGCTGCCACTTCCAGCGCTTCGTGCTCACTCAGCGGCGGCAGCAAACCCGGCAGGCGGCTGGCGAGCAAGGTCTTGCCGGTGCCGGGCGGGCCGCTGAACAACAGGTTATGCGCGCCTGCCGCAGCGATCAGCAGTGCGCGTTTGGCGGCGAGTTGGCCCTGGACTTCGCTGAGGTCCGGGTAAGGTTTGTTCAAGTACAGCAAACCGTCGGACTTGAAGGGCTCGATCGGCACATGCCCATTCAGGTGCGCCACCACCTGCAGCAGGTGGTCCACCGCAATCACCTTCAACCCCGATGCCAGGCAGGCCTCTTCGGCATTCGCCCGGGGCACGATCACGCTGCGTCCGGCCTTGCGCGCCGCGAGCGCTGCCGGCAACACACCTTTCACTGCGCGTACCTCGCCCGATAGCGCCAATTCCCCCAGGCATTCCACGTCGTCGAGCATCTGCGTCGGCACCTGCACGCTCGCCGCGAGAATCCCGAGGGCTATCGCCAGGTCAAAACGCCCGCCGTCCTTGGGCAGGTCGGCGGGCGCGAGGTTGAGGGTGATGCGGCGGGACGGGTATTGCAGCGCGGAGTTGAGGATGGCACTGCGCACGCGGTCCTTGCTTTCCTTGACGGCGGTTTCCGGCAAACCCACCAGGGTGAGCGATGGCAGACCATTGGCCATGTGTACTTCGACGCTGACGGCAGGGGCTTCGACGCCGATCTGGGCGCGACTGTGGACGATGGCGAGGGACATGCTCATTCCTTGAAAGGGCGGACCGCTTCCTGCGGTTTTTCAAGGGTAGACGAGGTGGGGTAGAGCGGGACGCGGGAGGTTTTACAGAACGTATCCGCAGAGTGACGCAGAACAGGTGGGAGCGCCGGCTTGCCTGCGATAGGTCAGGCGTATCAGAGGGACCGAGTCGATCCCATCGCAGGCAAGCCAGCTCCTACATTGGTCGGGGGTTATTCGGAGGCTGCCGGGGTCAACCGTGCTTCCAGCTCCGCCACTTTCGCCTCCAGGCTTTCCAGGCGTGCTCGGGTGCGGGCCAGCACCACCATTTGGCTGTCGAATTCTTCCCGGCTGACCAGGTCGAGCTTGCTGAAGCCGCTTTGCAGCAAGGCCTTGAACTGGCTTTCGATTTCATTGCGGGGCAGCGGGATCTCGCCACTGAACAGGCGGGAGGCATGGCCGCTCAGGGCGTCGAGGAGGTCTTTGGGCGCGAGCATGGGAAATATTCCGGAAAACTGTTGGCGGGCAGTGTATCACGCAGCGTCTATAGTCATTTCCACGACCTCGGGCGCACGCTTTTCGCGCAGGGTGTCGGGCGGTAGCGCACCGTTTTCGTGCGCAATCACCCCGCCAAAAAGCCCCGCAGGTGGGCATAAGTGGGCAAGGGACTGATTTCAGTGGTTTTTACGGAGCTGGCAAGGTTTCTGCTTAGACGAACATGACCCATGCACTGATGCAGTCGCTGTGACGAATGCAGTGCGCCGACGGATCAGGGGTACAGGTTTCGTCACCAGTGGTTCGCTGGCGTCGCAATGGCAACTGCTCTTGCGACGATGCGTTACAAAGCCAGGCGCTGCGCTTAGACTTGAGACGGGTTTGTTTTCCTGGGGCAAGTCCACCAATTCGGGAGAGAGTTTTCATGAAGCTAGTCACTGCCATCATCAAGCCGTTCAAGTTGGACGATGTACGCGAGTCGTTGTCCGAAATCGGCGTGCAGGGCATTACCGTTACTGAGGTCAAAGGCTTCGGGCGGCAGAAGGGTCACACCGAGCTGTATCGCGGCGCGGAATACGTGGTTGATTTCCTGCCGAAGGTGAAGATTGATGTCGCCATTGACGACAAGGATCTTGATCGGGTTATCGAGGCGATAACCAAGGCCGCCAACACCGGCAAGATCGGTGACGGCAAGATCTTTGTGGTCAATCTGGAACAGGCTATTCGCATCCGTACCGGCGAAACCGATACCGACGCAATCTAAGCCGCCAAACCCAACGCCCCAGGAGAAAACAATATGACTCTGCGTAAATTCGCAGGGCTCGGAGCCCTGTTGTCCATCGTAATGCCAAGCCTGGCCATGGCGGCAGACGAAGTGGCTGCTCCAGTCCTCAATTCCGGCGACACAGCGTGGATGCTGACATCCACCGCGCTGGTGCTATTCATGACCATTCCCGGCCTGGCGCTGTTCTACGGCGGTATGGTTCGCTCGAAAAACATTCTGTCGGTGATGATGCAGTGTTTTGCCATCACTGGCCTGATCAGCATTCTGTGGGTCATCTACGGTTACAGCATCGCGTTTGACACGACCGGCATGGAGCAGGGCGTTGTAAACTTCAACTCCTTCTTTGGCGGCATGGGCAAGGCGTTCCTGGCGGGCGTAACCCCGGCCAGCATCACCGGGCCTGCGGCGCTGTTTCCGGAAGCGGTGTTCGTCACCTTCCAGATGACCTTCGCCATCATCACCCCGGCGCTGATCGTCGGTGCGTTCGCCGAGCGCATGAAGTTCTCCGCGATGCTGATCTTCATGGCTATCTGGTTCACCCTGGTTTACGCGCCGATCGCACACATGGTCTGGAGCGGTAATGGTGGCCTGCTGTGGGACTGGGGCGTGCTGGACTTCGCTGGTGGCACCGTGGTGCATATCAACGCGGGTGTGGCTGGTCTGGTGGCGTGCATCGTGCTTGGCAAGCGTAAAGGCTACCCGACTACCCCGATGGCCCCTCACAACCTGGGTTACACCTTGGTCGGTGCGGCCATGCTGTGGGTCGGTTGGTTCGGCTTCAACGCCGGCTCCGCTGCTGCGGCCAACGGCACTGCCGGTATGGCGATGCTGGTGACCCAGATCGCTACAGCTGCTGCGGCGCTGGGCTGGATGTTCGCCGAGTGGATCACCCACGGTAAGCCAAGTGCCCTGGGCATCGCCTCGGGTGTGGTGGCTGGCCTGGTCGCCGTCACGCCTGCGGCAGGCACCGTGGGCCCGATGGGCGCTCTGGTGATCGGCCTGGTTGCCGGTGTGATTTGCTTCTTCTGCGCCACCAGCCTCAAGCGCAAGCTGGGCTACGACGACTCCCTGGACGCGTTCGGCGTACACGGTATCGGTGGCATCGTCGGTGCGATCCTCACGGGCGTTTTCGCAGCCCCAGCCCTGGGCGGCTTCGGCACCGTGACTGACGTGGCGGCCCAAGTATGGATTCAGTGCAAAGGCGTCGGCTTCACTGTGATCTACACCGCCATCGTGACCTTCATCATCCTCAAGGTGCTGGATATGGTCATGGGCCTGCGGGTTACCGACGAAGAAGAGGCTGTCGGCCTCGACCTGGCACAACACAACGAACGCGGCTACAACTTGTAAGTAGGCGAAAAAAACATGCCCGGCTTGCCGGGCATTTTTTTGTCTGGCATTTGTCAGTCAGGACACGGGGTGCCGGTTTTTTGCGTCGCATGTGTGATGGCGCGCACACCGCGCTTTTCCGGGTGCGAATGTCTTACAGGCATGTAGGCGTATTCGGCACTTTGTTTTTTCCCTGAGCGCGCTAGAATGCGCGCCGATGGGCGGAGAACTGTATGTGGCAACAGACCCTGATTACCCTGCGGGCCAAGCCCCGGGGCTTTCACCTGGTAACCGACGAGTTGCTTGCCGGCTTGCCTGAATTGAAGGCGTGTCGCGTGGGCCTGTTGCATCTGTGGTTGCAGCATACCTCGGCCTCGTTGACCATCAACGAGAATGCCGATCCGGCGGTTCGTCGTGACTTCGAGCGTTTTTTCAACTCGCTGGTGCCGCAAGGCCGAGCCGGGTTCGAACACAACGACGAAGGCCCGGATGATCTGCCGGCGCACTTCAAGGCCAGTCTCCTGGGTTGCCAGCTGAGTTTGCCGGTCAAGGCCGGCCGCTTGGCGATGGGGACCTGGCAAGGTGTTTATCTGGGCGAGCACCGTGATCATGGCGGTGCTCGTAAAGTCCTCGCCACTTTGCACGGTGATGGGGCATAAGCCACTGGTTATCCGGTGGATGTTGATTTTTTTCCGGCGACCTTCGACAGATGGTGAAGCTGGGCTATAACTAATCTGCTTTTCGCAAGTCATGAGGTAGAACATGAGCGACGATGATCTGGAAAACGACGAACTGGAAGTAGGCGACGAAGACGACACCGAAGAAGGTCTTGAGGCGGCAGCGGAAGACGTTGCTGACGACGACGGTGGCGATGACGTTCCTGTTCCGGCTGCCAAAGGCAAAGCCAAGGCCGCTGTTTCGGTCGATGAGCTGCCAAGTGTTGAAGCCAAGAACAAAGAGCGCGACGCGCTGGCCCGTGCGATGGAGGAATTCCTCGCTAAAGGCGGCAAAGTGCAGGAAGTCGAGGCCAACGTGGTGGCAGATCCACCCAAGAAGCCGGATAACAAGTACGGCAGCCGACCTATCTGAGGTCTGCTTCTGGCTTGCTGGAAAAGCCCGCCGTCGCTGCGGGCTTTTTCATGCCTGAAACAAATTCCTACGACTCACCGCCTGCCAATATAGGCAAGCCCCCTCCCACTTACTGCCAGCTTTTGAGCAGCGGAGGCAGTTCCGTCAGGCTGCGAATCTGCGCATCCGGGAGTTTATCCCCTTCCCAGACCTTGCCTGTCGGGTTGAACCACACGGCACGCAGCCCCGCCTGTTGCGCTCCGGCGATGTCGTCACCGGGATGATCGCCGATATGCACCGCCGCGCTGGCGTCCACCCCGCCCCGTTGCAGCGCTTCCTGAAACAACCGCGCATCCGGCTTGGCGATGCCGATGTCTTCTGCGCGCAGCGCGAAGTGGAAGTAGTCCGCCAACCCGACGCGCTGTACGTCAGCGTTACCGTTGGTGATCACGCCCAGCAGGAAGTGTTTGCGCAGCGCTTGCAGCATCGGCTCGGCTTCGGGGAATACGGTGAGCTGGTGGCGCGCATGAATGAACGCTTCAAAGCACACATCGGCCATTTCCGTCGCTTCAGGTTGTGGATAACCGGCCTCTTCAAACGCGTGCATCAGTACGCGGTGGCGCAGCATGCTGATGCGGTGCTTGAGTTCGGGATGGCGTTCCAGCACCTGCTGGCGAAGGCTGGCGAAATGTTCCAGGGGCAGTTCGCCGACCTTGGCGGCATGGGTGGCCAGCCATTCGCGCATCGACGCTTCGGCGCTGATGATGACGGGGACGTTGTCCCAGAGGGTGTCGTCGAGGTCGAAGGTGATCAGCTTGATGCTCATGAGTCGCCGCCCTTGATGCGTTTGGCCCGTGGATGGGCGCTGTCGTACACCGTTGCCAGGTGTTGGAAGTCCAGGTGGGTGTAGATCTGTGTCGTCTTGATATCAGAGTGGCCGAGCAGTTCCTGCACCGCACGCAGGTCTTGGGACGACTCCAGCAAATGGCTGGCAAACGAGTGCCGCAGCATGTGCGGATGCAGGTTCTGGCCCAGCTCGCGCTCGCCGGCCACCTTGACCCGCAGTTGAATCGCCCGCGGCCCCAGGCGTCGGCCCTGCTGGCTGACGAATACGGCGTCGTCCGCCGGGTTGGTCAGTGCGCGCAGGGGCAGCCACAGTTGCAGCGCTTCCCGGGCCTTTCTGCCCACCGGCAGCACGCGGGTCTTGCTGCCTTTGCCGAGCACTTGCACCAGGCCGTCGGCGAGGTCGAGCTGATCGAGGTTCAGCCCGGTCAGTTCCGACAGGCGCAGGCCCGAAGAATAGAACAGCTCCAGGATCGCCTGGTCGCGATGGGCCAGGAAGTCGTCCTCGACGGCGCCATCGAGCAATTGCAGGGCGCGGTCGGTGTCGAGGGTCTTGGGCAGCCGCCGCTCGCCCTTGGGCGGGGCCAGCCCATTGGCCGGGTCGTGGTCGCACAGGCCTTCGCGGTTGAGGTAGTGATACAGGCCGCGCACCGCCGACAGCAGGCGCGCCAGGCTGCGCGAGGATTGGCCCTGCTGGTGCAGGCGCGCGATCAGGCTGCGCAGGCCCTGGATGTCCAAGGCCTTCCAGCTGGGGATCTGCTGCTTTTCGCAGTAGGCCAGGACCTTGTTCAAGTCCCGTCGGTAGGCTTCCAGGGTGTGGGGCGACACCTGGCGCTCGCTGCGCAGGTGTGCGCAATAAGCGTCCAGTTGCCGTTCCATGGTCAGCGCACCGCGCGCAGGGCGGTGGTGAAGCGCGGTAATACGCGGCCCAGCACTTCGGCGATGTAGGTCAGGAACAACGTGCCCACCGAACTTTTGTAGTGCGCAGGATCACGGCTGGCGATGGCCAGTACCCCATGCAGGCCTTGATGGCTGAGGGCGACCACGGCGGTCGAACCGATCTGCTTGCGCTGCTCGGCGCCAAACAAAAAGTCCAGTTCATGCTCGCGCAAGGTGCCGCTGATGGTCTTGCCTTCGGAAAGCAGGCCGCCGATCGCCGTTTGCGCTTCGCCGCCGCTGACCCAGCGCCCGACCGGCATCGGGTTGTCGCTGAACAGGATCAGGCTGACGAAGGGCACCTGGAAGTCCTGGCGCAGGCTGTCTTCCACGGCGATCACCGTTTCTTCC
Organism: Pseudomonas sp. LY-1; assembly: GCF_053502595.1. Classification (NCBI taxonomy): domain Bacteria; kingdom Pseudomonadati; phylum Pseudomonadota; class Gammaproteobacteria; order Pseudomonadales; family Pseudomonadaceae; genus Pseudomonas; species Pseudomonas sp. LY-1. Next base: position 6,626,208 of record NZ_CP094353.1, on the reverse strand, counting down.
AGGCTGGTGGCGTCCATCAGTGTCAGAATCAGTCGACGGGTCTTGTCGAACAGGCGGTCGTTATCGCGGGCGACGTCCATCAAGTGCGAGAGCCGATGGCGCATTTCGATGTTGCGCTCGCGCAGGATCTTCATCTGCCGCTCCACCAGTGACACGGTGTCGCCACGCTGGTGGGGAATGCGTAGGGCCGGCAGCAGTTCTTCGTGTTCGACGAAGAAGTCCGGGTTAGCCTCAAGGTACGCCGCGACGGCAGCGGCCTCCAGACTTTCGCTCGGGGATGCTTGTGCGGGTACTTGAGGCTTATCGGTCATTTGCTTGGCTCACTCATAGACGGACCTGTCCTTCGTATACGCGCGTGGCCGGCCCGGTCATCATCACCGGGTGGCCGGGGCCTGCCCATTCGATGGACAAACGTCCGCCGGGCAGGTCGATCAGCAGCGGCGAATCCATCCACCCCTGGCTGATCGCGGCCACGGCAGCGGCGCAAGCACCGGTGCCGCAGGCCTGGGTTTCGCCGGCGCCGCGTTCCCATACGCGCAATTGCGCGCGGGAGCGGTCGATCACCTGCAGGAAGCCCACATTGACCCGTGCCGGAAAGCGCGGGTGATGTTCGATCTTCGGCCCCAGCTCGTGCACCGGCGCATTATTGATGTCGTCGACCCGCAGCACCGCATGGGGGTTACCCATGGACACCGCCGCCAGTTCGACAGCCTGGCCGTCGACATCGACGGTGTAGTGGGTGGCCTGCTCGGTGGCCTGGAACGGAATATCCGCCGGCACCAGGCGTGGCGCGCCCATGTTGACGCTGATCTGGCCGTCGCTGCGGACATCCAGCTCGATCACGCCGCTCTTGGTCTCGACACGAATCTGCCGCTTGGCGGTCAGGCGCTTGTCCAGCACAAAGCGGGCGAAGCAGCGCGCACCGTTGCCGCACTGTTCCACTTCGGAGCCGTCGGAGTTGAAGATCCGGTAACGGAAATCCACCTCCGGGTTGCTCGGCGCCTCAACGATCAGCAACTGGTCGAAGCCGATGCCGGTATGACGGTCGCCCCACTGTTTGGCGTGCTTGGGCAGGATGTGCGCGTGCTGGCTGACCAGGTCAAGGACCATGAAGTCATTGCCCAGCCCGTGCATCTTGGTAAAACGCAGCAGCATGGCTTACTCCGGCAGCAGGCTTTCGCCAGCATACAACTCGGCTACCGTCTCGCGGCGACGCACTTCAAACGCTTGATCACCGTCCACCAGCACCTCGGCGGCACGCCCGCGGGTGTTGTAGTTGGAACTCATGACAAACCCGTAGGCACCGGCCGAATGAATGGCCAGCAGGTCGCCTTCTTCCAGGGCCAACTGACGATCCTTGGCCAGGAAGTCGCCGGTTTCGCAGATCGGGCCGACGACGTCATAGGCGCGCGCTGCGCTGTCGCGAGGCGTTACGGCGGTGACATTCATCCAGGCCTGGTACAGCGCCGGGCGGATCAGGTCGTTCATCGCCGCATCGACGATGGCGAAATCCTTGTATTCGGTGTGCTTGAGGTACTCGACCTGGGTCAGCAGCACGCCGGCATTGGCGACGATGTAGCGGCCCGGCTCGAACATCAGCGTCAGGTCGCGGCCTTCCAGGCGTTCGCGCACGGCCTTGATGTAGTCGCCGATCAGCGGCGGCTCTTCATCGCGGTACTGCACGCCCACGCCGCCACCGAGGTCGATGTGCTGCAGGTAGATGCCGCACTCGCCGAGGCGGTCGGTCAGCGCCAGCAGGCGGTCGAGGGCATCCAGGAACGGCGGCAGGGTGGTCAGTTGCGAGCCGATATGGCAGTCGACACCCAGCACTTCCAGGTTCGGCAATTGGGCGGCGCGGATGTACACGTCCTCGGCATCGGCGATGGCGATGCCGAACTTGTTCTCTTTCAGGCCGGTGGAAATGTACGGGTGGGTGCCAGCGTCGACGTCCGGGTTGACGCGCAGGGAAATCGGCGCGCGAACGCCCATCTCGGCGGCGACCACTTGCAGGCGCTCCAGCTCGTCGGTGGATTCGACGTTGAAGCAATGCACGCCGACTTCCAGGGCACGGCGCATGTCTTCGCGGCTCTTGCCGACGCCGGAGAAGACGATCTTGTCAGCCTGGCCGCCTGCCGCCAGGACACGTTCCAGCTCGCCGCGGGAGACGATGTCGAAACCGGCGCCCAGACGCGCCAGGACATTGAGCACGCCCAGGTTGGAGTTGGCCTTGACCGCGTAACACACCAGGTGCGGCACGCCGTTCAACGGGTCGGTGAAAGAGCGATATTGGGCTTCGATATGCGCGCGCGAGTACACATAGGTCGGGGTGCCAAAGCGCTCGGCAATTGCGGACAGCGCCACGCCTTCCGCGAACAGCTCGCCGTTCCGGTAGTTAAAAGCGTCCATGGGGTTCCCTTAGTAAGTGTCGTGCTTATGCGCTTTGGCAGGCTTTTGCGACGATTGCGCCTGTTCATTCGGGTCTTTGCTGTCATCGGGCAGATACAGCGGGCCTTTTTGACCACAGGCACTAACGAGGCAAGCGACCGCGACGAGCGCAGCAAGGGAAGAGATCAGGCGCTTCATGGCGAAATCCTTGAATATGCATTAATTGCGCCCGAGTATACCGACCACCCGCCAGCTTGCCTATGCGCCGGAATACCCGTCCGGCGGGGGTTTGCCGACATAACTGCGAAGCTGGCTACGCTTGTCGGGGATATTTCTTACCGCCATTGGTAATGAACTCGGTATCCTTTGCAATCGGCGGAGCGCGTCCGTATCGTGCGGCGCTTGAGCAAAACCAGACACTTTTGAGGTTGCCGCAATGAGTTTGACCGAAGCCCGTTTTCACGACCTGGTGGATTCGACCCAGAACGCGCTGGAAGATATTTTCGACGACAGCGGCCTGGATGTGGACCTGGAAAGCTCGGCCGGGGTGCTGACCGTCAAGTTCGAGAACGGCACTCAACTGATCTTCAGTCGCCAGGAACCGCTGCGCCAACTGTGGCTGGCGGCACGTTCCGGTGGTTTTCACTTCGATTACAACGAAGAAGACCGCAATTGGCAGTGCGATACCAGCGATGAGCTGCTCAGCGAAATGCTCGCGCGGCTGGTTCAGGAACAAGCCGGCGTCGAGCTCGGCTTCGATGAGCTGAACCCCGACGAGAATTGATTGTGAGCCAGCCTGCAATCGTGCGTCCGCCCAAGCCGTTGTTCAGTAATGTCAGCCCGGCGGTGCCGTCACCTTGTATCAGTTTGTGTCGGCTGGACGAGGCAAAAGTCTGCCTTGGCTGCTTTCGCCATGTGGAAGACATCCGTGAATGGCGCTCCGCCGATGATCAGCGGCGACGCGTGATCGTGGCCCAGGCCGAGCGGCGCAAAGTCGGGCCTTGAGCCCGTCTTGTTTATTTACGGTGCTGTGGTAGTGTCCGGGTACACCTCAACTCATCGAGGTCCGTGAGAACCCCGCCTTTTCCTGGCGGGGTTTTGCTTTTTTGTGCAGAAAAAAGGAGTCTGCCTGAATCATGACCGCACCTTCCATCATTCTTACCCGTCTCGACGTGCAGCGTCTTGAGCAACTGATCGACCGTGTCGGCGAGAATTCGCCAGGTGTAGAAGCCCTGCAGCACGAACTCGACCGCGCCGAAGAAGTGGTTGGCCACGATGAAGTGCCTGCAAGCGTCGTGACCATGAACTCCAGCGTGCATTGCCGCGAGCAAGGCAGCGGCAAGGACTATCACCTGACCCTGGTTTACCCCAAGGATGCGAATGCCGACGCGGGCAAGATTTCGATCCTGGCGCCGGTGGGCAGCGCGTTGCTCGGCCTGAAAGTGGGCCAGCACATCGACTGGCCAGCACCCGGCGGCAAGACCCTCAAGCTCGAACTGCTCAGTGTTGAAGGCCAGCCCAAAGACGGCGGCGCCTTCTCGCTTTAAATCTGCTTCAGTGCCTCATTGAGCGCCTGTTCCAGCTCGGCTTTGTAACGCAGGTACAGATTGCTCGGGCTTTGTACGTCGCCGAGCAGGCCCGACAGATCCAGATCAGTGATATAGCAGCGGTAGCGCTCGGTTTCGCGGCGCTGCCCGACGATCTCCCGGGCGACCACTGCAAACAGCTGGTCGCCAAACTCCAGTTCGGAAAACTCCCGCTGATTGCAGTACAGGGTGATCCCCACCTGGCCCGGCGCCGCCTTGCCGATAATCGCCTGCACGTCATAAAACGGCTTGTTGGCCGGGTTTTGCGGGGCCGGCCGAGGCTCGATACCGCGTGCGCGATTGCTGCCCGACGGCAACAGTTGGTAATACAAGGTTTGCACCGCGCCCAGCGGTTCTTGCGGGTCCAGGGGCGACAGCGCGTCCCGGCGATAGATGATCGACTGCAGAAAACGCTGCAACGGCGCCAGCAGGCTCTGTTCATCATGGAACGGCAAGCGTTGCTGCCAGAGCGCGTTGAACTCATCCAGCACATACAGCTCGGCGAAGCCTTCGTTGACCCGGTAAAACACCTGCACGCATTCGGCCATGCCCATCGGCAGCAGCAGCGCCAGGTCGTGGTCTTCCAGGGCCATGGCGTCCAGGTGCAACGGGCTGTAGCTGGCCAGTTCTTCGCTGAGGTAGGCGATCAGCGCGTCCTGGGTCGCCAGTGAGACGTGGGTGGCCTGGCCGGGCATCAGCTCCATCACGTGATAGTGCTGCTGCACCTGCAGCAAGTAGCGATGGTTGCCCTGTCCCAGCAGCAGGTTCTGCGCGGTGTCGAAGATGTCTTCCACGCGCTGGGCAATGAACTGTGCGCGGTTGTGGCAGAAGCAGCGCACCCGCAGGCGTGGCAGGTGGTCCGACGGCAACTGGTTGAGGTAGTCGCGCAGGCAGTCGAGCAGGGCATGGGGACCGTCGTAGCGGCTGACCATCACCTCGTTCCAGCTGTTGAGCGTGATCTGGTCGAGGGTCAGCACCAGGTTTTCGCGCACGCCGGCGTAACTCAGGGAGTCGGTGCGCTCGGTGGTCATCAGGATGTTCAGGTCGCGATGGTGCTTGAGCGGGTCGACGCCGACGTTGATCAGCAACAGCACTTCTTCCGGCACCGCCGAGCGCAGCAGGCGCTCTTCATCGACGCTGGCCAGGGGCAGGGCGATGGTCTGTTGCAGGCTGCCCAGCAGGTTGAACAGTTCGAATTCGGTCATGTCGCTGACGCCTGGGTGCAGCGCCAGGCGCGTGCTGCTGTCGATCACGCCGTTGCGGTGGCACCAGGTGAGCATTTCCAGCAGGTCGCGGCTGCGCTTGATCGGCGCGAAGTGCTCCGATTCCAGGGCGGTGAGGTTGCCGTTGTACAGGCCCCAATGATGCTGGCCCGGTTCCTTGCGGTTGGCCGATTGCACTAGGGTCAGGGTGTCTTCGGCCAGGTCCGGGGCGATGCCGGGGTTGATGAATTCGACCTTGCCGGCCTTGCGTTCAAACGCCGCGTACAAGCGACGGCCAAGCACATTGAGGTCGCGCTTGTTGATCAGGCTGACGGTCTGTTCGGTGCGGGCGAACTGGGTCAGGAAGCGATAGCTGTAGTTCAGCTCATTGACCAGGGCGCGGCGCTCGGAGGCGACCTGGCGTACTTTCCATTGGCTGCGGCTGTCGAGCAGCGCCAGTTGACGCTGGTCCCAACCCCATTCATGGGCCAGGCGTTCCAGCAACAGGCGCTGCCAGCCGACGGTGCGCTGGCCGGCGCTGAGCTTGCGGTTGACCTTCAAGTACAGCGCGCGCCGTACCAGTTCCAGGCGTTCCGGCTCGTTGCGCGCGTTGAGGTATTCCTCGATGCGCCGGTAGACCACGACGTAAGGGTCCAGCTCGTCCAGGTCCATCCGGTTGGCGAACACCGCCCGTTTGAAGCGCAGGCTCAGGCACTGCACGTTCGGGTGCTCGCTGGCGTAGACCTCGGTCAGCAGCAGCTTGAGCAGCGACTTGTAGGGCGATTCGATGCCCTTGAACAATTGCCACAGCCCGGCGCCAATGAATTCACCGGGCGGGATGCGCGCCAGGTGGCCGAGGTCGAGGGTTTCATCGGCACGGATAAAGCGTTTGGAAATCAGCGTGTGGGTGAACTCGGCGTAGCGCACTTCTTCATACACCGGCACCAGCCACCAGATCGGCGTGCGGCCGGCGAGCCAGATGGCGGTGCGATAGAACTCATCCAGCAACAGATAATGCTGGGTGGTGCCGCAGTCGTCGGAGCTCAGTTGCGTGTCGCGTTCGCCCAAGACAAACCGGCTCGGCTCGATCAGGAAGAAGTGCGCCTCGGCGCCCATGCTCTGGGCCCAGGCTTCCAGTAACTGGCATTTCTTGCGCAGCTCGACCAGTTCGTTGTCGCTCAGGTCGGGGGCGTGGCATACCCACACGTCCATGTCGCTCTGGTCGGCTTGGGCCAATGTGCCGAGGCTGCCCATCAGGAACAGGCCATGGATCGGCTGCGGCGGGTTGCCGTGGCGCGGTTTGTAGGAGAACGAACGGGTCAGGCGTTGGGCTTCGTTCAGGGCCTGCGCGTCGGGTTCGAAATTCGACAGCCCGGCCGGGGTGCTGCCCGACACGTAACCGGGCAACAGCGGGTGATTGACGTGGAAAAACAGCGGCAGCAGGGTCAATACGCTTTGCTGGCGTGGCGTCAGCCCTTCGACAGCCCGGGCCATGCGCCCTGCGTTAAGCGCCATGAACCGCGCGCGCAGTTGGGCCAGCACCTTGCGGTCGATGCCTTCGTCCAGGTCGGGGCGGATCTCATGGGTGCGGGTCATGTCGAACTCGGCGGCGTGCAAGGCCCGACATGGGCGGCCGTGTAGGAGTTTACATTCAGAAGCGTAGGAGGTTTAGAGGGGAAACGGTTTTTGGCGTCAGAATTTTATCCGGTTCGCGGCAATGCCCTCGGAATCCGCCGCGGCGGACTCCATGGGCAGTATCCGGAATCAGGCAGCTTCTTTGGTTGCGGCGGTGGTCAGGATGGTCAGCAGGGTTTGGGCTTGTTCTGCAGCGTCCCGGCCAAGGCTGGTCAGGTAACCGCCGTCCGGTTGGTCGATCAGTTTTTTCTCGAACAGGCGTTTGGCGGCGGCGATAGCAGTCGGTGCGGCAGTCTGATGGACTTTCAGACCTTCCTGGGAGCTGTCCAGGTTGAAGAGTGCAAGGATTTCCAGTTCGGCAACCAACTCAGGGGTATACGACATAGGGACTCCAGACTTTCTAAGAATTTGTTAGAGGCTAGCAGGCCCTAAGGTGAACGTACTTTGGCGGGCTGTCCAGTGGGAAACTCGCGGCTGTTGATATGGCGCAGTGTTGTGGCGAGGAAGCAGGCTTCCCGGCCACACGGGCGCTCGCTTCAGGCGTTTTCAGGCGGCAGCTCGGGCAGTGCGCGCAAGGCGGATTCATACCATTGGGTATCGAAGGCGCGGTCTTCGTCGAGCATCTTGTCGATTTCCACAGCCAGCACATGGGCCATCATGTTCAAAATCTCTTCGCGCTCGTAACCCACCAGCGTCAGCTTGTTGAACGTGGCCTTGGCGGCGGGCGGATTGTCGCTTTCGATCTGGTTTTCGATGGCCTGGGTCAGCGTGCTTTCGGTGAACGCTTCTTCGTCGTTGTCGATATCGGTCGGCTCGCTCATGGCAGGCTCCTCAAGAAAAGGGCGCCAGTCTACCCCCATTCAGGCAGGTGATGCTGCTAGCCAGGTTGGTCGGGCGGATCTATAACTCATGCAGCCAACCCCGCACATGGCCTGGAGGCTTTGCGATGCTCAAGCTCTACGGATTTTCGGTCAGCAATTACTACAACATGGTCAAGCTGGCGCTCTTGGAGAAAGGCCTGGCATTCGAAGAGGTGCCTTTTTTTGCCGGGCAAACACCCGCCGCCCTAGCGATCAGCCCGCGGGGCAAGGTGCCGGTGCTGGGTGTCAAACAGGGCTTTATCAACGAAACCAGCGTGATCCTCGAATACATCGAGCAAACCCAGGAAGGCCCCGCACTGCTGCCGGCCGAACCGTTTCAGCGCGCTCAGGTGCTGACATTGTGCAGGGAAATCGAGCTGTACATCGAGCTGCCCGCCCGTGCGTGTTTCGCCGAAGCGTATTTCGGCATGCCGGTGCCGGAGGCGATCAAGGACAAAGCCCGGGCCGAGTTGCTGCTGGGGGTGGGGACGTTAGGTCGGCACGGCAAGTTCGCGCCTTACGTTGCGGGGGAGAGCTTTACGATTGCCGATCTGTATTTCATGTACAGCCTGAACCTCGCCTGCGGCGTGGCCGAGAAGCTGTTCGGCCTGGACCTGTTGGCTGAATTGCCGACGGCCAAGGCATTGCTGGAGCGTTTGCACGCCATGCCTAACGCCCTGAAGGTGGCGGCGGACAGGGAAGCGGCGATGCCGGCGTTCATGGCGATGGTGGCGGCGAAGAAGTGATCAATGTGGGAGGGAGCAAGCCCCCTCCCACATTTTCGACCTAGCGGCTGGCGAGCAGGACCTGGCCGCGCACGACGGCGGCCTTGACCTGGGCCGGCGCGGTACCGCCCACGTGGTTGCGCGCATTCACCGAACCTTCCAGGGTCAGCACGGCAAACACGTCCTGCTCGATCTGGTCGCTGAACTGGCGCAGTTCTTCCAGGCTCATTTCCGCCAGGTCCTTGCCGCTTTCCACGCCGTACTTCACGGCATGGCCGACGATTTCGTGGCAGTCGCGGAACGGCAGGCCACGGCGCACAAGGTAGTCCGCCAGGTCGGTCGCGGTGGAGAACCCACGTAGCGCCGCTTCACGCATGATCGCGTGCTTGGGCTTGATCGCCGGGATCATGTCGGCAAAGGCACGCAGCGAATCGCGCAGGGTGTCGGCGGCGTCGAACAGCGGTTCTTTGTCTTCCTGGTTGTCCTTGTTGTAGGCCAGGGGTTGGCCTTTCATCAGGGTCAGCAGGCCCATCAGCGCGCCGAATACGCGGCCGCTCTTGCCACGTACCAGCTCCGGCACGTCGGGGTTTTTCTTTTGCGGCATGATCGAGCTGCCGGTGCAGAAGCGGTCGGGCAGGTCGATGAACTGGAATTGCGCGCTGGTCCACAGCACCAGTTCTTCGGAGAAGCGCGACAGGTGCATCATCGCGATACTGGCGGCGGCGCAGAATTCGATGGCGAAGTCGCGGTCCGACACGCCGTCCAGGGAGTTGCCGCCCACGGCGTCAAAACCCAGCAGTTGTGCGGTGTACTCGCGGTCGATCGGGTAGGTAGTGCCCGCCAGCGCGGCGCTGCCCAACGGCATGCGGTTGGCGCGCTTGCGGCAGTCCACCAGGCGCTCGTAGTCGCGGCTGAGCATTTCGAACCAGGCCAGCAGGTGGTGGCCGAAGGTTACCGGCTGTGCGGTCTGCAGGTGGGTGAAGCCGGGCATGATGGTGTCCGATTCACGCTCGGCCTGTTCCAGCAACCCTTTTTGCAGGCGGGTGATTTCGGCCAGGATCAGGTCGATTTCGTCACGCAGCCACAGGCGGATATCGGTGGCCACCTGGTCGTTACGGCTGCGCCCGGTGTGCAGTTTCTTGCCGGTCACGCCGATGCGATCGGTGAGGCGGGCTTCGATGTTCATGTGCACGTCTTCCAGGTCGACGCGCCAGTCGAACGTGCCGGCTTCGATCTCACCGCGGATGGTGGTCAGGCCGTCGATGATGCTGTCGCGCTCGGCGTCGGTCAGCACGCCGACCTTGGCCAGCATCGTGGCGTGGGCGATCGAGCCCATGATGTCGTGGCGGTACAGGCGCTGGTCGAAGGTGACGGAGGCGGTGAAGCGGGCGACGAAGGCGTCGACGGGTTCACTGAAGCGGCCGCCCCAGGACTGGTTGGTCTTGTCGGTGCTCATGGATTCGCTCGTGATCTGCTTAAAAGAGGCGTGGAGGTGTGCCGACGATAATAACAGGGTTGCCCGTGGAGGCGGTGCTGCGGGTGGTCGGCATTTTATTTGTGCCAAGCATGGCTAAGTGCCTTGCCGCCGACCGCGTCCGGGAAGAGACTGGGCAGAGGTGCTTATTGAAACGATATTTGACGAATGAGCAATGTCGTCTCGGCGAGCGTCTACAGTTGGACTGATAGTGTGTGAATGCACCAAAGTCAGGTGATGCGGTCATAACCCTGACTACCATTAAACAAGGGGGGTATTCGGATTGTGTATCAGCAAACCCTACGACGATGCCCAAGGGCGGCAGGTTTTGGGCGCTATTGAACAGGTCCGGATAAATATGAGTGCCGCTCTCAGGGCACTTTTTGCCGCTCGCGCTAGTCTTAGCGTGGATCGCTGTGACGCAAGTCACCGCACCTGTCTACGCTATCCTTGTGCGAGACTCACGCAGGAATCCAGCGCAATATGAATGTCCTGATCGTTGATGACGAACCCCAAGCCCGCGAGCGACTGAGCCGTCTGCTCAGCGAACTCGAGGGTTATACAGTCCTTGAACCGAGCGCCAGCACGGGTGAGGAGGCGTTGACGTTGATCGACAGCCTCAAGCCGGATGTGGTGCTGCTCGACATCCGCATGCCGGGCCTGGATGGCCTGCAAGTCGCCGCCCGCCTGAGCGAGCGCGAATCGCCGCCGGCCGTGGTGTTGTGTGCCGCCGAGGAAGAATTCCCTGCCGAAACCCTGGAAGCCAGCGGTGTCAGCTTCCTGGCCAAGCCGGTGACTGCCGAGGTGTTGCTCAAGGCGTTGAAAAAAGCCGAGCGCCCCAATCGCGTCCAGCTCGCCGCCCTGACCCAGCCCGCCGCCCAGAGCGGTAACGGGCCGCGCAGCCATATCAGCGCACGCACCCGTAAGGGTATCGAGCTGATTCCGCTGAGCCAGGTGGTGTACTTCATCGCCGATCACAAGTACGTGACCCTGCGTCACGAGTCTGGCGAAGTGCTGCTCGATGAGCCGCTCAAGGCCCTTGAGGATGAATTCGGCGACCGTTTCGTGCGTATCCACCGCAACGCGCTGGTGGCCCGTGAGCGCATCGAGCGCCTGCAACGCACGCCCCTGGGGCACTTTCAGTTGTTCCTGAAAGGGCTTAACGGCGATGCCTTGATCGTCAGCCGCCGCCATGTCGCTGGCGTGCGCAAGATGATGCAGCAGCTTTAGTCCACGGGCTGCAGCGCGGTCTATAGTCGTGATCCCGGTGCGCTGTGGCCAGGGAGGCCCCGCACTTGCTGATTCAAATCAAAGCGAATTTGCCTGAGCTGTTATTATCTGCCGTATCTATTCAGTACGGATTGATCCATGTCCTCTCGCGAAATCCGCATCGCCACCCGTAAAAGCGCCCTGGCCTTGTGGCAGGCCGAATACGTCAAAGCACGTCTCGAGCAGGCCCACCCTGGGCTCCAGGTATCCCTGGTGCCCATGGTCAGTCGCGGCGACAAGCTGCTCGACTCGCCGCTGTCGAAGATCGGCGGCAAGGGTCTGTTCGTCAAGGAACTGGAAACCGCGCTGCTGGAAAACGAAGCCGACATCGCCGTGCATTCGATGAAAGACGTGCCCATGGACTTCCCCGAAGGCCTGGGCCTGTTTTGCATCTGCGAGCGCGAAGACCCGCGCGATGCCTTTGTGTCCAATACCTACGCGTCCCTGGATGAGCTGCCGTTGGGCAGTATCGTCGGCACTTCCAGCCTGCGTCGTCAGGCCCAGTTGCTGACGCGTCGCCCGGATCTGCAGATCCGCTTCCTGCGCGGCAACGTCAACACGCGTTTGGCCAAGCTCGATGCCGGTGAATATGACGCGATCATCCTCGCGGCGGCCGGCTTGATCCGGCTCGGCTTCGAGGACCGCATCACCTCGGTCATCAGCGTCGAAGACAGCTTGCCCGCCGGCGGGCAGGGCGCAGTGGGCATCGAATGTCGCACCGCCGACAGTGAAATCCACGCCTTGCTCAAACCGCTCGACCACCACGACACCGACGTCCGTGTCACCGCCGAACGCGCCCTGAACAAACACCTCAATGGTGGCTGCCAGGTGCCAATCGCCTGCTACGCCGTGCTCGAAGGCGAAAACCTGTGGCTGCGTGGCCTGGTGGGCGACCCGGAAGGCGGCAACTTGATCACCGCGCAAGTGCGCGGGCCGCAGCGTGATGCGACGGCGCTGGGGATCCAGGTTGCCGAAGAGCTGCTGGACCAGGGCGCCGGTGCCATCCTGCAAAAAGTCTACGGCGAGGCCGGTCCGCAGTGACCGATTGGCGTGTGCTGCTGACGCGGCCTGCCGAGGAGTCTGCGCTGTTGGCGGCGTCGTTGTCGGATGTCGGGATTTTCAGCCGCAGCCTGCCGTTGCTGGAGATCGAAGCCTTGCCGGTCACGCCTGAGCAGCAGGCGGTCTGGGCTGACCTGGGTCGCTATTGCGCGGTAATTGTGGTCAGCAAACCGGCGGCGCGCCTTGGCGTGCAACGCCTGGACCGACACTGGCCGCGGTTGCCGTGGTTCAGCGTGGGTGCCGCCACCGCCCAGGTACTGGCCGATCAGGGCCTGGACGTTCATTATCCGCCCAGCGGCGACGACAGCGAGGCCTTGCTGGCCTTGCCCGCCTTGCGCGAGGCTGTTGCGCGCACCGATGCGCGGGTGCTGATCCTGCGCGGCGAGGGCGGGCGAGAGCTGCTGGCTGAGCGTTTGCGCGAGCAAGGTGCTAGTGTCGACTATCTGGAGTTGTATCGCCGTTTCCTTCCGGCCTACGACCCGGGTGTACTGATGCAGCGCATCCAGTTGGAACGCTTGAACGGCCTGGTGGTCAGCAGTGGGCAGGGTTTTTTGCACCTGCAGGCCCTGGCCGGTTCGGATTGGCCACAGGTGGCCCGGCTGCCGTTGTTCGTGCCCAGCCCGCGCGTCTATGAGATGGCGCGGGCGGCTGGCGCAGAAAAAGTTGTGGATTGTCGCGGCGCGAGTGCCGCGGCTTTGTTAGTGGCGTTACGGAGCCATTCCGTTCCCACTCTCTGATACGCAAAGGATGGATACGTGAGCGAAACAGCCTTGCCTAAAGATGAAGCTCAGCCCGCGCTCGATGCGCCGGGCCAGACACCGGTCACCGCGCCGCGCCGTGGCAATGGCCTGGCAATCGTCGCCTTGCTGCTGGGTGCTGCGGGCGTTGCCGCCGGCGGGTGGGGGATCTGGCAGGTCCGCACCCTGCAAGCCAGCAACCAGCAACAGCTGAGCCAGGTAAAGAGCCTCGACGACCAGTCCCAGACCCTCAAGCAAAGCCAGCAACAGTTGGCTGCACGCCTGGCGCAATTGCCGGGTGCGGACGAGCTGGAGGAGCGCCGCCGCTTGCTGGCCCAGTTGCAGGGCGACCAGCAGCGTTTGGGCCAGCGCCTGGAAACCGTGCTCGGGGCCAGCCGCAAGGACTGGCGCCTGGCAGAAGCCGAACACTTGATTCGTCTGGCGAGCCTGCGCTTGTCTGCCCTGCAGGACATCAACAGCGCGCAGTCGCTGGTCCAGGGCGCCGACGAGATTCTTCGCGAGCAGAGCGATCCGGGTTCCTACGCCGCGCGCGAGCAATTGGCCAAGAGCCTTGCCGCGTTGCGCAGTACCGAACAACCGGACCGTACCGGGCTCTACCTGCAATTGGCGGCCTTGCGCGATCAAGTCGTGCAACTGGCGGCGATTGCGCCGGAGTACCAGCTTCAGGAACCGACATCCCATGGGCGTCCGACCACCGATACGGAAAACCGCTTGAGCCAATGGTGGGAGCAGCTCTCGCGTTACTTCCGCATCGACTTCAACCCCGATGACAACATTCGCCCACTGCTCGCCGGCCAAGGCCTGAACCAAGTGCGCCTGGCCCTGAGCCTGGCCCTCGAACAGGCGCAATGGGCTGCGCTCAATGGCGAGGCGGCGGTGTACAGCCGTTCGCTGGGTGAAGCGCGCAGCGTGTTGCAGGACAACTTCAACCAGGACAACCCGCAGAGCAAAGCGATGCTCGCGCGTATCGCCGAGCTTGAGCCCAAGGCCGTCTCGGTTGTGACTCCGGACCTGGCCGCCAGCCTGGCCGCCGTGCAGGCATACCTTGAACGTCGTCACTTGCCTGCCGACGAAGCCAAGGCTTCGGCCGGCACGCCGGCGAGCCAGGAGTAGAGCCGATGAAGCGTTTCTATGTGATCCTGGTGCTGGCGATTGCGGTCGCCCTGGCGCTGGCCGTGGGCATTTCGAAACACACCGGCTACGTGTTGATTACCTATCCCCATCTGCTGCATTACGAGTCGAGCCTGTGGGCTACCCTGGTGGCGGTGTTTGTCATCGGCCTGGCGATCTACCTGATTCGTGTGTTGTTGAGCCTGTTGAGCACCTCGGGCGGCGTGGTCAACCCATGGTCGCGGCGTAACCGCAGCCGGCGCGTGCAGATCGCGATCGAGCACGGCCAGATGGACCTCGCCGAAGGCCGCTGGGCCAGTGCCGAACGCCACCTGCATCGTGCCGCCGAAGCCGAACGCCAGCCGCTGCTGTATTACCTTGGCGCGGCCCGGGCGGCAAACGAGCAAGGGCGATATGAAGAGTGCGACGGACTGCTGGAGCGCGCCCTCGAGCGACAGCCCCAGGCCGAACTGGCGATTGCCTTGAGCCATGCGCAATTGCAGACGGACCGTGGCGACACCGACGGCGCGCTGACCACCTTGCAGGCCATGCACGAGCGTCATCCGCATAACGCCCAGGTGCTGCGCCAGTTGCAACGCTTGCATCAGCAGCGGGGCGATTGGTCGTCGGTGATTCGTCTGTTGCCTGAGCTGCGCAAGGACAAAGTATTGCCGGCCGGCGAATTGGCCGAGCTGGAGCGCCGCGCCTGGGGTGAAAACCTGAGCCTGGCCGCCCAGCGTGAAGAGCAGGGCGAAGCGGGGTTGCAGGCGCTTGAGCGCGCCTGGCAGCAACTGACGTCCGCCCAGCGCCAGGAGCCGCCGTTAGTGCTGGCCTACGCCGAGCAACTGCGCCAGCTGGGCGCCGATGCCAAGGCCGAAGAGGTGCTGCGCGGCGCGCTCAAGCGTGCGTATGACAGCCACCTGATCCGCCTGTATGGCCTGTTGCGCGGCAGTGACCCGGCCCGTCAGTTGAAGTTTGCCGAAGGCTGGCTCAAGGATCATCCCGGTGATGCCAGCTTGCTGTTGACCCTCGGGCGCCTGTGCCTGCAAAACAGTCTGTGGGGCAAGGCGCGGGACTATCTGGAAAGCAGCCTGCAGGTGCAGCGTAACCCCGAGGCGTGTGCCGAACTGGCACGCCTGCTGGCCCAGTTGGGTGACACCGAGCGCAGCAACCAGCTGTTCCAGGAAGGCCTGGGCCTGCTGGACAACCGTCTGCTCGCCTCACCGTTGCCCGCGCCGGTGCGGGGTTGAAGCAGGAACAGGTACGAGGGTTGGCTCGGATGCATCCGACAGCCAACCCTTGGGTTCTGTGTAAAGACTCGATTTAACTGGGTTCGTAATACATTCCTACGTTGCGTCAGGTTATGTCCTCCAAGCTCTGGCGGGATGTCCCTACGTTTTAACGGAATCGTCTGCTCTAACGCGTATTGAAAGGGGTCAGGCCTTTCCTCTACCGTAACGGCCTATCTCTCGCGGTACGGATAAACAATGTCTTTGGCCCCCTCACGCTCCTTGTTTTTCCTGGCGTTCATGGCCGGTGCGCTGACGTTGGGTGCGTCTTTCTACCTGGAATATGGCGCGCTGCTGCGGCCCTGCTTTCTGTGCCAGGTTCAGCGGCTATTCCTCGCCACCTTTACGTTGATCAACCTAGTCGCGGCTGTTCATAACCCCAAGCGCTACGGCATCTATGGGTACGGGTTGGTGAGCATGGGCTGTGCCGCGCTAGGCGCAATTACCGCAGTGCGCCAGGTGTTGCTGCAGAACACTGCGTCTGATCAGGCTGGCGATTGTTGGCCCAGTTTGCAGTACATGCTCGAAAACCTGTCGTTCTCGCAGGCGCTGCGCTCGATCTTCAACGGTACCGTCGACTGCGTGGAAATCACCTGGACCCTGTTCGATTTGAGCCTCCCGGAGTGGAGTCTGTTGTTTTTCGTGGCGATGTTGATCCTGGGTTTCATGCAGTTTTCACGGCTGATATTCAGCCAACGCTTGCGCCTGTCGACACGCTGAAAAGTGGTCGCAAGTTGTAGGACGGGATTAAACACTTGTATGAACTTTCTCTCCTGCGTACCTTGAAGCCATAGTCATGCGGGCATAATCTGGCCCGCATGCGTTATTGAAACCGTTGTCAGATGCGGCTTTGTCCGGCTGCCGCTTTATCCTTGAAGTACTGCGCGGGCACAGAGTGGCAGCGCCCCCTATAGGGAAGAGAGATCATCATGCTGGAAAGTTGTCAGAATGCTCAGGAACGCTGGGGTGGGGTGCACAAGCTGATCGACAGCTGGTTGAAGGCACGCCACGAACTGGTTCGGGCGTTTGATGCTCTCGGCGAGAAGCCCGAAGCATTAGCGATGAATCGCAAGCCGCTGCAGGCGTTTTGCGGTGTCTTGGTGGACTACGTGTCTGCCGGTCATTTCGGCGTCTACGAACAGTTGACCAAGGAGGCGGAAGCCTTTGACGATCAGCGTGGTCTTGAATTGGCCGAGACCCTCTACCCACGCATCGATGTGATCACCGAGAAGCTGCTGGCGTTCAATGACCTGTGTGATGCCGGCAAGTGTGTTGCCGAGAAATTCAAAGAGCTGGGCGGCCTGCTCCATGAGCGTTTCGAGTTGGAGGATTGCCTGATCGAAGTGCTGCACAATGCTCACCGGGATGTGGCTGTCGCCCAGGCCTGACCGTTGCTGACGAGATAAAAAAACGGTGCGTATGACGCGCCGTTTTTTATTGGATCAATGCCGGGTGCCGAGCAATTCGATCTCGAATACCAGGGGCGTGTAAGGCGGGATCAACGTGCCAGCACCGTCGGCGCCATAGGCCTGTGCCGATGGAATCACCAGGCGCCACTTCGCGCCCACCGGCATCTGTTGCAGCGCACTGCTCCAGCCGCTGATCACACTGTCCAGACGAAACCATTGCGCCTGGGTGCTTTGATCGAACACCGTCCCATCGGGCAATCGCCCCACGTATTTCACCTGAACCTCATCACTGGCCAACGGCTTGTTGCCGCTGCCGGGCGTGAGTTCCGTGAGCAGAACGCCATCGGCCAATTCGCGCACGCCGCTCGCGGCTTTTTCCTGGGTCAAAAACTGCTGTTCGGCCGTGAGTGCTTTTTCGCTTTGCGGTGCCTGAGCATCGGCTTCGTCCTGCGCTTCATGCTGCGCCAGGAGTTGTTCGATGCGCGCGCTATCCAGTGCCAGCGGTTTACCTTGATAGGCTTGCTTGAGACCCTCGATCAAGGCCTGGATCTGCAGGTCGGGGACTTCCTGGCGCAGCCGCTCACCGAGGCTGGCGCCCAGGCTGTACGCGAGGTCGTGCGCGTCCGGGGCAGTGGTTTTGGAGGACGCCGGCTCGTTTGCATTGGCCACGGAAATCGCCAAGCCAAGCGCAAGAAAAAGGTAACGCGACATGGGTCTTCTCCAGCCGAAAGTGCGACGGATTATGCCAGTGTGAGAGGGTAAAAAGTGGCGTGGTTTTTCGTTATATCGATAAGATTTTTCGCACGGTGCAACGCAAGGCAAACGATACTGTCAACATGCCCTAGCGGCGGTAAGAGCAGAGGGCTAGTATGAGCCGCACCCACGTCAGCCAGGAGGTAAACCATGTCGGCCAAACAAAAGCCTGTAAATACCCCGTTGCACTTACTCCAACAACTCTCGGGCAGTCTGCTCGAGCATTTGGAAAGCGCGTGTTCCCAAGCCTTGGCTGATGCAGAAAAACTGCTCGCCAAGTTGGAAAAACAACGCGGTAAAGCGCAAGAAAAACTGCATAAGTCCCGCACCAAATTGCAAGACGCCGCCACTGCCGGCAAAGCCAAGGCTCAAGCCAAAGCCAAAGACGCAGTCAAAGAACTTGAGGACATGCTGGACGCCCTCAAGGATCGCCAAGCCGAAACCCGCACCTACATTTCCCAACTCAAAAAAGATGCTCAAGAAAGCCTGAAACTGGCCCAGGGCGTTGGTCGTGTGAAGGAAGCTGTATCGAAAGTGCTGGGCGCTCGTACACCGGCAAAAGCCGTTGCCGCCAAAGCGCCGGCTAAGGCCGCCGCCAAGCCAGCTGCCAAGACTGTTGCTGCAAAACCAGCTGCCAAGCCAGTTGCCAAGACCGCTGCTGCCAAACCGGCCGCCAAGCCAGCTGCCAAAACGGCTGCTGCAAAACCAGCCGCCAAGCCAGTGGCTAAAGCCGTTGTTGCCAAACCAGCCGCCAAGCCAGCCGCTAAAGCCGCTGCTGTAAAACCGGCTGCCAAGCCAGTTGCCAAAACTGCCGCTGCCAAACCAGCCGCCAAGCCAGTGGCTAAAGCCGCTGCTGCAAAACCTGCTGCCAAAACTGCTGCTGCAAAACCAGCTGCCAAGCCAGTGGTTAAAGCCGCTGCTGCAAAACCAGCCGCCAAGCCAGTGGTTAAAGCCGCTGCTGCAAAACCAGCTGCCAAGCCAGTGGTTAAAGCGGCTGCCGCGAAACCAGCCGCCAAGCCAGTGGCTAAAGCGGCTGCTGCAAAACCAGCACCGGCCAAGCCAGCCACCCCGGCAGCATCGGTTGCTACCCCTGCAGCGCCAAGCGCATCGACCAGCACCCCTGCGTCGGTCGCGCCAAGCAACAGCACTCCAACCAGCGCTTCCTAAGTGCCGGTGACTGCGACGCGCAGCTGCTGCAGCGCGTCGTGGTCAAGGTTGGCGGCTCCCTCAGCCGCCAGGCCTTCCAACCATCGTTGACCCATCGCCTCGCCTGTCAGCCATGTCGTTGCCAGCGCTTCCAGGCGCGCCAGCAACTCGCGTTCCGCGTCCAGCTCCAGGGCTTTGACCCGCTCCCGTAACGCCGCCAAGGGCGCATCCTGCTGCGCCACGGCCCGCCATTGCCAGCGTACCTGTCGCAACGGTTCAACCACCTGCGATTGCCAGGGCTCGGCGATATGCCTCAGCGCCAGCGCGCGTTCACGCGTCAGCGCCACGCCCCGCTGTTCCAGCCACGCCCCGCAGAGCAACAGGCACACATCCGCGCCTTGTTCCTGCACACGCAGGCACGCAGCCTCGACGCCCGGGCGGGCGTAAGTCGAGAGGGCAAAGCTCCATAGGTCAGCGCACATATTCACACCCAAGCCAGCGGCCAACGAAGCTGGTAGACTCCGCCGCCATTATGATCCGACTTCAAAGCCTAACATTACAGCGTGGCCCGCAACGTCTTCTCGAAGACGCCGAGCTGACCCTGCACGCCGGTCACAAAGCCGGCCTGATCGGTGCCAACGGCGCCGGCAAATCCACGTTGTTCGCCCTGTTGCTGGGTGAGCTGACCCCGGATTCCGGGGACTGCTTGCTGCCGGCCGACTGGCGCATCGCCCATATGCGCCAGGAGATCGACACCCTGGACCGCATCGCGATCGACTACGTGCTCGATGGCGACCTGCGTCTGCGCCAGGTGCAACACGACCTGGCCGCGGCCGAGAAAGCCCAGGACGGCGCCGCTCAAGCCCGCCTGCACGCGGAACTGGACAGCGCCGACGGCTACACCGCCGACGCCCGTGCGCGCAAGATGCTCGCCGGCCTTGGCTTTACCAACGAACAGATGGACCGCCCGGTCGCCGACTTCTCCGGCGGCTGGCGCATGCGCCTGAACCTGGCCCAGGCACTGATGTGCCCCTCGGACCTGTTGCTGCTCGACGAACCGACCAACCACTTGGACCTCGATGCGATCCTGTGGCTGGAGGATTTCCTCAAGAGCTACCAGGGCACCTTGCTGCTGATTTCCCACGACCGGGATTTCCTCGACGCCGTGGTCGACAACATCGCCCACGTCGAACAGAAGAAAATCACCCTCTACCGTGGCGGCTACACCGCGTTCGAACGCGCCCGCGCCGAACGCCTGGCCCAGCAACAGCAGGCGTTCGAGAAGCAGCAGGCGCAGCGCGCGCACATGGAAAGCTACATCGCCCGGTTCAAGGCCCAGGCCACCAAGGCCCGCCAGGCCCAGAGCCGGATCAAGGCGCTGGAGCGCATGGAAGAACTGTCGGCGGCCCACGTCGATTCGCCTTTCGATTTCGTGTTCCGCGAGTCGGTGAAGATCTCCAGCCCGTTGCTCGACCTGTCCGATGCCCGCCTGGGCTATGGCGAGAAAACCATCCTCGAGAAGGTCAAGCTGCAACTCACGCCGGGCGCGCGCATTGGCCTGCTCGGGCCGAACGGCGCGGGCAAGTCGACGCTGATCAAGAACCTGTCGGGCGAGCTGCAACCCCTGGCCGGGCGCCTGACCCGTGGCGAGAACCTGGTGGTCGGCTACTTCGCCCAGCATCAGTTGGACTCCCTGGACGCCAAGGCCAGCCCGTTGCTGCACCTGCAGCGCCTGGCGCCGACCGAACGCGAGCAGCCCCTGCGCGACTTCCTCGGCGGCTTCGACTTCCGTGGCGCGCGCATCGATGAGCCGGTGCTGAATTTCTCCGGCGGCGAAAAAGCCCGCCTGGCCCTGGCGTTGATCGCCTGGGACCGGCCGAACCTGTTGCTGCTCGACGAACCGACCAACCACCTCGACCTGGAAATGCGCCTGGCGTTGACCATGGCCTTGCAGGAGTTCAGCGGTGCGGTACTGGTGGTGTCTCACGATCGCCACTTGCTCAAGAGCACCACCGACAACTTCCTGCTGGTGGCCGACGGCAAAGTCGAAGAGTTCGACGGCGACCTCGATGACTACGCGCGCTGGCTGACGGAATACCGCCTGCGCAACGCGCCGACCAGCAACACCCCGGTCAACCCGGACAAAACCGACAAGAAGGCCCAGCGCCAGGCCGCCGCCGCCCTGCGCCAGCAGTTGGCGCCGCACAAGCGCGAAGCCGACAAGCTGGAAGCCGAGCTGGGCAAGGTCCACGAGCGCCTGGCCAAGATCGAAACCAGCCTGGGCGACAGTGCTGTGTACGAAGCCGCGCGCAAGGATGAACTGCGCGATCTGCTGGCCGAGCAGGCCAAGCTCAAGGTCCGTGAAGGGCAGTTGGAGGAAAGCTGGATGGAAGCCCTCGAACTGCTCGAAAGCCTGCAAGCGGAGCTGGAGGCGCTGTCCTGATGGACGCGCTGCAACTGCCGCTGCCGGCGCAATGGGTCGCGCCCGTGTGGATCGGCGTGCAAATCCTGCTGATCCTGCTGGCCGGCTACCTGACCCAGCGGTTTGTCGCCAAAGGCCTGACCCGCCTCGGCGAGCACTACCCCTTCCCGCCGCAGCTGTTGATGCCGCTGCGTGGCGGCTTGCGCTGGCTGATCATGGGCAGTGCGCTGATCTTCGTGCTGGAGCGCCTGGGCGTGTCCGCCACGGTGTTGTGGACCGCGCTGTCGGGGTTTGTCGCGGTGGCGGCGGTGGCGTTTTTCGCCATGTGGTCGGTGTTGTCCAACCTGTTGTGCGCGATCCTGATCTTCACCGTCGGGCCGTTCCGCCTCGGTGATGTGGTCGAGCTGGTGGACACCGTCGACAAGCCCGGCGTCAAAGGCAGGGTAGTGGCGATCAACCTGCTTTACACCACGCTGATCGAAGTGGAAGAGGCGGGGACCGGCGGCGTGACGGTGCAGGTGCCCAATAGCCTGTTCTTCCAACGCTCGGTGCGCCGCTGGCGCGACAGTGCTGTCCTCCCGGGCGAGCGCTAGCGTTCACATCATGCAAAAAACTATAGCCAGCCTTCGGTCGGCAGCGTTAGCTTAAGGCACAACCGCAAACTCGCTGCTGAGGTGTGCAATGGCACTCGACACATGGCTGGCTTTTTTCCTCGCTAGTTGGATCATTTCCCTTTCTCCTGGCGCAGGCGCCATCGCCTCGATGTCCAGTGGCCTGCAATACGGTTTCCTGCGCGGCTACTGGAACGCCATCGGCCTGCAAATCGGCCTGGCGATGCAGATCGCCGTGGTCGCCGGCGGGTTGGGAGCCATTCTGGCGGCGTCGTCCACCGCGTTCTATGCGATCAAATGGTTTGGCGTGGCGTACCTGGTGTACCTGGCCGTCAAGCAATGGCGCGCGTTGCCCATGGACATGACCGATGACGCTGCAGTACGGCCGATCGGCAAGCCGATGGCGATGATGTTCCGTGGCTTTCTGGTCAACGCCAGCAACCCCAAGGCGTTGGTGTTCATGCTCGCGGTGCTGCCGCAGTTCGTGAACCCGCAGGCGCCGCTGCTGATCCAATACCTGATCCTCGGCGCGACGATGATCAGCGTCGATATGATCGTGATGGCGGGCTATACCGGCCTGGCGTCGAAAGTCTTGCGCCTGTTGCGCACGCCCAAGCAGCAAAAACGCATGAACCGCACGTTTGCCGGGTTGTTCGTGGGGGCTGCGGGCTTCCTCGCCAGCTTGCATCGCGCGACGGCTTGAACCCGGACCGGGCTGAAGAAACCGGATCGACAATGTGGGAGCGGGCTTGCTCGCGATAGTGGAGTGTCAGTCACCGAGTCAGTCGGCTGACCCACTGCTATCGCGAGCAAGCCCGCTCCCACATTGGTTTTGCGTTGTCTGTGCGCGTTGGGTTCAGCGCAGAATCGTCGGGCGTGGCGTCATTGCTACAGCTCAATCTGCTCTGTTACTCAAAATACAAATCACTTACACCTTGAGTCAAATCTCATAAAGCTCAACAATGTGTTACTTCGTATTTCCCTTTGAGATTCGTTCATGACTGCCCCCTTCCGTTTTCTCGCCTGGCTGCTATTGCCGGCGTTGATGTCGTGCAGCTTCAATCTGTTGGCCGCGCCTGCCGAGGGCGCCACGAAAGCCCTGCATTTGCTGGACTACATCGGCGCGGACTATCCGCCGACGGTAGCGGCGGGCAAGGTCGTCGATGAATCGGAATACCGTGAGCAGGTGGAATTTCTGGGGGTATTGCAGGGCCTGGTGGCTGAGCTGCCGTCCAAGCCCGAGCGCGCGGAATTGGTCAAAGGGGTCGATGAATTGGTCGCGGCCGTGACCGCTCGTCAGGATGGTGCCAGCGTGGCCCGTCAGTCCCGGCAGTTGGGCGCCAAGCTGGCGGCGGCGTATGAAGTCAGCCAGGCCCCGGCGATTACGCCCGACCCGACCCGCGGCGCACCACTGTATGCCCAGCACTGCTCGGTCTGCCACGGCACGGCCGGCGCCGGTGATGGCCCGGCGGGCGTCGGCATGACGCCGCCGCCGGCGAACCTGCAGAACGCGGAGCGCCTGGACCGCCTGAGCCTCTATGCGATCTACAATACGCTGGGCCTGGGCGTCGAAGGCACGGACATGCCGTCCTTCGCCGACCAACTGGACGAACGTCAGCGCTGGGACCTGGCCACCTACATCGCCGGCTTCACGGCCGACCCGGCTGCCGCGAAAAGCGCGCAACCGTTCAACCTCGCCGACCTGGCCCGCCAGACCCCCAATGAAGTGTTGGCCGCCAACGGCCCGGCCGCTGCTGCGACGTTCCGCGCCCAGCGTGCCCAGCCGCCGCAGGTCAAGCGCGGCCCGGCGCAGTTGCTCGACTACACCGCCGCCACCCTCGACAAGAGCCTTGCGGCGTTCCGCAACGGTGACCATGAGCAAGCCTACGACCTGTCGGTAGCGGCGTATCTGGAAGGGTTCGAGCTGGTGGAAAGCTCCCTGGACAACGTCAACGCCAACGTGCGCAAAGACACCGAGAAGGCCCTGATGGCCTATCGGCAGTCGTTGCAGGACGGCTTGCCGCTCGAACAGGTGCAGCAGCGCCTGGACGCCGCCAAGGGCAAGCTCACCGAATCTGCCGGCTTGTTGGGCGGCGATGGCCTGAGCTGGTCGTTGAGCTTTATCTCAGGCTTGCTGATCCTGCTGCGCGAAGGTCTGGAAGCGATCCTGGTGCTGGCGGCGGTCCTCGCCTTCCTGCGTAACACCGGCCAGGAATCGGCGGTGCGCGGCGTCCACGTCGGCTGGGGCCTGGCCTTGTTGGCCGGCTTGGCCACCTGGGCGTTGGCGGCCTATGTGATCGATGTGAGCGGCGCCCAGCGCGAATTGCTCGAAGGTTGCACGGCGTTGTTTGCCAGTGTGATGGTGCTGTGGCTCGGCGTGTGGATGCATGACCGGCGCCACGCAGCAGCCTGGCAGGACTACATCAAGAGCAGCCTGGTGGGCGGCGGTGGCCGTTTCGGCTTCGCGCTGCTGGCGTTCTTCTCGGTGTACCGCGAGCTGTTCGAAGTGATCCTGTTCTACGAAACCCTGTGGTTGCAAGCCGGCCCGGCCGGGCACAACGCCGTGCTGGCGGGCGGCGCCACGGCGCTGGTGCTGTTGATGGGTCTGGCGTGGGTGATCCTGCGCGGTTCGGCGAAGCTGCCATTGGCGCTGTTTTTCGGGATCAACGCGGCGCTGCTGTGTGCGTTGTCGGTGGTATTCGCCGGGCACGGCGTGAAGGCGTTGCAGGAAGCCGGTATCTTCGGCACGCGGCCGGTGGCGTTCTTTGACTTCGACTGGCTGGGTATCCACGCCGATGCCTACTCGCTGAGTGCGCAGGTGGTGGCGATCCTGGCGATTATGGTGATGTATGGCCGCAGTCGGATCGCCGACAAGCGCCGGCTGGCGGCATAAGCATGCGCGTGTGGATCGACGCCGATGCCTGCCCGCGCGCGGCCAAGGACCAGGTGGTGAAGTTCGCCCTCAAGCGTCAGTTCGAGGTGGTGCTGGTGGCCGGGCAGAGCCAGATCAAGCCGGCCTTCGCCTGCGTTAAGCTGATCGTGGTGCCCAGCGGCCCGGACGCGGCGGATGACTACCTGGTGGAGCACGCGGTGCCCGGTGAGCTGGTGATCTGCAGCGACGTGCCCCTGGCTGACCGCCTGGTGAAGAACGGCGTGACGGCCCTCGACCCGCGCGGCAAGGAATTCAGCCCGCAGAACATGAGTGAGCGGCTGGCGGTGCGTAACCTGTTCACCGATCTGCGCGAGCAAGGCCAGATGGGCGGTGGTCCACCGCCCCATGGGGAAAAGGACAAGCAAGCGTTCGCCAACGCACTCGACCGCCTGCTCACACGCTTGATGCGGGCCGGTTAGTCGTTTTCGTGGGTCAGCTCCAGCACCCGATCCACCAGCTTGTTGATGCCTGACGCGACTTCGCTGATGTTCTTGCCGAGCATATAGGCGGGGGTGCTGACCAGCTTGCGCGCGGTGTCTTCGACGATATCGTCCACCGCGCATGCCTGGTGGTGGGCGCCCATCTTGTCCAGCACGGCGGCGGTGTCGGCATCGTTGCCGATGGTGCAGGTCACTCCCGGGCCATAGATCTTCGCGGCCAGGGCCGGCGAGATGCAGATCAGTCCCAGCGGCTTGCCCGCTTCGGCAAAGGCTTCGGCCAGCGCCAATACCTGCGGGTTGAGGCTGCAACCGGCGCCTGCGCTGGCAAAGTTCGACAGGTTCTTCGCCGCGCCAAACCCGCCAGGCACGATCAGCGCGTCGAAATCCTCGGCGTTGGCTTCACGAATGTCTTTCACGTCGCCCCGGGCAATGCGGGCGGACTCCACCAGCACATTGCGCGACTCGGGCATTTCTTCGCCCGTGAGGTGGTTGATCACGTGCAACTGCGCGATGTCGGGTGCAAAGCATTGGACCTGAGCGCCGCGCTGATCCAGGCGCAGCAGGGTGATCACGCTTTCATGGATTTCTGCGCCGTCGTACACGCCACAGCCGGAAAGGATCACTGCAATCTTTTTGCTCATGGGCATTTCTCCTGATTCATGGCGTTAAATGTCTACTAATTTGTCATCTGTTGCCAATGGGAACTCCCGCCGCAGCCCCTAATCTTGATGCAATAAAAACAGACCGGACTAGCCCATGGACTTCGTGCCTTACGCGGTACCGTTTTTCATCGCCTTGATCGTGGTTGAACTGCTCGTCGACCGTTGGCGCGGCGCGCGCAATTATCGGGTGGCGGATGCCATCAACAGCCTCAGCACTGGCGTGCTGTCCACCACCACCGGGCTGCTGACCAAGGGCGTGGGATTGCTGACCTACGCATTCGCCCTCAAGCACCTGGCGCTGATCGAGCTGTCGGCCGAGAGCGTCTGGACCTGGGTGTTCGCCTTTGTGTTCTACGACTTCTGCTATTACTGGCTGCATCGCTGCGGTCACGAGCGCAATATCCTGTGGGCCGCACATTCGGTGCATCACCAGAGCGAGGACTACAACCTCACCACCGCCTTGCGCCAGACCAGCACCGGCTTTCTGCTGAGCTGGATCTTCTATCTGCCTCTGGCCGTGCTCGGCGTGCCGCTGGTGGTGTTCATCAGCGTCGCCTCGCTCAACCTGTTGTATCAATTCTGGGTCCACACCCGCCATGTACCCAAGCTCGGCTGGTTCGAGTGGTTCTTCGTCACCCCATCCAATCATCGGGCCCACCATGCACAGAACGCTCTCTACATGGATCGCAACTACGGCGGGGTGTTCATTATTTGGGACCGGCTGTTTGGCTCGTTTCAGGAAGAAGACGAAAACGAGCCGGTGATCTTTGGCGTCACCACCCCCTTGGCCAGTTGGAACCCGCTGTGGGCCAACCTGCAGTTCTATGCGCAGTTGTGGAGTGACGCGCGGCGCACGCAAAGCCGTTGGGACAAGCTGCGCATCTGGTTCATGCGTACCGGCTGGCGGCCGGCCGACGTGAAGGCCAACTACCCGTTGACCAAGCCGGACTTGAGCCAGTTCCGCAAATTCGAGGTGCCGCTGGATACGCGGCAACAGGTGTACGTCGCCGTGCAATTCGCGGTGTATGTGGGGTTTGGCAGTTATCTGATGAACATCGGCGAAGGGCTGCCCACGGCGGCGTTGGTGCTGGGCTGGAGTGCAATGGCGTTGGGCCTGTTCAGCCTGGGCGTCGCCCTGGAGAACCGCCCGTGGGCGTTGAAGGCGGAACTGGTGCGTCTGGGCCTGAATGTGCCGTTGGTATGGCTGGCGCCGCTGGTCGGGCTTTGCCCGGCCAGCCACCTGGGCTGGCCGGGCCTGTTGAGCTACAGCTTGCTGAGCCTGATTGGCCTCTACTGCTGCCGAGGCCGGCTTACTCGACTGGCGTCTTAGGCGGCTCGGTCGGGCTGGTCTCACTCAGTTGTGCGGCCGCCAGTCGGGCCTTGGCGTCGGCGCAGGCTTGACGGGCGATGCGCGCGTTCTTGAACCGCCGCCGCAGCCAGAGAACCAGGCCCAGCAGTAACAACGCACCCAGCACCCACAGCTCGTACTTCTTGATGCTGCCCAGCATGCCTTCCAGCACCGCGCCGAAATGGTACGCCGCCGCACCGAGTGCCGCCGCCCAGACCGCCGCGCCAATGCCGTTGAGTAACAGGTAGCGCAAGGGCGGATAGCCGGACAGGCCAATCGCCACGGGCATCACCGTGCGTAATCCGTAGACAAAGCGGAAGCTCAACACCCAGATATCCGGGTGCTTGCGGATATGTTCCAGGGCTTTGTCGCCCATCAATTGCCAGCGCGGTTTACGTGCCAACAGTTTGCGGCCGTGCTTGCGCCCCATGTAATACCAAAGCTGGTCGCCGGCGTAGCTGCCAAAAAAAGCAACGACCACCACCAGGTTGATATCCATGTACCCACGGAACGCCAGGAAGCCTGCGAGAACGAGTATGGTCTCGCCTTCGAAGAACGTCCCGAGGAAGAGGGCAAAGTAGCCGAAGTCATGCAGAAATTGTTGAAGCATGGTCTGGGTGCTGGCGAAATGAACGCGCAGCCTACGCCTTCGCGATCATT
Source organism: Pseudomonas sp. LY-1 (assembly GCF_053502595.1). Taxonomy (NCBI): domain Bacteria; kingdom Pseudomonadati; phylum Pseudomonadota; class Gammaproteobacteria; order Pseudomonadales; family Pseudomonadaceae; genus Pseudomonas; species Pseudomonas sp. LY-1. The sequence goes on along the minus strand of NZ_CP094353.1, from coordinate 6,598,473 downwards.
CGTGAAAGTATCGAGATGTGTCACGAAGTGAACAATTCCTACAGAAACGCCGAATGCGACTACAGGTCGCATCGTTAAGCACAACTGTCATACCTTCGTCATAATGGCCGCTTATAACTGCAACACTCGCCCGTAAACGCGGGCTCAGGAGTCTGTCGTGAGCTTTACCCCTGCCAATCGCCTGTTTCCCGCGACCCGTCTGCGTCGCAACCGTCGTGATGATTTTTCTCGCCGTCTGGTCCGTGAAAACGTACTGACCACGAACGATCTGATCCTGCCGGTCTTTGTGCTGGACGGGGAAAACCGTCGGGAAGCCGTGGCGTCGATGCCGGGTGTCGAGCGCTTGACCATTGATCTGCTGCTGGAAGAGGCGGCGAACTGGGTCGAGTTGGGGATTCCGGCGCTGGCGCTGTTCCCTGTCACGCCTGCTGAACTCAAGTCCCTCGATGCCGCCGAAGCCTGGAACCCGCAAGGGATCGCCCAGCGCGCCACCCGTGCGTTGCGTGAGCGCTTCCCGGAATTGGGGGTGATCACCGATGTGGCCCTGGACCCGTTCACCACCCACGGGCAGGATGGCATCCTGGATGAAGACGGCTACGTGCAGAACGACATCACCGTCGACGCGCTGGTCAAGCAAGCCTTGTCTCATGCCGCCGCCGGGGCCCAGGTGGTCGCGCCGTCGGACATGATGGACGGCCGCATCCAGGCGATCCGCGAAGCCCTGGAGCTGGCCGGCCACGTCAATGTGCGGATCATGGCCTACTCGGCCAAATACGCCAGTGCCTACTATGGTCCGTTCCGCGATGCGGTGGGCTCGGCCCTGAACCTGGGCAAGGCCAACAAAGCCTCGTACCAGATGGACCCGGCCAACAGCCATGAAGCCCTGCACGAAGTGGCCGCCGACCTGGCCGAAGGCGCCGACATGGTGATGGTCAAGCCCGGGATGCCTTACCTGGACATCCTTTATCGGGTCAAAGAGGAATTCAAGGTGCCGACCTTTGTCTATCAGGTCAGCGGTGAATACGCCATGCACATGGCCGCGATCCAGAATGGTTGGTTGAGTGAAGGGGTGATCCTCGAATCCCTGACAGCCTTTAAACGTGCTGGCGCTGATGGCATTCTGACCTACTTCGCCGCCCGCGCTGCCCAATTGCTTAGAGAGCAACAATAGCCCTCACAGGAACACTCGATGAATACCGAAGGACTCTCAGAAGTTGCCGTAAAAGACGCCCACCCGGTGGTCGAATCCGTCGCCGAGACCCCGCCGGTGCCGGAGCCGGCGCCGCCGGTGGTGGTCGCCGAAGCGCCGGCCCCGGCGCCAGCGCCTGCCGTGGTGACCAACCTGGATGACAGCAGCCTGTACATCCACCGTGAGTTGTCACAACTGCAATTCAACATCCGCGTGCTGGAACAGGCGCTGGATGAGTCCTACCCGTTGCTGGAACGCCTGAAATTCCTGCTGATTTTCTCCAGCAACCTGGACGAGTTCTTCGAGATCCGCGTCGCCGGCCTCAAGAAGCAGATCACCTTCGCCCGTGAACAGGCCGGCGCCGATGGCCTGCAACCGCATCAAGCCCTGGCGCGCATCAGCGAGCTGGTACACGGGCATGTGGATCGCCAATACGCGATCCTCAACGACATCCTGCTGCCGGAACTGGAAAAACATCAGGTCCGCTTCATCCGTCGCCGTCACTGGACCACCAAGATCAAGACCTGGGTGCGTCGCTACTTCCGCGACGAGATCGCGCCGATCATCACGCCGATCGGTCTCGACCCGACTCACCCGTTCCCGTTGCTGGTCAACAAGAGCCTGAACTTCATCGTTGAGCTTGAAGGTATCGACGCCTTCGGTCGCGATTCCGGCCTGGCGATCATCCCGGCACCGCGTCTGCTGCCACGGATCATCAAGGTACCGGAAGAGGTGGGGGGCGCTGGCGATAACTATGTATTCCTGTCGTCGATGATCCACGCGCACGCCGATGACCTGTTCCAGGGCATGAAGGTCAAGGGCTGCTACCAGTTCCGCCTGACCCGTAACGCCGACCTGGCGCTGGACTCCGAAGACGTCGAAGACTTGGCCCGCGCCCTGCGCGGCGAGCTGTTCTCGCGGCGCTACGGCGATGCGGTGCGTCTGGAAGTGGCCGACACCTGCCCGAAACATCTGTCGGACTACCTGCTCAAGCAGTTCAACCTCGGCGAGAGCGAGCTTTACCAGGTCAACGGCCCGGTCAACTTGACGCGTCTGTTCAGCATCACCGGCCTGGACAGCCACCCGGAGCTGCAATACACGCCGTTCACGCCGCAGATCCCGAAACTGCTGCAAAACAGCGAAAACATTTTCAGCGTGATCAGCAAGCAGGACATCCTGTTGCTGCACCCGTTCGAGTCCTTCACCCCGGTGGTCGACCTGTTGCGCCAGGCCGCCAAGGACCCGCATGTACTCGCCGTGCGCCAGACCCTGTACCGCAGCGGTGCCAACTCGGAGATCGTCGACGCCCTGGTGGACGCTGCGCGTAACGGCAAGGAAGTCACCGCGGTGATCGAACTGCGCGCGCGCTTCGACGAAGAGTCCAACCTGCAACTGGCCAGCCGCCTGCAAGCGGCCGGCGCGGTGGTGATCTACGGTGTGGTCGGGTTCAAGACCCACGCCAAGATGATGCTGATCCTGCGCCGCGAAGCCGGTGAGATCGTGCGTTACGCGCACTTGGGCACCGGCAACTATCACGCCGGTAACGCCAAGCTCTACACCGACTACAGCCTGCTGACCTCCGACGACGCCTTGTGTGAAGACGTCGGCAAGTTGTTCAGCCAGTTGATCGGCATGGGTAAGACGTTGCGCATGAAGAAGCTGCTGCATGCGCCGTTCACCCTGAAGAAGGGCATGCTCGACATGATCGCCCGCGAGACCCAGTTCGCTCTCGACGGCAAACCGGCGCACATCATCGCCAAGTTCAACTCGCTGACCGATCCGAAGATCATCCGCGCGCTGTACAAGGCCAGCCAGTCCGGCGTGCGTATCGACCTGGTGGTACGCGGCATGTGCTGCCTGCGGCCGGGCATTGCCGGGGTCTCGCACAACATCCATGTGCGCTCGATCATCGGGCGGTTCCTGGAGCACACGCGGGTGTTCTACTTCCTCAACGGCGGGGAAGAGCAGATGTACCTCTCCAGCGCCGACTGGATGGAGCGCAACCTCGACAAGCGCGTAGAGACGTGCTTCCCGGTGGAGGGCAAGAAGCTGATCATGCGGGTCAAGAAAGAGCTGGAAAGTTATCTCACCGATAACACCCACAGCTGGAGCCTGCAGTCGGACGGCCGCTACGTGCGCAACACGCCGACCGGCAACCAGAACCCGCGCAGCGCCCAGGCCTCCTTGCTGGAAAGGCTGGGTAGCCCGATTCTCGCAGTGAATTAACCGACCTAATGTGGGAGGGGGCTTGCCCCCGATGGCGATGGTTCAGTCAAAGTACCAAGTGACTGACACACCGCCATCGGGAGCAAGTCGAATCGTCGCACCGCCCCTCCCACATGTATTTTCGGTGTTCTTTAGCGCACGTTCAGGCTGAAGCCCACCCGCGTCAGCCACTCCGCTTCCTGGGCGAAGTCCGCCTGGGTCAGTTGGTTCTCCTCCAGCCAGCCTTCCGGGAACACCACGTCGAGGCTGTCGCCGCTGGCGCGCAGGGTCACCTGGGGCATTTCCTGGGTGCCACGGATGTGGTGGAACAGGATCGCAAAGCGCAGCAGCACGCACAGGCGGATCAGCTTGATGCCTTCGTCACCGAATTCGGCGAACTTGTCCTTGGGGATATTGCGGCGATGGCCGCGTACCAGCAGCGCGAGCATCTGCTGGTCTTCCCGGGAGAAACCAGCCAGGTCGGAGTGCTCGATCAGGTAGGCGCCGTGCTTGTGGTAATGGTAGTGGGCGATATCCAGGCCCACTTCATGCACCTTGGCCGCCCAGCCCAGCAGTTCGCGCCATACACCGTCTTCCAGGTCCCAGTCCGCGGCCACCTGGTCGAAGGCATGCAGGGCTTTGCGTTCCACGCGGGCCGCTTGTTCCAGATCGGCGTGATAGCGCTCCATCAACGAGCTGAGGGTGCGCTCACGCACGTCCTCATGGTGATGACGGCCGAGCAGGTCGTAAAGCACGCCTTCGCGCAGGGCGCCGTCGCAGTGGTCCATGCGTTGCAGTTCGAGGGCGTCGAAGATCGCTTCGAGAATCGCCAGGCCCGCCGGGAAAATCGTGCGGCGGTCGGGCTTGATGCCATCGAAGTCGATTTTTTCGGCATCTCCCAGCTTGAACAGCTTGCGCTTGAGCCACGCCAGGCCTTCGGCGTTGACCTCGCCGGTGCCATGGCCGCCGGCTTTCAAGGCCAGGCCGATGGCGCGGATGGTGCCGGACGAGCCGATCGCTTCATCCCACGACAGGCGATGCAGGGCGTGCTCGATGCTCATGATCTCCAGCCGCGCCGCCGTGTAGGCCTGGGCATAACGCGCCGGGGTGATCTTGCCGTCCTTGAAATAACGCTGGGTATAGCTGACGCAGCCCATCTGCAGGCTTTCGCGCAGCAGCGGCTCGAAGCGCTGGCCAATGATGAATTCGGTGCTGCCGCCGCCGATGTCCGCCACCAGGCGCTTGCCGGGGGTGTCGGCCAGGGTGTGGGACACGCCGAGGTAGATCAGGCGCGCTTCTTCGCGTCCGGAGATGACTTCTACCGGGTGCCCGAGGATCTCCTCGGCGCGGCGGATGAATTCGCCCCGGTTACGGGCTTCGCGCAACGCGTTGGTGCCGACGATTCGCACAGCACCCGGGGGCATGCCGTTGATCAGCTGGGCAAACCGCTTGAGGCAATCGAGCCCGCGCTGCATGGATTCTTCATTGAGCTGGCGCGCGTCGTCGATTCCGGCAGCCAGTTGGACTTTTTCGCCTAGCCGCTCAAGGATGCGGATTTCGCCGTTCTGGGCCTTGGCCACGACCATATGAAAGCTGTTGGAGCCCAGGTCGATGGCGGCGATCAGGGACAGATTCTTGGCTTGGGATTGCGGCATGGTTAGAGGGTCTCGGTCGATAACCTGACCATCGTGCCACGATCGACCGCTGGAGCCAACGCGTAGCGCTCCGGTAATTTTCCTAAGGGTGTCTGCGAGGAATTCTTGTGGGAAATGTAGGGTGGGTTTCTAAATATCCACTGAATGAGGTTTTAGTTTTGTAGGAGTTTTTAACTAGTTGTTGTTGTAAAGCTTTTTATGATTTTCCCTACAGGGTGCTTGTTGATGTTCCATTGGTTTTTTTGTTTAGGACTACCTCGCGGTCGGGTAAAGGCGACTCTTTGTTTTTACGGCTCCCACACTAACTGATGTGTTATCTGATTCTTTAATGAAGTGCCAAAGCGACAGACTGTCACCCGGCAATATTGCCTGGGTGTTATTTATTTATAGTCGTGCAGCTCCGGAGAAATAAGCCGTTTGGCGCTGGACTTGCCAAGAGATAAATAAAGAACGCCTGATAACTTTCAGTGACAGGTCGAATATGAAAAAAATTGTTGGATTGACTCTCGGTCTCGCTTGCCTGGCTGCGGCCATCAGTGCTAACGCATCCACCAGTGCCGAACTGGTCGTCAGGGGCACGATCAAACCCGCTGCCTGCAACCTCAGCATGACTGGCGGCGGCATTATCAATTACGGCGATATTCCTTCGGGCCAACTCTCCCAGACGGCGTTCAACCCGCTTCGGGAAATGACCACGCCCCTGTCCGTCAATTGCGGCACCGGCAGCGCTCCGTTCGGGCTGACATTCACCGACCTGCAGGCCGGCAGCAGGGTAACGGGCATTCTCAGCGCCCTTGGCGCAGGTTATACCGAGGTGCATAACTTCGGCTTGGGTTCGGTCGCTGGCAAAAATACCGGTGGCTATGCGGTTACGCTCAGGGACCTCAGGTCGCCGAGCAAAACGCTGACGGCTATTACACGTGTCGGCGAAGGCGCGGCCTGGCAGAGCAGTGATGGCAAAGTCGCGAAATCGCCTAACCAATCTTCGTGGCGCAGTGGCACTTCGCTCATTCCGGCCGAACTCTCTCAACTGACCGGGACTATTGCAGTACGGGCCGTGATCAACAAAGGCCAAGACTTGAACCTGGCTCGCGACGTTACTCTTGATGGTCGCGCAACGCTTACTTTGGTTTACCTCTAAGCGGCTGAAATACAGCCGGTCAAAGAACGCACGCGTTCTGATCGGCTGTTTTCATGTGGGTGCTTGGCTATCAATTGCCAACTTCATGGTCTGCGGGGAACACTGAGTGCGTAGTCTTTCAGTAATAAATAATCTGCTGTTGTTGTGTGCAAGTGTGTGTCTGTGTTTTACCGGCATGGTATTGGCGGACGGAATGTTGCCGGAAACCTCGGTTGTGGTTCTTTATGAGGAACAGGGCGAGGCCACGATAAATATCAAGAACACCGATTCGGGGCCGGCGCTGCTTCATTCAGTCGTACTGAACGTGCCCGAAGACGTAGAGCCCCTATTGATTGTCACGCCGCCTATTGCGCGTGTGGAACCCGGTGAAACCCAGTTGGTGCGTTTCATCAGCACCTTGGAAGCACCGCTGAAGACCCAGCGCTTGAAGCGTGTGTCCTTCGAGGGTATTCCGCAGGCGCGTGCCGCAGGGGGTGCGACCATCGGTATCACCCTTCGGCAGAATCTGCCGCTGATCCTGCACCCCAAAGGCTTGCCTCAACATCACACGCCCTGGGAGCTGCTGAAGTGGCGGCGGGCAGGAGAGAGGCTCGCTGTTCACAACGACAGTGCTTATGTGGTGCGCCTGGCGCCGGAGGTGCAGTTGCTGCCCCAACGGGTTCTGGCGACGTTGCCGCGTGCTTACATTTTGCCGGGGGAGGCGTTGACGGCGAAGGTTGACGGAACATTGGACGGCTTGGCCGAAGTCGAGATCCAGCCCGCCACGGTCTATGGGTTTTCGGTGGACAGTTACCGCGCCCCGATCAGTACCGATGGGGGTTGAGCGGCTTATGAAAAACCTGTCGAGTAACACGCCTGCGGTTTCCATCCGGTCTCGCCGCCCCACGCTGCTCATCGGGTTTGCGACCCTGTGGAGCTTGCCCGGCCTGGCTCCGGCGCTCGAGTTGGGCGAGGGTTTTGACCTCGCGGCACTGACCACCCACGGTATAGACCCGAAGGTCTCCGACTACTTCCGCAGTGCGGCGCGTTTTCGCGAAGGCGTCCAGGTGGTAGGGCTGCGGGTCAACGGGAACCCGCTCGGGTCAGTCGATGCGCGGTTCGACGCACAGGGGCAATTGTGTTTCACCCCGGGCTTGCTCGAGAAAGCCGGGTTGGTGCAGCCCCGCGCCGTTGTCCGCAAAGGCGCGTCACCGGACCAGGCCTGCCATGACTTCCTGGGCGCCTTCCCGACGACGATGGTTCGGCTCCGGCCCGGCATCGATGAGGTGGCACTGGTGGTGCCGACCCAGTCATTGCGTGAACCCCAGTGGGAGGCCGGGGACTTTGCCCAGGGTGGCGCAGCGGCGATGTTCAACTATGACGTGCTGGGTTTCGACAACCGTTCGCGCAGTGAGTCCAGCCGGTTCGTATCGGCCTACACCGAAGCGGGCTTCAACCTGGGCGACTGGATTGTCCGCAGCCGCCAATTCTATGTGTCCGACAATGGCGATGCGCGCACCGAGCACCTGTACGCCTTCGCCCAGCGGGATCTGGCCGTGCTGCGATCGACGTTCCAGGTGGGTCAGCTCTCCAGCAACAATCCGCTGTTTGGCGGCATCCAGTTGTCCGGTGTGCAGTTTTCCCCCGATGGCCAGTCGCGGGTGCCGGCGGGCGGTAATAATGCGGTGGTCGAGGGGCTGGCCCAGAGTCAGTCGCGGATTGAAGTGCGCCAGTCCGGCGTGCTGATCCATAGCACGCTGGTGCCCGAAGGCCCCTTCCGGCTGACCGGGTTGCCTTTGCTCAATGGCACCAGCGACCTCGAAGTCAGCGTGATCGATGTACGCGGCGCCAAGCGCAGTTTCGTGGTGCCGGCGGCTTCGTTCGCGGGGGCAGCCCCGGCGGCGCCCGGCTATTATTTTTCGCTCGGCAAGGTGCGCGAAAACATCGACGCGCAGGCGCCGTCGCCGGTGGTCGCCATGGGCAGCGGCACCTGGGGTCTGGGGCGTGAATCGTCGGCGGGGTTTGGCTTATTGAGCACCGATGAATACTGGTCGGCAGGCGGCACCCTGAGCAGCGTCTTTTTCCAGCGGGTTGCGGTTGGCGCTCGCCACAATGTGTCCCGGGACGGCCGTAACGCGGTGTCGGGTTCGCGTAGCAGCGTGTCCGCGAGCAGCCCGGTCTACGCCAATATAGACGTCAACTTCAGCGCCACCACCCAGACCCGGGGGTATCGCGAGGTGCTTGAAGCGGGCCGCTCGTTCAAGGCCGACGAGTTGGGTTCGCGCTTCAAGAACCAGTACACGGCGGGCATGAGCTGGGCCGATCCAACCCTGGGCGTGTTCTCCCTGGGTTATTCGCGCAGCGCGCAATTTGACCGGCAAACGGCCGAACATGTGTTTGCTTCGTGGAACAAGTCGTTCAGTCACGTCGATGTTGCTTTGATCGCCGACTCGCAGGTGGGCGGCACGCGGCCGCGGCGTGACGCCAGCGTTGCCGCCGGCCGGCGCGATAGCACGGTGGACAATGATCTGTCGGTACGGTTGCAGATCAGCGTGCCGCTGGGCGGTGATCGTCGTGTGAACAGCTACGTCAGTCGGCGTGGTAACCAGTCCCGCGCCGGTACGGCACTCAGCGAGCGGGTCAATGACTATGTGAATTACGAGGTGGGTGTCGAGCGCGACCTCAGCGCCCGCGAACAAGCGGTTCGCGGCCATGTGGACCTGCTGCCGCGCTACACCCGCGTCGGCCTGGGCGTCAGCCGAGATGCCCAGGGCACCGGTTATACGGGGCAACTGCAAGGCGGCATCGTCGCGCACGAAAACGGCCTGACCTTCTCGCCCTATCCCGTGCAGGACACGTTCGGCATCGTCTCCGTGGGGGATATCGGCTCCGCGAAAGTCGAAACCCCCCAGGGGCCGGTGTGGACCGACTTCACCGGGCAGGCCGTGATTGCCGGCTTGCCCGCGTATGCCAACAGCCGCGTCGAAGTGCAGACGCAGTCGTTGCCCAGGCGGGTTGACCTGAAGAACGGCACCCAGGTGCTCGCCGCCGGTCGCGGGTCCTTCAATACCGTCGCGTTCGATGTGGTGACAGTGCGCCGCGTGTTGCTCACCGCCAGCGATCAGCACGGTCAGCCGTTGCCCCAGGGCGCGTCGGTGTTCGGCCAGGATGGCCGCTTCCTCACCAGCGTGGTGGGCGAGGGCATGATTTTCCTGAATGACGTCAATGAGTCGCAAAGCCTGCGGGTTTCGTTGCCGGACTCTTCCACCTGCCAACTGAGCCTTGACCCCGGAACCCAGCCTGACCATGACAAGTTCTATGAGACCACGACGGCGGTGTGCCATGGCCGCTAAGTGGAGAAGCGCGGGCGTCGTCCTGTTCTGCGCGCTGTTGATGGCCCAGGGCGTGCGCGCTGAAAACTGCCGGTTGTCCGTGAGCCAGCCGCGCCTCGACTATGGCGTCATTCGCAGGGAGGCCGTCGTCCAAAGCACCTCCGTGGCCCTCGGCACCCGCACGCTGCACCTGAACGTTGTGTGTACGCAGCCTTCGATGATTGCGTTGCGCTTCATCGGTGCGGCGGATGGGCAAGGTTTCCGGTTTGACCGCCAGGGGCGTATGCGCCTGAGTCTCAAGCATGCCCAGGTCGATGGGCGCGCCGTCGAGTGGGGGGTGGCGCACTTGCCCGGTGAAACCGTCAGCGGGGCGTTGTTGCCGGGCCAGGTCCTGGTGGCACGCGCAGCAGGTCAAGCGCTGGTCGGCCAGCGCCTGACGGCCCAGGTCGATGTCGATATCGACCTGCCTTCCGATGCCCTGCAGGTCCGTGATGAAACGCGGCTGGAGGGGCGGGGCACCTTCGAGCTGGTCAGCCCGGCTGCCCCACCGAGCCGATGAAGTTGGCCAGTTCGGGGGTGCGGGGGTTGGCGAACAGCGCCTGGGGCGGGCCCACTTCATGCACCTTGCCCTGGTGCATGAACACCAGTTTGTCCCCGACTTCGCGGGCGAAACGCATTTCGTGGGTCACCATGATCAGGGTCATGCCGTCCTTGGCCAGTTGGCGCACCACGCTAAGCACTTCATTGACCAGTTCCGGGTCCAGCGCCGAGGTGATCTCGTCGCACAGCAGCACCTTGGGCGACATGGCCAGGGCGCGGGCTATCGCGACGCGTTGTTGCTGGCCACCGGACAGGCGATCAGGGAAGGCGTCGAACTTCTCGCCCAGGCCGACCCGTTCCAGCATCTGCCGCGCCAACTGGGCGGCCTTGGCCTTGGGCACTTTCTGCACCACCTGCGGCGCGAGCATGACGTTTTCGCCCACCGTCAGGTGCGGGAACAGGTTGAACTGCTGGAACACCATGCCGACTTTCTGCCGCAGGCTGCGCAGGTCGGCGCGGGCGGCGTCGAGGTATTCGCCGTCGACTTCGATCACGCCGTCGTTGATCGACTCCAGGCCATTGAGGGTGCGCAGCAAGGTCGACTTGCCCGAGCCGCTGCGGCCGATGATCGCGACGACCTGGCCTTCTTCAACGGTCAAGTCGATGCCCTTGAGCACATGGTGATCGCCGTAATACTTATGCAGGGCGGAAATTCTAAGCAGAGGCATGCAGTCTCCTTTCCAGGTAGCGCGCACTGAGGGACAAGGGGTAGCAGAGCAGGAAGTAACCGAGGGCCACTAGGCCGTAGACCATAAAGGGCTCGAACGTGGCGTTGGCGAGCATGCCGCCGGTCTTGGTCAGTTCGGTGAAGCCGATGATCGAGGTCACCGCGGTGCCTTTGACCACTTGCACCGAGAACCCCACGGTAGGCGCCACGGCAATCCGCAGGGCCTGGGGCAGGATCACGTAGCGCAGCTGTTCCAGCGGGCTCAGGGCCAGGCTGGCCGAGGCTTCCCACTGCCCGTGGGCGATGGAGTCGACGCAGCCGCGCCAGATCTCGGCGAGGTAGGCGCTGGTAAACAAGGTCAAGGCAATCGCCGCCGCCAGCCAGGGCGAGATATCCACCCCTAGCAGGGCGACGCCGAAAAACACCAGGAACAGCTGCATCAACAGCGGCGTGCCCTGGAACAGTTCGATATAGGTGCGGGCGACATTGCGCGGGAAGGCTTTGCGGCTGATACGCATCGTCATCACCAGCAGGCCGATCAGGCCACCGCCCACAAACGCCACCAGCGACAGCAACAGTGTCCATTGCAGGCCGATGAGCAGGTTGCGCACGATGTCCCAGAAGGAAAAATCACTCATCGGCTGTTCCTCATCACAAACCGGCGGCCGATCCAGTTGAGCAACTGGCGAATCATCAACGCCATGCACAGGTACACCAGGGTGGTCAGGGCATAGGTCTCAAAGGCGCGGAAGTTGCGCGACTGGATGAAGTTGGCGGCAAAACTCAGCTCTTCGGTGGCGATCTGCGAACACACCGCCGAGCCGAGCATCACAATGATGATCTGGCTGCTCAGGGCCGGCCACACCTTGCCCAGTGCCGGCAGCAGCACCACGTGGCGGAACGCCTCGAAGCGCGTCATCGCCAGGGCGGCAGCAGCCTCCAGCTGACCACCGGGGATCGCCTGGATGCCGGCGCGGATGATCTCGGTGGAATAGGCGCCCAGGTTGATCACCATCGCCAATACCGCCGCTTGCCACTCGGTGATTTTCAGCCCCAGGGAGGGCAGGCCGAAGAAGATGAAAAACAACTGCACCAGAAATGGCGTGTTGCGGATCAACTCGACATACACCCCGAAGAACCAGGCGAACGGCTGGATTTTCCACGCCCGCACTACTGCGCCGACGGTGCCCAGGGCCACCCCCAGGATTGCGCCGATCGCGGTCAGTTCAAGGGTGAACAGGGCGCCGCGCAACAGCAGGTCGGTATTGGCCAGCACCGGCACAAAGTCGAATTGATAGGCCATGAATCAGCTCCGTCGCGGGCTTCAGAGATCAGCAGGCAGAGGTTCTTTCAGCCACTGCATCGCATTTTTTTCCAGGCTGCCGTCAGCCTTGGCCGCCACCAGGATCTGGTTGACCTTCTCCAGCAGCGCCGGCTCGTTCTTGTTCACGCCCACGTACACCGGCGAATCCTTGAGCTTCACTTTCAGCGCCGGTACGCGTTTCGGGCTGCGCTCGCTGATCGCAACCATCACCACGTTGCCGCTGGCGATCAGGTCGACCTGGCCGGCCAGGTAGGCGGCGATGGTCGAATTGTTGTCTTCGAAGCGCTTGATCGTGGCTTCCTTGGGCGCGACGGCCGTCAGCTCGATGTCTTCGATGGCGCCACGGGTCACGCTGATGGTCTTGCCCTTGAGGTCGTCGGTGCTGCTGATGGCGGCGTCAGGCGGGCCGAACACGGCCAGGTAGAACGGCGCGTAGGCCTTGGAGAAGTCGATGACCTTTTCTCGCTCGGGGTTCTTGCCCAGGCTGGAAATCACCAGGTCGACCTTGCCGGTCGTGAGGAACGGGATGCGGTTGGTGCTGTTGACCGGGGTCAGCTCCAGTTTGACCTTGAGCTGGTCGGCCAGCAGCTTGGCGGTGTCGATGTCCAGGCCGCGTGGTTTCATGTCGGGGCCGACCGAGCCGAACGGCGGGAAGTCCTGGGGCACGGCGACCTTCAAGGTGCCGCGGGCAACGATATCGTCCAGACCGTTGGCCTGGGCGGGTGCCTGGCTCAGCATCAGGCTGGCAAACAGGGCGGTGAGCAGGGCGCTGTAGCGCTTGGTCATGGGAACTCTCCGAGAAGGGCGAAGGGGCATTCTGTTTTTGCCCAGTGCACAGCCCATGCCATCCCGGCTCGGTTCGTCTGCAAGGCCGGGATTTGTTGAACTTCGGTGGTCTTACTGGTCTGAACAGTGAGCGCGGCTTTCGCACCTTTTTCGAGCGCCGCCCAAAGCGCGCGAGCCCCTTTGGGGCGTGGCTTGCCGCCGGGCACGAATAGCTTTACAACTAGCCGCTCAGTTGTCTGGAACCTTGAGTTTTTTATGAATTCCATCGCCCAAGCGGTACCGGAAGCGGCCTTGCAGGCCATCCGCAAACTGATCAAGGAGCAAGGCTTCGGGCCGGGCGACGCACTGCCGTCCCAGCGCGACCTGGCGCTGCAGTTGGGCGTGAGCCGGGCGTCATTGCGCGAAGCGTTGTCGTCCCTGAGTGCCTTGGGGGTGGTCAGCGTGCAGCCGGGCAAAGGCGTGTTCGTGCAAGAGGCACAGGAGCCACCGGGGTTTGCGTGGCCCTTCGCGGCCCAGGCGACGCCGCTGGATATCTTCCAGTTGCGCTATGCCCTGGAAGGGTTTGCGGCAGGGTTGGCGGCCGTCACGCTGACCATTGATGAACTGGATAGCCTGGAAGAGAATGTCGAAGCCATGCGCAAGGTGCTCAAGGCCGGCGACTTCGAAGCGGCCGCGCGGCTGGACTTCGAATTCCACCAGCGCATCCTCCTCGCCAGCGGCAATCAGGCGATGGTCAGCATCCTGAGTGCCAGCGCCGAGGTGTTCCTGGAGAGTCAGAAGCTACCGTTCATCCGGCCGGAGCGGGCCATGGAAACCTGGCAGGAGCACCGCAGAGTCTTGCGCGCCCTGGCCCGGCGCGCGAGCGCGGCGGCGCAGAAAACCATGCAGGAACATGTACGTAATGCGGCGTTGCGCACCGGGATTGCTTTCGTGACTCCCGTAGCGCCGTGAGCGAGGCGATACCCAAACTCATGCGCCACCATAGCAAGACTCAATCAGAGGCGGCTTCCTGAACGAGGGAAGGGCAGCTATGATGGGCCACGTTTTTTTTGCTTACAATCCGGAGACATCCATGAGCAACGATCTTATCAAGCACGTCACCGACGCGACCTTTGAGGCCGAAGTACTCAAGGCTGCTGGCCCGGTGCTGGTTGACTACTGGGCTGAATGGTGTGGCCCTTGCAAAATGATCGCTCCGGTTCTGGACGACATTGCAACCGAGTACAACGGCAAATTGACCATTGCCAAGCTGAACATCGACGAAAACCAGGAAACCCCGGCCAAGCATGGCGTGCGTGGTATTCCGACCCTGATGCTGTTCAAGGACGGCGAAGTCGCAGCGACCAAAGTGGGCGCGCTGTCGAAGTCCCAACTGGCTGCATTCATCGACGTGAACATCTAAGCGCCGTCAAAAAAGCCCCGCAAATTGCGGGGCTTTTTCGTGAAACAGGGCTAGACGCTCCGAAACTCAGGTGGTACATTCGGCCCCGCACTGGTTTCTCCACTGCCCCCTGCAAGCCGTCGCCGACGCATTCCTTTTCGATTAGTACGCGATCCTGTCGCCTTCTCTGCGGCGCGGCCTCATTAAGCCAAAAGCTTAATTTCCCCCCTCCATAAATGATTACGTCATTCCTATATGAATCTGACTGAACTCAAGCAAAAGCCGATTACCGAACTGCTCGAATTGGCCGAACAGATGGGCATAGAAAATATGGCCCGTTCGCGCAAGCAGGACGTGATTTTCTCCTTGCTCAAAAAGCACGCGAAAAGCGGCGAGGAAATCTCCGGTGATGGCGTGCTGGAGATTCTCCAGGACGGCTTCGGCTTCCTCCGCTCTGCAGACGCTTCCTATCTCGCCGGTCCAGACGATATCTACGTCTCGCCGAGCCAGATCCGCCGCTTCAACTTGCGCACCGGTGACACCATCGTTGGCAAGATCCGTCCGCCGAAGGAAGGCGAGCGTTATTTCGCCCTGCTCAAGGTCGACACGATCAACTTCGATCGTCCAGAGAACGCGAAAAACAAGATTCTCTTCGAGAACCTGACCCCGCTGTTCCCGACCGTGCGAATGAAGATGGAAGCCGGCAACGGTTCCACCGAAGACTTGACCGGTCGTGTGATCGACCTGTGCGCCCCGATCGGCAAGGGCCAGCGCGGCCTGATCGTCGCACCGCCGAAAGCCGGTAAGACCATCATGCTGCAGAACATTGCAGCGAACATCGCGCGTAACAACCCTGAAGTTCACCTGATCGTGCTGCTGATCGATGAACGTCCGGAAGAAGTGACCGAAATGCAGCGTACCGTGCGCGGCGAAGTGGTTGCCTCGACGTTCGATGAGCCGCCAACCCGCCACGTGCAGGTTGCCGAAATGGTGATCGAGAAGGCCAAGCGCCTGGTCGAACACAAGAAAGACGTGGTGATCCTGCTCGACTCCATCACCCGTCTGGCCCGTGCCTACAACACCGTGATCCCGAGCTCCGGCAAGGTATTGACCGGTGGTGTCGATGCCCACGCCCTGGAGAAACCGAAACGTTTCTTCGGCGCCGCGCGGAATATCGAAGAAGGCGGCTCGCTGACCATCATCGCCACCGCGCTGGTTGAAACCGGCTCGAAGATGGATGAAGTGATCTACGAAGAGTTCAAGGGTACCGGCAACATGGAACTGCCCCTGGACCGTCGTATCGCTGAAAAGCGTGTGTTCCCGGCGATCAACATCAACCGCTCCGGCACCCGCCGTGAAGAGCTGCTGACAGCCGACGACGAACTGCAGCGCATGTGGATTCTGCGCAAGCTGCTGCACCCGATGGATGAAGTCGCGGCCATCGAGTTCCTGATCGACAAGCTGAAAACCACCAAGACCAACGACGAGTTCTTCCTGTCGATGAAGCGTAAGTAACACGACGTTTCAGGTCCAAAAAAATGGCGTCCTTCGGGGCGCCATTTTTTTTGTATCTAGAAAGGGAGGTTTGAGCGCTTAAAGTGTCAGTTAAGAAACAAAAGGATGAGCGAGGCTACGCTCGTTCCCATTCGTTTCTGGCTGACTCTGGATTTATGACCATTCTTGCTTACCGAAGAGACATTGATGGCTTGCGTGCTGTCGCTGTCCTCGCAGTCGTGCTGTTCCACTTTGGCGTTCCGGGTGTTACTGGCGGCTTTGTCGGTGTCGATGTGTTCTTCGTGATTTCCGGCTTCCTGATTACCTCGATCATCTGGCGCGAACGCCAGGCCGGGCGTTTCAGTTTCGTGGGCTTCTGGGCGCGCCGTGCCCGGCGTATCTTGCCGGCGTTGTTCGTGATGATGGCCGCGACACTGGCCGTGGGCTGGTTTTTGCTGGCGCCCAAGGACTATGAAGAGCTGGGGCGGTCGGCGCACTACCAGGTGACCTTTACCTCCAACCTGCTGTTTGCACGCCAGCACGGTTATTTCGATGCATCCTCCGACATCAAGCCCTTGTTGCACACCTGGTCGCTGGCGGTGGAGGAGCAGTTCTACATCTTCTTCCCGCTGTTGCTGGCCCTGCTTTCAAGCCGCTTGAAACACTGGCGCCTGGCGTTGTTCGCGGTGCTGCTGGTGTCGTTTGGCATGAGTGTCTGGGCGGTTTCCCATCAGCCGCAGAAAGCCTTCTACCTGCTGCATCTGCGTGCCTGGGAATTGCTGGCCGGCGCCATGCTGGCGGTGATGCCGAAGGTTGAGTGGCGCGCCTCGCCGCCCCTGGCGCAAGCGGTCAGCCTGGCTTCCCTGGCATTGATCCTGACCGCCATATTCGGTTTCGACCGGCATACACCGTTCCCTGGCGCGGCCGCTTTGCTGCCGGTGCTGGGCGTGGTCGGGTTGATTTGGGCCAATGGGCAGCAAGCCACCTGGGTCGGGCAGCTGCTGAGTTCGCGGCTGATGGTGGGGCTGGGGCTTATCTCCTATTCCTGGTATCTGTGGCATTGGCCGGTGTTCGTGTACGCCAACTACGCAGCGGTTGATGGCTTGAGCGCGGCGGAATTGGGCGGGTTGATGCTGCTGAGCCTGGTGCTGGGTTATTTGTCCTGGCGCTTCGTGGAGGCGCCATTCCGGGAAAAACGTCTGCTGGCCGGACGCAAGGCGATCCTGGCTGGCGCCGCGGCCGGCATTTTGTGCCTCGGCCTTACTGGCCTGGCATTGCGGGAAGCCGATGGCGTGCCGTGGCGCCTGTCCGAGCAGGCATTGCGTTATGCCCAGGCGAAGAAGTGGAGCCCGGAGCTGACGGCCTGCCTGGCGGACAAGAATACTGCAGATAAGCGGTCGTTCTGCCACTTCGGTCCGCAAGGCCTCTCGGTGTCAGCGTTGGTCTGGGGCGACAGCCACGCCACGGCGTTGATTCCAGCGCTTGAGGACGCGGCCAATCGGCACGATATCAGTCTGGTCCAGGCCAGTTTTGCCGGGTGTGTGCCGTTGGACGGTCTGGAGAACATCACCCCGTGCGCGCATTTCAACCAGCGCGTCGAGAAGGCCCTGGCCGAACAGTCGTTCAGCGATGTCGTGCTGGCGGCGCGCTGGAGCCTGTACCTCTATGGGCAGATGTCGGGTGACAAGGAACATGCGCTAAAAGACCTGGGCACCGGCAAGTACGTGCGTGCCGTGGCCGAGCAGCGCTTCGAGCAGGGCTTGCGTGAACGCATCCAGGGGCTGCGCGCCGCCGGGCATCGCGTGTGGCTGGTCAAGGAAGTGCCGTTGCAGGAAATCATCGTGCCGTACCGCCTCAGTCGCCTGGCCATGATGCACCGGCCGGTGGACGGCGAAGGGCTCCCCGTGGCGGAGCACGAGAAGCGCCAGGCCTTTATCACTCGGCTGTTTGACGAACTGGCCGCCGCCGACAGTGGCGTCACCGTGCTGGACCCCGCGCCCCTGCTGTGTGGCGCCGACGGCCTGTGCCGGGTCGAGCTCGACGGCCGCGCGCTGTACACCGACGATAACCACCTCTCCGACGTCGGCGCGCGACATGTCCAGGCGTTCCTGGAACCGCTGTTCCGTTCGCTGCAATCACGGGGGCTGACGGCCAATTAAGCTGCCAGCCGTCCTCAGAGCAGGTAGGATGTACGCCTATTTTACGGGTGGCATGGTTAATGAAATTCAAGGATCTTCGGGATTTCGTGCAGCAACTTGAGCAGCGCGGAGAGTTGAAACGCATCCACGTGCCGGTTTCGCCGGTGCTGGAAATGACTGAGATTTGCGACCGTACCCTGCGCAACAAGGGCCCGGCGCTGCTGTTCGAGAACCCGACCGGTTTTGATATCCCGGTGCTCGGCAACCTGTTCGGCACCCCCGATCGCGTGGCCTTTGGCATGGGCGCCGAGTCAGTCAGCGAATTGCGCGAGATCGGCAAGTTGCTGGCGTTCCTCAAGGAGCCCGAGCCACCCAAGGGCTTGAAGGACGCCTGGTCGAAGCTGCCGATCTTCCGCAAGATCATTGCCATGGCGCCCAAGGTGGTCAAGGACGCGGTGTGCCAGGAAGTGGTCATCGAAGGCGATGACGTCGACCTGGGCATGCTGCCGGTGCAGACCTGCTGGCCCGGCGATGTCGGCCCGCTGATCACCTGGGGCCTGACCGTCACCAAGGGCCCGAACAAGGATCGCCAGAACCTCGGCATCTACCGTCAGCAAGTGATCGGCCGCAACAAGGTGATCATGCGTTGGCTGAGCCACCGCGGCGGCGCGCTGGACTTCCGTGAATGGTGCGAAAAACACCCCGGCAAGCCGTTCCCGGTCTCCGTGGCCCTGGGCGCCGACCCGGCCACCATCCTCGGCGCCGTGACCCCGGTGCCGGACAGCCTGTCCGAATACGCCTTCGCCGGCCTGCTGCGCGGCAACCGCACCGAGCTGGTGAAGTGCCGTGGCAACGACCTGCAAGTGCCGGCCACCGCGGAAATCATCCTCGAAGGCGTGATCCACCCCGGCGAAATGGCCGACGAAGGCCCCTACGGCGACCACACCGGCTACTACAACGAAGTCGACAGCTTCCCGGTGTTCACCGTCGAGCGCATCACTCATCGGATCAAGCCGATCTACCACAGCACCTACACCGGCCGTCCGCCGGATGAGCCGGCGATTCTCGGTGTGGCGCTGAACGAAGTGTTCGTGCCGATCCTGCAGAAGCAGTTCCCGGAAATCACCGACTTCTACCTGCCGCCGGAAGGCTGTTCGTACCGCATGGCCATCGTGACCATGAAGAAGTCGTACCCAGGCCATGCCAAGCGGGTCATGCTCGGCGTGTGGTCGTTTTTGCGACAGTTCATGTACACCAAGTTCGTTATCGTCACCGACGACGACATCAACGCCCGCGACTGGAACGACGTGATCTGGGCCATCACCACGCGCATGGACCCCAAGCGCGACACGGTGATGATCGACAACACGCCGATCGACTACCTCGATTTCGCCTCGCCGGTCTCGGGCCTGGGCTCGAAGATGGGCTTGGATGCCACGCACAAATGGCCGGGTGAGACCACCCGCGAGTGGGGCAGGGTGATCGTCAAGGACGAAGCCGTGACGGCGCGTGTCGATGCGATCTGGAAAGAGTTGGGAATAGATTGATGCGTGTGACCCTGCAACCTTCCGGCGCCGTATTGGAGCTGGTCCCCGGTGAGCGAATTCTCGAAGGTGCGCGCCGCCTGGGCTACGAATGCCCGCAAGCCTGTCGCAATGGCGTGTGCCACGTGTGCGCGGCGCTGTTGGTGGACGGCCGGGTGCGGCAGTCCGGTGAAATACGCGACCACGGGGAGTTCTACACCTGCATCGCCGAGCCGCTGGAGGATTGTGTGGTGTTGTGGGATGGCGTGCTGGCGCCGGGAGAGTTGCCGTTGCGCAAGTTGTCGTGCCAAGTGAGTGAATGCGTGCAAGTCGGTGGCGATGTATGGCGCGTGCGCTTGCTCGCCCCGGCCGGCAAGGCCGTGCGTTACCACGCCGGGCAATACCTGATGATTGAACGGGATAACGGCGAGAAGTCGGCGTTTTCCCTGGCTTCGGCGCCCCACGCCGGACGCGAACTGGAACTGCACGTGCTGGCCCGCGAGGACAGCGCGCGCAATCTGATCGAGCAATTGCAGCGCAACCGGATGGCCCGCATCGAGCTGCCGTTTGGCGATACCCACCTGGCCGAGTTGCCCGATGGGCCGTTGGTGCTGATCGCTGCGGGCACCGGCATGGCGCAGATGCACAGCCTGATCGAGCACTGCCGCGCCACCGGCTTCAAACACCCGGTGCATCTGTATTGGGGCGTGCGGCGTCCGGAAGATTTCTACGAGATCGAGCATTGGGATCAATGGCTGCAACTGCCCAACCTGTTCCTGCACAAAGTGGTCAGTGACCTGTGCGGTTGGGAAGGACGCTGTGGGCTGTTGCATGAAGCGGTGTGCGAAGACATCCACGACCTCAAAGGCGTGCATGTCTACGCCAGCGGTTCACCGGCGATGATCTACGGCACATTGGATGCGCTGGTGGCTGCGGGCATGGATGCACACCAGATGCGCGCCGACGTATTCGCCTACGCCCCGCGGCCCTGAAACCTGCGCCGGCTCTGGTGGAGGAGCTGGCGTCGCTGTCAGAAACGCACGCCGGTCGTGATCATCGCCGCATTGAACCCCAGCAGCACCAACTCCGCCGCCACCGGCCCGTAATGGGTGCCCACGGACGGTATGATCACCGGCGCCACGCCGAAACGGTTCAACGGGATTTTGTCGCGGTACTTGCCGCGATAGCCCTGGATCGCCCCGCCGGTCAGTTTCAGATACACCGGATAGTCGGTCATGTCATAGCGTTTGCCCGCGTAGACGTAGTACGAGCGTTGGCTGAACGAGTTGCGGAACGTCGCCGCCCCATACACCAAACCTGACGCTTCATTGCGCTCCAACCCAAGCAAATCCTGGTTGTTGTTGTGGTCCGGGTCGGGGGAGAAGTGCCGGGTGTAGACGCTGGTCTGCGCATACCAGAAGCCCTTGTCATCGTCGACGGGCGGGGTTTCGACAGCGAGAGCGGTGGTGGCCTGGGCCAGGAGCAGCAGGCCCGGCAATCGTAATTTTTTCATAGGTGCGACCTCGAGTAATCGGTGTGAGGGGTGACCGACTGAGTCGTGCCAGCTGCGCTATTTTGACGGTCAAGCGCTTTGCCGGGCTGAACCGGAGCTGAAAATACTGGGATTGCTTCTGGAGAATGCGGTGGTCGTTCAGCCTATTGTACTTTTTTGCCGTATGGTCACAGCAGCGCGTTTTATTACGGTAGAGTTGCTAACAATTGGTAACACATAGGAGGCGAGCCACTTTTCGCCATGACCGCCATCGAATCCGATCTTTTGCAATTGGCTTACCCTCCGCGGCTCGATCTGGGACCGCAACTCACGCACGAACAGTTGATGAACTCGATGCAGGCCACCATGGCCCGGCATAAGGGCGGGCCGGTCTGGCTATTCGCTTACGGTTCGCTGATCTGGCGGCCGGAATGTTCATCGACCGAGCGGGTTCGGGCGCGGGTCCATGGCTATCACCGTGGTTTGTACCTGTGGTCCCACGAGCATCGGGGTACGCCGGAGTTGCCCGGGTTGGTGTTCGGCCTGGATCGTGGCGGCTCGTGCAGCGGGTTTGCCTACCGTCTGCCGGAAGATCAGTTAGAAGCCTCGCTGTACGCCTTGTGGCAGCGCGAAATGCCTTACCCCTCCTATCGGCCGCACTGGCTCAGTTGCCGTCTGGAAGATGGCAGTCGGGTGCAGGCATTGGGGTTTGTATTGGAGCGGCACCTGCCGAGCTACGCTGGCAATCTGCCCGACATCGTGCTCAGCCA
The DNA here is from genome assembly GCF_053502595.1 of Pseudomonas sp. LY-1. Lineage (NCBI taxonomy): Bacteria > Pseudomonadati > Pseudomonadota > Gammaproteobacteria > Pseudomonadales > Pseudomonadaceae > Pseudomonas > Pseudomonas sp. LY-1. The sequence continues at coordinate 6,576,797 of NZ_CP094353.1, read as the reverse complement.
TGTGCTGCAAAGCGCTTGCGGGCGTTACGGCACGACGCGCGATTATGTCGAGCAGACCGTCAACGCCCTGCGCAGCCACGCCATGCCAGACAAAAACCTGGAGGCGCGGCTCAAGCGTTGTGCCAAGGATTGCTCAGGCGATTAACGCGCCAAACGCAGGAAATATGAGCAAATGCATGTTCTCTTACGAACATGTCGCGAATAGACAGGTGATGGTCGAGGACACCGCCCCTCCCACATTCAAGCGCATTTCACCTCGGCAGGCGGGTTTGCACGACCACCTTACCCACCGCCTTGCGCTGCCCCAGGTCATTGATCGCCTGGGCCGCCTGTTCCAGCGGATACACCTGCGACACCAGCGGTTTCAACTTGCCCTCGGCATACCAACCAAACAGCTGCTGGAAGTTCGCCGCATTGTCCTGCGGCTGGCGCTGGGCGAACGCGCCCCAGAACACTCCGACCACGGCCGCGCCCTTGAGCAGCGCCAGGTTCACCGGCAGCTCCGGAATGCGCCCGCTGGCAAAACCCACCACCAGCAGGCGGCCGTTCCAGGCGATGGCGCGGATGGCCTGGTCAAACAAGTCGCCGCCCACCGGGTCGTAGATCACGTCGGCGCCGTTCCCGTCGGTCAGGTGCTTGACCTCATCTTTCAGGCTGGCTTCGCTGTAGTTGATCAGCTCATCGGCGCCGGCGGCCTTGGCCACCGCCAGTTTGTCGGCGCTGCTGGCGGCGGCGATGACCCGGGCGCCCATGGCCTTGCCGATTTCCACGGCAGCCAGGCCCACGCCGCCGGAGGCGCCGAGGACCAGCAAGGTTTCGCCGGGCTGCAGGTTGGCCCGTTGTTTCAGCGCATGCATCGAGGTGCCGTAGGTCATGCTGAACGCGGCGGCGGTGTTGAAGCCCATGCTGGGCGGGATCGGCAGCACGTTATAGCCGGGCACCGCGACCTGCTCGGCAAAACTGCCCCAGCCGGTCAGCGCCATCACGCGGTCTCCTACCTTCAGGTGGCTGACCTTTTCCCCCACTTCACTGACCACGCCCGCCGCTTCGCCACCCGGCGAGAACGGGAACGGCGGCTTGAACTGGTACTTGCCCTCGATGATCAGCGTGTCCGGGAAGTTGACCCCGGCGGCATACACGTCCAACAGGATTTCGTTCTTCTTGATCGCCGGGCTGGCGATGTCTTCCAGCACCAGGGTTTCGGCGGGGCCGAAGGCTTTGCACAGCACAGCTTTCATCGGACTATTCCTTTTGGCGTCGTGGCCGATAAGTGTAGGAGGGTATGCCCGTGGGTCAACGAGCATGCCCGGGCCTGATAAGTCGCCATAAGCTTGTGCTCTGCCTTGCTAGCGTTATGCTACTGGGCTACCGAATGTGAGGAATGAACTGTGAAAGCGTGGATTCTGTTGATGCTGGCCCTGACCTTGCCAATGGCGGCCCAGGCGCAAGAGGCGAAAGAAGGCGAGGCGCCGAAGGTCAGCTATATCAGCCTGGCCCCGCCGTTCGTGGGCAACTATGGCTTGGACGGTACGTCCAAGCTCAAGGTGTACAAGGCCGATATCGCTCTGCGCGTGACCGGCACCGACGCGGCCGCCGCCATCAAAGCCAACGATGCGTTGATTCGTAATCAACTGGTGGCGCTGTTCACCCAGCAAACCAACGAGACCATGAGCACGGTTGAGGGCAAGGAAAAACTGCGCCAGGAAGCCCTGAAGCAGACCCAGCAAGTGATGAACGACGAAACCGGCAAGCCGGTGGTGGAAGACCTGTTGTTCAACAACCTGATCATCCAATAGTCACGGCGCAACGATCGCAAGCAAGCCCGCTCCCACAAGGGAATGTGTTCCACCTGTGAGAGCAGGCTTGCCTGCGATAGCGGCCGGGCAGGCACCTCAGGACGCCAGGCTCTTGCGGAACCGCGCCAGCGCCACCAAAAAGAACAGCAAGCCAATTCCCGCCAGCGCCAGCATGTCCGGCCACACCACGCTCATGCCCGCATCGCGGAACAGGATCGCCGCGCTCAGGCTCACAAAGTGCGTCGACGGCGAGGCCTGCATCACCCACTGCAACCATTCGGGCATGCTGTCCAGCGGCGTGCTGCCGCCGGAGAGCAACAGCATCGGGATGATCACTGGGATTGCCAGCAAGCCGAACTGCGGCGTCGAGCGGGCGAGGGTGGCGAGGAAGATCCCCAGGGCGGTGCTGGCAAACAGGTACAGCGCGGTCACGAACAGAAACAGGCTCAGCGACCCGGCCAGCGGCACGCCGAGCATGCCCTTGACCACCACTTCCAGTGACACCCAGGTACACAGCACCACCACCAGCAGGTTGCTCCAGATTTTCGCCAGCATGATTTCCAGCGCCGTCAGCGGCAGCACCAGCAAATGGTCGAGGGTGCCATGTTCGCGCTCGCGCAGCAGCGCGGTGCCGGTGAGCACGATGGCGAGGATGGTGATGTTGTTGACGATCTGGATGACCGCGAGGAACCAGCCGCCCTCCAGGTTGGTATTGAACAGCGCCCGCGTTGTCAGCAGCGCCGGCGCTTTGCTGGCGGAGTCGGCCTGGCCGCTGTAGGTCAGCAGCTCGCGTTGGAAAATCCGCCCGATGTAGCCGGCGCCCATGAATGCCTGGCTCATCGCCGTGGCATCGACGTTCACCTGCACATCGGGCTCGCGACCGGCCAACAGGTCGGCCTGGAAATTCGCCGGTACGTTGATCACGAACGTGTACTGGCCGCTGTCCATGACCTTATCCAACTGGTCATACGCCAGCGGCACGGGTGACTGGAACTCGGGCGGCTGCAACGCCTCGGCCATCTGCCGCGAGATCGCGCTGTGGTCCTCGTCGACAAACGCCACGCTGGCGTTGTGTACGCCAATCACCGAGCCGGCCGCGGGCATGTAGATCGCGACCGTGAAGGCGTAGAACAGAAACAGCAGCAGCACGCTGTCGTGGCGCAGGCTGGTCAGTTCCTTGATCCCCAGGCGCAGGATGTGCGCGAACTTATGCATCAAGCCTCCTGCTTCTTCAGCATGATCAGGCTAAGCCCGGTAAACCCGAGGAAAAACCCGAACAGCGCCAGGCACTGCGGCCACAGTTGCCGCAGGTCGAGGGCCTTGGTGAACGTGCCCACCGCAATATCGAGAAAGTGCCCCGCCGGAAACAGCGTGCCCATCACCGCCGCCGCGCCTTCCAGGGACGAACGCGGCACGATCAGCCCGGAGAACTGAATGGTCGGCAGGCTGGTGATGATCATGGTGCCGAGGATCGCGGCGATCTGGGTGCGGGTGAACGCGGAAATCAGCAGGCCCATGCTGGTGGTGGCGAGCACGTACAGCAGGCCGCCGAACGCCAGGGTCAGGCCGCTGCCCTTGAACGGTACGCCGAACAGCCAGCGGTTCATCGCGACCAGCACCGCCAGGTTGATCAGGCTCACGGCCAGGTACGGCGTCTGTTTGCCCAGCAGGAACTCCAGGCGAGTCAGGGGCGTGGCGTAGAAGTTGGTGATCGAACCCAGCTCCTTTTCGCGCACGATGCCCAGGGCGGTGAGCATCGCCGGGATGAAGGCGAGGATCAGTGCCATCACGCCTGGGCCGATGGCGTTCACACTGACCACATCCTGGTTGTAGCGAAAGCGGGTTTCGAGCTTGGCCGCGCCTTGGCTGTTCTGCGGCTGGCTGCTCAGCTCGGCCAGTTGCTGCAGGTTGGCCTGGTGGACCGCTTCTACATAGTTCCGGCTGGTTTCCGCGCGAAATGGCATGCCGCCGTCGAGCCAGGCCGCCACGCTGGGTTGGCGGCCGGCGTAGAGGTCACGACCAAAACCGGGCGGGATTTCCAGGGCCAGTTTGATTTCCGAACGTTGCAGGCGCCGGTGTAGCTCGTTGGCATCCTGGATCGGCGTTTGTTCGGCGAAATAGCGTGAGCCGCGAAACGCCTCCAGGTAGGCGCGGCTTTGCGGGGTCTGGTCCTGGTCGTAGACGGCGAAGGCGAGGTTTTCCACGTCCAGGGAAATGCCGTAGCCGAAGATCACCATCATGAACATCGCCCCGAGCAGGGCGAAGGCCATACGCACCTTGTCGCGCAGCAGTTCCTTGCCTTCACGGCTGGCCACGGCCAGCAGGCGCGACAGGCTGAAGCCGCGCTTGCTCACCGGCGGCGCGCTGGTTTCGCTGACGGTGGCGGTGGGCGCGGTAGGTTCGGCCTCGCCCTGGGCTTGCTCCAGGCACGTGACGAACGCGGCTTCGAGGGTGTCGCCGTGGAATTGCTGCTGCAGCGCGTCGGGCGTGTCGCAGGCGAGCACCTTGCCGGCGTGCATCAGGGAGATGCGGTCGCAACGCTGGGCTTCGTTCATGAAGTGGGTGGACAGAAAGATCGTCACCCCTTGTTCGCGCGACAGTTCGATCAGCAGCCGCCAGAAGTCATCCCGCGCCGCCGGGTCGACGCCCGAGGTCGGTTCATCGAGGATCAGCACTTCAGGACGATGCAGCACCGCTACGGCCAACGACAAGCGCTGACGCAAGCCGAGGGGCAGTTCGCCCGACGGCTGCTCGGCCACCTCGCTGAGGTCGAAACGCTGGATCAACTCGTCGATCCGCTTGCCGCTGTCGACCTTGGGCAAATCGAACAACTGCGCGTGCAGCACCAGGTTCTGAAGCACGCTGAGTTCGCCATACAGCGAAAAGCTCTGCGACATGAAACCCACGCGCTTGCGGGTGGCCAGGTCCTTGGCGTTCACCGGGTTGCCCAACAACGTGGCACTGCCCTCGGTGGCCGGCATCAGGCCGGTGAGGACTTTCATGGTGGTGGTCTTGCCGCAGCCGTTGGAGCCGAGAAAACCGAAGATCTCGCCCCGGCCGATGGCGAAGCTGACTTTATCGACGGCGGTGAAGTCGCCAAAGCGCAGGGTCAGGTCGTGGGCTTCGATGGCGATATCGGTGTTGTTGCCTGTGCGCGGCGGGATGACCAGCGGCTGGTTGTCATGGGCGTTGTCTCCCTGGAAGTGGGTGAAGGCTTCGTCCAGTTTGCCGCTGGGGGTCACTGCCGCCAGCTCACTGCTCAAACCGTCGGCGATCAGTTTGCCGCGGTCGAGCATCAGGCAATGTTCAAACTGCTCGGCCTCTTCCATGTAGGCCGTGGCCACCAGCAGCGTCAGTTGCGGGCGCTCGCTGCGCACGGTTTCGACCAGCTCCCAGAAGCGCCGACGGGACAGCGGGTCGACCCCGGTGGTGGGTTCGTCGAGGATCAACAGGTCCGGGTCGTGGATCAGCGCGCAGCACAGGCCGAGTTTCTGCTTCATCCCGCCGGAGAGTTTGCCGGCCGGCCGTTCGGCGAAGCGCTCGAGGTCGGTGGCCAGCAGCAGGTTGTGCATGCGCTGGTTGCAATCGGCTTTGGACAGGCCGAACAGCGTCGCAAAGAAGCGGATGTTTTCGCGGATGGACAGTTCGGGGTACAGGTTGCCGCCCAGGCCTTGAGGCATGAAGGCGATGCGCGGGTACAGGCTGTTGCGGTGGCGGCGGTTGGCGATGGAGCCGCCGAGCACCTCCAGTTGGCCGTCCTGGAGTTTTTTAACCCCGGCGATCAAACCCAGCAGGCTCGACTTGCCGGCGCCATCCGGGCCGATCAGCCCGCAGCGCGTGCCGGTGGGCAGGCTGAAGGCGATATCGACCAGCGCCTGTTGCTTGCCGTAGCGGTGCTGGATGCCGGTGGCGTGCAGCGCCAGATCGGTCATTGCAGGTTGGCCGGCCATGGGATGTCAGCCGTGCGAACGTAGCCGGCGCCGGGCATGCCCGGTTTGGCCTGCGGCACGGCGCTGGGTTGGGTCAGGCGCAGTTTGACGCGGAATACCAGTTTCTGGCGTTCATCGCGGGTCTCCACCTCTTTGGGGGTGAACTGCGATTTAGCCGCGACGAAGCTGATTTTGGCCGGCAGCGATTGGCCGGGGAGCGCGTCGAGGAGGATGCGCGCGTCGCTGCCGACGGTCAGGGCGCCGGTCACCGAAGCGGGCAGGTAGAGGTTCATGTACTGATCCTCGGGGTCGATCAGCAGCAATACGCGCCCGCCCGCGCCGAGCACTTCGCCCGGCTCGGCCAGGCGCAGCTGGATAATGCCGTCGATGGGCGCGCGCAGGCTGCTGTCGTCGATTTCGCTGGTGAGCTGCGCCACCTGGGCCTGGGCGGCGCCGATGGCGGCCTTGGCCGAATTGACCTGGGCCTGGGCGGCGACCACGGCCGCATTCCCGGTGTTCTGGCGCGCCTGCTGTTGGTCGATCAGTTGGCCACTGGCGAAGCCGCGTTTGTACAGCTCCTGGGTCCGCTGGAGTTCCTGGTGGGCAAGCAGTTGTTCGCTCTGACGCAATTGCACATTGGCCTCGGCGGCGGCGAGGTTTTCCCTGGCCCGCAGCACTTCGGCTTCGGCCTGGGCGCGCTGGGCTTCCAGAGTGCGGGTGTCCATGCGCGCGAGCAGTTGGCCCTTGAGTACCTTGTCGCCTTCATCCACCCGCACTTCTTCCAGACGCCCGGGGATCTTGGCGGCGATCTGCACTTCGGTGGATTCCAGGCGGCCGTTGCCCATGCTCAAGCCTTCGGGCAGGCGGTCCTGGGTGGATTTCCAGTAACCGAAACCGCCAGCGGCGAGCAGCAACACAATCAGGAGGGTGGCAAACAGCTGGGAGGTGCGGTGGTTCGTGGACATAGATGCTTCCTGCGGTGTTAGCGTCCTAGTCTGACGGGTTCGGCCCGAGGGCGCTTGATACGGGTCAAATGAAGCGCAAGCCTAACCCGGTTGCGCTGCAGATGCATGCGTCGGGCGCGTGACTGCAAGGTTCTGCGGTTCAGCCCAGCGCGAGGACCGCCGACCATTGCTCGGCGGTCACCGGCATCACTGACAGACGGCTACCTTTTTGCACCAGGGGCAGTTCGGCCAGGGCGGTTTGCTGCTTCAGATAGCCCAGGCCGAGCACCTTGGGAAACGTCTGGACGTGGGCCACGTCGATCGCGCTCCACGGGTTTTTGTCCGGGCTGGCCTTGGCGTCGAAATAGTGGCTGGAAGGTTCCAGCGCGGTGGGGTCGGGATACGCCGCCACGACGATTTTGCCGATGCCGGCAATGCCAGGCTCGGGGCAGCTGGAGTGGTAGAAGAAAAACTCATCGCCCACCGCCATCGCACGCAGAAAGTTGCGCGCCTGATAGTTGCGAACCCCGTCCCATCGCGCTTCGCCGAGGTGTTCCAGGCCGGTGATGGAGAGTTCGTCGGGCTCGGATTTCATCAGCCAGTAGGCCATTGGGGGGCTCCTGAAAAAGGCGTTGGACAGGTTGTGGGGCAATTGCATGACAAACCGACGGTCGGTTGGCGTCAAGGTTTGCGTGTTGGTTCACGTTAACGCAGAATGCCGGGATTTTAAGCTTGACGCAGCTGCAACGGACTACTTTGGAACGTTGTTGTCATCGTGTACGAGGTGCCTGAAGGGGGGCAATCGATGCAACGCAAACCGGATTTACTATGGATACTGGTTATTTTGTTTGGTCTGGGCGTCGTGACCACCGGGTATGCGCAAAGCTTATGGTCGAACAAGACCGATGCGCCCGTTGAGCTGACCCAGCAGCCGCCACAACCGTTCAAGCGTTAACTCTTCTTCAGGGCGTCGCGGGTTCCAGCGACGCCTGTGCGATATACCACTGCTTATCGGTGACGGTGCCCGCCAACGGCACGTCCCAACTCGCCTGCACCAGCCGTTCGACTTTCTGGCATTCATGGGCCAGGCCCAGCAGCGTCGGCTTGCGCCAGTGCTGGCGGCGCGCCAGGTAAGCCAGGCTGCGGTCATAAAAACCGCCACCCATGCCCAGCCGTCCCCCCGCGTCATCGAACCCCACCAACGGCAATAGCACCAGGTCCAGCGCCAAGACCTTGCGCTGGCGGCGGACATTCACCCGTGGTTCAAGAATGCGAAAGCGATTGGGCAGCAACTTCTCCCCGGGGCGAACGCGCTGGAACACCATCTTGGTCCGTGGCCAGGCGCTGAGCACCGGCAGGTAAGTGGCCTTGCCCCGCCGCTGAGCCGCACGCAGCAGCAAGCGCGGATCGATTTCACCGTCCGTCGGCAGATACAGGGAAATATGCTTGGCCCGGCGAAACAGCGGGTGCTGTGCCAATTGCCGATACACGCCTTGGGCGGCTTTTCGCTGCTCGCTTGGCGTGAGTGCGCGGCGGGCGTTGCGCAACATGCGTCGAAGTTGCGGACGGGAAAGCGGCGCAGGTTCGGTCATGGTTTTTCGGCTCATAAAACAATGCCAGTCCTGGGACTGGCATTGAGTTTGGGATTCAGGCTCCCCGACAGAACCGCTGTCGACTAAGCCCTTGAACCCGAAAGTTCAAGGTGGAAGAAGCAGTAGGCTTTAAGGCTTTCCGTCTAGCGGACATGCACACCAGCCAAACGTGCAACTTCCAGGGTAGTGCGAATCGGCTCCGGGACATCGCCGACTGGCAAGCACGCCAGGGAGTGGGGCGAGTATACCTTAAACAGACACGGCAATCAGCCCTTGGATGTGTCGGAATCGTTGGACAGTGCCAGGTCCACACGCTCCAGCAGGTCACGTACCTGCTCGCGCGTCGAGCCGCTGGCCTGCACGTCCGGGCGCTCCTGCTTATGCAGCAGATCGTGGGTGATATTCAACGCGGCCATCACGGCGATGCGGTCGGCGCCGATCACTTTGCCGCTGCTGCGGATTTCACGCATCTTGCCGTCCAGGTAGCGGGCGGCGCTCACCAGGTTGCTGCGCTCTTCCTGGGGGCAGATGATCGAATATTCTTTGTCGAGAATCTGCACGGTGACGCTATTGCTTGAACTCATGAGTCTTGCTCCAGGGCCTTCAGGCGCGAAATCATCGACTCGACCTTACGCCGGGCGATTTCGTTTTTTTCAATGAGGTGAGCGCGTTCCTCGCGCCAGGTCTTTTCCTGAGCTAATAGGAGTCCGTTTTGCCTCTTTAGTTGCTCGACCCGATCAATTAGCAATTCGAGTCTGGCCATCAGCGCTTGCAGGTCGGTGTCTTCCATTGGGTTCCACTGGATTTGTCTGATGAATGGCAACTGCGGGATAAACGATCTGACGCCCTTGATAGTCTGGTGCGTCTGCCGGTGCTAGGATACAGCGCTTCATTCTAGACATTGCGCCGTCTGGCGCCTAGCTCACCATGCCCATTCAGAACTCCCCGTACGACGCTTTTACCAAACTGCTGAGCTCCAGCGGTCATCCTTGCTCGCCCGCCGAACTGCACGGCGTGTTGCTGGGCCGCAGTTGCACCGGTGTTGGCTTTGACGCCGACAACTGGCTGGCCGATGTGGCCGAACTGCTGGAAACCGAGCCCTCCGAGAACGTGCGTAACGCGCTGATCGGCCTGCAGGAAATGGTCAAGGGCGAGCTGACCGGTGATGACGTCACCGTGGTCCTGCTGCTGCCGACCGACGATGCACCGCTCACCGAACGTGCTGCCGCGCTGGGCCAATGGTGCCAGGGCTTCCTCCATGGCTTTGGCGTGAATGCCGGCGGCCTGGAGCTGAGCACCGACGCCAAGGAAGTGCTGCAGGACCTGGCGGCCATCTCCCAGGTGCAAGATGCCCTGGAAGAATCCGAAGACGGCGAAGGCGACTACATGGAAGTCATGGAATACCTGCGCGTCGCGCCGCTGCTGCTGTTCACCGAGACCAAGAAGTCCGCTGAACCGGCCACCCCCAAGCCGTCGCTGCACTGAGAAAGGAAGCCCGTCTGCCCATGATCCATATCCCGAAAGCGGAATACACCCGTCGCCGCAAGGCGCTCATGGCGCAGATGGAACCCAACAGTATCGCGATCCTGCCGGCCGCCGCGGTGGCCATCCGCAATCGCGATGTCGAACATGTCTACCGCCAGGACAGCGATTTCCAGTACCTGAGCGGCTTCCCCGAGCCCGAAGCGGTGATCGTGCTGATGCCCGGTCGCCCGCACGGCGAGTACGTGCTGTTCTGTCGCGAACGCAATGCCGAGCGCGAACTGTGGGACGGCTTGCGCGCCGGTACTGAAGGCGCGATCCGTGATTTCGGCGCCGACGATGCCTTCCCCATCACCGATATCCACGACATCCTGCCCGGCCTGATCGAAGGCCGCGACCGGGTGTATTCGGCGATGGGCAGCAATGCCGAGTTCGACCGGCACCTGATGGAGTGGATCAACATTATCCGCTCCAAAGCGCACCTGGGCGCCCAACCGCCGAACGAATTCGTTGCCCTGGATCATCTGCTCCACGATATGCGCCTGTATAAATCGGCGGCGGAAGTGAAGGTGATGCGCGAAGCTGCGCGGATTTCCTGCGCCGCCCACGTGCGGGCCATGCAGGCCAGCCGCGCCGGCTTGCGCGAGTTCAGCCTCGAAGCCGAGCTGGATTACGAGTTCCGCAAAGGCGGCGCGAAGATGCCGGCCTATGGCTCCATCGTCGCCGCCGGGCGCAACAGTTGCATCCTGCATTACCAGCAGAATGACGCGCTGCTCAAGGACGGCGACCTGGTGCTGATCGACGCCGGTTGCGAGATCGACTGCTACGCCAGCGACATCACCCGCACCTGGCCGGTCAACGGCAAGTTTTCGCCCGAGCAACAGGCGATCTATGAAGTCGTGCTGGCCGCCCAGGAAGCCGCCTTCGCCGAGATTGCACCGAACAAGCATTGGAACCAGGCCCATGAGGCCACCGTGCAGGTCATCACTGCCGGGCTGGTGAGGCTGGGGTTGCTGCAAGGGGACGTTGACGAATTGATCGCCGGCGAAGCCTACAAACCGTTCTACATGCACCGCGCCGGCCATTGGCTGGGGATGGATGTGCATGATGTCGGCGAGTACAAAGTGGGCGGTGAATGGCGTGTGCTGGAAGTCGGCATGACGTTGACCGTGGAGCCGGGGATCTATATTTCGCCGGACAACCAGAGCGTGGCAAAGAAATGGCGTGGCATCGGCGTACGCATCGAGGACGACGTGGTAGTGACCAAGCAAGGCTGTGACATTCTGACCGGCGGCGTGCCCAAGACCGTCGCCGACATCGAAGCGTTGATGGCGGCCGCCCGATGAGCCGGGTCAACCTGGCCATTATCGGTGGCGGCCTGGTGGGCGCGAGCCTGGCGTTGGCGCTGCAGGACGGGGCCAAGGCGCGGGGCTGGAAGATCCTGCTGATCGAACCCTTCGCACCGGGTGACAGCTACCAGCCGAGCTACGACGCACGCTCTTCGGCGCTGTCCTATGGCGCGCGGCAGATCTATCAGCGTCTGGGTCTGTGGCAGGCCATCTCCCGCCGCGCCGAGCCGATCAAGCAGATCCACGTGTCGGACCGCGGGCGCTTCTCCACCGCGCGCTTATCCGCCATGGAAGAGGGCGTGCCGGCCCTCGGCTACGTGGTTGAGAACGCCTGGCTCGGCCAATGCCTGTGGCAAGGCCTGGATAAGGACGTGGTCAGCTGGCGTTGCCCGGCCGAAGTCACGCGCATGGAGCCGCTGCCCGATGGCTATCGCCTGACCCTCAACGACGAAACCGTGCTGGAGTGCGACCTGGCGGTGCTGGCCGACGGCGGTCGCTCCGGCCTGCGCGAGCAACTGGGGATCGGCGTGAAATCCCGCCCGTACAACCAGAGCGCGCTGATCGCCAATATCACCCCGAGCGAAGCCCACAACGGCGAAGCCTTCGAGCGCTTCACCGATGAAGGCCCGATGGCCCTGCTGCCGCTGCCGGACAACCGCTGCGCGCTGGTCTGGACCCGAGCCGGCATGGACGCCCAGCGCCTGGCCAACCTGGATGAGCGCAGTTTCCTCAGTGAATTGCAGGGCGTGTTCGGCTACCGCCTGGGCACCTTGAAGCAGGTCGGTGCGCGGCATCTGTACCCGCTGACCCTGGTGGAAGCCGAAGAACAAGTGCGCTCGCACCTGGCGATCCTCGGCAATGCCGCCCACAGCCTGCACCCGATTGCCGGGCAGGGCTTCAACCTGTCCCTGCGCGATGCGAATGCCTTGGCCGAGGCCTTGCTGGCCGGGCCGGCGGTGCCGGGTGACCTGGCGACCTTGCAGGCATATCGCGAGCGGCAGCGCATGGATCAAACGCTGACCGTGGGTTTCTCCGATCAGGTCACGCGCCTGTTCGGCAGCGCCCAGCCGCTGGTCGCGCTGGGACGCAACATGGGCCTGCTGGGCCTCGACCTGCTGCCGCCGGCGAAACGCTGGTTCGCCCGTCAGGCCATGGGCCTGGGCACGCGTCCCGATGCGTAGCCGCGACTACATCGTTCGGGACGGGATGAGATTAACCCTTTACGTGCGGCGCAAGCCGCCAGCGAGACAGGCTTAAAGCATGGATATGCGCGCAGATGTGCTGATTGTCGGGGCCGGAATGGTCGGGAGCGCCCTGGCGCTGGCGTTGCAGGGCAGTGGCCTGCAGGTGCTGCTGCTCGACGGCAGCCCGCTGAGCGTCAAGCCGTTCGAGCCTGACGCGGCTTTCGAGCCGCGGGTGAGCGCCTTGTCGGCCGCCAGCCAGCGCATCCTTGAGCGCCTTGGCGTGTGGGATGGCATCGTCGCACGGCGCGCCAGCCCGTATGGCGAGATGCAGGTGTGGGACGGCAGCGGCACCGGGCAGATCCATTTTTCGGCGGCCAGCGTGCATGCCGAAGTGCTCGGGCATATCGTCGAAAACCGCGTGGTCCAAGATGCCTTGCTCGATCGCCTGCACGACTGCGACCTGGGCCTGCTGGCCAACGCGCGCCTGGAACAGATGCGCCGCTCCGGCGATGACTGGTTGCTGACCCTGGCCGACGGCCGCACGCTGCGCGCGCCGCTGGTGGTCGCCGCCGATGGCGCCAACTCCGCGGTGCGCCGTCTGACCGGCACCGCGACCCGCGAATGGGATTACTTGCACAACGCTATCGTCACCAGCGTGCGCAGCAGCCAACCGCACCGGCGCACCGCCTGGCAACGCTTTACCGACACCGGCCCGCTGGCGTTTTTGCCGCTGGTGCGGGATGGGCAGGAGGACTGGTGTTCGATCGTCTGGTCGACCACGCCGGCTGAGTCCGCGCGCCTGATGGCGTTGGATGAGGAAAACTTCTGCCGTGAGCTGGAACGTGCCTTCGAAGGGCGCCTGGGCACGGTGCTCAGCGCCGACCCGCGTGTGTGTGTGCCCCTGCGCCAGCGCCACGCCAAACGTTATGTGGCCGAAGGCCTGGCGTTGATCGGCGATGCGGCCCACGTGATCCATCCGTTGGCGGGGCAGGGGGTGAACCTCGGTTTTCTCGATGCGGCGGTGCTGGCCGAGGTGCTGTTATCGGCGAGCGAACGCGGTGAACGCCTGGCGGATGTGAAAGTGCTGAGCCGTTACGAGCGTCGGCGCATGCCGCACAACCTGGCGCTGATGGCGGCGATGGAAGGTTTCGAGCGCTTGTTCCAGGCCGACCAGTTGCCGTTGCGTTGGCTGCGCAATGCCGGCTTGAAGGTGGTCGACCAGATGCCGGAAGCCAAGGCGATCTTCGTGCGCCAGGCCCTTGGCTTGAGCGGGGATCTGCCGGAACTGGCCAGGCCCTGACACACCCGGCAGCCCGGGCCTGCCCGCGATGAGGCGATACGTCGCACTGCAGAACGCAGTCTTGCAACATCTCGTAACGCCTCATTCGAGTGAGTGATTGAGATGCTAAATGTGAGTCCTTATCATTTGTACTCTTTTGTTCACGAGAGACCGCACCCATGTCGGCACCCAAGCGCCTCCTGACTGCCCTGGCACTCACCCTCATCGGCAGCACCACCGTGCAGGCGGCCGACGAAGTCGTGGTCTACTCCTCGCGCATCGACGAACTGATCAAGCCGGTGTTCGACGCCTACACCCAGAAAACCGGGGTGCAGGTGAAGTTCATCACCGACAAGGAAGCCCCGCTGATGCAGCGCATCAAGGCCGAGGGCGAGAACGCCACCGCCGACCTGCTGCTCACCGTCGACGCCGGCAACCTCTGGCAGGCCGAGCAGATGGGCATCCTGCAACCGTTCACCTCCAAGCTGATCGACGCCAATATTCCGCTGCAATACCGCTCGTCCACCCACGCCTGGACCGGTTTGAGCCTGCGTGCGCGGACCCTCGCCTATTCCACCGACCGGGTGAAGCCAGGCGAGCTGACCACCTACGAAGCCCTGGCCGACAAACAATGGGAAGGCCGCCTGTGCCTGCGCACGGCAAAAAAGGTCTACAACCAGTCGCTGACCGCCACCCTGATCGAAACCCATGGCGCGGCCAAGACCGAAGAAATCGTCAAGGGCTGGGTCAATAACCTGTCCACCGATGTGTTCTCCGACGACATCGCCGTGCTCGAAGCGATCAACGCCGGGCAGTGCGACGTGGGCATCGTCAACACTTACTACTACGGCCGCCTGCACAAGCAGAAGCCGAATCTGGCGGTGAAGCTGTTCTGGCCGAACCAGGGCGACCGTGGCGTGCATGTGAACCTGTCCGGCATCGGCCTGACCAAATACGCGCCGCACCCGGAAGCAGCCAAGGCGCTGGTGGAGTGGATGACCACGCCTGAGGCGCAGAAGATTTTTGCCGACATAAACCAGGAGTTCCCGGCCAACCCGACGGTGGCGCCGTCGGCTGAAGTGGCCAGTTGGGGCAAGTTCGTGGCGGACACCTTGCCGGTGGAAGTGGCGGGCAAGCGCCAGGCCGAGGCGATTCGCCTGATGGATCGGGCCGGCTGGAACTGAATGTGTCTGTGGGAGGGAGTAATCCCCCTCCCACACTGTTTTGTGTCTGTCTGTAGATCATCCATTCCCAGGGAATTTGCTCTTGGCCCACCCCGCCCAACGCCGCTGGTACCTGCCGGTCTTCAGCGTCGCCGCCCTGGTGTTGCTGCCGCTGAGCGTGCTGTTGCTGTCCTGGCAAAGCATCGACGCGCAGATCTGGTCCCATCTGTGGGAAACCCAGATGCCGCGCCTGCTGGGCAATACCTTGACCCTGGTGCTCGGCGTCGGCGTCGGCGTGACCTTGCTGGGTGTGAGCCTGGCATGGCTGACCAGCCTCTGCGAATTTCCCGGGCGGCGCTGGCTCGACTGGGCGCTGATGCTGCCGTTCGCGATCCCGGCGTATGTGCTGGCGTTTGTGTTTGTCGGCCTGCTGGACTTCTCGGGGCCGGTGCAAACCCTGCTGCGTGACGCGTTCGGCAGCGGCGTGCGCCTGCCCCGCGTGCGTTCCACCGGTGGGGTGGTCATTGTGCTGGTGCTGGTGTTCTATCCCTACGTCTACCTGCTGGCGCGCACGGCGTTCCTGGCCCAGGGCAAGGGCTTGATGGAAGCGGCGCGCGTGCTGGGGCAATCGCCCTGGCAAGCCTTCTGGCGCGTGGCCCTGCCCATGGCGCGGCCGGCGATTGGCGCCGGCGTGGCCCTGGCGCTGATGGAGACCCTGGCGGATTTCGGTGCGGTCTCGGTGTTCAACTTCGATACCTTCACCACCGCGATCTACAAGACCTGGTACGGATTTTTCAGCCTGTCCAGCGCGGCCCAGCTGGCCAGCCTGTTGCTGCTGGTGGTGATGCTGGTGCTCTACGGCGAGCGTCGTGCCCGCGGTGCCAGTCGGCCGAGCAATGAGCGGCCGCGCGGCAAGGCGCTGTATCACCTGCGCGGCTGGAAGGCGGCGGCGGCCAGTGGTTGGTGCGGCCTGGTGTTTGCCTGTGCCTTTGTCATTCCGATGCTGCAACTGCTCGCCTGGTTCTGGCAGCGCGGCCGCTTCGATCTGGACGAGCGCTATACCGGCCTGATCGTCCACACCCTGTACCTGGGCGGTATCGCGGCGCTGGTCACGGTCAGCGTGGCCCTGATACTGGCCTTCGCCAACCGCCTGGCGCCGACCCGGGCAATTCGTTCCGGCATCAGCCTGGCCAGCGTCGGGTATGCGTTGCCGGGCTCGGTACTGGCGGTGTCGATCATGTTGGCGTTCAGCTACCTGGACCGTGAGCTGGTGGTGCCGTTGTCGGGCTGGCTCGGTGGCGCGGGCAAGCCTTTGTTGCTGGGCAGCTTGGCGGCATTGGTGCTGGCGTATCTGGTGCGTTTCCTGGCGGTGGCTTACGGGCCGCTGGAAAACAGCCTGGCGCGTATCCGTCCATCGTTGCCCGAAGCGGCGCGCAGTCTTGGGGTGAGCGGTCCACGACTGTTTTGCAAAGTGTATCTTCCGCTGTTGCTGCCGGGCACCCTGAGCGCAGCGTTGCTGGTGTTCGTCGATGTGCTCAAGGAAATGCCGGCGACCCTGCTGATGCGCCCGTTTGGCTGGGACACCCTGGCGGTGCGGATCTTTGAGATGACCAGTGAAGGGGAGTGGGCGCGGGCGTCATTGCCGGCCTTGACCTTGGTGCTGGTGGGCCTGTTGCCGGTGGTCGGGCTGATACGACGTTCCGCTCGGCAAATCGGTTAGGTGCCAGTCCTACGGCTTGAGGCTACAATGCGCGGCATTCGGTACGCTCCGTGTTTCGGACCGGCTCGTCGGATGTGGCTGCAGGCCCTTTGATTCAAGGGGTTAAGCCCATCCTGCAGCCTTGCGTACCTTCGCCAAGCCCGGAAGGAGAAACCCATGGGACAGCGCACGCCTTTGTATGACCTGCATCTCGCCCTCGGCGCGAAAATGGTCGATTTTGGCGGTTGGGATATGCCTCTGCACTATGGCTCGCAAGTTGAAGAACACCATCAGGTGCGACGCGACTGCGGGGTGTTCGATGTATCTCATATGACCGTGATCGATGTCACCGGCCCCCAGGCCAAGGAATGGCTCCAGTACCTGCTGGCCAATGACGTCGACCGTTTGCACGGCTGCGGCCGTGCGTTGTACAGCGCCATGCTCAACGAGCACGGCGGGGTGGTGGACGACATGATCGTCTACCGTACCGAAGCCGGTTATCGGCTGGTGGTCAACGCCGCCACCCGTGACCAGGACATGGCCTGGATGCAGGCGCAGTTGGGCTCTTACCCGGTGCAACTGCACGAGCGCTCCGAACTGGCCATGCTCGCTATCCAGGGCCCCCACGCCCGGCAGAAAATCGCCGAACTGGTGACCCAGTCGCGTGGCACCCTGATCCACCAGCTCAAGCCCTTCGAAGGCCAGGCCGATGGCGACTGGTTCATCGCCCGCACCGGCTACACCGGCGAAGACGGCCTGGAAATTGTCCTGCCGGCCGATCAGGCCCCGGGTTTTTTCAACGACCTGGTGGGCGCGGGGATTTCCCCCATCGGCCTCGGCGCCCGCGACACCCTGCGCCTGGAAGCCGGCATGAACTTGTATGGCCAGGATATCCACCAGGACGTTTCGCCCCTGGCGGCCAACATGGCCTGGAGCATTGCCTGGGAACCGGCCGCGCGCCGTTTCATCGGCCGCGCCGCGCTGGAAGCCGAACTGGCGGCCGGGGTGCAGACCAAATTGGTCGGTTTGGTACTGGAAGAACGTGGGGTTTTACGCGCTCACCAGGTGGTTCGTATCGCCAATGTTGGCGAAGGGGAGATCACCAGTGGTAGTTTCTCTCCTACGCTGAGTAAATCCATTGCTTTGGCGCGTGTACCGACGGCGACTGCCGATCGGGCCGAAGTGGAGATCCGCGGCAAGTGGTATCCGGTTCGAGTGGTCAAACCGACCTTCGTGCGCCATGGTAAAACCTTGATCTAACTATTCCGGCAGGCCAGTGGCCGCTGACATTTCTTCTTGAGGACATAGACTATGAGCGATATCCCTGCCGGCCTGCGTTATGCCGAAAGTCACGAATGGGCCCGTTTGGAAGCTGACGGCACTGTGACCGTCGGCATCTCCGACCATGCCCAGGAAGCCTTGGGTGATGTGGTGTTTGTTGAGCTGGCCGAAATCGGCAAAGCGTTTGCGGCGGGGGACGCGGCGGGTGTCGTGGAGTCGGTTAAAGCGGCTTCGGACATCTACTCGCCAGTTGCTGGCGAAGTGATTGCTGTTAACGAGGAACTGAGCGGCAGCCCTGAGTTGTTGAACAGCGACCCTTACGGCGCCTGGATCTTCAAGCTCAAGCCCAGCACCCCGGCCGACCTGGAAAAACTGCTCGATGCCGCCGGCTACAAAGCCGCCATCGGCGAGTGATCCCGCTGCAGGAGCCGGTCATCCGGCTCCTGCAACAGCCTTTCAGCGCTTCAGCACGGCCTTCACCGCCGCTACCGAGCGTTCCACATCTGCCTCTGTCATTGCTGTGAACATCGGCAACGACACGATCAAACGCCCAACACGCTCCGCTACAGGGAACATGCCTTCCTTGAACCCGCGTGCCCGATACAGGCTCAACAGGTGGATCGGCGGGTAGTGATAGCCAATGCCGACGCCGTGGGCCTGCATCTGCTCCATGAATGTGGCGCGGGCCGGCAGCCCGTCCTGGCGCTCCGGCAGGACCAGTTGGAACAGGTGCCAGTTGCTGTTTTCGAAATCCGCCGGTGGCAGTTGCGCACCGTATTGCTCTTCAAAATCACTGCCGAAGCACTTGAAGTAGTGCTGCGCCAGGTTCTGGCGATGGGCGGTGATCTCCTGGATATGGGCAAATTGCCCCAGGCCGATGGCGGCGGCGATGTCGGTCATGTTGAACTTGCCGCCCAGCACATCCACGTCGAGGCCGTCGAAGCCGGTGCGGGTCACGCCCTGCAAGCGGTACTTCTCTGCCAGGCGTGCTTCGTCGGCGTTGTTCAGCACCAGGCAGCCGCCCTCGGAAGAGGTGATGTTCTTGTTTGCCTGGAAGCTGAACGACACGAAGTCGCCGGTGGCGCCGATCCGCTCACCGTCCCAGCTCGAACCCAGGGCCTGGGCGGCATCTTCAACGATACGCAGGTTGTACTTGTTGGCCAGCGCGTAAAGCATCGGCATATCCAGCGGCAAGCCGGCCAGGTATACCGGGATGATCGCCTTGGTGCGCGGGGTGATGGCCGCTTCGACCTGGGCCAGGTCGATATTGCGGGTTACCGGGTCGATATCGGCAAACACCGGCGTAGCGCCGACTTCCAGAATCACGTTGGCCGTGGCAACCCAGGAGATCGGCGTGGTGATGACTTCATCGCCAGGCCCGATACCGGCGATGCGCAAGGCGATCTCCATGGTGCAGGTGCCCGAGTTGAAGGTGCGTACCGGTCGCCCGCCAAAGTATTCCGACAGTTGCGCTTCGAACGCCTGCACTTTCGGCCCGCTGGTGATCCAGCCTGAACGCAGTACATCACCGACCGCCGAGATGGTGGCTTCATCAATGGTAGGTTTGGAAAATGGCAGAAAGGGCTGTTGGCTCATGACGACGAAGGCATCCGTTTCAGATAGACGATGAGAGAAGGCATATCAGTACCGGCATGGTTGCACGGCGTGACTGAATATAGCCTGTCTTCTGTGAACGAAACGTCACCCAAACGGTGAAAAATGCCGCGTCGAGCGCGGCATTTTCTGCTGCGAGTCAGAAGGACACGCGCGCTTCCAGAAACATATTCTGCTCTTTGAGCTTGCCTTTGAGCTGCTCATCCCGTGCGTTCACGCGGTTGGCGAAGGTGTTGTAGCCGGTTTCCACATCGCCCATGGCGGTGTAACGGTAACCTGCGCCGAGGGTGAGTTGTTCGCTGACCTTGGCCTCCAGCCCCATGCCGACGCTGTAGGCGAAATTGTGCTGGCGATGGCTGGCAAAGCGCCGGGTCTCGTTGGTCTGGTAGCCCTCGGCGTCGATCCGCGCCACCCCCACGCCGGCCATACCGTAAAACGACAGCCAATCATTGAGTGGGATGTCCTTGTAGCCATTGAGCATCAAGCGCTGGCTGTGGACCTGTTGGCTGTTGACGTTGGCATTGAAGGGCGCCCAGTAGGATTTGAAGGTCGAATGCTTCGGCATGGTGTATTCCCCTTCCAGGCGCCAGCCATCGGCAAACGCATAACCCATGGCGAAAGAGGCGACGATTGACTTGCTGCTGTCGGGCGCCTCCACCCGCTCGGTGACGCGTGGGCTGGTCAGCAGGGCGCTGGAGAGGTTCTGACGGGCGTGGTTGAGCTTCAACGACCCGTACCCGTTTTCTGCATGGGCATGGGGGGTAAAGAGCACAGAGAACAGCAGCGCGTAGGCGAGTTTTTGCATGGAAGGGATTCGCTCGATGGAAAAGGAATCCTTAGCTTGTTGCCTGGCTCTTGAGGGCTCGACAGGACTTCTCTGCCCGCGGCTGGAAAAAATAGACTATCTGCGTAGTGCCCGGGGGCGATGACTGTAGGAAATGATCAAAAAAAATGCCGCTGGGAAGCGGCATTCTTTATGGGGCGAGGATTACTCGGTAACAGCGTTTTTCGCGAGGATGGCGTTGGCCAATTCCATGTCCGTGGCCTGGAGGCCAGGGTTATCGGCGCGGACTTTCTGCATGGCGGCTTCCAGGTACGGGCCGCGGATGCCGCCGTCGCTGGCAACGAAGCTGCCTGCGTCGTCTTGGGCGGCAACCACCAGCTTGTGGTCCTTGAAGGTCAGGTACGTCGAGCCGGTCGTGGCGCCCGACGAGATGACATTACGCCAGAAGCTATCGGCCATGGCTGAGCCGACAGGTAGGGAAAGCACAGCGAGGGTGGCGACAGCATATTTGAGACGCATGGCGGGTGACTCCGGGTGGGTTATCTGTACTCTATGATTCTAGTTAGCCCAATCGAGTTCCATCACTGACTAAACAGTTTCAACCTGCAAAACCGTCCCCTCCTGTGCAACCACGCATACATGAGCGCCTACGGGGGTGTCCGGGCCGGTTACGATCCACACGCCATCACCGACTTTTATCTTGCCGCGACCATCCACAATTGCCTGATGCACGACAAACGTGTGACCGATCAACTCTGAACCGCGCTCGTTGAGCCCCGGTTGGTCGCTGGCCTTGGCGCTGCTGCGCTGGCGTTTCCACCAGTACACCGCCGTCAATATCGACAACACGGCGAACAGCAGCAGTTGCCATTCCAGCCCGAGCGGCGGTACCAGAAACTTGATCACGCCCACGGCGGCCGCGGCGATCCCCATCCACAACAGGTAGCCGCCGGCGCCGAACACTTCAAGAATCAGCAGCACCGTGCCCAGTGCCAGCCAATCCCAAAACGAAAGATGCTGCAGGAAATCCCACATGGCGATGGCCTCAGCCTTTCTTGTTGTCGAAAGTCGCTTTGACGATTTCGCCGATACCGCCGACAGCGCCGATCACCTGGCTGGCTTCCAGCGGCATGAGGATCACCTTGCTGTTGTTGGCCGAAGCCAGTTTGCCCAGCGCGTCGATGTATTTCTGGGCGACGAAGTAGTTGATGGCCTGCACGTTACCGGTGGCGATCGCTTCGGACACTACCTGGGTGGCGCGGGCCTCTGCCTCGGCTTGACGTTCGCGGGCTTCGGACTCCAGGAACGCGGCTTGGCGTCCGCCTTCGGCTTCGAGGATCTGCGCCTGCTTCTTGCCTTCGGCGGTCAGGATCGCCGATGCCCGCAGGCCCTCGGCTTCGAGGATCTGTGCGCGCTTGATCCGCTCGGCTTTCATCTGGCCCGACATGGCGGCCATCAGGTCGGCGGGTGGGCTGATGTCCTTGATCTCGATCCGGGTGATCTTGATGCCCCACGGCGCCGTGGCTTCGTCGACGGTGCGCAGCAGTTTTTCGTTGATGCCGTCACGTTGGCTGAGCATCGCATCCAGTTCCATGGAACCGAGTACGGTACGGATATTGGTCTGCAACAGGTTGCGGATGGCGTGTTCGAGGTTGTTCACCTCATAGGCGGCCTGGGCGGTGTTGACCACCTGGAAGAAGCACACGGCGTCGATCTGCACGGTGGCGTTGTCGGCGGTGATCACTTCCTGGGGCGGGATATCCAGCACGCTTTCCATCACGTTGATCTTGCGACCGATGCGGTCCATGACCGGGATGATGATGTTGAGGCCGGGCTTGAGCGTGTTGGTGTAGCGGCCGAAGCGCTCGACCGTCCACTGATAGCCCTGAGGCACCACTTTGAAGCCCATGAACAGGATGGCGATGGCCAATCCCACGAAAAGAAGCAGTACGGTTCCGATCTGCATAGCGATTCCCTATCTGAAGATGTCAGTGAAACGACGTTCGGCCGATTGTAACGGGGTTGTCTGCGATAAGAAGGGTTTCACCGCCCGACAGCCAACGGATTTGTTTCTGAATCCCCAGGCGTGGCGCGCAAGATTTCCGCCAGGCTGGTCAACCCGGCTTCGACCTTGTGCATGCCGGCCATTCGCAGGCTGCACATCCCTTGCTGGAGCGCCGCCCGGCGCAAGGCCTGCACGTCGGTGCCGGGGGTGATCAGCGACTTGAGCGCGTCGTCCAGCACCATGATTTCGTAGACCCCGGCGCGCCCGCGATAACCGCTGTCACGACACTCCGCGCACCCGATGGCTTCAGTGTCGTTGCCGCCGGTTGTGCGTTTGCAGCGTGGGCACAAGAGTCGCACCAGGCGCTGCGCCATCACTCCCAGTAGTGTGGCCTTGATCAAATAATAAGCAATGCCCAGTTCCTGCAATCGGCTGATCGCACTCGGCGCATCGTTGGTGTGCAGGGTCGACAGCACCAGATGCCCGGTCAGCGCGGCCTGGATCGCCATCTCGGCGGTTTCCTGGTCGCGGATCTCGCCGATCATGATGATGTCCGGGTCCTGGCGCAGCAGTGCGCGGATGCCGCTGGCGAAGCTCAGGTCGATATTGTGCTGCACCTGCATCTGGTTGAATGCCGGCTCGACCATCTCGATCGGGTCTTCCACCGTACACAGGTTGACCTCGCGGCTCGCCAGGCGCTTGAGGGTGGTGTAGAGGGTGCTGGTCTTGCCGGAGCCGGTAGGGCCGGTGACCAGGATGATGCCGTGGCTCTGGCGGGTCAGGCTGTGCCAGCGCTGCTGGTCCTGGGCCGACAGGCCAAGCTGGTCGAAGTCCTTGAGCAGTACCTGGGGGTCGAAAATCCGCATCACCAGTTTCTCGCCGAACGCCGTGGGCAAGGTTGAAAGGCGCAATTCCACTTCCGCGCCCGCCGGGCTTTTGGTCTTGACCCGCCCGTCCTGCGGTTTGCGTTTTTCTGCCACGTTCATCCGGCCCAGGCTTTTCAGGCGGCTGACCACCGCCATCGTGACCTGGGGCGGAAACTGGTAGACGTCATGCAGCAGCCCGTCGATGCGAAAACGCACGCGGCCCTGCTCGCGACATGGCTCGATATGGATATCGCTGGCCCGCTGGCCGAACGCGTACTGCAACAGCCAGTCGACGATATTGACGATATGCGCGTCGTTGGCGTCCGGCGCCTGGTCGCCGGCGCCGAGGTTGAGCAACTCGAAATGTGCTGGCGCGGGCGTTGTTTGATCGGCGCCGCTGACGGACTTCGCCAGGCGATAAAACTCGCCGATGCAGCGCTGGATGGCCTGTGGGTTGGCGACCACGCGTTTGATCGAACGCTTGAGCACCTGCGCCAGCCCGGCTTCCCAGGCAGTGACGTAAGGCTCGGCACTGGCGACCGTGACGCTCTGTGCATCCACGGCCACCGCAAGAATGCCGTGGCGCTGGGCGAAGGCGTGGGACATCAGTGGCACCACCGTCGCCACATCGATCTTCAGCGGGTCGATACGCAGGTAAGGCTGCCCGCTGTGCCGCGCCAGCCATTGCGTCAGGGTTTCCAGGCAAGGCCCCAGGGCCGCGATGCATTCCAGGGGATGCTGAGTGTGGTTGGCCGGCAGCGTCGACAAGCGCCGGGCCACATCGAGGGTGATCACGCCCTGCTCGACCAGGGCCGGTAACAACGGGGGCAATTCCAATCGCTGATCAACAGGCATTGAGGTTTTCCTGGGGCGCCGGGTGTATTCCCAGGCTAGTCAGCCCCTGACCCGCTGCCTTGCGCGTGTATTGCAGGCTTTTACTGGGCGCCGGCCGCCAGCGCCTGAGGCCGCACGGAATCAGCCGACCACATCTCCAGCGAGCACACGCTGATCAGGTTTCGAATCTTTTCACCGATCACCTGGGCACGGTGCCAGCTCACGCCATCCATCACGATATCCACGGTCAGCACATCGTCCTGGCGATTCACACTGACCTGGCGCGGCGTCAGGAACTGCAGCGCGAAATAGTTGAGCACCCGGCACAGCACATCGGGTTCGGCCTCGGCGACGATCTGGTAATGGGCCTGGCAATGGGCACTGTCGACGGCCCACGCGTCGACGCGGGTGACAGGGCAGGTGGTTTCGACGGCGTGCATGCGGACTCTCCAGATTCGATTGGAGAAATTCTTACATTCGCGAAAGGAGATTTCTTATCTAAGATGAGCCTGATTCGTCGATAGATGCACAAATCAATTCAAGACAACCCGTATTAAAGGTATTTCTATGCGCAGCGAGCTGGACGTCTACGATCGCCGTATCCTGGCCCTGCTGCAGGAGGACGCCTCGCTCTCCAGCGCGCAGATCGCCGAGCAGGTCGGCCTGTCTCAATCGCCATGTTGGCGGCGTATCCAACGGCTGAAGGACGAGGGCGTGATCCGCGGCCAGGTCACGCTGCTGGACCGCAAGAAGATCGGCCTCAATACGCAGATTTTTGCCGAGGTCAAACTCAATGCCCACGGGCGTTCCAACTTCACCGAGTTCACCGAGGCGATCCGCGGTTTTCCGGAAGTGTTGGAGTGTTATGTGTTGATGGGGGCGGTGGATTTTCTGCTGCGCATTGTCACGTCGGACATCGAGGCTTACGAGCGGTTTTTCTTCGAGAAGTTGTCGATGGTGCCGGGGATTCAGGAGGTCAATTCGATCGTGGCGTTGTCGGAGATCAAGTCCACCACTAGCTTGCCAGTATTGGGCTGACAGGGCTGGCCTCATCGGGGGCAAGCCCCCTCCCACATTTGGAATGCATTGCAAATGTGGGAGGGGGTTGCTTTCGAAAGCGGGGTTACAGACGCAGCAGGGTCTTCCAGGCACGGTTCTGATACACCGCGATCGCCTGATGCATGCGCGCATCCAGCGATTCATCGGTGATCGGCTGGTTGGCCAGTTGCGCCAGCTTGTTCAGCTCGCCGTACAGGCGGTCGAGTTCCGCAATGTCCACCACCTGGCGTGCATGGTGCAGCCAGGCCTGGATGCGCTCGATGCGCGGCAGTTGCTCGGCGAGGTCTTCCGGTTGCTGCTGATAGCGCGGCAGTTGCAGGGCGACGGCGTCTTCGGCCAGCAGGCGTGGCAACCAGTTGGTGATTTGCGCAGCGCCCTGACGGTTACCGCGCACGTTGCGGTCGGCGGTCCAGGTGCGGTTCAGCAACCAGCGGGAGGTGTTCAGTGAGAACAGGCCCCAGCGCACGTCGGTCAATTCTTCGGCGAATTGCTCCGGCGCGGCTTTGCGAATGTCTTCATCGTCGTCACCGGCCTGGACCAGCGGGCGCCAGTCTTCCAGCAGGGCATCGAGTGCGCTGCGCAGTTCGCTGGTGGATTGACGCGGCGCGGCCTGGCCGAGGCTGCCGAGCAGGGCGCGCAGTTCGCCGAGGTTGTCGACCCAGTCCTGCAACAGGCGCCAGTGGCCATTGAAACGGTATTGCTCGGCCAGGCGCTGGCTGCTGCCCAGCAGGTGCCACATGATCGCGGCGAAGGCGTCGTCCAGTGGCATTTCGGCGTGCAGTTGCGGCGCCGGCAGGCTCAGGGAGTAGCTGCTGGCGTCATACAGGCGATAGCCGCGTTCGGCCTTGCTGATGTCGCATGGCATCAGTGCCAGGGTGGAGGCCAGTTCGGCGGCCAGTTCCAGCAGGGCGGCCGGTTCGCCTTCGCGCAGTTCCAGTTCCAGTTCGCAGATTTCTTCTTTCTGCTTGCCGGCCACTACATGGCCCAGGTCCAGTGCGGCTTCGATCACCACTTTGGCTTTGCCCCGGCCCCAGGCGATTTCGGCGCGTTCGCGCACGAAGTCGGTGGTGAAGATCGGCTTGAGGGTCTTTTTGTCCAGCTCGGCGAGTTCCTCGGGCCAGCATTCGCCGTCGAGTTTCTTCACGTCGAGCTTGGCTTTGGGCAATTCCCAGTTGTATTCGTTACGTTCCGACAAGCCGGCGACGCTTTGGCCGCGGGTCTTGAGGGTCTGGATAATGTCGTCACCGTCCTTGCGCAAACGCAGGGCGACTTTGGCCTTGGCCAGGTCGCGCTCGGGGGTGTCGAAGTACTGGTTCATCAACTCACGGCGTTCCCAGCCACTTTTGTTGCGTTTTTTCAGTAGCGGGTGCTCACGCAGCGCGGCGAGTGTTTCGCGGCTGACGCGGAGCTTGATTTCGGTTTCTTTCTGCATGGCCGGAAAATCCAGGATCGGGAGCGCAGCCGGGAAAAAGAGTGGCTGCCAAGGTCGTGCAGTGTACAGGACTGAGCCCGGCAACGCGCCGCAACGGTTTATTGTGTCGTGCAGATGCCTCTATAGTGAGGTTCATCCGGGAAGTAGGGAGACCGCGCATGCCGTTACCGTCCATGAAAGAGCAATTCGCCGCCTTGATTGCCACACCGTCGGTCAGTTGCACCCAAGCGTCTCTCGACCAGAGCAACCGCCCGGTGATCGACCTGCTCGCCGGCTGGCTGGGCGATCTGGGCTTCGCCATCGACATCCAGCCCGTCAGCCCCGGCAAGTTCAACCTGCTCGCCAGTTTCGGCACGGGCCCCGGCGGCCTGGTGTTGGCCGGTCATAGCGATACCGTGCCGTATGACGCCGCGCTGTGGAAGACCGACCCGCTCAAGCTGACGGAAGTCGACGGTCGCTGGGTAGGATTGGGCAGCTGCGACATGAAGGGTTTTTTCGCGCTGGCCATCGAAGCGGTGTTGCCGTTGCTCGACCAACCGTTCAAGCAGCCGTTGCTGATCCTTGCCACCTGCGATGAAGAAAGCTCGATGTCCGGCGCCCGTGCATTGGCGGCGGCCGGGCGTCCGCTGGGGCGTGCGGCGGTGATCGGCGAGCCGACGGGCCTCAAGCCGATCCGCCTGCACAAAGGTGTGATGATGGAGCGCATCGACATCCTCGGCCGCAGCGGTCATTCGTCGGACCCGCGCCTGGGCCACAGCGCGCTGGAAGCCATGCACGACGCCATCGGCGAACTGCGCGGCCTGCGCCTGGCCTGGCAGCGCGAGTACCACAACCCGCAGTTCAGCGTGCCGCAACCGACCCTGAATTTCGGTTGCATCCACGGCGGCGATAACCCCAACCGCATCTGCGGCCAGTGTTCCCTGGAGTTCGACCTGCGGCCCTTGCCCGGCATGGACCCGCAGGTGCTGCGCGCGGCGATCCGGCAGAAACTCGAATCAGTGGCCGAGCGCCATAAGGTGAAGATCGACTATGCGCCGCTGTTCGCCGAAGTGCCGCCGTTCGAGCAGGCCGAAGACGCAGAGCTGGTGCGGGTCGCCGAACGATTGACCGGTCATCGCGCCGAAGCAGTAGCGTTCGGCACCGAAGCGCCTTATCTTCAGCGCCTTGGTTGTGAAACCCTGGTGCTTGGCCCTGGCGATATTGCCTGCGCCCACCAGCCGGGCGAGTACCTCGAAATGTCACGCTTGACGCCTACAGTGCGTCTATTGCGGGAACTGATCGAACATTACTGCCTGACACCTGCATAAATTAATCCCTGCCCATGCGTACATAAGGAGAGCGAGCGTGTTGCCAAGCCTGTTCCGACGATAACCATCAGCCTGCTGTGCGTTTTCACGACTCATCCTTTTTCGGCTGCTTTTTATTACAGGCCCAGGTTCCATGCCCGACTACGTCAATTGGCTTCGTCACGCTTCGCCCTACATCAACGCCCACCGCGACTGCACCTTTGTGGTCATGCTGCCCGGCGACGGTGTGGATCATCCGAACTTCGGCAATATCGTCCACGACCTGGTGCTGCTCCACAGCCTGGGAGTGCGACTGGTGCTGGTCCACGGTTCGCGCCCACAGATTGAAGCGCGCCTCGAAGCGCGCGGGCTCAACCCGGTTTACCACAACGGCCTGCGCATCACCGATGCCGCCACGCTGGAGTGTGTGATCGATGCGGTCGGCCATCTGCGCATCGCCATTGAAGCGCGCCTGTCGATGGACATGGCCTCGTCGCCGATGCAGGGCTCGCGCTTGCGCGTGGCCGGCGGCAACCTGGTGACGGCACGCCCGATCGGCGTGCTCGAAGGCGTGGACTTCCACCACACCGGCGAAGTGCGTCGGGTCGACCGCAAAGGCATCAATCGCCTGCTGGACGAGCGCTCCATCGTGCTGCTGTCGCCCCTGGGGTATTCGCCCACCGGCGAGATCTTCAACCTGGCCTGCGAAGACGTCGCCACCCGCGCCGCCATCGACCTGGCCGCCGATAAGTTGCTGCTGTTCGGTGCCGATCCTGGCCTGATCGATGAAAATGGCCGCCTGGTGCGTGAACTGCGCCCGCAACAAGTGCCGGCGCACCTGCAACGCCTGGGCAGCAACTACCAGGCTGAATTGCTCGATGCGGCTGCCGAAGCTTGCCGGGGCGGGGTAGGCCGCAGCCATATCGTCAGCTATGTCGAAGACGGTGCGCTGCTCACCGAACTGTTCACCCGTGATGGCGGCGGTACGCTGGTGGCCCAGGAACAATTCGAGCTGGTGCGCGAGGCGGCGATCGAAGACGTCGGCGGCTTGCTCGACCTGATCAGCCCGCTGGAAGAGCAGGGCATCCTGGTACGCCGTTCGCGGGAAGTGCTGGAGCGTGAGATCGAGCAGTTCAGCGTGGTCGAACGCGAAGGCATGATCATCGCCTGCGCGGCGCTGTATCAGATCGCCGATTCGGACGCGGGGGAGCTGGCGTGCCTGGCGGTCAACCCGGAGTATCGCCACGGCAGACGCGGCGATGAGCTACTGGAGCGCATCGAGGCGCGCGCCCGGGCGCAGGGGTTGAAGACCCTGTTCGTGCTCACCACGCGCACGGCGCACTGGTTCCGCGAGCGCGGCTTTGTGCCCAGCAGCGTGGATCGCCTGCCTTCGGCGCGGGCATCGCTGTACAACTATCAGCGTAACTCGAAGATTTTCGAGAAGGCCCTGTAATACCCCGCCCTCCCAGCCTCTGAGCTGGTTTGCCTGCGATGCAGGCCTCGGTCGTTGCGTTAACCCGAGGTGATGCGTTCGGCGCCAAACCAGCTTGTCACTTCGAAAATCGGTACGTCCCACGGGCGAAGGGCGTAGCGATGACGTGGTCGATCAACCCCCCGGGGTGCGTCATCGTGCCCCCCGTGCCCCCTACTAAAGTTTAAGGATTCTTGATTTTGAGCCGATACGATCAAGGCGTAGAGGGATAAATTGCGCGAAGCTTTCGCTGCCAGACGGCTCGATCGGCGGCTCTCACGCCGGCATGAAATATTAGCGATACAAAAACTGTAACAAATTGACGGGAAGATGGGCGTTTGGCCATGATGACGTCGCCTTTTTGATCCTGGGTGACGTATATGACGGTGCGTTCAGCTAAAAAGATCTAAAAAGCGATCAAGAAATGCCTTTTAGAAATTAGCTTATGCAAAGGTTCGTCTATGCTGACGCGTCTTGTTTCATGCAGAGGCTTATTCCAAAAGCGTATGAAAAAGAATGAAATAATTCTTTTTGGGTGTATGAAAAATTCATTACCCTGCAGGGACCAAACAAACTGCGATTAGACGAAGGTAGTAGACACACAAGGTTACGATTGACTTGGTAGTCACTATCTGGCGCTAATCGCGCATCTGTGGATCTCGGGCGTTAGACCCAGGACCAAAGAAATACAAAAATTAGAAATGAGAGGAGCGGTACATGAAGAAGTCCACATTGGCGTTGGCTATAGCGTTGGCGGCAATCGCCCAGCAAGCTGCAGCAGCCGGTTTCATTGAAGACAGTAAGGCCAGTGTCAGCTCGCGTACCTTGTATTTCGATAACGATCAGCGTGATGGCGGTGCTGATCAACGCGAAACAGCCACCGGCCTGAAGTTCGATTACAAGTCCGGCTTCACTCAAGGTGTCGTTGGTTTTGGTATCGACGCCCAGGCATTGGTAGGTATTCACCTGGATGGTGGTCGGGGCCATCACCCAAACAACAACTCCTTCGTTCCAAGTGACTCCGATGGGTCTGCCGTAAGCAACTGGAGCAGTGCGAGTGCTAACGCCAAGGCCCGCTTCTCCAAGACTGAAGCACACCTGGGTGGTGCGCTGTCGCCGAACCTTCCAATCCTGATCGCCAGCGACGGCCGTTTGTTGCCGCAAACCTTTGAAGGCGGCACTGTCACTTCCAAAGAAATCGACAATGTGACCTTCAACGCCGGTCAACTCGAACATGCCACTGGTCGTGCTTCAAGCAACAGCACCGGCCTGGCCGTCAACGGCGGTACCGAGGAAAGCAATAAGTTCCGTTTTGGTGGCGCTGATTGGAAGGTCACCAAAGACTTGACCCTGCAGTACTACTACGCAAACCTCGAAGACTACTATAAGCAGCACTTCCTGGGCCTGTTGCACGTATACCCGATCAGCGAAGGTCAGTCCTTCAAGACCGACCTGCGCTACTTCGACAGCAGTTCTGATGGCAAGAACGGTCAGGCCGGCTATCGCTTCAACAACAACGGTGGTTACGCGAAGAACGCCGGCGAAGTTGATAACAAGACCTGGAGCGCCATGTTCACCTACACCCTGGGTGGCAGCGCCGTTATGCTCGGTCACCAGCGTGTCAACGATGACGGTGGTTTCGTCTGGCTGAACCAGGGTAGCGTTGTGGATGGTAATGGTCGTAACGAAGGTGCCGGCGGGTCGAGCTTCTACCTGTTCACCGACAGCATGATCAACTCCTTCGTCCGCGCGGGTGAAAACACCACCTTCGGTCAGTACTCTTACGACTTCGCTGCACTGGGTGTTCCAGGTCTGCGAACCTCGATTGCCTACTTGCACGGCGACAACATCAAAGCCGTGGGCGGTGGCAGTGATCAGTCCGAGTGGGAACGCGATATGCGTATCGACTACACCATTCAGGCCGGCGCGCTCAAAGGTTTTGGCACCACTCTGCGGCACGGTGCGTACCGTGGCAGCGGCACTGGTATCCAGGACCAGGATCAGACACGCCTGATCTTCAGCTACTCCTACAGCTTCTTGTAAGGCTGGATAAGGAAAACCTCGCGTTACCGCGAGGTTTTTCTCACGTTCAATCAAGTCGGGCTCAACCCCCGCAAGCCCTTCCTGACCCCCTCTTTTTTACAGCGTCTCAAGGCCTTCTCGAACCTTGAAACGAATGTTGACTCTCGCCTGCTCCAAGGTCCAGTGAACACATTTTTAATATTCCTATATCGTCTAGATAAATCGATATTTATTCTTTTTAAATAATCCGTAATCCATGCACAGTGGGCTCCATAAGCACTCATCAGGAGCCACACCATGAGCCTAAGACTGGGCGATATCGCCCCCGACTTCGAACAGGATTCCAGCGCCGGCAAGATTCGTTTCCACGAGTGGCTGGGCGACAGCTGGGGTGTGCTGTTTTCCCACCCGGCGGACTTCACGCCGGTATGCACCACCGAGCTGGGCTTCACCGCCAAACTCAAGGACGAATTCGCCAAGCGTGGCGTCAAGGCCATCGCCCTGTCGGTAGACCCGGTGGACTCGCACCTCAAGTGGATCGAAGACATCAACGAAACCCAGAACACGCTCGTCAACTTCCCGATCCTGGCCGATGCCAACCGCAAGGTCTCGGACCTCTACGACCTGATCCACCCGAACGCCAGTGACACCCTCACCGTGCGTTCCTTGTTCGTGATCGACCCGCACAAGAAGATCCGCCTGACGATCACCTACCCGGCCAGCACCGGGCGCAACTTCCACGAAATCCTGCGGGTTATCGACTCGTTGCAACTGACCGACAACTACAAAGTCGCCACGCCCGCCAACTGGCAGGACGGCGATGAGGTGGTGATCGTGCCGTCGCTCAAGGATGAGGAAGAAATCAAGAAACGCTTTCCCAAAGGCTATCGGGCGGTGAAGCCGTATCTGCGGCTGACACCGCAACCCAATCGCTGAATTACCTGTAGGAGCGAGCTTGCTCGCGAAGCATGCGCGGTTACTGCGGACATCCAGAAAGCCTGCGTCATCGTTGACGGTTTTCGCGAGCAGGCTCGCTCCTACAGATAGACGCTGTGTACTCACATGGCAGGGGTTTTGAGGCCGTTTCGACGGCCTTTTTTTCGCCTGGCGATTGATGAATGGTTTATTCTTTTAAGGAATAAACAAATGAAAAAATAAGATTTATAGATATATAAATCTGCTGATATGGTCTGTTCCATCTTGGCGCCATCGCCACACAGCGAACCGCCGACACTTGCTAAAGGAATTTCCTACATGCTGGTCGTAACACTTGGAGGCAGTCCCAGCCAGCGTTCCCGCTCCGGGGTCTTG
Source organism: Pseudomonas sp. LY-1 (assembly GCF_053502595.1). Classification (NCBI taxonomy): domain Bacteria; kingdom Pseudomonadati; phylum Pseudomonadota; class Gammaproteobacteria; order Pseudomonadales; family Pseudomonadaceae; genus Pseudomonas; species Pseudomonas sp. LY-1. The sequence goes on along the minus strand of NZ_CP094353.1, from coordinate 6,544,415 downwards.
CTGGATAAAACCCGTCAGTGGCTGCAACAGCAGGGCGTGGAAGTGGTGAGTTATCAGATACGGGACTTCCCGGCCGAAGACTTGCTGCATGCGCGCTTCGACAGCCCCAAAGTCATCGACTTGTTGCAACAAGTGGCGAATGCCGACGGCCTGGTGATCGCCACGCCGGTGTACAAGGCCTCGTTCTCGGGCGCGCTGAAAACCGTGCTCGACCTGCTGCCCGAACGCGCCCTGGCCCACAAGGTGGTATTGCCCATCGCCACCGGCGGCAGCATCGCCCACATGCTGGCGGTGGACTACGCATTGAAGCCGGTGCTGTCGGCGCTCAAAGCCCAGGAATTGCTCCACGGGATCTTTGCCGAAGACAGCCAGATCGCTTACGGCGAAGGCAGTGCCCAGGCGCAACTGGTGCCGGTCCTCGAACAGCGCTTGAGCGAGGCCCTGGAAACCTTCTACGCCGCCATGGCCCGTCGCCCGAAACCGCTGGACCCGCATGTGTTGAATGAACGTTTGTTGAGTGCTCGCTGGAGCATTTAAGCCTTACCGATTCACGAAGTACTCACCTTACTCAGCCGCCAACGGCCAAGCAGGTGCAGCCAACCCCCCCAATCGCATTTTTGGAGAGAGCGCCATGCTCACTGTCATCTTGCGTCGTGGTCTGGTCGCACTGTTTGCTGCGGCTGTGTCCTTCGGCGCCATTGTTCAAGCCCACGCTGCCGAAACCCTGCGGATCGGCTATCAGAAATACGGCACCCTGGTGCTGCTCAAGGCCAAGGGCACCCTGGAAAAGCGCCTGGCCGCCGACGGTGTGCAGGTGCAGTGGACCGAGTTCCCGGGCGGCCCGCAATTGCTCGAAGGGCTGAATGTCGGCTCGATCGACTTCGGCGTCACTGGCGAAACCCCGCCGGTATTCGCCCAGGCCGCCGGTGCCGATCTGCTCTACGTGGCCTACGAACCGCCGGCGCCGACCAGTGAAGCGATCCTGCTGCCGAAGGACTCGCCGATCAAATCGGTGGCCGAGCTCAAGGGCAAGAAAGTCGTGCTCAACAAGGGCTCCAACGTTCACTACCTGCTGGTGCGGGCCCTGGAAGATGCCGGCCTGAAATACACCGACGTACAGACCGTGTTCCTGCCGCCCGCCGATGCGCGTGCCGCGTTCGAGCGTGGCAGCGTGGACGCCTGGGTCATCTGGGACCCGTACCAGGCCGCCGCCGAGAAACAACTGCAAGCCCGCACCTTGCGTGACGGCAGCGGGATTGCCGACAACCACCAGTTCTACCTGGCCACCAGGCCCTACGCCGAAAAACACCCCGAAGTGATCAAGGCGCTGGTGGAAGAAGTGCGCGCGGTGGGCGAGTGGTCCAAGGCCAACCCGCAGCAAGTCACCGAACAGGTCGCGCCGCTGCTCGGCCTGCCGGCGGACATCACCCTGACCTCGGTGAAACGCCAGGGCTATGGCGCGCTGTTCCTGACCCCGGCGGTGGTCGCCGCGCAGCAGAAGATTGCCGACAGCTTCTACCAACTCAAATTGATCCCCAAACCCTTGAGCATCAAGGACGTGATCTGGACGCCACCTGCCGCCGTGGCCAACGCACCGTAATCCGCCTTCTTCAGGAGACAACTCCATGAGCCTCACTATTTTCTGGTTCCTGCCTACCCACGGCGACGGTCATTACCTTGGCACCGCCGAAGGCGCTCGCGCCGTCGACCACGGTTATCTGCAGCAAGTGGCCCAGGCGGCCGACCGCCTTGGCTTCGGCGGGGTGCTGATCCCCACCGGGCGTTCCTGCGAAGACTCGTGGCTGGTGGCCGCTTCGCTGATCCCGGTGACCCAGCGTCTGAAGTTCCTGGTCGCGCTGCGCCCTGGGATCATTTCGCCGACGGTGGCCGCGCGTCAGGCCGCGACCCTCGATCGCCTGTCCGGCGGCCGTGCGCTGTTCAACCTGGTGACCGGCGGTGACCCGGAAGAATTGGCCGGCGACGGTCTGTTCCTCAGCCACGAGGAGCGCTACCAGGCCTCGGTGGAGTTCACCCGCATCTGGCGTCGCGTGCTGGAAGGCGAAACCGTGGATTACGATGGCGAACACATCAGCGTCAAAGGCGCCAAACTGCTTTACCCGCCGATCCAGCAACCGCGTCCGCCGCTGTACTTCGGCGGTTCCTCCGAAGCCGCGCAGGACCTGGCGGCCGAACAGGTGGACATGGTGCTGACCTGGGGCGAGCCACCGGCCGCGGTCGCGGAAAAGATCGAAGAGGTGCGGGCCAAGGCCGCGAAACTCGGGCGCACGGTGCGCTTCGGCATTCGTCTGCATGTGATCGTGCGCGAAACCAACGATGAAGCCTGGAAAGCCGCCGACAGACTGATCTCGCACCTGGACGACGACACCATCGCCCGTGCCCAGGCCTCGCTGGCGCGCTTTGATTCGGTCGGCCAGCAGCGCATGGCGGCCTTGCATGGCGGCAGCCGCGACAACCTCGAAGTCAGCCCCAACCTGTGGGCCGGCGTCGGCCTGGTGCGCGGCGGGGCCGGCACCGCGCTGGTGGGCGATGGCCCGACGGTCGCGGCGCGGGTCAAGGAATACGCGGCGCTGGGCATCGACACCTTTATCTTCTCCGGTTATCCACACCTGGAAGAATCGTATCGCGTCGCCGAGTTGCTGTTCCCGCACCTGGATATCGAACGCCCCGAGTTGCCGAAAAGTGCCGGCTACGTGAGCCCGTTCGGCGAGATGGTCGCCAACGACATCCTTCCCAAAGCGGCGTCACAGAGCTGAGGTGGCGCCATGAATGTGGAAAAACTGAGCCATCGCGTGGCGCCTTGGGTGCTGCCGGTGTTGCTGTTGGCGGTGTGGCAGTTGTCGGTGTCGGCGGGGTGGTTGTCGACGCGGATTCTGCCGGCGCCGAGCGCGGTGATCGAGGCCGGGGTCAACCTGGTACGCAGCGGTGAAATCTGGACGCACCTGGCCATCAGCGGCTGGCGCGCGGGCCTGGGTTTTGTGATCGGTGGCAGCATCGGTCTGGCCCTGGGCTTTATCACCGGCCTGTCGACGTGGGGCGAGCGCCTGCTGGACAGCTCGGTGCAGATGATCCGCAACGTGCCGCACCTGGCGCTGATCCCGCTGGTGATCCTGTGGTTCGGCATTGACGAGACCGCGAAGATTTTCCTGGTCGCCCTCGGCACGCTGTTCCCGATCTACCTCAACACCTACCACGGCATCCGCAACGTCGACCCGGCACTGGTGGAAATGGCCCGCAGCTACGGCTTGTCTGGCTTCAGCCTGTTCCGCCAGGTGATCCTGCCGGGCGCGCTGCCGTCGATCCTGGTGGGCGTGCGTTTTGCCCTGGGCTTTATGTGGCTGACGCTGATCGTGGCGGAAACCATCTCGGCCAGTTCCGGTATCGGTTACCTGGCGATGAACGCCCGTGAATTCCTGCAAACCGACGTGGTGGTGCTGGCCATCGTCATGTACGCGATTCTCGGCAAGCTGGCCGACCTCGCGGCGCGCGGCCTGGAGCGTGTGTGGCTGCGCTGGCATCCGGCTTATCAAGTGAATAAAGGAGGTGCGGCATGACCGCTCAACAACCTCCGCGCCTGCTGAAGGGGATTCCCCTGGCGGTGCGCAAATTGCGCAAGGCCTTTGGCGCGCGGGAAGTGCTCAAGGGCATCGACCTGCATATTCCGGCGGGCCAGTTCGTTGCCGTGGTCGGCCGCAGTGGCTGCGGCAAAAGTACCTTGCTGCGCCTGCTGGCCGGCCTCGACAAGGCCAGCAGCGGTGAGCTGCTGGCCGGCGCCGCGCCGCTTGGCGAGGCGATCGAAGACACGCGGTTGATGTTCCAGGAAGCGCGTCTGCTGCCGTGGAAAAAGATCATCGACAACGTCGGCCTCGGCCTCAAGGGCAACTGGCGTCCCAAGGCGCTGGAAGCGCTCGAAGCGGTCGGCCTGGCCGAGCGTGCGAATGAGTGGCCGGCGGCCTTGTCCGGTGGCCAGAAGCAGCGTGTGGCCCTGGCGCGTGCGTTGATTCATCAGCCGCGTTTGCTGTTGCTCGATGAGCCGTTGGGCGCGCTGGATGCGTTGACCCGCATCGAGATGCAGCAACTGATCGAAAGCCTCTGGCAGAAGCATGGTTTCACCGTGTTGCTGGTAACCCACGACGTCAGCGAAGCCGTGGCCATTGCCGACCGGGTGATCCTGATCGAAGACGGCGAAATCGGCCTCGACCTGATTGTCGACCTGCCGCGTCCACGCGCCCGAGGCTCGCATCGCCTGGCCGCGCTCGAAGCGCAGGTGCTCAACCGTGTGCTGTCGCTGCCCGGCACCCCGCCGGAACCCGAACCTGTTTCACCGTTGCCTACGCAATTGCGGTGGGCGCAATAACTCACTTGTCCCACGAAGGAAAAACGACATGACTATCAAAGCCATCAACGTGCGTAACCAGTTCAAAGGCACCGTCAAGGAAATCGTCGAAGGCGACGTGCTCTCGGAAATCGACGTGCAGACCGCGTCCGGGATCGTGACGTCGGTGATCACCACCCGTTCGGTCAAGGAGTTGGAGCTGGTGATCGGCAGCGAGGTGATTGCCTTCGTCAAATCCACCGAGGTGTCGATCGCCAAGTTGTGATCACTTGAGGGCGCTATCGGGAGCAAGCTCCCTCCCACATTCGAACCGGTTTCTTCAGGAAAACTCGATCACATGTGGGAGCAAGCTCCCTCCCACATTCGAACCGGTTTCTTCAGGAAAACTCGGTCACATGTGGGAGGGAGCTTGCTCCCGATGAGGCCCTGCCAGACAACACATCCATCAGACAGTGACGCCCCGCTTGGGCAAATACGCCGGCAGATAAAGCCCCACATACGCATCGAACACGCGCATGCCTTCCTCAGCCATGCGCGGCGTGATCAGCCCATGCTGATGCACCGAACGCGCATACACGCGATCACTCAATTCCAGCGCCAGCGCGAACACGTCCACATCGGCGGGCAGGGTCGGCACTTCGAAATGCCGGTTGAACACGGCCAGCATCAAGTCACCCAACTCCAGATCGTGCTGGCGGTCGGCCTGATTCACTTCGGTCAGCCCGTGCTGGGTCAGGATCAACTGGCGGGCGGCGGCGTCGTTGCTGTAGATGGTGAGCATGCGCTGTTCGACGATGTAAGACAGGTCGCGCCAATACTTGAGTGAATCATGCGCGATGGGCGCCTGGATTGCGGCGCGGAATGCCGCATGGACGTCGGCGGTCAACGCTTCCAGCAGCGCCGGCACGCTGGCGAAAAAGTGGTACACCGACGACGGCGGAATCTGTGCGCGCTCGGCCACGCTGTAGATCGACAAACCGGCCACGCCTTCGGACGCCAGCAACGTGCGGGCGGCGTCGAGGATCGCGTCGATCCGGGCCTGGCTGCGGGCGCGGGGTTTGCGAGGGGCGGCGGGGCGGGTGGTCATGGAAGTCTCCTACAAGGCAGCGGGCATTGTATGAGCAGGAGTCGGTGTTGTCTGCCAGGCCGCCATCGGGAGCAAGCTCCCTCTCACACTCGAACCGGTTTCTTCAGGAAAACTCGTTCAAATGTGGGAGGGAGCTTGCTCCCGATGGCGGCCAACTCGGTCTACCAAAAGCAACCCATAAAAAAACGCCACAGACCAAAGGCCTGCGACGTTTTTTCAGTGCAACCAGCGCTTACACGGTATGCAGGTACCAGTTGTACTCAAGGTCGGAGATGGAGTGTTCGAACTCTTCCAGCTCACTTTCCTTACAGGCGACGAAGATATCGATGTATTTAGGATCGATGTACTTGGCCATCACCTCGCTGTCGTCCAACTCGCGCAGGGCATCGCGCAAGTTGTTCGGCAGGCTTTGTTCGTTCTGCTCGTAGCTGTTGCCTTCCACTGGCGCGCCCGGTTCGATCTTGTTGGTCAGGCCGTGGTGTACGCCCGCCAGGACCGAAGCCATCAGCAGGTAGGGGTTGGCATCGGCACCGGCCACGCGGTGTTCGATACGCACGGAGTCGGCCGCGCCGGTCGGCACGCGGATCGCCACGGTGCGGTTGTCCAGGCCCCAGCACGGCGAGTTCGGCACGTAGAACTGTGCGCCGAAACGACGGTAGGAGTTGACGTTGGGGCACAGGAACGCCATCTGGGCGGGTAGGGTCTCCAGCACACCGCCGATCGCGTGACGCAATGCGGCGTTCTGCTCGGGATCCTCGCTGGCAAAGATGTTCTTGCCGTCCTTGTCCAGGATCGAAATGTGTACGTGCAAACCGTTGCCTGCCTGGCCTGGGTAAGGCTTGGCCATGAAGGTGGTGTCCATCTCATGGTCGTAGGCGATGTTCTTGATCAGGCGCTTGAGCAGTACCGCGTAGTCGCAGGCCTTGATCGGGTCGGCCACGTGGTGCAGGTTCACTTCGAACTGCGCCGGGGCACTTTCCTTGACGATGGCATCAGCCGGGATGCCTTGCTCTTTGGCACCTTCCAGGATGTCCTGGAGGCAGTCGACATATTCGTCGAGGTCGTCGATCAGGTAGACCTGTGTCGAGTGCGGGCGTTTGCCGGAGATCGGCGAGCGGGGCGGTTGTGGGCGGCCGTTCACGTTCTCCTGGTCGATCAGGTAGAACTCAAGCTCGAAGGCAGCGCAGATGGTCAGACCGAGGTCGTCGAATTTGCTTACAACCTGACGCAGTACTTCGCGCGGATCGGCGAAGAAAGGTTCACCTTCAATTTCGTGCATGGTCATCAGCAGTTGCGCGGTCGGGCGCTTTTGCCAAGGTTCATTGCACAGGGTGTCGGGGATTGGATAACAGATTCGGTCAGCATCACCGATGTCCAGGCCCAGGCCGGTGCTTTCCACCGTTGAGCCGTTGATATCCAGGGCAAATAAAGAGGCAGGCAAGTTAATGCCTTTCTCGTAAACCTTGTGGAGGCTGGTGCGTTCGATGCGCTTACCGCGCACCACACCATTCATATCCGCAATTAGAAGGTCTACGTACAGAACCTCAGGATGATCCTTAAGGAACGCGTTCGCTTCGTTAAGCTGAACGGCACGCGGGGGTACCGACATGATGCAACACCTTTGTTGTTAAAAATATCAATCATTGATCTTTTCAGGTTTCAGTCAACCCGAACGGCATGCCGAAGTCAAGCGAGGCCTTTTTTGCCCCAAAAAAGCGCCACGAGGGCTTTTTTGGGGCTTTTTGGGGCGGTTTTACCCGGTTGCCCGGCTTGGGACTAGCAGGCTTGAGCGGGCCGTGTTGTATTTTTTACGGGGGTGTTGTGTAAAAAAATGAACAAGGCTAAGCTCGATTCAAACCCATAACAGCAATAATACCGGGGTGCTTCATGTCTGGCCTGCCGTTAATCGGCATCACCACCTGCGCGAAACAGGTCGGTCTGCATGCTTTTCAGATCCGTGTCGAATGTTGCGAACGCGCATTCCCATTGATGATTCCATCCCCGATAAGCCCCTTCGATCCGGCCATTATTCTTGACGGCCAGGACGCTGTTCGCGTGCCCCGTTCATTTTCTTGTACTCGCCCTTTTCATGACGCCGGTCCTGCCTTTTTTGCAGTTGCCGCTCATTATCCTGCACGGGAGGCAAGCCTTTTGCTTTAGGAGTGCAACGGCACCCCAAATGGCGGTTAAGCTCCCACTCTGATGAACCAGCGACGCCGATGCGTCAACCGACGCCTGACCTTTAATGAACGTCAGGAAACCCAGCCCAGAGGCATTTATGAGTAACAACCTCGACCAGCTCACCGATTGGTTGAAAGACCACAAGATCACAGAAGTCGAATGCATGATTGGCGACCTCACCGGTATCACCCGGGGCAAGATCTCGCCGACCAACAAGTTCATCGCCGAGAAAGGCATGCGCCTGCCCGAGAGCGTTCTGTTGCAGACCGTGACCGGCGACTATGTCGAAGACGACATCTATTACGAATTGCTCGACCCGGCCGACATCGACATGATCTGCCGCCCCGACCAGAACGCGGTGTTCCTGGTGCCGTGGGCCATCGAGCCTACCGCCCAGGTGATCCACGATACCTACGACAAGCAAGGCAACCCGATCGAGCTGTCGCCGCGCAACGTGCTCAAGAAAGTCCTCAAACTCTACGCCGACAAAGGCTGGCAGCCGATCGTGGCGCCGGAGATGGAGTTCTACCTGACCAAGCGCTGCGAAGACCCGGACTTCCCGCTGCAACCGCCGATCGGCCGTTCCGGGCGCCCGGAAACCGGTCGGCAGTCGTTCTCTATAGAAGCGGCCAACGAATTCGACCCGCTGTTCGAGGACGTCTACGACTGGTGCGAACTGCAGGAGCTGGACCTCGACACCCTGATCCACGAGGACGGCACGGCGCAGATGGAAATCAACTTCCGTCACGGCGACGCGCTGTCCCTGGCCGACCAGATCCTGGTGTTCAAGCGCACCATGCGTGAAGCCGCGCTCAAGCACGACGTGGCCGCCACCTTCATGGCCAAGCCGATGACCGGCGAGCCCGGCAGCGCGATGCACCTGCACCAGAGCATCATCGACATCGCCACCGGCAAGAACGTCTTCTCCAATGAAGACGGGACCATGAGCCAACTGTTCCTCAACCACATTGGCGGCCTGCAGAAATTCATCCCCGAATTGCTGCCGCTGTTCGCCCCCAACGTGAACTCGTTCCGCCGCTTCCTGCCGGACACTTCGGCACCGGTGAACGTGGAGTGGGGCGAAGAAAACCGCACCGTCGGCCTGCGCGTACCGGATGCCGGCCCGCAGAACCGTCGCGTGGAAAACCGCCTGCCGGGCGCAGACGCCAACCCGTACCTGGCGATCGCCGCCAGCCTGTTGTGCGGCTACATCGGCATGGTCGAAGGGCACAACCCAAGCGCGCCGGTCGTCGGCCGTGGTTACGAGCGGCGCAACCTGCGCCTGCCGTTGACCATCGAAGACGCGCTGGAACGTATGGAAAACAGCAAGACCATCGAGAAATACCTGGGTCACAAATTCATCACTGGCTACGTCGCGGTCAAGCGGGCCGAGCATGAAAACTTCAAGCGCGTGATCAGTTCGTGGGAGCGGGAGTTCCTGCTCTTCGCCGTCTGATGCGCCGGGCGCGCCCGTTGAACGGCGCGCCCTCCACTGAAAAGTCTAGGAGATTGGTATGTCCAGCAACAACCCGCAAACCCGTGAATGGCAAGCCTTGAGCAGTGATCACCACCTGGCGCCGTTCAGCGACTTCAAGCAGTTGAAAGAGAAAGGCCCACGGATCATTACTAAAGCCCACGGCGTTTACTTGTGGGACAGCGAAGGCAACAAGATCCTCGACGGCATGGCCGGCCTGTGGTGCGTGGCGATCGGTTACGGTCGCGATGAACTGGCTGACGCCGCCGCCAAGCAGATGAAAGAACTGCCGTACTACAACCTGTTCTTCCAGACCGCCCACCCGCCGGTGCTGGAACTGGCCAAGGCGATCTCCGACGTTGCACCGGCCGGCATGAACCACGTGTTCTTCACCGGTTCCGGCTCCGAAGGCAACGACACCATGTTGCGCATGGTCCGCCACTATTGGGCGATCAAGGGCCAGCCGAACAAGAAAATCATCATCAGCCGCAAGAATGGCTACCACGGCTCCACCGTGGCCGGCGCCAGCCTCGGCGGCATGACTTATATGCATGAGCAGGGCGATCTGCCGATCCCGGGCATCGTCCACATCGCCCAGCCGTACTGGTTTGGCGAAGGCGGCGACATGAGCCCTGAAGAGTTCGGCGTGTGGGCCGCCAACCAGCTGGAAGCGAAGATTCTGGAACTGGGCGTGGATAACGTCGGTGCCTTCATTGCCGAGCCGATCCAGGGCGCCGGTGGCGTGATCGTGCCGCCGGACAGCTACTGGCCGCGCATCAAGGAAATCCTCGCCAAGTACGACATCCTGTTCGTCGCCGACGAGGTGATCTGCGGTTTCGGCCGTACCGGCGAGTGGTTCGGCAGCGATTTCTACGACCTCAAGCCGGACATGATGACCATCGCCAAGGGCCTGACCTCGGGCTACATCCCGATGGGTGGCCTGATCGTGCGCGACGAGGTGGTGGCGGTGCTGAATGAAGGCGGCGATTTCAACCACGGCTTCACCTACTCCGGTCACCCGGTGGCCGCGGCGGTCGCCCTGGAAAACATCCGCATCATGCGCGATGAACAAATTATTAAGCGTGTGCATGATGAAACGGCACCGTATTTGCAGAAACGTCTGAGGGAGCTGGCTGATCATCCGTTGGTGGGTGAAGTGCGTGGTGTCGGCATGCTCGGTGCGATTGAACTGGTTCAGGACAAAGCGACGCGCAAGCGTTACGAAGGCCGCGGTGTTGGCATGATCTGCCGAACCTTCTGCTTCGAGAATGGCCTGATCATGCGCGCCGTGGGTGACACCATGATCATTTCGCCGCCGCTGGTGATCAGCAAGACCGAAATCGACGAGCTGGTGACCAAGGCTCGTCATTGCCTGGACCTGACTTTGGCGGCATTGCAGGGCTAAGTGCTAGGCTCAGAACGCAGTGACTCTCGGGCGCTGCGTTCGGGCAGTTATAAAAGTGGGGGGTTAGTTGAAAGCCAGCCCCCTAACTTGCCAGACTGTAGTCCTGTTTTGCTGCCCTTCGACGGGCTGCCGAACAGCTGTATATCGATGAAGCATGCTGCGGCCCAAAAAAGAAAATTGGAGCATCACCAAATGAAGGCATTAGGTTTGAAGAACGCTGGCAAGACCCTCCTCGCGTTGTCCCTGATGGGCGCAATGGCGGGCGCGGCCCAGGCAGACGATAAAGTGCTGCACATCTATAACTGGTCCGACTACATTGCTCCGGACACCATCGCCAACTTTGAAAAAGAGTCGGGCATCAAAGTGGTGTACGACGTATTTGACAGCAACGAGACCCTTGAAGCCAAGTTGCTGGCAGGCAAGTCCGGTTACGACATCGTCGTACCGTCGAACAACTTCCTCGCCAAGCAGATCAAGGCCGGCGTCTACCAGGAGCTGGACAAGTCCAAGCTGTCCAACTACGAAAACCTGAACACATCGCTGCTCAAGGCCGTGTCGGTCAGCGACCCGGACAACAAGCACGCTTTCCCGTACATGTGGGGTTCGATCGGCATCGGTTACAACCCGGAGAAGGTCAAGGCCGCGCTGGGCGTCGACAAGATCGATTCGTGGGACATCCTGCTCAAGCCGGAAAACATCGCCAAGCTCAAGAGCTGCGGTGTGAGCTTCCTCGATTCGCCAACCGAAATGCTGCCGATCGCGCTGCATTACCTGGGCCTGCCGACCGACAGCCAGAAGAAAGCCGACCTCAAGCAAGCTGAAGACCTGTTCCTGAAGATCCGTCCTTCGATCGGCTACTTCCACTCGTCCAAGTACATCTCCGACTTGGCCAACGGCAACATCTGCGTAGCCGTGGGTTACTCGGGTGACATCCAGCAGGCCAAATCCCGCGCGGCTGAAGCCGGTGGCAAGGTCAAAGTGGCGTATGACATTCCGAAGGAAGGCGCCGGCAGTTTCTATGACATGGTCGCCATCCCTAAAGATGCCGAAAACGTCGAAGCGGCCTACAAGTTCATGAACTACCTGCTCGAGCCGAAAGTCATGGCTGCGATCACCAACAGCGTGCGTTTCCCGAACGGTAACGAGAAAGCCACCGCATTGGTCGACAAAGACATCACCAGCGACCCAGGCATCTACCCGCCAGCGGACGTGCAAGCCAAGCTGTATGCCATTGCCGACTTGCCGGCAGCGACTCAGCGTGAAATGACCCGTAGCTGGACCAAAATCAAATCCGGTAAGTAAGCGAGGTAACCTGTAGGAGCGAGCTTGCTCGCGAAAATCCTCAACGATAACGCAGCGCCTCTGGTCGCCCGCGTTGCCTGTGAGTTCTTCGCGAGCAAGCTCGCTCCTACAAAGAGCGGTAGCCGTACAGTAATTAAATGACAGAAAGTTTTGCCGGATCGGTTTATCGAGGGTAAGTTGCGCGCCGGTTTTGTTGCCGGGCAACAACTTTGGGCCCAACTATTTAAGAGGACCTCCACTTGCCATTTTCTTTATTTCGCCAAGCCTTGCTGGTAGGTGCCGGTATCACGCTGGCTGTCAGCGTGCAGGCCGCATCGACTGTGCATGTTTATAACTGGTCGGACTACATCGGCCCCGACACCCTGGCCAACTTTGAAAAGGCCTCCGGTATCAAGCCTGTGTATGACGTGTTTGATTCCAACGAAACCCTGGAAGGCAAGTTGCTGGCCGGACGTACCGGTTACGACGTGGTGGTGCCGTCCAATCACTTCCTTGGCAAACAGATCAAGGCCGGGGCGTTCCAGAAGCTCGACAAGTCGTTGCTGACTCACTACGCCAACCTCGACCCGGCGCTGCTCAAGCGCCTGGAAAAGAACGACCCGGGCAACCAATACGCCGTGCCGTACCTGTGGGGCACCAACGGCATCGGTTACAACGTCGATAAAGTCAAAGAAGTGCTGGGCGTCGACAAGATCGACTCCTGGGCCGTGCTGTTCGAGCCGGAAAACATGAAGAAGCTCGCGACGTGCGGCGTGTCCTTCATGGACTCGGCAGATGAAATGCTGCCGGCGGTGCTCAACTATATGGGCCTGAACCCCAACAGCGAGAACCCCGAAGACTACAAGAAGGCCGAAGCGAAACTGCTGAAAGTGCGGCCTTATGTGACCTACTTCCATTCTTCCAAATACATCTCCGACCTGGCCAACGGCAACATCTGCGTGGCGGCCGGGTTCTCCGGCGATGTGTTCCAGGCCAAGGCCCGCGCAGCCGAGGCGGGCAAGGGCGTGAACATCGCCTACGCGATTCCGAAAGAAGGCGGCAACCTGTGGTTTGACGTGCTGGCGATCCCCAAGGACGCGGCCAACGTTAAAGAAGCCCACGCCTTCATCAACTATTTACTGCAACCTGAGGTTATCGCTCAGGTCAGTGATTACGTCGGTTATGCCAACCCTAACCCAGGGGCGGACGCACTGATGGAGCAATCGATACGCACCGACGAAGCGGTTTACCCACCGCAGGCGGTTCTCGACCGGACATTTGTCAACTTCGAGCTACCCCCGAAAGTGCAGCGTTTAATGACCCGTAGCTGGACCAAGGTCAAGACGGGCAAGTAAGGCTCAAACTATCCTGGGTTCGCCCGCGTCGGGCGAACTGCACTCTTTTTTTTTGGGAGTTTCGTAAATGGCAGTTGCCTCCGGCGCCTATAAGAAAGCCCTCGAGGGCGACCAGACACCGAAAAAGGTGCTGGTCAAAATCGACCGGGTCACGAAGAAGTTCGACGAGACGATTGCCGTGGACGATGTGTCCCTGGAAATCAAGAAAGGCGAGATCTTCGCCTTGCTCGGCGGTTCGGGTTCGGGCAAATCCACCTTGTTGCGCATGCTCGCAGGTTTCGAGCGCCCAACCGAGGGTCGCATTTACCTCGACGGTGTGGACATCACCGACATGCCGCCCTACGAGCGGCCGATCAACATGATGTTCCAGTCCTACGCGCTGTTCCCGCACATGACCGTGGCGCAGAACATCGCGTTTGGCCTGCAACAGGACAAGATCCCCAAGGCCGAAGTCGACGCCCGCGTGGCCGAGATGCTCAAGCTGGTGCAGATGAGCCAGTACGCCAAGCGCAAGCCGCACCAGTTGTCCGGTGGCCAGCGCCAGCGTGTGGCCCTGGCCCGTTCCCTGGCCAAGCGCCCGAAACTGCTGCTGCTCGATGAACCGATGGGGGCGCTGGACAAGAAACTGCGTTCGCAGATGCAGCTGGAACTGGTGGAAATCATCGAGCGCGTCGGCGTGACCTGCGTGATGGTGACTCACGACCAGGAAGAGGCCATGACCATGGCCGAGCGCATCGCGATCATGCACCTGGGCTGGATCGCGCAGATCGGCAGCCCGGTCGACATCTACGAGACGCCGACCAGCCGCCTGGTGTGCGAGTTCATCGGCAACGTCAACATCTTCGACACCCAGGTGGTCGACGACGCCGAAGGCCACGCAGTGCTCAAGTGCCCGGACCTGGACCGCGACATCTACGTCGGCTACGGCATCGCCACCTCGGTGGAAGACAAGTCGGTGACCTACGCCATCCGCCCGGAAAAACTGCTGGTCACCACCCAAATGCCGACCTGCGAGCACAACTGGTCCAGCGGCAAGGTCCACGACATCGCCTACCTCGGCGGCCACTCGGTGTTCTACGTCGAGTTGCCGAGCGGCAAGCTCGTGCAATCCTTCGTCGCCAACGCCGAACGCCGTGGCCAGCGCCCAACCTGGGGTGATCAGGTGTACGTGTGGTGGGAAGACGACAGCGGCGTGGTACTTCGCTCATGAACATGAAAAAATTCAAGCGCCAGCTGCAACGAATAACCCCCGGTGGCCGGCATGTGGTCATCGGGATCCCTTTCCTCTGGCTGTTCCTGTTCTTCATGCTGCCGTTCTTCATCGTCCTGAAGATCAGCTTTGCCGAAGCCGACGTGGCGATCCCGCCTTACACCGAGATCTACACCTTCGTTGAGCAGAAGCTGCAACTGGTGCTGAACCTGGCCAACTACGCGATGCTCGGCGACGATGAGTTGTACATCGCCGCGTACCTGGGCTCGCTGAAGATGGCGTTCTTCAGCACGCTGCTGTGCCTGTTGATCGGCTACCCGATGGCCTACGCGATTGCCAGTGCGCGCAAAGAGATGCAGACCGTGCTGGTGCTGCTGATCATGATGCCGACCTGGACCGCGATCCTGATCCGCGTGTACGCGTGGATGGGCATCCTCAGCAACAACGGCTTGCTCAACAGCTTCCTGATGTATATCGGGCTGATCAACGAGCCGCTGCAGATCCTCAACACCAACATCGCGGTGTATATCGGCGTGGTCTATTCGTATCTGCCGTTCATGATCCTGCCGCTGTACGCCAACCTGGTGAAACACGACCAGAGTCTGCTGGAGGCTGCCTCGGACCTGGGGTCGAGCACGTTCAACAGCTTCTGGAAGATCACCGTGCCGCTGTCCAAGAACGGCATCATCGCCGGTTGCATGCTGGTCTTCATCCCTGTGGTGGGCGAGTTCGTGATCCCGGAACTGCTCGGCGGCCCGGAAACCCTGATGATCGGTAAAGTGTTGTGGCAAGAATTCTTCAACAACCGTGACTGGCCGGTGGCTTCTGCCCTGGCGGTGGTGATGCTGGCGATCCTGATCGTGCCGATCATCCTGTTCAACCGCAGCCAAGCCAAAGAGATGGAGGGCAAGATATGAAGCGCGTCAGTTTCTCAAGCTTCATGCTGGTGGCGGGGTTGTTGTTCATCTACCTGCCGATGCTGATCCTGGTGATCTACTCGTTCAACGAATCCAAGCTGGTGACGGTGTGGGGCGGTTGGTCGATCAAGTGGTACGTGGGCCTGCTGGACAACACCCAGTTGATGGGCTCGGTGGCGCGTTCCCTGGAAATCGCCTGCTACACGGCCATCGCGGCCGTGGCGCTGGGTACGCTGGCGGCGTTCGTGCTGACGCGCATCAGCCAGTTCAAGGGCCGCACGCTGTTCGGTGGCCTGGTGACCGCGCCGTTGGTCATGCCCGAGGTGATCACCGGTCTGTCGCTGTTGCTGCTGTTCGTGGCCATGGCGCAGATGATCGGTTGGCCCCAGGAGCGTGGCATCGTCACCATCTGGATCGCCCACACCACGTTCTGCGCGGCGTATGTGGCTGTGGTGGTGTCGGCGCGCTTGCGTGAGCTGGACCTGTCGATCGAAGAAGCGGCGATGGACCTGGGCGCGCGGCCGTGGAAGGTGTTCTTCCTGATCACCATCCCGATGATCGCGCCGTCGTTGGCGGCGGGTGGGATGATGTCCTTCGCGCTGTCCCTCGATGACCTGGTACTCGCCAGCTTCGTGTCGGGCCCGGGTTCGACCACCTTGCCGATGGAAGTCTTCTCGGCGGTGCGCCTGGGGGTCAAACCGGAGATCAACGCCGTGGCCAGCCTGATTCTGCTGGCGGTGTCGTTGGTGACTTTCCTGGTGTGGTTCTTCAGCCGACGTGCCGAAGAGATGCGCAAGAAGGCGATCCAACAAGCGATCGAAGAAGCGGCCGCCGATGGCTGGCAGCAGCCGGACAAGCGTCGGGCGCCTGCGCCGGTCTAATGGCCGACACGGTGCAAATGTGGGAGGGGGCAAGCCCCCTCCCACATTTTGACCGCGTTCCAGGTTGATCAGGCCGTCACCATCTGGATCGCCCACACCACGTTCTGCGCGGCGTATGTGGCGGTGGTGGTGTCGGTGCGCTTGCGT
Organism: Pseudomonas sp. LY-1; assembly: GCF_053502595.1. NCBI lineage: Bacteria > Pseudomonadati > Pseudomonadota > Gammaproteobacteria > Pseudomonadales > Pseudomonadaceae > Pseudomonas > Pseudomonas sp. LY-1. The sequence continues at coordinate 6,528,123 of NZ_CP094353.1, read as the reverse complement.
GAGCTGGACCTGTCGATCGAAGAAGCGGCCAGCCGATGGCTGGCAGCAGCCGGACAAACGTCGGGCGCCTGCGCCGGTCTAACGGCCGACACGGTGCAAATGTGGGAGGGGGCTTGCCCCCGATAGCAGAGTGTCAGTCACTGAAGCTGTGACTGATCCACCGCCATCGGGGGCAAGCCCCCTCCCACATTTTGACCGCGTTCCAGGTTGATCAGGCCGTCCACGGCGACTGGCGAATCACCTCGACAAAGTTCATCGGTTCGAACCCCGGTTCCTGATCCGCCAGCACATCGGTCTTCACGTTGCCGAACGTGGTCTGCGGGCGATGGCGCAAGCCGTCGGCGAACGCGCAGATGATGCATTCCTTGAACCCTTCACCGCGTGGATGTGCATGCACCACGGCTTCGCGCTGCACGGGGGTAAATGCGGCGTAGTCCATGCCCAGCACGTCCATCTCGACGCCGGCGGTGACCAGCGCCACGGTCGGCCGCAGATGCTGTGGCACGCCCGGCGTGGTGTGCAGTGCGATGGACAGCCACACCTGTTCGATGTCGTCATCGCTCAGCCCATGCGGCTTGAGGAAGTCCGCCGCCGCGTTGGCGCCGTCGACTTCGAAACGCTGGTCGTCGCTGCGATGGCCTTCGACCAGGCCCAGGTCATGGAACATCGCGCCGACGTAAAGCAGCTCCGGGTTATAGGCCAGTTGCTTGCGCTCACCGCTCAACGCGCCGAACAGAAACACCCGGCGCGAGTGGTGGTAGAGCAGGTCGGATTCGATATCGCGGATGTAGTCGGTGGTGGCCCTGGCCAGGGCGCTGTCCGGGATCTTGATGCCGGCGATGCTGGTGCTCATGGTCGTTCTCCGCAAGAAAGCGCCAGGGTGGCGCCGAGGCAGCCAGTCTGGTCGCGCGCCGGGGAAGGGGCTATCGCAGCGAGGGTGCGATGTCGGCCAATGTGCTGCTACATCGTGCCAAGTGAAAGTCGGCTAGGGTGTAGCAGACGATATCCCCCGTGAAGCCTGCGAAAATCCAAAGGTGGAAGGGCGTTTGCCCCCTCCCACAGGGGTTCTGTGTTTATCCGGTTAGGTAAAGGTGTGCCTGTTCATGAGCAAGACCGTCGGCATTCTGATTTTCCCCGGCGTCCAGTCACTGGACGTGACCGGCCCGCTGGATGTGTTCTGCGAAGCGAACCGTTTCCTGTCGCCCGACGACCAGTACCAGTTGGACGTGATCGGCCTGGACCACGGCAATATGGCCTGTTCCAACGGCCTGTCGTTGCAGGCCCATCGGCATTACCGCGAAGCGTTGCAAGCCTATGACCTGCTTCTGGTCGCCGGCGGGCCGCAGTTGCCTTTCGAAGATTTCGGCGCGCACTTCGATGATTGGCTGCGCGGGGCCGCGGCGCGGGCGCAGCGCTTCGGTTCGATTTGCAACGGCGCCTTCATACTGGCCCGCGCCGGCCTGCTCGACGGGAAAACCGTCACCACCCATTGGGGCGATGCCGCCGACCTGGCGCGGTTGTGCCCCAGCGCCCGGGTCGAGGCCGACCGTCTCTATATGCAGGACGGCAACCTCTACACCTCGGCCGGGGTCACGGCGGGGATCGACCTGTCGCTGTACCTGCTGGCCCAGGATCACGGGCCGGAAGTGGCGTTGAGCGTGGCCAAGCGCCTGGTGGTGTTCACCCAGCGTGCGGGCGGGCAGTCGCAGTTCAGCCCGTTCCTCACGCCCCACGCCGAAACCACCTCGGCGGTGGCGCTGGTGCAAGTGTATGTGCTGGCGAATCTGACCGGCGACCTGACCATCGCGGACCTGGCCAACGCGGCCAATATGAGTGCGCGCAACTTCTCCCGGGTGTTCGCCCGTGAAGCGCGGATCACCCCGGCGGAGTTCGTCGAGCGGGCGCGGGTGGATGCGGCGCGGGTGATGCTCGAAAGCAGCCGCGCACCGCTCAAGACCGTGGCCTATCAATGCGGGTTTCGCGATGCCCAGCACATGCGCAGCGTGTTCAACCGCCGACTGGGGGTGACGCCGCAACAGTTCCGGCTCAACTTCGCCGCACCGGTGTAGGTGCAACACCGCAGATACAAGCCCCCTCCCACATTTTGACTGCGTTCCAGGCGGTCAGCGGGCTGGCAGCAGCTTCAGCGTACCGCGCGTATTGGCCGTGACTTCCTCATCGCTGAAATGCGCCTGCTCGTAGCCGCCCTCGATATACGTTTCCGCCTGGTCCCCATAGTGCTTGTCGAACGGCACACCGCTTTGCCCCACCGGGTTGATGGTCAGCGCGTGGGGCACGTCGGCGAAGTCGATCAGGCGCCGGGTCGACGGGCCGTAGGTCACCGGCCATGGTGCCGGGCCGATATTGGCTGACTGGTTGTTCGGCACTTCGTGGCTGCCCGGGGCGGGGAAGGGGCCGACGTTGACGATCCGGTCCAGCGGTTTCTGCGAGCCCAGCGGGTGGCCGTGGGTCAGCGTATGGGCCTTGCCCCACTGCCATTGGCCCGGGTCATCGCCGAAGGTGGTCTTGAGGTGCGCGAGGCTGTTGTCCCAGGCGAGCTTGACGGTGTCGGCACGCTTGCCGTTCCACCAGGGCGAATCCGGGCTCGCGGCCAGGCGGGGCAACGCCGCATCGATCACCCGCGTGCTGAGCAGGGTCTTGAACATGGCGTCGCCGAGTTTCGGGTGGAAGGCCGCGTCAGCCAGGTTGAACAGGAACTGGTTGAACAGCGTGGCGCTGGTGGAGTCCAGCGGATAATCGCCTTTCCAGGCCGCCAGTTGCTCCACCAGCTGCAACTGCGCCGGGTCTTTGACCACCTCGCGCAGCACCGGCAACAGCGGTGCCAGCAAGCGCGGGCCGAAGGCGGTGGTGGTGCCCAGTTGCAGGGCCTGGCTGTTGTTCACGTCCCACTTCACGCGCTTGTCGCTCAACTGCGCGTTCAACTGCTGGCCACGGTCGGCCAGGTTGTAATAGCCGGGGATCTCCATGCCGCTGGGCGACACCGGCTGTGCATTGGCCGACACCACATAGCCACGCGCCGGGTTTTCTTCCTGGGGGTTGGCGCTGAACGGGTAGAAGCCCAGCTTGTCGGCCTGGGCCGTGCTGCCGTCGAGGATAAACCCGGGGTTGACGCCGGCCGGGCGGATCGGCAACTGCGCCGCCGCCCACCAGCCGATATCGCCCTGGGCATTCGCCCACACAATGTTCAGCCCCGGTGCCGACACCTTGGCTGCCGCGGCACGGGCCTTGGCCAGGGTGTCGGCGCGGTTGAGCTGGTAGAACCCTTCGAGGATCGGGTTCTGGGTGTCGAGGAACGCCCACCACATCGCGATCGGCGTCTTGCCGGCGTTCTCGCCGAGCACGTCATTGATGATCGGGCCGTGGGGCGATTGGCGCAGGGTCAAGGTGACCGGTGCCTGGCCCTTGACCGCGATCTGTTGCTCGCTGCGGGTCATGTCGACCCATTGGCCGTGGTACCAGACCTGGTTGGCGTTGTCCGGATTGACCTGCTCGGCGATCAGGTCGAGGTCGTCGTTCTGGAACATGGTCAGGCTCCAGCCGAAATCCAGGTTGTGCCCCAGGAACGCCACCGGCACCAGCGCGTTGTGATAGCCGTACAACTCAAAGCCCGGCGCCGACAGCTGCGCCTCGTACCACACCGACGGCACTGAGAAGCGGATATGCGGGTCACCCGCCAGCAACGGCTTGCCGCTCTGGGTGCGGCTGCCGCTGATCGCCCAGGCGTTGCTGCCTTCGAACTGCGGCAAGCCGTTGTCGGCCAGGGCCTGTTCACTCAGGGCCGCGATGGCGCCGAGGTTTTGCCAGTCGCTGGCGGCCAGGTTGAGCGCGCCCTTGGGTTGCCAGGCGAGGTCGAACACGTTCAGGTAATCGCTGCCCAATTGGTCGCGTACATAGGTCAGCAATGGCTCGGTACGAAACGCCGCAGCAAAGCTGTAGGCCATATACCCGGCGACGCTGATGGTGTCCTCGGCGGTAAACGGCCGCTTGGGGATGCCCAGCACATCGAACTCCATCGGGCTGGCGTGGTTGTCCTGATACTGGTTGATCCCGTCCAGATAGGCTTGCAGGGCCTTCCAGTGCGCCGATTCGTGGTCCAACTGCGCCACATAAGTGGCGGAGCGCTCGCGAATGCGCAGGCTGCGGAACAGTTTGTCGGTGTCCAGCAGCTTGGGGCCGAGCACTTCGGCCAATTCGCCGCGCGCCAGGCGTCGCATGATTTCCATCTGGAACAGCCGGTCCTGGGCATGCACGTAGCCCAGGGCGCGGTACAGGTCGGTCTCGTTCTCGGCACGGATATGCGGCACGCCACGCTCGTCGTAGCGCACCGTGACCGAACCTTGCAGGTTCGCCAGCGTCACGGCGCCCTGGCGGGTGGGTTGCTTGCTGTAGACGTACCAGCCGGCACCGACGGCGATCAGCGCCAGCAGCACCGCGAGAACCTGCAAGAGGCGCTTCATGAACATTCCTTACCAAGAGTGGGGCGACGGGCTACGAACCGGTTGGCCACGAACAATAGCAGCCCACCGCCAGGGTGTGAGTGGCATTCACTGCGCGGCCTGCTGCAAGGGCCTTGAGGATCGGCTCGATGAAACTGTTGCTGGCGTTGCACGTCAGCCCTTCGCTGTAGGGCCCGAAATACGCGAGCTTGCCGCTGCGGTCCCAGATCGCCACGGCCGGGGTCGCGGGTATCTGATCGGCGCCGGGCAGGCTGCTGAGGATTTTCATCTGGCGCAGGTTGTCGGGCAACTCGCCGTGGCTGCCGGGTTTCTGCAGGGCGTAGAACTCGACGCCCTGGGGCGCGTAGTGCTCGATCAATTCGCCGAGGTGCTGCTGGTTGCCGACGTTGCACGGGCAGGCCGGGTCCCAGAAATGCACAAGGCGGATCGGGCCGGGGCCGGCGAGGTCGTCGGGCAGGCGCAGCGCATCGCCGGAAAACACCGCCGTGTGTTCGCTGAAGGCACGCAGGTAGCGGCCTTGGAACCAGTCATACGCCGCCCATAACACGCCGGCGCAGAGGATCAGCAGCAGGCTGGCGAACAGGGTGGTGCGGTAGGGCTGTCGCATTCAGATCAATCCTCGAAGGACGCGTAGCTTGCCATGCTTGCCCCGACAGATGAATATCGCAGCTCGATATTCCTCTGCGCAGCGCGTGAAGCCCCAAGTCTGGAACCTCTTATGCCCGTCACCTTTGACCCCGATCACCTGCGCGACAGCTTGCGGCCCCTGGTGGATGCGCAGCCGCTCAGCGCCGAGGCGCGGGTCTATCAGCGCTTCTATGGGCTGGACCTGAGCGCGCGCCAGGTGCCGGCGGTGAGCAGCCTTGGCCGGTTCGAGGTCGATGGGTTCGCGGTGGTCGCCCAGGTGTGGTGGCCGCCGGTGCCGGTGGCGACGATGTTCATGTTCCACGGGTTCTACGACCATATGGGGCTGTACCGCCACGTCGTCGACTGGGCGCTGGACCAGGGTTTCGTGGTGATCGCCTGCGACCTGCCGGGCCATGGCTTGTCCAGCGGCGCGCGGGCCAGTATCGATGATTTTGCGGTGTACCAGGACGTGGTGCAGGCTCTGTTCGCCCAGGCTGAAGCGCTGCACCTGCCCCGGCCCTGGCACCTGTTCGGGCAAAGCACCGGCGGTGCGGTGGTGGTGGATCACTTGCTCAACCATGGCGCCGACAGCCCGGCCCAGGGTAAGACTTTTCTGCTTTCACCCTTGGTGCGTCCGCGTGGGTGGGGCTGGTCGCAGGTCAGCTATTACCTGCTGCGGCCGTTCGTCAAAGGCATCGCCCGACGGTTCAGCGAAAACACCAATGACCCGGCCTTCAAGCCGTTCCTCGAAGCCGACCCCTTGCAGCCGCGCCAATTACCGACCGCCTGGGTCGGGGCACTGGCGCGCTGGATCAGGCAAATCGAAGCCGCACCGCGCAGCCCGCGGCGGCCGCTGATTGTGCAGGGCGAAGAGGATATGACGGTAGATTGGCAGCACAACCTGCAGGTGCTGCGGGGCAAGTTCGATCAGCCGGAGGTGTTGATGCTCAAGCGCGGCCGGCATCACTTGGCCAATGAGATCCCGGAGATCCGCAATGAGTACTTCAAGTACCTCACCGACCACCTGAAATAACGCAGTACAAATGTGGGAGGGGGCTTGCCCCCGATAGCAGGGTGTCAGTCAGCACATCTGATACTGACCCACCGCTATCGGGGGCAAGCCCCCTCCCACATTTCCTACTGCGCCAGGCTTGAGGTGCTTTGACCGACCGCCAAGCCTGCGCGGACCGCTGCCAACGCCGCCTGGTAATACGCCTTCCCCTGCGGCGACTCGGCAAACGTAGCGAATTCTTCCAGTTCCGGGTCGGACAAGTCCCGATAGACGTACAGCAACGTGTTGTTCAGGTCATTGCCGATTTGTTGCATCAGCCGTTCGCGTTGTCCATCCAGCATGCCCTGGGCCTGGCCGCCGCCCAACAGGCCGGGGATCATCTGGCTCAAGCTGTCGGCCGCCACGCCGGCGATCGCCAGGCTGACTTCGGCGCCGGCTTCGCGGGCGGGCAGGGCCTGGGCCAGGTGGCCGATGATCAGGCTGCGGGTGGCGTCGGCTTCGATGTGCGGCAGGCCTTGGGCATTTTTTGCCAACTGGTCGCGGCGGGTGGCCAGCAGTTCGGCGGCGACAATCTTGCGCCCCAGCGGCGACTGGAAAAACGCCAGGGCCGGTGCCGGGTCCGCCAGGTGCTTGCGCAATTGGGCTTCGGCGCGCCGGTCCACGGCCTGGGCGGCGAAGCGCTTGTTGCTGTTGTCGACCAGCGCCTGGTACACCGCCGGCGGCAGGCTGTTGCGGTAGCGTTGCTGGGCGGCACTGAGGGCGTCATTGAAATGCGCGCGTTGTTCGGCCCAGCCGGCGACCTTGTACAACTGGTCATGGCCGTCTGCCCAAGCGGGCAAAACGCAGAACATCAGCAAGGAAAAAAACAAACGACGCATATGGACTCCTGTCAGTCGGCCACTATTGTCCGTGTCGGGCGTAGGATTTGTCGAGAAGTCCTATCAGTCACCTGGCTAAAGTGCGTTCAGACGCTCAGCGGCTCTGTCGGATTCACAGGCGTATGGATACTATGCGCGCCATGCAAATATCCCACGATCACCCATTGCTGCAACGCATTGTCGACGACCTGGCCGAAAAGGGCTGGTCGCAGCAAAACAGCTTCCTGCCCCAGGCTCTGACCCTGGAACTGGCGGCTGAGTGCCGTAAACGTGCGGCTGAAGGTGAGCTGGCCCCGGCGGCGGTCGGGCGCGGGCCGGCCCAGGAGATTCGCGAGGGTATTCGTGGCGACCATATCCAGTGGCTGGAGGAGGGCGACGCCGTCGTCTGCGACCGCTATATGACGGTGATGGACAGCCTGCGCCTGGCGATAAACCGCAGCTTGTTCCTCGGCCTGGAAGATTTCGAAAGCCATTTCGCGATGTACCCGCCGGGGGCGTTTTACCTCAGGCACCTGGACCGGTTTCGCGACGACGACCGGCGCACGGTCTCGGCGGTGATCTACTTGAACGACGAGTGGCTGCCGGAACACGGCGGCCAGTTGCGCATGTACCTCAAGGACGGCGTCGAACTCGACGTGGTGCCCAGCGGAGGTTGCCTGGTGGTGTTCCTGTCCGGCGAAGTACCCCACGAAGTGCTGCCCGCTACCCGCGAGCGCCTGTCGCTGACCGGCTGGTTTCGTCGGCGCGGTAACGAGCCGTTTTAAGCATGGAAAAAATTCTCGTCAGCCGCTGCCTGCTCGGGCACAAAGTGCGCTACGACGGCGGCGCCAGCGGGCCGTTCGATCAACTGGCGGCATGGCAGGCCGAAGGCCGCGTGGTTGCGATCTGCCCGGAAGTGGCGGGCGGTTTGCCCACGCCCAGGCCTTCCGCCGAGATTCCGGGCGGGCAGGGTATCGACGTGTGGGAGGGCCGCGCCCAGGTGCTGACCGCCGCGGGCGAGGACTTCAGCGCCGCCTTCCTCGACGGCGCCCGCCAGGCGTTGGCGCTGGTGCAGCGCCACGATATCCGTATCGCCGTGCTCAAGGCCAATAGCCCGTCCTGTGGCAATGTGCTGACCTATGACGGCACTTTCAGCGGTGTGAAGGTGAGCGGCGAAGGCGTCACGGCGGCGCTGCTCAAGCGCCATGGGGTGTGGGTGTTCAGTGAGTTGGAGTTGCTTGAGGCGGCGCAAGCCCTGGCCCGCCTCCCAAGCCCTCCCACATTTTGATTTACTGCGCTTTGACTTCCGCCGTGTCGCTTTCGAGCCACTTCTGCCCCAGCGCCTTCAACCGGCCATCGGCTTTCACCCGTTGCAGCGCATTGTCCAGGCTCGCCTTGAACGCCGGGTTGCCCTTCTGGAACGGAATGGCCAGCGCCGGCTTGTCGCGATAAGGCTCACTGAAATCGAACTGATCCTGCAACTCGGCAGTCATAGCGATATGGTTGATGGCCACGTCGTACTTGCCGGTTGCCACGCCGGGCAGCATGTCACTGTCGTCGGTGGTGATGAACGAGGGGCGCACATCCATCTCTTTGGCCAGTTGTTCACCGAGTTCCACTTCAAAACCGGTGAGTTTCTCGCCGTCCTTGAAGTTGAAGGGCGGGGTATTGGCCTCGAGGGCGATGCGCAGTTCACCGCGGTCAAACACATCATCAATCAATTCGGCGTGAGCCAAGGGGCTCATCAGAGGAAGCAGCAGTAACAGGCCAGGCGAAAAGCGCATGGTCACTCCTAAATAATTCGAATGTGCGAGGCGCGGTTCAGCATCGCTTTGTTATGGTGTTGAGTGCCTTGGACAGCAATTAGTCGCTAAGTTGTCATAACCCTACAAATTTCATAGAAAAGTGGAGAAGCGAATGAAAGCCCTTTTGTCTCGTGTAACGATTGCCGGCGTACTATTGGGTGCTTCGATGTTGGTGACCGCCGCAGACGGCATCCCTCGCAGCGCGCCACCTGAAAATGCCAAAGTGTTTATCGTTTCGCCGAAAGACGGCGCCACCGTCGATAAAACCTTCACCGTCAAATTCGGCATGGAAGGTCTGAAACTGGCCCCAGCCACCGACCAGACCCCAGGCACCGGCCACCATCACCTGCTGGTCGACCAGAAGGAACTGCCGGACGCCAGCGTGCCGATCCCGGCCACCGAGAGCGTGATCCACTTCGGCAAGGCCCAGACCGAAACCGAGCTGACCCTGACCCCTGGCAAGCACACCTTGCAACTGGTCGCCGGCGATAAACTGCACATGCAGTTCAACCCGACTGTAGCGTCGAAAGTGATCACGGTTAACGTCAAGTAAGATTTGTTCAGACAAAAAAATGGGAGACCCTTGCGGGCCTCCCATTTTTCGTAGGGCGTTTGAAGCGTTAGAACAACACGCGGCAACGAATCGTGCCGTTGATGTGTTGCAGCTTCTGTTGCGCCAGGTCCGAGTACTCGGCGTCGACGTCGATCACCACGTAGCCGACCTTCTCGTTGGTCTGCAGGAACTGACCGGAAATGTTGATGCCGTTTTCCGCGAAGACCTTGTTGATCTCCATCATCACACCCGGGATGTTCTGGTGGATGTGCAGCAGACGGTGCTTGCCAGGGTGAGCCGGCAGGGCCACTTCCGGGAAGTTGACCGAGGACACCGACGTACCGTTGTCGCTGTACTTGACCAGCTTTTCCGAGACTTCCAGGCCAATGTTGGCCTGGGCTTCAGCGGTGGAGCCGCCGATGTGCGGGGTCAGGATCACGTTGTCCAGGCCACGCAGCGGGCTTTCGAAGATGTCGTCGTTGGAGCGCGGCTCCACCGGGAACACGTCGATGGCGGCGCCGATCAGGTGCTTGTCCTTGATCGCGTCGGCCAGGGCGTCCAACTCGACCACGGTGCCGCGGGCGGCGTTGATCAGGATGCCGCCTTTCTTGATCGCGCGGATTTCCTTCTCGCCGATCATCCACTGGGTCTCAGCGGTTTCCGGCACGTGCAGGGTGACGATGTCGGACATGCCCAGCAGCTCGGTCAGGCTCGACACTTGCGTGGCGTTACCCAGTGGCAGCTTGGTCAGGGTGTCGTAGAAGAACACCTGCATGCCCAGGCTTTCGGCCAGGACCGACAGTTGAGTGCCGATCGAACCGTAACCGATGATCCCCAGCTTCTTGCCGCGGATTTCGAAGGAGTTGGCCGCGCTCTTGATCCAGCCGCCACGGTGGCAGGAGGCATTCTTCTCCGGAATGCCGCGCAGCAGCAGGATGGCCTCGGCCAGCACCAGCTCCGCGACGGAACGGGTGTTGGAGTACGGTGCGTTGAACACCGCGATGCCGCGCTCGCGCGCTGCGTTAAGGTCGACCTGGTTGGTGCCGATGCAGAAACAGCCGACCGCCACGAGTTTCTTGGCGTGATCGAAGACCTCTTCGGTCAGTTGAGTGCGGGAGCGAATGCCGATGAAGTGCGCGTCGGCGATCTTTTCCTTGAGCTGGGCTTCCGGCAGAGAACTGGTGATGTACTCAATGCTGGTATACCCGGCGGCTTTCAGAACTTCGACAGCCGATGGGTGGACGCCTTCCAGAAGAAGGAACTTGATCTTGCTCTTATCGAGAGAAGTCTTGCTCATCTGCGTAAACCTGTATCCCGGAGAAAAATGGCAGGGAATCGGATCGCCGGATGTGTCCTGATTCACCAATACTGTTCCCGTTTGACGGCGTCTGTTGCCGTCATGCTGCGTTGCCGCTCCTCCCCATAGCCCCAGCTATGAGTCGTCGCGGCGCCTTGCCTGACGACAACAGCCACTCGTCAAACAGAAACGTATTGGTAAATCAGGGCACAGAGCTGACCCGGACGGCAGGAAAGCCGTCACCGCAGAACGCCCTTGGGCTCTGTCCTACGGGGGCGGTATGCTAGCATACGCGCCCCGCTAAACACCTATTCCTGCGACGTGAAGCGTTCTCAGGATGACCATGAATTGTTCGAGAGTTCTGTCGATGACCCATCCTGCCCTGATTGATGAGCTAAAGACCCTGGTTGAGCCCGGCAAAGTGCTGACCGACGCCGACTCCCTGGAGGCTTACGGCAAGGATTGGACCAAGCACTTCGCCCCGGCCCCGACTGCCATCGTATTCCCCAAGACGATTGAACAGGTGCAGGCCATCGTGCGCTGGGCCAATGAGCACAAGGTCGCGCTGGTGCCGTCCGGTGGGCGTACCGGCCTGTCGGCTGCCGCCGTTGCGGCCAATGGTGAAGTGGTCGTCTCGTTCGACTATATGAACCAGATCCTCGAGGTGAACCTCACCGACCGCACCGCCAAGTGCCAGCCGGGCGTGGTCACCAAGCAATTGCAGAACGTCGCCGAAGAGCACGGCCTGTACTACCCGGTGGACTTCGCTTCGTCCGGTTCGAGCCAGATTGGCGGCAATATCGGCACCAATGCCGGCGGGATCAAGGTCATTCGCTACGGCATGACCCGTAATTGGGTCGCCGGCATGAAGGTCGTCACCGGCAAAGGCGACGTGCTGGAACTGAACCGCGACCTGATCAAGAACGCCACCGGCTACGACATGCGCCAGCTGTTCATCGGTGCCGAAGGTACCCTGGGCTTTGTGGTGGAAGCCACCATGCGCCTGGACCGTGCGCCGAAAAACCTCACCGCGATGGTGCTCGGCACCACCGACTTCGACGCGATCATGCCGGTGTTGCACGCATTCCAAAGCAAGCTGGACCTGACCGCTTTCGAGTTTTTCTCTGACAAGGCCCTGGCCAAAGTCCTCGGCCGTGGTGACGTGCCGGCGCCGTTCGAGACCGAGTGCCCGTTCTACGCACTGCTGGAATTCGAAGCCACCACCGAAGAAGTCGCCAACCACGCCCTGGAAACCTTCGAGCACTGCGTCGAGCAGGGCTGGGTGCTGGACGGCGTGATGAGCCAGAGCGAAACCCAACTGCACAACCTGTGGAAACTGCGCGAGTACATCTCCGAGACCATTTCCCACTGGACGCCGTACAAGAACGACATTTCGGTCACGGTGTCGAAAGTGCCGGCATTCTTGAAGGAAATTGACGCGATCGTCGGCGAACACTACCCCGACTTCGAAATCGTCTGGTTCGGCCATATCGGCGACGGCAACCTGCACCTGAACATCCTCAAGCCGGAAAACCTGAGCAAGGACGAGTTCTTTGCCAAGTGCGCCACCGTGAACAAGTGGGTGTTCGAAACCGTGGCGAAGTACAACGGCTCGATCTCCGCCGAACACGGCGTGGGCATGACCAAGCGCGACTACCTGACCTACAGCCGCTCGCCGGTTGAAATCGAATACATGAAGGCCGTGAAAGCGGTGTTTGACCCGAACGGGATCATGAACCCCGGCAAGATCTTCGCTGTTTAACCGCCCCTGAAGGAGTCGTTCCATGAGCTACCAGCACAAGTATGTCGACGGCACCAACATCCACTTCCCGGTGGGTAAAGTGGTGTGTATTGGGCGCAACTACGCCGAACATGCCAAGGAACTGGATAACCCGGTACCGACCGAACCGTTGCTGTTCATCAAGCCGGGCAGCTGCGTTGTGGCGCTGGAAGGTGGTTTCAGCATTCCGACCGAACGTGGTTCGGTGCATTACGAAGCGGAAATTGCGGTGCTGATCGGCAAACCCCTGTCGACCAAGCCCAGCCGCGAAGAAGTGCTCGATGCCATCTCCGGCTTCGCCCCGGCCCTGGACCTGACCCTGCGCGACAAGCAGGCCGAGTTGAAAGCCAAGGGCTTGCCGTGGGAAATCGCCAAGTCCTTCGACGGCGCGGCGGTGATCGCGCCGTTCGTGGTCGGCAGCACCTTCCCGGACCTGACCGATATCGGCATTCGCCTGAGCATCAACGGCGAAGTGCGCCAGAATGGTAACAGCGCGGCCATGCTCAACCCGATCATCCCGATGATCCAGTACATGGCCGGCTGCTTCTCGCTGCAGGCCGGCGACGTGATCCTCACCGGCACCCCCGCTGGCGTTGGGCCGTTGAATGTCGGTGACAAGCTGGTGCTGGAACTGTCCGGTGTGACCCGCTTCGAAAGCAGCGTTCGCTAACTTCGGCACAACCCTGTGGCGAGCGAACAAGCTCGCTCGCCACAGGTCCCGCACCCGTTTCGGTTGTTTGCATTTTTTTCACACCCCATCCGGATAATCTTCAGCCTCTAGCGCGCGGGCCGGTTATTCCTGTGCTTTCACCTAACGCTGACTTTCCGGAAAAAGCGCTCAATGGCCGTGTCCCTGCCTACCGTCACCTCCAAGCCACGCTCTCGTTTTGCTCTGCGCTGGTATTCCTGGCTGCTTCTGGTCGGGGCGATTGTGTATGGCGTTGCCTGGGCCATGCATTGGGATGACCGCGGAGTGTTGTGGGTCGTGGAACGTTTTGAAAGCCCGGCCAAACGCCAAGCGAGCGTGTGGCTCCCGGATTACCGCGCCGTCATCGACGCCAAGCGGCTGCCCGGTATGGAGAAGGACGAGGCCTCGGACCTGTCCTACAATCCGCAGACGAAAACCCTGTTTTCCGTCATGGGCAAAAATCCATTCCTCGTCGAGTTGACCCTGCAAGGCGATGTGCTGCGCAAGATGCCCCTTAACGGTTGGAACAACCCGGAAGGTGTGACGGTGATGGAAAACGGCCTGATGGCCGTGGTCGATGAACGCCAGCACAGCCTGACCATCGTCAAGGTCGACGCCAGCACCACGGCGTTGAACAAGGCCGACTTCCCGAGTTACGACCTGGGCCCGTCCAAAGACCAGAACAAAGCCTTTGAAGGTGTCACCTGGGACAAGCGCAACCAGCAGTTCGTGCTCGGCGAAGAACGCCCGCCGGCGCTGTTCACCTGGAAAAGCGACGGCAGCCAGACCCTGGTCGGTGACAAGCAAAAGCTCGCCAATACAAAGCTCGACATGCGCAACCTCTCGGCGCTAACCATCGATCCGCGCACCGGGCACCTGCTGGCGCTGTCGGCAGAGTCCCACCTGCTGCTGGAACTGGATGAAAAGGGCGAGCCAGTCAGCTTCATGACCTTGCTCGGCGGCTTCAACGGCCTCAAGAACACGATCTCGCGTGCCGAAGGCGTGACCCTGGACGAGAACGGCAACCTCTACATGGTCAGTGAGCCGAACCTGTTCTATCGTTTCGAAAAACAGAAATAACAACCGATTACGTCGGATATTTCTCTATCCGCGGCATACGCCACACACCGGGCGCGTTTAAGTTTAAATTCAGGCGGGCGTGATATTCATTCGCCATTTTTGACTTTGAGCCCGCCCGATGCGTCGACTTGCCCGCCCCAAACCGGCTTTTTTCATACTGGTGCTGATCGCCTTGATGGGCGCGGGCGTTGTCGCACAACAGTTTCGCCTGTTCGAACGGGCCTGGTTCAATTGGCAGGTGTGGGGCCAGCCTGTTGGCGAACGCGCCATTGGCCTGGCGGATTACCGGGTCAGCGTCGAGGGCCAGGTGATCGAAGGCCTGGATGACGACGTCTCCGCGCTGACCTACGACCCGGTGCGTAAAAGCCTGTTTACCGTCACCAACAAAAACGCCGAGCTGGTCGAACTGTCCCTCGCTGGCAAGATCCTGCGACGGATTTCCCTGGTCGGCTTCGGAGATGCCGAGGCCGTGGAATTTATCAGCGACAACATCTATGTCATCAGCGATGAGCGCCAACAGCGCCTGATCAAGGTGCATGTGGACGACGATACGCAGTTCCTCGACGCCGCCGACGCGGAGCAGATGACCCTGGGTGTGCATGTGGGGGGCAACAAGGGGTTTGAAGGGCTTGCCTACGACTCAGTGGGCAAGCGCCTGTTCGTGGCGAAGGAACGCGACCCGATGGTGATCTATGAGGTTCACGGGTTTCCCCATTTCAAACCGGAAAAAACCTACTCGGTCCACGTCATCAACAACCCCAAACGCGATGCCGGGCTGTTCGTGCGCGACCTGTCGAGCCTGCAATACGACGAACGCAGCGGCCATTTACTGGCGCTGTCGGATGAGTCGTTCCTGGTGTTGGAGCTGGATATCGACGGTCGCCCGTTAAGCAGTTTGTCGCTGCTTAACGGGCGCCATGGCCTGAATGCGCGGGTGCCGCAGGCCGAAGGGATCGCCATGGATGACGCGGGTACGTTGTACCTGGTCAGCGAGCCGAACCTGTTCTACGTGTTCAAGAAACCAGAAGCCTGAACACACCGCCGACCCCACATTCGGTTGTGCGTCAGGCCTTGAGGGTTTTCACGCCTTCCGCGGTGCCCAGCAGCAGCACGTCAGCCGGGCGTGCGGCGAACAGGCCGTTGGTGACCACGCCGACGATGGCGTTGATCTGCGTCTCAAGCTCCACCGGGTTGGTGATCTGCATGTTGTACACGTCGAGGATGATGTTGCCGTTGTCGGTCAACACGCCTTCGCGGTACACCGGGTCGCCGCCCAGCTTCACCAGTTCGCGGGCCACGTGGCTGCGGGCCATCGGGATCACTTCCACCGGCAGCGGGAAGGCGCCGAGTACCGGCACCAGTTTGCTGGCGTCGGCGATGCAGATAAAGGTCTTGGCCACGGCCGCGACGATCTTCTCGCGGGTCAGGGCCGCGCCACCGCCCTTGATCAGGTTCAGGTGCGCGTCGCTTTCATCGGCGCCGTCGACGTAGAACTCCAGGTCGCTGACGGTATTGAGCTCGTACACCGGAATGCCATGGCCCTTGAGGCGCGCGGCGGTGGCTTCGGAGCTGGCCACGGCGCCATCGAACGCGCCCTTGTGCTTGGCCAGCGCATCGATGAAGCAGTTGGCAGTGGAGCCGGTGCCGACGCCGACGATGCTCTTGTCATCGAGTTTAGGAAGGATTAAATCGACGGCGGCCTGGGCCACTGCCTGTTTGAGTTGATCCTGGGTCATGCGGGCTCCGGAACGGGCGGGGAGTAGAGAGGGCGCGAGTATAACCCATCAAAACCTTTGGATTCGTGTGGTCGCCCGGCCAAACGCTGAGTTAGACTCGTCGACCCTGCCCACTCCGCCCAGTGATGCCTGCCGATGCTTGAACAGTACGTCAAAAAGATCCTCACCTCGCGCGTTTACGACGTTGCCATAGAAACCCCGTTGCAGGCCGCCCGCCAGCTCTCCGAGCGGCTGGGCAACAAGGTCTTGCTCAAGCGGGAAGACCTGCAGCCGGTGTTCTCGTTCAAGATTCGCGGCGCGTACAACAAGCTGACCCAGTTGACGGCCGATGAGCGCGCGCGCGGCGTGGTCACCGCTTCGGCGGGCAACCATGCCCAGGGCCTGGCCCTGGCGGCCAAGGTGCTGGGGGTCAAGGCCACTATCGTGATGCCCAAGACCACCCCGGAAATCAAGGTCGAAGGCGTGCGTTCCCGTGGTGGCAAAGTGGTGCTGCACGGTGATTCGTTCCCGGAAGCCCTGGCCTACTCGCTGAAACTGGTCGACGAAAAAGGCTACGTCTACATTCACCCCTACGACGATCCGCACACCATTGCCGGGCAGGGGACCGTGGCGATGGAGATCCTGCGCCAGCACCCTGGGCCGCTGGACGCGATCTTCGTGCCGGTCGGCGGCGGCGGGCTGATCGCCGGTATCGCGGCGTATGTGAAATACCTGCGTCCGGAGATCAAGATCATCGGCGTCGAGCCGGACGACTCCAACTGCCTGCAGGCCGCCATGGCCGCCGGCGAGCGCGTGGTGCTGCCGACCGTGGGGATTTTTGCCGATGGCGTGGCGGTGGCGCAGATCGGCCAGTACACCTTCGACATCTGCAAAGACTATGTGGACGAAGTGATCACTGTCAGCACCGATGAAATCTGTGCGGCGATCAAGGACATCTATGACGACACCCGTTCCATCACCGAACCGGCGGGCGCCTTGGGTGTGGCGGGCATCAAGAAATATGTCGAGAGCCGTGGCGTCACCGGGCAAACCCTGGTGGCCATCGACTCCGGCGCCAACGTCAACTTCGACCGCCTGCGCCATGTGGCCGAGCGCGCCGAGCTGGGTGAAGGCCGCGAAGCCATCATCGCCGTGACCATCCCCGAGAAGCCGGGCAGCTTCAAGGCGTTCTGTGAAGCCGTGGGCAAGCGCCAGATCACCGAATTCAACTATCGCTACCACTCCGGCCGCGAGGCGCACATTTTCGTCGGCGTGCAGACCCACCCGGAAAACGATCCGCGCAGCGCATTGATCGCCAGCCTGACCAGCCAGGGTTTCCCGGTGCTCGATCTGACCGAGAACGAACTGGCCAAGTTGCACATCCGCCATATGGTCGGCGGGCACGCGGCGAAGGTCAGCGATGAAGTGGTGTTTCGCTTCGAATTCCCGGAGCGGCCGGGCGCCTTGTTCAACTTTCTTAACAAATTAGGCGGGCGCTGGAACATCTCGATGTTCCACTATCGCAACCACGGCGCAGCCGACGGCCGCGTGGTCGCCGGCCTGCAAGTCCCGGCGGACGAGCGCCATCTGGTATCGGCAGCCCTTGAAGCCATCGGCTACCCGTACTGGGATGAAAGCGATAACCCGGCTTACAAACTGTTCCTCGGTTGAGCGACTACGCTGATTGGGGCGGCCTTTAAGGAAGACGACACATGGAAACCCTGACCACCCTCAAAGTTATCCACATGGCGGCGACCGTGTTGCTGCTGCTCAGCGGCCTCGGCCTGGCGCTGCTGGCCTGGCGCAAACGCAGCGCCGGCCCGGCGATCACCGTGCAGCGCCCGTGGGCGTTCGTATGGTTGTTGATGGGGATCTGCCTGATCAGCATGCCGTTTACCGGCTGGTGGCTGGTGCATCTGGTCGGCTGGCCGCTGGGGCAGACCTGGATCCTGGGTTCCAGCCTGCTCTACACCGTCGCGGCGCTATGCTGGTTCTGGCTGGTGGCGCGGCTCAATCGCTTGCGCAAGGGCGAGGGCGGTAGCCTGAATTTCACCTTGGCATTGGCGGTGGTCAGTCTGGTGGGGTTTGTGGCGATTGCGGGGTTGATGGGCGCCAAGCCGGTTTAAGGCTTGGGACCGAGTTGTCTGCATCGGGAGCAAGCTCCCTCCCACATTTAACCGCGTACATCCGTTGAAATGCAGTTAAATGTGGGAGGGGGCTTGCCCCCGATAGAGCCATCAGCTCCGCAGCGTAATCACCGGCCAGCCGCGTTTTTCAGCCTCAGCCCGCAGATTCGGGTCCGGGTCTACCGCGATCGGATACGTCACCTGCTCCAGCAGCGACAAGTCATTCATCGAATCGCTGTAGAAGTAGCTGCCTTCCAGGCTGTGCCCGGTTTCTTCCAGCCAGCGGTTCAGGCGCGTCACCTTGCCTTCGCGAAAGCACGGTACATCGGTGCTGCGCCCGGTGTAGCGGCCGTCTTCCATCTCGCATTCGGTGGCAATCAGGGCGTCCACGCCCAGGCGTGCGGCAATTGGCGCGGTGACGAAGCGGTTGGTCGCGGTGATGATCACCAGCTTGTCGCCAGCGGCGCGGTGCTTGGCCAGCAGTTCAAATGCCTGCGGCAGCATGATCGGCTCGATGCAGTCGCGCATGTAGTCGTTGTGCCATGCCTCCAGTTGGGCCATTTCGGTGCGGCCGAGGATTTCCAGGCAAAAATTCAGGTAGGCCGCGTTATCCAGCTGGCCGGCCAGGTAGTCCTGATAGAATTCGTCGTTGCGTGCCTTGTAGGTCACCGGGTCGAGAAATCCGCGTTCACAGAGGTAATCGCCCCAGGCGTGATCGCTGTCACCCCCCAGAAGCGTGTTGTCCAAGTCGAATAAAGCCAGGCGCATTACAGTTACCCGCTGAAAAGTCTGTAAAAAGGCGTCCAGAATACGGTCTTTTCACAAGACTGCACATAAGCTAAGAAGCCTCGTTGCCGCTGGAACAACCTTTGTGGAACAATGCTACGACATGCGTTTGCGAGGTTGTTGCCGTGATCGACCCCGATGGTTTCCGTCCTAATGTCGGGATTATTCTTACGAATGATTCCGGACAGGTCCTATGGGCTCGCCGAATCAACCAAGATGCCTGGCAGTTTCCTCAAGGTGGGATCAACCCTGACGAAACCCCTGAAGACGCCTTGTACCGCGAGTTGAACGAAGAAGTCGGCCTTGAGCGCGAAGATGTGCAAATTTTGGCCTGTACCCGTGGCTGGTTGCGTTATCGTTTGCCGCAACGCCTGGTGCGTACCCACAGCCAACCGCTGTGTATCGGCCAGAAGCAGAAATGGTTTCTCCTGCGCCTGATCTCCAACGAGCAGCGGGTGCGGATGGATTTGACCGGTAAACCGGAGTTCGATGGCTGGCGTTGGGTCAGTTATTGGTATCCGTTGGGCCAGGTGGTGACATTCAAGCGCGAGGTTTATCGTCGCGCTCTCAAAGAGCTTGCCCCGCGCCTTTTAACGCGCGACTGACGACGGAGTTCGACCCCGAGCCATGCTCAATACGCTGCGCAAGATCGTCCAGGAAGTTAACTCCGCCAAGGATCTCAAGGCGGCGTTGGGGATTATTGTGTTGCGCGTCAAGGAAGCCATGGGCAGCCAGGTCTGCTCGGTTTACCTGCTGGACCCCGAGACCAACCGTTTTGTGCTGATGGCGACCGAGGGCTTGAACAAGCGCTCCATCGGCAAGGTCAGCATGGCGCCCAATGAAGGTCTGGTGGGCTTGGTAGGGACGCGTGAAGAACCCCTGAACCTTGAAAACGCGGCTGATCACCCGCGTTATCGCTACTTTGCCGAAACCGGCGAAGAGCGCTACGCCTCGTTCCTCGGCGCGCCGATCATTCACCACCGCCGCGTTGTCGGCGTGTTGGTCATCCAGCAGAAAGAACGCCGCCAGTTCGACGAAGGCGAAGAAGCCTTCCTCGTGACCATGAGCGCGCAATTGGCCGGGGTGATCGCCCATGCCGAAGCCACCGGCTCGATTCGCGGCCTGGGGCGCCAGGGCAAGGGCATCCAGGAAGCCAAATTCGTCGGCGTACCGGGCTCGCCAGGTGCGGCCGTCGGTACGGCCGTGGTCATGTTGCCGCCGGCCGACCTCGATGTGGTGCCGGACAAGACCGTCAGCGACATCGACGCCGAAATCAAACTGTTCAAGACCGCCCTGGAAGGCGTGCGCGCCGACATGCGCAACCTGTCGAACAAGCTCGCCACCCAACTGCGCCCCGAAGAGCGAGCGCTGTTCGAGGTGTACCAGATGATGCTGGATGACGCGTCGCTGGGCAGCGAAGTCAAAAACGTGATCAAGACCGGCCAGTGGGCCCAGGGCGCGCTGCGCCAGGTGGTCTCCGATCACGTCAACCGTTTCGAATTGATGGACGACGCCTACCTGCGCGAGCGCGCCTCGGATGTGCGCGACCTCGGTCGCCGTCTGCTCGCTTACTTGCAGGAAGACCGTTCCACCAACCTGGTCTACCCCGACAACACCATCCTGATCAGTGAAGAACTGACCGCCACCATGCTCGGCGAAGTGCCGGAAGGCAAACTGGTGGGCCTGATCTCGGTGCTCGGTTCGGGCAACTCCCACGTCGCGATCCTGGCCCGGGCCATGGGCATTCCGACGGTGATGGGCCTGGTGGACCTGCCGTATTCCAAGGTCGACGGCATCGAAATGATCGTCGACGGCAACCGTGGCGAGGTGTTCACCAACCCCAGCGAAGTGATGCGCAAGCAGTACGCCGAGGTGGTGGAAGAGGAACGCCAGCTGTCCCAGGGCCTCGACGCCTTGCGCGAACTGCCCTGCGTGACCCTCGACGGGCATCGCGTGCCGCTGCTGGTCAACACCGGCCTGCTCGCCGATGTGGCCCGCGCGCAACAACGCGGCGCCGAAGGGGTTGGGCTGTACCGCACCGAAGTGCCGTTCATGATCAACCAGCGCTTTCCGAGCGAGAAGGAGCAGCTGGCGATTTATCGCGAGCAACTGTCCGCCTTCCATCCGTTGCCGGTGACGATGCGCAGCCTGGACATTGGCGGCGATAAGTCACTGTCGTATTTCCCGATCAAGGAAGACAACCCCTTCCTCGGCTGGCGCGGGATTCGCGTCACCCTCGACCACCCGGAAATTTTCCTCGTACAAACCCGCGCCATGCTCAAGGCCAGCGAGGGCCTGAACAACCTGCGCATCCTGCTGCCGATGATCTCCGGCACCCATGAGCTGGAAGAAGCCCTGCACCTGATCCACCGCGCCTGGGGCGAGGTGCGCGACGAAGGCGCCGACGTACCGATGCCGCCGATCGGCGTGATGATCGAAATTCCGGCGGCGGTGTACCAGGCCAAGGAACTGGCGCGGCAGGTGGACTTCCTGTCGGTGGGCTCCAACGACCTGACCCAATACCTGCTGGCCGTGGACCGCAACAACCCACGGGTGGCCGACCTCTACGACTACCTGCACCCGGCGGTGCTGCAAGCGCTGCAACATGTGGTGCGCGACGCCCATGCCGAAGGCAAGCCGGTGAGCATCTGCGGGGAAATGGCCGGCGATCCGGCGGCAGCGGTGCTGTTGATGGCGATGGGCTTTGACAGCCTGTCGATGAACGCCACCAACTTGCCGAAGGTGAAGTGGCTGCTGCGCCAGGTCAACCTGAGCATGGCCAAGGAACTGCTGGCCGAGCTGATGACCATCGACAACCCGCAAGTTATCCACAGCTCGCTGCAACTGGCGCTGAAGAACCTGGGGTTGACGCGGATGATCAACCCGGCCTCAGCCAAAACCCTCTAAAACCTGGCGCCGATCAAAAATGTGGGAGGGGCGGTGCGACGATTCGACTTGCCCCCGATTACGGAGTGTCAGTCAGCACACTTTTGGCTGATACACCCTAATCGGGGGCAAGTCGAATCGTCGCACCGCCCCTCCCACATTGGTTTTGTGGTGTGTCTAGAGCGAGAGTTCGACTTCGCCGAGCCGCCCACCGTGCGGCCCAAAACTGCGCTCCACCATCTGCCGCGTGCCGTCCGCATTCACAATCAGCGCTGTACTCGCCCGTGTCCCATAACTGGGGCTGGCGATAAATACGCTTGATAGCAAACTCTCGGTCGCCAAGCCCACGCTGGTGTCCGGCAAGTCGGCAAACGGCGCGGTCTGCGGGTCGCTCAAGATATCCAGCAAGGTTTCCGGCTGCGGGTTCTCCAGTACCTCGCCCAGCGCCGCCTTGGCCTTGAGCAATTTCGGCCATGGCGTGTCGAGCCCTGCATTGGAAAGGCCGTACACCCCGGCGGGCAGCTGCGTAGGCACGCTGTCGCGGGCGTTGTAATGCCACAGTTCCTCCCGCGTGCCCACCAGCAGGTTGAACCCGGCATATTCAATCGAACGGCCGTTGATCTCCGCCAAATACTGCTCAAGCGGCAGCGAACCGCTGAGAAACCGCGCCACCAATTCCCCACGCGACTTGCGGGCCGGCGGCTGGTGCGGGTCGCGGATATTGGTCAGGGCGGCAAACCGCCCGTCGGCGTTCACCCCCAGCCAGGTGCCGCCCGCTTCCTGATCGCGTCCGGCATAGACCGCAGGCGCATCCGGCCATTGGGCCAGCGGCAGGCTGGGGCGGGCGTAGAACTCGTCACGGTTGGCCGCGACGATCAGCGGTTGGGCATGGCCCGGCCGCCAGGCGAAAACAATCAGGCACATCAGGCGATCTCCCTTTGTGTGTTTGGCCACTCTACCTACACTGGCGCGGGCGTTCCATCGTATCCAGTTGGGTCGCATGCCTTCCATCCGTTAACATGCCGGACTTGGTTTGGGGGCTCCCATGGAATTTCTGCTGTATTTACTGCTGGGCGCCTGTGCCGGGGTGCTCGCCGGGCTGTTTGGCGTGGGCGGCGGGATCATTATCGTGCCGGTGCTGGTGTTCAGCTTCACCTTGCAGGGCTTCGACCCGCAGGTGCTGACCCACCTGGCCGTGGGCACGTCCCTGGCGACGATCATCTTCACCTCGATCAACGCCGTGCGTGAGCACCATCGACGGGGCGCAGTGCGCTGGCCGATCTTTGTGTGGATGACCGTGGGCATCCTGATCGGCGCCGGTTTTGGCGCGCTGACCGCCGAGGCGATTTCCGGCCCCCACTTGCAGAAGATCATCGGCGTGTTCGCGCTGATCATCGCCGTGCAGTTGGCCCTGGAGGTCAAGCCCAAGGCCAGTCGAACGGTGCCGGGCAAGCTCGGTCTGACCCTGGCGGGCACGGTGATCGGCTGGGCCTCGGCGATTTTCGGGATTGGCGGCGGTTCGCTGACCGTGCCGTTTTTGACCTGGCGCAGCGTGCCGATGCAGCAAGCGGTGGCCACTTCGTCGGCCTGCGGGCTGCCGATTGCGCTGGCCAGTGCATTAAGTTTCATGATTCTGGGCTGGCATGACCCGCTGCTGCCCGCTCATAGTCTAGGGTTCGTGTATTTGCCGGCGCTGCTGGGCATTGCCCTGACCAGCATGGTGTTTGCCCGCTTCGGCGCGCGCCTGGCGCACCGTTTGTCGCCGCGCTTGCTCAAACGCCTGTTTGCCGGGCTGCTGTTTTGCGTGGGTTTGAATTTCTTGCTGTAACGCAGCCTTAATCGCGCCCGGGCATGGTCCCGGTCGCCATAACGAATGATTTAACGAGGAGTCGCAATGCTGCCTTACCCGCAGATCGACCCGGTGGCCCTGGCCATCGGTCCGCTGAAAATCCATTGGTACGGGTTGATGTACCTGATCGGCATCGGCGGCGCCTGGTTTATGGCGTCCCGGCGTCTGAACCGTTTCGACCCGACGTGGACCAAGGAAAAACTCTCCGACCTGATTTTCTGGTTGTCGATGGGGGTCATCGTCGGCGGACGCCTGGGGTATGTGCTGTTTTACGACTTGCCCGCCTACATCGCCAACCCGACGCTGATCTTCGAGGTATGGAAGGGCGGCATGGCCTTCCACGGTGGGTTTATCGGCGTGATGCTCGCCGCCTGGTGGTTTGGCCGCCGCAACGGCAAGTCATTCTTCCAACTGATGGACTTCGTTGCGCCGTTCGTGCCGATCGGCCTGGGCGCCGGGCGTATCGGTAACTTTATCAATGCCGAACTGTGGGGCAAGCCGACCGACGTGCCGTGGGCCATGGTGTTCCCGCCGTTCAGCGACCCGGCGCAATTGCCGCGCCATCCGTCGCAGCTGTACCAGTTCGCCCTGGAAGGTGTGGCACTGTTCCTCATTCTGTACATTTTCTCGCGCAAGCCACGGCCGACCATGGCTGTGTCGGGTATGTTCGCGTTGTTCTACGGCATCTTCCGTTTTGTCGTCGAGTTCGTGCGCGTCCCGGATGCGCAACTGGGCTACCTGGCGTTCGGTTGGGTGACCATGGGCCAGATCCTCAGTCTGCCGATGATCATCGTCGGCCTGGGCCTGCTGTGGTGGGCGTACAACCGTCCGCAACCGTTGAAGAACACCGCGCTTTGAATTCGAATGCCGAGGCCTGCGAGGTCTCGGCTGCACCGATACGGGTAATGACATGAAGCAATATCTCGAACTACTGAACGACGTCGTGACCAATGGCCTGACCAAGGGCGACCGCACCGGCACCGGCACCAAGGCTGTGTTTGCCCGTCAGTATCGGCATAACTTGGCCGACGGCTTCCCGCTGCTGACCACCAAGAAGCTTCACTTCAAAAGCATCGCCAACGAATTGATCTGGATGTTGAGCGGCAACACCAACATCAAGTGGTTGAACGAGAACGGCGTGCGTATCTGGGACGAGTGGGCCACCGAAGACGGTGATCTGGGCCCGGTGTACGGCGAGCAGTGGACCGCCTGGCCGACCAAGGACGGCGGCACGATCAATCAGATCGACTACATGGTCGAGACGCTGAAGACCAACCCCAACAGCCGCCGCATCCTGTTCCACGGCTGGAACGTCGAGTACCTGCCGGACGAGACCAAGAGCCCCCAGGAAAATGCGCGCAACGGCAAGCAGGCCCTGCCGCCGTGCCACCTGCTGTACCAGGCTTTCGTGCATGACGGCCATCTGTCGATGCAGTTGTATATCCGCAGCTCCGACGTATTCCTCGGCCTGCCGTACAACACCGCCGCGCTGGCGCTGCTGACCCACATGCTGGCCCAGCAGTGCGACCTGATCCCCCACGAGATCATCGTCACCACCGGCGACACCCACGCCTACAGCAACCACATGGAACAGATCCAGACCCAACTGGCGCGCACGCCGAAGAAGCTGCCGGAATTGGTGATCAAGCGTAAGCCTGCGTCGATCTATGACTACAAGTTCGAAGACTTCGAAATCGTCGGTTACGACGCCGACCCAAGCATCAAGGCCGACGTCGCCATCTAAAGGCCGCCTCCGTCTAAAGGTGTGGGCTTGTGTGGGAGGGAGCAAGCCCACTCCCACACTTTGATTCGGTTACCAGGCTGAATTAATGCCCATGGCTTCTGCCCACATGCGAAGGCTCGGCCTCGCTGGCGGCGACACTGCCGCTGACCTCCAGCCGCTGCAATATCCCGCACTGATCCAGCTCCGGCCCGCTGCCACAGCGCTGGCGCAGGTCGATCAGCTGTTCCTGCAATGCCAACAGGCCGTCGATCCGCGCTTTGACATGGTGGATATGCTCGTCGATCAGCGCATTCACGTTTTCGCATTGGTCCTGCGGGCTGTCTCGTAAGCCCAGCAGGCTGCGGATTTCTTCCAGCGTCATGTCCAGGCTGCGGCAGTTGCGGATAAACACCAACCGCTCGGTGTGCGCCTGGGTGTACACGCGGTAGTTGGCCTCGGTGCGTGCCGGTGGTGGCAGCAAGCCTTCCTTCTCGTAATAACGGATGGTTTCCACCGGGCAGTCGGTCAGCTTGGCCAATTCGCCGATCTTCATCGCAACAATCTCCAAATGGGTGCTTGACCCTATAGTGGCTACAGGGTCTTTACTTGGCAACAGGCACCTTACGGACGCGACCAGATGAGCGACTCCCATCACACCCCGCACACGCACGATCACGCGCATGACCACGCTCATGCGCCGAAAAAACTGACGCCGGTGCATGACCACGGCCACGCCGCTTCCTGCTGCTCCGGCACGCCAGCCCCGGCGTTGGTGCAACTGAGCGCCGCGCCCAGCGCCGATTCGCGCCTGAGCACCTTCCGCATCGAAGCCATGGACTGCCCCACCGAGCAGACCCTGATCCAGAACAAACTGGGCAAGCTTGCCGGTGTGCAGCAGCTGGAATTCAACCTGATCAACCGCATCCTCGGCGTCACCCATGACCTGCCGAGCACCGCGCCGATCATCGACGCCATCAAGTCCCTGGGCATGCAGGCCGATCCGATCGAAGAGGGCACCCCGGCTGCCGCACCGCCGGCGAAGAAACACTGGTGGCCGTTGGCGTTGTCCGGCGTCGGCGCCCTGGCCGCCGAAGTGATCCACTTCACCAACGCGGCCCCGACCTGGGTGATCGCCCTGGTGGCACTGGTCTCGATCCTCAGCGGCGGCCTGACCACCTATAAAAAGGGCTGGATCGCCCTGAAAAACCTCAACCTGAACATCAACGCGCTGATGAGCATCGCCGTGACCGGCGCGATCCTGATCGGCCAATGGCCGGAAGCGGCGATGGTGATGTTCCTGTTCACCGTGGCCGAATTGATCGAAGCCAAGTCCCTCGACCGCGCGCGCAATGCCATCAGCGGCTTGATGCAGATGACCCCGGAACGGGCCACAGTGCGCCAGGCCGACGGCAGTTGGGCCGAACGGGAAGTGAACAGTGTGGAATTGGGCGCCATCGTGCGGGTTCGCCCCGGCGAGCGCATCGGCCTGGACGGCGAAGTCACCGCCGGCCAGTCGACCATCGACCAGGCGCCGATCACCGGCGAAAGCCTGCCGATTGAAAAAACCGTGGGCGATAAAGTCTTCGCCGGCACCATCAACCAGGCCGGTTCCCTGGAATACGCAGTCACGGCGGCCGCCAGCAACTCGACCCTGGCGCGGATCATCCACGCCGTGGAACAGGCTCAGGGCGCCCGTGCGCCGACCCAGCGTTTTGTCGACCGTTTCGCGAAGATCTACACCCCGGCGGTATTCCTGTTTGCCCTGGGCGTGGCGCTGATCCCGCCGCTGTTCATGGCCGGCGTCTGGTTCGACTGGATCTATCGCGCCCTGGTGCTGTTGGTGGTCGCATGCCCGTGCGCCTTGGTGATCTCCACCCCGGTGACCATCGTCAGTGGCCTGGCCGCAGCGGCGCGCAAAGGCATCCTGATCAAGGGCGGCGTGTACCTGGAGGGCGGTTACAAGCTCGACTACCTGGCCCTCGACAAGACCGGCACCATCACCCACGGCAAACCGGTGCAAACCGACTACCTGGCCCTGTTCCCGAATGTCGAAGACAGTGCGCCGGCGTTGGCCGCCGCCCTCGCCGGGCGTTCCGACCACCCGGTATCGCTGGCCATCGCCAACGCGGCTGTGGATAAAAACCTGTCGCGCCATGCTGTGGATAACTTCACTGCCCTGACCGGTCGCGGTGTGCGCGGTGATATCAACGGCGCAACCTACCACCTGGGCAACCACCGCCTGGTGGAAGAACTCGGCCTGTGCTCGCCCGCGCTGGAAGACAAACTCTTCGCCCTGGAGAAACAAGGCAAATCCGTGGTGCTGCTGCTCGACAAATCCGGCCCGCTGGCGCTGTTCGCCGTGGCCGACACGGTCAAGGACAGCAGCCGCGAAGCGATCCAGCAGTTGCACGAGCTGGGCATCAAAACCCTGATGCTCACCGGCGATAACACCCACACTGCCCAGGCGATTGCGGCCCAGGTCGGCATCGACCAGGCCCAGGGCGACCTGTTGCCCACCGACAAACTGCTAGCCATTGAAGCCCTTTACGGCCAAGGCCGGCGCGTGGGCATGGTCGGCGACGGCATCAACGACGCCCCGGCGTTGGCCCGCGCCGAGATCGGTTTTGCCATGGCCGCGGCAGGCACCGACACTGCCATCGAAACTGCCGACGTGGCCTTGATGGACGATGATTTGCGCAAGATTCCGGCTTTCATTCGGTTGTCGCGGCAAACCTCGAGTATCCTCAAGCAGAACATCGCCCTGGCGCTGGTGATCAAGGCGGTCTTCCTTGCGGTCACCTTCCTGGGCATGGCCACCATGTGGATGGCGGTGTTTGCCGACATGGGCGTAAGCCTGCTGGTGGTGTTCAATGGCCTGCGCCTGCTGCGCAAATAAATGATGTGAGGGTGGTGTGCTGAGTGCCGAGTTGAAGGCGTTTTTTATGGTCGCCCGCCTGGGCAGCATCACCCAGGCGGCGAAAAAACTCGGCCTGAGCCAGCCCACCGTCACCACGCAGATCCGCAACCTGGAAAGCCAGTACGGCGTCGAGCTGTTCTATCGCGGGGGCCGCCGCCTGACGGTCAGCGACGAAGGCGCGCGCCTGCTGCCGATGGTCAAGACGCTGTTGCAGCAGGAAGCGGATATCGAGTTTTTCCTGCGTAACAGCGGCCAGGTCCAGGGCGCATTGCGGATTGCCGCGACGGCGCCGTATTACATCCTCGACCTGGTCAAAGCCTTCCGCGAGCGTTTGCCCCAGGTGGAAGTGTCGGTGGAAATCGGCAACTCCCAACAGGTGCTCGAAGCCCTGGATGATTACCGCGTCGACGTCGCCGCGTCCTCGCAACTGCTGGAAGACCCGCGCCTGATTCGCCGTGTGCTGGGCACCGATCCGCTGGTGCTGGCGGTGCATCGCAACCACCCGTTGGCGACGCTCGATCATGTGCCGTTGAGCGCGCTGGCCGGGCATACGCTGTTGATGCGTGAAGCCGGCTCCACCACGCGACGCCTGACGGAACAGCTGCTGCAGGGCGCCGGCGTGAGTTACGGGCCACTGCTGGAAATCGGCAGCCGCGAGTCGATTCGTGAAGCGGTGCTGCGCAATATCGGCATCAGCATCATCGCCCGCCAGGAAGTGCCCCACGACCCGCAACTGCGAGTGCTGACCATCGAGAACGCGCCGCAGATCGCTGAGTACCTCTACTGCCTCAAGGAAAGAAAAGGCGCTCGCCTGCCAGCTGCTTTTCTCGGGTTGGCGCAGGAAATGTCGCCGATCTGAAATCCGGTGGTGGCCTTGAGGGCCCTATCGGGGGCAAGCCCCCTCCCACACTTGACCGAGTTCCAACATGAGAATGCGGTCAAAATGTGGGAGGGGGCTTGCCCCCGATAGGGCCCTCAAGGCCACCCCTTCTGGATAAACCCTACCCAAATCCACCAATACCACTATCGCCACGTTTTGCCTTTCTGCCACATCAGGGACGCATTGCCTGCCTAGCATGGCCCTCATCTGTTTGATGAGGTGCCTCCATGAACACAGCCCTGACCCAACCCGGCGCGCCAATGAAGGTGCGCGGTATCCAGAAACGCTTCGGCGCCTTTACCGCGCTGGACAACGTGTCCCTGGACGTCGCCGCCGGCGAGCTGGTGTGCCTGCTGGGCCCGTCCGGTTGCGGCAAGACCACGCTGCTGCGCTGCATCGCCGGCCTCGAGCGCCAGGACAGTGGGGAGCTTTACCTGGGGGAGCGGGATGTTTCCCTGCTGCCGCCGCAGGCGCGGGACTACGGCATTTTGTTCCAGTCCTACGCGTTGTTCCCCAACCTCAGCGTTGAAGCGAATATCGGCTACGGCCTCACCGGCAGCGGTCGCGATGAAGTGCGCAAGCGTGTCGGTCAGATGCTCGAACTGGTCGGCCTGCTCGGCAGCGAAAAGAAATACCCCGGCCAACTCTCCGGCGGCCAGCAACAACGGGTCGCCCTGGCCCGCGCCTTGGCGCCGGCACCCTCGCTGTTGCTGCTCGATGAACCGATGTCGGCCCTCGACGCTCGCGTCCGTGAGCACCTGTGTACCGAACTGCGCCAACTGCAACGGCGCCTGGGCGTCACCACGCTGATGGTCACCCACAATCAGGACGAAGCCATGTTGATGGCCGACCGCATTGCCGTGATGAACAACGGTAAGGTCGAGCAATACGCCACGCCCCAAGAGATCTACGACCGCCCGGCCACACCGTTCGTGGCGGAGTTCGTCGGCCAGGGCAATTGGCTGCCGTTCAGCCGCAGCAGCGCGAGCCATGCGCAGGTCGGCGGGATGCACATGCGCCTGGCCGATGATGCTGGCGCGGCCACCTCCGGGCGCCTGTTCTGCCGCCCGGAGGCGATCAGCGTCAACCCGCTGGTGCATGAAGAGAACCTGTTTGCGGCCAAGGTCCGCGAGATCACCTTCCTCGGCAACCGTTGCCGCATGAGCTTTGAACTGGCGCAACTGCCCGGTCATCCGCTGCTGGCCGAACTGGCTCCGGAAGCCATGCCGCGCCTGGGGGCCCAGGACATCTGGGTCGCGTTGCCGCCGCGCAGCCTGCAGGTGTTTGCCTGACATGGGTGCGCTGATGACGCTGCCCATTGCACGCCGGGTGTCCCGCGCCGAGTTGGGCGACCGCCTTTTCGTGCTGGGCGGCAAATGGCTATGGCTGTGCCTGCTGGGTATCGCGGTGTTGTTGCCGCTGCTGGCGATCTTCTGGCGCGGCTTCAGCAGCGAAGCCGGGCAGGGCGGCGGGCTGGTGGCGGCGCGGGAACTGGTCAGCAGCGCCAACTTCCACTGGCTGCTTGGGAATAGCCTGAAAGTCTCCCTCAGCGTGGCGGTCATTGTCGTACCGCTGGCGTATCTGTTTGCCTACGCGCTGCAACGCACACTGATCCCGGCCAAGGCGCTCTGGCGCGGGCTGTCGCTGCTGCCCTTGATGGCGCCGTCGATGCTGCCGGGGATCGCGCTGGTCTATCTGTTCGGCAACCAGGGCCTGCTGCGCGGTTTGTTGTCGGAGAATATCTACGGCTTCTGGGGCATTGTCCTCGGTGAGGTGATCTACACCTTCCCACACGCCTTGATGATCCTGTTGTCGGCGCTTTCCCTGGCGGATGCGCGCTTGTTCGATGCCGCCTCAAGCATGGGCGCCAGCCCGGCCCGGGCATTCCGCAGCATCACTTGGCCAGCCACGCGCCAGGCAGTGTTCGCCGCGTTTTGCCTGGTGTTCACCCTGACCATCACCGACTTCGGCGTACCGGTGGTGGTCGGCGGCGATTATCAGGTGCTGGCGCTGGAAGCCTACAAGGCCGTGGTCGGCCAGCAACAGTTCGGGCGCGGGGCGTTGATCGGCATGGTGTTGCTGCTGCCGGCGCTGTTCAGCTTTGGCGTCGATACCTGGCTGCGTCGGCGCCAGGGTGATGCTATGGGCGGCCGTGCCCAAGTGTTCCAGCCGGCCCCGTCGCGGCGGCGCGATGCCTGTTACCTGGCCATCGTGCTGCTGATCTGCGCGGTGTTGCTGCTGGTGTTCGGCATGGCGGTGTACTCGTCGCTGGTGAAGTTCTGGCCCTACAACCTGTCGCTGTCGCTCAACCACTACCAGTTCGAAGACACAGCCGGCGGCGGCTGGCTGGCGTACCGCAACAGCCTGACCCTGGCGCTGTGTACGGCGTTGATCGGCAGCGTGCTGATCTTCACCGGCGCGTACCTGATGGAAAAGACCCAGGGCCAGAAGGGCCTCAACCTGGCGCTGCGCATGCTCAGCTTCGTGCCGATGGCCGTGCCGGGCCTGGTGCTGGGCCTGGGCTACGTCTTCTTCTTCAACCTCAGCGGCAACCCGCTGCATGTGTTCTACGGCACCATGACGCTGCTGGTGGTGTGTACCATCGCTCATTATTTGACCACCGCGCAGATGACCGCCACCACCGCGCTGCGCCAGCTCGATGCCGAGTTCGAAGCCGCCGCGCTGTCGCTCAAGGCGCCGCTGTACCGCCACTACCTGCGCGTCACCGTGCCGATCTGCCTGCCGGCGCTGCTGGACATCGTGCGCTACCTGTT
This sequence comes from Pseudomonas sp. LY-1, assembly GCF_053502595.1. Taxonomy (NCBI): domain Bacteria; kingdom Pseudomonadati; phylum Pseudomonadota; class Gammaproteobacteria; order Pseudomonadales; family Pseudomonadaceae; genus Pseudomonas; species Pseudomonas sp. LY-1. Next base: position 6,496,290 of record NZ_CP094353.1, on the reverse strand, counting down.
TGTGTCGGCGATGACCACTGTCTCGGCGGCGATCTTCCTCTACAGCCCCGACACCATCCTCGCCGCCGTCGCCGTGTTGAACATGGACGACGCCGGCAATGTGGGCGGCGCGGCGGCCATGTCCACTTTGATCCTGTTCACTTCGGCCGGCGTCTCGCTGCTGCTGGCGTGGGCCTCACGTGGCGCGTTGCGCCGCTCCCAAGCCTGGCGCCAGACCGCGCCGGGCCAATAACCCTGAAGGAGGTATGCCATGTTCAAGCCCCTCGCGTTGGTCGCTGCCGTACTCACTGCATTCAGCCTGAATGCCTTCGCCAAGACTGAATTGACCGTGTACACGGCCCTCGAAGCCGAGCAATTGAAGACCTATAAACAGGCCTTCGAGCAGGCCAACCCCGACATCGAAATCAAATGGGTGCGTGACTCCACCGGCATCATCACCGCCAAGCTGCTCGCGGAAAAAGACCGCCCGCAAGCCGATGTGGTCTGGGGCCTGGCCGCGTCGAGCCTGGCGATCCTCGACCAGCAAGGCATGCTCGAAAGTTACGCGCCCAAGGGCCTGGACAAGATCGGCAAACACTACCGTGACGCCGCCAACCCGCCTGCGTGGGTCGGCATGGACGTCTGGGCCGCGACGATCTGCTTCAACACCGTCGAAGCCGAGAAGCAGGGCCTGAGCAAACCGGTGAGCTGGCAAGACCTGACCAAGCCTGAGTACAAGGGCAAGATCGTGATGCCCAACCCGGCGTCCTCGGGCACCGGTTTCCTGGATGTGAGCGCCTGGCTGCAGACCTTCGGCGAGAAGCAGGGCTGGCAGTACATGGACGACCTGCACCAGAACATCGGCCAGTACGTCCACTCCGGTTCCAAGCCGTGCAAGCTGGCGGCTTCGGGTGAATTCCCGATCGGTATTTCCTTCGAATACCCGGCCGTGCAGCTGAAGCGCCAGGGCGCGCCGCTGGACATCATCCTGCCGAAAGAAGGCCTGGGCTGGGACATCGAAGCGACGGCGGTGATCAAAGGCAGCGCCCACGCCGACGCGGCGAAGAAACTCGCCGACTTCTCCGCCAGCACCGCGGCGATGGACCTGTACAAGGACAACTTCGCCGTGCTCGCCCAGCCGGGCATCGCCAAGCCGCAGACCGAATTGCCGGCGGACTACGAGCAGCGGCTGATCAAGAACGACTTCACCTGGGCCTCGAAAAACCGCGACAGCATTCTGACGGAGTGGCGCAAGCGCTATGACGGTAAGTCGGAGAAGGTAGCGGGTCAGTAAATACTCCGTTTGGGCTGATGGCCTCTTCGGGGGCAAGCCCCCTCCCACATTTTGAGCGCATTCTCATGTTGGAACTCGGTCAAGTGTGGGAGGGGGCTTGCCCCCGATAGCGGTCTTGAAAACAGGACATCACTAAATGACACACCACAGCGACCTGCTGATCATCGGCGCCGGCATCCTCGGCCTGTCCCACGCCTACGCGGCAGCCAAGCGCGGGCTCAAGGTCAAGGTGTTCGAGCGCAGCGCCACGCCGTTGGGCGCCTCGGTGCGCAACTTCGGCCAGGCCCTGGTCACCGGCCAACCGCCAGGCCCGATGCTCGACCTGGCGCGGCAAAGCCGCGATATCTGGGGCGAATGGGCGCGGCTGGCCGGCTTGCAGCTCAAGCGCAACGGCTCGTATCTGTTCGCCCGCAGCGAAGCCGAAGAACACCTGCTGGAAGCCTTCTGCGCCGGCCGCGCCCAGGCGTATGGCTATAACGTCGAACTGCTGCAGGGCGCAGCGTTGCGAGATCTGTACGGCGGCCAATTCCGTCATCACCGCGCAGCGTTGCACGGCAAGGACGATCAGCAGCTGTATTCGCGCGAGGCGATCCCGGCGCTGATCGATTACCTGCGCGAGGAACTGCAGGTGGAGTTTCACTTTTCGACCCTGGTGCGCGACGTCGAGCCCGGCCAGTTGCACAGCACGGCGGGCAGTTTTCGTGGCGCGCAGATCGTGGTCTGCTCGGGCCACGACTACCAAACCCTGCTGGCCGAAGCGATTGCCGAACTCGACCCGCATATCTGCCGCCTGCAAATGCTGCGCGCGCGGCCGGCGGTCAACCTGAACCTGCAACACGCCTTGCTCACCGGCCTCAGTTGCGTGCATTACGGCGCGTTTGCCGACCTGCCGGAAGCGGCGGCGGTGCAGGCGCAGATCCTGCGCGAGGCACCGTACCTGCATGAGCACGGGATTCACTTGCTGATCAGCCCGACGCCCCATGGCGAACTGATCATCGGCGACTCCCACGACTACGGCCGCGATGCGTCGCCGTTCAACGCCGAGCAGGTCGATGACTGGATGCTCGAACTGGCCGAGCAGACCCTGGGTTGCAAGGTCCAGGTGGTCGAGCGTTGGCAGGGCGTCTACGGCGCACGCGGGCGGGTGCCGTTCTCGTTCCTGCGCGTGGCGCCCGGCGTCAGCGCCGCGTTGATGCATACCGGCGTGGGCATGAGCGTGGGGCCGGCGCTGGGCGAGCGCAATATCAGCGCACTGTGGGGGGCGGCATGATGAATCCGCAGCAGGTGATTGCCGAGGTCTTCGGCCTGTACGAGCAACACGGCACGGCGGATTACATCGGCGAGGCGGTGTCGCAGCTCGAACACATGTCCCAGGCCGCGCAGTGGGCCATGGCCGAAGGCTTCGACGATGAAGTGGTGCTGGCCGCGTTTTTCCACGATATCGGCCATCTCTGCGGCCAGGGCGGCGCGAACATGGGCGGCTATGGCGTGGTCAGCCATGAGCGGCTGGGCGCCGATTACCTGCGCCGCGTCGGTTTCAGCGAGCGCCTGGCGCGGCTGGTGGAATATCACGTCGAGGCCAAGCGCTACCTGACCTTCAGCCAGCCGGACTACTACGCCCGGTTGAGCGAAGCCAGCCGCCGCACGCTGGCGTATCAAGGCGGGGCAATGACGCCTGACGAAGCGCGGGCGTTCGAGCAAGACCCGCTCTACGCCATCAGCCTGCGTCTGCGCCACTGGGACGAACAGGCCAAGCAAGCGCAGGTGCCGGTGCTCGATCTGCAGGTACTCAAGGCCAAGGCCGCGCGGCTACTGGCTGCGTAGATTGGCCTTACGCCAAACGCAGATGCGCCGCCTAGAGCCCCTGAGGTCGGATCACTAAGGTGGCTTGCTTCTTCAATCCAAGGAGCAACGCTGATGCGCTACTTAAAAGTGACGGCCCAGGACATGAGCGGTAACGGTCGGGCGGACACAGTCATCCTGCACTTCTATGAGCAGCAGGCTGGCTGTCCCGATGAACTGATCCACGAGATCTTCGCCGTGGACATGAGCGCGGACGGCCGGGTCGACCTGCAATGGGCGGACGACCTCAACCCCGTCACCCGTCCCTGTCGGCTGGAAAAACAGCGGGTGGACACCTTCGCCGACTGCTTTTTGAAGTTGAACTGGTTCAATCGGCGCAGCCACTGGCAGCGCACGTTGACGCTGTACGTCGATCATTACGCCAAGGCCGGCACGCCCAACGCGGTCAAGCTGGAATTCCAAGAGCGCACGGCGCCGCAGTGCAAGGGCTCGCTGATCTACAAGGCCGCCGCCTATGACGGCGATGGCGACGGGGTGCTGGAATCGTTTACCAACAGTGACATCGACCGAGACGGTATCGCGGACAAGGCCGATAAAGAGCTGATCCGCACGTTGTGTACGACCTTTCTGGGCTTTGAGTGGTACGCACGTCAATAAGCGGGGTCAGGCTTCATCGAGCCGGGCGGCCAGGGCTTCGACCTGCTCCTGGCGCTCGGCCTGGCTCAATTTGGCGTGGGGGTTGAGGGACGACCACTGCGGGTGGGCGCGGGCCTTGTGCAGGGCGTCGGGCAGCTTGCCTTCGCGCCAGGTCTTGTCCTGCGGCGTGTCGACCTTGATGCTGTGCATCGCCGCATGACCGCGCAGGTTCAGGGCCTTGAGCAATTGGCGTTGGCGCAGGGCCAGCAGGCGCAGCACGCTGTCGTCGACGGTCAGCTCGCGCTGGCCCTTGATCTTGCCCAGCAGGCGCCCGCCATAGCTGCGCGCGGTTTGCAGCGCGCCACCGGCAATGGCGCCCGCCAGCGCGGCGGCGCCAAGGGTCAACCCACCCACCAGCAGGTCGACCCCGGCACCGGCGGCCGCGCCGGCGGCAATCCCGCCGCCGACGCGCACGCCGAGTTGCTTGAGGGTTTCCGGGTTGAACAGGTCATCGCCCCAGCGCCCGTCGAGCAGCGGCAAGTCGCTGGCGGCGGCGTCCTGCGGGCGGAAGCCGAACAGCTTGAGCAAGGCTTCCACGCAACGCTGCTCGCGCTGGCGCACGGCCTTGCGCAAATCGCCGATGGCTTGCGGCTCCTCTTCAGTGACCACGCTGCGCCGGCACGCGGCGCAGTCGATCAGCAGTTCGGCGATCAGCCGCGCGGCACTTTGCTGGCGGGCCTGGCGTTGGGCGTGCTGGTCGAGGATCAGCCGTTCCAGTTGGGGCCGGGCGTTTTCCAGCAGCAGGGCGAGGCTTTCATACAGGCGGCGTTCGCCGTCTTCCGGCGGCGCGACGCTGTCGAACCGCACCAATGCGTGCAGGCCGAGGCGGGCCAGGGCTTCGCGCCAGTCCGGTTCGCGATGATCGTTGCTGCTGACGAAGTTGAGCACGGGCAATAACGGTTTGCCGCAACTGGCCAGCACTTGCAGTTCGTCGCGGTACTTGGCCAGCACCGGCTCGCGGGCGTCGATCACATACAGGCCGGCGTCGGAGGCCAGCAGTTGGCGCAGCACCTTGGCTTCCTGTTCGAAACGCTGGCGGGCTTCGCTGCCTTCCAGGAAACGCGCCAGGCGTGCCGGGCCGTCGAGGCGTTCGCCGGGGCGATCGAGGCGCTCCAGATAGTCGAGCAGGGCGATGGCATCTTCCAGGCCGGGGGTGTCGTAGAGTTCCAGCAGGGCTTCGCCCTCGACCGACAAGCGCGCGCCTTCGACATGCCGCGTGGTGCTGGGGCGATGGGAGACTTCGCCGAAACCGACATCGCGGGTCAGGGTACGCAGCAGCGAGGTCTTGCCGACATTGGTGTGGCCGACCACGGCGAGTTTCAGGGGTTTAGTCATGGCCGCTCTCCAGCCAGTTCAACGGCGCGCAATCGGCGAAGGGCAGTTCCAGTTGTTGCAGCGCCGCGTGCCAATCGCCCAGGCGCTCGGCGTCCAGCGCCTGGCCGGGTGGCGCTTGCAGCAGCCACACGCGGGTGGCGCTGGCGCTGCGCGCCAGTTCGGCGATCAGCGCCAGGCTGCCCCGGTCGGGCGAGCGGCGCGGGTCGCAGGCGATGGCCAGGCGCGCGGGCGGGAAGCGGGTCAGTTGTTCCAGCAGTTTGTGGCGTGATTCGCGGCTGTCGAGGATGCCGGCGTTCTGCACGTTGCCCGGCAGCTTCGGCGGCCACGGGTGTTGGTCGTCGAGTTCGATGGCGACCACCAGCGCGCCGTCACTGTGCAGTTCGCTGACGCCGCCGCCGACGGCGTGCAACTGCTCCGGTGCCGCATCGTTGACCCCAAGCCGCTCGCTGCTCGGCATCAGGCGTTCGCGCAGTTGGCTGTAGCCGGGCAGGTTGAGGTCCAGGCGCAGGGCGGCGCGTCCGCGATTCCAGCGCCACAGGCACAGCAGGGCAAGGATCAACCGCGGCAACAGGCCGTAGATCAGCAGCACGCCCACCAGCCAGGCAGCCCAGGCCTGGCGGGCGCTGTCGATGTTCAGGGCGGAATCGCCGCTGGCGCGGATCATCTCCACCGTGGGGACGTTGAAACCAAGCAGGGCGGGCAGGGCGCCGAGGGCTTGGGTCACGGCGACGAAGGTGTCGGCGCCGAGGATGGTGGTTTCCCACACAAAACCGTAGCGCCGGGTGGCGAGCAGCGTCAGCAGGATCGCCAGCGCGCTGAGCAATGCGAGTAACCACAGGCTGTTGACCAGCACCCCGACGGCCCAGCGATTGAGCTTCTGGCGCTGCAATAGCAGCAGCAACGCCGGCGCCAGTTGCGCGGCTTTGGCGTCACGCGCGAGTTTTTCGCTGAGCCATAGCCACAGGCGGCCGAGGCTGGCGCTGTGTTCTCCGGCAAACAGCAGGCCCAATGCCCAACTGATCAGCAGGATCAGGTTCAAGCCGAGCAGGCTGCCCAGCGCCCAGAACACATTCACCGGGGTCAAGCCGTTACCCAGCGCAGCAAAGGCCAGGCCCGCGCCACTGATCACCGCGACTATCGCCAGCAGTATCAGGGCCAAACGCGCACCTTGCAGCCAGCGGATGAGGGCGGTTGTCAGCCCATCGCGCTCGGCCAGGTGCAGGGCGCGCTGTTGAATGCGCGTCGACAGGTCGCCGCCGGCCGTGCGGGCCAGGCGATTGGCTTGCTGATCTTCCAGCGGGCCGGCGTGTTCTTCGCGCAGGCGCACGGTTTCCGTCAGCCAGAGTGTTTGCAGGGGGGTCAGTGCAGTCACGCGCCGTCCTGTTGTGTCAGTGAGCCTGGAGCATAACCGCTGTGCAGCCGGTTGGGGTACGCTTCGCGTGGCTCTGGTATTCTCGTCGCCATGAAAAAAACTCTCCCTCTAAGCCTGATCGCAGCCCTCGGTGAAAACCGTGTGATCGGCATCGACAACAGCATGCCCTGGCATTTGCCGGGGGATTTCAAATATTTCAAGGCCACCACCCTGGGCAAGCCGATCATCATGGGGCGCAAGACCTGGGATTCCCTGGGCCGACCGCTGCCGGGGCGCTTGAACATTGTGGTCAGTCGTCAGACCGACCTGGCGCTGGAAGGTGCGGAAGTTTTTCCGTCGCTTGAAGCGGCGGTGGAACGCGCGCAGGCGTGGGCGCTGGAGCAGGGCGTGGATGAGCTGATGTTGATCGGCGGCGCGCAGCTTTATGCGCAGGGGCTGGAACAGGCGGATCGCCTGTACCTGACGCGGGTGGCGCTGAGCCCGGAAGGGGATGCGTGGTTTCCGGCGTTTGATGAGAACCAGTGGAAGTTGGTTTCCAATCTGCAGAACCCAGCCGAAGGTGACAAGCCGGCTTACAACTTCGAAGTCTGGGAAAAAGCCTAAAAGCATCGGGGGCAAGCCCCCTCCCACATTTGACCGAGTGAATGCGATCAAGTGTGGGAGGGGCGGTGCGACGATTCGACTTGCCCCCGATAGCGGTCTATCAGGCCTGCGCCAACTCCGCATGCTCATCCGCATTCAGCCGTTCTTTATCCGTCTGCTGCATGATCTGGCTGGTAATCGCCCCCGCTGTCATCGAACCGTTCACGTTCAACGCGGTACGGCCCATGTCGATCAGCGGCTCCACGGAAATCAGCAGCGCCACCAGTGACACCGGCAAGCCCATCGCCGGCAGTACGATCAGCGCGGCAAACGTCGCCCCGCCGCCCACGCCGGCAACGCCCGCCGAACTCAAGGTAACAATCGCCACCAGGGTCGCGATCCACAGCGGGTCCAACGGGTTGATGCCGACCGTCGGCGCGACCATCACCGCCAGCATTGCCGGGTAGAGACCGGCGCAACCGTTCTGGCCGATGGTCGCGCCGAACGAGGCGGCGAAACCGGCGATGGCGTGCGGGATGCCCAGGCGGCGGGTCTGCGCTTCGATACTCAGCGGGATCGCCGCCGCGCTGGAGCGGCTGGTGAAGGCGAACGTCAGCACCGGCCAGACCTTGCGCAAGAAGCGCAGCGGGTTGATCCCGGCCAGCGACAGCAGCAGGCCATGCACGACGAACATCAGCCCCAGCGCCAGGTACGAGACCACGACAAAACTGCCGAGCTTGATGATGTCTTGCAGGTTGGAGCCGGCGACCACCTTGGTCATCAGCGCCAATACGCCGTAGGGCGTGAGCTTCATCACCAGGCGCACCAGGCGCATCACCCAGGCTTGCAGGGTGTCGATGGCGTTGAGCACTTTCTGGCCCTTTTCCACGTCATCCTTGAGCAGTTGCAGCGCGGCCACGCCGAGGAAGGCGGCGAAGATCACCACGCTGATGATCGAGGTCGGCTTGGCGCGGGCCAGGTCGGCAAACGGATTCGCTGGCACGAACGACAACAGCAACTGCGGGATATTCAGGTCGGCGACCTTGCCCGCGTAGTCGCTCTGGATCACTTGCAGGCGCGCCATTTCCTGGGTGCCGGCCACCAGGCCTTCGGCGGTGAGGCCGAACAGGTTGGTCAGGCCGATGCCGATCAGCGCCGCAATCGCGGTGGTGAACAGTAGGGTGCCGATGGTCAGGAAGCTGATCTTGCCCAGGGACGCGGCGTTGTGCAGACGTGCCACGGCGCTGAGGATCGAAGCGAACACCAGCGGGATCACGATCATTTGCAGCAACTGCACATAACCGTTGCCGACCAGATCGAACCAGCCGATAGAAGCTTTGAGGACCGGGTTGCCATCGCCGTAAATGGCGTGCAAGGCCGTACCGAACGCCACGCCGAGTATCAGGGCGAACAGGACTTTCTTGGCGAGGCTCCAGTTTGTTCGACGGGTTTGTGCCAGGCCCAGCAACAGGGCCACGAACACCAGTAAGTTGAGAATCAGGGGCAGATTCATTGAAGCTCCGTTGAGAGTGTTGCCAATCGCGTGAGCCTGCGATTGCGAACCGGGAAGCCTAACAGCTTGATATATATTGATTTAATACCAATATGGAATGGTGTCTGTCGTTTTTGGAATAAGTAGTTGGCGCTCAGGCGCATGGCAATGGCGGAATCAGAACGCAAGCGGTCGCGACCGGGCGAAAACTGTCACAGGGATTTGTTAGCGTCGATGTCTTTCACTCAGGGAGACAACGCCTATGAAGCTCGCGCCGAAACTACTGGTATCCGCCGCATTCTGCCTCGCACTTGCCGGCCAGGCGTTCGCCGCCACCGAGTTGAAACACTGGCCGGCCCCGGCCGCCAAGCAACTGAACGAAATGATCGCCGCCAACGCCAACAAGGGTAACTTCGCGGTGTTCGACATGGACAACACCAGCTACCGCTACGACCTCGAAGAGTCCCTGCTGCCCTACATGGAAAACAAGGGCCTGATCACCCGCGACAGCCTCGACCCGTCGCTCAAGCTTATGCCCTTCAAAGACACCGCCGACCATAAGGAAAGTCTGTTCAGTTACTACTATCGCCTCTGCGAAGTGGACGACATGGTCTGCTACCCGTGGGTGGCCCAGGTGTTTGCAGGTTTTACCCTCAAGGAACTCAAGGTCCAGGTCGATGAGTTGATGGCCTCCGGCAAGCCAGTGCCGGTCAGCTATTTCGAAGGCGACGCGGTGAAGAACTCCGAAGTCCAGCCGCCGAAAGTCTTCACCGGCCAGGCCGAGCTGTACAACAAGCTGATGGAAAACGGCATCGAGGTGTATGTGATGACCGCCGCGTCGGAAGAGCTGGTACGCATGGTCGCTGCCGATCCGAAGTACGGCTACAACGTCAAACCGCAGAACGTCATCGGCGTGAGCACCCTGCTCAAGGACCGCAAGACCGGCGAACTGACCACCGCACGCAAGCAGATCACTGCCGGCAAATACGACGAAAAAGCCAACCTCGGTCTGGAATTGACCCCCTACCTGTGGACCCCGGCGACCTGGATGGCCGGCAAGCACGCCGCGATCCTGACCTACATCGACGAATGGAAAAAGCCGGTAATCGTCGGCGGCGATACCCCGACCAGCGACGGCTACATGCTGTTCCACGATGTGGACGTGGCCAAGGGCGGCATTCACCTGTGGGTCAACCGCAAAGACAAGTACATGACCCAGCTCAACGGCATGATGGCCAAGCACGCGGCCGCCCAGGCCAAGGAAGGCTTGCCGGTGACGGCGGACAAGAACTGGGTGATCGTCAAGCCTGACGAGATCCAGTAAGACCGAGTCGCTTGCTTATCGGGGGCAAGCCCCCTCCCACACTTGATTGGGTTCACACGGTCAAGCTGTGGGAGGGGGCTTGCCCCCGATAGCGGTGGGTCAGCTGTGGATGTATCGACTGACACTCTGCCATCGGGGGGCAAGCCCCCTCCCACATTTGATCCTCATGGTTATTGAGGTTTTCTCCCAGCAAAAAAAATGCCCCGCACGGGCGGGGCATTTTCATGGGCGGGCCTTACAGACCGTCGAGCATCGCCTTGTTACGCACCGCACCCTTGTCGGCACTGGTCGCCAGCAACGCATAAGCCTTCAACGCAGTAGTCACCTTGCGTGGACGCTTTTCCACCGGCTTCCAGCCCTTCTTGTCCTGCTCGACCCGGCGCGCGGCCAGTTCTTCGTCGCTGATCAACAGGTTGATCGAGCGGTTCGGAATGTCGATCAGTACCTTGTCGCCGTCCTGTACCAGGCCAATCGCGCCGCCGGCAGCGGCTTCAGGCGAAGCGTGGCCGATGGACAGGCCCGAGGTGCCGCCGGAGAAACGGCCGTCGGTCAACAGGGCGCAGGCTTTGCCCAGGCCTTTGGATTTCAGGTACGACGTTGGGTAGAGCATCTCCTGCATACCCGGGCCGCCTTTCGGGCCTTCGTAGCGGATGATCACGATGTCGCCTTCTTTGACTTCGTCGGCGAGGATGCCGCGTACCGAGCTGTCCTGGCTTTCGTAGATCTTGGCGCGACCTTCGAAGACATGGATCGACTCGTCCACACCGGCGGTTTTCACCACGCAGCCGTCGAGGGCGATGTTGCCGTACAGCACGGCCAGGCCGCCTTCTTTCGAATAGGCGTGCTCGACACTGCGGATGCAGCCGTTTTCACGGTCGACGTCGAGGGTGTCCCAACGGGTCGACTGGCTGAATGCGGTCTGGGTCGGGATGCCCGCCGGGCCGGCCTTGAAGAAGGTGTGTACGGCTTCGTCGTCAGTCTGGGTGATGTCCCACTTGGCGATGCCTTCGGCGAGGGACTTGCTGTGTACCGTCGGCAGGTCGGTGTGCAGCAGGCCGCCACGGGCCAGGGAACCTAAGATCGAGAAGATCCCGCCAGCGCGGTGGACGTCTTCCATGTGGTACTTCTGGATGTTCGGCGCGACTTTGCACAGTTGCGGCACGTGGCGGGACAGACGGTCGATGTCGCGCAGGTCGAAATCGATCTCGGCTTCCTGGGCTGCGGCCAGCAAGTGCAGGATGGTGTTGGTGGAACCGCCCATGGCGATGTCCAGGGTCATGGCGTTTTCGAACGCCTTGAAGTTGGCGATATTGCGCGGCAACACCGACTCATCGTTCTCGCCGTAGTAGCGCTTGCACAGCTCGACGATGGTGCGGCCGGCCTGCAGGAACAGTTGCTCGCGGTCGCTGTGGGTGGCCAGCGTGGAACCGTTGCCCGGCAAGGCCAGGCCCAGGGCTTCCACCAGGCAGTTCATCGAGTTGGCGGTGAACATGCCGGAGCATGAACCGCAGGTCGGGCAGGCGCTGCGCTCGTATTCCGCGACCTTCTCGTCAGAAGCGCTGGAATCGGCGGCGATGACCATGGCATCGACCAGGTCGAGGCCGTGGGAGGCGAGTTTGGTCTTGCCGGCTTCCATCGGGCCGCCGGAGACGAAGATCACCGGGACGTTCAGGCGCAGGGCGGCCATCAGCATGCCGGGGGTGATCTTGTCGCAGTTCGAGATGCACACGATGGCGTCGGCGCAGTGGGCGTTGACCATGTACTCCACGGAGTCGGCGATGATCTCGCGGCTCGGCAGGGAATACAGCATGCCGTCATGGCCCATGGCGATGCCGTCGTCCACGGCGATGGTGTTGAATTCTTTGGCGACACCGCCGGCGCGTTCGATCTCGCGGGCGACCAGTTGGCCCAGGTCCTTGAGGTGGACGTGGCCGGGGACGAACTGGGTGAACGAGTTGGCAATCGCGATGATCGGCTTCTTGAAGTCGTCATCTTTCATCCCCGTGGCGCGCCACAGTGCGCGGGCGCCGGCCATGTTGCGGCCGTGGGTGGATGTTTTCGAGCGGTAATCTGGCATTGGAGCCCTCCGGGCGGCTAATCAAAACTAATCAGGTGCTAAGGGGAGTGAGCTTCTATGGACGTCTGGAACACCCGAAAAATGGCCGTGGTGTCCGGACGTTGCCGCAAACGTTACGGGATCGCCGTGCGTTTTGGCCTCGAGCTCATAAACCCGCCGGGGGATGACTGGCGATGAATAGGCCGATTCTACACCGCTGGCGGCTGGAGGGAATGGCGAAAAGCGCCGTGGCGACGCACGCCCGGATCAACCAATCTGATGTAGGAGCGAGCTTGCTCGCGAAAAACGAACAGGCGACACGGGCCTCCTGATAGTACGGCGTTATCGTTGACGCTTTTCGCGAGCAATCTCGCTCCTACAGGGAGGGGACATATTCAGAACCACTGTTTAGAGGCCGGTTGACGTCGCTGCGCCTACCGTTTCTCTTCCACTCACAGAAGAGGACGAAGGAATGTCCACCCAGCAACGTGCACATCGGCTGCGCATCGGGCGCTGTTCGGAGTCGGGCCGGATTTACCTGATCACTGCGGTTACCCATCAACGGCAATCGGTCTTTCAGGACTGGCGCATCGGCCGCCTGCTTGTCAGTGAGTTCAGGCAGGCTCAGGACGAGGGTGAGGCGACTTCGCTGGCCTGGGTGGTCATGCCTGACCATTTCCATTGGCTGGTCGAGTTGCATAACGGCGACTTGCCAAGGCTGATGCGAATCACCAAGTCGCGAAGTGCCCGTGCCATCAACCAGGCCAGGTGTTCGTTCGGGACCCTATGGCAAAAAGGTTACTTCGACCGCGCACTGCGTCGGGAGGAAGATTTGAAAGCAATGGCCCGCTATATCGTGGCCAATCCCTTGCGTGCAGGGCTGGTCAAGCATATCGGCCAGTACCCGCTATGGGACGCCATCTGGTTGTGACCTCTTCCCCCTTGTAGGAGCGAGCTTGCTCGCGAAGCACGTCAACGATGACGCAGCGCTATCAGGTAGCCCGCGTCGTCTATGCGTTTTTCGCGAGCAAGCTCGCTCCTACAGGGGGACGGTTTTGGTCTTTAGCTATTTGGCAACAACCGGCAGGTGATGCTCTTGATGTAGCGCGTCTCGGCAATCGCCGGGTGCACCGGGTGATCCGGGCCCTGGCCGCCGCGTTCGAGCATCTGGATGTTACGGTCCAGGTGGCGGGCGCTGGTCAGCAGGATGTTCTGCAGGTCGTCTTCCGGCAGGTGCATCGAACACGAGGCGCTGACCAGGATGCCGTCCTTGCTGAGCAGGCGCATGGCTTGCTCGTTGAGGCGGCGGTAGGCGCCTTCGCCGTTTTTCATGTCTTTTTTGCGTTTGATGAAGGCCGGTGGGTCGGCGACGATCACGTCGAAGCGTTCTTCGCTGGCTTTCAGCTCTTTGAGGGCTTCGAAGACGTCGCCTTCGATGCAGGTCATTTTCTCGGCGACGCCGTTCAGCGCGGCGTTGCGCTCGACGCCGTCGAGGGCGAAGGCCGATGCGTCGACGCAGAACACTTCAGTGGCGCCGAAGGCCGCGGCTTGCACGCCCCAGCCGCCGATGTAGCTGTACAGGTCGAGGACGCGCTTGCCTTTGGCATACGGGGCCAGGCGTGCGCGGTTCATGCGGTGGTCATAGAACCAGCCGGTTTTCTGGCCCTGGATCACCGGGGCTTCGAATTTCACGCCGTTTTCTTCCAGCGCGACCCACTCCGGCACCAGGCCGAACACGGTTTCGACGTAGCGGTTGAGGCCTTCGGCGTCGCGCGCGGCGGAGTCATTCTTGAACAGAATGCCGCTCGGCTTGAGCACTTGGGTCAGGGCGGCGATCACGTCTTCTTTATGCGCTTCCATGGTCGCCGAGGCGATCTGGACCACCAGGATGTCGCCGAAACGGTCGACCACCAGGCCCGGCAGCAGGTCGGAATCGCCGTAGACCAGGCGGTAGAACGGCTTGTCGAACAGACGGTCGCGCAGGGACAGGGCGACGTTCAGGCGGTGTACCAGCAGCGACTTGTCCAAAGGCAACTTGATGTCACGCGACAGCAGGCGCGCGCAGATCAGGTTGTTCGGGCTCATGGCCACGATGCCCAGGGTCTTGCCGCCGGCCGCTTCGAGGATGGCCTGGTCGCCCGCCTGGAAGCCGTGAAGTGGGGTGGCGGCCACGTCGATTTCGTTGCTGTAGACCCACAGGTGGCCGTTGCGCAAACGACGATCGGCGTTGGCTTTGAGACGCAGGCTTGGCAGGGACATGACGTCGCTCCGGAAAAAAGAGCGGGAGTATACCGTGTTGCATTACATTTCGTGGCTTGGCCTGATGGGTTGCAGGGGGGGGGCGCGTGCTGTGGCGTCCATTTGATAGGAGTGCCATTTGGTTTTTTGAGGTGTCGGTCAGCTTCCCATCGGGGTTAGAATCCCCCTCTCGCCCAGAGTGTGTACTTATGTCCCAAGAGCTTTCCGCCGAACAGATCCAGCAGGCCCTGCAAGGCATCAGTGTGCCGCCTCAGCCGCAAATCATGGTGGATTTGCAGATGGAACAGTACATGCCCGACCCGGACCTGGAAGTGATCGCGCGGTTGATTTCCCAGGACCCGGGCCTGTCCGGCGCGCTGCTGAAGATCGTCAACTCGTCGTATTACGGCCTGAGCAACAAGATCGCCTCGATCCAGCGCGCCGTTAACCTGCTGGGCAGCCGTTCGATCATCAACCTGATCAACGCCCTGTCGATCAAGGGCGAGATGAGCGACGACACCATCGTCACCCTCAACCGTTTCTGGGACACCGCCCAGGACGTGGCCATGACCTGCCTCACCCTGGCCAAGCGCACCGGCGCCCAGGCGGTGGACGAAGCCTATGCCCTGGGGCTGTTCCACGATTGCGGCGTACCGCTGATGCTCAAGCGCTTCCCCAATTACATGGCGGTGCTCGAAGAGTCCTACGCCAATGCCGGTGCCGACTGCCGAGTGGTCGACACCGAAAACAATGCGTTCAACACCAACCATGCGGTGGTCGGCTATTACACCGCCAAGTCCTGGCGCCTGCCGGAGCATGTGACCGACGCCATTGCCAACCATCACAACGCCCTGGCGATCTTCAGCGATGAGTCGCCGCGCAATCCGCAACTCAAGAACCTGCTGGCGATCCTGAAAATGGCCGAGCACATCTGCTCGTCGTACCGGGTGTTGGGCAACCAGCCGGTCGACTATGAGTGGGACGCGATTGGCCATCTGGTGCTGGACTACGTGGGCCTGTCGGACTACGACTTCGAAAGCATGAAATTGTCGATCCGCGAACTGGGCGCGCACTGACCCTTACCTCACGAGGCACACATGCCCGAGTTACCAGAAGTCGAAACCACTCGGCGCGGGATTGCGCCGCACCTGGAAGGCCAGCGGGTCAGCCGCGTCGTGGTGCGCGAGCGACGCCTGCGCTGGCCGATCCCGGAAGACCTCGATGTACGCCTGTCCGGGCAGCGCATCGTGCTGGTGGAGCGGCGGGCCAAGTACCTGTTGATCAACGCCGAAGTGGGCACCCTGATCAGCCACCTGGGCATGTCGGGCAACCTGCGCCTGGTGGAAGTCGGCCTGCCGGCGGCCAAGCATGAGCATGTGGACATCGAGCTGGAGTCGGGCCTGGCCCTGCGCTACACCGACCCTCGGCGTTTTGGCGCGATGCTCTGGAGCCAGGACCCGCATAACCACGAACTGCTGATCCGCCTGGGGCCGGAGCCGTTGACCGACCTGTTCGATGGCGAGCGCCTGTTCAAACTGTCCCGTGGGCGTTCGATGGCGGTCAAACCGTTCATCATGGACAACGCGGTGGTGGTGGGCGTGGGCAATATCTACGCGACCGAAGCGCTGTTCGCGGCGGGGATCGATCCGCGCCGCGAGGCCGGTGGCATTTCACGCGGGCGCTATCTGAAGCTGGCGATCGAGATCAAGCGCATTCTGGCGGCCGCCATCGAGCGCGGCGGCACCACCTTGCGCGACTTTATCGGCGGCGATGGGCAGCCGGGGTATTTCCAGCAGGAGTTGTTTGTCTACGGCCGGGGTGGCGAGGCGTGCAAGGTCTGCGGGAGCGAGTTGCGCAGTGTGGTGCTGGGGCAGCGGGCGAGTGTGTTTTGCCCTAAGTGCCAGAGCTGACTGTTGTGTGAAGGCTGATATCGCCATCGGGGGCAAGCCCCCTCCCACATTTTGATGTGTGAATACATTCAAATGTGGGATGGGGGCTTGCCCCCGATGAGGCCCTCACAGACGCCACCAGGCTCAAGCCTTACCGGTAATCTTCCGGTATTTCTCCATCAACTGCGCTTCAGTCTCCGGATGGGCTTCATCCAGTGGAATGCAATCCACCGGGCACACCTGCTGGCACTGCGGTTCGTCGTAGTGGCCGACGCACTGGGTGCAGAGGTTGGGGTCGATCACGTAGATCTCTTCGCCTTGGGAAATCGCGGCGTTCGGGCACTCGGGTTCGCAGACGTCGCAGTTGATGCAATCGTCGGTGATGATCAAGGACATGGAAACTCCTGCCAGGGCAGTCAGCCAAGGCATCTGGAAAACTAATGCGCGCAATTGTGCCGCATTGGCGCCCGCAGTGCGAGCGGGCGCCGAGTGAGCGGTCTTACTTCTTGAAGCGCAGGGTCAGCGCATCAGCCACGGCCGGATGCACGAACTTGGTGATATCCCCGCCCAGGGCCGCGATTTCACGGACCAACGTCGAGGAAATGAACGAATAACGCTCCGACGGCGTGAGGAACAGGCTTTCCACGTCCGGCGCCAGTTGGCGGTTCATGTTGGCCAACTGGAATTCGTATTCGAAGTCCGATACCGCGCGCAGGCCGCGCAGGAACACATTGGCGTTCTGCTCTTTGGCGAAATGTGCCAGCAGCGTCGAGAAACCCACCACTTCGACGTTGGGCAGGTGCTTGGTGACCTCGCGCGCCAGCTCCACGCGCTGTTCCAGGGGAAACAGCGGGTTTTTCTTGGGGCTGGCAGCGACCGCGATGATCACATGGTCGAACAAGCGCGAGGCGCGTTCGACCAGATCGCCATGGCCTTTGGTAATCGGGTCGAAGGTACCTGGGTACAACACTCGGTTCATCGCGTCGTCCTGGCGGAGTCCGTTGGGGAACCGGATGGTATCGCAGCCGTCCCGGTCGGCCAAGTCGACTTATGCAGATAGACCCGCGAAATACCCTGTTTTTTCATGCCGTTTTCAGACGTTCGGCCAATGCGCTCGCCAGTTGCGCGGTCAATCCGTACACCGACAACTGCGGGTTGGCGCCAATGCTGGTGGGGAACAGCGAACCGTCGTGGATCGACAGGTTGCGCAACTGGTGATGGCGACCGAGGCTGTCGGCCACCGCATTTTTCGGCTCTTCGCCCATGGCGCAGCCGCCCATCACGTGGGCGCTGCCCAGGCAGGTGCGGTGCAATTCCAGGTTGAGGCCGTCGATCAGGCTGCGTGCTTCGGCCAGGGTCTTCACGTAGCGCGCATCGTGATGCAGCGGCTTGACCGACTTGGCACCCGCCGCGAACTGGATCTCGGCCATGCTGTGGAACGCACGGCGCAGGCCGTCCCAGGCGTAAGGCGAAACCTGGTAATCGAGCACCGGTGTGCCGTCGCCGCGCAGTTCCACGCTGCCGCCGGGGCTGTCGGGGTGGAAGCCGTCGCGCAGCAGGGCAAGCATTGCGTGGGTATGTGGCAATTGGCTCATGTCCAGGGCGTTCTGGGTGCCGTAGCCGCCGAGCAGCGTACTGGCCAGCGCCGGGTGCAGCGGCGGCGCTTCGAGCTTGTACGACATTCTGCCGGTGGTGCCGTCCAGCCATTGGAAGTGATCGGAATAGATCGACTGCGGCGCGCCATAGAACGGGTTGATCACCTCGTCGAACAGCGCCGCGGAGAAGTTCACCAAATGCAAAAAGGTGCGCTTGCCCAGCCGCGAATGCGGGTCGGGGGCGGCCGAGCGCATCAGCAGCGCCGGGCTGTTGATGCCGCCGCCGGCCAGCACGTAATGCCTGGCCTTGACCGTGATCTTGCGTCCAGTCGGCGCCACGCAGCGTTCGTCCATGGCCACGCATTCCAGGCTATTGATGCGGTCGCCGCTGTAGACCAGGCGTTCGGCGCGGGCCAGGTACAGCAGCTCGCCGCCCTTCTCCAGGGTGGAGGGGATGGTGGTCACCAGCATCGACTGCTTGGCGTTGACCGGGCAACCCATGCCGCAATAACCCAGGTTGAAGCAGCCGCGCACGTTGCGCGGGATCACATGCCAGCTGTAGCCCAGCTGTTCGCAGCCTTTGCGGATCACGTCGTTGTTGGCGTTGGGCGGCATGGCCCAGGGAGCGATGCCCAGGCGCTGTTCCATTTTTTCGAACCATGGCGCCATGTCCGCGCTGCTGTGGCCCTTGACCGCATATTCGCTGGCCCAGTGGCTGAGGGTGGCGTCCGGGGTGCGGAAGCTGGAGGTCCAGTTGATCAGCGTGGTGCCGCCCACGGCCCGGCCTTGCAGGATGGTGATGGCGCCGTCCTTGCTCATGCGGCCGATGCCTTCTTGATACAGGCTGGCGTAGGCCTCGTCTTCGAGCAGCTTGAAATCGCTGCTGGTCTTGAGCGGGCCTTCTTCGATCAGCAGCACTTTGTAGCCGGCGGCGCTGAGGATTTCGGCAGAGGTGCCGCCGCCGGCACCGCTGCCGATGATCGCTACGTCGGCTTCCAGCGTCAGGTCGCGGTCGAGGGCGGCGCCATTGTGGGTTTTCCAGCCGCGGGCCAGGCCGTCGCGGAACAGATCGGGTACAGGCATCGGGGTCGTCTCTTGTTTTTATTGGGGGGATGCGAATCAGATCTTCGGCGGCCCGGGGTAGCCGCAATGGGCCCACGACGCCGGCCGGAAGTACCAGGCCATGATCACCAGCTTGAGCAACGAACCCTGGCCCATGCGCAGCAGGTTCAGGTAGCTGTTTTCCCAGCGGTGCAGGAAGTTGCGGATCTGTTCGCCACTGGCGTTTTCCCAACTGCCCCAGATCCCGGTCAGTGGGCCGCGGGTGATGCCCATGCCCAGCACGTCGAACAGTTGCTGGGTCAGCTTGAACATCTCCGGCGACAGGTGCTGCAGGCTGTAGTCGAGTTTTTTCAGGGTGTCTTCAATCCCGCTGGCAACTTCCTGGGCGCTGGCCACGCCTTCCAGCAGCACCGGGATCACCGCGCGCAGAAACGGCAAGTCGCTGCTGCGCAACAGGGCAAAGCCGCTGGCCGGAGTGCTGCTGGAGCAACCGCTGAGGCTGGCACCCAGCCCGGCGGTGGCCAGGAAGGCGCTGGCGCACAGGCCGATTTTCAGGACGCCGCGCCGCGACAGCGCGGGTGAATCAGTCAGGCTTGGGTTCATTGTTATGGTTATCCCGAGGGTGGCGGTATCAGCGGATAAACAGCTTCTGGATCAGCTTCTGGATCGATTTGCCGTAAGGCGGGTAGATCAACTTCGCGGCGTTCAGGCGCTGCTTGACCAGCACGCCCTTGGCCTTACTGAACGTGAGGAACCCTTCATGACCGTGGTAGTGGCCCATGCCTGATGGGCCGATGCCGCCGAAAGGCATGTCGTCCTGAGCCACATGCAGCAGCGTGTCGTTCAGGCATACGCCGCCGGAGTGGGTTTCGTGGAGTACGCGGTTCTGTTCGCGCTTGTTGTAGCCGAAGTAGTACAGGGCCAGTGGGCGAGGCCGCTGATTGATGTAGGCAAAGGCTTGGTCGATGCCGCGATAAGGCACGATCGGCAGCACCGGGCCGAAGATTTCGTCCTGCATCACTGTCATTTCATCGCTGACATTCAACAGCAGGCTGTGGGCCATGCGGCGTGCCTGGCCCTGGTCGTACAGAGGGATCAGGGTGGCGCCCTTGTCGGTGGCGTCCTTCACGTAGGCGTTGAGCCGGGCCAGTTGCCGTTCGTTGATGATGGCGGTGTAGTCCGGGTTGTTGGCCAGAGTCGGGTAAAAACCACGAAGCGCCTTGCTGTAGGCCTCGACGAAACCCTCGACGCGATCTTCCGGCACCAGCACGTAGTCCGGCGCCACGCAGGTTTGCCCGGCGTTCAGGGCCTTGCCGAAGGCGATGCGTTCGGCGGCGTCCTTGAGGGGCACATCGGCGGAAACGATCGCCGGCGATTTGCCGCCCAGTTCCAGCGTGACCGGGGTCAGATGCTCGGCCGCCGCGCGCATCACATGTTTACCGATGCTGGTGGCGCCGGTGAACAGCAGATGATCGAAGCGCAGCCTGGAAAATGCCATGCCGACGTCGGCCTCGCCCAGCACCACGCACACCAGGTCTTCGGGGAAGACCTTCGCCAGCAGGGTCTTGAGCAGTTCGCCGGTGGCCGGGGTCGATTCGCTGAGTTTGAGCATCACCCGATTGCCCGCGGCCAACGCACCCACCAATGGCCCGATGGCCAGGTACAGCGGGTAGTTCCAGGGCACGATCACCCCGACCACGCCCAGCGGTTGGTAGATGACTTTGGCCGAGGCGGGCTGGAAGGCAATGCCTACAGCGCGGCGGGAAGGTTTCATCCAGCCACTGAGGTGTTTGCTCGCATAGTGAATGCCATGCAGGCTGGGCATCAGTTCGGCGAACAGGGTTTCGTCGGCGCTGCGATGGCTGAAGTCCTGGCTGATCGCGTCGATCAGCGCCTGGCGTTCGTCGCTGAGCACTTCGCGCAAGGCCTTGAGCCATTGCTGGCGTTGCGCGGCCGGCGGCATCGGGTTGGCGGCGTAGGCGCGGCGTTGGGCGTCGAACAGGCCCTGGAGTTGATCCAGTGTCTGGGAATCTTGCGGGTAGGCAACGTTGGCAGACATGGTGCAGTTCCGGATTGTTATTGGTCTGCCTGGATTTTTAGAGTTATTGCTCTAAATTGTCAAATGGCATTGCAGCCATAACTGGATTTATCCCGGCAAGGTTAGGCCGTAAGATGGTCGATCACGTGTACAGAAGCTGATCCCCTATGGCACCACGAGTAAAGACCAGCGAGCGCATTGTGCAAACCAGCCTGGAGCTTTTTAACCAGCAGGGCGAGCGCAGTGTCAGCACCAACCATATCGCCGCCCATATGGAAATTTCGCCGGGCAACCTGTACTACCACTTCCCCAACAAGCAGGCGATCATCGCCGTGCTGTTTCGCGAATACGAAGCCTTGGTCGACAGTTTCCTGCGCCCGCCCCAGGGTCGCACCATGGTGGTGGAGGACAAGCGCTTCTACCTGCAGGCGGTCCTGGCCGGCATGTGGCGCTACCGTTTCCTGCACCGTGACCTCGAACACCTGCTGGAGAGCGACCCGGAACTGGCCACCGGCTACCGGCGCTTTTCCCAGCGTTGCCTGATTCAGGGTGGCGCCATTTACCGAGGGTTTGTCGATGCCGGCATTCTCAATATGGATCCGGTGCAAACCGAGGCGCTGACCCTCAACGCCTGGATCATCCTTACCTCCTGGGTGCGGTTTTTGTGTACCACCAATGAAAAATCCACACATCTGAGCGCCGAAGCGATCAAGCGCGGGGTGTATCAGGTGCTGGTGCTGGAAGCGGGGTTTGTCACGCCGCAGGCCAAAGCGGCGGTGGATGCACTGTTCAAAGAGTTTTACGTGCCGTTGAACCAGGCACTGGAAGAAGTGAAGTAGGATCTTTCCCGAATTTGTTCACAGGAGTCTGTCATGCCACTTGCCCAACTGATCAGCCCCCAGCAACTGGCCGAGCGCCAACAGCGCGGCGCTCTGGTGATACTTGACTGCCGCTTTGCCCTGGAAGACCCGGACTACGGAATGTGCAGCTACGCCGAAGGGCATATCGAAGGCGCGCAATATGCCGACCTGGAGCGCCATCTCAGTGGGCCGGTGACCAAGGGCGTGACCGGGCGTCACCCGTTGCCGCAGGCGCAGACGCTCGCCGAGCAACTGCGTGCCTGGGGCATCAATGCCGATACCGATGTGGTGCTCTACGACGACGGCCCGGGTGTTTATGCCGCCCGCACCTGGTGGTCGCTGGCGTGGCTGGGCAAGCGTGATGGCGTGTTTATCCTGGACGGTGGCTTGAAGGCCTGGCACGCGGCCGGCTTCCCGTTAAGCCTGGATGCGCCGGTGATCGAGCGCGGCACCTTTGTCGGCACGCCGGACAATCGCCTGTTGCTGGATGCCAAGCAGCTGCAAAAACGCCTGGGCCAACCGGGCCTGACCCTGCTCGACGCCCGCGCCCAGCCGCGCTTTCGCGGCGATGTCGAGCCTATCGACCCGATTGCCGGGCACATTCCCGGCGCGCAATGTGCGGCGTTCACCGAAAACCTGGGCAGCGATGGGCGTTTCCTGCCGGCCGAGCAGCTCAAGCAGCGCTTCGCCGCCCAGTTGCAAGGCCGTTCGCCGGATGAGTTGGTGGCGTATTGCGGTTCGGGCGTGACGGCGTGCCATAACCTGTTCGCCCTGAGCCTGGCGGGTTACCCGTTGGGCAAGTTGTATGCGGGCTCGTGGAGCGAGTGGATTACTGATCCAACGCGGGAAATCGCGACGGGCGACTGAGTTGTCCTGCGTGTAAACCCACCTTGTTTAACGGGGTTGTGTCAGCAGCCATTGCGGAATCCGCCGCTCCAGGTAGTAACCGGGGCGCTTCAGCGAACCGTCGACAAACCCCACATGCCCACCCTTGGCCAGCAATTCGAACTCGGTGCAATCCGACAACTCGCTGGCTTCGGGCAGGCTATGGGCGAAGACAAACGGGTCATCGGCCGCCTGGATGATCAGGGTCGGCGTGCGGATATCGCCCAGGTAGTAACGGCTCGACGCGCGGCGGTAATAGTCTTCGGCACTGAGGAAACCATGCAGCGGCGCGGTGACCCGGCCGTCGAAGTCCCAGAACGTGTGCATCTTCTCCAGAGACCCGAGTGCCTCCAGGGCCTTGAGCCCTTCAGCACGACCATCCTGTAAAAAGCGGCTTTGCTTGACGCGGATATACGCCACCATCTCGCGCATGAAGTGCTTTTGGTACACCCGCGAAAAGCCCAGGCCGATGCGATCGGCGCACTGATCCAGACGAAACGGCACCGACACCGCCGCCGCGCCTTGCAGCCCCGAATTCGCGCCGGTTTCGCCCAAATGCTTGAGCAGCACGTTGCCCCCCAGGGAATAACCCACCGCATACAACGGCGCCAACGGCCGCTTGGCGCGCAGATGGGCAATCGCCGCCGCCAGGTCTTCGCTGGCGCCCGAGTGGTAGCTGCGCGCCAACAGGTTCGGCTCGCCCGAGCATCCGCGCCAGTTCAAGGCCGCACTGGCCCAGCCCTGGGCGGCGAGGGCTTTTTGCAGGCCGGCCACGTAAGGCGAGTTGGACGAGCCGGTCAGCCCATGCAGTACCAGCACCAACGGCGCTTGCGCGTCATGGGGGCCATGCCAGTCGAGGTCGAGAAAGTCGCCGTCGTCCAGCCACAGGCGTTCGCGTGGGCGTTCGAGGTGCGTGGTCGGGCGCCACAGCGGCCCCCACAACGTTTGCAGATGAGGGTTGCCGAGGCCGAAGGCGGGTTTGAACAGGTCTGAAGAGGGGGTCATGACACTCTCTGTGGCACGCGGACTCACTGTGGCGAGCGAGCTTGCTCGCCACAAAAGCCCGTTCAGGCCGAGGGCTGTACCGAACGTTGCCACAATGCGTAATACACCCGCCCGGATTTCTGTTCCCGGTGCAGGCGCCAGCTGCCGGGCAGGCCCAGGCTGGATGGCGCGCTTTCGCTTTCAGTGTAGATCCACGAGTCCGGCGCCAGCCATTGGCGCTCTTCCAGCAACGCGCACACGGTCGGCAGCAGGTTCTGGTTGAACGGCGGGTCGAGGAACACCACGTCGTATTCGCTGGCGGCCTGGGTTTCCAGGTAGCGCAGCGCGTCGGCGGTCTGCACCTGGCCGTTGGTGCAGCGCAGGGTGCCCAGGTGTTCCTTGAGGCTGGACACCGCCACATTGCTGGCATCCAGCGCCTGTGCCTGGGCCGCGCCACGGGACAGCGCCTCGAGGAACAGCGCGCCGCTGCCGGCAAACGGGTCGAGTACCTTGGCCCCGGCGATGTAGGGTGCCAGCCAGTTGAACAGGGTTTCACGCACGCGATCCGGCGTTGGGCGCAGGCCCACGACGTCGGGGAAGCTGAGCTTGCGGCTGCCCCATTCACCGCCAATGATGCGCAGTTGGCCCACACCGTTATGCACGTTGTGGACAGGTTTTTTCGGGCGAGATGAACTGGCCATTAATGCTCCGGAACCCCGAGCGGCTGCTCGGCAGGTTTATCAGTGGGGGGCGGTAGTGGCTTTTGCGCAGTCGTCGGGCCGGCGGTCACGATGACCATCTTGTCGGCGCTCAGGTGTTTGTTCAAAGCCGCTTTGACCTGTTCTACGGTCAGGGCCTGGGATTGTTTCATGAAATCTTCCAGATAGCTCAGCGGCAGGTTGTAGAAACCCATGGCGCCCAGTTGCCCGACGATATCGGCGTTGCTCGCGGTGGACAGCGGGAAGCTGCCGCTCAGCTCGCGCTTGGCGTCATCCAGCTCCTTTTGCGTCGGGCCGGTCTTGAGGTAGTCGGCCAGCACGTCTTCCACCAGGCGCAGGGTGCCGCCGCTCATTTCCGCGCGGGTCTGCAAGTTGATCATGAACGGGCCGCGCACTTGCATCGGCGAGAAACCGGAGTAGACGCCGTAGGTCAGGCCGCGCTTCTCGCGCACTTCACTCATTAAGCGGGTGCCGAAGCCCCCGCCGCCGAGGATCTGGTTGCCCAGGGACAGGGCGGCGTAGTCCGGGTCGGCGCGATCGATGCCCAGTTGCGCGAACAGCAGGTGCGTCTGCTTGGACGGGAACTCGATATGGCTCAAACCGGCCTTGGGCTCGGTCGGCTGGGCGATCTTCGCCAGGGCCGGGCCTTTGGGCAGCGAGGCCGAGACCTTGGCGGTCATGGCTTCGGCCTCGGCGCGGGTCAGGTCGCCCACCACGGCAATCACAGCGTTACCCGCGGCATACGCCTTGGCGTGGAATGCCTGCAACTGTGCCTGGGTGATTTTCGGAACGCTCTCGGCCGTGCCTTCGCTCGGGTGAGCATACGGGTGGTCGCCGTACAGGCGCTTGAACAGCTCCAGGCTCGCCAGTTTGCCGGGGTTCTGCTTCTGATACTCAAAGCCGGCGAGGATCTGGTTCTTGATGCGCGCCAGGGAGTCTGCGGGGAAGGTCGGTTTGCCGATCACCTGGTCAAACAGCGCCAGGGCGGCGTCGCGCTTGTCGCTGTCGCTCAGGCCGCGCAGGGACACCAGCGCCATGTCGCGGTAAGCGCCATTGCCGAAGTCCGCGCCGAGGCCTTCAAAGCCGCTGGCGATCTGGCTCACATTCTTGCCCGGCACGCCTTCGTTGAGCATGGCGTTGGTCATCAGCGCCACGCCAGGGACGTTGCCGTCCTGGCTGCTGCCGGCGGCGAACAGGATACGCATGTCGAACATCGGCAGTTCGTGGGCTTCGACGAACAGCACCTTGGCGCCTTCGGCGGTGTTCCAGGTCTGCACGTCGAGCTTGCGGTTGGTCGGCGCCTTGCCGTCCAGTTCCGCCAGGGATTGCAGTGTGTGGGTCGACTGGGCTTTTTCCAGCGCCGGGCTGGCGACGGATTCGCTTGGGCGCAGGAAATACACCGCGCTCGCCGCGATCAGGGTGACGGCGATCAGGCCGGGCAGGATCAGGCGGCTGCTTTTGCGATCACTCATGAGCGGTCTCCTCAGGCAGGACATGGGCGACGCTGAGACGTTCGCGGGTGAAATAGGTACGTGCGGCCTTCTGGATATCGTCCGGGGTCACGCTTTGCAGGTCGGCCAGTTCGGTGTCCATCAGTTTCCAGGACAGGCCGACGGTTTCCAGGGAACCGATGGCGGTCGCCTGGCTGGTGATCGAGTCGCGCTGGTAGACCAGGCCGGCAATGACCTGGGCGCGGATACGCTCCAGCTCCTCGGCGGTCGGCGGCTTGGCTTTGAGTTCTTCCAGCAGGCGCCACAGGCCGGCTTCGGCTTGTGCGATGGTCTTTTTCTTCTGCTGGTTCGGTGTGGCGCTCAGGGTGAACAGGCTGTCACCGCGGGTGTAGGCGTCGTAGTTGGTGGAGGCGGAGGAGACCAGCTCTTCACCGCGTTCGAGCCGTTCCGAAATGCGCGCGCTGTAGCCGCCGTCGAGCAGGGCCGAGATCAGGCGCAGGGCTTGTACCGAGCGTTTGTCTGGCGCGGTGGCCAGGCCGGGCACGTTGAAGCCCAGGATCACGCTCGGCAGTTGGGTCTGCACATGCATCGTCAGCAGGCGCTCGCCGGGCTCGGCCAGTTCCAGCGGGATCTTCGCCGGTGGCACGTCACGCTTGGGGATCGGGCCGAAGTAGCGCTGGGCCAGGTTCTTCACCTCGTCCGGGGTCACGTCGCCGACCACCACCAGGGTGGCGTTGTTCGGCACGTACCAGGACTGGTACCAGTGGCGCAGTTCTTCGACCTTCATGCGGTCGAGGTCGGCCATCCAGCCGATGGTCGGCGTGTGGTAGCCGCTGGCCGGGAAGGCCATGGCCTTGAAGCGCTCGAAGGCCTTGGACATCGGGTTGTCGTCGGTGCGCAGGCGGCGTTCTTCCTTGATCACTTCGATCTCGCGGCTGAACTCGTCGGCCGGCAGGCGCAGGCTGGCCATGCGGTCGGCTTCGAGTTCGAAGGCGACACCCAGGCGGTCACGCGCCAGCACTTGGTAGTAGGCGGTGTAGTCGTCGCTGGTGAAGGCGTTCTCTTCGGCGCCCAGGTCGCGCAGGATCAGCGAGGCTTCGCCGGGGCCGACCTTGGAGCTGCCCTTGAACATCATGTGTTCCAGGGCGTGGGACAAACCGGTCTGGCCCGGGGTTTCGTAGCTCGAACCGACTTTGTACCAGACCTGGGAAACCACCACCGGCGCGCGATGGTCTTCGCGCACGACCACTTTGAGGCCGTTATCCAGGGTGAATTCATGGGTGGGTTGTGGGTCGGCAGCCAAGGCTGAGAGGGGCAGACAAACTGTGCTGAGCAGCAGGCCTGCGGCGCGGCGGGCTAGAGCATTCATTCGTTTTTAAACCTGTTGGGCTGCCCGCTTGGTCTTAGCGTCGGCGGGCGAGGAGGTGCTAGGATACTGATCCGATTTGGGGACGGCCACTGCGGTCGTCATACCGTTCTGGATTCAGTTGTAGGAATTTTGAAGTTTGCTACGGTTTTCCCCGACAATCTTCATCTTTTCGCCGATGTTATCGCTTCAATTCCATATTGAATCGATTTGTTGAGGCCTTTATTTACGCCTTACAAAATGTTGCGCATGAACGAGCGAGCGTTAAAGCAGTCTGTTCTGCATCGAATTTTTATTTACCGAGGCGCCCTTGGCGCGTCGCTACCTTGAGATAGCCGTCCTCCATGTTTGGTTCCAACGACGACAAGAAGAGTCCAGCTGCGGCTGGCGAGAAAAAAGGCCTGTTCGGATGGCTGCGCAAAAAGCCGCAGGAAACCGTCGTCGAACAGCCGCAGGTTCAATCTGAGCCGACCCCTGAGCCCTTGGTAGGCGCCGAACCGACCGCGCCGGTGGCGCAAGCCGAGCCTGAGCACAAACCGTGGCTGGCACTGCCGGTGGCCGAAGAGCCCGTGGCATTGGTCGAAGATGTGCAGGCCGAGCATGTGACGCCGCCGATTCCGCAGGTTGAGCCGGTGGCGGTCGAGCCGACTCCCGCACCTGTTGTGGCCGCGGCGCCCGCAGTGATCGCGCCGTCGCCCGTGGTTGCCGCCGAACCGAGCAAAACCGGGTTCTTCGCCCGCCTCAAGCAAGGCCTGAGCAAAACCAGCGCGACCATCGGCGAAGGCATGGCCAGCCTGTTCCTGGGCCGGAAGACCATCGATGACGAACTGCTGGAAGACATCGAAACCCGTCTGCTGACCGCCGACGTGGGCGTCGAAGCCACCGCCGTGATCATCCAGAGCCTGACCCAGAAGGTCGCGCGCAAGCAGTTGACCGACGCCGATGCGCTGTACAAATCCCTGCAGGCCGAGCTGGCCGCGATGCTCAAGCCGGTCGAAGCGCCGTTGGTGATTACTCCGAAGAAGCCGTTCGTGATCCTGGTAGTCGGCGTCAACGGCGCCGGCAAGACCACCACCATCGGCAAACTGGCCAAGAAGCTGCAGTTGGAAGGCAAGAAAGTCATGCTCGCCGCCGGCGACACCTTCCGCGCCGCGGCCGTCGAGCAACTGCAGGTCTGGGGCGAGCGCAACAAGATCCCGGTCATCGCCCAGCACACCGGCGCTGATTCCGCTTCGGTGATCTTCGATGCCGTGCAAGCCGCCAAGGCCCGCAACATTGATGTGCTGATCGCCGATACCGCCGGTCGCCTGCACACCAAAGACAACCTGATGGAAGAGCTGAAGAAAGTGCGCCGCGTGATCGGTAAGCTCGACGGCGAGGCTCCGCACGAAGTCTTGCTGGTGCTCGACGCCGGTACTGGCCAGAACGCCATCAGCCAGGCCAAACAATTCCACCAGACGGTGCAACTGACCGGCCTGGCATTGACTAAGCTCGACGGCACGGCCAAGGGCGGCGTGATCTTCGCCCTGGCCAAGCAGTTCGGGTTGCCGATTCGGTATATCGGCGTCGGTGAAGGTATCGACGACCTGCGCACCTTTGAAGCCGAACCCTTTGTCCAGGCACTGTTTGCCGAGCGGGAGCGTTCATGATTCGATTCGAACAGGTCGGTAAACGCTATGCCAATGGGCATGTCGGCTTGCATGAGCTGAGTTTTCGAGTGCGTCGCGGCGAATTCTTGTTTGTCACCGGCCATTCGGGTGCCGGCAAAAGTACCCTGTTGCGCCTGCTGCTGGCCATGGAACGCCCGACCACCGGCAAGCTGCTGCTGGCCGGCCAGGATCTGGCCACCATCAGCAATGCGCAGATTCCGTTCCTGCGCCGCCAGATCGGCGTGGTGTTCCAGAACCACCAGTTGCTGTTCGATCGCACGGTGTTCAATAACATTGCGTTGCCGTTGCAGATCCTTGGGCTGTCCAAGGCCGAAATCATCAAGCGCGTGGACTCGGCGCTGGAGCGCGTGGCGTTGTCGGACAAGACCGACCTCTACCCCGGCGACCTGTCCACCGGCCAGCAACAGCGCGTCGGCATCGCCCGCGCCATCGTCCACCGCCCGGCCTTGCTGCTGGCGGACGAACCCACCGGTAACCTCGACCCGCGCCTGGCGGCCGAGATCATGGGCGTGTTCGAAGATATCAACCGCCTGGGCACCAGCGTGCTGATCGCCAGTCACGACCTGGCACTGATCGCGCGCATGCGCCATCGCATGCTGACCCTGCAACGCGGTCGCCTGATCGGCGACGGGGAGGCTGGCGTATGAGTGCGACACGCAGCCCCAAGGTTTCCGAGCGCGTGGCGCCGAAACCGGCCGACCCGCAACCGAAAAAGAAAAAACACGACGAAGACGACGGCCCGGATTTCGCCACGCTGCTGCGTGCCTGGATCGAAAGCCATCGTGCCAGCCTGCTCGACAGCCTGCGTCGCCTGGGCAAGCAGCCGATCGGCAGCTTTTTCACCTGCCTGGTGATGGCCGTGGCCTTGAGCCTGCCCATGGGCTTGTCGCTGCTGCTTAATAATGTGGAGCGCCTGGGCGGTTCCTGGCAGCGCGCCGCGCAGATTTCGCTGTACCTGAACCTGGATGCCAGCGCCAAAGACGGCGAGGCCCTGCGCGAAGAGATCAAGAACCTGCCGGGGGTGGCGGATGCCGAGTACATCAGCCGCGATCAGGCCCTCGAGGAATTCCAGCAACAGTCCGGCCTGGGCGAGGCGCTCAAGGAGCTGCCGCAGAACCCGCTGCCGGGCGTGGTGCTGGTGACGCCGAATGAAGTCGACAAACCGGCCCTGGAAGCCCTGCGACAAAAACTCGCAGAGATGCCCAAGGTGCAACAGGCGCAACTTGATCTAGTCTGGGTAGAGCGCCTGGCGGCGATCCTCAAGCTGGGCGACCGCTTTGTGTTCGGCCTGACGGTGTTGTTGGTGTCTGCATTACTTTTGGTGATAGGTAATACCATTCGTCTTCATATTGAAAACCGTCGCACCGAGATAGAAGTGATTAAACTGGTCGGCGGCACGGACAGCTATGTGCGTCGTCCTTTTCTGTACATGGGCGCGCTTTATGGCTTCGGTGCGGGGATTTTGTCCTGGGGCTTGTTGGCGTTCGGCCTGGACTGGCTGAACGACGCGGTCATCGGGCTGGCCGGCTTGTACGGCAGTGATTTCGCATTGGCCGGGGTGCCGGTCGCCGATGGTCTGTCGCTCTTGCTTGGCGCGGTCTTGTTGGGGTATATCGGTGCGTGGATTGCGGTCGCACGGCATTTACGTGAGCTGGCACCGAAGTAGTTAATGTCAGATTAATGTGGTTTCGTTTGTATTGACCGTATCAGTGGTTTAGGGAACTTGTCCTACGGTTCCCGGTCAATTTTCGCAGTGCTGAACTGCACGAGTTATGTGAGTCGGAGGTTTTTTCGTATGACCACTTCTTTGCAACCTGTTTATGCCTTGGTCCCGGGTGCGAACCTGGAGGCCTATGTGCACACGGTCAACAGCATTCCATTGCTGACACCGGAGCAGGAGCGTGAACTGGCCGAGAGTCTCTACTATGAGCAGGATTTGGGGGCGGCTCGGCAGATGGTGCTCGCCCACCTGCGTTTTGTCGTACATATCGCCCGTAGCTATAGCGGCTACGGCCTGGCCCAGGCTGACCTGATCCAGGAAGGCAACGTCGGCCTGATGAAGGCAGTGAAGCGCTTCAACCCGGAAATGGGTGTGCGCCTGGTGTCGTTCGCCGTTCACTGGATCAAGGCGGAAATCCACGAGTTCATCCTGCGCAACTGGCGCATCGTGAAAGTCGCGACCACCAAGGCCCAGCGCAAGCTGTTCTTCAACCTGCGCAGCCAGAAAAAACGCCTGGCGTGGCTGAACAACGAAGAAGTCCACCGCGTGGCCGAAAGCCTCGGTGTGGAGCCGCGTGAAGTGCGCGAGATGGAAAGCCGCCTGACCGGCCATGACATGGCCTTCGACCCGGCCGCCGAAGCGGACGACGACAGCGCCTTCCAATCGCCGGCCAACTACCTGGAAGACCACCGGTACGACCCGGCGCGTCAACTGGAAGACGCCGACTGGAGCGACAACTCCAACCACAACCTGCACGAAGCGCTGGAAGTGCTGGACGACCGCAGCCGTGACATCCTCTACCAGCGCTGGCTGGCCGAAGAAAAAGCCACGCTGCACGACCTGGCGCAGAAGTACAACGTGTCGGCCGAGCGGATTCGTCAGCTTGAGAAAAGCGCGATGAACAAGCTGAAGCTGTCGATCGCCGCTTAAAACTGTGGGAGGGGCGGTGCGACGATTCGACTTGCCCCCGATAGCTGAGTGTCAGTCGACATCAAGGTGACTGATCCATTGCTATCGGGGGCAAGCCCCCTCCCACATTTATTTCTGTGTTGTGTCAGTCGGACCAAGGCGCCTTGCGCGAATTGTTCAACTCAACCAGATAGCCATCCCCACCCAGTTGGCTCATCTGCTGGCGAATCCATGCCGCCCGCCGTGCCACATAGGCCGTTGGATGGCTGGCGCTCCATACCCGAGGATTGGGTAACACCGCCGCCAGATAGCTGGCCTGCTGCCGAGAAAGCGCCTTGGCACTCACCCCGAAGTGATGCTGCGCCGCCGCTTGCGCACCGAACACCCCTTCATCCCATTCCACGCTGTTGAGGTACACCTCAAGGATCCGCTGCTTGGGCCACAGCACCTCGATCAGCCCGGTAAACCAGGCCTCCAGGCCCTTGCGCAGATAACTGCGGCCGGACCACAGGAACAGGTTCTTCGATACCTGCTGGCTCAGCGTACTGGCGCCGCGGATCGAGCCGCCGCGCTCGTTGTGCAGGAGCGCCGCCTGGATCGCGCCGAAATCGAAGCCCCAATGTTGTGGGAAGCGCTGGTCTTCACCCGCCATCACCGCCACTTTGAGGTCGTTGGAGATCTCATCCCACGGCACCCAGGTGCGCTGCAGGTCAATCGGTTCGCCGTCAAACCAGGATTCGATCTTGCGCTCCACCATCAGCGCCGTGAACGGCGGCGGTACGACACGAAACAGCAGCACCAGCAACACGCTGCCGATGGCAAACCATTTCACGGCTTTGAGAAAACGATTGAAGAGGACACGCAGCATAGAGATGGCTTGGCCGAACCCGTTGAGCGGGCCATTATACAGACCCTGCCCAATGAGTCTGACTGGAGTTCCTCATGCTGCGTGGCTTTCTGATGCTGGCTGCTTTTTTCGGCTTCACCGGTGTCGCCCTCGGTGCGTTCGCTGCCCACGGCTTGAAAAACCGCCTGAGCGCCGAGTACCTGGCGATTTTCCATACCGGCGTGACCTACCAACTGGTCCACACCCTGGCGCTGTTCGGCGTGGCGTTGCTCGCGGCGCACCTGCCGGGCCGCCTGGTCACGTGGGCGGGCGTGTCGTTCGTCGTCGGCATCCTGCTGTTCTCCGGCAGCCTGTACGTGCTGACGATGACTGGCATCAGCAAGCTCGGCATCATCACGCCGTTCGGTGGCCTGGCGTTTCTGCTCGGTTGGTTCCTCCTGGGGCTGGCGGCGTGGCGCTTGCAGCAGGCGGCCTGAAGCGCGCTGCTGATCAAAGGGTCTTGGGCCAGCTACGCCAATCGGGCTAGAATGCTTGCCCCTAAAAACGATGGCGGCCCATGGCATGCGCATTCAGTTGAACGGCGAACCCTTTGAACTGCCCGACGGTGAAACCGTTGCGGCCCTGCTGACCCGTCTGGACCTGACCGGGCGTCGCGTCGCAGTGGAGCTCAACCAGGATATCGTCCCGCGTAGCCAACACGTCGAGACTGCGCTCACCGAAGGTGACCAGGTCGAAGTGGTCCACGCCATCGGCGGCGGCTAGTCGTCCGGCGCCCAGGCGCGCCACCCCGGATTCTGCAGAACCTCACCCCACCTCGAGGATTTCCCATGAGCATCGTTCGTAGCGACAAGCCCTTCGTCCTGGCCGGTCGTACCTACCAGTCCCGTCTGCTGGTAGGCACCGGCAAGTATCGCGATATGGAAGAAACCCGCCTGGCCATCGAAGCCTCGGGCGCCGAGATCGTGACCGTGGCCGTGCGCCGCACCAACATCGGCCAGAACCCGGGCGAACCGAACCTGCTGGATATCCTGCCGCCGGACCGCTACACCATCCTGCCGAACACTGCCGGCTGCTACGACGCCATCGAAGCTGTGCGTACCTGCCGCCTGGCCCGTGAGCTGCTCGACGGCCACAACCTGGTGAAGCTGGAAGTGCTGGCCGACCAGAAAACCCTGTTCCCCAACGTGATCGAAACCCTCAAGGCCGCCGAAACCCTGGTCAAGGAAGGCTTCGACGTGATGGTCTACACCAGTGATGACCCGATCATCGCCCGCCAACTGGCCGAAATCGGCTGCATCGCCGTGATGCCGCTGGCCGGCCTGATCGGCACTGGCCTTGGGATCTGCAACCCGTACAACCTGCAGATCATCCTCGAAGAAGCCAAGATCCCGGTGCTGGTGGATGCGGGCGTGGGCACTGCCTCCGACGCGACCATCGCCATGGAGCTGGGCTGCGAAGCGGTGCTGATGAATTCGGCCATCGCCAATGCCCAACAGCCGATCATGATGGCCGAAGCCATGAAACACGCCATCGTCGCGGGCCGCCTGGCCTACCTCGCCGGGCGCATGCCGAAAAAACTCTACGCCAGCGCCTCCTCGCCGCTGGATGGTCTGATCAAGTAAGAGCCATTGATGACTGAATCAAACGAAACGCCGAACACCGTGGAACAGGGCGACGAGTCCAAGCACCGCCGCATCAAGAGCTTTGTGATGCGCGCCGGTCGCATGACCGAAGGCCAGCA
Source organism: Pseudomonas sp. LY-1 (assembly GCF_053502595.1). Taxonomy (NCBI): domain Bacteria; kingdom Pseudomonadati; phylum Pseudomonadota; class Gammaproteobacteria; order Pseudomonadales; family Pseudomonadaceae; genus Pseudomonas; species Pseudomonas sp. LY-1. The sequence goes on along the minus strand of NZ_CP094353.1, from coordinate 6,462,383 downwards.
AAAGGGCCTGGAGCAAGGCACGCCGCTGTTCGTCCTGCCCCTGGCCGACGCGCCGGTGGACTATGACCAAGTGTTCGGCCGTTCGGCCCCGCGCTCCCTGGAAATCGGCTTCGGCATGGGCCATTCCCTGCTGGAAATGGCCGCAGCCGCGCCGGAACAGGATTTCATCGGTGTGGAAGTCCATCGCCCGGGTGTCGGCGCGCTGCTCAATGGCGTGCTGACCCAGGGTTTGACCAACCTGCGGGTGTACGACTGCGACGCGATTGAAGTGCTCAACCGCTGCATCGCCGACAACAGCCTCGATCGCCTGATGCTGTTTTTCCCCGATCCATGGCACAAAAGCCGTCACCACAAGCGCCGCATCGTCCAGGCGTCTTTCGCGGAGCTGGTGCGCAGCAAGCTGAAAGTCGGCGGTATCTTGCACATGGCCACCGACTGGGAACCCTATGCGGAATACATGCTGGAAGTGATGAACGTCGCCCCTGGCTACCGCAACCTGGCCGAAGACGGCAAATGCGTACCACGCCCGGCCGAGCGCCCGATCACCAAGTTCGAACGCCGCGGCGAGCGGTTGGGGCATGGGGTGTGGGATTTGAAGTTCGAGAAAGTCGACTGATCAGCCAGTAACTTGGAATGCGGCCAAAAAATGTGGGAGGGGGCTTGCCCCCGATAGCGGTGGGTCAGTCATAGAGTGGTTGACTGACACTCTGCTATCGGGGGCAAGCCCCCTCCCACATTGTTTTGTATCTGGCTTTAAATTCAGCGGCGGTCGGCGACGACGCCGATCAATACCAGCACCACCACCAATACCGGCGCCAGGCTGTAGTTGTTGAACTGGCTCAGCCCCCGCACAATCCACGGCGTGGCGTAGATCAGCGCGGCGCCGCTGCCGATCATGCACAGCAGGGCCATCAACGGTACGCGCAAGGCGCCGGCGATGCTGCCCAGGCGGGCTTCGACCCAGCCTTTGATATCAGCGCCGAACAGCACCAACAGGCAGCCGACGAGGGCCAGGGAGATTTCCGACAGGTTGCTGCGGCTCCAGCGGGATACGGTGGCGAGCAGGTCGAGTACCAAATCCATTCGATTTCCTTAAGAGCGATCAGCTCAAAAACTTCTGCAACAGGTCATTGAGAAAGAGTTGCCCGCGGTCAGTCGCCGCCAGGCGTGACGGTTCGACCTGCATTAAGCCACTTTGTTCTGCCTCGGTGCGGCCTTGCGCGAGGCTTGCCAGCGCCAGCCCGGTGCGTTCGGCGTAGAGCTTGGCGTCGACGCCTTCGGTGAGGCGCAGGGCGTTCATCAGGAACTCGAACGGCAGCTCTTCGTTGGTCAGCGCGTTCGTGCCGGCCAGGAAGCTTTTGGCCGGGTTGAGGTAGTCCTTCGGTGCGCGGGTCTTCCAGGTGCGGACGATGCGCCCGTCCGGGTGGCTGAGCTTGCCATGGGCGCCGGCACCGATGCCGATGAAGTCGCCGAAGCTCCAGTAGTTGAGGTTATGTCGCGCCGCTCGCCCCGGTTGTGCATAGGCCGAGACTTCATATTGCGCGTAACCGTGTTCGGCCAGCAGCGCCTGGCCAGCTTCCTGGATATCCCACAGGGTGTCGTCTTCCGGCAGCGTCGGCGGCTGGTTCCAGAATACGGTGTTGGGCTCCAGGGTCAGTTGGTACCACGACAAATGGGTCGGTTTGAGCGCAATGGCCTGGCGCAGGTCGCTCAGAGCGTCGTCCAAGGACTGATCGGGCAAGCCATGCATCAGGTCCAGGTTGAAGTTGTCGAACCCGGCCTGGCGCGCCATGCCGGCGGCACGCACGGCTTCATCGCCGTTGTGGATACGGCCCAGGGCCGCGAGTTTTTCCTGCTGGAAGCTCTGGATGCCGATGGACAGGCGGTTGATCCCCAGCTTGCGGTACGCCACGAACTTCTCTTGCTCGAACGTTCCCGGGTTGGCTTCCAGGGTGATCTCGATGTCGTCGGTAAACGGGATGCGTGCTTCCACGCCCTTGAGCAGGCGGCCCAGCGCGGCGGCACTGAACAGGCTCGGCGTGCCGCCACCGAAGAAGATCGAACTCAGTTCCCTGCCGTAAACCGCGTGCAGGTCCTGATCGAGGTCGGCCAGCAGCGCATCGACGTACTCTTCTTCCGGCAACACAGGGCTGGCGGTGTGGGAGTTGAAGTCGCAATAAGGGCATTTGCGCACGCACCACGGGATGTGGATGTACAGCGCCAGGGGCGGCAGATGGGGCAGGGCCGCCCGTGGTGTTTGCGCGCCGCCGTGGATCAGCGGCTGCGCGGAGGTGTTCTGGGTCATTTCAAGCCCAGGCGCTGGCGCAGCAAAGCCATGGCGCGGGCGCGGTGGCTGATCTGGTTTTTGTCGGCCGGGCTCAGTTCGGCGCTGGAGACATCGCGCTCCGGCACCCAGAACAGCGGGTCGTAGCCAAACCCATGCGCGCCGCTGGCCGCATGCAGGATGCGCCCGTGCCACAGGCCTTCGCAGAGGATCGGCAACGGATCGTCGGCATGTCGCACCAGGGCCAGCACGCAGACGAACTGCGCGCCACGCTCGGCATCCGGCACGTCCTTGAGCACATCGAGCAGCTTGGCGTTGTTCGCCGCGTCGCCTTTGCCGTCGGCATAGCGCGCCGAATAGATACCGGGGGCGCCGCCGAGGAAGTCCACCGCCAGGCCCGAGTCGTCCGCCAGCGCCGGCAGGCCGGACAGGCGCGCGGCATTGCGCGCCTTGAGGATGGCGTTCTCGACGAACGACAGGCCCGTTTCTTCGGGCTCGACCTGGCTGAACTCGCCGATCGAGCGCAGTTGCACGGACTCGCCGAGCATGGCCTGGAGTTCTTTGAGTTTGCCGGCGTTATGGCTGGCCAGCACGAGTTGAGTCAGGTTCATCAGTCCGCCGGAAACAGTTCCTGGTTGAATTGGAAACCATGGGCCTTGCCGCCGGTTTCAACGTTGATGGTGAAAACCCGCACTTCCTGTTGCGGCACGTTGTAGGGCGCGAGGTAATAGATCGCACCTTTTTCGGTAATCTGCTTGAACGTCAGGATTTCGCTCCTGCCGCTCAGGTCTTTGATCGTGCCGGTCACTTGCGCGGCCACGGGCGTCACGCCCTTGATCACGGTCACGTTGATCAAGCCCTTGTTCTTGCTGCGTACCACGCCGACAGCCTGGGCCGTATCGGGTTGCAGGAAGCTGGAGGTGAAGGTGTTGTAGTGTACGGTGATATCGCCAAATTCCTTCTGGCGCTTACTGTCGATGGCATCGGCGGCCATGGCGCTGACGCCCAGGCACGCGGTGAGTAGAAATACAGCCAGGCGTCTCATATTCGTCTTCCTCGAAAATAGTTAGACGGCGATCTTGTGGTCTGTCAGGCCCGGGCTGCTGACCCGGTAAATCCCGATTTCACCCAACAGGTTGGGCCATAGTTTACTCGCCCAGCCGTGGCGGTGCTGTTGATCGACGGCAAGGCGGTTGATCACCTTGGCTTCCCGCTCGCCACACAGGGCTTCGAAGTCTTCGAAGGTGCAAAAGTGGATGTTCGGCGTGTTGTACCACGTGTACGGCAGGAAATCCGACACCGGCATGCGGCCCTTGGTGGCCAGGTACCAGCGGCAGCGCCAGTGACCGAAGTTGGGGAAGGTGATGATGCACTGGCGGCCGACACGCAGCATTTCGTCGAGGATGCGATCCGGGTAATGCACCGCCTGCAGGGCCTGGGTCATCACCACGACGTCGAAGCTGTTGCTAGCAAAGTTGCCCAGGCCCTTGTCCAGGTCCTGCTCGATCACGTTGATGCCCTTGGCCACGCACTCGGCGATGTTGTCCGGGTCGTTTTCCAGGCCATAGCCGGTGACTTGCTTGTTGTCGCGCAGCCAGCTCAGCAGTTCGCCATTGCCGCAGCCAAGGTCGAGCACGCGGCTGCCGGCGGGTATCCAGTCTTGGATGATTTCCAGGTCGGCTCTCATGGCGTTCTCACAGAGTTATGCGGTTCATGTAGTTACTGAACGCCTGCAGATAACGAGGAATCGGGATCAGGAAGGCGTCGTGGCCTTGCGGAGCATCGATTTCCAGGTAGCAGACGTCTTTCTTCGCCGCCATCAAGGCATCCACCAGTTCCCGCGAGCGGGCCGGCGAGAAGCGCCAGTCGGTGGTGAACGACATCACGCAGAACTTGGCCGACGCGCCCTCGAAGGTTTTCGCCAGGTCGTCGTCGAAGTTGGCGGCCGGGTCGAAGTAGTCCAGGGCCTTGGTCATCAGCAGGTAGGTGTTGGCGTCAAACCGCCCGGAGAACTCTTCGCCCTGATAACGCAGGTAGCTTTCCACCTGGAACTCGACGCTGTGGAAATCGTAGTTGAGTTTCTCGCTCTTGAGGCCGCGGCCGAATTTCTCGCCCATGGAATCGTCGGACAGGTAGGTGATATGCCCAACCATCCGCGCCAGCATCAAGCCGCGCTTGGGGATCACGCCGGCTTCCTGGAACGAACCGCCGTGGAAGTCCGGGTCGGTCAGGATCGCCTGGCGCGCCACTTCGTTGAAGGCGATGTTCTGCGCCGACAACTTGGGGGCCGAGGCGATGGCCAGGCAATGGCGCACGCGATCGGGGTAAGTGATGGTCCACTGCAGGGCCTGCATGCCGCCGAGGCTGCCGCCGATCACGGCGGCCCATTGCTGGATGCCCAGCCGGTCGGCCAGACGCGCCTGGCTGTGGACCCAGTCTTCCACGGTCAGCACCGGGAAGTCCGCGCCGAAGGGCTTGCCGGTTTCCGGGTTGAGGCTGCTGGGGCCGGTCGAGCCGTTGCAGCCGCCGAGATTGTTCAGGCTGACCACAAAGAACTTGTTGGTATCGATGGGCTTGCCGGGGCCGATGCAGCTGTCCCACCAGCCGGGCTTGCGCTCGTCGACGTTGTGGAAGCCCGCGGCGTGATGATGGCCGGACAAGGCGTGGCAGATCAGCACGGCGTTGCTCGCCGTGGCGTTCAACTGGCCGTAGGTTTCATAGATCAGGTCGTAGGCTGGCAGCGAACGTCCGCAGGCCAGGGCCAGCGGTTCGCTGAAGTGCGCCATTTGGGGCACGACCAGTCCAACAGAATCGGGGGGGAAGGCAGCTGGCATCGACCCTGCTCTCGTTTAAATGAGGCGTAAGTCTAAAGACCGCTGCCCCTAGCGGCAAGCAAAGGCCGGAGGTTATCCGGCCCTGACACGCAAGCGGGGCTGAATCAGATCAACCCGAACAGCTCTTTGGGCATGAACGCATAGAACGCCAGGCGCGGGATCACCCAGCTTTGCAGGAGCTGGATCGCGATAAACGCGAAGATCGGCGAGATGTCCAGACCGCCCAGGTTGGGGATCAACCGGCGGAACGGCGCCAGCACCGGTTCGGTGATCTGCGCGACCAGCTCGGCTCCAGGGCTGCGGCTGCCGGGTGCGACCCACGAGAGGATCACGCTGATGATCATCGACCAGAAGAGGATCTTCAAAAACAGCGAGAAAACCCCGATCAGCGCCCATGGCAGCAGCAGCAGGGTCAAGGCCTGGTAGCCGTTGAGCATCAGGATCACCGCGAACAGCAGGATCTGCAGCAGCAGCGCCAGCACCAGCGAGGACATGTCCAGCCCGAACAGGCTCGGGATCACCCGGCGCAGGGGCTTGAGCAGCGGCTGGGTGGCCTTCACCACGAACTGGCACAGCGGGTTGTAGAAGTTCGCCCGCACCAGTTGCAGGATAAAGCGCATCAGCACGATCAGCAGGTACAGGCTGCCCAGGGTCTGGATGATGAAAATGGCAGCGTCATTGATTCCGAGCATGTTCGATTCCTATCTAGTCCAGTTGCAGGTTGGGGACGACTATTTGCCCAGTTGCTCGGCCATCTCGGCCGAACGATGTGCCGCGGCACCCAGTGCTTTTTCCACCAGGGCTTCGAAGCCCCCGGCCTGGAACGATTCAATGGCGGCTTGCGTGGTGCCGCCGGGGGAAGTCACGCGGCGGCGCAGTTCGGCGGCATCCACGTCGCTGGTCACGGCCATCTGCGCGGCGCCCAGGGCGGTTTGCGCGGCCAGTTGCTCGGCGATGTCCCGGCTCAGGCCCAGTTTCACGCCGGCGGCGGTCATGGCTTCGATCAGCAGGAAGAAGTAGGCCGGGCCGCTGCCGGAGACGGCGGTCACCGCGTCCAGTTGCTCTTCCTGTTCCAGCCACAGGGCGATGCCCACGGCGGACAGCAGTTCCTGGGCCTGGTCGCGCTGTTCGGCGCTCACCTGGGCGGTGGCATACAAACCGCTCACGCCTTTGCGCAGCAGCGCCGGGGTGTTGGGCATGCAGCGCACGATGGGCTGGGCGCCGAGCCAGCGGTTCATGCTGGCGCAGGTGATGCCGGCGGCGATGGACACCACCAACTGGTGCGGCTGCAGGCTCGGGCGCAGGCTTTCGCATACGGCTTTCATGGCTTGCGGCTTGACCGCCAGCACGATCACGTCGACGCCCTGGATGGCCTCGGCGTTGTCGGCGAAGGTGTCGATACCGTGTTCGGCGCTGACGCGGGCGCGGGTTTCGGCGCCCGGATCGCTGGCGCGGATCTGTTGGGCTTGCAGGCCCTTGGCCCGCAGGCCGCCGATCAGGCTGGCCGCCATGTTGCCGGCGCCGATAAAGGCAATACGCGTGTTGCTCATGACAGGTCCTTATTCAGAGGGAAGTCGGCCATTTCACGGCTGACCGTAGTCGCGGGCGCCAAACAGGGCGGTACCGATCCGCACCCAGGTGGCGCCTTGGGCGATGGCCGACTCGAGGTCGTGGCTCATGCCCATGGAAAGTGTGTCGAGCGGCAGGTTCAAACTGGCTTGCAGGTCGCGGACGGCGGCGAACGCTGCATCCTGTGCGACGCGGTCTTCGGTCGGTTCAGGGATCGCCATCAAACCGCGCAACTTCAAGCGCGGCAGGGCGCTGATCGCGTTGGCCAGCGCCGGCAGGTCGGCGGGCGTGCAGCCGGACTTGCTGGCTTCGCCACTGACGTTGACCTGGATGCAGATGTTCAACGGGGCCAGGTCGGCCGGGCGTTGTTCGGACAGGCGTTGTGCGATTTTCAGGCGGTCCACGGAATGCACCCAAGCGAAGTTCTCGGCGATCGCGCGAGTCTTGTTCGATTGAATGGGGCCGATGAAGTGCCAACTCAAGGGCAGGTCGGTTAATTCGGCCTGTTTGCCCAAGGCTTCCTGCAGGTAGTTTTCGCCGAAATCGCACATCCCGGCGGCATAGGCTTCGCGCACGGCTTGCGCGGGCTTGGTCTTGCTCACGGCCAGCAGGTGGATGCTGTTTGCGTCACGTTGCACGGCGTCGGCTGCGGCGCGGATGCGCTGGCGAACCTGGCCAATGTTGTCTGCTATCGTCGACATTCAAGATGCGCCCGTGGATATGGAGTCCGCGGCATTCTACTGGAAATGGAAAGCCCTATGGATATCACTGAATTACTCACGCACAGCGTGCGCCGGGGCGCCTCCGACCTGCACCTGTCGGCCGGCCTCGCACCGATGCTGCGGATGGATGGCGAGGTCTGGTCCCTGGATGGGCCAGTGCTGTCACCCACGCACGTGGCGGATTTGCTCAGCCCTTTGCTCAACCGCTACCAACAAAAGGATTTCGAAACATCTCTTGAAACGGATTTCGCCTTCGAACTGCCCGGTGTCGGGCGATTCCGGGTGAATGTGTTCCAGCAGGCGCGTGGCATGGGCGCGGTGTTTCGCAACATCCCCGCCCAGGTTCAGAGCCTGGAAAGCCTTGGGTTGGGCGCGGTGTTCCAACGTATCGCCCAACTGCCGCGCGGCCTGGTGCTGGTGACCGGGCCCACCGGTTCGGGCAAGTCGACCACCCTGGCGGCGCTGATCGATCACCTCAACCAGCACCGGCGCCAGCACATCCTCACCTTGGAAGACCCCATCGAATTCATCCACCAGCCCTGCCGGGCCCTGATCAACCAGCGCCAGGTGCATCGCGACACCCACAGTTTTTCGGCGGCCTTGCGCTCGGCACTGCGGCAAGACCCGGATGTGATCCTGGTGGGTGAACTGCGTGACCTGGACACCATCCGCCTGGCGCTGACGGCGGCTGAGACCGGGCATCTGGTCTTCGGCACCCTGCACACCGCGTCGGCGGCCAAGACTGTGGATCGCCTGGTGGACGTGTTTCCGGCGGGAGAAAAGCCGATGGTCCGCTCGATGCTCTCGGAGTCGCTGCAGGCGGTGGTGTCCCAGGTGTTGGTCAAGAAGATCGGCGGCGGGCGCGTGGCGGCCCATGAAATCATGCTGTGTACGCCTGCCATTCGCAATTTGATCCGCGAAGACAAGGTGGCGCAGATCGTATCGGCGATTCAGACCGGTGGCGCATCGGGGATGCAGACGTTGGATATGCGCTTGAAGGCCTTGGTCACGCAGGGCGTGATCAGCCGGGAGGCGGCGCGGGAGAAGGCGAGGGTGCCGACAGATATATGAGATTTTGTGGGCAATGAAATCAAATGAGGGAGGGGCAAGCCCCTCCCACATGGGTACTGTATTCCAGCTTCAGATCAGCGTTGGACGATCCGCAGGTTGTTCTGTTCTTTCGGCAGAACCCGCTTGGCGATCACGTAGTTCTTGTCCCAGAACGGCTTCTTCAGGGTATCGATGCTGACCGACTTGCCGCGACGCGGTGCGTGGATAAAGCGGTCGTTGCCCAGGTAGATGGCAACGTGGTTAACCCGGCGGCTCTTCAATTTGAAGAACAGCAGGTCGCCCGGCTTCAAGTCCTTGCGGTCAACCTTCTGCCCGTGGCCGGCGGCCATGGCGTTGGAGGTGCGTGGCAAATCCACCGCGGCAACGTCGTTGAATGCATATTTTACCAGGCCGCTGCAGTCGAACCCTTTACTTGGGCTGCTGCCGCCCCAACGATAAGGTGTACCGAGCACATTCACGGCGCGGCTGAGGACGGTGCTGCTTTGCTTGGTGTTACCCGCCATCAGGCCGGGTGTTGCCTTACCGTGGGCCTTGCTCAGTTTAGTCGGGCGGCTGACGGTGGGCTTTACGGATTTGGCCGTGCTGGGTGTGCTGTGGACTTTAGGGGTGAAACCGTTGACGTTAGGAAGTCGTTGCTCACGATTGGTGGCGTGGGCGGCCAGTGGCATTAATAGGCAAATGGTTAGCCATGTCTTGAAAAATGGTCGCATTAGGCGTGGCTCTTATGGGTTTGCGCGCAACTTTATAACAGCTTTTTGTGTCGTTCTCAGGCCGTTTGTCGACTGAACCTTGGGGGCAAACTCAGGAAATACGCGACGAATCGCCGCAATTGTCCTACACAAGTCAGGTGGCATCAGGCTTTCAGGGGAGCGAAGATACCATCGGCCATACGTCGGGCGCATGTAAAAAAGTCACAAAGAAAGTGAAAAAATTTATCTATCGCAGCAAAAGAGGTACGCCATGAACACCTATCGACAGGATGTTTCGCAGCAAGACACCCACAGCAAGGTGATCGGTTACCTGCTCTGGATTTTTGGTTTTACCGGGGCGCATCGCTTCTATTACGGCAAACCCGTCACCGGGACGATCTGGTTTTTCACGTTGGGCTTGCTGGGGATCGGCTGGCTGATCGACTTGTTCCTGATTCCGGCGATGGACCGTGAAGCCGACCTGCGTTTTACCGCCGGCCCGATCGAATACAACGTGGCCTGGATTCTGTTGGCGTTTCTCGGGGTGTTCGGTGTACACCGGATGTACCAGGGCAAATGGATCACCGGCCTGCTGTACCTGCTGACCGGCGGCCTGTTCCTGGTGGGGGTGCTGTATGACTTCTGGACGTTGAATACGCAGATATCGATCCGTAACGCCGAGTTAAGAGGCGGGCGCTGATCTCTCAAGCTCTATAGAGAACCCAATGTGGGAGGGGGCTTGCCCCCGATGGCGGTGGACCAGTCAGCTTATCTGTAGCTGACCCACTGCTATCGGGGGCAAGCCCCCTCCCACATTTTTTACCGAGCCCGCTTTAGGCCTGGTAGCTGATGCGTCCGTCCACCAGGGTGTAGCGCACGCTCGCCGGCAGGCTATGGCCGATGAACGGGCAGTTTTCGCCCTTGGACAGCCAGTGCTCGCCGGCAATCGTCGAGCTGGCCGGATCGAACAGCACCAGGTCCGCCGCCGCCCCCACCGCCAACTTGCCCGCTGGCAGGCGCAAGGCTTCGGCAGGGCCTGCACTCAGGCGCGCCAGCAGCGTCGGCAGGTCGAGCAAGCCATCCTCCACCAGCGTCATCGCCAGCGGCAGCAACAGCTCGACGCTGCTGATACCCGGCTCGGTCGCGCCGAACGGTGCCAGCTTGGCATCGCGCTCGTGGGGCTGGTGATGGCTGGAAATCGCCGACACCACACCGGACTTCACCGCCGCACGCAAACCCTCGCGGTCGGCACGGGTGCGCAGCGGTGGTTGTACGTGATACAGGCTGGAGAAGTCGATCAGCGCCTCGTCCGTCAGGATCAACTGATACAGCGCCACGTCCGCCGTCACCGGCAACCCACGGGCCTGGGCCTGGGCGATCAGGGCGACGCCGCGGGCGCTGGTCAGTTGGCTGAAGTGCGCGCGCACGCCGCTTTGTTCCACCAGCAGCAGATCGCGGGCCAGGGCCACGGTTTCCGCGGTCTCCGGGATGCCCGGCAGGCCGAGGAAGCTGGCCACGGCGCCTTCATGGGCCAGGCCGCCTTCGGCCAGGTCGCGGTCCTGGGAGTGGAAGATCACAGTCAGGTCGAAGGTGGCCGCGTATTCCAGGGCACGGCACAGCGTGCGGGTGCTGCGGAAACTCTCCAGGCCGTTGCCGAAGGCCACGCAACCGGCATCGCGCAGCGCGATCAGTTCGGCCAGTTGCTCGCCTTCCAGGCCTTTGCTCAGGGCGCCGATGGGGAACACTTTGCAATTGCCGGCTTCGCGGGCGCGGTCGAGGATCAGCTCGGCCACGGCCGAGGTGTCCAGCACCGGTTTGGTGTGCGGCGGGCAGCACAGGCTGGTGACGCCACCGGCGGCGGCGGCGCGGGTTTCGCTGGTGATGTTGCCTTTGCGGCTGTAACCCGGCTCGCGCAGGGCGACGTTCAGGTCGACCAGGCCAGGCGCGGCCACCAGGCCCTTGGCGTCGAGGGTCTCACTGGCGCTGAAGCCAGCGGGCGCAGCGCCGATGGCGATGATCTTGCCGGCTTCCAGATGAAGATCGGTGACTTGATCCAGGCCACTGGCCGGATCAATGACGCGGGCGCCGAGAATGCTGAGCTTCACTGGGCCTTCTCCTGCTCGAATTGACGTTGCGCGGTTTGCCCGCTCATGGCCATGGACAGCACCGCCATGCGTATGGCGATGCCGTAGGTCACCTGGTTGAGAATCACCGACTGGTTGCCGTCGGCCACCGCCGATTCGATCTCCACCCCTCGGTTGATCGGCCCCGGGTGCATCACGATGGCATCCGGCTTGGCTCCGGCCAGGCGCGTGGTGGTCAGGCCGAACAGGCGGTAGAACTCGCCTTCGCTCGGCAACAGGCCACCGGACATGCGTTCGCGTTGCAGGCGCAGCATGATCACCACGTCCACATCCTTGAGGCCTTCGGTCATGTCGGTGTAGACCTTCACGCCGTATTGCTCGATGCCGATCGGCAGCAGGGTTTTCGGTGCGATCACGCGGATATCCGGGCAACCCAGGGTTTTCAGGGCCAGCATGTTCGAGCGCGCTACCCGCGAGTGCAGGATGTCGCCGACGATGGCCACCGAAAGGTTTTCAAAGCTGCCTTTGTGCCGACGGATGGTGAGCATGTCGAGCATGCCCTGGGTCGGGTGGGCGTGACGGCCGTCGCCGCCGTTGATGATCGCCACCTGCGGGCAGACGTGCTCGGCGATGAAGTGCGCGGCGCCGGAGTCGCCGTGGCGCACCACGAACATGTCGGCCGCCATCGCTTCAAGGTTGCGCAGGGTGTCGAGCAGGGTCTCGCCCTTGCTCGCCGACGAGGTCGACACGTTCAGTGTGATCACGTCGGCCGACAGGCGCTGGGCCGCCAGTTCGAAGGTGGTGCGGGTGCGCGTGGAGTTCTCGAAGAACACATTGCAGATGGTCTTGCCGCGCAGCAGCGGGACCTTCTTCACCGCGCGGCCACCGACTTCGAGGAACGAGTCGGCGGTGTCGAGGATTTCGGTGAGCAGTTCGCGGGGCAAACCGTCGAGGGACAAGAAGTGTTGCAGCTGGCCCTGAGCATTGAGCTGCAGCGGGCGCTTGGCATCTAGAGGCGTCATCGCGGGGACTCTTTACAAGGCGGTTTAAAGGGCAAGGTCTTGCAGTTCGAGTACGAGCGGCGTGGGACCGGACAATTTTACCCGCTGCTGGGCTGAAAGCGACAGGGTCGCGCCGACCACATCCGGGCTGATCGGCAACTCGCCGGCGTCCAGGTCCAGCAGGCAGACCAGCGTCACGCTGGCGGGGCGGCCGTAGTCGAACAGCTCGTTCAGCGCGGCGCGGACGGTGCGACCGCTCATCAGCACGTCATCGATCAGCACCAGGTGCTGGCCTTCGATCTCGAACGGCAGGGCCGACGGGCGCACTTGCGGGTGCAGGCCGTTCTGGCTGAAGTCGTCGCGGTAGAAGGACACATCCAGCGTACCCAGCGGCGAATCGTTGCCCAGCTCTTGCAGCAGCGCCTGGGCCACCCACACGCCGCCGGTGCGAATGCCGATGAAGCGCGGCTCGCTGATGCCACGGTGTTTCAGGTGGGCCTTGAGGCGAATCGCCATCTGGCTGATCAGTTCGGCGGGGTTTGGCAGGCTCATGGTCGCTCCTTCAAGGCCTTGCGCGGCAGGGGTTGCCAGCAAGGACCGGGCTCAAACGTAAAAAGACGCGGCAAGCCGCGTCAGTCAGGATTCAAATAACGCGGTGTTTTCATCCAGCCAACCCTGCAACAGCAAGGCCGCGGCGATGGCGTCCACCGGGTTGTCGCGGTAGCTGCCTTTCTGCCCGCCACGGTCGCGGCGCTCACCCTTGGCTTCGAAGGTCGTCAGGCGCTCGTCGTGGGTATAAAAGGGCAGGTTGTAGCGGCCGTTGAGGCGGCGCGCGAACTTTTCGGCGCGCAGGCACATGTCGCTGGGGGTGCCGTCCATGTTCAAGGGCAGGCCGACCACCACCGCGTCGGGCTTCCACTCCTTGATCAGGGCTTCGACCTGGTTCCAGTCCGGTATGCCGTTCTGGGCTTTCAAGGTACACAGCTCGCGGGCCTGGCCGGTGATGACCTGGCCGACAGCGACGCCGATCTGTTTGGTGCCGTAGTCAAAACCGAGGATCAGACGCAAGGCCATCAGGCGTGCCCCGCCTGGCTGGTCAGCAGGCTGAGGTTGACCCGCAGCTTGGCCGCGGCCGCGTCCAGGCGCAGTTCGGCGGCAGTGTTGAACAGAATGTCGGCATCGTAGGGGCAGGTCAGCCAGGCGTTACTGGCCAGCTCGGCCTCCAGTTGCCCGGCTTCCCAGCCAGCGTAGCCGAGGGTGATCACGCTCTGTTCGGGGCCGACGCCGTCGGCGATGGCGAACAACACATCCTGGGATGTGGACAGCGACACGCCGTCGAGGTCCACCGTGGCCTGGAACTTCGGTCCGGTCGGGTGCAGCACAAAGCCGCGATCGGTCTGCACCGGCCCGCCGATATAGATCGGCACGCCCTGGCAGCGGGCTGGCGGGTCGATCTCCGGGCGCAGTTGCTCGAGGATATCGGCCAGGTTCAGCTCCTGCGGGCGGTTCACCACCAACCCCATGGCACCATTGGCCGTGTGCTCGACAATGTAGGTCAAGGTCTGCGCAAAGTTCGGGTCGGCCATATGGGGCATGGCGATCAGGAATTGGTGCTTGAGGTAGGTCGGGCTGACATTTTTCATGTCCGCTAGTGTGGCGTTGGAGGGGCGAACTGACAAGCTGGGAGTGATCCGAATACAGCGCCGTCGCCTTTTCTGTAGGAGCGAGCTTGCTCGCGAAAAACGCCAACGATAACGAAGTGCTCCAGGTAGAACCGCGTCGCTCTCAAGTTTTTCGCGAGCAAGCTCGCTCCTACAGTGATTGGTGTTGATTGGGGTTATCAGTTGCTGGACAGGCGGTCGCCCTTGGCAAACCGCCAGGTGCGGATGATTTCCAGGCGGTCCACGTCGTTCAGGTCGCCGCTGAACGGCGCAAAGGGCGCGGCCAGGCGCACGATGCGCTGGGCGGCCTGGTCCAGCAGCGGCTGGCCGGACGATTCGAGCACCTGCACTTCATATAACGTGCCGTCGCGGTTGATCGACACCAGCAAGCGCAAATTGCCATAAATCTGCTGGCGGCGCGCTTCATCCGGGTAGTTGAGGTTGCCAATGCGTTCGACCTTCTTGCGCCACTCGTCCTTATACCAGGCGCCTTTGTCGCGCATGGTGGACGCTGCGTTCAGGCGGTAGATGCGCGGGCGCTTGGCGTACAGCTGTTGCTCATTGGCCAGTTCGGCTTCGAGGCTGGAGATCTGGTCGGAGAGCTGCGAGCTGTCGAAGGTCGGCGCCGGCTTGACGGGCTCGGGTCGCGGTTCGGTCTTGGTTTTCTCGCGCTGGGTCGCGGCTTTTTGCGGTTTCGGCGCGACGGTGGTCACCACAGGCTTGGGCGCGGCCTGGGGGACTTCGGGCTTGGGCGTCGGTGGCGGGGAGACTTTATTTACCTTGTTGTCCTGGAACGGCGCCACTTCGGTGGTCTTGGGCACGGCTTTCTTGTCCAGCGTGCCGCTGCCCTGCTGATTGTCCTGGGCGAGAAAATCGGCCTTCTCGGGCTTCTTTTCGCTCTTGAACGTGGCGAGGGTGATTTCCAGGGTCTTGGTGATTTGCTTGGGTTCGACCATGGTGAAACCCACGCCGAGGATCAGCGCCAGGTGGATCAATGCCGCGAGAAACAGGGTAAATCCGAGCCGATCAGCCGGGCGCACGCCGCTGGGGGAGGGTTCGAAGGGCAGATCGGACGGGAGTGTCATGACAAGAAAACCAACATCGCGTGTTTCACAGGTGGCGCATGATAACGCAATGTTGGCGGGTGTCCGGCTGTTCTATGTCACTTGGCTTGTAGCTTGCGCTCAATCGCGGCCATCAGCATTTCGCCGATGTTCGTGCCAAATGCATTGTCGATCTCGCGAATACAGGTCGGGCTGGTGACGTTGATTTCGGTGAGGTGTTCACCAATTACGTCGAGGCCTACGAACAGCAAACCTTTTTCCCGCAGGGTCGGGCCGACCTGGGAAGCAATCCAGCGGTCCTTGTCCGACAAAGGCCGGGCTTCGCCACGACCGCCGGCCGCCAGGTTGCCGCGGGTCTCGCCGGCTGCCGGGATGCGCGCCAGGCAATAATCCACCGGTTCGCCGTCGATCATCAGGATGCGCTTGTCGCCGTCCTTGATCGCCGGCAGATAAGCCTGGCCCATGATCTGCTGGGTGCCCAGGGCGGTCAGGGTTTCGAGGATCACCGACAGGTTCGGGTCGCCGGCGCGGTGGCGGAAGATCGAGGTGCCGCCCATGCCGTCCAGCGGCTTGAGGATCACATCGCCGTGCTTGGCGGCGAATTCGCGCAGCACATCGGCGCGGCGGCTGACCACGGTCGGCGGCGTGCAGTGCGGGAACAGCGTGGCGAACAGCTTCTCATTGCAGTCGCGCAGGCTCTGCGGCTTGTTGACGATCAGCACGCCGGCGCGCTCGGCCTGCTCCAGCAGGTAGGTGGAGTAGACGAATTCCATGTCGAACGGCGGGTCCTTGCGCATCAGGATCACGTCCAGGTCGCTCAGGGGGCTGTCGATTTCGTCTTGCAGCTCGAACCACTTTTCAGGGTTGGCGAACACCTCGAGCGGACGCATCCGCGCACGCGCCTCGCCGTCGCCCTGGTAAAGGTCGCGCTGTTCCATATAGAACAGGCTCCAGCCGCGGGCCTGGGCGGCCAGGAGCATGGCCAGCGAGCTGTCCTTTTTATAGGAAATGCTGGCGATAGGGTCCATGACAATGCCGACGCGAACGCTCATGGGGGATTTCCTCTAGCAAATTAGGGCGCATAAAAGTGGCGTCAGAGTGGCGCTGCGACTGTTGTGGGTCAAGGAAAAACCACCTGGCGGGTCGCTCGATAGATTGCTCCACGAGACTGTGCTAAAAAGACTGCCACGGCGCAGCAGCCCCTGAATTCCAAGGCTTGTGACGCTCATCCTGGGCAGTATCAGGCCGTACACACCGAAAACCGATTCGCTGTGGCGATGGTAGAGCAGATATGGAACAGCATTCCAACGCCTTGAGAGTGATGGTGATCGACGATTCGAAAACGATCCGCCGCACCGCCGAAACCCTGTTGAAGAACGTGGGCTGCGATGTCATCACGGCCATCGATGGTTTCGATGCCCTGGCCCGGATTGTGGATCATCACCCGCACATTATCTTTGTCGACATCATGATGCCGCGCCTGGATGGCTATCAGACGTGCGCCCTGGTGAAGAACAACCCGGCGTTCAAGTCGATCCCGGTGATCATGCTGTCTTCCAAGGACGGCCTGTTCGACAAGGCCAAGGGGCGTATCGTCGGTGTCGATCAGTTTTTGACCAAGCCTTTCAGCAAGGAAGAACTGCTGGGCGCGATCAAGGCCTACGTGCCGGGTTTCGCCGCAGTAGAACAAGCACACTGACGCAACCTCACAAGGGCGTGCGTCTTCCAATGTAGTGGGGAAAACCATGGCACGTGTTCTGATCGTCGACGATTCGCCGACCGAAATGTACAAACTGACCGGCATGCTGGAAAAGCACGGTCATCAGGTCTTGAAAGCGGAAAACGGTGCCGACGGCGTGGCCCTGGCCCGCCAGGAAAAGCCCGACGCGGTCTTGATGGACATCGTGATGCCGGGCCTCAATGGCTTCCAGGCCACCCGCCAGCTGTCCAAGGAGCGGGAAACCAACAGCATCCCGATCATCATCATCACCACCAAGGACCAGGAAACCGACAAAATCTGGGGCGCGCGCCAGGGCGCCAAGGATTACCTGACCAAGCCGGTGGACGAAGCCACGCTGATCGCCACCCTGAACAAGGTCTTGGCCCGCTGACGGCACGCCATCATGACCGAGTCGCTAACCGCCTTCGAGCTGCTGCTGGACATCGACCGCCGCTGTCGCCTGCTGGCCGCTGACCTGCCGTCCCAGGAAACCCGCCTGCAAGGCTGGAGCGGGATCGGCTTTCGCGTGGGCGAACAGTGGTTTGTCGCGCCCATGCGCGAAGTCGCCGAAGTGCTGCATGAGCCGCGCTGCACTTTAATGCCCGGGGTCAAGACCTGGATCAGAGGAGTCGCTAACCTGCGTGGGCGCCTGCTGCCGGTGATGGATCTCGGCGGGTTCCTCGGCCATGCGCTGTCCAAGGCAGACAAGCAGCGGCGGGTATTGGTCGTGGAATACCAGGACATATTTATCGGGCTGCTGGTGGACGAGGTGGTGGGTATGCAGCATTTCGCACAAGACGCCTTGTTGCCCAGCGCCACCCCCGGCGTACCCTTTATCAGTGGCCGGTTCGACGCTGATCAGCAATGGCAGGTCTTCAGCCCCTTCGCTCTGGCCCAGGCCCCTGGCTTCATGGATGTTGCCGCATGACCACCGCTACCACGCCCAAACCCCAGGCAGGCTCACGCAGCCGCTCGCAGATCATCGTGCTGTTTATTGCGCTGATCGTGTTCATCATGTTGCTGTTCGCCAACTTCGCGTACCTCAACACCCAGTCCACCTACGACAAGCAGTACATCGGCCACGCCGGTGAGTTGCGGGTGCTGTCCCAGCGTATCGCCAAGAACGCCACCGAAGCCGCCGCCGGCAAGGCCGCGGCGTTCAAGTTGCTGGCGGAGGCGCGCAATGACTTTGCCCGGCGCTGGGGTTACCTGAAAAAGGGCGACCCGGCCACCGGCCTGCCCGCCGCGCCCAGTGCGGTACGTGCAGAGATGCGGGCGGTGCAGACCGACTGGGAAGCGCTGCTGAAAAACACCGACGCGATCCTCGCCAGCGAACAGACCGTGCTGTCGTTGCATCAAGTTGCCGCGACCCTGGCCGAAACCGTGCCGCAACTGCAGATGGAATCGGAAAAGGTCGTGGATATCCTGCTGCAACGCGGCGCTCCGGCCAGCCAGGTAGCCTTGGCCCAGCGCCAGTCGCTGCTGGCCGAGCGGATCCTGGGGGCGGTCAACACCGTGCTGGCCGGTGACGAAACCGCCGCGCAGGCCGCCGATGCCTTTGGCCGCGATGCCAACCGCTTCGGCCAGGTGCTCACCGGCATGCTCCAGGGCAACCCCGGGCTGCGCATCACCCAGGTCGAGGACCACGACGCACGGGCGCGCCTGGCGGAAATCGCCGAGCTGTTCGAGTTTGTCTCCGGCTCCGTGGACGAGATCCTCGAAACCTCGCCGCAACTGTTCCAGGTCCGGGCCTCGGCGAGCAATATTTTCAACCTCTCGCAAACCCTGCTCGATGAAGCCTCGCTCCTGGCCACCGGCTTTGAAAACCTCGCCGGCGGGCGCAGCTTCGACACGATCGGCGGCTATGTGCTGGGCTTGCTGGCGCTGGCCTCGATCATCCTGATCGGCCTGGTGATGGTCCGCGCCACCAACCAGCAACTGCGGGAAACCGCCGAGAAGAACGAGCGCAACCAGAACGCGATCATGCGCCTGCTGGATGAAATTGAAGACCTGGCCGACGGCGACCTCACCGTGACGGCCTCGGTGACCGAAGACTTCACCGGCACCATCGCCGACTCCATCAACTATTCCGTGGACCAACTGCGCGACCTTGTCGCTACCATCAACCTCACCGCCGGCCAGGTCGCCGGCGCGGTGCAGGACACCCAGGCCACCGCCATGCACCTGGCGCAGGCCTCGGAGCATCAGGCCCAGCAAATCGCCGAGGCCTCCACCGCGATCAAGCAGATGGCCCAGTCGATCGATCAGGTGTCGGCGAACGCGGCTGAATCCTCGGCGGTGGCCGAGCGCTCGGTGGAAATCGCCAACAAGGGCAATGAAGTGGTACACAACACCATCCACGGCATGGACAACATTCGCGAGCAGATCCAGGACACCGCCAAGCGCATCAAGCGCCTGGGCGAGTCGTCCCAGGAGATCGGCGACATTGTCAGCCTGATCGATGACATCGCCGACCAGACCAACATCCTTGCGCTCAACGCCGCGATCCAGGCAAGCATGGCCGGGGATGCCGGGCGCGGCTTCGCGGTGGTCGCCGATGAAGTGCAACGCCTGGCCGAACGCTCCTCGGCGGCCACGCGGCAGATCGAAACCCTGGTGCGGGCGATCCAGGCCGACACCAACGAAGCCGTCATCTCGATGGAACAGACCACCACTGAAGTGGTGCGCGGCGCACGGCTGGCCCAGGACGCCGGGGTGGCGTTGGAAGAGATCGAAGGCGTGTCGAAAACCCTGGCGGCGCTGATCCAGAGTATTTCCAACGCGGCGCAGCAACAGACGTCGTCGGCGGGGCAGATCTCGCTGACCATGAACGTCATCCAGCAGATCACCAGCCAGACCTCATCGGGCTCGACCGCCACCGCCGAGAGCATCGGCAACCTGGCGAAGATGGCCAGCCAGCTGCGCCGCTCAGTATCGGGCTTCACCCTCCCGGCTGCTAAGCAGGCTGATGATTGAAATGCAATCCAAATGTGGGAGGGAGCTTGCTCCCGATGGCAGTGGGTCAGTCAATGAATCAGGTGACTGATACACCGTCATCGGGAGCAAGCCCCCTCCACATGTGATCTCGCTCTTTGTTTCAAGAACACCAGCAACTCATGAATTCTAAGCGGAGCAGTTATGGTTGATCGGCACGACTACGTGGCCCTCGAATGGGTCAAGGGCGACATTGCCGAAACCCTGAAACAGGCCCGTTCGGCGCTGGACGCGTTTGTCGAAACCACCGACAACGACACCCTCGGCGACTGCCTGGCGTGCATCCATCAAGTGCATGGCGCCTTGCAAATGGTCGAGTTCTACGGCGCGGCGCTGCTCGCCGAAGAAATCGAAGCCCTGGCTCTGGCCCTGCAGGCCGGGCGCGTCAGCCAGCGCGATGAAAGCATCCGCCTGCTACAACAAGCCCTTGGCCAATTGCCGCTGTACCTGGACCGCATCCACAGCGCGCGCCGCGACTTGCCGCTGGTGGTGTTGCCGCTGCTCAACGACCTGCGCAGTGCGCGCGGCGAAAGCCTGTTGTCCGAAACCAGCCTGTTCAGCCCGCAACTGCTGTCGATTGCGCCGTTGTCCGAAGAAACGCTGGCGCAACGCGCGCCGCCCGACCTGAACGAGCAGGTGCGCCAGTGGCACCTGCTGCTGCAACAAGCCCTGGCCGGGTTGCTGCGCGAAGATCACGGCCCGAGCAACCTGGAAGACATGGCGCGAGTCTTCGCGCGCCTCGAAGCGCTGTGCCAGGGCGCGCCGCTGTTGCCGCTGTGGCAAGTCACCTCGGCGCTGGTCGAGGGCATGTTGACCGGCGTGATCGCCAACAGCCCGGCGCTGCGCAGCCTGCTCAAGGCCAGCGACAAGCAACTCAAGCGCCTGCTCGTCCAGGGCATTGGCGGCATCAACCAGCCGGCGCCGGATGAACTGCTCAAGAGCCTGCTGTTCTACGTCGCCAAAGTCACCCGGCCAACGCCGCGCATGCAAAGCCTGAAAGAACGCTACGGCCTCGATGAAGCCTTGCCCGACAGCGCCGTGGTCGATGCCGAACGGGCGCGCCTGGCCGGGCCGGACCGCAATGCGATGGGCTCGGTGCTCGGCGCGTTGTGCGAGGAGCTGGTGCGGGTCAAGGAACGCCTCGACCTGTTCGTGCGCAGCGACCGTCAACACACCAGCGACCTCGATGCGCTGTTGGCGCCGCTGCGGCAAATCGCCGATACCCTTGCGGTGCTGGGCTTTGGCCAGCCGCGCAAAGTCATCATCGACCAGCTTGCAGTGGTGTTGAGCCTGGCCCAGGGCCAGCGCGAACCCAACGATGCGGTGCTGATGGATGTCGCCGGCGCCTTGCTCTACGTCGAAGCCACGCTGGCCGGGATGGCGGGCACGGTCGAGCCGGAAAACCGCGAAGAAAGCCGTTTGCCCACCACCGACCTGACGCAGATTCATCAGTTGGTGATCCGCGAGTCCTGCCAGTGCCTCAAGCAAGCCAAAGAGCTGGTGATCGACTGCATCGACGCCCAGTGGGAGCGCCAGCGCCTGGAGTCCCTGCCGGAGCTGTTGAGCCAGGTGCGCGGCGCCCTGGCGATGATTCCACTGCCACGCGCAGCGAGCCTGATGCGCGGTTGCACTGATTACGTCGATGAACAACTGATGATCAACGACGCTGTGCCGTCCGCAGAGCAGTTGGAGCATTTCGCCGACGTGATCAGCGGCCTGGAGTACTACCTGGAGCGCATGCTCCAAGACCCCGACGCCGCTGGCGAACGGGTGCTGGAGCTGGCCACCCGGGGCCTGGCCGCGCTGGGTTATCTGCCTGCCGAAAAGCCCTGGCGCCAGGCGCTGGTGGCGCCGGATGGTGCGCTGTCGAGCGAGAGCACGCCGAGCCAGTCCCAGTTCGACGCGCTGGCCAATCCCGCTTCGCGCTTGAACCCGCCCGCCCTGCAACGCCCCGGCAGCCTGCTGCCGCCGCCGGCCGGTGAAGAGCCGATCGACGACGAACTGCGTGAAGTGTTCCTCGAAGAGACCGCCGAAGTCCTCGAGGTGCTGCACCACCATCTGCCGAGCGGCGTCGATAAAACCGCCCTCGGCGAAATGCGCCGTGCCTTCCACACCCTCAAAGGCAGCGGCCGCATGGTGCGGGCCCTGGTGCTGGCGGAACTGGCCTGGGCCGTGGAGAACCTGCTCAACCGCGTGCTGGAGCGCAGCGTGGCCGCCGGCCCCGAGGTGCAACAGGTGCTGGATGAAGCAGTGGCCCTGCTGCCGGAACTGATCGCCGACTTCGCCGCCGGTGCCCAGCGCCAGCGGGACGCGGTCGACGCCCTGGCCGCGCGCGCCCACGCGTTGGCCAGCGGCGCTGCCGTGGCGGCTGCCGAACCCCATGACCCGATGCTGCTGGAGATCTTCCGCAACGAAGTCCAGAGCCACCTCGACAGCCTCAACCATTTCCTGCGCCAGGCCGCCGAGCATGTGCCGCTGCAAGTCAGCGATGAGCTGCAACGCGCCTTGCACACCCTCAAAGGCAGCGCCTACATGGCCGGCGTGCTGCCAATCGCCGAACTGGCGCGCCCGCTCGATCACCTGACCCGCGAGTACAAGGCCCACCGCCTGCCGTTGGACTTGGATGAAGTGGAACTGCTGCTGGAGGCCGAGGGCCTGTTCCAACGGGGCTTGCGCCAGTTGAACGGCGACCCGCTGATGCCGATCCAAGGGGCCGCCGACCTGATCGGTCGCACCCAAAGCCTGCTCGATCAGCAGCTTCAAGCCCAGCTCGAAGCGCCGAGCACCGGGCTGCGGATCAAGCGTGATCCGCAACTGATCAACAACTTCCTGGCCCAGGGCATGGACATCCTGCTCGACGCCGAAAGCCTGCTGCGCCGCTGGCAACAACACCCCGGCGAACGCCAGGAACTGACCGCGCTGCTGGATGAATTGACCACCCTGGGGCAGGGCGCGCACCTCGCCGATCTGCACGCCATCGACGAACTGTGCGAAGCCCTGCTCGACCTTTACGGCGCCGTGGAAGAAAGCAGCCTGGCGGTCAGCGAGCGGTTTTTCCAGGAGGCCGAACAGGCCCACGAAGCGCTGATCAACATGCTCGACCAACTGGCCGCCGGCCAGGAAATCAGCCCGGCCCCGGCGCGCATGCAAGCCTTGCGCGAGCTGCTGGATGGCGCCCTCGACCCGTCCGCCACCGGCCTGATCAAAAGCGACGGCAGCCGTGCGTTGAGCATCTCCGAACTGGGCGCCGCGACGGCCCGCCTGGATCGGCACGCGGTGGTAGATGATGAGATCGTCGAGATCTTCCTCGAAGAAGCCGTGGATATCCTCGACAGCGCCGGGCAATCCCTCAAGCGCTGGCTGCTGGAACCCGAGGGCGTAGCGCCGTTGACCTCGTTGCAGCGCGATATGCACACCCTCAAGGGCGGCGCGCGCATGGCCGAAATCGGGCCGGTCGGCGACCTTGCCTACGAGCTGGAAGGCCTTTACGAAGGCCTGGCGGACCGCCGCTACAGCTATTCCGGCGAGCTGTCCCAGGTGCTGATGTCCAGTCATGAGCACTTGGCGTTGCAGTTGGACCAGTTGCAAGAGCATCAGGCGCTGAGCGATTCCAGTGAGTTGATCGCCAAAGTCCGGGCGTTGCGCCACAGCGGTTCGCCCACGGCGCCGGTCGCGACCGCGCATACCTTGGGCATCGACCCTGAGTTGCTGGATATCTTCCTCGAAGAAGCTGCCGACATTCTCGACAGCTCGGGCGCGGCGTTGCTGCGCTGGCAGGCTGAGCCTCACAACCGCCAGGAAGTCGAAACCCTGCTGCGCGACCTGCACACCCTCAAGGGCGGTGCGCGCATGGTCGAGATCGGCCCGATCGGCGACTTGGCCCATGAGCTGGAGTTTCTCTACGAAGGCTTGTCCTCCGGTTTGCTCGTGGCGTCCTCTGAGTTGTTCGCCTTGCTGCAAGGTTGTCACGACCGCCTGGCGCAGATGATCGATGCGGTGGCGGCGGGCTTGCCGGTGGGCTCGGTGGACAAACTCATCGAGCGCATCAAGAGCCTGGTCCACCCCAGCGATGAGCCGGTGGCGGCGGTGGCGTTGGTGACGGGCAAGGCCGAAGTGGCTGTCGAACCGACGGCCGACATGGTGAAAATCTCCGCCGACCTGCTGGACGACCTGGTCAACCTGGCCGGTGAAACTTCGATCTTCCGTGGCCGAATCGAACAGCAGGTCAACGACGCGCAGGTTGCCCTCAACGAGGTGGAAACCACCCTCGAGCGCATGCGCGACCAACTGCGTCGGCTCGACAGCGAAACCCAGGGCCGCCTCTTCAGCCGTCAGCAGGCCGAAGCCGAGCGCTTGGACTATGACGAATTCGACCCGCTGGAAATGGACCGTCATTCACAGTTGCAGCAACTGTCCCGGGCGTTGTTCGAGTCTGCCTCCGACTTGCTCGACCTCAAGGAAACCCTCGAACGCCGCAACCAGGATGCCCACGACCTGTTGCAGCAACAGGCGCGCATCAACACCGAATTGCAAGAAGGCCTGATGCGAACGCGCATGGTGCCCTTTGAACGCATGCTGCCGCGCCTCAAGCGCATCGTGCGCCAGGTCGCGCAGGAGTTGGGCAAGGACGTGGAATTCGTGGTCGGCAATGCCGAGGGCGAGATGGACCGCAACGTGCTGGAACGCATGGTCGCGCCGCTGGAACATATGCTGCGCAACGCCGTCGATCACGGCCTGGAGTCCCGCGAGGCGCGGCTGCTGGCCGGCAAGCCCGAGAAGGGCCGCGTCACCCTGGACCTGACCCACGAAGGCGGCGATATCCTCTTCGACCTGCGCGACGACGGTGCCGGCGTGTCTCTCGATGCGGTACGGCGCAAGGCGATCAAGCGCGGCCTGCTCGCCGCTGATCAAGAGATCAGCGACCATGACGTGTTGCAGTTCATCCTGCAGCCGGGGTTCTCCACCGCGGAAAAGATCACCCAGATTTCCGGGCGCGGCGTGGGCATGGACGTGGTGCATGAAGAAGTGCGCCAGCTTGGCGGCTCGATGTTTATCGATTCGATACCGGGGGCGGGCGTGCATTTTCGTATTCGCCTGCCGTTCACCGTGTCGGTCAACCGTGCGCTGATGGTGCAGTGCGCGGACGATCAATACGCGATGCCGCTCAACACCATCGAAGGCCTGGTGCGCGTGTTGCCCCATGAGCTGGAAGGGCACTATCAACTGGACCCGCCGCGTTATGAATACGCTGGCCAGCGCTATGAGCTGTTTTACCTCGGTGACCTGTTGCACACGGTCGCCCGCCCGAAACTGCTGGGCCAGTACCAACCGTTGCCGGTGCTGTTGGTGCAGTACAACGAACGGCACGTGGCGGTGCAGGTGGACAGCATGGCGGGGAGCCGGGAAATCGTGGTCAAGGGCCTGGGGCCGCAGTTTGCCGGGGTGAAGGGGCTCTCCGGGGCGACCATTCTCGGCGATGGCCGCGTGGTCTTGATCATCGACCTGCTCGCCCACATCCGCGCCCGGCAACCGGCCTTGCCGGCCCAGGTGGTGGACGTCCCGCTGCTGCTCAACGCGCCGCTGAAAAAGCGCCCGCTGCTGGTGCTGGTGGTGGACGACTCGGTCACCGTGCGCAAAGTCACCAGCCGCCTGCTCGAGCGCAACGGCATGAACGTCCTCACCGCCAAGGACGGCATCGACGCCATGGCCGTGCTGGAAGAACACACCCCGGACCTGATGCTGCTGGACATCGAAATGCCGCGCATGGACGGTTTCGAAGTGGCCATCCAGGTGCGCAACGACCCACGGCTGATGCGCTTGCCGATCATCATGATCACCTCCCGCACCGGCCAGAAACACCGCGACCGCGCCATGGCCATCGGCGTCAACGACTACCTCGGCAAGCCGTATCAGGAGTCGGTGCTGCTGGAAAGCATCGCCTATTGGAGCAAGTCCCATGCTTGACCACCGCACGAGCCAACTCACCGGCCTGCTCCTGCCCCTCGCCGACCGCCACCTGGTGCTGCCCAACGTCGCCATCGCTGAACTGATCGACTTCCAGCGCGGCGAACCGGCCAGCGACGCACCGCCCTGGTACCTGCGGCAAGTGACCTGGCGCGACCGGCAATTGCCGCTGATCAGCTTCGAAGCGGCCTGCGGTGAAGCCAGCGTGACCGGCGAGCGCTCGCGCATCGTCGTACTGAACGCCCTGGGCGGGCGGCCGTCATTGAAGTTCATTGCGATGGTGATCCAGGGGATTCCCCGCTCCTACAAACTCGATAGCCAGTTGAGCTACGTGGATGTGCCGCTGTGCCCGCTGGAACTGGCGGCGGTGCAGGTGGGGGAGCATGTGGCGAAAGTGCCGGATTTGATGGGGTTAGAAGCCCTGCTGGTTGAATCCGGCCTGGCCTGAACATAAGCCTTGCGATGATCCCGATGTGGGAGGGGGCTTGCTCCCACACAGGTTGGCGTTGAGCGCACTGATGTCAGAATTGAATGTTGTTTATGTAGGCAAGTTCTTTGCCTGGATTGGACAGGTTTTCTGGCCTGAGTGGGATGCTAATTTCAGCACCCCTCACTGCCAACAAGGACCGGCACATGGCCGTACCGTTAATGCCGCCTGGTGTTTCACTTCTAGAAAATATGGCAATAGCCAAATGCAAGCGTGTTCATCTCCAGTCAGGCTCGGCGTTCGCCTACTCCTGGTTTTATTCTCAGGTCAGAGCTGCCGGGCCATGGAACTACAAGAAGCGAGGGCGCCAATACGAGGCTTTTGGTAACTTCAATTACGGTGCAACTGGTACGGTGTTGGGCATTCCTGAGCACGTGTTGCTGCGCGCCGCTGGTGTTGCTCAGACCATCGCAAAAACCACCCATCCGGATTTTGGATCATGGTGGGGAGGTGATCCTTTTGGTGATGACCCGCGAGATCAATATTGGATAAGGAGAGGTATTGAGTATGCGATTTCTCAAGGCCACTGAAGGCTTCATACCGATCCTGCGTAACTGCCTGTTAGTGGTCTGCCTGATTTATATCGCGGGCAGTTGGGTCATGTCGCCCGGGACACCGGATCTGGATGAGGTGGTGTTGAAACATTCCTTGGGCAACGGCACCTCAATCTACGGCGCGCGGGATGGGCAGGGTGGTGCGACGGTGGGCTTTTCCTACAGGTACTACGTTCATAAGGACCTGGGGAGTGATCAGGAAATACTCACAGGGTTGGTGTCGGCTCATCCATTTCTAAAAACCAAAGAACCCGATGTGCAAGTAAGTGAGCATGAGGGCGTGCTTCGGTTGGATATTCAGGGGGGCGTGTATGAGTACAACAGCTACGCCCTCGAAGGTCTTGGAGCGGTCAAGGTGGTGATGGAGTTGTGATGAGTCAGCGTTCGGATTCTTCCTGCAATATTTTGCGCCCTGCATGAACGTGTCGCTCGCAGCGCGCAATCATGCTCGGAATCCAGCAAATGGCGGCTTTGGGGCAGTTGCTGGTCGACAGAGCGCGGGATCAAGTCAGCCCTTCTCCAGCATCTTGAAACGTTCCCAAACAGCGACTGATCACTCCCTTTTGGGGACCGCTATTTAAAAGACACCACCGAACAAATGTGGGAGGGGGCTTGCCCCCGATGGCGGTGTGTCAGTCTCAGTATCTGTAACTGAGCCACTGCCATCGAGGGCGAGCCCCCTCCCACACAGGTTAGCGCTCGTCTTCAGAGCTCAATCAATCCGCTGCTCCCAATGCTCGGCCTGCCACACGTCGTAGGCGCTCGCCCGCACCCTGACTGCCAACCACTGCCGTCATAGCCGATTGGCAGAAGATGTGACTGCCAACGCATCTGCCATCTTCGTGCTCGAATAGTTAAGTATTTGTTATCAATCAATAAAAAACACATTTCCGCTCTTGGCATGGCGCGTGCTAACTGCCTGGTCATGGCCCGTTCCGATAAACGACGGCGACGTCATCTGCCAATGGCAGTGCTGTGTGACACATGCGCTTGCGGGCGGGATAAAGTTCCAACATTGAGTGCTGACGATATGACTGAACTATTGAGTACCGTGCATAAGAACAACACCAGTACTTATCTCCAGTTAGGGGGAGAGGCGGGTATCCATAAACTGGTCGACCGCTTTTACGAATTGATGGAGGTGCTGTGCGAGGCGCGAAGAGTGCGCCAGATGCACCCGCCGAGTCTTGCCGGCAGCGCCGACAGTCTATTCAAGTTCCTGAGTGGCTGGCTTGGCGGCCCGCCACTGTTTCAACAGGAACGTGGCCACCCGCGTTTGCGCATGCGACATGCGCCCTTTGCAGTCAGTATTGTCGAGCGCGACGAATGGATGCTGTGCATGTGTCAGGCAATCAACGAGCAGGTGGATGACGCAGTCCTGAATGCGAAGCTGCAACGTATGTTTTCCGAAATGGCCGACCACATGATTAATACCGATGGCAGCCGCGCAGGTGTTGCGGCGCCGCTTTGAACGTCGGCTAACTCTCCCAACTGGACGCTTCCCAAATACCATGATTAAAACTGCCCACGATCTTGTAGTAGACGCTAAAGCCCGTATCGAAGAAGTTGCCATCGAAGACGTTGACCTGGCTATCCAGAATGCGGATGTACTTATTGATGTACGTGAAGCCGACGAGTATGCCGCAGGTCATATCTTGGGCGCTGTGCATGCCTCGCGCGGAATGCTGGAATTTAAACTGTCCAACGATACCGCACTCAGTTCGCGGGACCTTAAGGTCGTGCTGTACTGCAAAACGGGTGGTCGTGCAGCACTCGCGGCTGTATCGCTGCTTGATATGGGCTACCTGCACGTAACATCGATCACCGGAGGGTTCGACGCATGGGTGAGTGCGCAAAAGCCGACTGTGGTTCCGCATTTACCTCGCTTCGAGTAGCGCCGTGGGCTGCTTTGGGGGGCATGTTGCTCCCCATTAGGCTTAACCCCGTGTCTGTCGTCGATTCATTACTCCAGCCGTAACGATCCGCCGCCCAGCTTGATTGATGCCCCTTTGAATCACTCCTAAGGTACAGCCCACGACAGCAAACCCGTGGAGCGACCATGACAACAATAATTACCCCCGACTCGCGCTGGACGCGGCGGCGCGACGAGAAGCAGCGGCGGCTCGGGCTGGTCAAGCAGTATGCGGATGGGGTCGTGCTGCCCAGCGACAAAATCGTTGAGGCCCTCGAAGCCCTGATTCTCCCCGGCGACCGCGTGGTGCTGGAGGGCAATAACCAGAAGCAGGCGGATTTCCTCTCGCGCTCCCTGGCCAAGGCTGACCCGGCCAAGCTCCACGATTTGCACATGATCATGCCCAGTGTCGGCCGGTCCGAGCACTTGGACCTGTTTGAAAAGGGCATCGCGCGCAAGCTCGACTTCTCTTTCGCCGGCACCCAATCCCTGCGCATCAGCCAGTTGCTGGAAGACGGCCTGCTGGAAATCGGCGCGATCCACACCTACATCGAACTCTATGCCCGGCTGGTGGTGGACCTGATCCCCAATGTGGTGCTCTCGGCCGGTTTCATGGCCGACCGCGCCGGTAATATCTACACCGGCGCGAGTACCGAAGACACCCCGGCGCTGATCGAGCCGGCAGCGTTCAGCGATGGCATTGTCATTGTGCAGGTCAATCAGTTGGTGGATGACGTCACCGACTTGCCCCGCGTCGACATCCCGGCCAGTTGGGTCGACTTCGTGGTGGTGGCCGACAAGCCGTTCTACATCGAACCGCTGTTCACCCGTGATCCGCGCCACATCAAGCCGGTGCATGTGCTGATGGCGATGATGGCAATCCGCGGCATCTACGAAAAACACAATGTGCAGTCGCTCAACCACGGCATCGGCTTCAATACCGCCGCCATCGAATTGATCCTGCCCACCTACGGCGAATCCCTGGGCCTTAAGGGCAAGATCTGCCGCAACTGGACCCTCAACCCGCACCCCACGCTGATCCCCGCCATCGAAAGCGGCTGGGTCGAAAGCGTGCATTGCTTCGGCACTGAACTGGGCATGGAGCACTACATCGCCGCCCGCCCGGATGTGTTCTTCACCGGCCGCGACGGTTCCATGCGCTCCAACCGCATGTTTTGCCAACTGGCCGGCCAATACGCGGTGGACCTGTTTATCGGCGCCACCCTGCAAGTCGACGGCGACGGGCATTCCTCCACGGTCACCCGCGGGCGCCTCGCCGGTTTCGGCGGCGCACCGAACATGGGCCACGACCCGCGTGGCCGCCGCCATGGCACCCCGGCCTGGCTCGACATGCGTCACGAGGATGCTCCCGAAGCACTCTTGGAGCGCGGCAAAAAGCTCGTGGTGCAAATGGTCGAGACGTTCCAGGAAGGCGGCAAACCGACCTTCGTCAGCACCCTCGACGCGGTGGAGGTGGCGCGCAAAAGCGGCATGCCCCTGGCACCGATCATGATCTACGGTGACGACGTCACCCACTTGCTCACCGAAGAAGGCATTGCCTACCTGTACAAGGCGCGCTCCCTGGAAGAGCGCCAGGCGATGATCGCCGCCGTCGCCGGGGTGACCGCCATCGGCATGCGCCATAACCCCAAGGACACCGCGCGCATGCGCCGTGAAGGCCTGATCGCCTGGCCCGAAGACCTCGGCATCCGCCGCACCGACGCCACCCGCGAGTTGTTGGCCGCCAAGAGCGTGGCCGACCTGGTGGAGTGGTCCGGCGGTTTGTACAACCCTCCCGCCAAGTTCAGGAGCTGGTAAATGCGCGCCCTCAAACTGCACCCACTCAGCGTTGCCGAACGCCTGGCGGACCTGGCCGTCGACGCCCTGATCGACGAAGCCGACCTGTCGCCCAAACCGGCCCTGGTGGACCGTCGTGGCAACGGCGCCCACCGCGATTTGCACCTGGGCCTGATGCATGCCTCGGCGCTGTCGCTGTGGCCGATGTTCCTGGCAATGGCCGAAGCCGCCCGCGATATCGGTGAAGTCGGCTTGCCCCTGCGCGAAGCCCTCGGCCGCATCGGTCGTGAGGGTGAACAGGCGATGCTCGTCACCACCCTCGGCGTGAACACCCATCGCGGTGCGATCTGGGCCCTCGGCTTACTCACTGCGGCAGCGGCATTGGAACCCCAATCCCTTCACCCGAATGCCGTAACCCTGACAGCGGCAAAACTGGCCCTGCTCGACGATCGCCATGCCCCGCAACCCATGAGCCACGGCGCGCAGGTGGCGCAACGCTACGGCGCACGCGGTGCCCGTGAGGAAGCCCAGCAGGGTTTCCCCTCGGTGCTGCAACGCGGCCTGCCGCAACTGCACAAAAGCCGCCAGCAACAGGCCGGTGAACAGAACGCGCGCCTGGATGCGTTGCTCGCGATCATGACCGCCCTGGCCGACACCTGCGTGCTCTACCGCGCCGGCACTGCGGGCCTGCACGCCATGCAACACGGCGCCCAAGCGGTGCTCGACGCAGGCGGCAGCGCGACCCTGGCCGGTCGCCGCCACCTGCACGAACTCGACCAACAGCTGTTGGCCCTGAATGCCTCCCCCGGCGGCGCCGCCGACCTGTTGGCCGCCTGCCTGTTTATCGACCGCCTCGATGGAGCGTTTTGATGGAAACCTTATCCTTTGAATTTCCCGCCGGGCAACCGCCCAAAGGTCGCGCGCTGGTGGGGTGTGTCGGTTCGGGCGACCTCGAAGTGCTGCTGGAACCGGGCACGCCCGGCATCCTGAGCATTCAGGTAGAGACCTCGGTGAATGGCGCCGAACAGCGCTGGCAGCACCTGTTCGAGCGGATCTTCCAGGAGCACACGCCGCCCGCGTTGAACATTGATATCCACGACTTCGGTGCCACGCCCGGCGTGGTGCGCCTGCGCCTGGAACAAGGCTTCGAGGAGATCGGCCATGACTGACTTGCTCAGCAAACACAGCTTCGTCGAACTGGGCGCACGGCAGCGGGCCAAGGCCTTGTTGGACGCAGGTTCTTACCGTGAACTGATCGACCCGTTCGAGCGGGTCATGTCGCCCTGGCTCAGCCGTCAGGGCGTGGTGCCCCAGGCCGACGACGGTGTGGTGATCGCCAAAGGCAACATCGCCGGCAAGCCGGTGGTGATCGCCGCGATCGAAGGCAACTTCCAGGGCGGCAGCCTCGGTGAGGTCGGCGGCGCAAAAATCGCCGGTGCCCTTGAACTGGCGGCCGAAGACAACCGCAACGGCATTCCGACCCGCGCCGTGCTGCTGCTGGAAACCGGTGGCGTGCGCCTGCAGGAAGCCAACCTGGGCCTGGCGGCGATTGCCGATATCCACGCCGCGATTGTCGATCTGCGCCAGTATCAGCCGGTGATCGGCGTGGTGGCGGGCAGCGTCGGTTGCTTTGGCGGGATGTCCATCGCCGCCGGGCTGTGCAGCTATCTGCTGGTGACCCGCGAAGCGCGCCTGGGCTTGAACGGTCCGCAGGTGATCGAGCAGGAAGCCGGCCTGGATGAATACGATTCCCGCGACCGGCCCTTTATCTGGAGCCTGACCGGCGGCGAACAACGCTTCAACAGCGGCTTGGCCGACCGTTACGTGGCGGATGATGTCGCGCAGATTCAGCAGACCGTCAGCGCGCTATTGCAGCTCGGCTTGCCCGCCCAACAACGCAGTCGCCGCGCCGACTTCTATCTGGCGCGCCTGGCTGAACTGGACGCCGAACCGCAAATCGACCCGGCGACGGTTCGCGATCTGTATCAGGGAGAACACTCATGAGAGGCTTGCAGTGGTTCAACGCGTTGAGTGCCGGCGCCCAACCCGTGGAAGGGTTGCCGGACTCGCTGAAAGTCGCTGATGGCGTATTGGGTGAACACAAGGTGCGCTTTATCGCCGTGGTCCCTGACGCGCAAAACCGCTTCCCTCGCGCACGCAATGGCGAAGTCGGCCTGCTCGAAGGCTGGGGGTTGGCCAAAGTCGTGGATGAAGCCATTGCGAGCGGCGACCAGCGCCCGTTGATCGCCATCGTCGATGTGCCGAGCCAGGCCTATGGCCGTCGCGAAGAAGCCCTCGGCATCCATCAAGCCCTGGCCGCCGCGGTCGACAGCTACGCTCGCGCCCGTCTGGCCGGGCACCCGGTGATCGGGTTGTTGGTGGGCAAGGCCATGTCCGGCGCGTTCCTCGCCCACGGCTACCAGGCCAACCGCCTGATCGCCCTGCGCGACCCCGGCGTGATGGTTCACGCCATGGGCAAGGCCTCGGCGGCGCGGGTGACCCTGCGCAGCGTCGAAGAGCTCGAAGCCCTGGCCGCCAGTGTGCCGCCGATGGCCTATGACATCGACAGTTATGCCAGCCTCGGTTTGCTCTGGGAGACCTTGTCGGTCAGCCAGATTGAACAGCCGACGAAGGACGATGTGGCGCGGGTCAGCGACTGCCTGGTCAGTGCGATCAAGGATGTCGATGGCCGCGATTTGAGCGGTCGCCTGGGTGCGCCCCATCGCGCCGCCTCCAGCCATGTGCGCCAACTGCTGCGGGCGCAATGGTGAACGCCCACGACCTGCTCTGGGGCATGACCCCGGCGCATGTGCCTGCCGATGCGCCGGCCTGGGTGCTGGAGGCGCTCGGCGCCGGGCAGCCGGTGGTGGTCCGCCGCGCCATTGCGCAACCGGGCCAGGTGGCGGTCGGCGTGCGCGGGCGTTTGCGCGAGCAGCGTTTCGCCGCGCAGATGCCGCTGGCGCTGGTGCGCCGGCGCGTGACGCCGCAAGCCCTGCGCGAGGTGACATCGCCACGGGATTTGCCGGCATTGCAGGCGCTGGCTCAACTGCGGCCGCTGCTGGCGCAGAAGGATTGGGGCGTCAGCGGCAGTGCGGGTTTTGAATTGGCCACGGGCATCGAAGCGCTGCATGACGCCAGCGATCTGGATTTGATCCTGCACACCCCCGAGCCGCTGGAGCGACGCGACGCCGGGGACTTGCTGGCGATCCTGGACACGGTGGTCTGCGCCGTGGACCTGCAACTGCAAACCCCGTTTGGCGCCGTCGCCTTGCGCGAATGGGCCGGCTCGTCACGTCGCGTATTACTCAAAACCGCCAGCGGCGCGCACCTGGTCATCGATCCCTGGCAGGCGCTGATATGAGCAGCCTGCTGGTATTTCCGGGGCAGGGCGCGCAACGCCCTGGCATGCTTCTGCATTTGCCCGCGTCGGTGCTGGACGAAGCCAGCGAGGCCTTGGCTGAAGACGTTCGCCCACTCGACTCTGCGCGAGCCTTGGCCAGTACCCGCGCTGTGCAGTTGTGTCTGTTGATTGCGGGTGTGGCCCATGCGCGCCTGTTGGCGCGCACGCCGGACTATGTGGCGGGTTTGTCCATCGGTGCTTACCCGGCGGCGGTGATTGCCGGTGCCCTGGACTTTGCCGACGCCGTCCGGCTGGTCAGCCTGCGTGGCGAACTGATGCAGCAGGCTTATCCACAGGGCTACGGTATGACCGCCCTGATCGGCCCGGATTTATCCACTGTCGAAACCCTGCTGGCCGACATCCATAGCCCCGAAACCCCGGTGTACCTGGCCAATATCAACGCCGACAACCAGACGGTGATCGCCGGCAGCGATGAAGCGATGCAGCGTGTCGCCCAGCGCGTCAAAGGCAACGGCATCGCCAAGCGCCTGGCCGTCAGCGTGCCGTCCCATTGCGCGCTGCTGGAGCGCCCGGCCCAGGTGCTGGCTGAAGCGTTCGTCACGCTCAATGCACCGCGCATCAGCTACTTGAGCAGTACCCGGGCGCGGCCGATCCGCGACCCTGCGCAATTGCGCGACGACCTGGCCTTCAACATGTGCCGCGTCGTCGACTGGCGCGGCACCGTGCAAAGCGCCTATGAGCGCGGCGTGCGCCTGCAGATCGAACTGCCCCCCGGCGCCGTTCTCACCGGCTTGTCACGCCGCGTGTTCGAACACGGCACGGTGATCGCCTGCGAAGGTGCGCGCCTGGACACCTTGCAGGCCCTGCTGGAAGAGGAGGAGCGCCGCCACCGATAAAGCACCACCCAAGGCTTTCGAAGCACAACAACAAAAAATCGATCGAGCACTTTGAGGACAACAACAATGATTATTTACGGTGTGGCATTGCTGGCGATCTGCACGCTCGCGGGCGTGATCATGGGCGACATGCTTGGCGTGTTGCTCGGCGTCAAATCCAACGTGGGCGGGGTGGGCATCGCGATGATCCTGCTGATCTGCGCACGGCTGTGGATGCACAAACGCGGCGGTATGACCAAGGATTGCGAAATGGGCGTCGGCTTCTGGGGCGCGATGTACATCCCCGTGGTGGTGGCGATGGCCGCGCAACAAAATGTGGTCACCGCTCTGCACGGCGGCCCGGTCGCGGTGCTCGCGGCGATTGGTTCGGTGGTGGTGTGTGGTTGCACCATCGCGTTGATCAGCCGCACGCACAAGGGCGAACCGCTGCCCGATGAAGAACCGCTGATCACACCGACACCTGTCGTGGGAGGCCGCTGATATGTGGGCTCTCATTGAAAAGGGTTTGGAGCATAACGGCCTGGTCACCGCCTTTGCGTTCGTGGGCGTGGTGATGTGGATTTCCGTGGTGCTGTCCAAGCGTCTGACGTTCGGGCGCGTTCACGGCTCGGCGATTGCCATCGTGATCGGCCTGGTGCTGGCCTGGGTCGGCGGCACCATGACCGGCGGGCAAAAAGGCCTGGCGGATATATCGCTGTTCTCCGGCATCGGCCTGATGGGCGGCGCGATGCTGCGCGACTTCGCCATCGTCGCCACGGCGTTTGAAGTGCAAGCCACCGAAGCGCGCAAGGCCGGGATGATCGGTGTGATTGCGCTGCTGCTGGGCACGATCCTGCCGTTTATCGTCGGTGCAAGCATGGCTTGGGTGTTCGGTTATCGCGATGCGATCAGCATGACCACCATCGGCGCCGGCGCCGTGACCTACATCGTCGGCCCGGTGACCGGTGCGGCGATCGGCGCGACCTCGGATGTGATGGCGCTGTCGATTGCCACTGGCTTGATCAAGGCGATTCTGGTGATGGTCGGCACGCCGGTTGCGGCGCGTTGGATGGGCCTGGATAACCCGCGTTCGGCGATGGTGTTCGGTGGGCTGGCCGGTACGGTGAGTGGCGTGACGGCGGGGCTGGCGGCGACGGATCGGCGCCTGGTGCCGTATGGCGCGCTGACCGCGACGTTCCACACCGGGCTTGGCTGTTTGCTCGGGCCTTCGTTGCTGTACTTCATTGTGCGAGGGTTGGTGGGCTGACTTTGGGGTGTTGCGGTGATTGGGCTGGCGCTATCGGGGGCAAGCCCCCTCCCACATTTGGAGTGCGTTTCAATGTGGGAGGGGGCTTGCCCCCGATGACGGTCTGTCAGGCTGTCACCTGCCGATTGGCATACATCCGACACTCCGCCAATAACGCCAGCAAATTCGGATCACGCTCCTTGGCCTTCAAGAACACCACCCCGATATGCTGCTGCAACCGATACCGGGGTTGCAGCGGTATCAGCTTCACGCGGTTCTCATACACCGCCGCAATCCGCCCCGGCAGCAGCGCATAACCGACCCCCGAACTGACCATGCTCAGCAGGGTGAAGATGTCATTGACCTGCATCGCCACCTTCGGCTCGAACCCCGCTTGCTTGAACACACGGTTGCCGTCCTGGTGGGTGGCGAAGCCTTGGGTGAGGGTGATGAACGTGGCGTCGCGCACGTCGGCCAGGTCGATCTGCTGGTCGCGGTCGAAGGGCGAGTCGGCGGGCGTGGCGAGGAAGATGTCGTCGGAGAACAACGCGATCTGTTCGCAATCGGGGTCGTTGGCGCGTTCGTCGAGGGAGATCAGGATCGCGTCGACTTCCATGTTCTTGAGCTTATACAGCAGGTCGAAGTTGGAGCCGAGGATCAGGTCGATGTTGAGTTCGCTGCGGCGCAGTTTCAGGCCCATGATCAGTTGCGGCACGGTTTTCACCGTCAGCGAATACAGCGAGCCGAGCTTGAAACGTTCGGCGGAGAAGCCGGCGGCTTCACGGGTCAGGCGGATGCTGTCGACTGCGTCCTGCACCAGCTTTTGTGCGCGCTCTTCGAGCACGTAGGCGCTTTCCAGCGGGGTGAGGTTGCGGCCTTCATGCTTGAACAGCGGGCAGCGCAGGGCGTTTTCCAGGGAGTGGATGGCGCGGTGTACGCTGACGTTGCTGGTTTGCAGCTCGGCAGCGGCGCGGGCCAGGTTGCCGGTACGCATGAAGGCCAGGAAGATTTCCAGCTTTTTGAGGGTGAACTCTTCGTCGATCAACATGGCCGTGGCTCTTGTTCGAATGCTGCCGATTGTGCGCGCAAAACCGTGCGGCGTCGCCGGAACGTCATAAGGCCCTTGCACTCTGATGCGCAAGGCGGGACGCTTGTCAGCCAGCGGTCAACGGTTACGGGAGGTCAGTGACAGATGTACCACGGGGAACGATTCAACGCCTGGAGCCATTTGCTCGGTGCAGTCGCGGCGTGTGTGGGCGCGGTGTGGATGTTGGTGGTGGCGAGCCTGGACGGCAGCCCCTGGAAGATTGTCAGCGTGGCGATTTATGGGTTTACGTTGATGGTGCTGTACAGCGCGTCGACGGTGTATCACAGCGTGCAGGGGCGGCGAAAAGCGATCATGCAGAAGGTCGATCACTTTTCGATCTACCTGTTGATCGCCGGCAGTTACACGCCGTTTTGCCTGGTCAGTTTAAGAGGGCCGTGGGGCTGGACGTTGTTCGGGATCGTGTGGGGGCTGGCGGTGATCGGCATTCTGCAGGAGATCAAACCGCGTTCTGAAGCACGGGTTCTGTCGATCGTGATCTATGCGGTGATGGGCTGGATCGTGCTGGTGGCGGTCAAGCCGCTGATCGCCGCGCTGGGCACGGCGGGGTTTATCTGGCTGGCGGCGGGCGGGGTGTTGTACACCGTCGGCATTATCTTTTTTGCCCTGGAGGATCGCCTGCGGCATTCCCATGGGATCTGGCATCTGTTTGTGATCGGCGGCAGTTTGCTGCATTTCGTGGCGATCATGCATTACGTGCTCTAACGCACGACGCGGTCTAAAAAAATGTGGGAGGGGGCTTGCCCTCGATGGCGGTGTGTCAGTTGGCAAATATGCTGGCTGAACCACAGCCATCGGGGGCAAGCCCCCTCCCACATTGGTTCTTCAGTGGGGTGAGGGCGCTGACTACAGGCGTTCGAGCAACTCCCGGGCACGCTCACCGAAGATCTGCAGCAGGTTGGCCAACATGTGCGGCGGCGGTTCGTCGGCGCGGGTCAGGGCGTACAGGGTGATCGGCAGCGGCGGTGTGAGCGTGCGGATGCAGGTGGTCGCCGTCGACGCGCCGAGGGCGGTGAAGGGGTCGATGACGGTCAGGCCGGCGCCGGATTCGACCATCGCGCGAGCCAGGGAGTAGGTCTGCACCGAGAGGCTCACCCGTGGTGGCGGGTCGACTTTCTCCAGGTAACTGTCGAGCTTTGCCGCCAACGGGTCGGCGCTGGACAGGCCAATCAACGGCGCTCCCGCCAGCTCCGCCAACGGCAGCGGCTGGCGGGTTTGTGCGTCGCTCCAATAGCCCTTGGACGCCAGCGCGACCAAGGCTCCGTTGGCCAGCACTTGGGTGGTGAGCCCCGGGTGGCCGGCGAAGTTGAGGGTCAGCGCCAGGTCGATTTCGCGCATCAACAGCTTCTGCACCAACTCGCGGCTATGGTCGCTGGACAGTTCGCAGGCGATGTCCGGGTAAGCGCGTTTCCACTGCAGAATCGCCGGTGGCAGCAACGACAGCGCCAGCGCCGGGATCGCGCCGATCCGCACACTCTGCGCCGGCGACCGGCGCAGACTCTTGGCCAGGCGCCTTACGCCTTGCAGGCTTTCGCTGACTTTCTCGACTTCGCGTTCCAACGCCAGGGCTTCTGGCGTGGGCTGCAATTTGCCGCGCACGCGCAGAAACAGCGGGAAGCCCAGTTGCAACTCGGCGTGCTGCAACACTTTGCTCACCGCCGGTTGCGAAACGTGCAGCAATTGCGCGGCGGCGCTGATGGAGCCGGTCTGGCGGATGGCCTGGAAGATTTCGATATGACGCAAGCGCATGGCGAGTCCATAACCTTTGCTTATAGGTGACCCATCTTTATTCATTGTCGCGGGCCTGTCACCTGCCCCTACGCTTGAGCCGTCTTATTCAACGGCGAGGAGCGGGGATGGCCAGGCAGGTTTGTATCATTGGGGGTGGGGTCATCGGCCTGGCAAGCGCCTACGCGCTGGTGCGCGCCGGGCATGATGTGACGCTGATCGACGCGCGCGACACCCTGGGCAGCGAAACCAGTTTCGCCAACGGTGGGCAGTTGTCGTATCGCTACGTTGCGCCGCTGGCCGATGCCGGCGTGCCGCTGCAAGCGCTTGGCTGGCTGCTGCGCGGTGATTCGCCATTGAAGCTGCGCCCGCGCCTCGACCCGCAGCAATGGCGCTGGATGGCGGCGTTCCTCGGCGCCTGCCGTGGCTCGGTGAACCGGCGCAATGCCGCCCACCTGCTGCGCCTGGCGAGCCTGAGCCAGGCCACCTTGGAGCAGTGGCGCGAGGATGATCGTCTGGACGGCTTCGACTGGCGGCGCAACGGCAAGCTGGTGACGTTTCGCAACGCCGACACCTTCGAGCATGCGCGCCGCAAGGTCACGGATATCCTGCAACAGCAGGTGCTGTCGGCGGCCGATTGCACCCGCCTGGAGCCAGCGCTGGCGAGCGGTGGTTTTGTCGGTGGGATCTACACGCCGAACGAGGAAGTGGCCGATTGTCACGCCTTCTGCCAACGCCTGGCGGCGCGCCTGCAAGCGTCGGGGCATTGTCGCTTCTTGCTGGGGCGCAAGGTCACCGGGATCCGTCACAGCGCCGGTGCGGTGCAGGCCATTGAGTTGGGCGAGGAGGTAATGCCGGTCGAGCAACTGGTCCTCGCCGCCGGGCATCGCAGCGCTGAGTTGGGGTTGCCGGGGCTGGCGCTGCCGCTGTATCCGCTCAAGGGCTACAGCCTGAGCGTGCCGATTGGCGCGCAGCATCGGGCGCCGAATGTGAGCATCACCGACTACGACCGCAAGATCGTGTACGCCCGGATCGGCGAGCAATTGCGGGTGGCGGCGATGGTCGATATCGTCGGTTTCGACGCCGGCCTCGAGCCCAAGCGGCTCGCGTTGATCAGGCGCCAGGCGGTCGAGACATTCCCCTTGGCCGGCGACTACGCCCACGCGGTCGAATGGGCCGGCATGCGTCCCGCCACGCCGACCGGGGTGCCGCTGATCGGCGCCAGTGCCTATCGCAACCTGTGGCTGAACCTGGGCCATGGCGCGCTCGGTTTTACCCTGGCCTGCGGCAGCGGCCAACTGCTGGCCGAACTGATCAGCCAGCACATGCCATCAATTGATATGCAGGGCCTGGCGCCCCGCGCCGCTTGAATCGTCACACACCAACGGAGAATAACAATGAGAAAAATCCTGTTGACCGGTTGCACCCTGGGGCTTTTGTTCGGCGCGCCGGTTCAGGCGAATGAACCGCCGGCAGAGGGCACGTTGAGTAAGATCGCCAGCACCAAGTCCATCACCTTGGGTTATCGCGATGCGTCGGTGCCGTTTTCCTACGTGGGCGACCAGAGCGGCAAGCCCATGGGCTATTCGGTGGACCTGGCCAACAAGATTGTCGAGCGCATCCAGCAGAAAACCGGGGTGGCCAACCTTAGCGTGAAGTACAACCTGGTGACTTCCCAGACCCGTATCCCGCTGGTGCAGAACGGCACCGTCGACCTGGAGTGCGGTTCTACCGGGGTGACCGCCGAGCGGCAGAAGCAGGTGGCGTTTTCCTACGGCTTCATCTACGTGAAGGGGCAACTGCTGACGGCGAAAGACAGTGGCATCCAAGGCTTCGCCGACCTCAAGGGCAAGAACGTGGTGACGACCGCCGGCACCACCAACGAACGCTTCCTCAAAAGTTACAACGCCGAGCACAACGGCAACCTGTCGGTGATCAGCGCCAAGGACCATGGCGAAGCCTTCAAGATGCTCGAGACCGGCCGCGCAGCCGCGTTCTATATGGACGATGCGTTGCTCTACGGCGAGCGCGCCAAGGCCAGGGACCCGCATCGCTGGGTGGTGGTGGGCGAGGAGCAGTCGCGGGAGATCTACAGCTGCATGGTGCGCAAGGACGATCCGCAGTTTCTCGCGGTGGTCAACGACACCTTGGGCGATCTGTACCGCACCGGTGAGATCAACGGGATTTACCGGCGCTGGTTTGAACAGCCGATCCCACCGAAGGGCCTGAACCTGGAGTTTCCGATGACCGCCGAGTTGAAGGCGATCTTCGCCACGCCGGTCAGCGACCCGGTGGAATAAACCCGCTCCTCGGGCCGGTCAGAAGTCGCCCCACAGTTGTTGGGCGACGGCCAGCGCGACGACCGGCGCGGTTTCGGTGCGCAACACGCGCGGGCCGAGGCGGGCGGCGTGGAAGCCGGCGTCTTGGGCGGTGTCGACTTCAGGGTCGGTCAAGCCGCCTTCGGGCCCGATCAGGAACGCCAGGCTCGATGGCTTGGCATGGCTGACCATCGGCTCGGCCACCGGGTGCAGCACCAGCTTCAGGTCCGCCTCGGTCTGCTTCAGCCAATCGGCCAGTAGCAGCGGTGGATGAATCACCGGCACCGTCGAGCGCCCGCATTGCTCGCAGGCGCTGATTGCCACCTGGCGCCAGTGCAGCAGGCGTTTGTCGGCGCGTTCGTCCTTGAGGCGCACTTCGCAGCGTTCGCTGAAAATCGGCGTGATGGCGTTGACGCCCAGTTCGGTGGCTTTCTGAATCGCCCAATCCATCCGCTCGCCGCGGGACAGGCCCTGGCCGAGGTGAATGTGCAGCGGCGATTCGGCCTGCCCGGCGAATTGCTCGGTCAGTTGCACGCTGACGTGTTTTTTACCGACCTCCAGCAACGTGCCGCGAAACTCCTGGCCGGAACCGTCGAACAATTGCACGGCATCGCCTTCGCCCATGCGCAGCACGCGGCTGATGTAGTGCGCCTGGGCTTCAGGCAATTCGTGATCGCCGAGGCTCAGCGGGGTGTCGGTGAAAAAGCGGGACAGTCTCATGTCTGTTCTCTGGAAAAAATACAAAGCTTGAAGGGCAAATCAACCTGGATCGCGAAAGCCTGGGTGGAAGTCTTTGGGCACGGCAACGCTCACCTTGCTGTTGGTGGCGATATCGATCCCTTCGCTGGCCACTTCCGCCAAAAAGTCGATCTGCTCCGGCGTAATCACATACGGCGGCAGGAAGTACACCACGCTGCCCAACGGCCGCAGCAGCGCGCCGCGCGCCAGGGCGTGCTCGAACACCTTCAGGCCACGGCGTTCCTGCCAGGGGTAGGCGGTCTTGGTGGCTTTGTCCTGGACCATCTCGATGGCCAGCACCATGCCGGTCTGGCGCACTTCTGACACATGGGGGTGGTCCGCCAGGTGCGCGGTGGCCGTGGCCATGCGCTGGGCCAGGGCCTTGTTGTTTTCGATGACGTTGTCTTCTTCGAAAATATCCAGGGTCGCCAGGGCCGCTGCGCACGCCAGCGGGTTGCCGGTGTAGCTGTGGGAATGCAGGAAGGCGCGCAGGGTCGGGTAGTCGTCGTAGAAGGCGCTGTAGACATCTTCGGTGGTGACCACCGCCGCCAGCGGCAGGTAGCCGCCGGTGAGGGCCTTGGACAGGCACAGGAAGTCCGGGCGGATGCCGGCTTGTTCACAGGCGAACATGCTGCCGGTGCGGCCGAAGCCCACGGCGATTTCGTCGTGGATCAGGTGTACGCCGTAGCGGTCGCAGGCTTCGCGCAGCAGCTTGAGGTATACCGGGTGGTACATACGCATGCCGCCGGCGCCCTGGATCAGCGGTTCGACGATTACGGCGGCGACTGTGTCGTGGTTGTCCGCCAGGGTCTGTTCCATGGCCAGGAACATGTTGCGCGAGTGTTCTTCCCAGCTCATGCCC
Source organism: Pseudomonas sp. LY-1 (assembly GCF_053502595.1). Classification (NCBI taxonomy): domain Bacteria; kingdom Pseudomonadati; phylum Pseudomonadota; class Gammaproteobacteria; order Pseudomonadales; family Pseudomonadaceae; genus Pseudomonas; species Pseudomonas sp. LY-1. The sequence continues at coordinate 6,419,743 of NZ_CP094353.1, read as the reverse complement.
TCGGGGCGCAGGTAGCAGTCCGGGCTTGGCACCTTGATGGTGTCGAGCAGCAGCGCTTTGTAGGTTTCGGTGAACAGCGGCACGTCGCCCACCGACATCGCGGCGATGGTTTCGCCGTGGTAGCTGTTGGTCAGGGTGACGAAGCGTTTTTTGTTCGGCAGGCCGCGGTTGAGCCAATAGTGAAAGCTCATCTTCAACGCGACTTCGATGCACGACGAACCGTTATCGGCGTAGAAGCACCGGGTCAGGCCTGCGGGCGTCATCGCCACCAGGCGCTCGGACAGTTCGATCACCGGCTGGTGGCTGAAACCGGCGAGGATCACGTGTTCCAGCTGGTCGACCTGGTCTTTGATGCGTTGGTTGATGCGCGGGTTGGCGTGGCCGAACACGTTGACCCACCAGGAGCTGACGGCGTCGAGGTAGCGCTTGCCTTCGAAGTCTTCCAGCCACACGCCTTCACCGCGCTTGATCGGGATCAGCGGCAGTTGCTGGTGGTCTTTCATCTGGGTGCAGGGATGCCACAGCACCGCAAGGTCGCGTTGCATCCACTGGTTGTTCAAGCCCATCGTCTATCTCCTCGAAGCGGTCCTGCGCCCGGCGCAGGTGAAACAATCGCGCAAGCCTATGCAATGGAGGCCCGTGTCACAAGCCATTGTGGGGCAATTCGCAGTAAACACAGGACGGTCTGTCACGTTTCTTAGGAATAGTCTTAATCCCTCGTTAACGTATTGTGCCTAGGCTTATGATCATATTTCTCGATATTTCAAAGCAAAAAATTGCGCTTTAATTCGATAGGTAAATCGTTAGTCTTGAGCACAGTTCTTACGGGATTAAGTACATGCAGCTACGTAACTCACCAGCCCGCTACGGCTGGGTCAGCATGGTATTGCACTGGGGCGTGGCCCTGGTGGTGTTTGGTCTATTCGCCCTGGGCTTGTGGATGGTCGGTCTCGACTACTACAGCGCATGGCGCAAAGACGCGCCGGATCTGCACAAAAGCATAGGCATCACGCTGTTCGCCATCATGCTGGTGCGTATCGTCTGGCGCCTGATCAGCCCGCCGCCACCGGCGCTGGCCAGCTACAGCCGGCTGACGCGGATCGGTGCTGCATTTGGCCATGGGTTCCTTTATGTCGGCTTGTTTGCCGTGATGATCGCCGGTTACCTGATTTCCACCGCGGACGGTGTGGGTATCCCGGTGTTTGGCCTGTTTGAGATTCCTGCCTTGGTTTCCGGCTTGCCGGACCAGGCAGACACCGCAGGCGTGGTGCATCTGTACCTCGCCTGGGTGCTGGTGGTTTTCGCCGGCCTGCACGGCGTGGCCGCGTTGAAACACCACTTTATCGATCGTGATGCGACCCTCACGCGAATGCTGGGGCGCAAAGCCTGATGTTCAACCTCGACTCACAAGGAATAGAAAGCATGTTGAAAAAGACACTCGCTGCTCTGGCAATCGGTTCTGCTCTGCTGTCCGCAGGCCAGGTGATGGCCGCTGACTATGTTGTCGACAAAGAAGGCCAGCACGCCTTCGTCGACTTCAAGATCAGCCACTTGGGCTACAGCTTCATCACCGGTACGTTCAAGGACCTGGACGGCAAGTTCAGCTTCGATGCCGCCAAGCCTGAAGACAGCAAGATTGAGTTCAACGTCCGCACCGCCAGCGTGTTCACCAACCACGCTGAGCGTGACAAGCACATCTCCAGCAAAGACTTCCTGGACGTTGGCAAGTTTGCCGATGCCAAGTTCGTCTCCACCAGTGTTAAAACCACCGGTAAGAATGCTGCGGGCCAAGTCACTGCCGACGTGACCGGCGACCTGACCCTGCACGGCGTGACCAAGCCGATCGTCGTCAAGGCCACCTTCCTGGGTGAAGGCAAGGATCCATGGGGCGGCTACCGTGCCGGTTTTGAAGGCACTACCAGCTTCAATCGCCAAGACTTCGGCAAGCAGATGGACCTGGGCCCAGCGTCCAACAATGTTGAGCTGTACGTGACGTTTGAAGGTGTGAAAGCGAAGTAACGCTTCACTTGTTGGAGCGAGCTTGCTCGCGAAAAACGTAGAGACACCGCGTTTTTTCAGGCTGCCAGCGTTATCGTTGACGACCTTCGCGAGCAAGCTCGCTCCTACAGGCAAAAAAAACCGTATCTCGCGATACGGGTTTTTTTTTATGCTTCGCGGTTGCGGGTCAGCAGCGCTGGTTTTTCACCACGAGGACGGCCTGGCAGCTGATCCAGCTGCTCTGGTGTCGGGAAGCGGTCGGCTTTCGACTCCTTGTGGATGATCTTCGGCGCAGGGCCGCCGCGCGGGTTCTGCACCGCTGGCTCGGACAAGCGTGGCTGGTCGTCACGGGCCGGGCGGCGGTTGTTGCTGCGCGAGTCTTCGCGACGCGCTTGGCCATCACGCGGTGCGCCGTTACGCGGGCCGCTGCGCTTGGCCGGTGGCGTACCGGTGGTGCCGCCGCTGCTGTTGCGCGGGCCGTTCTGACGCGCGCCCTGTGGCTGGCCGCCACGCGGTGCGCCAGTGCCAGCGCCCGGAGCCGGAGCGCCTGGACGACGGCCACGGCCCTGGGCCGGTTTGGCCTGGGGCACGTAGTCGACGCGGTTACCGAAGTTATCCACATCGTCGTCGAGGAACTCGTCCGGCGCGCGGTCGGCGCTGGCGCGTGGCGGCTGGCTTGGCTGGCTTGGCTGGCTCGGCTGACGCTGTTCGCGGGCCGGGGTGCCTTCGCGGGGCTTCTGCTCGCGGGCCGGGCGTTCGCCACGGCCGTTGGTCGGCGCTTTTTCCTTGCCGCCCTTGTCCTTGCCCTTGTCGCGACGACCGCCACCACCACCGCCGCCGTTCGGGCCATCGCCCTTCGGACCGCGTGGGTTGCGTGGGTTACGCACGTCCGGACGCTCGCGCACCTCAGGCTTCTCGGCCTCAACGGTGCTGGCATCGAAGCCCATCAGGTCGCCGTCGGCGATTTTCTGCTTGGTCATGCGCTCGATGCTTTTCAGCAGTTTTTCTTCGTCCGGCGCAACCAGGGAGATGGCTTCGCCCGAACGACCGGCACGGCCGGTACGGCCGATACGGTGTACGTAGTCTTCGTCGACGTTAGGCAGCTCGAAGTTGACCACGTGCGGCAGTTGGTCGATATCCAGGCCGCGTGCGGCGATATCGGTGGCCACCAGGATGCGTACTTCACCGGCCTTGAAGTCGGCCAGCGCTTTGGTGCGCGCGTTCTGGCTCTTGTTGCCGTGGATGGCGACGGCGGTGAGGCCGTGCTTGTCCAGGTACTCGGCCAGGCGGTTGGCGCCGTGCTTGGTGCGGGTGAACACCAGCACTTGTTCCCACGCGCCGTGGGTGATCAGGTGCGCCAGCAACGAACGCTTGTGGCTGGCGGCCAGGCGGAACACGCGTTGTTCGATACGCTCGACCGTGGTGTTCGGCGGCGTGACCTCGATGCGCTCCGGGTTGTGCAGCAACTTGCCGGCCAGGGCGGTGATGTCGTTGGAGAACGTTGCCGAGAACAGCAGGTTCTGACGTTTGGCCGGCAGGCGGGCGAGGACCTTTTTCACGTCATGGACAAAGCCCATGTCGAGCATGCGGTCGGCTTCGTCGAGCACGAGGATTTCCACGTGGGACAAATCGACGCTGCCTTGGCCGCACAGGTCGAGCAGGCGACCCGGGCAGGCGACGAGGACGTCAACGCCACGGGACATGGCCTGAACCTGTGGGTTCATGCCGACGCCGCCGAAGATGCAGGCGCTGACGAACTTCAGGTCGCGGGCATACAGCTTGAAGCTGTCGTGCACTTGGGCGGCGAGTTCGCGGGTAGGGGTCAGGACCAGTACGCGCGGTTGGCGCGGGCCATGACGCTGGGACTTGTCCGGGTGACCATTGGGGAACAACCGCTCCAGAATCGGGAGGGCGAAGCCGCCGGTTTTACCAGTACCTGTCTGAGCCGCAACCATCAGGTCGCGACCTTGCAACACGGCGGGAATAGCCCGCTGTTGCACCGGAGTAGGCTCGGTATAGCCCGCTGCCTCGATGGCGCGGACTAAAGCCTCGGAGAGACCGAGGGAAGCAAAGGACATGAGTAATCCTGTTTTAGTTAGGGCTTGGCCCAAAGGGATAATCTTGCCGGGCGTGAATGGCGCTTAGGGGAGCGCAACCCCGTCCGGTCCTGCTGCGTCTGGCGGACACTCCAATGGCTCGCGCGGGCCGCAAAGCTGCGCAGTAGCTGGGTTGGGTGTCTTTTTCAAGACCTCAGCGGCCGGGCGTAAGCCTGGCGGGAAGGTCCGAGTATAACAGAGCAATCACCGCGCGCTGCTTTCCTGCTGCTCAACGGTGTGTTCGTGCAGTGTAATCGGCGCCGCTGCGCTTTGAATACCACCATATTTGGCGCTCAAGGCGGCGTAGGCCGGCTCTTGCTTGAAACGCTTGAGTTCGGCGGCAAAGCGCTGCACCAGCAGGTCCATGCCCGCGCCACGGCGCACGGCAAGGAACTGCTGCTGGCGGCGGATCACGGCGGGCGCCTGGCTGACCTGGCCTTCCAGGCCCAAGGCCGCGATCACATGCTGGCCGACCCTGCGGTCAGTCACCAGCAGATCGATGCGGCCAAGCAGCAATTTGCCGAAGTTCGCTTCATGACTCGGCGCCGGCTCGCGTTGGAACACGCTGGACTCACTGAATTCGGCGCCGTACAGGTAACCCGGCGAGGTGCCCACGGTCAGCCCGCGCAACTCGTCGAGGGTCTGGACCGGGTGGGGCCGCTCATTGGCGTAGAACAGCACGAACTCCACTTCCGACAGCGGTTCGCTGGGGTACAGCAGCAGGGCATCGCGCTCATGGCTGTGGAAAATGTCCAGCGCGCCGTCGGCGTGGCCTTGTTCGAGCATCGCCAGGCAGCGTTTCCACGGCAGGAATTGCCACTGCACATCGACGCCCAGGCGCTGGAACACGATCACCGTGGTTTCATAGTCCAGCCCGCGCATCGTGCCGTTGTCGTCATACACGTAAGGCGCCCACGGTTCGGTGACGATGCGCAATTTCTCGCCGTGAGCGGCCAGGCTCAGGCAAGTAAAAAGAGTCGCAGTCAACAGCTTCAGAAGGGCGGACATGGCCTGAGGTTACGATGCTCCTGAATGAAAGAGAAGCTCTGGCACGCGCATCTGCAAGGATCGTTATTTGGCGGGCGAGGTTATCAAATGTTCGTAGATCGCGCTGCGCCGCTCGCCCAGAATCAGCCTGACCACCGGGTTGGCGAACCAGTGCTCCAGTTGGTGGGCGTCGAGCGGACGTTGCTGGCGCTCTTCCTGATTCTGCCGCGCCTTGTCCCACCACACCGGGCCACACGCCTGGTCGAACTCGTTCTCGTGCTCGTAGCAACCGTAGAGAACTTCGCGGATGAACTGCTGCTGGTGCTTGGGCAAGAGCAGGGTGATCAGTTTGTACATCAGGCGCTGCAAGCGCGGCGGGCGCGGTAGGTGCGAGGAAACCTGACGCGTGTCGGCCAGGGCCTGCGCGCTGGTGGGGGCGGCCGCATGCTTGGCGATCCACGCCTTGACCTTGGCGCGGAACAGCTGCTTGCGGCTCCAGTAATGGTGGATCAGGTCCGGGCACTCGCGCACATTCACGGTGCGGTAGGCGGCGATCGACAGGCAGAACTCTTCCAGGGTGTAGGCGCCCTGGGCGTGGGGGAACAGTTCATCCATCAACTCGATGGAGTGATCGAGGATGTGCGCGTCCTGTTGCGTCAGGCCGATGACGCCGGAGTTGAGGGTCATCATGTCATCGTCGGCCACGCCCATGTCCAGCAGGCGCTGGTGCAGGGCGCTATAGAGGATGCTTTCGTGATTGTCGCCGTACTTGGTGTAGAAGGCGTTGCACAGCAGAGTGCCGGGTTGCACGCGCTCGAACAGGGCTGTGGGCGAATGGTGGAAGAAGGTGTCGGTGTCGATCAGCAGGGCTGTCGACGACTCTTCCAGCACCTGGCGCAGCACCACGTGTTTGGTGCGGAAGTGATAGCCGTGGGGCTCGCTCCAGCGTTTGCGGGTGGCGTCGTCCAGCGGGCGCACGCGTACCGGCAGCAGGCGATAGGGTTCGGGGTTGTCGCTGAATACCTGGATGTCCACGACGGCGTCCGGGGTGTCCTGCAGAAAAGCCAAGGCGCTGGCGATACTGAAGACGGCTTCCTGATGGTAGGTCTGGGCACCGAAAACCAGATACACCAGTTGCGGGCGGGAAGTCGAGGGCACTGTATTCATGGACTGCTGGGTTCCGTGGGCATGTAAAACGACAAAGGCCCTCGTAGAAACGAGGGCCTTGGCACAGCCGGGCAAACTTCAGCGTGGCAGCTTGAGGTTGTTCCAGATGGCAAGGCTAGGTTCAGCCTGGTTCAGGGTATAGAAATGCAGCCCTGGCGCACCACCTTGCAACAATTGTTCACACATCTCACTGATTACCTGTTCGCCGAATGCCTGGATGCTTTTGACGTCGTCGCCATAGGCTTCCAGTTGTTTACGTACCCAGCGTGGGATCTCAGCACCGCAGGCGTCGGAGAAGCGCGCCAGCTTGCTGTAGTTGGTGATCGGCATGATGCCCGGCACGATCGGGATGTTCACACCCATGGCCCGTACACGCTCGACGAAGTAGAAGTAGCTGTCGGCGTTGAAGAAGTACTGGGTGATCGCACTGTCGGCGCCGGCGTTGGCCTTGCGCACGAAATTCTGCAGATCGTCTTCGAAGTTGCGCGCCTGTGGGTGCATCTCCGGGTAAGCCGCCACTTCGATGTGGAAGTGATCGCCGCTTTCTTCGCGGATGAAGCTCACCAGGTCGTTGGCGTAGCGCAGCTCACCGCTGGCCATGCCCATGCCGGATGGCAGGTCACCGCGCAGGGCGACGATGCGCTTGATGCCGGCGCCTTTGTATTGGGTCAGCAGGGCGCGCAGGTCGGCCTTGCTGTCGCCCACGCACGACAAGTGCGGCGCGGCGGGAATTTTGACTTCGCTTTCCAGCTGCAACACGGTGTTGATCGTGCGGTCACGGGTCGAGCCGCCAGCGCCGTAGGTGCAGGAGAAGAAGTCGGGGTGGTAGCTGGCCAACTGCTTGGCAGTCGCCATCAGTTTTTCATGCCCAGCATCGGTCTTGGTCGGAAAGAACTCGAAGCTGTAGCGACGGTCTTGGGACATGGTAATACCCTTGGAAACTCAGAAGCCGACTGTGCAACCCACCTGCACTGCAGGAGCGAGCTTGCTCGCGAAGAACGTCAACGATAACGCGTCAAACAGGCTGTACGCGGTGCCCTTGGGTTTTTCGCGAGCAAGCTCGCTCCTACAGGTTAGAGCAGGTGGAGCTGGTTACTTAGTAGCGGTAAGCGTGCGGCTTGAACGGACCTTCGACGGTCACGCCGATGTAGTCGGCCTGGGTCTTGGTCAGTTGAGTCACCACGCCGCCGAAGCCGCGGACCATTTCCAGGGCCACTTCTTCGTCGAGTTTCTTCGGCAGCACTTCCACGGTCAGACGCTCGGCTTTCTGGGCCGGCGACAGGTCGGCGTACTTCTGGCCGAACAGGAAGATCTGCGCCAGTACCTGGTTGGCGAACGAGCCGTCCATGATGCGGCTTGGGTGGCCAGTGGCGTTACCCAGGTTTACCAGGCGGCCTTCGGCCAGCAGGATCAGGTAGTCGTCGTTCTGCGGGTCGAAATCGCCCGAGCCGGTACGGTGAACCTTGTGTACCTGTGGCTTCACTTCTTCCCATGCCCAGTTCTTGCGCATGAAAGCGGTGTCGATTTCATTGTCGAAGTGACCGATGTTGCACACCACGGCGCGCTTCTTCAGGGCCTTGAGCATGTTGGCATCGCAGACATTCACGTTACCGGTGGTGGTGACGATCAGGTCGATCTTGCCCAGCAGGGCCTTGTCGATGCTCGCTTCGCTGCCATCGTTGATGCCATCGATGAACGGCGAAACCACTTCGAAACCGTCCATGCAGGCTTGCATGGCGCAGATCGGGTCGACTTCGGAGACCTTGACGATCATGCCTTCCTGGCGCAGGGACTGGGACGAACCCTTGCCCACGTCACCGTAGCCGATCACCAGGGCTTGCTTGCCCGACAGCAGGTGGTCGGTGCCGCGCTTGATCGCATCGTTCAGGCTGTGACGGCAGCCGTACTTGTTGTCGTTCTTGCTCTTGGTCACCGAGTCGTTGACGTTGATGGCCGGGATTTTCAGCTCGCCCTTGGCCAGCATGTCCAGCAGGCGGTGTACGCCGGTGGTGGTTTCTTCGGTCACGCCGTGGACGCGGTCGAGGATCTGCGGGTACTTCTTGTGCAGCAGCTCGGTCAGGTCGCCGCCGTCGTCGAGGACCATGTTGGCATCCCAAGGCGCGCCATCTTTCAGGATGGTTTGCTCCAGGCACCATTCGTACTCTGCTTCGGTCTCGCCTTTCCAGGCGAATACCGGGATACCGGCAGCAGCGATGGCGGCGGCGGCCTGGTCTTGTGTCGAGAAGATGTTGCAGGACGACCAACGCACTTCGGCACCCAGGGCAACCAGGGTTTCGATCAGCACGGCAGTCTGGATGGTCATGTGGATGCAGCCGAGAATCTTCGCGCCCTTGAGCGGTTGCTCAGCGGCGTACTTGCGACGCAGGCCCATCAGCGCAGGCATTTCGGATTCGGCGATAAAGGTTTCGCGACGGCCCCAGGCAGCGAGGGACATGTCGGCGACTTTGTAGTCGTTGAAATCTGCAGGCGTAATTACAGCGCTCATGAAGAGCCTCCATTCGTAGTGTGCGAATGGGCGCCGTTGTGCGTTTAGTATCAGGCCAGGACAACCAGGCCGGACAACGCCCCATCCGAGCCTGACAGGTCTAACCTGCTGCAGCGCCCCTCGGACAGGTGGCGGGAGAACGGTATCAACTGAAGATGACCGTTTTGAAGCGGGTGCGATTATAGCTGTGTACGCGGCACTTCCCAAGCCTTTCTGTCGGCGATATGAAGATCCCGCATGGGGGCGATAGGCAATGGCGCATAGAGCTTGCGCCCAGGCTCTGCCATGATATTGCCCATCATTCGGCAAGACGCTTTGGAGTGACCATGAACTTCCACACCCGCAAATGGGTAAAACCTGAAGACCTCAACCCCAACGGCACCCTGTTCGGCGGCAGCCTGCTGCGTTGGATCGACGAGGAAGCAGCCATCTACGCGATTGTCCAATTGGGCAACCAGCGCGTGGTGACCAAGTACATTTCCGAAATCAACTTCGTCAGCGCCTCGCGCCAGGGCGACATCATCGAGCTGGGTATCACCGCCACCGATTTCGGCCGCACCTCCATCACGCTGACCTGTGAAGTGCGCAACAAGATCACCCGCAAAAGCATCCTCACCGTGGAAAAAATGGTCTTCGTCAACCTCGGCGAAGACGGTTTGCCCGCGCCTCACGGCCGGACCGAGATCAAATACGTGAAAGACCAGTTCAAGGAAGACAGCCCTCCTGTGTAACCGCACAGCGGTTTGATTGCTTTACCAAATCATTCCGCGTGGATCTTTCCCAGGCTTTCTCACGACTCAGGACTACGTTCTGTATCGAGAGCCTATGTATGAGAGTGTCGTCCAATCCGGCTGAGCAGATGCAGCCGCTTTCGCTCCAGTCATCGCAAGCCCCCCTCAGCCAAGACGTGAAAACCACGTTGGTTGAGGCCGCGGGACCGCGCAAACTGAGTCTTTCCCGCAATATTGACGGCCAGGTGGAGGTGGTGTTGTCGCCGCCACCGCCCAGCCATCTGGTGCTCAGCGGCGGAGGTGCCAAAGGCATTGCCTATCCGGGAATGGTGCAGGCGCTGGAGGACAGTGGGAAGCTGCAAGGTATCCAGGTTATTTCCGGCTCATCCGCCGGCGCGATTTCTGCCTCGTTGCTCGCCAGCGGCATGAACGCCGAGGTCTTCGGCAAGCTATCGAACCGCATCGACCTGCCGAGCCTGTTGAACAGCGACGACCCGTTGACAGCCTGGCTGCAAGAGGCCAGTGCTCGCCTGGGCAAACTCACCAGGCGCTTGCCAGGCCCGGCGGGCAATATCTCTCAATTGTTGCTGACCATGATGCCGCGCCTGCAAACCGAGGCGCGTCCCTTGGAGCAATTGCTGCGCGATGAGTCGCGCCAATCGGTCCTTGCCCATATCGCCGCTACGCCAAGGGCCACCCGGCCTGGTGAAGTCATGAAAATCGCCGACCGGATCAGCGCCGGCGAGGCTCTGACGTTTCGCGATCTTGAGGTGTTGAACCGACATATCCCGGCGATCAAACCGCTCAATATCACCGGCACAGGGATGTTCGACGGCCGCCCGCAACTGGTGACGTTCAACGCCAGCCTGACCCCGGACATGGACATCGCCCGCGCCGCGCACATCTCGGCGTCGTTGCCGGTGCTTTTCAAGCGCCCTGGCGAGCAGGGGCATGCCTTCCAGGAAACCGCCGAAGCCACTGCATTCCAGGACGGCGGCCTGCTGCTCAACACGCCGGCCCCCGGGGTGATCGAGCCCTCGTTTGCAGAAAGCCCGTTGAGCCAGCACGAGTCTCTGATCGTCAAGTTTGAAGCCGAAGACGCAGCGACGCCGAAAAAAGGCGGCGGTTTTTTCAGCAGCCTCGTCGACAAGCTGACCGGAACGCCCCATGCGTCCGCCGAGGCCTATCAAAATGAGCGGCTCAAGGCGTTTGCCGAGCAGACCGTGGTCCTGCCGCTGAAGACGGATAAGGGGGACTTTCGCGGCACGCTCAACGGCACCGTGAATTTCACCATGAGCGCGCAAGACAAGCAGCATCTACAGGCACAGGCGCGCAAAACCGTGGCGGCGCACTTGGAACAACGCGACACGGTGCGCGAGCATCACACGTTCGCCTCGTTGGATGACGCGGTGCTGGCAATGGACGATGCGATGCTGGCCAGTGCGCAGGCAACCTTGCAGAAAGACCCGGCCGCCGCCGCGGTGTTGATGTTCAGACAGAACGCACAACAAGCGCTGCAAACCCTGGACAGTGCCATTGCCAAGGTGAACCAGGCCCACGACACCCTGATCTTCACCCCTGAGCTGTCTGCCGCGCTGCGTAACCTGGATGCGCTCGCCAGCCGGCCTGAGCACGTCGAGTGGCTGGGGCGTCGATTGAATGCCGTGGGGCAGCGCAATTTTCAGCAGTTGTTGCAGGTGGCGGCCAAGCAGGCTTCGGGCGCCTCGCCGATGTCCAGCGTCATGGCCAGTGCGGTCGCCGAAATGAAACGGCGCGACATCGCGGTAAAGGCCGAAAACTTCACCCGCGAGGTCATCTACCCATCGCTGTACCGGCCGGGCCAGACCGACGCCAATGTCGACCTGCTGCAACGCGCTGCGGCGGATTTGGCCAAGGCGACCACCCCCGCGGCGTTCAACCGGGTGCTCGACGAGATCATTCGGCACTACGGCGCGCGCAACAAGCCCTGGTCAAAACCGTTCAGCTCGACCACGGTGGAGATGGCCAAGGCCTGGCGCATACCGGTTTAGTTGCCAGGCCACTGAACAGCCATCGTTCCAGCCTGTCGTAGCTACAGGCACCCCTTGGACTCTGGAGCATCATGGCCACGCACGACGACGGCAAGACCCCCAACCTGTCGAAGGAAGAGCAGCACGACGTCGACAAGAACCAGCCACCCCGCGCGGCGGTGCTGCATGAAATCATCCGCACCCAGGGCGACCAGGAACTGGAGCGCACGGTGGCGGCATTGTGGTGGTCGGCGCTGGCGGCCGGCCTGACCATGGGCCTGTCATTGATGGGCATGGGCCTGCTCAATTCGCGCCTGCCGGACGGTGAAGGGTTCAAAGTCATCGCCAGTTTCGGTTACTGCGCGGGCTTTTTGGCGGTGATTCTCGCGCGTCAGCAGTTGTTCACCGAAAACACCCTGACCGCAGTGCTGCCGGTGATGAGCAAACCGACCCTGGCCAATGCCGGGCGCTTGCTGCGGCTGTGGACGGTGGTGCTGGTGGGCAACCTGTGCGGCACCTTGCTGGTGGCTTATGTGATGCTGCACCTGCCGATCTTCGATACCAAGACCGATCAGGCCTTCCTTGAGATCGGACGCAAAGTCATGGAAAACGCCCCCGGCCAGATGTTCGCCAAGGGCATCGTTTCCGGCTGGATGATCGCCACCATGGTGTGGATGATTCCGTCGATGGAAAGCGCCAAGCTCTGGATCATCATCCTGATCACCTACTTGATGGCGCTGGGGGATTTCACCCACATCGTGGTCGGCTCGGCGGAAGTGTCTTACCTGGTATTTGCCGGTGAACTGCCGTGGAAGGATTTCTGGCTGATATTCGCCGGGCCGACCCTGGCCGGCAATATCATTGGCGGCAGCTGTATCTTTGCGCTGATCAGTCATGCGCAGATCCGCAGCGAAAGCAGCTTGCCGGGTAAGGTTGCAGCGGACCCGAGGCATCCGCAGCGGATCAATAAGGATCAGTGAGCGGCAGAATCAACGCGCTGCCGACACAACCCATGGCGGTTGGGGGTGTGCGTTTTGATGAGCTACGCTTGAGTGCTTTGGGCCATGCGGTTGGGCGCAGAGCCTGTGGCTGGATGCGGATCTGCATGTTTGTGATAAAGCGTTGATCGCCTTGATAAAACCAAAAAAGGAATGAGTGATGACTGTCGCTTTCTGGTGTGTATTGATTGCAATCTTTCTGCCGTACCTGTGTACCGGTGTGGCCAAATTCAGTGGCGGCAAGTTCGGGCCACGGCAGAACCATGACCCGCGTGCCTTCCTCGATACCCTGGAAGGCTTCGCCAAACGCGCCCATAACGCGCAGCTCAACAGCTTTGAAGTGACCCCGGCGTTTGCTGCCGCAGTGATCATCGCGCACCTGGCCGGCACCGCCGAACTGGTCACGATCAATGTCCTCGCGGTGCTGTTTATCACCAGCCGCCTGCTGTACATCATCTGCTACCTGGCGGACTGGGCCATCCTGCGCTCGTTGGTGTGGGCGGTGGGCATGGCGCTGATTGCGAGTTTCTTCTTCGTCTCGATCTAACGCTTGCCGCAGTGTGGGGGCTGGCTTGCCCCACACTGTCGATCAGCGTCTGTCAGGTGCCGGCCGGGGCATCCGGTACCTGGGGTAATGCGGCGCCCTTTGGCCACAACATCCAGATCTGCCCCTGCTGCTTCATATTCCCTGCCAGTTCGCCTGCGGCCGCCCCTGTGCCCCAGAACAAGTCTGCGCGCACTTCGCCGGTGATTGCGCCGCCAGTATCCTGCGCGGCGACGGGGCGCACGATCGGCGCACCGTCCGGGCGTGTGGTCGACAGCCACAACAAGCTGCCCAGCGGAATCACCTTGCGATCCACCGCCACGCTGTAGCCGGCGGTCAGCGGCACGTTCAGCGAGCCGCGAGGGCCTTCGTTGCTGTCGGGGCGGGCGCTGAAGAACACGTAGCTGGGGTTGCTCGCCAGCAGTTCCGGAATGCGCTGCGGATGCGCCTTGGCCCAGGCGCCGATGGCACCCATGGTCACGTCTTCTTTCTTCAGTTCGCCTTGCTCCACCAGCCAGCGGCCGATAGGACGGTAGGGGTAGCCGTTCTGGTCGCCATAGCCGATGCGCAATTGGCGCCCGCCTGCCAGTTGAATCCGCCCCGAACCCTGGATCTGCAGGAACTGCAGGTCCATCGGGTCGGTCAGCCAGGCGATCGGCTTGGCGGTGGAGCCTTGGCCGTTGATCGTGCTGGCGTCGTCATACGGCTTGAGTACACGACCTTCCAGGCGGCCGCGCAGGCGCTTGCCCTTGAGTTCCGGGTAGATGCTTTCGAGGTTGACGATGATCAGGTCGTCCGGCACGCCGTACACCGGCACATGGGCGGTGGGGGTTTCGGTCAGGCTGCCGGGGTAGACGGGTTCGTAGTAGCCGGTGATCAGGCCGTTCGGTGTGTTGTCGGCCGAGCGCAGGCCGAATACGTCCAGGCGTTCTTTGAGAAAACCGCGAACTGCCGCGGCATCGCCTGGTACCGCCGTTGCCGCCGCGCAGGTCGTGCCCCACACCGGGTCAGCCTTGAGGCGTTGGCAGGCGCTGCGCCAGGACTCAAACCCGGCCAGCAGTTCGCTGTCGGACACTGCCGGCAGGGCTTCCCACGGTGCGTTCACATAGGTGGCCACCGCATGGGGTTTGATTGTTTCATCTTTGTGCGTGTCCTTGCCCGCATCGCAGCCGGCCAGCACCGCGATCATCGGTAGAGCCCACGCCAGACGGCGGCTCCAGGGTTTCAAAGCGATATTCATACAAGCAATTCCTGAAGCGATTGCCCGTGCGTCGACGCGTTTGGGCAACCCTTATCGTTAATAGGGCTATTGGTCTTTGCGGGTGGGGCGAGGATACTGGCCGCCGTTTCCCGTGACCTCGAAGCCACCATGACTTTTAAAAAACTGACTGTTGTACTGCTGGCCTGCCTGGCGCTGTCCGCCTGTGGCGGCGTTGATCCGAATTCGCCCCTGGGCCAGCGCAAAGCGATTTTCAAGCAAATGCTCAAGACCGGCGAAGACCTGGGTGGCATGTTGCGTGGGCGCATCCCGTTCGACGGCGCGAAGTTCGCCGAAGGCGCGGTCAAGCTCGATGCGCTGTCCCATGAGCCATGGAAGCATTTTCCGAGCGTGCGTGAGGAAGACCACACCAGCGCCAAGGACGACGTCTGGCAAAAACAGGCGCAATTCCAGCAAATGGCCCGCGACCTCGAAGCGGCCACCGGTGAATTGGTGATCGCAAGCAAGGTGCAGCCTTACAAGGCCAGTAACCTTTCGCCTGCAGTGCAGAAAGTCGAAGATGCCTGCAGCGCTTGTCATAAGCAGTTCCGGGACCACTGACCGGTTTACTGGTCGAGTTCTTCCACCGCATCCTGCAGTGCTTTGCGCGACTCGGCCAGTTTGTCCTTGCGTTTGTTGATCTTGTCCGCGTCGCCTTTTTTCATCGCCTTGTCGAGGTCGGCCTGACGGCGGCTGACGTCATGCTTGGCGTCGAGCACCTTGTTTTCGCGTTCCTTTTTCAAGGTCGCGTCGTTGCAGTTGGCCGTGACTTCACTCAGGGCTTTCTCCAGGCCGGCCTGTTGCGCGCTGTCACCATGGGCCTTGGCCTGTTCGATCTGGGTGCTGATGGCCTGGCGCTTGGCGGCGCAGCCGGTCAGCGGGGTTGCTTCTTCGGCTGCCAGCAGCGGCGTCGCCATGAAGCATGCGACGGTCAGCAGGGCAAAAGGGGCTAAAAATTTCATATGGAGCTCCAAAGTCGCAATCTGATGGCCGGGTCGGGTTCAAAACCCGTCTATTCCGGCCACGCGTAGTGTCTCAGCCAAAGCCTGTATCTGCGGGTCGCGAAAAAAAGCGCTGAGTTGCGCCGCGCGGCCCGGGCCGATGCCATCCAGGGCCAGCCAGGCTTGGGTGTCCTTGGCAACCAGCGCCTGCCAGTCGCCTTCCAGGTTATTGCGTGCCGCAGGCGGTACGCCCAGGGCTTTGAGCCATTGAGCGAAAGGCCGTTGCCGCGCGCTTTGGATACTGTCGAGCACCCGCGCACGGCTGCGATCGCCGAAGCCCTCAATGTTAGCAAGCTCTGCCGCATCGAGGGTCAACCAATCGAGGAAGCCTGCGATTAGACCGGCCTGGATCAATACGTTCCACGTCTCCCGGCCCATATGCGGCAGGCCCAGGCCCTGGTTGCCGCTCAACCAGGTCAGGCGGGACAGCAACTGTTCTTCGCAGCCAGGGTCCAGTTGCCAGCAACTCAGGGCGTGAAAGTCCCGGGCGTTGGGAACTTGGATGTCCACTCTGGTCTCGTTGCGCAGGACCACCTCGTCCAGTCGCGGGATGACCTGGCCGGCGAGGCTGATGGCGACCTGGTCGCCGGGGCGGATATCCAGGGTTTTCCAGCGTTGCAGGGAGCCGGTGCTGACGCGGCTGATCTGCCGGTCGTCCAGGCGCACCGGTTCGAGTTCCAGGATAGGGGTGATGCGCCCGGTGCGGCCGATGTTGAACTGCACCTTGCGTACCAGCGCGAGGGCTTTGGCGGCGGGGTATTTCCAGGCGACTGCCCAGTAAGGCGCACTGACCTGCCAGCGCTTGGCGGGTGCGCGCGTGGCCTGGTGCAGCACGACGCCATCACTGGCAAAAGGCAGTGGATGGTTGTACCAGTAGGTGCGCCAGCGGGCGGCGCCGGCGATGTCCTGGATGGGCCGGCTGTAGCGTTGGCTGTCGATGAAGCCCCAGCCTGCCAGGGTGGCCAGGCGCTCGGTGAAGTCCGCCGGGCCGTCGGGCCAGGCCCAGACAAACAGACCGATCCCGGCGGCCTCGGCGTCGCTCAACTGTCGACGGTTCATCAAACCGGCCACCTTGCTGCGCGCATTGAGCCCGCCCAGGCTTGATTGCACATGGTCGTCGAGACGCCAATAGAGCTCACCTTGCAGCACCAGGTCGATGGGCTCCGGCAGTTGCTGGACGATACCGGGGATTTTTTTCGCGCAGGCCGACCAGTCCTGGCCGAGCAGGCCGTCGCCCCGGCTGATCACCTGGTGCAGGCGCCCCTGGCGGTACACCAGGGTCACGGCGACACCATCGACCTTGGGCTGGACCCACACATCTTGGCGAACCTGGAGCCATTCGCCGACGGCGTGTTCGTCGAGCAATTTGTCCAGGCCCGTATGGGCCACCGGGTGCGGCGAGGTGCCCCGTGAGCTGGCCAGAGGCTTGTCGGCCACCGCCGCCGGTTGCGGGAAACACCGCTGCCAGTGAGCCAGGCGCTGGCGGGCCTGGTCGTAGAGTTCGTCGCTGATGGGCGAATGGCCGAGCCGGTGGTAACTGTCGTCCCAGAGGCTGATTTGCCGAGCCAGCGGGCCGATTTGCGCCCGTGCGTCATCGGGGCACTCTTCAGCCCTGGCCAACCCGGTTAGAACACTGAGTAAAAGAACGATCAGCAAGCGCATCGGGAGCATCCTTGCTCGGTAAGGGGCGTTCAGCCTAAGGGATCTTCGCGCCCACAAAAAAGCCCCGACAGAGCGGGGCTTTTTACCGGGTGTTTCTGCTTACTTGAACAGACCACCCAGGGCTTTCACGGCATCGTTGTTTTCTGCCTTGGCCTGCTGCTTTTGCTGCTTGGCATCGACGTTGGCCTGGGACTCGGCGAGTTTGTTACAGCCTTTGTTGACCTGCTCCAGCGCAGCTTCGAAGGCCTTCACTTTCAACGCGTCGTTCTTGGCGTTGGCCGCGTCGATCTTGGTTTGCAGGTCTTTGGCATGCTGCTGGCAGTCGCCGGAGTTGCCGCCACCGAGCTGGGAGCTCAGTGCGCCACTCAGTGCGCTCAGGTCGGCGGCGTTCACCGGCAGGGCAAACAGGCTGAGCAGCAGGGCGGCAGGGGCGAGCGTGGAAATTTGCATGAAAACCTCAATGTCCGATTGCCTGCGCGCTGATGAGTCCCGAGCCGGCGCAGTGCAATATCCAGAATAAGGTGGAGGGCCCGAGAGGGCGCGGATTCTAGTGGGCCACTATTTAGCCTGCAAGGTTTGGATCCAAAAAATGTGAACACCGAGGCGAAACTCCCGACAATAAAAAGCCCCGCCGGGCGAACCCGGCAGGGCTTTGGGTAGCGCAAGCGATTACAAGCCGGCAGCGATACGCAGGTCGTTGGCGCGGTCGGTTTTTTCCCAGGTGAAGGTGGTGAAGGTGTCGTCGCCGACCGTCTTCTGCGCCGGGGTACGGCCGAAGTGGCCGTAGGCCGCGGTTTCCTGGTACATCGGGTGCAGCAGGTCGAGCATGGTGGTGATCGCGTAAGGGCGCAGGTCGAAGATCTCGCGCACCAGTTTGACGATCTTGTCATCGCTGATCTTGCCGGTGCCGAAGGTGTTCAGCGAGATCGACGTAGGCTGGGCCACGCCGATGGCGTAGGACACCTGAATCTCGCAACGCTCGGCCAGGCCAGCGGCAACGATGTTCTTGGCCACGTAGCGACCGGCGTAGGCCGCCGAACGGTCAACCTTGGATGGGTCTTTGCCGGAGAACGCGCCACCGCCGTGACGGGCCATGCCGCCATAGCTGTCGACGATGATCTTGCGCCCGGTCAGGCCGCAGTCGCCCACCGGGCCACCGATGATGAACTTGCCGGTCGGGTTGATGTGGAACTGGGTGTCCTTGTTCAGCAGTTCAGCCGGCAGCACGTGCTTGACGATCAGTTCCATCACGCCTTCGCGCAAGTCGGCGTAGGAAACGTCCGGGTTGTGCTGGGTCGACAGCACGACAGCATCGATACCGACCACTTTGCCGCCTTCATAACGGCACGTCACCTGGGACTTGGCGTCCGGACGCAGCCACGGCAGCAGGCCGGATTTGCGGGCTTCGGCCTGGCGCTGCACCAGTTGGTGCGAGAAGGTGATCGGCGCTGGCATCAGCACGTCGGTTTCGTTGCTGGCGTAGCCGAACATCAGGCCCTGGTCGCCGGCGCCCTGGTCTTCTGGCTTGGCGCGGTCGACACCCTGGTTGATGTCCGGGGACTGCTTGCCGATGATGTTCATCACGCCGCAGGTCGCGCCGTCGAAGCCGACGTTGGAGCTGTTATAGCCGATGTTGGTGATCACCTCGCGGACGATATGCTCCAGGTCGACCCAGGCCGTGGTGGTGACTTCGCCGGCGATGATCGCCACGCCCGTTTTCACCAGAGTCTCGCACGCCACACGGGCGAACTTGTCTTCAGCAATGATGGCGTCCAGCACCGCATCAGAAATCTGGTCGGCGATTTTGTCCGGATGCCCTTCAGACACGGACTCGGAGGTGAAAAGGGAGTATTCGCTCATCTCGATGTTTTCCTGATATTTACCGATGGTGAGTGTCGCCAGCCGGTCGCTGAAAATGGCGGACCTGAATCTGGAAACCATTACGTAAACCTACATAGAGGCTTTCCCCGGGAACGAGTCCCGCAGCGGTGGCCCAACGGGCCAGATCGTCCTGTTCAAAACCCAACCAGAGATCACCGCAGGCCTCCCTGGCCCAATTCTGGTTGTGGCTGCATAAATCTGTAACCAGCAGGCTACCGCCGGGTTGCAGCAAATTCGCCATCTGCTTGAGGGCGTCGGCGGGGGCGGCGAAATGGTGCAGGACCATGTTCAGCACCACGCAATCGGCCCGCAGGCTGGTGTCATTCAGGGCATCGGCCAACTGCAGGCTGACGTTGCCCAAGGCCTCGCGCTCGCACAGCTGGCGTGCCAGTTCGAGCATCGCCGGGCTGTTGTCCAGCGCCGTGACCTGTTGAAAGCGGCGCGCCAGTTCCGGCAAAAAGCCGCCATCGCCAGGCCCGACTTCCAGGGCCGTCGCTTTATGACTGAAGCTCAGCTTGTCCAACAACGCCAGTACACTTTCGCGATATTGCGGCAAGCCGGCGATCAGGTCTTGCTGAGCGCGAAACTTCTCGGCGACCCGTGAGAAAAAGTCCTGGCTGGCCGCCGCGCGCTGCCCGTGAACCTGGCCGATGCGTGATTGCACGTCGCCGGGCAGGCTCAAGTTGTCCACTTCTTCCAGCAGCGCGCTGTGCAGCTTGCCGCCGAGCAACTCGGTGTGGGGCAGGGCACGGCGGTAAAAAATCGCATTGCCTTCGCGGCGGGTGGCCACCAGGTCGGCCTGGGCCAGGACCTTCAAGTGATGGCTCATGCCCGACTGGCCGATGGCGAAGATCTGCGCCAGTTCCAGCACGCCGAAGGAATCGTTGGCCAGCACCCGCAAGACGTTCAGGCGCAACGGATCGCCAGCGGCCTTGCATAAGGCAGCCAGTTCATCGCCATCGTCGGGACGCAGGGAGGGCACGGGTAGGTTCATAAGGCCAGCAGTCTAGTGACGGGTGGAAATCATCGCAAGGCCAATATCAAAAAGTTTTGATATTGGTCGATAAGTGGCGGTTATAAGCGAGCGCTATTCCCGTTAGACGAAGCGGCGGCAGGGTTCTGCAGGCGATTGCCGCGCAAACCACAGGAAAAACGCCCTCAAGTGACTATCTGTCATTGCCCGCAGGCGGTGGCTGAGGGAAAATGCCGGTCCTTTTTTCCGTTTCTTTTATTCAACCCTCAGGAGAACAGCGATGCCCAGCCGTCGTGAGCGTGCCAACGCCATTCGTGCCCTCAGCATGGATGCCGTGCAAAAAGCCAACAGCGGCCATCCCGGTGCCCCGATGGGCATGGCGGATATCGCCGAGGTACTCTGGCGTGACTACCTGAAACACAACCCGACCAACCCGTCTTTCGCCGACCGTGACCGCTTCGTGCTGTCCAACGGCCACGGCTCGATGCTGATCTACTCGCTGCTGCACCTGACCGGCTACGATCTGACCATCGACGATCTGAAAAACTTCCGCCAGTTGCACAGCCGTACCCCGGGTCACCCGGAATTCGGCTACACCCCAGGCGTCGAGACCACCACCGGTCCCCTGGGCCAAGGCCTGGCCAACGCCGTCGGTTTCGCCCTGGCTGAAAAAGTCCTGGGCGCGCAGTTCAACCGCCCCGGCCACCACATCGTCGACCACCACACCTACGTATTCCTGGGTGATGGCTGCATGATGGAAGGCATTTCCCACGAAGTCGCTTCCCTGGCCGGTACCTTGGGCCTGGGCAAGCTGATTGCCTTCTACGACGACAACGGCATCTCCATCGACGGCGAAGTCGAAGGCTGGTTCACCGACGACACCCCTAAGCGCTTCGAAGCCTACAACTGGCAGGTGATCCGCAACGTCGACGGCCACGATCCGGAAGAAATCAAGACCGCCATCGACACCGCCCGCAAGAGCGAGCAGCCGACCCTGATCTGCTGCAAGACCACCATCGGTTTCGGCTCGCCGAACAAGCAAGGCAAAGAAGACTGCCACGGCGCCCCGCTGGGTGACGCGGAAATCGCCCTGACCCGTGAAGCGCTGAAGTGGAACTACGGCCCGTTCGAAATCCCGGCCGACATCTACGCCGAATGGGACGCCAAGGAACAAGGCCTGGCCACCGAAGCCGAGTGGGACCAGCGTTTCGCCGCCTACTCCGCCGAATTCCCGGAGCTTGCCAATGAGCTGGTACGCCGCCTCGCCGGTGACCTGCCTGCCGACTTCGCGGAAAAAGCCTCGGCCTACATCGCCGAAGTCGCGGCCAAGGGCGAGACTATCGCCAGCCGTAAAGCCAGCCAGAACACCTTGAACGCCTTTGGCCCGTTGCTGCCTGAGTTCCTCGGCGGTTCGGCCGACCTGGCCGGTTCCAACCTGACCCTATGGAAAGGTTGCAAAGGTGTCTCCGCCGAAGACGCCAGCGGTAACTACATGTACTACGGCGTGCGCGAATTTGGCATGAGCGCGATCATGAACGGCGTGTCCCTGCACGGCGGTCTGGTGCCTTACGGCGCGACCTTCCTGATGTTCATGGAATACGCGCGCAACGCAGTGCGTATGGCCGCGCTGATGAAGAAACGCGTGATCCACGTGTACACCCACGACTCCATCGGCCTGGGCGAAGACGGCCCGACCCACCAGCCGGTCGAGCAATTGACCAGCCTGCGCACCACGCCGAACCTGGATTGCTGGCGCCCAGCCGACGCGGTCGAATCCGCCGTGGCCTGGAAACACGCGATCGAGCGCAAGGACGGCCCTTCGGCGCTGATCTTCTCCCGTCAGAACCTGCAACATCAGGTTCGCACTGACGCGCAGATCGCTGACATCAGCCGTGGTGGCTACGTGCTCAAGGACTGCATCGGCGAGCCGGAGCTGATCCTGATCTCCACCGGTTCCGAAGTCGGCCTGACCGTTCAGGCCTACGACAAGCTGACTGCCCAGGGCCGCAACGTGCGCGTGGTGTCCATGCCTTGCACCAGCGTGTTCGAAGCCCAGGACGCCGACTACAAGCAATCGGTATTGCCGCTGCAGGTCAGCGCGCGTATCGCCATCGAAGCGGCTCACGCCGACTACTGGTACAAGTACGTGGGCCTGGAAGGCCGCGTGATCGGCATGACCACCTACGGTGAGTCGGCGCCGGCGCCAGCCTTGTTCGAAGAGTTCGGTTTCACCCTGGAAAACATCCTGGGTCAGGCTGAAGAGCTGCTGGAAGACTAAAAGCGCGAACGCGGTGGCCAACTGGCTGCTGCACACAGATGTGCGGTGGCGACTGCCCATCGCACCCACTGTAGGAGCGAGCTTGCTCGCGAAGATCGTCAACGATAACGCAGCGTCTCTGGTTTGACGCGGCGCTCTCTCGTTCTTCGCGAGCAAGCTCGCTCCTACATTGGTTAGATGGTTTGTGTCGCCCACACTGCGAGAACCCCATGCCCCAACCGCGTCCTTACAAAGTTGCACTCAACGGCTACGGCCGTATTGGTCGTTGCGTCTTGCGTGCTCTGTTCGAGCGAGGGGCGGCGGCCGGGTTTGAGATTGTCGCGATCAACGATTTGGCCGACATGGCCAGCATCGAATACCTGACACGCTTTGACTCCACCCACGGCCGGTTCCCCGGCGAAGTGCGGGTGGAAGGCGATTGTCTGCATATCAAGGGCGACTGCGTGAAAGTGCTGCGCAGTGCCACCCCCGAGGGCATCGACTGGGCGGCGCTGGGCGTCGACCTGGTGTTGGAATGCTCCGGTGCCTATAACACCCGTGCCGACGGCCAGCGTTTTCTCGATGCCGGCGCGCCGCGTGTGCTGTTTTCCCAGCCGATGGCCAGCGAGGCGGATGTCGACGCCACCATCGTCTACGGCATCAACCAGGATTGCCTGACCGGCGCTGAGCGGCTGGTGTCCAACGCTTCCTGCACCACCAACTGCAGCGTGCCGTTGTTACGCCTGCTGGACCAGGCGATCGGCGTGGACTACGTGTCGATCACCACCATCCACTCGGCGATGAACGACCAGCCGGTGATCGACGCGTATCACCATGAAGACCTGCGCCGCACGCGTTCGGCGTTTCAGTCGGTGATTCCGGTGTCCACCGGTCTGGCGCGTGGCATCGAACGGCTGTTGCCGGAACTTGCCGGGCGAATTCAGGCCAAAGCCGTGCGGGTGCCGACGGTGAACGTTTCATGCCTGGACATCACCATGCAAACCGTCAGCGACACCGATGCGGTGGAGGTCAACCGGATTCTGCGCGACGCCGCCACCAGCGGCCCGCTCAAAGGTTTGCTGGCCTACACTGAGTTGCCCCACGCCAGTTGTGATTTCAACCATGACCCGCATTCGGCGATTGTCGATGCCAGCCAGACCCGCGTTTCCGGCCCGAGGCTGGTGAATATCCTGGCCTGGTTCGACAACGAATGGGGGTTTGCCAACCGAATGCTGGACGTCGCAGAACACTATCTGCAAACAGCCTCTCCAAAACTTTAGCCTCAGGAATTGCCACCCATGACCGTGTTGAAGATGACCGACCTCGATCTGCAAGGTAAACGCGTACTGATTCGCGAAGACCTCAACGTCCCAGTCAAGGACGGTGTTGTCACCAGCGATGCGCGAATCCTGGCCTCGCTGCCGACCATCAAGCTGGCCCTGGAAAAAGGTGCGGCCGTGATGGTCTGCTCCCACCTGGGTCGTCCGACCGAAGGTGAGTTCTCGGCCGAAAACAGCCTCAAGCCTGTGGCCGATTACCTGAGCAAGGCCCTGGGCCGCGACGTGCCGCTGGTGGCTGACTACCTCGGCGGCGTCGACGTGAAAGCCGGCGACGTCGTGCTGTTCGAAAACGTGCGCTTCAACAAGGGCGAGAAAAAGAACAGTGACGAACTGGCCCAGCAATACGCCGCCCTGTGCGACGTGTTCGTGATGGACGCCTTCGGCACCGCCCACCGCGCCGAAGGTTCGACCCACGGCGTGGCCAAGTTCGCCAAGGTCGCTGCCGCCGGCCCGTTGCTGGCTGCCGAGCTGGACGCGCTGGGCAAGGCCCTGAAGGCGCCGGCCCAACCAATGGCGGCCATCGTGGCCGGTTCCAAAGTCTCTACCAAGCTGGACGTGCTCAACAGCCTGAGCCAGGTCTGCAACCAGTTGATCGTCGGCGGCGGCATTGCCAACACCTTCCTGGCCGCAGCCGGTCACCCGGTGGGCAAGTCGCTGTACGAGCCGGACCTGCTGGACACCGCTCGCGCCATCGCGGCCAAGGTCAGCGTGCCGCTGCCGGTGGACGTGGTCGTGGCCAAGGAATTTGCCGAAAGCGCTGAAGCCACCGTCAAACTCATCGATGACGTGGCCGCTGACGACATGATCCTGGACATCGGCCCGCAAACCGCAGCCAACTTCGCGCAATTGCTGAAAGCCTCCCGGACCATCCTGTGGAACGGCCCGGTCGGTGTGTTCGAGTTCGACCAGTTCGGCAACGGCACCAAAGTGCTGGCCAAGGCCATTGCCGAAAGCTCGGCATTCTCCATCGCTGGCGGCGGCGACACTCTGGCGGCCATCGATAAATATGGCGTTGCCGACCAGATCTCCTACATTTCCACCGGTGGCGGCGCGTTCCTCGAGTTCGTCGAAGGCAAGGTCCTGCCGGCGGTTGAAGTCCTGGAAAGCCGAGCCAAAGGCTGAGGCAGATCAGGAAAAGGAGCCTTCCCATGATCAAGTCGTTGGCACTGGTGATCGCAGCGGGCCTGTTGGCCGGCTGCGGCAGCACGCCGAGCGCGGCGCCGGCGCCTGGAAAGGCGCTGCCGGCGCAGAAAAAAAGCTGCTACCAAGCTGATTGGCAAGCCGAGACCATGCCGGTGATCAACAAGCGCATGGGCAACGAACGGCTGGAGAAATACGACTCTGCGCCCAACGGTCAGGAACAGGGTTGCCCTTGAAGGGTCTGATCAACTAACCGACTGCAACGCAGGCCCAAGGCCTGCGTGCGAGGATTGGCAATGAAAGGCGTTTTCGCCCTGGCAGCACTGGCCTTACTGGCCGGTTGCAGCAGCATGAACATGTTCAACAAGGCAGAGCCTGCCGACAAATGGACGACCTGGACCTGCGACAGCAAGGCCGAGGTCAACTGGCGCTTTGCCAACCCGGCCCGCACCGAAGTGGATGTCCGCCTCGGCGGCTCGACCCAGGTTTACCGCCTCAAGCAGGACGTGGCGGCATCGGGTGTGCTCTACAGCAACGATCAGTTGGCGTTTCACACAAAAGGTGAGGAAGGCCTGGTTTACTGGGTGGCCACCGACGATCTGATCGGGCGTGGCTGCAAGGCCCAGTAAACAGAACACGGTCTCAACATTAATGAGACCAAAATGTGGGAGGGGGCTTGCCCCCGATAGCGTTGGGTCAGCCACCCGCGATGTCGACAGGTAAATCGCCATCGCGGGCAAGCCCCCTCCCACATTGATCCGGTTCCAAAGTGATACAGGCAGTGAACCGGATAGTGAAAAAACGATTCAGCAGGCCAGGTATGCAAAGCCTGACCGGCAATAACTTGAATAGCAGCCGCCGCTACGGCAGGCTTGCACGATTAACGACCCTCGACCGGGAGAGACAACACAATGGCACTTATCAGCATGCGTCAAATGCTGGACCACGCAGCCGAGTTCGGCTACGGCGTCCCAGCCTTTAACGTCAACAACCTTGAGCAGATGCGCGCCATCATGGAAGCCGCTGACAAGACCGACTCCCCAGTGATCGTCCAGGCTTCGGCCGGTGCGCGTAAATACGCCGGCGCCCCGTTCCTGCGTCACCTGATCCTCGCCGCGATCGAAGAATTCCCGCACATCCCGGTGTGCATGCACCAGGATCACGGCACCAGCCCGGACGTGTGCCAGCGTTCCATCCAACTGGGCTTCAGCTCGGTGATGATGGACGGCTCCCTCGGCGAAGACGGCAAGACCCCGACCGACTACGAGTACAACGTGCGCGTCACCCAACAAACCGTGGCCATGGCTCACGCCTGCGGCGTCTCGGTTGAAGGCGAGCTGGGCTGCCTGGGTTCCCTGGAAACCGGCATGGCTGGCGAAGAAGACGGCATCGGCGCCGAAGGCGTGCTGGATCACAGCCAGATGTTGACCGACCCGGAAGAAGCCGCCGACTTCGTCAAGAAGACCCAGGTCGACGCCCTGGCCATCGCCATCGGCACCAGCCACGGCGCCTACAAGTTCACCAAGCCGCCTACCGGCGACGTGCTGGCCATCGACCGCATCAAGGAAATCCACAAGCGCATCCCCAACACCCACCTGGTGATGCACGGTTCTTCCTCGGTGCCGCAAGAGTGGCTGGCGATCATCAACCAGTACGGCGGCGACATCAAAGAAACCTACGGCGTACCGGTTGAAGAAATCGTCGAAGGCATCAAGTACGGCGTGCGCAAGGTCAACATCGACACCGACCTGCGCCTGGCATCCACCGGCGCGATGCGTCGCCTGATGGCCACCAACCCGAGCGAATTCGACCCACGTAAATTCTTCGGTGCCACCGTGACCGCGATGCGCGATGTGTGTATCGCACGTTATGAAGCGTTTGGTACTGCGGGCAATGCTTCGAAGATCAAGCCGATCTCCCTGGAAGCGATGTACCAGCGTTACCTGAAAGGTGAGTTGAACGCTAAGGTGAACTGAGCCTCAAGCGTTTAAAAAGAAGCCCGCAGCGATGCGGGCTTTTTTTGCGGCTGGAATTTGATCAGCTTGCAGGCGTGTAGGACCAGCACCGAGTCCTAAGGCTACACAGGGGAACGGCGTTTACCAGGGCGTGCTCATTGTGCTGATCAGACAATGCCTGCTCGTAATGAGGCCAATCCGTTCACTCGTGATCAATATCCAACTTCGCAAACGTCACCTTCGCCCCTTCCTTGCTATCCCCGCTGTTGTCCTGCACATACGCCCCCGCCTTGAAATACAGCGGCTTGCTGCCCCAGGCCGCGCCAATGCGCTCATTCCACTGCCCGTCGGCTGCTACGACACTGAGCAACCCGGCTTTGTTGAGGTTGATCACGTAGGTAAAACTCTTCTCCAGCGGCACATTGGAGGCGACGATGATCACCCGGCTTTCATCGTCGTCCGGGCGCATGCGGACCTTGGCGACAATGTTGCCGGTCTGGGTTTTTTCCTTGAACTGGTATTCCACCTTGATCAAGGGTTTCTGGCTGTCGTAGGCGTGGATCTGGCCGATGACGATTTTCCCGGAGGAGGGCACCTGGTTGACGGCCAGCGTGGCGCGCAGATAATTGTCGGCTTCGGGGTAGGTCCAGTTGCGCAGACGCCCGTCGGCGTAGGTTTCGCGCAGTTCGCTGCGGGGGTAAATGGCGTTCTCGGTACGTGTGCCGGTGACGGGTGTCCAGAATTGCACGTTGCTGCCTTCGGCCTGGAAATATTGGTCATTGAAGCCACTCATCAGCTTCGGGGTGTTGATGGTCGCGGGGGGCGAGCCGACCGGAATGCTCAGGTTCCAGGTGGAAAGATCAATCATGGCGTAGGCCTTTTTACAGATAGATATAGGCTTTGGCCCTTGGGCCAGACAGCATCTTTATAGGCGGTAGTCCGCCGCTTGTTAATGAATGCCTGGCAAATTATTGACGCCAAGGGAATGTCAAAAAGCCATGTTCCCCATGAACCGTGGGCTGCAGGGGTTGACCGTTAGTCGGCTTAGCAGTCTTTGGTGCGATGATGGCCCCCGCTTCACTTCTGATTTTTGGGAACCAAGGCTAGAGTGAGACCTCAGTGCTTGCCCGGGTTTTCTCTCAGAACTGACCGGTGCGGTACCTTAAGGAAGAGACGTAGCATGGAATGCGCTCCACACCAAGGCGATGGCGGTTCGGTTCTTCTGGTGGTCGATGACTACCCGGAAAATCTGATTAGCATGCGCGCCCTTTTGCAAGGTGATGACTGGCAGGTGGTGACCGCCGGTTCCGGCCTGGAGGCTCTGGAACTGTTGCTCCAGCACGAGGTAGACCTGGTGCTGCTCGACGTGATGATGCCCGGCATGGACGGTTTTGAAGTCGCCCGCCTGATGCGCGGCAGCCAGCGCACGCGCATGACGCCGATCATCTTTCTCAGCGCGAATGCGCAATCGCCGGCCGCCGTGCTGGAAGGTTATGCCAGCGGCGCCATCGATTACCTGTTTAAACCCTTCGACCCGCATATCCTCAAGCCCAAGGTCCAGGCGTTGCTGGAGCAGCAGCGCACCCGTCGGGCGTTGCAGCGCCTGAGCCATGACCTGGAGTCCGCCCGCGCCTTCAATGCCTCGGTGCTGGACAACGCCGCCGAAGGCATCCTCGTGGTGAGTGATGCGGGCGTGATCGAGTACGCCAACCCGGCGATTTCGCGCCTGCTCAATGCCACGCACGATGAGCTCAAGGGCAAGGATTTTTTGAGTTTCCTGCAAAAACCCCATGTGCCTGCCTGGCTGGAATCGCAGATGTACGCCGGTTTCCGTCAAGGCCAAACCTGGCGTTTGCATGATGCGATCTTGCGTACCGGCCGCGGTCAGCAGGTGCCGGTGGCGCTCTCTTGTGCGCCGTTGCCCGCCGAGCAGAAGGCCATGGTGGTGACCGTGTTGGACATGTCCGAGGTCTGCCACCTGCATCAGCAACTGGAGTTCCAGGCGGTGACCGACCCGCTGACCGGGTTGTTGAACCGTCGTGGCTTTTACCAGGCCGTGGAAAACTCCCTGCTGCGCAGCGATCGCACCGAGCAGTCGCTGGTCTTGTTGTACCTGGACCTCGACGGCTTCAAACGGGTCAACGACTCGCTGGGGCATGACGCGGGTGATCGGGTGCTGCGCTGGGTTTCGGAACAGTTGCAGAGCTGCCTGCGTTCCTACGACATTCTCGGACGCATGGGTGGGGATGAATTCACGGCGTTGTTGGAGCTGGAGTTCCCCGAACAGGCGGCGAAGATTGCGGAAAAACTGATCGAGCGGGTGTCTGTTTGCCAACAGGTGGATGGCTTGGAGGTGATGCTCGGGGTCAGCATCGGCATCGCGACTTTTCCGGATTGCGGCTCGGACTTGGGCGGCCTGTTGCGTGCGGCTGACATCGCCATGTATGAGGCCAAGCGTGCGGGGCGTCAGCAATATCGCTATTACGATCAGGAAATGAACGGTCGTGCCCGCTCGCGGCTGATGCTCGAGGACAGCGTGCGCAACGCCATTCAGAACAAGGATTTCACCCTGGTGTACCAGCCCCAGGTGTCTCTGGAGGACGGCCATCTGCGCGGCGTCGAGGCGTTGTTGCGCTGGCAGCACCCGAGTGTCGGCGATGTACCGCCGGGGCTGTTTTTGCCGCTGCTGGAAGAGGCGCGGCTGATCAGCCAGTTGAGTGCCTGGATCTACCACCAGGTCGCCGCTCAGCGTCAGGTGTGGCAAGCCATGTTCGAGGATGAACTGGTGTTGAGCGTGAGCCTGAGCAGCAGCCAGTTCAACATGCCCAACCTGGCGAGCCAACTGCAGCAAGTACTCGACCGACATGGGTTGCAGGGGCGCCAGTTGGAGGTGGAAATCGGCGAGGACAGCCTGATGCATAACCTCGAAGCGTCCGCCAAGCAGTTCAAGTTACTGCGCGCGGTCGGGGTACGCATCGCCCTGGATGATTTTGGTTCCGGCCACTGTTCCCTGGCCCATCTGCGCGACCTGCCATTCGACACGCTCAAGCTGGACCGCCAATTGGTCGCGGGCCTGCCGGGCTCGGCGCGGGATGCGGCGATGGCCCGTAGCATTATCGAGTTGTGCGGGCATTTCGGTGTGCTGGTAGTCGCCGAGGGCGTAGAGACGCTGGAGCAAGCCCAGTGGCTCAAGGCCAATGGTTGCCCGTTTGTCCAGGGGCCATGGGCGGCCCCACCGTTGATGGCCGGGGCGGTGGTCGACTGGTTGCGCGCCCGTTCCTGCTGAATTCGCTACACTGGCGCCCATTCGAACCCTGTTGCAGACCTCAATGACCGCGCTGAAATACCTCCAGGCCTATCCCGCTGCCCTTCAGGAGCAAGTGCGCCAACTGATCGCCAAGGACCAGTTGGGCGCCTACCTGGAGCAGCGTTACCCCGAACGTCACGCCGTGCAGAGCGACAAGGCCCTGTATGCCTACGCGCTGGCCTTGAAACAGGAGCACCTGCGCAACGCGCCGGCTATCGACAAAGTGCTGTTCGATAACCGCCTCGACCTGACCCACCGTGCCCTCGGCCTGCACACCACGATTTCGCGGGTGCAGGGCGGCAATCTGAAGTCCAAGAAAGAAATCCGGATCGCCGCGCTGTTCAAGGAGGCCGCCCCGGAATTTCTGCGCATGATCGTGGTACACGAACTGGCGCACTTCAAGGAATCGGACCACAACAAAGCGTTCTACAAACTCTGTGAGTACATGATGCCGGGCTACCATCAGGTGGAATTCGACCTGCGCGTGTACCTCACGTATCGCGACCTGCAGGGCAAACCCTGACTTTCCAAGGCGGTTGACCATGGATGTGAGCAAGACCAAGAGCAGCTTCTACCGCCGCCTGTACGTGGCGTATCTGATCGACAGCCAGCAGGCCAGCAGCGTGCCGGCGCTGACCGAGGTGACGGGCATGCCCCGGCGCACCGCGCAGGACACGATTGCGGCATTGGCGGATCTGGATATCGTCTGCGAGTTCGAGCAGGAAGACGGCGCGCGCAATCATGCGGGGTGCTATCGGATTCGCGACTGGGGCGCGATCGATCGGCGGTGGATCGAGGCGAATCTGGCGTCGATCAAACAGGTCTTGGGTTATCCCTGAGGCTTGGCGGTCAGCTGGGCTGACGCTATCGCGAGCAAGCCCGCTCGCGATGGGGCCATCAGGCGCGCCGCATGCCGATGTGCGGAATGTCGTCCTCAAGGTATTCCTCACCCGCCACCAAAAAACCATACCGCGCGTAATACCCCCGCAAATGCGCCTGGGCTGAGAGAAAGATCGGCGTCTCTGGCCAGATATCGTCAATCTGCTTGAGGGTTTCCTCCATCAGCAGATGCCCCAGCCCGGTGCCGCGTGCCATCGGTGCCACGATCACCCGGCCGATCACCACATCCCCGGCCTGGGTCTCCGGGTCCAGCAGGCGCAGGTAGGCCACCAGGTCGTCGCCTTTCCAGGCCATCAGATGGTGGGTATCGCCTTGCAGGTCCTGCCCGTCGATGTCCTGGTAGACGCACTTTTGCTCGACAACGAAGACCTCGCTGCGCAGGCGCAGAATGGCGTACAGCTGTTCCTTGCCCAGGTCGTTGTGATGTTTGCAGACCCATTCGACTGTCATGGTGTGGTTCTCTTGGAAGTGTCTGTCCCGGATAGTAAGCGCGGCGGGCACTTCTGTCTAAATCGACTGTTTGGATCAGTGACATCAATCCGCCATCATTGTGTGCATTCAGCGGCGGGTTCTTTGTGTAATCTGAGCTACTGTTACATCCTCAGGCACCGCCTGAGCCAGGGCCACCGCCTGCCTGCCAAGGACTTTAAGCATGCCGCGATTCTCTCGTGCCGTTGCTTTGATTGGAATGTTGTTGCTGGCCCAGCCGGCGTTCGCACAGCGTCTGCGCCTGGTGGCAGATGCCTGGCCACCCTTTACCGATGCCACCTTGATCAATGGTGGGCTGGCTACCGATATTGTCAGCACAGCCTTGGCCCGCGCCGGTTATGCCAGTGATTTCGAGCAGGTGCCCTGGGCTCGCGCGTTGATGGGGGTCGGCGATGGGCGCTATGACGTGGTGGTCAACGCCTGGTATGACGAGGCCCGCACGCGCCTGGGGCAGTTTTCCGCTGAATACCTGATCAACCGCCTGGTTTTTATCAAGCGTCGCGACGATCCCATCGAGTTCCAGAACCTTGAGCAACTGCACAACTATCCCATCGCCGTGGTGCGGGGGTATGCGTATTCCGCGGCGTTCGACCAGGACACGCAGTTACAGAAAGTCCCGGTACACAACTTCGCCATGGCGGTGCGGATGCTCGTTGCGCGCCGGGTACGCCTGACGGTGGAGGACGAATTCGTTGCCCGTTATTACCTGGCGCAGGAGTCGGCGCGGGTGCGCAATGCGGTGGAGTTTTTGCCGCAGCCGTTGAGTGAAAACAGCCTGCATATTCTGGTCAGTCTGAAGAACCCCGAGCATGAGCAGATCGTTGCCGGTTTTGACCGCGAGATTGCCAAGATGAAGGCCGACGGCAGTTATGCGCGGTTGATGAAGCAGCACGGCATGTAGTGGCCTACGCCGCGCTGGTGTCTTTGATCAGGTGGGCCGCCAGGGTGCGCAACGGCCCCAACTGCCGGCAAATCAACGCCAGTTGCGTCTGCACCAGACGTTGCCCCTCATCGATCTCTTCCGGCATCTGTTCCAGCTCCGCAGCCAAGGCTTCCTCGGCATCGCTCTGAATCGAGATCGGCTGTTTATTGGCCAGCCCCGTGGCGATTTCGTCGATGCTCGCCGCCAGGGTTTTTCCCGCGCCGTCGATCAAGTGCTCGCGCACGTCGGCCGGCAGTTGGGTTTCGCGGTGCGCGCCGAGCCCCGACAGGTAGCTGAGCAAGGTGTGGGACAGCACCAGGAAGCGGAAGCCCACGTCGGCCTCCTTACGGAACTGCCCCGGCTCCATCAGCATATTCGCCAGGGTGGTGGACAGCGCCGCGTCGGCGTTGTGCGCGTTGCGTCGGGCCAGGCGGTAAGCCAGGTCGTCGCTTTTGCCGGCGGCGTATTGCTGCATGATTTGGCGCAGGTAGATGCTGTTGCAGGTCAGGGTATTGGCCAGCACTTTGTTCAGGCGCCGGCCTTGCCAGTCCGGCAGGAACAGGAACACGGTCAGGCCGGCAATCACGCTGCCGATCAAGGTGTCGAACAGGCGTGGCAGGAACAGCCCGTAGCCATCGCCCACCTGGTTGAAGCAGAACAGCACCATCAGGGTGATCGCCGCGGTGGCCAGGGTGTAGCGGGTGGTGCGGTTGATAAAGAACACCAGGCCCGCCGCGATGGCGAACATCGACTGCACCAGGGCGCTGGGGAACAGGTCGAACAGCGCCCAGGCCACGGTGAGCCCGATGGCTGTGCCGATGATCCGCTGGCCGAGCTTGCGCCGGGTGGCGCCGTAGTTGGGCTGGCAGACGAACAGGGTGGTGAGGATGATCCAGTAGCCCTGGGAAGCGTGGATCGCATGCAGGGTGCCGTAGCCGATGGTCAACGCCAGGGCCAGGCGCAAGGCGTGGCGGAACAGCAGCGAAGTCGGCGTGAGCTGGGTGCGCAGGCGCGTCCACATTTCCTTGAGGTTGCGTGGGGCACGGTCAAGCAGGTTGCTGTCGCTGGCGTCGGCCAGGGCGTCCGGGTTGCTCGCGTCGCCCAGCAGGCGGTCGAGGGTCGACAGGTTGGCCGCCAGCGCACGCAAGGAACGCAGCAGGCCGCGCCAGGCCGGGTTGCTCTGGATGCGCAGGTGTTCCATGGAGGCGTTCAGGTCGCCCAAGGCTTCGGCGAAGCTGGCGTCATAGATGAACGGCTGGCGCAGTTGGATCGATTCGGCCAGGGCCTCGCAGGCCTTGCCTTGCTGGCGCAGCAGGCGCTGGCAGCGGAACAGCACATCGCTGTGGAAGAAGGCCTCGGCCAGGGCGTTGTAGGGATAGTGCGACGAGCTGGCGCGTTCGTGGATGTCCTGGGCCAGGAAATACAGCTTGAGGTAACGACTGACCTTGGAGCCCGGCCGGCCATTGCCGACGCGGTGCAGGATGATTTCCTTCGCCGCATTCAGCGCGGCCACCACCCGGCCGTTTTGCTGGGCCAGCTCCAGGCGGCGCGCCTCCACGTTCAACTGGCGGATCGGCTCGAACAGCGACGATTTGAGCTTGAGGTAACGCCCCAACTCGCGAAACAACCGCGCCAGGCTCTGCTGCACCGGCTGGTTGGAAAACAGCACCTGCCACAGCACCGACAGCACACCGTACCAGGCGGCGCCGGCCACCAGCAGCAGCGGTTCGTGCCAGAAATCCGTGACGGCACCGCCGCGCTGGTCCACGCCGATCATGGTGTAGACCGACAGGATCAAGGTGGCCGACGCGATCGCGCCATAACGCTCACCGAGGGCGCCGAGCATGGTCAGGCCGAAACTCGCCAGGGCCAGGGCGACCGCGAAGGCCCAGGGGTAGGGGAACAACAGCTCCACCGACAGCGCGGCAATGCTGAAACACACCAGCGTCACCGCCAGGGCGTTGAGGCGGCCTTGCCAACTGTCGTCGGTCTCGGCCAGGGCACTGGCGATAATCCCCAGGAACAGCGGGATCAGCAGTGTCATTTCATCCTGATACCAGCACAGCGTCATGCTGCCGGTGAGGGCGATGAATACCCGAACGCTGTAACTGAATTTATCCAGTGCCCATAGGCGCCGCATGGACTGCTTGAACGAGGTCGATGACATGAAGGCTGGAGTCTTCCGGGACGATGCCGCTAAATTGAGCTATCAAGGACGCTGCGGCAAGGGTGGTGATCACATCACTGCACAAAATTTCTCCCGGGCACACTGAAAATCAAAATGTGGGAGGGGGCAAGCCCCCTCCCACATTTTTACCGCGTTGTGTCAGGCATATTGCGCGGCGGCGTAGCCGGAAGCCCAGGCCCACTGGAAGTTGAAGCCGCCGAGGTGGCCGGTCACATCCAGCACTTCACCGATGAAGTACAAGCCCGGGCTTTTCAGCGATTCCATGGTCTTGGACGACACTTCCCGCGTATCCACGCCGCCCAGCGTCACTTCGGCGGTGCGATAACCTTCGGTGCCTGCCGGTACCAATTGCCAGCTCGCCAGTTTTTGCGCGATGTCGGCCAGTTCGGCGTGGGTGTACTGCTTCATCGGCTTGGACACGAACCAGGTTTCTGCCAGCAGGTTGGCCATCTTCTTGGTGAAGATTTCACCCAGCAGGGTTTTCAGCTCGCTGTTGGGGCGCTCGGCTTGTTGCTGTTGCAGCCAGGCGTGGGCGTCGTGGTCGGGCAGCAGGTTGATCTCGACCGTGTCGCCGGACTCCCAATAGGAGGAAATCTGCAGAATCGCCGGCCCGCTCAGGCCGCGATGGGTAAACAGGAGGTTCTCGCGAAAGCTCTGGCCGTTGCAGCTGACCAGGCAATCGACCGACGTGCCGGATAACTCGCCGCACAGCTCCTTGAGCTGGTCGGTGATGGTGAACGGCACCAGCCCGGCGCGGGTCGGCAGCAGTTCGTGGCCGAATTGCCTGGCCACCTGGTAACCGAAGCCGGTCGCGCCGAGGGTCGGGATCGACAGGCCGCCGGTGGCGATCACCAGGGATTCGCAGCGCAGCTCGCCCAGGGTGGTCTGCAACTGGTAGCCGCTGTCGAGCTTGGTGATGGTTTCGATCGAGGTGTCCAGGTGCAGGCTCACGCCGGTCTGGATGCACTCGTCGAGCAGCATGCCGAGGATGTCGCTGGATTTGTTATCGCAGAACAACTGGCCGAGCTTCTTCTCGTGGTACGGCACGCCGTGCTTGGCCACCAGGCCGATGAAGTCCCATTGGGTGTAGCGGGCCAGGGCGGACTTGCAGAAGTGCGCGTTGTGCGAGAGGAAGTTCGCCGGTTCGGTGTACATATTGGTGAAGTTGCAGCGACCGCCGCCGGACATCAGGATCTTCTTGCCGGCCTTGTTCGCGTGGTCGATCAGCATCACCTTGCGCCCACGCCCTGCGGCGGTCAGAGCACACATCAAGCCTGCGGCGCCGGCGCCAATGATCACAACTTCGGTCGAGCGCAAAACGGTGTCCTCATACATGTTCTGATTTGAAATACAGTCAAATGTGGGAGGGGGCTTGCCCCCGATGGCGGTATGTCAGTCACCTGATGAGTTGACTGGTCCGCCGCCATCGGGGGCAAGCCCCCTCCTACAGGGGATCTCTATTGTTCGAAAGATCGTTTACAGGATCCGCACGCGCAGCGAGCGGCCTTTGATCTTGCCGTCGTTCAGGCGCTGCAACGCCTGCTTGGCGACGCTGCGTTCCACGGCCACAAACGCCTGGAAATCGAAGATCGCGATCTTGCCGACCTGGGCCCCCGGAATGCCGGCTTCACCGGTCAGTGCGCCGAGGATATCGCCCGGACGGACCTTGTCTTTACGGCCGGCGGCGATGCACAGGGTGCTCATCTGCGGCAGCAGCGGGCCACCGCTCTGTGGCTTGAGGTTGTCCAGTTGGTCCCAGTTCAGCGGCGACTTCTGCAACTGCTCGATGGCCTGGGCGCGGTGCGCTTCGGACGGCGCCACCAGGCTGATGGCGATCCCGGTCTCACCGGCACGGCCGGTGCGGCCGACGCGGTGGATGTGGATTTCCGAGTCGCGGGCCAGTTCGACGTTGATCACCATGTCCAGCGAATCGATGTCCAGGCCGCGGGCGGCGACGTCGGTGGCGACCAGTACCGAGGTGCTGCGGTTGGCGAACATCGCCAGCACCTGGTCGCGGTCACGCTGTTCCAGGTCGCCATGCAGGCCGACGGCGGAGATGCCTTTGGAGGTCAGGTGGTCGACGGTTTCCTGCACTTGCTGCTTGGTGAAGCAGAACGCCACGCACGAGGCCGGACGGAAATGCGCGAGGACTTTGGTGACGGCCTCCATGCGTTCTTCCGGCGAGATCTCGTAGAAACGCTGCTCGATCTGGTCGTCGGAGTGGAACGCTTCGGCCTTCACTTGCTGCGGCGCGCGCATGAATTTCGAGGCCAACTGCTTGATGCTCACCGGGTAGGTGGCCGAGAACAGCAGGGTCTGGCGGCGGGCCGGGGTCTTGCTGATGATGTCTTCGATGGCGTCGTAGAAACCCATGTCGAGCATGCGGTCGGCTTCGTCGAGAATCAGCGTGTTCAAGCCGTCGAGCACCAGCGAACCCTTGCGCAGGTGTTGCTGGATGCGGCCCGGGGTGCCGACGATGACGTGGGCGCCATGTTCCAGGGAGGCGATCTGCGGGCCGAGGGACACGCCGCCGCACAGGGTCAGCACCTTGATGTTGTCTTCGGCGCGGGCCAGGCGACGGATTTCCTTGGCCACCTGGTCGGCCAGCTCGCGGGTCGGGCACATCACGAGGGCCTGGCAGCCGAAGTAGCGCGGGTTGATCGGGTTCAGCAGGCCGATGCCGAACGCAGCCGTCTTGCCGCTGCCGGTCTTGGCCTGGGCAATCAGGTCCAGCCCCTTGAGGATCACCGGCAAGCTCTGCGCCTGGATCTGCGTCATCTCGGCATAACCCAGCGAGTCGAGGTTAGCCAGCATGGCGGCGGAGAGCGGCAACGTATTAAAAGCGGTGGCGATGGTGGTCACGGGACTGGCTCTGCAAAAACAAAATGTCGCGCAGTGTAGCAGTCCCGTGGGATTTTCCCTGCAAGTTCTCGACGAGACGCCTGCTAGTGTTCGATGTCGTGTTCGCGGCTGCCGATGCGTTTGCCGTCTTTTGGCGACAGTTGCAGGAAGATCGCCGCCGCCAGCATTGCCATGATGCCCACGGTGAGGAAGGTCAGCTGGAAGGCGCCGAGTACCGTGCTCACGCCGTCATTGCCCGATTCGGCGGTGAACCCGCCGAGCAGCGCACCGGCGCAGGCCACGCCGAGGCTCAGGGACAGTTGTGCCACCACCGACAGCAAGCTGTTGCCGCTGCTGGCCTGGGCATCGTCGAGGTCGATCAGGGTAACGGTGTTCATCGCGGTGAACTGCAAGGAGTTGATCGCCCCGAGTATCGCCAGCATGCCCAGCAGCAGCGGGTAGGGCGTCTGTTCGCTGACCAGGCCCATGCTCGCCAGCATCAGGCCCAAGGCCAGGGTGTTACCGGTCAGCACCACGCGGTAGCCCAGGCGTTCGATCAACGGCCGTGCAACCGACTTGGCCAGCATCGCCGCCGCCGCCAGGGGCAGCATGCTCATCCCGGCCTGGGACGGTGAATAGCCCAAGGCTACCTGCAACAGCAACGGCACCAGAAACGGCAAGGCGCCGCTACCCAGGCGTGCGAACAGGTTGCCCAGGATGCCCACCGCAAAGGTACGGGTCTTGAACAGCCCCGGCGCAAACAGCGGGTTATCGATATGCCCGGCGCGCAGCCAATAGGCCGCCAGGCAGGCCAGCCCGCCGAACAGCAGCAACATCACCCGCAGGTGCGGCAGGTGCAATTCGCCCAGGCCTTCCATGGCGATGGTGATCAACACCATCGCCGCGCCGAACAGCAGGAAGCCGATGCCGTCGAACCGCGTGCGCTCGCTGCCGCGCAGGTCGGGGATCAGTTTCCACACGGCGTAGCAGCCGATCATGCCCACCGGCAGGTTGATCAGGAAAATCCAGTGCCAGGTCAGGTATTGCACCATCCAGCCGCCCATGGTCGGGCCGAGCAACGGACCGAGCAGGCCAGGGATGGTGATGAAGCCCATGATCCGCACCAGCTCGGAGCGCGGATAAGCGCGCAGCACCACCAGCCGGCCGACCGGCAGCATCAGCGCCCCGCCCAGGCCCTGGACCACCCGCGCGCCGACGAGCATGGTCAGGCTGCTGGACAGCGCGCACAGCAGCGAGCCGATGCTGAACAGCATGATCGCGCCAAAGAAGATTTTCTTGGTGCCGAAGCGGTCGGCGATCCAGCCCGACGCCGGGATCAGCAAGGCGACGGTGAGCATGTAGGCGATCACCACCCCTTGCATGCGCAGCGGGTTTTCCGCGAGGTCCCGGGCCATCGCCGGCAGTGCCGTGTTGAGAATCGTCCCATCCA
This sequence comes from Pseudomonas sp. LY-1, assembly GCF_053502595.1. Classification (NCBI taxonomy): domain Bacteria; kingdom Pseudomonadati; phylum Pseudomonadota; class Gammaproteobacteria; order Pseudomonadales; family Pseudomonadaceae; genus Pseudomonas; species Pseudomonas sp. LY-1. The sequence goes on along the minus strand of NZ_CP094353.1, from coordinate 6,381,143 downwards.
GCGATTGCATGAAGAAGGCAATCGCGACCACCCAGGGGAGCCAGCGGGCGGTCTTGGCATCGAGAGGGGCGCGATTCGGCATGGGATCCCTTTTGTTAGGAGGCTATGTGTCGGCGATTATGCGCCATTCGTCGCTCCTTTTCCCACTGAAGGTTCGTCTACATCCGACAACATCGCATGCTCGCCCACCAGGAAATCCAGCAGCGCGCGATGTACCGCCCGCGCCGCTTCGCGGGACTCCAGGTCGAGCAGATGCCCGGTATGTTCGGCGACGGCAAAGCTGCTGCGGCCTACGTAGTGCTGGAACAGTCGGGCCTCGGCGGCCGGGGTGTATTCGTCCAGCGTGCCGTTGAGGAAATGCACCGGCGTTTCGATCCGGCTGAGCTGTGGCAGGTAGTTGCCATCGCCCAGCGCCAGCACCTGGTGGATATGAAAGCGCGCCTGGCGGTATTCGGTGGTGGCCATGTTCGACAGGTGCCGATGGTTGTTGCGCTTGAGTCGCGGCGACAGGTATTTGCCCACGGTGTCGTTGAGCAAGTGGCCGACGGCGGATTTGTCGTCGGCTTCGATCAGCACGCGCACCCGCTCCACATAGTCGAGCATCGCCTGGTTGAGGTTCGGCGCCAGCGCCATCACCACCGAGCTTTCGATGGAGGGCGGGTTGTGTGCCAGGGTCAGCAGCGTGGAGATGCCGCCCCACGACGCCGATACCAGGTGGTTGACCTGGAAGCGCTCCACCAGCGCCCGCAGGATTTGCACTTCGTCGTCCTTGGTCACCAGGTCCAGGTCGGTGTTGTGCTCGCGTGAATAGCCTGAGAACGGTAAATCGAACAGCAGCACATTGAAATGCTCGGCCAGGCATTTACTGGTGCGGGCGAAGGAGCGCGTGGTGGATAGCGCGCCATTGACCATCAGCACGGTTTTCTTTTGCGGATGGTGACCTAGTTGCTCAACATGAACGTTGTAGTGCTTGAACAGCTTTTCTATGACAAAACTTCCATGGTTCATGTCAATGCTCCAGCTTGCCTTTTCCCGGGCGAGGTCATGCATCACGTGCGGGCACGTGGGTTAGGTGGCGGGGTGCCACTAACCGTTATAACGGGGTTTTTTACAGGCGACAACCGGCCTTGGGCGGGCGGTGAGAGAGGTCTGATTTAGCTGTAGGACATGTCGAAGCAATGCGTCTGAAATCAACACAAAACAATGTGGGAGGGGCCCCCTCCCACAAGCAGACTACTGTCGGTCAGAGGGTCAGGGTCAGGCGCTTGACCAATGCCCCCGGCAACAGATTGGACGCGGTGTTGCGCTGGCTGTAGGTACTGGCCGACAGCAACAGTTCGCGCTCTGCGGTCAGCGCTTCGAGTTGTGAGCCGAGCAGGCTGTAGACGCTGTCATCGAAGCGCATGGTGCTGACCGGCGCCTTGATCTCGCCGTCTTCCACCCAGAACGTGGCGAACCGCGTCATGCCGGTCAGGCGCGCTGCCGGCAGGTCGGAATAGTTCAGGTACCACAGGTTGCTGATGTACAGCCCGGTGCCCAATTGCTTGAGGATATCGGCCTGGGCCAGGCTGCCCGCCGCCATCTGCAACGCGCTGGGGGACTCGTCGCTGCTGGCGCCGTTGGCGCTGAGGCCGTATTCGGCGGCGCTGCGCGAATTGACCAGTTGGCCGGCGCCCTGGCCGGCGTTGATCAGCGTGACGTCACTGCACGGGTAGCCTTCGCTGGAGAACGCCGGGCTCAGCGAGCCGCTGATGTGCTCATCCACCGTCACCAGAGTGCTCAACGCCTGCTCGCCGGCATACAGCCGCTGTAGCGAGCTGCTTTTACTGGCGATGGCCTGGGCGGAAAAACCGCCCCAGGTGATGATGCTGATGATTTCTTCCAGGGCTGCCGGCGCCAGGTAGGCGCGGTACTCGCCGGGCGCCAGCTTGTGCAGTGGCCGTCCGAGGAATTCCAGCTGTTCGCGAGCCTGCTGGAAGCGGCGGGCGAACTCGGCGCTGTTCCATTCATTGCCGGCGTAACTGGCTTTGACCGCTTCGCCGTTGGCGTGGAACAGGCTGAAGTCGAAGTTGAAACTATTGGCCTGATGCCAGCCGAACGCGCCGTCCGAACTGGCGAAGCCACGGCTGATCGGGCCAGCGGCGTAGAAGCCGACCAGATCGACGCCGTGTGCCGCCTGGCTGATGTCTTCCAGCACCTGGCCCAGCTCGGGCAGCGGCCGGGCCTGTTCGTTTTGGCTCTGCCAGGCGTTGTGGTTCAGCAACAGGTACGGATCGTGCGGCAGCAACGGCAAGGTTTCGCGCAACTGTTGCAGGCCCGCGGCGAGGCGCTGGCGGTCCAGCGCCGGCTCGCCGCCGAGGGTGATGCCGAGGTCGGCATGACGGCCATCGTTGATCAGTTTGAGGGTCAGGCTGGCCTGTTGCACCTGCCCGGCCTGACGCACCTTGGCGTGGTTGAAACGCACGAATTCGGACGATTCCGCGGCGTAGCCCAGGTGAAATTGTTCTTTGTCGGTGAGGGCCTGCTTGAGCCACTCCACCAATGCCTTGAAGTTGTTCATCAGGCGTCTCCCCCAAATACGTCGACATGGCTGAATACACAGGCGGGCGAGGCATGGCCGACGCGGATCACCTGGTTGGGCTCGCCTTTGCCGCAGTTCGGCGTGCCCAACACCTGGAAGGTGCTGGCGTCGCCCACGGCGCTGAGGTTGCGCCAGAACTGCGCGGAGATGGCGCGGTAGTTGGGGTTTTTCACCACGCCTTTGAGCTCGCCGTTTTCAATCAACTGGCCCCATTCGCAACCGAACTGGAATTTATTGCGCGCGTCGTCAATGGACCACGAACGGTTGGTCGACATCAGGATGCCGTGTTCGATGCCGCCGATCAGTTGCGCCAGGCTCTGGTCGCCGGCCTCGATGTTCAGGTTGGCCATGCGGTCGATCGGCGGGCGGTTCCAGCTGCTGGCGCGGCTGTTGGCGACGCCGCTCATGCCCGCGCGAAATTGCGACAACGCCCCGCCCAGCGGCTTGAGCAGCAGCCCCTCGCGGATCAGGAATTGTTTGCTGGCCGGGGTGCCGTCGTCGTCGTGGCCGTAGCTGGCCAGTTGTTCGGGGATGTCCGGGTCGAAGGTCACGTTGAGCAGCTTGGAGCCGTATTGCAGGTGGCCGAAGTCGCTGGCCTTCACAAAACTGGTTCCGGCGTAATTGCGCTCGTCACCGAGGATGCGGTCGAGTTCCAGCGGATGGCCGATCGATTCGTGGATCTGCAGGATCATCTGGTCGGGCATCAACAGCAGGTCGCGCGGGCCCTGCGGCGTGTTCGGCGCCAGCAGCAGTTGCAGGGCTTCGTCGGCGATGCGCGGTGCGGCGCCGACCAGGCCGAAGCGCTCGATCACATCAAACCCGCCTTGCTGGCCGAAGTTGCTGCCGCCGAGGGTGCGCGACTGGCTGTCGTTGCCGTCGTAGGCCGTGACGTTGACGCCAGGGAACACAAAACGCTGGGCCTGGCGCAGTTCCGCGCCGGCGCTGTTGAGGTAGATCTGTTCGACGTGGCTCAGGCCGAGGCTGACTTCCCAGTTCACCAGGCGCTCGTCCCGGGGCACGGCTGCAGATTCAGCGCCGAGCAATTGGTAGCAGTCGCTCAAGGAGGGGAAGGCTTGCTCAAGGTGGGGCGACAGGTAATCGGCGACGTCGCTGGACACGTGTTGCTCGCGCAGGTCGAGCAGGGCGTGGGGTTTTATCAGGCGTGCTTGCTGTTCGGCACGCTCGAGCGCAGCTTGCAGGCCGGGCAGGGAAATATCGTGGGTCGCGGCGTAGGTTTCGACACCGTTGACGCGCACGGTGAGCATGGCGCCTTCGTCGTGGTTCAGGTGCGGCGGTGCGGCGACGTTCTTGCGCACCGACAGGTAGTGGCCGGATTCGCGCACATAACGCAGGGAGAAAAACTCGGCGGTGGTGCGCAGGGCACTGAAATGCTTTTTGAGTGTGGCGTGGTGTTCGAACATGGGGCCTTCCTTGTGGGCGGCTCAGCGCGGGCAGACGAACAGAGTAGGCCTGGGCTGGGGAGCGGATCAAGGAGAGTGTAGGCGTAAGGTTTGCGGTGTTGGGTCGGGCCCTATCGGGGGCAAGCCCCCTCCCACATTTTGAATGTATTCACAAATCGAAGTGTGGGAGGGGGCTTGCCCCCGATGCGGGCGACACGGTCTTCCAGTTACTGCGCAGTCGGCCCCACTTCACGCATCGGCTTGCCCCGCACCGGCGCATCGCCTGCCACGTAGTAGTCCGCGGTGCTGCGCGGCAGTGGCTTGCGGCCACGGATCTTGTCGGCGATTTTCTCGGCGATCATGATCGTCGGCGCGTTCAGGTTGCCGGTGGTGATGATCGGCATGATCGACGCATCGACCACCCGCAGGCCCTGCATGCCATGCACGCGGCCTTCGCCATCCACCACGGCCATCTCGTCGCTGCCCATCTTGCACGAGCAGGACGGGTGGAACGCGGTCTCGGCGTGTTCGCGGATGAACTGGTCGAGTTGCTCGTCGGTCTGCACCTCGATGCCCGGGCTGATTTCGCGGCCACGGAACGGGTCGAGCGCCGGCTGCTGCATGATTTCGCGGGTCAGACGGATGCCATCGCGAAATTCCTGCCAGTCCTGCTCGGTGGCCATGTAGTTGAAGAGAATGCTCGGGTAGTCCCGTGGGTTCTTCGACTTCAACTGCACGCGGCCACGGCTCGGCGAACGCATGGAGCCCATGTGCGCCTGGAAACCATGCTCTTTCACACCGTTGCTGCCGTTATAGTTAATCGCCACCGGCAGGAAGTGGTACTGGATGTTCGGCCAATCGAAGTCTTCCCGGGTACGGATAAAACCGCCCGCTTCGAACTGGTTGCTGGCGCCGATGCCGGTGCCGTTGAACAGCCACTCGGCACCGATGGCCGGTTGGTTGTACCAGAGCAGCGACGGGTACAACGACACCGGTTGGGTGCAGGCGTATTGCAGGTACAGCTCAAGGTGGTCCTGCAGGTTTTCGCCGACGCCGGGCAGGTCGTGGACCACCGGGATGTCGAGGCTTTCGAGCAGTTTGGCCGGGCCGACGCCGGAGCGTTGCAGCAGTTGCGGCGAGGCGATGGCGCCGCTGCACACCAGCACTTCTTTACGCGCACGGGCTTCGACGCGTTCTTCGGCGGCGCCGATCAGGTAACGCACGCCGACCGCACGCTTGCCTTCGAACAGTACTTTGTCGGTCAGGGCATGGGTGACGATGGTCAGGGTGGAACGCTTTTTAGCCGTGTCCAGATAACCGCGCGCAGTGCTGGCGCGCCGGCCGTTTGGCGTGACGGTACGGTCCATCGGGCCGAAGCCTTCCTGCTGGTAGCCGTTCAAGTCTTCGGTACGCGGGTAACCGGCCTGTACGCCGGCTTCGACCATGGCGTGGAACAGCGGGTTGTTGCCGGCCTTGGGCGTGGTCACGCTGACCGGGCCGTCGCCGCCGTGGTAGTCGTTGGGGCCGATGTCGCGGGTTTCGGCTTTACGGAAATACGGCAGGCAGTCGAGGTAGGTCCAGTCTTCCAGGCCGGGCAGTTTCGACCAGTTGTCGTAGTCCATGGCGTTGCCACGGATGTAGCACATGCCGTTGATCAGCGAGGAACCGCCCAGGCCCTTGCCGCGCCCGCATTCCATGCGACGGCCGTCCATGTGCGGTTCTGGGTCGGTCTCGTAGGCCCAGTTGTAGCGACGGCCCTGCAGCGGGAACGCCAGGGCGGCGGGCATCTGGGTGCGGAAGTCGAGACGGTAATCCGGGCCGCCGGCTTCCAGCAGCAGGACGGTGACGCCTTCGTCTTCGGTCAGACGGGTCGCCAGGGTGTTACCGGCGGAGCCGGCACCCACAATGATGTAATCGTATTCTTGGGACATTGAATGCACCCTCTTTGAAGTGTGGTCAGGTCGGGCCTCATCGGGGGCAAGCCCCCTCCCACCTTTGAAGGTATTCACAATTCAAATGTGGGAGGGGGCTTGCCCCCGATAGCGGCCTCACAGGCAACGCAAGGCTCAGGCTTTAGAACACCGAGGCGTAATCGCCCAACTCGACCTGTACCGATTTGATGCGGGTGAAGTTGTTCAGCGAGCTGATCCCGTTCTCACGGCCCACGCCCGACTGCTTGTAGCCACCGACCGGCATTTTCGCGTCGGACTCGCCCCAGGCATTGATCCAGCAGATGCCCGCTTCCAGTTGATGAATCACGCGGTGGGCGCGGTTCAGGTCCTTGGTCACCAGGCCGGCGGCGAGGCCGAAGTCGGTGTCGTTGGCGCGGCGGATCACTTCTTCTTCAGTCTCGTAGGTGAGGATGCTCATCACCGGGCCGAAGATTTCTTCACGGACGATGGTCATTTCGTCGGTGCAGTCGGTGAACACGGTCGGGGCAACAAAGGCGCCTTTGGCGAAGTCGCCGTCGGTCAGGCGGTCGCCGCCGCACAGCACGCGAGCGCCTTCGGCCTTGCCCTTGGCGATGTAGCCGAGCACGCTTTCCATGTGGGCGAAGCTGACCAGCGGGCCGAAGTTGGTGTTGTCGTCCTGCGGGTCGCCGATGCGGATGCGCGCAACACGTTCGGCGATCTTGGCTTCGAACGCGGCTTGCAGGTGCTTGGGCACGAACACGCGAGTACCGTTGGTGCAGACCTGACCGGAGCTGTAGAAGTTGGCCATCATCGCGATGTCGGCGGCGCGGTCCAGGTCGGCGTCTTCGAACACGATCAGCGGCGATTTGCCGCCCAGTTCCATGGTCACTTCCTTGAGCGAAGAGCTGGAGGCGCTGGCCATGACTTTCTTGCCGGTGTCGGTGCCGCCGGTGAACGAGACTTTCTCGATGCGCGGGTGCTCGGTCAGCCAGGTGCCGACTTCGCGGCCGCTGCCGGTCAATACGTTGAACACACCGGCCGGAACACCGGCCTCGGTGTAGATCTCCGCCAGTTTCAGGGTGGTCAGCGAGGTGACTTCGCTGGGTTTGAAGATCATCGCATTACCGGCGGCCAGGGCCGGTGCGGATTTCCACAGGGCGATCTGGATCGGGTAGTTCCACGCGCCGATACCGGCGACCACGCCCAGCGGCTCGCGGCGGGTGTAGACGAACGAGGTGTCGCGCAGCGGGATCTGCTCGCCTTCGATGGCTGGCACCAGGCCCGCGTAATATTCCAGCACGTCGGCGCCGGTGACGATGTCGACGTACTTGGTTTCGGAGAAGGATTTACCGGTGTCCAGGGTTTCCAGAGCGGCCAGTTCGTCATTGCGCTCGCGCAGGATGTCGACGGCACGACGCAGGATGCGCGAACGCTCCATGGCGGTCATGGCGGCCCAGATTTTCTGGCCTTTTTCAGCGCTGACCACGGCACGTTCAACGTCATCGAACGTTGCGCGTTGCACTTGGGCGAGAACTTCACCGTTAGCCGGGTTGATGGCTTCGAAGGTGGCATCGCTGCCAGCGTCGCTGTAGCCGCCGTCAATGTAGAGTTTTTGCAGGTCGAAACGGGCCATAAAGTCCTCGCAAGTGCATAAGTGGTTGGCGTTAACCACTGAGGGGTGGCCAATAAGAGTCTGGCAACACCGATCAGTGGAGGTTCAGGGGTTGAGCGGTTATGTGTGCTCTAACTCACCTGCTTGGCCAATTGGAAATCCATGTATTCGTAAGCGATCCGTTGCGCCTGCGCCGTGTCGAACTCATCTCCCGACAGGGCGCCGCGCAACCACAAACCGTCGATCAAGGCCGCCAGGCCTCGGGCTGCGCTGCGTGCATCCGGCAGCGGCAACACGCGGCGGAACTGGCAGCACAGGTTGGAATACAGGCGGTGATCGTTGATCCGCTGCAACCTGTGCAAAGACGGGTGGTGCATGCTGGTCGCCCAGAAGGCCAACCAGGTTTTCATTGCCGGGCCGTTGACCTGGCTGGCGTCGAAGTTGCCGCCGATGATCACTTGGAGGTGCGCCCGTGGCGTGTCCTCCGTCAACGCTTGTCGCCGTTCGTGGACGTTCTCGATCAGCACATTCATCAAGTACCGCATCGTGGCCGCGATCAGGCCGTTCTTGTCCTTGAAGTAGTGACTGATGATGCCGTTCGAAACGCCGGCCAAACGGGCGATCAGCGCAATGCTGGCATCTCCCATTCCGACTTGATCGATGGCCGTCAGCGTGGCTTCGATCAGTTGTTGGCGGCGTATGGGTTGCATACCGACCTTGGGCATGGAGTACCTCTCCTCAGGCCTGCCGGCGGGCGATGACGTCCGTCGACTCGATGGCCAGTCTATTTTGTTTTGATTGAACGTTCAATCAACAAAGAATAAGCTCTGCGACAAATGGTCGCTGCCTGCCGGTATTTCCTACCGGTAGGTGGCGACATCTGACACCTGTGAAAACCCTTGAAACAGGCCATTTCAGAGCCTGAACACCGCCTCGGCGGGCTCAAGAATTTTCGGGGTGTCTTTATAACACCCGTCCGTCGACTGCCGAAAAATCGATGAGCACGGGATCACCGCTGCCTTGTGTTTCTCTCTCGCACTGCCTGGAGCATCTGCGCCATGAGTTCTGCCTCTCTAATAAAAACCCCACCGGAAAAGGTGCGGGTCAACGGTTGGGTGTTCTACACCTCCACCGCACTGATTCTGTTGCTGACCGCCATTTTGATCATCGCCCCGCAAGAGGCCGGCCGGATGCTCGGCGTGGCGCAGGCGTGGTTATCGAAAAGCTTCGGCTGGTACTACATGCTGGTGATCGCGGCCTACCTGGTGTTCGTGGTCGGCTTGGCGTTTTCGTCCTACGGCAAGCTGAAGCTGGGCAGCAAGGACGACACCCCGGACTTCAGCTACGGCGCCTGGGCCGGCATGCTGTTTTCGTCGGGTATTGGCATCTCGTTGCTGTATTTCGGCGCGTCGGAGCCGTTGGACCATTACTTCAACCCGCCCGAAGGCGCGGCCGCCAGCAACGGCGCGGCGCGCCAGGCGCTGCAATTGACCTTCCTGCACTGGGGCCTGCACGGCTGGGCGATCTATGCGCTGGTCGGCCTGGCCGTGGCGTACTTCGCGTACCGCCATAACCAGCCACTGGCCCTGCGTTCGGCGTTGTACCCGCTGGTGGGCGAGCGTTGGGTCAAAGGCGCGGCCGGCCACGCGGTGGACGGGTTCGGCATGTTCGTGACCCTGCTGGGCCTGGTGACCAACCTCGGTATCGGCGCGATGCAGGTGTCGTCCGGCCTGGAAAACCTGTTTGGCATGCAGCACAGCAACACCAACCTGCTGATCGTGATCATCGTGATGAGCACTGTGGCGACCATTGCCGCCGTGTCGGGGGTGGAGAACGGCATTCGTCGCCTGTCCAACCTCAACATCGTGTTGTTCAGCGGCTTGCTGATCTTCGTGCTGTTGTTCGGCCCGACCCTGCACCTGCTCAACGGCCTGGTGCAGAACACCGGTGACTACCTCAACGGCATCCTCCTGAAAACCTTCGACCTGTATGTGTACGAAGGCGACGCCGACAAGACCGAACGCTGGATGGGCCTGTGGACCCTGTTCTACTGGGCCTGGTGGATTTCCTGGGCGCCGTTCGTGGGCATGTTCATCGCACGGATTTCCCGGGGCCGCACGGTGCGTGAACTGGTGGCCGGCGTGCTGCTGATCCCGCTGGGCTTCACCCTGGCCTGGTTGTCGATCTTCGGTAACTCGGCGCTGGACCTGGTGTTGAACCAGGGTGCGGTGGCGTTGGGCAAGACGGCGCTGGAACAACCGTCGATGGCCATCTACCAATTGCTGGAGCATTACCCTGCGTCGAAAATCGTCATCGGCGTGTCGATCTTTGTCGGCTTCGTGCTGTTCCTGACCCCGGCGGACTCCGGCGCGGTGATGATGGCCAACCTGTCCTGCAAAGGCGGCAACGTGGACGAAGACGCGCCGCACTGGCTGCGGATCTTCTGGTCGGTGGTGATCACCCTGGTGACCATCGGCCTGCTGTTTGCGGGTAACTTCGAAGCCATGCAAACCATGGTGGTGCTGGCGGGGCTGCCGTTCTCGGTGGTGTTGATTGTCTTTATGTTCGGTTTGCACAAGGCGATGCGCCAGGACATGGCGACGGAACTGGAGCAGGCGCAATTGGCCGAGCGTGGCCGTCGTGGTTTCAGCGAGCGCTTGACCGCCCTGGACCTGCAACCGAGCCAGGCCACGGCGCAGCGCTTTATGGACAAGCACGTCACGCCGGCACTGGAAGACGCGACGAAGGCGTTGCGCGACCAGGGGCTGGATGTGCAGACCCTGTTGGGCAAATCCAAGCGTTGCATCGGCGTGCGTATTGAGATGGAAGAGGGCAACCCGTTTGTCTACGAAGTGAGCCTGGACGGCTACGCGGTGGCGTCGGACGAACTGCCCGAGGCGGAGCGCGCCCGTTACTACCGGGCCGAGGTGTACCTGCACAACGGGCCTCAGGAGTACGACCTGATGGGCTTCGCCCAGGAGCAGATCACCCGGGACGTGCTCGATCAGTTTGAAAGCCATCGGCAGCTCCTTGGCCGTGTCTATAGCTGATGGTTGAAGCCTGGTGGTGTCCCCACTGACACCACTGGGGCAAAAAATGTGGGAGGGGGCTTGCCCCCGATTGCAGTGTGTCAGTCAGCTCGTCTGTTACTGATACACCGCTATCGGGGGCAAGCCCCCTCCCACATTTTGACCCTGTTTCTCCAATGGGTTATGCGGTGTTTGTTAGCCCAGGTTCTTGCCCAGCAGGGCATGGTAGAGCTCGCTGTCGCCAAGAATCCCCACCACCTGGTTGTTGTCGTGCAACACCAACTTGTTGCCCGTCTGGTAGCGGATCTGCAGCGCATCGCGCATGCCGATATTCGAGTCCACCAGTGTCGGCAGGCGGCCCAGGCCTTCCACGGGTTGCCCCGGTGCCCAGTTCTGCAGGTTCATCACCGCGCCATTCTGGCGTGCGCCCCGGATGGTGTTGCCTTCGGCCAGGTCGAGCCACGAGTCGCCGCCCGGATCGAGGCACACCGAGCCGTTGATGCGTTTGCAGTTGTCCAGCGTCCGCATCAGGCTGCGCCCGCACAGCACGTTCAGCGGGTTGGTATGTGCGACGAAGGTACGCACATAATCGTCCGCCGGGTTCAGCACGATCTCTTCCGGCACGCTGTACTGGATGATCTTGCCGTCTTTCATGATCGCGATGCGGCTGCCGAGCTTGAGGGCTTCGTCGAGGTCGTGGCTGACGAACACGATGGTCTTGCTCAGCTTGTTTTGCAGCTCCAGCAACTCGTCCTGCAGGCCTTGGCGGATCAGCGGGTCGAGGGCGGAGAAGGGTTCGTCCATCAGCAGGATGTCGGCGTCCATCGCCAACGCCCGCGCCAGGCCGACGCGCTGCTGCATGCCGCCGGAGAGTTCGTCCGGCTTCTTGTTACGCCATTGGCTCAGGCCCACCAGTTCGAGCTTTTCGTCCACCAGCTTGCGCCGGTCTTTCTCCGGGCGGCCCTGCATTTCGAGGCCGAAGCTGATGTTCTCGCGCACGGTCAGCCAGGGCATCAGGGCGAACTTCTGGAATACCATGGCGATGCGTTTGGTACGCATCATTTTCAGCTCGGCCGGGGTGCAGGAGGCGATGTCGATCTGGCGCCCTTCATGCTCGACGAACAACTGGCCACGGCTGACGGTGTTGAGGCCGTTGATGCAGCGCAGCAGGCTCGACTTGCCGGAGCCCGACAGGCCCATCAGCACACAGATCTCGCCTTTTTCCACATCCAGGCTGGCTTTTTCAACGCCGACGATCTGGCCGGTCTTTTTCAGGATCTCGTTACGGCTCATGCCCTGGTCCAGCAGCTTGAGCGCTTCGCGTGGGTCTTTGGAGAAGATCACGTCGACATTGTCGAATCGGATAATGCTCATGCATCACCCCCTACTCTGGCGTCGGGTTGTTTGCAGATGCGGTCGAGCATGATGGCCAGCAGCACGATCGCCAGGCCGGCTTCAAAGCCCAGGGCGATGTCGGCGGTGTTCAGTGCGTTGACCACCGGCTTGCCGAGGCCGTCGGCACCCACCAGGGCGGCGATCACCACCATCGACAGCGACAGCATGATGCATTGGGTAATGCCGGCAGCAATGCTCGGCATGGCGTGGGGCAGTTCAATGCGCGAGAGCAATTGACGGCGCGAGCAGCCGAAGGCTTTGCCGGCGTCCATCAACTCTTGCGGTACATCACGGATACCCAGGTAGGTCAGGCGGATCGGCGCGGCAATCGCGAACACCACCGTGGAAATCAACCCAGGCACCACACCCAGCCCGAAGAGGGTCAGGGTAGGGATGAGGTAGACGAAGGTCGGTACGGTCTGCATCAGATCGAGCACCGGCCGCATCAGGGTGTAGAACATCGGTTTGTGCGCGGCAACAATGCCCAGCGGCACGCCGATGACCACGCAGACCAGGGTGGCGAACAGCACCTGCGCGAGGGTCTCCATGGTTTCCTGCCAGTACCCCAGGTTGAGGATCAGCAGGAAGGAGGCGATGACAAAAACAGTCAGGCCCCATTTACGTTGAATGAAGTGAGCCAGCAGCGCAATCAGACCGATCAGTGCCAGCGGATTGAACCAGGTCAGCGCGAACGTCACGCCGTGGATCATCGTTTCCAGGGTCGATGCGATTGCGTCGAAGTAGTTGGCACCGTGTTGGGTCAACCATTCGACGAAGGCAGCGATGTACTGGCCTAGTGGGATTTTCTGTTCAGTCAGCATGGTAGTGAATGTCCACATGCGAAGGGGAAAACATCCCGGGCCAGCGCACCAGCCCGGGGTCAGCAGGGATTACTTGGCGAGGTAAGCTTTGACGGCCTCCAGACCTGGTTTGCCATCGACGGTGGTGACACCGGCAAGCCAGGTATCGAGCACTTGCGGGTTTTTCTTCAGCCAGGCCTTGGCCGCGGCGTCGGGTTTCATCTTGTCGTCCAGGACGTTACCCATCAGGGTGCTTTCCATGTTCAGGGTGAACGACAGGTTTTTCAGCAACTGGCCGACGTTGCTGCATTCCTGGGTGTAGCCCTTGCGCACGTTGGTGTAGATGGTGGCCTGGCCGTAGTTGGGACCGAACGAGTCGTCACCCCCGGTCAGGTACTTCATCTTGAAGCGGGTGTTCATCGGGTGCGGTTCCCAGCCGAGGAACACGATGGCCTTGCCGCGCTTGGTGGCGCGTTCGACCTGCGACAGCATCCCGGCTTCGCTGGACTCGACGACTTTGAAACCGGCCGACTTCAAGCCGAACGCGTCCTTGTCGATCAGGGTTTGAATGGTGCGGTTGCCGTCGTTGCCAGGTTCGATGCCGTAGATTTTGCCTTCCAGCTCATCCTTGAATTTGGCGATATCGGCGAAGTCTTTCAGGCCTTTGTCATACAGCGCCTCGGGAACGGCCAGGGTGTACTTGGCGTTTTCCAGGTTGGCGCGCACGGTTTCCACGGTGCCGGCATCACGGTATGCCTTGATGTCGTTTTCCATGGTCGGCATCCAGTTGCCGAGGAAGATGTCCATGTTCTTGCCGTCGGCCAGGGACTTGTAGGTCACCGGCACCGAAATCATCGTGGTGCGCGGCTTGTAGCCGAGGCCCTTGAGGATTTCGCTGGTGGTCGCGGTCGTGACGGTGATGTCGGTCCAGCCGACATCGGAGAAGTTGACGGTCTGACATTGTGCCGGTTCTGCAGCGTGCGCCAGGACTGGCAGACTCAGCATGGCGGCCAACAACAACGAGGGTGAACCTTTCATGGGGCTAGACTCCTGTGTACTTTCTGGCGGCATTCGCCGCGCTTTATAAGTGTTGCGGTTGGAACGTGCTTTGAGGCGGCGGCACGGTGCCTTGCCAACGAGTCGAGACTGATCATGTACCAGTGAAAATCTGACGCCTACAGGGGGCGTCGTATCCAGTACAGGCAGGGTCGCATCCAGTGTCGGTGACGTCGTTTACAGATTTTTCCTAAGGTAAAACCGCTGTTTTTACCCATCTGCACCGCTAAAAACGCCCAAAACAGGCCCTTGTTCGTGAGCGACGCTGATGAGCATGGTTGCGTCGGTGTGAGACGCCGTGATGGCGGATAAAAGCCTGATGATGCCGCCATCTGGGCGATCTGAGCGTAGCACCTCGTTCAAGCCTGGCCTGTGCTTATCGAGGAGTTCCACGGCAATGGCTATCAGTGTTTTCGACCTGTTCAAGATCGGCATCGGGCCTTCGAGTTCTCACACCGTCGGCCCCATGCGCGCCGCAGCGTTGTTCGTTCAACGGTTGCGTGAACGTGAATGGTTGGAACAGGTGCGGCGCGTCGAAGTTCAGCTCTACGGCTCATTGTCGGCCACCGGCATCGGCCACGGCAGCGACACCGCAACCATCATGGGCCTGATGGGCGAGTGGCCGGACGCAATCGATCCGGCGCAGATCGGCCTGCGTATCCATACCCTGCGCGAGACCGACACGCTGCTGCTGGACGGGCGTTTACCGGTGCCTTTCGTGTGGGCGCGGGACATGCGCCTGCTCGACGAAAACCTACCGTTCCACCCCAATGCCATGACCCTGGTGGTGTTCGGTGCTGACGGCGAGTTGCACCGCGACACCTACTACTCCGTCGGCGGCGGCTTTGTGGTGGATGAAGCCCAGGCGCAAAGCGGCGTGGCGGATATGGACCGCAGCGCATTGCCCTATGAATTCTCCAGCGCGGTGGAGCTGCTGCAACTGTGCAAGAGCCATAACCTGCGCGTCGCCGAGCTGATGCTGGCCAACGAAAAAGTCTGGCGCTCCGAGGATGAAATCCGCAGCGGCCTGATGACGCTCTGGCGCGCCATGCAGGCGTGCGTCGAGCAGGGCCTCAAGCACGAAGGCATCCTGCCCGGCGGCCTGAATGTGCGCCGTCGCGCCGCCAAGTTGCACCGCAGTTTGCTGGAGTTGAGCAAGCCCAACGTGATCGGCTCGACCTTGAGCGCGATGGAGTGGGTCAACCTGTTCGCCCTCGCGGTCAACGAAGAAAACGCCGCCGGCGGGCGCATGGTCACCGCGCCGACCAATGGCGCGGCGGGGATCATCCCGGCGGTGCTGCACTACTTTATGAAGTTCAGCGATGACGTCACCGAAGCCAACGTGGTCGACTACCTGCTCAGCGCGGCGGCGGTGGGCATTCTGTGCAAGAAGAACGCCTCGATCTCCGGCGCCGAAGTCGGCTGCCAGGGCGAGGTCGGCTCAGCCTGCGCCATGGCGGCGGCGGGGTTGGCGGAGATCCTCGGCGCCACCCCGGAGCAACTGTGCAACGCTGCCGAAATCGGCCTGGAACACAACCTCGGCCTGACCTGCGACCCGGTGGGCGGCCTGGTACAAGTGCCGTGTATCGAGCGCAACGCGATTGCCGCAGTGAAGGCGATCAACGCCGCGCAGATGGCCCTGCGCGGCGACGGCCAGCACTTTATTTCCCTCGACCGGGTGATCCGCACCATGCGCGATACCGGGGCGGACATGCATGACAAGTACAAAGAGACGTCGCGGGGTGGGTTGGCGGTCAGTGCGGTTGAGTGTTGAGACCGCGTCGCCGCTATCGGGGGCAAGCCCCTCCCACATTTGAAATGTGAACTCGGTCGAGTGTGGGAGGGGCGGTGCGACGATTCGACTTGCCCCCGATAGCGCCAGTCCAAACAACCCTGCTCATAAAGTGAACACCAAAACCAAAAGCGCCACCTTTTAGCGCGTCGCAAACAGATAAGTAGCCCCCAAACACTTTCCCCTCCGACCACCCGTCACCCGTGCCTGCGGTGACAGACGCTTGCTTCGCCCTCAAAGCGCCTACCCACAAGTGCTACCGATCTGCTCACAGCCCTTGAACGGGGCCGTTTGCGCCGCCGATTCGGGGCATATTCCGCACTTCGTACAGGGGCTTGTCTAGACACATCAAGAGGTCGTTTTCAGGAGTTATTGAATGGCCATTCAAATTTAGGCATGGCAATTGCTCTATCAACTCAACGCCTCTCTCTGCATCAGAGACGAGCGCAATAACAAGAGCCTCGCCTGAGGCCATCACCCGCTTTGTGTGAGGAGATACCGCGATGACGTCGTTCAACTCCGGGGCCCAACCCCAGAACCGTGCGCCTCAATCCATCGGCTTTCTGCTGCTGGACAATTTCACGCTGATTTCCCTGGCTTCGGCAGTGGAACCGCTGCGCATGGCCAACCAGTTGTCCGGGCGCGAGTTGTATCGCTGGACAACCCTGAGTGTCGACGGCAATCAGGTGTGGGCCAGCGACGGTCTGCAAATCACCCCCGATGCCGCCATGCACAAAGCCCCGGCCCTGGACACCGTCATCGTGTGCGGCGGCGTGGGTATCCAGCGCACCGTCACCCGTGAACATGTGTCGTGGCTGCAAAGCCAGGCGCGCCAGTCCCGTCGCCTCGGCGCGGTATGTACCGGCAGTTGGGCCCTGGCCTGCGCCGGGCTGCTCGATGGCTTCGATTGCAGCGTGCACTGGGAATGCCTGGCGTCGATGCAGGAAGCCTTCCCGCGCGTGTCGATGAGCACCCGCCTGTTCACCCTCGACCGCAACCGCTTCACCAGCTCCGGCGGCACCGCGCCGCTGGACATGATGCTGCACCTGATCAGCCGCGACCACGGCCGTGAACTGTCGGCGGCGATCTCCGAGATGTTTGTGTACGAGCGCATCCGCAACGAACAGGATCACCAGCGTGTGCCGCTCAAGCACATGCTCGGCACCAACCAGCCGAAGTTGCAGGAAATCGTCGCGCTGATGGAAGCCAACCTCGAAGAACCGATCGACCTGGATGAGCTGGCGGTGTACGTCGCCGTGTCGCGGCGCCAGCTGGAGCGGCTGTTCCAGAAATACCTGCACTGCTCGCCGTCGCGCTACTACCTCAAGCTGCGCCTGATTCGCGCACGGCAGTTGCTCAAGCAAACGCCGATGTCGATCATCGAAGTGGCGTCGGTGTGCGGGTTCGTGTCCACGCCGCACTTCTCCAAGTGCTACCGCGAATACTTCGGTATTCCGCCACGGGATGAGCGCGTCGGTTCCAACACCACCCAGCAGGTGGCGATGATGCCGATTCCGCCGGCCTTGGTGTTGTCCCCGTTGTCGGGGCCGATGTCGGCGTTGAGCCAGGCGCGCAATGAGTCGACGTTTGCCAGTGTGAGGCTCTAGACCGAGTCGCCTGCATCGGGGGCAAGCCCCCTCCCACATTTGACTGTATTCACAATTCGAGTGTGGGAGGGGGCTTGCCCCCGATAGCGGTCTGTCAGACGCCGGAGTTCTGTTTGAACTGCATCAGCGCCGGCAATAACTGCCTGTCGATCGCCTGCCGCACCGCCGGCAGAATCGTCGCACTGCCGCTGTACATCTGCTCGACCATGCCCTTGAGCGCCTTGGCCCGCGCTTCGCTCAAACCGCGTACTGCACACTCACAGGCCTGCTCGGCGCTGGCGCCGCTGGACACCTCGAAACCGAGCGAGCGCAGTTTGCTCAGCAGGTCATCCTGGTCAATCAAATCCGCGTGCATCATGACGTTTATCCTGGTGAAGGGAGCGGGGGGGATCGATCTGGATTCTGGTAGCCGACCAGGCGGTCGGCAAGGGCAGAATGCATGAATGGCTCGGATGGCTATGAACAGGTCGTTTTCGGGCCATTTGGCGCGGGCAGGCCAATGACGCGGCCGAGGAGGGCGGGAGTGGGCAGGTCGACTTGCGTGGCGCGGATGGCTGCTAGGCGTTCCAGTGTCGCCTCGGTGAACGGCGCCGAGCGCGGCCCGGCGAGGTCGACGTGCAGCAGCATCTGTTCGTTGCCCGCCAGTTCCTTGTCGTCGCTCACCCGGTGCAGGCTGTGATAGAGGTGCAGGCGCTTGGCATCGTGGGCGATCAGTTGGGTCCGCACCTCCACGTCGGCGCCGAGTTTCACTTCGTGCAGGTAGTTCAGGTGCAGCTCCAGGGTGAACAGCGAATGGCCGCTGGCGGCGCGGTTTTCGCTGTCCAGGCCGAGGGTGTCCATCAACGCGTCGGTGGCGTAGCTGAAGATCAGCAGGTAGAACGCGTCGCGCAGGTGGCCGTTGTAATCCACCCAGTCGGGGTGGACCTGGGTGGTGTAGGTGGTCAGTGCCGGCATGCTGGGGGTTTCCTTATTCGGCGAAGGTCATGCCGTGCTTGGCTTTAGTGGTCTTCACCGCTTCCAGCACCGCCAACAGACAATCATCACGATAGCGCTCCAGCGCCGAAATGCTGTGGTTACCCAACTGCTCGCGGGTGCCGTCGACCACATCGTCGATCAACTTGTCGGTCAGCTCCGGCGCCGGCAGGTGGGTCCACGGCAACTGCAACGCCGGGCCGAACTGCGCCATGAAGTGCCGCATCCCGGCATCGCCGCCGGCCAGGGTGTAGGTCAGGAACGTGCCCATGAACGACCAGCGCAAGCCGGCGCCAAAACGGATTGCGTCGTCGATCTCGCCGGTGGTGGCAACGCCATCGTTGACCAAGTGCAGCGCCTCGCGCCACAGGGCTTCGAGCAGGCGGTCGGCGATAAAGCCGGGGACTTCCTTGCGCACATGCAACGGGCGCATGCCGAGGGACTCATACACCTGGATCGCCGCCTGGATCGCCTCGGGCGCGGTGTGTTTGCCGCCCACCACTTCCACCAGCGGCAGCAGGTACACCGGGTTGAACGGGTGACCGACGACGCAGCGTTCAGGGTGGGTCGAGCCTTCATAGAATTCGCTGGGCAACAGGCCCGAGGTACTGGAGCCGATCAACGCATTCGGCTTGGCGGCCGCGCTGATCTTGCTGTGCAGCTCCAGTTTCAGCTCCAGGCGTTCCGGGGCGCTTTCCTGGATGAAGTCGGCGTCTTTCACGCACGCCTCGATCGTCGCGACAAAACGCAGGCGGTCCTGCGATGCGCCGGGGGCCAGGCCTTGTTTCTCCAGGGCGCCCCAGGCATTGGCGACGCGTTGGCGCAGCGCGGCTTCGGCACCGGGCGCCGGGTCCCAGGCCACCACGTCGAGGCCATTGGCCAGGGCGCGGGATACCCAACCGCTGCCGATCACACCGCTGCCGAGGGCGGCGAAGGTTTTGATATCTGTAATAAAACGCATGGCGACATTCCTGAATAAGGTGATGTTCTCCTGTGGGAGGGGGCTTGCCCCCTCCCACAGGTTTTGATCCGGTTTGGGCTGGGGGGTTAGCTGCGTTTTTTGAGGCCCATTTTCAGGCGCCCTTCGGCCGGGGTCATGACCCGCGCGCCCAGGCGGCTGAGGATTTCACTGGCGCGTTCCACCAGTTGACCGTTGGTGGCGAGCACGCCTTTGTCCAGCCACAGGTTGTCTTCCAGCCCGACGCGCACGTTGCCGCCGAGCAGCACCGCCTGCGCCGCCATCGGCATTTGCATGCGGCCGATGCCGAAGCCGGCCCACACCGCGTCGACAGGCAGGTTGTCGACCATGGCTTTCATGGTGGTGGTGTCGGCCGGCGCGCCCCACGGGATGCCCAGGCACAGTTGGAACAGCGGGTCGTCGAGCAGGCCTTCCTTGATCATCTGCTTGGCGAACCACAGGTGGCCGGTGTCGAAGATTTCCAGCTCGGCTTTTACGCCCAGTTCCTGAATGCGTTTGGCGCCGGCCCGCAGTTGCGCCGGGGTGGACACGTAAATGGTGTCGCCATCGCCGAAGTTCAGCGTGCCGCAGTCGAGCGTGCAGATTTCCGGCAGCAGCGCTTCGACATGGGCCAGGCGCGTCAGCGGGCCGACCAGGTCGGTGTTGGGGCCGAATGCCATGGGCGTCTCACCGCCGCCGATCTCCAGGTCGCCGCCCATGCCGGCGGTGAGGTTGACGATGATGTCGATGTCGGCCTCACGGATACGCTCCATCACTTCGCGGTACAAGGCGACGTCGCGGCTGAACTTGCCGGTCTCGGGGTTGCGCACATGGCAGTGAACGACAGTGGCGCCAGCCTTGGCGGCTTCCACGGCGGCGGCGGCGATTTGTTTGGGGGTGACCGGTACATGGGGGCTTCTGGCGCTCGTGTCGCCAGCACCGGTGAGTGCGCAGGTGATGATGACGTCGTGGTTCATGGGGCAGGTTCCTTACAGGCGTGATTTCAAGGCGTAGCGAGGCCGTTCGCGGTCAGGCAAGACCGCGAAACGGTGCGTCGAATACCGTTATTTGCTGGTCAGTTGCAGGTTGGCGGCGGCGGGTTTGCCGTCGAAGGTGGTCACGCCTTCGAGCCAGCGCGCCTGGTCTTGCGGGTGGTCCTTGAGCCACTGCTTGGCGGACTCGAAGGCGTCCTTGTGTTCCAGCAACGGCTGCATCATTCGGCTCTCGTCGGCGGCGGTGAAGGTCAGGTTGGTCAGCAGCTTGTGGACGTTGGGGCACTGCTCGGCATAGGTCGGCGAGGTGACGCTCCACACGGTGGCCATGCCTTCGTTCGGGCCCAGGGCATCTTCGCTGCCGGTGAGGTAGGTCATCGCGATGTTGACGTTCATCGGGTGCGGCGCCCAGCCGAAGAACACCACGGCTTCCTTGCGACGCACCGCGCGGTCGACGGCGGCGAGCATGCCCGCTTCGCTGGACTCCACCAGCTGAAATTTGCCCAGGCCGAACTGGTTCTTGGCGATCATCGCCTTGATCTGGGTGTTGGCGCCCGAGCCCGGCTCGATGCCGTAGAGCTTGCCGCCCAGTTCTTTCTCGAACCTGGCGATGTCGGCGAAGGTTTTCAGGCCTTTGTCGGCCAGATAAGTCGGCACCGCCAGGGTCGCGCGCGCGTCTTCCAGGCTCGGTTTATCGAGGACCTTGACCTGCTTGGCGTCGACGAACGGGGCGATGGTCTGGGTCATCAGCGGGTTCCAGTAGCCGAGGAACAAATCCAGGCGCTGGTCGCGGATGCCGGCGAAGATGATTTGCTGGGACGCGCTGGTCTGTTTGGTCTTGTAGCCGAGGCCATCGAGCAACACTTGGGTCATGGCGCTGGTGGCGATCACGTCGGTCCAGTTCACCACGCCCATACGCACGTTCTGGCAGGATGGCGCGTCGGCCGCGAAGACGCTGGTACTCAAGATGGCGCTGGCGCTGAATGCGAGCACGCAGCGGCTGATCAGTCGGTTCATGGTGGTTCCCTCGGCAGGTCGTTATTGTGGGGGCCGGCGTCTTTGTGCGCCGTGAGGTCACGTTACGCAGCTTGAAGGGCGACAAAACGCACGGCGGCGACCCGCTCTTGCACTGCAGCGACCTGTGCTCTTGAATGGGCCGTTGAACTGGCGTATCACAGTGACCACGCTGCCGGTCCTACGAGAGCGCACCATGTCCCAGGATTTCTACTTTCTGCTGATGCCGGGGTTCTCGGCCATCGGCTTTATCTCCGCGCTCGAACCGCTGCGCGTGGCCAACCGCTTTCGTGGCGAGTTGTACCGCTGGCATGTATTGAGCGCCGACGGCGGCGCGGTGCTGGCGAGCAATGGCATGTCGGTCAACGCCGACGCGGCGCTGGAGCCGCTGAAAAAAGGCGCGACGCTGATGGTGGTCGCCGGTTTCGAACCGCTTGAATTCGCCACCCCGGCCCTCGAACATTGGCTGCGCCGCCTCGACCATGACGGTGTGACCCTCGGCGCCATCGACACCGGAGCCTGCATCCTGGCCGAGGCCGGGCTGCTCGACGGCCACCGCCTGACCCTGCACTGGGAAGCCATCGACGCCTTCAAGGAAGCCTATCCGCACCTGAGCGTGACCCAGGAACTGTTCGAGATCGACCGCCGCCGCATTACCTGCGCCGGCGGCACCGCTTCCATCGACCTGATGCTCGACCTGATCGCCCAGGCCCACGGCCCCGACCTGGCGATCCAGGTCTCCGAGCAATTCGTACTCGGGCGCATCCGCCCGCGCAAAGACCACCAGCGCATGCAGATCGCCACGCGCTACGGCATCAACAACAAGAAGTTGGTGCAGGTGATCGGCGAGATGGAACAACACACCGAACCGCCGTTGAGCACCCTGGCCCTGGCCGAGGCGATCAAAGTCACGCGGCGTCAGCTGGAGCGCCTGTTTCGCCTGCATCTGAACGACACGCCGAGCAACTTCTACCTCGGCCTGCGCCTGGAAAAAGCGCGGCAGTTGTTGCGCCAGAGCGACATGAGCGTGCTGGAGGTGAGCCTTGCCTGCGGCTTTGAGTCGCCGTCGTATTTCACCCGCAGCTATCGGGCGCGGTTTGCCAAGTGTCCGCGGGAGGATCGGCGACGGGAGGTGGTTTGACCGGCGATTATAGTCAATTATACTCACGACTATAATTTATAGTTAGTTCAATAATTGAGTATAAAAGCATGTCCAAGCCCAGCGGTTTTGTGTTCCGCCGCCCCACCCTGGCAAGCAGTATTGCCGATGGCCTGGTGGGCGTGGGTATCCAGGATTTCACCTCTGGCCTGTTTCTCGCGGCGCCGCGTCGTACCGGCAAAAGTACTTTTCTGCGCGAAGACCTTCTCCCCGAGTGCCAGGCTCGGGGTTGGCTGACGGTGTATGTGGACCTGTGGGCCGACAAGGAGAAAGATCCCGCCGAGCTGATTTCCAGCGCCATTGCCGGTGCGTTGGTGCCTTTCGAAAAGGGCATCCGCAAACTGGCGAAGAACATCGGCATCGAAAAACTCAGCTTCCTGCGCACCTTGTCCTGGGACTTCACCAAGCCTCAACTGCCCGTGGGCGCGACCCTTACGCAAGCACTGGAATTACTTCACCGCGCCGCCGAGAAAACCGTGGTGCTGGTGATTGATGAAGCCCAGCACGCGCTCACCACCGAAGCGGGCATCAACGCCATGTTCGCCCTCAAGGCCGCACGCGACCAGCTCAACCAGGGCCGCGAAGGCGAGGGCAGTGGCTTACACCTGGTGTTCACCGGCTCCAACCGCGACAAGCTCGCTCATTTGGTGCTGGGCAAAAGCCAGCCGTTTTTCGGCTCCAGCATCACGCCGTTTCCGTTGCTGGGTAAGGCGTTCACTCAGGCTTACACCGCGCATCTCAACGCGCACCTGGCCGAGACCAACCAATTCAACGCGGCGGATATCGACGAAGCGTTTGAGTTGGTAGGCCGGCGCCCCGAGATGCTGCGCACCATCATCGGTGAAGTGGCCCTGGAGTTGGGCGAGGCGAGCAACCTGGGCCAGTTGCTGCACAGCCGCGCGGAAGTGCTGCGCGCCGGCGTCTGGAACGAATTCGAAAGCGCCTGGAACGCCCTCACCCTTGCGCAACGTGCCGTGCTGCAAGTGATGGTGGAGCGTTCGCAACACAATCAACCCTTCGCCCCGTTCACCGACAGCACCCTCATTGCGGTCAGCAAGGTGCTGGAGGAGATGGGCAGCGACGTGGTGCCCGGCACTCAGACCATCCAGGCGTGTATCGATGCCCTGCGTGACAAGGAACTGGTATGGAAGTCCAGCCGCGGCGGTTATGCCCTGGAAGACAAGTCCTTCGGCGACTGGCTGCTGCACAAGCACCGTACACACGGCTAAACACACCACAAAGCCAATGTGGGAGGGGGCAAGCCCCCTCCCACAGTAAATTGTCGGTGTGCCTATTGCTTTATCAGGGCCGAACACGCCGCCTTGAAGGCTTCATGCTGGTACTTGTTCAGCGTCGCCGGCAGATCGAAATTGTGCTTCTTGTTCTGCGCATTGATGGTCTGCGGCGACAGCAGCGTCACTTCAACCCCCTCCAGCAGTTGAAACACCCCTTCAATCTTGAACGTGGTCGGGCCGCCGGCGAATTCGCCTTTTTTGCTGCGCTTCTTGATGGCGATGCGTTCGATGGCGTTGTCCTGCACGAACGCCTTCACCTGGGCGGCGAAGGCTTTGACGTTGGCCGCTTCATCGTCGTCTTCGAGGGCGATTTTCTTGGTGGCCAGGGCGACGTGGGTCAGCGTCTGATTGTTCAGGGAGGCAACGGCGATGATGGCTTCGCTGCCTTTGATTTCGATGCCGCAGAGAGTCATTGGGTCGCCTTGGGGCAAAAAAGAGAGGCCGCAATAGTATCAGGGTCGAGGGCTGAGACGGCCGCCGTCCACCCGTCGGGAACGTGCTTGACCTGTTATTTTTGACAGTAGACCGTCGCGTGCCCGGTCTCATAGATTCCCTGAAGGAGCCTGCCGAGGGTTCCGGTCTGTTCCATGGCTATTCCGACAAGGGAGTTATGCAATGAATATTCGCAAGGAAATTCGCGCACTGACCGCAACGGAACAACTGGAGTTTATCAACACGTTATTGGCGATGAAGCGTTCCGGTGTCTACGACAAGTATGTTCATTGGCATCACGCTGTCATGAAGGCCACGGTCTACCCGAACGAACCCCAAGATCCCAACTACCGTAACGGTGCTCACCGGGGGCCGGCATTTCTGCCGTGGCACCGTGAAATGTTGATGCAGTTCGAGGCGGATCTACAAGCGATCAACGTCGGCGTGACGCTGCCTTATTGGGACTGGACGCAGGATGCGGCCGCCCCTGAACAATCGCCGGTCTGGCGCCAGGGTTTCCTGGGAGGTGATGGCGACCCAGCCGATCAGTTTCGCGTGCAAGATGGGGTCTTTGCCCACAAATACGGGAACTGGCCCGTGCCGCCCTATGACGAGGAGGGCTTGCCCGGGCCAGGCCTCAAGCGCCAGTTCGGGCAAGTGATCAGCTCACTGCCAACCGAGGACGACCTGCGAGTGGCGATGAACGAAAGCCTGTATGACGAACCCAATTACAACTCGAGCCCTTTCATCCGCGGTTTCAGAAACCGCCTGGAAGGCTGGATCACCCAGCGCGGCGATCCTGCTGTCAAAACCTCCGGTTCGCAGCTGCATAACCGTGTGCATTTGTGGATTGGCGGCAATATGTTGCCCATGACCTCACCGGATGACCCGGTGTTCTTCCTGCATCACTGCTTCATCGACAAGATCTGGGCGGAATGGCAGGCGCAGAAGCGCCTGGATGAGCCGGACCTGGCCCCGCACTATTGCCCCATGCAGGACGGTCCGCCGGGCCACAACTATGATGATGTGATTAATCCCTGGACCCGCCGGATCAGTGAGGTGATGGATATCGCCGCGCTGGGCTACAGCTATGCGCCCAGCCGCCCATTGACGAAAAGCCCGTTCAAGTCGCCCTTCATGGCCTGACGCCTGTGAAGCGTTCCCGCGTTCAATGCGCGGGAATGCTTCACTCTTGGCCGATCGACTCCAAAAACTCCGACCGCTCATCACTCATCCGCGCCAGGCAATCGTTCAGCGCGATCGCATAGGGCTTGGTACCGGTCGCCGCCGGGAAGGTGTCCACGGCGCAATCGGCGTCGCGTAATTTTTCCCACTTCTGCTGGGCATCCTTCAGACGAGCGGTAATGTCTGCCAGCTGTGACTTGTTGCTGCCATAGGTCGAACCCATGCGCTCCAGCAACCCTTGATAGTTATCCTTGAGCAATTGCTCGGCGGTGGTTTTGTTGTAGGTGGCGCATTCCAAGGTTTGCTTGTCGTTTTCGATGCCGTCGCACGGCGTGCTGTCGGTGTCTTCGGCCGCGTGGACGCCGGTTGCGATGAGTGCCAAAGCCAGGAAAATCGATTTCATTGCGCCGTCTCATATCGGTTGATGCGGGAATTCTGGCCCAAGCGTAAGACAAAGAACAGCCGCCAGACAGACCTGTCTTAGCGACCTTCGTCGCGGATTGACGCTTTCGGCAATTCCCCTGTCGTTTTTGCACCCGGTCCGCTCGGCCCCTCGGCATATGCTGGCCCCAAAGCGCCGGCAGACGATTCGGCGCACGAATCGCCAATAAGGGGACGCCTGATGAGCCCAGCGCAATTACACGCCGACAGCATCGTTATCGACGGGCTGATCATTGCCAAGTGGAACCGCGAGCTGTTCGAGGACATGCGCAAAGGCGGCCTGACCGCAGCCAACTGCACCGTGTCGGTGTGGGAAGGGTTCCAGGCGACGATCAATAACATCGTCGCCAGCCAGACCCTGATCCGCGAGAACAGCGACCTGGTGATCCCGGTGAAAACCACCGCCGACATCCGCAAGGCCAAGGAACAGGGCAAGACCGGCATCATCTTCGGCTTCCAGAACGCCCACGCGTTTGAAGACCAGCTCGGCTACGTCGAGATCTTCAAGCAGCTCGGCGTCGGTGTGGTGCAGATGTGCTACAACACCCAGAACCTGGTCGGCACCGGTTGCTACGAACGCGACGGCGGTCTGTCGGGCTTTGGCCGCGAGATTGTCGGCGAGATGAACCGCGTCGGCATCATGTGCGACCTGTCCCACGTCGGCTCCAAGACCAGCGAAGAAGTCATCCTCGAATCGAAAAAACCGGTGTGCTACTCCCACTGCCTGCCCTCCGGGCTCAAGGAACACCCGCGCAATAAGTCCGATGAAGAGCTGAAGTTCATCGCCGACCACGGCGGCTTTGTCGGCGTGACCATGTTCGCGCCGTTCCTGGCCAAGGGTATCGATTCGACCATCGACGACTACGCCGAAGCCATCGAGTACACCATGAACATCGTCGGCGAAGACGCCATCGGCATCGGCACCGACTTCACCCAGGGCCATGGCCAGGATTTCTTCGAAATGCTGACCCATGACAAGGGCTACGCCCGCCGCCTGACCAGCTTCGGCAAGATCATCAACCCGCTGGGCATCCGCACCGTGGGCGAGTTCCCCAACCTCACCGAGACCCTGCTCAAGCGCGGCCACAGCGAACGCGTGGTGCGCAAGATCATGGGCGAGAACTGGGTCAACGTCTTGAAGGACGTGTGGGGCGAATAAGCCAAACACCCACGGGCAACACCACTACGAATTTTCTGGAGTTAAGTTTCCATGGCCAAGATCGCCCCGCAATTGCCTATCGAAGTCGACAGCGAAACCGGTGTCTGGACCTCCGACGCCCTGCCGATGCTGTACGTACCGCGTCATTTCTTCGTCAACAACCACATGGGTATCGAAGAGGTGCTCGGTGCCGAGGCCTACGCCGCGATCCTCTACAAGGCCGGCTACAAATCCGCCTGGCACTGGTGTGAAAAAGAAGCCGAATGCCATGGCCTTGAAGGCGTGGCGGTGTTCGAGCACTACATGAAGCGCCTGTCGCAACGCGGCTGGGGCCTGTTCAAGATCCAAGACATCGACCTCGACAAAGGCACCGCCAGCGTCAAGCTCGAACACTCGGCGTTTGTCTACGTGTACGGCAAGGTCGGGCGCAAGGTCGACTACATGTTCACCGGCTGGTTTGCCGGGGCCATGGACCAGATCCTGCAAGCGCGCGGCAGCACTATTCGCACCGTGGCCGAACAAGTCTACGGCGGCTCCGAAGAGGGCCACGACGACGGCCTGTTCACCGTCAAGCCGTTGTAAGTCGAGGAACCCTGCCATGGCTTTCGAAGCAATGTTCGCGCCGATCCAGATCGGCAAACTGACCATCCGCAACCGCGTGCTCAGTACCGCCCACGCCGAGGTGTATGCCACCGACGGCGGCATGACCACCGACCGCTATGTGAAGTACTACGAAGAGAAAGCCAAGGGCGGGATCGGCCTGGCCATCTGCGGCGGGTCTTCCAGCGTGGCCATCGACAGCCCGCAAGGCTGGTGGAAATCGGTGAACCTGGCCGACGACCGGATCATCCCGCACTTCCAGAACCTGGCCGATGCCATGCACAAGCATGGCGCCAAGATCATGATCCAGATTACCCACATGGGCCGCCGCTCGCGCTGGGACGGCGAGCATTGGCCGACCCTGCTGTCGCCCTCGGGCATCCGCGAGCCGGTACACCGTGCGACCTGCAAGACCATCGAGCCGGAAGAGATCTGGCGCGTGATCGGCAACTACGCCAGCGCGGCAGCGCGGGCAAAAGCCGGTGGCCTGGACGGCGTGGAACTGTCGGCGGTGCATCAGCACATGATCGACCAGTTCTGGAGCCCGCGGGTCAACAAGCGCACCGACGAATGGGGCGGCAGCTTTGAAAACCGCATGCGTTTCGGCCTGGAAGTGCTCAAGGCGGTGCGGGCTGAAGTCGGCCCGGATTTCTGCGTCGGCATCCGCCTGTGCGGCGATGAGTTCCACCCGGACGGCTTGTCCCACGAGGACATGAAGCAGATCGCCAAGTATTACGACGACACCGGCATGCTCGATTTTATCGGTGTGGTCGGCTCGGGTTGCGATACCCACAACACCCTGGCCAACGTCATTCCGAACATGAGTTATCCACCGGAGCCGTTCCTGCATCTGGCGGCCGGGATCAAGGAAGTGGTCAAGGCCCCGGTGCTGCATGCGCAGAACATCAAGGACCCGAACCAGGCCACGCGCATCCTCGAAGGCGGCTATGTGGACATGGTCGGCATGACCCGCGCCCACATCGCCGACCCGCACCTGATCGCCAAGATCAAGATGGGCCAGATCGACCAGATCAAACAGTGCGTCGGCGCCAACTATTGCATCGACCGCCAGTACCAGGGCCTGGATGTGCTGTGCATCCAGAACGCCGCGACCTCCCGCGAATACATGGGCGTGCCGCACATCATCGAAAAATCCACCGGGCCCAAGCGCAAGGTGGTGGTGGTCGGCGCCGGGCCAGCGGGGATGGAGGCTGCGCGCGTCGCCGCCGAGCGTGGCCACGACGTGACCCTGTTCGAGAAAAAAGCCTTTATCGGCGGGCAAATCACTACCGCGTCCAAAGCCCCGCAGCGCGACCAGATCGCCGGGATCACCCGTTGGTTCCAACTGGAACTGGCGCGGTTGAACGTCGACCTGCGCCTGGGCGTGGCGGCGGACGCGGCGGCCATCCTCGACCTGCGCCCGGATGTGGTGGTGCTGGCGGTGGGCGGGCATCCGTTCCTGGAGCAGAACGAACACTGGGGCGCGGCCGAAGGCCTGGTGGTCAGCAGCTGGGACGTGCTCGACGGCAAAGTCGCGCCGGGCAAGAACGTGCTGGTCTACGACACCATCTGCGAATTCACCGGCATGTCGGTGGCCGATTTCCTCGCGGACAAGGGCAGCCAGGTCGAGATCGTCACCGACGACATCAAGCCCGGCGTGGCCATCGGCGGTACGTCGTTCCCGACCTACTACCGCAGCATGTACCCCAAGGAAGTGATCATGACCGGCGACATGATGCTGGAAAAGGTCTACCGCGAAGGCGACAAGCTGGTAGCGGTGCTGGAGAACGAATACACCGGCGCCAAAGAGGAGCGGGTGGTCGATCAGGTGGTGGTGGAAAACGGCGTGCGTCCCGATGAGGAGATCTACTACGCCCTCAAACCCGGCTCGCGCAACAAGGGGCAGATGGACATCGAAGCGCTGTTCGCGATCAAGCCGCAACCGTGCCTGAGCGAAGCGGGCGAGGGCTACTTGCTGTTCCGTATCGGTGACTGTGTGGCGCAGCGCAATACCCACGCCGCGATCTATGACGCCCTGCGCTTGTGCAAGGATTTCTGACCCGACACCGAACCAATGTGTACTCGGTCAAAAATGTGGGAGGGGGCTTGCCCCCGATAGCGGTGGGTCAGCTGCAGCTGTATCAACTGACAGTCCGCCATCGGGGGCAAGCCCCCTCCCACATTTAGGGCCCGGTTTCACAGTAGATCCGTGTGGTCTGTGGGAGCTTCACCATGTTGAATACTCTTCTTCCGATTCTGCTGTTCGCGGCGCTGGGCCTTGCTGTTCTGGGCGCGCTGCGGCGGGCAGCCATGTGGCGCCGTGGGCGGGCGTCGAAGGTCGACCTGATCAAAGGCCTGCTGGCCATGCCCAAGCGCTACATGGTCGACCTGCACCACGTGGTCGCCCGCGACAAATACATCGCCAACACCCACGTCGCTACGGCGCTGGGTTTTGTGCTGTCGGCGCTGCTGGCGGTCCTGGTGCATGGTTTCGGCCTGCATAACCGCATCCTCGGCGTTGCCTTGCTGCTGGCGTCGGTACTGATGTTTGTCGGCGCCACGTTTGTCTATCTGCGCCGGCGCAATCCGCCGTCGCGCCTGTCGAAAGGCCCGTGGATGCGCCTGCCGAAAAGCCTGATGGCGTTTTCTGTGAGCTTCTTCCTGGTGACGCTGCCGGTGGCCGGGGTGCTGCCCGCTGACTTCGGCGGCTGGTTGCTGGCCGCGTTGTTGAGCGTGGGTGTGCTGTGGGGCGTGTCGGAAATGTTCTTCGGCATGACCTGGGGCGGGCCGATGAAGCACGCCTTCGCCGGTGCCTTGCACCTGGCCTGGCACCGCCGCGCCGAGCGCTTCGGCGGGGGCCGTTCCACCGGTTTGAAACCGTTGGACCTGAACGATAAAAGCGCGCCCCTGGGCGTGGAAAAACCCAAGGACTTCACCTGGAACCAACTGCTCGGCTTCGACGCCTGCGTGCAGTGCGGCAAGTGCGAAGCGGCGTGCCCGGCGTTCGCCGCCGGCCAGCCGCTGAACCCGAAAAAGCTGATTCAGGACATGGTGGTCGGCCTGGCCGGCGGCACCGATGCCAAGTTCGCCGGCAGCGCTTATCCTGGAAAACCGATCGGTGAACACCGCGGCAACCCGCACCAACCGATCGTCAACGGCCTGGTGGACGCCGACACGTTGTGGTCCTGCACCACCTGCCGCGCCTGTGTGGAAGAGTGCCCGATGATGATCGAGCACGTGGACGCCATCGTCGACATGCGCCGCCACCTCACCCTGGAAAAAGGCGCCACGCCGAACAAGGGCGCCGAAGTCCTCGAAAACCTGATCGCCACTGACAACCCCGGCGGCTTCGCACCGGGCGGTCGGCTGAACTGGGCGGCGGATCTGAACCTGCCGTTGCTCAGCGAAAAAGGTCGCTGCGAGGTGCTGTTCTGGGTCGGCGACGCTGCCTTCGACATGCGCAACCAGCGCACCCTGCGCGCCTTCGTCAAAGTGCTGAAAGCGGCCAGGGTCGACTTCGCCGTGCTCGGCCTGGAAGAGCGCGACAGCGGCGATGTCGCCCGCCGCTTGGGCGATGAAGCGACCTTCCAACTGCTGGCCACGCGCAATATCCAGACCCTGGCCAAGTACAACTTCACGCGCATCGTCACCTGCGACCCGCACAGTTTCCATGTGCTGAAAAACGAATACGGCGCCTTCAACGGTGACTATGTCGTACAGCACCACAGCACCTTCATGGCCGAGCTGATCGGCGACGGCGCGCTGAACCTGGGCCAGCACAAAGGCAGCAGCGTGACCTATCACGACCCGTGCTACCTGGGCCGCTACAACGGCGAATACGAGGCGCCGCGCCAGGTGCTGCGGGCGTTGGGGATCGAGGTCAAGGAGATGCAACGCTCGGGCTACCGTTCACGCTGCTGCGGTGGCGGTGGCGGCGCGCCGATCACCGACATTCCGGGCAAGCAACGCATCCCCGATATGCGGATGGACGACATCCGCACAACCGACGCCGAACTGGTGGCCGTGGGCTGCCCGCAATGCACTGCGATGCTCGAAGGCGTGGTCGAACCGCGCCCACTGATCAAGGACATCGCCGAGTTGGTGGCCGATGCCTTGCTCGACGAGCCGGCGCCGGCCAAAGCCCCGATCACGCGTGAACCCGCGGAGGTACACTGATGAGCGACATTATCCGCCGCGACCCACGCGCCGAATGGATCGCCCGTAACCGCCTGCACCCGCTGCATGCGGCGATGCAGCCGGTGCAACACAGTTGGATGGGGCCCAACGGCGTCATCCGCAAGAACGTCCATGGTGTCGGTTTTATCGGCCCCAACGGCATCAAGCGCATCGACCGCAGCGGTGCCCAGCAGGGCGGGGCGGCCAAGCGCACGGCGGCGGTGGCGGTGCAGTTGCCGCTGCATCAGGTGGCGGCGCCCGCGTTCTACATCAACGTGGTGCCGGACATGGTCGGCGGCCGTCTGAGCAGCCACGACCGTGACCTGCTCGGCCTGGCCCGGCAACTCGCCGGCAGCGACGGTGCGGTGCTGGCCGTGGTGTTTGGCGAACACAAGGAAAACGCATTTGCCACGGCCGGCGTCGACCGCCTGCTGGTGCTCGAAGGTCATGCTTTCGACGGTTATTCACCGGAGCAACGCGTGCAGGGCCTGCGGGCTGTGGATAACCAGTTCAACCCGCGTCATTGGTTGCTGCCGGACAGCCGCAGCGGTGGCGGTGAACTCGGTCGGCGTTTTGCCGCCAGCCTCAACGAGCGCCCGGCCACGCGGGTCTGGCAGATCCAGGGCGAGCAGTGCATCGGCCGTGCCGGTGCTGGTCAGCAAGACGTGGCCCGGCCGTTGCCGCGCCTGATCCTGGCCGCCGCCGAATGCGCCGATCCGGTCAGCGACACTCGGCATGAAGTGCTGCCCGTGGAGTTATCCACAGCCCTGGCGCGCAGCCTGCCGCGTATCGAAGACCTCGGCGCGGTGGCGGTGGACCCGGCGGCGATTCCGATGGCTGAAGCCGAGTTTATTTTCTCCGGCGGCAACGGCGTGAAGGACTGGGCGCTGTTCCACCAGACCGCCGCCGCCCTGGGCGCTACCGAAGGCGCCTCGCGCGTCGCGGTGGACGATGGCTTCATGGCCCGCGATCGCCAGGTCGGCGCCAGCGGCACCTGGGTCACGGCGCGGGTGTATGTGGCCGTCGGTATCTCCGGGGCGATCCAGCACCTGCAAGGCATCGGCGCCTGCGACAAGGTGGTGGCGATCAACCTCGACCCCGGCTGCGACATGATCAAGCGTGCCGACCTGTCGGTGATCGGCGACAGCGCCGCGATTCTGCAAGCCTTGATCGCCGCGGTCGAGACCTACCGCCACGGCGCCAAGCGCGATGCGGCTTAAGCAAAGGATAAGGGCATGAACACGCAGGTAATCAGTCTGGTCTCCATCGGCGCCCACCCCACCTCCGGGCGCCCGCGCCGCGCCGCGCAGGATGCGCGCGCGGTCGAGTTGGGCCTGCAAATGGCTGGGGATAAGTTGCAGGTGCTGCATGCCGGCGACATCGCCGAACCCACGCTGCGCAGCTACCTGGGCATGGGGCTGGCGCAGTTGCATGTGCTCGAACAACCGCCTGGCGCCGATGCCTTGCCGGTGCTCAGTGAGTATCTGCGCGACGCCGGCGCCCAGGTGGTGCTCACCGGTAGCCAGGCCGAAACCGGCGAAGGTTCGGGGATGTTGCCGTTCCTGCTCGCCGAACACCTCGGCTGGCCGCTGATTGTCGGGCTGGCGCAGGTGGAGTCCATCGAGAGCGGCGTGGCCCTGGTGCTGCAAGCCTTGCCCCGTGGGCAGCGGCGGCGCTTGAAGGTGCGCCTGCCGTTTCTGGCCACGGTGGATAACGCCGCGCCCAAGCCTCGACAGAGCGCCTATGGCCCGGCGCAACGCGGCGAACTGGCGGCCCACGAGGTCGAGGTTGAAGCGGACGAGTTATTCACAGGCGCCGTGCTGCAACCGGCCAAGCCACGCCCCAAGCGGCTCAAGGTGATCAAGGCCAAGAGCGGCGCGGACCGGATGAAGGCGGCCACGGCCAAGGCCAGTGGCGGCGGCGGGCAGGTACTCAAGGGCCTCAGCCCTGAAGCGGGTGCTGAAGCGATTCTCAAGTTGTTGCTTGAGGAAGGCGTGGTTCGCTGAGCCGCAACGGGGAGAGTGGCTTACCCACAATCCCTGTTGACCCGTCTGTGGATAACCTGTTCGCGGTTGTCCACACCCCCTGTAAATCAAGCCCTGCAGCCCTCCGTACAAAAAACGACCAGGCTAACCCTCGGTTTTTCCTTGGGTTTCTGTGTGATCACAGCCATTACCCCGCGCAGAGTTTCCCCCAAAGTCTGTTGGCGCTTCTGTGGATAAGATGTTCGCTTACCGCTGAAGCCCTTATAAATCAAGGCTTACGCTAGGTTGATCGAAATTTGATCAATTGCGCGCATTTGCCCGCTGAAACGCGTGGATAGCCCGGTTTATGAAGGTTTGAAGGGGTTTTCCACAGCCGCGTCAAAGTTGCCCCCAAAGTCTGTTGGTGCTTCTGTGGATAAGGTGTTCGCGTACCGCTACAGGGCACGGTTCATATGGCTTACACGGAGTTGTTCAAAAATTGATCAGTGGCGCCTTAAAACGGCCAAGTCGAATAAGTCACGGATTTTCTTGATTTAATTTCGACGGGCAGGCGCACTTGCGCACAATTGCTGTGGGTGGCTCTGTGGATAAGTTGTTGGGCAAAGGCTGGAGGGCAGGCGGCGAGAGGGGTTCAGTGTGCTTGAACAAATTTTGATCAGTGCGCAACCCAATGTGGGAGCGAGCAAGCCCGCTCCCACTGGGATGGTTACTGGGCGGCCACGCCTTTGAGGTAGGGCGCCGGCGCCGCGCCGAGGTTGCTCAGCATGCGCTCGCTGTACCAGTCGATGAAGTTCACCACGCCGAACTCATAGGTCTTGGAGTAGGGGCCCGGCTGGTAGGCGGTGGAGTTGATCCCGCGCTGGTTTTCTTCGGCCAGGCGACGGTCCTGGTCGTTGGTGGCGTCCCATACCTGGCGCATGCGCTCCACGTCGTAGTCCACGCCTTCGACCGCGTCCTTGTGGACCAGCCACTTGGTGGTGACCATGGTTTCCTGGGCGCTGATCGGCCACACGGTGAACACGATCACGTGGTCGCCCATGCAGTGGTTCCACGAGTGCGGCAGGTGCAGGATACGCATCGAGCCCAGGTCCGGGTTCTTGATGCGGCCCATCAACTTCTTGCAGCCCTGTTTGCCGTCCAGGGTCATCGACACGGTGCCCTTGAGCAGCGGCATACGCACGATGCGGTTGCGCAGGCCGAAGCTGGCGTGGGCGTAAGGGATTTTTTCGGCTTCCCAGGCCGCGGCGCTGGCGGCCACGTGGTCCTTGAAGGCCTGGTCGGCGCGCGGGTCGGTGACGTCGTCCCACTCGAGCAGGGTTTTCAACAGCTCGGGGTGCGAGGCGTTGCAGTGGTAGCACTCGCGGTTGTTTTCCAGCACCAGTTTCCAGTTGGCCTTTTCCATCAAGGTGGTTTGCACCGCCACCTTGGTGTTCTCCATGTCGTAGGGTTCCATGTAGTGGTTCAGGGTCGACAGGAAGTCATCGATGGCCGGCGGGTTCTGCGCCAGGCTGATGAAGATGTAGCCGCCGGCGGTCTTCACGTTGATCGGCTTGAGGCCGTACTGCTTCATGTCGAAGTCGGCGCCCATCTCGGTGCCGGCGAACAGCAGGCGGCCGTCCAGTTCGTAGGTCCACTGGTGGTACGGGCAGACCAGCTTGGCGACCTTGCCTTTGTCGCTGGTACACAAGCGCGAACCGCGGTGGCGGCAGACGTTGTGGAACGCATGCACCACGCCATCGGCGCCACGGATCACGATGATCGGGTTCTTGCCCACTTGCAGGGTCAGGAAGTTGCCCTTGGTGGGGATCTCGCAGGTCATGCCGGCGATCAACCATTCCTTCTGGAAGATCTCCTGCATATCGATATCAAACAACCGCTCATCAGAGTAGAACGGCTGTGGCAGCGAGAACGTGCGTTCGCGCTCTTGCAGCATCTGCGCGGTGGCCTTGCGTGCGGGTTCCAGCGGATCGCCCAAGCTTAAGGTTGCGGTGACGTCCATCGTGTGTGTCCTCATGGCCATTCTGTGTGGCCGGCGAAAGTGGCTACGGTTAGTGCAGTGGCAAGGCGTAAAGAAAGTGTCGTTGTTGGCAGCGAGTGTGCGGCCGCCGTTGCGGTGAACCTTATCCATGGGCGACATGGCCCAATCTGTTCCCGACGCGCAACCCCCTGTCGTTGGGGGCTGGTCGCGATAAGTATGTGAATGTCGCAGATAGGTAAATGGGTGGTTCTCGCGTTACGCAGAATCGCCACCATAAGGCCGAGCCTCGGCGGTGGAGAACAGCATGTCCAGCAACTTCCTGAATCCGGTAACCACCCAGACCTGGGCCAATGGTCGGCACATTGTCCGTTGCGTCAAAGTCATCCAGGAAACCTGGGACGTTCGCACCTTCTGCTTCATGGCCGACCAACCGATCCTGTTCTTTTTCAAGCCGGGGCAGTTCGTCACCCTGGAGCTGGAAATCGACGGCCAGCCGATCATGCGTTCCTACACCATCTCCAGCTCGCCGTCGGTGCCTTACAGCTTCTCGGTGACGATCAAGCGCGTGCCGGGCGGCAAGGTCTCCAACTGGCTGCACGACACCCTGCACGAGGGCCAGGAGCTGGCGGTCCACGGGCCGGTCGGGCTGTTCAATGCCATCGACTTCCCAAGCCCCAAGGTGCTGTACCTCAGCGGCGGCGTCGGCATTACCCCGGTGATGTCCATGGCGCGCTGGTTCTACGACACCAACGCCAACGTCGACATGACGTTTATCCACAGCGCGCGCTCGCCCAAAGACATCATCTACCACCGCGAGCTGGAGCACATGGCCTCGCGGATCGACAACTTCAGCCTGCACCTGATCTGCGAGAAGCACGGCCTGGGCGAGCCCTGGGCCGGGTATCGCGGCTACCTGAACCACAAGATGCTCGAATTGATGGTGCCGGACTTCCTGGAGCGCGAAGTGTTCTGCTGCGGCCCCACGCCGTACATGACCGCAGTGAAGCGCCTGCTGGAAGCCGCCGGTTTCGACATGACGCGTTATCACGAAGAGTCCTTCGGCGCGACGCCAGCGGAAGCCCGCGCCGATGCGGTGGAACAGGCCGAACAAGCCGCCGATGCGCCGGAAATCGACCTGGCGGACCTGCATCAGGTCGAGTTCATCACCTCGGGCAAGAGCATCCGCGTGGCGCCGGGCGAAACCGTCCACGCCGCTGCGGCCAAGCTCGGCCTGCTGATTCCCAAGGCCTGCGGCATGGGGATTTGCGGCACATGCAAGGTGCTCAAGCTGGGCGGCGAGGTCGAGATGGACCACAACGGCGGGATTACCGAGGAAGACGAAGCCGAGGGCTACATCCTGTCGTGCTGCAGCGTGCCGAAGGGCGACGTGCGGATTGAGTTCTGACCCACACCTTAAGTGGGCACGATCCACTGTGGCAGGGAGCAAGCCCCTGCCACCTTCGTAATCAGGCCCCCATCACTTCGCGAATATCCGCCGCCAGCTCGCGCACGCGTTCTTCCTCGGTGTCCCACGCACACATGAAGCGCGCGCCGCCTTTGCCGATGAAGGTGTAGAAGCGCCAGCCCTTGGCCGTCAGCGCGGCGATCGCCGGTTCCGAGAGTTGCAGGAACACGCCGTTGGCCTGCACCGGGAACATCAATTCCACGCCGGGAATATCCGCCACCAGGCTGCTCAGCAACTGTGCGCAGTGGTTGGCGTGGCGTGCGTGTTTGAGCCAGGCGTCGTTTTCCAGCAGGCCCACCCACGGCGCGGAGAGGAAGCGCATCTTCGACGCGAGCTGGCCGGCCTGTTTGCAGCGGTAGTCGAAGTCTTCGGCCAGTGCGCGGTTGAAGAACAGAATCGCTTCGCCCACGGCCATGCCGTTTTTCGTGCCGCCGAAGCACAACACATCCACCCCGGCTTTCCAGGTCAGGTCGGCCGGCGAACAGCCGAGGAACGCGCAGGCGTTGGCGAAGCGCGCGCCGTCCATGTGCAGGTTCAGGCCGAGCTCTTTGCAGGTGGCGCTGATGGCGCGGATTTCGTCCGGGGTGTACACGCTGCCGACTTCAGTGGCCTGGGTCAGCGTCACCACGCGGGGTTTGGGGTAATGGATGTCCTGGCGCTTGAGGGCGATCTCGCGGATCGATTCCGGGGTCAGCTTGCCGTTTTCGGTGCGCGCGGTGAGCAGCTTGGAACCGTTGGAGAAAAACTCCGGTGCGCCGCATTCGTCGGTCTCGACGTGGGCGGTTTCCGAGCAGATCACGCTATGGTAGCTCTGGCACAGCGACGACAGCGCCAGGGAGTTGGCGGCGGTGCCGTTGAAGGCGAAGAACACTTCGCAGTCGGTCTCGAACAGGTTACGGAAACCGTCGGCGGCGCGGTGGGTCCATTCGTCATCGCCATAGGCGCGCTGATGGCCGTGGTTGGCTTGTTCCATGGCGGCCCAGGCTTCCGGGCAGATGCCGGAATAGTTATCGCTGGCGAATTGTTGGCTCTTGTCGGTCATGGCCCATTCCTGTGGTCGATGTTGGTGCACACTTTAACCAAGATTGGTTGGGGTGCACACGCACTGTAAATGCAAAGTCACTGGGGAATTATGCACGCTACTGAAACGATTCCTGTCGGACGTGTCCGCGATGGCGCCTTGGATTTGCTCAAGTGGCTGGCGCTGCTGAGCATGGTGCTGGACCACTTGCGTTATGTCGGGTTGAGCCTGGATGGCCTGTATGTGCCGGGGCGCCTGGCGTTCCCGTGGTTTTGCCTGGCGATTGCGGCGAATGTGCATCGGGTGCGAGACGCGCCAGTGAGCGGCCGCTGGCGTTACCTGGGCTGGTTGCTGTTGTTCAGTCTGATCAGCGAAGTGCCGTACCGGCTGTTCATCGAAGATGCCGATACGTTGAATGTGTTGCCCACCTTGGCGTTGGGCCTGCTGGTTGCCCGAGGATGGCAGCAGAAGGCGCTGGTTGACCGAGGATTGGCGCTGATTTCCCTGGCGATAGGCGCTGTGTTTTCCACGCAGCTGATGTTCGGTTTCTTCGGTGTATTGCTGCCGTGGGCAATGGTGTTGGTGTTTCGTCGGCGATGGTATTTCAGCGTATTTCCGGGGCTGCTGTGTGTGGCAGCCAATCAATGGCAGATTCTGCTCGATAGCGGCACGCCGGTGGCGTGGATGGGACTGAGCGCCTGCCTGCTCGCGCCACTGCTCGGCCTGGTCGTGTTGCGACACGCCCAACACACCTCGCCGCCGGCCATGCGCCGCTGGGCGTATGCCCTCTATCCTGTGCATTTCCTGCTGTTGCTACTCGTCCGTCAAATCATCGCCTAACCAGTGTGGGAGGGGCGGTGCGACGGTTCGACTTGCCCCCGATAGCGGTGTGTCAGCCACGGCATGTGCAAGCTGATCCACCGCTATCGGGGGCAAGCCCCCTCCCACATTTGTTCTGCGTTGTTCCAGCTATGTCGTAAACGCACCTTTGCGTGGCGTCCGTAGGCATTTGACCTGCCTGCGCCAGCCCTACCATCGCATCAAAGGGCCCTGCACGGGCCTTAACAATACGAAAGGCTGGGAGAGACGCGATGTTCAGCAAACAAGACCAGATCCAGGGTTATGACGATGCACTGCTCGCGGCGATGAATGCCGAGGAGCAGCGGCAGGAAGATCATATCGAGCTGATCGCGTCGGAGAACTACACCAGCAAGCGCGTGATGCAAGCCCAGGGCAGCGGCCTGACCAACAAGTACGCCGAAGGCTACCCGGGCAAGCGCTACTACGGTGGCTGCGAGCATGTGGACAAGGTCGAAGCCCTGGCCATCGAACGCGCCAAGCAGTTGTTCGGCGCCGACTACGCCAACGTGCAGCCGCATTCCGGCTCATCCGCCAACAGCGCGGTGTACCTGGCGCTGTTGAACGCCGGTGACACCATCCTCGGCATGAGCCTGGCCCACGGCGGCCACCTGACCCACGGCGCCAAAGTGTCGTCCTCGGGCAAGCTGTACAACGCGGTGCAATACGGCATCAACACCGACACCGGGCTGATCGACTACGACGAAGTCGAACGCCTGGCCGTGGAGCATCAGCCGAAGATGGTGGTGGCCGGTTTTTCCGCCTACTCCAAGACCCTGGATTTCCCACGCTTCCGTCAGATCGCCGACAAGGTCGGTGCGCTGCTGTTCGTCGACATGGCCCACGTCGCCGGCCTGGTGGCCGCCGGTCTGTACCCGAACCCGCTGCCTTACGCCGACGTGGTCACCACCACCACCCACAAGACCCTGCGCGGTCCGCGTGGCGGCCTGATTCTGGCGCGTGCCAACGAAACGATCGAAAAGAAACTCAACGCCGCTGTATTCCCTGGCGCCCAGGGCGGCCCGCTGATGCACGTCATCGCCGGCAAGGCGGTGTGCTTCAAGGAAGCCCAGGAGCCTGGCTTCAAGGCCTATCAGCAGCAAGTGATCGACAACGCCCAGGCCATGGCCGGCGTGTTTATCAAACGCGGCTACGATGTAGTGTCCGGCGGCACCGATAACCATCTGTTCCTGGTCAGCCTGATTCGCCAGGGCCTCACCGGTAAAGACGCGGACGCCGCCCTCGGTCGCGCCCACATCACCGTCAACAAGAACGCCGTGCCGAATGACCCGCAGTCGCCGTTCGTGACGTCGGGCCTGCGTATCGGCACGCCGGCGGTGACCACGCGCGGTTTCAAGGTGCCGCAATGCATCGAGCTGGCCGGCTGGATCTGCGACATCCTCGACAACCTCGGCGACGCCGATGTCGAGGCCGACGTGGCCAAGCGCGTGTCGGCCCTGTGCGCTGATTTCCCGGTTTATCGCTGAGCGCGGTTTTGGAGTAATGACTATGCAACGCTACTCGGGCTTCGGCCTCTTCAAGCACTCACTCAGCCACCACGAAAACTGGCAGAAGATGTGGCGCACGCCGACCCCTAAAAAGGTGTACGACGTGGTCATCGTCGGCGGTGGCGGGCATGGTCTGGCGACCGCCTACTACCTGGCCAAGGAGCACGGCATCACCAATGTCGCCGTGGTCGAAAAGGGCTGGCTGGGCGGCGGTAACACCGCGCGCAACACCACCATCGTGCGTTCCAACTACCTGTGGGACGAGTCGGCGCACTTGTACGAACACGCGATGAAACTGTGGGAAGGCCTGTCCCAGGACCTGAACTACAACGTGATGTTCTCCCAGCGCGGCGTCTACAACCTGTGCCACACCCTGCAGGACATCCGCGATTCCGAACGTCGCGTCAGCGCCAACCGCCTCAACGGCGTGGACGGCGAACTGCTCAACGCCAAACAGGTCGCGGACGAGATTCCGTACCTGGATTGCTCGAAGAACACCCGCTACCCGGTGATGGGCGCCACCGTGCAACGACGCGGCGGCGTGGCCCGTCACGATGCCGTGGCCTGGGGCTTTGCCCGCGCCGCCGACGCCCTCGGAGTGGATTTGATCCAGCAGACCGAAGTGATCGGCTTTCGCAAGGAAAACGGCGTGTGCATCGGTGTGGAGACCAACAAGGGTTTTATCGGCGCCAAGCGCGTCGGTGTGGTCACCGCCGGTAACTCCGGGCACATGGCTTCGCTCGCCGGTTTCCGCCTGCCGATCGAATCGCACCCGCTGCAAGCACTGGTGTCGGAGCCGATCAAGCCGATTATCGACAGCGTGATCATGTCCAACGCCGTACACGGTTACATCAGCCAGTCCGACAAGGGCGACCTGGTGATCGGCGCCGGTATCGACGGCTACAACGGCTACGGCCAGCGCGGTTCGTACCCGGTGATCGAACACACCATCCAGGCCATCGTCGAGATGTTCCCGGTGCTCTCACGCGTGCGTATGAACCGCCAGTGGGGCGGCATCGTCGACACCACGCCGGACGCCTGCCCGATCATCTCCAAGACCCCGGTGCCGAACATGTTCTTCAACTGCGGTTGGGGCACGGGCGGTTTCAAGGCCACTCCCGGCTCAGGCAACGTGTTTGCCGCGAGCCTGGCCAAGGGTGAAATGCACCCGCTGGCCGCACCTTTCTCCATCGACCGTTTCCACAACGGTGCGTTGATCGACGAACACGGCGCTGCGGCCGTCGCCCACTAACAGGAGAAATTCCCTATGTTGCATATCTTCTGTCCTCACTGTGGCGAACTGCGCTCCGAAGAGGAATTCCATGCCTCCGGCCAAGCGCACATCCCACGCCCGCTGGACCCCAACGCCTGCACCGATGAAGAGTGGGGCGACTACATGTTCTTCCGCGACAACCCCCGCGGCCTGCACCACGAGCTGTGGATTCACGCTGCCGGTTGCCGTCAGTACTTCAACGCGACCCGCGACACGCTGACCTACGAAATTCTTGAAACCTACAAAATCGGCACCAAGCCACAATTCACCGCCAAGGCTGCTGGAGCGAAGGTATGAGCCAGATCAATCGCCTGTCCAACGGTGGCCGGATCGACCGTAACAAAGTCCTGACCTTCAGCTTCAACGGCCAGACCTACAAAGGCTTCGAAGGCGACACCCTGGCCGCTGCGCTGCTGGCCAACGGTGTCGACATCATCGGCCGCAGCTTCAAGTACTCGCGCCCACGCGGCATCTTTGCTGCCGGTGCCGAAGAGCCGAACGCGGTGCTGCAGATCGGCGCCACCGAAGCCACCCAGATTCCCAACGTGCGCGCCACGCAAC
The DNA here is from genome assembly GCF_053502595.1 of Pseudomonas sp. LY-1. Lineage (NCBI taxonomy): Bacteria > Pseudomonadati > Pseudomonadota > Gammaproteobacteria > Pseudomonadales > Pseudomonadaceae > Pseudomonas > Pseudomonas sp. LY-1. Next base: position 6,338,926 of record NZ_CP094353.1, on the reverse strand, counting down.
AGGCGTTGTACCAGGGTCTCGTTGCCACCAGCACCAACGGCTGGCCGAGCGTGAACAACGACGTGATGGGCATTCTCGGCAAAGTCGGCGGCAAGCTGATGCCGCCGGGGTTCTACTACAAAACCTTCATGTACCCGCAGTCGTTCTGGATGACCTACGAGAAGTACATCCGCAAGGCTGCAGGTTTAGGCCGCTCGCCGACCGAGAACGACCCGGACACCTACGACAACTTCAACCGGCATTGCGACGTGCTGGTGGTCGGTGCCGGCCCGGCCGGTCTGGCCGCTGCACTGGCCGCTGCGCGCAGCGGCGCCCGCGTGATCATCGCCGATGAGCAGGAAGAGTTCGGCGGCTCGTTGCTCGATTCGCGCGAAAGCCTCGACGGCAAGCCGGCCACCGAGTGGGTCGCCAGCGTCATCGCCGAACTCAAAGCCCTGCCGGATGTGGTGCTGCTGCCCCGCGCCACCGTCAACGGTTACCACGACCATAACTTCCTGACCATTCACGAGCGTCTCACCGATCACCTCGGCGACCGTGCGCCGATCGGCCAGGTGCGCCAGCGTATCCACCGTGTGCGTGCCAAGCGCGTGGTGCTGGCGACCGGTGCGTGCGAGCGTCCGCTGGTGTACGGCAACAACGACGTGCCGGGCAATATGCTCGCCGGTGCAGTCTCGACTTACGTGCGCCGTTACGGCGTGGCACCCGGCAAGAAACTGGTGCTGTCGACCAACAACGACCACGCCTACCGCGTCGCCCTGGACTGGTTGGAAGCCGGCCTGAAAGTGGTGGCCGTGGCCGATGCCCGCCATAACCCACGCGGCGCGCTGGTGGAAGAAGCCCGCGCCAAAGGCATTCGTATCCTCACCGGCAGCGCTGTGATCGAAGCCCGTGGCAGCAAGCATGTGAGCGGCGCCCGTGTTGCCGCCATCGATGTCAAAGCGCATACCGTCACCAGCCCCGGCGAGTGGCTGGACTGCGACCTGGTGGCCAGCTCCGGCGGCTACAGCCCGGTGGTCCACCTGGCCTCGCACCTGGGCGGCAAGCCGACCTGGCGCGAAGACATCCTCGGTTTTGTACCGGGCGAAGCACCGCAAAAGCGTGTGTGCGTTGGCGGTATCAACGGCGTCTACGGCCTGGGCGATTCCCTGGCGGACGGTTTTGAAGGGGGCGTGCGCGCCGCCAGCGAAGCCGGTTTTAGCCCGGTGGAAGGCACGCTGCCCAAAGCCTTGAACCGCTTGGAAGAGCCGACGCTGGCGCTGTTCCAGGTGCCTCACGAGAAAGCCACTGCACGGGCGCCCAAGCAATTCGTCGACCTGCAGAACGACGTCACTGCGGCCGCCATCGAACTGGCGACCCGCGAAGGTTTCGAGTCGGTGGAACACGTCAAGCGCTACACCGCGCTGGGCTTCGGCACCGACCAGGGCAAGCTGGGTAACGTCAACGGCCTGGCCATTGCGGCGCGTTCGCTGAACATGACCATCCCGCAGATGGGCACCACCATGTTCCGCCCCAACTACACGCCGGTGACCTTCGGCGCGGTTGCGGGGCGGCACTGTGGGCACATCTTCGAGCCCATTCGCTACACCGCGCTGCACGCCTGGCATGTGAAGAATGGCGCCGAGTTTGAAGACGTCGGCCAGTGGAAACGCCCGTGGTACTTCCCGCGCAACGGTGAAGACCTGCACGCGGCGGTCAAGCGCGAATGTCTGGCGGTGCGCGACAGCGTCGGCCTGCTGGATGCGTCGACCCTCGGCAAGATCGACATCCAGGGCCCGGATGCCCGCGAGTTCCTCAACCGCATCTACAGCAACGCCTGGACCAAGCTCGACGTGGGCAAGGCGCGCTACGGCCTGATGTGCAAAGAAGACGGCATGGTCTTCGACGACGGCGTGACCGCTTGCCTGGCCGACAACCACTTCCTGATGACCACCACCACCGGCGGCGCGGCCCGTGTGCTGCAATGGCTGGAAATCTACCAACAGACCGAATGGCCGGACCTCAAGGTCTACTTCACCTCGGTCACCGACCACTGGGCGACCATGACCCTGTCGGGCCCCAACAGCCGCAAGCTGCTGGCCGAAGTCACCGACATCGACCTGGACAAGGACGGCTTCCCGTTCATGACCTGGAAAGAAGGCCTGGTCGGCGGCGTGCCGGCGCGGGTGTTCCGCATCTCGTTCACCGGCGAGCTGTCGTATGAAGTCAACGTGCAGGCCGACTACGCCATGGGCGTGCTGGAGCAAATCGTCAAGGCCGGCAAAAAGTACAACCTGACCCCGTATGGCACCGAAACCATGCACGTCCTGCGGGCCGAGAAGGGCTTCATCATCGTCGGCCAGGACACCGACGGCTCGATGACCCCGGACGACCTGAACATGGGCTGGTGCGTCGGCCGTACCAAGCCGTTCTCGTGGATCGGCTGGCGCGGCATGAACCGCGAAGACTGCGTGCGCGAAGATCGCAAGCAATTGGTCGGCCTCAAGCCGATCGATCCCGCGGTGTGGCTGCCGGAAGGCGCGCAACTGGTGTTCGACGCCAAGCAGACGATCCCGATGAAGATGGTCGGCCATGTCACCTCCAGCTACGCGCACAACTCCCTCGGTTATTCGTTTGCGCTGGCGGTGGTCAAGGGCGGCTTGAAGCGCATCGGCGAGCGGGTGTTTTCGCCGCAAGCGGATGGCAGCGTGATCGAGGCGGAGATTGTGTCCTCGGTGTTCTTTGATCCGAAAGGCGACCGCCAGAACATCTGATAGACCGAGGCGCGCCATCGGGAGACAGGGGAATGCATTCCAAATGTGGGAGGGGGCTTGCCCCCGATGACGCCAGTAGCCACACAACAGAATTCAGCAAAGGTGCTCTATGACAGCAGCCAACGTATACCAACAACGCCCCACCACCGGGGCCAAGGCCGAGTCGTCGCTGCACCATGCCGACCTCGCCAGCCTGGTCGGCAAGGGCCGCAAGAATGCCGGCGTGACCGTGCGTGAAAAGAAACTGCTCGGCCACCTGACTATTCGCGGCGACGGCCATGACGCCGCCTTCGCCGCTGGCGTCCACAAGGCCCTGGGCATCGAACTGCCCGGCGCGCTGACGGTGATCGTCAACGGCGACACCAGCCTGCAATGGCTCGGCCCGGACGAGTGGCTGCTGGTGGTGCCGAGCGGTGAAGAATTCGCCGCCGAACAAAACCTGCGTGCCGCCCTGGGCGATCTGCATATCCAGATCGTCAATGTCAGCGGCGGCCAACAGATCCTCGAACTGCGCGGCCCGAACGTGCGCGACGTGCTGATGAAGTCCACCAGCTACGACGTACACCCCAACAACTTCCCGGTGGGCAAGGCGGTGGGCACGGTGTTCGCCAAGTCGCAACTGGTGATCCGCCATACCGCCGAAGACACCTGGGAACTGGTGATTCGTCGCAGCTTCTCGGATTACTGGTGGTTGTGGTTGCAGGATGCCTCGGCCGAATTCGGCCTGAGCGTTCAAGCCTGATATGACCCCCACCCCCTTCACCCGCCACCCTGTAGGAGCGAGCTTGCTCGCGAAAGCCTCAAGGGCACCGCGGTCATCCAGGATGCCCGCGTTATCGTTGACGATTTTCGCGAGCAAGCTCGCTCCTACAGGGGTAGGGGTGGGTGAGGCCGGGCTTTGCTTGAGGAGTGACCTGTCATGAGCCGCGCACCCGATACATGGATTTTGACCGCCGACTGCCCCAGCGTGCTCGGCACGGTGGACGCGGTCACCCGCTACCTGTTCGAGCAGGGTTGCTACGTCACCGAGCACCACTCGTTCGATGACCGGCTGTCAGGGCGCTTTTTTATCCGCGTGGAGTTTCGTCAGCCGGAGGGTTTCGATGAGCAAGCGTTCCGCGATGGCCTGGCCGCGCGCGGGGAAGCCTTTGGCATGGTCTTCGAACTGACGGCGCCGAACTATCGGCCCAAAGTGGTGATCATGGTGTCCAAGGCCGATCACTGCCTGAACGACTTGCTGTATCGCCAGCGTATTGGCCAACTGTCGATGGACGTGGTCGCGGTGGTGTCCAACCACCCCGATCTGAAACCGTTGGCCGACTGGCACCAGATTCCCTATTACCACTTCGCCCTCGACCCCAACGACAAACCGTCCCAGGAGCGTCAGGTGTGGCAAGTGATTGAAGACACCGGCGCGGAACTGGTGATCCTTGCGCGCTACATGCAAGTGCTGTCGCCGGAGCTGTGCCGCAAGCTGGATGGCAAGGCGATCAATATCCACCACTCGTTGTTGCCGGGGTTCAAGGGCGCCAAGCCGTATCACCAGGCGTACAACAAGGGCGTGAAGCTGGTCGGCGCGACGGCGCATTACATCAACAACGACCTGGATGAAGGCCCGATCATCGCCCAGGGTGTGGAGGTGGTGGATCACAGCCACTACCCCGAGGATCTGATTGCCAAGGGGCGCGATATCGAAGGGCTGACCCTGGCCCGGGCGGTGGGGTATCACATTGAACGGCGGGTGTTTTTGAATGCCAATCGGACGGTGGTGCTCTGACTGACGCCATCGGGGGCAAGCCCCCTCCCACAGGGGAATGCATTCCAAATGTGGGAGGGGGCTTGCCCCCGATGAGGCCCTAACAAACAACACAAGAAACAGCATCTGTACCCGAGCACTCAACGCGCTGCCCACCCACGGGCAACGCGCTTTCATAAAAACAACAGCGAGGTGAAAGCATGTCTGGTAATCGTGGTGTCGTGTATCTCGGCAACGGCAAGGTCGAAGTACAGAAAATCGACTATCCCAAAATGCAGGACCCCCGTGGCAGGAAGATTGAGCACGGCGTCATCCTGCGCGTGGTCTCCACCAACATCTGCGGCTCCGACCAACACATGGTGCGCGGCCGCACCACTGCCCAGACCGGCCTGGTGCTCGGTCACGAGATCACCGGTGAAGTGATCGAGAAGGGCAGCGACGTCGAGAACCTGAAAATCGGCGACCTGGTGTCCGTGCCCTTCAACGTCGCCTGCGGCCGCTGCCGCTCCTGCAAAGAGCAACACACCGGCGTGTGCCTCACCGTCAACCCGGCCCGTGCCGGTGGCGCCTACGGCTATGTCGACATGGGCGACTGGACCGGCGGCCAGGCCGAATACGTGCTGGTGCCTTACGCCGACTTCAACCTGCTGAAACTGCCGGACCGCGACAAGGCCATGGAGAAAATCCGCGACCTGACCTGCCTCTCCGACATCCTGCCCACCGGCTACCACGGCGCCGTCACCGCCGGCGTTGGCCCTGGCAGCACCGTCTACATCGCCGGTGCCGGCCCGGTCGGCCTGGCCGCTGCCGCCTCCGCACGCCTGCTGGGCGCGGCGGTGGTGATCATCGGCGACGTCAACTCCATCCGCCTGGCTCACGCCAAGGCGCAAGGGTTTGAAGTGGTCGACCTGTCCACTGACACGCCGCTGCACGAACAGATCGCTGCCTTGCTCGGTGAGCCGGAAGTGGACTGCGCCGTCGACTGCGTGGGCTTCGAAGCACGCGGCCACGGGCATGACGGCGTCAAGCACGAAGCCCCGGCCACGGTGCTCAACTCACTGATGGGCGTGGTGCGCGTGGCGGGCAAGATCGGTATCCCCGGCCTGTACGTCACCGAAGACCCTGGCGCCGTCGACGCCGCCGCGAAGATGGGCAGCCTGAGCATCCGTTTTGGTCTGGGCTGGGCCAAATCCCACAGCTTCCACACCGGGCAAACGCCGGTGATGAAGTACAACCGCCAGTTGATGCAGGCGATCATGTGGGACCGCATTCACATTGCCGACATCGTCGGGGTCGAAGTCATCAGCCTGGATGACGCGCCGCGTGGGTATGGCGAGTTTGATGCGGGCGTGCCGAAGAAGTTTGTGATTGATCCGCATAAGTTGTTCAGCGCGGCGTAACGAAAAGGGCGACTTCGAGTCGCCCTTTTCATTCATGCGTAAATGAGCATTTGGAAATGTCCTGGGCTTCGCAATGCGTGCCTTTCCAGTCACCTATAGGGATAAGGTTCCAATCAGAGATAGGTTTGAGCGTGACCGAAAAGCTCGCGTCGTTATTCATTGGCCCTTCGTAGGTGCAGATGACGGCTTTGTGGTCGGCATCGTACCGGGCATCGTGAAACGTCGAATCAGTAAGGTACGACGCTGTCGCCTGCTGGTTTTCACCTGCCCAGATGCGTCCATCGGACTGTGATGTTTCATAGCGGTAACCTCCACTGGCCATCGCCGTTTGTTTGATGTTTTGGATCGGCGGGCAGGTGGAAGTCGCCGCGTGGGTGTTGTTCATCAGTGCCACAGTGGCTAACACACCTGCAAGCAGTGCAGTTTTCATAGCCCAACTCCTGTGGGGCGTGGAAGGCTCTATGCTGCAGGTGATGTTCCGGCGGCAGCTACTGTTAGAAGTGACAGTACTTTAGAAGAAGTTGAGATTAAAGAGTGGTTTTTTATTGCCAGAGATGCAAAAAATCGACACACGTGCAGGTGATCAGACTGGATGATGCGCCGCCCGAGTATTAAAAGAGAGTGGCGTTCTGGCCACACTCTTTATTTTTATAAAACTTATTGATACGGACACTCTTCAGGCGATGACTTAACGCAGTCCCTCGCAATAATATCAGCCTCCGTCATGTCGCTGGGTGATTTGGTTTTAGCTTTGATTTCTCTGTCAAAGCTATCTGTGGCCACACTTTTCCAATTTCCGCCTACAGCTTTGATGGGTTGGCCTGGATTAAAAGACATTGTTATAAATTGATTGTTCTGGTCTTGGTAGCGGCAAAAAACTCTCCAATCTTTTTTTCTGCTTGGATCTGTTTCATTATTCGCTTTTTGGATGCGGGCGTTCACGAACCTAAGGTTAGAAAGGCTGATATCTGGAGCTGTGGCGCTGGAAGTCCACTGTGAACGTGCGCCTTCAACGCCATCTGCAACGTAGGAATCGCCTACTTTGGCTATATTAAACGCGTACGCGCAGTTTCCCGCGTAGGTGTTGCTGGCTGCTGCTGTTAGAAGGAGAAGAGTGACAATTGATACTTTGGCGTGCATGGTCTTGTGCTCCATTTTCATTGTGTGGAGGGCCATCATCCGGAGCCAAGGCTTATTGCTCTACTGTTGAAATTGACAGTTTTTATATTGATTTGAGATATTGTTAATTGTTTATTGATATAAGTAGGATCTGTTTGTCTTTCTGGCGTTAATAGTTCTTCATTGCGGTTGTGGTGACTCCGGCTTTTATGAGGCCCCTGCGCTGGAAAGTTTGTGATTGATCACGTTCTCGCGCCTGAAGCCCGGTTAAAAAGAGGAGATAGTTGGTGAGCACAGCAATCAACAGCAGCACCTCTATTCGCTTTGGGCTCATGCTTCGATGCAGATTAAAACCCAGCCCCAAGTGCTCACTTTTCACATCTCGGAAGCCTCCTTCGATCTGCATACGCCGCTTATAAATTGCCACGATTTTGCTGAATTCCACTCGCTTTGCTTCAGATTGCTTGTCAGCAACCACGGCTCTCGCTCACGACTGGCGGACTGCCGGCTGAGCTTGCTTTTGGCGATTGATCCAGTGACTCGTTGATGTTTACCCCGTGGCTTAACGAATCGCCAGCGCGCCTTGATACACCGTCGGCCCGGTCGGCTGCTTGCTCACCGATCCACCCTTGGTTTCCGAGCTCACCATCAAGTCCACCGGTTTGCTGATGGATTCCTGCTGGCGTGGGTTCAAGCCGATGATGCCTTTGCCATCTTCCGGCAACAGGCCGAGGGATACCGGCGTGCCGTCCTCGGGGATGGCCCACAGTTCCAGGCTCTGATCAGGGGCAGGGGCCGTGGAGGCAATCGGCTGCACTTCCAGGTAGTCCTTGTGGGCCATGATCTGCGCTGCCGGCTGCTGGGTGGTGGTCACCAGGGTGGCGGCGTATTTGACGCTGTCCTGGGTGTAGAGCGCGCCGCCGATACCGGCGGCCACTACAGCGCAGGCGCCGATGAACAGGCGCGGGCGGCTCCAGAATGAAGGCTTGTGATCAATCACTTGGGGGTGGATCGTCGTCATAAGTCTCTTCCTGACAAATTTTGTAGTCAGTTCATGGACCGGCTTATCGCAGTTGGGTTCCGGAGCGGGTTTGGAACAAGTGACGAAAAGGCCAGTCAAACGCCTGCTTTCACCCCTACATCCAGAGGTTGTTTCGATGAAGATTTCACGCGGTTTCGCCCTTTCCTGCCTGATGACCCTGGCAGCCGGCCCGGTATTCGCCGCCGGGTTCAGCCTTGGCGATGCGGCCAATGCGATTTCCGGTATGCAGGGCGGCAACAACAAAGCCGCTGCCGTTGCGCCGTCGTCCGAAACGGCCGGTTTGCTGAGTGCCCTGACCTCACAATTGAATGTCACCCACGAGCAAGCTGTCGGCGGCACCGGCGCCATGCTGGGCCTGGCCAGGAACCAACTGAGCAGCAGCGACTATTCACAACTGGGGAAAAGCGTGCCGGGTCTCGATCAACTGTCGGGCAGCAATGCGCTGGGCAGCCTCGGTGCCTTGAGCGGGATGCTCGGCCAGAGCGGTGGCAGCAAGACCAGCGGCCTCGACGGCCTGCTGGGTAACGTGAAGAACACCAGCGACCTGAACACCGCGTTCAGCGCGTTGGGCATGGACAGCGGCATGATCGGCCAATTCGCCCCGGTGATCCTGCAATACCTGGGCGGCCAGGGCGCCAACAGTTCGCTGCTGGGCAAACTGGGCCAGGCTTGGGGCACCGGCAGCTAAGGCCATGGTCCTTCAAAGCGGGTTCGCCCCCGCTTTGAAGTGGCCGGCAGGTTGCGGGGAACAGCGTTACGGTTGGTACTCAAAAGTACATTGGGAGGCGTCGATCGGCACCGCGCCGCCTTGATTCCCGCAGCTGGTTCCTTTCCATGCTGTACCGGTCGCGGCCTTCGGGTTGTTAAACGGCAGGCCCAATTGAACATAGGGTTTGGAAACGTTGTTCACCGGCTCTGCGTTTTCTCTTTGTGTTGTACCGCCATAACTGCAGAGTATTTTCCCGTGGATCATTTCGGCACTGACTAACATCAGGTTGTATTTAGATTCGAGGTAGGTCTCGCTTGTGGCCGTGGACTGGCCCTCCCACATCTGGCCACCGGGCCCGGGGGCTTCGTATTTGAAGCCTTGGTTGAAGTCCGGAGGAAGGTCCGGGTCGGTATACGGCGTAGCTTTTATTGAACTGACTGCGGGGCACGTGGCCATTTCTGCATGGGCAATGTTCGCTGCTGTCAGTAACGCTATGCCGGCGAAGAGGACTTTGATGGTCATGATCAGGGCACTCGACTGAGATGGAGTCCTTAGCCTAATCAGCCGCCCAAGGCGGGCGGAACTGTTAACTCTGACAGTTTTTTATGCGTTTTCAGACGATGCCCTATCGCGGGTTCGCTGCAGGGCAAGCGGGTCCAGGCGTGGGGCGCGGGTAGCCAAGGATCGAGTCAGCCCCTCGTTTGGCAATGCTGCGCAACAACTCTCGAGGAACTGTGTGGGATGTTTCACCACCTACGGGGACTGCTCCAGGAAAACCAACCCTCCTGGGGTGGATTCTTCAATCCGGTCAGGTAGGAGTCTTCCATGAACATCGTCAACACCTACAACGCTCTCGCTAGCGCTTCGTATCACGCCGCGACCCACAAGCCCGCTGCCGCAGAGCAAGGAAAAGCGCCCCACGACGCCAGCCAGGAGCAGGCTGATACCGTGAGCAGTCACGACACCATCGAGATAGCGCACGGGTGGCGTACCGGTGACGATTCGGCCACGTGGCCTAAGCGTCCGTAACGGTTACTTTGCCCATAAGGCCCCAGCGGTTTCGCCTCGCAGTTCCTGAATCCGCTGATCTTTCTCCGTCCAGAGCCGGTTCACCCAGTTCTGTACGACCTGGCGAAACGCCGGGTCGTTTTCGTAGTCGCCCTGCCACAACGCCGGGTCCAGCTCACGGGTGCGGATATCGATGATCACCTTCGGTACCGCCCCGCTGATCAGATCCCAGAACCCCGGCGTCTTCGCTTGCGGATAGACCACGGTCACGTCGAGCACGGCATCCAGTTGTTCGCCCAGTGCCGCCAACACAAACGCCACGCCGCCGGCCTTGGGCTTGAGCAGGCGGGCAAACGGTGAGCCTTGCTGGGCACGCTTGGCCTCGCTGAACCGGGTGCCTTCCAGGTAGTTGACCACCGTCACCGGCTGGCGCTTGAACAGCTCGCAGGCCTGGCGGGTGATCTTCAAGTCCTGGCCCGCCAGTTCCGGGTGCTTGGCCAGGAACGCCTTGGTGTAGCGCTTCATGAACGGATAATCCAGCGCCCACCAGGCCAGGCCGAGGAAGGGCACCCAGACCAGTTCTTTCTTCAGGAAGAACTTGAAGAACGGCGTGCGGCGGTTGAGGGCCTGGATCAGCGCGGGGATATCGACCCAGGATTGGTGGTTACTGATCACCAGGTACGAAGTGTCGCCGCGCAGGTCGTCTGCGCCGCGGATGTCCCATTGGGTCGGGATGCACAGCGCGAAGATCAGTTTGTCGATTTCGGCCCAGGTCTCGGCGATCCACATCACGGCCCATGACGCGTAATCGCGATAGCGACCGGGGGCCACCAGCTTGAGCAGGGCAAACACCGTCAGCGGCCCGATCAGGACCAGGGTGTTGAGCAGGAGCAGCAGCGAGACGAAACAGCCGGTGAGCAGGCGGCGCATAAGTAACTCTTGGAATCCTGTGGGCGGGACATAATAAGAGAGCGGCGTCTAGAGGCCAAATCGCAAATCGCCCGACGAATGTTTCACAATATGCCGGGTATGGTTGCCGAACTAACTAAGTGCTGCCTTTGCGGTCTAGAATTCGCCTACTTCTTTCCGAGGAAATCACTTCGTGAAACTGCTCCTTGCCTCGCTCGCCCTGGCGGTCTTGCCCGTCATGGCCGCCGAACCGACCGTTTACGGTCGCTACGAATACATCCAACTGCCGGAGATCGGCGAAACCTTCAAGGCCAAGATGGACACCGGCGCGCTGACCGCCTCGCTGTCGGCCCGTGACATCGAGACCTTCACCCGTGACGGCGACGATTGGGTGCGCTTCCGCGTCGGCGGCAAGGACGCCGGCAACAAAGTCTACGAACACAAGGTGGCGCGCATCAGCAAGATCAAGAGCCGCGCCGACGAAGACGAGGACAAGGAAGAAGCCACCGTGGCCACGCGCCCGGTGATCGACCTGGAAATGTGCCTGGGCAACGTCAAGCGCACCGTCGAGGTCAACCTCACCGACCGCAGCAGCTTCAACTACCCGCTGCTGATCGGCGCCAAGGCCCTGCGTGAGTTCGGCGCCGCGGTGAACCCGGCGCGTCGCTACACCGCCGACAAGCCGGACTGCTGACGGACCGCCATGCCGCACATCCTGATTGTCGAAGACGAAGCGGCGATAGCCGACACACTGGTTTTCGCCCTGCAAGGCGAGGGCTTTACCACCACCTGGCTGAGCCTCGGCCAGGAAGCGCTGGCCCACCAGCGCCAGACCCCGGCCGACCTGATCATCCTCGACATCGGCCTGCCCGACATCAGCGGCTTTGAAACCTGCAAGCAACTGCGGCGCTTCAGCGAAGTGCCGGTGATGTTTCTCAGTGCCCGCGATAGCGAGATCGACCGCGTGGTCGGGCTGGAGATCGGCGCCGACGATTATGTGGTCAAGCCGTTCAGCCCACGGGAAGTGGCGGCGCGGGTCAGGGCGATCCTCAAGCGCGTCGGCCCTGGCGTCGTTCCGGCGTTGTTCCAGGTCGACCTGGAGCGCATGCAGATCACCTACCGTGGCCTGGCACTGAGCCTGACCCGCCATGAGTTCCGCTTGCTGCAAAGCCTGCTGGAACAACCCGAGCGTGTGTTCAGCCGCGAACAACTGCTTGACGCGGTCGGCGTGCCGGCCGATGCCGGCTATGAGCGCAATATCGACAGCCATATCAAAAGCCTGCGCAGCAAATTACGCAGCGTGGCGGCGCAGGCCGAACCGATCCAGACCCATCGCGGCCTCGGCTACAGCTACAGCCCGAGCCACAGCTGATGCGTCTGGGGCTGCGGTTTTTCCTGGTCTACGCGCTGTTTATCGGCTTCACCGGTTACTTCGTGCTGAACACCGTGATGAAGGAAATCCGCCCTGGCGTGCGCCAGTCCACCGAAGAAACCCTGGTGGACACCGCCAACCTGCTGGCCGAAATCCTGCGCAACGACGTCAAGAACGGCACCCTCGCCCAAAGCCACTGGCCGGAGCTGCTCAAGGCCTACGGCACCCGTCAGCCGGGCGCGACCATCTGGGGCCTGCCGAAAAACCAGGTCAACCACCGCATCTACGTGACCGACGCCAACGGCATGGTGTTGCTCGACTCCAGCGGCGAAGCCGTGGGCCAGGACTACTCCAAATGGAACGACGTGTACCTGACCCTGCGCGGCGAGTACGGCGCGCGTTCCACCCGCAGCGCGCCGGATGATCCGGCCTCGTCGGTGATGCACGTGGGCGCGCCGATTCGCGACAACGGGCAGATCATCGGCGTGGTCACGGTGGCCAAGCCGAACAGTTCGCTGCAGCCTTATGTCGATCGCACCGAGCACCGGTTGCTGTGGTACGGCGCCGGCTTGGTGATCCTCGGCCTGCTGCTCGGTGCGCTGTTGTCGTGGTGGTTGAGCGTGGCACTGCGCCGGCTTACCGCGTATGCCGAGGCGGTCAGCGAGGGGCGGCGCGCCGAATTGCCGCATTACCGTGGCGGCGAGCTGAAGCAGTTGTCCACCGCCGTGGAGCACATGCGGACACAGCTGGAGGGCAAGGCTTATGTGGAGCATTACGTCCACACCCTGACCCACGAATTGAAGAGCCCGCTGGCGGCGATTCGCGGCGCGGCCGAGCTGTTGCAGGGCGACATGAGCCGCGAGCAGCAACAGCGCTTTGTCGGCAATATCGACAGCGAAAGTACCCGCCTGCAGCAGTTGATCGAGCGCTTGCTGAACCTGGCCCAGGTCGAGCATCGCCAGGGCCTGGAGGCGCAAGCCAGCCTGCCGCTGGCCGCGCTGGTGGACGATGTGCTCAAGGCCCAATGCGCGCGCATCGAAGGTGCCGGCTTGCGCATCGAACAAACGATCGGCGCTGAGGTGAAGGTCTTCGGCGAACCGTTCCTGCTGCGCCAGGCCCTGGGCAACCTGCTCGACAACGCCCTGGACTTCACGCCGGCGGGCGGGGTGTTGCGGTTCAGCGCACAGACCCGGCACAACGCTGTGCAGGTCAGCCTGTTCAACCAGGCCGCGCCGATTCCCGACTACGCCTTGCCGCGCCTGAGCGAGCGTTTCTACTCGCTGCCGCGTCCGGCCAGCGGGCGCAAAAGCACCGGCCTGGGCCTCAACTTTGTCGAGGAAGTGATGAAGCTGCATGGCGGCACGTTGCAGATCGGCAACGTACACGGTGGCGTGCAAGTGGTGCTGCATCTCCACACAGTCTCCACATTGCCCACATAAATTTCCCACATGCGCGGCTCACGCTTTCCCCATCAAAACAGGGAGAGCCCCATGAACCGCAGCCTGCTTTTCAAACTTGGCGCGATTGCGCTATTGATCCTGCTATTGCTGATTCCATTGCTGATGATCAACGGCCTCATCGCCGACCGCCAATACACTCGCGACAGTGTCCTGATGGATATCGCCCGTAGCTCCAGCTACAGCCAGCGCCTCACCGGCCCGGTGATGGTGGTGCCGTACCGCAAGACTGTCCGCGAGTGGAAGCTCAATGAAAAACTCAACAGGCGCTACGAGGAAACCCGTGAAGTGCGCGGTCGTCTGTATTTCCTGCCGGAGCGTTTTGAGCTCGACGGGCGGGTGCAGACCGAACTGCGTGCGCGTGGCATCTACCAGGCCCGGCTGTTCCACGCCGACAACCGCATCAGCGGACGCTTCGTCTTGCCGGAGCAATGGGGCATCAAGGAAAATTTCGCCGATTACCGCTTTGAGCCGGCGTTTCTGGCGGTGGGTATCAGCGATATTCGCGGTATCGAAAACGCACTGAAGCTGGAGCTGGGCAGCCAGCGCCTGGAGTTTGCGCCAGGCACCCACGTGGAGTGGCTGGGCGAGGGGGTGCATGTGGCGCTGCCGGAGCAGGACAGCAAAACCCCGGCCGCGCTGGACTTCGCCTTCGACCTGCGCCTGCAAGGCACCGAGCAACTGCAAGTGGTGCCGGTGGGCAAGACCAGCCAGGTCACACTGGCCTCCAACTGGCCGCACCCGAGCTTCATCGGCAACTTCCTGCCGGCGCAACGGGAAGTCACCGACAAGGGCTTCAGCGCCAACTGGCAGACCTCATTCTTCTCCACCAACCTCGAAGAAGCCCTGCGCGGCTGCCTGGACGAACGCGGCTGTGACGACTTCAACAACCGCAGCTTCGGGGTGAACTTCATCGACCCGGTGGACCAGTACCTCAAGAGCGACCGCGCGATCAAATATGCGCTGCTGTTCATCGCCCTGACCTTTGGCGGTTTCTTCCTGTTCGAAGTGCTCAAGGGCTTGGCGGTGCATCCGATCCAGTACGCCCTGGTGGGGTTCGCCCTGGCGTTTTTCTACCTGTTATTGCTGTCGTTGTCCGAGCACCTGGGCTTTGCCTTGGCGTACCTGATCTCGGCCAGTGCCTGTGTGTTGTTGATTGGTTTCTACGTGTGCCATGTGCTGCGCAGCGTCGCCCACGGCCTGGGGTTCTCGGCCGGGCTGGCGGCGTTGTATGGCTTGTTGTACGGGCTGTTGAGTGCCGAGGACTACGCGCTGCTGATGGGCTCGCTGTTGCTGTTCGGCCTGCTGGGGACGGTGATGGTGCTGACACGCAAACTCGATTGGTACGGCGTGGGCAAACGCAAGGCGGCCGAGCCCTTGGCATTCGATCTGGAGGCCGTGCAATGATCGGGTTGCGTGAGGACCAGCGGGAGCGAGCGCAGTTGGTGGCGAGGATTGTGGCGTTGTTTCCTGCGCCACCTATGCGCAGGGTCAAACCGGCGGCTGTGTCTCAAGCATCGAAGGGCGCTGGCTGACTTCGGCGTACCAGGCGGCAAGCTGGGGGTTGGCGTCGCGCCAGTGCAGGTCCGGGTGGCGGAAATCCAGGTAACCCAAGGCGCAGGCCACGCTGATCGCGGCGATATCGAAGTGGCTGGCCAGTTCGGCAATCGCATCCGCTTCCAGCTCCGCCAGGGTGCGCCGGATCTTGTTGCGCTGTTCGTCGAGCCACGGCGCCCAGTGTTTTTCCGGCGGGCGCAGGGCGCTCTCGTAACGCACCAGCACGGCGGCATCCATGATGGCGTCGGCCATCGAGGCCAGGGTCAGGCGGCGCCAGCGGGCCGAGCCGTCACGCGGGATCAGCGGGTTGCCGACGTGCTGGTGGTCGAGGTAATCGAGGATCACCCGGCTGTCGTGCAGCACCGTACCATCGGCCAGGCGCAGGGCCGGGATCTTGCCCACCGGGTTTTCGTTGACCAGTTGCACGTCCGGGTTGACCGGTGTCGGCATGCAGAGCTGCAGGGCCACACGGTTCTGCTGGCCGGTTTCGGCCAGTAGCACGCGGACTTTGCGCACGAACGGCGAAGCGGGGTTGTGGAACAAGGTCATGCTGGGAGCGGACATGGGCATTCCTCTGGATGGGACGGGCAGTCGCTAGCCTAGAGGGTTGCGCGGTGGCTGGCGAGGGGGATTCCTGTGGTTCTTGAGGGCCTCATCGGGGGCAAGCCCCCTCCCACAGGGGAATGCATTCCAAATGTGGGAGGGGGCTTGCCCCCGATGGCGTCCTCAGCCACGCCGCCTGAACAACGCCCAACTCAGCGCATCCCACAGCCCATCCCCCTGGATGGGATGGGCAGTCGCTAGCCTAGTGGGTTGCGCGGTGGCTGGCGAGGGGGATTCCTGTGGTTCTTGAGGGCCTCATCGGGGGCAAGCCCCCTCCCACAGGGGAATGCATTCCAAATGTGGGAGGGGGCTTGCCCCCGATAGCGTCCTCAGCCACGCCGCCTGAACAAGGCCCAAGTCCCAATGACCGCAGGAATACCCAACCCGACCCAACTCAGCGCATCCACAGCCCATCCCTCTGGATGGTATGGGCAGTCGCTAGCCTAGTGGGTTGCGCGGTGGCTGGCGAGGGGGGGCTGTGGTTCTTGAGGGCCTCATCGGGGGCAAGCCCCCTCCCACAGGGGAATGCATTCCAAATGTGGGAGGGGGCTTGCCCCCGATAGCGTCCTCAGCCACGCCGCCTGAACAACGCCCAAGTCCCAATGACCGCAGGAATACTCAACCCGACCCAACTCAGCGCATCCCACAGCCCATCCCCCTGGATGGGATGGGCAGTCGCTAGCCTAGTGGGTTGCGCGGTGGCTGGCGAGGGGGGGGGCTGTGGTTCTTGAGGGCCTCATCGGGGGCAAGCCCCCTCCCCCAGGGGGGTGCATACCAATGTGGGAGGGGGCTTGCCCCCGATAGCGTCCTCAGCCACGCCGCCTGAACAACGCCCAAGTCCCAATGACCGCAGGAATACCCAACCCGACCCAACTCAGTGCATCCCACAGCCCATCCCCCAGCAACGCGGCAAACAAACCGACGGCGCTGAGCAGGCCGATCCCCAGCGGAATGCCGAACACTTTCCAGAAACTCGATTGACGCGGCCTCATGCCTTGCCCGCCTTGCGCCGAACCCACCACAGGTACACACCGCTGCCGAGCACGACGATGGTCAGCCCATCCAGCAGCGCCCAGAGGATTTTCATCGGCATGCCGCCGTAGTCGCCGAAGTGCAGCGGCTGCGACATGCCCATGGCATCCATGTACCACGGCCGCTCGGCGATCGCGGTGACGGCCAGGCTGCTGGCGTCGATCAGCACCGGCGTGAGCAGGTGCGAGGTCAGGTGGGTGCTGCCCTTCATGAACACCGCGTAATGGTGCTCACTGGAAAAGCGCGTGCCGGGGAAGGCGATGAAGTCCGGCTGCATGCCGGGTGCGGCTGCGGCGGCGATCTTGAGCAGATCGTTGGCGGGTGCGCGCAGGGTCAGCGGCGGGGCGTGTTGGTACGGTTCGACCATCGCGCTGAGACTGTCGGTGCGCCAGGCGGCGATGATCAGGTCGGCGCAGGCGCTGATCACGCCGGTCACGCCGACCACCAGTGCCCAGGTCAGGGTGACCACGCCGATCAGGTTGTGCAGGTCGAGCCAACGCAGGCGGGTGGATTTGTCCTGGCGCACGGTGGCGAACGTCAAGCGGCGCATGAACGGCAGGTAAAGCAGCGTGCCCGAGACAATCGCCAGCACAAACAACAGGCCCATGAACGCCAGCAGCCACTTGCCCGGCAGGCCGGCGAACATATCCACATGCAGGCGCAGCAGGAACAGCGTCAAGCCGCCGTTGGCCGACGGCATCTCCACGGTTGCGCCGGTGCGCGCGTCGAGCATGAACGTGTGCGACGCATTGGGCTCGGTGCCAGCGGTGGCGGCCATGATCGCGATCACGCCGTGCGGGTCGTCTTCGTCCCACGCCAGGTATTGCATGACTTCGCCAGGGCGATGCGCCTGGGCTTTGGCCACCAGTTGCTCGAGGTTCAGCTGTGGTGTGTCGGCGGGCATCTGCTGCAACTCGGGTTCGTTGCCCAGCAGGTGATCGAGCTCGTGGTGGAAAATCAACGGCAGGCCGGTAAGGGCGAGCAGCAGCAGGAACAAGGTGCAGATCAGGCTGGTCCAGGTGTGGATAAAGGACCAGCGGCGGATGGTTCGGCTTTTCATTTGTTGGCCTTCAGACACACCCAAGCCGCCCCTGGAGGCGGCCGGGAGGTCAACTCAGTCGTTTACCACTGGTAGGTGGCGCTGGCGACCACACTGCGCTGGTCGCCGAAGTAGCAGTAGGAACCGTCACAGGTGGAGAGGTAGTCCTTGTCGAACAGGTTGGTCGCGTTCAGTTTCAGCGAGGCGCCTTTGAGGCTGTTGTCCAGGCGGCCGAGGTCGTAATGCACGGTGGCGTCGAACACTGTGTAGGCGTTGGCCTTGCCCGTCCAGGTATTGCCCTGGTCGCCATAGGTATTGCCGGTGTAGCGGGCCCCGGCGCCAATGCCGAAACCGTCGAGCATGCCGCTGTGCCAGGTGTAGTCCGTCCACAGGGAGGCTTGCTGGTTCGGCATCAGCTGCAGGCGGTTGCCCTTGTATTGGCCTTTTTGCACTTCGGACTTGGCCAGGGTGTAGGCGGCTATCAGCTTGAGGTTTTCACTCACGTCAGACACGGCTTCGAGTTCCAGGCCCTTGACCTTCACTTCGCCGGTCTGGTCGGTCACCGATTCGCCCCCGGCGCCGAAGCTGGTGACCAGCACGTTTTTCTGGGTCAGGTCGTAAACCGCTGCGCTGAGCAATGTGTTGGAGCCGGGAGGCTGATACTTGACGCCCAGTTCCCATTGCTTGCCCTGCGTGGGCTTGTACGATTTGACCGGGTCGACGCTGGCATTGCTCGCCGGCTGGAAGGACTCGGCGTAGGACAGGTACGGCACGAAGCCCGAATCGAAGACATAGCTCAGCGCCGCGTTGCCACTGAAGTTCCGGCTGCGGTCGGTGTTGGTCGCGTCGTCCTTGTTGAAGTACGTGGTGCCCTGATGCACCCAGTCTTCACGCCCGCCGAGGGTCAGGCGCCATTTGTCGAGGGCCATCTGGTCTTGCACATAGAGGCCGGTCTGTATGGTTTTCTGGTTGTAGTCGTAGTACGCGTCGGAGCGCGGCGGGCGGACGATCGTCTGGCCGTAGGTCGGGTTGAAGATATTGGTCGTCCCGGCGCTGCCGAAAATCGACAGATACGAAGTGTCGGTGCGTTGATGATCGAGCCCCAGCAACAGCGTGTGCGTGATGTCAGCCGTGTTGAAGTCAGCCTGGAAATGGTTGTCGACCGCGAATTGGCCGATGTTTTCGTCAACGTTGGTCGACGAACGACCGATGTTGCCCGCAGCGTCGGCAGGGCCGTAGATCAGTGAGCCCACGGTCAGTTGCTGGAACGCCAGCTCCGACTTGGTGTAGCGCAGGTTCTGGCGGAACTGCCATGTATCGTTGAAGCGATGCTCGAACGCATAGCCCAGCGCGTAGTAGGTGCGGTCATAAAACTCATAGTCCGGATCGCCGAGGTTCTTGTGGTGGGAGACCTCGCCCAGCGGCGATTTGATCTTGGTGCCCTGGATCGGCAGGAACTGGCTGGTGGTGCCGGTATCGTCGCGGGTGAACTGCGAGAGCAGGGTCAGCTTGGTGTCGGTGTCGATGTTCCAGACCAGGCTGGGGGCGATGTTGTAGCGCTTGTTGTCGATGTGGTCGACCTGGGTGCCAGCATCCCGGACCACGCCGCTGACGCCGTAAAGGAACTGGCCTTCATCATCGATCTTGCCGGTGCTGGCGAAATTGATCTGGCGATAGTTGTCACTGCCGTATTGCACTTGAATGGCATGGCTCGACTCCGCGCTGGGGCGCCGGCTGACCATGTCCAGCAGGCCGCCCGGCGGGGTCTGGCCATAGACCGAGGAGGCCGGGCCACGCAGCAGGGCGAGGCGATCCAGGTTCCAGGTTTCGGCCTTGGGGTTGGCGTACACGCCGCGTGGCAACGGCAGGCCGTCGAGGAATTGGGTCGGTTCGAAGCCGCGAACGCGCATCCAGTCGTAGCGGGTGTCGCTGCCGTAGCTGGCGGACACAATGCCGGGCATGTATTTGACGGCGTCATCCAGGTTCTGCACGTTGCGGTCCTGCATCTGCTCGCGGGTGGCGACGGAGATCGAGCGCGGTGCTTCGACCAGCGCGGTATCGGTCTTGGTGCCGGCGGCGGTGCGCGTCGCCAGGTAGCCCTGCACCGGGCCCCAGGCGCTTTCAGTGTTGCCCTGGGCAACGATGCTGGTTTGCGGTAACGCCACGACCCCGTCCGCAATCGCCACCAGTGTGTAAGTTCCCGTGCTGCTCTGCTCCACCTGCAAGCCGCTGCCGCGCAGTGCCTCGCGCAGTGCGCCCGGGGCGTCGAACTGGCCCTGGACCGGCGCCGAGGTTTTGCCCGCGGCCAGTGCCGGGCTGAGGGTCAGCGCGAGGCCGGCCTGGCTGGCGATCTGGTTCAGGGTGGCGGCCAATGGCGCGGCGGGCAGGTTGTAGGCGCGCACGCTGGACGCTTGCTCGGCGGCGATCAGCGCGCTGCTGGCCAGCGGGGTGCTGAGGGCAATGGCCACGGCTAACAGGCTGGGGCGCAACAAGGTGTCTAGCGTGCGGGACATGGGGCGGCTCCTGAATGGAAGTAATTCGCAATTACCCCTGTGCCGAGCGAGATTCGAAAAGTGATAGGGCGAGGTGAAAATAATTGTGGTCTGGGGATATTTGGTGTTCTGGAGGGCGTCATCGCGAGCAAGCTCGCTCCCACCTTCGACCGCGTTCAGCCTGATACAACGCGGTCGAAGGTGGGAGCGGGATTGCTCGCGCGAGCAATATCCCCGACACCGCCGGACCTAGGGCCTACCCTTCACCGTCACCCACCACGGCGTGCGCTGTTCGATCCGCACCGGCAGCGTCGGCAGCAGTGCGTTGAGCGCCAGGGTGGTGTCGTGCAGCGGGAAGCTGCCGGTGATACGCAGGTCGGCCACAGCGTTATCCACACCCAGGTAGCCGCGGCGATAACGGCTCAGTTCCTCGACCACATCGCCCAGGCGGGCGTTGTCCACCACCAGCATGCCGCGGGTCCAGGCGTCGGTGGCGGGGGTGACGGCGAGCAGCGGGCCGAGGCTGTCGCTGCGCATCAGCACTTGCTGGCCGGCCTTGAAGATCTGTTCCTGATGCAGCGCCTCGGGTTGCGCGGCCACCGCCGATTGCAGCACGCTCAGGCGCGTGGCGGCGTCCTCGCGCTTGACGATAAACCGCGTGCCCAGCGCGCGCAGGCTGCCGTCGCGGGTCTGCACATAGAACGGGCGCGCATCGTTGTGGCCGGTTTCGACGAGGATTTCGCCTTCCTGCAACACGATCAGCCGGCGTTTTTCATCGAAGCGCACATCGATGGCGCTGTGGGTGTTGAGGTTGATCTGCGTGCCGTCCGCCAGTGTCAGCGTGCGTTGTTCGCCGGTGGCGGTGCGTTGATCGGCCAGCCAATAGTGGAGCGGTACATAACGTTCCCCGGCAAACAAGGCCAGGCCGCAGACCAGTGCGATACTCGCCAGGCCGCTGCCGAGTTTGCGCACGCGCTGGCGAATGCCCTCGCGTGACTGCAACAACGCCGCCCGCGCCGGGCCCGAGGCCACGCTGAAGCGCTGGTCGAGCAGGCCCAGTTGGCGCCAGGCGCGGGCATGTTCTGCATCGCTGGCCAGCCATTTGGCGAACTCCTCCTGTTCCACGGCGCTGCCGTCCCCTGAGTCGAGGGACAGTTGCCAGGCAATCGCCGCATCCAGCACCCGGGCCGACACCGGTTTGCAACTGATCGCACTCACAGCGGCTCGCCATACAACGCGATGTAGCACTGACGGATGCCCTGGGCCAGGTACTGGCGCACGCGCGGCACCGACACGCCGAGGCGCCGGGCGATGTCGGCGTGGCCCAGGCCGTCGATGCGGTTGTAGAGGAACGCGGCGCGGGCCTTGCTCGACAGCGTGCCGAGCAGGCGGTCGATGGCCTTGAGGTCTTCGAGGATCAGTTGCTGGTCTTCCGGCGACGGCTGTTCGCTTTGCGGGATCAGCATCAATTCGCTGAGGTAGGCCTGTTCCAGGGCGGCGCGGCGGAAGTAGTCGAACAGCAAGCCTTTGGCGATCGCCACCAGGAAGGCGCGGGGCTCGCGGGGTTCGCGCAACCCGTCGCGGCCGAGCAAGCGCATGAAGGTGTCCTGGCTCAGGTCTTCGGCGCGGCTCGGGCAGGCCACATTGCGCCGCAGCCAGGCCAGCAGCCAGCCGCGATGGTCGCGATACAACGCACCGACAAGCTCACTGTGTGGGGTCTGGACCGACGACAAGGCATCACCGAATAAACAAGTTTAAACTAACGAGAATTATTCGCGATTGTGTCAGAGGCGTGCAGCGGGCGCAATTGGCGTCTGTCCGGCGGTGCTATTAAAACGATGGCGCTTGCTTGCGCCGTTTCCATTGGCTCAAACGTGCTTGCAGGGCGCGCGGTGTGTCGATGTGCTGCTGGCGCGCGCGGCTGAGCAGGATCAGCATCAGCTCCGCAGTGGCCAGGGCGTCGGCGCTGGCGTGATGGCGTTCGCCCACCTGCAGGTGGAAGTGGTCGATCCAGTCGTCCAGCCCGGCTTCGCGCAGCAGCGCCTCGGGGTACAGCAGCGGGGCGATGTCGGCCACGTCGAGGAACGTATGGGCCAGGCGATAACCCAGGCTGTCCTTGAGCGCCCGGGCCAGCATGTGTTGATCGAACCGCGCATGGAAGGCCAGCAACGGGCTGTCGCCGACGAACTCCATGAAATCCAGCAACGCGTCCACCGGGTCACTGCCGGCGGCGATCGCGCTGGGGCCGAGACCGTGGATCAACACGCTGGGGCTGAGTTTTGTTTCGGCGCGTTGCAGGGTGCGTTCGAACATCTGGGAAAAATCCACCGCGCCGTCCTCGATCACCACTGCACCGATGGACAACACCTGATCGCGGTTGAGGTTCAGGCCGCTGGTTTCCAGGTCCAGCACCACCCAGCGCTGGCTGCGCAATGCCAGGTCGCCCAGCGCGACCGGCTGGGGTAACTGCGCCAGGCGCTGCTGTTGTGTTGCGTCGAGATGGGGTTTGGCCGTGCGCAACCAACCAAATAAGTTCACAGCTGATACCGCACGGTCAGGCTGCTTTGCAGGCGCTGGGCCTGGCGCAGGGATTCGCGCAGGATGCGCCGGTCCAGATGGTTGAGGCTGTCGGGGTCGACGCGGTTGGAATACGGCTGGTTTTCCCGCATCTGCAATTGGTGCTGCTACATGCGGGTTTGCTGGATAAAGTGGTACGCCTCTTCATAGGCGGCGCCATCCAGCGGCTCGATCACTTCCTTGACCACCAACTGGCGCAGGCGCTCCAGGGTGTTGATGGCGTGGACGTCGTTGGCCAGGGCCAGCAGGCGCGCGCCGTCGACAAAGGGCGTCAGGCCTTGCACCTTGAGGTCGAGGGTGGCTTTTTCGCCGCCTTTGCGCGTCAGCACGAAATCGCGGAAGCGCCCCACCGGCGGGCGCTGGCGCAAGGCGTTCTCCGCCAGCATGCGCTGGAACAGGCGGTTATCCGCGACTTGGTCGAGAATGCCCTGGCGCAGTTGTTCACAGCCCTGTTCATCGCCCCACACCACTCGCAGGTCGAAATAGATGGTCGACCCCAGCAGGTTCTCCGGCGTGGCTTCGCGGATGAACGCCGCAAACCGTCGCGCCCATTCGGCCCGCGACAGGCACAGCTCGGGGTTGCCGGCCATGATGTTGCCTTTGCACAAGGTGAAGCCGCACTGCGCCAGGCTCTGGTTGATCTGCTGCGCGAGGGGCAGCAGGCGCGCGCGGATCTCAGCCGCTTCGGCGGCGTCCTTGGCGTCGAACAGGATGCCGTTGTCCTGGTCGGTGTAGAGCGTCTGCTCGCGCCGGCCTTCGCTGCCGAAACACAACCAGGTGAACGGCACGCCGGGGTCGCCTTTGTCGGCGAGGGTCAGCTCGATGACCCGGCACACGGTGTGATCGTTGAGCAGGGTAATAATGTGGGTGATCTGGGTCGACGACGCGCCATGGGCCAGCATGCGCTCCACCAACTGGCCGATCTCGCCGCGTATCGCCACCAGGTTTTCCACCTTGGGTGCGTTGCGGATGGTACGGGCCAGGTGGACCAGGTCCACGCGTTGCAGGGAAAACAGGTCGCGCTCGGACACCACGCCGCACAGACGCTGGTCTTTGACCAGGCACACGTGGGCAATATGCCGCTCGGTCATTGCGATGGCGGCGTCGAAGGCGCTGTGGTCCGGGGTGAGGAAGAACGGCGCATGGGTCATGTGCGCGTCGATCGGCAGGGTGAAATCGCTGGTGCCGTCGGCCACTACCTGGCGCAGATCGCGCAGGGTGAAGATCCCCAGGGGCGCCTTGTGCTCATCCACGATCACAATGCTGCCGACCTGTTGCTCGTGCATCAGCGTCACCGCTTCGCGCAACGGTGTAGCCGGGCTGCACGTCACCGGGTGGCGCATGGCCAACTCGCCGAGGCGGGTGTTCAAGGAATATTGGGTGCCGAGGGTTTCCACGGCTTTTTGCTGCACTTGCTGGTTGACCTGATCGAGCAGGCTGCTGACGCCGCGCAAGGCGAAATCGCGGAACTCGCTGGACAGCGCGAACAGCTTGATAAACGCCGGCTTGTTCAGTTGCAGGCAGAAGGTGTCTTCGGCGGCCTTGTGCTCGGTGCGCGTCGCACGTTCGCCCAGCAGTGCCGCAAGGGGGAAGCACTCGCCGGTGGCAATCTCAAAGGTGGGTTCGGCCGAATCCGGCCGTTCGCCGATGACCCGGCCCTGCTTGACGATGTAAAAGTGCTCCACCGGCCCGGCCGACGGCTTGAGGATGCTTTCGCCGGGGCCATAAAAGCGCAATTGGCACTGCTCTACCAGGAACGCGAGGTGCGCGTTTTCCATTTGGTTGAACGGCGGGAAGCGTTGCAGGAACTGCAAGGTGCCGTGGATGTTCTGCAACACCGCAGTTTTTCCCGCCTGGGCGAATGCATCAGCTTTACTCATAACAATGACCGCGATGTTTTTGTCGTTATCGTCCTGCATGGTCGACTCCTGCACGGCGGGTGCCCATTGGACGTAAGTCTAGGTCGATGAAAACGGCGCATAACTAGGGAAAAACCTTACATGACGATCGTCCAAACCCCGTAGAACGCCCACTAGGCAAACTTTCCGACGAAGTGCACATTGTTCGCCCTTCCGCAGATGTCTGACGAGTGTGCTGGGAGATTGATGAGAGCTAGCTGAGAACCGTATGTCCGACCACGATATTTTGAGTGATGCCGAGCGCGAAGCGCTGAGCGCTGTGATGCTGAAGCCTGATTTACCGCCACAACGCGTGTTGATCGTCGACGACGACAAGGATGCGCGCGAACTGCTGGCGGAAATCCTGGGCCTGGACGGGATTCGCTGCATGACCGCCGAGAGTAGTGAGGCAGCCTTGAAACTCTTGAAGTCGAGCCGCTCCATTGGGTTGCTGATCACCGACCTGCGCATGGCGCCGAGCAACGGCCTCCAGTTGATTCGCGAAGTGCGCGAATCCGAGCGCGCGGCGCTGCCGATCATCGTTGTGTCCGGGAACGCCGGAGCGCTGGATGTGATCGATGCGATGCATTTGAGCGTGGTGGACTTTCTGCTCAAGCCGATTGATAGCGTGAAGTTGGCGAAGATGGTCAAGCGCGAGTTGGGGATGAGGTCCTGATTTTTGCGGTGTATGTAAAGGCCTCATCGGGGGCAAGCCCCCTCCCACAGTTGACCGCGTACATCCTGTGGGAGGGGGCTTGCCCCCGATGAGGCCATTCCGGACACCACAAGCCTCAAAGAAAAAGCCCTGATCGCAAGACCAGGGCTTTTTCATTTACAGGCCGTTTTTAGCCTTGAACTCCCGACGCCTGCGATGCAACACCGGCTCGGTATAACCGTTAGGCTGTTTGGTGCCTTCAATCACCAACTCCACCGCCGCCTGGAACGCGATATTGCTATCGAAGTCCGGCGCCAGCGGGCGGTACAACGCATCCCCGGCATTCTGACGGTCTACCACCGGCGCCATGCGCTTGAGGCTTTCCATCACCTGATCCTGAGTGACCACGCCGTGGCGCAGCCAGTTGGCGATGTGCTGGCTGGAAATGCGCAGGGTGGCGCGGTCTTCCATCAGGCCGATGTCGTTGATGTCCGGTACTTTCGAGCAGCCGACGCCCTGGTCGATCCAGCGCACCACATAACCGAGGATGCCCTGGGCGTTGTTGTCCAGCTCGTTGCGGATTTCTTCGTCCGACCAGTTAGGGTTGTTCGCCAGCGGGATGGTCAGGATATCGTCCAGCGACGCGCGCTCGCGCTTGGCCAGTTCGGCCTGGCGCGCGAACACGTCGACCTTGTGGTAGTGCAACGCGTGCAACGCAGCCGCCGTCGGCGACGGCACCCAGGCGGTGTTGGCGCCGGCCAGCGGGTGGGCGATTTTCTGTTCGAGCATCGCCGCCATCAGGTCGGGCATGGCCCACATGCCTTTACCGATCTGCGCACGGCCTTGCAGGCCGGTAGCGAGGCCGATATCGACGTTCCAGTTTTCGTAGGCGCCGATCCATTTTTCCGTCTTCATCGCGGCCTTGCGCACCATCGCGCCGGCTTCCATGGAGGTGTGGATTTCATCGCCGGTGCGGTCGAGGAAGCCGGTGTTGATAAACACCACGCGCTCGCTGGCGGCCTTGATGCAGGCCTTGAGGTTGACCGTGGTACGGCGCTCCTCGTCCATGATCCCGACCTTGAGGGTGTTGCGCGGCAGGTTCAGCACGTCTTCGATGCGGCCGAACAGCTCGTTGGTGAACGCCGCTTCTTCCGGGCCGTGCATCTTTGGTTTCACGATGTACACGGAACCGGTGCGGCTGTTCTTGCGGCTGCTGTTGCCGTTGAGGCTGTGGATCGCCGCCAAGCTGGTGAGCAGGCCGTCGAGAATGCCTTCCGGTACTTCGTTGCCGTTTTTGTCGAGGATCGCGTCGATGGTCATCAAGTGGCCAACGTTGCGCACGAACAGCAGCGAGCGACCGTGCAGTGTCACGTCCTGGCCATTCACGCCGGTGTAGACGCGGTCGGCGTTCATGGTGCGGGTGAAGGTCTTGCCGCCTTTGGCCACTTCTTCGGCCAGGTCGCCTTTCATCAGGCCGAGCCAGTTGCGGTAGATCACCACTTTGTCGTCGGCATCGACGGCGGCGACGGAGTCTTCGCAGTCCATGATGGTGGTCAGCGCGGCTTCCATCAGCACGTCTTTGACGCCGGCCGCATCGGTCTGGCCGACCGGGGTGCTGGCGTCGATCTGGATTTCGAAATGCAGGCCGTTGTGTTTGAGCAGGATCGCAATCGGCTGGGCGCTGTCGCCCTGGAAACCGATCAACTGGGCATCGTCGCGCAGGCCGCTGTTGCTGCCGCCTTTGAGGCTGACCACGAGTTTGCCGTCAACGATCTTGTAGCCAGTGGAATCGACGTGGCTGCCGGCGCTGAGCGGCGCGGCTTCGTCGAGGAAGGCGCGGGCGAAGGCGATGACCTTGTCGCCGCGCACCTTGTTGTAGCCCTGACCCTTTTCGGCGCCGTCGGCTTCGCTGATGGCGTCGGTGCCATACAGCGCGTCATACAGCGAGCCCCAGCGCGCATTGGAGGCGTTGAGGGCGAAACGGGCGTTCATCACCGGCACAACCAGCTGGGGGCCGGCCATGCGGGCGATTTCGTCATCGACGTTTTGGGTCGAGGCCTGGAAGTCTGCGGCTTCTGGCAGCAGGTATCCGATATCTTGCAGGAAGGCTTTGTAGGCCACCGGGTCATGCGCCTGGCCGGCGTGAGTCTGGTGCCAGGTGTCGATCCGCGCTTGGAAATCGTCGCGTTTGGCGAGTAGGGCTTTGTTCTTCGGTGCCAGGTCGTGGATGACCTTGTCGGCACCGGCCCAGAACTGGTCGGCAGTGATGCCGGTACCGGGAATGGCTTCGTTGTTCACGAAGTCGAACAGGACTTTGGCGACCTGCAGGCCACCGACTTGAACGTGTTCAGTCATTGCTTGCCTCACTCTGCGGAGCTTATGCGCTTTTCAGCTTTTCAATTTACCAATGAAGCCTCTGGCCATTTAAACCGCGGGCACGCTGCGCCGGTACATGCCTGTGAAGGCGGCTGGGCAGGCTGTGTCGCGGAGCATGGTTGCCGTGGCAGACATCGACCCAACGTTATGTAGTGCGCGATTGCGCATACTACATGATGACTTGCGCTTGTGAAAATTAGACTAAATACGTCGTTTAGCGACCCACTTTGGTCGTATGGTCACAGTGGGGTCTGGGATGTTCTCAAGAAACAGATGGATTGTTCCAGATAAATATAAAAATGGTACACGATTTGTTTTCGGGGGCATCTGCGTCCACCTTGTAGATTGAATTCCAGAGGGCTTCGCCATGGACCATCTTGTACTCACTATCATTGCCGCCGACAAACCCGGCCTGGTTGAACGCATTGCGCAGAACATCGCGGCCCACGGCGGCAACTGGTTGGAGAGCCGCATGGCGCACATGGCCGGGCAGTTTGCCGGGATTCTGAGGGTCAGCGTCCCCGCCGAGAACCGTCAGGCCCTGGTGAATGCGCTGGAGGACTTATCCACACACGGCATCCGCGTGCTGGTGGGCGAGAGCGGCGCCGGGCAGGCGGCGGCGTCCAAACCGATCACCATGACGCTGGTGGGCAACGACCGGCCGGGGATCGTGCGTGAGATTACCGCGCTGTTGAGCAAGCAGGGGGTGAACCTCGAACGCTTGAGCACCGACGTGCGCCCGGCGCCGATGAGCGGCGACCCGCTGTTCCACGCCGATGCATCACTGGCGGTGCCGTCTGGCTTGGCGCTGGACACCCTGCAAGCGGCCCTGGAAACCCTGGCCGACGACTTGATGGTGGAGTTGGAACTGCGCCGCGAGGAATAACCACCCACAAGGTTATGCATGGAAATCTTGCATGGGCCTGTGGATAACCTGTAGAGACCCGGCGCCAGGCCACGCCGGCCGTGCTTCTCCGTCAGCTGAGCAAAAAACGAGCAGTTTCAAGGGCTTGTACACAAATGGCGGGGATCAGGTTGTGGATAACCTTGGGGTGGATCTCTGCAAGCCATGCGGGCCGTGGCTTGCAGAAGTTTGTACGTTATTTGATCAGCGTTTGCGCACTGTCAGCCAGGCGTCCAGGCTGTAGACCACCAGGCCGGCCCAGATAAACGCGAAGGCGATCAGCGTGCTGGTTGCCAGTTGTTCGCCAAACAGCAGCACCGCTTCGAGCAGCACCAGGGTCGGCGCCACGTACTGCAAAAAGCCCAGGGCGGTGTAGGGCAAATGCCGTGCGGCGGCGTTGAAGCACACCAGTGGGATCAGCGTCACCGGGCCGGCGGCCACCAGCCACCAGGCTTCGGACGTACTCCAGAATGCCAACTGCGCGCTGTGCGCCGACGGGTTGAACAGCAACCAGGCGACGGCGATCGGCACCAACATCCAGGTTTCCACCACCAGCCCCGGCAGTGCCTTGACCGGCGCCTGCTTGCGGATCAGGCCATAGAAACCGAAGGTCAGCGCCAGCGCCAGCGACACCCACGGCAAACTGCCCACCTGCCACACCTGTTGCGCCACCCCCGCTGCGGCGAGACCGACGGCGAGCCATTGCAGGCGGCGCAGGCGTTCGCCGAGGAGCAGCATGCCGAGCAACACGTTCACCAGCGGGTTGATGTAGTAACCCAGGCTGGCTTCGAGCATGCGTCCGCTGTTCACCGACCACACATAGGTCAGCCAGTTAGCCGCAATCAACGCCCCGCTGAGCGCCAGGATCGCCAGGCGCCGCGGGTTATCGCGCAGTTCGCGGAACCAGCCGGGGTGTTTCCAGACCATCAGCAACAGCGTGCCGAACAGCGCCGACCAGAGCACGCGGTGTACGATGATTTCGGCGGCGGGGACACTGGCGATGGCTTTGAAATAGAGCGGGAACAGACCCCAGATAACATAGGCGCTCAGGCCCAGGATGTAGCCCTTGCGGGGGTTGGCGGCGTGCATTGCAGAATCCTTGCTTAGGCAGCTAACAAAGCGCGATTGTAAGGATATTTGTCCGGTCGTGGTGCCTGCAGTGCTTTATGTGGGAGGGGGCTTGCTCCCTCCCACAGGAAGCAACGCCGTCAGAACAGTTTCAGCGGTTCTTCGTTGAGCGCCGACAACTGTTCGCGCAACGCCAACACCTGATCACCCCAATACCGCTCACTGCCGAACCACGGAAAGCTGTGGGGGAACGCCGGGTCATCCCAGCGCCGCGCCAGCCAGGCGCTGTAGTGCATCAGGCGCAAGGCCCGCAGCGGTTCGATCAGCGCCAGTTCGCGCGGGTCGAAATCGTGGAATTCCTGGTAGCCGTCCATCAACTCCGACAGCTGGCCCAGACATTCCTGACGGTCGCCGGCGAGCATCATCCACAGGTCCTGTACGGCCGGGCCCATGCGGCAGTCATCGAGGTCGACGATGTGGAACATCTCGTCGCGGCACATCATGTTGCCGGGGTGGCAATCGCCGTGCATGCGGATGTTCTTGTGCGGCGTGGCCTTGTACACCTCTTCCACACGCTTGAGCAGGTCGCGGGCCACGGACTCGTAGGCCGGCAGCAGGCTTTTGGGAATGAAGTTGCCTTCGAGCAGGGTGGTGAGGGAGTCGTGGCCGAAGTTCTTCACGCCCAGGGCTTCGCGGTGTTCGAACGGGCGGGTCGCGCCGACCGCGTGCAAGCGCCCGAGCAACTGGCCAAGGCGATAGAGCTGGTCCAGATTGCCCGGCTCCGGCGCCCGGCCGCCACGGCGCGGGAACAGAGCGAAGCGGAACCCGGCGTGTTCGAACAGGCTTGAGCCGTTATGGATCATCGGCGCGACCACCGGCACATCGCACTCGGCCAGTTCGAAGGTGAAGCTGTGTTCTTCGAGGATCGCTTCGTTGCTCCAGCGCTGCGGCCGGTAGAACTTGGCGATCAGCGGCTCGGCGTCTTCGATGCCCACTTGATACACACGGTTTTCGTAGCTGTTGAGCGCCAATACGCGTGCATCGCTGAGGAAGCCGATACTTTCGACAGCATCGAGCACCAGGTCGGGGGTGAGTGTTTCAAACGGATGGGCCATGCGAACTCCTGCGCGCAGCAGGGCGCCGCGTCCGGCCGGGTATGGTAACGCACCGGGCTTGAGATAGGGGGCGGCTGTGCCATTGCTATCGGGGGCAAGCCCCCTCCCACAGTTGAAGGTATTCACAACTCAACATGTGGCAGGGGCAAGCCCCCTCCCACAGTTGAAGGTATTCACAAATCAACATGTGGCAGGGGCAAGCCCCCTCTCACAGTTGAAGGTATTCACAAATCAAAATGTGGCAGGGGCAAGCCCCCTCTCACAGTTGAAGGTATTCACAAATCAAAATGTGGCAGGGGCAAGCCCCCTCCCACAGTTGAAGGTATTCACAAATCAACATGTGGCAGGGGCAAGCCCCCTCCCACAGTTGAAGGTATTCACAAATCAACATGTGGGAGGGGGCAAGCCCCCTCTCACAGTTGAAGGTATTCACAAATCAACATGTGGCAGGGGCAAGCCCCCTCTCACAGTTGAAGGTATTCACAACTCAACATGTGGCAGGGGTAAGCCCCCTCTCACAGTTGAAGGTATTCACAACTCAACATGTGGCAGGGGCAAGCCCCCTCTCACAGTTGAAGGTATTCACAAATCAACATGTGGCAGGGGTAAGCCCCCTCCCACAGTTGAAGGTATTCACAAATCAAAATGTGGCAGGGGCAAGCCCCCTCTCACAGTTGAAGGTATTCACAAATCAACATGTGGCAGGGGCAAGCCCCCTCCCACAGTTGAAGGTATTTACAAATCAACATGTGGCAGGGGTAAGCCCCCTCTCACAGTTGAAGGTATTCACAACTCAACATGTGGGAGGGGGCTTGCCCCCGATAGCGGTCTGTCAGGCGCCCACGATCCCACCATCATCCCGCCGAATCGCCATCACCGACGAACGCGGCTTGCCATTGGGCAGATGCTCCGGCCACGTCGAACCACCGGTTTCGCCGGGATGCTGAATCCCCACGAACAAGGTCTTCTGATCCGGCGAGAAGCTGATCCCCGTCACCTCGCACGCCACCGGCCCGACCATGAAACGGCGGATTTCGCCGGTGTTGGGGTCGGCGCAGAGCATCTGGTTATTGCCCATGCCGGCGAAGTCGCCGCCGTTGCTGTAGTCACCGTCGGTCAGAATCCACAGGCGCCCGGCTTTGTCGAAACCCAGGCCATCGGGGCTGTTGAACATGTTCTGTGGGTTGATGTTCGACGAGCCGCCCTTCGGCGTACCGGCATGCACGCCGGGGTTGCCCGCGACCACAAACAGATCCCAGGTGAAATCGGCGGCGCCGTGGTTATCGGCGTTGGGCTTCCAGCGCAGGATCTGGCCGTAGACGTTTTTCTCGCGTGGGTTGGGCCCACCGACCGGCTGGCCGTCTTCGCCGCGCTTGGCGTTGTTGGTCAGGGTGCAATAGACCTGGCCGTCGGTGGGGCTGACCACGATCCATTCCGGGCGGTCCATGCGCGTGGCTTTCACCACACTGGCAGCCAGGCGTGCATGGATCAGCACTTCGGCCTGGCTGGCGAAACCGGTGCTGGCGTCGATGCCGTTCTTGCCATGGGTCAGCTCGACCCATTGGCCGTTGCCCTTGGGGTGGTCGGCGTTGCCGTCGCCAGCGTCGAAGATCGCCACAAACAACGTGCCATGGTCGAGCAGGTCTTTGTTGGCCTTGGGGTTCTGGTGGTCGATCGGGTCGCGGCTGACGAACTTGTAGATGAATTCGCCGCGCTCGTCGTCGCCCATGTACACCACGGCGCGGCCGTCGCGGGTTTCCGCGAGGGCTGCGTTTTCATGCTTGAAGCGGCCAAGGGCGGTGCGTTTGACGGGAGTGGAGTGCGGGTCGAACGGGTCGATTTCCACCACCCAGCCATGGCGATTGAGTTCGTTGGGATTCTTGGCCATATCGAAACGCGGGTCGTGCAGGTGCCAGTTGATCTCTTTGCTCGCCGCCACCACGCCGTAGCGCTTTTGCCCGGCGTCGAAGGTTTGTTGTGGGTTGCTGCTGCCGAAGCAGTCGGTGAAGTTCTCTTCGCACGTCAGATAAGTGCCCCACGGCGTCTTGCCGTTGGCGCAGTTCTGGAAGGTGCCGAGGGCTTTTTTGCCGGATTTGTCGGCGCTGGTTTTCAGCCAGTCATGGCCGGCCGCCGGGCCGCTCAGGCGGATCGGCGAGTTGCCGTGGATGCGCCGGTTGTAGCGCGAGTCCTGGACGAACTGCCAGGTGTCGCCCTGGCGGCGCACTTCGATCACCGACACACCTTCGCTGGCCTGGGCCTTGCGCACGTCTTCGGCCGATTGCGGCGCGCCGCCGTGGGCGAAGAGGTAGCGGTAGTTGGTGTATTCGTTATTGATCGCCATCAGCGCGCGGTTGTCGTCGCCGGGGAAGGCGAACAGGCTCATGCCATCGTTGTTGTCACCGAACTGCTGCTCCTGGGCCTTGGCCGTGCCGTTGCCGGACGGGTCGAACGCCGGGGCATTCTTGTGCAGCGGCTGGCCCCAACTGATCAGCACCGAGGCGCTGTAGCCGGGCGGCAGGGTGATGCTGTCGCTGGTGGCGGCGGCGATGCTGGCGAACCCCAGCAGCGGGCTGGCGTTGGCGGCATTCACGGCCAGCGCGCTGCGGGTCAGCAGGTTGCCGCCGAGGAACATCGCGGCTCCGCACAGGGCACCGGCGCCGATGAAGCGGCGGCGGGTGAGGCCGACCATCTGTTCGAGGTCGGTGGCTTGGTTTTCTTCTAATAGGCTCATGTCAGGCTCCCTGCGGTTTTTGCAGACACCATAAGGAGCGGGCATGACGAAATTGTTGCAGTTTGACGGCGGGCGCAGCAGGCCCGGCGCTTAGACGGGCGTGCCGAGCAATACATTGCTCGGCGCGAATTGCACCTGGATCGGCTGACCTTCGGCGGCATCCAGGGCCTTGAGCGCGTGGGGCTGGGCCAGGGCGCAAAGTACCTGGCCGTTGGGCAGGGCGATTCGCACTTCGCTGGGGCCGTCCTCGGCGTCGAGAATGGCGTCGACGCTGCCGATCAGGCAATTGTGTCCAGGTGTTTCTGGGTGCTGGCTGGCGCACACCTCCAGCCAGCCGGCCTTGATCAGGGCGACCACTTCGACACCGGCTTCCAGCTCCAGCCGTTGCGTGCTGTCGTGGGTGATCTGCGCGCTCAGGCTCAGGCCGCCGGCCAGTTGCAGGCGGATCAGATCATTGCGGCCGTGACGCTCGATGGCGACGACCTGGCCATGCAGTTGGTTGCGCGCACTGGTGCGCAGCATCAGGCGGCCCAGCAGGTTGAAGTCGCTGGCGGCTTCGTCCGAGCCGAGCACTTCGGCCTGTAACACTTGCAGGCGCTGATAGAGGCGCAGCACGCGCTCGCCTTCGGCCGTCAGCCTGGCGCCGCCGCCGCCCTTGCCGCCGACGCTGCGTTCCACCAACGGGTTTTGCGCGAGGTTGTTCAGTTCGTCGATGGCGTCCCAGGCCGCTTTGTAGCTCAAGCCGGCGCTTTTCGCCGCGCGGGTGATCGAGCCCTGCTCGGCGATATGCGCGAGCAAAGCGATGCGCTGCGGGCGACGGATGATGTGTTGGCTGAGGGAGGTCGGCAGAGACATGGGGTTACGCTTCGATGAGATGAGCGGAACGTTGCGGGCAAGGCCGGCCGGAGTCAAGTCAGGCACCCGGTTTGGGCGTGCGCGCCAGGCAGTACACGTCGACCTGCCGCGCCCCGGCCTCCATCAACAGACGTGCCAGGCTATGGGCGGTCGCACCGGTGGTGAGCACGTCGTCGACCAGCGCAAAGTGGCGGTCCTGTACCGGTATGTCGCGCGCCAGGGCGAAGGCGCCGCGCAGGTTGCGTTGGCGGCTCTTGGCGTCGAGCGCCTGTTGCGCGACGGTTTCACTGGGGCGTAACAACAGGTGTTCATTGTAGGCAATGTGCAGTTCGGCGCTGAGCCAGCGTGCCAGCATCAACGCCTGGTTATAACCGCGCTCGCGCAGGCGTTTGCGCGCCATGGGCACCGGCAGCAGGCAGTCGGGGCGCGGCAGTTCGGCATTGTCGAAGCGGTGTTGCAGATGGCGTCCCAGCAAGCGCCCCAGCAGATGCCCGAGGGGCCAGCGCGCCTGATGCTTGAAGCGGCTGATCAGGCTATCGACGGGGAAGCTGTAGCGCCAGGCGGCGATGACCTGTTTAAAGGCCGGCGGGTGTTTCTGGCATTGGCCGCAGATCAGACCGTCCAGCGGCAGGGGCAGGGCGCAGACCTCGCACTGCTCCATCAGCCAGGGCAGCTCGGTTTCGCAGGCGTTGCACACACAATCGGCCGACTCAGTGGCTTCATCGCAGATTAAACAGTGCTGTACGTTTTTTGACCATATGTAAACTTGGTGTTTGTATCCAGGTTGACAGTGCATGAATCTTCCTTAAATATGCCGAGCATCCGTGTCGTGCCTGTGGGTATTGCCCTTCCCGCAGCGTTTGCCAAAGCATAATCAAGGAATCGCCCATGAGCGCCAGCACCACTGCCACCCTGCGTCACGATTGGTCCTTGGCCGAAGTCAAAGCACTGTTCGTGCAACCGTTCAATGACCTGTTGTTCCAGGCGCAGACCGTACACCGCGCGCATTTCGATGCGAACCGTGTGCAGGTGTCGACCCTGCTGTCGATCAAGACCGGCGCCTGCCCGGAAGATTGCAAATATTGTCCGCAGTCGGGCCACTACAACACCGGCCTGGAAAAAGAAAAGCTGATGGAAGTGCAGAAGGTCCTCGAAGAGGCGGCCCGCGCCAAGGCCATCGGTTCGACCCGCTTCTGCATGGGCGCGGCGTGGAAACATCCGTCGGCCAAAGACATGCCCTACGTGCTGCAGATGGTCAAAGGCGTGAAGGCCATGGGCCTGGAAACCTGCATGACCCTCGGCCGTCTCGACCAGGACCAGACCGAAGCCCTGGCCCAGGCCGGCCTCGACTACTACAACCACAACCTCGACACGTCGCCGGAGTTCTACGGCTCGATCATCACCACCCGCACCTACGCCGAGCGCCTGCAAACCCTGGCCTATGTGCGCGATTCGGGGATGAAGATCTGCTCCGGCGGCATTCTCGGCATGGGCGAGTCCCTCGACGACCGCGCCAACCTGCTGATCCAGCTGGCCAACCTGCCGGAGCATCCGGAATCGGTGCCGATCAATATGCTGGTGAAGGTGGCCGGCACGCCGCTGGAAAACGCCGAGGAGATCGACCCGTTCGACTTTATCCGCATGCTGGCGGTGGCGCGCATCCTGATGCCGCAGTCCCATGTGCGCCTGTCGGCCGGCCGTGAGGCGATGAACGAGCAGATGCAGGCCCTGGCGTTCTTTGCCGGCGCCAACTCGATTTTCTACGGCGACAAACTGCTGACCACCGCCAACCCGCAGGCCGACAAGGACATGCAACTGTTCTCGCGCCTGGGCATCTTGCCGGAAGCGCGGGAAGAGCACGCCGACGAAGTCCACCAGGCGGCGATCGAGCAAGCGTTGGTGGAACAGAAAAGCAGCGAGCAGTTCTACAACGCCGCGGTTTAAAGCACCACGGCGATCCAAATGTGGGAGTTGGCTTGCCTGCGATAGCGGTCTTTCTGACACTTCGGTGGTGACAGTCCTGCCGCTATCGCAGGTAAGCCAGCTCCCACAGGGGATCGCGCCCTGTCTTACATTTCTCTGATCTGCCGAGGCCTGCATGTCTTTCGATCTCGCCGCGCGTCTCGCTGCCCGTCGTGCCGAACACCTTTACCGCCAACGCCCTCTGCTGGACAGCCCGCAAGGCCCGGAAGTAGTAGTGGACGGTCAACCGTTACTGGCGTTCTGCAGTAACGATTACCTGGGCCTGGCCAATCACCCGCAGGTGATCGAGGCCTGGCGTGCCGGTGCGTCCCGTTGGGGCGTGGGCGGTGGCGCTTCGCACCTGGTGGTCGGGCATGCCATGCCGCACCATGCGCTGGAAGAAGCCCTGGCCGACTTCACCGGCCGCCCGCGTGCGTTGTTGTTTACCACCGGTTACATGGCCAACCTCGGTGCGGTCACGGCGCTGGTGGGGCAGGGCGATACGGTGCTGGAAGACCGCCTCAACCATGCTTCATTGCTGGATGCCGGCCTGCTGTCCGGGGCGCGCTTCAATCGCTACCTGCACAACGACGCCGCCAGCCTGGCCAAGCGCCTGGAGAAAGCCACCGGCAATACCCTGGTGGTCACCGATGGCGTGTTCAGCATGGACGGCAACCTCGCCGACTTGCCGGCGCTGGCCCGTGAAGCGCGGGCCAAAGGCGCCTGGTTGATGGTGGACGACGCCCATGGTTTCGGCCCGTTGGGCGCGAACGGCGGCGGTATCGTCGAGCATTTCGGCCTGAGCCAGGCGGATGTGCCGGTGCTGGTCGGCACCCTGGGCAAAGCGTTCGGCACTGCGGGCGCCTTTGTCGCAGGCAGTGACGATTTGATCGAAAGCCTGATCCAGTTCGCCCGGCCCTACATCTACACCACCAGCCAACCCCCGGCCCTGGCCTGCGCCACCCTCAAAAGCCTGGAGCTGCTGCGCACCGAGCATTGGCGGCGCGAGCACCTCAACGGCCTGATCCGCCAGTTCCGTCACGGCGCCGAGCAGATCGGCCTGACGCTGATGGACAGCTTCACGCCGATTCAGCCGATCCTGATCGGCGACAGTGCCAAGGCCATGGCGTTGTCGCGGATGTTGCGCGAGCGCGGCCTGATGGTCACCGCGATCCGCCCGCCCACCGTGCCCGCCGGCAGCGCCCGTTTGCGCGTGACGCTGACCGCGGCCCACAGCGCGGCGCAGGTGCAGCTATTGTTAAACGCATTGGAAGCGTGTTTCCGCTTGTCCGGTACGACGGAGCCCGACCATGCGTGATCGCTTGATCCTGCTGCCCGGCTGGGGCCTCGGCGTGTCGCCGCTGGAGCCGTTGGCCGCCGCCCTGCACGGCCTGAACGAACACCTGCGCGTACAGGTCGAGCCGTTGCCGGCGTTGGCCTCCAGCGACCTGGATGAATGGCTCGACGAACTCGACGCGAGCCTGCCGGACAACGCCTGGCTCGGTGGCTGGTCGTTGGGCGGCATGCTCGCTTCCGGGCTGGCCGCGCGGCGCGGCGAGCGTTGTTGTGGGTTGCTGACCCTGGCGAGCAACCCGTGTTTCGTCGCCCGTGATGGCTGGCCGAACGCGATGCCTGGCGCAACCTTCGAGGCGTTCCTCGCCGGTTGCCACGCCGACGCCCCGGTCACCCTCAAGCGCTTCGGCCTGTTGTGCGCCAAAGGCGCCGCGGACCCGCGCGGGTTGGCGCGTCTGCTGGCCAGCGCGGCACCACAGACGCCGTCGGACGTGTTGATGAGCGGCCTCGAGCTGCTTGCCCAACTGGATACCCGCGACGCCTTGGTGGCCTACCGCGGCCCGCAATTGCACCTGTTCGCGGGCCTGGATGAATTGGTGCCCGCCGAAGCCGCCAGCGACCTGCTGAGCCTGCTGCCCGATGTCGAAATCGGCCTGATTGAACAGGCCGGCCACGCTTTTCTCCTGGAGGACCCCCACGGTGTAGCGGGGGCCATCCAGGCTTTTTTGCACGAGTGCGTTGATGACTGATTTAGCCCATGCCTGCCTGCCAGGCGCGTTGCCGGACAAGCGTCAGGTGGCGGCCTCCTTTTCCCGTGCCGCCGCCAGTTACGACAGCGTGGC
Source organism: Pseudomonas sp. LY-1 (assembly GCF_053502595.1). Classification (NCBI taxonomy): domain Bacteria; kingdom Pseudomonadati; phylum Pseudomonadota; class Gammaproteobacteria; order Pseudomonadales; family Pseudomonadaceae; genus Pseudomonas; species Pseudomonas sp. LY-1. The sequence goes on along the minus strand of NZ_CP094353.1, from coordinate 6,300,405 downwards.
CGAGTTGCAGCGCGCGGTGGGGCATGAATTGCTGACCCGTCTGCCGCCGGCCTGCAGCGCGCAGCGCTGGTTGGACATGGGCTGCGGCACCGGTTATTTCAGCCGCGTGCTGGGCGAACGGCTGCCGGCCGGCCAAGGCGTGGCGCTGGATATTGCCCAAGGCATGCTCGACCATGCGCGGCCGTTGGGCGGCGCGCAGTATTTCATCGCCGGTGACGCCGAGCGCCTGCCGTTGCAGGCGGCCAGCTGCGGGTTGATCTTCTCCAGCCTGGCAGTGCAATGGTGCGCGGATTTCGCGGCGGTGCTCAGCGAAGCCTATCGCGTGCTGCAGCCGGGCGGCGTGCTGGCGTTCGCCAGCTTGTGCGTGGGCACATTGGACGAGTTGCGCGAAAGCTGGCGGGCGGTGGACGGGCGGGTCCACGTCAACCGCTTCCGCAGCTTCGAAGCCTATCAACAGCTGTGCGCGGCCAGTGGCTTCAAGGTGCGGAGCCTGGAGCGGCGTGCTCATGTGTTGCATTACCCGGATGTGCGCAGCCTGACCCACGAATTGAAAGCGCTTGGCGCGCACAATCTCAACCCGGGGCGGCCGGGAGGGTTGACGGGCCGCGCGCGGATTGTTGCACTGATCGACGCCTACGAGCAGTTCCGCCAGGCCCAGGGCCTGCCGGCCACCTACCAAGTGGTGTACGCCGTACTGGAGAAACCGCTATGAACGCCGCTTATTTCATCACCGGCACCGATACCGATGTCGGCAAGACCACCATCGCCGCCGGCCTGCTGCATGCCGCGCGCCTGGCCGGCAAAAGCACCGCCGCCGGCAAGCCGGTGGCTTCCGGTTGCCAGGTCACCGCCAAAGGCTTGCGCAACGCCGATGCGCTGGCACTGCTGGCCGAGTGTTCGTTGCCGTTGAGTTATGCCGAGGTCAACCCGGTGGCGTTCGAGCCGGCCATCGCGCCGCACCTGGCCGCGCGCGAGGCGGGCGTTGCGCTGACGGTGCAATCGCTGCTCAAACCCATGCAACAGATCCTGGCGCGAAAAGCGGATTTCACCCTGATCGAAGGCGCGGGCGGCTGGCGCGTGCCGTTGGCCGACCAGGACAACCTGTCCGACCTGGCCATGGCGCTGCAATTGCCGGTGATCCTGGTGGTGGGCGTGCGCCTGGGGTGCATCAGCCATGCCCTGCTCACCGCCGAAGCGATCGCACGCGATGGCCTGCCGCTGGCCGGTTGGGTGGCGAATATCATCGAGCCGAAGACCTCTCGTCTGGAAGAAAACCTCGCCACCCTGGCCGAACGCTTGCCCGCGCCGTGCCTGGGCCGGGTGCCCAAACTCAAGCACGCCAGCAGCGACGCGGTGGCTGAGTACCTGCACTTGGACTTGCTTGACTGATTTTGGCTATCGATAAGGCATTATGCCATTAGCGTTTTTGACGGGCCTTTTGCCCGGATGTCTGTTTCAATTCAACTTCACGATTCTCTCAGCAGGTCCACGCCATGGAAATCTCTGGCAGCAGCGCGTTTTATTCAGGCCTGAGCACGATTCAAACCGGGCAGAGCCGCGTCGACCAGGCCGCCGGCAGGATTGCCAGCACCGCCACTACCCAGCCGTCGGACGCCCAGAGCGACCTGCTACGGGCCAATGACCGCGCCCAGCCGACCAACTCGGCGAGCAATATGGTCGAAATGGCCCAAGGCAAGTTTCAGGTGGAGCTGGGCGCGAAAGTCGCCAAGGCTTCCGATGAAATGCTCGGCACGTTGATCGACACCTTCGCCTGACCCCCTGAAGCAACGCGGTGTGCCAGGCACACCGCTCGCGCCTGCACCTTCGCCTTTTTCCCGATAACCCTTGTGGCGCCTCGCCGCAGGCATCGTCGTGCGCGCTCTTGAGCGGTGTCATGACAAACGGCAGCGGGACGACGCTTGACATCCCCAGGTCGTAAACGTATGTTTCAAACACCTGTTTGACCGCCATAACAAATCCCACGCGGTTGTTCATCCCAGACACATCAGCAGAGGTTTATCGCTATGCCTGACTACAAGGCCCCCTTGCGTGATATTCGCTTCGTTCGTGACGAACTGCTCGGCTATGAAGCGCATTATCAAAGCCTGCCGGCTTGCCAGGACGCTACTCCGGACATGGTTGACGCCATTCTCGAAGAAGGCGCCAAGTTTTGTGAGCAAGTACTGGCACCGTTGAACCGCGTGGGTGACATCGAAGGGTGTACCTGGAGCGAGTCAGGCGTTAAGACCCCTACTGGTTTCAAAGAAGCCTACCAACAGTTCGTTGAAGGCGGCTGGCCGAGCCTGGCCCATGACGTGGAGCACGGTGGCCAAGGCCTGCCGGAATCCCTGGGCCTGGCGGTCAGCGAAATGGTCGGCGAAGCCAACTGGTCGTGGGGCATGTACCCAGGCCTGTCCCATGGCGCGATGAACACCATCTCCGAGCACGGCACCCCCGAGCAACAAGACGCCTACCTGACCAAGCTGGTGTCGGGCGAATGGACCGGCACCATGTGCCTGACCGAGCCTCACTGCGGCACCGACCTGGGCATGCTGCGCACCAAGGCCGAGCCTCAGGCCGACGGCACCTACAAAGTCTCCGGCACCAAGATCTTCATCTCGGCCGGCGAACACGACATGGCCGATAACATCGTCCATATCGTATTGGCCCGCCTGCCGGACGCACCGGCCGGTACCAAAGGCATCTCGCTGTTCATCGTGCCCAAATTCCTGCCGAACGCCGATGGCTCGATCGGTGCGCGCAACGCGGTGACCTGCGGTTCCCTGGAACACAAGATGGGCATCCACGGTAACGCCACCTGCGTGATGAACTTCGACGCAGCCACCGGTTTCCTGATCGGCCCGGCGAACAAAGGCCTGAACTGCATGTTCACCTTTATGAACACCGCTCGCCTGGGCACCGCGCTGCAAGGCCTGGCCCACGCCGAGATCGGCTTCCAGGGCGGCCTGAAATACGCTCGCGATCGCCTGCAAATGCGTTCCCTGACCGGCCCGAAAGCGCCGGACAAAGCGGCCGACCCGATCATCGTCCACCCTGACGTGCGCCGCATGCTACTGACCATGAAAGCCTTCGCCGAAGGTAACCGTGCGATGGTGTACTTCACCGCCAAGCAAGTGGACATCGTCAAGTACGGCACCGACGACGAAGCCAAGAAACAGGCCGATGGCCTGCTGGCCTTCATGACCCCGATCGCCAAGGCGTTCATGACCGAAGTCGGCTTCGAGTCCGCCAACCACGGCGTGCAGATCTACGGCGGTCACGGCTTCATCGCCGAGTGGGGCATGGAGCAGAACGTGCGCGACAGCCGCATTTCGATGCTGTACGAAGGCACCACCGGCATCCAGGCGCTGGACCTGCTCGGCCGTAAAGTGCTGATGACCCAAGGCGAAGCGCTGAAGGGCTTCACCAAGATCGTCCACAAGTTCTGCCAGGCCAACGAAGGCAACGAAGCGGTCAAAGAGTTCGTGACACCGCTGGCCGCGCTGAACAAAGAGTGGGGCGAGTTGACCATGAAGGTCGGCATGGCGGCGATGAAAGACCGTGAAGAAGTCGGTGCCGCGTCGGTGGACTACCTGATGTACTCCGGTTACGCCTGCCTGGCTTACTTCTGGGCCGACATGGCACGCCTGGCGGCCGAAAAACTGGCCGCCGGCACCAGCGAAGCGGCGTTCTACACCGCCAAGCTGCAGACCGCGCGCTTCTACTTCCAGCGCATCCTGCCGCGTACCCGTACTCACGTGGCCACCATGCTGTCGGGCGCCAACAACCTGATGGACATGAAAGAAGAGGACTTCGGCCTGGCTTACTAAGCCTCACCGAGCCCACTTGAAAAACCGTCGCTCCTGTTGGGGGCGACGGTTTTTTTTTGCCGAGAAAAAACGCAGCGGGGCGCTCAGGGATTGCGATTGGCTGCCGTTACAGTGATGGCAATGTGATACAGGCCGGGCAGGGTATGTTTAACTGTCTGGAGTAAGGCACAGTGCCATCATTCCTGGCGGGTCGGAGTTTTACCCTTGTCACGCGCGTCCGCTTTACGTTTCAGTCATTTCCTCCCTTCATTGCTGCTGTTACTGGCCGGGCTCTCGGCTGCGTATGTCAAGGACCTCAACGTCTTCTTCACCTCGCTGTTCAACGTGTTGCCGACCCTGGTGCTGTTGCTCGGCGGTTCGTATTGCGCGGTCTATCGTCGCCAGCGTGAACTGTTCCTGATGATCACGGTGTACATCGCCTACTTCCTGCTCGACACCCAGACCGACTACTACCGCGACAACGGCCGCGTGCGCGAAGACGCCGCAGTGGTGTTCCACTTGTGCTGCCTGTTGCTGCCGCTGCTGTTCGGCCTCTATGGGCTGTGGCAGGAAAAAACCCACTTGTTCCGTGATTTTGTCGCGCGCTGTGCGGTGCTGCTGGCGGTCGGCAGTGTCGCGTTGGCGCTGGAGCAAAGTTATCCCCAGGCGCTGCTGAACTGGCTGGCGGAAATTCGCTGGCCGGCGCTGCATGGCGCCTGGATGAGCCTGATCCAGCTGTCGTACCCGATGTTCCTGATCGGTTTCCTGACCCTGGCGGCGCAATACTGGTACCAGCCGCGCCCGCTGCACGCGGCGCAGATGGTGGGGCTGGTGGGATTGTTCTGGATGTTGCCGCAGACGTTTATCCTGCCGTTCACCCTGAACATCATGTGCAGCCAGGTGATGCTGATGATTGCGGCCGCGGTGGCCCACGAGGCGTATCAGATGGCGTTCCGTGACGAGTTGACCGGCCTGCCGGGGCGCCGCGCACTCAATGAGCGCATGCAGCGACTGGGGCGCAACTATGTGCTGGCGATGAGCGACGTCGATCACTTCAAGCGCTTCAACGACACCCATGGCCACGATGTCGGCGACCAAGTGCTGCGCCTGGTCGCCAGCAAGCTGTCGAAGGTCAATGGCGGCGGACGCGCCTACCGTTATGGCGGTGAAGAGTTCGCCGTGGTGTTTGCCGGCAAGACCCTGGATGAATGCATGCCGCACCTGGAAGAAATCCGCGAGATCATCGCCAACTACGACATCAAGCTGCGCAACCCGGACCGTCCGCAGGATGACCTGCAAGGTCGCCAGCGGCGCGCGGGCAGCGGTGCGTCGAGTGTCTCGGTGACCATCAGCATCGGCGTGGCCGAGCGCCAGGCCGAGCACCGCACCTCCGAAGAGGTGCTCAAATCCGCCGACCAGGCGCTGTATGCCGCCAAGGGCGCGGGGCGTAACTGCGTGATTGCGGCCGGGCAAAACCGCCGTGGTGCGGTACGCACGCAGAGTGCTGCCGGTTGAGTGATGGTGCTGTATTCAGCGGCGCTACAGTGATTGTCCGGGGCGGTGGCCGGCAGTAGGTTGAAACCATCTGCTGCCGGAGACATTGCCATGCCTGAGTACAAAGCTCCCCTGCGCGACATGCGCTTTCTGATCGACAACGTGTTTGATTTCCACGCTCACTACGCCGCCCTTGGCGCGACGGACGCCAGCCCGGACATGGTCAGCGCGATCCTCGAAGAAGGTGCGAAATTCTGCGAGAACGTGCTCGCGCCGCTCAACCGCAGCGGCGATGAAGAAGGCTGCCATTTCGACAAAGGCGTGGTGACCACGCCCAAGGGCTTCAAGGAAGCCTTCGCCCAGTATGTACAAGGCGGCTGGCACGGCGTGGCAGCCGACCCGGCCTACGGCGGTCAAGGCTTGCCGCAATCCCTGGGGCTGGTGCTCAGCGAAATGATCGGCTCCAGCAACACCTCCTGGGGCATGTACCCGGGGCTGACCCACGGCGCGATGTCGGCGATCCACGCCCACGGCAGCGCCGAACAGAAAGCCACCTACCTGAGCAAACTCACCGCTGGCGAATGGACTGGCACCATGTGCCTGACCGAAGCCCACTGCGGCACCGACCTGGGCCTGATCAAGACCCGCGCCGTGCCCCAGGCGGATGGCAGCTATGCGGTCAGCGGCAGCAAGATCTTCATCTCTGCCGGTGAGCACGACCTGAGCGCCAACATCATCCACCTGGTGCTGGCCAAGCTGCCGGACGCCCCGGCCGGCACCAAAGGCATCTCGCTGTTTATCGTGCCCAAGTTCCATGCCGATTCGGGCGAGCGCAACGCGGTGCATTGCGGCTCCATCGAGCACAAGATGGGGATCAAGGCCTCGGCCACCTGCGTGCTGAACTTCGACGGGGCCAGGGGCTTTTTGATCGGCGAGGCGAACAAAGGCCTCAACTGCATGTTCACCATGATGAACCACGCGCGCCTCGGCACCGGGATGCAAGGGCTGTGCAACGGCGAAGCGAGCTTCCAGGGCGCGATCAGGTACGCCAACGACCGCCTGCAAATGCGCGCGCTGACCGGCGCCAAGGCCCCGGAAAAAGCCGCCGACCCGATCATCGTCCATCCCGACGTGCGGCGCATGCTGCTGACCATGAAGGCGTTCAACGAAGGCAACCGGGCGCTCACCTATTTCACCGCGCAACTGCTCGACACCGCGCACTTGAGCGCCGACGCCGGCCAGCGCCAGGAGGCCGAAGACCTGTTGGCATTCCTCACGCCGATCTGCAAAGCCTTCATGACCGACACCGGGCTGGAAGTGACCAACCACGGCATGCAGGTGTTCGGCGGCCATGGTTTTATTCGCGAGTGGGGCATGGAGCAGTTGGTGCGCGATTGCCGCATTGCGTCGATCTACGAAGGCACCAACGGGATCCAGGCGCTCGACTTGCTGGGGCGCAAGGTGTTGGGCAGCCAGGGCAAGCTGCTGCGCGGTTTTACCCGGATTGTGCATAAGTTCTGTGAGGCGAATGCCGAGCATGCGCAGCTCAAGGCGTATGTGGCGCAGCTTGATCAACTGAACCGGCAATGGGGCGAGCTGACGACCGAGGTCGGCATGGCCGCGATGAAAAACCCTGACGAAGTGGGCGCCGCCGCGGTGGACTACTTGATGTACAGCGGCTACATCGTCCTCGCCTATTTGTGGCTGCGCATGGCGATCGCGGCGCAGACCCACGACGATGCCGACTTCGCCAAGGCCAAGCTGGCCACCTGCGACTTTTACTTCAAGCGCCTGCTGCCGCGCACCGCCACCCATCGGGCTGCCGTGCAAGCGGGCAGCGAGTGCCTGATGAGTCTGCCTGCGGAGGCATTCGGCGGCTGATGACTTAAAAATACCAATCAGTCAAAAGTGGACCCTATGTGTCTGAAAAGTTGTTCGGGTACACTCGGCGCCTGTAAAACCGACCCTATCGAATTACTTTTCACGTTCTCACGAGGTTTGCCATGGCTGATTACAAAGCGCCGCTGCGTGATATGCGCTTCGTCCTCAACGAAGTTTTTGAGGTCGCCACACTTTGGGCCCAATTGCCGGCATTGGCAGACACTGTCGACGCCGAAACCGTTGAGGCAATCCTCGAAGAAGCCGGTAAAGTCACCGCCAAATCCATCGCCCCGCTCAGCCGCAGCGGCGATGAACAGGGCTGCCGCTGGGCCGACACGGTTGTCAGCACCCCGGATGGCTTTCCACAGGCCTACACCACCTACGCCGAAGGCGGCTGGGTGGGCGTAGGCGGCGATCCGGCGTTTGGCGGCATGGGCATGCCCAAGGCGGTGTCGGCGCAAGTCGAAGAGATGATCAACTCGTCGAGCCTGGCGTTTGGCCTGTACCCGATGCTGACTTCCGGCGCCTGCGTGTCGATCAACACCCACGCCAGTGAAGCACTCAAGGCCACCTACCTGCCGAATATGTACTCCGGCAAGTGGGCCGGTTCCATGTGCCTGACCGAGGCGCATGCCGGCACCGATCTGGGCATTATCCGCACCAAGGCCGAGCCTCAGGCGGACGGTTCCTACACCATCAGCGGCACCAAGATCTTCATCACCGGCGGCGAACACGACCTCACCGAGAACATCATCCACCTGGTCCTGGCCAAACTGCCGGATGCGCCTGCGGGGCCGAAGGGCATTTCGCTGTTCCTGGTGCCGAAGTTCATGGTCAATGCCGACGGCAGCCTGGGCGCGCGTAACCCGGTGAGCTGCGGTTCCATCGAACACAAGATGGGGATTCAAGCGTCGGCGACCTGTGTGATGAACTTCGACCAAGCCGTGGGTTACCTGGTGGGCGAGCCTAACCGGGGCCTGGCGGCAATGTTCACCATGATGAACTACGAGCGTCTGGGCGTAGGCATCCAGGGCCTGGCGTCCGGTGAGCGGTCCTACCAGAACGCGATTGAATATGCGCGCGACCGCCTGCAGAGCCGTGCGCCGACCGGTGCCCAGGCCAAGGACAAAGTCGCCGACCCGATCATCGTCCACCCCGACGTGCGTCGCATGCTGTTGACCATGAAGGCGTCGAACGAAGGCGGCCGTGCATTCTCCACATATGTGGCGATGCAACTGGATATCGCCAAGTTCAGCGAAGACGCCGCCGCCCGCGAGCGCGCGGATAACCTGGTGGCCTTGCTGACCCCGGTGGCCAAGGCATTCCTCAGCGATCTGGGCCTCGAAACCACGGTACTCGGCCAACAAATCTTTGGCGGCCACGGTTACATCCGCGAGTGGGGCCAGGAGCAATTGGTGCGTGATGTACGCATTACCCAGATCTACGAAGGCACCAACGGCATTCAGGCCCTGGACCTGATGGGACGCAAGATTGTCGGCAGCGGCGGCGCGTTCTACACCCTGTTCGCCGACGAGATCCGCCAGTTCACCGCCACCGCGGGCGCGGAGCTGGCTGAGTTCACCGCGCCGCTCAATGCCGCGGTGGATAGCCTGGATGAGTTGACGGCCTGGGTGCTGGACCGTGCCAAGAGCAACCCGAATGAAATCGGTGCGGCCTCGGTGGAGTATTTGCATGCATTCGGTTACATGGCCTACGCCTACATGTGGGCAAGGATGGCCAAGGCGGCGCTGGGCAAAGAAGCCGAGGAAGGTTTCTACGCCAGCAAGCTGGGCACCGCACGTTTCTACTTTGCCCGTCTGCTGCCGCGTATTCAGTCGTTGAGCGCGTCGGTAAAAGCCGGTAGCGAATCGCTGTTCTTGCTGGATGAGGCCCTGTTCTAAGGGTGTAGAGGCTTTGTAAGCATTCTCTTACATGACGTGCTGCTAATCGTCCTCTATCGCCAAATTGGATCCACGGATAATCTACTTCACATGGACGTCGCGCAGGAAGCGCAAAGCAACAACACGGACACGTAGGATTCTGCCAGGATGGCGGAGTGAAATGGATGTCAGGGAAACAGTCTGCAAAGCCCCGCTTCGGCGGGGTTTTCTTTTGCCCGCGAAAAAGTCAGCCCGGCACCTGCGGGGCGTTCATCACGTCCTCCAGCAAGGTGCGCAGCAGCGCCAACGTCGCTTGCTGGCGCTGCACATCGCGGCACACCAACCCGACTTTCAGCGGCACCCTCGGTTCACTCAAGGGTTTCCACAGCAGCGACTGGCTGTTGTGTTGGTCCTGGGAACGTCCCGGCAGCACCGTGGCCAGTTTGGTATGCGGCAGGCTGTCGAGAATCCCCACCATGGTATTCAACTCCGCCTGCACCTGCGGGCGCCGCCCGAGGTTGGATAGCTGGCCCTGCCAGATCTGCCGGATCTGAAACTCCTCCCCGAGCAGCAACATCGGCAACTCGGCCGCTTGTGTCAGGGAGACTTTCTTGAATTCACGCAGGGGGTGATCCTCCGGGATGACCACCTTCAGCTCATCTTCATACAGCAGCACGCCGTGCAGCCCCGGCTGGCGGGGCGGCAGGTAACTGATGCCGATGTCCAGCGAGCCATTGAGCAGGCGCCGTTCAATCTCCAGCCCGGTCAGTTCGTAGATTTGCACCACCAGGTGCGGCTGGGCCTTGCGCACACGCTCCAGCATCTGCGGCACCAGGCTGGTGTGTACGGTTTGCAACACACCGATGGCCAAGGTGCGCAATGCCTGGCCCTTGAAGTTGCGCAACGCCTCCACGGCTTGTTGCATGCCATCGATCAACGGCAAGGCGTGGTTGTATAACGTATGGGCCGCGAGGGTCGGCAGCAGGCGTTTGCTGCTGCGTTCGAACAGGCTCACATCGAGGTTTTGTTCGAGCTGGCGGATCTGCTGTGACAGAGCCGGTTGGGAGATCGACAGGCGCTCAGCGGCACGGCCTACGTGGCCTTCCTCATACACCGCGACGAAATAACGCAGTTGCTTAAAATCCATAAGTAATTCTTATCGGAAAAGCTGGAAAATCGAAATGGCCGTTGGCCCCCAAGACGCCTAGTCTAGCGCCTATCCACAAGGCTTACAGGGCCAGATCGGGCGATGATTAGCGTTTATGTTGATGGTGTTTGCATAGGCAAGTCAAAAAACCTCCAGGCGGGTTTTGCGGGGTACACCGACCACGGCATGGTTGCCATGGGAGGAAAAGTGTGAACCTGTTCAATTTGCGCCGCTCGGCGGCCAGTCTGGATGACCTGATCCTGGATGCTTGTGGCGAAGATTTTCCCAGTGGATGCCTGATGCCTACCGTAGCGCGCCCCCCGCAGGTCTTTGTGCGCGGCCAGGGTTCCTGGTTGTGGGACAGCGATGATCGCGCCTATCTGGACTTCAGCCAGGGCTGCGCGGCCAACAGCCTCGGCCACAGCCCGCAGGTATTGATCCGGGCCCTGGCCGATCAGGCCCAGGCGCTGATCAATCCCGGTAACGGCTTGCATAACCGTCCCCAACTCAACCTCGTCGACCGCCTGTGCCACCGCACCGGCAGCGACCAGGCGTATTTGCTCAACAGCGGCGCGGAAGCCTGCGAAGCGGCGATCAAACTGGCACGCAAGTGGGGCCAGCTGTATCGCGGCGGTGCTTATCGCATCATCAGCGCCAGCAACGGTTGCCATGGGCGCAGCTTCGCGGCGATGTCGGCCTCGGCGAGCAGCCGTGAAAACCGCTTTGAACCGCAACTGCCGGGCTTCAGCCACGTCCCGCTCAACGACCTGGCGGCGCTGCACGCGGCCGTTGACGCGCAAACCGTTGCCATCATGCTCGAGCCGATCCAGAGCGAAGCCGGCGTCATCCCGGCGACCGAGCATTACCTCAAGGGTGTCGAACGGCTGTGCCGCGAGCTGGGCATTCTGCTGATCCTCGACGAAGTGCAAACCGGCATCGGCCGTTGCGGCACCTTGCTCGCCGAAGAGCAGTACGGTGTACGCGCCGACATCATTGCGCTCGGCAAAGGCCTGGGCGGTGGTGTACCGCTGGCGGCACTGCTGGCGCGTGGCAAGGCTTGTTGCTTTGAAGTCGGTGAGCTGGAAGGCACCCATCATGGCAATGCGCTGATGGCCTGCGCCGGGGGGGCGGTGCTCGATGCTGTGCTGGGGCATGGCTTCTTCGAGCATGTGCGTGAGTCTGGTTGTTACCTCGGCGAAGGTCTGGCTCGCCTGGCTTATCGCTATGGCCATGGTCAACTGCGCGGCCACGGCCTGATGTGGGGACTGACGTTATCGGATGATTCTGCGGATGCCGTAGTAAAAGCGGCTCTGGACGAAGGACTGATCCTCAACGCCCCGCAACCCAACTGCCTGCGCTTCACCCCGGCCCTGACGGTGAGCAAAAGCAACATCGACGAAATGCTCCTGCGCCTGGGGCACGCCTTTTCCCGGGTACGCACCGCACAAATGCAATGCCGCAAGGGCATCGCCGTCTGACCCCTTATTCCTGAACCGTCTCGCGGTATACGCGGCGCCCCCAGCTTGTTTTTTTTGGCTGGGGGCGTTTTTTTTTGTGCAGCGAACGACGGTCGCGGTGCCAGATCCTACTGAACCCTCACGAACGTCCAAGGTCGATTAGCTACACGGCTCACACGAGCCGATTTTCAGGAGCTGAACCCATGGACATCATTCGTATCATCATCGCCATTCTGTTGCCGCCACTGGGAGTGTTCCTGCAAGTGGGTTTCGCCGGCGCGTTCTGGCTGAATATTCTGCTGACCTTGTGCGGTTACTTCCCAGGCATCATTCACGCGGTGTACATCATCGCCAAACGCTGAGGCTCTCAGCTTTTTGCGATGAGTCGTGAGTTGCGCTCGTTGCGAAAGGCCAGTTGCTCGATGGTCTGGGTGGCGTGTTCGGCCTCTTCCCGTGCTTGAAGGATGATGCCGTGGTGCTCGGACTTGCTGCACACCGGGTCGGCATTGCTCGCATCCCCGGTCAGCATGAACGCCTGGCAGCGGCAGCCGCCGAAGTCCTTTTCCTTTTCATCGCATGAACGGCACGGCTCGGGCATCCAGTCGTAGCCGCGAAAGCGGTTGAAGCCGAAAGAGTCGTACCAGATGTGCTGCATGCTGTGGTCGCGCACGTTGGGAAACTGCACCGGCATCTGTCGGGCGCCGTGGCAGGGCAGGGCGGTACCGTCCGGGGTTACGGTCAGAAAGATGCTGCCCCAGCCGTTCATGCAGGCTTTCGGGCGTTCTTCGTAGTAATCCGGGGTGACGAAAATCAGCTTGCACGGGTGCCCTTCGGCTTCGAGCTTGGCGCGGTATTCGTTGGTGATGCGTTCGGCGCGCACCAACTGTTCCTGGGTCGGCAACAACCCCACGCGATTGAGCTGCGCCCAGCCATAGAACTGGCAGGTGGCGAGTTCGACAAAATCCGCTTCCAGCGCAATGCACAGCTCGATGATGCGGTCGATCTTGTCGATATTGTGCCGATGGGTGACGAAGTTCAGCACCATCGGATAGCCATGAGCCTTCACTGCGCGGGCCATTTCCAGCTTTTGCGCGAAGGCCTTTTTCGAGCCGGCCAGCAGGTTGTTCACCTGTTCGTCGCTGGCCTGGAAGCTGATCTGGATGTGGTCCAGGCCAGCCTTCTTGAAGTCGCTGATCTTCTGCTCGGTCAGGCCGATGCCGGAGGTGATCAGGTTGGTGTAGAAGCCCAGCTTGCGCGCTTCGGCGATCAGTTCGGCGAGATCCTGGCGCACCAGCGGTTCGCCGCCGGAAAAGCCCAACTGCGCGGCGCCCATCTCACGGGCTTCGCGAAACACCTTGAACCACTGCTCGGTGCTCAGTTCCTTGCCCTGCTCGGCGAAATCCAGCGGGTTGGAGCAATACGGGCACTGCAGCGGGCAGCGATAGGTCAGCTCAGCGAGCAGCCACAAGGGCAGGCCGATGGCTGGTTTTTCAGGCAAGGGTGATCCAGTGCTCGGCACGGGCGACCTCCATGAATTGCTCTACATCATTGCCCAGCTCAGGCACACCGGGAAATTGTTTATCCAGCTCATCGATGATCGTGGCGACGTCGCGCTCGCCGTCGATCAGTCCACCGATCAAGGCGGCACTTTCATTGAGCTTGATCATGCCCTCGGGGTAGAGCAGTACATGGCCTTTTTGCGCGGGCTCGTACTGGTAGCGATAACCCTGGCGCCAGGTCGGTTTCTTGCTGCGATCAAAGCTCATAGGGCGATCCCTTTATGCCAGACCCGCTGCGTGGTCACGCTGTGATAGGGCGGGCGTTTCAATTCGTAGGCCATGCTCATGGCATCGAGCATGCTCCACAGGATGTCCAGTTTGAACTGCAGAATTTCCAGCATACGCTCCTGGCCTTCGCGGGTGGTGTAGTGCTGCAGGGTGATCGCCAGGCCGTGTTCCACATCGCGGCGAGCCTGGCCCAGGCGGGTGCGGAAATACTCATAGCCGGTGGGGTCGATCCATGGGTAATGCTGCGGCCAGCTGTCGAGGCGCGATTGGTGGATCTGCGGCGCGAACAGTTCGGTCAGCGAGCTGCTGGCGGCTTCCTGCCAGCAGGCGCGGCGGGCGAAGTTGACGTAGGCGTCCACCGCAAAGCGCACGCCGGGCAACACCAGCTCCTGGGAGCGCAGTTGGTCCGGGTCGAGGCCGACGGCCTGGCCCAGGCGCAGCCAGGCTTCGATGCCGCCGTCTTCGCCGGGGGCGCCGTCGTGGTCGAGCAGGCGCTGAATCCACTCGCGGCGGATTTCACGGTCCGGGCAGTTGGCCAGGATCGCGGCGTCCTTCAGCGGGATGTTCACTTGATAGTAGAAGCGGTTGGCGACCCAGCCCTGGATCTGCTCGCGGGTGGCGCGGCCTTCATACATCGCCACGTGGTACGGGTGATGGATATGGTAGAAGGCGCCCTTGGCCCGCAGGGCTTTTTCAAATGCATCGGTGCTCATCGGTATATCAGTCATATGGGTCTCCTGTGGGAGCGAGCTTGCTCGCGAAGGTCGTTAACGGTGACGCATGCACCCTGAATATCTGCGGTGTTCTTGCGTTTTTCGCGAGCAAGCTCGCTCCTACAGTTCAATGCTCATGCCGTCGTAAGCCACTTCGACATTGCGCCGCACCAGCTCGGCCCGCTCGGGAGAATCTTCATCGAGGATCGGGTTGGTGTTGTTGATGTGGATAAGTACCTTGCGCTGCTTCGGCAGGTGTTCCAGCACTTCGAGCATGCCGCCGGGGCCGTTCTGCGCCAGGTGGCCCATCTCGCGGCCAGTGCGGGTGCCGACGCCACGGCGCTGCATTTCATCATCGTCCCACATCGTGCCGTCCACCAGCAGGCAGTCGCTGCCGGCCATGATTTCCAGCAATGGCGCGTCCACCTTGCCCAGCCCTGGGGCGTAGAACAGTTTGCCGCCGGTGCGCAGGTCTTCGACGATCAGGCCGATATTGTCGCCGGGGTGCGGGTCGAAGCGGTGCGGCGAATACGGTGGCGCGGCACTGCGCAGCGGCAGCGGGGTGAAACGCAGGTTGGGGCAGGCCGGGATGGTGAAGCTGGCGTCCAGCTCGATGCGGTTCCAGGCCAGGCCGCCATTCCAGTGGGTGAGCATGGTGAACAGCGGGAAACCGCTGCTGAGGTCTTCATGGACCATGTCGGTACACCACACCTGGTACGGGCAGCCTTCGCGCAGGCTCAGCAGGCCAGTGGTGTGGTCGATCTGGCTGTCCATCAGGATGATCGCGCTGATGCCGGTGTCGCGCAGGGCGCGGCCGGGTTGCATCGGCGCGAAGCCCTGCAGTTGTGCGCGGATATCCGGCGAGGCATTGCACAGTACCCAGTTCACGCCATCGTCGGAAATCGCGATGGATGACTGGGTACGCGCCTGCGCTCGCAGGCTGCCATCACGAAAGCCTGCGCAGTTCGCGCAGTTGCAGTTCCACTGCGGGAAGCCGCCGCCGGCGGCGGAACCTAGAATCTGGACAAACATGGCCGCTCCATCAAACAAAGCTGAAAACAAAAACGCCCCGGACGAGCCGAGGCGTTGTCTTACCCAGCCAATCAGCGGCTGGCGAAGTACATAGTCACTTCGAAACCGATGCGCAGATCAGTGTAAGCAGGTTTGGACCAAGTCATATTCTTACTCCTACGAAGGGATGGGACGTTTACTACCAAGTAATACATATAGTCCACCTCCAGTCGGAGATGTTCAGATGTGTGCCTATGAATATTACGCATTTTTTTCCAAGTTAGCGCTGTCTTGGTGGAAAAAGCCTATTGCGGCAGCAGCAACGATCAGTCTGCCGATTGCCAGTCACCGCCGCTGCGCGGGCCGTTGGCGATGCAGCGCCAGCCGCCCGCGGCGTCCTGCACCTGTTGGGCGGCGCGCTGCAGATCCGCGTGCGTCAGGGCTTGGATCTGGTGTTGAAGCAGCGCCAGATACTCTGCTGGATGGCCGGCCAGGCGCGCCTGCCACAACAGTTCGGCGGCCTGGGCGAGGGGCAGCGCCTGCGCCGTGAATTGTTGCGCCAGCGCTGGGTGGCCGAGGTCGTCGCTGGCGTCGATCAATGCCGGTAATTGCGCGAGGAAGGTGTGCAGGTGCTGCATGATGCCCTCAAGGGAAACGCTGGGCGACTGCACGCCAAACAGCAGGCCGGTTTGCCCATTGATCTGTCGGATACCGCTGAACACCGCGTAGCCGATTTGCAGCTCTACCCGCAGGCGTTGGTAGAACGGCCCTTGGAGCAGGTGCGCCAGCAGGCGCCATGCGGCTTCATCTGCCAGGGCGCGCGTCGGCGTCGGGCAGAACAGCAGCAAGGCCGCATCGAGGGCATCGGTGTGGACCTCATGCCATAGACGCTGGCCGTTGAGGCTGGGGCATTCGGATTCAAGAATGGCCGGCTGCCCGGGCAAGCGGGTGGCGGCGGATCTGAGCGCCGCTTCGCAGTGGGCGGGCAGCCCAATGCCCAGGCCTTCCCAGCGTGCGTGGGTCCACGACAGCGAGGGCGCAGGCGGGTTTGGTCGAACGCCGACACAGCACGCCGGCAGCGCCTTGAGCAATTGCCGGATGGCAATCGGCGGTGTACCAGCAGTGGCGTGTTGCCGATCCTCCTCAAGCAGGTTCAGGCTGCGCGCGAGTTCATCGAGTATCGCCGGCATGGGTTGGTGAAGACCGACCATCTTCACCAGCCAGTCATTGCCGATCGCGTCGAAGGATAAGTCGACGCCGGCCTGGCGGGCATTTTCGCGCAACGGTGCCAGGGTGTTTTCCAGCGTCGATGGGAGCGCGCAATCCAGCCGCCAGCGCAGGTAGAGCGCGCCTTCCTCATGGGCATCGGCCAACGCCGGGCTGAACGACAACGCCGACAGCTCTCGCCGCCCTCGGGAACGGTCCTGGGCAAAGGTGCGCAGGCCCCGGTGGGCGCTGGTCTGGCCGCGAATCAGGCCGGCGCGTTCGTCCTTCACGGGTGGGCGCAGGAACGGGTTGTTGGGCGGCAGTTGCCACGCATGTCGGCAGGCTTGCAGCGGCAGGGCGTCGAGCAGGGCTTTGAGGGCGGCAACGTGCTGCTCCGACACCGGCGCTTCGAGTTCTTCGCTGTCATGCCGCGCCAACGCGAGGGCGCCTTGGACCTGCTGTTGGCGCGCGTTGAGCAGGGCGAATTCCTCGCGCAGAGATGTCCAGTCGCTGTGTGCGAAAAAGCTCAGCCAGTCGTACAACAACGCTTCGATCTGTGTCGCCGCGTCGCTTTGAGTTCCGAGGGTAAAATCGAGATCCAGCAGCGCTTGCCCGGCGAAATGGTAGAGCACGGAGGCCTGCACAGTGCTCGCCAATTGCCGCGCTTGCAGTTCCGCGCGCAACCCGCCGGGCGCCGAGGCGTTGAGCCAGAAACAAAGGAAATCCAGGGCTTCCCTGGGGGCGTCGACGCTGATGACGTGATGCAGATGGCCGTCGGCGCTGAGTTGGAAATGCTGTGTATGAGCGGGCATCAGTGCTGGCGGGGCCGCCTGCGGGTGTCGCGGGCCGGCGCGCAGTTGCTCACTGAAGCGCCGCGCCAGGCGTTCCAGTTCTGCCAGCGGTTGTGGGCCGGCCAGATTCAAGGTCATTTGCCCCGACTGATAGAAGTGCTGGTGGAAATCCCGCAATGCTTGCTGAAACGCCTGACGTTCCACCGGCAGGCTGTCGCGATTGCCCGCATGGAAGCCGCGCAGCGGATGATCGGCCGCCAGGCCCTCCAGCAGCGCGACCTGTTGTTGTGCGTTGGCGTCCTGGGACCAGGCGATGAATTCCGCGTGCAGCACTTCGCGCTCGCGCAGTTGATCGTCCAGCGCCAGGCGCGGATGGGTCAGCAGATCGGCCAGGCGTTCGAGCCCATCGGCAAAGGTCGACAACGGCAGTTCAACGAAGAAATCCGTGGTGCGCTCGCGGGTGCTGGCATTGACCTGGCCACCGTGGCGCTGCACGTAGGTCATCAGCCCTTCATCGCTCGGAAAACGCTCAGTGCCAAGAAACAACAGATGTTCCAGAAAGTGCGCCAGGCCGGGCCACGCCAACGGCACGTCATGGCTGCCGGCCGCCACCCGCAAAACAGCGGCGCAACGCTTTAAACGCGGGGCATGGCGCAGGGAAACCCGCAGGCCGTTGGCCAGGGTCAGGTGAAGGTGATGGGGCTGGGCCGGCGCAGGCATGGGCACTTCCGATACGAGGGAAGTGCCTATGCTAGCAAACCCTCCAGATCAGGGCTTGTGCAGCGTGCCGTACAGTTCGGGGCGGCGGTCTTGCAGGTAGTCATTGGCGGCGCGGGCATCGAGAATCGATTGGTGTTCCAGCGTGCCGACGATCAAGGCTTCATCCAGGCCGGCCTGGGCGATTCGCTGCCCATCCGGCGCGGCGATGCTGCTTTGCCCGCAATACTGAATCTCGCCTTCGTGCCCGCAGTAATTGGCGTACGCCACGTAGCACCGGTTCTCGAAGGCCCGCGCCCGCACGGTGACGTCGGCGACAAAGTCGAACGGCACCATATTCGCGGTGGGCACCACGATCAGATCGGCGCCGGCCAGGGCCAGGCGCCGTGTGTTTTCCGGGAACTCCAGGTCGTAACAGATCAGCACGCCCAGTTTCCAGCCGTTGAGTTCCACCAGCGGAAAATCATCGCCGCCGGCACTGAACATCGAATGATCGAGGTCGCCGAACAGGTGCGTCTTGCGGTAGTTGCACAGGCGCTGGCCGTGGGCATCGATCAACTGCACGGCGTTATAGATCTGCCCGTTCGCGGCGCGCTCCGGGTAGCCATACAGGATTGCCAGCCCGGCACTTCGCGCCAGTTCGGCAATCGTTCGCGCCGACTCGCCATCCTGCGCCTCGGCCAATGCGCCGACAGCTTCGGCACCGATGTTGTAGCCGGTGAGGAACATCTCCGGCAGCACCAGCAGGTCGGCGCCGGATGCCTCATGCGCGAGTTGATGCAGGCGCTCGAGGTTGCCGGCCACGTCCAGCGGCAGCGGCGGGCATTGGTACAGGGCGACACGCATGGCTTGGCTCCTTAATCGGCCAGGGCAATTGGCCCGATTTCATCGAACACATCACCCGGCCCCGGGTTCTCTGGGTGAGTGTGGCCGCCGAAGTGGGTCATGATGCCCCACACCGCGTTCAATGAGGTTTGCACCGCGCCTTCGACCCAGGCCGGTGTCCAGGATACGTCATCGCCGGCGATAAAAATCCCACGTTGCTCGGCGGGCATGTCCTTCTGCATGAAGTGCGCGTACATCCGCTGGTTGTAGCGATAGTGACCAGGCAACGCACCTTTGAAGGCCCCGAGGAAATGCGGGTCGGCTTCCCAGGACACGGTGATCGGGTCGCCGATGATGCGCGCCTTGATGTCGACTTTCGGGTAGATCTTGTTCAGTGCGTCGAGGGCCAGCTTCACGCGTTTATCGATGGGCTGCGGGAGCATTTTCAGCGCATCGCTCATCCACGAGTACGACAGGCAGATCACGCCCGGCTTGTCGTCGCCGTTGTCGAACAGGTAAGTGCCACGGGTCAGGCGATCGGTGAGGGTCATGCTCATCAGGTCGCGGCCGGTTTGCGGGTCTTTGTCTTTCCAGAACGGGCGGTCGACCATCACGAAGGTCTTCGACGATTGCATGTAGCGGGTGCGGTCCAGGGCCATCCACATCTTTTGCGAGAACAGGGTTTCGTCGCATTCGATCTGGGTAGTCAGCAGCCAGCTTTGGCAGGTGGTCAGTACGGCGGCGTATTCGCGGGTATCGCCGTAGTTGTCGGTCACGGCGAAACGGCCGCCGGGCGCGTGGGTAATGCGCTTGACCCCGGCCCGTGGCGCGCCGCTGTGCAGCGAACTCAGGCTGGTGCCCGCCGGCCAGTGGGCGCAGCGCTCCGGCACATGGCGCCAGATACCCATGGGCACCTGCGCCACGCCGCCGACCACCAGGTGTTGATGGTCGTCGCAGTTGGTCATCACCACGCGGAAGATTTCCAGCATGGAGTTGGGGAAGTCCGAATCCCAGCCACCGGTGCCGAAGCCGACCTGGCCAAACACTTCGCGGTGATGGAAGGACAGCTTGGCAAAGGCCTTGGAGGTGGCGACGAAGTCGTAGAAGGTGCGGTCGTCCCACAGCGGCACGAGTTTGTTCCACAGTGCCTTGAGGCGCGGCACATCGCGGTCGCGAATGGCTTGCTGGATATCGCCGAACTGCGAGCCGGCTTCCAGGGCGTCGGCCCACGCGTCAGCCACTTCCTGGAACAGCGCAGGCAAGTCGGACAGTTTTTGTGCGTAGTGGGTCTGGCCTTCCAGGTCGATGACCGTGCTGCCGGAAGCCGGCGTCAGCGGGTTGGGGAAGGGTTTGGTGTCCAGGCCGAGCTTGTCGACATAGTGGTAGAACGCGGTGGACGACACCGGGAAACGCATGCCGCCCAACTCGGCGATGATCCCTTCGGCGCCTTCAAACGCCTGGGAGCGCAAACGGCCGCCCATCTTCGAGGCCTCGTACACCACGGGCTTGAGGCCCAGCTTCATCAGTTCGTAGGCGGCCACCAGGCCGGCGATCCCGGCGCCGACGATCGCCACTTCGGCGCCGTGGTTGGCGGCCGGAATACTGCCCAGGCCGGCGGGGTGTTCGATCCAGTCATCAAACGCAAAGGGGAAATCCGGGCCGAAGATGGTGATCGGTTTTTTACCGTCGGCGGGGTGGCGATTGGTCTTGCTGATGCTGCTGGACGGAATGCTCATGGCTGACCTTACTAGCGGCTCGCGGGACGTGCCCGCTGAGTATAGGAAAAGATGGCAGCCAGTTTAGGGAGCGTAGCGTTCGTTAATAAGACGCAAAGTGTCGTCGAATTGAATTGTTTTCAGTCAAAGTGACGAGATTGGCGGTCAGATTGGTTGTCTGCGATCGAGTTTGTTGCTGAGGATGATCGACGTGGTGGTTTTTTCCACACCGTCGACGCTGCCGATCTGGTCCAGCAATTGATCGAGCTGTTCCGGCGAATCGGTGCGCAGCCATGCCACGTAATCGAACTCGCCGCTCACCGCGCACAGTTGCTGAACCTGGGCCATGGCACTGAGCTTGCGCAGCACGTCCTTGCCCGAGCGCGCCTGCACGGTGATGCCGACATACGCCTGCAGCCCGCCATCCACCACACGCTGGCCGAGGCGCACGCCATAACCGGTAATCACCTGGGTTTTCTCCAGACGAGCCAGGCGCGACGTCACCGTGGTGCGCGCAATGCCGAGTTGCCGTGCCAGCATGGCGACGCTTTCACGGGCATTGATCTGCAACGCGGCGATCAGTTGGCGGTCGATTTCATCGAGGACAGGCAAGGGCAGCTCCGGTGCGGACGGATAGGGGGCATATGTTACAGGCTTGCGTCAGCCAACAGACAGCGGGCAAACAGTTGCGGCACGGGCAGGTTGCGGTGGTTGTAGCGACTGAGCAGGATGATCTCCCGGTAAAAGGTCAGATGGCCTAGCGGGATAATTCGTACCTGGGGCGAGCGTTCGAGCCACAGCCCCGCCTGAGGAATCAGCGACACCCCCAGGCCACACTCGACCATCTTGACGATGGCTTCCAGCTCATCCAACTCTAGCGCCACCTGCACCTCGAGCTTCTGCTCGCGCAGAAACCGGCTGACCAATCGACCGCCAAACGACGCCCGGTCGTAGCGCACATGGGGTTGGCTGCCGAGCAACTGCAAGGGGTCATCGCCTGCCAGTGCATGCGGCACGATCAGCGCAAAAGGCTCCTTGCGCAGCACCTGTACGTGCAGCTCCTTAGGCAAGTCAAAAGGCGGTCGAATGATAATCGCCGAGTCCAACTCGCCGGCGTCCACCTGGCTCAGTAATTCCAGGGACACGCCGGGCACCAACTTGCATTCCACGGTCGGCGCGGCCTGACGTAACCGGACCAGGGCCAGGGGCAGCAACCCGGTCTGCGCAGTGCCGATCGCCCCGACTTTCAGCTCGCCCCGGTATTCATTGGCATCCACCGGCACTGCCATGCGGTTGAACGTCTCCAGAATCTCCTTGGCCAGCGGCAAGGCGCGAACGCCTGCGGCATTCAGCGTAGCCTGGCGCCCGGTGCGGTCGAACAACGCCACCCCGAGCGCCTGCTCCAGTTGACGAATCTGCGCACTGACCGCCGATTGCGTCAGCCCGATATGCATGCCCGTCGCGGCGAACGTACCGTGGCGCGTTACCGCGATAAAGGTCTTCAATTCACGCAGCATGGGCGCCTCAACTCATCGAAATTATTTGAGCTCGGCGCAAAAACTATCGTCTTTTCATCGCCAGCAGCAAGGCTAAACTCGAGCCTCTCCACGACCCGCAGAGGTTTGACCTGATGACACTGGCACCTTTTCACTTGGCCATTCCAGTATTCGACCTGGCCGCTGCCCGGCATTTCTACGCTGACGTGTTCGGCCTGCAAGAGGGGCGTTCCAGCGACCACTGGGTCGACTTCAACTTCTTCGGCCATCAACTGGTGATTCATGAACACCCCAAAACAGCCTCCCAGGCTGCGGCGCACACCAACGCAGTCGACGGCCACGACGTCCCCGTGCCGCATTTCGGCGTGGTATTGAGCTGGGACGACTGGCATGCCCTGGCGGCGCGCTTGCAGGCACGGCAGACCGCGTTCGTGCTGGAACCGCACATTCGCTTCAAAGGCCAGGTGGGGGAGCAGGCGACACTGTTTTTGTTTGACCCCTGCGGTAACGCGTTGGAGTTCAAGGCGT
The DNA here is from genome assembly GCF_053502595.1 of Pseudomonas sp. LY-1. NCBI lineage: Bacteria > Pseudomonadati > Pseudomonadota > Gammaproteobacteria > Pseudomonadales > Pseudomonadaceae > Pseudomonas > Pseudomonas sp. LY-1. Next base: position 6,277,948 of record NZ_CP094353.1, on the reverse strand, counting down.
TCCGGGATATTGGGCAGTTGTTTGCGACGTGAGCCTGAGGGCGAGGGCGCTGGCTAAAACGGCAGCGACAGACACACAAAAGCCGCGCAATGCGCGGCTTTGGAGTTGGTGGGCCCACACGGACTTGAACCGTGGACCAAAGGATTATGAGTCCTCTGCTCTGACCAACTGAGCTATAGGCCCTTAACAGGTCGCGGATTATAGCGATGGTTTCTCCGCTGTGCTATCCGAAAAATCCTGAACCCTCATACGAAGAAACGTCGCGGCAAAAAGCTCCGGGGGCAGGGGCAGGCTGACGATGTAGCCTTGCATCTGTTCGCAGCCCTCGGCGGCGAGGAAGGTTTGTTGGGCGGGGGTCTCTACGCCTTCGGCGATGATGGTGAATTGCATGCTGTGGCCCAGGGCAATGATGGCGCGCACGATCGCCACGTCGTGGGGGTCGTCGGGCAGGCCGCGGATGAAGGATTGGTCGATTTTCAGGAAGTCCAGGGGCAGGCGCTTGAGGTAGCTGAGGGATGAATAGCCGGTGCCGAAATCATCGATCGCCAGTTGTACGCCCAGGCGTTTGAGTTGGTGCAGCACGTCCAGCGCTTCTTCGGCCTGGCTCATGATGAAGTTTTCGGTGATCTCCAGTTGCAGGCAGCCCGGTTCGAGGCGGTAATCGCGCAGTAGCTGTTCGATGCGTGACAGCAGGTTGGGCTGGCGCAGTTGTGCGCCGGCGAGGTTGACTGACAGCGGGCCGAAGTGATCGAACACGGTTTGCCAGGCGTGCATTTGTTGGCAGGCCTGTTCCAGGACCCAATCGCCGATCTGCAGGATCATGCCGTTCTCTTCGGCCAGGGCGATGAAGTGTTCGGGCGGTACGTCGCCGAAGGTCGGGTGGTGCCAGCGGATCAGCGCTTCGGCGCCGATCAGTTCCTGGGTCTCCAGGCTCCGTTTGGGTTGGTAATACAGGCTCAGCTCATTGCGTTCGATGGCCCGGCGCAGTTCATGTTCCAGCGCCACGCGTTCTTTGGCCTGGGCGGTCAGGTCGCGGGTGTAGCCTTCGACGCGGTTGCGGCCCTTGGCCTTGGAGCGGTACATCGCGGCGTCGGCGTTTTTGACCAGGGTGGCGACGTCCATGCCGTCCTGGGGGTACAGGCTGGTGCCGATGCTGGCGCTGATAAAAAACTCGTGCTCACCTGCCTGGAATGGCGGGGTGAAGCAGGCCAGCAGTTTATTGGCCAGATGCTGGGCGTCGCTGGCTTGCTGCAGGCCGGGCAGGAGGATGATGAATTCGTCGCCGCCCAGACGGGCGACGGTGTCGATGTCGCGCAGTTGCTCCTTGAGGCGCACGGCGATGTTCTGGAGCAGCAGGTCGCCGATCGGGTGGCCGAGGCTGTCGTTGATGTGTTTGAAGCGATCCAGGTCGAGGAACAGCACGGCGCCCTGGTGGCCGCTCTCCTGTTGATTGTTGAGCGCGGCCTGTAGCCGGTTTTCAAACAGGGTGCGGTTGGGCAGGCCGGTCAGCGGGTCGTGATGGGCCTGGTAGTCGAGGCGGGCCTGGGCGTGTTTGAGGCTGGAGATGTCGGCAAACACCGCGACGAAGTGCGTGATCGCCTGGTCGCGGTTGCGCACGGCGCTGATGGTCAGCCAACTGGGGTAGACCTCGCCGTTCTTGCGACGGTTGGATATCTCGCCCTGCCAATGCCCGTGAGTGGTCAACTGGTGCCACATTGCGGCATAGAATGCGCTGTCATGCAGGCCGGAGGCGAGCAGGCGCGGGGTGTGGCCGAGGGCTTCGGCTTCACTGTAGCCGGTGATCTCGCTGAAGGCGCGGTTCACGGCGCTGATGTTTTGCCGGGTGTCGGTGATCAACACGCCTTCGGCGGTGCTTTCGAAGACGGTGGCGGCCTGTTGCAGTTTTTCCTGCATCTGTTGGCGCTCGGTAATGTCCCGGGCGATGGTCAGCATGCAGTCGTCATCGCCGATGGGCAGCGGACGGCTGGACAACTCGCACAGCCGGATCTGCCCGTCGCTGCGGCGGATATGGCAGATGAAATCGCGGACAAACCCGTCGCGTTGCAGCAGCTCCAGCATGTGTTTGCGTTCGTTGAGGTCGACCCAGATGCCCAGGTCCAGGGTTGACTGGTCGAGGGTACTCACGCTGGCGATGCCGGTAATGCGGCTGAACCCTTCGTTGACCTCGATCAGTTGGCCATCGCTCTGACGGCTCAAAAGCAAACCGTCGGGCGAGGCATGGAAGGCCTTGGCGAATTTCTCTTCGGAGGTTTGCAGCTGTTGCTGGGTTTCCTTGAGCTGGGTGATGTCTCGCACCACAATTACCAGGGCTTCGGTCGTGTCGAGTTGGAACGGTTCGGCGGAAATCAGCCCGGTAAAGGCTTGGCCGTTGCTGCGCAGAAAGCGCATTTCCAGGTTGCGGATGCTGGTGGTCTGCAGCCGTTGCAGCAGGTCCGGGCCGATGCCCGGGATACCCCAGATATTCAGCGAAGTAGCGGTTTTACCGATCACGTCCTCGGCCTTCAGGCCCACCTGGTCCTCAAACGCTTTGTTGACCTCCAACAGGCAGCCGTCGGACATTCGTGCGATCACCAGAATGTCTGGGCACTGTTGGAACACCGAGGCAAATTTTTGCTCGGACAATTGCAGCGCCTCTTCCGTGCGCTTGGCGTCACTGATGTCGATCATCAAGCCACGGAGTACCGGTTCATGGCCGTGTTCGATCAGGCTGACAATGTCGCGTACCCACAGGCAACGGCCGTCGGCGGTGATCACCCGGTAATCGACGCTGTGATCACGGCTGGCGCGGGTTTCGCGGTAGCAATAGGCTTCGGTGCGCGTCAGGTCGGCGGGGTGAATGATGCTGCGCCAGAAGCCTGGAATCAGCCAATGGGCGCGGGGGTAACCGAGCAGTTCTTCGGCATGCGGCGACACGTAACTGTAGGTGAAATCGCTAATGCTGGCTTCCCAGGCGATGGCGGACAAGCTCTCCACCAGGCCGCGATAGTGATATTCGCTGCTGCGCAATTCCTGCTCGAGGGCGACGCGGCGGGAAATTTCCGAACTGAGCCGACGATTGATCCGAATCACGACGACCAATACGCTGCTCAGCAGCAGTATCGTGGGCAGGCCATACGTCAGCAGATCCGTCCAGAACGTGCGGTGATCGGTGAGGCTGCCGACCCAGTGTCGCTGGATCGCTTGCGTTTCGTCCGGGCTGAGGTCAGCGAGGACCTTGTCCAGAATCCCTACCAGCATTTTGTTTTCACGAGGCACGCCCATCGCCAGTTGGTAGCGGTAGGGCGTTTCACCGCTGACGTACAAGCCGTCGAGCTTGAGTTGGCGCAAGCTCCATACGCTCGAAGCCAGGTCGCCGACTACTGCGTCCACTTCATCGGTGGCCAGCGCCTGCAGGGTCGAGCTGACATTCGGCAAGGCCACCAGGTTGAGGTCGGGGTGGTGGGTACGCAGCAATTCATGGGGCGCGTAGTTTTCCACCACGGCAATCTTCAACCCATAGAGGTCCTTCAGGTTGTGCGGTTGCGCACCGCCTTCATGGGCGAGGATGACGATGGGGAAGTCCAGGTAAGGCCGCGTGAACGCCATGTAGGCCTGGCGCTCGGGGGTGGACATGATGCCCGGCAGCAGGTCGAGCTGGTTGTTGCGGGCCTGTTCGAGGACGGCGCTCCAGTTCACCGGCTCGATCAGCTTGATCCGGACGCCCAGGCGGTCTTGGATCAGGCGCACGTAATCCGCCGCCAAGCCTTGGTAGCGTCCGTTCTCGTCGCGGTATTCGAAGGGCGGCCAGGAGGCATCTACCCCCAGGCGCAGCTCCTGATGGTCCGCCAACCAGCCACGCTCATCCTCCGTGAGAGTCAAGGCGCCAGCCGTTGCGGTCCAGGTCAGCAGCGACAGCAAAAGCACGGTCGGCAATCTGGGCATAACGGTCTCGTTATGGCACGGGGAATGTTTCGAGTGTAGACGGGCATTGCGGGGGAGGGAGGGCGCAGCGGTGAATCTATAAAAAGTAATCGGTAGAAAGCAAAACCCCCGGCCTGGGCCGGGGGTTCTGGGATCACTCGTCGAGGAAGGAGCGCAGATGCTCGCTTCGCGTCGGGTGACGCAACTTGCGCAGCGCCTTGGCTTCGATCTGACGGATCCGCTCGCGGGTCACGTCAAACTGTTTACCGACTTCCTCAAGGGTGTGGTCGGTATTCATGTCGATGCCGAAACGCATGCGCAGTACCTTGGCTTCACGGGCAGTGAGGCCGGACAGTACGTCGCGGGTCGCTTCTTTAAGGCTCTCAACGGTGGCTACATCGATTGGCGACTGCATGGTCGAGTCTTCGATGAAGTCGCCCAGGTGGGAGTCTTCGTCATCACCGATCGGGGTTTCCATGGAGATCGGCTCTTTAGCGATCTTCAATACCTTGCGGATTTTATCCTCAGGCATTTCCATGCGTTCGCCCAGCTCTTCCGGGGTCGGTTCGCGACCCATTTCCTGCAACATCTGCCGGGAAATACGGTTGAGCTTGTTGATCGTCTCGATCATGTGCACTGGAATACGGATGGTGCGGGCCTGGTCGGCGATCGAGCGAGTGATCGCCTGACGGATCCACCAGGTGGCATAAGTCGAGAACTTGTAGCCGCGACGGTATTCGAACTTGTCCACCGCCTTCATCAAGCCGATGTTGCCTTCCTGGATCAGATCGAGGAATTGCAGGCCACGGTTGGTGTACTTCTTGGCAATGGAGATCACCAGACGCAAGTTCGCTTCAACCATCTCTTTCTTCGCGCGGCGGGCCTTGGCCTCACCGATCGACATGCGACGGTTGATGTCCTTGATCTCGGCAATCGTCAGGCCGGTTTCGGTCTGAAGTGCGGTCAGCTTCTGCTGGCAACGAATGATATCGGGCTGCAGGCGACCAATGGCTTCGGCGTATTTCGCCTTGCCCTTGGCCAGAGCGTCGGTCCAGCTTTCGTCAACTTCGTTGCCCGGGAACTGGCGCAGGAAGTCGGTACGCGGCATGCGCGCATCACGCACACAGAGCTGCATGATCGCCCGCTCTTGTGCGCGCAGACGCTCAAGGGCGCTGCGAACACGCTCGACCAGGCCTTCGAATTGCTTCGGCACCAGCTTGATCGGCATGAACAGCTCAGCCAGCGCCACCAGCTCGGCAATTGCCAGCTTGTTGGAGCGACCGTGCTTTTTCAGGGCCTTGCGGGTGATTTCCATTTGATCGGAAACCGCACCGAAACGCTGGGCAGCGATGATCGGGTCTGGACCGCTTTCGACTTCATCTTCGTCGTCGGTGCTGGCTTCGGCATCGTCGTCTTCGGCATCGTCATCCGCTTTCACGGCTTTCGGGTCGACAGGCGGCGGCACTTCGGCAGCAGGTGGCGCAATGCCGTCGTCCGGGTCGATATAACCGCTCAGGACGTCGGACAGGCGGCCACCTTCGGTGGTGACGCGAGTGTACTCGGAGAGAATGTGGTCAACCGTGCCAGGGAAGTGCGCAATTGCGCCCATCACTTCACGGATACCCTCTTCAATACGCTTGGCGATTTCGATTTCGCCTTCGCGTGTCAGCAACTCGACGGTACCCATTTCACGCATATACATGCGTACAGGGTCAGTCGTGCGACCGATGTCGGTCTCCACCGCGGCCAACGCGGCAGCGGCTTCTTCAGCGGCTGCCTCGTCGGTATCGGCGTCGGCCAACATAAGGGCGTCCGCATCCGGAGCACTCTCGTGTACGGGGATCCCCATGTCGTTGATCATGCGGATGATGTCTTCCACCTGCTCTGGATCTGAAATATCCTCAGGCAGGTGATCGTTGACCTCTGCGTAAGTCAGATACTTCTGCTCACGACCCAGGGTGATCAACTCTTTGATACGAGACTGCTGTTGCGCTTTTCCGGACATAACACCCTATCCACTGAAGGTCTTGGCGGGCAAAAAACAAGCCGAGGATTATACCCGAGCTATGACCTCACGCGCCAGCTGAGGTCGGGTTTGATGCGGAAACATTCTGTTTTAAGACGTCACGCATCTGTTTTGCTATCTGAATTTGCTCTTCAGCCGATAATCCCGGCTGCCTCGCTCTCTTGATGAGTTCATCGAGGGTCTGCGTGTGCTGACCCGCGGATAACCTAGTAATGGTGTCTAAAAACTGTTGTTCAAGGTTATCGCCGTCAATTAGCCACTCCTTTTCCGCGAGTGCTTTCAACAACCGCCCTTGTTCGGTGCCATGCCAGCGAGCCATCAGCTGAATGGAGTTTAGCTTAGGATTTTTCTGCACCGCCTCGATCAGCGCGATCAGTACCTGGGCATAGGTATTGCTCTCGTTGGCAAAGTGCTCGGCACTCTCGACCTTGCCCGCCAATTGCGGATGGTGGATGAGCGTGCGCAGGGCAATCAGCGTCGGCGCCTCTACGGCCACCGGGGTGCGCGGGGCGTAGGCCTCGTCGCGGTCACCACGCTTGCCGTTTTTGTTCCAGGGCTTCTTGTCCCATTTCTTGCCGCCGGCGCCGGGCTTTTTCGGTGTCCACTCCTGCTGGGGCGTGTAGGCCTCCTGCGGTTGGTGGAAGTCGGAATAGTCCGGCATGGCGTCGTAATCCATGCCTGGGTCGTAGGCCGGCGGCGCATCTTGCGGTGCGCTGTGGACCAGCTGGCTGACCGCTTCGCCGCTCAGTCCGGTGATTTCCAGCAGGCGTTGACGCATCAGGGTGCGCAGGTTCGCGCCCGGCACTTTGTCGATCAGCGGCGCCGCGAGGGTGGCCATGTGCGCCTTGCCTTCGAGGGAGCGCGGGTCGGCTTCTTCGGTCAGTTGCTGGAAGAAATAGTCCGCCAGCGGCTGCGCATGCTGGTTGATGCGCGCGCGGAAGGCGTCGGTGCCTTCGGAGCGGACCAGGGTGTCCGGGTCTTCGCCTTCGGGCAGGAACAAGAAGCGTGCGCGGCGCCCGTCCTGCAGGCACGGCAGCGTGGCTTCGAGGGCGCGCCAGGCAGCGTTGCGGCCGGCCTGGTCGCCGTCGAAGCAGAACAGCACGCTGGGTACTACGCGGAACAGGCGCTTCAAGTGTTCTTCGCTGGTGGCGGTGCCCAGGGTCGCCACGGCATTGCGCAGGCCTTGCTGGGCGAGGGCGATCACGTCCATATAGCCTTCAACCACGATGATTTCGTCGAGGTTGCGGTTGTTCTTGCGCGCTTCGAACAGGCCGTAGAGTTCCTGGCCCTTGTGAAACACTGCGGTTTCCGGCGAGTTGAGGTACTTGGGCTTGTCGTCCCCGAGCACCCGGCCGCCGAAGGCGATGATCCGGCCACGGCTGTCGCGGATCGGGAACATCACGCGGTCGCGGAAGCGGTCGTAGCGCTTGCCGGTCTCGGCGTTTTCCACCAGCAGGCCGGCGTCGATCATGGCTTTTTGCTGGAGGGTGTCGCTGCTCAGGTGTTTGTACAGGTTGTCCCAGCCCGGCGGGGCGAAGCCCAGGCCGAAGTCGCGGGCGATTTCGCCGGTGAGGCCGCGCCCCTTGAGGTAGTCGACGGCGGCTTTGCGCTGCGGATGGCTCTTGAGCGCCTGGCGATAAAAGTCGGCGGCGGCGGTCAGCAGCGGGTACAGCGGCGAATCGGTGGGTTGCCGCGGTTTGTGCGGGCGGCCGCTTTCTTCGCGGGGGATCTCCATGCCGGCGGCTTTGGCCAGTTCCTCGACGGCCTGGGGGAAGTCCAGGTTGTCGTGGTCCATGATAAAGCCGAGGGCGTTGCCGCCCGCGCCGCAGCCGAAGCAGTAGTAGAACTGCTTGTCGGGGCTGACGCTGAACGACGGGGTCTTTTCCTTGTGGAACGGGCAGCAGGCGGTGTAGTTCTTGCCCGCCTTCTTCATTTGCAGGCGCGAGCTGACCACATCGACGATGTCGGTGCGGTTCAGAAGGTCGTCAATAAAGCTCTGGGGAATCAGCCCGGCCATGGCGTTCTCGTCATCACTGCGTGGAAATGAGGGCCCGTGAAGTGCTCAAGCGCACGTATCGTATGGCTCGACCATCAATCGTCTGCTTGGGCTGTCAGGAAGTGTATCTGCCGAACATCCACTGACGTTAATTTCTACTCAGTCTGTTCGGCGAAGAAATGTTGCCCCGGCGTCCGGTCTTGGCCAATGGCGGGCCTCGGAAGCGCATCGATGGGCACAGCCGACACAGTCGATCGTCTGCTTGAAGAAATAAGTGTGCTCGTCAGTAGCCTTGTTAGACTCGTCAGAAGAGACGCGCACCGCTGGCAGAAGAGCCAGTCCTGACGTGTGAAGCAGTGTCTCGGTCGCGTGGGCGGCGTCGACGGTGAAGCATCAAGCGATATCCGCAAATGCCAACAGCCCGGCTTAGGGCCGGGCTTGGCAGAAGCTTGCTACGAACGTCTGTGTATTAGTACAGACGAACGGCGCGGCGCTGCTCGCGCTGAACTTTCTTGGCGTGACGCTTAACAGCGGCTGCTGCTTTACGCTTACGCTCAGAAGTTGGCTTCTCGTAAAATTCGCGGCTACGAACTTCAGCCAGAACACCGGCTTTTTCGCAGGAGCGCTTGAAACGACGCAGAGCTACGTCGAAGGGTTCGTTCTCTTTTACTTTGACGGCTGGCATCCAGAGCTACCTTCTTTCATTACCGGGAATCAACGTTCTCGTCGCAAAAAATTCGCGGCTGAGGTCGTCGGTTTTTAAGGGTTGCGGATGTTAACCCCTCATTGCCAGGAATGCAAAGCCTCTGATCGAAAACCGCTAGTCGGGAGGGGGAGTGGCGACTATTATGCGCGCCTTCGAATTCAGCCTCTACAAGGCGCAAACCCATGCTAGTACTGGGACTTGAAACCTCCTGCGACGAAACCGGTGTCGCACTTTACGACAGTGAACGCGGGCTTTTGGCCGATGCGCTGTTCAGTCAGATCGACTTGCATCGCGCCTATGGCGGCGTGGTGCCGGAGCTTGCCAGCCGTGATCACGTCAAACGCATGCTGCCGTTGATTCGGCAGGTGCTGGACGAGGCCGGCTGCGTGCCGACCGAGATCGATGCGATCGCCTACACCGCCGGCCCCGGATTGGTCGGAGCCCTGCTGGTTGGGGCTTCTTGCGCCCAGGCGCTGGCATTTGCCTGGGACATTCCGGCCCTCGGCGTACACCATATGGAAGGCCATTTGCTGGCGCCGATGCTGGAAAAAACACCGCCGCAGTTCCCGTTCGTCGCTTTGTTGGTTTCGGGTGGCCATACGCAGCTGGTTCAGGTCGATGGGATCGGTCAATACACGCTATTGGGCGAGTCGCTGGACGATGCCGCCGGTGAGGCGTTCGACAAGACCGCGAAGATGATGGGCCTCAATTATCCCGGCGGTCCGGAAATCGCGCGCCTGGCCGAAAAAGGCGTCGCCGGTCGCTATACCTTCCCGCGTCCGATGTGTGATCGCCCGGGGCTGATGTTCAGCTTCAGCGGTTTGAAGACCTCTGCCCTGAATACCTGGCAGCACAGCGTCAGCGCCGGGGACGACAGTGAGCAAGCCCGTTGCGACATCGCGCTGGCGTTCCAGCAGGCTGTGGTGGAGACTTTGACCATCAAGTGCAAGCGCGCCCTGAAACAGGCGGGCATGCAGCGCCTGGTGATCGCAGGCGGCGTCAGCGCCAACAAGGCCTTGCGCGCATCCCTGGAAAAAATGCTCGGCGACATGAAGGGCGATGTGTTCTATGCGCGCCCTGAATTCTGCACCGACAACGGCGCGATGATCGCTTATGCCGGTTGCCAGCGCCTGCAGGCCGGGCAGCACGAAAGCCTGGCGATCAGCGTGCAGGCACGCTGGCCGATGGAGCAGTTGTCACCGTTGTAGGCGCTCAAGGTGAGCGGAATTCATCGGCCGGATTTAAAAATGCCGTTCGCGCCCGGCAAACAGGTCGCGTAAATTGCCGCGATGGCGCCAGACGATCAGCAGGGTCAGCACACTCATCGGCAACAGCGCCGCCGGTTCCTGCCAGGCCAGCAACGGCAGGGTGAGCGGCGTGGCGATCAGCGCGGCCAGCGAGCTGGTGCGGGTCAGGTAGAAGGTCAGCAGCCAGGCGAGCATGGCCAGCAGCGCCGCCGGAGGGTAGATCCCCAGCAGCATGCCGGCCGCCGTGGCGACACCCTTGCCGCCGCGAAAACGGAAGTACAACGGAAACAGATGGCCGAGGACGGCGCACACGCCAACCCAGGCTTGCTGTTGCAGGTTAAGGCCGGCGAGGCTGGCGATCAGCACGGGCAACAGGCCCTTGCACACGTCGCCCAGCAGCGTCAGCACGGCGAGCTTCTTGCCGGCCAGGCGCAGCATGTTGGTGGCGCCGGCATTGCCTGAGCCACCCATTCGCGGGTCGGGATTTCCCGTCAGGCGGCTGAGCAAGATGGCGAAGGACAGCGAGCCGAGCAGGTAGGCGAAAATCGCCAGTGACCAAAACATGCTAACTATTCCGGGCGAGGACGCCCTGATTCTAACGGGGCATCGCGCCCTTGTCGTGCTGCGGAGAAGAGCTTGGACAGAGTGTTTATCGAAGGCCTGGAAGTCGACACCGTGATCGGGGCCTACGACTGGGAGCGCGGCATCAAGCAATGCTTGCGCCTGGACCTGAGTTTCGCCTGGGACAACCGCCCGGCCGCTGCGGGTGACGACCTCACCCTGGCACTGGATTACGCCAGTGTGTCCGCGCGTATCCAGGCCTTTGCCGAGCAGTCGCAGTACCAGTTGGTGGAAACCTTTGCCGAGCGTCTGGCCGAAGTGCTGATGAGCGAGTTCCAGATTCCCTGGCTGCACCTCAAGTTGACCAAGCCGGGGGCCGTGCCGGCCGCCAAGGGCGTGGGCGTGGAGATCGAGCGCGGATGTCGCTAACTCAGGTTTACCTTGGTCTTGGCAGCAATATCGAGCGCGAGCCCCATCTGTGCGCGGGCCTGGATGCACTCGCGGGCTTCTTGATCGACATGCGCTGCTCGGCGGTGTTCGAGAGCCAGCCGGTGGGCATCAAGAGCGGGCTGTTCTTCAACCTGGTGGTGTCGGCCTATACCGACCTGTCGTTGATGGAGCTGGATCGCCGGCTGAAATCCATCGAGGCCGACAATGGCCGTTACGCGCCGGATCGCAAGGGCCTGCCGCTGGATATCGACGTGCTGCTGTACGGCGATCTGGTGGGCAACTTCGATGGCCTGATCCTGCCGCGTGCAGAAATCCTGAAAAACGCCTTCGTGCTGTGGCCGTTGTCGATGATGGCGCCAGATCGTGTACACCCTGAAGTGGGCAAGACGCTGGCTGAGCTGTGGCGGGATGCACAGATCGATCAGGTGCTGGCGCCCGTCGGATTCGAATGGCGGGGCCAGCAACTGACGCCGAGCGCGCTGCTATAGGGCGTGCTGTTCCTTGTAGGCTTTCAAGGTCTTGAGCCGTTCGCGCTTCAGGGCCTCGCCCAGTTCGGGGCCCTTGAAACCCTTCTCCAGCAACGGCGCCACCGCGACCTCGCGCGCGGCCTTTGCGGCGCCGCGTAAATAATCCGCCTGTGGATAACTGCGTTGTTCCAAGCCCTTGCGGCCGCGGGCGTCCATTTCACAGGCGACCACAAACTCTTCAAAGCGCTGCGGCCGCCGGTAAACGTCAAAACTCTGCAGCAACTCCAGCAATGTCGAGGCTTTCAACTCCAGCGCGCGATGCCCATGGGTGTGGTATTGGCCCACCAGCAGCGCCAGCTCCTGGCAGTCCCTCGGCGCCTTGAAGCGTTCATTGACCGCCTTGATCAGCTTCAGGCCGCGCTGCTCATGGGCAATATGCTGTGGCAACTTATCCACAGGCGTCAGGCCTTTGCCGACGTCATGCAGCAGGCAGGCCCAGCGCACTGTCAGCGGTTGGTGATGCAAGGCGGCCTGTTCGAGCACGCTCAAGGTGTGAACGCCGCTGTCGATCTCGGGGTGATGGGCTGCGGGCTGCGGCACGCCGAACAGGGCGTCGACTTCCGGCATCAAGGTTTTCAGTGCGGCGCAATCGCGCAGCACCTGGATGAATACCTGGGGCTGGTCTTCCATCAGGGCACGGGAAATTTCCTTCCAACTGCGCTCCGGCGTCAGGGCTTCGAGTTCACCGGATTCGCTGAGTTGACGCATCAGGTCCAGGGTTTGTGGCGCCACTGTAAAACCCAGGTGGGCGTAGCGCGCAGCAAAGCGCGCAACCCGCAATACGCGCAGGGGATCTTCGGCGAACGCCGGGGAAACGTGGCGTAAAACGCGGGCTTCAAGGTCGCGCTGGCCGTGATAGGGGTCGGTCAGCCTGCCGTCGTCGTCCTCTGCCATGGCGTTGATGGTCAGGTCGCGGCGGATCAGGTCTTCTTCCAGCGTGACGTCGGGGCTGGCGTGAAACACAAAGCCGCCATAGCCCCGGCCACTCTTGCGCTCGGTACGGGCGAGGGCGTACTCGTCGCCGTTTTTCGGGTCGAGGAATACCGGGAAGTCCGCGCCCACCGGTTTATAGCCCTTGGCGAGCATTTCCTCGGCCGTTGCGCCGACGACGACACGGTCGATATCGGTGACCTTGATGCCCAGAAGGCGGTCACGCACCGCGCCGCCGACTTTGTAGATTTTCATGAAAAAGCCTCCATTAGCCGCACAGGATAACGCCTGTGCCCGGCCAATGGCGGCTTTGCCGTTTCAGAGATGAACGACGGCCAGGTCCAGGCGGCCGTAGTCGTTATCGTTGTGATCGCTGCGTGGGGGGACGTGGTGGGTTTTCATCACCTGATCGCCCTGCAGGGTTTCCAGGTGGATGTCGAACCCCCACAGCCGATGCAGGTGCTTGAGTACTTCCTCGGTGGAGTCGCCCAGGGGTTTGCGGTCGTGCTGCTGGTGACGCAGGGTCAGCGAGCGGTCGCCGCGCACGTCGATGCTGTAGATCTGCACGTTGGGCTCGCGGTTGCCCAGGTTGTACTGCGCCGCCAGGGTTTCGCGAATGGTGCGGTAGCCGGGCTCGTCGTGGATGGCCGGTACCACCAGGTCGTCCTTGAGGTCGTCATCGAGGATGCTGAACAGCTTGAGGTCGCGAATCACCTTGGGCGACAGGTACTGCAGGATGAAGCTCTCGTCCTTGAAGCTGCTCATGGCGAACTTGATGGTGGAAAGCCAATCGGTGCCGGCGATTTCCGGGAACCAGTGGCGGTCTTCCTCAGTGGGGTTTTCGCACATGCGCCGGATGTCGCGGTACATCGCAAAGCCCAGCGCATACGGGTTGATGCCGCTGTAATACGGGCTGTCGAAGCCGGGTTGGTACACCACGCTGGTGTGGGAAGTGAGGAACTCCATCATGAAGCCGTCAGTGACCAGGCCTTCGTCGTACAGGTCGTTTATCAGGGTGTAGTGCCAGAACGTCGCCCAGCCTTCGTTCATCACCTGGGTCTGGCGCTGTGGGTAAAAGTACTGGGCGATCTTGCGCACGATACGCACGATTTCCCGTTGCCACGGCTCCAGCAGGGGCGCGTGCTTTTCCAGGAAATACAGGATGTTTTCCTGAGGTTCGGCGGGGAAGCGCGCATTGTCCTTGTCGCTGTTTTTATCGGCGCGTTTGGGAATGGTGCGCCACAGGTCGTTGATCTGCTTCTGCAGGTGTTCCTCGCGCTCCTTCTGGCGCAGGCGTTCTTCTTCGGCGGAAATCGGATACGGGCGTTTGTAGCGATCGACGCCGTAGTTCATCAGGGCATGGCAGGAGTCGAGCAAGTCTTCCACCGCATCGATGCCGTGGCGCTCCTCGCACTGCATGATGTACTGCTTGGCGAACACCAGATAGTCGATGATCGAGCTGGCGTCGGTCCAGGTACGAAACAGGTAGTTGCCCTTGAAGAAACTGTTATGCCCGTAGCAGGCATGAGCCACCACCAGCGCCTGCATGCAGATGGTGTTTTCTTCCATCAGGTAGGCGATGCACGGGTCGGAGTTGATCACGATTTCGTAGGCCAGACCCATCTGGCCGCGACTGTAGGACTTTTCGGTGCTGAGGAAGTGTTTGCCGTAGGACCAATGGTGGTAACCCAGGGGCATGCCTACCGAGGCGTAGGCATCCATCATCTGTTCGGCGGTGATCACTTCGATCTGGTTGGGGTAGGTGTCCAGGGCATAACCGGCCGCGATGCGGCTGATTTCCCGGTCGTAGGCCTGGATCAGTTCAAAGGTCCACTCAGACCCCGTGGAAATGGGTTGGCGTTTATGCTCTTTGGCGGTCATGTCACTAACCTGCGCTGGAAGAGTTCACGGAAGACCGGGTAGATATCGCCGGCCGAGACCAATTGCTGCTGGGCGAACGTGTCGGCGAAGGCTTCGCCGATGCGCTCGTATTCGAACCACAGCGCCTGGTGCTCACGGGGGGTGATCTCGACATAAGTGTAGTACTGCACGAATGGCATGATCTGGTTGATCAAGATGTCGCGGCAGATCGGCGAGTCGTCATTCCAGTTGTCGCCGTCGGAGGCCTGCGCCGCGTAGATGTTCCAGTCGTTGGCCGGGTAGCGCTCGGCCATGATTTCCTGCATCAGTTTCAACGCGCTGGAGACGATGGTGCCGCCGGTTTCCCGTGAATAGAAGAATTCCTCCTCATCGACTTCCCGGGCGCTGGTGTGGTGGCGGATGAACACCACATCGATCTTGTCGTAGTTGCGCTTGAGGAACAGGTACAGCAGGATGAAAAAGCGCTTGGCGATGTCTTTGGTGGCCTGGGTCATGGAGCCGGACACGTCCATCAGGCAGAACATCACCGCCTTGGAGCTTGGGTTGGGTTGTTTGACCAACAGGTTGTATTTCAAGTCGAAGGTGTCGAGGAACGGCACGCGGTGAATGCGCGCGCTGAGTTTCTCGATTTCTGTCTCGATTTCCTGGATATCGCCGAAGTTGTCCGGTTCTTCGCGTTTCAAACGCGCCAACTCTTCCTTGGCCTCCTTCAATTTGGCGCGGCTGCTGCCGGACAGGGCGATGCGCCGGGCGTGTGCCGAACGCAGGGTGCGGATGATGTTGATCCGTGAAGGGTTGCCTTCGTTGCTGATCCCGGCGCGCACGGTCTTGAACGTGTCGGTGCCGGTCAGGTTGCGCTTGACCAGGTTGGGCAGTTCGAGGTCTTCGAACATGAATTCGAGGAATTCTTCCTGGGTGATCTGGAAGACGAACTCATCCATGCCTTCGCCGGAGTTACCCGCCTTGCCGGGGCCCTTGCCGCCGCCACCGCCTTGGGGGCGCTGGATGTGTTCGCCGGTGGTGAACTCCTTGTTGCCCGGATGCACGACAGTCTGCTTGCCACCCCGGCCGTGGTGCAGCACCGGTTCGTCGATGTCCCGTCCGGGAATGCTGATCTGTTCGCCATGCTCCATGTCGGTGATGGAACGGCGGCTGACGGCCTCTTCAACGGCCTTTTTGATGTGGTCACGGTAACGCCGCAGGAAACGTTGACGGTTTACCGTGCTCTTGTTCTTGCCATTGAGGCGTCGGTCGATCACATAGCTCATGGGGAGCCCTCCGGGCAGCTTCACGTTACAAGCTTCAAGCCGCGAGCTGGAAGCTTAGAGACAAGCGGTCGACTGCCAGGCCGTGGGCCCGGCAGTACACGCCCGTCGCTGCCTTACTGCGATTTGCGCACCCGCAGATACCACTCGGAGAGCAGCCGTACCTGTTTGTCGGTGTAGCCACGCTCGACCATCCGTGTAACGAAGTCGTTGTGTTTTTGCTGATCCTCCTTGCTGGCCTTGGCGTTGAAGCTGATGACCGGCAGCAGATCCTCGGTGTTGGAGAACATTTTCTTCTCGATGACCACCCGCAGCTTCTCGTAGCTGAGCCAAGTGGGGTTCTTGCCGTTGTTGTTGGCGCGGGCACGCAGCACGAAGTTGACGATTTCGTTGCGGAAATCCTTCGGATTGCTGATGCCGGCGGGTTTTTCGATCTTTTCCAGTTCCTCGTTGAGGGCTACGCGGTTGAGGATTTCGCCGGTTTCCGGGTCGCGGTATTCCTGGTCCTGAATCCAGAAGTCGGCATACAGCACGTAGCGGTCGAAGATGTTCTGGCCGTATTCGCTGTAGGATTCCAGGTAGGCAGTCTGGATTTCCTTGCCGATGAACTCGATATAGCGCGGCGCCAGGTATTCCTTGAGGAAGCGCAGGTAGCGTTCGCGGGTTTCGGCCTGGAATTGTTCCTGTTCGATCTGCTGCTCCAGCACATAGAGCAAGTGGACCGGGTTGGCGGCGATCTCGTGAGGGTCGAAGTTAAACACCTTGGACAGGATCTTGAACGCGAAGCGCGTCGACAGGCCATTCATGCCCTCGTCCACGCCGGCGGTGTCGCGGTATTCCTGGATCGACTTGGCCTTCGGATCGGTGTCCTTGAGGTTTTCGCCGTCGTACACGCGCATTTTCGAATAGATATTCGAGTTCTCCGGCTCCTTGAGGCGCGACAGCACGGTGAATTGCGCGAGCATCTTCAAGGTGTCGGGCGCGCAATGGGCCTTGGCCAGGGAGCTGTTGAACAGCAGCTTGTCGTAGATCTTGATTTCATCGCTGACCCGCAGGCAGTACGGCACCTTGACGATGTAGATCCGGTCGATGAAGGCTTCGTTGTTCTTGTTGTTGCGGAAGGTGTGCCATTCCGATTCGTTGGAGTGGGCCAGCAGAATCCCGGTGAACGGAATCGCGCCGAGGCCTTCGGTACTGTTGTAGTTGCCTTCCTGGGTTGCGGTGAGCAGTGGGTGCAGGACCTTGATCGGAGCCTTGAACATCTCCACGAATTCCATCAGGCCCTGGTTGGCCCGGCACAGTGCGCCCGAGTAGCTGTAGGCGTCGGCGTCGTTTTGTGGGAATTCTTCCAGTTTGCGGATATCGACTTTGCCCACCAGCGCCGAGATGTCCTGGTTGTTCTCATCGCCCGGCTCGGTCTTGGCCACGCCGATCTGGTTGAGGATCGACGGGTAGAGTTTCACCACGCGGAACTGGCTGATGTCACCGCCGAACTCGGCCAGGCGCTTGGTGGCCCAGGGCGACATGATGGTGTTGAGGTAGCGCCGTGGGATGCCGAAGTCTTCTTCGAGGATCGCGCCATCTTCCGTGGCGTTGAACAGGCCCAGGGGCGACTCGAAGACCGGCGAACCCTTGATGGCGTAGAAGGGCACTTTCTCGATCAGTTGTTTGAGCTTTTCGGCCAGGGACGATTTACCGCCGCCAACCGGGCCGAGCAGGTAGAGGATTTGTTTCTTCTCTTCCAGGCCTTGGGCGGCGTGCCGGAAGTAGGAGACGATCTGGTCGATGCATTCTTCCATGCCGTGGAAGTCTTCAAAGGCCGGATAGCGGCGGATCACCTTGTTCGAGAAGATTCGCGACAGACGCGAGTTGTTGGAGGTGTCCACCAACTGCGGCTCGCCAATCGCCAGTAACAAACGCTCGGCGGCAGACGCGTAGGTGCTGCGGTCACGCTTGCACAGGTCGAGATACTCTTGCAGTGTGAGTTCCTCCTGCTGCGTGGACTCGAAACGTTGTTGGAAGTGGCTAAAAATACTCATGACGTCGTCACCTCGCTCGATACGTGGAGCCGACGCCGGATCAATCAGTCGATGCTGGCAGTCATTGACGAACGCCAATGGCCGTTTTCCCCCCAGAACACCCTGAAACGCTACCGATGACCCGCACGCCGGTGTACCGGCTCTCCCCTGATTCGGATGGCCTGCGCTTAAGGATAGTTCGGAATCCGCGAGGTAAAGGAGGGATACGCAATTAGTTTGGGTGCGCCGTTCGTCAGAAACGGCGCAAGCCCAAGCGTCACGCGGGGTGGCGGGGTGTGAAAAAAATTATTGCGAATCGCCGGAGGCAATTTCTGCAGGATAGGTCGTATGCCACAGCTCAAAGCCACCGTCCAGACTGTAGACGTCGGAGAAGCCCTGGCTGATCAGATAGGCGGCCGCGCTCTGGCTGGAATTGCCGTGATAGCAGGCCACGATCACCGGCGCGTCGAGGTCGGCGGCGCGGATGAAATCGGCGATGTTGTGGTTGTCCAGGTGCCGGGCGCCTTTGATGTGGTTCAGGGCGTAGGCCTGCGGATCACGAATATCCACCACCACCGCGCCTTGTTCGCGCAGGGCCTGGGCTTGTTCGGGAGGGATACGTTTGAATTCGCTCATGGCGGGCTCCTTGGGTTTGGCTGCAAGCGGCGTCTAGCGCTTCGCGGCAACCGACGGGGTCACGGGAAGAGGGGAAGGGCACTGGCAGCTCAGGCGCTCGCCGGTGTCGATGTTCATCAGGGTCATGGCGCCGCCCCACACGCAGCCGGTGTCGAGGGCGAACACGCCGGGTTCATCGCATTTGCCTTCGAGGGCCGCCCAGTGACCGAAGATGATCTTCGTGTCGCGGGTCTTGCGTTCCTTGTGGGCGAACCACGGTTTGTAGCCGGGCAGTGCAGTGTCGGCGCCTTCCTTGCTCTTGAGGTCCAGTTTGCCGTCGGCGGTGCAGAAGCGCATGCGTGTGAAATAGTTGGTGATCACGCGCAGGCGGGCGACGCCCGTCAGGTCGTTGTCCCATTTCACCGGTTCATTGCCGTACATGCCGTCGAGATAGGCGATGTACAGGTTGTCATCGGCCAGGGCGCTTTCGACTTCGGCGGCGCACTTGAGGGCTTTTTTCAGCGTCCACTGCGGTGGAATGCCGGCATGGACCAGCACCATGTCGCGCTGTTCGTCGTAGTGCATGATCTTTTGCCGGCGCAGCCAGTCCAGCAAGTCGGCGCGATCCGGGGCCTCGAGGATTTCCCGCAGGGTATCGGCTTTTTTCAGGCGCTCGATGTTACTGCCGGCCGCGAGCAGGTGCAGGTCGTGGTTGCCCAGTACGCACACCAGGGAATCGCGCAGGCCATATAAGTAGCGCAGGGTCTCCAGGGACTCGGGGCCACGATTGACCAGGTCGCCTACCAGCCACAGGCGATCGTTCGCCGGGTCGAAGGCCACGCGCTCGAGCAGGCACTTGAGGGGCTGCAGGCAGCCTTGCAGGTCGCCGACCGCATAGGTTGCCATCAGTGCAAGGCTCCGGGCACGGCCAGGCGAAATGGCTTGATGATCGCGTCGAACAGTTTGCCGTCAGTGGCTTTCATCTGATACGAGCCTTGCATGGTGCCGACCTTGGACGTCATCACCGTGCCGCTGCTGTAGGTATGGCTGGCGCCGATATCGATCAGCGGTTGCTGGCCGACCACGCCGGCACCCCGCACCTCCTCCACTTGACCGTCACCGTCGGTGATCACCCAGTGGCGTGACAGCAGCTTGGCCGGCACCAGCCCGTTGTTTTTCACCGTGATGGTGTAGGCAAAGGCGAAACGGTTGTGTTCAGGTTGCGATTGGTCCGCCAGGAAGCGGGTAACGACGCTGACGTCGATCTGGTAGCGAGGATCGGACATGCAAGAGGCCTTAAAAGCAAAAGCGGAGGACAGCAGATGCGGATCAGTCTAGGCCAAGAGGCGGGCACTAGGCCAGACATGCTGTCGGGCCTGGTGCAGGGCGGGCTTCAGTCCGCGACGGGCGGCGGCTGGATCGCAAGCTGGTCGGCCAGGCGCACGAATGCGGCCAGGTCCAGTTGTTCCGGGCGCAGGCTGCCGTCGACGCCAGCGGCTTCGATCTCGGCGTTGCTCAACAGCGCTTTGAGTGTATTGCGCAGGGTCTTGCGGCGCTGGTTGAAGGCTTCGCGCACGACGCGCTCCAACAGTTTGTGATCCTTGGCCGGGTGCGGCAGCACGGCGTGAGGCACCAGGCGCACGATGGCTGAATCGACCTTCGGCGGCGGGTTGAACGCGCCCGGGCCAACATTGAACAGGTGTTCGACGCGGCAGTGGTACTGAACCATGATCGACAGGCGGCCCCAATCGCCGCCGCCAGGGCCGGCGGCCAAGCGCTCAACCACTTCTTTCTGCAGCATGAAGTGCATGTCGCGGATGATCCCTGCGTTGTTCAGCAGGTGGAAGATCAGCGGCGTGGAGATGTTGTACGGCAGGTTACCCACCACCCGCAGGCTGTTGGGCGCGGCATTGAGGCTGGTGAAGTCGAACTTCAGCGCATCGCCCTGGTGCAGGATGAAGTTGGACTTGCCGCCAAACTGCTGATTGAGGATCGGGATCAGGTCTTTGTCGAGCTCAACCACATCCAGTTGCGCGCCGCTGGCCAGCAGGCCTTGGGTCAGTGCGCCCTGGCCCGGGCCGATTTCCAGCAGACGGTCTTCGGGCTTGGCATGGATGGAGCGCAGGATGCGGTCGATCACGCCAGCGTCGTGCAGGAAGTTTTGCCCGAAGCGCTTGCGCGCCCGGTGTTGGTAGTGCTCGGTCATATACGGGTCTCGGCCATCTGATAGGCGGTTTCCAGGGCCACGCGCAGGCTGCCGGTATCGATCTTGCCGCTGCCCGCCAGGTCCAGGGCGGTGCCATGGTCGACGGAAGTGCGGATGATCGGCAGGCCCAGCGTCACGTTGACTGCGGCGCCGAAGCCTTTGTATTTCAGCACGGGCAGCCCCTGGTCATGGTACATCGCCAGCACTGCGTCGCAGTGCTCCAGATATTTGGGGGTAAACAGAGTGTCCGCGGGCAATGGGCCGCGCAGGTCCATGCCGTCTTGGCGCAGACGCTCCAGGGTGGGTTCGATGATGTCGATTTCTTCATGGCCCAGGTGGCCGCCCTCACCGGCGTGGGGGTTGAGCCCGCAGACCAGGATGCGCGGTTGGGCGATGCCGAATTTCTGTTGCAGGTCGGCATGCAGGATGCGCGTGACGCGCTCCAGGCGTTCGACGGTGATGGCATCGGCCACATCGCGCAACGGCAAATGCGTGGTCACCAGGGCGACGCGCAGGCCATGTGTGGCCAGCATCATCACGACTTGGGGGGTGTGGGTCAGTTCGGCGAGGAATTCGGTATGGCCGGAAAAGGCGATGCCGGATTCGTTGATCACACCCTTGTGTACGGGGGCGGTGATCATGCCGGCGAAGTCGCCGTCGATACACCCTTGCCCGGCACGGGTCAGGGTTTGCAGCACAAAGGCCGCATTGGCCTTGTCCAGTTGCCCGGCGACCACCTTGGCCTGCAGCGGGGTATCCCACACATACAGGCTGCCCGCGGGAGCCGGCAGGTCGGGCCAGTTACCCGGCGCAACGTCCAGCAGTTTGACGGCCACGCCCAGTTGCGCGGCCCGCTCAAGGAGCAGGTCGCGGCTGGTAATGGCGATCAGGGTGTGTGGCTGGGGCTGCGAGGCGAGCAGCAGGCACAGGTCTGGACCAATGCCGGCCGGCTCGCCGGGTGTCACCGCGAAACGCTGGGGTTTCACTGGTTTGCCTGGTTGGTGCCTGTTTGCTCGGCGCCTGGCAGTTTGTTTTCTACGTAGGCTTCGTCACGGATCTGACGCAGCCAGGTTTGCAGCTCTTCATCGTACTTGCGGTTGCGCAGGACGGTCAGGGCTTGCTGTTCGCGGGCCTGGCTGGTGTTGTCGGTGGCGCGGCGGCCAAGGACTTCCAGTACATGCCAGCCATATTGCGTCTTGAACGGTTTGGACAGTACGCCTTGCGGGGTCTTGGCCATCACTTCCTGGAACTCCGGCACCAATGCTTTCGGGTCGATCCAGTTGAGGTCGCCACCGTTGAGGGCGGAACCCGGGTCTTCCGAGAAGCTTTTGGCCAGGGTGGCAAAGTCTTCGCCGCTTTCGATGCGGTCATAGATCTTCTGGGCCAGTTCCTTGGTTTGCGCTTCGGTGCGGATTTCGCTTGGTTTAACCAGGATGTGACGAACGTGGACTTCGTCTTTCAGCGAGGTCTCGCCGCCGCGACGTTCCAGCAACTTGAGGATGATGAAGCCGCCTGGGGTGCGGGCTGGCTGGGTAATGCCTCCCACTTCCATGGCACTCAGCTCACGGTCGAACGGCGGTGGCAATTGAGCGGCTTTACGCCAGCCCATATCGCCGCCTTCCAGGGCGTTGTCGCTGCCGGATTGGGCGATTGCCATCTGGGCGAAGTCGGCACCGGCCTTCAGGCGATCATAGATAGCCTGGGTCTTGGCGGCGGCTGCATTGAGCTGCTCAGAGTTGGCGCTGTCCGGGGTCGGGATCAGGATGTTGGCCAGGTGCAGTTCTTCGGAGAGCTGCATCTTGCCCAGGTCCGATGCGAGGAAGTTCTTCACTTCCTGCTCGGAGACCTGAACCCGCTCGGCCACACGACGCTGACGCACACGGCTGATGATCATTTCGCGGCGGATCTGGTCACGCGCGTCCTCATAGGACAGGCCGTCGTGGGCCAGGGCGGCGCGGAACTGATCGATGCTCATGTTGTTGCGTTGCGCGATCGTGCCGACAGCCTGGTTCAGTTCTTCGTCCGAAATACGGATGCCGGAACGATCGCCGATCTGCAATTGCAGGTTTTCGACGATCAGGCGCTCCAGCACCTGTTGGTCCAGGACGCTGGTAGGCGGCACACCACCACCACGCTTGGCGATGGTTTGCTGAACTTCCTTGACCCGTTGGTCCAGTTGGCTCTGCATGATCACGTCGTTATCGACGATGGCCACGACCTTATCCAGCTGTTGAACCGCGGCATGCGCCGATGCGGTACCCAGGAACAGCGCGCCCAGCACGAGCGGGCGCAGACAATCAGAAAGCTTGATCTTCACGTTCACGATAACCTTGAATGCCTTTGTCGAGGAAGCTCTCTACCTTGGCGCCGGTCAGGCCGCCGAGTCCTTTGAGGACGATCTGGAAGAAGAGCCCGTGGTCACCCTTTTCGTTAAGCGGGGCGATCTGGCTGTATTCGTCGTTGGAAACCCAGTAACGGTTGATGACGCGCAGTTTCCAGCAGCAGTTGTCGTACTCGAAGCCACCGAAGGCTTCCAAGGTACGGTTGCGGGCATAGTCGTACTGCCAGCGGGTAATCATGTTCCACTGGGGAATGATCGGCCACATCATCGAGAAGTCGTGTTGTTGGATTTTGTAGTAATCCTTCACGAAGTTTGGTTGGCCTTCCGTGCCGTAGTCGCCGCCAAACTGCCATTTACCGGTCAGCTGGTTGTAGACCACTTGGTCGTTGCGATAGCGATAACCGAGGTTGACGACCTTGTTCGGGTTGTCTTCCGGCTGGTAGTGGAACATCGCGCTGCCGGAACGTGGGGCGTGGCTTTCCGTGTCCCAGTTGTAATCGGCAGTGGCGCGCCAGTCGCGGTTGAAGCGGAACTCGTAGTCCAGCGCGATCGGCGAAACGTCGCTCTGGGCGTCGGCGCGGTCGGCCGCCAGGATGCCGGGCAGCTGAACCTCGCGGTCCTTGAAGTACAGGGCCTGGCCGACGCTGACGCGTTGGCGTTCGAAGCCGTTTTCTTCGATCCAACGGCTGGTGACACCCAGGGACAGCTTGTTCTCATCGCCGATCCGGTCGGTGCCGCTGAAGCGGTTGTCACGGAACAGCGAGGCATAGCTGAACGAGTATTCGCTGGTGTCGAAAACCGGGATGTCGCTCTGGTCTTTATTCGGAACATAAAGGTAGAACGCGCGCGGCTCGAGGGTTTGGCGATAGTCTTTGCCGAACCAGTTGGTGTTGCGGTCGAAGTACAGGCCGCTGTCGACGCTGGCGATTGGAATTGCGCGGTCTTGCGAGCTTTTGAATACTCCGCCTGCATACGGATTAGTCGCGGTTGCATTCGCTTGCGCGGTAATAATGTCGTTCTTGCCTCTGCTATCCAAGTCCAAATCGTACTTGGTATAGACGTACTTCAACTTCGGCGTAATAAAGCCGTAGGTCCAGTTCATCGGGTAGTCGACGGCGGGAGCCGCGTTCAAGCGCGTACCGTTTGCACGGGTCAGGCCTGTGACGTAGGTGTCCAGACGACGCTCACCTACCGTACCATCCGCATTGAACGGGCCACCATCTTCATTGGTGACATTGCCGCTTCTGAGGTCTCGATCAAACCGTACAGCTTCAGTCTCATAAGAGAAGTTCAGGCCGCCGGGGTGATACGGCAGAGCGCCATTAAAAGTGATCTGAGGCAGTCGGTCATAAGGCGTGATTTGGGAGATCGTCGCCAATTGATACGCTTGGACGTTCAGGCGCGCCTGGTAAGAGTCGCCACGATAGGTCAAAGAGCCTTGTTGGTTGAGGAAGTCTCGGCTCTCTACGCCTTCTTCATATGACTTCAGATCCTGAAAGTAGAACGGATCACTGATCCTGGTGTAATCCACCTGAGTCGTCAGGCGCGAATCCAACCCGCCCTTATGCTGCCAATTGAGCATATAACGGGTTTTTTCGTAATCGGTCTGCTTGCTGCGTTCGTCGTTGTCGTCGTTCAGGTACGCGCCGCCGAACTGGCCTTCGCTGGATTTGGTGAGGTAGCGGAATTCGCCTTCCATCAACAAGCCGCGCTTGGTCATGTATTGCGGGTACAACGTGGCGTCGTAGTTCGGTGCCAGGTTGAAGTAGTACGGCGTCACCAGCGTAAAGCCAGTCTCGCTGCCGGTGCTGAAGCTCGGCGGCAGGAAGCCGGATTGACGACGGTTGTCGATCGGGAAATAGATGTAAGGGGTATACAGGATCGGGATGTTCTTGATCCGCAACGTCGCGTTGGTGGCCGTACCGAAACCGGTGGCCGGGTTCAACGTGATGTTGTTGCCCTTGAGCTGCCAGGCGTTGCTGTCTGGCTCGCAGGTGGTGTACGTACCGTCCTTGAGACGGATGATCGCGTTTTCGGCGCGCTTGGCGTACAGCGCGTTACCGCGGATGCGTGACTTGTGCATCACGTATTCGGCGTTGTCGATCTGTGCCGCGCCGGTATCGAGCTGGACCTGGGCGTGGTCGCCGACGATCAGCGCGCCGTTGTCGCGCAGGCGGACGTTGCCGTTCAGCTCGCCACGGTTCTCGGCCTGGTACAGGCTGGCTTCTTCAGACTCCAGCTGCATGCTGCCTTGGCGCATGACGACGTCACCGGCCAGGGTCGCGACCTGCTGTTCCTGCTCGTAACGCGAGGCCTTGGCGCCGATGAAGGTCGGCGCATCGCTCTTGTTCGTCTTGTCGTTCATGCCAGGACGAATCGGCTCGATGTACGCGCCGGAGCAATAAGGACCGGTTTCCGCCAGTTGGGCGGCGGTCAGCTTCTCGCGAGGCACCCAGTCCAAGTGGCTGTAGTCGGCGCTGCGCGAACGCAGGCCACGGCCCTTGGATTCGGTGACCAGCATGGTCTTCGGCTCGGCCTCGGTGCCGCCTTCAGCGTTGGCTTGCGCCGTGCCGTTGGCCGAGCTGACGGCTGCACCGTCATGCACCGGGCGCGGTGGCAATGGGGCGGCGGCGGTTTTCGGCGCGCAATCCCAGGCACCCGAAGCAGAGACTGAGCAGTCATACTGTTCCGCGGCGACCACGAATGAGGTGGCGAAAGGTTGCATGGCCAGCAGACTGCCGGTTACCAGCAACGGAAATTTTCTACGAAACGCGGGGGATTTCAATGCCATCTTATTAGTCCGGGCTTCCTGCGTGCCATCTGCCCGCGGTGTGGGCCGCACGCCTCTCGATGGTCTGAAAAAGATGCGTGATAATAAAGCATGACCCGCTTGACGGCTAGCGCCGTCGGAGACCCTTGTAATGCCCGAGCAAGATCTACGTTTACAACAGCTGAAAGTCTGGCTGGATGAGCAGTTGCCGATCCTCTTCAACGCTCAGGATTGGGGCGCCGTACCCCCGGCCACATTGACCGCGGCCAGTAGCGACGCGAGTTTCAGGCGCTACTTCCGCTGGGAAGGTGGGGCGCATACTTTCGTGGTGATGGACGCTCCACCCCCCCAGGAAAACTGCAAACCTTTCGTCGATATCGCCGATTTACTGGCGAAATCGGCAATCAATGTGCCAAAAATTTATGCAGAAGATTTGCCGCGCGGCTTTCTTTTGCTCAACGACCTGGGCAGAAAAACCTACCTGGACGTGATTGACGAGCAAAATGCCGATCAATTGTTCGCCGATGCCATCGACGCCTTGCTGGCTTTCCAGCAGTTGCCGATGGACGCGCCGCTGCCCAGCTATGACGTCGCTTTACTGCGCCGCGAGCTGGAACTCTTCCCCGAATGGTACGTGCGCCGCCACCTGGGGGTCGAATTCGACGCGCACCAGCAGGCGCTCTGGCAGCGTGTCAGCGAGCGCCTGATCGACAGCGCCCTGGCCCAGCCGAAAGTGCTGGTACACCGCGACTATATGCCGCGCAACCTGATGATCAGCGCGCCGAACCCCGGTGTGCTGGATTTCCAGGACGCGGTCTACGGCCCGGTGACCTACGACATCACCTGCCTGTTCAAGGACGCGTTCCTCAGTTGGCCCCAGGCCCGCGTGCGCGAATGGCAGCGCGGTTATTGGCAGCGCGCCGTAACCCTGGGCATCCCGGTGCAGGCGGATTTCGACGACTTCCTGCGCGCCAGCGACCTGATGGGCGTGCAGCGTCACCTCAAGGTGATCGGTATCTTCGCGCGCATCTGTCACCGCGACGGCAAGCCACGCTACCTGGCCGACGTGCCGCGCTTCTTTGCCTATATAGAAGCGGTACTGGCGGACCGTCCGGAGTTGGGCGAACTGGCGGAGCTGCTGGCCAGCCTGCGCCAACCCGCCGAGGCGAGCGTATGAAGGCGATGATCCTGGCGGCCGGCAAAGGCGAGCGGATGCGCCCGCTCACCTTGCACACGCCCAAGCCGCTGGTGCAGGCGGGCGGCAAGCGCCTGATCGAGTATCACCTGGAGGCGCTGGCCAGGGCCGGGTTCACCGATGTCGTGATCAACCATGCGTGGCTCGGCCAGCAGATTGAAAACTACCTGGGCGACGGTGCGCAGTTTGGCCTGCGCATCCGCTACTCCCCCGAGGGCGAACCGTTGGAAACCGGCGGCGGGATTTTCCAGGCGCTGCCGTTGCTGGGGGGTGAACCCTTTCTGGTGGTCAATGGCGATATCTGGACCGATTACGACTTCGCCCAACTCCAGCGCCCGCTCCAGGGCCTGGCCCACTTGGTGATGGTCGATAACCCGGCGCATCACCCCTCGGGCGGGGATTTCCACCTGGATCATGGTGTGCTTCATGATGCGGCGCCCGGTGCCGATAACCTGACCTTCAGTGGCATATCAGTGCTCGACCCCAAGTTGTTCGCGGGTTGCAGCACCGGTGCCTTCAAGCTGGCGCCGCTGTTGCGCGCGGCCATGGCGCAAGGTCAAGTAACGGGAGAACACATGACGGGACGCTGGATCGATGTCGGCACGCTGGAGCGCCTGGCGCAAGTCGAAACCCTGCTGACAGCGGGGCGCTAAGATGTTGTGGCCTGGGACGCTGATCGGCGCCGGGGCTGGCTTTGCCATTGCCAGTATTCCGGGTGCCTTGTTGGGAGCCTTGCTCGGGCAGGCGCTGGATCGCCGCCTGCAACTGCACAGCTGGGCACAGTTGCGTGAGCGCCTGGGCGGGCGCCCGGCGTTGCGCAATGACGAACTGTTGTTTGTGCTGCTGGGCCGCCTGGCCAAAAGCAATGGCCGCGTGGCGGACGGGCATATCCAGCAGGCACGCCAGGAAATGCGCGCGCTGGACATGACCGAACCGGCCCAGCGTCGGGCGATTGCGGCGTTCAACCGCGGTAAATCCGGCTCTGACCGGGTGCGCGCCTACCTGCGCGTCCTCAAGTCCCAGCCCCATGCGTCAGAAGGCGTGTTGCGCGCCTGTTGGCGCATGGCCTGGGCGGATGGCCGCGCGGATGATGCCGAGCGTGACCTGATCAACTTGTGGGGCAAGTGGTTGGGCTGGACGCCGCAACAGCTTCAGGCGCTGGCCGCCGATTACGCGCCGGAGCGCAAGCCGGTGGCCAGCCGTGGCGCCGCGTATCAGGAGGCGTTGCGGATTCTGGGGGTGACCAGCACCACCGAGCCCTCGGCGATCAAGCGCGCCTACCGCCGCCTGCTCAGCCGCCACCATCCAGACAAGATCGCCGGTAGCGGCGCCAGCCCCGCGCAAGTGCGTGAGGCCACCGAGCGAACCCGCGAACTGCATAACGCCTATACGTTGATTCGCGAGCGGCGGGATTTCCGCTAGTCGTCCCATTTGGGCGCGGGCGCTCAGCTGTCTTTTGGCTCGGGGCTCAACCACCCGCGCACCCGCCGATACAACTGCTCCTGCTCGGCCGAACTGTTGCCGGGCACGGCCTTGAGCGACACTTGCTTGTAGCCGCCATTCTTCAAGCGTTTGGCGGCTTGGGCGCGTTCTCGTGCGGTGTTCCGGTCCTGGGCGAGGTCCTGGTAGAAGACATCCGCCGTGGGGACTTTCAAGCCCGGGGCGAGTTGTTGCAGGTCCGGTTGGCGACCCACGGGGGCCTTGCCCGCCACCATCACCAGCTTCTGCACCTGGCTCGGTTGTTTCTCGCTCAAGTACCGCGCGGCCCACCAGGCGCCGCTGCCATGGCCAAGCAGCACCACGCTGCGGGCGCCTTGGGTCTGGGCGAAAGCGACGGCGGCATCGATGCGCTCGAAGATACGCTTGGCATCGGTCTTGTCCTGTTCGTCCGCGCCCGGCACCACGGCCGGGTCGGTGCCTTCGGCTTCCGCGCTGGCGGCTTGCTCGATCGGTTTGGCGGCGGTGCTGCCGTCTTTGCTGCTGGTGTCGACGGCCGCGTTGGGCGCTTCGATCACCCGTGGTGGCAAGGTGTCCAGGTTCACGTCCGGCAGTGACAGACTGAGGGTGCCCCAGCCGGCATCCGGCAATTTACGCCGCAATGGTGCAATTGCTTGCGGCCAGTCAGCATTTTCACCCGCGCCAGGTACGATAATCACCACGCCTTCGGCTTCGGCGCTGTTGGCCGGTTTCCACAGGGCCAGGAATGAATCGCTGCCGGCCTGCAGCTGTTGCTGTTCTTCGCGTGGGATCTGGCGTTCGAGGGCGCTGGCTTCTTCCCGGCTCCGCTCCGGCAGGGGCTGGCGTTCGAGCGGTTTTTCCGCAACCGGCGCAGGCGCGTCGGCGGCCTGGGCAGAAAAGACGGCGGTAAAGAGGAGTGACAGGCACAATGCTGGCAGTGCCGAACGGTTTCGATAGGGCATCGTTAATTCCCGGCCAGAAGTGATTCCAGCAGCCTAATGGGTTGGTCAGTATTTGTCAGTGATGTGAGACGTGGATCATGGGTTTTCGCTGTCTGCTGGTTATCGGCTGTATGTGCTTTGCCTTGATGGCGGGGGCTGCGCCCCTGCCTGTCGCTGCGCAAGCGCAGCTCTCTGTGCCGCAACGCGAATGGCTGGCGCAACACCCGGAGTTGCGGGTGGGGCTGGTCTTGCAGGCGCCGTATGCGCAATACGACCGGCGCCTGCAGCGTTTGTCGGGGGCCAATGTCGAGTTGATGCAATGGCTGGCCAAGGCCCTGAACATCGAGCTGACGTGGCGCAATTTCCCCACTCAGGAGCAACTGGAAGCCGCCCTGCGTGACGGCGAGGTGGACATCGCCCCCGGCCTGCAGCAAACCCCGGCCGGTTTGCGCCTGTGGTTGTTCACCGACCCGTACATGCGCGTGCCCCAGCGTATCGTCGGCGTCCGTGAGGGCGGCGGTGCGGTGGATTTGGAAAAACTCGACGAACATTCCCGCGTCGCCGTGCGTATGCCCAGCGCCGTGGCCGATTACCTGCGCAGCACGTATCCCGGTCTCAACCTGCAAGGCGTGCCCATGGAGCGCCAGGCCTTGCAGTTGCTGGTCAGTCAGCAGGCGCGTTACGCCGTGGTGGATGAGGCGCAACTGAGCCGTTTGTCGGGCGAGCCTGAGTTCTCCGGGCTGGCGGTGGTCGGCGATATCGGCCTGCCGCAATTGCTGCGGGTGGCGACCCGCCGCGACTGGCCGGAACTGTCCGGCATCATGGAAAGCGCGTTGCGCGCCATCCCCGCCCGCGATCTGGACCAATTGCACAACCGCTGGCTGCAACCCAAATACCCGCGTCTGTCCGAGTCTCCCGGCCTGTGGCAAAACCTCAGCCTGCTGCTGGGGTTGCTGCTGCTCGCCAGCCTGGCGGTGGTGTTCTGGCAGCGTCGCCAGCAACGAGTGCTGGAACACAAACTGCTCGCCGCTCGCGAAGAAAGCGCCGCACGCGCCGCCGGTGCCGAAGCGCTGCGCCTGACGCAGTTTTCCATCGATCAAAGTACCGTCGGCATCCTCTGGGTCAATTGGGACAGCCATGTGCGCTACGCCAACCTTGCGGCGGAAACCATGCTCGGTTATGGCCCCGGCGCGCTGATCGAGCGTCCGCTGGCTGATTTCGACCCGAGCCTGAGCATGGACCGTTGGCTGAACCTGTGGAAACGCGCGCGTGCCAGCGAAGAGGGCCCACAGCATTTCGCCGCCGACTGCCTGCGCGCAGACGGCAGCATCCTGCCGGCCGAGGTGTCGTTGAGCTTTTTGCGGTTTGCCGACGGCGAATACCTGGTGGTCTACCTCAATGACGTCACCGAGCGTCGCCGTTATGTGGCTGCGTTGCTGCAAAGCGAAGCGCAGTTGCGCGAACTGTCGGCGCACCTGGAAACCGTGCGTGAAGAAGAAAAGGCGCGCATCGCCCGCGAAGTACACGACGAACTCGGGCAAATGCTCACCGTACTCAAGCTGGAAACCTCCATGTGCGAGCTGGCCTATGCGCAACTGGACCCTGGCCTGAACGAGCGCTTGAACAGCATGAAACGCCTGATCGCCCAACTGTTTCAATTGGTGCGCGACGTGGCTACGGCGTTGCGTCCGCCAATTCTCGACGCCGGGATCGCCTCGGCCATCGAGTGGCAGGCGCGGCGCTTCGAAGCGCGCACGCAGATTCCCTGCCTGGTGCAAGTCCCGGATAACCTGCCGGCCTTGAGCGATGCCAAGGCCATCGGCCTGTTCCGTATCCTGCAGGAGGCGCTGACCAATGTGATGCGCCATGCCCAGGCGCATACTGTCGAGCTGACCCTGGCGGTGGAGGGCAAGCAACTGCGGCTGACCATCAGCGACGACGGCGTCGGTTTCATCGAGGCCAAGGGCCGTCCGGTGTCGTTCGGCCTGGTCGGCATGCGTGAGCGCGTGCTGATCATGGGCGGGCAGTTGAACCTGGACAGCCAGCCGGGGGAGGGCACCACCCTGAGTGTGACGGTGCCATTGGATGCATAACAATAAGAGGAAACCCCTGTGATCCGTGTACTGGTAGCCGAAGACCACACCATCGTGCGTGAAGGCATCAAGCAATTGATCGGCCTGGCCAAAGACTTGCTGGTGGTGGGCGAGGCGGGCAATGGCGAGCAGTTGCTGGAGACCTTGCGCCATGTGCCTTGCGAGGTGGTGTTGCTGGATATCTCGATGCCTGGCGTCAACGGCCTGGAAGCCATCGCGCGGATTCGTGCGCTGAGCAATCCGCCGGCGATCCTGGTGCTGTCGATGCACGATGAAGCGCAGATGGCCGCGCGGGCCTTGAAGGTAGGCGCGGCCGGTTATGCCACCAAGGACAGCGACCCGGCCCTGCTCTTGATGGCGATTCGCAAGGTCGCGGCCGGTGGGCGCTATATCGACCCGGACCTGGCCGATCGCATGGTCTTCGAGGTCGGCCTGACCGATTCGCGACCTTTGCATTCGCTGCTGTCGGAACGCGAGTTCTCGGTGTTCGAACGCCTGGCCCAGGGCGCCAACGTCAACGACATCGCTCAGCAACTGGCGTTGAGCAGCAAGACCATCAGCACCCATAAGGCACGCCTGATGCAAAAGCTCAATATCACCTCCCTGGCCGAACTGGTGAAGTACGCCATGGAGCACAAGCTGCTCTGACGACATGCCTGTTTGCGACCTCCTTCAGAGCGCCATTTGCCCGTTCTCGGCGCTTGCAGGCTGGCGCTCATAGCGGCGCTGTTCTATCCCCGCCATCGCTGTAGGGCGTTCCCTACCCCCAACCTTCCATCCGGCTGATGTGATTCTCTCCTGGCCCCCGATTTCCGGGGGCCCGCCCCTAGACTACGCTTGTGCCACAGCAGTCCAAAATACAAAGGTGCGGGTATGAGCGAGGCGGATTCAAATGATGTGCTGGTCAGCTTTCGTGGCGTGCAGAAGAGCTACGACGGCGAGAACCTGATCGTCAAAGACCTCAACCTGGAGATTCGCAAGGGCGAGTTCCTCACCCTGCTAGGGCCGTCGGATTCGGGTAAGACCACCAGCCTGATGATGCTGGCCGGCTTCGAAACGCCGACTGCCGGCGAAATCCAGCTGGCCGGGCGTGCCATCAACAACGTGCCGCCGCACAAGCGCGATATCGGCATGGTGTTCCAGAACTACGCGTTGTTCCCGCACATGACCGTGGCCGAGAACCTGGCGTTTCCCCTGTCGGTGCGAGGGTTGAGCAAGACCGATATCAGCGAGCGGGTCAAGCGCGTGCTGAGCATGGTCCAGCTCGACGCCTTCGCCCAACGCTACCCGGCGCAACTCTCCGGCGGCCAGCAACAGCGTGTGGCGTTGGCCCGGGCGCTGGTGTTCGAACCGCAGCTGGTGCTGATGGACGAACCCCTCGGCGCCCTCGACAAGCAATTGCGCGAACACATGCAGATGGAGATCAAGCACCTGCACCAACGCCTCGGCGTGACCGTGGTGTATGTGACCCACGACCAGGGCGAAGCCTTGACCATGTCCGACCGGGTGGCCGTGTTCCACCAGGGCGAGATCCAGCAGATCGCGGCGCC
Source organism: Pseudomonas sp. LY-1 (assembly GCF_053502595.1). Lineage (NCBI taxonomy): Bacteria > Pseudomonadati > Pseudomonadota > Gammaproteobacteria > Pseudomonadales > Pseudomonadaceae > Pseudomonas > Pseudomonas sp. LY-1. The sequence goes on along the minus strand of NZ_CP094353.1, from coordinate 6,245,251 downwards.
GCGTACCCTGTACGAAGAGCCGAAAAATACCTTCGTCGCCAACTTCATCGGCGAAAACAACCGCCTCAACGGTCGCCTGCACAGCCACACCGGCGACCGCTGCGTGGTGGAACTGGCGCGGGGCGAGAAAGTCGAGGCGCTGGCGGTGAACGTCGGCCAGGTCGGCGGCCCGGTGACCTTGTCGGTGCGGCCTGAGCGCGTCAGCCTCAATGGCTCCAGCGAACGTTGCGTGAACCGCTTCTCTGGGCGAGTAGCGGAATTTGTCTACCTGGGCGACCACGTGCGCGTGCGCCTGGAAGTCTGCGGCATGACCGATTTTTTTGTGAAACAACCGATCGCCGAGCTGGACCCGGCACTGGCGGTCGGCGACGTGGTACCGATTGGCTGGCAAGTCGAGCACGTTCGCGCACTCGACCCACTTCTAGAGGCGAAATAATCGCCCCCATGGCTTCACCAACCCTGCACGTGGAGAGAACAACAATGTTGAGATCCCTTAAGTATTCCGCACTGGCGATCGGCTTGATCGGCGCGACCCAGGCCATGGCTGGCCCGGATCTGACGGTCGTGTCCTTTGGTGGCGCGAACAAGGCCGCACAGGTCAAGGCTTTCTATGCACCGTGGGAAAGTGCAGGCAACGGCAAAATCATCGCCGGCGAGTACAACGGTGAGATGGCCAAGATCAAGGCCATGGTCGACACCAAGAGCGTGTCCTGGGACCTGGTGGAAGTGGAATCGCCGGAACTGTCCCGTGGTTGCGACGAAGACATGTTCGAGCCGCTGGACCCGAAACTGTTCGGCAACACCGCTGACTACGTCAAAGGCGCGATCCAGCCGTGCGGCGTGGGCTTCTTCGTGTGGTCGACCGTACTCGCCTACAACGCTGACAAGCTGAGCAGCGCGCCGACCAGTTGGGCGGATTTCTGGGACACCAAGAAATTCCCTGGCAAGCGCGGCCTGCGCAAGGGTGCCAAATACACCCTCGAATTCGCGTTGATGGCTGACGGCGTGGCGCCGAAGGATGTGTACAAAGTGCTGGCCGGCAAAGACGGCCAGGACCGTGCGTTCAAAAAGCTCGACGAACTCAAGCCGTCGATCCAGTGGTGGGAAGCCGGCGCGCAACCGCCGCAGTACCTCGCCTCGGGTGACGTGGTGATGAGCTCGGCCTACAACGGTCGCATCGCTGCCGTACAGAAAGAGAGCAACCTGAAAGTGGTCTGGAACGGTGGCATCTACGACTTCGACGCGTGGGCTATTCCAAAAGGCCTGGCCAAGGATCGCGCAGAAGCGGCGAAGAAGTTCATCGCCTTCTCGGTGCAGCCGCAGCAGCAGAAGATCTACTCGGAAAACATCGCCTACGGCCCGGCCAACACCCAAGCCGTGCCGTTGCTGGCCAAGGACGTGCTCAAAGACATGCCGACCACGCCTGAGAACATTGCCAACCAGGTGCAGATCGATGTGAGCTTCTGGGCGGATAACGGTGAGCAACTCGAGCAGCGCTTCAATTCCTGGGCTGCCAAGTAACTCCATGTGGGAGGGGGCTTGCCCCCGATAGCGAAGTGTCAGTCAGAACATCTATCAACTGATACACCGCCATCGGGAGCAAACCCCCTCCCACAGGGGATCTGCTGCGTTTGGCAGAGTGCATTCATTTTCAAGTTTCGGAGTTAGCCATGGCCATCGCCGTTCCCTCGACCGAGGTCAACAGCCCCACCCTCAAGCAGCGCCTGGCGCGTGCTGAGCGGCTTAATCGCTGGAAGGCCCAGGCCTTGATTGCGCCGCTGGTGCTGTTTTTGCTGCTGGTGTTCCTGGTGCCGATCGTTGCGCTGTTGTACAAAAGTGTCGGCAACCCGGAAGTCGTGGGCGGCCTGCCGCGCACGGTGGTGGCGGTGAAGACCTGGGACGGTCGCGGCTTGCCTGGCGAGCCGGTGTACCAGGCGCTCAGCGAAGACCTTGGCGAAGCGCGCAAGAACCAGACCCTCGGCGATCTGTCGAAACGCTTGAACATGGAACTGGCCGGCTATCGCAGCCTGCTGACCAAAACCGCGCGGGCGCTGCCGTTTACCGAAGCGCCAGCCTCTTATAAAGAAGCGTTGGAAACCCTCGACGAACGCTGGGGCGACCCGGCGTACTGGCAGGCGATCCGGCGCAATACCAGCAGCCTGACGCCGTACTACCTGCTGGCGGCCGTCGATCACCGCATCGACGACCTCGGCGAAGTGGCCCCGGCCACGCCGGACCAGGCGATCTACCTGGACATCTTCGCCCGCACCTTCTGGATGGGCCTGGTGATCACCTTTCTCTGCCTGCTGCTGGCCTATCCGCTGGCCTACCTGCTGGCCAACCTGCCGGCACGGCAAAGCAACCTGCTGATGATTCTGGTGCTGCTGCCGTTCTGGACCTCGATCCTGGTGCGCGTGGCGGCGTGGATCGTGCTGCTGCAGTCCGGTGGCCTGATCAACAGCGCGCTGATGGGCATGGGCCTGATCGATAAGCCGCTGGAGCTGGTGTTCAACCGCACCGGGGTCTACATCTCCATGGTGCATATCCTGCTGCCGTTCATGATTCTGCCGATCTACAGCGTGATGAAAGGCATCTCGCCGACCTACATGCGCGCCGCGATTTCCCTGGGCTGTCACCCATTCGCCAGCTTCTGGCGCGTGTACTTCCCGCAAACCTACGCCGGTGTGGGCGCAGGCTGCCTGCTGGTGTTCATCCTGGCGATTGGTTACTACATCACCCCGGCCTTGCTGGGCAGCCCGAACGACCAGATGGTCAGCTACTTCGTGGCCTTCTACACCAACACCAGCATCAACTGGGGCATGGCGACCGCGTTGGGCGGCTTGCTGCTGCTGGCCACCGTGCTGCTGTACCTGATCTACAACCGGCTGGTGGGCGCCAGCCGCCTGCGCCTGAGCTAAGGAGACCTTGCGATGCTGAGCCCTTATATGTCGCCCGTGGAGCGGGTGTGGTTCTACAGCTTGCGGATCCTCTGCGGCTTGATCCTGCTGTTCCTGATTCTGCCTGTGCTGGTGATCATCCCGCTGTCGTTCAACAGCGGCAGCTTCCTGGTGTACCCGCTGCAAGGCTTCTCGCTGCACTGGTATCAGGACTTCTTCGCCTCGGCCGAATGGATGCGGGCGCTGAAGAACAGCGTCATCGTCGCCCCAGCGGCCACCGTGCTGGCCATGGTGTTCGGCACGTTGGCGGCGATCGGCCTGACCCGTGGGCATTTCCCCGGCAAGGCGCTGGTGATGGCCCTGGTGATTTCGCCGATGGTGGTGCCGGTGGTGATCATCGGCGTGGCCAGTTACCTGTTCTTCGCGCCGCTGGGGCTGGGTAACAGTTTCTTCTCGCTGATCGTGGTCCACGCCGTGTTGGGCGTGCCGTTTGTGATCATCACGGTGTCCGCGACCTTGCAGGGTTTCAACCATAACCTGGTGCGGGCAGCGGCCAGCCTGGGGGCATCGCCGTTGACCGCGTTTCGCCGGGTGACCTTGCCGCTGATCGCGCCGGGGGTGATTTCCGGGGCGCTGTTCGCGTTTGCCACCTCGTTCGACGAAGTGGTGGTGACGCTGTTCCTCGCCGGCCCCGAGCAAGCGACCCTGCCGCGCCAGATGTTCAGCGGTATCCGCGAAAACCTCAGCCCGACGATTGCTGCCGCGGCGACCTTGCTGATTGCCTTCTCGGTGTTGCTGCTGCTGACCCTGGAATGGCTGCGCGGCCGTAGCGAGAAGTTGCGCACCGCCCAGGTCTAAATGTGGGAGGGGGCAAGCCCCCTCCCACAATCGGTTCTGTGACCATTCAGCTGTTGAATGGAAGATAACCGATCTCCGTCAGCTACTCTTGTGCCAGCCCACAATCGACAAGAGGCCGCGCACATGAGTACTTCCTCATTCAAGATCGCCCACAAACTGTTGACTGGCGCCGGCGCCATCGAGCAATTGGCCGCAGAGTTGACGCGGCTGGATGTCGACAACCCGCTGATCGTCACCGATGCCGCGCTGGTCAAGTCCGGCACCGTGGCGCTGGCACTGGCGCATTTGGGCGAGCGCTCCTACGAGATCTTCGACCGGGTGCTGCCCGACCCGGAAATCGCCATTGTCGAAGATTGCATGCGCGCCTACCGCGAAGGCGGGCATGACGGCCTGATCGGCCTGGGCGGCGGCAGTGCGATCGATATCGCCAAGAGCGTGGCGGCCTATGCCGGATACCACGGCGCGCTGGCGGACCTGTTCGGTGTCGATCAGGTGCCGCGCAAGGGTCCGCCGCTGATTGCCATTCCCACGACGGCCGGCACCGGCTCGGAAGTGACCAACGTCGCGATCCTCTCCGACAAGGCCGCGCAACTGAAAAAGGGCATCGTCAGTGATTTCCTGCTGCCGGACGTCGCACTCATCAGCCCGCAGATGACCCTGACCTGCCCGCGCAGCGTCACCGCCGCCAGTGGCGTGGATGCGCTGGTGCATGCCATTGAGTCCTACCTGTCGCTGAACGCCTCGCCGATTACCGATGCCTTGGCCATCGGCGCGATCAAGCTGATTGCCAAGGCGTTGCCCAAGGCTTACGCCAACCCGGCCAACCTGCAGGCCCGCGACGACATGGCCACCGCCAGCCTGATGGCCGGGATGGCGTTCGGTAACGCCGGGGTCGGCGCGGTGCATGCGTTGGCGTATCCGCTGGGCGGGCGCTTCAATATCGCCCATGGCGTGAGCAATGCGTTGTTGCTGCCGTATGTCATGCACTGGAACAAGCTGGCGTGTGTCGAACGCATGCAGGACATTGCCCAGGCCATGGGCGTGAATGTCACCGGCCTGAGCGTCAATGAAGCCGCCGACCAGGCGGTCGAGGCGATGACGCGACTGTGCGCCGCGGTGGAGATCCCGTCGGGCCTGCGCAGCTTCGGTATCCCCGAAGACGCACTCGCAGCCATGGCCGTGGAAGCGGCGGGTATCGAGCGCCTGATGTGCAACAATCCGCGCCAACTCAGCGCCGCCGATATCGAGAAAATCTATCGGGCGGCGTACTAGCCGTTGAGTTAGGTCACGGTGCGCTGGGCAAAGCATGAGGTATACAATGCGCGCCATTGTGATTTAGCTCAAAAAAGGTGCGTCATGCAGCCCTTCGTTATCGCTCCATCGATTCTCTCCGCCGACTTCGCCCGTCTGGGTGAGGAAGTGGACAACGTGTTGGCCGCCGGTGCCGACTTCGTCCACTTCGATGTCATGGACAACCACTACGTCCCCAACCTGACCATCGGCCCGATGGTTTGCGCGGCGTTGCGCAAGTACGGTGTCACCGCGCCGATCGACGCGCACCTGATGGTCAGCCCGGTAGACCGCATCGTCGGGGACTTCATTGAAGCGGGCGCGACTTACATCACCTTCCACCCGGAAGCCTCGCTGCACGTCGACCGCACCCTGCAACTGATCCGCGAAGGCGGCTGCAAGGCGGGCCTGGTGTTCAACCCGGCCACCCCGCTGGACGTGCTCAAGTACGTGATGGACAAAGTCGACATGGTGCTGCTGATGAGCGTCAACCCAGGTTTCGGCGGGCAGAAGTTCATCCCCGGCACCCTCGACAAGCTGCGCGAAGCCCGTGCGCTGATCGATGCCTCGGGGCGTGAGATCCGCCTGGAAATCGACGGCGGGGTCAACGTCAACAACATCCGCGAAATCGCTGCCGCCGGCGCCGACACCTTTGTCGCCGGCTCGGCGATCTTCAATGCGCCGGACTACCAGGACGTCATCGCCAAGATGCGTGCGGAACTGGCGCTGGCGCGTCCATGAGCGGCTTCGAGCGGCTGTTCCCCGGCAAACTGCCACGGCTGGTGATGTTCGATCTGGACGGTACGTTGATCGACTCGGTGCCGGACCTGGCGGCGGCGGTGGACGAGATGCTGCTCAAGCTGGGGCGCAAGCCGGTCGGTATCGAGTCGGTGCGCAAATGGGTCGGCAACGGCGCGCAGGTGCTGGTGCGCCGGGCGCTGGCCAACCGCATCGAGGCAGAGGGGGTCGATGATGTCGAGGCCGAACACGCCCTGGAATTGTTCAACCTCGCCTATGAAGACCACCACGAACTGACCGTGGTGTACCCCGGCGTGCGCGACACCCTCAAATGGCTGAGCAAGCAGGGCGTGGAAATGGCCCTGATCACCAACAAGCCGGAGCGCTTCGTCGCTCCGTTGCTGGACCAGATGAAAATCGGCCGTTATTTCCGCTGGATCATCGGTGGCGATACCTTGCCGCAGAAGAAACCCGACCCGGCGGCGCTGTTTTTCGTGATGAAAATGGCCAATATCCCGGCGTCCCAGTCGTTGTTTGTCGGCGATTCGCGTAGCGACGTGCTGGCGGCCAAGGCGGCGGGCGTGCAGTGCGTGGCCTTGAGTTACGGCTATAACCACGGTCGGCCGATCGCCGAAGAGTCGCCCGCGCTGGTAATTGATGACCTGCGCCGACTAATCCCCGGTTGCTTGGGAGCGGGCGCTGAGATAACGTTGGCCGACACCGATCCATCCCCTTCTGGAAATACCATCGTGGTAGTCACTCGCAAACTCTGGATGAAAGTTATCAAGGCCCTGGCCCGCTGGCGTTGGCGCGCCTGACTGAATCCTGGCCGCGCTGCGGCACGTTTGCACACCTGACCGTTAGACCCTCATGCCACGAGGCACCTCATGATCCGCGAAGAATTCCTGCGCTTGGCCGCTGCCGGCTACAACCGTATCCCCCTGGCCTGCGAAACCCTGGCCGACTTCGACACGCCGCTGTCGATCTACCTGAAGCTGGCCGACGCGCCCAACTCCTACCTGCTTGAATCGGTACAGGGCGGCGAGAAGTGGGGCCGTTACTCGATCATCGGCCTGCCGTGCCGCACCGTCATGCGCGTGTACGACCATCACGTCAGCATCACCCATGACGGCGTCGAGATCGAAAGCCATGACGTCGAAGACCCACTGGCCTTCGTCGAAACCTTCAAGGCGCGCTACAACGTGCCGACCATCCCTGGGCTGCCGCGTTTCAACGGCGGCCTGGTCGGGTATTTCGGCTACGACTGCGTGCGTTATGTGGAAAAACGCCTGGGTAAATGCCCGAACCCCGATCCACTGGGCGTTCCGGACATTCTGCTGATGGTCTCCGACGCCGTGGTGGTGTTCGACAACCTCGCCGGCAAGATGCATGCAATCGTGCTGGCCGACCCCTCCCAGAGCGATGCGTTCGAGCAAGGCCTGGCCAGCCTCGAAGCCCTGCTGGAAAAACTGCGCCAGCCGATCACCCCGCGTCGCGGCCTGGATTTGCGCCGTCCGCCGGCGGCCGACCCGGTGTTCCGCTCCAGCTTTACCCAGGATGACTATGAGCGGGCGGTCGATACCATCAAGGAATACATCCTCGCCGGCGACTGCATGCAGGTGGTGCCGTCGCAACGCATGTCCATCGACTTCAAGGCCGCGCCGATCGACCTGTACCGTGCGCTGCGTTGCTTCAACCCGACGCCGTACATGTACTTCTTCAACTTCGGCGACTTCCACGTCGTCGGCAGTTCGCCGGAAGTGCTGGTGCGCGTCGAAGACAACCTGATCACCGTGCGCCCGATCGCCGGTACCCGCCCGCGTGGCGCGACCGAGGAAGCGGACCTGGCGCTCGAAGAAGAGCTGCTCAGCGACGACAAGGAAATCGCCGAGCACCTCATGCTGATCGACCTGGGCCGCAATGACACCGGGCGCGTCTCGGAAATCGGCTCGGTGAAGTTGACGGAGAAGATGGTCATCGAGCGCTACTCCAACGTGATGCACATCGTCTCCAACGTCACTGGCGAATTGAAGGCCGGCCTGACCGCGATGGACGCGCTGCGGGCGATTCTGCCGGCGGGCACCTTGTCGGGCGCGCCGAAGATTCGCGCGATGGAGATCATCGACGAGCTCGAGCCGGTCAAGCGCGGTGTCTACGGCGGCGCCGTGGGGTATTTCGCCTGGAACGGCAACATGGACACCGCCATTGCGATTCGCACGGCAGTGATCAAGGACGGGGAACTGCATGTGCAGGCCGGTGGCGGGATCGTCGCCGACTCGGTGCCGGCCCTCGAATGGGAAGAAACCCTGAACAAGCGCCGCGCCATGTTCCGTGCAGTGGCGTTGGCTGAACAGACCCCCCAGGGCTAAGAATTCTTGAGGTTTCCCCCATGTTGCTGATGATTGATAACTACGACTCCTTTACCTACAACGTTGTGCAGTACCTGGGCGAACTCGGTGCCGAGGTCAAGGTGGTGCGCAACGACGAACTGACCGTCGCCGAAATCGCCGCCCTGAACCCGGAGCGCATTGTGGTTTCGCCGGGGCCCTGCACGCCGACCGAGGCGGGCATCTCCCTGGAGGCCATCAAATACTTCGCCGGCAAGCTGCCGATCCTCGGCGTGTGCCTGGGCCACCAGTCCATCGGCCAGGCGTTTGGCGGTGAGGTGGTGCGGGCGCGCCAAGTGATGCACGGCAAGACCAGCCCGGTGTTCCATAACAACCTCGGTGTGTTCGAAGGCCTCAACCTGCCGGTCACCGTGACGCGCTACCATTCGCTGGTGGTCAAGCACGAAACCCTGCCCGACTGCCTGGAATTGACCGCCTGGACCCAGCTGGAAGACGGCTCGGTCGACGAGATCATGGGCTTGCGCCACAAGACACTGAACATCGAAGGGGTGCAGTTTCACCCCGAGTCGATCCTGACCGAGCAGGGCTACGAGCTGTTCGCCAACTTTCTCAAGCAGAGCGGCGGCACGCGCTAAGGATTTTTCATGGATATCAAGACTGCCCTGAGCCGTATCGTCGGCCATCTGGACCTGAGCACCGCGGAAATGAGCGATGTGATGCGTGAGATCATGACCGGTCAATGCACCGACGCGCAGATCGGCGCGTTCATGATGGCGATGCGTATGAAGAGCGAGAGCATCGACGAAATCGTCGGCGCCGTGTCGGTGATGCGCGAGCTGGCAGACAAGGTCGAGCTCAAGACCCTCGACGGCGTGGTCGACGTGGTCGGCACCGGCGGCGACGGTGCGAATATTTTCAACGTGTCCACGGCGGCCTCCTTCGTGGTCGCGGCGGCGGGTTGCACCGTGGCCAAGCACGGCAACCGAGCGGTGTCCGGCAAAAGCGGCAGCGCTGATCTGCTCGAAGCGGCCGGGATCTACCTGAACCTGACCCCCGTACAAGTGGCGCGCTGCATCGACAACGTGGGCATCGGCTTCATGTTTGCGCAGTCCCACCACGGCGCGATGAAACACGCCGCCGGCCCGCGCAAGGATCTCGGCCTGCGCACCCTGTTCAACATGCTCGGCCCGCTTACGAATCCGGCCGGTGTGAAGCATCAGGTAGTCGGCGTGTTCAGCCAGGCATTGTGCCGGCCGTTGGCCGAAGTATTGCAGCGCCTGGGCAGCAAGCATGTGCTGGTGGTGCATTCCAAAGACGGCCTGGACGAATTCAGCCTGGCGGCGCCGACCTTTGTGGCGGAGCTGAAGAATGATCAGATCACCGAATATTGGGTCGAGCCCGAAGACCTCGGCATGAAGAGCCAGAGCCTGCATGGTCTGGCAGTGGAAAGCCCGGCCGATTCCCTGGCGCTGATTCAGGACGCCTTGGGGCGTCGCAAGACCGAAAACGGCCAGAAAGCCGCCGAAATGATTGTGCTCAATGCCGGTGCCGCGCTTTATGCCGCCGATCACGCCTATAGTCTTAACGAAGGCGTGGCCCTCGCGCATGATGCATTGCACACCGGCCTTGCCCGCGAGAAGCTCGAAGAACTGGGGGCCTTTACTGCGGTGTTCAAGATGGAGAATGAAGGATGAGTGTGCCGACCGTTCTGGAAAAGATCCTGGCCCGCAAAGCCGAAGAAGTCGCGGAACGCCGTGCCCGCGTGAGCCTGGCCGAGCTGGAAAGCCAGGCGAAAATCGCCGATGCGCCGCGTGGCTTCGCCAAGGCCTTGATCGCTCAGGCCAAGCTCAAGCAGCCGGCTGTCATCGCTGAAATCAAGAAGGCCTCGCCAAGCAAAGGCGTGATCCGCGAAAACTTCGTACCGGCCGACATCGCCGCCAGCTATGAGAGAGGCGGGGCGACTTGCCTCTCCGTGCTGACTGATGTTGATTTCTTCCAGGGTTCCGACCTGTTCCTGCAACAGGCCCGCGCCGCATGCAAGTTGCCGGTGATCCGCAAGGACTTCATGATCGATCCATACCAGATCGTTGAAGCCCGTGCCCTGGGCGCCGACTGTGTGCTGCTGATCGTCTCCGCGCTGGATGACGTGAAGATGGCCGAGCTGGCGGCCGTGGCCAAAAGCGTCGGCCTCGACGTGCTGGTGGAAGTCCACGACGGCGATGAGCTGGAACGTGCGCTGAAAACCCTCGACACACCGCTGGTGGGGGTCAACAACCGCAACCTGCACACCTTCGAAGTCAGCCTGGAAAACACCCTCGACCTGCTGCCGCGTATCCCGCGCGACCGCCTGGTGATTACCGAAAGCGGCATTGTTAACCGCGCCGACGTGGAACTGATGGAAATCAGCGACGTGTATTCGTTCCTGGTGGGCGAGACCTTCATGCGCGCCGAGAACCCGGGCGCCGAACTGCAACGCCTGTTCTTCCCGGAGCGTGGTGTGGCAGTCAGCGGTTCGACCCTGGATTGATCAAACCGCGGTCAGTATTTGAAGTGCGGTCAACATGTGGGAGGGGGCTTGCCCCCGATGGCGGAGTGTCAGTCAGATACATTTATCAACTGATACACCGCCATCGGGGGCAAGCCCCCTCCCACATTCACATTGGGTTTTGTGTTTATTCAGCGAGGTAGGTGTTCGATGATCCAGCCAGTGTCGATGAGCGTCGAAGCCGGGCTTGCTGCCGAGCAAAACCTGCTGGCGGCTGTTTGTGCAGGGGAGCAGGCGTTTGGCCTGCTGTTCTGGCAGCCCAGCGACCAGGCATTGGTGATGCCGCGGCGCTTGAGCCGACTGCCGGGGTTTGACGTGGCCAGCCAAGTGTCAGCCGCGGCCGGCTGGCCGGTGCTGTTGCGCGAAACCGGCGGCGAGCCGGTGCCGCAATCAAACGCCACGGTCAATATCGCCCTGGTCTACGCACCGCCGCGCAGCGAAGGCGATCAGGGGCGCATCGAAACCGGCTACCTGCGTTTGTGCCAGCCGATCTGTGACTTGCTGATCGAACTGGGCGGCGATGCTTCCGTCGGCGAAATCGACGGCGCGTTCTGCGACGGCCGCTACAACGTCAACCTCAATGGCCGCAAAATGGTCGGCACCGCCCAGCGCTGGCGTCAAAGTGGTGGTCGTCCGGTGGGGCTGGTACACGGAGCCTTGTTGCTGGACAACGATCGCGAAGAACTGATCGCGGCGGTCAATCGCTTCAATCAAGCCTGCGGCCTGGAACAGCGCGTTCGCGCCGACAGCCATATCGCCCTGCACGAAGCCTTCCCCGCACCGGACGCGCTCAGCCGGCTGGATCTGCTGTACCGGCAGATGCTGGCCAGCTTTCTGCCGGTTTAACGGGTGCCGAACACCACCATCGTCTTGCCTTTGACGTCTACCAGGTTGCGTTCTTCCAGATCCTTGAGCACGCGACCGACCATCTCCCGCGAACAACCGACAATGCGCCCGATTTCCTGGCGCGTGACTTTGATCTGCATGCCATCGGGGTGAGTCATCGCGTCGGGCTGCTTGCACAGCTCCAACAGGCAGCGGGCCACGCGGCCGGTGACATCAAAGAATGCCAGGTCGCCGACTTTGCGCGTGGTGTCCCGCAGGCGCTGGGCAATCTGGCCGCTCAGTGCATAAAGGATGTCGGGATCGTGCTGGGTCAGTTCACGAAACTTCGTGTAACTGATCTCGGCCACTTCGCTCTCGATTTTGGTCCGCACCCAGGCACTGCGCTCCTGTTCTTTGCCGGCTTGTTCAAATAACCCCAGCTCGCCGAAGAAATCGCCGGTATTGAGGTAGGCAATGATCATCTCGCGGCCATCTTCATCCTCGATCAGGATGGTGACCGAGCCCTTGATAATGAAGAACAGTGTTTCGGAGCGTTCGCCTGCGCAGATGATGTTGTGCTTGGCCGGGTAGCGACGACTCTGGCAATGCGTCAGCAGTCTGTCGAGATTCTTGATCTTGGGTATGGGAGTAAAAGCAACCATGGTTGTATCCCGAAAAAGACTGCACAGGGTGGTTGGATTTGTTTTTATCTAGCTGTATCTGCATTGATACACGTTGTACAAAGGATGGCAATGCGCCATTCATTTGGCGCCAGCTTACCAGACACATTGTGACTCGATTAGCCAATTTACCGGGTAACTGTGGCGATTGATGGCTTTACGCGCAAAAGCTGCCGGCCGCGGGCCGTGTGCTAAGCTGGCGACCCTTTTTTAGCAGTGGAGTCTGGGCGATGAAGGCACGCATCCAATGGGCGGGCGAAGCCATGTTCCTCGGTGAGTCGGGCAGTGGCCATGTCGTGGTCATGGACGGTCCGCCGGAAGCCGGTGGCCGCAACCTGGGCGTACGCCCGATGGAAATGCTCCTGCTTGGTGTAGGCGGTTGCAGCAATTTCGACGTGGTCAGCATTTTGAAAAAGTCCCGCCAGGCCGTGGAAAGCTGCGAAGCCTTCCTCGAAGCCGAGCGTGCGACTGAAGATCCCAAGGTGTTCACCAAGATCCACATGCATTTCGTGGTCAAGGGCCGGGCGCTGAAAGAAGCCCAGGTCAAGCGTGCCATCGAGCTGTCGGCTGAGAAGTATTGCTCGGCGTCGATCATGCTGGGCGCGGCCGGTGTCGCCATTACCCATGATTACGAAATCATTGAGTTGGGCTGATCCAGGGATTCGCCGGCAATAAAGACAGGGCGCTTTGATAGCGCCCTTTTTTGCAGGTTAGATGCGGTAGGTGCTTTTGGTCATGACCTTGGCCATCAGGCTCATGCCAAACCTCACCGGCGCCGGGAAGCGGAAACCACCGGCGTCCAGTGCGCTTTTTGCGTGGTGTTCTTCATCGATACGCATCTGTTCAAGAATCGCCCGGGACTTTTCGTCTTCGGTCGGTAACTGTTCCAGGTGCTCATCCAGGTGCTTGCATACTTGCTGTTCCGTGGCCGCGACAAACCCCAGGCTGACTTTGTCGCTGATCAAGCCGGCTGCGGCGCCAATCCCAAACGACAGGCCATAGAACAGCGGGTTCAGCACGCTGGGATGGCTGCCCAATTGGCGAATGCGTTGCTCGCACCAGGCCAGGTGGTCGATTTCTTCCTCGGCGGCATGCTCCATGGCTGCGCGCACTTGCGGCAGCTTGGCGGTCAGCGCCTGGCCCTGGTACAGCGCCTGGGCACAGACTTCGCCGGTATGGTTGATACGCATCAGGCCGGCGACGTGGCGGGTGTCGGTCTCGTTCATCTGTGCATCGGGCTGCACGATGGCGGGCGACGGGCGATACGGCTGGCCGCTGAATGGCAGCAGCGTGCGTATGGCCGTGTCGGCTTGCAACAACAGACGGTCAATCGGCGAGTAGTGACGTTGGGTAGTCATGCTGACCTCCGGGAAGAATCTCGGCGGCCAGTTTACCGCAAGAGAGGGCGAAGCGTTTGCGTTGAGTCAAGGGCATGGGGTCGCATGCGGGAGGCCGGCGACCCGTGTGTCAGGCGTATCAGCCCGGCGGCCAGTTCATCTGGCGCTGGCCCAGCACATGCATGTGGATATGGTAAACGGTCTGTCCACCGTCTTCATTGCAGTTCATCACCACACGAAAGCCCTTCTCGCAGCCCTGTTCCAGGGCCAGGCGCTGAGCGGTGAACAGGATGTGCCCAGCCAGGGTTTTGTCGCTTTCGGTCAGATCGTTCAGGGTGCGGATCGGTTTTTTCGGGATAACCAGAAAATGTACCGGCGCTTGTGGGGCGATATCGTGGAAGGCGAGGACCTGATCATCTTCATAGATGATCTTCGCGGGTATTTCTCTGTTGATGATCTTGGTGAACAGAGTATCCAAAGCTGTTTCTCCATGGTGAATGTGCAGGGTGAGTGTACTCAGGCCTTCAGCGCGGGCAATAGGCCTTGTTGATCGCGCCGGCGAGCTTGCGGGTCAGCCAGCGTGGGCTCAAGCGCGGACTGAAGGCGAGCCAGCGATTGCGGCGGCCGGGGATGATGATGGCTTGGTTTTTTTCCAGGGCGCGCACGGTGTAGAGCGCCACTTCTTCCGGGCTCATCAAGTGCGCGCTGCGCTCGAGCTTGGCGGTGTCCATTTGCGCCGTGCCGAAGAAGGCCGTGCGCGTCGGGCCGGGGCACAGCACCGAGACCTTGATGCCGCAGGTTTTCAATTCTTCGCGCAGACCTTCGGAGAAGTGCAATACATAGGCTTTGCTGGCGTAGTAACTGCTCATCCACGGGCCGGGCTGGAATGCGGCGATCGAGGCGACGTTGAGGATCTGCCCGCCGCCATGCAGGGCCATGGCATTGCCGAGGGCGTGACACATACGGGTCAGGGCGAGGATGTTGACTTCGATCAGGTCCTGCTCGGTCATCCAGTCCTGGGCCAGGAACGGCCCGCTGGTGCCCATGCCAGCGCAGTTGACCAGCAAGTCGATCTGCCGCTCGCCTTCCTCAAGCTCCAACAGGAACCCGGACAAACGCAGCGGCTCACCCAGGTCGCAGGCGCGGAACAGCACCTCGACGCCGAAGCGTTGCGTCAATTCGATTGCAATGCTTTCCAACTGATCACGCTGGCGGGCCACCAGAATCAAGCTGCGGCCGCGCCGGGCCAGTGCTTCGGCCAAGGCCAGGCCGATGCCGCTGGAGGCACCGGTGATCAGAGCGTAACGGGTCATGCCTTTCTCCATCGCAACGCCGCCGGACCTGTGACAGAGGCATCACAGGCGGCGGGCGTTTTTTCACTGTTCTGGAGAGTCTACAGGTTCGGCCGCGTCGTCAGCACTTTGCACGTCTTCTTCATTGACGATCACGCTTTGATCGGCGTCTTCATCGGAGGTGATGGAGCTGCTTTCGTAGCTGCTGTCCACGTTGCTTTCGATTTGGTCCAGGTAGCCGTTCATCCCCAAGGCCATCAAGATGATGAGCATCAACGGAATAAACGCCAGCCACAGGGAGGCCAGGACTTTCACTGCCGTGGAGTTGCGCGGTGGCGGCGCACCGTACTGGTTGGCGCCGGTGTTACCTGGCAACACCAGCAGCAGCAGCGGGAAAATGCTGTTCACCAGCGGCACCAGGTTCAGCAGGTACAGCCAGCCGGACCAGCCCAGGTCGTGCAGACGCTGCACGCCGATTTGCACGCTGACCCAGACAATCGCCACGAACAGCGCGAAACCCAGCAGCGAGCCCAGGATGATGCCCGCCGTCGGCGAAGCGGTCGCCACGGCGAAGCCGGCAGTGGCGAGGATGCCCGAGGCGACGAGCATCGCGACGGTGAGTACCAGCGTCCAGGCCAGGTAGCGCAGGCGACCGATGCGGCCATGGATCGTGAAGATCTTGAGCTCGGCGTACTCCGGCAAATCGTCACCCACTGCGGCACGCGGTGGTGCATACGGGGAGGCGGCAGGGCGGGCAGAGGGCTCGGTCTCGTGGGTTTCGTCAAGGCTGAAGGCCACGGGCTGTTCGGCTTCGATACGCGCGTCGATCCCGGCGTTCTTCAGCGCGGTGAGGTAGGTTTCGGCATCGGGGCGCGCGAGGTCGCGCTTGAGGGCGACGGGGCGACCGGTAAAGAGCTTCTCGATGGCCTCAACGTTGCTTTTGAACAATTCGGCGAGATTCAGTTTAGCGGTGGTGCTTTCGACACCCGGGAGCAGGGCTCCATCAAACACAATCTTGAAACGGTTGTCGCTCATGCGGGCATCCTTGTCATGTTACAGGGGAGGGGGCAGGCCCGCTTCAATGGGCGGGCCCGGCAAGTGTATCAGCGCGGCCAGCGCAACTGTGCCGCCTTCTCGCGGGCTTCGCGGTATTCGGCATCCAGGCGCGCAACGAGTTCATCGACGCCGGGCAAATCATCGATCTCACCAACGCCCTGGCCGGCGGACCATACGGTCTTCCAGGCCTTGGCCTCGTCGTTCAACGGCTTGAGCTTGGCGCCGAAATTGACTTCGCCTTTGCCTTGCAGGGCGGCCAGGTCGAAACCGGCGTTTGCCAGGCTCTGACGCATGAAGCTGGCGGGCACGCCGGAGACTGCGGCAGTGTGTACGATGTCGACGGCGCCTGATGTGAGCAGCATCTCTTTATACGCATCCGGCGCGTGGCTTTCGGCGGTGGCGATAAACCGCGTGCCCAGATACGCCAGGTCCGCGCCCAGCAACTGGGCGGCCAGGATTTCGTGCCCGTGGTTGAGGCAGCCGGCCAGCAGCAGGGTTTTATCGAAGAACTGGCGAATCTCTGCGATCAACGCGAACGGGCTCCAGGTGCCGGCATGGCCACCGGCGCCGGCGGCCACGGCGATCAGGCCGTCCACCCCGGCTTCGGCGGCTTTCTCGGCGTGACGTCGAGTGGTGACGTCATGGAAGACCAGGCCGCCGTAGCTGTGTACCGCATCGACCAACGCCTTCACCGCGCCGAGGCTGGTGATGACGATCGGCACCTTGTGCTCGACGCAGATCGCCAGGTCTGCCTCCAACCGTGGGTTGCTGTGGTGGACGATGAGGTTGACGGCGTAGGGCGCAGGGTTGCTCAACTGCGCCAGGCCCGCTTCGATTTCCTCCAGCCAGGCCTTGAAACCACTGCTTTCGCGCTGGTTCAGTGCCGGGAAACTTCCGACCACGCCATTGCGGCAGCACGCCAGGACCAGTTGCGGATTGGAAATCAGGAACATCGGCGCGGCCACGACGGGCAGGCGCAAACGTTGTTCAAGCAAAGCGGGCAGCGACATTGGAGGTACCCCGAGGCATTGACGTTAGAACGGTTTGACCACGACCAGAATTACGATAGCCAGCAATATCAGAACCGGGAACTCATTGAACCAGCGATAAAAGACATGGCTGCGGGTGTTTTCGCCACGGGCGAAGCGTTTTACCTGCGCGCCGCACATGTGGTGGTAACCGATCAGCAGAACGACCAGGGTCAGCTTGACGTGGAGCCAGGCGCCCATATGGAAGAGGCCGGGGTTGAGGGCGATCATCCAGATGCCGAAGACCAGCGTGGCAAGCATCGACGGGCCCATGATGCCGCGATACAACTTGCGCTCCATGACGCTGAAGCGTTCCTTGCTGACGGTGTCTTCGCTTTGGGCGTGGTAGACGAACAGGCGCGGCAGGTAGAACAGCCCGGCAAACCAGCACACGATGCTGACGATATGGAAGGCTTTGACCCATAGATAAAGCATTTTTAGTTATTCCCAGGTTCACGGTAACTGAAGATAGTAGTGGCTCATGCGTCCTTACGTCACCTTGGCGGTTGTCGCAGGACAATGCGGCCCCTATTATCGACGGCTTTCCAGTGGGTTCTTTGAGGGCAGGTTTATGGTCAAGGTCGGTATCGTCGGCGGCACGGGTTACACCGGTGTCGAATTGCTGCGTCTGTTGGCTCAGCATCCGCAAGCTGAGGTGGTGGTCATCACTTCCCGATCCGAGGCCGGCCTGGCTGTGGCCGATATGTACCCGAACCTGCGAGGCCATTACGACGGCCTGGCGTTCAGTGTGCCGGACATCAAGACCCTCGGCGCCTGTGACGTGGTGTTCTTTGCCACCCCCCACGGCGTGGCCCATGCGCTGGCCGGCGAGTTGCTGGCCGCGGGCACCAAGGTCATCGATCTGTCGGCGGACTTCCGCCTGCAGGATGCCGACGAGTGGGCCAAATGGTACGGCCAGCCACACGGCGCGCCGCAGCTGTTGGAAGAGGCGGTGTACGGCCTGCCGGAAGTCAATCGTGAGCAGATCAAGCAAGCGCGCCTGATCGCCGTGCCGGGTTGCTATCCGACCGCGACGCAGTTGGGCTTCCTGCCATTGCTCGAAGCCGGGCTGGCCGACGTTTCGCGCTTGATTGCCGACTGCAAGTCGGGCGTCAGCGGCGCCGGGCGTGGGGCGGCGGTGGGGTCGCTGTACTCCGAGACGTCGGAAAGCATGAAGGCCTACGCGGTAAAAGGGCATCGTCATCTGCCGGAAATCCGCCAGGGGCTGCGTCGCGCCGCCGGTAAGGATGTGGGGCTGACCTTCGTGCCGCACCTGACTCCGATGATCCGTGGTATTCACTCGACACTGTATGCGACGGTGGTGGATCGCTCGGTGGATTTGCAGGCGCTGTTTGAAAAGCGTTACGCCAACGAGCCGTTCGTCGATGTGATGCCGGCCGGCAGCCATCCGGAAACCCGCAGCGTGCGCGGCGCCAACGTGTGCCGGATTGCCGTGCATCGGCCGCAGGACGGTGATCTGGTGGTGGTGCTGTCGGTGATCGACAATCTGGTCAAGGGCGCTTCGGGCCAGGCGGTGCAGAACATGAACATCCTGTTCGGCCTGGATGAGAAGCTGGGCTTGTCCCACGCAGGCATGCTGCCGTAAGGCTGTCAGGTCGCCAAGCAGAAGGCCCGTCGATCGGGCCTTTTGTGTTTTTAATGGCGGCTGCGCAGATTGATATACCGTAACAATAGTTGACCGCTTTTCTAGGAGAAGCGGATAATACCGACCATTACGCATATGGCGGCGGTACGCCGGGAGATTATCAGCATGAGCGTTGAGTCCTTCACCCCCACGGCTTTGCAATTCACCCACGGTGCTGCGCACAAGGTGAAGAGCCTGGTCGATGAAGAGGGTAATGATCGCTTGAAGCTGCGCGTATTTGTTACGGGCGGCGGTTGTTCAGGGTTTCAGTACGGTTTTACCTTCGATGAAGAAGTGGCCGATGACGACACCATCGTCGAGCGCGAGGGCGTGAGCCTGGTTGTGGACCCCATGAGTTTCCAATACCTGGCAGGCGCCGAGGTGGATTACCAGGAAGGTCTGGAGGGTTCGCGTTTCGTGATCAAGAACCCTAATGCCACGACTACGTGTGGTTGCGGGTCTTCGTTCTCGATCTGATCGGTAGCGGATACAAAAACGCCGCTTGGCTTTGATCGGCCAAGCGGCGTTTTGCTGTCTGCGGATTCTGGCGGGCAGTCAGGCGGGGTAGATCGCGCCCAGCACCCGTAGCCCGCGTGCGCCAGTGACGCTGGGGCGGTTGGCGGCGATGCCTTCGAGGCAGCAATGGGCCAGCCAGGCGAAGGCCATGGCTTCGACCCAATCGGGGTCTACGCCGCAGGTGGCGGTGCTGCTGACCTGGGTCGATGGCAATAGCGTGGCCAGGCGTTTCATCAGCGTGCGGTTATGCGCGCCGCCGCCGCAGACAAGCAGGGTGTTTGTCTGGGGTTGGGCGGTTTGCAGGGCCTCGACGATGGTCAGGGCCGTCAGTTCCAGCAGCGTGGCCTGGATGTCCTGGGGGGCGAAGGCGGGTAGGCGCGCCAGGTGTTGTTGCAGCCATCCCAGGTTGAACACTTCGCGCCCGGTGCTTTTCGGGCCTTTGGTCAAGAAAAAGGGGTCACTGAGCAGCGCGTTGAGCAACTGAGGTTCGACTTTGCCGCTGGCGGCCCATTGACCCTCGCGATCAAAGTGTTCACCGCGCTGTTGATGAATCCAGGCATCCAGCAAGACATTGCCCGGGCCGCAGTCGAAGCCGGCTACGGGTTTGCCGGTCTCGATCAGGCTGAGGTTGCTGAAACCTCCGACATTCAAAACCGCACGATTCCCGCTGCGTTCGTAAAACAGTGCTTCATGAAAGGCCGGTACCAACGGCGCACCCTGGCCACCTGCAGCAACGTCGCGGCTGCGGAAGTCGCTGACCACGGTGATGCCGGTCAATTCGGTGAGCAAGGCAGGGTTGCCGATCTGTACGGTGAAACCGCGTGCCGGTTCATGGCGGATAGTCTGCCCATGGCTGCCGATCGCGCGAATGTCCTGGGGCTTGAGGTTGTGCTGGTCGAGCAGGGCATGGATGCCCTGGGCGGCGAGTGTCACCCAGCGTTGCTGGGCCATTGCCGAGCGGGCGATCTCATCCGGGCCGCTGGCACACAGGCCAAGCAGCTCCGCGCGCAAGCTGTCTGGCATAGGGATGTAGTGAGTGGCGATCAGCTTGATCGCCGCCTCTTGTTCGATCAGGGCGATATCCAGGCCATCGAGGCTGGTCCCTGACATCACGCCTATATAGAGCGGCATACCTTAGCGCTTCGCCGAAGCCAGCAGGGTAGAGCGCTCCTGATCCATGCGTGCCATCAGCGGTTGGCTTTGTTGCATGAAACGCGCGCGTTCGGCCTTGGCGATCGGGTCGGCCATCGGCAGTTTCTGGCCCAACGGGTCGACGTGTACGCCATTGACCTGGAATTCATAGTGCAAGTGTGGGCCGGTGGACAAGCCGGTCGTGCCGATATAACCGATCACCTGGCCCTGCTTCACGTTGCCGCCGGTCTGTACGCCCTTGGCGAAGCCTTGCATGTGGCCATACAGCGTGCGGTAGGTGTTGCCGTGCTGGATGATCACGGTGTTGCCGTAACCGCCGCGACGTCCAGCCAACAGTACCTTGCCGTCACCTGCGGCCTTGATGGGCGTGCCGCGCGGCGCTGCATAGTCGACGCCTTTGTGGGCGCGGATTTTGTTCAGGATGGGGTGCTTGCGTCCCATGGAGAAGCGCGAGCTGATGCGGGCGAAATCCACAGGTGTGCGGATAAAGGCCTTGCGCATGCTGTTGCCATCAGCGGTGTAGTAACTGCTGTTGCCTTGTTTGTTGGTGTAGCGCACGGCGGTGTAGGTCTTGCCGCGGTTGGTAAAGCGCGCGGAGAGGATATTGCCGGTGCCGACCACTTTGCCGTTGGCGACCTTCTGCTCGTAGATCACGTCGAATTCGTCACCCTGGCGGATGTCCTGGGCGAAGTCGATGTCGTAGCCAAACACGCTGGCCATGTCCATGGTCATGCTGTGGGACAAGCCGGCACGGGCGGCCGATTGCGACAGCGAGCTGTTGATGACGCCATGTACGTAGGCGGAGCGCATCACTGGCTTGGTGGTGATGCGATTGAACGCGAAACCCTTGGCACCCTTGGTCAGGGTGATGCTTTCCAGGTCGCTGAGGTTGCTGTGCAGGTTGTTCAGCTGGCCATCTGGGGTCAGCTCGAATTCGAGTTTTTGACCGCGTTTGAGCTGGGTGAATTGCTTGGCTTGTTTATCGCTGGCCAAGACCTCATTAACCGTAGTGGCAGGTAGGCCGACCTTCTCGAACAGGGTGGAAAGCGTGTCGCCCTTGCCGACGAGCACCTCGCGATGCTGGGGGTTCTTGGCCTGCGCTACGGCAGGTGCAGCCTGCTGCTGGGCGGTTTTGTCGGTTTCGTCCGGGGCGCTTTCGATCTGGGCAAACGGCGAATCGATGGGGGCATTTGTGGCTTGTTGCGCGTCGGAAGCGTCTTGATCTTGTGTCAGTTGTTCTGCGGGACTTTCCAGGTCAAGGCTCAGGGACGTTCGTTTGGCTTCTACGTCACTGGAAGGGAATACCAGGAGTGCCAGGCTCAGAAGGGCGGCGATACCACTTGCAGCGAGCAGGTGGGTCTTTGGGTAAAGCGGCGGCGCTTTAGACGGTTCTGTGGTCATAGGTAATTTTGACTTTGAAGATGAAATGGAAAAGATGACTGACATGATGAAGATGAAATAACTGTATAAAATATAACCAAATCATCTGTGACGCAAGCTCGCGAACGCCGGGCTTGTCGAACGGTGTCCGTGCGCAGGGCAAAACTTGTAATTAGTCCCTGATCTTGTATGGTTGGTTCCCTTTTGAATCTGAGCCTTGCGGGTCTGTTATGAAGTCGGTTGAAGAGCAGCTAGCGCTGATAAAACGTGGTGCGGAAGAACTGTTGGTCGAGGCGGAGCTGATCGAAAAGCTCAAGCGTGGCCAGCCCCTGCGTATCAAGGCCGGCTTTGATCCGACTGCGCCGGATCTGCACCTGGGCCATACCGTGCTTATCAATAAGCTGCGCCAGTTCCAGGACCTGGGGCATCAGGTGATCTTCCTTATAGGGGATTTCACCGGGATGATCGGTGATCCAAGCGGCAAGAGCGCCACGCGTCCGCCGCTGACCCGTGAACAGGTTCTCGAGAATGCCGAGACCTACAAGACCCAGGTGTTCAAGATTCTCGATCCGGCCAAGACCGAGGTGGCGTTCAACTCCACCTGGATGGACAAGATGGGGCCGGCGGACTTCATTCGTCTGACATCCCAATACACCGTGGCGCGCATGCTTGAGCGCGATGACTTCGACAAGCGCTATTCGACCAATCAGCCGATCGCGATTCATGAGTTCCTGTACCCGCTGGTCCAGGGCTATGACTCGGTGGCGTTGCGCGCTGACGTTGAGTTGGGTGGCACCGATCAGAAGTTCAACCTTCTGATGGGGCGTGAGCTGCAGCGTGCGTATGGGCAAGAGGCTCAGTGCATTCTGACCATGCCGTTGCTGGAGGGGTTGGACGGCGTCAAGAAGATGTCCAAGTCCCTGGGCAACTATGTCGGTATCCAGGAAGCGCCGGGCGTGATGTACGGCAAGCTGGTTTCGATTCCGGATGCGCTGATGTGGCGTTACTTCGAGCTGTTGAGCTTCCGCTCGATGGATGAGATCAATGCGCTGCGTGCGGATGTCGAGGCGGGTGCCAATCCTCGCGACGTGAAGATCAAGCTGGCTGAAGAGATTGTTGCGCGTTTCCATGGCGAGGAGGCAGCGGCCAGTGCTCACCGTGCGGCGGGCAACCGGATGAAGGATGGTGAGCTGCCGGATGATCTGCCGGAGATCGAGCTGACTGCTGCCGAGGCAATGCCGATCGCGGCCGTCCTTAATAAGGCAGGCCTGGTGAAGAACTCGGCGGTCGCGCGTGACCTCTTGGGTTCCGGTGGTGTGCGTATCGATGGTGAAGTGGTTGATCGCACCTTTATATACGCGCTGGGTGCGACCCATGTTTGCCAGGCTGGGAAGAAGGCATTTGCGCGTATTACGCTTAAATCCGAATAAGTCTGAAATTAACTGTTGACGGCGATTTATATCTGTCTATAATTCGCCCCACTTCCGGCGCAGTCGAAACGGAAAACTCCTTGGTAAACAAAGAGTTACGCAAGATTCGACAGCGACCTGCTTCAGTTCATCGAAGCCTGGAAGGAGTTGGTAGAGCAGTGTTGTTTGGCTCTATTGACGTTTCGATCTTCTCGGTCGAAAGCGGAGAAAAAGAGGTGTTGACAGCAGCGTGTAACGCTGTAGAATTCGCCTCCCGCTAACGAGAGATCGGAAGCGCAAGTGGTTGAAGTTACAAAGGAAACTTTGAAAACTTCTGAAAATAATCACTTGACAGCAAATGAGGCTGCTGTAGAATGCGCGCCTCGGTTGAGACGAAAGATCTTAACCAACCGCTCTTTAACAACTGAATCAAGCAATTCGTGTGGGTGCTTGTGGAGTCAGACTGATAGTCAACAAGATTATCAGCATCACAAGTTACTCCGCGAGAAATCAAAGATGTAACCAACGATTGCTGAGCCAAGTTTAGGGTTTCTTAAAAACCCAAAGATGTTTGAACTGAAGAGTTTGATCATGGCTCAGATTGAACGCTGGCGGCAGGCCTAACACATGCAAGTCGAGCGGTAGAGAGAAGCTTGCTTCTCTTGAGAGCGGCGGACGGGTGAGTAATGCCTAGGAATCTGCCTGGTAGTGGGGGATAACGTTCGGAAACGGACGCTAATACCGCATACGTCCTACGGGAGAAAGCAGGGGACCTTCGGGCCTTGCGCTATCAGATGAGCCTAGGTCGGATTAGCTAGTTGGTGAGGTAATGGCTCACCAAGGCGACGATCCGTAACTGGTCTGAGAGGATGATCAGTCACACTGGAACTGAGACACGGTCCAGACTCCTACGGGAGGCAGCAGTGGGGAATATTGGACAATGGGCGAAAGCCTGATCCAGCCATGCCGCGTGTGTGAAGAAGGTCTTCGGATTGTAAAGCACTTTAAGTTGGGAGGAAGGGCAGTTACCTAATACGTGATTGTTTTGACGTTACCGACAGAATAAGCACCGGCTAACTCTGTGCCAGCAGCCGCGGTAATACAGAGGGTGCAAGCGTTAATCGGAATTACTGGGCGTAAAGCGCGCGTAGGTGGTTAGTTAAGTTGGATGTGAAATCCCCGGGCTCAACCTGGGAACTGCATTCAAAACTGACTGACTAGAGTATGGTAGAGGGTGGTGGAATTTCCTGTGTAGCGGTGAAATGCGTAGATATAGGAAGGAACACCAGTGGCGAAGGCGACCACCTGGACTGATACTGACACTGAGGTGCGAAAGCGTGGGGAGCAAACAGGATTAGATACCCTGGTAGTCCACGCCGTAAACGATGTCAACTAGCCGTTGGGAGCCTTGAGCTCTTAGTGGCGCAGCTAACGCATTAAGTTGACCGCCTGGGGAGTACGGCCGCAAGGTTAAAACTCAAATGAATTGACGGGGGCCCGCACAAGCGGTGGAGCATGTGGTTTAATTCGAAGCAACGCGAAGAACCTTACCAGGCCTTGACATCCAATGAACTTTCTAGAGATAGATTGGTGCCTTCGGGAACATTGAGACAGGTGCTGCATGGCTGTCGTCAGCTCGTGTCGTGAGATGTTGGGTTAAGTCCCGTAACGAGCGCAACCCTTGTCCTTAGTTACCAGCACGTAATGGTGGGCACTCTAAGGAGACTGCCGGTGACAAACCGGAGGAAGGTGGGGATGACGTCAAGTCATCATGGCCCTTACGGCCTGGGCTACACACGTGCTACAATGGTCGGTACAGAGGGTTGCCAAGCCGCGAGGTGGAGCTAATCCCAGAAAACCGATCGTAGTCCGGATCGCAGTCTGCAACTCGACTGCGTGAAGTCGGAATCGCTAGTAATCGCGAATCAGAATGTCGCGGTGAATACGTTCCCGGGCCTTGTACACACCGCCCGTCACACCATGGGAGTGGGTTGCACCAGAAGTAGCTAGTCTAACCTTCGGGGGGACGGTTACCACGGTGTGATTCATGACTGGGGTGAAGTCGTAACAAGGTAGCCGTAGGGGAACCTGCGGCTGGATCACCTCCTTAATCGACGACATCAGCTGCTCCATAAGTTCCCACACGAATTGCTTGATTCATTGAAGAAGACGATAAGAAGCAGCCCGAAATTGGGTCTGTAGCTCAGTTGGTTAGAGCGCACCCCTGATAAGGGTGAGGTCGGCAGTTCGAATCTGCCCAGACCCACCAATTTTGTGTGGGAACCTGTAGAAATACGGGGCCATAGCTCAGCTGGGAGAGCGCCTGCCTTGCACGCAGGAGGTCAACGGTTCGATCCCGTTTGGCTCCACCACTACTGCTTCTAGAAGTTAAAAGCTTAGAAATGAGCATTCCATCGTGATGATGGTGAATGTTGATTTCTAGTCTTTGATTAGATCGTTCTTTAAAAATTTGGGTATGTGATAGAAAGATAGACTGAACGTTACTTTCACTGGTAACGGATCAGGCTAAGGTAAAATTTGTGAGTTCTCTTAATTGAGAAATTCGAATTTTCGGCGAATGTCGTCTTCACAGTATAACCAGATTGCTTGGGGTTATATGGTCAAGTGAAGAAGCGCATACGGTGGATGCCTTGGCAGTCAGAGGCGATGAAAGACGTGGTAGCCTGCGAAAAGCTTCGGGGAGTCGGCAAACAGACTTTGATCCGGAGATGTCTGAATGGGGGAACCCAGCCATCATAAGATGGTTACCTTACACTGAATACATAGGTGTAAGGGGCGAACCAGGGGAACTGAAACATCTAAGTACCCTGAGGAAAAGAAATCAACCGAGATTCCCTTAGTAGTGGCGAGCGAACGGGGACTAGCCCTTAAGTGGCTTTGAGATTAGCGGAACGCTCTGGAAAGTGCGGCCATAGTGGGTGATAGCCCTGTACGCGAAAATCTCTTAGTCATGAAATCGAGTAGGACGGAGCACGAGAAACTTTGTCTGAATATGGGGGGACCATCCTCCAAGGCTAAATACTACTGACTGACCGATAGTGAACTAGTACCGTGAGGGAAAGGCGAAAAGAACCCCGGAGAGGGGAGTGAAATAGATCCTGAAACCGTATGCGTACAAGCAGTGGGAGCCTACTTTGTTAGGTGACTGCGTACCTTTTGTATAATGGGTCAGCGACTTATTTTCAGTGGCGAGCTTAACCGAATAGGGGAGGCGTAGCGAAAGCGAGTCTTAATAGGGCGTCTAGTCGCTGGGAATAGACCCGAAACCGGGCGATCTATCCATGGGCAGGTTGAAGGTTGGGTAACACTAACTGGAGGACCGAACCGACTACCGTTGAAAAGTTAGCGGATGACCTGTGGATCGGAGTGAAAGGCTAATCAAGCTCGGAGATAGCTGGTTCTCCTCGAAAGCTATTTAGGTAGCGCCTCATGTATCACTGTAGGGGGTAGAGCACTGTTTCGGCTAGGGGGTCATCCCGACTTACCAAACCGATGCAAACTCCGAATACCTACAAGTGCCGAGCATGGGAGACACACGGCGGGTGCTAACGTCCGTCGTGAAAAGGGAAACAACCCAGACCGTCAGCTAAGGTCCCAAAGTTATGGTTAAGTGGGAAACGATGTGGGAAGGCTTAGACAGCTAGGAGGTTGGCTTAGAAGCAGCCACCCTTTAAAGAAAGCGTAATAGCTCACTAGTCGAGTCGGCCTGCGCGGAAGATGTAACGGGGCTCAAACCATACACCGAAGCTACGGGTATCACGTAAGTGATGCGGTAGAGGAGCGTTCTGTAAGCCTGTGAAGGTGAGTTGAGAAGCTTGCTGGAGGTATCAGAAGTGCGAATGCTGACATGAGTAACGATAATGGGTGTGAAAAACACCCACGCCGAAAGACCAAGGTTTCCTGCGCAACGTTAATCGACGCAGGGTTAGTCGGTCCCTAAGGCGAGGCTGAAAAGCGTAGTCGATGGAAAACAGGTTAATATTCCTGTACTTCTGGTTATTGCGATGGAGGGACGGAGAAGGCTAGGCCAGCTTGGCGTTGGTTGTCCAAGTTTAAGGTGGTAGGCTGGAATCTTAGGTAAATCCGGGATTCTAAGGCCGAGAGCTGATGACGAGTTATCTTTTAGATGACGAAGTGGTTGATGCCATGCTTCCAAGAAAAGCTTCTAAGCTTCAGGTAACCAGGAACCGTACCCCAAACCGACACAGGTGGTTGGGTAGAGAATACCAAGGCGCTTGAGAGAACTCGGGTGAAGGAACTAGGCAAAATGGCACCGTAACTTCGGGAGAAGGTGCGCCGGTGAGGGTGAAGGACTTGCTCCGTAAGCTCATGCCGGTCGAAGATACCAGGCCGCTGCGACTGTTTATTAAAAACACAGCACTCTGCAAACACGAAAGTGGACGTATAGGGTGTGACGCCTGCCCGGTGCCGGAAGGTTAATTGATGGGGTTAGCTAACGCGAAGCTCTTGATCGAAGCCCCGGTAAACGGCGGCCGTAACTATAACGGTCCTAAGGTAGCGAAATTCCTTGTCGGGTAAGTTCCGACCTGCACGAATGGCGTAACGATGGCGGCGCTGTCTCCACCCGAGACTCAGTGAAATTGAAATCGCTGTGAAGATGCAGTGTATCCGCGGCTAGACGGAAAGACCCCGTGAACCTTTACTATAGCTTTGCACTGGACTTTGAATTTGCTTGTGTAGGATAGGTGGGAGGCTTTGAAGCGTGGACGCCAGTTCGCGTGGAGCCAACCTTGAAATACCACCCTGGCAACTTTGAGGTTCTAACTCAGGTCCGTTATCCGGATCGAGGACAGTGTATGGTGGGTAGTTTGACTGGGGCGGTCTCCTCCTAAAGAGTAACGGAGGAGTACGAAGGTGCGCTCAGACCGGTCGGAAATCGGTCGTAGAGTATAAAGGCAAAAGCGCGCTTGACTGCGAGACAGACACGTCGAGCAGGTACGAAAGTAGGTCTTAGTGATCCGGTGGTTCTGTATGGAAGGGCCATCGCTCAACGGATAAAAGGTACTCCGGGGATAACAGGCTGATACCGCCCAAGAGTTCATATCGACGGCGGTGTTTGGCACCTCGATGTCGGCTCATCACATCCTGGGGCTGAAGCCGGTCCCAAGGGTATGGCTGTTCGCCATTTAAAGTGGTACGCGAGCTGGGTTTAGAACGTCGTGAGACAGTTCGGTCCCTATCTGCCGTGGACGTTTGAGATTTGAGAGGGGCTGCTCCTAGTACGAGAGGACCGGAGTGGACGAACCTCTGGTGTTCCGGTTGTCACGCCAGTGGCATTGCCGGGTAGCTATGTTCGGAATAGATAACCGCTGAAAGCATCTAAGCGGGAAACTAGCCTCAAGATGAGATCTCACTGGGACCTTGAGTCCCCTGAAGGGCCGTCGAAGACTACGACGTTGATAGGTTGGGTGTGTAAGCGCTGTGAGGCGTTGAGCTAACCAATACTAATTGCCCGTGAGGCTTGACCATATAACACCCAAGCAATTTGCGAACTCGAAAGAGACCAGATTGCGGTGTGTGAAGACGAAACGAACCGAAAGTTCGACTCTTACAAAACACCGAAAGCTATCACATACCCAATTTGCTGAAGCGAGGCCAGCTGGCCACGACTCAGTACCCGAATTTCTTGACGACCATAGAGCATTGGAACCACCTGATCCCATCCCGAACTCAGCAGTGAAACGATGCATCGCCGATGGTAGTGTGGGGTTTCCCCATGTGAGAGTAGGTCATCGTCAAGATTAAATTCCAGAACCCCTGTTTGCTTACGCAGACAGGGGTTTTGTTTTGGGCGGTCGGAAAGGGTCAAGTGGTTCATTGCGACGGCTGTCAGTGCTAAGGCCCGGCCTTTCTATGCAATGACCCTGCGCATGGCTATCATGCGTGCCTCATTGTGAGGCGATACTTGCATGCTGACGTTGTTAAAACTTCTGAAAGATGGTCGATTCCACTCCGGGGAAGCGCTGGGCGCTGCCCTGGGCGTCAGTCGCAGTGCTGTATGGAAGCAGCTTCAGCATCTTGAGGCTGAGTTAAACCTGCCCATCCACAAAGTGCGTGGCAGGGGGTACCAATTGGCATCGCCGCTGGTGTTCTTGAATGCCGAAGACATCGCGCTGAAGGCGCCTTCTCTGGCGTGGCCCGTCCACATATCCGATTCCATTGACTCCACCAATGCTGAAGCCTTGCGCCTTGTCGATGCGGGGTGCGCGGCACCATTCCTGGTGCTCGCCGAGCAGCAGAGCGCCGGACGAGGTCGACGGGGGCGCAAGTGGGTCAGCCCGTTCGCTCAGAATGTGTATTACAGCCTCGTGCTGCGCATCGAGGGCGGTCTGCGGCAGCTAGAGGGGCTGAGCCTGGTTGTGGGGCTTGCGGTCATGCAGGCCTTGCGCGAGTCGGGCGTGCAAGGAGCTGCCTTGAAATGGCCAAACGATGTCTTGGTGGGGCAGAAGAAAATTGCCGGTATCCTGCTGGAGTTGGTCGGCGATCCTGCTGATATCTGTCACGTTGTGCTCGGGATCGGCATCAACGTAAATATGCAGAAAGTCGCGGCAATCGATCAGCAGTGGACGTCGGTGCAGCTTGAAACGGGCTCTCCCGTAGATCGCAATCTACTGGTGGCGCGGCTGGGGCTGCAGTTGCAACGTTACTTGGAGCGACACGCCGCCTCCGGCTTTGCGGCGCTTCAGGAGGAGTGGGAGCAGAATCACTTATGGCAGGGCAGGGCGGTGTCCCTCATTGCTGGAGTCAATCAGGTTGACGGGGTGGTTCTGGGGGTCGACCGCCAGGGTGCGTTGCGTTTGAGCGTCGATGGTGTTGAAAAAATATACAGCGGTGGTGAGCTAAGCCTGAGGTTGCGTGATGATTCTTGAGCTCGACTGTGGGAATAGCTTTATCAAATGGCGCGTACTTGAATCGGATCAGGCGAAAGCTTGCGCCGAAGGTGTTGTGGGGTCGGACCTCGCATTGATTGAAAGCCTGGCGGCGCTACCAGGCCTGTCGTTGGCGCGTTGCCGATTGGTGAGTGTTCGGGCTTCAGAAGAGACCAATAAGCTGGTCGAGGCTTTGCAAGGGGCTTTCGGTGTTGTCGTCTCCTGTGCTGTCCCCGCGCGTGAGATGGCTGGAGTGCGCAATGGCTATCAAGACTTCGAACGCCTTGGTCTTGATCGCTGGCTGGCGATGCTGGGTGGCTTCAAGTTGGCTTCGGGCGCGTGCCTGGTACTCGATTTTGGTACCGCAGCCACCGCCGATTTCATCGCGGCAGACGGCCAGCACCTGGGCGGCTTCATTTGCCCCGGCATGCCGTTGATGCGCAACCAGTTGCGCACGCACACCCGCAAGATACGCTACGACGACGCGGCGGCTGAGCGTGCCCTGGAGCGGCTCTCCCCCGGGCGCACGACCGCGGAGGCTGTCGAGCGTGGTTGTACGCTGATGCTCAGGGGCTTCGTGTTGACCCAGCTCGAGTTGGCCCGCAGCTACTGGGGTGATGATTTCACCGTATTCCTGACGGGTGGGGATGCTGATCTGGTCTCGGACGCCGTGCCGCAGGCGCGGTTGATCCCGGACCTGGTTTTCGTTGGTCTGGCCATGGCGTGTCCATTGTCCTGAGGTGTTTATGCGTTGGCTGTTTTTACTTTTACTCGTTCTTAATGCCTTCTATTACGTTTGGCATCAGCAAGAGGCGCCGTTGCGCGCCAAGGATGTCACGCCCCTGAGTCTGTATCGTGGCCCTCAGCAGGATATTCGACTGCTAAGCGAGTCCTCGGACTCGGTGTCCCGGCGTGACCGAGCAAAAGCGCCCGAGGCGCAGAATACCTGCTTATACATCGGCGGCTTTGCCGACCAGCGCCAGGCGCAGTCGCTTGAGCAGCGCCTCACGAGCCTGGATATAAAGGTCAAGGTTCAACTGTTGAGCACACCTGAAGCGTCCGGTTACTGGCTTCGTGTGGCCCCTGAAAGCCGGCGTCTGGCTGAGGATCTGCCGTTTGAAAACCTTGCTAAGGAATTCAATGAGTTAAAACATAAAATAATGCTGTGCGAAGGCATTGCAACTCTCGAATAGTTTGCATAGAATGGCGCCCGCTTCGCAGTGAAGACCTTTAAGGCCTACAGTGTGAAGCGAAGGTCAACGCAGCTAACCTCATATTTTTAATGAGAAAATGCTTGACAGAAGGCTGGCATGATGTAGAATGCCGGCTCGCTTAGGAGGGGTTCCCGAGCGGCCAAAGGGATCAGACTGTAAATCTGACGTCTACGACTTCGAAGGTTCGAATCCTTCCCCCTCCACCATTTTTAGCGTGAGCTGCAAGCTCCGCGGGTATAGTTTAGTGGTAGAACCTCAGCCTTCCAAGCTGATGATGCGGGTTCGATTCCCGCTACCCGCTCCAAGTTTGCAGGTTGTGCAGCGTGTTTTGCTCTTGTAGCTCAGTTGGTAGAGCACACCCTTGGTAAGGGTGAGGTCAGCGGTTCAAATCCGCTCAAGAGCTCCATATAACAAGGCAGATATGAAAATATCTGCCTTTGTTTTAACGGCTATCTCGGCTTGATTCTGTTGTAGCGGGCGTTTTCGCCGGTTGGTTTCAAGTCTCTAGGGGTTGGCTGTTGTAAAGTCTTTTTCAGGCCTGCATAATGGTCGGCCTGATTTTGTTTTAGGTCAGTAGCTCAATTGGCAGAGCGACGGTCTCCAAAACCGTAGGTTGGGGGTTCGATTCCCTCCTGACCTGCCAGATTCACGTGGTGTATCTGGCTTTCTTTTCACAGGATCTTCATAGATGACTCCTAAGGCTGAAGCTCAAAGCTCTCGTTTCGATCTGGTCAAGTGGCTCGCTGTAGTCGCATTGGTGGTCGTAGGCGTTGTTGGCAATCAGTACTATTCTGCTTCGCCGATCCTGTACCGCGTACTCGCTTTGCTCGCCCTCGCTGCTGTAGCTGCCTTTGTAGGCCTGCAGACTGCCAAAGGCAAGTCTTTCGCGGTCCTGGTAAAGGAAGCTCGCACCGAGATTCGTAAAGTCGTTTGGCCGACTCGCCAAGAAACCACGCAGACCACGTTGATTGTTGTGGCTGTTGTTCTGGTTATGGCGTTGCTGTTGTGGGGGCTTGATTCCCTGCTCGGCTGGCTTGTTTCCTTGATTGTTGGCTAAGGGTGTCCCGTGGCTAAGCGTTGGTACGTTGTGCATGCTTACTCGGGTTACGAGAAGCATGTTATGCGCTCTTTGCTGGAGCGCGTAAAGCTGGCAGGCATGGAAGATGGCTTCGGCGAAATTCTGGTTCCCACTGAAGAAGTGGTTGAAATGCGGAATGGGCAGAAGCGCAAGAGTGAACGCAAGTTCTTCCCTGGCTACGTGCTGGTTCAGATGGACATGAATGAAGGTACTTGGCACTTGGTCAAGGATACCCCTCGTGTCATGGGCTTCATTGGCGGTACGGCCGATAAGCCTGCTCCGATCACCGACAAAGAAGCAGAAGCGATTCTGCGTCGTGTTGCTGACGGTAGCGACAAGCCTAAGCCGAAGACGTTGTTCGAGCCAGGTGAGGTTGTTCGTGTTACCGATGGTCCGTTTGCTGATTTCAACGGCACCGTCGAAGAAGTTAACTACGAAAAGAGCCGGATCCAAGTGGCAGTGCTCATTTTCGGACGCTCTACTCCGGTAGAGTTGGAGTTCAGTCAGGTCGAAAAGGTCTAACTGAGCAAGCATCCCAACCCCGCAGCCTAGGCTGTGGGGTTTTGTCGTCACTGGGATAAACGCGCAAGTAACCGGGGAGCCTTTCGAGGCGTTCGAACCCGTAATTGGAGTGCCTCATGGCCAAGAAGATTACCGCTTACATCAAGCTGCAAGTGAAGGCCGCTCAGGCCAACCCTAGCCCACCCGTCGGTCCAGCTCTGGGTCAGCACGGCGTGAACATCATGGAATTCTGCAAGGCCTTCAACGCCCGTACTCAGGGTCTTGAGCCAGGTCTGCCGACTCCAGTGATCATCACTGTATACAGTGACCGTAGCTTCACCTTCGAAACCAAGTCGACCCCGGCTTCGGTTCTGTTGAAGAAAGCTGCTGGTCTGACTAGCGGTTCCGCTCGTCCTAACACCGTTAAGGTTGGCACCGTGACTCGTGCTCAGCTGGAAGAAATCGCGAAAACCAAAAACGCGGATCTGACTGCAGCTGATATGGATGCAGCCGTGCGTACCATCGCCGGTTCTGCTCGTA
This sequence comes from Pseudomonas sp. LY-1, assembly GCF_053502595.1. Taxonomy (NCBI): domain Bacteria; kingdom Pseudomonadati; phylum Pseudomonadota; class Gammaproteobacteria; order Pseudomonadales; family Pseudomonadaceae; genus Pseudomonas; species Pseudomonas sp. LY-1. The sequence continues at coordinate 6,212,011 of NZ_CP094353.1, read as the reverse complement.
GCATGGGCCTTAACGTGGAGGGTGTGTAATGGCTAAGCTGACCAAGCGCCAAAAGGCTATCGCCGGCAAAATCGAAGCAGGCAAGGCCTACAACTTTGTAGACGCTGCTGCCCTGCTGACCGAGCTGTCGACTGTCAAGTTCAGCGAGTCGGTTGACGTTGCTGTGAACCTGGGTGTTGACCCACGTAAATCCGACCAGGTCGTTCGTAGCGCTACTGTGCTGCCACACGGTACTGGCAAGACTGTACGTGTTGCTGTCTTCACCCAAGGTCCAGCAGCTGAAGCTGCTCTGGCCGCCGGCGCCGATCGCGTTGGCATGGACGACCTGGCTGCCGAAATGAAAGGCGGCGACCTGAACTATGACGTCGTTATTGCTTCCCCGGATGCAATGCGCGTTGTAGGTCAGTTGGGTCAGATCCTTGGTCCACGTGGCCTGATGCCTAACCCAAAAGTCGGCACCGTAACCCCAGACGTCGCTACCGCGGTTAAAAACGCCAAGGCTGGTCAGGTTCGTTATCGCACCGACAAAAACGGCATCATTCACACTTCCGTTGGCAAAGTCGGCTTCGATGCCGTCAAGCTGAAGGAAAACGTTGAAGCCCTGATCGCTGATCTGAAGCGTATCAAACCAGCTTCCTCGAAAGGCATCTACGTCAAGCGCGTTACCCTGAGCACCACTATGGGCCCAGGTCTGGTCATCGACCAAGGCTCGCTGGACGTTAAGACACAAGTTGGCGTGAGCGATCGCGCCAATTGAAAAAATTGGGGTCCCTGCCTGGCGGGGGCTATCCAAGACCGTAGGCGACGCAAGTCTTAAACCTCAAGCCTACGCAGATGGTGCTCCCGGTTCCTTACCGAATCAGACACCAAAACGACATCCGGCTTCGGCCAGATGAAACGGTAACAAGCAGGAGTTAAACCCGTGGCAATTAATCTCGAAGACAAGAAGGCCATCGTCGCTGAAGTCAACGAGGCTGCCAAAGCTGCTCTGTCCGCTGTCGTGGCTGATGCCCGTGGTGTGACAGTAGGCGCTATGACCGGACTCCGTAAAGAGGCTCGTGAAGCTGGCGTATACGTACGTGTTGTACGTAACACCCTGCTCAAACGCGCTGTTGCTGACACTGAATACAGTGTCCTCAACGACGTGTTCACCGGCCCGACTCTGATCGCGTTCTCCAAAGAACATCCAGGCGCTGCTGCCCGTTTGTTCAAAGAGTTCGCCAAGAGTCAGGACAAGTTCGAGATCAAGGCAGCTGCGTTCGAGGGCAAGTTCCTCGCAGCTAACCAAATCGACGTACTGGCAACACTGCCGACCCGTGACGAAGCTATTTCGCAACTGATGAGCGTGATTCAAGGCGCTACCAGCAAGCTGGCTCGTACTCTGGCTGCAGTTCGCGAGCAAAAAGAAGCTGCCGCAGCCTAAGGCTGAGCATTTTCTCTCGCGTATTTTTGTTTATTTCGATGGCCGCGTAGGCCGTCCCCCAATTCAGGAAATACAATAATGTCTATCTCCCAAGAAGATATCCTCAACGCCGTAGCTGAAATGTCGGTTCTGCAGGTTGTTGAGCTGATCAAAGCTTTCGAAGAAAAATTCGGCGTTTCTGCTGCCGCTGCTTCCGCTGGCCCAGCCGCTGTTGCTGCTGTTGCTGAAGAGCAAACCGAATTCAACGTCATGCTGCTGGAAGCTGGCGAGAAGAAAGTAAACGTGATCAAGGCAGTTCGTGAACTGACCGGTCTGGGCCTGAAAGAAGCCAAGGCTGTAGTTGACGGCGCTCCTGCCATGGTTCTGGAAGCTGTTGCCAAAGACGCAGCTGACAAAGCCAAAGCAACTCTGGAAGAAGCAGGCGCTAAAGTCGAGCTGAAGTAAGCATCGACCTTGCGTCTCCAGCCCAAGCGTTAAGCTGAAGGCTGATGGCTGGTGGCTCTTGCCACCGGCCTTTTTCCGTTCTTGGCTGTCGACTCGGTCGCCGCCATTAACGTGCTGTAGCCACCCGGTGCGGTGGTGCAAACCAAGGGGTTTGCAAGATTTTCTGGCTGCTCCCGTCGGGAGGGCCAAACAAGCAGGTGACCAAGCTGGGGAACGCTGATGGCTTACTCATATACTGAGAAAAAACGTATCCGCAAGGACTTTAGCAAGTTGCCGGACGTCATGGATGTCCCGTACCTTCTGGCTATCCAGCTGGATTCGTATCGTGAATTCTTGCAGGCGGGAGCGACCAAAGATCAGTTCCGCGACGTGGGCCTGCATGCGGCCTTCAAATCCGTTTTCCCGATCATCAGCTACTCCGGCAATGCTGCGCTGGAGTACGTCGGTTATCGCCTGGGCGAACCGGCATTTGATGTCAAAGAATGCGTGTTGCGCGGTGTTACGTACGCCGTACCTTTGCGGGTAAAAGTCCGTCTGATCATTTTCGACAAAGAATCGTCGAACAAAGCGATCAAGGACATCAAAGAGCAAGAAGTCTACATGGGCGAAATCCCATTGATGACTGAAAACGGTACCTTCGTTATCAACGGTACCGAGCGTGTTATCGTTTCCCAGCTGCACCGTTCCCCGGGCGTGTTCTTCGACCACGACCGCGGCAAGACGCACAGCTCCGGTAAGCTCCTGTACTCCGCGCGGATCATTCCGTACCGTGGTTCGTGGTTGGACTTCGAGTTCGACCCGAAAGACTGCGTGTTCGTGCGTATCGACCGTCGTCGCAAGCTGCCGGCCTCGGTACTGCTGCGCGCGCTCGGCTATACCACTGAGCAAGTGCTTGATGCTTTCTACACCACCAACGTGTTCAGCCTGAAGGACGAAACCCTCAGCCTGGAACTGATCGCTTCGCGTCTGCGTGGTGAAATTGCTGTCCTGGATATCCAGGACGAAAATGGCAAGGTCATCGTTGAAGCCGGCCGCCGTATCACTGCGCGCCACATCAACCAGATCGAAAAAGCCGGTATCAAGTCGCTGGAAGTGCCTCTGGACTACGTCCTGGGTCGCACGACCGCCAAGGTCATCGTTCACCCGGCCACAGGCGAAATCCTGGCTGAGTGCAACACCGAGCTGAACACCGAGATCCTGGCAAAAATCGCCAAGGCCCAGGTTGTTCGCATCGAGACCTTGTACACCAACGATATCGACTGCGGTCCGTTCGTCTCCGACACCTTGAAGATCGACTCCACCAGCAACCAATTGGAAGCGCTGGTCGAGATCTATCGCATGATGCGTCCTGGCGAGCCACCGACCAAAGACGCTGCCGAAACCCTGTTCAACAACCTGTTCTTCAGCCCTGAGCGCTATGACCTGTCTGCGGTCGGCCGGATGAAGTTCAACCGTCGTATCGGTCGTACCGAGATCGAAGGTTCGGGCGTGCTGTGCAAGGAAGACATCGTTGCGGTCCTGAAGACTCTGGTCGACATCCGTAACGGCAAAGGCATCGTCGATGACATCGACCACCTGGGTAACCGTCGTGTTCGCTGCGTAGGCGAAATGGCCGAGAACCAGTTCCGCGTTGGCCTGGTACGTGTTGAGCGTGCGGTCAAAGAGCGTCTGTCGATGGCTGAAAGCGAAGGCCTGATGCCGCAAGACCTGATCAACGCCAAGCCAGTGGCTGCGGCGGTGAAAGAGTTCTTCGGTTCCAGCCAGCTCTCGCAGTTCATGGACCAGAACAACCCGCTCTCCGAGATCACCCACAAGCGCCGTGTATCTGCACTGGGCCCGGGCGGTCTGACCCGTGAGCGTGCTGGCTTCGAAGTCCGTGACGTACACCCGACGCACTACGGTCGTGTTTGCCCGATCGAAACGCCGGAAGGTCCGAACATCGGTCTGATCAACTCCCTGGCCGCCTATGCGCGCACCAACCAGTACGGCTTCCTTGAGAGCCCGTACCGTGTGGTGAAAGACGCTCTGGTCACCGACGAGATCGTATTCCTGTCCGCCATCGAAGAAGCCGATCACGTGATCGCCCAGGCTTCGGCCACGATGAACGAGAAGAAAGTCCTGGTCGACGAGCTGGTAGCTGTTCGTCACTTGAACGAGTTCACCGTCAAGGCGCCGGAAGACGTCACCTTGATGGACGTATCGCCCAAGCAGGTAGTTTCGGTCGCCGCGTCGCTGATCCCGTTCCTGGAACACGATGACGCCAACCGTGCGTTGATGGGTTCCAACATGCAGCGTCAAGCTGTACCGACCCTGCGTGCTGACAAGCCGCTGGTAGGTACCGGCATGGAGCGTAACGTAGCCCGTGACTCCGGCGTTTGCGTCGTGGCTCGTCGTGGCGGCGTGATCGACTCCGTTGATGCCAGCCGTATCGTGGTGCGTGTTGCCGATGACGAAGTTGAAACTGGCGAAGCCGGTGTCGACATCTACAACCTGACCAAATACACCCGCTCGAACCAGAACACCTGCATCAACCAGCGTCCGCTGGTGCGTAAGGGTGATCGCGTTCAGCGCAGCGACATCATGGCTGACGGCCCGTCCACCGACATGGGTGAACTGGCGCTGGGCCAGAACATGCGTATCGCGTTCATGGCGTGGAACGGCTTCAACTTCGAAGACTCCATCTGCCTGTCCGAGCGTGTGGTTCAAGAAGACCGCTTCACCACGATCCACATCCAGGAACTGACCTGTGTGGCGCGTGATACCAAGCTTGGGCCAGAGGAAATCACTGCAGACATCCCGAACGTGGGTGAAGCTGCACTGAACAAGCTGGACGAAGCCGGTATCGTTTACGTAGGTGCTGAAGTTGGCGCAGGCGACATCCTGGTCGGTAAGGTCACTCCGAAAGGCGAGACCCAACTGACTCCGGAAGAGAAGCTGTTGCGTGCCATCTTCGGTGAAAAAGCCAGCGACGTTAAAGACACCTCCCTGCGCGTACCGACCGGTACCAAAGGTACTGTCATCGACGTACAGGTCTTCACCCGTGACGGCGTTGAGCGTGATGCTCGTGCGCTGTCCATCGAGAAGACCCAGCTCGACGAGATCCGCAAGGACCTGAACGAAGAGTTCCGTATCGTTGAAGGCGCGACCTTCGAACGTCTGCGTTCCGCTCTGGTAGGCCACAAGGCCGAAGGCGGCGCGGGCCTGAAGAAAGGTCAGGACATCACCGACGAAGTCCTCGACGGTCTTGAGCACGGCCAGTGGTTCAAACTGCGCATGGCTGAAGACGCTCTGAACGAGCAGCTCGAGAAGGCCCAGGCCTACATCGTCGATCGCCGCCGTCTGCTGGACGACAAGTTCGAAGACAAGAAGCGCAAACTGCAGCAGGGCGATGACCTGGCTCCAGGCGTGCTGAAAATCGTCAAGGTTTACCTGGCAATCCGTCGCCGCATCCAACCGGGCGACAAGATGGCCGGTCGTCACGGTAACAAGGGTGTGGTCTCCGTGATCATGCCGGTTGAAGACATGCCGCACGATGCCAATGGCACCCCGGTCGACGTCGTCCTCAACCCGTTGGGCGTACCTTCGCGTATGAACGTTGGTCAGATCCTCGAAACCCACCTGGGCCTCGCGGCCAAAGGTCTGGGCGAGAAGATCAACCGTATGATCGAAGAGCAGCGCAAGGTTGCTGACCTGCGCAAGTTCCTGCACGAGATCTACAACGAGATCGGCGGCCGCAAAGAAGAGCTGGATACCTTCTCCGACCAGGAAATCCTGGATCTGGCGAAGAACCTGCGCGGCGGCGTTCCAATGGCTACCCCGGTGTTCGACGGTGCCAAGGAAAGCGAAATCAAGGCCATGCTGAAACTGGCAGACCTGCCCGAAAGCGGCCAGATGCAGCTGTTCGACGGCCGCACCGGCAACAAGTTCGAGCGCCCGGTTACTGTTGGCTACATGTACATGCTGAAGCTGAACCACTTGGTAGACGACAAGATGCACGCTCGTTCTACCGGTTCGTACAGCCTGGTTACCCAGCAGCCGCTGGGTGGTAAGGCTCAGTTCGGTGGTCAGCGTTTCGGGGAGATGGAGGTCTGGGCACTGGAAGCATACGGTGCTGCTTACACTCTGCAAGAAATGCTCACAGTGAAGTCGGACGATGTGAACGGTCGGACCAAGATGTACAAAAACATCGTGGACGGCGATCACCGTATGGAGCCGGGCATGCCCGAGTCCTTCAACGTGTTGATCAAAGAAATTCGTTCCCTCGGCATCGATATCGATCTGGAAACCGAATAACACGTGACGCGAATCGAGAGCGGGGCTATTTGGCCCGCTCTCTGCTCCGCCAGGAGGAAAGGCCTTGAAAGACCTACTGAATTTGCTGAAAAACCAGGGTCAAGTCGAAGAGTTCGACGCCATCCGTATTGGACTGGCATCGCCTGAGATGATCCGTTCGTGGTCGTTCGGTGAAGTTAAAAAGCCGGAAACCATCAACTACCGTACGTTCAAACCCGAGCGTGACGGCCTGTTCTGCGCCAAGATCTTTGGCCCGGTAAAGGATTACGAGTGCCTGTGCGGTAAGTACAAGCGCTTGAAGCACCGTGGTGTGATCTGCGAGAAGTGCGGCGTTGAAGTTGCACTGGCCAAGGTTCGTCGTGAGCGCATGGCGCACATCGAACTGGCTTCGCCGGTTGCCCACATCTGGTTCCTGAAATCGCTGCCGTCCCGTATCGGCTTGCTGATGGACATGACCCTGCGTGATATCGAACGCGTTCTCTACTTCGAGAGCTATGTCGTTATCGATCCAGGCATGACCACCCTTGAAAAAGGTCAGCTGCTGAACGACGAGCAGTACTTCGAAGCGCTGGAAGAGTTTGGCGACGATTTCGATGCCCGCATGGGTGCCGAAGCTGTCCGCGAACTGCTGCACGCTATCGACCTGGAACACGAGATTGGCCGTCTGCGTGAAGAAATTCCGCAAACCAACTCCGAAACCAAAATCAAGAAGCTGTCCAAGCGTCTGAAGTTGATGGAAGCCTTCCAGGGTTCCGGCAACTTGCCAGAGTGGATGGTGCTGACCGTTCTGCCGGTTCTGCCGCCAGACCTGCGTCCGCTGGTACCGTTGGACGGTGGTCGTTTCGCGACGTCCGACCTCAACGACCTGTACCGCCGCGTGATCAACCGTAACAACCGCTTGAAGCGCCTGCTCGATCTGTCCGCTCCGGACATCATCGTGCGCAACGAAAAGCGTATGTTGCAAGAAGCCGTCGATGCCCTGCTCGACAACGGTCGTCGTGGCCGCGCTATCACCGGTTCGAACAAGCGTCCTCTGAAATCCCTGGCTGACATGATCAAGGGTAAGCAAGGTCGTTTCCGTCAGAACTTGCTCGGTAAGCGTGTTGACTACTCCGGTCGTTCGGTAATTACCGTAGGCCCGACCCTGCGTCTGCACCAGTGCGGTCTGCCTAAGAAGATGGCCCTTGAGCTGTTCAAGCCGTTCATCTTCGGCAAGCTGGAAATGCGCGGTCTCGCGACCACGATCAAAGCGGCCAAGAAAATGGTCGAGCGCGAACTGCCAGAGGTTTGGGACGTTCTCGCTGAAGTGATCCGCGAACACCCGGTTCTCCTCAACCGTGCACCGACCCTTCACCGTCTGGGTATCCAGGCGTTTGAACCGGTACTGATCGAAGGTAAGGCTATCCAGCTGCACCCTCTGGTCTGTGCTGCGTACAACGCCGACTTCGACGGCGACCAAATGGCCGTGCACGTACCGCTGACACTGGAAGCCCAGTTGGAAGCGCGTGCGTTGATGATGTCGACCAACAACATCCTGTCGCCAGCTAACGGTGAGCCAATCATCGTTCCGTCGCAGGACGTTGTACTGGGTCTGTACTACATGACCCGTGAAGCGATCAACGCCAAGGGCGAAGGTCGTGTGTTCGCTGACCTGCAGGAAGTTGACCGTGTGTTCCGTGCCGGCGAAGCCGCACTGCACGCCAAGGTCAAAGTGCGGATTCACGAAACCGTGAACGACCGTGACGGCGGCAGCGTGAGCAATGTCCGTATCGTCGACACCACTGTCGGCCGTGCGCTGTTGTACCAGGTTGTGCCAAAAGGTTTGTCTTACGACGTCGTCAACCTGCCGATGAAGAAAAAGGCGATCTCCAAGCTGATCAACCAGTGCTACCGCGTGGTTGGTCTGAAAGAGACCGTGATCTTCGCTGACCAGTTGATGTACACCGGTTTTGCCTATTCGACCATTTCCGGCGTTTCCATCGGTGTTAACGACTTCGTTATCCCGGATGAAAAAGCCCGCATCATCAGTGCTGCCACCGATGAAGTGAAAGAGATCGAAAGCCAGTACGCCTCCGGCCTGGTAACCCAGGGCGAGAAGTACAACAAAGTGATCGACCTTTGGTCCAAGGCCAACGACGAAGTGTCGAAGGCGATGATGGCTAACCTCTCGAAAGAGAAGGTTATCGACCGTCATGGCGTAGAAGTCGATCAAGAGTCTTTCAACTCGATGTACATGATGGCCGACTCGGGCGCACGGGGTTCTGCTGCGCAGATCCGTCAGCTCGCCGGTATGCGTGGCCTGATGGCCAAGCCGGACGGTTCCATCATCGAAACGCCGATTACTGCGAACTTCCGTGAAGGTTTGAGCGTACTTCAGTACTTCATCTCTACTCACGGTGCTCGTAAAGGTCTGGCGGATACCGCGTTGAAAACCGCTAACTCCGGTTACCTGACTCGTCGTCTGGTAGACGTTGCACAAGATCTGGTTGTAACCGAGATCGATTGCGGCACCGAGCACGGCCTGCTGATGACACCGCACATTGAAGGCGGTGACGTTGTAGAGCCGCTGGGTGAGCGCGTATTGGGCCGTGTTATTGCCCGTGACGTATTCAAGCCGGGTACCGAGGAAATTATCGTTCCTGCCGGCACCCTGGTTGACGAGAAGTGGGTCGAGTTCATCGAACTCAACAGCATCGACGAAGTGATCGTTCGTTCGCCGATCAGCTGCGAAACCCGCTTCGGCATTTGCGCCAAGTGCTATGGCCGTGACTTGGCTCGTGGTCACCAGGTGAACATCGGTGAAGCGGTCGGCGTTATCGCTGCCCAGTCCATCGGTGAGCCGGGTACCCAGCTGACCATGCGTACATTCCACATCGGTGGTGCGGCAAGCCGGACCTCCGCAGCCGACAGCGTTCAGGTGAAGAATGGCGGTACCGTCCGCCTGCACAACCTCAAGCACGTTGAGCGAGTGGATGGTTGCCTGGTTGCGGTGTCCCGTTCCGGTGAGCTGGCAATCGCTGATGACTACGGTCGTGAGCGTGAGCGCTACAAGCTGCCGTATGGTGCTGTGATTTCGGTTAAAGAAGGTGACAAGGTCGACGCTGGCGCAATCGTGGCCAAGTGGGATCCGCACACTCACCCAATCGTTACCGAAATGAAAGGTACCGTGACCTACGTGGGCATGGAAGAAGGCATCACGATCAAGCGTCAGACTGACGAATTGACCGGTATGACCAACATTGAAGTCCTCGACGCGAAAGATCGTCCAGCTGCCGGTAAAGACATCCGTCCTGCCGTGAAGATGGTCGATGACAACGGCAAGGATCTGTTGCTGCCAGGCACTGACGTAATCGCTCAGTACTTCCTGCCAGCCAACGCCCTGGTCGGTGTAGCGGATGGTGCGAAGATCGCGATCGGTGACGTTATCGCGCGTATCCCGCAAGAGACTTCGAAGACCCGTGACATCACCGGTGGTCTGCCGCGTGTTGCCGACTTGTTCGAAGCTCGTCGTCCGAAAGAAGCGTCGATTCTGGCTGAAGTCAGCGGCACCATCGCGTTCGGTAAAGAGACCAAGGGCAAGCGCCGTCTGGTCATTACCCCGAACGACGGTAGCGATCCGTATGAAGAGCTGATTCCGAAGTGGCGTCACCTGAACGTGTTCGAAGGCGAACAGGTAAACCGCGGCGAAGTTATCTCCGACGGTCCGAGCGATCCACACGACATCCTGCGTCTGCTGGGTGTGAGTGCGCTGGCCAAGTACATCGTTAACGAGATCCAGGACGTTTACCGTCTGCAAGGCGTGAAGATCAACGATAAGCACATCGAGACCATCCTGCGTCAGATGCTGCGTAAAGTTGAAATCGCTGAATCCGGCGATTCCAGTTTCATCAAGGGCGACCAGATGGAACTGACTCACGTACTGGTAGAAAACGAACGTCTGGCAGCCGACGAGAAATTTGTTTCCAAATTTACTCGTGTACTGCTGGGTATCACCAAGGCGTCGTTGTCCACTGAGTCGTTCATCTCGGCGGCCTCCTTCCAGGAGACCACTCGCGTACTGACCGAAGCAGCGGTAACCGGCAAGCGCGATTACCTGCGCGGCCTGAAAGAAAACGTGGTTGTGGGTCGTCTGATCCCAGCCGGTACCGGTTTGGCTTACCACAGCGAGCGCAAGCGCCGCCGTGATGCTGACAAGCCGTTGCGCGTAAGCGCCAGTGAAGTGGAAGCTGCACTGACCGAAGCGCTGAACTCAAGCGGTAACTGAGTTCTGCGATAAATAAGTCTGGGCCCTGGCAGCCCCCATTCGTCGGATCGAGGCAGTTTTGCCCCGGTTCGTTGAGAGGGGAGGTCGGGGCCTTGCCTTGACTGGGGGCAAGATCCTCTTTAGACTCTTGTACCCCTAAATTTGGCGGGAATTCGTTCCTGCCATTTTGCTTTTCTTGCAAGACAATAGCGTCGCAAGACAACAGTGGAGCTAGTAGATGGCAACTATCAACCAGCTGGTACGTCAGCCGCGTAAGCGTATCGTCGAGAAATCCGACGTACCTGCGCTGCAGAACTGCCCGCAACGTCGTGGCGTATGCACTCGCGTGTATACCACTACGCCGAAAAAACCTAACTCGGCACTGCGTAAAGTATGCCGTGTGCGTCTGACCAACGGTTTCGAGGTTTCCTCGTACATCGGCGGTGAAGGCCACAACCTGCAAGAGCACAGCGTGGTACTGATCCGCGGCGGTCGTGTAAAAGACTTGCCAGGTGTTCGTTACCACACCGTACGCGGCTCCTTGGATACTTCCGGCGTTAAAGGTCGTAACCAGGGTCGTTCGAAGTACGGTACCAAGAAGCCTAAGTAGTAGCGGCTTTTTGTAAAACTGAATCATCTTATTTTCTGAGTCGATAAGAGTAAGGTCGGAGGCGTCCCGAAAGGGCACCGATTCCGAGCGAACCTGAAGACCGTTTGAGGGCTTATCCATGCCAAGAAGACGCGTAGCAGCCAAGCGCGAAGTGCTTGACGATCCAAAATACGGAAGCCAAATCCTGGCCAAGTTCATGAACCACGTGATGGAAAGCGGCAAGAAAGCCGTTGCCGAGCGTATCGTTTATGGCGCGCTGGAAAAGGTTAAAGAACGCAAGAACAGCGACCCCCTGGAAATCTTCGAGAAAGCTCTCGACGCCATCGCTCCGCTGGTCGAAGTGAAGTCGCGCCGTGTAGGCGGTGCTACTTACCAGGTTCCGGTTGAAGTTCGTCCGTCCCGTCGTAACGCCCTGGCAATGCGCTGGTTGGTAGACTTCGCCCGTAAGCGTGGCGAGAAGTCTATGGCTCTGCGTTTGGCTGGCGAACTGTTGGACGCTGCTGAAGGTAAAGGCGCTGCTGTTAAGAAGCGTGAAGACGTGCACCGTATGGCTGAAGCTAACAAGGCTTTCTCGCACTACCGCTTCTAAATCCAGCGTCACTCAATTTGCGAGGGCTTTATGGCTCGTACTACACCGATTAATCGCTACCGTAACATTGGTATCGTTGCTCACGTGGATGCTGGTAAAACCACCACCACCGAGCGCGTCCTTTTTTACACCGGCAAAAGTCACAAGATGGGCGAGGTGCATGACGGCGCCGCGACCACAGACTGGATGGTTCAGGAGCAGGAGCGTGGTATTACCATTACTTCTGCTGCTATTACCGCCTTCTGGAAAGGTTCCGAGAAGCAGTACAAAGACGAGCACCGCTTCAACGTTATCGATACCCCGGGCCACGTAGACTTCACTATTGAAGTTGAACGTTCCCTGCGTGTACTCGACGGCGCTGTCGTTGTGTTCTGCGGTACCTCGGGTGTTGAGCCTCAGTCGGAAACCGTATGGCGTCAAGCCAACAAATACGGCGTTCCACGTCTTGTTTACGTAAACAAGATGGACCGTGCTGGTGCCAACTTCCTGCGCGTGATCGGTCAGATCAAGCAGCGTCTGGGTCACACTCCGGTGCCAATTCAATTGGCAATCGGTTCCGAAGATAACTTCCAGGGCCAGATCGATTTGATCGCCATGGAAGCCGTCTACTGGAATGACGCCGACAAAGGTATGGTTCCTGTTCGTAAGCCTATCCCTGCTGAACTGCAGGAGCTGGCTGACGAATGGCGTAACAACATGGTTGAGGCTGCTGCCGAAGCCAGCGAAGAGCTGATGAACAAGTACCTCGAAGGTGAAGAACTCACCAACGCGGAAATCAAGGCCGCTCTGCGTCAGCGTACTATCGCTGGTGAGATCGTCTTGGCTGTTTGTGGTTCTTCCTTCAAGAACAAGGGTGTTCCCCTGGTTCTCGACGCCGTTATCGACTACCTGCCTGCTCCAACCGACATTCCTGCTATCAAGGGTACCAACCCTGATAACGAGGAAGAAGAGATGGAGCGTCACGCCGATGACAGCGAGCCGTTCTCGGCTCTGGCGTTCAAGATCGCAACCGACCCATTCGTGGGTACCTTGACTTTCGTCCGCGTTTACTCGGGCGTGTTGGCCTCCGGCGACGGCGTGATCAACTCGGTTAAAGGTAAGAAAGAGCGCGTGGGTCGTATGGTGCAAATGCACGCAAACGCCCGTGAAGAGATCAAGGAAGTGCGCGCTGGTGACATCGCGGCCCTGATCGGCATGAAGGACGTCACCACTGGTGAGACTTTGTGCGACGCTGCTAAGCCAATCATCCTGGTTCGTATGGACTTCCCGGAGCCGGTTATTTCGGTTGCCGTAGAGCCTAAGACCAAGGATGACCAGGAAAAAATGGGTATCGCTCTGGGCAAACTTGCTCAGGAAGATCCATCTTTCCGCGTCAAGACTGATGAAGAGACTGGTCAAACGATCATCTCCGGCATGGGCGAGTTGCACCTGGACATCCTGGTTGACCGGATGCGCCGTGAGTTCAACGTCGAAGCCAACATCGGTAAGCCTCAGGTTTCCTATCGTGAGCGCATCACGAAGAACTGTGAAATCGAAGGCAAGTTCGTTCGTCAGTCCGGCGGTCGTGGTCAGTTCGGTCACTGCTGGATCCGTTTTGCTCCTGCTGACGAAGGTCAGGAAGGTCTGCAATTCGTGAACGAAGTAGTAGGTGGTGTTGTTCCTAAGGAATACATCCCTGCTATCCAGAAGGGTATCGAAGAGCAGATGAAGAACGGTGTTGTCGCCGGCTATCCGCTGATCGGCCTGAAAGCAACCGTTTTTGACGGTTCTTACCACGACGTCGACTCCAACGAGATGGCGTTCAAGGTGGCTGCTTCCATGGCAACCAAGCAACTGGCCCAGAAGGGCGGTGGTGAGTTGCTTGAGCCAATCATGGCGGTAGAAGTTGTTACACCTGAAGACTATATGGGTGATGTCATGGGCGACCTTAACCGTCGTCGCGGCATGATCTTGGGTATGGAAGACACGGTTTCCGGCAAAGTGATTCGCGCCGAGGTTCCGTTGGGTGAGATGTTCGGTTATGCGACCGACGTTCGCTCCATGTCCCAGGGTCGCGCAAGCTACTCTATGGAATTCAAAAAATACAACACAGCTCCGGCGCACATCGCTGAAACTGTATCCAAAAAACAAGGCTGATTCAGTCCTTTAGGCAAGGAGTTAATTGTCGTGGCTAAAGAAAAATTTGATCGTTCCCTACCGCACGTCAACGTTGGCACCATCGGTCACGTTGACCACGGTAAAACCACTCTGACTGCTGCTCTGACTCGCGTTTGCTCCGAAGTATTCGGTTCCGCAATCGTTGATTTCGATAAAATCGACAGCGCACCAGAAGAAAAAGCTCGTGGTATCACCATCAACACCGCGCACGTCGAGTACAACTCGAAGATTCGTCACTACGCTCACGTTGACTGCCCAGGTCACGCTGACTATGTGAAGAACATGATCACTGGTGCTGCCCAGATGGACGGCGCGATCCTGGTTTGCTCGGCCGCTGATGGTCCGATGCCACAAACCCGTGAGCACATCCTGCTGTCCCGTCAGGTAGGCGTTCCGTACATCGTGGTTTTCCTGAACAAGGCTGACCTGGTAGACGACGCTGAGCTGCTGGAACTGGTTGAGATGGAAGTGCGCGATCTGCTGAGCACTTACGACTTCCCAGGCGACGACACTCCGATCATCATCGGTTCTGCTCGTATGGCGCTGGAAGGCAAAGACGACAACGAAATGGGCACCACTGCCGTTCGTAAACTGGTTGAAACTCTGGACAGCTACATCCCAGAACCAGTTCGTCTGACCGACAAGCCATTCCTGATGCCAATCGAAGACGTATTCTCGATCTCGGGTCGCGGTACTGTTGTGACTGGTCGTATCGAGCGTGGTATCGTTCGCGTTCAAGACCCGCTGGAAATCGTTGGTCTGCGTGACACCACCGTTACCACTTGCACCGGTGTTGAAATGTTCCGCAAGCTGCTCGACGAAGGTCGTGCTGGCGAGAACTGCGGCGTACTGCTGCGCGGCACCAAGCGTGATGACGTTGAACGTGGTCAGGTTCTGGTTAAGCCAGGTACCGTTAAGCCGCACACCAAGTTCACCGCAGAAGTTTACGTTCTGAGCAAGGAAGAAGGCGGTCGTCACACTCCGTTCTTCAAAGGCTACCGTCCACAGTTCTACTTCCGTACTACTGACGTGACTGGTAACTGCGAACTGCCAGAAGGCGTTGAAATGGTAATGCCAGGCGATAACATTCAAATGACTGTTACCCTGATCAAAACCATCGCAATGGAAGACGGTCTGCGCTTCGCTATCCGTGAAGGCGGCCGTACCGTTGGTGCTGGCGTTGTAGCTAAAATCATCGAGTAAGCTCTTTTTTGAGTTAGCTTCGAGGTTTTGAAAAAGCCCCCGCTCAGCGGGGGCTTTTTTTATTGGGTTGACACCTATCTGGGGCGTCTATAGAATTGCGCCTCCTTTTAACGGGCGTATTGCGCTCGCTGGGAATAGCAGCCGGAGTCTGAAATCCAATGCAAAATCAGCAAATCCGTATCAGGTTGAAGGCTTTTGACCATCGCCTGATCGACCAATCCACCCAGGAAATCGTGGAAACCGCGAAACGTACTGGTGCTCAAGTGCGTGGTCCAATTCCACTGCCTACCCGTAAAGAGCGGTTCACCGTTCTGGTCTCCCCGCACGTCAACAAAGACGCGCGTGACCAGTACGAGATCCGTACTCATAAGCGCGTACTGGACATCGTCCAGCCAACGGATAAAACCGTTGATGCACTTATGAAGCTTGATCTGGCGGCCGGTGTGGAAGTACAGATCAGCCTCGGCTAAGACTTGGGTCTTAGTCGTGTAACGCTCTGAAATGGGCGGCCATAGCGGGTGAAAGCCCCGTACACTCATGAGGTTTACAACATGACTATTGGTGTAGTCGGTCGTAAATGCGGTATGACCCGTATTTTCACCGAAGAAGGTGTCTCCATTCCGGTCACGGTCATTGAGATCGAACCGAATCGCGTCACCCAGTTCAAAACTGAAGAAACCGATGGCTATCGTGCAGTGCAAGTCACTGTCGGCGAGCGTCGTGCTTCGCGCGTGACTGCTGCTCAAGCAGGTCACTTCGCTAAAGCAAACGTTGCAGCTGGTCGCACTGTTATGGAGTTCCGTCTTGAAGAAGGCGACTACCAGGCTGGCGATCTGATCAACGCTGAAATCTTCGCCGCTGGTCAACTGGTTGATGTAACCGGTCAGTCCAAGGGTAAAGGCTTCCAGGGTACGATCAAGCGTTGGAATTTCCGTGGCCAAGACAACACTCACGGTAACTCCGTTTCCCACCGCGTCCCGGGCTCTATTGGCCAGTGCCAGACTCCTGGTCGTGTATTCAAGGGCAAAAAAATGTCCGGTCATATGGGCGCTGAGCGCGTGACCGTGCAGTCCCTCGAAGTAGTGCGCGTCGACGCTGAACGCAATCTGTTGTTGGTCAAGGGTGCTGTTCCTGGCGCTACTGGCGGCAACCTGGTTGTACGTCCAGCGGCCAAGGCTCGCGGTTAAGGGGAAGCTGACATGCAATTAAATGTAAATGACGCTCAAGCGATCGAAGTTTCCGAACTGACATTTGGCGGCGAATTCAACGAGACGCTCGTTCACCAAGCAGTCGTGGCCTACATGGCCGGCGGCCGTCAAGGTAGCAAGCAGCAAAAGACCCGTTCCGACGTTCGTGGTGGCGGTAAGCGCCCTTGGCGTCAGAAAGGTACTGGTCGTGCTCGTGCCGGTACTATCCGTAGCCCAATCTGGCGCGGCGGCGGTACCACTTTCGCAGCTCGTCCGCAGGATCACACTCAGAAGCTCAACAAGAAGATGTACCGCGCAGCACTGCGCTCCATCCTTGCTGAACTCGTGCGTACTGATCGTCTGGTCGTGGTTCAGGACTTCGCTGTTGAAGCACCGAAAACCAAAGATCTGCTGAACAAGCTGAACGGCATGGGCCTGACTGACGTCTTGATCGTGTCTGAAGCTGTTGATCAGAACCTGTACCTGGCTGCTCGCAACCTGCCACACGTTGATGTACGTGACGTGCAAGGTTCCGATCCAGTTAGTCTGATCGCATACGACAAGGTGTTGATCACCGTGTCGGCCGTGAAGAAATTCGAGGAGCTGCTGGGATGAACCAGGAACGCGTATTTAAAGTTCTGCTTGGCCCGCACGTTTCCGAAAAGGCTACGGTTCTGGCTGACAAGAAAGGCCAGTTCGTTTTCAAGGTTGCAACTGACGCAACCAAGCTGGAAATCAAGAAGGCCGTCGAAAGCCTGTTCAGCGTGAAAGTAGAGCGTGTTACTACCCTGAATGTTCTGGGTAAGAGCAAGCGCACTGCTCGCGGTCTGGGCAAGCGTAATGACTGGAAGAAGGCAGTTATCTCCCTTCAGCCAGGCCAAGATCTCGATTTCAGCAGCAGTGCTGAGTAAGGAAGGGGTGCATCATGGCAATCGTTAAATGCAAACCGACTTCCCCTGGCCGCCGTTTTGTGGTCAAGGTGGTCAACCAGGAGCTGCATAAAGGCGCTCCTCACGCACCGCTGCTCGAGAAGAAATCGAAGACTGGTGGTCGTAACAACAATGGTCGCATTACCACTCGTCACATCGGTGGTGGCCATAAACAGCATTATCGTCTGGTCGACTTCCGTCGCAACGACAAAGATGGCATCGCTGCCACTGTCGAGCGTATCGAATACGATCCAAACCGTACTGCTCACATCGCTCTGCTGCTGTACGCAGATGGCGAGCGTCGCTACATCATCGCCCCTAAAGGCGTGAGTGCTGGTGACCAGCTGATCGCAGGTGCTCTGGCACCGATCAAGCCGGGCAACGCTCTGCAACTGCGTAACATTCCAGTTGGTAGCACCGTACACGGCATCGAATTGAAGCCAGGTAAAGGCGCGCAAATCGCTCGTTCCGCTGGTGCTTCGGCTCAGCTGATCGCTCGTGAAGGTGTCTACGTGACCCTGCGTCTGCGTTCTGGTGAGATGCGTAAAGTGCTGGCTGAATGCCGCGCGACCCTGGGTGAAGTCTCGAACTCCGAGCACAGCCTGCGTTCGCTGGGTAAAGCTGGTGCCAAACGCTGGCGTGGCGTTCGCCCAACCGTTCGTGGTGTTGCCATGAACCCGGTTGACCACCCACACGGTGGTGGTGAAGGTCGTACCTCTGGTGGTCGTCATCCGGTATCGCCATGGGGCTTCCCGACTAAGGGCGCGAAGACTCGTGGTAATAAGCGTACCGACAAAATGATCGTCCGTCGTCGCAAGTAAATAGAGGGATACGACAGTGCCACGTTCTCTGAAAAAAGGTCCTTTTATTGATCTTCACCTACTGAAGAAGATCGAAGTGGCGGCGGAAAAGAACGATCGCAAACCAGTTAAGACCTGGTCGCGTCGTTCGATGATCCTGCCACAAATGGTCGGTCTGACCATCGCAGTACACAACGGTCGTCAACACGTCCCAGTTCTCGTTAACGAAGACATGGTCGGCCACAAACTAGGCGAGTTTGCCGGTACCCGCACTTATCGTGGGCACGTGGCAGACAAGAAAGCCAAGCGTTAAGGGGTAAGGAAATGGAAGTAGCCGCTAAGTTGTCGGGCGCTCGAATCTCCGCCCAGAAAGCCCGCTTGGTCGCCGACCAGATCCGCGGGAAGAAGGTGGGCGAAGCGCTCAACCTGTTGGCTTTCAGCAGTAAGAAAGCCGCCGAGATCATGAAGAAAGTGCTGGAGTCGGCCGTAGCCAACGCCGAGCATAACGAAGGCGCAGACGTTGATGACCTGAAGGTCAGCACCGTTTTCGTCAACGAAGGGCGTTCGCTGAAGCGTATCATGCCGCGTGCCAAAGGCCGTGCTGATCGCATCGTCAAGCGGTCTTGCCATATCACTGTCAAGGTTGCTGACAAGTAACGGAGTCGAAGAGATGGGTCAGAAAGTACATCCCATTGGCATTCGCCTGGGAATCGTCAAGGAGCACACCTCCGTCTGGTACGCAGACGGTCGGACTTATGCGGACTATTTGTTCGCTGATCTGAAGGTGCGTGAGTATCTCCAAGACAAACTAAAAAGCGCGTCCGTAAGCCGTATCGATATCCATCGTCCGGCACAAACTGCACGTATCACCATCCACACCGCTCGTCCAGGTATCGTTATCGGGAAGAAAGGTGAAGATGTTGAGAAACTGCGTCAGGACCTGACCAAGCAAATGGGTGTGCCTGTGCACATCAATATCGAAGAGATCCGCAAGCCGGAGCTCGACGGTATGCTGGTTGCGCAGAGCGTAGCTCAGCAGCTGGAGCGTCGCGTCATGTTCCGTCGCGCTATGAAGCGCGCCGTACAGAACGCCATGCGTATTGGTGCCAAAGGCATCAAAATCCAAGTGAGCGGTCGTCTCGGCGGTGCTGAAATCGCACGTACTGAATGGTATCGCGAAGGTCGTGTGCCACTGCACACCCTGCGTGCCGACATCGACTATGCCAACTACGAAGCTCACACCACTTATGGTGTGATCGGTGTAAAGGTTTGGATCTTCAAAGGCGAAGTAATTGGTGGTCGCCAAGAAGAACTGAAACCACAAGCACCAGCGCCTCGTAAAAAAGCTGCTAAGTAAGGGGTACGCCAAATGTTGCAACCAAAGCGTACGAAGTTCCGCAAGCAGATGACAGGCCACAACCGTGGTCTGGCTCAGCGCGGTAGCAAAGTCAGCTTCGGCGAATTCGCGCTGAAGTCTGTAGCTCGTGGTCGTCTCACCGCTCGTCAGATCGAGTCAGCGCGTCGTGCTCTGACCCGTCACGTAAAACGTGGCGGCAAGATCTGGATCCGTGTATTCCCGGACAAGCCGATCTCCAAAAAGCCCCTCGAAGTTCGGATGGGTAAAGGTAAGGGTAACGTGGAATACTGGGTAGCCCAGATTCAGCCAGGCAAAGTCCTGTATGAAATCGAGGGTGTAACTGAAGAGCTGGCGCGTGAGGCTTTTGCCCTGGCTGCTGCAAAGCTGCCGCTCGCCACCGCCTTTGTTAAACGGACGGTGATGTGATGAAAGCGAATGAACTTCGTGAAAAATCCGCACAGCAGCTGAACGAGCAACTGCTCGGCCTGCTGCGCGACCAGTTCAATCTGCGCATGCAGAAAGCAACTGGCCAGTTGGGGCAGTCTCATCTGCTCTCGCAAGTTAAGCGTGACATCGCTCGCGTGAAGACTGTGCTCAACCAGCAGGCAGGTAAGTGATCATGGCTGAAGCCGAAAAGACTGTCCGTACGCTGACTGGCCGTGTTGTCAGCGACAAGATGGACAAAACCATCACCGTTTTGATCGAGCGTCGCGTTAAGCACCCGATCTACGGTAAATATGTTAAGCGTTCGACTAAGCTGCACGCGCACGACGAAACCAACCAGTGCCACATCGGCGACAAAGTCACTATTCGTGAAACTCGTCCGCTGGCCAAGACCAAGTCTTGGGCACTGGTTGATGTTCTCGAACGCGCTGTGGAAGTCTAAGGACTAGGGGTCGGAGAAATTATATGATTCAGACTCAATCCATGCTCGATGTGGCCGATAACAGCGGCGCTCGCCGTGTTATGTGCATCAAGGTGCTGGGTGGCTCCCATCGTCGTTACGCTGGTATCGGTGACATCATCAAAGTTACCGTGAAGGAAGCAATTCCTCGCGGTAAAGTGAAAAAAGGCCAAGTGATGACTGCTGTTGTAGTCCGCACTCGTCACGGCGTTCGCCGTGCAGATGGCTCCATTATCCGCTTTGATGGCAACGCTGCTGTTCTTCTGAACAACAAGCAAGAGCCGATCGGCACCCGTATCTTTGGGCCAGTGACCCGTGAACTTCGTACTGAGAAGTTCATGAAGATCGTCTCGCTCGCCCCAGAAGTGCTGTAAGGAGATCCGACATGCAAAAGATTCGTCGTGACGACGAGATCATCGTGATCGCCGGCAAAGACAAAGGTAAGCGCGGTAAGGTGCTGAAGGTTCTCGCTGACGACCGTCTGGTCGTCGGTGGTCTGAACCTGGTCAAGCGTCATACCAAGCCTAACCCTATGTCGGGCGTACAAGGCGGTATCGTCGAGAAAGAAGCGCCACTGCACGCTTCTAACGTCGCCATCTTCAACGGCGAAACCAACAAGGCTGACCGCGTTGGTTTCAAAGTAGAAGACGGTAAGAAAATTCGTGTCTTCAAGTCGACCCAAAAAGCGGTTGATGCTTGAACACTGCTAGGTAGATAAGACCATGGCACGACTACAAGAGATTTACCGGAAGGAAATCGCCCCCAAGCTTAAGGAAGAACTTAAGCTCGGGAACGTGATGGAAGTTCCGCGCGTTACCAAAATCACCCTGAACATGGGTCTGGGCGAAGCGATCGGCGACAAAAAAGTCATCGAGCACGCTGTTGCTGACCTGGAAAAGATCACCGGTCAAAAAGTCGTTGTGACTTACGCTCGGAAATCCATCGCTGGCTTTAAAGTCCGTGAAGGTTGGCCGA
This sequence comes from Pseudomonas sp. LY-1, assembly GCF_053502595.1. Taxonomy (NCBI): domain Bacteria; kingdom Pseudomonadati; phylum Pseudomonadota; class Gammaproteobacteria; order Pseudomonadales; family Pseudomonadaceae; genus Pseudomonas; species Pseudomonas sp. LY-1. Next base: position 6,190,897 of record NZ_CP094353.1, on the reverse strand, counting down.
TCGGCGTCAAAGTGACTCTGCGCCGTGAGCGTATGTACGAATTCCTGGATCGTCTGCTGTCGATCTCCCTGCCTCGGGTCCGCGACTTCCGCGGCCTGAATGCCAAGTCCTTCGATGGTCGTGGTAACTACAGCATGGGCGTGAAAGAGCAGATCATCTTCCCGGAAATCGACTACGACAAGATCGATGCTCTCCGCGGTCTGGACATCACCCTGACCACCACTGCCAAGAACGATGATGAAGGTCGCGCCCTGTTGCGTGCTTTCAAATTCCCGTTCCGCAACTGATTGGAGTAGGACCATGGCCAAGATGAGCATGAAAAACCGCGAGCTGAAACGTCAGCTCACGGTTGCCAAGTACGCCAAGAAGCGTGCAGCACTGAAAGCAATCATCGTTGATCTGAACGCAAGTCCAGAAGCACGTTGGGAAGCCACAGTAGCTCTGCAGAAGCAGCCACGTGACGCAAGCGCCTCGCGCATGCGTAACCGCTGCCGCCTGACCGGTCGTCCACACGGCGTTTACCGCAAGTTCGGCCTCGGCCGTAACAAACTGCGTGAAGCGGCAATGCGTGGTGACGTACCAGGTCTGGTTAAAGCCAGCTGGTAAGTACTTTCAAAGTCCGGACGGTCTGAATCGCAAGATACTGACCGCCGGTACCTTGAATCTGGAACAAGCCCCTTTTGGGGCTTGTTTCATTTCCGGAGTGTGTCTAGAATACCCGGCTCGCCTGAGCCCGTGTTTTCTATGCCCGGAGATACTCAGCGACATATGTAGCCGCAAGGCTAATTTTTTTGTATTAGGAGCGTCTAGCCCATGAGTATGCAGGACCCGTTAGCGGACATGCTAACTCGTATCCGTAATGCCCAGATGGCTGAAAAGTCCGTCGTAAGCATGCCATCTTCCACGTTGAAGGTAGCTGTTGCCAAAGTCCTGAAAGACGAAGGCTACATTGCGGGTTATCAGATCAGCAGCGAAATCAAACCACTGCTGTCCATCGAGCTGAAGTACTTCGAAGGCCGTCCGGTCATCGAGGAAGTGAAGCGCGTTAGCCGTCCAGGCCTGCGTCAGTACAAGTCCGTTGAAGATCTGCCGAAAGTTCGTGGCGGTCTTGGCGTGTCTATCGTCTCCACCAACAAAGGTGTGATGACGGATCGTGCTGCGCGCGCTGCCGGTGTCGGCGGCGAAGTTCTTTGCACTGTGTTCTAAGGGGGGATAAGCATGTCTCGCGTCGCTAAGAACCCCGTTAAGCTGCCAGCCGGTGTCGAAGTAAAATTCGCAGGCCAACAGCTTTCGGTGAAGGGTGCCAAGGGTACTCTTGAACTGAACATCCATTCGTCCGTTGAGATCGTTGAAGAAGCTGGTGAGCTGCGTTTCGCTGCTCGCAATGGCGATCAACAAACTCGCGCAATGGCCGGTACCACGCGTGCGTTGGTAAACAACATGGTCCAAGGCGTAAGCCAAGGCTTCGAGCGTAAGCTCCAGCTGGTCGGTGTTGGTTACAAAGCGCAAGCAAAAGGCACGGTTTTGAACCTGGCCCTTGGCTTCTCGCACCCAGTGGATTACGAACTGCCGGAAGGCATCACCGCTGAGACCCCTAGCCAAACCGATATCCTGATCAAGGGCATCGATAAGCAGCTGGTAGGTCAGGTGGCCGCTGAGATCCGCGACTTCCGTCCACCAGAGCCGTACAAAGGCAAAGGTGTGCGCTACGCGGACGAAGTCGTCCGTCGTAAAGAAGCCAAGAAGAAGTAGGGCATAGCAAATGACCGACAAAAAAGTTACTCGACTGCGTCGCGCTCGCAAAGCACGCCTGAAAATGCACGAACTCGAAGTCGTGCGTCTCTGCGTGTTCCGCTCGTCGCAGCACATCTACGCCCAGGTCATCTCGGCCGACGGCAACAAAGTCCTGGCAAGCGCCTCGACTTTGGATAAAGAACTGCGTGATGGTGCCACCGGCAACATCGACGCGGCCACTAAGGTTGGCCAGCTGGTCGCTACGCGTGCTAAAGCCGCTGGCGTCTCGCAGGTGGCTTTCGACCGCTCTGGCTTCAAGTATCACGGTCGCGTCAAGGCGCTGGCTGATGCTGCTCGTGAAGCTGGGCTGGAGTTCTAAGTTATGTCAAATAACGACCAAAAGCGCGACGAAGGCTACATTGAGAAGCTGGTTCAAGTTAACCGCGTAGCCAAAACCGTTAAAGGCGGCCGTATCTTCACTTTCACCGCGTTGACCGTGGTGGGTGATGGTAAAGGGCGCGTTGGCTTCGGCCGTGGCAAGTCACGTGAAGTGCCTGCTGCGATCCAGAAGGCAATGGAAGCTGCTCGTCGCAACATGATCCAAGTTGATCTGAACGGCACCACTCTGCAGTACGCAATGAAGTCCGCCCATGGCGCTTCGAAGGTGTACATGCAGCCTGCTTCTGAAGGTACCGGTATCATCGCTGGCGGCGCTATGCGTGCTGTCCTCGAAGTTGCTGGCGTTCAGAACGTTCTGGCCAAGTGCTACGGCTCGACTAACCCAGTAAACGTGGTTCACGCCACTTTCAAGGGTTTGAAAGCAATGCAGTCTCCTGAATCCATTGCCGCCAAGCGTGGCAAAAGCGTCAAGGAGATCTTCTGATCATGGCTACCGTTAAAGTAACGCTGATCAAAAGCATGACCGGCCGCATCCCTAACCACAAATTGTGCGTTAAGGGTTTGGGTCTGCGTCGCATCGGTCACACTGTAGAAGTCCAGGATACTCCCGAGAATCGCGGGATGATCAACAAGGCTTACTACATGCTGCGTGTCGAGGGTTAATCGATGAAACTCAATGATCTGAGTCCAGCGCCGGGTTCCCGTCGCGAAAAGCATCGTCCGGGCCGTGGTATCGGTAGCGGTTTGGGTAAGACTGGTGGCCGTGGCCACAAAGGTCAAACCTCCCGCTCCGGTGGCACCATTGCTCCAGGCTTTGAAGGCGGTCAACAGCCGCTGCATCGTCGCCTGCCTAAGTTCGGTTTCGTATCCCTGAAGGCCATGGACCGCGCAGAAGTGCGTCTGTCCGAGCTGGCTAAAGTGGAAGGCGACATCGTTACTGTGCAGACCCTGAAAGATGCCAACGTGATCAACGTCAACGTACAGCGTGTGAAAATCATGCTGTCCGGTGAAGTGACTCGCGCTGTCACTATCGGCAAGGGAATCGGCGCCACCAAAGGTGCGCGTTCGGCTATCGAAGCAGCTGGCGGCAAGTTCGAGGAATAAATGGCTAAGCAAGGTGCTCTCTCAGCGCTCGGCAAAGGCGGTATGTCTGAACTTTGGGCTCGTCTGCGTTTTCTGTTCCTGGCGATTATCGTCTACCGAATAGGCGCACACATCCCGGTTCCAGGTATCAACCCGGACCGACTCGCAGACCTGTTTCGACAGAATGAGGGGACCATTCTTAGCTTGTTCAACATGTTTTCCGGCGGCGCGCTGGAACGGATGAGCATTTTTGCACTGGGGATCATGCCGTACATTTCGGCATCGATCATCATGCAACTGATGACCGCCGTCAGCCCGCAGCTGGAGCAGTTGAAGAAGGAAGGTGAAGCTGGCCGTCGCAAGATTAGCCAGTACACCCGCTACGGCACTGTCATCCTCGCCCTGGTTCAAGCTATCGGCATGTCCGTTGGCCTGGCGGGGCAGGGTGTTGCGTTCACTGGTGACTTTGGCTTCCATTTCGTCGCGGTATCCACGTTTGTGGCTGGTGCGATGTTCATGATGTGGCTGGGTGAGCAGATTACTGAGCGTGGTGTTGGTAACGGTATCTCGATGTTGATTTTCGCAGGTATCGTCGCCGGTCTTCCGAGAGCGATCGGGCAGTCTTTCGAGTCTGCACGTCAGGGTGATATCAACATTTTCGCCCTGGTTGCCATCGGTTTGCTGGCAGTAGCGATTATCGGTTTTGTGGTGTTCATTGAGCGTGGCCAGCGTCGTATTGCTGTTCACTACGCCAAGCGTCAGCAGGGCCGTAAGGTCTTTGCTGCGCAGACCAGCCACTTGCCGCTGAAAGTGAATATGGCCGGTGTTATTCCGGCGATTTTCGCGAGCAGCATCTTGCTGTTTCCGGCTTCGTTGGGTACCTGGTTTGGTCAGTCTGAAAACATGGGCTGGCTGCAGGACCTCTCTCAGTCGATCGCTCCTGGTCAGCCGTTGAATATTCTGCTGTTTAGTGCAGGGATTATTTTCTTCTGCTTCTTCTATACGGCGTTGATGTTCAATCCGAAAGACGTAGCGGAAAACCTGAAGAAGTCCGGTGCCTTTATTCCGGGCATCCGTCCAGGTGAGCAGTCTGCACGCTACATTGATGGCGTTCTGACTCGTTTGACCCTGTTCGGTGCTCTATATATGACGGCCGTGTGCTTGTTGCCCCAGTTCCTGGTGGTTGCAGCAAACGTTCCGTTCTACCTTGGCGGGACCTCGTTGCTGATCGTGGTCGTGGTTGTGATGGACTTCATGTCCCAAGTACAATCGCACCTCGTTTCGCACCAGTACGAATCCCTGATGAAGAAAGCCAACCTGAAGGGTTACGGCAGCGGCATGTTGCGCTGAGTACCCATAAGGTTCGAGGAGTTGGTGATGAAAGTTCGTGCATCGGTGAAAAAGCTGTGCCGTAACTGCAAGATTATTCGCCGCGAAGGTGTTGTTCGAGTAATTTGCAGCGCGGAACCGCGTCACAAACAGCGCCAAGGCTGAGTGTGATCCGCTTGAAGCCCGGCAGCTAGTGCGCTGCCGGGTTGATTATTTGTTATTACAGCGATATTATCTCGCGCCCTATTTCTTGGCTTCCGGGGCGTAGGTAGCTGTCAATTGGAGTCCCACTGAATGGCCCGTATTGCAGGCGTTAACATTCCAGATAACAAGCACACTGTTATCTCGCTGACCTACATCTATGGTGTTGGTCGCACTACTGCGCAGAAAATTTGCGCGGTCGCTGGGGTAAACCCAGCCGCTAAGATCAAGGATCTGAGCGACGAGCAGGTTGAATTGCTGCGTGGCGAAGTGGCGAAGTTCACCACTGAAGGTGACCTGCGTCGCGAAATCAACATGAAAATCAAGCGTTTGATGGACCTCGGTTGCTATCGCGGTCTGCGTCATCGTCGTGGTCTTCCAGTACGCGGTCAGCGTACCAAGACTAACGCGCGTACCCGTAAAGGTCCGCGTAAGCCGATCCGCAAGTAATCGCCCCCGCGAATCGACAGGAAAATTATCATGGCAAAACCTGCTGCTCGTCCTCGTAAAAAAGTTAAAAAGACAGTGGTTGATGGCATCGCCCACATCCATGCTTCTTTTAACAACACCATCGTGACCATCACCGACCGTCAAGGTAACGCGCTTTCTTGGGCTACCTCCGGTGGTTCGGGTTTCCGCGGTTCCCGCAAGTCCACCCCGTTTGCTGCTCAAGTAGCTGCTGAACGTGCTGGTCAAGCTGCGCTGGAATACGGCCTGAAAAACCTCGACGTTAACGTCAAAGGTCCAGGTCCAGGTCGTGAGTCCGCTGTCCGTGCTTTGAACGGCTGTGGCTATAAGATCGCCAGCATCACCGACGTGACGCCAATCCCGCACAACGGGTGCCGTCCGCCGAAGAAGCGCCGCGTGTAATCCAGGAGATTGTAAAGAATGGCTCGTTACATTGGTCCAAAATGCAAACTCGCTCGTCGCGAAGGCACCGATCTCTTCCTGAAGAGCGGCGTGCGCGCGATCGAATCGAAGTGCAACATTGAAGCAGCACCTGGTATCCACGGCCAACGCCGCGGTCGCCAGTCCGATTACGGCACCCAACTGCGTGAAAAGCAGAAGGTCCGTCGTATCTACGGCGTTCTCGAGCGTCAGTTCAGCGGCTACTACAAAGAAGCTGCTGGCAAGAAAGGTGCAACCGGTGAAAACCTGCTGCAACTGCTCGAATGCCGTCTGGACAACGTTGTATACCGTATGGGCTTTGGTTCTACTCGTGCCGAATCCCGTCAGCTGGTATCGCACAAGTCGATCAGCGTTAACGGCCAGACCGTAAACGTTCCGTCCTACCAGGTTCGTGCTGGTGACGTGGTCGCTGTTCGCGAGAAAGCAAAAAACCAACTTCGCATTGTCCAAGCTCTCGATCTGTGTGCCCAACGTGGCCGCGTAGAATGGGTAGAAGTAGACACTGAGAAGAAGTCGGGCGTTTTCAAGAACGTTCCAGCTCGCAGTGATCTGTCCGCCGACATCAACGAAAGCCTGATTGTCGAGCTCTACTCCAAGTAAGGGCTAGAAAATAGGTGCATCCATGCAGATTTCGGTAAATGAGTTCCTGACACCCCGCCACATTGATGTGCAGGTTGTCAGTCCAACCCGCGCCAAAATCACACTCGAGCCTCTCGAGCGTGGTTTTGGCCACACCCTGGGCAACGCGCTGCGCCGCATCCTGTTGTCCTCAATGCCCGGCTGTGCAGTAGTCGAGGCCGAGATTGACGGTGTGCTCCACGAGTACAGCGCCATCGAAGGTGTACAGGAAGACGTAATTGAAATCCTGTTGAACCTTAAAGGTCTGGCTATCAAGCTGCACGGCCGTGACGAAGTTACGCTGACCTTGTCGAAGAAGGGTTCGGGGGTGGTTACCGCTGCCGATATTCAGCTGGATCATGATGTCGAGATCGTTAACCCCGATCACGTAATCGCTAACCTGGCGTCTAACGGCGCCCTGAACATGAAGCTCACTGTAGCTCGTGGTCGTGGTTATGAACCGGCCGACTCGCGTCAGAGCGATGAAGACGAAAGCCGCAGCATTGGTCGCTTGCAGCTTGACTCTTCGTTCAGCCCGGTTCGCCGCATCGCATACGTGGTGGAAAACGCCCGTGTCGAGCAGCGTACTAACCTGGACAAGCTGGTTATTGATCTGGAAACCAACGGTACTCTGGACCCTGAAGAGGCTATCCGTCGCGCTGCAACCATTCTGCAACAGCAGTTGGCTGCGTTCGTCGACCTCAAAGGCGACAGCGAACCAGTGGTAATCGAGCAGGAAGACGAGATCGATCCGATCCTGCTTCGCCCGGTTGACGATCTGGAACTGACTGTACGTTCGGCTAACTGCCTTAAGGCGGAAAACATTTACTACATCGGCGACCTGATTCAGCGTACCGAAGTAGAACTGTTGAAGACTCCGAACCTGGGCAAGAAATCCTTGACTGAAATCAAGGACGTTCTGGCCTCCCGCGGTCTGTCCCTCGGCATGCGCCTCGACAACTGGCCGCCTGCAAGTCTTAAGAAGGACGACAAGGCGACTGCCTGATCGTCGTAATCACCGAACGTGAGTTTGGTAAGGAATGAACCATGCGTCATCGTAAAAGTGGACGTCACCTGAGCCGTACCAGCTCGCACCGTAAGGCCATGTTCCAAAACATGGCGGTGTCGCTGTTCGAGCACGAGCTGATCAAAACTACACTGCCGAAAGCTAAAGAACTGCGTCGCGTTGCTGAGCCGCTGATCACTTTGGCTAAGACAGACAGCCTGGCTAACCGCCGTCTGGCCTTCGACCGTACTCGTTCGAAAGCTATCGTTGGTAAGCTCTTCAACGACCTGGGCAAGCGTTACGCTACCCGTGAGGGTGGCTACCTGCGCATCCTCAAGTGCGGTTTCCGCGCTGGCGACAACGCGCCTATGGCGTATGTCGAGTTGGTTGATCGTGCTACTGCCGGTGAAGCTGTAAGCGCCGAGTAAGACGACAGTCTGTAACGAAGAACCGGGCCTAGCGCCCGGTTTTTTGTGCGCGTAAGAAAAGCGCCATGGATACAAACGTGCATCGATCTGGCCGCGGCATTATGGGCGTCGGGTGTATTGGTAGTAATTTTCTATTGATGTCCACAATTTAATGAATTTGTAGACGTCATGTTGATGATCAATACTCACTGCAAGCCGATTAGCCGGCAGTTCCAAGTCCGACCTGAGGAAGATTGAACATGAGCCAGAACAAAATTCTTACCACCGCTAGCGGCGCTCCCGTGGCGGATAACCAGAACTCCCGTTCCGCCGGCCCGCGTGGCCCGTTGTTGCTCGATGATTTTCACCTGATCGAGAAGCTCGCTCACTTCAACCGCGAAAACATCCCTGAGCGTCGCGTACACGCCAAAGGTTCGGGTGCTTACGGCACGTTCACCGTTACCCGGGACATTACTCAGTACACCAGCGCCAAGCTGTTCGAGGCCGTTGGTAAACAAACGCCGACCTTTCTGCGTTTCTCCACGGTCGGTGGCGAACGTGGTTCGGCGGATACCGAGCGCGACCCTCGTGGCTTTGCCTTGAAGTTCTACACCGAAGAAGGCAACTGGGACATCGTCGGTAACAACACCCCGGTGTTCTTCATCCGCGACCCACTCAAGTTCCCTGATTTCATCCACACTCAAAAACGCCTGCCGCAAAGCAATCTGAAAAGCGCGCAGATGATGTGGGATTTCTGGTCGCACTCCCCGGAGGCGCTGCACCAGGTCACCATCCTGTTTTCGGACCGTGGTATCCCTGACGGTTACCGCCACATGCACGGCTTCGGTAGCCACACCTACAGCTTGATCAACGCCAAAGGCGAGCGGCACTGGGTGAAGTGGCACTACAAGACCAAGCAAGGCATCAAGAACCTGGCACCGGCCGAGGCGGCACGTTTGGCCGGTACCGACCCTGATTACGCACAGCGCGATCTGTTTGGTGCGATCGAGCGCGGGGATTTCCCGAAATGGCGCGTCTGCATTCAGATCATGACCGAGGCCCAGGCCAACGCACATTACGAGAACCCCTTTGACGTGACCAAAACCTGGTCGCAGAAGGAGTTCCCGCTGATCGAAGTCGGTGAACTGGAGCTCAACCGTAATCCGCAGAACTACTTCGCCGAAGTGGAACAAGCGGCGTTCGGCCCGAGCAACATGGTCCCGGGTGTTGGCCTGTCGCCGGACCGCATGCTGCAAGGTCGCGTCTTCGCTTACGCAGATGCCCACCGCTACCGTATCGGCACCAACCACCAGCAACTGCCGGTGAATGCCCCACGTAGCCCAGTCAACAGCTACCAGCGTGATGGCTCGATGGCCTTCGGCAGCAACGGCGGTGGGGCGCCCAACTATGAGCCAAACAGCTACGCCGACGCGCCGAAACAAGCGCCACAGTACGCCGAGCCCGCATTGGCCCTGAGCGGTGCCGCGGATCGTTACGATCACCGCGAAGACACCGACTATTACAGCCACGCCGGTGCGCTGTTCCGCCTGATGAACGATGAGCAGAAAGCCTTGCTCACCGGCAACATCGCCGGCGCCATGGCGGGGGTTTCCAGTGATGTGGTCCAGCGGCAGTTGCAGCACTTCTTCAAAGCCGATCCGGCTTATGGAGAAGCAATCGCAAAGGCGCTGGGTGTATCGATTAACTGACTCTAAACGATAAGCAGAACCGCCCTCATTTGGGCGGTTTTTGCGTTAATTCAGCTGCTTTTCTCAGGAAATCTTCACTTTTCAGCCGTTGGCTCCGTGACCTATGGGTCAGCATGGTTCAAACTAAAGACTTTCAAGCAGGGAGATGTAGGGCGATGCAAGGTCACCCCGACGTAATCGATTACCTCAACACGTTGCTGACGGGCGAACTCGCGGCTCGTGACCAATATTTCATCCATTCGCGTATGTACGAAGACTGGGGCTTTACCGAGCTCTACGAGCGTATCAACCATGAGATGGAAGAAGAGACCCAGCACGCCGACGCACTGATGCGCCGTATCCTGATGCTCGAAGGCACGCCACGCATGCGTCCCGACGACTTGGACGTAGGCACAACGGTGCCTGAGATGCTCGCCGCCGACCTGCGCCTCGAGAACAAGGTCCGTGCCGCGCTCTGCAAGGGCATCGAGCTGTGCGAGCAGCACAACGACTATGTCACTCGTGAAATTCTGCGCGTGCAGTTGGCCGATACCGAAGAAGATCACACCTACTGGCTGGAAAAGCAGCTGGGCCTGATCAAGCTGGTCGGCCTGGAGAATTACCTGCAATCGCAGTTCTGATTCCCGGCTGTAAAAAAGCCCCTGTCACCGTTGAAGTGACAGGGGCTTTTTATTGGGCCGGATAAATCAGGCCCGGTCGCGCGCGAGCAACGGTTTCAAGTAGTAACCCGTGTGCGATTGCGGCATCTCGGAGACCTGCTCCGGCGTACCTACCGCGATGATCTGACCGCCCTTGGAACCGCCTTCCGGCCCGAGGTCGACCAGCCAGTCGGCGGTCTTGATCACATCCAGGTTGTGCTCGATCACCACCACGGTGTTGCCGTGGTCACGCAGGCGGTGCAACACATCCAGCAATTGCTGAATGTCCGCGAAGTGCAGGCCCGTGGTCGGCTCATCGAGGATATACAGGGTTTTACCGGTGTCGCGCTTGGACAGCTCACGGGACAGCTTGACCCGTTGCGCTTCACCACCGGACAGCGTGGTCGCCGATTGCCCCAGCTTGATGTACGACAAGCCCACATCCATCAGCGTCTGCAGCTTGCGCGCCAACGCCGGAACCGCGTCGAAGAACACCCGCGCTTCCTCGATGGTCATCTCCAGGGTTTCGTGGATGTTCTTGCCCTTGTATTTGATCTCAAGGGTTTCGCGGTTGTAGCGCTTGCTCTTGCACACATCGCACGGCACGTAGATGTCCGGCAGGAAGTGCATCTCCACCTTGATCAAGCCATCGCCCTGGCACGCTTCGCAGCGCCCTCCCTTGACGTTGAACGAGAACCGGCCCGGCCCGTAGCCCCGCGAGCGGGATTCCGGCACGCCGGCGAACAACTCGCGAATGGGCGTGAACAGCCCGGTATAGGTCGCCGGGTTGGAGCGGGGAGTACGGCCAATCGGGCTCTGGTCGATATCGACCACTTTGTCGAGGAGCTCCAGGCCCTTGATGCTGTCGTGCGCAGCCGCTTCCAGCGTGGTCGCGCCGTTCAGGGCGGTGGCGCTCAACGGGAACAGCGTGTTGTTGATCAGCGTCGACTTGCCCGAGCCGGAAACACCGGTCACGCAGGTCAGCAGACCCAGCGGAATTTCCAGGTCGACATTGCGCAGGTTGTTGCCGCGCGCGCCCTTGAGGTGCAACGCCATCTTCTTGTTGCGTGGCGTGCGCTTGGACGGCACTTCAATCCTCACGCGCCCGGACAGGTACTTGCCGGTCAGCGAGTCTGGATGAGCCATCACCTCGGCAGGCGTGCCTTGGGCGACGATATGCCCACCATGCACGCCGGCCCCCGGGCCGATATCGACCACATAATCGGCCAGGCGAATCGCGTCTTCGTCGTGCTCGACCACGATCACCGTGTTGCCGATGTCCCGCAGGTGTTTCAGCGTGCCCAGGAGGCGATCGTTGTCGCGCTGGTGCAAGCCAATCGACGGCTCATCAAGGATATACAACACGCCCACCAGGCCGGCGCCGATCTGGCTGGCCAGGCGGATGCGCTGGGCTTCACCGCCCGACAAGGTATCCGCGCTGCGGTCCAGCGACAGGTAATCCAGGCCGACGTTGACCAGGAACTGCAGGCGCTCGCGAATCTCCTTGAGGATCTTGTCGGCAATCTCCCCACGGCGTCCGGTCAGCTTGAGTACGCCGAAATATTCACAGGCGTCGCCGATCGGCAGGTTGGTCACCGCCGGCAGGGTCTTCTCGCCAACCCATACGTGTCGCGCCTCACGGCGCAGGCGGGTGCCTCGGCAATCCGGGCAGGGCTGGGTGCTGAGGAACTTGGCCAGTTCTTCCCGCACGCTCGCCGACTCGGTCTCGCGGTAGCGGCGTTCGAGGTTGGGTACGATGCCTTCGAACGGATGCGAGCGTTTGACGATATCGCCACGGTCGTTGAGGTATTTGAAGTCGACGTTCTGCGAGCCGCTGCCGTTGAGAATGACCTTCTGCTGATCCGCCGGCAGTTGGTTGAACGGTACTTCCAGGCTGAACTTATAGTGCGAGGCCAATGAGCCGAGCATCTGGAAGTAATAGACGTTACGCCTGTCCCAGCCGCGTATCGCGCCTTCCGCCAGCGTCAGCTCGCCATTGACCAGGCGCTTGATGTCGAAGAACTGCTTCACGCCCAGGCCATCGCAGGTCGGGCAGGCGCCGGCCGGGTTGTTGAAGGAAAACAGCTTGGGTTCCAGCTCGCTGATGGCGTGGCCACAGATCGGGCAGGCAAAGCGTGCGGAGAAGATGATCTCTTCGCCCGGTTCGTCGTCCATCGGCGCGACCAGGGCGATACCGTCCGCCAGCTTCAGGGCTGTCTCGAAGGATTCCGCCAGGCGCTGCTGCAAGTCGGCGCGTACTTTGAAGCGGTCGACCACGACATCGATCGAGTGCTTCTTCTGCTTGTCGAGCTTCGGCGCTTCGTCCAGCTCGTACAGCTTGCCGTTGATCCGCGCACGCACGAAACCTTGCGCACGCAGTTCTTCAAACACTGAAAGGTGTTCACCCTTGCGCTCGCGAATCACCGGCGCCAGCAGCATCAGCTTGGCGCCTTCCGGCTGGGCCAGCACCAGGTCGACCATCTGGCTGACGGTCTGGGCTTCCAGCGGGATGTCGTGGTCCGGGCAGCGCGGGATACCGACGCGCGCATACAGCAGGCGCAGGTAGTCGTAGATCTCGGTGATGGTGCCCACGGTGGAGCGCGGGTTGTGGGAAGTCGACTTCTGCTCGATGGAAATTGCCGGCGACAGGCCTTCGATGGTGTCGACGTCGGGTTTTTCCATCATCGACAGAAACTGGCGGGCATAGGCCGACAGCGACTCGACATAGCGCCGCTGGCCTTCGGCGTACAGCGTGTCGAACGCCAGCGACGATTTGCCGGACCCGGACAAACCGGTGATGACGATCAGTTTGTCCCGGGGCAGGGTCAGGTCGATGTTCTTCAGGTTGTGGGTTCTAGCCCCACGAATCAGGATCTTGTCCAAGATGGCCTCGCACGGCGGGCGTAAATAATGCCGGAGTATACGGCTAAAGACTGGATGAATATACACTGTCAAGGTGCCAGGTGCAGCCTTACATGAAACCTGCGCGGCAAACCGCCGCATATACCCTCTCAATCGATGGGACTGGTAGAATCGCCGCCGGTTCACACGAGGTTTTTCCATGCACGATCCCCACAGCGAACGCATGAGTAGCGGCGAGACCCGAGCAGCAAGCGGTCTGGCCCTGGTGTTCGCCTTCCGTATGCTTGGCATGTTCATGGTGTTGCCGGTGCTGGCGACCTACGGGATGGATCTCGCAGGCGCGACCCCCGCCCTGATCGGCCTGGCCATTGGCGCTTATGGCCTGACCCAGGCGATTTTCCAGATTCCGTTCGGGATCATTTCCGACCGCATCGGCCGCCGCCCGGTGATCTACCTCGGGTTGATCGTGTTTGCCCTCGGCAGCGTACTCGCGGCCCAGTCCGATTCGATCTGGGGCGTGATCGCCGGGCGTGTCCTACAGGGCGCTGGCGCGATTTCCGCAGCGGTCATGGCCTTGCTGTCGGACCTGACCCGCGAACAACACCGCACCAAGGCCATGGCCATGATCGGCATGACCATCGGCCTGTCGTTCGCCGTCGCGATGGTGGTCGGCCCGTTGCTGACCCGCGCCTTCGGTTTGCACGGGCTGTTCCTGGCCACCGGCGGCATGGCGTTGTTCGGTATCGTGATCGTGGCCTTCATGGTGCCGCGTTCCACCGGCACTCTGCAGCACCGTGAATCCGGCGTCGCGCGCCAGGCGCTGCTGCCGACCCTCAAACACCCGGACCTGCTGCGCCTGGATTTAGGTATCTTTGTATTGCACGCGATGCTGATGAGCAGCTTCGTTGCCTTGCCCCTGGCCCTGGTGGAAAAAGCCGGGCTGCCCAAGGAACAGCACTGGTGGGTCTATCTGACCGCGCTGCTGATTTCATTCTTCGCCATGATCCCGTTCATCATCTATGGCGAGAAGAAACGCAAAATGAAACGAGTTTTACTCGGCGCCGTCGTGACGCTGATGCTCACTGAGCTATTCTTCTGGCAGTTCGGCGACAGCCTGCGGGCGCTGGTAATCGGTACGGTGGTGTTCTTCACCGCGTTCAACCTGCTGGAGGCTTCGCTGCCTTCGCTGATCAGTAAAGTTTCACCGGCCGGCGGCAAGGGCACGGCGATGGGGGTGTATTCCACCAGCCAGTTCCTGGGCTCTGCACTGGGCGGCATCATGGGTGGCTGGATGTTCCAGCACGGCGGTTTGTCGGTTGTGTTCCTCGGATGCGCAGGTCTGGCTGCCCTCTGGCTAGCCTTTGCTGTTACCATGCGCGAACCTCCCTATGTGACGAGTCTGCGCTTGCCGTTATCGCCTGAAGCGATACGCGAAGCTGGCTTGGCCGAGCGTCTTAAGGCCGTTACAGGGGTTACCGATGCTGTGGTTATTGCTGAAGAAGCCGCCATCTACATCAAATTGGACACCGAATTATTGGATCGCGCGACGCTCGAGCAACTGGTCAACCCAGTGCCGACAGCGCGCCCAGCTTAGGAGAACGTTATGGCCCGTGGGGTTAACAAAGTCATATTGGTCGGTACATGCGGCCAGGATCCCGAAGTTCGCTACTTGCCTAACGGTAACGCCGTGACCAACCTGAGTCTGGCGACCAGCGAACAGTGGACCGACAAGCAGACCGGCCAGAAGGTCGAGAAAACCGAATGGCACCGTGTGTCGATGTTCGGCAAAGTGGCAGAGATCGCCGGTGAATACCTGCGCAAAGGTTCTCAGGTCTACATCGAAGGCAAACTGCAGACCCGCGAGTGGGAAAAAGACGGCATCAAGCGTTACACCACTGAAATCGTGGTCGACATGCAAGGCACCATGCAACTGCTCGGCGGCCGTCCACAGGGCGACCAACAGGGCCAGGGCGGCATGTCCAACTCGGCACCGCGTCCACAGCAGTCGCGTCCGCAGCCAAGCCAGCAGCCACAGCGTGAGTCGCGCCCAGCGCCACAACAGGCCGCTCCGCAACCGGCTGCGGATTTCGACAGCTTTGATGACGATATTCCGTTCTAGCGCATACCGCAGCAAAACAGTTACATACTAAAAGAACCGCACGACCTTGAAGGTCGTGCGGTTTATGTACAGTACCCAGCCTAGAGCATTGCGAAACGCAACATATCTTCATTGGCTCGTTGCTTGTGCGTGTCGGTCAACCCATGCGGAGCGCCCGTATAGACCAGCAACTGGGCATGCGGGATTAGGCGCTTGCTTTCCAGTGCCGAAGATTGGATCGGCACGATTTGATCGTCATCACCATGAATGATGAGGGTGGGAATACTGAAACGCCTCAAGTCCGCTCGAAAGTCTGTCTCCGAAAATGCCTTGATGCTGTCAAAAGTATTTTTGTGCCCTCCCATTACACCCTGCATCCAGAATGAATTGATCAAGCCTTGCGAGGGTTCGACGCCTACCCGGTTGAATCCATAGAAAGGGCCGCTGGCCAGATCGAGGTAGAGCTGCGAATGGTTGGCGATGGAGTCGGCACGCATCCCGTCAAAAACTTCGATCGGTGTCCCTTGGGGGTTACTGGGGGTTCTCAGCATCAGCGGCGTTACCGCGCAGATCAAGCCGGCCTTGGCCACGCGCGAAGTGCCATGGCGAGCGATATAGCGTGCAACTTCACCGCCTCCGGTGGAGAAACCGAAGAGGATCACGTTGGTCAGATCCAGGTGCTCGATCAGTTCCGCCAGGTCGTCCGCGTAGTGGTCCATGTCATTGCCGCCCCACGGCTGGCTTGAGCGGCCATGCCCGCGGCGGTCATGCGCGATGGCGCGAAAACCGTTGTTGGCGAAATGCAGCATTTGCGATTCCCAGCTGTCGCTGTTCAGTGGCCAGCCGTGGCAGAACATAACAGGCTGGCCGCTGCCCCAGTCTTTATAATAAAGCTCGTTGCCTTCGCGAGTTGTCAGATAAGTCATGGCGTAGCTCCATTGACGTGAACAGACTTGGCGGTGGAGACCAGAAAGCCGTCCGTGGACACTACGCTGGCATTGGTATTAACGATTCGCAGAGGACTTGGCTCGTGCAGGTCTAACCTAATCTTAGTTCGGGTTTGCGCACGCTGCGCAGGGTGTGCAGGCATCTTCCGATGGTGAGGTGATCCCTGGCGTTTGTTCTCATGGCTCACACGATTTAGGCTGTGGCCAACCTTTAAGCACAAGGAACGCCGCGATGACCTGGTCCGCCAAGCAATACACGCTGTTCGAACAACAGCGCACACGCCCCGTCCGTGATCTGGTCGCGGCCATTCCCAATACCGCGGTGCAAACCGCCGTCGACCTGGGCTGCGGCCCCGGTAATTCCACGCAAGTGTTGGCCGAGCGTTTTCCGCAGGCTCGCGTCACCGGCATGGACAGCTCCGACGACATGCTGGCCGACGCCCGCAAGCGCCTGCCGACGCTGAACTTCGAACGGGCGGATATCGGCGCCTGGAGCCCGGCGCAACCGTTCGATGTGATCCTGGCGAATGCTTCCCTGCAATGGCTGCCGGACCACGCCACGCTTTACCCACACCTGGTCAGCCAGTTGACCTCCGGCGGAACCCTGGCGGTGCAAACCCCGGACAACCTCGACGAGCCCGCCCATCGGCTGGCGCGTGAAGTCGCCGCCGATGGCCCATGGTCCGCCAGGATCGGCGCGGTCAAACACAATGAACGGCACACGGCGAGCTATTACTACGAACTGCTGAGCAAACACTGCAGTGCCGTCGATGTGTGGCGCACCACCTACCTGCACCCGCTGGCGGATCACGCGGCTGTGGTGGAGTGGTTCAAGGCCTCGGCATTGCGGCCGTTCCTCGCACCGTTGAGTGACGACGAAAAAGCCGCTTTCCTGCAGGACTATCAGGCGCGAATTACCCAGGCTTATCCGGCCCTGGCTGATGGCACCGTGCTGCTGCCTTTCCCGCGCCTGTTCATTATCGCAACCCGCTAGCCCCACGCCCGCATGTGGCGGTCAGGCCGCCGCCGCTTGCGCCTGCAAGTATTCCTGCGTCGACACCACGCTCGCATACCCAAATGCCAACGATGCCATATACGCCCCATGCACCTGCGCCGCCGGAATCACTTGCCCGTTGAACTCCTGATCCCGCGTGGCGCAGGCGTCATGGAGCACGGTGACCTTGTAACCGAGGTCCGCCGCCGCCCGTACCACGGCGTCGATGCACATATGGCTCATGCTGCCGACCACGACCAGGTCAGTGATGCTGCGTTGTTCCAGCACCGTGCGCAGTTGGGTTTCGCGAAACGCATTTACGAAATGTTTAAGCACCACCGGCTCACTGCCTTCGTTCAGCACCTTGGGGTGCAGATGCGCGCCTTCGGAGTCTGGGGTGAAGAACGGTGCATCTTCCGAGGTGAACTCATGGCGCACATGAATCACCGCATCGCCCGCCTGGCGAAATGCCTGCAGCGCCTGCGCGGCCTTGTCTGCCGCGGCTTCCACGCCGTCGAGTGGCCACTTGCCGTGGGGGAAGTAGTCATTCTGGATATCGATTAGGATGAGCGCTTGCTTGGCCATGTGTGTTGCCTCGTGATGGGTTGATGGGCGCCAGTATCTTAGCTGGCGCACCGACCGGGGATTGGCTGCACCGACAATAGCAGGGGGAAAACTGACAATGGCCGTGGAACGCTCGATCATCGAGTTGGGTGTGTTGATCTATCAGGGCGCGCAACTGGCGGCGGTGCATGGCCTGACCGATCTGTTCGGGGTGGCCAACCGGATCGCCGGCGCGCACCAATCCGCGCAATTGCCGCTGCTGCGGGTCAGCCATTGGCAGGTGGCGGCAGATGGTACGCCCGCGCGCGTATTCGCCAGCCATCCCGGCCCCGGCCAACCGCTGATGGCCGTGCTGGTGCCACCGTCGATTGGCGAATTCACCGAGCAACAGACGCCACCCGCGTTGTTGCAATGGCTACGCCAACAACACGCGGCGGGCACCGTGCTCGGTGGCGTGTGCATTGGCTCGATCATGCTGGCGCGCAGTGGTTTGCTGGACGGGCGCAGCGCCACCACCCATTGGTCTTCCGCCAGTACGTTCGCAGAGCATTACCCCGCGGTGCGTCTGGAAGCGGATAAGCCGATCGTCGATGACGGCGACCTGATCACCACCGCCGGGCTGATGGCGTGGTCCGAACTGGGCCTGCGCCTGGTCGACCGCCTCATGGGGCCGAGCGTTGCGGCGGACACGGCGCGCTTTCTGGTGATCGAACACAGCGACAGCGCCAGCCAGTGCGGCAGCAACTTTGCGCCGATTCTCGGGCATGGCGACGGCGCGATCCTGAAAGTGCAGCACTGGTTGCAAGCCAGTGGCGCGGTGGATGTCTCGGTGGCGGCGATGGCGCAGGAAGCCGGCCTCGAAGAACGCACGTTCCTGCGGCGCTTTCGCGGCGCGACGGGTTTGAAACCCACCGAATACTGCCAGCACCTGCGAGTGGGCAAAGCCCGGCAAATGCTCGAGTTCACCAACGGCACCATCGACCATATCGCCTGGACCGTGGGCTATCAGGACCCCAGCGCGTTTCGCGCCACCTTCAAGAAAATCACCGGCCTGGCGCCCAGCGAGTATCGCAGCCGGTTTGGTGTGTGAAGAATGTTTCGTCGTCACCGCCCGCGCTCGCCTCGTCAGCTTCCTATAGGCCTGATGATGTTCTGGCCTCATCGGGGGCAAGCCCCCTCCCACATTTGATTGTGTTCACAGATCAACGTGTGGGAGGGGGCTTGCCCCCGATGAGGCCTTCAAAGTCACCCTGACTCAATGCCTGATCAGCCTCTCCTGCACCGCCTGCTGATCCACATCCAGCAGTATCTGTTGCTTGCCAGCCACCATCACCGCCGCCGGCAGCCCATCGCGATACACAATCCGGTTACCACTCACCGCCGGCACTTTGCTGCCCGGCAATAGCGTGCCCACCAGGTTCAGCGGATCAGCCCCGCACACCGCGATCAGGCTTCCATCATGGGCCCGCCGCCGCACCTCACGCAGCAGCGGGATCGCTTCCGGCAAGGCGAACTGTTCGCCCGCCAACCCGCTGACGAACCGCCCGCCGCGAATCTCCCCGCGTGCCTCCAGGCGGTGAAAGGTGCGCAACAGTTCGCGCCAGCTTGGCAGCCAATCCGCCTCGCGCTCCAGCAGTCGCCAGAACACCACGCCGTAGCGACGCAGCAAGGTCATCGCCACATGCTCCAGGGTTTCGGCCGAGTGCGGGCCGGCGGCGGTCGACGGGCGCCGGATCAGCGCCCAGCGCCCGGCATCGTCCATGCCGCCGACAAATGCACCGCGCCCGCGCCGGCTGCTGCGCGCCTGGCGTTTACTCGCGGGCGTGGTCAGCGCACGCAGCCCGGCAAAGCTGTCGGCGTTCACCAGGCCGGCGCCGACCAGTTCCTGCAGCGCCGTTTCCAGCTCGCTGCGCAGCAGATGGGCTTCGTGGGCCAGCTCATCGAAAAACAACGCGCCGTGTTCGCGCAGGGTCTGGTGGACTTTCTGCGCCTTGGGCGACAACGTCGTGCTGTCGGTTTGTTCGGTCAGCCCGCTCCACAACGGCACCTGGCTGCGCGGCAGCAGCACCACGGGCGTGCTGCGCAGGGCGGTGGCACCGGGCTTGTTGCTCAGGCGTGTCCACACCAGCTTGCCGCTGCGGCACAGGTCGTCGAGCCAGGTCGATGCGTAATCCTTGAGCCGCGCGCTGAGCAAGTCACTGTCCCAGGCCGAGGTGGCCGCCGCGTAGCCTTCGAACTGGGCGACGATCTGCGGCAACATCGCGCTGCCCTGGCCACGCGTACCGTCGGACAGGTGCTGCCAATCGAACAGAAAGCGCATGAAGTCCTGCAACGCCACCGGCTCGATTTCCCGGCGCAGGCGCTTGACCGTGTAGCGATGAATCCGCGCCAGCAGGTGCCGTTCGCACCATTGCTCCTCGCGGGCGCCGGGGCTGAAACGCCCGCGCAACACATAGCCTTCCTGCTCCAGGCGGGCCAGGGCCTGGGCGATGTCGGTCACCGGCAGCCCAAGGGGCGCGGCGATTTCGATCAGGCTCAGCGGGCCGAACCCCCCGAGGCGCGCGCGCAGTACTTCCACCAGCGCGTCATCGAAGGTCCAGGGCTCATCGAAGCCGGGCAACAGCGGCAAGTCGTTGGGGTAAATCGCCCGCAAGCAACTCAGGCGTTCCACCGCCACCCACTGGCCTTGGGGCAGATGACAGGCGCGTCCGCCCTTGGCCAGCGTTTGCAACCACTGCTGCCATTGCGGCGTAACCTCGCTGTCGACGATGCACGCCAGGCTCATCAACGCTTCATGCATTTCATCCAGGCCATGGGGCGCCGGCCAGGCCTCTTCGCGCACGCCGGCGATGGCGTCGGCGTCCAGCGCGCCAAGGTCGTCGGTGCTCTGCGGGTCGCTCCAGCGCCGGTTGAGCACGGCCTGGGTGCGGCGTTCTTCCAGCGGCGCGTCGTCGAGAAAGGTGTAGGGCCGCGCGCTGAGAATTTCCGCGGCCATGGGCGAGGGCGCCGGCAGGTCGCGGCTGATCAGGCGTACCTCGCCGCGCTCGATGCGCCGCAACAGGGCCAGCCAGCCGTCGCTGTCCATCGCTTCGTGCAGGCAGTCATTCAGGGTTTGTTCGACCAGCGGGTGGTCGGGTACTTCGCGCTCGCCGGCGAGGTTTTCCAGGCACGCGATCTGGTCGGGAAACACGCTGGCGATCAGGTCTTCGCTTTTCATCCGCTGGATCTGCGGCGCCACCTTGCGCCCGCCGGTAAAACGCGGCAACGCCAGGGCCACCCCGGCGTTCCAGCGCCAGCGCACGCCGAACAACGGCGCGTCGAGTACGGCCTGGATCAGCAGGTGCTCGGCGGTCTGGCTGTTGAGATAACGCCACACCTCATCCAGCGCGAAACTGTGGCTGGTGGACAGCGACAGCACGATCGCATTCTCGCTGGCCGCCGCTTGCAGTTCGAAGTTGAAGGTGCGGCAGAAGCGCTTGCGCAGCGCCAGGCCCCAGGCGCGGTTGATGCGGCTGCCGAACGGCGTGTGGATGATCAGTTGGGTGCCGCCGGACTCGTCGAAAAACCGCTCCATGATCAGCGTGTCCTGGGACGGCAGCGCGCTGAGCGCCAGGCGCGCGCGGGCCAGGTAATCCACGATCTGCTCGGCGCTGGCGCGGTTCAGGCGCAGGGTGTCGGTGAGCCAGGCGAGGGTGGGTTGCAGGTCGCCGGGCGTGGCGCCGAGCAGTTCGTCCAACTGGCCCTGCAAACGCGCGACCGCCGCCGACAATTCGCGGCTGCGCCCCGGCGCTTCGCCGAGCCAGAACGGGATGGTCGGCGGCTGGCCATGGGCGTCCTCGACCCGCACCTTGCCGGCTTCGACCCGCAAGATCCGGTAGGACGTATTACCGAGCTGGAAGACATCCCCGGCGATGCTTTCCACCGCGAAGTCTTCGTTGACGCTGCCGATGTTCAGGCCCTGAGGCTCGAGCAACACGCTGTAGTCGGCGTTGTCGGGGATGGTGCCGCCGCTGGTCACGGCGGTCAGCCTGGCGCCCCGACGGCCGCGCAGGGTGCCGGTCACGGCGTCGCGGTGCAAGTAGGCGCTGCGGATGCCCTGGCGGCCGTTGTAGCCGTCGCAGAGCATCTGCACCAGCGCCTGGTAATGGCGTTCATCCAGCTCGGCATAGGGCGCGGCGCGGTGGATAAGTTCGAGCAGCGCCTGTTCCGGCCATTCCCGCGCGCTGACTTCGGCGACGATTTGCTGGGCCAGCACGTCCAGCGGCGCGACCGGGATGTGCAAGGTGTCCAGCTCGCCCCGGCGCACGCAGTCGAGCAGGGCGGCGCATTCGATCAGATCATCGCGGGTGGTAGCGAACAGGCGCCCCTTGGGCGTGCCGCCGACCTGGTGCCCGGAGCGGCCGACTCTTTGCAGAAACCCATTGATGGAACCGGGCGAGCCGATCTGGCACACCAGGTCGACCTCGCCGATATCGATCCCCAACTCCAGGGATGCGGTGGCGATCAGCACTTGCAGCGCGCCGGCCTTGAGCCGTTGTTCGGCGTCCAGGCGCAACTCCTTGGCCAGGCTGCCGTGGTGCGCGGCCACGGCGGACTTGCCCAGGCGCTCGCTCAAATGCCGCGCCAGGCGTTCGGCCAGGCGCCGGGTGTTGACGAAAATCAGCGTGGTGCGGTGTTCGCTGGCGAGGGCGGCGAGGCGGTCGTAGACCAATTCCCACACGTCGTTGGCCATTACCGCTGACAGCGGCACCGGCGGCACTTCGATATCCAGGTCACGCGGGCGCGCATGGCCGATGTCGACGATCGCGCACGGACGTGCCGTGCCCACCAGAAAACGCGACACCGCCTCGATGGGTTTTTGCGTGGCCGACAGACCGATGCGTATCAACGGCTCGGCGCACAAGCCTTGCAGGCGTTCGAGGCTCAGGGCCAGGTGACTGCCGCGTTTGCTCGCCGCAATCGCATGGATCTCATCGACGATCACCGTGCGCGTGCTGGCGAGCATCTGCCGGCCGGAGTCCGAGCCCAGCAGCACGTAGAGCGATTCCGGCGTGGTCACCAGGATATGCGGCGCACGCTTGCGCATCAGCACGCGGTCTTTTTGCGGCGTGTCGCCGGTACGCACGGCGGTGCGGATCGCCAGCGGTGGCAGGCCCAGTTGCTGTAAATGCGCGGTGATCCCGGTCAGCGGGGTTTGCAGGTTGATCTGGATGTCGTTGGACAGCGCCTTGAGCGGCGACACATACACCACCTGGGTTTCATCCGGCAGTTGCCCGCCGTTGGCCAGGCCTTGATGAACCAGGTCATCGAGCACTGCGAGGAAGGCCGTCAGCGTCTTGCCGGAGCCGGTGGGCGCGGCGATCAGCGTCGAGCGGCGCTGGCGGATCAGCGGCCACGCCTGGGCCTGGGCGTGGGTCACCGAGGGGAAGGTGCTGCGGAACCAGGCGCTGACGGCGGGGTGAAAGCCGTTCAAGACCGTATCGGTTGTTTCAGGAAGGTTCATGATCCCTATATGCAACCGCCAGGGCCAAGTTGCAAGCCCGCACTTTGTCCGTGACGGTTGCGCTACAAACCCGCAAAATGCAACGATTCTGGCAAATACCCACGGCAAGGCTCAAACGCCTGTCGATACTAGCCATCGTTCCAAACAGACCGGGCCAGCTCAATCTATGCGAATGCGCCTTATGTTGTTGGGCGGCGGGAATGCCCTCGGGCAGGCGCTGATTCGCCTCGGTGCAGAGGAAGACATCGGTTTCCTCGCCCCCAAACCGCCCCAAGACGGCTGGGATGCCGCGAGCCTTACCCAATTGCTCGACGACACCCGTCCCGATGCGTTGATCAACCTCGCCTACTATTTCGATTGGTTCCAGGCCGAAACGGTCAGCGAAAGCCGTCTGGCCGCCCAGGAGTCGGCGATCGAACGCCTGGCCGAACTGTGTCAGCACCACAGCATCACCTTGCTGCAACCGTCCAGCTACCGCGTGTTCGATGGCTCCCGCGCCACTGCCTACAGCGAAAAGGACGAGCCGGTGCCCCTGGGCCTGCGCGGCCAGGCGTTGTGGCGTATCGAACAGAGCGTGCGCGCCACCTGCCCGCAGCATGTGTTGCTGCGCTTTGGCTGGCTGCTGGATGACAGTGTCGACGGCACCCTCGGGCGTTTCCTGGCGCGGGCCGAGCAGACTGAAGAACTGTTGATGGCGGACGACCGTCGCGGCAACCCGACGCCGGTGGACGATGCGGCGCGGGTGATCATCTCCGTGCTCAAGCAACTCGATTGCGCGGCGCCGCTGTGGGGCACTTATCACTACGCCGGTCACGAGGCGACCACGCCGTTGGCGCTGGGCCAGGCGATCCTCACCGAAGCGCGCAGTTTCCGTGCGCTGGTGATCGAAGCCCCCACCGCCCAGGCCCATGCGGCTCGGCCGGATGCCGGTGAAGAACCACAACACGCGGTGCTGGCCTGCAAGAAAATTCTCCACACCTTCGGCATCAAGCCGCGGGCGTGGCGAGCGGGGTTGCCAGCGTTGCTGGATCGGTTCTACCGCCGTAGCTGAAACACCCCAAAGCAAAATGTGGGAGGGGGCTTGCCCCCGATAGCGCGGCATCAGTCAACAGATTCATTGACTGAGCCACCGCTATCGGGGGCAAGCCCCCTCCCACATTGGTTTTGCGGTGTTTGTGAAATATCGCTTAGAACTTGTAGCCGATACCGACCATGTAAACGAATGGATCAACGTCAACATTGACCTTGGCGCGAGTGCCAGGCACGTTGTTGTAGTTCACTGTGGCCTTGGTGTTGATGTCGATGTAGCGCGCCTGGGCGTTGATCATCCACTTGTCGTTGATCATGTAGTCGGCGCCGATCTGCGCGGCCCAGCCCCAGGAGTTTTCGGCCTTGAAGTTGCTGAAACCGTTTTGTTTCGCGCTGCCGCTGACGCTCTCGTCATAGATCCAGGTGTAGTTGATACCAGCACCCACATACGGTTGGAACGCCGATTTGCTGTCCAGCGGGTAGTACACGACGCTCAGGGTTGGCGGCAGTTGTTTCAGGGAGCCGAGTTTACCGTTGGCTGGGCTCAAAGCGGTATTCTTGAGCTTCACGTCATGCGAGAACGGTGTGGCCGCCAGCAGTTCGATACCCCAGTGGCTGGTGAACATGTAGGCGAAGTTCAGACCCAGTTGCGTGTCGCTGCTCAAGGTCGCTTTGCCGCCCAGGTTCGTGCCGGCAATTGGGCCCTGGTCAACTTTGACGCTGCCGCTGTCGGTATTCGGGTTCACGGTGATTGCACCTGCGCGAACCAGAATGTCACCGGCCTCGTGAGCGTGGGCAACGGGGGCGGCGAGGGCGAGCGCGAAGAGTGACGCGCCGAGCAGAGACTTATTGTTCATGGGAGCTCCAGAGGACGTTTAAAGGTTGTACATCCAATGGTAAAGATCGTTCCGTTCGGTCTTTTGACGCAGCTCAATGAATGGGTGATAAGCGCTATTCCGGCAATTCGTAGACGTAAATCTTCTCGGCATCCATCTGATAGCCGGCGTCGGCCAACTCACTGGAGGACGGTTTGACCTGCATCACGCCCTCGATCCAATACGGCTGATACAGCTCGTCGAGCTTCACGCCGACTTCGCTTTTCACATGCACGATCTGGTTCGACGGCGGTGGCGGTACGTGAATGCACGCGCCGAAATACGGCACCAACAGGAACTCGGTGGTACGGCCTTCTTCACTGACTTCCAGCGGCACGATATAGCCCGGCAGGCGGATATGCCGGCCATCGAGGCTTGGCACCACCGGTGCGTTGGGCAAGTCCTGCTTGGCCGCTGGCGCGGCCTCCACCGATAACGCATCGGCCATTTTCGACAGGTCGTGCAGTGGTTTCATATTGGGGATTTCCGGCGGCGCGTCCGCCGGGATCATCTCCTGCCAGGACAAATCCTTGGGCTGATCCTCCGCCCAGGCGGGCGCGGCCAGCAGCAACAACAGGGCAAACAGGGCACGATGCATCGAAGCCTTCCTCATAAACGTATGGACAGGCCATCGGCCAAGGATTGTCGATAGGCCCGCCACGCTGGCACGCTGCCCATCAGCAGCGCCGCCACGAGGATACCGGCGAGCAAGCTCCATTCATACTCGCTGGGCCAGGCCATCGGCAGGTCCAGGCCGTAGTTGGCCTGCAGGTACCCGCGTGAAGCGGCGATGCACACGTACAGCAGACCCACGCCGGCGATCACACCGGACAGCGCCAGGGCGAAGGCTTCGAAGATCAGCAACGTCGCGATATGCCACGGCCGCGCGCCCACCGAACGCAGGATCGCCATTTCGCGACGGCGCTCGTTGAGGCTGGTGAGGATCGCGGTGAGCATGCCGATCAAACCGGTCAGCACCACGAACAGCGAGATCACGAACAGCGCTTTTTCCGCGGTGCCCATCATGCTCCACAGCTCTTGCAGCGCCACGCCGGGCAGGATCGCCAGCATCGGCTCGCCACGGAATTCATTGATCTCGCGTTGCAGGGCGAAGGTGGAGATCTTGTTGTTCAAGCCGAGCATGAAGGCGGTGATCGCTTGCGGGGTCAGGTCCATGTTGCGCGCCTGATCGGCACTGATGCGGCCTTTGCCCTGGGCTGGCACGCCGTTGTGCCAGTCGATATGGATCGCCTCCATGCCGCCGAGGCTGATATGCAGTGTGCGGTCCACCGGGGTGCCGGTGCGCTTGAGGATGCCGACCACGGTGAACGGTTTGTCATCGTGCTTGACCAGGCTCACCACCGCCACGCCATGGGCCAGCACCAACTGGTCGCCGAGCTTGTAGTGCAGCGCTTCGGCCACTTCGGCGCCGAGTACCACTTCGAACGGATCGGTGGCGAAGGCGCGGCCGCTGGCCAGTTCGAGGTGTTGCTTGCGGCCGTACTGGTAGTGCTCGAAATAGGATTCGTTGGTGCCCATCACCCGGTAGCCGCGATGGGAGTCGCCGAGGGAGATCGGAATCGCCCATTTCACTTGCGGGTTGGCGGCGAAGTGTTCGTAGCTGTCCCAACGGATATTGTTGGTGGCGTTGCCGATGCGGAACACCGAATACAGCAGCAGGTTGACCGAGCCGGAGCGCGCGCCGACGATCAGGTCGGTGCCGCTGATGGTGCTGGCGAAACTGTTGCGCGCTTCAACGCGCACCCGTTCCACCGCCAGCAGCAGGCACACCGAGAGGGCGATGGCGAAGGCGGTGAGGATCGCGGTAAAGCGGCGGTTAGCCAGGCTGGCCATGGCTAGACGGAACAGATACATCTCAAACCTCTGCGGGCGTGGCGGCGCGATTGAGTTCGGCCAGCGACAGGTGACGGTCGAACAGCGGGGCCAGGCTCTGGTCATGGCTGACAAACAACAGGCTGGCGCCGGCCTCGCGGCATTCGGCGAACAACAGTTGCAGGAAGGCTTCGCGGGCGTCGTAGTCCAGCGCCGAGGTGGGCTCGTCGGCGATCACCAGCTCCGGCTGGCCGATCAGCGCACGGGCGGCGGCCACCCGTTGTTGCTGGCCGATCGACAGCGAGTCGGCGCGGCGCTCCAGCAGGGCGCTGTCCTTCAACCCCAGGTGCGCCAGCAACGTCGCGGCGGCCTGGTCGACACTGCCGTGGCGCTGTTTGGCCCGCTGCGCGCGCAGCTTGGAAAAGTGGCACGGCAACTCGACGTTTTCGCGCACCGACAGGAACGGCAGCAGGTTGAACTGCTGGAAGATGTAGCCGGTATGGTCGACGCGAAAACGGTCGCGGGCACTGGCCGAGAGTTCGGTCAGTTCCTGACCGAGCAGACGGATGCTGCCCCGGCCGGGTGTCTGCACGCCGCCCAGCAGGCCGAGCAGGGTGGTCTTGCCACTGCCGCTGGGGCCCTTGAGAAACAGGGTCTCCCCCGGTTCCAGGCGGAACGCGGGGATGTCCAGCAGCGGCGGGTGTCCGGGCCAGTTAAAACCCAGGTCGGACAGTTCGATCAATGCGTGGCTCATGGCTACTCAGAACTTCAAGGTGGCTGCTGTGACCGTCGCTTCCACACCTTGCTGGCCGCTCGGGCCGATCAGTTGTACCTGAATTTTCTGGGTGGCGGGGAAGGTCTTGAACACCTGGCTCAGGTCGAGGTTGCTCAAGGCCGTCGGCGTGGCGCAGGTGAATTGGTAGTGGGCGTGGATTTCGCTGTGGTCGTGATGATGCTCGTGGGCGGCCGCGCCTTTGCTGTCGGTGGCGTGGTCGTCATCGTCGTCATCATGCTCGGCTTCGGGCTTGTCGCCGAACAGCGGGCTGTTGAGTTCCTGGGTGCTGACCACGCAACCGGCGGCCTTGGGCAGATTGAACAGGACGGTTGGGTTTTCCAGCTGTTTGCGCACGGCGGCGACCTTGGCTTTGTCGGCGGCGCTGGTGGCGGGGTGTTCGAACCCCACCAGGTTCATCGCCGGGCTGTCCAGCTCAAGCTCCAGGGCCTGGCCGTCGAGCACCGCGTTGAGACGGCCGACCCCGTGTTCATGGGCTCCCAGGCTGGCATGCTCATGATCATGCTCGTCAGCGGCGTGGGCGATAGCCAGTGGCAGCAGGGCAAACGGCAAAGCAAGCAGCAGACGGCGCATGGGGAAGCTCCAGAATATGAAATTTATGTTATGTGATCTTATAACAATAGTATCGAGAGTTTGACCGTCCGCTTGGCGTTGCGCAAGCCGCATGGGAGCATGCCCGTCGGAAAAAATGCAGGAGTAGGGACGATGTTGCGGATTCGTGGAACTGTCGGCGACCTGCCGGTGGACTTGACCCTGGAGCTGGATGACGCTGATTGGGCACGCCTGCGCGCGCAGTTGCAGACGACGCCGGTGGCCAGCGCCACCGCTGCGCCGGCCGTTGCGGTCAAGCAGAACGATGACCTGTGGCAGAACGCCCAGGACCTGTTGCGCGCCGCCGGCCAGCTCAACGGGCTGGAATTGCTCGATCAACTGGAAGGACTGGCTGGCGACGCCGCAGCGGGCAAGCGCCTGCTGGTGCGCCTGCGCCATAGCGGCCAGGTCAAGGTCAGCAGCGGCGGTGATACGCCGCTCTATACCTGGATTGACCCCTTGTAGGCGCGAGCTTGCTTGCGAAGAGCGTCAACCACAACGCGCCCATCCAGAATGAATGCGGTGTCCTTGAGTTTTTCGCGAGCAAGCTCGCTCCTACAGGGCGATTAGTACAGCGCGGCGAACAGCTTGCGGCGGTACGCGGTCACCAGCGGGTGATCGTTGCCCAGCAGTTCGAACACCTGCAGCAAGGTCTTGTGCGGCAAGCCTTCGCTGTAGCTGCGGTTGCGGATGAACAGTTTGAGCAAGCCTTCCAGCGCGGCATCGTACTGCTGGCGTGCCAGTTGCTGAATGGCCAACTGATAGGCCGCTTCGTCGTCCTGCGGGTTTTGCGCCAGGCGGCTTTTCAGGTCGGCGGGGTCGGGCAGGTCGGCGGCCTGGCGCAGGAAGGTGATTTGCGCCTTGGCGCCGGCGAGGGCGGCCTTGTGCTCGTCGCTCTTGACGGCGTCGAGAACGGCCTGGGCTTCGCCCAATTCACCGCGTTCGGCCAGGCAGCGCGCGTACAGAATCAGCGCGCCGGCGTTGCTGTTGTCTTCGCCCAGCAGCGCGACCAGCACGGCTTCGGCTTCACTGATACGGCCCTCGGCAAACAGCGCCTGAGCCTGCTCCAGCGGGGCCGCCGCAGCCGGCGGCGGCATCTGCACGTGAGGTTCGAGCATCGCCCGCACCGCCGACTCCGGCTGCGCCCCGGCAAACCCGTCCACCGGTTGGCCGTCCTTGAACAGCACCACCGTCGGCAGGTTGCGAATACCAAAGCGCGCAACGATGTCCTGCTCGGCCTCGCAATCGACCTTGGCCAGCAGCAATTGGCCCTGATAACTCTCGGCGATCTGCGCCAGCATCGGCATCAACGCCTTGCACGGCGCGCACCACTCGGCCCAGAAGTCCACGAGCACGGGCTTTTCGAAGGAGTTCTGGATCACCGCCTGGTCGAACGTGGCGGTGGTGGCGTCGAAGATATACGGCGTGGGCTCACTCATGGGGCGTCTCGAATAAAGCGGGAATGGGGCAACTATAAGGGCTGGCGCAGGCTATCGGAAGCCGCATGGCGCTTCGCCGCGAGACATATGCCAAAAAGGGTCCTGATACCAGTCGCGAGGAAACCCCCATCGCTTGCAAGCTGACGTCGGGAAACTCTCTGAGCAAGTGATACAGGCGCTCTCCCCAACGAGTGTGAGGGCTCACCTGATGCATCAGATGATTAAGAATGCACAGTACTGAAAAAATACGGGCATGCGGTCCTGGTTGAACCAGATGTGTGGGCCACGGAAAAATGGCTTTCTTCGGCAGCTCGGGACGAATCCCCAGTTCTCGATTCCACATTCGCGAATGATGGGCGCAGATGTTTCGGATAGTGGTCAGTGTGTGCAGCCAGGATTGCATCAGTGGTGCCGCCAGCCCAAGGCGCCTGGCGATGGCCTTTTTATCCATGTCTTTGGCCAGCCCTTTATATAAATGGGATAAATCACCCAACGTCAGCTCTTCCAGCATGGCCCAGCCCGGCATAAGAGCAGGATGGGCATAAGTTGTCGGGTAGTGACGGGCATAACTTTCCTTTGCCCTCTGGCGTTTAAGGAGGCTCTTTCTCTGGGCGTCTGCGCGCGATCTATCGATGCGCTCGCATTCGCGCTGGAAGTCACGTATTGCGGCGGACTGTTTGATGGACAGCGTCATCAGCAGCCGCTGATGATCGAACGCCTGGTGGAACATCAATGGGTTGATATACCAGTGACTGCCATGGGTAGGGCCCATGTGGTTGCTGATGACAGCGCGTGATGCAATTTCGACTCTCTCAAGGGCATCTATGGTCAGTAAACGAAGCCGTCGATCAAAGTCGTAGAGGCGGGTTAACTGGCGAAATTGGATACCTGTGCGAAAGCAATGGTTGATATCTTCCGGTTGCTGGAAGGGCCGCATATAAGGGCTTAATCGGAAGAAACTGACCGACCGTAAAAAAAGCTCGGCACGAGCCTCATCCTGAATCGTCAACCCGCGGCGCTTGAGTAGTTCCAATTGGGCAGGAACGTCAATGGCGGGCTTGCTGAACCGCCTCATGCCCAAAAAGTACCGGTCATAAAAAACCCGCACAATTTGTGCTTGGCTACTGACGCAACCAGAGGCATGGCGGGTGTATTGCGGCGAAGGTTAGGTAGCCGCCCGACTTTTTGCAAGACTTTTGCATGGCCAGCAATGAATGGAATTGTTTGGAAAAGCATGCAGGTCGATTGTCCAAGCCGCGTGCGAAAGGAGGGCATTTTCCATGCCTCGCCTTTTGCTGTCTCAACCAATCCATTGCTGAAAATGTGTAACGCAGAGGTTTAGCGCCGCGAATGGTACAGGCTCACCTTGCGAAACTCCCAAGGCTCGGCCAAGTCCGGCAATGTCAGGGCATCGAGTATCGTCAGGCGCTGATAATCCGGATGCTGAAAGTCCCGCACCCGCGAATCCGCCACCAGTGCTTCACGCCCGCGCGTGAGGAACTGGTCGAGCAGCGGCAGGTTGGCGCGGTCGTAGAGCACGTCGGCCACCAGGATCAGGTCGAAGCGGTCGGCCTCGGCGAAAAAGTCCGTCGAATAGCCCAGTTCAACCCCGTTGAGTTCGGCATTCGCACGGCAGGACGCCAATGCCAGTGGGTCCAGGTCGCAGGCCACCACTTCCAGCGCGCCGGCCTTGGCGGCGGCAATCCCGGCGACGCCGGAGCCGGCGCCGAAATCCAGCACGCGCTTGCCCGCGACCCATTCCGGGTTTGCCGCCAGGTAGCGTGCGAGCGCCAGGCCGCTGGCCCAGCAAAAACTCCAGTAGGGCGGCTCATGCAGGATGCGCCGGGTTTCTTCGGGGCTGAAGGCGCGGTCCATGTTGTCGGCGTCGAGCAGCCACAATGCCAGGTCGGTGCCCGGCAACGGGCAGGGCACCAGCTGTGCGTCGCCGATCAGGGCGCTCAGCGCCCGTTGCAGGTCGAGCGGTGGCGTCATGGTGCCCTGACGAGTTGCAGGGGGCCGGTGGTCTGGGTGATCGCCTGGGTGATGCGTACTGCGGGCAGGTGCAGGATCAGTTGGCCGGACTGGCTGGCGCGCCCGCGCAGTTCGACCCGCGCACCGGCCGGGAACGCGTCGGGGCTGAAGCGCAGGCGGAAGGCCAGGGGCTTGCCGTTGCCGCTCAGCACGCTGCTGGCGAGCAGTTGTTGCGGGCGGCTGCGGTCGTCGATCACCAACAGCGCCATTTCGACTTCGGCGCCGGCGGGCACGTTGGTCAGGCTGCCGTTGATCTCACGCTGGTAGGCCGGCAGCGGGCCGAGGTCTTCGATGCCGGGGACTTTTTTCTCTTGCGCCGGCTGAGGCTGCGGCGTCGAAGGTTTTGGGGCTTCGCTGCTGCAGGCGACCAGAAAACCGAACAAGGTGAGTAAAACGAGTGGTCGTAACTGCATGTACGGCTCCAGAAAGGACAAAATCCGTGGCTTAAAAAACAGGAAACATAATCGTCAGCCTATATACCGTAAAGGCTATGGCTTGTCTTGCCACGGGGATGCGCTACCATGGCCCTCCCTTTTTTTGTTGCCTGCCACCATGCACTGTCCCTTCTGCGGTGCCAACGACACCAAGGTCATTGACTCGCGTCTGGTCGCCGAGGGCGATCAAGTGCGTCGCCGGCGCGAATGCCTGGCCTGCGGTGAACGTTTCACCACCTTCGAAACCGCCGAACTGGTATTGCCGCGCCTGATCAAATCCGACGGCAGCCGCCAGCCTTTCGACGAAGACAAATTACGCGCCGGTATGCAGCGCGCCCTGGAAAAACGCCCGGTGAGTGTCGAGCGGCTGGAGGCGGCGCTGGCGCATATCAAGCACAAGTTGCGCGCGACCGGCGAGCGCGAGGTCAAGTCCCTGGTGGTTGGAGAGCTGGTGATGGGCGAGCTGCAAAAGCTCGACGAAGTCGCCTATATCCGTTTCGCTTCGGTGTATCGACGTTTCCAGGACCTCAATGAGTTCCGCGAAGAGATCGACCGCCTGGCCCGTGAGCCGATCAAAAAATGAACCCACCGTCTGCTGAACAGGCCATCCTCGACGCCCATTACATGGCCCGTGCCCTCGAACTGGCGCGCAACGGCCTGTACACCACCCATCCCAACCCGCGTGTGGGTTGCGTGATTGTGCGCGATGGGCAGATCGTCGGCGAAGGTTGGCATGTACGTACCGGCGAGCCCCATGCGGAAGTGCATGCCTTGCGCGCGGCCGCTGACAAAGCCCGCGGCGCCACGGCCTACGTCACCCTGGAACCCTGCAGCCATTACGGCCATACCCCGCCGTGCGCCGATGCGCTGGTGAGTGCCGGGGTGGCGCGGGTGGTCGCGGCGATGCAGGACCCCAACCCGGACGTCGCCGGGCGCGGTATGCAGCGTTTGGCCCAGGCCGGCATCGAAGTGCGCAGTGGTGTGCTCGAAGTGGAAGCGCGGGCGCTCAATAAAGGTTTCCTCAAGCGCATGGAACACGGCCTGCCGTTTGTGCGGGTCAAGCTGGCGATGAGCCTGGACGGCCGCACCGCGATGGCTAGCGGTGAGAGCCAATGGATCACCGGCCCCGCCGCCCGCGCCGCCGTGCAGCGCCTGCGCGCCGAGGCCAGCGTAGTGCTGACCGGCGCCGACACCGTGCTGGCCGATGGTGCGCGCCTGACCGTGCGCGCCGCCGAACTCGGCCTGGACGCAGAAACCACCGCGTTGGCCATGTCGCGTCCGCCGCTGCGCGTATTGATCGACGGCCGCTTGCGGGTGCCGCTCAATGCGCCGTTCTTCAAGGCCGGCCCGGCGCTGGTCATCACCTGTGTCACTGCGGAAAACCAGTTCCCCCGCGGCCCCGAGTGCCTGGTGGTGCCCGGTGTCGATGGCCAGGTCGACCTGCGCTCGGCGCTGGTGGCGTTGGCGGCCCGTGGCGTCAACGACGTGCTGGTGGAAGCCGGGCCAAGCCTGGCGGGCGCGTTCGCCCAGCAGGGCCTGGTGGACGAATACGTGATTTTCGTCGCCGGCAAGTTCCTCGGCTCCGCAGCCCGGCCTTTGCTGGACTGGCCGCTTGAGAAACTGGCCGACGCGCCCCAACTCAAGATCACTGAAATGCGCGCTGTGGGCGATGACTGGCGAGTCACTGCCATCCCTGTGCCAGCAGCGAGCGTATAATTCTGACCGGGTGCTCAAACGCCCGCACCGTTTTCCAGGAGAAGGCCATGTTCACCGGCATTATCGAATCCATCGGCAGTATCCGTGCCATGACCCCCAAGGGCGGCGACGTGCGCCTGCTGGTTGACACTGGCAAGCTCGACCTGGGCGACGTCAAGCTGGGCGACAGCATCGCCGTCAGCGGCGTGTGCCTGACCGTCGTCGACTTGCCGGGCAACGGCTTTGCCGCCGATGTCAGCCGGGAAACCCTGGACTGCACGGCGATGAGCGACCTCAAGGCCGGCAGCCCGGTCAACCTGGAAAAAGCCCTGACCCCAACCACGCGCCTGGGCGGTCATCTGGTCAGCGGCCATGTCGACGGCGTCGGCGAAGTAGTGGCGCGCAGCGAAAACGCCCGCGCCGTGGAGTTCCGCATCCGCGCGCCCAAGGAGTTGGCCAAATACATCGCCCACAAAGGCTCGATCACCGTCGATGGCACCAGCCTGACCGTGAACGCCGTGGATGGCGCCGAATTCGCACTGACCATCATTCCCCACACCCTGAGCGAAACCATCATGGCGTCGTACCAGCCAGGTCGCCGGGTGAACCTGGAAGTCGACTTGCTTGCCCGTTACCTGGAGCGCCTGCTTATGGGCGATAAGGCCGCAGAGTCTGACTCTCGACAAAAGCCTGCCAGTAACATCACCGAAAGTTTTCTGGCCGCTAACGGCTACCTGAAATCCTGACCAAGGGGGTGCCCTGTGGCGCTCAATAGCATCGAAGAACTGGTTGAAGATATCCGCCAAGGCAAGATGGTCATCCTGATGGATGACGAAGACCGTGAGAACGAAGGCGACATCATCATGGCCGCCGAGGCGTGCAAGCCGGAGCACATCAACTTCATGGCCAAGCACGCCCGTGGGTTGATCTGCATGCCCATGAGCCGCGAACGCTGCGAGTTGCTCAAGCTGCCGCTGATGGCGCCGCGCAACGGTTCCGGGTTCGGCACCAAGTTCACCGTATCGATCGAGGCCACCACCGGCGTGACCACCGGGATCTCCGCCGCCGACCGTGCGCGCACCGTGCAAGCGGCCGCCGCGAAAGACGCCAAGGCCGAAGACATCGTCAGCCCGGGCCACATCTTCCCGCTGATGGCCCAGCCGGGCGGCACCCTGGCCCGCGCCGGCCACACCGAAGCCGCCTGCGACCTGGCGCGCATGGCCGGTTTCGAGCCGAGCGGGGTGATCTGCGAAGTGATGAACGACGACGGCACCATGGCCCGTCGTAGCGAACTCGAAACCTTTGCCGCCCAACACAACCTCAAGATCGGCACGATTGCCGACCTGATTCACTACCGGATGATCCACGAACGTACCGTTCAGCGGATTGCCGAGCAGCCGCTGGACAGCGAACTGGGCCAATTCAACCTGGTGACCTACCGTGATTCGGTGGAAGGCGACGTTCACATGGCGCTGACCCTGGGCACCATCTGCGCCGACGAACCGACCCTGGTGCGCGTGCATAACATGGACCCGCTGCGCGACCTGTTGATGGTCAAGCAACCCGGGCGCTGGAGCCTGCGCGCCGCGATGGCCGCGGTGTCCGAGGCCGGCAGCGGGGTGGTGTTGCTGTTGGGCAACCCGGTGGATGGCGACGTCTTGCTCGCGCATATTCGTGAGTCCGCCGAGCAAACCCAGGTCAAAACGCCGACCACCTACAGCATCGTCGGCGCCGGTTCGCAGATCCTGCGCGACCTTGGCGTGCGCAAAATGCGCCTGATGAGCGCACCGATGAAATTTAATGCGATATCCGGTTTCGACCTGGAAGTTGTAGAATACGTGCCCTCCGAATAAAGGCTGGCGATTGTTGCCCCTTGTTCGCGGTTAAATCATCACTGAGGGACGCACTTTTCGCGTCCCGGCTCTTTAAGAGATTTGTCGAATGACCCTGAAGACCATCGAAGGTACCTTCATCGCCCCCAAAGGCCGCTATGCCCTGGTGGTTGGCCGCTTCAACAGCTTCGTGGTTGAAAGCCTGGTAAGCGGTGCCGTGGACGCCCTGGTTCGCCACGGTGTGAGCGAGAGCGACATCACCATCATCCGTGCCCCTGGCGCCTTCGAAATTCCACTGGTTGCGCAAAAAGTTGCGCAACGGGGTGAATACGCGGCGATCGTCGCCCTGGGCGCGGTCATTCGTGGCGGTACGCCGCACTTCGAATACGTGGCTGGCGAATGCACCAAGGGCCTGGCCCAGGTGTCCATGGAGTTCGGCGTACCGGTTGCATTCGGCGTGCTGACCGTGGATTCGATCGAACAAGCCATCGAACGTTCCGGCACCAAGGCCGGTAACAAAGGTGCTGAAGCTGCCCTGTCCGCCCTGGAAATGGTCAGCCTGCTGGCGCAGTTGGAGGCCAAGTGATTTCCGACGAGAGCGATCGTTTCAACCCGCGCGACCCACGCCCAGCCGACGCTGGCAAGCCGTCCAAGAGCGTCAAGCGTCGCGAAGCGCGTCAGCTTGCGACCCAGGCGCTGTATCAGTGGCACATGGCGAAAACCTCGCTGAACGAAATCGAAGCGCAATTTCGCGTCGACAACGATTTCAGCGACGTCGATGCCAGCTACTTCCACGACATCCTGCACGGCGTCCCGGCCAATAAGACCGAGATCGACATCGCGCTGGCACCGTGCCTGGACCTGACCCTCGACGAGCTGGACCCGGTTGAACTGGCCGTACTGCGCCTGTCCACCTGGGAACTGCTCAAGCGCGTCGACGTGCCGTACCGCGTGGTGATCAACGAAGGCATCGAACTGGCGAAAGTCTACGGTTCGACCGACGGCCACAAGTTCGTCAATGGCGTGCTCGACAAGCTGGCCCCGCGCCTGCGCGAAGCCGAAGTGAAGGAACACAAGCGCTGATCTGCGCTTGAGTTCCCGATGGGCGAGTTTGAGCTGATCCGCAAATACTTCGCCGCCGCGCCTTGTGCGCAGGGCGGCGAGGGCATTGCCCTGGGGATCGGCGATGACTGCGCCTTGCTGGCGCTCCCCGCCGGGGAGCAGTTGGCAATCTCCACCGATACCTTGGTGGCCGGCGTGCATTTCGCCGACCCCTGTGATCCGTTCCTGCTCGGCCAGCGCTCGCTGGCCGTGGCGGTGAGCGATCTGGCCGCCATGGGCGCCGACCCCATCGCGTTTACCCTGGCCCTCACAACCCCCACCGTCGATGCCGATTGGCTGCAACGCTATGCCCAGGGTTTGAACGCCATGGCGCAGAGCTGCCGCGTGGGCCTGGTCGGCGGCGACACCACGCGCGGGCCGCTGAGCCTGACCATGACCGTGTTCGGCCGTGTGCCGGCCGGGCAAGCGTTGACCCGCAGCGGTGCGCGGCCGGGTGACTTGCTGTGTGTGGGCGGGGAATTGGGCAACGCGGCGGGAGCGCTGCCGTTGGTGCTGGGCCAGCGCAGCGCCGAGGCCGGCATCGCCGACCCGCTGCTGGCGCATTACTGGTCGCCGCAACCGCAGTTGGCCCTGGGGGTGGCCCTTCGGGGCAAGGCGACGTCTGCAATGGATATTTCCGACGGGCTCCTGGCCGATTGTGGGCATATCGCTAAGGCATCGGCTGTCAGCCTGCTGGTCGAGCGCCAGCGACTGCCGTTATCCAAAGCCTTGCTCGCATTTGTCGGCGATGACGCGGCGCGGGTGGCGGCCTTGAGTGGCGGCGACGACTATGTGTTGGTGTTCACCCTGCCACCGGCCGCGCTGGCACCATTGCTGGCGGGCGGCTGGCCGGTGCATGTGATCGGCCGGGTCGAGGCGGGGCAGGGGGTGACGCTGCTCGACGCGAACGGGCGCGACATCACCCCGGCCGTTCGCGGTTATCAACATTTTCGCGAGACGCCCTGAGTCAGCATTCAGACCTGCATAGAACCGAGACGAAGGCCAATCGAGCCGATTGATCTTTATCAACGATAATTCAGCTTAAGCGTCTGTAGGAACGTGCTGTTACAATGCCCGCCTCTGTGAAATCTGAAATCAGGAGCACACGGTGCCCGTCGTTTTCGTCGCTGCTTCCAAGCTGCCTACCCCTTTTGCCATGTTCACCATGCATGGCTTCCTCGAAGAAGCCAACGGGCGCGAGCACGTCGTGCTCAGCCTGGGCGATATCGCCGATGGCGCGCCGGTACTGGGCCGCATCCACTCCGAGTGCCTGACCGGCGACGCGCTGTTCAGCCAGCGCTGCGACTGTGGTTCGCAACTGGAAGCGGCGATGCGCGCCATTGCCCATGAAGGCCGCGGCATCTTGCTGTACTTGCGCCAGGAAGGTCGTGGCATTGGCCTGCTGAATAAAATCCGCGCCTACGAGTTGCAGGACGGCGGCGCCGACACCGTTGAAGCCAACGAGCGCCTGGGCTTTGCCGCCGACCAGCGTGATTACGGCATCTGCCTGCCGATGCTGGAGCACCTGGGCGTGAAATCCCTGCGCCTGATGACCAATAACCCGCGCAAGGTCAAAGCCTTGACCGAGATGGGCATCACCGTCGCCGAGCGCGTGCCGCTGCACACCGGGCACAACCCGCACAACAAGCTCTACCTGGCGACCAAAGCCAGCAAGCTCGACCACATGATGGGCAACGAACACCAGGGCGAGGTCGACCGCGCGTGACTCGAGGCCAGGTGAAACGGCGACTGTCCTTCAATTGGTGGCAGTACCTGGCGCTGGCGTTGCTGCCATTGTTCGTGATCAACCTGGTGTTCGCTCAGGCCGAACCGCTGTTGCCGGTGCTGGCCATGCCGTTCTTCATTGCCGGCGTGGCCTCGATGTTTCTCAGCCTGCGCTATTTTCATGGCTATAAACATGCGTTGATCGCCACCTCTAAAGCCCTCGACACCGCAGAAGAGCCGGCGGCCTGGATCACCCTCGCCGCCCGTCGGCGCACGGCGTTGCTGATTGCCTCCGTGCCCGCCTGGATCGGTGCGCTGGCGGTATTCGTCGGCCTGGAAGCGGTGCCGTTGTTCCTGCTGGCGTTGTCGACCCTGGTGTTGTTTTACCTCTACCGCATCCCGCGTCAATTGGGATGAAGCCTCGCTGGCTGGCGCTCCTGCTGCTGGCGTTCGCTGCCCAGGCCCTGGCGGTCGAGCGGGTGGTCAGCCTGGCGCCGTCGCTGTCGGAAATCGTGGTTGAACTGGGCGCTGCCGACCTGTTGGTGGGCGTGCTCGACGGCGGCGAGCGGCCAGCGGCGCTGGCGAAGGTCGCGTCGGTCGGGCGCTATGGGCAATTGAACATCGAGCGCTTGCTCAGCCTCAAGCCCGACCTGATCCTGCTCTGGCCCGGCAGCGTCGGCCCGGCCCAGCGTGAACAGCTGCAGCGCCTGAATATCCCGGTCTACGTCGCCGAACCCCATAACCTCGAACAACTGACCCAGCAGGTCCAGGCCATCGCCGAGCAACTGGGGCGCGCCGACGCCGGCCGGCAATTGTCTGCGCAGTTGCGCCAACGCCTGGCCGGGTTGCGCCAGCGCTATCAGCGTGCCGAACCCCTGCGGGTGTTTTACCAAGTGTGGAGCCCGCCTTTGTACACCGTGGGCGGTGGGCAGATCATCAGCGATGCGCTGAGTGTGTGCGGCGCGCGCAATGTGTTCGACGACCTCACGCTGCCCGCGCCGCAGGTCAGCGTCGAGGCGGTGCTGCAGCGCAACCCCGAGGTGATTCTGGCGGCGGATCAACCGCAGTTGGATGCCTGGAAAGCCTGGCCGCAGCTGGCGGCGGTGGCGCAGGGGCGTTTGCTGTTGGTGCCGGACAAAGGCTTGGAACGGCCGAGCGGGCAGATGTTGGAAGCCTTGGCGCGGTTGTGTCAGGTGATTGCGCCGAACCGCTGACGCAATCGCAGGCACGCCGACGTTTCTATCAGAGCGTCGGCGTCCAAGTCACGCCAACCCTCCACACCCGACCTTCTTCCCGATAGTCCTGATTGTTCAGGAACGCCGGATCGTCATAGCTGTAACGTGCCCGAGCGTAAGTCTTGTCCAGCACATTATCGACTTTCAGCGACAGCGCCACTTCCCGGCTGAGCGCCCAACTGCTGCGCAGCCCGAGCAAGGCATAACCGCCCAGGCGATTGCGATTGGCTTCGTCGTCGTAGCTGCTGCTGATCGCCTGCCAGCTCGCACCGACGCCGAGTTGATCGAATTGCCGATCCAGGTCCAGGTTCAGGGTGCGCCGCGCACGGCGGGCGAGGGTGTGGCCGCTGTCGCGGTCGCGCGGGTCGATCAGCGAAACGCCCAGGTTGCCCTGCCAGCCGAACAGCTCGTGCTTGAGCGCGGCTTCAAAACCATTGATCCGCGCCGCTGCGACGTTCTGCGGTTTGCCGCCGTCGAGAATGATCGCGTCGCTCAAGTCGGTGCGGTACAGCGAGGTTTCCAGGCGCGTGTGGTCGCCGAGCTGGCTGCGCCATTGCAGTTCGTAACTCTTGGAGGTCTCGGGCTGAAGATTCGGGTTGCTGTACTGCGTGTCCGGGTAATAGAGGTCATTGAAGGTCGGCGCGCGGAAGCCTTCGCTGTAGCTGAGCAGCACATCGTTGTCGGGGTTGATCGGCACGGTGAGGGTGCCGCTCCAGCTGTTCTGGCTGCCAAACTGTTGGTTCTGGTCATGGCGCAGGCCCAGTTCGGTGGAAAACCACTCGCTGCGGAAACGATGCTGGACAAAGGCGGCGCGGTTCCAGCGGCTGTTTTCGGTAAACGTGGTGGAGCCGTGGAAGCGGTCTTCGTACCAGTCGCCGCCGAGGATCAGGCTGTTGCGCTCATTCAGGGTCAGGTCGTTCTGCCAGTTGACCGAGTCGCGGTAGGTGTTGAATACGCTGAAGTCATCGCTGAGGGTGTCGCGCTTGGTGTCGCGGTTCTCGCTGTGGCCCAGCTCCATGCGCGATTGCCAGCGTTCGCTGAGGCGGGCGTCGGCATAGCCGCTGGCGCTGCTCACGGCGTAGTCGGTGTAGGGTTTCTGGCCGACGCTTTGCCCGGTGGCGACGTCGTAGCGGCCGAAGCTGTTGTCGTACTCCGACTTGCCGCGGCTATCCAGCAGGTTGAAACCGGCTTCCAACGCGTCACTGAAACTGTGGCTGAGGTTCAGGCTGACGGACTGGTTGCGGTAGGCATCATGGTCGCCATCGCTGGGAAACGAGGTGTGTGTCGAGTTGATGCCGGCGCTTTCATCCAGGCTCGCGCCCAGGTTGAAGCGCGTGTGTTCGTCGCCGCCGGACAGCCCGAAGCTGCGCTCCCAGCTCTGGTGGCTGCCGAAGCCCAGCCGCAGGCGCGGTTGCAGGCCCTGTTCGGCGTTGCGCCGGGTAAACACCTGGATCACCCCGCCAATCGCATCGCTGCCGTAGATCACCGAGCGCGAGCCGCGCAGCACTTCGACGCGCTCGATCTGGTCCACATTCAGGTATTGCAGGCCGCTGTCGCCGGAGGTGGCGTTGGCGATGCGCTGGCCGTCCACCAGCACCAGGCTTTGCGCGGACTTGGTGCCGCGCAGGTAGATGCCCGGCAAACTGCCACGGCCGCCGGTGGGCGCCACTTGCACGCCGGGCACGCGGCTGAGCAGGTCGGTCAGGCTGGTGGGTTGCAGGCGGTCGATGTCGTCGCGGGTGAAGACGGTGTTGGCGGCGCTGCTGTCGTTGCGCGCCTGGACCTGGCGGTTGGCGCTGATGACCACGTCGGGGAGTTTCAGCGCAGCGTCGCGGCTGTCGGCGAGCAGGTCGTGGGCTGGCAGAAGAAGCAAGGGCAGGGCAAGGCGCAGGTGATTCATAGAGCGGTCCATAGCTTTTTGTAGGAGCGAGCTTGCTCGCGAAAAACCTGAGGACGCCGCGTGCATACAGAGTGCATGCGTCATCGTTGACGTTTTTCGCGAGCAAGCTCGCTCCTACAGAAGTCTCGGGGGGTTATAAACCCAGGAGTGTCATGCGTTCGCGGACCGACGCCTCGATACCCGCCTCGTCGAGCCCGCACTCGGCGAGCATCTGCGCCGGCTTGGCGTGTTCGACGTACACATCCGGCAAGCCCAGGTGCAGCACCGACTTGAGGATGTTCTCGCGCGCCAGGAACTCGCTGACCGCCGCACCGGCACCGCCCATGATGGCATTTTCTTCGACCGTCACCAGCAGTTCATGGCCGGCGGCGATCTCGCGCACCAGCGCTTCATCCAGCGGTTTGACGAAACGCATGTCGACCACGGTGGCGTCGATCTTCTCGGCGACTTTCAGCGCTTCGGCCAGTTGCACGCCGAACACCAGGAACGCGGTCTTGCTGCCTTGACGTCGCACAACGCCCTTGCCGATTTCGATCGGCGCCAGGTCTTTTTCGATCACCGCGTTCGGGCCGGTGCCGCGCGGGTAGCGCACGGCGGCCGGGCCGTTGTAGAGGTGGCCGGTGCTGAGCATCTTGCGCAGTTCGTTTTCGTCGCTCGGCGTCATCACCAGCATGCCGGGGATGCAACGCAGGTAGGACAGGTCGAAGCTGCCGGCGTGGGTCGGGCCGTCTTCGCCGACCAGGCCGGCGCGGTCGATGGCGAACAGCACGTCGAGGTGCTGCACCGCGACGTCATGCACCAACTGGTCATAAGCGCGCTGCAGGAAGGTGGAGTAGATCGCCACCACCGGCTTGGCGCCTTCGCAGGCCATGCCTGCGGCGAATGTCACCGCGTGCTGCTCGGCGATGGCGACGTCGAAGTAGCGCAGCGGGAAACGCTCGCTGAACGCCACCAGGTCGGAACCTTCCTTCATCGCCGGGGTAATTCCCACCAGGCGCGGGTCGGCGGCGGCCATGTCGCACAGCCATTCGCCGAACACACCGGAGTACTTTGGCCCGCTGGCTTTTTTCGGCGCGGCGGCGGGGGCGTCGAGGGGGTCGAGCTTGGTGATCGCGTGGTAACCGATCGGGTCGACTTCCGCCGGGGCGAAGCCTTTGCCTTTCTTGGTGACGATGTGCAGGAACTGCGGGCCTTTGAGGTCACGCATGTTGCGCAGCGTGGCGATCAGGGTCGGCAGGTCGTGGCCGTCGATGGGGCCGATGTAGTTCCAGCCCAGCTCTTCGAACAGCGTGCCGGGCACCAGCATGCCTTTGGCATATTCTTCGGTGCGGCGGGCAATTTCCCACGCGCCGGGCAAGCGCGACAGCACTTTCTTACTGCCTTCGCGCATGCTGGCGTAGGTCCGGCTGGAAAGGATCTTCGCCAGGTAGTTGGACAGGCCGCCGACATTGCGCGAGATCGACATGTCGTTGTCGTTGAGGATCACCAGCATGTTGGCGTCCACTTCCGGCGCATGGTTCAGCGCTTCGAAAGCCATGCCGGCGGTCAGCGCGCCGTCACCGATCACCGCAATCGCCTTGCGATCGCTGCCTTGCAGGCGCGAGGCAATCGCCATGCCCAGCGCGGCACTGATCGAGGTGCTGGAGTGGCCGACGCCAAAGGTGTCGTACTCGCTCTCCGAGCGACGCGGGAAGGCGGCGATGCCGTCCTTCTGGCGCAGGGTGCTCATGCGCTCGCGACGGCCGGTGAGGATTTTATGCGGATACGCCTGATGGCCTACGTCCCACACCAGCCGGTCGTCCGGGGTGTCGAACACGTAATGCAGCGCGATGGTCAGCTCGATGACGCCCAGGCCGGCACCGAAATGCCCACCGGTCTGGCCGACCGTGTAGAGCAATTCCAGGCGCAATTCATCGGCCAGGGTTACCAGCTCGGCTTCACCCAGACGACGCAGGCCGTCCGGCGTGACAGCACGGTCGAGCAGAGGCGTGGACGGGCGTTTGCGGGGAATCTCTTGAAACGTCGTGGGCATCAGGCGAATCGTTATAGGTATAGAAGAGGCGGCAGTTTACCTCAAGCATCGCAAACTGCCCACGCAGAGCACCGAACTTGACCGATATGTGGCTGTAATGGCCGCGGTTATCAGTGACGACGTTCGACGATGTACCGCGCCAGGTCTCGCAGGGGCTCGGCTGCTGCGTCGAAAGGTCGCAGGGCGGCCAGGGCCTGGTCGCGCAGTTCCAGGGCATAGGCCTTGGCGGCATCCAGCCCGAGCAGCGCAGGATAAGTCGGTTTGTCCCGTGCGATATCGGCGCCCTGACGTTTGCCCAGGGTGGCGGTGTCACTTTCTACGTCGAGAATGTCGTCCTGCACCTGGAACGCCAGGCCGATGGCCCCGGAGTAAACCTGCAAAGCCGCCAATTGCGCGGCTTCGGCACGCCCACTGGCCAGTGCGCCCAGGTGGACGGCGGCTTCGATCAGGGCGCCGGTCTTGTGCCGATGCATGTGTTCGAGGGCCTGTTGATCGAGCTTCTGGCCCACCGAGCCGAGATCGATGGCCTGGCCACCGACCATCCCGGCGGGGCCTGCGGCGACCGCCAGGGTGGTGACCATGCGCAAGCGGATCTCGGCATTCACGCTGCTCAAACTCGGGTCGAGCAATGCGCTGAACGCCAGGCTTTGCAGGCCATCGCCGGCGAGGATCGCGCAGGCTTCGTCAAAGGCTTTATGGGTGGTCGGCTGGCCGCGACGCAGGTCATCGTCGTCCATCGCCGGCAAATCGTCATGCACCAGGGAATAGGCGTGAATCAACTCCACCGCGCAGGCCGCGCCGTTGGCCTGTTCGGCAGGCGCGCCGAGGGCTTCGCATGCCGCATAGGCCAGCAACGGGCGCACCCGCTTGCCGCCATTCATCACGCTGTAGCGCATGGCCTCGTAGAGCCGTTTCATTTCCGGGCTTGGCGCAACAAACAAGGGCTCCAGCGCCGCATTGACCCGGGCTTGGCTACTGGCCTGATACGCGTCGATCATTCGGGCTGTTCCGCATCGAAAGGTTCTTCGGCCAACTCCCCGTCGCGTTCGAGCAACACCTGGACCTTCTGCTCCGCCTGCGCCAACGCGCTCTGGCAGTCGCGGGTCAGGCCGATGCCTTGTTCAAACGCCGTCAGCGAGTCTTCCAGCGACAACTCGCCGTTCTCCAGACGCTCGACCAGGGTTTGCAGGTCGGCGAGGGATTGTTCGAAATCGAGTGCAACTTTTTTGCGGGCCATGGCGGCTATTCCGGTAGACGGTAAACCGGCGCGACACTAGCAGAC
This sequence comes from Pseudomonas sp. LY-1, assembly GCF_053502595.1. Taxonomy (NCBI): domain Bacteria; kingdom Pseudomonadati; phylum Pseudomonadota; class Gammaproteobacteria; order Pseudomonadales; family Pseudomonadaceae; genus Pseudomonas; species Pseudomonas sp. LY-1. The sequence goes on along the minus strand of NZ_CP094353.1, from coordinate 6,146,069 downwards.
ATGGGGGATGGGGGCAAATGAACGGGGCGACTGAGCCGATTGCGCGGTCGCCTGTTACTGCGCCGCCGCGGCGCGCAAATAGTTATACACACTGGCCCGGGAAATCTTGAAGTAGTCGCCGACGTAGTCGACAAAGTTACGCACATCCAGCAAGCCGTGTTCCCGCGCCTGCACCAGCACCTGGATGATTTCGCCACGGCCGAAATCGGCGGGTTTCAAATGATTTTCGGCGGCGAGGGTTTCGATGATCTCATTGAGTTTTTCCCGCCAATCGCCGCTGAACAGCGATTCTGGGCGCCCCTGGGACTGCTGGCCTACGGCAAAGCCGCTGATCAGTTTCTGCACTTGGGCCAGGGCGGTCACATCGAAGTTCAGGCACAGCAAGGCGCAGGGTTCACCGTTGGCGGCACGGGCGACGAGGGAGATCGAACGCAACTGACGGCTGTTGATCCCGGTCTTTTCATACGGCCCGACGGTGTCGGGTCCGGCAGCCAACTCAGCCAGGTCAGTGATCAGCGATTCATCCCCGACCTGACGTCGGGAAAAGCCATTGGCGATGTGGGCAATACGCCCGGTGTGCAGGTCGTGTACCACGGCTTCCAGGTCCGGATAGAGCAGGGCGGCGATGCCGTCGGCGGTTGCCTTGATGAATGCGATATCGACCATGGGTTAACCGGGCACTGGAAAAAGGAACGGTGATTGTACGCAGGCGTCCGAACAGTTGTCAGTCCACGGCCTGCATGCGCTGCACCGCGAGGGTCGCCAGTGCGATGTCCTGAGCGGCCAGGCCGGTCAGGTCGGCGATGGTCAGGTCATCGTCGCGGAAACGCCCGCGTGCCTTACCGGCCAGCACATGGCCGAGGGAAACGTCGGCCTGGTCGCTGATCAAATGGGCCCGTACTGCGTGGCTCATTTCGCCATGGTCCAGGCATTGGGCCCGGTCATCGGTCATGAGCACCCGTGCCCTCTGCAGCAGCAACGGGTCCAGTTCCTGTTTGCCTGGGCTGTCTGCGCCCAGGGCGACAATATGAGTGCCTTTACGCACCACGTCGGCCGGTACGATTGCCTGGGTCGACGGCGTGCAGGTAATCACCAGATTGCACTGTGCGAAAACAGCCTCAACGCTGTCGGCTGCTTGGGCTTTCAACCCAGCTTGCTGCAGCGCGTTGGCGAGGTGTTGTGCCCGCTCGGGAGCGCGTCCCCAGATCACCACACGCTCGATTCCGAGCAGTTCGCAGGCCCAGCGCGCCTGCAGTTGCGCCTGATGCCCGCTGCCGAGAATGCCTAACGCGCTCACCCGTGCGGGCGCCCCGGCCCGTGCGGCCAAGGCACCGGCGGCGGCAGTGCGGCAACTGGTCAGCCAGCCTTCGTCGTTGAGGATGGCGCGGGTCTTGCCGGTGTGAGAATCGAACACCAGCACCAGGCCATTATTGGTCTCCAGGCCGCGGGAAGGATTCTCATAAAAGCCCATGGCCAGCTTGACCACAAACACCGAACCGTCTTTCGCGTAGCCGGACTTGATATGACAGTCCCCCGGCGGGTTTTCAAACAACAACACCCCCGGCGGCGGGGCCACGATGCGGCCGTCGGCGTGACTGATCAATGCCTGTTCCACCGCGTGCAGCATGTCTTGGCGCGACAGCGTGGCGCGCAATGCACTGAGTTCGTAAACCGCCAGTGGCACCGCGCTCATCACGCACGCTCCTGCAGGGGAACGCAGGTTTTAAGCTTGAAGTCCGAGAGTGTGGTCATGGCGCGCTCCTGAATATCAACGGGACGAAAGCGCGACACTAACCTGTTTTGTATTTATTGTCTAATTTGTACTTATAGTGCAATTCTGGTTTGAGTGTTTAAGCATCGCGTCAAACTCGACCAGCCCGGCCTGCATCTTCTGCAGTGCCGCCATCTGCAGCGCCAGCTCCTCCTGCTTGCGGGCAATCGCCTGGCTCGCGCGCGCCCAGGGCAGCGCGTCGCCCTGGTGCCCGTGCAAAATGGCCTGTAACTCCTTGAGCTTGAAACCCAGTTGCTGAGCACACTTGATCAACATCAGCAGCTCGACACTCTGCGCCGAATAGACCCGATACCGCCCCGCTCTCTGCGGGCTGGGAAGCAGGCCGATCGCTTCATAGTGACGAATCGCCTTGATGGTCGTGCCCGACAGTTGCGCCGCTTTGCCGATGAACATGAAAACGCCCTTTTCCAAATAATCCGCCGGCCCGCGTCAGCCAACGAGCGCGTTGCGCGGGCGTGGAACCCAGCACCGGCCCGAGCAACAAGGTCTTGGTCACCGTTATGCCGCAAAACGCCAGCGTCGTCTTGCGCATCTGATGAATACCCGGCATGCGGTAGAACCAGCGGTAATACCATGGCGGCGTATCGAGCGTCACCAGCAAGTGTGCGGTTCGGCCATGCAGCAGCTTGTCGGGAAATGCCTTGCCTGCACGGTACTTGAAGGCGAAGCCGGGTAGGAAAACTCTATCGATAAAGCCCTTCATCAACGCCGGAATACCACCCCACCAAATCGGCAAGACAAACGCCAAATGGGTGGCCCACAGGATATCTGCCTGGGCACCGAGCAAATCGGCTTCCAGGGCTTGAATGTCGGTGTAACCGTGATGCAGCACCGGGTCGAAAGTCAGCGTGCCCAGCCGTAGGACGCGTACTTCATGGTCGGCGTTTTTGGCCGATTGGATGTAGGTGTCCGCCAGTGCCGAACAGAAACTGGTGCTGGAGGGATGGCCGAGGATGACCAGAATGCGCTGAGCCATGGGGATGAGTCCTGAAACGGGGTTGCAGGGTAGGGGCTGCCGTATAGGGGAGAGTCAAGGGCAATAGCACGATGCGGCTTGCCCCACGTTTTGCCCCGTTACTCATAAAACCCCGGTCTCAAGTGCTTGAGATTCGTCACCGATGAACAGCGGCTGGAACGTTTTGCTTGGCACGTAGCCGGTTATTTTTTTTGTCATGTGTAAGGTTTTGAGGCGCATGTTCGGTGATGTGCATATTGATGTCGTTGGCGGCCTGCCGGCTTTTGCTACCAACGCTCTGGATCAAGTGCCCCGTGGTCTGCCGGCCCTCCTGCCGGGCGACAATCTCGATCAAGCAGTGGCGAAGTGCCAGGTCTCAGCAAACCTGTTCAATGCAATGCATGGGTTCCATCCCCTCGTGACGTGTGCGAATACTTTACCTGTATAAGTCTACATTCTAGACCTGTCGTCTATTGCTACATATCGTGTGGCTGTCGTTTAAACAAATTGGGTATACGCAAGGAAGTACGCATGACTATGGCAGAAGCAGTGTCGACAGGGGCATTGGTAGTGTTGGGGAGCATCCTGCTGGTGCTCCTGCTGCAATACTTGAGGCTGCGTGAACTCTGGAAAATGGCGCTTACCTGCCGCCGGAACGCGCGCTGGGGGCGGATCTATGAGGCTGAGAACCGGGAGTTGCGTTCTGCGCTGCGCGCTGAGAAGGCGCATATCAAGCAGTTGCAGACGAAGGTGGGGATTTTGCAGGGGGTGATTGCGCAGGAAGAGTAGGCTGGGAACGTCTTAGCCGGACCGCCGCTAATTGGATCTTGCAGTGTACTGCCGATCAACTTGACACCGATGATGGCAAAATGCAACTTAGCCACCTGAAGCGTAGTACACCTGGATACATTATTAAGGGACGATATGAGTAAGGCTCAGGATTTCTCCAAGCTGTATGCGCGTGTGGCGAGTGATATCGCCACTGCACTGGAAGACGTTTCCAGGCTTGATGTCAGTAACGACAAGGGCAATGCCCACCTCGCCAGCGTTAAAGAAAAACTCGGCGAAATGAAGTTGCGGTTCGACTCCGAGATTACCTATCTCGAGAAACATGCCGAGTGGGACAACTTCACCATCGCCTTCTTCGGCGAAACAAACGCTGGGAAAAGCACGATCATTGAAAGCCTGCGCATTCTGTTTGAAGAAAAGAAACGCCAGGCGCTGATCAAAAGAAACCAGGCCACCGTCAGTGATATCCAGGCGGTGTTCTCGGAGAAAAGCGACGCGCTTATTGACGAACTCAGTACGCGTTATGTCAGCTTCTGCGAAGACGTTGCCGCGCTGGGGGACGACATTGGCGCCCTGGTCAACCAGACCCAGCGCGACCTGTTAAGCACCCGCCAGCAACTCGAGCATACCCAGCAGGATTACACCTTCTGCAAAGAGCGGCTTAATCATGCCCAGAGCGATTTGGATAACACGCGCCAAGCGCTGCAAGGCACCGAAACGCGCCTGAGTGAAAGCCAGAGCATGCTGGGCCAGGTCCGGGGTGAACTGCAACAGGTTGGTCAGCAGTTACAAGGCGCACGCAGCGACTGCCAGCGCAGTCAGCAGCAACTGACGGAGCAAAGTGCTCAGTTGCAAGCCAGCCAATCGCAATTGCTCGAAAGTCAGCGCCAGGCTGAGGTTGCGCGCATTGCTTCAGAGCGGCGTGCAACAGTGAAACTGGTGATCGGTCTGGCCGTGGGTTTGGCGTTCGGTGTCATCGCGGGAGTCTTGGGTTACGCCCAATTGCTTTAAGGTCGGCGTCTTTTTGCCCGGCACTTATTTCTCATTCGTCGACTCCCGGACACCACCATGCGCGAACAACATTCCTTGAGCGAGTTGGTCAGCGACAGGCTGCCGACCCTGCTGAAACAGCAGAAAGAACTGGAGCGCCTGCAGCGCTGTGCCGAACAGATCGACGGTGAAATCGTCGGGACTGGTCGTGCGGATTTCACCCAGGATAATGTGATCTACGAGTTCAACCATCAGGGCAAGAGCTTCCACCTGATCGACGTTCCCGGTATCGAGGGTAACGAAAGCAAGTATGAAAAGATGGTCCAGGCGGCTATCGCCAAGGCCCACCTGGTGTTTTACGTCAACGGTACCAACAAGAAACCGGAGGCCGAGACGGCCCAAAAGATCAAACACTACCTCAACCGTGACGCCAAGGTTTACGCCATCTGCAACCTGCGCGGCAAGGCGGACTCCTATGAGTTCGACACCGATCGCGAGTCGCTGGAGCGTACCCACAAGGACGCACTCGCAACCCGCCAGCAGACCCGCGAGGTGCTCGAAGACATTCTCGGCGCCGAATTGGTCAGTGGTTGCCAGAGTCTGCAAGGGTTGCTCGGCCTGACCGGCGTAGCATTTGATGAGCGCGGCCTGACCAGTATCCACCCCAGCCGTACTGACCTGCTGAAGTCGCAACGAGCCTATCAGCAGGACTTCTCCAGCCGCCAAGCTATGCGCAGTTTCAGCCAGTTGGACCAGTTGCACGAAGTCATCGGCCAGGCGTGCGCCAACTTTGAGGTTGATATCGTTGAAAGCAACAAGCGCAAAGTGCTGCGTTTGCTGCAAGACACCGTGAATGATCTGAAGAAACAACGGGATGAGCACCAGGCATTTTCCGACAAGATCAGTGCGGAAATCCTAGAGTGTCAGAAATCCATTCGGCTCAGTTTTGAAGAGCTGAAAACCAGCTTCACCAAACGCCGCAGCAATGCCCTCGGTATTTTTTTCAATGACCTGAGTAGTGCCGCACGTGCAGCGGTCGAAGAGCACTTCAGTGATAAGGATGAAGTAGAGCGGGTGATCCAGGTACACGTCAGTGCGGGCCAAGAACAGCTTGCCAAACGTCTGGAAGAGAGCCAGGAAGAGGTTCTGCAGCAACTGTCACAAAATATTGAGCGGGCACTCAAGCGTCTGCAAGAGAACGCGGAGCGGGTTAGTTTTCAACAACGCTTGAACACCGCGGCCAGTAGTTCAATTTCGCTATCCAGCGCGATGGATGCAATCGACTTCAACTTTTCCGACTTCGGCGGCTTCCTACTGAGTATCGGAGGGTATGCCGCGAGTGGTTTCACGATCGGTACGTTCTTCTTCCCTGGGGTGGGTAACATCATTGGCGCCGTGATCGGCGGTGTCGTCGGAATCCTTGCCGCAGGGTTGAGTTACCTCTTCGGCGGACGCAACAAGAAGATCGCCGAAGCACAAGCCAATATCACCGAAGCCATCAAGAAAGAACGCGTTGCGAGCGAAAAGACGTTCGAACGGGATACCCAGGCCATGCTGGAGCAAATCAAGACCCAGATTGAAGGCTCAACCCTGAGCCCGCTGGATGATGAGCGCCGCAAAATGGCTGACGTCGGTGCCTTGTTCGACGAAAAAATTGCCTCTATCCAGGCGTTGAAAAATCAAGTGGAAGCTAAGCCCCATGGAACAATTTAAGCAGTTCAACGCCAGCAAGACCGAGGTGATTCACTCGCTCGACAACCTCCAGAACCTGGTAGGTGAGCTGGAGAAACTGGGGTTGGACGTGGCCCAGGATATCGACAAGATCAAAAAAGCCATTGGTGATGTCCAGGCCGATACGCTGCGCATCGCCCTGCTGGGCGCGTTCTCCGATGGCAAGACCAGTGTAGTTGCCGGCTGGTTGGGCCAGGTGATGAAGGACATGAAGATCGACACAAACGAGTCTTCGGACGCGCTCGCGATCTACCGGCCCGAAAACCTGCAAGACCGCTGCGAAATCGTCGATACCCCCGGTCTTTTTGGTGACAAGGAAAAAACCGCGGAAAACGGTGCTCTGATCCAGTACGGCGACATCACCAAGAACTACATCTCCGAAGCACATCTGATTTTCTACGTGGTCGATGCGACGAACCCACTCAAGGAAAGCCACCAGGACATCGTCCGCTGGGTATTGCGTGACCTCAATAAATTGAGCTCGACGATCTTCATCATTAATAAGATGGATGAAGTGGCCGACCTGCGCGACGCTGAAGAATTTCAGCAGCAAAGCACCATCAAGAAGACCAACCTACTCGACAAACTACAGCGTTTTGTTGACCTGACACCCGCCGAGCGCAAAGCTGTCAACGTGGTCTGCGTCGCGTCCAACCCCAACAGTCGTGGTCTGGAGTTTTGGCTGGAACAAAAGGATCTGTATGACCAGCGTTCGCGGATCAACGAGCTTAAACGAGTGACCCAACACGTTCTTGACGGCAGCGGGCGTGAAACCCTGATCAAGAAAACCGGAATCGATGTGGTCCGTGATGTGCTGGGCAAAAAAATCAGTGTCGCCAAGGATGAACTGATCAGGTTCGAACTTCTTGCTGCCAACCAGCGTCGTGACTCGGCACGTATTCAGGAAGATATTGACGAAGGCAAACGCAAGGTCCTGGCCACCGTCGGTAATCTTTACCAGGAGCTCAGTAACCTGGAAAAAGATCTGCTCAACAGCATTCGCACCTTGCCGCGTGATCAGGTTCATGCCTTTCTTGAAGCGGAAATCGGCTTCACCAAGAACGACATCGGAGAGAAGTTGCGATTCCGCATCGACCTCCTGTTCAGCACTGCATTCAACCAGTCCTCGACCATCATGAATGGCATCAGTGCCAGCATCGAACATCAGTTGGACTGCTCGTCGGACTTTGCCGACAGCATCACTGCATCGGCCTTATCTGCCTCTAGCAGGGCGTTGAGTGCTGTCTCGAAGATCCCGGTCGAAAGCATTAAGAACGGCGTGTTCCTTGCCCGTGAAACCCTCAAGAACCTCACCGGATATGTCTACAAGTTCAAACCCTGGGAAGCCACCAAACTGGCCGCCAACATCAGCCGCTGGGCGGGGCCCATCGGCGCGGGCATCCAGGTACTGACCGACGTCATCAGCGTTGCCCAGCAGCAGCGCGCGGAAACCGAACTCAAACAACTGCAGAATGACCTTGCCGAAGTGGTCAAGAGCCACTTCGCTGAACCCATGAAACTGCTCAAAGACCACGACAAGGTGATGGAAATCTTTGCACCGCAGATCAAGGGGTTCGAGAAGATTCTAGTGGAACAAGAAGGCAACCTTGAGCATTTGCGCAAACGTCAAGCGCAACTGACAGAGGTGGAAACGCACCTGAGCCAAGCGTTTGGTTCAAGTGAGGTGATTGAAGGGGAGTATCGGGTGATTTGACGACATGAGCCAGGCCAGCGGTGCTGGTCAGGCTTGTCCTGACAGGCGGCCTTACTGAGCCTGCTGCGCCGTCAGCGCCGCATAACCATTCATCAAGTTGCGATAGTTCGGAATACGCTGGGACAACAGATTGCCCAGGCCTTCGATATCGTTGCGCCAGTCGCGATGCAGCTCACACGCCACCGAAAACCAGTTCATCATCTGCGCACCGGCCTGCGTCATCCGGCTCCACGCCGCCTGTTGCACCGTGGTATTGAAGGTGCCCGACGCATCCGTCACCACAAATACATCAAACCCCTCCGCCAGCGCCGATAACGTCGGGAACGCCACGCACACGTCCGTCACCACACCGGCAATGATGATCTGCTTACGCCCGGTGGCCTTGATCGCCTTGACGAAATCTTCGTTGTCCCACGCATTGATCTGGCCAGGGCGAGCGATGTACGGCGCGTCCGGGAACATCTCCTTCAACTCCGGCACCAGCGGGCCGTTAGGGCCTTGCTCGAAGCTAGTGGTGAGGATCGTCGGCAGGTTGAAGAACTTGGCCAGGTCCGCCAGGGCCAGCACGTTGTTCTTGAACTCGTTGGGCGAGAAGTCCTGCACCAGGGAGATCAGACCGGTCTGGTGGTCGACCAGCAGGACTACGGCGTCGTCTTTGTTCAAGCGGTTGTAGGTTGGCGTGCTCATGGTTGAATCCTTTTTTGTTTAAGTGGGTTGGGCGTTGCGTTCAACATGGGCACAGATTAATGGGTGGGACGTGAGGGATAAATCGGCTGGGAGGCGTCTTACTGTCAACTTGGAAAGGACAATGGATTTGAACGGCCAGCAGTCTCGATCCCTTTCATTTGCAGGACGTTTCCTAGAGAATCCCAGCCGCTTGCGCCAGCGAAATTCCGTGACTAGGCTGCGGTCCGTCACTGCAAATTCAGTGATCGGGTTTAGTCGCCCGGACTTCGCTAGGCGCACGCGCCATCCCAAAGACAGGTGTCTTCTCACCTGCACTTTATGGTGGCTGTGCGCAGGGCACCTCCGGGTGCGCCGGTGCCTAGCGGCCGGTCGACTAACCTGTGCACAGCCGCCACCTCTGCTCGTTTAGTCGCGAAAGGACGGTGGTATTCACTTACTGCTAGGAGTTTTGCTATGGATAACGTTGTTTCGGATTCACCGTCATCGCCTGCGGCCAACCCCTTTACTGTCAATGAAGAACTGAGCTTCGAGGATGCCTGGGTGCGCGTGGCTGAGTTGCTGCAATGTGCGGTGGCCACATCGCAGGAGCTCGGGGAGCCGCTGGCTGCGCCGCAGAGGGCGGTGATGCATTTGGTGGAGATGGCGAAGCTGGTGGCGGATCGGGCGGTGGAGTGTTTGAAGCCTAGGTAACGCGACTTGAGAGGCGGGCAGGGCGATATGCGGCCCGCTATTGGCGGAGGGTTTGGTAAACGATGGGTATTTGGATTTTGCTGACGGCAGGCATTAAAAAAACCAGTCTGTGGTTAGCTATTTATCGATCTATGTTTTTGAAAAAAGCAATGACTTAGATGTTTTTAAAAACGCTAAGATCCCCATTTACTCCTCCACTTTTTACAATTCTCACTTGGTTTTTTTTCAGCAAAAGCCCGGCTTTTTTTGATTATTTTGTTCTTTGTTTTTCCCGCTTTTGCGTTGAGTGGCCGACGGAAAAATTATCGAGAAGCCCCTTCCCTTTGAAAGTATGTCGTCTGGTCTCGTATGTCAGTAGGGAAGGTCGGCACCTAGGTGCTTTGATTTTTTCATCACTTTCTGGTGGTCAAGTAATTATCGAATATGACACAAACAGCGCCTGTCTATCTGGTGGGGGCGCGGCATTAGAACTTCAAGAAAGCCAAGCTCCGGTCGATAGCTCTGATTAGGCACCTGTCACATTTTCCAGTGCCTCTTTCTCCAGCGTAAAACAAGGACTCTCATGCGCACGCAAGTCATTATTGAGGACCACGTACTGCCTCAGCTCCTTACCTCAGCCATTGAAGCGTATGAGGTCTCCCACAAAGCTCATGAACGAGGTCGAGTAAACAAGAAACTGGAAACCTTTGGCCTGCTGTGGGGTTACGCATTACCGGTGCGAGAGAATGTACCTGCTCGACTGGTAGCTGCGGTTGCGACCGTGGAAACCTCTGCGTTACGACATGCCGAATGGGTCAAGCCCGATCTTGAGTCCATCAAGATGAAGCGAGATTTTTTTGCCGAGTACTGGCCGCAACTGGAACTAATTGGAACCTTCCACTCGCACCCATATGAGGATTTATCCGAAGTCAATGACTGCAAGGGCTGGCGAGCCTCCGATGCAGACAAATCCTTCTGGCCTTCCTTCCATGAAACGGTCTGCCCAGACATTGATGAACTGGCGCATCTGGTAATTGCAATCACCGCGTTGGGGCGTAAAGGCAGCGCAATGCCCGACCGGCTGCCTGGTGGGGAGTACACCTCTGGTTATGTCGTCAGCGCTGACAAGCGCAAACTGTGGATCAAGGGTTACACCTCGGCGCTCTATGAGGGAATTGCCGATGAAGATCATGAAGATCTGGAATTTGAGGACGAGATCCTGGAAGTCCGATCTTACGATGTCTGGGAAGACGAAGATGTGCTGTTGGAGATTCCGTCCCTAGAAGCACGCTTCCGGCACGAACTGCTACGTAAGTAAGGCTTGCGAAGCCTTCATGGCGCTATTGGCAGGGAAGGAGAGGTTGATTGATGGCTGAAGACGAGTCTACTCTCGGTCAACGCCCTTCCTTTAGACAAACGATACTGTAGTGGTGAAATCGTATCGAGCACCATCGGACAGGGGGAGTGTCTGAAACGTCGATGATCGCTAGGCAGGATTCTCGGGAGAGATAGGATTATTTCGGTGTCAATTAAAAAGCCGGCTTGTGGCCGGCTTCTCGGGGACCGCCTCAGCTTGTTTTTGACAAACCTCACCAGCCTTCAAATCGCTCAGCCAACATCGCGTCTGGCTGAATAGTCAGGGCATCCGCGGGCGTTTTTCCGCATCGCCTGGCAGGGTGAATGGCCTAAAACCAGCCCCTGCCAAATGTGCGGCGCATGATACCCACATTCACCTCAGTTGCCCACCTCCGTATCCGATTTAGAGCCTTCCCAGCCCAGCAGGTGTTCATCCAGCGGCACGGGTGGGCGGCGGTTGTTGAGGGTGGACCACCAGAACACCCAGCCGACAATCTGGAAGTTCTGTTCGAAGCGTTGATCGAAGGTCAGGTATTCGTCGGGGTGTTCGCCGGCGTTGTGGCTGCGCATGCGCAGGCCGCCGCCGGGGCGGTTGTAGAGGTATTTGATGCGCAGCATGTCGTCGTGTTCGACGGCGTAGATTTCGCCGTCGACGATTTGGGTGCGGCCGCGGTCGATGGCGAGGGTGGCGCCTTGTTGGATGATGTCGACCATGCTGTTATCGACCATGTAGGCGCCGAGGGCGCGGTCGGGGTTTACGTTTAAGGTCTCGAGGGTGTGACGGGAGAGGCGGATACGTTCGGTTGAGGTGAAGGACGGATGGAGGGCGATCTCCACATCGATTGTTTCCGGGGAACGGGCGGGGCCTGTGAGGTATTTGCCGCTTTCTTCGCGGGTGGGCAATGCTTTCCTTGCATCTTGAGCGTCCAACAGGAAGTTGGCCGGTGGGTGTTTAGGGCCTACACCGGCGTGCAGCCAGCGGCTGGAGACGCACAGCAGTTCTGCGATTTCGTTGAGTCGGCCCATGGGAACACCGCGTTTGAACCAGTTGTTCACGTGCTGAGGCGTGACGCCGCGGTTCTTGGCGAAGTCGGAAGCGGAAAGATGAACTTCCCGTAATAGCGCTTTTAAGCGATCACCTGATGTATTCATAAACGCTGAGTTTACTGGCCGGGAAAATAGATCAAATAAACTATGCGTTCAATTGCCGGTGTAGGTTTTTACTTAGTTGTAGCCTGATCTTTCGTTGGTGCTGCTTAGTTCAACATAGAGTGTTAATAATTGAACTTGGTGTTTAAATTTTTCCACAAAAAAAGCCCCGAATGATCGGGGCTTTTTGATTGCCGCAGCAATGAGGAGCCGGTATCAGCCTTTGTAGGCGGCGACCGACTTCATGATCTCGGCGCGGGCGGCGTCTGCGTTGCCCCAACCGTCGATCTTCACCCATTTGCCTTTTTCGAGGTCTTTGTAGTTCTCGAAGAAGTGCTTGATCTGTTCCAGCAGCAGTGGCGGCAGATCGGTGTATTCCTTCACGTCCACGTACAGCTGGGACAGCTTGTCGTGGGGCACTGCGATGACTTTGGCATCGCCGCCGCCGTCGTCGGTCATGTTCAGGATGCCGACTGGACGCGCGCGGATAACCGAGCCTGGAGTAACCGGGTAAGGGGTTACGACCAGCACGTCGAGGGGGTCGCCGTCGTCAGCCAGGGTGTTGGGGATGAAACCGTAGTTGGCCGGGTAGAACATCGGGGTGGCCATGAACCGGTCAACGAACAGGCAGTCGCTGTCTTTGTCGATTTCGTATTTGATCGGCGCGTGGTTGGCCGGAATCTCGATGGCGACGTAGATGTCGTTCGGCAGGTCTTTGCCAGCCGGAATCTTGCTGTAGCTCATTGGGCGTTGCCCCCGTAGTTGGCCATGTACATGGCCGGATTGGCCTAAAAGTGGCGGCGATTATAGGCATATTCTGACGCCGATGCCATGCACCAGACGTCGTACAGTCATTCGCCTTGTGGCTGATAACGCGGGTCGTGCGCTTGCAGCTGCGCGAGGCGGGCCAGAGGGTCCTGGCGGTAAAAATGACTGAGTTGGGCGTACACCTGTGGATAACTTTCCACCAATAAATCTGGCGCGCTGAAAAAATATTCGCTGGTGACCGCGAAAAATTCCGCCGGGTTTTCGGCGGCGTAGGGGTCGATGGCGGTTTCGGCGTCGGGGTTGGCGTCCAACTGGCGGTTAAGCTCATCGTAGGCGCCTTGCATCACGCGGGCCCAGTCTTGCACGCGCATGTCGTGGTGCAGGGGCGGCAGGCCGTTGGCGTCGCCGTTGAGCATGTCGAGCTTGTGCGCCAGTTCGTGGATCACCAGGTTGTAGCCTTCCCAGTTGCCGCTGGCCAGCACGCCGGGCCAGGCGAGGATCACCGGGCCTTGTTGCCAGGCTTCGCCGCTGTGCTCGCCGTCCCACTCGTGCTCGACGCCACTGGCATCGCGATGACGTTGCGGGCTGAGGAAGTCGTCGGGGTACAGCACGATCTCGTGGAAGCCCTGATACCAGTCGAGATCGCCGAGGTTCATCAGTGGCAGTTGCGCCTGGGCGGCGAGCAGCAGGCGTTGTTCCTGGTGCAGCTCGACGCCGGGCAGGGCGGTGAGGTGTTTTTCGGCGAGAAACACCACGCAGGCTTCGCGCAGCCACTGGTCTTGCTCGGCGCTGATGCCGTCGAGGAAGGTCAGGTGCTCGCGCACCCGCTGCCAGGTGTCATCGGCAATCGGGTGCCTGGCCAACAGGCGCCGGCGACGCCAGGCGCTGAGGGACCACATCGCAGGTTACTGCGACTTGGCTTCGGTGGACGTGCGACCAAAGCGGCTGCGGAACACGCTGATGATCATCGGCACCAGCGACAGCAGGATGATGAACACCACCAGCAGCGAGAGGTTTTTCTTGATGAACGGCACGTTGCCGAAGAAGTAGCCCAGGGTTACCAGGCCGCCGACCCAGAAGACGGTGCCCAGCACGCTGAAGCCGAAGAAGCGCGGGTAGGGCATTTTCGCGATACCGGCAACGAACGGTGCAAAGGTGCGCAGGATCGGCAGGAAGCGCGCCAGGGTCACGGTTTTGCCGCCGTGCTTGTCGTAGAAATCGTGGGTTTTTTGCAGGTAGTCGCGGCGGAAGATTTTCGAGTTCGGGTTGCTGAACAAGCGTTCGCCGGCTGTTCGCCCGATCACGTAGTTGGTGCTGTCGCCGAGGATCGCCGCCAACATCAATAGACCGGCGAGCAAGACCGGGTCCATGCCGCCACCCGCCGCCACCGCGCCGGCAATGAACAGTAATGAATCACCCGGCAGGAACGGCATGACCACCAGGCCGGTTTCGCAAAAGATTACAAGGAACAGAATGGCGTAGATCCACAGACCGTAATTTTTTACCAGCAGGTCGAGGTAGACGTCGAGATGCAGGATAAGGTCAAGCGGGTTGAAATCCATGGATGGCACCTGTGTGAATGGCCCGACTCAGCAGGCCTGTGCGGAGGCTCGGGTAATAAGGCTACAAGTATTTGTCGCGCTTCTTACAATCCTGAAAGGTCGGCATTATACGGATTGAGAAGTGAAAAGAGTGTGTGGGTTTTGTAGCGGGTGATGTCATGGCACTCGGCTCCCAGAGCACCACAGAACCAAATGTGGGAGGGGGCTTGCCCCCGATCGGGTCGTGCCAGTTATAAATAGTCTGACTGGTCCACGGCTATCGGGAGCAAGCTCCTCCCACAGGGACTTTGGGGGGGCTTGGGGATGGGGTCAGTCTTCGCTGATCGGCAACACGTAGTTCTTGAACTCGCTGTCTTCGCGAAAACCCATCGACTCATACGTCTTCTGCGCCACGTTATTGTTGCTGCTGGTCGACACCCGCAGCCGCACCGCATGGGTTTCCTTGGCCATCTTCTTCGCCGCGCGCATCAGGTTGTCCGCCACCAGTTGCCGGCGCGCGTCTTCGGCGACGTAGATGTCGTTGAGGATCCACACCCGTTTGAGCGACAACGAAGAAAAGCTCGGGTACAGCTGACAGAACCCGAGCAAGCGCTTGTCGTCGTCATCGGCCAGGGCCAGGTAGATCACCGATTCCTTGCGGCGCAGGCGTTTTTCCAGGAACGCCCGCGAAGAGTCCGGGAACGGCAGCGCCCCGTAGAACTCGCGGTATTTGACGAATAACGGGGTCAACAGGTCCAGGTGTTCCAGGGTCGCTTGAGTGATCCGCATGCCAGGCCTCAACTTCCAGATGGTATATGACCACGCGAGCGGCCGTGACTCGATGCTGCCTAAAGACGCGAAAAAGCGCAATCGTGCGGGGATCAGTCGGTGGGCGGGCTGAGCAGGAAATTGCCTTTCACCAAGTCCGGGTCATCTGACTCGATGGTCTGAACCTGCGCCTCATCCTTGAGGTTGACCCCCGACAACTGCCGGCGGCAGGCCTCGCGCATCAAGTACAGCAGGCGGTGGGCTGCCATGCCATAACTCAAACCCTCCAGGCGCACGTTGGAGATGCAGTTGCGGTACGCATCGGTGAGGCCAACCTTGGGGTTGTAGGTGAAATACAGGCCCAGGCTGTCCGGCGAACTGAGCCCCGGTCGTTCACCGATGAGGATCACCACCATCTTGGCGCCGAGTAGCTGGCCAATCTCATCGGCCACCGCGACGCGGCCCTGTTCCACCAGGATCACCGGTGACAAGGACCAGCCTTCGGCGTGGGTCTGTTCCTCCATGCGCGTGAGAAACGGCAACGTGTGTTTATGTACCGCCAGCGCCGACAGACCATCGGCCACCACCACGGCCAGGTCGATGCCGCCCGGGTTGGCCGCCGCATGGTCGCGCAGCGCCTGGGCCGACTCATCGCTCAGACGCCGCCCCAGGTCCGGGCGTTGCAGGTAGCTGTGGCGGTCGACGGCGGCGCTGTGCAGCAACAGGCTGTCACGCCCGCGTTCGGCGAGCTGAGTGCTGAGGCCGACGTGGTCGAAGGGCAGGTGGACCGCGTCCCGCGCCTGGGCGTGGGCAAATTGGAAGTCCAACTGTGCGCTGGTGGGGATGCTGGTGCCAGTACGGCCCAGGGCGATGCGCGCCGGGGTCAGGCGACGCAGTTCCAGCCACGGGTTTTCGGGTAAGTCTGGTTGCACGGGCGGCTCCTTCATCCCAATTGCGCCAAGGCATGGCGAAATGCCGGTGGCAGGCTGTTGCCGAAGCGCACTTTGCCGTCGGCTTGCGTGAAAATGCCCATGTTCGCCAGCCACTGTTCAAACTCCGGCGCCGGCTTTAGACCCAATGTCTGGCGGGCGTACAGGGCGTCGTGGAACGAGGTGGTCTGGTAGTTGAGCATGATGTCGTCGGAACCGGGAATGCCCATGATGAAGTTGATCCCGGCCACGCCCAGCAGGGTCAGCAGGGTGTCCATGTCGTCCTGGTCGGCTTCGGCGTGGTTGGTGTAGCAGATGTCGCAACCCATCGGCACCCCCAGCAGCTTGCCGCAGAAGTGGTCTTCGAGGCCGGCGCGGATGATCTGTTTGCCGTTGTACAGGTACTCGGGGCCGATAAAACCGACCACGGTGTTCACCAGAAACGGCTTGAAGTGCCGGGCCACGGCATAGGCGCGGGTTTCACAGGTTTGCTGGTCGACGCCGAAGTGTGCGTTGGCCGACAAGGCGCTGCCCTGGCCGGTTTCGAAATACATCAGGTTCTGCCCGAGGGTGCCACGGTTCAGGCTCAGGCCTGCTTCGTAGCCTTCCTGCAGCACGCTCAGGCTGATGCCGAAACTGGCGTTGGCCGCCTCGGTGCCGGCGATCGACTGGAACACCAGGTCCAGCGGCACGCCACGGTTGATGGCTTCGATGGAGGTGGTGACGTGGGTCAGCACGCAGGCCTGGGTGGGGATTTCGTAACGCTGGATGATCGCGTCGAGCATCTCCAGCATGGCGCAGATCGAGGCGATGCTGTCGGTGGCCGGGTTGATGCCGATCATGGCGTCGCCGTTGCCGTACAACAGGCCGTCGAGAATGCTCGCCGCGATGCCCGCCGGTTCGTCGGTGGGGTGGTTGGGTTGCAGGCGGGTCGACAAGCGGCCGCGCAGGCCCATGGTGCCGCGAAACCGGGTGACCACGCGGATCTTCTGCGCGACCAGCACCAGGTCTTGCACGCGCATGATCTTCGACACGGCGGCGGCCATTTCTGGTGTCAGCCCTGGCGCCAAGGCGCGTAGGGATTGTTCATCGGCTGCGTCACTGAGCAGCCAGTCGCGCAGGCCGCCGACGGTCAGGTGGCTGACGGCGGTAAACGCCTGTTTATCGTGGGTGTCGATGATCAGTCGGGTGACTTCGTCGCTTTCATAGGGAATCAGCGCCTCTTGCAGGAAGTGCTTCAGCGGGATATTCGCCAAGGCCATTTGCGCCGCCACCCGCTCGCCATCGTTCTGTGCGGCGACGCCGGCGAGGAAGTCGCCTGAACGGGCGGGGCTGGCCTTGGCCATCACGTCCTTGAGGCTGTCGAAGCGGTAGGTCGATGCACCCACCGCGTGGGAAAAACTTGCCATACAGTGTCTCCTTGATGACGCGGGCGAATATGGGTAAGGCGCCCGCGTCGAGGTTTACGGCAGTCAGTGCAAGGCGGCCTCTGCGGCCTGGATCGCCGCGAACTCTTCTTCCGGCGTGCCTGCTACCAAGTGATGCCGGCTGTAGAAAGCAAAGTAAGCAATTAATACTCCATAGATGATTGCAGCGCCAATCACCACTCGCGGGTCGACCAGAAAGCCCGCCACCACGGCCACGCAGGCCAATACCAGGGCCACGCCGGAGGTAAAGATGCCGCCCGGCGTGCGGTACGGGCGATCCATTTTGGGGCGACGGATGCGCAGCGTGATGTGCGCGGCCATCATCAGCACGTAGGAAATGGTCGCGCCAAACACCGCCACCAGAATCAGCAGGTCGCCCTGGCCGGTCAGCGACAGGCCGAAACCGATAATGCCGGGGATCACCAGCGCCAGGACCGGCGCCTTGCTTTTGTTGGTCTGGGACAGTTTGCGCGGCAGGTAGCCGGCGCGGGACAACGCGAAGATCTGCCGCGAATAGGCGTAGATAATCGAGAAAAAGCTGGCGATCAAGCCCGCCAGGCCGACCAGGTTGACGAAGCTGCCCATCCACGTCGAGCCGCCGTAAGACAGCGCCAACGCTTCAACCAGCGGGTTGCCGGACTTGATCAGCGCGTAGGTGCCGGCGCCGCCCGGTGCAATCACCAGGATCAGCAGGGCAAAACTGGTCAGCACCACAATGGCGCCGATCAGGCCGCGAGGCAGGTCGCGCTTCGGGTTCTTGGTTTCTTCGGCGGCCAACGGTACGCCTTCGACCGCCAGGAAGAACCAGATCGCATAGGGAATCGCTGCCCACACGCCGACGTAGCCGAATGGCAGGAAGGTGCTGGCGCCCTTGGCGTCGGTCACCGGGATGTCGAGCAGGTTGGCGACGTTGAAGTGCGGCACCATCGACACCAGGAACACGCCCAGTGCAATGGCGGCGACGGCGGTGATGACAAACATCAGCTTCAAGGCTTCACCCACGCCAAAGATATGGATGCCGATGAAGATGATGTAGAACGCCAGGTAAATCATCCAGCCGCCGATGCCGAACAACGACTCGCAATAGGCGCCGATGAACACCGCGATGGCGGCGGGGGCGATGGCGTATTCGATCAGGATCGCGGTGCCCGTCAGGAACCCGCCCCAAGGGCCAAAGGCGCTACGGGCAAAACCGTAGCCACCGCCGGCAGTAGGGATCATGGAAGACAGTTCGGCCAGGGAAAAGCACATGCACAGGTACATGGTGGCCATCAGCAATGTGGCGAGGAACATGCCGCCCCAGCCACCCTGGGCCAGGCCGAAGTTCCAGCCGGCGTAGTCGCCGGAGATCACGTAGGCAACGCCAAGGCCGACCAGCAGCACCCAGCCGGCGGCGCCTTTTTTCAGTTCGCGTTGTTGGAAGTATTGGGAATCGACTTTTTCGAAGTCGACGGAGGATCCAGTGGGTTCGCTAGGCATGGGAAAGTACCTTTCATTCTTATTGTTTTGGTCCCGACAAGTTGTCGCCGGGTAATGTAGGAGCGAGCTTGCTCGCGAAAAACTTCAGAGCACCGCGCAGAGCCAGGCTATCCGCGTAATCGTTGAGGTTCTTCGCGAGCAAGCTCGCTCCTACGGGGGCGGTTATCGCCCCGGCGGTGTTGGGTTAGAAGAAGCCCAATGGATTGATGTCGTAGCTCACCAGCAGGTTCTTGGTCTGCTGGTAGTGATCCAACATCATCTTGTGGGTTTCACGACCGACGCCGGACTTCTTGTAACCGCCAAACGCGGCATGTGCCGGGTACAGGTGGTAGCAGTTGGTCCACACGCGGCCCGCCTTGATCGCCCGGCCCATGCGGTAGGCGCGGTTGATGTCGCGGGTCCACAGGCCGGCGCCGAGGCCGAACTCGGTGTCGTTGGCGATCGCCAGGGCTTCGGCTTCATCCTTGAAGGTGGTGATGCTCACCACCGGGCCGAAAATTTCTTCCTGGAACACCCGCATCTTGTTGGTGCCCTTGAGCAGGGTCGGCTGGATGTAATAGCCGGTGGCCAGATCACCTGTCAGCTTCTCGACCTTGCCGCCGGCCAGCAACTCGGCGCCTTCGCCCTTGGCGATTTCCAGGTACGACAGGATCTTGTCGAACTGCTGCTCGGACGCCTGGGCGCCGACCATGGTGTCGGTGTCCAGCGGGTCGCCACGCTTGATCGACGCGACCTTCTTCATCACCACTTTCATGAAGTCGTCGTAGATCGACTCTTCCACCAGCGCGCGGGATGGGCAGGTACACACTTCGCCCTGGTTGAAGAACGCCAGCACCAAGCCTTCGGCGGCTTTCTCGATGAATTGCGGTTCGGCTTTCATGATGTCGGCGAAGAAGATGTTCGGCGACTTGCCACCCAGTTCAACGGTGGACGGAATGATGTTCTCGGCGGCGCAATGCATGATGTGCGCGCCCACCGGGGTAGAGCCGGTGAAGGCGATCTTGGCGATGCGCTTGCTGGTGGCCAGGGCTTCGCCGGCTTCTTTGCCGAAACCGTGTACCACGTTCAGCACGCCCGGCGGCAGCAGGTCGCCGATGACTTCCATCAGCACGTTGATGCCCAGCGGGGTTTGCTCGGCCGGCTTGAGCACCACGCAGTTGCCGGCGGCCAGGGCCGGGGCGAGTTTCCAGGCGGCCATCAGCAGCGGGAAGTTCCACGGGATGATCTGGCCGACCACGCCCAGGGGCTCATGGAAGTGATAAGCGGCGGTGTGTTCGTTGATTTCGGCGCTGCTGCCTTCCTGGGCGCGGATGCAACCGGCGAAGTAGCGGAAGTGGTCGGCGGCCAGCGGGATGTCGGCGTTGAGGGTTTCCCGCACGGCCTTGCCATTGTCCCAGGTTTCGGTGATGGCCAGCAGTTCGAGGTTCTGTTCGATGCGGTCGGCGATCTTCAGCAGCACCAGCGAGCGGTCCTGGGCAGAGGTTTTGCCCCAGGCGTCGGCGGCGGCATGCGCGGCGTCCAGCGCCTTGTCGATGTCTTTGGCGGTGGAACGCGGGAATTCGGCGATGGGCTTGCCGTTGACCGGGGAAGTGTTGGTGAAGTAGTTGCCATCGATCGGCGCCACGAATTCGCCGCCGATGTAGTTGCCGTACTTGGCCTTGAACGAAACGATGGCGCCTTCAGTACCGGGGTGTGCGTAACGCATGGTGGGTATCTCCTGGCTTTTTATGTTTATTGGAGTGCAGCGCGGCAAGCGCTTGATAAAGCGTAGAGCAAAGGTCGGGCCACTGCCTTGCAAGCCAGTTAAATCAGGGGGTTGGCGAGAGCCAAAAAGTGCGGCTGTGCCAGCCTTGGTACAGTCTGTGTGACAGTTTGTGCCATGCACGGTACAACCTGTGACCGGTGGGTCGGCGCGGGATTGCAATGGCCGGGTGGCTGGGGGATGCTGGACGTTCTCACGCAGGGAGAATAATAAGAACATGCATCACGATCATTTCAGTCGCCATGCCCAGCAAGTCTTGACCGTGACCCGTGGGCAAGACCTTTCCCAGGGCCCCGGCAGCGACCCGTCCATCGCCCGCTCCTGGCTGCGTTGCCTGGAGGACTATCACCTCGACCCTGCGCTGAGCATCGCCCCCACCGTGCTCGAACATGGCCGTCTGCTGGAAAGCCGCGAGCGCCTGCAGCAGGTGCTGCACATCGCTGGCGGCGAGATGAACAGCCTGCATCAGCAACTTTCGGGCGCCGGTCACGCCGTGCTGCTCACCGACGCGCGCGGGGTGATCCTCAACTGCGTCACCGCGCCGTCCGAGCGCAAGATTTTCGAGCGCGCCGGGTTGTGGCTCGGCGCCGACTGGAGCGAGGCCTGCGAAGGCACCAATGGCATCGGCACCTGCCTGGTGGAGCGCCAGTCGTTGACCATTCACCGCGATGAGCATTTTCGCGGGCGCCACACCGGGCTGACCTGTTCGGCGAGCCCGGTGTTCGATCCCCATGGTGAGTTGCTGGCGGTGCTGGACGTGTCGTCGGCGCGAGAAGCGGTGTCGCGTCAGAGCCAGTTCCACACCATGGCGCTGGTCAACCTGTCGGCGAAGATGATCGAGAGTTGTTACTTCCTGCGTCACTTTGAACACCACTGGCTGCTGCGTTTTCACTTGCAGGCGGAGTCCGTGGGCTTGTTCAGTGAAGGGCTGCTGGCGTTCGACGGTGAAGGGCGCATTTGCGCAGTCAACCAAAGTGCCCTGAACCTGTTGGGGCAGATGCGTGGTGGCTTGCTGGGGCAGCCTGTGGAAGTGCTTTTCGAATGCACCCTGGATCAACTGCTGGGCCGCGCCAGCGCCAATGCCACAGCGAGTTGGCCGCTGCGGACGCGGGACGGTCGACATCTGTTTGCCGCGTTGCGCGGCCAGCCGCGCAGTGTGCCGGTGCCCGTACCGTCGCAGCCGGTGGTTGCCGCCAAGCCCGAGCGTCTGCTCGGTATCTGCCTGGGCGATTCCGCGTTGCAAAGCGATTTTCGCAAGGCGTTGCGCGTGTTCGAACGTGATGTGCCGCTGCTGGTCAACGGTGAAACCGGTTCCGGCAAAGAGGCCTTCGCCAAGGCCGTACACCAGGCCAGCCAGCGTGCGGACAAGGCTTTCGTTGCGCTCAACTGCGCCGCCATCCCGGAAAGCCTGATCGAAAGCGAACTGTTCGGCTATCGCGGCGGCAGTTTCACCGGTGCCCGCAAGGAAGGCATGCGCGGCAAGCTGCAACAGGCAGATGGGGGCACGTTGTTCCTGGATGAAATCGGCGACATGCCCCTGGCTTTGCAAACCCGGCTCTTGAGGGTGCTGGAGGATCGCCTAGTGGTGCCCATCGGCGGCGAGCCCCAGGCGGTAAACGTGAGAGTCATCAGCGCCACCCACCGTGATTTGTTGCAACGTGTGCAGGCCGGCAGCTTTCGTGAAGATTTGTACTACCGACTCAATGGCCTCGAAATCGGCTTGCCGCCGTTGCGCGAGCGCAGTGATAAGCCGCAATTGCTGGATTTTCTGCTGGCCCAGGAAGCCGGGGAGCAGACGATAACGCTCGATGCCGGCGCGCGTCAGGCATTGCTGGCGTTCGCCTGGCCGGGCAATGTGCGGCAGTTGCGCACGGTGTTGCGCACCCTGGTTGCACTGTGTGACGGCGCGTTGATCGGTGTCGATGATTTGCCGCCGATGATCCGCCCGGCGTCCTTGGCTATGCCTGCTGCGGATGTCCCCCCGCTGTCGCTGCTTGAGGATGCCGAGCGCCTGGCATTGTTGAAGGTCCTGACGCAGCAGCGCTGGCATATGACCCTTGTGGCTGAACGGTTGGGGGTGAGCCGCAACACGTTATATCGAAAGTTACGCAAACATGGCATTGAACTGCGTTCGGCGTTGTAATTCGTAAGTTGTTGTCGAGTGTGTGGGAGCGGTTTTTAATTGTTGGTTGTAGGGGGATTTACTGTTTTTGCTTTTGTGGGTTAATTGTTGAGAAAGTGTGTCCTGGCTGGCGCGGAAGTAAATGCATGTAATGTTGTTTCGGTGGAACTGAGATAGATATTTTTGTCACCCAGTGAATGCAAGTTTTTATTGACTGACTAAGGTGATGATTATGAATGTTACAGGTGTTCCAACTTACACTACAGTGCCGTCCAGTGACGTTTCAGCTGATGTTACTCAAACTGCCAATAATACTGGATCGACCGGTAACCCGCGCAACGCCGCTTCGGCTACTTGGAAAAATGATCGCTCCGAGCTTACTTATGATGCCGAACGTTTGAACTCGGACACGCAGGTTCGTAGCAAAAGGGGAATTGATTTCGGACGTTTTTTCCGCAGGCCGACGCATAGCACTTCCCGCGTGCCGTCTGGGACGCCCGGTAAATATACTCCGGTTAAGGGATCGTCTTTCTCAAACCCACCTTCCGCTCCCGCACCTAATAAGCCCTTTCGAGATCTGATTAGTAACAACCGGTTCGGGAGCACTACCCTTCCTTCCAGGTCTCACCCCGTTCCCAAGACGTTTGGCGAGGTGGCGCAAAACCTCGTCACTGCCGATCGCCTGGTCAAGGCAGGCGTGTTCAAGACCGGGCCAGATCTGAAAACCGTGACACGGGACGCTTTCGTGAATGCCGCAGTCAACGGCTTGGTCAGTACGCCATTGAGTATTGGTACTTACGCAGGCTCCGTATGGAGTGGCGAGCAGATCAAGGGGGCGTTCAGCGCCAATACCCCCTTACTTCCTCCCGCGCACCAGCCCGCGCCGAGTCAACAGAACGGTGTGGCGGGATCGGCGCCGAGTCCTTCATCGCCGCAAGACCTGGCGTTGCACTTGGACAATGCAGAATTAAAACTGCTCTTGGTCAGTAATACGATCCAGGCCTATACCGAAGGGAGCGAGGGTCAAGCCTTGGATAAAAGCCCCGATTGGCCAACCGAGACAACTGCCCGACTTGATATGTTGGAAAAGCAATACAACACCGTCGAGTCGAACTTGGAATTAATCTCTAAGGAAAATGATTTTATATTCAGGCCCTTTAAAAGTGATACCGCCGCCACCGAGAAAGACCCTGTGCGCCGCCTTGAAACATTGGATCGACGCAATCAGGCTGTTTTAAACCAGATCTCCCGTATCAATACGGTGTTGGAGCCGAAGGGGCCGCTATCCTCGATGCAGTTTGTCTGATGCGGGTTATGCAGGGGAGGCCGTTAATTGACACCCCATAGTGACCCCTCGTATACGCTGAGTCCGGTGCAGTCACGGCGGGTGACGGCACCGGGCTCAACGACCGCACTGCCGGCCGAATTCAGACGATTGAGCTGGCGTGTACCGCTAAAAGAGTGCGATTTCCCCCTCCCTGCGCTAACCTGCCTCGATGTTTTACGAGGTCGACCATGCACATTCATATTCTCGGTATTTGCGGTACTTTCATGGGCTCGATGGCGGTTCTGGCCAAGGAGTTGGGCCACCATGTGACGGGTTCCGATGCCAACGTCTATCCGCCCATGAGTACGCAACTGCAAGCCCAGGGCATCGAGTTGACCCAGGGCTATGATCCATCCCAATTTGATCCGGTCCCCGACCTGGTGGTGATCGGCAACGCCATGTCTCGGGGCAACCCTGCGGTCGAGTACGTACTGAACAAAGGTTTGCCGTATGTGTCCGGCCCCCAATGGCTGGCCGACCATGTGCTGCAAGGGCGCTGGGTGCTGGCGGTCGCTGGTACGCACGGCAAGACCACCACCAGCAGCATGCTGGCCTGGGTGCTGGAGCACGCAGGCATGAGCCCGGGTTTCCTGATCGGCGGCGTACCGCAGAACTTCTCGGTGTCGGCGCGCCTGGGCGATACGCCGTTCTTCGTGATCGAAGCCGATGAATACGACAGCGCGTTCTTCGACAAACGCTCCAAGTTTGTCCACTACCGCCCGCGCACGGCGATCCTGAATAACCTGGAGTTCGATCACGCGGATATCTTCCCCGATCTGGCGGCCATCGAGCGGCAGTTCCACCATTTGGTACGCACCATCCCGAGTGAGGGCCTGGTGATCCACCCGACCACCGAGCCGGCCTTGCAGCGCGTCATCGACATGGGCTGCTGGACGCCGGTGCAAACCACCGGCGCGGGCGGGCAGTGGCAGGTCAGGTTGCTCAGTGAAGACGGTTCGACATTTGAAGTGCTGTTCGAAGGCGAGGCCCAGGGTGTGGTCGACTGGGACATGACCGGCCAGCACAACGTTGCCAACGCCCTGGTCACCTTGGCGGCGGCACGGCATGTTGGCGTGGTGCCTTCCATGGGCATCGCGGCCTTGAGTGCGTTCAAAAGTGTGAAACGGCGCATGGAAAAGGTTGCCGATGTGAATGGGATTACCATCTACGACGACTTTGCCCACCACCCAACGGCGATTGCCACAACCCTTGATGGCCTGCGCAAGCGGGTCGGTGATGCGCCGATCATTGCGATTATCGAACCGCGCTCCAACTCCATGAAGCTCGGCGCGCACCGCGATGGTTTGCCGGAGAGCGTCAATGATGCGGACCAAGTGGTCTGGTACGCACCGGCCAACCTCGGCTGGGACCTGCCCGCCATTGCGGCGCTGTGTCACGTGCCGTCGACGGTCTGCGATTCGATCGAAGGCATCATTGAACACGTCAAGCAACAGGCCACGCCCGGCACCCACGTGGTGGTCATGAGCAACGGCGGCTTCGGCGGCCTGCACGGCAAACTGGCCGAGGCCCTGAAATGAGCGGGCCCGAGCGCGTGACACTGGCGATGACCGGCGCATCCGGCGCGCCCTATGGCTTGCGCCTGCTCGACTGCCTGGTGCGCGAGGAGCGTGAAGTTCATTTCCTGATCTCCAAGGCCGCGCAACTGGTGATGGCCACCGAGACCGATGTCGCGCTGCCGCCCAAGGTGCAGATGATGCAGGCGTTCCTCACCGAGTACACCGGTGCGGCGGCGGGGCAGATCAAGGTCTACGGTAAAGAGGATTGGATGTCGCCGGTGGCCTCCGGCTCCGGCGCGCCGGCGGCGATGGTGGTGGTGCCGTGTTCCACCGGTACGTTGTCGGCGATTGCCACGGGCGCCTGCAACAATTTGATCGAACGGGCCGCCGATGTGACGTTGAAAGAGCGGCGCCAGCTGATTTTGGTGCCGCGTGAGGCGCCGTATTCGAGCATTCACCTGGAGCACATGCTCAAGTTGTCGAACATGGGCGTGACCATCTTGCCGGCGTCGCCCGGTTTCTATCACCAGCCGCAGACCATCGATGACCTGGTGGATTTTGTGGTGGCGCGGATTCTCAACCTGCTGAACATTCCCCAGGACATGCTCCCGCGTTGGGGTGAGCACCATTTGAGCAGCGATGAATAAGGCGTTGTTGGTGTTACTGGCGTTGCAACTGGCGGGCTGCGCCACCGCGCGAACGCTGGATGCGGCGAAGCCCGGCGCGCCGGTGGTGTACGCCGGCACGCGGCTGGACCTGTATGCGATGAACGGCGGCTGTTGCGCGATGGACCGTTTTGGTGCCGAGGCGCCGAGCTATCCCGGCGTCGACCTGCCAGCCAGCGCGTTGCTCGATACCCTGCTGTTGCCGCTGTCGGTGTTGACGGTGTTGGGGGTAGGGTTCAACGCCACGGGAGGGCTGTGACTCCGCGCTCAGGCCCCATCTGAACCCACATGTTGAGCTGGCAGCTCGGTTGGCGGGTTTATTTACCCAGCTTGCGCAACTCATCCGATTCGACCACACGCACACCATCTTGCTCTTCCAGCGCCAGGCGCCACATGGCGCGTGCCAGTTCGCACACTTCGATGCCGTGGTACTTGCCTGGAATCAGCCGTGACAACGGCCCGGCCAATTGCTCGGCCAGGCGCGGTTCGAGGCGCTCCCCCAGCAACAGCGAAGGCCGCACGATGGTCAGTTGCGGCCAACCCTGGGCTTTCAAGGCGTCTTCCATTTGCCCTTTGATTCGGTTGTAGAAGATCGAGGATTTCGGGTCGGCGCCAATCGCGCTGATGACGATCAGGTGCCGCGCGCCCATTTCCCGCGCGCGCTTGGCAAAGGCCACGACCAGGTCCAGGTCGATCGCGCGAAAGGCTTCCTCGGAGCCGGCTTGCTTGATCGTGGTGCCCAGGCAGCAGAAGGCGATATCGACCTGGCCACGCAGTTGCGGCAGGACTACCGCCGGGTCGCCCACTGGGTTTTCCAGGCGTGGATGTTCGGCCAATGGCTTGCGGCTGGGCGCCAGCACACGGGTCACGGTGGGTTCGTTGAGCAGGCGATCGAGCAGGTGTTCGCCGGTCAGGCCAGAGGCTCCTGCGAGCAAGATATGCTGAGGCGTCAGGTACATGGTGTTTCCCCCTTTGTTACACGTTACAGCTTAGTTGCCTTTAGCTTCCTTGCTATTCATTGAGACGCTTTCGAGCGCCTTTCGTGCTTGCTGCTTGCGTAATAGTTGCCAATGGGCGATCACGCCTTTGGGGGCCCAGATTTGCGGTTCGGAGGCTTCGAAGTTGTCCGCCTGTTCGCGTTCGGTCACGTGCAGTTGCGCCAGCTTGAAGGCTTGCTGCAAGTCGTCGGTCTGGTTGAAGGCTTGGGCGAAAAGGGCATCGCCGAAGTAGGTGAAGTCGGCTTCCTCGGAGCAGCCAAACGACACCCGGTCGGCGCGGGAAGCGGTCATGATCAAGGTGTGCTCGTCTTTCAGCGCGGGAATGAAACCGCCGGAGTAGCACGCGGAAATCACCACGACCTTGTCGCGGTTCTTCAACGGCGTGAGTACTGCGGCGAGCTCATCGGCCGGCAGGTCGGCCAGCTCCATGCGCGGCTGGTCGAGCACCAGTTCGCTTTCGTGGGTGCCGTGGCTGGTCAGGTAGATAAACACCAGGTCCTCCGGCCCGCTGCGTTCGGCCAGGGTCTGCACCGCACGGCGCAGGCTTTCGCGGGTAGCCAGGGGGCGGTCGGCGATATGGTCGCGGTGGTTGACCAGGCGAATCTGCCCGCGCGCACCGAAGCGGCTGGCGAGCATGTTGCTGACGTAATCGGCTTCGCGCAGGAACACGCTCTGTTTGCCGTCGCCAGCGAGTACCAGGGTGTACAGTTCCACGGCGGGGGTCGAAGGAGGCACGGCGGCGAGGGCAGCATCGAGCAGGCGGCCCTGGGCCAGCACGCCGATTTCCAACGGGTCAGGCAACAGCTTGCCGTCGGCGTCGCGCACGCGCATGCCGTTGACCCAGGTGCCGGCCTGCACGGTGCCGTCGGCGAGCACCAGGGTGCCGTGGCCCTGGTAGTTGTCGCTGTCGAAACCGCCGATATAGAAGCTGCCGTCGGTGAGGTTCAGGCGGCCTTCGCCGCTGAAGCGCCAATCGCTGAACTGGCCAATGTAGTGGCTGCCATCGACGCCGATCAACTCGCCCTTGCCGCTGAGGGCGCCTTCCTTGAACTGGCCGATCCACACGTCGCCGTCGGCGTTTTCGTAGCGACCCTTGCCGTTCAATTGGTTCTGTTTGAACTGGCCGACGTAGATGTCGCCGTCAGCGCTGTTGAAGGTGCCGTTGCCTTCCAGCTGGCCATCGACGAAGTGGCCGCTGAACTGGTTGCCGCTGTCGTCGTTGCGCTGGCCTTCGCCGTTGGGCTTGCCGTGGGCGAACTGGCCCTGGTATTGGCTGCCGTCAGCCAGTTCCAGGCGCCCGAGGCCGGAATACTGGTCGTCCTTGAATTCGCCGCGATAGGTCATTTGCCCCTCTTTGAGGGTGCCTTCGCCGTTGCGTCGGCCTTGCTTGAAGCCGCCGACGTAGTGGCTGCCCGCAGTGGTCAGGCTGCCCTGGCCGTCAAACAGGCCTTGCTGGAACTGGCCTTTATAGACTTCGCCGTTGCTGCCATGCCATTCGCCCTGGCCGTGCCACTGGCCTTTGTCGAACTGGCCGGCGTACCAACTGCCGTTGGGGTAATCCACGCGGCCCTGGCCTTGCAGCAAGCCATTGACCACATCACCCCGGTAACGGCCGCCGTCGGGCAGGCGCGCATCGGGCGGCAACAGCGATTCGCCGTCTCCGCAAGCGGTGAGCAACAGGACAAGGGCAAGGGGAGCGAGTGGGCGCATAGCGGGATCCGGATAATTAAGCGCCGAGTATGCCGCAGCGAAGGAGCCATACCTAGTGGTCTGTTGGGGAATGATGACCTGTAGGAGCCGGCTTGCCGGCGAAGGTGGTCAACGAAAACGCGGGCATTCAGGGGGAATGTGGCGTCTGGGGGCTTTTCGCTGGCAAGCCAGCTCCTACAGGGAGGAAGGAGGCGGTTACACGAAGCAGAGCGACAGCGACTCGGCAATGTAAGCGGGTTTCTCCTGGCCTTCGATTTCCAGGGTGGCGGTGGCCTTGAACAGCCATTGGCCGGGTTTTTTCTCGGTGACGTCGGTGAGGGTCACGTTCAGGCGGACCTTGGAATTGACCTTCACCGGCTGGATAAAGCGCACGCTGTCCAAGCCGTAGTTGACCGCCATTTTCAGGCCTTCGGGCATGATCAGGATGTCTTCCATCAACTTGGGCATCAGCGACAGCGACAGGAAACCGTGGGCGATGGTGCTGCCGAACGGGGTTTGCGCGGCCTTGACCGGGTCGACGTGGATGAACTGATGGTCGCCAGTGGCTTCTGCGAACAGGTTGATGCGGGCCTGGTCGATGGTGAGCCAGTCGGAACGTCCCAGTTCCTTGCCGACATAATCTTTGAGCTGCGCTACGGGTACATAGGGCATTGCGTCTCTCCTTGGTTCATCGGTTTTTATTGATGTGCGAGAACCATGTTAGATCATCATGGGCAACCAGCCCGGTCAACCCACCATGCATATGACGAATGCCGGAGCATAGCGCGGGCATGCTTATAATGCGGGTCGGTCTTGAGGGGGGAAGGACGGATGCTATTACGCGGTCTGACATGGCTGGTGCTGTTTCAATTGATCGGCACGGCGATCAACCATTTGCTGCTGCCGGTGTTGCCGGGGCCGATCATCGGTCTGCTGCTGATGCTGGGTTACCTGGTGTGGCGCGGCGAAGTCGGCGAGCCGCTGAGCCTGGCGGCCAGCAGCCTGCTGCGTTACTTGCCCTTGCTGCTGGTGCCGCCGGCGGTCGGGGTGATGGTGTATGCCAAGGACATCGCCGCAGACTTTTGGGCCATCGTCGGTGCCTTGGTGTTGTCGCTGGTGATCGCCATGGGGTTCGTCGGCGTGCTGATGCAAAAACTGGTCAAGCGCCAGGCGCAGCAGGAGGAGCAATCATGACCTTCGACTGGCAAGGCGCATGGGCGGCGGTGATTCATCATCCGCTGTTCGGCATCGGCATCACCCTCGGCGCCTATCAACTGGTGCTCGCGGGCTTCGAGAAAACCCGCTGGATCTTCCTGCAGCCGGTGCTGGTGTCCATGCTGCTGGTGATCGGCGTGCTGCTCACCTGTGGCCTGAGCTACGCCGAGTACCGCAAGAGCACCGAGATCATGAGCATCCTGCTGGGCCCGGCGACCGTGGCCCTGGCGGTGCCGCTCTATTTGAACCTGCGCCGGATTCGTCAATTGTTCTGGCCGATTTTTACTACGCTGGTGATAGGTGGTGTGTTGGCCACCGGCCTGTGTGTGTTGCTGGGCTGGTGGTTCGGTGCCGAACACAGGATGTTGATGACCATGGCACCCAAGTCGGTGACCTCGCCGATTGCCATGCTGGTGGCCGAGCAGATCGGCGGCGTGGCCGCGTTGGCCGCGGTGTTCGTGCTGATCACCGGCGTGATCGGGGCGATGATCGGCCCGGCGTACTTGTCGCGCCTGGGCGTCCACAGCCCCGAGGCGCGCGGTATGGCGCTGGGCATGACCGCTCACGCCGTCGGCACGTCGGTGGCCCTGCAGGAAAGCGAAGAGTGCGGCGCCTTTGCGGCGCTGGCCATGAGTCTGATGGGCGTGGCGACGGCGGTGTTCCTGCCGCTGGCCGTGTCGGTGATTGTTTGAACCAGGGTTAAGGAAACCTTTATGAGTCTGGCGCTGTTCCCGCTCAACACCGTGCTGTTCCCTGGCTGCACCCTCGACCTGCAATTGTTCGAGGCGCGCTACCTGGACATGATCAGCCGCTGCATGAAAAAGGGCGAAAGTTTCGGCGTGGTGTGCATCTTCGACGGCAAAGAGGTGGGCGCGGCCCCGGATGGCTACGCGCTGATCGGCTGTGAAGCGCTGATTCGCGACTTCAAACAGCAGGATAACGGCCTGCTGGGCATTCGCGTCGAGGGCGGGCGGCGCTTCCGTGTCCGCGATGCCGAGGTGCAGAAGGACCAGTTGCTGGTGGCCGAGGTGCAATGGCTGGAAGAGCGGCCGGACCACGCGCTGGAAGAGGCGGACGCCGACCTGCAGGCCTTGCTCCAGGCCCTGGCCGAACACCCGATGGTGGCCTCGCTGGACATGGGCGCCGATGCCGACGGCCAGCAGGCCCTGGGCAATCAATTGGCGTATTTGCTGCCGTTCACCGAGGCCGACAAGATCGACCTGCTGCAACTCGACGATCCGCAACAACGGCTGGATGCGATCCAGAGGCTGCTGGATGAACTGCAAGGTGAGCTGTTCACCTGATTTTCAGAATTGTCTGGTGCTGCTTTCAGACGTTTCTGCGTTGCTCCCATCGCACGGGCTGAAATAGTTTCCGATCACACAACCACTGATCAGGGGATGAACATGATTCGGCTAGCGCAATCGGAGCAGGCGGCCTGGGACGCTTTTTTTGTCAGCATTACCTCACAACTGCTCGCGCAGGATGCACAGCGCGGCCCGGAATACATCGCCGAGCGTGCCGCAGAAATTGCCGATGAAATGCTGCTGGAGCGGCGCGAACGTTGCGTTGAGCGCCGAACCGCGCCAATCGATTGGATCGGCCCGGCCAAGGGTCAGTAGGCATACTTGAACAGGGCCTGCGAGGTGTCGCTGAAGGCGATGAAACCGAGCACCGCCACCAGGGCAGGCAATACCAGCCACCAGGCTTTCTGCGACATCGGCGGCAGCGGGCTGCGGTATTGGATTGCGCCCAGGCTCAATGTACACACGCTCATCGCCAGCAACATTCCGGCGAGGATGTCGGTGGGCCAGTGGACGCCCAAGTAAACCCGCGACAACGCGATGAATGCCGCGGGGATGCAGCCCAGCAGCAGCCAGGTCAGGCGCAGGCGCGTGGGCTGCCCGCGCCCGGCCAATACGGCTAACGCCAGGAAAAACGCGAATGCGCCGGAGGAGTGGCCGCTGGGCATGCTGAAGCTGCTCAGTGGGTCGGTGAGGATTTCCGGGCGACCGCGGGCGAAGAACAGCTTGGTGGCGGTATTGATCACTGCGGCCATGCCCAGCGTGATGCCGACAAACAGCGCGTGGCGCCATTGGCGTGCGAGTAACAACAGGCCGGTGAACAGGGCGCTGGCGACAAACATATTCTTGAACTCGCCCAGTTGGGTGAGCCTCACCATGGTCTCGTCCAGCCAGGCGCTGCGATGCTCCTGCACCAGGGCGCTCAGCCCCTGGTCGAAGTCGTTGAGGTGCGGGTAGCCGATAAACAGGGCGATCAACAGGGTCAGGCTGGCGCAACCTATCCATCCTGTGGCGCGGCGATGGCCGCGCAGGCTGCTGTTCAAGCTCAGCCCCAGCAACACCGCCAGGCATGCCGCGACAATTCCCGCCTCGGGCCACGCCGGCAATGGCAGGCGGAAAGCCGCGCCTGTCGCCCAGCCCGGCAGCAGGTACGCGACTGTCCAACCGGCCGCCGCGAGAATGCTGACCAGGGCAAAGCGTGGGAACGGCATGTCGCACATGCCGGCCACCATCGGCAGCATGGGGCGCAACGGGCCGATGAAACGTCCGACCAGCAGGCTGGCGATGCCGTACTTGTGGAAGTAGGTCTCGGCGCCGTTCATCCATTCAGGGTGATGCCGCAGGCCGGGCAGGCGCCGGATGTTCTGGTGGAAATGGCGTCCCAGGAAGTAGGACACCCCATCGCCCACCAGGCCGCCGAGAAAACCCAGCAGCAGGGTTTCACTCAACGACAGCGCACCGTTGCCGGCCAGCACGGCAATGGCGAACAGCAGCACGGTGCCGGGCACGATCAAACCGGCAATGGCCAGGCATTCCACGCACGCCACGATAAACACCGCCGCCGCCAGCCATTGGGGGTTCAGGGTCAGCCAGCCGGTGATGCTATCGAGCCATTGGCCCATATTTCTTCACTCCCTCGTCACCGTTTCAAATCAAAAAATAGTCGCGGCCTTCGACCTGGCCCCGGCGCAGCGGGTTCCGCGTGCAATAAGGCGCATAGCCTGCATCGACGAAGCGGTACATCAAGTGTTCGTCCCGGCCGCCGGGAATGCCCAGGCGGGTGGTCTGGATAATGTGCATCGGCACCTGGCCGACGTCTTCTACATAGAGCCGCTCCTGGTCGAAGCGCTTGGCATCCCACATCGGCACTTTCAGGCCCAGCGCCTTGCACAATAAGGTCTGGCCGGCGCAGAGCTTCTGCGAGGCGCGCGGCCTGCCATTGGCGTCCGGGTTGTTCAGCAGCATCTGCGCCAAACTGGCCGGGCTGGAGGTCTCATCGACCCAGGGATAGGCGGATTTGATCAATACTGCATTGCCCGGGCCCTGGGCGCTGAAGTTCAGCGAATCGCCGCCACGGGCGTAGTACATATAGATATGACCGCCATCCAGAAACAAAGCCTTACGCTTTTCTGTGTAGCCCAGTGAGGCATGGCTGCCTTTTTCGGCCACGTAATACGCTTCGGTTTCAATAATCCGCGCCGAAAGCCAGAGATCGCCGACCCGATGACGGATGATTTTGCCGAGCAATTCCCGCGCAAGCAGTTGTGCATCGCGGTCGAAGAAGCGGTCGGGCAGGGCGCTGGCAGGGAGTTGGGGGGTGAAACTCGACATGGCCTTCAGGGTTAATACGGCTAAATGTGACGGAATAATAACAACTCCTACCTTAATTACGGCTGAACCCCAGGTTTTTACAGTTCATTTCGACCATCCGCCCCTCACCGCTGTCAGTCGGGCGGCGTCACAGCTATAATCTGCCGCTTTCCTCTTTGCCAAGACTCCCTGACCATGACTGAGTCCGTTCTTGACTACATGACCCGCCTGGGTCGCGCTGCCCGTCAGGCCTCGCGGTTGATCGCCCGTGCGAGCACCGCGCAGAAAAACCGTGCCTTGCTGGCCGCCGCCGATGCTCTGGATGCTTCGCGCTCCGAGTTGACCGCCGCCAACGAACTGGACCTGGCCAGCGGCCGCGCCAATGGCCTGGAACCGGCGTTGCTCGACCGCCTGGCGCTGACCCCGGCGCGTATCGACGACATGATCGAAGGCCTGCGTCAGGTGGCCAAGCTGCCTGACCCCATCGGTGAAATCCGCGATATGCGTTACCTGCCGTCCGGCATCCAGGTCGGCAAGATGCGCGTGCCCCTGGGCGTGATCGGCATCATCTATGAGTCGCGCCCGAACGTGACCATCGACGCTGCGAGCCTGTGCCTCAAGTCTGGCAACGCCACCATCCTGCGCGGCGGTTCCGAGGCGATCCACTCCAACCGTGCGATTGCCGCCTGCATCCAGCAGGGCCTGGCCGTGGCCGAATTGCCGGCCGAAGTGGTGCAAGTGGTGGAAACCACCGACCGCGCCGCCGTCGGCGCGCTGATCACCATGCCGGAATTCGTCGACGTGATCGTGCCGCGCGGTGGCAAGAGCCTGATCGAACGCGTCAGCCGTGATGCCAAGGTGCCAGTGATCAAGCACCTGGACGGCGTCTGCCACGTTTACATCGACATCGCCGCCGACATCGACAAGGCGATCCGCATCGCCGACAACGCCAAGACCCACCGTTACGCGCCGTGCAACACCATGGAAACCCTGCTGGTGCACGCCGGCATTGCCGATCGCGTGCTGCCGCCGCTGGCTGCCATCTACCGCGACAAGGGCGTTGAGCTGCGCGGTTGCGAGCGCACCCGTGCGCTGCTCGGCGTGGACGTGATCGAAGCCACCGAGCAAGACTGGTACACCGAGTACACGGCGCCGATCCTGTCGATCCGCATCGTCGACGACCTGGACCAGGCCATCGAGCACATCAACAAATACGGCTCCAAGCACACCGATGCCATTGTTACCGAGCATTTCAGCGATGCCCGGCGTTTCCTCACCGAAGTGGACTCCGCTTCGGTGATGGTCAACGCCTCGACGCGTTTTGCCGACGGCTTCGAGTATGGCCTGGGCGCGGAGATCGGTATCTCCACCGACAAGCTCCACGCACGCGGCCCGGTTGGCCTGGAAGGCCTGACCAGCGAGAAGTACGTAGTGTTCGGCGACGGGCATGTGCGCGCTTGATGGGTAAACGCATCGGGTTGCTCGGCGGCACCTTTGACCCCGTGCATATCGGCCATTTGCGCAGTGCCCTGGAAGTCGCGGATGCCCTCGCGCTGGATGAATTGCGCCTGACCCCCAATGCCCGGCCGCCGCACCGCGATACGCCGCAGGTGTCAGCGCAGCAGCGCCTGGAAATGGTGCGCCTTGCCGTAGCCGGCATACCGCCGCTGGTGGTGGACGACCGCGAGCTCAAGCGCGATAAACCGTCCTACACTGTCGACACCCTGGAACTGATGCGTGCCGAGTTGGCCGCGGACGACCAGTTGTTTCTGCTTTTGGGCTGGGACGCATTTTGCGGCCTGCCCTCTTGGCATCGCTGGGAGGAACTCCTCCAGCATTGCCACATCCTGGTTTTGCAACGCCCGGATGCCGACAGCGAACCGCCGGATGCCTTGCGCAACCTGCTGGCCGCGCGGTCGGTAAGTGACCCCTTGGCCCTGACCGGGCCGAACGGGAATATTGCATTCGTCTGGCAGACCCCGCTTGCGGTGTCCGCCACCCAGATCCGTCAACTGCTGGCCAGCGGGAAGTCGGTACGTTTCCTGGTGCCTGACGCGGTCCTGGCCTACATCGATGCGCACGGGCTTTACCGTGCGTCGAACTGAAAAGGCGCGCTTGAACGCACGAACAGTCGTGCAGCGAGCGCCCGAACATACGAGCAAAACGAGTTTTATATGACGAACAAAGACGTAAGCAAAGTTAAGCGCAAAGGCACCTTCAAAAGCGCGCCACTGCCGGTTGAAGCCCACGTTGGCCCGGAACTGGCTGGCGAAGAACTGGTGAAAGTCGCCGTGGCGGCCCTGGAAGACGTCAAGGCCCAGGACATCCAGGTGCTGGACGTGCGCGACAAGCAGAGCATCACCGACTTCATGATCATCGCCACCGGTACCTCCAACCGCCAGATCGGCGCGATGCTCGACAAAGTGCGCGAAGCCGTCAAAGCCCAGGGCGTTAAGCCGCTGGGTGAAGAAGGCAAGGGCGACAGCGACTGGGTGCTGCTGGACATGGACGACGTGATCGTTCACATGATGACCTCCAACGCCCGTCAGTTCTACGACCTGGAGCGTCTGTGGAAAGGCGCCGAACAGAGCCGTGCCGCTGATGGCAAGCACCACAGTCCGGAAGTGGGCCACGCGCACTTCGACAAGCTCAACAAAGACCAGGAATAAGGAACGGCTGTGCGCCTGCGTCTGATCGCTGTCGGTTCACGCATGCCCAAGTGGGTGGAAGAAGGCTGGCATGAATATGCCAAGCGTCTGCCCGCCGAGCTGTCGCTTGAGCTGGTGGAAATTCCGCTCAATACCCGGGGCAAGAACGCCGACGTGGCGCGCTTTATCCGTCAGGAAGGCGAAGCCATGCTGGCCAAGGTCGGTCCCAACGAGCGCATCGTCACCCTCGAAGTCCACGGCAAGCCCTGGAGCACCGAGCAATTGGCGGTGGAACTGGATCGCTGGCGCCTGGACTCGCGCACCGTCAACTTCATGGTCGGCGGCCCCGAGGGGCTGGCGCCGGAAGTCTGCGCGCGGGCGGACCAACGCTGGTCGCTGTCGGCGCTGACGTTGCCGCACCCGTTGGTAAGGATTCTGATCGGTGAACAGCTGTATCGCGCCTGGACAGTTCTGTCCGGGCACCCTTACCACAAATAGTCTGCGCCCCTCCCGATGACTCAGCCGATCCGCATCAAGGACCACGAGAAAGACGCACGTCTGGTGCGCTCGCGCGTGGTTTTTGGCGCGATCATGGTAGTGACGTTGATCGGGGTGTTGATCGCGCGCCTGTATTTCCTGCAGGTGATCCAGTACGACTATCACTCCACTCTGTCGGAAAACAACCGGGTGCATGTGCAGCCGATTCCGCCGACCCGTGGCCTGATTTTCGACCGCAACGGCGTGGTGGTCGCGGATAACCGGCCCAGCTTCAGCCTGAGCATGACCCGCGAACGCTCCGGCGACTGGCAGCAGGTTCTCGATGTGATCGTCGACGTGCTGCAACTGACCCCGGAAGACCGGGCGATCTTCGAAAAGCGCATGAAACAGGGGCGTCGGCCGTTCGAGCCGGTGCCGATCCTGTTCGAGCTGACCGAAGAGCAGATCGCCCGGATCGCGGTGAACCAGTTCCGCCTGCCGGGCGTGGAAGTGGTGGCGCAGTTGGTGCGGCATTACCCGCAAGGGCCGCACTTCGCGCACTCCGTCGGTTATATGGGGCGGATCAACGAGAAAGAGCTGAAAAGCCTCGATCCGGTCAATTACAGCGGCACCCACCATATCGGCAAGACCGGCATCGAGCGTTTCTACGAGCCCGAGCTGCACGGCCAGGTGGGTTACGAAGAGGTCGAGACCAACGCCCGCGGCCGCGTGTTGCGGGTGCTCAAGCGTACCGATCCGGTGCCGGGCAAGGACATTGTGCTGAGCCTGGACATCAAGTTGCAGGAAGCGGCCGAGATGGCCCTGGGCGGGCGCCGTGGCGCGGTGGTGGCGCTGGACCCGAGTACCGGCGAAGTCCTGGCCATGGTCAGCCAGCCCAGTTTCGACCCCAACCTGTTCGTGACCGGGATCAGCTTCAAGGCCTACGCCGAGCTGCGCGATTCCATCGACCGGCCGCTGTTCAACCGGGTGTTGCGCGGCCTGTATCCGCCGGGTTCGACGATCAAGCCGGCGGTAGCGATTGCCGGCCTGGACGCGGGCGTGGTCACGGCGTCGAGTCGCGTGTTCGACCCCGGCTACTACATGCTGCCTAATTACGACCACAAATACCGTAACTGGAACCGCACCGGTGACGGCTATGTCGACCTGGACACCGCGATCATGCGGTCCAACGACACCTATTTTTACGACCTGGCCCACAAGCTGGGGATCGATCGCCTATCGGCCTACATGGGCAAGTTCGGGTTGGGTCAGAAAGTCTCCCTGGACATGTTCGAAGAATCCCCAGGCCTGATGCCGTCGCGCGAATGGAAGCGTGCCACCCGCCGCCAGGCGTGGTTCCCCGGCGAGACTCTGATTCTTGGCATCGGCCAGGGCTACATGCAGGCGACACCGCTGCAACTGGCCCAGGCCACGGCGTTGGTGGCCAACAAAGGCGTCTGGAACCGTCCGCACCTGGCCCGCACCATCGAAGGCGAAAAGCCGGTGGATGAAAACCCGATCCCGGACATTGTGCTGCGTGACCCGTCGGACTGGACCAAGGTCAACCACGGCATGCAGCAGGTGATGCACGGCGCCCGGGGCACGGCGCGCAAGGCGGCGATCGGCGCGCAATATCGCATTGCCGGCAAGAGCGGTACGGCCCAGGTGGTTGCGATCAAGCAAGGCGAAAAATATGACCGTTCCAAAGTCCAGGAGCGCCACCGCGACCACGCCCTGTTTGTCGGCTTCGCTCCGGCGGACGACCCGAAGATCGTGGTCGCCGTGATGGTCGAGAACGGCGAGTCCGGTTCGGGCGTCGCCGCGCCGGTGGTCCGTCAAGTGATGGATGCCTGGCTGTTGACCGATGACGGCAAGCTCAAGCCCGAATATGGCGGCCCCCCTTCAAGCACCGAGGTTACGGCCAGTGAAGAGTAATTTTGACCGCATCCTCTCCAGTGAGGATGTGATGCGTCGCCGCGCGACGTTGCTGCAGCGCATGCACATTGATGGCCCGTTGTTGATCCTGCTGCTGACCCTGGCGGCCGGCAGTCTGTTCGTGCTGTATTCGGCCAGCGGCAAGAACTGGGACCTGCTGATCAAGCAAGCGTCGTCGTTCGGCCTGGGCCTGTTGTCGATGGTGGTGATTGCCCAGCTGGAGCCGCGTTTCATGGCGCGCTGGGTGCCGCTGGGGTACGTCGCCGGCGTGTTGTTGCTGGTGGTGGTGGACGTGATGGGCCACAACGCCATGGGCGCGACCCGCTGGATCAACATTCCGGGGGTGATTCGCTTCCAGCCGTCGGAATTCATGAAGATCCTGATGCCGGCGACCATCGCCTGGTACCTGTCCAAGCGCACCTTGCCGCCGCAACTCAAGCATGTGGGGATCAGCCTGATCCTGATCGGCGTGCCGTTCATCCTCATCGTGCGTCAGCCGGATCTCGGTACATCGCTGCTGATCCTGGCGGGCGGTGCGTTCGTGCTGTTCATGGGCGGCTTGCGCTGGCGCTGGATTCTCAGCGTGCTCGCCGCTGCCGTGCCGGTGGCCGTGGCCATGTGGTTCTTCTTTATGCATGACTACCAGAAGCAGCGGATTCTCACGTTCCTCGACCCGGAGAGCGACCCGCTGGGCACGGGCTGGAACATCATCCAGTCGAAGGCGGCCATCGGTTCCGGCGGTGTCTTTGGCAAGGGCTGGCTGATGGGCACCCAGTCGCACCTGGACTTTTTGCCCGAGAGCCATACCGACTTCATTATTGCGGTGATGGGCGAAGAGTTCGGCCTGGTGGGCATTTGCGCGTTGCTGCTGATCTATTTACTGTTGATTGGGCGTGGCCTGGTGATCACCGCGCAGGCGCAGACGTTGTTCGGCAAATTGCTGGCGGGCTCGTTGACCATGACTTTTTTTGTTTACGTTTTCGTCAACATCGGTATGGTCAGTGGCCTCTTGCCGGTGGTTGGGGTGCCGTTGCCGTTCATTAGCTACGGCGGAACTTCGCTGGTGACATTGATGTCAGCGTTTGGGGTTTTGATGTCGATTCACACGCATCGCAAATGGATCGCACAGGTTTGAATAAGGTGAAGATGTCAATGCAAGTATTGCGCGGCTGGGCGACTCGGCATGCGTCCTGGATGAGCCTGATCGGGCTGCTGGGCGCCATGCACGAAGCGCAGGCCGGTGACTACGATGGCTCACCTCAGGTCGCCGAATTCGTCGGTGAGATGACCCGTGACTATGGCTTCGCCGGTGAACAGCTGATGGGCGTGTTCCGCGAGGCCCAGCGCAAGCAGGCGATCCT
Organism: Pseudomonas sp. LY-1; assembly: GCF_053502595.1. Taxonomy (NCBI): domain Bacteria; kingdom Pseudomonadati; phylum Pseudomonadota; class Gammaproteobacteria; order Pseudomonadales; family Pseudomonadaceae; genus Pseudomonas; species Pseudomonas sp. LY-1. Next base: position 6,105,995 of record NZ_CP094353.1, on the reverse strand, counting down.
GGATGCCATCTCCCGCCCGGCCGAGCGCGTGAAGCAGTGGAAGGACTATCGCCCGATGTTCCTGACCGACGCCCGCGTGGCCCGGGGCGTGGACTTCTGGCGCCAGCACGAAGCCGCGCTGGCCCGTGCCGAGCAGGAATACGGCGTGCCTGCCCAGGTGATTGTCGCGATCATTGGCATTGAAACCTTCTACGGGCGCAACACTGGCGGTTACCGGGTGATCGATGCCTTGTCGACCTTGAGCTTCGATTACCCGCCCCGCGCTGAATTCTTCCGTAAGGAACTGCGTGAATTCCTGCTGCTGGCCCGCGAAGAGCAGGTCGACCCGCTGACCCTCAAAGGCTCCTACGCCGGTGCGATGGGCTTGCCGCAGTTCATGCCGAGCAGTTTTCGCGCCTACGCGGTGGATTTTGACGGCGATGGCCATATCAATATCTGGAGCAACCCGGACGATGCCATCGGCAGCGTGGCCAGCTACTTCAAGCGCCATGGCTGGGTGAGCGGCGAACCGGTCGTCAGCCGTGCCGACGTGAGCGGCGAGCGCGCCGATGAAGGCCTGACCCAGGGCATCGAGCCGGCCAAGACGGTCGGGGAGTTGCGGGCGCTGGGCTGGTCAAGTCATGATGCGCTGCGCGATGATATGCCGGTCACGGCTTTCCGCCTGGAAGGCGAAAACGGCCCTGAATACTGGATGGGCCTGAAGAATTTCTACGCAATCACGCGTTATAACCGCAGTGTGATGTACGCCATGGCTGTGCATCAACTGTCTGACATGCTGGTCCAAGCACGGGGCAACAAGTAATGCGGGCATCGCCGTTGAAAAAACCGCTCAAGCTGGTGGCGTTTGCCGCGTTGTCCTTGCTGGTTGTCAGTTGCTCCACCAGCCGCGCGCCGACGCAAAAGTCCGGCGGCACCGCTATTCGTTCCCAGCCGGGCCTGGACATCAACCGCGCGCATAAAGACGGTGCGCCGTGGTGGGACGTCGACGTGTCGAAAATCCCGGATGCCACGCCGACCCTGCACACCGGTCCGTACAAGGCCAACCCCTATACCGTGCTGGGCAAGAGCTACTTCCCGCTGCAGGACTCCAAGACCTACGTGCAGTCGGGCACGGCGTCGTGGTACGGGACCAAGTTCCATGGCCAGAACACCGCCAATGGCGAGGTCTACGACCTGTATGGCATGAGCGCGGCCCACAAGACCCTGCCGCTGCCCAGCTATGTGCGCGTGACCAACCTGGACAACAACCGCACGGTGATCCTGCGGGTCAACGATCGCGGGCCGTTCTATTCGGACCGGATCATCGACTTGTCCTACGCCGCCGCGAAGAAACTCGGTTATGCCGAAACCGGTACCGCGCGGGTCAAGGTCGAAGGGATCGACCCCGCGCAATACTGGGCCCAGCGTGGCAAACCGGCACCGTTGATGCTCAACGAGCCGCAGGCCGCGCAACCGCAAGTCACAGCCTCGACCGGCAAGATCGAGCAGTGGACGCCACCCGCGCAACAGCACGCGCCCGACACGGTCGTGGTGCCTCGCGCCGCGCCGGGTGCTTCGGCTGCCGGTGGGCAATACCTGCAGGTGGGCGCTTTCGCCAACCCGGATGCGGCAGAGCTGTTAAGGTCCAAGCTGAGCAGTATGGTCAATGCGCCGGTCTTCATCAGTTCCATCGTGCGTAATCAACAGACCCTGCACCGTGTGCGTATGGGCCCGATCGGTTCGCCGAGCGAGGTCGCGCAAGTGCAGAACAGCGTGCGCCTGGCCAACCTGGGGCAACCCAGCGTGGTCAGCGCCGAATAAACCGTAAAGGATTGATGGTTCAGGTCCGTGCGCGGCCCTGGGCCCTGGTTGTTGGCTCGTTGAACAATAAAACCCAGGGGCAAGGGGTGAGCACGCAACCGAACACGCGACAGACCGGTAACGGGCTGTCTGAATAAGTTTTGCCCGCGAGGGCAAGTTTCCATACGTAATTTCGAGAGACGGATGAACATCATCACCTTAGCCAAACGCACGTGCCTGCTTATCTCGCTGATCATCACCCCGGCCGCCTGGGCGGTTGAAATGGTGCCGGCTTCACCGCAACTGGCCGCCAAGGCCTGGGTCCTCATGGATGCCGCCAGTGGCAACGTGCTGGTGGAAAACAACGGTGACCAGCGCCTGCCGCCTGCCAGCTTGACCAAGCTGATGACAGCCTATATCGCGACCCTGGAAATCCGTCGCGGCCAGATCGGCGAAAACGACCCGGTGACCGTCAGCGAAAACGCCTGGCGCACCGGTGGTTCGCGGATGTTCATCAAGGTCGGCTCGCAGGTGACGGTCAGCGACCTGCTGCACGGCATCATCATCCAGTCGGGTAACGACGCCAGCGTCGCCCTGGCCGAGCACATCGCCGGCAGCGAAGACGCGTTCGCCGACATGATGAACAAAACCGTGGCCGACCTGGGCATGACCAACAGCCACTTCATGAACCCGACCGGTCTGCCGAACCCAGAGCACTACTCGTCGGCTCACGACATGGCGATCCTGGCGCGCGCGATCATTCGTGTCGACCCGGTCCACTACGCGATCTACTCCCAGAAGGAATTCTTCTGGAACAACATCAAGCAGCCTAACCGCAACCTGTTGCTGTGGCGCGACAAGACCGTCGACGGTCTGAAAACCGGCCACACCGAAGAAGCCGGCTATTGCATGGTGTCGTCCGCCGTGCGTGATGGCCAGCGCCTGATCGCCGTGGTCTTCGGCACCAACAGCGAGCAGGCCCGTGCGGCCGAGACGCAAAAACTGCTGACCTACGGTTTCCGCTTCTTCGAAACCCAGACCTTCTATCAGAAGGGTGCTGAACTGGCGACCGCGCCGGTATGGAAAGGCGCGACCTCGCAAGTCAAGGCCGGCCTGGCTGAAGACCTGACCCTGACCATGCCTAAAGGCCAGCTGAAAAAGCTCGCGGCCAGCATGACCATGAACCCGCACCTGGTTGCGCCAATCGCCAAGGGCGACGTGATCGGCAAGGTCGAAGTGAAGCTGGACGATAAAGTGGTACACAGTGCCGACCTGATCGCCCTGGATGCCGTCGACGAGGGTGGTATCTTCCGCCGCGTGTGGGATAGCATCCGCCTGTTCTTCTACAGCTTGTTCAACTGATAAGTGTGCACCTGCAAAGCCCCGTGTTGATCCGACGCGGGGCTTTGCCCGTCGCCACGGCTTACGCTTACGAGGCCGTTACGCCATGACCGATAAAGAAGTAAAGGCGCCAAAGATCGAATTCCCGGTGACGGATTATCCCGTCAAGGTGATCAGCGATACCGGTGTGGGCAACAAGGACAAGATTCTCGACATCGTGCGTAAACACGCGACGATCAACGACAACCGTGTGGATGAACGTTCGAGCACCAACGGTAAGTACACCACGATCCAGTTGCACATCGTTGCGACCGGTCAAGACCAGCTTTACGACATCAACAGCGAACTGCGGGCCACCGGCTTCGTACATATGGTGCTGTGATGCCACAGGTCCTGGGCTTTCGCGAGCTCGGCCGGATGGACTACGAGCCCGTCTGGCACGCGATGCAGCGCTTCACCAACGAGCGCGGCACCTCGGCACCCGATGAGATCTGGCTGGTGGAACACCCGCCGGTGTTCACCCAGGGCCAGGCCGGCAAGGCCGAGCATCTGCTACTTCCGGGTGATATTCCGGTGGTGCAGGTCGACCGAGGGGGTCAAGTGACTTACCATGGGCCCGGTCAACTGGTGGCGTATCTGCTGCTGGATGTGCGCAAGCTGGGGTTTGGCGTGCGCGACCTGGTGAACCGTATGGAGGCTTGCCTGATCGAGCTGTTGGCCAGTTACGGCGTGAGCGCCGTGGCCAAGCCCGATGCACCCGGTGTGTATGTGGATGGTGCGAAAATCGCTTCCCTGGGGCTGCGCATTCGCCACGGTTGTTCGTTTCATGGCCTGGCGTTGAACGTGGACATGGACCTGGCGCCGTTCCGGCGCATCAACCCGTGCGGTTATGCCGGGTTGGCGATGACCCAGTTGAGCGACCACGCCACACCGATTAAATTTGCCGAGGTAAGTACCCGGCTGCGTGCGCAGCTCGTCAAACACCTCGACTATGCTGAGCAGACGACCCTTACGGGCGGAATCGACTGATTATGACTACTGATGCAGTGCAAACCATGATCCCGACGCTGGACGTCACCGAACGTCCGGCCCAGGCCCCGCGTGCCAAGGTGGAAGCCGGCGTCAAGCTGCGCGGCGCCGAGAAGGTTGCACGCATCCCGGTCAAGATCATCCCGACCACCGAACTGCCGAAAAAACCTGACTGGATTCGCGTGCGTATCCCGGTTTCGCCGGAAGTCGACCGTATCAAGGCGTTGCTGCGCAAGCACAAGCTGCACAGCGTGTGCGAAGAAGCGTCCTGCCCGAACTTGGGCGAATGCTTCTCCGGCGGCACTGCCACGTTCATGATCATGGGTGACATCTGCACCCGTCGTTGCCCGTTCTGCGACGTCGGCCACGGCCGGCCGAAGCCGCTGGACGTCAACGAGCCGGAAAGCCTGGCCATCGCCATCGCCGACCTGAAACTCAAGTACGTGGTGATCACCTCCGTCGACCGTGACGACCTGCGTGACGGCGGTGCCCAGCACTTTGCCGACTGCATCCGCGAAATCCGCAAGCTGTCGCCGGACGTGATGCTCGAAACCCTGGTGCCGGACTACCGTGGCCGCATGGACGTCGCGCTGGAAATCACCGCCGCCGAGCCGCCGGATGTGTTCAACCACAATCTGGAAACCGTGCCACGCCTGTACAAGGCGGCGCGTCCAGGTTCGGACTACCAGTGGTCGCTGACCCTGCTGCAGAAATTCAAGCAGATGATGCCGCACATCCCGACCAAATCCGGCCTGATGCTCGGCCTGGGCGAAACCGACGAGGAAGTGATCGAAGTCATGCAGCGCATGCGTGAGCACGACATCGACATGCTGACCCTCGGCCAATACCTGCAACCATCGCGAAGCCACTTGCCGGTACAGCGTTTCGTTCACCCGGACACCTTCGCCTGGTTCGCCGAGGAAGGTTACAAGATGGGCTTCAAGAACGTCGCGTCGGGCCCGCTGGTACGTTCCTCGTACCACGCCGATGAGCAGGCCAAGCTGGTCAAGGCTAGCCTGATTTCGTAATACAGATCTGCGCAACACCGCAGATCCAATGTGGGAGGGGGCTTGCCCCCGATGGCAGTGTGTCAGTCGCTACAGGTACTGGCTGATTCAGCGCTATCGGGGGCAAGCCTCCTCCCACATTTCGTTCCGCGTCATATAGGGAGAATCAGGGATGACCAGTCGACTAGCCGCCGCCGTACCTGCATTGCGTTCTGAAGCCACCATCGGCCTGATCGCACCCGCCGGCCCTGCCGCGCTGGACGTGGAAAAAGCCGGGCAATGGATGCGCGCCCGTGGCTATGAGCTACGCATCTTCCCCGGAGTATATGAACGCGACGGCTACCTGGCCGGCAGCGATGACGTGCGCTTGCGCGACCTGCACGCCGCCTTCGCCAACCCTGATATCGATGCGATTTTCTGCCTGCGCGGCGGCTACGGCACGCCCCGCCTGCTGGACCGCCTGGACTTCGACCTGCTGCGCGCCAACCCCAAGCCTTTTGTGGGTTACAGCGACTTGACCGCTCTGCACCTGGCAATCAACCGCTATGCCGGTTTTGTGACCTTCCACGGCCCGATGCTGAATGCCGACCTGCTCGGCGACAAGCAGCCCCCCACCGAGTCGTCGTTGTTCAACATGCTGCGTGGCCAGGTGGGTGCAGGCAGCGTGCTGGCGCACCCGGTGGCCTACCCATTGACCACGATCGAGCCCGGTATCGCCTGTGGGCGCTTGCTCGGCGGCAACCTGTCGATGATCGCGGCCATGATGGGGACGTCCTACGAAATCGATGCCGAGGGCATCATCCTGTTTATCGAAGACGTCAACGAGCCGATCTACCGCATCGACCGCTTGCTGACGCATCTGCGCCTGACCGGCAAGCTGGCTCAGGTAGCGGGTGTGTTGGTGGGGGACGTGGCGGGGGTGGATAGCGCCGGGCTGGAGCGGCTGCTGAAGCAGACCTTCGAACCGCTGTGCATTCCGGTGCTGTCTGGCTGGCGCAGTGGGCATTGCGATCCGAACCTGACGCTGCCGATGGGCGCGCGGGTGCGGTTGGATGCGGGGGAGCAGCGGGTGGTGTTGGAGCAGGATGTGGTGTTCAACCGCTGAATCTGTGGTCTGCTAAACCGCTATCGGGAGCAAGCTCCCTCCCACATTTGACTGCATTTCAAAGGATGTACGCGGTCAAAATGTGGGAGGGGGCTTGCCCCCGATAGCGGTAGTCGCCATAAGCCGATCTAACGGTTCTGCAACGACTCCAGCAATTTCACCGTCGGATAACCATCCGCCGGCCAGCCCAGTGACTGTTGCGCCGCGCGGATCGCCTTGCGCGTGTTGGCGCCGATAATCCCGTCCGGGTTGCCCGCGTCATAGCCATTGCTGCTGAGTACGGTCTGCAGGTCAATGCGCTGGGAACGACTCAGCGGCAGTTCATCTTTCGGCCAATCGCCACGAATCACACCACTTCCGCCGAACCGTTCCGACAGCAGGCCCACGGCCAGTGCGTAGGACGACGAGTTGTTGTACTTGAGGATTGCGCGGAAGTTATCCAGCACCAGGAACGCCGGGCCACGGTAACCCGCTGGCAGCAGCAGGGCGGCGGAGAGCTGGTCGACATTAGGCGGCATGCTCGCTCCCGGTGGCAGCTGGATGCCCAGCTTCAGCCAGTCGGCGACGGTCTTGCGCACGCCACCGTCGGCCAGGGTGTAATCGAAGTTGGCCGGCAGTTGTTTGACTTCGAAACCCCACGGCTGGCCTTTCTGCCAGCCGGAGCTTTGCAGGTAATGCGCGGTGGAGGCCAGGGCGTCGGCCGGGCTGTTCCAGATGTCGCGGCGACCGTCGCCGTCGAAGTCCACGGCGTGGGTGTTGTAGGTGGTCGGGATGAACTGGGTCTGGCCCATGGCGCCGGCCCACGAACCGCGCATCTGGTCGGCCTGGATATCGCCGTGCTGGATGATTTGCAGCGCCGCAAGCAATTGCGCCTGGGCAAAGGCCGGGCGCCGGCCTTCGTAGGCCAGGGTCGCGAGGGAACGGATCACCGAGTTATTGCCCTGGAACTGACCGAAGTTACTTTCCATGCCCCACACCGAGACCAGCGCCTGGCGGTCGACGCCATAACGTTGCTCGATGCTTTGCAGGATGTCGGCGTACTTGACCAATAGTGCCTGGCCATTACGCACGCGTACTGGCGACAGGGCGCCGTCGAGGTATTCCCACACCGGGCGGGAAAATTCCGGTTGGCTGCGGTCGGCGCGGATCACCGCCATGTCCGGGGTGACGTTGGCGAAGGCGATATCAAACACGGCTGGGGTAATGCCGGCCTTCAAGGCTTGCGCACGGAAACCGGCCTGCCATTCGGCAAAGGTCTGGGTGGGCTGGATGTCCAGGTTATCCACAGCCAGCGGGGCCACGACAGCGGGCGCTACGACCGGTGCGGTCGACAGTGTCGGCAAGGGTTGAGCATCTGCGGCGGTAGGTTTTTCCGCGCAGGCGACAAGCAGAATGAGGCTGGAGGCAGCGATCAATTGGCGAAGGTGCCAACGACGGGAAAGACTAGAGGGCATGCACAGGTCCAGGGATTACAAATCAAGTGCTGACCTTATCATGCCGGAGGGGCGCTTGCCTTCAGGCGGCCAGAAAGTAAGAAGCCTCCCAGCTATTAGACTGGAAGGCTTCGCGGCGGTAGCTGCCTTTGCCCTTGCCGGCGCGTTCCTGACGGCTGCGGAACAGTGGCTGGGCGATGATGGATTTGGCCTTGTTGGGGCCATGCTTAGATGGCTTTTTGCTCATGGTCGTTACTCTCTTCAGGTGGGATGCAGCGGTGCAAATCATCTGCCGAAGTCTGGCCGCTGTAAAGCCCGACAAGTTTTTTGAAATACAAATGCAGCCAACATGTGGGAGGGGGGTTGCCCCGTCCCGCATTGGTTTTGCGGTGTTTTTAAGCGGGGGGTTATTCGGCAGGTAATGTCAGGCGCTGGCCAGACATCAGCAGTGACAAACGGCTCAGGCTCATCCACGGCGAACCCGCCGCCTGGCCCTTGATTTGCGCATCGATGCGCTGGGCTTCGAGCAACAGTTGCGCCCAGCGTTGCGCCGAGTGCCGCTGCAGGGCTTTGCTCATCAGCGGTTTGCGCTTGTCCCAGACCGGCGGTCTGGCTTGGCTGAAGCATTTGTCCAACGGCGTGCCCTGGCTGTATTGCAGCGCAATATTGGCCAGTACCCGCAACTCGCGAGCCAGCGCCCAGAGAATCACCGGCGGTTCCACGCCTTCACCGCGCAACCCTTCGAGCATGCGCAGGGCGTGCGCAGGCTCGCCGTTGAGGATGGCGTCCACCAGCCCGAACACGTCAAAGCGCGCGCTGTCAGCCACCGCGCCTTGCACGGTTTCGACGGTGATCTGCCCGTCTTCGGCCATCAGCTTGAGCTTTTCGATCTCTTGGGCGGCGGCGAGCAGGTTGCCTTCGACCCGGGCGGCGATCAGTTCCACGGCGTCCTGCGTGGCCGACAGCCCCGATTGGGACAGGCGCTGACGAATCCACTGCGGCAACTGATTGCTGTCCACCGGCCAGATCTGGATGAACTGGGTCTGTGCCCCTTCCACCAGCGCTTTGCCCCACTTGGTTTTCTGCGCGCTGCCGTCGAGCTTGGGCAGGCTGATCAGCAACACCGTGTCTTCGGCAGGCCGCGAACAGTACTCGATGAAGGCCGCCGCGCCCTTGTCGCCGGGCTTGCCCGACGGCAGGCGCAGTTCCAGCAGGCGTTTTTCGGCAAACAGCGACATGCTCGCGCCGGCTTGCAGCAGCGTGCCCCAGTCGAAACTGGCGTCGGCGCTGAACACCTGGCGTTCGTCGAAGCCTTGCTGGCGCGCGGCGGTGCGAATGGCGTCTGCCGCTTCCTGGCACAGCAACGGGTCATCGCCGCTGACGATATAGACAGGCGCGAGAGCACCTTGCAGGTGTTTGGCGAGTTGGGCGGGGGCGAGTTTCATAGGCGCGATGAACGGGGCGCCTGGGGCGCCCCGTCTGGCTTAGTCTACAGGGACTTCAACAGGCGATTGTTTCGGCGTGTTGTTTTCGTACTCTTGCGCGGCTTTCAGGGCGTCGGCGTCAGCCTTGGCCTTGTTGTCGGCGGTCTGTTGCAGCAGTTCCAGTTTTTCCGGCGTCAGCTGTTGCAGGCGCAGCATCACGCGTTGGACCAGCTCACGACGCATTTCTTTGCGCACCTGGGTCATTTCCGAGTCCGAGCCCACCAGGTTGTTGCCATCGTGGCTCACGACCTTTTGCACTTCGATTTTGTCACCCATCAACGGCAGATGGTCGCGGCCCTGCATTTCAAACGTCAACGAAGTGATCAGCTCGATATCGGACGCACGGCCGGCGCTGGCGTAGCTGAGGTTACGCTGGGTTTCTTTCTCGTCGGCCAGGAACAGCTTGTAGGTCGCGCCGGTGTAGACGTGTACGCCACTGTTTTTCAGGGTGTCGCGCAGTTGCACAACGGTTTCGCCGTAGGCGTTGCGGGCGCTGACGTCCAATTCCTTGATGGTCAGTTCATTGGTGCCGGTACCGCGCAGCTGGAAGCCGCAAGCGCTCAGCAGCACAGCAAGGCCCATCACCAGCAAATTGCGTTTGATCATTTTATTGCTCCCCTTGAAACCATGCGGGCCTTATCGAGGCCCTGAAGGTTTAGTTCGGCGCAGCGCTCAAGCCCTGCGCCCGATCCGATTTAGCTGGCGACGATATTGACCAGTTTACCCGGCACGACGATCACTTTGCGGATCGTCAGGCCTTCGGTAAAGCGCAGCACGTTCTCGTTGCAGCGCGCGGCCGCTTCGACGTCTTCGCGGCTGGCGCTGGCCGGCATGTCGATCTGGCCACGCAGTTTGCCGTTGACCTGAATTACCAGTTGCAGCGTGTCCTGAACCAGCGCGCTGTCATCCTGCACCGGCCAGCGGGCGTCAATGACGGCTTCGCTGTGGCCCAGGCGGTGCCACAGTTCGTGGCTGATGTGCGGCGTGATCGGGGCCAGCAGCAAGGTGACCGTCTCGAGGCCTTCGTGAACCAGCGCACGCTCCTGTTCGGTGGCTTGCGGGGCTTTTTCCAGCACGTTCATCAGTGTCATCACCTGGGCGATGGCGGTGTTGAACTTGTGGTTCTGGCCCACATCCTGGCTGGCTTGCTTGATGGCCAGGTGGGTGCTGCGGCGAATGGCTTTCTGCTCGTCGCTCAAGGCGGCCACATCCAGCTTGCCCGGCAGGCCCTGGCTGACATGGGCATGGGCCAGGCGCCAGACGCGCTTGAGGAAACGGTGCGAACCTTCGACGCCGGAGTCGGACCATTCGGCGCTCATGTCAGGCGGCGAGGCGAACATCATGAACAGGCGGCAGGTGTCGGCGCCGAACTGGTCGATCATCGACTGTGGGTCGACGCCGTTGTTCTTCGACTTGGCCATTTTCTCGGTGCCACCGATTTCCACCGGCAGGCCGTCGGCGATCAGCTTGGCACTGATGACCTTGGCTTTGCTGTCGCGCTCGAGCTCGACATCCGCCGGGTTGAACCAGGTGTAGCTGCCATTGGCTTCGCGACGGTAATACGTCTCGGCGATCACCATGCCCTGGGTCAGCAGGTTCTTGAACGGCTCGTTGGAGCTGACCAGGCCTTCGTCGCGCATCAGCTTGTGGAAGAAGCGCGCGTACAGCAGGTGAAGAATGGCGTGTTCGATACCGCCGATGTACTGATCCACCGGCAACCAGTGGTCGGCCGCCGATTTCTCGACCAGGCCACCCTCGTAGTGTGGCGAGGCATAACGGGCGTAGTACCACGAGGACTCGACGAAAGTGTCCATGGTGTCGGTTTCGCGCTTGGCTGGCTGGCCGCATTTCGGGCAGCTGCACTCGTAGAACTCAGGCATGCGCGCCAAAGGCGAACCGGCGCCGTCCGGCACCACGTCTTCCGGCAGGACCACCGGCAACTGGTCTTCCGGCACCGGCACGTCACCGCAGGTTTCGCAGTGGATGATCGGGATCGGGCAGCCCCAGTAACGCTGGCGGCTGATGCCCCAGTCGCGCAGGCGGAACTGGGTGCGCGAGGCACCGAGGTTTTTCTTGATCAGCGCGACTTCGATGGCGTCGAAAGCACCGGCGAAGTCCAGGCCGTCGAACTCGCCGGAGTTGATCAGTTCACCGTGCTCGCCGTAGGCGTCTTGCCACGGGGCCGGGTTGGTGTCGCCCGAGCTGGTGCGTACCACGGATTTGATCGGCAGGTTGTACTGGGTGGCGAATTCGAAATCGCGTTCGTCGTGGGCCGGCACAGCCATTACTGCGCCATCGCCGTAGTGCATCAGCACGTAGTTGGCGACCCATACCGGCAATTTTTCGCCGGTCAGCGGGTGCTCGACGAACAGCCCGGTCGGCAGGCCTTTTTTCTCCTGGGTGGCGACGTCGGCTTCCGCCACGCTGCCGCCTTTGCATTCGGCGATGAACGCCTGCAGCTCAGGGTTGTTCTGTGCGGCCTGGCTGGCCAGCGGGTGTTCCGCGGCCACGGCGACGTAAGTCGCGCCCATCAGGGTGTCCGGACGGGTGGTGAAGACTTTGAGGGTGCCCGCTTCGCCGATCGAATCGACGTTGTACGGGAACTGCACTTCCATGCCCTTGGACTTGCCGATCCAGTTGCGTTGCATGGTCTTGACCTGTTCAGGCCAGCCCGGCAGGTCGTCGAGGCTCGACAAGAGTTCATCCGCGTAGGCGGTGATCTTGAAGTAGTACATCGGGATTTCGCGTTTTTCGATCAGCGCGCCGGAACGCCAGCCGCGACCGTCGATCACCTGCTCGTTGGCGAGCACGGTCTGGTCGACCGGGTCCCAGTTCACGGTACCGTTCTTGCGGTAGATCACGCCTTTTTCGAACAGGCGGGTGAACAGCCATTGTTCCCAGCGATAGTAGTCCGGCTTGCAGGTGGTCACTTCGCGGGACCAGTCCACCGCCAGGCCCAGGCTGCGCAGCTGGGTCTTCATGTAGGCGATGTTTTCGTAGGTCCACTTGGCGGGCGCTACGTTGTTCTTCATCGCGGCGTTTTCCGCCGGCATGCCGAAGGCGTCCCAACCCATGGGTTGCAGGACATTCTTGCCTTGCATGCGCTGGTAACGGGAAATCACGTCGCCGATGGTGTAGTTACGCACGTGCCCCATGTGTAGCTTGCCGCTGGGGTAAGGGAACATCGATAGGCAATAGAACGTCTCCTTGCCCGGCTGTTCACTGACTTCAAAGGACTTTTGCTCGTCCCAGAAGGTTTGGGCGGCATTTTCTATTTCACGGGGCTGATATTGTTCGTGCATGGCTACTTTTGAACTGAATAGGGGTGGCCTAATCCTCTTCGGTGCATTGTCCGAGCTGGCCGACACCATAAAGCGCCGCGTCCGTGCCCAAACCCTGCGGGAAGTGGAGTTACAGGAAGCGCCGTAGCATACATGACCCCACTCTATCGAGGGAAACCCTGATTGCGCGGTCGAGGCCGTCTGTCGCGGCGCCGGGCAGGCGCAGCCATGGGGGCTACGCTGTTTATTGGGGAGTGAGTCTTATCTTCAATGAGGTGAGGGGATGGTGGAATCGCAGCGAATGTTATCTAAACCGGATGTGTACCAAGGACTCATCGACCGTTTGGGTCGTGCATTGGATGCAGCAAGTACGGCGGGTCGATTGCGTGATGAGCAGCCCGTCGAGTTGGAACTGCGAGGCTTGAGCCACGCGGAGCTGGAACTGATCAAGGCTTACCTGGCAAGGAACGAACGTTCGGCTTTTACCGGCGTGGCGAGCACGCCGCCCAACGAGCCCGTGCGGTCGGCCAAGGTGGTGTGGCTCAAGGATGTGTCAGCCGCTCGCGGTCCGGAAAAACATCGGTCCGTGCGGTTCAAGTAATACATGCCCCTTAGTTTCCTGATCATCGCTGACTCTGCTTCGTTCTTGTAAAGATTGTCGCTAAACCCCGTTACACCTTAGGCTTCGGGCATCTATGGAGATGCTCGATGCCTATTCGTTATTTCATCAAACAACTGCTGTTGCCGCCCGGCATTCTCTTGCTGTTGCTGGCCCTTGCCTGGTGGTTTCGCCGCAGCCGCCCGCGCCTGGCCGGCTGCTGCTTTGCCCTCGGCCTGGGCGGGATGTGGCTGATGAGCCTGCCGATCATGGTGCAGTGGGGAGCGCGCGCCCTGGAGACGGCGCCGCCGTTGGCCCGGGAGGACTGGTCGAGCCTGGCCCGGCGCGCCGATGCCATTGTGGTGCTGGGTTCGGGGCGCGAGCGTGGCGACCCGGCCTGGGGTTCGGACCAGCCAACCGGCATCGGGCTGGAGCGTCAGCGCTACGCCGCGCGATTGGCCAAGGCCTCCGGGCTGCCGGTGCTGACCAGCGGCGGTTTGCATTACGGCACACCGCCCAGCGAAGCTGAGTTGATGGCGGTATCGATGCGGGACGACTTCGATGTGGCGGTGCGCTGGAAGGAAGAGCGCAGCCGCACCACCTGGGAAAATGCGCAGATGAGTGCCGAGATTCTGTTGCCCGAAGGGATCAAGCGCGTCGTGGTGGTGACCCAGGCCTGGCATATGCCGCGTGCGGTCTGGAGCTTTGAAAAAGCCGGTTTCAGCGTGGTGCCGGCGCCGGTCGGCTTCCTCGGCGAGGATAACGCGCGGCCGCTGGGTGGTTGGATGCCGGAGTTCAAGTCGGTGTGGCAGAGCGGGCAGTTGCTCAATGAGGCGGTGGGGCAGGTGGGGTATCGGTTGTTCTACCGATAGCACCGCAAATCAAAATGTGGGAGGGGGCTTGCCCCCGATTGCGGTGTATCAGTATCAAATCTACTGACTGACACACTGCTATCGGGGGCAAGCCCCCTCCCACATTGGGTTCGGTTTGATTCTGTTAGACGGTTTTGGACATTCGGCCGGCCAGCAGCGCCCAGCCAAACAACACCAGGCACACCACGATCAGCGGCCACGAACGCCATTGCAGGTACGGCGTGAGGTTGTGCATCGGCACCACTTCGCCATAGAGGATGCCGCGCTCGAACTGCGGGATCTGCGCGGTGATCTGCCCATACGGGTTGATCAGCCCGGTCACGCCGTTGTTGGTGGCGCGGATCATCCAGCGGCCGGCTTCCAGCGCACGCATCTGCGCCATTTGCAGGTGCTGCAAGGGGCCGATGGAGGTGCCGAACCAGGTGTCGTTGCTGATGGTCAGCAGCAAGTCGCTCTGGGCCGAGAGGCTGGCGGCGAATTCCGGGTAGACCACTTCATAGCAAATGAACGGCGCAATCTGATAGCCCTTGGCCTGTAGCATCGCCTGGTCGGACGGGCCGCGGGCGAAGTCCGACATGGGCAGGTCGAAGAAGGCAATCAAGCCGCGCAGCATGTCCTGCAGCGGCACGTACTCGCCGAAGGGCACCAGCTTCTGCTTGAGGTAGGTGCCGTCACCTTCGCCCACGACGGTGATGCCGTTGTAGTAGCGCTTCTGGTGATGCACTTCCTGGCGAATCGGCACGCCGGTAATCAGCGCGGTGTGCCGTTCGGCGGCGAACTTGCCCATCATCCCGAGGTAGCCCTCGACGGACTCCTTGAGCACCGGCACGGCCGTTTCCGGCCATATCAGCAGGTCGACCCGCTTGGAGCTGAAGCTCATGTCGCGGTACAGCGCCAGTTGTGCATTGAGCTGCTCGGGGTCCCACTTCATGCTTTGTTCGACGTTACCCTGGATCGCCGCCACGCTCAGCGGGTCGCCGGACGGAGAGGTCCAGGCGTGATGCTTGAGGGCCAGGCCGATGGCCCAGGGCGCCACCAGCAGCAACAGGCCAGCGCCGATGAAGGCGTTGCGCTGGGTCGCCAGCAGGCGCGGCAGGTTGCACAGCAGGGCGGCGGTCAAGGCCAGGGCGAAGGAAATCAGCCACATCCCACCCAGCGGCGCGAGGCCGGTGAGGGGGCCGTCAAGTTGGCTGTAACCGGAGTACAACCAGGGAAAACCGGTCAGGAACCAGCCCCGGAACGCTTCCTGGCCGACCCACAGCGCCGCAAACGTCAGGGCATCGGCCAGTGGCGCTTCATTGCGCCGCAGCCAGCGCGCCCACAACCAGGCGGGCAGGGCGAAGAACAAGGCAATGGCGGCGGTGAACGCCAGCATCAGCAAGCCAGCCAGCAACACCGAAGCGCCGCCGAAGTGGTGGATGCTGTAGTAGATCCAGCTGGTGCCGGCGCCAAACAGGCCGAAACCGAAACACCAGCCACGGCCGAGGGCCTGGCGTGGGGACAGCTCGCGCAGCCCGATATAGAACAATCCGGCCGCGACCAACGCAAGCGGCCACAGATCGAATGGCGCCAGCGCCAGGGTGGTGATGGCGCCAGCCACCACGGCCAACAAGTTGCCGGGCCAGCCGGGTGCGATGAAACGGCGCATGTCAGTCCTTAACGGGCAATAGGTGTCAGGCGAATCAGATGAATCCGGCGGCTGTCGGCATTCAGGATGCGGAAGCGATAAGCGCCGATCTCGGTGGTCTCGTTACGCTTGGGCAGGTGCCCGAACGCACTCATCACCAGGCCGCCGACGGTGTCGAACTCGTCGTCGGAGAATTCGCTGTCGAAGAACTCGTTGAAGTTTTCGATCGGCGTCAACGCCTTGATCAGAAAATCACCGCTCGGCAGCGGCTTGATGTAGCTGTCTTCTTCGACGTCGTGCTCGTCTTCGATATCGCCGACGATCTGTTCCAGCACGTCTTCGATGGTCACCAGGCCAGCGACGCCGCCGTATTCGTCAATCACGATGGCCATGTGGTTGTGGTTGGCGCGAAACTCGCGCAGCAGCACATTCAGGCGCTTGGATTCGGGGACGAAGGTGGCCGGACGCAGCAGGTCCTTGATGTTGAAGCTGTCGCCGTTCTCCTTGAGGATCAGCGGCAGCAAGTCCTTGGCCAACAGGACACCCATGACGTCGTCATGGCTTTCGCCGATCACCGGGTAGCGCGAGTGCGCCGAGTCGATCACGGCCGGGAGGAATTCCCGTGGGGTCTGGGGCGCCTTGATGCTGATCATCTGCGAACGCGGGACCATGATGTCCCGAACTTGCAGGTCAGCCACCTGGATGGCGCCTTCGACGATGGCCAGCGCTTCGCTGTCCAGCAACTTGTTCTGATGGGCCTCGCGCAGCAGTTCCAGCAGCTCCTGGCGGTTTTTCGGCTCGTGGGCAAAAGCCTGGGTCAGTTTACCCAGCCATGACTTTTGCCCGTTGCTCGATCGGTCTTCGCTCATAGCGATTACTCTAAATCCTTTGATGTTTCAGTTGAGTGTTGATCAGTTTTCGTCATCTGCATACGGATCGGGGTGACCCAATTCTGCAAGCAACGATCGTTCCAGTGCTTCCATTTCTTCGGCTTCGTCATCGTCTATATGGTCGTAACCCAACAGATGCAAGCAGCCGTGGATGACCAGATGAGCCCAATGGGCTTCAAGGGCCTTGCCTTGTTCCTGCGCCTCACGCTCGACGACTTCGACGCAGATCACCAGGTCGCCCAGCAACGGGATATCCAGCAGTTCGTCGGGTACGTCGGCGGGGAAGGACAGCACGTTGGTCGCGTAATCCTTCTGGCGCCAGGTGTGATTCAGTTCGCGGCCTTCGGGTTCGTCCACCAGGCGGATGGTCAGCTCCGAGTCGGCGGTGCGCTGGCGCAGGGCCAGGGCGCACCATTGACGGAACTGCTCTTCACTGGGGGCGGGCGCGTCGGTTGCCAGTTGCAGGTCAAGCTCAAGCATCGCGGCGGGTGTCCTTGGCCGGGGCGTCGTCGCGGTGCTCGAAGCGCTCGTAGGCTTCGACAATGCGCTGGACCAGCGGGTGGCGGACGACGTCCTTGGGCATGAAGTGCGTGAAGCTGATCCCCGGCACGTCTTTGAGCACCTCGATCACCTGGGCCAGGCCCGACTTGGTGCCCTTGGGCAGGTCGACCTGGGTGACGTCGCCGGTGATCACGGCGGTGGAGCCGAAACCGATACGGGTGAGGAACATTTTCATCTGTTCGACGGTGGTGTTCTGGCTTTCGTCGAGAATGATGAAGCTGTTGTTCAGCGTCCGGCCGCGCATGTAGGCGAGCGGGGCGATCTCGATCACCTGGCGCTCGATGAGCTTGGCCACGTATTCAAAGCCGAGCATCTCGTAGAGCGCGTCGTAGAGCGGGCGCAGGTACGGGTCGATCTTCTGGGCCAGGTCGCCGGGCAGGAAGCCGAGCTTTTCGCCGGCTTCGACCGCCGGGCGCACCAGCAGGATGCGGCGCACTTGCTCGCGCTCCAGGGCGTCGACGGCACAGGCCACGGCCAGGTAGGTCTTGCCGGTACCGGCGGGGCCGATGCCGAAGTTGATATCGTTACCGAGGATTTCTTTGACGTAGCGCTGCTGATTCAAGCCGCGTGGGCGAATCATGCCCTTTTTGGTGCGCAAGGCCACGCTGGCTTCGGCCACCGGGTTGTTGGCCAGGTCTTCCACGGCCGATTCCTGCAGGTACAGGTGGACCGTTTCCGGCGACAGCTCACTACCCTTGGTTTCGCGGTAGAGGCGGCGGAGCAGGTTTTCTGCAGACGTGGTGTGTTGGGGTTCACCAATCAGCTCGAATTGATTGCCGCGGTTGCGGATCTCGATGCTCAGGCGTTGTTCGATCAGGCGCAGGTGCTCGTCGAACTGTCCGCACAAATTGGCGAAACGGCGAGCCTCAAACGGCTCGAGGAGAAAACGATGGGGTTCGATGGGTGCGTTCAAGGTCGCTTTTAGCCGCCCTTTGGCTGTTGAGGTGAAAGAGAGGATAACGCCACGCGCCAGTGTGCGAAAGCACTTATCCAACCCGATCCAGTGTGGGAGGGGGCTTGCCCCCGATAGCGGAGTGTCAGGCAGCTCATGTGCTGCTGATGTACCGCAATCGGGGGCAAGCCCCCTCGCACATTTATTACACCAGCGAGCCGCGCAACGAGTGCGGTTGCGCCGCATCGATGTGGACATCGGCGAACTGGCCGATCAGGGTCGGGTTGTCGCAACGGAAGTTGACGATGCGGTTGTTCTCGGTGCGCCCTTGCAGTTCGCCCGGGTCTTTTTTCGAGTAGTCGGTGACCAGGATGCGCTGGGTGGACCCGACCATTTGTCGACTGATCTCGAACCCCTGCTGGTTCAGGCGATGTTGCAGGGCGTTCAGGCGCTCTTTTTTCAGCTCTTCCGGGGTCTCGTCCAGCAGGTCGGCGGCAGGCGTGCCGGGGCGCTGGCTGTAGACAAACGAGTAGGAAAAGTCGAAACCGACGTCTTCAATCAGCTTCATGGTCTGCTGGAAGTCTTTCTCGGTCTCGCCGGGGAAGCCGACGATAAAGTCCGAACTGATGCAGATGCCCGGCACTGCCGCGCGTAATTTGCGCAGTTTGGATTTGTATTCCAGGGCGGTGTGGTTGCGTTTCATCGCCGACAGGATGCGGTCTGAACCCGATTGCACCGGCAAGTGCAGGTGCTTGACCAGTTCCGGCACTTCGGCGTGGGCCTGGATCAGGCTGTCGGAGAACTCCAGCGGGTGCGAGGTGGTGTAGCGAATGCGCTCGATGCCATCCACCGCGGCGACAACCCGGATCAGCTCCGCGAGGTCGGCCAGGCGCCCGTCGTGGGTCTGGCCGCGATAGCCGTTGACGTTCTGGCCCAGCAGGGTCACTTCACGCACGCCGTTTTCGGCCAGGTGGATGATTTCTGACATTACATCGTCAAACGGCCGGCTGACTTCTTCACCACGGGTGTAGGGCACCACGCAGAAGGTGCAGTACTTGCTGCAACCTTCCATCACCGACACGTAGGCGCTCGGCCCATCGATGCGCGGCTCGGGCAAATGGTCGAATTTTTCGATTTCCGGGAACGAGACGTCGACCTGGGGCAGCTTGGTGAGGCGTGCGGCGTCGATCATTTCCGGCAGGCGGTGCAAGGTTTGCGGGCCGAAGACCACGTCCACGTAGGGCGCACGGTCGCGGATGGCTGCGCCTTCCTGGCTGGCGACGCAGCCGCCGACGGCAATGACCATCTCCGGGTTGGCCAGTTTCAATTCACGCCAGCGGCCCAGCTGCGAATACACGCGGTCCTGTGCCCGTTCGCGGATCGAGCAGGTATTGAGCAGGATCACGTCGGCATCTTCGGCGCGGGCGGTGACTTCCAGGGCCTGATGTTCACCCAGCAGATCGACCATGCGCGAGCTGTCGTACTCGTTCATCTGGCAACCGTGGGTTTCAATGTAGAGCTTCTTGGCCATGGGAATCGTCAACTGGTGGTAAAGAACCGCGCATTATAGGGGTCATGTCCATCGGTTCCTAGCACTGTGCATCGGGTGCCATGCTATAGTTCGCGCCCTCTTTTATATCCCCGATGTGTTCCCCGCCCACCATGACCAAACGTGAAGCTCCAATCTATAAGGTGATTTTCCTCAACCAGGGCCAGGTGTTCGAAATGTACGCCAAGCAGATCTATCAAAGTGATCTGTGGGGCTTCCTGGAAGTGGAAGAGTTCGTCTTTGGCGAGCGCACACAGCTGGTCGTCGACCCGGGCGAGGAAAAACTCAAGGCCCAGTTCGAAGGCGTGGTGCGCAGTTTTGTGCCGATGCATTCGATCGTGCGTATCGATGAAGTCGAGCGCCTGGGCACGCCGAAGATCAGCGAAGCGCGTGGCACGAGCAATGTCATGCCGTTTCCGATGCCGATGCCAGAGAAGTAGGGCGTTTGTAGCGAGGGCGCTGGCTCCCTCGTCACCGGTCGATCAGGGCAGGGGCGAGAACGGCGAGCGCCCATCCGCACTCTGCAGTTCCTGCAGATAATTGCGGAAGATCTGGCCCAGCACCTGGGTCGCCAGTTCCAGTTCATCGCGCTGCATGTGTTCGGCAACTTCGTCGGCGGTGTCCAGCGCGTCTTCGGCGCCGTTGACCGCGGCCATTTTCAGCACGATATACGCCTGGACGTTATTGGCCGGCACCCCTTCGCCTTTGAAGAACATGGTGCCCAACTGGAATTGCGCCTGGGCGTGGCCCTGCAGCGAGGCTTTTTCGAAGTAGTTCAACGCTTTGTTGAGGTCGCGCGCGGGGTTCTTGCCGTCGTGGTAGTACTCGCCCAACTCGTATTGCGCCTGCGCATCCCCGCCGTCGGCCTGTTTCTGGCACGCGCTCAGGGCTTCGGCCTGGCTGTCTGGCTGGGTATTGAGGGTGCAACGACCCATCGCTGGGATTAACAACGAGTTGCCGCCTGCTTGTGCATGTGCCAGCAGCGGCTGAAGGAGCAACAGGCAGCCCAGGACCAGGGTGCGGCCGGTGCGTTTCATGGGAATCGACTTACCTCTGACGGGGCACGCGGACCCTCGGGGGTCCAATAAGCGCGCATTATGAAATAAGCAGACCTCTGCTTACAAAGTCTTTACTCGTTTTTCTGCCGGTTGGGCAAGTTATCTGCCGGATTGCAGGTGATTTCTCGAGAAAACCAGGAAAAGTCTGTAAGCAAAGTAGCAAATCTGACGCCGCCGGGGGGCGACGTCAGAATGCTGTGCCGGTTATTTCAGGGCGGCGAAGGCGCGCTCGGCAGCATCCAGGCTCAGTTTCAACTCGGCGTCGCCATGGGCGATCGAGGTGAAGCCGGCTTCAAAGGCGCTCGGTGCCAGGTAAACGCCGCCGTCCAGCATCAGGTGGAAGAAGCGCTTGAACAGGCCGGCGTCGCTGCCCATCACGTCCTCAAAGGTGACGATATCGTCGGCGCCGCTGAAATACAGGCCGAACATGCCGCCTGCTTGCGTGGTGACAAACGGAATGCCGGCGGCATCGGCGCGCTGTTGCAGGCCGTCGAGCAGGCGGGAGGTGTAGTCGGTCAGCTCGGCATGGAAGCCCGGGCGGCTGATCAGGCGCAGAGTGGTCAGGCCGGCGGCCATGGCCAGCGGGTTACCGGACAGGGTGCCTGCCTGGTACACCGGGCCCAGCGGCGCGATGTATTGCATGATTTCGCGCTTGCCGCCGAAGCAGCCCACCGGCATGCCGCCACCGATGATCTTGCCGAAGGTGCTCAGGTCCGGCGTTACGCCGTAATGCGCCTGGGCGCCACCGAGGGCTACGCGGAAGCCGGTCATCACTTCGTCGAAAATCAGCACCACGCCATGCTTGTCGCACTGTGCGCGCAGGCCTTCGAGGAAGCCCGGGGCCGGCGGTACGCAGTTCATGTTGCCAGCGACCGGCTCGACGATGATGCACGCCACCTCCTGGCCCACTTCATTGAGCATCTGCTCGACGGCGGCGATGTTGTTGAACGGCAGGGTCAGGGTGTGTTTGGCGAAGTCTGCCGGCACACCGGCCGAGCTTGGCACGCCCTGGGTCAGCGCGCCGGACCCGGCCTTGACCAGCAGGCTGTCGGAGTGACCGTGGTAGCAGCCTTCGAACTTGATGATGCTGTCGCGGCCGGTGAAACCGCGGGCCAGGCGAATCGCGCTCATGGTGGCTTCGGTGCCGGAGCTGACCATCCGCACCATCTCCATCGACGGCACGATCGAGCAGACCAGATCGGCCATCTCGGTTTCCATCGAGGTCGGGGCGCCGTAGGACAGGCCGTGTTGCAACTGCTGGCGCACGGCGTCGAGTACGTCCGGGTGGCTGTGGCCGAGGATCATCGGGCCCCAGGAGCCGACGTAGTCCACATAGCGCTTGTCGTCTTCGTCGGTGACGTAGGCGCCTTCGGCATGCTTGAAGAACAGCGGCGTGCCGCCGACGCTCTTGAATGCACGCACGGGGGAGTTCACACCGCCGGGGATGTGTTTCTGGGCATCGGCAAACAGGGTTTCGGAACGGGACATGATCGGGCTCTCTAAACTGAAGATTTAAGAAGATCGTTGAAAGCGCGGGCGCGGCGCGTGACTTCCTGGGTGCTGTCGGCACCAAACAGGCCGTGTACCACGGCGAGCAAGTCGGCCCCGTGGGCCACCAGCGGTTCGGCATTCTCCAGGGTGACGCCGCCGATCACGCAGATCGGCAACTGCAGGCGCGCGCGGGCCTGGGCCAGCATTTCGAGGCTGGCGGCGGGGGCGCCGGGCTTGGTGCTGGAGTTGAAGAAGCGGCCGAAGGCGACGTAGCTGGCGCCTTCTTTCGCGGCCTGTTCGGCCAGTTCGATCTGGCTGTGGCAGGTGGCGCCGATGATCGCCTTGGAGCCCAGCAACGCACGGGCCGTGGTCAGGGGGCCATCGGTCTGGCCCAGGTGAACGCCGACGCCCAGGCGCGCGGCCAGTTCGGCGTCATCGTTGATGATCAGTTGGGTCTTGTAGCGCGAGCACAATTCGCGGAGTTTTTCCGCTTCACGCAGGCGCCGGGCCTCGTCGCTGCTTTTGTCACGGTACTGCAACAGGGTCACGCCGCCATCCAGCGCCGCTTCGACGTAGGCGAGGAATTTGCCGGCCAATAATTGGCTGTCGGTAATGGCATAAAGGCCACGTAGTTTCATCGGGCAGGCCTCTTGGTGTTACGAGCAGAAATCCAGCGGCAGCCGGCGAGGCACGAACTGGCCCTGGCCGAGTTGTTCGGCGTCACGCAGGGTGCGCCAAGTGTAGTTGAGGGCCGATTGCACGGCGCTGACCAGGCCTTCACCCTGGGCGATCCGGCCCGCCAGCGCGCTGGCCAGCGTACACCCCGAACCGTGATAGCTGCCGGGCAGGCGCTGGCAGGTAAAGGTCTGGCGCGTGCCGTCGCGGCTGTACAGGCGGTTGTGGACTTGGTGCTCATCGCCATGGCCGCCGGTAATCAGCAGGTGCTTGATAAACGGCAACAGCTTTTCCGCGCATTCGTCCGCCGTGCCCTCAGGCAGTTCGGCAAGGATGCGTGCTTCAGGCAGGTTGGGCGTGGCGATCAGCGACAACGGCAACAGCCGCTCGCGCATGGCGTAGCCGACTTCGTCCTTGCCCAGGCTGCCGCCGCCACCGGCGCGCAGCACGGGGTCGCACACCACCGGCAGGTGCGGGTGCGCCTGCAGCAGTTCGACCACGGTGTCGACCATCGCGGTGGAGCCGAGCATGCCCAGCTTGACCGCCGCCACTGGCGAATCGCTGAGCACGGCGTTGGCCTGGGCCAGCACCCACTCGCGGTCGAGCACGCGGAAATCACTGACGTTGACGGTGTTCTGCACCGTCAGCGCGGTAACGGCCGGGGCCGCATGGCAACCCTGGGCGAGCAGGGCTTCGATATCTGCCTGCAAGCCGGCGCCACCACTGGGATCATGGCCGGAGAGACAGAGGACAACGGGGCGAGAGCTGTAGATATTCATGGTGCGCGAGCTTACCACCAAACGCTTTTGGCGTGGCCGTCTGGCGATGGCTGAATTTCGCCCGGAACCATGGGCGATTATGGCTGTTTGCTAGTATCGGATTTTAGTTGTGAAGTCCGCTGAAAGCCTTGTTCTAGAGCCTTTAGAAAAATTATATCAATGGTGTCTAATGGCCTTTAGCGGCTATGCTAAAGTGATTCGAAACAACTTACTGTATCGCCGGTATACGTCTTCTCAAAAGGAATGGGGGGCTTTTTGACATGACCGGACAGGTCACGCTGGGGCTCTATGCGTTATTTGCTGATTTTATTATTGTGCGGGCTACCGCTGCTCGCCGACGCCATTGAGTTCACCCAAGACACTCGAAGCCTGCCGCTGGGCCGGGCCATGCAAGTGCTCGAAGACCCGACCAACACCCTGACCATCGCCGATGTGAGCGCTCCCGCCGCTGCCACACAGTTCAAGCCCCACGACAAAGACACCCTCAACGCCGGCTATTCGCGCTCGGTGTTCTGGCTCAAGGTCAACCTGCGTTACCAGCCCAAGCCGCCTGAAACCCAGCGCACCTGGCTGCTGGAGTTGGCCTATCCGCCCCTCGACCACCTTGACCTGTACTTGCCCGACAGCACCGGCAACTATCGCCTGGCCGGCCGCACCGGGGATGCCTTGGCGTTCTCCAGCCGCGAGATTCGCCAGAACAACTACTTGTTCAAGGTCGACTTCACGCCGGGCGAAACCAAGACCGTCTACCTGCGCCTGCAAAGCGAAGGTTCGATCCAGGCGCCGCTGACGCTGTGGTCCAGCACTGCCTACCTGGAACAACAACCGCTGCGCCTATATGTATTGGGCCTGATCTATGGCGTGTTGCTGGGGATGCTGGTGTACAACCTGTTCATCTACCTCAGCGTGCGCGACACCAGCTACCTTTATTACATCTTCTATATCGCCTCGTTCGGTCTGTACCAGCTGTCGGTGAACGGTGCGGCGGTGGAGTATTTCTGGCCGAACAACCCCTGGTGGGCGAATGCCGCAACACCGTTCATGATCGGCTCGGCGGCCTTGTTCGGCAGCTTGTTCGCCCGCAGCTTCCTGCACACCGCCCAGCACAGCCGCTGGATCAATCGCCTGTTGCTGGCGCTGGTGGCCTGTGGCGCGGTGGTGATGCTGCTCTCACTGATGACCAGCTACGCTCTCGCGCTGCGCCTGGCCACCGGCCTGGCGCTGGTGTTCACCGTGACTATCTTCGTCGCCGCCATCAAGGCCTGGTACTGCGGCCAGCGGGTGGCGCGTTATTTCATCATCGCCTGGTCGGCGTTCCTGCTGGGCGGCGTGGTCAACACCTTGATGGTGCTGGGTTACCTGCCGAATGTGTTCCTCACCATGTACGCCAGCCAGATCGGCTCGGCGATCGAAGTGGCACTGTTGTCCCTGGCCCTGGCAGACCGCATCAACGCCATGCGCGAGCAACAGGCGCAGATCCTCTACGACGCGAGCCAGAAGCTCGAAGTGCTCAACCAGCAGTTGGCCCGCAGTAACCGGCTCAAGGACGAATTCCTCGCCACCCTGACCCACGAACTGCGCACGCCGATGAATGGGGTGATCGGCTCCCTGGAGTTGATGCAGACCGTGCCTCTGGACGACGACCTGGCGAACTACCAGCAAACCGCCGCCGGCTCGGCGCGGGACATGATGCGGATGGTCAATGGCATCCTCACCCTCACCGAGTTGCAGGCCGGGCGCCTGAGTGCCCAGCCCAAGGTGTTCAGCCTGCGCGGCGTGCTCGACACCTTGCGCCAGCAGTTCAGCGCCAGCGCCCAGAGCAAAGGCCTGGCCTTTTCCATCGATGTCGCCGACGACTTGCCCGATCGCCTGCGCGGCGATGCCGACAAACTCAGCCAGTGCCTGGATTGCCTGTTGGACAACGCCTTCAAGTTCACCCACGAAGGCGTCGTGCGTCTGCGGGTGGTCGGCGTGCCCCTGAGCGATGGTGCAGTGCGCCTGAGTTTTATCGTCACCGACACGGGCATCGGCTTTGCGTTCCTCGACGAGGCCACCCTGTACCAGCGGTTCTTCCAGCTCGATGGCTCGACGACCCGCGAATACGGCGGCCTGGGGATTGGTCTGGCGATCTGCCGGCAACTGATCGAATTACTCGGCGGGCGCCTCACCCATCATTCCGAACCGCGCAAGGGCAGTCGTTTTCAGCTGGAACTGGCGGTCACCCCGCTGCAGCCCGAGCCACGCCCGGCAAGCCCCGCGCACGCACGCACGCCTGCGCAGTGTGCGGTGTTGCTGGTGGACGACAACAGCGTCGGCCAGTTGGTGGTGCGCGGCATGTTGCTCAAGCTCGGTTATCGGGTGAAAACCGTCGACAGCGGGCCGGCGGCGTTGACGGCGTTGCAGGGGGAAACCTTCGACGCAGTGTTGCTGGATATACCGGAAGGCGGTTTCTCGTTGTGCTGTCAGATTCGCGCGTTGCCCGGCTGCGGCGAGTTACCGGTGATCGCCCTGAGCACTACGTTGAATGTGCCCGAACGCGAGCGCTGCCATGGCATCGGCATCACCGAGCGCCTGGTCAAGCCGGTACGTTTCGACGCGCTGCAAGCGCTGCTGGAACGTCGGCTGCTGTGTCCGTCAGAGGGCGAAAGCGCCGGACATTCGGCGCGTATGCCACTTTTTTAAGCGAGATGACGGTGCTTAACTGAAATTCGGGCCGCAACCCCAGGTGGCCTTTTTTCCAGGAGGCCCGTCATGAACCTGCACCAGTTCGCCGAAACCCACGACGTCACCAACCAGCCGCCCTCCCTGGACGGCATCAACCTGTACCGCATCGACGTGCCGCTGCAAGACTGGTCGCGCCGCTTCGACGCCGGCTGGGCAGCACCGCGCTTCGATGCCTATGGCGCGTTGGCCGGTGGGCCGCTGATGGCGGCCGGGTTCCTGGCGAACCAGAACAAGCCACAGTTCAGCAGCCATGACCGCTATGGTCACCGTGTCGACCTGGTGGAGTTTCACCCGGCCTACCATGAGCTGATGCACACCGCCGTCGAGCATGGCCTGCCGTCGCTGCCGTGGGCTCATCCACAATCCGGCGCCCATGTGGCCCGTGCTGCCCTCACGTACCTGCACAGCCAGGCCGAGGCCGGCACCGGCTGCCCGTTGACCATGACCTTTGCCTGCGTCCCGGCCCTGCGCCTGCAATCGGATCTGGCGCAGACCTGGCTGCCGAAAATCCTCAGCACCGATTACGACCCGCGCAACGTCGGCATCGCCCACAAGGCCGGTGCCACCATCGGCATGGCGATGACCGAGAAACAGGGCGGCACCGACGTGCGCGCCAACACCACGCGTGCTTACCCCGTGGGCGCGGGCGGTCCCGGCCAAGCCTATGAGCTGGTGGGGCACAAGTGGTTCTGCTCGGCGCCGATGTGCGATGCGTTCCTCACCCTGGCCCAGACCGACAAGGGCCTCACCTGCTTCCTACTGCCTCGGCACCGTCCGGACGACACGCGCAACCAGTTCTATATCCAGCGTCTGAAAAATAAACTCGGCAATTGCTCCAACGCGTCCAGCGAAGTCGAGTTCCGCGGCGCCCTGGCCTGGATGGTCGGCGAAGAAGGCCGTGGCGTGCCGACCATCATCGAGATGGTCGCCATGACCCGCTTCGATTGCATGGTCGGCTCCAGCGCCTTGATGCGCCAGGCGCTGACCCAGGCCAGCCATCATTGCGCCCATCGTTCGGTCGGCGGTCGCGTACTCAGCGAGCAGCCGCTGATGCAAAACGTGCTGGCCGACCTGGCGCTGGAAAGCGAGGCCTCGCTGGCCTTGAGCTTGCGCATGGGCCGCGCCCTCGATCATTTGGGCGATGAGCAGGAAGCCAAGTTCTCCCGGCTGGTGACGGCGGTGGGCAAG
This sequence comes from Pseudomonas sp. LY-1, assembly GCF_053502595.1. Lineage (NCBI taxonomy): Bacteria > Pseudomonadati > Pseudomonadota > Gammaproteobacteria > Pseudomonadales > Pseudomonadaceae > Pseudomonas > Pseudomonas sp. LY-1. Next base: position 6,078,632 of record NZ_CP094353.1, on the reverse strand, counting down.
TATTGGATCTGCAAGCGCGCGCCGGCGATGATCAACGAAGCCGCCGAGTGCATGGGCGGTGCCGGTTATGTGGAGGACAGTATCCTGCCGCGCTTGTATCGTGAGGCGCCGGTGAATTCGACGTGGGAAGGTTCCGGCAATGTGCAGTGCCTGGACGTGCTGCGCGCCTTGTCCAAAGAACCGGGCGTGCTGGAAGCGCTGTTCGTCGAACTGGGCGACGGGCATGGCGACAGGCAGTTGGCGCGGCATGTCGAGCAACTGAAATCGGCGTTCATGGACACCCAGGATATCCAGTACCGCGCGCGGCAACTGACCGAGGACATTGCCGTAGCGTTGCAGGCCAAGTTGTTGCTGGAGGCCGGGAACGCGGCGGTCAGCGATGGGTTTATCGCCAGTCGTTTGGGCCAGTCGTCGGGGCGCGTGTATGGCACCTTGCCACGCGGTGTGGATGTTGAGGCGATTGTCGCGCGGTCCACGCCACAGGCCCTTTGAATACACGCGGTCAACATGTGGGAGCTGGCTTGCCTGCGATCGCGGTGTGCCAGCCTCCCACAGGGACTGAACTCTTCTTGAGTAGGCATGCCAATTCAAAGTTTGCGTCTGACAGGGATACAGGCAAGATAAAGGTCTGCAAGTCAGCACACAGGATGCTTACCGTGACCGAAGCTTTTGTTGTCGTTCAAACCGCCGAAGAAGCCGTGGACCGGCTGGCGGCTCTGCATGAGCGTGCTACCGGCGCGCTCAATCAGGCCCTCAAGCAATACCTCAAGGACCGCGTCGAGCCCGACGCCGAACAACGTGCGATGTTTCGCTACCCGGAGCTGCGCCTGACTTACCAGTGCCATGGCGAAGTCCCACAAACCACCCGGGCGTATGCCAAGGTCCAACTGCCGGGGACTTACAGCGTCACCGTCACCCATCCGTCGGCATTCCGTAAATACCTGCTGGAGCAATTGGTGCCGCTGATGCACGACTTCACCGTGACGGTGGAAGTCGGCGTCAGCCAGCAGAATATTCCTTACCCGTATGTGGTCGAGCAGGGCGACGAACTGGCCGGCTCCGGCGTGACCGCCGCGACCCTGGCGCGGGTGTTCCCCAGCACCGACCTGTCGGCCGCCACCGATGGCATCGCCGACGGCCTGTACGACTGGGAAAACACCGACCCGCTGCCCCTGGCCCTGTTCGACGCGGCCCGCGTGGACTTTTCCCTGCGCCGCCTGGTGCATTACACCGGCAGCGATTGGCGCCATGTACAGCCGTGGATCCTGCTGACCAACTACCACCGTTATGTCGACCAGTTCATCGTGCATGGCCTGGAGCAACTGCGCAGCGACCCGCGTTTTATCCGCATGGTGTTGCCGGGCAACGTGATCATCGACAAGAGCATGGACCACGGCGAAGCGTCCGCCATTGCCGCAGGCGTGGTCTGGCACCGTTACCAGATGCCGGCCTACCACCTGCAGGCCAGTGACGGCCACGGGGTGACGCTGGTCAACATCGGCGTCGGCCCGTCCAACGCCAAGAACATCACCGACCACCTGGCCGTGCTGCGTCCGCATTGCTGGCTGATGATCGGCCACTGCGGCGGCCTGCGCCAATCCCAGACCATCGGCGACTATGTCCTGGCTCACGCCTATATGCGCCGTGACGGCATTCTCGACCGCGTAGTGCCGCCGAACATCCCGATCCCGGCCCTGGCCGAAGTGCAGATGGCCTTGCAGCAAGCGGCGGCCAACGTCACCGGCGAAAAAGGCGAAGAGCTGAAAAAGCGCCTGCGCACCGGCACCGTGCTGACCTACGACGACCGCAACTGGGAACTGCGCTGGGCCCAGGAACGGCCGCTGATCAACCTGTCCCGCGCCGTCGCGGTGGACATGGAAAGCGGCACCATCGCCGCCCAAGGCTACCGTTTGCGCGTGCCCTACGGCACGTTGCTGTGTGTCTCGGACAAGCCGTTGCACAGTGAGATCAAGCTGCCGGGCTCGGCCAACGCGTTCTATGAGCGGGCGGTCAGCCAGCACTTGAAGATCGGCATCGAGGCGGTCGACCTGTTGCGCACCGAGCTCAACTCGCTGCACTCGCGCAAACTGCGCAGCTTCGACGAGCCGCCGTTCCGCTAAGCGGTTGGGATGGTCATTTAGCGGTCAGGCCACTAGCATTGTCGGTCCTGACCGTTAGATGTTCCTTCGCCATGTCCCGTCCCAGCCGTCCCGATTCGCGTCGCCCTGGCGTGAAAGCCCCGTATTCCGCAGCCCGTCGCGTCGCCAAGGCGCCACCGGCCGAGCCGAAGCTGATCCTGTTCAATAAACCGTTCGACGTGCTGACCCAGTTCAGCGACGAAGGCGGGCGGGCGACTCTCAAGGATTTTATCGACATCCCCGGCATCTACCCGGCGGGCCGCCTGGACCGTGACAGCGAAGGCCTGCTGCTGTTGACCAACGACGGTCAATTGCAGGCGCGGATTGCCGACCCCAAGCACAAGCTGGCGAAAACCTACTGGGTGCAGGTGGAAGGCGAACCTACCGAAGAACAACTGCAACGCCTGCGCGACGGGGTGGAGCTCAACGACGGCATGACCTTGCCCGCCGAAGCCCGGCAACTGGACGAGCCTGAGTTATGGCCACGCAACCCGCCGGTGCGTTTTCGCAAAAGCGTGCCGACCCACTGGCTGGAGTTGGTGATTCGTGAGGGGCGAAACCGCCAGGTGCGGCGCATGACCGCAGCGGTGGGGTTGCCCACCTTGCGCCTGGTGCGCGTGCGGATTGGCGATTGGTCCATCGACGGCCTGGATCAGGGCCAATGGAAGGCCGTGCCGGCGCGCTTATAAGGCGCCGGACTCGATCAGGCCGATCACCACGCTCTTGATGACGAACGCGGCCACGCCCAGGCCCAGCACGAAGAACAGAATGAACGAGCCAAAACGCCCGGCCTTGGATTTCTTCGCCAGGTCCCAGACGATGAAGCCCATGAAAATGATCAGAATCGTGACCAGGCCGGTCATCATCCATTCTTCGAATAGTGCGGGGTCAATCGAGTTCATTCGGTAATTTTTCCGACAGGGCAGGCGGGAAGTATACGGCAGTGCTCGGGCTGAGCATTGACCTGCGTCGGTGCGTCGCAGGCAGACTTCACGGTTGAAACACAGGCTGAATGTGGGAGGGAGCAAGCCCACTCCCACCTTTGACCGTCACCGATCTCAAGTACGCAGGTGGGTCAGCGGCAGCTCGGTGCTGTTCAATACCTGGTTCAGCACAAAGCTCGAGCGCACGCTGGTCACGCCTTCGATCCGAGTGAGGTGGCCCAGCAGCAGCTTCTGGTAGTGATCCATGTCGGGCACCACCACTTTCAACTGATAGTCGGCATCCATCCCGGTCACCAGGCTGCATTCCAGCACCTGCGGCAGGGTGCGGATGGCGGCTTCGAAGTTCTCGAAGCGCTCGGGGGTGTGGCGGTCCATGCCGATCAGCACGTAGGCGGTGAGGCTCAGGCCGAGCATCTTGCGGTCGAGCAGCGCGACCTGGCGGGCGATGTAGCCGTCGTCCTCCAATTGCTTGACCCGGCGCGAGCAGGGCGACGGCGACAGCCCGATACGCTCGGCCAACTCCTGGTTGGAGATCCTCGCGTCGCGCTGCAATTCCGCCAAAATACTCAGGTCGTATCGGTCAAGTTTGCTCATGGGGCTGGCCTTTGTCGTAACTATTGCGGTGAATTATCCCTTAAGGGTTAAAAATTGCGCAAGCACTGTTTATTGACGCAATCTTCGCAATCATCTGCCGGGGCGCTGCGTCTATGATTACCAACAGAATCACCGCCTGGACATAGTCCACTGCAGCTCGCCCAATCAGGCCCGCTGCGGCCGCCACCCCAGCAGGGTTGAGCCGGCCTCCAGGCTGCACACTGTCCACAAGACGGCGTGAGGTGAGCCAACGTCATAAGCGTTGAGCCAGGACGAAGTTCTCAAGGGGCGGCCGACGGGCTGCCCCTTTCTTTTGGTTCTTCACGGAATCCCGGGAAACACAGAAACAAGAACGCCGATTTGATGGATGATGTTCGTGCGAGCAAACACATCTAAAAAACCGGCGTTCTTATGCGCAATATTAATACTTTCCTTCCTTTTTGGGAGGGCTTTTCTGTCGTTGCGATCAAACCTGACGGCGATGCCCTTCAAATCGATCTGATCCCCCAGGCCACGCGATTTCCCACCTGTGGTGGCTGCCAAAAGCTCTGTTCAACAACTCATGAGTACTGCGATCGAGTCGTGCGTGACTTGCCGATTCTCGGTCGTGCAGTCCGCCTCAACGTGCAGCTCAGGCGTGTTAGTTGCCGTGATTGTGGCAAGCGCATGGAGGTCGTCAGTTGGCTGGATCGCTATGCCCGCATGACGCGCCGGCTGGCAGAGGCCGTTATTCAAGCCTGCGAACGCCTTCCTACACTGCATGTTGCGCAAATGTTCGGGCTGCACTGGGACACCGTTCGGTTGCTGGAGCGGCGCGCTCTGCAAGCGGCGTTGAGTGCCTTACCCAAGGCCCAACCACGGCGCTTGATAATGGACGAGTTCGCGTTATTCAAAGGTCATCGCTACGCCAGCGTGGTGTTGGACGCTGATACTCGGCGAGTGCTTTGGATCGGCGAAGGCCGTAGCCGAGCGGCAGTCAGACCGTTTTTCGAAGAGCTGGGGCCAGAAGGGTGCGCCCGAATTGAAGCGGTAGCGATGGACATGAACACGGCTTATGACCTGGAGGTTCGCCAACACTGCCCAAAAGCACGGGTGATTTATGACCTTTTCCATGTGGTCGCCAAATATGGCCGAGAAGTGATTGATCGTGTTCGCGTTGACGAGGCGAACCGATTGCGCCATGACAAGCCCGCTCGAAAGATCATAAAGCAAGCGCGATGGTTGCTATTGCGTAACCCGGAGAACCTGAAAAAGCCGGAACAGCAGGTTCATTTACAGGATCTGCTGGCCGCTAACCAATCGTTAATGACGGTCTACTTGATGAAGGCCGAGCTCAAAATGCTCTGGGCGCCGAGCGATGCCTGGGACTGGAGATCAGCCTGGAAGCAGTGGCTGCGTCATGCTCAAGAAAGCGAAATACCCGCACTGATCCAGTTCGCAAAGCGACTAAAAGGCTACTGGCGGGGCATCGTGAGCCGGGTACGCTGGCCAATGCACACCGGTCAGTTGGAAGGAATAAACAATCGAATAAAGGTCATCAAACGAATGGCGTACGGTTACCGGGACAGCGAATTCTTTTTCATGAAGATCAAGAGCGTCTTTCCCGGCAATCCGTGAAGAACCTTTCTTTTTGCCTTAAGAAAATAGTTCTCGTGACTGATAACCTGTTCCAGAACCGGGCGAGGCTTTTCCAGTCTCATTGATAAGCCCTAAACCGCAGTGAGGAAGAGCATGAAGCGCATCTGGCGAATGGCAGGTGTTGGTTTGTTGGTGGTCAGCGTCAGCGCGCAGGTAACAGCGGACGAGCGCGATAATTCACCCGAGCGGCCGCAGGGCGGCGGGCAGCATGAACGCGGCCCTGAAGGTGGCGGGCGGCCCGAGAATAATCAACCGCGCCCGCAGAACCCACATTTTGATCGCGGCGGCCCGAACGGCGGCGGTCAGGGGCAAGGCCGGCCCCAGGGCAATGAGCCGGGTCGCCCGGCACCGCAGCCACAACCGTCGAACAGCCTGCCGATCCAGGGGCGGCCTGATACGGTGCGCCAGACCCAGGAACCGCGTGAGGGTTACTACCGCGATATCCCGCGCCGCAACGACGGCAATCAACATTGGGAGGCCGGCGGCCCCGGTTCACGTCCAGGCAACGACGGCGGCTACCACAATGGGCGTCCCGGTGATAATCGCTGGCCAGGTCGCCCCGATGGGCACGGCAACGGCTGGGGCCCCGGCCCGCAGTATCGCCCGGGGTATATGGTGGATCGTTTTCCCGAGCGTAATTACCGCGTGCCTTACCGTGGCCAGGATTATTTCTTCTCCGGCGGCTACTGGTATCGCCCGCAAGGCCCGCGCTATGTAGTGGTGGCGCCGCCATATGGCATCCGCGTGCATTACTTGCCGGACTACGCGCGCGAAGTGTGGGTGGGCGGTGCGCTGTTTTTCCTCGCGGCGGGTGCCTATTACACCTACGAAAACAGTACCCAGCAGTACGTGGTGGTGGAACCGCCGACCGCCGTACCGGCACCGCAGCCAGCGCCCCAGGGTAACGGTTATGACGTGGTGGCCTATCCCGCCAACGGCCAGTCACCGGCGCAGGTGCAGCAGGATGGTTACGACTGTTATCGCTGGGCCGTGCAGCAAAGTGGCTTTGACCCGCAAGCGGTCACCTACGCTCCGGCCCCGGCAGTGGTGCAAGCCTATCGCCAGGCCCAGGGCAACTGCCTGAGCAGTCGCGGCTATCAGGTGCAGTACTAGGCCTGGGCGCCACTCACCACATCCAACGGGTCGGCGTGTACCAGCACTTCGGCCCGCGGGTAGGCTTTGTGAATGGCATCGGCGGCCTGGTCGCTGATGCCGTGGGCGACAGACAACGTCAATTCCCCCGGCAATTCCAGGTGCAGTTGCACAAACCAGTGGTTGCCGGAAATCCGCGTGCGCAAGTCGTGTGCGCCCAGCACGCCGGGTACGCCACGGGCCAATTCCAGCATGTGCTGGCTGACGTCCGGCGGCAGTTCTTCGTCCATCAGCACGGCAAAGCTTTCCCGGGCGATCTGGATCGCGCTCCACAGAATGTAGGCCGCGATGCCCAGGCCAAACCAGGCGTCGATCTGATGGAAGCCGAAACCGGCCAGGATCAGCGCAATCAAGATACTGCCATTGAGCAGCAGGTCCGAGCGGTAGTGCAGCGAGTCGGCGCGCACGGCGCTTGAGCCGGTTTCCCGCACCACATGGTGTTGCAGGACCAGCAGGGCCACGGTCAGCGCCAGGGACAAGATAATCACGCCAATGCTCAACCACGGCGCGCCCACCGGTTCGGGATGCTTGATCCGTTCGAATGCCTGCAACGCAATCAGCACCGCACTGCCGGCGATAAACAGCGCCTGCGCCATCCCGGCCAGCGACTCGGCCTTGCCATGCCCGTAACGGTGATCGTCATCGGCCGGGCGCAGGGCGTAATGCACCGCCAGCAGATTGAGCAGCGAGGTGACACCATCGAGTAGCGAATCGGTCAACCCGGCGAGCATGCTCACCGAGCCGCTGAGCCACCAGGCGATGGCCTTGGTCACAATCAGCACAGAGGCGACGCCCACCGAGGCGCGCGTGGCCAGGCGCAAGAGCCGGGCGTGTTCGGGACTGCTGGTCATAAGCGGGTCAGATCCTTAGGCGGACGGTTGTAAGCCGAGGGCCGCCAGTTGTTGCACGCTGCCCTTGAACTGGATCATGCGCGGGTCGTCCAGCGGCAGCGTGCGACCGGTTTCCTGCTGGATGATGGTCTGCAGCTTGGCGGTGTCGACCTTGCCGTCGGCACCGATGGCTTGCTGCAGTTTCTCCGGGGCGACTTGTGCGGTCTTGCCCGGTTCGAAGTAGATCGCGCCGGTGGCGAAGTCGACGCCGAAGGCGATCAGGCCAGGGATCACGTAGAACAGCAGGCCCACGGCATCGAGCACGGCAATCGTCGGGTCGATCTTGCCGTCGATCTGGCCGCGGCGGTCGGGATAGAAAATCGAACCGCAGGCCGTCAGTTGGCTCAGCAGAGTGACGGCGAGGACACCGCCGATGACACGGGAAGCGATACGCATGGAAAATCTCCTGTCAGTCACTGTAGGAGCGAGCTTACTCGCGAAAGACGTTAACGATACCGCGTGCTGCCTGAATGTGCGTGGTGCTCTGTGATTTTTCGCGAGCAGGCTCGCGCCTACGGGAGACCACCACCGGTATCCGACAGTTCGCCGTTATACTCGCCGCTCTGCTTTGGAGCCAGTATGAATTCGTTGCCGATCGATGATGTTTTACCCGCCCTGCGTGACGCCTTGGCGAATCGCCATGAAGCCGTGCTGGAAGCACCGCCCGGCGCCGGTAAAACCACCCGCGTACCCTTGGCCTTGTTGAATGAGCCTTGGCTGGCCGGGCAGACCATCCTGATGCTCGAACCCCGACGCCTGGCCGCGCGCGCCGCCGCCGAGCGCCTGGCCAGCGAGCTGGGGGAAAAGGTCGGTGAAACCGTCGGCTATCGCATCCGCCTCGACAGTAAAGTGGGGCCCAACACGCGCATCGAAGTGGTCACCGAAGGCATCCTCACCCGCCGCCTGCAGGACGACCCGGCGCTGGACGGCGTGGGCCTGCTGATCTTCGACGAATTCCACGTTTTGCTGAATGCACAGAAACCATCACTTTCTTGTCAAAAACTCTCAAGCAACGCCATCTCAGTCTGACCGCTTAATCTCCACGCTTGATCCCCCGTCGTATACTGCCTCCCTGATTTGGGAGCCTCGATGATTTCACTACCTATTGACCTCGTATTGCCAGACCTACGAGAGGCCCTGGCCAACCGCCACGAAGTGATACTTGAAGCTCCTCCTGGTGCGGGCAAGACCACTCGAGTGCCCCTAGGGGTGGTCGATACTGCATTACCTCTGGCGGTAACAAACGGTACGGCGTTTGAGCGATTATCTGATGGCGTCTTGCGGGGGATTACACTCTCGTAGGCGCTTTAGCCGGTAAACGAGCCGATCTCTTGACGAGGTTTCGTTGCAGATGGATATGTATTGGCTATGAATCCGTAACCACCTGACTCAACAACCATGTGGTTCAACTTCATTTTTGATTTTCCAGCTCAGGGCTAAACATGCACACCATACGGAAAGTGGTAATTCAGAATTTCAAAAAATTCAAAACGCTCACGCTCGATTTTGAGTCTGGGAAGAATGTGCTGATTGGCAACAATGAGGCAGGAAAAAGCAGCATTTTGCTCGCGCTAGACCTCGCGCTCGGCGGGAGTCGCAACCGCATTGAAGCTCTGGGTGCAGAAACACTGCTCAACAAGGATTCGGTGAACACCTTCCTCGCAGGGGAGAAGACCCTAGAAAAACTACCTGAGCTGATAGTCGACGTTTTCCTAGAGGAAGGTGACGACGAAGGCCTGTATGGAACCAACAACTCCCACCAGCGCCAGACTGACGGCGTGCGCATGATCCTTGCGGTGATGGCCGAGTATGGCGAAGCGGTGCAAGCCATCTTGGCTGATGATCAACCGAACTTCCCGTTCGAATATTACGCGGTGCGGTTTGAAACGTTCGCCTGCAGGCCCTATGCAGCTTTCAACCGACCCATCAAACACATGATGCTAGACGGTTCACGTATTGATGGCGACCACGCATCTCGTGAATACACCCGAGCTGTGTACGCTTTCAACGCCCCCGTTGAAGATCGCTATAAGCTTGAAAACCTGTATCGCCAAGGCAAGCAGGCTTTTACAGGACAACATCTCGCAGCCCTCAACGCTGACCTACCCGCGTATCAGTTTGACGTACGGAGTAGCGTCCGGTCGAACCTGGAAACTGACCTAATCATCACGGAAGACAATATTCCGCTTGAGAACCACGGCAAAGGAAGGCAGTGCTTCATCAAGACTGAATTTGCGCTGAGCAAGCACAAGCAAGGCGGCTTGGATGTAATGCTCTTGGAGGAGCCTGAGAACCACCTCAGCCATTCCTCCATGAAAGCACTTGTCGCCAAGCTAGCGGAGAACGAGAGCACCCAGCTTTTCATTGCAACCCACAGCAGCCATATCTGCTCAAGGCTTGATCTTCGGCATGCCCTTTTGATCGGCCCGAATGCAGCCGCTGGCTCACTTAAAGCCCTATCACCTGACACCGCAGAATTCTTCATGAAGGCCCCGGATAACAACGTCCTGGAGTTCGCGCTCTCGAAGAAGGTGATATTGGTTGAAGGTGATGCTGAATTCATCCTGGTGGAAGAGTTCTATAAGCAATGTACAAATGGGCGTCTACCGCATGTCGATGACGTCCACATAATCTCTATTGGGGGCACCAGCTTCAAAAGGTACATGGAACTCGCTAACCTGCTCGGAATTCGAGTCGCAGCCATACGAGACAATGACAAGGATTATCAGAAAAACTGCGTAGAAAACTACGTCGACTTCGCTTCGGATAATGCCAAAGTCTTTGCCGACAAAGACAATGCCCGTTCAACCTTCGAAATAGGGTTGCACAACGACAACGAGGAAACCTGCAAGACCGTCTTCGGCCCAGGACGAAAAACCCTCTCCCCCTTGGAATACATGCTGGCAAACAAGGCAGAAGCCGCGTTTGAGCTGCTCAAGGGAAAGCCAGGCGAGCTCACCGTTCCTGCCTACATCGCGGAGGCAATCCAATGGATAAACGAGTGATGTTCGCTGTGGCAGGTTCAGGGAAGACCACCTTGCTAGTGAAGCGTCTGAGCCTAGAAAAGCGCGCACTGATAATCACCTACACGGAGAACAACTATCGCCATTTGCGCGATAGCATCATCAAACGGTTTGGCCATGTGCCGAAAAACATCAACCTGCTGAGTTATTTCACGTTCCTTTATAGCTTCTGCTATCGCCCTCTACTGCAAGTGCATATGCAGACGCGGGGAATCAGCTTTCGAGCTCCGCACGCCCGTACGCTAAAGCTCAAACGGGACAATATGGCGTATTACGCTACTACAAGCGGCAGCGTTTACCACAATCGCCTCGCAAAGCTCCTAGAGACCGTTAATGCAATTCCTGACGTGATGGCGCGAATGGAGCGCTTTTACGATGAGTTTTATGTCGACGAAGTTCAAGACCTAGCAGGTCATGATTTCAACCTGCTAATGGCATTAGCGAAAGCCAAGGTTGAAATGCTATTTGTAGGTGACTTCTATCAGCATACGTTCGACACCAGTCGTGATGGAAACGTGAACAGCTCGCTACACGCTGACATTGGGAAATACGAAAAGCTTTTTCAAAAGGCGGGTGTGACTGTCGACAAGGAGACACTGAGTCGAAGCTGGAGGTGTGGCGTCACCGTATGTGATTTCATACGTGCACATCTGCAGATTGATATGCAGTCACAGCACACGTATGAAACCGAAATCATTCCTCTGGCCAATCAAGTCGATGCTAACGCCGTGCACGCCGATGGCAACGTGGTGAAGCTGTTCTACCAGGAACATTATAAATACGGGTGTCTGTCTAACAACTGGGGTGCCAGTAAAGGTCTGGATCACTACAACGATGTATGCGTTGTGCTGGGTACTACTCACTGGAAGGTCTACGAAAAATCCTCGCTTGCCGATCTCCCTCCACAGACAAAAAACAAACTCTATGTTGCCTTCTCACGGACACGCGGGAGGTTGTATCTGGCGCCCGAAAAACTTTTCAAACGATTTAAAACAGATTAGGTCGGAGCCATAGGCGGTGATCTCTGGCCTAAGATCTTGCCCGGCAAGCATGATCAGCATGAAGGGTAACTGCCTGGCATCACACCTAGCGTGATCAGTCGCCAGGCTTTCCCTGCTCCATCTCCCCAATCCAGCTGTATGTGCCGTTTAGCCAAACGAAGACGCTGTTGAGCACCTCGCGCAAGTGCCGGATGTTGATGTGCGTAACGTCTGGGAGATGGTCTTTACCACTATTGGTCGTCGCATACCGAAACGCCATCGAGTCTGGGTCAACGTTGTCCAACTGGCGAATGAACTCGTGAACAGCAGTAGCATTGGCGTCAGAGCGCTCTAGACCCATGCCCTTGAGCAGATGACGCAACTCCGACCACAGAGGCATCAACGGATGCTTGTCGTAGTTCTTGGGCTCTTTGCCTGTCAGAGCGCGAGCACTCTTTAGCATCAGCTTGAACTGCAGCTCCAAGGAGTGGCGGTATAGAAAAAGCAAAGGGTAAATGCCGCTATCCAATGGCACCTGACGATTCGCCATCGCCTCCACAAGTCCGTCAGCGGCATCTTTGTATGCAAAAGCATAGAGGTCGACACGAAAGTGAGACCAGTTCAGCATCGCGTTGTACTGCCAATCTACACCCTGGATAAACAGCTGCTGGCCGGAGAAGTCTGCCGGCCACTGGATGGCCTCAAGCTCCGGGTCGAGCATCGGTGGCGATTCCTCATCCATGTCGTCTTCTCACGTTGGCCAGTCCATGGTTCAGAACTTTACGAGTCTGGGTGGACTACCGGCAACCTGTAAGTGGTTTTCTAGCGTGGACTACTGTGCGAGAAAGCGTGATCCAAGGCTGAGGTCACATTGTCCTTTTTGCTGGATACTGACATCGAAAAATGGCTCTGATCCATGCTGGGCAGGGTTTGGTGCCTAATTGAGTCTCAACCGCCAACGTACCACAGCCGGTTAACTGTGCTCTTGGGCAGTTCTAATTGCCGGCAAACCTCCGCTTGAGAAAGGCCTGCCGCCTTGAGATCGCGCACCGCTTTGAGTCTTTCTGCGGCAGCGATCCTCTGGGGCGTAGTGAGCTTTTGGGGTTCGGCAGGTAGCTGCTCATCAAGAACACCGAGCTGCATGAGTTCTTTCATTGTGTCATTCAGAACTGAGCGCGCGGTCTTGCCTTCATCGGCTGCGGCCACCAGTGTGAGAAAGGAGAGTGGCATTAGGCCTAGCGCTTTAGCTAAATCGGCACTGAGATCGACGGTAGCCGATGTCGTCGATGCTTCCAAGCGGCTTATGTGTGCTTGATCAGTCTGTTGCTGGAGGTCTGCTTGCGACAACCCATGTCGAACCCTCAGCCACTGTAGCGTTGCCGCATATGCCTTCCGCAAAGACATCCAGCGCACCTCTCCACAAAAGGAGACGGTATGCCCCGTTTGATGAGTTCCACACAAATGTATATAGTCATTGCGATGGGACGAAAGATGCGCAACCTTTGCGATCTGTGCGTGCGCAGAGCCCTATTTCCTTTGTCGCCAATAGGATCATCAATTTATGACTAATTCTTCTGAGCACGAGCTGCTGCGGGAGGGGGAAATCTCCTCTGCTGGCACGTCGCTGTCTCATGCAGAAGTGGAAGTATTGGTCGCGGGGCGCTTCGGTCGTAAGCCTTTTTGCACCGTCGAGGACTGGGTCATCTTCCACGTCGACGAATCCCCAGAGTCGCTCGCGAAAGTACGAGCTACTGGTCTGGAGCCGATGTTCATGTATGCCCACTGCGTCATCCATGACGGTCATGGCCGGTTTCCGCCAGGGGGCTGGGTGCGCTCGACCCTGTGTAAATCGTTCGACGGTGTTTGCCTGTTCGAGACGCGAAACACGGTGTACGTGCTCGTGGGAAAAGGGCGCGAGATGACTGCCTCGCTGAAGACAATATTTGGCTTATGTTAATCGCAGGCGCACTTCGCGGGCCTGCTCAACACGAGATACACGATGTTCAGGATTAGCATGCAAGACCAGGCCGGCCCGGTGGGTATGTTCGGGGATGGTCTCGCTCACTTTCACGCCATGTCGCGATCCTTGGTTACCCATTGGTATCACGTGAGCCTCAAGCGCCGGCATGAGGGGCGATTTGTAGCTTATGAAGAGATGCTGAACGATGAGCCTCGCTTGGTGGAGCTGCTGGTCTCCCAAGACGAGAGCATGGTCATTCAAGATGTCCAGGTCGTTACCCCGGCATGGATGAACAAAGGGTCAGGCTGGAAGATGGAAAAGCTGAAATCACTTTCCATGGGGTTCAACCAGGCAGAAGTGCCAATCTGTGTTCTGCAGGTCGAGAGTGGTGAGGTGTACGTCAATACTCATCAGCGCGATCTGGATGTTGATGCCTTGGTTGGGGTCAGGGAGTTATATCGGCACAGTGCTGCGAGCACCGGCGTAGCCTCAGCGTCGGAGGCCGTGTAACCATGGACTACATCAATACCGTCGCAGTCGATTTACACGAAAAGCGCTACTCGGACTTCGACCTCCTTCGCATCGCTAAAGCAGTGAGTCAAGACTGCGACCGGCTAGTCACAGCCTATCTGGTGAATGTCCATATTCATGCGTGCAGTGCCGTTGGCGTTGTGTTCAGCCACATTTGCCCTGGGCCGTACCAACGATTTGCAGATGGTAGGCTGATTCGGACATCGGACATTCAGTCCGTTACGAAGGAAGGTAAAGCTGCCATTGGCCAGCCGGCAATTAGGCCTCATGCAAACGGTGAGCGCGGATTGGCCACAGCCAATGACCACTGCATCAAATTTCGAGTTTTGATTCACCAGCATCCCTCCAGGCCCATCTGCTTCACATTGGTTTAAACCCTGCGGCCATTCTCATCAATGACGACTTGTCCATCTTCTTTGACGGAGCTGCCGCGCTGCTCTTGCGGTAGAAGGTCTAGAGCTGCCTCTGACGGGCGACACAAGCGTGTGCCCAAGGGCTTCACGACTATGGGGCGATTGATCAGGATGGGGTGATCGCTAGGGGTCGGTGTCACGGTGCTTCGGGTCATTGAAGCGAAAGCCGCCGAGCAGGGAATCGCTCGATTTCATTTGCTGACAACAACTGCGTCAGGCTTTTTTGAGCAGCAGGGCTATGCAGTAAATCAACGAGGCTCAGCGCCACCTCTGATTTCTCAAACGGAGCAGTTCAGGGGGCTTTGCCCTGGCTCGGCTTGCTATCTTTGTAAGGAATTACATTCGAACGGGCTGACTGCGCAGTCTGAGGATCCGCTGGCCTGATGAATAAAGCACAGCGGATTCCGGAGGTCTCTGAGAAGGATGTCATCGCAAATACCCTCGCCCTTTCACCAAAAGCAGGGCACGAACCCACAGCTTCTTCCATGTCGGTGTATCGTACGCAAATCCGATGCTGGGCCTAGTTTGAGTAACGGTTCTTGCGAACGCACCGATGGGAGTGTCGCGCCGAATGTAACCGATTTCGAAGAAGTCGCTGCGCTTCTCAAGACTGCTGCCGCCACGGGTGTACACATGACTGTCTTGAAAATCGTGCAGCTCCTGCTCCAAAGGAATTAAGGAAAACTGGAAGTTTGGATCGATAAATCCGTAATCCGCGAGATAGATCGGATGATCACTGTGACTTACAACATGAATCATTGTTTCTCTGATGATCTCCGGGCGCACGGTTCCTGTGCCGACAGAGTAATGGTCGCGCTTTCCACGCATTTGCAGCCAGAGGCTACAGACGCCAGTACAAGCCGCAATCACCGCACCAACAAGTGTTATCTGCTTGGTCAAAGATTCAACGTCCATGTGCCTCCTTGGAATTCATTCTGTTTCACCACGTCGGCGCTGACTACGTAAATGCCACGCTCAACAAAATCGACAATCACAACAGGAAAATTGGTCTCAGGCATCCGAACCAACGAGCCGCATATTCGACAGTCCATACTTCACCCCTCCGGCAGTCGCTAAACTGTAGCTGATTCCCCACGACCCTCCAACGCGTTGCGTCGGACATTGGTGGTTAAATGCAGACAAGGAAAAGAGTGATTAGATAGAGCGCTAATCTGGCATTGGGCTAATGCACCTTAATCAGCAGGTGCGCTGCGCTCGTTTGCCGGTCGACCATCGAGCACTGGAATCGGATCGGTTAGAATTTCGGACTGCAATCCTGGAGTCGAGCGCTAGGGGTAGGTGTTATGACATGCAAAGTTAATGTTCCCAATACAGCACACTAACCATCATTTTTAGGCTTAATGACCCCGTTTGGGTACATTAAGCTGAGCGAGTAATGCGACCAATAATGAAGATGGCCCGCCAGGTAATCCGCTGATATTGAAGCAAGCCCCCGGGCGTACCAATCGAGAGGAAGACGTCGCATGCCGAAGATAAAACCGCTGGATATGAAGCTCCTCGACCTTCTTTTCGAGATGGAGCAGGGCTACGTGCTGGATTTCTCAAATCGTACCTTGTCCCAGTTCTTCCTTGGAGAGCTGGAGATTGACATTGATGACCCGCTTTTTGCTGCGGACGGTACTTCCAAGGCGAGGCGCCTCCGCTGTTTTTTAACACTTGCGGATACGACGACCTGTGTACGAGCGCTGAAGTCACTCTGGCAGTATCGGCAGGTCACTCTGTCCAACCAGCACAAAGATGAGCCCGTGGTGAATGCTGAGGGGCGTTTCTTAACCTTGATCCGAGGCTTGGAGGCTGGCTCGCCAATTGATGACGCTATAGGCGATCCCTTCGCTGCGGTGCGCCAGGTCAGCATCGATCAGGCGGCTCATCTGAAGCAGGCTTTATTGGATATTCATAAGCTCGGGCCTCAAGCCCGTGGCTACGCTTTTGAAACGTTCCTGCAGCAGTTGTTCGAATCCTCCAATCTCCAGCCTCGTGCCCCATTCCGGAATACGGGTGAGCAGATAGATGGAAGCTTTCTGTGTCGCGGGGATATCTATCTCGTTGAGGCCAAGTGGGTAGCCAATCCTGTTGGCGCAGGAGAGCTCCATATCCTTCAGGGTAAGATCAGCGAAAAGGCCGCTTGGACGCGAGGAGTTTTCATCAGCTATTACGGCTTCACGGAAGTTGGACTGGAAGCTTTCGGGCGTGGCAAAAGCCTAGTGTGTATTTCGGGAAAGGATATTCACGACGCCCTGGAAAAGCAGATACCTATTGCAGACGTTATCGACCGTAAAGTGAGGGCCGCAGCTGAAACTGGCTCAGTATTTGTACCGTTGAGTAAGCTGTTCTAGAAGAAATTTATCTGGGCCTCAGAAATAGAAGGCAATTGCGATCAAGTAGGGCGCTCCGAGAGTGTTCTGAGTTTGTCGTGAAAGCGCTGAAGAATCTGATGAGCATTGTTGATGGCTTTTAGCCTTGATGCCAGCTAGATTTGGGGCTTTCTACGATCAAGGAAGGATATGAAAAAGCTCATCGCAGTCATGGGGATGTGTGCCGCACTTGGCGGTTGCGCTACTTCGCACTACACCGCAGGCCGAGACTTTCCGTCGGCCAGTGTGGCGAGCATCACCAAGGGTAAAACCACCACTGCTGAATTGAAGTCGCTATTCGGTGAGCCCTACGCCAAGAGTGCAGTCAGCGAGACTGACGAGAAGTGGATATACACCTACACCAACGGCTCAGCCCATGCTCAAAGCTACGTGGTCACCATGAAGGTGACGACTACGGGCACTCAGAAAACTCTCGACGTCTTGATCCGAAATGATGTGGTCATCAACTACACGTTCAGCGAAGGCCCCGCTCCAGGCAGTACCACTGCGACGAACTAAGTTCGCCACCTTGCCATTGGGCGACCCACCGCGCTCAGTACGTTGTTGATGGAGCAAGCTCATGGACAGAACATATGCCTTCGTGGATGAGTCCGGGAATTCCGACCTTGATACGTCAAAGGGAGGAAGCTCGGGCTTCTTCATCGTGTGCTCCATTCTGGTGGCAGAGAAAGACCTAGATGCTGCTTATGCCCAAGCTGAAGCACTCCGCAAGCGCCATTTTCAAACAGGCGAGATCAAATCCAGCAATCTGAAGCCGAAGGATTCAGATCACTGGAACTTGGCGCCAAGACACTCTCAATGGGTCGGTTCGTTTTCGGTGCGCGAGTAGCGAAGCTAAAGTGGATACCTCACAAACATGGATCCGCCTGAACTTGTGCTCTGTCCGTAACCAGTCGGAATTTCTATCACTGTCTACCACCGCATTGTCACCGAGATTTGGTCGCGGGCATTTGCCGGCGCCTGGTGCTGAACGTACATCAGCTGCGGGTGCAACTGAGGCTCGGCTCTCGGCAGGTTGCTCGGCTGTGGGAGCCGCGTGACGATGTAACCACTCAAAATCCCTACGGCCAGGTTCAGCAGCGTTTTTTTCAGATCTTTTTTAGTCATCAGTTGCCCACCTCCTTTTTCGAGGGCAACAGTCGGTATAACGGCAGTTTTTTCCCGACCAGGGTTGTTTGCCATTTTTTTGCTTCGTCATCGCGGCCTCGCTCGCAGTGTGATCTATTGATCGTGCTGTCACGACCAATTGCAGGCGCTATTTTCACCAGCGTTTAGCTGTGTCATCGGGAGGGGTTTGCATGGTTTTCGCAAATTCTGAAAACCCAATATGGCGGGTGAGAGAGGCCTGAGCGGCTATAGTCGGGTGAGGAAGACGTTGTGAACGCAGAAGGCCACCTTCTCTCCCTGCTTGAGTCAATAAGACCGCCAGGGCAGCACGCCGAGGTGGTACGAAGTCCTTTTGCTGCGGTAGCGGTGGTTGACAGGGCACAATCCTCGAGGCCCTGAAGCAGCGGTTATACGATCTGCGTGGTCTGCCTCCGCAGAAACGTGGTTACGAATTCGAAGGTTTTCTCAAAGAGCTCTTTGACTCATCGAAGCTTCAGGCTTGCTCGCCGTTCAGCCTGGTTGGTGAGCAGATAGACGAAAGCGTCAGCTCGGAAAAGAGACGTATCTGATTGAAGCCAGATGGGTCAGAAATCCGATTGGAGTAGCTGAGCTACACACGTTTCAGGGCACGCTCGATCAAGAGGCTATCTGGGCACAGGTACGGGGCGACCTTGATGACCATTAGTAGCAAGATAGGCCATCGGGCGTCCAAGCTGGTCTGAGGCGCCGGTGGATAGTTGATATCCAGTTATCGCAAGTGTTAATATCGACTCATAGCACTACGCACCACGCCGTCCGGGTTGCTGAATCCAATATTTTGGACACCGACCGGGCTACCTTCACAGGTGAGTGCGTTGCCAATGGCCGGGAAAGCACCAGAAACCAAAGGTTTTAGAGCTGTAATTCTTGCCATTGACGCAGCGGGTGGAGCACGCGATAGGCTTGCAGATAGGGGATCAACATGTTGATTCCCCTTTTTTTGTCTGAAATAAACCTTTTTGATGTCTTCGCATCGGTCGCCCCGACTCCTATGCGGGCGTGCGGGTGGGCTAGGTTGCTGCACCTCTATGTTTACAGCGCCCTGAGCCCCCAGTGGGCGAAAATTCCAAAATCCCCCAATATCCCGCAGCTCTATCAACGTCAGCACTCGCTTAGATTGTCCCGCGATTGTAGGCCTTACGATTTCGTACTCATTTTGCGTTTTCGTCAGAAGTAGTCGTTCATAAACATGTTCAGATGACTCGTCTTGATCACTACCCTTGGCGCGCAGTGGCAGTCATAGAAACTGCCTTTGACAGAAGGATTTTTGCCAGGCCCTCGGTTGACGTTGAAGTGGCGATGGATATCATCGACTTTTGCACCAAACCTAAATGTCCCGTTGAGCTCGCACGTCTTAGTGTGAGGCTCACCTGTTGCAAATTTAGAGTGATGTTCAGGCCCATAGATGAAGTGTTTATCATCATCGTCGATATAAAAATATCTACCGGTTGGGTCTTTACGACGCTGCTTGCGCCGGTTCCTGCGCATCAACACCAACAAAGCAGTCGCATCGACTACGAAAAGATCCTCTTGTGCTTGGGTCAATACCATCGTGATTAACTGACGCCACTCGTCAGCATCAAAATTCTTGGCCGGAAGGATGCACATTGTGAGGTTCTCCCCACGCATCACCTCCTGCCTGAATGTGGCGAAGCTAGTAAGGAGACGTGAAGAATGATGATTGAGGAATCTAGACGGCAACTCAACTCGGCGAGGGACGTCCAGCCAATGGATAAATAGAGCGGTTTCAGTGAAATTGAGCCTGCTTTCGCAACGTCGATCCGCTAGAACAACCATAGCCCCGCAGCTCGTTGCCTTGGTGTGAAAGTAAGGCTCTAGCGTAGGTGAGCGACTGAGATCCGGAGCATCCAATTCGAGCGTCATCGGTAGGCGACTGAGGTTGGCTGGCAAGCGAATAGTGCTTCGCAGCTTGACGAACTCCTTCCTCAGGAAATCGTTCTCCGTGACAAGTGCAACCAAGATCTTCATGGCAACTTGTGGAGTTTAACCAGCACCGTCGCTGGAATCGTCACCATCTCCAGATCACCTACGTCTAAATTACCGAGGATGTCCAACAGCCTTACGGCAGCGGTCTTGCCTGACCGGGGCTGTGAAAGCGGTTTCGTTTTCGTGCTATCCGGGTCGAGAGGGTAAGCGTAGGTTTCGTCTTTAGGTACCAGAGCAACCTTTGCAAGGTGTGTCGGATGGGTAGCAACCTTGAGAAGTCCTTTTTGCTCGAGCTCCAGGGCAAAACCTTTCAAGGTTTTATCTCTCAGAATCGTTTTGTAATCGCTAACGCCTCGATTGCGGAGATCCGCAGGAAGATTGCTGAGAAGTAGAGGGCCGCCCGTCGTCGTCCAGTGTTCTTGGGTCGCTGTGATTAAGATACTTTCGAGATCGTCTGTAGTCATCGTATCGCTCCATGAGGGTTGGCAATGATGGCGGGATGACAGCCGGGAGGCAAGACGATTGCAGTAGCGCTGCTACAGCTTACAAAGTCAGTATGATCTGGGACGTCTGGCGAGCGGCTTTCCTGGCTATCGGCTCAACCACTGCGGTGATCGAGCAGGTCTATTCTGGGACGGACGGCGCAGGGTGATTCTTAAGGAGCGCTAGCGGATCCCAAGGTAGCCCCGGTATATGCATGACCGTTCGAGTAGTTACATGCATTATCTTTCTAGTGCAAGCGGAGCGCGTCGGCCCTCTGGGCCAAAGGCTTGAGGATGGAAGCCCGTAGGGCCAAAACCTGGCGCAGCCAGGGTTTGGTTTACGACAGCCGTCCCCGAAGGGGCAAGCCCCGCAAGTGAGACAACCAGGGAGAGATTCAGTTGGAGCTCACCCGCCTGCCAGCAATCTCAAAGTCCTCATCCCTAAGACGCTGAAGCTCTAACACCTCGGCCTCATATTCTTCAACGGCGAGACCGGCCTTGAGTCGATTGAGTAATTCGCGCTGCTTACGGTCGAATAGCTGCATGGCTGAGGCTAAGTGCACTGACGATACTGTCGCAGCGTAATTTGCGACCTTATTGAACGCCAGGTGGATGTAGCGCTCAACAGCCTCTGCAGACTTGTGTCCCGTCCACATCATCACTTCGGTAATGAAGGTTTGGCTGCTCAGCAAGGACTGCCTGAATTGATCAGGATTTTCTAGCTCATGCTGTTTAATCAGCTGGACAAATTTATTCGTAATGAAGGCATGCCGGAACATATGCGGAGATATTTTTTCTTTAATACCAGCAGCCTTTTTCAGAAGGGAAATTTCCGAGGTGATTGTGTCCGGAGATATCCCCTTTGCAAAAGTTTGTGATATGAACAGAAAGCCATCGTCTACTTTCCCCTTGACGATCTTTCTGCGCATGAAGTCGATGTGTTTTTTGATATCGCTGAGAACCATTTTGTGAACAGGAATGAACCGCTGGCTAGACACCCCTTGCTTCCAAGTCTCTAGCCTAAGCATTGGCTCATCCATCTCCAGTGCATTAAGGATGTCTTTAACCAATATTCTCGAGATTTCCCCCCTGCGTGCACCGGTGTGCTCCAACAGGAGAAGCATGATCTTTCTTCTGGAATCAATAAATCGTGATTTAGAATCCCTGTCCACCGCGTCCAGCAGGCGCTTTATGTTTTCGTCTGAAATCGGGAATATCGACCGAACCCGTCCGCCTAGGCTTAGCGAGTGATGATGTACAAACTCTTTTTTCAACGTGCGGCCATTCCGATATTTAATCGTAAAGGCGTGCATGGTTATTCTGATTGTCCCGCCGACAGCGACAAAACTTGGATTCTCGTGAAGCCTACCAACAAACTCCAGAAAGGCTAGGCAAACTCGACCTATACCTAGAATTGTAGGCTCAGTCCGTTTATTCGCGGTTGGGTAAATTCGAGACTTTTCGTCTCTAAGGGAATCGATAAACTCTGTAAAACTGGAGTCAGTCAGGTGAATGAAGTCGATGTTGGCATGATAGCAATAACGAACTAGGTGGCTTATCTTGGAGGCGTACTCGCCGAAGGTTCCGCCTTTAGATCCCCGTGTAGATAGGTTGCGGTTGCCGTTGCGACCAGGCCGCTCCATCATCGACAGAATGTACTGATTCACCGGCACACAGGGCGCACCGTGCGGCCAGGTTACAAATGGGACACTGTTGAATGTCCTTGTCTCAATCGTTCCCAGCGCCATGTGGGAAAACAGCGTCGTCTCTTCCAAGACCGAGAACAGCTGGTTTTGGCTTTTCTTCGTCATCTTCTGTATTCATCAAGGTTTACAACAGAAGGGCCATTGGGCGTAGGAATCTTGTCGTAAGGTGGGGCGTTCAGCGATGCCATCGCTGTAAGCGCTTTGATGGCCTCCTGAGCCCGTAGTGACCTGACGCCAGCGTTCGGCGCATCCCTGACACTTTTGATGTGATCGCGAGCATTGCCCAGAGCATGAAGCAGTGTCAGGTTTGTTTTTTGGTGCAAGGCCAGTTTCTGCTCCAGCTCCGCAACTCGCAGCGACAGACCCACCTTGGTTCGCTTATTGGAGCGCTCCTCGCGCCGTTCTGCAGCCTCCAGAGCTTCAAGGGCCGCGACACGAAGTTTGTTCAGCCCGTCGAAACCCGTAGGCAGGTTGCTTTCAGCATAAGTCTTCAGAGTGTTCAGGCTGACAGGGGTAGTTGCCTTCGTCTCTTCGCCTACCGTGAAACTGATGCTCAGGGCTGCAGTTGAACCCTGACTTTTCAGGGCCGCCAGCAGTTCTTTGTTGCCTCTGTAGCTGTCGGGAGCCCTATGGATTTGTTGCAGGCACTCAACGAGGGTGAAAAGCGCCAATGTGTTGCGTTCCACACGAGCATCAGTCTTCTTCATGCTGCTACCTTCATGACCCGAGCAACTACCCTGAAGCTTTGGCCTTCATCGTCCTTGATGAATTCCGGTTCAATCTCCACGGAGCCTTCTTCCATGAGATCCGAAAGGTAATCTTCGAGCTCCTCGGTGTCGACAATGGTGAAATCTTCTGTGCCATAGCGGGTTTTCAACAGGGCAGCCAGGCTTTCAAAGCTGGCTACATCGCCGCTGTGGAGTGCTTCGGCCACAAATTGTGCTTTAGCCCCTCGGAGGGTGGCACCATCCATAGACTCGGTGATGTAGTGCCAGACGTGTTGCACATCGGTATGCCCAAGCATCCATTGCAAAGTCTCAAGTCCGCCAAAGCTGCTGGAGTAGAAGAACAGCATTGCGAAGAAGCGGCGAAGCTGATGCTGACGGATGTAGTACCGTTGGCCCTCTTCGTTCGTATCAGTTTCAAAGTAATCACAAAAGAAGTCGAGGTTTTGGTTAAAACCGTAAACAGCAACCTGGGAAAAATCAGCATTACCCTTTCCGGATGGGCTGGAAAATAGGCCCTTAAGTTCTTTTAAGAACCCAATGCGTTTAAGGATTTTCTGCATCCTGATAAGACTTTTAATCATCTTCACGGCAATTGGTTCAATTGGCCGTGCTTCAATCTGACGTGTGCCGAAAAGCAGATAGGTGCTTTTGCGATTCACAAACACCAGCCATTTTTCCGTCACATCCAAACAGTCTGTGACGTGCAGATCCAATAGTTCGCCAATACGCCTTCCCATTAGTGCACCAACAACGACTTGAGTGCATCCAATAAGCACTTTTACCATTTCAATCAGCCCATGATTAGAGCGAAGTTTGGTAAAGTATTCGGATCTCATGCCCTTAGTGGTGCTAGCGTATTGTGTTCCTGCGCTACGCCGTGACAACCCAAGGCTTTCCACTCCTATTGAAGTTAGGCGATGGCCAACCACCTTCTGGAGCTGTT
This sequence comes from Pseudomonas sp. LY-1, assembly GCF_053502595.1. Lineage (NCBI taxonomy): Bacteria > Pseudomonadati > Pseudomonadota > Gammaproteobacteria > Pseudomonadales > Pseudomonadaceae > Pseudomonas > Pseudomonas sp. LY-1. Next base: position 6,055,021 of record NZ_CP094353.1, on the reverse strand, counting down.
TGTCGGTTAAATCGTTCAGGGATATCTGCTGCTTTTTACAATACAGCGCCGCTCGACAATAGCCATCTACGATATCTGAACCATGTTTTAAGTAAAACTCAATAGAATTTCGCACTGCGCCAAACACGACTTGAGACGGAAGCGTCCTGAATCTTCCTGCGGCCTCCGTTTCAATCGTGAAGTTTTTGGCGCTGATTAAGTCCTCCGTTGACGGGGCGGGTAAACCAAGGTCGTGCAGATTTCCTAGGCTATAGAGAGTCCTTCTGTACTCGCTGAAATTCGAATCTCCCATCTTTTCCCGACTACCTGTCGCCACAGGAATTGGAAGCAACTCTCGTACAAAATCATCCCCGCTTTGTACGGACAGGATTCCGATAATGGGTTTGTCATCGAACCTACCTTTGAGCGTGTTTCGGTAGACTTCGTTTGATACCGTTACAGAATTGGGGTTGTATCCCTTGTCACGAGATATTCGATACAACCCCTTCAGATACAGAGCTGCTCTGATTTTTGGTATCAAATTCAGTGGGACTTCCAGCGCGTTCTCGTCTATTTGCTGTGGAGTAATGATCGCGAGATCAGGCCAGTCTTTAAGCGCAAGATCAATCTCAACCTGGCTGGTTTCAAGAACGAGCTTCAAGCAGTAAAGGGACATCCGCTTTGACCAGGCATAAATAGATTCTGCTGTGTCACTGCTAGAACCGATTTCTGACAGGATCAACTTCAAATTGTCTCTGCCAAGACCGGCCAGGCCATGTTGGGCAAGTTTGAATTGCTCGCAATTAAGCAGCAAGAAGTCGACGATATGCAGTGCGCGTGCAAGCTCACTTGATCGCACGCCGCTCGAATTGGAAGCTGAATTAGCCTGGGTTGAGCCTGTCAGATAATATTTCAAGCCATCCAGAAGCTCTTTATTTTTTTTGTCGATCAAGCGACTGCCGTCGCTGAGTTCCACATCCCATTCGATCCTTTTCGGATTCTTGAAGCCAAAGCTGTACATCCATACGTTTTCGTCGAAGTCGCTAAGCAGCCAGTCTGTAGACCTCAAAGATTGATAGGAGTCAACGAAGTACGGCTCAAGAAAATCTAATTCAGGCGGCAGCGACATAAATAATGTTCTCCATGCGAGACGGGTTGCAATGAGCTCTGGCTACGTTGAGGTGTTCTTTAAGCAGGGCATCGTTGCCTCGTAAGATTTCGTCGCTGACGGCTTTAGATACATCTGCCCAATACTTAGCTTTGCCACATACCTCATGGGCTTTTTCAGAGCTAGCGACGGCGGCTTCCAAGGAAAGCAGGGCGGTCATAATTCCTACATCAATAGAAATGTAAACCTGACTACTGCGAGACTCGATTTGCTCAGCGCTAGGCTTGTTTTCCGGGTTTCTTAGGTGACTCGGGATATCCTTCAGCGCGTGGTTTTTCAGGAAACCGTGAAGTTCGTCCATGCTCGAAAAATCTGTTGCCTCAAGCAAATAAGGGCTGTCTTTCATCGCCTCGCAGATAAAGCTGCGCTGGAAAATTCGGATCCAGCGTGTTTGGAAGAAAGACAGGATTGCCTCAGGGAGATACCGCCGAAGCAGTACCGCATCGTAACGGACGTGACCTAGGGCTTTGGCCATTTCAGTAACGCTTTTTGTTCGCAGGTAGACCATCACGCCACAGGATGAACGAATCGAAGTAAGCGTTACCCGTTCCAGAAACTGGCGAAGGTCACATTGCAACATGTGTTGATAGGGGGCGAACTGGTTGACAAGCACTTCGAGCGATTTGGGCATCGAATTGAATTTGGAGCGATTCCACGCCGGTTGAGTGACGCTGCTCGGAGTCGAAAAACCGTATCCACAAGTGATAAACAGTTCCTTGTACACAGGATTTCCCGCAAGACGGAGCGATTCTCTCAACGGCTCGGTAATCTCGAGAATTTCTTCGATCCACTGCTGGGATTGAGCGGTCAACTGGATAACCTGCTCGCTTAGTTCCTTGCCCCGACGATCCTTAAAACCAATGAGCTTAGCCCCGCTGTCATCCTTGATGTAGCCAATCGAATCCCCGTTGTCATCAAGGAGAATGAGCTTATCAAGAAAGCCGTGAGTAATTTCCGGGTGCTCGGTTACCAGCAGGCATTGATATGGATAGAGCTTGTCAGCAGTAGGCAAGCCGAGTAAGCCAGAAACCCTCACTAGATTGCCGTTGCCAAAATGAGAGTTCAGATAGTTTCTCTCTGCTCGAAAACCATCAGCTTCAAAGGTCGCGCAGATGTTTTCAATACCGAGCTGCTCAATCGATTTCAAGGTACCACCCCTGACGATAGGCCGGCCCATTTTGGCCATTGCCTTGCGCTCCCTAACCTTTGAGAGAAGCTGTCGACATTGCTCTGTCGCCCACAGTTTAATCACCGACACATCTGTCTCGATGTTATGGAAGATGATCTCAATCGCCTCTTCATCTGTAACGTGAAGTGGCACAGGCGTGATCAGCTTTTCATGCACAACCACACCGTCCTCACGAGTTTTTTTCCTCGTGCCCAAGCCTAAATCTGGCCTCTCCAGGGGCTTAGGAAGTCCACCTTGGTACGGCAAGGCCCAAACGCCGGTTTCGACGAAAATTTCCTCACAGTTGGCGATAAACCGCCTCCAGTTTTTGATCTGGCCATTAATGTTCTTTTTTTCTTCATGAGCCTTGAGGAAAAAATCCTTCATGAAAGCTAGGAAGAACGCCTTGATCATTTGAGGGTGCTGGAAGGTTACAGCGGGCCAATCCTCGCGATGCTCCGCAAGGAATTTCGCCATTTTATTCACCTCTGTGTACGCAGGGCGGGCCTGCTTCTTAAAAAAAAGCACCCAATGATTGTAGAAGTCCTCAGTGAAGTCTCTGCCGTGGCTCAACCACAGGCAGGGCAGGCTGAGAAAGTATTCTCGACCCTTCGGAGATGTGACTCCCCATCCATTCCAATACCGGAGGCTTTCTTCATTCAGCTTCGAGCGGCATTCGTCCCACAGGGCTACGTTATCCCGCATGCTTGCCGGATCAGCCCGCAGCTCTTCCATAGCCGGAACCTGCGCCCGGATAACGTTATGGATACCAGTGAACAAGCGAACAAACGATTGACGTGAAGTCGGATCGTTGTCGATAAAGGAGGTACTCCTCATCGCTCCCAGGAAGCCCCTAGCCAGCTCAAAGTACGACGGGCTAGACAGCGTGAGATACGAGACCTTTGCCCCCATCAGATCGCAATAGCATTCGAATAGCTTGAGCGGAATCGCTGACGGGATGCTTGGAAAATCCTTCGCAGCTTGCTCCATCAGGGCAACTACCTCGGGCGACAGCGCTCTGAAAGGATAGTTGGGCAGCGGTGCGGTTTTTCTGATGATTGTCAATTACTTTGTCTCTGTTTGTGTCGCACTAAGTGTCTGATTTTAGTGCGTTTTATAGATTTTGACAGAATTGTGCAATCGGTCAAGTGTCCAAACGCAGCCTCGACGCCGACCTGGCGCTGGCCCTGAGCCTGAATGGCCGCGACCTGTTTCGCGATGAGCAGCCGCTGAAAATCCTGCTGATGTCCGCCACCCTCGAAGGCGAGCGCCTGGCCGCGCTGCTGGACAACGCGCCGATCCTGCGCAGCGAAGGGCGTATGTTCCCGGTGCAGATGCGCTGGGGGCGGCCGTACCAGGCCGGTGAATTCATCGAGCCGCGCCTGGTGCAGACCATCCTCGACGCTTTGCATGACGAAACCGGCAGCGTGCTGGTGTTCCTGCCCGGCCAAGCGGAGATCCGCCGGGTCAACCAGCAACTGGCAGACGCGCTCGGTGATCGCCGCGATGTGCTGCTCTGCCCGCTGCATGGCGAACTCGACCTGAACGCCCAGCGTGCCGCCATCGACCCGGCGCCCGCCGGCAAGCGCAAAGTGGTGCTGGCCACCAACATCGCCGAGACCAGCCTGACCATCGATGGCGTGCGCGTGGTGATCGACGCCGGGTTGGCGCGTGTGCCGCGTTTCGACCCCGGCAGCGGCATGACCCGCCTCGACACCCAGCGCATCTCCCGCGCCAGCGCCACCCAGCGTGCCGGCCGGGCCGGGCGCCTGGAACCGGGCGTGTGCTATCGCTTGTGGTCCGAGGACCAGCACGAAGGCCTGGCCGCCTATGGCAGCGCGGAAATCCTCGCCGCCGACCTCGCCGGGCTGGCCTTGCAACTGGCGCGTTGGGGCGTTGCGCCCGCGCAGTTGGTGTGGCTCGACATGCCGCCCGCTGCCGCGTATGCCCAGGCCCAGGACCTGCTGCAACGCCTCGGCGCCTTGAATGACGACAAACTGACCGCCCACGGCCAGAAGATGGCCGAGCTGCCGGCCCATCCGCGCATCGCCCATCTGCTGCTGCGCGGGCAGGATCTGGGGCTGGCGGCCACTGCGTGTGATGTCGCCGCGCTGCTGGGCGAGCGCGATATCCTGCGCGGGGGCGGCGCGGATCTGCACAGTCGCCTGGCGTTATTGTCCGGTGAAGAACGCGCGCGGGGCACCCAGGGTGGTGTTCAGCGCGCCAAGCAGTTGGCCCGGCAATATCGCGGCTATTTGCGCGGCCAGGCGACCCAGCCGGTGGCCGACCCCGAACACCCGCGTTGGCTCGGCGCGCTGCTGGCGTTGGCCTATCCCGACCGCGTGGCCCAACAACGCCGCCCCGGCAGCGCCGAATACCGCCTGGCCAATGGCCGCGCCGCCTTGTTCGCCGAGGCCGATAGCCTGATGAAACAAGCCTGGCTGGTGATTGCCGACCTGGGCAGCCGCCAGGGCCAGCGCGAAGAACGCATCTACCTGGCGACGGATTTTGATCCGGCGCTGTTCGACACGGTCCTCGCCGAACAAGTACGCACCGTCGACCAATTGGATTGGGACGAGCGCGAAGGCGTGCTGCGCGCCGAGCGCCAGCGCAAAGTCGGCGAACTGGTACTCAGCCGCGAACCCCTCAACGGCCTCGACGAAAACGCCCGCAGCCAGGCGCTGGTCAACCTGGTCCGGCGCAAAGGCCTGGAGCTGTTGCCCTGGACTCCGGAACTGCGCCAATGGCAGGCCCGTGTGATGTTGCTGCGCCAACTGGACACCGGCAACACCAGCGAATGGCCCGACGTCAGCGACAGCGCCTTGCTCGCCAGCCTAGAGCACTGGCTGATGCCTTACCTGGGCAAGGTCTCGCGCCTCAGTCATTTCGCCAATCTGGATGTTTCCAGCTACCTGCACAACCTGTTGCCCTGGCCGTTGCCCCAACGCCTGGACGAACTGGCACCGCGCCATTTGAAAGTGCCGTCGGGTTCGTCGGTGCGCTTGGACTACAGCGAGCATCCGCCGATTCTGGCGGTGCGCCTGCAGGAATTGTTCGGCCTGGCGGATACACCGCGCATTGCCGGCGGGCGCCAGGTGGTCAAGTTGCACCTGCTGTCCCCGGCGCGACGGCCGGTGCAGGTGACCCAGGATCTGGCGAACTTCTGGCGCAGTACCTACGCCGAGGTGAAGAAAGATCTGAAAGGGCGCTATCCCAAACTATTCCATAAGTTAGACCCTTGGGTTGAATCGCTTAACAACAAAAAGATTGACAGGTAGCGATTGTAAACTGACGCATAACATATAGGATTGACTGATTCATCAGGGGGGGCGAATGTCCTACACCAATCCGCGTCACGAAGGTCGTCTGATTCTCATCCCGAATTTGCAGGATGCCTTCGCTATCCTGCATGTCAGTGAAGCGCCTCGCGGCTCTATTGAGTCAGCGCTTGAGGGGGCTGAATCCAATCTGCTTTATAAATGCGATGAAGTCGGTTCAGGGAATGACCGTGCCCTGTTCAATTTCCCATTTTTGTTTAGTGCTAATGGCAACCCTTGGCACGAAGCGAACGACTACTTGCTGAGTCTCATGCGTGATAGGGCTCCTGCAAGTCGACGCACTGATGATGTTAGGCGTCGTGCCAGTAAACTGTTGGATTACCTCCTATTCTGTGAGGATAACAATCTGGATTGGCTCGACTTTTCCGGTGCCCGTCCTTCGCTTCGCCCGACTTACAAGTACTTCTATCACCTGATTAAAGAAGGCCGTCGCAGTAATCAGGTCATCAATCAATATACCGCTGCGGTCTATCACTTTTATAAGTACGTTTCCGAGCATTGGCATTACCTCGATCTAAAGCGTGTTGATACGATCAAGCAAGTGCGGCTTATCGTGCAGAGCCCAAAAGGCGCGAAAATCATCGATGCTGAAAAGCGCAGCCAAACGCGGCGTACGCCGCCTAGTAGCTCCGTTCCTTTGGGATTCGTGCGTGAAGATGGCGAGGATCTTCGACCTCTCTCCAATCTTGAGTTAGGCGCGCTTTTGGAGGCCATTAATGAAAAGAAATGGTCAACGATTGAGCGGTTGATTCTTCTCACGTCTCTGATGACTGGAGCTCGTAAGCAAAGTGTTTTGACCATACGCTTGAAGCATTTGAAAGGATTTACAGAAGACAAACTAGTGCCGGAATGTGCCTATAAATTGCATGCCGGCCCGCGCACAGGCATTGATACGAAATTTGACAAAACTCAAGTTCTGTATGTTCCAAAGCAACTTGCTGAAGAATTGGTCACGCTTGCACGTAGTCCGATGATGAGGAGACGGCGGGAAAAATTTCGTGCTCAATTAGAAGTCAGTCATCCCGGTCTGTTGATAGAAGAGGACGATATGTATTTGTTTCTCTCCGATCAAGGCAATTGTTATTACATGGCTTCAAATGATCCGCGTTACGCAATTGTTAGGTCGCCACAGACAGGGCAGGTGACGGAAACAATAAAGCGAAAATTGCAGAGTACAGCTTCTAGCCAATTTCCAAAAGATTTTACATATCACTGGCTGCGAGCGACTTTTGCCTATCAACTCTACCAGCGCCTGCAACCGTTGGTTCAAGAAGGCGTTTTGAAATTAGGGGAGGATATTGATTTTATTCAAAAACGTATGCATCACGAGTCTAGGGAAACAACTGAAAACTATCTAAAGTTATTCAATATGACTCACGAAAAAGTCATCGCCCAAGAGGTGTGGGAGAAGAAATTGTTTAACGGTAACTACGAAGTCATGAAATTGACGGTCCAAGAATGAGTAGTCGGCAGCTGTTAGAGCATCGCGAAAATACAAAAATTATTACGCTAAATGAGTTGGTTCAGGAGTTTTCCGAACCTGAGCGTTTGCGATTGCAGCTGACCGTTAAGGTTAAAAAGAAGCCGTTAGATATTGGTAGTTTTGCATATCTCATTCGTGGTAAGAATAAAAGTGTTCATGATGATCGCGGGACGCCATTGGTGATTGAGTCGTTCGTTGAAAGTCGTCGTGAGCTGATTGTGAGAGTTTTGGAGTCTTTTGTCGGTCTGCGTGATAAGTCAGTCTTGGCAAATTTCTTCCATACCGAATATTTTATTGATTGGTTGAACGCTGAGGGTTACCGAGAAATATTTTCCAGTAGCGTGGATGCTCAAAAGGCATATCGAGATTATACAGCGCATCTAAATCAAAAAATATCCGATAAAAAGCTGAAGCCCCGGACCGCGTCAAGCTACCAAACTAGAGCATCCAGCCTGATCAAATTACTTTATCCAGATAATAGTGTCCATATTCTTGCTGGTGCAGTAAGGATTGTTCCAGATAGAGGTTCTGCAACAGCAGGCGCTGCTCATGTCGAGTTGTATAGAGATGTTTGCTTTGCCATTGCCCAGCAGTGCAGTGATTTTATCTTGAATAAAAAACCTTACCCGCTCGTGGTTGGAGTTAGAGATTATGAAGTTGTTATATTTCCGTCCAACCGAGGCGCGAGCAGCCCATTTAAGGATGCTGCTCCTTCATATAACTCAGCTGAGCGGCGAATTGCTACGGCCGAAGAATACTTCGCGGCCTTCGAGAGGCTTGGCCGAAAAAAGCCGAGAAATTATAATGTCGCGCGCGAACTAAGAAGCTCCCAGGCATCTTTGGATGCGGCTAATGAAGATGGGCGCAACTGGCATCGTCTTAATCTAGCGAGTCTTGCGGCGAAAGCCTATGCTATCCTTTTTTTTATGATTACAGGTGCCACTCCGGCTGAATTTGAGCAGTTTAGTTACGAAGACGCACTCAAAGTTGAAAAGTCCCCTCTCAAGAAAGAGTTGTCGGCTGTGAAATTTCGGGCTGGCGGAAAGTCAACGCTTTACAACATTGGGCGGGGCTCGGGTTTGTCGCTGCTGAAAGAGTATTTAAAGCTGCGTGCGTGGATTTTGGATGGTGCGAGACATGAGCGACTATTCTTTGCAATGCCTACGTCTGGTCAGCTTAGAACTTGCAAAAGCTTTGGTGATCTTAACGTGACAAGCTCCTTAGAAAAATTTTATGAGTTTATTAGCGGGGTCTTTCTTGATCCGACTGTACCAAGACTTTCAACTCGTAAAATACGCAAGCACAAAAGCACTGAAATGCACTCTGCACGTTTGTCGCCGTCCACGGTAGCGGCATCCCTCAATCACACCGAAGCGGTGAATCTTTCTACCTATGCAGAGGCAACACCTGAACAGCAGCAATCCGAGTTCAGCCTGTTTTGGGATGCAATACGCCACGCTGCTCATGTTGTGCGTGAGCGAAGCCGCAAGGCTGTAGCAAGTAGTGTCGCAATAGCGGCGGGTCACTGCGAGGATTTCAATAAGCCGACGTCTGCCACTGATGTGGGATTGATTATAGAGCCGAACTGCCGCACCCAATATGGTTGTTTGTACTGCGAAAACTATTTATGTCACGGCGATGAGGAGGATCTGCATAAAATTCTGAGTTTGCAATACGTGGTCAATGCCGTGCGTAAATCGGCCCCCGATGCAGCGCATACTGAGGCACTTTTCAAAGAGTTATCTATCCGGATCGAGTTTATAGTCGATGCTCTTAGTGAGCGCTCTAGCTCGGTGAAACAGACAGTCGAAAAGGTTAAAGCTAAGGTGTTTGAATACGGCGAGTTAACTAAGTTTTGGGAAGTCCGGTTGGGTCGCTATGAAAAAATGGGGATCGTATTTTGAGTGCTGCTGTTCAGTCGATAGGTAGTCTTTTTTCTAGCGGCCAGTTTCCAGTCACCAGCCAGCCAGATAGTGCGGCTCAGCTGTATGGGAAGCCCGCGTCGGATTTTGTTATCTGTCGCACTGAGTATGGCAATGCAACGGCAGTGTACGGCGAGTCTGTATGGGACTTTAACCCGTACAGGCTGAGTGCAAAAAAAATTGGCCGAATACGCTTCGATATGGTGTTCGGTGATTATGGTCATGATCAGCAAGCGCTGATCGAAGAAGCCAAATATCTTCTGTATTGTCTTATTTATTTCGCTGGCGGTGGGCGGATTGGTAAGCTGAGTGCATCTACGATTATTTCATATTGGGTTGTGCTGCGCATCGCTATGAAGTTCTGCTATGCGCAGAAAAAGAAGTCAATGGTTGGTGTGCTGTCCTTGCAGCAGCTTTTTACCGTGCCTGTTTATCTAGCGGCTTTTGTTAGTGAAAGTAATTTTGACAAGACGGTTCTTAGTGGGATATTGCACGGATTGATTAGTGTGGGCGAGGAACGCCTAGGGTATGTTGTGCTGAATCCAAGAGTTTTTGATTTGAGAAGACCTGATTCTAAACAGCATCCGGTAATTCCGACACGCCTTTATTTGAATTTAATAAATATTTGTGGCGACCTGCTCGATCATCTTTACTTGGGTGTTGGGAATATTGATTCATTTATATCGTGCTTTGCTGATGAGTATTTCGGTCTTACTCCGCACCGTCAAAAATCTTTGGGGGTTGGTGGTAAGTCGCGCTATCGCCCCGGTATTCAGCAAGCAATAGAGGAATATGGTCTGGCTGCGGTTTTTGTCGGTGAGTTTGCCTGTTCCGAAAAGAGAAAGCTGCAGCGAGTCCTTCTCAAGATGCAGTATGTGGTGAGAATGGTGATACACCTATATACCGGCATGCGTGATCAAGAGGTGATGCGTATGTCTTATAACTGCTTATCTGATCAAGTCGTGAGATGTTCAGTGGTTGATGATCAAGGTTTTATGCGCGATCAACCGCAATCAGTACACATATTATCGACTACCACGAAGTTTAGCGGTTACAAGAAAGAAAGCGCATGGTTCGCGGCAGGCGAAGTCGTCAAGGCGGTCGAGGTTGGCCAGGCGATTTGTCGTGGTTTAGCCCGGCTCTATAGGATTGAACTGGATGATCGTTGTCCGCTATTCATCAATCCGTCCGTCCTGTGTAAAACGAAGAATTGTGCAGAAGTTGGTGTAACAGACTTTACATTGAGAGCAACGATGGGCAGTGCTTTGAAATCCTTATCGATTCAATCAGAGGATTTACAAGAGTTGGCTCAGAGCGACCCTTCTCGTGACTTTTACAATGAGCCAGATTTTGCAGTAGGCCAGCCCTGGCCGCTGACTAGCCATCAATTCCGACGTTCGTTGGCCTTCTATGGAAGCAGTAGCGGCTTTCTCTCGCTACCGACTCTGCGAGCGCAGTTCAAGCATATGACCATTCAGATGGCGCGCTATTATGCGAATGGCTTTGATAACTTGCGCACCATTTTTGGCTACTATGACGAGAAGAAAATAGACTTCGTGCTACCATATAACCACTTTGCTTTCGAGTTCCAGATGGCCATGCCGATGTCGGTGGCCAATCAGTTGATTGCAGATCTGCTGTTCAAAGAAGAACCGCTGTTTGGTGGCACCGGTTCATACATGCAGAGGCAGAAAGAACGTGTTGAAGCTGGCGAGATAAAGATTGAAGATATTCGTGCCGATACAGAGCTTCGGGTGAAGAACGGTGCAATTAGCTATCGGCCAACGCTACTCGGTGGTTGCACCAAGGTGGGCCGCTGCGATTCCTTCATGCTCGGTGACTATACTGAATGTTTGTCCTGCGAGGGTGCGATTATCAAGCCCTCCAGGTTAAGTGCGGCCATTGAGGATGCGAAAAACGAGTTGTCAAACTACGCAGAAGACTCAGGCGAATATCAAATTGTGAAGGGCGATATTGAGCGCCTAATGGTTTTCAAGACTCGCCTGATCGACACTGTGGAGCTTTAGTCATGAAGTCTGGTGAAGGAATAAGCAAGGGGGTTGGTGCCTGTCAGGAAGCTTTGCAGCGCCTTCTCGATGGGAAGCCTTTTATGCCCGAGCATGTAGGGCTAGACCTATCCAAACTTACCGCGAGCATCGTCAGTCATGAGGCTGGATTTGACCGTGGTTATCTGAAAAAGTCTCGCAAAACACATTTGCCATTACTCGCAAAGATCGAGGCTTGTCGTGCTGAGGCTGACAAGGGCTGCGGCTCATCAAGTGGTAAAAGCATTAAACGTTTAGCAGATAAAGTTTTGTTTTTAGAAAAAGAGCTGGCGATGGTCAGTTCGCAGCGTGATCGAGCGCTTACACAGAACCTCCAGCTATGGGCGCGCGTGAGAGAACTGGAACTAGCTGAGCGTCAGAACAAGTCACGCCGGGTTCGGCTACATCATTGATAGATTTACGCCTCCTCGACAGCATCACAAGCGTCGGGGAATGTTCTAGCTAGTAGTCTGGATAATGAGGTTAGGGCCGACAGCATTAATGCAATTTCAAGCCTTCTTGAGCGCCAGCGTCGATCAGGTGGGCTAAAGCTCTGACGCCTGAGGCAGTAGGCCGCATGGATCGCATGCAAGCACGCTTGCGATGCGATACAGCTTCTCGACGGTGATGTTGACCTCGCCACGTTCGATCCGCCCTACGTAGCTGCGGTCGATATTGCACGCCAGCGCCAGTGCATCCTGGGAAATCCGGCAGGCCTTCCTCTGCACTCGGATGCGTTCCCCTAACGCTTTCGCCAACTTATCCATGACCGTCTCAATTCAACTTGAGGCGGCACTATCGTGCGTTTGCGGACGCACAGGCCACGGATTATAATCCGCATTTCTTTCGCGCTAACTCTTCTGGTGCCTCAATGAAATCGGCCTCGTTTATCTTCGACAGGCGTCTGTATGAGCTGCTTCAGGAGCCAGGGCGTACAACCTTTACGACCCGTGAACTGCGCGATGCCTATGCTGCTCGCCTGAATGGCACACATTTCCGTATCGCCGATGTGCGACGCTATGTGTATGAGCAGATCCGTCGACTAGTGGCTTGAGCGGTTAATCCATTAATTTATTTTTTATCACACTCAGCTTCGCTTTATGTACCGAGCTAATGATGGCCTCAGCCGTTTTATTCCACTTGAACGGCTTGGCTGAATGCTCATTGTGAGCCTCGATAAATTGGCGGATAGCGACTTTTAGGTCGGCGACGCTGGTGAAGGCACCCCGGTATAGCGCTCGTCTTTCCAGTTGTGCAAACCAGCCTTCCACGGCGTTCAGCCAAGACGCGCTGGTCGGTGTGAAGTGCAATTTGAAACGCGGATGCTTTTCCAGCCACTGCTTGATTGCAGCCGTTTTGTGGGTCGAACTGTTATCTAGAATCACATGCAGATCCAGTCCGGCTGGCGTGCTGCGTTCAATCTGTTGCAGAAAAGCCAGAAACTCCTTGGCTCGATGGCGCTGGGTAATCCGTCCGATTACTTGGCCGGTTAGGATGTCGAAAGCCGCGTACAGACTCGCCGTACCATGGCGCTTGTAATCATGCGTCCGGCGTTCAACTTGACCTGGGCGTAGCGGGAGCATCGGTTGGGTGCGATCCAACGCCTGGATCTGGGTTTTCTCGTCAACCGACAACACCAGGGCATTATCCGGTGGGTTCAGATAGAGCCCGACCACGTCGACTACCTTGTCGGCGAAATGAGGGTCGTTGCTGATTTTGAAGGTCTTCAGACGATGGGGTTTGAGGTCGGAAGCGGCCCAGACCTGCCGAACCTGCCACGTGGTGACCCGCGCATACTTGGCCATCAAACGGACGCTCCAGTGAGTGGCTTCCTGGGGTACACGCCGGGTGGTCAGTGTCAGGATTTCGTTGATTTTATCGGGCCCAAGTTTGAGTGGCTGGCCGCTGCGCGGCAGATCGCTCAACCCTTCGATTCCCGCCTCCAGATAACGTTTTCGCCACTTGAATACCGTCGGCGGCGTGACCTGCAACTGCTCGCTGACGGCCTTGGGCGTCAATCCGTCAGCCAGTAGAAGCAGGATGCGCGCTCGCTGGGCGAGGCTCTGTTCCAGCGTACTCATACGCAACCAACCTTGCAGGGCGATGAGATCGGAAGGCATTAAAGCGAAGGGGGAAGTCGGTCGGGCCATGCGCATAACCAATCCATGACATTGGACGCACAGTATATCGTTACCATTAGATAAATGAATTAACCGCTCAGTCCACTAGTGCGCGCGGGCTGGGTTGCACTGGACGAGGACCGTCGTGTCCGAGGACAGGTCTACCACCTGCAGCCGATTCCGGCACACCTACAACTGGAACTGATCGACAACGGTTTTGAGAGCAGCCTTATGGCTGCCGGAGTGCCCGAACCAGACACGGCGGTACGCGACGTGGAGGCTTTGCCGGCCAATACGGATTTGCAGTTGGAGGCGCTCCACAAGGAAATCCGCTTGGACTTTCTCACTTCAATGGGCGAGGCAGAGCGATTCAAGCTGCTTCTGGACGAGATGCCGCATTTGCGCGACAAGGTTGAAGGCGATTACCTGGAGGCCAGGGATCGCAGTTCTCGCCTTCTGGGCCATTTACGCGCCATAGAAAAGACCCTCAAAACGCTCGCAGCGCCACGATGAGCAGATCGCTACGCAGCTGGCAGAACAGCTGCATCACCAAGGCGTTGGAGCACCTTACCGTCACGCAGCACTTCTTCTGCCAGGCAACGCCGGGAGCCGGGAAGACGCGCATGGCCGCGGAGCTGACCAGCCGACTGCTTCAGCAGGACAGAATTGACCTGGTGCTGTGCTTTGCGCCGTCCTGCCAGGTCGTGGAGGGTTTTCGTTCGACTTTTTCGGAAGTGCTAGGCAGACGTCTCGATGGCCAGATGGGTGCCGTGGGGGCGGCCTATACCTATCAGGCCATGGAATACCGTGATGAGGGATTCTGGCAGCTTCTTGATGACTACCGGGTGCTTGTGGTCTTCGATGAAATCCACCATTGCGCCGGCCACGATCCGCTCCTCAGCAATGCCTGGGGGCAGCAGATACTGCACCGGATACAGGATCGCGCTGTCTTCACGTTGGCCCTGTCTGGCACGCCCTGGCGTTCGGACGACAAGGCCATTGCCTTGGCTCGCTATTCGTCGCCCGAAGGGCATTTGATCTGCGATTACCGCTATGGCTTGAAAGACGCCATTGCCGACGGCGTGTGCCGATCCCCTCGCATTGTGTTGCTCGATAATCAGAAGGTGAAACTCACTGAAGAACTTGGCGCGGATAGCTCCGTCAGGCTGTTTCCCAGCATCGCCAAGCTTTTGGGGGAGTCACCTGTCACCTATGAGGAACTGCTGCGCCATGACGACGTGATCAATCCAATCCTCGACCTTGGCTACAGCAAGCTCAACGAGCTACGCCAGATCAAGCCTGATGCCGCCGGCTTGGTGGTGGCTACCGACATCGAACACGCTCAGCAAATAGCCCAGGCTCTGGAAACAATGGGTGAAGAGTGCCGTATCGTGACCAACAAAACCCCGGATGCGCAGCAAGTGATCAATGCATTCCGCAGCAACACCTGCCGCTGGATTGTCGCCGTAGGAATGATCAGCGAAGGCACCGACATTCCACGCCTGCAAGTGTGCTGCTATCTCAGCCGTATCCGCACCGAACTGCATTACCGGCAAGTGCTGGGACGGGTACTGCGACGCACAGGTGAATCGGATGACCAGGCTTGGCTATTCATGCTGGCAGAACCGAAGCTTCAGGGCTTTGCGGAGCGAATTGCAGATGACTTGCCGGATGACCTGGCCGTTTTGAGAGATGTGCAGATGCCTGGATTTAATCCAGACTCAAGGCCTGAACCGATGGGTGCTTCGGGCCATGTCAAGGGTATCGGCGATGCTGGGTTAGGTGGCGCAGAACCTGGTATTGGGTCGCAGGCTACGAACATCATTTCGCTGGGTGGCTTTGCAAATGAGCCCGCTTACCAGGTCAGCTTTTCCCAGCATTACCGGCAGCAGCTACTGGCTTGTTTCTGATGCTCAGCCAGTCGAGGCTGCTCGAATGATGCCGGTGTGCATGAATCCATAACCGGCCGGTGCCGCGTGGAACGTAATCGTGAGGTGCGTATGGAGGTTAGGTCGCAGGCATTGGTCGATGTCGTTGAGGATGTGATCTGCGACGTGTGCCGCTCTGGAACTCGTATCCCTGGCTATGGCCTTCAATACGGCAAGCTTGAAGCCCAATGGGGATATGGATCACAGCATGACGGAAAGCACTATCGGGTGCATCTCTGCGAGCCCTGCTTTTTCAGGGTGCTGAGTGGATTGCGTCGGGAGTGTATGGTCAATGGCATGTTCGATGATGAGCAGCCATTTTCCTCTGAGGATTTTGGCTTGGTCAGCAAGGGTAACTACTGGGAAAAGAGCTGATGACAGGACTGCGGCTGAGCGATCTTCTTGAACCCGTCATGCAGCTTGCTTACGAAGCAGGCCTACTTATTGAGTCAGAGCTTAATAGACCAGACGGCCCAAGGGGCAGTGGCTTTAAGGCAGACGTCGATGTTGAAATCGAGGTACTTCTGCGACAGCGACTGAAGCACATCCTTAATTGCGATTTTGTCGGAGAAGAAACGGGCTGCGAGCTATCAGGCCACCCATTTAGTTGGGTTGTTGACCCCAATGATGGAACAGGCGACTTCCTCAATCGTCGGCCGGGCTCTGCCATTTCTATCGGATTGCTGCATAACGCAACGCCAGTGCTGGGCGTGGTTTACGCCCCCGTCACGCCTAGTGGTCCTGACTGCATAGCATGGGCTGAGGGTGCACCGGCTTTACTGCGTAATGGTCGTCCCGTGAATAATGACCTGCAATCTGCGATCTTGGGTAAGCGTCCAGCCAAGTCACCTTCCGAACTCCAGCATTAAGGGCGATGGTGTCCGCGTATTTTTAAGCGGACGCGTTCGTCCTTAACGTTAGGATTTCCATGCGCCAACGAAGCTCTTACCCCGAACCGTTCAAGGTCCAGGTCGTTCAGGAATGCCTACAACCGGGTGCGACCGTCTCCAGCGTTGCCATCCGCCATGGCATCAACGCCAACGTCATTCGAAAATGGCTACCGCTTTACCGAGATCAGCTACCCGCGGCGTTGCCGGCGTTCGTTCCATTGAGGGCTACGCCCAAACGGCCGACTGCAGCATCGGTGATTATTGAGCTATCGCTTGGCGAGCAGTCAGTCACAGTGAAATGGCCAGTGTCCGATCCTGACGGCTGCGCCCGCTTTGTCCGGGGGCTTGCCCCGTGATCCGCATCGATAGCATCTGGCTTGCCACTGAGCCGATGGACATGCGCGCCGGCACCGAGACCGCATTGGCCCGTGTAGTGGAGGTATTCGGTGCGGCGAAGCCGCACTGTGCTTATCTGTTCGCCAACCGCCGCGCCAACCGCATGAAAGTGTTGGTGCATGACGGTGTAGGGATCTGGCTGGCCGCGCGGCGATTGAACCAGGGCAAGTTTCACTGGCCAGGCATCCACCGCGGCTCGGAAGTTGAACTCGACACCGAGCAGCTTCAGGCTTTGGTGCTCGGTTTACCTTGGCAGCGGGTTGGTGCAGCCGGTGCGATCACAGTGCTGTAGCGCCGGCCATTAGCCCATCGCTTTATCTGCGCTGATCGCCTGCTCTGGCACAATCAGCGGCATGACTTCCTCGCCCAATCTCGACCAACTGACACCTGGTGGTTTCGTCGGGGATGCGCTCCAGGTTCAGCCCGGCAAACTGGCGCAGGATCGTGGTTTCGTACAGCGCTTCCTCCATCGCTGGATCGCTGTAGCCGAACCAGTTCTGCAGCAGATGCACACGCAGCATCGCCATCAACGGGTAGGCCGGACGGCCACCTTCACCTTTCGGATAATGTGGCTCGATCAAAGCAATCAAGCCCTTCCACGGCACCACCCGATCCATCTCGATCAGGAACAACTCCTTGCGGGTTTGCTTGCGCTTGCCAGCGTACTCGGCGTCGGCGAAGGTCATCTGCTTCATCGGGAAACTCGGTGGGTGGGGTCGCGGTATTTTGCCAAATCAGAAAGTCTTTTTCAGAGTTTCCCTAGGCTGACAAGCCAAGCGCTGGATCGCAACCATCCATCACCTTATCCAGCTAGATCTGCCTCCTCCAATAAGTGCCGCACAAATCCCGGCGGGTGCAGATTTCCGGGAGGTTTGCGCCAGATCAGTTGGAGACGCTTTTCAAGCCCCGGGATGGGAAGAGCTACCAGCGCGCCACTGCGAACTTCGTCTTGTACTGCGGAAGCCATCACCAACGACACGCCGAGTCCCGCCCTCACTGCTTGTTTGACTGCCTCGGTGCTGCCTAGCTGCATACCGCTGCGAGGCACGCCCAGTTCGCCAAAGTATTCGGTCAGAAGCCGTCCGGTACCGCTACCCGGTTCACCTCCCAGCATCGGCAGGTCCACCAGACGATCACGTTCTATGCACCCTGCTTCAGCCAGCGCATGGTCGGGGCTGACGATAAGCACCAGCGGCTCGACCCGCCAGAGGCGGTGTTCGAAGTCGGGGTGAGGTAGCCACCATTCCATGATCGCGGCGTCGAGCTGGCCCGCCAGTAGCTGGTCGGCCACATCCGGGTTGGCGGCGATGCGCAGATCCACCTCGCCCCTCTCATTTGCGGTCGTCAGATAGTTGCGCACGAATGGCAGGAGAAGGTAGGTGCCGATGTTGGAGCTGGCCCCGACGCGCTCACGATTGCCATGCAGGGCTTCTAGCGCCCGGGCGTGCATGTCGAGCAAGGCGGTCGCATGCGGCATGAAGGCCAGCGCCCGTGTGGTAGGCTGGCAGCCGCTACGACTGCGCTGCACCAGCGTTACGCCGACCTGCTCTTCAAGCTTCTGCAAGTGCTGCGACACCGTCGGCTGGGCCAGCCCCAACGCCCTCGCCGCGCTCTGAAAACTGCCTGTTTGAACGATCGCTACCAGGCTCTTCAGCCAGACCGGATTCAACATGCGGCAGGCTCGGCCTTGGGCAGACGGTTCGCAGCGTTGATTGGGCGCGCACCTGCCAATGCCTGGATGATGTTCTGCGCTGCACAACGTTCAATCTCCAGGCGCACCGCGCGCACTGCCGACCCTATGTGCGGAGTGAACAGCGTATTCGGATGCGCGAGCAGCGCAGGATCGATCAGCCGCGGCCGGTCCGCGCGAGCCCAGTCTTCCATTTCGAATACATCCGCCGCATACCCGCCGAGCTGGCCTCGCTCAAGCGCCGCGAGCACGGCGGCTTCATCCACTACCGAACCACGACAGGGGTTTACAAGCAGAGCGCCCGGCCGTACGAGGGCAAGCAGCTCGGCGTTGACCAGATGCTGGGTATCGGCATTCAAGGGAAGCGCCAGCAGGATGAAGTCCGAGCTGGCGAAGAGTTCGCTGCACGCCACCCGGCGCAGGCCGAGCCGTTGCTCGGTTTGTGTATCCAGAGCCTTCGCCTCGTGGTACTGCAGGGTCGCGCCCCATCCCTGCAAGCGATCAGCCATGGCCAGTCCGATGGCGCCCATGCCAAGGATGCCGACCGTAGCGTTATCCAGCCCCGTGCCGTAGAACTGTGGTTGCCAGCCCTGGAACTTGCCAGAGCGGACGAACGCATCTGCTGCCCGCAGATGCCGCCCCAGCCCCACCGCCAGTCCGATCGCCAGCTCGGCAGTCGGGACCGTCAACAGATCAGGCACGAAGGTCAGCCAGACCCCGCGGGCAGTACAGGCGTCCACATCGAAATTGTCGAAGCCCTTGAGCGCGCAGCCGACTACACGCAGCTCAGGGCAGGCTTGAAGAAAGTCTGCATCGACCCGATCGGGCATGAACGCCATCATCGCCTGAGCATCGCGGCAGCGGCGCAGAATTTCCTCGCGCGGCAGCGTGCTGTCGGTCTGGTTGGTCATCAGCTCGCAATGTGGCGCCAGCAGTTGCAGGATCTCATCGTGTACTCGGTGAGTTATAACGAGTTTCGGCAGCATGGTTTGTCCTATTTGAAACGTTTGCGCAGCACGCCACTGAAGGCGTCTACTAGCGTGACCATGGCCAGGATGACCAGCAGGATTGCTGCAACCTCCTGGTACTGCATGATGCGCAGCGAGCCCATGAGTTCGAAGCCGATACCGCCGGCGCCAACCATGCCCATCACGGTGGAGGCGCGAAAGTTGTATTCCCAGCGGTAGATCGCCACGTCGGCGAACTGCGGCGTCACCTGTGGCAAAACCGCGTGCAGCAGCACTTGCATCGGCGTAGCCCCCGCCGCCCGAGCGGCTTCCACCGGCGCTTCGTCGACGTGCTCGATGGCCTCGGCGAAGAACTTGCCGACCATGCCGACCGAATGCAGACCCAGGGCAAGCACGCCCGGCAAGGCGCCGAACCCTACGGCTGCAACGAAGATGATGCCCATGATCAGCTCCGGCACCGACCGCAGGGCATTGAGCAGCACCCGGGCAACACCGAACACAAGGGGGTGCGGCGCCGTATTGCGCGCTGCAACGAAGGCCACCACCAGCGAGAACACCACTGCGATGGCCGTACCGGCGATGCTCATCGCCAAGGTGTCGATCAAGGGGCGAATCCAGCTTCGATAGCCCGAAAAGTCTGGCGGCATGGCCTCGCCTGCCAGGGTCGCGATGGAGGGCAGCCCGTTCAGCAGCGTGGTGGCATCGAGCAGCCCCACGTACCAGCAGGCCAACAGCACCACTCCGAATACAATCGCCACCTGCCCCAGCTGGCGCCACCAACCGAGGCCGAAGCCTCGAAGGATGTGCTCGCGTTGCTCTGCAGGCAGCGCCTGCACGTCGTAATGAGTAGACATATCGGTGCTCACATCGTGGCGAAGTCGAGGCCGAGCAGCGATCCCATGTTGCGGATCACATCGTAGTCGGCGTCGGTGATTGGCGCGAAGGCCTCGGCCTTGAAGTTGCGCAGCACTTCGGGATCGTCGATACCGACGAATACATCCCGCACCTTGGTTTTCAGCTCGGGGCTCAGGTTCGAGCGCATCGCCCAGGGGTACTGGGGGTATTCGCCGCTGTAACCAAGTACTTTCACCTTGCTCGGATCGATTAGGCCACGTTCGACTGCGTGATTGAAAATTACCTCCGACAGCCCACCCGCATCGGCGTTGCCGTTCGCCACGTTGACGGCAACGGCGTCATGCGTGCCCACAAAATGTTGTTCGTAGTCCTGCCCACCCGTCAAACCGGCCGTCTCAAGAAGCACGGCTTTGGGAATCAAATGGCTGGACGTCGATGCCCGGTCACCATAGGCCATCTTCTTGCCCTTAAGGTCGGCATACTCATTCACGCCTGACGCCACATTGGCGATAATCACCGAGCGATAGGTCGGCTTGCCGTCGATGACCATGGCAGCGAAGGGCTCGATGTCGCTTTTGCTTTTGGCCATGACGTAGGACAGCGGACCGAAATACGCCAGGTCGATACGGCCAAAGCGCATCGCCTCAATCATCGAGGAATAGTCGGTGGTTACGATCAGCTGCACCTTCTTGTCCAGATGCTCTTCCAGATAATCCTTCAGCGGCTGGTTACGCTTGATCAGCTCGGAGGCGTTTTCGTCCGGCAGCAGGGCAACCTTTAGCACATCCGGATCGGCATCGGCCGCTAGGGCGGACAAACTTGAAACAGCGGACAGCAAGCAAGTCAATAAGAGCGCGGATAAGCGTTTCATCGGGACATCTCCAGTGAAGGTTCGAGCATGACAGGTGGTTCAGCCGGAGCATTCGCTGGCTGAGTCGTAGAGCGGCCTGCATAGATGCGCTCAAGCTGCGCATCGGTGAGTTCCGAGGGCGCGGCATCGAAAACGATCTGAGAATCGGCCAGCCCGACGACGCGATCGGCGAAGCGGCGGGCATATTCGAGTTGATGCAGCGAAACGATGGCGGTGATGCCGTCTTCCTTGCAGATGTCGCGCAGCAATCCGAGAACACGGACCGAAGTGGCCGGGTCGAGACTGGCTACCGGCTCATCGGCCAGAATGATCGCCGGCTGTTGCGCTAGCGCACGCGCGATGCCTACCCGCTGCTGCTGGCCACCGGACAGTTTGTCCACCCGGCTTAGCGCCTTGTCTGCCAGACCGACCCGAGCGAGGCAACTGAGCGCAATCTCCTGATCGGCACGCGGCAGAGGAAACAGCGAGCGGAGCGTGTTGTGAAAGGCCAGCCGACCGGTAAGCACATTAGCCAGTGCGCTTTGACGTTCGATTAGCTGGTGGTGCTGAAAGATCATGGCGGTACGCCGACGATGCTGACGCAAGGCCGAGCCGCTGCCGAGTTCACCGAGTTCGCTGGTGACACTGCCGCCAGTGGGCGTGACGAGTCGATTGAGACTACGGAGCAAGGTCGACTTGCCTGCGCCCGAGAGACCAAGCAGCACGGTGAACTCACCACGCCGAAATGCAATCGAGGTATCGCGTAGGGCTGTCACGCCGCCTGGATAGACGACGCTCAACCGGTCGACCCGCAGCACGGCGTCCTGTATCGGATGGGGCGTCATTTGATCACCTTTCGCAATATTGCTGGCCGCACAATTGCGGTTCGCGATGCAAAGGGTAGAAATTCCTTGTTAACGCACTGTTTCTAAAGGATGACATTTCGATGAATACTTCGAATCTGCCGTAGCGGGGCGGCAAGCGAAGCCGTGGAAGAACGGGCGCAACGTAGCGTCTTTCTTCACGCGGGATACAGGAGGCTTTGATTGATACTGCTGCGGATTCGCTACAGTAACGTTGGGCCAGAACGTAATGCCATCCAAGCAAGAGAGCGCACACTAGGGAAACTCTGAAGAAGACTTCCAGATTTTGGCAAAATACCCGGATTCCACCCACCGAGTTTCCCGATGAAGCAGATGACCTTCGCCGACGCCGAGTACGCTGGCAAGCGCAAGCAAACCCGCAAGGAGTTGTTCCTGATCGAGATGGATCGGGTGGTGCCGTGGAAGGGCTTGATTGCTTTGATCGAGCCACATTATCCGAAAGGTGAAGGTGGCCGTCCGGCCTACCCGTTGATGGCGATGCTGCGTGTGCATCTGCTGCAGAACTGGTTCGGCTACAGCGATCCAGCGATGGAGGAAGCGCTGTACGAAACCACGATCCTGCGCCAGTTTGCCGGGCTGAACCTGGAGCGCATCCCCGACGAAACCACCATTCTCAACTTCCGCCGCTTGCTGGAGAAACACGAGCTGGCGGCCGGCATCCTCGCTGTCATCAATGGCTATCTGGGCGACCGCGGCCTGTCGCTGCGCCAGGGCACCATCGTCGATGCAACGCTGATCAATGCGCCCAGTTCGACCAAGAACAAGGACGGCAAGCGCGACCCGGAAATGCACCAGACCAAGAAGGGAAACCAGTATTGTGTGTCACGAACACAGGTCAGATGACCTGTGCTGCTGTGCCGAAGATGGAAGTAGGCCTTCCGAAGTCGGCTTGCAGGAGCGGACTTCAAACCACCCGGTGCTGCTGCATCCAAAAGGTGTGGTGGTGAGCGACCGAGGAAAAGTCATCCCTGAGGATGGCAGGTGAGTATGGAGAAGATGAGCGAAAGCAAACCGTCCGATGACGCATCGTTATGCCCAAGGTGCTGCCGAAACTGAGGTGGAGTACTGGCTTCAGGACAAGTCGGGGCGTTACCTGCTTACGGACCCGATGGCAGCCGGTGTATAGGCGGCATGATCTTCATACAGGCTTTGGTACGGAACGTGAGAACCTTGTTCCAGATGCGAAGGAAAATGACAAATGGCCAACACCATGAGGAAGAATACCGATGCTGGAACGAGGGGCGGAGCTTCCCGTAGTAGCGATGAAGCCTCTGTAATGGAGGTGGAGCGAAGGGGCGGCGTTATCCGGCCGACGAGCGTTGCCAACCTCCGGGGATGAGTGGCGTGAGCTCGGCGAAACCTTATGACATAGCGAAACGCACGGTATGGGACGCCTACCAGCAGGTCAGGGCCAACCGCGGTGCTGCCGGCATCGACGATGAAACCATCGCCGATTTCGAGCGGGATCTGTCTAAGAATCTCTACAAGCTGTGGAATCGGATGTCGTCGGGGTCGTACTTCCCGCCTCCGGTCAAGCAAGTAGAAATTCCCAAGGCATCGGGAGGCACGCGCAAGCTGGGAGTGCCCACGGTTGGTGATCGTGTCGCGCAAACCGTGGTCAAGCTTCTCATCGAGCCGGAGCTGGACTCGATCTTCCACTCGGACTCCTATGGGTACCGGCCGGGACGATCAGCGAAGCAGGCGGTGGCGATCACGCGTGAGCGCTGCTGGCGATACGACTGGGTGGTGGAGTTTGATATCAAGGCAGCCTTCGATCAGATCAATCATGGGTTGCTGATGAAGGCGGTGCGCCTGCACATCAAGGAGGACTGGATACTTCTGTACATCGAGCGGTGGCTGGTTGCGCCGTTCGAAACGGATGACGGCATGCGCGTCCCACGCGAACGCGGCACCCCGCAAGGTGGAGTGCTCAGTCCCCTCCTGATGAATCTGTTCATGCACTATGCCTTCGACACCTGGATGCAACGTACCAGCCCCAACTGCCCGTTTGCCCGCTACGCCGATGATGCGGTGGTGCACTGCCGCAGTCGAAAGCAAGCGGAGTACGTGATGCGCTCCATTGCTTCACGGCTGGCTGCCTGTGGCTTGACGATGCACCCGGAGAAATCGAAAGTCGTGTACTGCAAGGACAGTAACCGTCGCGCAGGTTATCCGCATGTGAGCTTTACCTTCCTCGGCTTCACCTTTAGGCCGAGGAAGGCGCTCAGCAAACAAGACCAGCTCTTCACGAGCTTCCTTCCGGGAGCGAGTGCGGATGCCTTAAAGCGGATGCGGCAAGCGGTACGCAGGTGGCGACTCAATCGCCAAACCCACGTGACGCTGGTCGACGTGGCTCGGCTCTACAATCCAGTGATACAGGGGTGGTGGCAATACTATGGCTCGTTCTATCGGACAGCCATGCTTGGCATCTTCCAGCACATTGACCGCGCGCTTGAACGCTGGGCCCGACGAAAATACAAGGCCCTTCATAGGCGCAAGCGGCGCATTAGCCAATGGCTGGACAAGATGCGGACTGTGGTACCCCGGCTGTTTCATCACTGGCGAGTGACCGGGCAGCAAGGTTGGATAACGGGAGCCGTATGACGCGAGAGTGTCACGTACGGTTCTGCGAGCGGCTGCGGGGGCAGTTCCCGCGGCCGACTCACCATTTCGGCAGTGCGACCTGAAAGTCGCATGGGTTTCTGTTCCGCAGGTTAACGCCCGACGGAACCGACTGTTCCACCACTCGTTCCCTACCCAGACAGGCGTGGCCGGTAACAGCCGGGTCTGAAGCTCTGGGGACAATGTAACCGCCGATATTTCGGTAGGTCGAACCGCGAGGCCAGACTGAATCTGCCAGCATCAAGGCGGAGAGGCGCTAGGGATGAACAGGTACCCGCCAACTGCACGGGGGTGATGGTGCTCGCTTGGCGACTGGCTTCTTGCTGGAGGTTAGAGATTGCTTCGGCAATTGCCTTGGTCTGAGCCACATAGCTGCCGGATAGGTTGGCAATCACAATGCAGCAACGCGGTAACTCCAGAGCGGCGCTCATCAGGCAGCTGAGTGTGTAGGTGCTCACGGTAGCCAGCGTACCGCCGCCGATGACAGTAGTGCTCGCGTTTTCAAGGTAGGGCGGCAACTCATCGAGCATGATCAGGGTCGGTTTGTCCCCGATAATTTTCTTCCAGCCAGCCTGATCGACCGCGCGAGGGCCATTGACCCAGTAGGGCTTGATGGCTTCCTCTTCGCCTAGTTGGGTAGTCGCGAATGATGGGGTTGAATGTGCATGCCTGCTTGACTGTCTTGAGCATCTGCTCGACTCCCTGAGAAATACTTAATCGTTGCTCGACTGACTGGAGGGTGGGGTGGGCTGCGGAATGGAAAGCTCCTGACTCACCTGCTGCAGAAACCACTCACGCATGGTCAACCCACGCGCCTTGAGTGCGGCGTAGATCTGCTGCTTTTGGGCAGGATCAACCTCGATCACAACGCGATTGCTAGTTTTCATAGGCATGGGCACCTGGCTTAGGTTTGTAACGTGACGTGATGTTATGTTCGAAGGGGAGGGGCTGGAAGCCCTGGCGTACATTAATTTATTTTCTCTTTTAGGAGCATCTTGAGGTAGGCCCCCGTGGCCTGGCCGTTACTTCTGCCAAGTACTAAAAACGGGGTACCGGCCGGTCATCATGGCCTTCGACTGCTCAGGGTTAAGATCCTGTTGTTGCTCCTGCCAGTTGCCTGATCAGACGAAACGTCCCCGGTATGAGCGGCGGGCTGCTAGTCCAGATGCCGACTCGCCTGGGGACCAGCCCGAATTACACCGGGACTTATGGGCTGAGTGGGCAGCTATCGCAGGAACCACAGCAAGGCTTGCCGTGCATGGAGTCCCAATATTGCCGCTCAGCCTCTTCCCAGTCCCGCAATGCGAAAGCCAGTTCGGTAGCCTGCTTTGCATGGTCATGGCAGCGTCGAATTCGTTTAGGACGGCGGCGTCCATACAGGCCGCAGAAGCAGCGCCTTTTTTGGTTGATTACCCGCCGGGACTTTTCCCACACGCTAAACAAAGGCACTGTTCCGGAGATCACATCCAAGATAGGTCGCTCTTTGGACTTTCTGCGCTTGAGCCCTAGCTGATTTACCGCAAGATCGTTAGCGATTTTGCCACTGATTGCGCTCGCAGCCTTCTGCGCTCGCAGTTGATGTCGAGCTGCGTCGCCGTGTGCCCACGCGGAACCATTCGGCCATCTGCGCAGAGTGCGAGCGCGCTCTTGAAGCTTTAGGTATTTGTAGATTGTCTCAAGCCAGGCACGAGCGGACGGCTCGTCTGAGACAGGAAGCGGATTGGCGCCCGCGTAAAACAGACAGAACGTACCATCATAATTGATGTGCCGTTCCGGGCAAAAGCCTGGCAAGTGATGTGGTGTGCTTTCGCGTGCTTCTATCCATTCACCGTCTTGGCGTAAATGCAGCTTGTAGGGGAGCGTTCTCCCGTCCACCAGCCGAATCGGAAGATCAAGCGTTGCTGTCTGCGGAACGGATGTTACACAGGTACCCCCGAAATCTGGGGCGACCTGTGCAATCAGGTCGAGCGCTGTGCTCAACGGCTGCCGTCTACTTTCTGGCGGGAGTGGGGCTGCACCTGACGCTCATCTGCGCGAATGATGGCGGCGGAACCCGCATAGGCTTCCGAGCGAGCTTGCTTCGCAGATGCGTCCCCATCATCTGCCAGGGCTTCGGTAGCTTCGTTGTAGTCCAGGTGTGATGTCTTACGACTCTTCCCAAACAGGTTCTGCACAGCTTTCGATGCTGCGTCGTAAGCTACTTGCCCGATCGCGGTTTCCACCCCCGAACACGCGCATTGGCGTTTCTCAGACTCGATCACGCTACGCCCGATAGCGCACCTAACTCTATTACCCTTGGCGCCCAGGCGCGTGACGGCTATTGGGCCCAGATCGAAGCCAATCGCGAGGCCGAGGTCGCCGGTTTCAATACCTTCGGCGTTCAGCCGCTCAATTGCGAGATTGAAGCTGCTGCGCAGTGCACCTGCTAGCCGTGTGGCCTCGGATACTGACTTCTCTTCGTCAGTAGTATGCGCGGTGCCGTCACAGGATAGGGCTTGCACGCAGTCTCCGATGAAGCGCACCCGGCGCCCTTCGAAGTCGGAAGTCACGACCCGCTCCAGCTCGGAGCGGATGACATGCAAAGTCCGCACGACATCGTCGGTCTTCTCGTTGATGTGATCGGCCACGTAGGCTGTGAAGCCATCAATATCGGCGTAGAGGCTCACCATCTCCTGTCGCTTCGAGTTGGCCGGAGTCAGCGAGTAAATGTCCATATCACGCAGGGGTGGGGTTTGGCGGGAAAACTGGTAACCGCCAATGGGGTTCTTTTTCAGATCCTCACGCCACTCCTCGACGATCTCGTCGGACGTGACATCCAGCTTGGCCGCATCCTGACATGCCTTGATCTCTATCGCGGTTAGGGCAGATTTTTCCGGCTCATCGCTTTCCGCAAGGCCGATGGCCTTACGAGCATTGTTGGTCAGATAGATACCCCTGGCCTTGTTATTACTGGCCAGTTTCGCGGCATGGTTCGCTGGATCGCCCAGGAACAAGGGTTCGCGGTACCCGCTGCGGCCATTGTTTACAGCAAGAGCTAGGCCGGTATCGATGCCAATTCGAACCTTGGCTGCTGGGATTTGCTCATCGTCGTCGCCCGTCTCTGCAAGCACGTCAATGATCAATTGCGCAGTCGCAACGGCGCGTTGAACACGCTTGGTCTCAGCGCCGGACTCAGTGTTGTACGGCTTAGTGAAAAGGGAGTGCAGCCGCTGACTGTGGAAGTCGACGCGGCGCGCATCAACCTTGTTGAGAATTCGCTTGACTGCCCGGTAGTGCTGGTCAAGAAAGCGCAGCGTGCGCTTGTGACACTCTGTGCCCTCGACTGCAGTGATGTTCAGCATGTCCTCGAGATTCATGATGTCCGCATACATGTGGACCCCATCCACGCGGTACGCGGTACTGGTAGGAATCGATTCCAACGACATGTCGCGCACGTAATCCTTGATGGTGATTTCCTCAACATCAGCGATCTTCTGGTCTATGTGTTTTGCAGCGCGATCATGGTTCCAGCTCTTGCTCATCGATCACTCCTTCGGGTGATTGGGCGCGCTGCAATGCGGTAGGCAAGCGCATGCCAAATTTGCTTGTTGACAGATATCCGTTACTTCGGTCCTAGCTTGTTGAAAATGGTGCGTAGCTGATTGCAGGCTGGAGATAGGCTGGAGGGCAGCTGGTCTTCACTTTTCGTTAGGCGATATCCGATGGTTGTCAGCCCTTTCAGATCTGACGGCAGATGTACCTCGTCACCCCTAGGCTCAAGAAGGAAGGTTCGTGCCCTGCCAAGTCGTCCTACGAACAGGCCAAGCTCGAAAATGACGTTGTCGCGCGGCGTATTCTTGGTTTCCTCGCGCATTGTGACGGAGTCGTCCGGCTGTGCGATTGCGATGGCAAAATCGCACTCGTCCAGTTGCTCTTCGAGGCTTTCAAGGGCGTACTGCGATGCGCGGAAAACGCCTTGTGTCCAGGTCTTTACGAAGAACTTGTCGTGCTCAAGGTTATTCTCGATTGCCCGGGCAATAGGGAGTGCCTCGACCGAGCAAATGATGAATACGTGGGATGACTGATGGGCAGGAAGCACCATGTCGTTTCGCTGGTGTAGTCGATCGACCAGTTGCCGAGTGACCTGTCGCCAAACCGAGGGATACGCGTCCGCAATGGACTTGAAGTCTGCCGCGCTGACCTTCAAGACAATCGAGGGCTCGGTGGCCAGTACAGTAGCAGAGCGCTTCGCTGTTGGGACCAGAGCAGCCATTTCTCCGACGTGATCGCCGCCCCCTCGTGTTGCGACTTCACGATCATGGACCTTCACCTGGAAATGCCCTGTGATGATGAAATAAACCTCGGAGTCCTCCGCGTCCTCGGTAATGAGCACAGCATCCTTAGCGATCTCCTCCAGCGTTCCTACCTCTGCGAGGCGGCGTGCTAGGTCTTGATTTCCGAGTACCAGCTTCTGCTCAAGCAGTACTTCCTCAAGAACGGCGCGGCCTGACGGCCCTTCAAAGCGATCGATCAACTTCCCAGTAGTCATGATGGTGAGCATTCCCTTGCGAAGAGGTTGCGGGGGCGTTCACAGAGAAATGGGGACGTGCGTCACCCTTTCAAGGGGCGCTGAAGAAAAGATCTGGGCATGGCGGGCGCTCAGGGACGCAGGTTCAAACTCTGTTTGATTGCATTCGGGAGTAGTGGGCCGAATGTTCAGTGTCAAACATTTTGTGCTGTAAGACCTGACGTGCTCTGGTACACCTGTCAAACCTTCTCTTGATTGGCGTCAGTTTTTGTCAATCAATGGGGGTGAGTTTGACGGTCAATGGGGAGTCGCCGAAATAGCATCATAGGTAGGGATTACGGGCGATTTGGCGGTGTCAATCGAAGGAACGTAATTTGATAGGTCACATTACTGGCCGGATGACCCGTTGGTGGCCGAGGCCACCGCCCGAATCAAACCACGCAAGTAAGCGTGACCGCGATTCAAATGTGGGAGGGGCGGTTATTGCGCGGCGGGCAGCAGGAAGCGGGCGATGACCGGCAGATGGTTGGAAATGCGCAACGTATCCGCCTGGCGCACCTTGGCTTCTACACGCTTGATCCGCGAGCTGTAAAACAGATAATCGACGGTGCGATCCGGCCCGTCCAGGCTCGGGTCATTCGGAAAGTGCGTCAGCCACTGCTCACGATCAATCCCGGTGGATTCGCTGTTGCTCGGGATCATCGGGTATTTGTCCCACAGCAGATGCAGTTCGCTGTCCGGTGAATACTGCCCGCGTTTACCGGCATCCAGGCGCAGGAATTGCCCCAGCGGCAGCAAATTGAAATCCCCGCCGATCAACCACGGCGTACCGCGGCTTTCGAACTTATCCAGCAGTTTCACCGTGGCCTGGACTTGTGCTTGCACCGCATTGCGCCCGGGTGCGTCGCCCTCCAGGCGAGTGTTGAGCACCGCCAGTTGGCCGCCGTCGCTCAAGGGCAGATAGGTCAGCAGCAACGCCGGTTTGGGTTGGAACTGACGGCTGATGAAATCCGCGGGCGGTACGGGCAATTGCAGGCGTTCGGCGTGTTCGATCTGGTAGCGGCTCAGGGTCACCAGCTTGCGGCCGACGCTGCCGAAAATATGCAGGTTGGGGATAAAGTCGGCTTTCCAGTCGAAGGCCTGGGCGCTGCAGGGGTAGAGATCGACGAGCCGCTCTTGCAGCAGCGCCACCTGATCCTGGTAGTGGGACGGCTTGGCGCCTTCGTCGAGTTCCTGCAACAGCAGGATGTCGGGCTGTTCGTCGCGAATCACCCGGGCCACTTCGTCGAGGCTGAAGGCCATGTCTTCGACGGTGGGGCGGTCGTCCGGGCCGCTGCCGTCGGCGGTGTCGTACCAGAACACGTAGTTCTTGCCGGCCAGGTACTGCACGTTCCAGGTCATCACCTTGAGCGCCTGCCCGGGCAACAGGGTCGGCGCACGGGGCGCGATGCAGCTCACGGGCAGGGTTTGCTTGTCGGCGGGGCGCCAGGTCAGGCTGTAGATCAGGGCCGTCAGCAGGCCCGCGATGATCAGCAGGCCCAGCAAGGTGATGCGCAATAAACGGGTCATCGGCTCGGCTTATAGCGTGTCAGGGGTGACACGGAGCATATCACCGCACGTCGGCGTCGCCACCGATCAGCATAAATAAACGGAACAGCACCACACTGGTAAACAGCTGCAGGAAGCTGTGCGCGCTGTCGATCAGCACGCCCAGCAACGGCGCGGGCTCGGGATACGCGGCCATGCTGGCGCCTTTGAGCAGCCACAGTGGCGTCATTACGCACAGCAGGCACACCAGGATTCGCCAGAAATGCCCGCGGGTCAGGCGCAAACTTTCCTTCATCGCCGCCAGTGCAGGCATGCCGCGCAGCACCAGCAGGTACTCGGCGAACGCCAGCACCACCATCAGCCACAGGCCCGGCAGGAAATACAGCGACAGCCCGAGCAATATCAGCAGGGTGCTCATCGCCGTCAGCAGGGCGAAGCGCGGCCACAGCGTCAGGGCCATGGCCCACACATCCTTGGTGCGCGGCGATTCGCCACGGGTGCGGGCGTCGAGAAACAGGATCAGCGCCCCGGTGTACAGCGGATACACCAGCAACCCCACCACCACGCTGTAGCCGGGGAAGGCGTCCGGGCCGAGCGTGTGGTCGAGCACCTGTTGCAGCAGGGCTTCGAGGATCACCAGCGGCAGGCACAGCTGGACGATGGCGCCCAGGTTGCGCTGGGTGAAACGGAGGGAGTCGCGCAGCACATCTAACGGATTCATCAGAGTCATCACAGGCCGAAAAAAAGCAGGGGCACACTTTAACCGATAGGTGCCGTGAGCAAGCAAACGTAAACCTTGAGTAAAGACCATTGAAACAACTGGTAACACCCCCATAACTAGCAGGACCGAGCCTGATCACAGGCCGGACCATGATTTTTACCGGCAATCTAACGAGGTCGCCATGAACAGCGAAGAGCAAACCCTGATCGATGGACTGTTTTCACGGCTGCAACAGGCCGAAACGGACTCAGCCCCCCGCGACGCGCAGGCCGAAGCGCGGATCAAGGAGCATATGACGCGCCAACCGGCGGCCGGGTACTACATGACCCAGTCGATCCTGGTGCAGGAACACGCGCTCAAGAACCTCGACGCGCAGAACAAGCAGCAGGCGCAACAGATCCAGCAATTGCAAGACGAGCTGCAGCGGGCCAAGTCCCAGGCGGCACAACCGGCGCCGAGCAGCGGTGGCTTTCTGTCGAGCATTTTCGGCGGCGGTTCCCGTGACGCGCAACCGCCACAGAGCGCTCCGGCCTCATCCGGCGGCGGTTGGCGTGAACCGGCTCGGCCGTCTTTCGGACAACCTGCACCGCAACAAAACTACGCCGCCCCGCAGCAGAATTACCAACAGCCGCAACAACCCGCTGCCGCCCCCATCGGCAGTGGCTTTCTCGGTGGCGCCCTGAAAACCGCAGCGGGTGTG
This sequence comes from Pseudomonas sp. LY-1, assembly GCF_053502595.1. Classification (NCBI taxonomy): domain Bacteria; kingdom Pseudomonadati; phylum Pseudomonadota; class Gammaproteobacteria; order Pseudomonadales; family Pseudomonadaceae; genus Pseudomonas; species Pseudomonas sp. LY-1. The sequence goes on along the minus strand of NZ_CP094353.1, from coordinate 6,023,239 downwards.
GCCGGTGGTGTGATGCTGGCGGAAGGTATCAGCAGCCTGTTCAACCACAACTCGCAACAGCCGCAAGTGGTGGAAGAAATCATCCGTGAAGTGCCTGCGCCTGCCAGTGACAACAGCAACTGGGGCAACGATGACCAGAAGTTTGCGGGCAACGACAACTGGGGCAGCAACAATTCCGACAGCTTCGCGGACAGTGATTATTCCGACAACTCGTCCTCCTTCGACGACGACGATTCCTTCGTCTGACGCATCCAGGCCGGGGCGCTTTGCCGCCCCGGGCTGATTTTTCCCGGAAACTTTCCCGTGGCTGGCATACTGGCAACCTTTGCGGACCTTCGCGTCCGGGGTCCAAGCGGCAGTCATGGGGAAGTGCGGTGAAGAAAATTGCAGTGTTCGCCGATGTACAAAACCTCTACTACACCGTGCGCCAGGCGTATGGCTGCCACTTCAACTACGCCGCCCTGTGGGCTGACATCAGCTCGCGCGGGCAGATCGTCGAGGCGTATGCCTATGCCATCGACCGTGGTGACAGCAAGCAGCAGCAATTCCAGCAGATCCTGCGCAACCTGGGCTTTACCGTGAAGCTCAAACCCTACATCCAGCGCAGCGACGGCTCGGCCAAGGGCGACTGGGACGTGGGTATCACCATCGACATCATGGACGCCGCCGCTAACGTTGACGAAGTGGTGTTGGCTTCCGGCGACGGTGATTTCGACATGCTGCTCGACCGCATCATCCACAAGCATGGCGTCGAAGCCGTGGCCTACGGCGTGCCGGGGCTGACGGCCAACTCACTGATACGCGCCGCCAGCCGCTACGTGCCGATCGAAGGCGCGTTGCTGCTCAAATAAGCGCTGCGGTTCAATAGATAAATGCTTAGACGGAGTTGGAACAGGTTTGGAACGTATAGCGGTCATCGACTTTGAAACCACCGGCATCACCCCGAGCAGCCACTGCCGGGCCACGGAAATCGCGGTGGTCATCCTCGAACGTGGCCAGATCGTGGACCGCTACCAGAGCCTGATGAACGCAGGCGTGCGCGTGCCGGGCTTTATCGAACAGCTCACCGGCATCAGCAACGCCATGCTGCGCAGCGCGCCGCCGGCCGAGCGGGTGATGAACGAAGTCAACGAGTTCGTCGGCACCACACCGCTGCTGGCGCATAACGCCGCGTTCGACCAGAAGTTCTGGGACTTCGAACTGGGCCTGATCCGCCGCACCCGCCTGCAAAAATTCGCCTGCTCGCTGCTATTGGCCCGCCGCCTCATGCCGGCTGCACCCAACCACAAACTCGGCACCCTCAACAGCTACGCCCAACTGCCCCACACCGGCCAGGCTCACCGGGCCATGGCCGATGCGGAGATGGCGGCTAACCTGACGGCGCATCTGGCCGAGCAACTGCGACGGACCCATGGCTTGCGCGAGCTGTCCCACGACCTGCTGTGTACCTTGCAGAAAGTCCCGGCGGCGAAGATCAATGAGCATTTGAAGAAGCATCGCGGGTTCTGATAGAACAACGCCGTTCAAAATGTGGGAGGGGGCTTGCCCCCGATTGCGGTGGGTCAGCTACACATAAGCTGACTGATCCACTGCTATCGGGGGCAAGCCCCCTCCCACATTTTGACTGTGTTCATCCATCAAAGTGGGAAGGGCGGTGCGACGATTCGACTTGCCCCCGATGGCGCTGGATCAGCCACCACTTTTCCCATTCCCCTCCAACTGCCCCAACGGCACCCGCCGCTCTATCGCGCTCGACAAAATGATCGAGGTCTTGCTGAACCCGAACTTCGCTATCCGATTAATCAAACTCTCCAGCTCCGGCATGGTGCCTACCGCCGCTTGCATGATCACGCACGGATCGCCCGTGACCCGGTGGCATTCGGTCAGTTCGGGGATTTCGGCCAGGGCGTCGTACACCTTCTGGCTGCCATGGTTGGTCAGGCGCAGTTCGATCACGCACTGGATCGGCAGGCCGACTTTGGACAGGTCCACCTTGGCCTGGTAGCCGGTGATGACGCCGCTGGCTTCCAGCTTGGCCACGCGCTCGGCCACGGCGGGGGCGGAGAGGTTGACCGTGCGCGCGAGTTGCGCGTAGGACGCGCGGCCGTCTTCGAGCAGGGCGCTGAGGAGCATGCGGTCGTATTTGTCCATGAAAAGGCTCCAGCGTCAGGTGGCTTTCGAAAGCATGGTTTATAGCCCTCATAACCATGCTTTGAAAAGTGTATGGGCGGTTTAAACAGGTTTTGTAACTTATGTTTATGCACCTGTCTTTTTAGAATAAGCCTCTCTTTTTCTGCCGCAGAGCTGCCCAATGCCTGGCCCACGTCGCTTTCCCTTACCGTTGATCGCCGCCTTTTTTGCGTTGTATGTGATTTGGGGGTCTACCTACCTGGTGATCCGGATCGGTGTGGAGTACTGGCCACCGCTGTTGCTGGCGGGGATTCGGTTCTGTACGGCGGGGGCGCTGATGTACGCGTTTTTGCGCTGGCGTGGAGTGCCGGCGCCGACGTGGGTGCAATGGAAGTCCGCCGGGATGATCGGGATTTTGCTGCTCACTTTCGGTAATGGCGGCGTCACGTTGGCGGAGCACGCGGGGGTGTCGTCCGGTGTCGCTGCGCTGGCCGTGGCGACCGTGCCGCTGTTCACCTTGCTGTGCGGTTACTTCTGGGGCGCGCGTAATACCCGTCTGGAGTGGGCGGGGGTGATCCTGGGCATTATCGGCATTGCCATGCTCAACATGGGCAGCACCTTGCAATCGAGCCCGATCGGCGCGGCTTTACTGCTGTTCGCCGCCGCTTCGTGGGCGTTCGGTTCGGTGTGGAGCCGGCAACTGCCGCTGCCCCAGGGCGCGATGGCCAGTGCGGCGGAGATGCTGGTGGCCGGTGCGGCCCTGTTGCTCGGCAGCGCGGTGTCCGGTGAGCACCTGCAAGCCATGCCGCCGCTGGAGGGCTGGCTGGCCCTGGCCTACCTGACGGTGTTCGGTTCGATCATCGCCTTCAACGCGTATATGTACCTGCTCAAGCACGTGCGTCCGGCTGCCGCGACCAGCTATGCCTATGTGAACCCGGCGGTGGCGGTGTTGTTGGGGATCGTGTTTGTCGGCGAGTCCATCGGCATCGAAGAGGCACTGGCCATGTTGGTGATCATCAGCGCCGTGCTGTTGATCAGCCTGCCCCAGTGGCGAAAGCCTGGGCCGAAAATAAGGTAAACTGCCGCGCATAACGCCTTTTTACCCGCTTAGGCGCTGAATTTCCCCTACGGTAACCACATGACTTTCGCCACACTTGGCCTGATCGAACCCTTGCAGCGCGCCCTTGAGACGCTCGGCTACCAGACCCCGACGCCGGTGCAGGCGCAAGCCATTCCGGCGGTGCTGGCCGGCCGCGACCTGATGGCCGCTGCCCAGACCGGCACCGGCAAGACCGCTGCTTTCGCCGTGCCGCTCCTGCAACTGCTGACCATGGAAGGGCCGAAAGTCGCTGCCAACTCGGCGCGTGCGCTGATTCTGTGCCCGACCCGCGAGCTGGCCGAGCAGGTTCACGCCAGCGTTGCTGAGTACGCCCAAAACCTGCCGCTCACCACCTACGCGGTGTACGGCGGCGTGAGCATCAACCCGCAGATGATGAAGCTGCGCAAAGGCGTCGACGTGCTGGTCGCCACGCCTGGCCGCCTGATCGACCTGTTTCGCCAGAACGCGCTGAAACTCAATCAACTGCAAACCCTGGTGCTCGACGAAGCCGACCGCATGCTCGACCTGGGCTTCTCCGAGGAGCTGGCGAATATTTACCGCATGCTGCCGAAAAAGCGCCAGACCCTGCTGTTCTCCGCGACCTTCTCCGATGAAATCCGCACGCTCGCCGGGCAAATGCTCAACGACCCGCTGAGCATCGAAGTCAGCCCGCGCAACGTCGCCGCCAATACCGTCAAGCAATGGGTGGTGCCGGTGGACAAGAAGCGCAAGCCGGAGCTGTTTGTCCACCTGATGCGCAAGGGCCGCTGGAAGCAGGTGCTGGTGTTCGCCAAGACCCGTAACGGCGTGGACGCGTTGGTGGATAAGCTGCAGGGCCTGGGCATCAATGCTGACGGCATCCACGGCGACAAGCCGCAGGCGACCCGCCAACGCGCGCTGGACCGCTTCAAGTCGAGCGACGTGCAGATCCTGGTGGCCACCGACGTGGCGGCCCGTGGCCTGGATATCGAAGACCTGCCGCTGGTGGTCAACTTCGACCTGCCGATTGTGGCTGAAGACTACATCCACCGTATCGGCCGCACCGGCCGCGCGGGCAACACCGGCGAGGCGATTTCCCTGGTGTGCGCCGATGAAGTGAACATGCTGTCGGCCATCGAGATGCTCACGCGTCAGACCTTGACCCGGCATATGGAACAGGATTTCGAGCCGGAACACCGCGTGCCGGACACCGATGCCAGTGGGCAAGTGGTGAAGAAACCGAAAAAGCCGAAGAAGCCCAAGGCTTCCGGTGGTGGCGGCAAGCGCAACCTGGGCAAGTGGGTGGACAGTGGCGAGGTTGCGCCTGCCGAGCCGTCGATCAAGCCGGTGCGCAAGGTGCCGGTGTTCAATACCGGGCCGCGTAAGAAGAAGTGATTTTGCGGCGCTGCTGATGGCCGTCATCGGGGGCAAGCCCCCTCCCACAGTTTTGATCTGTGAATACATTCAAAATGTGGGAGGGGGCTTGCCCCCGATGACGGCTTTGAATTCACCACAGATCTCAACGCTTAAGCCACTCCAACATCCCCCGCCCGGCCGCTCTGCCACTGGCAAAACACCCCGTCAGCAAATACCCGCCGGTCGGCGCCTCCCAGTCCAGCATCTCCCCCGCACAAAACACCCCCGGCAATTGCTTGAGCATCAACCGCTCATCCAGCGCCTCAAACGGCACACCGCCCGCCGTACTGATCGCTTCATCCATCGGCCGGGTTTTCACCAGGCTCAGGGGCAATGCCTTGATAGCCACAGCCAATTGCGCCGGGTCGTTGAAGTGTTCGGCGGGTGCCAGCTCACGCAACAACGCCGCCTTGACCCCATCCAACCCCAACTGACTGTGCAGATGCTTGCTCATCGAGCGCGACCCACGCGGCTTGGCCAAGGCGGCCTGGACCTTGTCCAGCGGCTTGCTCGGCAGCAGGTCGATGTGCACCGTGGCGGCGCCATTGCGATTGATCGCCTCACGAATCGGTGCCGACAGCGCATAGATCAGGCTGCCCTCGATACCGCTGGCGGTGATCACGCATTCGCCGAGGCGCGGCTTGTCATCTCCCAGGCCGATAGCGACGTTTTTCAACGGTGCGCCAGCGAATTTGCTGACCATCAGTTCGCTCCAGGCCGACACCTCGAAGCCACAATTACTCGGCTGTAACGGCGCGCAGGGCACGCCTTTAGCTTCCAGCCGCTTGAGCCAGGTGCCGTCGGAGCCCAGGCGTGACCAACTGCCGCCGCCAAGGGCGAGCAGCACGGTGTCGCTGTGGATGGTTTTTTCGCCGTCCGGGCTGTGGATAAGTAAACCGCCGTCCGCGCTCCAGCCCAGCCAGCGATGGCGGGTGTGGATAACCACGCCGTGGTCGCGCAGGCGCTTGAGCCAGGCACGCAACAACGGGGCGGCTTTCATGTCTGTGGGAAACACTCGGCCGGAGGTGCCGACAAAGGTGTCGATGCCCAGGCCATGAATCCATTCGCACAGCGCTTGCGCACCAAACGCACGCAGCAACGGCGCCATCTGCGGCGCACGTTCGGCATAGCGTGACAGGAACGCCGGGTAAGCCTCGGAATGGGTGATGTTCATGCCGCCCACACCGGCCAGCAGGAACTTGCGCCCCACCGAGGGCATGCCGTCGTACACGTCCACCCGCAGGCCCGCCTGGCTCAGGATTTCAGCGGCCATCAGGCCGGCAGGGCCGCCGCCGATAATGGTGACGTGTTGGGCAGGGGTCTGAGGCATGGGCAGGGCTACGGTCGCGTGAATAGGCCGAGCATTCTACCCGAGGACGGCGCAAGTTCCTGATCAAAAAACGTACAGCTTCCTACAGGCTATGCGGTTACTGGCTTTCAGACGTTTACGCTCAAGTTATCCACAGGCCGTTCCACAGGCATTGTGGGTAACGCCCATATTTCAATGACAACCTGATGACGTCCACACCCGTTGTGCGCTGTGGTGCAGGATGCCGTGGCGGCGGGCCAAGGCCACACGGTCTTTGCTGTAGCCGCCGCCGATCACGCCCATCATCGGAATGTCGCGGCCCAGGCAATGGCGCATCACGCTCTCATCGCGGGCGGCGACGCCTTCGTCCGTCAGCTTGAGGTAGCCGAGGGCGTCGTCCTTATGCACGTCGACGCCCGCGTCGTACAGCACCAGGTCCGGCTGGTACAGCGGCAGCAGGTAGTTGAGCGCGTCGTCCACCACCTTGAGGTAATCGGCATCACCCATGCCCATGGGCAGCGGGATGTCCCAGTCGCTCTGGGCCTTGCGCGCCGGGAAGTTCTTTTCGCAGTGCAGCGACACGGTGATCGCGTCCGGCGTGTCGTGGAGGATGCGCGCGGTGCCGTCGCCCTGGTGGACGTCGCAGTCGAAGATCAGCACGCGGTTGACCCGGCCGCTGGCCAGCAGGTAATGGCTGATCACGGCCAGGTCATTGAAGATGCAAAAGCCCGCCGGGTAATCGTAGTGGGCGTGATGGGTGCCGCCCGCCAGGTGGCAGGCCAGGCCGTGCTCCAGCGCCTGCTCCGCCGCCAGGATCGAACCGCCCACCGCGCGCACGGTACGCCGCGCCAGGGCTTCGCTCCAGGGCAGGCCGAGGCGCCGTTGGTCTTCGCGGGACAACTCACCGCTCATGTAGCGTTCGATATACCCAGGTTCATGGGCCAGGGCCAGAATGTCCGCCGGGCACAGCGGTGGGCGCAGTAGTTGGCTGTCCTGGGTCAGCCCGGTGGACACCAAGTGGTCACGCAACAGGCGGAACTTGTCCATCGGGAAGCGGTGGTCCGCCGGGAACTCGGGGCTGTAATCATCGTGGTAGATCAATGGCAAAGGCATGGGATTTTCTGACGGGAACCTGCGACGGATCTTAACAGCGCGGTACACTCACGCACATGGCAAGGGAGGGGGACCCATGGAGCCGATACTGGAATTGCACAGCGCACGCCTGGTGCTGCGCCAATGGCGCGATGCCGACCTGCCGGCGTTTGCGCACATGTGCGCCGACCCGCAGGTGATGCGTTATTTCCCGGCCCGATTGGACCGCCTGGAAAGCGCCGCGTTGATCGGCCGGATTCGTGGGCATTTCGCCGAATACGGCTTCGGCCTGTGGGCCTTGCAGCGCAAGGACAGCGGCGAGTTCATCGGCCTGACCGGGTTGCAGAATGTCAGCTTTGAAACCGCCTTCACCCCTGCGGTGGAAATCGGCTGGCGCCTGGCGCGTGAGCATTGGGGCCTGGGGTATGCCAGCGAGGCGGCATGGACCGCGTTGCGTTGTGGTTTCGACCGCCTGCAGTTGGACGAAATCGTCGCCTTCACCACCCAAACCAATCTGCCATCACAAAAAGTCATGCAAGCCATCGGGATGCATTACGATCCCCAGGCAGATTTTGAACACCCCAAGGTCGCGGCTGATGACCCGCTGCGCCCGCATGTTTTGTACCGCATCACCCGCGCCCAATGGTTGGACACGCTGCACGGATAAGCAGCCCGGAATGCCCCATAGATTGTAGGAGTTGCTCTATGAGCCAAGTATTGGAAGATCTGGTGGACTTGCTGACCCTGGAGCCGATCGAGGAAAACCTCTTTCGCGGCCGCAGCCAGGACCTGGGTTTTCGCCAACTGTTCGGCGGGCAAGTGCTCGGCCAGTCGCTGTCGGCTGCCAGCCAGACCGTAGAAGCCGAGCGGCACGTGCATTCTTTGCACGGTTATTTTCTGCGCCCCGGCGATGCCGCATTGCCGGTGGTGTATTCGGTGGACCGCGTGCGCGATGGCGGCAGCTTCAGCACACGCCGCGTGACGGCGATCCAGAAGGGCCACCCGATTTTTACCTGCAGCGCGTCGTTCCAGTACGACGAAGCCGGCTTCGAGCACCAGACCAGCATGCCCGAGGTGGTCGGCCCGGAAAACCTGCCGTCGGAGCTGGAACTGACCAAGCAGCGCGTCCACCTGATCCCCGAGCACATGCGCGACAAGTTGCTGTGCCCCAAGCCGATCGAAGTGCGCCCGGTGACCGAAAAAGACCCGTTCAACCCGCAGCCGTCCGACCCGGTCAAGTACGTGTGGTTCCGCGCCGACGGCGCTTTGGCCGACACGCCGGCGCTGCATAAGTACCTGCTGGCCTACGCCTCGGACTTCGGCTTGCTGACCACGTCGCTGCTGCCCCATGGCAAGACCGTGTGGCAGAAAGACATGCAGGTCGCCAGCCTTGACCACGCGCTGTGGTTCCACGCCGACCTGCGCGCCGATGACTGGTTGCTCTACGCCATGGACAGCCCGTGGGCCGGCAATTCCCGTGGTTTCTCACGGGGCAGCGTGTACAACCGCGCTGGGCAACTGGTGGCCTCGGTCACTCAGGAAGGCCTGATCCGCCACCGTAAGGACTGGGCGTGAGCCTGGCGCAGATTAAACATTGGGTGTTCGACATGGACGGCACCCTCACGGTGGCCGTGCATGATTTCGCGGCCATTCGCGTAGCGCTGGATATTCCGCCCGAGGATGACATCCTCACCCACCTCGCAGCATTGCCGGCGGATGTCGCGGCGGCCAAACATGCCTGGTTGCTGGAGCATGAGCGCGAGCTGGCGCTGGGTTCGGTCGCGGCGCAAGGCTCGGTGGAACTGGTGCGGGAATTGGCCGGGCGGGGTTGTCGCCTGGGCATCCTGACCCGCAATGCGCGGGAGCTGGCGCATGTGACGTTGGAAGCGATTGGCCTGGCGGACTGCTTTGCCGTCGAGGATGTACTGGGGCGCAATGATGCGCCGCCCAAGCCCGACCCAGGCGGCCTGCTGAAACTGGCGGCGGCCTGGGATGTATCGCCCAGTGCGATGGTGATGGTGGGGGATTACCGCTTTGACCTGGATTGCGGCCGCGCGGCGGGGACCAGAACGGTGTTGGTCAACCTGCCGGAAAACCCGTGGCCCGAGCTGGCTGATTGGCATGCCGCAGACTGCGCGGTACTGCGCCGGATGATCCAGCCCGGGCAATAGAGCTCAAATGTGGGAGGGGGCTTGCCCCCGATAGCAGTCTGTCAGTTAAAAATTTGCTGACTGTTACACCGCAATCGGGGGCAAGCCCCCTCCCACAGGTTGAGCCGGTTTCTGCAGGTGTTACTGAGAGAACAGTGCCTTCTGCCCTTCAGGCGAAGTGAAGATCCCATCGCCGTTATGCCCAACCCCCGGCACTTCCACCAGCTTCTGGGTCAGTTGCGGGTGGCGCTGCTTGAGGTAGTCGAAATAGTTGTGCCCGCGAATCAGGCGGTACGCGCCCTGGGTCTCGGCTTCGCAGCTTTTATCCAGCGCCGGGTGGTTCGGGTCGGTGTCTTGCCGGCCCAGCAGGTAGGTGATGTCACGCGACACATAGGCCTGTTCCAGTTGCTCGGCGCTTTGCCCCTTGGCATAGGCGGGCAGGTGTTGCATGCCGTACTTCCAGTCATTGAAGCCAGGGCAGTCGGCGACCTTGAACGGCACCGGGCGCTGCGGGCTGAAGTAGGCGTAGGACGACGGGTTGGCCACCACATAGCGCAGGCGGATGCCCGCGCTTTGCAGGCTCGGTTGAGCCTGGCCGGTGAGCGCGAAGCGCTGCACCACCTGGCCGCCGCCGGAATGGCCGGCCACCACAATCTCTTTCAGTGCCGGGAACACGGTGCGGTTGCCCAGGTGCTCGATAATCTGGTCCAGGGCGCCGTAGGAACTGACCTGGCCGAGGCCCGTGGAGGGCTCGCCGGCCATCCAGTCATTGCCGTTCCAGCGCAGCACTTGCGGGGCCAGGTGATGGCGTTTCACGTCCGAGTCATTGAGAAACTGCGGCGCGACCACCAGCGTCGTGCCGCCAACCCCGGCATGTTCGGCGGCGTCTTCAGCGCTCTGCAGGTAGGTCTGTGCGTTGCGCAGGCGACCATGCACGATGATCAACGCACGGGTGACGTTGGGCAGGGGTTTACTCCAGTCCTGGCTCAAGCCGAGGCTGAGGTCGCCGGCCGGTAGGTGAAAGCGCTCGGGGCTGACCGCCTTGACCCCCTGCTCGGCGGCCCAGGTGGAGGCGCTGCAGGCGACCAGCACACCCAGCAGCATTCGCAATCGCGTATGCATTTAAAGGCTCTTGGCCGCGAAGGTGTCGCATTGAGTGATCTGGCCTTGGGCAAAGCCGGTCTTGAACCAACGCACGCGCTGCGCCGAGGTGCCGTGGGTAAACGAGTCCGGCACGACACGGCCCTGGCCCTGTTGCTGCAAACGGTCATCGCCAATCGCGTTGGCCGCATTCAGCGCTTCTTCGATATCGCCGGGTTCCAGCCAGTTCAGGCGTTTTTGCGCGCGGTTGGCCCACACGCCGGCAAAGCAGTCGGCCTGTAGCTCCTGACGCACCAGCAGGCCGCCGTCGCCTTGCATCTGCCGGCCTTGCTGGCGTGCAGCCTGGATCTTCGACGAGATGCCGAGCAAGGTCTGCACGTGGTGCCCGACTTCGTGGGCGATCACGTAGGCCTGGGCAAAATCGCCGGCGGCCTGGAAGCGTTGCGACATTTCCCGGAAGAAATCCAGGTCCAGGTACACCTGCTGATCCGCCGGGCAATAGAACGGGCCGCTGGCGGACGTGGCGCCACCGCAGGCGGAATTGACCCGGCCACGGAACAGAATCAGTTTCGGGTTCTTGTAGGCCAAGCCGTTTTCCTGGAACACCTGGGCCCAGGTGTCTTCGGTATCGCCGAGCACTGCACGGACAAAGTCGGTTTGCTCATCATTGGCCGGCGGCGCCTGGCGCGACGGGGTGCTCACCGAGGGCGCCTGCTCCAGCTGGCCGGTCAATTGGCCGAGGATCTGCAGCGGGTCCTGGCCGGTCAGCCAGCCGATGCCGACGATCAACACAATCGCGGTCAGGCTCAGGCCCTTGCCGCCGCCAAAACGCATGCCGCCACCACCACCGCCACTGTCATCGCGGGCATCCACCACGTTGTCGCTGCGTCGGCCTTTTTTCCATAGCATGGGGCAATCCTCTGTGTGCTAAGCGTGATTGATTATGGTCGTGATTAACGGCAATAGCCTTCGCCGGTGGCGACGATCAGGCAGTTCTTTTTATCCGCCAGCCATTTCAACCCGGTTGCCGCACCGTCACCGGCGCGCAGCTGTTGCGGGCCATCGGGGCGGGTGAAGGCGATGCCGTCTTCGGCCGCTTCACCTTTGAAGGTGCCGGCGGCGTCGGCGTCGAGGCCGTATTGCATGGTAAGAAGGTAGTGGCCACGGCCGATGCCGTCGTCCTTGGCGATGGTCAGGTGCAAGCCTTCGACGCCGATCCATTTGCCGACCCAACTGTCGGTGGGTGGGGTTTGCGGCACCAGGGTCGCTTGCACGGAAGGCGGCGCCGGTTTGGCGGGCGCCTTGGACTCTTGGTTGCACGCGGCGAGCAGGGCAAGGGTAGACAGAAGAAAGACAGTTTTTTTCATAGCGGCAAGGCCTTGGTTAAAAAGTGTGCAACGCCGGGGCGAACGTGCAGCGTTGGACTCGATTGCAGTGATTTAGTGCGCTGTTCGCACGGTGTTTGGTTATGCTCTTGGGGCAGACGCATGCCCGGCTGCTAGATTAACGGGTTGAGTACCACCGCGTTCAGCCCGCCACGCAAGAGAATTCAATGACTGTCAGCACCCCACTTTCCGGCGTCAACCATCCCTTCAAAGGCATTCTGCTGATTGTGGTGGCGACTTTTCTGTTCTCCAGCCACGACGCCTTGTCCAAATTCCTGGCCGGGTTCTACCCGATCGTGATGGTGGTGTGGGCGCGTTACCTGGTGCATACCTTGTTGATGGCCGGGATTTTCCTGCCGCAATCGGGCTTGCGCGTGCTGCGCAGCACGCGGCCGGGGATGCAGGTGGTGCGGGCCTTGTGCCTGTTGGGTACCAGCCTGTTTTTTACCGCCGCGCTGCATTACATCCCGCTGGCGGAAGCCACCGCAGTGAACTTCCTCGCGCCGATCCTGGTGACGGCGCTGTCGGTGCCTCTGCTCGGTGAACACGTGACGCGTGGCCAATGGCTGGCGGTGATCTGCGGGTTTGTCGGGGTGCTGGTGATCATCCACCCGGGCGGTGAACTGTTCACCCCGGCGGTGCTGCTGCCGCTGTGCTCGGCATTGTTCTTCTGCTTCTACCAACTGCTCACGCGCATCCTCAGCCAATACGACACGCCCACCACCAGTAACTTCTTCGCCGGCCTGTGCAATACCTTGGTGATGAGTGCGATGGTGCCGTTCTTCTGGCAAGTGCCAACCCTGTGGCACGGCGTGTTGATGCTGGCGTTGGGCACCTGCGGGATGACCGCGCACTTGCTGCTGACCCAGGCCTTCCGCTTCGCGGCGCCGGCCTTGCTGGCGCCGTTCGGCTATTGCCAGATCGTGTTTGCGGGCGTGTTGGGCTGGCTGGTGTTTGCGCATACCCCCGACTTGACCACGGTGGTCGGCATCGGGGTGATCTGCATGAGCGGGTTGGCCGCTGCCTGGCAGCAGCGGCGGCGCTGAATCAGGCGTCGACCCTGGGAATCTTGCGCGGTGCCATGAAGTACATCCAGGTCAGCGCGATGAAGTACATCGCCGGGATCAGGGTGAACAGCACGGTGTAGTTGTTGTTCGTCACGGTCAGGATGTGGCCGACAATCTGGGTCATGAACATGCCGCCGATGGCCGCGCACATGCCGCCGAAGCCGAATACCGTACTCATCATGTGCTTGGGCGTGTAGTCCATCACCAGGCTCCAGATGTTGGCGGTCCAGGCCTGGTGTGCGCCAATCGCCAGGGAGATGGCGAACACCGCGACCCACAACTGGCTGGAGCCGGCGGCCATGATCACCCCGATGATGCAGCAGGCGAACAGCAGCATCGACAGCAGCCGCGCCTTGATCGAATTCATCCCGCGGCCGATCAGGAACGACGACAGAATCCCACCGCCCACGCTGCCGAAGTCGGCGGTCAGGTAAATGATGATCAGCGGGATACCCATCTGCGTGACGTTGATGCCCAGGTTGTATTGCTGGTTCAAGAACGGCGGCAGCCAGTACAGGTAGAACCAGAACACCGGCGCGGTCAGCGAGTAGGCGATGGCGAAGGCCCAAGTGCCGCGCATGCGCAGGATGCGGCTGAAGGGGACGCGGGGCTGTTCCGGTTCGACTTCCCGTTGGATGTAGTCCAGTTCGGACTGCTTAACCGTCGGATGCTCTTCCGGGTTGTAGTACTTCAAGCCCCAGAACAGCAGCCAGATCCCACCGAGTGCCGACATGCACAGGAACGCCGCTTGCCAGCCCCACACATGCAGAATCAACGGCAGCAGCATCGGCGTCATCATCGCGCCGACGTTGGTGCCAGCGTTGAAGATGCCGGTGGCCACTGCGCGCTCGCCGGCAGGGAACCACAGGCGGGTGGTCTTGACGCAGGCCGGGTAGTTGGCGGCCTCGGTCAGCCCGAGGATAAAGCGGCAAACCATGAAGCCGACGGCCGAGGTGGCCAGGCCGTGGGCGCCGGTAGCCACGCTCCACAGCAGCACCGCGCAGAAGAACACGCGCTTGACACCTACGCGGTCGATCAGCCGGCCTTGCAGCACAAAGCCAATCGCGTAGCCGACCTGGAACCAGAAGTTGATGTTGGCGTAGTCCATCGCCGTCCAGCTCATTTCTTTGGCCAGGATCGGTTGCATTACGCCGAGGGCGGCGCGGTCGATGTAGTTGAGTGTGGTCGCGAAGAACACCAGGGCCAGCATGCCCCAGCGAGTTTTACCGACGGCCATTGCACCGCGGATCTTGTCGCCGATGCCGGCGTGCGGGTTGGCCGGGCGCGCAGCCAGGACTGAGTTTTGCGAAGGCATGAGGGTTTACCCGTTTTTGAAATTTTTATGGTGTGTTCTGGGTTTTGTTACGGAATCGATGGTGCGCAGTGGCTAAAAAATCGTCAATTCGCCAATGCCCATTGTGTTCGATAATCGCCCTGAAAACTAACTGGTTCGTACATTTCAATTGCTGCATTAGGCTAGGGGGCGAATAATTTACTGTAAATAACAATTGCCGGGAGTCGCCCCATGCAACGTTCCATCGCCACTGTTTCCTTGAGCGGCACCCTGCCGGAAAAGCTCGAAGCCATTGCCGCCGCCGGGTTTGATGGGGTCGAGATTTTCGAGAACGACCTGTTGTATTACGACGGCAGCCCGCGGGAAGTCAGGCAAATATGCACTGACTTGGGCCTGGCCATCACCTTGTTTCAGCCGTTCCGCGACTTTGAAGGCTGCCGCCGCGACCGCCTGGCGCGCAACCTGGAGCGCGCCGAGCGTAAATTCGACCTGATGCACGAGCTGGGCACCGACCTGGTGCTGGTGTGCAGCAACGCCTCGGCCGATTGCGTGGGCGATGAACGTATTCTACTCGATGACCTCAGCCTGCTCGCCGAACACGCCGGCCGCCGTGGCTTGCGCATCGGCTATGAAGCGCTGGCCTGGGGCCGGCATGTGAACACCTGGCAGCAGGTGTGGAACCTGGTGCGTCAGGTCGATCACCCGAGCCTCGGGGTGTTGCTCGACAGCTTCCACACCCTGTCGCTCAAGGGCGACCCGAGCGCCATCGCCGAGATCCCCGGCGACAAGATCTTCTTTGTGCAGATGGCCGACGCACCGATCCTGGCCATGGATGTGCTGGAGTGGAGCCGACACTTCCGTTGCTTCCCCGGCCAAGGCGAATTCGACCTGGCGGGTTTTCTCGCGCCGATCATCAAGAGCGGCTATACCGGGCCGCTGTCCCTGGAAATCTTCAACGACGGCTTCCGCGCCGCGCCAACCCGAGCCAACGCGGCGGACGGCCTGCGCTCGTTGCTCTACCTGGAAGAGAAAACCCGCCAACGCCTGGCGCAGGAACGCCCCGCCGTACCGCTGGATATCCTCTTCGAAACCCCGCCCGCCAGCGAATACGACGGCATCGAGTTCCTTGAGTTTGCCGTGGACGAAGACCTCGGCGCCAAGCTGACCCAATGGCTGGAGCGCCTGGGCTTCGTCAAGGCCGGCCAGCATCGCTCCAAGAGCGTCAGCCTGCTGCGTCAGGGCGATATCAACCTGATCCTCAACTGCGAGCCCTACTCCTTCGCCCACAACTTTTTCGAGGCGCATGGGCCGTCGCTGTGCGCCACCGCGATTCGGGTCAAGGACAGCGCCAAGGCCCTGGAACGGGCGGTGGCCTACAAGGGCCAGCCGTATCGTGGCCTGGTCGGGCCGAACGAACTGGAATTGGCGGCGGTGCGCGCGCCGGACGGTAGCCTGATTTACCTGGTGGACCCAAGCGAAGGCGTATACGACACCGATTTCAATCTGCAACCGGGCGCTGCCACCAGCGGTGGGCTTTTGCGCATCGACCACATGGCGATGGCCTTGCCTGCCGACAGCCTCGACAGCTGGGTGCTGTTCTACAAGAGCTTGCTGGATTTCGAGGCCGATGACGAAGTGGTGCTGCCTGATCCGTATGGCCTGGTGAAAAGCCGTGCGCTGCGCAGCCGTTGCAGCTCGATTCGTTTGCCGCTGAATATTTCCGAAAACCGCAACACCGCGATTTCCCACGCGCTGTCGAGCTATCGCGGCTCGGGTGTGCATCACATTGCCTTCGACTGCGCGGATATTTTCGCCGAAGTGCGCCGGGCCAAGGAGGCGGGTGTGCCGCTGCTGGATATCCCGCTCAACTACTACGACGACCTGGCGGCGCGCTTCGATTTCGACGACGAGTTCCTCAGCGAGCTGGCGTACTACAACGTGCTGTACGACCGCGACGCCCAGGGCGGTGAGTTGTTTCATGTGTACACCGAGCCGTTCGAAGGACGGTTTTTCTTCGAGATCATCCAGCGCAAGCATGGCTACGCCGGCTACGGTGCGGCCAATGTGGCGGTGCGTCTGGCGGCGATGGCCAAGTCGCGCAGTGGTGCGGTACGCCAGGCACGGTTGTGACGGCAGGGCCGGTGCTTCCTTCGGGGAGCGCCGCGGCCCATAATCGCGGCCTGCACAATAAAAAACGGCCGTGAGCGCACCATGACCTTGACTCCCGATCTCTCCGCAGTGTCAGACGCACCGCGCAAGAGTCGCAAGAACAACCCGGAAAAGACCCGCGAAAACATACTGCAAGAAGCCATTGTCGAGTTTGTTCAGCAGGGCCTGTCCGGCGCTCGCGTGGATGCGATCGCCGAGCGTATCCACACCTCCAAACGCATGATCTATTACTACTTCGGCAGCAAGGAGCAGTTGTACGTCGAGGTGCTGGAGAAGCTCTACGGCGATATCCGCAACACCGAATCACGCATGAACCTCACGGCCCTGGAGCCGCGCGAAGCGATCAGTCGGCTGGTGGAGTTCACCTTCGATCACCACGACCGGAACGTGGATTTCGTGCGTATCGTCTGCATCGAAAATATCCACAATGCCGAGTACGTGAAGCGCTCCGATTCAATCAAGGCGATGAACAGCAACATCCTGGACGCGCTGGGCACGACCTTGCGCCGTGGCGCCGAAATGGGGCTGTTCCGCGAGGGGCTGGAGCCGCTGGACGTTCACCTGCTGATCAACTCATTCTGTTTTTATCGCGTATCCAACCGCCATACGTTCAGTGAGATTTTTCAGATCGAATTGTCGGACGAGGCCGTTAAGCAGCGGCATCGACAGATGATTTGCGAGTCGGTGCTGCGTTACCTGCAAACCTGAGGTTAGCGCGGATTCACGGTGGGAGGGGCAAACACCCTCCCACATTTGGATGCGGTTTCGGCCGTCAGCTCTTCATGCTCTGGAAGTGCGCCAACATCCTGTGTGCATCCGGCACTACGCCACTGAACAATTCGAACGCCTTCACCGCCTGAAATACTGCCATGTTGCCGCCATCCAGAGTGCGGCAACCCAAGGCGCGGGCGTTGCGCAGCAGTTCGGTTTCCAGTGGGAAATACACGATTTCCGCGACCCACAATTGCGCGTGCAGCAAGGCCGGCGGCACGGGCGTGCCGGGCAGTTTGGCCATGCCCATCGGCGTGGTGTTCACTAACCCGTCGGCCTCGGCCATGGCGTTTTCCAGATGGGTGCCGACCTGGGCCCGTCCCGGGCCGAAACAGTGTGCGAGGTTATCCGCCAGGTCCTGGGCGCGGCTGGCGTCTACGTCGAAAATGCTCAAGTGCTCAACGCCTTCCGCCAGCAGCGCATGGGCCACCGCCGCGCCTGCGCCGCCGGCGCCCATCTGGACCACGCGTCGCCGAACGACATCCTGCAAGTTGCGCCGGAAACCTTCGGCGAACCCCAGGCAGTCGGTGTTATGGCCGATGCGTTTGCCCGCTTTGAACACCACGGTGTTGACCGCCCCAATGCCCCGGGCCTCGTCGGACAATTCATCGAGTAAAGGCAGGATCGCCTGCTTGCACGGGTAGGTAATGTTCAACCCGGTGAAGTTCATCTGCTCGGCGGCCTGCAGCAGGTCGGGCAGGGCATTGATGTCCAACTGCAGCGGTTCCAGGTCGATCAGGCGATACAGGTAGCGCAGGCCTTGGGCGTCACCTTCCTGTTCATGCAGGGCGGGCGTGCGGGAGGCCTGGATGCCGGCGCCGATCAGGCCGGCGAGGACGCGCGGTTTCATCGGGCTCATCCTTTCACCGTGCGGCTGAAATGTTCCAGGGCCAGGTGATAGCCGTGGCTGCCAAACCCGGCGAGTACCGCCTTGGCGATGGGCGACACGAACGAGTGATGACGAAACGGCTCGCGCGCATGCACGTTGGATAAATGCACCTCGATCACCGGCACTTCACTGGCCACCAGCGCATCGCGAATCGCCACCGAGGTGTGGGTCCAGGCCGCCGGGTTGATCACGATACCGGCGCAACGGGCGCGGGCGCCGTGAATCCAGTCGAGCAATTCGCCTTCGTGGTTGGTTTGGCGAAATTCGATGGTCAGCCCCAGTTGCTCGGCACTGCGGCCACATAGCGCGGCGATGTCGGCCAGGGTTTCATGGCCATAGGTGGCGGGCTCACGGGTGCCGAGCAGGTTGAGGTTGGGGCCGTTGAGCACCAGCACGATGGGCGGCATAAGGGGATCTCCACAGTTATTGTTCGTT
Source organism: Pseudomonas sp. LY-1 (assembly GCF_053502595.1). NCBI lineage: Bacteria > Pseudomonadati > Pseudomonadota > Gammaproteobacteria > Pseudomonadales > Pseudomonadaceae > Pseudomonas > Pseudomonas sp. LY-1. The sequence goes on along the minus strand of NZ_CP094353.1, from coordinate 6,004,953 downwards.
GTGCGGATAAAATGTACTGAATGGTTAATTTGGTCAATCGATGGCGGTAGATGTGTTCGATTATCGAACCGTTAATCAGTGAGACCGGGCATTTCCAGGTGCTGCCATGAGTCGTTACAAGACCGTATTCGACGGTTTGCCCGCTGTTACTACGCTGTGAAAAACGCCCTGATCAAGGAGCCGGTTGTCGGGTGATGCATGGAAAAGTGTTACCCGGCGGAAAATAACCTAACGGATGGGTTACGATGAAAGTAGGCACTTACAAAGGACATGTGATTGCGGTGTTTCTCAGGGATGAGCATTGCCCGCCTCACGTGCATTTCAGGGGAAAGCAATGGGATGCGCGTTTTCGTTTCAGCTTTCTGGATGGGCGAGTGGAGCTTTGGGATGTAGACCCCGAACGGCGGCGGCCACCCCCCGGGATTCTGGAGGGCATTCGCCAGACGTTGATGCAGCGACACGTCCTGGCTCGTGTACGAAGGATCTGGTGGGAAAAACTGCAAACGGTTTGCCTGGAGAACCATTCCTGGGATTGGGACGCCGACGAGGTGGTGCCGGGGTTGATCATTCGGCGTGGCGTCTATGTGATTGCAAACGCCCGACACGATGTGGCGGGGCAGCGAACCCTTTTGAATCTGGTCAGGGCGCCAGATTGTGTGGAGATTGATCTATGAAAATCGTAAAAGCCAAAAGCTTGCCCGATGTACCGATCACTGAGGCCGATATCGATAAGGCCATAGTGCGGGGGCGCAAACTGAAGCGTGTGTACGCCAATGCCTGCTCGGTGCGTTACGAGGATGACTGCATCTCCATCGGCTTCAGCGATGGCAGTCGCATCATGTTGCCGGTGGCCGGTCTTCCGGAGTTCGAAGGGTTTTCCACGCAGGACTTCGAGCAATTGGAGGTCGGCTTTGGCGGCAAGGCGCTGTGCTGTGAAGCCCGCGACCTGCATGTTTCCATCACCGGCCTGATTGCGACCAGCCAGCCCTTGATGGATCTGGCCGTGAGCCTGGTGGCGTCGCACAACGGCCGCAAAAGCAGCGCGGCCAAATCCGCCGCCGCCCGAGCCAATGGCAAGAAGGGCGGTCGGCCGCGCAAGGAACCGTAAGGGAGGTTATCGACGGGTCAACAGCACCCCGGACTCCATATGGTGCGTCCATGGGAACTGGTCGAACATCGCGCATTGGGTAATCCGGTGCGTGTCATGCAGTTGCGCAATGTTCGCCGCCAGGGTTTCCGGGTTGCAGGAGATGTAGAGGATGTTGTCGAAGCGCCGGGTCAGTTCGCAGGTGTCCGGGTCCATGCCGGCGCGCGGCGGGTCGACGAAGACGCTGCCGAATTCGTAGCTTTTCAGGTCGATGCCGTGCAGGCGTCGGAACGGGCGCACGTCGTTCAGCGCTTCGGTGAGTTCTTCGGCGGAGAGGCGCACCAGGGTGACGTTATCCACTGCGTTTTCATCGAGGTTGCTCAGGGCTGCGTTCACCGAGGTCTTGCTGATTTCGGTGGCGAGCACGCTGCGCACGCGGGTGGCCAGCGGCAGGGTGAAGTTGCCGTTGCCGCAGTACAGCTCCAGCAGATCGTCCGGGCGATCGCCGAGTGCGTCGTATGCCCAGTTGAGCATCTTCTGGTTCACCGTGCCGTTGGGCTGGGTGAAGGCGCCTTCGGGTTGGCGATAGCTGAAGGTGCGGCCACCGACGTCGAGTTTTTCCACCACGTAGTCATGGCCGATCACATCGCGTTTGCCCTTGGAGCGGCCGATGATGCTCACGTTCAAGTCGGCGGCCAGTTGGTTCGCGGCGGTGTGCCAGTGCTCATCCAGCGGGCGGTGATAGCACAGGGTGATCATCGCGTCGCCGGCCAGGGTGGTCAGGAACTCCACCTGGAACAGCTTGTGGCTCAGGGCGGCGCTGGCTTGCCAGGCGGCCTTGAGCTGCGGCATCAACTGGTTGATGCGCTGGCTGGCGATGGGGAACTCGTCGATCAGGATCGGCGTGCGCTTGTCGTCCTGGGAGAACATTGCGTAGTGGCGTTCCCCTGCTTCGCGCCACAGGCGGAATTCCGCGCGCAGGCGGAAGTTCTGCAGGGGCGAGTCGAAGACCTGAGGCTGTGGCGCGTCGAACGGTGCCAGCAGGTCACGCAAGCGCGTGACCTTGTCTTGCAGTTGAACGGTGTAGCTTGCGGCGTCAAAAGTCATGCGTTGAACCAGCCCAGCTTGATCACAAACAGAATCGACAGAATCACCAGCGCCGGGTTCAGCTCACGGTAGCGGCCCGAAAGCAGCTTGATGGCGGTCCAGGCGATGAAACCGAAGGCGATGCCGTTGGCGATGGAGTAAGTGAAGGGCATCGCCAGGGCGGTGATCACCACCGGCGCTGCAACAGTGATGTCATCCCAGTCGATTTCCGCCAGGCCCGAGGTCATCAGCACGGCCACGAACAGCAACGCCGGTGCAGTGGCGAAGGCCGGTACGCTGGAGGCCAGTGGCGAGAAGAACAGCGCCAGCAGGAACAGGATCGCGACCACGACCGCGGTCAAACCGGTGCGGCCACCGGCACTCACGCCCGCGGCGGATTCGATGTAGCTGGTGGTGGTCGAGGTGCCCAGCAGCGAACCGGCCATGGCGGCGGTGCTGTCGGCGATCAGCGCACGGCCCATTTTCGGCATGTGGCCATCCTTGTCCATCAACCCGGCGCGCTTGGCCACGCCGATCAGGGTGCCGGAGTTGTCGAACAGGTCGACGAACAGGAACGCGAAGATCACGCTGACCAGGCCGATGTCCAGCGCGCCCTTGATATCCAGCTGCAGGAAGGTCGGGGCCAGGGACGGTGGCATCGAGGTCACGCCGCCGAACGGGGTCACGCCGAGCAGAATGGAGACAATGGTCACCGCCAGGATGCCGATCAGCACCGCGCCGCGTACCGCCAGGGCTTCCAGCGCGACGATCAGCGCGAAACCGAGGGCGGCGAGGATCGGTGCCGGTTGTTTCAGGTCGCCCAGGCCGACCATGGTGGCCGAGTTGCTCACCACGATCCCGGCGTTGTGCAGGGCGATCAGCGCCAGGAACAGGCCGATACCGGCAGCAATCGCCGAGCGCAGGGGCAGGGGGATGCTGTTGATGATCCATTCACGGATGCGGAAGATCGACAGCATGAAGAACAGCACCGCCGAAATGAACACCGCCCCCAGCGCCACTTGCCAGGTATGGCCCATGTGCAGGACCACGGTGTAGGTAAAGAAGGCATTGAGGCCCATGCCCGGCGCCAGCGCGATCGGGTAGTTGGCGATCAAGCCCATCACGGTCGAACCGATGGCTGCTGCCAGGCAGGTGGCGACGAACACTGCGCCCTTGTCCATGCCGGTTTCGCCGAGGATGCTCGGGTTCACGAACAAAATGTAGGCCATGGCCAGGAATGTCGTGATGCCCGCGAGGATCTCGGTTCGCACGTTCGTGTTGTGTGCTTTGAGTTGAAACAGCTTTTCCAGCATGCCTGCTCCCTGTGACGCTATGTTGCGTCGTTATTTGTTGACCTCTAAGTCAAAGCACAAATTGCGCCAAGCGCCTGTGGTTTCAGAGAGGATCGGAAAAAGCGGCGCATCATACCAGCAGCCGAGGCCGTGTGGCGCACGGGCTTGGCTTTGTGGCGCATGGCTGTGAATCATGGCCTTGAGGCATACTGCGCCGATGTTTAATTCAGGGTCATCGACAGCATGAAAAAAGCCAACCGGTGGAGTCTAGCTCTGATCGCTTGTATCAGCGCGTGGTTAGGTGCGGCACCGGCGTGGGGCGCGACTGCACCGGCCTTGAGCGAGGTGCGGGTGTTCAAGGTCGAGTCGGCCGGGTGTGTGGAAACGATTCCGGAGCGCTCCCAGAGCACACAGATGTGTACGCACCGTGGGCCTACCCAGGTGTCGGTGATGGAGGTTGGCCTGGGCAACAACCCGATGGGGCGCTTCAATGGCGCGGTACTCAACGGGCAACGCACTGCGGTGTGCCAGGTCGGCAACGTCAGCCAGGCCTGCAATGGCGCGGGCACGTTGATGGGCTACATCTATGTGTTCGACCTGAATGTCGAAGCCCAAGGCTGGTTCGAATACAGCAACACGTCGATCAACGCGCCGCGAAATACCTTGAATACCCAGCTCAATATCCGCTGATCAATGGCCCTGAACGTCACGGATATCCGCAGCGGCTGGTGGTGAGGTTCAGCCCTTGGCTTCGTCCAGCGGCACATGCATGCGGTCGCGGTGAGCCAGGGTCGGGAACAGTTTGATCCACGTCCCGGTCACCACCAACGTGCCGATCCCGCCCATGACCACGGCGGGCACGGTGCCGAACCAGTGGGCGGTGATCCCGGATTCGAACTCGCCCAGTTGATTCGACGCGCCGATAAACAGGCCGTTGACCGCACTGACCCGCCCGCGCATGTCGTCCGGGGTTTCCAATTGCACGAAGGATGCGCGGATCACCATGCTGATCATGTCGGCCGCGCCCAGCACCACCAGCACCGCCAGGGAAAACCAGAACGAGGTGGACAGGCCGAAAGCGATGGTCGCCACCCCGAACACCCCGACGGCGGTAAACATCACACGGCCCACGTGCCGGTCGACCGAGAAGCGCGCCAGCCACAACGACATCAACAGCGCGCCCACCGCCGGCGCCGAACGCAGCAGGCCCAGGCCCCAGGCGCCGGTCAGCAGGATGTCCTTGGCGAACACCGGCAGCAACGCGGTGGCACCGCCGAGCAGCACGGCGAACAGGTCGAGGGAAATCGCTCCGAGGATGTCCGGGCGACTGCGGATAAAGCGAATCCCGGCCAGCAGCGAGTCCATCGTGGCCTTGGCCTTGTTCAGCGGCGTCTGGCGCGCGGGCAGGTTGAGGGTCAGCGTGCAGGCAATGAGGTACAGCACCACGGTCGGGCCATACACCCACACGCTGCCGAACGCATAGAGCAAACCGCCGAGGGCCGGGGCGACGATGGTTGCCAGTTGCTGGGCCGATTGCGACGAGGCCACGGCGCGCGGGAACAGCGTGCTGGGCACGATGCTCGGGAGCAGCGCTTGGGTGGTGGGCATTTCAAAGGAGCGCGCGGCGCCGAGCAGGAAGGCGAGGATAAAGATCATCTCGCGGGTCACATTGCCGGTCAGGCCGCCAATGGCCAGGGACACGGCAATCAGCGCCTGCACGGTCTGACAGATGGCCGCCACCTTGCGCCGATCATAGCGGTCGGCCACATGCCCGGTGTGCAGCATGAACAGCACGCGGGGAACGAATTCCACCAGGCCGACCAGGCCGAGGTCCAGCACGTTGCCGGTCAGTTGATAGAGGTTCCAGCCGATGGCCACGGTGAGCATTTGGAAGCCGCTGGCGGTGAAGATCCGCGCCAGCCAGAACGCGATGAAAGGGCGGTGGTGACGCAACAGCAACGCGGGTTCATTGGGCATCGGGAGTTCGGGCCAGCGCGGTAGGGAAGCCCGAGATTAGCATCAAGCTGTAACAAACAGTTGCAGAAACTGCGCTGAGGCAAGCTGTCACGCGGCAAAAGACCACACAAGCCAATTACCAAAATGGGACTACTCTTTTGACTGTGATTGATCCAGATCAAAGCTATTTCAGGATTTGTTCTGGCGGCCGCAAGGCCTGACTCCCTACGTGGTTGGTAAAAAAAGAAACGAATTGAAATTCGCCACACTCCATATCCGTGGGGGCAGTGGATGCGGCCTCCAGCCAGCATTCGGTATTACCTGACAGAGGAAGACTTATGTTCGGTTTGGAGGCGCTAGATCTCGCCCGAATTCAGTTCGCGTTTACTATCTCGTTCCACATTCTGTTCCCGGCGATTACCATCGGCCTGGCGAGTTACCTTGCGGTGCTGGAAGGCTTGTGGCTCAAGACCCATAACGATACCTACCGTGACCTCTACCATTTCTGGTCGAAGGTCTTTGCCGTCAACTTCGGCATGGGTGTGGTCTCCGGCTTGGTCATGGCGTACCAGTTCGGCACCAACTGGAGCCGCTTCTCGGACTTCGCCGGCTCCGTCACCGGGCCGCTGCTGACGTATGAAGTACTCACGGCCTTCTTCCTCGAGGCCGGTTTCCTCGGCGTGATGCTGTTCGGCTGGAACAAGGTGGGGCGCAAGCTGCACTTCTTCGCGACCGTGATGGTGGCCGTCGGCACGCTGATTTCGACCTTCTGGATTCTCGCCTCCAACAGTTGGATGCAGACTCCCCAGGGCTTTGAAATCATTGACGGCCGCGTGATCCCTACGGACTGGCTGGCCGTGATCTTCAACCCCTCGTTCCCCTACCGCCTGATGCACATGGCCACGGCGGCGTTTGTGGCGACGGCGTTCTTCGTCGGTTCTTCGGCGGCCTGGCATTTGCTGCGCGGCAAGGACAACCCGGCGATCCGCAAGATGCTGTCGATGGCCATGTGGATGGCCCTGATCGTCGCGCCTATCCAGGCAGTGATCGGTGACTTCCACGGCCTCAACACCCTGCAGCACCAGCCGGCGAAAATCGCCGCGATCGAAGGCCACTGGGAAAACATCGGCAACGAGCCGACGCCGCTGATCCTGTTCGGCTGGCCCGACATGAAGGCGGAAAAAACCAAGTACGCGGTGGAAATTCCCTACCTCGGCAGCCTGATCCTGACCCACTCCCTGGACAAACAGGTACCGGCGCTCAAGGAGTTCCCGCCTGAGGACCGCCCCAACTCGACCATCGTGTTCTGGTCGTTCCGGGTCATGGTCGGCCTGGGGTTCCTGATGATCTTCACCGGCCTGTTCAGCCTTTGGCTGCGTCGGGGCGGCAAGATGTATACGTCCCGGCCGTTCCTGTACCTGGCGTTGTGGATGGGCCCGTCCGGCTTGATCGCGATTCTCGCCGGTTGGTTCACCACCGAGATCGGCCGCCAGCCGTGGGTGGTCTACGGGCTGATGCGGACTGCGGATGCGTCCTCCGGGCATAGCCTGGCGCAGATGAGCATCACCCTGGTGCTGTTCGTGGTGGTGTACTTCGCGCTGTTCGGCGCCGGTTTGGGCTACATGATGCGCCTGGTGCGCAAAGGCCCGGTGGCCCACGACGGCATCGAGCCAACCCACGGTGGCCCAGGCCAGAAACGCACACCGGCGCGGCCGTTGTCGGCGGCCGATGACGGCAGCGATGACGATCACGTCGACCTCCAGCATAAGGGGCATTGAGATGGGTATTGATCTTCCGCTGATCTGGGCCGTGATCATCATCTTCGGCATCATGATGTACGTGGTCATGGACGGTTTCGACCTGGGCATCGGCATCCTCTTTCCGTTCATCCCCGGCAAGACCGACCGTGACGTAATGATGAACACCGTCGCCCCGGTCTGGGACGGTAACGAAACCTGGCTGGTACTGGGCGGCGCGGCATTGTTCGGCGCGTTCCCGCTGGCCTATTCGGTGGTGCTGTCGGCGTTGTACCTGCCGCTGATGCTGATGCTCATCGGGCTGATCTTTCGCGGCGTGGCCTTTGAATTCCGCTTCAAGGCCAAGGACCACAAGCGTCACCTGTGGGACAAGGCGTTCATCGGCGGGTCGCTGGCGGCCACGTTCTTCCAGGGCGTCGCGTTGGGTGCGTTCATCGACGGCATCCCGGTGGTCGATCGCCAGTTTGCCGGTGGCTCACTGGATTGGGCGACGCCGTTCACGATGTTCTGCGGCGTGGCGCTGATCGTGGCCTACGCGTTGCTCGGTTGCACCTGGCTGATCATGAAGACCGAAGGCAAGTTGCAAGAGCAGATGCACAACCTGGCGCGGCCATTGGCCTTCGTGGTGCTGGCGGTGATCGGTATCGTGAGTATCTGGACACCGCTATCGCACCCGGAAATCGCCTCGCGCTGGTTCACCCTGCCGAACCTGTTCTGGTTCCTGCCGGTGCCGATCCTGGTGCTGGTGACCATGTACGGGCTGATCCGCGCTGTGGCGCGCAACGCGCACTACACGCCGTTCCTGCTGACGCTTGTGCTGATCTTCCTCGGCTACAGCGGCCTGGGGATCAGCCTGTGGCCGAACATCATCCCGCCGTCGGTATCGATCTGGGACGCTGCCGCGCCGCCGCAAAGCCAGGGCTTCATGCTGGTGGGCACGTTGTTCATCATCCCGTTCATCCTGGGCTACACCTTCTGGAGCTACTACGTGTTCCGCGGCAAGGTCACCCATGAAGACGGTTATCACTAGGAGGGTCGTTTCATGTCCGGCAAACCTTCGTTGCACGAGATTGAACAGGCTGAGAAGCAACCGCTGTGGCGGCGCCTTGGTTGGTTGGCGATGATCTGGAGCGGCAGCGTGCTGGCCCTGTTCATCGTGGCCAGCCTGATGCGCCTGTTCATGAGCGCGGCCGGCCTGACCACGCACTGACATCCCATCCCGTTGCCTTGCGGCACGGTTTTTGACCCTGCCCCTCTTTGGAGGGGCGGGGTCTTTTTTTATTTGCGCGCTTTGAGAATGACGAATTTGGGCGTGGCGGCCACTTGCTCGACGCCCCGGAACAGCCGCGCCAACTTGCTGTGATAACCCAGGTGACGGTTGCCGACTATATAAAGGGCGCCGCCGACCACCAACGCTTCGCGCGCCTGCTGGAACATGCGCCAGGCGAGGAAGTCGCCGACCACCTGTTGCTGGTGGAACGGTGGATTGCACAGCACCACATCCAACGATTGCGGTGCCTGCCCGGCCAGGCCATCGTCGGCGCGGACGATGACCTCGCGATCACCCAGGGCCGCTTGCCAGTTCTCGGCGGCCGATTGCACGGCCATGTAGGACTCGTCCACCAAGGTGTAATGCGCGTCCGGGTTCTGCAGGGCGCTGGCAATCGCCAGTACGCCATTGCCGCAACCCAGGTCGGCGACTCGCGCACTGCCAAGGCCCGTGGGCAAGTGTGGCAGGAAGGCGCGGGTGCCGATGTCCAGGCTTTCGCGGCAGAACACGTTGGCGTGGTTGAGCAGGGCGATGGCTGGAGTGTCCAAGGCGTAACGGGTGGGGTAGGGCGAGACGGCGGCCGGGCGCTCCCCAACGGTGGCGATCAACAGCCGCGCCTTTTTGAGCGCGAGGGACGCGTGCATCGGCCCGATGTACTGCTCCAGCAATTCACCGGCGGCCCGTGGCAGATGCTTGACCATCGCTGCGGCGATAACTTCAGCGCCCGGCGCCAGTTGGCCCTGCAGGCGGATCAACTGTTCTTCGAGCAGCGCCAGGGTTTTCGGCACGCGGATCAGCACCCGGTCGAATGGCCCGACAGGCACTTGGCTGGCGGGGATGAACGACACCGCATCGAACGCCTTGCCGTTGCGCAGCAGGTTTTTTTCCAGGCCTTGGGCGGCGAGAAACGAGTCGCCGCTGGATGTCACCTGCACATGGCCCTCAAGGCTGGCGGCCAATGCGCCAAAGCTATCGTTAAGCACCAGCACGCGAGTTGCGGCGTTCGGTTGCTGTTCGGCCAGGTAGCTGAGCAGATACTCGTCGGCGGCGTCGAAGGCCTGCAGCGGATCATTGTGCTGCTCGGGTTGGCGGATCAGATCGAGCTGGGCGAACGGGCTTTCGAGCAGGGGCATGGCGGGGGAGGCTCTGGGTAATCGATGGGTGTTCGGCAGGCGCTGTGGCGGCCGGCGGAACCGTCTGAGTGAACTGCGAGGCGGCACCGAGGGGCTGCGTCAACACTCAGAGTTGGCCGTAAATGTTACTTTTTTTTTGGAGTGATTACATGCGGTGTTTCAAAGCGGGTTAAAACAAGCCTGCTTTCGAGGCACAGAGCACCGCAGCGATTTTGTTATTGACGCCCATTTTGGTGAAGATGCTTTTGAGATGAAAACCAATGGTGCGTTCCGACAGGCACAGTATGGCGGCGATATCGGCAGCCGTTTTGCCCAGGGCTGACCATTTGAGGATTTCTGTCTCCCGTGGTGTCAATTTGCAGGCCGAAGGCGCGTTGGGCTTGTCGGCATATTTCTGTGCGACCACCGCATGCATCGCATGACAGAGCCACAATACCTGGCCGGCCTTTTCGTACAGCTCTTCCGGGCTGACCTCGCCCTTGCTGCGTCCCAGGGTCAGCATGCTGAACACGCCCTGGAAATCGTGGACCGCCTGGGTCCACCCCAGATGCACGCCAGAGGACCGGGCCAGTTCCCACAAATTCGGCGCGGCGCCGAACACTTTTTCCTCCCAGACGATCGGTAATACGCAACGTTTGCAGTGGGTGACAACCGGGTCTACGTCGAAAAAGTGGGCCTGGTCGTACAGGGAGTTCCATTCATTTGGGTAGTTGTTGAGGCAAATCGGTTTGCATGGGTGTGTGGGTCGTTGTGAACTCATCGTGAAGGAACAGAATTGGAAGCCAAGCTCGTAGGTTTTGTTGATTACCATTTCAAATACACTGGTGATCTTGTCCTCGCCTTCCAGTTTAGGGAGTCGTGTATTGCGCCAGTTGACCATCGGAAAATCTCCATGGAGTTCTTTGTGACTTGGGTACGTCCTGGCCCCCAATGTTGCACGCAAATTAGTGTAGGACATGGACTACACTTGCAGCGGAAATTTTCGTTCTTGTTCGTCGTGTTCTAAGACTCTTTAAGCAGGTGTGCAACTTCCGTCCGCAACTTTTTGCGAAGTTTTGCCCTTTTTTAGTGGGTTTTAGCGTCTGTAGTGCGTCACTGACAATCGCACTATGGGGCGATGTTGTGATGTGTCTTGGACTAATAGCCAAATGTTTAGCAGTGCAATTAAATAGCCATCAACTTGTGGGGTTTTTGCTCTATTCACAATGCCACTACCGACTACGGGTGTTTCCGCACGTGACTTTGGGGGACACTAGGGCACCTGTAGAACGGAGCTCCCCATGACGGCCAGTGCTGAGAAATTTACCCGCCAGACCCTGCTCGACGTGCAATCGCTGACCCCCAGCCTCTTCACCCTGCGCACCACCCGTGACCCGGGCTTTCGGTTCACCGCCGGCCAGTTCGTGCGCCTGGGGGTGACCAAGGCCGATGGCAGCACGGTATGGCGCGCGTACTCCGTGGTGTCGTCGCCGTTTGATGAGTACCTGGATTTTTTCTCGATCGTGGTGCCCGGTGGCGAGTTCACCAGCGAGCTGAGCCGTCTGCGCGTCGGCGATACGTTGATGGTCGAGCGTCAGGCCACAGGCTTCCTGACCCTGAACCGGTTTGTCGATGGTCGTGACTTATGGTTGCTGGGCACCGGCACCGGAGTGGCGCCGTTCCTGTCGATCCTGCAGGACTTCGAGGTCTGGGAAAAATTCGAGCGCATCATCCTCGTGTACAGCGCCCGGGAAGCCAGGGAGCTGGCCTATCAGTCGCTGATCCAGGGGCTGGCGCAGCGTGAGTACCTGGCCGAGTACGCCCACAAGCTGACCTATCTGCCGCTGGTCACCCGCGAGCAGCACCCCGGTGCGCTGCACGGGCGCATTACCACCCTGATCGCGAATGGCGAGCTGGAGCGCGCAGCCGGCGTCGCGCTGACCCCAGCGCATTCGCGCGTGATGATTTGCGGCAACCCGCAAATGATCGACGACACCCGTCAGTTGCTCAAACAACGCGATATGCAATTGAGCCTGTCCCGGCGCCCCGGCCAGGTGGCGGTGGAGAACTACTGGTAACAAAAAAGGCGCCCCTGGAGGCGCCTTCGTTCAAACCGATACGGCTTATTGCGGTTTGTCGTTCTGTGCCTTGAGCAGATCGCGGATCTCACCCAGCAACACTTCTTCCTTGCTCGGCGTCGGCGGCAGGCTGGGGGCCACGGCTTCTTCGCGTTTCAGGCGGTTGATGGCCTTCACCCCCATGAAGATCGCAAACGCGACGATCAGGAAGTCGATCACGCTCTGGATGAACTTGCCGTAGGCCAGCACGACCGCCGGGACATCGCCCTGCGCAGCCTTGAGCGTCACCGCCAGATCAGCGAAGTCCACACCGCCGATCAACAGACCGATCGGTGGCATCACCACGTCGCCTACAAACGAGGAAACAATTTTGCCGAAGGCGGCGCCGATGATAATCCCGACGGCCATGTCGACCACATTACCTTTGACCGCGAAGGCCTTGAACTCACTGATCACGCCCATAGGTTATTCCTTGTTACAGATGAGAAGGGTGGAAGTCAGTGTAAGTCAGTCGTAGCGGGCTTGCCTGACACAACTGTTAACACTGTCGGTTTTTATCGACACATTAAATCGCAAATAGTTTGCAAAGTGCCATCAATCGCGCGCGAAATACCCGCGACTTCAGTGAGTTACCAGATTATTTTCTCAATCGACCCGTTGGGGTTTTTCTATTTATCTTCTGACTCGCGGGTCACTAGCCTCTGGCAAGCACAACTGAATGTGCATTAAAAAAACCAGAGGAAACCCCGATGAACAACCCAATGAGCCGCGCGCCCGTTCTGGCGCGACATGCGCTGGTGCTGGCAACCGTCAGCCTGCTTTCGCTGTCTGTGCAGGCCGCCAACCTGACCCGTGACAATGGTGCCGCCGTCGGCGACAACCAGAACTCGCAAACCGCGGGCGCCAACGGCCCGGTGCTGCTGCAAGACGTGCAACTGATTCAGAAGCTGCAACGCTTCGACCGCGAACGCATCCCCGAGCGCGTGGTACATGCCCGTGGCACCGGCGCTCACGGCACGTTTACCGTCACCGATAACCTCAGCGACCTGACCAAGGCCAAAGTTTTCGCCGCCGGTGAGGCAACCCCGGTATTCGTGCGGTTCTCGGCGGTGGTACACGGCAATCACTCCCCGGAAACCCTGCGCGACCCTCGCGGCTTCGCCACCAAGTTTTACACCGCCGACGGCAACTGGGACCTGGTCGGCAACAACTTCCCGACGTTCTTTATCCGAGACGCCATCAAGTTCCCGGACATGGTCCACGCCTTCAAACCCGACCCGCGCACTAACCTGGATGATGACTCGCGTCGTTTCGACTTCTTCTCCCATGTTCCCGAAGCCACCCGCACCCTGACCGAGCTGTACTCCGACTCCGGCACGCCGGCCAGTTACCGCGAAATGGACGGCAACGGCGTACATGCCTACAAGTTGATCAACGCCAAGGGCGAAGTGCATTACGTCAAGTTCCACTGGAAGAGCCTGCAAGGCATCAAGAATCTTGATCCCAAGCAAGTCACTGAGGTGCAGGGCCGTGACTACAGCCATATGACGAATGACTTGGTCACCCATATCAACAAGGGCGACTTCCCCAAGTGGGACTTGTACGTGCAGGTGCTCAAACCTGAGGAACTGGCCAAGTTCGATTTCGACCCGCTGGACGCCACCAAGATCTGGCCCGGCATACCCGAGCGCAAAGTCGGGCAGATGGTGTTGAACCGCAACCCGGCCAATGTCTTCCAGGAAACCGAGCAAGTGGCCATGGCCCCGGCCAATCTGGTGCCGGGCATCGAGCCGTCGGAAGACCGCCTGCTGCAAGGCCGAGTGTTCTCCTATGCCGACACGCAGATGTACCGCCTGGGCGCCAACGCCCTGCAACTGCCGATCAACGCGCCACGGGTTACCGTCAACAACGGCAACCAGGACGGCGCGATGAATTCCGCCAAGACCAGCACCGGCGTGAACTACCAGCCAAGCCGCCTGCTGCCACGGGAAGAGCCGCAAACCGCGCGCTACAGCCAGTCGCCGCTGGCGGGCAGTACCCAGCAGGCGAAGATCCAGCGTGAGCAGAACTTCAAGCAGGCCGGTGATCTGTATCGCTCCTACAGCAAGAAAGAACGTCAGGACTTGATCGACAACTTCGGCGGCTCCCTGGCCACCACCGACGACGAGAGCAAGCACATCATCCTGTCCTTCCTCTATAAAGCCGACCCGGAATACGGCGCCGGCGTGACCAAGGTCGCCAAAGGTGACCTGGCCCGCGTGAAAGCGCTGGCACAAAAACTCACCGACTAACCCCACCCCCCCCTGTAGGAGCGAGCTTGCTCGCGAAGATCTGCCAGGCAACGCGTGCATCCAGGATGCACGCGTCATCGTTGACGTTTTTCGCGAGCAAGCTCGCTCCTACAAGGGCTTTGTAGAGGAGTTGAATCAATGCGTACCTTCATCGGCGCGCTGCTGGCCTGCTGGTCGCTGAGCGGGGTTGCCGGGCAGCCTGCGCCCAATGACGCAGCGGCGCTCAAGGCGCAATTGCAAGGCTACTATTTCGATGCCGCACGTCGCGGCGACCTGCCCATGCTCGATACCTTCATCGACGCCGGCTTCCCCCTCAATACCCAGGACGACAAGGGCTACACCGCACTGATCCTCGCCGCCTACCACGGCGAAAGCGCCTACGTTGAACGTCTGCTCGCCGCCGGCGCCGATGCCTGTGTGCAGGACAAGCGCGGCAACACCGCGCTGATGGGCGCGATTTTCAAGGGCGAGCTGAAGATTGCCCAGCGCCTGCTGGCCACCGACTGCAACCCCGACCAGCGCAACGGCGCCGGGCAGACCGCCGCCATGTACGCCGGGCTGTTCAAGCGTCTCGAACTGCTCGACGAATTGAAGGCCAAAGGCGCCGACCTGAATGCCGAAGACCCGATCGGCAACAGTGCTTCACGATTGGCCAGCGGTGAAATCCGGACCCCGGCGCCGCGCTGAGCTATCATCGCGGTTTTTCGGTTGGAGGTTCTCAAATGGCAAAGGCCAAGCGCATGTACGGCTGCACCGAGTGCGGCGCGACCTTTCCCAAGTGGGCCGGCCAGTGTACCGAGTGCGGGGCGTGGAACACCCTCACCGAAACCATGATCGAAAGCGGCGGCGCCGCGGCCCCCAGCGGCCGTGCCGGCTGGACCGGGCAACAGGCGCAGATCAAGACCCTGGCCGAAGTCAGCGTCGAGGAAGTCCCGCGTTTCTCCACCGCGTCCGGTGAGCTCGACCGCGTGCTGGGCGGTGGCCTGGTGGACGGTTCGGTGGTTCTGATCGGCGGCGACCCCGGTATCGGCAAGTCGACCATCCTGTTGCAAACCCTGTGCAGCATCGCCAGCCGCATGCCGGCGTTGTACGTCACCGGCGAAGAATCCCAGCAACAAGTGGCCATGCGCGCACGCCGCCTGGGCTTGCCCCAGGACCAACTGCGGGTGATGACCGAAACCTGCATCGAAAGCATCATCGCCACTGCGCGGATCGAAAAGCCCAAGGTCATGGTGATCGACTCGATCCAGACGATTTTCACCGAACAACTGCAATCGGCCCCGGGCGGCGTGTCCCAGGTGCGTGAGAGCGCGGCGCTGCTGGTGCGCTATGCCAAGCAGAGCGGCACGGCGATTTTCCTGGTCGGTCACGTGACCAAGGAAGGCGCGCTGGCCGGGCCACGGGTGTTGGAGCACATGGTCGACACCGTGCTGTATTTCGAAGGCGAGTCCGATGGCCGTTTGCGTTTGCTGCGCGCCGTGAAGAACCGCTTCGGTGCGGTGAACGAGCTGGGCGTATTCGCCATGACCGACCGCGGGCTGAAAGAAGTCTCCAACCCCTCGGCGATTTTTCTGACCCGTGCCCAGGAAGAAGTCCCCGGTAGTGTGGTGATGGCAACGTGGGAAGGCACCCGGCCGATGCTGGTGGAAGTGCAGGCGCTGGTGGACGACAGCCATTTGGCCAACCCGCGTCGAGTGACCCTGGGCCTGGACCAGAACCGCCTGGCGATGCTGCTCGCGGTACTCCACCGGCACGGCGGCATCCCGACCCATGACCAGGACGTGTTCCTTAACGTGGTGGGCGGGGTCAAGGTGCTGGAGACCGCGTCCGACCTGGCGTTGATGGCGGCGGTGATGTCCAGCCTGCGCAACCGGCCGCTGCCCCACGACCTGTTGGTGTTTGGCGAAGTCGGCCTGTCGGGCGAAGTGCGCCCGGTGCCCAGCGGTCAGGAGCGTTTGAAGGAAGCGGCCAAACACGGCTTCAAGCGCGCGATCGTGCCCAAGGGCAACGCGCCGAAGGAAGCGCCGCCGGGGTTGCAGGTGATCGCGGTGACGCGGCTGGAGCAGGCGTTGGATGCACTTTTCGAGTAGCCCGCAACACCGCAGTACACATGTGGGAGGGAGCAAGCCCCTTCCCACCGGTGGTCAGTGCTCCAGCAGCGCGCCCAACTGCCGCTCCAGTTCTGCCTGATCCCCCAGGTTCAACTCGATCAAGCGTCGCAAATGGCTGATCGATTCCAGACTGATGTGCTCGCATTCAAACCCCAGGTGACCGCTCTGGTCATGGGTCAGCCTGACCTGCATCTGCACATCGGTATTGGCATCCAGGTGGATATCCACATCGAACGACTCGGTGCCGATGCTGTGCCAGGGCGTCGGTTTCTGCACCAACAAGCCCTTCAGCGATAAGTCCACCAGTTGCACCGACCATTTCCGACCGTTCTGCCGGAGTTCAGTCTTGGCATCAAAGGCAATCCGGCGAAAACGACGGCGGTCAGACGCATGTTCGGTCATGGTGAAACCCTCTGTGGATGAAGGGATTGTAGCCCTACGCCATTATTGAGGCGTTATTTCTGCTTTTTTTGCCATGGGAAGGCTCTAGACCAATGTAGGGGGCTGGCCTTTAAGGCCAGTAGCGCTAAACTCGAGCTGGTTGTCCTTTCTGTCCACCCTGGCTGGAATACAAAAAATGAAAAATAATAATAGCCTGCTACGCCACTTACCCTGGCTGGTACTGGCCATAGTAGGTGCGTGCGCCCTGGGCGTAGTGGCCCTGCGCCGCGGCGAGGCGATCAATGCCTTGTGGATCGTCGTCGCAGCAGTGGCGATCTATCTGGTCGCCTATCGCTACTACAGTCTGTTCATCGCCAATAACGTGATGCAACTCGATCCACGACGGGCCACCCCCGCAGTGGTCAATAACGACGGTCTGGACTTCGTACCGACCAACAAACACATCCTTTTCGGTCACCACTTTGCGGCGATTGCCGGTGCTGGCCCCTTGGTCGGCCCGGTGCTGGCGGCGCAAATGGGTTATCTGCCCGGAACCCTGTGGCTGATCGCCGGTGTGGTACTGGCCGGTGCGGTGCAGGACTTCATGGTGCTGTTCCTGTCTACCCGTCGTAACGGCCGTTCCCTGGGGGATATGGTCCGCGAAGAGATGGGCCGCATTCCCGGGACCATCGCGCTGTTCGGCTGCTTCCTGATCATGATCATCATCCTCGCGGTGCTGGCGCTGATCGTGGTCAAGGCCCTGGCCGAAAGCCCGTGGGGCATCTTCACGGTGATGGCGACCATCCCGATCGCGATGTTCATGGGCATCTACATGCGCTACATCCGCCCGGGCCGCATCGGTGAGATTTCGATCGTCGGCGTGCTGTTGTTGCTCGGTTCGATCTGGCTGGGCGGGCAGATTGCCGCCGACCCGGTCTGGGCCAAGGTCTTCAGTTTCACCGGCATCCAGATCACCTGGATGCTGATCGGCTACGGTTTCGTCGCGGCGGTACTGCCGGTGTGGCTGATCCTGGCCCCGCGTGACTACCTGTCGACCTTCCTCAAAATCGGCACCATCGTCGCCTTGGCCATCGGTATCCTGGTGACCATGCCCGACCTGAAAATGCCGGCGCTGACCCAGTTCATCGATGGCACCGGCCCGGTGTGGAAGGGCGGTCTGTTCCCGTTCCTGTTCATCACCATTGCCTGCGGTGCGGTCTCGGGCTTCCACGCGCTGATCTCTTCGGGCACCACGCCGAAGTTGCTGGCCAGTGAAGGCCACGCCCGGTACATCGGGTATGGCGGCATGTTGATGGAGTCGTTCGTGGCCATCATGGCGATGGTTGCCGCTTCGGTGATCGAGCCGGGTGTGTACTTCGCCATGAACAGCCCGGCGGCGATCGTCGGCTCGGACGTGGTCACCGTCGCTCAAACCGTCAGCAGCTGGGGCTTTGCGATTACGCCTGAGGCGCTGTCGGCCGTTGCCCATGACATCGGCGAAACCACCGTGCTGGCTCGTGCCGGCGGTGCGCCGACGCTCGCGGTGGGTATCGCGCAGATCCTGCACAGTGTGCTGCCGGGTGAAAACACCATGGCGTTCTGGTACCACTTTGCGATCCTGTTCGAAGCGCTGTTCATCCTGACGGCCGTCGACGCCGGTACCCGTGCCGGGCGCTTCATGCTGCAGGACCTGCTGGGTTCCTTCGTGCCGGCGCTCAAGCGCACCGAGTCCTGGACGGCCAACCTGATCGCGACCGCCGGTTGTGTGGCGATGTGGGGTTACCTGTTGTATCAAGGCGTGATCGACCCGCTGGGCGGCATCAACACCTTGTGGCCGCTGTTCGGTATCTCCAACCAGATGCTGGCAGGTATCGCGCTGATGCTGGCGACCGTCGTGCTGATCAAAATGAAGCGCCAACGCTACATCTGGGTGACCATGCTGCCGGCCGTCTGGCTGCTGATCTGCACCACCACGGCGGGCTTCATCAAGCTGTTCGACGCCAACCCGGCGATCGGCTTCCTGTCGCTGGCGAAGAAGTACAGCGATGCGCTGGCCAACGGCCAGATCCTCGCCCCGGCCAAGAGCATCGACCAGATGCAGCATGTGATCTGGAACGCCTACACCAACGCAACGCTGACGGCGCTGTTCCTGTTCGTGGTCTTCAGTATCCTGTTCTATGCGCTCAAAGTCGGCGTCGCCGCCTGGGGCAACAAAGAGCGCACGGATAAAGAAGCCCCGTTCCAGGCCGTACCGGACGCATGATCGAGGATTGCAGCCATGTTCAATGACATCAGTCGCCTCGGTAAATACCTCGGTCAGGCCGCGCGCCTGATGGTCGGCATGCCCGACTACGACACTTACGTCGAGCATATGCAAACCAAACACCCGGACAAGCCGATGATGGACTACAAGACGTTCTTCCGGGAACGCCAGGAAGCCCGTTACGGCGGCAAGGGTGGGCCCAAGTGCTGTTAAGTTGGTAAAACCGCTTTACCTGTAGGAGCGAGCTTGCTCGCGAACAACGCAAGGACACCACGTGCATCCAGATAGCACGGGTTATCGTTGACGTTCTTCGCGAGCAAGCGCGCTCCTACAGTTGTTTTTACCTCCCCATTTTCAGGAGAACTGTCTTTGTCCTCTCCCATTCCCGTCACCGTCCTCAGCGGTTTCCTCGGCGCCGGCAAGACCACGTTGCTGCGTCACCTGCTCAAAGCCGAGCACGGCTTGAAAATCGCCGTGATCGAAAACGAATTCAGCGACGCCGGTATCGACACCCAGCTATTGGGCAACGAGCCCGTGCAAGTCATGACCCTGTCCAACGGCTGCGTGTGCTGCACCATCCACACCGATCTGACCAAAGCCCTGTACCTGCTGCTGGAGCGCCTCGACAGCGGCGAAATCGCCTTCGACCGCCTGGTGATCGAATGCACCGGCCTGGCCGACCCGGCCCCCGTGGCCCAGACCTTTTTCATCGATGAAGAGCTGCGCGAGCGCTACATCCTCGACGGCATCATCACCCTGGTGGACGCGGCCCACGCCGAGCAACACCTGACCCAAACCATCGCCCAGGCACAGATCGGGTTTGCCGACCGCCTGCTGGTGAGCAAGCGCGACCTGGTGGACGACGCTAGCTTCGATGCCCTCAGCCAGCGCCTGACCCGCATCAACCGCCGCGCGCCGATTCGCGTGGTCGACCACGGCGCCATCGACCTGGCCGAGCTGCTCGACGTGCGCGGCTTCAACCTCAACGCCGGCATGAACCTGCGCCCGGTCAGCACCGCGCCGTCCATCGACCGCATCTCCAGCCTGGTGCTGCGCACCGAACAGCCGCTGGATATCGACCGCCTCAGCGAGTTCATGAACGAGTTGTTGGAAGACCACGGCAAGCAACTGCTGCGCTACAAGGGCGTGCTGAACATCGCCGGGGAAGATCGGCGCATGGTGTTCCAGGGCGTGCTGAAGCTCTACGGTTTCGATTGGGATACCGAATGGGCCGAGGGCGAAACGCGGGAGAGTGTGATCGTGTTTATTGCCGATGAGTTGCCGGAAGACAAGATTCGCGAGGGTTTTGCGAAGGTCTATCAAGCCTAACTTGGAAATACGATCAAAAATGTGGGAGGGGGCTTGCCCCCGATAGCTGTGTGTCAGCCATACATGTGTCGACTGACCCACCGCCATCGGGGGCAAGCCCCCTCCCACATTGGCCGATATTCCAAATCCTGATCTGCATAAAAAAGCCCGGCTCAAGAGCCGGGCTTTTTATTCAAGCAACTGCAATCAAGCGCCGTACACCGGCAGCTTTTTGCAGATGGCCTTGACCTTCTCACGGACCGCGTCGATCACGGCGTCGTTGTTCAGGTCAGCCAGGATGTCGCAGATCCAGCCGGCCAGTTCCTTGCACTCTGCTTCCTTGAAGCCACGAGTGGTCACGGCCGGGGTGCCGAAACGCAGGCCCGAGGTGACGAACGGCGAACGTGGGTCGTTCGGCACGGAGTTTTTGTTCACGGTGATGAAGGCTTTGCCGAGGGCGGCGTCAGCATCTTTACCGGAGATGTCCTGCTTGATCAGCGACAGCAGGAACAGGTGGTTTTCAGTCCCGCCGGATACCACGTCAAAACCGCGTGCGATAAACACTTCGGCCATGGCCTTGGCGTTTTTCACCACTTGTTGCTGGTAAGTCTTGAACTCAGGCTGCAGGGCTTCTTTGAAGCAGACCGCTTTGGCGGCGATCACATGTTCCAGCGGGCCGCCTTGGGAGCCTGGGAATACTGCAGAGTTGAGCTTCTTCTCGATCTCGGCGTTGGCGCGCGCCAGGATCAGGCCGCCACGCGGACCGCGCAGGGTCTTGTGGGTGGTGGTGGTGACCACGTCAGCGAACGGCACCGGGTTCGGGTAGACGCCAGCGGCGACCAGACCGGCCACGTGGGCCATGTCGACGAACAGGTACGCGCCCACTTTGTCGGCGATGGCGCGGAAACGTGGGAAGTCGAGGATCTGCGAGTAGGCAGAGAAACCGGCCACGATCATTTTTGGCTTGTGCTCGACCGCCAGGCGCTCGACTTCGTCGTAGTCGATCAGGCCGTTGGCATCGATACCGTATTGAACGGCGTTGTACAGCTTGCCGGAGGACGAAACGCTGGCGCCGTGGGTCAGGTGACCGCCGTGGGCCAGGCTCATGCCCAGGATGGTGTCGCCGCCTTGCAGCAGGGCCAGGTACACGGCGCTGTTGGCTTGGGAGCCGGCGTGTGGCTGGACGTTGGCGTAATCGGCGCCGAACAGTTGCTTGGCGCGGTCGATGGCCAGTTGCTCGACCACGTCGACGTATTCGCAGCCGCCGTAGTAGCGCTTGCCTGGGTAGCCTTCGGCGTACTTGTTGGTCAGAACCGAACCTTGAGCCTCCATTACCGCAGGGCTGGTGTAGTTTTCCGAAGCGATCAGCTCAATGTGCTCTTCCTGGCGCACGGCTTCTTGCTCCATGGCGGCGAAGAGATCGGCGTCGTACTTGGCAATGGTCAAATCACGGCTGAACATGGCGGTCCTCAAGGATCGGGGGGCAGAAAAGGAAGGCATTCTAACCTAATGGGTTTTAGATGGCATATGAAAGGACGTCATGTCGCGGACAAGTGGTGTTCATCTGGCGGGGGGGGGGGGACTGTGCCGCCGCCATCGGGAGCAAGCGCCCTCCCACATTTGAATGTATTCACAAATCGAAGTGTGGGAGGGGCGGTGCGACGATTCGACTTGCTCCCGATGGGGCCGCCGGCTTCACCACAAACTCTCAGTCGAACATGAACAGCGCATCATTGCTGAACTGCGCCGCGAACCGATTCGGCGGCATCGGCCGCCCGAACAGATAACCTTGCACCTCATCGCAGCCATGCTCGCGCAGGAAGTCCAGTTGCTCATGGGTCTCCACGCCCTCGGCGATCACCGCCAGGTTGAGGCTGTGGGCCATGGCGATGATCGCGCGGGCGATTTGCGCATCCTGCTCGCCGGACGGCAGGCCGTCGACGAAGGTACGGTCGATCTTGAGCACGTCGATGGGGAATTGCTTGAGGTAGTTGAGCGACGAATAACCGGTGCCGAAGTCGTCCACCGCAATGCTCAGGCCGAGGTTTTTCAGGCTGGCGAGGATCTGCATGGCTTCGTTGACTTCGCGCATCAGGATACTTTCGGTCAGCTCCAGCTCCAGGCACGCCGGCGGCAGGCCGGTGTCCTCAAGGATGCTGGCGATGCGCTCACCCAACTGACCATCGGAGAATTGCCGCGCCGAGATGTTCACCGAGACTTTCGGCACCCGCACCTTGTTCTGGTGCCAGCTCTTGAGCTGACGGCAGGCTTCGCTGATCACCCAGTCGCCCACGTCCACCACCAGGCCCAACTCTTCCAGCACCGGAATGAAGTCCCCTGGCGGCACCAGGCCACGGCGCGGGTGGCGCCAGCGCAGCAAGGCTTCGGCGCCGGTCAGGCGTTTGCCGTCGCCGCTGAATTGCGGCTGGTAATAGAGCACGAATTCGTTCTGGTCGAGGGCGTGGCGCAGGTCGCTTTCCAACTCCAGGCGCTCCAGGGCGCTGGCGTTCATGTCGGCCTGGTAGAACTGGAAGTTGTTCTTGCCACGCTCCTTGGCGTGATACATCGCAGTGTCGGCGTTTTTCATCAACTGGCTCAGCTCGTTGCCGTCCTGCGGGCTGAGGGCGATGCCGATACTTGCGGTGACGAAAAACTCGCGGCCTTCCAGCACGAACGGTCTGACCAGGCTGGCGAGGATTTGCTCGGCCACGTGAATCGCGCGGTTCAACGCCATTTCGCGGCTGATCCGCGGCTGCAGGAGCAGGGTGAACTCGTCACCGCCCATGCGCGCCACGGTGTCGTCTTCGGCCACGCAACCGAGCAGGCGGGTAGCCATCTCCTTGAGCATGCGGTCGCCGGCGGCGTGGCCCAGGGAGTCGTTGATCGGTTTGAAGCGGTCGAGGTCGAGGAACATCAGCACCACCCACGACTTCTGCCGTTCGGCCGACTGCAGTGCGGTGTGCAGGCGGTCCTGGAACAGCGTGCGGTTGGGCAGGTGGGTCAGGGCGTCGTAATAGGCCAGGCGGTGGATGCGCTGTTCGCTGGCCTTGCGCTCGCTGATATCGCTGAAGAAGCAGACGTAGCTGGCCAAGTCGCCTTCATCGTCGAACACGGCGGTAATGCCGACCCAGGCCGGGTAATGCTCGCCGTTGCGGCGCTTGAGCCACACTTCGCCTTCCCAGGTGCTGTGCTGGTGCAACTGCTTGAGCACATAGCGCAGGTGGGCTTCCTGCTGCTCGTCGACGGTGAGCATGTTCGGCAACTGGTCGAGCACGTCCGCCACGGCGTAGCCACTGACGCGGCTGAACGCCTCGTTGGCCTGCACGATATAGCCGGCCGGGTCGGTGATCAGGATCGCCGACGTGGAGTGCTCGAATACCGTGGCGGCCATGCGCAGGTCTTTCTCGGCGCGGCGCTGCTGGCTGATATCGCGGCCGACGCCGAGGATGCCCTCGAAGGCGCCGTGTTCGTCCCACACCAGCACCAGGCGCAGCTCGATCGGAACTTTACGCCCGTCGGCGCGCAGGCAGTCGAACAGGTACAGTTGGGTGTGGATGTCATCGCGCAGCTTGGCCAGCGCCTCGGCGTCGCCCAAGGCCCGGCTGACTTGCTCGACCAGGCTGTAGATGCCGGCCAATTGCTGCGGGTTGGCGATGATCGACTGCCAGCCATTCTTGAACACCCAGTCCACGTCATACCCCAGCACGGCGTTGACCGAGGGGCTGATGTAGTTGAGGGCGAGGCGGCTGTCGGTGGAGCAGATCACGTCGCTGATGCTTTCGGCCAGCATGCGGTAGCGCTGTTCGCTGTCACGCAGGGATTCGCTGGCCTCGATCTGATCGGTAATGTCCTTGGCCACGCCGATGATGCGCGTGACCTGCGCGGTCTTGTCCCCGGCCAGGGCTTGCTCGCGGATATCGAAGCGGCGCCATTGATTGTTGCGGTGGCGAAAGCGCAACTGGCATTGCAGTTGGTTCGAATAACCGGCCTGGCGCTGCTGCTGGCGCAAGTCGTGGTAATGCTCGGCGTCCTCGGGGTGCAGCAGGATTTCCCAGAAGTACTCGCCCATTTGCTGCAATTCGGCCTTGTTATAGCCGAGGGTGTGGCCCAGGTGGTGGTTGCTGAAAATCATCCGCTGGCTGATCACATCCTGCACATACAGGTGATCGGGCACGGTTCGCACCACGTCCGACCAGAAACTTTCGCGCTCCACCAGCGACAGTTCGATCAGCTTGCGGCTGGTGATGTCGCTGATGCTGAGGATCACCGCCTTGAAGTCGTCGCGCTGTTCCGGCAGGCGCATCACCAGCCACAGGTATTGGTTGTTGCCGAGCACATCGTTGAGCTGGATTTCCAGTTCCAACTGGTTCTGTTGGGTCAGCACCGCCTCAAGCACCTGATAGCCGATGGCCGTGGCGTTGCGTGGGCAGTCATCGATCAAGCGTTCCCAGGCTTGCTCGCACGAGCTGACGTTCAACAGGCGCACCGCCACCTGGTTGACCTCGGTGACGCGCAGTTCCTTGAGCAACTGGCGACGCGCTTCGGGGTTGCCCTGCAGCCACCCGTGCAATTGCTCGCGCGTGCGGATCTTGGCCTTGTCGAAGAACGCGTTGAGCCCCGACAGGTCAAGCACGCACAGGGCCACGCCGGTGCCTTCGAAAATATCCTGATAACGCCGCCGACCTTCGTTCACCTGGCGCTGGCGGCGGCGCATATTCAACAGCACGATCACCGGCACCAACGAGAAGGCCAGGCCCAGCAGGCACTTGCCGATAAACGCCGGCAGCAATTGTTCCAGCACGGCGTTACGGTCGAAGAGGCCGCGCAGTTGCCAGTCGCTTTTGCTCAGTGGCGTGACCAGCACGCTTTTTTTCAACTCGTCCGGGGTCAGGGCGGCGGCCAATTGTGTCGGCATGCCGCTGTCACGGCTGACTACGTGGTGGTTCAGGCGATTCTCGACGGCCCACATCGGCCTCTGGCCCTGGCCATCCTGGCGGGTAAGGTTGGCCAGGTAGTTCGGTGCCAGGCGCAGCGCCCAGTACATTTTCGAATCGCCACTGGGCTGATGCAGCAGCAGATAGATGATGGTGCCGTTGTTGTCGTTGCTCAGGTAGTAGGGCTGGGAATGGCTGCGCTTGACCAGTTCCTCGAGGAAGTCGCTGTCCTGGCTGTCTTTGGCCGTGTCGCGGATCATCGCGCCGCTGGGGGCGAGCAGCGCGAAGCTGCGCAGTTCCGGCAGAGAGCGTTGCAAGCTGAGCATCAACGCCTGTTGCTGTTCGTCGTTGCGCGGCGGCTCGACCATCGGCAGCAGATTCAGCGCGATCTGTGCGCTCAGGGCCATGTTCAGGCTGATCTGTTCCGCCAGGTCGGCGCTGTAGTCGATGGTGTATTGCTGCTGGTTTTTCTGGTTCTGCTGCAGTTGGTCGAGCAGTTGCCAGAACAATAACGCGAGCAACATGAGGACAAGCGTCGCCAATGCGCCTTTGAGGGTGCCGTGCAGGGGCGCTCCCGGCGCTATGTGAGCGGCGCGCAGGGGAGTAGGCGGCGTGACGTTGGACAAACTGTGATCCTGCGGTTTGGCTGGACTGGCGCGCGACATGCACTATAAGCCGGGCGCCCGGAGGGCGGCTAGCATGCCTTGACTTGTGGCAAAGTGCCAGTCCTGCCTGGCTGGACTGCCCTGGCGCATTCAGGTAGCTTTGCCGGTTACGCGGGGGCGTTCCAGCCCCAGACAATCAGGCTTTTTCCGCTCGCAGGCATTGATCAAGGTCAACGGCCCGCGCGGCGCATGGTCTGGCACGGGCTTCGCCCGCTCAATTCATCAGTCACTGACGCTAGGTTCACCATGGCTCAATACGTCTTCACCATGCATCGGCTGGGCAAAGTTGTTCCGCCGAAGCGGGAAATCCTGAAAAACATTTCGCTGTCTTTTTTCCCCGGCGCCAAGATCGGCGTGCTCGGCCTCAACGGTTCGGGTAAATCCACCCTGTTGAAAATCATGGCCGGCGTCGACACCGAGTTCGAAGGCGAAGCCCGCCCGATGCCCGATCTGAACATCGGCTACCTGCCGCAAGAACCGATCCTGGACCCGGCCAAGACCGTGCGCGAAGTGGTCGAAGAAGCCGTCAGCGTGATCAAGGACGCCCAGGCCCGCCTGGACGAAGTCTACGCCGCCTACGCCGAACCGGATGCTGACTTCGACAAGCTGGCCGCCGAACAGGCCAAGCTCGAAGCCATCCTGCAGGCTGGCGACGGTCACAACCTCGATCGCCAGCTGGAAGTCGCCGCCGATGCGCTGCGCCTGCCGGCGTGGGACGCCAAGGTCGAACACCTGTCCGGTGGTGAGAAGCGCCGCGTGGCCCTGTGCCGCCTGCTGCTGTCGGCTCCCGACATGCTGCTGCTCGACGAACCGACCAACCACTTGGACGCCGATTCCGTCGCCTGGCTGGAACATTTCCTTCACGACTTCCCGGGCACCGTGGTTGCGATCACGCACGACCGGTACTTCCTGGACAACGTCGCCGGCTGGATTCTCGAACTCGACCGTGGCGCCGGCATCCCTTACGAGGGCAACTACTCCGGTTGGCTCGAAGCCAAGTCCGACCGTCTGGCCGCCGAATCCAAGCAGCAATCGGCCCACGAAAAAGCCATGAAGGAAGAACTGGAGTGGGTGCGCAAAGGCGCCAAGGCCCGCCAGTCAAAATCCAAGGCACGTCTGCAACGCTTTGAAGAAATGCAGTCGCAGGAATTCCAGAAGCGCAGCGAAACCAACGAGATCTACATCCCGGCCGGTCCGCGCCTGGGTGACAAGGTCATCGAATTCAAGAACGTGTCCAAAGGCTATGGCGACCGCGTGTTGATCGACAACCTGTCGTTCTCCATGCCAAAAGGCGCGATCGTCGGCGTTATCGGCGGTAACGGTGCGGGTAAATCCACACTGTTCCGCATGCTGATGGGCAAGGAAACCCCGGACTCGGGCACCATCGAAGTCGGTGAAACCGTGCAACTGGCCTGCGTGGACCAAAGCCGCGAAGACCTCGACGGCAGCAAAACTGTGTTTCAGCAGATTTCCGACGGTTCCGACCAGATCCGTATCGGCAACTATGAAATCCCGTCGCGCACCTACGTCGGCCGTTTCAACTTCAAGGGTGGCGACCAGCAGAAGTTCGTCAAGGACCTGTCCGGTGGTGAGCGTGGTCGCTTGCACCTGGCCCTGACCCTGAAAGAGGGCGGCAACGTCCTGCTGCTCGACGAACCGTCCAACGACCTCGACGTTGAAACCCTGCGTTCCCTGGAAGAAGCCCTGCTGGACTTCCCGGGCGCCGCCATTGTGATCTCTCACGATCGGTGGTTCCTCGACCGCGTCGCGACCCACATCCTCGCGTATGAAGATGACTCGCAGGCGGTGTTCTTCGAAGGTAACTACACCGAGTACGAAGCGGATCGCAAGAAACGCCTGGGCGAAGCCGCTGCCCAGCCGCACCGTGTACGGCACAAGAAACTGGCCTGATTCGGGTCGGTTTGGAAAAGCGGAGCCTTCGGGCTCCGTTTTTTTTGCCCATGACTTCCTGACGAACATCGATCAAATGTGGGAGGAGGCTTGCCTCCGATAGCGGTTTTTCAGTTGGTGCATGGCGCCGTTTTGAAATCCCCTTTTAGGTGCGATAAATGCCTGTTTTTCAGGTTTATTTATATCCAATGCACCATTTAAATTCACAAAGGCGACATTTTGCCCTGTCGCGGTGCGACATGAATTGATAAAGTCCGGCTCAATCGCCCTTAACGACAATAAATTTGCCGAGACTTTTCATGATCGAATCCGTTGAATCCTTTCTTGCCCGCCTGAAGAAACGCGACCCCGACCAGCCGGAATTCCACCAGGCCGTAGAAGAAGTCCTACGCAGCCTGTGGCCGTTTCTTGAAGCCAATCCTCACTACCTGACCTCGGGCATTCTTGAGCGTATCTGCGAGCCGGAACGTGCGATTACTTTCCGGGTGTCGTGGGTCGATGATCACGGCAAGGTTCAGGTCAACCGCGGTTTCCGTATCCAGATGAACAGTGCCATCGGCCCGTACAAGGGCGGCCTGCGCTTTCACCCGTCGGTCAACCTGGGCGTATTGAAATTCCTCGCCTTCGAACAGACCTTCAAAAACTCCCTGACCTCGTTGCCCATGGGCGGCGGCAAAGGCGGCTCGGACTTCGACCCCAAGGGCAAGAGCGACGCCGAAGTGATGCGCTTCTGCCAGGCGTTCATGAGCGAGTTGTACCGCCATATCGGCGCGGACGTGGACGTCCCGGCCGGCGATATCGGTGTGGGCGCCCGCGAGATCGGCTTCCTGTTCGGCCAGTACAAGCGCCTGAGCAACCAGTTCACTTCCGTGCTGACCGGCAAGGGCATGACCTACGGCGGCAGCTTGATCCGCCCCGAAGCCACCGGTTTCGGTTGCGTGTACTTCGCTGAAGAAATGCTCAAGCGCGATGGCCTGCGGGTCGAGGGCAAGCGCGTGGCGGTCTCCGGCTCCGGCAACGTGGCGCAATACGCGGCGCGCAAGGTCATGGACCTGGGCGGCAAGGTGATTTCGTTGTCCGACTCCGAAGGCACCCTGTACGCCGAGAACGGGTTGACGGAGGAGCAATGGTCGGCGTTGCTGGAGCTGAAAAACGTCCAGCGCGGTCGCATCAGCGAACTGGCGGCCCGTTACGGCCTGGAGTTCCGCGCCGGTAAAACCCCGTGGGAACTGGCGTGCGACATCGCGCTGCCATGCGCCACCCAGAACGAACTCGACGCCGACGCTGCCCGCGCCCTGTTGCGCAACGGCTGCCTCTGCGTGGCCGAAGGCGCCAACATGCCGACCACCCTGGAGGCTGTGGATATCTTTATCGACGCGGGCATTCTGTTCGCCCCGGGCAAGGCGTCCAACGCTGGCGGCGTGGCGGTGAGTGGCCTGGAAATGTCGCAGAACGCCATGCGCCTGCTGTGGACCGCCGGTGAGGTGGACAGCAAACTGCACAACATCATGCAGTCGATCCACCACGCGTGCGTGCATTACGGTGAGGAAAACGGCCGGATCAACTATGTGAAGGGCGCGAATATCGCCGGCTTCGTCAAAGTCGCCGACGCGATGCTGGCCCAAGGCATCGTCTAGGTCTCGGCCTCGATGCGCAGCACTTCGATCAACTGATCGCCGACGGGGCGCTGCCACAGCACCTCGTCGCCCACCCGGGCCCCGAGCAGCGCCCGACCCAGGGGCGAACCCCAGTTGATCAGGCCCGCACCAGCATCGGCCTGGTCTTCACCGACCAACTGAATGCGTTGTTGCTCGTCCTGCTCATTGGCAAAGGTCACCCAACTGCCGATCTGCACCTTGTCGGTGGACACGGCCGGCGCCACCACCTGGGCACTCTGTAGCCGCTGGTTGAAGTAACGCAAATCCCGCTCAAGGTCGGCCTGGCGCTGTTTGTCGGCCTGTTCGCCCTTGGCGGATTCGACGCTGTATTCCTGCTGCAACTGCGCGACCTTGGCCTGTAACTGCGCCAACCCGCGCGCGGTGAGGCGATTGGGTTGCTCGCTGACCTGACGCTCGACCGGTGGGTCGGCCTGGGCGGCGGCGCTGTCTTCATTCACAAAAGCTCGGCTCATGACAGGCTCCCTCTATAGCGTTTGGGCCATGTTCGCCGCACTTAAGTTTCGACGAATGTCTGAAAGCGACCTATTGCGAGCGATAAGCCTTGGCTGCGTCGCGATCCTTCTCCTGCTGCCAGGCGCGCTCGCGCTCGTCCCAGTGACGATCTTTGTAGTCGCGCAACTCTTCGTTTTCGCGCATGGCCTTGCACTGGCGAAAGCCATCTTCCCAGCCTTCGGCGTATACGCGGTCTTTCAGATAACGCGGCACATTCTTGCGAAACTCCCCAGTGATCACCCCCGCGGCCTGGCGACCACTGCTGCAACCGTCATCGAAGCCATCGGCAAACGCCGGTGGATAGCCCTTGGCCAGCAACTCCTGATGGGTCGATTGGCAACCCGACAACCCCAGCACCGCACACAGCATTACTGCATACCGCCACATTACTCGCTCCCTGGCCGTTTCACGGCTGATAGGGGAAGTTTAGAAGGGGATTCGTTGGGGGGATGTGAAAGGGAGGTGAGAAAGGTGTTGGGTGCTATGTCGTCTGGTGGCTGGCCAGCGCAGCATGCTCAACCAATTCCTGCTGAATAAACGCCGCAATCATCGCGCGGTAAACCTGTTCGGTGACGTCTGGGTTGGCGCCGACCGTGTGGGATAGGTCGCGCACTTTGCTGATCACCTGTTCGACGCGCTGTGGTGCCTTGATGCCGTCGGTGTCTTTTTTGAAGCGTGCCGCCTGGGAAACGTAGTGGCCGCGTTCGGCCAACAGGCTGACGATTTGCTGGTCGAGGCGGTCGATGTTGCTTCGGACTTCTTCAAGGGTGGTGCAGGTAACGGCCATGTTGAGTGAACTCCTGATTCTGGTTGGGCGTTGGTCAGTAGTGATACCACTTCATCTCAAGCATTACCTCATTCACCGGCGTCGACAAGTGGCTGTACTCGCGCTGGGCGCTCAGGCGCAGGCCGAGGTTGCGCGACAATTCCCACTGCTGGTTCAGGCTGATGCTGCGCCGTACTTCGCCATTGGTGAAGAAATCTCCCTTGGCTTCCAGGCTCAGGTTGCCCAGCGGGTTTTTCCACAGTACGCCGGTGTTGAAACCGGCAGCGGGGGAGATGGCTTCGCTGAAGTCGTTGTTGTGTTCCACGCGCACGGTGCCGAGGGCGAAGCCGAGCATGTCGTCGCGCAGTTGCCAGGTGCCGCCGGCGCCGCCGTTGACGTGGGCGACCAGGGTTTCATCGTCGTGTTTGCCCGGCACGCGTTCCAGGCCGCCGGTGACTTGCCATGACCAGGGTTGCAGCAACGCGTTGCGCGGAGTCAGGGAGCGGATGGTGGCCAGGTCCAGTTGCTGCAGTTGCCAGTGGTTGCCTTCGTACTGGCGCAGTTTCATTTGCAGGATCTCGATCTGCGCGCCGAGAGGGAAGCCTTCGGCGTTGTCGTTGAGGTCGTGGTAGGCCATGCGCAGGCCGTATTCGCCGAAGGCTTTGTCGCCACGCGTGCCGATGCCGGCTTGCCAGGTGCGTGATTCATGGCCGGTTTCCGGCAGGCCTGGGGGCGTGATCTTCAGGTCGGGCGCGGCGTTCTGGTTGATTGCACGCAGCAGTTCGAAGCTGCGTTGGGAGCGTTCGGTGTCGCGCTCCAGGCCATTGGCGCGGTAGCGGCCGAGGCGGTAGGCGGCGTCGATGATCAGCGCCTGGCGCTCGCGCGGCAACGCTTTAAACGCGGGCGCCTGCAATTGTTTCTGGTCGTCGCTGACTTTCAGCACCCATTGCTGCTCGTCGCTGTCCAGCGGTTTGGCGCGTTCCAGCAACTCGCGCTCACGGGACGGGCGATAGTCGATCTTCTCGACCAGGCCGGCGTCTTTCACGGCCTTGACCGTGTCGGTGGGGATCGCAGTGAGCGGGAATTGCTCGGTCAGGCGCAGGCCGGGGCGGGCCACTTGCAGCAACTCCAACAGGCGGTAGGAGCAGTTTTCGTCGAAGAAGAAGTAGTCGAACTGGATCTGCTTGAGTTCCCATACGTGCTCGACCATGCGCTCGGTCTCGACCTGGGTCAGGTTCAGGCGGTATTCCCACAGGTCGCGGTTCTCCAGGCTGCGGTATTCGGAGAGTTTTTCCTGGTAGGGCACCAGGGCGAACAGGCCGGGGTAGCCGCCCATCAGGCCTTTCCAGGCGTAGAGGATGCTGTTGTCCGAGCCTTCGATGTACGCGCCGAAGTTGATCGCATAGCTGAGCAGCGCGGTGTTGTTGCTCTGCACGTCGGCCTGGTCGATGCGCAGCAGGGTGTGGCCGAACATCGATGAAGGGCTGTTGAGGTAGGCCGCCGGGAAGATCATCACCGCGCTATGGGGCGCGACGTCCTTGAACCATTGCTTGAATTCGTTGCAGCCCACGGCGGGCAGGTCGGTCAGTTGCAACCGGTCCTTGAGCCAGCGGGTACGTGCGGGGTAAACGCATTGTGGGTGTTTTTCACCCAGGCTGGCCGGCGCGTAGAGCGCGTCGACGGTGGCCTTGAGTTCGGCATCCGGGTGATGGGCACCATCGGCGGCGAGGAAGAATTTTTTGTCGCTGACATAGCTGCGCCAGCCACTGACTTTGCCGGCTTCGTAATGGCCCAAGGACAACCAGAACGGATCGTTGGCCAATTGCTGCAAACGTTGATCATCAAGATGCGGCGCCGCATACAACGGGGCGCAGGCGAAGAGTGCCATCCAGGCAAGGCGTTTGAGCATAGGGGCAACTTAAGTCGGAAAAAGTGAGACCCAAGCGGGGAGGCGGGTCCAAAAATAAGACCCGCGCCTTGGAGGGCGCGGGCGGCTCGAGCTTAAGCCTGGGTTGCGTATTTCGCCAGGCGGGCATCACTTTTCAGTACAGCCAGGGTGTTGTTGTGGACATCCTCAGCGGTCACGTCGGCCTTGCTGAAGATTTGCTGGAAGTGCTCGTGGGTCACGGCAGAAAAGTGCTCGCGATCTTCCGGTGCAACGCCCAGTACCACGGCATAGGTGGTCAGCGCTTCGCCATTGCCTTTGGCCATGTCTTCGGACAGCTCGTTCATCATGCCATTCATGGCAATCCACGATTTGCCGCCGTAGGTCAGGGCGCTGTTGGTGCTGCAACCGTTGGTGCCCGAGGTCATGCCGAAGGTAGCGTTGCCCGAGGTGCCGTTGGTGGTGGACGCCAGGAAGTGCGCCGGCGTGCCGCGCTGGCCTTCGAACAGCATGTTGCCCCAACCGCAGTTCGGGCCACCGGGTGATTCAGCCATTGCGTTGAGGGAAACGACGGTGAAGAGAGTACCGAGAAGGATCCGTTTCATAGCTTTGTTCTCTTTGTGTGCAAACCAATGGACAAGGGTTCAGGCGCAGTAACGCGCCTTAGGGGCCGGTTATTAGTCCAGCCCGCGCAGTTTGGAGTTTAGGCAGGTTCCAGGGGTTCCGTGATTTTTAATAAAACAATCAGAGATATCTCGATTTTTTTGTAGGACGCAGCCCGTGTCTATGCTTTACCTCAGGCGCGCCTTGCCAGAGCGCGTAACAGAGAGCCAGAATGCCGCCATCTGCCCCGCCTGATGTAAGGAAGCCCGATGCCTGATCCTGTTGCTGCCAGCTTGCGTCTAGCGCCCGAAGCGCTGACTCGCCCTTTCTCCGCTGAACAGTTCAGCTTCTCGACCACCAA
The DNA here is from genome assembly GCF_053502595.1 of Pseudomonas sp. LY-1. Taxonomy (NCBI): domain Bacteria; kingdom Pseudomonadati; phylum Pseudomonadota; class Gammaproteobacteria; order Pseudomonadales; family Pseudomonadaceae; genus Pseudomonas; species Pseudomonas sp. LY-1. The sequence continues at coordinate 5,971,665 of NZ_CP094353.1, read as the reverse complement.
TGATTTGGAGCCCTTTCGCGGTGTGCTTGGCCAGGAACGTGCGGTTGAAGCCTTGCAGTTCGGTGTGGCCATGCCACGCCCCGGTTACAACGTGTTTGTCATGGGCGAGCCGGGCACCGGCCGCTTTTCGTTCGTCAAACGCTACCTGAAGGCCGAAGGCAAACGCCTGCAGACCCCGTCGGACTGGGTCTATGTGAATAATTTCGATGAGCCCCGCGAACCCCGCGCCTTGGAACTGCCGGCAGGCGGCGCCGCGGCGTTCATCAGCGACATCAACGGCTTGATCGACAACCTGGTGGCGACCTTCCCGGCAGTGTTCGAACACCCGACGTATCAACAACGCAAAAGCGCTATCGACCGCGCGTTCAACCAGCGTTACGACAAGGCATTGGACGTGATCGAACGCCTGGCCCTGGAAAAGGACGTGGCGCTGTACCGCGACAGTTCCAACATCGCGTTCACCCCGATGCTCGACGGCAAGGCACTGGACGAGGCCGAGTTCTCGCAGTTGCCGGAAGTCGATCGCGAGCGCTTCCACACCGATATTTCCGAACTGGAAGAACGCCTCAACGAAGAGCTGGCCAGCCTGCCGCAGTGGAAGCGTGAGTCGAACAACCAACTGCGTCAGTTCAACGAAGAAACCATCACCCTGGCCCTACAGCCATTGCTGTCACCGTTGTCGGAAAAGTACGCAGAAAACGCCGCCGTATGCGGTTACCTGCAAGCCATGCAGGTGTACTTGCTGAAAACCGTGGTCGAGCAATTGGTGGACGACGCCAAGACCGACGCCCAGGCCCGCAAGCTGCTCGAAGAACAGTACTGCCCGAGCCTGGTGGTTGGCCATCCGGTCAACGGCGGCGCCCCGGTGGTGTTTGAACCGCACCCGACCTACGACAACCTGTTCGGCCGGATCGAATACAGCACCGATCAGGGCGCGCTCTACACCACCTATCGTCAGTTGCGTCCGGGCGCCTTGCACCGGGCCAACGGCGGGTTCCTGATCCTCGAAGCCGAGAAGATGCTCAGCGAGCCGTTTGTGTGGGACGCCCTCAAGCGTTCCCTGCAGTCGCGCAAGCTGAAGATGGAGTCGCCGCTGGGCGAGCTGGGCCGCCTGGCCACGGTGACGCTCAACCCGCAGATGATCGCGTTGCAGGTCAAGGTGATCATCATCGGTTCCCGCCAGTTGTACTACGCGTTGCAGGACGCCGATCCGGACTTCCAGGAAATGTTCCGCGTGCTGGTGGATTTCGACGAAGACATCCCGATGGTCGACGAAAGCCTCGAGCAGTTCGCGCAGTTGCTGAAAACCCGCACCTCGGAAGAGGGCATGGCGCCGCTGACCTCGGACGCGGTGGCGCGCTTGGCCACTTATAGCGCACGCCTGGCCGAACACCAGGGGCGGTTGTCGGCGCGCATTGGCGACTTGTTCCAACTGGTCAGCGAGGCGGATTTCATTCGCCACCTGGCGGGCGACGAAATGACCGACGCCGGCCACATCGAACGTGCGCTGAAGGCCAAGGCCACGCGCACCGGGCGGGTGTCGGCGCGGATTCTCGACGACATGCTCGCCGGGGTGATCCTGATCGACACCGCCGGCGCGGCGGTCGGCAAGTGCAACGGGCTGACGGTGCTGGAAGTCGGCGATTCGGCGTTCGGCGTGCCGGCGCGGATTTCCGCCACGGTGTACCCGGGCGGCAGCGGCATCGTCGACATTGAGCGTGAGGTCAACCTCGGCCAGCCGATTCACTCCAAGGGCGTGATGATCCTCACCGGTTACCTGGGCAGCCGTTATGCCCAGGAATTCCCGCTGGCGATCTCGGCGAGTATCGCGCTGGAACAGTCCTACGGTTATGTGGACGGCGACAGCGCGTCCCTGGGCGAGGCCTGTACCTTGATTTCGGCCTTGTCGAAAACCCCGCTCAAACAGTGTTTTGCCATCACCGGTTCGATCAACCAGTTTGGTGAAGTGCAGGCGGTGGGCGGGGTCAACGAGAAGATCGAAGGTTTCTTCCGCCTCTGCGAAGCGCGTGGGCTGACCGGCGAACAAGGCGCGATCATTCCGCAGGCCAACGTCGCCACGCTGATGCTCGATGAGAAGGTGTTGCAGGCCGTGCGCGCCGGGCAATTCCATATCTATGCGGTGCGCCAGGCGGATGAGGCGTTGAGCCTGCTGGTCGGCGAGCCGGCCGGTGAGCCGGACGCAGAAGGGCAATTCCCCGAAGGCACGGTGAATGCGCGTGTGGTCGAGCGTTTGCGCGCGATTGCCGAGATGATCAGCGAGGAAGACTTGAAGGAAGCTGAGAAGGAACTGGCGCTGCACGCGCAGGCGGAAGCCAAACCGAGCTGATCGGTTAGCCCGCCACTAAATTGACTCCAGGTTGGGGGCCAACGCCCGTTGGTCTCTACAACCTTGGTTTATCGCGTTTTTCTTCTATTCTGAGCACTAGGGATATCCACCGGAGTCGCAGGATAGAAACAGTCTCGCCGTGCTTGAGGCTGAACGCCGATCTACCGAGGGTCGCCGCCATGCCGCGCAACCTTTGCCTGACCCGCCAGTGTCTGGGCCTGGGCACTCGCATCGAATGCTCCATTCGCCCTCTCGCGGGGGATAACGGGATGTGGACGTTGTTGTTTGCCGCTGGAATGACCGGCGAGCAGCCTTCGACCATCAAATCCCAGGGACCGTTTCCCGGGCCGTTCGTGGCCGAAACCTTCCTGCAATCGATCGTCGAAAACCTGACCCAGCAAGGCTACGAGCTGGCGCAGGAGCCGCAGATCTGGTGCCTGCATCTGCAGGCCCACCTGCGCCAGCTCAATAACGGGCAGGAATGCCTGGCCTTGTAGGCCCGGTTATTTGCTTTCGGGCTTGTCCAGCTTGACCTCGAAGCCGTATTGCACGGTGCTCAGGTTGGTACGCTGGTAGCTTTCCAGCTGGGTCGGCTGGCCGTAGAAGTAATGCACATCAAACAACGCCGTGCCGTATTCCTCGGCGTGGTGGCTGACCCCGAGGATTTCCTTGAGGTAGTTGCCGCTGGCGTCCTTGGCATAGAAGCGCCAGCTGTCGGACGGGAACTGCGCCTGGTCGACGATCAGCGCGTTGTCCTTGAGCGACAGGCCCTTGGGCAGCTTGGCCACGTCGATCGTGGCTTGGTCGATGCTGGCCAGGAACAGCGGAATCGAGCCCACCACAAACGCCGGGTTCTCCGGGAACAGGTTGAGGTCGTAGGTGAGCGTGCCGCGTGCAGGGTTCAGCTCGAAGGCTTCGCTCGGCAACTCGATGGGCTCGCCGCGCTCGCCTTTTTCATTGGCTGTGAAAAACGTCACCGGGGCTTCGTCGCTGTTGCGTTCGGTGCCCGCCAATTCGTCGTTGAAGGTGTAGGGGTGGTCAAACACGATATGCGCGGCGCTGGCATCTTCGACGGACTGGCTGATGGTCACGCTGTTTTTCAGCTGGTCCTCGGTCATCGTCGCGGTTTTCAGCCAACTGGCGGTGCTGTCGTCATACACCGTTACCGCCATCGGCAAGGCTTGCACGGTTTTCTGCAGGCTGTTTTTGTCGAAGCGCAATACGGGCAGGTCGAGGTCCTTGCGGGTCAGCGTGGCCTTGGAAAAATCCAGCACGTCGACCTGCAGCGTGTCGATCAGGCCATTGAAGTAGACCTTGGCGTAATGGCTGCTTTGCTGGTGTTCGAAGGCTTTCTGCTCGTCCGTCAGTTGTTTCTCAAACGCGTCCGACCAGGCTTTCTGCTTTTGCATCTGCGCCAGTTGTTTCTCGTAGAACGCCACCTGCGCGGCATTTTCGTTGATCGAGCCCGAGCGCGTGAGGAACTGCCCGGTACTGTCGCGGGCCTGCACCAGCAACGGGTCCGGTGATTCGTCGCCGACCTCCGCCGCCAGCGGTTCGTGGTTGGTCAGTTCGATCTCGGCGTAGTTTTTTTCCAGGCTCAGCAGGTTGAGGGTGATATTGCCCTCGGTGCGTGGGTGGCCGAGGTCTTTTTTCGACAGGTCGAACGTCAGCACCTTGCCCGGCGCGACCACCTCGACCGTACCTTTGAGGCTGACGGGCTGCGGCTGGCTCTTGTTGTCGGTCTCGATGCCGTCGATGAACGGGTAGGTCACCGTCAGGTCATCGGGGTTGGTCAGGTTGGAACTGCTGGGGCTCAACTGGATGCCGGGATCGGTTTCCGACCATTCCGGCTGGAAGGGGATGACTTTGCTGTTGCTCAAGGTCACCGACTGCCATTCCAGGCCATGGGGGAACGGGAACTGGTCGGGCGTGTTGAAGTTGAACGGGAACACCGGCTGCAGATCGGTCAGGTAGTCGGAGTGGGAGGTCTTGCGCAGCACGAACAGGCCATTGATGTAGGTGTCGACCAGGGCCTGGGGCGTGGGGTAGTGCTTGAGCAGGGCCAGGCTGTCTTCGCCGTATTCGGCTTCGATGGGCTTGCTTGCGAGCTTGACCCGCGCCCGTTCCAGCAACAACAGCGAACCGCCGAGGTCGGTGATGGCGTCGCGCAGTTTGGGGTCCTGGATACTGTCGAGCGACTGTTCGAACTGCTTGGTTTTCTCTTCAAGGGTGGTCTGCTTTTGCTCGTCGCTGGGAGAACAGCCACCGGCCAGCAGCAATGCCGCACACAGGCCGATGCTGGCCCAAGGGGAACGCACATCCATCATCTTGAGTTTTCCTGTCCGACGTCTTTGAGCCGAGTTGATGGCCTCGACACTAGCAGAAAAACGCTCTTACAGATGCCACTCAGGTCAGTTTTCTCGCGGTCACAGGTGTTGGGTAGCGGCTGGTATACTCACCGTCATTTCTAACCACGCTGTGTGAGATTCAATGGAACGCTTTATCGAAAATACGATGTACGCCTCGCGCTGGTTGCTGGCGCCGATCTACCTGGGGTTGTCCCTGGGCTTGTTGATCCTGGCATTGAAATTTTTCCAGGAAATCATTCACGTCGTTCCCAATATCTTCAGCATGCTCGAATCGGAAGTGATCCTGCTGCTGTTGTCGTTGATCGACATGGCACTGGTCGGCGGCCTGCTGGTGATGGTGATGATCTCCGGCTACGAGAACTTCGTCTCGCAGCTGGACATCGATGAAAACAAGGAAAAGCTCAACTGGCTGGGCACCATGGACTCTTCCTCGCTGAAGATGAAAGTGGCCGCCTCCATCGTGGCGATTTCCTCCATCCACCTGCTGCGCATCTTCATGGATGCCAAGAACGTCGATCCGCAGCATTTGATGTGGTACGTGATCATCCACATGACCTTTGTGGTCTCGGCGTTCGCCATGGGTTACCTGGACAAGCTCACCAAGCACTGATCCCCGCGCCGGCCTTACTGCCCGATGAAGTAGTAAGGCTGGCGATTGATTGCCATCTCCTTGATCACCGTGACCTTGCCGGTCAGTTGCTCCGTGTTATCCAGCAGCGCGACGTTGCCGGGGGCGGCGTCCAGGTAACTGTGCAGTTCGGGTTCGGTTTGCAGAATCGGCAAGTAGGCCTGCAGATAGAACACGCTGGCGCCGTCGATGCGCTCGTTGGGCCGGAACAACGCGACCTTTTTACCTTCGGCCTGTAGCGCCTGGATCTGGCTCATCACGGGCACGAAGGACTGTTTTTTATCGGCTTTTGGCGCGAACCAGAAAGCAGCGCTCAGGTAGCAGGCGATGAGCACGGTGAACACGCCGCCAATCACGATTTTATGCCGCTTATACAGCGCCGGTTTGTGATCTTTCAGCCAGTGCAGCAGCACCTGCGCATATTCCGCAGCCAGTACGGCGGCGGCTGGCGTCAGCGCCATCAGGTATACGGTGCGCTTGCTGGAAGCCAGGGTCAGCAGGGTGAATTGCGCCACCAGCCAGACGCAGAAAAACAGACGGTAGCGGTTGCGCACCAGGCTTTTACGGAAGTGCCACAACCCCAGGTACACCAGGATATTCCACGGCAAAAAGGCTTCGGGCAGTTTGGCGATGTAGTAGTAGAAGGGTTCGTAGTGCCCGGCTTCGACAAACGAGCCGCTGAACCGCCCGACGCTGTTGGTCCACAGCACTTCGCCCACCGCCTGCAGCCCGCCGCGCTGGAACAGAAACCCCAGCCAGATCAGCAGTGGCACCAAGGCCAGCAGGGTAAACAGTGCCGGCCGCAGCCAGTCGCCGATGCGCAGGCGTTTGTCCATCCAACTGGTGCAGGCCAGGTACACAAAGATCACGATGCCCGGCATCGCCAGGCCCAGCACGCCTTTGCTCAGGGTGGCGATCACCATCCCGGCCGTGAACAGGGCCCACGCCCAGGCGGTTGAGCCCTGGCGCTCGGACGCCGGCCGCATGGCCTGGTAGAACGCCAGCAGCGCGGTGGTCACACCCAGGCTGAGCAATGCATCTTCACCGACGCCGCGCACATTGCTCCAGTAACTGGCCATGGTCGCCAGGATCAGCGCCGCGCAGAACGCCAGTGTCTTTGGCCGCCCGAACGTGCGCAGCATCCCGTAAAGCAGCATCACGCTGAACAACCCGGCGAACGCCGAGGCCAGGCGCACGGCCCCGGGCGTGCCGCCAAACAGGCGGATCGCGCCGGCGTCGAGCCACAGGCTCAGGGGCGGTTTTTCCAGGAACGGCTCACGGAACAGCCGTGGCACCACCCAGTCGTTGTCCAGGTGCATGGCCATGGCGATCCCGCCGACGCGGGCTTCGGTGGAGCCTTGCAGTTCATGGTTACCAAGGGCGAAGAAGAACAACAGGCCAGCAAGCAGGAGCAGCAGAGGAACGGGACGCGTCATGGGGGCTGGTTACCGGGGCAGGGGGCCGTTCGAGGGAACGGCTCGCAATCGGTGAGTATAGGGGGGCGATTCTTAATATTTCATGAATGGGTACGAGGTTTGTGCAGGGGGACCGGGGCGGTGATTTATTTCCGCCCCGGCTTCATTGCGGATGGGGGTTATGTCGCTTTGACTTTAAACCGGCTCAACCCTTGTTGCATGGAGCTGGCCCGTTCCGACAGGTTGCGGGCGGCCACCGCGCATTGTTGGGAGTTGGCCTGATTCTGCTGGGTGACTTCGTCGATCTGCTCCAGGCCGATACTGGCTTGCTGCAAGCCGGACGCCTGTTCACTCGAGGCTTGGTAGATCAGCGACACCAGGCTGGAAACGGTGCTGGTGCCGGTGACGATGTTTCGCAACGAGTCGGCCGTGCGACCGGCGATGACCATGCCGCGCTGTGTCTTGGTCGACGAGTCGGCGATCAGCGCCGCGGTTTGCTGGGCCGCTTCGGCACTGCGGGCGGCGAGGCTCCTGACTTCATCGGCGACGACGGCAAAACCACGGCCCAATTCACCGGCGCGTGCCGCCTCGATCGCCGCGTTCAAGGCCAGCAGGTTGGTCTGGGCGGCGATGTTGTCGATGGTGGTGATGATCGCGGTGATGTCTTTGCCCGAGTTGTCGATTTCGGTCATGGCGGCGATCAGTTCGCTCATCAGCTTGTCACTTTCCCCGGCGTCGGCGCGTGAGGCCTGGGATTGTTCGTCGGCCTTTTTCGCGTTGGCGGCGTTGTCGGTGGTCTGCGCGGCCATTTGCGTCATGACGGCACTGATCTCAGTGATGGACGACGCCGAGTTGGACGCACCATCGGACAACGACTGGCTCAACTCGGTGACCTGTGCGGAGCTGCCGGTGATTTGCGTGGCGCTGGCCTGCACTTGGGAAATCAAGGTGTTCAAGTTGCCGACCATTTTTTCCAGGGACTTGCCCAACGTGTCGTTGGGGGAAGACAAACGCACTTCCAGGTCCAGATCGCCTTCGGAGATACGTTCAGCCACACGGACCTGACGCTGCAGGCTTTCGGACATCTCGTTCAAGGCCAAGGACAACTGGCCGACTTCATCGTCGGATTTTTGCACCAGGCGACGCGAGAAATCCCCCAGGCTGATAGTGGCAGCCAAGGCGGCGGCTTCACGAATCGGCCCGACGATTTTTGCGGTGGCGAACCACAGCGCCAGCAATGCCAGTACCGAGATACCCAGGCCGACCGAGACCTGCCAGATACTGCTGCTGACGCCACGGGATTGCAGTTCCTTCTCCAGGGCAATCGCCTGGCTCATGACCACCGCCTTGGGCAGGTGGATCAAGATGGCCCAGGGTTTTTCGGTGCGGCCCAGGATGATCGGCATCTGTACTTCGATTTCCTGGGAGTCCTGGTTGAGGCGACTGTCGCCCTGGCCTTTTTGCACATTGGCCAGCACCTTGTCCCAGGTGTCGGGTAGCAATGCCTTCAATGACTGGCCGATCAGTTCCGGCCGTTTACTGTCGGCGACCACCAAGCCCTGGTTGCTCAGGATCGACACCGAACCTTTGCCGCCGTAGAGGTCGGCGGACATTTGCTCGCTGAGTTTCTGGATAAACGAGATGTCGAAGTCTGCGCCGACCACGCCGTAAAACTTGCCATTGGCGGTGATCGGCACCGAGAGCGTGGTCAGCCACACATTTTTGCCTTGCACCACGTAGGGAAGGGGGTCGAGCACGCTTTCTTTCAGGGTGTCCCGGGGGCCGCTGTACCAGCCGCCCTTGAGCACGCCATTGGGGTGGCGGGCATCGGAGTCGTATTCGACCAGCGGTTGCACGGCGATATGGCCGTCCGAGCCGCGTGTCCAATAGGGCGTGAAGCGGCCGGTCAACGGGTTGTTGCCGCCTTCGTTGTTACGAAACGCTTGGTCCTGGCCATCCACCGCATCCGGCTCCCAGCACGAATACGTGCCGTTGAAGTCGGGGTTGTCCTTGAGCACGCTGAGCAACATTGTATTGATTTGATCGCGGCCCAGTGCCAGCGGGCTTTGCGCACTTTTACTCGCGCCCAGCGTATTGGCCAGCGTGCGTGCCGAGTCCAAGGCATTTTGCAGTTTCGCCCTGATCGCATTGGCACGGGACTCCGCCAGGTTTTGTACTTCGCGAATGGTGCCGCTTTCGATCAATGTTGAAACTTCGGTGCCCACGTAGGCTTGATTGGCGGTTGAGGAGTACAACCCATATAACACCAGGCTCGCGCAAGAGATTAACAGGCAGAGTCCGGCGGTGAAGCAAATCCGAGTCTGTAATGAGTTGAATTTCATGGTATTTCCTGCCCACGCTAGTAGTTGCCGACATAATTGGATGGCGGCATTTCAGTTTTTTTTTGTTCGCAAGGCTTACTGCTTGATCATGGGCTGCTTGAGCATATAAATGCAGTACAGCTGGGGCGTCGCTTAGTTCTGCTCGGGCGCCTCATCGTCGAGCCAGAGACGTTCGGTGTTTTTAAAGCCATAACGCTGTGACGGCACGCGCGCAATGATGCGATCGGTTTGTTCGGGATCACTCAGGTCGATTATTTTTGGGGTGATATAAATATTCAACACCGGCACGAAGAACAACTTAATCTTTGGCGTCAATAAAGAGTCGGGGTGTTGTTCGATCACCACGCCGATACTGCCACTTTTCAACTGAACGATAGACCCCACCGGATAAATACCCACGGACTTCAAAAACGCGCGGAACACCTCGTCGTCGAAATGCCCGTCCCATGTCGACATTTGCTGGATGGCGACCGCGGGGTCCCAGCCTTGGTTGTAGGAACGATCCGAGGTGATTGCATCGTAGACATCGCAAACGGCGGCCATTCGCGCAAAAAGACTGATCTGGTCGCCGACCAACTGATGGGGGTAGCCGCTGCCGTCCACCCGCTCATGATGATGCAGGCAGACATCCACGACCATGTCGCACATCTGCGAAGTCGCCAGCAGGGTTTTCTCACCTTCCAGCGGGTGCGTGCGTATCAGTTGTAATTCGTCACCGCTCAAGCGCCCGGGCTTGTTGAGGATCGCGCCCGGTATGGCCATTTTGCCGATGTCATGCAGCAGGCCGGCCATCCCGACCCGGCGAATCAACACGGCAGGCAGGTTCAACTGGTTGCCCAGGGCAATCATCAATGCACACACGGCGACCGAATGCATGTAGGTGTAATCGTCGAGGCTTTTCAGGCGTGCCAGGCTGATAAAGGCGTTGGGATGGCGGGCGATCGACGCGGAAATGTCGTCGACCAGTACGCTGATATTCTCCAACTCCAGGGCGCGGCCCATGCGGACATGGCTGAACATCTCGACCACGGCAGTCTTGGCGCGGGCACAGATTTCCTGGGCGGCAACAAGCTCGTCGTTCATGCAGGTGGGAGTGATCGTCGCCGCTGCGGGCGCAGAGGGCGGCTCTGCTGACTGGGGTGTCTCGGGTAGTTGCGCGCCGCAGCCCATGGCGCATTGGATATCCGCCTGCGCGTCGCGTGCGCGGCCTTGCCAGAAGGGCCTGGCCTCGCCGCTGTCTGGCGCCAGATGATAGAGCTCATTACATTTCAACATGATTTGCCCTCTGTTGATTTTGTTCTTATTCGTTTCCTTACAGCCTCCTTGGCTTGAGTGTTGTTGTCGTAGAGCGTCAGTTCGTGTTGACGGCTTTGATACGTGAGACGACGCGGCCGGCCAGGTCATCGGGGCGGAACTTGGCCAGGAAGTCGTCGGCCCCGACTTTCTTGACCATGGCCTGGTTGAAGCCCCCCGAGAGCGAGGTGTGCAGCACAATGTGCAGGTTGGCCATGCGCGGGTCGTTGCGGATCTCGGCGGTCAAGGTGTAGCCGTCCATCTCCGGCATCTCGATGTCGGAGATCATCATCAGAAACTCCTCATCCGGCTTGCGCCCTTCGTCGAGCATGGCGCGCAGGTAGTCCAGCGCTTGTCGGCCATCGTTCAAGGCCACTACCTCGACGCCCACGGTTTCCAGGCAGCGGGTCACCTGTTTGCGCGCGACCATCGAGTCGTCCACGGTCAACACCCGCAGGTGTCGCGCCTGCTGGGTGACTTCGTGATCGATTACGCCGCTGGATATTTCCTCGGACGATGGCGATATTTCTGTCAGCACCTTTTCAACATCGATGATCTCGACCAGGCGGTCGTCCGTGCGGGTGACGGCCGTCAGGTAATTGTTCTCACCACTGCCCTTGGGCGGCGGGTGGATGTCTTCCCAGTTCAGATTGACGATGTGTTCGACCGCGTAGACGAGGAAACCCTGAACGCGATTGTTGTACTCCGTAAGTATTATAAAAGCGCTTTCCTGATCCTCGACTCCGGGCAGTCCCGTTGCCATGGCCAGGTCAAGAATAGGGATGCAGAGACCTCGGATATTGGCCACGCCACAAATATTGTTATTAGACTTTGGTATCGATGATAACTTCGGGCAGCGGATAACTTCACGAACTTTGAATACGTTGATCCCGTACAGTTGGTGATTGTTGAAGCGGAACAGCAACAGTTCGAGCCTGTTCTGCCCGACCAGTTGTGTGCGGCTGTTAACGGAGGCCAGTACACCGGTCATACACACTCCTTAAACCTGGTTGAACAGCGCTGATGTCGTAATGACATTAGCATATGTAGGGGGATGTAAAATATATGTGAAAATAAAAGAATGCCAGGGTTTGTCGTTAAAACGATATGAAGTCAGGTGAATGTCTTTTCGCACAGTTGTTTTAAATGCTTAGTTGGCTAACTTATTGTTTGTTATTGTTGAGAATGATTTAGATCGAAGGTTTTAGATGATCTGCAACATTCGATAATTCATATAGCCCTAGGCGGAGTCGAGGCATGACCGCCGCTGATGATCCTTGCGGGTGCCGGGCATATCGATCTCGCACATGCGTTGCAAAGGCACGCCGATGCATAAGTCGATGGGCCGCGTGTAAACAGAAGCGGGGTGTCTGAATAGCTCATATATCTGTTTCGGCCGAACCCTGGCGATGGTCGAGAAGCGTCTAGCCTGGGCCTGAGAACCTGCTCCATTTGTTTACCTGTACGGACAAACATCGTGGACGGGGTCGCTGATTTTGCTTAGGGTGTGGCCATTCGATATTACTGGCAAGGTGGTCTGCATGCAGCGCGAAAAGTTCCTGGCGCAACCTGAAATTGAGTCCTTCATCGCATGGCTTGCAGCGAATTTGCCGACGCTGACCTTCAAGCTGCGCTTCAAGTCGAGCAAATTCGTGCCTGGCGGTTTGACGGCTGATGTCCAGGGCATCGAGCAGGTGCTTGGGCACTATTGCTGGAAGGCAAGCTGGCAGGATGCTCACCAATGCTCGGTGGATTCACGCACCTGGGCTGAAACCCAACGCTCTCTCGGGCAACTTCGCGAATGGCTGACGAGTGCGGTCAATCAGGGGAATGACCAGCAAGCGCTTCAGGCCTGCCTGCAGATTCTTCGTTGGGGCGGCGTGCGGGGCGCCATTCCGTTTTTGCACCGGCTGGCCGCAAACGGCAAGCTGTCGAGCTATCTGCAAAAGATGGCCAGGCTGATGTCGCTCGACGGCAAAAATGACCTGGATGATCTCGATGCGATCAGCGTCGAGCGTTTCGATGCGGGCCTGACCAAGATTCATGCGTTGTTTGATTCGTCGGGCTCCCCCATCTATGACAGCCGCGTCGGCGCAGCGATAGGCATGCTGTATTCACTGTTTCGCCAGCAATGGACGGGGAGCGGCAAACCCTTGCTGGCTTTCCCGTCCGGAGCCGCTCGTGGCAGCCAGATCCGCAACCCCGGAGCATTTTTGAACGGCCTGGCCGCGCCTCAGTTCTCTTCGATCAGCTATGAGACATGGGCCCGCTGGCAAGTGCGGTTGGGCTGGATTATCCGCGCCGTGCTTGAGCGCACCGGCTGGTTCGCCGAGCAAGGCGCGCTGCCTGCGCGGTGCCATGCGTTCGAGGCCAGCCTGTTTGTGCTTGGCTATGACCTGCGGTGCTTTGGGTGGCCGCCTAAGTCAGCCGTGCCGGTGGTTGACCTGCCGGAACCCGAACGTGACAGCACGGGCTGGGTGCCGACGGGGAACCCTTTCAGTCAGGTCATCAACGACTATCTGCTGTTCCGTCGCCAGGGTGGAAAAAGCGATAAAGCCTCGTTCGTTGACTGGTTGTCGACTCATCCGCACCACGCGCGTCCGATCTCGCGGGCTACCGCTCAGGACTACTGTTTTGCGTTTTCGATGCAGGAGTTCGACCTCTTCGACCGCTCACTCGAAGCGCTAGAGCGGATTGTCGCCGGTGGCGAGGACGGCTTGCGTGCCGTCTTGGCGAGCGAGGCGCTGGAGCCTTTCACCTTGGGCGATGAGCGCGTCAGTGTGTGTCTGGTAGACGTCATGATCACGGGGCGGGCGTATCAGCGAGAGTCGACCGGTGACGCGCGTGTCGAGTCGATCTTGAGCGCCGGGTACGCCGGCACGAAAAACAGCGCAAACACACTGATGGCCCTGGGGCGCAACGTGGGCAAGCACTTCGGTTTGCTGGACGACAAGCATTTGCCTACGCCGCTCTTCGAGCGTTTCTTCGGCGCATGTTCGCTCGAGGCGTGACGCTCACGACGTTGTGTGCGGGGCGGCCGATCACTCTGTTTGAGCGCATCGATGATCGCGCCGAGCTTGGCCTCAGCGACTGGCACCTCTGTGTGCTGTTCGATGAGGCGCCGCCTCTCGATCCGTCCGGCTTGAATCAGCGCGACCTGGCGGGCGATACGCCGCTGGACATGGCTTACCGGCTGAACCGCAGCGGCCTGATCGACACGCTGGAGTCACTCGGTGCCCAGGGCAACCCGCAGATTCGCGGCTGGGCCGGCCTGGGCAGCTTCATGCCCCACGACAAATACATCCACCTGCCTGCGCGATACGGCAATGTCAAAACCCTGCAAGCCCGCTACCGCCTGGGTGCCAGCCTCAATGACCGCGATGGGCTGGGGAACACGCCACTGCATTGGCTGCTGCTCAATGGCCACTTGAAGGCTGCGCGGTACTTCATCGACCGCGCCATGACGTTCGGTCTTGATCTGGGCGCGAAGAATCACCAGGGCAATACGCTGCGCAATATTGCTCAGCTCAACGGCCAGCATGAACTGGCACAGCGCTTACTCGCGGCCGAGATCGACAATTGCCTGCGTGCGCTGCGCCTCTGGCAGGACATGCGCCTCAATCATGCATCAACCACGGTCTCAACTCTTTGAGATTGGTGACCACGATCTGCTGGGCCTCGGGGTTGGTCGCCTGGTTGCGCGGGTCGACCTGATAGCGGCGCAAGACGTACTTCACCAGTGCCTTGCGACTGGACACCACCAGTTGCCCGTCGGTCATGCCGAAGTCGGTTTCGATGATGGCCTGCTGCGCCGCGTTCAAGCGGCCATCGGGGGCGAAGATGATCGGCACTTCGGTATTCCAGTCTTCGTCCAGTTCCCGTGTGTTCTGCGACGCGTCGAGCAGGTCCGGCTCACCGCGCAGGCGGCTCAGCACAAAGTCGCGGTACTGCCGATTCTTCTCGCAGTAAGCGCGCACATGCCAGCGCATCCCGGTGTACACCAGGGTGTGAGGGGCAATCAGGCGGATTTCCACGTTCGGGGTATTGAGCGATACGTACTCGGTCTCCAGGCGCAGACCGTCGCGGCATGCCGCGAGCAAGGGGCGCAGGATCTCTGGCCGGATCGGCCGGTCCGGCACTTCGAGCACCTTGGTATGGGCATAAGCCAGGGCCAGGCCTTCGATGTGCGGCGCCCGTTCATTGTTCTGGTAAAGCAGGTGCAGGTAGGCACTGGCGCTGTCATCGATGAACAGCGGCTTGAAGTGTTTGCTCGGTACATAGCCCTTGCGTTGCTTGTCATATGTCAAGTTTCGGGGCGCATGTTCATTGATGTAGGTATTGATGTCCTTGGAGGCTTGCTGGCGGCTGATGCCGAAGCTCTGGATCAAGTGCCCCGTGGTCAGGCGGCCTTCCCACCAGGCGACGGTCTCGATCAAACGATAGCGAAGTGCCAGGTCCCAGCGCACTTGTTCGATGGATTGCTTGCGTTTCATACCTGCTCCATGTGCGTGAATACTTTACCTGTATAAGTCTACATTCTAGACCTGTCGTAAATCACTACATATCGTGTCGCTGTCTTCTGAATATCTCGAAGGGATGGAAGGATGTGAACATGAGTATGTCGGAAGTGGTTTCGACGGGGGCATTGGCGGTGATGGGGATCATCCTGCTGGTGCTGGTACAGCATTGTTTGAAGTTGAGCGAGCTTTGGAAAATGGTTGCCCATTATCAGAAGGATCTGCGTTTGGCGCAGATCTGGGAAGTGGAAAACCGCGAGCTGCGGTCGGCGTTGCGCGCCGAGCGAGAACACGTCGCGCAGTTGCAGCGCAAGCTGGAATTGCTGCAAGCGCTGCTCCCGGTCACAGAATAATCCGCAGTATCGCCATCCAGGAGAATCCATTCATGCCGATAAAACCCAGACCCTTCACCTTTGTGTGTGAAGACTGCAAGTGGAAGAAAACCATTGCGCCGCGCAGTGACGCGCTGATGCCCGGCGACTGGTTCGCGAGCTGTCCGAAATGCGGCAGCACAGCCCTGAAAATGCGCGCGGCCGGGTGGCTGGAGGCGGCGGTGGCGGAGTTTGTGGCGCGGCGGTAGGCGTCGACAGCTACAGGCTGAACGCGTGGATCTTGGCGACGCTCAGCCGATCACCGTCTATACACCAGCGTATTGATATACCGTCGCGCTCCAATATTGGCTGCCATTGTGCTGTTGGCGGGTCCAACCGTCTGCGAGCAGGTGTTTGGCGATCATTCGATTCATCACGCCATGACCGAGCAGCAGAACCGGCCCTTCACCGGCGAGGGACTGCAGTCGTTGAGCGGCCGTGTTGGCGCGCAACCTTGCGGCGCCAGCGGATTCGATATTGCGTGAGTAACCGCACAGCCATAAGACCCGGAAGATAAATGCCCAGGTAAACGGCGATAGCCGGGGCAATCGCCAACGGCCATAAGGCAGTTGCGCTTCGCAGAAAAGCGCGTCGACGACAGCAGGCTTCAGCCCGAGCACCTCGACCGAGGTCAGCGCACGAGGCGCGCTGCTTGAAACAACCAGGGTGGCGGCTGCGGCGAGTTGCTGGCTGGCGTCCGGAGCCGGATGGCGGATGATTTCGGATCGGTTGTATTGCTCGATCCAGTCTTTCATCTCGAACATTGAGATTCTTTCGCGCGCGGCCATCTTGGGCTGGCCGTGACGCATCAGGATGATGGTTTTGCTCATCGTGTGTTTTCGTCCTTGTTTGGCTTAACCACGCCATGTTTCCGATACCACGCCACAGTGTCAGAAACGGTCTGCTCCAGCACTCGAAAACTCAGGCCAAGCTCCTGTTCGCTCTTGTGGTGGTTAAAACAGGTACGGTGCTCCTCTCGTATCAATAGGCGCAACGTCGCCATGCTCAGCAAAATAGGCTTGCCGGTAATGCGCGCGTAAACCTCCTGCACCGCCGCCAACAGGTACAGCGCGGGCACTGGCAGTTGCCGAACAGGGGTTTTGACGCCCGCGATACGCCCCAGCACAGGTACCAACTGGCGCATGGTCAAGTTGCGACCGGCCGCGAGGTAGCGCTCTCCTCGCCGCCCATGTTTGGCGGCGGCGATCTGGGCACATGCCACATCGCGGGCATCGACCACGGAGAAAGTGCCGGGGATCAGCCCGGGTAACTTGCCGTTGATCACGTCCTTGACCAATTGTCCGGAGGAGGTCGGGCCCATATCGCCCGGGCCCCACATCCAGCCGGGCAGCACCATGCAGGCATGCATTTGGGGATGGGTTTCAAGGAACGTCAAGACGACACGCTCGGCGAGGATCTTGCTGCGGTAGTAGTCATCCGCATCGGCTTCGGCCCGCAGGCATGTCTCGTCGATAGAGGTGCCGGGGGCTCCGTCGAGCACGGCAATCGACGAGGTATGCACGAAGCGGCGGACTCCCGCGCGATAGGCCTGGTGAAGCAGGGCTTGCGTACCGGCGACATTGATCTTTTCGAGCGCTTCCCAGTGGCTGCCGCCCTTGTAGTTATCGCGAAAGAACGCTGCGGTATGAAACACCGTATCGCAGCCTTGCAACGATGTTGCGAACGCGTCGGTGTCGGCCATATCGCCAACGACCAGTTCCACGCTCGGCAGGTCGTTGAACTGCTGCTCACCCTTGGCCCGTGAGCGGACCAGGGCTTTGACGGCGTAGCCGTGTGCGACCAGTTCCCGCACCAGGTTGTTGCCCAGCAAGCCGGTTGCGCCAGTGACGAATGCGTTGCGCATGGGGTCCATAGTCATACATTTCATTCCAGTCGTTTCGAAGGCCGGTAGATATACCGTTGAGGCGGCGTCTGAAAAACAGCGACTACTGCATAATGGCTTTGCATATATGCAAACCCTGGAGGACGGGAGGTATGGCGTTGCAGGCAAATTGGGACGATCTTCGTCTTCTGTTGGCGGTCTCGCGGCGTGGCAGTTTTCTTCAAGCTGGCCAGTTGCTGGGGATCGCGGCGTCTACCGTGTCCCGTCGCCTGACCCAGCTGGAAGCGGCCCTGGGTGAGCCGCTCGTTGAACGCGGCGTTGAAGGCTGCTGGTTGACCTCGCGGGGCCAAGCCCTGGTGGACGTCGCGGTGGCAGCAGAGGCGGGCTTGAGGCGTCAGACGGCGGCGGAGTTGTCCGGGGAACACGCAGCGCTATGTGGCAGCGTGCTGGTCAGTGCCGGCGAGGGGTTTTCTTCTTGTGTGTTGGACGCCGCGAGCCGGTTTACGGCCCTGCATCCGCGCTGTTCCGTGGAGTTACTGGTCGCCACCGACTTTCACAAGATCGTCCGCGGGGTGGCGGATATCGCCATACGCACAGCGCACCTGGGCGAGCCATCGTTGATTTATCGACCCATCGGCAAGCTCGCCTATGGCGTCTTCGCTGAGGCCGGGTACCTGAAGCGATCTCCCGGGGTGACCCTGGCTACGGCGGTCAACATCGCCTTGCTTCCTCCGCTGGATATGTTGCCTCAAATGCGTGCCGCAAAGGCTGCGGGCCTGGACCGTGCGCAAATCAGCGTGAACTCGTTCGCCGTCCAACTGGAGTCGGTGCGGCAAGGCATGGGCGTGGCTGTACTGCCGCGTATTCTGGCGAAGGGCCTGACGGAGTTGTTCCCCGAGTTGGAACTTCCAGAGATGGAGGTCTATCTGGTAACCCGGCCTCAGGCGTTGAAACAGGCGCACATCAGATGTTTCTTTGACATCTTGGAGCAGGTGTTGCTCGAAGTCCTCTGCGTCGGCACGCATCAAAGGGCGAGCTGACAACGTCGCAGTGCGGATCGCGAAGAGGCATACCGAGGCCTGGCAGGCGAACACTCCAACGAGACCCTGGCACAGCACCTGGGATTTGCGTCGGGGGATTCCTTTGGTCATTGGTTTCGGCGCATCACCGGCAGCAGCCCAGGCAAGGTGCGTAGCTCTTTGCAGGTTGCCAGCGCGTAAGTGCGGCCGCTGGCCCCATGAACCCGCGCCCCTGAAGGGCGCGCGCTCATTTCTCGCTTGACCGCTCAACGGGCAAAAAAACGAGGCGCGCAAGGCTCATCCGGCGATGTACAGCCCGCCGTTCACGTGCAGTACTTCAGGGATGGTGATGTTTGTATTCCTGGCTCACGCCGCCATACCCATACGCACTGGCCCTGCAATCGATGAGGTGGATGTTGGAGTGTGGATGCAGGTTGCCGATTTCCTCGGCCAATAGCGCGAAAGCCTCACGCTGAAAGCGCGCCTTCTGCGCTTTGGTGTTTGTCTCATCGGTGATGGTGACCTCCAGCCGGAACGAGTTGTAACCCAGTTCGGCCAGCGAGCAACTGTTGATGAACCATTGCTCATGAGGCACGAAATGCACCATCACCAGCGTCTGCTCCGGGCGTTTCTCCAGCACATCGCAGGTTAGCGCGGTGAGCTGGGAAACGATCCCCTGGACTCGCGCAAGGTCAGGTTGGCCAGAGATTTTGAGTGTGATGCCGGGCATGTTGGAGTCCTCGTCGGAAGTAAATGTCTGGCTCAGAGTAAGGAGTGGCTTGAGTGCTGAAAAGCCGGAAGATATGATCGTATCCTTCGGAAAAACGGCAGGATGAGCATGCGCCCCTTTGATCTCGAACTTTTGCGAGCCTTCGCGGTTGCGATGGAGTCAGGCAGCCTCGCGCAGGCGGCGCCTAAGTTGTGTCGGTCGCAGTCGGCGTTAAGCGAGCAATTGCGCAAGCTCGAGGCCTTCACCGGGGTTACGTTGCTGGAGCGGGGTAAAAAAGGCGTCAGGCCGACACCGGCTGGCGAACGCTTATTGGTCCACGCACGCGACATGCTTGCCTTGAGTGAGCGTGCCCTTGAAAGCGTGCGTGGCGTGACCTTTGTCGGCGAGTTGCGGCTGGCTATCACCGACTACTTTCTGCCCAGCTCGATCGCCGACCTGTTGAAGAAACTGCGAGTGCGCTATCCGCACCTTCGCCTGCATGTGTCGGTACGCAAGAGCATGCAAATCGAGAGCGGGGCAGATTCAGGCGACTTCGATATCGGCCTTTCCATGCGAATTCTCGACGGGCGCAGCCTGCCTGAGGGCTTGCCGGTGCGACGGGAGGCGTTGCGTTGGGTGTCGGTCGCGGGGTTCGAGGCTGAGCGGGAGGAAAACACCCCGTTGCCACTTTTGGTACTGCCGCAGGGGTGCAGCCTGCAGCGCCTCGCCAGAGAGACCTTGGAGGCTCACGAGGTGCCTTATGTGGTTGCGCATTCGGCGTCCGGCGTCGCGGGGCTGCAATCAGCGTTATTGGCAGGTTTGGGCGTCGCTTGTCTGAATGCCTCCGCTGTACCGATGGGCGCGCAGGTCTGCCAGTCGGCGCACCATTTACCGGGATTGCCGGATGTTGAGTTCAGCCTGTTGCCCCCTCGTCCTGGCGAATCGCCCTTGGTCGGGGCCGTCAGGGAAATGCTTGCGAGCCAGTTCAGTTAATCGTCCGAGAAGCCAGCAGCGCCGCTAGGGCGCTACGGGGGCGTTGCGAAATGCATGCACTGCGTCAGGGATTGGCACTGAGATTCGGGCCCGTCAGCCGGAACTCTTGAAGGGAAAAAAGGAGTGACTATGCATAAAGAAATCTGGATGAAACGTTACCGCGTAAAGTTGATTGCCGTCGTTTGTCTCATCGTGGCTATCGCGTTGCTTGTTCTCGCGCGGCTTGACACTTATGGTCTGGATCGCAGAGCCAGCGAACCGTTTGCATTCGACGCAAATGGGTTGCGCCTGGCCGGCACGCTCTGGCTGCCCGACCGTGCGGCAACAGCGGCAGTGGTTCTGGTTCACGGGGATGGCCCCCAGGATCGCACGTCGCAGCAGGGTTACGATCCACTCATCAACGCGCTTCTCGATGCCGGCATTGCGGTTGTTTCGTGGGATAAACCGGGCATTGGGGATTCGCCGGGGAATTGGCTCAGCCAGTCGATGACGGACCGCTACGTGGACGTGCGCAGCGCGTTGTCTGCCCTGCGCAGTAGGCTGCCAGCAATCCCTGTCGGTGCGCTTGGGTTTTCACAAGCCGGCTGGGTACTGCCCCGCCTGGCATCGGGGGATGCGGACTTTCTGGTGCTTGTCGGGGGCGCGGTATCCTGGCAACGACAAGGTGACTATTACACGCGGACGCGGTTGCAACGCACGGGGATGTCCGAGCCCGACATCGACGCAACGATGGCTCGGATCGCCGCCGCCGATGAGCGTTTGTTTGCCTCTGCGCAGGTGCCGCCGGTTGCCCTTCTGGACGGCATGAGCGCAGAACGCTGGGCGTTTGTGCGGCGCAATCTTCACGAAGACGCAACCGGTGCCTTGGAAAAACTCGACATTCCGCTGCTTGCGCTGTGGGGCGCGGACGATCTGAATGTCGATCCCGAAGCCAGCGCAGCCCTCTACCGAAAGGCGCTCGGCGGCAACCATCCCGCCAACCGGATTGAAGTCATACCGGATGCAACCCATGGGCTACTCAAGGCGGCGGCTTACAACACGCAACTCACCAGCGAATGGTCCTGGTTCACCACGATGAGGTTCCTCATGGAAGGTCGTCTTGCCTACGCCCCAGGTGCCCTTGAAACGATAAACGCGTGGGTTCACGCCAGAGCCAGCCAGTGAATGCACTGGCGGCCAGCGTTGGCAATCAATGCGTGCGGGCAACCACTCGACAAGCGATGTTGGAGCCTCAAGGCTCCTGAGTTTCGAGACGCCGTTTAAACGCGCCGAGCGCAGTACGGATCAACGGGCCCATCACCGGGTCGGCGGCAATGCCCTCGGCGCTCGACTGGCTGGACAGGAGGTTAACCGTGATTGACGCTTGCTCGATGATGCTCGCCGACATCGTTTCCAGGACCAGCCGCAATGCCGCTTGCGCGTGGCTGGCTCTGGGCGATGCGTTGAACAGCGCGACAGGCTTGCCCGGAAACTCTTCACTGCTTACCAGCCAATCGAGCATGTTCTTGAATGCGCCGGGAATACCTCGAGCGTACTCGGGGCACGAAACCAACAGCCCATCCGCCTGCCCGATAATTGCGCGCAACGCCAAGACTGACTCGGGGGGATTCTCGAGCAGGTCCGGGTTGAAGTGAGGCAATTCAGCGATGCCTTCGTAATGTGCGACCTGTACCTCTTCGGGGCATAGATGCTCAACTGCGCGTAGCAAAATTGAGTTGGAAGAGGCCTGACGCAGACTTCCCGAGACAGCAAGCAAACGCACCATTTCAACACCGTTCGTGATTCGTGAGTCGGTGAAGTTTCGCACGAGCTGAGCTTCGTTCACCATTGCGGCATAGCCATCCAGCGCTCAGCGGGGAGCTTGGCGGCACCCGATGTTGAGGTCTCGACCTCTCGGTGCCGAGACCTCAACCACACTGAAGCCGGACGCAATATCCGGTTTTAGATCCAGCGTCGGAACAGCACGCTGGCGTTGACCCCGCCGAAACCGAAGCCATTGGACAGCGCATATTCCATGGGCAGGTGCTGGGCCTGGCCGCGAATCAGGTTCAGGCCTTCGGCAGCGGCATCCGGAGTTTGCAGATTGAGTGTCGCCGGAACTACCTGATCGCGCAGCGCAAGTACGGTGAAGATCGCCTCGATCCCCCCCGCAGCGCCCAGCAGGTGGCCAGTGGCGGACTTGGTCGAACTGATCGCAAGGCCGCTGTCTGTGCCGAACAGGGCTTTGATTGCCGCGAGTTCGCCTTTGTCGCCCACCGGGGTCGAGGTGGCGTGGGCATTCAGGTGCTGAACCTGGGATGCGTCCACGCCGGCTTGGCGCAATGCCTGTTGCATGGCGCGGCGGGCGCCGTCGCCATCTTCGGGCCCGGCGGTCATGTGGTACGCGTCGGCGCTGGTGCCATAGCCCACCAGCTCGGCGATGGGTGTGGCGCCGCGTGCCAAGGCATGTTGCAACTCTTCGATGACCAGCAGGCCGGCGCCTTCACCCATGACGAAACCATCGCGGGCCTGATCGAGCGTCAGCCTTACAGTCAGCGCCCGCTGCGTTACCAGTACGTGCCGACGGCCAAGGGCGAAGATTTCCGCGTGGTGCTCATGGCCTTCGTGGCCTGGGGCAATCGCCATTACGCGCCAGAAGGGGAAAGCGTGCAGATTGTCGAGCGGGAGACGGGGCGGCCGGTGCTGCCGATGATGGCGGATGTCGCCGATGGCCGTCTTGTGCCCCTGGACCAGTGCAGCGTGCAGGCCGGACCCGCGGCCAGCGCGGGCATGCGTCAGCGGTTCGGGTGCGTGGCTGACCGGATTGAGTGAGGCGCCGTGCAGCGGATGAGTGCGGCACTCAAGGGCTGCCAGCGGTTAGAACTCACTGGCGCAGTTGTTTTGGCGAGGCGTTCAACAGGCGGCGCATGAGTCGCCGCAGGGCCGTGGCATCTTGGTATCCCACCTGCACGGCGATAGATTCAACGGAGTACCTGCTGGTTTCCAGCAGCACGCGGGCTCTGTTCAATTGCACGCGTTGGATCAGATTGCGAGTTGAAAGACCGGTTGCTTTTCGAAGGTGCCGCGACAGCGTTCGCTCAGACATGCCGACGTATGCCGCAAGGCTTGGCACACTGGGCGGATGGGGCAGGCGTGCTTCGATGTAGGCGGTGAGGTTGGCGACCAGCGTATTGCCCTGGGCCATGATTGCCGGATTGATGAAGGGGGACTGCAATTGCCGGCCATCGAGCAGCAGAGCCTTGCCCACCGCGTCGGCGAGTTCCGGCGACAGACGTCTGCGCAGCAGGTGCAGCATCAAGTCGGTTTGTGCGAAGGCTGCACCGGCGGTCGTCAGCGGCGGATCGCGGAGCACCATGACGTTGGGGTCGACAATGCAGTCAGGCGCCATGCTCGACAGCCAAGGGGCGAGCCACCAGGAAGTCGTCACCCGTCGCCCCGTGAGCAACCCGGCGGCATGCAGGAGAAAGACCGCCGAGCATGAGGCGGCAATCTCCTTGCCTTGATTCACATGTGCCTTCAGTGCTGGCAGGGCCCGAAGGACCACGTCTTCCTCAAGCCGCTGCCGCAGCACGTCGAAGTCGCTGATGCCAAGGCCCGGAATGACCCAGCAGGAGTTGTCCTCGACATCTGTGGTCAGCGCGTCAACCTGCAGCAGCATGCCTTGGCCCAGCGTAATCAACCCTGGCTGCGGCCCACACACGCGCCAGCGCGGCACGGCAAGGCCGCGCCGCTGCGCAAGTATTGCGGCGGTGTCGAGGATGTCCAGGGTGGCTGCGACGCTCGAGGCGAACGCCCCGGGAAAGACGAGGACAGTGAAATCGTACATTGTCCGATTATGCCCGAAAGAAGACGAATCGGTCACTTATCGAGGGAAGGGATAACTGGCCCAATGGCGCCTCCAGTTAACCGCGAGGTTTCGCCATGCCAAACATCCTGATCAAGGTGCCTACCGGCGCTTTCAACCTGCCACAGCGCCACCAGTTGCTTCGAAGCGTGAGCGACGTGGCGATGATTAATGAACACATGGGCGATGCCCCTCAGCAACGTATGTTGTGCTGGGTGTTGATTGAGGAAGTGCAGGCCGATCAATGGCTGTGCGGAGGCGTTGCTCCTCATGCCCAGGTTGTCCCGTGCATGGTCATCGTCAAGGTGCCCGCCGGCGTCCTTGATGCACCGATGCGCCAGCGCTACGTGAGTGAACTGCATGGCGCCCTACAATCGAACCTGGCGGCGGGGGATCAGCGCCGGTTGCTGAGCTCGATACAGATCGAGGAGGTTGTCGACGGAACGTGGGGGGCGAACGGTGAGATCTGGCATTTGGCCGACTTCACCCGTGCAGCCGGATACGGACATCTCGCTGACTAACGATAGGCGCCCGCCAGAAAGCGTACACCTGTACGCTTATTCGTCCCCCGGTCGAACCGTCGGTTGTTTCAGTCCCTGTCGAGAAAAACGGTTGGCGGTAGTGTTGCGATTCGCGGTGGGGCAGGGGGGATGCTCGCCTGCCGCCAGCTCGATGCTGAACCTGCGTCACATCCCTGACCGCACCGCGAGCCGCGTTCGATGTCAGTGCCGCGTAGGCCTGAAGTGCCGCCGACACTTTTCGCGCCCGTGCGGCGGGCTGCCAGGCTTGCCCTTCCTTGGCATCCATCGAGTGGTAACGCTGGTTCAACGTTGCCTCATCGACCCTCAGTTCAACGGAACGGTTGGGAATATCGATCTTGATCACGTCCCCTGTTTCCACCAGGCCTATCAGTCCACCTTCCGCCGCTTCCGGTGAGACATGGCCGATGGACAGGCCCGAGCTGCCGCCCGAAAATCGCCCGTCGGTCAAAAGCGCGCAGGACTTGGCCAGCGCTTTGGATTTGAGATAGCTGGTGGGGTAGAGCATTTCCTGCATACCAGGGCCGCCCTTGGGGCCTTCGTAGCGGATGACCACCACATCGCCAGGCACCACCTGGTCGCCAAGGATGCCAGCCACCGCCGCCTCCTGACTTTCGAAAACCACGGCTTTGCCTTCGAACACCAACATGGAGGGGGCGACGCTGGCTGTTTTGACGATACAGCCCTCCGGCGCCAGGTTGCCAAACAGCACCGCGAGGCCGCCGTCCTTGCTGAAAGCCTGTTCAGCGCATCGGATCGCGCCCGTTGACCGGTCTGTGTCCAGGTCATCCCAGCGCGCTGACTGACTGAAGGCTCGCTGGGTGAGGGCATTGCCCGGCGCGGCGCGGAAAAATGTCTGTACTTGCTGGTCTGGGCTACGGGCGATGTCCCAGCGATCCAGCGCATCTTTCAAGGTGGGCGCGTGGATTGTCGGAAGGCTTGTGTCGATCAAGCCTGCGCGGTCCAACTCGCCAAGGATCGCCATGATGCCACCGGCGCGATGCACGTTCTCGATGTGTACATCGCTGCAGGCGGGCGCGACTTTGCACAGCCACGGGACTTGGCGAGACAGCCGGTCAATGTCGGCCATGTTGAACGCCACGCCGCCTTCGCGCGCAGCTGCCAACAGGTGAAGGACCGTGTTGGTCGAGCCGCCCATGGCGATGTCCAGGCTCATGGCGTTTGCAAACGCCGCGCGGTTGGCAATGTTGCGCGGCAACGCACGTGCGTCGTCCTGTTCATACCAACGTTTGGCTAACTCGACGATCAGCCGCCCGCTCTGGCGAAACAAGCCCTCACGCTCAACATGAGTCGCCAGCACCGTGCCATTGCCGGGCAATGCCAGGCCAAGCGCTTCCGTCAGGCAGTTCATTGAGTTGGCGGTGAACATGCCGGAGCATGAGCCGCAGGTGGGGCAGGCGGCGCGTTCGACCGCGGCGACTTCCTCGTCGCTATAGGCGTCATCGGCGGCGATCACCATCGCGTCGATCAAGTCCAGAGACTGGCGCGTGCCGTTGATTACCGCTTTCCCCGCCTCCATCGCCCCGCCAGAAACGAACACGGTCGGAATGTTTAGGCGCGTGGCAGCCATCAACATGCCGGGGGTGATTTTGTCGCAGTTGGAGATGCACACCAGCGCATCGGCGCAATGCGCGTTGACCATGTATTCAACGGCATCGGCGATCAGTTCCCGCGAGGGCAGTGAATAGAGCATGCCGTCATGGCCCATGGCGATACCGTCGTCGACGGCGATGGTGTTGAACTCCTTCGCCACGCCACCGGCCGCCGCCACTTCGCCGGCAACCAGTTGGCCGAGGTCCTTGAGGTGTACGTGGCCTGGAACAAACTGCGTAAAGCTGTTGGCGATGGCAATGATGGGTTTGCCGAAGTCGTCATCGGTCATGCCTGTGGCGCGCCACAGGCTGCGGGCACCGGCCATGTTGCGGCCATGGGTAGTGGTTCTCGAACGATAAGCGGGCATTGAGTCCTCCTGGGCTGACGGTATGGACTCAGGCTAAAGATCGGTTGGATGGCTGTGAAATATATTATTTAATGCTTATTAAGTCTCTGGAGGTATAAGGAATGGATGTTCGCCAGCTCAGGCATTTTGTCGCTGTCGCCCAGACGTTGCATTTCAGCCTGGCAGCGCAACGCCTGTGCATGACCCAGCCGCCGTTGAGCCAGTCGATCATGGCGCTGGAGCGCGAAGTCGGCGCCTCGCTGTTTGTACGGACCAAGCGCAGCGTGGCGCTGACCCCGTTCGCCGAGCAATGGCTACCTCAGGTGCGGGCCGCGCTGGGGGCTATCGATGCGCTGGGTCATACAGCGCAAGCCATCCTTCGCGGCGATGCCGGCGGGTTGGAGCTGTCGTTTGTCAGTACCGCTGACTACAGCATTCTTCCCGTGCTGGTCCAACGGTTCCGCAGCCTGTACCCGGCGGTGGAACTTTCGTTGATGGAGGCTACCAGTGATCTTCAGATCGCTGCGCTGCTCGAGGGCAAGGGGCACGCAGGCATTGTCATTGCCAACCCGTGGGCCACGATCCCCGATCAATTGGCCTACCGGTCTTTGGTCGTCGAGCCACTGATTGCCGCTGTGCCGCAAGCGTGGATGGCGGACGGGCGCCTGGTCGATGTGGAGGGCCGGTTATCTTCGGACGCGATGATATCTTGCCCGCTGGTGGTCTTTCCCAGGCGTGCGGCACCGGCGTTCTATGACCTGGTCACCGGCTACTACGCCGCGTGCGGCGGTAGCCTGCATATTGCCCAGCACGCTATTCAGATGCAGACGATCATTAGCTTGGTATCGGCAGGCATGGGCATCGCGCTGGTGCCGGCGTCATTGCGCCATCTCGCTCGCTCGGGGGTGCGCTATCTCGCTTTGGAAGATAATGCGCCGCATCTGGAAACAGGCCTGGTTTACCGCCGCGACGATACGACACCGACGCTTGCCAACTTCCTGCACATGGCCAGTCAATTGCTCGAACTGGACATGAGTTGATCCTAGGCCGGGCGAGTGAGGTTGTTAACCTGTGGCCGCATGGTTGGGCAATCAACGCCTGGGATTAAAGGGAATTAATACCGATGTGGTTTTTTCTTTCGTTTGCCAAGAGGCCAGATGAGGCGCCTGCTGAGCGAGCGCAGCCGTTTGAACATCCCAACGGCTTTCGCGAGATGACATCGTTGCGCGTTATCATGCCCGACCACCACGCGTTTTCGACCGCTGCCACCTGCGCAAACCAGCTGAAAGGATTTGAAATTGTTCAGGGTGATGAACACCTGCTCTTACTGGAAATCGATCATGGCGCCAGCGGCCAGGCACACGATTTCCGTCCCGGGTTGCCGATGATTGTGAACTGGTGATGCATTGGCCTGGAGGGCCCGTTCTATCTTGATGATCTGGAGCCCACGGTGGTCGGCGCTGCCATAGACCGTGCGGTGGGTTACAACACGGGCAATGACGAATATCACCCGACGGCGGGGGATTTCCCTGGATGCAACATGACGCCGATGTACGTGCTAGTCCGTGCTCGATAGTTCGAAATTGGCGAATCCATAGAGTTTATTGGTGAGAGAGTCAATACCGGTGTCGGGCTGTTTGCATATTTTTAGAGTGTGTTCAGCTGATGTTCAGAACTCGCATGCTAGTTGATTAGTTGAGTCAATAGGTCGCATGTTGTTTAACAACTTTTCACTGTTTTTATCTGGATGGCGCAAAAAGCAAAATGCTAGCCTGCGAGTTTTTTGGGATAGCAGGTCCACATGAAAGTGCTAAAGGAAATGGCTGTAAAAAAGCCATGCTCATTTATTTTTATATTGACATTTCTCATATTCGCAGTGCTGCAATACAAGCCTGCTGTGCTCAATTACACAACGCGCTTTGTCGATTTTGCTCAATATATGCTCGCGCATGGGGTGACGCTGTTTCCAATTGCGGATGATCTGCGGCCATATCCCGATTACACGGTGATCAATACGCTCCTTGTTTATCTGGTTTCTTTGCCGTTTGGTCGTGTATCGATTCTTTCAATGGGCCTTCCTTTCTGTGTTGCCGCGGCCTTGATGCTGGTGTTTGTTTACAAGCTCGGTGCATTGCATGAGAAAAAATGGGGCGCATATGGTGTTGTGTTTGCCCTGTTCACCTGGTCATTTCTGGACGGCGTGAACTCCTTGGCACTGGATATATACCCCGCGCTTTTTACAGTGGTGTGTTTTTATCTGGCCTACACGGGAGAGGTATACAAACAGCGTTTTCGCTTGCTGCTTGTGCTCGCGGGCCTTGCGCTGGGCTTTGCATTTCGTGGCCCTATTGGTCTGATCGGCCCTGCCAGTGTGGTCGCCGCTTATTATTTTTTGAGCAAGCAATGGCGCATGCTGGTTGTGTTTTGCTTGCTGGCGGGCTTGGTCCTGGCCACAGGCATTGCGGTGCTGACATGGGCTGCCTACGTACAAGGTGGAGACGCGTTTCTACAAGAGGTATTGATCATGCAAGGGTTGGGGCGGTTTGGCAGTGATCACTCGTCCCGTTATTACTTCTATTTCTCTGCCGGCTTGCTGACCTATGGCGTAACAGCTCTTATCGCTTTGAACGTTATCGTCAAGAAGGGGAAGTGCTTTTTTGAACGCTCACCTGATCCGGCCACGAACATGCTCTTGTATCTCTCGGGCTGGCTCCTTG
This sequence comes from Pseudomonas sp. LY-1, assembly GCF_053502595.1. Classification (NCBI taxonomy): domain Bacteria; kingdom Pseudomonadati; phylum Pseudomonadota; class Gammaproteobacteria; order Pseudomonadales; family Pseudomonadaceae; genus Pseudomonas; species Pseudomonas sp. LY-1. The sequence goes on along the minus strand of NZ_CP094353.1, from coordinate 5,942,759 downwards.
TGGTGATCGTACTGTTCACGATTCCAAGCTCCAAGAAGGCGCGTTACATACTTTCAATTACACCCGCTATTTCCTTGTTGGCTGCCTACATCTTCGTGGATCGCAGCGCTCTCTTTGCAAGTACCCGAGACAAACTGCTGAGGTTTTGCTTAAACCTGCCAGTGGTTGGCCTGGGAGTGTTACTGCTCGCGTTTATTCATGGTCTGTATGCGACGACTCCACTTCAGCCGAACTATCTCGGTGCTTCCATGGGGTTGATTGCCCTTGTTGCCGTTAGGCCCTGGATGGTGACACGTTTCAGCATGCATCCACATCGTGAATTTGTGACTTTCTCTTTTGGTGCTGTCGCCTTCCTCATACTGGACATGTTTTTCTTTAACTCGGTTACTTACCACCTGGAGTTGGCCAATGAGCCGACACCCAAGTTTTTGCCGTATTGGTTTTGGTGAGGTCTACGGTCAAAGGGGTACTGAGTTGCAGCAACTTCAGCTTTGATGCTACGGCCAGGATTAGACAACAGCTGGGAGCCAGTTGAGAGCGCTGTAAGCGCAGTCAGTTCAGTAACACGATTAAGGCGTCGGCCGGCCGAAGTCTCACCTCGATATTGTCTGCCACGCCTTCAAGGAAACTCATGGGAGTGAAGTGCGTCGAAGCAATGTGACTATGGCCATCGATAATTGTTAGTCCGCTGGTGCGCTCGGACTCGTCATTCATCGTCCACCTGCTGCTTGCGCAGGAAGCGTGCGTAACGTTCCATCATTTGCCTGACAACACCATCACTGTTGCGGTCGACGCCAAAAACGTAGCGGGGGAAATCCAGTTCTTTCTGTACGTTCCAGATCTGCTCGTGCTGGTCGGGGGAAAAGTATTGCGCCGGATCGCCCACGGCGACCCAGCCAATCGGCAGTGTCGCGCCGGCTTCTACCCTGGTTCTGATATGAACCACAGCATTGATGCGAACCTCCGCGCCTTTGCCGATGCAAGCACCGTTAAAGACCGAGGCGCCGGTCGCGACAAACACTTCATCGTCGATCCTGCAGCCGCTCAAATGACTGTGCGGCCCCACCATCACATGGTTACCGATGTGGCAATCATCATGGGCCGTACTGCGAATTACCGCATTTTCCATGATGATGCAGTTCTCTCCGATCATCAGCGTACCCCCTTCTGCAACGAGGACCGCGCCATGACCTACAACGGTACCCGCTCCGATAGAAATATTGCCTTCCAGGATAGCGCTCGATGCAATCCGCGCCGTGGCGGCGATTTGCTGGCGTACAGCGGAGTCCGGTTTGGCTTTGTCAGGCATACAATGCTCCCGTGATTCCATTCAGTTACTGTTTTTCTCCAGAAACGAACAATACCCCGATCCCCGCCCAGCCGCCTGGGCTCTCGATACTTTCCTTGATCGCAGCCATTTCACGCTGAGCCTGTTCGAGTTCGGCTTGTGGGATCACTTCCATCTTGTAACCAAAGACCAGGTCACAAAATGCCGTTGCACCAATCAGCGACGTGGACACCAGTAACATGCTGCAGCGGATGTCACTGTAGCCGGTTTCCTCAAGGTAATTTGCCAGCTTGCTGCCCACATGGCGATCACCGCCGCGAGCGGCCTGAGCCCGTGCAACACGGGCCAGGAAAGATTGCAGCTCGGGAGGTTGAGGCGCTGCGCCGAACCAGCGGTCGTCGATGTCGCAAATACAGAGTCGTCCACCGATAGCGAGACTCCGGTGGATGTTGCGCAACGCACTCAATGGGTCGGATAAATGCTGGAATACCATCCGCGCATAGCTGAAGTCGTATTGCCCTGGTTCGGTCAGGGCGTCGTCATAGAGATTGCATTGACGAACCTGTGCGTCGTTGACTCCCGCGCTGGAGAGCTGCGCGCGCGTTTCCTTGATACTGGTTTCATTGCAGTCAAGTGCCAGCAGCCGACGGGGAAGGGCACGAAGCGCAATCTGAGTCGTGATTATTCCCGGACGAGTTGTGCGTAGTAAGCATGTAGAACTGCTTTGCGGCATCAGATTGACCAGTTGTCCGTCCTCCAGAAACGGCGCAGCGATGTCCGCAGGCATCAGTGTGTAGCCGAGGCTGGCCAGTACAGCATCCTGAACCATGGGTAATGACGGCACATAGTGACAAGGAAATCGCGCGATCGAGACCCCGAGCAGCTCACGAAGGCATGCGCTATGGCCAGTGGATGAACTTCAAAGCCATCAAGCGCATCGGCAACGACCGATACACGTCCTTGCACGTCACCGCGTTTGAGGATATTCAAACTAGAGCATCGATCATCCGAGATGATTTCTACGCAAACCTGCTCAGCGCGCATCAGTTCGATCAGTAACGGTGCGAACCATGTATTGAGTGAATCGGGATGTACGCCAATGGCAACTTTTGAGCTCATACTGCTTTTGTGCGAGAGCAACTTAAGAACATCATGTTCAAGCGAACGCAAGGCCGAGGCGTGCTGTAGTAAAGCCTGGCCTGCCGACGTGGGGTGAATGGGCCGTTCTCGAATAATTAAAATGGTTGAAAGAGAGTTTTTCAGTGACTTGATCCGTTGCGAAAGAGCGCCGTCGGTAATATTAAGGGCCGATGCAGCACGCTCAAAGCTCTTATGTTCTATGACGCAGGCAAATGCTTCCAACTGTTGGCGATCCAGCATGTCAACCTTCCTGTGAACCAGCGTTAATAACGTTAAAAACGCGTGGTCATGAACATCCGTGTACTCATGGCAGTATTGCCATCACATACATTTCATACTGGCCGTAATCCGAAAAGCCGGATCGATTGAAGCAGGAAGACTAATGCGGGGAACTCGCCCCGGTTGAACCAAATCGCAAGTCGTCAACTATAATTGACTGTCGAGTTTGTATTCTCTCTATAAATTGGAAGCCGTTCAGGCGGTAGATTCATAAATCAGTCTCCTCAGCTCAACAGATCATCGAGGGCTGAACGGAACAACGCTTGCGGATATTGTCATCGAAACGCAGATGAATATCGCGGACGTCAGACGGCAGGGGGAGCGGCGTATCACCACTGACCACCACCAGGATTTGGCTCTGAGTCACTTTCCCAACCTTCGCCGATCGCAACCAGCCGCCGGCGACCCAGCTGTGAAATTCGCCACATCTAGAACAGGCGGGTTTCATGTGCGCTGAACGGCTGACCCTACATGATTGCTGTAAGCGTATGGCGAATTCAGTATCGGCCTCAGCCCGCGAACCTGGTTCCCGTTCTAAGCACAGGCTCTATTTTTTTCCGTATAGAGCGCATCGAAGTTGACGGGGGCCAGCATCAGCGGCGGGAAACACCCCTTCAGCATGAGGGTGTCGAGGGTTTCACGAATATAAGGAAACATGACCAGAGGGCAGGCGGAGTTGAGGGCTTCATCCAGTTTCTGCTCGGGGAAACCTTTGATCACAAACAGTGCGGCCTGGTCGACCTCGACCAAGAAGGCGAGAATACCGTCGTTTTTTGCGGTGACCGATATGGACAGCACCACTTCATAGATGCCATCACCGATCGATTCGTGGCTGACATTCAAATCCAGGCTGATCTCAGGTTTCCAGTTCTGCTTGAAAACCTTCGCCGCATTCGGCGCTTCGAAGGATGAACTTTTAATATAGATTTTTTGTAATGCGAAGAACGGTTGTTCGGCGCTGTGGGTATTTTTATTTTTATCCAACATGTCACACCTCATAATGCATTTTAGTTTATTAAACAGGCTTGCAACGGGAGGAATCTTGGGAATACTCCGGCCGGAGTCCGGCCGGGGTATCACTTAGGGCGGACGCCGATTAAGCGTTCACGGGGGCGGGCAGATCCAGCCAATCAAACAAGGCTTTCAGATCCGGCTGGAAGTCGTGAATGACCGGATACCAGGGCGTGGGGGCCTCGATATCGTGCATCACTCCACAACTTGGGCAATAGTATTCACGATAGACCTGCCAATTGGTGTCTGGGGCCATCAGCGTGGGATAAACTTCCTGCATCTTCTCTTTGCTGTCACGCACGTAGATCAGCGCATTGAGCTTCCAGTTTTTTTGGTAATCGCCATACTCATGACCACAGGAGCATTTGGTGACAAGTTTTTTATCTTGCTGGGTTTCTGCCAGAAACAGGTGAGGACCAAAGGGCATGATGATCTTATCATTCCAGGATACCTGCTCCTGCAACACGGCAACGTAATTGGCATAGCGCTCTTTGTCCTTGGGCAAAGATAACATGCGGTGCAGAGTATCCCAGTCCAAATCCCCTTTGACCAAATCGGACACTTGTTTTTTGGTATAAGTTGACATAATCAGTCTCTCTTTTATTTTTTGAATTGTGAGATGCCATTGAAGAGGACGCTCAGGCATCCCCTTCGTAGACAATCACTGTTCGGTCATGATCACGGGGTGAACATCGGGTAATTCGCTCAGATCCATATGGTGTTTGGCGCCAAACATGGGTATATCGAGTTCTTCCTCTTTCAATTCCCAGCTGGCCGGCAGATCCCAAAACGTTTTGAATTCGGCGAGGAACTTCTCTGACAGATAAAAGCTGGAGGCGAACATCTGCTGGACCTGGACCGATGCCTTCTTATCCAGAATTTTCTGACGCTCCTGCTCCATCCATTGATGGGTCAGTTGGCCCCGGGCGATCCGCTCCTGGCGGATCGCCTGCCGGCGTGCCGCCGTTTTCTTTTCATCTACTACCCAGTCGCCGGCTTTGTTCTGGGAGATCACTACGCCGTAAACCTTTTGGGCAAATTCCGGCAGCACGAAGTTCTGGTTGAGGTCTTCGGCGACCGCCGCCGGATCGCGATCCAAGGGATCACCGAAGCCCGGACCGCCACGCAGGTAGTTGAGGTAGAGATCGCCATTTTCGAAGATCGTTTCGGTGGTGATGCACTGCTTATCGCGCTTAACCCGCGCACCGGCGTCGAGGTGTTTCTCGAATTCGCAGGTGCCGGGGTCACGATCTTTACCCAGGGGCAGCGACTTGCCCGCCTTGATGCGATCCAAAAGACCGGTGTTATGGGCTTCGAAGCGGTAACCGGTCGCGGCCGGATAACCGCCCATCAGCCCCCAGTCGCTGTTCATATAGCCGTTGCCCATAAAGAACATGGTCCAATCGGCGGAACCCCAGACCATGCGCAGGGTTTCGAATCCGAGACCGCCGCGGTATTTACCGTAACCGCCGGTATTGGTCTTGATGGTCCGTCCCATATAGAGCAGGGGTTCGGCCAGTTCCCAAATCTCGATATCGCCCATGTCCCCTTCGGGATTCCAGATTGCCGCGGCGTGATTCAGGCCATCCTTGACAGCGCAGGCGCCCGTGCCGCAGGCCGCGGTTTCGAAGCTGTTGACGGCATGGATCTCGCCTTCCTGGTTGATACCGCCACCCTGGAGCCAGTTGCAGGGGTTGGAGTTGCCCGCGTTGACCTCCTCCAGATAGCCGCGGCCGAAATAGGTCCGGCTCACGCCGCGCCACAGGGAACTCCAGGAAGAGACCAGGAAGTGCCAGGCATCGGCGTGGGCGGTACGGCGGTCATCCGGATTGGTCCAGGTGCCTTTGGGCATCCGGAATTCGGTGGCGTAACGGGCACCGTCATTGATCCGTTCGGTGGGCACCAGGGATTGGGTCATCATGACCCAGATGCCGCTGGTGAAGGCCACCGGGTTGGCATTGTAGGTGTGCCAGCCCCAGCGGCTGCAGCCCTCGAAATCGAGGCGCCAGGTGGCGTCGGGTTTTACCGTGATTTCGCAAGGGGCATGCATGATTGTATCGATCTTGGCGAAGGGCGGAACGACCACATCTTCGTGCATATAGGGCACGTCCACAAAGGCGACGGTGCGGATCTTGCCGGGAATGGTCATTGCCTTGATCCGGCTGATGAGCCCGCGCCGGCCATCCTCGATCACTTCCGTGGCAAATTTTGTATAGGCGGCGAGACCCTCTTCGCGGACCGTCTCCTCGACCAGATCGCGGATCATATGGCAGCCGGCGATACGGGTCTTCTCGTCCAGGATCCAATACTTGGGGGTGCGCACATTGCGCTGGCTCTCGTGGAGCCAATCCCGCAGCGGTGTGTCATTGATGCCAGTCTTACGACAGGTGATCTGCACTCCGTCACCGAAGCGCTGGACCTGGCCGTTGGACATGGAGCCCGGGCCCACCGCGCCCACATCGATGACGTGGGTCACGCCGCCAACCCAGCCGATCAACTGACCTTCATGGAAAATCGGTACGATGGTGGCGATATCGCAAGGGTGAACGTTGCCGATCTGGCAATCGTTGTTGGTGAACATGTCACCTGGGTTAATTCCGGGGTTAGATTCCCAGTTATTCTGAATCATGTATTTGATGGCGGCGCCCATGGTCCCCACATGAATAATGATTCCCGTGGAGGTGGCGATACAGTCCCCTGCCACGTTATAGAGGGTAAAGCACAGCTCCCCCTCCTGCTCGACGATGGGCGATGCCGCAATCTTCTTGGCCACTTCACGGGAATTGACCAACCCCGCACGGAGCTTGGAAAAGATCCGTTCATAACCGATGGGGTCCGACTCTTTAAATTCCAGCCGTTCCAAGCCGTTGTAGTACCCGGTTTTTTCCGTGCGTTGCAGAATCAGATTGCGATAATCATTGAGCGTTAGTCCGCTATCCAGCAGTTTTCCCGCCTGGACATAGGTTTCTTGAATAGTCATGAGAGGACCTCTACTTGTTATATTTATAATTGGGTAGTTAGCATTCGATCAGATGGAACAGACGGTTCACATCCAGGAAAGTCTGGAATCCCGGCGGTATAACGTAAGTAGTGGCATCGGATTCGATGACCGCAGGACCTTTTATTTCGTTACCGGGCTTGAGCTTTTCCATATGATAAATAGCGGCGTCGACCCACTCTTTTTCGTAATAGAAGGGCCGGGTACCCAAGCGTGATTCAGGAGGTGGAGTAGGGCCGGCTTCCGGCTCCTCCGGAATATTCGGTTTCTTGGTTTCCACGGAGCCACGCATGATGGCGCCGGTGATCCCGTAACCCAATTCCGGCGATCGCGCGGCGTCGGCGTAAACCCGCGCGTAGGTATCGTTGAACGACTGCACCAGGTCGTCCCAGTCCTCGGCACCGGACAGTTCCGCCACCGGCGAATCGATTTCCAGATCGTTCAACTGCCCCAGGTATTGCATGGAGTAACCGGGGGTCAGAGTGACCTCCTCGTCCTTGAAACCGTTGATCCGGAACTCTTCCAGAACCTTGATGCGCAGTTCGTTCCAGGCCGCCTGCAGGGTGGTAGTTGCCGCGCTGATATCCTCGGTGGTGGACTTCTCGTTGATACCGATATCGACACTTTTGTCGTAGCGATACTCGAAATCGGCGGTCGCACAGCCGAAGGCGGAGAAGCCGGCCGCCCAAGCGGGCACGATGGTCTCCTTGAAGCCCAGCCCCTTGGTATAGCCATAGGCATGCACGGGACCGCCGCCGCCGTAAGAGAAGCAGACGAAGTCGGAGGGGCTGTAGCCCTTGCCGGTGATCATGGCGCGCAGATGCTGGCGCAGGGAGAGATCCAACAGCTCGATGACCCCGGCGGCAGCGTCCTCCACCGAGAGCCCCAGGGGGGCGGCGATCTGACGCTCAATCTCGCGCCGCGCCCGCTCGACATCCAGTTTCAGGATCCCGCCGAGGAAGTTCTCGGGATTCAGATAGCCGAGGATGATGTGGCAGTCGGTCACGGAGACGGTATCGAGCCCCCCTTCCGGCCAGCAGGTACCGACCTTATAGCCCGCACTGTCCGGCCCTAGCTTGATGGCATTGGCATGGGGGTCGATGCGCACGAAGCTCCCGGCGCCGGCACCGATGGAGTCCATCGCCACCAGCGGCAGAGAAAGCACCAGGCGCGCCATATCCCCGTCTTTATGGATGGCGAAATTGTTCTTGGTGATCAGCGCCATGTCGAAGCTGGTCCCGCCGATGTCGGAACAGGCGATATTCTCGTAGCCAAGTTTTTCACCCAGAAATTTGGCCCCGATCACGCCGCCGATCGGTCCCGATACTAAGGATCGTGCCAGCTCTTTGGCTTTCCAGCTGATGGTGCCGCCATGGCTGGCCATGACCCGCAGGTCGAACTGGCCGCCGACATCCTTCATGCTGTTGCTGATGGTCCCCAGGGTGGCGCGGGATGGTTCGGCCGCGTAAGCCTCCAGGATGGTGGTGTTGGTGCGATGGCTTTCCTTGCGCATCGGGTAGTAGTCCACGGAGGCGAACACCGGGATCTCGACCCCCATCTCCCGGGCGACTTCCTTGCAGACATCGCGGACGGCCTTTTCGTGATGCCCGTTCAGGTAGGAGCTCAGTAGACTAATGACGATCGTCTTGCAGCCCTGTTCGATCAGTTCCCGCGCGGCCTCCCGGGCCTCGTGGAGGCGCAGCGGAATCACCACATTGCCCTTGGAGTCGATCCGTTCGGTGACGCCGCGGGTGTCCTTGATGCTCACCAGGGGATCGTCATAGCGATGGGTATTGAGGTGAATGCGATCCTCGAAGGCGTAACCCAGATAGCTCTGGACGGCGCGCCCCATACGGTGAAAATCTTCAAATCCCTTGCTGACGATCAGCCCGGTACGCAGCCCCTTGCGTCCCACGACGCGGTTGAGCATGGCGGTTCCCGAGAAGACGCAGGTCACCATTTCGGGGAAAACATCCTCCACCGTTCTATCCCAATGGGCCAGGGCGTCCTTGCTGGACTCCAGCACCGCCTGGGATTCGTTGGCGTTACTCTGCGCTTTGCCGACGACAAACGTCCCGTCGGCCCGCACAAAAAAGGTATCAGTCATAGTGCCACCGGCATCAATACCGAGGACTTCTACTGGATTCGCTAATTGATTCAAAGTTATATCCTCTAATTATTCTTATTGCGGATTGCTGACGCTGTTTGCCCGTTCCCGATCAGGAGCGGCACATGAGGTCATCCAAACCCACCGGCCTGGACAACTGCTTGAATACATAGCAGCGGTTGTGCCAACAAAAAATAAGCCAACAAAAATAATAGAAAACATTCGTTTTTTTAAAAAAACCAACTTTAGTGGATGGTATTGCGTTCGAAAATCGGTCGCCTATCGACCGCTAATCGAACTCTTCCAGGTAGTAGCGTTGGGATGAGAAAGAAAGAGTGCATCATCGGCGCAGATTTGGCCTGAACCAACAATTGTAAATAGGTCAAGGTGGGGTCAAGCTAAGAACAGCTTCTCTAATAATAAATAGAATTAAAGGGGTGACTATCATGAAGCAGAACCCGCCATTACGCAGATCGGTGGCTGTTGAGCAACCCGGGCGCATCGCCGATGCGCGGGAACGGTTACTGAGCATCGGCACCCTTCCCGACGAAACCGTCCGCTCGGTGATCAAAGCCTCGTGGCAACGTTGTGTCTCTAAAGAGGTGAACCCTCTGGTGGCCAAGCAGGCCATCGACCTCAAGAGTGCGCAATTGGAGAAGATCCGGGCCGCTCACCAGGAGCTGATCTGTGCCTCGGAAACCATCATGCGTGATGCCCACGATCTCTTGGCCCAATCCGGCACCATCATGCACCTGGTGGCCCCTTCCGGCGTGATCCTGCGCAGCCACGGCGATCCGAAGACGCTGGAACTGGCCAATCAATTCCGGCTCGTGCCTGGCGCCAACTGGGCCGAGAGTGTTGCGGGGACCAATGCCATAGGTACGGCGCTGCGTATCGGCTCTCCGGTGCAGGTACACGCCTACGAACATTTCTGTGCAAACATCAGCAACTGGACCTGCTCCGCCGCCGTCATCAGGGATCCCTTCGAAAACAAGGTGCTCGGCGCAGTCAATATCTCCGGGCTCAAGAACACCCAGCACGATTACTGTCTGGCGCTGGCCGTCTCCGGTGCCCACCGTATCGAAGGGCAACTGGCTCACCTGCTGCTGTCCAAGCGCGAACTGCTGTTGGGCGAAACCCTGGGGCGCTTTACGTCCCCTGGCAATGACGGCCTGTTGCTGATGGATCTGGAGGGGCGACTGGTGCGCGGCAATGGGCACGCGGAGCGTGTGCTGGCGGCGCACGGCATCAAGCTGGACCTTACCCCCTATAGTCCCGTCCTCTCCCTGAACGGGGAGGGGCGTCTGGCGCCACGGGTGGAACTGATTCTGCCGCGGTTAGCGCGAGAATGGATCGAGCCGGTCCGCCACCGTGGAGAAACGATCGGTTACTTCGCGGTGATCCCCTTTCCCAGACCGCGCACTACGCGCGTGGAGAAGGACGACAAACGCACCCAGGAGACGACCCGTCATGCAGGCTTTTCTCGTCTGATCGGCCAGAGCCCGCTGTTTCTCAAAACCGTACAGCAGGCGCAACGCCTGGCCAAAGCGCCCATCCCCATTTTGCTGCAGGGCGAGACCGGCGTCGGTAAGGAGCTGTTTGCCAACGCGATGCACGAGGCCGGCCCCCATTGCGAGGGCGCCTTCATCGCCCTCAATTGCGGCGGCCTGTCCCGTGACCTGCTAGCGGGAGAGCTGTTTGGCTATGTGGAGGGGGCCTTTACCGGCGCCCGGCGTGGCGGGATGACCGGCAAGATCGAGGCCGCCAATGGGGGAACCCTGTTTCTGGACGAGATCGGCGAGATGCCCCTGGACCTGCAACCCCTGTTCCTGCGGGTGCTACAGGAGTTGGAAATCTGCCGGGTCGGTGAAACCCGTCCACGCAAGGTGAACTTCCGCCTGATCGCCGCCACCAATCGCGACCTGACCGAGGAGGTCGCAGCAGGGCGCTTCCGGATGGACCTCTACTACCGCATCTCGTCCATGACCCTGACCCTGCCTGCCCTGCGAGAACGACGGGGGGACACGACCCTGCTGGCCGAGCATATCCTGGCACGGCTGGTCGAACAGCATGGCGGCGTACCCAAGCGGCTTAGCCTGGATTTACAGACCGCGCTCGAAGGCCACTCCTGGCCCGGCAATATTCGGGAGTTGAGCAACCTGGTGACGGCCGCCTATTTCCTCTGCGATGGCGGCGAACTGACCCCCGCCGATTTGCCGGTGACCCTTTGCGCTTCGGCCGCTAGAGTTGAGGAAGCCAGTGACCATCCCCTGGAGTCGGCCGAGAAAGCGGTGATCGCCGAAGTCATTCTCGAGCAGGGCGGCAACCTGACCCGCGCGGCCAAGGCATTGAATATCGCCAAGAGCACCCTCTATAGCAAACTGAAAAAATATGACCTGCCCCGCCCCGACTGACGCATTAGGGGAGGGCGGAGTGAATAAAAATAAATCACTCCGACCCGAATGGCACTCGGCTACCGGAAGTGAGGAGCCCCACCGCTATGCCGAAAGTAAAACCGGATAGGCTTGAAAGTGCATATTTTCGTCTACTCCGCAGATTCCCCTCGATGCGTTGGCTCACGAAGACACTGCCTTTCCGCTCCGCGGATGTTTGCGGAGTAGCGGCATGGCCGGTGTTAAAAAATGATCGCTATGGGCCGATTTCTGCCTGTCGTTACCGGCAGCAATGAACAGCTCTCTGCCGATCATGGTTACTAAGCGTGCTGGTCAAGTCCGTTGCAATCGTTGGTCAGGTCGAATGCAAGCGCCTGGTCAAGAGCGATGCAAATGAGTGCTGGGGTAATCTGAATCGGTTTTTTATACTCTTGATTATTATGGTTAATGTTTGTTTTCAATTTTGATTGGAATACCTCCCTTTACCCTCCCCTCGGCCGGTTAAGTTCCATCTGGCAACATTTCTTGGCGTTCATGATAAGCAGTGACATATTTACCGCTTTCGGGATAGCAGGCAGAAACCGGCCGATTCTGTTGAAAAAGTCGGTCTCGGTTTTCACGACAGAAAAGTACACGTCTGAGATTGAAATCCCTGTTTTGAGCAGAGGGTGCTGGACTCGGATTTCACGTAGCCGCGTGAAAAAATGACGTTTTCGCACGATTACGGTTTTTGCCTTGTTTTAGGCTTTAGCGGCGCTGACAAGCAGTTCGACCAGCAGTCGCGAGTTAGCCAGGTGTAGGCCGTCCATACCAGCGCACCTGAACTTAACTCCGATGACGGTATTCACGCGGCGTTATGCCGGTATGACGTCTGAACAATTGAGCGAAATAACTTGGGCTGGCATAGCCAACCTCAAGGGCGACGTTCAGGATGCTGAGGTCGGATTCCAGAAGCAGCTCCCGCGCCGTTTCCATCCGCAGATGAATAAAGTACTGGGATGGGCTCCGTCCTGTTGCTTTCTTGAACAGGCGACTGAAGTGCGAAACGCTCATGCCCGCTTCGGATGCCAGTCTGTCCAGGCTGAATGCACTGCCCATCCCTGTTTGCAGGGTCGCAATGGCCTTATGGAGTTTGTAGGCCGGTAAGGCGTTCATACGTTTGGACGGTTCGCTGCCGTCGCCATAGCGTCGGGCCAAATGCACAGCAAGCGCTTGGCCTACGCCTTGTAGGTACAGAGAGCTGGCTTGCGGGTTTGAAGTCACTTCGTGATAGAGGGATCTCATCAGCCCCGTAACTTCGGGATCTCGTTCGCCGGAAACCTCTCGTAGCCGCGGGACTCCGTCGGGACACGAAACAATATCCCGCGCGGCAAGATCCAGCAGATGCTGGCTGAGATAGACATGCATCACTTCAAAGCCCCCATCGCTTTGTGTTTGCCATCGCATTTCATAGGGGAGGGGCGACGTTGTCAGAAAAAAGTCGCCAGCAGCGACAGGGGTGGCCGTCCACTCTTCGTTCCCAATGCGCTCTTCTATGACGGCAGCACCTGAAACGATCAGAACAAGCAGAGGTTCTGCGACAGCAGGAATCATCAGACTCTGCTGGGTGGTTCGATGCCTGAATATCTGTACCTGCACCTGCGAGTTCAAACTTTGGCCAAAAGGCTGATGGGCCGTAGCGGGTAGGTAGTCCGGCATTTTATGGGCGGGAATCCGCTCATGATGATCTGAACGGGATGGTTGGCCAAGCGTTGCCATGGCATGTTTTCGCGAGTGATGGGTCGACAGAGTAGCGAGTCCAGGCGACTAAAAGCAAAATCCCGACAGCCCGGCAAAAGTGCGGCAGAACCGCGCGAAAGAATGGGAGAAGGTGTCGTCGTCTACAGCAGCAGTTGTTGCGGCTGGATGCCTTCTCTGGAGAGAAAGATGACGGTTGATACACGTGGTGAATTCGAAGGTCGGGTGGTTCTGGTGACCGGTGCAGCGAGTGGGATTGGCCGGGCTGTCGCCCTGATGCTGCATGAGCGCGGGGCTAAAGTGGTAGCTGAAGACAAAAGTCCGACAGTCGAGCAACTCGCCCGGCCCGGCCTAGTTCCACTGATTGCGGATATCACTGAAGATGGCGCTGCCGAAACAGCAGTGGCGACAGCGATAACACACTTTGGCCGTCTGGATATATTGGTCAATAACGCCGGAATCATCATAAACAAATTGGTCGTGGACATGACTCGCGATGATTGGGAGCGTATCCAGGCGGTCAATGTCACGGCGGCATTTTTACATGCTCGGGAAGCCATAAAGGCGATGATCCCGAATCGAACGGGTGCCATTATCAACATCGCGTCCTATGCGGCTTACCAGGCGTTTCCTACGATTGCGGCTTATACCGCTTCAAAAGGTGCGCTGGCCCAACTGACTCGCACGTTGGCCCTGGAGGTCATTGACTACGGTATACGCGTCAATGCAGTCGGCTCCGGAGATGTTGTGACCAATATCCTCAACGATGTTGTTGAAGACGGCCCTGGGTTCCTTGCCCAGCATGGTGAAAAGACGCCGATCAAACGTGCCGCTCAGCCCGAGGAAATCGCTGAAGTCGTCGCGTTTCTAGCCTCAGAGCGGGCATCTTATATTTTGGGCGCCGTCGTCATGGCGGATGGAGGGATGAGCGTCCCCGCCGGAGCCTGATAGGGCCTATTTCTGTCACTTACACCGTGTTGACCGACTGGGCCTGCGATCCTGTTCATGTGATTGGTTGATCTGGTCGCATCAACGACAAAAGGGGCCTTGCCCAGACGGTTATTATCCGGCGTATTTACTGGGTTTCAGGCACAAAAAAAGACGTCCGTGGACGTCTTTAGATGAGCCGGGGTAATTTGAATTGCTCTGGTAAGAAAATGATTTATATAGTAAATATCTTTTTTTACTTTTAGGCGGAATACCAATTGGAATACCGCGACGAGTATTCTTTGCCTCTCGACGAGCAGTTGTGGCGCCGAGCCTGAGCATCGAGGTCAGCTAGAGGTGACGGCAGGCAAAGAGGGCCAAGAGATGAATTGTTGATTACAATTAGGCACAGCTTCCAGAAGCCATTTGAGTTCTGCTTCCGGTTTGCGGATCCCGCACTCCCATAGCTCGAAGACGCGCCAACCCTGTTGTAGCAACGCGCTTCTGTTTATCGTATCTCTCTTCACGTTCTGCTCGAATTTCAAGCGCCAGAAATCTTCGCGAGAACTGGGGTTGGTCGCATATCTGCACCCGGGGTGCCTATGCCAGAAGCAGCCATGAATGAATATGCAGACGCGGTAGCGAGGCAACACCACGTCGGGGCGACCTGGTAGCTCCCGTGAATGCAGACGATACCTGAAGCCATTCCTATGCAGCAGCTTCCGAACCTTCATCTCCGGAGCTGTATTGCTGCTGCGGATGCTGGCCATCATGCGAGACCTGACTTCTTTACTGACGATATCCATCAATCTTTCCCTCAGATGCGGCTACTCTCGCGTAGGGTTACGACTTGGCGCTCGCTAAGTCCATATAAATCACTGTTCTATTTACGGCCTCTAGGGGATTTGGGAATGTTTTTAGTGTGCCAAGGGATGGACCGTGACCTGGAATTGTGTTTCCGCCGCTGCAGGTTGACTTGATGGCCACTTCAAAATGGGCACCGAGTAGATGTAATCGTCGCCAGAGCGGCTGTAGCTGCGCTACCGCCCTAATCCTAGTAAAGTAGCGCGGCTCTGCTGCATACGCTGTTGCATTCCTGATATCTAGACCATTGATGCCCATGATTGACTACCAGAACTCCCTTTTCCCGCCAAACACGATCGCCAAGCCAGCTATTGCGGTTGAGGATGCTATCCAGATCGTCGACCTTTTCGCTGGACCTGGCGGGTTGGGTGAGGGTTTTTCATCCTCAGGAGAAGGCAAGCACTTCGATATCATCGTTTCTGCTGAAATGGATCCTGTTGCCAGGAGGACGCTAAGACTTCGTGCTTACTACCGATTGCTCAAGCGCGAATACCCTGCCGGGCTGCAGGACTATTACCGTTACTGCAATGGAGAGGCAGAAAAGCCTAGCAGCACCCCTGAAACCGCGGCATTCTGGAACCGTGCCGAGCAGGAAGCACGGCAGATAACCTTGGGTTCGGAGGAGGGCGACAAAGAGTTAAATGGACTCATCAAAGCTAGGTTGAATAAGATAGGGCGTCCATGGGTACTCATCGGCGGGCCTCCATGCCAAGCATATTCGATCGTGGGTCGAGCCAGAAACAAAGCCAAGAAGGATTACGTCGCGGAGAATGATAATAGGCATTTTCTGTACAAGGATTATCTACGCATCATCAAAGACTACCGACCTACCGTCTTTGTCATGGAAAACGTCAAAGGTATCTTGTCGTCCAAAGTCGGAGGCAAAGGGATTTTCTCGCAGATTCTGCAAGATCTGGTTGATCCTAGCAAAGCACTAGATAACAAAGAGGGCGGGCAGAAATACAAGATATGTTCACTGGTTTCCGAGGAGGCGTTCAGCTTTTTAGATTGTATAGACAGTGTGAAACCAAAGTCATATATCATCGAAGCTGAAAAGTACGGAATTCCACAAGCCCGCCATCGCGTCATCCTTCTTGGGATAGCTCTAGATGAGAACGGTAACGTTCCTGAGCATGAGCTTTTGACAAAAACTGACCCAGTGTCGGTTCAGCAAGCCATAGGCAAACTTCCTAGGCTGAGAAGCAAGCTATCGCGGCGCTCGGATTGTCAGGAAGAATGGTATCGAACTGTTGCCGATGAAGTAGATGAGTTGCTGCATTATGCCGAGCTTGATAGTGGCGAAATGATCTCCCCACTTCAAGCTACCCGGCGAGCACTCTTCGATGCGCCGCGGAGTTCAGGCGCTGAAAGGGTGCCAAAGGAGAAAGGTCAGGGTAATACAGGGATACCATCGCTGGATGCTTGGTATCACGATGCCAATATCAAATATTGGATGAGTCACGACGCCCGCAGCCATATGCGCTCGGACCTGCGACGATACGTCTTTGCTAGCACCTTCGCTGCGCACAATAAGTATTCTCCCAAGGGCCATCAGCAATTCTCACTTCCTGGCCTTGCGCCCGCTCATAAGAATTGGGAAAGCGGTAAGTTCAGTGACCGCTTCCGGGTGCAGCTTGCAGAATTTCCGGCCACGACTATCACTAGCCATATCTCGAAGGATGGGCACTATTTTATCCATTACGACCCAGCGCAATGCCGTAGTCTGACCGTTCGCGAGGCTGCGCGGCTCCAGACATTCCCGGATAACTACTATTTTGAAGGGAATCGAACTCAGCAGTACCATCAAGTGGGTAATGCGGTACCGCCTCTACTGGCGAACAGAATCGCAAAAATAGTCTATGACGTTGTTTGTCGGCGTATTTCCGAAACTAAAGATGTTATGGGTGAATGACAGGTGCAAACCGCAACTGTCTCTCTAGTTATCGAGAGTTGAGCTGCAAGATGTCGCGAAAACTTGAAAATTGGGCGAGCTCCGGACAACGGTCGGTAGCGTATTGGTGGTTACTAGGTCGTTGGTGATCTTGGCCCACGAAAAAGTGCTACTGAACCAGCCCAAAGGCGCCTCGCAGGCGGTAGTGGTTGGTCATTTTGCTCCTTAGCTAATGTACTAACTAGCATTAGGAAACCACGATGCAGTGCAATGGAGCTGTCGCCAGTGATACCTCACTCCACTCGCTCATGCCTAACGGCGAGCTTGTGACAGGCTGCGTTGGCAGCATTGCTGGAGGTGAATTGTGACCACTGCTCAACGAGCGCACAAGATCGGCTTTCTGCTCGGCAGAATACGTTAGTTAGGCCGTCCTACATATCTTCGACTGGCATCCCTTCCTCCGCCATTCTCTTCACAAGCAGCTTGACTGCATTCTTATCTGGCCTTGCTAGGTTGAGATCTCCCGATCCTATCTTCTGAAGGGCCCTGTCAGCCTTTGGCGACAGGAATCTATGCTGCTCGGCAGTCTGACGAATAATTTCGGCCTTGGGTCCGAGCATGTGAAGGAGCACGTCGAAGTCGATTTCACTATCGATCCTTGCAGACGACTTCGCTTCTTTTTTCTCTTGCGTCATCTCATTTTCGTCGAGCACCAAATGATCAGGTACTGCCTGAACGTTGAATTCTGCAGCTCTGATATTTTGCCAGCAAATTTCCAGTTTGCAGTACTCGCCGACGTTCCGAACATTTGCAGAAGTATTTCTGAGAGCGGCAGCAACCTGTGGGGCAAGAGAGGCGATAAGCTCTTGAAGCTCTTCCGGGACGGATTGAGTATTCCAGATTTGTCCCCAGTTTAGGCTTGCCTTGCCTTGGCGATCGATCTCCTCGGCAATCCAAGAAAGCGTATAGGCAACTGTCTGGGATTTATAGCCTCGGTCATCTTTGTACCAGTCGGAGCCAGCAACATGCTTATCGGTCCAGCGGAATATCAGCCCCATCGCGCAAGCATTTCTATACCAAAGTTCGTTAAATTGGGTAGGAGCGGACTTCCAAGCTTTCGCGGTTTGATCGGCGAACCCCATGAAGGCTTTCTGCGCGCCTCTAGATACAATGTAAGGCTTTCTTTCGAAACTCAGGAGATACTTCGCAAGGTCGGTCTTTTCGATAATCTTTTCCCTAGGATACTCCAACTGATATTTTTTCTTTCCTGCCACGGACGCGTACGCCATGCCGTCGCGGTACTGCCCGCGTGCGCGCTCATAGAACCATTTGTCGCCCGTCATCGCACCGTTCTGAGGTGGTGCTGTCATTATCCGGGAGTAACGCTCCATTTGCAGATGGAACGGATGGCTCGAGAAGAAGTCTGCCTCTGAGATACGATTCTGAGTGTTGGCGTATCGCGAAATTTTTGGTACGACCTGCTCGATATGGGCAGGTGGAACTACTGAGAGTTTCATTTGCACATAGACACGCTCGAGCGGTGAGTTTGCGACATCCTTTGCGTATAGGATAGACGCCGTCGTTTGGCCGCCATTCACGATCTGAAGGTTATGAATAGCTGCAATTCCTAGCTGCCCGTCTTCCAGTATCTCGAGCTTAACCGCTGATGCGGTCGCGGTTAGGCCGTTGTTGTAAGCAAAGAACATCTCTGGCGTCTTCTTGATTGTTTCCAGAATACCCTTGTTCACCTTCGTTTTAGCCTGGAGATAGGTCCGGACGTTCTGTTCGAGCAGTCGTGCTCCGTATAGACCGTAGACTTCAGCAAGCACCGGGCCCGGAATGGCTAGGAGGTAGGATTGATGTTCTTCGGTGTTTGTCGAGGCCTTGAGGCAGGCAATAGGCTCTCCGGCAATTTCTGCGATATTGACTTCGATAGACTCAGGAATTTGAAAACTTTTTTGGATTTCGAAATAACGAGTCGCGTCAAGTACGCTATAAACAGTCGGCAATCCGCCTACTTGCTCGCCCAGCTGAGGCGGTCGTTTGGTCGCCAGGCGGGCGTTGGAAAAAAGGATGATGCGAACTCTCTTGATGAGATCACGTGTTGAATAGATGGGATAGGCCGCTGCAAATGCTGGACTTGTTTCTTCAATTGAATTGATGAACACCGATGAACAGGCATTTTCGAAAAAGGCGGTTGCTTGCTTGAACACTGAGGTTAGGCGGTCATTATGTATAGACTCCAGTTCCTTTCCGTCCCGGTAATCGCAGACGGCGAGATAGAGCGTTCCGCGATCGGTATCAAACCCATAGCCGTCGATTCGGTATGGCCTCCGTCCACCTTCCTTGTGACTGTGGGTGTACTCCAAGTCGATGGTGTCGCCGTTGTCTGACGCCGATGCGGCATAGAGCTCGAAAAAAGCCTCTTGCTGGAAGACGCCCCGTACCTCCGCTTCTAGAAGAATATCCTCTCGTAGCACTTCGAATGCTTGCTGCAAATCGCTCATGCTTCGACTCCCTCAAAGGCATCATCATGGCTGATGATGAAGGGAATGCAGTCGCTCACCCGAATGCTGTAGGTAACCCTCTCTACGCCGGGGCGGAGATCACTGCGCTCGATACGAGGAAAGGTAGTGCACACCTCATAGAAAATACGGTCAATGAGAACCCAGCTTTCTTCGTTATATTCCTGCCGCTCCTGATATCTCGCTTCCAGTAGAGCGATCTCAAAAAGTTCCAAGGCGTTTGCTCCAGCCTCGGCAAAAGCTTCTCGAATCTCTGACACAAGAGCATTGAGAGTCCGAGCTGATGGGGCAGTGGATGGCAGCGGTGCGATTCCCTGATTGCAGAGCAGGATGCGCCCCTGGACTGGATCGAGTTGATCTTCGGAGGAAATCCGAATTCGCCGGTCGGCAGTCACCACCTGAGTCTTGACCTCAAAGATGGTGCCGGCGACGACAAAATCCTGCTCATGACCGCTAGGGCCATTCCAGCATTTGATTGCAGCATTCCAACCGATGCGGTCACTAAGAACATCCCGTAGAAACAGCATTTCGCCGACCAGGCCAATCTGCTCGCCTTTTGACAGTATGCGGTCGGTCCTATGGCTCAGCATCTCCTGCCAACGGTGGACCTCCTTGATGGCTTGAATCAGCCCCTTTCCGGACTGTGTCGGTGCAAACTTGTCTGTTGCAAGCATGAGGCTCTTGCACATAAGGGCGAAATTTCTGAGATCGGCAGCATCACCCAGGCTCAGCACTAATCTTGAACGCCCAGCGGCCATCGGATGGACCTCGCAGGTCACTGCCGACATCTTCGGCAGGTCAGGAACTCCAGGCAAAGCGCACTCGCCATCGAGCTGGAAGATAAAACATCCGTGAAAGTCACGGCCGATCCTGAAATCGAGCGGATGGCTGCTGTCAGCAAGTCGAATGTTGTAGCAACCTGGGTCTGTTGGCGGCACGATCGCTTTCCATTCACTAAGCATCTTGAGCCTCCATCATCGCTTCAGAGTCATCGTCTTCCTCAGCGGCAAAGTGCTCAAGTTGCTGCCGATAGACAGCATTCACTTGGTAGGTTCTCTCCTTGGCGGGTTTACCTGTCTCGGGCATGCAGAAAGAAAGCGTGACGATGGGATCGTTAAGTTTGAGATCCTCGTCACGATCGTTTCGATCGTCGCGCAGCTTCGCATTGAAGACATGCACCAACATCATCGGCCGCTCTCGTACAGAACACGCGGCGCGTTCCTTCTTGTATGTTTCAGCACGGTAGGCAGCATCTGCCTTTGCCTTCTGTGAGTCTGACAGGCCGATCTGCGCGTCCCCAGGATCGGCAACGCGATTCTTGCTGCCATAAACTCGATAAGTGCCCTTCTGAACTGTTCCTTGGTCCCGAGACCTCAAATTGATCTTCTGACCAGCAAATGGAGTAGAGTCGCCCGACTGGCGCATGGGAAGTACCACATCCCATTTTTCGAGTTCATCCGTGACGCGGTCCTGAACATAGTCCCCTAGAAGGGATGTATCGGAAATCACTGAGAGATCGGGATGATCCACGAACTGGAATTCGCGCATGAGACTGAGTACGTCTCGCCCGCCCGCGGCCCAGTGAATATAGCCCTTGTGTATTTCAGTGGGGCTTCCGAGCGCGATGAGAAATTTTTCGACCGCATTGCGATGGGCTTTTCCGATGACAGGATCATTTGGAAGCGCGAAACCCTCGATGTGACGCGCGGAATAGTCCTGAGCGATTTTAAGCTTTTCCGCCGTCCGCATCTTGTTTGCCGCAGTTACCCGGATGGCGAGCGGGCTCTGCCGGACTTTGAGGCCGAAATCGCGCGGTGTGCGGCGTGCGGCCTGCATACGCTTGATCTCGCTTCTAAGTTCTTCTGTCGCTTCGTCTACAAATTCGTAATGGTCGAAGGACACCTGCGGCAGATAGAGGCGGCAATATTCCTCATAGCCCGGTCGGTAGCCGAACCAGCGAGCCATCTGCATAAGGGTGTCGCTTGCAGTAGCGTTCCGCAGGATATAGGAGATCGTGAGGCCTTCGAGCGTGAGGCCGCGTGAAAGCGCCAGCCCGCCGATGGCGATTACATGAAGACCTTCTGATTTGCGCAGTGAATAATCGAGCTTGCCACCCCGCATATTGACGGTGCGGACTTCGATGGATTGGACACCTTCATTAAGAACTTCGAGAAGATCGCGCCAGTTGAGCCCAGAGTTACCGAACTCGACCGTGAAACTGTTTTCGAGATGAGCCATGATGTCATCGTTGATCTCATCAAGCGGCAGCGATGCATGGACCGAGACTGCGTCCTTGATCTCCGTAAGATATTCGTAAACGAGTCCGAGAATCTTGTCTTGGATGGCATTGAATCGGCTGACGTTGATCATCATCGAACAGTGGGCTTTGCCCTTATCTTGGAATACCCTTATTGCCCTCGTTATGCAAAATACACGGATCGCGTGGCGCAGACTTTCCGGGATGTCGGTCACATTGTCTCCGCTTTTGTGTCTCAGCGGCAGCAGCGCTCGATAGTCATCAATGACCTTGACCATGCTCGAGCGTAAGTCACCGCCCTCTCGGAAAATTCGATGTGAACCTGCATAATTGGTAGGCGGATCAAGCGCCTTGATAAAGTTTCCGGGGAAAAGGTCATCCGTCTCCATTTCCGCCGTCGTTTCCGGGTCGATGAAGATGTTGGCGAACGGTGTAGCGGTATAACCGATATATGCCGAGCGCGGAAAACGCGACAAAATCTGTCGAATGATACCGTTGATGGCAGTAGTCCGCTTGGGGTCAGTGGCCGTGTTGATAGACGCATTGTCGGCTTCGTCGTCGATCAGCAGAAGTGGCAGGTCATAGCCGCCCGTCTCTCCCTGTTTCTCTATCCAGTGTGCGAGACGTTCAAGGATGGATTTGTTTTTTTTGGTTATGAAGATCATCGGCTCCTGATGACCTGATAGACCGAAATAGATTCCATCCGTGCCGCTCGAAAAATCGGCTACCCGAGTTGTGCCGTAAGAGGGGATTCGCCGCGTCGCTGCATAATTCTGGATCGGCAGCGACTGCTGTGCAGCCGCGCCAAACATCGAGACCTTGCCGATGAATGTCTCGTCAATTCGTTCCTGCGTCTGGGCGCGCAGCGAGTTGGTTATCCCTGCGAGTAGGATAATTACACGATAGCCCGCGTCGGCTGCCTTGCAGATCAGCGCAGAGTAGTTGGTGGTCTTGCCCGACTGGACATTTCCCATGACCATGCCGCGAACTGCGCCGTAGAATTCGTCTTTCGGATTGCCGCATTGGTCGAGAATTTCATCCGTGTCGGAGTCGAGGGTGGCAAGCACGGGCGACGGGAGAGTCCCCGTCTCGAGATAGTATTTGCGTAGGCGATTCCAGTAATAGAAGTCAAGAGCTGGCCGCATTGTTGCCAGCCAGGGCCGGTGGCCTTTTGTGATAACCGCCCCCCGCTTCTGGGTAACCGTAAAACTAGCTTCCAATTCGCGGATAATCGCATTGATTGCTGGTTCACCAAGGTGCTGAAACGGCCCGTTGCGAACGATAGAAGTGATCGCACCTTCGGGTAAGCCTTGTCCTTGGGCAATGTCTTCGCCATGTTGCTTGTTGATTATCGAGCGGAAATACGCAAGTTCGCTATCAAACATTTACCACCACCCTTTGTCCTTGAGGTGTTTTACGACGAGGTCGGCTTGACTAGCCCACGGTTCAGTTGATGCAAGAAGTTCACGCAGCGCTTTCATGTCGCCGCCTGAGTGAAGCAGCAGTGAGGGGAGGGCTGTGTCGAATTTGTCGAGAAATCTATCCCTGTCTAGTACGCCCTGATTCATCATTTCCGGGCGAGACGAATAGTCCTCGCCGATGCTTATAATTGGGAAGCAGTCTTCGATGATTCCGAGCGCTGCCGAAAAGGCTTTGGCTCTGTCTCTATCCTCGTCCTCTAGCATACCGGTTATCAACGGGTGCTCGCGGTTGATGTAATAGCGAACCTCACCGTTTCGCACGTATTTAGCCCAGACTGACGTTTTTCCAGTTCCTTCGCGAATTCGTCCGCCGCGGGACTGAAATACCTTTCCCGATCTGCTCTTGAGTCCGCCGACGATGTCCTTCAAACGGCTTTTGAGCCCCGAAGGCAGCTGTGCGTCTGCCTTGTCGAGCGTGATCTTCCATATCGCATCGAGGGCGTTGGGGATGTTGACGGCGATCCGGACAAGTTGTGACAACTCGCCGTGCCTCACCAGTCGAAACCAAGTCCCGTGTATGATGAGCCGGTGCTGTCGGTAAACATAGAAACCTTGATTGCGAACGAAACCTTCTTCACCGCCGAGCTGATCGTGCTCGCCCGCAGTTAACTTCGAATAGTGCGGTAGTATGAAGGCCTGCACCCCAATAGGCTGGCCATCGAAGTTAAGAACTTCCTTCGGCTGGGCCTGCGTTGCATTATGGTTGCGGAGAAAAGGATCCGTCGGCTTCAGCACGCTACCATTGAAACTGATTCTGAGTTTCCGAAGGCCTTCCTCGCCTCCCAGATAGCGATGGAAAATGAGCGACAGCTTCTTTTGGGCGTGCGCGACTAGATCATTGAAGCCCCTGCCGCCAACTTGACCATATTCGGACAGGCGATCGCACATGCTCCAGATGATCTCTGTCCCGTCGCGCTCAAGCAGGCGCTGATCGACTTGAGCTTCAATCTCATCGGGATCAAGAACTCCCATCTTCCAGTTGGCGATATCATCCAGATTCCAAGACGCGCCGGACAGAGCGCCATTCTGTCTCGTGACAACGGTCAAGTGCCGGCATTGTGAAAGTGATGCCGACTTCATGCCCCACCCGAAACGGCCGAGGTCATCAGGAGCCCGTTCCTCATTGGGGTTAGTGCTGGCGGGTCTCATCGCCCGATGAAGTTCAACCGCTGTCATTCCGGATCCATCGTCCAAAATTCTGACCTCGGGCCCATCATCCTTCCTGATGCATTTGATATCGATGCTGTGGGCTCTTGCCTTGATGCTGTTGTCTATTAGATCTGCAAGAGCACTCGACAGGTCGTAATTCCCAAAGCTACGCGCCGAGGCCATCAGCGCGGACGCGTCAGGAGGATTATTTACATGCCTCATATGTCCCCATTCAATTCGCCACATGACGCTGGGGAAGAGCCCCTGCTGAACGTTTTTTGTCTTCCATCAGGCGAGCGTATCTGAAATGCGGTTGTTGTCGATAGCTCTCGAACGCGGCATCTGCCACATATAGTCCGACCATGGTGGCAAATTGACTTTCTCGCTGCTCGAAGACATATCTATGGCCTTTGAAGTCCAGCTGCGGCCCGACTTCTAGGTTTTGCATAAGGGCCACCTCATAGCAAACGGTCCCAACAGTCTCAGAACCGAAAATGTCATCGTCCAAGGGGCTATTAGGAAGCTTTTGAAGCAGGTTTTCTGCTGCGTTTGAGGACGAAGTCTTTACCAGTTGCCTTGACTGCCTTGAGCTGGCGATCGGAGAGGCGGGTTGCGTTAGTAGGCATGGGGGCTACCTCCAGCACCGTTTTGGTATCCTGAAAATAGCATCTGGCAGTCCGGGATACCACCTGGGATACCAAAGCGCCTGGAACTCAGAAAACCTGAAAAGCCCCCATAAGCGCTGAAACCCCTGTGTTCACTGGATTTCAGGCACAAAAAAAGACGTCCGTGGACGTCTTTAGATGTTGAAGTGGTGGAGCCGGGGGGATTTGAACCCCCGTCCGCCAGTACTCCGCTGTCGGTACTACATGCGTAGCCGTGTCTATTAAGTTAACCCTCAGCGACCCGACGGGCAGGGTGCTTTGGGCGAGTTGTGTAAGTTTTAGCCGCTTCGTCCACAACGTACTGCACGGCGATTCTGTTCTATATGACAATCATTTTGGGTTTACAGACATCCCCTGATGATTGCTGGACCCGAAGGTACCAGGAGGGAAGGGCTAAGGCTGCTTACGCAGCGAGAGCGTATTCCCCGTAGGTTTCGTCATTGGCAACTATAGAAAGTTGCAACAGTGGATTTACGAGTTCTGTTACCAACTCGGCATGCACCTAAAGTTTCGCGACCGGCGTCGAATCCTAAACGGCCCCGTGCTTGTAACTCGTTGTTTCTTAGTGAGTGACAAGCCTGTGCAGTGTACGCCAAACGGTCACAGAAGGCCAACCCGAAGGTTGGCCATGAGCGTCGGGGTGTTACTGATTGGCGCCTTTGTCGCTGTTCTGTAGGTCTTGCAGGGCTTTGGACGTGATCTCTATGCACCTCTTGTCATCACCTGCTGCGTGGGCGGCTTTGGCTTGAGACACGGCGGTGTCGATTTCGCCGCTTTTGCCAGTGGTGTCGGTGGCGAGCAGGGCTTTGCCGTTGTTGATTTTGTCGAGATTAATCTGACAAAGCTGGTCGGTTTTTCCGGCGGCAAACACCGGTGAGGCCAGCATCGCAGCGGCAATGAACACGCCAGCAAGAGCGGAATGCTTCATAAGGGTATCTCCTTGCGAAAAAGGGCTCGACGCTGCTGGCGTTCAAGGGCTGCCAGCGACATCACTGATGAGCCTCGATCGCCGAGGCCTATGCAGATGACTACGTCGCCGCGCAGGGGTTCTGTTTTTGTGCAGGATTAGTGCGCCCTCGGTCGGGTTACGCGGTCCACGAGGTAGACCAGCCCGTGGTAATCGATGCCGCCATGCTGGCTCAGGCCGATCTCGCAGGTGCGGCTGGTGGAGATGCCTTCGCTGCAATATTGCACGGCGTCTTTCAGCGAGCGCAGGGAGTGGGCGTTGAGTTCCGGGGTGGTGAAGCCTTTGTCGCCGGCAAAACCACAGCAGTGGATGCCTTCCGGGATCACCACGGTTTTCGCGCAGCGGCGGGCCAGGTCGATCAGGGCCTGGCTTTCCCCGAGGTGCTGGGTGCTGCAAGTGACGTGTACGGCGATCGGTGCTTCCTGCGGTATGAAGTCGAGGCGGTCCATCAGGTGTGTGCGGATAAATCGTACCGGGTCGTACAGGTCCAGGCGTGTTTCGCCCAGGTCTTGCACCAGGCGCAGGGTGCAGGGGCTGGTGTCGCAGTAGATCGGGTCGAGGCCGCCGCGGCTGGCGTGGAGCAAGGCGCCGATCAGTTCCTGGCGCTTGTGTTCGGCCTGTTCGGCATAGCCCTTGGAGGCGAAAGGCTGGCCGCAGCACAGGTTGTCCTGGTTGTCGGGGAAGACGACTTGGTAGCCGGCTTTTTCCAGCAGACCGCGGGTTTTGTCGTACAGCGACGTTTGCTCTTTATCGCCAGCCGCCGGGCCCATGGCGCGTGAGACGCATGCCGCGAGGTAGACCACGCGTGGCCGCTCATCGGTCACTGCCGGGCTGAAGCGAATGGCTTTTTCCGGTTGCGGCATGGCGTTGGTCCATTGTGGGATTTGTCCCTTGGACAACTTGCTCACTGTGGCCGACAACTTGGCCAGGCGCGGCGCGCCCAACAGCATGCGTGCGCCGTTGGCGACGTGCAGGGTAAAGCGCGCGCCTTGTAGCGCAGTGGCGAAGTGGATGGCCAACCATTCGGCGGTTTTTGTATGGTCGGCGTCGCGGGCCCGGAGTTTTTTCACCAAGTCGCCGGTGTTGATTCCCACAGGGCAGCGCTGGGCGCATAACCCGGTGGCGGCGCAGGTGTCGATGCCCTGGTAGTGGTAGGCCGTTTCCAGTTCAGTGGTGTCGATGCCGGCGCGTTTCTTCGCCTGGATATCGCGCCAGATCACGATGCGCTGGCGCGGGCTCAAGGTCAGGCCTTTCGACGGGCATACCGGCTCGCAGAAACCGCACTCGATACACTTATCCACAAGCTCGTCGGCGGCAGGCAGCGGCTTGAGGTGTTTAAGGTGGATCTGCGGATCTTCGCTGAGCACCACGTCCGGGTTGAGAATACCGTTGGGGTCGAGCAGGCGTTTGAGTTGCCACATCAGTTGATAGGCGTCGCTGCCCCATTCCAGCTCGACGAACGGCGCCATGTTGCGGCCGGTGCCATGCTCGGCTTTCAGTGAGCCGCCAAATTCTACGGCCACCAGTTGGGCGACGTCGTCCATGAACGCTTGGTAGCGTGCGACTTCTTCGCTGCTGTTGAAGCCTTGGGTGAACACAAAGTGCAGATTGCCTTCCAGAGCGTGTCCGAAAAGGATGGCTTCGTCGTAGTGGTGTTTGTCGAACAGCTCGATCAAACGGTTAACGCCGATGGCCAACTGCTCGACCGGGAACGTCACGTCTTCGATGATCACCGTAGTGCCGGTTTTGCGCACGGCGCCGACGGCGGGGAAGGTGTCTTTGCGGATCGCCCACAGGCGGGCGTTTTCCACCGGGTCTTCGGTGAAGTCGACCTGTTTTTCCACCGGAAACGCCGCCAGGGACGCCATGATCAGCGCCAGTTGCTCCTGGAGCAAAGAGGGCGATGCCGCACGGGATTCGATCAACAGTGCGCAGGCATTTTCCGATAGATGTTGTACGAAGGCGGGCATGCCGGGTTTGTCCTGCACCGAACGCATGCTGCGTCGGTCGAGCAGCTCAACCGCTGAGACCGGTTGGGTTTTCAGGACGGTCACCGCATTGCAGCAGGTCTCGACATCGGGGAATACGATCAGCGCCGAGGCTTTGTTCGGGTGGTCGATGACGGTGTCGTAAGTCACTGCGCTGATAAAGCCCAGGGTGCCTTCGGAGCCCACCAGCAGGTGGCTGAGGATATCCAGCGGCTCATCGAAATCCACCAGGGCGTTGAGTGACAGGCCGGTGGTATTTTTCAGACGATATTTGTGGCGGATTTTGGCGGCCAGTTCAGCGTTTGCCCGCGTCTCCCGCCCGAGTGTGGCCAGGCGTTCAAGCAGCGCGCCGTGCTGCTGACGAAATGCCGCGACGCTGGCGGTATCTTCGGTGTCCAGGCGGCTGCCATCGGCCAGCACCAGGCGAATTCCGGCCAGGGTGTGGTAGGTGTTTTGCGCCGTACCGCAGCACATGCCGCTGGCATTGTTGGCGACGATGCCACCGATTTTGCAGGCGTTGATCGACGCCGGATCCGGCCCGATCTTGCGCCCGAATGGCGCCAGCCAGGCGTTGGCCTGGGCACCGATCACGCCGGGTTGCAGGCGGATCTGCGTGCCTTGCCCACGAATTTCGCGGCCGTTCCAGTTGTCCCCCAGTACGATCAGCACCGAATCGCTGATGGCCTGCCCGGACAAGCTGGTGCCCGCTGCGCGGAAGGTCACCGGAACATGATCGCGCTGGGCCAGTTTCAGCAGCGCCACCACTTCGTCTTCCGACTCGACGCGAATCACCAGCTGTGGGATCAGTCGGTAAAAACTGGCGTCTGTGCCAAATGCCAAGGTGGAAAGTGGGTCGTCGAAGCGACGAATTTTCGGGATCAGCTGTGCGACGTCAGCAAGGAAAGCGGCAGGCAGACTCATTGGTCCTCCAGGATCAGCACCACCAGGTCCTTCGGACCGTGGGCGCCATAAGCCAGAACTTGTTCGATGTCAGCGGTCTTCGACGGGCCGGACACCAGCAGGGCATTGGTGGGCATGCCTTGGGCCCAGGCGAATTGCTGCTGGACCTGATAAAAGTTGTCGTAAATCTCGCTGGCCTTGAGCAGTGCAAAGTGTACCGGCGGCACCAGGCTCATCAGTCGCGGTTCTTCTCGCGTGGGCCACAGAATCAGGCTACCGGTGGCGGCGATGGCGCCGAGGGTCGTGGTCAGGCTGGCCGGTGTGTCATTAAACAGCTCGGCTTTCCATTCTTCCACAGGGCGGTCGTAGGCTTTGAGCTGCGGCAATTGCGGATGGTTCGACCAGTGCTCGGTGATGCGCCGCCCATGCTCGGTTGTCGGCGCGATGAGCAGGCTGGGCAGCTCGCGTTTTTGCAGCAGCTGCGCGAGTAAAGCTGGCCATTCGGCGCCGCGGGTCAGGTGGATCTCGGTATGCACCGCCTCCATCAGCTTGCGCAATTGTGCGATGCGCTGCTCTGGCGGGTAGGTGTAGATCTGTGTGACCAGGGTCTCATCGAAGTTGTCGGGCACTGGTGTTGTGCCCGTCAGGCTGTGGCGCAATTTGCCGAGGGTATTTTGCTTGGCGCTCATCAACGCGCTCCCTGTTTGGCCAAATGCTCGCGTGCCAGGTCATGCAGCGAACGGGCGGCGGGTTTAGGCGCGCTATGGTTTTGCGTCCATGGCCCGACGTTGTTCGGTACGAGGGCGCGCAGGCGCGTGGCGGCGAATGTGAACAGGCGGTACAGCGTCGGTGAGCTGTGGAGCTTGGCCCAGGCGTTCCAGATGAACCGCTCCTGGCGCGAATACTTGCTGCCTTGGCCGCGCATCACGGGGTGTGGGCTATCCAGCGCTTTTACGTTCTCTTCCCGCAGACGGCGCAGCAAGGCCGGGATCGGAATTTTTACCGGACACACTTCTCCACAAGCACCGCACAACGAAGACGCACTGGGATGGTCCGGTACTTTTGCCAGGCCGACCATATGCGGTGTGATGATTTTTCCGATAGGGCCGGGGTAGACCTCGCCGTAGGTATGGCCACCGATTCGGGTATACACCGGGCAATGATTCATACAGGCGCCGCAGCGAATGCAGTTGAGTGTCTGACGCAATTCGCTGTCGGCAAACGCCTGGCTGCGTCCGTTGTCCAGCAGCACCAGGTGGACTTCTTCGGGGCCGTCGAGCTCATCGGCCTTGCGCGGGCCGGAGATCATATTGACGTAGGTGGTGATCGGCTGACCGAGCGCGGAGCGGGTCAGCAGCGACAGCAACGGCACCACGTCGCGCAGGTTTTCCACGACCTTCTCGATGCCGGTCACGGCGATATGCACGGGTGGCACTGTGGTCGACATACGCCCGTTGCCTTCGTTTTCTACCAGCAGCAGCGTGCCGGTTTCGGCCACGGCGAAGTTGACGCCGGAGACGCCGATATCTGCTTCGAAGAACTTTTCCCGCAGCACGCGGCGACCAATCTGAATCAACTGGTCGACATCCTTGGTGTACTCCACGCCGAGTTTTTCGTGGAACAGCGACGCGACCTGGCTGGCGTTCTTGTGGATCGCCGGCATGATGATGTGGGACGGCTTCTCATGGTCGAGTTGAACAATAAACTCACCCATGTCCGACTCAAGGCATTCGATGCCTTGGGCGGCGAGTACGTGGTTCATCTCCATCTCTTCGCTGACCATGGATTTGCCTTTGATCACCTGCGTGGCTTCGCGCCGGCGGATGATCGACAGCACGATCGCATTGGCCTCTTCAACCGTTTCTGCCCAATGCACGGTCACGCCGTTTCGGGTCAGGTTGGCTTCCAGTTGTTCGAGCAGGTCGGGCAGCTTCGACAGGGCGCGGGCGCGCACCGCGTTACCGAGGGCGCGCAGGTGTTCGCGTTCGTGGGCGTCGCTGAAAGACGCCGCCCGTTTGCTCATCAGGGAATCCATCGCATTGCGAAAGTTGTTTCGCAGTTGCGCGTCGCCCAGTGCCTGGTGGGCGCGGGTGCGGAAGTCTTCTGACACCTCAACGGTGGGAATCAGCGCGGCGTTCATCGTTCACCCCCGGTGCGTTGCCAGAGAAAGCTGGCCAGGTGTTGCCCGCGTAAGGCCGCCTGTTGTTTCTCCAGGGCGCCATTGATGTTCATCAGGCAACCGCAATCAGCACTCAGTACTTGATGGGCGCCGGAGTCCTGCAAGGCTCGGGTCTTGTCGGCCACCATTGCGCCGGAAATGTCTGGCATACGCACGCTGAACGTCCCACCAAAGCCACAGCATTCGCTTTCGTGGCTGTGGTCGACGCGTTCGACATTGCGCAATTGGGCCAGCAGTTCGCGGCCGTGAAGGTGGGTGTTCATTTCCCGACGCGCGGAGCACGACGTGTGCAGGGCGACCTTGACCGGCGCCCCGCTGTCGTTGAGTTGCACCTTGCACACGAACAACAGGAACTCCGCCAACTCATAAGTCCGGGCCGCGAGGGCCTGCACTTGTTTGAGGGTGTCGGGTTCGTCCTTGAAGAGGTCGGCGTAGTGCTCACGTAACATGCCGGCACAGGAGCCGGATGGCACCACCACCGGGTAGTCGCCGGCGAACAGCGCCAGTTGCGCGCGTGCCACTTGTCGGGCCTGGTCGGTATAGCCCGAGGTGTAGGCCGGTTGCCCGCAGCAGCTTTGCCCTTGGGGATAATCCACGCAGATCCCTTCGCGTTCCAGCAGGCGGATCGCGTCCATGCCGGCTTCGGGATAAAACAGATCGACCACGCAGGTGCCGAACAGGTAGACCTTCTGCGGTTTTTCGTGGGGGTATTCGCGTGGCTCGGCCAGAGGCGGCGCGACACGGGTGGCATTCGGCACGGCGTTGTAAAAAAGCTCGCTCATCAGGCGCGTTCTCCGGGTGGTCCCGGTTGTCCGTCCATCAGGGCCGCAGCGTGTTCAGCGGCCCGGCAGAAGGGTTGTGGAGAGCTGACGCCGAAATCGCGGTTCGGCGTCGGTTATTGCGTGATTACCTGTGGTCTCAATGCACCAGCATGCCGGTGAACCAGTAGGCCTGGGCCAGTGTGATCAGCCCGACGATGGTGGCGAAAAACAGGCTGTGCTTGAGGGTGAAGCGGAACAGGTCGGATTCCTTGCCGACCAGGCCGGTAGCGGCGCAGGCCACAGCGATCGATTGCGGCGAAATCATCTTGCCGGTCACGCCGCCGCTGGTGTTTGCCGCGACCAGCAGGACGTCGTTGACACCGATCTGGTGGGCGGTGGTGGCTTGCAACGAGCTGAACAGGGCGTTGGACGAGGTGTCGGAGCCTGTCAGGAAAACCCCCAGCCAGCCGAGGAACGGCGAGAAGAACGGGAAGGCTGCGCCGGTGCCGGCCAGGACCAATGCCATGGTCGAGGACATGCCCGAGTAGTTGGTGACGAACGCGAATGCCAGCACCATGCCGATGGACAGGATCGGCCAGCGCAGTTCGTAGAAGGTCTCTTTTAAAGTGGTAAGACCAGTTTTGATGTCGATCTTCAATACCAGCATCGAGATCAGCGCGGAAAAGAAAATCGCAGTGCCGGTCGCTGAAATCGGGTCCAGTTTGAATACCGCGGGGATGGCCGTCGGGTTGGTCACGATAGGCGCAACCTTGACCACCAGTTGGTCCAGGTGCGGGATCGCAAAGTTGAACACCCAGCTGTACATTGAGCCGCCAGCGGCGAACATCGCCTTGAAGGGCTTGAGGGTCCAGATGGTCACCAGCACGGTCAGGATCAGGAACGGCGACCAGGCTTTGAAGATTCGCCCCAGGCTGTAGGGCGAAGCGACAGTGCTGCGTGGCAGGCCGAAGCCGCCGGCGCTGGCGGTGATCGTTGCGCTGGAGGTCGCACCGGCAATCTGCGCGCCGGCGGTGCGCTTGGGTTGCCAGATTTTCAGGAACAGAGTCAAGGAAACCAGGCTGGCCAGGGCCGAGGTGATGTCCGGCAGTTCCGGGCCGATGAAGTTGGAGGTGAAGTATTGGGTGATGGCAAAGCTCAAGCCTGCCACCAAGGCGGCCGGCCAGGTTTCGCGCACGCCGCGCAGGCCGTCCATCATGAACACCAGCCAGAACGGAACGAACAGCGACAGCAGTGGCAATTGGCGACCAGTCATGGCGCCGATCTTGAATGCGTCGATGCCGGTCACTTGCCCGGCGACGATGATCGGAATCCCGAGGGCACCGAAGGCGACGGGCGCGGTGTTGGCGATCAGGCACAGGCCGGCGGCGTACAGCGGGTTGAAGCCCAGGCCGACCAGCAGCGCGGCGGTAATCGCCACAGGAGCACCGAAGCCGGCGGCACCTTCCAGGAAGGCGCCGAAGCAGAAGCCGATCAGCAAGACCTGCAGGCGTTGGTCGTCGGTGATCGACAGTACCGAGCTGCGGATGATCTCGAACTGGCCGCTCTTGACCGTCAGTTTGTACAGAAATACCGCAGCGACGATGATCCAGGCGATGGGCCACAGGCCATAGGCAAAGCCATAGCCGGCAGCGGCCAGTGCCATGTCCACCGGCATCTGGAAGGCAAAGATCGCCACCAGGATCGACAGCGCCAGCGTGATGCTGCCGGCGACGTGGCCTTTAAGGCGAAACACGGCCAGAGCCAGGAAGAAAAATACGATTGGAATAACGGCGGCCAGTGCGGACAGGCCGAGGCTGCCGAGCGGGCTGTAGAGCTGTTGCCAGGTTTGCATATGGGGTGGCCCCTAATTGTTGTTGGTTAGGCACATTTTAGTCGGCTTGGGTAATTGGTAATACCAATTTACAGCCGCTGTTGGCTAGAGTAAAAGCCTAGGCAGGTATGTGTCAATTTGCCGCCTGCGAAACTTTGCTCTTAAGCGGGAGGGCGGGCGCTCTGATCGCATCAATCGAAGATGTTCTGATGGGTGCTGCAAGCGTTGCGATAGGCCAGAATAGAGGCCCCGGCGAGTGGTCGGGATCGTGGAGAGAGAGTTATGGGGTTTGATCAGGTGCGTCAGCGCCGTTTGTCTGACGATATTGTCGAGCAGCTTGAGGGCATGATCCTTGAGGGCACGCTGAAATCGGGCGAGCGCTTGCCGGCCGAGCGCGCGTTGGCTGAAAAGTTCGGCGTTTCGCGCCCCTCGCTGCGTGAGGCGATTCAGAAACTGGCGGCCAAGGGGTTGCTGGTCAGTCGCCAGGGCGGTGGCAATTATGTGTCTGATTCGTTGGGCTCGACGTTCAGCGATCCGTTGTTGCACCTGCTGGAAAACAATCCCGAGGCGCAGCGTGATTTGCTGGAGTTTCGCCAAACCCTCGAAGCGTCCTGTGCCTATTACGCGGCATTGCGTGCTACCGAAGTCGACCGTGAGCGGCTGACGGCAGCCTTTGAAGCGCTACAGGATTGTTACGCGCGCGACGATAAGGTCAGCCGCGCAGAGGAGGGGGCCGCGGATGCGCGGTTTCACTTGGCCATCGCCGAGGCCAGCCACAATGCTGTGCTGTTGCACACCATCCGCGGGTTGTTCGACCTGCTCAAGCGGAACGTGGTGACCAACATTGGCGGCATGTACCAGCAGCGCACGGAAACCCGAGATATGCTGATCAGTCAGCACCGGGATTTGTACCTGGCGATCATCGAGGGGCGGGCCGAGCAAGCGCGGGAAGTCTCAACACGTCACCTGTTGTATGTGCAGGAGGTGTTGGAGGAAGTACGTCAGGAAGTTCAGCGCGTGGCCCGGGCGGCGCGGCGCAAGGGCATGTAGCCAGGGGCCAAGCGCCCTAGGCTACAGCGGCACAAGGATTATTCTTCCTTGCCCTTGTTGCGCACGGCGCGATGCAGTTCGCGGTCGGAATCGCGCTCGCGCTCGGTGTCACGCTTGTCGTATTCCTTCTTGCCTTTGCCCAGTGCGATCTCGCACTTGACCAGATGCTTGCTCCAATACCAGGACAGGCAGACGCAGGCATAGCCTTTCTGCTGTACGGCGGCGGCGAGCTTGTCCAGTTCGCGGGCATTGAGCAGCAGCTTGCGTGTGCGTACCGGGTCGGCAATCACGTGCGTGCTCGCGGTGGTCAGCGGGGTGATATGACTGCCGAGCAGCCATGCCTCGCCATCCTTGAGCAGCACATAGCTGTCGACCAGTTGCAGCTTGCTGGCACGCAGACTTTTTACTTCCCAGCCGGCCAGGACCAGACCAGCCTCGAACCGATGTTCGATGAAGTAATCGTGTCGCGCTTTTTTATTCTGCGCGATGGTCCCTGTGGGGTGTTTCTTTTGTTTAGCCATAGGGGCGGCATTATAGGGCGTTGCGAGCGTGTCGGCTACGGTCAACCTGCGTGCTTGAGCGTGTTGGACGAATCCCGGACAATACCGGCAGTTCTTTGGTTTTTTTCTCTCGCGGATCGGGTTGTTCTTTCGCGATGTTTGCCGCTCAGCTGTGGAAATAACGCTCACATGACGACGCATATTCAACGTTCGGCCCTGCTGCCCTATCCGGCCCAGGTGCTTTATGACCTGGTCAACGACGTGGCGCGTTACCCGGAATTCCTGCCTTGGTGCTCGACCGCCGAGGTGCTGGAAGGCGGTGATGAGCACATGGTTGCCAGTGTCGGGGTGGCCAAGGGGGGGCTCAGCCAGCACTTTGTGACACGCAATGTCCTGGTGCCGGGCAAGTCCATTGAAATGAATCTGCAGGAAGGGCCGTTTACCCAATTGCATGGTGTCTGGGTGTTCAAGGCGTTGACCGAGAAAGCCTGCAAGATCAGCCTGGATCTGTCTTTCGATTATGCGGGGCCCATTGTGCGGGCGACGCTGGGGCCTTTGTTCAATCAGGCGGCCAATACCCTGGTCGACGCATTCTGTCAGCGAGCCAAGCAACTGCATGGTTGAGATTGAAGTGGTGTATGCCGGCGTGGATCGCCAGGTGTTGGTAGCGGTTGCGGTGCCAGCGGGTACGAGCCTGCGGGTTGCGGTGCAGGCGTCGGGGATTGCTGCGCACTTTCCTGAGGTGAACCTTGCTGATTGCCCGTTGGGGGTATTCGGTAAGGCAGTGGTCGACCCCGATACCTGCACCGTGCAGTCAGGTGATCGTATAGAGATCTACCGCCCGCTGCTGGCCGACCCCAAAGAAGTGCGGCGGCTGCGTGCGGCCAAGGCGGCGTTGGCCAAGCAACAGCGTTCATAGGCCGGCGAATCTGCAGGCAACAAAAAGCCCGGCATGCCGGGCTTTTTATCGAGCGTCGCAAACTTACTGCGGGCTGGTGTCCAGAGGCTGTGGCGTCGGGACTGGAACTGTTTGTACGCGGTCGACGTCTTTCTGGATCTTGTCGAGCAATGAGCCAGGCTTGGCCGGTACTTCGGATTTTGGCTTCTCGGCTTCCTGCGCAGGCGCAGTCACGTTGGTGCCGTTATCCTTGCCCAGCAAGGCGTCATCGCGGCTTACGCCGGGCATGAAATCGCCGGACAGACTGACCAGTTGATCATTGCCATTAAAGATGACGCTGACGCGTTCCTGTTGGCGTTCACCGCCCCCAGGCTGGATGCTGTAGAGATAATCCCAGCGATCGGCGTGGAAAGTGTCAGTCAGCAGGGGGTTACCCATAATAAACCGTACTTGCCGTCGGGTCATTCCCGGGCGTAACTGGTCTATCATGTCCTGCGTGACGACATTGCCCTGCTGGATGTCGATTTTGTAAACCCCGGGGAATGAACAACCGGCGAGTGCGAGCAGTCCCACAAAGGTGAAACTGGTTAGCAAGAGCTTGGTGTTTTGCATCGGTGGGCGACTTCCACTATCTTGGCTGGGACAACGTAAACGCCGATCATACCCGTATTAAGAGAAGCTGCGAAGCAGCATCCGCGAGAAAGCTAACCATGGTTGAAAATAGCGAACTACGCAAAGCCGGTCTTAAAGTGACTCTGCCACGCGTCAAGATTCTACAAATGCTCGATTCTGCTGAGCAGCGCCACATGAGTGCCGAGGATGTTTACAAGGCGCTGATGGAGTCCAATGAGGACGTTGGCCTGGCCACGGTTTACCGCGTGCTGACCCAGTTTGAAGCCGCGGGGCTGGTGGTTCGTCATAATTTCGACGGCGGTCACGCAGTGTTCGAATTGGCTGATGGTGGTCATCACGACCACATGGTCGACGTGGACACTGGTGAGGTTATCGAATTCACCAACCCGGAAATCGAGCGGCTGCAGAAGGCAATTGCCGAGGAGCATGGCTACGATCTGTCGGACCACAATTTGGTTCTTTACGTACGTAAGAAAAAGTAAAAATCGACGCAGATTCGCTCTGCGGAACGATTGAAGGCGACCCCCGGGTCGCCTTCGTGCTTTCTACAGAGAGAAAATTGCCGGTTCGGTCAGGCCTTCGCCGCCACCACCATTTTCTTCGCGTGGGCCAGGGACTCCTTGGTCAGGTCGATACCGCCGAGCATGCGCGCGACTTCCTCCACGCGTTCCGACTTGTTCAGCTTGGACACCGCCGTGTGTGTCGCATCGCTGCCGCGTACTTTGTGTACAAACAAATGCTGATGCCCTTGGGCGGCTACCTGGGGCAAGTGGGTAACCGTCAGTACCTGGCCGCGATCCCCCAGGCGACGCAGCAGTTGGCCGACAATTTCTGCGGTCGGGCCACCAATGCCAACGTCCACCTCGTCAAAGACGAGCGTCGGCACCCGTGAGGTTTGGGCGGTGATCACCTGAATCGCCAGGCTGATCCGCGATAGTTCGCCCCCGGAGGCGACTTTTGCCAGCGCTTTGAGCGGTTGCCCTGGGTTGGCGCTGACCAGCAGTTCTACCTGTTCCAGGCCGTGGGGCTGCAGTTCGGCACTGGTATTGCTGTGCAGTTCGATGGTGAAGCGGCCGCCGGGCATGCCGAGGCGCTGGATTTCCTGCTCGACCGCGCTGGCCAGGCTCGTGGCGGCTTGATGGCGCAGATCGCTCAGTTCGCGGGCCTTCTCTTGGTAATGGCGGGCGAAAGAAGCCAGTTCGTCGCCCAGGCGCTCAATGGACTCGTCATTCGCGTTCAGGGTTTCGATTTCATCCAGCAGCTTCTGCTGCATCGTTGCCACTTCAGTCGGCTGGATCCGATGTTTGCGCGCCAGGGTGTAGATGGTGTCCAGGCGTTCTTCTATTTCCTGCAGGCGTGCCGGGTCGGCGTCGAAGTGATCGAGGAAGCGGTTCAGTTCGCCTACGGCTTCTTCTACCTGGATTTGCGCACTGGTCAGCAAGGTCGTGGCTTCATTCAGCGAGCCGGACGCATTGTTCACGCTGGACAGCCGATTGAGGCTGACGGTCAGTGCATTGAGCACATTGCCCGAGTCGCTCTCGCTGCATTGCTCCACCACCTGGCGGCAAATACCCAGCAGGGTTTCGGCGTTGGTGAGGTTCTTGTGTTCCTGCTCAAGCTGTTCCAGCTCACTTTCGCCGAGGCCAAGGCTTTCGAGCTCTTCGAGTTGATAGCTGAGCAATTGGTGGCGTGCGCGTTGCTCGTCGCCGGAATTGGAGAGGCGCTCCAGTTCCAGGCGGGTCTGGCGCCAACGTTGGGCGGCGAGCTGGACCTGGCGGGCGAGGTCGGTGGCGCCGGCGTATTCATCGAGCAGGCGGCGATGGGTGTCGGTTTTGAGCAGGGATTGGTGTTCGTGCTGGCTGTGGATATCGATCAGCAGCTCGCCCAGGGCTTTCAAGTCACCCAGCGGGCAGGGCGTGCCGTTGATGTAGCCACGGGAGCGGCCTTCGGCGGTGATGACCCGGCGCAGGATGCACGGCCCTTCATTATTAAGGTCGCGCTCGGCAAGCCAGGCTTCGGCTTCGGGGATGTCCGCCAGGTCGAAGGTCGCCAGGATGTCGGCCTTGTCTGCGCCGGGGCGTACCACGCCACTGTCGGCGCGGTCGCCCAGGGTCAGGCCGAGGGCGTCGAGCATGATCGACTTGCCGGCGCCGGTTTCGCCTGTGATTACGCTCATCCCGCGATCCAGTTCGAGATCCAGATGTTCAACGATGGCGTAGTTATGTACGGACAGGTGCACGAGCATGACGGCCGCTCCCAGGCTTTAGGTCTGGTTATTTATACAGTGTTTTGTTCCGGGCTGACAATCCTGGCGCTTAGCTCGATTTGCTTGCTTCGATGTTTTTTTTAGTGCGAAGAGGAATGAATGGGTCGGAATTGATCTGGATCAGATGAAAGACTTTTGGTGACGCCCGCACCCTTGAACCTGGAAATTGTGGCCCCATATACCGGAACAGAAGCGCGAGTTGAGTTCGCGCATGATTTTGAAAGGAGAAATCTATGGCTGACGAACAGACGCAGGATACGCAAACTCCAGACGCCAATTCGGCTGCCGGTGATGAGCTGGCGACTCGTGTGCAAGTGCTCGAAGAGCAATTGGCCGCTGCGCAGGATCAATCTTTGCGTGTTGCCGCCGATCTGCAGAACGTCCGCCGCCGTGCCGAGCAGGATGTAGAAAAGGCCCACAAGTTCGCGCTGGAAAAATTCGCCGGTGATCTGTTGCCGATCATCGACAGCCTGGAGCGCGGCCTTGAGTTGTCCAACCCGGACGACGAAAACATCCGCCCGATGCGTGAAGGTATCGAGCTGACCCTGAAAATGTTCCAGGACACCCTGAAGCGTTATCAGTTGGAGGCTGTCGATCCGCAAGGCGGCGAGCCGTTCAATGCCGAGCATCACCAGGCCATGGCGATGCAGGAAAGTCATGACCTTGAGCCAAACAGCGTGTTGAAAGTATTCCAGAAGGGATACCAGCTCAACGGTCGCCTGCTGCGTCCGGCAATGGTCGTGGTCAGCAAGGCGCCTGCACCGGTTTCACCTTCGATTGATGAGCAGGCTTGAAATACGCCGCAAGGCCCCCATTTATAAGTCAAGCGTTTAAGTGCTACCGCAGTTAGCCACCACTGCTGCGGCATCCAAATTCAAGTTTCGGGAGAGTAAATCATGGGCAAAATTATCGGTATCGACCTGGGGACCACCAACTCCTGCGTCTCCGTGCTGGAAAACGGCGTTGCAAAAGTCATCGAAAACGCCGAAGGCGCGCGTACTACGCCGTCGATCATTGCTTACGCCAACGACGGCGAAATCCTCGTCGGTCAGTCGGCCAAGCGTCAGGCGGTGACCAACCCGCACAACACCCTGTACGCGGTGAAGCGTCTGATCGGGCGTAAGTTCGAGGAAGAAGTCGTACAGAAAGACATCAAGATGGTCCCTTACAAAATCGCCAAGGCTGACAACGGTGACGCCTGGGTTGAAGTGAACGGCCAGAAAATGTCGCCGCCACAGATCTCGGCTGAAATCTTGAAAAAGATGAAGAAAACCGCCGAAGACTACCTCGGTGAAGCCGTGACTGAAGCGGTGATCACCGTTCCGGCCTACTTCAACGACAGCCAGCGCCAGGCGACCAAAGACGCCGGCCGCATCGCGGGCCTGGACGTAAAACGTATCATCAACGAACCAACCGCAGCCGCTCTGGCCTACGGCATGGACAAAGCCAAGGGCGACCACACTGTCATCGTTTATGACCTGGGTGGCGGTACCTTCGACGTGTCCGTGATCGAAATCGCGGAAGTTGACGGCGAGCACCAGTTCGAAGTGTTGGCCACCAACGGCGACACCTTCCTGGGTGGTGAAGACTTCGACATCCGTCTGATCGACTACCTCGTTGACGAGTTCAAGAAAGAAAGCGGCATGAACCTCAAGGGTGACCCGCTGGCCATGCAGCGTCTGAAAGAAGCTGCCGAGAAAG
The DNA here is from genome assembly GCF_053502595.1 of Pseudomonas sp. LY-1. Lineage (NCBI taxonomy): Bacteria > Pseudomonadati > Pseudomonadota > Gammaproteobacteria > Pseudomonadales > Pseudomonadaceae > Pseudomonas > Pseudomonas sp. LY-1. The sequence continues at coordinate 5,902,373 of NZ_CP094353.1, read as the reverse complement.
CCAAGATCGAGCTGTCTTCGGCTCAGTCGACCGACGTTAACCTGCCGTACATCACTGCAGACGCTACCGGTCCTAAGCACTTGAACGTGAAGATCTCGCGCGCCAAGCTGGAAGCGCTGGTTGAAGACCTGGTTCAGCGCACCATCGAACCTTGCCGCATCGCGCTGAAAGACTCCGGCATCGAAGTGAGTGCGATCAACGACGTGATCCTGGTCGGCGGTCAGACCCGTATGCCACTGGTTCAGAAGTTGGTGACCGAGTTCTTCGGCAAAGAAGCACGTAAAGACGTGAACCCGGACGAAGCTGTTGCCATGGGTGCTGCCATCCAGGGTGCGGTACTGGCCGGCGACGTGAAAGACGTATTGCTGCTGGACGTCAGCCCGCTGACCCTGGGTATCGAAACCATGGGTGGCGTGATGACTGCGCTGATCGAGAAAAACACCACGATTCCTACCAAGAAATCGCAAGTGTTCTCGACGGCCGATGACAACCAGGGCGCCGTGACCATTCACGTGCTGCAAGGTGAGCGTAAGCAAGCGGCGCAGAACAAGTCCCTGGGCAAGTTCGACCTGGCCGAGATTCCGCCAGCACCACGTGGCGTGCCACAAATCGAAGTGACCTTCGACATCGACGCCAACGGCATCTTGCACGTAGGCGCCAAAGACAAGGCTACCGGCAAAGAGCAGAAGATCACCATCAAGGCCAACTCCGGTCTGTCTGATGAAGAAATTCAGCAGATGATTCGTGATGCGGAAACCAATGCCGAGGCTGACAAGAAGTTCGAAGAGTTGGCGGCTGCCCGTAACCAGGGCGACGCACTGGTTCACTCGACGCGCAAAATGATCGCTGAAGCTGGCGACAAAGTGACTGCCGAAGAGAAGACCGCAATCGAAGCGGCCTTGGTTGCCCTGGAAGCCGCAGTTAAAGGCGACGACAAGGCGGCCATCGAAGCCAAGGTTGAGGAACTGTCGAAGGTCTCCGCGCCGGTTGCTCAGAAAATGTACGCCGAGCAAGGTCAGCCAGCTGACGGTGCCGCGCATCAGGCAGAGCCTGAAGCCAAGCACGATGACGTTGTCGATGCCGAGTTCGAAGAAGTCAAAGAGCAGAAGTAATCTGCTTGGCCGGTTGACCGCTATCAAGCGGTGACTGGTAGGATGTCGCCGCGCGGGAGCTTGCTCCCGCGTTGGCGTGTCTGGGGTATGCGAATTTTTACAGCATGCGACAAGGCTCGGATGCTGGCGGTGTGATCGGGAATGCTCCTGCTTTCCGGCGACAGTCACCGCGTTTTTGGCCGGGTCCCTGGCTGAAAGCAGTTATGACCAGGATCGTTGAATTGACGTGAGTTGGGTCCGGGCCTGTATTGGGGCTCAACGAGTTCGGCAAGGCTCAGGAGGGTCTGGCTGAACGTCCTTAAGAGTGCAAAGACTTATGGCAAAGCGTGACTATTACGAAGTATTGGGTGTGGAGCGCGGTTCCAGCGAGGCGGACCTGAAGAAGGCTTACCGTCGCCTGGCGATGAAGCACCACCCGGACCGTAATCCGGATAACAAAGAATCCGAAGAAATGTTCAAAGAGGCCAACGAGGCCTACGAATGCCTGTGTGATCCCAACAAGCGTGCGGCCTACGACCAGTACGGTCACGCCGGCGTCGACCCGAGCATGGGTGGCGGCGGTGCCGGCTTCGGCGGCCAGAACTTCTCCGATATTTTCGGCGATGTGTTCAGCGACTTCTTCGGTGGTGGCCGCGGCGGTCAGCGTGGCGGTGCCCAGCGCGGTAGCGACCTGCGCTACACCCTGGAACTGAACCTGGAAGAAGCCGTGCGCGGCACCAGCGTAAATATCCGCGTGCCGACGCTGGTCAACTGCAAGCCGTGCGACGGTTCGGGGGCCAAGAAAGGCTCCTCGCCGATCACCTGCCCGACCTGCGGTGGTATCGGTCAGGTCCGCATGCAGCAGGGCTTCTTCTCGGTGCAGCAAACCTGCCCGCGGTGCCAAGGCCAAGGCAAGATCATCTCTGACCCGTGCGATGCCTGCCATGGTGAAGGGCGTGTCGAAGAGTACAAAACCCTGTCGGTCAAAGTACCGGCGGGCGTGGATACCGGTGACCGCATTCGCCTGTCGGGCGAAGGCGAGGCGGGGACCCAGGGTGGCCCGACGGGTGACCTGTATGTGGTGATCAATGTGCGCGAGCACTCGATCTTCCAGCGCGACGGCAAGCACCTGTTCTGCGAAGTGCCGATCAGTTTCGTCGACGCGGCGCTGGGCGGCGAGTTGGAGATTCCGACCCTGGATGGTCGGGTCAAGCTCAAGATCCCTGAGGGGACGCAGACCGGCAAGCAGTTCCGTATCCGTGGCAAAGGCGTGGCGCCGGTGCGTGGTGGCGGTGCGGGCGACCTGATGTGCCGTGTCACGGTGGAAACGCCGGTCAATCTGGGCCGTCGCCAACGCGAGTTGCTCGAAGAGTTCCGCAGTTCGCTGGAAGGAGACGACTCCCACTCGCCGAAAACCACGGGCTTCTTCGATGGCGTGAAGCGCTTCTTCGGCGACTTGTAAGGAATTGAGTATGCGACGTATAGCCGTAATGGGCGCTGCCGGGCGCATGGGTAAAACCCTGATCGAAGCGGTACAGCAGCGCTCGCCGGCCTCCGGCCTGACCGCGGCGATCGTTCGCCCAGGCAGTACGCTGATCGGCGCCGATGCCGGTGAGCTGGCTTCGCTGGGGCGTATCGGCGTGTCGTTGTCCGGCAACCTGGAGCAGGTGGCGGACGAATTCGACGTGCTGATCGACTTTACGCTGCCGGACGTGATGCTGAAAAACCTGGCGTTCTGCCGCAAGGCGGGCAAGGCCATGGTGATCGGCACCACCGGCTTGAGCGCTGAGCAGAAACAGTTGCTGGTCGAGGCGGGCAAGGATATTCCCATCGTGTTTGCCGCCAACTTCAGCGTGGGCGTGAACCTGTCGCTCAAGCTGCTGGATCTGGCGGCGCGCGTGCTGGGCGATGAGGCGGATATCGAAATCATCGAGACCCATCATCGCCACAAGATCGATGCGCCGTCGGGAACCGCGTTGCGCATGGGTGAGGCTATCGCCGATGCCCTGGGTCGCGACTTGTCGAAGGTGGCGGTGTACGGGCGTGAAGGTCATACCGGCGCGCGTGCGCGTGACACCATTGGTTTTGCCACCGTTCGTGGTGGCGATGTCGTCGGTGATCACACCGTGCTGTTCGCCACTGAAGGCGAGCGTCTGGAAATCACGCACAAAGCCTCCAGCCGCATGACATTCGCCAAGGGTGCGGTGCGTGCCGCGCTGTGGCTGGATGGGCGTGCGCCGGGTCTGTATGACATGCGCGATGTGCTGGATCTGCACTAATCAGTAGCTAAAATGGGGCCTCGGGATTATCCTAAGGCCCCGTTTTTACCCGCTAAGCGACGTCCTGTCGCATTCTCCTGCCTTTAAGGCTCATTAGCGGTGGACCAAAACAGCCTTTTTCTGTAAGCTACAGCTTTAGTGTGTCCACTAAAAGCGCGCAGAATAATTCAGTGAAAAAGCGGGGTGACGTGTCCATACGTCACTCCGCTTTTTTACAACCTGCGATCGCCCTTTCAGGCTTTATTTACGGGAGGTCTTCTTGACTAAGCCAGCCATACTCGCCCTTGCTGATGGCAGCATTTTTCGCGGCGAAGCCATTGGAGCCGACGGTCAAACCGTTGGAGAGGTGGTGTTTAACACTGCCATGACCGGCTATCAGGAAATCCTTACCGATCCTTCCTACGCCCAACAGATCGTTACCCTGACTTATCCGCACATTGGCAACACCGGTACTACACCGCAAGACGTCGAGTCCAATCGTGTCTGGTCCGCGGGCCTGGTGATTCGTGACCTGCCACTGGTTGCGAGCAACTGGCGTAGCACGATGTCGCTGTCCGATTACCTGAAAGCCAACAACGTTGTGGCGATCGCCGGTATCGATACGCGCCGCCTGACACGCATCCTGCGTGAAAAAGGCTCGCAAAACGGCTGCATCATGGTCGGTGAGAATATCTCCGAGGCTGCGGCAATTGCTGCGGCGCAAGGCTTCCCTGGCCTGAAGGGCATGGACCTGGCGAAAGTCGTCAGCACCCAGGAACAGTACGATTGGCGCTCCACTGTCTGGGACTTGAAGACCGACAGCCACGCGACCATCGACGCCGCTGATCTGCCCTACCACGTAGTGGCCTACGACTACGGCATCAAGTACAACATCCTGCGCATGCTGGTCGAGCGCGGTTGCCGCGTGACCGTGGTGCCGGCGCAAACCCCTGCCAGCGACGTCCTGGCGTTGCAGCCGGACGGCGTGTTCCTGTCCAACGGCCCGGGTGACCCTGAGCCATGCGACTACGCCATCAAGGCGATCAAGGACGTGCTGGAGACCGAGATCCCGGTGTTCGGTATCTGCCTGGGCCACCAGCTGCTCGCTCTGGCCTCCGGCGCCAAGACCCTGAAAATGGGGCACGGCCACCACGGCGCGAACCACCCTGTACAGGACCTGGACACCGGCGTAGTGATGATCACCAGCCAGAACCACGGTTTTGCGGTGGATGAAACGACCTTGCCGGCCAACGTCCGTGCGACCCACAAGTCGCTGTTCGACGGTTCCCTGCAAGGCATCGAGCGCACCGACAAGAGTGCGTTCAGCTTCCAGGGCCACCCTGAAGCCAGCCCGGGCCCGAACGACGTAGCGCCGCTGTTCGACCGTTTCATCAATGAGATGGCCAAGCGACGCTGACTGAGCGGCCTGCGGGCGGCCCCGACTGTCGGTGGCCCCCGCAGGCTCTTCAAAGATTGTTCAAGACGGCTTGCCGACTGACCTGCGGATTTGAGTGACAAACCCATGCCAAAACGTACAGACATAAAAAGCATCCTGATTCTCGGCGCTGGCCCGATCGTGATCGGCCAGGCCTGCGAATTCGACTACTCCGGCGCCCAGGCCTGTAAAGCCCTGCGCGAGGAGGGTTACCGCGTCATCCTGGTGAACTCCAACCCGGCCACCATCATGACCGACCCGGCCATGGCCGACGCCACCTACATCGAGCCGATCAAGTGGCAGACCGTTGCCAAGATCATCGAGAAAGAGCGTCCGGACGCACTGCTGCCGACCATGGGCGGCCAGACCGCCCTGAACTGCGCCCTCGACCTGGAGCGCGAAGGCATCCTGGAAAAATTCGGCGTTGAGATGATCGGTGCCAACGCCGACACCATCGACAAGGCCGAAGACCGTTCGCGCTTCGACAAGGCGATGAAGTCCATCGGCCTGGCGTGCCCGCGTTCCGGTATCGCCCACAGCATGGAAGAAGCCAATGCGGTCCTCGAGACCCTGGGCTTCCCGTGCATCATCCGTCCGTCCTTCACCATGGGCGGCACCGGTGGCGGTATTGCGTACAACCGTGAAGAGTTCGAAGAAATCTGCGCCCGCGGCCTGGACCTGTCGCCGACCAAAGAGCTGCTGATCGACGAATCCCTGATCGGCTGGAAAGAATATGAGATGGAGGTTGTCCGCGATAAGAAGGACAACTGCATCATCGTCTGCTCCATCGAGAACTTCGACCCGATGGGCGTGCACACCGGTGACTCGATCACCGTTGCTCCGGCACAGACCCTGACCGACAAGGAATACCAGATCCTGCGTGACGCCTCCCTGGCGGTACTGCGCGAGATCGGCGTGGAGACTGGCGGTTCCAACGTGCAGTTCGGTATCTGCCCGAACACCGGCCGCATGGTCGTGATCGAGATGAACCCGCGTGTGTCCCGTTCGTCGGCCCTGGCCTCGAAAGCCACCGGTTTCCCGATCGCCAAGGTCGCGGCCAAGCTGGCTGTGGGTTACACCCTGGACGAACTGTCGAACGACATCACCGGCGGCAAGACCCCGGCGTCCTTCGAGCCGTCCATCGACTACGTCGTGACCAAGCTGCCACGTTTCGCCTTCGAGAAGTTCCCCAAGGCTGACGCGCGCCTGACCACCCAGATGAAGTCGGTCGGCGAAGTCATGGCCATTGGCCGGACCTTCCAGGAATCCCTGCAGAAAGCCCTGCGCGGCCTCGAAGTCGGCGTTTGCGGCCTGGACGAGAAGCTCGACCTGAGCAATCCGGAAAGCATGAGCGTGCTCAAGCGCGAGCTGACCGTGCCGGGTGCCGAGCGTATCTGGTACGTCGCTGACGCGTTCCGCGCCGGCATGACCGTCGAAGACATCTTCGGCATGAACATGATCGATCCGTGGTTCCTGGTGCAGATCGAAGATCTGATCAAGGAAGAAGAGAAGGTCAAGACCCTGGGTCTGGCCAGCATCGACCGCGACACCATGTTCCGCCTCAAGCGCAAAGGTTTCTCCGACCAGCGCCTGGCCAAGTTGCTGGGTGTGACTGAGAAAAACCTGCGCACTCATCGCCACAAGTTGGACATCTTCCCGGTCTACAAGCGCGTTGACACCTGCGCCGCCGAGTTTTCCACCGACACCGCCTACCTGTACTCCACCTACGAGGAAGAGTGCGAAGCCGCGCCGTCGGGCCGCGACAAGATCATGATCCTGGGTGGCGGTCCGAACCGTATCGGCCAGGGCATCGAGTTCGACTACTGCTGCGTACACGCCGCCCTCGCCCTGCGCGAAGACGGGTACGAGACCATCATGGTCAACTGCAACCCGGAAACCGTTTCCACCGACTACGACACTTCCGACCGCCTGTACTTCGAGCCGGTCACCCTGGAAGACGTGCTGGAAATCGTGCGCGTCGAGAAGCCTAAAGGCGTGATCGTCCAGTACGGCGGCCAAACCCCGCTGAAACTGGCTCGCGCCCTCGAAGCCGCTGGCGTGCCGATCATCGGCACCAGCCCAGACGCCATCGACCGTGCCGAAGACCGTGAGCGCTTCCAGCAAATGGTCGAGCGCCTGAACCTGCGTCAGCCGCCAAACGCTACCGTGCGCAGCGAAGACGAAGCCCTGCGTGCGGCCAGCAAGATCGGCTACCCGCTGGTGGTGCGTCCGTCCTACGTACTGGGCGGTCGGGCGATGGAAATCGTCTACGAAGAAGAAGAACTCAAGCGTTACCTGCGTGATGCGGTGAAAGTGTCCAACGACAGCCCGGTGCTGCTGGACCACTTCCTCAACTGCGCCATCGAGATGGACGTGGATGCGGTTTGCGACGGTACTGACGTGGTCATCGGCGCAATCATGCAGCACATCGAACAGGCGGGCGTTCACTCCGGTGACTCCGCGTGCTCGCTGCCGCCTTACTCGCTGCCACTGCACATCCAGGACGAGATGCGCGAACAGGTCAAGAAAATGGCCCTGGAACTGGGTGTGGTCGGCCTGATGAACGTACAGTTGGCGCTGCAAGGCGAAGACATCTACGTCATCGAAGTCAACCCGCGCGCCTCGCGTACCGTGCCGTTCGTGTCCAAGTGCATCGGTGTGTCCCTGGCCATGATCGCTGCCCGCGTGATGGCCGGTAAGACCCTGAAGGAAATCGGCTTCACCAAGGAAATCATTCCGAACTTCTACAGCGTGAAAGAGGCGGTGTTCCCATTCGCCAAATTCCCTGGCGTGGACCCGATCCTGGGCCCAGAGATGAAGTCCACCGGTGAAGTGATGGGCGTGGGCGATACTTTCGGTGAAGCGTTCGCCAAGGCCCAGATGGGCGCCAGCGAAGTGCTGCCGACCGGCGGTACTGCTTTCATCAGCGTGCGCGACGATGACAAGCCACTGGTTGCAGGCGTGGCCCGTGATCTGATCAACTTGGGCTTCGAGATCGTGGCCACCGCCGGGACCGCCAGGCTGATTGAAGCGGCGGGTCTGAAAGTGCGTCGCGTGAACAAGGTGACGGAAGGCCGTCCGCATGTGGTCGATATGATCAAGAATGACGAAGTCACTCTGATCATCAACACCACTGAGGGTCGTCAGTCGATTGCGGATTCTTACTCCATTCGTCGTAATGCCTTGCAGCACAAGATCTACTGCACCACGACCATTGCTGCTGGCGAAGCTATCTGCGAAGCGCTCAAGTTCGGTCCGGAAAAGACCGTGCGTCGCTTGCAGGATCTACACGCAGGATTGAAGGCATGATCAAATACCCAATGACCGTTCGGGGCGCCAAGGCCCTGGAAGAGGAGCACGCCCATCTGACCAAGGTCGTACGTCCAAAGCTGAGCCAGGACATCGGTACGGCCCGCGAGCTGGGTGACTTGAAGGAAAACGCCGAATACCACGCTGCCCGCGAGCAGCAGGGTATGGTCGAGGCGCGGATCCGTGACATCGAAGGCCGTATGCAGAATGCGGTCATCATCGACGTCACGACCATCCCGCACACCGGCAAAGTGATTTTCGGCACCACGGTGGAAATCGCCAATGTCGAAACCGACGAAAGCGTGGTGTACCACATCGTCGGTGAAGACGAAGCTGACTTCAAACTCGGCAAGATCTCCGTCGGTTCGCCACTGGCCCGTGCCTTGATTGCCAAGGAAGAGGGTGATGTGGTGGTTGTGAAAACGCCCGGTGGCGTGATCGAGTACGAGATTGTTGAAGTTCGCCATGTCTGAAAGGCGGCGCCCGCTTCGTGCGGGCGCCATGCTTTGGCAGTTTGCCCAGATGCTGTGGGTGGGCGGCCTGTGGTTGTTGCATATTGGCGTGTTACCGGCGTTGGGCCTGATTGGCCTGGCGCCGTTGTTGATCGATGAGATCGATGGATTACTGAGTGCGCTGCTGGTGGGTTTTGCGGCGGCGTGCGTGACGCTTCAGGCGCTGGTGCTGATCAAGGCCGAAGGCTTGGGGAGTTTGTGGCGGGATATTCGCGGCCAACTGCTGTTGATGGCGCTGTATGCATGTGCAATGTATTGCATCGTGCATGTGTGGCTGCCGGAAGCGTTGCGCTGGCAGCTATTCAGCTATCTTGTGCTAGGGTTTTCCGGCTTGGTGCTGGTGATGCAACCGGCGCCTGGGTGGAGTGGCGGGGCGCGCGAAGCACGCCCGTGACCCTTGTTGTCATTTGAAGCGATGAACGTTCGACAGTTGCTTGTTGACGCTGAAGTTCTTGCGATACAGCAGTGCCATCTTGCCGATGACCTGAACCAGGTCTGCCTTGCCAACCTTGCACAGTTCTGCAATGGCGGCCAGGCGCGCTTCGCGGTCAAGGATGTTGACCTTGATCTTGATCAGTTCGTGATCGCCCAATGCGCGTTCAAGTTCGGCTAACACACCTTCAGTCAAACCGTTGTCGGCCACGATCAAAACTGGTTTCAGATGGTGGCCAATGGATTTGTACTGTTTCTTCTGCTCTTGAGTGAGCGGCATAATCTGACCCCTGCGTCTGATCTTGTAAAAAGCGGCGGCCAGTTTACCCGAGCGAGTCCGGGACCGCCCAGTTAATCACGACCCGTTTTATTTTCGAGGTGGCCCGTGGCCCGTTCCAAAACTAGCCTTAAGTGGCTGCAAGAGCATTTCAACGACCCTTACGTCAAAAAGGCGCAAAAGGACGGCTACCGTTCCCGGGCCAGCTACAAGCTGCTGGAGCTTCAGGACAAGGACAAACTGTTCCGTCCCGGCATGAGCGTGATCGACCTGGGCGCCGCCCCGGGTGGCTGGTCCCAGGTGGCCAGTCGTCTGATTGGCGGGCAAGGCCGGTTGATCGCTTCCGACATCCTGGAGATGGACAGCATCCCGGATGTGACCTTCGTCCATGGTGACTTTACCCAGGACGCGGTGTTAGCTGAGATCCTGCAGGCTGTGGGAAATTCGCAGGTGGACCTTGTGATTTCCGACATGGCCCCCAATATGAGTGGATTACCGGCTGTTGATATGCCGCGAGCCATGTTTCTGTGCGAGTTGGCGCTGGATCTGGCGGGGCGGGTATTGCGTCCGGGTGGTGATTTCCTGGTCAAGGTCTTCCAGGGCGAGGGTTTCGACGAGTACCACAAGAACATCCGCAAGCTGTTCGATAAGGTGCAGATGCGCAAACCGGACTCCTCACGGGATCGGTCTCGCGAGCAATATCTGCTGGCGCGGGGGTTCCGCGGTATCGAAGGTGCAGCGAGTGATGAGCGCCTTTGAAGGTTTGAGGGGAGTCGATAGGTTTTTTTATATCGCTTTCGTCACGAAGCTTTACGAATATTGTGTAGTCAAAGTTTCACAAAGGGTTACAGACGGCGCCTGCCAGAGTTGTAGGTAATGTAGTAAGTTAGGCTGGTGAATATCATGCGAAGCGCGCGCCAGTAGCGGAGCTTGCTTCAGAGGGTAGTTAATTGAACGATATGGCAAAGAATCTGATCCTGTGGTTGATCATCGCGGCTGTCCTGGTGACGGTGATGAACAACTTCTCCAGCCCTAACGAGCCGCAGACCCTCAACTATTCCGACTTCATCCAGCAAGTTAAGGATGGCAAGGTCGAGCGCGTAGCGGTTGATGGCTACGTGATTACCGGCAAGCGCAACGATGGCGACGGCTTCAAGACCATTCGTCCGGCAATCCAGGACAACGGTCTGATCGGCGACCTGGTGGATAACCACGTAATCGTCGAAGGCAAGCTGCCTGAGCAGCAGAGCATCTGGACTCAACTCCTGGTGGCGAGCTTCCCGATCCTGGTGATCATCGCCGTGTTCATGTTCTTCATGCGCCAGATGCAAGGCGGTGCAGGAGGCAAGGGCGGGCCGATGAGTTTCGGCAAGAGCAAGGCGCGCCTGCTCTCCGAAGACCAGGTGAAGACCACCCTGGCTGACGTCGCTGGTTGCGACGAAGCCAAGGAAGAAGTGGGTGAGCTGGTCGAGTTCCTGCGTGATCCGGGCAAGTTCCAGCGCCTGGGTGGCCGCATTCCACGCGGTGTGCTGATGGTCGGCCCGCCGGGTACCGGTAAAACCTTGCTGGCCAAGGCGATTGCCGGTGAAGCCAAGGTGCCGTTCTTCACCATTTCCGGTTCGGACTTCGTCGAAATGTTCGTCGGCGTTGGTGCCAGCCGTGTTCGCGACATGTTCGAGCAGGCCAAGAAACACGCGCCATGCATCATCTTCATCGATGAAATCGACGCCGTTGGTCGCCATCGTGGTGCTGGCATGGGCGGTGGTCACGATGAACGTGAGCAGACCCTCAACCAGTTGCTGGTGGAGATGGACGGGTTTGAAATGAATGACGGCATCATCGTCATTGCCGCAACCAACCGTCCGGATGTGTTGGACCCTGCATTGCTGCGTCCAGGCCGTTTCGACCGTCAGGTTGTGGTGGGCTTGCCGGATATCCGTGGTCGTGAACAGATCCTGAAAGTCCACATGCGTAAAGTGCCCATGGGCGACGACGTCGCTCCGGCCGTGATTGCCCGCGGTACGCCTGGCTTCTCCGGTGCCGACCTGGCCAACCTGGTGAACGAGGCTTCGCTGTTTGCGGCCCGTACCGGCAAGCGCATCGTGGAAATGAAAGAGTTCGAACTGGCCAAAGACAAGATCATGATGGGCGCCGAGCGCAAATCCATGGTCATGTCCGAGAAAGAGAAGCAGAACACCGCTTATCACGAAGCTGGTCACGCTATCGTAGGGCGCGTCGTGCCTGAGCATGACCCGGTCTACAAAGTGTCGATCATTCCTCGTGGTCGGGCGCTGGGTGTGACCATGTTCCTGCCGGAAGAGGATCGCTACAGCCTCTCCAAGCGTGCGTTGATCAGTCAGATCTGCTCGCTGTACGGCGGCCGGATTGCTGAAGAGATGACCCTGGGCTTCGACGGTGTCACCACCGGTGCTTCCAACGACATCATGCGTGCCAGCCAGATTGCGCGGAACATGGTGACCAAATGGGGCCTGTCGGAAAAACTCGGTCCTTTGATGTACGCCGAGGAAGAAGGTGAAGTGTTCCTGGGGCGTGGCGGTGGCGGTCAAAGTGCCAGCTTCTCCGGTGAGACAGCCAAGCTGATCGACTCCGAAGTGCGCAGCATCATTGACCAGTGCTACGGCACGGCCAAGCAGATCCTCACCGACAACCGCGACAAGCTGGATGCCATGGCGGATGCGCTGATGAAGTACGAAACCATTGATGCCGATCAGATCGACGACATCATGGCGGGCCGTACACCGCGTGAACCTCGCGATTGGGAAGGTGGTTCGGGCACCTCTGGCACGCCGCCAGTGGTTCAGAACGAACGCCCCGAAAACCCGATCGGCGGTCCTGCAGCTGACCACTAAGGTTTGAAATGACTTTTGCGTCGTCCTCCACCCGGTTGCCTTGCGGCAGCCGGGTTCTTGATTTGGCCCATACGCATGTCATGGGCATTCTTAATGTAACCCCCGATTCCTTTTCCGATGGTGGTCGCTTCAATCAGCTCGATGCTGCGTTGCGTCACGCCGAGGCGATGGTGGTGGCGGGTGCGACCTTGATCGATGTCGGCGGCGAGTCGACCCGGCCCGGTGCTCGCGTGGTTTCTCCCGTGGAGGAACTGGAGCGGGTGGCGCCGATCGTCGAGCGCATCGCTCGCGAGCTGGATGTGATCATTTCCGTGGATACATCGACCCCGGCGGTGATGCGCGAAACGGCGCGCCTGGGTGCGGGGCTGATCAACGATGTGCGTTCGTTGCAGCGTGATGGCGCGCTGGACGCCGCCGCGGCGACCGGCCTGCCGGTGTGCCTGATGCATATGCTGGGCGAGCCCGGCACCATGCAGGACAATCCGCACTACGATGATCTGGTTGGCGAAGTGAGCGGGTTCCTGGCTGATCGCATTGCTCAATGCGCCGCCGTAGGGATCGCTGCCGACAAGATCATCCTCGATCCGGGGTTTGGTTTCGCCAAGACCCTGCAGCACAATCTAAGTCTGTTCAAGCATATGGAAGCCTTGCATGCCCTGGGTCGACCTTTGTTGGTCGGCGTTTCGCGCAAGAGCATGATAGGTCTGGCGCTGAATCGCCCGGTGGGCGAGCGGCTTTATGGTGGGTTGGCGCTGGCGGCACTTGCTGTGACCAAGGGTGCGCGTATCTTGCGTGTGCATGATGTCGCTGAGACCGTGGATGTTGTCCGCATGATTGCCGCAGTAGAATCGGCCGAATAAGAATGATGGAGCACTTATGACAAAGAAATACTTTGGCACCGACGGTATCCGTGGTCGGGTCGGCGAGTTTCCGATTACCCCCGATTTCATGCTCAAGCTGGGTTGGGCGGCAGGCATGGCGTTCCGCAGCATGGGCGCGTGCCGCATCCTGGTGGGCAAGGACACGCGTATCTCAGGCTATATGTTTGAGTCTGCGCTGGAGGCCGGTTTGTCCGCCGCCGGTGCCGATGTAATGCTGCTGGGCCCGATGCCGACCCCGGCGATCGCTTACCTGACGCGTACCTTCCATGCCGAAGCCGGCATTGTGATCAGTGCTTCGCACAATCCTCATGATGACAACGGCATCAAGTTCTTCTCGGGGCAGGGCACCAAGCTGCCGGATGAGATCGAGCTGATGATCGAAGAGCTGCTGGATGCGCCGATGACGGTGGTCGAGTCCAGCAAGCTGGGCAAGGTGTCGCGGATCAACGACGCCTCTGGCCGTTATATCGAATTCTGTAAGAGCAGTGTGCCAAGCAGCACCAATTTCGCCGGGCTGAAGATCGTCGTCGACTGTGCCCATGGTGCGACCTATAAAGTGGCGCCGAGCGTGTTCAAGGAGCTGGGTGCGGAAGTGACGGTACTGTCGGCCCAGCCTAACGGGTTGAACATCAACGAAAACTGCGGCTCCACGCATATGGAGCAATTGCAGGCTGCCGTCCTGGCCGAGCATGCCGACCTGGGTATTGCCTTTGATGGCGACGGCGACCGCGTGCTGATGGTGGATCACACCGGCGCCGTGGTTGATGGCGATGACTTGATGTTCATCATTGCCCGCGACCTGCATGAGCGTAACCGCTTGCAGGGTGGTGTCGTCGGTACGCTGATGAGCAATCTCGGGCTGGAGTTGGCATTGGGCGAGCTGGGCATTCCTTTTGTGCGTGCCAATGTCGGGGATCGTTATGTGATTGCCGAACTGCTGGAGCGCAATTGGCAGATTGGTGGCGAGAACTCCGGGCATGTCGTGTGCTTCCAGCACACCACCACGGGCGACGCGATCATCGCCGCGCTGCAGGTGCTGTTGGCGTTGCGCCGTCGCCAGGAAAGCCTGGCCCAGGCGCGTCAAGCCCTGCGCAAGTGCCCGCAAGTGCTGCTCAATGTGCGCTTTGCCGGTGGCGACAACCCAATCGAACACCCGGCTGTCAAAGCGGCCTGCGAGCGCGTGACCCTGGCAATGGCGGGGCGTGGGCGCGTGTTGCTGCGCAAGTCCGGCACAGAGCCGCTGGTGCGCGTCATGGTCGAAGGTGAGGACGAAACCCTGGTTCGCGGGCATGCCGAAGACCTGGCAAAACTAGTAACTGAAGTTTGCTCCTGAATTCGGCTTGCCAGTGATGGTGTGGTTGGGTAACATCTGCGCCCACTTTGACCGACGAGGTACAGCATGCGTCGCACTATGGTAGCTGGTAACTGGAAGATGCACGGTACCCGCGCCAGTGTCGCTGAGCTGATCAATGGCCTTCGTCACTTGGCCTTGCCGAGCGGTGTTGATATCGCGGTTTTTCCATCTTGCTTGCATATCAACCAAGTGGTTGATGGCTTGAAAGGTAAGTCGATTCAGGTCGGCGCGCAGAATTGCGCAATGGAACCCATGCAAGGTGCGCTGACAGGCGAGATTTCGCCAAGTCAGTTGGTTGATGCGGGTTGTTCCTACGTGCTTGTCGGGCACTCCGAGCGCCGTCAGTTGATGGGCGAACGGGATGGGACGCTCAATCGCAAGTTCGCAGCGGCACAGGCTTGTGGCTTGATTCCGGTGTTGTGCATAGGGGAGACCCTTGAACAGCGCGAATCGGGCAAGACTCTTGAAGTTGTCTCGCGTCAGCTGGGCAGCATCATCGAGGAGCTGGGTGTTGGTGCGTTTGCGAAGGCAGTCATCGCTTACGAGCCGGTCTGGGCCATTGGCACCGGGCTGACTGCAACACCGCAACAGGCGCAGGATGTGCATGCAGCTATCCGCGCGCAGTTGGCGGCAGAGAATTCTGAGGTCGCACAAGGTGTGCGGCTTCTATACGGCGGCAGCGTGAAGGCGGCCAATGCGGTCGAACTGTTCGGCATGCCGGATATCGATGGGGGGCTCATTGGTGGAGCTTCCCTGAATGCAGATGAGTTCGGTGCGATTTGTCGCGCCGCGGGAAACTGAAAAAATGCTGGAAACAGTCGTAGTCGTTTTTCATCTGTTGGCTGCCCTGGGCGTAGTTGCCCTGGTTTTGTTGCAACAGGGTAAAGGTGCGGATGCTGGTGCGTCTTTCGGTGCAGGTGCTTCAAATACTGTGTTCGGAAGCCAAGGTTCCTCTACCTTTCTTAGTAAGTTTACTGCTATACTTGCCGCAGGTTTCTTCATAACCAGCTTAGGGTTAGGTTACTTTGCTAAAGAGAAAGCTCATGTGCTGACTCAAGTAGGTTTGCCAAACCCAGCAGTATTGGAAGTACCAAAAGCAAAACCGGCTTCTGATGATGTCCCGGTGCTTCAAGAGCAAAAGTCGGCTACTCCAGCGACTGACGTGCCTCCAGCTCAAGAGCAGAAGTAAGAAGGGTTGTAAACGCTGTATTGCCGAGGTGGTGGAATTGGTAGACACGCAACCTTGAGGTGGTTGTGCCCATAGGGTGTAGGGGTTCGAGTCCCCTTCTCGGTACCAATTATCAGGAGAGCCCGCTGTTGCGGGCTTTCTTGTAGGTGGAAGGTTACATTGACCCTGTAAGGGATCGGTCGTATACTTCCGCCCCAGCTTTGTCGCGGGGTGGAGCAGTCTGGTAGCTCGTCGGGCTCATAACCCGAAGGTCGTCGGTTCAAATCCGGCCCCCGCAACCAGTTTTAGCGGAGCCCCTTATTAAGGGGCTTTTTGTTAGCTGGACACTTTCAACGCCGCTATTCGACGGCGTTTCAAGGATGGGCGTTTCGCCCATTTTTTTATTTTGCACAGCATGCACATACATGCACGAGGGGGTTCAGGTGTCGAGCAAGCTAGAAGAGTTGCAGGCCTTGCTGGCCCCGGTGGTCGTGGCCCTGGGCTATGAATGCTGGGGTATTGAGTTTTCGGCTCAAGGTCGCCACTCAATGTTGCGCGTTTATATTGATAAAGAGGGCGGCGTGCTGGTGGACGATTGTGCCATTGTCAGCCGTCAGATCAGTGGTGTCCTGGATGTTGAAGATCCAATCGCCGTTGAGTACACCCTCGAAGTTTCCTCGCCTGGCATGGAACGCCCACTGTTCACTCTCGAGCAGTTTGCAAAATTTGCCGGTGGACAAGTGAAAATCAAGCTGCGATCTCCCTTTGAAGGGCGACGCAATTTTCAGGGCCTTCTGCGCGGTGTAGAAGAGCAGGATGTCGTGGTGCAAGTAGAAGACCATGAGTTCCTGTTGCCGATCGATATGATCGACAAGGCCAACATTATTCCCAGTTTTGACTGAGACGCGGATCCCGCGGATCCAATGGCTTGCGAAAGGCGAGGCGTACGATGAGCAAAGAAGTACTGCTGGTTGTTGAGTCGGTATCCAATGAAAAGGGCGTACCGGCAAACGTGATTTTTGAAGCGCTGGAGCTGGCCCTGGCCACTGCGACCAAAAAGCGTTTTGAAGACGAAGTTGATCTGCGTGTGGAAATCAACCGCCACACCGGTGCCTATGAAACTTTCCGTCGCTGGACGGTCGTTGAAGAAGCCGATCTTGATGATCCGGCCATCGAAACCTGGCCGAGCAAGGTCGCTGAAACGCACCCTGGCGCCAAGGTCGGTGATGTTGTCGAAGAAAAGATCGAATCGATCGAGTTCGGCCGTATTGCTGCACAAACTGCCAAGCAGGTCATTGTGCAGAAGGTTCGCGAGGCCGAGCGCGCTCAAGTCGTTGACGCCTATCGCGAGCGCCTGGGTGAAATCATCTCCGGCACCGTGAAAAAAGTTACCCGCGACAACGTGATCGTCGACCTGGGCAACAACGCCGAAGCGTTGCTGGCCCGCGAAGACATCATTTCTCGCGAAACCTTCCGTGTCGGCGTGCGTTTGCGTGCGCTGCTCAAGGAAATCCGCACCGAGAACCGCGGTCCTCAGCTGATCCTGTCGCGTACCGCGCCGGAAATGCTGATCGAACTGTTCCGCATCGAAGTGCCGGAAATCGCCGAAGGCCTGATCGAAGTCATGGCTGCGTCCCGCGACCCGGGTTCGCGCGCCAAGATCGCGGTCCGTTCCAAGGACAAACGCATCGACCCGCAGGGCGCTTGCATTGGTATGCGCGGTTCGCGCGTCCAGGCAGTGTCGGGCGAGTTGGGCGGTGAGCGTGTGGATATCGTCCTGTGGGACGATAACCCGGCGCAGTTCGTGATCAACGCCATGTCGCCGGCTGAAGTGGCGGCAATTATCGTTGACGAAGATGCCCATGCCATGGACATCGCCGTTGGCGCAGACAATCTGGCTCAGGCCATTGGTCGTGGTGGTCAGAACGTGCGTCTGGCCAGCCAACTGACCGGCTGGACCCTGAACGTGATGACCGAATCGGACATCCAGGCTAAGCAGCAAGCTGAAACCGGTGACATCCTGCGCAACTTCATCGACGAGCTGGAAGTCGACGAAGACCTGGCGCAGGTGCTGGTAGATGAAGGCTTCACCAGCCTGGAAGAGATTGCCTACGTACCGTTGGAAGAAATGCTCAACATCGATGGCTTTGACGAAGACACCGTCAACGAGCTTCGCGCTCGGGCCAAGGATCGTTTGTTGACTAAAGCCATCGCTACTGAGGAAAAGCTGGCAGACGCCCATCCGGCCGAAGACCTGCTCTCGCTTGAGGGTATGGACAAGGATTTGGCGATGGAACTGGCGGTGCGCGGCGTAATTACCCGCGAAGACCTGGCCGAGCAGTCTATTGACGATCTGCTCGACATCGACGGCATTGACGATGATCGTGCCGGCAAGTTGATCATGGCCGCCCGAGCCCATTGGTTCGAGTAATTAGGCGCGGCCTGAGGAGAGAAGTGCATGACGCAAGTCACGGTGAAACAACTGGCCGATGAGGTCAAAACACCGGTAGAGCGCCTGTTGCAGCAGATGCGTGAGGCAGGTCTGCCGCACACCGCCGCCGATGAAGGTGTGAGCGATAGTGAGAAGCAGTCTTTGCTGACTCACTTGAAGAGCAGCCACAAGGCGAAAGTGGAAGAACCGCGCAAGATTACATTGCAGCGCAAAACCACCAGCACCCTGCGTGTTGCTGGTAGCAAGAGCATCAGCGTTGAAGTACGCAAGAAGAAAGTCTTCGTACAGCGCAGCCCGGAAGAAATCGAAGCCGAGCGCAAACGCGAACTCGAAGAACGTCGCGCAGTAGAAAATGCTGCTCGTCAGAAGGCTGAAGAAGAAGCCAAGCGTCGCGCCGAAGAAGAAGCGCGTCGCCAGCCTGCTGCTGCGCAACCTGCTGCCACTGATGCGGTCGCTGCTCCTGCTGCCGCGCCTGTAGAAGCTGCGCGTGAGGCCGCTCCGGTGGCCGCTGCACCAGCACCTGCTGCTGATGCGCGTAAACGCGACGAACCTCGTCGTCCGGACAAACCACGTGCCGACGATAACAGTCGTCGCGGTGGCGGCGGTGATGGTGAGCGCAAAAACGCTCCGCATCGTGCTTCGGTCAAAGAGAAAGCGCCTGCGCCACGCGTTGCCCCACGTACCACCGACGAAGAAAGCGACAGCTTCCGTCGTGGTGGTCGCGGCAAGGCCAAGCTGAAAAAACGCAACGCCCACGGTTTCCAGAGCCCAACCGGCCCTGTCGTGCGTGAAGTGAAGATCGGCGAGACCATCACTGTGGGCGATCTCGCCCAGCAGATGTCGGTCAAGGCAGCTGAAATCATCAAGTTCATGTTCAAGCTGGGCACTCCGGCCACCATCAACCAGGTACTGGATCAGGAAACTGCCCAACTGGTTGCTGAAGAGCTGGGCCACAAAGTGACCCTGGTCAGCGACACCGCCCTGGAAGATTCCCTGGCCGAGTCCCTGAAGTTCGAAGGTGAAGCCGTTTCCCGTGCGCCGGTCGTGACCGTAATGGGCCACGTTGACCACGGTAAGACTTCCCTGCTCGACTACATCCGTCGTGCCAAGGTTGCGGCAGGCGAGGCTGGCGGTATTACCCAGCACATCGGTGCCTACCACGTTGAAACCGATCGCGGCATGGTGACGTTCCTCGACACCCCTGGTCACGCCGCGTTTACCGCGATGCGTGCCCGTGGTGCCAAGGCGACCGACATCGTGATCCTGGTCGTTGCAGCAGACGACGGCGTGATGCCACAAACCATCGAAGCCGTTCAGCATGCTAAGGCAGCTGGCGTACCGTTGGTGGTTGCGGTGAACAAAATCGACAAGCCGGGCGCCGATCTCGATCGCATCCGTAGCGAACTGTCGGTTCACGGCGTGACTTCCGAAGAATGGGGTGGCGACACTCCATTCGTACCGGTCTCGGCGAAAGTCGGTACTGGCGTTGACGAACTGCTCGAAGCTGTTCTGTTGCAAGCCGAAGTCCTGGAACTGACCGCTACGCCATCGGCTCCTGGCCGTGGTGTTGTGGTTGAGTCCCGCCTCGACAAGGGCCGTGGCCCGGTGGCGACCGTTCTGGTTCAAGACGGTACCCTGCGCCAAGGCGACATGGTGCTGGTCGGTTCGAACTATGGCCGTGTACGTGCCATGCTCGACGAGAACGGCAAGTCCATCAAGGAAGCCGGTCCGTCCATCCCTGTCGAGATTCTCGGCCTGGACGGTACCCCGGACGCTGGCGACGAGATGAGCGTGGTTGCCGACGAGAAGAAAGCCCGTGAAGTGGCTCTGTTCCGTCAAGGCAAGTTCCGCGAAGTCAAGTTGGCCCGTGCTCACGCCGGCAAGCTGGAAAACATCTTCGAGAACATGGGCCAGGAAGAGAAGAAGACGCTTAACATCGTCCTCAAATCTGACGTCCGTGGTTCCCTCGAAGCGTTGAACGGCGCCTTGAATGGCCTGGGTAACGACGAAGTGCAAGTGCGTGTGGTCGGTGGCGGTGTCGGTGGTATCACCGAGTCCGACGCCAACCTGGCACTGGCTTCCAACGCTGTACTGTTCGGCTTCAACGTGCGTGCCGATGCTGGCGCTCGCAAGATCGTCGAGCAGGAAGGCCTGGACATGCGTTACTACAACGTCATCTACGACATCATCGAAGACGTCAAGAAAGCCCTCACCGGCATGCTTGGCAGCGACGTCCGGGAGAACATCCTGGGTATCGCCGAGGTGCGTGACGTGTTCCGCTCGCCGAAATTCGGCGCGATCGCCGGCTGCATGGTTATCGAAGGCACCGTTCACCGTAACCGTCCGATCCGTGTACTGCGTGAAGACATCGTTATCTTCGAAGGCGAGCTGGAATCCCTGCGCCGCTTCAAGGATGACGCTTCCGAAGTACGTGCCGGCATGGAATGCGGTATCGGCGTCAAGAGCTACAACGACGTCAAGGTTGGCGACAAGATCGAAGTCTTCGAGAAGGTTCAGGTTGCTCGCAGCCTCTAACTCGCGCACTTCAGGAGCCACGCCGCGTGTGGGCATGCAAATGCCCCGCGCAACGTCCGGACTCTAAACGCAACGCCCGGTCTGGCTTTTGTCAGGCCGGGCGTTTGCCGCTTTCAGACCCCACGGGTTTCACCGTGTGGCAGTAACAGGTAACAAGACATGGCAAAAGAATACAGCCGTACCCAACGTATCGGCGATCAGATGCAGCGCGAGCTGGCCCAACTGATCCGTCGCGAAGTCAAAGATCCTCGTGTTGGCCTGGTCACCATCACCGCCGTTGAAGTGAGCCGTGACGTAGGTCACGCAAAAATCTTCATCACCGTGATGGGTGAGGACAGCAGCGAAGAAATCGCGCAAAGCATCAAGGTGCTCAACTCGGCCGCAGGTTTCCTGCGCATGCAGTTGGCCCGCGAAATGAAGCTGCGCAGCGTGCCTCAGTTGCACTTCCACTACGACGAAAGCGTCGTGCGTGGCGCGCACCTGTCGGCATTGATCGAGCGCGCCGTGGCTGAGGATAATCAGCATCCGTCCACACCTGAAGACGCCAAGGAGTAAGCGGTGGCTCAGGTCAAACGTATCCGTCGCAACGTCAGCGGCATCATTCTGCTCGACAAGCCCATTGGCTTTACCTCCAATGCCGCCTTGCAGAAGGTCCGCTGGCTGCTCAATGCCGAGAAAGCCGGGCACACCGGCAGCCTCGACCCCCTGGCCACCGGCGTGTTGCCGTTGTGCTTTGGCGAGGCCACCAAGTTCTCGCAATACCTGCTCGATTCCGACAAGGGTTACGAAACCCTGATGCAACTGGGCAAGACCACCACCACGGCCGATGCCGAGGGTGATGTTTTGCAGGTTCGCGACGTGACCGTTGGTCGTGCTGATATCGAGGCTGCTTTACCCGCTTTTCGTGGGCAAATCAGTCAGATACCGCCGATGTACTCGGCGCTCAAGCGCGATGGGCAACCACTTTACAAGCTGGCTCGTGCGGGTGAAGTAGTGGAGCGCGAACCGCGTTCTGTTACTATTGCGCGCTTGGAATTGCTCGCCTGTGAAGGCGACACCGCACGCCTGGCCGTGGACTGCAGCAAAGGCACCTATATCCGTACCCTGGTGGAAGATATCGGTGAAAAGCTCGGTTGCGGCGCGTATGTCGCAGAACTGCGACGGACCCAGGCCGGCCCTTTCAGCCTGGCCCAGACGGTGACGCTGGAAGAGTTGGAAGCGGTACACGCCGAAGGCGGCAATGAAGCGGTCGATCGCTTCTTGATGCCATCGGACAGCGGTTTGCTCGATTGGCCATTGCTGCACTTCTCGGAGCACAGCGCGTTCTACTGGCTCAACGGCCAGCCGGTACGTGCCCCGGACGCGCCGAAATTCGGCATGGTGCGGGTACAGGATCATAACGGTCGCTTTATCGGTATCGGTGAAGTGAGCGAAGACGGGCGCATCGCGCCGCGTCGACTGATTCGGTCAGAATGACCGAAACCAGTTTGTGGTAAAAGCGTATCAGCCTTTACGCAAGCTGGAACGAGGGTGGCTGTTAACAGGCACGGTCACTACTCATTTTTAGATACAGGGATTTGTCCCTGGCCTGTTGAAACTGCCCTTTGGGTGGTTTCCTGAAAAAAGGATTGCCTCATGGCTCTCGACGTTCAAGAAAAAGCACAAATCGTAGCTGACTATCAGCAAGCTGTTGGTGACACTGGTTCGCCAGAAGTGCAAGTTGCACTGCTGACCCACAACATCAACAAACTGCAAGGTCACTTCAAGGCCAACGGTAAAGATCACCACTCCCGTCGTGGTCTGATCCGCATGGTAAACCAGCGCCGTAAGCTGCTGGACTACCTGAAAGGCAAGGATCTGGGTCGTTATCAGGCTCTGATCGGTCGCCTGGGTCTGCGTCGCTAATAAGCGATTGCGCTAGAGGTTGGTTGTTTGCCGTGTGTCAGTGGGATTCCCGCTGGCCCATGGCAGGCTTCCAGCCTCAAGTTTTATCTGGATACACGTTTTACCCCTGGACAAGGGTTGGGCCGATTCCCGACATTGCCCAAGAATTTCGCAAGAAGACAAGTTCCCCAAGAGCCACAAAGAAGGTAGGACACCGTGAACCCGGTTATCAAAAAATTTCAGTTCGGTCAGTCGACCGTTACCCTCGAGACAGGCCGTATCGCCCGTCAAGCCTCCGGCGCAGTGCTGGTTACCGTTGACGACGACGTTACCGTACTGGTGACCGTTGTAGGCGCCAAGACTGCAGACCCAAGCAAGGGCTTCTTCCCTCTGTCTGTTCACTACCAGGAAAAGACTTACGCTGCCGGTAAGATCCCTGGCGGTTTCTTCAAGCGCGAAGGCCGTCCTTCCGAGAAAGAAACCCTGACTTCCCGACTGATCGACCGTCCGATCCGTCCGCTGTTCCCAGAAGGCTTCATGAACGAAGTGCAGGTTGTCTGCACCGTCGTCTCCACCAGCAAAAAGACCGATCCGGACATCGCTGCGATGATCGGTACCTCGGCTGCCCTGGCTATCTCCGGCATTCCTTTCGATGGCCCGATCGGCGCTGCGCGCGTGGCTTTCCACGAAAGCACCGGCTACCTGCTGAACCCGACTTACGAGCAACTGAAAGCCTCGAGCCTGGACATGGTCGTTGCCGGTACCTCGGAAGCCGTACTGATGGTTGAATCGGAAGCCAAAGAGCTGACCGAAGACCAGATGCTGGGCGCGGTACTGTTCGCTCACGACGAGTTCCAGGTTGTGATCAACGCCGTTAAAGAACTCGCTGCCGAAGCCGCCAAGCCAACCTGGGCCTGGGCTCCGCAAGCCGAAGCCACCGAACTGCTGGGTGCGATCCGTGCCGAGTTCGGCGAAGCGATCTCCCAGGCCTACACCATCACCGTCAAGGCCGACCGTTACGCTCGCCTGGGCGAGCTGAAGGATCAGGTCGTTGCCAAGCTGTCCGGTGAAGAAGGCCAGCCTTCTGCCAGCGACGTCAAAGCAGCATTCGGCGAAATCGAATACCGCACCGTTCGCGAAAACATCGTTAACGGCAAGCCACGTATCGACGGTCGCGACACCCGCACCGTGCGTCCGCTGAACATCGAAGTCGGCGTTCTGCCGAAGACTCACGGTTCTGCGCTGTTCACCCGTGGCGAAACCCAGGCCCTGGTCGTTGCGACCCTGGGTACTGCCCGCGACGCACAGCTGCTGGACACCCTGGAAGGCGAGAAAAAAGACCCGTTCATGCTGCACTACAACTTCCCGCCGTTCTCGGTGGGCGAATGTGGTCGCATGGGTGGCGCCGGTCGCCGCGAAATCGGTCACGGCCGTCTGGCCCGTCGTTCGGTTCAGGCCATGCTGCCAGCCGCCGACGTGTTCCCGTACACCATCCGTGTAGTGTCGGAAATCACCGAGTCCAACGGTTCCAGCTCCATGGCTTCGGTCTGCGGTGCTTCCCTGGCACTGATGGACGCTGGTGTGCCGATGAAGGCGCCGGTTGCCGGTATCGCCATGGGCCTGGTCAAAGAAGGCGAGAAGTTCGCCGTCCTGACCGACATCCTGGGTGACGAAGACCACCTGGGCGACATGGACTTCAAAGTAGCCGGTACCGCTAAAGGTGTTACCGCGCTGCAGATGGACATCAAGATCAAGGGCATCACCGAAGAGATCATGGAAATCGCTCTGGGCCAAGCCCTGGAAGCGCGCCTGAACATCCTCGGTCAGATGAACCAGATCATTGGTCAGTCCCGCACCGAACTGTCGGAAAATGCTCCGACCATGATCGCGATGAAAATCGACACCGACAAAATCCGTGATGTCATCGGTAAAGGCGGCGCGACCATTCGTGCGATCTGTGAAGAGACCAAGGCTTCGATCGATATCGAAGACGATGGCTCGATCAAGATCTTCGGCGAAACCAAGGAAGCTGCAGAAGCGGCGCGTCAGCGCGTTCTGGGCATCACTGCCGAAGCCGAGATCGGCAAGATCTACGTCGGTAAAGTTGAGCGCATCGTCGACTTCGGCGCATTCGTCAACATCCTGCCGGGCAAAGACGGTCTGGTTCACATCTCCATGCTGAGCGACGCTCGTGTTGAGAAAGTGACCGACATTCTGAAAGAAGGCCAGGAAGTGGAAGTGCTGGTACTGGACGTGGACAACCGCGGCCGTATCAAGCTGTCCATCAAAGACGTGGCAGCAGCCAAGGCTTCGGGCGCTTAAATACCCGCAGGCTTCACGCTGAAAAAAGGACTCTTCGGAGTCCTTTTTTTATGCGTGCAGGAAAATGCCGAAAAATCAGACGCTTAATCACAGCCAAAAGCCGCAACTTGCATGCAGGCACGCTCTGCTTCATGCAAATTGCACGAATCCGAAAATTCGCTCAATCTATAACTCTTTGTTTTTAAAGGGTTTATTTGCAGACTTCGACTTGGCACAGTGCCTGCAACAGTCCTGTTAATGCTGCAGCATCAAGGTTCACACACTGCAGACTTTTAATAAAACAGGAGTTACTCGTATGAAGAAGTTCGCTCTCGCTACCGCAACTGCTACCGCCCTGACCCTGGCCATGGCCAACGTTGCCTTCGCTCAAACCGCGCAGGCGCCGATGACGCTGGCAGCTGGCGAAATGACCAAAGCCAAAGAGTCCACCTCGGACACTTGGATCACCACCAAAGTCAAAGCTGACCTGCTGACCGAAAAGGGCATCCCAGGTTCGGACATCAAGGTTGAGACCAACAAAGGTGTGGTTTCCCTGTCTTCGACCGTTGCCATCTCTGACTCGCAGAAAGCTACCGCTGTCGCCATCACCAAGCGTATCAAGGGTGTGACCGCTGTATCCGCTGACGGTCTGCTGGCTGGCGGTGCGGTAAAAGCCGACAACATCGACACATCCAAAGAAGCCGCTTCGGACACTTGGATCACTACCAAGGTGAAGGCTGACCTGGTTACTGAGAAAGGCATTCCGGGTACCGACATCAAAGTCGAAACCAACAAGGGCGTAGTTTCCCTGTCTTCTTCCGTTGCAGTGACCGAAGCGCAGAAAACTACCGCGGTGAACATCACCAAGAAAATCAAAGGCGTGAAAGCTGTATCGGCCGATGGCCTGAAAGCAGAGTAACGCTCAACCAATCGCTGAACTAGGCGGCGGCGGCAACGAGTGAGTTAGATATCCACTCAATGCACCTCACGGGTTCATGCGACCGACCATAGGGATGTGGTCATTACAGGCCCCGGCACATGTGTCGGGGCCTGTTCTATTCCGGCCAGGAATGCTATCGAAGTGCGCGCCAGCTTGCGCTGGCGCGTGGGGTCATTCGGCGTCCAGATGCATCTGCGTTACCACCCGGCCATCCTTCTCGGCCTGGCCCAGTTTGGCGTCGACGAAGTACACCCGGTCATCTTCCAGCTGCCCTTTGTCGACCAGGTAGTCCTTGATGGTGCTTGCGCGGTCCTGACCGAGCTGGCGCAACAGCACGTCGCTGCTGCTCCAGAACGTGATCACGCCGTCCTTGAGTTTGGCCGTGCGTTCATCGTCGCTCAGGTTTTTCCACTCCGCCGGTGGTTGTTGTTTCAGGCGGGTGCGGTAGATACCTTCGAGCAAGGGGGCTTTTTCCTTTTCCGGTACTTGCAGCAAGGACGCCTGGGCCGGAACCTTGTCGCCACGGCGCTGCAGGATCTTGTAGTAGTTATATTGGTATTCGCGCTCCAGGCGCTGCTCGGCGAGGAATTTGCCGTCACTGTCGGCCGCCGCCGTGCCTTCGATTTCCAGGCGCAGGGTAGGGCGTTCTTTGAGGGCCTTGGCCAAGGTGTTCAGGGCGCCCTCGGCGTCTTTGTTCAGTTCGCTGGAGCCTGCGGCGAACGAGACATTGCCGAGGTCTTCCGAACCGCCACCGCTCACCAGCCCACCGATAAACTTGAACGGCGCCGTTGCCGCGCGCACCACCAGGTTGCGCAGGGTCTGCCAGATGATCGGCATCACGCTGAATTGCGGGTTGTTCAAGTCGCCGCTGATGGGCAGTTCAATCGAGATCTTGCCGTCAGAGTCCTTGAGCAGGGCGATCGCCAGGCGAATCGGCAGGTCTACCGCATCGGCACTGTCGACTTTCTCACCCAGTTGCAGCTGCTCGACCACCACTTTGTTCTCGGCCTTCAGCTGGCCTTTGGTGATCACGTAATGCAGGTCGAGGTTGAGGCGACCCTTGCGAATCCGGAAACCGGCGAACTTGCCCGAGTAGGGCGTCAGGGTCGTCAGCTCGACACGTTTGAAGCTGGTGGCGATATCCAGTGCCGCCATCGGATCAAACGGGTTCACGCTGCCTTTGATGGTCACCGGTGCATAGCGATCCACCTTGCCCTTGATGTCGACAGCTGCCGGTTTGGCCTGGCGGCTGTCAATGGTGCCGATCTGCCCGTTGAGCTGTTGGATCGCGGTGGCGAAGTTGGGCGTGAGGCTAAAGTCGGCGAAGTTGGCCGAACCGTCGTTGATCGCGATCTGCCCGATATGAATACCCAGCGGTTTTTCTTTGCTTGCCGCCGGCTTGGCCGCCGACTTGGCGCCGCTGTCGGCCGGCTGTGGAATCAGCAGGTCGTCGACGTTGGTGGTGCGATCATCGTTGATCATGAAGCGCACATAGGGCTGTTGCAGGTTGACCTTGTCGATCGACAGGCTGTCGCCATGCTGGTAGTTCAGCCCTTCCAGCACCAGGCGCTGCCATTTGAGGAAGTCACGGGTCTTGAGGGTGTCGAGGGTATGCAACTGATCGACCTGCGCCCGGCCGGTGATCTGTAGGGCCAGCGGCTCGGTGCTTTTGAGGTTCACATCGAGGTTGCTGCCGAGCATGCCGCTACGCAGTTCCAGGCGGATGAACGGGCTGATATAGGACTGTGCGACCCGCAGGTCGATGTCCTGGGTGTTCACTTTCAGCTTGGCGCTGACCGGATTGAGGTTGACCTCGCCGGTTGCCTGGATCTTGCCTTGCTTGCCCAGGCCGGTGTCGACCTTGAGGGTGAAGGGGTTGCCGTTGAGGCTGTCGAAGTTCTGCACATCGACGTTCAGCGGGCCGAGTTCCAGCGCGACCGCAGGTTTGGCCTGGCGGTCGGCCAGGTGGACCTGATAGTTGCGCAGTTGCACATCCTTGAGCAGCACTTGCCAAGGCTTGCTCGGCGCTGCGGGCGCGGCTTTGGGCGAGTCGGCAGCTGCTGGCGCGCTGGCCGCTTCCGGTGCCTTGGCCGGCTTGCCCGGCTGGCTGGCGAACAGTTTCTGCCAGTCCAGTTGGCCATCGGCTTCGCGGGCGGCCCAGGTTTCCAGCTTGTTGCTGCGGATCTTGCCGACCACCACCTGCTGCTTGGCCAGGTCGATCGTGGTTTCGCTGACGTCCAGGCGCTCCAGGCGCACCAATGGCCGGCCATCCGGCGCCTTGATGGCGAACGGCGCGATGCTGGCGGCGGTGTTGGTCAGGTTGAGTTCGGTTTCTTTGGCCAGGCTGAACGTGTAGTCCGTGCTGAAGTTGAGCACGCCGTTTTCGAGGACCAGGGGCAGGGCGTCGCGCACATAGGGCCACCAGGCTTTCATCTTGCCATCGGTGATTTTCAGGGTGCCTTTGGACGTGATCGGCACCAGGCTGACGTTACCCTTCCAGTCGATCTGCCCGCCTTCCGGGCCGGCGGCGACCAGGGTCATGTCGGCATTGTCTTCCGGCAGGGTGCTGAGGTTTTTCAGCTCGAAGTCGAGTTTGTCGTAGAGGAACTCGATTGGCTCGCTGGGGCGCAGGTCTTCAAAGTGCAGATAACCGCCCGCCAGCTTGATCCGCTCGATCCGCAACGGGAACGGCTTGGCGTTGGGGTCTGCCGGTGTCGGTTCGCTGGGTGGCAGTTTGAACAACTGCGCCAGGTTCAACTGGCCGGACTTGTCGAACAGCAACTCGGTCTTGGGTTTGTCGAGTTGCACATCGGCCAAGTGCAGGGCGCGGGTCCACAGGCTGTCGAGCTGCAGGTTGGCGTAGAGCCGCTCGAAACCCACTTGTTCCTTGCCGGGGTCGCCGATCTTGAGGCCCCACAGCGTCACTTCCAGGCTGAACGGGTTGAGCTCGATACGCTCGATGCGGGCCGGCACCGTGGCGTAGTTGGCCAGTTGTTGGTTGGCTATGCGAAGGGCAATGCCGGGCAAAATCAAAAAGCCCAGCAAGCTGTACAGGGCAACGGCGGTCAACAAGGCGCCAGTGGCGCGAATCAATCCTTTGGGCATGGGGCGGCGCCATCTATGTCGAACAGGAGTGCCTTGGAGTATGGCACGGGTTTTCGGTTCCGAAGAGCCACCCTCTTTCAGAAAATTCCTATAACTGCAGGATCAGAGTCTTCAACGGAGGTTGCTGGTCTTGCGACGGAAAGTCGGCGCCAGGAGGCATGATTTGCCAGTCGCGCACCGGACGCCCGGCTTTCTCGGCGCAACGTAGCACCTGCTCACGCCAATCGTCCATGCTCACTTTTGCCAGGTTGTTGCAGCAGATCAGCACGCCGTCATCGGCGGTTGCCAACAGCGCCGGCTTGAGCAGGCTTTGATAGTCGCGCAACAGGTCGACGGTGCCGAAGGCGCTCTTGGCCCATGCCGGCGGGTCAAGCAACACCAGGTCATATTGACGCGGTTCCAGGCGCGGATAGCTCGGCAGTTTCTGCCCGCGCCGCTGAGTGATCGGCAGGCCGGCCAGTTGGCGAATCGCCGGGAAATAATCGGATTGCACGAACGTCATGGGTGCCAGCTGCGGGTTGAGCAGGCCGTTTTCGCGGCCGACCGCCAGGTTGCCTTCGGCAAAATCCAGGTTGCACACGTCACGCGCACCGCCGGCCGCGGCGCTCAGGCCCACGCCACAGGTGTAGGCGAACAGGTTCAGTACGCTTTTGCCGGCACTGTGCGCCTTGACCCAGCCGCGGGTGTTGCGCAGGTCGAGGAACAGCAACGGGTCTTGCCCGGCATGGCGCCCGCGCACGCGGTAATTGAGGCCCCATTCGTGGCCGACCAGGTCCTGCAGCGCTTGCGGTGTGGCGCGGTAGACCGTGTCTTCGCGGTCGATCCGCGAGTTGCCACGGGAACGGTCGTTGTACACCAGCAGCAATTCCAGGCCCATGTACTGGCTGATCAGTTGATGCAGGTCCAGCAAGTCTGCGCTTTCCAGCGGTTGGTGGAAGCTCTGCACCAGCAGTTGCGGGCCATAGCGGTCGATGGTCAGGCCACCGGCGCCTTCCTGGCTGCCGTGGAACAACCGGTAACAGTCGGTGCCTTGGGCGTGCAACTCGCTGATCAGGCCTTGACGATGATCGAGGGCGGCGCGCAGCGCCTGGTTCAGGGGAGACATGGAGCGCGCCTTGCTGGGTAAATGTGGGCGCGGAGTTTAGCAGTTATGGAGCGTCGCCTACATCAACCCCATCCGCCGATGCGCGCGCTGCACCGAGCCATTGCGCATCGCCCAACGCAGCACCGGCGCGCTGCGCTTGACCCCGGCACGCACCAGTTGGCGTTGCAGCGGGCTCGGGTGTTGCCCCAGCATGTCGGCGGCCCAGGCCGGCAGCAGGTCGATCCCGGCTTGCATCATCAGGGCGCCAAAGGGTTTGGCCAGGGTGCTGGGCGCCGGGGCTTCGAGCAGCAGGCGCAGCACTTCGCGGCTGCGCGCGTCGCACAACAATTGTGGACGGATACGCGCCAGATAATCCGCAATTTCCTCGCGTGAGCGCGGCACATTCCGCGCGCCCAGGCGTTCGGCGACCAGGGCGATTTCGTTGTAGTAACGATCCTGATCGCGCCCCGACAGCTGCGGGTTGCGATAACGCACGTGTGCGGCGAGGAAGCTGCTGACCTCCGCCACATGCACCCAGGTCAGCAACTGCGGGTCGCTGGCCGCGTAGGCGCGGCCGTCGGGTGCATGGCCGACAACCTGCTGGTGAATGGTGCGTACTTTCTCGATCAGCCAGTCGGCGTCTTTGCGCGAGCCGAAGGTGGTGCCGGAAATGAACTGCGACGTGCGGCGCAGGCGCCCGAGCATGTCCTGGCGAAAGTTCGAATGGTCCCACACGCCAGCCAGCGCCAATGGGTGCAAGGCTTGCAGCATCAAGGCGCTGATGCCGCCGATGAGCATGCTGCTGAAATCGCCATGCACTTGCCAACTGACCGAGTCCGGGCCGAACAGGCCGGGGTCGCCCTTGGGGTTTTCCAGGTCCAACTGGCCCAGCGACAAGCCGGTGAGGCTCATCAACTGGGTTTCGATACGGCTGCGGATAAATTCCATGGCGACGCGCGGGTTCCTATCGGTTCAGGCGTTTGTCGATCAGGCCGGCGACCACGCTGGGGTCGGCCAGGGTGGAGGTATCTCCGAGGCTGTCCAACTCGTTGCAGGCTATTTTGCGCAAAATGCGTCGCATGATCTTACCCGAGCGGGTTTTCGGCAAGGCCGGGGCCCATTGGATCAGTTCCGGTTTGGCAAAGCTGCCGATTTCCTTGCTGACCAGTTCGAGCAGATGTTTCTTCAGTGTCTCGCTGGGCTCCACGCCATTCATGGGGGTGACGAACGCATAGATGCCCTGGCCTTTGACGTCATGGGGATAGCCCACCACCGCAGCCTCGGCGACCCAGTCATGCAACACCAGGGCACTTTCCACCTCGGCGGTGCCGATACGGTGGCCGGACACGTTGATCACATCGTCGATGCGCCCGGTGATCCAGTAGTCGCCGTCTTCGTCACGCCGCGCGCCATCGCCGGTGAAGTAATAACCGGGGTAGGGTTTGAAATAGGTGTCGATCATGCGCTGCGGGTCGCCATAGACACTGCGGATCTGCCCCGGCCAGCTGGATTTGATCGCCAGCACGCCGCTGCCCGGGCCGTTGATTTCCTTGCCGTGCTCATCGAGCAGCACCGGCAGCACGCCGAACATCGGTTGGGTCGCGCAGCCGGGCTTGATGCGCTGGGCGCTGACCAGCGGGCTGAGCATGATGCCGCCGGTTTCGGTCTGCCACCAGGTATCGACAATCGGGCAGCGTTGTTCGCCGACGGCGTTGAAGTACCAGTCCCAGGCTTCCGGATTGATCGGCTCGCCGACGCTGCCGAGCAGGCGCAGGCTGGCGCGGGAGGTGTTCTCCAACGGAGCGTGGCCCTCGCGCATCAATGCGCGCAGGGCCGTCGGCGCGGTGTAGAAGATATTGACCTGGTGCTTGTCGATGACCTGCCAGAAGCGCGAGCTACTCGGGTAGCTGGGCACGCCTTCGAACATCAGCGAGGTGGCGCCGTTGGCCAGCGGGCCGTACACGATGTAGCTGTGGCCGGTGACCCAGCCCACATCGGCGGTACACCAGAACACTTCGCCGTCGCGGTAGTCGAGCACGTACTTGAAGGTCATCGCGGCTTGCAGCAGGTAGCCGCCGGTGGTGTGCAGCACGCCCTTGGGTTTGCCGGTGCTGCCGGAGGTGTAGAGGATAAACAGCGGGTCTTCGGCGCCCATCGGCTCGGGTGGGCAGTCATCACTGGCGGCATCCACGGCTTGTTGATAGTTGAGGTCGCGGCCTTCGCTCCAGTTCGCGGCGGCCCCGGTGCGCGCTACCACCAGCACGGTGCTGACGTTCGGGCAACTGGCCAGGGCCTTGTCGACATTTTGTTTCAACGCCACCGGCTTGCCGCCGCGCACGCCTTCATCGGCGGTGATCACCGTGCGGCAGTCGGCGTCGAGAATGCGGTCGCGCAGGGCGTCGGGTGAAAAACCGCCAAACACCACCGAATGCACCGCCCCAATCCGCGTACAGGCGAGCATGGCGTAGGCCGCTTGCGGAATCATCGGCATGTAGATGCACACCCGGTCGCCTTTTTTCACGCCACGGCTTTTCAGCACATTGGCCAGGCGGCTGACGTTTTGATGCAGTTGGCGGTAGGTGATGGTGGAAGATGCTGTCGGATCATCGCCCTCCCAGATGAAGGCCGGTTGCTCGGCGCGTTGCGCCAGGTGGCGGTCGATGCAGTTGTAGCTGACGTTCAATTGGCCGCCGGCAAACCATTGGGTGGCGCCGGTCTGGATGTCCGAGGTATTGACGGTGTGCCAGGGCGTGGTCCAGTCGAGAAAGCGCCCGGCCTGTTCGGCCCAGAACGTGTCCGGCTGTTCGATGGATTGGCGATAGAGGCGCTGATAGTCCTCTTGACTCAGTTGCGCAGCCCGGCGGACGGCATCGGCGATGGGAAACATGCTGATATCGAACATGAGCGATCCTTATTCTTGTTTTTGCGACAAGTCATAAAGATGCACCCAGTCGGGGGCGGGTTCAAGGCCGACGTCCGAATGGACGCCGGCCCTGTGTGACCGACGTCAGCCGCGGTGACGACCGCGGAAGTAGTTGATCAGGCCCTGGGTCGACGCATCGTCGGCCAGGCTTTCTTCGGCGCCGGTCAGGCGGTTGTAGACGCCCTTGCCCAGTTCCTTGCCCAGCTCCACGCCCCATTGGTCGAAGGCGTTGATGCCCCAGATCACGCTTTGCACGAACACTTTGTGTTCATACATCGCGACCAGTGCGCCCAGGCGCCGCGGGCTGATGCGCTCGACCACCAGGGTGTTGCTCGGACGGTTGCCCGGGATCACCTTGTGCGGGGCCAGCTTCTGCACGTCGGCTTCCGGCAGGCCCTTGTCGCGCAGCTCGGCTTCGGCTTCGCTGCGGGTCTTGCCGAGCATCAGCGCCTGGCTCTGGGACAGGCAGTTGGCGTACAGCCACTGATGGTGATCGGAGACCGGGTTGAAGCTGACGATCGGCACGATAAAGTCGGCCGGGATCAGTTGGGTGCCCTGGTGCAGCAACTGGTGGTACGCGTGCTGACCGTTGCAGCCCACGCCGCCCCAGATCACCGGGCCGGTATCGGTGGACACCGGCGTACCGTCCTGGCGCACGCTCTTGCCGTTGGATTCCATGTCCAGCTGTTGCAAGTGTTTGGTGATGTTACGCAGGTAGTGGTCGTAGGGCAGGATCGCATGGCTCTGCGCGCCCCAGAAGTTGCCGTACCACACACCCAGCAGGCCGAGCAGCACCGGCATGTTCTGTTCGAACGGCGCGTTCTGGAAATGCTGGTCCATGGTGTAGGCACCGGACAGCAGTTCCTTGAAGTTCGACATACCGATGGCCAGGGCGATGGGCAGGCCGATGGCCGACCACAGCGAGTAACGGCCGCCGACCCAGTCCCACATCGGGAAGATGTTTTCTTCGCGGATGCCGAAGGCCACGGCGGCCGCGTTGTTGCTTGATACGGCGATGAAGTGGCGATACAGCTCGGCTTCCGAGCCGCCCTGGGCCAGGTACCAGGCGCGGGCGGCCTGGGCGTTTTTCAGGGTTTCGAGGGTGTTGAAGGATTTCGACGAGACGATGAACAGCGTGGTCTCGGCGCGCAGCTTCATGGTCAGCTCGTGGAACTCGCTGCCGTCGATGTTCGCCAGGTAGTGGCAGCGCACGCCTTTGTGGGCGTAGGACAGCAACGCTTCGGAGACCAGCTCCGGGCCAAGGAACGAGCCACCGATGCCGATGTTCACCACGTCGGTGATCGGCTTCTCGGTGTAGCCGCGCCACAGGCCGTCGTGGATGCGGCCCACGAGGTCGGTGATCTGGTTCAACACCTTGTGTACGTCCGGCATGATGTTCACGCCGTTGACCGACAACTTGTCGCCCACCGGGCGGCGCAGGGCGGTGTGCAGGGCAGGGCGACCCTCGGACGAGTTCACCGGCTCGCCGGCATACAGCGCGTCGATCGCGGCTTTAAGGTCGACTTCCTTGGCCAGGTCCACGAGCAGGTTGCGGGTTTCGCTGGTGATCAGGTTTTTCGAGTAATCGAGGAAAAGCCCGCAGCTGCTCAAGGTGAATTGGGAAAAACGCTGAGGATCGGCGTTGAACGCGTCGCGCATGCTGAAATCCTGCATGGCTTGGCGATGTTGATTGAGCGCTCGCCAGGCGGGCAGAGCGGTAACGTCATGAGGGGTGCGGTAGTACGCCATCGCTGCGGGTTTCCTTTTATTACGGGGACTGCCTTTAGGACACTTCAAAGCCCGAAACATCCAGTCTTTCATCAAGCGTTGGGTTCCGGACAGCGCTAACCATAGCGCAGGGCGAATACATTAAACCTAGCGTGTCGATATGTCTTGGCTTTGTCTGCGCTGTGGCCGGTACTTTTTTATACCGGCGCATCAGGCTGGGCAACGGGCGGGGGGTCAGTCGAGGGGCAGATGCAGGTTGTCGATCAGGCGCGTCGCGCCCAGGTAGGCCGCGACCAGAATCACTACATCGCGATCCT
This sequence comes from Pseudomonas sp. LY-1, assembly GCF_053502595.1. NCBI lineage: Bacteria > Pseudomonadati > Pseudomonadota > Gammaproteobacteria > Pseudomonadales > Pseudomonadaceae > Pseudomonas > Pseudomonas sp. LY-1. The sequence goes on along the minus strand of NZ_CP094353.1, from coordinate 5,867,517 downwards.
CGGCCGTGGCCGGGCGCAGGTGGACACCTTGGCGCACTTCGAGGTAGTCCACGCGCATGCCGGCGGCTTCGATCTGCTGGATCTGTTCGGCACGCAGTTTGGCGAAGTCGCGGTCGCCGCCTTTGATGGCGGCGGCAATCTGACTCAGGCTGCGGTACAACGCCGGCGCGACGGCCCGCTGCTCGGCGGTGAGGTAACCGTTGCGCGATGACAGCGCAAGGCCATCCTCGGCGCGCACGGTCGGTTCACCGATGATCTGGATCGGCATGTTCAGGTCATGGACCATGGCGCGAATCACGGCCAGTTGCTGGTAGTCCTTCTGGCCAAACACGGCCATATCCGGCTGGACCATGTTGAACAGCTTGTTGACCACCGTGGCCACACCTTCAAAGTGCCCAGGACGGCTGGCGCCGCACAGGCCTTCGGACAATTGCGGCACGCTGACGCGGGTCTGGCCGGTCATGCCGCTGGGGTACATTTCCTCGACGCTTGGCGCGAACAACAGGTTGCAGCCGGCTTGCAGGAGTTTTTCCTGGTCGGCGGCGAGGGTGCGCGGGTACTTGTCCAGGTCTTCGCCGGCGCCAAATTGCAGCGGGTTGACGAAGATGCTCGCGACCACGAAATCCGCCTGTTGAGCCGCCTTGGCCACGAGGGCCGCGTGGCCGCTGTGCAGGTTGCCCATGGTGGGCACAAAGCCGATGCGTTTGTCGGCGCTGCGGGCATGGGTAACGGCGGCCCGTAGTTCACGTAGGGTTTTTACGGTGTTCATGCAGAGAATCCGTGTTCGGCGCCTGGGAAGGTCACGCCTTTGACTTCGGCGACGTATGCGCTCAACGCGGCGTGGATGCTGTCCTGGCCGGTCATGAAGTTCTTCACGAACTTCGGTACCCGGCCGGTTATCGACAGGCCGAGCATGTCGTGCAGCACCAGGACCTGGCCGTCGGTGGCCGACCCGGCGCCAATGCCGATCACCGGCACTTTGACCGCATGGGTGATTTCCGCGGCCAGTTCGCTGGGCACGCATTCGAGCAGGATCATCGCGGCGCCGGCTTGTTCCAGGGCGATGGCATCGGCACGCATCTGGCGCGCCTGGGCTTCGTTACGGCCCTGGACTTTATAGCCGCCGAGGATGTTCACGGACTGCGGCGTCAGGCCCATGTGCGCGCACACCGGTACGCCGCGTTCAGCCAGCATGCGGATCGACTCGGCGAGCCAGGCGGCCCCTTCGACCTTGACCATGTGCGCGCCGGCTTGCATCAATTTGCCGGCGTTGTGGAAGGTCTGTTCGACGGTGGCGTAACCCATGAACGGCAGGTCGGCGATGATAAAGGCGCCGTCGTTACCGCGCTTGACGCTGGCGGTGTGGTACGCGAGTTCATCCGTGGTGACGGGCAGGGTGCTGTCATGCCCTTGAAGCACCATGCCGAGGGAGTCGCCCACCAGTAACACCTCGACACCGGCTTGGCAGCAGGCGTGGGCGAAGGTGGCGTCATAGCAGGTCAGCATAGCGATTTTTTCACCTTTGAGCTTGAGGCTCTGCAAGGTGGTCAGGGTAACGTCTGGCATGAAAAGGGTCCTCGTTCAGGCGCTTGGAAACAGCGAGTAACGCGCATGAGTCTTCGTTTATACAGGCGCACTTTCTTGAGAGCAGTGCTTATAAGGCCTGGATTGCGCCCTTTAGCGCCGGTTGGCGGCAGCGGGACGCCTATAGTCGTGAGGAGGACACGGGAAGTCAATTGCATGTGTTACCGCATTGTTACGACGGTGGTGTTACCGCTGTTACTGATGCGATTCAGCAGTGGCTGATCAACGCTGGGTGCTGAGCGCAGGCACGCGTTCCAGGCCGACAAACGGGCAGGCTGCGAGCAGGTCGCTGAGGCGCCGGCCATCGGGCAATTGCAGGGTGGCTGGGGCCAGTTCGGCCAGCGGGTACAGCACGAAGGCGCGCAGGTGCATCTGATAGTGCGGCACTTGCAGGCGTGGTTCGTCGATCAGGCGGTCGCCGAACAGCAGGATATCCAGGTCGAGCGTGCGTGGGCCCCAACGTTCAAGGCGTTCGCGGCCCTGGTCGTTCTCGATGGCTTGCAGCGCATCGAGCAGTTCCAGTGGCGCCAGGCAGCTGTCCAGGGCCGCGACCGCATTGGTGTAGCGCGGTTGGCCGGGGAGCAGGGAGTCGCTTTGATAGAAGGCCGACACCCCGGCGACGGTAGTGCCCGGCAATTGCGCCAACGCCTCGATAGCATTGCGCAATTGTTGCTCCGGGGCCGCCAGGTTGCTGCCCATGCCGATGTAGATGCGTTCCACGTTTATTCGCCTGCGGCGCCCGAGGCATCGGCGGCACTGCGCTTGCGTTTGCTCCCGCTGCGACGACGCTTCTTGGGCCCTTCGCCGACGCCATCGCCTTTGCTGCCGAGCTCACGAATCATCTCGCGGCGCTCGCTGTCATTGGCGTCCTGGTAGTCGGTCCACCATTCACCCAGGCCGTCGGTCTGCTCGCCGGCGCTTTCACGCAGCAGCAGGAAGTCGTAGCCGGCACGGAAGCGCGGGTTCTCCAGCAACAGGTCGGCGCGCTTGCCGCTGCGACGCGGCAGGCGTTCCTGCATGTCCCAGATCTCGCGGATCGGCAGGGTGAAGCGTTTCGGGATGGCGATGCGCTGGCACTGCTCGGCGATCAACTCGTGAGCGGCTTCCTGCATGGCCGGGATCGGCGGCATGCCGCGGTCCTGCAGACGCAGTACGCGTTTGGGCAAGGCCGGCCACAACAGGGCGGCAAACAGGAACGCCGGGGTGACCGGTTTGTTCTGTTTGATGCGCAGGTCGGTGTTGATCAACGCTTCGCTGATCAGGGTGTGGGTATACGTCGGGTTGTATTCCAGTGCTTCGGCACTCGCCGGGAACAAGGGATCGAACAACTGCAGGTCGACGAGCATTTCGAAGGTATCGGCGGCGTAGCCCGAGAGGAACAGCTTGAGCACTTCTTCGAACAGGCGCGCCGAGGGGATTTCCCGCAGCATCGGCGCCAGTTCGCGAATCGGTGCAGCCGTGTGGCGCTCGATACCGAAGTTCAGCTTCGCGGCGAAACGCACCGCCCGCAGCATGCGTACCGGGTCTTCCTGGTAACGCTGCGTCGGGTCGCCGATCAGGCGGATCAGGTTGTTGCGAATATCGTGTACGCCGTTGGCGTAATCGAGGATGCGCTCGCTGACCGGGTCGTAATACAAGGCGTTGATGGTGAAGTCGCGGCGCTGCGCGTCTTCTTCCAGGGTGCCGTAGACGTTGTCGCGCAGGATGCGTCCGCTTTCGTTGCGGGAAGACTGATTGGTGTCTTCTTCCTCATCGTTTTGCGGATGACCGGCACGGAAGGTCGCGACCTCGATGATTTCGCGGCCAAAGTGAATATGCACCAGCTTGAAGCGGCGGCCGATGATGCGCGCATTGCGAAACTCGGCGCGCACTTGCTCGGGCGTGGCGCTGGTGGCGACGTCGAAGTCCTTGGGCGTGATATTGAGCAACATGTCGCGTACACAGCCGCCCACCAGATAAGCCTGGTAACCGGCGTTCTGCAAACGTTCGACGATGTTCACTGCATAACGGCTGAACTGAGCGCGTTGCAGCGAATGTTGGCTGCTGTTGAGCACTTCAGGCGTGCTGCGTTTGTGTTGCGTTCGACGCAAGGGAGAACGGAATGACTGGAACAACTTCTTCAGCATGGGATGCACTGTTTGAAGGAATGTTCGGCCATAACGAAGAATGACCGCATGATGGGCCGGGATTCTAGCATTTAGTCGGGGGATGGTGTAGGAACAAGCTACAGGCCTTGCGCCATAAGCCTAAAAACGTCAAATACCGGAAACTACAAGGGGAGCCGAAGCTCCCCCAGAAGTAGTTGCGTGCTCTATTTTTATTATTGGTTTCGGGCTTTTTGTTTTTGTTGATCGCCCTCGCCATGAAGTGTGACCTTCATGACACTCCCAATCGGGAGTCAAGAGCAAACGGATTGCTTTGGTCGCTGTGTTGCTGATCTACGATCCAACCAGTTCAGGCTCTGCCTTAGGGCAGTTTTTGTTGTTCTCGGCCTGGTTGCGGGGCAAGCCCCAAATGCAACGCCTCTCCAAAAGAATCAGTTAGCTGCGCCTCCGCCGTGTTGTTTTTATTGTGCGTGAGTCGATTCGTCTTATTTTTATTGTCTTGTACAAAGCTTGTTATTGTTTTTGTACTAAGCATATAGCAGGGTGCGTGCCAACTTTTGCGCCGACCAGCAAAATCAGGGGGTTGAGGGGTTTTTGGCTGTTTGGCGGCGAAAAAAAAGCCGGGGCTTCGTTACCGTAAGCCCCGGCTTTTGTTACGCGAAATATCCGCGGTAACAGTTTTTTCACATTGGCGGGTGTTACCTGTGGGCGCGCGCCCTCAGCTTTCGCTGGCCACTCCGGTCTTGCGTCGTGGAATACCCAGGCGTTGGCGCCGTTCCCACAGGCACTTGCGGCTTACGCCCAGCTTGCGCGCCAGTTCGGTCTCGGTCATGTGGTCCTGGTGCTCGAGGACGAAATGCTGGAAGTAGTCTTCCAGTGACAAATCTTCCGTCGGTTCATGGCTGGTATTGCCGGCGGCGCCCTGTTGCGGGGCCAGGCCGATGAAGTCGTCGTCTTCCAGGTCACTGAGCTCTATATCGATACCCAGCAGTTCGGCGGAAATTTCCGGGCTCTCCGACAGAATCACCGCACGCTCGACCGCATTCTCCAACTCCCGCACGTTACCCGGCCATGAGTAGTGCCGAATCGCCTGCTCGGCGTCTGCGGCGAACCGCAGGTCGGTACGGTTGATGCGCGCGCTCTGGCGCAACAGGAACGCATTGGCGATCTCGTTGACGTCGGCACCCCGTTCCCGCAGGGCCGGCAGCTTGAGTGCGATCACATGCAGGCGGTAATACAAGTCTTCACGGAACTGGCCGATCTTGGCCAGGCTCTTGAGGTCGCGGTGAGTGGCCGCGATCAGGCGCACGTCGACCTTCTGCGATTGCACCGAACCCACCCGGCGGATTTCGCCTTCTTGCAGTACACGCAGCAGGCGCGCCTGGGCTTCCAGGGGCAACTCGCCGATTTCGTCGAGGAACAGCGTGCCGCCGTCCGCCGCTTCCACCAGGCCCGCGCGTCCGGCGCTGGCGCCGGTAAACGCGCCTTTCTCGTGGCCGAACAGTTCGGACTCGATCAGGGATTCGGGGATTGCCGCGCAGTTCACCGAGATCATCGGTGCCTTGGCGCGCTTGGACAGGTTGTGCAGGGCGCGGGCCACCAGTTCCTTACCGGTCCCCGATTCGCCCTGGATCAGCACATTCGAGTCCGTCGGCGCCACTTTGCGGATCTTGCTGTACAGGTCCTGCATCGGTGGGCAGGAGCCGATGATGCCGATCTCGCCATTGCTGTTGTCGACGCCCGGCTTGTCGGCGCCGTTGGCCGCCTTGCCGGCGGGACGCTGTTCGGCCGTAGCGCTGCTGGCCGACTGGCGGTCACGCAGGATGCGGGCCACGGCCTGGAGCATCTCATCGTGGTCGAACGGCTTGGCGATGTAGTCCACCGCGCCCATCTTCATGGAGTCCACCGCCGAGCGCAGGCTGGCGTAGCTGGTCATGATCAGCACCGGGGTGCCCTGGCCGAGCTTGATCAACTCGGTGCCCGGCGCGCCGGGCAGGCGCAGGTCGCTGACAATCAGGTCGAACGTGGGAATACTGAACCGCTCTTGGGCTTCCTGCACCGAGCCGGCTTCGCTGACCTGGTACTGATTACGTTCAAGCAGGCGACGCAAGGCAGAGCGGATAATGGTTTCGTCTTCGACGATCAAAATGTGCGGCATTGATTCAATTCTCTCGACGGTCTCAGTTCACAGCGGACGTCGCTTCGACATGACGCGGCAAGGTCACCCGAATACGGGTGCCGCGTTGGCTTTCTGTGTCAGCCGGGCTGTCGATGGTGATTTGTCCATAATGCTCTTCAACGATGGAATAGACCAGTGCAAGGCCCAGACCGGTGCCTTCACCGGGGTCCTTGGTGGTGAAGAAGGGTTCGAACAAGCGGTCCTTGATGTTCTGTGGAATGCCGCTGCCTTCGTCCTCCACGATCAGGTCGACCGTGTGCTCGAAAGCCTCGCTCTTGACGCGTACCGCACTGCCGGCGGGGGACGCGTCGCGGGCGTTCGACAACAGGTTGATCAACACCTGCGCCAAGCGCTGGGAGTCACCGTCGACCCAGTGGTCCGGATCGCACAGGTTGAAGAACTGTACTTCGAAATTGCGCCGATTCAAGGCCAGCAGCCCAATGGCATCCTGCGCCACTTCGGCCAGGCACACTGCTTCGTCGTGGTTCTGATGGGCGCCGGCGTGGGCGAAGCTCATCAGCGACTGCACGATGCGCGACACGCGCTTGGTCTGTTCGAGGATCTGCCCGCTGATCTCGGTGATTTCGCCGTCTTCCTCGCGCTCTTCGCGCAGGTTCTGCGCCAGGCAGGCGATACCGGTGATCGGGTTGCCGATTTCATGGGCCACGCCCGCCGCCAGGCGACCGATACTGGCCAGGCGCTCGGAATGCACCAGCTTGTCTTCGAGCATCTGGGTTTCGGTCAGGTCTTCCACCAGCAACACCAGGCCGCTGTTACCGGGGGCCAGGGGCTCGTCGATCGCCGCCTTGTGCAGGTTGAGCCAGCGGGTCTGGCCGTCGAGGGCCAGGTGCTGCTTGTGCAAGTGTTCGTCGGGCAGGTTGATAAAGCCTTGCAGCAGTTCCTTCCACGGGTCGCCCAGGGTATTGAGGCGCGAGCCCACGACCCGTTGCGCGGCAATGCCGGTGAGTTCTTCCATGGCCTTGTTCCACATCAGAATCTCCTGGTCCTTGGCCAGGGAGCAGACCCCCATCGGCAGTTCCTGCAAGGTCTGGCGGTGATAGCGGCGCAGGGCATCGAGTTCGGCGGCCAGGCCAGTGAGGCGTGAGTGGTAATCCTCAAGCCGGCTTTCGATGAAGTGGATGTCTTCAGTGACGTAGTTTTCGCCGCTCGCCTTGTAGGGCAGGAACGTTTCCACCATGTCCTGCGACACGCTGGGGCCCATCAGCCCGGACAGGTTGGCTTCGATTCGGTCGCGCAGGCGGCGCAGGGCGTAGGGGCGGCGCTCGTCGAACGGCAGATAGAGGTCGCGCAGCGCTTGTTCGACTTCCTTTTGCGCGGCCTTGGCGCCCAGAGGCTTGGCCAGTTGCGTGGCGAACTCTTGGGGCGAGGCGGCATGCAGCTCGCGGCGTTGCGGGCGGCGCACGTTGTCCACCGCGCAGGCTTCGGCGGCGCTGGTTTCTTCCGGGCTGGCGTTGGTGAACAGCGAGATCAGGGTGAACATCAGCACGTTGGCGGCCAGCGAGGCGATCGCTGCCATGTGCCAACTGGTGTCGTCGAGCACGTAGATCATGTTCAGCAGCGGGATGTAGAAACCCTGCAGGTTGCCGACCAACGGCAGCAACATGGTCACCAGCCACACCAGAATCCCGGCGAGCAACCCGGCGATAAAGCCGCGCCGATTGGCCGTCGGCCAGTACAGCACCGACAACACCCCCGGCAGGAACTGCAAGGTGGCGACAAACGCGACGATCCCCAGGTTGGCCAGGTCTTGCCCGGCGCCCAGCAGCAGGTAGAAACCGTAGCCGGCCATGATGATCGCGACGATCAGCGCACGGCGGGTCCATTTCAGCCAGCGGTAGATATTGCCTTCGGCCGGCGGCTGGTACAGCGGCAGCACCAGGTGATTGAGCGCCATGCCGGAGAGCGCCAGCGTGGTGACGATGATCAGGCCACTGGCCGCCGACAACCCGCCGACATAGGCCAGCAGCGCCAGGGCCGGGCTGTTGGCCGCAATACCGATGCCGAGGGTGAAGTATTCGGGGTTGGTGGTGGCGCCCAGTTTGAGGCCGGCCCAGAGGATCAGCGGCACCGCCAGGCTCATCAATAGCAGGAACAGCGGCAAGCCCCAGCTGGCGCTGACCAGCGAGCGCGGGTTGAGGTTCTCGGTGAACGTCATGTGGTACATGTGCGGCATCACGATGGCCGAGGCGAAGAACACCAGCAGCAACGTGCGCCACGGGCCTTCCTGCAGCGGGGTGTGCAGCGCGGCGAGGGCGGTCTGGTTTTGCAGCAGCCACAACTCCAGCTGTTGCGGGCCGTCGAATACGCCGTAGAGCGCATACAGGCCGACGCCACCGATGGCGATCAGCTTGATCACCGACTCGAAAGCAATCGCAAAGACCAGGCCTTCGTGTTTCTCGCGGGTGGCGATGTGGCGTGAACCGAAGAAAATCGTGAACAGGCTGATCAGTGCGCAGAAGGCCAGGGCGACGCGATACTGCACCGGCTCACGGGTCAGGATGCTGATGGAGTCGGCCACCGCCTGGATCTGCAGGGCGAGCAGGGGCAGCACGCCGATCAGCATGAAAATCGTGGTCAGCGCGCCCGCCCAGGTGCTGCGAAAGCGGAAGGCGAACAGGTCGGCCAGGGACGACAACTGATAGGTGCGGGTGATCTTCAGGATCGGGTACAGCAGCACCGGCGCCAGCAAGAAGGCCCCGGACACCCCGAGGTAACTGGACAGAAAGCCATACCCATACTGATAGGCCAGGCCCACCGTGCCATAGAACGCCCAGGCGCTGGCGTAGACGCCCAAGGACAAGGTGTAGGTCAACGGATGGCGAATGATCGCCCGCGGAATCATTCCGCGCTCACTGATCCAGGCGACACCGAACAACGTAGCCAGGTAGGCGGCGCTGATCAGCAGCATCTGGGTGAGGCTAAAGCTCATCGGCATCTTTTTGGCTCTGCAGGATGAAAGTCACGACGATCAGGATCAGCCACAGCAGATAGGGGCGATACCAGGCGCCCGTGGCGTCGATCCACCAATCCATGATGGCGGGGGAAAACAGGTAGATCCCGACGACCAGCAGCAGGACCAAGCGATAGATGTACATGTTGGCCTCTGATTGAATAACTGCGGCGATGGTAACGGATGCCTGGCCGGCTGCAAGCGCCTTCAGCGCAACTGCGCTTCGGCCAGCGTGAGTGTGCGCGGGATCAACTGCGCATCCCAGTGGGCAATGCCCCAATCCAGCAGTTCCCGTGGGCTGGCGTGCAGCAGTTCGTCGCCGGGTTGCTGGCCGAGCGCGCGCAGGGCTCTCAATAGCAAAGGCGTGGCCTGGTCTGTGGTCAAGGGTGGGGAGCGATAGGATTTGCCCAACTTGTTACCGTCCGGCTGGACGATCAGCGGCACGTGCAGGTAACGCGGTTGGCGCAGCCCCAATAATTCTTGCAGGTACAGCTGGCGCGGCGTGGAGTCGAGCAGGTCGGCGCCGCGCACGATGTCGGTAACACCTTGCCAGGCGTCATCGAGCACCACGGCCAGTTGGTAGGCGTAGAGGCCGTCACGGCGACGGATGATGAAGTCACCCACTTCGCGGCCCAGGTGTTGTCGGAATTCGCCCTGTACGCGGTCGGTAAAGTGGTACTCCAGCTCCGGGACGCGCAGGCGGATGGCCGCATCGTGCTGCTCATGACCGGCATTACGGCACAAGCCCGGGTAGATCCCGTGGTAGGGCTCCAGCTGTTTGCGCGAGCAGGTACAGGCATAGGCCAGGCCGTGGTTGAACAGGTCGTTCAGCACCTTGGCGTAGGCATCGTGCCGGTCGCTTTGTCGGACCAGTTCACCGTCCCATTCGAAGCCATAGCTTTCCAGGGCATGCAGGATTGCCGCCTGGGCGCCGGGTTCTTCGCGGGGAGGGTCGAGGTCTTCCATACGCATCAGCCAGCGGCCATGGTTGGCGCGGGCGTCAAGGTAAGAGGCGAGGGCGGCGACCAGCGAGCCGAAGTGCAGGTGGCCGCTGGGCGTGGGGGCGAAACGCCCGATATAGGGAGAGGCTGTCATGGGCCGGATACTACTGGAAAATCGCTAAACGCCAGAAACAAAAATGGGGCGTTTGTACGCCCCATTCGTTCAGCTCGGCAGGGGTTACTTGCCGACCTGTTTTTCCTTGATTTCTGCCAGGTTCTTGCAGTCCACGCACATGTCGGCGGTAGGACGTGCTTCCAGGCGGCGAATACCGATTTCGATGCCGCAGCATTCGCACCAGCCGTATTCTTCGTCCTTGATCAACTGCAGTGTCTTGTCGATCTTCTTGATCAGCTTGCGTTCGCGATCACGGGCACGCAGTTCAAGGGCGAACTCTTCTTCCTGGCTCGCACGGTCGGCCGGATCAGGGAAGTTGGCTGCTTCGTCCTTCATATGGTCAACGGTGCGGTCGACCTCCTGCATCAAGTCTTGTTTCCACTTGTTAAGGATCTTGGTGAAGTGCTCGCGCATGGGCTCGCCCATGTACTCCTCACCTTCCTTCGTGACGTAAGGTTCGAAGCCGCTGAGGCCTGGGGATTGCTGTTGCTTTGCTTGGGTGGACATGAATAGACCGCCTCTCACTCTTCTAATCCATTGCGCAGGATTGCAACGTCACCGACACCTGCCGGCCCTGCGGCTGCAAGCGGGCGAACTTACCAGATAGATTCAGGGTGCGCCACTCCCGGTTGTCGAGGCCCATCACGCAGGGGTTGCAAACAGCAGCAACCCGCTGTGGCTGGGTATGAATCGTCTCGAAGGTTGATTTTAGTCGTTTTGCAAGCGCTTGCCGGGTTCATCGTGGACGGCCTGGCAGGCAATAGAGCATGTTTTACCGCGAGGGTTCGGTAGAATCGCTGTTTTTGTCCTCACCGTTAAGGAAGGCTAATGGCTCAGCCCTACAGTGCGCGCAGTCGCGCCATCGAACCTTTTCATGTCATGGCGTTGCTGGCGCGAGCCAATGAGCTGCAAGCGGCAGGCCATGATGTCATCCATCTGGAAATCGGCGAACCGGATTTCACCACCGCCGAGCCGATCATCCAGGCCGGCCAGGCCGCGCTGGCCAATGGCAAGACCCGCTATACCGCAGCCCGCGGCCTGCCGGAACTGCGCCATGCCATCAGCGGTTTCTACCAGCAACGCTACGGCCTGAGCGTGGACCCCGAGCGCATCCTGATCACCCCGGGCGGCTCCGGCGCGTTGCTGTTGGCCAGCAGCCTGCTGGTGGACCCCGGTAAACACTGGCTGTTGGCCGACCCGGGTTACCCATGTAACCGCCACTTCCTGCGCCTGGTGGAAGGCGCGGCGCAGTTGGTGCCCGTGGGGCCGGACGTGCGTTATCAATTGACCGCCGACCTGGTGGCCAAGCACTGGAACCAGGACAGCGTGGGCGCGCTGGTCGCATCGCCGGCCAACCCCACCGGCACCATCCTGACGCGGGACGAACTGGCCGGGTTGTCGAGCGCCATCAAGGCGCGTAACGGCCATTTGGTGGTGGACGAGATCTACCACGGCCTCACTTACGGCACCGAGGCGGCCAGCGTGCTGGAAGTCGACGATGATGCGTTTGTCCTGAATAGTTTTTCAAAGTATTTCGGCATGACCGGCTGGCGCCTGGGTTGGCTGGTGGCACCGCCCGATGCGGTCGGTGAGTTGGAGAAGCTCGCGCAAAACCTCTACATCAGCGCTCCCAGCATGGCGCAGTACGCGGCGTTGGCCTGCTTCACCCCGCAAACCCTGAGCATCCTGGAAGCGCGTCGTGCCGAGTTCGGGCGCCGTCGCGACTTCCTGCTGCCGGCCCTGCGCGAGTTGGGCTTCGGTATTGCCGTCGAACCGGAAGGGGCGTTCTATTTGTACGCCGATATCAGCGCGTTCGGCGGTGATGCCTTCGCGTTTTGCCGTCATTTCCTTGAGACCGAACATGTGGCGTTCACCCCAGGGCTGGATTTCGGTCGTTATCAAGCCGGCCACCATGTGCGCTTTGCCTACACGCAAAACCTTGATCGGCTGCAAGAGGCGGTAGAGCGCATTGCCCGTGGGCTGCGGAGCTGGCAGGGCTGATGCGCTTTCATCCTCCCCTCGAAGAGGCGCGGCTGATTCGCCGCTACAAGCGTTTTCTCACCGATATCGAAACCGTTACCGGCGAGTTGTTGACCATTCACTGCCCCAATACCGGCTCGATGCTCAATTGCATGGTCGAGGGCGGGCAGGTCTGGTTCAGTCGCTCCACTGACCCCAAGCGCAAGTTGCCCGGCACCTGGGAAATTGCCGAGACGCCTCAAGGCCGCCTCGCGTGCGTCAATACGGCGCGTGCCAATCAACTGGTTGAGGAGGCGTTGCATGCCGGGGTCATCACCGAACTCAACGGCTTTAGCGCATTGAAGCGTGAAGTGCCTTACGGTCAGGAGAATAGCCGCATTGATTTTCGCCTGGATTACCCCGAGGGGGCGGCCTATGTCGAAGTCAAAAGTGTGACGCTGGGGTTCGATGGCACCTCGATTGCGGCGTTTCCGGACGCCGTGACCCAGCGCGGTGCCAAGCATCTACGCGAGCTGGCGCACCTGGCCCGGGATGGTGTGCGGGCGGTGCAGCTGTATTGCGTCAACCTGTCCGGGATCGAGGCCGTGCGCCCGGCCGTGGAAATCGACGCGGCCTACGCTGCTGCCCTGCGCGAGGCCAAGGCCGCGGGCGTGGAAGTGCTGGCGTATGGTGTGCGCGTCACGGCCGAGGAAATTTACGTCGAACGCCGCTTGGACGTGCTGCTCGGCGACTAGAGTTCTACCCACAGGCCCTGTTCGTCTTCGCGGCCGGGCAGGGCAGTGAGGCTTTGACCCGCGCAGGGGCCGGCGATGCATTCGCCGCTCTCGATCAGGAACAACGCGCCGTGGGTGGCGCATTGGATCAGGCTGGCGCTGGCGTCGAGGAAGTGATCGGGCTGCCATTCCAGGGGGACGCCGCGATGGGGGCAGCGATTGCGATAGAAGTAGGCGATGCCATCCCGGCGCACGGCCAGCAGTTTGTGCCCGTCGATATCAAAACCACGGCTGCTGTTGGGGGCGAGGGTGTCGGAGGGGCAGAGAAACTTCATTCCAATCCTTAAGTGCCTTGACGTTCAAATGCAAACAATTATCAAATGCAGGCTTCGCCCGTTAGCTGACTGGGCGCTCAGTACGATGCCCGGCAAGAGGTATCTGTCACATCCATGAGTGTTTCAGCAGCCCCGCCCCTGGAAGGAAACCCTGTTATGCGCTTGAGTGCCAGCGCTATCGCGCTTGTTGTCGGACTGATGCTCAACCCTGGGGCGCACGCCTCGGAACTGCCGCAACGCTGGGTGAGTGCTGGCGGCGCGTTATCGGAGTGGGTGACGGCCCTGGGCGGTGAGTCGAAGTTGGTGGGCGTCGACACCACCAGCCAGCATCCGGCTTCGCTCAAGGCATTGCCGAGCGTCGGTTATCAGCGGCAGTTGTCGGCCGAGGGCATTCTCAGTCTGCGCCCGCAGGTCTTGGTGGGTACCGAGGAAATGGGGCCGCCGCCGGTGCTGGCGCAGATTCGCAACGCCGGGGTGCAGGTGGAAATGTTCTCGGCGCAGCCGGATTTGCCGACGTTGAAAGGCAACCTCGAACACCTGGGGAGGTTGTTGGGCAGTGAGGCCAAGGCCCATGCATTGTTTACCGCGTATGAACAGGCGCTTGACCGGCAGAAACGTTGGGTTGCCACAGCCCAGGCCACACACAAGGCCCCGGGGGTGTTGATGCTGCTCGGCAATGCCGGCGGCAAACCGCTGATCGCTGGCAAAGACACGGCGGCTGACTGGATGCTGCGGCAGGCGGGCGGGCGCAATCTGGCGACCCACAGCGGTTATAAGCCGTTTTCCATGGAGTCGTTGGCCGGGTTGAGCCCCGAGGTGCTGGTGTTTGCCGACCGTGCGCTGACCGGCGAGGCGGCGCGTGCGGCCTTGTTCAAGGAGAACCCGATCCTGGCGTCCACGCCGGCGGCTAAACAGGCACGGGTGTTTGAGGTGGACCCGACGCTGCTGGTCGGCGGGCTCGGGCCGCGTCTGCCGCAAAGCCTGGTGCAGTTGTCGGCCGGCTTCTATCCGCCCCAGGCCACGTCTGCCCCATGAGTACGCTGGTGAAACCCCGAACGCTGTTTATCGGCCTGACGCTGTTGTGTGTGCTGGCAATCTGGCTTTCATTGGCGCTGGGGCCGGTCAGCCTGCCGTTGCTGGATACGCTCAGGGCGGCCTTGCGCCTGATGGGCGTGCCGATCGAGGCCAGTGGCCTGGAGCAGGCGGAGCTGATTCTCGGGCAGATCCGTTTGCCGCGGACCTTGCTGGGGCTGGCGGTGGGCGGTGTATTGGCCTTGTCGGGCGTAGCGATGCAGGGGTTGTTTCGCAACCCGTTGGCCGATCCGGGGTTGGTCGGGGTATCCAGCGGCGCGGCACTCGGTGCGGCCTTCGCCATTGTCGGTGGCTCGTTTCTGGGTGGGTTGCCGGAGGTGTTCGGTCCGTATCTGTTGTCGTTGTGCGCGTTTCTCGGTGGGTTGGGGGTGACGGCGCTGGTCTACCGGCTGGGGCGGCGCAACGGCCAGACCCATGTCGCGACCATGCTGCTCGCCGGTATCGCCCTCACGGCGCTCGCCAGCTCGGCGGTGGGCTTGTTTACCTACCTGGCCGATGACGCCACCCTGCGCACACTGACTTTCTGGAACCTGGGCAGCCTCAATGGCGCCAGCTATTCGCGCCTGTGGCCGTTGCTGCTGGTGAGCGCTGGCGTGGCGCTGTGGCTGCCGCGGCGGGCGAAGGCATTGAATGCACTGTTGCTCGGCGAATCCGAGGCCGCTCATCTCGGGGTCGATGTCGAGCGGCTCAAGCGCGAATTGGTGTTCTGCACCGCATTGGGCGTGGGCGCGGCGGTGGCGGCAGCGGGGATGATCGGCTTCGTCGGCCTGGTGGTGCCGCACCTGGTGCGATTGTTGGCCGGGCCGGATCATCGCGTGCTGTTACCCGCCTCGGTGCTGGCGGGGGCGAGCTTGCTGCTGTTGGCGGATCTGGTCGCGCGCCTGGCCTTGGCGCCGGCGGAGTTGCCGATCGGTATCGTCACCGCGTTGATTGGTGCGCCATTTTTTCTTTACCTGTTGTTGCGAGGGCGCGCCTGATGCTGCGAGTGGAAGGGCTGAGGATTCGTCGCGGTCGCAAAACCGTACTGGCGGATGTCACGTTGGACCTGTTGCCCGGCCAGGTGCTTGGCGTGCTGGGCCCGAATGGCGCGGGCAAGAGCACGTTGCTGGGCGCGTTGTGCGGGGAACTGCACCCGGATCAAGGCCAGGTGTGGCTGGATCAGCACGAACTGAAAGACTGGAGCGGGTCGCAACGCGCGCAACGCCTGGCCGTGTTGCCGCAGGCTTCAACCCTGGATTTCGCCTTTCGTGTCGAAGAGGTGGTCGGCATGGGCCGCTTGCCCCATCAGACCGGGCGCGTGCGGGATGACGAGATTATCGATGCCGCGTTGCAGGCCGCGGATGTCGGGCACTTGAGCGGTCGCAGTTACCTGGCCTTGTCGGGCGGCGAGCGGCAGCGCGTTCACCTGGCGCGGGTGCTGGCGCAGTTATGGCCCGGGCAGGCGGGGCAGACGTTGCTGCTGGATGAGCCGACCTCGATGCTTGACCCTTTGCATCAACACACGACCTTGCAGGCGATACGCCGCTTTGCTGACCGTGGCGCAGCAGTGCTGGTGATTCTGCATGACCTGAACCTGGCGGCGCGTTACTGCGACCGGATTCTGTTGCTCGACGCGGGCCGCCCCCATGCGCTGGATACCCCGGCACAGGTTCTGCGGCCTGAGCCGCTCAAAGCGGTCTTCGGGCTGGATGTGCTGGTGCAGCCGCATCCGGAGCGCGGGCATCCGTTGATCATTGCGCGCTGAGGCTTTTTACCGGCAAAAAAAGACCCGGCAAGAGCCGGGTCAAATAACCGTGATTAGCCTGATGAGGAGATAATCTGAGAGTCCGAACCAATGGTCTTTCAGTTATCGGCTGATCTCGCGACCAGTTGTGATAATCATAACGATTCTCATTTAAGAGTCAAGATTTGTTTTCACAGGCCCTTGTCCGGAATCTTTGTCAGCGGCGGGTGGGGTCGTCGATCTAATTCTTCTGGCGCGCCGAGATAGCATCCAATTGGCGGTTCAGCGCTTCCTTGCGTTCGGCAGGAATGTCGTTCCAATGCACATCCATCAATGCCCCTTCGATTGCATACAGCAAGACTTTCGAGGCACGGAAGCCACGCGTGCGAACGGCTCGATAAGCATCGACCGCGCCCAGGCGCCGCAGGTCTGACGCACTGTGGATGCCCGCCGCATGCAGCCATTGCGCCGAGGTCTTGCCAAGGTTTCTCAGGTGTTGCAGCTCATCGTTCATCGAGCCTCCTTGCGACGGCCGAATGGTGCGGTGGGTGTCGTGACCAGGCAAGCCTGAAAAGGAGTGTAGCGCTCAGTAGGAAAAGCGTAGTTCTTTGGTCAGGAATGGCGCAAAAGCTTATAAGGATGGCGTCGACGTTTTATTGCGGGCAGGCGCGAAGTCCCCGGTCCGTCTTGCACGAGACCGGGGGCTTGGGAGGGCGTGTTACTTGGTGCGGTAGCGCAGGCGCGTGCCGAAATTGACCGACATGAGGATCTCGTCGGCCGTCAGTTCCGGCGGGAAGTAGGTGCCCGAAATCTGCGCATGGGCCAGGCTCGCGCCTTCCAATGAACAGTCGCGCAAGTCCAGCCCGCGCAAATCGGCGGAACGGAAGTACGCATCGGTGAAGTCCACGCCGCTGGCGTTCAGATCGCGCAGATCCAGCCCGCGGAAGTCGCCACCGCGCATGTCGATGACGCCGTCTTTGGGGCGTTCCTGGTTGAAACCGCGGATATCGTCTTTATGCAGAAGCGAATAGAGCGGGGTATCAAGAAGCTTGGGCTGACTCATGATAGCGACACCTGTTGGATTTATGGCGCCATTATAGTGCCACTATTGCTTGGCCGCTCGCCTAAGGTGACGACGCGACCAAGAAGTTTTTCTTACAGACCAGGCATGCGCTGGCGAATTTGCTCGACCAGTGCATCGAGGGTTCCGCTTTGATTGGTCTCGACGCGCTTGCTCAGCAACAGCTCTTCGGCTGTCAGCGGTTCGCGTTGGGCCTGCTGCTCTTCAATGATCGTCAATGTAGCGTCAGACGGATCGTTCTTGTCTGCCTGACGTTGTGCCAGCCAACTGGTGATAACGGCCTGCGGCGCATTGCAGTCCAGGATCAGGAACGGCGCGCCCGTCGCTTCGGCGACTTTGGCGGCGGCATCGCGTTGTGCGCGTTTCAGGAAGGTCGCATCCAGTACCACCGGGAACCCGGCGCGCAGCACGGTCTCGGCGATCTCGTTCAGGCGGGCGTAGGTTTTCGCGCTGGCGTCGGCAGCATAGATGCCGGCCTGGGGCGTGTTTTCCACTTGTTGTTCACCAAACAGGCGCTTGCGCTCCACGTCCGAACGCAGGCGAACGGCGCCCAAGGCTTCCACCAGACGCATGGCCACGTGGCTTTTGCCTACAGCGGAAACGCCGTGGGTAATCGCCAGGAAGCGCGACGGAATAACGCTGTAGCTCTCCGCCAGGTTGGCGTAGTTGCGGTACTGGCGCAGGGTGGTGGCGCGCTGCACCGGGCTCGCTTCGCTGGGCATGCTGAACAGCGCGACTTTGGCCCTGACCAGTGCGCGGTAGGCTTTATAGAAGTTCAGCACTTCCAGGCCCTGGTAGTCGCCGGTCAGTTCGAGGTACTGGCTGATGAACCGGCGTGCCAGGGATTTGAGGCCGCGGTCTTCCAGGTCCATGGCCAGGAAGCCGGTGTCGGCGTATACGTCGGTGAAGCGAAACGGTTCGTTGAACTCGATGCAGTCGAAGATCACCACGTGGCCATCGATCAAGGTGGCATTGCCCAGGTGGATATCGCCGTGGCACTCGCGGGTGAAACCATCGCGCTTGCGCTGTGCCAGCAGCGGCTTGAGGCGTTCGAAGCTGCTTTCGGCCCAGGCTTGCAGGGCTTCGAGTTGCAGCAGGTCGGCTTTGTCGCTGAGGAACGGGCGGATCTGATCGAAGTTCTGGCGTACCGGTGCCATCACCTCGTCGGGGGTGCCGGCCGGGTGCTCTTGCGGCACTTTCGGTGCGGTGAGGTGGAAGTGCGCGATCTGTTTGGCCATCTCGTCGATGTGCGCGCTGGTCAGCTCACCGTTGGCTTGCAAGGTGCTGAGCAACTGGCTTTGCGGGAATTGACGCATTTTCAGCGCGTATTCGATGACCGGGCCGTCACCGCCCAATTGCGGCGCTTCGGCCGTGCCGGTGATCGGCAACACTTCAAGATACAAATCTTTGGTCAGGCGCTGGTTCAGGCGCAGCTCTTCGTTGCAGAAATGCCCGCGATCTTCCAGTTTGGTGAAGTCCAGGAAGCCGAAGTTCACCGGTTTCTTCAGTTTATAAGCGTAAGGGCCGGTCAGTATGACCCAGGAAATATGGGTCTCGATGACTTGGAACGCTTCAACCGGATGGGGGTATAAAGCCGGGTTCTGCAGGGCGGCAATCAGGGGCTGGCTCACGGGCGATCCTTCAAAGTCAGGGGAAATCATGGCGGGCATTATGGCTGCTGACGCCTGCTGTGCAAACCGCTGTCCGGCTCATGTTGATCATCGATAAAGTGCGTATAATCCGCCGCCATGACTCGAACCCGATCTCCCCGTTCCCGTAAAAAACCTCCTTCCCGCGGCCTGCGCCCGTGGCTGGGCTGGGCGCTCAAGCTCAGCCTGGTGGGTCTTGTGGTGCTCGCTGGCTTTGCGGTGTACCTCGATGCCGTGGTCCAGGAAAAATTCTCCGGCAAGCGCTGGACCATTCCGGCCAAGGTGTACGCCCGTCCGCTGGAGCTGTTCACCGGTCAGAAGCTGAGCAAGGATGACTTCCTCACCGAACTCGACGCCTTGGGCTACCGCCGCGAACCTGTGAGCAACGGCCCCGGCGCTGCGGCCGTCAGCGGCAATACCGTGGACTTGAACACCCGCGGCTTCCAGTTCTATGAAGGCCTGGAAAAACCCCAGCCGGTGCGCGTGCGCTTCTCCGGCGACTACGTGGCCGAGCTGTCGTCGCTGAATGGCTCGAAGCTGCCCGTGGTGCGCCTGGAACCGTTGATGATCGGCGGGATTTACCCGAAGAACCTGGAAGATCGCATCCTGATCAAGCTCGATCAGGTGCCGCCGTACCTGCTTGAAACCCTGGTTGCCGTGGAAGACCGCGATTTCTACAGCCACTGGGGCGTGTCGCCGAAGTCCATTGCCCGTGCGATCTGGGTCAACACATCCGGCGGCAAAATGACCCAGGGCGGCAGTACGCTGACCCAGCAATTGGTGAAGAACTTCTACCTCACCAACGAGCGCAGCCTGACCCGTAAACTCACCGAAGCCATGATGGCGATGCTGCTGGAGCTGCATTACAGCAAGCAGGAAATCCTTGAGGCCTACCTCAACGAGGTGTTCGTCGGCCAGGACGGCCAGCGCGCGGTCCACGGTTTCGGGCTGGCCAGCCAGTTCTTCTTCGGCCAGCCGCTGTCCGAGCTGAAGTTGCATCAGGTCGCGTTGCTGGTGGGCATGGTCAAGGGGCCGTCCTACTACAACCCGCGGCGCAATCCTGAGCGCGCGCTTGAGCGGCGTAACCTGGTGCTCGACGTGCTGGAGCAGCAGGGCGTGGCCACGGCGGAACAGGTTGCTGCGGCGAAGAAAATGCCACTGGGCGTGACCACCCGCGGCAAGCTGGCGGACAGCTCCTTCCCGGGCTTTATCGACCTGGTCAAACGCCAGTTGCGTGAAGACTACCGCGACGAAGACTTGACCGAGGAAGGCCTGCGCATCTTCACCAGTTTCGACCCGATCCTGCAGATGAAAGCCGAAGCGTCGGTCAACGACACCTTCAAGCGTCTGGCGGGGCGTAAAGGCTCCGACGAAGTCGAAGCAGCCATGGTGGTGACCAACCCGGAAACCGGTGAAGTCCAGGCCATGATCGGCAGCCGCCAGGCCAGTTTCGCCGGCTTCAACCGTGCGCTGGACGCGGTGCGGCCGATCGGCTCGCTGGTCAAGCCGGCGGTGTACCTGACGGCGTTGGAAAAACCGAGCAAATACACCCTGACCAGTTGGCTGTCAGACGACCCGCTGTCGGTCAAAGGTGCTGACGGCCAGGTCTGGACCCCGCAGAACTTCGATCGTCGTTCTCACGGTACGGTGTTCCTGTACCAGGGGCTGGCGCATTCCTACAACATCTCGACCTCGCGCCTGGGGCTCGAAGTGGGCGTGCCGAACGTCCTCAAGACCCTCGCGCGCCTGGGCATCACCCGCGAATTCCCGGCCTTCCCATCGATGCTTCTGGGCGCCGGTGCCATGACGCCGATGGAAGTGGCGACCATGTACCAGACCCTCGCCAACGGTGGTTTCAACACGCCGATGCGCGGCATTCGCAGCGTGCTGACGGCCGAAGGCGAGCCGCTCAAGCGCTATCCGTTCCAGATTCAGCAGCGTTTCGACGCGGGCTCCATCTACCTGATCCAGAACGCCATGCAGCGTGTGATGCGCGAAGGTACCGGTAGCTCGGTGTACAAGGTCCTGCCTTCCAACCTGACACTGGCGGGCAAGACCGGTACCAGTAACGATTCGCGTGACAGTTGGTTCGCCGGCTTCGGTCAGGATGTGCTGGCCGTGGTCTGGCTGGGGCGTGATGACAACGGCAAGACGCCGTTCACCGGCGCGACCGGTGCGTTGCAGGTCTGGACCAGTTTCATGCGCAAGGCCGATCCGTTGCCGCTGAGCATGCCGCAGCCGGACAACATCGTGCAGGCCTGGATTGATCCGCACACCGGCCAGGGCTCCGATGCCAACTGTCCGGGCGCGGTGCAGATGCCGTATATTCGCGGCAGCGAACCACCTCCCGGTGCCGCGTGCGGTGGCAGTGCCCCTGCAAGCGCGGAGTCGGTGATGGATTGGGTCAAGGGCTGGATGAATTAAGCAAAGAGGGTTTCAAGTGAACAAGTGGTGGATTCCAGCTATTACAGCTCTGGCTTTGCTCGGCGGTTGCTCCAGCGTTCAGCGCGGCTCCATTCCCGTGGTGGACTCGAGCACAACCGTCTCCAATAACGATCGGATCTCGGCCAATGGCGGTTTCCGTCAGACCGTGACCAAGCGTCCTGCCCAGGCCGCGACCCGCGCCGTGCCGCAGGATTCGGGTGTGGTGGTGATGGTGCCGGGCGCCGGTGCTGCGACATCGGCGCCGATCAGCGCCGAGCCGTGGACGCCAGGGCCCAGCACGTCGGGGCCGATTGACGCCACGCCGGTCCAGGCCGCGCCGATCAACCAGAACACCTACACCATGCCGTCGACGCCAAGCGGCATTCCGTCGTCCTCCAGCGCGGGCGGCCTGTCGGCTGACGAGCAACTGGACGGCCCGGTACTGGCCTTGCTCACCACTGCCCAGCAACAGCAGGCCGGTGGCGACTTGAACGGTGCTTCGTCGAGCCTCGAGCGCGCCCAGCGCGTTGCGCCGCGTGAACCGCAGGTGCTGTATCGCCTGGCCCAGGTGCGGATGGCCCAGGGCGATGCGCCGCAAGCCGAACAGTTCGCCCGTCGCGGCCTGACCCTGGCCAACGGCCGTCCTGACCTGCAGGCCAGCCTGTGGGCCTTGATCGGTGATGCGCGTGCTGCACAAGGCGACGCTGCCGGTGCCGCCCAGGCTCGGCAGAAAGCCAAGGTCAGCCTCTGATGGATGTGCGTTTTCCAGCGATTGCCGAACAGTTGTTGCTGATTGAGCGCGAATTGCGCCTGCAGGGCTGGTGGGACGAGGTGTCCCCTAGCGCCGAGGCGCTCAGCAGCGTCGAGCCCTTTTCGGTCGACACCCTGGACTTCCACCAGTGGCTGCAGTGGATCTTCCTGGTGCGAATGAAGCAGATCCTCGAACAGAACCTGCCGTTGCCAAATGCCTCCGGGATCATGGAGATGGCCGAGATGGTCTACACCGACCGGCCGCTGGAAAGCCAGGGTTTGCGCAATGCGCTGAAAAAGTTCGACCAATTGATCGTCGACGCTCGTTAATTGCCTGGCTGCCGGTTTTTCCGGCAGTCTTGCGCACATTTCTACCGCTTGACGACATTCAGGCGAGTTTTATCCCTCCTCAAAGCCCTTTCTTCTACGTTCTCATGCGCTTAGTTGGAAAAAAGCGCAATTATTGCTTGACTTGAAGGGCCTGAAACAGAAGAATCCAAAGTCCGCTGTATCGGGACTGCCAGAAGCAGGCCCGCTCAGCAGATCATGAGGCGCACATCCGCGCCGACCTGTTACACCCGCAACGCGTTACCTCGCGCTGGGTGGGAAGAGCCCGCAACACTTGGGACGATCCCAATACTTGCTCAGTCAGTGCTGACGTAGTCGGCGACCACCGTCGCTCATGCTCTGTTGAGAAGTAAACCTATTAAGACCCGTCGGTTTTTAACGGACGGTATTCTGGCGTTTTAGAGGTGAACAACGTGGAGCTTTTATCTGGCGGTGAGATGCTCGTCCGCTTTTTGCGTGACGAAGGCGTTGACTATATCTACGGGTACCCTGGTGGTGCTCTGCTGCACGTCTATGACGCACTGTTCAAGGAACCGGCTGTTACCCACATCCTGGTTCGCCACGAACAGGCTGCAACCCATATGGCTGACGGTTATGCCCGTGCCACCGGTAAAGCCGGCGTGGTACTGGTAACGTCCGGTCCAGGCGCAACCAATGCCATTACCGGCATCGCGACTGCTTATATGGACTCCATCCCGATGGTGATCATTTCCGGCCAGGTCGCTAGCACCATGGTCGGTACCGATGCATTCCAGGAAACCGACATGATCGGTATCTCCCGGCCGATCGTGAAACACAGTTTCATGATCAAGCATGCCTCGGAAATCCCGGAAATCATGAAAAAGGCGTTCTACCTCGCACAGTCCGGTCGCCCGGGCCCTGTAGTGGTCGATATCCCGAAAGACATGACCAACCCGGCCGAGAAATTCGAATACGTCTTCCCGAAGAAAGCCAAGCTGCGTTCCTACAGCCCGGCCGTTCGTGGGCACTCGGGGCAGATCCGCAAGGCGGCAGAAATGCTCCTGGCGGCCAAGCGTCCGGTGCTGTACTCGGGCGGCGGCGTGATTCTGGGCGGCGGTTCCGCACCGTTGACCGAACTGGCCAAGCTGCTCAACCTGCCGGTGACCAACACCCTGATGGGCCTCGGCGCATTCCCGGGTACGGACCGTCAGTTCGTCGGCATGCTCGGCATGCACGGCAGCTACACCGCCAACCTGACCATGCACCACGCCGATGTGATCCTGGCCGTGGGCGCGCGGTTCGATGACCGGGTGATCAACGGCGCGAGCAAGTTCTGCCCAAATGCCAAGATCATTCATATCGACATCGACCCGGCGTCCATCTCCAAGACCATCAAGGCCGACGTGCCGATCGTAGGTCCGGTGGAAAGCGTGTTGACCGAAATGGTCGCAGCGCTGAAGGAAATCGGCGAGACGCCGAACAAAGAAGCTGTCGCCAGCTGGTGGAAGCAGATCGACGAATGGCGCGGTGACCGCGGCCTGTTCCCTTATGACAAGGGCGACGGCAGCATCATCAAGCCACAAACCGTGATCGAGACCCTGTGCGAAGTGACCAAGGGCGATGCCTTTGTGACCTCCGACGTGGGCCAGCACCAGATGTTCGCCGCGCAGTACTACAAGTTCGACAAGCCTAACCGCTGGATCAACTCCGGTGGCCTGGGCACGATGGGCTTTGGTTTCCCAGCGGCCATGGGTGTCAAACTGAGCTTCCCGGACAGCGACGTTGCATGCGTCACCGGCGAAGGCAGCATCCAGATGAACATCCAGGAACTGTCGACGTGCCTGCAGTACGGCCTTCCGGTGAAGATTGTGTGCCTGAACAACGGCGTGTTGGGCATGGTTCGTCAATGGCAGGACATGAGCTACGGTAGTCGTCACTCCCATTCCTACATGGAATCGCTGCCCGACTTCGTCAAATTGGTCGAGGCTTACGGCCACGTCGGTATTCGCATCAACGATCTGAAAGATCTGAAGCCGAAGATGGAAGAAGCGTTCGCCATGAAGGACCGCCTGGTGTTCATCGATATTCAGGTGGATACCAGCGAGCACGTCTATCCGATGCAGATCAAAGACGGCTCTATGCGTGACATGTGGCTGAACAAGACGGAGCGTACCTAATCATGCGGCACATAATCTCCCTGCTTCTGGAGAACGAACCCGGCGCTCTGTCTCGTGTTGTCGGCTTGTTTTCGCAACGCAACTACAACATCGAAAGCCTGACCGTGGCGCCGACCGAAGACCCGACCCTGTCGCGCCTGACGTTGACCACCGTGGGCCACGATGAGGTGATCGAGCAGATCACCAAAAACCTCAACAAGCTGATCGAAGTGGTCAAGCTGGTCGACCTGTCGGAAAGTGCCCACATCGAGCGCGAGCTGATGCTGGTTAAAGTCAAGGCCACGGGCGCCCAACGTGCCGAGATCAAGCGTACTACCGACATTTATCGCGGGCAGATCGTCGATGTGAGCGCCAGCGTTTATACCGTGCAATTGACCGGTACAAGCGACAAGCTGGACAGCTTCATCCAGTCGATCGGGACGGCCTCGATTCTGGAAACCGTACGCAGTGGTGTCACCGGGATTGCCCGTGGCGACAAAGTACTCAGCATCTAACCCAAATTAGTGAATGGCCTTAAGGCCTGGATATATAGAGGAACCTCATGAAAGTTTATTACGATAAAGATTGTGACCTGTCGATCATCCAGGGCAAGAAAGTCGCCATCATCGGCTACGGTTCCCAGGGCCACGCGCAAGCTTGCAACCTGAAAGATTCCGGCGTTGACGTGACTGTTGGCCTGCGCAAAGGCTCGGCCACTGTTGCCAAGGCTGAAGCCCACGGCCTGAAAGTGACTGACGTTGCTTCCGCCGTTGCCGCTGCCGACCTGGTCATGATCCTGACCCCGGATGAGTTCCAGTCCGCGCTGTACAAGAACGAAATCGAGCCGAACATCAAGAAGGGCGCCACCCTGGCCTTCTCCCACGGCTTCGCGATCCACTACAACCAAGTCGTGCCACGCGCTGACCTCGACGTGATCATGATCGCGCCGAAAGCCCCGGGCCACACCGTGCGTTCCGAGTTCGTCAAAGGCGGCGGTATTCCTGACCTGATCGCGATCTACCAGGACGCGTCGGGCAACGCCAAGAACGTTGCGCTGTCCTACGCTGCCGGCGTTGGTGGCGGTCGTACCGGCATCATCGAAACCACTTTCAAGGACGAGACTGAAACCGACCTGTTCGGCGAACAAGCTGTTCTGTGCGGTGGTACCGTTGAACTGGTCAAAGCCGGTTTCGAAACCCTGGTTGAAGCCGGCTACGCGCCGGAAATGGCCTACTTCGAATGCCTGCACGAACTGAAGCTGATCGTGGACCTCATGTACGAAGGCGGTATCGCCAACATGAACTACTCGATCTCCAACAACGCCGAATACGGCGAGTACGTGACTGGCCCGGAAGTGATCAACGCCGAGTCCCGTCAGGCCATGCGCAACGCCCTGAAACGCATTCAGGACGGCGAATACGCCAAAATGTTCATCAGCGAAGGCGCTACCGGCTACCCTTCGATGACCGCCAAGCGTCGTAACAACGCCGCTCACGGTATCGAAATCATCGGCGAGCAACTGCGCTCCATGATGCCGTGGATCGGTGCCAACAAGATCGTCGACAAAGCCAAAAACTAAGTCGGATGCATCTAGAAAAAACGCGGCTTAGGCCGCGTTTTTTCGTTTGGGTGGCTGGTTCTGGTATAAAGCTGCATCGTTTGCGGGCGAACACTCGCCGCAAGTATCTGTCGAATTTTTTCACACCGTTGCAAGGTAAAGTCCATGAGCGAACGTCCCGAAGAGCCAAACCAGGCTTCTGACGCCGATAGCCTGCTACCGATCGATGAACATGTTGAAGAAGGGCATGACGCGGAAGGTCGCAAGGTCCGGCATCGTGGCATCTATCTCCTGCCCAATCTGTTCACTACGGCGAACCTGTTTGCCGGGTTCTACTCCATCATCAACTCCATGAGCGCCCAGAGTGCGCTGGCGGCGGGTGATGCGGTGAGTGCCAGCAAGTACTTCGGTTTTGCGGCGATCGCCATCTTCGTCGCCATGGTGCTCGACGGTCTCGATGGGCGCGTGGCGCGCATGACCAATACCCAAAGCGCCTTCGGTGCCGAGTATGACTCGCTGTCGGACATGGTTGCCTTTGGTGTCGCGCCTGCGTTGCTGGCGTTTGCCTGGGCCCTGGGTGACATGGGCAAGGTCGGCTGGATGGTGGCCTTCATCTATGTCGCGGGCGCCGCGTTGCGCCTGGCGCGCTTCAACACCCAGGTGGGGACCGCCGACAAGCGTTACTTCATCGGCCTGGCCAGCCCGGCTGCTGCGGGCGTGGTGGCGGGGATCGTCTGGGCGTTCAGTGACTACGGCATCCAGGGATCGAAGATGTCGTTCCTGGTGGCCTTGATGGTTGCGGCCGCCGGCATGCTGATGGTCAGTAACATCAAGTACAACAGCTTCAAGGAACTCGACCTCAAGGGGCGTGTGCCTTTCGTGGCTATCCTTGCGGTGGTGCTGGTGTTCGCCGTGGTCTTCAGTGATCCGCCGCGTATTCTGCTGCTGGTGTTCCTGGTGTATGCCGCTTCCGGGCCGGTTCAGTATCTGCTGCAACTGCGTCGGGACAAAACATTGCCTTAATGTAATTTCCCCCATACTCCGCAGTCTATTGGTGCATCAGTTCTCCAATGCTGCGGAGTTGCCATGTTAATCAAATTGCCCAAAGCGTCCGATTGTCATGAATCGGACGTCACTCCTGAATCCTTCTACCTGTCTCGCCGTAGCTTGCTCGGTGGTGCGCTGGCCGGTGTTGCCGCCAGCAGCTTGCCGCGCTGGGCCAGCGCTGACGATGCCGCGCGCTATGCGGATGTCGAACCAGGCAAGGCGCCAGGCTGGTTTGCCGAAAAACTGCCGGGTACGAAATGGCAGGCGGTAACCGTCAAGGACGAAGCCATCACCCCGTTCAAGGACGCGACCCACTACAACAACTTCTATGAGTTCGGCACGGACAAGGGCGATCCAGCGGCGAATGCAGGTTCGCTCAAGACCGAGCCCTGGAGTGTGGTGATCGATGGCGAGGTCGCAAAGCCGGGGCGTTACGCCCTGGAAGACTTCATGAAGCCGTATCAATTGGAAGAGCGAATCTACCGTCTGCGCTGTGTGGAGGCGTGGTCGATGGTCATTCCGTGGATGGGTTTTCCCATTTCGGCGTTGCTCAAGCAGGTTGAGCCGACTTCCAAAGCCAAGTACATCCGCTTCGAAACCCTCCAGGACCCCAAAAGCATGCCGGGCCAGCGCTCGAGTTTCGGCTTGATCGATTGGCCCTATGTAGAAGGGCTGCGTCTGGATGAGGCGATGAATCCCCTGGCGATTCTGGCGGTGGGGATGTATGGGCGCGAGTTGCCTAACCAGAATGGCGCGCCGTTGCGTTTGGTGGTGCCATGGAAGTATGGCTTCAAGAGCGTGAAGTCCATCGTGCGTATCAGCTTGGTGAGCGAGCAGCCGAAAACCACCTGGCAAAGTATTGCGGCGAATGAGTACGGGTTTTATGCGAACGTGAACCCGACGGTCGACCACCCTCGTTGGACCCAGGCGCGTGAACGGCGCTTGCCGAGTGGCCTGTTCAGCCCGAATGTGCGCGAGACGCAGATGTTCAACGGTTACTCGGATGAGGTGGCGGCGCTTTATACCGGCCTCGACCTGCGGAAGAACTACTGATGCGTTTCCCGATCTGGCGCATCGGCGTGTTTATCGCCACCGCGGTATGGCCGTTGCTCTGGCTGTACGAGGCGTGGCGTTCTGCCTTGGGGCCGGACCCAGGCAAGGTGCTGGTTGACCGGCTGGGCTTGGGCACGTTGATCCTGCTGCTGATTACCCTGGCGATGACACCGTTGCAGAAGTTGAGCGGTTGGGCAGGGTGGATCGCGGTGCGGCGTCAGTTGGGGTTGTGGTGCTTTGCTTATGTGGTGCTGCACCTGGCGGCATATTGTGTGTTTGTCCTGGGGCTGGATTGGTCGCAGCTGGGGGTGGAATTGAGTAAGCGCCCCTACATTATTGTGGGGGCCCTGGGTTTCCTGTCTTTATTGGTGCTGGCGCTGACGTCGAATCGCTACAGCCAGCGTCGGTTGGGCAGCCGTTGGAAGAAGTTGCATCGCCTGGTGTATGGCGTGCTTGGGCTTGGCTTGTTGCATATGTTGTGGATCGTGCGGGCGGATCTGAAGGAGTGGGCTATCTATGCTTCTATAGGTGCGCTGCTTCTTGTCCTGCGGATACCGCCGGTGATGCGGCGAATTCCCCGCCTTATTGCGAAAAAAGCACCTTCTGCAACAAAAGCGTAATTAACCCTTGACGGCAAATCCTGGACGTCTATAATTCGCCCCACTTCCGGCGCAGTCGAAACGGGAAACTCCTTGGTAAACAAAGAGTTACGCAAGATTCGACAGCGACCTGCTTCAGTTCATCGAAGCCTGGAAGGAGTTGGTAGAGCAGGGTTGTTTGGCTCTATTAACGTTTCGATCTTCTCGGTCGAAAGCGGAGAAAAAGAGGTGTTGACAGCAGCGTGTAACGCTGTAGAATTCGCCTCCCGCTAACGAGAGATCGGAAGCGCAAGTGGTTGAAGTTACAAAGGAAACTTTGAAAACTTCTGAAAATAATCACTTGACAGCAAATGAGGCTGCTGTAGAATGCGCGCCTCGGTTGAGACGAAAGATCTTAACCAACCGCTCTTTAACAACTGAATCAAGCAATTCGTGTGGGTGCTTGTGGAGTCAGACTGATAGTCAACAAGATTATCAGCATCACAAGTTACTCCGCGAGAAATCAAAGATGTAACCAACGATTGCTGAGCCAAGTTTAGGGTTTCTTAAAAACCCAAAGATGTTTGAACTGAAGAGTTTGATCATGGCTCAGATTGAACGCTGGCGGCAGGCCTAACACATGCAAGTCGAGCGGTAGAGAGAAGCTTGCTTCTCTTGAGAGCGGCGGACGGGTGAGTAATGCCTAGGAATCTGCCTGGTAGTGGGGGATAACGTTCGGAAACGGACGCTAATACCGCATACGTCCTACGGGAGAAAGCAGGGGACCTTCGGGCCTTGCGCTATCAGATGAGCCTAGGTCGGATTAGCTAGTTGGTGAGGTAATGGCTCACCAAGGCGACGATCCGTAACTGGTCTGAGAGGATGATCAGTCACACTGGAACTGAGACACGGTCCAGACTCCTACGGGAGGCAGCAGTGGGGAATATTGGACAATGGGCGAAAGCCTGATCCAGCCATGCCGCGTGTGTGAAGAAGGTCTTCGGATTGTAAAGCACTTTAAGTTGGGAGGAAGGGCAGTTACCTAATACGTGATTGTTTTGACGTTACCGACAGAATAAGCACCGGCTAACTCTGTGCCAGCAGCCGCGGTAATACAGAGGGTGCAAGCGTTAATCGGAATTACTGGGCGTAAAGCGCGCGTAGGTGGTTAGTTAAGTTGGATGTGAAATCCCCGGGCTCAACCTGGGAACTGCATTCAAAACTGACTGACTAGAGTATGGTAGAGGGTGGTGGAATTTCCTGTGTAGCGGTGAAATGCGTAGATATAGGAAGGAACACCAGTGGCGAAGGCGACCACCTGGACTGATACTGACACTGAGGTGCGAAAGCGTGGGGAGCAAACAGGATTAGATACCCTGGTAGTCCACGCCGTAAACGATGTCAACTAGCCGTTGGGAGCCTTGAGCTCTTAGTGGCGCAGCTAACGCATTAAGTTGACCGCCTGGGGAGTACGGCCGCAAGGTTAAAACTCAAATGAATTGACGGGGGCCCGCACAAGCGGTGGAGCATGTGGTTTAATTCGAAGCAACGCGAAGAACCTTACCAGGCCTTGACATCCAATGAACTTTCTAGAGATAGATTGGTGCCTTCGGGAACATTGAGACAGGTGCTGCATGGCTGTCGTCAGCTCGTGTCGTGAGATGTTGGGTTAAGTCCCGTAACGAGCGCAACCCTTGTCCTTAGTTACCAGCACGTAATGGTGGGCACTCTAAGGAGACTGCCGGTGACAAACCGGAGGAAGGTGGGGATGACGTCAAGTCATCATGGCCCTTACGGCCTGGGCTACACACGTGCTACAATGGTCGGTACAGAGGGTTGCCAAGCCGCGAGGTGGAGCTAATCCCAGAAAACCGATCGTAGTCCGGATCGCAGTCTGCAACTCGA
Source organism: Pseudomonas sp. LY-1 (assembly GCF_053502595.1). NCBI lineage: Bacteria > Pseudomonadati > Pseudomonadota > Gammaproteobacteria > Pseudomonadales > Pseudomonadaceae > Pseudomonas > Pseudomonas sp. LY-1. The sequence goes on along the minus strand of NZ_CP094353.1, from coordinate 5,837,209 downwards.
CTGCGTGAAGTCGGAATCGCTAGTAATCGCGAATCAGAATGTCGCGGTGAATACGTTCCCGGGCCTTGTACACACCGCCCGTCACACCATGGGAGTGGGTTGCACCAGAAGTAGCTAGTCTAACCTTCGGGGGGACGGTTACCACGGTGTGATTCATGACTGGGGTGAAGTCGTAACAAGGTAGCCGTAGGGGAACCTGCGGCTGGATCACCTCCTTAATCGACGACATCAGCTGCTCCATAAGTTCCCACACGAATTGCTTGATTCATTGAAGAAGACGATAAGAAGCAGCCCGAAATTGGGTCTGTAGCTCAGTTGGTTAGAGCGCACCCCTGATAAGGGTGAGGTCGGCAGTTCGAATCTGCCCAGACCCACCAATTTTGTGTGGGAACCTGTAGAAATACGGGGCCATAGCTCAGCTGGGAGAGCGCCTGCCTTGCACGCAGGAGGTCAACGGTTCGATCCCGTTTGGCTCCACCACTACTGCTTCTAGAAGTTAAAAGCTTAGAAATGAGCATTCCATCGTGATGATGGTGAATGTTGATTTCTAGTCTTTGATTAGATCGTTCTTTAAAAATTTGGGTATGTGATAGAAAGATAGACTGAACGTTACTTTCACTGGTAACGGATCAGGCTAAGGTAAAATTTGTGAGTTCTCTTAATTGAGAAATTCGAATTTTCGGCGAATGTCGTCTTCACAGTATAACCAGATTGCTTGGGGTTATATGGTCAAGTGAAGAAGCGCATACGGTGGATGCCTTGGCAGTCAGAGGCGATGAAAGACGTGGTAGCCTGCGAAAAGCTTCGGGGAGTCGGCAAACAGACTTTGATCCGGAGATGTCTGAATGGGGGAACCCAGCCATCATAAGATGGTTACCTTACACTGAATACATAGGTGTAAGGGGCGAACCAGGGGAACTGAAACATCTAAGTACCCTGAGGAAAAGAAATCAACCGAGATTCCCTTAGTAGTGGCGAGCGAACGGGGACTAGCCCTTAAGTGGCTTTGAGATTAGCGGAACGCTCTGGAAAGTGCGGCCATAGTGGGTGATAGCCCTGTACGCGAAAATCTCTTAGTCATGAAATCGAGTAGGACGGAGCACGAGAAACTTTGTCTGAATATGGGGGGACCATCCTCCAAGGCTAAATACTACTGACTGACCGATAGTGAACTAGTACCGTGAGGGAAAGGCGAAAAGAACCCCGGAGAGGGGAGTGAAATAGATCCTGAAACCGTATGCGTACAAGCAGTGGGAGCCTACTTTGTTAGGTGACTGCGTACCTTTTGTATAATGGGTCAGCGACTTATTTTCAGTGGCGAGCTTAACCGAATAGGGGAGGCGTAGCGAAAGCGAGTCTTAATAGGGCGTCTAGTCGCTGGGAATAGACCCGAAACCGGGCGATCTATCCATGGGCAGGTTGAAGGTTGGGTAACACTAACTGGAGGACCGAACCGACTACCGTTGAAAAGTTAGCGGATGACCTGTGGATCGGAGTGAAAGGCTAATCAAGCTCGGAGATAGCTGGTTCTCCTCGAAAGCTATTTAGGTAGCGCCTCATGTATCACTGTAGGGGGTAGAGCACTGTTTCGGCTAGGGGGTCATCCCGACTTACCAAACCGATGCAAACTCCGAATACCTACAAGTGCCGAGCATGGGAGACACACGGCGGGTGCTAACGTCCGTCGTGAAAAGGGAAACAACCCAGACCGTCAGCTAAGGTCCCAAAGTTATGGTTAAGTGGGAAACGATGTGGGAAGGCTTAGACAGCTAGGAGGTTGGCTTAGAAGCAGCCACCCTTTAAAGAAAGCGTAATAGCTCACTAGTCGAGTCGGCCTGCGCGGAAGATGTAACGGGGCTCAAACCATACACCGAAGCTACGGGTATCACGTAAGTGATGCGGTAGAGGAGCGTTCTGTAAGCCTGTGAAGGTGAGTTGAGAAGCTTGCTGGAGGTATCAGAAGTGCGAATGCTGACATGAGTAACGATAATGGGTGTGAAAAACACCCACGCCGAAAGACCAAGGTTTCCTGCGCAACGTTAATCGACGCAGGGTTAGTCGGTCCCTAAGGCGAGGCTGAAAAGCGTAGTCGATGGAAAACAGGTTAATATTCCTGTACTTCTGGTTATTGCGATGGAGGGACGGAGAAGGCTAGGCCAGCTTGGCGTTGGTTGTCCAAGTTTAAGGTGGTAGGCTGGAATCTTAGGTAAATCCGGGATTCTAAGGCCGAGAGCTGATGACGAGTTATCTTTTAGATGACGAAGTGGTTGATGCCATGCTTCCAAGAAAAGCTTCTAAGCTTCAGGTAACCAGGAACCGTACCCCAAACCGACACAGGTGGTTGGGTAGAGAATACCAAGGCGCTTGAGAGAACTCGGGTGAAGGAACTAGGCAAAATGGCACCGTAACTTCGGGAGAAGGTGCGCCGGTGAGGGTGAAGGACTTGCTCCGTAAGCTCATGCCGGTCGAAGATACCAGGCCGCTGCGACTGTTTATTAAAAACACAGCACTCTGCAAACACGAAAGTGGACGTATAGGGTGTGACGCCTGCCCGGTGCCGGAAGGTTAATTGATGGGGTTAGCTAACGCGAAGCTCTTGATCGAAGCCCCGGTAAACGGCGGCCGTAACTATAACGGTCCTAAGGTAGCGAAATTCCTTGTCGGGTAAGTTCCGACCTGCACGAATGGCGTAACGATGGCGGCGCTGTCTCCACCCGAGACTCAGTGAAATTGAAATCGCTGTGAAGATGCAGTGTATCCGCGGCTAGACGGAAAGACCCCGTGAACCTTTACTATAGCTTTGCACTGGACTTTGAATTTGCTTGTGTAGGATAGGTGGGAGGCTTTGAAGCGTGGACGCCAGTTCGCGTGGAGCCAACCTTGAAATACCACCCTGGCAACTTTGAGGTTCTAACTCAGGTCCGTTATCCGGATCGAGGACAGTGTATGGTGGGTAGTTTGACTGGGGCGGTCTCCTCCTAAAGAGTAACGGAGGAGTACGAAGGTGCGCTCAGACCGGTCGGAAATCGGTCGTAGAGTATAAAGGCAAAAGCGCGCTTGACTGCGAGACAGACACGTCGAGCAGGTACGAAAGTAGGTCTTAGTGATCCGGTGGTTCTGTATGGAAGGGCCATCGCTCAACGGATAAAAGGTACTCCGGGGATAACAGGCTGATACCGCCCAAGAGTTCATATCGACGGCGGTGTTTGGCACCTCGATGTCGGCTCATCACATCCTGGGGCTGAAGCCGGTCCCAAGGGTATGGCTGTTCGCCATTTAAAGTGGTACGCGAGCTGGGTTTAGAACGTCGTGAGACAGTTCGGTCCCTATCTGCCGTGGACGTTTGAGATTTGAGAGGGGCTGCTCCTAGTACGAGAGGACCGGAGTGGACGAACCTCTGGTGTTCCGGTTGTCACGCCAGTGGCATTGCCGGGTAGCTATGTTCGGAATAGATAACCGCTGAAAGCATCTAAGCGGGAAACTAGCCTCAAGATGAGATCTCACTGGGACCTTGAGTCCCCTGAAGGGCCGTCGAAGACTACGACGTTGATAGGTTGGGTGTGTAAGCGCTGTGAGGCGTTGAGCTAACCAATACTAATTGCCCGTGAGGCTTGACCATATAACACCCAAGCAATTTGCGAACTCGAAAGAGACCAGATTGCGGTGTGTGAAGACGAAACGAACCGAAAGTTCGACTCTTACAAAACACCGAAAGCTATCACATACCCAATTTGCTGAAGCGAGGCCAGCTGGCCACGACTCAGTACCCGAATTTCTTGACGACCATAGAGCATTGGAACCACCTGATCCCATCCCGAACTCAGCAGTGAAACGATGCATCGCCGATGGTAGTGTGGGGTTTCCCCATGTGAGAGTAGGTCATCGTCAAGATTAAATTCCAGAACCCCTGTTTGCTTACGCAGACAGGGGTTTTGTTTTGGGCGGTCGGAAAGGGTCAAGTGGCTCATCGGACGGCCTTCAGTGCTAAAGTCCATGCCTCGATTTTGCTTTTGCCAAGGAAGCCGTTATGCCGGATGCGATGCCTCTCAGCGCAGGATTCATGGTGGTTCACGGTAACCGCCTGGACGAACTGCGCAGCCTAGTGGTCAGTTGGATGCGCCGTTATCCCCTGGCCCCTCTGGAAAATGAAATCGCCCTGGTCCAGAGCAACGGCATCGCCCAATGGCTCAAGCTGGCCCTGGCCGAAGATCCGGAAGATGACGACATGGGCGGCTGCGGCATTGCTGCGGCGATCGACGTGCAACTGCCCGGCAGCTTCATGTGGCAGCTCTATCGCATGGTCCTGGGGCGCGACGAGATCCCGCCCAAATCCCTGCTCGATAAAGCCCCGCTGACCTGGCGCCTGATGCGCCTGCTCCCCGAGCTGATCAATCAACCGCACTTCGAGCCGCTGCAGCGCTTCCTCACGGACGACTCCGACCTGCGCAAACGCTACCAACTCGCCGAGCGATTGGCCGACCTGTTCGACCAATACCAGGTCTACCGCGCCGACTGGCTGGAAGATTGGGCCGCCGGCCGCCATCAACTGCGTAACGGCCGCGGCGAATCCAAACCCCTCGACCCCGCCAACTGCTGGCAAGCCGAGTTATGGCGCGCCCTACTGCTGGATGTGGGCGAAGCCGGCATGGCGCAAAGCCGTGCCGGTGTGCATCAGCGCTTTATCGAACGGATCAATAGCCTTGAGCAAGCGCCGCCAGGGCTGCCTTCCCGAGTGATTGTTTTCGGCATTTCCTCATTGCCCGCCCAAGCACTCGAAGCGCTCGCCGGCCTGGCGCGCTTCAGTCAGGTCCTGCTCTGCGTCCACAACCCCTGTCGCCACCACTGGTCCGACATCGTGGCCGACAAGGACTTGCTGCGTAACGAATACAAACGCCAGGCACGCAAAGCCGGCATGCCGGTCACCATCGACCCGCAAACCCTGCACCAGCATGCTCACCCGTTGCTCGCCGCCTGGGGCAAACAAGGTCGCGACTACATCAGCCTGCTCGACAGCTACGACGATCCCAACAGCTACCGCGCTGCCTTCCGCGACGGCCGCATCGACCTGTTCAGCGACGGCGAACCGACCACACTGCTCAACCAGCTCCAAGACGATATCCTCGAACTGCGCCCGCTCAACGAAACCCGCGACCTCTGGCCCGCCGTCGATCTGCAGCGCGATACCTCGATCCGCTTTCACATCGCCCACAGCGCCCAACGCGAAGTGGAAATCCTCCACGACCAATTGCTCCAACGCTTCAGCGCCGATCCGGCGTTGCGTCCCCGCGACATCATCGTCATGGTCCCCGACGTCGACAGTTACGCGCCGCACATTCGCGCGGTGTTCGGCCAGTTGGACCGCAATGACCCGCGCTTCATCCCCTTCACCCTCACCGACCAGGGCCAACGCGGCCGCGACCCGCTGTTGATCGCCGTCGAACACCTGCTCAAGCTCCCCGACAGCCGCTTCCCGGTCAGTGAAATCCTCGACCTGCTCGACGTCCCGGCCCTGCGCGAACGCTTCGCCATCAAGGAGCGCGACCTGCCGACGCTGCATCGCTGGATCGAAGGCGCCGGCATCCGCTGGGGCCTCAATGCCGAACAGCGCGCCGGTCTCGGTCTACCCAACGAACTGGAGCAAAACAGCTGGCGATTTGGTTTGCGCCGTATGCTGCTCGGTTATGCCGTGGGCACGGGTGTCGCCTGTGACGGCATCGAGCCCTACGACGAAATCGGCGGCCTCGACGCGGCCTTGATCGGCCCGCTGGTCGCGTTGCTCGACGCACTCAGCGACGCCCACCAAGCCTTGTCGCAACCTGCGGCTCCACAAGAATGGGGCGAGCGCCTGCAACGCTTGATGCAGCTGTTTTTCCTGCCCAGCAGCGAACACGACGACTACCTGTTGGGCCAGCTCGAACAGCTCCGCGAAACCTGGCTGGAAACCTGCGAATCCGTCGGCCTGCAGGACGAGTTACCGCTAACTGTAGTCCGCGAGGCGTGGCTAGCCGGTCTGGACCAAGGGCGCCTGTCCCAGCGCTTCCTCGCCGGAGCTGTCAATTTCTGCACCCTGATGCCGATGCGCGCGATCCCTTTCAAGCTGGTCTGCCTGCTCGGCATGAATGACGGCGACTACCCACGCGCCCAACCACCGCTGGATTTCGACCTGATGGGCAGCGACTACCGCCCCGGCGACCGCTCACGCCGCGAAGACGACCGCTACCTGCTGCTCGAAGCCCTGTTGTCAGCCCGCGATCAGCTCTACATCAGTTGGGTCGGCCGCAGCATTCGCGACAACAGCGAGCGCCCGGCATCGGTATTGATCGGCCAACTGCGCGATCATCTCGCCAGCGGCTGGCAGTCAAGCCAAAGCGACGCACCGCTGCTTGACGCGATGACCCAGGAACACCCGCTCCAACCCTTCAGCGCGCGCTATTTCCACGCCGGCGACCCGCTGTTCAGCTACGCCCGAGAATGGCAGTTGTTGCACGAAGTCACGGATGCGCCGCCAGACAACACCGAACTGGCGGCCCATCGACAGGAAGAACCCCTGAGCCTCGGCCAGTTGCAGGACTTTCTGCGCAATCCGGTCAAACATTTCTTCAGCCAGCGTCTGAAAGTATTCTTCGAGGCTGCCGAAGTGCCGCTGGCCGATGAGGAACCCTTTGTCCTCGACGCCCTGCAACGCTACAGCCTGAGCGACAGCCTGCTGAACGCCGCGCTGAGCCAGCCCGATCATGTCGACCAGGCGCTCGCCGCCCAGGCCCGTCGCCTGCAAGGCAGTGGCCTGCTGCCCATGGTTGGTTTCGGCGAGTGTCTGCGCAACGAACTGATCGAGCCCTTGCCCGGCCTGCTGCAACGCTATCAACAACTGCTGGCCCTCTGGCCCACTCCGCACACCGGCGCGGAACCGATCAGTTTCGAGCATCAAGGCATTCAGCTCGAAGGCTGGATCAGCGGCCTGCATCGGCGCAGTGATGGCGGATTGTTGAGCGTCACCACCATCCCCAACAGCATCGGCTCGATCAAGACCCGCAAGTGGCATCGGCTGATTCGCCCGTGGGTCAACCACTTGGTCGCCTGCGCCTGCGGCCTGCCGTTGAGTACCGCGCTGTTGGCCAGCGACGACACCTTGTTGCTGGCCCCGTTGGAACCCTCCAGCGCCCAGGACATCCTCGGCGACCTGCTGCTGGCCTGGCACGTCGGCATGGCCAAACCGCTGCCCGTCGCGGTTAAAACCGCGTTCGCCTGGCTCGGTCAGACCGACCCGGCCAAAGCCGCGGCGGCCGCGAGCAAAGCCTACGAAGGTGATGGCATCAACACTGATGGCGAGCGCCGCGAAACCCCCGCGCTGACCCGGCAATTCCCCGACTATGCGGCCCTGGTGGCCAGCGAAGCATTCGAAGGCTGGTGCGAAACCTTATACCGGCCCCTGATCAACGCCGCCTGGCGATCACTCACTGGCGAGGAGGCCGGCGCATGAGCAGCAAACCCTTGGCCCTGGCCTTCCCGCTCAAAGGCAGTCAGCTGATTGAAGCCAGCGCCGGCACCGGCAAAACCTTCACCATTTCCGCCCTGTACCTGCGCCTGGTGCTCGGCCACGGTGGCGATGACGCCGGCTTCGGCCGCGAACTGCTGCCGCCGCAGATCCTCGTGGTGACCTTCACCGACGCCGCCACCAAGGAACTGCGCGAACGCATCCGCATCCGCCTGGCCGAAGCCGCGCGGTTCTTTCGCGATGAGATCCAACAGCCCGACGCCCTGATCGCCGAACTGCGCGATCAATACCCGCCCGCGCAATGGCCGGCCTGCGCCAACCGTCTGGACATCGCCGCGCAATGGATGGACGAAGCCGCCGTTTCGACCATCCACAGTTGGTGCCAGCGCATGCTGCGCGAACACGCCTTCGACAGCGGCAGCCTGTTTACCCAGACCCTGGAAACCGACCACAGCGACCTGCTCGGCGAAGTGCTGCGCGACTACTGGCGGCTGTTTTGCTACCCGATGCACGACGATGCGCTCAACTGGGTGCGCAACAACTGGGGGGGGCCGGCCGCGCTGATGCCACGGGTGCGTGCGCTGTTCGGCAGCGAACGGCCCAGCGGCGAAAGCCGTGAGCCGGCCGAGTTGATCGCTGCGTGCCTGCAAGAACGCCGCGCCGCCCTGGTCGCCCTCAAGGCGCCGTGGCAGCAATGGGCCGACGAGTTGCGCGAGATCTGCCTGCAAGCCGTCGCCGCCAAAGCCGTCGATGGGCGCAAGATGCAAGCGCGTTACTTCGAACCCTGGTTCGAAAAAATCAGCGCCTGGGCCGCGGACGAATCCCTCGAACAGCTGGACATCGGCACCGGCTTCACCCGCCTGACCCCGGACGGCATGGCCGAAGCCTGGAAGGGCGAGCCGCCGCACCACCCGGGCATCGACGCCATGGCCAGCCTCAAGGCCAGCCTGGATGCGCTGCCCACCCCCGACGCCGCCGTGTTGCAACACGCCGCCGCGTGGGTCGGCAAACGCTTCGAAGATGAAAAACGCCGGCGCGCCGAAATGGGCTTCGACGACATGCTGATCCGCCTCAACGCCGCCCTGCAAACCGACGGCGGCGAGCGTCTGGCCAGCGTGATCCGCGAACAGTTCCCGGTCGCCCTGATCGACGAGTTCCAGGATACCGACCCGGTGCAATACAGCATCTTCGACAGCATCTACCGCATCGAAGAAAACCACCTCGACAGCGGCCTGTTCCTGATCGGCGACCCCAAGCAGGCGATCTACGCCTTCCGTGGCGCCGACATCTACACCTACCTGCGCGCGCGCCAATCCACCACCGGCCGGCATCACACCCTGGGCACCAACTTCCGCTCCAGCCACGCGATGGTCGAGGCGGTCAACCATGTGTTCCAGCGTGCGGAAACCGGGCGTGGCGCGTTTCTGTTCCGTAAGCCGAGTGGCGAAAACCCGGTGCCGTTCCAGCCGGTGCTGTCCCAAGGCCGCAAGGAGCAACTGCAGGTCGATGGTCAGACGCTGCCCGCGCTGAACCTCTGGCACCTGCCCACCGATCAGCCGATTTCCAACGCGGTTTATCGCCAGCAACTGGCGGCGGCCTGCGCCACACAGATTGTCGAATTGCTCAACGGCGGGCAGCAAGGCCGCGCTGGTTTCCTACACGCCGACGGCAGCTTCGATGGCGTGTTGCCGTCGGACATCGCCATCCTCGTGCGCGACGGCAAGGAAGCCCAAGCCGTGCGCGGCGAGTTGGCCGCCCGTGGCGTGCGCAGCGTGTACCTGTCGGACAAGGACTCGGTGTTCGCCGCCCAAGAGGCGCACGACCTGCTGGCCTGGCTCAAGGCCTGTGCCGAACCGGACGTCGAACGCCCGCTGCGCGCCGCGCTGGCTTGCGTCACCTTGAACCTGTCACTGCCGGAACTTGAGCGTCTGAACCAGGACGAACTGGCGTGGGAAAGCCGCGTGATGCAGTTCCGTGGCTACCGCGCGATCTGGCGCAGCCAAGGCGTGCTGCCGATGCTGCGTCGCCTGCTGCACGACTTCAAACTGCCGCAAACCCTGATCGCCCGCAGCGATGGCGAGCGCGTGCTGACCAACCTGTTGCACCTCAGCGAACTGCTGCAACAGGCGGCCTCCGAACTGGACGGTGAACAGGCCTTGATCCGCCACCTGGCCGAACACCTCGCGCTGTCGGGGCAGGCCGGTGAAGAACAGATCCTGCGCCTGGAAAGCGACGAGCAACTGGTCAAGGTGGTGACCATCCACAAATCCAAGGGCCTGGAATACGACCTGGTGTTCCTGCCCTTCATCTGCTCGGCCAAACCGGTGGATGGCAGCCGCTTGCCGCTGCATTACCACGATGCCAACGGCAAGTCGCAGGTGAGCTTGCGCCCGACCACCGAGTTGATCGCCCAGGCCGATGACGAGCGCCTGGCGGAAGACCTGCGTCTGTTCTACGTCGCCCTGACCCGCGCCAAACACGCGTGCTGGCTGGGCATTGCCGACCTCAAGCGCGGCAACAACAGCAGCTCGGTGCTGCACCTGTCGGCGCTGGGCTATTTGCTCGGCGCCGGCGCCGCGTTGGCGGAGTCCGCCGACCTGGCGCGCTGGTTGCTGGACCTGCAGGCAGGCTGTGCCGCCGTGCATTACGCGCCGATGCCCGAAGCCCACGCCAGCGTTTTCCACCCGCCGCGTAACGAAGCCACGCTGCTCGCGCCCTTGCTGCCCAAACGCAAGGCTGCGGAAAACTGGTGGATCGCGTCCTACAGCGCCTTGCGCATCGGCGACAGCATGAGCGCCGCCAACCTTGAAGCGCCGGAAAGCCCGCAAGCCCAGAAGCTGTTCGACGACGAACGCCTCGACCCTGACGCACCGCGTGAAGCGGCGGCGTCCGGCAGCGATATTCACCGTTTCCCACGCGGCCCTAACCCCGGCACCTTCCTCCATGGTCTGCTGGAGTGGGCGGGCGAAGACGGCTTCGACGTGACCCCGCAGGCTATCGAAAACGCCGTGGGCGCGCGCTGCAACCGCCGCAACTGGGAAGGCTGGATCATCACCCTCAGCGGTTGGCTCGGCCATCTGCTGCAAACACCGCTGCCGCTGGATAACGATCAGGTCACGCTCAGCGGCCTGCAGCACTACCAGATCGAAATGGAGTTCTGGTTCGCCAGCCATAAAGTCGACGTGCTCGCCCTCGACAAGCTGGTGTGCCAGTACACCCACAACGGCGTCTCCCGCGTCGCAGCGGAACCGGTGTTGCTCAACGGCATGTTCAAAGGCTTCATCGACCTGACCTTCGAGCACGACGGCCGTTACTACGTGGCCGACTACAAATCCAACTGGCTCGGCCCCGATGATTCGGCCTACACCCAGGACGCCATGGAACAGTCGATCCTTGAGCATCGGTACGACCTGCAATACGTGCTTTACCTGCTGGCCCTGCATCGCCAACTCAAGGCGCGCCTGCCGGATTACGACTACGACCGCCATGTCGGCGGCGCGCTCTATCTGTTCCTGCGCGGCACTCGGGCCGCCAGCCAGGGGGCGTACTTCACGCGGCCGCCACGGGCGCTGATCGAGAGCCTGGACCTGATGTTCCAAGGCCAATCGTTACCGCCCAAGGCTGAGCCCGCCTGGGAACAAGGAGTGTTGCTATGAGCCTGTCGCCGTTACCGCTGGAGGCACTGATGCCCCTCAGCCGCGCCGCCGATCTGGTGCAACTGTTCGAACGTTGGGTCGAGCGTGGCTGGCTGCGCGCGCTGGATAAGGCGTTCGTCGGCTTTCTGCACGAACTCGACCCGCAGGCCGACCCCTTGGTGTTGCTGGCCGCGGCCCTGACCAGCCATCAACTGGGCCACGGCCATGTGTGCCTGGACCTGTTCGAGACCCTCAAGGCGCCGGATTTCGCCCTGTCCCTGCCGCCGGAAGGCGACCTGCAAACCGGCGCCATGCTGCTGCCGTCGCAACTGCTCGCGGGCCTGGACGGCGCGCATTGGTGCCACGCCCTGGCCGCCAGCCCCTTGGTCGCGTTGGCCGTCGACGGCAGCGAGGCCGCGCAAAGTCGCCCGTTGGTGCTGTCTGGCAAACGCTTGTACCTGCGCCGCTATTGGACCTATGAACGGCGCATCGACACGGCCTTGCGCCTGCGCCTGGCCACAGCAGAAAGCCTCGCCGCCGATCTGCCCCAGCGCCTGAACGGCCTGTTCGACCAAGCGCCGCCCGATGGCGTGATCGACTGGCAGAAACTCGCCTGCGCCCTGGCCACTCGCGGGGCGTTCAGTATCGTCACCGGCGGCCCCGGCACCGGCAAGACCACCACCGTGGTGCGCTTGCTCGCGCTGTTGCAGGCGCCGGCCGTGGAAGCCGGCAGCCCGTTGCGCATTCGTCTGGCGGCGCCCACCGGTAAAGCCGCCGCACGGCTTACCGAGTCCATCAGCCAGCAAGTGCTGTCGTTGAATGTGCCTGACAACGTGCGGGAAAAAATCCCGACCCAGGTCACCACCGTCCACCGCCTGCTCGGCAGCCGCCCGGGCACCCGCCACTTCCGTCATCACCTGGGCAATCCATTGCCGCTGGATGTGCTGGTGGTGGATGAAGCCTCGATGATCGACCTGGAAATGATGGCCAACCTGCTTGATGCCTTGCCGCCCCACGCACGCTTGGTGCTGCTGGGCGACAAGGACCAACTCGCCTCGGTCGAGGCCGGCGCCGTACTCGGCGACCTGTGCCGCGACGCCGAGGCCGGCTGGTACAGCGCCGACACCCGCCGATGGCTGCAAGCGGTCAGCGGTGAAGACCTGGGCAACAGCGGCCTGCAGGAAGACCGCGATGGCAGCCATCCGCTGGCCCAGCAAGTGGTGATGCTGCGCTACTCGCGGCGCTTCGGCGAAGGCAGCGGCATCGGCCAACTGGCGCGTTGGGTCAACCAGCAGAACGCCGAAGAAGCCCGACGGTTACTGGCCGCGGGCAGCCACCGCGACTTGTTCTGCGTCAGCCTCAAGGGCGAACACGACCACGCATTGGAACGCCTGGTGCTGGACGGGCCGGGCGATGGCGCCGAGGGCTACCGTGCCTACCTGAACCTGCTGCACGCCGCGCGCCCGTCTCTCGACACCCCGCGTGACGACCCCGCCTGGACCCATTGGGCGCAACAACTGCTGCACGCCTTCGACGCCTTCCAACTGCTCTGTGCCGTGCGCAAGGGGCCTTGGGGCGTGGAAGGGCTGAACCTGCGCATCACCGCCGCCTTGCGCAAAGCGCGGCTGATCGACGGCGACGAGCAGTGGTACGAAGGCCGCCCGGTGCTGATGACCCGCAACGATTACGGCCTGGGCCTGATGAACGGCGACATCGGCATCGCCCTGAAATTGCCCGAAAGCGCCGGCGGCCCCCACGTGTTGCGCGTGGCCTTCCCGCGTAACGACGGCCAGGGCGGCGTGCGCTTTGTGCTGCCCAGCCGGCTCAACGATGTGGAAACCGTGTACGCCATGACCGTGCACAAATCCCAGGGCTCCGAGTTCACCCACACCGCGTTGATCCTGCCGGATGCGCTGAACCCGGTGCTCACCAAAGAACTGATCTACACCGGCATCACCCGCGCCAAGCGCTGGTTCAGCCTGATCGAGCCACGCGGCGGGGTGTTCGAAGAAGCCGTGCGGCGCAAGGTCAAGCGCTTGAGCGGGTTGATGCTGGAGTTGGGGCATGAGCCCGGGAAACCTGACTGATCGGTCATTTGGTATTTCGGATTTGAGTGTCATATTTTTCTGAAAAAATAGCGGGACCCTTCGAGGCGTAGCCTCGCGGGGCTTTCCGCCGCTGTGCTATCGTTGCGGCATCACCCCTCGTTGACACCTGAGAGAATCGCTGCATGAACGTGGCTGTCTCGTCCACAGAGCATCGCTTGAGCTGGAGACGCATGTTACTGGTGGCCGTGCTGTGCCTGCTCGCGCCGCGTGCTTTTGCCCAGACGGCCAGCCCCGTGGGCATGGCCGACTCCCGTGCCCAGGCGGTGACCCAGGTGGTGCTGGGTATCCTCAGTTATGCGCGCTGGCCGGTGGAACCGGCGCAATTGCGCCTGTGCGTCGTCGGGCCGACCCAATACACCGACGACCTGGTCAAAGGCACCACCCAAGCCACCGGTCGCCCGGTGGTGGTGCAGCGCCTGCTGGCCGACAACCCCGATATCGTCAATGCCTGCGACGCTGTGTACATCGGCGAACTCAATACTGATGAGCGCAGCCGTTTGTTTGCGTCATTGATGGGCCACCCGGTGCTGAGCATCAGCGAAGGCGGCGACCAATGCACCGTCGGCAGTCTGTTCTGCCTGCGGGTGGGCGATGAGCAGGTGTCGTTCGAGGTCAACCTCGACTCCGTGGCCCGCAGCGGCGTGCGTATTCACCCCAGCGTGTTGCAGCTGTCGCGCCGTCGAGCGCCTGCGTCATGAGATGGACGAAAGCGCAACCGACCCTGCGCTCGGTCATCGGCCGCGGGCACTTGATCCTGGCGTTGGTGGCGGTGACGCTGGCCAGTGTGTCCCTGACCTTGCTCGGGGTGCTGGCGCTGCGCGTGTATGCCGAGCACAACCTGCACCTGATCGCACGCTCCATCAATTACACCGTGGAAGCGGCGGTGGTGTTCAACGACCGTGCGGCGGCCACCGAAGCCCTCAGCCTGATCGCCTCCACCGAAGAAGTGGCCCAGGCCCAAGTCTTCGACGCCAACGGCCGGCTGCTGGCGCAGTGGCTACGGCCGGACACCGGGATGTTGTCCCGGGTCGAGCTGCAACTGGCCCATTCTCTGCTCGAACAGCCGATCAGCCAGCCGATCGTTCACCAGGGGCGCACCATCGGCAGCATTCACCTGACCGGTCACGGCGCCAGCCTGTTGCGCTTTTTGCTCAGCGGCCTGGCCGGGATTCTGATCTGCACCGTCCTCAGCGCCTGGGTCGCCGTGCATTTGGCGCGGCGCCTGTTGCAGGGGATTACCGGGCCGTTGCATAGCCTCGCGGCGGTGGCCCACGCCGCGCGCATCGAGCGCGACTTCGACCGCCGCGTGCCACGGGCACAAATCGCCGAACTCGACAGCCTGGGCAACGACTTCAATGCCCTGCTGGAAGAAATGCAAGCCTGGCAAAACCACCTGCAAAGCGAAAACGAAAGCCTTGCCCACCAGGCCAATCACGACAGCCTGACCGGCCTGCCCAACCGCGCGTTCTTCGAAGGCCGCCTGATCCGTGCCCTGCGCAGCGCCGCCAAGGCCAACGAGCGGGTGGCGGTGCTGTTTCTCGACAGTGACCGCTTCAAAGACATCAACGACAACTTCGGTCACGCCGCCGGCGATGCGGTGCTGGTGGCGGTTGCCACGCGCGTGCGCGCGCAATTGCGCGAAGACGACCTGGTGGCACGCCTGGGCGGCGACGAGTTCGCCATCCTGCTCTCGCCGCTGCACAAACTAGAAGATGCCCAGCGCATCGCCGACAAGATCATTGCCAGCATGGACATACCGATTCCGGTGCCGGGCGACACCCACGTGTTGACCTCCCTGAGTATCGGCATCGCCATCTACCCCGATCATGGCGTCACCCCCGGCGCCCTGCTCAACGCCGCCGATGCGGCGATGTACCAAGCCAAACGGTTGTCACTGGGCGGCCAGCAAACGGCGGAGGCGGAGCTCCCCGTCGTCAACGTTCACCACAGGAGTTGATCCCTTGTTCTCGACTGCACGCGTTGTGTTTATCACCTTATTCGTGGCCCTGCTGGCCCTGAGCGGCTGCCAGACACCACCTCCCAAAGGCCTGAGCCCGGCGCAAGTCGCCGTCCTCAAGCAACAAGGTTTCGAACTGACCGACGACGGCTGGGCGTTCGGCCTGTCGGGCAAAGTGCTGTTCGGCAGCGACGTCGAAAGCCTCAACGCCCCCAGCACGGTCATTGTCGAGCGCATCGGCAAGGCGTTGCTGGGCGTGGGCATCGACCGCGTGCGGGTAGACGGCCACACCGACGCCTCGGGCAAAGAGAGCTATAACCAGCAACTGTCCCTGCGCCGCGCCAAAAGCGTGGCCACGGTGCTGACCCGCGTGGGGATGAAGGAGGAAAACATCCAACTGCGCGGCCTGGGCAGCAGCCAGCCGGTGGCCGCCAACGACACCGCCGCAGGGCGCACCGAGAATCGGCGGGTGTCGATTGTGGTAAGTACCGACTAAGCGACTTCGCCCGTTCCAATGTATGAAATGCAATCCAAATGTGGGAGGGGGCTTGCCCCCGATGGCGGTGTGTCATCCAGTAGATGTGTTGGCTGTCACACTGCTATCGGGGGCAAGCCCCCTCCCACATTTGTACCGTGTTCGCTTAACCGCTCGGCGTCAGCGCCTGCGTCAAGTCATCCACCACCGCCTTGCCCATCTCACACAGATAATGCGCCGCCCAGGCGTATTGCTCGCCGCGCACATCCATGGCGGCTTCCATCGCGAGTTTCTTGGCGTAGTAAAGCAGGGTAGAGGCGTGTTCCAGCGCCTCGCCGAGCGGCATGCCCGCGTTGACGCGGAACAGTGGTTTTTCGTTTTCGCCGTAGTCGCCGAAGGTGACGACGCCGAGGGTGGTGAAGGCAGAAAGCGGTGGGTCGGGGACGATTTTGGTCATGATCTATACCTGGGAGTTTTAGGAACCACCCATTCATGTCGCTAAACATGAAAGGGTGGCAGCTGTACGCAGGTTAGCGAACCGGACCCAGGACCCGGCAGACCCGAAGATCTCCCACGCACAGCCGCCATAACACGAGAACGAAGAGCACAAAGCTCCTGCCATTGGGGGCTGTGTCCGGGTTCGGGTCGCTAAACCCGTTCGCTGATTTCAGCGAAGTACGGAGGCTAGTGACTCGAACCCTAAGGCGCAATAGGCTGGAGATTCTCTAGGAATCGTCCTGCAATTTAAAGCGAATCGTCGTTGCTGGCCCTTTAATCCGCAAACCGCATCTCCCGCGTCTCCCCCATCAACAACCCCCGATTCTGCTCCGTCACTTCCCTGATGTAGTCCCACAACAACGTAATCCGTTTCAACTTCCTCAAATCCTCCCGGCAATACATCCAAAACTGCCGGGTAACCGCAATCTGCTCCCCGAGCACCGGCAATAACCGTGGATCCTGCGCCGCCAAAAAGCACGGCAGAATCGCCATCGACCGTCCTTGCTGCGCTGCCACGTACTGCGCGATCACGCTGGTGCTGCGTAGGCTGGCGCTGGCGCCGGGGACTACGTTGGCCAGGTACAACAGCTCCGAGCTGAAGGCCAGGTCGTCGACGTAGCTGATGAACGGATGCTCGGCCAGATCCGTCGGGCGGTGGATGGGTGGGTGTTGGTCGAGGTAGTCCTGGGTCGCGTACAGCTGCAACTTGTAGTCGCACAGTTTGCAGCACACATACGGCCCGTGTTCCGGGCGTTCCAGGGCGATGACGATGTCGGCTTCGCGCTTGGACAGGCTGATGAAGTGGGGCAGGGGCAGGATGTCGACCGAGATCGCCGGGTAGGTGTCGACGAAGTGGCTCAACTGCGGGGTGACGAAGAAGCTGCCGAAGCCTTCGGTGCAGCCCATGCGGACATGCCCGGACAGCGCCACGCCGGAGCCGGAGACTTGTTCGCAGGCCATGTGCAAGGTGCTTTCGATGGATTCGGCGTAGCCGAGCAAGCGCTGGCCTTCGTTGGTGAGGACGAAACCGCTGGTCCGGGATTTTTCGAACAGCAGGGTGCCGAGTGATACTTCCAGTGAACTGATGCGCCGCGACACGGTGGTGTAGTCCACCGCCAGCCGCTTGGCAGCGACGCTGGCCTTGCGGGTGCGGGCCACTTCGAGGAAAAACTTCAGGTCGTCCCAGTTCAGGGAACCCAGTGATGTGATGTTTTTTTGCATATTGGACCGGCTTTTATGTGCGTTCTTATTAGAAGTTTGCACATCTATACTCCAAAAACAGTCCGAACGCCTCATCCTCAAGGCGATTCAACGCCTTGGTTCTCTGCCTATAAATACAAATTGGAGACCACATGAACGCATCTGCCGATATTTCCGTGCAACAGGTCAAGTTGTTGATCAACGGTGAATGGGTCGAGTCCAAGACCACCCACTGGCAAGACATCGTCAACCCGGCGACCCAGCAAGTGCTGGCCAAAGTCCCGTTTGCCACCGCTGAAGAAGTCAACGCTGCCATCGACGCCGCCCATCGGGCCTTCCAGACCTGGAAGCTGACTCCGATCGGCGCACGCATGCGTATCATGCTCAAGCTGCAAGCCTTGATCCGCGAGCACTCCAAGCGCATCGCCGTGGTCCTCAGTGCCGAGCAGGGCAAGACCATTGCCGATGCCGAGGGCGATATTTTCCGTGGCCTGGAAGTGGTGGAGCACGCCTGCTCCATCGGCACCCTGCAAATGGGCGAGTTCGCTGAAAACGTCGCCGGCGGTGTCGATACCTACACCCTGCGCCAACCCATCGGCGTGTGCGCCGGGATTACTCCGTTCAACTTCCCGGCGATGATTCCGCTGTGGATGTTCCCGATGGCGATTGCCTGCGGTAACACCTTCGTCCTCAAGCCTTCCGAGCAAGACCCGCTGTCCACGATGCTGCTGGTGGAGCTGGCGCTGGAAGCCGGTGTGCCGGCCGGCGTGCTCAACGTAGTACACGGCGGCAAGGACGTGGTGGATGCGCTCTGCACGCATAAAGACATCAAGGCAGTGTCGTTCGTCGGTTCGACCGCCGTGGGCACCCATGTGTACGACCTGGCCGGCAAACACGGCAAGCGCGTGCAATCGATGATGGGCGCCAAGAACCATGCGGTGGTGCTGCCGGATGCCAACCGCGAACACACCCTCAACGCCCTGGTCGGTGCCGGTTTCGGCGCGGCGGGCCAGCGATGCATGGCCACTTCGGTGGTGGTGCTGGTGGGCGCTTCCAAGCAATGGCTGCCCGATCTGAAGGCGCTGGCGCAGAAGCTCAAGGTCAATGCCGGCAGCGAAGCGGGCACGGATGTCGGCCCGGTGATTTCCAAGCGTGCCAAGGCGCGCATTCTGGAACTGATCGAAAGCGGCGTGAAAGAAGGCGCCAAGCTGGAGCTGGACGGGCGTGATGTCCAAGTGCCGGGCTTCGAGCAAGGCAACTTCGTCGGCCCGACGCTGTTCTCGGGCGTGACCACCGACATGCAGATCTACACCCAGGAAATCTTCGGCCCGGTGCTGGTGGTACTGGAAGTCGACACCCTCGATGAGGCCATCGCGCTGGTCAACGCCAACCCGTTCGGCAACGGTACCGGCCTGTTCACCCAGAGCGGGGCGGCGGCGCGTAAGTTCCAGAGCGAAATCGACGTCGGCCAGGTCGGCATCAATATCCCGATCCCGGTGCCGGTGCCGTTCTTCAGCTTCACCGGTTCGCGCGGTTCCAAGCTCGGCGACCTCGGCCCGTATGGCAAGCAAGTGGTGCAGTTCTACACTCAGACCAAAACCGTCACCAGCCGCTGGTTCGATGACGACACGGTCAACGATGGCGTCAACACCACCATCAACCTGCGCTGATTCCGGGAGACGAGCATGAAGATTGCATTTATCGGCTTGGGCAACATGGGCGCGCCCATGGCCCGCAACCTGATCAAGGCCGGCCACGCGCTGAACCTGTTCGACCTGAACCAGGCGGTACTCAAGGAACTGGCCGAACTGGGCGGCAGCATCAGCGGTTCACCGCGCGATGCGGCCACCGGTGCCGAGCTGGTGATTACCATGCTGCCGGCCGCTGCCCATGTGCGCAGTGTCTGGCTGGGTGAAGACGGCGTTTTGGCCGGCATCGGCCAAGGCGTGCCGGCGGTGGATTGCAGCACCATCGACCCGCAGACCATCCGCGATGTCGCGGCGGCGGCAGCCAAGCAAGGGGTGGCCGTCGCCGATGCACCGGTCTCCGGCGGCACTGGCGGCGCGCAAGCCGGGACGCTGACCTTCATGGTCGGCGCCAGCGCGGACTTGTTCGCCACCCTGCAACCGGTGCTGGCGCAGATGGGCCGCAACATTGTGCGTTGCGGCGACGTCGGCACCGGCCAGATCGCCAAGATCTGCAACAACCTGCTGCTGGGCATCAGCATGGTCGGCGTCAGCGAAGCGATGGCCCTGGGCGATGCGCTGGGCATCGACACCCAGGTGCTGGCTGGCATCATCAACAGCTCCACCGGGCGCTGCTGGAGTTCCGACACGTACAACCCGTGGCCGGGCGTGATCGAAACCGCGCCGTCATCGCGGGGTTATACCGGTGGTTTCGGTGCCGACCTGATGCTCAAGGACCTGGGGCTGGCCACCGAAGCTGCGCGCCAGGCGCACCAGCCGGTGATCCTCGGCGCTGTGGCCCAGCAGTTGTATCAATCGATGAGCCAGCGCGGGGAAGGGGGCAAGGACTTCTCGGCGATCATCAACAGCTACCGCAAGCCCAAATAGATACCGCCTGTGGCGAGGGCGCTTGCTCCCTCGCCACTATTTATTGCGGTTCAGGCAAACACAAAATACTTACGCACCGTCTCGACCACTTCCCACGTCCCCTTCATCCCCGGCTCCACCACAAAGATATCCCCCGCGCGCAAATGGATCGGCTCCAGGCCTTCTGGGGTGATCACGCAGTAGCCTTCCTGGAAATGGCAGTATTCCCACTTCACGTATTCCACGTACCACTTGCCCGGTGTGCAGATCCAGGTGCCCATGATCTTGCTGCCGTCTTCGCTGGTGTAGGCGTTGAGGTTGACGGTGTGCGGGTCGCCTTCGAGCTTTTCCCATTTGCAGGCATCCAGGACCGGCAAGGGGTGGGTGTCGCGCAGTACGGTGATGGGCTTGGACATGATGACTCCGAGGCAAGTGAACGAGAGTCGAACCCTATAGCGTCGCAGGCAGGGGCAATGGTCTGAACTCGACATCGGGATGCCCAGAAGCGCAGGGGCTGCGATTGTCCGGGAACCGCGAAGTTCATGTGGGAGGGGGCTTGCCCCCGATGGCTGCGGATCAGCTAGCACATGTGTCAACTGACACACTGCTATCGGGGGCAAGCCCCCTCCCACATTAACCCTCGGTGGCAGCGTCACTGTGGCTAGGCGACACTTTTGAGCGTAGATAAGCCGTTTCCTCGCATTAAGTGCGAAAGATTTCCCGCTTGTCGCAGGAATTCGCAAGAAAATTCACGGCTGGCCCTCGTATCATTCACTTCAGTCACGACCGAGAGCCTTGATATGAACCCAATAAAAACGTGGTGGGACATCAGCCCGCCCTTGAGTACGGCGACCCCGACCTGGCCGGGGGATACGCCGTTCCAGGAAGAGCGCGTGTGGCAGTTCGGCCCGGAGTGCCCGGTGAATGTCGGGCGCGTTACCTTGTCGCCGCACACCGGCGCCCATGTCGATGCGCCGCTGCATTACAGCGCGGACGGCGCGCCGATCGGCGAGGTGTCGCTGGACGTGTACATGGGCCCGTGCCGCGTGTTGCATTGCCTGGACAGCGGCGCGCTGGTGCAGCCGCAGCAGTTGCAAGGGCGTGTGGATAACTTGCCGGAACGTGTGTTGCTGCGCACTTATCCACAGGCGCCGCTGACCGAATGGGATGCGAACTTCACCGCCATCGCTCCGCAGACCATCGAGCTGCTCGCCAGCCTGGGCGTGCGCCTGGTCGGTATCGACACGCCGTCCCTGGACCCGCAACAGTCCAAGACCATGGATTCTCACAACGCCGTGGCCCGCCATGGCATGGCGATACTCGAAGGCATCGTGCTCGATGACGTGCCGGAGGGCGACTATGAACTGATCGCGCTGCCGCTGCGGTTTGCCCACCTCGACGCCAGCCCTGTCCGCGCAATCCTGCGCCCGCTTGTGGAGCCCGCACGATGAGCCAATGTCCCTTCTCTCCAGACTATAAGCATGCCGATCAGCAACCGCCGGAAGAATGGCATAACGCCGAGTTGAATTTTTCCGAGTCCATGAGCTACGGCGACTACCTGGACCTGGGCAAAGTCCTCAGCGCCCAGCACCCGCTGTCGCCGGACCACAACGAGATGCTCTTTATCATCCAGCACCAGACCTCCGAGCTGTGGATGAAACTGATGCTCCACGAGCTCAAGGCCGCCCGCGAACACCTGCGCCTGGGCGAGTTGCCGCCGGCGTTCAAGATGCTGGCGCGGGTCTCGCGGATCTTCGATCAACTGGTACACGCCTGGGCGGTGCTGGCGACCATGACCCCGTCGGAGTACAAGGCGATTCGCCCGTTCCTCGGCCAATCGTCCGGGTTCCAATCGTTCCAGTACCGTGAGATTGAATTCATCCTCGGCAACAAAAGCCCGGCGCTGTTGCGGCCTCACGCCCATCGCCCGCAATTGTTGCAAGAACTGCAAGTGGCGATCGCCACGCCGTCGCTGTACGACGAGGCGATCAACCTGATGGTCAAGGCCGGCCTGACGATCGACCCGCAACGCGCCGAACGCGACCCGACGGCGGCGACGGTTCACGATGCCTCCGTGGAAGCGGCGTGGCGCGAGGTCTACCGCGACCCGAGCCGTTATTGGGACCTGTACCAGTTGGCCGAAAAGTTTATCGACCTGGAAGACTCCTTCCGCCAATGGCGCTTTCGCCATGTGACCACGGTGGAACGGATCATCGGCTTCCAGCCCGGCACCGGCGGCACCGAGGGCGTGGGTTACCTGCGCAAGATGCTCGACACGGTGCTGTTCCCCGAGCTGTGGCGAGTACGTTCCACGCTCTAAACAAAAAGCCCCGGATCACCGGGGCTTTTCATTTGGAATGCAATCAAAAATGTGGGAGGGGGCTTGCCCCCGATAGCGGTGTGACAGCCAACACATCCACTGACTGACACACCGCCATCGGGAGCAAGCTCCCTCCCACCTAGGTTATTGCGTCACTGCCACTTTCGCGTTTTTGATCCGCAAGCGGTAGGCAATGTAGATCACCCCCACCCAAACCGGCATCGCATACACCGAATCGCGAACGCCCGGAATCGCCAGCATCACGCTGATGATCATCAGCATGAACGCCAGGCACAGGTAGTTGCTGAACGGGAACCAGAAGGTCTTGAACGACGGCACCACGCCTTGCTCGGCCATGGCCTTGCGGAACTTGATGTGGGTCAGGCTGATCAGCGCCCAGTTGATCATCAGCGAGGCGACCACCAGCGCGAACAGCAACTCCAGCGCGCTGTGCGGCGCGACGTAGTTGACCACCACGCACAGCAGCGTCACCAGCGCCGAAATCGCCAGGGCCCGCAGCGGCACGCCTTGTTTGTTGAGTTTCATCAGCGCTTTCGGCGCGTCGCCTTGCTCGGCCAGGCCGAACAGCATGCGGCTGTTGCAGTACACGCCGCTGTTGTACACCGACAGCGCCGCGGTCAGCACCACGAAGTTGAGGATGTGCGCGGCGGTGTCGTTACCGATCAGCGAGAAGATCTGCACAAACGGGCTGCCGCTGTAGGCATCGCCCGACGCGCCGAGGGTTTGCAGCAGTTGATCCCACGGGTACAGCGAGAGCAGCACGGTCAGCGCGCCGACGTAGAAAATCAGGATGCGATACACCACCTGGTTGATCGCTTTCGGGATCACTTTACGCGGCTCGCTGGCCTCGGCGGCGGTGATGCCCACCAGCTCCAGGCCACCGAACGAGAACATGATGAACGCCATGGACATCAACAACCCCATGCCGCCATTGGGGAAGAAACCGCCGTGGCTCCACAGGTTGCTGATCGACGCTTGCGGGCCGCCGGTGCCGCTGAACAACAGGTAGCAGCCGAGCACGATCATGCCGACAATCGCCACCACCTTGATGATCGCGAACCAGAACTCGGTCTCACCGAAGAACTTCACGTTCAGGGTGTTGATCAGGTTCACCGCGACAAAGAACACCAGCGCGCTGACCCAGGTCGGAATCTCCGGCCACCAGAACTGGATGTACTTGCCCACGGCCGTCAGTTCGGCCATGCCCACCAGCACGTAGAGTACCCAGTAGTTCCAGCCCGCCAGGAAGCCCGCGTAACCGCCCCAGTATTTGTGGGCAAAGTGGCTGAACGAACCGGCTACCGGCTCTTCGACGATCATCTCGCCGAGCTGGCGCATGATCAGGAACGCGATAAAACCGGCAATCGCGTAGCCGAGGATCATCGACGGCCCCGCCGACTTGAGCACGCCGGCCGAGCCGAGGAACAGCCCCGTACCGATCGCGCCGCCCAAGGCAATCAGCTGAATATGCCGGTTCTTCAGGCCACGCTTGAGGCCTACCGGGTTAACCATGTCATCCGCCATTAACATTCCCTTCTACTTGTTTTTCTTGGGGTTGATTGCACGCCGCGCCCAACCCCTCAGAAGTGCTGAGGGGTCAGATATTACTCTGCGTGAACTTTTCGTAATACAACTGAACGCCATCAAGTGCCTGATCCACCAGCCATTGTTGGATGGATTCGACCATCGGAGGGGGCCCGCACACGTACATATCGGCCGAACTGTCCCGCCATTCGGCCAGGTCGAAATGCTCGGTGAGGTAGCCACGCTTGCCGGGCCATGCGGGCGGCGGGTCGCTCAGTACTTCGGTGTAGCGAAAATCCGCGAGGGTGGACGCGTAACCCTCGATGCGCGCCGCTTCGCACAGGTCCTCGGCGCCGCGCACGCCGTAGTACAGGTGGACCGGCCGTTCGCAGGCGTTGGCCGCCAGTTCATCGAGCATGCCCAGCAACGCCGACAACCCGGTGCCGCCGGCGACCAGCACCAGCGGTCGGCTGACATGGCGCAGGTAGAACGCACCCAGCGGCGCCTCCATCAGCAGCGGATCGCCGACCTGGCAACGTTCGCGCAGGTAGTTGCTCATCACCCCGTCGGGCAGCAGGCGGATCAGAAACCGCAGCTGATTGCCCGGCCGGTTGGCAAAGGAATATGCGCGCCAGCTGTCGGTGCCCGGAACCGCCAGGCGGGCGTATTGGCCCGGCAGAAAGTCCAGCGCTTGCTCCAGCTGCACTTGCAGGATCGCGGTGCCGGTCGAGACCTGCCGCACCTCGCTCACCGTGCCGCGCACCTGCACCGGCCCCGGCGCGTTGCACAGGCTGGAATCGAAGTCGAAGTAGAACGTCGCATCCGACTTCACCCGGGTCTGGCAACTGAGCATCTTGCGCTGTTGCAGGTCGCGGCTGGAGAGGGCGTCCTCGTCCACATAGTCCTGGCTGTATTCACCGCTCTCGCAGCGGCCCTGGCAGGTGCCGCACACGCCTTCGCGGCAATCCAGCGGAATCTTGATGCCATTGCGCAGGGCCGCATCCAGCAGGATCTCATGCGCGCCCACCGGAAAAAACAGCGTCTTGCCGTCGGCAAAACTGAAGGCCACTTTGTGATTCATCCCCAGTACTCCGTGGGTTCATGTGTGAACCCTTGTAGGAGCGAGCTTGCTCGCGAAAAACTCAAGGACGCCGCGTACATTCAGGATGCCCGCGTCATCGTTGACGTCCTTCGCGAGCAAGCTCGTTCCTACAAGGGGGCGTTCGCCAGCGTTACAGGTGATAGAAATCCAGCACCGAGTTGATGGTGTCGTTGAGCAACAACGCGTGCTTGCGGGTGATCAGCCAACTGTCGCCATGGGGCTTGAGGCGATAGGTCGCGTGGCCGTAGAACTGCTCCGACGTGGCCAGGCGATAGAACAGCGTGTGCCAGTTCAAGCGCACCTCCAGCGTGCCGTCCGCCTGCTCGGCGATACGCACGTTGTGGATCAGGTGCAAGGTGCGCGGCATGGGCGTGGCCGACGCCGCCTTGCCAGTGCGCAGGCGGAACACGCGGTCTTCCAGGCCCGAGCGGTTGGCGTAATAGATCAGCGACATTTCGCGCTTGGGGTCGCGGGTGTAGACGTGTTCGGAGTCCCATTGCGGCAGGTGGAATTCGCTCTGCGGGTCGAACAGCTGCACGTAGGCGTCCCAGTCCTGGGCGTCGCACAGCTCGGATTTGCGATAGAAAAATTGCTCGATCCGGTACTGCAATGGCGCATTCATCATTCCACCTCCCGCAGCTTCAGCGCGCGTTGGTCGAGGCCGTTGAGCAGGAACTGCTGCCAGTTGCGGTGCTGGTTGACGTACAAGCCTTCGTGGGTGAATTCGGTGCCGGTCATGGCGGGCTGGATGCCGAGGGCTTCGCTGTTCGGCGTCGGCCCGGTGGCCCAGCGGTGGCTGCCGCGTGAGATATCGCTCCAGCGCTCCAGGCGGCCCTGGAAACCGCGCTGGGCCTCGCGAAACTCCACCAGATCGTCCGGCGTGCCCATGCCCGAGACGTTGAAGAAGTCCTCGAACTGGCGGATGCGGTTTTCCCGGTCGGCGTCGGACTCGTGCTTCACCCCCAGGCACTGGCTGATGATCTCGGTCTTGTTCCACGCCAACGGGCGGATGATGCGCAACTGCGAGCTGATCTGGTCGAGGAAGAACAGGCTCGGATAGATGTTCAGGTTGCGCAGGCGATGCATCATCCACTCGGCTTTTGGCTGGCCGTGTTCTGCCACCAGGCGCGGCATGATGGTGGCGTAGCCGGAGCGTACCGTGGGGTTGGGCATGTCGCTGAACAACAGGCTGTGGCCATTGTTGAAGGCGAACCAGCCGTCGTCGGTATTCGCGTCGCCGGCGCCGAGTTTGCTGTAGTCCAGCGTCGTGCCGGCCGCGGTGCCGTTCGCGGTATTGACCTGCTGGCGGTGCTGCACCGTGGCCACGTAGTTGTAGTGGACGGTGCTGACGTGATAACCGTCCAGGCCGTTTTCGTTCTGCAGCTTCCAGTTGCCGTCGTAGGTGTAGGCGGACTTGCCCGGCAGCACCTCCAGCTCACCGGTGGCGGACTGGGCGACCATCATGTCGAAAAACACTTTGGCGTCGCCGAGGAAGTCTTCCAGGCTGTCGGTGCCGTTCACGTCCAGGCTGATGAACACAAAGCCTTTGTAGCTGTCGATGCGCGCCTTTTTCAGGCCGCGCGTGGCCTTGTCGAAACCTTCCGGGTATTCCCCCGGCGCCTTGACCTTCACCAGCCGGCCATCGCTCTTGTAGCACCAGGCGTGGAACGGGCAGGTGAAGGTCGACTGGTTGCCCTTGCCGACGCGGGTGAGGGTGGTGCCGCGATGTTGGCAGGCGTTGACCAGCGCGTTGAGCTGGCCGTCGCCGTCGCGGGTGATGATCATCGGCTGGCGCCCGGCGCGCATCGTCACGAAATCGTGGTTGTTCGCCAGTTCGCTTTCGTGGCAGGCGTAGATCCAGTTCTTCTCGAAGATCAGTTCCATCTCCAGGTCGAACAGTTGCGGCTCGGTGAACATGTCGCGGGCGATGCGGAACACTTCATCGGCGGGGCGGAAATCCAGGCAGCTGTCGATGAAGCTTTTCCATTGCTCGACGCTTCTTGCACCACTCATGGGACGCACCTTTTGATAATGGCTGAACGGGTCAGCCATTAAGCGACTGCGCCGAGACGGCGGGCTATCCGCTTAATGGGCGAAGGCGGGCCGGATAGTTGGGCATGAAATACCCACGCCGGTGCAGGGCGGTGACGCAATGCGCTACTGTCATGCAGGGTGGTGCGCGCAGAAGTCGGTGGTTTATCCACATAGTCGAGCGTTGTTATCCACCCAGCAGCGAGACTGCCGCCGTGGCGCAGAACTTGCTGTCGATCTGTCACGACGCGCCGCCAGAGCGCGCAACCGCCTAACCGCCGTGGGTGCAGCCTGATGAGTAGCCATACACGCGATATCCGTATCGAACGCTTCGACCTGGAGGGCGCCCGCAGCTGGATGTCCGGCATCTGCGGGCCGCACCGCCTGGCGACGGCCACGCCCGAGCGCCTGCGTTTCCATCACAGCGCCAACGTGTTCAAGTCCCGCGCCACCACCTTGGGCGTGATCGAATACGGCACCGACGTGACCATCGACATAGAGGACGCCGAACACTTCAGCAGCTACAGCCTGAGCCTGCCTCTGGTAGGCGAGCAGGAGTTGAGCAAGAACGGCGAGCGCCTGAGTTCCAACCGCGATCAAGGCGTGATCATCTCGCCCAACGAGCACCAGGTGCTGGCGATTTCCGGCGATTGCCGCAAGTTGCAGGTGGTGATTACGCGGGCGGCGATGAGCGAGTCGCTGGAAGGCTTGCTGCAACGGCCGATCGAGGCGCCGCTGCGTTTCGAACCGGTGATGGATGCGGTGGACGGCGCCCCGGCCTCGTGGTGGCGCATGGCGCGTTACTTCATCGCAGAGCTTGCGCGCAGCAGCGAGTTGTACGAGCAGGCGGCGTTTACCCGCGACCTGGAAAGCTCGTTGATCAAGGGCCTGATCCTTGCCCAGCCGAATAATTACTCAGAGGAACTGCGCGACGTACTTGGCGTGAAGCTGCCGCACTACTTGATCCGCGCCCGCCAGCACATTCACGACAACGCCCGCGAAGCGGTGCATCTGGAAGACCTGGAAGCCGCCGCCGGGGTCTCGCGGTTCAAGCTGTTCGATGCGTTTCGCAAATACTTCGCGCTGTCGCCGATGGCTTACCTGAAAAAGTATCGGCTGGGGGCGGTGCGCCAGGAGATCCTCGAACACGGCTCCACCCGCACCATCTCCGAGATTGCGCTGGGCTGGGGCTTCACCCACCTGGGGCGGTTCTCGGCGGAGTACAGAAAGCTGTTCGACGAGTCACCGAGCCAAACCCTGCAGCGTAAGCGCCTGCGCACTGTCTAAAAAACACCGCAGATCAAATGTAGGAGGGGGCTTGCCCCCGATAGCGGTGTGACAGCCCACACATATACTGACTGACACACCGCCATCGGGGGCAAGCCCCCTCCCACATTAGATTTGCAGTGCCTGGGAGATTTCAGATCAGTTCTTCAACCAACTGCAAACAATGATTCAGCCCCGGCGACTGATCATTCACCCGCCGGCTGAGAATAATCGGCGAGGTCGCGGTGGCTTCCACCACCGGCGTGTAGCCGATGTCCGCGCGATGCAGCACCTGCACCGACGCTGGCACCAGCGTCACGCCCATGCCCGCGCCGACCAGGCCGATGGCGGTCTGCAACTCGTTGGTCCACTGCGCCACCTTGAGGCTCAAACCGTGGGCGTCGAACAGCGCGATCACATGGTCGGCATAACTGGGCCGCGGGTTGCCGGGGTACAGCACAAACGGCTCGGCGGCCAATTGGGCGAGGGTGGCGGGCGCGCCCAGCAAGGCGTGGCCGGCGGGCAACACCGCAACCAGGCGGTCCTCGACCAGCACCCGCTGGACGATGGCCGGGTCATCGATGCGAATCCGCCCGAAGCCCACGTCGATCCGCCCGGCCTTGAGCGCTTCGACCTGCTGCAAGGTGGTCATTTCCGACAGCCCCAGTTCCAGTTCCAGCGCGTCGTGGTTGCGCAGCCGCCGAATCAGCTCGGGCAGCACGCCATACAAGGTCGACGGCGCAAAGCCGATGCCCAGCCAGGTCTTCTCGCCCTGGCCGATACGCCGGGTGGTGTCGCAGACCTTGCCCAACTGCTCCAGCAGCACAGTGGCGTGTTCATAGAAAAAACGCCCGGCCTCGGTCAGCCGCAGCGGTCGGCCGCGCTCGAGCAGTATTACGCCCAATTCATCCTCCAATTGCTGGATCTGCCGACTCAACGGCGGCTGGGCGATGTGCAGGCGTTCGGCGGCGCGGGTGAAGTTGAGGGTCTCGCCCAGCACCTGGAAATAGCGCAGATGTCGCAGTTCCATGACAGCTCCTTTGATACCTTGAAGGTATTGTGCGAGACCAATTCTATATTGGAAGCCAGGAAAAATGCGGCACAGAATCGGCTCAAATCTATAAAGAACCCAACGGGTATAGCCATGCCGATTTGTGCCATCGAGTCGATCGAAACCATCATCGTCGACCTCCCCACTATCCGCCCGCACAAGCTGGCGATGCACACGATGCAGAACCAGACCCTGGTGATCGTCCGCCTGCGTTGCGCCGACGGCGTCGAAGGCCTCGGCGAAGCCACCACCATCGGCGGCCTGAGCTACGGCAACGAAAGCCCCGACAGCATCAAGATCAACATCGACCGCCACTTCGCCCCGCTGCTGATCGGCCAGGACGCGAACAACATCAATGCCGCCATGTTGCGCCTGGCGCGCAGCATTCGCGGCAACACCTTCGCCAAGTCCGCCGTCGAAAGCGCCTTGCTCGATGCGCTGGGCAAACGCCTGCACCTGCCGGTCAGCGAACTGCTCGGCGGCCGTGTGCGCGATGCGTTGCCGGTGGCCTGGACCCTGGCCAGCGGCAACACCGAGCAGGACATTGCCGAAGCCGAGAAGATGCTCGACCTGCGCCGTCACCGCGTCTTCAAATTGAAGATCGGCGCCGGTGAGGTCAGTGCCGACCTGGCCCATGTGATCGCGATCAAAAAAGCCCTGGGCGAGCGCGCCAGTGTGCGCGTCGATGTCAACCAGGCCTGGGATGAAGCCGTCGCCCTGCGCGCCTGCAAGGTGCTCGGCGACAACGCTATCGACCTGATCGAACAGCCGATCTCGCGCAACAACCGCGCTGGCATGGCCCGGCTTCAGCTGTCGAGCCCGGCGCCGATCATGGCCGACGAATCCATCGAATGTGTCGAGGACGCCTTCAACCTGGCCCGCGAAGGCGCGGCTTCGGTGTTCGCCCTCAAGATCGCCAAGAACGGCGGCCCGCGCGCGGTGTTGCGCACGGCCGCGATTGCCGAAGCGGCCGGGATCGGCCTGTACGGCGGCACCATGCTCGAAGGCGGCCTCGGCACCCTGGCCTCGGCCCATGCGTTTCTCACCCTGGACACACTGGCGTGGGGCACCGAGCTGTTCGGCCCGCTGCTGCTCACCGAAGACATCCTCACCGAGCCGCTGGTGTACCGCGATTTCCAGCTGCATGTCAGCACCGCACCGGGCCTGGGCCTGGCCATCGATGAAGAGCGCCTGGCGTTCTTCCGTCGTGACAACCACTAAGAGGCGCCTGCCATGTTGTTCCACGTAAAAATGAGCGTACACCTGCCCGTCGACATGAACCCCGAACGTGCCGCCAGCCTCAAGGCCGACGAAAAAGCCCTGGCGCAGCGCCTGCAGCAAGAGGGCAAATGGCGCCATCTGTGGCGCATCGCCGGGCTCTACGCCAACTACAGCGTGTTCGATGTCGACAGCGTGCAGGAACTGCACGACCTGCTGATGCAACTGCCGCTTTATCCCTACATGGCCATCGAAGTGAATGCGCTGTGCCGGCACCCGTCGTCGATCCACGCGGACGACCGCTGAGCCTGTTTTATCCCCAATAATTACAAGATGAGGATTGCACCATGTCCATCCGACTGTCCCAGACTGCCCATGCCCAACAGTTTCTCGAAGAAGCCAGCGGCCACCGCAGCGAAAGCGGCAACCCGCGCACCAAGACGCTGATCTACCGGATCCTGCGGGACACGGTGAACATCATCGAAGACCTGGAAGTCACCCCCGAAGAGTTCTGGGCGGCGGTCAACTACCTCAACGAATTGGGTCAACACCAGGAAGCCGGTTTGCTCGCCGCCGGGCTTGGCCTGGAGCATTACCTGGACCTGTTGATGGACGCCGCCGACGAAGAAACCGGCAAAACCGGCGGCACCCCGCGCACCATCGAAGGCCCGCTGTATGTGGCGGGGGCGCCGCTGTCGAAATACGAAGCGCGCCTGGACGACGGCCAGGACCCGGGCGTGCCGCTGTTCATGCGCGGCCAGGTACGGGACACGCAGGGCAAGCCGTTGGCCGGGGCGATTGTCGATGTGTGGCAGGCCAATACCGGCGGCACTTACTCCTGGTTCGACACCGCGCAGTCGGAATTCAACCTGCGCCGCCGCATCGAGACCGATGCCCAGGGCAACTTCCGTTTTCGCAGCATCGTGCCGTCGGGTTATGGCTGCCCGCCGACCGGGCCGACCCAGCAGTTGCTCAATCAGTTGGGACGCCACGGGCAGCGGCCGGCGCATATTCACTTCTTCATCTCGGCGCCGGGGCATCGGCACCTGACCACGCAGATCAACCTGTCGGACGACCCGTACCTGCACGATGATTTTGCCTACGCGACACGGGATGAATTAATTGCCGAAATTCGCTTCAGCGACGATCAGCAGCTGGCGCGGGAACTGGGTGTGGAAGGGCGCTTTGCGCAGATCGATTTTGACTTCGAGGTGCAGCTTGCCGATGCGCCGCTGGAGCAAAAGCGCATGCAGCGCGTGCGTGCATTGGAAGATTGATCAACGCGGTCAAAAAAATGTGGGAGGGAGCTTGCTCCCGATAGCGGCGGATCAGTAAACATTTAACTGACTGACACACGGCTATCGGGGGCAAGCCACCCTCCCACATTGTTTGGTGGTGTGGCTGACTATTTGCGCAGCACCAGGTCCAACACTTCATCGCGATCCTTGATCTTCTGCAACACGATCTCCGAACGGATATCCATCACTCCCGCCGTGCGGTTCAGGTGGTTCACGATAAAGTCCGAAAAGTGCTTGAGGTTGCGCGCCTGCACCCGCAGCACGTAGTTGCTGGCGCCGGTGATCACGTAGGCGCTGGCCACTTCCGGCCAGCCTTGCACCTTCTGGATAAACGTCTCGTGCCAGTCCTCCACGTCCTGGCGCACCGACAGGTGGACGATGGCCTCGAGTTCGATCCCCAACCGCTCGGCATTCAACACCGTCCGATAGCCGCTGATGATGCCTTCGCTTTCCAACAGGCGCAGACGGCGCAGGCAGGCGGAGGGCGACAGCGCGACTTTTTCTGCGAGTTCCTGGTTGCTGATACGGCCGTCCTGTTGCAGGAAATGCAGGAGGCGCAGGTCGGTGGCGTCGAGAATCATGCTTAGAATAAATCCGCGTGTTTTCGGTTGAACTTCGAATTTCCTACAGCTTAATTAGCCTGTTGCCCACAACTTTGCACGAAAATTCTCTAAAACTTCGCTCATTATTTACGGCATCTTCACTTATAAAAACCAGGACAGCCCATGATCACTCGAAGCCATTGCCAAGCCCTTGACGACCAGGACCGGTTGGCGCCGCTGCGTCACCAGTTCGCCTTGCCGCAGGGGGTGATCTACCTCGACGGCAACTCCCTCGGCGCACGTCCGGTGGCCGCGCTTGCGCGGGCGCAGCAGGTGATCGCCGAGGAGTGGGGCAATGGCTTGATTCGCAGCTGGAACAGCGCGGGTTGGGCGGACTTGTCCCAGCGCCTGGGCAATCGCCTGGCGCCGTTGATCGGCGCGGGGGAGGGCGAAGTGGTGATCACCGATACCACTTCCATCAACCTGTTCAAGGTGCTCAGCGCCGCCTTGAGCGTGCAGCGCCAACGCGCGCCGCAGCGCAAGGTGATCGTCAGCGAAGCGAGCAACTTCCCCACCGACCTGTACATCGCCGAAGGCCTCGCCGAGTTGCTGCAACAGGGCTATTCGCTGCGCCTGGTCAACAGCCCGGACGAACTGCCCCAGGCCATCGACCCGGACGTGGCGGTGGTGATGCTCACCCACGTCAACTACAAGACCGGCTACATGTACGACATGCACGCGCTCACCGCGTTGAGCCACGAGTGCGGCGCGCTGAGCCTCTGGGATCTGGCGCATTCGGCAGGTGCGGTGCCCATCGACCTGCACCAGGCCGGCGCCGATTATGCGATCGGTTGCACCTACAAATACCTCAATGGCGGCCCTGGTTCCCAGGCGTTCGTGTGGGTCAACCCGGCGCTGGTGGACGTGGTGCGCCAGCCGTTGTCGGGCTGGTTCGGGCATACCCGGCAGTTCGCCATGGAGACGCGTTATGCACCGAGTGCCGGCATCGCCCGTTACCTGTGCGGCACCCAGCCGATCACCTCGCTGGCCATGGTGGAATGCGGCCTGGAGATTTTCGAACAGACCGACATGGCCAGCCTGCGCGGTAAATCCCTGGCCTTGACCGACCTGTTTATCGCACTGGTTGAAGCCCGCTGCGCCGCCCACGGCCTGGTGTTGATCACCCCGCGTGAGCACGCCAGACGCGGCAGCCATGTGAGCTTCGAACACCCTGAAGGTTATGCGGTGATCCAGGCACTGATTGCCCGTGGAGTGATTGGCGACTACCGCGAGCCGCGCATCATGCGTTTTGGTTTTACGCCGCTGTACACCTGCTTTACCGAAGTGTGGGACGCCGTGGAAATCCTCGGTGAGATCCTCGACAACCGCACCTGGGACCAGGCGCAATTCAAGGTCCGTAACAGCGTCACTTGAATAAACACAGACAACAATGGGGGGAGGGAGCTTGCTCCCGATAGCGCTGTATCAGCGTGCGAATCCGGCGACCGACACACCGCCATCGGGGGCAAGCCCCCTCCCACAGGGGGGCTGCGGTGTTCATCCATTGAGTGTCTGACGCAGGCTCAATGTGGGAGGGGGCTAGCCCCCGATGGCGGCGGATCAGTCACCTAGGTATCAACTGAAAGACTGCTATATGGGGGCTGCGGTGTTCATCCATTGAGTGTCTGACGCAGGCTCAATGTGGGAGGGGGCTTGCCCCCGATGGCGGCGGATCAGTCACCTAGGTATCAACTGAAAGACTGCTATATGGGGGCTGCGGTGTACATCCATTGAGTGTCTGACGCAGGCTCAATGTGGGAGGGGGCTTGCCCCCGATGGCGGCGGGTCAGTCACCTAGGTATCGACTGAAAGACTGCTATATGGGGTCTGCGGTGTTCATCCATTGAGTGTCTGACGCAGGCTCAATGTGGGAGGGGGCTTGCCCCCGATGGCGGCGGGTCAGTCACCTAGGTATCGACTGAAAGACTGCTATATGGGGTCTGCGGTGTTCATCCATTGAGTGTCTGACGCAGGCTCAATGTGGGAGGGGGCTTGCCCCCGATGGCGGCGGATCAGTCACCTAGGTATCGACTGAAAGACTGCTATATGGGGTCTGCGGTGTTCATCCATTGAGTGTCTGACGCAGGCTCAATGTGGGAGGGGGCTTGCCCCCGATGGCGGCGGGTCAGTCACCTAGGTATCGACTGAAAGACTGCTATATGGGGTCTGCGGTGTTCATCCATTGAGTGTCTGACGCAGGCTCAATGTGGGAGGGGGCTTGCCCCCGATGGCGGCGGATCAGTCACCTAGGTATCGACTGAAAGACTGCTATATGGGGTCTGCGGTGTTCATCCATTGAGTGCCTGACGCAGGCTCAATGTGGGAGGGGGCTTGCCCCCGATGGCGGCGGATCAGTCACCTAGGTATCGGCTGAAAGACTGCTATATGGGGGCTGCGGTGTTCATCCATTGAGTGCCTGACGCAGGCTCAATGTGGGAGGGGGCTTGCCCCCGATGGCGGCGGGTCAGTCACCTAGGTATCAACTGAACGACTGCTATCACCAGCAAGCCCCCTCCCACAGGGATCTGCGGCAACAGACAAATCGTGCAATCACAACAATAAGGGGCACACCACGTGACCACGCCAAACGACGGCTTTGCAGAAATCACCCACCGCGAACTGGGCCTGAGGCGCCAGCTCACTTCCGGCCAGATGAGCATGATCGCCATCGGTGGCGCCATCGGCACCGGGCTGTTCATGGGCAGCGCCTATGCCATCGGTTATGCCGGGCCCAGCGTGCTGCTGAGTTACGCCATTGGAGCGTTGATCACCTTGCTGCTGATGGGCTGCCTGGCGGAGATGACGGTGGCCCATTCCACCTCCGGCTCCTTCGGGGCCTACGCCGAGTTCTACATCAGCCCGCTGGCCGGGTTCCTGGTGCGCTACGCCTATTGGGCGGCGATTGTGCTGGCGGTGGGCGCCGAGGTCACGGCGGTGGCGATGTACATGAAGTACTGGTTCGCCAACGTGCCGGAGTGGGTGTGGATCGTGTCGTTCTCCAGCGTGCTGATCCTGCTCAATGCCATCAGCGTGAAAACCTTCGGCAACTTCGAATACTGGTTTTCGACGATCAAGATCAGCGCCATCGTCGGTTTCATCCTCCTCGCGGTGTACGTGGTGTTCGGCTCCGGCAACCCGCAGTACGGGGTGCAGAACTACACGGCCCACGACGGCTTTTTCCCGCATGGCTTGAGCGGTATGTGGATCGCAGTGATCGTCTCGATCTTCAGCTACTTGAGCGTAGAGATGATCGCCGTCGCCGCCGGTGAAGCGGCCGACCCGGAGCAGGCGGTGAAGAAAGCCTTTCGCGCGACCATCGCGCGCCTGGTGGTGTTTTACCTGCTGACCCTGGCGCTGATGCTGGCCATCGTGCCGTGGAACCAGGCCGGGCAGACGCAGAGCCCGTTCGTCACTGTGATGCAGACCCTCGGCATTCCCGGCGCCACCGGGGTGATGAATTTCGTGATCCTGATCGCGGCGCTGTCAGCGATGAACAGCCAGCTCTACATCACCACACGCATGATGTTCAGCCTGTCCCGCGCCGGCTTTGCGCCCAAGTCCATGGGTGCGTTGAGCAAGAGCGGCATCCCGCTGAACGCTTTGTTGCTGTCCAGCTCGGGCATCGGCCTGGCGACTTTGCTTAACGTGGTCTACCCGGAAAGCTCGTTCACGCTGATGATGGCGATCTCGATGTTCGGCGCGATCTTCACCTGGTTCATGATCTTCCTGACGCACTTGTTCTTCCGCCGTTATCGCAAGTGTCATGGCGGGGCGAAGTTGTCGTTCCAGCTGCGCCTGTTTCCCTACAGCACGCTGCTGGGCCTGGTGCTGATGGGCGCGGTGATGATCACCACGTATTTCACCGATGCGTTCAAGATGACCTTGGTGTTCGGCGTGCCGTTCCTGCTGATTCTGTCGGCGGTGTATTACGGATTTTTCCGCAAGGGCAGGGCCAAGGCGTCGAGCAAGGCCCTGGCATAACCCGGCAGGTGTTCGAACGAGCGCGCGCATAACAGCAGCGTTCGACAGGCCCAAGCTTCTCGCAACGGCTGGGCCTTGACGCGCTGCGCCAACGGCCAGCGCGCCAGCGCCGCCTGGGGCACGATCCCCAGGCCCGCACCGCGTGCGACCATGCGCAGCACGCCGTCAAAACCCTCGGCGCGGATCCGCGTGTGCAAGCGAAACCCCGCGTGCAACGCCTGTTCTTCCAGGTACACCGCCAGCGCGCTGTGGGCGGCCAGGCCCACATAGTCGTAATGCAGGCTGTCGATAAAACTCACCGTACTTGCCGCCAACGGATGCTCCAGCGGCATGACCAGCACCAGCGGATCGTCGCGAAACGCCAGGGTCTGCAAGCCGTGGGTGTCCACCGCGTCGGAGATGATCCCGAGGTCTGCGGTGCCCTGGCGCAAGGCCTGGGTGATGCGCAGGCTGGGCAGTTCCTGCAGGTCGATGTCCAGGTTGGGGTGGTCGCGCAGGAAATCCGCGAGCAGTTCCGGCAGGTATTCGCTGAGGGCGGTGGTGTTGCACAGCAGGCGCACCTGGCCTTTGACGCCGTTGGCGTATTCCGCCAGGTCCTGTTGCAGGTGCTCGGCCTGTTGCAGCAACAGCCGGGCATGACGCGCCAAGGCCTGGCCCGCAGCCGTCGGCGTGACGCCACGACGGCCGCGTTCAAGGCATTCAACCCCGAGCGCAGCTTCCATCGCGCGGATGCGCGCGCTGGCGGCGGCCAGGGACAAGTGGCTGCGGCTGGCGCCGGCGGTGATGTTGCCGGCATCGAGGACGTGCAGGTAGAGGCGCAGGTCGATCAGGTCAAAGTGCATGGCTGGAAGATTTCCTTTCGCTGGACTGGCGCTATCGCGAGCAAGCCCGCTCCCACATTTGGAATGCATTTCAACAGTGGGAGGGGGCTTGCCCGCGATGGCGGCATCAGCCTCATGCAAAACAAGAGGCTGCCTCAGTATATGGCGAATTTCCAACCCCGGCGAAAGCCCTCACAATCCCGCCATGCAGACATTCCTCGCGTTCTACCAAAACCTCGGCCCCGCCCTGACCCTGCTGGTGATCGGCACCTTCCTGCTGGCCGGCACCGTCAAAGGTGTGATCGGCCTGGGCCTGCCCACCGTCGCCATGGGCTTGCTCGGCCTGGCTATGTTGCCGGCGCAGGCTGCGGCGTTGCTGCTCATCCCTTCGACGGTGACCAACCTTTGGCAGCTGGCCTTCGGCGGCCACTTGAGCGTGTTGCTCAAGCGCTTGTGGCCGCTGTTGCTGCTGATTGTCCTCGGCACCGGGTTGGGCACGCTGTGGCTGGGAATGGGCAGTGGCGCCGGGGTGGTGCGCGCATTGGGCGCGGCCTTGCTGGTGTATGCGTTGAGTGGGCTGTTCCTGCCCGCATTCAAGGTGACGCCCGCGACCGAGCGTTGGTTGGCGCCGGTGTGTGGGCTGGTCACCGGCCTGATCACCTCGGCCACCGGCGTCTTCGTGATTCCGGCGGTGCCGTATCTGCAAGCGCTGGGGTTGAATCGCGATCAGTTGGTGCAGGCATTGGGGCTGTCGTTCAGCGTGTCGACACTGGCGCTGGCGGCCGGGTTGGCCTGGCGCGGCAGCCTCGGCGGCGGCGAGATCAATGCCTCGTTGTTGGCGCTGGCGCCGGCCTTGTTGGGCATGTGGCTGGGGCAGGCGTTGCGCCAACGGATCAGTGCCGTGTTGTTCAAACGGGTGTTTTTTATCGGCATGGCGCTGTTGGGCGCGCATCTGTTGATCAGTGGATAAAGGCAATAATAGAGTTTGATTCGTGATTTTTAGTCAAATGTATTTTGCCGCGCCAAGGCTTATTCCGCGCAAGGCACATCGATACCCTGCCTTCAGACATTTTTAATCTCAAGGCGCTCCCCCCATGAAAAAAGTCCTGCTGCTCAACGGCGGTAAAAAATTCGCCCACTCCGACGGTCGCTACAACACCACCCTGCATGACGCTGCCGTGGCTGTGCTCGACCGTGGCGGTATCGACGTCAAGGTCACGCATATTGATGAAGGCTACGATGTGGCCGAAGAAGTCGCCAAATTCCTCTGGGCCGACGTGATCATCTACCAGATGCCCGGCTGGTGGATGGGCGCGCCATGGATCGTGAAGAAGTACATCGACGAAGTCTTCACCGAAGGCCACGGCAGCCTCTACGCCAGCGATGGCCGTACCCGTTCCGACGCCTCGCAGAAATACGGCAGCGGCGGCCTGATCCACGGCAAGCAATACATGTTGTCGCTGACCTGGAACGCCCCGCAGCAAGCCTTCGACGACCCGAGCGATTTCTTTGAGGGCAAAGGCGTGGACGCGGTGTACTTCGCGTTTCACAAGGCCAATGAGTTCCTCGGCATGACGGCCTTGCCGACGTTCCTCTGCGTGGACGTCATGAAGCGCCCGGCCATCGACGCCGATGTGGCGCGCTACGAGCAGCATCTGGCGCAGGTGTTCGACCTCTCGGTGTAAGCTGCGCTGAACCGAGAAAGAGGACAGCCTGTGAAAGCCCGATCCGATGAGCTACAGATCTTCGTCAACGTGATTGAGTGCGGCTCGATTTCGGCAGCGGCGGAGCAGGTCGGGCAGACACCATCGGCGGTCAGCCGCACCTTGTCGCGCCTGGAAGCCAAGCTCGACACCACGCTGATCAACCGCACCACGCGGCGCATGGACCTGACCGAGGAGGGCAAGTACTTCTTCGAACAGGCCAAGGTGATCCTG
This sequence comes from Pseudomonas sp. LY-1, assembly GCF_053502595.1. NCBI lineage: Bacteria > Pseudomonadati > Pseudomonadota > Gammaproteobacteria > Pseudomonadales > Pseudomonadaceae > Pseudomonas > Pseudomonas sp. LY-1. The sequence continues at coordinate 5,798,117 of NZ_CP094353.1, read as the reverse complement.
GCGCAGATGGATGATCTGGAGGAGCGCTTGTCGTCGCGCCAGAAGAAACCGGCGGGGCGCTTGCGCATCAACGCCGCCGTGCCGTTCATGCTGCATGGGATCGTGCCGTACATCGCCGAGTTTCGCGGGCTGTACCCAGAGATCCAGCTGGAGTTGAACAGCGATGACTTGATCATCGACCTGTTGGAGCAGAGCACCGACATTGCGATTCGCATCGGCGCGCTGGCCGATTCCACCCTGCATGCGCGATCCCTGGGCTGCACCCCGCTGCATATCCTCGCCAGCCCCGCTTACCTCAAGCAGTACGGCACGCCGACCACGGTCGCCGAGTTGGCCGAGCACACCTTGCTCGGCTTCACCCAGACCGAGACGCTCAACCACTGGCCGTTGCGCCACGTGGCGGGCGACCGCTGGCTGATCGAGCCCGGCATTGCTGCGTCCAGCGGTGAAACCGTGCGCCAGCTGGCGCTCGAAGGGCAGGGCATTGGCTGCCTGTCGAACTTCATGACCAGCGACGACATCGACGCCGGGCGCCTGGTGCCGCTGCTGGAAGCCTTCAACAGCGGTTATCGCCAGCCGATCCACGCGGTGTTTTACCGCAACTCGCAACTGGCCTTGCGCATCCAATGCTTCCTGGACTTTATCCAGGCCAAGCTGGCGCGGTACGCCTGCTGATTCGTGACCTGCGCGCAAGATTGAATTGGGCAACACGGTCTTATTCGCCAGGGATGGGGGCTTGATACTGGGCCCATCACTTACTCAGTCAGGAGAGACCTCCATGAACGTATTCGTTACCGGCGCCGCCGGATTTATCGGCGGCTCCATCGCCACCGGCCTGGTCAAGGCCGGCCACCATGTGACGGGGCTGGTGCGCAGCGCCGAGCAAGCCGCCGAGATGACGGCCCTGGGCATCACCCCGGTCATCGGCACCCTGGATGACCGTGCGGTGTTGACCGAACAGGCCCGGCAGGCCGACGCGGTGATCAACGCCGCCAGCAGCGACCATCGCGCGGCGGTGGAAACGCTGTTGGCCGCCTTGAAAGGTTCGAACAAACCGTTCCTGCACACCAGCGGTTCGAGCATCGTCGGCGATGCATCGGGCGGCAAGGCCAGCGATATCATCTACTTCGAGGACCACCTGCCGGAACCGACCGTCGACAAGGCCGCACGTGTCGCCATCGACAACCTGATCCTGGCAGCCGCCCAAGACGGGGTGAACTCGGCGGTGATCTGCAACACCCTGATCTACGGCCACAGCCTGGGCGTGAAGCGCGACAGCGTGCAACTGCCGCGCTTGCTCAAGCAGGCGCGCAAGAGCGGGGTGGTGCGCCATGTCGGTACGGGGCAGAACATCTGGTCCAATGTGCATATCGAGGACGTGGTCGCGCTCTATCGGCTGGCGCTGGAGAAGAATGTGCCGGGCACGTTCTACTTCGTGGAAAGCGGTGAAGCGGCGTTCATCGACATGACCACCGCCATCGCCGAAGCCCTGAACCTGGGCAAGCCGCAGGACTGGCCGTTGGCCGACGCAGAAGCCGAATGGGGCTATGAAATGGCCAACTACGGCCTGGGTTCCAACAGCCGGGTGCGCGGCAAGCATGCCCGTGAATTGTTGGGGTGGGTGCCCAAGCGCACATCGGTGGTGGAGTGGATTCGCCGCGAAATGGTCTGATGTCGGCGTGAGACCGTGGTGTACCCTTCGCGGGCAAGCCCACTCCCACATTTGACGGTGTTCACACCTCGATAACGGGTGCACCGATCAAACCATGGGAGTGGGCTTGCCCGCGAACGGGGCATCCCGGTCAATCTGCCCTGACGCTTCACTGGCACCACCGACCGCATTTCCGTACCATTCCCCGCCTTATTCCCCGCAATGCCCGGTACCTCATGAACCTCACCCGTCTTCGCGCCGACGCCCTGGCCGGCCTCACCACGTCTTTTGCCTTGCTGCCCGAGTGCATCGCCTTTGCCCTGGTGGCGCATCTCAACCCGCTGATGGGGCTCTACGGCGCGTTCATCATCTGCACCCTCACGGCATTGTTCGGCGGGCGGCCGGGGATGGTCTCTGGCGCCGCAGGGTCGATGGCGGTGGTGATCGTCGCGCTGGTGGTGCAACACGGCGTGGAGTATTTGCTCGCGACGGTGCTGCTGGGCGGGCTGATCATGCTGGTCTTCGGCCTGCTGCGCCTGGGCAAGCTGGTGCGGATGGTGCCGCACCCGGTGATGCTGGGGTTCGTCAACGGCCTGGCGATCATCATTGCCCTGGCGCAGTTGGAGCATTTCAAGAGCGGTGATACCTGGCTCAGCGGCACGCCGCTGTATGTGATGAGCGGCCTGGTGCTGGTGACCATGGCCATCGTCTACCTGTTGCCGCGCCTGACCCGTGCTGTGCCGCCCGCTCTGGTGGCGATCCTCGGCGTGGGCCTGGCGGTGTACCTGCTGGGCTTGCCGACGCGCACGCTGGGCGACATGGCCCACATCGCCGGTGGCCTGCCGAGCTTCGCACTGCCGCAGATCCCCTGGAGCCTGGATACCCTCGGCATCATCGCGCCCTACGCGTTTCTGATGGCAATGGTCGGCCTGCTGGAAACCCTGTTGACCCTCAACCTCACCGACGAAATCACCGAGAGCCGCGGCTACCCCGACCGCGAAAGCATGGCCCTGGGCGCGGCGAATATGCTCTCGGGCCTGTTCGGCGGCATGGGCGGCTGCGCGATGATCGGGCAAACCGTGATCAACCTCAGCTCCGGCGGACGCGGGCGTTTGTCCGGGGTCTTGGCTGGGGTGATGATCCTGTTGTTCATTCTGTTTCTGTCACCGCTGATCGAGCGCATTCCGCTGGCGGCGCTGGTCGGGGTGATGTTCGTGGTGTCGCAGCAGACCTTCGCCTGGGCGTCGCTGCGGGTGATCAACAAGGTGCCGCTCAATGACGTGCTGGTGATCATCGCGGTGACCGTGATCACTGTGTTCACCGACCTGGCCACGGCGGTGCTCTGCGGGATCGTAATCGCAGCGCTGAACTTCGCCTGGCAACAGGCGCGTGAACTGTACGCCGATGAATATCTGGAAGCGGACGGCAGCAAACTCTACCGCGTGCATGGCACGTTGTTCTTTGCCTCGACCACGCCGTTTTTGAATCAATTCGACCCGGCCAACGACCCGGCCGCGGTGACGCTGGATTGCCGCCACCTGAGCGTTGTCGACTACTCCGCGATTGCCGCGCTGATGACCTTGCGCGAGCGTTACAGCAAGGCCGGCAAGCATCTGCGCGTGCTGCATTTGTCCGAGCGCTGCAAGAAGCTGCTCAAGCGCGCCAAGGTCCATCACGACTGACCGCAACCCCTGTAGGAGCGAGCTTGCTCGCGAAAAACCCGAGAGCGCCACGTCTATCCAGACAACACGCGTCATCGTTGACGATTTTCGCGAGCAAGCGCGCTCCTACGGGAGGGCGAGGGTTTCCATTCATTACGGCCCGACCAGGTCTTCCAGTTCCTGGGCGCGGGTCTGGGTCATGTCCAGCACACAGGCGGAGCCGTTGACCTGATCGATGCTGCCGCCGGTGGCACTGCCGGCAAAGGCGCAATTGGCATCGCGGTATTTGATCCACAGGCGCTGCACCTCCTGCAATTGCTGCTTGCGCGCGCCTTCCTGGGCGGCGAGGGCGGTCTGGTAGGCGGTGTTCAGGCGTTTGTCCTGCACCTTGGCCTGTTGGGTGTTGCACTTGACCATGTCGACGGTCGTGTTGGCGCTGTCCATGCATTTCTTCAGTGCGGCGTTGTCGGCGGCCGATGCGCTGCCGCACAGGGCGAGCAGCAGGGCGCAGGCGGTGAGAGAGGTGCGGGTCATGATCGAGTGTCCTGGATATTCGTGGGGGCGCATTTTAAGACTCAAGCGTGCGCGTTGAGTTTCCGGTCTTTTCTGAATTTGATGTAAGAACACCCCCCGAATTTTCATGCACGGCCGTTGGGCATGTCCCAACGCGACAGCGCTTATCTGTGGGCGAAAATTACTTTCATAAAAATTGAAAATGCTCCTCGGTAATGATTTATGAGTTTCACAACCAATTCGACGTGACCCTTTCCGAGGAGTACCGCATGGCCGCATCACCGGGCTTCGGGCTATTGGCATACGCCGCCATCGCCATCATTGCTTTGATCGTGCTGATTGCACGTTACCGACTCAACCCGTTTATCGTCATCACCCTGGTGTCCATCGGCCTGGCGCTGATGGCCGGGATGCCGGCGGACACCATCATGGGCTCCTACGAAGCGGGCGTCGGCAAAACCCTGGGGCATATCGCTCTGGTGGTTGCGCTGGGCACCATGCTCGGCAAGATGATGGCTGAATCCGGCGGCGCCGAGCAGGTGGCACGCACGTTGATCAACCGGTTCGGCGAGCGCAATGCCCATTGGGCGATGGTGTGCATTGCCTTTCTGGTGGGGCTGCCGCTGTTTTTCGAGGTCGGTTTTGTGTTGCTGGTGCCGATCGCCTTTACCGTGGCGCGGCGTGTGGGGGTGTCGATCCTGATGGTCGGCTTGCCGATGGTCGCCGGCCTGTCGGTGGTGCATGCGCTGGTGCCGCCGCACCCGGCGGCGATGATGGCGGTGCTGGCGTATAACGCCTCGGTCGGGCAGACCGTGCTCTATGCGATTTTGATCGGCATTCCCACGGCGATCATCGCCGGCCCGCTGTACGCCAAGTTCATCGTGCCGCGCATTCACCTGCCAGCGGAAAACCCGCTGGAGCGCCAGTTCATCGAGCGCGAGCCACGCAGCCGTTTGCCGAGTTTCGCCCTGACCATGGGCACCATTCTGTTGCCGGTGGTGCTGATGATGATCGGCGGCTGGGCCAATCTGATTTCCACGCCCGGCAGCGGTTTCAACCAGTTCCTGTTGTTTATCGGCAACTCGGTGATCGCGCTGCTGGTGGCGACCCTGGTGAGTTTCTGGACCCTCGGCCTGGCGCAGGGTTTCAACCGCGAGTCGATCCTCAAGTTCACCAACGAATGCCTGGCGCCGACCGCGAGTATCACCTTGCTGGTGGGCGCGGGCGGCGGGTTGAACCGGATTCTGGTGGACGCCGGCGTGACCAACGAAATCCTCGGCCTGGCCCACGCGTTCAACCTGTCGCCGCTGGTGATGGGCTGGTTGTTCGCCGCGTTGATGCGTATCGCCACCGGCTCGGCCACCGTGGCCATGACCACCGCTTCCGGGGTGGTTGCGCCGGTTGCGCTGGGCCTGGGTTATCCACACCCTGAATTGCTGGTGCTGGCGACCGGGGCGGGTTCGGTGATCTTTTCCCACGTCAACGACGGCGGCTTCTGGCTGATCAAGGAATACTTCAATATGACTGTGATCCAGACCTTCAAGACCTGGACCGTGTTGGAGACCCTGATTTCGCTGGTCGCCTTCGGTCTGACGTATGGTCTGTCCTGCGTCCTGTAACCCGGAGCCTCCATGGACATCCTCTACCAGATCCGCGCCCGCCAGGCGTCTTTCAGTGCCGGCGAAGGGCGTATCGCCAAGCTGATGCTCGATGACGTGGGCTTTGCCGCGTCGGCTAGCCTGGAGGCGTTGTCCCAACGCGCCGAGGTCAGCACCGCCACGTTGTCGCGGTTTGCGCGCAGCGTCGGGTGCCGGGATTTGCGCGACTTGCGCCTGCAACTGGCCCAGGCCAGTGGCGTGGGCAGCCGCTTCCTCGACCCGGCGGGCAAGCCTGAGCAGTCGGGGTTTCATCGGCAGATTCTCGGCGATATCGAAGCGACGTTGCGCCAGCACCTGTCGGGGTTCGATCAGGCCGGCTTCGTCGATGCGGTCAGCCTGCTGGGCAAGGCACGCATGATCCACGCGTTCGGCATGGGCGGCCCGTCGAGCCTGTGCAGCGAGGAGTTGCAAGTGCGTCTGGTGCGCCTGGGCTATCCGATTGCCGCCTGCCATGACCCGGTGATGATGCGCGTCACGGCGGCGACGCTGGGGCCCGAGCAGGCGCTGATCGTCTGTTCGCTCAGCGGCCTCACCCCGGAGTTGCTGGACGTGGTGGCCCTGGCGCGCAACTACGACACGCCCATCGTCGCCATCACCCTGGCCGGTTCACCCTTGGCCGGGCTGGCGGATGTGGTGCTGGCGCTGCAACCGGCCGAAACCAGCTTCATCTACAAACCCACGGCGGCGCGCTACGGCATGCTGCTGGCCATCGACCTGCTCGCCACTGAGCTGGCGCTGGCCATGCCGGACGACAACCAGGAACGCCTGCGCCGCATCAAGCTGGCCCTCGACGACTATCGCGGTGGGCCCGACAGCCTGCCGCTGGGAGACTGATATGCAGTACGACACGCTGATCCGCCAGGCGCTGGTCATGGATGGCCGCAACGCGCCGGGGTATGTCGCCGATGTGGGGCTGCGCGACGGGCGTATCGAGGCGATCGGCGACTTGTCGGCCGCGCTGGCCACGCACGTGATCGACGCCCGAGGCCGGGTGTTGGCGCCGGGGTTTATCGATGTACACACCCACGATGACACGGTGGTGATCCGTCAGCCGCAGATGCTGCCCAAGCTCAGCCAGGGGGTGACCACGGTGATTGTCGGCAACTGCGGTATCAGCGCCTCGCCGGTGAGTTTGCGCGCTGAGCCGCCGGACCCGATGAACCTGCTGGGCCCGCGTGAAGCGTTCACCTATCCGCGTTTTGCCGATTACCGCGCCGCCGTGGAACGCGCCCAGCCGGCGGTCAACGTCGCGGCGCTGATCGGCCACACGGCGCTGCGCAGCAACCATATGGACGACCTGCATCGCAGCGCCACTTTCGATGAAATCGCCGCGATGCGCGCGCAGTTGCGCGAGAGCCTGGAGGATGGCGCCCTTGGCTTATCCACCGGCCTGGCCTACGCCAGCGCGTTCAATGCCGAGACCGATGAAGTGCTGCAACTGAGCGAAGAACTGACGGCGTTCGGCGCGGTGTACACCACCCATCTGCGCAGTGAGTTCGAGCCGGTGCTGGCGGCCATGGACGAGGCGTTTCTGGTCGGTCGGCATGCTCAGGTGCCGGTGATCATTTCCCACCTCAAATGTGCCGGCGCGGGTAACTGGGGGCGTAGTCCGCAGCTGTTGGCGGCGCTGGAGCAGGCGGCGAAAACTCATCCGGTGGGGTGTGATTGTTATCCCTATGCGGCGAGTTCTTCGACCCTGGATCTCAAGCAAGTCACCGATGCGTTTCGCATCACCATCACCTGGTCGACAGCGCACCCGGAAATGGGCGGGCGCGACTTGCAGGCGATCGCCGCCGAGTGGGATGTTTCGCTGATGGACGCGGCCCGTCGGCTGCAACCGGCGGGGGCGGTGTATTACGGCATGGACGAAGCGGATGTGCGCCGTATCCTCGCGCATCCGCTGTCGATGGTTGGGTCGGATGGGTTGCCCGAAGATCCGTTCCCGCATCCGCGCTTGTGGGGCGCGTTTCCACGGGTGTTGGGCCACTTCAGTCGGGACGTCGGGCTGTTCCCGCTGCACACGGCGGTGCATAAGATGACCGGCTTGTCGGCGGCGCGGTTCGGCTTGTCGGAGCGGGGCGAAATCCGTGTAGGGCACTGGGCCGACTTGGTGCTGTTCGATCCGCTGCGCGTGCGCGATGTCGCGGATTTCAAGGCGCCGCAGCAGGCGGCAGAAGGGATTGATGGCGTGTGGGTCAACGGCGTGTTGAGCTACAGCGACGGGCAGCCGAATGGTCAGCGGCCGGGGCGGTTCCTGGCGCGCAGTGGGGATTTGCGGGGTGGGTTTTCGACTCTATAGTGGGCGCTCTTACACACGGAGCGGTTGCCATGCACTTAGGAAAAGTCACCCCCATCCTGCGGATTTTCGACGAGGCCAAGGCGTTGGAGTTTTATGTCGACTTCCTTGGGTTCAAGGTCGATTGGCAGCATCGCTTCGAGGCGAATTTTCCGTTGTACCTGCAGGTGTCGTTGGGTGAGTGCGTGCTGCATTTGTCCGAGCACCATGGCGATGCATCGCCGGGTGCGGCGGTGCGGATTCAGGCGCAGGGTGTAGACGCCTATCAGCAGCAATTGCAGGGCAAGGACTATCGTTTTGCCAAGCCAGGCGTTGAAGAAATGCCCTGGGGTTCGCGGGAGATGAGCATCCACGATCCGTTTGGCAATCGGCTGGTGTTTGTCGAGGAAGGCGAGGGCTGAGGGGTAAATCGCAGGCAATAAAAAACCGCCTTAGTAGGGCGGTTTTTTTGTGCAAACCCGGTTTGCGGCTGGGGTTGCGATCTCACAGGAAGCACTGACGTGTTGGCGATACTACTGCCGCTTCGGGGCTTTATGCAAGGCCTGACGATAGGTGGTCTTTCACTTGAGCCCCGCAAAAAACAGCAACAACTTTTAAGGGGAATTGGCCGTTGCTTGTCACACCTTGGCGTAGGGGACTGAGCTAGTATCGCCCTCGTTCTGCGTTCATCGTGAGGTAGGTTGGCTGGGTTCGCGCGCAAATTTTGGACCGACTGCCACGGGCTAGTAATCCGTGCCGGATTCATGCAAGAGGACCATAAACCCAGCCGCCTCACAGGAGCACTGACGTGCATCCAAAGGCTCACATGTTCCGGTAAGTGCGCTGGAGGTAAGGCCCAACTCATGGAGGGCCGAGTATGTCTAAGTTTGCACGACGTGCGTGGAACCTCGTCATGAATGCCTTGCGTGTTTATCACGTATGGACATTCCTGCGAGACAGCTTCGATGACCGCTAAGGTCTGAGAAGTGGAGCCGCCCCGGTGCAGACCGAGGCGGCTTTTTGGTTTTTACACCCGGAAGTGGCTGACCATCTGCTGCAACTGGCTGCCCAAGCGCGCCAGTTCCACACTCGACTTGGCCGTCTCGTCACTCGCGGTGGCGGTCTGTTCCGACACGTCACGCACGTTGATGATGCTGCGGCTGATTTCTTCGGCCACGGCGCTTTGCTCTTCGGCTGCCGCTGCGATCTGCTGGTTCATCGACTGGATGTTCGACACCGTGCGGGTGATGTTTTCCAGGGATACGCCGGCCTTGCGCGTCAGTTCGACGCTGCTGTCGGTGAGGCTGCGGCTGTTGTTCATCACCGCGGCCACCTGCTGGGTGCCGTTCTGCAAGCCGGCCACCAGGCCTTCGATTTCCTCGGTGGATTTCTGCGTGCGCTGGGCCAGGCCACGCACTTCGTCGGCGACGACGGCAAAGCCGCGACCGGCTTCACCGGCACGCGCTGCTTCAATCGCGGCGTTGAGCGCGAGCAGGTTGGTCTGCTCGGCCACGGCCTTGATCACGTCCATCACGCTGCCGATTTTGTTGCTCTCTTGTTGCAGATGGCTCATGGCGTCGGTGGAGCGCGCCACTTCGGCGGCCAGGCGTTCGATCTGGGCGATGGCTTCGGCCACTACCTTGTCGCCTGCACGGGCTTGGCCATCGGCATCGGCAGCGGCCTGGGAGGCTTGCTCGGCGTTGCGTGCGACTTCCTGCACGGTGGCGGTCATTTCGTGCATGGCGGTGGCGACTTGATCGGTTTCGATCTTCTGGCTGTTCACACCGGCACTGGTCTGTTCGGTCACGGCCGACAACTCTTCGGCGGCGCTGGCGATCTGGGTCACGCCGTCACGAATGCCGCTGATCAACTCGCGCAGGGTCGTGCCCATGCGCTGGATGCCTTGTTGCAGTACGCCCAGTTCATCGCGGCGGGTGACCTGGATATTGTGGCTCAGGTCGCCGGAGGCAATGCGTTCGACCACGGCCAGGGTTTCCTGGATCGGGCGTGTGATCTGGCGGGTGATCACCAGTGCCGCGACGATGCCGACCAGTAACGCGAGCAGCGTGCTGATCAATTGCAGGCTGCGGGCTTGGGCGCTTTCGGCGTCGCGGCGGGTGAGCTGGATGTCGTAGAGCTTGTCGCTGATGGTGACGATATCCGCCCCTTGGGTGGTCATTTCGGCGCGCGCGGCGACGATATTGGCGTTAGCCGCCTTGTAGTTCTGCACCGCACTGCGATAGGCGCCGAGCGCGCTTTCCAGGGCGCTGAGCGCGACCTGTTGGCTGCCGCCGAACGCCGCGCCGAGGCCTTTCAAGCCGTTGATGGCTTTTTCGATCTGGGCGGCGGCGCGGGCTTCGGTGTCGGCGTTGACGTTGCCGGTGTAGCCGCGCACTTCGTAGCGGGCCAACTGGAACTCTTGTTTGGCATGAGTCACGGCCTGGTACTGGGTGAAGCGCTCGGGGTTGTCGGGCGTCTGCTGCACACTGCTGTCCAGTGCGTCGATCTGGGCGTTGGCGATGTCGGCCTTATCGCCCATGACCTGGCGCGCAGCATTGCCGGCACGGTAGGCCTCACGCATTTTGTTCAGCGATTGCTGATACGCCGTGATGACGGTTTTCTGCTCGTTGAGCAGCTTGACGTTGTCCGGGCTCTTGAAGCTGTCCAGGAGTTTTTGCTGCTGGGCGACGAAGGCATCCAGGCTGGTTTGTACGTTCTGCGCCACGCTTTCATCGCCGTTGGCCAGCATGTATTGCAGGCGCACGATGCGCAGCTTGGTCAGGGAGGCGTTGAGCTGGGTGATGTCGCTCATCCAGTTGCTACGGTCGATCAGGCCGCCGAGGCTGGTCCAGCCGGTCAGCGCCAGGATCGAGGTGAGGACAAGCACCAGGCCGAAGCCCAGGCCCAGTTTGAGGTTGACGCTGATGTTACCGAACCAGCTGTTCATCGAGTGCTCCGCAAAAATGATGTTTGTCTGCTGGACGGTGTTGTTGTTTGAGCCAGCCAAGGTGTTTAGGCCATATCGGCGGGCACAGGGGAAACTGAAACGATTAATTAGCCTGCGCGATGCACGGAGCCCTGCATCACCGACTACCGGCGCCAGGCAGGCATGACGTGGGCGGCGCTCATCCCGCACGCGCATTCTGTGCTAGTCTGCTGGCCCTTTTAGTTCTGGGCGGTGCGGGAAAACCGTGTTTTCAGCGCTGCCCTACAGCGGAGCCTCTTCATGTCCGAAGTTAATCTGTCCACCGACGAAACCCGCGTCAGCTACGGTATCGGCCGTCAGTTGGGCGACCAACTGCGCGACAACCCGCCACCGGGCGTGAGCCTGGACGCAATCCTGGCAGGCCTGACCGACGCGTTCGCCGGCAAGCCAAGCCGTGTTGATCAAGAGCAAATGGCCGCGAGCTTCAAGGTCATCCGCGAAATCATGCAAGCCGAAGCGGCTGCCAAGGCGGAAGCGGCTGCTGGCGAGGGCCTGGCGTTCCTGGCGGAAAACGCCAAGCGTGACGGCATCACCACTCTGGCTTCCGGCCTGCAATTCGAAGTGCTGACTGCCGGTGAAGGCGCCAAGCCGACCCGTGAAGACCAAGTGCGTACTCACTACCACGGCACCCTGATCGACGGCACGGTGTTCGACAGCTCCTACGAGCGCGGCCAGCCTGCAGAATTCCCGGTTGGCGGCGTGATCGCCGGCTGGACCGAAGCCCTGCAACTGATGAATGCCGGCAGCAAATGGCGCCTGTTCGTGCCGAGCGAACTGGCTTACGGCGCTCAAGGCGTTGGCAGCATTCCGCCGCACAGCGTTCTGGTATTCGACGTCGAGCTGCTCGACGTTCTGTAAGACCTGCTTTTGATTACCTGTAGGAACGAGCTTGCTCGCGACAAACGTCAACGATGGCGCGAGCATCCTGGATGAACGCGTTGCTTGTGCGTTCTTCGCGAGCAAGCTCGCTCCTACAGGGGTTTGCGCGGTCGCTCATGGGTGAAACTTGCCATTGAGTTCCGTCGCCGGGCGCAATGCTCGGGCGTAGCAGAACAGAAACAGGTTGCGCACCACTTCCTTCAGTACACCGGGTTCACTGGAACTCAGGCCATTCACGTCCAGGTCGCCCTGGTCCTGCAGTTCGTTCAGCGCTTCTTCCTCCAGCACCGCACAGACTTCCCCGGTTTCCCGATGGAGGATGCGCAGGTAAGGGTGTGGGCGGTCCAGCCAGGCATCTATCAAATAAGTCATGTCGTTCTCCTTGATGGGTTTCAATGAGAATAATTCTTATTCGTAGAATAGCAAGTGCCTATTGGCGGTTTGCGGATTTTTCTGCGTGGGTCGTGCGAGGGATCAACAGCCAGGGCGAAACGCCATCCCGCGGCGGGCGCGGGATGGAAGCAGCAGGATCAGACCTTGCGGACGAACTCGGACTTGAGTTTCATCGGGCCGATACCGTCGATCTTGCAGTCGATATCGTGGTCGCCGTCGCACAGGCGGATGTTCTTGACCTTGGTGCCGACCTTGACCACCAGGGAGGTGCCCTTGACCTTGAGGTCTTTGATCACGGTGATGGTGTCGCCGTCCTGCAGGACGTTGCCTACAGAGTCTTTCTTCACGGTTTCATCGCTGGCCACTTCGGCCTCGCCAGTGGCGGACCACTCATGGGCGCATTCCGGGCAGATCAGTTGGGCGCCGTCTTCGTAGGTGAATTCGGAATTGCATTTCGGGCAGGGTGGCAACGTGCTCACTAAAGCTCCTTAAAGGTCAGGATGGCTAAAGTCGCACATTATATAGGGAATTGTAGGAAGACAGGGCGCGGTCTTGGATTGGTAATACAAACTAAATGTGGGAGGGGGCTTGCCCCCGATGGCGGTATTTCAGTCTAAGCATAAGTTGACTGATCCACCGCTATCGGGGGCAAGCCCCCTCCCACATTTGGTATTTCTAGTGCGTGCGCGCGACCGCGAACTCGCTCAGCTCGACCAGGGCGTCCCGGTATTCGCTGGCGGGGAGGGCGTCCAGGCACTTGATCGCACGGGCCACGTAGTCACGCGCCAAGTGGGCGGTGTAGTCCAGGGCGCCGGAGGCTTCCACGGCGGCGCGGATGCTTTCCAGGTCTTCGATCCCGCCTTTCTGGATCGCCTTGCGTACCAGGGCCGCCTGTTCCGGCGTGCCTTCGCGCATGGTGTAGATCAGCGGCAAGGTCGGCTTGCCCTCGGCCAGGTCGTCGCCGACGTTCTTGCCCAGGGTCTCGGCGTCGCCACGGTAGTCGAGCAGGTCGTCCACCAGTTGGAACGCCACGCCCAGGTGGTCGCCGAAGGTGCGCAGGGCTTCGGCCTGCTCGGCCGTGGCTTGGCACAGGGCGGCGGCGCTGTGGGTCGAGGCTTCGAAGAGCATCGCGGTTTTGCCGCGAATCACTTCCATGTAGGTTTCTTCGGTGGTGCTGGCGTCACGCACCTTCGACAACTGCAACACTTCGCCTTCGGCGATGATGCGCGTGGCCTGTGAAAGAATCTTCATCACCGGCATCGAGCCCAGTTCGACCATCATTTCGAACGAGCGCGAGTACAGGAAGTCGCCGACCAGCACGCTCGGGGCGTTGCCCCACATCGCGTTGGCGGTCTCGCGACCACGGCGCATGCCGGACATGTCGACCACGTCGTCATGCAGCAGGGTCGCGGTGTGCAGGAACTCGATGGTGGCAGCTAGCAGGCGCAGGTCATCGCCTTCGCGGCCCAGGGCCTTGCCGCACAGCAACACTAATAAAGGACGCAGGCGTTTACCGCCCGCCGACGTAATGTAGTCGCCAATTTTGGAGACCAGCGGCACTTTAGACGTCAGCTGCTGCTTGATGATGCCGTCGACGGCGCTAAAATCGTCCGCGACCGCGCGGTAGAAAGCTTGGGGTTGCATCAGCGACAGTCGCTCCAGAAGGGTTGCGCGGCATGCTAGGACCCTGACCCCGCAGTGTCAAGGCGCGATAGACGGCCTCTTGCAACGTATCCGCGCCTTGCGTACAATCGCGCACCCTGAACTTCCTGGGCAGCACCTGCCTTACGCAATTGCATTCGGGACGTCCATCCCATGCAGCCATGCCAGCCAATACCTCTTCTTATAAAGCGCTGGGTGAGCAGGATTATCGGAGAAATACCATGTCGTACGCAGTAATTGTTACTGGTGGCAAGCAATACAAGGTCGCCCCAGGTGAATACCTGAAGATCGAAAAACTGGAACTCGCTACCGGCGACTCCGTGACTTTTGATCGCGTTCTGTTGGTCGCCAATGGCGATGACGTGAACATTGGCGCTCCAGTTGTTGCTGGCGCTACCGTTGTGGCTGAAGTGATCTCCCAAGGTCGTCACGATAAAGTCCGCATCATCAAGTTCCGTCGTCGTAAGCACCACATGAAGCGTATGGGCCACCGCCAGTGGTACACCGAGATCAAAATCACCGGTATTCAGGCTTAATTTCAGCCTAATTCCTCACTAGGAGAATTGACTCATGGCACACAAAAAAGCTGGTGGTAGTACCCGTAACGGTCGCGACTCAGAAGCCAAACGCCTTGGCGTGAAGATGTATGGCGGCCAGGTTATCATTCCGGGCAACATCATCGTGCGTCAGCGCGGCACCCAATTCCACGCCGGTTACGGTGTTGGCATGGGTAAAGATCACACTCTGTTCGCTAAAATCGACGGCGTGATCAAGTTCGAAGTAAAAGGCGCCTTCGGTCGCCGTTACGTGAGCATCGTCCCGAAGACTGACGTCGTCGCGGCATAATTACGTAGTTGCTGGAAAAGCCCTGTCTCGCGACGGGGCTTTTTCGTTTGTGGAGTGAGTCTCTTGCAAAGCTGTTTGTAATGAGCTCAAGCGCTGGATTTGCGGTCGTTGATTGAGGTCGCTGCGCTCATTTTTGCAAGAGTCTTATGTCTTGGTTTCTTAAGCTCGTCCGTGCGGCGAGAGGCGTTTTGTTATGAAGTTCGTTGATGAAGTTTCCATCCGAGTAAAAGCAGGCGACGGCGGTAACGGTTGCATGAGTTTCCGTCGCGAAAAATTCATCGAAAACGGTGGCCCCAACGGCGGTGACGGCGGTGACGGCGGTTCCATCTACATGATGGCCGACGAAAACCTCAACACCCTGGTGGACTACCGTTACACCCGGCACTTCGATGCCGAGCGTGGTTCCAACGGCGGCAGCACCGATTGCACCGGTAAAAAAGGTGAAGACATGGTGCTGCGCGTACCGGTCGGCACCACGATCATCGACTCCGCGACCCAGGAAGTGATCGGCGACCTGACCAAGGCCGGCCAGAAGCTGATGGTTGTGCAGGGCGGCTGGCACGGTCTGGGTAACACCCGTTTCAAGTCCAGTACCAACCGTGCGCCACGCCAGACCACGCCAGGCAAGCCGGGCGAGCAGCGTGACCTCAAGCTGGAAATGAAAGTACTGGCCGACGTGGGCCTGTTGGGCCTGCCGAACGCCGGCAAAAGTACCTTCATCCGCTCGGTCTCGGCCGCCAAGCCAAAAGTCGCCGACTACCCGTTCACCACCCTGGTGCCAAACCTGGGCGTGGTCAGCGTCGACCGTTGGAAAAGCTTCGTGATCGCCGACATTCCCGGCCTGATCGAAGGGGCTTCCGAAGGCGCCGGCCTGGGTATCCGTTTCCTCAAGCACTTGTCGCGTACCCGTTTGCTGCTGCACCTCGTCGACATGGCGCCGCTGGATGACACCAGCGCACCGGACGCCGCCGAAGTGATCGTCAACGAACTGACCAAGTTCAGCCCGTCCCTGGCTGAGCGTGATCGCTGGCTGGTGCTGAACAAGTGCGACCAGATCCTCGAGGAAGAGCACGAGGAGCGCGTCAAGGAAATCGTCGATCGCCTGGAGTGGACCGGTCCGGTCTACGTGATCTCGGCTATCGCCAAAGAAGGCACCGAGCGCCTGACCCGCGACATCATGCGTTACCTGGAAGACCGCGCCGACCGCCTGGCGGCCGACCCGGTGTTCAAGGCCGAACTCGCCGAGCTCGACCAGCGCATCGAAGACGAAGCCCGCGCCCAGCTGCAAGCCCTGGACGACCAGCGTGCCTTGCGCCGCAGCGGCGTGAAGTCGGTCCATGACATCGGCGACGATGATTGGGACGAAGAAGACGTGGATGATGAAGACGGTCCGGAAATCATTTACGTGCGCGACTGATTCGTTGCAGTAAACTTAAGCGCCGCTCACTCGAGCGGCGTTTTGGTATCTGGGGATACCTGCAGTCACGAATGTAGTCACGAATAACGTTATGGGCGGCGCTGGGTCGCGTCCCGCCCTCTAACTAAGGTTGAAGATGATGCGGAGCAAAGTGACAGGTGCGCAGCGCTGGGTCGTAAAGATCGGAAGTGCGTTGCTGACGGCGGATGGCAAAGGGCTGGATCGCGCAGCCATGAGCGTGTGGGTCGAGCAGATGGTGGCCTTGCATGAGGCCGGCGTCGAGTTGGTGCTGGTCTCGTCCGGAGCGGTTGCCGCCGGGATGAGCCGCCTCGGCTGGACCGCGCGACCCAGCGCGATGCACGAACTGCAAGCCGCTGCCGCCATCGGTCAGATGGGCCTGGTGCAAGCCTGGGAATCCAGCTTCGCCGAGCACGGCCTTCACACCGCGCAGATCCTGCTGACCCACGACGACCTGTCCGACCGCAAGCGCTACCTCAACGCCCGCAGTACGTTGCGCGCGCTGGTGGAGCTCAAGGCGATCCCGGTGATCAACGAAAACGACACGGTGGTCACTGACGAAATCCGTTTCGGCGACAACGACACCCTGGCCGCTCTAGTGGCCAACCTGGTGGAAGCCGACCTGTTGGTGATCCTCACCGACCGTGACGGCATGTTCGACGCCGACCCGCGCACCAACCCCGACGCCAAATTGATCTACGAAGCCCGCGCCGATGACCCCGCGCTGGACGCCGTTGCCGGCAGCGTCGGCGGCGCGCTGGGCCGTGGCGGCATGCAGACCAAGCTGCGTGCGGCGCGCCTGGCGGCGCGTTCGGGTGCCCACACGATCATCGTCGGCGGGCGCCTGGAGCGCGTGCTCGACCGCCTCAAGGCCGGTGAGCGCATCGGTACGCTGCTGTCGCCGGAACGCGGCATGCTGGCCGCGCGCAAGCAGTGGCTGGCCGGGCATTTGCAGACCCGCGGCACCCTGGTACTCGACGATGGCGCCGTGACGGCGTTGTCCCTGGGTCACAAGAGCCTGCTGCCGGTGGGCGTCAAGTTGGTGCAGGGCAGCTTCCGCCGTGGCGAGATGGTGGTGTGCGTGGCGCCGGACGGTCGTGAGATCGCCCGCGGCCTGGCCAACTATAGCGCGCTGGAAGCGCAGAAAATCATCGGGCAGTCGTCTGAGGCGATTGTCGGTCTGTTGGGTTACATGGCGGAACCGGAACTGGTCCACCGCGACAACCTGATTCTGGTTTAAACGAAAGGAATACACGATGCGTGTGATGAAGGGATTGCTCGGCCTGCTGTTGGCCATGCCGTTGCTGGCGTCGGCCGAAGAGATCGGCCAGGTGTCGACGGTGTTCAAGTTTGTCGGCCCCAACGACCGGATCGTGGTCGAAGCCTTCGATGACCCCAAGGTCGATGGCGTGACCTGCTACCTGTCCCGCGCCAAGACCGGCGGCGTCAAAGGCGGCCTGGGCCTGGCCGAAGACCGCTCCGAGGCGTCGATTGCCTGTCGCCAGGTCGGGCCGATCCGCTTCAAGGGAGAACTCAAGGATGGCGACGAAGTGTTCAAGGAACGCACGTCGCTGGTGTTCAAGACCATGCAGGTGGTGCGCTTCCTCGACAAGAAGCGCAATACCCTGGTGTACCTGGTCTACAGCGACCGCCTGATCGAAGGCAGCCCGCAGAACGCCGTTACCGCGATTCCGATTTTGCCGTGGCCGACCGCGCAGTGATCCGCAGGCGAGTTTTGTAATCGGCGTCTATGATTGCAGGCTTGCGGGTTGTAATCTCGAAGAGCCGCAATGCAAAGAACATGGGATATCTGGAGTTCGTCATGAGTGCTTTCCACGACCTGAAACTCAAAGCGTTGGACGGACAAGAGCTGCCACTGGCGCCCTTCAAGGGCAAAGTTGTGCTGGTGGTCAACGTGGCCTCCAAATGTGGCTTGACCCCGCAATACGCGGCGTTGGAAAACCTCTATCAGCAGTACAAGGACCAGGGGTTTACCGTGCTCGGCCTGCCCTGCAACCAGTTTGCGGGCCAGGAACCGGGGACCGAGAAAGACATCCAGGAATTCTGCAGCCTCAATTACGGGGTGAGCTTTCCGCTGGGCAGCAAACTCGATGTGAACGGCCCTGAGCGTCACCAGTTGTACCGCTTGTTGGCGGGCGAGGGCGCCGAGTTTCCTGGGGACATCACCTGGAACTTCGAGAAATTCCTGCTGGGCAAAGACGGGCGGGTGCTTGCGCGTTTCTCGCCGCGAACGGCACCGGATGATCCGGCCGTCGTCCAGGCCATCGAAAAAGCCCTGAGCTGATCCCCTGACCTGTAGGCGTGAGCATGCTCGCGAAAAATCCAGGCGCACCGCGTTGATCCAGTATGAACGCGTTATCGTTGACGATTTTCGCGAGCCAGCTCGCTCCTACAGGTGTCCGGCATTTCTAAGCCTTAATCACCCTGATCAATAGTGCTACTCAGCACGCTGCACGCGCCATATTATCGGCATCATAAAAACCGTCTTTCGTGGAGTGTTGCCATGCCTGTCCAAGCCTTGTTCAAACCGTTCCACCTCGGAACGCTGCAACTGTCGAGTCGTGTGGTAATGGCGCCGATGACCCGTTCGTTTTCCCCGGGCGGTGTCCCCAATTCCAAAGTCATAGAGTACTACCGCCGCCGTGCCGCGGCGGGTGTGGGCCTGATCATCACCGAAGGCACCGTGGTCGATCACCCGGCGTCCAACGGCTATCCCAATGTCCCGCACTTCTATGGTGAAGCGGCGCTGGCGGGCTGGAAGAAAGTGGTCGATGCCGTGCATGCCGAAGGCGGCAAGATCGTCCCGCAGTTGTGGCATGTGGGCAGCGTGCGCCGCATCGGTACCGAGCCGGATGCCAGCGTACCGGCCTACGGACCGATGGAAAAACTCAAGGATGGCAACGTGGTTGTCCACGGCATGACCCATCAGGACATCAAGGACGTGATTGCCGCCTTCGCCCAGGCGGCCAGGGACGCCCAGCGCATCGGCATGGACGGCGTGGAGATCCATGGCGCCCATGGTTACCTGGTGGACCAGTTCTTCTGGGAAGGCAGCAACCAACGCAGCGACGAATACGGCGGCAGCCTGGCCAACCGTTCGCGTTTTGCCATCGAACTGATCCAGGCCATTCGTGCCGCCGTCGGCCCGGATTTTCCGATCATCCTGCGTTTTTCCCAGTGGAAGCAGCAGGACTACACCGCGCGCCTGGTGCAAACCCCCGAGGCTTTGGGCGAGTTTCTCAAGCCGCTGTCCGACGCCGGCGTGGATATTTTCCACTGCTCCACCCGGCGCTTCTGGGAGCCGGAGTTCGAAGGTTCCAACCTCAACCTGGCCGGCTGGACCCGCCAGCTCACCGGCAAGCCGACCATCACTGTCGGCAGCGTCGGCCTGGATGGCGAGTTCCTGCAGTTTATGGTCAACACTGACAAGGTTGCGCAACCGGCCAGCCTGGAGAAGCTGCTGGAGCGTTTGAACAACGATGAGTTTGACCTGGTCGCCGTCGGCCGTGCCCTGCTGGTGGACCCGGATTGGGCGGTGAAGGTCCGCGAACACCGCGAGGGCGACATCCTGCCGTTCAGTCGTGAGGCGTTGACGACCCTGGTGTAACGGGCCGGGTTCCCGGTGGTTGCCACCGGGAGCTGTTCAGTTGGAGCGGTCAATACTCTACTGACTTGCGCAGCTCCTGGCGGTGATCGGTCTTGTGCCCGTCTTGGCGCGCAGCCTGGTCATAGGTGGGCGGTGCTGCTCGAGACTGATCCAGCCATTGTTGCTGACGCATCCACTCTGCGGTTGGCATGTTGATGCCATTGCGCACTCCCATTCCGTAAATTGCCATATCTCAGGGGCTCCATTGATCTAAGGGACCTGCGTTAGCAGCAGGTATCAATGATTGGTCATCCACCGTTCGCCGTTCCAGGGGGAAATATCGAGTAAACCTTGCGCAACCTATGGCAATCGGTGTGCAACACGGTCCGCTAGCTCGGGCGGGAGGCCGGGTAGACAGCGCCCGGCCTCCCGCCGGTTTTCAGCGCGTTGGGTTTTTCAAGGCCTATTGTCTTGTTGTTGGCCTATCCGGATTAACCGTAGTAGGCATCTTCCGCCCGTTCGGAATGGACCGCTGCATATTGCGTGGCGGCGTAGGATGCTTGACCGTCATGCGTTGACGGGCGGTCAGTGAACTGTGGGCGATAGCTGCCGCCGTTGTGCGGACGTTCCCATTGATTCTGCGGCGGCTGCCAGTTGTTTCCAGGGTGTGTGGGTTGCGGGCGATAGCCGCCGTTCTGTGGCGGGCGCTGCCAGTCGTTCTGCGGCGGCTGCCAGTTGTTTCCAGGGTGTGTGGGTTGCGGGCGATAGCCGCCGTTCTGTGGCGGGCGCTGCCAGTCGTTCTGCGGCGGCTGCCAGTTGTTTCCAGGGTGTGTGGGTTGCGGGCGATAGCCGCCGTTCTGTGGCGGGCGCTGCCAGTCGTTCTGCGGCGGCTGCCAGTTGTTTCCAGGGCGCGTGGGTTGCGGGCGATAGCCGCTGTTCTGTGGCGGGCGCTGCCAGTCGTTCTGCGGCGGCTGCCAATCGTTTCCAGGGCGCGACGGTTGCGGGCGTTGCCACTGGTTGCCCGGACGTGCCGGCTGCGGGCGGTTCCAGCCGTGGTTCGCGTTATAGGGCTGTGGGTGTGACGGTCGTCCGTGATCGTACTGGGCGCTGTTGGATGGGCAGGTGTCTGTCGGCCCTTGAGTGGGCGTGTTGAACGGTTGGAATCGCAGCGCCATTGATCCATTTATCAGTGTCGACATAGTGCTCTCTAATTAATGTTTCATCATGAATGACCTGCCTTTTTTGAGGGCGTCCAGAGACAGACACCTCTTCCTTGGCAGGTGTCATGTAGGTGGCGATAAATCGCGCGACGTTCCGGAAATATCCTGTTGTGGCGCGCCGACTCCGATGGTTTCAGGTAAAAAATCCTAATGATGAAGCCGTTATTCAGGGGGAAGTCTGGAGGGACGGCGAACTAACTGACGTTATTCGCAGATCGTTCAACGAACATAAGGCTGCGTTGGAGCGGCCAACGGTTCTGCGCACACATCGCGTAACTGGTTCTCGAACTGCTCGATGATCGCCGGCCAGCCCTGGTGACTGGCATGATGGCGCGCATTGAGGCGGGCCCTGCGCAAATGCTCGCGATCTTCCAGCAGCCAATTGGCCGCGTCGCAGAACGCTTCCTCATCGCCGGGCATCGCCAGCACGCCGTTGTAACCGTGGCGGATATGCTGGGTCGCGGCCGCCTGGTCATATGCCACCACCGCGAGCCCGGAGGCCATGGCTTCCAACACCACGTTGCCGAAGGTTTCGGTCAGGCTGGGAAACAGGAACAGGTCTCCCGAGGCGTAGTGTCGCGCCAGTTCTTCGCCGCGCTGGGTGCCGCAGAATATGGCGTGCGGCAGGTCGTGCTCGAGCAGTGCGCGTTGCGGTCCGTCGCCGACCACGATCAGTTGCAGGCGACGCTGTGGATAAGTACTGCGCAAGGCATCGAAGCAGCGCTTGAGCATGCCCAGGTTCTTTTCCTGCGCCAGGCGCCCGACGTGCAGCACTGCAATATCGTCATTGCCCAGGCCCCAGCTTTCGCGCAAGGCGTTATCGCGCTTGGCCGGGTGGAACAACTGGCTGTCGACCCCGCGCGACAACATCCCCAGGCGTTCGAAGTGGCGGCGCTCCAGCTCCAGGCGTTGGCTGGCGCTGGGTACCAGGGTCAAGGTCGAGCGGTTATGAAACCAGCGCAGGTAGTGCGTGACCACGCGGCTCAACATGCTCAGGCCGTACTGGTTCGAGTACTGCTGGAAATTGGTGTGAAAACCGCTGACCACGCTGATCCCCAAGCGACGCGCTGCACGTAGTGCCGACAACCCGAGCGGTCCTTCTGTGGCGATGTACAGCACATCCGGGCGTTGGCGTGTCCAGCGGCGCAGCAGCTTGTGCATCGACGACTGGCCCCATTGCAGGCCTGGATAGCCGGGCAGCGGCCAACCGCGGCACAGCAGCAATTCGTTGTCGCTGGGGCGGCTTTGGTCAATGCCTTGGCGCGGGCGCACCAGTTCGACCTGATGGCCGCGCGCGCGCAAACCCTCGCACAGGCGACCCAATGTATTGGCCACCCCGTTGATCTCTGGCGGGAAGGTTTCGGTAATCAGAGTGATGTGAAGCGAAGCTGTCGTCATGACCCACAGTGTCGCTGTGGGCTGTGTCGCCGATGTGTCATACAGATGATGGATTTATGACGGGCATTGGCGGCGGGCGGCAATGCGCCAATCCTTTAAGCACAGAGCCCTTCGGCTCTGTGCAGATCGCTGGCCGGGGGGGCTCAGAAGGTGATTTTAGACGGCGTGACATAGCTCGGATCTTGCGCACCGAGCACTTTATTTTGCGGGCCGAATTCACGGTCGCCAGGGTTCAGAGTCCCGTTCGCGTTTGGGGGCACGCTGATCGAGCTACTGTCTGTTGGTTTTGTATTCTGGTCCCTGGATGGAAAGTCGGGAAGCAGTGGCCCGGACCAGGGTCCTGGTTTTGATGGCGGGACGCTGGGTGGGGTGCGGGGTGGCCCGCTGGGAGGCGCGTCGGGCCTGGGTGCTCGGTTTTTTGGCGGGGTGCGGGATGGCTGCCATTTGTGACGCTGGCCGGGCCAGGGTGCTGGGTTTGTTGGCGGGGTGGGGGATGGCCCGATGGGAGGCGGGTCGATCCTGAGTCCTGTGTTTGTTGGCAGGTTGGCAAGCGTGCTGATCATCGTGAGGCTCCTGTTGTCACGGGTTTGGTTGCCGACCTCGGTTGCCCCAAGGTCGGCTCAGGTTGTGTGGCCTCAAAAAACAATCAGTTCCGGCAACGGTCGACCGGCCAGCGTACCGTTATCGCGGTGTGTTCAACGCCGTCTCGGCACCTTGCTCGCGCACCCAGAACAACGTCGCCCCGGCCACCGCCGCCGGCATCATCAGCAGGTTGACCACCGGCACCAGCAGCACCAGGTAGACGCTGCCGCCGAAGCTCATGCTCTGCCAGCGTTTCTGGCGCAGCCAGGCGAGCATTTCGTTCCAGCCCAGCTTGTGGTTGTCGGCCGGGTAGTCGATGTATTGGATCGCCATCATCCACACGCCGAACAGCAGCCACAACGGCGCGGCGATCAGGTTGACCACCGGAATGAACGACAGGATAAACAGGCCGATGGCCCGCGGCAGGAAGTAGCCCAGCTTGCGCATCTCCCGCGCCAGGGTGCGCGGGACCATCGCCACCAGCTCGGCCCAACTGAACGGCGGGAAATCGTCGGTGCCACGCACCACCACTTCAACTTTCTCCGCGAGAAAACCGTTGAACGGCGCAGCGATGACATTGGCGAGCATGGTGAAGGTGAAAAACACCATCAACACCACCAGCACCACGAACAGCGGCCACAGGATATAGCTGAGGAAACTCAGCCAGCCGGGCAGCGTCGGCATCAACGCGTCGACCCACAGGCTGAACTGATGGCCGGCGAAATAGATCAGGCCGACGAACAGCACCAGGTTGATCGCCAGCGGCAGCAGCACAAACAGGCGCAGGCCGGGGCTCAACACCAGTTTGAGGCCTTCACGCAGGTATTGCGGACCGGAAAGAACAGGGGCGGGCATGGAGAACTCCGAGCAGAATGACGAACGCGCCGACCTTACCGGCTTTGCCTTCAGGACGAAAGCACGCGCAATGCCAGGACATCAGCAGAAACAAACGCGTCGATCAGCTCGGCCTGCTGCATAGATACTGCCTATGAGCTGGATTGTTATTCCGTATTTCCTTAATCTTGCCTCCCTCTATACGCTGCACCCATTATTTTCAGGATCTGCGAGTTCAAGCCTTCCCCAAGTGCTTCGCGGTCCTTTTTTATTCCAGCCGCCTTGTTGTCCGGGCGGTCGACAGGAGTGAGTCATGTCTGATACCCGTCATTCGCGAGTGATTATTCTCGGTTCCGGCCCTGCCGGTTACAGCGCTGCTGTCTACGCAGCCCGAGCCAACCTCAAGCCACTGCTGATCACCGGCATGCAGGCGGGCGGTCAGTTGACCACCACCACTGAAGTCGACAACTGGCCGGGCGACGTCCACGGTCTGACCGGCCCGGTGCTGATGGAGCGTATGAAAGAGCACGCCGAGCGCTTCGAAACCGAGATCGTGTTTGACCACATCAACCAGGTCGACTTCTCGAAAAAGCCTTACAGCCTGACCGGCGACAGCGGCGTCTACACCTGTGACGCGCTGATCATCGCGACCGGCGCCAGCGCCCGTTACCTGGGCCTGCCGTCGGAAGAAGCGTTCATGGGCAAGGGCGTGTCTGCCTGCGCGACGTGCGACGGTTTCTTCTACCGCAACAAGCCGGTCGCCGTGGTCGGCGGTGGCAACACGGCCGTGGAAGAGGCGCTGTACCTGGCCAACATCGCCAGCACCGTGACCCTGATTCACCGTCGCGAAACCTTCCGCGCCGAGAAGATCCTGATCGACAAGCTGCACGCGCGTGTCGCTGAAGGCAAGATCATCCTCAAGCTCAACGCCACCCTGGATGAAGTCCTCGGCGACAACATGGGCGTGACCGGTGCGCGCCTGAAAAACAACGACGGCAGCTTCGACGAGCTGACAGTCGACGGCGTGTTCATCGCCATCGGCCACACGCCGAACACTTCGCTGTTCGAAGGCGTGCTGGACGCCAAAGACGGTTACCTGGTGGTGCAGGGCGGTCGCGAAGGCAATGCCACGGCGACCAACATCGAAGGCATCTTCGCCGCCGGTGACGTGGCTGACCACGTGTACCGCCAGGCCATCACCTCGGCCGGCGCCGGTTGCATGGCGGCCCTGGATGCCGAGCGTTACCTCGACGGTTTGCAGAACGCTTAGGTCTGAACCCGCTGAAATGAAAAAACCGGCGAAAGCCGGTTTTTTTTGCGCGGGATTTGATGATCCATCGCTATCTCAATTTGGTAATCCAATCACTGTGGGAGCTGGCTTGCCTGCGATAGCGGTGTGTCAGCCAACGTCTATGCAGGATTTACCGCCGCCATCGCAGGCAAGCCAGCTCCCACATTAAATCGGGTTTGCACGTTGGATCAGCGGCGAGTCAGAGGTTGCTGGTCAAACTTCACACCCGCCAACCCGTGCGCGATCAACGCCCGAATATTGCCATGGTCACTGCCCTCAGGCGTGGCGACCACCGAACGGTAATGCTCGCCAAACGCCAACAAGGCGTGCTGGTCGCTCAACCCTTCCAGCAAGGCCAGGCCCAGGGTCTTGCACGAACCTTCGTTCTGCCCGGCGGCGTTTTCCACGGTGCCGTTGGTGAAGGCTTGCGGCTGGTAGTCGTAACCGGCGGCAACGAAGGCCAAGGTGTCGGCGAAGAGATGTTCGCCGCTGTCGAGGCTGGCGCGCAGGGTGTTCAGGTCAGTCATGGGGTTTTCCTTTGGCGAACGCCGCCTGTTGTTCGGCGCTGGCTTCTTGCTGGTATTGGGCTTTCCACTCGGCATACGGCATGCCGTACACCACTTCACGCGCGTCATCGAGGCTCAGCGCGATCTGGCGCTCGTCGGCCTCGGCCTTGTACCACTTGGACAGGCAGTTGCGGCAGAAGCCGGCGAGGTTCATCAGGTCGATATTCTGCACATCCTTGCGGCTGTCCAGGTGTGCGACCAGCCGCCGAAAGGCGGCGGCTTCGAGTTCGAGGCGTTGTTGATCGGTCATAGGGCTCACGTAAATCCAGGGGTTAGCGGCTGGCCGCCAGGGTAATCGAAACCGATTCGGCAAAGCGCAGCGCGTGGGGCTTGTCCACTTCGACTTCGGCGTACAGCACCGACTCGTTGCTCATCACCAGGTCCAGCAGTTCCTGGGTCAGGCGCTCCAGCAGGGCGAAGCGGTTGCCTTCGACGTGGGCGATGATCGCCTTGGTGATGGTGCGGTAATTCAACGCGTGGTCGATATCGTTGTCGCGCACGGCGTCCTGGGCGGCATACAGGATGGTCAGGTTGATCAGCACATCCTGCTTGTTGAGGATTTCATCCTCGTTGATGCCGATATAGGTGCGCAGGCACAGGTCCTTGACCCGGATGCGCGCCATGCCTGGTTGAAGTTGTGGCATTGCTACTTGCTCCGTCCAATCAGTTGCAGGAACTCCATGCGCGTGGTGTTCGACTCGCGGAACGCGCCGAGCATCACCGAGGTGTTCATGGTTGAATTCTGTTTTTCCACGCCGCGCATCATCATGCACATGTGCTTGGCTTCGATCACCACCGCCACGCCGGAGGCCTGGGTCACGTCCTGGATGGCGTCGGCGATTTGCCGCGTGAGGTTTTCCTGGATCTGCAGGCGCCGCGCGAACATGTCGACGATGCGCGCCAGCTTCGACAGGCCCAGCACCCTGCCGGTCGGAATATAGGCCACATGAGCCTTGCCGATAAAGGGCAGCAGGTGGTGCTCGCAGAGCGAGTACAGTTCGATGTCCTTGAGGATCACCATCTCGTCATTGTCGGAGGCGAACAGCGCACCGTTGACGATCTCTTCGAGGTTTTGCTCGTAGCCATGACACAGGTATTGCATGGCTTTGGCGGCACGCTTGGGGGTGTCGAGCAGGCCTTCGCGTTCCGGGTCTTCACCCAGGCCTTTAAGGATCTCGCGATAGTGGTGGGGCAGGGATAAGGTCATACAACATCCTCACAAACGGCTTACTTGATATGCCGCCCACCGTTGACGGTCAGGGTGGTACCGGTGACGTAGGGGTTGTCCAGCAGGTAACGCACGCTCTGGTAAATCACCTCGGGCCCGGGCTCGATGCCCAGTGCCGACTTGGCCAGTACCTGGGCACGGTAGGCCGCGTCGTCGCCTTCGTTGAACATCACCATCGCCGGGGCGATGCCGTTGACTTTGATCAGCGGCGCAAACTGCGCGGCAAACGACAGCGTGAGGCTGTCGAGCCCGGCCTTGGTGGCGCAGTAGGCGATGTGCTGGCGGCTGCCCTTGCGCACCACATCATCGCTGATATGCACGATGTCGGCGGGTGAAGAGCGATGCAGCAAGGGTGAACAATGCAGGTTGATCAGGTACGGCGCAAGCATGTGTACGCTGAACATGTCGGTAAAGGCACGGCTTTCGTCGCCCGGGGTTTCCGCGATCCAGGCCGAAGCGTTGTGGATGATCGCGCGCAGGCTTTGGGTATGACGCTTCAACTCGGCGATAAACGCAAGAATCCCGGCTTCGCTGGAGAAGTCGGCAAACACGCCGATCGCACCACGCTCGCGTAGCGCCTGCACGCCGGGGCGTTCGCTGCGGTAGCTGAAAAGCACCGAGTGGCCCTCGTCGAGCAGGCGTTCGGCACAATGCAGGCCGACGCGCTGGCCGGCGCCGGTGATCAGGATCGGGGCGTTCGTTGCAGTCATGGGAGGCTCGAGTCGCTGGCAGGGTCAAATCATACCAGTGACGAGCCCCCCTGTACTCACGCCGCGGCTTCGCTGGCCTTGGCGCGTGGCGGCGAAGGGTGCAACCAGTTGGCCAGCAGGTGGGTCGAGAGTGGAATGAACAAGTAGACCATCAGCGGAGTGAGCGCCAAGGTGCTGACCAGCACGCGGCTGAACAGGTCCAGCCCGCCGAGCAATGGCCCCAGGCCGAAGTTGAACAGCAACGACACCGGGAAAAACGCCAGCCAGATCGCCACCGCCTGTTTCCAGCGCGGCGGCCGTGTACCTACTGCACCGAACCAGCCATCGATGCCGCGCACGCGATGCTCGGACGGGTCGGCAAACAGCTCGCTGCCACGGCTCAGCCACGCGCTGCGTGACGCGGAAAATTCCCAGGCATGCAGGGTTTTTTCGTCGGCAAAGCGGAAAATAATCTGGAATTCATCATCAAGGGGCGGTGGTGCGAGGACGCCGGAGCCCAGGTAGCCGGGGAAGTCAGTGGCCAGTCGCTCGCCTTCGCGCAGCCAGGCCATCAGCTCTTCATAGCGGCCCTTGGCCACGCGGCGCGCAACCATCAGGGTGACGGGTGAGGTAGACATTGTGTATCTCCAAATAGACGGGTGCGCTGAACCGGGTAGGTGGCGCACAGACGACGCTGCGGGGGTGTTGCAGCGACGCTTTATCGGTAAGCAAGGATTATTCCTGTTTTGCAGAAATACGCCAGCGACATCGGTCCGATAGGCACACACCTTGATATACATCGCGGTAAAGGCGTTAAATGGGACTCACTTTCAAACGGACGTTCATGACCTCTGATGCCCGAAATCACTGCTCCTGTTCGCGAATCCATCGCCCCCAGCCCTGCCGATTCCGATGAGTTGTTTCCGATTCGTGACGTGTCGAGATTGACGGGCATCAACCCGGTCACCCTGCGTGCCTGGGAGCGGCGTTACGGCCTGATTCAACCCACGCGCACCGAAAGCGGGCATCGTCTGTACTCCAAGGCCGATATTCAAACGGTTCATCGCATTGTCGATTGGATCGAACGTGGCGTGGCCGTGAGCAAAGTGGGCAAGATCCTTGCGCGTGACGATCAGCAGGCCGCCGCCGTGCGTGTCGAGCACGACACGGTCGAGCAAGGCGAATGGCCGCAATGGCAGGCGCGCCTGGTGCTGGCCGTGGGCGCGTTCGATGATCGTCAACTGGAGCAACTGTACAACCAGGTGATCGCCACCTACCCGCTCAACGTGGCGTTCCAGGACATCCTGATGCCTCTTTGGAACGACCTGTTGCGTCATCAGGGGCGCTTCGGCCAAGCCAGTGAATGGCTGTTCTTCGACAACTTCCTGCGGGTGCGGGTGTTGCAGCGTTTGCAACTGGTGTGTGCGTCGGCGGCGCCACGGGTATTGCTCGCGGCCATTCCCGGCGAGTGCCGTAAATTGGAATTGCTGGTGGCGGGGCTGTTGATCGGTCGAGACGATCTGGCCGTGAAGGTGCTGGGGATGGGTCAGCCTTTCGATGAATTGACGCTGGTGTGTGAAAAGACGCAACCCGAGGCGCTGGTCCTCTTCTCCAATTACTCACACACCCAAGCGTTGGCCGGGCGTTTGAACCGCCTGGCGTTGACCCTCGATTGCCCGCTGTTTCTTGCCGGTGCCGCGTCAGACCTGGCCCAGGCCGATCTGACGGGCTCCGCCGTTGGCTGCCTGGGCAATGAAGGACGCTTGATGCAACGGCGCTTGCAGCAATTTCTCAGCGGTAACCTGGATACCTGAAGGTCAGGCGTGCATCTGCGGATGTACCAGGCGGTGCTGGTGCAGGATGAATTGGCGCAGGCGCTCGGTCTCATCCGGGTTGCTCTGGCCCAGGCGATAGGCAAACAGTCCCCGTGCGGTTTCCCGCTCCAGCGTGCCGCGTAGCGCAATGCGTTCATAGCCGGAAGGGCTGAACCACAGGGCAAAGGTCTTCGGCGTCTTGATCCGGCCACGGATCTCCACCAGCACACCCTTGAACGAAACCTCATGCACCCACAGCGCACTCGGGTTGCCCCTGACATTTTCCAGCGCCACCGGCGTTTCAAGAGCCAGGCGCCACGGACGAATCATGGGCCCGTCTTCAAAAATGCTCGGCACGCCCAGGCGTAAATGCACGGCATGAAACTCGTCTTCCACCAACTGCAGCGGGAAGGTGAGTTGCTGGTTATCGAATTGCGCCTGGAGGGTGACGTGATCGTGGGCGGCCAGCCGAGTGAGCAAATCGCGAAGCTGCGCAGCGCCGTTGACGGTCAGGCTCGACGATGCATCCCGCAGGTTGAGTTGGGGGTTGTGCTGCATGTCCTGAATGAAATCCAACTCGTCCTGAGTCAGAAGCGCGTCGCGTTGCATTGATCTTGCTCAAGGGGGAGAGTGTTAAAACGCCATTATCCGCTCTAATGACAGCATTTTCTAAGTTTTGTTAGACCCGCTCGTCGCCTTGATCGCTGCCAGCTCGGCCTTGACCTGCGCCAACTCCGCCTCCAATTGCGCGACGCGCTGCTGGGCCTTGACCTGCAAGGTCACGTCCTTTTGCACGCCGACGAAATAGGTCTGCTTGTCGGCATGGTTGTACACCGTTGAAAGCGACAGCTCGTTCCAGAAGTGGCTGCCGTCCTTGCGATAGTTGCGCAGGATTTCCCGGCAGGCGCCGCCGCTGTCCAGTGCTTCGCGAATGGCCATCAGCGCCGGTTGATCACGGTCGCCGGACTGCAGGAAGCGGCAGTCCTGATACAGGACGTCGTCCAGGGTGTAACCGGTCAGGCGCTCGAATGCCGGGTTGACGTAGATCAGCGGTTTGTCCCGGCCTTCCCGCTCGGCCACGACAATCCCGTCGTTGGAAGCGTTGACGACCATTTGCAGCAGCTTGGCGTTAATCATTGCGCGGTCCCTGGCGTGTGCTTGAACTGCCAGTTTATGGCAAGTCTTGAATGTTGCACGACACGCGCCGAAATATTTGCCCCAGCTGGTAATATCCCAGGCTTTCGCTCAATGACAGGATCAGTATTGATGAGAGTCGCCATTCTTTCCGGCTCGGTGTACGGCACGGCTGAAGAAGTCGCCCGCCACGCTGCCGGCATCCTTACATCGGCCGGCTTCGAGGCCTGGCACAACCCGCGCGCGACCCTGGCGGACGTGTTGGCCTTCGCCCCGCAGGCGTTGCTGGCGGTGACGTCCACCACCGGCATGGGTGAACTGCCGGACAACCTGCAACCGCTGTATTCGAGCATTCGCGACCAGTTGCCCGCGGCCTGGCGCGGTTTGCCGGGCGCGGTCATCGGCCTGGGCGACGCCAGCTATGGCGATACCTTCTGCGCCGGCGGCGAGCACATGCGCGAGCTGTTCAGCGAGTTGGGCGTGCGCGAAGTGCAGCCGATGCTGCGCCTGGACGCCAGCGAAAGCGTCACCCCGGAAACCGACGCCGAGCCTTGGTTGGCGGAGTTGATCACTGCCCTGCGCGGCTGACCGGAAACTCCCGCAACAACGCCAGCCAGGCCTGGGCGGCTTTCGACAGATAGGCGCCCTCACGCCAGATAAACGCGATGTCCCAGCGCAGGAAGTCGGGCGCCTTCAGCGTGAGGCGCACCACCCCGGGCCGCACCAGCCCGCGAGCGACCACGCTGGGCAACAGCACCACGCCTTGACCGGCCGCAACCAGGGCGGCGAGAAAATCCGCCTGGCCGCTGCGGCCTCCTTCCTTCGGCGTAAAGCCCACCCGCTGACACGCCTGCGTCAAGCGGTCGTTCAAGACAAAGCTGCGCTGATACATCAGGAACGGTGTGTCTGCCAATTCTTCCAGGCGCACCTGGGCGTTCTGTGCCAAGGGGTGGTTCATTGGCAGCAAGGCATCCAGTGGTTCATCGCAGAAGTCTTGCCAGGCGAATGCCGGGTCGCTGGGTTTCAAGCTGCCGCCCACTTCCAGCTCGCCGCTCAAAATCGCCTGCTCGATACTGCGACTGCCGCCCTCCAGCAACTGGATGGTGACGTTCGGATAGCGCCGGCGGTACTCGGCGAACAGGTCGGCAAACAGCGTATCGCCGCCCAACTGCGGCAAGCCCAGGCGCAACTCGCCACGGGTCAGGTGCTGCATGTCGTCCAGCTCGCTGAGCAACTCGTTCTGCAGGCGCAGCATGGCTTCGGCGCGTTGCAGCACAACCTGGCCGGCGGCCGTCAGGCGGATCTGCGAGCCGATGCGGTCGAGCAACGGCGTGCCCAGGCTGTGTTCCAGCTGTGCGACCTGTTTGCTCACGGCGGACTGGCTGATGTGCAGGGTTTTCCCGGCCTGGGTAAAACCGCCGCGGTGGATGACTTCGACAAAACTGCGCAGCTGTTTGAATTCCATGGGTACGATTCCAGTTTGGAATAGTTGGCAGTCTAACAATTCGCTGTGGGGATGGAAGCGCTCTCTCTAAAATGGAGGCCTACGAGGACCCAAAGCCCATGAAACGTTTAAGCTTCAAACACGTCGGCCGTCTGCTGACTGAATTGGTCGTGCTGCTGGCCATCTACCTGCTCGGTACGCAACTGGTGGCCTGGTTGGCGTGGCCCATCCCCGGTGGGGTGATGGGCCTGGGCCTGTTGCTGGCGGCTTTCGCCACCGGCCTGGTCAAGCCGGCGGCCCTGCAACTGGGGGCGGGTGTGTTGATGGCGGAAATGTTGTTGTTCTTTATTCCGGCCTTGATGAGCCTGCTGGACTACGGCGGCCTGGTGCGCAATGACGGTTGGCGGATTCTGCTGGTGATCGGCTTCAGCACCCTGGCGGTCATGCTGGTGACGGCCTTCACCGTGGAAATGGTGTGTCGCTGGAAGCTGCGCCATGAAGCTTGAACTGATGCCGGTGTTCTGGCTTGCCCTGACCCTGGGCGCGTATTTCTTCAGTCGCTGGATCTACCGTCGGACCGGGCGCTACCTGTTGTCGCCGCTGATCCTGGTGCCCGCGCTGCTGCTCGCGGTGGCCGTCCCGATGCACACCGCCTATGCCGAATACGCCAGCGACACCCATTGGCTGATGCTGGTGCTGGGCCCGGTGACGGTGGCGTTCGCGGTGCCGATCTGGCAGCAGCGACGTTTGCTGGCGCGGTATTGGTCGGCCTTGCTGCTGGGGATGCTGGCCGGCAGCGCGGCGTCCATCGGCACCTCGTTCGGCCTGGCCAAGGCGCTGGCGCTGGACAGTGCGGTGACGATGTCGCTGGTGCCGCGTTCGATCACCACACCGTTTGCCATGCCGATGTCTTCCGACCTCGGTGGTGTGCCGGAACTGACGGCGGTGTTCGTGATGTTCACCGGCGTGTTCGGCGCCATGCTCGGGGGGGTGCTGCTCAAGTGGCTGCCGCTGCGCACGCCTTTGGCACGCGGGGCATTGTTTGGGGTGGGCGCGCACGGCGCAGGCGTGAGCCGGGCCCATGAAGTGGGGGGCGAAGAGGGCTCTGTCGCAGGCCTGGTGATGGTGTTGACGGGGCTGCTCAACCTGTTTGCCGCGCCTTTGTTGGCGGCACTTCTCTGACGCGACTTGGACAGATTTAAACTATTCTCATGGCTGACTCGTGCGGCCATCAAGCTGGCTGCGAAGGCAACTACCTGCGCCACGACGTCTGACTACACTGACCCTTCACTTAAAAAATAATAAGAAAGTGCGTCAAGGAGGTCGTTGCCGTGAGCCTAGCCCCCGTTGTATCGCCACAGAGTGTCAAAGATCAGGTCAGCGCCGCCGAATGGCAGACGCGCGTCGATCTGGCTGCGTGCTATCGCCTGGTCGCCCTGCACGGCTGGGATGATCTGATTTTCACGCATATCTCGGCCAAGGTGCCGGGCACCGATGATTTCCTGATCAACCCCTATGGGATGATGTTTCACGAGATCACGGCGTCGAGCCTGATCAAGGTCGACCAGGCCGGCAACAAACGGATGGACAGCCCCTACGACATCAACCCGGCCGGCTACACCATCCACAGCGCCATCCACGAAGTGCGCCACGACGTGGAGTGCGTGTTGCATACCCATACGGCGGCGGGGGTTGCGGTGTCTGCGCAGAAGCAGGGCATACTGCCGATCAGCCAGCAGTCCTTGTTCGTGTTGTCCAGCCTGGCCTATCACGCATACGAAGGCGTGGCGCTGAACCACGAGGAAAAAGCCCGTTTGCAGGCCGATCTCGGCGACAACAATTTCCTGATGCTGCACAACCATGGCCTGCTGACCTGCGGCGCGACCATCGCCGACACTTTCTTGATGATGTTCACCTTTCAGCGCGCCTGTGATATCCAAGTGCTTGCGCGCAACGGCGGGGCTGAATTGATCGCCATCGACCCGCAGATTCTCGCCGGGGCCAGGGCGATGGTGGCGGCTGTCACAAAGAGCGCCCAAGGTATGGGGGGCGCGCTGGCCTGGCCGGCGCTGCTGCGTAAATTGGACCTGCAAGATCCAGGGTATAAAAGTTGATGCCTCTCGCCGAAATTCCGCTCAGAGCCTGGCGCAAGTGCGGCCAGAGTTTTGTTTTTCGTGGCCATACCATTCGCTATTGGGTGGCCGGGCAGGGTGAGCCGCTGCTGCTGATCCATGGCTTCCCGACCGCCAGTTGGGACTGGCATTACCTGTGGCAGCCCCTGGCCCAGCGCAACCTGGTGATCACCTGCGACATGCTCGGGTTTGGCGATTCGGCCAAGCCGCTGGATCACGACTATTGCCTGTTGGAACAGGCGGATCTGCAACAGGCGCTGCTCGACCACCTGCATGTGCGACAACCGGTGCATGTGCTGGCCCATGATTACGGGGACAGCGTCGCCCAGGAGTTATTGGCGCGGCATCACGAAGGCCGCTTCCAGATGGCCAGTTGCGTGTTCCTCAATGGCGGGTTGTTCCCCGAAACCCATCGCCTGGCCCTGGTGCAGAAACTGCTGCTCAGCCCCTTGGGCTGGATGATCGGTCGCACGTTTGGGCGCAATGCCTTGTCCGACAGCTTCAGCCAGATCTTCGGCGCACAGACCCGCCCCAGTGAGAGCGCCCTCGATGATTTCTGGAGCCTGATCGACTGCAATGACGGGCCGCGCATCCTGCATAAACTGATCAACTACATTCCCCAGCGCCGTCGCCTGCGTGAGCGTTGGGTGGGCGCCCTGCAACGTGGCGACGTGCCGCTGCGGGTGATCGACGGCGAGTTCGACCCGATTTCCGGCGCGCACATGGTCGAGCGTTACCGCCAGTTGGTGCCCCACGCCGACACGGTATTGCTGGCCAATATCGGCCACTACCCGCAGATCGAAGCGCCGGTGCAGGTGCTCAAGCATTACCTGGAGTTCCGACAGCAGATCGCGCACGCGCCGCCGCGCATGGCCTATTCCTGAAACAGGCGATCATCCTGCTGCCTTATCGCGCACCATTCAGCCGTGGCCGTATTTATTGTGACCGCAGGCGCCGTGCCTGACACTCGAGCCATTCCCATCGTCGCCATTGGAGTTCGGTATGAGTGAGTCAGTGCAGTTCCAGGATAAGGTCGTGATCGTCACCGGTGCCGGCGGCGGGTTGGGCCGGGCCCATGCGCTGCTGTTCGCCAGGCACGGGGCCAAAGTGCTGGTCAACGATCTCGGCGGTTCCACCCAGGGCGAGGGCGCCAATGCGTCGGCGGCCGACCGTGTGGTCGCACAAATCCGTGAAGCCGGCGGTATCGCCGAAGCCAACCATGATTCCGTCACCGACGGCGAGAAAATCGTACAGAACGCCCTGGATGCGTTCGGCCGTATTGACGTGGTGGTGAACAACGCCGGTATCCTGCGCGACAAGACCTTCCACAAAATGGACGACAGCGACTGGGACCTGGTTTACCGGGTGCATGTCGAAGGTGCCTACAAAGTCACCCGCGCCGCCTGGCCTCATCTGCGTGAACAAAGCTATGGGCGGGTGATTTTTACTGCGTCCACGTCGGGCATCTACGGCAATTTCGGGCAGTCCAACTACGGCATGGCCAAGCTCGGCCTGTATGGCTTGACCCGCACCCTGGCGCTGGAAGGGCGCAAGAACAACATCCTGGTCAACGCCATCGCCCCCACCGGCGGCACGCGCATGACCGAAGGCCTGATCCCGCCGCAGGTGTTCGAGCGCCTCAAGCCGGAACTGGTCAGCCCGCTGGTGGTGTACCTGGGTAGCGAGGCGTGCCAGGAAACCTCAGGCTTGTTCGAAGTGGGCGGCGGCTGGATCGGCAAGACCCGCTGGGAACGCAGCCTGGGTGTGGGCTTCGACCCGGAAGCCGGGTTCTCGCCGGACGACGTGGCCGCGCACTGGCAACAGATCTGTGACTTCGAAGGCGCGGTGCATCCCAAGGACACAATCGAGGCTTTGAAGGAGATGATGGCCAATTTGCAGAAGTTCAGCCTCTGATCATTGCCGGATACACCAGCAATACTGCGGGGCGCTGACGGCGCCCCGTTTTTTTCAGGCATAAAAAAGGCCGCTGCAAAGCAGCGGCCAAAGTAAGACGTTGGATCAAGGAGCGACAGACTCAACGTCAGTGAACACCGGTAACAGATTGAATACAGTAGCCAATCCGTCGAATTTCAGCTGTTCTCCCGAAGGTGGGAGCGGGCCGTTTGCCCTGAAAGCCAGGCAAGAATAGAGGGTTGTAACAAAATGAGTAATAGCGCTTCAGGACAAGGACTGTTACGGATATGACAACAGTCACTCCCTGGCGCCATCCACCGGCCTGATAACCCGCCATCCATGGGGCGCATGCCCCCGCGCAGAGCCGCGCCAGAGCGGCGTTAATCCTTTCGGGCGACAACACGAATACCTCCTTGGTGCGCTTATCGCTCCCGAAGGGCGGCAGTAGGGTGGGGCCTTCTGTCACTCACCGGGGAAGACGCATGACAAAAACAACAATGCGCGCCATCTTCACGCCGCAGGCGCTGGCCGCCGCGGTTGCGTTGGGATGCTGTGCCCAGGCACAGGCTGTTTCGTTCAACATCGGCGAGATCGAAGGGCAATTCGATTCCTCGCTGTCGGTCGGCGCCAGCTGGGGCATGCGCGATGCCGACAAGAAACTGGTGGGCGTGTCCAATGGCGGCACGGGGCAGGCCTCCACCGGGGATGACGGGCGACTGAACTTCAAGAAGGGCGAGACCTTCTCCAAGATCTTCAAAGGCATCCACGACCTGGAACTCAAGTACGGCGACAGCGGTGTGTTCGTGCGCGGCAAGTACTGGTACGACTTCGAGTTGCAGGACGAAGACCGCGAGTTCAAGCAGATCAGCAATCACCATCGCGACGAAGGTGCGCGCTCTTCCGGCTACGAGCTGCTCGATGCGTTCGTCTATCACAACTATTCCATCGCCGACCTGCCGGGCAACGTGCGCGTCGGCAAGCAGGTGGTGAGTTGGGGCGAGAGTACGTTTATCGGTAACTCCATCAACAGCATCAACCCCATCGACGTATCGGCCTTCCGCCGCCCCGGCGCCGAGATCAAGGAAGGGCTGATACCGGTCAATATGCTGTTCGCCTCCCAGAGCCTGACCAACCAACTGACGGTAGAAGGCTTCTACCAGTTGAACTGGGAAAACACCGTGCTGGATAACTGCGGCACGTTCT
Source organism: Pseudomonas sp. LY-1 (assembly GCF_053502595.1). NCBI lineage: Bacteria > Pseudomonadati > Pseudomonadota > Gammaproteobacteria > Pseudomonadales > Pseudomonadaceae > Pseudomonas > Pseudomonas sp. LY-1. The sequence continues at coordinate 5,761,102 of NZ_CP094353.1, read as the reverse complement.
TTGGTGGCGACGTGGCGGCCCACGGTTGCAACGGTAACTACACGGTCGGCAGCCCGGCGATTGCGCCGTTGCAACCGGTGGCCGCAGCGTTCGGCCAGGGCTTTGAGGTCACGCGTGAAGGCGTCGTGGTGCAGCGCGCCAAGGACCGTGATGCCCGCGATGGCGGCCAATTCGGCGCGGCCTTGCGCTGGCTGGGCGACGACACCGAGTACGGCCTGTACTTCATGAACTATCACAGCCGCACGCCGACCGTCGGCACCCTCACCGCCAACACCAACCTGGCCACCATCGGGCGCATCGTCAACGCTGCCAACGCCATTGCGCCAGGCACCGGCTCGGCCCTGGCCCAGAGCACCATGCTCGGCCGTGGCCAGTACTATCTCGATTACCCGGAAGACATTCGCCTGTACGGCGCCAGCTTCTCCACCACCCTGCCCACCGGCACGGCCTGGACCGGGGAAATCAGCTACCGCCCGAATGCGCCGGTGCAACTCAACACCACCGACCTGACCCTGGCCCTGGTCAACCCGATTGCCGGCAACACCGCCTCGCCGATCCACAGCTCGTTCGGCGCCGACAACGCCGGTTACCGGCGTAAGGAAATCACCCAGATCCAGAGCACCATGACTCAGTTCTTCGACCAGGTACTGGGGGCCGAACGCCTGACCCTGGTGGGAGAGGCCGCCTTCGTCCACGTCGGCGGGCTGGAAGCGAAAAGCAAACTGCGCTACGGCCGCGACTCGGTATACGGCGCCTATGGTTACGGTGGCGACACCGACGGTTTCGTCACGGCCAATTCCTGGGGTTATCGTGCCCGCGCCATCCTCGACTACAACAACGTGTTTGCCGGGGTGAACCTCAAGCCCAACCTGTCCTGGTCCCACGACGTCAACGGCTACGGCCCCAACGGCCTGTTCAACCAGGGCGCCAAGGCGATCAGCGTCGGCGTCGATGCGGACTATCGCAACACCTACACCGCCAGCCTGAGTTACACCGACTTTTTTGGTGGCGACTACAACACCCTGACCGACCGCGACTTCCTCGCCCTCAGCTTCGGCGTGAACTTCTGATTTGGCTTAAAGAAGGACAAGACTCTATGCGTAAGTTAATTGCTGTGATGGCCCTGAGTGTGTTGGCCGCCAACGTCATGGCGGCCGTGTCGCCCGAAGAAGCCGCCAAGCTCGGCACCAGCCTGACCCCGGTCGGCGCCGAAAAGGCCGGTAACGCCGACGGCTCGATCCCGGCCTGGACCGGCGGCATTCCGAAAAATGCCGGTGCGGTGGACAGCAAGGGCTTCCTCGCCGACCCGTTCGCCAATGAAAAACCGCTGTTCGTGATCACCGCCGCGACCGTCGACAAATACAAGGACAAACTCTCCGACGGCCAGGTGGCGATGTTCAAGCGTTACCCGGAGACCTACAAGATCCCGGTGTACCCGAGCCACCGCACGGTCAACCTGCCGCCGGATATCTACGAGTCGATCAAGCGCAGCGCCCTCAACGTGCATGCGATCAACGACGGCAACGGCCTGGAGAACTTCACCGGCAACCGCTACTACGCGTTCCCGATCCCCAAGAATGGCGTGGAGGTGCTGTGGAACCACATCACCCGTTACCACGGCGGCAACCTGCGGCGCATCATCACCCAGGCCACCCCGCAGACGAACGGCAGCTACACGCCGATCCGCTTTGAAGAAGAAGTCGCGGTGCCGCAGGCGATCCCGGATATTGACCCGGCCAAGGCCGCCAACGTGCTGAGTTTCTTCAAGCAATCGGTAACGGCCCCGGCGCGGCTGGCGGGCAACGTGCTGCTGGTCCACGAGACCCTCGACCAGGTCAAGGAACCGCGCCTGGCCTGGATCTACAACGCTGGCCAGCGCCGTGTGCGCCGGGCGCCGCAAGTGTCCTACGACGGCCCGGGCACCGCGTCCGACGGCCTGCGCACCACGGATAACTTCGACATGTTCTCCGGCGCCCCCGATCGCTATGACTGGAAGCTGGTGGGCAAGAAAGAGATGTACATCCCCTACAACAGCTACAAGCTCGATTCGCCGAACCTCAAGTACGACGACATCATCAAGGCCGGGCATATCAACCAGGACCTGACCCGCTATGAGCAGCACCGCGTGTGGGAAGTGGTCGGCACCGTCAAGCCGAGCGAACGGCACATCTATGCCAAGCGCCACATGTACATCGACGAAGACAGCTGGCAGGTCGCGCTGGTGGATCACTATGACGGCCGCGGCCAACTGTGGCGTGTCGCCGAAGGTCATGCGCAGTTCTACTACGACCATCAGGTGCCGGCCTACACCGTGGAAACCCTGTACGACCTCATCGCCGGACGCTACATCGCCCTGGGTATGAAGAATGAGGAGAAGAGCAGTTTTGTGTTCGGGTTTGCGGCCAAGGCGGCGGACTACACGCCAGCGGCGCTGAGGGCTTCGGGCGTGCGTTGATGCCTTCGGACGTGCGCTGATGCCTGTTTGAAATGCAATCCCAATGTGGGAGGGGGCTTGCCCCCGATAGCGGTGGATCAGCTACAGAGAGCTGACTGATCCACCGCCATCGGGGGCAAGCCCCCTCCCACATTGGGTTTTGTGCATGGCTATTAATCACTGCGTTGAATACTTCTTCAATATTCGCCGAGCACGGGGCTAGGGTAGGTGTCAGGTTGCATAACAATAAAAACGCAGGATGCAGCAATGACCGCCATGACACGCTGCCTGGACCGTCCTGGATTCATGCCACGGCTGTCCGCCCATCATCTGTTGCGCCCGCGCCTGGCCGAGCCGTTGTTGGCGGCGCAGGCGCGGGTCAAGTTGCTCTGTGCCCCGGGCGGCAGTGGCAAGAGCGCGTTGCTCGCCGAGTGCGCCTTGCAGGCGCCGGCGGGTTGTCAGGTGTACTGGCTACCGCTCAATGGCGTGCCGCTAAGCCCGCTGGATTTGTGCCGGCGCCTGGCGCACAACCTGGGCCTGGCGTTTACCGATGAAGCCACGCTGCTGCAGGATCTCAGCCGCTGGCAGACGTCAGCGTGGCTGTTTCTCGATGATTTCAGCCGGCTGCCCGCGCCCGAACTGGACGCCTTGCTCGACCGCCTGCTCAGCGCCAGCCACCCGGCGCTGACCTGGTGGCTGGGTGCGCGGCGGCGCCCTGCGTGCAACTGGCCGCGGCTGCTGCTCGACGATGAGCTGCTGGAATGCAGCGCGGCCGAGTTGATCTTCAGCGCCGAGGAAGTCCAGGCCCTGCTCGGCGAGGCGCCGGGTCACAGCATCGAGCGCGTGATGCGGTTCAGCGCCGGTTGGTGCGCCGGGGTTCGCATCGCCTTGCTCGGCGACGGCCATCCCGACAAGACCTTGCTCGACTACCTGCAACACGAGCTGTTCAGCACCTTGCCGGCGGAACTGGAGGAAGCCTGGCGGGTGTTGGCGCATTTGCCGCGTTTCAATGCGGGCTTGTGCGAGCACCTGTTCGGCTTTGGCGATGGCGCTCAGTACCTGCGGGACTTGCAGGCGCTCGGCGCATTTATCCAGCCCTGGGACGATGCCGCCGACTGGCTGCAAGTCTTCGCGCCGCTTGCGCAGTTGATACGGGATGAACCCTGGCCGGCCAAACGCTCCTGGCACCGACGGGCCTGCCAATGGTTCAGTGCCGAGGGCGACTGGCAAGCCGCGTTCGAGCAGGCGCTGCTGGCCGAAGAATACGAAGTGGCCGTCAGCCTGTTGCAGCACTTCAGCTTCGAAGACCTGTTCCGCCAGCAGAATGCCGTGCTGTTGTTGCGCCTGCATGAACAACACGGTGACGAGCTGATGCTGTGTTCCGCGCAGTTGGTGGGGCTGGTCACGGCCGCGTTGCTGTTCGCCGGGCGCTTCGAGCAGGCCGCATTGTGCGTCGGCCAACTGGCGCGTTTCGCCCCGCAACCGTCGGCGCCGCAGCAACGCCTGTTGTTGGCGCGCTGGCAGGCGCAGTGGGGGTGGTTGCTGCATCTGGCGGGTGATGCGCAACGTTCTCGCGAGCATTTCCTCGAGGCCTTGCAGGCGTTGCCCGACAGTGCGTGGACGTCACGTCTGATGTGCCTGTCGGGGCTAACCCAGCAAGCCTTGCTGCGCGGTGAGCTGGAGGCGGCCCAGACCCTGAACCGCGAAGCGCTGTGCCTGGCGCGGGCCCATGGTTCGCTGTTGCTCGAAGCCCTGCTGGAGCTGGATCACGCGCAATTGCTCGAACAGCGCGGCGCGCCGTACCGCGCGCAAAACCTGTTGGAGCAGGTGCAGGCGATGTTGCTCAAGCAGCGGCTGAAGGCCGGGCCGCTGGTCGGACGCATCGCCTTGCGGCGTGGGCATCTGGCCCTGCGCCAGGGGCAGGACGCGTTGGCTGCCGAGTGCTTCGAGACGGGTTTGAACATGTGCCTGCACAGCCAGGACAAGCGCGTGTTGTATGGCTATCTGGGCCTTGCGCTGTTGGCGGCCAATCACGGTGATTACGCCCAGGCCTTTATCCAGTTGCGCGAGGCCGAGCGCCTGATGCAGCAGCGCCAGGTGCCGGACACGGTGTACCGCGCGGTGTTGCTGCTGGTCAGCGGGCACTTCTGGTTGCAACAGGGTCGCGCCGAATTGACGGTGGCAGCGCTGCGCCGGGTGCTCCGTCATTTCCGAGGGCCTGACGCCAAGCAGGCGCCGCCGGCCACGCTGGAATTAATCCCGCGTCTTGAATACCTGCTGGTGTTGGCCGAGGTCAAACTGGGCGTCGCCGATCAACCGCTGGCGCGGCTCAACGCGTTGCTGGACGCCTCCCGCCAACGCGGCATGCTGTGCCTGGAGGCCGAATTGCACCTGGTGCTGGGTGAAGTGGCCTGGCAACTGGGCGAACCGGCGGTGGCGCGTCGCTCACTGCAACACGGCCTGGAACTGGCAGGGCGTTGCCAGGTGCAGCAGGCGATCCGCGAGCTGCGTTTACGCTCGCCCGGGCTGTTGAGTGAGCTGGGCCTGGAACCGCAGGCCTCGCCGACCGGCACGGCGGACAACCCGCTGAGCCAACGCGAGCTGGAAGTGCTGCAACTGATCGCCCTGGGCAACTCCAACCTGGAAATCGCCGACCGCTTGTTTATCTCGCTGCACACCGTCAAGACCCACGCGCGACGCATCCACAGCAAGCTCGGCGTGGAGCGACGCACCCAGGCGGTGGCCAAGGCCAAGACGTTGGGCTTGATGGTTTAAGCGCAGAACGCCTGACGGTATTCGCCGGGTGTCGCGCCCATGGCCTGGCGAAAGCGATGGGTGAAGTGGCTGGCGCTGGAGAAGCCGCACATCAACGCGATGTCACCCACGGGCAGGCTGCCGCTGCGCAGCAGGTTCTGTGCGCGGGCCAGGCGCCGGGCCAGCAGGTATTGATGGGGCGGCAGGCCGAAGCTTTGGCGGAACATCCGCGCAAAATGATATTCCGACAGCGCACACATCCCGGCCAATTGCCCGAGGCTGATGGGGTCATCCAGGTGCTGGTCGATGTAGTCCACCAACAACCGCCGCTGATGCGCCGCCAGCCCGCCTTTCAAACGCAGCCCGTCGCGCGCGCCGACTTGGCTGAGCAAGGTGTGGCTGAGCATTTCATGGGCCAGGCTGCTGGTCAGCAGGCGTTCGGCGGGCTCGTGCCAGTTGAGGGCGATCAACTGGTGAAAGCGTCGCGCCTGGCTGGGGTCTTCGAGGAAGGTGCTTTCCTGCAGTTGCAGCGCGCGCGGTTCGCGGTCGAGCAGGGTGATGCAGCCCAGGGCGAATTGCGCCTGGCTGAAATACACATGGGCCAGGCGGATGTCGCCGTTGATCACCCAGGCCGACTGATGCTCGGCCGGCAGGATGCACAACTTGTCGGGCCCGCCCTTGGTGCCCGGTTGGTCGCGACGAAACGTGCCGGTGCCGCCGCCGATGTAGCAGGACAAGGTGTGATGGCCGGGCGCCTGGTAGTCCTGGGAATCGTGGTGGTTGCTCCACAACGCCGCAGACAAGCCGTCACCGAGCTCGGCGCAGGCTTCGAGGCGAGCGTGGGGCGAGCGGTTGAGGGCTTGAAAGACTTGCAGGGATTCCAGCGTTGACATGGTGTGTACTCTCCGACGCCTTGCATCCTACTCCGAGCCGCTGGCGCTGTGAGCCCGCCGTGCGACAAAAGCGCAAGAATCTGCAAGCGCCGGCCAGGGCTTGAAGGCGACACTGTGGCTCAACCAGCGGAGCCTGTTATGAACCTTTTCCTGTATTTACTCACCGTGCTGATCTGGGGCACCACCTGGATCGCCCTCAAGTGGCAACTGGGCGTGGTGGCGATTCCCGTGTCGATCGTCTATCGCTTCGCCCTGGCGGCGTTGGTGTTGTTTGTGCTGTTGCTGCTCAGCCGCAAGTTGCAGGTGATGAACCGGCGCGGGCATCTGATCTGCCTGGCTCAGGGGTTGTGCCTGTTCTGTGTGAACTTCATGTGTTTTCTCACGGCCAGCCAGTGGATTCCCAGCGGGCTGGTGGCGGTGGTGTTTTCCACGGCGACGCTGTGGAATGCCCTGAATGCGCGGGTGTTTTTTGGCCAGCGGGTCGCGCGCAATGTGTTGATGGGCGGCGGCCTTGGCCTGCTGGGCCTGGGCCTGTTGTTCTGGCCGGAGCTGGCGGGGCACACCGCGAGCCCGCAGACCTTGCTCGGGCTGGGTTTGGCGCTGTTGGGGACGATGTGTTTTTCGGCTGGCAATATGCTTTCGAGCCTGCAGCAGAAGGCGGGGTTGCGGCCGTTGACTACCAATGCCTGGGGCATGGCATATGGTGCGGTGATGTTGGCGACCTATTGTGTGGTGCGCGGTATTCCGTTCGAGATGGATTGGAGTGCGCGGTATGTCGGGGCGTTGGGGTATTTGGTGATTCCGGGGTCGGTGATTGGGTTTACGGCTTATCTGACGCTGGTCGGGCGTATGGGGCCTGAGCGGGCGGCGTATTGCACGGTGTTGTTTCCGGTGGTGGCGCTGAATGTGTCGGCGTTTGCCGAGGGGTATCAGTGGACTGCGCCGGCGTTGATGGGGTTGGTGTTGGTGATGGTGGGGAATGTGTTGGTGTTTCGTAGGGGTAAGGTGGTTCAGGCGGGGGAGGCGGTGTTCAGGGCGAAGCAAGTCTGAGGTGGGAGGGGGGGTTAAGGTGGGAGGGGATTGCTTTAGGTGGGAGGGGGCTTGCCCCCGATAGCAGTGGGTCAGCTACAAATAAGTGACTGACCCACCGCTATCGGGGGCAAGCCCCCTCCCACATTTTCAGCATTTCAGTATTTTCAGTATTTTCAGTATTTTCAGTATTTCAGTATTTATTGGGTTTGGTTGGGGGATCTGGGTTATTTGAGGCCTAGGCGCTTGGCCATGCGGCCTAGGTTGGCGCGGTCCAGGCCTAGTTCGCGGGCGGTGCTGGCCCAGTTGTGTTGGTGGCGTTCCAGGCAGGCGTTGATGACTTGGCGCTGGTAGTGTTCGGTGGCCTGACGCAGGTCGCCGCCGGCGATGGCGGTGACTTCGGGTGGGGGGGCGATCGGCGCTGCGCTGACGTCGGGCAGGTCCAGGTCTTGGGCGCTCAGGCTGAGAATCTTCGGACGTTCGCGACAGTTTCCCAGGGCTTTCAGTGCGCTGCGTCCGATCAAATGTTCCAGTTCGCGCACATTGCCCGGCCAGTTGTAGGCCAGCAACGCGGCTTGGGCGTCGCTGCTCAGGCGCAGACTGCCCAGGCCCATGCGCGAACGGTTCTGTTCGAGAAAGAACCCGGCCAGCAGCAATACATCGCGCCCGCGCTCGCGCAGCGCCGGCACTTGCAGCGGGTAGACGCTGAGGCGGTGGTAGAAGTCGGCACGGTAGCGGCCGTTGCGCACTTCTTCGGCCAGGTCGCGGTTGGTGGCGGCGATCAGGCGCACGTCCACTTGATGTTCCTTGTCCGAGCCCAGGCGCTGCAGTTGGCCGCTTTGCAGGACGCGCAGCAGCTTGGCCTGCACCGTCAACGACAGCTCGCCGACTTCGTCCAGAAACAACGTGCCGCCGTTGGCCAGTTCGAATTTGCCCCGGCGCTCGTTCAGCGCGCCGGTGAAGGCGCCGCGCACGTGGCCGAACAGCTCGCTTTCCACCAGGGTTTCCGGCAGGGCGGCGCAGTTGAGGCTGATCAGCGGCTTGTCCGCACGGGACGATGCGGCGTGGATCGCCTGGGCTACCAGTTCCTTGCCGACCCCGGTTTCGCCGGTGATCAGCACGGTGAGGTCGCTGCCGCCCACCAGGTTGATTTCTTCGACCAGGCGCTTGTGGGGCTTGCTCTGGCCGATCATCTCTTTGTGCTGCTGGCCGCTGGCCTGGCGGTAGATCTCGGCACGCTGGCGTTCGTCTTCGGCGCGCAATGCCAGGTGTTCGATGCGTTCGGCGACGTTGACCGTGGCGGCGGCGAGGCTGGCGAAGGCTTGCAGGGCATCCAGCTCGACCCGTTCGAAGCGCTCGGTGTCGAGGGCGTCCAGGGTCAGCAGGCCCCACGGTTTGTCATCGACATACAGCGGGCAGCCCATGCAGTCGTGAATTTCGAGGTGCCCGTGCAGGCCGTCCACCAGGCCGTCGTAGGGGTCGGGCAATTCACTGTCGCTGTCGAAACGCGTCGGGCCGGGGCTGCCGAGCAGCACGGCGAAACGCGGGTGTTCGCTGACCTTGAAGCGTCGGCCCAGGGTATCGGCGCTCAAGCCGTCCACTGCCAGCGGCACCAGCGACTCACCGTCCAGGCGCAACAGCGCGGCGGCGTCGCACGGCAGCAGGGCGCGCATGGCTTGCAACAGGCGGCGGTAACGCTCGCCTTCGGGCAGTTCGCGGGACAGGTCGGCGACCAGGGGGAGCAGGGTGGTGAGCAGCGATTGCGCAGTCATAATGACTCCTTGTAGTCCTTATGACTATAAGGCGTAGGAGGTCATACTGACTACAGGTAATTTAACTGATTGAAATCAAACGATTTATTAGTTGGCATGAATACTGAGTACTCCAAGGCAATCAGTAAAGAAGCCCAGGAGGCTCCATGCTTAGTGCCCAAGACCGTGCCATCATCAAATCCACCGTGCCCCTGCTGGAAAGCGGCGGCGAAGCGCTGATCACCCATTTCTACCGCATGATGCTCTCCGAGTACCCGGAGGTGCGCCCGCTGTTCAACCAGGCGCACCAGGTCAGCGGCGACCAGCCCCGTGCCCTGGCCAATGGTGTGTTGATGTATGCACGACATATCGACCAGTTGGATCAACTGGGTGATCTGGTGGCGAAGATCATCAACAAACACGTGGCCTTGCAGATCCTGCCGGAACATTACCCGATCGTGGGGGCCTGCCTGCTGCGTGCGATTTCCGAAGTGTTGGGCAGCGAGATTGCCACTCCCGAGGTGATGAGCGCCTGGGGCGCGGCCTACGGTCAGTTGGCGGACATCCTGATCGGCGCCGAAGCTGCGATCTATGACGAGAAAGCCCAGGCGCCGGGCGGCTGGCGGGGTGCGCGGCCGTTCAAGCTGGTCAAGCGCGTGGAGGAAAGTGCCGAAATCACGTCCTTCTATTTCGCCCTGCTGGACAACGGCCCGATCCTCGCCGCCGAGCCCGGTCAGTACATTGGTATGACGCTGCTGCTCGATGGCGAAGAAGTGCGCCGCAACTATTCCTTGTCGGCCCTCAGCGATGCCGGCCAATACCGCATCAGCGTCAAGCGTGAAGCCGGTGGGCGGGTGTCCAACTACCTGCATGATCAATTGCAGGTCGGCGCGACGATCGACCTGTTCCCGCCAGCGGGCGAGTTCACCCTGGCCGCCAGCGATAAACCGCTGGTGCTGATCAGCGGTGGGGTGGGCATCACGCCAACACTGCCGATGCTCGAAGCGGCCCTGGCCACCCAGCGTCCGGTGCATTTTATCCACTGCGCGCGTAACGGCGGGGTGCATGCGTTTCGGGAATGGGTCGACGCCCTGGCGGCCAAGCATCCGCAGCTCAAGCGCTTCTACTGCTATGACGAGGACGATGGCGTGAGCCCGGCAGGCGACACCGTGGGCCTGCTGAGCCAGGAACAACTGGCGGCGTGGTTGCCTGAGCAGCGCGACCTGGATGCGTACTTCCTCGGCCCTAAAGGCTTCATGGCCGCAGTCAAGCGCCACCTCAAGGCCTTGGGCGTACCCGAAAAACAAAGCCGCTACGAATTCTTCGGCCCAGCCGCCGCCCTCGAATAACCCCCCCCCCCCCCCCACACACACACACACCCATACACCTGTAGGAGCGAGCTTGCTCGCGAAAAACTCAAAGACGCCACGTTCATCCAGGATGCACGCGTTATCGTTGACGTTCTTCGCGAGCAAGCTCGCTCCTACAAGTGGCGTATTAAACGCCACCTCAAGGCCTTGGGCGTACCCGAAAAACAAAGCCGCTACGAATTCTTCGGCCCGCCCCCCGCCCTCGAATAACCCCCCCACACATACACCTGTAGGAGCGAGCTTGCTCGCGAAAAACTCAAAGACGCCGCGTTCATCCAGGATGCACGCGTTATCGTTGACGTTCTTCGCGAGCAAGCTCGCTCCTACAAGTGGCGTATTAATCCGCCGTTAACCCCCTTCTGTTTAAACCACTCTCTGTGTGTAAACTTGCCGCCACAGGCACAACCAAACAAAGGGATACGGAGATGAGTGACGAATTGCGTTTAGGCAGGGAGCGGCGCTTTCTGGTGTTGCTGGGCATCATCTGCCTGGCGCTGATCGGCGGTGCGCTGTACATGCAGGTGGTGTTGGGCGAAGCGCCGTGCCCGCTGTGTATCCTGCAGCGCTATGCCTTGCTGTTGATTGCCGTTTTTGCGTTTATTGGTGCGGCTATGCGCAACAAAGGGGCGATCACGCTGTTTGAAGGGTTGGTGGTGCTCAGTGCCTTGGGCGGTGTGGCGGCTGCCGGTCACCATGTGTACACCCAGTTCTTCCCTGAGGTCAGTTGCGGCGTGGATGTGCTGCAACCGATCGTTGACGGCCTGCCCCTGGCCAAGGTGTTTCCGCTGGTTTTCCAGGTCGACGGCTTCTGCAGCACGCCGTACCCGCCGGTGCTCGGTCTGTCGCTGGCGCAGTGGGCGCTGGTGGCGTTCGTGCTGACGGTGATCCTGGTGCCCCTGGGCATCTACCGCAATCGCCAACGCAAAGCCTGAGCCATTCATTGAAACGCTCCGGCCTTTCTTAAAGGAAAGCCGGGGCGTTTTTGTTTGTAGGGATTTTTGAAGGGACAGTGACGCGGGACAATTTTGACGACGCGCAGTGTGCGACATGTTGTCACACAGGCGCTGTCGCAGGGCGTTTCCGAGCCGTCACAACGCCGCTTGAATTTACCCATGGCCGTTAATGTGTGCTGTCAGTTCATCGTTTGAGCAACACCGCGAATAGCGCGCCGTTCGCGGCTTTCGGTGGTCAGCGAGTGCCCTGTTTTATGGGGGCTTGGAGCGCTTTTTCAGGCCCTTACGGCGGGTAAGGGGTGTGGCAGTTTGCCCTATAACACGGCATTTTTTGTGGTTTTTGTTGAGAATCCAACGCGATAAGATCGCGAACCTTTGCAAAATAGGTGAAGGATTATTGCTGGAATCGATAAAAATTATTTCTTTATAAGTCATGGTTTATACATCGCTAGCTAACTACAATCGCCCGCACTGAATGTCCGGTGCTGTTCAATATTTGAGCATTGGAGCGGTCGAGGGGCAGATGGATGGCTCTGTGCGACCCCAGGTTCCGGCAGCCTTTCAACTATCCGCACCAAATGGAATTGGTCTGTAACAAGGCCTTTAACCACGAAATCGAATAAGAACTCACCGCAGGTCCGCGAACCGTCCAATCAGGGCGCACGGGCAGGCTCTTATTCAATCGAAGAGAAATGCCAACCCTTGGCAGGGTGAAGTGTTGGCGATCAAAACCCAACTGCATTGCGCAAGCTGCTTTAGAGGTCGTGAGATGAGTAAAAACAGGTACCCCCGATTACTAGGCTTTTTGCCGCTGCTTGGCATGATGTTAATGCTGGGAGGCTGCAAGTGGTCCTTGCTCGACCCAAAAGGACAGGTCGGTCTGGATGAACGCAACCTGATCATCACTGCCACCCTGCTGATGTTGCTGGTCGTGGTCCCTGTGATCATCATGACCTTCGCCTTCGCCTGGAAATACCGCGCGTCGAACACCAAGGCGACTTACGCGCCGAAGTGGTCGCACTCCACCAAGATTGAAATCGCGGTGTGGCTGGTTCCGATCCTCATCATCATTGCCCTGGGTTATGTGACCTACAAGTCCACCCACGCGCTGGACCCGTACCGTCCGCTGGACTCCGAGGTCAAGCCGATCAATATCGAAGTGGTCGCGCTGGACTGGAAGTGGCTGTTCATCTACCCGGACCTGGGTATCGCCACCGTCAACAAGATCGTGTTCCCGGAACATACCCCGGTTAACTTCAAGATCACCTCCGACACTGTGATGAACTCGTTCTTCATCCCGGGCCTGGGTGGCCAGATCTACGCGATGGCCGGCATGCAGACCAAGCTGCACCTGATTGCCAACCAGAAAGCTGAAATGGACGGCATCTCCGCCAACTATAGCGGCGCAGGTTTCACCGGCATGAAATTCAAAGCGATCTCGACGAGCCAGGAAGAATTCGACGCCTGGGTAGCCGAAGTCAAGGCCGCACCTAAACAGCTTGATCAAGCTGAATACGAAGCCCTTGCCAAACCAAGCCAGAACAACCCAGTCGCGCTGTACTCCACTTACACGCCTGACCTGTTTCAGAAAGTCGTCGACAAGTACGAAGGCATGAAACCAGGCAAGCCGGTCAAGCACGAGAAGAAAGAAGTGGCTGCGGTTGAAGGTTCTGACACGGGCTCGCATTCAACTGCTGGGGCAGAGGAGTAAACGATGTTTGGTAAATTAAGTTGGGATGCGGTCCCGTTCCACGAGCCGATTGTGATGATTACCATCGCCATGATCGCGCTGGGTGGTCTGGCACTGGTTGGGGGTATCACTTACTTCAAGAAGTGGACCTACTTGTGGACTGAGTGGCTGACTTCGGTCGACCACAAGAAAATCGGTGTGATGTACATCGTCGTTGCCATGGTCATGCTGCTGCGTGGTTTTGCCGACGCCATCATGATGCGTACCCAGTTGGCCATGGCCACTGAGGGCGCGCCAGGCTACCTGCCGCCTGAACACTATGACCAGATCTTCACCGCTCACGGTGTGATCATGATCATCTTCATGGCGATGCCTTTCTTCACCGGCCTGATGAACCTTGCAGTGCCGCTGCAGATCGGTGCCCGCGACGTTGCCTACCCGTTCCTGAACTCCCTGAGCTTCTGGCTGCTGGTGTCTGGCGTGGTGCTGATCAACGTGTCCCTGGGCGTCGGCGAATTCGCCAAGACCGGTTGGGTTGCGTATCCGCCATTGTCGGGCCTGAAATACAGTCCGGGCGTGGGTGTGGACTACTACATCTGGGCGCTACAGTTATCAGGGCTCGGGACGACGCTGACGGGGGTCAACTTCCTGGCCACCGTGCTGAAAATGCGCGCCCCTGGCATGAAGATGATGGACATGCCGATCTTCACCTGGACCTGCACCTGGGCCAACGTGCTGATCGTGGCTTCGTTCCCGATCCTCACCGCTACGCTGGCACTGCTGTCGCTTGACCGTTACCTGGATTTCCACATTTTCACCAACGAACTTGGTGGCAATCCAATGATGTACGTGAACCTGTTCTGGGCATGGGGTCACCCTGAGGTGTACATCCTGATCCTGCCAGCGTTCGGTATCTTCTCCGAAGTGATCTCGACCTTTACCGGCAAGCGCCTGTTCGGTCACCACTCGATGGTCTACGCCTCCGGTGCGATCTCGGTACTGGGCTTCATGGTGTGGCTGCACCACTTCTTCACCATGGGTTCGGGGGCCAGCGTCAACGCCTTCTTCGGCCTGGCGACGATGCTGATTTCGATCCCGACGGGGGTGAAGCTATTCAACTGGCTGTTCACCATCTACCACGGCCGTCTGCGTATGACCAGCCAGGTCGTGTGGACACTGGGCTTCATGGTGACCTTCGCCATCGGCGGTATGACCGGCGTACTGCTGGCCATCCCGGGTGCTGACTTCGTGCTGCACAACAGCTTGTTCGTGATCGCTCACTTCCACAACGTGATCATCGGCGGTGCGGTATTCGGTTACATCGCTGGTTTCAGCTTCTTCTTCCCGAAAGCGTTCGGCTTCAAGCTGCACGACGGTTGGGGCAAGGCTGCATTCTGGTTCTGGATCTCGGGCTTCTTCGTCGCGTTCATGCCGCTCTATGCACTGGGCTTCATGGGCATGACCCGTCGTCTGAACGCCACCACCAACCCTGAGTGGGTGCCGTACCTGTACGTCGCCATGGTCGGTGCAGTGCTGATCGCGGCGGGTATCGCCTGCCAGCTGATCCAGCTGTATGTCAGCGTGCGTGACCGCAAGCAGAACATGTGCGAGTCGGGCGACCCATGGAACGGCCACACCCTGGAATGGTCGACTTCGTCGCCACCTCCGTTCTACAACTTCGCCGTGATTCCTACCGCGAACACCATCGATGCGTTCACCGAAGCCAAGGAAAACGGTACTGCGTACCAGCGGCCTAAGCACTACGAACCGATCCACATGCCAAACAACACCGCCACTGGCGTGGTGATGGGTGCGCTGTTGACCGTGTTCGGTTTCTCGATGATCTGGCACATCTGGTGGCTGGCAATCGTGAGCCTGGTGGGCACCATCGGCTACTTCATTGTCCACGCTGCACGTGATGATCAAGGCTACATGGTGCCGGTCGAAACGATCGAGCGCATCGAAGCCGAGCAGCACGCTCGCCTGGTGGCCGAGAAGAAGATCCCGGCCAACCGTGTAGAAACCTCGTTGGAACAGGCTTAAACCATGTCGAACTTAGTGACCAATGCTGGACACGCCCATGTCGATGACCATGGGCACGATGACCATCACCACGACTCGGGCCCGGTAACCGTCTACGGTTTCTGGCTCTACCTGATGACCGACTGCATTTTGTTTGCGTCGATCTTCGCGGTGTACGCGGTACTGGTAAACAACGTAGCGGGTGGCCCGGCGGGCCACGACATCTTCGAACTGCCTTACGTGCTCGGCGAAACCGCCTTGCTGTTGTTCAGTTCGATCACCTACGGCTTCGCCATGTTGTCCTTCTACAAGGGCAACAAGCAGGGCGTACTGACCTGGTTGGGCCTGACCTTCCTGTTCGGCCTGGGCTTCATCGGCATGGAGATCAACGAGTTCCACCTGCTGATCTCCGAAGGCTACGGCCCGAGCCGCAGCGGCTTCCTGTCGGCGTTCTTCACGCTGGTGGGGACCCACGGTCTGCACGTGACATCTGGCCTGATCTGGATGGCGATGATGATGTATCAGGTCAATAAACACGGCCTGACCAACACCAACAAGACTCGCCTGAACTGCCTGAGCCTGTTCTGGCACTTCCTGGATGTGGTCTGGATCTGCGTATTCACCGTCGTCTACTTGATGGGGACCCTGTAATGGCTAATGCACACTCCCATGACAGCCATGATGCGAGTCACGGCAGCGTAAAGACTTACGCTATCGGCTTCATCCTGTCGGTCATCCTGACCCTGATCCCGTTCGGCCTAGTGATGTACCCAACCTTGCCGAAGTCGATCACCTTGATGATCGTCCTGGCGTTCGCGGTGATTCAGGTCCTGGTTCACCTGGTGTACTTCCTGCACCTGGACCGCTCCGAGGCCCAACGCGAGAACGTGATTGCGTTCGTGTTCGCAGGCCTGGTGATCGTTCTGCTGGTTGGTCTGTCGCTGTGGATCATGTTCAGCATCCACACCTACATGATGGCGAAGTGAGGTAAGACCCGATGTCGCTTAAGCACTTTATCCAAATCACCAAACCGGGGATCATTTTCGGTAACGTGCTTTCTGTGGCAGGCGGCTTCTTCCTGGCCTCCAAGGGACATGTCGATCTGGCCATCTTCCTGGCCGCCATGATCGGCACGTCCCTGGTGGTAGCTTCCGGTTGTGTGTTCAACAACTGCATCGACCGCGACATCGATATCAAGATGGAACGCACCAAGAATCGCGTGCTGGTCCAGGGTCTTATTTCCCTGAAACTGGCACTGCTGTTCGCGACCGTCCTGGGTGTTGCCGGCGTGGTGTTGTTGTACAAGGTGGCCAACCCGTTGGCGGCGCTGTTTGCCGTGATCGGCTTTGTCATCTACGTCGGCCTCTACAGCCTGTACCTCAAGCGCAAGTCGGTTCACGGCACGCTGGTGGGCAGTCTGTCGGGGGCGATGCCGCCGGTGATTGGTTATGTGGCTGTGACCAATAGCTTCGACATGGCCGCGCTGGTGCTGCTGGTGATGTTCAGCCTGTGGCAGATGCCGCATTCCTATGCCATCGCGATCTTCCGTTTCAACGACTACCTGGCTGCGTCGATTCCGGTTCTGCCGGTCAAGCGCGGCATCCAGGTGGCGAAGAAACACATCCTGCTGTACATCCTGGCCTTCCTCGTGGCGACCTTGATGTTGACCTTCAGTGGCTACGCCGGCATGAGCTACCTTGCCGTCGCCGCCGCCATGGGCATGTACTGGTTGTACATGGCCTGGACCGGTTACAAGGCGGTGGACGACACCGTGTGGGCACGCAAGCTGTTCGTGTTCTCGATCTTCACCATCACCGCGCTCAGCGTGATGATGTCCCTGGATTTCCAGGTGCCGAGAGAGCTGTTGCTGACCTACGCGCCCTGAGTGGTTCCAAGCAGTGAACAAGCCCCGCCTTCGTGAGAAGTGCGGGGCTTTTTCTTGGGCGCGGGATTAAATCGGCCGGCGCCTTTCTCGTCATACCTCACTGTACGAGCTGTGCGAATCCATTACCCGCGTACAAGGAGTTGTCACCATGGTCAGCGTTAGTCGTCGGTCCCTTCTCGCCTTGGGCGCGGCCTTGCCCTTGCTCGGGCGCCTGGACTGGGCAGTCGCCAGCCCACCGCCGGCAAAGGCTGAGAAGGTGCGGCTCAACTATAACGAAAGCCCCTACGGCCCCTCGGGCGCCGCCCGCGAGGCGATGCAGGGCGCGATTGCCACGGCCGGGCGTTATCCCTACGGCCACATGTACGCCTTGGCCGCGTTGTTTGCCCGGCAGCAGGGGATTGCCGAAGCACAGGTTGCGGTGTTTTCCGGCTCCATGGCGGCGCTGCGCTACGCGGTGTTGGCGTTTACCGGCGAAAGCCGCGGGCTGGTGATGGCCACGCCGTCCTACGAGGTGCCGCGCCAAGCGGCCGAGGCGAGCGGGGCGCCGGTGCATGAAGTGAGCCTCACGGCCGAGCACGCCCACGACATCCCCGCGATGCTCGCCGCCGATCCCCAGGCGGGCATGCTCTACCTGTGCAACCCGAATAACCCCACCGGTACCCTGACGTCCACCGAGGCCATCCGCCACGCGCTGGCGAACAAACCCCAAGGCAGCGTGCTGGTGGTGGACGAGGCGTACATCGACTTCGCCGACGCCCCCAGCTGTGTCAGTTGGGTCAAGGAACACGACGACCTGCTGGTGTTGCGCACCTTCTCGAAAATCTACGGCATGGCCGGCGCGCGCGTGGGCCTGGCGATCGGCGCCCCGGCGTTGCTGGCGCGCCTCGCGGTGTTCGGGGGCGACAACGTCCCTGCCGGCAGCGGCTTGCTCGGTGCGCAGGCCAGCCTCGAAGACGTCAAGCTGTTGCCGCAACGCAAGGCCCTGAACGCGCAACTGCGCGAGGAGACCGTCGCCTGGCTCAAGGCCCGTGGGTTCACCTGCACGCTGTCGCAGAGCAACTGCTTCATGATCGACGTGAAGCAACCGGCGGAGCAGGTGATCGAGAAACTGGCCGCGCAAGGTGTGATGATCGGCCGCGTATGGAAGAGTTGGCCGCAGTGGGTGCGGGTGACGGTGGGGAACAAGCACGAGATGGAGCGGTTTCGCGAGGTGTTTGCGGCGCAGGTCCAGCGCAGCGTTTAACCCAATACAAAACCAATGTGGGAGGGAGCAATCCCCCTCCCACATTGGGTTCTGCGGTACTACTGCTGCGCGATGCTGTACCCATCGAACGCGGTCTGCTGCTGCAACGCCGTGATCACGCTCTTGCGGCTCAATGGCTGTTCGGCGCCGGCGTTATCCACAAAACTCTCGACTTCCAGCTCGGCGTCATCGCCTTCACCCACGAAGCTGAAACCCAGGAACTCGAACGCTTCACGGTCGACATTGAGCTTCGAGCGCGGCGTGCGCAGCGGCAGGGTGACGCTGATGCCATCCTTGCTGATCACAAACACTTCGGCTTCTTTCTTCGGCCGCGAGGCCTTGCCCTTGCCGGCGCTCGGGTTGCTGATGGCCTGGTGGGACTGGTTCAGCACCTTGAGGGCCAGGCCGTAGACCAGCTCCTGAAACGCCGGGTCGTCCTTGAAGCTGGACAGGATGCGGCTGATCGAGAACTTGCTGCTCAGGTCTTCCAGCGCGATGTTGTCGGCGGCTTCGGCGTCCTTGAGCTGCTTGAGTTGGCCCATCAGGTCGTAGGCCTTGTCGTCGTCGAAGGCATCGTGGGCCTGGCGGATGGCCACGCGCAACTCGCGGATCTGGTCGCTTTCCTTGGAGGTGTGGAACGCGTCCAGCACCATCTCGCTGATGATCTTGGCCGCTGGCACATGCTGTGAAAGATTGATGGCGTTTTCGTATTCAGCTTTGGATTGCAAGGCGACTACGGATTCTTCGGCGGATTCAGCGGTGTAGGAATCGGGCATTGAAATTTCACTACTTCAGTAAACAGGGACAAAAAAGCGTCGGGCATTTTCGGCGGGGAGGGGGGGCAGGTCAAGGCAGCACAATGCCCTTATTGCGACGCAAGGCGGCCAGCGCCCGCAAAACAGACCTACGGTCAGCCCGCATGCCCAACAGGCTGCCGATGACCGTGCCGCCCGCCCAGGCGCCGCTCGACAGTATCGACGGTGCCAGCGCCAGTGTGCTTCCCTGCAGAAAAGCGTCGGATGTTTTCAGGCGCGGACCAGGGCAGTCGGCTTCAACAGGTATTCCCCGTTAATAGTGATAACGACACATCAAGACCTGAGTCTCATCATCCTCTATGCCATAGACCAAGCGATGTTCGGCGGTGATTCGCCGAGACCAGAAGCCACTGAGGTTGTATTTGAGTGGTTCGGGGCCGTCTCTTCAAGGGCATTGAACTCCGATAGCGAGATCATCCCACGGGCTCACCTTTTTGCCGGGTGAGCAGCAACGGGATGTGATCGTCATTAACCCGATCCATTGTCTCGGAGAAATGGGCACGGGCATTGGTGTAGTTGATTGTTTCCATGGGTATGTCCTCGCTTGATGGTACGAGACGTACAGAAATACGTACATGTGTTCAAGGGTTTCCTTATCAACGGTCAGTGGGTGGCACCCTTACGGTTTGAGCCTGACCCACATCAAAACCCCGCAGCGCTAAACCCGTTACAACACAAAGGTCTGATGAACCCATAAAAACGACAACGGACCTGCGCCGAGGGGGCTTCCCCACGCGAGGTCATTAAAGGACTAATGCAATGGCGCTTTCTCTGTCACGCCAGGCCTTGCTGGGGGCGACGCTTGGTCTGACGCTACCCCTGCACGCCAATTCCGCCGATACCGCACTGATCGAACACGGCAAATATGTCGCGCAATTGGGCGACTGCATCGCTTGCCACACCGCCAAGCCAGGCAACGCGATGGCCGGCGGGCTGGAGCTCAGCACGCCAATGGGCACGATCTATTCGAGCAACATCACGCCGGACCGCGAGACCGGTATTGGCGCCTACAGCTTCGAACAGTTCGACCGAGTCATGCGTGAAGGTGTCACACCCGCGGGTATGAACCTGTACCCGGCGATGCCGTATCCGTCCTACGCCAAGATGAGCGAGGAGGACATGCGCGCCTTGTACGCCTACCTGATGCAAGGCGTGGAACCCGTGCGGCAGACCAACCTCGAGGCGGACATGGGCTTCCCGTTCAACCAGCGCTGGGGCCTGGCCTTGTGGAACTTCGCCTTTCTCGACAAGCAAGCGTTCCAGCCCGACCCCGGCCGTGACGCGCAGCTCAACCGTGGCGCGTATCTGGTCCAGGGCCTGGGCCACTGCGGCTCCTGTCATACCCCGCGGGGCATCGCCTTCCAGGAAAAGGCCATGAGCGACGACGGGCGCGGCGGCCAGCATTACCTGGCCGGCGAAACCGTCGAGCATTGGCGCGCGCTGAGCCTGCGCAACCTGTGGACCGTGGAAGACACCGTGCAACTGCTCAAGACCGGGCAGAACCGTTTTGCCACCGTCGCCGGCAACATGGCCGATGTGATTCACCACAGCACCCAGCATTTCAGCGACGACGACCTGACCGCGATTGCCCGCTATCTGAAATCCTTGCCGCCCGGCCCGGACGATCTGCCGATGCCGTCGGTGGCCCGCGCACCGGCCGCGCCGCCCGCCGACCTGTTCACCAGCCGTGGCGGCCTGGGTTATATGCAGTTCTGCAGCGACTGCCACCGCAGTGATGGTGCGGGGGTGAAAGGCTTGTTCCCGCCGTTGGCCGGCAACCCGAGCATCGTCTCGAACGACCCGACATCCCTGCTGCACATCACCCTCACCGGTTGGGAGACCGCACAAACGGCCACTCACCCACGGGTCTACACCATGCCCGGGTTTGCCCGGCTGGCGGACCAGGAGGTCGCTGAAATCCTCAGTTTCGTTCGCACGCGCTGGGGCAACCAGGGCACGTCGATCAGCGCCGCGCAGGTCAAGACATTGCGCGATCAGCTCAACCCGGCCACGACCGACTCCTCCACTTTCGAAACCCCGCGCCTGGCCGACCTGCTCGCGGCGCCGAACGCCGACCAGGTGGTGCGCGGCATGCGTCTGCACCTGCAAACCAAGGCATTGCTGCCCGACAACGTCGGCAACGCGCTCAATTGCACCAGTTGCCACCTCAACGCCGGCACCGTGGCGGACGGTTCGCCCTTCGTCGGCGTGTCGGCCTTCTTCCCCAGCTATGCACCGCGCGCGGGCAAGGTGGTGAGCCTGGAAGAACGCATCAACGGCTGCTTCCGGCGCTCGATGAACGGCAAACCGTTGCCGCCGCAATCGGCGGATATGCAGGCGATGGTTGCGTACTTCGACTGGATGAAGAACAACACCCGCCCCGAAGACAAGGTGGCCGGGCGCGGTGTAGGCAAGGTCGACCCAGCGATCAAACCGGACCTGGCCAATGGCAAGGCGGTCTACGCCAAGCAATGCGCGGTGTGCCATGGTGACAACGGTGAGGGCCTGGCGCGTGCCGACGGCGAGCGGGTGTACCCGCCGCTGTGGGGCGACCAGTCGTTCAATATCGGCGCGGGCATGGCACGCACCTACACGGCGGCGGCGTTCGTCAAACGCAACATGCCGATCGGCTTCCACGAGCAGTTCCCGTTGGGCCAGGGCGGTTTGTCCGACCAGGAAGCGGTGGACGTCGCGGCGTATTTCTCGGGGCAACCTCGCCCGGACTTCCCGGACAAGGTCAAAGACTGGCCCAACGGCGGCAAGCCGGTGGATGCGCGTTACTAGTCCAGTTGCTTGAGGCACGCCTGGAGGATGTCCAGGCCTTCCTCCAACACCGCCGGCTCAATGGTCAGCGGTGCCAGTAAGCGGACGATGTGCCGCGACTTGCCGCTGGGCATCAGCAGCAAGCCAGCGTCCCGCGCCAGGCTCAGCAACTGGCTCAGTTGCTGGGGCGCGGGCGTGCCGTCGGCGTGGGCCAACTCGATGCCACGCATGGCGCCGACGCCGGTCAGTCGGCCCAGGTAAGGCGACAGGCGTTGCGCGCGCCAGGTTTCGTAGCGGCGCAGGATGGCCTCTTCCTGTCGCGCGCCCCAGGCCTGCAACTGTGCATCCGTCATCACCTCCAGGGTGGCCAACGCCGCCGCGCAGGCGATGGGATTGCCCGAATATGTGCCGCCCAGCCCGCCTTTGGGCAGGTTGTCGAGTAACGCCTTGCGCCCCACCACAGCACCCAACGGCACACCGCCGGCGATGCTTTTGCCGAGCAGGATCAAGTCCGGCGTTATGCCCAGGCGCGAGAAGGCAAAACGTTGCCCGGTGCGGCCGAAACCGGACTGGATTTCATCGACGATCAGCAGGATGTTTTTCTCATCGCAGAAGCGGCGAAGGGCCTGGGCGAACGCGATATCCAGCGCGAGGAAACCGCCTTCACCCTGCACCGGCTCAATGATGAAGCAGGCTACATCGTCGACGTCGATTTCCACGCTGAACAAGCGGTCCATGGCCTTCAGCGCTTCGGCGCAGGTCACGCCGTTGTCGGCGCTGGGGTAGGGCAGGTGATACACCGGGCCCGGCAGGACACCGACTTTTTGCTTGTAGGGCGCGACCTTGCCATTCAGGTTGAGGGTGGCGAGGGTGCGGCCGTGGAAGGCGCCGTCGAAGGCGATCACCGCGGTGCGGCCGGTGGCGCCGCGCACGATCTTCAGGGCGTTTTCCGCGGCTTCCGCACCGCTGTTGGTGAGCATCCCGCTGACCGGGTAGTCCACCGGGATAAATGCACTCAGACGATCCATCAGCTCGATGTAAGGCCTGTGCGGAGCGGCGTTGAAGGCGTAGTGGGTCAGTTGGGTCGCCTGCTGGCGAATCGCCTCGACCACCGCCGGGTGGCAGTGCCCGAGGTTGAGCACGCCGATGCCGCCGACAAAGTCGATGTAGCGCTTGCCCGCGGTGTCCCAGACTTCGGCGTTCTTGCCGTGGCTGAGGCTGATGGGGTGGACGATGGAAATCGACTGGCTGATGGTTTCGCGGCTCATGAATCTCGGACTCGGCAATGGCGGGCGTCTTTTTATCTAAGCCGTGAGCCGGGCCGGGCCGCAAACGAAATAAAGTCGCCGGGTCATTCCAAATCGGAAGGAGCGCTTGCCAAGCAGCCGTTCGGGGCCACAAACCCGCGCATTCATTCCGAGACGATGTCTTTCCCCGCCGCCTTGGAGCGATACAACGCCTGATCGGCCCGCGCCATCAGGGCGGCGGGGGCTTCACCCGCATGACGCTCCACCACCCCCAGGCTCAGGGTGATTTTGAAGTCGCCCACGGTGGGTACTTCGCTCATGCTTTGGCGAATGCGCTCGGCCAGGTTTTTTGCGTTCTCCAGGGTGCTTTTGGGCAGCACCACCACGAACTCATCGCCACCCCAGCGCGCGAGCAAGTCACCGGGGCGCACGCAGGCCTCCAGGCTCTCCACGACGCTCATCAGGGTCTGGTCGCCGACGCCGTGGCCGTGTCGATCATTGATCGGCTTGAAGTCATCGATATCCATGGCGACCAGGGCCAACGGCAGGCGAAAGCGTTGGGCGCGCTCGCATTCGTCCAGCAGCACTTTCTCCAGGCGATAACGGTTGGCCACGCGGGTCAGGGCGTCACGCTCGGCCAGGGAGCGGTTCTCGTCCAGTTGCAACTGCAGTTGCTGGTTGACCCGCGACAACTCGCGTGTGCGTTCGGCAACCAAGGCTTCAAGGGATTGGTTGCGCCGTTCGAGCTGTTCGATCGCGCACTTGCGCGTATTGATGTCGCGATGGGCGCCGACCATGCGCGCTACCGAGCCGTCGAGGTTACGCGCAACCACATAGCCGCGGTCTTCGATCCACAGGTAGCTGCCGTCTTTTTTGCGGCAACGGTATTCGGTTTGGTAATAGGGCGAGCGACGGTTGATGTAGTCATCGAACACCGTCATCACGCGGGGGTAGTCGTCGGGGTGGATGATGTTCTCCCAGGTGAACACGCTGTTCTCCAGGGAGTGGCGGGGGTAACCGAGCATTTCGTACCAGCCCGGGTTGCGATAAACGAACCCCGTATTCGCGTTCCAGTCCCAGACCCCGTCGCTGACCAGTTCAATGACGGCATGCAACATGTCCGCATTGAGGTCAGTTGACGGTTTGTTGCCGGATGTATCGTCCATGTGCGCGCTTCCTGCGTGGGCCCCAAGGCCGGTCAAATTGACGCCGATACTCCGTGGCTGGCGCTACTGTACAACGGGGCTTGCACGCTTTGAATAGAACGGCTGTGCCGCTGCCGAAGTGTGGCGATAGGCCATTATTTCGGCGCCAGCATCCTCGTCGGTGCCTTCCCATTGGCGTTGTGCTGGTAAATGGCCTCGGGCTGGCCTTGCTCGTTGAAAAATACCTGGCCGATCCCCGCCGAGTTCCACAAGCGTTCACCGGCTTCGGCGTGTTCCGGGATATGCGGCACCACCTGCATGGTGCGGCGGCGGGTGAACCAGTTGAGTGGGGAGCGCGGCGAGTAGAGCCAGCGGTTGAGGCGGTCGAACCATTCCAGCAGGCGCGGTGGGAATTCGTTCTTGATGCCGCTGCTGGTGATCTGCCAGAGCTTGGGGCCGGCGTTGCGATGGCGGATCAGCACTTCGTAGACGAACGAGTAATGCACGTCGCCCGAGAGGATGACGTAGTTACCCGGTGTGCGGGAGTGGCGGAAGATATTCAGGATCACCTGGGCGGCGCCGCGATGCGCCATCCAGTTCTCGGCGTCGACCAGCAGCGGGTAGCCGCACCAACTGAACACTTTTTGCACGGTCTCGATCAGCTTGACGCCAAAGATCGGCGCGGGGGAGACGATGATTGCCGACGGGTGGTCCAGCAGCGCTTGTTGCAGTTCGCTCAAGGCTTCCCAGTCCAGCAGGCCGGACGGTTGCTTGAGGTTGAATTCGCTGCGCCAGCGGCGGGTGCGGGTGTCGAGCACCACCAGCGCGGGGGTGGTCGGCAGCACGTAATGCCACTGTTGGAAGGCCAGCAGCGTGTCGATCAGTTGATCCTGCGCACTCGCGTTCAGGTGGTTGTGCTGTGCCTGGGCGACAAGCGCCTGGGTCTGGTTGATCAGCGGGCCAAATACCTGCGGCTGGTTGCCCCAGCCTTGGCACAGCAGGTAAGCCAGCAGCGCGTTACCGATGATGCGTTTGGAGAACGGATGGCCGTAGGCGGTTTCTTCCCACTGCGCGCTGAGGTTCCAGTCGTCGGTGATGTCGTGATCGTCGAAGATCATCAGCGTGGGCAGATGGGCAAACACCCGCGCGACGCCGGGCAGGCCGTTGCGGAAGCGATCGATCTGCACCTGTTCGCGGGCATAACGCTGTTGCGCGTCGGCGCTCAGTTGCGGCGGCTGTGGCGCGATCAGCGTCCAGGGAGTGGGGGACCAGACCAACAAATACATGGCCATCACTTCGGCAAAGGTCACCAGGTGATTGTCGGCGGTGCTGCTGGTGAAAATCGGCTTCTTCACGCCGCCGAAAAAGCGCTCGCGCAAGGTCTCGTTGCTGTCCAGCGCGGGGAGCAGTTCGGCCCGCTGGTAATAACTGGCGTGATGCCCGTAGAGGCTGGCGCTGTCGTCCACCACGGCGCCATCCAGGTATTCGTCGAACAGCCCCAGGCGCGCGATCAGCCCATGAATCGCCCGCAGCATCGGCCCGGCGACATCGTCGGCGTACACCTGGTCGCCGCTCATCATCAACAATGCCGGGCGTTGGGCCGCGGTCTGGGCGTCGGCCAGCAGGCGATCGACGCACAGCAAGCCTTCGTCCGCCGGGTGATGGGGCTTGCGGCAGGAGCCGTGGACCAGTTGATGAATACGGCTATGCAGCACGAAACTCGGCGATTGCGCGTCGCAATAGAGCAGGTGCGCTGCCCAGTGGGCGATGCCGCGCCCGTCGATCAGCAGGTCATAACCGATCAACGCGTCCTGGGGCAGGGCCTCGTCCAACGGGATGTCGATCAAGTGGATAAAGGCCTGGCGCCCCACCGGCACGATTTGGCACTGGCCTTGGTCCAGCACGATGTCGCGGCTCTGTTCGGCGACGTGCAGCCTGAGGGTCAAAGGCAGTTGCCGCGTCCCCACCAGCCACATTACCAGGCGCTGCGGTTCAAGGCGCCGCAGCAGCGGGCCGGCGAGGACGTCGGGCAAGGTGCCGGCGTGAGGCATAGGGTTGAAAGCTCTGTGCAAGGGGGTAGCGAAGGTTAACCCGGCGGATGTCAGTATTGTGTTAAGGCCGGGCGGATCGAAAGAAGGAAGAGACTGCAGGTCGGCAGCCTCTGGTTGGGCGCCTCAGATGATGTTTCCCCGACCCAGGCTGTCCAGCCCGCTCACGGGGCGGTCTTTTTTAGGCGACTGCTCGCCATTGACGTCAATGGCCGCTCCCTGAGGGGGCGTTTTTGAGGGGGAGTGGTGGTCTACCTGTGTGTTCAAGTAGGTCGGCAGAAACGAATTTTCGAAGTTCAGATGGCTGTAGAAAATATTCATCACGGTTTCCTCTGTAAGTTCGGTTTGCGGCGAACACTGTCGACGCGAACCGAACTTACAGCGGGTAAGAAGGCAGTCGCTATAAACCTATTGAGTCAAAACGAGACTACCCAGGAGTGGGAATCGTCATTCACCGTGGGCACCGTAAATCGGAGCCCACTGCCAGCCTGTCGTGACGTTGAGCAAAGTGAATCGCGAAGCTATCAATGCATCGACGCGCCCTGCCGGGTCAGTGCGGTTTGTACGCATTCGAGCAGATGTTCGGTGCTCCACGGCTTGGGCAGGAAGCGTACCGATCCCCCCAACTGCGCCGCCAGCCCGGTGTTACCGGACGTCAGCAGCACCGGCACCGACGGCCAGCGATGGGCCACCACTCGACTCAGGTCATAGCCGTTGAGTAAACCAGGCATCTGGATATCACTCACAATCAGGTCCACCGGGTCATCGGCCCGCTCCAGGTAGATCATGCCTTCATCCGCCGAAGGAAACGAGGTGACATGTGCGCCGAAGTCCTCCAGTACATCCACCATTAACGCGCGAATGATTTCGTCGTCTTCCAGCACTAAAATCGATGGCTGAGCCATGATCCTTACTCCACCATCAGGGTTCAGTAGGGTGGAGTGGGGCGGAGCGGATTAGGTTCGATCCGATATGCGCTGAGCGATGGATGGTCGTTTTGCGCGTCTAGGTTGCGCCTTTGCCGGGTGCTGCTGCACGATACCGGCGCTTTTCCACCCACTCCCGGTCCGCTTGCTTGAGGCCGAATTGCGACGACGGGGTTACCGCCGCTGCCGCAGTTACTGGCTATGCGGTCTCGGCGGCCTGGTACTGGGGCTGATCACCGGCCTGTGCGGCCGCAAAGCGATTGTTGCCACCACGGTTGCGGTCGAGAGTGTGGTCCTCAGGCACCTGGCCCATCAACTCCACACATTGCGTGACATCGACCCGCTGGCCGTGGCCGCGATTGCCTCGATCGTCGAGGAGGAACAGCACCACCATGATCACTCGGCCGCGCAGATCGAGCGGGATGACCCGTGGTTCAGGACGCTGGCGCCGGTGGTGACAGCGTGGACCGAAGCGGTGATCTGGATGGGCATGCGTTCCTGACAAACCGGCATAATTACCCGTATCACCCGATGTGGAGCCCTTATGAAATACCGCGCGTTACTGACCTTCGTCCTGATCCTCAACACCGGCGCAGCCTGCGCCGCCGGCGATGCCGAAGCGGGTGGCAAGCTCTTCGCCAAAACCTGCGGCGGCTGCCATAGCATCGGCGAGGGCGCGCGCGGCGGCTTTGGCCCCGAACTCAACGGCATCATCGGCAGGCCAGCCGGCACCTCTCCCGACTATCAGTATTCAGATGCGATGAAAAACTCCGGGGTGGTCTGGACCCGGGAAAAACTCGCGGCCTATATCGAGGCGCCGAAGAAGGTGGTGAGCGGCACGCGCATGATCTTCTGGGGTATCAGCGATCAGGAAAAGATCGACAACATCCTGGCCTACCTGGCGACGTTTCAACCTGAGTGATCGCCTGACCCCATGTGGGAGTTGTCGAGCCCCGGCGAGGCTGCGATGGGATCACCGCGTGACACCTGCCAGACCGCAGCGCCTGCATCGCAGCCTCGCTGGGGCTCGACAACTCCCACATAAAACCTGCGTCGTTCTGAAGCCCTTACACCGATAAGGACATCCCCTCAAATGTGGGCGCGGTGCATCAGCCCCGCCCCAAATACCTGCAATACCAAACCACCCCACCCACAACCGCCCCCACAACAGTGACCCCGTTCCCCACCAACCAAATCCCAAAATTCCGAGTCTGCTCCGCATCCCCTTCATAAAACGGCCCAAAGTACGCCGCCACCGCCATCACCACACCGTTAAACACCCCAACAGCGACGGCAACCACCAAAAACACGAACACGACAGCCTTGCATACCTTCATATAACCCTCCAAAACCATATTTCCCTGGAGTCGTGATAATCCGAGAACGTCCCTTCGATCGAGAACCCCAACTGAATTCGCGGGTAGCTCAGCCAATCCGTTAATCGCCGTCCATTCCATAAATCAATGTGGTCACCACTGCGATTGCCAAACGTCTCATTCCTCCTGCGCCAAAAATCTTTGAAGAAGATGATGCCTTGCTGCCCGACCAACATATCCTCAAAGTCTTCAGGCTTTACCTTCTTTACGGGCTGTATACCAGGGATATTGGCGCTGCTTAATGCCTTGGCCATTTCCTCTGCGGCCAGTACGTGACCTTCACTTTTGGGGTGCTGCCAACAATAGCGCGCCCCCCTTAATCTGCTTAGGTCGGCACCAGATCTGCGCAATGCCACGCCTAGATTGATCGCGCATTGATCGCTGAAATTTTTCGCGCCGTTGGTTCGGCACGGGGCGGCGTCTCCGAAGATTTCCGGATGGTTTTTCCATAGCGTATAGAACGTCAGCATTCAGCATTTCCGTTGCGTTTTTTCGCGACCATAGCAAACGCTCTGCTGCTTAAGAGGGGGATCAGATAAAATCAGAACGGTCCTACTTGCCTGTCAGTTTTGATTGCAGGGTATAACTCACATGGCCCGTATCCATTGAATCAGCCGCGCATGCAGTAATAAGAGACCTTGGAACGCCAAGGTCTTTTTCTGCCCGCTGATCACGCCAGCAGGTGCTTGGAAATGATCCGCGAGATTTCAACAATCGAAGTCTTCCCCGTGAACTCGAATTTCACTTTCCCCAGTGACGAAAAGTAAATCTCCAACTCTGAATCCAGATCGAACGTCCCGGAGGTTTCCACCGAATACGCCACGATGTTTTTGTACGGCAGCGAGGTGAAGTCCTTCTTGCTGCCGGTAATCCCCTGCACGTTCACCGCGATGATGCGCTTGGTGGTGAAGACCACGCCGTCGCGCATGGCTTTGTAGGCATCGATCACTTCTTCGCCGTCCAGCAGCAGGGCGGCGACGCGTTCGGCGTATTCGTTGTTTTGTTTGAGTTTGAAGAAGCCTTTGTTGTTGAAGTCGATCATGTGCCTGTCCTGGGTGAGTGAGTCGGTAATCGTCAGCCGGTGTATGACGTTTTGCTCGTGGATCTGTATCTAACGCCCTGCTTTTCAACGCCCTACCATGGCGCCTGACACTGCAACGTCGGCGAAGGATTTCACGCCGGCAGAATAAAAATCCAGGAGCTAAACAATGCCCGATATGTCCAGCTTGCTTGCCTACGCGCTGATCTCACTCGGCATGGTGCTGACGCCCGGGCCGAACATGATTTACCTCATTTCCCGCTCGATTTGCCAGGGACGCATGGCCGGGATGATCTCCCTGGGCGGGGTGGCGTTGGGGTTTATCGTTTACATGCTGTGCGCAGCATTGGGTATCACCGCATTGGTGATGGCGGTTCCCTTGGCGTATGACGCGCTGCGGCTCGGCGGTGCGTTGTACCTGGTCTACCTGGCCTGGCAGGCGGTCAAGCCGGGTGGTCGTTCGCCTTTTCAGGTGCGGGACCTGCCCCTGGATAGCCCGCGCAAGCTGTTCATGATGGGCTTTGTGACCAACCTGCTGAATCCTAAAGTCGCGGTGATGTACCTGTCGTTGCTGCCTCAGTTCATCGACCCGAACGGCCACGGCAGTGTGCTGACGCAATCCCTGGTGCTGGGCTTCACGCAGATTTTCATCAGCGTGAGCGTCAACGCAATGATTGCCATGATGGCGGGCTCCATCGCGGTGTTTTTCGTCACCCGGCCCGGTTGGCAGGTGGTGCAGCGCTGGCTGATGGGCTCGGTGCTGATGGGCTTGGCCGTGCGGATGGCGGTTGAAGGGCGGCGCTAACCGGGCATGCGCTTTTGGCCGCGGCGGGCACGCTGATCAGCGATTCACAGGATGTCTTTCAAATAGTCCTTGAGGGTGGTTAGCGGCGTGGGCAGTGCGTCGAGTTGATGGACGTTTTGCACGTCAGTCGCCAACCGCCGCAACTCCCGCCCCAGCACCGTGTGGGCGCCGCCCAATGCCTCCAGCGCCTGCACCACGCATTCCTCGATCTTGCGTTGAATCGCAGCCAAATCCCGCTGCCGTACCAGTAACCCAAACACTTCCCGCTCGTACCCGTCCATCACCAGATCGTCACGCAAGACCGGGCTGCCGCCGTCGGTCTCGTACACCAGTTTCAGTGCGAAGAGCGCAACCGCTTCCAGCGTCAATTCCATGGTCTCGCTTCCTCGGGTTTTGGTGGGGAGGGCGATGATCACTGTTCTGCGTCGGAAAAAAAAGACCCACGCGTCAGCGCTCCAGGATCAGCTCCACGCGGCGGTTGCGTGCAAAACCTAGATCAAGCGATAGGTGGGATACCGACCCGAAGTGGCCGCCCGAGAGGGGCTGCTTTCGATTGTGCAGAACGGACACATTTCTATGGTTCCCCAAACCGGGAGAAATCGGCTAAAAGCAGTCCGTCAGATTCGACCAGTAAATCAGGGGCGATTCAGACCACTGTTAGAACGATTATGCTTCGGCGCTTAAAT
This sequence comes from Pseudomonas sp. LY-1, assembly GCF_053502595.1. NCBI lineage: Bacteria > Pseudomonadati > Pseudomonadota > Gammaproteobacteria > Pseudomonadales > Pseudomonadaceae > Pseudomonas > Pseudomonas sp. LY-1. Next base: position 5,730,228 of record NZ_CP094353.1, on the reverse strand, counting down.
ATGGATTCCAATCCTGTGCCGGCCGGCAAGCCTCCAGTGATTTATGTCCGCGTGGCTCATGACAGTAACTGCATGGTCATTGCGCTATATACCTTCAGCCCCTGCAGATCGCTGGCCCTTGCCTGAGTGCAACCCAGTTTGGCCAGCCAACGGTGTGCAGGGTTCTTGTCCAACGCAACCGCGTGCAGCGCTACAGGTGTAAGGCCTAATCCAATCAGTACTTGAGGGCCTTGTTCACTGACCAACAGGAATTCGTCCGCGCCCACGCCAACTGCCCGGTCCAGCCCGGCATAGAGGTTGCGCTTCCAATCAGTGATGTGCGACTGCCAACGGGCAAAATTGCCTCCCCCTTTTTGGCGGTACTCGTCGCTCTGCAATACGGCAAGCGTGTCGACTGAATGCAGGGCCAGGTAGGCCGGGCAATCGCCGCTCAAGGCTTTGAAACGCTGCGAGGAGCTGAATCCGCTCACCGAGATCAGCGCTGGCAGTTTTTCCAGGCTGTAAAACGCATTCCACTCAGCTTCGCTCGCGGGGTCAGCGTAGTTGCATTCGACTGTATAAATCATCATGTCACTTCGTTGGTTGATGTTTAATCATGCTAGTGACACGGTAATGATCCATAAAACGACTTTTCGGCACTCTTCAGTGATTAAACATCAAGGTGGAGGCCTTGACTTGAACCAGGAATGCCCATGCGTCGAAAGCTCCCGAGTAACGCTGCCCTGATGGCCTTTGAAGCCGCAGCCCGGCATGGCAGTTTCGCCCGTGCCGCAGACGAGTTGGCCCTGACTGAAGGCGCCATCAGCCGGCAGATAGGCCGTCTGGAGGCGTTTCTGGGGGTCACGTTATTCGAGCGTGTTGGCAACCGTGTGCGGCTCTTGCCCAACGGTGAGCGCTACGCGGCCCAAGTGCGCGAGCTACTCGACCGGCTCGACAGGGACAGCCAGTATTTGATGGGCCAGCCCAGCGACGGCGCCAGCCTGGATATCGCCGTCAGCCCAACCTTTGCCCTGCGCTGGCTAATTCCGCGGTTGGCCGGCTTTGGCCAGCAACACCCGAATATCTGCGTACACCTCTCGGAACGTATGGAACCGTTCGTGCTCGCCGGCAGCGGTTTTGATGCCGCCATCCATTTTGAGCACCCGGCGTGGACAGGCATGCAGACGCACCGCCTGTTGAACGAAGTGTTAATTCCGGTTTGTCACCCTGGCCTGCTGAAGCCGGGCAAGCAGGCAACGGCTCTGGATTCATTGCCGCGATTACACCGACGACAGAACCCGGATGCCTGGCAGCGTTACGCCCAGCAAACCGGGATTGTCCTGAGCAACGCCGCGATGGGCGCGCGCTACGATTTGCATGCGATGCTGATCGAAGCCGCGCTGGCGGGGCTCGGCGTGGCACTCGTACCGCGCCTGTACGTGGAAGCCGAACTGGCGCAAGGCCGGCTGGTCGCGCCATGGCCACAAGAGAAGAATGTCGCCAAGGCCTTTTGCCTCGTGCTACCCGAACCGCTTGAACTGAGCCGCGCGCCCATCCAGGTATTTGCGCGTTGGCTGTTGGAGGAAGCGCAGGTTAAGTAGGGGATGCGGTGGGGCCTGTACCGGATTGGTTCAGACGCTGAGCGACTCAGAACTTCACATTGAAACCGGCATGCATCAGCGTGGTCGATGGCCACGCTGGGCATCAGGTCGAAATTCACGGTATCGCCGAACGCTTCATTGATCCGCGCGCCATTGAGATAAACCGCCAGCCCCTGTGGGGTTCCTTATTCCTGGCGGGATAAATGCGTCAACGTCTGTTTGCAAAACCACGACCTATTAATAGGTTCTTCACGGATTGCCGGGAAAGACGCTCTTGATCTTCATGAAAAAGAATTCGCTGTCCCGGTAACCGTAAGCCATTCGTTTGATGACCTTTATTCGATTGTTTATTCCTTCCAACTGACCAGTGTGCATTGGCCAGCGTACCCGGCTCACGATGCCCCGCCAGTAGCCCTTTAGTCGCTTTGCGAACTGGATCAGTGCGGGTATTTCGCTTTCTTGAGCATGACGCAGCCACTGCTTCCAGGCTGATCTCCAGTCCCAGGCATCGCTCGGCGCCCAGAGCATTTTGAGCTCGGCCTTCATCAAGTAGACCGTCATTAACGATTGGTTAGCGGCCAGCAGATCCTGTAAATGAACCTGCTGTTCCGGCTTTTTCAGGTTCTCCGGGTTACGCAATAGCAACCATCGCGCTTGCTTTATGATCTTTCGAGCGGGCTTGTCATGGCGCAATCGGTTCGCCTCGTCAACGCGAACACGATCAATCACTTCTCGGCCATATTTGGCGACCACATGGAAAAGGTCATAAATCACCCGTGCTTTTGGGCAGTGTTGGCGAACCTCCAGGTCATAAGCCGTGTTCATGTCCATCGCTACCGCTTCAATTCGGGCGCACCCTTCTGGCCCCAGCTCTTCGAAAAACGGTCTGACTGCCGCTCGGCTACGGCCTTCGCCGATCCAAAGCACTCGCCGAGTATCAGCGTCCAACACCACGCTGGCGTAGCGATGACCTTTGAATAACGCGAACTCGTCCATTATCAAGCGCCGTGGTTGGGCCTTGGGTAAGGCACTCAACGCCGCTTGCAGAGCGCGCCGCTCCAGCAACCGAACGGTGTCCCAGTGCAGCCCGAACATTTGCGCAACATGCAGTGTAGGAAGGCGTTCGCAGGCTTGAATAACGGCCTCTGCCAGCCGGCGCGTCATGCGGGCATAGCGATCCAGCCAACTGACGACCTCCATGCGCTTGCCACAATCACGGCAACTAACACGCCTGAGCTGCACGTTGAGGCGGACTGCACGACCGAGAATCGGCAAGTCACGCACGACTCGATCGCAGTACTCATGAGTTGTTGAACAGAGCTTTTGGCAGCCACCACAGGTGGGAAATCGCGTGGCCTGGGGGATCAGATCGATTTGAAGGGCATCGCCGTCAGGTTTGATCGCAACGACAGAAAAGCCCTCCCAAAAAGGAAGGAAAGTATTAATATTGCGCATAAGAACGCCGGTTTTTTAGATGTGTTTGCTCGCACGAACATCATCCATCAAATCGGCGTTCTTGTTTCTGTGTTTCCCGGGATTCCGTGAAGAACCTATTAATAGGGGGGTAAGACTTTTGGATGAGTTGAAGGGGCGTGCAATGTGTTTTTTTGATTTTGTGGTAATAAGGAAGAGGGGGTTAGTTGGTTTAATACAGTAGTCGAGGTTTTATTTTTATGGGGGTGTAAATGCCGTTGCGGTCTACATTGATAGACGCCTGTCATCAGGCACAGAGTTTGGGACGGATTTGTGGGGCTCCCGTCGGGCCTTAACGTGCCATGACGTTGACGATTACATGCAGGATGAAGGCGGGTCCATAACAGGGCTGGCCCTGTTCATCTTCGATACGCCAGATGGATGTGAGTGTGCAGGTCTCTCTTGGGGCGCCGAACTCCACGCTGATACGTACCGGCTGGCCGGGCAGGGTTTCGGCGATGGGGATTTCGTTGTTCAGGCTGCGCAGGTGGGTGTCCATCACCACTTCCAAGGGAACGCCGGACGCGCTGCGGCGAGCGATTACGTATTCGCCGTCGACCCGTACCAATTTCCGACCGCGCCACGGGCGGGCGCCAAGGTTCTGGATCTCCCAGGTTTTCTGAAACGTCTCACCGGGCAGCACCACGGTCTGGTCTGGGGTGGTGACATCCGCGTTGAAGACAGCTATATCGCTGGGGTCACGCAGGCCGGTGGCGCGATTAGTGGTTGCCATTGAACAGGCATCGCCCGGTGCGCCAGCCAGGTCGGCGAAGTAGCGGAATAACAGCAGCGGCGAAACCTGCAACGCCTTGGCCAGTTTGATCAGGGTGCGTACTGAGGGATCTTGTGAGGCTCCGCCGGTCAATCCGTAGAGGTAGGTTCGGGAAATGCCGGCTTCTTTGGCCAGGGCTGTCAGGGGCTTTCCCAGTTCTCGGCTGCGTCGCATAACCAAGGCTCGAAGCGTATCGCGTGTTCTGATGTTCATATTCGAGTGTTGATCTCCGGTCCTTGGTGATAGTCGTCACGTTGTTCGCCAAAAAGGACAACCTGCTCGCCGCTACGTATATCGAGCGATGCACACTTGCGACCTGCTAGCGACGTGGTGAAGGACATGGATAGGTCCCTTTTGGGTTGGCTACATCCAGTGTCGTGGTTTCTCGCATGCTTGCGAACCTTGTGTGTGTTGCATTCCTTTACAATCATCTTTGGATATAGCGATGACTCAAATAAAAACGTGCTGTGAATCCATTGTTCGATCAGGCTTCGGCATCCTGCAAATGTCTGATGCCATGCTGCAGGACTACAAAAAAATTGTTGATGGATATTCAGCAATCTCTCAGGCCACTAAAGATTCATTTTCCTTTGTTCAAGACACTGACGGGTTTTTTCCGTTTGGAGCCGAATACTCAAGTATTGAGGACCATCCCGACTTATGTGAGCGTTTCTGTTATTGGCCCGTGCATGTGTCTAAGCGAATGCCCTGCGAGTTTACCCAGAGTGATTTTTTTGCCGCGGTGGCTACTTTTGAGCGACAGGTCAACGAGTTGGCTCAGGAACTCATGGATGACGTCTGTGAAGAGTTTGGAGTCGCGCCACTAGCCCCATTTCGCTCGGCATCCTACGTGCAACTATGCGTCTATGGCGCTCAGGCTACTGGTAACCATCGTCAGTTTGCCCAAGACCCACACGAAGATGGTCATATGCTCTCATTCATCAAACCTAATCGTGACGGGCTGGTTTTGGTGAGGGGCGGTTCACTGGAACCCGTGCGTCTCCTGGAATGTGAAATTGCAGTATTGTCGGGGTCTTTGCTAACAGAACTCTCCGATCATGCAATTCCTGCTGCGTACCACGCAGTTCTTGCGCCTCTAAGGCCGGTAGCCAGAAGCTCCCTGATCTACTTTGCCAATCCGAACCCGGAGCAGGCGCTGACAAGTTTTTTCCGCCGGCAACCCATCGATTTGAATAGTGCCGTAAACACCCGCCACACCGGGTTCGGTAACCAGCCTATTCAACTTCTCTAATATTCTCGCGGGTTCGAACATCCCATGTTTCTAAACTTCAACGCTCTTTACCTCGAAGGCTTGCTTTTGGGCATGGGGCTGTTCGCCGCGCCTGGTCCGAAAGACACCTTGGTCATCCGCCAAGGTGTGGGCCGGGGTCCGATCTGGGCCGTGGTTGCTATCTGCGTACTCGCCGATGTCCTACTGATCGCTGTTGGCGTCGCAGGGTTGGGTTCATTGCTGGGAAGTCGGCCGGGTGTGGTGGCGCTGTTGCTGCTGTCCGGTGCGGCGTATTTGCTTTGGTTTGGCGGTCAACGCTTGCTGGCCTGCCTACGTAACCAGTCCATGCCCAACACGCAAGGCGGTCACTCGCAACGAGGCTTGCTGCGCACCGCACTGGTGCTCGGGTTTGCCAATCCTTACGCCTGGCTTGATACCGTCGTGCTGATCGGCTCGATCGGCGCAGCCAAACCCACCGGCCAACAAGCGCTGTTCGCGAGCGGCGCGATGACGGCGTCGTTGGTGTGGTTTGTGATACTGGCGCTGGGATGTCAGCGTTTGACGCGGCTGTTCCAGGCGCCAGTGGTGTGGCGCTGGTTGGATGCGGGTGTGTCGGTGTTGATGGTGTACCTGGCCGGGATGTTGATCACTGATTCAGTGGGTGTCTTTCAGCAGGTAATCGGGGTCAGACTCTGAAGAGTCCAAAGGGCTGCGAACGCCTCAATATCGTCTTTCACCAGGTCGGCTTGGGCATATCGCGCTGGGGAAAGAGTAATCTGCCGGTTGCGATAGGCAGAAGTCGGCCAAAAGCCGCCTGTCGATTGCCTTGACGCTGAAACCATGGACTCTCAATCTGTTATCGAACCCAACGCACTGTAAAGCTCTTGTCGAGCGAGAGGAAAATCCTCAAGCCTTGTCCTGGCTTCCAGCGTTGCGCGTGCTTTGGCAACAGACGCGGGCCCCAGGATACCAATGGCGCGTATGGCAGCCCAACGAGTGAAATGGTTCTCGGGATCTGAAACCAGCAAAAGTATTTTTTCAAAGTCCGCATCATCGGACGCATGCTCTGCCAGCAATCTGGCAATACCAAAGATATCAATTGGGTATGCAACCTGGTGCACGCCCAGATACATCGCCCTATCGATCAATTCGTCAAATGAAGAGTCCATGGTGTCTCGTAAGGTAGTCGGGGTTTCCACGTAGCTGAGCCAAGACAAGACTTTGTCAGAACTCATTAAACGTGCAGGGTGCAGCCGTCAGGTTACACGACCGTTTAGCCGAGGTCTGATAAACAGTTGTGGATTTTTGTCGGTGTCGGAAGCCGCTTTTGAGTCGATTCTGCCTGTCGTCTATGACAGAAAACAGCTATGATGCGGACGACGGTAGTAGGCTACATCAAAGTGCTGCCAGAGTTACTTACAGGCTGATTAAGCACTGAGGTCTATGGAAGCGACTCCACTATAATTTATTTATAAATGAACTGATACCCAACAATATAAGAGCCTATCTTATTGGAGTGTGCAGTCACCAAAACGACATCCATGCCTTTTTTCCTTCGTTCGTTGAACTCCAACTCAGTGGTGCACAGCTCAATCCAGCGCTCAGTATTTAAATCCTTAAACCGCAAGCCCGCCTCACACCGGCCAGACCTTCCAAAGGAAGGTCCCGGAATATGTAGCTCATAAGCTGATTCATAATGAACAATCTCGCCAGGCAACAGATAAGTAAAAACCTTATAACTATTTAAAGATAATACAAGACCCAGACAAACGCCCCCCACAAAAGAGTCGGCAACTCGCTTCAAATCTCTTCCGTCAGGGCGATAGTAAATTGCTCGTCCGGCAAAAACGAGTCCAACCAAACAGCCAACGACTATATAGGTGGTCCACTCAGGAATCGACGCCATTAAAACGATTCGAGTCCCAATGCGACTAGCCCAAAGCATATAAATAATCCAGCCCACCACCAAAATCAGGCACGTCGCCGCCCAGAAAGCTTTTTTCTTTGGCTCGTTTTCAAATGAAGGATATTCCATTCCCTGAATGCTCTATTTTTTATTTCCAACATGAGTCGAAGGCAGCGCAGCTCAACAGCCACAGGCTTGTCACGACGCCCCTCAAGATATTCACGGCTTTCGCCGAGGTGTGCAATAGCACCGAGACCAGAGTGCCGGCGTGCGCGCCCGGAACGACGCCAGGGTGATTGAGAGCGTGCCGACCATCAGGCACTCATCTGAATAGCCCCCACTCTAGTGGACACTTTAGATTTCTGCTTTTGGACAACCTCTGCCTGTCGCCGCGGACGACAGTCGACCGATCGGATTAGACTACACCGGGGTCCTGTCAGAGATTATTTCCATGCTGATTAAATGCCAAAGGTGCGGTCAAGGTGACGTTCGAGCAATGCGGGTCTGCTCTACACAACTTTTACTGTGGGTGTGCGACGAGTGTGAAGCAACGTGGGCGAGCCAGATTGAGGTGAATGTCTGCAATTTTGAAGACTTCGGGACATTAATGGCCGGCATGGGACGCAAAGGTTTATGGTCAGAATTAGAGCCACAGTGATAATTTCGTCATCAACTACTGTCTATCAAAGGCCCCTTTTGGCCGACTTCAGCCCGTCGCGACAGGCAGAATTCGGCCGAAGCAGCCTGTCGCGATCAGAAACGTTTGACGACAACGCGTCGCTCTCGCACTCTGTTTTGCCCCTATTTCTTACTAGGCTTCCCTATGTCATTCGCGACCGTAGTGCTGCTCGACTCCTGGCCACAGCCAGGTACGTCGCCCGAACCCGTCGTGTTCGCCACGGACACGCAGCTATGTTTGCGGTATTGCACCGCTGAGGAAGAAATAGCTGTAATCCATTTCCCCCTAGTAAAAAAAGTTCAGTTCGGCTCACCAAACGATGAGGCTTTGGGCGGCCATCCGCTTATTGAACTTGGCCTCAAGCATTATCAAATTCATCGAATAGATAATTCGCCTTGGCTAGCAGAGCTTGAGCAGAGAAACGCCATTCATCCGCGACACGATAAACAGCGGTTTCTAAAAGATGCCATCCATTACGTCTTTACGTTTCAGGACTCTACCCTGGAATGCATTGTAATTGAGGGGCAGTTCTGGCATCCAAAAGTACAAGTCTTTACCTCGGAGCAGAAGGCAAGGGATGTCTGGCGCGAACTGATAAATGGCGTGGGCGCATGATCCCAATAGTCACATGTGAATGACGGCTATGGCCGGTTAGCGACCGTCGCTCCGATTAGCCATCCTTGTCTTTCCACACGTGGAGGACTTGTCATGAACATCATCGCTACCTGCGGCCGTCAGCCCTGGAACAAAGGAAAACTAGTCGGGCAGAAAGCCCCACTCCGACTGAGAGATATCTGGGCCATCCGAGTAAGGCTTCAAATTGCGGAAAGAACCCGGGATCTGGCTCTCTTCGATCTGGCCATCGACAGTAAGCTTCGAGCCTGCGACTTAACCAAGCTCCGCGTGCGCGATGTCGCCCATAGCGAGCACGTATCATCACGAGCCATGGTGATGCAGCAGAAAACGCAGCGACCAGTGCAGTTTGAGATCACTGAGCAAACACGGTCAGCTCTCGTGGCCTGGATACATCAGGCACAACTTCGCAGCGAGGACTGCCTTTTTCCTAGTCGGCTACATACCTCAGACCATCTATCCACTCGTCAATACGCTCGTATCGTCAAAGGCTGGGTGAAAGCCGTAGGCCTTGATCCAGCCATGTATGGCACTCACACAATGAGACATACGAAGGCATCACTAATCTATCGCAGAACGAAGAACCTACGGGCGGTTCAGTTGCTGCTCGGCCATACGAAGCTGGAGAGCACTGTTCGATATCTGGGGATTGAGGTCGATGATGCCCTGGAGATGGCGGAACAGACTGAGGTTTGATCATGCATAGCGACGGTCGAAGTCAGGCCGTCGCTAACCGACCCATTGCAGACGGTCGATGACCCAGAAATGTTAGCGAGAACGTTATCGATCGATTACGGCAACGACGTGCACCTACAGTTTTCTTATCTACTGCCGATACAGGCAGTTGATAAAGCCCCTGCACCCTAAATCCTAAAAATCGCCTAAGGAAAGACGCGTAATGAAAAAAATAGTTTTGGCTACATTTTTTATATTTATGCTCTCTTCAGCTTACTCTTATGCTGAAGAACAGTATGACTTAAAATGTACCTTGGATAGTGGAGATGTGATGGCGCTCAGTCACATAAGTAGTACTGTTTATATTGAGTTTTTAGGACCAAATGACGATCCAGATGAAGGCGGTAGCGTAATCAAACTGGATATTGCGTCTGGTGGAGCACAGCAATTTCTGAATAAGAGCAGCGGCGGTACGCAGTCATTCGTCCTACGAGGGACCGACGAGGATATTGAAGGTGCTGTCGCTGTTGGTTACGAAAATCATGAAGGCAAATTGGATGCTTATTTCATCTCCATGAATAGTTTGGGGAAGGAAACAGAAAGACATACCTGCAAACCAGAGACCATACAAGCCGCTAAAGAGATATTAACAAAAGGTATCGGGATTAAGGCGCCATCTCAGAAAAGCCAATCGAGCGATACTATTAGAGAAACAACAGAAACTCCTACTGCATCTCCTTTTAAGATAAGTATTGGCCAACAAATGCACGAGTATGGTTCTATCAGGACGCCTTATAGAACCGTAAGCATTACTAGCACTTCAGATGATTTGATAATTAATAGTGTTATAGTTAATCGTAACCAGTGTTCAGAAATGTATGGTACTCCAAAGAATCCATTTAAATTACCGTTCGGTCAAACTTTCACCTATAACTTCAATATACAACACAAACGTTGTGAGGTAGTTGAGGTTGTCGTTAAAACAAACAAAAAAGACTGGACCTTCAGGCCTTAAGAGAATTGGTCCAATCCATTTCGGCCACCATTTACGTGGCAGAGATATCGTAATTTCTATCTAACTGTGGTGGGCTATTTCCTCAGCATGACTTCCATCTTCGGGTGCGGGCAGCCGAAGCCTTACGCTAGAGCTGTAATCCGCTGCGTTGGGTCGACTGCCATATGAGCTGCTGCTTTTGGCCGATATCTGCCTGCCGTGGATGGCTGCTATGGGTCGTTTTCAGCCTGCAACCACAGGCAGATAACGGCCAAAAGCTGACGATCCACCATGTGGTCGAAGAAATTTGGTAACGCCAAGATCGGCGCAATAGGTAGCGAGAGGATGATAGAGCCTGCTAATCCACTGGGAAGAACTCTACCAAAATTCCAAATATAGGAATCTACAATGGCGATGCGCGTATTTTCGGTTAGTATCGTATAATCTGTGTTGAAACGAGGTTGGTTTAAGGATTGACAACGGCGATGCAATTGCAACGCATCATCTAATAAAGGAATGTGCAGAATGAAAAAGATAGTTGAGCTTGAGTATAGCTTCCCTGATGCTGAAAACTATAGGCGTCGGGAGTTCAAGGAGCGATTTAGCAAAAGCTTTCTTGCTGATGAATATGTTACGAATATACTAAAGCCTGAAATTTCTTTCCTGATGGGAGAAAAAGGCTCCGGAAAAACAGCATACGCAGTCTATCTAAGTAATAATAAAGTAAATAGCACAATATGTGATTTGAAGTTTATTCGGGAGACCGAGTACCAAAAATTCGTCGCGTTAAAAAAAGAAAAACATTTGGACTTGTCTGACTATACCAATATCTGGCGTGTTATTCTTCTTTTGATGCTATCTAAGCAAATCGCAGAAGAGGAAAGCTCTCTTTTGCCAAGATTCATTAAATTCAAGCATCTGAATGAAGCGATAGATGAATATTATCTTCATGCATTTAGCCCCGAAATCATTCATGCTCTTCAGTTTGTCCAAGAGTCAAAAATAGCTGCCGAGTTTCTCAGTAAACATGCAAAAGCGTCTGGAGAGCAAAAAGAAAGCATAACGTTTTCTGAAAATCGCTTCCAAACAAACCTTCTATATATTCAAAAAAGATTTGAAAAGGTTCTTGAGAGTCTAAAGCTGGCGGATAGTCACACTCTCTTTATAGATGGCATTGACATTAGGCCAAGTGGAATACCGTATCCAGAGTATTTGGACTGCGTAAAAGGTTTGGCAAATGCTGTCTGGCAACTGAATAACGATTTTTTTCCGAAAATCAAGGACTCTAAGGGTCGTTTAAAAGTGGTTCTCCTGATTAGACCTGATATATTTTCATCCTTAAGTCTACAAAATCAGAATACCAAAATTCGGTCAAATTCTGTTTACCTTGATTGGAGAACTTCGTATGAAAATTACGACACTTCGTCAATATTTAGAATGACAGATAAACTACTTTCTTCCCAACAAACAAACAAAAATCGGTTTGACAAAGTTGGCGATGCATGGGCAGGGTACTTTCCCTATCAGATGCCAAGCGCCTCAGCATATAACGACTCTTCGTTCATAGGGTTCTTGCGCTACTCTTTTTATAGACCACGAGACATCATAATGATGCTTGAGTTTCTAAAAGAAAATGCCGTTGATAAAAATCAAGTCGAAAAAGAGCATCATACATTTGAAGACTTTGACAGTGCGGATTTTAAGAGAAAGCTTTCTGATCACCTGCTCGGAGAGATAAAAGATCAAATATCTTTTTATTACACCAATGATGACTATGAGTTTTTCTTGAAGTTTTTCGAACTATTGGAGGGTGATACAAGATTTGATTACAAATCATATCTCGCAGTTCATGCGAAGCTAGTTAAGTTTATCAAAACAACTGGGAAGCCCATACCCCAGTTCATGGATACCCCGATTCAGTTTTTGCAGTTTCTCTATGAGCTTAACGTAATATGCTATGTTGAGGACGTAGAAGGGCATAAGCCTTTTATACATTGGAGCTTTCGAGATAGAAGTTATTCCAACTTTTCACCTAAGGTGAAGGAGGGCGTGAGGTACGAAATATTCTATGGATTGTCTAGGGCGGTAAACTCTGGAAAAAAGCGCGTCAATAAAGCGCCAGTATAGTCGTTTTTAGACTATTCAAACTTACGAAGTCGTATCCGTCCTATCGTGGGGAGCCAGCGAACGTCCTTCGCCTTTCAGGACGTATCCGATTGGCTCCTTTTCGCCGATTGCCGCCTGTCGCGAGGGGCAGCAACCGGCCAGAAGCGGACGCTTAGTGCAGAAAATAAATCTGTCCCCCCTTTTATTGCAAGCAGACACTGGAACAGTCCATGACAGCAGGGCGGCTCATTAGGCTGCACGCGCCCGTAGCGAATGGTCAGGTGCTTTCTGCTTCTGACAGGGCCTTGGCCACTACGGCAGGTAAGCTTCCGGGCGCCCTTATACGCATTTGCTTGTTCAAATTAAAACGACCGAACACAACCGTGATGTCAGAAACCGAGACGTCAAACTCTCGGGCGAGAAACTTAACCATGTGGTCAGTCGCCCTGCCTGCTACGGGTGCGGCGGTGACGCTGATCTTGAGTTGACTCCCTTTCGCCTTGCCGATGGCATCCTTTTTGGCGCTCGGAGTTCCAAGTATGTTCAGAACTAAAGTCTCTCCATCCCACCCACAAAACGAGGACATCTCAAAGCCACGGCCGGATGATTTCTTTTTGGTAATCGCTTTTGCTTTCTTCACATGGATCCTGCGTAGGTCGGATAAAAATGCCTAACTATAAATAGACATCAACGGGTGCATAACATTTTTGGGCGAACGTGCGCTGCCGCTCTGGAGTGTAGTATTTACGAGGAGGGCGGAAGTAAAAACGGTTAGACACCATTGCAGCAATTCCTTTTGCGAACGGTGTTTAACAGTGTCGAGGGTAGCGCGGGGCTTGGAGGAAAGACAAGAGGGCAGCAGCCGTAGCACCGGCACTTGGGGAAAAGACGAACGACTGCTTCTTGCCCGTCCCGGCCTATTGCGACCGGCAGAAGTCGACCCAAGCGGGCTTCTACACTCTCTGATTGAATAAGCTATCGTCCACCGCACGATACTGATCAACACTCGGACTTGAACGAATGACAGACAATCCTTTTCGTATTCCAACAGATGCTGAAATTGCTGACGCAGAGAGCAGGCTCAATTTTCGCTTTCCCGATGAATATATCCGCTTCCTGAAAGGTGGCAGCGATGTCGCAAACGCCGCATTTGAACCCGCGGTGATTTTGGGAGGATGCAGCCATCTGGATATCTTTGAAATTACCGAAGCCGCCTGGGCCCAAGGCGTGCCTCGGGATTGGTTGCCTTTCATTGAGGACAACAGCGACTACTTCTGCATATCGCAGGCTGGTGTTGTTCGATACTGGTCCCACAACGGAAGTACAGACGAAAGTTGGCCAACCTTTGCCGCCTGGTTCGAACAGGTCTGTATAGCCCTTGAGTAGTGTATGTACGATATCTGCGATCCATACCAAGTGTCCGCTGCTGGCCCAGAGTATGTAAAAACGCTTCGCCAAAATTGAAGTGGGCGCATCTACGTTAAATCTGAAATTTTGAACGGCAGTCAGTGAAGGCGAATCTTTTATTCTGCTTATGATCAAGGATGAATAAACGTAACTGATCCATAAACCCCACCTATCCAAACAGACGGCGCCTGAGGTGGGGAGGAATCAAATCATGCTGGCGCGGAGACGATTCTCGGCACAGTTACTTCATTTTTTCGGCCTGATATCCACCACCATCCCTGCCTGTACGTTTTTGATCGGTGACAGTAAGTGCGGCGAAATATTCCAGCGCTGGCCGGTGTCGGTTACCACTGTGACGGTTTTGCGGTTGAACTTCATGACGGTACCGGACAGGCGCTCACCATTGGGTGAATCGAAGCTTACCCGTGCTCCCGGATGGAACTGCATCATCGATTTATGAGCCTCCAATGACTCCAACATCTTCAGCCGTTCGATAATGTGATGATTCAATGTCACTAACTCATCGACGCTCAGATGATCAATGTTGATACTCATGATGCCCTCCAATTCCAGGGGAGTAACGCCTCAACATCTTCAACTGATTCAGCCTGCGGTAATCGCTCCAGTACGTGGCGCAGCCACGTATAGGGCTCCTGGCCGTTGGCTTTAGCCGTTTCGACCAGACTGTAGATCTGCGCACTGGCGGTGGCGCCCTTGGGCGTATCGCTGAATAACCATGCCTTGCGCCCTATGACAAACGGCTTTATCGCTCTTTCGGCGGCATTGTTGTCGATCGGTAAAAAACCGGCCTCCACGTAACGTTCCAGCCGGCTCCAGTTGCTACCCAGATAACTGAGCGCCTTGCCGAGAGCACTTTGCGATGCGACTTGCGGCTGAGTTTTCTCCAGCCAGCTTTTCAACTGCGCGAGCACCGGCAAGCTCTTTTCCTGGCGACCGGCAAAGCGCTGCTCATCCGTCATTTCTTTCAAATCACGTTCGATACCGTACAACTTGTTGATCATCGTCAGCGCAACATCGGCCCGACCGGTTTTACCCTTGGGCTGCACTTTCTGCGCATCGACAAACTTGCGCCGTACATGGGCCATACAAGCCAAACGCTCGACACTCGGCTGTGCGGCCAAGGCGTTATAGCCGGCGTAATCGTCAGTCATCAAATAGCCACGATAGTCGCCGAGCAGCCGCAACGGCACCTCCTGCGCTCGACTGGTGGTGTAGTCAAAAAGAAGGATTGGTCGCGCCGGTGGGCCGCTGGCTTGTACCCACATCCAGGATTGGCTGGTCGGGTCTCGACCTGGCTCTTTGAGCACCTGCACTCGCGTTTCATCGCAGTGAACAATCGGACTTTCCAGTAACCGATCACGCATCAGATTCAACAGCGGTTGGAAGTGTTCGCAGCACTGGATCACCCAGCGCGCCAGGGTTTGACGCGGGATATCGACACCGTGGCGAGCGAGGACTTTTTCGAAACGGTGCAGCGGCAGGCCATCGACATACTTGGCGGTCAGCAACATGGCCAACACGCTGGGGCTGGCCATGCTTTTTTCGATCAGTTGCGCGGGTTTGTCGGCGGTGACCGGTGCAGTTTCACAACCACGGCAGCCATAGACCTTGCGGATGTGTTTGATCACCCGGATCTGCATCGGCACGATCTCCAGCTGTTCGCTGGTTTCTTCGCCGATGGTATGTTTGCGGCAGCCGCAAATGCAGGTCAGTTCGTGTTCGGGGAGTTCGTGGATGACTTCGATTCGTGGCAAGTTAGCGGGTAGAGGCTTGCGTTTGCCACGGCGTTTGGTCGGGGCGACAACTTCTTCCTCAGCATCAACGGGCACTGGCGTGGCGATACTTTCAGCTTCATTGAACAACGGCAGCTGTGGTGTCATCGGATCAACGGTTTGCTCAGATTTTCGTCCGAACAGGCGCTGACGAAGCAGTGCATTTTCCTCTTCAAGAAGAGCGACTTTCGACTGCATCTGAGCAAGTAATTGCTTGAGCGCAGCCGGGTCATCGGGATGGTTGTCGGGCATCGAAGTCATGGCCCGGATTATACCCAATCAAGCAACAAATCGCGGCGTCAAAACCTGATGCGGACGGTTGCGCCACAGGTCAAAACCGTCAAGCAGCCAGTTCAGTTCCTGGACGCTCAATACGATGGCTTCGTCAGTCGCGTCGGACGAGGTTTTGAAACGCTCGGACTCCAGGCGCTTGAGCCAAAGGCAAAAGCCATTGCGCTCCCGCAAGTAAAGGATTTTCACCCGGTTACGGGGGCGATTTAGAAAAACAAAAAGTACCGGGTCGAATACCGCCACCTTGATATCCAGCTCGACCAGGGCGGCGAGGCCGTCGATGGATTTTCGAAAATCCACGGGCTTGGGGTAGAGGTAGACTTTTTCGACTTTGGCGTCGGGACGCATCATGAGGTGCTGGCTCCGTAAAGAGATCGGGAGCACAGCATCAGGCTTCAATGGGCGGCTTTGAATGTGTAGGTGATGGATCGCTTACGAATAAACGTCGTTTCAATTAGGAGGTCCTGATGGCCACTGCACATGTTTTCATCGCCGTCAGCCTGGACGGCTTCATCGCCCGGCCAGATGGCGACATTGATTGGCTTTTGCAGCGTGATGATCCGACTGAAGATCATGGCTACTGCGCCTTCATTGCCGACAAGGATGTGATCGTGATGGGGCGAGGCAGCTATGAGAAGGTGCTGACCTTCGACACATGGTTCTACGACCGGCCCGTCGTGGTGCTGTCTGAACAACTGGCCGGTACGCCGGTGCCCAAGGCGTTGAAGGGCAAGCTGCGCTTCTCACACCTCGCACCAGGGGAGCTGATGGCCGAACTGGCGAGGCAAGGCATGCATCGTGTCTATGTCGATGGCGGGCAGTTGGTGCAATCCTTCCTGCGCGATGGGTTAGTCGCCGATATGGTGATTACCACTGTTCCCGTACTGATCGGATCGGGAAGGCGATTGTTTGGGGCCCTTCAGCAGGACATTGACTTGGAACTGGTATCCAGTTGCAGCTTTCCTTCGGGGTTGGTGCAGTCTACCTATCGGTTGACGGTATGACCGGTTCGGGAGGGTGTTCGATCTAGAGCAATGAGGGGAGAGGGGGGGGATTTATTTGCCGAGGCCGATTCTCGTGGATGTTGGCTTTTCTTCTGGCAGTCAGTTAGTGGTCGACTTCTGCCGGTTATGACAGGCAGAAATCGGCCAGTAGCGGACATTATTCGCTCTATGGATAATCCGACGAGCTACTTATGACGTTGAAGGGAGAAACCCATGGAGCTTCATGAGCAATTGGATCAGGTCAAGGACGCCAATACCTTTCTGGCTTTTGCCCACGCCCTGGCGGAAGACAAATCGAATGGTGACTGGGAAAACGGGACGATAGAAGCCTTCCTAGACGGAGCTATTGCATGGGCCGAGGCCAGTAATTTTGGCGTCGATCAGGGGCTTCAAGGCTCCAATCCTTGGCGGCAATTCGCTAATTTTTTGTACTGCGGAAAAATATACGAGTAAACAGGTGAAATGTTTATTCGCTTTAAGCGTTGCGTCTAGGGGGTAGCCGAACGGGCTCGGCTCCACCTCACGATCGACCGATTCTGGTCGGTCACCGCCAATTTTAACTGGCTGTATTGGGTCGATTGTAGCCGGTCGCGAAAGACCGGAACGCTGTTTCAAGTACTGTTTCATGGCTACCACAGGACAGCCGGAAGGCCGCCTTCTCGAGCCGTCGACGCTGTGCATAGCTGCCAAGCGTTTCGCCCATCCATGCGGCGAAAATTCGATGAAAATGGAAACGCGAGAAATTGGCGATGTCGGCTAACTGCGCGCCATCTAACGGCTGATCGAGGTGAGCATCGATGTAGTTGAGTACACGATTTATCCGTCGCGCGTACTCAGCGCGGGATACTTGCGCAGAAGGCTTGGTCGTCATGTTAGCTATTCTAAAAGTCACCGTTCATGTGGCTGTTGAGCCGTTGAGTTCCTGCGATAACCGCAGCGGGTTCTTTGTTTCTTTCTCGGCAGCCTGCAGCTCCAGCGTAGGCCAATCTGTAGCAAAGGTATCGAGTTTGAACTGTTGGCAGAGCGCTTAAAGCGTCATGTCAATCCACGGAGACAGCACAGGACCAGGCACTTCGACGGTCATCGGGTTTTTGAAATAACGCCACCCATGTATTGATTTAAATCGCGAAAATCCTTAACGCTCCATGAGTGCGGCGATAGCTTTACTCCATTCTCTCGCAAGGTTCTTGGAATTAAGTCGCCATTTGGGCGAAGTATTATCGAAGACACAATCACGCCCGGATAATCATTTAATCGTTTTTTGAAAGCGAGCGTTGTTAGATCAGGCGTCGGCGGATTACTTTTTTTAGCCAGTGGTCCTGTTGCTTTGAGATCCATTCCATGGCACATGCTGCATCGCTGTAGATAGAGATTTTTTCCATTAGCATTATCCGCGAAGGATAGTGATGTTTGAGTCAGCGACAACATTCCTAGCGAAGCGATAAGCAATACTTTCATTGTTTTTATCTTCCTTGATGGGACCGGCGTTGATTGGACGCGATTGGGCGCGCGGGAAAGATATCAGCCATCGCGTCGGCGCACACGGTCATTTCTGATGCCCATTAAACCAACACGTTTTCCCGGAGGTAATCGGGGGCAGACCCCGGTTGTTTCCTGCATATGGGGGAGAATCGGCGTCGTTCGCCAACCCCGACCGACCTAACGGAAATTTTTCGCCACAGATACTGACTTTCAACCCCAATCGCTCCTGCGCTAACTTCCTCCCCGTCGCTTCCAACCCAGCGACCGGACTTGAGAATCCGAGAAACAATAGGCGCATAGGCGCCACCATCCATTAGACTGTTGGCGCTTTTTTGTGCCGCATGTCTGTGCAATGGCGGCTATGCGTGGGAGACCTTCGGGTCTGCCGGGTTCCTATTGTCCCGGTTTCTCAGCCCGCGCATAGCTGCCACCCATTCGCATGAGAAACGAACGTGGCAGGTCTCTACATTAGGAGCTAAAACCATGAGCATTTCTGACAGGCCATACCCTCACAACCCCACCACCCACACCTCCGCCCATCCAGGAGGTGCCCAATGATCAACCCACCCCTCAACAAAACCCTCGGCGTCATCACCTTTTCTACCTGTGGCAAGCAGCCCAACCTTCACCGACTATTCCGCGTGAACGCCGGCGTGCCCATCCGCGATGCGTTGGAGCATGCCTCCGAACTTCTCCACTGTTCAAAACTGCTGGCGTTGGATGCCGCCATGGACACGGGCGCGGATCGTTATGCCTGGGCGGCGCATTATTTGGGGGAGATGGCGAAGGCGGTGGTGGATGATTTGGCGAATGGGATGTTGGCCAATGGGGTGACGGAGGAGGGTGAAGTGGCGGGTAGTTAGTCTGGTGGTTTGAGGGTGTTGCGGCTGACGCTATCGCAGGCAAGCCAGCTCCCACAAGGGGCTGTGTTTCAAGTTGATGTTGCGCTGGTCGGGGATTTTGCTGGTTGCCCACTTTTCGACGGGCGAAAAAAAAGACCTTGAATTTCAAGGTCTTTTTTTAAGATGGTGCCCCGAGGGAGACTCGAACTCCCACTCCTTTCGAAAACGGATTTTGAATCCGCCGCGTCTACCAATTCCGCCATCAGGGCTCAATGGCGGCGAAGTATAGAGATGAGATTACCGTTGGTCAATCACGTTTCATGGTCAATTTTGACTATTTCCGCTAGACTTCCCGGCCCTGCTAGACGAACCCCATCATGCGCGTTGCTGACTTTACTTTTGAGCTCCCTGATTCGCTGATCGCCCGCCACCCTTTGGCCGAGCGTCGCGCCAGTCGACTGCTGACCCTGGACGGGCTCAGCGGTGCCCTCGCACACCGTCAATTCACTGATTTGCTTGAGCATTTGCGCCCGGGCGATTTGATGGTGTTCAACAATACCCGGGTGATTCCGGCGCGGCTGTTTGGCCAGAAAGCTTCCGGCGGCAAGCTGGAAATTCTGGTGGAGCGGGTGCTGGACAGCCATCGCGTGCTGGCCCATGTGCGCTCCAGCAAGTCGCCGAAACCGGGTTCGACTCTGCTGATCGATGGCGGTGGCGAGGCCGAGATGGTGGCGCGTCATGATGCGTTGTTCGAGCTCAAGTTTGCCGAGGAAGTGTTGCCGCTGCTGGAGCGCGTCGGCCATATGCCGTTGCCTCCTTATATAGACCGCCCCGACGAAGATGCGGACCGCGAGCGCTATCAGACGGTGTATTCCCAGCGCCTCGGTGCTGTCGCGGCGCCGACGGCCGGGCTGCATTTCGACCAGCCGCTGCTGGATGCGATCGCCGCCAAGGGCGTCGAGAGCGCGTATGTGACCCTGCACGTGGGGGCCGGCACGTTTCAGCCGGTGCGTGTGGATAACATCGAAGACCACCATATGCACAGCGAATGGCTGGAAGTCAGCCAGGACGTCGTGGACGCGGTCAACGCGTGCAAGGCGCGCGGCGGGCGAGTGATTGCCGTGGGCACCACCAGCGTGCGTTCCCTGGAAAGCGCGGCGCGTGATGGCGTGCTCAAGCCGTTCAGCGGCGACACCGATATCTTTATTTACCCCGGCCGGCCGTTCCATGTGGTCGATGCGCTGGTGACCAACTTCCATTTGCCGGAATCCACGCTGTTGATGCTGGTGTCGGCATTTGCCGGTTATCCGGAAACCATGGCTGCTTATCAGGCTGCCATCGACAATGGGTACCGTTTTTTCAGCTACGGTGATGCGATGTTTATCACCCGTAATCCGGCGCCACGCGGCCCAGAGGAACAACTATGAGTCGTATGTCGTTTGAATTGCTGGCCACTGACGGCAAAGCCCGTCGCGGTCGTCTGACCTTTCCGCGCGGTACGGTAGAGACCCCGGCGTTCATGCCGGTCGGCACCTACGGCACCGTCAAAGGCATGCTGCCGCGCGATATCGTCGCCACCGGCGCCGAAATCATCCTCGGCAACACCTTCCACCTGTGGCTGCGCCCGGGCACGGAAGTGATCAAGAAGCACGGCGACCTGCATGACTTCATGAAGTGGCAAGGCCCGATCCTCACTGACTCGGGTGGTTTCCAGGTGTTCAGCCTGGGCGCCATGCGCAAGATCAAGGAGGAGGGCGTGACCTTCGCCTCGCCGGTCGACGGTTCCAAAGTGTTCATGGGCCCGGAAGAGTCGATGCAGGTCCAGCGCGACCTGGGCTCCGACATCGTGATGATTTTCGACGAATGCACGCCGTACCCGGCCGATGAAGACGTCGCGCGGGTTTCCATGGAGTTGTCGCTGCGTTGGGCCCAGCGCTCGAAGAACGCCCACGGCGACAACACCGCGGCGCTGTTCGGTATCGTCCAGGGCGGCATGCATGAAAGCCTGCGCAAGCGCTCGCTGGAAGGCCTGGACAAGATCGGCTTCGACGGCCTGGCCATCGGCGGTCTGTCGGTGGGTGAGCCCAAGCACGAGATGATCAAGGTGCTGGATTACCTGCCGGGCCTGATGCCCGCTGACAAACCTCGTTACCTTATGGGCGTTGGCAAACCGGAGGATCTCGTAGAGGGTGTGCGCCGCGGTGTGGACATGTTCGATTGCGTGATGCCAACCCGTAATGCCCGCAATGGGCATCTGTTCATCGATACAGGCGTGCTGAAGATCCGTAACGCGTTCCATCGCCATGATGATTCGCCGCTGGATCCCACCTGTGACTGCTATACCTGCCAGAACTTCTCCCGTGCTTATCTGCACCATCTGGACAAGTGTGGGGAAATGCTGGGTAGCATGTTGAATACCATCCACAATTTGCGTCATTACCAAGTCCTGATGGCTGGTTTGCGCGAGGCTATTCAACAGGGTACATTGGCCGCCTTCGTCGATGCCTTCTATGCCAAGCGCGGGCTCCCTGTGCCGCCCTTGGACTGAGTTTTCCGACCCTAAGATTCACTATTTGCAACTGGAGTGCTAAATGAGCTTTTTTATCTCTAACGCCATGGCTGATGCCGCTGCGCCTGCTGCTGCCGGCCCTATGGGCGGTGGTTTCGAGTGGATTTTCCTGGTCGGCTTCCTGGTCATCTTCTACCTGATGATCTGGCGTCCACAGGCCAAGCGCGCCAAAGAGCAGAAAAACCTGCTCGGCAGCCTGCAGAAAGGTGACGAAGTCGTGACCACCGGCGGTATCGCGGGCAAGATCACCAAGGTTTCCGATGCTTTCGTGGTTCTGGAAGTCTCCGACACCGTCGAAATGAAGTTCCAGAAGGGCGCCATCGCCGCCACGCTGCCTAAAGGCACGCTCAAAGCGATCTGAGTAACAACTTTTACCAATCGACGGGGCGCGCAAGGCGCCCCGCGTTATAAGCGGGCGGCGTGATGCTGAACAAATACCCTCTGTGGAAATACCTACTGATCCTGGCGGTGCTGGCGATCGGTTTTATTTATTCCGCTCCCAATCTCTATCCTGATGACCCTGCGATCCAGATCTCTGGCGCCAGCACTTCGCTGAAGGTCAATCAGGCTGACCTGGAACGCGCGAGCAAAGCGCTCACCGATGCGGGCATCCAGGTCAAAGCGGCAACGTTGGCAGCTGATGCGAAGGGCGGCTTGTTGCGCCTGACCAAGCAAGAAGACCAATTGCCGGCCAAAGACGTCGTGCGCAAGGCCATGGGTGACGACTACGTTGTCGCGCTCAACCTGGCACAGACCACGCCAAAATGGCTGCGCAGCATTGGCGCGCACCCGATGAAGCTGGGTCTGGACTTGTCCGGCGGTGTGCACTTCCTGCTGGAAGTCGACATGGACAAAGCCCTCGATGCGCGCCTGAAAGTCTACGAAGGCGACGTGAAGAGCCTGCTGCGTAAAGAGAAGTTGCGTTATCGCAGCCTGCCGCAGCTCAACGGTGCCATCCAGCTGGGCTTCTCTGACGAAGCGTCCCGCGAGCAGGCCCGTGCGCTGATCCGCAAGAACTTCAACGATTTCGACATCGTACCGGCCGACCTCAACGGTCAACCTGTACTGCGTCTGGCGATGACCCCGGCCAAGCTGGCGGAAATCCGCGAATACTCCATCAAGCAGAACTTGACCACGGTGCGTAACCGCGTCAACGAGCTGGGTGTGGCCGAGCCGATCGTTCAGCGCCAGGGCGCCAACCGCATCGTGGTTGAGCTGCCGGGCGTGCAGGATACCGCTGAAGCCAAGCGTATCCTCGGCAAGACCGCCAACCTGGAATTCCGTCTGGCCGCCGAGCCGGGTGCTTCCAAAGCCACTTCCGAGACCTTCGAGTTCCGTGAAGGCAACCGCCCTGCGGCGCAGATCGAGCGTGGCTTGATCATCACCGGCGACCAGGTGACTGACGCCAAGGCCGGTTTCGGCGAGCACGGTACGCCTGAAGTGAACATCCGCCTGGATGGCCATGGTGGCGAACTGATGAGCCGCGCCACACGTAGCAACGTCGGGCGCAGCATGGCGGTGATCTTCATCGAGCAACGCCCGGTCACCACCTACACCAAGCAAATGGTCAACGGCGTCGAGAAAGACGTGCCGGTGCAGACCTTCAAGGAAGAGAAGAAGATCATCAGCCTGGCGACCATCCAGTCGCCGCTGGGTGCTCAGTTCCGCATCACCGGCCTGAACGGTCAGGGCGAATCGTCCGAGCTGGCCCTGCTGCTGCGCGCTGGTGGCCTGGCTGCGCCGATGTACTTCGCTGAAGAACGCACCATCGGCCCGAGCCTGGGTGCCGACAACATCACCAAGGGTATCAATGCGGCCTTGTGGGGCATGCTGTTCGTGTCGCTGTTCATCATCGCCATCTACCGCTTCTTCGGCGTCATCGCCACCGTGGCCCTGGCGGGCAACATGGTGATGCTGCTGGCCTTGATGTCGTTGCTGGGCGCTACGCTGACCCTGCCAGGCATCGCCGGTATCGTCCTCACCATGGGGATGGCGGTGGACGCCAACGTGCTGATCTTCTCGCGGATTCGTGAAGAGATCGCCGCCGGCATGACCGTGCAGCGCGCAATCAACGAAGGCTTCGGCCGGGCATTTACCGCGATTCTCGACTCCAACCTGACCACATTGCTGGTCGGCGGGATTCTCTTTGCCATGGGCACCGGCCCGGTCAAAGGTTTTGCGGTGACCATGTCCCTCGGTATCTTTACCTCGATGTTCACGGCCATCATGGTGACCCGCGCAATGGTCAACCTGATCTTTGGCGGGCGTGACTTCAAGAAGTTGTGGATTTAAGGGGCTGCCATGTTACGTACAATCAACTTCATGGGCGTTCGCAATATTGCGTTCGGCGTCACCGTGCTCCTTACCGTTCTGGCGTTGTTCAGCTGGTTCCATAAGGGCCTGAACTACGGTCTGGACTTCACCGGCGGTACGCTCATCGAGCTGACCTACGAGAAGCCAGCCGACGTGACTCAGGTGCGCGAAGAGCTGGTCAAGGCCGGCTATCACGAAGCTATCGTGCAGAGCTTCGGTGCGACCACTGATCTGCTGGTGCGGATGCCGGGCGAAGACCCGCAACTGGGTCACCAGGTTGCCGAGGCCTTGCAGAAGGTCGGCGGTGATAACCCGGCGGCGGTCAAGCGCGTCGAGTTCGTCGGCCCGCAAGTGGGTGAAGAGCTGCGCGACCAGGGCGGCCTCGGCATGCTGATGGCGCTGGTCGGCATCATGATCTACCTGGCGTTCCGCTTTCAGTGGAAGTTCGGTGTCGGCGCCATTGTCTCGCTGATCCACGACGTGGTCGTGACCGTGGGCATCCTGGCGTACTTCCAGATCACCTTCGACCTGACTGTGCTGGCCGCGGTGCTGGCGATCATTGGTTACTCGCTCAACGACACCATCGTGGTATTCGACCGGGTTCGCGAGAACTTCCGCGTACTGCGCAAGGCGACGTTGATCGAGAACATCAACATCTCCACCACTCAGACCCTGTTGCGGACCATGGCGACGTCGATCTCCACCTTGCTGGCGATCGCGGCACTGATGATCTTCGGTGGTGACAACCTGTGGGGCTTCTCCCTGGCGCTGTTTATCGGCGTTCTGGCGGGCACCTACTCGTCGATCTACATCGCCAACGTGGTACTGATCTGGCTGAACCTCAACAGCGAAGACCTGATCCCTCCGGCCGCGACTGGCAAGGAGGTCGACGACCGCCCTTGATGGGTGAGCGTTGATTTGTTGTTACAAAGAAGGCGCGAGTATTGAACTCGCGCCTTTTTTTTTGCTCCAAGGCTGGGTATAGCGCGGATCTTTCGGTCCGTTTGTGATGGTCAGGAGGTTCAACGTGAACAAGTCGTTGCTGGTTGGTGCGGTATTGGGTGCTGTCGGTGTGACTGCCGGGGGTGCTGTTGCCACCTACAGCCTGGTAAAAAGCGGCCCTGAGTATGCGCAAGTGCTGGCGGTGCAGCCGGTGAACACCCAGATTAAAACGCCTCGCGAGGTCTGCAAGGACGTCGCAGTGACCCGGCAGAAGCCGGTGCAGGATCAACACCAGATCGTCGGTACGGTGGTCGGTGCGCTGGCCGGTGGCCTGTTGGGTAACCAGGTCGGTGGCGGTAACGGTAAGAAGCTGGCCACCGTAGCCGGTGCGGTCGGTGGCGGCTACGCCGGTAACAAGGTTCAGGAAGGCATGCAGAACCGCGATACCTACACCACCACGCAAACCCGCTGTAACACCGTCAACGACATCAGCGACAAGGTTGTCGGCTATGACGTGCGTTACACCTTGGGTGGCAAGGAAGGTACGGTGCGTATGGATCGTGATCCAGGCGGTCAGATCCCGGTCGATAAAGAGGGGCGTCTGATTCTCGGTCAGAACCAGCAATAACCCCGGGCCTGGCACAGTTCACAATGTGGGAGGGGGCTTGCCCCCTCCCACAGTTGGCTTGTGGTGTTGCTGGTATTTAAGCTCACACCAAATCCCAGGCATAAAAAAAGCACCCCGAGGGGTGCTTTTTTGTGCTCGCTCGCTTAGCGCTTCAGCGAAGCCGGCAGGTGCGGCTGGATCGCCGTCAATACCGCCTTGAAGCATTTGGTGTTACCGGCAACCACGTGGCCCTTTTCCAGGAAGTCGTGACCACCGGTGAAGTCGCTCACCAGGCCGCCGGCCTCTTGGATCAGCAGGGCGCCCGCTGCCATGTCCCACTCGGACAGGCCCGACTCCCAGAACGCATCAAAACGACCGGCGGCCACATAGGCCAGGTCCAGGCTGGCTGCACCGGCGCGGCGGATGCCGGCGGTCTGGCCAACCAGGGCGCGGAACATGCCCAGGTAGTTGTCCAGGTTGTCCATCTGGTCGTCACGGAATGGGAAGCCGGTGCCCAGCAGGGCGCCGTCCAGGCTGGTACGGCCGCTGACGCGCAGGCGACGACCGTTCAACTGGGCGCCACGGCCACGGCTGGCGGTGAATTCTTCCTGGCGAACCGGGTCCAGCACAATGGCGTGTTCCAGGCGGCCACGGTATTTGCACGCGATGCTCACGGCAAAGTGCGGGATGCCGCGCAGGAAGTTGGTGGTGCCATCCAGTGGGTCGATGATCCACAGGTAGTCTTCGCCTTCGCCGCTGCCTTTATGCATGCCGGTTTCTTCGCCGAGAATGCCGTGGGTAGGGTAGGCCTTGCGCAGGGCGTCGATGATTTTCTGTTCGGCGGCGCGATCCACCTCGGATACATAATCCTTGGCGTCTTTTTCGTCGACCTTGATGGTATCCAGGCGCTCGATGGAGCGGAAGATCAATTCACTGGCGCTGCGGGCGGCGCGCAGCGCGATATTCAGCATGGGCTGCATGGATGTGTCACCTAAGGTTGTTAAAGAAAGCCGAGCATTCTAGCAGAAACTTTCTTCAGGTGAAGGACGACGTGAGCTTTCATGGCATAACCTTAGGCTGTTCTGTAAGATTTGCTCCCCTTTCCCGTGTCCGAGAGCGCCTACCTTGCTGCAAAACATTCGTGTCGTCTTGGTCAATACCAGTCATCCCGGCAATATCGGCGGGGTGGCGCGAGCCATGAAAAACATGGGGCTGACGCGCCTGGTGCTGGTCGAGCCGCGCGTGTTCCCGCACCACGAGGCCGATGCCCGGGCCTCCGGCGCCAATGACATCCTTGAAAAAGCCCAGGTCGTCGCCACCTTGGAAGATGCATTGGTCGGCTGCAACCTGGTGCTCGGCACCAGCGCCCGCGACCGTCGAATCCCTTGGCCATTGCTCGATCCGCGTGAATGTGGGACCAAAGTGGTGGAGGAAGCCGCCGGCGGCGCTGAAATCGCCCTGGTGTTCGGTCGTGAAGACTCCGGCCTGACCAATGAAGAGCTGCAGCGATGTCATTATCACGTGCATATTCCATCAGACCCTGAGTTCAGCTCGCTGAACCTCGGGGCGGCGGTGCAGGTGTTGAGTTACGAAGTGCGCATGGCCTGGCTGGCCGCTGAAGGGCAGCCGAGCAAGGTCGAGAAGGATGAAGTGGCATCGACCAAAAGTGGCGAGTTGGCCACCATGGACGAGCTGGAACGGTTCTATGAGCACCTGGAACAAACCCTGGTGGCCATCGAATTCCTCGATCCGGAAAAGCCCCGGCACTTGATGGCGCGCCTGCGTCGCCTGTACGGACGCAGCTCGGTCAGCCGAGCGGAAATGAATATATTGCGTGGCATCCTCACGGAAACCCAGAAAGCGGCCCGTGGCGAGCTTCTTAAGCGGAAGGATTAAAAATGTTCGAGCGTTTGCGAGAAGATATCCAGAGTGTTTTCCACCGTGACCCGGCGGCGCGCAACGCCTTTGAAGTACTGACCTGCTACCCGGGCATGCATGCGATCTGGATTCATCGCCTGTCCGGCGCCTTGTGGGGCATGGGCTGGAAATGGCTGGCGCGGGTGGTGTCCAACTTTGGGCGCTGGTTGACCGGCATCGAGATTCACCCGGGCGCCAAGGTCGGCCGCCGCTTCTTCATCGACCACGGCATGGGCATCGTCATTGGCGAGACTGCTGAAATTGGCGATGACGTGACCCTGTACCAGGGCGTGACCCTGGGCGGCACCAGTTGGAATAAAGGTAAGCGCCACCCAACCCTGGAAAACGGCGTGGTGGTAGGGGCGGGCGCCAAGGTGCTGGGTCCGTTCACTGTGGGGGCTGGGGCCAAGGTCGGCTCCAATGCAGTGGTGACCAAGGCCGTGCCGCCGGGGGCAACCGTGGTTGGTATTCCAGGGCGGATCATCGTCAAGCCGGAAGTCGGTGATGAGCAGGAAGCCAAGCGTAAAGCCATGGCCGAGAAGATCGGCTTCGATGCCTACGGCGTCAGCGAAGACATGCCCGACCCGGTGGCCCGTGCCATCGGTCAGTTGCTTGACCACCTGCAAGCGGTAGACGGCAAGCTGGACGGCATGTGCGGCGCGCTGAAGGAATTGGGCAGCAGCTATTGTGCGAAAGACCTGCCTGAGCTGCGCGAAGAGGACTTCGCCGAGATCAAAGACGAAGCCGCCACCAAGGCTGGCTGAAGCCTCGCGATCACCAAAAGTCCCCTGTGGGAGGGGACTTGCCCCAAATAGCGGTGGTCAGTCACCCAATACATTGACTGATCCGTCGCTATCGGGAGCAAGCACCCTCCCACATGTTGATCTCCATTGGTCTCTGAATTCCTGCTCGGCCCTGTTCCTGCTGTTCGTCCCCGACCCATCCTGATATTATTTGCGCGCCCTTTTTGCGGCTAATCCTGACTAAAGTACTAGGTCTTATAGTTGACTTAAATACTCGGGAATCGCATACTTGCTCCCATTCTGAAACACCTTGGTACTTGTCCATGAGACTGACTACAAAAGGCCGATACGCGGTGACCGCCATGCTTGACTTGGCTTTGCACGCGCAAACTGGGCCGGTGTCCCTGGCCGATATCTCCGAGCGCCAAGGCATTTCCCTGTCCTACCTCGAACAGTTGTTCGCCAAATTGCGCCGCAGCAATCTGGTCTCCAGCGTGCGTGGGCCGGGTGGCGGCTATCAACTGTCGCGCGATATGCAGGGTATCCAGGTGGCCCAGGTGATCGACGCGGTCAACGAATCCGTCGATGCCACCAAATGCCAGGGTTTGGGTGATTGCCACGCCGGCGACACCTGCCTGACCCACCACTTGTGGTGTGACTTGAGCCTGCAGATCCATGAGTTTTTGAGTGGTATCAGCTTGGCTGATCTTGTGACTCGCCGTGAGGTGCAAGAAGTAGCCCAGCGTCAGGACCAGCGCCGTTGCAACACCAAGGCGCCGCGTCTGGACAAGATTGAAGCGTCTGCCGTCGAGTGACAGCCGAAGAGCTAACGGCACGCCAGCCAGCCTGATTTAGGAGAAAGTCCATGAAATTGCCGATTTACCTTGATTACTCAGCGACCACCCCGGTTGATCCGCGTGTCGCGCAAAAGATGAGCGAATGCCTGCTGGTTGACGGAAATTTCGGCAACCCGGCGTCGCGTTCCCACGTATTCGGCTGGAAAGCCGAAGAAGCGGTTGAAAACGCTCGTCGCCAAGTCGCTGACCTGGTGGGTGCCGACCCACGCGAAATCGTCTGGACCTCCGGTGCTACCGAATCCGACAACCTGGCAATCAAGGGCGCCGCGCATTTCTACGCGACCAAAGGCAAGCACCTGATCACCACCAAGATCGAGCACAAGGCGGTCCTCGACACCATGCGCCAATTGGAGCGTGAAGGGTTCGAAGTCACCTACCTCGAGCCGACCACCGACGGTATCGTGACGCCGGCGATGATCGAGGCGGCGATGCGTGAAGACACCATCCTGGTTTCCGTGATCCACGTGAACAACGAAATCGGCACCATCAACGACATCGCGGCCATCGGCGAGCTGACCCGCTCCAAAGGTGTGTTGCTGCACGTCGACGCTGCTCAGTCCACCGGCAAGGTCGACATCGACCTGTCGAAGCTGAAAGTCGACCTGATGTCGTTCTCGGCGCACAAAACCTACGGTCCTAAAGGTATCGGTGCCCTGTACGTGAGCCGCAAGCCTCGCGTGCGCATCGAAGCCACCATGCACGGCGGCGGTCACGAGCGCGGCATGCGTTCGGGCACCCTGGCGACCCACCAGATCGTCGGCATGGGCGAGGCTTTCCGTATCGCCAAGGAAGAAATGGCTGCCGAAAACGTGCGTATCAAGGGCCTGAGCGATCGCTTCTACAAGCAGGTCGAAAACCTTGAAGAGCTGTACATCAATGGCAGCATGACTGCCCGTGTACCGCACAACCTGAATTTGAGCTTCAACTACGTCGAAGGCGAGTCGCTGATCATGGCGCTCAAGGACCTGGCGGTTTCGTCCGGTTCGGCCTGCACCTCGGCCTCCCTTGAACCGTCCTACGTGCTGCGCGCCCTGGGCCGCAACGACGAACTGGCGCACAGCTCGATCCGCTTTACGTTTGGCCGTTTCACCACCGAAGAAGAAGTCGACTACGCCGCGCAGAAAGTCTGCGAGGCCGTCACCAAGCTGCGCACCTTGTCGCCGCTGTGGGACATGTACAAAGACGGCATCGATATTTCCAAGATCGAGTGGGCGGCACACTAACTATAGAAGCCGCCACCCCAGCTCTGTAGGAACGTGGCGGAAAACGCAGGCGTTTTTACAGGGCTCCAGAGCGGCCCTGATGAGTGAGGATTCAGTACCATGGCTTACAGCGAAAAGGTCATAGACCACTACGAAAACCCGCGCAACGTTGGCAAGATGGACGCGGAAGACCCTGATGTCGGCACCGGCATGGTCGGCGCTCCGGCGTGCGGCGATGTGATGCGCCTGCAGATCAAAGTCAATGAGGCGGGCGTTATCGAAGACGCCAAGTTCAAGACTTACGGCTGCGGTTCGGCTATCGCCTCCAGCTCCCTGGCGACCGAGTGGATGAAAGGCAAGACCCTGGATGAGGCTGTGACTATCAGCAACACCCAACTGGCCGAAGAACTGGCTCTGCCGCCAGTGAAAATCCACTGCTCCGTGCTCGCAGAAGACGCCATCAAGGCTGCCGTTCGCGACTACAAGCAGAAGAAAGGCTTGATCTAAGCATTTGGCGACGAGTAAGGAGTCAACGATGGCTATCAGCATGACAGAAGCGGCTGCGCGGCACGTGCGACGCTCCCTGGATGGGCGCGGTAAAGGTGAGGGGATTCGTCTGGGTGTTCGCACCACGGGCTGTTCCGGCCTTGCCTATGTGCTGGAGTTCGTCGACGAGGTAGTGGCGGAAGATCAGGTGTTCGAAAGTCACGGCGAGAAAGTGATCATCGACCCGAAAAGCCTGACCTACCTGGACGGCACCGAACTCGATTTCGTCAAGGAAGGGTTGAACGAAGGCTTCAAGTTCAACAACCCCAACGTGCGCGGTGAATGTGGCTGCGGCGAAAGCTTCAACATCTGAGGCTACTTGTGGGCAATCCTTGTCATTTCGCTTTATTCGAGCTGCAGCCGAGCTTTCGGCTGGACCTCGAGCAGCTTGCCACGCGCTACCGTGAATTGGCGCGTGGCGTGCATCCGGACCGCTTCGCTGACGCTTCCGAGCGTGAGCAACGCCTGGCGCTGGAGCAATCGGCCAGCCTCAACGAAGCCTATCAGACGCTCAAAAGCCCCCCCAAGCGCGCGCGTTACCTGCTCGCGATGAATGGTGGTGAGTTGCCGCTGGAAGTCACGGTGCATGATCCGGACTTTCTGATGCAGCAGATGCAGTTGCGCGAAGAGCTCGAAGACTTGCAGGACGAAGCCGATCTGGCGGGTGTCGCGGCCTTCAAGCGGCGTCTGAAAGTGGCTCAGGATGCGCTCTACGAAAGCTTCGCAGCCTGTTGGGATGATGCAGCGCAACGTGAGCAGGCAGAACGCCTGATGCGGCGCATGCAGTTCCTCGACAAGCTCACCTACGAAGTGCGCCAGTTAGAAGAGCGCCTCGACGATTAACCCAGCGCTGCCCATGTTGCACGCCTGAAAGACAGATAAGACCTGATTACCATGGCCCTACTGCAGATCGCCGAACCCGGCCAAAGTCCTCAACCGCACCAGCGTCGTCTGGCGGTCGGGATTGACTTGGGCACCACCAATTCCCTGGTCGCCGCCTTGCGCAGCGGCCTGTCCGAGCCGCTGCCCGATGCTGATGGCCAGGTGATCCTGCCGTCGGCAGTGCGCTATCACGCTGATCGCACCGAAGTTGGTGAGTCGGCCAAGCTGGCAGCGTCTACCGATCCATTGAACACCGTGCTGTCGGTCAAGCGCTTGATGGGTCGTGGGTTGTCCGACGTCAAGCAATTGGGCGACCAGCTACCGTACCGCTTTGTCGGCGGTGAGTCGCACATGCCGTTCATCGACACCGTCCAAGGCCCGAAAAGTCCGGTGGAAGTGTCGGCCGATATCCTCAAGGTGCTGCGCCAGCGCGCGGAAACCACCTTGGGCGGTGAACTGGTCGGCGCGGTAATCACGGTTCCAGCCTACTTTGATGACGCTCAGCGCCAAGCCACCAAGGATGCGGCGAAGCTCGCCGGCCTGAACGTGCTGCGTCTGCTCAATGAGCCGACCGCTGCTGCCGTGGCTTACGGCTTGGATCAGCATGCCGAAGGCTTGGTCGCGATTTACGACCTGGGCGGCGGCACCTTTGATATTTCAATCCTGCGCCTGACTGGCGGTGTCTTTGAGGTGTTGGCCACCGGTGGTGATACGGCCCTGGGCGGCGATGACTTCGACCACGCGATCGCCGGTTGGATCATCAGCAGTGCCGGTTTGTCCGCTGACCTGGACCCGGGCGAGCAGCGCCATCTGCTGCAAACTGCCTGTGCCGCCAAAGAAGCCCTGACTGATGCGGCCTCTGTTGACGTTTCCTACGGCAATTGGTCGGCCCAGCTGACCCGTGAAGCCTTCGATTCGTTGATCGAACCGATGGTCGCCCGCAGCCTCAAGGCTTGCCGCCGCGCCGTGCGTGATTCCGGTGTTGAGCTGGAAGATGTCGCTGCCGTGGTGATGGTCGGTGGTTCGACCCGAGTGCCGCGCGTCCGCGAAGCTGTTGCCGAAGCGTTTGGCCGTCAGCCGCTGACTGAAATCGATCCGGATCAAGTGGTGGCCATTGGTGCCGCGATCCAGGCCGATACCCTGGCCGGCAACAAGCGCGATGGTGGCGAACTGCTGCTGCTCGACGTAATTCCGTTGTCCCTGGGTCTGGAAACCATGGGCGGCCTGATGGAGAAGGTGATTCCGCGCAACACCACCATCCCCGTCGCCCGCGCCCAGGACTTCACCACCTACAAAGACGGCCAGACGGCCATGATGATTCATGTGCTGCAAGGCGAGCGTGAGCTGATCAGCGACTGCCGCTCCCTGGCACGCTTTGAATTGCGCGGTATCCCGGCGATGGTCGCGGGTGCGGCGAAAATTCGCGTGACCTTCCAGGTCGACGCCGATGGCCTGCTCAGCGTGGCCGCGCGTGAATTGGGCTCGGGCGTTGAAGCCAGCATCCAGGTCAAGCCGTCCTACGGTCTGACCGATGGCGAAATCGCCAAGATGCTCAAGGATTCGTTCCAGTATGCCGGTGACGACAAGGTCGCCCGCGTGCTGCGCGAGCAGCAAGTCGATGCCCAGCGCCTGCTCGAAGCGGTGCAGGGCGCCCTGGAGGTCGACGGCGAGCGCCTGCTGGATGCCGAAGAGCGCATGGCCATCGACCTGCAGATGCAGGAACTCGCCGAATTGATGAAAGGCTCCGATGGCTATGCCATCGAGCAGCAGACCAAGCGCCTGTCGCAAGTGACCGATGCCTTCGCCGCCCGCCGCATGAACCAGACGGTAAAAGCCGCCCTGGCGGGCCGCAACCTGAATGAAATTGAGGAATAATTGATGCCGCAGGTCATTTTTCTGCCACACGCCGAGCATTGCCCGGACGGTATGGTCGTGGAGGCTGAGACCGGCAAGTCCATCCTCGAAGTTGCCCATGACAACCACATCGAGATCGAAAGTGCCTGCGGCGGTGTCTGCGCTTGCACCACTTGCCACTGCATCATTCGCGAGGGTTTCGACTCTCTGGAAGAAGCTGACGAGTTGGAAGAAGACTTTCTTGACCGTGCCTGGGGCCTGGAGCCAACTTCTCGCCTAAGCTGTCAGGCCAAGGTCGGGACTGAAGACATCACCGTCGAAATTCCGAAATATTCGCTCAACCATGCGGCCGAAGCGCCGCATTGATTCAAGGAAGTGTCATGAGTCTTAAATGGGTTGATGTGCAAGAGATCGCTATCCTGTTGGCCGATGGCAATCCGGATATGGATCCCTACTCGCTGAACTTTGTAGCTTTGCGTGACATGGTCATGGCTTTGCCAGGGTTTGACGATGAGCGCGACCGCGGCGGCGAAAAGGTCTTGGAAGCGATCCAGACTGCCTGGAAAGAAGAACAGGACTGACGCCTCCCTTACGCAGTTAGGCAATACCCAAGAACCCGCGTATAATTCGCGGGTTTAATTTTTCGTAAATTACCGTTTCTGGAGTTACACCATGGCTGTTCAACGTACTTTCTCCATCATCAAGCCTGACGCTGTTGCAAAAAACGTCATCGGCGAGATCACCACTCGTTTCGAAAAAGCCGGCCTGAAGGTTGTAGCTTCGAAACTCAAGCAACTGTCCAAGGCTGAAGCTGAAGGCTTCTACGCTGAGCACAGCGCTCGTGGCTTCTTCGGCGACCTGGTTGCCTTCATGATCTCCGGCCCTGTTGTTGTTCAGGTTCTGGAAGGCGAAAACGCTATCGCTCTGAACCGTGAGCTGATGGGCGCTACCAACCCTAAAGAAGCAGCTGCCGGCACCATCCGTGCTGATTTCGCTGATTCCATCGACGCCAACGCTGTACACGGTTCGGACTCCGAAGCCGCTGCTGCTCGCGAAATCTCGTACTTCTTCGCAGCTACTGAAGTAACCACTCGCTAAGCATTGGCTTAAGAGTGAAGGTGAATCCATGACTACATCGACTGTAAAAACCAACCTGCTGGGTCTGACTCAGCAGGAAATGGAAAAATTCTTCGGCTCAATCGGGGAGAAGCGTTTCCGTGCCGGTCAGGTAATGAAGTGGATTCACCACTTTGGTGTCGACGATTTCGACGCCATGACGAACGTCAGCAAGGCCCTGCGCGACAAGCTCAAGGTTATTGCCGAGGTCCGTGGTCCCGAGGTTGTCAGCGAGGACATCTCCAGCGACGGCACCCGTAAGTGGGTGGTGCGCGTGGCGTCCGGCAGTTGCGTCGAGACCGTCTACATTCCCCAGGGCAAACGTGGCACTTTGTGCGTTTCGTCCCAGGCAGGCTGTGCCCTGGACTGCAGTTTCTGCTCCACCGGCAAGCAAGGCTTCAATAGCAACCTCACCGCCGCCGAAGTCATCGGCCAGGTGTGGATTGCCAACAAATCCTTTGGCAGCGTCCCGGCAACCGTCGACCGTGCCATCACCAACGTGGTGATGATGGGCATGGGTGAGCCGCTGCTGAACTTCGATAACGTCATCGCCGCCATGCACCTGATGATGGACGACCTGGGCTACGGCATCTCCAAGCGCCGTGTGACCCTGTCGACTTCCGGTGTGGTACCGATGATCGATGAGCTGGCCAAGCACATCGACGTCTCCCTGGCGTTGTCGCTGCACGCACCCAATGACGCATTGCGTAACCAATTGGTGCCGATCAACAAGAAGTATCCGCTTAAGATGCTGCTCGAGTCTTGCCAGCGTTACATGGCGACCTTGGGCGAGAAGCGCGTGTTGACCATTGAGTACACCATGCTCAAGGACATCAACGACAAGGTCGAACACGCGGTCGAGATGATCGAACTGCTCAAGAACACCCCGTGCAAGATCAACCTGATTCCTTTCAACCCGTTTCCACATTCTGGCTACGAGCGGCCGAGCAACAACGCCATCCGCCGTTTCCAGGATCAACTGCACCAGGCCGGCTACAACGTCACCGTGCGCACCACCCGTGGTGAAGACATCGACGCCGCTTGTGGCCAATTGGTAGGACAGGTGCTGGATCGCACCCGTCGCAGCGAACGTTATATCGCGGTGCGCGAACTGAGCGCTGCCGACGATATGCCGCAAAGCGCTGCGACTCGAACCTGAGAGAGGATCTCTATGCCCTTGCGCCTTGCGCTGCTGTTGCTTGTTACCGGTCTCGCGGCCGGTTGTGTTTCTTCGGGCCATGACAGCCCTTTGCAAACCGGCAAGGGCCGTGAAGAGGCGCGAGTGGCTTATGTGCAACTGGGCTTGGGTTACCTGCGCCAAGGCATGAGCGAGCAGGCCAAGATGCCGTTGAAGAAGGCTCTTGAACTGGACAGCGACGATGCCGATGCCAATGGCGCACTGGCCCTGGTGTTCCAGGCCCAGGCCGAGCCTGAGCTGGCCGATCAGTATTTCAACAAGGCCTTGGCTTCGCGTCCTGCCGATCCACGGCTGCTGAATAACTACGGCAGCTTCCTGTTCGAACAGAAACGTTATGACCAGGCTTCCCGTTATTTCCAGCAAGCCTGCGCCGATACCCTCTACCCAGAGCGGTCGCGGGTGTTCGAGAACCTTGGGGTGGCCTCCAAGCGTCTCGGCCAGCGTGATATCGCGCGCCAGCACCTGGAAAAAGCCCTGCACCTGAACAGTCGCCAGCCTCGTGCCTTGCTCGAAATGGCTGAGTTGTCTTACGAAGACAGGCATTATGTGCCGGCACGTGACTATTACGAGCGTTTTAGCCTGCTCAGCGGGCAAAATGCACGTAGTCTATTGCTCGGAGTGCGCCTGGCGACGGTTCATGAAGAACGCGACACGGCCGCACGTTATGGCCAGCAACTCGAACGACTCTATCCCGGTACGCCGGAATATCAGCAATACCTGTCGGAGCAATGATGAAAGCCGCGCACCCGGAAGTTGTAGCAGCTAATCGCGTAAACCCAGGCGACACCTTGCGTCAGGCCCGCGAAAGCAATGGTTGGTCTCTGGCGGAAGTGGCCCTCAAGCTCAATTTGACCACCACGTCCCTGGGCAACCTGGAAGCCGGCGCGTTCGACAAGCTGCCTGGGCATACCTTCGCCCGCGGCTATATCCGCGCCTACGCCAAATTACTGGATATCGACCAGACCCTATTGGTCCAGCAATTCGACCAGTTCACCGGCACCGACTCCCAGGGCAGTAACGTCCATGGCCTGGGGCGCATCGAAGAGCCGGTGCGGGTGTCCCATACGATCCTGCGTATCGTCAGCCTGTTGTTGCTGATCGCCGTGATTGGTGGCGGCTTCGTCTGGTGGCAGGACCAAGCCTCCCAGCGCACCAAGGACTTGACCAGCAACGCCCTGGAGCACGTCGAAGTCGAAAGCGCCGACGGCACCACGCAGATTCACCCGTTGGACGAACCGGAAGACCAGGCTGTCGCCGAAGGCCAGGCTGTGCCTGAAGCACCAGTGACTGCCGAGCAGCCCGCAGCGGAATCGGCCCCGGCGGCCATCGCTGCGGTGCCGGCTCCAGCCGTTCCGGCGCACACCCCGGCCGTACCGGCTGCAGCGGCGCACACCCCGGCTGCACCTGTGGCGCCGGCCGCTCCTGTGCAAACGCCAGCGCCTACCGCCCCGGCGGCGCCCGCGATTTCGCCGCCGACCACGCCTGTGTTGATCGCCGGTGACGGGCGCGTACAGATTACCTTCGTCGCTGACTGCTGGACGCAACTCACCGATGGCAATGGCAAAGTGCTGTTTAGCGGTATGAAGCGTAAGGGAGATACGCTCGACCAGGGCGGCAAGCCTCCTTTGACGCTGCGTCTGGGCTTTGCCCGTGGAGCACAAGTGGCCTACAACGGCCAGCCTGTCGACGTAGCGCCGTTCACCAGTGGCGAAACTGCTCGCCTGAAGTTGGGACAATAGTCATGCACGGCGAATCTCCAATCAAACGTCGCCTATCGCGCAAGATCTGGGTCGGCTCGGTGCCGGTGGGCGGCGACGCCCCCATCGCGGTACAGAGCATGACCAACAGCGACACCAATGATGTTGCTGCCACCGTCGCCCAGATCAATCGTCTGGAAGCCGCTGGCGTCGACATCGTGCGGATTTCCGTACCGGACATGGATGCCGCCGAAGCCTTCGGCCGCATCAAGCAACTGGTCAAGGTGCCGCTGGTTGCCGACATTCACTTCGACTACCGGATCGCTTTGCGCGTTGCGGAGTTGGGTGTTGATTGCCTGCGTATCAACCCGGGCAACATCGGTCGCGAAGACCGTGTGCGCGCGGTGGTGGACGCTGCCCGTGATCGCGGGATTCCGATCCGCATCGGCGTGAACGCCGGTTCCCTGGAAAAAGACCTGCAAAAGAAATACGGCGAGCCGACTCCCGCCGCGCTGGTTGAATCAGCGCTGCGCCACGTTGAGCACCTTGAGCGCCTGAATTTCCAGGACTTCAAGGTCAGCGTAAAGGCTTCCGACGTGTTCATGGCGGTAGAGGCCTACCGCCTGCTGGCCAAGGAAATCGTGCAGCCACTGCACCTGGGTATCACTGAAGCGGGTGGTTTGCGCTCAGGCACAGTGAAATCTGCGGTGGGTCTCGGTATGCTGCTCGCCGAAGGGATTGGCGATACTATCCGCATCTCCCTGGCGGCAGACCCGGTAGAGGAAGTGAAGGTCGGTTACGACATTCTCAAATCCCTGCATTTGCGTTCCCGTGGCATCAACTTTATTGCCTGCCCGAGCTGCTCGCGGCAGAACTTCGACGTGGTGAAAACCATGAACGAACTGGAAGGGCGCCTCGAAGACCTGCTGGTGCCGCTGGATGTTGCGGTGATCGGTTGCGTGGTCAACGGGCCGGGTGAAGCCAAGGAAGCCCATATCGGCTTGACCGGCGGCACGCCGAACCTGATTTACATCGACGGCAAGCCGTCGCAGAAACTGACGAATGACAATCTGGTGGATGAGCTCGAAAGACTGATCCGCCAGAAAGCGGCCGAGAAGGTCGAAGCTGACGCTGCAGTTATCGCGCGCGGCTGATCCAGCGAATTTAAGGAATAGATGTGAGCAAGTCTCTGCAAGCCATTCGTGGCATGAACGACATCCTTCCGGAGCAGACGCCGCTGTGGCGCTACTTCGAGAGCACCGTTGCGCGTCTGCTGGATAACTACGGTTACAAACAGATCCGTATGCCGATCGTCGAGTTCACCGAGCTGTTCAAGCGCTCCATCGGTGAAGTGACCGACATCG
Source organism: Pseudomonas sp. LY-1 (assembly GCF_053502595.1). Taxonomy (NCBI): domain Bacteria; kingdom Pseudomonadati; phylum Pseudomonadota; class Gammaproteobacteria; order Pseudomonadales; family Pseudomonadaceae; genus Pseudomonas; species Pseudomonas sp. LY-1. The sequence continues at coordinate 5,691,553 of NZ_CP094353.1, read as the reverse complement.
TCGAAAAAGAGATGTACACCTTCGAAGACCGCAACGGCGACTCCCTGACCCTGCGTCCGGAAGGCACCGCCGCGTGCGTGCGCGCCGTGCTCGAGCATGGCCTCACCGGCGGTGGCCAGTCGCAGAAGCTGTGGTACATCGGGCCGATGTTCCGCCACGAGCGTCCACAGAAAGGCCGTTATCGCCAGTTCCACCAGATCGGCCTGGAAGTGTTCAACCTCGACGGTCCGGACATCGACGCCGAGCTGATCGTGCTGACCTGGCGCCTGTGGGGCCTGCTGGGTATCCGCGATGCGGTCAAGCTTGAACTCAACAGCCTGGGCACCAGTGAGTCCCGGGGCCGCTACCGCGTCGCCCTGGTCGAGTACCTGTCCGCCCACCTGGACAAGTTGGACGAAGACAGCCAGCGTCGTCTGAAAACCAACCCGTTGCGCGTCCTCGATACCAAGAACGCCGACACGCAAGCCGTACTGGTCAACGCGCCGAAGATGGCCGACTACCTGGACGACGAATCCCGTATCCACTTCGAGGGCCTCAAGGCGCGTCTGGATGCCGCCGGTATTCCTTACGTGATCAACCCGAAACTGGTGCGCGGCCTCGATTACTACAGCAAGACCGTGTTCGAGTGGGTTACCGACAAACTCGGCGCCCAGGGCACCGTGTGTGCCGGTGGCCGTTACGACGGCCTGGTCGAGCAGATGGGCGGCAAGCCTACGCCTGGCGTGGGTTTTGCCATGGGTATCGAGCGGCTGATCCTGCTGCTGGAAACCCTTGAGCAGGTTCCGGAAGAAATCTCCCGGCAGGTGGATGTGTACCTGTGCGCCTTTGGCGAGGCCGCCGAACTGGCTGGCCTGGCCCTGAGCGAAAAAGTGCGCGACCAACTGCCGAACCTGCGCCTGCAGATCAATGCTGGCGCCGGCAGCTTCAAGAGCCAGTTCAAGAAAGCCGACAAGAGCGGTGCGCTGTACGCACTGATCCTCGGCGATGACGAATTGGCCCAGCAAGTGATAGGTTTCAAACCCCTGCGTGGTCAGGGCGAGCAACAGAACATTGCCTTTGATGCGCTCGCTGCGCACTTGGCCACCTGCGTCGTGCAGGGTTGAAGCTGTCGAACAGCCGAATTTAGCGATTAAGGAGTGTTGGGGTGTCGAGTACTGAAGATGAGCAGTTGGCCGAGTTCAAGGACTGGTGGCAGCGTAATGGCAAGCCCCTGGTTACCGGTGGCCTGCTGGCTTTAGTGGTAGTGTTCGGCTGGCAAGCCTGGCACAAGTATCAGGCCAACCAGTCCCAAGGCGCCTCGATCCTCTATCAGCAATTGCTGGAAACCACGCTGACGCCGAGCGGCAAGCCCGATCCTGCGCAAGTGGCAGACCTGGCTGGTAAGCTCAAGAGCGAATTTGGCGGTAGCACCTACGCCCAATATGGCAGCCTGTTCGTCGCGAAAGTCGCGGTCGACACCGGCAAGCTGGATGATGCAGTCACCGAACTGAAGGCCATCGCCGACAAGCCGACCAACCCGACCCTGGGTGAAATCGCACGTCAGCGCCTGGCTCAGGTATTGGCGGCACAGAACAAGGCCGACGAAGCACTCAAACTGCTCGACGGCGATGCTGACAAGGCATTTGTAGCCACTCGCGAAGAGCTCAAGGGCGACCTGTTGGTCCAATTGGGTCGTACCGACGAAGCCAATGCTGCGTACCAAAAAGCCAAGGCGGCGCTGTCTGATGAAGCAGCGGTCGGTGGCTTACAAATCAAGCTCGACGACTTGGCCAAAGGGGATGCGTGACGTGATCCGTTGGAAACATGCAGCATTGCTGGCTCTGGCCGTTCTGGCCGCGGGTTGCAGCAGCAACAGTAAAAAAGAACTGCCTCCGGCCGAGCTGACCAGCTTCAAGGAAGAAGTGGTCCTGCAAAAGCAATGGAGCCGCTCCATCGGTGACGGTCAGGGCGAAACCTACAACATGTTGGTACCGGCAATCGACGGTGACAACATTGTGGCCGCTGACGTGACCGGCGTGGTGATCTCCATGGATCGCATGAACGGCGACGTGAAGTGGAAGAAAGACCTCGAACTGCCTGTATCCGGCGCCGTCGGCGTGGGTTACGGCATGGTCATGCTCGGCACGCTCAAAGGCGAAGTCGTGGCGCTGGACTCCAGCACCGGTGAAGAGAAATGGCGCGCTCGCGTGACCAGTGAAGTCCTCGCACCGCCTGCCACCAACGGCGACATCGTCGTGGTGCAAACCCAGGACGACCGTGTGATCGGCCTCGACGCCAGCACCGGCGCGCAGCGCTGGCTGTACGACAGCACCCCTGCGGTGCTGACCCTGCGCGGTACCAGTGGTCCGGTTGTGACCAATAATCTGGCCGTTGCAGGCCTGTCGACCGGTAAAGTGGTCGCCCTGAATACCCAGAACGGCGTGCCGATCTGGGAAACGCGTGTGGCCATCCCGCAAGGTCGTTCGGAACTGGATCGCGTCGTCGACATCGACGGTGGCTTGCTGCTGTCCGGCGAAACCCTCTACGTCGCTACCTACCAGGGCCGTGTCGCGGCACTGGACCTGCAAAGCGGCCGCGTCAACTGGCAGCGTGATGCTTCCAGCTACGCCGGTGTCGCCCAAGGGTTTGGCAGCGTCTATGTAAGTCTGTCGTCTGGCACCGTTGAAAGTGTCGACGAACGTTCCACCACTGCGCTGTGGAGCAACGACTCTCTGGCCCGCCGTCAACTGTCGGCACCGGAAGTGTTCTCCAGCTACGTAGCGGTAGGCGACTTCGAAGGTTACCTGCACCTGCTGAGTCAGGTTGACGGTCGCTTTGTGGGTCGCGAGCGCATCGACAGTGACGGCCTGCGTGCGCGTCCGCTGGTCGTGGGTAACATGCTTTATGTGTTTGGCAACAGCGGCAAGCTGGAAGCCCTGACCATCAAGTAAAGGTTTGACTATGCTTGGGGTTACCCCCAGGCGGCCCTGCTTCATTGCTTAATGTAGGAGCGAGCTTGCTCGCGAAGGACGTCAACGCTCACGCGGGTTTCTGGATAAACGCGGCGTCCTCAGGTTTTTCGCGAGCAAGCTCGCTCCTACAGGAACCAGTGTCGGGCAGGGTATGTGGCATTTCAAATGCCGCCCCGAGCACCAGCCGCTGCCTTGCAGCGGCTTTTGTATTTTCTGAAATAACGAAGTGGAGAGCCGCATGGTTCCCGTAATCGCCCTGGTGGGCCGACCTAACGTCGGCAAGTCCACCTTGTTCAACCGCCTGACCAGGACTCGCGACGCCATTGTCGGCGACTTGTCCGGTTTGACCCGTGATCGCCAATACGGTGAGGCAAAGTGGCAAGGGCGCTCCTACATTATTGTCGACACCGGTGGTATCTCCGGTGATGAGCATGGCATGGACGAAAAGATGGCCGAGCAGTCGCTGCTGGCCATTGAAGAAGCCGATGTCGTGTTGTTCCTGGTGGACGCCCGCGCGGGCTACACCGCTGCCGACCAGATGATCGGCGAGCACCTGCGCAAGCGCAACAAGCGTTCCTATGTGGTGGCCAACAAGATCGACAACATCGATCCTGAAATGGCCCGTGCCGAATTCAGCCCGATGGGTCTGGGCGACGCGATCCCGATCGCCGGTGCCCACGGTCGTGGCATCACCCAGATGTTGGAGATCGCCCTGCGCGACTTCCCTAGGGATGACGCCGAAGAAGAAGAGGGCGAAGAAGAGGTCGTCGCCGAAGGTGAGGAAGCCAAGCGCATTCCTGGCCCGAGCGAAAAAGATGGTATCAAGATCGCCATCATCGGCCGCCCCAACGTCGGCAAGTCGACCCTGGTCAACCGCATGCTCGGTGAAGACCGTGTCATCGTGTACGACCAGCCCGGCACCACCCGCGACAGTATCTACATCCCGTTCGAGCGTAACGACGAAAAGTACACGCTGATCGACACTGCCGGTGTGCGCAAGCGCGGCAAGATCCACGAGGAAGTTGAAAAGTTCTCCGTGGTGAAAACCCTGCAGGCGATCAAAGACGCCAACGTGGTGATCTTCGTGATGGACGCCCGCGAAGGCGTGGTGGACCACGACCTCAACCTGCTGGGCTTCGCCCTGGAAGCCGGTCGGGCCCTGGTGATCGCGATCAACAAGTGGGACGGCATGACGCCGAGCGAGCGCGATTTCGTCAAGATCGAACTGCAGCGTCGCCTGTTCTTCGTCGAGTTTGCCGATATCCACTTTATCTCGGCACTGCACGGCACCGGCGTGGGCAACCTCTACGCGTCCGTACAGAACTCGTTCAAGTCCGCAGTGACCCGCTGGCCGACCAACCGTCTGACCCAGATCCTGGAAGACGCGGTAGGCGAACACGCCCCACCGATGGTCAACAACCGCCGGATCAAACTGCGTTACGCCCACTTGGGTGGTGCCAACCCGCCGATTATCGTGATCCACGGTAATCAGATCGAGAAGGTGCCCAAGTCCTACGTGCGTTACCTGGAAAACACCTACCGCCGTGTCTTGAAGCTGGTCGGTACGCCGATCCGTATCGAGTTCAAGGGTGGCGAGAACCCATACGAAGGCAACAAGAACACACTGACTGACCGTCAGGTGAACAAGAAGCGTCGTTTGATGACTCACCACAAGAAGGCCGACAAGAAGCGCCGCGACAAGCGCTGATTCCGACTTCGCAAAAAGGGCTCTTTACGAGCCCTTTTTTGTGCGCGGTGGTTTGCGCCTTGACCCGATGCAATTGGCAGCTTAAAACTTGGGGCTCACCTGCAGGGGCCTCCGATGATCAACAGCAAGCTGCCAAATGTCGGCACGACCATTTTCACCACCATGTCGCAACTCGCTGCCGAGACCGGCGCGCTTAACCTGTCCCAGGGTTTCCCCGATTTTAATGGCCCACAGGGTTTGCTCGATGCCGTGGGCAAGCATGTCGCCAGCGGCCATAACCAATACGCACCGATGACCGGCCTGCCAGCCCTGCGCCAGCAAGTGGCGGCCAAGATCGCTCGCAGCTATGGCGCCACGGTCAGCCCCGACAGCGAAGTGACCATCACCCCAGGCGCCACTGCGGCAATCTTCTGCGCGATTCAGGCGGTGATTCGCAGCGGCGACGAAGTCATCGTATTCGACCCGTGCTACGACAGCTATGAGCCCTCGGTCGAGTTGGCCGGCGGTCGTTGCGTGCATGTGCAACTGAACCTGAAAAACTTCACCCTCGACTTTGAAAAGATTCAGGCTGCGTTATCTGCGCGCACGCGCATGATCATCCTGAACACGCCGCATAACCCCACCGGCGCACTGATCAGCCGCGCCGAGCTGGACCTGTTGGCGGCCTTGATCCGCGATCGCGATATCTACCTGGTCAGCGACGAGGTCTACGAACACCTGGTGTTTGATGGTGTGCCTCACGTCAGCGTGCTGGCCCACGAAGAGCTGTATCAACGTGCGTTCGTGGTCAGCTCCTTCGGCAAGACCTACCACGTCACCGGCTGGAAAACCGGCTACGTGGTCGCGCCCCCGGCCCTGACCGCCGAATTGCGTAAGGTGCATCAATATGTCAACTTCTGCGGCGTGACCCCGTTGCAGTACGCGTTGGCCGATTTCATGGCTGAGCACCCGGAACACGTCGAAGAATTGCCGGCCTTTTACCAGGCCAAGCGCGACCTGTTCTGCGACCTGTTGACGCCGTCGCGTTTCAGCTTTAATCGGGTCACCGGTACTTACTTCCAACTGGTGGATTACTCAGCGATTCGCCCGGACCTGGATGACGTCGCCATGTCCTTGTGGATGACCCGCGAGCACGGGGTGGCAACAATCCCGGTTTCGGTGTTCTACCAGCACCCACCCCAAGGCCAGCGCTTGGTGCGCCTGTGCTTTGCCAAACGCGAGGAGACGCTGCAACAAGCAGCCGAAAAACTATGCGTGATCTGAATACACTGCCCGACCTGAACATCGCCCTGGTCCAGACCAGCCTGGCCTGGCACGACCGCCAGGCCAACCTCGATCACTTCGAATTGTTGCTGGAGCAGGCCCGGGGCGCTGATCTGATCATCCTGCCGGAGATGTTCACCACCGGTTTTTCCATGGACTCGGCCACCCTGGCCGAACCGGAAAATGGCCCAACCCATCGCTGGCTCCAGGCCCAGGCGGCGAAGTACAACGCGGTGATCACCGGCAGTGTGATTATCCAGGCCGCCGACGGTAGCCATCGCAACCGCCTGTTATGGGCGCGGCCGGATGGCGAGGTGCTGCATTACGACAAGCGCCATCTGTTCCGCATGGCCGGCGAGCACAATCACTACACGCCCGGCGAGCGCCAGGTGCAGTTCGAGATAAAGGGCTGGCGTATTCGCCCATTGATTTGCTACGACCTGCGCTTTCCGGTGTGGAGTCGTGATGCCCAGGACACCGATCTGCTGCTGTACACCGCCAGCTGGCCAGGGGCGCGACGCCAGCATTGGAACCGGTTGCTGCCGGCGCGTGCGATCGAGAACCTGTGTTATGTGGCGGCGGTGAATCGGGTGGGCACGGACGGCAAGGGCTTTGTCTATACCGGAGATAGCCAGGTGCTGGATTTCCAGGGTGAGAACCTGCTGAGTGCGGGGGAGGCGGATGGGGTGTTCCAGGTGTGCCTGGACGCGGCTGAACTGGCGGCGTATCGCAGCAAATTTCCGGCGAATCTGGATGCTGATAACTTTCAATTTGTCTGACAGACCGCTATCGCGGGCAAGCCCACTCCCACATTTTGACCGTGCTCCTACAGGAAGAACGCGGTCCAAATGTGGGAGTGGGCTTGCCCGCGATGAGGCCCCGACACACAACACACATCCAAAGCCCAACAAAAAGGCCCCTGGGTTCTCACCCAGGGGCCTTCAGCATTACAGCGAGGCTTACGCCGCTTTCGCTTCCACCTGGCTCAGCGAGCGGTTCAGGGCGCTGAACACCGCCTTGAAGCTGGCCGTGGTGATGTTTTCATCAATGCCCACGCCATGCACCGGACGCTCGCCGTTCACTCGTAGCTCGATGTAGGCCGCGGCCTTGGCGTTGGTGCCGGAACCGATCGCGTGTTCGTTGTAGTCCATGATCTCCACGCCAATCGGCAGGCCGGCGACCAGGGCTTCCAGCGCACCGTTGCCCTTGCCGTGCCAGCGCAGGTTGGTTTCGCCTTGGCCTTTGCCCGAGACTTCCACTTCCACCGTGCTGTTGCCGTTTTCTTCCTGCAGGCGATGGCTGACCAGCGCATACGGCGTGTTGGCTTGCAGGTATTCACGCTGCAACAGCGCGTGAATCTGCGAAGCGCTCATCTCCAGGCCCACACGGTCGGTTTCGGCCTGTACCACTTGGCTGAACTCGATCTGCATGCGACGCGGCAAGCTGATGCCGTATTCCTGCTCCAGCAGGTAGGCGATGCCGCCTTTGCCCGACTGGCTGTTCACCCGAATCACGGCCTCGTAGCTGCGGCCGATGTCGGCCGGGTCGATCGGCAAGTACGGCACTTCCCACAGGGCGTCGGTTTTTTGCTGGGCGAAGCCCTTGCGAATCGCGTCCTGGTGGGAGCCGGAGAATGCGGTGTGTACCAGATCGCCGACATACGGGTGGCGCGGATGCACCTGGATCTGGTTGCACTCCTCGACCACTTTACGCACGCCGTCGATGTCGGAGAAGTCCAGCTCAGGGTTCACGCCCTGGGTGTAGAGGTTCAACGCCACGGTGACCAGGTCGACGTTACCGGTACGCTCGCCGTTGCCGAACAGGCAGCCTTCGACACGGTCGGCGCCTGCCATCAGGCCCAGCTCGGTGGCGGCTACGCCGGTGCCACGGTCGTTGTGGGTGTGCAGGCTGATGATCACGCTGTCACGACGGTTGATATGACGACCGAACCACTCGATCTGGTCGGCATAGATGTTCGGCGTGGCGCATTCAACGGTGGCCGGCAGGTTGAGGATCATCTTGTGCTCGGGCGTCGGGTTCCACACCTCAATCACTGCGTCACACACTTCCTTGGCGAACTCCAACTCAGTGGCGCTGAAGGTCTCTGGGGAGTATTCGAACGTCCACTGGGTGTCCGGCTGCTGGGCGGCGTATTTGACGAACAGCTTGGCTGCGTTGACCGCGATGGCCTTGACCCCGTCCTTGTCCTGGTTGAACACGATGCGGCGGAAGGACGGCGAGGTGGCGTTGTACAGGTGGACGATGGCTTTTTTCGCGCCGCGCAGGGATTCGAAGGTGCGCTCGATCAAGTCTTCACGGCCCTGGGTCAGCACCTGGATGGTGGTGTCCTCGGGGATGTGGTTGCCTTCGATCAGGGTGCGCACGAAGTCGAAGTCGGTTTGCGAAGCGGCCGGGAACGAGGCTTCGATTTCCTTCACGCCGACGGCGACCAGGGTCTTCCAGAAGCGCAGCTTTTTGACTGCATCCATGGGTTCGATCAGCGACTGGTTGCCATCACGCAGGTCGGAGCTGCACCAGATCGGCGCGCTGGTGATGGTTTTCGACGGCCAGGTGCGGTCCGGGATATTGATGGTCGGAAACGCGCGGTACTTCGAAGACGGGTCTTTGAGCATGCTCATCGGGAAATCCTTTGTAGTAGGGGCCGAAAAAAGGCGGCCTGCCGTGGAACTGTTATTGGGGATAAAGCGGGAGACGAGGCAGATCGATTCAGCCTGGCAGTCGTGCGCTGACAAGGCACAGGCTGCGGTGCTGACGGAGCAGAATGAGGGTGTGAGAAGTTTTCATAAGCTCAACCCTAACCCCAGAGGTGAAAGATGGCAAGTAGTCCGTAAAAATTGAGAGAAGTTCTTCTATTGGCGTAGGAAACGAGATTTTATGGTTGGAGATTGAGCATGTGCTTGCTTTAATTGCGCAGCCTTTGTTGGCCGCGCAATCGGGCCATTCAAGGTTGGAACGCGCCGATAAAGATCGCCGGATCTACCCGTGCATCGTTCAGGCTGACATTCCAGTGCATATGCGGCCCGGTTGCGCGGCCCGTCGCGCCGACCTTGCCCACCACTGCGCCGCGTGCCAGTGGCTGGCCCACGCTGACATCGATCTTCGACATATGGCAGAACATGCTGATAAAGCCCTGGCCGTGGTCAACGAACACCGTGTTGCCGTTGAAGAAGTAGTTGCCGACCAGGATCACCTTGCCCGCCGCCGGGGTCTTGATCGGCGTGCCGGCGGGGACGGCGAAATCCAGGCCTGAATGCGGGTTGCGTTCTTCGCCGTTGAAAAAACGACGCACGCCGAACTTGCTCGACAGCGGGCCGTTGACCGGTTTGTCCAGCACCAGGTTGCTTGGCAGGTTAGGGCTGAAACTGCGGTAAGCCTTGATCTGCACCGCCAGCTCCGCCTCGATGCGTTTGAGCTGCGCCGGGGCGGGGTTGACCTGGCTTTTGTTTTTCAGGGTGATGCGCTGTTCCGGGTACTGCTTGTAACCGACGATAAACGGCAGGTTGCGCCCGCCGCTGCTGATGCGTTCATTGCCCGGTTTGACCGTCAGCGGAATGCCGACAATCGCCAGCCAGTTGGCCTGCTCCTTCACCACCAGAACCGGCTTGCCCTGGTAGGTGGCTTTTGGTGCGGCGGCCGAGGAGCCCAGGTCGACGACGGCAACACCGCCCGGCACCGGCTTGTTCAAGGTCCGGGAGATGTAGCTGTCGGCGTGGGCGTTGACGGTCAGGCACAGCAGCATCAACAGGCTAAAAAAACGTAGCATCGATCAATCCAATAACGAAAGGGTGACGGGTGTCAGGTGGTTGTCTTCCACCCGCACTTGCAATTGGCCTTCGCCGAGGCGCGCGGTCAGGCGCTGGCCGGTGTGGGTCTGCGCGGCATTGCGAATCGCCTGGCCGCGTTCGTCGAGCAGGATGCTGTAGCCACGGCCGAGGGTCGCCAGCGGGCTGACCACTTGCAGCGTCTGCACCTGGCTTTGCAGTAGCAGGCGGCGCGCCTTGAGGCCCTCGCGCATGGCGCGGGGTAGGCGCTCGGCGAGGCTGTCCAGGCGTTGGCGCAGCAGGGCCAGTTGGCGGCCGGGGTGTTGGCCGGCGAGTCGGGTTTCCAGGCGGATCAAGCGTTCGCGGCGGGTATTGAGGCTGCGTTCGAACGCGCGGCGCAGGCGCATGTCCAGGTCATCCAGGCGCTGGGCCTGCTGGCGCAGACGTTCGCCGGGATGACGCAGGCGGCGGGCCATGCCTTCGAGGCGCAGGCGGTCGTGGGTCAGCCGGTTGCGCATCAGCATCACCAGGCGGCGGTGCAGGCTGTCGACCTGGCGCACCAGGCTGCTGGCGTCCGGGGCCAGCAGTTCTGCAGCGGCAGACGGCGTAGGCGCGCGCACGTCGGCGACAAAGTCGCTGATCGACACATCGGTTTCATGGCCGACGGCGCTGACGATCGGCGTCACGCAAGCGTCCACCGCGCGGGCCACGGCTTCTTCGTTGAAGCACCAGAGGTCTTCCAGCGAGCCGCCGCCACGGGCCAGGATCAACGCGTCAAAGCCTCGCGCGTCGGCCAGCTTCAGCGCGCGCACAATCTGCGCCACCGCTTCGCGGCCTTGTACGGCCGTGGGGATCAGGGTGAGTTGCACCTGCGGCGCACGGCGACGGAACACGCTGATGATGTCGCGGATCACCGCGCCCGTCGGCGAGCTGATAATGCCGATGCGCTGCGGATGGGCCGGCAGTGCCACCTTGCGTTCGGCGCTGAACAGGCCTTCGGCGCTGAGCTTTTCCTTCAGCGCATCGAAGGCCAGGCGCAGCGCACCATCGCCGGCGGGCTCGACGGTATCGAGGATCAGTTGGTAGTCGCCACGGCCCTCGAACAGCGAGACCTTACCGCGCACCTTCACCGCCAGGCCATCTTTCAAGGCCTGGCGCACCCGTGCGGCGTTCTGCCGGAACAGCGCGCAACGCACTTGGGCGCCGCTGTCCTTGAGGGTGAAGTACACATGGCCGGAAGCCGGGCGGGCGAGGTTGGAGATCTCGCCTTCGACCCAGATATTGGTGAACACGTCTTCCAGCAACACCCGCGCACGGCCGTTGAGTTGGCTGACAGTCAGGACCTCGCGGTCCAGGCCCAGGCGGGCGAACGGGTCTTTAATCATGGAAAGAGATCTTTAGTCATGGGCGGCAGTTTATAGGCATTCGCGCAAGGTTTGACAGAATTGCTCCACCAACGCGCCCGGTGCGTGCGGGCAGGCCAGGGCCACGGTGCTCAGGCAGTCCGGGTCGGCCAGGGGTAAAAAATGCACGGCGGCCGGGGCGATGTCCTGCATCGATTTTGGTAACAAGGCAATACCGAAGCCGGCCTGGATCAACTGCAACTGCGTGGTCTTGCGCGACATGACCCGTGCAGCCTTGGGGAAAAATCCGGCACGCATGCACAACTCGGCCGACAGATAGCTCAGCCCGCCGCGTTGGGGATGGGGGACCGAGATAAACGCTTCGTCCCTGAGCTGCGCCCATTCGACCGGCGCCTGGCTGCGCGCTAACGGGTGGTTCGGCGGCACCGCCAGCAGTAACTGCTCACTGTATAAAGGCACTACACGCACGCCTTCGCGCTGGCGCAGTACCGGCAGGCGCAGCAGACCGACGTCCAGGCGACCGTCGGCGATTTCTTCCAGTTGGGCTTCGGAGGACAGCTTGGCGATATCCATCGACACGCCGGGGCAGCGCTCCAGCCAGGTGCTGATGCCGCGCAACAACGGGCCGCTCATCGGCACGGTGCTCGAATGGCTCAGGCGCAGGGTGCCGACTTGGCCGTTACCCACTTGTGTCGCCATCTCGCTGGCCTTGTGCAGTTCGCTGAGCAGGTTGCGCGCCCGCGGGTAGAAGGCTTCACCGGCGGCGGTCAGCCGAGGCTGGCGCGCGGTGCGTTCGAATAATGGCGTGTGCAGTTGGTTTTCCAGTTCTTTGATCTGCCGGCTCAGGGCCGATTGCGCGACAAACAGGCGCTCGGCGGCGGCGCTGAAGCTGCCGCTGTCGGCGATTTCGACGAAGTAGCGCAGTTGGCGGGTGGAAATCACGCGTCATGCCTTTTCGAGATGGGTAGAGGGCTTTGAAGATATTAGTCGCAACTCTCACCGATGGCTAAAGTGATGGACATCTCTTTCAAGGAATTACCCATGAGCCCGGTTGAGCTGATGAGTCAGTGGTCGTTTGGCGGTACAGATTGGCTGGTGATCGGCCTGGGCGTTGCCGTGGCCTATATCGTGTTTGGCATCGCCGGGTTCGGTACGGCGCTGGTGGCGGGGCCGATCCTGCTTATGTTCATGCCGCTGTCGAAGATCATCCCGCTGCTGGTGTTGCTGGATTTCATCGCGGCCTTCGGCAACCTGCTGCAATCGCGACGGGATGTGAACAAGCCGGAGCTGTTGCGACTGCTGCCGTGCATGGTGATCGGTTGCACCCTGGGCGTGGTGTTTTTGCTCAACCTGCATTCGGATCTGTTGCTGTTGTTGATGGGGCTGTTTATCAGCGCCTACGCGATTTACACCTTGGCGGTGAAGGCCCGGCCGGCGCAACTGGCGGCGGGCTGGGCGATTCCCATGGGCACCGTCGGCGGCTTGTTTGGTGCGTTGTTCGGCAGTGGTGGCTTTTTATATGCGATCTACCTGAGCAGTCGTTTGCCCAAGGACGCGGCGCGCGCCACGCAAAGTGCGTTGATCAGTTGCAGCACCGTGGTGCGCCTCAGCCTGTTCCTGATCGCCGGGGTGTATGCCGACATGCCGCTGTTGCTGCTGGCGGTTTGCCTGTTGCCGGCGATGGCCCTGGGGTTGTGGTGTGGGCGGCGGCTGACGTTGCGCATGTCCCGTGAGGCGTTTGTGCGATTGGTCACGTGGCTGGTGCTGGCCAGCGGCATTGCCTTGATTGGGCGGTACCTGAGTACTTGACCTGTGTCGGGCAGGGATTAAGCTGCCTGCCTTCAGGGCTTCTTCGCGAGCAAGCCCGCTCCCACAGTCGATCGCATTGCAAGGTGGGAGCCGGGCTTGCCCGCGACGGCGCCAGACGTCATACCGCAGGGCTCCCATGAATTCCCAAAGCATCCTTGTCCCGAAAATCTCCACCTTGCCCGTCCACGAACCCCGCGCCCGGGCGGTCGTGCGTTGGCTGGTGCGCAAGAACATCATCAAGGAAGAGCTGACCACGTGCGGGCGCACCGGCAACCGCATGGCCTACGCCCTGGCGGATGGCGCCCGCGCCGTGGTACTGCACCCGGATGCGCTGCCATTCAACGAACCGGTCAATGGTCTGGAAATCATCTACAAACGTTGCATCTATACGCCGGCCAAGGGCTTTCTCGAAGAAGCCGGCTGCCCGGAATGCCTCAAGGAAATCGGCGAGGCGCTGTTCGACAGCCTGGAAGACTGGATGCCCGGCCACACCGACAACTTCACCTGCCCGCTGTGTGGGCATGAGGATGACATCAACGGCTTTCTGTTCCTGCAGGAATGCGGGTTTTCCAACCTCGGATTCATCTTCAACAACTGGGCGGAGGCGGGTTTCAAGCAGAGCTTTATCGACGAATTTGCCGATTGGTTGGACCAGAAGATCAGTTGGGTCAAAGTCGAGTTGTAGGCTGCAAGCTCAACCCTCTGTAGGAGCGAGCTTGCTCGCGAAAATCGTCAACGATAATCCGGGTAGTCTGGTTAAACGCGGTGTCTTGGTGTTCTTCGCGAGCAAGCTCGCTCCTACAGAAAAGCAGCATCTTTTCTCCATCTATCAGTATTACCAAGTTTGTCAGAGTTTTACGTTGAGACCTGAGGGGTGTCTGAGTATAATGGCGCGCTTCCATTTTCCCGCTCGGGAGCCCCCGCGATGCTGCGTATCAGCCAAGAAGCTCTGACATTCGACGACATTCTCTTAGTGCCCGGTTATTCCGAGGTGCTTCCTAACGAAGTCAGTCTCAAGACCCGCCTAACCCGTGGCATCGAGCTGAATATTCCCCTGGTTTCCGCTGCCATGGATACCGTCACTGAAGCCCGTCTGGCCATCGCCATGGCTCAGGAAGGCGGCATTGGCATCATCCACAAGAACATGACCATCGAGCAGCAAGCTGCCGAAGTGCGCAAGGTCAAGCGTTACGAAGCCGGTGTGGTCAAGGACCCGATCACCATCGAAGCTGACGCCACCGTGCGTGAACTGTTCGAACTGACCCGCCTGCACAATATCTCCGGCGTTCCGGTGCTGCACAATGGCGACCTGGTCGGCATCGTCACCTCCCGTGACGTGCGTTTCGAGAACCGTCTTGAAGTCACCGTCCGCGAAGTGATGACGCCTAAAGAGCGTCTGGTCACGGTCAAGGAAGGCGCGGACAAGAACGACGTGCGCGAACTGTTGCACAAGCACCGCATCGAGCGCGTGCTGATCGTCGACGACAAATTTGCCCTCAAGGGCATGATGACCGTCAACGATATCGAAAAAGCCAAGGCTTACCCGCTGGCCAGCAAGGATGACCAAGGTCGTCTGCGCGTCGGCGCGGCAGTCGGTACCGGTAAAGACACCGGTGATCGCGTGGCGGCCCTGGTCGCTGCCGGCGTGGACGTGGTGGTGGTAGACACCGCTCACGGTCACTCCAAGGGCGTGATCGACCGCGTTCGTTGGGTCAAACAGAATTTCCCTGAAGTCCAGGTGATCGGCGGCAACATCGCTACCGGCGCTGCCGCCAAGGCCCTGGCCGACGCGGGCGCGGATGCGGTCAAGGTCGGTATCGGCCCTGGCTCGATCTGCACCACGCGTATCGTCGCGGGTGTGGGCGTGCCACAAATCAGCGCCATCGCCAACGTCGCCGAGGCCCTCGAAGGCACGGGCGTTCCGTTGATTGCCGACGGCGGTATCCGTTTCTCCGGTGACCTGTCCAAAGCCATCGTCGCCGGTGCTTCCTGCGTGATGATGGGCTCGATGTTCGCCGGTACTGAAGAAGCCCCGGGCGAGATCGAACTGTTTCAGGGCCGTTCGTACAAAGCTTACCGCGGCATGGGTTCGCTGGGCGCCATGTCCCAGGCGCAAGGCTCTTCCGACCGTTACTTCCAGGACTCCTCGGCAGGCGCCGAGAAACTCGTTCCGGAAGGTATCGAAGGCCGTGTGCCGTACAAAGGCACCCTGAGCGCGATCATCCATCAACTGATGGGCGGCCTGCGTTCCTCGATGGGCTACACCGGTAGCGCCGACATCGAAGAAATGCGCACCAAGCCAGAGTTCGTGCGGATCACCGGCGCCGGTATGGCCGAATCCCACGTCCATGACGTGCAGATCACCAAGGAAGCGCCGAACTACCGCGTAGGTTGAGGCTTCCAGCATAAAGTTAAGTAACCGGGGCTGTCTTATTCAGCCCCGAGTTGTTTCTGATTCATTAGACGAGACTGATCTCATGGCCCTCGACATTCACGCCCACCGTATCCTGATCCTCGATTTCGGTTCCCAGTACACCCAACTGATCGCCCGTCGCGTGCGTGAAATCGGCGTGTACTGCGAACTGCATCCGTTCGACATGGACGACGCAGCGATCCGCGAATTCGCACCGAAAGGCGTCATCCTTGCCGGCGGCCCCGAGTCTGTACACGAAGCCAACAGCCCGCGCTGCCCGCAAGCCGTATTCGACCTGGGCGTGCCCGTGTTCGGTATCTGCTATGGCATGCAGACCATGGCCGAGCAGTTGGGCGGCAAGGTTGAAGGTTCCGAGCTGCGTGAATTCGGTTATGCGCGTGTCGACGTGGTCGGCAAGAGCCGCCTGTTGGACGGCATCGAAGACCACATCGACGCCGACGGCCTGTTCGGCCTCGATGTGTGGATGAGCCACGGTGACAAGGTCACCAAGATGCCGGAAGACTTCCACATCCTGGCCAGCACCCCGAGCTGCCCGATCGCCGGTATGTTCAACGACGAGCGTGGTTACTACGGCGTGCAGTTCCACCCGGAAGTGACTCACACCAAGCAAGGCGGGCGCATCCTGTCGCGCTTCATCCTCGATATCTGCGAGTGTGAAGCCCTGTGGACCCCGTCGAAAATCGCTGAAGACGCCATCGCCAACGTGCGTGCCCAGGTTGGCACCGACAACGTCCTGCTCGGCCTGTCCGGCGGCGTTGATTCCTCCGTGGTTGCCGCGCTGCTGCACAAGGCGATCGGTGATCAGCTGACCTGCGTATTCGTCGACAACGGCTTGCTGCGCCTGCACGAAGGCGAGCAAGTGATGGCCATGTTCGCCGAGAACATGGGCGTCAAGGTGATCCGCGCCAACGCCGAGGAGCAGTTCCTCAACAATCTGGCCGGCGAGTCCGACCCGGAGAAGAAGCGCAAGATCATCGGCCGCACTTTCATCGACGTATTCGATGCCCAGTCCAACAAGCTGGACAACATCAAGTACCTCGCCCAGGGCACCATCTACCCCGACGTGATCGAGTCGGCCGGCGCCAAGAGCGGCAAGGCTCACGTGATCAAGTCCCACCACAACGTAGGTGGCCTGCCCGAGGAAATGAACCTCAAGCTGGTCGAACCACTGCGCGAACTGTTCAAGGACGAAGTCCGCCGTCTGGGCCTGGAACTGGGCCTGCCCTACGACATGGTCTACCGTCACCCATTCCCAGGCCCGGGCCTGGGCGTGCGGATCCTCGGTGAAGTGAAGAAGGAATACGCCGACCTGCTGCGTCGCGCCGACCACATCTTCATCGAAGAACTGCGCAAGGCCGACTGGTATCACAAAGTCAGCCAGGCGTTCGTGGTGTTCCAGCCGGTGAAATCGGTAGGCGTGGTCGGCGACGGTCGTCGTTACGCGTGGGTCGTGGCCCTGCGTGCGGTGGAAACCATCGACTTCATGACCGCCCGTTGGGCACACCTGCCCTACGAACTGCTGGAAACTGTCAGCGGCCGTATCATCAATGAAATCGAAGGTATTTCGCGCGTGACGTATGACGTGTCGAGCAAGCCGCCGGCGACGATTGAGTGGGAATGATCCCGCGTCCGGCATTGCCGGGCACGATCTAGCAAAAAATGCCCTGGAGCCCGCTTAATTGCGGGCTTTTGGCTTTTTGGGTGTGGCAAATTCTGGCAGCTTTGTGCATCCCGCTAGCAAGCGGAACCGGTGGTTTTCAGAGTGTGTTCCTATTGGATTGGCTGTTGTAAGCCGAAACTCAATGTCAGGCGCTCGATATAGTCCCCCAGGGTCCCTTTCAATCCGATGGCCTTGAGATCGATCTTTTCCAATGCCAGGAGCGCCAGAAACGCTCTCATGTCGGTCTGAATGCTTTCTGGTAGCGCGATGGGGTCATCGGTCAATTGGCCGCTCAGATTCAGAACGTCATTTCGATGTTTCTTGATGTTCTTGCTGTCGACCTGCTCGCCTGCCTCCTTTCGCGCTGACAAATCGAGCCATGCATGCGCCTTGAGTGGGATCAGCCGGTCGGCGCCGATGAAGGTCAGTACCTCATTGCTCTGCCGACCCTCAAGGAGGAAGTGGTAGTAGGGGGCATCGAGCAAGATTGCGGACAGGCTTGATACCGATTCGTCTGTGGGAATAGGGGTCAGCGTCGCGTCCGCCGGGAGCTCGATACCCTCGGGTGCGCGCGAGAACAATTCGATCTGGACGGGGAAGGCCTCATCCTCAGGGTTCTGGAACCGGTAGAAAACAGGCCGCTGACCGTCAATCCCACCAACCTGCCGGATGGCGTAACGTCCGGCACGTATAAAGGCCCAGAACGCCCCAGCAAAATCGGCGTTGAGCGCTTCAATAACCAGCACGATGTCAAGATCTTTGGTTGCGCGGAACGATTGGCCTGCTTCATCCATCGTGAGCCAGGAGGCAACACCGCCAATCAGCACATACTGATCACGAAAATCGCTGAAGTGTTGCCCGAATACGTCTAGTCCTCTGATTTTAGCCAAGCCACTGCCTCCTTAAGTTCGTCTAAAGCCAGCTGGACACGTTCGTCCGGGATGTTTTCCAAGCTCAGAAGCAATGACGCTTCGTCGGCGATGTTTTTTCCTTCCTTTAGGCTTCGATAAGCCCATATTTCCACCCATGCCCGAATCTCATCAACCGAGTCGGTGACCTTGAATGCCTGCTCCTCGACCAGGGTGTCGAACTGCTTTTTGGTCATGCCAAAAATCGGTTGGACGGGGCCAGCCAGCATCGTGCATTTGGCCAGAGCGGTCTCGCCGGCAAGAAATACGCCGTTGCCTGTATGAAGCACTCGGTCGATCGCAACCTTCCGTTTAACGGGAGAGCGCATAAAACGACGAACATTTTTGAAGACCTCGGCCGGAGGTGCCCCGAACGAATAGCAATTTTTGAATCCCTGACTTTGTGCAGGATGGACGATGCCAAGTTTCAGCATCTGATCGATCACTTTGGCAAGTGTGACGCGGCTGTATTTGAAACCGTTCATGATGCCGTTGGAGTTGAAGATCGTGTCGCTGTCCCATCCCTCATACAGGCGAGCCAAGACCATCGCTTGTGCTGCGGGAAGAAGGGTGGACACGTCTTCCTCGTTTCGGCGTGTCCGAACGCTCTCGCGCAGGTCCATCGCCAACTCTGGGATGAACATCTGATAGCCGGGCTGGATGAAGTTGATGTTGTTGGCGATCAGGCTACGCCGCTCCGGTACCGACAGTGACTGGCATACGTACACAACCACCTTGTCCGTGGCTTTTTGTACCTGGGCGATGTGCTTCCCTAGCGTTACGGCGCCCGGGTACTTATTTTCCACTGGAAGCAGTAGGAGCATCGCTAGTTTCTGTTTCGCCTTCGGCCCTACCATAAGGGCCAGATAGACGAGCTTGTAGGCATCCTTGATGTGAAAGGGAACTTTCAGGCCTGAGGCTGCTTGAAGGTGCGCCTCCAAGCCGACTGTGGATTCGAGATAATCTTTAATGTCATCCAGCAAAACCGGCATTTCGCGGCGCCTTGTTAATCACTTTTTTTCACTGTAAACCACGGAGGTTAACAAGTCAAAAAAGTGGTTAACGTTGTGGGCGAGTTACCGGCCCAGACCCACACCTGCCGGTTTTTTCGTTCTGGACCCGCGTCTGATAGAGGGTTTGCGTTACCGCCATGGAGCGTTTTTCACCGGCCGTCAGGCGCAAGTGTCAAGCGGTCGATCGTTCAGCTCATGTACTAACTGAACCACCGCCATCGCAAGTTCAAGCCCGCTGCCACATTTGATCTTCGCTCGGCCTCACCGCCGCGCGATATCCGAAAAGTAAAACTTATCCAACGTATGCCGCGACTCGGTGTACTCGAACTGCCGCCCGTCCTGCAAAAACGTCTGGTTGCTCACCACGATCACATGGCTTTGACCCTCGAGGTCGAGGTGCGTCTGGTCGTCTTTGCCGCGGGGCAGGGCTTCGATGGTGCGTTGGGCGTAGCTGATGTGCAGCTGCAACGTCTGCTCGATGAAGGCGTAGATCGATTGCTCGGCGATGTCGCGGTCCAGGCCGGGGATCAGGTCGGCGACGAAGTGGTTGATGTCGAGGATCACCCGTTTGCCGCCGATGCGCCGCACCCGTTTGATGCGGGTGATCAGGCTGCCGGGTTCGGCCTCGATGTGCAGCAGCAGCGAACCTTCCAGCGGGAACTGGGTGAATTCGACGACGTCGGTGCGTACGTCATCGCCCAGGTCGGCGTGGGTTTCGTGGAAGCTGACGATGCCGCCCAGTTGGAACTCGATGGGGTTGGGCGACAACACAAACGTGCCCTTGCCGTGGATTTTTTGCGCAAATCCACGTTCCTGCAACTGCTCGATGGCCCGTCGCACGGTGCCACGACTGGCCTGGTAGGCATCCATCAGTTCGGTTTCAGAGGGAAGACGGGTGCCACGTTGCAGGCGTTCAGTGGTGATGTTGGCAAGCAGATCGGTATAGATCTGGTTGTATTTGCTCATGGGGATGGCTCTGTGCCGCGTTTGCGTTCAAGGCAGGAACCTTAGTGGCACGGCTGGGGTTTGTCCATTGGGCCCGTGGATATCTGTGGCTTGCGGGGCGGCCAGGCCTACAAAAAATAAACAACATGTAACTCGTACAGACGAGTTGTTGCTTTAACTCGTCTGTACGAGTACTTTTGCCTTCGGCGTGCTGCCAATGACTGCCCCCCAAATAAAAAAATCAAAGTGGAAACCAAGCATGAGCCACGACTATTCGAACATCGCCCGCGAGATTCTCGAGAACCTCGGGGGCCGCGACAACCTTGAGCAAGCTGCCCATTGCGTGACCCGCCTACGCCTGGCGCTCAAGGACCCGAGCCTGGTCAACGGCAGCGCGTTGAACCAGGTCGACCTGGTCAAGGGTTCGTTCTTTACCGGCGGTCTGTTCCAGGTGGTGATCGGCCCCGGCGAAGTGGAAAAGGTCTACGCCGCCCTGCGCGAGCAAACCGGCCTCGCCGCCGCCACCATCGCCGACGTCAAGAAGAAGGGCGCCGACAAGACCAACGCCATGCAGCGCCTGGTGCGGGTGTTCTCCGATGTGTTCATGCCGATCCTGCCCGCGCTGATCATCGCTGGCCTGTTGATGGGCGTGAACAACCTGATGGGCGCCAAGGGCATGTTCATCGAAGGCAAGACGCTGCTGGAGGCCTACCCGAACCTGGATGGCCTGTGGAGCCTGATCAACCTGATGGCGAACACCTCGTTCGTGTTCCTGCCAGCGCTGGTGGGCTGGTCGGCAGCCAAGCGTTTTGGCGGCAGTGAAATCCTCGGCATCGTGCTCGGCCTGATGCTGGTCCATCCAGACCTGCTCAACGCCTGGAACTATGGCAAGGCGGTGGCCGGTCTCGATGGCCAGAGCCTGCCGTACTTCGACATTTTCGGCTGGTTCAAGATCGAGAAAGTCGGCTACCAGGGGCAGATCCTGCCGATCCTGATGGCGGCCTATGTGATGAGCGTCATCGAGAAATGGCTGCGTGCGCGGGTGCCGAATGCCATTCAACTGCTGGTCGTGCCGATCACCACCATCGTCGTCACCGGCGTGCTCGCGCTGGCGATCATCGGCCCGGTGACCCGTCACCTCGGCATCCTGATCACCGAAGGCGTGGTCACCCTGTTTGACCTGGCGCCGATGCTCGGTGGGGCGATTTTCGGCCTGCTGTATGCACCGCTGGTGATCACCGGCATGCACCACATGTTCCTGGCGGTGGACCTGCAACTGATCTCCACCCAGGGCGGCACGTTTATCTGGCCGATGATCGTCATGTCCAACCTGGCCCAGGGCAGCGCCGCGCTGGCGGTGTTCTACATGGCCCGCAATGCGCGGGACAAAAGCATGGCCTCGACTTCCGCCGTCTCCGCGTATTTCGGCATCACTGAACCGGCGATGTTCGGCGTGAACCTGCGCTTCAAGTTTCCGTTTTATGCCGCGTTGCTGGGCTCGGCACTGGGCAGCATTTTCCTCTCGCTGAACAAGGTGCAGGCCTCGGCCATCGGGGTCGGTGGCTTGCCTGGGTTTATCTCGATCGTGCCGCATGCGATCCCGATGTTTGTGATCGGGATGGTCATCGCGATGGTCGTGCCGTTTGTTTTGACCTGTGCGTTGAGCATGAAGATCGTCCGGCCTGGGTATCGCGTTGCCTGAATTACCGCCTTCGCGAGCAAGCCCGCTCCCGATGAGGCCCGAGCGGCGGGTACAAAATTTTACTGAAGGGACCCCCATGCAAAATTGGCAACACTCGGTGATCTACCAGATCTACCCCAAAAGCTTTTACAGCCACGCGGGTAACGCCACCGGTGACCTGCTGGGTATCGTGGACAAACTCGACTACCTGCAATGGCTGGGCGTCGACTGCCTATGGATCACCCCGTTCCTGCGCTCGCCGCAGCGCGACAACGGCTACGACATCAGCGACTACTACGCCATCGACCCGAGCTACGGGACCATGGCCGATTGCGACCTGCTGATCAGCGAAGCGGCCAAGCGTGGCATCAAGCTGATGCTCGACATCGTAGTCAACCACACCTCCATCGAGCACGAGTGGTTCCAGCAGGCGCGCAGCAGCCTCGACAACCCGTACCGCGACTTCTATATCTGGCGCGACCAGCCGAACAACTGGGAGTCCAAGTTCGGCGGCTCGGCCTGGGAATACGAAGCGCAAACCGGGCAGTACTTCCTGCACCTGTTCGACCACACCCAGGCCGACCTGAATTGGGACAACCCCAAGGTGCGCGCCGAGGTGTTCAAGCTGATGCGCTTCTGGCGTGACAAAGGCGTGGGCGGTTTCCGCCTGGACGTGATCAACCTGATCTCCAAGCCCGCCGACTTCCCCGAAGACGCCAGCGACGGCCGCCGTTTCTACACCGACGGTCCGAACGTGCACGAATACCTGCAGGAAATGCACCGCGAAGTCTTCGCAGGCCATGCCCTGATCAACGTCGGCGAGATGTCGTCCACCAGCCTGGAACACTGCATCCGCTACTCGCGGCCGGAGTCGAAAGAGCTGTCGATGACCTTCAACTTCCACCACCTGAAAGTCGACTACCCGAACCTGCAGAAGTGGGTGAAGGCCGACTTCGATTTCCTGCAGCTCAAGCAGATCTTTTCCGACTGGCAACTGGGCATGCAGGCCGGCGGCGGTTGGAACGCGCTGTTCTGGTGTAACCACGACCAGCCACGGGTGGTCTCGCGCTTTGGGGATGACGGTGAGCATCGTGTGGTCTCGGCCAAGATGCTCGCCACGGCGCTGCACTTCCTGCAGGGCACGCCGTATGTGTATCAGGGCGAAGAGTTGGGTATGACCAATCCGGGCTTCGACAAGATCGAACAGTACCGCGATGTCGAAACCCTCAACATTTACCGCCTCAAGCGCGATGCCGGTGAGTCCGAGGCGTCGAGCATGGCGGCGATCATGCAGAAGTCGCGGGACAACGGGCGCACGCCAATGCAGTGGAATGCCTGCAAGCATGCCGGTTTCAGTAGCGCTGAACCGTGGATTGGGATCCCGGCCAATGCGGCGCAGATCAACGTCGACAGCCAACGGGATGACCCGGATTCGGTGCTGCATCACTACCGCAGCCTGATCGCCTTGCGTCGCCAGGAGCCGCTGATTCAAGACGGCGTTTATCGCGAATTGTTGCAGGACCATCTCCAGGTCTGGGCCTACCTGCGCGAAGGCCATGGCGAGCGCCTGCTGGTGCTGAACAACTTCTACGGCAACCCCTGCGAAATCCAGCTGCCCGACAACGTCCTCAACGCAACGACGCGGCAGCGCCTGCTGATCAGCAACTACCCCGATTGCCAGGCAAGCGCGGGCACGCTGGCGTTACGGCCTTACGAATCCTTTGTGCTGCATCTCAAGGACTGACGCCTGGAGCGTTGTAGCAACGGCCGAGCGCGACGCGAAGCAGGAGATTAATTCCCCGTGTGGGAGCACTGGGCGCTTCAAAAAACATAATAAAAATATCGGAGTACTGCATGAAAAAAACAATAAAGCTGGGCCTCGTGGCGTCGTGTCTGAGCTTGCCGTTCGGCGCTCAGGCCCTGGAGTTTTCCGGTTACTTGCGCAGCGGCGCGGGGACTTCAACCGGCAGTGGCAAGCAGCAGTGTTTCCAACTGCCGGGCGCGCAAACCAAATACCGTTTGGGCAACGAATGTGAACAATATGGCGAACTGGAGCTGCGCCAGGACCTGCTGACCCTCGACGACGGCTCCGTGCTCAGCGTCGACGCCATGGCTTCCCTCTACAACAAATACGACCGCGCCCTTAAATTCCAGGGCGAAGACAACGGCTCGGCGCGCATGCCGCAGATGTATGCACAGTGGTCCAACCTGCCCAGCCTCAACGGCGGCTCGCTGTGGGCGGGGCGGCGTTACTACAAGCGTAACGACATCCATATCTCCGACTTCTACTACTGGAACCAGAGCGCCACCGGCGGTGGCATCGAGGACGTGCTGATTGGCGACTTGAAATACAGCTACGCGCTTTCGCGCAAGGACAACCTGTACCAGAAGGAATACGCGACCCGTCACGACTTCAACGTGGCCGGCTTCAAGACCAACCCCGGCGGCGAGCTGGAACTGGGCTTGAGCTACATCGAAAAAGCCGGAGGGCGTGACGCCAACAGCGGTTGGGCGCTGACCGCGCAACATGTGCAAACACCGTTCCTCGGCGGCAAGAACAAGTTCGCTCTGCAGTACGGTGAAGGTCCCGGCACCGGCCTCGGCTACACCGGCAATACCGCCCTGGATAGCAGCAGCAAAAGCTACCGCGCCGTGGAGTTCTTCGACTGGCAGCTCACCCCGCGTTTCGGTGGGCAGATCGAGGCGGTGTACCAGAAGGATATTCGCCCCGGCCGCCAGGACCAGACCTGGATGTCCATCGGTGTGCGCCCGGCATATGCGATCAGTGAACAGTTCAAATTGGTCACCGAGCTTGGCCATGATCAGGTCGATGCTACCGGCGGTACACGCAAACTGAGCAAATTCACCTTCGCCCCGACCTGGTCGCCCAAGGGCCCGGAGTTCTGGGCGCGCCCGGAAGTGCGTCTGTACTACACCTATGCGACCTGGAACGAAGCGGCCAAGCGCGCGGCGAATGAGCTGGCGGCGGGATCGGCGTTGTCCGACACCGGCGCCTACGGCACTGCGCGGCATGGCTCGAACGTCGGCGTGCAAGTCGAGTACTGGTGGAAGTGAATCTTCGGATGTAGACAGGCTTAAATGTGGGAGGGGGCAAGCCCCTCCCACATTTGATCTTTGTCACCTCGGGATTTGTATCCACCCAATGATTTTTACAGAACAAAACAGCAGGTGACGTCATGACCGCAACTCAACCCCTGGAACTGCTTGCGCCCTTGTCGGGTGTGCTGCTGGCACTGGACAAGGTCCCCGACCCGGTGTTCTCCAGCCGCCTGATCGGCGACGGCCTGTGCATCGATCCCACCTCGCCGACCCTCTGCGCGCCATTGACCGGGGTGATCAGCAATATCCAGGAGAGTGGCCATGCGGTGAGCATTACCGACGACAACGGCGTCCAGGTGCTGCTGCATATCGGCCTGGACACCGTGAACCTGGCGGGCAAGGGCTTCAGCCGATTGGTCGAGGAAGGCCAGCGGGTGGTGGCCGGGCAGCCGCTGATCGAGTTCGATGCCGACTACGTAGCGCTCAACGCCCGCAGCCTGCTGACCTTGATGCTGGTGGTCAGCGGCGAGCCGTTTGCGCTACTGGCGCCGGCCAGCGGCCTGGTCGCGGTGGGCCAGCCGCTGTTGCGCCTGTCTCCAGGTGAGGCGGCAGAAACAGTGGACGAGGAGGAGGGCGATGCACTGTTCTCCAAGCCGCTGACGTTGCCCAATACCAACGGTTTGCACGCGCGCCCGGCGGCGGTGTTTGCCCAGGCGGCGAAGGGGTTCAACGCCAGCATCTACTTGCACAAGCAAACCCAGAGCGCCAACGCCAAGTCGCTGGTGGCGATCATGGCGCTGCAAACCGTGCAGGGCGACACCTTGCAGGTGAGCGCGGCGGGAGAGGATGCCGCCGCGGCGATCAAGGCGTTGGTGGCGCTGTTGGCCGAGGGTTGCGGCGAGACCGTCGCGGCTCCGGTCGAGGACGTAGAGCCGCGTGTGCCGCTGTCGTCCGCGAGCGTGCTGCGGGGCGTGTGTGCGTCGCCGGGCTCGGCGTTTGGTCAGGTGGTCCAGGTGGCGGAGCCGACGCTGAGCATCCCCGAAGCGGGGGGCGGCGCAGCACTCGAACGCACGGCGTTGGAGCGTGGCCTGCTGGCTGCAACCGAGGCCTTGCAAGCGCTGCAAGCCAAGGCGGTCGGCAGTGCCCAGGCGCAGATCTTCCGCGCCCATCAGGAACTGCTCGAAGACCCGACCCTGCTGGAACATGCGCACGGCCTGCTGGCCGACGGCAAAAGCGCCGCCTTTGCCTGGAACAACGCCACGCTCGCCACCGCCAAACTGTTCCAGGGCCTGGGCAATGCCCTGCTCGCCGAGCGCGCGGCGGACTTGGCCGACGTCGGCCAGCGCGTGCTGAAACTGCTCCTCGGCATTCAGGATTGCGCCAGGGAACTGCCTGAGCGCGCGATCCTGATCGCGGAGCAACTGACGCCGTCGCAAACCGCCAGCCTCGATACGCACAAGGTGCTCGGGTTTGTCACCGTCGGCGGCGGTGCGACCAGCCACGTCGCGATCCTTGCCCGGGCGCTGGGGCTGCCGGCGATTTGCGGGGTGCCGCCGCAGGTGTTGGCGCTGGCCAACGGTCAACAGGTGCTGCTGGATGCCGACAAGGGCGAACTGCACCTGAACCCGGATCTGGCCGAGATCGAGCAATTGCAGGCCGCTCGCCGGGAGCAAGTGCTGCGGCGCCAACGCGACGTCGCGCAGGCGTGCCTGGCGGCCATCACTCGCGATGGTCATCACGTCGAAGTCACGGCCAACGTCGCGTCGCTTCAGGAGGTCGAGCAATCCCTGAGCCTGGGCGGCGAAGGCGTGGGC
Organism: Pseudomonas sp. LY-1; assembly: GCF_053502595.1. Classification (NCBI taxonomy): domain Bacteria; kingdom Pseudomonadati; phylum Pseudomonadota; class Gammaproteobacteria; order Pseudomonadales; family Pseudomonadaceae; genus Pseudomonas; species Pseudomonas sp. LY-1. The sequence goes on along the minus strand of NZ_CP094353.1, from coordinate 5,665,161 downwards.
CTGCTGCGTTCGGAGTTCCTCTACCTGGACCGCCATCGCGCACCGAGCCCCGAGGAGCAGGCCTGCACCTACAGCGCCATCGCCCGCGCGCTGGGCCCGGAGCGCAACCTGGTGGTGCGCACGTTGGACGTCGGCGGTGACAAACCGTTGGCTTATGTGCCGATGGACGCCGAGATCAACCCGTTCCTGGGCCTGCGCGGTATTCGCCTGTGCCTGGAGCGCCCCGAATTGCTGCGCGAACAGTTCCGCGCAATCCTCGCCAGTGCCGGGCTGACGCGGCTGCATATCATGCTGCCGATGATCAGCCTGCTCTCGGAGCTGCACCTGGCGCGCAAGATTCTTGAAGAGGAAGCATCGGCCCTTGGGCTTACGGCGCTGCCGAAGTTGGGCATCATGATCGAGGTGCCGTCTGCGGCGTTGATGGCGGACGTATTCGCGCCCCATGTGGACTTCTTCTCCATCGGCACCAACGACCTGACCCAATACACCCTGGCGATGGACCGCGACCACCCACGCCTGGCCAGCCAGGCCGACAGCTTTCACCCGGCGGTGCTGCGCCTGATCGCTACCACCGTCAAGGCCGCCCATGCCCACGGCAAGTGGGTCGGCGTGTGTGGGGCGCTGGCGTCTGAAACGTTGGCGGTGCCGGTGTTGATCGGGCTGGGGGTGGACGAACTGTCGGTCAGCGTGCCGCTGATCCCGTCCATCAAGGCCACCGTGCGCGAGCTGGACCTGGCGGACTGCCAGATCATCGCCCGTCAGGTGCTGGGCCTGGAAGAAGCCGCGCAAGTACGCGAGGCCTTGCGCCTGTACCACGCGGCCACCGTTGAAACCTCACCTGTCGTGGAGCACTGAGCATGTTCGAGAAATTGCAGCGGGCGTTCTGGAAAGCCCTGACCCCGGACTTGATCGCCGAGACCGTCGCGGCGCCTGTGCCAGCGGGGGAGAACCTGTTGTCCGCCGATGTGCTGAATGCCCTCGGTGGCGCCGATAACCTCAAGTCGCAACAACGCGTGGCGCTGACGCGAGTGCGCGTGCAACTGCTGGATGCGGCGCGGGTGGATGCGGCGGCGTTAAAAGCGGCGGGAGTGTCGGGAGTGATGGTGTTGGCGGGTGGGGTCGTGCATCTGATCAGCGGCCTCCAAGGCCAGTAGCGATTCAAATGTGGGAGGGGGCTTGCTCCCGATGGCGGTGGGTCAGTTATAGACAAGCTGACTGACACACTGCTATCGGGGGCAAGCCCCCTCCCACATTGGGCGGTGGTGTTACAGCTGCGGGTTCTCTTCCGGCGGTTTGGTCTTGTTGACTCCAGGCACATGCAGGTTGCCTTCGACCACTTGGTTGCCTTCCAGCTGTGGCTGGGTCACCCAGGTCAGGATGTCGTAGTAGCGCCGGATGTTCGCCACAAAATGCACCGGCTCGCCGCCCCGGGCATAGCCGTAGCGGGTCTTGCTGTACCACTGCTTCTGCGACAGGCGTGGCAGCATCTTTTTCACGTCCAGCCACTTGTTCGGGTTCAGGCCGTCCTTCTGCGCCAGCTTGCGTGCGTCGTCCAGATGCCCGGTGCCCACGTTATAAGCCGCCAGGGCAAACCAGGTGCGATCTGGCTCGGCGATATCGTCGTCCAACTCATCCTTGATCTTGGCCAGGTACTTGGCGCCGCCCATGATGCTTTGCTTGGCGTCCAGGCGGTTGGATACGCCCATCGCCTGGGCGGTGTTCTGGGTCAGCATCATCAGGCCGCGCACGCCGGTCTTGGAGGTGACCGTGGGTTGCCAGAGTGATTCCTGATAGCCAATGGCGGCCAACAGGCGCCAGTCGACCTTTTCTTCCTTGGCGTAGGCCTTGAAGTGTCTCTCGTACTTGGGCAGGCGCTGCTGCAAGTGCTGGGCGAAGGTGTAGGCGCCCATGTAGCCGAGCACGTCGACGTGCCCGTAGTAGCGATCTTTCAGGCGCTGCAAGGTGCCGTTCTTGCCGACCTTGTCCAGGTAGCTGTTGACCTCGTTGAGCAGGCTGTTGTCTTCGCCGGCGGCCACGGCCCAGCTCTGGTTGCTGGCGTTGCCGAGGTCGAACGCCACGCGCACGTTGGGGAAGTACACCTGGTTCATCGCCACTTCGTTGGAGTCCACCAGGGTCAGGTCGATCTGGCCCTCGTCGACCATGCGCAGCAGGTCGACCACCTCAACGGCGTCGGATTCTTCGTATTCGATCGCAGGATTCTGCTTTTTAAGCTCCGCCAGTTGTTCGGCGTGGGTGCTGCCCTTGAGCACCATGATCTTCTTGCCCGCCAGGTCCGCCGCGTTGGTGGGGCGCGACTGGCCGTTGCGGTAGATGATCTGCGGGGTGACTTCCAGGTACGAGTGGGAGAAGCGTACCTGCTGCTTGCGTCGCTCGCTGCTGACCAAACCGGCGGCGGCGAGCACCGGGCCGTTGGGTTTGCCGAGCTGGCCGAACAGGTCGTCGAGGTTGTCGGCGGTCTCGATTTCCAGTTTTACCCCCAGGTCGTCGGCAAAGCGCTTGACCAGTTCGTATTCGAAACCGGTTTCACCGTTGCGGTCCTGGAAATACGTGGCCGGGCTGTTCCGGGTAATCACCCGCAATACGCCATCCTCCTTGATTCGCTCGAGCGTGCTGGGTTTATCAACACAGGCGCTGAGCATCAGGAAGAGTCCGGTGGCGATGAGCCATTTGGCGCATCGCGGGCGTAAAGCAGTTGGGGAGAACATCTGCGCAGTATACGCAAACGGCCCACGGCGCCATATCTCGACAGCAGGGGACTTGTCTGCTAGCCGCCCTGAAACTGTGCTGCAGCCCGCAGAAACGTGGCCTGGCGAGCGATTATGACGGTTAAAATAACTGCGCCCAATGCCGTGGATAACGCCCCGATACCGTGCAAACCCTGCCAACTGACGTTCGGCAGCGGCCAGCGGTAGCGTTTCGGGTGCCGTTGACGACGGTTTACGCTAGAATGCACGGCCTCAAAGCACACCCCTTCCCGAGGCTGTCCCGAAGATGTTGATCCTGCGCGGCGCTCCTGCCCTTTCTGCCTTTCGCCACAGCAAACTCCTTGAGCAACTGAGCCAGAAGGTTCCAGCTGTTACAGGCCTGTATGCTGAATTTGCTCACTTCGCCGACGTGACTGGCGTCTTGACCGCCGACGAACAGCAAGTGCTGGCACGCCTTCTGAAGTACGGCCCAAGCGTTCCCGTTCAAGAGCCGACCGGCCGCTTGTTCCTGGTTCTGCCGCGGTTCGGCACCATCTCGCCCTGGTCGAGCAAGGCCAGCGATATCGCCCGCAACTGCGGCCTGGAAAAAATCCAGCGCCTGGAACGCGGTATTGCCTTCTATGTCGCGGGCCAGTTCAGCGATGCCGAGGCCGAGCTGATCGCCAGCAGCCTGCACGACCGCATGACCCAGATCATCGTCAGCCAGTTGGAACAGGCCGGCGCTCTGTTCAGTCACGCCGAGGCCAAGCCGCTGACCGCGGTTGACGTGCTCGGCGGTGGCCGCGCCGCCCTCGCGAAGGCCAACACCGAACTGGGCCTGGCCCTGGCCGAAGACGAGATCGATTATCTGGTCAACGCCTTCAACGGCTTGAAGCGCAACCCGCACGACATCGAACTGATGATGTTCGCCCAGGCCAACTCCGAGCACTGCCGTCACAAGATCTTCAACGCCAGTTGGGACATCGACGGCGAAAGCCAGGAAAAAAGCCTGTTCGGCATGATCAAGAACACCTACGTGATGCACAGCGAAGGCGTTCTGTCGGCTTATAAGGACAACGCCTCGGTCATCGTCGGCAGCGTCGCCGGTCGTTTCTTCCCGGACCCTGAAACCCGCCAGTACGGCGCGGTGCAGGAACCGGTACACATCCTGATGAAAGTCGAGACCCACAACCACCCGACCGCGATTGCCCCGTTCCCGGGCGCAGCCACCGGTTCCGGCGGTGAGATTCGCGACGAAGGTGCTACCGGCCGTGGCGCCAAGCCCAAGGCCGGGTTGACCGGTTTCACCGTGTCCAACCTGCAGATCCCGGGCTTCGTACAGCCGTGGGAAGTGCCCTACGGCAAGCCGGAGCGTATCGTCACCGCGCTGGACATCATGATCGAAGGCCCGCTGGGCGGCGCCGCGTTCAACAACGAATTCGGCCGTCCGGCGCTGACCGGTTATTTCCGTACCTTTGAGCAGTCGATCACCACCCCGCATGGCGACGAAGTGCGCGGTTACCACAAGCCGATCATGTTGGCCGGCGGCATGGGCAACATCCGTGAAGAACACGTCAAGAAAGGCGAGATCCTGGTCGGCTCCAAGCTGATCGTGCTCGGCGGCCCGGCGATGTTGATCGGCCTGGGCGGCGGCGCGGCTTCCTCCATGGCCACCGGCACCAGTTCGGCAGACCTGGACTTCGCTTCCGTACAGCGCGAAAACCCAGAGATGGAGCGCCGCTGCCAGGAAGTCATCGACCGTTGCTGGCAGTTGGGTGACAAGAACCCGATCAGCTTCATCCACGACGTCGGCGCCGGCGGTTTGTCCAACGCCTTCCCGGAACTGGTCAACGATGGCGAGCGTGGCGGCCGTTTCGAGTTGCGCAACATTCCAAACGACGAGCCGGGCATGGCCCCGCACGAAATCTGGAGCAACGAATCCCAGGAGCGCTACGTCCTGGCCGTCGGCCCTGCAGACTTCGCGCGCTTCCAGGCCATCTGCGAACGTGAGCGTTGCCCGTTTGCCGTGGTCGGCGAAGCCACTGCCGAGCCGCATCTGACCGTCACCGACAGCCACTTCGGCAACAGCCCGGTGGACATGCCGCTCGAGGTGCTGCTGGGCAAAGCCCCGCGCATGCACCGTTCGGCGGTACGTGAAGCCGAGCTGGGCGATGACTTCGACCCAAGCACGCTGGAATTGGCCGACAGCATCGAACGCGTGCTGCACCACCCGGCGGTCGCGAGCAAAAGTTTCCTGATCACCATCGGCGACCGCACCATCACCGGCCTGGTTGCCCGTGACCAAATGGTCGGCCCGTGGCAAGTGCCGGTGGCCGACGTTGCCGTCACCGCCACCAGCTTCGACGTCTACACCGGTGAAGCCATGGCCATGGGCGAGCGCACGCCGCTGGCCCTGCTGGACGCTCCGGCGTCGGGCCGCATGGCCATTGGTGAAACCCTCACCAACATCGCCGCGTCCCGTATCGGCAAGCTGTCCGACATCAAGTTGTCGGCCAACTGGATGTCCGCTGCCGGTCACCCCGGCGAAGACGCGCGCTTGTACGACACCGTCAAGGCTGTCGGCATGGAGCTGTGCCCGGAACTGGGGATCACCATTCCGGTGGGCAAGGACTCCATGTCCATGGCCACCCGTTGGAACGATGACGGCGTGGACAAGAGTGTCACCTCGCCGCTGTCGTTGATCGTCACCGGTTTCGCGCCGGTCACCGACATCCGCCAGACCCTGACCCCGCAACTGCGCATGGACAAGGGCACCACCGATCTGATCCTGATCGACCTGGGCCGTGGCCAGAACCGCATGGGCGCCTCGATCCTCGCGCAAACCCATGGCAAGCTCGGCAAACACGCGCCGGACGTCGACGACGCCGAAGACCTGAAAGCCTTCTTCGCGGTGATCCAGGGCCTCAACGCCGACGGCCACCTGCTGGCTTACCACGACCGTTCCGACGGTGGTCTGTTGACCAGCGTGGTCGAGATGGCCTTCGCCGGTCACTGCGGCTTGAACCTGGTGCTCGACAGCGTTGCCGAGGACGCCTCTGAACTCAACGGCATCCTGTTCAACGAAGAACTGGGTGCGGTGATCCAGGTGCGCCAGGACGCGACGCCAAACGTATTGGCACAGTTCAGCGCCGCCGGCCTGGGCGATTGCGTGGCCGTGATCGGCCAGCCGATCAACAACGGTCAGATCGACATCGTCTTCAACGGCGACACCGTGTTCGAAGGCCAGCGCCGTCTGCTGCAACGCCAGTGGGCCGAGACCAGCTACCAGATCCAGCGCCTGCGCGATAACGCCGACTGCGCCGAGCAGGAATTCGACGTGATCCTGGAAGAAGACAACCCGGGCCTGAGCACCAAGCTCAGCTTCGACGTCAACCAGGACATCGCCGCGCCGTACATCAAGAAAGGCATTCGCCCACAGGTTGCCGTACTGCGTGAGCAGGGCGTCAACGGCCAGGTGGAAATGGCGGCCGCATTCGACCGTGCCGGCTTCAATGCGATCGACGTGCACATGAGCGATATCCTCGCCGGTCGCGTCGACCTCAACGAGTTCAAAGGTCTGGTGGCCTGCGGCGGTTTCTCTTACGGCGACGTGCTGGGTGCCGGTGAAGGCTGGGCCAAGTCGGCCCTGTTCAACAGCCGTGCCCGCGACGCGTTCCAGGGCTTCTTCGAGCGCAACGACAGCTTCACCCTGGGTGTGTGCAACGGTTGCCAGATGATGTCCAACCTCCACGAACTGATCCCGGGCAGCGAGTTCTGGCCGCACTTCGTGCGTAACCGTTCCGAGCAGTTCGAAGCCCGTGTCGCCATGGTGCAGGTGCAGGAGTCCAACTCGATCTTCCTGCAAGGCATGGCCGGTTCGCGTATGCCAATCGCTATCGCCCACGGTGAAGGCCATGCCGAGTTCGCCAGCGAAGAAGCCTTGCTCGAAGCCGACGTGTCCGGCTGCGTGGCCATGCGTTTCGTCGACAACCACGGCAAGGTCACCGAAAGCTACCCGGCCAACCCGAACGGCTCGCCGCGCGGGATCACCGGCCTCACCAGCCGCGACGGTCGCGTCACTATCATGATGCCGCACCCGGAGCGTGTATTCCGTGCCGTGCAGAACTCGTGGCGCCCGGAAGAGTGGAACGAAGACGGCGCGTGGATGCGCATGTTCCGCAACGCTCGCGTGTGGGTGAACTAAGGCGGTGTACAAGCTCGCTTTCTTTGTGCCCGCGAGCCACGTGGAGACGGTGAAAGCCGCCGTCTTCGCAGCCGGCGGCGGGCGCATCGGCGACTACGACAGCTGCGCCTGGCAGGTGCTGGGCCAGGGCCAATTCCGCGCGTTGGACGGCAGCCAGCCGTTTCTCGGGCAAGTCGGCCAGGTTGAAGTGGTTGAAGAGTGGAAGGTTGAGCTGGTGGTGGCGGATGCGTTGATTGTGGCTGTTGTGGCTGCGTTGAAGCTGAGCCATCCCTATGAGACACCGGCGTATGAGGTATGGCAGTTGGCGGATTTTTGATTCGTTGATTGCATGAGCAAGAAACCCGCTGGGCCTGTTGGGTCAGTGGGTTTTTTGTTGTCTGGGAGGCCGCAATCGCGGGCAAGCCCCCTCCCACATTTGACCGCGTTGCCAGGTCAAATGTGGGAGGGGGCTTGCCCGCGATTGCGGCCAGAACAGCCACTACATCTCTTAAACCTTGACGCCGACCTCACGACCGCTGACCAGTCGCTCCAACGCTTCACTCAAGCCCGAGGCCTTGTCACCAATCAGCAAATGCCAAACACCGCTATCGAGCTGGCTTACACCCTGGCAACCGAGTGCAGTGAGCTGGTCTTCGGAGACCACCGAGTCATCCCCCAATTCCACCCGCAACCGGGTCATCGCCACCGCTTCCAACTGGCGCACATTTTCCCGGCCACCCAATGCATTCAGCCATTTCTCGGCTTCCCGCACATTCACCGCAACCAACTTATCCACAGGCGCAACCGTCACGGGCGCATTGGCTACAAACGACGGCATCGCCAACCGGATCTCATCGGCAATGCTGTCCGCCATCGGCCCGACCACTACCTGCAAGCTCCCACCGTTACCCGGCCGAACCACGGCCATCGCGCCGAGGGCTTTCAACTGTGCATCCACTGCTTTGTTGCGGTCGACCATGTCCAGCCGCAACCGCGTGGTGCAGGCCCCCACGCTGAGCAGGTTGTCCGCACCCCCCAACGCCTGGATGTAAGCCGTGGCGCGTTGGTTATCGCTCATCACTTCGGCCTGCGCCACCGGGATATCTTCGCGGCCCGGTGTCTTCAGTTGGAAGCGGCGGATGCAGTAGTTGAACACGCTGTAGTAGATCACTGCGTAAGCCAAGCCGACCGGGAGGACCAGCCAGCCATTGGTGGACTTGCCCCAGCCCAGCACCATGTCGATAAACCCACCGGAGAAGGTAAAGCCCAGGTGGATATCCAGCAGGTTAGTGACCGCCATCGACAGCCCGGTCAGCAACGCATGCAGCAGGTACAGGAACGGCGCGAGGAACATGAAGGCGAATTCGATCGGCTCAGTCACGCCGGTCAGGAATGAGGTCAGCGCCATCGACAGGAAAATCCCGCCCATCACTTTGCGTCGTTCCGGCAGGGCGTTGCGGTACATCGCCAGGCACGCGGCGGGCAGGCCGAACAGCATCACCGGGAACATGCCGGTCATGAACTGGCCGCCTTTCGGGTCGCCGGCGAAGTAGCGGGTCAGGTCGCCGGTCACCACCGCGCCGGTCAGCGGGTCGGTAAAGCTGCCGAACACGAACCACGCCATGTTGTTGAGGATATGGTGCAGGCCGGTGACGATCAGCAGGCGGTTGAACACGCCAAACACGAAGGCACCCAGGCTGCCGCTTTCCATCAGCAATACGCCGAAGCTGTTGATGCCGTGCTGGATCGGCGGCCAGATCAGGCCAAAGATCACGCCCAGGCCAACCGCGCTGAAGCCGGTGACAATCGGCACGAATCGCCGCCCGCCAAAGAACGCCAGGTACTCCGGCAGCTTGATGTCCTTGAAGCGGTTGTACAGCCCGCCCGCCATCAAACCGCTGGCGATCCCGGCGAGCATGCCCATGTTGATGGTCGAGTCCATCACCTTGAGCGTCGAGATCATCACCAGATAACCGATGGCCCCGGCCAAACCGGCCGTGCCGTTATTGTCGCGGGCAAAGCCCACGGCGATGCCGATGGCGAAGATCAGCGCGAGGTTGGCGAAGATCGCCTGCCCGGCGTCGTGCATCACCGCGATGTTGAGCAGGTCGGTGTCGCCCAGGCGCAGCAGGAGGCCGGCGATCGGCAGGATCGCGATCGGCAGCATCAGCGCACGGCCCAGGCGTTGCAGGCCTTCGATAAAGTGTTGATACATGGCGTGTCTCCCTTTTTCTTGTTGTTGTCAGCTCAGCGGCCAGTGGTGTTGACAGGCTTGGCGTACCGCCTTGGCGCTGCTCAGGTCGAGCAGGCCCAGGCTCAGTTGCCGGCATTGCGCCGCGTCCAGGTGGCGGACGCGGTCCTTGATTTCGCCGATCTGCGGCGGGCTGACCGACAGCTCGCTGACCCCCAGGCCGACCAACACCGGCGTCGCCAATGGGTCGGACGCCAGGGCGCCGCACACGCCGACCCAACGCCCGTGTTTGGCTGCGCCCGTGCAGGTCTGGGCGATCAACCGCAGCAGTGCCGGGTGCAGGGCATCGACCCGTGCGGCGAGGCCGGCGTGGTCGCGGTCCATGGCCAGGGTGTACTGGGACAGGTCATTGGTGCCGATGGACAAGAAGTCCGCATGTTCGGCCAGTTGTTCGGCCATCAGCGCAGCGGCGGGCACTTCGATCATCACCCCCAGTTCCGGACGCTGGGTCAGTTCCAACTCGACGCACAGTTCATCCAGGCGCTGGCGGATCTGCAGCAGTTCGTCGACTTCACTGACCATCGGCAGCAGGATGCGGCAGCGCGCCAGCGGGCTGACTTGCAGCAGTGCGCGCAGTTGCTGGTCGAGCACCTCGGGGCGCACCTGGGCCAGGCGAATGCCGCGCAGGCCCAGCACCGGGTTGGCCTCGACCGGCAGCGGCAGGTAGTCGAGCTGTTTGTCGCCGCCCACGTCGATGGTGCGGATGATCACCGACTTGTCGCCCATCGCGTCCAGCACGGCTTGATAGGCCTGGCGCTGTTCCTGTTCATCCGGCGCGGTGCGGCGGTCGACGAAGAGGAATTCGGTGCGCAGCAGGCCGATGCCATCGGCGCCGTTTTCAAACGCCACTTGGGCCTCGGCGCTGGAGGCGACATTGGCGGCGACTTCAATGGTCATGCCGTCGCGGGTGTTCGCCGGCAGTCGGGCCTGGGTCTGTTGCGCTTGGCGGCGCAGGTTCTGCGTGTCGCGAATCCGGTGGACTTCGGCGTGGCGCGCGTCGCTGGGTGCCAGTTCCAGGCGACCGTTGGCCGCGTCGAGTACCACGCGTTGGCCTTGGGGCACATCGAGCACTTCGGCGCCCAGCGCCACCACGCACGGCAAACCTTTACCCCGGGCCAGGATCGCGACATGGGAGGTGGCGCCGCCCTCGGCCATGCAGATGCCGGCGGCCTGTTGCGCGCTCAGTTGCAGCAGGTCCGAGGGCGTCAGTTCATGGGCGCTGACAATCGCCCCGGCGGGCAACTCGAGGTGCCACGCTTCACCCAGCAGCGCCCGCAGTACGCGTTGTTGCAGGTCGCGCAGGTCGTTGGAGCGTTCGGCCAACAGCGGCTTGCCCAGGCCCAGCAACACCGCGCATTGCGCCTGGATCGCATCGCGCCAGGCGTGGGTGGCGGCGCTGCCGTGTTCGATGGCGTGGGTGGCGGCGTCCAGCAGGGCCGGGTCTTCCAGCAAGGCGAGGTGGGCGGCAAAGATGTCTTCTTCTTCGACATTTTTGCGTTGGCGGGCGAGGTCCAGGGTGCTGCGGATTTCGCCGCGCACGTGTTCAAGGGCCGCATCCAGCCGTTGCAGTTGTTCGTCGGCGCAGTGATTGCCGGGATCGGCCGGTAACTCAATGCCGTTCAGGCGGAACAGCGGCCCGCAGACCAAGCCCGGCGCCGCGCAGACGCCTTGCAATACACCGGCTTCGGTCGGCGTGCGACGGGGTGCGACGGCCGCCGGCGCGGGAGGTTCGTCGCTGATCGCTACCGACAGCGCGGCGACCAGTGCCTGCACTGCCGCCGTACAATCCTTGCCACGGCTGGTGACGCGGACCTCGTCGCCTTCGCCGATGCCCAGCCCCATCAGGCCAATCAGGCTGTCGCACGCTGCCGACTTGCCGGCGAAATGCAACTGCGTCTGGCTGCTGAACGCCTGGGCGGTCTTGCGGATCAATGCTGCCGGACGCGCATGCAAGCCGCCGCGGTGGGTGATGCGCACGCTGGCGCTGACTTGCGCGACGGAGTTATCCACAGCTGTTTGCGGCGCTACGCAGGAACGCAGCGCCACGCGCGCCAGCGGTTCACCGCGCTTGACCGAATGGAGCGCCAGCGGTGTCAGTTCGAAGCGCTCGCTGTTGGTGAGAATGATCAGGCTGACCAGGCTTTTGCACTGGCGCGCAATCCGGTCCAGATCGAACTGTATCAGCGCCTGGCCCTTGCTCACCCGTGCGCCGTTCTTCACCAGCAGGGCGAACCCTTCGCCGTTCAACTCCACGGTGTCGATGCCCACATGCATCAACAGCTCAGCACCGTTCTGCGCGCGAAGCGTCAGCGCATGCCCGGTGCGCGCGACATGGATGATCTCGCCGTCGCACGGTGCGTACAGGCTATCGTTCAGCGGATCGATGGCCAGGCCGTCACCCATGGCGCCGCTGGCGAACACCTCGTCGGGGACGTTACCCAGGGCCAGCACCGGGCCGCTTAAGGGCGCGCTGAGGGTCAATTCATTATTGTTGTTGGACATGGGCACGGTACTCATCAGGAAATCGCGGTACGCCACTCAGTGGGTGCGGGTCACTTTGCTCAGGTGGCGCGGCTGGTCAGGGTTCATGCCGCGTGCGAGCGCCAGGCCGGCGGCCATGACATAGAAACTCTGGATGGCCAGAATCGGGTCCAGGCTCGGGTGTTCGGCGCAGCTCAGGGTCAGGTCGCGTTCGGTGATATCGTCCGGCGCGGCGAGCAACACGCGGGCGCCGCGTTGGCGCATATCGGCGGCCAGGCTCAATAGCCCGGCTTGCTCGGCGCCGCGTGGGGCGAAGATCAGCAGCGGGTAGTTGGCGTCGATCAAGGCCATCGGCCCATGACGCACCTCGGCGCTGCTGAAGGCTTCGGCCTGGATCGCCGAGGTTTCCTTGAGCTTGAGCGCGGCTTCCTGGGCGATGGCAAACCCGGCGCCACGGCCGATCACCATCAACTGCTGGCAGTCGCGCAGGGCGTCGATGGCTTGCGTCCAGTCCTGCTTGGCTGCTTCGCGCAGGCCCTCGGGCAACGTACGGCAGGCGTGCAGCAGGTCGGCTTCCTGGTTCCAGTGGCCGATCAACAGCGCGCTGGCGCTGAGGGTCGCGATAAAGCTCTTGGTCGCGGCCACACTGAGTTCCGGGCCGGCGCACAGCGGCACGTGGAATTCGCAGGCGGCTTCCAGGGGCGAATCTTCGGCATTCACCAGCGAAATGCTCAAGGCACCGCGTTTGCGCAGCAGGCGCAGGCTGTCGACCAGGTCCGGGCTCTGGCCCGACTGAGAGAAGCCGAACGCGACCTGGCCGCTGACCTGCAACGGTGCTTGCAGCAGGGTCACCACCGACATCGGCAACGACGCCACCGGAACGCCCACGTGCTGCATGGCCAGGTAGGCGAAGTAGCTCGCGGCGTGGTCGGAACTGCCACGGGCGATGGTCATCGCCACTTGCGGCGGCTGGCGACGCAGGCGGCCGGCGATGTCTTGCAGGCGCGGGTCCAGGCGTTGCAATTGCGTGGCTACGGCGTCACAGGAGGCGAGGGCCTCTTCAAGCATTTTTGAGGACAATGGTTTCTCCTTCGACCATGACGTCGGTGAGGTGCAGGGAGCGGTCCAGGCGCACACAGTCGGCAAAGCTGCCGGGTTGCAGGCGGCCGCGTTCTTCCAGGCCCAGGTAGTCCGCCGGAAATTGCGACAGGCGTTGTGAGGCTTCGCTGATGGGCAGGCCAATCTTCACCAGGTTGCGCAGCGCCTGATCCATGGTCAGGGTGCTGCCGGCCAGGGTGCCGTCGGCCAGGCGCACGCCGCCCAGGCATTTGGTCACGGTGTGGCTGCCTAGCTTGTATTCGCCGTCGGGCATGCCGGCGGCGGCGGTGGAGTCGGTGACGCAGTACAGGCACGGGATCGCGCGCAGGGCCACGCGCATGGCGCCGGGGTGTACGTGGAGCAGATCCGGGATCAATTCCGCGTACTGCGCGTGGGCCAGCGCCGCGCCGACGATGCCGGGCTCGCGGTGATGCAGCGGGCTCATGGCATTGTACAAATGGGTGAAGCTGGTGGCGCCGGCGGCGAGGGCGGCGACGCCTTCTTCATAGCTGCCCAGGGTGTGGCCGATCTGCATGCGCACGCCGCGTGTACTGAGGGCGCGGATCAGGGCGTCATGCCCGGCGATTTCCGGGGCGATGGTGATCACCCGGATCGGCGCCAGGCGCAGGTAGGTTTCCACTTCTTCCATCAATGCGGTGTGGGCGAAGTTGGGTTGTGCGCCGAGTTTGCCGGGATTGATGTAGGGCCCTTCCAGGTGCACGCCAAGGACCCGGGCGCTGCCGCTCAGGCGCTGCTCGCAGAAACTGCCGAGCTGGCCGAGCACGTTGGAGATCTCATCCACCGGCGCGGTCATGGTGGTGGCCAGCAGCGAGGTGGTGCCGAAGCGCACGTGGGTGCGGGTGATGGTTTCGAAGGCGTCGGCCCCTTCCATGATGTCTTTGCCGCCGCCGCCGTGGACGTGCAGGTCGATAAACCCCGGCAGCAGGTAGGGCAAGTCGTTGTCGGCCGGGTTGCAAGGCGCGCCTTCGATGGCGATCACTTTGCCGTGCTCGTGCGCGAGGTGGCCGCGAATCCAGCCATGGGGCGTGAGGATATTGTCTTCGGACATGGGCAGTTCTCTGAGGCCGCGGTGCGCGGCAAAGGCCTATCGCCGCAGTTCTGCGACAAAGTCGTAGTAGTCGTTGCGACAGTAGGTGTCGGTGATTTCGATCGGGGTGTTGTCGGCGGTGTAGCCGACGCGGGTCATCAGCAGCATGGCGGTGCCGGGGGCGATGCCGACCAGTGCGGCGAACTCGTCCGAGGCGTTGATCGCCTGGATATGCTGCAGGGCGCGCACGATGGGTTTGCCGATGCCCTCCAGGTACTCGTAGAGGGAGTGGCCGATGGCCTGCGGTTGCGGCAGCACCGAGGCGGGCATGGCGGTCATTTCGATTGCCATCACCGTGTCGTCGGCTTTGCGCAGGCGTTTGAGGCGCGTCACCTTGTCGGTCGGCGACAGGCCCAGGCGGATCAGTTCTTCATGGGTCGGCGCGCTGATGTCGCGTTCCAGCCACTGGGAGCTGGGCACAAACCCCTTGAGTCGCAGCATCTCGCTGAACCCTGACAGGCGCGACAGCGGCTGTTCCAGCCGAGGGGTGATAAAGGTGCCGGAGCCTTGGCTGCGACGGATCAGGCCTTGGGCAAGCAAGACTTCCAGGGCTTTGCGGGCGGTGACGCGCGAAAGGCTCAACTGCTCGCTGAGGGCGCGTTCCGACGGCAGGGCCTGTTCGGATTTCCACTGGCCGGCGTGGATCGCCGCTTCCAGGTTGCGGGCCAGTTGCAGGTACAGCGGCGTGGATTGCTTGTCGTCGGGACGCAGCGTCAGGATGGGGTTCATCTGTCAGGTTTCCGATGCGGTTATTAGAGTGTTGTCGCCCGGTATTGGTCGGAAACTAATACCACTTAAATACCATGTCAATGCTGCCAAAACGCTGTAAGTCCAGGTTTCAGGGCGTCTTAACGGTGCTTGGCATCAAGTGGTATTAGAGAGGTCTTTAAGGCGCGCAGAGCTGCGCGGCCTGCGGGGTGAATTGGTATTCACCGGCAGGCGCTGCCGAGGGCGGGAAACTTTTTTTAGTTAATTGACCGAGGGGCGAGGGTTACGGGCGGATCTCGATCAGGGTGCCGTCTTTGACCAGGTTCCAGACTTCGCGCATGTCGACGTTACGCATGCCGATGCAGCCGTCGGTCCAGTCCAGGGTGTGGAACCACTGCTCCGGGTACTCCGCGCTGTCGGGCGTGCCGTGGATCATGATCATGCTGCCGGGGTTCACGCCCTGGCGGCGGGCACGGGCGGAATCGCTGATATTGGGGTAGGAGATATGCATGGACAGGTTGTAGCGGTCGCTGGTTTTGCGCCAGTCGATCCAGTACAAGCCTTCCGGCGTGCGGCGGTCGCCTTCGAACAGCTTGGTGCCCTTGGGGTTTTTGCCCAGGGAGATACGGTAGGTCTTGAGGGGTTTGCCGTCGTTGATCAGTTGCAACTGATGGGCGGACTTGAGCACCAGAATTTTTTCGACCGTTTTGCCGCCCAGGGTTTCCAGGGTGGTGGCTGAGGACAACGTGGCGAACGACAGGCAGAGCAGAGCAAGCAACCAACGCATTAAAACGATTTCCCTTGGACGACGATCTGCCGGTTTGTTATTGGGCGGGCTGGGACAGCGGCGGCACAGCTTCGTTGCGCACCGGGAACGACCGTAGGCGACGGTCGGCGAAGAAGTATTCTAAGGTACGCCCGACCGTGCGGAAAGCCAGCTCGGACCAAGGGATGTCGGCCTCATCGAACAGTCGCACTTCCAGGCTTTCGGGGCCTGCGGCGAAGTCCAGGTCAATCAGCTCGGCGCGGTAGAAGACATGCACCTGGCTGATATGCGGCACGTCGATCAGGGTGTAGAGGTTCAGGTTGCGTACATGGGCGCAGGCTTCTTCCATGGTCTCGCGCATGGCGGCCTGTTCCATGGTCTCGCCGTTCTCCATGAAGCCGGCGGGCAGGGTCCAGTAACCCCGGCGGGGCTCGATGGCGCGGCGGCACAGCAGTACTTGATCGCCCCACACCGGCACCGTGCCGGCGACGATATTGGGATTCTGGTAGTGAATGGTCTGACAATTATCGCAGACAAAACGCAGACGTGCGTCGCCTTCGGGAATGCGTTGGGTGACCGGTTTACCGCACTGGCTGCAGAAATTCATGCTGGGGTTCCTGGAAAGTCTGCCTATCTTGGCGTGGGCGGCAAGGCCCTGCAAGTTGTCGTTTCGCGACAGCCCTCAGGTTTTGGGGTTGGGCGCCCGCGCGCTTTGGTGCATGATGCAAGGTAGCCAACAGATCGAGATGACTCATGCTGGACGAGCTACTTCGCCGGGTAAGCAATCACACACCGCAACAGCTTGAGACCGACGGGCGTTTCCCCGAGGCCGCCGTGCTGGTGCCGATTACCCGCAGTGACGAACCCGAGCTGATCCTGACGCTGCGCGCCAGCGGCCTGTCCACCCACGGTGGCGAAGTGGCCTTTCCCGGCGGGCGCCGCGACCCCGAAGACCCGGACCTGATCTTCACCGCCCTGCGCGAAGCCGAAGAGGAAATCGGCCTGCCGCCGGGCCTGGTTGAGGTGATCGGCCCGTTGAGCCCGTTGATTTCCCTGCATGGCATTCGGGTCACGCCCTACGTTGGTGTCATCCCGGACTACGTCGAATACCTGGCCAACGACGCCGAAATCGCCGCCGTCTTCAGCGTGCCCCTGGAGTTTTTTCGCCAGGATCCGCGCGAGCATACGCACCGCATCGATTACCAGGGCCGCAGTTGGTATGTGCCGAGCTATCGGTTCGGCGAATACAAAATCTGGGGTTTGACGGCAATCATGATCGTCGAGTTGATCAATCTGCTTTATGACGATGCCGACATCAGCCTGCACCAGCCGCCCAAGAGCTTCATCCATCTATAAGCCATCGTTTAAATGGCCAGCCGTGAGGACACATCATGAAATACCGCCTGGGCGACGCCCGCGTCGAGACGCATCCACACAGCTGGGTGGCGCCGAATGCCACGTTGGTGGGCAAGGTCAAGCTGGAGGAGGGCGCCAATGTCTGGTTCAACGCGGTGTTGCGTGGCGACAACGAACTGATCCTGATCGGCAAGAACAGCAATGTGCAGGACGGCAGCGTGATGCACACCGACATGGGTTACCCGCTGACCCTGGGCACCGGTGTGACCATCGGCCATAACGCCATGCTGCATGGCTGCACCGTCGGCGATTACAGCCTGATCGGCATCAATGCGGTGATCCTCAACGGCGCGAAGATCGGCAAGTACTGCATCATCGGCGCCAATTCGCTGATCGGCGAAGGCAAGGACATTCCCGATGGCTCCCTGGTCATGGGCTCGCCGGGCAAAGTGGTGCGCGAATTGACCGAGGCGCAGAAGAAGATGCTCGAGGCCAGCGCTGCGCACTATGTGCATAACGCCCAGCGTTATGCGCGGGATCTGGCTGAGCAGGAAGAATGAACCCGTCAGAACGCCCTGTCGCCTCGCCGTGCGTGAACATTTGCGCGCTGGATGACGACGATATTTGCATCGGCTGCCAGCGTAGCGTGGCAGAAATCACGCGCTGGAGCCGCATGGACAACGCCGAGCGCCGGGTGGTGCTGGGGGTGTGTCATGAGCGGGCGGTGGCGGGTGGGTTGGTGTGGGTGATGCCTAAGAGTTCCGGTGCCTGATCGACTGCCATCGGGGGCAAGCCCCCTCCCACACTTAACCGCATTTAATCTGTAGGAACGCGGTCAAAATGTGGGAGGGGGCTTGCCCCCGATGGGTCCCTCCCAGACGACATCCCTGTAATTGTGTACCCTGTGCGGCATTACCCACAGGTCCATCCCCTCATGCTCTTCCTGATCGCCTACATCAGCAGCGTCGTGCTGATCAACTTCGCCTTCTCCACCGCGCCGCACCTGGATGTCATCTGGTCCGCCTGGGGCGGTCTGGTATTCATCCTGCGCGATATGGTGCAAACCCGCTTCGGCCACGGCGCGATCCTCGCCATGCTGGCGGCGCTGGTGCTGTCGTATATCACCTCCGACCCGTCCATCGCCCTGGCCAGCGCCACTGCGTTCGCGGTGTCCGAGTGCATCGACTGGCTGGTGTTCAGCATTACCAAGCGCCCGCTCCACGATCGCCTGTGGATAAGTTCGGCGCTGAGCATTCCCCTCGATACTTTTATCTTTTTCGGCTTGATCGGCGCCCTCACGCCCGCCGTGGTGGGCACCGCCCTGGCGTCGAAATTCGCCGGGGTCACGGCGGTCTGGCTGATCATGGCCTGGCGTATCCGCAAACGGGCCGTCGCCAACTGAAGCCAATCTGCACAGTTCATGTAAAATGCCGGCCTTTCTCCCCATGATCCGCTCCCCTGAGGACCTGAGATGACCCGAATCGGAACTCCATTGTCGCCAACCGCGACCCGCGTTTTGCTGTGTGGCTGCGGTGAGCTGGGCAAGGAAGTGGTAATCGAGCTGCAACGCCTGGGCGTTGAAGTGATTGCCGTGGATCGCTATGCCAACGCGCCGGCCATGCAGGTTGCCCATCGCAGCCATGTGATCAACATGCTCGACGGCGCCGCCCTGCGTGCGGTGATCGAAGCGGAAAAACCGCACTTCATCGTGCCGGAAATCGAAGCCATCGCCACCGCCACCCTGGTGGAGCTGGAGGCCGAAGGCTTCACCGTGATCCCGACCGCGCGCGCCGCATCGCTGACCATGAACCGCGAAGGCATCCGTCGCCTGGCCGCTGAAGAGCTGGACCTGCCGACCTCGCCGTATCATTTCGCCGATACCTTCGAAGACTACAGCAAGGCCGTGCAAGACCTGGGCTTCCCGTGCGTGGTCAAGCCGGTGATGAGCTCGTCGGGCAAGGGCCAGAGCCTGCTGCGCAGTGCCGACGACGTGCAGAAAGCCTGGGATTACGCTCAGGAAGGCGGGCGTGCCGGGAAGGGCCGGGTGATCATCGAAGGCTTTATCGACTTCGACTACGAAATCACCCTGCTGACCGTGCGCCACATCGGCGGCACGACCTTCTGCGCGCCGGTCGGCCATCGTCAGGAGAAGGGCGATTACCAGGAATCCTGGCAGCCTCAGGCCATGAGCCCGATTGCCCTGGCAGAATCCGAGCGCGTGGCCAAGGCCGTGACTGAATCCTTGGGTGGCCGTGGCCTGTTTGGCGTGGAGTTGTTCATTAAGGGCGATCAGGTGTGGTTCAGCGAAGTGTCGCCACGCCCGCATGACACCGGTTTGGTCACCTTGATTTCCCAGGACCTGTCGCAGTTCGCCCTGCACGCGCGCGCCATCCTGGGCCTGCCGATCCCGTTGATCCGGCAGTTCGGGCCGTCGGCGTCGGCGGTGATCCTGGTGGAAGGGCAATCGACCCAGACCGCTTTCGCCAACCTCGGCGCGGCCTTGAGCGAGCCGGACACGGCGTTGCGTCTGTTCGGCAAGCCAGAAGTGAATGGCCAGCGCCGTATGGGCGTGGCATTGGCGCGGGATGAGTCGATTGAAGCGGCTCGCGCCAAGGCGACCCGTGCGGCTCAGGCGGTTGTTGTAGAGCTCTAAAAGCATCGGGGGCAAGCCCCCTCCCACATGTGACCGCGTTCAAGCTGTAGGAACGTGGTCGAGTGTAGGAGGGGGCTTGCCCCCGATAGCGATCTATCAGGCAACCTTGTTCAAATCGTTATCCCGCGTTTCTTTCAGGCACAGCACCGCAATCAAGCTCAGCAACGCTGCCGCCGACACATACCCGCCGACATAACTCAGCCCACCCATCGCCACCAGCTTGGTCGCGAAGAACGGTGCCGCCGACGCGCCGACGATCCCGCCCAGGTTATACGCCGCCGAAGCGCCGGTATAACGCACGCGGGTCGGGAACAGTTCCGGCAGCAACGCACCCATCGGGGCGAAGGTCACGCCCATCAGGAACAGCTCCAGGGCCAGGAATAGCGCCACCGCCCAGGTCGAACCTTGGGTCAGCAACGGCTCCATGGTGAAACCCGACAGAATGGCCAGCACTGCACCGACTATCAGCACCGGTTTGCGTCCGAATCGATCGCTGGCCAAGGCTGCCAGCGGCGTCGCCAGGCCCATGAACAACACGGCAAAACACAGCAACCCGAGGAATGTCTCGCGGCTGTAGCCCAAGGTCGACACGCCGTAGCTCAAGGAAAATGCCGTGGTGATATAGAACAGCGCATAGCACACCACCATCGACGCGGCGCCCAGCAGCACTGGCATCCAATGCTGGCTGAACAGCTCGACCAACGGCACTTTTACCGGCGCTTCTTTCGCCACGGCATTGGCGAATACCGGGGTTTCATGCAGCTTCAGCCGCGCATACAGGCCGACCATCACCAGTGCGGCGCTGAGGATGAACGGGATGCGCCAGCCCCAACTGCGGAACTGCTCGTCGTTCAGGTTCATGGCCAGGATCAGGAACAGGCCGTTGGCCGCCAGGAAGCCAATCGAAGGACCGAGTTGCGGGAACATGCCGAACCACGCGCGTTTGCCCTTCGGCGCGTTCTCGGTGGCGAGCAACGCCGCACCGCCCCATTCCCCGCCCAGCCCCAGGCCCTGGCCGAAACGCAGCACGCACAACAGAATCGGGGCCCAGGCGCCGATGCTGTCATACCCCGGCAGCAAGCCGATCAGCGTGGTACACACCCCCATCAGCAGCAGCGAAGCCACCAGCGTCGACTTGCGGCCGATGCGGTCGCCAAAGTGGCCGAACAGCGCCGAACCCAGCGGGCGGGCGATGAACGCGATGCCAAAGGTCAGGAACGACGCGAGCATCTGCGCGGTGCCGGAGGTCTGCGGGAAGAACACGGGGCCGATCACCAGCGCGGCCGCAGTGGCATAGATATAGAAATCGTAGAACTCAATGGCGGTGCCGACGATGCTTGCGGTGGCGACGCGGGCGGTCGAGTTGGTCGGGGCGGCGGTCGCAGCCTCGTTATAGGTGGTGCTCATGGCGGTATCCCTGACGGTCAGTGCGCGTTTGGACGCGGATTATTATTGGTCGAACACCCCAGGATCAGGGTTGTGAGCGGAGCGGCTCGGGATGGGAGCGAACGCCGGTCAGACATGGCAAGGCGGTGCCTGGACGCGCTCGGTGCGGGTAGCACGCGGTCGGGCGGGGCTTGGGTAAGCCGACCCGATTATAGGAAGGGGGTTGCGCATCCAACAAGGGGGTGAATCCGATCTACTGCACACAGTTTGAAGTGTGTTGCGTCAGAGGAGTTACGCGGCGACCGGCACGCGACTGGTGTGCCAGATCAGTACCTTGCTCACCCGGTTGTCCTCGGTCTCGAGGATTTCCAGGCGGTAGCGGCCGATTTTCAGGCACACCGCGCAATCGGGAATGGTTTCCAGCGCTTCGGTCACCAGGCCATTGAGGGTCTTGGGGCCGTCGCAGGGCAGGTGCCAGCCCAGGCTCTTGTTCAATTCGCGGATCGAGGCGGCGCCGTCGATGATATAGCGGCCGTCCGGTTGCGCTTCGATATGCGGGTTGTCAGCACTCTGTTCGCTTTCGAATTCGCCGACGATTTCTTCAAGAATGTCTTCCAGGGTGACGATGCCCAGCACTTCGCCGTACTCGTCCACCACCATGCCCAGGCGCCGCTGCTGCTTGTGGAAGTTCAGCAACTGCAGTTGCAGGGGCGTGCTTTCCGGGACGAAGTAGGGTTCGTAGCAGGCGGCGAGCAAGCTCTCCTTGGTCAGGCTGGCATCCAGCAACAGGTGCTGGATCAGCCGGGTGTTGAGCACGGCTTCGACCTGGTTGATGTCGCTGTGGAACACCGGCAGGCGGGTGCGCTGGGAACTGCGCAGTTGCTCGATGATCGCGTCGAGCGAGTCGTCCAGGTTAATGCCGTCCACTTCGCTGCGTGGCACCAGGATGTCGTTGACGGTGATGTTGTCCAGCGCGTGGATGCCGGGCATGCCGGGCGTGCGACTTTCATCGGCCTCGGGTTCGGGTTCGTCATCATGCTCGGGCTGCGGTTCGTCGCTTTTTTTCACCACGCCGGGCGTGCGTGCGAAGGGGCGCAGCAACAGCAGGCTGATGCCATTGAGCAGCCAGGCGAGGGGATAAAGGATTTTCAGCGGCACGCCCAGCAGGGCATTGCCGAAGCCCAGCACCGCTTCCGGATGGCGGGTGGCCAGGGCGCGGGGTAGGTAATCGGCCAGCACCAGCAGGATGCTGCAGGAGACCAGCCAGCCAAGCCACGCGCCGTTTTGCGCCCAGGCGTAGATCGCCAGCAGGGTACAGAGGATCACCACGCCGGCACGGCACAGGGTGTTGCAGAGGATCATGCTGTGGCGTGGGAAGTTCAGGCGGGCGGCGGCCTTGTCGCCCTGGCGTGTACCGGGGCGCAGGGCCAGCAGGTGCTGTTGCGCGGCTTCGATGGCGGTAAACAGCGCCGCCCACAAAACCAGCAAGGCGATTACCGCGAGCATCGGCCCTAAGGGCAAGTTATCCATGATCGCTGCCCGTCAGATATGCAGGATGTATTCGCGAACCAGCTTGCTGCCGAAATAGGCCAGCATCAGCAGGCAGAAACCGGCCAGGGTCCAGCGGATCGCCTTGTGCCCGCGCCAGCCAAGGCGGTTGCGGCCCCACAGCAGCACGCTGAACACCACCCACGCCAGGCACGCCAGCAGGGTTTTATGCACCAGGTGCTGGGCGAACAGGTTTTCGACGAACAGCCAGCCGGAGATCAGCGACAGCGACAACAGCGTCCAGCCGGCCCACAAGAAGCTGAACAGCAGGCTTTCCATGGTTTGCAGCGGCGGGAAGTTCTTGATCAGGCCGGACGGGTGCTTGTGCTTGAGCTGGTGGTCCTGCACGAGCAGGAGCAACGCCTGGAACACCGCGATGGTGAACATGCCGTAGGCCAGGATCGACAGCAGGATGTGCGCAAGAATGCCCGGTGCTTCATCGATCACCTGCACCGTGCCGGTGGGCGCGAATTGCGCCAGCAGCACCGTCAGCATCCCCAGGGGAAACAGCAGCACCAGCAGGTTTTCCACCGGGATGCGTGCGCAGGCGATCAGCGTGAGGGCGATCACCGCGGCGGCGATCAGGCTGGCGGCGCTGAAAAAATCCAGGCCCAGGCCGACCGGCGTCATCAAGTGGGTGAACAGGCTCGCGGCATGGGCCAGCAGGGCGAGGACGCCAAGGCCTGCCAGCAGGCGCGTGTCGGCCTTGGCGCCTTGCGCCAGGCGAGTGCCTTGGTAGAGGGTCGCAGCGGCGTACAAAAAGGCGGCGGCGAGGCTGGGTAGTAAACTGGGTGACAAAGGGAGCATAAATCCTGTTAGGCAAGCCCGAAAGGCGCTGAGTTTGGCATACACCTGCGTTCCACGAAAGACTCCAGGGCCAGACAGCGGGTGTGCATGTGCGCAGTCTTCGCTATAATCCGCGACCTGCCCACGCCGCAGGCTCGCCGAGCGCTGTTTTTAATAGCGATTTACCACAGCCTGGGCCGCCATTACCTCGGTCTACCATAGGGCCTGAAAGGATCGCGCATGTTTGAAAACTTGACTGACCGTCTCTCGCAGACGCTGCGCCACGTAACCGGCAAGGCCAAGCTGACCGAGGACAATATTAAAGACACCCTGCGTGAAGTGCGCATGGCGTTGCTGGAAGCCGACGTGGCCTTGCCTGTGGTCAAGGACTTCGTCAACTCGGTCAAAGAGCGCGCGGTCGGCACCGAAGTGTCCCGCAGCCTGACGCCGGGCCAGGCCTTTGTGAAGATCGTCCAGGCCGAGCTCGAAAGCCTGATGGGCGCGGCCAACGAAGACCTGAACCTCAGCGCCGTGCCGCCGGCCGTCGTGCTGATGGCCGGTCTGCAAGGTGCGGGCAAGACCACCACCGCCGGCAAGCTGGCGCGCTTCCTTAAAGAACGCAAGAAAAAAACCGTGATGGTGGTGTCGGCCGACGTGTACCGTCCGGCGGCCATCAAGCAACTGGAAATGCTTGCCGGCGAAGTGGGCGTGACCTTCTTCCCGTCGGACCTGAGCCAGAAGCCGGTCGATATCGCCAACGCGGCGATCAAAGAAGCCAGGCTGAAATTCATCGACGTGGTCATCGTCGATACCGCCGGTCGCCTGCACATCGACGAAGAGATGATGGGCGAGATCAAGGCGCTGCATGCCGCGATCAACCCGGTCGAGACGCTGTTCGTGGTCGACGCCATGACCGGCCAGGATGCGGCCAACACCGCCAAGGCCTTTGGTGACGCACTGCCGCTGACCGGCGTGATCCTGACCAAGGTCGACGGCGACGCCCGTGGTGGTGCCGCGCTGTCGGTGCGCGCCATCACTGGCAAGCCGATCAAGTTCATCGGTATGGGCGAGAAGAGCGACGCGCTCGAACCGTTCCACCCTGAGCGTATCGCTTCGCGTATCCTCGGCATGGGTGACGTACTCAGCCTGATCGAGCAGGCCGAAGCGACGCTCGACAAGGACAAGGCCGATAAACTGGCCAAGAAGCTGAAGAAGGGCAAGGGCTTCGACCTCGAAGACTTCCGCGATCAGTTGCAACAAATGAAGAACATGGGCGGCCTTGGCGGCCTGATGGACAAGCTGCCGAATATGGGCGGTGTGAACCTGGCGCAAATGGGCAATGCCCAGGGCGCGGCAGAGAAACAGTTCAAGCAGATGGAAGCCATCATCAACTCCATGACCCCGGCCGAGCGCCGCGACCCTGAGCTGATCAGCGGTTCGCGCAAGCGTCGGATCGCCATGGGCTCTGGCACCCAGGTGCAGGACATCGGTCGCTTGATCAAGCAACACAAGCAGATGCAGAAGATGATGAAGAAGTTCTCCGCCAAAGGCGGAATGGCCAAGATGATGCGCGGCATGGGCGGTATGTTGCCCGGCGGCGGCATGCCGAAAATGTAAAGTATTCGAGCGGGAGCGTGCTCCTGCTCCGACCCACAGGGATGTGGGATCTCCAGCAAACCCGCCGTCTGGCGGGAGCTGACTTGCCGTTTTAACCGACGGCTCTATAGCAGATCTGAATGGCACGCTGATAGGCGCCAGAAAAAGACATTTGCAAAAGTCCGGATATTCCTTAGAATATGCGGCCTTTCGGGCACCTATGCCCGCTGTGCATTTAGATTTGCAGCACCGACTACAGGAACGATGTTCACATGCTAACAATCCGTCTTGCCCTTGGCGGCTCCAAAAAGCGCCCGTTTTACCACTTGACCGTAACCGACAGCCGCAACCCGCGTGACGGTTCGCACAAGGAACAGGTTGGTTTCTTCAACCCTGTTGCTCGTGGTCAAGAAGTTCGTCTGTCCGTGAACCAAGAGCGCGTAGCCTACTGGCTGAGCGTTGGTGCACAGCCTTCCGAGCGTGTTGCCAAGTTGTTGAAGGACTCGGCTAAGGCCGCAGCCTGAGCAATATGAACGCGACGCCAGCTGTTGCTGATGATTTGATCGTTATCGGCAAGATTTATTCTGTTCATGGCGTTCGCGGCGAAGTGAAGGTGTATTCCTTTACTGATCCGACAGAAAACCTGTTGCAGTACAAAACCTGGACGCTCAAGCGCGAGGGGAATGTGAAACAGGTCGAGCTGGTCAGTGGACGCGGGAGCGATAAGTTCCTGGTCGCAAAGCTCAAGGGTCTTGATGATCGTGAAGAAGCTCGTCTTCTGGCCGGTTATGAGATCTGCGTGCCGCGCAACCTGTTCCCTGAATTGACCGACGGCGAGTACTACTGGTACCAGCTGGAAGGTCTGAAGGTTATTGATCAACTCGGGCAACTGTTCGGGAAAATCGATCATCTTCTGGAAACCGGCGCCAATGATGTAATGGTGGTCAAGCCTTGCGCTGGCAGCCTGGATGATCGCGAGCGCCTATTGCCCTATACCGAGCAATGCGTGTTGGCCATCGACCTGGCCGCGGGCGAGATGAAGGTGGAATGGGACGCGGACTTCTAAGCGTGGCTAATTTGCGCATTGAAGTGATCAGTTTGTTTCCCGAGATGTTCTCCGCCATCAGCGATTACGGCATCACCAGTCGGGCGGTGAAACAGGGGCTCTTGCAGCTCACCTGTTGGAACCCGCGAGACTACACGACGGATCGACATCACACTGTGGACGATCGCCCATTTGGCGGTGGCCCGGGCATGGTGATGAAGGTCAAGCCCCTGGAAGACGCGTTGGTTCAGGCCAAGGCTGCCGCCGGGGAGAAGGCGAAGGTAATTTACCTGTCCCCTCAAGGCCGTCAGCTGAAACAGGCGGCGGTACGCGAACTGGCGAATGAGGAAGCACTGATCCTGATTGCCGGTCGCTATGAAGGCATTGACGAGCGTTTTATTGAAGCTCATGTCGATGAAGAGTGGTCGATTGGGGACTATGTCCTGTCTGGCGGTGAGCTGCCGGCGATGGTCCTGATAGATGCGGTTACACGACTGCTGCCTGGAGCTTTAGGGCATGCGGACTCCGCGGAGGAAGATTCCTTCACGGATGGTTTGCTGGATTGCCCGCACTACACCCGACCGGAGGTGTATGCGGATCAGCGTGTTCCCGACGTATTGCTAAGTGGCAATCACGCACACATCCGGCGTTGGCGTTTACAGCAGTCCCTTGGTCGGACCTATGAACGACGCGCCGATCTTCTGGAAAGCCGCTCGCTTTCTGGAGAAGAGAAGAAGCTGCTCGAGGAATACATCCTCGCGCGGGACGATAGTTAACAACGTATCGATGGTAGGTCCATTGACTTACCTTAGGAGCACAGCATGACTAACAAAATCATCCTTGCACTCGAAGCAGAGCAGATGACCAAAGAGATCCCTACCTTTGCCCCGGGCGACACCATTGTCGTTCAGGTGAAAGTGAAGGAAGGCGACCGTTCGCGTCTGCAAGCGTTCGAAGGCGTGGTAATCGCCAAGCGTAACCGTGGTGTGAACAGTGCTTTCACTGTTCGTAAAATCTCCAACGGTGTTGGCGTAGAGCGTACTTTCCAGACCTACAGCCCGCAAATCGACAGCATGGCCGTTAAGCGTCGCGGTGACGTGCGTAAAGCCAAGCTGTACTACCTGCGTGACCTGTCCGGTAAAGCAGCTCGCATCAAGGAAAAACTGGTTTAAGTCCAGCTTCCCGATGCAGAAAAAAAGCAGCCTACGGGCTGCTTTTTTTGTGCCTGGAATTTGTTGGCTGATCCGAGGCCGAGTCGCGGCTATCGCAGGCAAGCCAAATCCCCCATTTGATTATCAATGGTCATAAAATCGATGCGCGACACAAATCCCATGTGGGAGCTGGCTCGCCTGCGATAGGATCTACCAGACAATCCAGTCGTCAACCTGAGCCCACATGCCCGCCATCGACCACCCTCTGATCGACCGCTTCCTCGACGCCCTATGGCTGGAAAAAGGCCTGTCGGACAACACCCGCCAGGCCTACCGCAGCGATCTGGCCCTGTTCAACGGCTGGTTGCAGGAAAAAAACCTGGAGCTGATCAATGCCGGACGTGAGTTGATCCTCGATCACCTGGCCTGGCGTCTGGAGCAGAACTACAAGCCGCGTTCCACAGCCCGATTCCTTTCTGGTGTGCGTGGCTTTTATCGCTACCTGCTGCGGGAAAAACTCATCGCCCTCGACCCGACGTTACAGGTCGATATGCCGCAATTGGGTCGGCCATTGCCCAAATCCTTGTCGGAAGCCGATGTCGACGCCTTGCTCGCCGCCCCGGACTTGAGCGAAGCCATTGGCCAGCGCGACCGTGCCATGCTCGAAGTGCTGTACGCCTGCGGCCTGCGGGTGACCGAGCTGATCAGCCTGACCCTTGAGCAAGTCAACCTGCGCCAGGGCGTGCTGCGGGTGATGGGCAAGGGCAGCAAGGAGCGGTTGGTGCCGATGGGGGAAGAAGCGATTGTGTGGGTCGAGCGCTACATGCGCGATGCGCGCGGTGAGCTGCTCGGTGGGCGCCCCAGTGATGTGCTGTTCCCCAGTCTGCGCGGTGAGCAGATGACCCGCCAGACCTTCTGGCACCGCATCAAGCACCAGGCCAAGGTGGCGGGGATCGGCAAGAGCCTGTCGCCGCATACTTTGCGCCATGCATTTGCCACGCATTTGCTCAACCACGGCGCGGATTTGCGCGTGGTGCAAATGCTCCTTGGCCACAGCGACTTATCCACAACCCAGATCTACACCCATGTGGCACGAGCGCGCTTGCAGGATATGCATGCCAAGCACCATCCGCGTGGCTGAAAACCGCCAAATTATCCCGCCACGGGCTGCCCTGCGGCCCAACTGTGGTAGGCTTTGCCGGTTAGCAAAGGGTACGGCGTGACTTGTGATTACAGCCCCGTGTTTTCAGATCGGTGTTCCGCACGCCTGTCCCTGCATCTGCCTTCAGGAGTTCCCATGCGCTTGACCCAGATTATTGCCGCCGCAGCCATTGCGTTGGTTTCCACCTTTGCCTTCGCCGATGACGCTGCCGAGCAGACCATTCGCAAGAGCCTGGCCAACCTGCAACTCGATACACCGATCGAAAGCATCAGTGCCAGCCCGATGGCCGGCCTGTACGAAGTCAAGCTCAAGGGCAGCCGCGTGCTGTATGCCAGTGCCGACGGCCAGTACATTGTCCAGGGCTACCTGTTCCAGTTGAAGGACGGTAAACCGGTCAACCTGACCGAGAAAGCCGAGCGGCTGGGCGTGTCCAAGCTGATCAACGGCATTCCGGTAGCTGAAACCGTGGTCTACCCGGCCATCGGCGAGACCAAGACGCACATTACCGTGTTCACCGACACCACCTGCCCGTACTGCCATAAGCTGCACGCCGAAGTGCCGGCGCTGAACAAGCTCGGTGTGGAAGTGCGCTATGTTGCGTTCCCGCGCCAGGGCCTGGGCTCGCCGGGTGACGAGCAGTTGCAGGCAGTCTGGTGCTCGGCCGACAAGAAAGCGGCCATGGACAAGATGGTCGACGGCAAGGAAATCAAGGCGGCCAAGTGCGCCAATCCGGTTTCCAAGCAGTTTGCCCTGGGCCAGTCCATTGGTGTGAACGGTACACCGGCCATCGTTTTGGCTGACGGCCAGGTAATTCCGGGCTATCAGCCGGCACCGCAAGTTGCCAAACTGGCACTGAGTGCCAAATAAACCAGCATCGTCGAACCTTTGACGATCATGGCCCTTCGATAAGTCGATGGGCCATTAATTGAAAGCCGCGGTTGTGCGGCTGTTTTCCACGGCCGACCTCGCGTCGGCCGTTTCATGGGGAGTTCTTCAGTGAAACCGGTCAAAGTAGGCATCTGTGGGTTAGGGACCGTCGGTGGCGGCACCTTAAACGTACTTCAGCGTAATGCTGAAGAAATTTCCCGCCGTGCAGGGCGCGGGATTGAAGTGGCGCAGATTGCCACGCGTTCGCCAAAGCCTCAGTTCGAAACGACCGGTATTGCGATTACCAACGATGTCTTCGCCGTGGCGACCAACCCTGACATCGATATCGTCATCGAGCTGGTAGGCGGCTACACCGTGGCCCGCGAGCTGGTGCTCAAGGCGATTGAAAACGGCAAGCATGTGGTCACTGCCAACAAGGCGCTGATCGCCGTGCATGGCAACGAGATCTTCGCCAAGGCGCGTGAGAAGGGCGTTATCGTGGCGTTCGAAGCCGCGGTGGCTGGCGGTATCCCGGTGATCAAGGCGATCCGTGAAGGCCTGTCCGCCAACCGCATCAACTGGGTGGCCGGCATCATCAACGGCACCGGTAACTTCATCCTCACTGAAATGCGCGAGAAGGGTCGTACCTTCGAAGACGTGCTGGCCGAAGCCCAGGCCCTGGGTTACGCCGAAGCCGACCCGACCTTCGACGTTGAAGGTATCGACGCGGCGCACAAGCTGACCATCCTCGCGTCCATTGCCTTTGGTATCCCGTTGCAGTTCGAGAAGGCCTACACCGAAGGCATCACCAAGCTGACCACTGCCGACGTGAACTACGCCGAAGCCCTGGGTTACCGCATCAAGCACCTGGGCGTGGCGCGCAGCACACCGGCCGGTATCGAGTTGCGTGTACACCCGACACTGATCCCGGCCGACCGCCTGATCGCCAACGTCAATGGCGTGATGAACGCCGTGATGGTCAACGGTGACGCCGCCGGTTCGACCCTGTTCTACGGCGCCGGCGCCGGCATGGAGCCGACCGCTTCGTCGGTGATCGCCGACCTGGTGGACGTGGTTCGCGCCATGACCTGCGACCCGGAAAACCGCGTGCCGCACCTGGCCTTCCAGCCGGATTCGCTGTCGGCCCACCCGATCCTGCCGATCGAAGCGTGCGAAAGCGCCTACTACCTGCGGATACAGGCCAAGGATCACCCGGGCGTATTGGCCCAGGTTGCCAGCATCTTGTCGGAGCGCGGCATCAACATCGAGTCGATCATGCAGAAGGAAGTCGAGGAGCAGAACGGCCAGGTGCCGATGATCCTGCTGACTCACCGCGTGCTTGAGCAGCACATCAACGATGCCATCACCGCCCTGGAAGCCTTGCAAGGCGTAGTGGGGCCGGTGGTACGGATTCGCGTCGAACACCTGAACTAACCGATTTGTTCCAGGGGCCCCGTGCGATCGGCGGCCTCTGTTCGAGAATGTTTTTGAGGAGCCAGTCATGCGTTACATCAGCACCCGCGGCCAGGCACCGGCCCTGAATTTCGAAGACGTCCTGTTGGCAGGCCTTGCCACCGACGGCGGCCTGTACGTGCCGGAAAACCTGCCACGCTTCACCCAGGAAGAAATCGCTTCCTGGGCCGGCCTGCCGTATCACGAACTGGCGTTCCGGGTGATGCGCCCGTTCGTCACCGGCAGCATTCCGGATGCGGATTTCAAAAAGATCCTGGAAGAGACATACGGCGTGTTTTCCCACAGCGCCATCGCGCCTCTGCGTCAACTGAATGGCAACGAGTGGGTCCTTGAGCTGTTTCACGGTCCGACCCTGGCGTTCAAGGACTTCGCCCTGCAACTGCTGGGGCGCCTGCTCGATTACGTGCTGGAGAAGCGCGGCGAGCGCGTGGTGATCGTCGGCGCCACCTCCGGTGATACTGGCTCGGCGGCCATTGAAGGCTGTAAGCATTGCGAAAACGTCGACATCTTCATCCTGCACCCGCACAAGCGTGTGTCGGAAGTACAGCGTCGGCAGATGACCACCATTTTTGGTGAGAACATCCACAACATCGCCATCGAAGGCAACTTCGACGACTGCCAGGAAATGGTCAAGAACAGCTTTGCTGACCAGAGCTTCCTCAAGGGCACGCGCCTGGTCGCGGTGAACTCGATCAACTGGGCGCGGATCATGGCCCAGATCGTCTACTACTTCCACGCCGCGCTGCAGTTGGGCGGGCCGGCACGTTCGGTGTCGTTCTCGGTGCCGACCGGCAACTTCGGCGATATCTTCGCCGGCTACCTGGCGCGCAACATGGGCCTGCCGATCAACCAGTTGATCGTCGCTACCAACCGCAACGACATCCTGCACCGCTTCATGAGCGGCAACCAGTACGTCAAGGAAACCCTGCACGCCACACTGTCGCCGTCGATGGACATCATGGTGTCGTCGAACTTCGAACGCCTGCTGTTCGACATGCACGGTCGCAACGGCGCTGCCATCGCCGAGCTGATGAACAGCTTCAAGAGCGGTGGTGGTTTCAGCGTCGATCAAGAGCGCTGGACCGAAACCCGCAAGCTGTTCGACTCCCTGGCCGTGGACGATGCGCAAACGTGCGAAACCATCGCTGAAGTCTATGCCCAGACCGGCGAACTGCTGGACCCGCACACCGCTATCGGCGTGAAGGCCGCGCGCGAATGCCGTCGCAGCCTGGACATTCCGATGGTAATCCTCGGCACCGCGCACCCGGTCAAATTCCCGGAAGCGGTGGAGAAAGCGGGTGTTGGCAAGGCGCTGGAGTTGCCGGAGCATCTGGCCGACTTGTTCGAGCGCGAAGAACGTTGCACCGTGCTGCCGAATGACTTGAAGGCGATGCAGGCGTTTGTCAGCCAGCATGGCAATCGTGGTAAGCCGCTGTAAGGCAAACTGCTGGCGCTTCGGCGCAGACAAAAACGCCGCTTTCCCTTCCTTGGGTCAGCGGCGTTTTTTTTCTGGCAGGCCCGACAGTGTGCTGGTTACAACAGTAATTTAATGGCCATTCCGGTGATTGAAGCAATTGTTGCGACAACGGCCATCGCTACACCCATGGGGTACCAAAACGTCTCACAGGTTATCTTCAAGGACTCCGCGTTGAGCTTGCCTTGCTCGGCATGCATGCGTGAAATTTCGGCATAGATGCGAGATACGTCAGCATGCATCTTCTCCATCGACGCTTGTTGTTCGTTGTGTTCCACCATCATGTTCATCCTTAGCAATAAGGGCCTTTGACATGCACTTCTAGCTGTGTGACAGCGTGATCAGCGCTTACTGAGTATAGGGTTCACCCTCAGCCGCGCTGCAGGGCGAACCCTGAAACGGCAACCCATTGGGTAAGCAGTTATGTGCGGCCGTTTTTTCGTTGTCATGTTGCAAGCGCATGCTGGATCAAGTCACTCCCTGACGGCTCCATAAAGACGAAAAAGCGAACTTTCCTACGTCACAACCAGTCACTTAGGAGAGAGGCAGCCCCCGTTGAAGCGATTGTTCCCGAACTATTCAGTGGTGATCGAAATGGAAAGTATCCGCCTATTGCTCGAAGAAGCGCTGAGCCCTTATCAGGTTACGCTGACCACCGCCGGTGTGCAGGGCGAGTGCCTGGTGACCGTAAAGAATCCTGCCGGTGCTATCGTGGTCGAGCGTGATGTCGACCGGGCGCAACTGACCGACAAGCGCGTGCTGGTGGATGTCGTGGATTGCCTGCTGCGCGACCTGAAAATTGCCGAAGGGCGCCTGGAACCCTCGGTGATCGCCGCCTTGCGCAATGCTGCCCAGACCCGCAGCAGCGCCCTCGCATGAAGAATTGTTTATCCGCGGAAACTTCCTACTGCGTGGCTGGTCTGATTTAGTAACAGCAAGAGCAGACATTGTGCTCCGGTGTTTGTGACTTGCTGTACTGGTCTTTGTAGGCCACGTTTAACCCCGAAGTGTCTCCCCACTCTTCGGGGTTTCTTTTTGCCCGCGATTTATCACGGGGTGGGTGCTTCTTCATAGAATCGCTGATGGTCCAGCAGGTATTGCTCACGCAGGGCCGGGTCGAGCCATGACGCGTAGGAACGTAGCAACTGCGCCTGCGGCAGGTCGCCCAGCAACTGGTTGATACGCGCCATGACCTGGCGCCCCTCGGGCGTATCCGAACAGCCGATATGGATGTGCTGATAGGGCGTGGTGCCGGCAATCGGATAAAACGCCAGCGCCTCGGGATCAATACCTTGCTGCAATGCGTGATAGCGAATTTCGGTCCAGTAACCCAGTACCCCTTCCAGGCGTCCCAGGCGCTGCATTTGCAGCAGGCTGCCCAAGGCGTCGTTGCCGTAGTGCATCACCCGATTGTGCGTGTCGCCATGCCGCAACATGCCGTCGATGAATGGCCCGTAACTGCGCTCGGCGATGATGCCCAGGCGTGTGCTCTTGTCCCGTAGCATCGCTTCCAGGTCGACCTTGCCTTGCGCAACAAAGGGCGCCAACACGTCCCGGTTTTGCTGGCGGACGACCACGCCATTGCTCACCACGGAAAACGCCTGGTCGGAATATACAATCCATTGGGTCCGCTCCGGCGTCCACATCAGGGTAGGGTCGCAGGTGAGGGAGGGCGCCTGGAGCATCTGCATGCTCCGGGCACGGTTGACGTGCTGGACCTGGTGCTGATACTCCGGCAGGTGCTCCATCAGCATCGGCAACAATTCGTCGATGGCGCCCTGGCCTTTTTGCGGACCGTCGAAGATCGTCAGTGGTGGCAGGTCTCGCACCAGCCAGATCAAGGTTTGCGCCGCCTGGGTCGGCAGCGGCAAAAGTCCCAGCAAAGGGGCGCACAGGCGCAACAGCCAACGGCGAGCCACTATCTTGAGCGCACCATCAGATCGCTCCTTGCTCACGCAAGCGGATGATGGCAGCCGCGTCATAGCCCAACTCTCCCAGTACCACGCTGTTGTGTTCGCCCAGTTGCGGCCCCACCCACTCACAACTGCCCGGCGTGTCGGAGAGCTTGGGCACGATACCTGGCATCTTGAAGGCCTTGCCGTCGGGCAGTTGCGCGTTGAGGAACATTTCCCGCGCCAGAAATTGCGGGTCCCCGAGCATGTCTTCGGCGCTGTAGATGCGGCTGGCCGGCACCTCAGCCTTGTTGAGCTGCTCGATCACGTGTTCCAGCGATAGCGAATTGACCCAGCGATCAATCACGCCATACAGCTCGTCGCGGCGCTCGTCACGCCCGTCATTACTGGCCAATTGCGGGTCGTTGGCCAAATCCTCGCGGCCGATGGCGGACATGAAGCGTTTGAAGATCGCATCGCCATTTGCGCCGATCTGCACATGCTTGCCGTCCGCGCTGGTGTGGATCGAGGACGGTGTGATGCCGGGCATGATGTTACCGGTGCGCTCGCGAATGAACCCGAACACATCGAACTCCGGGATCATGCTTTCCATCATGGCGAAGATGGCTTCATACAGTGCCACATCAACCACCTGGCCCAGCCCGCCGTTGACCTCGCGGTGTCGCAACGCCATCAGCGCGCCGATCACCGCCCACAGGGCGGCAATGGAATCGCCGATGGAAATACCGGTGCGCACCGGCGGGCGGTCTTCAAAACCGGTGATGTAACGCAGCCCGCCCATCGATTCGCCGACCGCGCCAAACCCCGGCTGATCTTTCATCGGCCCGGTCTGGCCAAAGCCCGAGAGGCGCACCATCACCAGCTTCGGGTTCAGTGCGTGCAGGATGTCCCAGCTCAGGCCGAGCTTTTCCAGGACGCCGGGGCGGAAGTTTTCGATCAGGATGTCGGCGTCCGCCAGCAACTGCTTGAGGATCGCCAGGCCGTCCGGGTGTTTGAGGTTCAGCGTCAGTGATTTTTTGTTGCGCGCCTGCACGAACCACCACAACGAGGTGCCTTCGTACAGCTTGCGCCATTTGCGCAGCGGGTCGCCGCCGTCCGGGGATTCGACCTTGATCACTTCGGCGCCGAACTCGGCGCAAATGCGTGAGGCGAACGGGCCGGCGATCAGGGTGCCGAGTTCGATGACCTTCAGGCCGGCAAGCGGTTTGGCGTTAAACGACATGAGGAACCTTTCATACGCAGCACAGTGGTGTAATGCCTTTTAACATAGCCGAGGGGCGCAGGGATAAGGATGATGCAGCGCAGCATTCGTTGAATAGCCTCGCCATCGGTTAGACTGCCAGCCTTTTCCTGTCTCTAGAAGTCCGTTCATGGCCCAGCCGTCCACGACCTACAAATTCGAACTCAACCTCACCGACCTCGATCGCTCGGTGTACGAGAGCGTCAAACAGACCATCGCCCGCCACCCTTCGGAAACCGAAGAGCGCATGACCGTGCGCCTGCTGGCCTACGCCCTTTGGTACAACGAGCAACTGTCGTTCGGCCGTGGTCTGTCAGATGTAGACGAGCCAGCCCTGTGGGAAAAAAGTCTGGATGATCGGGTTTTGCACTGGATCGAAGTTGGCCAGCCCGATGCCGACCGCCTGACCTGGTGCTCGCGTCGCACCGAACGCACCAGTCTGCTGGCTTACGGCAGCCTGCGTGTGTGGGAAGGCAAAGTGGTTCCGGTGGCGAAAAACCTGAAAAACGTACACATCGCTGCCGTACCGCAAGAAGTCCTCGAGACCTTGGCCAAGGACATGCCCCGCGTGATCAAGTGGGACGTGATGATCAGCGAAGGCACGATCTTCGTCACCGACGACCGCGGCCAGCACGAAGTGCAACTGCAATGGCTGGTCGGCGAGCGCGGTTGAGCTAGCGCTTGAAGCCTGCCGCTAATATTTCCCCTACAGAGAATTCCCCAGCGTCCCATGCGTATCGATCCCCGCCCGTTACCTGCTGTCCTGCCGTTTCTCGGTGAACTGCCACCGCTGTTGACCCGCCTCTACGCCGCGCGTGGGGTAGAGACGGAGGCCGAACTGGACAAGAGCCTGGCGCGGTTGATCCCTTATCAACAACTCAAGGGCATCGACGCGGCGGTAGACCTGCTGGTGACGGCCTTGGAGCAACGCCAGCGCATCCTTATCGTCGGCGACTTCGACGCCGATGGCGCCACCGCCAGTACGGTGGGCACCCTGGGCCTGCGCTTGCTCGGTGCGGCCCATGTCGACTACCTGGTGCCCAACCGCTTCGAATACGGCTACGGCCTGACGCCGGAAATCGTCGCCGTGGCCCTGCAGCGCGAGCCGCAGTTGCTGATCACCGTGGATAACGGCATCTCCAGCGTCGAAGGCGTGGCGGCAGCGAAGGCGGCGGGGCTCAAAGTGCTGGTGACCGACCACCACTTGCCGGGGGATGAATTGCCGGCGGCGGATGCCATCGTCAACCCCAACCAGCCGGGCTGTGAGTTTCCCAGCAAGGCGTTGGCCGGGGTCGGGGTGATCTTTTATGTATTGATGGCCCTGCGTGCCCGTTTGCGCAGTTTGGGGTGGTACGAGAACAAACCGCAGCCGAACCTTGGCGAGTTGCTCGACCTCGTCGCCCTCGGCAGCGTCGCCGACGTGGTGCCGTTGGACGCCAACAACCGCATCCTGGTCCACCAGGGCCTGGAGCGCATCCGCGCCGGTCGCGCGCGGCCGGGGATCAAGGCGATCCTCGAAGTGGCCAAGCGTGACCATGCTCGCATCACGTCCACCGACCTCGGTTTTATCCTCGGGCCACGGCTCAATGCCGCCGGTCGCCTGGACGATATGAGCCTGGGCATCGAATGCCTGCTCACCACGGATTTCGCCGCCGCACGGGAAATGGCCGCGCAACTGGACGGCATGAACCAGGACCGCAAATCCATCGAACAAGGCATGCAGCGCGAAGCCCTGGCCCAGCTCAAGGACTTGCCGCTGGAGTCGATGCCGTATGGCTTGTGCCTGTTCGACCCGGAGTGGCACCAAGGCGTGATCGGGATTCTGGCGTCGCGCATGAAAGAGCGCTATTTCCGTCCGACCATCGCCTTTGCCGACGCCGGTGATGGCCTGCTCAAGGGCTCAGGCCGTTCTGTGCAGGGCTTTCACATCCGCGATGCGCTGGCGGTGGTGGCGAGCCAGCATCCCAACCTGATCAGCAAATACGGCGGCCACGCCATGGCGGCCGGCCTGACATTGCCCGAGGCGAACTTCCCCTTGTTTGCCGAAGCCTTTGATGCCGAAGTGCGTCGGCAACTGCGCGAAGAAGACTTGACCGGGCGGCTGTTGTCCGACGGCACCCTGGCGGTGGAAGAGTTTCACCTGGAGTTGGCGCGCGCGCTGCGGCATGCCGGCCCATGGGGGCAGCACTTCCCCGAGCCGTTGTTTCATGGGGTGTTTCAGCTGGTAGAGCAGCGTGTGGTGGGGGAGCGGCACCTGAAAGTGGTGCTCAAGAGCGAATGCGGGTCAGTGAAACTCGACGGTATTGCGTTTGGGGTGGACCGTGAGGTCTGGCCGAACCCGACCGTGCGTTGGGTGGAGTTGGCCTACAAGCTCGACGTGAACGAGTTCCGTGGCCAGGAAACCGTGCAGTTGATGATTGCGCATATCGAACCGCGCTAGTTCCAACCCACACCACAAACCAATATGGGAGGGGGCTTGCCCCCGATAGCGGTATGACTGACCTATCGCTATCGGGAGCAAGCCCCCTCCCACATTGGGTTTTGCGTACAGCGTAGGATTACTCGGTCTTGGCCTGGTGCTTGACGATGATATCCACCAGGCGCTTGGCCAGCGCCGGGTAGTTCTCGTCGAAGTGGTGCCCGCCTGGTAGTTTTATCGCTTCGCCCACGGCGGTCTTGTCGGTGCAACCGCTCTCGTCGACCTCTTCGGCACCGTAGATGCACACCACCTTGTCCGCCGGTAGCTTGGCCATTTCCGGGCCGGTCGCGGCTTCTTTGCCGGCGTTGCCCAGCCAACCTTCCACTTCGATTTCAAAGCTGCCGGTGCGTGCGAACGCCAGCAGGATGATTGCGTCGACGCGCTGCTGCTCGTTTTCCGGCATGCGGTTGTAGATGGCCGGCAATACGTCGGCGCCGAACGAATAACCCGTTAGCACAAAGCGCTTGGTGCCCCATTTCTGCCGATAGTGCTGCATCAGCTCGCTGAGGTCCTTGGCGCTTTGCTCCGGGGTCTTGTGCTGCCAGTAGTAGCGCAGGGTGTCGATGCCTACGACCGGGTAGCCGATCTTGGCCATTTCACCGGCGACGTCGCGGTCGAGGTCACGCCAACCGCCGTCACCGGAGAGGAACAGGGTCACGGTGTCCTTGGCCTGGCCGGCGGGGACTTCCACGACCGGAATCGCCAGGCCGCCGTTGTCCGAACCCACCAGTTGCTTGCGCAGTTCGTTATTCAGCACTTGCGGGTAGTGAATGTCGTAGTCGCTGATGCTGGTGGTGGCGCGGGGTGTGTCGCGCACGAAACTGGCGCTTTCATCGTCAGGGTTGTCGTTCCATGCCACCAGCCAGTTGCCGTGGGCGGCGGTCTTTGGCAGTGGGTCTTTACAGCCTTCCTGTACCAGGGCGAAGCCGACGGAGATGGCATTGGCCTTGTCGTTGTTCTGTGTGGCCAGCCAGCGCCAGGCGAGGGCGGCGCCAGGGCCGATGCCGCTGACCAGCGTCGCGGGGCCCTTGAGCTGACTCAGGGCGCCTTGCAGTGCCTGTTGCTGCAGCGTGCAGTCATCCTTGGGCAGGATCACCTGGACGATTTGCGCTTTGCCGCCCTGGCTCAGGGCAATCAGTTGGCTGTCGGTCAGGGTCTCGTCGGCCATTACCGCCACGGCCACGCGGGCTTTCGGGGTGCCGGCGGGGGTTACGCGGGTCATCACCGAGCCATCGGCCTGGGGCAACTGCTCCAGGGTCGGCTGCGGGGCAGGGCGGTTCCAGTACCAATAGCCGCCGCCCAGGGCTACGGCGAGCACCACCACAGAAGCCAATACATACCGCCAGGAGCGTCGAATCATCAGCGTTTCACCAATCCAGTCAAGCCGCCCGCGATCAGGGCGGCGGTATCGGCCAGTGCCACCAGCGGATCAAGTCCTGCGGGCACGGCCATGTAACGGGGTTCCCAGTCAGGCTGGAACTTGTCTTTGAAGCGGCGCAAACCTTGGAAGTTATACAGTTGCTCGCCACGACGGAACACCATCGAGCCCAGGCGTTGGGTGAGCGGCGCGCCACGGCGAGGTTGCAGGCCCGACAATGGCACCATGCCGAGGCTGAAGCGAGCATAACCATGATTCTTATAGTGTTGAATCAGGCCGACCATCATGAATTCCATGGTCAACTTAGGCGCGTCGGGGTGGGCGCGCATCAGGTCGAGGCTGGCCAGGTCGTGGTTGTAGGTCTCGAGCAGGTTGGCGAAGGCCACCGGGTGCCCTTCGAAGCGAATGATCGCGATGCGAAAGTGCTTGAGGTAGTCGTCGCTGAAACGTCCCAGGGAAAAGCCCTTTTCCCGCACGTTCTTGCCGGTCAGCCAGGCGTCGGAAATGACCTTGAGTTCGTCCATCGGCGCCGTGCCCGGTTCGTGGATTTCCAGGGACAAGCCGTCCCGGGTTCCACGGTTCCAGGTGTAGCGCAAATCCTTCATCTCTTTGCCCTTGGCTTCCAGGTCAAAGCGTTTCAGGTCGACGCGGGCTTCTTCGCCCAGCTTGATCGCGGTCAGGCCGATGTCCATGTAGTACGGCAGGTTTTCCGCGCGTACCTGGTAGAACACCGGGCGCGCATGGTGGATGTCGCACAGGTCGCGGAACTGCCAGATCATCTCGGCACGGGGTTGGGTCGGGCCGATCGGGTCGTACAGGGCCACCAGGCTGCGCCCGCGACGGGCGTACATCAGGAAGGCTTCGTCGTTGGGGTGGAACAGCAGCGCCTTGTCGCCGGTCAGCGCCAGGCCGCCGTCGGGTTGCGATGAGGCCATCAGGATCTTGGTGGCGCGTTCCATTTCTTCCGGCGTCGGCAGGTGGATCACCGGGCGCGCGGTACGCAGTAGCCAGGTCAGCGACACGATCACCAGCAGCACCGCAGCCCCCAGCAGCGAGCGCAGGCCACGCGGGGCGTTGGCGTCGAGGGTGAACTGCCACCACAATTGGTGGCTATACGGTACATCTTGATAGGCAAACAGCAGCAGCCAGATAGACGCTCCCAGCACGCACACACTGGCCACCAGGTACAGCGGCGAGAACGGCAATTCAGTCAAGCGGCTGGCGCGGTAGAAGGAGCGGCGGAAGATCGCCAGCAACACCGCAGTCATGGTCATCAGGCTGGCTTCTTCCCAGTCGAAGCCCTTGAGCAGTGAGAGCAGGGCGCCGGTCAGCAGCAGCACCATGGTCAACATCCAGGCCGCCGACAAGCGTCGACGCAGACCCTGGGCCAACAGCAGGCACAACACGCCGATCAGGCTTGCGCCAAAGTGCGAGGCGTCAATCAGGCGGTGGGGAATCAGGAAACCGATGTTTTCCAGGCGTGAGTCGATCTCCGGCGTAGCGCCGGAAAACAGCAGGACCACGCCGGACAAAAAAACCAGTACGGCCAGCACCGGCGCTGCCAGGCCCGAAGCCACGCGCAGACTCTGCTGGGTCTGGAACAGGCGCTGGGCCTCGTTGATCAACAGGAACACGCAGGCGATCAGCAGCGGCAGCACCACATAGATCATGCGATACAGCAGCAGGGCGGCGGCCAATGGCGCGGCACCGAGTTTGTCGGCAAAGGCCGCGAGCAGGATCGCCTCGAACACCCCGACGCCACCCGGCACATGGCTGAGTACGCCGGCGGCCAGCGCCAGCAGGTACACCAGCAGGAACGGGCCGAAGGGTGGCGCTTCCGGTAGCAGCATATAAAGGACGGTGGCGGCAGCGGCGACGTCCAGGGCGGTGATGATCAGTTGCAGGAGCGTCAGGCGCCGACCGGGCAGGCGCAGGGTGCGACGGCCAATCTTGACCAGCAGGTTGTCCGGGTAGGGTTGTTCTGGCAGGCGCCGGCGATAAATACCGATGCACAGCGCGGCCGACAGCAGCAACACGGCACCGGAGATAGCGCCGAGCAAGCCTTGCGACACATGCAGGGCGGCGGAAGCGGCGGGCAAGTTGCTCAAGGTGGCCAATGCAGCCAGCGGCGGCAGGGCGCAGCCCAGTGCGAGGCTGGCGAACACGGTCATGTGGGCGACTTCCGAAGCCCCGATGCCATGGCGCGCATATAAACGGTAACGCACCGAACCGCCTGAGAGCATCGACAGGCCAATGGCGTTGCCGATGGCAAAGGCGGTAAAACCGCCGAGGGCGAGGGTCTTGGCGGGCAGTTTCACCCCGGCATAGCGCGCGCCGGAAAACTCATAGCCCAATAGAATGATGAAACCGCCGATGGCGGCAGCTAACGCGCCCAGCAAGGCCGGTTTGGGCACTTCCAGGATCGAGTCGTGGAGGGCGTAGAGATCCAGTTCCAGCAGCAGGTGTCGGCAGGCGATCAGGGCGATTGCGAACAGCAGCAGCGTCACGGCCAGCCCGATGGGTTGCCGATACTTGCTTAACAGATCCAGCCAGCGCAAACGGGTGGGAGTGATCGGTTGTGTCGCTGTGACGGAGTCTTGTGGTTCAGACGAGTTGGCGCGCATCAATCACCTCGTGGATTGTGCGCGACAGGATGGGGGTATCCAGCCAAGTTACCAATCCCTATGGACAAAATAATTACAAATATTAACGCGGATCACCGGATGCGGCGACTGCGGCCATTGGTCGTAGAAGGATTAAGCCTAGCGTGCGATGAAATGGACTCCACGAACCGTCTACGGTTTCATGAAAGATGCCATGCCATTGTTTCAGAAGAACTTTTTTTGCCGGATACAAAAA
Organism: Pseudomonas sp. LY-1; assembly: GCF_053502595.1. Lineage (NCBI taxonomy): Bacteria > Pseudomonadati > Pseudomonadota > Gammaproteobacteria > Pseudomonadales > Pseudomonadaceae > Pseudomonas > Pseudomonas sp. LY-1. The sequence goes on along the minus strand of NZ_CP094353.1, from coordinate 5,623,495 downwards.
AGGCCACTCTTTCGAGTAGCCTTTTTTGATGTTTGGTTGCGGGAGCCGGATTTGAACCGACGACCTTCGGGTTATGAGCCCGACGAGCTACCAGACTGCTCCATCCCGCGTCTGTGGGCGGCATTCTACAGCCAAGCGGCGGGGTGTCAACCGTTAATGGGCCGATGGGTCAAATAAGTGTGAATTGACCGTTGAATCTCGACTATGTGGAGTAAGTGCGCGTAAGGGAAAGGCTTTTTGTCGGACAATCGTCTCGACCTAAAACAGGCCGGTACAAGAAAAGGCTTACCGCAAGGTCGCAACGGACTGACGGAACAGCAGCAAACTCGCCGCGAGAAACGTCACGCCCATCACCAGGACCGTCACGAACTCTTTCCAGACGATATCGAGTCCCGCGCCTCGATACACGATCGCCTGCATGAAGCTCACATAGTGCCGCGACGGGAAAAACCACGTTACGTACTGGACCCATTGCGGCTGGCTCTCGATCGGCGACATGCCGCCCGACAGCATCATCATCGGCATGACGGCCATCATCATCAGCAGGGCAAATTGCGCCATGGTGCGGGCGAGGGTGCCGAGGAAGATGCCGATCGCTGCCGTGGCGAAGATATAGATGAGGGTGCCGAGCAGCAGGACACCGCGCGAGCCGGCAATCGGAACGTCGAGGAGACCCTCGACCACGAATAACAGCGAGCAGATGAAGCCGACGAAGATCACCAACCCGCTCGACCATACTTTGGCGAGCGCTATCTCGAAGGCCGTCAACGGCATCACCAGCAGGTGCTCGATCGTGCCGTGCTCCCGCTCGCGCAAGAGCGCCGCGCCGGTCAGGATAATGATCAGCATCGACAACTGATCGGCAAGGCCGACGATCGCGCGGAACCAGGATTGCGTGCCGTTGGCATTGAACGCGCGGCGGATGACGAGATCCGAGGAGAGCCCGGTGGTTTGCGCCATCTCCTGTCGGTAGCGCGTGACCTCTTCGCTCACCATGTTCTGGATATAGCCCGACCCCAATGACGCTTGCTGGACTGCGGTGGCGTCCGCGTTGACCTGGACTTCAATATCGCGCCCCTTGCGCACATCCGCTTCAAAGCGCGGAGGAATGACGACGACGAGGGTGTAAAGACCGTTGTCCATGCCGCGATCGATGTCGGCGGCGCTGATCATTTTGGCCGCCTGGAAGTACGGGGGATAGAACAGCCCGGCAATCGATCGCGACAGGCTGGAGTGGTCCTCGTCGACGATCGCCACGGAGGCATTGTTGACGGTCTCGCCGGCTCCGGTCGACTGCATATAAATGCTGAGGCCGAAGGAATAGATGATGAAGAGGATCATCATCAGGTCCTTCGAGAGGGTGCGCAGATCTTTGACGCCGAGCCAGAAAATGTTGGAGAGACTCTGCATCTTATTTCTCCTGTTTGCGCAGGAGCAGCGCGGACAGCAATAAGAAGGCCGGGCAAAACAGGGTCAGCGCGAGCAGATCGTTAACCATGTCGGTGAAGCCAAGTCCCTTGGTGAACGCACCGACACTCATGTGCATGTAATAGCTCGTCGGCCAGAGGTACCCCATGAGGCGAGCGCCGCCCTCAAGCGTCGAGACGGGTTGCATCATGCCGGAGAACTGCATGGTCGGCAGCATCGACAGCACCGCTCCGGCGAACACCGCTGCGACCTGGCTCGAGGTGAAGGTCGAGATGAACAGCCCGTAACCGGTGGCCGCCGCCACATAGAACAGCGCGCCCAGGGTCAGTGCGAGACCGTCGCCCTTCAGCGGAACATCGAAGATGAATAGCACGGTCGCGGTCATGATGAAGAAATTGATCATGCCGACGCCAATATAGGGCAGTTGCTTGCCGACTAGGAACTCCAGGCGCGTCGTGGGTGTGGCATAGAAGTTCGTGATCGTGCCGATCTCCTTTTCGCGGGCAACGCTGACCGCTGTGAGAATGGCGAGAAACATCATGAGCAACATCGCCGGCACGGCCGGCCCGATCGCATAGATGCTCTCGGCCGTCGGGTTGTAACGGTTGCGGATCACGATGCTGGTCGTCGGTTTCGTGCTCGCTACGTCGCTGGACTGCCGTTTTCTTTCTTCGGCGAAGAGATTGTGCGCCGATTCCACGTAACCCTCGATGGTCGCGGCGCGCGAGGTGTTGGCGCCGTCGATCCAGGCCGACACCTGCCAATCCGAGTCGCGCTTTACCAAGCGCCCGAAGCCAGGTGGAATTTCGAGGGCCAGTGTGATGTCGTTCGACTTCAGGCGCCTTTGCATGTCGTCGACGCTGTGGATCGGCGTCTTTTCGATGAAGTATCGAGAGCTCGAGTAATTGGCGAGATAGGCTCTGCTCTCCGGCGTGTCGTCGTGGTCGAAGGCCGCATAGGTGAGATTGGTCACATCGCTGGAGACGCCGAAACCGAAGATCAACAGCATGATGAGGGAGCCAAGGAAAGCGAAGGCAAGCCGCACCGGATCGCGTACAAGCGACAACGTCTCGCACTTGGCAAAGGCGAGCAGGCGGCGCAACGGCATGAAGGTCGAGCGGCTGGGCGACAACGCCGCCGCATCCTGCTGGGTCTGCGCTTCGGCATCGGCCACGGGGGGCGCGGGCGTAGACGGTTCGGCAGCCTCGATATAGGCGATGAACGCCTCTTCGAGGTTCGCGCTGCCCTTGGAGGTAATGACGTTTTGCGGCGTGTCGCAGACGAGGACACGACCCGCATGCATCAATGAGATGCGGTCGCAGCGCATGGCCTCGCTCATGAAATGCGTGGAGACGAAGATCGTGACATTGCGGGTTCGCGAGAGGTCGCCGAGCAAGCGCCAGAACTCATCGCGTGCCAACGGATCGACGCCCGAAGTGGGTTCGTCAAGGATCAGCAACTCGGGGTCGTGCACGATCCCCACGGCCAGTGAGAGGCGCTGGCGCACACCGAGCGGCAGCGAGTTCGCTTCGGTGTCGGCATAGTCGACAAGGCCGACATCGACCATGAGCTGGGCGATACGCGCGTTAGCCTGGTCTGCGGCCAGATGAAAAAGGCGCGCATGCAGACGCAGGTTTTGCCGCACGGTGAGTTCGCCATAGAGCGAGAACGATTGCGACATGAAGCCTACGCGCTGGCGGACCGACAGGTCGTTGGCATCGACAGGTTTTCCGCACACCTCGGCCTCCCCCTCGCTCGGTGCCAGTAGTCCGGTCAGCATCTTCATGGTCGTGGTCTTGCCGCTGCCGTTCGAACCGAGGAAGCCGAAGATTTCTCCGCGCTCGATGGCGAAGCTGACGTTATCGACCGCGGTGAAGCTGCCGAAGCGGCGCGTCAGATTCTTCGCGACAATGACCGGCGCCTCGCTGCCTGGTTGGCGCGGCGGAATGACGAAGCGCTGCGCCGTCGATTTTTGCCCCGGCTGCAGGGCGGCAAACACCGCTTCCATGTCTTGCTGGCCGGTCTTCGTGCGCAGCTCGTCCGTAGTGCCGCAGGCAAGCACGCGTGCGTGATCCATCGCGATGAGCCAATCGCATTGGCTCGCCTCGTCCATATAAGCGGTGGAAATGACGACACTCATCGTCGGACGCTCGCGCCGCAGTTCGCTGATCAGGTCCCAGAACTGTCGGCGCGACAACGGATCGACGCCGGTCGTCGGCTCATCGAGAATGAGCAGGTCGGGGTCGTGAATGAGCGCGCAGCACAGGCCGAGCTTTTGCTTCATGCCGCCCGACAGCTTTCCGGCAGGTCGATCGAGAAACGGCAGCAAGCCGATCGCGGCCGCCAGACGCCGTGTGCGTGCTTCACGTTCCGACGCGGACAGGCCGAAGAGGGTGGCGAAGAAGGCCAGGTTCTCGCGGACGCTGATTTCCTGATAGAGGTTTTTACCGAGCCCTTGCGGCATATAGGCAATGCGTGTGCAGACGGAGCGGCGATGCCGGGCATTGCTCATGCTGCCGCCGAGGACCTCGACCGATCCGGTCTGCATCTTCCGCGCGCCGGCGATCAGGCCGAGCAGCGTGGACTTGCCGGCGGCGTCAGGGCCGATGATGCCCGTCATCTGGCCGCTTGGCAGTGCGAGCGAGACATTGTCGAGCGCTAGAACCTTGCCATAGGCATGAGTCGCGTTGGAAACCTCGGCGATCAGCGCTGCGCGAGCCTCCATTGTCAATCCTCGGCATCAACAGGATCGGCCTGAATGCGCTTTTGCAGGGTGTCCGGCCAATTGGGCGGGTTCGGATCGAGGCGCACATAGCCGATGCCGCGGGTCCCCGTTTTCACTTGGTTGAGGTGGCGCGCGATGAGGCTTGGCGGGATGCGCAGCTTGACCCGGAACATCAGCTTGTCGCGTTCGCTGCGCGTCTCGACCTGCTTGGGTGTGAACTGCGCGTCCGGCGACACGAAACTTACTTTGGCCGGGACGGCGAAGTCGGCGCCGTCGAACACAATTCGCGCGGCCGACCCGATCGTTACGCGCATGGCCTGTTCGGAGGGGAGATAAATCTCCATGTAGATTTCGGACAGGTCGATGATCGTCAGCACCTTTCCGCCCGCCGAAACGACTTCCCCGGGGTTGACGAGACGATACAGAACGCGCCCCTGCACGGGCGCCACCAGAATGGTGTCGGCGATCTGGGCGTCGGTCTGATTAACCAGGGCTTGTGCGGCGACGACCGAACGCTCGCGCGCGGTCACGGTCCGCTGCGCGGCGTCGAGAACGGCGCGCGCAGAATCGCGTTCGCCCTGCGCCTCATCGCGGTTGTCCTCACTGATCGCCCCGGTGACGATCAGCTTGAGGGCGCGGCGCAGCTTTGCTTCCTTGAGGGTCAGTTCTGCCTGCCGTTGCACGACCGTCGCCTTTGCCTCGAGCATCGAGGCTTCCTCGGATGCCACGTCGGCGGCATATTTGGCGCGTTGCGCTTGCAACTCCGTGGTATCGAGGCGGGCGAGCACCTGGCCTTCGGTGACGAGGTCACCTTCCCGGGCCAGCACCTCGCGCACGCGTCCGGCCAACTTCGCGGCGATGTCGATTTGGTCGGATTCGATGCGGCCGTTCCCGGAGACAATGCCCTCGGGCAACTTGCCTTGCTGGCTTTGCCACCAGTACCAGGCGCCACCGGCGCCGGCTGCCAAGACGATGACAAGGATCAGAACAATCCTTGTGACACGCCGCCAAGACCACTTTGCATCGTTACTCGGGCTGGCCGTCATGATCCGATCCTTAAACGTGGGGGCGTGAGGGTCGATTGAGGCGCACACATGCACCTGTCGGGCGGCGAGACGCAAACGTGATCACGTTGTTGCGTGTGAATACCGGCGTTTGCCCATCGTGGTAGACGTTACCAATCGAGGGCTGCACATAACGTTGATCTTTATCAAACAATCGAGCTGAAACCGGGCGCGGCCATCGCCCTCAGTCTTCAGTCGTTAAAGTCGACACAAACGAAAACACCGCCGCGACGGTGAGGTCGTGGCGGTGTTTGACGTGTACTTAAAACTGGTTGCGGGAGCCGGATTTGAACCGACGACCTTCGGGTTATGAGCCCGACGAGCTACCAGACTGCTCCATCCCGCGTCTGTGTGTCGGCATTCTACAGCGGAACGCAGGGGTGTCAACCTATGAATCGAAGAAAAGCGCTTGTGGTTCAATCGCTTACCTCTCCATCACGGTTTTGGAAAGGGCTGCGGGCCAGTCGGGCCGAGGCTTTCAGCTCTATTGGTAGGCTGATTTCGATTGAGAAAATAAATCTACCTGGGCTATTTCCTACCGCTTGCGCGGAAGATTCAAACTACTGGTGCTATATACAGGTGTGAGTGCGATACTGACCGCCCGTTGGATTGCACTCCCTTCTATATATATGACGCAGCGCAAAATCATCCATGTCGACTGTGATTGCTTCTACGCCGCCATCGAGATGCGCGATAACCCGAGCCTGGCGCAAAAGCCCCTGGCGGTGGGCGGTTCGGCGGATCGGCGCGGCGTGATTGCCACCTGTAACTACGAAGCGCGGGCCTACGGGGTGCGCTCGGCCATGTCGTCGCGTCATGCCTTGAAGCTCTGCCCGGACCTGACCATCGTCAAGCCGCGCATGGATGCCTATAAGGAAGCGTCGAAAGAAATCCAGAGCATCTTTCGCGATTACACCGACCTGATCGAGCCGCTCTCCCTGGATGAGGCCTACCTGGATGTTTCCGACAGCCCGCATTTTGGCGGCAGCGCCACGCGTATCGCCCAGGACATCCGGCGCCGGGTCTCCAATCAATTGCACATCACCGTGTCCGCCGGTGTGGCGCCCAACAAGTTTCTGGCCAAGATCGCCAGTGACTGGAAGAAACCCAACGGCTTGTTTGTGATCACGCCGGACCAGGTCGAAGACTTTGTGTCGATACTGCCGGTAAAAAAACTGCACGGCGTGGGCAAGGTGACCGCAGAGAAGCTGGCGCGCATGGGGATCGAAGACTGCCTGCAATTGCGCGAATGGAACAAGCTGGCGCTGGTGCGCGAATTCGGCAGTTTTGGCGAGCGGCTGTGGAGTCTGGCCCGTGGGATAGATGAGCGCGAGGTGCAGAACGACAGTCGTCGGCAATCGATCAGTGTGGAAAATACCTACGATGTGGACCTGCCAGATCTTTCAAGTTGCCTGGCGAAACTGCCTGAACTGATGGAAACCCTGGCTGGACGCATCGCGCGCATCGACAGCAGTTACCGCGCGGGGAAGCCGTTCGTGAAGGTGAAGTTTCATGACTTTACCCAGACGACCCTGGAGCAGGCGGGGGCAGGGCGGGACCTGGAAAGTTATCAACAGCTGATGACCCAGGCGTTCAATCGCGGTGGCAAGCCGGTGCGGTTGCTGGGGATTGGGGTGCGGTTGCTCGACTTGAGCAGCGGTAACGAACAGCTCGAGCTGTTGTGGTAGAACCCGGAAACAAAAATGTGGGAGGGGGCAAGCCCCCTCCCACATTTAGATCTACAGCGTTTTCGAGGGCTCAGCGTGCGCCAGGATCTGCGACGAGTCGCCCCGCATCCTTGGTCAGCGCTTGCAGGAATTCCTGCTGCAACTCCGGATCATTGCGGGTCAGTTCGATCAGGCTCTGTTCCAGTTCGCTGGCTTCTTCCTCCAGGCCCAGCTCCGACAGGCGCTTGACGCGGTGGACCCACTGGCTGACTTCGTCGTCTTCCAGGTCGTCGTAGATCAGGCCGTGGGCTTCCAGCAACTTGCCGCGCAGTGTGTGGCTCACCGCCAGGGTCGAGTCCGAATGCACGTCGTCCTGGCTATCTTCCACGCTGATCTTCAAGGTGCTGATGCGGTTCAGATCCTGCTCGGCGAACGGGCTGTCCAACAGGTTCAGGCGCAGTACGCCGTTGCGGTCGGTGGTCAGTTCATACACTTGCTTGCCCGCGGTGACCTGTACCGGGCGCTCGCTCCAGGGCAGGCTCGAATACTCCACACGCTTGTCGCGCTGGACTTCATCGATCCCCGCCAGGTTCTGTTGCGCGCGCCCATGGGATTGCACGTTCATGAACGGGTTGAGGCCGTCGATGCCGTAGCTCAGCCAATCGTGCGTCATGCTGGTCGGCAGGTTGCCGAGGGCGAAGATATTCGCCACGTTGGCGCCCGCGCCTGCCACCAACGCGACCGCGCCCAGCGGCAGCTCATAGAGTTTGCGCCAGGGCTGGTAGGGGGTGTAGCGGTCGTAACGACGGGTGACTTCGAATTCGGTGACCTCAAAGGTCTTTTGCTCGTGAATGCGAACCCGGCGTTGCGGCAGCTCCAGCACTTTGGGTTCGCCTACATCGATCTGCAGGCTGTGGTCGAGCAATTTACGCTCGACCCGCTCCTCGTGCTCACTGCGTTGCGACATCTGGTTGGCGCAGCCGCTGACCAGCAGGGCGCCGCACAAGGCGGCGCCCCCCAGGGCTCTGGTGTTTCGCTTGAACATGACTTCTCTTGATCTGGTTTTCAGCGACGAATACGCGCCTGAAGGAAAGACAGCACGTCAGCCACCGGCAACGGTTGGGCTTCGGCTTCGGTCCGGCTCTTGTATTCCAGATTGCCATCAGCCAGGCCACGGTCGCTGACCACGATCCGGTGCGGGATGCCAATCAGTTCCATGTCGGCGAACTTGATGCCTGGGCTGGTTTTCTTGTCGCGGTCATCCAGCAACACTTCAAAGCCGGCGGCCGTCAGTTCGGCATACAGTTTGTCGGTGGCTTCACGGACCTGCTCGGTTTCATAGCGCAGCGGCACCAGGGCGACCTGGAACGGCGCCAGGGCGTCACTCCAGATAATGCCTTTCTCGTCGTTGTTCTGCTCGATGGCAGCGGCAACCACGCGCGATACGCCAATGCCGTAGCAACCCATTTCCAGGGTGATCGGCTTGCCGTTTTCGCCCAGCACTTCGCACTTCATCGCCTTGCTGTACTTGTTGCCCAGCTGGAAGATGTGCCCGACTTCAATGCCGCGCTTGATTTCCAGGGTGCCCTTGCCATCCGGGCTTGGGTCACCGGCGACCACGTTACGCAGGTCGGCCACGGTCGGCACCGGCAAGTCGCGTTCCCAGTTCACGCCGAAGTAGTGCTTGTCGTCGATGTTCGCGCCGATACCGAAGTCGCTCATCAGCTCGACCGAACGGTCGATGATGATCGGCAGCGGCAGGTTCAGCGGGCCCAGGGAACCGGCACCGGCGCCAATGGCGTCGCGCAGTTCGGCATCGGAGGCCATGACCAGCGGGCTGGCCACGCCAGGTTGCTGGGCCGCCTTGATCTCGTTGAGTTCGTGGTCGCCACGGATCACCAGGGCGATCAGCTTGCCGGCTTCCTCGGCGTGAACGATCAGGGTCTTGATGGTCTTTTCAATCGGCAGATTGAATTTTTCCACCAGGGCCGCGATGGTCTTGGTGTCCGGGGTGTCCACCAGGCGCAGCTCTTCAGCCGGCGCTGGACGGGAGGTTTCCCGTGGCACGGCTTCGGCTTTCTCGATGTTCGCCGCGTAGTCGGAACCGTTGCTGAACACGATATCGTCTTCGCCGGACTCGGCCAGTACGTGGAACTCGTGGGAGCCGGCGCCGCCGATGGAACCGTTGTCCGCTTCAACCGGGCGGAACTTCAGGCCCAGGCGCGTGAACACGTTGCAGTAGGCGGTGTGCATGCGGTCGTAGGTGACCTGCAAGGACGCCTGGTCGGCGTGGAACGAATACGCATCCTTCATGATGAACTCGCGGCCGCGCATCAAGCCGAAGCGTGGGCGGATTTCATCACGGAACTTGGTCTGGATCTGATACAGGTTGAGGGGCAGCTGTTTATAGCTGCTCAACTCGTTGCGCATCAGGTCGGTGATCACTTCTTCGTGGGTCGGGCCAGCGCAGAAGTCGCGGCCATGACGGTCCTTGAAGCGCAGCAATTCCGGGCCGTACTCTTCCCAGCGCCCGGATTCCTGCCACAGCTCAGCCGGTTGGGTGCTCGGCATCAACACTTCCAGAGAACCGGCAGCGTTCATTTCTTCGCGAACGATGGCTTCGACCTTGCGCATCACCTTCAGGCCCATGGGCAGCCAGGTGTACAGGCCAGAAGCCAGCTTGCGGATCATACCGGCGCGCAGCATCAGCTGATGGCTGATCACAACCGCGTCGGAAGGCGTTTCTTTCAGTGTGGCGAGCAAATATTGACTGGTACGCATGGTAGGCCGTTGTCGGTTGCTTGGACTTGAAGTGACTTGGGATTGTACGGGCGCAAACTGCCGCCGTACAGGCATCAGGACGCAGAGCTGTTTGTAGGAGCGAGCTTGCTCGCGAAGATCGTCAACGATGACGCGGGAAACCGGGATAAACGCGGTGTCTGTGACTTCTTCGCGGGCAAGCTCGCTACAGCTACAAGGGGAGGCTCTGTCAGTCTTCTGCCGGCGGGTTCAAGCGAATCCGCCGGTTTTCCTGGAACCAATGCAGTGCAATCAGCAGCAACGTCGGCACGCCCAGCATGCAGGTGATCAGGAAGAAGTTGTGATAGCCGAACTTCTCCACCATCACCCCCGAATACCCGCCGATCAGGCGCGGCAGCAACAGCATGATCGAGCTGAGCAACGCGTATTGGGTGGCGGAGAACTTGAGGTTGGTCAGGCTCGACAGGTAGGCGACAAACGCCGAGGTGGCGAGGCCTGAGCTGAAGTTATCCATGGAGATGGTGAAGATCAGCATCTGCAGGTCCGGGCCCATGTCGGCGAGCACCACGAACAGCAGGTTGGTGCCGGCCGAGGCGATGCCGCCGATGAGCAGGATCGGGAGGATGCCGAAGCGCACAATCAACAGGCCACCCATGCCGGCGCCGAGCAGCGTCATGATCAGGCCGAATATCTTGCTGACCCCGGCGATCTGGTCCTTGGTAAAGCCCTGGTCGATATAGAACACGTTGGCCATCACGCCCATCACCGTATCGGACATGCGATAGGTGGCGATCAGCCCGAGCAGCAGCAGCGCCTGCCAGCGGTAGCGCAGAATGAAGTCGTTGACCGGCGTCAGCACTGGCGCCAAGCCTCGGCGGCCCATGGCCGACAGGCACAATGCCGTCAGGGTGATATAGAGGATGGCACGCAGGAAGGCGCGGTCTTCCATCAACAGTTCCCACAGGCTTACGCCGTGGAACAGCACGCTGGCGAAATCGGTGTTGTACAACTGGGTGAACATCGCCGGCACCGACACCAACAGCACAATCAGTACAAACACCGACATCAATTGGTGCATGAAGCTGTAGCGCCCCGCCTGCAACTGGGTCCGCAGTGGCACATTGGGCTCGCGCATAAACAGGGTGGTCAGCAGCGCCGGAATCATCAGTGCGCCGAACAGCACATAGGTGCCGGTCCACGCCGAGTGTTTATAGTTGAAACCGGTAGAGCCAAAACCTTCGGCAAAAAACAGCGCGCCGGCCGTGGCCAGCAGGGCGGCGATGCGATAGCCGGACATGTAGCTGGCGGCCAGGGCAGCCTGGCGGCTGTCATCGGCGATTTCCAGGCGATAGGCATCAACCGCAATATCCTGGGTAGCCGAAGCGAAGGCGACGATCACCGCGATAGCGATCAGCCAGGACAAGTGTTTTTGCGGGTCGCAGAACCCCATGCCGATCAATCCGAGGATCACCAGCGATTGGGCCAGTACCAGCCAGGAGCGACGACGTCCGAGTTTGCCGAGCAGCGGCAGGCGCCACTGGTCGAGCAGTGGCGACCACACCCATTTGAAGGCATACGCCAAACCGATCAGGCTCGCATAGCCGATGGTCTCGCGGGCCACACCGGCCTCACGCAACCAGACCGAAAGCGTCGAGAACACCAACATGTAAGGCAAGCCGGCGGCAAAACCGAGCAACAACAGCACTAACGTCGAGGGGCTGGCATAGGCGGCGAGCGCGGCGCGCCAGGTTTTACGGGGCATGGGCTGGAGTCTGCCTCAGATTCACGGAAACAAAGCGCGCACTCTAACCGCTGTGCTCTACCGGGCGCCAGCCATGGCGCTGAATATCCACGCGGTTGTTCAGGATAACGACACCTTCGCTGCGTAAACGCGCACGTTGTTCGTCGCCTGAGGCGCTGCCCACCGGCAGGCTTATCCGACCACCGGCACCCAGCACGCGGTGCCAGGGCAAGCGCGTGTCTTCGGGCAGTTGGCTCAGCGTGCGCCCGACCCAGCGCGCCGCGCGCCCAAGCCCCGCGAGGTGCGCCAGTTCGCCGTAACTCACTACGCAGCCTTCGGGGACTTGCGCCAGCGTCAGGTACAGCGCGGTGCGGCGCATCTCGGCAGGGCTTTGCGGGGCTTCGGCGGGTTGTTTCACGGTGGGGATATCCGTTCAGAGCGTCGGTTGTTTGTAAGAAACGTCTGTAAATATGCAGATGAGAACTGAACTCAACACAATTCCTTGAGTCAGTCCTAGCTATCTAACACGATAACGCCTCTTTTTCGCCAACCCTGAGCCCCCTATCTGCTTATGTTGTCCAGAACCTTGCTGTGCCTTGCTGTTTTCAGCGCCTCCACCCCCTTGCTTGCCGATACGGTCTGGTTAAAGAACGGCGACCGTCTGACCGGCAAGATCAAGGTCTTCGACGGTGGCAAGCTGCTGATCCAGACCGACTACGCTGGGGCTATCCCGGTGGACTGGAAACAGGTGAAAACCCTGGAGAGTGATCAGGAATTACTGGTCAAGCAGGATGCCTACACCGGAGAGAAAGCCAAATCCTTGCAGGCGGCGGACGATGGCAAAGTGGTGCTGGCCAATGGCGAGGCGCCCAAGACGGTGGAATTGGCCAGCATCCAGCAGATCATCAAGCCCAAACCGGTGATCGAAGACCTAGTGTGGAAAGGCAACGTCGACATGGCGCTGGACTACAAACGCGCCGAGAAAGACACCAACGACTACGACATCGACTTCAAGACCTCCGCCCGCCATGGCCAATGGCGCCACACCGGGCAGGGCGAGTACAACCGCGAATTCCAGGACGACGTCACCACCACCGACAACTGGGCCCTGGAATATGACCTCGACCGTTTCATCACCGAGCACTGGTTCTGGCAGGGTCGCCTGACCTACAAGCGCGACAAGGTGGAAGACCTGTCCCGCCAGCGCACGGTCGGCACCGGCCCGGGCTACCAGTTCTGGGACGATGAACTCGGTGCATTCTCCCTGGGCTCGCTGGTCAACCGCACCGATTACGAATATTCCGACGGCGGCAAGGACAACTTCTATTCCTTGGCCATGAAGTGGGACTACAACCGCTACCTGATCGGCAAGACGGTTGAGTTCTTCACCTCCGGCGAAGTGGGCAAACCTATCGGCGGGCCGGCCGAATACGCCCTGGATGCGGAAATGGGCCTGCGCTACAAGGTCACCGAGTGGGCGTCGCTCAATCTCAAGGCCGAGCGTGACGTGATCAGTGGCGACTCGGAAAGCAGCTTGAGCAAGACCCGCTACACCGCAGGGTTTGGCGTGGCCTGGTAATCGGCCTCAAGCCCGCTGGCAACCTGCGCGGTTATTGATTACCTTGGCTTGAGATCCATTCCCATACGCCATGGGCGACTGAATTCCCGAGGAGTCATACGTTGAGCGCGCACGTTGCCAAAAACGCCCGAGAGCTGTTGCTCAAGGAATACCGTGGGGCTCTCTCCACATTGTCCAAAGCCATGCCCGGCTTTCCCTTTGGTTCGGTCGTGCCGTACTGTCTGGACGAGCAGGGCCGGCCGCTGATCCTGATCAGCCGGATTGCCCAACACACCCATAACCTGCAGAAAGACCCCAAGTGTTCGTTGCTGGTCGGCGAGCGTGAAGCGGATGACGTGCAGGCGGTCGGGCGCCTGACTTACCTGGCCGAAGCCGAGCAATTGCAGGACGCTGCTGCGATTGACGCGGCTGCCGAGCGCTATTACCGCTACTTCCCTGAATCGGCCAACTATCACAAGGCCCACGATTTCGACTTCTGGGTGCTCAAGCCGGTACGTCACCGCTATATCGGCGGCTTTGGCGCGATTCACTGGCTTGACCAGTTGACCCTGGGCAACCCGTTCGCCGGCCCGGCCGAGCGCAGCATGGTTGAGCACATGAACGCCGATCACACCAAGGCCATCGCCCATTACGTTGAATTGGCCGGCTTGCCCACCCACGAACCGGCGCAATTGGCCGGGATCGACAGCGAAGGCATGCACCTGCGCATCGGTCATGCGCTGCACTGGTTGCCGTTCGCTGAATCTTGCAACACGCCGACACAAGTGCGCGAGGCCCTGGTTTCATTGGCTCATGCTGCGGTCTGGCCGAAAAAAAGCGCCGCTGAAGCTTGAATTCACGAAATGGCGACGTCATCTAAGGTGGACTGGCAAGGCAATCTTGCGTTGAGGAAACCATTTGATGCGCCCTTTTTTATTGCTCTTTCTGCTGTTCCCGGTGTTGGAGCTGTTCGTATTCGTAAAAGTCAGTGGTGCGATCGGGTTTTTCCCGGCGCTGCTGCTGATCATTCTCGGCTCGATGCTCGGCGTTCTGGTGCTGCGCGTCGCCGGTCTGGCCACGGCGTTGCGTGCCCGTGAAAGCCTGAATCGCGGTGAATTGCCGGCACAAACCATGCTCGAAGGCCTGATGATGGCCCTGGCCGGAGGCCTGTTGATCCTGCCAGGCTTTATCAGCGATGTGCTCGGCCTGGTCATGTTGCTGCCCTTCACCCGCAAGCTGCTGGCGGGCAAAATGCGCCAGCGTGCCGAAGAGGCTGCGATTCGCCAGCGCGCGTTCGCCGACGACCTGCAACCCCGTGGCGGCCCGGCTCCGCGCCAGCCGTTGGGACGCGAAGGTGATGTGATCGAAGGTGAGTTCGAGCATCGCGACAGTAAATAACTGCTTCACTGGCACGGCACCTTCGGGTGCCGTGTTGTTTTTATGGGCTGGCAGACGCAAAAAAATTCATCCCCGGCCCCTTGTAATATGCTTATGCGCCCTTATGTAACGGTCACCGCAAGGTTTCTGGTGGCAACACCAGACAGACTTCCGCGTTTCGCCCTGCGAACCGCGACCGGCACCGCCGGATTAAACCTGCCGGTACTGACACCGGCCGATGAAAAACACAATTAGGAGAGATCGACAATGAGCAAGCTTCGTCCTCTGCACGACCGCGTCGTTATCCGTCGCAGCGAAGAAGAAAAGAAAACCGCTGGCGGTATCGTTCTGCCAGGTTCGGCTGCTGAAAAAGCCAACCACGGTGTGATCGTCGCTGCAGGCCCAGGCAAGACTCTGGAAAACGGTGAAGTACGTGCGCTGGCCGTTAAAGTCGGTGACAAGGTTGTATTCGGTCCTTACTCCGGCAGCAACACTGTGAAAGTCGACGGCGAAGACCTGCTGGTCATGGCTGAGAACGAGATTCTCGCTGTACTGGAAGGCTGATTTCCCCGCCCATTTTCCCGTTACTACAAAGTATTTAAGGAATATCGATCATGGCTGCTAAAGAAGTTAAATTCGGCGATTCCGCCCGCAAGAAAATGCTCACCGGTGTCAACATCCTGGCTGACGCAGTAAAAGCGACCCTGGGCCCGAAAGGCCGTAACGTGATCATCGAGAAGAGCTTCGGCGCTCCGACCATCACCAAGGACGGCGTTTCCGTAGCCAAAGAAATCGAACTGGAAGACCGTTTCGAAAACATGGGCGCGCAGCTGGTCAAAGACGTTGCCTCCCGTGCCAACGATGACGCAGGCGACGGCACCACCACCGCTACCGTTCTGGCCCAGGCAATCGTCAACGAAGGCTACAAAGCCGTCGCTGCCGGCATGAACCCGATGGACCTCAAGCGCGGCATCGACAAGGCGACCATCGCCATCGTCGCTGAGCTGAAAAACCTGTCCAAGCCATGCGCTGACACCAAGGCTATCGCTCAGGTAGGCACCATCTCCGCCAACTCCGACAACTCCATCGGCGACATCATTGCCGAAGCCATGGAAAAAGTCGGTAAAGAAGGCGTGATCACCGTTGAAGAAGGCACTGGCCTGGAAAACGAACTGTCGGTTGTAGAAGGCATGCAGTTCGACCGTGGCTACCTGTCCCCGTACTTCGTCAACAAGCCGGAAACCATGGTTGCCGAGCTGGAAAACCCGCTGATCCTGCTGGTCGACAAAAAGATCTCCAACATCCGCGAAATGCTGCCGGTGCTGGAAGCTGTTGCCAAAGCCGGTCGCCCACTGCTGATCGTTTCCGAAGACGTTGAAGGCGAAGCCCTGGCGACTCTGGTTGTGAACAACATGCGTGGCATCGTCAAAGTTGCAGCCGTCAAGGCTCCAGGTTTCGGCGACCGTCGCAAGGCCATGCTGCAGGACATCGCCGTTCTGACCGGCGGTACCGTTATCTCCGAAGAGATCGGCCTGAGCCTGGAAAGCGCCACCCTGGAAAACCTGGGTAGCGCCAAGCGTGTGACCATCTCCAAGGAAAACACCATCGTCGTCGACGGTGCTGGCGTAGAGGTCGACATTCAGGCGCGCATCACTCAGATCCGTGCCCAGGTTGCCGAAACTTCCTCGGACTACGACCGTGAAAAACTGCAAGAGCGTCTGGCCAAGCTGTCCGGCGGCGTTGCAGTGATCAAGGTTGGCGCTGGTTCCGAAGTTGAAATGAAAGAGAAGAAAGCCCGCGTTGAAGACGCCCTGCACGCAACCCGTGCAGCCGTTGAAGAAGGCGTGGTACCTGGCGGTGGCGTTGCGCTGATCCGTGCTCTGGAAGCCCTGACCAACCTGACCGGCGACAATGCTGACCAGAACGTGGGTATCGCTGTACTGCGTCGTGCTGTTGAAGCGCCGCTGCGTCAGATCGCTGCCAACTCCGGCGACGAGCCAAGCGTTGTGGTCAACGAAGTCAAGAACGGCAAAGGTAACTACGGTTACAACGCTGCGACCGGCGAGTACGGCGACATGATCGAAATGGGCATCCTGGACCCTACCAAGGTGACTCGTTCCGCGCTGCAAGCAGCTTCCTCCATCGGCGGTCTGATCCTGACCACCGAAGCGGCGATCGCTGATGCACCGAAGAAAGACGGCTCGGCTGGCGGCGGTATGCCAGACATGGGCGGCATGGGTGGCATGGGCGGCATGATGTAAGCCAGCCTTACCCAGCGCCTGAAAAACCCCGCCTGCAGCGATGCAGGCGGGGTTTTTTTATGCGGGCGTGTAAAGGGCGGGCGGTAACTGAAGCGGCTGGCCGGTCTACGTACTCAATGCGCGCACTTCAGACACCCTGACCTTCGAGGGTCGATAAAGTATCAGGCAGTACAGCCCCAGGCAGATCAGCCAACAGAAAATCGCCGTCCACACATTGTGGGAAAAGAAGTGTGCGCCCTGCAGCATGCGGCTCACGGAAAAGACGCCGCCCAGCGCCACGGCGAAGATGAACGCTTTGCGCGCTATCCGCGGCCGCCGATCCCGTAGCGCAAAGAACCAGGCGAACAGCGCGAACCCGGTTGCCGCATGCCCGCCGGGCCAGCAGCGCCCAGGTTTATCGGTGGGCGGGCGGGGGCTCAGCAGTTCGCTGTAGGTTTCCTGGCCACCGAACTCCTTGAGGCTCCACGGGCATTGCACGGCGGTGACGGTTTTCAACGGCGAGACGAACGCCGTGGCCAGCCCCAGGGACAACACCAGGCAGCCCAGTTCGCGGCGGTAAGGCTTGAGCCGCTGGAGGATAAAGGTGCCGGCAAACCCCAGGATGGCCAGCACCGAGAACAGGATGACCAACTGTTTGGCGCGGTCATGCAGGATGTCTTCGAGGAAAAAACTGTAACGCCCGATGAAGCCGCCATCCGCTGCGTTGTAGAACTGCTTGGCGAGGTCCATGTCCAGCGATGTCAGCTCCAGCAAGAGCATCAGGAGCGCAGCGCCGGCGGGTATGCCCAGGCACAGCCAGAAATTGAGAGGTTTGGAAACCGGTACAACAGGGGTGGATTGCATGGTGAACCCTGATAAAAAAGTCCCGTACTTGGCTGTACGGGACGTTTTAGTTAGCGCGTGCTCAATGCCGGGGCCTCTTCCTTAGGGGCCCTCCAGCTCAGCAGTTGTTGTTTGAAATCATAACTGGCGGCCTGGTAGTAGGTGATCGCCCGCTGGATCAGCGGGTCATCGTTGCCGACCCGCAGTTCCTGGCTCTCACCCAGCGCCTCGTTGTGGCGGCGCAGGCCCAGGCGCGGGCTGAGAATCGCCAGGTCTTTGCCGTCGAATAACCCCAGGTGCTGGTAGTTGCCGACCACGACCCGAGGGGGCAATGGGTTGTCCTGCAACAGGTCGCGGCCAAAGAAGGTCGATTCATAGCTCAGGTTGATCAGGCCCAGCAGGGTTGGCGCCAGGTCGATCTGGCTGGCCAGTTGTGCCGATTCCCGTGCGTCGATCAGCTTCGGCGCATAGATGAACAGTGGAATCTGATAGTTGGTAATAGGCAGGTCTTCCTTGCCCGCACTGCCGGCGGTGTGGTCGGCGACGAAGACGAAGATGGTGTTATCGAACCAGGGCTTCTGACGTGCCGCTTCCAGGAATTGGCCGATGGCATGGTCGGTGTACTTCACCGCGCCGTCGCGGCCATTGCCGGATTTGATATCGATGCGCCCTTCCGGATAGGTGTAGGGGCGATGGTTGGACGTGGTCATCAGTTGCAGTAAAAACGGCTGCTGTTTGGCGTAGTCGGCATCGGCCAGCTTCAGGGTCTGTTTGTACAGATCCTCGTCAGCCATGCCCCAGGCGTTCTTGAACGAGATTTCCGCCTCGGGCACGCTGCTCTGGTCCACGACGCGATAACCGTTGCCGCTGAAGAACGCGTTCATATTGTCGAAATAGCCACGCCCGCCATACACAAACACGCTGTCGTAACCGATGGCCGTGAGTTGTTGCCCGAGGCTGGCGAAGCCGCTTTCCCGGCCAATACGTTTGACGATGGAGCGTCCCGGCGTCGGTGGGATTGCCAGGGTGATTGCCTCCAGGCCGCGGTCGGTGCGGGTGCCGGTGGCGTAGAAGTTATTGAAGTACAGGCTTTGTTGACGCAAGGCGTCGAGATTCGGCGTGAGGTTGCGCCCGTCGCCATTGCTGCCCATGTATTTGGCGCTGAAACTTTCGATGGTCACCAGCACGATATTGGGTTTGCGCAGCGTGCCCGGGTGGGTGATGGCGCGGCGGATATCCAACGGGTCCTGGCCGATAAAGCGCGCATTGGGTTCGCTGAGTTCGGCGCGCAACTGCTTGGCCACGACCTCGGTCGGCAGGCTCTTGTAGAACTGTGAGTAATCCAGCTCATTGTTACGGAACGCGGCGAAAAACTGATACGGGCCATTGCTCGCCAGTTCGTTCTTGTAGGCGTTGCCGCCTTGGGTGCGCGGGCTGTCCTGGCTGATCAGCTGCAGGCTCAGGCCCGCGACGACCAACAGTGCCAAGGCATTCAACAGGCGGTCGCGCGTGGGCGGCAGGGGGGCATTCATGGCGGCATTGAATGGCTTGCGCAGCGCCAGGCTCAACACGATAGCCAGCATCGCCAGCAAACTGAGCAACTTGCCGATGGGGTAGGATTCCAGCAAGTTGTTCAGTACTTCATTGGAGTACACCAGGTAGTCGACGGCGATAAAGTTGAAGCGCACGCCGAACTCATCCCAGAACAGCCATTCGGCCACCGAAGTGAACAACATCGCGAACAGGCTGACAGTGAGTACCGCCTGCAGGAACCAGCGATGGCCACGGCGGCGCCACAGTGCGGGCGGACATAGCAACAGGTACAGTCCCAGAGGAAGCGCGGCATAGGCCAGGAACCCGAGGTCATAAAGCAATCCCACGCCAAACACCGGCAGCAGATTGCCGCCGACTTCATCCAGGTGCGTAATGAGCAGTACGCCGCGGGTGAGCAGGAAAACAACCAACCAGGCACCGGTTACCAACAGCAGATAGCGCATAGGCGCTGTTTTGAGAAACCCCATGTCCAACTTCCTTAGATCGATGGGGGGCGATCTTCGGCCTGGCACTGTAGTCAGTTTGTGAAGCTATAGTGAAAAACTCGTTCAGTGCTCTAATCGGTTGAAATCGTTTATCTGCGCAGTGTTCAGCTCTATCCCTGAGCCCCACTAGGCCTTAAGCTGCGCGAGCCAACACACGGCTGGCACGAAAGTACGGAGACACTGCCCATGCGAATTTTATTGGTTGAAGACAACCGCGATATTCTGGCCAACCTGGCCGATTATCTGGGGCTCAAAGGCTACACCGTGGACTGCGCGCAGGACGGTTTGTCGGGCCTGCACCTGGCCGCCACCGAACACTACGACCTGATCGTGCTCGACATCATGCTGCCGGGCATCGATGGCTACACCTTGTGCAAGCGCCTGCGTGAAGACGCGCGCCGCGACACGCCGGTGATCATGCTCACCGCCCGCGATCAGTTGGATGACCGGCTGCAGGGCTTCAAGTCCGGTGCCGATGACTACTTGCTCAAGCCGTTTGCCCTGTCGGAACTGGCCGCGCGCATCGAAGCCGTGCTGCGCCGCGCCCAGGGTGGCGGACGCCGTGCCCTGCAGGTGGCCGACCTGCATTACGACCTCGATACCCTGGAAGTCACCCGCGAAGGGCGCCTGCTCAAGCTCAACCCGGTGGGCCTGAAGCTGCTGGCGGTGTTGATGCAGAAAAGTCCCCATGTACTGCGTCGGGAAATTCTCGAAGAAGCGCTATGGGGGGATGATTGTCCCGACAGTGACAGTCTGCGCAGTCACGTCCATCAGTTGCGCCAAGTGATCGATAAACCTTTCGCCAAGCCATTGCTGCAAACGGTACACGGTGTGGGTTACCGCCTGGCCGAGGGTCGTGATGGAGTTTAAGCAAAGCCTTGCCCAGCGGATCATCATCGCCTTTGCCTTGATGAGCGCGTTGGTGGCGGGCGCCTTCGCCATGGGGATCATCGCGACGGTGCATCTGGTGGAAGAGAAGCTGATTTCGGCCGGTTTGGGCGGCGACTTGCAGCGCCTGCTGCTGATGGACAGCGTCGAAGACTGGAGCCACCGACCCGAGCCGGATCAGTTGTTCTATTTCAGCGGCGGGCGCGGGGATTTCGAGCTGCCCAAGGACTTGCGGCACCTGGAACCCGGTTTCCATGAAGTGTTCCGCGAGGCGTTGTCGTACCACGCCATGGTCGAAGTGGTCGCCGGTCGGCGCTATGTGCTGCTGCAAGACCAGAGCGATTTCGAAGAGCGTGAGCGCGTGCTGTTCGCGGTGGTGCTGGTGGGCTTCGTGCTCAGCCTGGCGCTGGCGGTCTTCCTCGGTTGGGTGTTGGCCCGCAAGGTGATGGCACCGGTGGTGCGCCTGGCGCGCCAGGTGCGTCATCGCGACCAATTGCTCGGCCTGGCGCCGCCCCTGGCGCCGGATTACGCTGCTGATGAAGTGGGCGAGCTGGCCGTGGCCTTCGACGCCACACTGGGCCGTTTGCGCCAGGCGCTGTCCCGCGAGCAGTTGTTTACCAGTGACGTGAGCCACGAATTACGCACGCCGTTGATGGTACTGGCCAGTTCCTGCGAGCTGCTGCTGGAAAACCCGGCCATCGACGAGCGCGGGCGCAACCAGGTGCTGCGCATCGCCAGGGCCTGCGAAGAAATGCGCGAACTGGTGCAGACCTTCCTGATGCTGGCGCGCGCCCAGCACAACGACGCCACCATGTCGCCTCGGGTAACCCTCACGCAGGTGGCGGACGATTTGCTTGGCCTCTGGCGCGAGCCGATCGAGCATAAAGGCCTGCAACTGATCTATCAGCCGGGCAACCCTCTGGATACACGCTACAACACCACCTTCCTGCATGCGGTGATGGGCAACTTGCTGCGTAATGCACTGCATTACACCGAGCAGGGCTTTATCCGGCTCACCCTGGAACCGAGTGGTTTTATCGTGGAAGACTCCGGCGTTGGCATCCCCGAAGACAAGCGCGAAGCCATGTTCGAACCCTTCGTGCGCGGCAGCGAAAAGCGCGGTGAAGGCCTTGGCCTGGGGTTGTCGCTGGTGCAACGCATCTGCGAGAACCAGGGCTGGAGCGTCAGCTTGAGCACCATGGAGCCCAATGGTTGCCGCTTTCACGTCCAGTTGAGTCAGGTCAAACCCTGACCTTGCGTGCTACCGCTATGCTGGCGTAGATCAGTATAATTTGTCGGGAGTGGCCCGTTGCCACTACTTGTATCTGTAAAGTCTTGAAATGTATGGGAGTGGACAGGACAAGTTTTTCACAACGAGTTGACCTGTTGATCACAGTTCGCAACCTAAGGTTGTAGGCATCAGTAAACGGAGACGTAAGATGCCTACCCCGATCAAGCTCGAATTTTCCGATAAGTACGACGATCAGCATGCGCAGAATTATTTGCTCAAGCATCAGGATAATTTGGCTCGCCGGCTGTCCCACAAACGTGACGAGCAATTGGCACGCGGCGCGTTGGCCATGGCCGGTGAACCCGGCCTGGTCTTGGACTTGCCTTGTGGGGCTGGGCGTTTTTGGCCGCTGCTGGCTGAAAAGCCCAATCGGGTGATTATCGGCGCCGACAATTCGGAGTCGATGTTGAAGGTCGCGACGTTCTCCCAACCGGCGGATGTGGTGAAGCGGGTACGGCCCTTGCGGACATCGGCCTTTGATATCGACCTGCCAGATAACTCGGTCGACAGCATCTTCTGCATGCGCCTGATGCACCACATTGGTGATCCTGAGCACCGGCTGGCGATACTGCGGGAGTTTCATCGCGTTACCCGCGACAGCGTGATTATCTCGTTGTGGGTGGATGGCAACTTCAAGGCCTGGAAACGCAAGCGTGCCGAAGTAAAACGTCGTAAGGAAGGCGAGCAGGAAGGTTACCAAAACCGGTTTGTACTACCGGCGGCTACCGTCGAGGCAGAGTTTGAGCAAGCGGGTTTCCGTGTTCAGGAATCCCTGGATTTCATCCCGCTCTACGCCATGTGGCGGGTGTATGTATTGCGCAAGAGGTAACAGGATGGCAGTTGAGTGCGTAGCAGGCAGTCACGTAGCTCCCGAAGAGCGATTTGATTATTTCTGGCGCCAGCAGGGCGAGTGGGTCGAAGAGCCCAATCGTCGACGCGGCGGAGAGAGTGGTGTGCAGCGTGTGATAGGCCCCAACGGGCGCCTGCTCTACAGCAAGCGTCAGACTGGGCATATCTACCGCAGTTGGCTCCATCCGTTTGGGCGCCCGACCGTGTTGCGCGAACGGGATGCCATCAAGGGCCTGCGCTCGCTGAATGTGCGGGTGCCGGAGATGGTGTTCTGCGAGGCGCGTCGTGATCCGCAACACCAATGGAAGGCATTGTTGGTGACGGCTTCGCTGGACGGTTTCGACGAAATCGAAAATTGGTACGCCGCCGGTGGCCGTGAACAGTACGGTGAGGCGGTCCATGAGCGCCTGCTCAAGGAACTCGCGGCGACGTTGGCGCGCATGCACAAGGGTCGCTGGCAACATGGTTGCCTGTACATCAAGCATATCTTTGTGCGAGTCACGGGTGAGCCCGACTCGGCCAGCGTGGAAGTCGCGCTGCTGGACTTTGAGAAGTGCCGCCAACGTCTCACCGCTTATCGGGCGGCCTCCCACGACATGCTGCAACTGCGCCGCCACTCGTCGTGGAGCGATGGCGACTGGGCAAAACTCAGCTACTTTTACGAGACGGCGTTTGGCAGCGCTATCAAGGGTTTAACCAAATGAAGCTAGAAATAGCTCGAGGTCTGTTTCTGTCTGGGGCGTTGGGCGTTGCTGCCCTGGCCCTGGTTGCATGGGAACAACCTCGGACACAGGTCCTCAGTGCGGTGCAAAGCGGCGGGCAATGCCTGCTGCCGCGCATTGCCAAGGCGAGTGCGACGGTCAAGCCCGATCATGACCTGCTGTTGTTCATGTTCGGGATGTCACGAGGGGTGGGGCCACAAAGTTGAAACGATCGAAACCACCCGAAAAGGGCCTTGTGAAACGAGGCCCTTTTTTTTCGCCTGCGATCTGGCTGTCAGGCGCAGCGCGGGATTAGCCCGAGCGGCTGACCGTCAGATCAGGTGCAGATGGTTATCCCAAAGCCCTGCCGGCAATTCCAACGGTTTTGCGATCAGTTGTTCCTGGCGACAGTCATAGAATCGGCACCGCCCTTGGCCGGATGTCACGACAAACCCGTCTGCTACCGCACCCACACCCGCGCAGTCCGGCAAAGGCCCGTCCAGGCGCAATTTGCCGCTGTCCATGTCCCAGATAAAGAAGCGGTTGCCGCGCGGCGCGGTCAACGCCACCAGGCGCAATTCACTGTGTACCGCGACGCTGGCGGTGTAATGCCCCATGGCCTGCAGTTGCTCATCGGCCACCGGAAATGCCACGAATGGCTGCCCTGGGCGCTTGATTGCGAGCAACTCGGAACGCTCCTGGGACGGCCCCATGAACTGCTGCCCGGTGAGGATGGTGCCATCGCTGGCGATGCCCATATGGCGCACGCTGTTCATCGGCTGGCCGAGGGTTTCCTTGCTGATCAGGCTGCCGTCGCGTTGCATCAGCACCAGGCTCGGCTCCATGGCGTTGAGGTTCATTTCCACGCGGCTTTCGGCTTCGGTGCGGATGCCGCCGTTGGCCACCACCAGGGTTTCGCCGTCGGGCATCCACGACACCTGATGCGGGCCAATGCCATGGGTGGAAATCTCGCCGCTGTGCACCAGCCGCTCGCCTTCGAACCGGTACACACCGAGCAGGCCACGGCCCGGGTCGGAGGTGTCGTTTTCGGTGGCGTACAGCCAGTCGCCACTGTTGTGAATCACCGCGTGGCCATAGAAGTGTCGGCCAGCATTCGAGGTGATGGTTTGCAGCAGCGCGCCATCACGCAGGTCGATCAGGTAACTCTCGGTGCCCGGGCGACGGGCGACAAACAGCGCGATCGGCAGCGTCGGGTGGTTGATGATGTCGTGGCAGCGCTGACCGACCTGGGTGGCGAACACCCGCTGGCCGTCCAGGCGATAGCCGACAGCATAGTGCTTGCCGTCTGCATCATCGCGCGCCGACAGCAGCAGCGGGCCCTTGTCGTTGTGCTTGAACAACGTCCAGCCGCCCAACGTGAGTGCGCCGAGCAGCGCGCTGCCAATGGCCAAAGCCTGTCGCCTGAGCATCATCAGTCACCGTCGTTGGCGTTAAAGCCCAGTTGGATGCCCAGCGCCTTGGCCAACTCGCCTTCGTGCAGGCGGTGGACGACGTTGAGGCTGTCGTAGAGATCGTTGAGCTGTTGGCGCCCGGCGTCGTCACCCAACAGTTCGTTGAGGGTGCGCTGGTTGCTGGCGAACAGTTTCAGGGACGCGGCGTAGGCGGCGTCGATCTTCTCGGCCAGCGCCTTTTGATCGGACGGCAACAAACCCCGCAGGCCTTTGTTGTCGACGCCGACCCATACCGTCTGGGCCGCAGCGAGGCTGGCTTCCAGGCTTTGCAGGGACGACTGGCTGCGCCACGCATCGGCCTGGAACGGCTGCGGGACGCCCTTGGTCTGGCGACCCATCGGCGTGCCGAGCTTTTTCTTCAGGGTGTCCAGTGCGGTCACTTGCACGCGCAGCAGGTCGGCGATGGCTTCGTGGGAATCAGCGTAACGCTGGTTGGGAAACTTGCTCATCTGCGCGAGCATGCCGTCGGTGCTGTTCCAACTGGCGAGGATCTCTTCGGCCAGGGCTTTCTGGCGCTCGCCGATGGCCATCAGCAGCGGGCAGTACCGGGCTTTCTGCGCGGCGTCGGCGATGTCGGTCTTGGCGTCGTAGAGGATGTATTCATAGGCCGACAGGCCCTGCACCACCACGCTGGACTTGGCCACGGCAGCCGCATCGATCTGCGGCTGGGCGGTGACCAGTTGCTCGACCTGGCGACCCACGAGGTTTTTCTTGTCGGGCCAGAACTGCACCTGCCACGAACGGTTGCCTTCGGCCAACGGGCCGATCAGCAGCGGTTGCAGTTCGGCCCAGGCTTTTTGGGCGTGAAGGAAGTCGGCACGTGCGGTGTCCAGGCTTTCCTTGCCTTGGCAGTACGCCAGGGCGCTGACGGCCAATTGGCGGTCGGCTTCCACCCAGCGGCTGTAGGTCGGCAAGATCACTTGCTTGGCGATGGCTGCCGAGGTCACCGCTTGTGGGTCTTGCGGTGAGCAGGCGCCGAGGGCGAGGGCGGCCAGGCTGGTGAACAACAACTTGGGACGGAACATGTCGAGCTCCCTTCGGTAGGTGGGTCGAAGCTTATAGAGAATTCAGGAACGCCAGCAGCGCAGCGCGCTGTTCGGCATTGAAGGACAACACATGCTGCTGCGCCGCGTGTGCTTCACCGCCATGCCACAGCACGGCTTCCAGCAGGTTGCGGGCGCGGCCGTCATGCAAGAACTGGGTGTGGCCACTGACGGTTTGCGTCAGGCCGATGCCCCACAACGGCGGCGTGCGCCAGTCGCGGCCACTGGCCTTGAATTCGCTGCGGTGATCGGCCAGGCCGTCGCCCATGTCATGCAGCAGCAGATCGCTGTAGGGGCGGATCACCTGGTTGGCCAGTTCAGGTTCGGCGGCGTTGGCAGCCGTGGTGAACGACGGCGTGTGACAGCCCTGGCAACCGGCCTGGTAGAACAGGTTTTTCCCGGCCAGCACCTGGGGCGCGTTGACGTCGCGACGCACGGGCACCGCCAGGTTGCGGGTATAGAACAGCACCAGGCGCAGGATGTTATCGCTGACTTCCGGCTCGCCATCGGGGCCGTTGCCGTTGGGCGCCTGCTTGCAGGCGACCTGGACGTCGGTGCAGTCATCGACGGGCCTCAGCGACGTGGTGAGGCCCATATCACCGGAAAAGGCGTGAACGTTTTGTTGATTGAGGTTGGGTTGCCCGGCTTTCCAGCCGAAACGCCCGAGCACGGTTTTCTGCCGGGCGTCATCCCAGACCCAATTCGCGCGGCCGACGATGGCTTCCTTGTCGGCGGTCTTCGGGTCGGTGTTGCGCAGGATGTCCGCGTCGGCAATCGCTTCAAGCAGGCCCAGGCCGATCATCGGCGGGGCGATGCGTGCGGAGAAACGTGTGTCCGGATGCATCGGGCCGTAGCCGAGTTGGGTGATCTGCAGGTTGGGCTTGCGCAGTTCGACGACGCTGCCGTCCTTGAACGTGACGTTGACTGGCGTGTAGTCGACCCGCACCTTGCCCTCTGGCGTTACGCCGGGTACGGCCATGTCCTGCAATTGCCCGCCGTAGACCGGCTCGGGCACCACGCCGAGGTGCTCGATGAGCTTGGCATATGGCGGCGCATCCGGGATCGACAGGCGCACCAGCATCGACACCGCGTTCTGCGCGTCGGCCAGCGGCGGGTGGCCACGGCCGTCCTTGATATGGCAGTTCTGGCAGGCATTGGTGTTGAACAGCGGCCCCAGCCCATCGCGTGCGGTGGTGGTGGACGGCGCGATCACCCAGGGGCTGCGGAAGAAACTATTTCCGACGCTGAAATCCAGGCGGCGGGTCGGCGACAGGTTGGCCGAGGGCAGGGAAAAGGCATTCTGGTCGCGCTTGTTCACCGTCGTTGCACCGCCGGCCCGCGCTTCTCCCGGATCAGCCTGGGTAAACCGGGGGGCGTCATCGCAGGCAACCAGGCTCATGGCCATCAGTCCTGCAGACAGGCGAAGAAGCGAACGGAACATCGAGTTTCCTGAAAAAA
Source organism: Pseudomonas sp. LY-1 (assembly GCF_053502595.1). Classification (NCBI taxonomy): domain Bacteria; kingdom Pseudomonadati; phylum Pseudomonadota; class Gammaproteobacteria; order Pseudomonadales; family Pseudomonadaceae; genus Pseudomonas; species Pseudomonas sp. LY-1. Next base: position 5,596,351 of record NZ_CP094353.1, on the reverse strand, counting down.
GGCGAAAAACAAGGCCGCAAAGTCTAACAGGGCGGGGCGGTTTGAATAAGAGCAATTATCGTTTGATGGCATGCCGATTCATTCCCGCTAGAATGACCGCACATTTTTCTCTGGAGGTGGCCAATGCAGGCTCTCGACGCTTTGCTCAACCGTGTTTCCGTGCCGCGCCTGCTGGAACCGGCACCGACCCAGGAGCAGCGTGATGTGCTGTTCGCCGCCGCCATGCGTGCGCCCGATCACGGCCAGTTGCGTCCTTGGCGGTTCCTCACCGTGGAAGGCGCGGCCCGTGAGCAGTTGGGCACGTTGCTGGTCGAAGCCGCCCGTGTGCAAGACCCCGACGCCCCGCAGGCCGCCCTCGACAAGGCCCAGAACGGCCCGATGCGCGCGCCGTTGGTGGTGGTGGTGATTGCTCGCCTGCAGGAACATTTCAAGGTGCCGAAATCCGAGCAGTTGCTGGCGGCGGCGTGTGCGGCCCATGGCATCCTGCTGGCGGCCTATGCCCAGGGGATTGGTGCGGTGTGGCGCACCGGGGATTTGTCCTACTCGGCCCATGTGGCCAAGGGGCTGGGACTCAAAGAGGGCGAGGAAGTCATTGGCTTCTTGTACCTGGGCACGCCGCAGAACCCGCCGCGTACTGCGCCGAAAGAGGATGTGGCGGCGTTTGTCACGGCCTGGACCGGCCTGTAGGAGCGAGCTTGCTCGCGGACACCGCGTTCATCCAGGATGCACGCGTGATCGTTGACGTTCTTCGCGAGCAAGCTCGCTCCTACAGTGTTGTTTACACCCTGAACTGATCCATCAGTTTCATCTGCTGGCTGGCCAGTGCATTGAGTTGGCTGCTGATGGCCGCTGACTCCGTGGCCTGGCCGGTGAGGGTCTCGGTCACGGTGCGGATCGCCGACACGTTGCGGTTGACCTCTTCGGCCACGGCACTCTGTTGTTCGGCGGCGCTGGCGATCTGCAGGTTCATGTCGCTGATCACCGTCACCGCGTCGCTGATCTTGCCCAGCGCCTGCACGGCCTGATGGATCTGCCCGGCGTTGCTCTGGGCCTGCTGCTGGCTAGAATGCATGGTCGCCACCACGCCACGGGTGCCGCTCTGGATGCGTTCGATCACCTGGCGAATTTCCTCCACCGAATCCTGGGTGCGTTTGGCCAGGTTGCGCACTTCGTCGGCCACCACCGCAAACCCGCGGCCGCTTTCCCCGGCGCGTGCCGCTTCGATGGCGGCGTTGAGCGCCAGCAGGTTGGTCTGCTCGGCAATGCTGCGGATCACTTCCAGCACTGAACCGATCTGTTCGCTGTTGACGGCCAGCGCTTCGACTTCGCCCACGGCCTTGCTGACTTCATTGGCGAGCGTGGTGATATCTCGAGTGCTCTGCTCGATGATCGACATGCCTTCACGTGCCGACTGATCGGCCCCGCGCGCCGCGCTGGCGGCGTTGGAGGCGCTGTTGGCGACGTCATGGGCGGTGGCGCTCATTTCATTGGACGCCGTGGCTACCTGGTCGATCTCGCGAAACTGCACCTGCATGCCTTCGCTGGTCTGGCGCGCAATGGCCGAAGACTGGTCGGCCGTGCCACGGGCTTCGGTGATGCTTTGCTTGATCTGCGCGATGGTCGGTTGCAACTTGTCGAGGAAACGGTTGAACCAGATCACCAGCTCGCCCAGTTCATCTTTCTTGGCATAGGCCAGGCGCTGGGTGAGGTCGCCGTCGCCGCTGGCGATGTCCTTGAGCATGGCGGCCACGCTGTTGATCGGCCGGGTCACGCCGGTGGCGGTCAGCCAGATCAGCAGCAGGCCGAGCAATGCGGCGACGGCCGCCACCAGCAAGGCCTTTAGCGTGCCGTTGGCGTGGGCCTTGTCGAGTACGGCTTGCAGCTTGACGTTATCGGCCAGCAAAACGGCCTTGGACAACTTGATCACCACGCCCCAGGACTTGGCGTCGGCAAGCGGTTTGACCGGGTACACCGCGCGGATGGTGTCGTCCTGTTCGTGAATCGTGCGGTTGTCGCTGGCCAGCAGTTGCACGATGTCTTTGCCTTCGGCACCCAGGGTGTCGATCAGGTTCTTGCCGACTTTGGCCGGTTCGCCACTGTAGGCGGCGATCAAACCGGTGCTGGAGATAATTCCCAGCTGCGCCGTACCGTTGAACAGGTCTTTCTGCGCGGCATCGGTGGTCGCTTGCAAGGCACCGAGGGCAATGTCGACGCCGATGACGCCGATGACTTTACCGTCCACCAGCAGCGGCAGGGCAATGGTGGTCATCAGCACAAGCTTGCCGGCCACCGTGTCTTCATACGGGTCCAGCAGGCAAGTGCGGCGGGTGTCGCGTGGGCAGGTGTACCAGATGTTGTAGGGCGTGCCGTTGAGGTTAGGGGTGGTCTTGTTCAGGTCCTCTTCGGCCAGCATCGTGTTCAAACCTTCGCCGCCGGCGCGGCTCCAGTAGCTGGAGAAACGGCCTTTGTCGTTGGAGGCATGCGCCTTGTCGTCGATAAACTCGCTGTCCTTGCCCTCCAGCCCGTTGGGCTCGAACGCCAGCCAGATCCCCAGCACCTTGCTGTTGCGTTCGAACGCGGTTTTCAGGCTCTGGTTGAGTTCTTCGCGCAGCGCGCCGGGTTCGAGGGACCGCTTGGCGCCCAGGTTGCGCAGGTCTTTGACCTGATCGGCGAGAGCAGTCAGCGCCACCAGGCTGTCGCCGAAGGTTCTCTGCAGTTGCACCGCCTGTTCGGCGGCCTTGGCTTGCAGCAGTTGTTCGACACTGGCGGTGAGCATTCGTGAGCTTGAGTCGCTGACCAACGCGTCGTTCTGCGCGGTGTTGTAAATATTGATGCCGACCACCAGCCCAATCACTCCCAGCAGGCAGAGGCCGGACAGCAGCACGATTTTCAAGCGGATGGAGAGGGTATCGAACATAGCTTCACTCACGGATGGACTTGTTGGTATGCGAGCTGGGCCAAGTCCATTCGGCGCCTTATCCGGAACATCGGCGCAGCCAGGGGTTTCATGAGGGGGAGGCGATGAACGGTAGGAAAACGCCTACATTCCGCGTTATACGGGGCGTGCGAGCCGTTCCGGACGGGACCAGATCCACAGGTTGCCCAGGCTCATTCCGGCGATGGTCAGGTAGATCGGCCAGCCGTGATCGAGCATCACCAGCATCAGGCCGGCGCAGAGCAGCATGCTGGCGGTGGCGCTGATTTTGGCACGGCGCGCGATGATCTTGCCGTTGCGCCAGTTGAACAGGATCGGCCCGAACAGGCGGTGGTTTTCCAGCCAGGCGCTGAGGCGCGGCGAGCTTTTAGTGGCAGCCCAGGCGGCCAGCAGGATGAATTCGGTGGTGGGCAAACCCGGCACGACAATCGCGACCAACCCGATGCCCAGGCTGACATAGGCCAGCAGGCCGAAGAGGAGCTGGGCGATTTTCGAGGTGGATTGGGGTTTGCCGGTCATGGGTGCGTGCAACGTAGGGATAACAAAAAATCGGCTTGGAATGAGATCTAATTGTGGGAGGGAGAAAGCCCCTCCCACCGATCGCATTTCAATCGAGTATCAGGCCAGTTCAGGGGCTGTAGCGTAAGCCTGTTCGAGCAACACCGTGAAGCGCATAAACGCATTGATCGCGCCTTTTTCCACATCGGCCTCTTCTTCGGCGCTCAATTCCAGGCTGTCGAGGGTGCGGGTGAAGCGCTTCCAGCCTTCGGCACGACCGCCGGCCGGCTCGCCGAGGTGGCGGGCGCCGAAGGTTTCGCTCAGGCCCAGGCCCACGGCACGCTTGATCAGGAACGCGGCGCCCAGCTTGGAGCCTTCGGAGACGAACAACCAGCCCAGGGCTTCGGCTTTGCTCGGGTTCTGCACGGCACCGGGGACAGGGGCCGGGACGTCGGTGTCCAGGTCGGCCAGGTCCAGCCTGGCGGCGTCGGCGCGGCAGCGTTCGGCCAGGTCGGGAACGATCTTGATCAGGTCGGCATCGTTGTACAGCGCCACCAGTTCCGACTGGAACAGGTACTGCGCCACCACGAAACGCGCGAAGTTGGGCTGGGTTTCAAACGGCGCGTGCGCCTTGACCAGCGCGTCGAGCCGGGTGTGCGGCGCGGTGGTGATCTGGTTCAGGCGCTGGGAGCGCAGGCTTGGGCGTTCTGCGGAAGGAGAAGCGGTCATGAAAAAGTCCTTGAGAAGGGGAGCGCCGTGATGCCCTGGGGCGTGGCTGGGCGGTTAGTAACTAGACGAACAAGAAGACGCGGCACAGTAAAAAATCCTCACCTCATCGCTGATTAATTCCGACGAGGCGAGGCGGGTTGATCAGATGTCCCAGACCACATTGATCGCGAAGTTGCGACCGGGCTGGGTCAGGCGGTCAAGGTTGGCCGGGCCGGTGACACCGGCTTCGCCGACGCTGTCGTAGCTGCGCACGTCATCCCAGTTCCAGTACTTCTTGTCGGTCAGGTTGTAGAGCCCGCCGTTGAGCGTCACGTCCTGGGTGACTTTGTAGAAGGCGGTCAGGTCGACCACACCGAAGCCAGGGGTCTTGAACGGGCCGTCGGTGCTGCCGTCGGGAGCGTGGAAGCTGCTGCTGTCGACGCGATTCTGTTTTTTCACCAGCGTCCAGCTCAACAGGCCACCGTAGTTGTCCTGTTCGTAACCCAGGCCGAATACGCCTTTGAGTGGGTTGACGCTGTTCAGTGGCTCGCCGCTGTCGTCGTTGCGCCCGTAGGCGTAGGCAATCGACCCCTGGGTATACAGGCCCTGAGGCGCGCCGAAGGCGTCGAGGTTCAAGCGGCCCTTGGCTTCCGCGCCCTTGATGGTTGCGCGCTTGATATTGACGGCCTGGAACTGTTCGACGGTGCCGCCGACGACCGCGTTGTCTTCGTCGATAAAGTCGCGGTACTTGGTGTAAAACACTGCGATGTCGAAGGAGCCCGCGTCGAACTTGCCGCGAATCCCGGTTTCAATGCCTTTGCTGGTTTCCGGCTTGAGGTCGGGATTGGGCTCGACGGTGTAGCCCAGGTTCAGGTTTTCAAAGCGTCCGTACAGCGCCTTGGCCGAGGGCGTGCGGAAGCCTTCGGCGTATTGGCCAAACACGGTGTAGTGATCGGTCAGGGCGTAAGTCAGGCCGAACTTGGGGGTGACACGGTGCCAGGTTTTTTCCTTGTCGCTCACCGGGTATTGGCCGGTCGGGTTGACGTTGCTGAGGAATTCCTGGGTCAGCTTGGGTTTGAGCCGGGTGTAGTCATAACGCACGCCGGGCAGGAAGGTCCATTTGTCCCACGCGATCTGATCCTGGGCAAACAGCGAATAGGTGTTGATGGTTGGGTCCGGGAAGTCGCTGGTCTTCGTCACGCTGTCGCTGGCCGTTGGGCTGGGCGCGCCAATGGCTGTGCAACCGGCGCCGACGGCGAGGCAAGTGGCCGCGCCCTCGCGGGAGCCGGTGACTTTCTGCTGCTTGAGCGTGGTGCCGTAGGTCACTTGGTGATCGGTGTCGCCGAGGCTGAAAGCCTTGTCCAACTGGGCATCGAATATCCACTGCTTTTCTTCGTAAAGCGTGTCGCGGGTGCGCAATACCCGACGGCCCGCCTGGTAGATTTCTGCGGTGGTCTGGTCGGTCTTGGCGATCTGGTAATTGAGGCTGGTCTTGATGCGATCAGCCATGGGCGAGTTGAGGGCGAAGGTATTTTCCAGGCCGAAACGTTCGCGGGTGATGGTGTCGTTGCCCCGTCGGTCACGGTAGAGATTGAAGCCTTGGCCGCCGACGAACGGGCCTCCCACCGCATTCTTCAGGTTGACGTCGCGATCGTCCTTGTACTTCTCGTAAGTCAGGCCCAGACGGTTGTCATCGCCATAATTCCAGCCCAGCTTGGCCAGCACGTTGGTGGTGCGCGCCTCCTCGGGGTTGGCGCCAGTACGGGCCAGGCCGGTGGCGTTGTTGCCGTCGTAGGCTTCGGTTTCATGGCCATTGCGTTGGCTCAGGTGCAGCAAACCGTCGACGTCCTGTACGCGGCCGGCGACGGTGGCGGAGGTCAGCCAGCTTTCATCGGCGGAGCTGTAGCCGGTCTTGAGGCGGGCGCCGACGTCCTGGCCGGGCTTGATGATGTCGTCTGGGTCGAGGGTGAAATAGCTCACCGCGCCGCCGATGGCGCTGCTGCCGTACAGGGCTGACGCCGGGCCGCGCAGGATTTCCACGCGCTTGACGATTTCCGGGTCGACGTAGTTGCGACGGGTCTTGGCGTAGGGGCCGTTGAAGAAGTTGTCCGGCACTTCCACGCCATCGACCTGGGTGAGGATGCGGTCGCCGTCGATACCGCGAATGTTGTAGCCCGCGTTGCCGGCGCGGGTGCCGGCGCCACCGACCGAGACGCCGGGTTCGTAGCGCACCAACTCGCGGATGTTGTTGACGTTCTGGCGGTCCAGCGCTTCACGCTCATGCACGCTGACGGTGTTCGGTACGCTGTTGACGTCCTGCTCGTTACGGGTGGCGCTGATGGTCAACTGTTGCAGGTTGAGGACGCTGCCGGCAGCGCGCTTTTCCAGGGCGATGCTGCTGTTGCCGAGTTTGCGGTAGCTCAGGTTGGTCCCCATCAACAAGCGCTCCAGGGCTTTTTCCGGCGACAGCGCACCGCGCACGCCAGGCGACGACACACCCTGGCCCAGCTCCGCCGGCAGGCCGACTTGCCAGCCGGTCACGGCGGTGAAGGCATTGAGTGCCGCAACCAGCGGCTGCTGTTCGATGCTGAAACTGTAGTTGCCCTGGCTGCGGGCGGTGGGTTCGGCGGCGGCGGCCATCACCGGCGCACCGGCCAGCAGGATGGCGGCGGTCAGCAAGGACAGCACGGGCGAAGAAGACCGGCGATTGAAACGAGAGGACATCGAAAGCGCTCCGGAGATACGAATCTTATAGTTGCGAACCGATTCAAATGGGAATCAGTTGCATTGGCTAAGACGAGACGTACCGCCGAGCGTTATCGAGTAAAAATAATTCTCATTTAGTTCAGGATCACCAGTGCCGGGTATTCAGAGAGCTTGGCCGAGGTGATGTGGGCCAGGGAGCGCACCACGTCCAACGGCTGGTCGAGGCGGTAGTTGCCGGTGACGGCGACGCTGGCGAGTTGCTCGTTGGTGTTGACGATCCAGCCTGGGTAATAGCGGCGCAATTCGGCGAGCACTTCGCTCATCGGGCAGTTTTCGAAAATCAGCCGGCCCTGGACCCAGGCCAGGTCTTTGTTGGCATCGAGTCTGGCGGGTTGGCCGAAACCCTTGGGGCCGATGCGGATGCTTTGCCCGGCGCTCAGGCGCACGCGGGCATCGTCGAAGGTGTTGCTCAGGTCGACATCGCCGCGCTGCACCTGCACCTGGGCTTCGCCATTGAGGTAACGCACGGCGAACGCGGTGTCGCGCACGCTGGCGCGCACGGGGCCGGCGTCGACTTCAAGGGGCAGGCCGCGGTTGGGCGTCACCTCGAAAAACGCTTCGCCCTGGTAGAGGCGGGCGATGCGCTGGTGGTCTTTGATGCTGCTGGAGAACGCCGAATCGGTGTTCAGCAAGACGTTCGAGCCCTCGTCCAATTGCAGGCGCTGGCGTTCACCCACCACGGTGAGGTGGTCGGCTTGCAGGCGTACCGGTAGGTTGCTGAAGCTGAACAGCCCGAGCATCAATACGGCGGCGGTGGCCAGTGGTTTCCAATGCGGCTTGATGCGGCGCCAGGCGCTGGGCTTGCGCGGTGCCGCCAAGGCGACGGCGGCGCTGTGGACGGGCGCGCCAGCCCAGGCCGCCTGGGCTTTGCCGAAGGCCTGGGCGCGCGCCGGATCGCCGGCCAGCCAGGCTTCGAACGCGGCCTGCTGCCCGGGTTGCGGGCACTGCAAGGCGATCAGCCAGTCGAGGGCCTGGTCCATCGCCGGGTCTTGCAACACCTCATGAGCCAGCGCATGGGGGCGCAGTTTATTCGGGTCCGTCACGGTGTGCCTCGGGTCTTCGCCGCGTTCTATTTATCTTTCCTACAGCCTGGATCGACATTTCTGTCGGATGAAGCTTAAGGCTGATCCAGCCGTTCGGCCACACCTACACAGATGGCCATGATCAATTTCAGTTCCTTTTGCACCGTGCTCAAGGACACTTCCAACTGATCGGCAATCTCCTGGTAGCTGCAACCGTGCAGGCGGCTGAGGATGAAGATCTGCTGCTGGCGCGCGCTCAACTGGCCGAGGCTGATGCTCAGGTGCTCAAGCAGTTGCTCGGCCTGGGTCGCGTCTTCGGGCGTGCTGATGGGGGCGGCGACGCTTTGCAGGACGTCCAGCGGGACATCTTCCTGCAGTGTGCGCGCCTGTATCCTGCGCGAACGCAAGTGATCCAGCGCGAGGTTGCGCGCGGTCTGGTAGACGAAGGGTTCGAGGTGATCGATCGGCCGCTCGCCCAGGGCCCGGGTCACGCGCAGGTAGGTTTCCTGCAACAGGTCCTCGGCGGTGCTGTGGTTGTTCACCATCCGCTGCAAGGTGCGTAGCAGAATCACCCGTTGGGTGAGAAAGACTTGGTTGAAGCGAGATTGGCTCACAGCGATACCGGACCGATTTGCAGTTAATGATAATGCGTATCATCAACGAAAATGGCAAGTGACTGTTTCTCTGGGCCTCGACCGATCAAATGTGGGAGGGAGCTTGCTCCCGATTACGGAATGTCAGTCAACACATGCATGACTGATACACCGCCATCGGGAGCAAGTCGAATCGTCGGACCGCCCCTCCCACAAAAGATTACTCGGCGCTGCAGAGCGCCAGGCAGTTATCCAGCATGCGGTTGGAGAAGCCCCACTCATTGTCGTACCAGGCCAGTACTTTCAGCAGTTTGCCGCTGGACTTGGTGTGGTTGGCGTCGAAGATCGACGACAGCGGGTTGTGGTTGAAGTCACTGGAAACCAGCGGCAGGGTGTTGTAGCCGAGGATTTTCGAGTGCTGGCTGGCTTCCTTGAGCAGCGCGTTGACTTCCTCGGCCGTGGCGTCTTTTTTCAACTGCACGGTGAGGTCCACCAGCGATACGTTGATCACCGGCACCCGCACGGCCATGCCGGTCAGCTTGCCCGCCAGTTCCGGCAGCACCAGGCCGACCGCTTCGGCGGCGCCGGTCTTGCTCGGGATCATGTTCTGGGTGGCCGAGCGCGCGCGGTAGGGGTCGGTGTGGTAGACGTCGGTCAGGTTCTGGTCGTTGGTGTAGGCATGGATGGTGGTCATCAGGCCGCTTTCGATGCCCAGCTCGCGGTGCAGCACTTGGGCCACCGGCGCCAGGCAGTTGGTGGTGCAGGAGGCGTTGGAGATGATCTGGTGGGATTGACGCAAAATGTCATGGTTTACCCCGTAGACCACGGTGGCATCCGCGCCTTTGGCCGGGGCGGAGATGATCACCTTGCGCGCGCCGGCGCTAATATGGGCGGCAGCCTTGGCACGGTCGGTGAACAGGCCGGTGCATTCGAACACCACGTCGATATTGTGCGCAGCCCAGGGCAGGTCGGCCGGGTTGCGAATGGCACTGACGGCGATCCGGTCACCATTGACGGTCAGGCTTTCCTGATCGTGGGCGACCTCTGCATCGAAAGTACCGTGGACGGTGTCATATTTGAGCAGGTGGGCATTGATCGAACTGTCGCCCAGGTCATTGATGGCGACGATCTGCAAATCCTGGCGATAGCCTTGGGTATACAGTGCGCGCAAGACATTGCGGCCGATACGGCCAAAACCATTGATTGCGATTCGAAGAGTCATTGGAAGCTGCCTGTCGTCGATTTGTTGTAAGAATTACAAGATTATTCGCATAAAAATAGAAAACAAGCCTTTTTAATGGCAATATTTTGTTCAATCTACAACGAGTGACCTGAATCAACTGGTCCGATGATCCAAACGACTCCCTGCCATCCCATGTGCTGCGGGCGTTTGATCAGCATAGACGCTCAGGTCGCCACATCCGCTAGCCTGGAGTTCTACACATGCATCCCCGCGTTCTTGAGGTCACCGAACGGCTTATCGCCCGCAGTCGTGCTACCCGCGAGGCTTACCTTGCACTCATTCGCGGCGCAGCCAGCGACGGCCCGATGCGCGGCAAGCTGCAATGCGCCAACTTTGCCCACGGCGTGGCCGGTTGCGGCACCGAAGATAAAAATAGCCTGCGCATGATGAACGCCGCCAACGTGGCAATTGTTTCGTCATATAACGACATGCTCTCGGCGCACCAGCCGTATGAACATTTCCCTGAACAGATCAAAAAGGCCCTGCGCGAAGTCGGTTCGGTCGGCCAGTTCGCCGGCGGCACGCCTGCCATGTGCGACGGCGTGACCCAGGGCGAACCGGGCATGGAGCTGAGCCTGCTCAGCCGCGAAGTCATTGCCATGTCCACGGCGGTAGCGCTGTCCCACAACATGTTCGATGCGGCGCTGATGCTGGGCATCTGCGACAAGATCGTCCCCGGCCTGATGATGGGCGCCCTGCGCTACGGCCATCTGCCGATGATCTTCGTCCCCGGCGGGCCAATGCCCTCGGGCATCTCCAACAAGCAGAAGGCCGACGTGCGCCAGCGCTACGCCGAAGGCAAGGCCAGCCGCGAAGAGCTGCTGGAATCGGAGATGAAGTCCTACCACAGCCCCGGCACCTGCACCTTCTATGGCACCGCCAATACCAACCAGTTGCTGATGGAAGTGATGGGCCTGCATTTGCCCGGCGCCTCGTTCGTCAACCCGTACACGCCGCTGCGTGACGCGCTGACCCGCGAAGCCGCGCATCAGGTCACGCGTCTGACCAAGGCCAACGGCAACTTCACGCCGATCGGCGAGATCGTCGACGAAAAATCCATCGTCAACGCCATCGTCGCGCTCAACGCCACCGGCGGTTCCACCAACCACACCCTGCACATGCCGGCCATCGCCATGTCGGCGGGTATCATCCTGACCTGGCAGGACATGGCCGACCTCTCCGCAGTGGTGCCGACCCTGTCGCACGTGTATCCAAACGGCAAGGCCGACATCAACCACTTCCAGGCGGCGGGCGGCATGTCGTTCCTGATCCGCGAACTGCTCGAAGCCGGCCTGCTGCACGAAGACGTCAACACCGTGGCCGGCAAGGGCCTGAGCCGCTACACGCAGGAACCGTTCCTGGTCGACGGCGAGCTGATCTGGCGCGACGGCCCGATCGAAAGCCTCGACGAAGCCATCCTGCGCCCCGTGGCCCGTGCGTTCTCGCCGGAAGGTGGTTTGCGCGTGATGGAAGGCAACCTCGGCCGTGGCGTGATGAAAGTCTCCGCCGTGGCCCCCGAGCACCAAATCGTCGAAGCCCCGGCGGTGGTGTTCCAGGACCAGCAGGATCTGGCCGATGCGTTCAAGGCCGGCCAGTTGGAAAAAGACTTTGTCGCGGTGATGCGCTTCCAGGGGCCGCGCTCCAACGGCATGCCCGAATTGCACAAGATGACCCCGTTCCTTGGCGTGTTGCAGGACCGTGGTTTCAACGTGGCGCTGGTGACGGACGGGCGCATGTCCGGCGCCTCGGGTAAGATCCCCGCCGCGATCCATGTCAACCCCGAAGCCCAGAGCGGCGGGCCGCTGGCGCGCGTGCGCGATGGCGATATCATTCGCGTGGATGGCGTCAAAGGCACCTTGGAGCTTAAGGTGGACGCCGCAGAATTTGCAGCGCGCACACCTGCCACGGGCCTGTTGGGCAATAACGTGGGGGCCGGTCGCGAGCTGTTTGCCTTTATGCGCTTGGCCGCAAGCTCCGCAGAGCAAGGCGCCAGCGCCTTTACCTGTGCCTTGGAGACGCTTAAGTGAAACTTGCGCTGGTCGGTGACATCGGCGGTACCAACGCCCGTTTTGCGTTGTGGCGGGATCAGGCACTGCATTCGATCCGGGTGCATGCCACCGCGGATCATAAATGCCCGGAGGACGCGATCAAGGTCTACCTCAAGGAAGAAGGCCTGGCGATCGGCGACATCGGTGCGGTGTGCCTGTCGGTGGCCGGGCCGGTGAGCGGTGATGAATTTAAATTCACCAACAACCACTGGCGCTTGAGTAAGACTGCGTTTTGCAAGACCTTGCAGGTGGATGAACTGCTGCTGGTCAATGACTTCTCGGCCATGGCCCTGGGCATGACCCGCTTGAAGCCCGACGAATTCCGCGTGGTCTGCCCTGGCACGCCGGAACCGTTGCGCCCGGCGGTGGTGATCGGTCCGGGCACCGGCCTGGGCGTCGGCACCTTGCTCGACCTGGGCGGCGGCCGTTGGGCCGCGTTGCCGGGGGAGGGCGGGCATGTCGACCTGCCCCTGAGCAGCCCGCGGGAAGCCCAGCTGTGGCAGCACATTTACACTGAGATCGGTCATGTCAGCGCCGAAAGCGCCTTGAGTGGTGCAGGTTTGCCACGGGTGTATCGGGCGATCTGTGCGGTGGATGGTCACACGCCGGTGCTGGATACGCCGGAAGCGATCACGGCGGCAGGCCTGGCCGGCGACCCTGTCGCGATGGAAGTGTTGAACCAGTTCAGTATCTGGCTGGGCCGCGTAGCCGGTAACAACGTGCTGACCACCGGCGCACGGGGCGGTGTGTATATCGTCGGCGGGGTGATCCCGCGGTTTGCCGACTTCTTTATCCACAGCGATTTTGCCAAGAGCTTCAGTGACAAAGGCTGCATGAGTGACTACTTCAAGGGCATTCCGGTGTGGCTGGTGACGGCGCCGTATTCCGGGTTGACCGGGGCGGGTGTGGCGCTTGAACAGGCATTCGCCATGTAGGAGCGAGCTTGCTCGCGAAGAATGTTGACGATAACGAAGCGCATCAGGTGATACGCGGCAGCCTCAGGATTTTCGCGAGCAAGCTCGCTCCTACAGCATGGCCATAACAACAAGGAGGGCCCCGTGAGCGTATTCAGTAAATCGATTCTCCTCGTCGACGACGACCAGGAAATCCGCGAATTGCTGCAAACCTACCTCAGTCGCGCCGGTTTCCAGGTACGTGGCGTGCCGGACGGTGCGGGGTTCCGTCAGGCGATGGACGAGGCGCCGTGCGACCTGGTCATCCTCGATGTGATGTTGCCGGACGAAGACGGCTTCAGCCTGTGTCGCTGGATTCGCCAGCACCCGCGCCAGGCGCAGGTGCCGATCATCATGCTCACCGCCAGTTCCGACGAAGCCGACCGCGTGATCGGCCTGGAGCTGGGCGCCGACGACTATATCGGCAAGCCTTTCAGCCCCCGCGAGTTGCAGGCGCGGATCAAGGCACTGTTGCGCCGCTGCCAGTTCGGCCAGGAGCGCGGCGGCAGTGGCGACGTGTTGGCGTTCGATGAATGGCGCCTGGACACGATCAGCCACCGACTGTTTCACGTCGACGGTGAAGAGGTGATCCTCTCCGGTGCCGACTTTGCCCTGCTCAAGCTGTTTCTCGACCACCCGCAACAAATCCTCGACCGCGACACCATCGGCAACGCCACCCGTGGCCGCGACCTGATGCCGCTCGATCGGATCGTCGACATGGCCGTCAGCCGCCTGCGCCAACGCCTGCGCGACACGGAAAAACCGCCGAGGCTGATCCGCACCGTGCGCGGCAGCGGTTATCAACTGGCAGCCAGCGTGGTTGCCGGCAATGCCCATTGAACACCTGAGCGAACGGCGCCGCCGCTTCCCGGTGCCGCGCTCGCTGCTGGGGCGCATGCTGCTGCTGACCTTGCTCGCGGTGCTGTTCGCCCAGGCGCTGTCCAGCGTGATCTGGGTTTCGCAATTGCGCGCCACCCAGCTCGAAGGCCTGGTCACCAGCGCCCGTAGCCTGGCGCATTCGATGACGGCCAGCGTGAGCTATTTCCGTTCGCTGCCGGTGGCTTATCGCCCGTTGGTCCTCGACCAATTGCGCAGCATGGGCGGCACACGTTTTGTGGTGACGCTCAATGACCGCCCGCTGGACATGGCGATCTTGCCGCAGACCCCGCGCAAGCAAGCGGTGCTCAAAGCGGTCGATGAAGTGTTGCGCCAGACCTTGGGCGCCGATGTGCATATCTCGGTGGAGTTCGTCAGCGCCGAAGACCTGCGCATCTTCAATGCCGGATTGAAACTCGATGAGCTGCCACGCTCCTGGGCGCATTACGCGTTGACCCTGGAGCCGGTGAACCCGCCGGTGCTGGTCACCCAGATCCAACTCGCTCCCGGCGAATGGCTGTACATCGCCTCGCTGTTGCCCGAGCCGTACACCAGCCTCGAAGAGCAAGGTCTGCCGTCGCAGCAAGTGTGGTTTATCGTGCTGACCAGCGGCTTTTTGCTGCTGTTCATCGGCCTGTTGGTCCACTGGCAGAGCCGGCCGCTCAAGCGCCTGGCGCGGGCAGCGCGGGACATGTCGCTGGGCGCCGACGTGGAGCCGGTGGCCGAAGGCGGCGGCAGTGAAGTGGTGGAAGTGGGGCGCGCCTTCAATGCCATGCGCGAACGCATCAGCCGTTACCTCACCGAACGCAGCCAGTTGTTCAGTGCAATTTCCCACGACTTGCGCACACCGATCACACGCCTGCGCCTGCGGGTCGAATTGCTCGAAGATGAAAACCTGCAAACCAAATTCGGCCGCGACCTGGATGAGTTGGAGTTGCTGGTCAAAGGCGCGCTGCAGTGCGTGAAAGACACCGACATCCACGAAAACATCGAGCCGGTCGACCTCAACCATGTGCTCGACTGCCTGGTGGAACCGTACCTGGCGCCCAACGGCAACGGCCGCGTGACCCAGCATGGGCGCGCGTTGGCGCCGTATCCGGGCAAGCCGCTGGCGCTCAAGCGCTGCATCGGCAACCTGATCGACAACGCATTGAAGTACGGGCAGAACGCCCATTTGCATATCGAGGACGATGGCGCGGAGTTCATCCTGCACGTCGACGACGAAGGCCCCGGCGTGCCGGAACAGCGCCTGGAGCAAGTCTTCGAACCGCACTTCCGCCTCGCCGGCCAGCAGCAGGGCTACGGCCTGGGCCTGGGCATCGCGCGCAACATTGCGCACAGCCATGGCGGCGAAGTGAGTTTGCAGAATTTGCGCGAGGGTGGCTTGCGGGTCACCTTGCAACTGCCCCGAACCCTCGACTAAAGAACACCATCGGGCAAATGTGGGAGGGAGCTTGCTCCCGATAGCGGTGCAACAGTCAGCTTATCTTTAGCTGACTCACCGCCATCGGGAGCAAGTCGCACCACCCCTCCCACATCTGATCGGCAGTGAATCACACGCTCTGACGCAACCTCGCCAAATCCCGCAGCGGCGGCGCACCAAACAACCGGCTGTACTCGCGGCTGAACTGCGACGGGCTTTCATACCCCACCCGATACCCCGCCGCGGAGGCTTCCAGCCCTTCGGCAATCATCAGCCGCCGCGCTTCCTGCAAGCGCAACTGCTTCTGGTATTGCAGCGGGCTCATGGCGGTGATGGCTTTGAAACGGTGGTGCAAGGTCGAGACGCTCAGGTTCACTTCCTTGGCCAGGTCATCGATGCGCAGCGGCTGTTCATAGTTGCCATTGAGCCATTTGATCGCCTGGCTGACCCGATGACTCTGACTGTTGGCCACGGCGATTTCATACAGCCGGTAGCCCTGCGGCCCACGTAACAAGCGGTAGAGAATTTCGCGGCTGATTAACGGCGCCAGCATCGCAATGTCTTTGGGCGAATCGAGCAAGCGCGTCAAGCGCAGTACGGCGTCGAGCAGTTGGTTGTCGATGCGGTCGACGTACATCCCACGCGGGGTCGGGCGCGACGGCACCCCCATCGGCCCGGCTTCTGCGATCAGGGCGGTGAGCTGCGCCGGGTCGATGTTGATGCGGATCGACAGGTTAGGGTCTTGCGGAGTGGCATCGATGATCCGCCCGGCCACCGGCATCGACACCGAAAACACCAGGTAATTGAGCGGGTCATAGGCAAAAATTTCGTCAGCCAGGCGCACTTCCTTGCGGCCGTTGGCCAGGATGCACAAGGCGGGTTCCACCAGCACCGGGCTGAAGTCGCGCGGCGTGTTGTGGCGGTTCAGGAACAGTGACGTGATCGCCGTACCGTAGGAGCCGTCTTCCCAGGTATGCCGATGCACGATGCTGGCCAGTTCGGCGCGCTGTTTTTCCATCTCGGCATCGAGGGGCATGGACTTGGGTTCGGGCGACGACATGGGACGTCCTCTGCAGGCTTTTTTGATGGGCTCAGCTTAGCGGCGGCTGTTCAAACCATGGTATGTCGATTCTGCACAATCCTTGCCTGATCCTGCGACACATCGTGAATCAGGCAAGCAGGAGAACGGTCATCGCCCTGAAATATGGCGTCTGCCTGTGGAATAAAACCGGCGGGCAATCGTTCTGTCTACGCTTTTCGCAGGATTGTGCAATAAGCCGGCAGGAATCGACTAACCGCGCCTCGACCTGCGCCGTTATCTTTGATCCTGTGGCAACACGCCCTCACCGTGCTTGCCGAGCATCACTTCTCAACGGGAGAGTCGAACATGTCCACCCCCATTCCCGCGAGCCATATGGCCTTTATCCGCGCCCGCAGCGGTTGCAGCACCGAACTCGGTGCTCGCTTGAGCAGTTTGATCGAACCGGGCCGTCAGGCTCAGGGTTGCCTGCAATTTTCGTTGCAGCATTCCCAGGTCGACCCTGATGTCTGGCTGGTCTCGGGCTTCTGGAGCAGCGAACAGGCGATGAGTGCCTACTTCAACTCGCCGGCCCTGATGATCTTCTCCGAGCTGTTGAACGACATGGTCGTGCGCAGTATGGACTTCCAGACCTTCACCGATGCATCCGCCGCCAATGCCTACGGCGAGTACCTGCAACTCGCCGGTTAGGGTTTAGAATGGCCGACTTTCCATTGGCCAGGACCTGCAACATGGCACGTAAACAATTTGCTCACCACGAAGCCGTTTCCGCCGTAGTACCGGGCGAAGGGGGCTACAGCGCCGCCGTCGCCGTCAAGGCGCTGGATGGTATGGGCGCACCGCAGTTTCACAAGATCCTGGATGGACAGAGGTTCAAGACGGCGTCCGATGCCGACGATGCGGCGACGCTGCAACTTGAGTGTCTGGTCGATGTGGATCAAGACGGCCAACTGGCCTGGGCAACCGGCGCCAACTAATGTGGGAGGGGGCTTGCCCCCGATGGCGGTGTGTCAGTCAGCCTATCTGTAGCTTCAACTCCGCTATCGGGGGCAAGCCCCCTCCCACATTTTTTATTGCACTGCAGTCAGGGTTTGTTGGCGCCTGGGCGATACATTTTGAACAGCGCCTCAGGGCCCACTTGGAAGTAATCCGCCGGGCCGCCGCCACGCAGGATCGGTTCGGCGGCGGCGGTGTCGTAGATCCCATCCTTGAGCAGCCACTTGGCAATATGCACCGCGACCACCTCGCCCAGCACCAGCCAACTGGGTACCAATACCTGGTCGGCGCGCTGCAGTTGGATGATCTGCGTGACCTTGCACTCGAACGACACCGGGCTCTCGCCCACCCGCGGCACGCCGACGATCTTCGAGGCCACCGGCGTCAGGCCGGACAACTCGAACTCATTCACCTCTGGCGGTACGGCGGCACAGCTCTGGTTCATCTGCTCGGCCAACGGGCGGGTGGCCAGGTTCCACACAAACTCGCCGGTCTGTTCGATATTGTTCAGGCTGTCTTTGCGCCCGACGCTGGAAAACCCAATGATCGGCGGAATGTAGTTGAACGCATTGAAGAAACTGTAGGGCGCCAGGTTCAGGCGACCTTGGCTGTCGTGGGACGAAATCCAACCGATCGGCCGTGGGCCAACAATGGCATTGAACGGGTCATGGGGCAGGCCGTGGCCGTTGGCGGGTTCGTAGTAGTAGCTATCGTCAGACATCGCCGGGGTTCCTGCTGCGCTTTTCTGGGGGCCGTCATAGTGCAAGCCATGGCGGCGAATTTCCATCGGCCTTATGGAATTTTCATTCCACCCTGAGCGAAGCACTGTTCACGTGTCCTGAAGAGCAACGTGCGGGAGGGTCGGTGCGACGATTCGACTTGCTCCCACATGTGTTACCGCATCCAGCCGTTAGTCAGTGGTGATCCGCGAATGCTTGCGGGTGTCCTTCATGGTCACGTAGACCACCAACGACACCGCGATACACGCAGTCACGTACCAGTAGTAGCCGGTTTCCAGGCCGATGCTCTTGAACCACAGCGCGATGTATTCAGCGGTGCCGCCGAAGATCGATACGGTCAATGCATACGGCAGGCCCACGCCCAGCGCGCGGATTTCGGTGGGGAACAGTTCTGCCTTCACCACCGCGTTGATCGAGGTGTAGCCGCTGACGATGATCAGCGCCGCCATGATCAGGAAGAACGCGCCCCACCAGCTCTGGATGGTGTGCAGGGTGGTGAGGATCGGCACGGTGAACAGTGTGCCGAGGATGCCGAAGGCGATCAGGATAGGACGCCGGCCGACCTTGTCCGACAGCGCGCCGACCAGGGGTTGCAGGCACATGAACAGAAACAGCGTCGCCGCCGAGATGGTGGTGGAGTCGGAAATGCTCATGCCGACGGTGTTCACCAGGTACTTCTGCATGTAGGTGGTGTAGGTGTAGAAGGCCAGGGTGCCGCCCATGGTCAGGCCGACCACGGTCATCAGTTCCTTGGGGTGGCGCATCAAGGTGCGCATCGCGCTTTCCTTGGCTTTTTCCTTTTTGGTGAACGACTCGGTTTCTTCCATGCCGCGCCGCAGGTACAGCGCGACCACTGCGCACAGGGCGCCGATGGCGAACGGGATACGCCAGCCCCAATCGTACAGTTGCTCGGTGGTGAGGGTCTGTTGCAGCACGATCAGCACCGCCAGGGCAATGAGCTGGCCGGAGATCAGGGTCACGTACTGGAAGCTGGAGAAGAAACCGCGACGTTCCTTGGTCGCCATTTCACTCAGGTAAGTGGCCGAGGTGCCGTATTCGCCACCGACCGACAAGCCTTGCAGCAGGCGGGCGAACACCAGCAGGATCGGCGCACCGACGCCGATGGTTTCATAGCCCGGGCTCAGGGCGATGATCAGCGAGCCGAAGCACATCAACAGTACCGAGGCCATCAACGCGGCTTTACGCCCGGCGCGGTCGGCATACAGGCCCATCAACCAGCCGCCGATCGGGCGCATCAGGAAGCCCACGGCGAAGATCGCAGCGGTGTTGAGCAGTTGGGCGGTGGTGTCGCCTTTGGGGAAGAAGGCTTTGGCGAAGTACAGCGAGAACGCCGCGTAGACGTACCAGTCGTACCACTCGACCATGTTGCCGACCGATCCGCTGAAGATCGATTTGATGCGGCTGGAGGTGGTGCGTTCTTTCGCCGGCGCAGCCGCCGACCCCAGAGGCAAGGTATTGGAGTTATCCATTGAAGGATCCTTCAGATAGTTGTTTTTATGGAGCGTGCCTGAGCACAGCCTGATTGGGGCTGTAGCAGGAGCTGTGCCAGGTGGGGGAAGGCCCGGTCTAGAAGGGTTTGCAGGTTTTTTTGAGCGGAAAGCCGCTGATGGTTTTGGGCTGGTTGAGCGGAAATCCGCTTATGGTTTGCCGGCGATGGGGTCTTTGAAAGCAACCCACAGCATGGCCTAGAGAAACATCTCCCGCACCAACCCATGCCGCTGCATCTTCTCATTGAAGGTGCGCCGGGGCAGTTGCAGCTCGGCCAGCACTGCCTTGATATCGCCTTTGTGCCGGGTCAGTGCGGCTTTCAGGCAGTGGGCCTCGAAGGCTTCCTGTTGCGCCGCCAATGATTGCCCGGCCTCGATGCCTTCGGGCTCTGGCTCGCCAAGCCCCAACACCTGGCGTTCGGCGACGTTGGCCAGTTCGCGCACGTTGCCCGGCCAGTCATGGCTGAGCAGGCGCCCCAGTTGCGCGCCACTCAGCGGTTCAACGGTGCGGCCCAGGCGTTCGGCGGCGCTTTGCGCAAAGTGATCGAACAGCAGCGGTATATCTTCACGACGCTCGCGCAGGGGCGGCAGGCGCAGTTGCGCGACGTTCAGCCGATAGGCCAGGTCTTCGCGAAAACGCCCGGCGCGGGCCTCGTCCAACAGGTCCGGCTTGGTCGCGGCAATGATGCGCAGGTCGACGTGGATACTTTGGTTGGAGCCCAGCCGCTCCAACTTCTGCTCCTGCAACACGCGCAGCAATTTGACTTGCTGGACCAGGGGCATGCTTTCGATTTCATCCAGAAACAGCGTGCCACCGTGGGCGTATTCCAGCTTGCCGATACGCTTGCCCTGGGCCCCCGTAAACGCGCCGCTCTCGTGGCCAAACAGCTCGGCTTCAAACAACTGCTCGGGGATCGCCGCGCAATTGAGCGCGACAAAGGCTTTCTTCGCCCGCGGGCCGAAGTCGTGCAGGCAGCGGGCGACCAGTTCCTTGCCGCTGCCGGTCTCGCCGCGGATCAGTACATTGACTGGGAGTGTCGCCAGGTCCAGCACCTGGCGGCGCAGGTTCTGCAAGCTGCGGGACACGCCCAGCAGGCTGTTTTCCAATTGTGTCCGATGATCGGCCTGTTGATGCAGGCGGCGGTTTTCCAGGATCAGCCCGCGTTTATCGAGGGCGCGGCGTAGGCTGTTGAGCAGGGCTTCGGGGCTGAAGGGTTTTTCCAGGAAGTCGTAGGCTCCGTCGCGCATGGCTTCGACGGCCATCGGCACATCGCCATGGCCGGTCAGCAGGATCACCGGCAAGTCGGCATCGCGCCGCCGCACTTCGGCCAGCAGTTCCAGGCCGCTGAGGCCGGGCATGCGCACGTCGCTCAAAATCACCCCGGGAAAGTCCTTGGGCAGTTGCGCCAGGCAGGCCTCGGCGCGACTGAACAACTGCACTTCAAACCCCGACAGGCTCAGCCACTGCTCGACGGCCGTGCGAATGCTGGCTTCGTCATCGATCACAATCACCGCATTCAACATAGCTCCGGCGTCTCCAGCGCGATAGGCAGGGTCAGGGTAAACACCGCTCCGTCGCCACGGTTAGCGACGCACAGGCGCCCACCCAGTTCGTGCACGATAGCGTAGGACACCGCCAGCCCCAGGCCGAGCCCATCGCCCACGGGTTTGGTGGTGAAGAAGGGGTCGAACACGCTGTTCAGGTGTTCTTCGGCGATGCCTCCGCCGCTGTCGCTGACGGTCAACTGCCACAGTTGCTCATCGGCGTGCAGGCGGATTTCCAGGCGTTTGCGCGGTTTGTTGGCCATGGCGTCGAGGGCATTGCGCAGCAGGTTGATCAGTACCTGTTCCAGGCGGATCGCGTCGCCACGGACCCAGGCGGGACGGGTCAGGTCCAGCACGGTGCCGATGCCTTCATCGCGCAGGCGTGCGTCGAGCAACTCCAGGGATTGGTCGACCACCTTGGCCAGGTCCAGGCGTTCGCGCAGGCCGCTGGGGCTCTTGCGGGCGAATGTCTTGAGATGGCCAGTTAGCGCGGCCATGCGCGTGAGCATGTCGTCCAGTGGCGTGAGCGCCTTGTAGGCATCGCCCACGCGGCCATGGTCCAGCAGCAGGCGCAGGGTCGCCAATTGCATGCGCTGCGCGGTGAGTGGCTGGTTGATTTCATGGGCGAGGGCCGCAGACATCTGCCCCAGCGCCGCCAGCTTGGCCGATTGCACCAAGCCATCCTGGGCCGTGCGCAGCGCCTGGGTGCGCTCCTCGACCAGCTGTTCGAGCTCTTCGCGGCTGCGCTGGCGCATGCGGGCCAGACGCCAGCGCTGGGTCAGAAACAGCACCAGGAACACCAGCGCCAGCCACGAACCGGCGGCAGCGAGGCCGGCGTTGCGTTGGTCTTCGAAGGGGAACTGAGGTTTGCGCAGCAGGTGCAAGGTCCAGCCTTCGGCCTTCAGCGGCAGGGATTCCCAGATGTAATTGGCGTTGCCATCGGGGCCGTTGACGCGCATCAGGTGGCTGTTTTCGTCGAAACGTTGCAGGGTCTGGGTCTTCAGCGGTTGCAATTGTTTCTTGTCGTATTGGCGGGTGGCCTGTAGTTCGGCCAGGTCGCTAGCCGACAGCGGGCGCAGGTTGCGATAACGCCAGCCCGGCTGGTTGGCGATAAACACGATACCGCGGGCGTCGCTGACCAGCAGCAGGTCGTTACCCTGGGCCCACTCACGCTCGAGTTCGGGGAATTCCAGCTTGACTACCATGGCACCGAGGAACTGCTCGTGTTCATCGAGCACTGCGCTGGAAAGGAAATACCCCGGCACGCCGGTGGTCACCCCGACCGCATAAAAGCGCCCGGTGCCCTGGCTCCGGGTCTGGCTGAAATATGGCCGGAACGCGTAATTGTGCCCGACGTAGCTGCTCGGCAGGTTCCAGTTGCTCGCGGCCACGGCCAGGCCGGTGCGGTCCATCAGTTCCAATGTGGAGGACTGTGCGGCGCCGTTGATACGTTCCAGTTTACGGTTGAGCACGTCCTGGGTCGCGGCATCCAGCGGGCCTTTCAGCGCGCTGATCATTTCCGAATCCAGCGCCAGCACGGCGGGCAGCGCGCGGTAGCGTTCGATCAGGGTGTGCAACGAGTTGCCGTATAGCATGAGCTGCTGATTGGCGCGTGCGGCATCGTCGACCAGGGCCTGGCGTTCGGCGTGGCGCGTGGCCAAGGCGGCGGCCAGCACCGCACCGGCGATGATCAATAGGGAGTAGGCGGTCAGGCGCAGTGGACGGGGGATTGCGATCATACGGGTATGAACAGCTGCAATTAGGGGGGAGCACCATAGCATGCGCCATAAAAAAGGCGACTGGGCTGTGTAGCCGCAATCGCCTTTATCGGTGCGAAGAAGCGCTTACTGCACTTCTACCGCCAGGCTTTCACTGATCTTTTTCTGCCAGATGGCAGGACCGGTGATGTGGACGGATTCGCCTTTGCTGTCCACCGCGACGGTGACCGGCATGTCTTTCACTTCGAACTCGTAGATCGCTTCCATGCCCAGTTCGGCGAAGGCGACAACGCGCGACTTCTTGATGGCTTGCGCCACCAGGTAAGCAGCACCACCCACGGCCATCAGGTACACGGCCTTGTAATCCTTGATCGCTTCGATGGCGGTCGGGCCGCGCTCGGATTTGCCGATCATGCCCAAAAGGCCGGTTTGCTCGAGGATCTGACGAGTGAACTTGTCCATCCGCGTCGCAGTGGTCGGGCCAGCCGGGCCAACCACTTCATCGCGCACCGGATCAACCGGGCCAACGTAGTAGATGAAGCGACCTTTGAGGTCCACTGGCAGGGTTTCGCCCCTGTTCAGCATCTCGACCATGCGCTTGTGCGCGGCGTCGCGACCGGTGAGCATCTTGCCGTTGAGCAATACGGTTTCGCCCGGCTTCCAGCTCTGCACGTCTTCCGGGGTCAGGGTGTCGAGGTTGACGCGACGGGCCGACGGGCCGGCTTCCCAGACGATTTCCGGGTAGGCGTCCAGCGAGGGTGCTTCCAGCGATGCCGGGCCCGAACCGTCGAGCACGAAGTGCGCGTGACGGGTGGCGGCGCAGTTGGGGATCATGCACACCGGCAGGGAGGCGGCGTGGGTCGGGTAGTCCATGATCTTCACGTCGAGCACGGTGGTCAGGCCACCCAGGCCCTGGGCGCCGATACCCAGTTGGTTGACCTTCTCGAACAGCTCCAGGCGCATCTCTTCGATACGGTTGGACGGGCCGCGCTTTTTCAGCTCGTGGATGTCGATGGATTCCATCAACACTTCCTTGGCCATGACGGCGGCTTTCTCGGCGGTGCCGCCGATGCCGATGCCGAGCATGCCCGGTGGGCACCAGCCGGCGCCCATGGTCGGAACGGTCTTGAGCACCCAGTCGACGATCGAGTCGGACGGGTTGAGCATGGCCATTTTCGACTTGTTCTCGGAACCACCGCCCTTGGCGGCCACATCCACTTCCACGGTGTTACCCGGGACGATGGAGTAGTGGATCACCGCCGGGGTGTTGTCCTTGGTGTTTTTACGCGCGCCCGCCGGATCGGCGAGGATCGAAGCACGCAGGACGTTTTCCGGCAGGTTGTAGGCGCGACGCACGCCTTCGTTGATCATGTCGTCCAGGCCCATGGTGGCGCCGTCCCAACGCACGTCCATGCCCACGCGCACGAACACGGTGACGATACCGGTATCCTGGCAGATCGGGCGGTGGCCGGTGGCACACATGCGCGAGTTGATCAGGATCTGGGCGATGGAGTCACGGGCTGCTGGCGATTCTTCGCGCAGGTAGGCTTCGTGCATTGCCTGGATGAAGTCAACGGGGTGGTAGTAGGAAATGAATTGCAGGGCGTCGGCAACGCTCTGAATCAGGTCGTCTTGCTTGATCACGGTCATGAGTCGCGCTCCTCTATAAGGGAACATTCAATAAAGGTGGCTTCAGTGGGGTGTATCGGTCGGCTGAAACCACCTTTCCAAGGCACGCCGAGTGATGCTGGCGCGACGCTAAAAAGGCGCGGCAGTATAACCCGGCACGGTGGCCGATACACCCGACTATGGTCAAACTCTGCCGGGCGTGATTCCCTGTGTACGCATTTTTTGATCCGAGACCTTGTATGCCTGAACTGCACGTCGGCGAACGCCACTGGTCGGTCTCCACCGGCAGCAACCTGTTGGATGCCCTGAACCAGGCCGGCGTCGCCGTGCCCTACAGTTGCCGCGCCGGCAGTTGCCATGCATGCCTGGTACGTTGCCGGGGCGAGGTCGAGGACCTGCAGCCCGACGCCCTCAGCCCGGCGCAACGCCAGGATGGCTGGCGCCTGGCCTGCCAGTGCCGGGTGACGGCGGACCTGCAGGTCGAAGCGTTTGATCCGAGCCGTGACGGCGTGTCGGCCGAGGTGGTGGGCGTGGATTGGTTGAGCGCGCAGGTGTTGCGCTTGCGCCTGCAACCGGAGCGTGGCCTGCGCTACCGGGCCGGGCAGCATCTGGTGCTGTGGGCGGGGCCGGTGGCGCGCCCGTATTCCCTGGCCAGCCTGCCTCAGGAAGATCCGTTCCTGGAGTTTCATCTCGATTGCCGTCAGCCCGGCGCATTCAGCGATGCCGCTCGACAGTTGCGCGTCGGTGACCGCCTGCGCCTGGGCGAACTGCGCGGCGGCGCGCTGCAATACGACCCCGACTGGCAATCCCGGCCGCTGTGGCTATTGGCTTCCGGCACCGGCCTGGGCCCGTTGTGGGGGGTGTTACGGGAGGCATTGCGCCAGGATCATCAAGGCGCGATCCGCGTGATTCACCTGGCCCACGATGCCAGCGGTCACTACTTGGCCGAGCCCCTGGCAGCGCTGGCCGCCCGCCATCCGAACCTGACGGTGGAGCTGTGGACGGCGGCGGACTTGACCCCGGCATTGGCGCAACTGCGGCTGGTTTCCCGGCAAACGCTGGCCTTGCTCTGCGGGCATCCGGCCAGCGTCGAGGCGTTTTCCAAGCGCCTGTTCCTGGCGGGGCTGCCGCGCAATCAACTGCTGGCCGATGTGTTCCTGTCCCGGTCGATTGCCGGGCGCTGATGACGCCATCGCAGGCAAGCCCATTACCGTGCGCTGCAAAGCAAAAAGCCCCGCCATTCACAGGGCGGGGCTTTGGTTTTTCAGCGGATCACTCAGACCATTGGGTCGCCAACGTGCAGGATTTTCATGCCGTTGGTGCCGCCGATGGTGTGGTAGCTGTCGCCCTTGGTCAGGATGACCCAGTCGCCTTTCTCCACTACGCCACGCTTGAGCAGTTCGTCGATGGCAGCCTGGCTGACTTGCTCAGGCGGCAACGACGCCGGGTCGAACGGTACTGTGTAGACGCCACGGAACAGCGCCGCGCGGGCCTGGGTTTCGCGGTGCGGGGAGAACGCGTAGATCGGCACCGAGGAACGGATGCGGGACATGATCAACGGCGTGTAGCCACTTTCGGTCAGGGCGATGATCGCTTTGACGCCAGGGAAGTGGTTGGCGGTGTACATGGCGGCCAGGGCGATGCTCTGGTCACAGCTTTCGAACACTTTGCCGATGCGGTGGCTGGAGGTCTTGCTGGTCGGGTGCTTTTCGGCACCGATGCAGATACGCGCCATGGCCTGGACGGCTTCCAGCGGGTATGGGCCAGCGGCACTTTCAGCCGAGAGCATCACGGCGTCGGTGTAGTCGAGCACGGCGTTGGCCACGTCGGACACTTCGGCGCGGGTCGGCATCGGGTTCTGGATCATCGACTCCATCATCTGGGTCGCCACGATCACCGCTTTATTGTGGCGGCGTGCGTGCAGGATGATTTTCTTCTGGATACCGATCAGTTCAGCATCACCGATTTCCACGCCAAGGTCGCCACGGGCAACCATCACGGCGTCGGACGCCATGATCAGGCCGTCGAGGGTTTCGTCATCGGCCACGGCTTCGGCGCGTTCGATCTTCGCCACCAGCCAGGCAGTGCCGCCAGCTTCGTCGCGCAGCTTGCGGGCGTATTCCATGTCGGCGGCGTCGCGAGGGAAGGACACCGCGAGGTAATCCACTTCCATTTCGGCGGCGAGCTTGATGTCGGCCTTGTCTTTTTCAGTCAGGGCCGGCGCCGTCAGGCCACCACCGCGACGGTTGATGCCTTTGTGATCCGACAGCGGGCCGCCGATGATCACGGTGCAGTTCAGTTCGGTGACGCTGGCGGTGTCGACTCGCATGACCACGCGGCCGTCGTCCAGCAGCAGTTCGTCGCCGACGCCGCAATCCTTGACCAGGTCCGGGTAGTCGATACCCACGATTTGCTGGTTGCCTTCGGTCAGCGGGTGGCTGGTGGAGAAGGTGAACGTGTCACCGATCTTCAGCTCGATCCGCTTGTCGGTGAATTTGGCGATACGAATTTTCGGGCCTTGCAGGTCACCCAGCAGTGCGACGAAGCGACCATGCTTGGCGGCCAGGTCACGCACCAGCTTGGCGCGAGCCTTGTGCTCGTCCGGGGTGCCGTGGGAGAAGTTCAGACGGGCAACGTCCAAACCAGCCAGAATCAGCTGTTCGAGGACTTCCGGCGAGTTACTGGCCGGGCCAAGGGTGGCGACGATTTTGGTGCGACGGACGGACATGCACAGACTCCTGAGTTCAAGCGCTGGGGAAGGCTACTATGCTCTTTGGTTGTAGTCATTGTTCGTTTGCACTACTTATCGGCGATTCGCTTTTCGCTATGATTGATTAGATGAACATCCTTGAAGATTTTTGACGAGGGGTCGATACACTGCACGAGACAGGAGAACCCTCATGCGAATTTTGCTCATTGCTGCCCTGGCCGTCAGTGTTGTCGGCTGTACCCGTTGGTCGATGGACCACCATTTGAACAACGCCTACCGTGCGTATGGGGTCGGTGACTGCGAGCGCGTCACCCTGGAATTGTCCCAGGTCGACCGTGAAAGTCGCACTCGGCGCTATGTGCAGCCGGAGGTCTCGATGTTGCGCGGGCAGTGTCTGGAGCGGCAGAAGCTGTTCGTCGACGCGGTGCAAACCTATCAGTTCATCATCAACCAGTATCCGTCCAGCGAGTACGCCTACCGGGCCCGCGCGCGCCTCGATACCCTGCAGCAACTGGGGCATTACCCTGGTGCGAGCGTTGCGCAGCCACGTCCTGCGTCGTTGTGATGATATTTGTCATTCTATAGCTGGCTCGTCACCAGTCTTGGGCTATTCTTTGAATGTTCGTTTGTACAAGTTTGTGTTCGAGCGGATGGAATACTTGGGGTTGGCAGGCGGTAGAGTGGCAAAGCGCTAGCTGTTGTCGCACCGATCTCCAGGGAGAGCGGGGGTGTTAGGCCCGTTCCGAATCACTGGCGCGGCCAGAGTTATGGCCAATGGATGGCGATATCAGCATGTTTACCAACCGACGAATTGAGCGGCATCAATTGTCTTGTTTCCTGCAAGTGTTCAACCGGCTTACGGACAAGCCCATTGGTTACTTGGGTAACGTCTCTGCAGAAGGGCTGATGTTGATCAGTCAATTGCCGATGATGGTCGACGCGGAGTTCGAGCTGCGCTTGAAGATTCCCACGGCTGACGGCGATTTCCAGGCAGTTGATTTCACGGCGACCTGTTTATGGAGCTATGAGGACATCAATCCCCAGCATTACGACTCAGGCTTCAGTGTGGTTGAGGCGCCTGCAGAATACGGTCAACTGATCAAAGCCTTGCTGCGGTACTTCAGTTTTGACCCCTTACAGGCGTCCGCTTAGACATTGCGCGCAGTCACCCCGACTTGGGTGTGGCGACCCACGCCGGGGTGTGTTGCTTTCACAGTACGCCAGCTTTTTTCCAGCCCAGGTAGCGTGTCACCAGGGCGGCGCCCAATTCCGAGGGTGGCGTATCCAGTACCGACAACCCGTGAGCGCTCAGGCGGTCATGCAGTTCGTCGCGTTGATTGAGGTAGTCGACGGCGCCGCTATAGGCCAGCGCTTCGGGCAGGGTTTGCACGGGCGACAGGCGCAGTTGGTCGAGTACTTCTTCACGCAGGCTGGCGACCAGTACCCGGTGTTGCCGGCTGATGCGTTTGACCGCCGTCAGTAACGCTTCATCGTCCTCATCCCGCAGGTTGCTCACCACGATCACCAGCGCCCGGCGTTTCTGCCGAGCCAGCAGTTGGTTGGCCGCGGCCTCGTAGTCGGCCGCGCGTCGGGTGGTGTCCAGGTCGTAGACGGTGTTGAGCAACAGGTTCAATTGCCCGGTGCCCTTGACGGGAGCCAGGTAGCGCGGCTGGTCACAGGCGAAGGTGCATAGCCCGACCGCATCGCCCTGGCGCAAGGCGACGTAACTGAGCAGCAGGCAGGCGTTGAGGGCGTGATCGAAGTGGGAAAGTTCGGCATCCTGGCTGCGCATGCGCCGACCACAATCGAGCATGAACACGATCTGCTGGTCGCGTTCGTCCTGGTATTCCCGAGCGATCGGCGTGCGTTGGCGCGCGGTGGCTTTCCAGTCGATCTGCCGCAGGCTGTCGCCCTCCCGAAACTCGCGCAGTTGATGAAACTCCAGTCCCAACCCTCGTCGTTGGCGCTGACGCACGCCCAACTGGCTCAACCAGTTATCCACACCCAATAGCTGTGCGCCATACAGACGGGCGAAATCCGGATAGACCCGGGTTGCATCGCTGACCTCGACAAAGCGCCGCGCGGACCACAACCCGAAGGGGCTGGGCAGGTGAAGTTCGCAACGACTGAAACAGAAGTGGCCACGCCGCAAGGGGCGCAGCCGATAGCCCAGTTCGCTGCGCTCACCGGGGCGCAGTTCGATGGACTGCGGCATGTTTTCCATGCTCAGGCCGTCGGGGACGTGATCGAACACCCGTACAGTCAGCGGCTGTGGGTAATCGTGTTCAAGCGTCAGGCGTGCTTCGCCCCAGCGAGCCAGTGCCAGGCTGCCGGGCATCTGCCGTTGGACCCGTGGGGACGGACGGCGGCGAAGACGCATGGCGTCCAATAGCGCCAGCAGCAACAGGGCCAGCAGCAGGCCCCAGGCCACCGAATGCAGGCTGTCAGGCACCCGCAACTGCAACGCCTGTGCAGTGCCCAGCAGAATATTCAGGCCCAGCAGCACGCCAAGCCAGATCAACAGCAGACGGGTCGGCTTCATGGAGGGTTCATTGCCGAGGTGCCGGAATCTGGTCCAGCAGTTGTTGGAGTACCTGATCCACTTCCAGCCCGTCGATATCCAGTTCGGGGGCGATGCGAACCCGATGACGCAGCACCGCCAGGGCGCAGCCCTTGATGTCGTCCGGGGTGACGAACTCGCCCCCGCGCAGCAAGGCGCGGGCTCGGGCGCCGCGCACCAGGGCGATGGAGGCGCGTGGGCCGGCACCGATGATCAGCCCCGGCCAACTGCGGGTGGCTCGTGCCAGGCGCACGGCGTAATCGAGCACTTGCTCATCCAGCGCCAGTTCGCTGGCGATCTGTTGCAATTGCAGCACGTCCTCGGCTTGCAGCACGGTGCGCAGCGGCTGTACGTCGAGCATGTCGGCCCGAGATGAGCGCGTGACTTCGCGCACCATCTCCAGCTCTTGCTGGGAATCAGGGTAGTCCATGCGCACCTTGAGCATGAAACGGTCCAGCTCGGCCTCGGGTAGCGGGTAGGTGCCTTCCTGCTCAATAGGGTTCTGGGTGGCCAGCACCATGAACGGTTGGCCGATGGGCAGCGCTTCACCCTCAAGGGTGACTTGGCGCTCCTGCATGGCTTCGAGCAAGGCGGCCTGGGTCTTGGCCGGTGCTCGATTGATCTCGTCCGCCAGCAACAGGTGGGTAAACAACGGCCCCTTGCGCAGCTTGAACTGTTCGGTGTGCAGGTCGTACACCGCGTGGCCGGTGACATCGCTGGGCATCAGGTCCGGCGTGAACTGGATGCGCGCAAAGTCGCCGCCAAAGCAACGGGCCAGGGCCCGCACCAGCAAGGTCTTGCCCAGGCCGGGTACGCCTTCAAGCAGCACGTGGCCGCCGGCGATCAAGGCGGTGAGTACGTCATCGATCACCTGGTCCTGGCCAATCACCGCCTTGCGCAGTTCAACGCGCAAGGCCTGGGCTTGGCGGCTGGCGTGTTGCAGGGTGTCGGTGGTCAGGGCAGTGGCCGTTGGAAGTTCGCTCATAGGGCATTCCTGAGAGTTTGCAGGCACGCCACCTGGCGGCTGAAATCGGCGCTGGAAAGCCGTTTTGCCGCAAGTGGGCCGAGGGCCTGGCTGATCACGTGAGAGGGTTGGCGCGTCAGGTGTTCAAGCACCTGCCACTGTTCTGCGGTGTCGAGGTGTTCAAAGCCTGGGTGGCGCCGCCGGGCGGCGCGCAGGATATCGCGCTGCAAGGCGTGTAACAGGGGACCCTGGCCGCTGCGGCGCAGCAGGAAGTCGGCGCTGGCCTCCAAGTGTTCCTGCAGTTGCCGGCGTGCCTTGGGCGCTGGCGCCTGGATCGGGCCTTGGCGTATGCCGGCCTGCCAGAGCGCCAGGGCGATCAGCGCGGCGAGTGCCGCCAGCGCCTGGGGGAAATAGCGCATCAACAAGGTGAACAGATCGTCCACGTCGCTGTTGAACAGCAGGGTCACGTGCGTGCCTTGGTTCAGGTACCACAGCAGCCAGGCGTTATCGTGTTTGCCGATTCCCGGGTTTTTCCATAAGTCGCTGTCGGTGACTACTGTCACACTGCCTTGCCCGAGATTGAGTTGCATCAGGTGGCTGGACTTGGCGCTGTTGGCCGAAAACTGGGCCAGATGCTTGGGATCGGTCAGGTTGAAGTCGGTATCGAAGCTGAAATACGCCGGGGCCGTTTCATTGTCGACATAGAGTTTGGTCAGGTCTGGCCCTTTCTTTTTGCGTGCCGGAGCGAGTTGGTCGGGTTCGTCGCTCAAGGTCTGGTGGATGTACAGGCGATCGAGCAGCAGGTCGCCGCTTTTATCTGTTTCTTCATCCCACAGCGCTTCGGCCACCACCAATAGGTGGCCACCAGACTTTGCCCAGTCCAGCAGTTGATCCACCTGGCGCGGGGTCATGTTACCGCGTTCGGCCAGCAGCAACAGGCTGCGATCTTTTGGGGGCAGATCGGACAGTCGTTCAAGGCCGTTGGCGTGGTCCACCACCAGGCCTTGCTCGCGCAGAAAGTGTTCGGCCGCCAGGTAGGGATTGCCCAACGCCTCCGGTGAAGGGCCGCGATCCACGACTTCGTCATAAGGAATTGCCTTGTGCCACACATACAGGCCGCCTGCCCCCAGCAGGCATGCGAGCAACAACCCCACCCACAACAATGGCCGGTTCATCGGGCTGCTCCCGGGTTGAACAGGGCGCGCCAATCGCTGCACAGTTGCTGCTGCACCACTGCGGGAGGAAGGCGGTGCCCGTAGGCAAGGTTTTGCCAGTGCCGGGTCAGTTCATCGCTGAATGCCTGCAGTTGCGGTTGTTGCAAGCGCTGAACGCGTTCCAGTACCTGGCCTTCGGTGTCGGCGTTTTTCAGTGGCAGGTTGAAGTCGTGCAGTAACCGGCTGAGCAGCCCGCGATACAACAGGCCCAAGGCTTCCCGGGGGTGCGTGGGCCATAGTTGCTCGGCGGTGCTGGCGATGTCAGCGGGCAGGGTTTCGGCGCCCAGTTCCAGGCCGAACAATTGCGTGGGTACCGGTTTGGCGAGCTTGGGTTTGCGTGGCCCGCGCCGGCTGACAAAGGTGTGCAGCCACTCGCGATAACGCCAGATCAGCAGGGCCACGCCGCCCGCCAGCAGGCTCCACAGCAGCAACTCCAGGCCTTGGGCGAGGTGCTTGAAGGTGTTGCTGTTGAAGTTGTCCAGCAGTGCTTGCAGCCAGGCCGGTAGCTTGCCGTCACCGTGTGCCTTGGGCTTGACGTTGGTTTTTTCGTCACCGAAGCGATAGCGGGTCACGGTTTCCGGATTTTTGAACGGCGGCTTGTCCAGCAGCGTCTTGATCGATTGGTTGGCGGATTGGGGGGTGACTTGCCGGATGGGGGTCGAGTCATCGGCCATGGCGGGCCGGCCCAGCGGCAGCAGCATCAGCCCGATCACCAGCAGTACCAGTGGCGCCACGCTGCTCAGTCGCTGACGCAGGCGGCGAAAGGCCAGTTCCAGGTCCCACGCTTCCAGCACGGTGCGGCGGTTGAGGTACAGGCTGAAACCGCAGGCGACGTAGATCGGTTCCCAGAACACCAGGACCAGCGCGTAGAAGGCGTTGCTCAGGTGTTCCAGCCACAGCCCCTCCGGGCCTGTCGCCAGCGCCAGCCGCTGCCAGTCCCAATCCAGTTCAACCTGCTGGGGGATGAATAGATAGAACAGTGCCATGCAGCCGAACCACAGGCCGATCTCCAGGTGTACCCCGAGGGTGGTCAACCAGCGCGCCGCGCCGGCGTTGTGTTGTTGCAACACACCCAGGCGTTTTTGACGCGCCTTGCCATCCAGGCCTTCGAGTTGGCTGACCGGCATCAAAAAGCTGCGGCTCAGGCTCAGTCGCCGCCAGGTCAGGCTGGCCAGGAGTTGGCCTTTGAGCAGGCGCGGCCAGTGACGCACGGCCTGCTTGAGGCTAGGCGTTTCGCCAAACAGAGCCTTGGACAGGATATACAGGGGCAAACGGTCGAAGGCCGGCTTCAACCACCAGAATACGAACATGGCCGTGGACGGGTATTGCCATAACAGGACGCTAAGCACGATGAATATCGGCAGGCTCACCAACGCCCAACTGGTCATCAGCAGCAGTCGATGTTCCTGGGCCATTAACACGCCCAAGTCCATGGCTTCCCATGATGTTCGAGGGCGAATCACCACGCTGGAATCACTCAGGCGCATGGCGAGTCCGTCCGGCAAAGGTCAGGTAGGTGGCCACCAGTAGCCAGAGTCCGGCACCCACCAGGTATTTGACCCAAGGCGCGATCGCGGTGGTGGAGGACCAATAGGCTTCGATAAAAGCTGCGATCAGCAGGAACAGCATGACACCGCAGAGCATCTGCACGCTTTTACGCGCCGCCAGCCGCAGCGACTCCCCTCGTGTCAGGTGCCCCGGAGCGATCAACGCCCAGCCCAACTGCAAGCCTGCCGCGCCAGCCAGCGCAATCGCGCTGAGTTCGAAGGCGCCATGGCCGATGACAAACGACCAGAAGGTCTGGCCGTAGCCGATTTCAGTGAGATGCCCGGAAATCGCGCCGATGATCAGACCGTTGAAAATCAGAAAGAACACGCTGCCCAGGCCAAACAGCAAGCCGGCGGCAAAGGTCTGGAAGGCGATGCCAATGTTGTGCATCACGTAGTAGCCGAACATCATCCAGTCTTCACTGGATGCACGTTCGGCGACGCGGCCCAGGCGACTGGCGTCGGGGTCATACATGCTCTGCATCTCGGCCACCTGCTGGGGGCTGACGATGCTGTAGATCAGTTCGGGAAACAGGTACACCAGCAGCGCAATACCCACCAGGCTGCCGAAGAACAGCAGGCTGGCGATCAACACGAAGCGCCACTGTTCACGTACCAGCCGGGGGAAATCGGCCAGCAGGAAACTCAATACGTTCGCCGCCAATTGGCTGCGGTGGCGGTACAGCTGTTGGTGGCCGCGCAGGGCCAGTTGTTGCAGCGGGTCGACCAGGTAACTGCTATAGCCGCGCTCCTGAGCCAGGGCCAGGTGCTGGCACAGGCGCCGATAGTGGTGAGGGAAGTCAGCCAGCTCTTCGGCCTTGGCCTTGCCTTGTTCCAACTGCGTCAGTTGTTCGGCGAATGCTTGCCATTGGGGCTGGTGACGACTTTCGAACAGGCTCTGTTTCATGTCGGCCCCAGCAAACCACGGGCCACGCCGTTGAGCTGCTCGACGGCGCGAGCCGGGGACACCTGCAGGGGCGTGGCGAGGATCGAGGCCAGTTCCTGCACTCGCTCGGCGGACAGTTCGCCCTGGCGCTCGGCGAAATTGAGAATGGCGCGCTGTTCGCTCAGGTCCAGGGCAAATGGCAGGCGCAGGGCAGGGGCCTGCGGCACCCTGGGGCGTGCCAATGGTAGTTCGCGGTAGACCACCAGCGTGCCGGCCGCCAGATCGCCGAGCCGTTTGAAGTTAGGATGCTGCAGGCAACTGATGGCGCCGAGAAAGTAGCCGAAAGGCAGCATGTCGACAAAGCGCAGCAGGTTGCGGATGAGTGAGGCTGACCAGCCGACGGGCGTGCCGTCATCCTGTACCACGCGCAAGCCCATGACTTGCTTGCCTGGCGAGCAGCCCTGATTGAGTACTTCAAACAGCACCATGTACCACCAACTGACCAGGAACAGCAGCAATGAGCCCAGCCCTATGCCGATATTGCCGAGCAGGGCCAACGGAACCAGCAGGATGCCCATGAGCAACCCGCGCGCGCCCAGGTCGAAGGCGAAGGCCAGTACACGTGGTAGCAGGCCGGCCGGGCGCAAGGGTAGGTCGATGCCCTCCGGGGTCTCGATCTGGTAACGGGTATCCAATGGAGCTGATGGCATCGCGATCCTTGGCAGCGCAGGGCGGTTGGAAGATACGGATGCTAGCAGTGTCGGTGAGGGAAGCAACCACTCAAGGTTTTGCTGGATGTTTATACAGTACATATGACTCTGGCCTCAGGCACCTTCCAGCGCCTAGACTTCGTCGATCTTCAGCACAGGAATAGACCGTGACCACTCTTTTTTGGTACGACTATGAAACCACCGGTATCAACCCGCGCAGCGATCGTCCCCTCCAGGTCGCCGGTATTCGCACCGACGTCGACCTCAACGAGGTTGGCCCGCCGGTCAATCTGTATTGCCATCCCAGCGACGATATCCTGCCCCATCCGGCAGCCTGTGCGATCACCGGCATCACCCCGCGCATACTGGCGGAAAAGGGCTTGGCCGAAGCCGATTTCATGACGCGGGTACATGCCGAACTGGCGGCTCCCGGTACCTGTGGGGTGGGTTACAACACCCTGCGGTTTGACGATGAAATGACCCGTTACAGTCTTTATCGCAATTTCTTCGACCCTTATGCGCGTGAATGGCAGGGCGGTAACAGCCGCTGGGACTTGATCGATGTGGTGCGTACCGCCTACGCGCTGCGTCCGGAGGGGATCGTCTGGCCCGAGCAGGATGGGCGCGTGACGCTCAAGCTGGAGCGTTTGACCGACGCCAACGGTATCGCCCATGGCCAGGCCCACGATGCGTTGTCCGATGTGCGCGCGACCATTGCCTTGGCCCGATTGGTCCGTGAAAAACAGCCCAAGCTGTACGACTGGCTATTCCAGTTGCGCAGCAAGCAACGGGTGATGGATCAGGTGCGGCTGTTGCAACCGATGGTGCATATCTCCGGGCGTTTTTCTGCCGAGCGCCATTACCTGGGTGTCGTACTGCCCCTGGCCTGGCACCCGCGCAATCGCAACGCATTGATCGTCTGTGACTTGGGCCTTGATCCGCAGGGGCTGCTGGATCTCGACGCCGATACCTTGCGTCAGCGCCTCTACACCCGTCGTGATGATCTGGCCGAAGGCGAGTTGCCGGTACCGCTCAAGTTGTTGCATATCAACCGCTGCCCGGTGGTGGCCCCATTGAATGTGCTGCGGGCGCAAGACCGTGAACGGCTGCAATTGGATATGGACGCTTATCAGGCACGGGCGCTGCGGCTAACTGACGCACAGGAAGTTTGGCGCGACAAGTTAGCGGCGATTTATGCCGAGGAGGATTTTGCGCCGAGTTCGGACCCGGAGCAGCAGCTCTACGATGGTTTTATCGGTGATCGCGACCGTCGTTTATGCGAACAAGTCCGCGCGGCAGAGCCGACGCAATTGGCGCGGCAGCAGTGGCCCTTTGATGATCAGCGTTTGCCCGAATTATTATTTCGCTACCGTGCGCGCAACTTTCCTGAAACCTTGAATAGCGAGGAGCAACAACGCTGGAAACTTTTCTGTCAACAACGCTTGTCAGAGGGTGAATGGGGCGCCCCCAATACCTTGGAAGCATTTAAACGGGCGCGTAATGAGTTGGCTGTTAGTGCCACACCGTTTCAGTGCCAGGTGCTGGATCAATGGCAGGAGTATGCCGACTCTTTAGCCGCTCGGCTGAATCTGTAGCCGGGTAATTGCAGACTATTCAGACAATAAAAAACGCCAGCAAGCTGGCGTTTTTGTATATCGCGTATCAGGCGAGAGCCTGGCGAGGCTTAGCCCAGCAGGGTAGCCCAACCTTCAACCACGTCACCGCCCCACTTGGCTTTCCACTCTTTCAGAGTCTTGTGGTTGCCACCTTTGGTTTCAATCACTTCGCCGTTGTGCGGGTTTTTGTATTGCTTGACCTTGCGCGCACGCTTGGTGCCGGTAGTTTTTACGGCGCCGCGCGGTGCTTTAACTTTCGACTCTGGGTCCAGCAGCGCGATGATGTCACGCAGGGATTTGGAGTATTCGCCCATCAGGGTACGCAGTTTGCCTTCGAATTCCAGCTCGGTTTGCAGTTTGTCGTCTTGGGACAGATTCTTCAAACGGGCTTGCAGCTCTTTGATAGCTTCTTCGGTGGCACGGTATTCGTTGATCAGGGACATGTGGACTACCTTATGTAGAGCGCTGATTGGCAGGGACAGTGACCAATAATAGTCAGGCTATTTCCCCAAGTAAACATTTAAGGGGATATTTATGTGAATTACTTTGAATGTTTGTGGCAAATCTAAGCAAACGAGTTAATTGGCAGGGGGATGGCTAAAGATAACCTGCTTAATTTCCACTAACTGCCTGAGCTTGCCGATGCGCATGCATATAGCGGTGGTAAAACCTTACGCCATTAAGCGGTGTGGCCAAGGCGAGGGCAGAATAAGCGTCAACGGATACTGCAGTTTTTCTGCGTAATCGCTAGAATGGCGACCTTTGCGAAGTTCTGGAGTTTTCCCCTAATGCGCACTTTTCGGCTGGTGATTGCTTGCCCGGACCGGGTTGGCATCGTTGCCAAAGTCAGTAACTTTCTGGCCTCCCACAACGGCTGGATCACCGAGGCGAGCCATCACTCGGACAATCTCAGCGGTTGGTTCTTCATGCGCCACGAGATCCGTGCCGATACGCTGCCCTTTGGTCTTGAGGCCTTTCGCGAGGCGTTTGCGCCGATCGCCGAAGAGTTTTCGATGATCTGGCACATCAGCGATACCGAGCAGAAAAAACGTGTGGTGTTGATGGCCAGCCGTGAATCCCACTGCCTGGCCGACTTGCTGCACCGTTGGCACAGCGACGAACTGGACTGTGAGATCGCCTGCGTGATCTCCAACCACGACGACCTGCGCAGTATGGTCGAGTGGCATGGCATCCCGTACTACCATGTGCCGGTCAACCCGCAGGACAAGGAACCGGCGTTCGCCGAGGTGTCTCGCCTGGTCAAGCAGCACGAAACCGACGTCGTGGTGCTGGCGCGCTACATGCAAATCCTGCCGCCGGAACTGTGCCGTGAATACGCCGGCAAGGTGATCAATATTCACCACAGCTTCCTGCCGTCGTTTGTCGGTGCCAAACCGTACCACCAGGCTTCCCTGCGTGGCGTGAAGTTGATTGGCGCAACGTGCCATTACGTCACCGAAGAACTGGACGCCGGCCCGATCATCGAGCAGGACGTGGTGCGTGTCAGCCACAGCGACAGCATTGAAGACATGGTGCGTTTCGGCCGTGATGTCGAGAAGATGGTCCTGGCCCGTGGCCTGCGCTATCACTTGGAAGACCGCGTGCTGGTACACGGCAATAAGACTGTGGTGTTCTGATCAACGCGTTTTGATTGAAGAATGAAGGGCCTGGGCGTTAAATCGTTCCAGGCCTTTTTTCATTGATCTGCCATCAGGACAAGCCCATGACCGACCCACTCGATAAAGCTACATCCAGGGCGCCCGCTACGTTGGGCGAGGGGTGTCTGAGTCGCTATGATCCGGATGCGCTGGATGCCGAGGACGGTACTGACTTTCCTGGGGCTGCCCAATTGTGGGATGAGTTGCAGAAACGGCCTGCTTCCCCTGAAGCAGACGCTTGAGCTGCGGCTCGCCGAGCATCAGCAGAAACATCGGCTCGCCGGCCAGTAGATAGAAGCGTCACCGCCCGCCAGATCAAAATCACTGCCGCTGCGTTGGGTCACACTGCTCAAACGTTCGCCGGCCAGGTTGGCGATTTCGACGCTGTCGAGGCTGTGGCGCTGGCTTTCGCTCATGGTGCTGACCGAGTCCCGGGCGCCGACTTGCAGTTCCTCAATCATCTTTTGCACCTGTTGTGCCGACTCCTGGGCGGCGGCCCCCAATTGGTTGATGGCGGCGGCGCTGTTGGTGCGGTCGGCCTGCTCGTCGGAGTTGATCATCGATGAGTTGGAAGCGCTGACCACCCGCAGGGCTACTTCATTGACTTGCCCGGTGGCCGAGGATACTTCGCGGATCGACGTATGAATTCGCTCTACGAAACGGTTGAACGCATTACCCAGGATGCCGAATTCGTCGTGATTCTGGAGGGGCAGGCGGCGAGTCATTTCACCCTCGCCATCGGCGATGTCCTGCATGGCGCGGGTCATCACGTGCAGCGGTTGCATCAGCACTCGGATCAGAGCGCGATGATGATCACCACGGCGATGCTCTGGCTGCCCTTGGCGCTGGGGGGCGATGGAAGTGATCAATTGCCCCGTCGCGGCATTGATATAGGGCTAGGTCAGGGCTGAACCATTCATGGCAGCGTCAAAAAAGGTGTGCTACTTCTGGTGATAGCTCTGATGGAGCCCTGTAAGAACTATCTGACCTATTTTTAGACTTTGTGGGTCTCACATTTATCTCTATCGACCTGGCGGCATGAAAAATTAACCATGGGTGACGAAATGCCTGACTCCACGCAACTGCTTATCGGCGCCGGCCTCGACGGCCAGCCCATCGCCCAGGCCATGCGCCTGGCCAATCGTCACGGGTTGATTGCCGGTGCCACGGGCACCGGCAAGACCGTCACCTTGCAACGTTTGGCGGAAGCCTTCAGCGACGCGGGCGTGGCGGTATTCGCCGCGGATATCAAGGGCGACCTTTGTGGTCTCGGCGCTGCAGCCAACCCCCAGGGCAAGGTGGCCGAGCGCATCGCCGGCATGCCCTTCCTGAATTACACAGCCAAGGCGTATCCGGTGACGCTGTGGGATATCCACGGTCAGTCCGGTCATCCATTGCGCACCACGATCAGTGAAATGGGCCCGTTGTTGCTCGGTAGCCTGTTGGAGCTCACCGACAGCCAGCAATCAGCGCTCTATGCCGCGTTTAAGGTTGCGGACCGCGAAGGCCTGTTACTGCTGGATCTCAAGGATCTCAAGGCGCTGCTCAACCACTTGCGCTATAACCCGGAGCTGCTGGGTGAAGATGCGGCGCTGATGACCACCGGCTCCAGCCAGGCGCTGTTGCGGCGCCTGGCGGTGCTGGAGCAGCAGGGCGCCGAAGCGTTGTTCGGCGAGCCGGCGCTGCAGCTTGAGGATATTTTGCAACCTGCCAGTGATGGTCGTGGGCGTATCCACTTGCTTGACGCCAGCCGCCTGGTACACGAAGCGCCCAAGGTGTACGCAACCTTCCTTTTATGGCTGCTGGCAGAACTGTTCGAGCAGTTGCCCGAGCGCGGCGATGCAGACAAACCGCTGCTGGCGCTGTTTTTCGACGAAGCGCATTTATTGTTTGCCGATACGCCCAAGGCCTTGCAGGACCGCCTGGAACAGGTGGTGCGATTGATTCGCTCGAAAGGCGTGGGCGTGTATTTCGTCACGCAATCTCCGGGGGACTTACCTGACAGCGTACTGGCGCAACTTGGCTTGCGTGTCCAGCATGGTCTGCGCGCATTCACCACCAAAGAGCAGAAATCACTGCGCGCGGTGGCGGACGGTTTTCGGCCCAACCCGACATTTGATGCCTTGTCGGTCCTGACAGAACTGGGCACCGGTGAAGCACTGGTGGGCACTTTGCAGGAAAAGGGCACGCCGGAAGTCGTCCAGCGCGTGCTGGTCGCACCTCCGCAATCGCGGATCGGGCCGCTCAGCGACGCCGAACGGGTCGCGCTGGTCGCCAGTTCGCCGTTGCAGGGTCGCTATGACAAGCCGGTTGACCGGGAGTCTGCCTATGAAGTGCTGATGGCGCGCAAGGCGTTGGGCCCGGCCGAAGAAGCCCAGCCTGTGAGCGATGAACCGAGTTTTACCGACAGGGCCGGGGCGTTTCTCGGGACGGCGGCTGGCAAGGCGCTCAAGTCAGCCATGCAACAAGCCGCCAATCAGATGGGGCGCCAATTAGTGCGCGGCTTGCTGGGGTCGTTGCTGGGCGGCAGCAAGCGCAAATAGGGGGTCAGGCTTTGGGCTTGGCATGGGCGGCCAACCGCTCCAGCGCCGCGCGCAAACCCGGATCGCTGATACCGTCGGCCGTTGCCTGAATGGTTTCGGCCGCGTTCGCCGATAAATCCATGGTGTGCCCCGCAGCGCCTTGCGGAACGGTCGGCGGCTGCACCTTGAACTGGATGCGCGTCAGGCTGGCGAACTCGTCAAATGCCATCAACTGCCGCTGCAGGCGTTTTTGCTGATAGCGCAAGCGTGTCGCCCAATGGCCGTCTGTGACAATAAGCAGCAGGTTGCCCTCGCGCCACGAAGCGACATGGCAGTGTTCCCGTGCCGCCGGTTGCAATTGGCTTTCAACCAGGCGTTGCAGATGGCCCAAGCGTTGCGCATGGCTGAAGATGGCTTTCAACGGCTTGGCTTCGCGAAGCAACACGCTGGGGGCGCGGGCTGTAAGAGGGCGAAACGCCATGATCAGACACCTTAGGTAACAGAGCCGCCATCTTAGCAGAAACCGCCTGTGGACCCCCAGGCAATGCATTTGTGGGGCTTTGCCCGCAAAATCAATGCCCTCCATGGGTTGAAGTTCCGGTAAAAGCCCTTATTTTAAATAAGCCCTCTCACGGGCTCATGCCTGCATTGGGGAACAACGCCACTTTCCTCACCCACGATTCCGGGTAGAATGCGCGTTCGCATGCGGCCGTGAGGGCTGCTCGGGCCACTCACGGTGCGCCCTCCATCCCTATGTGTGGAAGAACCTGCCGATATGTTTGCGCCTTTGTTAAAGAAACTTTTTGGAAGCAAGAATGAGCGCGAAGTTAAACGCATGCTCAAGACGGTGCAGCTGGTCAATGCCTTCGAAGAGCAGATGGTTGCCCTTTCGGACGAGCAATTGCGCGCCAAGACCGAAGAGTTCAAGGCCCGCATAGCCAAAGGTGAAACCCTCGACAAGCTGCTTCCCGAAGCCTTTGCGGTCGCCCGCGAAGCCGGTAAGCGCGTAATGGGCATGCGCCACTTCGACGTGCAATTGATCGGCGGCATGACCTTGCATGAAGGCATGATCGCCGAAATGCGCACCGGTGAAGGCAAGACTTTGGTCGCAACCCTGGGTGTTTACCTCAATGCACTGTCCGGCAAAGGCGTGCATGTGGTGACGGTGAACGACTACCTGGCCCGCCGGGACGCCAACTGGATGCGCCCGCTGTATGAATTCCTCGGCCTGACTGTCGGCGTCGTGACACCGTTCCAGCCACCGGAAGAGAAGCGTGCGGCTTATGCTGCCGACATCACCTACGGCACCAACAACGAATTCGGTTTCGACTACCTGCGCGACAACATGGCGTTCAGCATGGAAGAAAAATTCCAGCGCGAACTCAACTTTGCCGTGATCGACGAAGTCGACTCCATCCTCATCGACGAAGCCCGTACCCCGCTGATCATCTCCGGCCAGGCCGAAGACAGCTCGCGCCTGTACACCGAGATCAACAAGTTGATCCCGCGCCTTGAGCAGCACATCGAGGAAGTGGAAGGCGTGGTGACCAAAGAAGGTCACTTCACCATCGACGAGAAGACCCGCCAGGTCGAACTCAACGAAGCCGGTCACCAGTTCGTCGAAGACATGCTGAGCCAGATCGGCCTGCTGGCCGAGGGCGAAAGCCTGTACTCGGCACACAACCTGGGCCTGTTGACCCACGTGTATGCCGGCCTGCGCGCGCACAAGCTGTTCCATCGCAACGTCGAATACATCGTCCAGGACGGCCAGGTCGTCCTGGTTGACGAACACACCGGTCGTACCATGCCGGGTCGTCGTCTGTCCGAGGGCCTGCACCAGGCCATCGAAGCCAAGGAAGTGCTCAACATCCAGGCCGAAAGCCAGACGTTGGCGTCCACTACCTTCCAGAACTACTTCCGTCTGTATAACAAGCTGTCCGGCATGACCGGTACGGCCGACACCGAAGCGTTCGAATTCCACCAGATCTACGGTCTGTCGGTGATGGTTATCCCGCCGAACAAGCCGCTGGCGCGAAAAGACTTCAACGACCTGGTGTTCCTGACCGCCGACGAGAAATACGCTGCCATCGTCGCCGACATCAAGGAATGCATGACCCAGGGCCGTCCGGTGTTGGTGGGTACTGCCACCATCGAAACGTCCGAGCA
This sequence comes from Pseudomonas sp. LY-1, assembly GCF_053502595.1. NCBI lineage: Bacteria > Pseudomonadati > Pseudomonadota > Gammaproteobacteria > Pseudomonadales > Pseudomonadaceae > Pseudomonas > Pseudomonas sp. LY-1. Next base: position 5,553,558 of record NZ_CP094353.1, on the reverse strand, counting down.
CATGTCCAGCTTGCTGAACAAGGAAGGCATCGAGCACAAGGTTCTCAACGCCAAGTTCCACGAAAAAGAAGCCGAGATCATCGCCCAGGCCGGTCGCCCCGGCGCGCTGACCATCGCCACCAACATGGCCGGTCGTGGTACCGACATCCTGTTGGGCGGCAACTGGGAAGTGGAAGTGGCTTCTCTGGACAATCCGACACCTGAGCAGATCGCCCAGATCAAGGCCGACTGGCAGAAACGCCACCAGGCCGTGCTGGAATCCGGCGGCTTGCAGGTGATCGCATCCGAGCGTCACGAATCGCGCCGTATCGACAACCAACTGCGTGGTCGTGCCGGTCGTCAGGGTGACGCCGGTTCCAGTCGTTTCTACCTGTCCCTGGAAGACAGCCTGATGCGCATCTTCGCCTCGGATCGGGTGAAGAACTTCATGAAGGCGCTGGGCATGCAGTCCGGTGAAGCGATCGAGCACCGCATGGTGACCAACGCCATCGAGAAGGCCCAGCGCAAGGTCGAAGGCCGTAACTTCGACATTCGTAAGCAACTGCTCGAGTTCGATGACGTCAACAACGAACAGCGTAAAGTGATCTATCACATGCGTAACACGTTGCTGGCCGCCGACAACATTGGCGAGACCATCGCCGATTTCCGTCAGGACGTGCTCAACGCGACAGTCAGCGCGCACATTCCGCCGCAGTCCCTGCCAGAACAGTGGGATGTTGCCGGCCTGGAAGCTGCGTTGAAGAGCGACTTCGGTGTCGACTTGCCGGTTCAGCAGTGGCTGGACGAAGACGATCACCTCTACGAAGAGACGCTGCGTGAGAAGTTGATGGCCGAATTGCTGGCCGCGTACAACGAGAAAGAAGAGCAGGCGAGTGCCGAAGCGCTGCGCACCTTCGAGAAACAAATCGTGCTGCGCGTGCTGGACGACCTGTGGAAAGACCACCTGTCGACCATGGACCACCTGCGTCACGGTATTCACCTGCGTGGCTACGCCCAGAAGAACCCGAAGCAGGAGTACAAGCGCGAGTCGTTCACGCTGTTCTCCGAACTGCTGGATTCGATCAAGCGCGATTCGATTCGCGTGCTGTCCCACGTTCAGGTGCGTCGCGAAGACCCGGTCGAGGAAGAAGCGCGCCTGCGTGAGGAAGCCGAGGCACTGGCGGCGCGCATGCAGTTCCAGCATGACGAAGCGCCAGGTCTTGATGCACCTGAGGAATTGGGCGAAGAGGTCGATGTGGCCCTGGCTCAGACCCCGGTGCGCAACGAACAGAAGTTGGGTCGTAACGAGCTGTGCTGGTGCGGCTCGGGCAAGAAGTTCAAACACTGCCACGGCGAAATCAACTAAGATTTTCGCCTGACGCTGTAACACCCCGCGCCGCGACCGGCATCAGCCGTCGCGGCGTTTTGCCATTAATTCCCACCGTCGAACGCGACGGCACAGACATCATCTATTTTTAAGGAGCGCATTCATGGCTGTTGGTCTTGGTCCTTTGCCCACATTGCACCCGGTTGCCGGTTTTGAGCTCGGTATCGCTTCGGCCGGCATCAAACGCCCGGGGCGCAAGGATGTCGTGGTGATGCGCTGTGCTGAAGGCTCGACCGTCGCCGGTGTGTTCACCCTCAACGCCTTCTGCGCAGCGCCGGTGATCCTGGCCAAGCAGCGCGTGGCCGGCCCGATTCGTTACCTGCTGACCAACACCGGCAATGCCAACGCTGGCACCGGCGAGCCGGGCCTGGTCGCGGCTGCGCGTACCTGCGCCAAACTGGCGCAACTGGCTGGCGTGGATGCCAACCAGGTGCTGCCGTACTCCACCGGTGTGATCGGTGAGCCGCTGCCTGTGGAAAAAATCGAAGGCGCCCTGCAAGCCGCACTGGATGACCTGTCTGTGGATAACTGGGCGGCCGCCGCCACTGGCATCATGACCACCGACACCCTGCCAAAAGGCGCGAGCCGCCAGTTCGTGCACGACGGCGTCACCGTCACCGTGACCGGTATCAGCAAAGGCGCGGGCATGATCCGTCCGAACATGGCCACCATGCTTGGCTATATCGCTACCGACGCCAAAGTCTCCCGCGATGTGCTGCACAGCCTGATCCTGGACGGTGCGAACAAGTCGTTCAACCGCATCACCATCGATGGCGACACCTCGACCAACGACTGCTGCATGCTGATCGCCACCGGCCAGGCCAACCTGCCCGAAATCACCGAGGCCAGCGGCCCGCTGTTCGCCGCGTTGAAGCAAGCGGTGTTCGAAGTGTGCATGGACGTGGCCCAGGCCATCGTGCGTGACGGCGAGGGCGCCACCAAGTTCGTCACGGTTGAAGTCAACGGCGGCGGCAACCACCAGGAATGCCTGGATGTTGGTTACACCGTGGCTCACTCGCCGCTGATCAAGACCGCGCTGTTCGCCTCCGACCCGAACTGGGGCCGTATCCTCGCCGCCGTCGGCCGTGCCGGCGTGCCGGACCTGGACGTGAGCAAGATCGACGTGTTCCTCGGTGACGTGTGCATCGCCAGCCGTGGCGCCCGCGCCGAGAGCTATACCGAAGCCCAGGGTTCGGCGGTGATGCAGCAGGAAGAAATCACCATCCGCATCGAGTTGGGTCGCGGCGAGTGCAGCGAAACCATCTGGACCACGGACTTGTCCCACGAGTACGTGAAGATCAATGCGGAATACCGTACCTGAAGCCCGGAGGATAAGCGCGGTGAAACGAGTGCATGTAGCAGCAGCGGTGATCCGCGGCGTCGACGGCAGAATCCTGCTGGCGCGCCGTGCCGATACCCAGCATCAGGGCGGCCTCTGGGAGTTTCCCGGCGGCAAGGTGGAGGCCGAAGAGTCGGTCGCCACGGCGCTGTCCCGCGAGTTGCAGGAAGAGCTGGGCATCCAGGTCACCACGGCGCGGCCGCTGATCAAGGTGCAGCATGACTATCCGGATAAGCAGGTGTTGCTGGATGTCTGGGAAGTCTCGGCCTTTACCGGCGAGCCCCATGGTGCCGAAGGGCAGCCGCTGGAGTGGGTGGCCCCTCGGGACTTGCTCAACTATGAGTTCCCTGCAGCCAATGCGCCGATCGTTGCCGCCGCACGGTTGCCCGGTGACTACCTGATCACGCCGGGTGAGCTGGAAACCGCGCCGCTGTTGTGCGGTATCCGGAAAGCCATCGCGGGCGGTATCAAACTGGTTCAACTGCGCGCGCCCAACGGTTACGACCCCAAGTACCGTGACCTGGCGGTAGACGCCGTGGGCCTGTGTGCTGGCAAGGCGCAGTTGATGCTCAAGGGGCCGTTCGAATGGCTGGGGGATTTTCCTGCAGCCGGTTGGCACATGACGTCGGCGCAACTGCGCAAATACGCAAGCAAGGGCCGACCGCTGCCGAAGGATCGCTGGTTGGCAGCGTCCTGCCATAACGCTGAGGAACTGGCGCTGGCGGAAATGATGGACGTGGATTTTGTCACGCTGTCGCCGGTGCAGCCGACCCAGACCCATCCCGATGCCCAGCCGTTGGGTTGGGAGCAGGCGGCAGAGCTGATCCGCGGGTTCAGCAAGCCGGTGTATCTGTTGGGTGGCGTTGGGCCGGCTGAGCGCGAGCAGGCGTGGGATGCTGGCGCCCAAGGTGTTGCAGGGATTCGGGCGTTCTGGCCGCAAGATTGATGTAGCGTTTGCTGGCCTCATCGCGGGCAAGCCCACTCCCACATTGGAAGGTGTTCACAAATCCAAATGTGGGAGGGGGCTTGCCCCCGATGGCGCCAGACCAGGCGCCGAATAATCAGTGGGGCTTCGACGCCGCCTGCCACAAAATCTCCGCAACACCCTGGCGCTTGGCTATCACCCGCGCCGCCACAAACAGCAAATCCGACAGCCGGTTGATATACGCCAAACTCACCCCTTCCAACGGTTCAAGCGCATTCAGGTGCTGACAGCGTCGCTCCGCACTGCGCGCCGCGCTACGGCATACATGGGCCTGGGCGATCAGTGCTGAGCCACCGGGCAAGATGAAGTTCTCCAGCGACCCGACCTCTTCGTTCCAGCGATCAATCGCTGCTTCCAACCGATCAACTTCTGCCGCGTTCAGTGCCTTGTACTCTGGCATCGCCAACTCGCCGCCCAGATCGAACAATCGATGCTGGCAAGGTGTAAGCACCTCGATGACGTCTTGTAAGCCTGGATGCTGCCCGCCGAGTGCTTCGAGATAAGCCAGCAGTAACCCCAACTGGCTATTCAGCGTATCGACTTCGCCGATGGCCTCCACCCGTGGGTGGTCCTTGGGCACGCGGCGGCCGTCGCCGAGGCCGGTTTCGCCCTGGTCGCCGGTACGGGTGTAAATCTTCGACAGGCGAAAGCCCATGGTCAGTGCTCCAGTTGGGTAAGTTCAGCGGGGGGCAATTGGCTGCCGGCCAGGGGCAGGCGCAAGGTAAAGCAGGTGCCTTGGCCCAGGGTGGAATGCACTTCCATCTGCCCTTTGTGGTTGTTGGTGATGATGAAGTACGACACCGACAGCCCCAGCCCGGTGCCCTGGCCGATTTCCTTGGTGGTGAAGAACGGCTCGAAGGTACGTTTACGCACGTTCTCGCTCATGCCGATGCCGTTGTCTTCGACCTGGATCTCCGCCCAGGGCGGGTTGAGGCGGGTGCGCAGGATGATGCGCCCCGGCTCACGGTCGTCTTCGCGCTGGTGAATGGCCTGCGCCGCGTTTTTCAGCAGGTTGAGCAGCACTTGTTCCAACTCGTTGGCGGTGCCCGGCACCGGGCCGAGCTGTGGGTCAAACTGGCGGATGATCGCCTGGCCTTTGAAGTCGAAGCCGATGGCCAGGTCAAAGTCGTTGCCGGCGATTTCCACCGCCTGGTCGATCAACGCTGGCAAATCACAAGGGGCCATCTGCCGGTTGCTGAGGCGACTGAAACTGAGCATGTGGGTGACGATTTTCGCCGCCCGTGCGCCGGCCTGCTGGATACCGTCGAGCAATTGCGGGACTTCGCGGCTTTGCAGGTAGCGGTTGACCGTCTGCAGTTCGATGCCCACCTGTTCGGCGTGTTCCTGGTTCTTGGGCAGGTCGGGGGACAGGCGGCGGCGGATGTTCTGCACGTTATGCAGGATCGCCCCCAGTGGGTTGTTGATTTCATGGGCCATGCCTGCGGCAAGGCCGCCGACGGAGAGCATTTTCTCCGACTGCACCATCATTTCTTCCAGGGACAGGCGCTGGGTGATGTCATCGATCCGGATCACCACACCGCGCCCGGCACCGCCCATCAGCGGATAGAACGTCAGGGCGTAATGCTTGGGCTCATCGTCCTTGACCCAGGTGACGCGCTCGATGCGCTCCACCGTGTGTTGCTCGACCGTGGCCTTGATCTGCGGCAGGTAGGGCTTGAGCGGTTGGAAGGCGAGGAAGATCGGCTGGTTCAGCGCTTCATCCAGCCGCGTGCCGGAAAGCGCAGTGGCTTCCTGGTTCCACTGGGTGACATAGAGCTGCTCATCCAGGGCGATCAGCGCCGAGGGCATCGAGTCGATAATGCTGTTCAGATAGTTCTGGAAACCGGTGAGTTTTTTCTCGATCTTGCTACGAACCTGGACTTCCAGCTCCAGCTTGCGGTTGGTATGGCGGGTCTCTTCGGCCAGACCCTGTGCCTGGTCGTAAGCCGCCTGAGCCTCATCGCGCGCCCGCTTGAGCTGCTGCTCGCGGGCCTCGATACGCGACAACATGGTGTTGAAGGCCTCTGCCAGGCTGCCAATTTCGTCACGGTTTCCACGGCCGGCGCGCAGGGCGTAGTTCTCTTCGCGGGTGACCTGGCGCGAGAGCTCTTCCAGCTCATGGATCGGCCGGGTGATCAGGCGTTTGATCTGCCGGGCGATGACCAGCCACAGCAGCACGCTGAAAATCAGGATGCCCAGGCTGGCTGTCAACGTGCCGGTGTAGAACGCCACCGGTAACTCACTGCTGGCGACCAGCAATAAATGCCCGGAAGGTTGGCCGGGGCGGGGCAGGGTGATGACCTGGTTGCTGCGAAACTCGGTGACGCGCCAGGCCTCGATATGCCGGTAGTTGTCCGGCAGATGCAGGCGGTCGCCGTGTTGCATCTGCGCCAGGCGATTGCCCTCCGCGTCGTACAACGCGGCGGCGCGCAGCGGCGAATAGCTGGTCAGCTCATTGAGCAGGGCGTCGGCCTTGTCGGGCGACTCAAGGGCTTCGGCGGCGAGCGCCGGGTTGGACACCAGTCGACCGATCGCCTGCAGCGCCTGGGGCGCCATGCTCTCCTGGGAGATCCAGTAGGCGGCACTGATAAAAGTCAGGTTGGCCACCAGCAATACGGTGGTCAGCAGCACCAACAGGGCGGCCAGCAGTTTCTGCCCTACCGGTAGGTTTTCAAGACGCTGGCGCAGTGGCATCAGGGGTTTCACAGGTAATAGACGAGTAGGCAGGGTAGCGCGTGCCTCAGTCGCTGGGCAATCCGCGTGCAATCAGTTGGTCGACGAGGCGCGTCTGCACCTGTTGCAGATGCGGCAGCGTCAACCGATGCCGAGCGGCGGCTTTGCAGGCATAGCCCAGCAGGTAGCTGATTTCGGTGCGCCGCGCACTGGCCACGTCCTGGAACATCGAGGAGTAATTGGCCGCCGTGGCCTGGATCACCCGTTCCACTTCCGTGTGCAGGTCCTGCGCTGCTGCTGGCTGGCCGCAGCATTCCAGCAACTCGGCCAGTTCGGCGCATAGGGTCGCGACTTCACACTGATGGGTTTGCAGGCCGCCATTGCAGCATTGGTACAGCACGGTCAGCGGGTTGATGGCGCAATTGAGTGCGAGCTTGCGCCATAGGCGCGTAAGAATGTCGCTGCTCCATTCGTGAGGAATGCCCGCGGCGCACAAATCGTCCAGCCACAGCGGGGCAGTGGGGTGACTGGCGTCCCCCAGCCAGGTGTAGCCGTGGCCGGCAAACACCACGTGCCAATCGCCGTCGCGAAATGCGCCTTCGGTGCTGGAGGCAAAAATGCAGCGGGCCTGAGGTAACTGCGCGGCGACGGCGTCCTGGCTGCCCAGGCCGTTTTGCAGCAGGATCAATTCGGCGCCCGGTGCGAGACGCGGTTGCAGTTGTGCGACTGCGCTTTGAGCGTCGTAGGCTTTGCACGCCACCAGTAAGCGATGAATCGGCTCGGGGCTGTCGGGTGTTTCGCCGAGTATCGGATAAGTGTGCGCTACGCCGTGCTCCACCAGGGTCAGCCCGCTGGCCGTCTGATAGCTGGCCAGGCGTGCCGCATCACGCAGGATCAGCTTCACCGGCACGCCGGCACGGGCCAGGCGGGTGGCCCACAGCGTGCCAAGGCTGCCGGCGCCGAGAATATGCCAGGTGGTCGACATCAGTTTGTGCTCCGTAGGGTCGCTCACAGCGAATAGGGCGAAAGAACCGCTATAATGCTCCGGCATTTTAGCTTGGGCGCGCTCCATCTCTACTGAGCCCGCCCCTTATATTGGAGAAATGACATGCCTTCGTTCGACGTGGTATCCGAACTGGACAAACACGAAGTCACCAACGCCGTCGAGAACGCCGTCAAGGAGCTGGACCGTCGCTATGACTTGAAAGGCAAGGGCAGTTTCGAATTCAAGGAAAAGGAACTGACCGTCAACCTGACCGCTGAAGCCGATTTCCAACTGGAAGCGATGATCGAGATCCTCAAGCTGGCCCTGGTCAAGCGCAAGATCGACGCACAGTGCCTTGAAGTCAAGGACGCCTACGCTTCCGGCAAGTTGATGAAGCAGGAGGCCGTCCTCAAGGAAGGCATCGACAAGGAGCTGGCGAAGAAGATCGTGGCCCATATCAAGGATGCCAAGCTGAAAGTCCAGGCCGCCATCCAGGGTGAACAGGTGCGCGTCACCGGCAAGAAGCGTGATGACCTGCAAGAGGCCATCGCGTCCCTGCGCGCCAAGACCTTCGACATGCCGCTGCAGTTCAATAACTTCCGCGACTGATGGCATTTTGGGGAACCTGAGGACGTTTTTGACGTCCCACGCCCCAGAAACCGCGCCTCACATTGAGCCCTTCCGGGCTCAATTGCGTAATGGGCACTCAATAACGCCGCACACCCGGTAAACAGGAGCATGTAGATGGATTTGAACGCTGAAGTGGATCACCTGATCAAGACCTCAGAATCGTGGTTGCCGATGATCATGGAATACGGCAGCCGGTTTTTGCTGGCAGTGGTCACCCTGGCCATCGGTTGGTGGCTGATCAACGTATTGACCCACCGTGTGGGACGTTTGCTGGCCCTGCGTAACGCCGACCTGGCGCTGCAACACTTCATTACCAGCCTGGCGAACATTGCGCTCAAGGTCATGCTGGTGGTCAACGTGGCCTCCATGATCGGTGTAGCCACCACCTCGTTCGTGGCCGCGATCGGTGCCGCCACCCTGGCCATCGGCCTGGCACTGCAAGGCAGCCTGGCGAACTTCGCCGGCGGCGTGCTGATTCTGTTGTTCCGCCCGTTCCGTATTGGTGACTGGATCGAAGCCCAGGGCACGTCCGGCACCGTCGACAGCATCCAGATCTTCCACACCGTGCTGCGCACCGGTGACAACAAGACCGTGATCATCCCTAATGGCAGCCTGTCCAACGGGCTCATCACCAACACCAACCGTCAGCCGACCCGCAAGGTGGTGTTCGATGTGGGGGTGGACTACGAGGCCGACCTGCAGAAAGCCCGCGAAGTGCTGCTGGAACTGGCGAAAGACCCACGGGTATTGGCTGACCCGGCGGCAGTGGCCGTAGTTTCGACCTTGGGCGATAGTTCGATCACGGTGTCTTTGCGGTGCTGGACCCAGACGGCGGATTATTGGGACGTGATGTTCATGTTCAATGAACTGGCACGTGATCGTTTGAAAGCGGCGGGGATCGATATTCCATTTCCGCAGCGGGTTATTCGCGTGATGCAGGAAACAGCGGCGAAGTAATGAAAGGCATTTGCACTTAACTTGGCTGACAGGTCAGGTCAAGTGCGCGAGCGTTAATCTCGTTAGTTAGCTTGCTAGTTATTTTGCTGCTGAAATAATACTGCAATAAAAAAGCCGCTCCCTTGCATGCAAGGGAGCGGCTTTTCATTTAAGGCCGAAGCCTTAAGTCATCGTTGTAATCGAACGGGCAATTACAAGATGTTCAGCGGGTATTGCGCGATCAGACGCAGTTCGTCGATAGACGACGAACCGTAGTACACGCCGTCAGACGAACGATAGGTGGCTTGACGGACGCGCAGGCTCAGGTCTTTTGCTGGGCCGCTCTGGATCACGTATTTGGCTTCGATGTTGCGTTCCCACTCTTTGCCGTTCGAGGTCACGGCGGTCTGGGCGCCGCTGCCGGTTACGTAACGAGTCATGAAGCTCAGGCCAGGAATGCCGAAGCTCGCCATGTTGATGTCGTAACGAGCCTGGTAGGACTTTTCGCCTTCGGCGTTGAAGTCGGAACGGGCAATGGAGTTGGCCAGGAAGACCGTGCCGCCGCCGTCTACGCCGTAGCCATAGTCGCCGTCGCCGGTAACCTTCTGAGCTGCCAGGGTGAAGGTGTGCGCGCCGATGGTGTACGCACCTTGCAAGCTGAATGCACGGTTATCAAGCTTGGTGGTTTTGTCGTAGTAGGCGCGTTGCTTGCCTTCACCGTCACTTTTCGTGTCGTAGATGTTGAAGTCCAGCGCGAAGGACTGATCTTCGCTCAGCGCATGGGTCCAGTTCAGGTTGCTGTAGTACTTACGGAAGTAATCTTCGGTTTTCGCGTAGTACAGGCTACCGGTGAACTCTGGGGTGAAGGAGTAGACGCCACCGACAAAGTCGGTCTTCGTCAGACCCAGGCTGTCATGGTAGGTCTGGCTCTGCGCTACGCTGGAGGTGAAGTGACCGCCTTCCAGTTTCAGGCCCTTGATCTCGTTACTGGTGATCGAGATACCCTGCGGCAGCTCCGGCAGCAAACGGCTGTCGTCGGAAGCGTACACAGGGGCGGTGGTGTACTGGTCGCCGATTTTCAGAACAGTGTCGGAGAGGCGGAACTTAACCGCACCGCCGCCTTTGGAGTAATCGTCTTGCGAGCGACCATCGGAACCGGTTGGGAACAGACCGGTACCGGCGCGACCCTTGCCGCTGTCGAGCTTAACGCCCAGCAGACCGATCACGTCAACACCAACACCGATGGTGCCTTGAGTGAAGCCCGATTGGTACAGGGCGTTGAAGCCTAGACCGGTTTCTTCGGCGCGGCTCTTGTTCTTGCCGTTGACTTTATCGTAGCCACCCAGTTGCTCATTGCGGAAGTCGCGGCTGAAATACAGCATACGGGTATTAATACCGAAAGTGCTGTCTTCAACAAAGCCCTTGGAGTCGTCCTGGGCGGACGCCATTGCGAACTGCGAGGTGCCTGCTGAAACAGCCAGGGCGATCATGCTCCACTTCATCACGCGCATCGTGATTTGCTCCTTTGGTTTTAGGAAGAGTACTGCCGTCCCACCTGTATTTTTATCTGGGCGGCTCTTTCTTTTTTTGTGTCCGCGTAAAGTTATATCACGCTGACTCTAATGACGATACTTACCCATCTTTCCTTTCAGCTTCTTTACGAGGCTGTCGTAAATTGCTAGATCCGTGTCGCAAATCCACAGTCCGAATGCAACCGGACTGACAACTTCAATGCTCTTTTCAAACCCCTTTCATAGTTTGAATGCGTCCTTGTTCCGCATTGACTCGCTGCTGTTCTTATCGCGAAACACCCGCTTCCTGAAGGGTGCCGTTGCCGACGATGTGGGTGTGAATGCAACAAGCGCGCCCAAACCGGTAACTGAATGTCATTTTTTCGTGAAAAGCCTTGCTGCGCTGTAAAAAACCTATAAGCACGGGCTTTTTACGCCGTTTTGTTTGCTCTTGACGGCCATGCATTCTCTTGCTCCGGTGGTGCATGAATCCCGTGCCAGAGAGAAACGTTACCGATTCACCCTCATGGGTGGGTACTTGGCGGATCTCTTTGATGCACGGGCGGGTCATTTTGGTGCATCCCGGTGAGGCCCGAGTTAGCGTAGCTCAATTATTCGCCTGCCTCGAAAGGGGGCAGGTTTTTTATCGGGATGTGCGTTGGCTTCTGCATTCGAAGTGAAGCCGCAAGCGTTCGAAGGTATGCTGGGCTCCAGAATCTGACCTGCCGAACGGAGTGCCCGCGGTGTTCGCCTTAGATCAACGCCTGCAACAAGACACACTGGCCATCGGGGACTTCCCGTTGTGCCGCCTGCTGCTGTCCAATGACTCGAATTACCCCTGGTACATTCTGGTGCCGCGTATCAACGGTATCAGCGAAGTGTTTCAACTGGGTGTCGCAGATCAACAGAAGCTGTGGGAAGAAACCACGGCCCTGGCGCAATTGCTGAGCGAAGGCTTAGTGGCCGACAAGATGAACATCGGCGCGCTGGGGAATGTTGTCAGTCAGTTGCATGTGCATGTGATCGTGCGCAAACGCGACGACATTGCCTGGCCTGCGCCAGTTTGGGGCAAGCACCCGGCGCGGCCGTATACGGAAGAACAAGTGGCTGCCATTCGTGCGCGGTTGCGCGAGCTGTTGCCTGCCGACTTCATCTTTACCCAGGACTGAACCATGGATCTGCAAGACCGCGTGACCGACCTGGAAAGCCGCCTGGCCTTTCAGGACGACACCATCGAAACCCTCAACGATATCCTGGTCACCCAGCAGCGGGCGGTCGAACGCCTGCAACTGCAGATGACTGCGCTGCTCAAGCGTCAGGAAGAAATGGGCGGCCAGTTCGAGTCGTCCGAAGAAGAAGCGCCGCCGCCTCACTATTAATAGCCGCGCCATAAAAAACCGCGATCCAGCCTGCGCCGGATCGCGGTTTTTTTTACTGCTTAGCCTGGAATCAGCGACGCGGCAAGGCGGCGATCACGTCTTCGGCTTGCAGGCCTTTGTCGCGGTTCATGACGGAGAATTCCACACGCTGGCCTTCGACCAGAACGCGATGGCCTTCGCCACGGATGGCCCGGAAGTGGACGAAGATATCGTCGCCCGAATCGCGGGAAATAAAGCCGAAGCCTTTGGACGTGTTGAACCACTTGACGGTCCCGGTATCCCGATTGGTCATGTCGTAGTTTTGCGACGCGGCCGTAGGGGACGAACGGTAGAAGCTGATGGCCAGGTGAAGAACGATGGCGACCAGCGCAATCACCAGGCTGAGCAGGATGGCCGGGTGGCCGCCGACTTCAGGCATGGGCGCCAGGAGGGTGAGGGTTTGTACGACAACAGTCAGCACCAGCAGCGCACTGACCAGGTTTTGCAGTTGATGACGCGTGCCTTTGTTCCAGTAAGGAATCACTGGCGCCAGCGTCAGGTTGAGAAGGCCGAACAAGGCCAGGTACAGAGCGTCATGTTGTTGCAGGTAAGGCAGGCTTTCAGGCTGCAGGCTCGGGATAAAGGACAGCAGCAAAGCTGCAACGCCCGTTAGCAGGTGGACGATTTTCAACATTTTGATTAACTCACGTTAAGACGGATCACAAGGAAGAGCTGACTGGCACGGTTCGCTTCTGAACAATGGGAGGCGTTGAGCACGTGCGCGGGTATCAGCCTATGCGCTGGCCGAAGAAAATAACGACAGCGACACGCTGCCTATTTAACAGCAAAGGCTGTGCCTACTCAAATCAAGCATTTCCGGGCGTTGCAAGGGGGCAGGGCATTTCTGCGTCAAACGCTTGTCCTAGACAGTTGCAGGCGTTTTGCCTGCTGTCGGGAAACTTCCTATAGCGCCCAAAGCCTTCACCGTCGCGGGCCAGCAAGGCCGAGCAGGGCGATTTGCCGCACGTCGCCTCGGTGCGTCGGGCTGCACACGGTGAGTACTCTTGCTAGAGTGGTCCGGCACCTGATCAATGAATGCTGTTCAATTGAAGGGGATAAACATGGCAATCGATATCGGTATCAGTGAAGAAGATCGCAAATCCATCGTCGACGGGCTTTCGCGTCTGCTTTCCGATACCTATGTGCTGTACCTGAAGACCCACAATTTCCACTGGAACGTCACGGGCCCCATGTTTCGCACGCTGCACTTGATGTTCGAAGAGCAGTACAACGAACTGGCGCTGGCGGTGGACCTGATAGCCGAGCGAATTCGTGCCCTGGGCTTCCCGGCGCCGGGTGCCTATTCGATCTATGCGCGTCTGTCTTCGATCAAGGAAGAAGAGGGCGTGCCCAGCGCTGAAGAGATGATCAAGCAGTTGGTGGCGGGCCAGGAGGCGGTTACGCGCACCGCGCGCGGCATTTTCCCACTGCTCGACAAGGTCAGCGATGAACCGACGGCCGACCTGTTGACCCAGCGTATGCAAGTTCACGAAAAAACCGCGTGGATGCTGCGTTCCCTGCTCGAAAGCAAGTAGACGTCGACCCCGGGTGGCGCCGTCCTGGCGCCGCTCGCTTGTTTCTCCGTGTTTCCTGGCGTTGTCCTACGACTATCAACTCCCCGTCTTCTGGCTGCCCCCGTCCTCCTGCTGTTTGATAGGCCCACCGTCCAATGGGAGAAACCCATGGACCGCTGTTTGGCAATGGAGTGTCGGCTGTATGTCACGTGGAGTGGGTAGTAGAGTGATGGAGACCTGTGGTTTTCAAAAGATAAACGTCGATCCCTTTGTCAAAGGGTTCGATATGGGGCTGGCGCGGCCGCTGTCCCGATCGGTAAGGCTCAATGGGTTTTCCACTTGCCTGCGGCTGGAACAGATCTACTGGAATATCCTCACGGAAATAGCCAGGCTCAATGCCTGTTCAGTCAGTGCGTTGTTGTCTTATGTCGATCGGGAAGTGCATTTGCGCTATGGCGGCGTGAAGAACTTCAGCGGGCTGGTCCGAGTGGTGTGCGTGGTTCACGTATTGAAAGGCCGTGCTTGCCTGTCAAACCCTGAGTAATCCGGAGGTTCCGGGGCCGGCCCAACGTGCACGCGGGCCGGGCCTCGGGCAGAAAGCCGGCTGCGCTGCCTCGATTTACCAGATATAATCCCGCGCTTTGCTGCTGCCAGCGCTTTCTGCGCAGTGCCCTCTGTCCGGAGGCAGGCGCGGCACAGTAACGATCTGATCGCCGAGACATCTCCATGCCCATGTACGACTATCAATGCGCTTCCTGTGGTCATCAGTTGGAAGCCATCCAGAAGATCAGCGACGCGCCGCTGGTCGATTGCCCAGCCTGCCAGGCGCCGCAGCTTAAAAAGATGTTGTCCATGCCGGGCTTCCGCCTGAGCGGCAGCGGCTGGTACGAGACCGACTTCAAGACCGGCTCGAAGAAGAATCTGGCGGGCGGCGACAAAGCAGACTGAGTTGAACTCTACGCGCAGGCTCCTGCATTATCCGTCCCCTGACTTATGTGCGGTGACTGAGGCCAAGCCTGCCACCGAATTTCGAATTACGAGAAGTGAAACCACTACCATGATGCGCAGCCATTATTGCGGCCAACTGAACGAGACCCTGGAAGGTCAGGAAATCACCCTTTGCGGATGGGTTCACCGTCGCCGCGACCACGGCGGGGTGATCTTCCTCGATATCCGTGATCGTGATGGTCTGGCCCAGGTGGTGTTCGACCCGGACCGCGCCGAGAGCTTCGCCGCCGCCGACCGCGTGCGCAGCGAATACGTGGTGAAGATCACCGGCAAGGTACGCCTGCGTCCGGCCGGTGCGGTGAACCCGAACATGGCTTCTGGCGCGATCGAAGTGCTGGGCTACGAACTGGAAGTGCTGAACGAGTCGGAAACCCCGCCGTTCCCACTGAACGAATACTCCGATGTTGGCGAAGAAACCCGCCTGCGCTATCGCTTCCTGGACCTGCGTCGCCCGGAAATGGCCGAGAAGCTGCGTCTGCGTTCGCGCATGACCACCAGCATCCGCCGCTTCCTCGATGAAAACGGCTTCCTCGACGTCGAAACCCCGATCCTCACCCGTGCCACTCCGGAAGGCGCGCGTGACTATCTGGTGCCGAGCCGTACCCACGCCGGCAGTTTCTTCGCCCTGCCGCAATCGCCGCAGCTGTTCAAGCAACTGCTGATGGTGGCCGGCTTCGACCGTTACTACCAGATCGCCAAGTGCTTCCGTGATGAAGACCTGCGTGCTGATCGCCAGCCTGAATTCACCCAGATCGACATCGAGACCAGCTTCCTCGATGAAAAAGAGATCATGGGCATCACCGAACAAATGATCCGCAACCTGTTCAAGGAAGTGCTGGACCTGGAATTCGGCGAATTCCCGCACATGACCTTCGAAGAAGCCATGCGCCGCTACGGTTCCGACAAGCCAGACCTGCGTAACCCGCTGGAACTGGTGGACGTGGCCGACCAGCTCAAGGACGTCGACTTCAAGGTGTTCAGCGGCCCGGCCAACGACCCGAAATGCCGCATCGCCGCCCTGCGCGTGCCTGGCGGCGCGAGCATGCCGCGCAAGCAGATCGACGATTACACCAAGTTCGTCGGCATCTACGGTGCCAAGGGCCTGGCGTACATCAAGGTCAACGAGCGCGCCAAGGGCGTTGAAGGCCTGCAGTCGCCGATCGTGAAAAACATCCCGGAAGCCAACCTCAATGTGATCCTCGATCGCGTGGGCGCGGTCGACGGTGACATCGTGTTCTTCGGCGCCGACAAGGCCAAGATCGTCAGCGAAGCCCTGGGTGCGCTGCGGATCAAGCTGGGCCACGACCTGGAGCTGCTGACCTGCAAGTGGGCGCCGATGTGGGTCGTCGACTTCCCGATGTTCGAAGAGAGCGACGACGGCAGCTTCAGCGCCTTGCACCACCCGTTCACCGCGCCGAAGTGCTCGCCAGAAGAGCTCGAAGCCAACCCGGCGGGCGCTCTGTCCCGCGCCTACGACATGGTCTTGAACGGCACTGAGCTGGGTGGCGGTTCGATCCGTATCCACCGCAAGGAAATGCAGCAAGCGGTATTCCGTCTGCTGGGCATCAACGAAGCGGAACAGGAAGAGAAATTCGGCTTCCTGCTCGACGCCCTGAAATACGGCGCACCGCCCCACGGCGGCCTGGCCTTCGGCCTGGACCGTCTGGTGATGCTGATGACCGGCGCCCAGTCGATCCGCGAAGTGATCGCCTTCCCGAAAACCCAGAGCGCTGCGGACGTCATGACCCAGGCCCCGGGTGTTGTGGATGCCAAGGCACTGCGCGAGTTGCATATCCGCCTGCGCGAGGCGCCGAAGGCTGAGTAAGGCCGCTGCGTGAAAGCGCGATAAGGTTTTACGCAGTCAAAAAGGCGCATCTTCGGATGCGCCTTTGCGTTACAAGGGTTGTATCCCGCCAGGGGCGGGGTTGATAAGGTTTCTAGAGAATTTCGGAGTTGTGTTATGGCTGGCCATTCCAAGTGGGCGAACATCAAGCACCGCAAAGAGCGTCAGGATGCCAAGAAAGGCAAGATTTTCACCAAGTGGATTCGCGAACTGACCGTCGCCGCCCGCCAGGGTGGCGGTGACCCGGGCTCCAACCCGCGTCTGCGCCTGGCGCTGGACAAGGCCCTCGGCGCCAACATGAGTCGCGACATCATCGACCGCGCCGTGGCCCGTGGCGCCGGTGCGGCCGATACCGACGACATGGTCGAGCTGACCTACGAAGGCTACGGCCCGGGCGGCGTGGCGGTGATGGTCGAGTGCATGACCGATAACCGCAACCGTACCGCCGCGGCCGTGCGCCACGCGTTCAGCAAGTGCGGTGGCAACCTCGGCACGGATGGCTCGGTGGCCTACCTGTTCGAGCGCAAGGGCCAGATTTCCTTTGCGCCGGATGTGGATGAAGACGCGTTGATGGAAGCCGCGATGGAAGCGGATGCTGACGACGTGGTGACCAATGAAGATGGCTCCATCGACGTGTTCACCTCGTTCGCCGGGTTCTATGCGGTGCGTAACGCGCTGGAAACCGCCGGTTTCAAAGGCACCGACGCGGAAATCGTGATGCTGCCGACCACCAGCGCCGAACTGGACCTGGACGGCGCGCAGAAAGTGCTGAAGATGCTGGATATGCTTGAGGACCTGGATGACGTGCAGAACGTCTACTCTAATGCTGACATTCCAGAGTCGGTAGCCGAGCAACTGGGCTGAAGGGCGATGTGGATCAACATGTGAGAGGGGGCTTGCTGCCGATGGCGGTGTGTCAGTCATTTATAAATCGACTGAACCACCGCCATCGGCAGCAAGCCCCCTCCCACATTGGATCTTCCCTGTATCAAAAATTGTGTTTACCCGACCTGCAGGCGTTATGACTTTAATCCTAGGTATCGACCCCGGTTCGCGCATCACCGGCTTTGGCGTGGTGCAACACACCCCGCGCGGCTGCGTGTATGTTGCCTCGGGCTGTATCCGCACTGGCTCGGGCGAGTTGGCCGAGCGCCTGCAGATCGTCTATCGCGGTGTGCGTGAAGTGATCCAGACCTACAAACCGGTGACGATGGGGATCGAAAAGGTGTTCATGGCGAAAAACGCCGACTCGGCCCTCAAGCTCGGTCAGGCCCGTGGCGCCGCCATCGTGGCCGGTGCCGAAGAGGCCATGGAAATCGCCGAGTACACCGCCACCCAGGTCAAGCAGGCCGTGGTCGGCACCGGTGCGGCCAATAAAGAACAGGTGCAGATGATGGTCATGCACATGCTCAAACTCACTTCCAAGCCGCAGATCGACGCCTCCGACGCCCTGGCCATCGCCATTTGCCACGCGCACACCCGTTCCAGCCTGCTGCCTCACGGCCTGGGGGCGGCACGCAGTCGTGGCGGGCGGCTACGTCTCTGATAGCATCGGCGCAATCGTTATTTCCGGTCAGGCCTCGATCTGACCCCAAGCCTTAAGGATTTGAACCGTGATTGGACGCTTGCGCGGCACCCTGGCTGAGAAACAGCCGCCGCACCTGATTCTGGATGTCAACGGGCTGGGGTATGAGCTGGAAGTGCCCATGACCACCCTGTATCGCCTTCCGTCGGTTGGCGAGCCATTGACCCTGCATACTCACCTTGTGGTGCGCGAAGATGCGCAACTGCTCTATGGCTTCATTGGCAAGCGTGACCGCGACTTCTTCCGCGAATTGATTCGCCTCAATGGCGTAGGGCCGAAACTGGCCCTGGCGCTGATGTCGAGCCTGGAAGTGGACGAACTGGTACGCGCGGTGTCGGCCCAGGACACCTCGGCGCTGACCAAGGTGCCGGGGGTCGGCAAGAAAACCGCCGAACGCCTGCTGGTGGAGCTCAAGGACCGTTTCAAGGCCTGGGAAGTCGCCCCGAGCATGTTCGCCCTGGTGCCGAACCAGCCGAACCAGCCGGCGGGTCAGGTGGCCAGTGCCGAAAGCGATGCGGTCAGCGCGCTGATCTCCCTGGGCTACAAGCCGCAGGAAGCCAGCAAAGCGGTGTCGGCCATCAAGGACAAGAACCTGAGCAGCGAAGACATGATCCGCCGAGCCCTGAAGGGAATGATTTAAGTGATTGAAGCTGATCGTCTGATCGCGGCCACCGGCCCCCGTGACCGTGAAGAAATCCAAGATCGCGCCATCCGCCCCCTGAGCCTGGCCGACTACATCGGCCAGCCCACGGTGCGCGAGCAGATGGAGTTGTTCATCCAGGCTGCGCGTGGACGCAGTGAATCCCTGGATCACACCTTGATCTTCGGCCCGCCGGGGTTGGGTAAAACCACCCTGGCCAACATCATCGCCCAGGAAATGGGGGTGTCGATCAAGTCCACCTCCGGCCCGGTGCTGGAGCGTCCGGGCGACCTGGCGGCGCTGCTGACCAACCTCGAACCGCACGACGTGCTGTTCATCGACGAAATCCACCGGCTGTCGCCCATCGTCGAGGAAGTGCTGTACCCGGCGATGGAAGACTTCCAGCTCGACATCATGATCGGTGAAGGCCCCGCGGCCCGCTCGATCAAGCTCGACCTGCCGCCGTTCACCCTGGTGGGCGCGACCACGCGCGCGGGCATGCTGACCAACCCGTTGCGAGACCGTTTCGGCATCGTCCAACGTCTAGAGTTCTATAGCACCGCAGACCTGGCGACCATCGTCAGCCGTTCGGCCGGCATTCTTGGCCTGCCCCTGGACCCCGAAGGCGCGTTTGAAATCGCCCGTCGGGCGCGGGGCACGCCACGGATCGCCAACCGCTTGCTGCGACGCGTGCGCGATTTTGCCGAAGTGCGGGCCAAGGGGCATATCACCAAGCCTGTGGCCGACCTGGCGTTGAACCTGCTGGACGTGGATGAGCACGGCTTCGATCACCAGGATCGACGGCTACTCCTGACCATGATCGAGAAGTTCGACGGTGGCCCGGTGGGCGTGGACAGCCTGGCGGCCGCCATCAGTGAAGAGCGCCATACCATTGAGGATGTGCTGGAACCGTACCTGATCCAGCAGGGCTACATCATGCGCACGCCGCGGGGCAGGGTGGTTACCCGGCATGCCTATTTGCACTTTGGGCTAAACATTCCCTCACGATTGGGCGAGATGCCTGTAGTAGACGAATTCCTCGATGCAGTGGACGATTAAAAGCGCTTTGTTCGTCGATTTATTCGAGGTTTGTGCTGTCCTAGTGGCTGGCGTCGTCATTCAGTCAGTGAAAATGTTTCAGCGAATGAAAAAACAGTTGCCTGAGCGGATTGGCAACCTGAGGAGTAAGCACTAGAGTATGCGCGCGCAAAATGGGGATCAGTCGTTCGCACATCGCTGTCGCGTTTATTACGAGGACACCGATGCTGGCGGCATCGTGTATTACGTCAACTACCTCAAGTTCATGGAGCGGGCTCGAACCGAGCGGCTACGGGAGTTGGGCTTTGCCCAATCCCAGCTGGCAGGAGAGGACCTGTTGTTTGTCGTGCATTCCAGCGAGGCGCGTTATTACGCACCCGCGCGATTGGACGATGAGCTGCTGGTCAGCGCTGAAGTAATCGAATTGAACCGGGTCAGCCTGCGCTTTAAACAGCAGGTCAGGCGGGCTACGGATGCAACGCTGCTCTGTGAGGGGCAGTTTCTGGTGGCGTGTGTGCGCACCAATAGTTTGAAACCTCGGGCCATTCCCGAAACTCTACGTGCGGCCTTTGCTGCCGTGAGCGGCGCGGGTAAACAATCAAAGCAGGAGATTTAGCGTGGAACCTACCGTCGTCGACCATTCCTCCATGTGGAGCCTGGTCAGTAATGCCAGTGTCGTGGTTCAACTGGTGATGCTGATCCTGTTAGCCGCATCGGTTACATCCTGGGTCATGATTTTTCAGCGCAGCAACCTGCTGCGTGCCGGTCGACGAGCCCTGGAGAGCTTCGAAGAGCGCTTCTGGTCGGGTATCGACCTGTCCAAACTGTATCGCCAGGCTGGCAGCAACCCTGACCCGGATTCGGGCGTCGAGCAGATCTTCCGTGCCGGCTTCAAGGAATTTTCCCGCCTGCGCCAGCAGCCGGGCGTCGACCCGGAAGCGGTCATGGAAGGCGTGGCCCGTGCCATGCGTGTGGCCATCTCCCGCGAAGAAGAGAAGCTGGAGCAGAGCCTGCCGTTTCTCGCCACCGTGGGTTCTGTCAGCCCGTACATCGGCCTGTTCGGTACCGTGTGGGGGATCATGAACTCCTTCCGCGGCCTGGCCCAGGCCCAACAAGCGACCCTGGCCACCGTGGCCCCGGGTATCGCCGAAGCCCTGGTCGCCACCGCGATCGGCCTGTTCGCTGCGATCCCGGCGGTAATCGCCTACAACCGCTTCGCCGCGCGCGGTGAAACCTTGATCAGCCGTTACTACACCTTCGCCGACGAATTCCAGGCGATCCTGCACCGTAAAGTGCACACCAGCGAAGAATAAGCAGGTAATTCCCAATGGCTTTAATCGCTCGAGCTCGCAAAAAGCGCAAGCCGGTCGCCGAGATGAACGTAGTGCCTTACATCGACGTGATGCTGGTGCTGCTGGTGATCTTCATGGTGACCGCGCCGATGCTCAATCAGGGCGTGAAGGTTGATCTGCCCAAGGTTTCCAGCGAAGCCTTGCCGCAAGACAACAACACTCAGGTCCTGACCATTTCGATCAAGGCTGACAAGACCTATTACTGGAACCTTGGCAGCGAAGTCGACACCCAGAAACAGCAGGACAAGGCCATGACCTTGCCGCAGATGACCGACGCCGTGACCAAGATCATCCGGTCCGGCAACGAGGGCGGCAAGCACACCCAGGTGTTCATTCGCGGCGATAAAGTCGTCGACTATGGCTCCGTCATGGGCGCCATGGGCGGGCTGCAGAAGGCCGGCGTCGGTAACGTTGGCTTGATTACCGAGGCGCCCTGATGCACCAACAGCGAGAGCCGTCCGCCTCGGAAAGCTACTTCTGGCCTAGCGTCTGGGCAATTGCCCTGCACGTCCTGGTGTTTGGCATGCTGTTCGTCAGCTTTGCCATGACCCCGGACCTGCCGCCAGCCAAGCCGATCGTGCAGGCGACCCTGTATCAGCTGAAATCGAAAAGTCAGGCCACCACCCAGACCAATCAGAAGATTGCGGGTGAGGCCCAGAAGTCGGCTGCGCGCCAGACTGAAGTCGAGCAGATGGAACAGAAGAAGGTCGAGCAGGAAGCGGTGAAGGCTGCTGCGGAACAAAAGAAAGAAGAGGCGGCTCAAAAGGCCGAGGAATCGAAAAAGGCTGACGAAGCGAAGAAGGCTGACGAGGCGAAAAAGGCTGATGAAGCCAAAAAGTCCGAGAAAGCTGCCGAAGCTAAAAAAGCTGAAGAGAAACAATTGGCTGATATAGCCAAGAAGAAATCTGAAGAAGAAGCCAAAAAGGCTGCCGAAGAAGAGGCCAAGAAAAAGGCCGCTGAAGAAGCCAAGAAAAAGATAGTCGAAGACGCGAAGAAGAAAGCCGCCGAAGACGCCAAGAAAAAAGCTGAAGCAGACGAGGCGAAAAAGAAAATCGCCGACGACGCGAAGAAGAAAGCTGCCGCCGATGCCACCAAGAAAAAGGCCCAGGAAGCAGCGCGTAAATCCGCCGAAGAGAAAAAGGCCCAGGCCTTGGCAGATTTGCTCTCCGACACGCCGCAGCGTCAGCAAGCCTTGGCCGATGAGCGTGGCGATGAAGTCGCGGGCAGTTTCGACGACCTGATTCGGGCACGGGCAGCAGAAGGTTGGACGCGTCCACCTTCGGCACGCAAAGGCATGACAGTAGTGCTGCAGATCGGCATGTTGCCGGACGGTACGGTGACTTCGGTCAGCGTGGCCAAGTCCAGTGGTGACGGTTCGTTCGACAGTTCGGCGGTCGCGGCGGTCAAGAATATTGGCCGGTTGACCGAGATGCAGGGAATGAAACCAAGCGACTTCGCTCCCTATCGTTCATTCAAGATGACATTCACACCTGAGGATTTAGCCTTGTGAGAAACCTTCTTCGAGGAATGCTTGTCGTTATTTGCTGTATGGCAGGGATAGCGGCGGCGGATGAAAAGAACATCCTGGTCACCAGCGGTAGCGATCGGGCCACCCCGATCGCTGTTGTACCGTTCGGCTGGCAGGGCGGCAGCGTGCTGCCGGACGACATGGCCCAGATCGTCAGCGACGACCTGCGCAACTCCGGTTATTACGCGCCGATTCCAAAAGGCAACATGATCAGCCAGCCGACCCAGGCCAGCGAAGTCATCTTCCGTGACTGGAAAGCCGTAGGCGCCCAGTACCTGATGGTCGGCAGCATCGTGCCGGCCGGCGGTCGCCTGCAGATCCAGTACACCTTGTTCAACGTGGCGACCGAGCAGCAGGTCTTGACCGGCAGCGTATCGGGCACCGCCGAGCAATTGCGAGACATGGCCCACTACATCTCGGATCAGTCGTTTGAAAAACTCACCGGTATCAAGGGTGCTTTCTCGACGCGTCTGCTTTATGTAACGGCTGAGCGTTTCTCCGTAGATAACACGCGCTACACGCTGCAGCGTTCCGACTATGATGGCGCGCGGGCGGTGACCTTGCTGCAATCGCGTGAGCCAATCCTGTCGCCGCGCTTCGCGCCGGACGGCAAGCGCATTGCCTACGTGTCCTTTGAACAGAGACGTCCGCGCATCTTCGTCCAGCACATCGATACTGGCCGTCGTGAGCAGATCACCAACTTCGAAGGCCTTAACGGTGCGCCAGCCTGGTCGCCGGATGGTTCGCGCCTGGCATTCGTGCTGTCCAAAGACGGCAACCCGGATATCTACGTGATGAACATGGCTTCGCGCCAGATCAGCCGCGTGACCAGCGGTCCTGGTATCAACACCGAACCGTTCTGGGGTAAAGATGGTTCGACCATCTATTTCACTTCCGACCGTGGCGGCAAGCCTCAAATTTATAAAACGAGCGTGGGTGGCGGTGGCGCGGAACGCGTGACCTTTATTGGTAACTACAACGCCAACCCTAAGCTTTCGGCTGATGAAAAGACGTTGGTGATGATTCACCGTCAGGATGGTTTCACTAATTTCCGGGTTGCGGCCCAGGATTTGCAGCGCGGAACCGTAAAAATCCTTACAGATACCAACCTTGATGAGTCAGCCACTGTTGCGCCCAACGGCACCATGGTAATCTACGCCACCCGCCAGCAGGGCCGGGGAGTCTTGATGCTCGTGTCCATTAATGGACGCGTAAGGCTCCCGCTTCCTACCGCACAAGGCGAAGTCAGAGAACCATCCTGGTCCCCTTACCTGAACTGACGCGGCGCTACATGATTTGCTTAACACACTGGGGTTCATTAGGAGTTTCACGATGGAAATGCTGAAGTTTGGTAAGTTTGCTGCTCTGGCTCTGGCTCTGTCCGTAGCCGTTGGTTGCTCGTCTAAAGGCGGCGACAATGCCGGTGAAGGCGCAGCTGTTGATCCAAACGCTGGTTACGGCGCTAACACTGGTGCAGTTGACGGCTCCCTGAGCGAAGAAGCTGCTCTGCGCGCAATCACCACTTTCTACTTCGAATACGACAGTTCGGACCTGAAACCAGAAGCCATGCGCGCTCTGGACGTTCACGCGAAAGACCTGAAAGCTAACGGCGCTCGCGTTGTTCTGGAAGGTAACACTGACGAACGTGGTACTCGCGAGTACAACATGGCACTGGGCGAGCGTCGTGCGAAAGCCGTTCAGCGCTACCTGGTACTGCAAGGTGTTGCTCCAGGCCAACTGGAACTGGTTTCCTACGGTAAAGAGCGTCCAGTTGCTACTGGCCACGACGAGCAGTCCTGGGCTCAAAACCGTCGCGTCGAACTGCGTAAGTAATTCGTCATGCGAACGTGCCGTCGTGCTCTAACTGTATTGGCTCTCAGCCTCGCGCCGCTTGCGGTGTGGGCTGCGGTTCCTGTGGAAGATAGCAACTCAGGCTATAACAATAGCGGGAGCAGTTATCCGCCAGCGGGTTATGGCACGAACGGCGCCTATGCTGGGGGGGCGGCTACGTCCGCTCCCTCGGCACAGGGCGAACTGTTCAACCAGCTGCAACGCATGCAGGATCAATTGTCGCAGCAACAAGGCGCCATTGAAGTTCTGCAGAATCAAGTGAACCAGCTGAAGCAAGAAGGCCTGGAGCGATACCAGGATCTTGATCGACGTATAGGAGCCGGCGTTACACCTGCCGCTACTCCTGATAATTCTTCTGCCGGTGGCGCGCCAAGTGCCGCCGCCGGTGGAGCAGCAGCAGGGGCCGCAGCCCCTGCAGCCAGCAGTGAACCGGGTGATCCGGCGAAGGAAAAACTGTATTACGACGCAGCCTTTGACCTGATCAAAGCCAAGGATTTCGATAAGGCCAGCAAGGCTTTTACCGCATTCCTCGGTCGTTACCCAAACAGTCAGTATGCGGGCAACGCCCAGTACTGGCTGGGTGAGGTAAACCTGGCAAAGGGTGATTTGCAGGGGGCAGGCCAGGCATTTGCCAAGGTCAGCCAGCTGTACCCCAAGCACGCCAAGGTGCCGGATTCACTGTACAAACTCGCTGACGTAGAACGCCGCCTGGGTCACACCGACAAGGTCAAAGGCATTCTGCAGCAGGTCGTTGCCCAGTATCCGGGGACTTCCGCTGCGCAGTTGGCTCAACGCGACCTGCAGCGCCTGTAAGCGATACAGTCCGTTTAGAAGAAACCCGCGCCTGGCGCGGGTTTTTTCGTTAGAATCCACGCCCTTTTATGAAACACGCTTCCTGGGGTTGACGCGTTGGCGCAATTCCTTGAAGTGCCTGACGGAGGCGGACAGCCTGTTTAGCTGTTACGCCCGTGGCGACTATGCAAGACACATTACGCATCACCGAAGTTTTTTACTCGTTACAGGGTGAAACGCGAACGGCCGGCCTGCCCACAGTGTTTGTGCGCCTGACCGGTTGCCCTCTGCGTTGCCAGTACTGTGACAGCGCCTACGCCTTCAGTGGCGGCACCGTGCGCACCCTTGAAGACATCCTGGAGCAGGTTGCCGGTTACCGGCCGCGCTACGTCTGCGTGACAGGCGGCGAGCCGTTGGCGCAACCCAACGCCATCCCCTTGCTCAAGCAGCTGTGTGACGCAGGTTACGAGGTGTCCCTGGAAACCAGCGGCGCCCTGGATATTTCCGCTGTGGACCCACGTGTGAGCCGAGTGGTCGACCTCAAGACCCCGGGCTCCAAAGAGGCGCATCGCAACCTCTACGAGAACCTGGACCTGCTGACAGCCAACGATCAGGTCAAGTTCGTGATCTGTTCGCGCGACGATTACGACTGGGCGAGCTCCAAGCTGATTCAGTATGGTTTGGACCGCCGCGCGGGCGAGGTGCTGTTCTCGCCAAGCCATCACGACCTGAACGCACGCGACCTGGCCGACTGGGTGGTGGCTGATAACCTGCCGGTCCGTCTGCAACTGCAGCTGCATAAATACCTTTGGAACGACGAGCCAGGACGCTGAAATGACCGACCAACCGATTGATCAAAAACGCGCAGTAATCCTGCTGTCCGGTGGCCTCGACTCCGCCACGGTGGTGGCCATGGCGCAGGCTGAAGGCTATACCTGCTACACCATGAGCTTTGACTACGGCCAGCGCCATCGCGCCGAGCTGAACGCCGCTGCCCGCATCGCCCGCGAAATGGGGGTGGCCGAGCACAAGGTCATTGGTCTGAACCTCAACGGTATCGGCGGCTCGGCCCTCACCGACAGCAGCATCGAGGTGCCGGAAGCGCCCAGCGAAGGCATCCCGATCACCTATGTACCGGCGCGCAACACCGTGTTCCTGTCCCTGGCCCTCGGCTGGGCAGAAGTGCTGAATGCCCGCGATATCTTTATCGGCGTTAACGCGGTGGATTATTCCGGCTACCCGGACTGCCGCCCAGAGTTCGTCGAGTCGTTCGAGCGTATGGCCAACCTGGCGACCAAGGCCGGCGTAGAGGGGCAGGGCTTCCGTATCCTGGCGCCGCTGCAGAACCTCAGCAAGGCCGATATCGTGAAGGCTGGCGTAGGACTTGGCGTCGATTACTCGCTGACTGTTTCCTGCTATCAAGCAGACGATGACGGCCGCGCTTGTGGGAAATGCGACAGCTGCCGACTGCGCGCAGAAGGCTTCCAAGCGGCCGGAATTACGGACCCAACGCGTTATTTCTGATTTATTTCAAATAAGGTGTTGAATAATCCTTAGAAATCAGTATTATACGCGCCACAACACAGCGGGTCGTTAGCTCAGTTGGTAGAGCAGTTGGCTTTTAACCAATTGGTCGTAGGTTCGAATCCCACACGACCCACCATTTTTGGCGGTTTAGAAAATCCGGAAGGCCCACGCAAGTGAGGATTTCCGGGTTTTTTTTTGCCTTGTGAAAAGATCGCGCAACGTGGCATGTTCCACCGCACGCTATCCGCCTTCCGATGCTCAAACGCGGCTCAGCTTACGCCTGCGTGCGTGCTGGCGCTGAGGTCGCTTCGACCTATTCCTCTCCCAGCGAGCGGCCCAGCCGGCCTTTGACGACCTTTTGCAGGAGTAAGGCCAACGTCTCAGTGGCGTAGGGCTTTTGCAGCAGCACAAAGCGCTTGGTTTCTTCCTGGGCGATGCACGCGTACCTCCCCCCACCAGCGATTTCCTTACGCACCGCACTGCTTTTGCTGTGGTAGGGCATTCGATAATGCCGGCACGTTCTGTACATATTCCTACGAGCGATCGCGCGGTATGTGTTGCGTTGACTTACAGCTCCTGAGTCTGCGCGATGCGGCAAAGAGGCAGTTTTTTGATATGGCTCTTTGCCACTTATTTCGGCTTTAATGCTGTCAATCGCGCGTATCTTGGCTAGATTGGAGGCTGCTAAGCTTTTAAGACACGGACAGTCACGACTACGCTAACTCCGATCATCGCTAGCAATCCCCTCATTGTTCGCGCTGCAGCCACACCGCTCGCCATTTCGGCGAACACTGTCAATGTCTCGCCGGTTCGACCTGCGTCGGTGGTCAGCCTCGGTAATCCGGCTGCCGATGTCGTTGATATCTACTCTCGAGACGGGCAGATGCCGGGTCGGGAAAGTGTGCGGGCCTGGGAAAATAGCAGCCAGGACGCCGTCAGCAAGATCATCAACACCAGCTTTAAGGCGCTGGCGCCGTGGAAGCCTTGAGCAACAATCCGAGCGACAAAGGCTTGCTGACCGGTCTGGCTGACTTCAAGGCTTCCATCAAGCAGACCGTAGACAGCTCCAACCCGATGCGCGCTTCAGAGGTCGACGGCTTTTCCTACAATGTGTCGCAAAAAACCCAAGTCAATGGCCGCAGCAGTGCGGATCGCAGCGTCACCCAGAACCAGCAATCGGTGCTTTCGGCGAGCTTCCACAAAGGCCTTGATGGTGGGAAACCGCAGGTGTTTGATGGCAGTCGCGAATTGCAGAATTACCTGTATGTGCAAGTACAGGGCAGGGCCAGCGGCACCGCGAGCTTTGCCTATAAAGACGGCCAATTGACCCGTGCTTCGGTCACACAGTCGGCTTCCCAGAATACCCACACGCAGAAGTAGGTGATGGCCAGATGCGTCGCGCCATGCCAGATTAGGCTTTTGAATCCATTCGATATTCTGTAGCCTTGCGCAGCTTCACCTTAACCCGTGCTTGATGACACATCACTTCGTCCGGCGGCGCCCGAAGGGCTCCAGAGCCGGTGGTACACTCGACTTTCGCGCAACGGCGCCTGCAGGTCTTGCGAACATGACGCAAATTTCCGAACGCCTTCTGGTTCAAGCCCACCTCGACGCCAAGCAGCCCAAGGCCCTCAGCGCCGAGGAAGAGGCCAGCCTGCGTACTGCCATCGCCGCCGAGCTGAAGGCTCAGGACGCGGTGCTGGTCGCCCACTTCTATTGCGACCCGGTGATTCAGGCCCTGGCCGAAGAAACCGGCGGCTGTGTCTCCGATTCCCTCGAAATGGCGCGCTTCGGCGCCGCCCACCCGGCCAAGACCGTACTGGTCGCCGGCGTGCGTTTCATGGGCGAGACCGCCAAAATTCTCACCCCCGAAAAACGCATCCTGATGCCGACCCTGGAAGCTACGTGCTCCCTCGACCTTGGCTGCCCGGTGGATGAGTTTTCGGCGTTCTGCGATCAGCACCCTGAGCGCACCGTGGTGGTGTATGCCAACACCTCGGCGGCGGTCAAGGCGCGGGCGGATTGGGTGGTGACCTCCAGTTGCGCACTGGAAATCGTCGAAAGCCTGATGGACAACGGCGAGACCATTATCTGGGGGCCGGACAAACACCTGGGCACTTACATTCAGCGCCAGACCGGTGCCGACATGCTGCTGTGGGACGGTGCCTGCATCGTCCACGAAGAGTTCAAATCCAAGCAGTTGGAAGACATGAAGGCGCTGTACCCGGATGCGGCGATCCTGGTCCACCCGGAATCCCCGACGTCGGTGATCGAGCTGGCGGATGCGGTGGGGTCCACCAGCCAACTGATTGCCGCTGCTCAGCGTTTACCGAACAAAACGTTCATCGTCGCCACCGATCGCGGCATTTTCTACAAGATGCAGCAGCTGTGCCCGGACAAGGTCTTCATCGAAGCGCCTACCGCCGGCAACGGCGCGGCGTGCCGCAGTTGCGCGCACTGCCCGTGGATGGCGATGAATACGTTGGAGCGCACGCTGCAGTGCCTGCGTGAGGGCAGTAACGAGATCTTCGTCGAGCCTTCGGTGATCCCGCAGGCTGTGCGCCCGCTCAAGCGCATGCTCGACTTCACCCAAGCGGCGCGCCTGAAGCTGGCCGGCAACGCATAGTCGAACGCGGTAAAAAATGTGGGAGGGGGCTTGCCCCCGATAGCGGTAAATCAGTCGATGTATCTGGTGACTGACACTCCGCTATCGGGAGCAAGCCCCCTCCCACATTTTGATCCGCACCAGCAGGGCGTTATTTTTTTTGCTTCGGAATCCGTACCAACTGCGTGTCCGAGTAGATGTCATGCCAGCTGCGTTTCTGCTTGTCGAACAGCGACCAGATAAACCCCAGCCCCACGCACAACCACGATGCGATCGACACCACAAAGCGCAACAGCGCCTGCCACAGGCTGATCCGCGAGCCGTCGGCGTTCTGTACGCGCACGCCCCACACCTGCATGCCCAGGGTCTGCCCGGAATGGGTCCAGAACTTGGCGAAGAAGCCAAACAGCACGAAGAACAGAATCGTCGACAGCAACGGGTCGCCGTCCAGCGTGCCGGATTCGGTGAGGGTACGCATTTTGGCTTCGCCCACGAACGCGATCCACACCAGCTTGTAGATAAAGGCCGTGACAATCAGCAGCGCAGTGCAGAGGAGGAAGTCATAGAACATCGCTGCCAGACGACGGCCCAGGCCAACGGCGGGAAATTCGCCTTGGGGGCTCAGCAGGGGTTTGGACATGGCCGGCTCTCTGAAGAAAAAAAGCATTTTACGGCGCAATGCCCTTACCGCGCCCATAAAAAAGCCCCTGATGTCACCATCAGGGGCTTTTTGTCGCAGGAGGGATCAGCCTTCGGCGATCACTTCGTCAGCCTGCATGCCTTTCTGGCCTTGCACGGCGACGAAAGACACTTTCTGGCCTTCTTTCAGGCTCTTGAAGCCGTTGCCCTGAATAGCGCGGAAATGCACGAACAGATCCGGACCGCTTTCTGGAGTGATAAAACCAAACCCTTTTTCGTCGTTGAACCACTTGACGGTACCGCTCTGACGTTTATCCGACATTTTCTTATTTCCTTGACGCTAAAAATGAATGACAGTCCCTTTCGCATGAAAGAGTACTGGGCTGGGTTGCAGGAAAGTAAGAGACGTCGAACGGGTTGTAGCAAACTTTGGCTACTGCCCAGGTCAGGTTTCAAGCGACCCATGCAAACACAGTGGACAAACTCTACGACAACTAATGCAGAAAAAACAAGCCCTGCAAAAAGCCCAGCTTTTGCTAGGCCTCATGACATTTCGTTGAATACTCATGTACCGACTTATTCGATAGAATTAGTCACTTGTTATAGGTTGATACCTATAACAATGACTATCGGAAATGCACTGTTTTATGGCGGTCGCGTTACAGTTTAGTGCGCGTTATTGCGACCGCGTTACTTATAGGAACAGTCAATCAGCCGCGGTAGTAACGTTGCGGCACAAATGGCATTTTACTTACACGTAGAGGCACCTTTTTCCCACGCACCAGTGCAGACACTTCGGTATCCAGCGCGGTGAACGCGCTGTTCAGGTAGGCCATCGCCAATGGGCCGCCGAGGCTTGGGCCAAAGCCGCCGCTGCAGACGCTGCCGATCACGGTGCCGTGTTCGTCGACGATTTCCGCACCTTCACGCACTGGCGTGCGCTCTTGAGGCAGCAGGCCGACACGTTTGCGGCTTACACCGGCTTGCTGCTGGGTAAAGATCCGGTCTGCGCCGGGAAAGCCGCCGGCACGTGCGCCGTCAGCGCGACGGGCCTTGGAGATCGCCCACAGCAGGCTGGCTTCGATCGGGGTGGTGTCGGTGTTCATATCGTGGCCGTACAGGCACAGGCCGGCTTCCAGGCGCAGCGAGTCGCGGGCGCCCAGGCCAATGGCCTGGACTTCGGTCTCGGCCAGCAGGCTGCGGGCCAGGCTTTCGGCGTGGGCGGCGGGCACCGAGATTTCAAAGCCGTCTTCACCGGTGTAGCCGGAGCGGCTGACGTAGCAGTCCACACCCAGCAGGCGCAGGGACGCGAATTGCATGAAGGTCATCTTGGTCACTTCAGGGGCCAGGCGCGCCAGTACTTTCACGGCTGCAGGGCCTTGCAGGGCGAGCAGGGCGCGTTCTTCGAACAACGGCTCGATGGTGCACTGGTCGCCAATTTTGGCGCGCAGGTGCGCCAGGTCCTGGTCCTTGCAGGCCGCGTTGACCACCAGGAACAGTTCGTCGTTACCCAGGTTGGCCACCATCAGGTCGTCGAGAATGCCGCCCTGGTCATTGGTGAACATGGCGTAGCGCTGCATGCCGACCGGCAGGTCGATGATATCCACCGGCACCAGGGTTTCCAGGGCCTTGGCGGCATTGGCGCCGGTCAGGCGGATCTGGCCCATGTGGGACACGTCGAACAGCCCGGCCTGATCACGGGTGTGCAGGTGTTCTTTCATCACGCCCAGCGGGTATTGCACCGGCATGTCGTAGCCGGCGAAGGGCACCATGCGCGCGCCGAGTTCGATGTGCAGCGCGTGCAATGGGGTTTTCAACAGGGTTTCGGTGGACATATTCAGCTCCTGAAAAACGTGCGGACGCGTGTCTAAGCGTCAGCACTCGATAATGTTGACCGCCAAACCGCCACGGGCGGTTTCCTTGTATTTGCTTTTCATATCGGCGCCGGTCTGGCGCATGGTGCGGATGACCTTGTCGAGCGACACAAAATGCTGCCCATCACCGCGCAAGGCCATGCGCACTGCATTGATGGCTTTGACCGAGCCCATGGCATTGCGCTCGATGCACGGCACTTGCACCAGGCCGCCAATCGGGTCGCACGTCAGGCCGAGGTTGTGTTCCATGCCGATTTCGGCGGCGTTTTCCACCTGGGACACGCTGCCGCCCAACACTTCGCACAGCGCACCGGCGGCCATCGAGCAGGCCACGCCGACTTCACCCTGGCAGCCGACTTCGGCGCCGGAGATTGATGCGTTTTCCTTGTACAGAATCCCGATGGCGGCGGCGGTGAGCAGAAAGCGCACCACGCCGTCTTCATTCGCGCCGGGGATGAAGCGCATGTAGTAATGCAGCACCGCCGGCACAATCCCGGCGGCACCGTTGGTGGGCGCCGTAACCACGCGCCCGCCATTGGCGTTTTCTTCGTTGACCGCCAGCGCGTACAGGTTGACCCAATCAAGTACCGACAACGGGTCGCGCAGGGCTGACTCCGGGTTCTTGCATAGCTGGCGATGCAGGGCGGCGGCACGACGCTTGACCTTCAAGCCGCCCGGCAAGATCCCTTCATTGCGACAGCCGGCGTCCACACAGTCCTGCATCACCTGCCAGATCTTCAGCAGGCCGTTGCGGGTTTCGGCTTCGGGGCGCCAGGCACTTTCATTGGTCAGCATCACCTGGCTGATGGACAGCCCGTAGGTGGCGCAATGACCGAGCAAGTCCTTGGCGCTCTTGAACGGGAAGGTCAGGGGGGTGGCGTCTTCGACGATCCGGTCGGCGCCGGCGGCGTCTTCATCCACCACAAAACCGCCGCCCACCGAGTAGTACTCGCGGCTGCGGATCTGGATACCGGCGGCGTCAAAGGCGCGAAAGATCATGCCGTTGGGGTGATAGGCGAGGGGTTTGCGAATCATCGCCAGGTGTTCTTTCTCGTTGAACGCAATGCTGTGTTCGCCGAGCAGGTTCAAGCGGCCGTCGCTGCGCATCTGTGCCAGGCGTGCGGCGATGGTTTCTGTGTTCACGGTGTCCGGGTGTTCGCCTTCCAGGCCGAGCAGCACGGCCTTGTCGCTGCCGTGGCCTTTGCCGGTGGCGCCGAGTGAGCCATAGAGTTCCACCTTGACGCAGGTGGTGGCGCTCAGCAGGTCGTCACGGCGCAACCCCTCGACAAAGCGGGCGGCGGCGCGCATCGGGCCGACGGTGTGGGAGCTGGAGGGGCCGATGCCAATCTTGAACAGGTCGAACACGCTTAACGACATGAGTTGTTCTCCGGTTTCTTATTAGGTGTCGGGTGTACCCGATCAAAGTGTGGGAGGGGGCTTGCCCCCGATGGCGGTGTGTCAGTCGATCAATAGATAACTGATCCACCGCTATCGGGGGCAAGCCCCCTCCCACATTTTTGATCGGGTTATGCGTAGCTCTCGATCGAAGGGCACGCGCACACCAGGTTGCGATCGCCGAACACGTTGTCGACCCGGCCAACCGGCGGCCAGTACTTGCCGTCGATCAACGACGCCACCGGGTACACCGCTTGTTCACGGCTGTAAGGGTGGCTCCATTCGCCCACCAGTTCCGCGGCTGTGTGCGGGGCGTTTTTCAGGGGGTTGTCGTCCTTGTCCAAGGTGCCGTTTTCGACTGCGCGGATTTCTTCGCGGATGGCGATCATCGCGTCGCAGAAGCGGTCCAGTTCTTCCTTGGATTCGCTTTCGGTCGGCTCGATCATCAAGGTGCCGGCCACCGGGAACGACATGGTCGGCGCGTGGAAACCGAAGTCGATCAGGCGCTTGGCCACGTCATCTACGCTGATGCCGCTGCTGTCTTTCAACGGGCGCAGGTCGAGGATGCATTCATGCGCCACCAGGCCGTTGCTGCCGGTGTAGAGCACCGGGTAGTGCTCTTCCAGGCGACGGGAAATGTAGTTGGCATTCAGGATCGCCAACTGCGAAGCGCGCTTGAGGCCCGCGCCGCCCATCATGCTGATGTACATCCAGGTGATCGGCAGGATGCTTGCGCTGCCGAACGGCGCCGCGCACACCGCGCCTTCCTTGCGTGCCATGGCCGCGTGGCCGGGCAGGAATGGGCTCAGGTGCGATTTGACGCCGATCGGGCCAACGCCCGGGCCGCCACCGCCGTGGGGGATGCAGAAGGTCTTGTGCAGGTTCAGGTGGGACACGTCGCCGCCGAACTTGCCCGGCGCGCACAGGCCGACCATGGCGTTCATGTTGGCGCCGTCGATGTACACCTGGCCGCCGTTGTCGTGAATGATCCCGCAGATCTCGCGGATACCTTCTTCGAACACGCCGTGGGTCGACGGGTAGGTGATCATCAGCGCGGCGAGGTGGTCGCGGTGCTCGATGGCTTTGGCGCGCAGGTCTTCGATGTCGACGTTGCCGCGGCTGTCGCAGGCGGTCACGATCACGCGCATGCCGGCCATGTGGGCGGTGGCCGGGTTGGTGCCGTGGGCCGATGACGGGATCAGGCAGATGTCGCGACGCTCATCGCCACGGCTCTGGTGATAGGCACGAATCGCCAAGAGGCCCGCGTATTCGCCCTGGGAACCGGCGTTCGGTTGCAGCGAGATGGCATCGTAGCCGGTGGCCGCGCAGAGCATGGCTTCCAGCTCGGTGGTCAGTTGCAGGTAGCCGGCGCTTTGTTCGGCCGGGGCGAACGGGTGCAGGGCGCCGAACTCGGCCCAGGTCACCGGGATCATTTCGCTGGCGGCGTTGAGCTTCATGGTGCAGGAGCCCAGCGGGATCATGGTGCGGTCCAGCGCCAGGTCCTTGTCGGCCAGCTTGCGCAGGTAGCGCATCAGCTCGGTTTCGGAGTGATAACGGTTGAACACCGGGTGGCTGAGGATCGGCGACTGACGCAGCAGCGCGGCCGGCAGGCTGCCTTCGACCTTGGCGGCGAAGTCCGGCAGGGCTTTACCGTCGGCGAAGAGTGCCCACAAGGTTTCGATATCGGCCTGGGTGGTGGTTTCGTCGACCGACAGGCCGAGACGCTCACCGTCCACCACACGCAGGTTGATGCGCTGGGCGCGGGCCTGGTCGTGCAGGGCGGCGGTGCGCGCGCCGGTGTTGAGGGTCAGGGTGTCGAAGAAGTGTTCTTGCTCGACCTTCAGGCCCAGGGCGCGCAGGCCGTTGGCCAGGATCGCGGTCAACTGGTGAATGCGCTGGGCGATCTGGGTCAGGCCTTTCGGGCCGTGGTACACGGCGTACATGCTGGCGATGTTGGCGAGCAGGACCTGGGCGGTGCAGATGTTGCTGGTGGCTTTCTCGCGGCGGATATGTTGCTCGCGGGTCTGCATGGCCAGGCGCAGGGCCGGCTTGCCGAAGCGGTCGACCGAAACCCCGACCAGACGGCCCGGAATGTCGCGCTTGAACGCATCCTTGGTGGAGAAATACGCCGCGTGCGGGCCGCCAAAGCCCAGCGGGACGCCGAAGCGTTGGGCGCTGCCGATGGCCACGTCGGCGCCGAACTCACCCGGTGGGGTCAGCAAGGTCAGGGCCAGCAGGTCGGCGGCCACGGCCACCAGAGCATTGGCGGCGTGGAAGCGTTCGGTCAGTTCGCGATAATCAAACACGTCGCCATTGCTGGCCGGGTATTGCAACAGGGCGCCGAAGAACGGGCTGACATCGCTCAGTTCGCGTTCATCGCCCACCACCACGTCGATGCCCAGCGGCTCGGCACGGGTGCGTAGCACGTCGAGGGTTTGCGGGTGGCTGTGGATCGAAGCGAAGAAGGCATTGCTGCTTTTGTTCTTGCTCAGGCGTTTGCAGAAGGTCATGGCTTCGGCGGCGGCGGTGGCTTCGTCGAGCAGTGAAGCGTTGGCAATCGGCAGGCCGGTGAGGTCGCTGATCAGGGTCTGGAAGTTCAACAGCGCTTCCAGGCGACCCTGGGAAATCTCCGGTTGGTACGGGGTGTAGGCGGTGTACCAGGCCGGGTTTTCCAAGAGGTTGCGCAGGATCGGCGACGGCGTATGGCAGTTGTAGTAGCCCTGGCCGATGTAGGTCTTGAACAGTTGGTTCTGGCTGGCGATGGCCTTGATCCTGGCCAGGGCCTCGGCTTCGCTCAAGCCATCTTCCAGGCCGAGCACGCTGGTGCCCTTGATGCTTTCCGGGATCACACTGGCGCTCAGGCCTTCCAGGGAATCAAAGCCCAGGCTGGCGAGCATCTGCAGCTCATCTTCCTGGCGCGGGCCGATGTGGCGGGCGATGAATTCGTTGGCGGTGCTCAAGTTGATCGTCATGGCGCGCTCCTCAGGCTTGTGCGTTGGCTTTGATCAGGCGGTCATACGCATCCTGATCCAACAGCGTAGCCACTGCATCGGCATCGGCGGGTTTAAAGCGGAAGAACCAGCCTTCGCCCATCGGGTCTTCGTTGACCAGTTCCGGGCGGCCCTCCAGCTCGGCGTTCACTTCGAGGACTTCACCGTCCAACGGCATGTACACGCCACTGGCGGCTTTGACTGATTCCACGGTGGACGCTTCGGCGCCCTTGTCGTAGGCCTGCAACTCCGGCAGTTGCACGAAAACCACATCACCCAGCGCGTTTTGCGCGAACGCGGTGATACCCACGGTGACGCTGCCGTCAGCTTCGGCGCGCAGCCATTCGTGATCTTCAGTGAAACGCAACTCGCTCATGGAAACTCCTCGGGGCCAGATTCGTCTGGTGGACGGGATTGGAATAATGGGGAGTTACTTAGCAATATCGCGGCCAATGTCATTAATTACTTATAAATCAATGACTTGATGAAAGTGACGAATGCGTTGCCGGCTGAGGCTGTAGCGATTTCGCTACACTTCGCCGCAAGAAAAAAAGCCTATGTGGATCAAAGCCTTGCATGGCGCGCAAAAAACAGGGTTGTAGCGATATCGTTACGCTGTAGCGCTTTCAGTACAGTTGATGTCGTTCTCAGACCCGATTTGGAATGCGAGCCCTGTAGGCGCCCAGATCAGGGTTTGTTGGGGATGCCGTATTTGCGCAGGCGATGGGCGATAGCGGTGTGGGAGGTGTGCAGGCGGCTCGCCAACTGGCGGGTCGAGGGGTAGCTGGTGTAGAGCTTCTCCAGCAGGCTGCGTTCGAAGTCTTCCACGGCCTGCTCCAGGCTGTCGATTTCGCTGTCGCTCTGGCGTGCGACCGAGGTGCCGGCGATGTCCAGGTCGCCGATGTCCACCAGGCTGCTTTCGCAGATGGCGGCGGCGCGGAAGATCACGTTCTGCAACTGCCGCACATTGCCCGGCCAGCGGTTGCCCAGCAATGCCGGGTAAGTGCCCGGCGCCAGGCGGCAGATCGGGCGCTGGATCTGCGCGCAGGCCTGCTGCATGAAGTAGCGCGCCAGCAGCAGGATGTCCTGGCCACGCTCGCGCAGGGGCGGCACTTCGACATTGAGGACGTTGAGGCGATAGAACAGGTCTTCGCGAAAGGTGCCCTCGGCGACCATCTTTTCCAGGTCGCGGTGGGTGGCGCTGAGGATGCGCACGTTCACCTTCACTTCACGGTCGCCGCCTACCCGGCGAAAACTACCGTCATTGAGAAAACGCAGCAGCTTGGCCTGCAGGTACGGCGACATTTCGCCGATCTCATCGAGAAACACCGTGCCCTGGTTGGCCAGTTCCATCAGCCCCGGCTTGCCGCCGCGCTGGGCCCCGGTGAAGGCGCCGGGGGCGTAGCCGAACAGTTCGCTTTCGGCGAGGTTTTCCGGTAGCGCCGCACAGTTCAACGCCAGGAACGGCGCACTGCAGCGCGCGCTGATGGCGTGGCAGGCTCGCGCCACCAGTTCTTTGCCGGTGCCGGTCTCGCCCTGGATCAACAGCGGTGCGTCGAGCACCGCGACCCGCTGCGCACGCGCCTTGAGGGTGCGAATCGCCGGCGAATCGCCGAGCAGCGCATCGAAGCCTTCGGCATGGTCATGGTGCAGGGCCGACAACTGTTCGCCGATGCGGTTGGGCTGGTAGAGGCTGAGCAGGGCACCGGCATCGGTGATCGGCGTGGCCTCCAGCAGCAAGGTCTGGCCGTTGACGCTGATCTCGCGCAGCGGCAAGCGAAAGCCTTGCTCCAGCAAGGTGTCGAGCAAGGCCGGATCGTTGAACAGTTCGCTGATGCTTTCCCCGGCCGGCTCGCGACCGTACAGGGCGATCAACGCCGGGTTGGCCAGCAGGATCTTACCCGCGCTGTCCAGGGCCAGCACCGGGTCGGTCATGGCCGCGAGCAGGGCGTCGAGTTGCAGGTGGCGGCGTTGGCCGGGGAGGATGTCCACCACCGTCACCGTCTGCACACCGTTGACGCTGAACAGCGCGTCCCGCAGCTCTTCGAGGACTTCGGCGCTCAGGGTCGGCGCGTCGATGTAGACATTCGGCGGCACCATTTCTACCGCGTCCAGGTTGAGATTGCGCCCACCGAGCAAGGCCAGGACTTCCTGGGTAATGCCGACGCGGTCGATGAAGCTGACGTGGATACGCATGGGGCGGCTGACAATTCTGGGGAGCGAGAGGCGGCAAGTATGCCAGACAGGGGGGGAGATCAAAAATGGGGGAGGGAGCAAGCCCCTCCCTCATTTGGATCGTGTTATGCGAGGTGTTCGGGTTTGACCGGATCGCCCGGTTTCACATTCAACTGATGCCGCACGTCCTCGAACATCAAGTCGTACTGCTTGTGCATGTCGCCGTTGAGCGTCGCGATCTTCGGCATCCCATACTTCTGCGCGATATTCATCGCATGCCGGGCAAAGTCGAATGCCTGGTCCTTGGGCAGGAAGAACTCTTCCTTGAGGTCCTTGTCCTGCACCGAGCCATGCAGCGTGAACAGCATCCCCTGGCCTTCATTGGGGTGCTGGCTGACTTCATAGTCGATGTGCAGGTTGTAGCTGTAGTCGGCGTCGTTCAGCGCGTGGCGTTCGATGTGCAAATGCCCGGGTTCAAAGGTAGCCATAGGCGTTTTTCCTCTACTTCACAGATAACGGATGCCTGGGGTCGCCGTGCTGATACGGGTGCCTGCCAGGCCCTGGACGATGGCTTCGATGTCGGAGAGTGAACCGATCACTGCGGTTTTGCCAGTCTGACGCGCGAACTCGCAGGCTGCTTGCACTTTCGGCCCCATGGAACCGGCGGCGAAACCAAGCCTTTCCATTTCATCCGGGTGGGCCTGGCCGATGGCCTTCTGGGTCGGCTTGCCGAAGTCGATAAAGGCGGCATTGACGTCGGTGGCAATCACCAGCAAATCGGCTTCCAGTTGCGAAGCCAGCAGCGATGAGCACAGGTCCTTGTCGATCACGGCCTCGATGCCCTTGAGCTTGCCGTCTTCGCCATACATCGTCGGGATACCGCCACCGCCGGCGCAGATCACGATGCTGCCTTTTTCCAGCAGCCATTGGATCGGGCGAATTTCGAAGATGCGTTTCGGCCGCGGGCTGGCGACGACGCGACGGTATTTATCGCCATCCGGGGCGATGGTCCAGCCTTTTTCAGCCGCGAGTTTCTCGGCTTCGGCTTGGGAGTACACGGGGCCGATCGGTTTGCTGGGTTTCTTGAAGGCCGGGTCGTTGGCGTCCACTTCAACCTGGGTGAGCAGGGTGGCAAACGGGACTTCGAAGTCCAGCAGGTTGCCCAGTTCCTGTTCGATGATGTAGCCGATCATGCCTTCGGTTTCCGCGCCGAGCACGTCCAGCGGGTACGGCGAGACGCTGGTGTAGGCCGCCGCCTGCAACGACAGCAGGCCGACTTGCGGGCCGTTACCGTGGGCGATCACCAGCTCGTTGCCGGAATGGATCTTGGCAATCTGTTCGGTGGCGATTCGGATATTGGCGCGTTGGTTGTCCGCTGTCATGGGTTCACCACGGCGGAGTAGGGCGTTACCGCCCAGAGCAACGACGATACGCATAATGCAATCCTTCTAGAGTTCAGCGTGTGAACACAGGACTAAGTGTGGGAGGGAGCGTGCTCCCGATGGCGGGCTAACATTCAATACTTGTGTCGACTGATACACCGCTATCGGGGGCAAGTCGAATCGTCGCACCGCCCCTCCCACATTTGACCGTGTTTCGACAGTGGATCGTTTAGATATCCGCCAACGTCGATACCAGGATCGCCTTGATGGTGTGCATGCGGTTTTCCGCTTGCTCAAAGGCGATGTTGGCCGGGGATTCAAACACCTCTTCGGTCACTTCCACGCCATTGGCCAGGTTCGGATAACGCGCGGCGATGTCCTTGCCAACCTTGGTTTCGCTGTTATGGAAGGCCGGCAGGCAGTGCATGAACTTCACCCGAGGGTTGCCCGAGGCTTTCATCATCTTGGCGTTGACCTGGTACGGCAGCAGTTGCTCGATACGCTCGTCCCACGCTTCCACCGGCTCGCCCATGGACACCCAGATATCGGTGTGGATGAAGTCCACGCCTTTCACCGCCGCGACAGGGTCTTCGGTGATGGTGATGCGCGCGCCGCTTTCCTCGGCAAAGGCCTGGCACTGCTTGATGAAATCTTCGTGTGGCCACAGGGCTTTTGGCGCGCCGATGCGCACGTCCATGCCCAGCTTGGCGCCGATCATCAGCAGCGAGTTGCCCATGTTGTAGCGGGCGTCGCCCAGGTAGGCGTAGCTGATGTCATGCAGCGGCTTGTCGCAGTGTTCGCGCATGGTCAGGGTGTCGGCGATCATTTGGGTCGGGTGGAATTCGGCGGTCAGGCCGTTGAACACCGGCACACCGGCGAACTTGGCCAGCTCTTCGACGATTTCCTGCGCGAAGCCACGGTATTCAATGGCATCGAACATCCGGCCGAGGACGCGGGCGGTGTCTTTCATGCTTTCTTTATGGCCGATCTGCGACGACACCGGGTCGATATAGGTGACGTGGGCGCCCTGGTCGTGGGCCGCTACTTCGAATGCGCAACGGGTGCGGGTCGAGGTTTTTTCGAAGATCAGCGCAATGTTCTTGCCCTGCAAGTGCGGACGCTCGGTGCCGGTGTATTTGGCGCGTTTGAGGTCGCGGGACAGGTCCAGCAGGTAGTTGAGCTCGCGAGTGGTGTGGTGCATCAGCGAGAGCAGGCTGCGGTTGCGCATGTTGAAAGCCATGGTGGATCTCCTTCTGTTTAGGTTATCCCCTTGGCCGACGCCTTGTGAGCGGCGGCCAAGGCCGGAAAATTAATAATCGATAGGGTCGCGGATGATCGGGCAGGTCATGCAGTGGCCGCCGCCACGGCCACGGCCGAGTTCACCGGCGCTGATGGTGATGACTTCCACGCCGGCCTTGCGCAGCAGGGTGTTGGTGGAAGTGTTGCGGTCATAGCCGATCACCACGCCAGGCTCCAGGGCCACGACGTTGTTGCCGTCATCCCACTGCTCGCGCTCGGCAGCGAAGCTGTTGCCGCCGGTTTCGACGACGCGCAAGGCCTTGAGGTTGAGCGCTGCGGCCACGGTATCGAGGAAGTTGGTTTTCTCCCGTTGGATATCGATGCCGTGCGGCTTGCTTTCGTCAGGGCGCAGGGTGAAGGCGACGATCTGGTTGACCACTTCAGGGAAGATGGTGACCAGATCGCGGTCACAGAAGCTGAACACGGTGTCCAGGTGCATCGCCGCGCGGGATTTTGGCAGGCCGGCAACGATCACCCGTTCCACGGCTTTGTTTTTGAACAGGTTGCGCGCCAACTGGCCGATGGCCTGGTGGGACGAGCGCTCGCCCATGCCGATCAACACGACGCCATTGCCAATTGGCATGACGTCACCGCCTTCCAGCGTGGCGGCACCGTGTTCCAGGTCAGGGTCGCCGTACCAGATCTGGAAGTCCGCGTTGGTAAACTCGGGGTGGAATTTGTAGATGGCGCTGGCCAGCAGGGTTTCCTGACGTCGCGCCGGCCAGTACATCGGGTTCAGCGTCACGCCACCGTAGATCCAGCAAGTGGTGTCGCGGGTGAACTGGGTGTTGGGCAGCGGCGGCAGAATGAAGCTGGAGTGACCGAGAAAATCGCGGAACATCTCGATGGTCTTGCCGCCGAAGCTGCTCGGCAGGTCATCGGCCGATACGCCACCAATCAGGAACTCGGCGGTTTTGCGCGGCTCCAGACTGCGCAGCCAGGAGCTGACTTCATCGACCAGGCCCAGACCCACTGTATTGGCGGTGATCTTGCGTTCCAGAATCCAGTCCAGAGCTTCGGGCATGGCGACGATATCGGTCAGCAGGTTGTGCATTTCCAGCACATCAATGTCCCGCTCGCGCATCTTGGTGACAAAGTCGAAATGGTCGCGCTTGGCCTGGGCCACCCACAGCACGTCATCGAACAGCAGTTCATCGCAGTTGTTGGGGGTCAGCCGCTGGTGGGCCAAACCTGGGGAGCACACCATGACTTTGCGCAGTTTGCCGGCTTCGGAATGTACGCCGTACTTCACTTTTTCCGTGGTCATTACAGATCCTCCAGTGAACAATAATTACATAGTCAGGAAGCCGGCGTAGAGGCCATAGGCAGCCACCAGGGCGCCAACAACCACTGCGGCGAAAATCAGCTTCTCGACGTTGGTGAAAATCGGTTTGCCCAGTTCATGCTTGGCCTTGGCGAACAGGATCGCGCCAGGGGCATAGAGCAGGGCGGAGAGCAGCAGGTATTTGGTGCCGCCGGCGTAGAGCAGCCAGACCGCGTAGATCAGTGCGATCGCGCCGATGATCAGGTCCTTCCTGCGGTCGGCCGAGGCGTTTTCGTAGGTTTCGCCACGTACCGCCAGCAACAGCGCATAGGCTGCCGACCACAGGTAAGGCACCAGGATCATCGAGGTGGCGAGGTAGATCAGCGACAGGTACGTGCTGGCGGAAAACAAGGTGATCACCAGGAACACCTGGACCATCGCGTTGGTCAGCCACAGCGCGTTGGCCGGTACATGGTTGGCGTTTTCCCTACGCAGGAACTCCGGCATGGTGTGGTCTTTGGCGGCGGCGAACATGATCTCCGCACACAGCAGCACCCACGACAGCAGTGCGCCGAGCAGCGAGATGATCAAGCCGACGCTGATCAGCACCGCGCCCCAGTGGCCCACGACGTGCTCCAGCACGGCAGCCATCGACGGGTTCTGCAACTTGGCCAGTTCCGGTTGGGTCATGATGCCCAGTGACAGCACGTTGACCAGCATCAGGAACAGCAGCACGGTGATAAAACCGATCACGGTGGCCTTGCCCACGTCGGTGCGTTTTTCGGCCCGCGCCGAGAAGATGCTCGCGCCTTCGATGCCGATGAACACCCATACGGTGACCAGCATCATGTTGCGCACCTGGTTCATCACGCTGCCCAGGTCGGGGTTTTTCAGGCCCCAGATGTCAGCGGTGAAGATGTCCAGCTTGAATGCAAACACCGCAATCAGCACGAACAGCACCAGCGGCACGACCTTGGCGACGGTGGTCACGAGGTTGATGAACGCCGCTTCCTTGATCCCGCGCAGTACCAGGAAATGCACGGCCCACAGCAGCACCGAGGCGCCAATCACTGCGGCCGGGGTGTTGCCCTCGCCAAAGATCGGGAAGAAGTAGCCGAGGGTGCTGAACAAGAGTACGAAGTAACCGACGTTGCCCAGCCAGGCGCTGATCCAGTAACCCCAGGCAGACGAGAAGCCCATGTAGTCGCCGAAACCGGCCTTGGCATAGGCGTATACGCCGCCGTCGAGGTCGGGTTTGCGGTTGGCCAGGGTCTGGAACACAAACGCCAGGGTCAACATACCTACAGCGGTAATCACCCAACCGATCAGAACGGCACCGACATCGGCGCTGGCTGCCATGTTTTGCGGCAGAGAGAAGATCCCGCCGCCAATCATTGAGCCCACGACAAGTGCAACCAGTGCACCAAGTCGAAGTTTTCCGGGAGATTCAGACATTGCATAACTCCAATGCAGGAGAAGAGAGAGCACAGAATAATTCTGCGTGCTATTCAAGCAACTGACTTAGATCACATCATTGGCACATTCCATTGTGAATTAATGACTTAGGCCGAAAACAGTGCGGGCGCAATAGCCTGGCGCAGACCCTCGTAGCAGAGCCTTTATGCGCTTTTATTGTTAAGGTTTGCTGATTGCAGAGACGATTTAAGCTAGCCCCTTTCTGTGAATGTGCAAACTTTTTCCAGGGTGAC
Organism: Pseudomonas sp. LY-1; assembly: GCF_053502595.1. NCBI lineage: Bacteria > Pseudomonadati > Pseudomonadota > Gammaproteobacteria > Pseudomonadales > Pseudomonadaceae > Pseudomonas > Pseudomonas sp. LY-1. Next base: position 5,509,705 of record NZ_CP094353.1, on the reverse strand, counting down.
TCGGCAAACCGCTGATGTTCGTAAAATTCAATACTTATTTAATTTATAAATTTGCCTAAACTCTAGTTATTGACATGCCTTTGGGTTATTAGAACCCGCGTTTTGTTCGCGATACCTGATAAACGCAGGAGCTCTCGTGCAAATTAGTTGAGTACACAGTCGTTCGCTCATTTGTTTTTGACTCTGGAGAGTTCATGTCGCAATCGTCTGAAAAGCTTCGACTCAGCGCCTTGATCGCCCTGGTGGTGGGCTCCATGATCGGCGGGGGGATTTTTTCCCTGCCACAAAATATGGCCGCGCGCGCCGAAGTCGGCGCGGTATTGATCGGCTGGGCGATCACCGCCGTGGGCATGCTGACCCTGGCGTTTGTGTTCCAGACCCTGGCCAACCGCAAACCCGAGCTGGATTCCGGGGTGTATGCCTACGCCAAGGCCGGTTTCGGCGACTACATGGGCTTCTCGTCCGCCTGGGGTTACTGGATCAGTGCGTGGATGGGCAATGTCGGCTACTTCGTGTTGCTGTTCAGCACCCTTGGCTACTTTTTTCCGGTGTTCGGCGAGGGCAATACGCCAGTGGCCATCGGCTGCGCCTCGTTGTTGCTGTGGGCCGTGCATTTCCTGGTGATGCGCGGGATCAAGGAGGCGGCGTTCATCAACCAGATCACCACCGTGGCCAAGCTCGTACCGTTGCTGATGTTTGTGGTCATCGCCGGCGTGGCATTCAAGGCGGATATCTTCACGGCTGACATATGGGGCTTGGGCAAGCCGCAATTCGGCAGTGTGGTGGACCAGGTGCGCAATATGATGCTGGTCACGGTGTTCGTGTTTATTGGCATCGAGGGCGCCAGCGTGTATTCGGCACGGGCGGAGAAACGTTCGGATGTGGGCCGGGCCACGGTGATCGGGTTTCTCGGCGTGCTGGCGCTGCTGGTGCTGGTGAACCTGCTCTCCCTGGGCATCATGAGCCAGCCGGAACTGGCGAAATTGCAGAATCCGTCCCTGGCCGGCGTGCTGGAGCACATCGTCGGGCCGTGGGGCGCGCTGCTGATCAGCATCGGTTTGGCGGTATCGCTGTTGGGCGCGTTGCTGTCATGGGCGCTGCTCTGCGCGGAAATTCTCTACGCCACGGCCCATGACAAGACCATGCCGGCCTTCCTGAAAAAGGAAAACGCCAACCAGGTGCCGGTCAACGCCCTGTGGCTGACGAATGTGATGATCCAGATATTCCTGGTCATCACGCTGTTTTCCGAAAGCACCTACACCACCCTGATTTACCTGGCCTCGTCCATGATCCTGGTGCCTTACCTGTGGTCGGCGGCCTACGCGGTGTTGTTGAGCGGGCGCGGAGAAACCTACGAAGGTGCCCAGCGCCAGCGCCTGAAAGATCTGCTGGTGGGCCTGATTGCACTGAGCTACGCGGTGTGGCTGCTCTACGCCGGTGGGCTGAAGTACCTGCTGCTGTCGGCGTTGCTGTATGCGCCGGGCGTGGTGTTGTTTGCCCTGGCCAAGCGCGAGCAAGGCCAGCCGTTGTTTACCCATGTGGAAAAAGGCATTTTCGCCTGTGTGATGGCGGGCGCGGGGTTGGCGGCGTATGGGCTGTATAGCGGGGTGTTGTCGTTATGAGCAGGGTGGCTTGATCGTGTGGGCCTCATCGCGGGCACGCCCGTGATGGCGGTCTCAGGTCACCAGCGAGGCCGGTGCGACCCCAATTCCCCTGCCGGCAAATCCCACTGCAACGGTGTGCCGCTGATGGTCAGCGGCGCGAGCAATCGGTGCGCCGGTCCCCAGGCGGTTTGCTCCACCACCAGCCCCTGATCTTCGAGGGCTTCGGCCCGCAATGGCGGTTGCTCCGGAACCGGCCCGGCCTCCATCAAGCATTTTGCCGTGCGCGCCAACGATAATCGCGCCGAGCCGCCACGGCCGGACGCCAAGCGCTCGCGCAGGGCCTGGATCGCGCTGGCCGCCATCAAGTAGCCGGTGGCGTGATCCAGCGCCTGCAACGGCAGCGGCACAGGTTTATCCGTGTGTTTCCATGCCATGCCCGCGTCGGCGATGCCGCAGCTCATCTGCACCAGGCTGTCGAAGCCCCGGCGGTTGCGCCACGGGCCACTCCAGCCATAGGCGTTGAGGCTCACGTCGATCAGGCCGGGGGCGAGCTGTTGCAATGCGCTGGCGGTGTAGCCCAATTGTTCGAGGGCATCGGCGCGGTAACCGTGGAACAGGATGTCGGTGTCTTTGAGCAACCCTTCGAAAACCTGGCGGTCTGTGGCGGTTTTCAGGTCCAGGCGCGCACAGCGTTTGCCCAGAGTCATTTCCGGCACCACGCCCGGCTCGTTCCAGGTCGGCGAGTCGATGCGCAACACGTCCGCGCCCAGCCCGGCGAGAAAACGACTGGCCACGGGGCCGGCCAGCACGCGGGTCAGGTCCAGCACTTTGAGGCCGGCCAGCGGGCGGGCCGCCGAGCCGCGCCAGGGCCTGTTGGCAGCGGGTTCAAAAGTTTGGCGCTGAACCAGATGCTCGGCATTCACCGCCAAGCCTTGGGGGTGTTGCTGCCAGGCCTGCCACGACCGCATCTGCGCGGCACAACCGCCGGCATCGACAATCGCCTGTTCCAGCTCGGCAGCGTTCCACGCGACGACCTTGCTCGCCATCTCGGCACGGTCAGCGACGTGGTCCAGCACCCGCTCGGCAGCCGCACGGTGATGGGGCGCGTTGGTGTGCAAGCGAATCCAGCCGTCGGCGCTGGCATAGTCGCCGGCCACCGGGTCCCACAGTGGCGGTACTTGCCAGCCTGTGGGGCGGATCGAAGAAGAGAACCAGAACGAGGCGAGGCGTCGGTCCACGCTCACGCTGGGCAAGCGCCCGGTCTGTTGCAGGATGAGTTGGGCAACCGCCTGGCCGGCGGCGCCGATGCTGGCGCAGGCCAGGTCGCTCACGGCGAAGATCGACGGCAGGGCGCCGGCCCCGGTCGAGGTCAGCGGGGTGCGCGGTAGATCGAGTGCGGCTTGGATGGGCGTCAGCAGGTCAGTCATCGAAGGCCCTCCATAAGAGAAGGGCCACTATAGAAGATCATCACACCGGTGTGACAACTCCCGGCGTCAATGGCAGGTCGATACTGGCGCTGAAACCACCGTCGGGATGATTGGCCAGGATCAGGTTGCCGCCATGGCGTTCCGCTGCACGCCGTGCAATCGCCAGGCCCAGGCCGTGGCCCTGCGCCGTTTGGCCGGGGGCGCGGTAGAACGGCTCGCCTAGTTGGCTCAGGTGCTCGGCTTCGACGCCGGGGCCGTGATCGCGCACGCTGATCAGAATGCGTTCGCCCAGGCGGCGCGCCTGCAATTCGATCGGTTGGCCTGGCGGGTTGAAGCGCTGGGCATTGCGCAGCAGGTTATCCACGGCGCGTTCGATCATGGTCGGCCAGCCTTTGAGGCGCAGGTCGGGATCGGTGTTCAGTTGCACCACCTGGTCCGGCGCGCTGAGTTGGGCGTCCTTTTGCAGGGTCTTGAGCAGTGCGATGAGGTCCACCTCTTCGGCGCTGGCGTTGTCGGCATCGACCCGGGCCAGTACCAGGATTTCGCTGATCAGCGCTTCCAGGCGGTCACACTCGCGGGTCAGGCGTGGCCAGAGTTTTTCGCGCTCCTCGGGGCCGGCACGTTCGGCCAGGGCCAGGGCGATACGCAGGCGGGCCAGGGGCGAGCGCAGTTCGTGGGACACGTCCCGCAGCAACTGGCGCTGGCTGCCGATCAGGCTCTGCAGGCGCGCGCCCATGCGGTTGAAGTCGTTGGCGAGGACGCCGAACTCATCGCGGCGGTTGGCCAGTTGCGCCAGGCTGTTCTGCTGGTAGGTGGCCTGCCCGAGGTCATGCACCGCGCCGCGCAGACGGCTCAAGGGGCGGGTGATGGACAGCGTCACCAGCAGGCTGAACAGGGTCAGCACCACCAGGGCAATCGCCAATGCGCTCAACGGCCACGCCAGGCTGCTGCGGTGCCAGGCGTCCAGTTCCGGATGGGGGATGCGGTAGATCAACAGGTAGGTGTCGCCGGTTTTCTCGCTGGTGTACTCGGCGGTCAGGCGCCGCCAGGGCAGGTGGCCGTCCTTGCTGTCGTTCTGCCGGGCTTCGAAGGCGGCGGCGCGGCGCGGAAAGGTGCCGCGTACCACGGGCTCGCCGCTTTCGTTGAGTACTTGCACGTCAATGTGGTACTGGCGCTTGCGCTGTTGCAGCAAGTCCTGCGCGGCGTCTTCGCCCTGGGCTTCGTAGAGTTGGGTCCACTCTTGGGCCAGGTTATTGAGGCCGGGATGGCGGCTGAGAATCCAGGCGTCCTGGTTGAGCATATGCCCAAGCAGGATCGACAGCCCGGCAACCAAGGCGATGGCCAGCCAGAAACTGGCCAGGATACGCCAGAACAATGAACGCACAGGAAACCCTCAAACAGGAAAAGCCCAGCGGCGCGAACCGCTGGGCTGGGGCAGTGAAGCTAGAACATTATTGCGCTTTTTGCGGCTGCTGCGCTTTCCATGCCTGGAATTCCTTCCACTCGGCGCGGCGTTGTTCTTGCTTCTTGACGATCTCGTCGAATTTCTTCTGCTGGTCGGGCTTGAGCACGGCACGGACGTCGGCCTGGGTTTTCTGCCTGCCGGCGGCGATTTCATCCTGCATGGCTTTCTGGTCAGCGGCCGGGAGTTTGTCCAGGTACTTTTTGACCAGGTCTTTGCGAGCGTGCCATTGGTCGCCCATCAGCTTGCCGATCTGCTGGCGTTGTTCCTTGCTCAAATCCAGCTGGCTGAACGGGCCACCTTTGCCACGCGGACCGTGTTCACCGTCAAAGCCTGGGCCACCCATCATGTGGCCTTCGGGGCCGCCCATCATCGGGCCTGGGCCTTCAGGCATTGCTGCCATGGCCACGGTGGGCAGGGCTGCGGCGAACATCAGGGCGATTAGGGTCTTGCGCATGGTGATTCTCCTGTCTCTATTCCGGTGAGTCCGGATGTGAGTAGATTACGGAGATCAAGGTCAGCGGCGGTCAGGTGTGGGTAAAGCTTGGGTAAAGAGGGTTTTGCTGGAAGCTGACAAAACCCTGGGGGCCGAGCAGATCAAATGTGGGATCAGAGTGTTGCTGGGCTCATAGGCTGTAGTAGTAGCCGCGGCTGCGCAACGCCACGATCCGTGGCCGGCCATCCGGGTGCGGGCCGATCTTTTTGCGCAGGTTGCTGACGTGCATGTCGAGGCTGCGATCATAGAGGGTCAGCTTGCGGCCGAGGGCAATCTGCGCCAGTTCCTGTTTATCCAGCGGTTCGCCGGGCTGACGCAGCAAGGCTTCGAGCAGGCGGCTTTCGGAAACGGTGAGGGTGAATTCCTGATTGTCGATGCTGACCACGCCGCGCACCGGGCTGAAGCACAGGTCGCCCAGTTCCAGCTGGGTCGACACGGCGGCCGGGTGGCTGCGGCGCAACACTGCGCGCAGGCGGGCAGTCAGCTCCCGTGGGTCACAGGGCTTGGCCAGGTAGTCGTCGGCGCCCAGTTCCAGGCCGAGGATACGGTCCAGCGGCTCGCCCCGGGCCGACAGCATCAGCACCGGCAGCTCCGGATGGTCGTTGCGCAATTGCTTGAGCAGCTCCAGACCACTGCCGTCGGGCAGCATCACGTCGAGCACCACGGCCGCCGGGGCGCTGTCGGCCAAGGCTTTGCGGGCGCTCAAACCGTCGTGGCAGGCGCGCACCTGGAAGCCTTCCTGGCTCAACCAACTGGTCAGCAGCTCGCAGAGCTCCTGGTCATCATCTATCAGTAACAGCTCGCTCATGACTCACTCAATTTAGCCATTGTCGACGGCGACGGTGCCCACCACTGGCGAAGATCCCGCACAGCAAGGCGATCAGTGCGACGGCTGCGCCGGTGACAAACCACTGCTGTTGCTCGGTCAGCCATCGGGTCAAGCCGCCGCCCTGTGTCTCTTTGAGTTGCTGGGCCAGGCGTTGATTCTCTTGGCGCAAGCGACTCAGTTGGGCGCTTTCCCGGGCAGCATCCGTGGTTTGCAGTTGCTTGCTCAGTTCTTCACGCAGCCGTTCGCTTTCTTTCAAGCGTTGCTGCAATTCGGTGATCTGGCTGCCGGCACTCAAGGACAGGGGCGTAGAACTGCCGGTGTTCGAGGTTTCTTCAGCGTGGGCCGTAGCCCCGATCATTAACACTGCCAACAGACACAACTGACGTAAGCGCATCGGAACTCCTGATTCCACACGAATATTCAGAACGTTGTCGGCAGGTTACCCAGAATAATGAGCAATTAGGAGTGCGCCGAACCGAATTGGTTCGGCGCGACCGGGGTCAAGGCAGGACTTGCTTGAACGGTTTGATCACTACATCCGCGTAGACGCCGGCCGCCACATACGGGTCAGCCTTGGCCCAGGCTTGGGCATCGGCCAGGGACGCGAACTCGGCAACGATCAGGCTACCGGTGAAACCGGCGGCGCCCGGGTCGTTGCTGTCGATCGCCGGGTGCGGGCCGGCCAACACGATGCGGCCTTCGGCCTGCAGCACTTTCAGGCGCTCGACGTGGGCCGGGCGCACGGACAGGCGTTTTTCCAGCGAGTTGGCAACGTCGGTGGCAATGATGGCGTAGAGCATGTCAGTCCTCGGTTTTCGGCGTAGTGGAGTCGGTTTCATGCAGGTGGCGCGACAGGTAGATGCCCTGGCCGACCAGGAACAATACGGTCATGCCCAGGCTGCCGAACACCTTGAAGTCGACCCAGTAGTCCTGGAAGGTGAAGGCCACGAACAGGTTGGCGCCGCCGCAGAACAGGAAAAACACGATCCAGGCCACGTTCAGGCGTGTCCACACCGGTTCCGGCAGGGTCAGGGCATGGCCCATGATGCGCTTGATCAACAGGCGATCGCCAACGAAGTGGCTACCGATAAACGCCAGGGCGAACAGCCAGTTCACCACCGGGGCTTTCCATTTAAGGAAGGTTTCGCTGTGGAAAGCCAGGGTCAGGCTGCCGAAGACCAGGCAGGCGACCAGGGTCAGCCATTGGCTTTTTTCGAGTTTGCGCTGGGAGATGAAGATGGCGCCGTAGACCACGATGGAGCTGATGATCAGCACGGCGGTGGCGCTGTAGATGCCTCCGAAGGTCAGTTCATGGCCGGCGAGATCGATGACCCTGGGGTCGAGTTTGTAAACGATGAAAAACAGCAACAGCGGGATGAAGTCGATGAATTGTTTCACAGTAAGAGCCAGAAGCTGGATGTGGCGGCATAATAACAAACATCCTTGGTAGCGAAAGCGCCACCTGACTTGAGGTTACACACTTCCGTGAATGTTGATTTGCACTGCCACAGCACGGCCTCCGATGGCGCCCTGGCGCCTGCGGTATTGGTTGCGCGTGCGTTTGAAAAAGGCGTGCGAGTCCTGTCGTTGACTGACCACGATACCCTCGAAGGCCTCGACGAGGCCCGCGAAGCCGCCCAGGCCCTGGGCATGCAACTGGTCAACGGCGTGGAATTGTCCTGCACCTGGGGCGGCGCCACCATTCATGTGCTCGGCTACGGTTTTGACCAAAAAGCCCCCGCGCTGGTGGAGGCCATCGCTCAGTTGCACGCTGGCCGCTGGCTGCGTTCCGAAGAAATAAGCCGCAAGCTCGGCCTTAAAGGCATGCCCAACGCCCTCGATGGCGCCCGGGCTATCCAGCAGGAACTGGGCGACAGCGGCAACGCGCCGGCCCGGCCGCATTTCGCCGATTGGATGGTGCGTGAAGGGTTTGTCCGGGACCGCGCCGAAGCCTTTCGCAAATGGCTGGGCGCCGGCAAACTGGGCGACGTCAAGCAGCATTGGCCGACCTTGGACGACACCGTCGAGACCCTGCGGGCCTCCGGGGCCTGGGTCAGCCTGGCACATCCCTGGCATTACGATTTCACCCGCAGCAAGCGTCGCAAGCTGATTGGCGACTATATTGGTGCGGGCGGCCACGCAATTGAAGTGGTCAACGGGCATCAACCCGCCGAACAGGTTGGCAGCCTGGCGATTCTTGCCCGCGAATTTGGTCTGCTGGTCAGCGCCGGCAGTGACTTTCATGGCCCAGGCGGCTGGTCCGAGATCGGCGAATATCGCCCGGTCCCGGAAGACTTGCCGCTCTTGTGGGGGCGATTCAAGCATGACCCCATTATTGCCACCGTCTGAACAGGTAGAGCACGTGAGTCAATTCTTCCAGATTCATCCGGAAAACCCTCAGCCACGCCTGATCAAACAGGCCGTGGAGATCATTCGCGCCGGTGGCGTGGTGATCTATCCAACTGATTCGTCCTACGCCATCGGTTGTCAGATCGGCGACAAAAACGCGGTCGAGCGTGTCAGACGCCTGCGTCAGTTGGACGACAAGCACAACTTCGCGCTGATCTGCAGCGACCTGTCCCAATTGGGCCTGTTCGCCAAGGTCGACACCGGCACCTTCCGCCTGCTCAAGGCCCACACGCCGGGGCCGTACACCTTTATTCTCAACGCCACCCGCGAAGTGCCGCGCCTGCTGCTGCATCCGAAGAAGCGCACCATCGGCCTGCGCGTGCCGGAACACCCGATCGCCCTGGCGCTGCTGGCCGAGTTGGGCGAGCCGCTGATGAGCGTGTCGCTGATCATGCCCGGCGCCACCGAACCGCTGGAAGACCCCTACGAAATGCGCCAACTGCTGGAAAAACACGTCGACCTGATCATCGACGGCGGTTTCGGCGGCGGCAAGGCGTCCACCGTGATCAACCTGGCCGACGGCGACCCCGAAGTGATCCGTGTCGGCTGCGGCGACCCCGCGCCGTTTATGGCCGAGGCCTGAATGTCGGCCGTGGAAACCGTCGACAGCCAGGCCGGCGCCCAGCAGGAACTGCCGTTTGCCATGGTGTATGGCCAGGCGGTCATGGAAATGCCGCTGGACCTGTACATCCCGCCGGATGCCCTGGAAGTGTTCCTTGAGGCCTTCGAAGGCCCGCTGGATTTGCTGCTGTATTTGATCCGCAAGCAGAACATCAACATCCTCGACATCCCGGTGGCGGAAATCACCCGCCAGTACATGGGCTATGTCGAGCTGATGCAGTCGGTGCGCCTGGAACTGGCCGCCGAGTACCTGGTGATGGCCGCGATGCTCGCCGAGATCAAGTCGCGCATGCTGTTGCCGCGCTCGGAGACGGTCGAGGCCGAAGAAGACGACCCGCGCGCCGAACTGATCCGACGCCTGCAGGAGTACGAACGCTTCAAGGCCGCCGCCGAAGGCATCGACGGCCTCAGCCGCGTGGGCCGCGATGTGGTGGTGCCCAAGCTCGATGCGCCGGAAGCCCGGGCGCGCAAGCTGTTGCCGGACGTGAGTCTGGAAGAGTTGCTGATGTCCATGGCCGAGGTGCTGCGCCGTGGCGACATGTTTGAACACCACCAGGTCAGCCGCGAGGCGTTGTCGACCCGCGAGCGCATGAGCGATGTGCTCGAACGCCTCAAGGGCGGCGGTTTTGTGCCGTTTGTCGAGCTGTTCACCGCCGAAGAAGGGCGCCTGGGGGTGGTGGTGACCTTTATGGCGATCCTCGAGCTGGTCAAGGAGTCCTTGGTCGAGCTGGTCCAGAATGAGCCTTTTGCGGCTATCCACGTGCGGGCGCGAGCCGAATAACGAGCTGAATCGATGAATCTGACTGAACCCCGCGAACTGGCCCCGCTGCTGGAGGCCTTTCTTCTGGCCTCGGGTAAGCCGCAATCTTTGGAGCGCCTGTTCGAACTCTTTGAAGAGGCCGAACGCCCTGAACCGCCGGTCTTCAAGAAAGCCCTGGAGATCCTGCGCAAGTCCTGCGACGGCCGCGCCTTTGAGCTGCGCGAAGTGGCGTCGGGTTATCGCCTGCAGATCCGAGAGAAATTTTCCCCGTGGGTCGGCCGCTTGTGGGAAGAACGCCCGCAGCGTTACTCACGGGCGATGCTGGAAACCATGGCGCTGATCGCCTATCGCCAGCCGATCACCCGCGGCGAAATCGAGGACGTGCGCGGCGTGGCCGTCAACAGCCATATCGTCAAGACGTTGCTGGAGCGCGAGTGGATTCGTATCGTCGGTTACCGCGACGTGCCCGGCAAACCGGCGATGTTCGCTACCACCAAGGTGTTCCTCGACCACTTCAACCTGAAAAACCTCGACGACCTGCCACCGCTGGCCGAATTGCGCGAGATGGAAACCGAGCCGGTACTCGACTTCGACGACGCCCCGGTCCCGGCGAGCCTGCAGGAACTGGCCGACGCCACCGCCGAGCCGGAAGAGCCGAAGGACGAAACCAGTTTCCACACCTTGCTGCTGGAATTGGACGACATGGAGCAGGGCATCAAGACCGACTTCGATGACTTGCTGCGTGATGGCGCGGCCGAGCCCGAAAGCCAGGTGAATGTTGAAGTCGAGCCAGAGCCCGAAGCGGAACCTGAGGAAGACATTCTCGGCGTCGCCCAAGCCCGCGAAAAACTCCTGGCTGCCGTCGCCGCCCTCGAACAACCACCGCTGAGCGACGAAGAAGACGAAGCCCGTGCCCTGGCCGAAGCCATCGAGGCCGAGCGCCGCCAGTTCGACGACTGACGACCACCTTGTAGGAGCGAGCTTGCTCGCGAAAAACCCAAGAACACCGCAGACAACCAGATTCCCCGCGTTATCGTTGACGATTTTCGCGAGCAAGCTCGCTCCTACAGCCGGTGGGCGCCACCGGTCGGCGGAAAAGCCGCTGACTCGGCACTTATCGACTAGTCTCTGATGCGCAGCGCGCGCCATGCGCGTATGATTCGCGACCCTTTGGCGATGTATTCGCCCAAAGCCCCGCTTTCAACACTCTTCAGGCCACGCCTGAATCGACCCACCGGGAGGTGCTTAAGATGAACGACAAAGACCAGAACGACAGCCAGGAAATCGGCCCTGCAGGCGAAAAACTGCAAAAGGTGCTGGCGCGTATCGGCGTGGGCTCGCGCCGCGACGTCGAAGCCTGGATCACCCAGAAGCGCATCAAGGTCAACGGCGTCGAGGCCACCCTCGGCCAGCGCGTTGACCTGCACGATGCAATCACCATTGATGGCAAGGTCATCAAGCGTGAAGAGGCCGCCGAATCGGTGCGCCGCGTGATCATGTACAACAAGCCCGATGGCGAAATCTGCACCCGTGACGACCCGGAAGGCCGTCCGACCGTGTTCGACAAGATGCCTAAGCCAAAAGAAGGCCGCTGGATCAACATCGGTCGTCTCGACATCAACACCACCGGCTTGCTGATGTTCACCACCGACGGTGAGCTGGCCAACCGCCTGATGCACCCCTCCTACGAGATGGACCGCGAATACGCCGTGCGTGTGCGTGGCGAAGTCGATGACGAGATGATCGCGCGCCTCAAGGCCGGCGTCGTGCTGGAAGATGGCCCGGCCAAGTTCACCGACATCAAGCAGGCTCCAGGCGGTGAAGGTTTCAACCACTGGTATCACTGCGTGGTGATGGAAGGCCGTAACCGTGAAGTACGTCGCCTGTGGGAATCCCAGGGCCTGGTGGTCAGCCGCCTGAAGCGCGTGCGTTTCGGTCCGGTGTTCTTGAACTCCGACCTGCCGATGGGCCGCTGGCGCGAAATGAGCCAGTACGAAGTCGACATCCTCAGTGCCGAAGTCGGCCTGACGCCAGTCGCGATGCCGCAGATGAACGCCAAGAGCAAAGACAAGCTCGACCGTATGCAGCGTAAATCGTCGCGCCCGGTTGCGCGCACCGAACGCGTGGCTCGCACCCTGCGCCCGGCCCTGAATGCACCGGCTACCGGCGGGCGTATTTCCCGTGAGCCGCACATTGAAGGTGAGCGTCGTCCAACCGCGCCATCGCGTCAGGAAGGCGAACGTGCGCCCCGCACGCCGCGCCCTGCCGGCCGTGGTGAAGCGCCAAGCGGCGGTCGTGGTAATCGTGGTGAAGCCGGTCGCGGTGAGCCCGCAGGTCGCCCGGCAGACAACGCCAGCACCAAGCGCCCAGCCAAGCCCGCGCCGAAAAAGCGCCCAGGCCTGAAACTGGTGGCGGACGAGCCGTCGGGCAAGCGCCGTGGCGCACCGGCCGGTTCCGGTCAGCGCCCGGGTTTTGGTCGCAAGAAGCCGCAGTGATGTAAGCGCTGCATAAAAACGCCAACCCTCGGGTTGGCGTTTTTTTTTGGATTTGATCAGAACGCAAAGGTGCCATCGAACACCGGCTTGTCATCCAGCGCCAACACCCCGCTGGCGAAGATCAAATCCAGATGATGGCTGCCTTTCTGCCCGCCACCCAACCCAAGGTGCAAGCCGCAGTGGCGTTCTTCGAACCCGGCGTTGCGCGCATACAGAGCCTTGACCCCTTCATTGGTACCGATCCCCAGTTCCTCCACGCGGCGGTTCGATGGGTTGGCGTTCAGGTACTTGTTGAAGTCGTCGGCCAGCCCGGGGACTTCACTGGCGACGCTGCAGATGGTCGAGTTTTCGATCCACAGCTCCAGCGGTGATTGCAGCACGCCATATTTGCGCGCGAAGGGGATGGTGCTGAGGAAGGTGCCGACAAACCGCACCTGGCCACTGATGGCCTCGCTGTGGGTGGCGATCTCGCCGGGGGCCAGGTCGTGGTTGCCGATGCCGTTGATATTGGTCCACTTCCTGATGCTGCTCAGCGGCGCTTGCAGGCGTGAGCCGTGCCGGTCGGTAAAGCTCAGCAGCGTGGCCTGGGACATGCGCCGGATCAGCGTGGCGTTGAGGTCGGCGATGCGTTGTGGCTCGACGCTGAAGGTGTCGTAGAAATAGTCGCCGTAGTCCTTGAACAGCAGGGATTTCTTCCAGTGCTCGGCCATTACGCCGTGCAAGGCGTGGATAAAGTCCGGGCCTTCGGCGCGGGGGTTGGGCAGGGTCGAGGCGTCGTAGAAAAACAGGTACAGGTCGCAGCTGTCGATGGCCTCGGCCAGGGCGGCGCTGGGGGCCAGGTCCAGGCGCTGCACCTGGAGGTTGAAGCGCGCGGCACTGCTGTGGGTGATCGCCTGGGCAATGGCCTCGTAGCGTTCGGTATGGCCCAACAGCACGGTCGGACAGCTCAAGCCGCTGAGGGCCGGGTGGTGGGCGAGGTAGTAGAGAAAGTGTTCGACGGCGCGGGCCTTGTCCATGACGAGTGTCCTTCTGTGCCTTGGGTAAGGGGGCAGGTGCAGCGCACTGCACCTGCCGGATGCCTGCCGGGGATTAGAAAGGCCACATCGCCGTGCCAAAGGGCACGACGGCATCGGCTTGCATCATTTCAACGGCGGCCTCATGGGTCGGCGCTTCAAACCAATCGTCGAGTTGCAGTTCGGTTTCCAGGTCGTTTTCCAGTGCTTGCATGGTGTATCTCCTAGAGGACGTTGTTTGAGAACGGCTTGCCCGCGGGCTTCGCTGGGCAAGTGAAAGAACCTAGGTGAGAGTGTTTCGGAATGCAAAAAATTTATTGACACGGTCTCATTTGGATTTTTTGTTCTGTTTTAGTGCGCGATTTTTTCCCCATGCAAAACAGCGCACTGGGGCAGGCGAGTGTTCGGATATGTCCTACCGCCAATTTTTGTGAGCTGACAGATACTGGCTGGGTGTAACGCCGATTTTCCGCGCTGTAACGATTGATTTACGCAAAATGCCTGCGGTATCGGGCCGGCACCGCGCTGTAAGGAATACCTGACAGATTGTCGCGGATGCTCGCCAGGGCCGTCCGCAAGCGGTCGAGCGGTGTACAATGCGCCGCGTTTTACTGTGACCCCCTTGCGTAACCACGCAAAAGGCCAAGACCTCAGGGTTTATCCACCCTGATCACTCCGCCTGGCCACGAGCCAGACGGGTTCGATTTCGTCACAGATAAAAACAAACAGGTGACGCATGACCGTTAGAACGACGCTGTATTCCTGGTGCCTGCGCTGGGGTTTGAGCGGCGCTGCTTGAGTCGCACATCAAGGCAGCAACCTGCATTCAACATCATCAAACCTTGCGTGAGAGCCTTTTCATGAGTGGACCCGATTCCTCTTCAGGCGAACTGAAACGTGGCCTGAAAAACCGTCATATCCAGTTGATCGCCCTCGGTGGCGCCATCGGCACCGGCCTGTTCCTGGGCTCGGCCGGGGTGCTCAAATCCGCCGGCCCGTCGATGATCCTGGGCTATGCCATCTGCGGCTTTATCGCCTTCATGATCATGCGCCAGCTCGGCGAAATGATCGTCGAAGAGCCGTTGGCCGGTTCCTTCAGTCACTTTGCCCACAAATACTGGGGCGGTTTCGCTGGCTTCCTGTCGGGCTGGAACTGCTGGATTCTGTACATCCTGGTGGGTATGTCGGAGCTGACGGCTGTCGGCAAATACGTGCATTACTGGTGGCCGGAGATCCCGACCTGGGTGTCGGCGGCGGCGTTTTTCGTGTTGATCAACCTGATCAACCTGGCCAACGTCAAAGTCTTCGGCGAGGCCGAATTCTGGTTTGCCATCATCAAGGTGGTGGCCATCGTCGGCATGATCGCCCTGGGCAGCTACCTGCTGGTCAGCGGCAGCGGCGGCCCGCAAGCCTCGGTGAGCAACCTGTGGGCACACGGCGGCTTCTTCCCCCACGGCGTGGGCGGGTTGGTGATGGCCATGGCGCTCATCATGTTCTCCTTCGGCGGCCTGGAAATGCTCGGCTTTACCGCGGCCGAAGCCGACCAGCCACGCACCGTGATCCCCAAGGCGATCAACCAGGTGATCTACCGCATCCTGATCTTCTACATCGGCGCCCTGGTGGTGCTGTTGTCGCTGACGCCGTGGGACAGCCTGTTGGTCTCCCTCAACGCATCCGGCGATGCCTACAGCGGTAGCCCGTTCGTGCAGGTGTTCTCGATGCTCGGCAGCAACACCGCCGCGCATATCCTCAACTTTGTGGTACTGACCGCCGCGCTGTCGGTGTACAACAGCGGCACCTACTGCAACAGCCGCATGCTGCTGGGCATGGCCGAGCAGGGCGACGCGCCGCGGGCGTTGGCGAAGATCGACAAACGCGGCGTGCCGGTGCGTTCGATCCTCGCCTCGGCGGCGATCACCCTGGTGGCGGTGCTGATGAATTACCTGATCCCGCAACATGCACTGGAACTGTTGATGTCGCTCGTGGTGGCCACGCTGGTGATCAACTGGGCGATGATCAGCTTCTCCCACTTCAAGTTCCGCCAGCACATGAACCGCACCGGCCAGGTGCCGTTGTTCAAGGCGCTGTGGTATCCGTATGGCAATTACCTGTGCCTGGCGTTCGTGGCGTTTATCCTGGTGATCATGTTGATGATCCCGGGGATTCAGGTCTCGGTGTATGCGATCCCGGTGTGGGTGGCGTTCATGGGGTTGTGTTACTGGATCAAGAACAAGCGCAGTGCGGATCAGCGCCCGGCGACGGTAGTGCCGGCGGTGGAGTAACCGTTCGATGCTGTCGAGCAAACCCGGCCCTGTGCCGGGTTTGTTGTTTGAAGGGATGGGCGGGGCGCATTCGCGTATCCTTGGGCTCCCCTTAGAGGAACCCGTTGCTCATGCTGGTGATTTCCAACAACGTGCACCTGCCCGACGCCGAGATCGAGCTGACCGCCATTCGCGCCCAGGGCGCCGGCGGGCAGAACGTCAACAAGGTGTCGAGCGCGGTGCATCTGCGCTTTGATATTCCGGCCTCGTCGTTGCCGGAGTTCTACAAGGAGCGTTTGCTGGCGCTGCGCGACAGTCGGATCACCAGCGAAGGCGTGCTGGTGCTCAAGGCCCAGCAATACCGCACCCAGGAACAGAACCGCGCCGATGCGCTGGAACGCTTG
Source organism: Pseudomonas sp. LY-1 (assembly GCF_053502595.1). Taxonomy (NCBI): domain Bacteria; kingdom Pseudomonadati; phylum Pseudomonadota; class Gammaproteobacteria; order Pseudomonadales; family Pseudomonadaceae; genus Pseudomonas; species Pseudomonas sp. LY-1. The sequence continues at coordinate 5,493,924 of NZ_CP094353.1, read as the reverse complement.
GTCGAGCTGATCCTCAGCGCCACCAAGGTGGAGAAGAAACGCCGTCCGACCAAACCGACCCTGGGCTCGAAGAAACGCCGCCTGGAATCCAAGACCAAGCGCGGCAGCATCAAGGCCGGGCGCGGCAAGGTCGACTTCTAGGCGTCGCGCGCCTTGCGGGCCTTGGGCGCTTGCCGGTACAGGTAGACACTCAGCAGCAACCCGCCCAAGGCGGCGAGGGCGGCGAACAGGAAAATCGACGCAAAGCCAAAGCCGGCCGCCACGGCCCCGGCCAGCGGGCCGGTGATCCCCAGCGACAAGTCGATAAACAGCGAGTACGCACCCACCGCCGAACCCCGGCTGGATGCAGGCACCAGATTGACCGCCTCTACCCCCAGCGCCGGAAACACCAGGGAAAAGCCAAAGCCGCTCAACGCCGCGCCCGCCAGTGCCAACTGGGCATCCGGCGCCAGCCACAGCAACAGCAGGCCAAGCACCTCCACCGACAGGCAGGCAATGGCCACGCGAAAGCCGCCGATACGGTTGATCAAATTGCCAAACAGCAGGCGCGCGCCGATAAAACTGGCGCCGAACAGGCTCAGTGCCCACACCGCGTTATCCCAATGCTGGGTGGTGTAGTACAGAGTGATGAAGGTGGCGATGGTGCCAAAACCGATGGAGCCCAGCGCCAGTGCGCAACCATGGGGCAGTACCCGGCCCAGCACGTTCATGAAGGGCAGGCGCACCCCGGCAACAATCGGTGCCGGCTCTTTACACCACGCCAGCAGCAGGCCCACCGCCGCCAGCAGCAGGATACTCACGCCCATGCTCCACAAACCGAGGTGACTGACCAGCAGCACCCCCAACGGCGCGCCGACTGCCAGGGCGCCATAGCTGGCGATGCCGTTCCACGAAATGACCTTCGCCGTGTTCGCCGCACCCACCCGGCCAATGCCCCAGCCGATGGCGCCGGACCCCACCAGGCTTTCAGCACTGCCGAGCACCAGGCGACCGATGAGCAGGTTGCCCAGGCTCAGCGCCGGCAGGCTGGAAAACCACGCCGCGAGCAACATGAACACCCCACTCAGGCCGCAGCCCGCCAGGCCGATCAGCACAGCGCGCTTGCTGCCCAGGTTATCGATGATGCGCCCGGCATACGGGCGGCTCAGCAGGGTGGCCAGGTATTGCACACTGATCACCAGCCCGGCGATCACCGCGCCAAAGCCCAGTTCACTGTGGACATAGCCCGGCAACACGGCCAGGGGAATGCCGATATTCAGGTAGCCGATAAAGGTGAACAGCACGATGGAAACAACTTGCAGCGTGACCGCCATGGGGCGCTGTGTATCTGGCATGGGAAGGGTCCACTGTCGCAGCAGGTAAAGATAGGCTGCTAATCATACCGATGCTTTGGCCCGCGCAGGGCAGTAAAAAACCAACGCGCCAATCTAAACGGCGTCAGGACCGGGCAGGGGCGAGCAATTGCGTGGTGACCAGGGCGGCCAAGGCGTTTTCCTGGGTGCCGAAGCGCTTGAGCAGGATGGCTTGTTTGTCCGCGCTGAGGCGGTTCCAAACGTCGACCATCTGCAGGGCAGTGTCGAGTACGGCGGTGTCGGGGCGATCGGGGTGGTTATCGGTCATGGCGGGTATCTCGGCAAATTCAGGCAGTGTGGAAAGCGCTCAAAGCTGCGCTTTCCACACGGTCTGCTACGGCTTCAGTCCTGGCTTTTGCGGTCGACTGGTTTTGCTTCTTTGGCCTCAGGCTGCTTGGCGCTGGCCTGCTGCGGTGCGTGCTGCTCTGTTGGGTGCAGGCTTGGGAAGGGGAGATTAGGTATCTCGTGCATCGTCGTCGCTCCTTGCAAAGTCTGTTTTTTTCAATCGCAGGTGATTCCGCGCTCTCAAAAAGCCTTGGCAGGATACAGCACTGTAAATGACAAAAAGACTTTTATATCGACGAATGGACAAACCTTCAGCGTTCAAGCGCAAGTGACAAGACGTCACACCGCTAGAACGGCACCTTCCCCAGGATCATGTCGCGGTACATCACGAAATCCCCCAGCAGGCTGTAGAACGGATGCTGAAAGGTCGCCGGGCGGTTCTTTTCGAAGAAGAAGTGACCCACCCAGGCGAAGCCGTAGCCGGCGATGGGCACCGCGAGCAGCAGGCCGAGGGCGCCTTTGCCCAGGGCATACGCCAAAAGCCCAATCACCAGCGTGGTGCCGATAAAGTGCAGGCGCCGGCAGGTGCTGTTGCCATGTTCCTTCAGGTAGTACGGGTAAAACTCGGCGAAGCTATTGAATCGCTTGATGTTTTCCACGGCAGCGGGCCCTTTGATTGTTATGCCGTCGAACAGTTGTTCGGCGGGGAGCTTATTTGAGTCTAGAGTGATCAGTGGTAACAGCCAGTGACATTAGATGCCACTTTAGTATCCTTGGCTTTCTGGCTGCTGTTTCAGCCTGCTTTATTAAGAAGACGCCATGAGCGAACGAACAACTTCTGCAAGCTGGGTGATGGGGATAGTCAAGTCACTGGAAATGGACGGTCTGGATTGCCAGGTGTTGTTCAAACAACTGGGTCTGGACTATGCCGCCCTCGACGATCCCGATGCCCGTTTTCCGCAAGACTCCATGACTCGGCTCTGGCAACGCGCCGTGGAACTGTCGGGCAACCCCGCGATTGGCCTGAACATGGGCAAAGTGGTGCGCCCGGCATCGTTTCATGTGGCCGGTTATGCGCTGATGTCCAGCAACACATTGGCGGAAGGTTTTATGCGGCTGGTGCGCTACCAGCGGATCATCGCCGAAAGCGCTGACCTGAGTTTCCGACTATTACCCGAAGGCTATGCGCTGATTCTGACGGTGCATGGCGATCACCTGCCGCCCACCCGGCAGAGCGCCGAAGCCTCGCTGGCCTGCGCGCTGGCGCTGTGTGGTTGGTTGACCGGGCGTACCCTGCATCCGCGTAAGGTGCTGCTGCAAGGTGAGCAACCCGTCGATCTCGCGCCCTACAAACATGCGTTTCATGCGCCGTTGGAATTCAACGCGGTGTATGACGCACTGATTTTCGAGCGCGCCGATATGGATGCGCCGCTGCCCACGGCCAACGAGGCGATGGCGCTGTTGCACGATCGGTTTGCCGGTGAATACCTGGCGCGCTTCTCCGAAAACCGCGTGACCCACAAGGCGCGGCAGGTGCTGTGCCGCCTGTTGCCCCAAGGCGAACCCAAGCGTGAAGTGGTGGCCCAGACCCTGCACCTGTCTCAGCGCACCTTGCAGCGGCGTCTGCAGGAAGAGGGCACCAGTTTCCAGACGCTGCTGGACGACACCCGTCGCGAACTGGCCGAGCAATACCTGGCGCAGCCGGGCATGAGCCTGCTGGAGATCGCCTACCTGTTGGGCTTTGCCGACCCGAGCAACTTCTTCCGCGCCTTCCGCCGCTGGTTCGATGCCACGCCCGGCGAGTACCGCGCGCGGTTGCTGGAGGTGTCGACGGTCAGTGACGCCAGAACGCCGGGATGCACAGAACAAAGACTGTAATGATTTCCAGCCGGCCCAGCAGCATGCCCAGCGACAGAATCCACTTGGCCGCATCCGGCAGGCTGGCGAAGTTGCCGGCCGGGCCGATGGTTTCGCCCAGGCCCGGGCCGACACCGGACACCGTGCTGGCGGCGCCGGTCAGCGCGGTCATCCAGTCCAGGCCGAGCAGCGACAAGGCCAGCGCGATCATGCTGATGGTGATGGCGAAGAAAAACGAGAACGTCAGGATCGAACGCACGATCTCTTCGTCGAGGCGGTGGCCGTTGTACTTCTGCTTGATCACCGCGCGCGGGTGAATCAGTTGGTTCAAGTTGGCCTTGAGCAGGATATAGGCGACCTGGAAGCGGAAGATCTTGATCCCGCCGGCCGTTGAACCCGAGCAACCGCCGATAAAGCCCAGGTAGAAAAACAGCATCAGTGAGAAGTTGCCCCACAGGCTGTAGTCCCCAAGTGCAAAACCGGTCGTCGTCACCACCGACGTCACGTTCAGCGCCACATGGCGCAGCGCATCCAGCCAATGCAGGTTGGTGGTCCACCAATACCAGGTGCCGAGTACCAGCCAGGTCACCAGCAGTAATGCGAGCAAACCCTGCACCTGCTGATCCTTGATCAACGCCCGACGGTTGCCGCGCAAGGTGGCGACATACAGGGTGAACGGCAGGCTGCCGAGGATCATCACCACCACCGCCACCCAATGCACCGCCGGTTGTTTCCAGTGCGCCAGGGACTCATCGGAGGTGGAAAACCCACCGGTGGAAATCGCCGACATCGCATGGTTGATCGCATCGAACAAGCCCATCCCGGCCCACCAGAACGCCAGGCTGCCGAGGATGGTGATGCCCACATACGCCGCCACGATCAGCCGCGCCACCATGTGCGAGCGCGGCATGACCTTTTCCGAACGGTCCGAGGACTCGGTCTGGAACAGGCGCATGCCACCAATGCGCAGCAGCGGCAGGATCGCCACCGCCATGCCGATAAAACCGATACCGCCGAGCCAGTGCAGCAGCGAACGCCACATCAAAATGCCGGGCGACAGGGTGTCCAGCCCGCTCAACACCGTGGAACCGGTGGCGGTGATGCCAGACATGCTTTCAAAAAACGAGTCGGTGTAGCTGATGTTCTGGGTCAGGAAAAACGGCAGCGCGGCGAAGATGCACACCACCACCCAACTGCTCACCGTCAGCAGGTACATGTCCCGGGGGCGCAGGTGGATATGTTCCGGGCGACCCGGAATCACCAGGGCCAGGCCGGCGATAAAGGTCATCAGGCTGGCCCACAGGAACGACGGCAGGTCGCTGGTGCGTTCGAAGAGCACCAGGATGGCCATCGGCACGACCATGGCGATCGCGAGGGTGATCAGGAAGATGCCGATGATGAAACCAATGATGCGAAGGGTCGGCAACGCCATGAAGTCTGCTCGGGTCACAGGGGAAAGGCGCCATTCTACCTGGGGTGCCGGGCATGTAAACCTTGGGCGCCGATCTGCGGCGCGTAGCTATGTAGCGCATGGTTCAGGGGGCGCTACGGCACGATGGGCCGGTCTGTTTCCTATTCGAGAGGCCACCATGCCGTCTGATTCATTGTTATCTGCACCGCCAAGTGTCAAGGACGCACCGCAACAGGTCGCGTTGCGCGAACAGTTAATGGCGCTCGATCGCCAGATCGCCGAGCAGTTTCAGTCACCACCGACGTTCCATTCGTTCGTGCAGCATGAGTTCGAGCAAGCATTCCCGACCGTGACGCCCAGCCTCGATGTGCGTCAGGCCTTCATCCGACTGCCCGCGACGACCATCCCGCCAGCGACCTCGGCAGCGCTACCGTCCACCGAGACCGAGTTGCTGCCCACGTTGTTCGAGGCGGTGGTGCAACGTATCGTCGCTGGCCAGCCTGCGAGTTATGCGAAGCGCATGGCGACTCTGCTGCGGCTGCCGGCGACTGGCGAAGCGTTGCTGCCCTTGAGCGGTATCACCCCGGCCGGGCTGGATAAATTCCTCGACCGCCTGGCCGCTGGGCTGACCGCTTATTACAGCGCTTTTGTGCAAGCCTTCTGGACGCGTGCGCGCAGCCTGACGGATGCGCGCACGCAGAAACAATGGTTGGTGTACACCCGTATCGAACTGCTGAAAGCCGAAGTGGCGCTACTCGCTACCGATCGCCTGCTCAGCCCCGCCGACCAGGACCTGTTCGCCCTGGTGCTGCGTCACCCGCAAGCCCAGGCACGACAAGCACTGCGCGCCGACCGGCCATGTGTCTACGAGGTAGCCCTCAAGGGCGCGACCGGCGCGGCGGATCTGACCTTGCGCGGCGCCTTTGTGCTGACCGCCAGAGACCCGGAACAAGCCGTGGTGAGGGCGCAGGAGGAGATCACGCCGGCCCGGGTGCGGCCCGTGGACCCGAGCATGAACGTCGGCACGGTATTGCTGTTTCTGCCGGACTCCGGCCTTGAAGCGTTTGACTCTCTGGCCAGCCTGGATCAGGAGTTGCACCGGCGTTTGAACCACCCCGTCGAATTCGCCGCGGTGCTCGATGGCCTGGCCGTGGCCGACCAGGCGCAAGGCTTGGCCCTGCATCGTCAGCTCAAGGCCACGGGGCAGGTGGTCTACCATGAACAGCTCGGTTCGCCGTTCGAGGCGAGCGTCGAGGCGCAATGCCGGTTGATGCTCGACAACTTCACCTCAACCCTTTCCCACTACTCGTCACCGGTCGACCCCATCGAGATGGCCGAGTTGCCGCAGGTGCTGGACCGGGTGACGGACCCCGGTCGGCTCTTCAGTGCCAGCGGGGTGTTATGGGGGCGCGAGATCAAGCGCGGGCAGGCACAGATCAGGACCTTTCTGCATGATGCCTCCCTTGCCGATAAAGACGCGTGGCGGGTCGCGATGACGGACTACTGCGACCTGCTGGCGAGCCTGCCGGACGCCGAGGGGTTGCCGTCGTTGGCGCAATTCAGCGATAAACCGGCGCTGCTGGCATACGCCAACGAACAGCTGCGCATCCGCCTCAAGGCTGACTATGCACTGGACATCGACCCCGACACGGTCCGCGTGCATACCAAAGAGCCGTTCGTTCCTGCGACTGTCGTGGTTCCGGGCGCGCCTGCTCCGGCGCCGCGCGAGCCCGGCACGCCGTTGTTCCGGCATCGAAGCCGCACGCTGAGCGAACTGGCGCTGGAGAATGTCGGCGGGCTGGATTTTAACTTCACGCACTTTTCCAGGCTGAGTGAAAACACGCGCAAACAGCCTGATGAAGCCTTGCTGCCGGAAGATCTGACGCCGGCCCCGGCCTATGACGGGCTGACCCTGCAACAGGTCAAGGACCTGGTGCGCGCGGTCAATGTCGGACAAAGCTACGACACCTTTCTGAAAGACCGCCTCATCACCTCGCCCGGCGCGCTCGCACTGAAGCAGACCTACGCTCAGGTCATGCGTCTGCAACTGCGACTCGACGCCATCGAGGCCAAGATCAACGGCGACTTTCTCCCGGACCGTCTGAACCGAGGCTTCAATTGGGTGCAGGCGGTGCTTGACGCCCCCGTCGACAGTGATCGGCGCGCGCGTGTCGAAGGCCACCGGATTCTGGTGCAGCACTTGAAACTGCGCGGTCAGCGCGTGCGTGGGGTACTGCTGTTCGCCTCGGCCTCCGCCGGGGTCGGCTCGATCGTGGTGTATACCCCCCAGGCGCCCGACGGTCGCGTGTTCCACGAGTACGCCAAAGACCGCCTGATGACCGACTTCGTCATGAACAGCAGTTGGCGCGCCTACCTGCTGGGGCGCGTGGAGCGGGCCTTCGAAGCCCAGGTCCGCGCCGTGCTCAGGGGGCGCGGCGACGTGTCGATGGTGAGCATGAGCCGGATTGCCGACGACCTTTTCGAGGAGGCCTACGAGGTTGAAGCGAACTTCGTGATCAACGACGCCGCCGCGCAATCGAGGAGTACCCAGCAAGTCAACGTCGAAACCGGCCTGAGCGTGGCGACTCTGGTCTTCGACGTCCTGTCCATGGTGCTGCCGGTCAGGATCATGTTGCCGATCGGCCTGGCGCGCAGCCTGTTTTCGGTGTTCAACGCCGTCGAGGCGCTGGACCTTGGCGACCGTGCCGGCGCTGCGCAGTATTTCGTGCGGTCGCTGGGCGAGCTGGTCGGGGCGCTGGTGGACGGCGCGGTCGGGGCCGGTGCGCCCGTGGCGGGCGCCAGGCCAAGGGCGTTGCCGGCGGAGATGGCGCTGGGGAAAAAGCCCGACGGCGTGCTGCCGTTGGCCGGATGGGAAGGCAAGGGCGTGTATCACTCGGCCTCGAACGCGGCGGGCGCCGAGCACTACTTCCTCAATGACGGCGGGCGTTGGTATTCGCTCCTCGATGACGGCGACAAAGCCGCCTGGCGGCTCAGGGACGCACGCAAGCTGACGCAATACCACTACGCGCCGATCCGGCAAAGTGCGGCGGGGCAGTGGGAAATAGGTTCTCATCCGGTCGGCGGACTCAAGGGGGGCAACTCGCCGGAGCGCGTCCTCAGGGACCTCTACCCGCGCCTGGATGACGTGCAGGCCAGGCGGGTGTTTGAGTCGTTCAACTTCCCGGCGGGGCGCGAAATCGAATACCGGCTGGCGCTGGTCGAAAACATGCGGTTGAGGCTCTCCACGGCGGCCTTTGAGCCCTATCTGAACGTGCCGCTCCTGCGGTTTCAGTTGCGTCTGGACGGCATCGATCTGCCGGACGTGCCCGCAGTGATCACCCGGCCGCCAGCGCCCGTCGAACCGCCACTGGCGCCGCCCCGCACCCCGGCCCCCGAGGCGCCCGTCGTGCGGCCTGCAAACGAACGATTCATTGAATGGGGCAGAACCCTCGACGAGGCCGAGCTTGAGGTGGTGGATGCGACACGCGGCATCTATCGGCGGATTGCAGGCGATCCGCAGTGGCTGGGGCAAGAGTACATCAAGATGGACCAGCGCTATTTCGCGATTTTGCCCCGGGATACAGCGGCTCCCAATGACGTATTCATTCGCGACCCTGCACGACCGGCCACGTACTTCATGGACCTGGAAAATCTGCTGCGTTCGGGCATCTACAATCAGCCCCGACAGGTGAAGTTCGCCACCGGGGACGGGCTGTGGGTGATTGCCAGTGAGGTTGCCTTGAAAAAACCGCTCTCGATGTATGTGCGCGAGGCCTACGCGCTGCTGACCACCCGCAGTCAGGCGGAGCTCGCCCAGGCCCTGTTCAATCGGGCCAACCCGAGAGGCCTGACCCAAGTGGGCCAGCATTCGCTGATACGCACCCTGCGCGACTGGCAGTTTTGGCGGACCATGACATACGCAGGACTGGCCGATCCGTTTTCGTTACTTCCACCCACCCGCACACTCAGCGACGGCAGTTGGCAGCTACCGAATGCGCCGGGGCATTATCGCCGTCTGGACTTTCGTCAGGAGCCCGTCGTGGTGTCGCTGTTCAATGCGCTCTCGCCTGGCGCCGGCGGCCGCTTGAGAACCTTGATGAGTGAGGTGGTAACCCGCTGTCGCTACGGTGTCCTGAGCGGTTATGACTTTCCCGGAGAGTTGCTGTTCAGGCGCCCTGGAGATGTCAGGCTGTACTGGCTGCGATTGCGCCGTGTGGTGGGGGATCGAATCGCCGCAGACGCCCAGGTTACGCCCTACCACAGCTTGATGGATGAGCCGACGCGTAGACTGGTCACGCAGGCTGAGGCCAGTCATAACCTTGTGCCGTTGATGGGCGGCATTCAATTGACGACGCCCGCCGCGTCGCCGCAGATTTTTATCATTCGGGTGTGATGCCTTCGACTGCCGATGTAAAAATGCCCCGAGCAGGTCGGGGCATTCTGGATGACGCTTAGGATGTCGGCCGTGATCAGAACTCGTGATCGGCGTTATCCGGGTTCAGGTCGCTGATCCCCAGCTTGCCGGCAGCCGTTTCGATCGAGCCGGTCTGCTTGACCAGTGCGGCGATGGCATCGCGCACGATCTGGTTGCCCGCGTCGTTACCCGCGGCGATCAGTTGGTCGTAGTGCTCACCCTTGTTGGCGTGGTCAACCATGACCTGGATCTTCGCTTCGGTCGCCGCCAGGTCCGCTTTCAACGCGGCGTCGGCAGCCGGGTCGGCCTTGGCCACCAGGGACGACAGGCTCGCGCCGGTCATTTTGTTGCCGTCAACGCGGGTGTATTCGCCCAGGTAGACGTTGCGGATGCCCTTGGCGTCGTAGAAGTGCGAGTTATGGGTGTTGTCGCTGAAGCAATCCTGCTCGTCTTCCGGCGAGTTGGCTTCCAGGGAAACCTTCATGCGCTCACCGGCCAGTTCGCCGAGGGACAGGCTGCCCATGCCGAACAGCATTTTGCGCAGGCCGTCGGTGGCCGGTTCGGCCTCCAGGGTGGCGCGGTAGTTGTCTTCGACGTTGGGTTTCCAGTTGCCGACCATTTCTTCCAGGTCGCTGACCAGCAATTGAGTCACGGCGCGCAGGTAAGTGCGGCGACGCTCGTTGTGGCCACCGGTTGCACCGTCGCCGGTCATATAGTCCGACGCAGGACGGTTGCCGGCGCCCGGGCCGGTGCCGTTCAGGTCCTGGCCCCACAGCAGGAACTCGATGGCGTGGTAGCCGGTGGCGACGTTGGCTTCGGAACCGCCCAGCTCATTGAGGCTGGCGAGTTTTTCCGGGGTGATGTCCTTGACATCGACCTTGTCTTCGCCGACCTGGATCTCGGTGTTGGCGATGATGTTGGCCGTGGCGCCTGGGTTACCCAGGGCGTGTTCGTAGGATTTGTCGGTGTAGTCGATCAGGCCTTCGTCCAGGGGCCAGGCGTTCACTTGGCCTTCCCAGTCGTCGATGATGGTGTTGCCGAAGCGGAACACTTCGCTCTGCAGGTACGGCACGCGGGCGGCGACCCAGGCGGTACGGGCGGCTTTGAGGGTCTCGTCGTTCGGATTGGCGAGGAAGGTGTCGACCGCAGTTTGCAGGGTTTTCGCTGTGGATTCGGCATCGCTGTACACCGCGAACACCATGTCAGCGTAATGCGCGACCACGGCTTTCGCGGCGGCTTCGTCGACCTGACCGGCGGAAGTGGCAGCCGCTGGAGCGGCAGTGCTGGTGGCCGGGGTCGGCGCCTGGGGCGCGGCGGCCTTGTCTTTACCTTCGCCGCAACCGGCGAGAGAAATGGCAATGGCCAACAGACTGGCGGTGGCCAGGGGCATACGAATCATGGTGAACATCCTGCTTCGGTTGTTGATGGGGCGCGTGGGCGCGCGCAAAACTGCAACATAATGCGAAGGATTTGCATTCTGTGTAAAGGGGTAATACGCGGTAAATATGAAGTCTCGTTTTATCGTTTCAGATAATCGCCGCGTTATTGCGCTCGGCCTGCTTCAAATACGCCGCCAACTCCCGTGCCGGCAACGGTTTGCTGTAGTGGTAGCCCTGACCTTCATGGCAGCCTTCGGAGATGATGTAAGCCTCCTGTTCCGCGGTTTCCACGCCTTCGGCGATCACCTGCATGCCCAGGCTTTTACCCAATTGGATAATCGCGCGCACGATGGTGGCGTCGTCGTCATCGTCGAGCAGGTCTTGTACGAAGCTCTTGTCGATCTTGATCTTGTCCAGCGGCAGGCTTTTCAGATAGCTCAGCGATGAATAGCCGGTGCCGAAGTCATCGATGGCGATCAGTGCCCCGGAGCGGCGCAGGCTCAGCAGGTGTTGCGCGGCGGTGCTGATGTCTTCCATCAGGCCGGTCTCGGTCACTTCCAGTTCCAGGCTGCGCGGCGGCAAGCGATAGATCTGCATCAGGTTATTCACCACCCGCGGCAATTCGGTGTGGTGCAGTTGCACGGTGGACAGGTTGACGGCCATGCGCAAGTCGGTGAAGCCCTGGTCATGCCATTCGCGCAATTGGCGGCAGGCCTGGTCGAGCACCCATTCACCAATCGCAATGATGGTGCCGTTCTGCTCCGCCAGGGGGATAAACAAGTCTGGCGGTACCAGGCCGTGTTCCGGGTGCTGCCAACGGATCAGCGCCTCGACGCCGACCACACGGTGGTCGCGGTAGCTGATCTGCGGCTGGTACACCAGGTAAAACTGGTTGCGGCTCAAGGCGTCGCGCAGGTCTTTTTCCAGTTCGCGGCGTCGGCGCATTTCGCTGTCGACGCTGGCGATATAGAACTGGTAACGGTTGCGCGAGCGGCTCTTGGCCAGCGTCATGGTCTGTTCGGCTTTTTGCAGCAGTTTTTCGGTGCTGTCGCCATCTTCCGGGAACAAGGTAATGCCGATGGTGGCACGCAGGCGAATCTGCTCACTGTCGAGGGCAAACTCCGCTTCCAGGTCATCGAGGATGCTTTGCGCCAGCTCGGCGGCTTCGTAGGGTTGGTCGATGTCGGCCTGCACCAGGGCGAACTGGTCGCCGCCGAGGCGGGCGAGGGCGCCGAGGCGGCCGCTGTGGGCGCGCAGACGATCGGCCAGGGCCAGCAGCAGTTTGTCACCGGCCTGGTAGGTGAACTGCTCGTTGACGCTTTTGAAGTCATCCAGGCCCACGCACAACACCGCCACGCGACGTTGCCGGCGGCCGGCGTCGATCAGGATCTTGTCCAGTTGCTCCTGCAGTTTTTGGCGGTTCGGCAGGCCGGTGAGAAAATCGTACTGGGCCATGCGCAGCAGGCTGGATTCCGCCTCGTGGCGCAGGTGGGTGTTGCGTTCGATGGACTCGAGCAACTGGTTGGCCGTATTGATCCACAGCCCCAGTTCATTGCGCTCGTGGCCCTTGATCTGGGGGATCTTGTGCTCGCTGGGGCGGTCGGGGTTGATCGACGTCAGGTGCTCGATAATCCGCGACAGCGGCTTGGTCAGCAGCCAGTGATACACCAGGTACAGCACCAGGCCCATGGCCAATGCGCGCAGCACGCCGGAAATAAAGATGATCACCGAGCTGACAATAAAACTCTTGCCGTAGGTGGCCGTATCAAGGGTGATGCTCAGGTCGCCGTAATATTCGCTATAGGGGCCTTTGCCGACCAGGGCGGTGGTGAACGTGCGTTCCTGGCCGAGAATCAGGTCGGTCAACCAGCGGCTGGAGGATTGTTGCAAGGCGCGGCTTCTTTCCGCGAGCATGGTTTCGTTGGGATGGCCGATGGAGGCCATGCGCACTGCGCTGTCCTGAAACAGACCTTCGATCACTTGCATGCCCATCTCGCGGTCCAGGCTGTAGACGGCCTGGGTCGAGGGGTCGCGGAACATGTCGAGGATGCGCTGGGCATCATCGGCCACGGCCTGGCGCGTCTTGTAGGCATCGAAAACGATCTGCGCCACGCTCAGCGCCACGCCCACGATCAATGCCGACAGCAGCACAACCCGTAGCAACTTCACCGACAAGCTGTTTTTGAGTTCCAGCTTCAAAGGGGCATTCCTTGTCTCATGCGGGTGGCCTTCAATATGCCATGAGTATTGGCAATCTGGTGATGGCAGTCAAAGGAACATTAGGGCAAACACGGGTTTGAATATGGGAGGAAGGGTTACATGGGCGCGGGAGCAAGGCGAGACGAGGCGGATTTGTGTCCGCCTGCTCGGTTCAGTGGTGCCATGACTAGGCGCTTGCGAGGTTCACTTTGCGTTTAGCAGTCTCCTGTGCGCTCGAAAAGTCCACGGGTTTGTTTTGAGATTCCAGGGTGTCGCCCAGGGCTTTGGCCAGCACATCGGCGAAGGGTTGAACGAGCGGTGCGACCGCTTTGGTGATGTCTCCAGCGGCCTTGGCCACTTCACCGACTACAGGCAGTGCTGCGAGTGCTCCAATCGACATGATTATTTCTCTGACAGGTGTGAGAGGCGAATTCCTCCCCCGCCTGGGTGGCGGGTGCCGGCCGCTCGGTTCCATCGCGCACAAAAAAGCCCGGCAATCGCCGGGCTCTTTTTACTGCAAGGGGTGCTTAGGCAGTGAAGGCCTTGCCTTCGAACTGCTCAGCCACGAACTTCCAGTTGACCAGGTTCCAGAACGCTTCCACATACTTTGGACGGGCGTTGCGGTAGTCGATGTAGTAAGCGTGTTCCCAGACGTCGCAGGTCAGCAGCGGGGTGTCGCCGCTGGTCAGCGGGTTGCCGGCGCCGATGGTGCTGGCCAGGGCCAGGGAACCGTCAGCCTTTTTCACCAGCCAGCCCCAACCGGAACCGAAGGTGCCGACGGACGTCTTGGTGAATTCTTCTTTGAACTTGTCGAACGAACCGAACGCAGCGTTGATGGCTTCAGCCAGCGCGCCGGTTGGTTGACCGCCGGCGTTTGGCGCCAGGCAGTTCCAGTAGAAGGTGTGGTTCCAGACCTGAGCGGCGTTGTTGAAGATACCGCCCGAAGAAGATTTGACGATTTCTTCCAGGGTCTTGCCTTCGAACTCGGTGCCAGGCACCAGGTTGTTCAGGTTCACGACGTAGGTGTTGTGATGCTTGTCGTGGTGGTATTCCAAGGTTTCCTTGGAAATGTGCGGCTGCAGGGCATCGTGTGCGTAGGGCAGCGGCGGCAATTCGAAAGCCATGATGATTCTCCTAATCAGGTCAGTTGCGGTGAGCGCAAGGCCGATCACGGGCGGCCAAACCAGCGCCGGGGAGTTTGTACTCTTTGCGGCGCAGGGTCCGGATCATAGCACCCGGGGTGTGGCAAAACCACGCAACAACTGTGTGGGATAGAGGTTCCAGAGCGTTTTGGAATATCTATCGGGCGCTGATCAATTGATAAGCCACGCTGAACATCATTGCCGCCACCAAAAGGTCGAGTAGACGCCATGTCGCCGGACGTGCCAGCCACGGGGCCAGCCAGGCGGCGCCCAGCGCCAGCGTGGCGAACCACAGGAACGAAGCGCTGGCCGCGCCGGCCACGTAGGCGCCGGGTTCGGTCTGTTGGGCGCCCAGCGAGCCAATCAGCAGCACCGTGTCCAAGTAAACGTGGGGGTTGAGCAGCGTGACCGCCAACGCGCTGAGCAACACGGCGCGCAATGAGCGCACCTTGAGGGTGTCGCCCTGGTCCAGGCTCTGTTTCGAACAGGCCCGCCGCAGTGCGCAGGCGCCGTACCACAGCAGGAACGCGGCGCCGCCCCAGCGGGCAATCCCCAGCAGAATCGGGCTTTGCGCCAGTACCGTTGCCAGTCCGAATACCCCGGCGGCCACCAGCAGCGCATCGCAGACGACACACAGGGCCGCCACCGGCAGGTGATGTTCACGACGCAGGCTTTGCGCCAGCACAAAGGCATTCTGCGAGCCGATGGCCATGATCAGCCCCAAGGCGACCAGTAGGCCGTTCAGATAGCTTTGCCACATAGTTGAAGATCCTTGCTCAGGCCGAAACGATGCTGGCTATCTTCCCTGGCATGGCTGTATAAGAAAAACAAATATTGCTGATCGCCCATTAGAGAAACTGATGTTCGACTATAAATTGCTCTCCGCCCTGGCGGCGGTGGTGGAACAAGCCGGCTTCGAGCGCGGCGCCCAGGTGCTGGGGTTGTCGCAATCGGCGATCTCCCAGCGTATCAAGCTGCTGGAGGCTCGGATCGGCCAGCCGGTGCTGGTGCGGGCCACACCGCCGACGCCCACCGATATCGGCCGGCGGCTGCTCAACCATGTGCAACAGGTACGGCTGCTGGAGCGCGACTTGCAAAGCCAGGTGCCGGCGCTGGATGAAGAAGGCATGCCCGAGCGCCTGCGCATCGCGTTGAATGCCGACAGCCTCGCCACATGGTGGGCCGAGGCCGTCAGCGACTTTTGCGCCGAGCAGCATTTGCTGCTGGACCTGGTGGTGGAAGACCAGACGGTCGGCCTCAAGCGCATGCGTGCCGGTGAAGTGGCGGCCTGTATCTGCGCCAGTGAACGCCCGGTGGCCGGTGCGCGCAGCCTGTTGCTGGGCGCCATGCGCTATCGGGCGCTGGCGAGCCCGGCGTTTATCGCCCGGCACTTCCCCAGCGGTGTGCGCGCCGATCAACTGGCGCGCACGCCGGCCTTGGTATTCGGCCCGGACGATTTCCTGCAACACCGCTACCTGGCCGCGCTCGGGGTGGACGGCGGTTTCGAGCACCATTTGTGCCCCTCGTCCGAAGGGTTTATCCGCTTGGCGGAAGCCGGACTCGGTTGGGGCCTGGTGCCTGAACTGCAGGTCGGCGACCAATTGCAAAGGGGCATATTGGTCGAGTTATTACCAGATAAGCCCATCGATGTGCCGCTGTACTGGCATCATTGGCGCAGTGGCGGGCAACTGTTGGGTTTGTTGACTGACCATCTGGCTCAGGCCTGTGGTCAATGGTTGGTGCCGTTGGACTGATGGCGGGCGTCAAGGCAACAGCGATGAAAAACGAAAGAACACGGAGTAACACATGAAGATTCTGGTCACCGGCGCAAGCGGCTTCATCGGCGGGCGCTTTGCGCGTTTCGCCCTGGAGCAGGGCCTGGACGTGCGGGTCAACGGGCGGCGCGCCGAGGGTGTGGAACACCTGGTACGGCGCGGTGCCGAGTTTATCCAGGGTGATTTGAATGATGCCGACCTGGTGCGCGAATTGTGCCGCGACGTCGAAGCCGTGGTGCATTGCGCCGGCGCCGTCGGGCTGTGGGGGCGCTATCAGGATTTCCATCAAGGCAATGTGCTGGTGACCGAAAACGTCGTCGAAGCCTGCCTCAAGCAACGGGTTGGGCGCCTGGTTCACTTGTCCTCGCCGTCGATCTACTTCGACGGGCGCGACCACCTGGGGCTGACCGAGGACCAAGTGCCCAAGCGCTTCAAGCATCCCTATGCCGCCACCAAGTACCTGGCCGAGCAAAAGGTCTTCGGTGCCCAGGAATTCGGCCTCGAAGTCCTGGCGCTGCGTCCGCGTTTTGTCACCGGCGCCGGTGACATGAGCATCTTCCCGCGCCTGCTGAAAATGCAGCGCAAGAACCGCTTGGCCATCGTCGGCGACGGCCTGAACAAGGTCGATTTCACCAGCGTACACAACCTTAATGAAGCGTTGCTCAGCAGTTTGCTCGCCACCGGCTCGGCGTTGGGCAAAGCCTACAACATCAGTAACGGCACCCCGGTGCCGGTGTGGGATGTGGTGAACTACGTGATGCGCCAGATGGATTTGCCTCAGGTCACGCGGTATCGGTCCTACGGTTTGTCCTACAGCGTCGCGGCGTTGAACGAGGCATTCTGCGCGCTGTGGCCTGGGCGCCCGGAACCGGCGTTGTCGCGTCTGGGCATGCAGGTGATGAACAAAGATTTCACCCTCGACATCAGTCGCGCGAGGCATTATCTCGACTATGAGCCCAAGGTCAGCCTGTGGACCGCGCTCGACGAGTTCTGCCACTGGTGGAAAGCTCAGGAACCGGGGCTGAAGTAAGCTCACAAGCGGCAACACATCGGGAACCGAATTCAGCGTTCCGGGTCGATCAGTGCGGCGGGACAGCGGTTTATACTCCCGTCGCCCGGCTTTCCAGGTAGCCATTTCACGATTCAGGGTTGATTCATGCGCAACGATGCCAACGACGATTTCGACAATGTTCCCAGCCTGCGGGCCGACACCTTGGACGATGATGATTTCGTGCCGACCGCCGCCACCTCCGTGCGCTCGCGCAACACTCCCGTGGTCAAGGTCAAAAGCGCCAGTACCGGCCCGTTGTGGGCCTTGGTCGGCGCGCTGCTGATCGCCTTTGCCGGCCTGGCCTGGTGGAGCTTCCAGCAGATTTCGCTGATGGGCCAGCAACTGGTTGCCACCCAGGAAAGTTTTGCGCGCATCAGCGAAGAAGCGGCAGGGCGCCTGCAGGATATTTCCGGCAAGTTCGTCGCCAGTGAAGCCAGCGTGAACAACGGCAGCGAAGCGCTGAAACTGCAGATCAGGCAGTTGGAAACCCAGTTGCTGGAGCAGGGCAAGCAGCAAGTCGGTGTGGCCGGCCAGGCCACCGAGCTGGACAAGCGCCTGGCCCAAATGACCGCCGGCACCACCGACTTGTCCAACGCCAACGCCAAGTTGCAAGGCCAGGTGCAAGCGTTGACCGACGCTGTGGCCGGCCTCAAGGCGGCGCAAGGGGAGGCCGCCAAGCGCGATAGCGAGATCAGGGATCTGGTCGCTGACGTGGCTGCCCTGAAGAAACAGGGCAGCCCGAGCGCCGCCATCGCCCGTCTTGAACAAGACATGGTGGTGCTAAAGAGCGCGCAGGACAACCAGCCGGCCAATAGCGACGCACCGACCAATAAAGAGTTCGACGTGTTCCGCATTCAGACCACCCGCAATATCACCACCTTGCAGAGTCAGGTGCAGAACCTGAACCAGCGCCTCAATTCGCCGGCCGCAGCCACGCCGATCGGTCAGTAAAGGTCTTGGGGAATGTCACCATCTGGTGACATTTCCCTTGTCCTTCGTTACATGCCCTCGCGCCGCCCTTGTTTAGACTCCGGTCATCCCCCCAACAATAATAAGGGCCTGCCATGACCATCCAACCACTGCCTGCCGGCAGTTGGCTGAACGCACCTGCCCACCATGCCTGGCTCGCCAGCGAAGGCCAGCGCCTGCTGTCATTCGCCAAGGCCTCGCGCCTGGCCGACGGTTTCGGCAATCTGGACGATAACGGCCAGTTGCCGGCCAATGCCATTGCCGAAACCATGAACACCGCGCGCATGACCCATAGCTTCGCCATGGCCCACGCGATGGGGCTGCCGGGGTATGCCGAGCGGGTCGAGCACGGGGTTGCCGCCCTCAGCGGCCCGCTACGCGATAACACGCACGGTGGCTGGTTCGCCGCGCCCCACGCTGTGGATGGCAATACCGGCAAGGCTGCCTACCTGCACGCCTTTGTCGCCCTGGCCGCCAGTTCTGCGGTGGTCGCTGGCGCCCCCGGCGCACAAGCCCTGTTGAACGACGCGATCCAGATCATCGAGCAGTTTTTCTGGAGCGAGGAGGAGGGCGTCATGCTCGAATCCTTTGCCCAAGACTGGAGCGGCGTCGAAGCCTATCGCGGCGCCAACAGCAACATGCACGCGACGGAAGCGTTCCTTGCCCTGGCTGACGTCACCGCCGACACGCGCTGGCTGGACCGCGCGCTGCGCATCGTCGAGCGCGTGATCCACACCCACGCCGCTAGCAACCGGTTCATGGTGATCGAGCATTTCGACGCTCAGTGGACACCCTTGTTCGGTTACAACGAAGACAACCCCGCCGACGGCTTCCGCCCCTATGGCATCACCCCAGGCCACGGTTTCGAGTGGGCGCGGTTGGTGTTGCACCTGGAGGCTGCACGCCTGCAAGCCGGGCTGGCCACGCCAGACTGGCTGGTGACTGACGCCAAGGGCCTGTTCGCCAGCGCCTGTGACTACGCCTGGGCCGTGGATGGCGCGCCCGGCATCGTTTACACCCTGGACTGGAACCAGCGCCCAGTGGTGCGTGAACGCCTGCACTGGACCCACGCCGAAGCCAGCGCCGCCGCGCAGGCCCTGTTGAAACGCACCTTCGATCCACATTACGAAACCTGGTATCGGCGTTTTTGGGCGTTTTGCGACGCCCATTTCATCGACCGTATCCACGGCAGTTGGCACCACGAACTCAGCCCGCAGAACCAACCCAGCAGCAAGATCTGGGGCGGCAAACCGGACCTGTACCACGCCTGGCAAGCGGTCTTGCTGCCGACGCTACCCTTGGCGCCCAGCATGGCCAGTGCATTGGGTCGCGGGTGCTATGTCACCGGGTTGTGACATTTGTGCATCCCTTTGTTACCTGCGCTTGAAAAATCCCTGTTTAAACTCCGTGCAGCGCAAGCTCTAGACTTGCATGCATAACAACAAGAAAAGGTACTCAGATGAACGCGATTAATCGCCTCGCCGTCGCTATTTCCATTGCCTCGTTGTTTC
The DNA here is from genome assembly GCF_053502595.1 of Pseudomonas sp. LY-1. Taxonomy (NCBI): domain Bacteria; kingdom Pseudomonadati; phylum Pseudomonadota; class Gammaproteobacteria; order Pseudomonadales; family Pseudomonadaceae; genus Pseudomonas; species Pseudomonas sp. LY-1. Next base: position 5,474,579 of record NZ_CP094353.1, on the reverse strand, counting down.
CCCTCAGTGCATTTGCCGCCGACTCGAAAGGCACGGTTGAAGTTGTGCATTGGTGGACCTCGGGCGGTGAAAAAGCGGCTGTAGATGTCCTGAAGGCCCAAGTTGAAAAAGACGGCTTCACCTGGAAAGACGGTGCTGTCGCAGGTGGCGGTGGCGCCACTGCCATGACCGTGCTGAAAAGCCGCGCGGTCGCCGGCAACCCACCCGGCGTAGCCCAGATCAAAGGCCCGGACATCCAGGAATGGGCCTCCACCGGCTTGCTCGACACCGACGTCCTCAAAGACGTGGCCAAAGCAGAAAAATGGGACTCCCTGCTCGATAAGAAAGTCTCCGACACCGTGAAGTACGAAGGTGACTACGTCGCCGTACCGGTCAACATCCACCGCGTGAACTGGCTGTGGATCAACCCGGAAGTCTTCAAGAAAGCCGGTATCACCAAGAACCCGACCACCCTCGAAGAATTCTACGCCGCCGGCGACAAACTCAAGGCCGCCGGCTTCATTGCGCTCGCCCACGGTGGCCAGCCGTGGCAGGACAGCACCGTGTTCGAAGCGGTCGTTCTGTCGGTGATGGGCGCCGATGGCTACAAGAAAGCCCTGGTTGACCTGGACAACGGCGCGCTGACTGGCCCGCAAATGGTCAAGGCGCTGACCGAGCTGAAGAAAGTCGCGACCTACATGGACGTCGATGGCAAAGGCCAGGACTGGAACCTCGAAGCCGGCAAAGTCATCAACGGCAAGGCTGGCATGCAGATCATGGGTGACTGGGCCAAGTCCGAGTGGACCGCCGCGAAGAAAGTCGCCGGTAAAGACTACGAGTGCGTAGCCTTCCCGGGCACTGAAAAAGCCTTCACCTACAACATCGACTCCCTGGCGGTGTTCAAGCAGAAAGACAAAGGCACTGCAGCCGGTCAGCAGGACATCGCCAAAGTCGTGTTGGGTGAAAACTTCCAGAAAGTGTTCAGCATCAACAAGGGTTCGATCCCTGTGCGTAACGACATGCTGAACAAAATGGAATCCTACGGTTTCGACTCCTGCGCCCAGACCGCGGCCAAAGACTTCCTGGCTGACGCCAAGTCCGGCGGCCTGCAGCCAAGCATGGCGCACAACATGGCCACCACGCTGGCCGTGCAAGGCGCGTTCTTTGATGTCGTGACCAACTACATCAACGACCCGAAAGCCGACCCGGCCGATACCGCCAAGAAACTTGGCGCTGCGATCAAGTCTGCCAAGTAACGGTTGACCGGGTGGGGGAGCCCTGGCCCCCGCCCGGCATGTTCCTGTAGTCCTTTTCCCTTGTATTGGATTTCCCCATGAGTTCTGTTGCTGTGTTCAGCAAAGCCTCGCCGTTCGATGCACTGCAGCGCTGGCTACCCAAACTGGTGCTGGCGCCGAGCATGTTCATCGTGTTGGTGGGCTTCTACGGCTACATCCTGTGGACGTTCGTGCTGTCGTTCACCACGTCCACGTTCCTGCCCAGCTATAAATGGGCGGGCCTTGCGCAGTACGAGCGGTTGTTCGACAACGACCGCTGGTGGGTCGCGAGCAAGAACCTGGCGCTGTTCGGCGGGATGTTCATCGGTATCACCTTGGTGATTGGCGTGACGCTGGCGATTTTCCTCGACCAGAAAATCCGCCGCGAAGGCTTTATCCGCACCATTTACCTGTACCCGATGGCGCTCTCGATGATCGTCACCGGTACGGCCTGGAAATGGCTGCTCAACCCGGGCATGGGCCTGGACAAACTTCTGCGGGACTGGGGCTGGGAAGGCTTCCGTCTCGACTGGCTGATCGACCCGGACCGCGTGGTCTATTGCCTGGTGATCGCTGCCGTGTGGCAAGCCTCCGGCTTCATCATGGCGATGTTCCTGGCCGGCCTGCGGGGTGTGGATCAATCGATCATTCGTGCCGCGCAGATCGACGGCGCGAGCCTGCCGCGCATCTACTGGAGCGTGGTGCTGCCGAGCCTGCGTCCGGTGTTCTTCAGTGCGGTGATGATCCTGGCGCACATCGCGATCAAGAGCTTCGACCTGGTGGCGGCGATGACCGCTGGCGGCCCGGGCTACTCGTCCGACCTGCCGGCGATGTTCATGTACTCGTTCACTTTCAGCCGTGGCCAGATGGGCATGGGCTCGGCCAGTGCAATCCTGATGCTCGGTGCGATCCTCGCGATCATCGTGCCGTACCTGTACTCCGAGCTGAGGACCAAGCGTAATGACTAGTCTTGCCGCAAAACCTGCCATCAGCCTGAGCCGCATCGCGATCTACGCGGTGCTGATCCTCGCGGTGCTGCTGTACCTGGTGCCGCTGGTGGTGATGTTGCTCACCAGCTTCAAGACCCCGGAAGACATCAGCACCGGCAACCTGTTGAGCTGGCCGACTGTGGTCACCGGCATCGGCTGGGTCAAGGCCTGGGCCACGGTGGATGGCTACTTCTGGAACTCGATCAAGATCACCGTGCCGGCCGTGCTGATTTCCACCGCCATCGGCGCGTTGAACGGCTATGTGCTGTCGTTCTGGCGCTTCCGTGGTTCGCAGTTGTTCTTCGGCCTGTTGCTGTTCGGCTGCTTCCTGCCGTTCCAGACCGTGCTGCTGCCGGCCTCGTTCACCCTCGGCAAAATGGGCCTGGCCAGCACCACCACCGGCCTGGTGTTTATCCATGTGGTTTACGGCCTGGCGTTCACAACGCTGTTTTTCCGTAACTACTACGTGAGCATTCCGGATGCGCTGATCAAAGCGGCGCGCCTGGACGGTGCAGGTTTTTTCACCATCTTCCGTCTGATCATCCTGCCGATGTCGACCCCGATCATCATGGTCTGCCTGATCTGGCAGTTCACCCAGATCTGGAACGACTTCCTGTTTGGCGTGGTGTTCTCCAGCGGCGACTCGCAGCCCATCACGGTGGCGCTGAACAACCTGGTCAACACTAGCACCGGGGCCAAGGAATATAACGTGGATATGGCGGCGGCGATGATCGCCGGGCTGCCGACCCTGCTGGTCTATGTGATCGCAGGCAAGTATTTCGTGCGCGGCCTCACGGCCGGCGCGGTCAAGGGGTAATCATGGCTACGCTTGAACTTCGCAATGTAAACAAGACCTATGGCGCCGGCCTGCCCGACACCTTGAAGAACATCGAACTGTCGATCAAGGAAGGCGAGTTCCTGATCCTGGTCGGCCCGTCGGGGTGCGGCAAGTCCACGCTGATGAACTGCATCGCGGGCCTTGAGACCATCACCGGCGGCGCGATCATGATCGGCGACCAGGACGTCAGCGGCATGAGCCCCAAGGATCGCGACATCGCCATGGTGTTCCAGTCCTACGCGCTGTACCCGACCATGAGCGTGCGTGAAAACATCGAGTTCGGCCTGAAGATTCGCAAGATGCCGCAGGCCGATATCGACGCCGAAGTGGCGCGGGTGGCCAAGCTGTTGCAGATCGAACACTTGCTCAACCGTAAGCCGGGCCAACTCTCCGGCGGTCAGCAACAGCGGGTGGCCATGGGCCGCGCCCTGGCGCGTCGGCCGAAGATCTACCTGTTCGACGAACCGCTGTCCAACCTTGACGCCAAGCTGCGCGTCGAGATGCGTACCGAAATGAAACTGATGCACCAGCGTCTGAAAACCACCACCGTCTACGTCACCCACGACCAGATCGAAGCGATGACCCTGGGTGACAAAGTGGCGGTGATGAAGGACGGCATCATCCAGCAGTTCGGCACACCGAAAGAGATCTACAACGACCCGGCCAACCTGTTCGTGGCGAGCTTTATCGGTTCGCCGCCGATGAACTTCATCCCCCTGCGCCTGCAACGCAAGGATGGCCGCCTGGTGGCCCTGCTCGACAGCGGCCAGGCGCGTTGCGAGCTGCCGCTGAGCATGAGCACTGCCGGCCTTGAAGACCGTGACGTGATCCTCGGCCTGCGCCCGGAGCAAATCGTGCTGGCGGCGGGTGAGGGCAACGGTTCGTCGAGCATTCGTGCCGAAGTCCAGGTCACCGAGCCGACCGGTCCGGACACCCTGGTGTTCGTGCAGCTCAATGACACCAAGGTCTGCTGCCGCCTGGCGCCCGATGTGGCACCGCAGGTGGGCGAGACCCTGACCCTGCAATTCGATCCGGCCAAAGTGCTGCTGTTCGACGCCAATACCGGCGAGCGCCTGGGTACTGCCGCGTCTTTGCCCGCCCAGGACCGCGCCGACAACGTGGCCCAGTTCAAGGGTCGATAAAAAGATAAGTTGTTGTTTTTGAAAGAAAAAATGAACCGCGTTAGATAAAAACAGTTTAATAACAATAAAGACGAGGATGTAGGGATGAAAAAGCAACACAACAACACTCGGTTGATCTGCCAATTGTCAGCAGCGGCAGCCCTGGTCTTGTCCGCCAATGCGATGGCGGCCGATGCGTTCAGCGCCGACTCCAAGTGGATGACCGGCGATTGGGGCGGCGAGCGGACCAAGCTGATCGAGCAAGGTATCGACATCAAGGCCGACTACGTTGGGGAAGCCGGCTACAACGCGCACGGCGGCTACAACAACGACAAAACAGGGCGTTACGCTGACCAGTTCGGTCTGGGCGTGGCACTGGACCTGCAAAAGCTGTGGGGCTGGGATAACACCCAGGCGAAGATCCAGTTGACCAACCGTAATGGCCAGAACATCTCCAACGACCGTGTCGGTGATCCGCGTGCCGGCACCTTGAGCTCATCTCAAGAAGTGTACGGTCGCGGCCACATGGTGCGTCTGACCCAGTTCTGGATTCAGCACCAGATGTTCGACAACAAGCTGGACGTGAAGCTCGGTTACTTCGGTGAAGGCGAAGACTTCAACACCTTCCCGTGCGACTTCCAGAACCTGTCGTTCTGCGGCTCCCAGGTCGGTAACTATGTGAACACCTGGTACAACTGGCCGGTCGCCCAGGCCGCTATCCGCGTGAAGTACAACATCACGCCTGAGCTGTATGCGCAGATCGGTGCATACAATCAGAACCCGTCGCAGTTGGAGCACGGTAACGGCTTCAAACTCAGCGGCAGTGGCACCAAGGGCACCGTGATCCCGGTGGAATTGGTCTGGTCGCCGAAGGTCAATAACCTGCCGGGCGAATACCGTGTGGGTTACTACAAAAGCGCCGCCGATGCTGCCGATGTACGTGAAGACGTCGACGGTAACGATGCGGCCACCACTGGCAAAGCCTACCGCACCCACAGCAGCAAAAAAGGCTACTGGTTCGTTGCGCAGCAGCAACTCACTACCCATAACGGCGACGCTTCCCGCGGCCTGAACATCGCGGCCAACGCCACGTTCCACGACAAGGACACCAACACCGTCGATAACTACCAGTCGATTATGTTGGTGTACAAAGGGCCTTTCGACGCGCGTCCAAAAGACGATGTGGGGATCGGTGCCGCTCGTCTGCACGTTAACGATGACGTGCGCAAAAACGCTGAGTTGGCGAACGAGGCTGGCGGTTTCACCGATTACAGCCAAGCCGGTTACGCGCCACTGCGCAGCACCGAATACAACTACGAAATCAACTACGGCTTCCACGTCACCAACTGGCTGACCGTGCGTCCCAACCTGCAATACGTCACTCATCCGGGCGGCGTGGATAAAGTCGACAACGCCTTGGTGGCCGGTCTGAAAATTCAGTCGGTGTTCTAACGCGGTTGCGATAAGCTCTTTCTCTCTGTGCGCATTTTGCGGATAGCCATGGCTATCCGCTTTTTTTTGGGTTGCACTGTGAAGATATTCAGGACCGTGGCACATGCATGAGCATCCACTGCAACGCTTTTTCAAATCCCTGCGCGAGCGTCCGGTATTCGCCTGGGAGCGCTTCCAGGTGCGTGACGTGTTGGTGATCGACCATCCGCTGTGCCAGGCGGTATTCAGCCGGCAGGGCGCGCAATTGCTGCATTTTCAGCCCCGTGGGCAGAAACCCTGGTTATGGTGCGCGGCCAAGTGGCCGCAAGTCGGCGCTATTCGTGGCGGCGTGCCGGTGTGCTGGCCGTGGTATGGCCGGCATCCCAGCGAAAATGCGTGGCCGTCCCATGGTTGGGCGCGGCTGATCGACTGGAAACTGCTCGACAGCAGCACCGACGACGACGGCGTGCGCCTGCACTGGCAGTTGCGGTTGTGCGACTGGCAGGTGGACTTGCACGCGCACCTGGGCGAAACCCTGGAACTGCGCTTGAGTACCGAGCATCAGGATGAGCTGCCGTGCCAACTGAGCCATGCTTTGCACGCTTACTGGCGTATTGGCAATGTCGGTGAGATAGCGCTGTCTGGGCTCGACGGCGCGCAAGGGTATGACCAGCTCAATCGCCAGGCTTGCCAGCAGGAAGGCGAACTGCGCGTGGAGGGCGGGTGTCAGCGGGTGTTCCAGCATGAGGGCGAGTTACAGCTCAAGGACCACGCCTGGCAGCGCGAATTGTGCATCGACACCGGCGACAGCGCCGACACCGTGGTGTGGCACCCGGGCAGTCGGCCGCTGTTGGGCGTCAGTTTTAATGAGGCCTCGGGGTTTGTGTGCGTGGAGTCGGCAATGGCCGGGGCCAGCCTGGCGCCGGGAGAGCGGGCGCATTTGAGTTTGCAGGCCAGGGCTGGGGTTTAGCGCTGTTGCTGATAGCGTCTTCGCGAGCAAGCCTGCTCCCACATTTGAACCGCATTCCAAGGCAGGACTCGTCAAAATGTGGGAGCGGGCTTGCTCGCGAAAAGGCCGGGACTGCTGGAGGCATTGTCTGCCTCAGTTGAACTCATCTCCAACCGGATACCGGCTGTCATTCAAGCTCTCTTTGATCTTGCGCAGATGCGGCTGGAAATCCACGCCACGGCGCAACGTCATGCCGGTTGCCAGTACATCCAGCACCGTCAGTTGGATGATCCGCGAGGTCATCGGCATATAGATGTCGGTGTCTTCCGGCAGCGGAATGTTCAGGCTCACGGTGCTGACCTTGGCCAGCGGCGAGTTCTCGGCGGTCACGCCCAGCACCGATGCGCCGTTTTCCCGGGCAATACGCGCCACTTCCACCAGCTCGCGGGTACGTCCGGTGTAGGAGATGATCACGAACAGCTCGCCGGTGTGCGCCACCGAAGCAATCATGCGTTGCATCAGCACGTCGGCATGGGCGGTCACCGACAGGTTGAAGCGGAAAAACTTGTGCAGCGCATCCATGGCCACCGGTGCCGACGCGCCGAGGCCGAAGAAGTGGATCTGGCGCGCCTGGATCAACAGGTCCACGGCCTTGCTGATCAGGTTCGGGTCGAGGGCCTGGCAGGCGCTGTCCAGAGAGGCAATGGCGCTGCCGAAGATCTTCTGGGTGTAGGCCTCGGGGTTATCATCGGCCTCCACTGCGCGACTGACATACGCCGCACCGCTGGCCAGGCTTTGCGCCAGTTGCAATTTGAGTTCAGGGTAACCGCTGACACCAAACGAACGGCAGAAACGGTTGACCGTCGGTTCACTGACCGAGGCGGCTTGGGCGAGGGCTGCAATCGAGAAGCGGGTCGCCTGCTGCGGGTTGAGCAGGATGACCTCGGCGACTTTTTTCTCAGCCTTGTTCAATTCTTCGAGGCGGTTCCGGATCTGTTCCAGAAGATTTCGCACGCGGTCCATACAGTCTTTCCTTGGGGCGACGAAGCAAATAAAGGGCGGTCATCAATCGACGAGTGGCTCTTTGCGGTGGCCTATCCTACTGAGGGTAGCTGAACACCACCACTCGGAATGCGTATTTCGGGAAAATGTTGTGGTTATTACTACATTTTTCCTTGAGTGATGCCTTGAAAAAAGGTATTTGTAGCTTAACTTGATAAAAGAACAAACATCATGCCTTCGATAACCGTAGAACCCTGCACCTTTGCCCTGTTTGGCGCGTTGGGTGATCTGGCGCTGCGCAAGTTATTTCCTGCCCTCTATCAACTCGATGGTGCCGGGCTCTTGCACGACGACACGCGCATCCTGGCCCTGGCCCGCGAAGCCGGTTCCGAGCAACAGCACCTGGCGCATATTGAAACGGAATTGCGCAACTACGTCGGCAAGGAACTGGACGAGGCTATCGCCCAGCGTTTCCTGGCGCGCCTGACGTATGTTCACGTCGATTTCATGAATGCGGATGACTACGTGGTCCTGGCTGAAAAAGCCGGCACCGCGCAACGCCTGATCGCCTACTTCGCCACGCCTGCGGCGGTGTACGGGGCAATCTGCGAAAACCTGTCCAAGGTCGGCCTGGCGAACAATACCCGCGTGGTGCTGGAAAAACCCATCGGCTCGGACCTGGAATCTTCGCGCAAGGTCAACGACGCCGTCGCGCAGTTTTTTCCGGAAAACCGCACGTACCGCATCGACCATTACCTGGGCAAAGAAACCGTCCAGAACCTGATCGCCCTGCGTTTCGCCAACAGCCTGTTCGAGACCCAGTGGAACCAGAACTACATTTCCCACGTGGAAATCACCGTGGCCGAGCAGGTCGGCATCGAAGGCCGCTGGGGTTACTTCGACAAGGCCGGGCAACTGCGGGACATGATCCAGAATCACCTGCTGCAACTGCTTTGCCTGATCGCCATGGACCCGCCGGCCGACCTGTCCGCCGACAGCATCCGTGACGAGAAGGTCAAGGTGCTCAAGGCTCTGGCGCCGATCAGCCCGGATGGCCTGACCACCCAAGTGGTACGCGGCCAGTACATCGCCGGCTACAGCGCCGGCAAGCCGGTGCCGGGTTACCTCGAAGAAGAGAATTCCAACACCCAGAGCGATACCGAAACCTTCGTCGCCCTGCGTGCCGATATCCGCAACTGGCGCTGGGCCGGCGTGCCGTTCTACCTGCGCACCGGCAAGCGCATGCCGCAAAAGTTGTCGCAGATCGTCATCCACTTCAAGGAACCGTCCCACTATATCTTCGCCCCCGAGCAGCGCCTGCAGATCAGCAACAAACTGATCATCCGCCTGCAACCGGACGAAGGTATTTCCTTGCGCGTGATGACCAAGGAGCAGGGCCTGGACAAGGGCATGCAACTGCGCAGCGGGCCACTGCAACTGAATTTTTCCGACACCTATCGCAGCGCGCGGATTCCCGATGCCTACGAGCGGTTGTTGCTGGAAGTGATGCGCGGCAATCAGAACCTGTTTGTTCGCAAAGATGAAATCGAAGCCGCGTGGAAGTGGTGTGACCAGTTGATCGCCGGGTGGAAAAAATCCGGTGATGCGCCCAAGCCGTATGCGGCGGGTTCCTGGGGGCCGATGAGCTCCATTGCACTGATCACGCGGGATGGGAGGTCGTGGTATGGCGATATCTGAATTGAAACTGCCTCAGGGCGTCACTGCCCATGAGTACCGTTCGCCCGCGTTGCTGGCGGATGGCCTGGCCAATGACGTGGCCGAGCAACTGCGCGCGGCCATCAGTGCTCGTGGCGAAGCGACCCTGGTGGTGTCCGGTGGCCGCAGCCCCGTGGCGTTTTTCCAGAACCTGGCCAAGCAGGGCCTGGACTGGTCCAAGGTCACCATCAGCCTGGCCGACGAGCGTTGGGTGCCGGTGGAACACGCCGACAGCAATGCCGGCCTGTTGAAGAAATACCTGTTGCAAGGTCCGGCAGCCAAGGCCAAATTCCTCAGCCTGTACGCCGCCGCGGCCAATCTTGAAGACGCCGCCGAGCAGGCCGATCGCCTGCTGGCCGAACTGCCGGCCATTGATGTGCTGGTGCTGGGCATGGGCGACGACGGCCACACCGCGTCGCTGTTTCCCAACAGCCCGAACCTGAGCGAGGCCCTGCAGGCCGACGGTACCCGCCGTTGCTGGCCGATGCTGGCGCCGACCGTGCCGCGCCAGCGCCTGACCATGAGTCGCGCGCTGCTGGCCACGGCGAACTACACCGTACTGTCGATCTCCGGCAGTTCGAAATTGACCACCTTGAGCGCCGCGCTGGCCAGTGACGACGTTGCTGCCATGCCGATTCGCGCGTTTTTGCAACCTACTTTAGAGATTTACTGGTGCCCATGAGCCAAGGATCAGCCGCGATGAAAAGCCCTCAATCGACCGTGTCCATGGCGGATAAAGTTGCCCTGATCGACAGTCTCTGCGCCAAGGCGCGGATACTGCCAGTGATCACCATCGCCCGTGAACAGGACATCCTACCGCTGGCCGACGCCCTGGCAGCCGGTGGTTTGACCGCATTGGAAGTGACCCTGCGTTCCGAGTTTGGCCTCAAGGCCATTCAGGTCCTGCGCGAGCAGCGTCCGGAGTTGTGTACCGGCGCCGGCACCGTGCTTGATCGCCATATGCTCGAAGCGGCCACCGTTGCCGGCTCGCAATTTATCGTCACCCCCGGCATTACCCGCGACCTGCTTGAAGCCTCGGTACACAGCCCGATCCCGCTGCTGCCGGGTATCAGCAACGCCTCCGGGATCATGGAAGGCTATGGCCTGGGTTATCGCCGCTTCAAGCTGTTCCCGGCGGAAGTCAGCGGTGGCGTCGCAGCCATCAAAGCCCTGGGCGGCCCGTTTGGCGAAGTGAAATTCTGCCCGACCGGCGGCGTTAGCCCGGCCAATATCAAGAGCTACATGGCGTTGAAAAACGTGATGTGCGTGGGCGGTAGCTGGATGCTCGACCCCGAGTGGGTCAAGAACGGCGACTGGGCACGTATCCAGGAAGTCACCGCTGAGGCGCTGGCACTGCTGGACTGAGCTGATTTATCGAATCGTTGTTGCTGTGCTTAACGGCATTTTTTGCGGTGCACTTGGTCGGTGTGCCGCTTTTTTTTGCCTGCGCAAAACCTTGAACCCAACACACATCCAAATGTGGGAGGGGGCTTGCCCCCGATAGCGGTCTATCAGCCAATTTTTTCGCTGACTGACACTCTGCTATCGGGGGCAAGCCCCCTCCCACATTTTTAGTCCGCACTCAGTGCGGTGATGGCTTTGATCTGTGCGTGGATGTCTGCGGTTGATGTCACCCACCCCCGCGTCATCCGGATACTTTACGGTGCGGCTTGGCCGGCGTGGCGCTTTTTTTGCCTGCGCAAAACCTTGAACCCAACACACATCCAAATGTGGGAGGGGGCTTGCCCCCGATAGCGGTCTATCAGCCAATATTTTCGCTGACTGTCACTCTGCTATCGGGGGCAAGCCCCCTCCCACATTTTTCAGTCCGCGCTCAGTGCGGTGATGGCGCTGACCAGTAAATCGATGTCCGCCGCGGACGTCACCAAGCCCGGCGTCACCCGGATACAGGTGCCAAACGACGCGCCCACTCGAGTGGTGGTGAACAGGTTGTAGTCCCTGAGCAGGCGGTCTGCCATCACTTGCTGATCGCGCCCGATGAACGTGAACGCCGTGATCCCGCAATACAATCGCGGGTCATCCGAGGTCAGCACTTCAATTCCCGGTAATGGCCGCACCTGGCGCACCCACAGATCCCGCAGGTAATTCACGCGTGCGCCTTTGGCCGCCGCGCCGCCCAATGCGCGGTGTTCTTCAAATACCCGCGGCAAGGTCATCAGCGCCGGGAAGTTCGGCGTGCTGTACGGCGTGCGGGCGCGCACGTCGGTGGCGGGGTAGTGGAACTCACCCATGTCCGGGTCGATGTCTGCCAGGCGTTCGGTGGCTATGTAAAGAAAGCCTAGAGTCAGCGGCGCGCCGATCCATTTGTGCAGGTTGAAGCCGGCGAAGGCGATACCCAGCTCGGCGAGGTTGAACTCGATCTGGCCGAGGGCGTGGGCGCCGTCGAGGATCACATCGACAGCGTGTTCGCGCGCCGTTTTGGCAATGGCCTCGACCGGCATGACCAGGCCGGTGCGGTGGGTCACGTAGGTCAACGCCATCAGTTTCAGGCGGGGGTATTGGATGAAGGCATCGCGATAGCTTTGCAGCAAACTGTCGAAACTGGCCGGGTGGGTGTGGGAGATTTCGATCACTTCCACTCCCCTGTAGCTGGCCAACCAGCGCATGGCGCCCTTGACCGTGTCGTACTCCAGGTCGCTGATCAGCACTTGGTCGCCCGGCTGCAGGCGGTTGTAGTTGCGGATCAGCGACTGCAAGGCTTCGGTGGCGTTGCGGGTGAAGGCGACCGACTCGGGGTCGGCGTCGATCAGCTCGGCCAGTTGGTGGCGGATCTCGACGTTTTCGCCTTGCTCGAAACGCTGACGCACATGCACCGCGTTACTGCGGTTGATAAACGCGACGTGCTCAAGGTACTGCGCCTGTACCGCGCGGCTCATGCGCCCGAAGTAGCCATTTTCCAGGTTGATCGGGCCAGGCTCCAGCTCATAGTGCTCGGCGATGGCCTGCCAGTGGGGTTCGTTGGCTGCATTCCATGGCATGGCGTGGGTTCCTAATGGCGAGGCGCGGGTTTGCCGTGCTTGGCGCGCAGCGGTTCCAGCAGTTCGGACAGGCCGTTGTGGTCAATTTCCTGCATCAATGCCAGCAACCCGCCCAGCTCGCCGTGGGGGAAACCTTCACGGGCGAACCAGTTCAGGTAGGGGCCAGGCAGGTCGGCGATGATCCGTCCCTTGTACTTGCCGAAGGGCATTTCGCGGGTAATCAGCAGTTCGAGTTTTTCGGGATTCATGACGGCTCAGGCGTTTGCATCGAGGTCTTCGAAAATACAGGCATTCTGCATGAAGGCCAAATGACAGATCATGCAAATAACGCACATACAGAACCTTCATATATTTTTAAAATGTTGAAATTAAAAGAGAAAGTCGTTTTTTAAAACCTGGCACGGGCGCTGCAACCATTCAGACAACCTTTCTCAACCGGCATAAGGAACTGAAAAATGACTGATATCAATAAAGAGTCCATCTCGGTACTGAACGACCTGATCGAAACCAGCATCGACGGTCAAAAAGGTTTTAAAGCGTGCGCTGACGACATCAAGCATCCAGAACTCAAAGCGCTGTTTGCCAAGCGCTCCGCAGACTGCACCACCGCTGCGGCCGAGCTGAAAACCGCCGTGCGTGCCCTGGGTGGCGACCCGGAAAATTCCGGCAGCGTTGCCGGCGCCCTGCACCGTGGCTGGGTCGATGTGAAGTCGATGGTGACTGGCAAAGACGAAGAGGCCGTATTGAACGAAGCCGAGCGCGGTGAAGACCACGCACTCAAGGCTTACAAAGAAGCGATCGAGAAGATCGACAAGCACAACCTGCTGGGTATTCGTGACCTGGTTGAGCGTCAGTACCACGGCGTGCAACGCAATCACGATCAAGTGAAAGCCCTGCGTAACCAGGCTCGCGCTCAGTCGTGAGTCGTCGCTGAATAAAAAATCCCCGCCGATGCGGGGATTTTTTATGGGGGCTGATCAGCCGATGGTGATGGCCGGTAGCTCGGTCAACGTCACGACCAGTTGCTTGCGTGGCGCGAGGATCTCCGCCTCTCCATCCACCACCAGTTCATCGCGCTGGTTGAACACGCGGGTGGCGATACGCACGCGGAACTTCGGCAGCTTCTCGAGAATTTCCAGACGCACGGTCAGGGTGTCGCCGATTTTCACCGGCTTCTGGAAGCTCATCTGCTGGCCGATATAGATTGTGCCCGGCCCAGGCAGCTCACAGGCAACGGCCGCACTGATCAGGGCGCCGCTGAACATGCCGTGGGCAATTCGCTCCTTGAACATGGTCGCCTTGGCAAATTCGGCATCCAGGTGCAGGGGGTTGTGGTCGCCGGACATGGCGGCGAACAACTGGATATCGCGCTCTTCGACGGTCTTGCTGTAGCTGGCGGTCTGGCCGACTTCGAGGGCTTCGTAAGGGGTGTTGGTTACCTGGGTCATCTAAAGGTGCATCCTGTGGCTAATCGATAATTTAATTGGCTGATTTTAAACGAAAAATTATTCGCAGCGAGCCGGCCTGCGCAAGGTCAGGGCCTGGTCGAGCCACGTCAGCACATCCGCGGTGACTTCGTCGCGGTTGGTTTCGTTGAACACTTCGTGACGCGCCTGCGGGTAGATATTCAGTTGCAGGTTCTGGCAGCCGGCCTCACGCAGGGCATGGGCCAGGCTTTTGAGACGCTTGCCTTCACTCACCGGATCACATTCGCCGCCGATCACCAGAATGGGCAAGCCCGGATCGATCTGCGCGAGATTGGACGCTTTGCTGATTTGCTGCAAGCCGCCCAGCAGGTCGAACCACAGTTGGTTGGTGCAGCGGAACCCGCAGAGCGGATCGTGGAGGTAGCGGTCGACTTCATCCGGGTCACGGCTGAGCCAGTCGAAAGCCGTGCGGTTGGGCTTGAACGCTTGGTTGAACGAGCCGAACGACAGGCACTCAATCAGCGCACTGCGACCGCGCAAGCCCTGGCGCAGGCGTTCGGCACGGGCGATCAGCCGCGCGGCGCGGTACAGCGCCACCGGCTGGAAATTCGAACCGCTGAGAACCGCCCCATGCAGGCTGGCACTGTGGTGCAGCAGGTAGGCCTGGGCGATATAGCTGCCCATGCTGTGGCCCAGCAAAATGATCGGCACTCCCGGCAACCGCTGGCCGATGTGCTGGTTGAGGCTGGCCAGGTCGCCCACCACCTTGTTCCAACCGTCCTGCTCGGCGAACAGGCCCAGGGTGCCCTCGTCGGCGGTGCGGCCATGACCACGCTGGTCCAGGGCAAACACACCGTAGCCCGTCCCGCACAACGCTTCGGCCAGGCGCACATAGCGTCCGCCGTGCTCGGCCATGCCATGAGACACCATGATCAACGCCTTCGGCGGCGCTTCCGGCAGCCATTGATTGACGTACAGGCGGCTGTGGTCATTCGCGGTCAGCCAGAAAGTGGTGTGGTTCATGGCGCTTCCTTTACTCAGGGTCGTTGCAGTGTATAGCTCATCCTCGGACAGCCGTCTGATCAGTACAGACCCTTGTAGGAAGATTCACGCAATTAATGACGCTCTTTCCTGTATTTGCCTGTTTGGCCATAGCTGCTAACGTCCCCGAAGCTCCGCTTTTTATAGCAGCAGAAAAGCGGCTGGGCACATTCAGGTAAGAGGACAAGAATAATGCAACCTGATTTCTGGAATGACAAACGCGCGGCGGGCGTTCCCAACGAGATCGATCTGAGCGCCTACACGTCAGTGATCGAAGTCTTCGAGCGTTCCTGCAAGGCCTTTGCCGACCGTCCGGCGTTCAGCAGCATGGGCGTCACCCTGACCTACGCCGAGCTTGAGCGCCAGAGTGCGGCGTTCGCCGGTTACCTGCAGCAGCACACCGACCTCAAGCCGGGCGATCGCATCGCGGTGCAGATGCCCAACGTGCTGCATTACCCGATTGCCGTGTTCGGTGCGTTGCGCGCGGGGCTGATCGTGGTCAACACCAACCCGCTGTACACCCCGCGGGAGATGCGACACCAGTTCAAGGACGCCGGCATTCGTGCCCTGGTCTACCTCAACCTGTTCGGTTCACGGGTGCAGGAAGTCTGCACCGACACCGAGATCGACTACCTGATCGAAGCGAAGATGGGCGACTTCATGCCGGCAGCCAAAGGCTGGCTGGTCAACACCCTTGTCGACAAAGTGAAGAAGATGGTCCCGGCCTATCACTTGCCGCGTGCAGTGTCGTTCAAGCGCGCCTTGCGCATGGGCGCAGGGCAGGGCGTGACGCGCCATCCGGTGACTCTCGATGACATCGCCGTGCTGCAATACACCGGCGGCACCACCGGCTTGGCCAAGGGCGCGATGCTCACTCACGGCAATCTGGTGGCGAACATGCAGCAGGTGCGCGCCTGCATGTCGCAGACCGGCGAGGATGGCCACCCGCTGATCAAGGAGGGCCAGGAAGTGATGATCGCGCCGCTGCCGCTTTACCACATCTATGCATTCACCGCGAATTGCATGTGCATGATGGTCTCCGGCAACCACAACGTGTTGATCACCAACCCGCGGGATATCGCGGGCTTTATCAAGGAACTGAAAAACTGGCGCTTCACCGGCTTGCTCGGGCTCAACACGTTGTTTGTGGCGTTGATGGACCACCCCGATTTCAAGAGCCTGGACTTCTCCCATCTCAAACTCACCAACTCCGGTGGCACGGCGCTGATCAAGGCCACCGCCGAACGTTGGGAGCAGCTCACCGGCTGTGCGATTGGCGAAGGGTATGGCCTGACGGAAACGTCGCCGGTGGCCAGCACCAACCCGTATGGCAACAAGTCACGCCTGGGCACCGTGGGCATCCCTGTGCCGGGCACGGCGATGAAGGTGATCGATGACGACGGCGTCGAGTTGCCCCTGGGCGAGCGCGGCGAGCTGTGCATCAAGGGCCCGCAGGTGATGAAGGGCTACTGGCAGCAACCGGCCGCCACCGCCGAGGCGCTGGACGCCGAGGGGTGGCTCAAGACTGGCGATATTGCCGTGATCGACGAGGATGGATTTATACGCATCGTGGATCGCAAGAAGGACCTGATCATCGTCTCGGGTTTCAACGTGTACCCCAACGAGATTGAAGACGTGGTGATGGCTCACCCTGCGGTGGCCAACTGCGCAGTGATCGGCGTACCGGATGAGCGCACGGGGGAGGCGGTGAAGCTGTTTGTGGTGGCGCGTGCCGAAGGCGTGAGCCTTGAGGAGTTGAAGAGCTACTGCAAGACCAACTTCACGGGGTACAAAGTGCCCAAGCACATCGTGTTGCGTGAGTCGTTGCCGATGACGCCGGTGGGCAAGATCCTGCGGCGCGAGTTGCGCGACATCGCCTGATTTGAAAGGCAGTCAACAATGTGGGAGGGGGCTTGCTCCCGATGGCAGTGAATCAGTCACCAAATGTGTTGGCTGATTTACCGCCATCGGGAGCAAGCTCCCTCCCACATTTGTCTGCGTTTATCTCGTTAAGCCCTGTTCTAGAGCCATTTTCAAGCGTATAGAATTTTTGCTCTAAAAATGACTATTAGTTATTCATGAGTCATGTTTATGACTGTAGGGGCCTCTTTTGGCTCTAGTCGGCCCTTGGCAAAGCTGCTACTCTCGGCGCGCTTTGTGACCTCTCGGCCTGCTTAAACGCGCCAGACTCACCTAAAAAACACACACCAATAATAATCGCATCAAATGCGATGATGAATTCGCGTCGCTGAGGAGTGGGCTTCCATGAACGTAGACTTTTGGAAGGATAAGTACCCCGCCGGGATTGCTGCAGACATCAATCCAGACGAGTATCCAAATATTCAGGCGGTACTGAAACAGTCCTGCCAGCGCTTCGCCAACAAACCGGCTTTCAGCAACCTGGGCAAGACAATCACCTACGGTGAGTTGTACGAATTGTCCGGCGCTTTCGCTGCGTACCTGCAACAGCATACCGATTTGAAGCCCGGCGATCGAATCGCCGTGCAACTGCCCAACGTCCTGCAATACCCGGTCGCTGTGTTCGGCGCCATCCGTGCCGGCCTGATAGTGGTCAACACCAACCCGCTGTACACCGCGCGGGAAATGGAACACCAATTCAATGACTCCGGGGCCAAGGCCCTGGTCTGCCTGGCCAACATGGCGCATCTGGCTGAAAAAGTCGTGCCCAAGACCGCCGTCAAACACGTGATCGTCACCGAAGTCGCCGACCTGCTGCCGCCGCTCAAGCGCCTGCTGATCAACAGCGTCATCAAGTACGTGAAGAAAATGGTCCCGGCCTATCACTTGCCCAAGTCGATCAAGTTCAACGACGTGCTGGCCAAGGGGCACGGCCAACCGGTCAATGACGTCAGCCCGGCCAGCAGCGACGTGGCGGTGCTGCAATATACCGGCGGCACCACCGGCGTGGCCAAGGGGGCGATGCTGACCCACCGTAACCTGGTGGCCAACATGCTGCAGTGCAAGGCGCTGATGGGCTCCAACCTCAACGAAGGCTGCGAGATCCTGATCACCCCGCTGCCGCTGTACCACATCTATGCGTTCACCTTTCATTGCATGGCGATGATGCTGATCGGCAACCACAACATCCTGATCAGCAACCCGCGTGACCTGCCGGCGATGGTCAAGGAACTGTCGAAGTGGAAGTTCAGCGGTTTTGTCGGCCTGAACACGCTGTTCGTCGCGCTGTGCAATAACGAAGGCTTCCGCAAGCTGGACTTTTCTGGGTTGAAAGTCACCCTGTCGGGCGGCATGGCCCTGCAACTGGCGGCGGCCGAGCGCTGGAAAGCCGTGACCGGCTGCGACATCTGCGAAGGCTACGGCATGACCGAGACCAGCCCGGTGGCGACGGTCAACCCGATCCAGAAGATCCAGATCGGCACCATCGGCATTCCGGTGCCGTCGACCCTGTGCAAAGTCATCACCGACGACGGCGTCGAGCTGGGCCTGGGCGAGGTTGGCGAGCTGTGCGTCAAAGGCCCGCAGGTCATGAAGGGCTACTGGCAGCGTGAAGACGCTACCGCCGAAATCCTCGACAGCGAAGGTTGGTTGAAGACCGGTGACATTGCGATCATCCAGCCGGATGGCTACATGCGCATTGTCGACCGCAAAAAAGACATGATTCTGGTCTCCGGTTTCAACGTCTACCCCAACGAACTGGAAGATGTGCTGGCGACTCTGCCGGGCGTGCTGCAATGCGCTGCCATCGGTGTGCCGGACGAGAAGTCCGGGGAGCACATCAAGATCTTCATCGTGGTCAAGCCAGGTGCCACCCTGACCAAGGACCAGGTGATGGAGCATATGCGCGCTAACGTCACCGGCTACAAGGTGCCCAAGGCCGTTGAATTCCGTGATGTCTTGCCGATCACCAACGTGGGTAAGATCCTGCGTCGAGAGTTGCGCGATGAAGAGCTGAAGAAGCTGGGCCTGAAAAAGTAACCCGGCCCAAATGTGGGAGGGGGCTTGCCCCCGATTGCAGAGTGACAGTCACTACATCGGGTGACTGATCCACCGCTATCGGGGGCAAGCCCCCTCCTACATTTGAAATACAGTGCTTAGAGGGCAAGCTGCGCGAAGCTCACGCCCGCACCGGCTGGGCGCACATCCTTGAGGAACGAGTCCTTGTCTGCGCTCAGTTCCAGCGTGATTTCCGGCTTGCGCTTGCCGGCATTGCGCACCACCAGGCCTTCGAGCTTTTCACGCAGGAACACCGTCGGCACCTTCAGGTGCAGCAACTGGTCAGTCTCGGCGTTGTGCAGCAACAAGTGAATCCACTCGTACTGGCCCACCGCGATCCGTGCCACCGGCAGGTCGAACCACCAGATGTTGCGTTTGCGGTCCAGGTCGGTGAAGTGGCAGTTGTTGACGCCGAGTACGGCACCGCCCAGTTCCTGGTTTCTGCGGGCGATGGCCTGTGCTTTATTGAGTTTCATAACCTTCCTACGGGATCTGTTATTCAGCGTTGTAGCCTGAATGTGCCGCGCATTCTCGTGGGTTGGCCGCAAAACATAAAGCCAAACCTGCTGCCGGCGATGAAATGCGCGCACAAAATAATTGAAACTCTGCCGAACAGCCTCGGGTCAATCTCTACGTAATGACCAAAACCCCTCGATTGTTCCAGGAGAAATACCATGAGCAGTACATCGGATAAGGTAAAAGGCGTCGCGAACGAAGCTGTCGGCAACATCAAGCAAGGTATTGGCAAAGTGACCGGCAACGACAAGTTGCGCGCTGAAGGTATGGTCCAGGAAAAGAAAGGCGAAGTGCAGAAAGCCGTAGGTGATGCCAAGGATGCGGTGAAGAAAGCGATCAAGTGATCCTCGATCGCTGGCTGAGTTCATCCAGCCCGACGGCCATCCACGGATGGCCGTTTTTGTGTCACCTGATGCGGTTAATCTTTCGAAATTGTTTCAAGGTCGCCAAATAGGCTACCTTGATGTAGAAAACGGCCCCTGAGTCGCCCATGAACCTGATCTTTTTGCGGCGAAAGGAGACGCTATGATTTTTCCGGTACTCGATGGTCTCAAGCTGCACAAAGTGCTGGTGCGCACGGTCACGGAGTTCGTCAACGACGAGATGTCCACCTACGCCTCGGCGCTGGCCTACCAGATGCTGTTTTCCTTGTTTCCGTTCCTGCTGTTCCTCATTGCGTTGATCGGTTTCCTGCATTTACCGGACTTCTTCACCTGGCTGCGCCTGCAGTCGGAGCTGGTGTTGCCGCCCCAGGCCCTGGAGCAGGTCAACCCGGTGATCGACCAGTTGCAGCAGTCCAAGGGCGGCCTGCTCTCGGTGGGTATCGTGATTGCCCTGTGGACCGCGTCGGCCGGTGTGCGCCTGATGATGAGCGCGATGAACGCCGCCTACGACGTGGTCGAAGGGCGACCGATCTGGAAGCGTTTCCCACTGTCGGTTTTCTACACCGTCGGCATCGCCGGCATGTTGCTCGCCGCCGCCGCGCTGATGGTGCTCGGCCCGCAGGTCATGGAATGGCTGGCAGGGCAGATCGGCATGCAGGAATTCGTGGTCACGCTGTGGACCATCCTGCGTTGGCCGCTGATTGTGATCCTGCTGATGTTCGCCGTGGCTCTCATGTATTACGTGATGCCCGACGTGCAGCAGAAATTCCGCTTCATCACTCCAGGCTCGGTGCTGGCGGTGGTGGTGTGGATCGTTGCGTCCCTGGGCTTTGGCTACTACGTCAAAACCTTCGCCGACTACAACGCCATGTATGGCAGCATCGGCGCGATCATTGTTTTGCTCCTGTACTTCTATATTTCCGCCGCCGTGCTGTTGCTGGGGGCGGAGATGAATGCCGTGATCGAGCACATGTCGGCCGAAGGCAAGGATCCAGGGGAAAAGACCTTCGATGAAAACACCCACGCAGGTGAAAAAAAGCACGTCTCCGGCCTTGGCCGGGACCATTCCAAGCCCACTCCCGACGAAGTCTGATCGATGATCCGTGAAATCCTGAAAATGGGCGACGAGCGCCTGCTGCGTATCGCCCCGCCGGTCCCGCCGGAAATGTTCGACAGCCCTGAGTTGTGGCAACTGATCGATGACATGTTCCAGACCATGGAACACGTCGGCGGTGTCGGCTTGGCCGCACCGCAGATCGGCGTTGACCTGCAACTGGTGATATTTGGTTTCGAGAGCAGCGAACGCTACCCGGATGCCCCGGCTGTGGCACAGACGATCCTGATCAACCCGCTGATCACACCGCTCAGTCCGCTCATGGAAGAGGGTTACGAAGGCTGCCTGTCCGTGCCCGGCCTGCGCGGCGCGGTGGATCGTTACCAGCAGATCCGCTACGAAGGCTTCGACCCCAAGGGCGAGCCGATCATCCGCATTGCCGATGGTTTCCATGCGCGGGTGGTGCAGCACGAGTGCGATCACCTGATCGGCCGCTTGTACCCGTCGCGGATTACCGATTTCAGCAAGTTCGGGTTCATCGAGGTGATGTTCCCCGACATGGACCCGACGGCCGACGACTAGCCTCCCGACACAACACAACGCCAACCAGGGGAGGTTATACGGCTCGTTCCAAGCCCATCGCGATCATCGGCTTGTTGCGCTTGTAGCGCACCAACCGTTCGCTGAGGGACTGGGGCAGCACGGTATCCTGGGTGAAACCCATGCGTTGATACCAACCCTCCAGGTCCGGATGACACATCAGCCAGACCGTACCCACCCCATCGGCCACCGCTCGACGAATCAAGCGCGCCGCCAGCCCCTGACCACGATAGGCCGGGTCGACAAACACCCCGGTCAGCCATTGCCCGCCCACCACCGGCGTCAGGCATAAACCGGCAACGATCTCGCGGTCCCGCGCCACCCACAGACATCCGCCCTTGAGTGCCTTCATCGGCGAATCGTGGTGGCGGTAAAACTTGTTCAGCAGCGGCCACAGGGGCTCTGCCAGCGGTTCGATGTGCAATTCGGGCATGGTGTTCAGGCAGGCGTTATCAAGGGCCGGGGATTATAAGCGCCTAATGTGTGGCAATAGGTGGTATACCCAATGTTACATCCCCTGTAAGTGGAGCATGCATCATGGCCAAAGGTATGGATTCAAAGAAAGCCGCGAAGAAGAAACCGGCAAAGACCGCCGATGAAAAACGCGCGGACAAGAAAACCAAAAAATCCGAGACAGGGCTGTTCGGTCACTGAGTTAAAAACCTACGCTTTGTAAGCTGTTCCCGCCTCACCGCACAGAGCAGGACATACCTGCTCTGAGCTGTCGATAGCCAACTCGCGTCAAGTCCGTATCGCTTAGATCGCGGCCAGGGTCTCTTTCACCGCCTGCGCCTGCGGTTCTGTCGTCTTCGCCGCTACCTGTTGCTCTTGCTGCTGCTTCACGCGATCAGCCACTTGCTTGGCGATTGCATCCTGTTTTTCCTGCGGCATTGCCTGCACTTCTGCCTCGGTCAACCCCTGCTCCTTGAGCAACTGTTCGCGAATGCGTTCGGCCGGGGTTTTGCTTATGTAATCGGTGAAGTCTGCGCGGGCGGAACTGGTGGTAGAGTCGGCGGCGGGCACATCCGTGGTGGTCGCCTTTGAGGTCTGCAACTGCACACGGGTCTTGGCGAAGGCTTCATCGATGCGGCTGGAGGCTTTGTCCAGATCTTTCGGCACAACCGGTACGGTCACGCTTTGCTGCGCCGTTTGCAAGGCGCCGCTGTACAGCGTGCTGGCGGCGGCGTTGGCGGGGTCCATGTCGGGGCGCTTGAGCTGTTGGACGGTCGACAAGGCCTGAGTGTTGTTGTTAACCAGCATGATCGGTCACCTGTGTAAATGTTCGGTGCCTCAGCTGGAGCAAATAGCATGCCGGGTGCCAACCCCCTGGTTTTACTGGAGCTGACGTGGCCATCGCGGCAAGGATTGTCCCGTCGACGGCCAAGCGTTGCCGTCAATGGGCGATGTTTTCCAACGCCCGGTGGCGTATGGCACTCCTGGACATTCGCTGACTAATCGCACGAGGGTTCAGTCGATGATGGGTTTAAGCGCCTGTAAGATTCAACTCGCCTTGGGTGACCTCCAGCGGTTCTTCCCCCTCGGGCACCCGTAGAGAGGTGAACGAGAATGTCGCAGTGACGTGCCGATGTTCCGGATCGATCACCGTGAGGTGCAATTCCCCGCTGCTGGGCTGGTAAGTCCATGGGGTCGGTCCAAGCGCATGGTAGTAATAGACCTGAACCTTGCTTTTTTCTTGGGCAACATCATATGTGCCAGGCTGGATATCGTTAGCCAATTGAAAGCTCATCAGCCGCTGGCCTTGATTACTCTTGGCGTCGATAAAAATAGCTTCAGGAAACTCGTGAAATTGGATGTCTTCGGATGTGAAGTTTCCAATGGGATCGTTGATGTTCGCTGTTACCAAGCCATCTGCAGGCTGCGATTTCAGGGCCCGTGACCGATCGTTATCCATGAGCGGATGCCTCTGAGAGGTTATAGGAATTGGGAGCGCCCAATCACTTCGCTGTCAGTCAAACGTCGGTAACGGGTAGCGTCTACTGTCAATGTTGACAGGTAGGCCGCAGTATCCGATGGGCGGTACGAAGCGAGCGTTTTGCTGTCGCAGGCCCCGGTGCGGCGCAGTACGTTGAGTTCTTGGGCTTAGTCGTGACCGTCGAGGGCGAAGGTCTTAAAGCCGGCATGCTGGCCGAGGTGCTGGTAATACGCCGCAACCGCCGGGTAGAGCGGGCGTTCCATGGGGGTCATCTGCCAGCGATGAACCGAGAGGCCGATGAGGATATCGGCCAGGGTGAATTCGTCGCCGGCCACGTAGGCGCCGGTCTTTGCCAACTGTTGTTCCAGCAGGCCCATCTTGTCGTTCCAGGCTTGTACGCCGGCTTTGATGCGTTGCGGGTCCTGATGGTCGGGGCTGTTGCGCACCAGGGCCTGGAAGGCATAGCCCCAGGAAGGGTTGAGCTCGGTGGCTTGCCAGTCCATCCACTGTTCGACCCGGGCGCGGGGTGCGGGGTCGAGAGGCAGCAGGTCGTGGCGTTGGTAGAGGCTGACGAGGTAACGACAAATGGTGTTGGATTCCCACAACACGCCGTGGTCGTCGATCAGCACCGGCACTTGGGCGTTGGGGTTCAGGGCAAGGAATTCGGCGGATTGGGTCGGCTTGAAGCCGATGCCCCAGTCTTCGCGCACGTAGTCGATGCCCAGTTCCTGGCAGGTCCAGAGCACTTTGCGCACGTTGATGGAAGAGGCGCGCCCCAAGATTTTCAGTGAGTGTCCCATGGTGCTTCCCTGGCAGTGGAGAACAGTCAATCTAGCAGGGGAGGGGGATGACGGCGAGGATGTTAAGCGCGCACGGTCAAACGGTGGGAGCAGGCAAGGCGCTTTGCGCAATGCCAGTCGCGTCCTACAAGCGTCCTACGTACTTTCCCGCACCTGCAACTCAAATCCCATGTCCACCACCGGCTTGGCGATCTTGTTACCCGCCATGATCGTCAGCAAATGCTCCGCCGCGCGCCGACCAATGGCCTCGCGTGGCGTGCTGATGCTACTCAGGCGCGGCACCATGAACGAGGACGCTGGCAGGTCGTTGAAGCCCAGCACGGCCACGCGCGCCGGTACGTTGATGCCGTGACGCAGGGCTTCGAGCAGCGCACCCTGGGCCAGGTCGTCGTTGCCGAAGAAGATCGCATCCACATCCGGATGCGCCGCCAGCAACTGCAGGAACAGTTCGCCGCCCAGGCCCACGGAGGAGGGGCGTGGCGTCAACAGTTCCAACGCCGGGTCGTACAGGCCGGCCTGTTGCAGCGCACGCCGGAAGCCTTCGCCGCGCAGCAAGGTGCGTTGGTCCAGTTGCGCGCCGATATACGCCAGGCGCTTGCGCCCCCGCGAGATCAAATGCGCTGCCGCTGTCTCACCCGCCGCCAACTGCGAAAAGCCCACACAGTTCACGCCCGCGTTGGGGTCCAGATCCATCATGTACACGCACGGCACATTACTGGCCTCGACCATTCGTCGCGCGCTTTCGGTCCGATCGAACCCGGTCAGCAGCAAACCCCGTGGCTGATAGGCCATGTAGTTGCGCAGCAGGGTCTCTTCTTCGTCGCGCGAATAGTGGGAGTTGCCGATCAGTACTTCAAAGCCCTTGGGCCGCAGCACCTGATGGATGGCTTCGAGGGTTTCGATAAACAGCAGGTTGGACAGCGACGGCACCAGCACCACCACCGAATGGCTCTGGGCCGAGGCCAGGGCGCGGGCGGCGGGGTTGACCACGTAGTTCAGCTCGGCGGCGGCCCGTTGCACTTTTTCCACCAGTTCGGTGGCCACGGTGCTGATGCCACGCAAGGCGCGGGAGGCGGTAATCGGGCTGACGCCGGCCAGGCGGGCGACTTCATTGAGGGTCGGACGACCCGTGGTGCGCGTATTTTTATCGTTCTTGGAGGTCATCAGGCGGCTTGCCAAACAAAAATCGAGGCACTAAGGTAGCGCTGTCTCCAAACGGCTGCAAATGCTTGAGTGCTGGGTTGCCTGATCCGGTTCAAACGCTTGGAGCGGATGCACGCGTCACTCCATAAAAAAAGACAAGACGGCGCGGGAAAAGCCTGTTTTTGCACTAGCCTTACAGCGTGCAAAGGTAGCGCTATCTGCGTCCTGAGGTGTTTCATGAGTCAACCTGTTACTGCCCTGGTCATCATGGGTGTTGCCGGCTGTGGCAAGACCAGCGTCAGCGAGGCCCTCTGCCGCCTGAACGGTGCCACGCCCATTGAAGGCGACAGCTTTCACCCCGCCGCGAACATCGAAAAAATGAGCGCCGGCCACCCCCTCGACGACAACGACCGCGCCGGCTGGCTCGACATCCTGTGCGATGAATTGCGCCGTTCGCTCAAGGCCGGTGAACACCCGGTGCTCACCTGTTCCGCGCTGAAAAAGAAATACCGCGACCACCTGCGCGAAGCTGCGCCGGGCCTGGGCTTTGTATTTCTGGAGCTGAGCCGCGAAGTCGCCGCCGACCGCGTGTCCCATCGCCCCGGCCATTTCATGCCGGCCAGCCTGATCGACAGCCAGTTCGCCACCCTTGAATCGCCCATCGGCGAGCCGCTGACCCTGGCCCTCAATGCCAGCGAAGACAGCGTCAAGGCGTTGGCCGAGCAAACCCATGCCTGGTGGCTCAAACACGGTTTTGAACCTACTCGTTAATTTTTTGCCGGATAAGATAGCGCTATCCCTGGCGACAAATTCAACACTGGCTTTAATAACAACAACAAACAGGAGAGACCCCCCATGTTTGGCATGTCCCACGAGTCCTACCTGCTGCTTGATGCAGTGGTCACTATCATTGGTCTGATCTTTTTGATCACCAAGTTCAAGGTTCACCCGTTTATCGCGTTGATCATCGCCGCAGGCTTCCTCGGCCTGACCTCGGGCATGCCGGTGGACAAGATCATCAAGGCCTTCCAGGACGGCTTCGGCGGGGTGCTCGGCTTTGTCGGCATCATCCTCGCGCTGGGTACGATGCTCGGCAAGATGATGGCCGAATCCGGCGGTGCCGATCAGATCGCCCAGACCCTGATCCGCGCCTTCGGCAAGGAAAAGGTCCAGTGGGCAATGATGTTCGCCGCGTTCCTGGTAGGCATCCCGCTGTTCTTCGAGATCGGCTTTGTGTTGCTGATCCCGCTGGTGTTTATCGTCGCGCGCCGCACTGGCGTGTCGCTGATCAAGATCGGCATCCCGTTGCTCGCCGGCCTGTCGGCGGTCCACGGCCTGGTGCCACCGCACCCGGGGCCGCTGCTGGCCATCGGCGTGTTTGGCGCGGACATCGGCAAGACCATTCTGTACGGCCTGATCGTCGCGCTGCCGACCGCCATCATCGCCGGCCCGATCTTCGGCACGTTCATCGCCAAGTACATCCCGGGCAATCCGTCCCAGGAACTGGTCGACCAACTGGCCCGCGAGTCGGAGCACAAGACGCTGCCGAGCTTCAGCATCACCCTGATCACCGTGCTGCTGCCGGTGTTCCTGATGCTGCTCAAAACCTTCGCCGACATCGCCTTGGCCGACGGTCATGTGGTGCGCAACTGGATGGACATGATCGGTCACCCGATCAGCGCCCTGCTGCTCGCGTTGTTGCTGTCGCTGTACACCTTTGGCCATCGCCAGGGCATACACGCCAAGCAAATCCTCAAGCTGCTCGACGCCAGCCTGGCGCCGACTGCCGCGATCATCCTGATCATTGGTGCCGGTGGTGGTTTCAAACAGATGCTGGTGACCAGCGGCGTGGGCGACGTGATCGGCCATATGGCGGTGAACGCGCAGATCAACCCGATCCTGCTGGCGTGGCTGGTGGCGGCGGTGATTCGTATTGCCACCGGTTCGGCGACGGTCGCGACCATCACTGGCGCAGGCATCGTGGTGCCGGTGGTGGGGATGATTCCGGGGGTTAACCGCGAGCTACTGGTGTTGGCGACGGGGGCGGGTTCGTTGATCCTGTCTCACGTCAACGATGCGGGGTTCTGGCTGGTGAAGCAGTACTTCAACATGACTGTGGCCGAGACGTTCAAGACCTGGACGGCGATGGAGACCATTCTGTCGGTGGTGGCGCTGATTTTCATCATGTTGCTGTCGTTGGTGGTGTGACAGACACACCATAAGGCAAGGGTGCAAACCCAATGCAAATGTGGGAGGGGGCAAGCCCCCTCCCACATGTTTGACCGAGTTAGACGCCGGTTTTTGGTAAGAGCCCATCCGCCCGGAACATCCCGCGAATCCCGCGCACCGCCTGGCGAATCCGGTCCTGGTTCTCGATCAGCGCAAAGCGCACGTGATCGTCGCCATATTCACCAAAGCCAACCCCTGGCGATACGCAGACCTTGGCTTCGAGCAGCAGCTTCTTGGCAAATTCCAGCGAACCCATGGCGGCATACGCCTCGGGAATCTTCGCCCAGACGTACATCGACGCCTTGGGATTCTCCACCATCCAGCCCAGTTCATGCAGGCCCTTGACCAGCACATTGCGGCGCTGGCGGTACTGCTCGGCGATGTCTTTCACGCACTGTTGGTCGCCTTCCAGTGCGGCAATCGCCGCAACTTGCAGCGGGGTGAAGGTGCCGTAGTCGTGGTAACTCTTGATCCGCGCCAGGGCGTTGACCAGTTCCGCATTGCCCACCATGAAACCAATGCGCCAGCCAGCCATGTTGTAGCTTTTGGACAGGGTGAAGAACTCCACCGCAATGTCCTTGGCGCCCGGCACCTGCATGATCGACGGGGCTTTCCAGCCGTCGTAGACGATGTCGGCGTAGGCCAGGTCATGCACCACCAGCACGTCGTACTGTTTGGCCAGGGCGATCACCCG
Source organism: Pseudomonas sp. LY-1 (assembly GCF_053502595.1). Lineage (NCBI taxonomy): Bacteria > Pseudomonadati > Pseudomonadota > Gammaproteobacteria > Pseudomonadales > Pseudomonadaceae > Pseudomonas > Pseudomonas sp. LY-1. The sequence continues at coordinate 5,446,486 of NZ_CP094353.1, read as the reverse complement.
CTCGAAGAAATCCAGCTCCACGCACTGCGCGGTCGGGTTGGACGGGAACCCCAGGATCATCATCTTCGGCTTGGGAATCGAACCGCGAATCGCCCGTTCCAGCTCGGCGAAAAAGTCCACGCCCGGAATCAACGGCACCGAACGCACCTGGGCGCCGGCAATCACGGCACCATAGATATGAATCGGGTAGCTCGGGTTGGGCACCAGCACGGTGTCGCCCTGGTCCAGGGTGGCCAGCATCAAGTGCGCCAGGCCTTCCTTGGAACCGATGGTGACGATGGCTTCCGACTCGGGGTCGATATCCACTTCATAACGGTCTTTGTACCAGCGCGAAATCGCCCGGCGCAGGCGCGGAATGCCCTTGGAGGTGGAGTAACCGTGGGTGTCTTCACGCTGGGCGACGGTGACCATTTTCTCCACGATGTGCGGTGGGGTCGGGCCGTCAGGATTACCCATGCTCAAGTCGATGATGTCTTCGCCGCGCCGACGCGCAGCCATCTTCAGCTCGGCAGTGATATTGAAAACGTAGGGGGGGAGTCGATCTATGCGCGCAAAGCGGCGCGGCGAACCTTGGTCGGCCATTGTTGCCTCGAGAGTACGTAAGCGCCCGGAACCGTCCGAGCGACGTCGGCCACTGCGGTGGCCTGCGGGCAGACAATACGGTCGATGATGGCCAGTTGTCCAGATACGTAGGAAAAAATTCTACATGGAGTGCAGTCTGGATATACCCCTATACTCGATACGGGTTTGTTCCCTCATAAGAAGGAGACTGTTCAGATGGATCAGCAGACACAACAACCGTTAGAGCCGCGCATGGAAGAGGGCAAGGCCCTGGTGATCGCTGGGGTGCAGGGGCGCTATTCAAAGGCCACCGTGGGGGATATTCCCAAGTTGTGGGGGGTGTTTGACGAGAGCGTCAAATACATCAAAAAGCGTGTAGGCGGTTTTACCTACGGGGTTTGCCATAACCCGAAACACGATGAGTTCGACTACCTCGCCGGGGTTGAAGTACCGGCCAAGGGCGATGCGCCGAGTAATTTTAAGTCCATCGAAATCCCGGCGCATCGCTACGCCGTATTCCCGCACTACGGCCCGGTACAGGCGTTACCGCAGACCTACGAGCGGATCATGTTCGAATGGTTGCCGCACTCCGGCTACACAATCGCCGGCCCGGATTTTGAGCGGTACAGCGCGGATTTTGATGTAAGTAAAGGCCTCGGCACTGTAGAGGTCTGGTTGCCGGTAGCGCCTGAATAGGGGCTCCCACTGTAGGCGCGAGCAAGAACCTGGCGTCGCTCGCTCCTGCGAGGGGCTGCAATCGCGAATGACGAAGGTTGTGTTCAACCGCCAAAACTCAGTTGGTAGCCCTGAGAGGATTGCCGTATGGCTTTCGCAACATCAGGTGCTAATCGGCAGTAATCGTCTTCACGCTTAAGCACGATCTCAAGGGTTTGCAGCAGTGCTTGAATACGTTCTTCAGGCTTTTCGACTTCGCAGGTTCTTGCAAACTCGAGGATGCCCAGACGTGAAGCGAAAAAGGACTTGTTGCCGACCATGTCCAATGCGAGCGTGTCGTCGGGAATGTACGCCGTGGTATTCACAATGTCGTAAGCCGGTGCTAGTCGTGTATCGGCGTTGACCGGGTCGTTGTAGAGCACGCCGAAATTCTTCAGATGCGCATCACCGTTGCCCACTATGCAACTGAGCGCCACGCTGTCGAATAATTGGTCGAGCGAGCTGCGTTGATGGGCAGGTGAACAGAAGACACGCACAGCCTTGGCCATAGCGCCGTAGCTCTTGGTGTATTTTTGCTCGGCAGACAGGCCCATCAGCGTGGTCATATCTTCGAAGCCCAGTGGGTTGAGCTGCTCGTCCCGATCAAAGCGTCGCATGATGAAGAGTTTCTGGTTCTGCGACAGGTAAAACGGTGGTGTGGGTATGCCTGCATCCCTGGCGATGGACATGCACAGGTACTCATTGATGGCCAACCCCGGAAACTCGTCGCGCCCGCTCTTGATAATCAGGTCATTGGTTTTCGAGGTGACTCTCTGCTCGGGCGTTTGACGTTTTTCGGGCACCAGTACTTTGGGTTGTACGCCAGAAATGCCTGCTCGCAAGATGTAGCGATCCACCAGGTCAGCGAACAGATCTTCCGTGCCGTCCCAGGCGAGAATCTCGTCGAGGTTCTCGCCACTCGAAGGAGGGCTGTTACGTTGGATCAACTCGCTCACTTGATCCGAGCAGACGAAAACCCGGCCAATGGGTGCGCTGCTACCTGACAACGCAAGCAGCAACATTGGGTCGACTTTCACCGTCTTGGCGAGACGATTGCGCAACTGCTCAAGCACGTAACCTTCCGGCAGATTCATCTGGAAGATGGGGTGCAAGTCTCTACGACGATACTCATCCACGCGAACGGGCATCGAGAGGCTTATTGCGCTTTGTGCCTTTGCTTTGTCGCTGTATCGGAACAGATAGTCGTCGGCGCTTACCCGCACGCTTCCACTCTCGCCTTGAGGGGTATGAACGCGCAGAGTGGGGCTATTCATTGAACAAGTCCTCCAGTTCCTCCAAGGTCGGCATGGTCACGGGCACTAATTTGATCTCGCTGCCCAACGCCGCAATCACACGGGCATAGGCATTGATGGAAACCGAGAGGCTGCCTTTTTCGATTTCAATAAGTTTTTGCCGGGTAATTCCCGACAGCTTTGCCAGGTCCACCTGTTTATAGCCACGATTGAGGCGCATGGAGCGGATTTGTTTGCCGAGTCGTTGGGTGATAACTGAAATGTCCATGTAGCGTATTCATTACTTTAGATTTGATAGGTTATGTATACGTTACATTTAAGGTGTGTCAAGACCATCCCGACCAAACCCCCAACTCAACCTGCGCTCATACCCAACCCGCGCTTTATACGCCTCCCCGCGATCCACCCAGCCAAGCCCGAGGTACAAGCCCATCGCCGCGACGTTGTGGGTGTCCACCGACAATTCCAGCGCCTTGATCTGCGGCCAGGCCTGAAGCGCGGCGTCGGGTAGCGCCTGCAAGCAGGCTTTGCCAAATCCCCGGCCCTGCTGGGTTCGGTCCACCTGTAACGCGTGCAGCGTGGCGCTGTGTGCATCGGCCCAATGGGGCAGGCACGGCGGGCGCTTGAGCAGAAGGAAGGCCACGGGAATATCGTCGGCCAGCAGCACGAAGCCCTTGACGCCGGGGCTTGGGTTGACCAGCAGGGTGTTGAGTGCGCAATACATGTCGCCGCAAAACGGCAACTGCTCAGGGTGAACTTCGATGGCGCCGACTTGCTGCGTTTGCACAGCATTCAGCGCCTCGTAGGCGACAAGGCGGGTTTGCATCGGAGTGTCCGAACGGCTGCAAAGAAGGGCGCAGTCTATCGGGTTTGCACCGTGCGAAATGGGTTTTCAGTGGGGTGTTTGCCGCAGTCACTGGCGGCGGAACGTGCGGGAGTGGTGATCCGCGAATGGCACCTGCTGGCACCGACGCGCCGCAATTATCCACAGCCCTCCCACCGTTTGATCGGCATGGCCTGGACGGGCTCAGTCGAGCATCTTGCCCAACAACCAACTCCCCGCCGGCCCCGGCGGATGCTGCCGCGACCACAGCGCATCCACCGCCACCGAGCGCGGCCAACTGCGCGCCTTGAGTTCGACCAACTGGCCACCGCCAAAACGCTCCACCAGCCAGCGCGGAATCGGCGCCCAGCCAAACCCCAACTGCGCCATCTCCATCAGCATCAGATAACTGGGCGCCGACCACACCCGTCCGGCTGCCCGGGTTTCGTTGGGGTTGATGATGCTCGCCAGGCGCAGTTCCCGGTGTTGTTGCAAGGCCTGGACGCTGATGTTGTCCTGCTGCGCCAACGGGTGTTTGGGCGAGACGAACAGCGCGATTTCCGTGCGTTCTTCAACCGGTGAACAGGTCAGGTCCGGCGGATAGGTTTCCTGCTTCTCGATAAACGCGATCTGCGCCCGGCCGCTTTGCACCAGGGCGATCAAGTCATCGCATTCGGCGATCAAACATTCCAGTTCAAGGTCCGGGTAGCGCTGTTCAAAGGCACTGAGGGCGATCTCGAATCGGTCGGACTGGTAAGTATCGGACATGGCGATACTCAGCTTCGGCTCCAACCCCTGGGATAGCTGGCTCGCCGCCAATTCCAGCCGACTGCTCGCCTCCAGCACCTGCTCGGCACGTTGCAGCAGCACATGGCCGGCGGCGGTCAGCGTTGGCTTGCGGCTGCTGCGGTCGAACAGCAGCACATCGAGGTCAATCTCCAGGCTCGCCACCGCCGCGCTGACGGTGGATTGGCTCTTGCCCAACTTGCGCGCCGCCGCCGAAAACGAGCCTTGGGTCGCGGCCTGAACAAAGGCCTGGAGCACTTCATGGGAGGCCATGACTATCGCCTTGATCGATGGTTATTGATTATGAAGTATCGATACAAAGCGCAATGATGGCAACCACAGTCACTCACGGAGCCGGGTCATGAACCCTACCAAGTCGATTACTGAACGCGTGTGCCAGGCCATCGGTTTCGAGGCCCTGGCGTTGTTGATCTGCACGCCGTTGCTGGCGTGGATCATGGACAAGCCCGCCGTGGAAATGGGCATGGTCACCCTGGCGATCAGCCTGATGGCGCTGACCTGGAACGTGATTTTCAACGGCCTGTTCGACCGCCTCAAGGCACGCCTGCAACTGGCCAACAACAGCTGGACCCGGGTGCTGCACGCCTTACTGTTTGAAGGCGGGCTGGTCCTGGTGTGCGTGCCGTTGATTGCCGCGTGGCTGAACATCAGCCTGCTGCAGGCGTTTATCCTCGATATCGGCGTGTTGCTGTTTTTCCTGCCGTACACCTACGTGTACCACTGGGGCTACGACGTGGTGCGCGAAAAGCTCCTACAGAAACATGCCGCCCGACGCCTCGATCCGCTGGCCGGTGATCCAGTGGCTGCCGTCCGCCAGCAGGCTGGCAATGGCCCCGCCGATATCATCCGGTAACCCGGCGCGGCCCAGGGCGGTGTTGTTGGCGACCATCGCGTTAAGGTTGGCGTTGTCGCGCACGGCGGCGCCGCCGAAGTCGGTTTCGATGGCGCCCGGCGCGAGGATATTCACGCTGATACCGCGCGCGCCGAGTTCTTTGGCCTGGTAGCGGGTCAGCACTTCCATGGCGCCTTTCATCGCCGCATACGCGGCATAGCCGGGCAGGCTGAAACGGGCGAGGCCGCTGGAGATATTGAGGATGCGGCCACCGTCACGGATCAGCGGCAGCAGTTTCTGGGTCAGGAAAAACGGGCCTTTGAATTGAATCGCGACCAGTTGGTCGAACTGCGCTTCGCTGGTCTCGGCAAAGCTGGCGTGGATGCCGATGCCGGCGTTGTTGATCAGAAAGTCGAAGTCATCCCGTGCGAAAACACGCTTGAGCACGCCGGCCACTTCCTCGACGAACGCGTCGAAGCTTGCGCTCTGGCTCACATCCAGTTGCAGCATGGCGGCGCGGCCGCCCCATTGTTCGATCTGCGCGACCACCGCCTGGGCCTCATCCGCCTGGCTGTGGTAAGTGCCGATGATATCCACGCCTTGGGCGGCCAGGCGCAGCGCGGCGCTTCTACCCAGGCCGCGGCTGGCGCCGGTGATCAGTGCGATTTTACGGGTCATGGTGCAGTCCTCTGAGGTGATCGAGGGAATGAGTGTATTTGTCCGCCTGTAACGTGATAAACAGCGGTAAAGCGAAATCACTGGCCGGATAAGGCGAACAATCCCATGAACAAACTGGAGTTGCTGCGCACCTTCGTGCGCGTCACCGAATTGTCGAGTTTTACCCGCGCCGGCGAGAGCCTGGGCCTGCCGCGTTCCACCGTGTCCGAGCATGTGCAGGCGCTGGAAGAACTGCTCGGCGCGCGCCTGTTGCAGCGCACCACGCGCAAGGTGCAGGCGACCCAGGACGGTCGCGTGCTGTATGAGCGTAGCAAGGACTTGCTCGCGCACATGGAGGAACTGGAAGGCTTGTTTCGTCAGGACGAAACACAACTGACCGGGCGCATTCGGGTGGACCTGCCGACCATGATGGCGCGGGATTTGATCCTGCCGCGCCTGCCGCACTTCATGGACGCGCACCCGTTGATCGAGCTGGAAATCAGCACCACCGACCGTCAGGTCGACCTGCTGGCCGAGGGGTTCGATTGCGTGCTGCGCGTCGGTGCGCAGCCAGACCAGTCGGTGGTCGCGCGGTTGTTGTGCAGCATGCCGATGATCAACTGCGTGAGCGCCGGCTACCTGCAGCGCTATGGCGTGCCGCAGACCCTGGCAGACCTGGCCGACCACCACTTGGTGCATTACGTGCGCCCGCTGGGTTCGCGCTCGGCGGGGTTCGAATACCTGCAGGGCAACAAGGTGCAGCGCCTGCCCATGGCCGGGCGGGTCACGGTCAACAGCACCGATGCCTACAAGTCCGCCTGCCTGGGCGGCTTCGGGATCATCCAGGTGCCGGCCCTGGGCATTGGCGATCAATTGGCTAGTGGCGAACTGGTGGCGGTCCTGCCGGATTACCCGGCGCCGCCGTTGGACGTGTCCCTGCTCTACGCCGGGCAGCGCCATTTACCGCTGCGGGTGCGGGTGTTCATGGACTGGTTGGCCGCGACGCTGCAAGCCCAGCTCTAACGCCGCGCCGACAACTGCTGCGGGGCCAGGAAGGCGTCGTGGAAGTAGTCCCGGAACGCCTGCATCGCCGGGGTGAATGCGCGCTCGCGGTGCCAGGCCAGGCCGACGCTCATGGGCGTCACCGGGTCGGTCACGGTCAGGGTTTCGATGCGCTTGCCTTCCAGGGACCAGGGCCGATGCACCAGGTCCGACAGGATCGCCACGCCGCTGCCATTGGCGACCATGCTGCGCACCGCTTCCACCGAACTGGTGCGCAGCCGCACCTGGGGCGTTTGCCCGGCCTGTTCCCAGTAGCGCATGGCACTGTGTTCGGCCTCATCGACGGTCAGCAGGATGTAGGGCTCACGGGCCACATCCGCCAGGCTGACGGCGCCGCGTTCACACAGCGGGTGATGGCTGGGCAGCCACAGGCGGCGTTCGGAGTTGAAGAGAATTTCCGAGACGATGTCCGGGTGAGTGAGGTTGGCGGTGAGCACCACGGCCATGTCGAACTGGCCGTCGAGCAGGCCGTGTTCGATGGCCTGGCGCTCCTGCTCGAACACCTCGATGGTCACGTCCGGGTGCCAGTGTTCCATGCGCTGCAGGTGGTGCGGCAGGAAGTAACCGAGCACCGTGTAGCTGGCGGCGACCCGCAGCACGCCGCTGGCGCGGTAGTCAGGCAGCGGGCTGTTCAGCGCGTCGTCGACACTGCGCACGATCACATAGGCGCGGTTGAGAAAGTGCCGCCCGGCGTCGGTCAGGTTCATGCCGTGCGCGGTGCGCACGAACAACTGCACGCCGAGCATCGCCTCCAGTTCTTTGATCGCCGTGGTCACGGCCGACTGGGAGATGTTCAGGTGAATCGCTGCCTGGGAAATCTGGCCGATCTCGGCGGTGGCGACGAAGTAGCGGATTTGGCGCAAGGTCAGCGACATGGCGATATCTGTTTTTCAGAAGATAGGTCATCTGATAATAGATCTTCCCAAGGGGTCAAGCCGCAGCCTACTTTTCAGCATCACCTTTGGCGGAGCGCCTTTTCATGCGGGCAGTGGATTTCAATTCAGACATGGGCGAAGGATTCGGCCCCTGGACCATCGGCGATGGCGTCGATTCGGAGCTGATGGCCTATATTAGCTCGGCCAATATCGCCACCGGCTTCCACGCCGGCGATCCCGGCACCATGCGCCGCACCGTCGCACGCGCCAAGCAACTGGGGGTCGCCATCGGCGCTCATCCGGGCTTTCGTGACCTGGTGGGCTTCGGTCGCCGCCATATTCACGCGCCGGCCCAGGAACTGGTGGACGACATGCTCTACCAGCTCGGCGCCCTGCGCGAAATCGCCCGCGCCCAGGGCGTGCCCCTGCAACACATCAAGCCCCACGGCGCGCTCTACATGCACCTGGCCCGCGATGAAGACGCCGCGCGGCTGTTGGTGCAAAACCTGCAAGTCATCGAGCCGACGCTGTTGCTGTACTGCATGCCGAATTCAGTGATCTGGCGCATTGCCAAGGAACTGGGGCAGCCGGTGGTGCGCGAGTTTTACGCCGACCGCGAGTACGACCTGAGCGGCTCCATCGTGTTCACCCGCACAGTGCGCGCGCTGGACCCTGCCACCGTCGCGGCGCGGGTCCTACGGGCTTGTCAGACGGGTCTTGTACGCACCGTAGAAGGCGAAGACCTGTTTATCGAATTCGATTCCATCTGCCTGCACAGCGACACCCCCGGCGCCCTGGAATTGGTCGAAGCGACCCGTGAAGCCCTGGACCAAGCGGGCATTGTGGTCAGAACACCCAAATAAGATCGAACCGACACTTTTTTGCCTGCCTTTCTATAACGATTCCAAGAGGAACAGACATGGCTGAAACGCCCCCCATCCGCTACAGCTTCGGCGCCGATGAACACCTGTTCGCCGAGGTCAGCGACAGCATGTCCCTGCAGGCCTTTTTCAAAGGCATGGCCGTGACCCGCGCCGTGGAACGCCTGGCGTTGGACGGTGTGCTGGATGTATGCCTGGCCAACGCCTCCTTCCAGATCCGCTTCGACCCGGACCGCATTGCGCCCCATGTGCTGCTCGACGCGGTGCAAAGCGCCGAAGCCCAGGCCGTGGCCGAACGCACCTTGCACACGCGCATCATCGAAATCCCGGTGCTCTACAACGACCCCTGGACCCACGAAACCTTGATGCGCTTTCGCGACCGCCATCAAGACCCCAGCGGCACCGATCTGGAATACGCAGCGCGGATCAACGGCCTGGCCGATGTCGACGCCTTCATCGCGGCCCACAGTGGCGCGCCGTGGTTTGTGTCGATGGTCGGCTTTGTCGCGGGCTTGCCGTTCATGTTCCAGATGGTCGAGCGCGAACGGCAGTTGCAGGTGCCCAAGTACCTGCGCCCGCGCACCGACACGCCGAAACTGACCCTCGGCCATGGCGGCTGCTTTGGTTGTATCTACTCGGTGCGCGGCGCCGGTGGCTACCAGATGTTCGGCGTCACCCCGGCCCCGATCTACGACCCGGCGCAGCAGTTGGCCTACCTCAAGGACCACATGGTGTTCTTCCGGCCGGGCGACATTGTGCAGTTCAAACCGATTGACCGTGCGGCCTACGACCTAGCCGTCGCCGAGGTCGACGCAGGACGTTTCGACCTGCGCATCCGCCCGCTGGAATTTTCCCTGGATGCGTTTCTCGCCGACCCCATCGGCTACCCGAAAACCCTGCAGGAGGCGCTGGCATGATCAAGGTGCTCAAACCCGGCCTCGCCACCTCCGTGCAGGATCTTGGCCGCGAAGGCTACTACCACTTGGGCATTCCGCCATCGGGCGCGTTGGACCAGTACGCGCTGAGCGCGGCCAACCATTTGGTGGGCAACCCGCCGGGCGCGGCCGGCCTCGAATGCACGCTGATCGGCCCCGAGCTGGAATTTCAAGCGGACGCCTTGGTCGCACTCAGCGGCGCCTTGATGTCGCCGCACCTGGACGGTGAAGTGGTCCACCAGGACACCGCGTTCCACGTGCGCGCCGGGCAGGTGTTGCGCTTTGAATTTCCCAAGGCCGGTGCGCGCGCTTATCTGGCGGTCGCCGGCGGCATCGACGTGCCGTTGGTGCTCGGCAGTCGCTCGACCTACACCCTCGGCGCACTCGGCGGTTTTCACGGGCGGCGCTTGCAGGCGGGGGATGAGCTGCCTATTGGCGAGCCCACTGGGCAGGGGCGGGCGGGCAACAGTTTACCGATGGCCTTGCGCCGTTCAGTTGGCGGCGATGTGACCTTGCGCGTGGTGCCCGGCCTGTATTACGAACGCCTGACGGCGGCGGCCAAAAGCAGCTTTTTTGCCGAGCCGTGGACGGTGGGTTCCGAGGCGGACCGTATCGGCTATCGCTTCAAGGGCGGCAGTGCATTGAGCTTTCAGCCACGGGAGCAGCCGTTTGGTGCGGGGTCCGATCCGTCGAACATCGTCGACAGTTGCTACCCGATCGGCTCGATCCAGGTGCCGGCCGGGCTGGAGCCGATTGTGCTGCATCGGGACGCGGTGTCGGGCGGTGGCTACGCGATGATCGGCACGGTGATCAGTGCGGACCTGGACTTGATCGGGCAGATGCAGCCGAACCAGCGGGCGGGGTTTGTCGCGGTCAGCCTGGAGCAGGCGTTGGAGGCGCGGCGGGTGTACAAGAAGCGCTTGAAGGCAATGGCCGGACTCTTCAGTACCTGAAACACCACCAAACAAAATGTGGGAGGGAGCAAGCTCCCTCCCACATTTGATTCTGCGGTGTGTCAGAAGATCTGGGTGAACAGCCAGTACAGGCTACCCGACAGCAGAATCGCCGCCGGCAACGTCAACACCCAGGCCATCAGCAAATTGCGGATGGTCTTCATCTGCAAACCCGCACCGTTCGCCACCATGGTACCCGCCACGCCGGACGACAACACATGGGTGGTCGACACCGGCAAGCCGAACATATCCGCGGCGCCAATGGTCAGCATCGCCACCGTCTCGGCCGAGGCGCCTTGGGCATATGTCAGGTGTGTCTTGCCGATCTTCTCGCCCACGGTCACCACGATGCGCTTCCAGCCGACCATGGTCCCGAGCCCCAGCGCGATGGCCACGGCGATCTTCACCCACAGCGGAATAAAGCGCGTGGAGTTGTCGATCTGCTGCTTGAACAATTGCAGCTTGCCTTGGGTGTCGGCGTCGAAATTGCCGACCTTGGCCTTGTCCATCAAGCGGATGGTTTCGCTGGTCAGGTACATGTCGTTACGCACGTTGCGGACGGCCTCGGCGGGGACTTTGGCCAAAGAACCGTAGCCTTTGACTTCGTCACCGATCTGGCCGGCGAGGGCGGCGAGGGCCGGGATCAACTCGGGCGTGGCGTCCTTGGTGCGCACGTAGGTCGAGAGGATGGGGCGCGGGTCGCCCGGCAGCGCTTGCGGCGCGCTTTTCATCAGTGCGACCTGGGTCACTTCGGCCACCGCGGCAAACTGCAGCGATTGTTCGGCGGGCATGGCGCGGTTCAGCGCATACGCCATTGGCAGGGTGCCGACCAGGATCAGCATGATCAGGCCCATGCCTTTTTGCCCGTCGTTGGAGCCGTGGGCGAACGACACGCCGGTGCAGGTGACGATCAGCATGCCGCGAATCCACCACGGCGGCGGGGTGTCGCCTTTCGGCGCCTTGTACAGTGCGCGGTTTTTCACGAACGCGCGCAAGGCCAGCACCAGCAACGCGGCAAACGCGAAGCCGATCAGCGGCGAGAGCAGCAGGGCATAACCGATCTTGATCGCCTGGCTCCAGTCCACGCCGCTGGTGCCATCACGCCCGTGCATCAGGGCATTGGCCACGCCGACGCCGATGATCGAACCGATCAGGGTGTGGGAGGACGAGGCCGGCAGGCCGAGCCACCAGGTGCCGAGGTTCCACAGGATCGCCGCGATCAGCAGGGCGAAGATCATCGCGAAACCGGCCGAGGAACCCACCTGCAAAATCAGCTCGACCGGCAACAGGGCAATGATGCCGAACGCCACTGCGCCGCTGGAGAGCAGTACCCCGAGGAAGTTGAAAAAACCCGACCACAGCACCGCGAATTGCGGCGGCAGCGAGTTGGTGTAGATCACCGTCGCCACGGCGTTGGCAGTGTCGTGGAAGCCGTTGACGAATTCGAAACCCAGGGCAATCAGCAGTGCCACGCCCAGCAGCAGGAACGGCGTCCAGGTGGTGACCACCGTGCCCAATTCGCGCATGTCATGCATCAGGCTGTAGGCGGTGAACAACAGGCCCATGGCGAGCACGGCGAAGAAGATGATCACCGTTACCAGTCCGGGTTTTTTGTCCAGCCTGGGTTGGGTATCAACGGATGACGTATGCGTTGAAGCAGTCAGGGAAGGGGTGGCCATGCCGCAGCATCCAGTATCGGGGAGGATGTCGCCCATGATCATTGCAGAATGTGACGGAGATGCTGCGATAGGTCAGTGTTTAGCTGATTGGATTGGCCGCTGGTCGATAAACACCACACGTCAATGTGCGGGCGAGCAAGCCCGCACACAGGTGTTCAGCGCATTTCAGCTTCAGTAGTCTGTGCGCTTTCTGAAGGCCCAGCGCCCGGCAATCAAGGTGAAGGTCGCGACCAGCGCCACCAGAATCCAGAAGCCTTCCGGATCTTGGGAAAGCGGCACCCCGCCCACGTTCATGCCGAAAAAGCCGGCGATGATATTGATCGGCAATGCCAGCACCGTCACCACCGTCAGCGTAAACAGTGTGCGGTTGCTTTGTTCGTTGAGGTTGGCGGCGATTTCTTCTTGCAACAACTTGATGCGTTCGCCCAGGGCCGTCAGGTCGTTGATGATCAGTGCAAATTCCTCGGTGGATTTGCGCAATTCCTTGACGTCTTCCTTTTGCAACCACTGCGGCGGGCGGTTGAGCAGGCGCAGCAGCGAGCCCGGCTCCAGCGCCAGCAGGCGTTGCAGGCGCACCAGCACCCGGCGCATGGCGCCCAGCTCGGCGCGGTTGGTGGACAAGCGCGAGGAGAGTAATTGATCTTCGATATGGTCGACGCTGATGCTGGTCTTGCGCACGATCTGCGTCAGCACCTCGCCCTGGTCGCGCAGCAGGTGCACCAGCAACTCCAGCGGCGAGCGAAAGCGTTCACCGGCTTTTACCGATGAGCGCAACTTATCCACCGAGTGCAGCGGTTGCAGGCGCGCGCTGATCAGCAAGCGACTGCGGGCGCAGACCCACAACGTGGAAATATCCGACGAGACCATGCTGCTGAAATTGAACACCACGTCGTTGACCACCGCCAGCAAGGCCGAGTCGACGTGTTCGATACGGGTGGAGCGCGAGCCCTCATGCAGGGCTTCGAAAAACTCTTCAGGCAAGGCCAGGTGCGCCTGCATCCAGCGCTCGCATCCGGCGTGGGCCAGGTTCAGGTGCAGCCATAGAAACTCTTCCGGGTCTTGCGGTTGCTGCAAGGCCTGGAGGGCGGTGGCTGAGTCAATTTGCTCACCTTTCTCGCCAGGGCGAAAACGGAAACCGTAAAGCAAGCCAAACAGATCGGAATCCTGGTGGCTGTGGTCGATGCTGTGGTTCATGGCGTCTCACAGAGAAAGGACCTGTAGGACGTTTCACAGGTTCGCGTGGGCGAATCATTGCAAGGAAGTTTGACAGTTTTGTGACGGTTTTCGACTTGTTTCGCTTTGGTGACACTTTATTGACCGCTTGTCGAAGTGGGCTCAAGAAGCGTCTAGAACGGCCGATTCAGAGCACAAGAACCGCTGCGGATGGCGGCACCTTTGATGACAGGGAAGTCATGACGTATTTGCATTTTTCCTTGTTTCGAGGCTTTTTCCGATGACTTTTTTGCGAACATCCCTGCGGGCACAGATTTTGTCGCTACTCGGTGGCAGCCTGCTGGCGATGTTATTGATCGCCCTGGCCTGTTTCAACTTCCTCTCCAACGGGGTGCAGAGTTACCGCAGTTTGCTCGAAGGGCCGTTGCTCACTTCACAGCTGATCGATGAGGCCAACCTGCAGTTCAAGGTGCAGGTGCAGGAATGGAAAAACGTGCTGTTACGCGGCAAACAGCCTCAGGACCTGGAGAAATACTGGGGCCAGTTCCAGGACCGGCAACGCGATGTACAAGGCATTCTCGCGCGGTTGGTCACCCAGACTGCCGGTGACCCGGCGCTGAACCAGCGGATCCAGAACCTGCGTCAAGAACACCAGCAGCTTGGCGTTTCCTACCAGAAGGGGCGCGATGCCTACGTGGCCGCCGGCGCTGACCCGAGCGTCGGCGACACCGCGGTCAAGGGCGTGGACCGCGCCGCCAGTGAACAGATGAGCGCCCTGGTCAGCGACTTGCGCGCCCAAAGCACCCAACAATCCCAGACCATCAGCGCCCATGTCGAGCGCACGGTGATGGTGGGCCTGACGATTATGTTGCTGTCCGGCGTGTTGATTGGCTTGTTCAGCCTGTGGTTGATCAACCGCAACCTGATCCTGCCGATCCGAGGTTTGATCGGCTATGTGAGCCAACTGAGCCACGGTCGTTTTGCCGAGCGTGTCGCCAGTCGTCGCCAGGACGAACTGGGGCAGTTGGCGGAGGCGGCGAACACCTTGCGCGACTTTTTGGCCGAAACCTTCAGCCGCCTGCAGCGCAGTGCCACTGACTTGGTCGGCGCCAGCAGTGAGTTGAATTCGATCGCCGGGCAGATGGCGACCGGTACCCATGATCAATTCAGCCGCACCGACCAGGTGGCCACGGCCATGACCGAAATGTCGGCCACCGCCCAGGAAGTGGCGCGTCACGCCGCCAGTGCCTCACATGCGGCCGATGATGCGGACCACTCGGCCCGCGAGGGCGGCGAAGTGATGAAAGTCACTATCGCCACCATCGGCCAGATGCGCACTGAGATCCTCAACACCGGCACTATCATCCGCCGTCTGGAAACCGACAGTGTGCGCATCGGTAAAGTGCTGGAAGTGATTCGCGGGATCGCCGAGCAGACCAACCTGCTGGCGCTCAACGCCGCGATCGAGGCGGCACGGGCAGGCGAGGCGGGGCGTGGGTTCGCGGTGGTGGCCGATGAAGTGCGCAGCCTGGCGCAACGCACGGCGGCGTCGATCATCGAGATCAACCAGATTATCCAGGCCGTGCAAACCGGCGCGGTCGATGCGGCCGAGGCGATTGTCACGGGCCAGTCGTGCAGCGATGACAGCGTGGAAAAAGTCACCCAGGCCGGCGCGATGCTCGCTCACATCACCCAGGCTATTGAAGCGATTCGCGACATGAACCGCCAGATCGCCACGGCGGCCGAGGAGCAGACGTCGGTGGCCGAGGATATTTCGCGCAATATCACCCAGATCACCACCGTGGCCACCGCCAACCTCGACAACGTGAAGCGCACCGAAGCGGCGAGCCAGAATCTGCGTGGTTTGTCCGGCGAGTTGAACGAGGTGACGGCGCGACTGGGCGCTTGATCAGGCGGCCATAAAAAAACGCGCCACCCGAAGGTGGCGCGTTTTTTAGGTTTTTACTCAGGTGTCTTGCTTGTCTTCCAGTACGGTGCCGGTCTTGGCGTCGAGTTTCACTTCAAAGCGCTTGCCGGCGGTGTCGGTCAGTTCAACTTCGTAGACCAGCACGCCGCTGTTGTTGTGGTCCAGCTCGGTGTCGGTAATCTTGGCGCCTGCATGTTTGGCCACGGCGGCGGCGTTGAGTTTCTCGAAAGGCATTACGGCACCGGATTTGAGCAGACCTTCGATTTGATCCGGGCGGACATCGGCCTGGGCCAGGCCGGCGGTCAGGGTCAGGGCAGTCGCTGCGAACAGAGCGGTCAAGGTTTTCATGGTGTGTATCCTTTTTTGGTGAGCTGTTTAAGTGGCGCCAGATTAACCAGCGCAACTTAATTCATCCTTAATGGCACACTGACTTATTCAGTACTTATGGTCGTTCAGCAAATCCTGCACGCTGGACGACGGCCAGCGCTTGTAGAACTTCAGCAGTTCGGCGGCGCGGTTGGTGAAGATGCCGTCGACGCCGTTTTTCATCACTTTCTCGAAGTCCACGGGTTCATCCACGGTGTAGACGTGCACCAGCAGGCCCTTGTCGTGGGTCAGCGTGTTCATTTCAGGCTTCACCAGGTCGGTGTAGCTCTGGTCGCCGTGGGCGGTCAGCTCCGCCGACGGGCCGGTGCCGATGGCGCCGAGGCTCTTGGCTTCGTCGAGCCATTTTTCGAACTCGGCGGCGTCTTTCGGTTCTTGCTTGGCGTAGTAAGCCGCCTTGGTCGGTTCGCCGGATTCGGCGAAGGTTTGCTTGGATTTCGGCTCGATGCTGCCTTCACCTACCCACAGTAGCAGGATCTTCGGGGTGTTCGGCATCTCTTTCTGCAGCTCTTTCAGGCTGGCCGTTTCGAAGGTTTGCAGCACCACGCGGCCCTTGCCCTGGCCGACACCGGTGTTGCTCTTGCCCAGTTTGGAGCCGGCGGAGCTCAACCAGCCTTTATCCAGCAGCTTGTTTTTCAGGTCGGCTTCGATGCCCGGGAATTGCTTGGGCTCTTTGGTTTCGATGTACAAGCCCGGTTTGTGCTGCGGGTTGCCTTCGGCGATCTTGATGATGTCGTCCAGGCTGAGGATCTTCAGGCCGACGAAGCCGGGGCGTGCGCGGTCCGGGTAGGCGGCGTTGAACCAACTGCCGGCGTCGAGGGTTTGCAGTTCTTTCCAGGTGAACTCGTTGGCCGGGGCGTCTTTGCGCTCGGGGAACTTGGTGGCCACGTCGGTGGTGCGTTGCAGGTTGTTGTCGTGCAGGGCGAACAGTACGCCGTCCTTGCTGCGCTGCAGGTCCAACTCCAGGTAGTCGGCGCCCAGGTCGCGTGCGACCTTGTAGGCGGCAGCGGTGGACTCAGGGGCGTCGTAGGACGCACCACGGTGGGCGATCACGGCAGGGTAGGGAATGCCTTCGTTAGTTGCCAATTCAGCCGGGCTGATCGGGTCGGCAGCCTGCGCCTGGCCAAGGCCGAGCATCAGGGCGAGCAGCAAGGCGCTCCCTATAGTGGCGGGCACCGGGCCGTTGGTAAACGTGACAGGCATATGCGGAGTCCTTTCGTGGAGAGAGCTTTGAGAAGGCCTCCTTTTTAACAATTGATAACGCAAGGCGCTATCACCAAACCGACATTAACGTGCGCACGCGCCAATTTTCTGGGTTTTTTTGCGCGACTTTGCAGTACTCTTGCCGCAAACCGCCCCGTAAGAGGGCAGTACTTTCCGCCACGCGTGTAAACCATCTTTCCAGTCCCTGTGGGACTTTTCAGTGAGGTTTACCATGCGCATCACCTCCGAGCTTATCTGCCAGGCCGCCGACCAGCTTCACGGTTTTGTCGGCCTCAACCGCAAGACCGGCCAGTACATCGTGCGTTTCAGCGAAGACTCCTTCGGCATGGACGTGGCCGATGACGGCATCATCCCCACTGCCGAATTTGTCTGGCTACCGGCCCCCGAGCACGCCATGACGTTGTCCCGTGAGCGCCTGCAATTGCTGCTCGATCAGAACATCGACGACCGCATCAACATCACCGAGCCGCTGCGTGTGTACATGCGGCGGGTGGAGATCCCGCAGATCAGTGCGTTGCGCAGCCTCGTCAGCTAGCCCGACAGCCTGTGTCTCGTCGCTGAGGATCACCTGTGCGAGGGCTTGCGGTCGCCTCTCAATGCGGGAACGCGTAGGCGCGCTCCACCTTGCACACGCGTGTGTGAAACGCCGAGTACCAGGTGGAACGCCCCTGCTCGCGTACCGCCCGATGCTCGGCCTGCTGTTTCCAGGCGAGGATGTCGGCCTCGCTGCGCCAGTACGATACGGTGATCCCCACGCCATCCTCCCGCGCCGATTCAACCCCGAGGAAGCCCGGTTGCTCACGCGCCAGTTCCAGCATGCGTGTGGCCGCCTCGCCGTAACCGTGGTCACCGGCGGTGCGCAGTGAGCTGAAAATCACCGCGTAGTAAGGCGGGGCGGGGGTGTGGGCAATCATACCGAGGTCTCCTGGCAGGCCTTGAGCAGGGCAATCGCCAGCGGCGGCGTGACGCCCTGGAGCGCGGCGCGTTCGGGCTGGAACAGGGTGGCGACGAAGAACGGATGGTCCAGCAGCTCCACGGCGCGCAGGTCGCCGGCCGAGTCGTGGCCGCTGGGGATCAGAGCGCCTTCCAGCAGCGCGCTGGCGAAGTCGGGGTTGATGCCGTAGCGGCAGCGATAGCCTTCATGAATATCGAGTGTGCCGTAGGCGTCGG
This sequence comes from Pseudomonas sp. LY-1, assembly GCF_053502595.1. Classification (NCBI taxonomy): domain Bacteria; kingdom Pseudomonadati; phylum Pseudomonadota; class Gammaproteobacteria; order Pseudomonadales; family Pseudomonadaceae; genus Pseudomonas; species Pseudomonas sp. LY-1. Next base: position 5,428,576 of record NZ_CP094353.1, on the reverse strand, counting down.
CGATACGGGTGTAGGCGGCCAGGCGCACGGTGTCGCTGGCCTCCACCAGAGCGCAACTCAGTGGCGCGATCACTGCACGTTGGGCATTCGGGACCAACTCGCCGTGTTCGGCATCGGCCCAGCCCAACACATTGCGGGCATATTCCAGCACCGCGTGTTGAAAGCCGCCGCAGGTACCGAGGAAAGGGCGCCGCTGTTCGCGGGCAAAATGGATCGCGTGCAGTGCGCCATCGGTGTCGCGGTACGGGCTGGCGGGCACGCACCAAAAACCATCGAAACCTTGTAGTTCGGAGGTGGCGCTGAGGGTGTCGGTCTCCAGCCATTGAAGGTGAACCGTCAGGCCCAAGGCGTCGGCGGCCTGTTGCAGCGCCACGGGAATGGCTTGGTGCGCAATCACATCGGGGTTGTAATCGCCGATCAGGGCGAGGTGCAGCGTGCTGGCTTTCATTTGAGGCTTCCCCTGGCTTGTCGTGTCCTGGTGCGCACTATAGATTGGCGTTCACGCAATCAATATTGGCGTTTACCCACATGTTCAATGCAGCTGCGCACTATCAGATCGATTACCCCGACTTGTCGCTGATCCTCGCCCTGGTGCGCGGTGGCAGCCTGGCGCGGGCGGCGGCGTTGTTGCGGGTGGATGTGTCGACGGTGTTCCGCGCCGTGCGGCGGCTGGAGGCTGCGCTGGGCCAGACGTTGTTTGAAAAAAGCCGCGCCGGCTACCTGCCGACCAGCCTGGCCAGCCACCTGGCGCAGCAGGCCGAACGCGCCGAACAAGCCCTGGAGGCCGCGCGCATCGGCGTGGAACAGGGCGGTGAAGTGATCAGCGGCACGGTGCGCCTGACCTGCACCGACTCGGTGCTGCAAGGCTTGTTGCTGCCGGCGCTGGCGCAGTTCATGCCGGATTACCCGGCGCTGACCCTGGAGCTGAGCACCTCGAATGATTTCGCCAACCTCAGCCGCCGCGATGCCGACATCGCCCTGCGCCTGACCCGGACACCACCGGAGCATCTGGTAGGGCGTTGCCTCGGCACCGTGCAGTATCAGGTGTGCGCCAGCACAGATTTTGCGCGTCAGCACGCAGGACGCGAGCTGGCGGAGTTGGCCTGGATCGCGCCGGATGACTTCCTGCCCGATCACCCCACCGTCGCCTGGCGCCGTGCGCAGTTGCCGGGCGTGCGTCCCAGCTATCGCTGCAACAGCATGTTGTCGGTCACCGAACTGGTGCGGGCGGGGCTGGGCGTGGCGGCGCTGCCGGACTTTCTGTTGGATGAACGCCTGCAACCGTTGGGCCCCGCGTTGGCGGGGCATGACACGGCGCTATGGCTGCTGACGCGCCCCGATTGCCGGGCATTGCGCTCGGTGGTGACGCTGTTTGATCAACTGGGGCGGCATGTGCGATTGAGCCCCTGACACCCCGCCGGCTGAATGTCTGGGGGACTTATGGTTTTCGCACAAACTGCTCATGCATCTCACACGTTAGGGTCTCGATACGCTCGGTCAGTTGCTTGGTCATTTCTGTCAGCCGGGTGTTCAGCTCCAGCAGTTCCAACAGCTGTTTGCTGGTGTTCTGCGTCTCGGCCTGGCGCTCGGCATTGGCGACGGCCAGCGCTTCACGGTGCTGCGCGTCGGCGTCGGACTGGGCTTTGTCGCGAGCGGCCTGGCGTGTCTGGGCCAGCAGGATCAGCGGCGCCGCGTAGGCCGCTTGCAGGCTGAAGGCCAGATTGAGCAGGATGAACGGGTAGACGTCGAAGTGCGTGATGCCGGTGACGTTGAGCACAATCCACACGGCCACGATCAAGGTTTGTGCGCCGAGGAAAGTCGGTGTGCCGAAGAAGCGTGCGAAAGCCTCGGCCTTGAGGGCGAAGGTGTCGGTGCCAAAGGTCGGCGCCAGGTGGGCGTGGCGTCGATGGAAGCGCAGATAATCGACGGGGGCGGCTTTGGGTTTGTCGGGTGTTGGGGTCATGGAAAACTCGGGTCATCAGTGTTTAAGACAGGTGTCCACTATAGCCTTGGCGATCTGTCTTACGCATGAATAACCCGGGGACGACATGGTTGCCTACGAGGAGTCGTGTGAAAACTTCAGGCGGAATGGGCGATCGCGTAGTTGCTGGCATTGACCCGGTTACGCCCGGTGTCTTTGGCCGCGTACAGCGCGCGATCCGCCGCATTCAGCCAGGTGGCGGCATCGGTGAAGATGAGTTGGAAATCGGCCAGGCCAATGCTCAGGCTCACGCGCAGCTCTGGGATTTGCGGGTTACGGTAATTGCTGAAGGTTTCGCGTATGCGCTCCATGACCCGTGCGGCTTCTTCCAAGGGCATTTGCGGAAGAATCACACAGAACTCGTCGCCTCCGTAACGGCCGGCCAAATCGTTTTTCCGCAGGTTACGCCGTATCTCCAGGCTCAGTTGCCGCAGCACGGCGTCGCCGACGATATGGCCGTGAGTGTCGTTGATCTGTTTGAAGTGATCGATATCAATCAGCGCGATGGTGGCGTGGCTTTGTTGCTGCTGGCACTTGTGGAACTTGAGGTGCAGCAGATCTTTCCACGAACCGTGGTTGAGCAGGCCGGTGAGGCTGTCGGTGCGGCTCAGGGCGCTGAGGGCGCGTTTATGTTCCGACAGTTTGATCGCCAACTCGTAGCAGACCCTGCCGATGGCCATGGGGTACAACGTCAACATCGGCAGGCAGGTGTAGACCTGGAGCGGGCTGACGTCGGGGTTGAAGCGCATGCCGAACAGCGCCCATGCCACCCCGATCCCTGCGCCCTGCGCGAGCAAACCGCGCAGGAACAGGCGACTGCCGCCAGCGGCGAAGTTGTTCATGGTCATCATCGAAAGGATGGTCACGGTCGTCAGCGGCGTGAACTGAGCGGCGGCGGCCCAGAAACCGCCGCACAACGAGTCATACAAAATGTTGCGCTGTTCGGCCTGGTAGGGGAAGGGGGAGCGGATTGACAGCTGGTACGCCACATGTGCCCACGCGAGCCCATTGAACAGCAGGAACGCCCACACCCAGCCCGGCATCGCGAGCGGGTACAAGCCGCCGAAGACACTGATGCAGCCGATACCCAGGCCGATGATCCTTGGCTTGTAAATACGCCTGGCAAATGAAAGCCCTTTGCCTCGTCTGTTTTCCATAGATTTCCGGGTCAGCTTTTTTTCGCAGATTCGGCCGCGCGCGCGTGCAGGGAGAACCGTTGATCGGATAATACTTGTGAATATTGTCAGTTATTTGCGTAGGAATAATCAGTGGCCTTCCAGGCCATTCGCGCAAAACAGAGGGCAAATAGGCCAAAAACGACCAGGGATGTCGCATATGCAACGGTTGTTTACTGCGAGCGGCGAGCGCCTGCTTCGTAGCCGGCCAGGAACATATCGATTGCCGACTCGATCACGCGGGCCTGGTCGGCGGCGTCGAGGGTGGGTTGGCCGAGGGTGATCTGCGGCCAGAAGGCGAACGCCTTGAGCAGGCTTTGAATCTGGTGCGCGGCGAAGGCCGGGTCGGTACACGTGAGCCGGCCGTCTTCCTGGGCGGCGCGCACCCATTGAGTGAAACCTTCTTCGCGCATGCTCAAGCGGTTGACCATGTCCTGGGCGCGTTCTGGCGAGTGAATGGTGGCGGCGATGGCGACCCGGGCCAGGTCGAGGAAGTTAGCGTCCGACATCATCTTCATCTTGGCTTGCAGCAAGCCGCGCAGTTGTTCACGCAGCGGGCGATCGCTGGCGTAGTTCACGTCGAGTTGCGCGACGCTGCTGGCCCAGAGTTGGTTGAGAATTTCGGCGAACAACTCTTCTTTGCTGGGGAAGTGGTTGTACACCGTGCGCTTGGAAACGCCGGCGGTGGCGGCGATCTTGTCCATGCTGGTGACCTCGAACCCGTTGACCCGAAACTCGGCGATAGCGGCGGCCAGGATGGCTTCGCGCTTGCGGTCGGTGAGGCGTTGAGGGACAGACATGGACAGGGATCGACTCTAAGAGGAAAATTACACTCGGTAGTTTACTTGCTCCGGGTTTTGTTGCAATCTTGAAACTACACTGTGTAGTGTAATTTCATGAGCGGTCCGTAGGAGTTACCTGGTAATGGCCACGATTTCAACCCGTCTCGATCCCTCGCCTGTGGTGCGCAAGCCTGCCGAACAGAAGCAAGGCACCTTCAGTAACCATGCTCCCGTACAGCGTGCCGGCTTCGGCAAAACCTTGCGTATTTTCTGGAAGATGCTGTTTCACAAGCCGCGCAGCACGCGGCCGGTCGGGGAGATTCCGGTACATTCGCTGACCCGCGAACAGCTGTCGGCCGCCCCCGACCATAGTGTGTTCCGCCTGGGGCATTCCACCGTGCTGCTGAAAATGCGCGGTAAATTCTGGCTGACCGACCCGGTCTTCGCCGAACGCGCTTCGCCGTTCAGTTGGGCCGGCCCCAAGCGATTCCATGCACCGCCGATCAGCCTCGAAGATTTGCCGCCGTTGGAAGCGGTGATTCTGTCCCACAACCATTACGACCACCTCGACCGCAAGGCCGTCATCCAACTGGCCGACAAGACCCGTTACTTCCTCGCGCCGCTGGGCGTGGGCGACATCCTGGTGAAGTGGGGCGTGGACGCCAACCAAGTGCGGCAGTTGGATTGGTGGCAGGGCAGCGAAGTCGATGGCATTCATTTTGTCGCCACTCCCGCGCAGCATTTTTCCGGGCGCGGCTTGTTCGACAGCAACCAGACGCTGTGGTGTTCCTGGGTGATGATCGACGGCGCGCGTCGCGTGTTTTTCAGCGGCGACACCGGCTATTTCGACGGTTTCAAACGCATCGGCGAACAGTACGGGCCGTTTGATCTGACCCTGATGGAAACAGGTGCTTACAACGTCGACTGGCCTCATGTACACATGCAACCGGAGCAAACCTTACAGGCGCACATCGACCTCAAGGGCCGCTGGCTGTTGCCGATTCACAATGGCACCTTCGACCTGGCCTTCCACGCCTGGCACGAGCCGTTCGACCGCATCATGGCGTTGGCGTGGGAGCGCAACGTGTCGATTGCCACGCCGGCCATGGGGCAGGCGTTCAGTTTGAGCCAGCCCACGCGAGGCTTCGCGTGGTGGTTGGAGGTGGAGGTTCTGGGCGGCGAAGACGCGCTTGTGAACTGACGCTCGGGGAGATCGGAAAAAAGGAATTTTCAAGGTGTTGCAGGCCTACGACAAACGCCAGATGAGAGTGCGATGATCTTGGGAACGTCAATTTCCGGGAGTCGGCTCTGATGGACAATAAATGTGGGAAGTCTTTGCTATCGCCTATGTCTTGTCGGCGGGAAGCGTTTTTACCCCCCTCTGCGGAACCGGTTTGTTTGGCGCAGGCGCCCTCCAACGCTCACATCGAAACGGGGACCACGACGGCACTGGGTATCGGCTACGTCCCCGATGCACATCTTGGTGCTGGCGTTGTAATCCCTGGCTATAACGTGCCGGCCCTGCCTCTGAAACCTGTGCGCGACCCCGCGCTGTCATTGATCGCCTTGAGTGGTGTCGAGCCCACTGAATCGGGCAAGGTGGAAGCTGCCTTGGTGCAACACTCCAGCAATTGCGCCGTCCCCTACACGTTGGCGGGCACTCGCGTGGGGTTCGCCGACCGCCTTGTGCGGGGCAATGATCAGGAGCCGATTGAACACAGCGCATCCTTCCTGGAAGCGTTGGGCTTCCTGCGTCAGGCCGGTGCCCAACTGGTGGCGGTGCCGGCGGAGCGAGCTGATGACACCCTGTGCTTCACCCTGCATTCGCGCAATGAAATCGATGAGCGTGTGAGCGAATATCGGCTGGATGCGCTGGTGTCCGAGAGCCATAGCGCCGCGTTCCATGCCGCGTGCTGGAGCGGCTACCCGAGCCTGGGGGAGCCGCTGGGGGACGGGGCGACGCTGTGGTTTTATGGCGCGCAGTGGTCGAAAGACTCGCTGAGGGTGCTGGTGCAGGGCTATCGCAACGCCCGTGGCCTGGCTATGGGGTAGGCAAAGCTACCAACGGCGTTGAACAATCCCACAGGTTGAAAGACCTGCGTCGCGCAGCTTCGGTGGAGCGGGGTTTTTAGACTGGTGTACGGATCAAGGTTGGTCCTTCATCATTTCTTACCCCTCCGGGAGGTGCTTCATGTTGGGTATTGGTTATGGCGTGGGGGTGTTTGTCAACCAGGTGCAGCGGTTGCTGCCTGTGCAGCCTTCACCGGGGGCTTCAGCGCCGGTTCCCCCGGGAACGGAATACGCCAGTGTTCGCGAACTCGGCGAGCAAATGGCCCGGCCGGGTGGATTCACTTCGGTCGATCTGGTCAGTTACCTGCAAGAGCGCATTCGTAAGCTGGACCCGCAATTAAGCTCGATCATTGAACTGAACCCCGAGGCCTTGCAGATTGCCCGCGAGCTCGATCTGGAGCGCGCCAATGGCAAGGTGCGTGGCCCGCTGCATGGCATTCCGGTGTTACTCAAGGACACTATCGAGACGGGGGATACCCAGCAAACCAGTGCCGGCGCCTTTGGCTTGGTGGGCAGTGCGGCGCCCAAGGATGCCTTCATCGTCGAGCGTCTGCGCGAGCAGGGTGCCGTGATCCTGGGTAAAACCAACTTGACTGAACTGGCGGGCTTTCGCGGTGGTCCCGATGGTTCGAGTGCGCGGGGCGGGCAGACGCGTAACCCGCATCAAGCGGGCGCAGAGGTGGGCGGTTCAAGTTCTGGGTCGGCCGCCGCGGTCGCCGCAGGCTTCGCGCCCTTGGCGGTGGGCACCGAGACCAATGGCTCGATCATCGTGCCGGCGGCGTTCAACGGGGTGGTTGGTTTCAAGCCTGGCGTGGGTTTGCTGAGCCGCAGCGGCATCATTCCAGCCAGCCATCGACAGGACACGCCAGGTCCGATGACGCGCTCGGTGTTCGATGCTGCGTTGATGCTTAACGCGATGTCGGGCCGCGACCCTCTTGATCCCGCGAGTGTGGACGCCCCCCACGGGATTGATTACACCGCGTTGCTCAAGCCCGGAGCCCTGCAGGACAAGCGTATCGGTTATCCCGTGACTTTTTCCGCGAATGGCGAAAGCCTGCCGGTGGACAACAGCCCGCAATTTCGCCAAACCCTTGAAGTGCTTCGCACGCAAGGCGCGGTGCTGGTGCCGGTCGATATGCGCTTGGCCGACGCTTCACGCTATGGCGAACTCTTGTACGCCGACGTGAAGGACGAGTTGAACGACTACCTGGCCAAGCGCGAGGGCCTGCCGGTCAAGTCGGTGTCCGAGTTGATCGCGTTCAACGAAAAACGCGATGGCACCGACACCGATCACCAACCGACACTCAAGGAGATCGACGCGTCCACCCTCACCGCCGACGAGCGCCAGCCGCTATGGGACGCAATGATCGAGGATTTCCGTGGCACGGTGGATGAACTGATCGAGCGGGAAAACCTCGACGCCATGGTGTCGGACTTTGATACGAACAGCTACTTTGCGGTTGCGGTGGCCGGCTACCCAGGGATCAGCGTGCCGTCCGGGAAGCATGAGGACGGTGTGCCGACCAGTGCATACTTCTTCGGCGCCCGTGGGTCTGAACCCACACTGCTTGCAGTGGGCCATGGCTATGAGCAGGCAGCAAAGAAGGTCGCCAAGCCCAGCCTTTAAGCCGTCAGGCAATGTTCACACCCTGGCGTAGCCAACGCCGGGGTTCACACTCAGTGCCATCGCGTTACTGCGCCTGCGGGGTGGGTGAATCAACTGACGCCGCTGTTGAACCCATCAATCGAGACAGGATGTTTTGTGCAGCAGGTTCCGCGCAGGGGGCATTCAACTTGCGCGCACGCATCCCCCAGCCAGGCGCAAACCCTGGGAAAAACACCAACCCTTCGGCCTCCAGGCGGAACGCCAGGGTCAGGCGCACGTCGTCTTCCACGGCGCCCTGGGTTTCAAACCGTTGAATCGCATCCACCGTCACCCCGGCCTGGCGCGACAACTCTTCGCGGCTCCAGCCGAGCATGACGCGGGCCTGCACGCTGTGCTTGGCGGTGAATTGATGCAGGACGATCTGCTGTTCTACGAAAGAGCTCATTGCCAGAGAGGACATGGGGTGTCTCCAGGGTTCGACGGGGAGGGCAAACTATACTGTGTTTTTGTACAGTTGTTTTGACCGCTCATCAACTGGAATTTTCTCCAGCGCCGACACCGTTCTATTTTGAGGCTTGCACGATGGTATTCGTGTTCGAGGTCGAGTACGGTCTCGGCTAACTCGCCTGCGCCGCCGGCACTTCGCGAATAATCAAATGATCCAGATTCTCGATATCCGCACTGAACACCCCGAACGTCTGCTCGGGGTTTTTCTTGCTCGGTACTTGCTTCAACTGCGGCGTCACCCCGTAAAAGAAGCAATATAACGGCCGTTCGCTGCTGGCTGCAGCTTTGATCTGCTCGAGGAACGCTGTGCGCTTGCGGTAACTCTCGATGAGTTTTTTGCTCAGGTAGACGTTGACCGAGTAGGGCTTCTTGTCGAGCCATACCTTCTTTTCGAAGTCGATGCGAAAGCTGCTGGTGTAGTCCTTGATCGCTTTGATCCGGCCCCAGTAGATCAGGCCCTGATTGTCCTGCAGGTACTCGATCTTCTTGAAAAACGTCCAGTACGTCGCGGTATGCTCGCCGATCTTCAAGGGCATCGCCTTGAGCTTGTCCTTGTCGTCGAGGTTCGACACATAGCATTCCACCGGGTGGGCGAACACGCTGGTTTTATCCGGGGTAGTGTCGTTGGAACCGACAGACACGCTGGTGCGGGTTGAAGGGGAATTCGCCGGGTCTTGTGGCGCTTGCCCTTCAGTGCCCGCCAGCGGGGGTTTGCGCGGGTAGGTGCGCCGGCTCAGGACAAATTCCGATGGGAAGTGTTCCTCGCGCTCGTCCTCACCGTCGTCCGTAGCCGGTTTGTGGCTGCTGGCGTAACGGCAACCCTCGATATGCCGGGTGCCTGGGGTGTTTTTGAAATGCGGGGTGCGCCGGTAATTGACATTTTTCGCGTTGAAAGTGCTCAGCACATTGCCTGCTTCGAAGGCCGCGCGGCATTCATCGTTGGGGCAGAGGAAACGGTCCGTGTCGGAGTCGTAGGCGTCGGTTTCGTCGAAATTCAACTCTCGCACGTCGTAGATCGACAGCTTGTCGTCGAGACTCAGGCTGTAGGCCGTGTCGAATTTCATGGGCTCGGGTCCGTGAGAGGTTTGGCTATTGATAGCCGGATATTACGCAGATATCGCTAGGAAACCGCAACCCGGCGCCCGCATCAGCGCTGCAACCTGGCCTGCTGCTTCTTCCCATGAAAATGCCGAAAATGCGCGTCCTGCGCCGCCGCCAGCAACTCCCGATCCCCGCGCGTATCGCCCCAGGCCCTGAGCCGATACTCCCCCAGGTCGCCATACACCGCTTCAAGCCGCAGCACCTTGTTCTCGCACCGGCAGTTATTCCCGGTGAGCCTGCCGGTCAATACCCCGTCGAGCACCTCAAGCTCGGTCCCGATCAACTTGATCCCAAGCCGATCGGCAAACGGCTGCAACACCAACGCCGGCGACGCCGAACACAAGGTCACCACCGCCCCCGAGCCCAGCTCCTGCTCCACCGAAAGCACCCCCGCCGGCCGCATCAACCGCGCCCAATTGCGCTGGCAGTACTCCTCGGCCTTTTGCTGCACCCACGCCTTCTCCACCCCGGTCATAAAGGTGCGGATCAACTGCGCCTTCAACTCGTCGCGGCTGATCTGCCGCACCAGAAACCGCAGCCCTGGCAGTGCCAGCTTGACCATCCGGCCATAGAACTCGCCGGGGCCAAAGGCAAACTTGAGGAACGGCACGAAACTGTCGTGATGGGTCAGGGTGCCGTCGAAATCAAAGACGGAAAGTACTTTGGCATCCACGGGGCCGGCTTCGAGCATGTCTGGGGTCACGGGTGGTCCTTGATCAGGTGGAGCGGGTTCATAGCGTTCTGACTGGCGCCTGCCTGTCGGGTTCAGGTTAATGGTTCTGTCCGATCACGGCGGGTCAGGGCCTGCGCTCTGTATTTCTGCGTGAGGGAATTTCACCCTTTCATGGCCGTAGGAGTTTACTACTCCAGAGCCTGGATTGGGATTTCTGAGACTCCAGCGAGCCAATTCTTGAGTGAACGCAGACAGTTCGGACGACTGATTACGTTCGCAGTTACACACGAATGGGGCCGGGTACAAAGGCTGCTGATGCGGGCGGATCGTTAAACTGCGCGAATTTCCGATACTGGGGTTCAGACCGGATTTGATAGCGGATTATCCTTTTATCAGCGATATCGCCATTTTCTGCATTTATCCATGCACGTGCTTTTCCTGTGGAAAAGGAGTTGAGAGGGTGGTTTTGAACGGTTCGTCTGGGTATCACCGGACGAACCGTCGACAGGGATTTAAAGCATACTTTATTCAAATATAAAAAAGCCCTGAGCTGCTCAGGGCTTTTTAAGGGCGATGATGTCCGCCTATTCATCCGTGCGGCGCGGGGTATCTACGAGGTAGACTTCTTGCTTCCAGACAAACGCTGATCATTAAGCAAGACGGGATGCCCGACTGCTTACACTCCAGCCCATCCGCCAAACGATAACTCTAGCAGCAACCGCACTGTGCGGGCACCAGGAACCCTTGTGGATATACACACCAGTCGCCGTGGCTAACCCCACAGCGGAACCGGTATCTCGCCTGCATGCCCGCGTAAGCGTCGGACAGACAGGGGTAAGTGGCAGCGGGGGGACACTAACCATATAGCTAAAAAGCCATTGGCCCAACAGGTTCGCTGGGCCAATGGTTTGTTTGACAAGTGATGCTTTTGGGGGGGCGGCCTTACATGTCCTGGAGTGATATCACTGCTACTCCGACCACGATCACGATGATCGAGAAAAATTTTCTCACTACGCCTCCCGGTGCAATATCCTCGGCGATAAATTTTGGAAACAGCTTCGTTGCCAGGAACCCAAAAGCCAAAACGAATAGCGGGTGGATACTGACGACTACCGAAACCAAGGCTGCACCTCCTCCCGCAGCCAGAGCGGCCATGAAAAACACATAACCTCCAACATCAAAGATGTTCGTCACCCCAAAAATGCCAAATTGCTTATAATTCAAGACTTTCAGATCATCAATAATGAGCTTTCTCCACGTCGGTACCAATAAAAGAAACATCCCACCAAGGGCATAGCCGGCAAAGTTAAAAATCAGTACCGAGTCCAAGCTTTTGACTTGCAATATCTCGTCTGAAATCACGGTTGAAACGGCCCCAAAAAAAGCAGAAATCAACAAGACCACTACGTGTCTGGGATGGCCCAGCCCTCTAATCGTTCGCCTAGACATGCAGAGTATTAGAATGCCAACGACTATCAAAGCAAAGCCTGTCACTTGCCAAGATGTCGGGATAGCATGAAAAATCAACACTGATGCTGCCAATACAAATATTGGTTCAGATTGGTGGATCGGAATCACAACCGATACATCCATATCCTCCAAGGAGTAGCTGTAAGCAAAGTATTGCAAAAATATTGCGAGGCCAGAGCAGATATTTATTGCAACCATATATAAGTCTAGATCAGCAGGCTGAAAATAGGCATAAATGGCCGCCGCAAAAAAAATATTACCGATGCTCAGCAAGAAAATGAACGAAATGCAATTGGAGGTAATATTATTGATGGCGAACTTATCAACAATATTTGAAAGGCTCCAAAATAGCGGCGCCAAAAGGGCAAAATATAACCAGGTCATTGCTCTCTCCCGAGAACCTCAAGAATCGTGTTTTTGCTATCGATCAATAGCTCATTCGAGAAATCATCAGTATCGTGATCAAAAATAAACGTATTGTTATACCCGAAGCCATCAGAAGTTTCGAAGCTGACTATTTTGTCAAGAAGTTCTGGAAGCTCTTCAAATCGGGATGAGTGGTTTTTCTTCAAAAGTTTCATTGCATTTCCGTAGTGCGCCGCTTCATCTTTAGCAGCATTACGAATCCATACGGACAGACAATCAGGCCCAAGACTATCAAAAAGTTTAAAGTCCTGTTTATACGCCCGAGTGCTGGTAACCTCATCAAATGCAATGGATACCAATATGGTGAACTCATCAACCATGAACGATGAAATCAATTCAAACTCTGGCTGCCTGGACTTAATCTCTTTATCGATATCTTCTTCTCTGAATCCATACAAAACACTATTAATCTTTCGAAGGCCTCTGTAGTGATTCTGTTCATCCAGATGCCAGAGACATACGAACTCCAAAAGCTCATCGCTTAAGTCCAAATCACTTCGATTCATAAGGTATATTAAGAAGTGCTTAGAGTCGAACTCAGAACTCATGTCATGCCAGAAGTGTTCTTGTCGTGATTTAATGACCTCCCTGGAGCCGGTGATGCTTTCAGGGGGCAAATTTTTGAGTAAATCAACTGAAGACCAGTCATAACTTTTTAAACCGATAGACGATTTCAAATAGCTCACGATTGCGCTCCCTGCAATTATTCCATGAAATTCTCAAACTGCCACTTATCTGATGAGGCGATGGAAAATAGACCTTTATCTTCTTCTACTGGACTCCAATCGGTGTACTCCCCCAGCATTTCACCTAGGTAGGGCCTTGCATTGTCGAGAACGAACCTAAAATCCATTTCTTCGGCCTCAACGATCCCGCAACAAGGATTAGCAATTGCCCATTTCATACCTGAAATCACGCCGGCCACGACTTGCAAGGAAGTAGCGGAACTTTCAGGGTTGAGCTTTTGAGCAGCCGAGTTCTCTAGATAAGAACCGAACCAATATGCATTTTTCTCATGCCCCATCAGAAGCACGCCAAGATAATCCCCTCCCGAGGTGATATCTCGTCCCTGCAAAATTCTCTTTTGTGGCTGTGAATGCCATGAACAGCCACTTAGTTCGTGGATGGAAAGTATAGCGTCACTGCAAGGATGGTAAGCGTAGTTGACCGTAGGCCGATAAGTGACCTGTTCACCTTCAAAGCAGGTTAGATAGTCCGAAAGAGAAACTGCTTCATTGTGTGTGATCAAAAAACCTAAGCAAGGGCCAAAAGCAGGAGTCCACGTTTTCAATCTGACCGAGGCTCCCGGACGATTCAAGTAGATCGCGCTATTGCGGCCTGTCGTATGCCGCTGCCCCTCTGGCGGCAAACGAAGTTCATGAGTCCCCCAGCCTAACTCAGCAGGCTGGCAACCTTCGCCAATAAATCCATCAATCGACCAAGTATTAACAAACTCGCCAGGCCGCTTAGGCAGTTTTGCAACCTGGGTATCATGCTCCGCAATATGAATTGTTTTCACACCCAGATCTGCAGACAGCTTCGCCCACTGCTGGCGAGTTTGCGGGATAGGCTGGCTTATCCCGTAAATATCATCACGAATGTTCAGAAGAGCCTGCTTTGCGAAATGGGACACCAGACCCGGATTCGCGCCGTGCGCTACGATAGCGGTAGGGCCATTTTGGCATTCAGCCTTCAATGCCAGCATCGCTTCCCTGAGGGCGTAGTTGGTGCGATCTGCAGGCTCTGCATCTGCATTTACATAATAGCCGGCCCATGGCTCAATGCATGTATCAATATATCTTGCCCCTTTCTTCTGGCAAAATGAAACCAGATCGACACTTGAGACATCAACAGACAAGTTTATTAAAAAAGAGTCGGAATCGAGTTCGCTCAGCAAATAGTCAAGGTTTTCCTTAGTGACACTCGTCGTCACCCACACCACAGGACAATCGAAATCTGCGCTGAGCTTCTTGACCCCATATGGATCTATTACCTTAAGGCATTTAATCTCTCCCTCGAACTCGCTGAGCAAGTTCGGCATAAGCGCAGACGCAATGGTTCCGTAGCCAATCAACACAACGTTCATAAACTTTCTTCCTTGATAGTGTATACGAGCGGGCAGGAATATATCTCGGCATCCAGGCTAAAAGCTGGTTGCTAAGTGTATTTTTGCGGAGAGCTTAGTGGGGCAAGCGCGGAAAACACTTACCTACAGGTGTACCTGTAATTAAGCGATGTGTAGGGGGGCGACGCAAGAGAGAGCTAATCATGGCATTTCCTTATGCTTTTTAATTATGACTAAGCTAAGTCTTCTCAACACATGCATCACGTGCTTCGAATTGCGGCAGCGCTGAAATCCTTGTGTCGACAAAATATTTCTAACCAAATTTTTTTCGTGAGTCAACACCGAAATTACGACAGCGGCGATACCGCCTGGTTACCCAAACATATGTAAGAAAAAAATCCCGATGGATCAGGCGGTTATAGCTCGCTGCGACGGAACATTACGCAGAACCTACTTTGCTGATAAGGGTATTTGAGAGGCATGCCCTCTATATCCCACGAGCGCCCAATCTGACCGTTCGGGTAGCTGGCTAGATCAACCGTCAGCCGGAACGACTCGGAAAGCGCTTCTGCTCGAGCTGGCGCCAGTCCACCGTTGAATTGATGTCGCCGCACCACACCTGATTGGGGCCGAGACATTCAACTCCCGATTCAAGAGTTCGGGATATCCAACTGTTCAACCGTCGCTCGTTTACAGGCATGAGAACCTGGCTGTTTTCTGACGAGATCAAGCTCACGCATTAAGTTGCGCACTTTGAATCGACTGTATTGCTTACCATTGTCACGCATCTACGAGAGAATGCTACGGCTGCCGGCAGCGCAGCGACTTTGTGAAAAAACTCGCTCACCCGGCTGCGCAATCGAAGCCGTTCAACATCAGGCGTTCGGCGTTCAATCAAAGCTCGTGATCTTCTGACATCAAGAGCGCGGTAGCTTTTTTAATATCGATTTTCCCGTTCAAGGCGGGCGATCCGGGCCTCAAGGGCCTGAATTTTTTGCTGTTCCGGGGGCAGCGCTTTGCTTGGCGGGGTGACACCTTGGCGTTCTGTCTGAACCTGGTCAACCCAACGGCGCAGGGCCGACTCACCGACGCCAAGTGAACGACTGGCCTCGATGTCGCTGTAAAATGCAAACACTCCACCTGGCTCGCTCTGACTTCGTGTCAATATGCTGGTGTTACCATTCCGACCAGAGGCCTGCAGATAGTTGATGCAACTTAATCCGGAGTCGGCGCTGCGTTGCGGCTATTTCTATTAGATCCCTATCGCAATCCGAAAGCCTGAAAAAATCAGGCTTTGCCAAATCGGAAGTTAAAGTGTCAAGTCATCGCGACAAGTGGGGTTCAGGAATCAATCCCAGCTCAACGCACCGCCAGTCTGATACTCGATCACACGAGTCTCGAAGAAATTCTTCTCTTTCTTCAAATCCATAATCTCGCTCATCCACGGGAACGGGTTGGTCGTCCCTGGATACTCTTCCTTCAAGCCAATCTGCGACAGACGACGATTAGCGATGAACTTGAGGTAGTCCTCCATCATCGCCGCATTCATGCCGAGTACACCGCGTGGCATGGTGTCGCGGGCGTATTCGATCTCCAGTTGCGTCCCTTGCAGGATCATCTGGGTCGCTTCTTCTTTCATCTCGGCGTCCCACAGGTGTGGGTTTTCGATTTTGATCTGGTTGATCACGTCGATCCCGAAGTTCAGGTGCATCGACTCATCGCGCAGGATGTACTGGAACTGCTCGGCCACGCCGGTCATTTTGTTGCGGCGGCCCATGGACAGGATCTGGGTGAAGCCGCAATAAAAGAAGATGCCTTCCAGTACGCAGTAGTAGGCGACCAGGTTGCGCAGCAGTTCCTTGTCGGTGTCGACGGTGCCGGTTTCGAATTTCGGATCGGAGATCGAGCGCGTGTATTTCAGGCCCCAGGCGGCTTTTTTCGCGACCGATGGGATCTCGTGGTACATGTTGAAGATCTCGCCTTCATCCATCGCCAGCGATTCGATGCAGTACTGGTAGGCGTGGGTGTGGATCGCTTCTTCGAAGGCCTGGCGCAGGATGTACTGGCGGCACTCCGGGTTGGTGATCAGGCGGTACACGGCCAGGACCAGGTTGTTGGCGACCAGCGAGTCGGCGGTGGAGAAGAAGCCGAGGTTGCGCATGACGATGCGGCGCTCGTCGTCGGTCAGGCCATCGGGGTCTTTCCACAGGGCGATGTCGGCGGTCATGTTGACCTCTTGCGGCATCCAGTGGTTGGCGCAGCCGTCGAGGTATTTCTGCCAGGCCCAGTCGTACTTGAAGGGCACGAGTTGGTTGAGGTCGGCGCGGCAGTTGATCATGCGCTTTTCGTCAACGGCGACACGGGCGGAGGCGCCTTCGAGCTCGGCGAGGCCTTCGGCGATGTCGAGTTTGTCGAGAGCGGCCTTGGCGCGGATGATCGCGGCGGAGTCGTTGGCGGTGACGGCGCGGGCTTCGATGGCAGCGGCGGCGCCGGCACCGTCGAGGCGGTCCATGTTGGCTTCGGTGGCGTGGCCGGCGTTGGCGCCTTTGGTGGCTACTTCGCCGTCTTCTTCTTTGTCGAATTCGTCCCAGCTCAGCATGACGTGTCGTCTCCTGCGTGAGGGCTCAAAGGTGCCCGTGTGAAACCGGATGGTTGGGGGTTCACACGGCCCTCGGGCCGCGGTGGATCTTAAGGAATCGTTTGTTGCAACAGCTAGCGCAGGCATTAAACGCAATGGGGTAACGGGTGCTCTGCGTGAGGCTGAGGGGCGGAGCGATAGATGCATGCTCCTGCGGAGGCCTCAGGTCTGGCTCTTCATCCCCATGTAAAGGGATATTGCAGGCCCGATTTACCCGCGCATTATAGGGAAAAAATCGGCTTTGTGTTGCTGCGCATGCGCTTGGACCGTAGACAAAAAGCCTGGTATTTGAGCCAGCGTGAGGGTTTACAGGGGTTTGGTGCAGGAGGATTTTTTTGACGGACGGTGGGCTATTTATAGCGAGGGGCAAACGAGGGGGTTTTGAGAGGAGGGAAGGTGTGGTGGGTGTGAGGCCGGTTCTTGGCCGCAAGAGCAATTTCTTGCGGCAAATAAGATCACCGTCAGTGTGAGCTAACGAAGTTGTTACCCGTTAGAGCAACCGTTACCCATCACGTGATAGTTAAGAATGTGGCGCTGACCTTTGGAATCTTCATATTCCATTTTTGCCGGGACTACTTCACATACATCTGGAATGCTGCTCATGGACACTACTTTGGCGATGTCCAAGTGAGTGCTGTAGGTATAGTCCTCAACAATCGGGGCTTTCTGGCCGGCTACGTCAGTCGGGGCTTCCTCGGCCAGAGCGGCGGTGGCGCACAAGCTGCTGAGGGCCATAACTAATAAAGCTTTCATTTCTCTATTTACCTTCTTTAGGGCGAAAGGGGCCACGGGGCCTTTTGGAGGCCACGTGTGTAACTTAGGGTTGTTTAGTTCGGATTAACGTGCCTTCGTGGGGGCTGTTACGGTGTTAATCAGGTTGCCTTGTTGGCGAAATCGATTTTAGGCCTGCGGGTTATATTCATATACCCGTGCTTTTGATAAACACTATTGGTGGTTTTTGTAACAATCCCTCGCTGAAGGTTTTTTACGTGCCCGCCAGGCGTTGCAGGCTGCGGGCCAGAGGGGTAAAAGGGATATCAGGGCAATTTGTAGGGTCTTGTTACTACCATCGTCGAATGGTTCTATAGGCTCACCCCGGCTACAACTGGGGTCATACAAAAACAACTATATCACCGAGGTAAGAAAGATGAGTGCGGCTTCCCTGTACCCCGTTCGCCCCGAAACAGTAGCCAATACGCTGACTGACGAGGCGACCTACAAGGCCATGTACCAGCAGTCGGTGGTCAATCCCGATGGTTTCTGGCGTGAGCAAGCCAAGCGTCTGGACTGGATCAAACCTTTCACCACGGTAAAGCAGACATCTTTCGACGATCACCATGTCGACATCAAGTGGTTTGCCGATGGCACCCTGAACGTTTCCTACAACTGCCTGGACCGTCACCTCGCCGAGCGCGGCGACCAGGCGGCGATCATCTGGGAGGGTGATGACCCTGCCGAAAGCCGCACCATCACCTATCGCGAGTTGCACGAACAAGTCTGCAAACTCGCCAACGCCCTGCGTGGCCAGGACATACACCGCGGCGACGTGGTGACTATTTATATGCCGATGATCCCCGAAGCTGCGGTCGCCATGCTGGCCTGTGCCCGCATCGGTGCGATCCACTCGGTGGTGTTTGGCGGTTTCTCGCCGGAGGCCTTGGCCGGTCGCATCATCGACTGTAAGTCGAAAGTGGTGATCACCGCCGACGAAGGTGTGCGCGCCGGTAAGAAGATTCCGTTGAAGGCCAACGTCGACGACGCTCTGACCAACCCGGAAACCAACAGCGTCCAGAAAGTCATCGTGTGCAAGCGCACCAGTGGCAGCATCAAGTGGAACCAGCATCGCGACATCTGGTACGAAGACCTGATGAAAGTGGCGGGCACCGTGTGCGCGCCGAAAGAGATGGGCGCCGAAGAAGCGCTGTTCATCCTTTATACCTCCGGCTCCACCGGCAAGCCTAAAGGCGTGCAGCACACCACTGGCGGCTACTTGTTGTATGCGGCCCTGACCCATGAGCGCGTATTCGACTACCGTCCGGGCGAAATCTTCTGGTGTACCGCTGACGTCGGCTGGATCACCGGCCACACCTATATCGTCTACGGGCCACTGGCCAATGGCGCGACCACGCTGATGTTCGAAGGCGTGCCTAACTACCCGGACATCACTCGGGTGGGCAAGATCGTCGACAAGCACAAGGTCAATGTTCTCTACACCGCGCCGACGGCGATCCGCGCGATGATGGCTTCCGGCACCGCCGCCTGCGAAGGGGTTGATGGCAGCAGCTTGCGCCTACTGGGTTCGGTGGGTGAGCCGATCAACCCGGAAGCGTGGGACTGGTACTACAAGAACGTCGGCCAATCCCGTTGCCCGATCGTCGATACCTGGTGGCAGACCGAGACCGGTGCCACCCTGATGAGCCCGCTGCCGGGTGCTCATGCGCTCAAGCCGGGTTCGGCGGCACGGCCGTTCTTCGGCGTGGTGCCAGCGTTGGTGGACAACCTGGGCAACATCATCGAAGGCGCTGCCGAAGGCAACCTGGTGATTCTCGATTCGTGGCCAGGCCAGGCCCGTACCCTGTACGGCGACCATGACCGTTTCGTCGATACCTACTTCAAGACCTTCCGTGGCATGTACTTCACCGGTGACGGCGCCCGTCGCGATGAAGATGGCTACTGGTGGATCACTGGTCGTGTGGATGACGTGTTGAACGTGTCCGGCCACCGTATGGGCACCGCCGAGATCGAAAGTGCCATGGTCGCCCACCCTAAAGTCGCGGAAGCGGCGGTGGTGGGTGTGCCGCACGACATCAAGGGCCAGGGCATCTATGTCTATGTCACCCTGAAAAACGGCGAAGAGCCGACCGAAGCGCTGCGCCTGGAGCTGAAGAACTGGGTGCGTAAGGAAATCGGACCGATTGCCTCGCCGGATGTGATCCAGTGGGCGCCGGGCTTGCCGAAGACGCGGTCGGGGAAAATCATGCGGCGGATTCTGCGCAAGATTGCCACGGCTGAGTACGATGGCTTGGGCGATATCTCCACCCTGGCCGACCCGAGTGTGGTGGCGCATTTGATTGAAACGCACAAGACCATGAACGCCGCATAAGGCGGGTTGGTGGGACAGAGCCCCATTCGGCGTGAGCCGGGTGGGGCTTTTTTGTGGTCTCTCAAAACCACTGAAGATCCCACATGGGTCTACACAACCCGCAGTCCAATAAATATCGGTTTATCGCAGAGGACGTTTCTGAATGTTACCGATAGGCGCAAATGTGTAACCCTTCGCCCTAACATGAGGCAAAGTGCTACGGGCTTGCCCCGAAAAGCCGTGTTTTAGACGCCCCGGGATATTAGATTAAACGCCAGACTTGCCGTGCTAGAAGGGTTTGCGAATAATAGGCCCGCTATTTGCAGTATCAACAGGTTTAATATCTTTTGTCTCTGCATAAAAAACAGGGGCTGTCAATGTGCTGGAACTGCTTTCTCAGTGCTTCTGTAAATTGTTGTCGCATTGAGGAAATATCGGCTTCCGGCCTGTCGTTAGAATGCCCATCACTCGCTCGTCGTCGCCGCTGTTGAATCGGCGTAGGACGCAGCACCGCTATTCGGTTTCACTCAGTCGCATCGTGGGCCATGGCTCATACTGCTGTTTTGCCCTATACCGATGGAGTCCCAAGATGAAGAAACTCGTGCTGTTGGGCGCCCTGGCGCTGTCCGTGCTGTCCATGCAGGCTTTCGCTGAAGGCAAGCCTCTGAAAATTGGTATCGAAGCGGCTTACCCTCCGTTTGCCTCGAAGGCGCCGGATGGCAGTATCGTCGGTTTTGACTACGACATCGGCAACGCTCTGTGCGAAGAGATGAAGGTCAAGTGTACCTGGGTCGAGCAAGAGTTCGACGGCCTGATCCCCGCGCTGAAAGTGCGCAAGATCGACGCGATCCTGTCGTCCATGTCCATCACTGACGACCGCAAGAAGTCTGTGGACTTCACCAACCGCTACTACCTGACCCCGGCGCGCCTGGTGTTGAAGGAAGGCACGACTGTCAGCGACAGCCTGGATGAGTTGAAAGGCAAGAAGATCGGCGTGCAGCGCGGTTCGATCCACGACCGTTTTGCCAAGGAAGTACTGGCGCCTAAAGGTGCCACGGTGGTTCCTTACAGCTCGCAGAACGAAATCTACCTGGACGTGGAAGCCGGTCGCCTCGACGGCACCGTGGCTGACGCCACCCTGTTGCAGGAAGGTTTCCTCGATACGCCTGCCGGTAAAGGCTACGCGTTCACCGGCCCAGCCTTTACCGATAGCAAATACTTCGGCGATGGCATCGGTATCGCGGTACGTAAAGGCGACAAGGAAAACCTGGACCGCATCAACGCTGCGATCACTGCGATCCGTGCCAACGGCAAGTACAAGGCAATCCAGGACAAGTACTTCAACTTCGATATTTACGGCCCAGACGCCAAGTAAATCGTCGCAGCGGTCTGTCCAGAATGGCGCAAGCAACAGAATTCCTGAGGTTTGCGCCATTTTTTCATCCCCCTTTTCGAGGACCTGAATCATGTTGAAAGGCTACGGGGCCGTCATCCTCGATGGCGCATGGTTGACGCTTCAGCTCGCCTTGTCGTCCATGGCCTTGGCCATTGTTCTGGGTCTGATCGGGGTCGCGTTACGCCTGTCGCCGGTGCGCTGGCTGGCCTGGCTGGGTGACTTGTACTCCACGGTGATCCGTGGGATTCCCGACCTGGTGCTGATCCTGCTGATTTTCTACGGTGGTCAGGACCTGCTCAACCGCGTCGCGCCGATGCTTGGCTATGACGACTATATCGACTTGAACCCCTTGGCCGCCGGTATCGGCACCCTGGGTTTCATCTTTGGTGCCTACCTCTCGGAAACTTTCCGTGGCGCCTTCATGGCCATCCCCAAGGGCCAGGCTGAAGCCGGCCTGGCGTATGGCATGAGCCCTTTTCAGGTGTTTTTCCGGGTGATGGTGCCGCAGATGATTCGGCTGGCGATCCCCGGTTTCACCAACAACTGGCTGGTACTGACCAAGGCCACCGCGCTGATTTCGGTGGTGGGCCTGCAAGACATGATGTTCAAGGCCAAGCAGGCGGCGGATGCCACCCGCGAGCCTTTTACCTTCTTCCTCGCAGTGGCGGCGATGTACCTGGTGATTACCAGCGTGTCGTTGCTGGCCTTGCGTCATCTTGAGAAGCGCTACTCGGTAGGCGTAAGGGCGGCTGATCTATGATCTTCGACTACAACGTCATCTGGGAGGCCATGCCGCTGTACCTTGGCGGCTTGCTGACCACCCTGAAATTGCTGGCCATGTCGCTGTTTTTCGGCTTGCTCGCCGCCTTGCCGCTGGGCTTGATGCGTGTGTCCAAGCAGCCGGTCGTCAACGGTATCGCCTGGCTCTACACCTATGTGATCCGCGGCACGCCGATGCTGGTGCAGCTGTTCCTGATCTACTACGGCCTGGCCCAGTTCCAGGCGGTGCGCGAGAGCTTCCTGTGGCCGCTGTTGTCCAGCGCCACGTTCTGCGCGTGCCTGGCCTTTGCGATCAACACCAGCGCCTACACCGCCGAGATCATTGCCGGGAGCCTCAAGGCCACCCCCCATGGCGAGATCGAAGCGGCCAAGGCCATGGGCATGTCGCGCTACAAGCTGTACCGCCGCATCCTGCTGCCGTCGGCCTTGCGCCGTGCGCTGCCGCAGTACAGCAACGAAGTGATCATGATGCTGCAGACCACGAGCCTTGCATCCATCGTCACCCTGATCGACATCACCGGCGCCGCGCGCACGGTGAACGCCCAGTACTATTTGCCGTTCGAAGCCTATATCACCGCCGGCGCGTTCTACCTGTGCCTGACCTTTATCCTGGTGCGCCTGTTCAAGTTGGCCGAGCGCCGCTGGCTGAGCTACCTGGCTCCACGGAAGCACTGATATGGAACGTATCGATCACCTGTTGCCCTGGGGTCACCTGGGCTGCGAGCGCCAACTGAGCGTGTTCCGTTTCGGCAGCGGCGAGCGCAAGGCCTACATCCAGGCCAGCCTGCACGCCGATGAGCTGCCGGGGATGCGTGCCGCGTGGGAGCTGAAAAAGCGCCTGACTGAACTGGAACAGCAAGGCGCCCTCAACGGCGTGATCGAGCTGGTGCCGGTGGCCAACCCGATGGGCCTCGGCCAACTGCTGCAAGGCAGCCACCAGGGGCGTTTCGAGATTGGCAGCGGCAAGAATTTCAACCGCGATTTCGTCGAGTTGAGCGAGCCGGTGATCGCGCAACTGCACGGCAAGCTCGGCGATGATCCCCATGCCAACGTGCGCGTGATCCGCCAGGCAATGCGCGATACGTTCGACGCGTTGCCCGCGCCGGCCAGCCAGTTGCAAGGCATGCAGCGCGTGCTGCTGAGCCACGCCTGCAGCGCAGACATCGTCCTCGACCTGCACTGCGACGCCGAAGCCGCGCTGCACATGTACGCGCTGCCCCAGCATTGGCCGCAGTGGCGTTCGCTGTCGGCGCATTTGAATGTGAAAGTCGGCCTGCTGGCGGAAGACTCCGGCGGCAGCTCATTCGATGAAGCCTGCTCGCTGCCCTGGCTGCGTGTGTCGCGGGCGTTCCCCGAGGCGCAGATTCCGCTGGCATGCCTGGCGACCACCCTGGAACTGGGCGGCCAAGCCGATACCGGCCGCGATGAAGCGATCTTCCACGCCGAAGGCATCCTCGCGTTCCTCGCCGAACAGGGCCTGATTCACGGTGAGTGGCCGGCGCCACAGTACGAACCCTGCGAAGGGGTGCCCTTCGAAGGCACCGAATTGCTGTTTGCGCCCCATGCCGGTGTGATCAGTTACCTGCGTAAAGCCGGTGACTGGGTGGACGCCGGCGAACCGATTTTTGAAGTGATTGACCCTCTGGAAGACCGCGTGAGCATCATCTGCGCCGGCACTTCGGGGGTGTTGTTTGCCGTTGAACGGCTACGTTATGCCCAAGCGGGTTTCTGGCTGGCCAAGGTGGCGGGGCGCGAAGCGCTGCGTCACGGGCGCTTGCTCAACGACTGACCACCTGTTTTTGTGAGAACCGACCGCATGTACAAACTTGAAGTCCAAGACCTGCATAAACGCTATGGCAGTCATGAAGTGCTCAAAGGCGTGTCCCTGGCCGCCTCGGCCGGTGATGTGATCAGCATCATCGGTTCCAGTGGTTCGGGCAAAAGTACCTTTTTGCGCTGCATCAACCTGCTGGAGCAACCCCACGCCGGCAAGATCCTGCTCAATAACGAAGAGCTCAAACTGGTGGCCAACAAGGACGGCGCCCTGCGGGCCGCCGACCCGAAACAGCTGCAACGCATGCGTTCGCGCCTGTCCATGGTGTTCCAGCATTTCAACCTGTGGTCGCACATGACCGCACTGGAAAACGTGATGGAAGCCCCGGTGCATGTACTCGGCATGTCGAAAAAAGACGCACGGGAAAAGGCCGAGCACTACCTGGCCAAAGTCGGCGTGGGCCATCGTAAGGACGCGTTCCCGGGCCATATGTCCGGTGGCGAGCAACAGCGCGTGGCGATTGCCCGAGCGCTGGCGATGGAGCCGGAGGTGATGCTGTTCGACGAACCCACTTCGGCGCTGGACCCGGAGTTGGTCGGCGAAGTGCTCAAGGTCATGCAGGACCTGGCGCAGGAAGGCCGCACCATGGTGGTGGTGACCCACGAAATGGGCTTTGCCCGTGAAGTGTCCAACCAACTGGTGTTCCTGCACAAAGGCATCGTCGAAGAGCGCGGCAACCCGCGCGAAGTACTGGTCAATCCCCAGTCCGAGCGCCTTCAGCAGTTTCTTTCCGGCAGCTTGAAGTAGCCACTCCTTTTATGTGGGAGGGGGCAAGCCCCCTCCCACATTGGATGTTCATCGTTTTTGAGATTTGTGTTCATTTACGGGCTAGCATTGGCCCACGGCTTCTTTCACTGTTTTTGCTTCGGATAGCCCTCCATGACTGCCCATCGAATTGGTTTCCTGATTTGGCCCAGCACAAAAGCCCTGACGCTTGCGCTGGCTGAGGAGGCCTTGCGCGTTGCTCAGCGGGTGCACCCGGAGGTGGTCTACGAACTGTCGTTTCTGCAGGCCGAGCCGCAGACCGAAGGCGCCTGGCAACTGCCGGGCGGGCCATGGGCCGGCAAGCTGGAAGGTTTCCAGAAGCTGTTCCTGGTGGCCGACGAACCGCCCACCGTGATCGCTTCCCCGCTCAGCGCCGCGCTCAAGCAACTGGTGCGCGCCGGTTGCGTGGTCGGCGGTTTGTCGGCCGGTGTCTACCCGCTGGCCCAGCTCGGTTTGCTCGACGGCTACCGCGCCGCCGTCCATTGGCGCTGGCAAGACGATTTTGCCGAGCGTTTCCCCAAGGTTATCGCCACCAGCCATTTGTTCGACTGGGACCGCGATCGCCTGACCGCGTGTGGCGGCATGTCGGTACTCGACCTGTTGCTGGCGGTACTGGCCCGCGATCACGGCGCCGAGCTGGCCGGTGCGGTGTCCGAAGAACTGGTGGTAGAACGCATCCGCGAAGGCGGCGAGCGCCAGCGCATCCCCCTGCAAAACCGCCTGGGGTCCAGCCATCCGAAGCTGACCCAGGCCGTTCTGTTGATGGAAGCCAACATCGAAGAGCCGCTGACCACTGACGAAATCGCCCAGCACGTCTGCGTGTCGCGACGACAACTGGAGCGCATCTTCAAGCAGTACCTCAATCGCGTTCCCAGCCAGTATTACCTGGAACTGCGCCTGAACAAGGCCCGCCAGATGCTGATGCAAACCAGCAAATCGATCATCCAGATCGGCCTGTCCTGCGGCTTCTCCTCGGGGCCGCATTTCTCCAGCGCCTACCGCAATTTCTTTGGCGCCACCCCTCGCGAAGACCGCAACCAGCGGCGCAGCAGCAGCCCGTTCGAGCTGTCGTCGGTGCCGTCCGAGCGCGGCTGAGTGCCGGCTGGCGCGTTATTCCTCCATCGGCTCGGTCGAGTCGGGCCTGACCAGCGCAGTGCCGGTTGAATCCAGACGCGCCTCATCGACCGCCAGGTCATTGCCGGTTTGCAGGTAGTGCTGGCGCAGGTAGTTGAGGCTTGGCGCCGACCAGGGGTTGCCGCTGAAGTCCGATATGTCATCGAGGGGCGCGGCCATTTCCAGAAAGTCGGCGGGCAGTTCCTCGATCAGGTTGTCGCTTATGTCCAGGGTGCGCAGTTCAGGCAAGGCAAACACGCCGTGAGGCATTTCGCGCAGGTTGGTGTCGGGCAGGTACAGCGATTCCAGGTCGCTCAGGCGACTGACGTCCGGTGGCAGGTCCAGCGGGTTTTCGCTCAAATCCAGATACACCAGGCTCTTCATCTCGGCCAACGCACTGACACTCTGCGGCGTCAAGCGCACGGCAGCCTCGGTCAGGCTCAGGGTGGTCAACTCGGACAGCCTGAACAGTGAGGTCGGCAGCGTGCCCAGGCTGAATTTGGAAAGCGTCAGGCTACGTAGTTTCGGGAAGCACCGCAGGAACCCGTCGACCCCGGTGATGCTGCCTTCACCCTCGATTTCCAGGGACGACACGTGGTCAAACCGCGCGCGCAGTTCCGGCAGGTTGCCCAGGATGTTGGTTTCATACGCCAGCTTATGGGTGGGTTCGAGGCTGTCGTGGTCGTCGTCCAGTTCGCTTTCGCGGCGCCAGGCGTCTTCCAGGAAGGTTTTGAACGCCAGGCGGTTGAGCTGATCCTGCGCGCGCGTTTGTTCGTCCAGCGGCGCATCGAGGATCGGGTGGCGGGTCGGCACGTCCAGCATCCACAGTCGCAGGTCTTCGCACAGTGTTGTGTATTCGTCCTCCAGGCCTTTGAGGGCCGGCTCGGCCGCGTCCAGGTCGCCGGGCAATTCGAAGAAAAAGCGGTTGGCTTCGCCGTCGGTGAACGTGGGGTACAGCGCTTTGATCCGATCTCGCAGGGCGGCCGGCGCGTCGGCCTGGAAATGCCCGCCGATGTGCTGGCTGTAGTGTTTTATCTGCATCAGCGCCGCCCTCGAAAGCGGGTTGCGCGAGAGGTCGAAGGCGCCGGTGACGGTGTTGGGTAAACGGAACGCACTGGCGGGAATCTCGCTGATCAGGTTGTTGCTCAGGTTGACGTGCTGGCGCTCGACGGCGGTCAACAGGCGGTCGGGGATGGTTGTCAGGCTGGTGGCTTGCAGGTTGATGTTGGTCAGCCTGGGCAGTGAAGCGAAGTCCGGCAGCCGCCCCAGTGGGTTGTGGCTCAGGTCCAATTGCTCCAGGTGGTCCAGCATCGCCAGGGACGCGGCGCTCTCGGCTGACAGCGTGACTCGGCAGTGGGGCAGGCGCAGGGTCAACAGTTGCGGCAGGTCGAATACCGCAGCGGGGATATCGCCCAGCCCATACTGTTCGATGGACAGTTGGCTCAGTGTCGGGAACCCGCGGAAAAACAGTGACGACTGCAACGGGAACGGTTCCCCTGCGCCGAGCAGACGCAATGAAGAAACATGACTGAAGACGCTGTTGAGCGCGGGGAATTCTCCCGTGAACGGTAACGGGTTTTCCAGGGTGTACGTGGGAATGACCTGGGGGTGGCGCTCATCCAACGGGCTTTCCCGGCGCCAGCAGGCCTGCAGCGAGTGGCTGAATGCTTGGCGCCGCGCTTGCTCCTCGGGCGCCGCGGCCTGGCGCGTCCAGCTGTCGAGTCCGGCGGACAGTTGTGCGTAGTCCGCTTCCAGGCGGGCCAATTCGATCTGGCCCATTTCCAGGTTGCCCGGCAGGCCGAAAATGAAGCGGTTGACTTCGTTCACGCTGAAGTCCGGGAACAGCGCTTTGACGCGCTGGGTATCGACGTCTGACGCGTCGACTTCCCAATAGCGACCCGTGCGCTGGTAGTAGGCTTTGACCTGCTCCAGGCTCGCTCGCGACAAAGGGTTGCTGGACAGGTCGAGAGGGTTGCCGGTGTCTGCAGGCAGCTCGAACAGCGCCGCAGGCAGCTCGGTGATGCGGTTGTTGGACAGCACCGCCAGCTCCAGCGCCGCGCGGCTGAGCAGGCCGTCCGGCAGCGCCGAAATGCCGGTATGGGAGAGGTCCAGGTATTGCAGCTGTGGCATGTTGGCAACACTGGGCGTGAACCCCAGCGGGTTGTTGAACAGGTCCAGGGTGTGCAGCCGGTTCATGGTCGTCAGGGCATTCAGGTCCTCGGGCGTCAGGCGGATGCCGCAGTCGCTGAGAATCAAGGCGTTGAGATGAGGCAGGCTGCTCACGGCCGGCGGCAGATGGCCGAGTTGGGCATAGCTGATGCTCAGGTAACGCAGCCGGGGAAAGTTGCCCAGGAACGCGTCGACATTCAATGCGCGCTGGTCGCCAAGCAGTTCCAGGAAGGAGATGTGTTCGAAGTTGGCGCGCAGTGCCGGCAACTCACCATGGAGCGGGAAGGGCAGCCGGAGTTTCTGACCATTGCGGGCGGGTGGGTCGAAGTGGCGGTCTGCCTCGGTTTCGCGGCGCCAGCAGCGTAGGAGTTCACGCGAGAAGAGGTGGCGATTTTGCCGCACATCGACATACTCCTGGCGGCTCATATTCACCTCGCTGTGCGGGTAGCGCCCTGGCGTGGCGGCCTCCCAGGCGGCCAGGTCCTGGCCGAGCTGCAGGTACTCCTGGCGCAGCGCGGTGAGGATCGGCAAGGCCCCGCCCGGACGGCTGCCGAGGTCTTGCAGCAGTTCACCGATCTGTTCGTCGGTGTGCGCCGGAAACAGCTCGCGGGCCAACCCATGCAAATCCGGTTCGGCCGCTGGCGCTGCGGGTGCCGCTGCATAGTTGTCCAGGCCGAGCAGGCGCAGGTGCGTGCGTGTGTCGGTGGGCGGGCGGATCGCGTGGGCGCTGATCAGCGGGCGCGAGGCTTGGCGTTCCAACGCATGGCTGCGCAGCGCTTGGCGCAGGGCGGGACCTTGGCCGATGCGCAGGCCCAGGGCATCGCGCTCGGTGTCGGGCAGCGCCTGCAGGATGGCGCTGTACAGGTCGGTTTCCGCCGACAGCGGGCCCTGGCGGTCTTGCGGCGTGTAACGGCCTTCGGCGGAGCGCACCAGCACGCGTTTGATGCGCGCCTTCGGTTTGCCAACGGCATCGATCAGGTTATCGCTAGCGTCTCTGATTTCAATGCGTAGCTTTTTCCTGGCCCACCCCGGCAGGCGCTCCAGGGAATGCAAGGCCAGTCGATGGGTGCCCAGCGTGTCCGTCGAGTTCAGGTACAGCCCTTCGTAGGCCTGGGTGATCTGTGCTTCGTCGCGCAGGGTTTGAGCCAGCTGGTGCAGGCGCGGCGGGACTTTGCCTTGGTCGACTTCCTGCAGTTCCAGGCTGTTGGCGTGTTCCAGCACGGCATCGGCGGCGCTGAGCGGTAGGCCGGGCGTGTGCTCGCGCAGGACCCGCTGCCGAGGGTTGGTGGGGCTGTCGAGCCTTTGATAGCGCGCATCGAACAGTTCGCGCCGATGTGCCTGGGCCAGGCCCGCCAGCTTTTTCCTGAGTTTGAGCGCCTGATTGTGCAGGGAGGTGAGCGGGTCGCCGAAGGCTTCCCCGAGCAAGGTCTTGCGTTGCGCCTCGTCGAGGCTTTCCAGCAGGGTTTTCAGCAAGTCGCCGTTGCTGAGTTGGGCGTCGTGCAGTTGCACCACGCTGGCGTTGGGTTCGCCGGGCAGCTCCCACAGGGTTCGGCCCTGAGCATCCAAAAAGCGCAACGTCTTGGTTTTTGGCCACAGGCCCAGGTTGGCGAGCAGGTGCAGTTGGGTCTGCCCATCGGCCCGTGCGTAGATCGCCGGGTCGTCGCTGTTCATTTGCTCGACGAAGTCTTGCAGGGCCTGGTCGATCTTGAACCGTTGCAGCGTATCGGTCAGCAGCGGCGGCGGTGTGTGGCGATTGAGGTACAGGCTGCGTAGCGCGCCGTCGTCGGTGGCGCTGATGCGCTGCGCTGTCGTCAACTGATCGTTACTGAGGCCTTGGGTGTGAGGGCCTTGGCGTTTCATCAGGGTGAGGCTGTCCCAGCTCAGCGGGTTGTCCAGTTCGGTCAGCCAGGCGCCCTTGCCGTTGCTCCTCAGGGGCGGGCGGTAGGCGTTGGTGCGCGTGGGATGCTGCAGGTAGGGCTGTTGCGTGACGGGATCGGTCTGGACCACGAACGGTTGGTCCGCGAGCTTGAGGATCTGCGTGCCATTGTGGGCGTGCAGGCCCTCCGCGTTTGGGTAGGCATGCGGCGCCAGTTGCAGGTCGTGGGCGTAGGGCGTCAGGTCGGGCTTCCACAGGCGCGCCTTGCCATCGGGCAGCGTCACCGGCTTGAGCCTTTCGAAAAAACGCAGTGTTTCGGCGGGCAGCAATGCGCGCAGCGCGCCGCTGGCCAGGGGCGCTCCGGCGATGAACAGGCCCAATTGCAAGCCTTGCTCCACGAATGACAATAGGTGCTTGAAGGCTTCGCTCACGTCGCCCACGGCCCAGTCGACGATCCACTCGAAGGCATCATCGAGCATCTGGTAGGCACTGTAGCCGAGCATCAACAGGCCGACCGGGGGCACGAAGGGCGCGGCCACGAACGCGGCGATCTGCAGCAGCGTCGAGGCGATCTTGCGCACGATGTCCCAGCGTTCCCAGCGCGCTTTCTGATCGGCGCTGGCGGTGGACACGGCGAGGCTGCGGGCATCGTTGAATACCTTGCTGAGTTTGCGCTGGAACAGGTGGCTGAACAGGTCGCCGCTGATGGCGGTCGCTTGGAACGCCAGGTGCGGCTGGTCGATCGGTGTTTCGCGCCAGGACGGCAAGGGATCGCCGCGTGTATGCGGGTGCCAGCGGACGTTGGACAGCCTGCGATTGAGGTCGGCGAAGAACGGGCCGCGCTCTGCGTGATTGACGAAGCGGCTGAAGAACTGCTGGTACTCGGCGCTGCGCAGGTTGTTCCCGAGGGCGGTCATGAAGGCGACGAGCGTGGGGTACTGTTTGAGCGGGGCGTATGGGTCGTCCGGGATGTAGGCGATGACGCCGACCGGGTGGCGGCTGCCGATGTTCTCGGCGAACAGCACGATGCCGGTGAGGGTGCTCGACATGATCGTCAGGTCATAACACAGCAGCGGGTAGCAGGTGCTGCGGCTGTCGTCGGTGTTGAGCAGGCGTTGCAGCAGCGTGAAGGACTGATCGTCGCGCAGGTCCTTTTTCATTCGCGCCATGTGCAGCGCGACGCTCAAGTCCGCCGCCTGGCTGTGCTTGAGCTTGCCTTGCAGGCGCGCGGCGGCCACCGGGTTGTTGAAGTCGAAGTACTGCTCAAGGTAGCGCTGGTATTGGCCGCCGATGTCCAGTTCGCGGCACAGCGCGGTGAACTGCGCGATGCTGATCTGCGCGTCGACGGCCCGCAGGGGCTCGAATTGCCCGCTGCTCGTGGGTGGGGTGATGAAGCCGGAGTGCGCTTCATAGTGTTCGTTGGCTTCGAAGTTGTGCAGGGCCGCCTCGAGCAGTGAGACGGTCCACGTCCTTGCGGCCCCAGTGCGCACGGGAAACCACGGGATGGTCTGCGCAATATAGAGCCGCAGATAGGTGGTCCTGACATCCAACTCGATACCGAACCGTTGCTTGAGCCGCTGTTGCAGCAGCGGCGCGCCGAAGTCTTGCGGCGATTTCAGGTTGGCCATCGCCTGGTCGACCTGGTTTTGTGCGAGCCAGGCGCTATTGACCTGGTTTTTCAGGGTGTCGTGGTCCTGGGCGGAGGCGCTTTTGTACCAGGCCGGGATGGCTGGCTGCACGTTGCTCAGTGCGGCGCGCTTGGCGGCGGAGGTGGTGGGCAGCCAGGCGGGTACGGCTTGCTCGAGGATATCCATGTGCAGGTCGCGGTAGGTCGACAGGTCTGCGAGTTGGATGGGCGGGGTGGGTTGAGTCACAGGGAAACGCCTTTGCATGATGAACAGGCGTATCAGCAAAACAACATCGGGCGGCCGACGGGGGGTAGATAGATAGCAGGCCGCCAACCAAGTTATGGCTATCCTGCTTGACCACCTGCCGCTGTGACCCGCGAGCGTTTAAACTGCGCCATTGCGATGCTATTTGTCGCATTGGCGTAAACCCGCCAAAATCGCGGGTTGGCGCTATAAGAAGTTGTCGCTTGGCGGCAAGGCCGCACTGAAAACTGTCCTTACAATCCCTGCATCGCCCGCCAGTTCCAGGCAGGCGTTCCTCTTCAGGAGACTCCGATGTCCGTTGAGCAAGCCCCGGTGCAACGTGCCGATTTCGACCAGGTCATGGTGCCCAACTACGCACCTGCCGCATTCATCCCCGTGCGCGGCGCAGGTTCGCGCGTGTGGGACCAGGCGGGTCGCGAGCTGATCGACTTTGCCGGCGGCATCGCGGTCAACGTATTGGGCCATGCCCACCCGGTACTGGTCGGTGCCTTGACCGAACAGGCCAACAAGCTGTGGCACGTTTCCAACGTCTTCACCAATGAGCCGGCCCTGCGCCTGGCCCACAAGCTGATCGACGCCACCTTTGCCGAGCGTGTGTTCTTCTGCAACTCCGGCGCCGAAGCCAACGAGGCCGCGTTCAAGCTGGCCCGTCGCGTGGCGTTCGACCGCTTCGGCAGCGAGAAATACGAGATCATCGCCGCCCTCAACAGCTTCCACGGCCGCACCCTGTTCACCGTCAACGTCGGTGGCCAGTCGAAGTACTCCGACGGTTTCGGGCCTAAGATCACCGGCATCACCCACGTGCCGTTCAACGACCTGGCCGCGCTGAAAGCCGCCGTGTCGGACAAGACCTGCGCCGTGGTGCTGGAACCGATCCAGGGCGAGGGCGGCGTACTGCCGGCCGAGTTGGCCTACCTGCAAGGCGCCCGCGAACTGTGCGACGCCCACGACGCGCTGCTGGTGTTCGACGAAGTGCAGACCGGCATGGGCCGCAGCGGCCACCTGTTCGCCTACCAGCACTACGGTGTGGTGCCGGACATCCTCACCAGCGCCAAGAGCCTGGGCGGCGGTTTCCCGATTGCCGCCATGCTCACCACGGAGGCGCTGGCCAAGCACCTGGTGGTCGGCACCCACGGCACCACCTACGGCGGCAACCCGCTGGCGTGCGCGGTGGCGGGGGCGGTGTTCGACGTGATCAACACGCCTGAAGTGCTGGCCGGCGTCAACGCCAAGCACGACCTGTTCAAGGCCCGCCTGGAACAGATCGGCAAACAATACGGGATCTTCAGCGAAGTGCGTGGCCTGGGCCTGCTGCTCGGTTGCGTGTTGAGCGACGCCTGGAAAGGCAAGGCCAAGGACGTGTTCAACGCGGCCGAGAAAGAAAACCTGATGATCCTGCAAGCCGGCCCCGACGTGGTGCGTTTCGCGCCGAGCCTGGTGGTGGAGGATGCGGACATCAATGAAGGTCTGGACCGTTTTGAGCGTGCTGTTAAAACACTGACCCAAGCCTGATACACATTTATCTGCCGGACTGGGTCAAATGTGGGAGGGGGCTTGCCCCCGATAGCGGTGTATCAGTCACCAGATGTATCAACTGACAGACTGCTATCGGGGGCAAGTCGAATCGTCGCACCGCCCCTCCCACATTGGATATGTGTTGTTCCTGACCCGTCCGGTACTTTTTCCTATGAGTTTTTCGAGTTAAGGAGTGACACCATGCTGGTGATGCGCCCCGCGCAAATGGCTGATCTGGGCGAGGTACAGCGTCTGGCTGCGGACAGCCCGATTGGTGTCACCTCCTTGCCGGATGATGTGGAACGCCTGAGCGACAAGATCGCCGCGAGCGAAGCGTCCTTCGCCGCCGAGGTCAGTTTCAACGGTGAAGAAAGCTATTTCTTCGTGCTCGAAGACACCGAGACCGGCAAGCTCGCAGGCTGCTCGGCCATCGTCGCCTCGGCCGGCTACTCGGAGCCGTTCTACAGCTTCCGTAACGAGACCTTCGTCCACGCCTCCCGCGAGTTGAAGATCCACAACAAGATCCACGTGCTTTCCCAGTGCCACGACCTCACCGGCAACAGCCTGCTCACCAGCTTCTACGTGGTGCCGGAGCTGGTCGGTTCGCCGTGGTCGGAACTCAACTCCCGTGGCCGCCTGTTGTTCGTCGCCAGCCACCCCGAGCGCTTTGCCGACTCGGTGGTGACCGAGATTGTCGGCTACAGCGATGAGCACGGTGATTCGCCGTTCTGGGACGCCATTGGGCGCAACTTTTTCGACCTCAACTACGCCGCCGCCGAGCGCCTGTGCGGGCTGAAAAGCCGCACGTTCCTCGCCGAGCTGATGCCGCACTACCCGATCTATGTGCCACTGCTGCCGGATGAAGCCCAGGAAGCGATGGGCCAGGTGCATCCGCGTGCGCAGATCACCTTCGACATCCTCATGCGCGAAGGCTTCGAGACCGATCACTACATCGACATCTTCGACGGCGGCCCGACGCTGCACGCGCGTATTTCGGGCATTCGTTCGATCGCCCAGAGCCGCGTGGTGCCAGTGAAGATCGGCGAGCGGGTCAAGGGTGTCGGTCGCCAGTACCTGGTGAGTAACGCGCAGTTGCAGGATTACCGCGCGGTGATGCTGGAACTGGACTACGCGCCCGGTAAACCGGTGATCCTGGACCTGGAAGCGGCCGAAGCCCTGGGCGTCGGTGAAGGCGCCAGCGTGCGTTTGGTTGCGGTTTAAAGCAGAGTTTTGCGGGTGGCCTGAACGGGCGGCCCGTCTGAGGAGATAGCATGATCGTTCGTCCCGTACGCAGCAGCGATTTACCGGCCCTGATTGATCTGGCGCGCAGCACCGGCACCGGCCTGACCACCTTGCCAGCCAACGAAGAACGCCTGGCCCACCGGGTTGGCTGGGCGGAAAAAACCTTCCGCGGCGAAGCCGGGCGCGGGGATGCCGACTACCTGTTCGTGCTGGAAAACGACGAAGGCCAAGTGGTGGGCATTTCCGCCATCGCTGGTGCCGTCGGTCTGCGCGAGCCCTGGTACAACTTCCGGGTCGGCCTGACTGTCAGCGCCTCCCAGGAGCTGAATATCTACCGCGAGATCCCGACGCTGTTCCTGGCCAACGACCTCACCGGCAACTCCGAACTGTGCTCGTTGTTCCTGCACGCCGATTACCGCAACGGCCTCAACGGCCGCATGCTGGCCAAGGCGCGCTTGCTGTTTATCGCGGAGTTCCCGCAGTTGTTCGGCAACAAGATCATCGCCGAGATGCGCGGTGTGTCCAACGAAGCCGGGCGTTCGCCGTTCTGGGAAAGCCTGGGCCGACACTTCTTCAAGATGGAATTCAGCCAGGCCGACTACCTCACCGGCGTGGGCAACAAAGCCTTTATCGCCGAGCTGATGCCGAAATTTCCGCTGTACAGCTGCTTCCTGTCCGAGGATGCGCGCAACGTGATCGGCAAGGTCCATCCGGACACCGAGCCGGCGCTGAGCATGCTCAAGAGCGAAGGGTTCAGCTACCAGGGCTATGTCGACATTTTCGACGCCGGCCCGGCGGTGGAATGTGAGACCAGCAAGATTCGTGCGGTGCGCGACAGCCAGTCGCTGGTGTTGGCCATCGGCACGCCGGGGGACGACGCCACGCCGTTCCTGATCCATAACCGCAAGCGCGAAGAGTGCCGCATCACCGCCGCACCGGCCCGCCTGGCGGCAGGCACGCTGGTGGTCGATCCATTGACCGCCAAACGCCTGCAACTGGTGGTGGGCGATCAAGTGCGTGCCGTACCGTTGTCTGCTGCTCGGGAGTCGAAATAATGAATTCGCTGTATATCGCCGGTAGCTGGCTGGCTGGCCAGGGTGAACTGTTCGAGTCGCGCAACCCGGTGACCCAGCACGTGCTGTGGGCCGGTAATGGCGCCAGCGCCGAGCAGGTCGAATCCGCCGTGCAGGCCGCACGCCAGGCGTTTCCGGCGTGGGCCCGGCGTTCGCTGGAAGAGCGCATCGCCGTGCTCGAAGCCTTCGCCACTGCCTTGAAAAACCGCGCCGATGAAATCGCCCGCTGCATCGGTGAAGAAACCGGCAAGCCACTGTGGGAATCGGCCACCGAAGTCACCAGCATGGCCAACAAGATCGCGATCTCGGTGCAAAGCTACCGCGAGCGTACCGGCGAGAAGAGCGGCCCGCTGGGCGACGCCACCGCTGTGTTGCGTCACAAGCCCCACGGCGTGGTGGCGGTGTTTGGCCCTTACAACTTTCCCGGCCACCTGCCTAACGGCCATATCGTCCCGGCGTTGCTGGCGGGCAATACCGTGTTGTTCAAGCCAAGCGAGCTGACCCCGAAAGTCGCCGAGTTGACCGTGCAATGCTGGATCGAAGCGGGCCTGCCGGCGGGCGTGTTGAACCTGCTGCAAGGTGCGCGGGAAACCGGGATCGCCCTGGCGGCCAACCCGGGTATCGACGGGTTGTTCTTCACCGGCTCCAGCCGCACTGGCAACCACCTGCACCAGCAGTTCTCCGGGCGCCCGGACAAGATCCTCGCCCTGGAAATGGGCGGCAACAACCCGCTGGTGGTGGATGAAGTGGCCGACGTGGATGCGGCGGTGTACACCATCATTCAATCGGCGTTTATCTCGGCCGGCCAGCGCTGCACCTGTGCCCGTCGCTTGCTGGTGCCCGAAGGCGCCTGGGGCGATGCGTTGCTGGCGCGGCTGGTGGCGGTCAGCGCGACGATTGCCGTCGGTGCGTTCGACCAGCAACCGGCGCCGTTCATGGGCTCGGTGATTTCCCTGGCGGCGGCGAAAGCCTTGATGGACGCCCAGGAATTGCTGTTGGCCAACGGCGCCGTGGCGCTGCTGGAAATGACCCAACCGCAGGATCAGGCTGCGTTGCTGACGCCGGGCATCATTGACGTCACCGAGGTGAGCGAACGTGCCGACGAAGAGCTGTTCGGCCCGCTGTTGCAGGTGATCCGCTACGCTGATTTCGCAGCGGCGATTGCCGAAGCCAACAACACCCAGTACGGCCTGGCCGCCGGTTTGTTGTCGGATTCCGAAGCGCGTTACCAGCAGTTCTGGCTGGAAAGCCGCGCCGGGATCGTCAACTGGAACAAGCAATTGACCGGCGCCGCCAGTACCGCGCCGTTCGGCGGTGTCGGGGCATCGGGCAACCATCGCGCCAGCGCCTATTACGCGGCGGATTATTGTGCGTACCCGGTGGCGTCGCTGGAGACCCCGAGCCTGGTGCTGCCAGCCACATTGACCCCAGGCGTAACGCTGGCCTAAATGTGGGAGGGGGCAAGCCCCCTCCCACATTTGACCCGTGGTGTGTTGAAGATTGCCTATAAAAACAGATGTTCGTGGAGCCTCGCCGATGAAATCCTATGAAGTCAATTTTGACGGTCTAGTGGGGCCGACCCATAACTACGGCGGTTTGTCCTACGGCAACGTCGCGTCCCAGAGCAACAGCCAGCAGGCGTCCAACCCGAAGGAAGCGGCGTTGCAGGGCTTGCAAAAAATGAAAGCGCTGATGGACATGGGCTTTGTGCAAGGCGTGCTCGCACCGCAGGAACGTCCGGACGTAGCCACCTTGCGCAACCTCGGCTTCAGCGGCAGCGATGCCCAGGTCATCCAGCAAGCGGCCAAGCAGGCCATGCCGCTGCTGGTCGCCAGTTGCTCCGCGTCGAGCATGTGGGTGGCCAACGCCGCCACCGTCAGCCCGAGCGCCGACACGGCAGATGGCCGCGTGCATTTCACCGCCGCCAACCTCAACTGCAAATACCACCGCAGCATCGAACACCCGACCACCAGCCGCGTGCTGGGGGCGATGTTTGCCGATGCGAAACACTTCGCCCACCACGCCGCGTTGCCGGCGGTGGCGCAGTTCGGCGACGAAGGCGCGGCCAACCACACACGTTTCTGCCGTGACTATGGCGAGGCGGGCGTCGAGTTTTTCGTGTTCGGCCGCAGCGCGTTCGACACCCGTTACCCGGCGCCGCAGAAGTACCCGGCGCGCCAGACCCTCGAAGCGTCCCAAGCCGTCGCCCGCCTGCACGGCCTGAATGATGACGGCGTGGTCTTCGCCCAGCAGAACCCGGCGGTGATCGATGCCGGCGTGTTCCATAACGACGTGATCGCGGTGGGCAATGGCGAAGTGCTGTTCTATCACGAGGACGCGTTCCTCAACACCGAGCAGATGCTTGGCGAGCTGCAGGCCAAGTTGGGCAAGCTGGGCGGTAACTTCCAGTCGGTGTGTGTGCCGCGTGCCCAGGTCAGCGTCGAAGACGCCGTGCGTTCCTACCTGTTCAACAGCCAATTGCTGACCCGCGCCGACGGCTCGATGCTGCTGATCGTGCCGGAAGAGTGCCGCGCCAACACGCGCGTCTGGCAGTATCTGCAGGGCCTCACCGCTGCTGGTGGTTTGATCCGCGAGGTCAAGGTCTTCGACCTCAAGCAAAGCATGCAGAACGGCGGTGGCCCGGCGTGCCTGCGTTTGCGCGTGGCGTTGAACGAAACCGAGCTGGCGGCGGTGAACCCTGGGGTTATCATGACCGCGCCGTTGTATGAGACGCTGACCCAGTGGGTCGACAAGCACTACCGCGACAGCCTGCGCGAAAGCGATCTGGCTGACCCGCAGTTGCTGGTTGAGTGCCGGACGGCATTGGATGAACTGACGCAAATCCTTAAACTGGGCGCGGTATATCCTTTCCAGATCAATTAACGCCACACGGCTGAGAGCTATTTATGAGCACCGATACCCTGCAACTGATCCTTGAAGACACCGACGGCACCCAACTGGAAACCTCCTGCACCCGCGTTGCCGTGATCTGGCAGGGCAAGGAAGTCTGGATTCAGCACGACGGCCGTGGCCAACTGCTGATCGGTGTGGATGTGGAAGAAGGCGACGCCGAGTACGCCAACCTGCTGATGCGCCCACTGGCCACCAACCTGATGAGCCTGCAACTGGAAATGGAACCGGCCGACGTTGAGGGTGATGACGACGATCACGTCCACGGCCCAGGCTGCAACCACTAAGGAAGCTGCTTATGCTCGCCCTCGGCAAACTCCTTGAACTGACGCTCGCCGGTCGTGAACCGGCGCAAAAAATTCAACTGACTGTCGACGGCGTGCAGATGCGCTGGCTCAGCGAAGGCGCGCTTGAAGTGCGCCCGCCGCAAGCGCGGGACAACGGCAGCGACGTGCTGCTGTCGTCCGGCATCCATGGCAACGAAACCGCGCCGATCGAACTGCTCGACCGCCTGTTGCATGGCATCGCCCGTGGGCAGATCAAACCCCGCACCCGTATTCTGTTCCTGTTCGGCAACCCCGAGGCCATGCGCCGCGGCGAGCGTTACCTCGAACTGGACGTCAACCGGCTGTTCAACGGCCGTCACGAAAAAAATATCGGCCCTGAAGCCATGCGCGCCGCCGAGCTGGAACAATTGGCCCGCAGCTTCTTCAGCCTGCCTGGCCGCTCGCGCCTGCATTACGACCTGCACACCGCCATTCGCGGTTCGAAGGTCGAGCAGTTCGCCCTCTACCCGTGGAAGGACGGGCGCCAGCATTCGCGCCACGAACTGGCCCGCTTGCGCGCCGCCGGTATGCAGGCGGTGCTGCTGCAGAACAAAGCTTCGATCACCTTCTCCGCCTTTACCTATGAACAACTGGGCGCCGAGGCCTTTACCCTGGAATTGGGCAAGGCGCGGCCATTCGGGCAGAACCAGGATGTGGACGTGTCGCGCCTGGAAACCCGGCTGACGCAGATCATCGAAGGCACCGAGCCGGACACCGGCAGCCTGGATGGCCTGCAGCTGTTTGCCGTGTCCCGCGAAGTCATCAAGCACAGCGATGCATTCCTGTTGCACCTGCCGGCGGACGTGGAAAACTTTTCGCCGTTGGCCCAGGGCTATCTGCTCGCCGAAGACGTCGCCAAGACCCGCTGGGTGATCGAGGAGGAGGGCGCACGCATCATTTTCCCGAACCCGAAGGTGAAGAATGGCTTGCGCGCAGGGATATTGATCGTGCCGACCACGGACGCCGGGTTGGCGTAGATCTCAGCCTTAACCGGATCCAAATGTGGGAGGGGGCTTGCCCCCGATAGCAGAGTGTCAGTCAGCTCATCTGTAGCTGAGACACCGCCATCGGGGGCAAGCCCCCTCCCACATTTTGTTTTGCGGTGTTGCTTAAACTGCTACCGCACGCGGCTCGCTGCGGCGGATCGCACGCACCTTGTGCAAGGTGTCGGCACAGGTACGCGCCGCTTCCTGGCCCTTGTGTACGAAATGATCATGGAAAAACGCATGGTGCTCGCTGCCCGCGTGGAAGTGGTGCGGGGTCAGGGACACCGAGAACACCGGCACTTCGGTTTCCAGCTGCACCTGCATCAGGCCGCTGACCACCGATTGGGCCACGAACTCGTGACGGTAGATGCCGCCGTCCACCACCAGGGCCGCGGCAACGATGCCGGCGTAACGGCCGGTCTTGGCCAGCAGCTTGGCGTGCAGGGGCATTTCAAAGGCGCCGCCGACTTCGAAGAAATCGATGTCCGATTCCTGGTAACCCAGGGCGATCATTTCGCTGAGGAAGCCTTTGCGCGATTGGTCGACAATATCCTTGTGCCAGCAGGCCTGGATAAACGCGACGCGCTCGCCGTGATGGTTTTTGCTTTTGCTGTCGATTGCGGTGGGTTGCATGTTCTGACTCCTGTTTAAGAAAAAAACAGGGCGTTATGAATCGAATGGGATTTAAGGGTACGAACAGCTGGGTCATGCAGGCATGAACTCAGCGCGCGGCCCTTTTGCGCCAATCCCGTTCTCTCTTCATCCGGACTATGACCGTCGGCCCCGGGATCACACCGGGTCTGCTGACCTTGTCGCCGTCCTGCCGGAGCAGTTCGAGGCGCCAAGCGCTCGCGGGCTATGCACATTGCGCGCAATTACCGCCGGTGGGGAATTGCACCCCGCCCTGAGAACGTTGCCGCCAGAACCCTGGCGGCGGAGAGTTTTTAACATGGTTTTTCAGAAACTGCACGATTGCCGTATCGATAGCCTATATCGGTTTGTTTGATTGATATTCGATTGACGCAGCATAGGGCTTGATATTCCGTGGCTTTACCCGCAGTAATCATCAGTACGAAAAAACGCCCAACCCATCAGAGGCCAGTTTGATGACCGTGATAGACCTGCGCAGCGACACCGTGACCCAGCCCACCCCCGGCATGCTCGATGCGATGGCCAGCGCCGTCAGCGGCGATGACGTGTATGGCGAAGACCCCAGTGTCAACCGCCTGGAGGCCGAACTGGCCAAGCGCCTGGGGTTCGCCGCGGCGTTGTTCGTGCCCACCGGCACCATGAGCAACCTGCTGGCGTTGATGGCCCACTGTGAGCGTGGCGAGGAATACATCGTCGGTCAGCAGGCCCACACCTATAAGTACGAAGGCGGCGGCGCGGCGGTGCTGGGTTCGATCCAGCCGCAACCACTGGAAGTGCAGGCGGACGGTTCCCTGGACCTGGATCAGGTGCTGGAAGCGATCAAGCCCGATGATTTCCACTTCGCCCGCACCCGCCTGTTGGCGCTGGAGAACACCATGCAGGGCAAGGTGTTGCCGCTGGAGTACCTGGCCAGGGCACGTGCGTTTACCCGTGAACATGGCCTGGCCCTGCACCTGGACGGCGCGCGGCTCTACAACGCGGCGGTCAGGCTCGACGTGGACGCGCGGGAGATCACCCAGCATTTCGATTCGGTGTCGGTGTGCCTGTCCAAGGGCCTGGGCGCGCCGATTGGCTCGGTGTTGTGCGGCTCCACGGCGCTGATCGCCAAGGCGCGGCGTTTGCGCAAGATGGTCGGCGGCGGCATGCGCCAGGCCGGTTCCCTGGCGGCGGCGGGGCTGTATGCCCTTGACCATCAGGTGCAGCGCCTGGCCGACGACCACGCCAACGCCCAATGGCTGGGGGATGAACTGCGCAAGGCCGGGTATGCGGTGGAGCCGGTGCAGACCAACATGGTCTACGTGCAGCTCGGCGACCGGGCGCAGGCCCTGAAGACGTTTGCCGCCGAGCGCGGCATCAAGTTGAGCGCCGCACCGCGCCTGCGCATGGTCACGCACCTGGACGTGAGCCGTGCGCAGATCGAGCAAGTGGTGCAGGCATTCGTCGAGTTTTCTCGGAAATGACCGTGCAGACTGTCTAATTGACTGTTTCTATCACATAAACACGCTGTACCACCGGCAAAGGGCCGATATAATGCGGGCCTTTGCCGTCGCTCCGTCTGATGATGTTGCGCACTGGCCTTTGGCCTCAGACTCCGTGGAAGAACCTAATGAAAAGCGCAGAAATCCGTGAAGCCTTCCTTCGCTTCTTCGAAGAGCAAGGCCACACCCGTGTCGCCTCCAGCTCCTTGATCCCAGGCAATGACCCCACCCTGCTGTTCACCAACGCGGGGATGAACCAGTTCAAGGACTGCTTCCTGGGCCAGGAAAAGCGCGCCTATACCCGCGCGGTCAGCAGCCAGAAATGCGTGCGCGCCGGTGGCAAGCACAACGACCTGGAAAACGTCGGCTACACCGCCCGTCACCACACGTTTTTCGAAATGCTCGGCAACTTCAGCTTTGGCGACTATTTCAAGAAAGACGCGATCAACTTCGCCTGGACCTTCCTCACTGGCGTGCTGAAACTGCCGAAGGAAAAGCTCTGGGTCACCGTCTACGCCAGCGATGACGAGGCCTACGACATCTGGACCCAGCAAGTCGGCGTGCCGCCTGAGCGCATGGTGCGTATCGGCGACAACAAGGGCGCGCCTTACGCCTCCGACAACTTCTGGACCATGGGCGACACCGGCCCGTGCGGCCCATGCACCGAGATTTTCTACGATCACGGCGCCGATATCTGGGGCGGCCCACCGGGTTCGCCGGAAGAAGACGGCGACCGTTACATCGAGATCTGGAACAACGTGTTCATGCAGTTCAACCGCACCGCCGATGGCGTGTTGCACCCGCTGCCGGCACCGTCGGTGGATACCGGCATGGGCCTGGAGCGGATCAGTGCGGTGATGCAGCACGTTCACTCCAACTACGAGATCGACCTGTTCCAGAGCCTGCTGGCCGCTGCGGCCAAGGCTATCGGTTGTGCCAATGAAGACCAG
This sequence comes from Pseudomonas sp. LY-1, assembly GCF_053502595.1. Classification (NCBI taxonomy): domain Bacteria; kingdom Pseudomonadati; phylum Pseudomonadota; class Gammaproteobacteria; order Pseudomonadales; family Pseudomonadaceae; genus Pseudomonas; species Pseudomonas sp. LY-1. The sequence goes on along the minus strand of NZ_CP094353.1, from coordinate 5,386,044 downwards.
GCATCGCTCAAAGTGGTGGCTGACCACATCCGTTCCTGCGGTTTCCTGATTGCCGACGGCGTGCTGCCGTCCAATGAAGGCCGTGGCTACGTGCTGCGCCGTATCATCCGTCGCGCCTGCCGCCACGGTAACAAGCTGGGCGCCAACGGCAGCTTCTTCTACCAGATCGTCGCGGCGCTGGTCGCCGAGATGGGCGCAGCCTTCCCGGAACTCACCCAGAACCAGGCGCACATCGAGCGCGTGCTCAAGGCCGAAGAAGAGCAGTTCGCCAAGACCCTGGAACAGGGCCTGAAAATCCTCGAGCAAGACCTCGCCGGCCTGCAGGGCAGCGTGGTGCCGGGCGATGTGGTGTTCAAACTCTACGACACCTACGGTTTCCCGATGGACCTGACCGGCGACATCGCCCGTGAGCGCAACCTGACCCTCGACGAGGAAGGTTTCGAACGCGAGATGGAAGCCCAGCGCGTGCGCGCCCGTTCCGCCAGTTCCTTCGGCATGGACTACAACAGCCTGGTCAAGGTTGACGTGGCCACCGAGTTCACCGGCTATAAGGCCACCCACGGTTCGGCCAAAGTGATCGCGCTGTATAAAGACGGCCAGTCGGTCGACGTCCTGAATGAAGGCGATGACGGTGTGGTGGTCCTGGATCGGACGCCGTTCTATGCCGAATCCGGTGGCCAGATCGGCGACTGCGGTTTCCTCAAGGCGTCTTCCGGTCGTTTCGATGTGCGTGATACCACCAAGACCGGCGGCGCATTCCTGCACCACGGCGTATTGGCGTCGGGCAGCCTGATCGTCGGTTCGCCGGTGGACGCCCAGGTGGACGCCGACGTGCGCCACGCCACTGCGCTGAACCACTCGGCCACCCACTTGCTGCACGCGGCACTGCGCCAGGTGTTGGGCGAGCACGTCCAGCAGAAGGGTTCGTTGGTCGACAGCCAGCGCCTGCGTTTCGACTTCAGCCACTTCGAAGCGATCAAGCCTGCGCAGATCAAGGCCCTGGAAGACATCGTCAACGCCCAGGTGCGCAAGAACACCGCGGTGGAAACCGAGGAAACCGACATCGAGACCGCCAAGGCCAAGGGCGCCATGGCGCTGTTCGGCGAGAAATACGGCGACAACGTGCGCGTCCTGAGCATGGGCGGCAACTTCTCGGTGGAACTGTGCGGTGGGATCCACGCCAACCGTACCGGCGACATCGGCCTGCTGAAAATCATCAGCGAAGGTGGCGTGGCGTCCGGTGTGCGTCGTATTGAAGCGGTGACCGGCGCTGCGGCCCTGGCCTACCTCAATGCGGCCGAAGAGCAACTCAAGGAAGCGGCCAGCCTGGTCAAGGGCAGCCGTGACAACCTGATCGACAAACTGTCCGCCGTGCTGGAGCGCAACCGCGCCCTGGAGAAACAGCTGGAACAGTTGCAGGCCAAGGCGGCCAGCGCGGCAGGCGACGATCTGTCGGCTTCCGCCCAGGACGTCAAGGGCGTGAACGTCCTGGCGGCGCGCCTGGACGGCCAGGACGGCAAGGCGTTGTTGGCCTTGGTCGATCAGTTGAAGAACAAGCTCGGCCGCGCAGTGATCCTGCTCGGCAGTGTCCATGAGGATAAGGTCGTTCTGGTTGCCGGTGTAACCAAAGACCTGACTGGCCAACTCAAAGCCGGTGATTTGATGAAACAAGCCGCTGCGGCAGTGGGCGGGAAGGGCGGTGGTCGTCCGGACATGGCACAAGGCGGTGGTGTAGACGCCGGTGCCCTGGACGCGGCCCTGGCCCTGACCGTGCCGTTTGTCGAGGCTGGCATTTAAGGCGCTGTGAATGAGCCCGTGGTCTAGTCGCGGGCTCGCTCGGTTGCTGGAAGATTGGTTTATTGGGCGCCCCTTTACGGGCTGAGGCGGCTTAGAAATGGCTTTGATCGTACAGAAATTTGGAGGCACCTCGGTCGGCTCTGTCGAAAGAATCGAGCAGGTCGCCGACAAGGTTAAGAAATTCCGCGATGCCGGCGACGACCTCGTCGTGGTGCTGTCGGCCATGAGCGGCGAAACCAATCGCCTGATCGAACTGGCCAAGGCTATCAGCGGCGATCAACAACCGCTGCCGCGTGAGCTGGATGTGATCGTGTCCACCGGCGAGCAGGTGACCATTGGCCTGCTGGCCATGGCGCTGAACAAGCGCGGTGTGCCGGCAGTGTCCTACACTGGCAGTCAGGTGCGTATCCTCACCGACAGCGCGCACACCAAGGCGCGTATCCTGCAGATCGATGATCAGAAGATTCGCGCTGATCTGAAGGCCGGTCGTGTGGTAGTCGTCGCCGGTTTCCAGGGCGTCGACGAGCACGGCAATATCACCACCCTCGGGCGTGGCGGTTCGGACACCACCGGTGTGGCCCTGGCGGCCGCACTCAAGGCTGACGAATGCCAGATCTACACCGATGTGGATGGCGTCTACACCACCGATCCGCGCGTGGTATCCGTGGCCCAGCGCCTGGACAAGATCACCTTCGAAGAGATGCTGGAAATGGCCAGCCTCGGTTCCAAGGTGTTGCAGATCCGTGCGGTGGAATTCGCCGGCAAGTACAACGTTCCGCTGCGCGTATTGCACAGCTTCAAAGAGGGTCCGGGCACCCTCATTACTATTGATGAAGAGGAATCCATGGAACAGCCGATCATTTCCGGCATCGCTTTCAACCGCGATGAAGCCAAGCTGACGATCCGTGGCGTGCCAGACACCCCGGGCGTGGCATTCAAGATCCTCGGCCCGATCAGTGGCGCGAACATTGAAGTCGACATGATCGTGCAGAACGTTTCGCACGATAACACCACTGATTTCACCTTCACCGTTCACCGCAACGAGTACGAAGCGGCCGAGCGTATCCTGCAGAACACTGCGAGCGGGATTGGCGCGCGTGAAGTGGTCGGCGATACCAAGATCGCCAAGGTGTCGATCGTGGGTGTGGGCATGCGTTCCCATGCCGGCGTTGCCAGCCGCATGTTCGAGGCCCTGGCCAAGGAAAGCATCAACATCCAGATGATCTCCACCTCGGAAATCAAAGTCTCGGTGGTGATCGAAGAGAAGTACCTGGAACTGGCTGTACGCGCACTGCATACCGCTTTTGAGCTGGACGCTCCGGCCCGACAGGGCGAGTGATGCAAGGCCAGGAAGGCGCGGTTTACCGCGCCTTTCATTTTTTTGTAGGGCGCATGTTGTTTTGCGTGGGCTCGACAATACTTAGCTGGTAGGGCTATGGCCGATGAGCCGTAGGTCGAAGGCCTTTTTTTGCAGACTGTTGTTCCTGAACTGAAGTGCGTGAGGTGAAAGGTATGTTGATTCTGACTCGTCGTTGCGCAGAAAGCCTGATTATTGGTGATGGAGAAATCACCGTGACCGTGCTCGGCGTCAAAGGCAATCAAGTGCGTATTGGGGTAAATGCTCCGAAAGAGGTAGCGGTTCACCGCGAGGAAATCTATCTGCGGATCAAGAAAGAGAAGGACGAAGAACCAAGCCTTTAATTTTTATCGTTTTTTATGTTTGCAAACGGGGATGAACGTGGTTAATATACGCCCCGTGTTGCGGAGAGCTGGCCGAGTGGCCGAAGGCGCTCCCCTGCTAAGGGAGTACACCTCAAAAGGGTGTCGGGGGTTCGAATCCCCCGTTCTCCGCCATTATTTGCTTAGTACGTTGCAATCTGGATTTATCGATAAGTTGTTGAAATTAATCGAAAAAATCGCTTTACATAGAGATTGAACGGCCTATAATGCGCGGCAACAAATGCACTCGTAGCTCAGCTGGATAGAGTACTCGGCTACGAACCGAGCGGTCACAGGTTCGAATCCTGTCGAGTGCACCATTTAAGAGTCAGTTGCAGCAATGCAGGTGATTCGGTTACAACCAGTTGTGATCTGGTCTAAAAACACAATCTGCACTCGTAGCTCAGCTGGATAGAGTACTCGGCTACGAACCGAGCGGTCACAGGTTCGAATCCTGTCGAGTGCACCATACAAACAAAAAGCCCGCCTAGTGCGGGCTTTTTGCCGTCTGGGGTTTGTAGGATTTAACCTTTTCTTCCCGCGCCATGTGTTTTCCAGTCGCGTGGCAGCGTCGCAATTCATAGATGCGGCCAATTCTCAGCTTTGGCGCGCAAGCGCTTGTTCTTACCAGTTTTTTGACGTTAAAAGCGGCGGGCGGTGTATCATTGCGCCCGTCAGCCCCGCCGGGGCTTGTGGAACACCTCCATGGACTTACCCAGTAGTTACTCAGTATCCCGTTTTACCAATCATGAATTGACTGATTGATCCTTCCGGCGTGCCCCGCTGCTGGGAGTGGAGTTCGCCTATGACCGAAGTAGAAGTAAAGAAAACACAAGAAAGCCTGCAGGATCGCCTGGCTCAAGTCATTGAGCTGCTGCAGCGCCAGCGCGTGGTCGAAGAGCTCACGCACCGCCAGGAAGGTCCGCACCACGACCACGTCGAAAACCTGGTTCATCGGCAAAACCTCGTCGAGTTGCAACGCAAGCTCGATGATCTGCACTCCGCCGACGTCGCTTATATCCTTGAAGCCTTGCCGTTGGATGATCGACTGACCCTCTGGCAGTTGGTCAAGGCCGACCGCGACGGCGACATCCTGCTCGAAGTATCCGACTCCGTCCGTGAAACCCTGATCGCCGACATGGATGATCACGAGCTCCTGGCCGCGGCCCGGGAGATGGACGCCGACGAACTGGCCGACCTGGCCCCCGAACTGCCCCGTGATGTTGTCCATGAGCTGATGGAGGCCCTCGACAGTCAGCAGCGTGAGCGCGTGCGCTCCGCGCTGTCCTATGACGAGGATCAGGTCGGCGCCCTGATGGACTTCGAGATGGTCACCATCCGCGAAGACGTCAGCCTGGAAGTGGTACTGCGTTACCTGCGCCGCCTGAAAGAGCTGCCAGGGCACACCGACAAGCTGTTCGTGGTCGACTACGAAGGCATTCTCAAGGGCGTGCTGCCGATCAAGCGCCTGCTGGTCAATGACCCGGAGAAGAAGGTTGCGGACGTGATGGCCAGTGATCCGGTGGGTTTTCATCCGGATGAAGACGCCTACGACGCCGCCCAGGCCTTCGAACGTTACGACTTGATCTCGGCCCCGGTGGTCGACAAGAACGGCAAGCTGATCGGCCGTCTGACCATCGATGAAATGGTCGACCTGATCCGTGAAGAAAGTGAAACCGAAGTCCTCAACATGGCGGGTCTGCGTGAAGAGGAAGATATTTTTGCCTCGGTCTGGCGCTCCCTGCGTAATCGCTGGGCGTGGCTGGCCGTAAACCTGATCACCGCGTTCATCGCTTCGCGGGTGATCGGGCTGTTCGAAGGTTCGATCGAAAAGCTGGTGGCACTGGCGGCGTTGATGCCAATCGTTGCCGGGATCGGCGGTAACTCCGGCAACCAGACCATTACCATGATCGTGCGCGCCATGGCGCTCGACCAGGTCAATACCGGCAACACCTCGCGCCTGATGCGCAAGGAATTGGCGGTGGCGCTGATCAATGGCGTGGTGTGGGGCGGGGTGATCGGGATCGTGGCCTACTTGCTGTACGACAGTTGGTCGCTGGGGGTGGTCATGACTGCCGCCATGACCCTCAACCTGCTGTTGGCGGCCTTGATGGGGGTGCTGATCCCCATGACCCTGGCACGCCTTGGGCGCGACCCAGCCATGGGCGCCAGTGTGATGATTACCGCCATGACCGACAGCGGCGGCTTCTTCATCTTCCTTGGCCTGGCGACGATCTTCCTGCTCTGACCCCTCGCGGCGGGGGCAACCCAGCCCCCGCCCAGTACCGCCTTCCCGAATTGCGCGCAAAAAAAAGCCAGCACATGGCTGGCTTCGGCTTTCAGGAACAGATCATTCGGCTTCTGCGGCCGCCTCAACGTCGTGCGCAATAAGCGAGACAAGGGCATTTTGCTGGCGGTGGGAGAGCTGACGAAAACGCTGCAGCAGTTCGCGTTCGTGCAGTGACAGCTCTGGGCTGTCCAGGCGCATGCTTAGCTCTTCGCCCAACGCACCTTCCTGAATGAGGCTCTGCTCCAGGCGCGCGATGATTTCGGAGTTCATGCTGCGGTGATGATTGCGAGCCACCTCGGCAATGCGTTCCCGCATTCCGTCTGGCAGACGTACGACGAACTTGTCAGCCGTGCGGCTGGAATAAATTGCCTGTTTCAATGGGCGCATATATTTAACCGGTTAGTTCAGGGGAGCGGTTATTGGAATTGGCCGCAAGATGAGTGTTAAGACAAGGCTCACGACCAAAGTTCAACCTGAATTGCAAAGAGGCCGCATCATGCCTCAGTTTTGCCGGTTCCTTGGCGTCAATTCTGTGACAAATATTGAACTGCCTAAAGGCTTTATGCCAGTACTGATTTGCTTTTTTGCGGACTGGTTGGAAAACTTTTTTGCGAGTGATCGTCACAATTCATCGTCCCGCAAGCCGTTGCTGCCAAGGGGTTTGGGGCGCATATCGTATCGTGATATGGCCTTTTGCCCTTGTTTTTAAGACTAGTGGCAATTTGCCGATTTACTAGTGCGAGGCGACATAAGGTAGGTGTGCCGGCGAGCGAAAATCAGCGCAGCACGGGGTCGAATCTGATTCGGCGGCCGACGATCAGCGTCAACAGCAGGAAGCTGCCGAACACGACGCTGGTGATGAGGGCGGTGGTGCGAGCGTCCTGGGACGAGGTAGACATGCCCAGCACGGCAGTCATGACGGTCAGGCACAAAAACAGCCAGGCGGCTTTGGACATGGAAGGCTTCCTCAGAAAACCCAGTGTTCAGTTGCGGGCGCGGCCTGAGTGCTTTGGGCCAGGCGCACGGGCGATTGCGGGTTGGCCGTCATCACCGCCAATTGCGGACGTTGTTGCAGATGATGCGGCACGGGCTGGCGGATCTGCGCGGTGTCATCGCTACCGTTCGACTGAAAATGAAACATCACCAGTGCGGCCAGGGCGACGGTATTGAGAGCCAACAGAAGGGTGCTGTTCATCGTCATCTTCTCCGCAACGGGTCCAGCCGAATGGTTTTGTAGGAGAAGTATTGCAGATGCCGTGCCAATGTTTTATTTCAATAAAATCAATGGTTTGAGTTTAATCTAAACAGCGCTCGGGTTGCAATTTGCAATGCTGGCATTTTGGTGTAGTGCATTTTGCACGATGGCCTCGGATGCCCGGGTTTGCTGGGCGAAACCGTGATCCGTGGCGCAAGCATTGGCTTACACTCAAAAAGCCCACGGACGACATGACAAAACCCACCTCGGCCGTTAACATGCACGCCGTCCATCGCAGCGCCGTTGGCCCGATGGTTGTCATTTGTCCCAGTAGCTCAATTGGATAGAGCATCCCCCTCCTAAGGGGAAGGTTGGCCGTTCTTATCAGGACAAAAATCTGCTGCACATTGGAGAGAGAGCATCAGCCCCTGCTGCTGGGGGAGCTCAGCCTAGTTCCGTCAGGATCTGTCTGAGTTTGCTGCGCATTGGTGAGCATTGCCGCTCATCTTGTTTTTGAAGCAAATGTGAAGGAAAATTCTGCTGTCGTGTCCTCTTAGTTCAACGGATAGAACGAGCCCCTCCTAAGGGCTAGGTGCAGGTTCGATTCCTGCAGGGGACATATCCTCGCTTCAGTAGCTAGCTGTTTTTTATGGTTTTTCTTAGACAAGAGCCATCCCCTCCGACGGCTTGGTCAAGCCGGCCCGTGATTTATTTTTTTGCGTAATGACACGATTCGCGGTCTAGCCGAATTGCCTAAAGCCTCTCCTTAACTCGCCTCTCGTCAGATCCCTGGTTCCTGAAAATGAGCATTTGCTCGACTCCATGGATACAGTTGATTGACATGCTCGCGTTAGAGGTTGCCTCAAGATTCGTTAAGCCAGTGAGCCAACCCATGCCGGGCGCGTATGACCGGTAGAGGCTAGTTGTAGGTGATCGAAAATGCGACGCTCCTTCACGCCTATCGATTGACCTGCTGCTCCTGGCTCAAAATCCGCTTCCAGTGACGATTGACAACGCTAGGGGAGAAACCCAATTCCTGAGCGATCTGCGCTTGTGTCATACCTTCCGCCTTGAGCTTCCTGACGGCCTCGAGGTTTTCAATTTTCTGAGGTTTTCCACGCGTACGCTGAATCAGCGCTCCATCCGCGAATTGCTCTGCTAGCAGCCCTATACCCCCCTCAGCTTCAAATGTTCGAAGCTGCTCTAGTGCCTCTTCTATGAGGCGAGGGTAGGGCGTTCCAAGGCGTGCAGACATGCACAAAGCCATCAGGGCAAGCGGATCAATCTCGAGTGCTTCAGCCAAGCTTTCAAATTTTTCGAGCGTAATACTCGTTTCTCCACGCTCGAGAGCGCTGATTTTCGATCTCGCGCTGGCGTCAGAAAGCTTTTCATACCGAAAGCGGCGATTCAGCCTAAGAGCCCTTAGGGCGCCGGCTAGGGCAATTTTGAGGTGCATGGGTTGGCCAAAAGTCAGGATATAGCCATACCACAGGGTTTCCGATAAACATCAATATGAGGTATTATTGTATATGTCATGGCAACTCCACTCCCGCTTCCTAAGGTCAAAGCCTCCATTTGGGGGGAGTTGGTAGCGACACGGGTCTGACAATTTATGAAAAATTCAGTGAGCGGGGAGGTGGACGTGGATAGTCCCATTCAAGACAGTCTGCTGGGCGATCCCGGTGTCAGCCTGATGGGTTCTGACCTAGGTCTCGAAGCCGTGATGGCTGCAGCCAGAAAGCGCTATAAATGGATGCCCTTATGCGCCGTCGAGGAGTGGATCATCCTAGACGCCATCGTCACCGACGAAGAGCGAGCCAAAGTAGCCGCCGCAGGCTGCCAACCAATGTTTATGTTTGCCCACAAAGTTGTTGACGATGAGCAGAGGCGTTTCGAGCCAGGCCATTGGGTGAGGTCGAGTATGGGTACTGCGTTCAACGACGGTTTTCTGTTCGAAACTCGGAATTCCGTCTACGTGCTGCTGGGCCCAGGGCATCGTAAGTCTGCTTCTATCGAAGCGATATTTTCCCTTTTCTGATTACCAACCGGTTCTGCTGGGCAACTGACGTGCTCCAGCAGCTTGAGGCGACACATGTTCAGAACCTTAGACAACGACCTGATAGGCGTCCCAGGAATGTTCGGGGAAGGCGTGTCCCATTGGCGTGGAGTCTCAAGGCTGCTCCGAACGCCTTGGTATCACTTAACCCTTAGCGTCGAAAACGAGGGTCGGCTCAGCGAGTGCGCGGTGATGATTGACGACACCCACCAGCTTCAGAAAATGTTGGTAAGCCAAGGTGCGGATTTAGCTATCACTGAGATTATGGCTGTGACGCCATCTTGGATGAATAAGTCCGGAGGCTGGCAGATGGAGCGGTTAACCAGAGTAACCGTAGGTGAGGACAGTATGGGCTCTGAGGTCTGCTTACTGGAAGTGGGTGAGGGGGCGGTGTATCACACCTCGCACCAGCCAGATTTCAAAGTCGAAGCGCTGACAAATCTGAGACCCATCTTTCTCTTGAGCATGATTCAAGGACATTGATGCTACCAATAATCCTGCACGGTATTAGCGCGCCTGGTTCCGTGCGGAATTCTGTTAACGCCGTACGGACTGCCACCGGAGCGCAATGATGCTGGACACTTTAGATGTAAACTTTCATGGAAAGCGCCATACAGATTTCGATCTCAAGCGAATAATCAAAGCCCAGGAGCAAGGCTTTGAAGTGCCAGTGACCGCGTACCTCTGCGGTGTTTCCATCAGGTCACGATCAGGTATCGGTGTAGTTTTTGGCCACAAGCGAAAAGACCAGTATGGGCGGTTTGGTGACGGCCATTTGATCCGTACTTCTGATGTTCTGAAAGTCGAACGCGAGGGGAGATTCTGGGTGATGACGACCGTAAATTCTCGGTACGTGCTCGCTACTTTTCAACGGGAAAATGGACGTACTAGCTTGCGCGATTACCTTCGTCTTTCTCAGGCGATTCATCAGACACCTCCGATACTGCAGTGATGTTCGGAGGGGAGTTGCCATGTCGAAGAACCTACCTCCGATCTATGGGGATATCGGTGTTAGGTTCGAGAAGTACGACACTTTGAGAACACTTCCTCTTTGAGCGGTCGCCCCCGTACTCGTGGTTCTCGCGGATTGAGTTTGTCTTTCATCAGCGTTTATTGGCGTGCCCTGCGGGCTGGCTGTCGTGAACCAAGTCCCGTGCCGGGCCTCGGCCCTAACGGGCTTCCATCCGCACGCCTTCGGCCTGTGGCCTGCGCGCTCCGCTTGCGTTACGCGAAGGGCGGCGTAGCTCACCGCATACCCAAGCAATGACGTCAGGCTGATGACAAGGCTGTGACCGAGGCAGTGAACTGTCTTTTCCGTTCGGGGTTTGAGTACAGTGTTGTCCAGTAAGGCATCCTCACCTAGATGAATACTAAGTTCTTGTGTCGGCTGGACTTGTTCCATGTTATGAGTAGCGCAAGACTGGACTCAAAGGGGCCTGGTGGATCCACTATATCTTACCGTACTCCAATCAGTGCTCCTGCCTTAAGTTCAAAATGTTCAATCTTCGTTGGAGTTGTAAGGCGAAGAGTCTAATTGGCCATGAGACTATGAAGTTTGTAGTCTAATGATTTCTCGTTTGTTTGCATTGGTCTTCTTTAATTCCGTAGCCCGTGCACCCCCAAAACTCTCCAAATGCACCTTTACGTAATTTCATGGGGCGCCCACACTTCTCACATATTTTAATTGAGAGACCACAGGCTACGTTATTGCAGGTGCTAGCACTCCGTGAGTCAACTGAGGGGGCGCGACAATTAGAGCAAACCCTTGCCTTTCCAACCTGGCAACCCCGGCCCGTACTACAAAAGTAGAATTCTCCGTACACGCCATTTTTGAGTCTGAAGTATCCATCTTGACAGTTGGGACATTTGAAGATTTTACGGTATTTATCTTGGAATGCGTTGGATGCAATATTCAATTCGTACTTAGGGCTGAGCATCTCACTAATAAAGTCAGAAGGAGCTTGTGGGTCGGCAATTATGTACAGCTTCTTCTTGGCACGCGTAATTCCGACATACAGTAGCCGCCTTTCCTCAGAATGAGGGAACGAGTCCAACGAAGGGAGTAGAGCCTCTATGATTGCTTCGTCTTTGTTTTCATTGGGGAATCCCAAGCGCCCTTGAAAGAAGCCAATCAGTACGCAGTAATCGGCCTCAAGGCCTTTTGACTTGTGAAAGCTCCAGAAGCTAATATTTGCCTGGAGTTTTGCGCTAGTTAAATTTAATTTTGCGGATTCTAGTAAATAGTTATATCGAGCAATAACTGCGATGCTGCCGTTAGTGTCATTGGCTCTGATCTTTTGAACCACCTCTTTAACTCTTTCGTATACGCCGTCTTTTCCAGTGGATTTGTCGTCAAGTAAGTATACCTGTGACTGGGTCAGCTTGATGTGGGTTTCGATATGTTTCTTATACTGCTCAGGGTTCTCCATAATAAACTGCCCTGCAGTATTGGCGATGCTATTGTTGTAGCGGAAAGTTTTTTGCAGTTTTGTCTCCGTATAATTTCCGACTAGCTCACCAAAACGAGTGGTCAGCTCTAATTTGCCGCCAGAGAAGCGATAGATAGACTGCCAGTCGTCCCCTACTACGGTCAGGGACGGTTGTGGCCCTTTTTCGATAAGGGATGTAATAAGCTCCATGCGCGCGACTGAAATATCTTGAAACTCGTCTACTAAAATATACTTCCATTTGGGGATGTATTGTTCGCTATTGATAGAATGGATTGCACGGATAATCATGTCATCGAAATCGATAGCGTTTTGATCTTTTAGTTCCTGGATATATCCTGCGTGTATGGCATCTAATATTTCTGCGATTTGATTGGGTTGGGCTATGCCTGCCTTGTTGAATCTGTCGATCATAGATTCTTTGGTCAGCCTTTCCACACGAATTGCCTGCAGCGCCTTCGTCATTAGGTCACTCCAGGTTGCAATGCGCCCTTCCTCGCGAAGCTTTTTAAGTATCTCTTCTGGATCCTTTGGCTTACAAACGATACCGTGCACTGTAAGTCTTGCCTCCAAGCCTTCAAGCAAAGTTCCTTCGATCCACTCGTAGTGAAACGTCTCTATAAGATTTGTTTCGCATTCGATATGCAGTGCCCGCTTGCTAAGCATGGACTCGTTGTACTTTGCCGAATCAATGTCGGGTCGAGTACCACCATTTCGATCTACACCGAAGTGCTCTATGTAGATGCTCGTGTCTTTGATGTAAAAATCCGGGCGGTAGTCAAAGCCGATTTCTATACGTCGCTTACTTACGTAAGGTGCTTCGTATGTGTATTCAACTCCATTTAGGTACATAAAGTTAGCAATTAAAAGCTCTTGATAGCCTTTAACCCTCTCTCCGTTAAGTGTTCTGAGTTCATTGTCCCTAACATATCTCTCGTACTCAGCCTGAGTCTTGAAATCGAAAGGGTTCGTTGGCTCAGGGAATAAGTTAACAAAGTTAAGCAGTCTTGAGTTGTCTGACTTAAGATATGTCTCCAGCCATGATGTGACCCACTGCTTGAATTTTATTTCATCTTCAGTGAAAGCGCTCATGTGAGTTGATATGCCTGAATCCCGAAGAAGCTTTCTTCCAAGCGCGTGAAAAGTTGATATTTGCGGAAGCGACTCGAGCGTAATATTGCTTTTATTAGCTTTATCACTCAATCGTTCTTTAAGCTCTTCAGCGGCAGATCGGTTGTATGCAAGTACCAAAATTTCCGAAGGTTTCGCCAATTGACGTTCAATTAGATCTAGTGCTTTAGCGACCATGACAGAGGTTTTACCAGTTCCAGCAGCTGCCAGAACCATATTCTTGTCATTGGAGCGTAAGACACCTAGGCGCTGCTCATGGGTTAAAGGATTTGATTCAACCAGATCAAAAAACGCCGCTCGATTTTCCAACTGAATTTTCTCGTGGTGCTGACGAAGAAACTCAGAAGTGACGGGGTGAAAGCTAATTATCTCCTTGATCTTACTTATATAGTTTGGTTTAAGTAAGGTGTCCCAAAGATCAGCTTGAGCGCTGTAACGACTGCTTAATGTCTTGCAAAGGTTGAAAATTAGGTCTATTCGCGAGTCCCTAGGATACTCACGAATTACATAAGTGTTGAATTCGGTGAAAACCCTGTCCAGGCGTTCGCTTATGTGTTCAGCAATAATTGTATTCAGCGTTTCAAGAAATATATCGGAGCCGTTGCTTTTAAGAAAGCGATATTTTAGAGTGGAGATGCCAGTGTTAATTATTAGAGTGCAACCCCAAAAGCCCTTTTTAAATATTGCGAACTCGGTGCTGTCGAAAATTAAATCAGACTCGAATGAGGTGTCTTTATTTAAACATATAAGTGAGTTTTTTTGTATGGATATACAGCTTTTACCTAGCATGCTGCCTATGAGGTTAAATTTTAGCTCCGCTTTGAGTTTAGGCATATGCATCTATTCTTTAGGTATAAAGTGGGGGGCGATTTGACTAAGTGTACGCTGGCAGGCTGACTCGGTGTGCTGCGTTAAATGGTAGTAATCCATGTTTAAGTTTACCCATTACTCTTAGGCGGCCGCTTACGCCTTCAAGTTAAGCAAGTCAAATATAACCTTGGCAAATTTACTGGCCTTAGCTGGGTCAGATAACAACTGCATCATTTGATTTTGGTGAGCCTCTCCACTGTCCATAATTGCGTCATCGACCGCGTTGGCAAAGTTGCCCAGTAACGCTTGCTCGGCGGTATTGTTGGCCAGTTGCTGCATCACCAACTGATTCTCACTGACCTTGTCCCGGATGGTGTAGGCGTAATTCACCATGTCTTTGTCAGTAAGCTGATCTGTCACAAATAGCTCGTTGAGCCGGTCTAGAATCTGAGAAAGCAGCTCTTCCTTTTTATCCTTCGCCTTAGCTGAACCAAGTCCCTCACCAGGCACAAGCTTATGGTCTGCTGAGTCCTCGATTAGCTTAAGGTCTTGCTGGCTGATCTTTGAGACCCGGTAATGACTGAGCAGGATACTGTCCAAGTCAATATCATCCTCGTCCACGGCGGTTTCGCGCAACATTGGGCTTAGATTGCGCGCATATAGGCTGAGCTTTTCCAGCTGCTTGTCATCGTAGTCGACGATCTGCGACATGAACTCATAGAAGCGCACGAAAGTGCCGAGATCCTTTTTGAAAATGTCCAAGGCATCCTTGGCTTGCTTGCATTCCTTCAGGTCGTTTTCCGCGTTGGCGATCAACACTGCATCCTGCGTCTTTTTAATTCGCTCAAAAATGTCCTTCGAGTGCGCGTAGGCGTCAACCGCCAACTTGTAGCTTTTCGTCCATCGCTCGACTGCTGGCTTACAAATGTTGGCAATCGCCGCGTTGCTTTTGTTTTTGACGAAGAAGGCTTCGCAGAACTGCTCAACCTCGTTCGACTTGTAAATTCCCGCCGCATTGAGCTTTTCAAACAGATCGAAGATCAAGTCTGGATTGGACACGTCGGCCAGTTCTGCTGTCTGAAAATACGGCTGGAACGAGTCGAGGATGTCTTGTGGATCGTTGAAGAAATCCAGGATAAAAGTGCCTACTGCTGCTTTGCCAGGATACGTCCGGTTCAAGCGTGACAGGGTCTGTACGCACTCGACGCCGCCGAGCTTTTTGTCCACGTACATGGCGCAGAGCTTGGGCTGGTCAAACCCGGTCTGAAATTTGTTGGCAACGATCATCACCTGATAATCATCGCTATCAAAGGCTTTGCGCATGTCACGGCCTTTGAGGAAGGGATTCATGTTGCTCTCGGTGTATTTGTTACCGATTAGGGCCACGGCGTTCGGGTCTTTCTCGTTGAACTCTACCTCACCGGAGAACGCGACCATGGCATGGATTTTTTGGTAACCCTTGTCGATGATGTATTTGTCAAAGCACAGCTTATATCGCACGGCTTCTTTGCGTGAGCTGGTCACTACCATGGCCTTGGCTTGTCCACCCAATAGGCCCATTACGTTGCTACGGAAGTGCTCGACGATTACCTGTACCTTTTGCGCGATGTTGTACTCGTGCAGGCGCACCCACTGGTTGAGTTTGACCTTGGCTTTTTTGCTTTCAACCTCCTGATCCGCCTTGTCGATTTTTTGCGCCAGGTTGTACGCCACCTTGTAGTTGGTGTAGTTCTTCAGCACATCGAGAATAAAGCCCTCTTCAATAGCCTGGCGCATGCTGTACACATGGTAGGCCTCAGGCTTGTTGGTTTTAGAGGGTAGTTCGGCGGGTTTAGGCAAACGGCCAAACAGCTCCAGCGTCTTGGTTTTTGGCGTGGCGGTGAACGCAAAATAACTGAGGTTTTTTGACGCGCGGCGTGACGCCACGGCGGCATCGAGAATGTCCTCAGAGCTGAGCTCGTCCTCACCATCAGCCTTAGCCTCAATCATCAGCACTTCTTTCAGCTGCCGCGCTGTAGAGCCAGTTTGCGAGGAGTGTGCTTCGTCGGCAATGATCGCGTAGCTGCGCTCTTTCAAGCTGACGCTGTTTTCGATGGCGCGCAGCACATAAGGAAAGGTCTGGATGGTGACGATAATAATCGGCTGTGAGTTTTCCAGCGCGGCCGCGAGCTTCTCCGATTTGGAGCCGTCACCTTCCTGATTATTGATGCGGCCAACGGCACCATCGACGTGTTCAAACTGGTTGATGGTGTCTTGTAGCTGATCATCCAGTACGGTGCGATCCGTCACCACAATCACTGAGTTGAATTGCTTGCAGCCCTGCTCGTCGTAGAGCGCAGATAGTTGATGTGCGACCCAGGCAATCGAGTTGGACTTACCGGAACCGGCGCTGTGCTGGATCAAATATTTATGCCCAGGGCCTTCATTGCGGGCGTCAGTGACCAATTTATTCACCACATCCCACTGGTGATAACGCGGGAAAATCAGGCTTTCTTTTTTGTATTTACGGCCCTGCCAGTCTTCCTTCTCTTCAATTTGTAGGTGCACAAAGTGCCCGAGAATCGCCAGCAAGTTACTGGGTAGCAACACCTCGTTCCACAGGTAATCGGTGGCGTACTGGTTAATGTCTGCCGGCGCGTCATTACCAGCACCGCCGACCGAGGTGCCTTTGTTAAACGGCAGGAAGAAGGTGTCTGCCCCCTCCAGTCGTGTGGTCATATAGACCTCGTACTGGCTCACGGCAAAATGCACCAGGGCGCCCCGCTTGAAGGTCAGCAGCGGTTCGGGCTTTTTGGTCACCGGGTCGGTGGCAAGCCGGGTGGTTTTGTATTGCTTAATGGCGTTGTGGACGGCCTGCTTGAATTCGGATTTCAGTTCCAGTGTGGCTACTGGTAAACCGTTCACAAACAACACCAGGTCGATTCGCCAGGCTTTGGCCTTGCTGCCGGTTTGTTCGAGGTGTTCTTGTGTGGCCCAAGGTGAATACACCAGCTCCGGCACCACCCGGCAGCGGTTCTTGGCATAACGCATCAAGGTGTCAGGGTTTAGCTCGTGCTCAGGCTTGAACTGGCACAGGCTGAAACGAGTACCACGGTGGCGTAGTTCGTGACGCAACACGCCTAAAGTGCCGAAGGTGCGCATCTCTTTACTGGCGGCGTTGGGGTCGGTTTTATTCAGCTGGCTGGCGACCCGCTCAAGAAAGTGCTGCCCAGGTTGGGAGGGGTATAGCGCGCAGAATCTTTGCCACTGCTCGGGCTGGGTATCTTGCACAAACCCCAGCAGGTCTTCTGGGTACAAGGCCAGTTCACGGTTGTAGTGTTCGGCTTTGCCAAGCAACCAGCCGGTACTGACCAGATGCTTGAGCATGTCGTTTTGAAACATCAGTTCGCCGGCTTTGCTCATTGCGTCGCTCCTTGCGCTAATTCTGGATGTGCATCAAGCAAGACCGCAGCCATGGCGGTTTCGTGCTTCTTCATGGCTGTATCGCACCAGTCGCTATCGTCATTTATAGAAGAAAATATATCCGCCAATTTCAATGATTGAATTATGCCTTTGTTAAGGCCCGCCCTGAACATTCCTTTTTTCTCAACGGGGTCTTTATCGCTATAGGTCGAGTTCTCGCCAACGGACAACAACGCAAGATTACCAAAGCGATCCAACTGAGTGATTTCACCTGTGTTTTTACTTTGAGGGCTGACATGTTCTACTGAGGTAACATGGCGCATACGAAAAATAGTGGTGCTACCCTTCAAAATCTCTGGTCTCACAGGTTTGTTGTCGGGATCGTCAGCATTGAACCAGCACTCCCAGAGTAAATACTCAAGCTTGTAAAACCAATAATGCGGAGTATCTGTGCCTAGGCCGTCACACAGTGCAAAGGTATCACCCACGCCCAAAATCTCCTGCAGGCTTTTGCCTCTGGCGACCGTTTGCGCATAACGTGCATCTTGCTGTGTTAGCCCATTCAGCAGGTTCTTGGCGTCATCAAGTTGGGCACCTGGCTCATATAATGCTTTCAGCGCTTCCGTCAACCAAGGCACACGGGTCAAGTCTTGACTGAAATACATCATGCTTTGCAACATGCTGATGGAGTCCCAGTGTTGGCCGGTACGCTTGGTTCGCTGATTGTTTTTGGAAGCTTCTGCTAATGGTGAGGCAATCTCCCAGCGCGTCGCCACGTGACTGCTCTCATGAACATGGCCTTTAATCATAAAATTGTCCATGAGTAGCCGACAGCGCAGCAAGCAATGGATAAACGCCTTGCACTGCGTCTTGTCACCAAACGGTTTGTGCTGATGCTCGAGGTTACTCGGAAAATGCTTGTCAAACTCAGCAAGCAGTTTTTTATGATCGACCGAAACACCCGCATGGTCACTGTTAGGTGTAGAGTCACCAACAAACAATCTCAACACATGCAGCAAAAAAACTGGAAATGAAACGAAGCTTTTATACTTCGTGGATAATTCTTCGTCAGTGTCTACAGTGTTTGTTTTTGCATTTGGGGTATTGAGTATGTGCGCTAATGTCCGTGTACCCTCTACTAAAGAGTCTGTACCGCCCTCACTTCGGGTAGTTACCTTACTCAGCAAGTGAGTTCCAATGTGGTGTGCGCTTCGCCCATAGTCGAGCTCGGCCTGTAAGCTGTTTTTAACATACCCATCAATGTCGGCGCACAGATCCCACGCCCAAGCATAAACCCGTCGCTCTATCTCTGGCAGTTGGTTGAGCAATCGCGCCTTGAGAATTTCATGTTTTTCGAGCTGCACGCCACGGCTATTCATGCTGTCAAAAAATCGATTCTTATCGGTCTCTTGATGCAGCTTGGTAACGACGAAGGTGGCCTTGGCCCATAGATAGTCACTGAATGCCTGCACTCGACCAGCGCCTGTCATACCTTCCTCTTGCTGAGGCTGGTTGGCCAGTCTGTTGAAGAAGTTGATTATCGTTTTGCGGGCAACAACCATAGCTTCGTTTTTTAACCAGCCATTGCATTCAGTGCTCGATGCGCAACCACAGTCGCATCCCCAGTTGCGCATGAAACCCGCCAATGCGTGCTTGTCTTGCTCGCGACCAGAGAAATCCAACCGGGCGACTGGTGGTTGCTTGGTACCGACAGCCATAAAGCTTCGCCACTTGAGTAACGAGTCAAGGCTTAAACCGAGCGGTGCAGTCACCAGCACGGAGGCAATAAGCCATAAGGTGGTCATGCGCTGCTGGCCGTCAATGAGTTCAAGACGGCCATCAGCAATTGGGCTGACGACCACCGCGCCGATAAAATATTCGGTGTCTGACTGCTGCTGGTAAGCCTCCCAGACGTCCTGGAGCAAGCACTCGACGTGCTGCGTCTCCCACGTGTACAGGCGCTGGTAGATGGGAATCAGAAAGGGTGTGTCCAGCGCAGGAATGTGTCCTGCGTGCTCTTCACTGCCGCTGACCATACGCTGTGCACTGTATTTATTCGCCGTAAGCTCATGGGCGCGATTAGGCATGTTGCTCATCCTTGAAGAACTTGGCGTGCAAGACAGTCGCTAAAGACGTGTGGCTATTCAAATGCGGGCTATTACCCGCTGCGTAGGTGCTTGCGAACGCCTTGAGATAACGTCGTATCACTGGCCTTTTTTTGGTTTTTTCCACCTGCGCTGGCTCAAATTTCAGTAGCGCTTGTGCCTGTTTGCCACTCAGTTTTTCGATCAGAGCCACGGCCTGCAGTGAGGATGGGCATTGCAACAGGTCGGCAAAAATTTCATTTGTTGCAAAATGATTTTCTACGGTACTGCGGCGTAACGAGCCTTCGGTAATGCGCAGGCTGAACACGTATTGATCTGCCAAGGTCGCAAAGGAGGCAAAGCGTTCATCCTCAGCAAAGCGATCCAGATAAAACACTAGCATCGCCAGCCATATTTCGATTAACCGTGAATAGCCGGCATCCTGCCCTTGCTCAACCGCACGATGGAGCTTCAGCAATCGCCCGTGTAGGGTTGCATTCTGCTGCTCTGGTTCAACGAGCGTTGAATTGCCTGACGTAATGTCCAGCGGGAAATGCTGTTTATACAGCTCGGTGTATTTGGCGATATAAAAAAAGAACTGCTCGCCGCCCAATAGCGGCTGATTCAGCTGTAACGGTAGACGCGAGACGCTGCGCTCTTCGACGGCAACCTGCGAGCCATTCACATTGACCAACGTTGTGAATGTGAACACATCGGCCTCAGCGTGGTTAGCGTCATGGCTAACATTCCAGTCGCGATAAAAACTCACGGCCGTCGGCGGCGATAGCTGGATGGTCTTAGGGCCGTCGGCTGTGGGTTTCGGTGCCTGTACGGCAAACTCCTTCACCAGTTGCAAGTCGTCCACTTTATTACCACGTTGGCGAAAACGCGTGCGCGCCAGAATCTGCTCGGTCAAGAAATAGGCCAGGCGTTGGCCGTTACCGACCTTTTGCCGCTCATACGCCTCCCACAGGTTAGAGCAGCCAATACCCACACTGGCGTCCGAGACCACGGCGCGAAGATGCCGGGCCTTGAGCAGGTCAAAATCGCTCAGGCGCTTGCCGGAGGTATTTTGGCTATCGAAAAAGGCAAAAGCTTGGTCAATCGAGGAGATGCTGATCACCACGAACTGGAGCTTGTCCAACAGCTTATCGATCTGCAACCCTTTACCGGGCTCAGTAGTCAGGTAGCGCCCAATTTGCTGAAAGTTGGCCGCCAGGTTTTGCTGCGATTGACTGTCGGGGAATTCCGCTTGCAGCAATTGTTTGACTGCTAGTGGTTCATTTTTCCCCAGCGCGTGCAACAGCAACACCAAGGTCAAACAGCGTTGCTGGCCATCGACCAGATGGTCTTTAGTGCCTGTAATCTCTGCGGGTTCTTGGTGCAGGATTATCGTGCCGAGAAACAACGGCGCTAGAGGGGAGGTTGCCTCGGCTGGCTGGAACTGCTGCTGGATATCAGCCAACAACGACGCCACTTGCTCTGGCCCCCAACAATAGCGTCGCTGGTAATCAGGGATGGCCAAAGGTCGCTCGACTAACTCCCGTAGCCTGAGAGTGGCAACTGTTACGGCCGCCTTTGCAGGCTCGCAGAGATCAAGTTCGGAGGCCGTGCAGAATACGCCCATGCCCTTACCGCCACCCCATGCACTCATGCGGCTACTTCCTTGTCGGTTTGACTGGATTGCGGCACGACCCAGTCTCTTACGTCGATTTTGCCGGTAACTGCAGCGGAGATTAGTGCGGTGCGGCGCTCAGCCAATAGCAAACTTGCATCTACGGCTTTTTGCTCCAGCTTGTCGTATTTTTCTACTAGGGTCTCTATGTGCTCTAGTATTTTGGCCTGCTCATTCATTGGGCATATTGCAACTATCCGAGTTGCCATGAGGGAAAGAGGTATTCTTGCTCTGGTCGAGCCATTCGACAGCCTGCCAGCATCCGACCAGGCACTAAAAGATAGTTGCCTTGCAACAAAGGCAGGCAGAACTTTTTCACCATCCAGTCGAAATCTAAAACAATCAGCCTTTACCATGGCTGGTGATATATCATTAGGTGCAACACATGCTCTTCCTACTGGATTGTTGGGGTCGCCAAGTCCAGCAATTAATAGATCGCCTGCAATTACATCATGGTTTGAGAGATTGTTTTTATAGTATTCTTCATCAATAAATGCTCCCTCACCCTCGTAATAGCCATCTGTTTTTATATTTTGCAGACGTATTACACGAACGCCAAAGTCTGAGTAGTGTTCTGATTTCAAGCCTGACCCGAATGGCCCGTCACATTTGCTCACAGTGATTTTACCTAGCGACAGAACCCTCCAATGCTCCGGCACTTCCCCCAACCATTCAACACCCGAATCCCGCATTTTTGCGCTTGGGTTCAAACCTTTGGTAACGGCATGGCTAATCACGGCCTGACGTTTTTCTTTTAGCAGCTGGATGAGTTGTTGTTGCTTTTCGATTAGGGTGTCGATTTTGGCGGTTTCATGATCGAGGAAGCTCGCGATTGTATCTTGATCACTCTTGTCTTTAGGTATTGCAAATATGTAATTGCCCAGATTCTCCTGAGTCATACTCGGCAAGGCTGTATTTGTAGAATACCTTCCAAACTGAATGGTCAGCGCTAAGTAATAAAGATATTTCGGAAGTATGTCTTTGTTTATTACCGTGTAATACATTGTGTCAACCGTCCAGAACGGCTCATTAATGTATAGCGGTCTATCGATTGTGCCTTTGCGGCCGAGAAGAACAGATTCTTGATCATATGTGAACTGAGAAGCGTAAGTGAATTGCCCGCCTGAACCTATGACAGGATAGCCCTCGTCAACCTCTACACTTTTATAATCTTGACCGTTCTTGATTTTCGCCATGAACTTTAAGCGTGAAAATTTCCATGTGGTTGGGATCTCTCCCAGCCACTCAATATCCGAACTCCCATATTCAGGGTACTGCTTATATCGCCCTGCCATTACGAGTGCACCTCTTGTAGCAACTGCATAATCTCAGCTGATACCGCATCCAGATCCGCATCGATCTCCAGCAAGCTCCGTGGCGATTGGTACTGGTAAAAATGCCGGTTAAAGGGAATTTCATATCCAACGATACCGATTTCCTGATCCTTAGCGTCTTTTTTACTCGCATCGATCCAGGCATCGGGCACGTGTGGCTGCACCTCTTTAAGGAAGTAGGCCTCATTAATGGCGTTAACGCTCTGGCTCGGGTCAAGTGCGACGTTTTCGTTGTCGCGTAGATCGCTATCGGTTTGGTACTCCAGCACCTCGCCGTCGACGGCGAACAAGCCATATAGGGGATTGGCTTTCGCCTTGTGAACTTTCTTGATGACCTTGGCGGCGGATGGGTTCTTCCAGCTCACCGCATCGATAATCTGCTTTTTGTCTTTGGCATCCAGAGTAATACCTTGTTGCTTGCAGGCGGCCTTGATCGCGTCATCAAACGTGTTCATGTCGTCGTGCTGGGCAGTGCCGATGCTGGCCTGCAGGCCTTGCGCCTTGGCTAAAAGCCGCTTCTGATCCAGCCATGTTGTTCTGTTGAGCAAATCCTTGATGTGCTTCTCTTTCAGGTCGGCGAAGTGCAGTTTGAAATAACGGCGAATGGCGTCTTCATGTGCGCTCAGGTCACCGTAACGCTTACAGGTGTCATCATCGCTCCAGTCCTCACCCTCTACGGCGCTGTACTCTTGGTAGAGCCATTTCATGGCACTGTTGAGGGAGCCGGGGGCGAAGCGACATTCAGCGATGCGTGTGTCACTGAACTGGTAGGACAGACGCAAGGGCCGCTCAATGCTGATGCGACGATAGCCGAACTCATAGCTGTTGAAGATCTTGCTAGCGAATGTCTTGGCTGCCTCAGCTTTCGGGTTGGCCGCTTGACGGCCGCGATTGCTTTTCTGTGCGGCTTGTTTGTCCAGCTCATAGGCATCGATTGCAGCAAAACTGCCAAAGGCTCGGATCACCGTGGCGATATCGCTTTCATCCATTTCATTACGTTTGGAGCCAAGTGATTTGCGCATCTTTCCGCACAAGTTGACGCCATTGATTAGCTGTACCTTGCCCCTGCGCTCTGCAGTTTTTTTATTCGACAGCACCCAGATATACGTCGAGATACCGGTGTTGTAGAACATATCGGTGGGCAGCGCGACGATGGCTTCGAGCAAGTCGGTTTCTAGAATGTGGCGGCGAATTTCTGATTCACCCGAGCCAGCACCGCCGGTAAACAATGGCGAACCATTGAGGATGATGCCAATGCGTCCGCCGCCGTGAGAGCCGTCTCGAAGCTTGCTGATCAGGTGCATTAAAAACAATAACGAGCCATCGCTGACCCGTGGCAAGCCCGCACCAAAACGGCCGTTGAAGCCTTTTTGCGTGTGCTCGTCATTGATGTCGTGCTCGATCTTTTTCCAGTCCACGCCAAAGGGTGGGTTGGAGAGCATGTAGTCAAATTCAGTTGAGTACAGCTGATCATTCGACAGGGTGTTACCGAGCTTTATGTTGCTGACGTCTTGGCCCTTGATCAGCATGTCGGCTTTGCAGATGGCGTAACTCTCGGGGTTGAGCTCCTGGCCATAGGCGCGCATTACGGCCTGTGGGTTGAGCTCATGCACGTACTCCATGCCCGATGAGAGAAAGCCGCCAGTGCCGGCTGTTGGGTCGTAAATGGTGCGAATGATGCCGGGATTGGTCAATGCATCATCGTCTTCCATAAACACCAGGGAAGTGGTAAGGCGCACGATGTCACGCGGGGTAAAGTGCTCCCCAGCGGTGTCATTCGAGCTTTCCGCAAATCGGCGAATCAACTCTTCAAACACTAGGCCCATGTCGTGGTTGGAAACAGCCGCAGGGCTTAAGTCCGTCTTCCGTACCTTCTGCACAACCTTGTAGAGCAGGTTGGCATCGTTCAGTTGCCCGAGAAACTCGGTGAATTTGAAGTGTTCGAAGATTTCCCGTGCGTCTTTGGAAAAGCCCTGCAGATAGGACTCAAGGTTAGCCTTAATACCGGATTCACCGAGCTTGGATAGATCCATTTTCGAGGAATTGAAAAAGGACAGACCACCGCTAGCGCGCAGGAGTAGTTTTTCCTGGGCTTCTTCGGAGATATTGAGTTGCTGGACGCGTGCATGCTCCACCAGAACCGCCGCTTTGCTTGCCTCCAATACGCACTCGAGGCGACGCAACAAGGTGAACGGCAGAATGATGCGACCGTACTGGCTTTGCTTAAATTCACCACGGAGTAAGTCGGCTAAAGACCAGATGTAGGCTGCTAGGTTGTTGGAGGCTTGCGACATTCGTTGAATTTCCTTGCGATGCTGTGCAGTTGTTGTGACGGTACCCGCACGATTGAAAAGATTTGGCGGCATTATGCTGCAACGGCAGCGCTTCGCTGAGTCTGAGGCTGAAATTCGATGAAAGCCGAGCGGCTCCTGGTGAAAAAGAGGGAAGAACTGGCGCTACGAGCTTGGCATACCGCTACAAGCCTACGCGAGCTGAATCAGCACCGCCCGACTGTAAGTTTAGGGTCTGAGGTCAGCCGGGATGGTGTTCAGCGCAAAGCCCGATTTCAGATAGAGGTCACTATGACCAACACCGCGAAGCCGAAGCCCAAATCTCGACGAGGCCGTCCGAAGCTTGAGTCGCAGCAGGTGCTTTATCAAATCAAGGTCTCGGGTTGGGATATGTCTTGGTCGCTCAACCTGGCGCGTTCCGACTTTTCCAGGGCAAATGAAGGCCATTTCAGTGAGCACATGATCCTCACCCTCAAAGGCGTAGTGGTGTACCCAGAGCATTTCAAATACCCAGAGGCCGAGTGTCAGCTCTATGCTGACGCGCGTCTATTTCAAGACGCGGAAGCTCCCAGAGGCATCGGATCCATGACAGCAAGCGGGAGGCGGCTGGCTGTCTTCGTATCTGTGCCCCGTGAGCGTATGAGCTCATTGATCGTCGCAGCCGAAAGGCTTCTGTCGCTGGAGCTATACGCGACCCCTTTGCATTACCGGAGAGGGCTGGTGAAGTCGATCCATTTAGGTACAGAACCGGAGCCTGACTGGTAAGGCCGAGTTAACATGGCCCTGGTTCAAAGTGTTTCGGGGCGATGGATCAGTCACAAGCTCGCTGCGCTACATCGATTTGACCGAAACCACTTCTACATACCTGTATTTTTTCTTGGCTGCTTTAACAGCTTCCTGCTCTGCCAGGAGAGTGCTCAGCGTGTCGGCCTCATGAATCAGCTCGTACGTTTTGCCTTCAAATTCATTGCCCACCCGCAGCGTCACCCTCAGCCTCGGAGTGAACGCCTTTGCGATTTTCTTTTTCTGCGCGGGCTTCACCGGTTGAGCAGGCCCGATCTCCGGAACAGGTGCCTGTACCGGAGTGACGCTCACCTGTTCTACTGGCGTGGGGTTGCCAAAGAGAGCTCGGCGCATCTCTTCTTCATTCAATTCTGGGTTCATTCGATTTCCGGTGGATGATGTGGAGCTGACCTAATTCTAACAGTCGAGCAGTCCTTTGAGAGCGTGGAAAACCTGGGGCGTCAGCCACCAAGTCGCTGAGACCTGAGCGCAGCAGGAATCTAGGTGCGCTTCGTGAGGCTGCTCCAGCAAGCGGAGCGCGCAGGCGTGAGGATGGAAGCCCGGAGGGCCCAGACAGCAGCGGGCACCGCTCGGGCTGGGTTTACGACAGCCGACCCCAAGGGGGGCACGCCCTGAACGCAAAGGAGTTTCTCAGCGCTCCTGTCGCAAGCTACTATCGACGAGTGGCAGAGGGCAGGCGACCTACCAGTGGATTCTGGGTCAGTCATCCAGGTGCTGCGCCAAATTAGTTAACCAAGTCTAGCGGAGTCCGGCTGTCGATCACCTTGTAGATCAGGTCACGCTTACCGCGTGGCAATTTCTTTACCACACTTTTCGCCGATGCTCTGATGGCTTCGTCTGTTCCATGGATGCGTGCCGCGAGGAGCAGTACGAGCGAGGCATCAGTCAGATTCATAACATGGCCCTATCAAACGTAAAGCGCAGTATATCCGCGCGCTCTTGCTGAATGCGTCGGAATGATTCCTGTGATCGTCAACCGCGTCTCGTCGGACGACACTACGTCAGTTATGGTGTTGGCAGTCCTTCAAGGGCTGGATTGGGACACACCCTTGCGCTAAGTTAGTACCAACGACTGCGTTCACTGGAGAGAGCACATGTGTCTACGTGAAGAAGACTGGATCTAACGCATCAGATTGTAGCAAAAGTGGGCTTCCTGCGACCTGAGTGCAGCTTGCCCCACCCACTAGAAAGCGCAGCGCGAATCCAAATTCGCTGCGCCAGACTACCCTGTCCATGCGAGCACCAAGCAAGCGAAGCGCGCGGGCGTGCAGGATGTCAGCCCGAAGGGCCGAGACTTGACTTGCTACGGCTCGGTTCACGACAGCCCTCCGCCAGCGGCGGCACGCCACGACCGTAGGCCAGCTTCAACCAACCTGAAAGAGGCTGGAATGACCCACGTTGAACTCCGAAAGCTTGAGCGCACCAGACGGAGTGCCCTCTGGGAAATTGCCAGACTCCTTCCAGGTGACCCAAAGGCAGCCGATACCTTGGCCATCCTTGACGACCTCGACGCCCAAGAGCGAACCGGGATGCCTTCAACCGCTGAACCACTCGAGCTGAAAGAGGTTCGTGACTCTGTCCCAGTGCAGCATCACAACTGCGGCATCGACATAGTCTTGGAACTAACCATTCCTCAGCCATGGAGGGAGCGTTTCCAGCAGGCGAGCATCGGTTCGACACGGGTGGTCGAGGGGCCTTACGCCACGGACTGGGATAAATTCCTGGTCAGGTGGGAAGCAGAGATGCGCCACTTGGAGCAGCATAGGGCTGTGAGAAACAAACCTGGAGCAGATTGAGGAGTCGACGGGCATGGCAGAAGACGACGATTACACTGTGTACTGCGACATTCAAATGCCGGTGGCCCAAGGCCGAGAGCTGCTGGAGCTAGTGAACGCACTGCGAGAGTCGAAAGCTCACCCAAGTCTCGGTAGGGTCTTCCAGCACATGCAGCACGAACTCAGTACATCCATTGACATCATCGAGAATCCACCATCTTGGGGCCCTTGGTGCCAATAAGGACATCAGTAGAGCCTTCAGAGCTCTGCATCCCAAGAATCCTTGATCGAGATAGGTCTAGTCACCGAACATCTCGTTGATTTCCGTATCAGCACGGCCTAGCGACTTCATCGAGATGCTTCCAGCGTCATTTTCGCCAACGTGCCAGAGTGCAAATTTCGGAAGGTTGAGCCAAGTCGGAGGCTTCGGCGCAACTGGATACGCCGAGCGAGTTTCATAGGTAGCTAAACCGTCGATTATCGATACAAGCGCAATACCGTGCGCTGTCGCGTACTTTATCGCTCCTGATTGAAATCCTGATGTGGTGAACAGCATTCCTTTATGAGCGCCGACAGATCTGACCTTGTCGTGCAGCAGCCTACACAGTGATGTCCGGCCGGCGCCGTCTGGTGATTGAAAGTCTGTTTTACCAAATTGAAGTGAGGTGTTAGGTCGCGCTGGTTTTCTGACTTGGTCAGGATTGCTGCGCTGGGTGGGGGAGCTTTCGTGCGTCCTCAATCAGGGCGGAACGATTGGCAGTGGCGAAGCAGGGCATCCCTCTCGTTCTGATTGAGATCAAACTCTACGGCCATGATTAGGCATCCTTTCCGTTTCGTTGGTGGCAGCAAGCTGTGTGCCTGGTCACTGCTCTGCTGCCTAGAGGTGTTGCAGCCTGTATCACTGGGAAGTGACAGTTCTGTGTTCGATAGCTTTGGCAGCAATACCATCTTTGAAATGAAAAAAGCTGGCTAATGCGAACAGGCCAAGTTGTGCGAGTCCAAGGCATAGAGTCGGTTTGGCGATCATGCCGAAGTAAAATAAAAGAGACATGGCTACCAAGAAGAATCGCTTAGATGAGTACCATGAGAAGTGACGGTCATCCACTGATCGGTTTTTAATTGCGGCCCGGGACGTCCTCACAGCGATTTGTCCAAATATAATGCACGAGACCAGTGACCAGTCAGCCGCTAAAAATATGTCTCTCCATGAGTAGGCGTAGAGCTTGATTGCGACCAAAAAAACGAACGGAGTAACGATGAACAGGTATTCAGAGCAGAGCTCCGCCAAAATCGCCTTCTGCTCTTTAGAACAGGGGTATTGTTTCATGTTGCAACCCCACGTTCCGGTGGATATCTATAACCTTCACAACTTTGGCATTTGATATATACGGTTTGCCTTGGCCAGGAGGAGGAGTGTAGAGCTGGAACGAGACCTCGGCTTCCATGACATCCTTGGGCCCGATTGCTCGTACTAGGCCATTTTGATAGTCGTCAAGCCACTTCACATCGATGATGTTCGCGTTGTACCGGCTGCCTGTTGTAACACTGACCATCGACCATGCACCTTTGCCAATGTTCACTGGGGCGCGCACGTAGAGTCTATCGGTGCCGTTGAAACTTGTTGTGATTCCAAGAAACATGTTTTTCGGATTGGCGTTGAAGCGCCAATGGGTGTTGATGGGAGTGACATTTTCTGTGTCCGCTAGGGACGTCAGGACGGTTTCGTCCGGTTGTAGCTTTTTGTTGGCCTCAGAAAATTTCTGAAGAGCAAACGCGAGCTCTTTCCTGTCGATTTTCGGGTGAATCATGTGCGGGGTGTCGGATTTGGTCAGTTCGCTTTCAAGTACAGAAGCGATTGCATCGACCTCGCCTTCAGTGGCCGTACTCTCTACCCCTGAAAGGGTATCCGCAAGTCTGAAGCCCGATTCAATGATTGCGGAGGACATCCATTCTTTGAACCGACCAGGGACGGCTTTGATGAAGCTGGCAACAGACCCTGCCTCAATGCACTCGAGTTGAAGCTCGAAGTCCTCTGGGTCGCCTAGCGCATTGACCAAGACCTGACCAAGTGCTTGGTAGGCCTCAATGTAGCCGCTCATAGCCTGGAAGACTTCTGCCGGACGCTGACGCTTCTCGGCGAAGTCGATTTTGATTTTCAGCGTTTCGGACATGCCAGACTGCTTCCTTGAGAATGGTTGATACTGCCAGCTGAGAACTTGCGTCAATGACAGCTGGCATGACTAAACCACACCAACCAGGGATCGCTGGGAGCGAAGATTCTACAGCTGATGGTGGCAAAATGTCGTCACTCGAATTTGGCTCTCTCTTCGCATCGCATTGATAATGCATGGCGATCATCGTCCTGCTGCCCGATCTCGGCTCGTGGTTTAATCCACACCTTGGCAATAGGCAGCGCACGCGCGAGGGGCTGATGGATAAGGATCCAGAAATGGAAATGATTACGGATGCCTCCGAGGATGGGCATCGGGTTGATGGGGCGCAGCTTGATCAGGATGATCAGGTCATGGTAATTCTGGAACACTGGCGCAGTGCCTGGACTGACCTCAGTCGAACTGAGGCGGTGGTTGCGCAAGGCCCTAGCTTCGCGTTTTGGGATTCCAACGTGAATGGCTTTGAGAATCCGGGCGCCTTTTTCTCTGCCGATGCAATTGATCAACTGATTCCACCCGAGGAAGTACGGGAGATGGTGCGTAAGCACATGGACGTTATCGACCATGCGCGCGAGATGTCTATTGTGCTGGTGTTGAGGGAAGGAGCGGGGGCACGAGCCGCAGTTGCGGTGATACCCAAGACCGCCGAGTGCCAGCCTCAGGCCTGGTTTGAGATGGGCAAGATCCGGAAGACCTCGGTTACCCAGAAAGTCTGGATACCGCTTCGTGCCGAATCAATGATCTGTAGGGAAGGGGAGTATGGCTATGAGGGCTTCCTCGAAGAGTATTTCGGGGTCGGCTCAGTCATGTTTGAGCTTGAACATCGTGAGCAGATAAACGAACTGGGCTGGAGCGACATCGGCGGGAACTCTTTTACAGGCGGTTTAGAGACTACCTACGTCTGGCCAGACCGCGCCCACTCAACCACCGATGGCGATGCTGATCAGCCTAAGGAGAAACCCGGGAGCAACAAGGCAGAGCAGGGGAAACTGCTTGCATCCTTCCGAGTGCCTTTTATCAATCTCAATCTGAACCTCAATGTCCGGTCGACCCAGGCGGAAGCCGCTACGCCGGCTCTTACAGCGAGCCCGCCTGAATCTGGCACACCCGCAGAACCGCAGCGCATTTCCACTTACTACTGGGCTGGTGATTGGGGCAGTCATCATGGCGATGCTGTAGGCACCGGGCTCGTGATCGATCAGTCGTTTGACGGTGTAGCCACCAGTGAATGGCATTTGCATCAAGATTTTGTCATCTCTTTGGGATTGCAGCGGCAAGGTGACGTTTGGCTGCGTCCCGCTGAGGGATTCCAGGAGGTCGTGCGGTTGTCGCGCAACGATGCCGGCGAGCCGGTTCTTTTGGAGGTGCGCTCGGAACACCTTCGCGACTATCTGAAGGCTCGGGGGATGTACCTTCTGATGTCTAGCTTCAGAAGCCGACACCAAATCGTGTCGGATGCTGCTCACATCGACTGGGCTGAAGAACTGGTGGAAGAGGAGATGGATGCTGACAAGTGGGAGGGGCTCAAGCAGCCTATACACGAAGGCGGTAGCCAGTACGGCTCCTCGACTGCTGTTTTCCACGCATCTCGCACTGATATCGATGCGGATGATGAGGTGCCCGTGCTTGGTTTTCCAAACGACGACTCTGTTGTGTCCAAGTCGTGGACGGTGCAGCACCAAGGGAAGAAACTCTTCAGTTTGAGGGGCTCGCTCTGGAAAACCGAATTGGTCGAACCAGGCCGGGTCAGCGAGCGGGTGTTGGGTGAGCAGCCACCTAATAGGGTGGATTTTGCGGTTGATGGCTCTGGAGAGCGCGTCGATGGTGCTGGACTGGTGGATCGTGGCTGCTGGCTGTGGTTCCGCCCGAGCGTCACGACATTGCTTAGCAGTTACCGAGGTTTCTCATTAAGCTGGTGTACCCGCGACACAGGCTTCATCGGTATCTCGCGAGGCTACAGCGTGCATTTCGGGCTGAATGATCTTGGCCTTATCAATGTGTACGGCAAGGACATTGGACAGCTTCCGCTGTGGCAGCAGCGGGTGTGGGCAGGTGCCAACGTAGCGCCAGATGGGGGCGTTTCGGAAGAACTACTGGCATCGCAAGCTAAAGCCGAGCCCGCCGATACTCAAGCTCCCGAGACGCGTTTGAGGCCAGCTTACAATGCGCTCAATGAGGCGTTTGAAAAGCTGACAGGAAAACCCTTGTTCGCACCGCACCATGCTATTAGCGACATCTTTGATCGAATTCACCGGTTCCGTGCGCTAGAGAAAACCGGTGTGCTCGAATTGGCCAAGGACTTGGCCCGGGTCACCGTTGAGTCGTTGGACGGGGTAGCACTTTCGGTGCTGGCTACTCCGCCAGGCAAAATGAAAGCCGGGTCGGTCAAGCACCTGGAGGCGGTGTTGCAAAAGGAGGTGAGCCAGGATGAGGCCAGGGCGATGACCAAGGTACTGGTAGGGATCAACGAACTCAGGCAAGCGGATGCTCATCTACCGTCCTTTGAATTTGGCAAAGCTTACGGTCTGGTCGGTATCGATCAGCATGCTGACTTGGACGTAGTGAAGGGTCGCGTGATGCTGGAGTCGCTAGTTGTATCGCTGGTTCAAATGGAGGAAATCTTGTCTCGATTGCGCCGCAAGAGCAAATAGGCTTGGCCACGGAGCCGTCCCTAGTGCGGTCGACTCTCTGGAGGAGTGTGCTAATCAGTCTAGGCGAGTCGCTTCATCAGTATGCTCCTTCGTTCTTCGTTGCTATATTCAAGAGGCTTTAGATCCGAAAGTCGAGCGAACTCATCGTCGTAATAGAGGAATTTACCTGTTGCCAGGAAAAAATCTGGGTCAAGGCTTTCCCGAACTGAGTCCGCAAAAAGATTGACTGACTTTACGAAGTTTTGCATCGCTGATAGATATCGAGTCAGCCAAGCTTCATGTTCAGCTTTTGCGTCGTTAAAGTTTTTATTCGTGTAGTCACGTTCATAAGCTCGAATCCCCCACCATGAGCGCCATTTGGCAAGATATTCAGCGCGCTCCAGAAGGATATCAATAGCGGAGTCAGCGCTTTTGAGCATGTTTTGAATGGCTCGTTGGATGTTTCCCAATTCGTCACTCGGATAGATAGCACCAACGGTAGCTGCTGCCGAGTATCTCACTCCGTCGATGAAATCTTCAGATAACTTAGGAAGGTGATCACAGCAGGCATAGCAGATCCAAGCATGCCATTGAGGGAGCTGGATTTTTTTTGCTACTGTGTATACCAATTCTTTGATGTGTTGCGAGTGCCCAGGAATTGGGCCAGGGCCTGTGTCGCTAAAAGTCTGAAGTTCAGGTGGTCGAGGCGAACTATAAAAAAGCTGCGAAATTTCAACTGCCGAATTTTTGTCGAAAAACTGGTCTGTCGGAAAGACTATGTTCCAGCTTTTGTCGGTTTTTATTACGGCGTTTTCAGTAATGTGTACCCAGCGCAGTGTGTCGTTTCTGGGGGTGTACACTACCAACAAGACCGGAATCGAGTGATTGAGCCAGTAATTAAGATGTCTAAGCTCACCGTAGAATATAAGGCCACGCTTAGTTTGGGTGAGGTGTGACTCTCCAGCTTTGATTTGAACCGCAATCAAACGTCCTTGAGGGCAGCCATTCAAAACATATTCGATCTGCCCATCTATACCGTAATCGACAATTGGGGTTTCTCTAAAAATCCATCCAAATAAAGTCGTAACCGCGAGATCTATCTTGGCGACACCGATCCGCTCAACAGGCTGATAAGTCATTCTCTACTCCGACGGATTCTGGATACTCGCATGACTAACGGTCTTCAGGTTGCTGGCCATACGAGATAGCGGTTCCCTTCTTTGCCCATTACTTCCGGCTGCAGGAATGGTGGACGCACCGCTCGCCGGGCCTCTACGGAGCTTATTTTGTCCATAAAGGCCACATTGTTGCCTATTTAGTCCAGTACCTGAAGCCTTTTGTGAGAATCATTAGTTTCAGGCGGAGATGATTTCTGGCGTACCAAAGGGAGGCTACATCAATGGCCTGCTTCGAATAGATGGAGCAGGAAGCTCTGGATGGTATCGACTGATGAGTATATATAAGAAGCATCTATCATGATGAGCTGCTCTTCGATAAAGCTCAAATTTTTAGAACTATTAATTATGCGTATGAGCTTTGTGGAGTTCTTGAACGGATTTGCATCGCCATCTGCATGTACGATGCAGTTCCTGATGAGGTTCAGAGTTGTCAGGTGAGACCACTGTTTGTTAACGGTCGTGAAATCTATTTTGGCCAGTTTCTCAAGCGTTCCCAGCGTTCATAGGTAGTTCCCATCATACTCCTAACTCTTGGTTAGACGATCCAGTGGCTCAAGCAACTCAATCACTCTATCGGTATAGCCCTGCAATCCCTGGCAAGCTAAGAAATTGAGAAGGACTGCCTTTTTTAATATTATTCTCAGAGTTTATTCTCTTATCACTTGTAATCAATACACACCATTTCCTAGCCCTAGTAATCCCTACAAAATGAAGGTTTAATTCTTGATCCCAGTCCGGAAAAACTTCATCGTTGAAGTTTCCCGTGTACTTGCGAGTGGGAAACACCCAATCATAAAGATCTAAATGCACGACAAAATCAAACTCTAGGCCTTTCGACTTATGAAGTGTCATCACTTGAACTTCGCCAGGATGCGCACTCTCATAGTGTAAAATTTCCTCGGAAGACGAGATGGTTTTTTGAAGCGCCTCAACTTCAACTTGATTTTCCTTGTGAAAATTGAACGACTGCGCGATCTCTAGAAATGCACCTGGAAGTTTAACTAATTGAAAATCTCGCAGATCATGGATCGACTTTCTAAGCGCTCTCAGTCTAGCAGGTGTACTTTTGAGCAGCGGAAAATCATCAAGAACTTGCTCTACGAGCTTGCGTTTATCAAAATAAAAGTAAAGCAGCGCAGAGAAAAAACGCCCCAGCGGACTGGAAATTTTTGACAACGAATCGTCTCTGTAGAATCTGGCTGGGAGGGTAAGATGTCTTTGAAGACGGTCTATTGAAACGTTCCATCTAACTAAAATTGCGACCTCACTTAAATCCTCAATTTTAAATATACGAACTGCTCTCTCTATCCAACTACTAAGACTCCTAGCTACATCCTCTTGCGTTCCATCAAAGCTACGGTGATAGACCTGGATATCGGCAGCGGCAACAGGGATCAGTTGGCAATGAGGAGAATACAACCGTTTAGAGTAATTAATAATTGAGGGATGACTGCGGTGATTGATGTCAATTACGTAATGTTCAAAATCCCTTACATTAGCCGTGAGTGACAACAGATGACGAGGATCACTCCCTCGGAACGCAAATATAGATTGTTGCGTGTCTCCAACAGCTACAGCTCTCAAACCCAATGAGTGCAGAGCGCAAAAAAGTACATGCTGAGGCTCCGATGTATCCTGATACTCATCTATGTAAACCGTACGATACTTTGCTTTAATATAACGCCTGCATGCCTCTGATCTCTCTAAAATCTTGCAGGCAATTACCGTGACAGCCTCTAGAAGAACGAACCCCGCTCGGTAGTGCTCTTTAAATGCCGGCTCATACAAATCGTAGTCGCTTGCGACTAAATTTTCATCTGGCTTTGAAAGATCAGGAAGATAGTCTTTATGCTCGTCTTCCAGTTTGCTATATTGCACACATGTTAGTTCGTTACCACTAAATCCATAAAGCCTGGCTAGAAATGGGAATATAATCTCCGCAAGACAGAAATTGTCGATTGTTCCGAAAAAACTCGCTCTAATATTGGCTCCATTTTTTCTACATTTATCGTCGAGTTCTTTGCTGGATTTGATAGTGAAGGATATGCCGATGATTCCTTGGTATGGCTTGAGCGTATCAAACTCTTGGCGGATCTTCTCTACCATGACTGTTGTCTTGCCACTGCCAGGGCAGGCCGTGATAACCATACTCCCGGGACAGTCAATAGCCGCTTTCTGAGCGTCACTGTAAGTGAATTGAGAAGGCATACCTAGCCCTCAGCCAAAGTTTTAGCATGGAGTAGCGGCTTTGCCAAATTCCCACCTTTGATGAGAGGAAGGCTATCTGAAATTTGCGCCAGTAACTCTCTCATGCGGATAGCTTTCTTACCCTGCAAATACTTGATCGCAATAGCGGCGTCTAAAGTGCGTTTCCTCAGTTTTTTACACGCATAAGCAATCACTTCAGATTCCATTTCCTCTGTCAAATCATGCTCAAGATCGACGCGAGACAGATAGGCGCCTTTTGGGTTAGTTTCCTTCGAAACCTTCTTCCAAGTACCATCAGCCAGCAATGATTGAGTGGTCGTACCGAGTGGGGAATGTGGCATAGCGGCTAAAGCCACCGCTGCGCAGCAACGGTTAATCCCCGCCAAATGACGCTGCTTTACTCTTTTTACCGTGATATCCGAGACATCATTATCTGTTCTCATCACCCAAGGGATTTCCATGGCGTCCAAGATTTTTACGTAAACGCTAAATTGAATTCCGTCTACAGACAAAATGGAAATATTGTAAAAATCCAAGTCCACTGATAAGCGTTTTGCAAGTTCGCTATAAAACAAAATCTCCGACGGGCCCTCTACAAGGAAAACACATTTAGCAAAGAAAGCTTCAGCGGGCAGAATGCTCATCCTATACCCTAAGTGATCCCATGCTTTACTGATGCAGTTGCTACAACCATTGCTTGCTGCTTTAGTCCTCCCACCTTTAACTTTGAGATGGACAATTGAAGAAGGCGTGTAGCGAGCCGTAATCTGTGGTGAGTGGCTAGTAATAAACGTTTGCCCAGGGAGATGATTAATCAAATAGTCAGCCAATTTTCTTTGTTGATGGGGATGCAAGTGCGCCTCAGGTTCCTCGACGCAATAAAATACTACCTCACTATCCGGGTCGTGCTCACGCTGGCTCTTAGCCTTCCACAAGGCCATCAAAATTTGATTGTTCCGCCCGTCGCCCCCAAGCATTACAGATGCTCCGGACGTAGACGCGCCTAAACGTAAGCTATCAATAAACTGCTGAACCTGAATTGCGCCTGAGTCGAGCTTTACTTCATACTCACTGAAGTCGTGAGCAAGCTTTTGCAACTCCTCATTTACAGAATCAGTCGCTCCTTTTACATAATGCAAGTTTCGGATTCTATCATTAATCGCTTCTAACGCTTTTCCAATTCTAGCCATCTGCCGATGGTCGGACTTCGACTCTGTCTCGCTACGATTCTCTAAGGATAACTTTAGAAGCTGTCTCTTTTCAGAGTTAATATATTTTTCAAGATCTCTGCGAGACTTCACGTACCTCATATTTATATGCTTTAAGTAATATCTTGAGGGGATTTCTACAAGCGAAGACTTCGTGGCGCCGATTCGAATTTGATAGGTCAGAGTACGTCTATCGGCAGTGTATTGAAGAACAGAGCATAAATCATCTGTGATATTTCCTTTCAGACTTGCAAGTACAGCATCCTCTGTAATTTCAGAGAAATATACCGTCACAGACAATGTGTCAGAAATTTTCCCAGCAGCCGAGATGTGGAAATCGGACTCAACGGGCTCAATCTCTGCATCAGAAAGGCTTTTATCTAAAAGCAATCGCAAAGAATAAACCAAATTCGTCTTTCCAACATTGTTCGCACCAATAATTAAAGTGTTACGTTCAAGATTTATAGTGGCATCCGCGAAGTTCCGAAAACCTTTCAAAACTACTTTGGTAATTAGCATTGTCTTCCTTGGTTTTAGATTTGCGTAGGTTTCTGAGCTTCAGCCGGAGCGCGTACGGTGTCAATAGGGCATTGGTGACGGCCATGCCCACAGTTAAGCTGTGTCTCTGGGACTAGGACGGTAGGCGACAGCTGCCAAAAAGGAATTTGTTGGCTATGCATAATGCGGCCATCATGCGCCCAAGCCAGTAGGGGGTGGCCGGAGCCCGACGACAGAGAAGGTGTAAATGGGCGCGACCGACGACCCGCATGACCGTGTCTGGCGCCACCAAGAACGTCAAGGGATGGGCTCCTCCTGTTTTGTAGAAGCAGGTCAAGCTTGCAGCAGGACACAGAACGCCGCCCTAGGCGAGAGTCATGTGACATTTGGTTTCACTACTTTTGGCCTAGCACGTACCGGGCATCAGAGCGCAAGCTTTCTGAGACCGGCAACGGTCGGTTCAACCGCGATAGGCTGACGACCAAAAATCACCACATTGAAGAGGGCCTTCAACCTTGAACGCCCAAGCTATTCTAGCGAGAAAAACTGTCAAGACTGAATCGCCTCCGGTTTCAAAGATCCCCCATGACCGCTTTTGGCCGTTGTCTGCATGTCGCGACCGGCAGAAAACGGCAAAATTCTGCCGCTGGAGAATTGTCTATGAAGTCAGATCGAGTCGCTTATTCTAAAATTTCCCAGAATGAAAAAGGGCCGGGTGGCCCTCTTTTGTATTTGGCGGTGTGATTTACAGCTCGAAATGGCGTAAGAATGTATGAACATTCTTTCCAGTGTCTTTGTTAAAAATAACGTCTTCATTGCCAATCAAGCCGTCTGCGATTTTGATAGACGCTTCATTGCCTTCATCTACCACTGCTTCGATGGCAAATCCATCGGAAAGCTTGCCTTGCATCCCATTGCAAAACTCGGTCAGAGCTTTAAGTGCAATAGTCTTGCCCCAATTGTTGTTGCGATAATTTTTAGCAACGGCCCAGTCAACCTGCCATGTAGCGACGCCTTCTCGCACAGAGTCAAAAATGATGGTGCAACGAGCCATCACCTCGTTCTGAACGGTAGGGCTGAACATAACGTATGTGAACCGCGCCACGCCTTCAGGTTTGTCGCCATGGGCATAGACGTCTGGATAGACTCGCCCCGGCTCAATCTTGATAGCGTTGTTCTTGATAGCTACGGCAATCTGCCGCAAACCTTCCTCGGCAAGCTCAGCTCCGGTCATTTTATTTAAAGCGTGCATTGGTTTCGAAACCATCGTAGAGACTGGCGCTGGTCTTGTATCGAACGGTGACGACGCATCCTTGGCCTTCTTTTTTTTGAAAAAATTAAACATTTCAAAATCCATGTGTTGAATGTCCGCTAGTTCAAAATTAAACAGTTCTGGAGATCGCCACGCCCATGAATGGAATCATGGGCACACGTCTGCTCGGGCTGATTTCAGCACTTTGGCCACTGACTGTCGAGACGAATGCCCCCTTTTGGCCGAAAGTGTGTAAAAACGCTGAGTCAAAATTGAAGTCTGCGCTTCTATGCCAAATCTGAAATTTATCGGCTGGTTGGCGACCTGGATTTTGCGTAGAGACGCGATTTTCAGTTCTACTTTGGACACCAATCGCGTTGAAAAACGTTTTTACACACTCTGGGCCGATCTCTGCCGCTACCGAACGACTATATTGGGGCTATATCCGCCGACCATCGCCACAAATCGAGTTGACCAAAGGGATGCCAATAGCTGGCAGGCCGGATGCCAACAGGTGGGATAAGTGCAGTGCCAACGCCTGGCCAGCTTGAATGCGATTGGCTGTGCAATGGCAAGGCAACCGGGTGGTCAAGTGGGGTGTAATCAAGCACCTGGCAGGTCGCTTAGTCAGGCTGGCTTGGGTAAGCGGAGCGCGCAGGCGTGTAGGATGGAAGCCCGAAGGGCCGAGACGCAGGCGTCGCCAAGGCTCGGTTCACGACAGCCTTTCCCCGCAGGGGCACGCAATGGCGCCTCTGTGGGATGCGAAGCTGAACAACAGGGTGATGTGGAGAAAATCCTATGGGTATGACAGACGATGACGACACTGTGTACTGCGACGTTCAAATGCCTTTGTCACAGGGAAGAGAGCTACTGGAGCTAGTGAGCGCACTGCGAGAGTCGAAAGCACATCCCGGCCTCGATAAAGTCTTCGAGCACATGCAGCACGAGCTGAGCACCTCTATTGATATCATCGAGAACCCACCATCCTGGGGCCCATGGTGTCAGTGAATAGAACTCCAATGAACACCTTTGTTTTGCAGTTCTGAAATCATGCTAAAGGGCTGTGGCTGCAAGCAGGTTACCTATTCGCTACCGTTGTTTCTGAACCAGATCTTTGTATAACTCTCGGGCCTCAAGGATCTGATCCCTGATCTCCTCGGGGTCTATGCGCATGCCGCCGCGAGGCGTTATCTGGAGCGATTTTAGGTTGTTCGCAGCCATGATGAATTCCCGTTCTTCCGCCTGAACCCACGCGGGGCGCTTGTCTTTCCAAAAGAGCCAACCCATTTGCCCGGCCTCATCTTTGATCGGATGTTTAGCAGTATGTGGGAGCGGTAGCCAATGTCCAAGCAAGAAGGTGAGTCGGATCGCTCCGCAAGCGGAGCGCGCAGACCAGGATAGTCGAAGAGCGTAAGGATGGAAGCCCGAAGGGCCGAGACCCAGCGTAGCGGGGCTCGGTTTACGACAGCCGATCCCGAAGGGATACGCCCGACCGCCTTGATTAAACGTTACCGAACAGCTCGTTGATCAAATGACCGAGGCACTACGCCCAGCGCGCAAAGATCGTATGTCCTGCGCAATGCTACCTCGTCGCCAGAAGACACCCGCGCATGGGTAAAGATCGTCGACAGAAAACGTCTCCTTTCGCTGTTGCCGAGCTCAGACCAAATCCTTGGCTGTCCTTGTGCATCAGGAATCGCCAGCCGGTCGAGGAGATACTCTTCCAGGCTGTGCAGACGTTGTTGGCCATCAATCAAAATTTCACTGTTTTCGGCCAATGCCCTGCTACCGCTTTCTGGCTCGTACCAGTCATTCGTGAGGTAGCTGCCCAGATCCCCACCTGACCATATTGCTGAGATGAAACGAGACTTCTGACCGAGGTTCCATTCCAGTCCGCGCGCCCAGGTTGGCACGGGCATGCCCATAACGAATCGCGCTGCCCATGGAAAATGCTCACGAGCGGAGGAGGGGTCTACCAGATACTTTTCCCACTGACCTACCAGAACATCAATTGGGTAATGACTGACGGTTGTAGCCAGAACCCGCTGCGGCATCTGGATGCGTAATTCAGACGGTTCGTCGTCGGCATAGCGTTGAAAAATAGAAGTCATGGTACTCACTGGTGGCTACAAATAGGTGGAGGTGCTGGAGCCAACACGGGCGCATCGCCATGCGTCGACAGTCTCGATGATCAACACATCTCGTTCGATGGAAATGTCGATCTGGTCGCTGTCGACCAGCGCATGTGCGTAGCCCTCTACATAGGCTGCTGCTTTATCAAATGCAGAAAGGGTTTCTGAAGACATGATGAAGCTGATCAGACGTTGCCAGGCATCGTGCTGGCGGTTGCCCAGGATCGTCTTGAAAAACGGAATGGCGGCACTCAAACGCAGTGCGTAATCATCGATTGGTGGGATCAAAGCGGTTCGCTCAAAGGGAGTACATACCTATGACAAACGGTTGGTTTTGCAAAACCTTGAGCCTGATGCGAAATTTTTTCGTAGGCGAGGGGCCATCCGGGCCAAAGGCTGATCACTAAAAGCAAGCGGAGCGCGCAGACGTGAGGATGGAAGCCCGGTAGGGCCAGGACGGCGGCGAGTATCGCCGGGCCTGGTTCACGACAGCCGTCCCGGCAGGGCACGCAAAAGCTGCATTCTCCACTTCGCAGGCCAGCATCAGTGTCTATGGGATAGGCTTGGAACCGGTAGCCGACTCTCGCCACGAATCCAAGTCCTCGTCAAAGAGATCCGGCCCGTCTCGCAGCTGTTCCGGCTCTTCTTCGGGTTCCTCATCAGTTGGTGGCCCGAAGACTTTTTCAGGCGCCCAGTCATCCTTAAACAGGAACATTTTAGGCGTGAACTCGAAGATTCCGATTTCGTTGTCGTCAAGAATGTCGCGAACGAACTTTCTGAAAATCCTGCCCCCATCAAAGCCTAAACCTGCAGCGACATCTTTGATAAGTAGGACAGTCCAATCGTCATACATGACACCAGCAGCGATTTCTTCCCAACCGAGATGAAACAGCTCAAAACTCTCACCGACTAATACGTCGTCATACACGACGACGAGCATACCTTTGGAGGCATTCAGCAGCTTCACCGGGGAGAGAAGGTTCAAGATGATCGACTGTTCGATCAAATCGATCACTCTCGTATCAGGTTGATCCTCCCAGAGCACAGCGAATTTCTGAATCCCCGTAACATCGAGTGGAACGCAGTCAGGGCCAAACAACTGTTGTGTAGAAAAAATCGTATATGCGCCCTCACCATCATCGTTGTGAGGTTGCTCATGCTCGGTATAAAGCAAGCGGGAATAGATCATGGTGGGCACCGTGTGGCGAAGGAATGTGTGAGCCGTACCTGCGTCGGGCACTCAACGATAGACTGAGTACCTATCCGATTGCTTTATTAGGCATCTGGACTTTTGCTTCCCGCGCCGACGTAATAATCCGTCATTGAACAGCGACAGTGGCCCATCATCGACGCTACAGAGTCCACTACCCTCGGGGGGAGCCCCGAGGGGGCTTCTGACTGGCGGGTAACGGT
This sequence comes from Pseudomonas sp. LY-1, assembly GCF_053502595.1. NCBI lineage: Bacteria > Pseudomonadati > Pseudomonadota > Gammaproteobacteria > Pseudomonadales > Pseudomonadaceae > Pseudomonas > Pseudomonas sp. LY-1. Next base: position 5,344,544 of record NZ_CP094353.1, on the reverse strand, counting down.
CTGGAGGAGGTCAACGTGGAGCTGGTGAGATACTGGGTCGTCGCCGTTTAATATTTCCTCAGCGCAGTCATGGAGAACCGGTATGTTATAGCGCTCAATCCCCAAGCTATTCGACTCAAGGACTTCCTTGACTTCACGCCAAAACAAGTAATCAGAACGGCCTGAATAGGCCTCGTGCTCACACGAAAAATCCACTTCCAACTTTCGATTGAGCTCCAGTTCTTTGATCGGCTCCCATAGGGCTTCGATGGCAGAAAAAGTGGAACCCGCCACTTCGTCACTCAAAAAGATACGAAGCACGTCTTTGTGAACGGCAACCAGCTTCACCCCGGACATTGCGCCTCGGATGTGTGCCTGTTCGAGAGTCTCGATTGCGAACCTGTCCTCTAGCGGCTGGTTGTAGAGGACGGCGAAGCGCTGTTTGTTAGCGGTTGCCATCAGATCAAGATTCGGGGTCTTCCACTGCAGGGCGCTGAACACCACGTATTGGAAAACACCTTCGAGAGCTACGGGAGCGCATTCCGGGTGGAACAGAGCTGAAAATCTCATGGTGATTTCTCTCTTGGACGGTAGTGAGAACTGAAGACCATGTGGCTGAAGTGGTCAAGGGAAAAAAACGAAATCTCTATTATAATTTTCATTTGAATCAGTATCTTACGAGCATACCCTTAACTGAAATTGGCACATGGTGAGCGCTGCGTGACAAGCGTAGAGCTCATACCTGAGTAGTCGAAGAGCTTAAGAAGCTACGCTCGTATACCCAAACCGTGACTGCCGTGGATTGGTTTACGATCAGTATTTCCGAAGATGAACACCTAGCTGTTGGAAAAGGAAGGCGACCGATCCACACGCTGTACAGGTAAGCGAGGGACAGTGCCTACAGTGGAAAGGTCACATATGTGGCGCAATGCCAGCTCGTCGCCGGAAACGCGGGCGGGGTAAAGGTCGCCCGCAAGAACCAAAGCAGTTCGTTGTACCGATTCCCAGCCGCATTTCTTAATGTGTCGAAGACCATGCATAATTTTTTAACTAAGATTAAAAAAATCATTTCGATCAAGAAGTAATGTTTGGATTTCATATATTGATAATATTAGTAGTATTGACATGTTAATGATTTTTGTGAAGTTTGGCCGTAGACCTTGATCTGCCTGAGCTGCGTCGGATGCCAAGGTGTCGTGGTCTGGGTTTGTATATATATTCTTGCAGAAAATAATTAAAAGATATTGCCATTAAAAGAAGAGTTTGTTTGTTGGTTTTTCATGTTTTTTGAGGAGAAAAGTTCTTGTGGTGTTGGTTTTTTTCGTAGTAGCTTTAGCCGACTGTGGAGGCGCTATGAAAAATTTTAAAATGATTCCTGCAGTATTAAATAGTGTGAAAACATATGTTATTGAGTCTGTTCCTGACAGAATCGTAGTGTCAGGGGTGGAGCAATACTGTAGCGCCCTTATTGCTATGGGGCGGGCAAGACTAACAGTGAATTCTTATGTTGGAGCATTAGCTCGATACTTAGATTTCGTCGTGGAGTACGTAATTTGCTCTTTGCTGCTAGGTAAAGTAGCGGGTGAGATGATGTATGAGGATGTCGTGCATGTTTTTTTCGAGTCTTTGACTGTAGGTTGCAATTCAGATGATGAAATAGTCAGGATGGTGTGCGTGAGACTAAATCGCCGCTTGGTAAAAAGGCGTACTGTCAATGTATATAGATCTGCTTTGAAGTTTGCATTTGAGGTGTCAGATAAGTTTGTACAGAGTGCAAATCCGAAAATGATTCTTTTGGGGCAGGGCGGTAATAAACCAGGAATTGGATTTCCATACAAGTCTTACATGACATTTACTCGATCAAATTCCCAGCGAATATATCAGACGTCATTTCTTGCTGGTTGCATATCTGGTGGTATAAAGGCTAGTTATGTCAATTTGCTACCTAAATATTATCGTGGGTCTGCGCGACATTATATCGGAGAATTACGACTTGACTTCCATAAACTATTGGAGATCTTACCCGAAATAAAAAACGTCCGAGACCGCTGCCTTTTGGCATTGCTTGCGGCAGGGGGGGAGAGGATTTCAGAAGCACTTCAGACTCTCACAATAGACATTGACTCGGATGCGAGTAGCGTACTGGCTATAGATCCGAGTAATAGGCCAAGCCTTTACTATGAAATGGGGTTGTCGGTGTCTCAAGTAACGAGCCTGCGCTGGAAGGGAAGAAAAAATAATTCGGTTTTTCTTATACCACCATTCGACAAGATTTTTTGGGATTCGTACGCGGAGTTACTTGTTTCAGATAAGTATCCTGTTTTTGATGCTGGTAGACGCTGGGTAACTCATAAGTTTGTTTTTCGTGTACTAAAAGGTAAAACACGTGGGCAGCCATTAGCTTTGGCATCTGAAGGCGTTGTTCGTAAGATGTTCAAGCGTTTACTTAAGAAGTACAACATTATTAATGTGTCGCCTCACGATATCAGGCACTGCTATGTCACTTTTCTTATCCATGAGGTACCTGTAGGTGATGGGCGCGGACTCGGAGTGGAAGTCGCAAGTGACTTGGTATCGCATGTCAAACTCGAAAGCACTCTGGTTTATGACCATCTAGATAGAAGCACAGCTCACGCTGATATTGAAGATGGTTACAAAAAAATAGGCTATCACCCGGAGATGTTAAAGCCATGATTAATCATACTGATATGCCCATCTGGATCGGTGGCGATGCAGATGTTGACTCTGCTATCAAAGCTAGCATTGCAGAAGCAGCGAAGTTTATAAAGAGTGAATATGGGAAAGGGAAGCACTGGTCGTACGATACTATCACAGCCGGGCCGGAATCATGCCAAGTTAGCTTTGTTAAGTATTTTGTTTATGCGCCAGGACTGGAGGAGGCTAATTATACATTTGATTGGGTACTCGAGGTGTTTAAATATGTTGCGGCAGGCAGTGATCAAGAAAGTTTAGACATGGGTATGATATTGGGCCCATCCAAAAAAGACTACAAGAAGTCTGTGTATACCTGGGTCAAGCGCGGACTGTGGCTGACGCTTGTAATGCTTTATAAAAATGGTTTTATTTCGATTCCAGCGAATTTTAGCGCATTATCCTCCAATTCAGGCAGTGGGGCTGCTGGAACTAGGACGGATTTTGCTTTTGAAACATATCCAGAGCTTATGAGGTTTTTGATTTCCTCTAGATACAAGCTCGCTGCAAGTGATTTTTGGTCAGGAATACCCAAAAAGGTTTGTGAAAGAATTGCGCAGTATGGGACTCGTCTATTTTGGATGTGCGGAGTTACCAATCCGGAGCAAATAGATATAGACGAAGTTATTGAGATTCACTTGACCTATACAATGGGAGAGCGATTACTCACTGCCGAAATTCCTACCAGGGCTATTATGCAGTATGTATGCCACTACTACGGTGATCGAGTTCCTTTTACGCTGGATGAGTTTTTGCCTCGTCTAGAGCAGGCGATACGCTTTCGACGCAATGGCTCTACCCCTTCAGAAATAAGAGAGAGAAAAATTACTGGCTCTCAGGACTCGGTAGCCTCGGTGGATGAGTTATACAATTTTGTAAAAGTCTGGGTTAAACGAGATTATCTTCCAAAGAGAATGTCTACGGTTGATCTATTTGCCCCTTGGTGTGAATCCTTGAGGGATACTCTAGATATCTGGCTGAAGAGTCAAATTAAGTATCTAGGAGAGAAAGCCTATGAGCGCGAGGAGGTTAGTGCTTTAGGGATAGCACGATTTAATCTGTATCTTTTTGAGTTCTTGCCTCGATGGTACTCCATAGAAGGAATTACCTGGAGCTATAACTATCCATATCATCCGAAGGACATATCCAATATTTTTATTTCACCGGTTGAGCCTGTAACTGGAGCTCCTCCATCTTTCAAAACCTTTCTTACACAAATGTTTGATAAAAATGCCGAGACGGCACCCTACGCCGCAATGCTGCAGCTGAAAAATTTCTTTTCTTGGGTAGAGGCTAAGTATCAACATGTTCATGGGTATGAAGGCTTTGTAAATCCTATTCACGAAATGGATTTGCCCCCCTCAAATAATAGAAATGAAAGCAAAGCAAGGCCTTTTACGAAATGGCAATATTCAATAGCTTTAAATTATTTGGCAGTCATAGTTAATGCAATAAAATTAATTAATTATAATGTCACTTCTGGTGATATTTCTATAAAGGATGAAAAAGATTTCACCGCGCTTGCAATGAGGCTGGGCTGGGATAACTCATTTTATTGGAGTGGGCGTCAATTCAGAATTTCGAAAATACCAAGCGTTTTTTTAGAGCGGTGGAATGTACCACTTAAGAACAATAATTTTGTCACTTTGCTATATCCTCACTACGTTGTACATGTTTTAACCGCAGTAGATAGTGGTCTTAGACACCAAAGTGTACGCTGGCTGTGCATGAACTTTGATAAAAATGTTGTTGAAGGCACCGGTTCGGTTGCTTTTCAACTACACGTTGCAGTAGATAAAGTATCAAAAGTTCCAGTGAAATCCTACGTTGCACTACAGACACTCGAGGCTTTGCGGTATCAACGTGAAATAAGATCTCTAGTGGATCTTGAAAGTTTTAAGGTGGATGTTTTCTATCGTGGCAATGTTGATACGCAAAAAGCAAAATTCAAACCTTTATTTTCAAGTAGCTTTACCTCAGGGCTTCCTAGGACGGAGGGCGCTTACAATGAGATGTATGTTAAATTTCTTGTTGATTTTAATTTTTTTCTCAATGAGCATGACCTTACTTGTAAGTTATTTGAGCTCAAAGCTAAAGGTTTTGCTTATGGTGCTACGGTCACTGCAGGTCAAGAAAATCGCACAAAAGCTGGTGATTTGTTTTGTCCACTAAGCTTAGTCACCGATATGACCCCTCATCATACTCGTTCTAGTACCGTTAACAGTTGGTCAAAATTCTTGTCTGCTAAAGATGTTGGCAGATTTAAGACCGCGCATAAATCTGAAGCAGTCGTAAGGTATTACAGGAAGCTGGATGATGAGGATAAAGCACAAATATCACAGAAACTCGCACTTGGGGTTCACCAGATATGGGGCGGCGCATCGATAGACCCCGCACTTGAGGGGTCAACTTTTCGTAAGTCACTTTCCGCAGACCCCCGAAAAGCTGTTCACGATTTTGGATGTATTTCAATCTCCGCGACGGGAAGCGATAAACAACTTGATGGAGTGCAGCGCATTGCGCAAGGGCATCACTCCGGGCTAGCGCACTATTCCACTCATATTTGCACTAGAAACGGTGACTGTACAGACGAGATGAAAGCGGCTGGAATTGAAGATAGGTGTGGCTTTTGTATTTATGCTGTCAAAGGTATCGATAACCTTGAGGCAATAGAAGTTAAGGTGATTAATTTAACAGATGAAGTCCGGTCATTGCATGATTATGCCGACCGAATTCCAGGGGAAAATCAACATGAATTAATCAAGGTAGATAACCGTCTCGACATTGTGGTTGGTGACCTTTTGGCTTGGATTTGGTGTAGAGACCATTTGGTAGCGGCTGCTGAAAAATTCAAATCTGATTCAGATAAGTTGTATTCATATCGCCCGGAAATCCTGGAGCGGGATTTTCGTCAATTCAACGCTGACGAAGATTCAGCTTTCTATATTTTATCTCGCCTTCATCAAGATAGCCAGTTTCCTGACTTGGTCTCGGAGGTCGCCCGAGCAAGATATAAGGCACTAAAACTTTCGTTGCTTTCAGGGAAGGTAAGCGTACTTGATATTTTTAAGGGCACGATCTCTGACTCTCCAGTTGAGGTAGTTTCAATAATCCGATCAATGCTCAAGACAAGTGGTATTGGTATAGAAGATTTGGCTTCAATTTGGCAGGCTCAAGACAGTCGTACTAATAAGTTGATTAATGATTATGTCCCAGTTATTGCGGTGGCTAAGGAGTAGGGTTAATGCTCAGATCTAATTTTTCTTCATGGCAAGAGACTTGCGTTGATGAAAAAACTAAAAAAGTAATTTCAATCCTCAAGGATATGAGCGAGTTTAATACTCCTGTGATGAAAGTCACAGATTTGGCTAAATTCATATCTGGCAAAATGGCCAAGGATCTAGAAGGTTCTAAATCCGATGCGTCGGAGCCATGTGTGCTGGATTTTACCACTTTGTTGAAGAGGGAAGGGAAGTATCGCCCAATAATAGATTCCTATATGCTTCAGCGAGAGGGGGTCGAAAATTACGCGCTGCGAAATATTGATCCTGTTGTCGGGAATGTACTAGAGTCTCACAAGGTACGACTGAAACAGTCAAGTGTATTGGTTAAACGTTTGCAAGAAAAAGTTAGTCAGCTGGAGGCGGATAAAGCGGCCTTGAATTCTGTCGCTAATATTATTCCTAATGGCCATAACGGGTGGGATCAGCTAAATGCGATGGGCAAGGTTGCATCTATATTTTTTGATCTGCTTTTAAGTACAGATTATTGCAAATTTGATGAGGGCACAGGGGATGTGCTAGCCGTTGGAAGAGCGCGTCGAGTGCTTTTGCCGGCCTCAGATATCGCGGTGTATCTAAATTGGCGCTATCGTGCTCCATCAGAAAGCTAGTTATATAGCTATTCATTTAATGTGCGGTCGCTTTGGCGAAACCCCTTCACCAGACAGTCTGAAGGGCGCGCAATGCTAGGAAAGCATGAAGGTTCATGTACGATTGGGTTCATTGTGCCCATGGATCTTGGCTTTGAATGAAGTGTGTTTTTACAAACACCGCAGCGCACAGGCCAAGGAGACCACGGCGGCAGAGCTTTTAAAGAGCTTGTAGAAACGCGTCACGATGCGGTTATTCTCTTTTAGCCACCCAAACATGCGTTCGATGATATTGCCGGCTGTCAAACAACCTGGGCAAGCTCGGCTTGGGTTTGCGTTTCATGCTGCGTAGAGGGATGGCTGCCCGCATTCAGTCGCGATCCCGGTACCGGCGCAACACGTCGGCGTAGTACCCCTTGCCGGCCAGCAAGCACCGGCAGCGTTTGCGAGGACGCCCGCGCAGCCTCGGAAAGTGAGTCGCATCCAGTAGAGGGTGGGCGTAAGCGATATCGCTTGCTTGTCCGACGGACAACAGAAAGGGCAGAGGCAATCCGTCGGCATCGCACAGCATGTAAATATTGTTTGTCATACCGACCCCGGCTCCGCGCGAGCGCGTAGTCTTGCGGTGCTTTGGGCCTCTTTTTTCCGGGCGCCTGATGAGGCCCGGGTTGCACGTAGAGCCGTGGAGTCGATCAGCCAGCTTTCCAGATCAATCTAGCGCCGTTCGCTTATCGGATGTGCAGCCGGTCGAAGAATCCGCGATTGCGCCAGTCGCGGAATCGCTGATACACCGTTGACCAAGGGCCAAAGCGTTCTTGCGTGTTCCTCCACCGCGACTGAGCATCACCCGATCATCAGCGCGCTGACGTCTGTCACGGCGGGCTCCAATGAAGAATCTGCAACCACGTCCCAGGCAGCATCTGGATTTCATGCTGTTTTTCCATCGTGACCTCCTGGTAGTGATGGCGGCGGATTTTACCGGAATCGATGGTTGAATAGATTTTGTGCAGATTCTAGTGAGATTGAGGATAGCTATGGACTGGCTCTAATATGCAGCAGCTGCGTATTGCATCTCATTGAAAAATAAGGGGGCGTTAGTTTTTCATGGGGTGTTGTGTCCCGATTACAGTTCGAACCGGCCCTGGGACACCATACAAATAAAGCCTCTCGCGCCGATCCACTGCCAGCTCATTTTTTCCCGTGACAGCGGTGTGCAACAGACAAGGCCAACAAAAAAGCCCCGCCGGGTATTGCTCCGGCGGGGCTTTTTTGTTTTTGAATGGGCGACTCACTTAATCAGGGTCCAAAGGTGAGCCAGGGTTACACTCGTTCGTTTGCTCGTCGAGAGATGCTCGACTGCACCCGTCTACCGCCCATCGGGGAGGTCGAGTGAAGTCATGCAGGCCAGTCTTGCTCACATCATGAACAAATAGGCCATGAGCAAAACGCCAAGAATTGCAGTGATGACATTGATGCCAGGGCCGGTATTGACGCTGTAGCCAAGGGGGATCTCAACGGGTTTGAGGGTCTTGACCACCTTTTTGTATTGCCAGGATGACCAGCAGGCAACCCAGGAGCCCAGCATCAGAAAGGTCAGCCCGATCCAGAATGAAAAATGTTTTCCGGGAGAGCCCGGAGCGTCCGGTTTCAGCATCTGGAGCAGTAGCCCGGATCGTTCAATCACAAAGCCAAATGCCATCAGCGAAAGGCTGGTTCGGTTCCATGCCAGCAACGTGCGCTCGGCGGCAAAGAACACGCGCGGATCGTTCAGGTCGGACATTGAGATTTCCTTGTTCACACAGCTTTTGAAACGACGCCGCGCAGAATAGCTTTAAACGAAACCACTCGACGTGTCCGTTGATAGATCCAGCTGTTGGGATCAACGCACATATGCCAAGCGTAGCGTCCCGTGCTTGGCGCATAGCCACAAAATCGGCTGCGCCAATGCCCTCGTACACGTGAACGCTATGGGTTTTTTTGCTCAGCAACGGTTACAGGTTTGGATGCCCAGCAACCTGTACAAAGGGCAGAAACGGAAAATACCGGTAGCCAGTGGCACTAAGCCGATCCAGCCCCACCAGCCGATCACGCCCGACAGACTGAGGCCAATGAGAACCAGGCCGACGACAATGCGCAGGCTACGGTCAATGGTTCCAAGGTTCGCTTTCATGACGATCTCCCGATCAGTGGTTGCGCCGGGTCTCCAGCGCAGTAAACAACAACATGCCGACCAGCATGGCCAACATGAACACGATTGCTTGCCAGCGTCCTGTCAGCAGAATTGCCACCGCAGGGCCTGGACAGATGCCCGCTATTCCCCAGCCGATGCCGAACAGCAGGCTGCCGCCGATCAGGCGCGGGTCCAACTCACGCTTGGTCGGCAGTTGCATCGGCCTTCCCAGCAGCGAGCGGGATTGGTGGCGCGCCCAGGTCAGCGGGCCAATGGCGACGCCAATCGCCCCGATCATGACCAGCGCGAGGGAAGGGTCCCAAGCACCGGCCAGATCCAGGAAAGCCAATACTTTGCTCGGGTTGGCCATGCCTGCCAGCAGCAGTCCCAGGCCGAACAGCAGGCCAGCAATGAATGCGGTCAGTTTGTTCATATCCAGGCTCCCAGCAGATGACGCAGGACAAATACGCTAAGGAAACCGCTGAACATAAAGCAGGCAGTGGCGACCATCGATCGCGGCGAAAGGCGCGATATGCCGCACACGCCGTGGCCGCTGGTGCAACCTGAACCGTAGCGTGTACCGATACCCACCAATACCCCGGCGACGATCAGCCCGACCCCGCCGCTCTGGAATTCAATCGGCGGCAGCGCGGCGAACAAGCCCCATAGAAGCGGCGCGACGAGCAGGCCGAGGAGAAACAGCGCTTTCTCACCCGCACCTTCGCTGCCCCGTTGTAAAAGACTGCCGATCAAACCGCTGATGCCGGCGATACGCCCGTTGGCGACGACGAAAAGGCTGGCCGCCAGGCCAATCAATGCGCCGCCTGCAAGGGATGACCAGGGAGTGAAGTTGAGCCAGTCGATATTCATGAGGCTTCTCCAGCGCAAAATTGTTGATACAAGGTTTGGATGACTGCCAATGCCGCCGGGCTGCTGATGCGATAGAACACCTGCTTTCCTTCTCGGCGCGTATCCACCAGGCCTTCGCGGCGCAGCACCGCCAACTGCTGAGAAAGCGTCGGTTGTTGTATCCCGAGCAGCGACTCCAGATCGCCGACATTGCGCTCGCCTTGGGATAGCTGGCAGAGCAGGATCAAGCGATCCGGATTGGCCAGAGCCTTGAGGAATTGGCTGGCAGCATCGGCGTTGGCGTGAAGCCGCTGGAGATCTGATTCGAGCATACGATTGATCACTAACTGGTCAGTTTGTTAAATTATAGTATATAAAAACAATAAGTGTATGTCAGCACCGATCTGCGTTCGTCGCTAGCAGGAGAGGTCGGTGGCTAAAGGCGAAGCGAAAGAGAGTGGTGCAGCTTTGCTGATCCGATGAGGTCGCTCTGCGCCATCGCAAGGCGACCGAATTGACCGAGCCCTGGGAGTCGACACCCCGTGGCTCAACGTCTGTCCCTTCAGTACGGTTTGGCTTGCCCGGCTTTCCTCAGGCTCTGTACCATCCGGGTCTGATCAGGACAGCGTTAGAAGGCCATCCTGTAGCCATTACCGCCGTTCCCGTTTGGACACCTCATGACCTACACAGAACTTAACGACCCCGCACTATTTTCTGCGCAGGAGAAAGACGCGTTTGAACCTTCGACCATCGTCCAGAATGATTTTTCTTCTGCACTTCTGAAGTACGGCCAGTCATCTTCTACACGCCCCCTCCTTCTGAACGGGGATTGCCTCGACGTATTGAAGTCGCTGCCGGACGAGTCGGTTGATTTTGCAATGACGTCGCCGCCGTACTGGGGGAAGCGGGAATATCAAAACGGCGGGATAGGCCTGGAAAAAGACTATCGGGATTTCGTAGCAGATCTTTGCGCTGTGTTTCTGGAACTCAAGCGCGTGCTGAAGTCGACGGGGTCGTTCTGGCTCAATCTCGGTGATTCTTATAGCGGTAAGGGGCTGCTCGGGATTCCTTGGCGAGTGGTTTTCGAGCTTACCGACAATCAAGGCTGGATACTTCGAAACAGCATCATATGGAACAAACTGAAAGGCGGCATGGACAACACCAAAGACCGGCTTGGCAATGTTCATGAGAACTTGTTTCACTTTGTGAAGCAGTCAAAAAACTATTATTACAATGCTGATGCCGTCCGGTCCAAGCCCAGAGAATCCAAAGTGGTAAATGGCTCGATAGTTTCCGCCACGGGCGTTTCGGGCGTGCGTTACAAGCGCCAGATCGAGTTGTCGACCTCGTTGAGCGACGCAGAAAAATTATCCGCACATGCCGCCCTGGCCGGCATCCTCGCAGATTTGTCTTGCGGTAAAGTATCAGACTTCCGGATGATCATTCGTGGCCAGCAAAGAGCGACGCACTCCGACAGTGAAAAAGTATCGGGACGAGCGAAGGAACTCAGGGATAAAGGTTATTACTTTCTTAAATACCACCCGAAGGGGAGTAAACCGTCTGACGTCTGGGACATTCTCCCGGAAGATTCGCAGGGCCGGGAAACCCACTTTGCCCCCTATCCGGTCGACCTGTGCCGTATACCTTTATTGGCGACCTGCCCACCAGGCGGTATTGCAATCGACCCTTTCTGCGGTACGGGAACAACGATGGTCGCGGCGCAACGCTTAGGCTTGAAGTCGATCGGGATAGATATCTCCGAGCAGTATCTTGAGATGACCAAAGACAGGTGCAATACGCTGTTATGAGCAAAATAATAGAGTTGTTCGGGAAGGGTACGCATAATCGCTCCGTCGACTGGCAAGGCGTGATTGGCGCTCAACGCTGCGCCTATACCAACAAGCGTTGCTACAAAGTCAGGAAGTCCAACCCCGACATTTCTATCGGTACGTGCAGCGTGCTGTACGGAAAAGTGCCGGAACCGGTAATCATCTGTCCTGTCCGGCTAATCGAGCGCAGGCAGATTTTTACCGACTGTTTTCATCTATTGACGACCCATGAACCGGGGAACGAGCTTCACATCATCCCCGAAGTGTCGATCCCGGGGGGAAGTGTCGATTATTTCTTGGTGTCGGTAAAAGATGGAAAGGTGAAGGACTTCGTTGGCATCGAGCTGCAGACCCTCGATACGACCGGAACGGTCTGGCCAGAACGCCAGAGAATGCTGGAAACGCTAGGGATTTCCAGGTCGGACAGTGCTGAAGAGTCCAATAAAACCTTCGGCATGAACTGGAAAATGACCGCAAAAACCATCTTGGTTCAAATGCACCACAAAGTGCAGACATTTGAACACCTCAACAAGAAGCTGGTGTTGGTGGTCCAGGACAAGCTGCTGAGCTACATGACCAAGGAATTTAAATTCGACCATCTTGAAACACCGGCATTGATTGGCGACTCAATGCATCTTCATGCCTATAAAATGGATAATGCAGGTGCTGGCGACTATAAGATCTCGATGTCATCCCGACTCAGTACGGATGCGGACGGAATCGGTATGTGCCTGGGGCTCCAGGCAGAGGCCCGGGTAGAGCTTGAGCAAATATTGATTGGGCTGCAGACCAAGCTATCCGACCGCACGTTGTTCCAGGCAGTGGGGACGCCCGACAGTTTGGTGTGATACCGCCTGCGTGTGCGATTGCAAGAGGGCACCGAGTGGATGCCCCCTGTGCAGACGACGCTTTTAAAACGTCGCCTTGACCTGTAACCCCGCCGCCAGTGCGTTGTCACGTTTTTTGCCGGAAAACGCGCCGGGCTCGATGTAGTACTGCAGATCGGGGCGCAGCAGCAGCCAAGGTGTGACCTGTGCGCCGTAGTTGAGCTCAAGCATCTGCTCGCCGTTGTCGAGGTTGGCGATCATCTCGGCGTCTTCGAGGTTGGTCGCCTTGGCTTCTTGCACATCTCGTGTGCGCGAGTTGAGCACGGCGCGCCCATAGCCAAAAGAGATGGAGTCGTTCGGGCGGCTCGCGAAAGGCTTTTGTTTGACCAGGCCCACCGAGTACCAGCGGCGCATCGGCGAGGTCGCCGCGTTGCTGCTGGCCGCTTGGCCGAAGAGGCGCAGTACGCTTTGCGGGTCTTGCTCATCCCGCCAGATGGCTTGGTCAATCAACACATAGGCGCCGGTACGGTTGTTGCTCTTTTGCGTACTGCCGATCTTGGGGGCGTTGGAGGTGTCGTAGTACCAACCGACTTTGTATTGGCCGTTCAGGAAGGCGTTGTTATTGAAGATCGCCTCCAGTGGCAAAATCGCTCCCGTAGTGCCGTTGCTGGGCATGGAGAACGCTTTGGACGAGCGCGTGTTGTATTCCGGGTTGACTTGGAATACGGCGGTTTGCAGTGTCAGCGACGGGTTGACGTCGTAACGCAACTCGCCGCCCCAATGCGCCGTCGGGTAGTTGCCCCAGCCACTGCCGCTCGACATGGTCAGTGGGTGTGCACAAAAACCGGCACTCACAAAGTTGGTCAAGATGGGCATACCACCGAAATCGGTGCCCATCACCATGAAGCCGAGTTTGGTGGACAGGGCCGGCGAAAACAGGTTGCGTTGATAACTGAACTCGGTCAGCCGGGTGTATTCGCCGCCATAGTTTTCTTGGGACGACAGGCGGTTTCCAAGCAAATCTTCCGTGGCGCTGTGGCCGCGACGGTCGTTAACCAGCAGTTGCACGCGTCCCGCATCGGGGCTGTCGAGCAACTTACTCAGATCAAACTGGGCGCCTATGCGTATTTGTTGCGAATAGCGGGTGCCGCGCTTGATCCCGCCATGCAAGTTGGAAATCGTTTCGGAACTGTAGTCACCGGTCAGTTTGATGCCCTTGTCGGTCAACTTTTGGCGTTCACCGCCCCAGTCGCCAGTGAGTGTAGAGCGGTTCATCAGATCGTCGGCCAGTGCCGGGGATGGGGCGAAAAGGCATAGGGACAAACCGCTGCACAGGCTGCTGGTCAGCATGGCGCGGAAAGAAAAAAGCATTTGGATGTGCTCCGTTACAGAGAAAGTAGGGGAATAGCTCAACGGCCCGCGTTGTTTATCGGTTGCACCGTTCTTTTGTGACTTGGAAAAATAACCCCCGTAAACGGGGGTTATTTTCATGCAGTGGCAACTAACGCATTACGGCTTGATGTTGTCCGGCAATGCATAAGCAATGATGTAATCACCAACGTCAGGCGAATGGCTCATGCCACCGGCGGAGATGACCACGTACTGCTTCCCGGTGGTGGGCGACTGATAGATCAGTGGGGCGGCAACTGCGCCAACCGGCAGGCGGGCTTTCCAGACTTCTTTGCCGGTGGCCGAATCGAGCGCGCGCAGGTAGTAGTCCTGGGTGCCCGCAAAGAACACCAGGCCAGAGGCTGTCGACGTCGGACCGCCGAGCGTCGGCATGCCCAGCGGAATCTGCAGGTGCGTCTTGATCCCCAGCGGGCCGGTGTCCTGCACGGTGCCCATGGGAACCTGCCAGAGCAGTTTCTGCGTATTGAGATCAATCGCACTCATGCTGCCGAAGGGCGGGGAGTTGCACGGCACGCCCAGTGGCGACTGGAGAATGTCGATTTTCACGCCGCCATAGATACCGGCGACTTGCGGGCGAATGGTGCCCATGAAACCCGGCACTTCATCGGTCGACACCTTGAACTTCTTGGTTTCTTCCTTGGTCACCAATGACATCCGCAGCGGCATCCGCATGTCGTTGACGAACATCGTGCCGGTGTTCTCATCGATGGAGATGCCACCCCAGTTCATCCCGCCCAGCAAGCCAGGCCATTCGATGTACGGCTTTTCGGTTGGCGGCGTAAACGGCCCCGCGTAAACCGAATCTTTGAACATGATCCGGCAATACAGTTGGTCGAATGTCGACACGCCCCACATCGACTTTTCAGTCAGTGGGTCGGCCCCGATCACCGGCATGCCGGCCGAGTACGGTTGCGTCGGCGACAAGTGTTCGCCTTCTGCCGCAGGAGAAGTCGGAACGGCACGCTCCTGCACCTCGGTGACCGGCTGGCCAGTACGACGATCCAGCACAAAAATCTGGCCGGTCTTGGTGGTCTGGATCAAGACGGGGGTTTTCACGCCTTGGGCATTCTTGATGTCATAGAGAACCGGCTGCGATGGCAGATCGTAATCCCATACATCATGGTGAATGAGCTGGTAGACCCATTTGGCTTTGCCGGTCGAGGCATCGACTGCCACGACGGCCGAACCAAATTTTTCTTTGACGGCGTTGCGATCACCGCCCCAATAGTCGGGCGGGCCATTGCCGGTCGGCAAGTAGACCAGGTTCAGCTCTTTATCGTAGGTCGGGATCGTCCATACGTTAGGTGTTTCCAGCGTGAACGGGTGATCGGCCGCGGTCGGGTCGCTGCCTTCGGGCGCGCCGACGTCCCATGCCCACACCAGCGCACCGCTCAGCACGTCGAAGGCACGCACGGCGCCGGAAGGCTCGCCTGCCACAATGTCGCGTACCCAACCGCCCACCACCGTGAGGTGGCCCATGACCACAGGCAGGGAGGTCGGGTGATAGCGCTTGCTGTTCTCGGTCGGGCCCATGCCTTTCTTGAGATCGACGTAACCGTTGTCACCAAAACTCTGGCACAGGTCGCCGGTGTGCGCGTCAAGTGCAAACAGGCGGGCATCTACCGACGACACCAGAATACGCTGGCGACATTGCTGCTGATCGGTATACGAGGCCTTGACCGCCGCGCTCAGGCTGTCGTCTTTATCGATGTCGTAATAGCCCACGCCACGGCACGTCACATGCTCTTCGCTTTTGGCGTGAGGGTCGAACGTCCAGATCGCCTTGCCCGTATCGCCATCCAGCGCGGTGATCAGGTTTTCCGGGGTGCACGAATACAGCACGTTGCCGATCTGCAGCGGGGTGTTTTCATCAACGCCAGCGCCGGCGCCGGTGGTCCTACGTCCGGTTCTGTAGGTCCAGGCTACTTGCAGGTCCTTGACGTTTCCCGGCGTGATCTGCGTGTAAGGCGCAAACCGCGTCCCTGACGCATTGCGCCCGAAGAACTCCCAGTTTTCAGGTGCGCTGGCGGGGCTCGTGGCCTTGCTCGAGTCAGTCGCGGCCACAGGGTTCGAGATCCCGCCGTGCGGGTAGAACGCCGCAATGAAGGTGGCGATCAAGGCCAGGAATACGGCGAAGCCGAATCGGTTCGCCGTGCGCCGGGTGCTCAAGGCTGTTTCCGGGAATGCGGCACCGACCCACAAGCTGAGGGTCAGGATGATCGCCGGCACCACCAGGCGCGGCAGCAGTTGCCAGTAGCTGAACTGACCCACTTCGTAGAACGCCCACACACAGGTGGCGAGGAATATGACGACGGAGAGGGCGATGCTGATAGGTTTACGCAAGACAAACAGTGCCGCCAACAACAGATAGGCGAGGCCAGCCAGCAAGTAATAACTCGACCCGTCGAGTGCTACCAGCTTGAATCCGCCATAAATCAACGCCAGTGCCACGGCAAAAACAAGCAGGGAAAACAGTCCCCTTGCAATAGTGCTCATTGAGGATCTTCCAGAGTGAGATCGATGATCGTCTGTCATATTTGTATATGCTCAGTTGGGGAAATACGTAACGGTTTGCGCTATTTACCAACAACTTGGCCGAATATTGAGTTCGGCCTTTAGTTGGCCGGGTGCGGTTCTTCCATGATCCCGATAGGCTGGCTTGCCGACGGCAAGCGAGCTTTGGAAATCAGCGTAATAATTGGCCATCCCCGTATTCATGGTCTGGATGCCGACACTCTTTCGCCCCAGCCCTCCACGTTGAAAGCGCCGTTCGATAACGAACTGGATGCTTAATAGAGGCTGATTGAGTTTCGGCAGGAGGGATAACGAAAACGTTGGCGGCTGTATTACGCCCGCTTGACGACTGTCCACGTGCTCAGTCGCGAGTGAATCGTTCCGAAGGCTCTGTCGGCCTTGTTCGGGTTACATGCTTTACTCCGACTGATTCGCCGGTTAATCGCGGTGGATTAACGCGTAGACCAGTCTATAGCGCTGGTTTTTTGGATAAATCCATAAGACTGGAAAACAATGTTGATAAAACAGTAACAATTAGCGGCGATACGCATCGGCGACGCCGGCGTGCGGGTAATCATGTGCAGGCGCGGCGGGGGGGCTTTTGGGGCGTGCTCGGTCTTTTCAACACTCGGTCGAACCTTGCGCGTGATCGAGGTTCACAGGTGGTGCGGCGAGTATTTCGCGCAACCTTGTACCTTGTGTGTCACCCAGTAGCGTCTGAGCTGTAGTCCATCGTTTTCACACAAAATATTCCCCGGAAACAGCGCCTGGTGCCTGTCCGGACCCGACCCCCGGGACTATCATGCCGGTAGCCCTGACCCTCACTGCAAGGAGCCGCTCGGAACGCCGATGCGCCAGATCTGGAAATCTTTTCGAGCCCTTTATTTCGCCTCCTTGATGATGCTGATCGGCTCCGGCCTGCTCAGTACGTACCTGGCCTTGCGCCTGGCGGCCGACAACGTCGACAGCCTGTGGGTCGGTGCGCTGATGGCGGCCAACTATTCCGGCCTGGTACTGGGCGGCAAGATCGGCCACCGCCTGATCGCCCGGGTCGGGCATATCCGCGCGTATGCCACCTGTGCCGGGATCGTCGGCGCGGCGGTGTTGGGCCATGGCCTGATCGACTGGCTGCCGGCCTGGATCGTGCTGCGGGTCATCGTGGGCCTGGGGATGATGTGCCAGTACATGGTCATCGAAAGCTGGCTTAACGAGCAGGCGGATGCCAAGCAGCGTGGCGTAGTGTTCAGCGGCTATATGATTGCGTCCTACCTTGGCCTGGTGCTGGGGCAGTTGATCCTGGTGATGCATCCCCAACTCGGCCCCGAGTTGCTGATGCTGGTCGCGCTGTGCTTCGCCCTGTGCCTGGTGCCGGTGGCGATGACCCGGCGCATTCACCCGGCGCCCCTGCGTCCGGCGCCGATGGAGCCGCGTTTCTTTATCCAGCGCGTGCCGCAGTCGTTGAGCACGGTGCTGGGGGCGGGGTTGATCGTTGGTTCGTTCTACGGTTTGGCGCCGCTCTATGCGTCCCAGCAGGGGCTGAGTACCGAGCAGGTCGGTCTCTTCATGGGTAGCTGCATTTTTGCCGGGTTGGTGGTGCAGTGGCCGTTGGGCTGGCTGTCGGACCGTTACGATCGCGCACTGTTGATTCGCTGCTTCGCCCTGTGCCTGGCGGTGGCGGCATTGCCGTTGGCGATCCTGAGCAAGGTGCCGCTGGAAGTGCTGTTCGTGGCCGGGTTCCTGTGTTCGCTGGTGCAGTTCTGCCTGTACCCGCTGGCCGTGGCGTTTTCCAACGACCACGTCGAAGGCGATCGTCGGGTATCGCTGACGGCCATGCTGCTGGTGACCTATGGCGTGGGCGCCAGTATCGGGCCGTTGCTGGCCGGTGTGGTGATGAAGCTGTTTGGCAGCCAGATGCTGTACGCGTTTTTCAGCCTGTGCGCGCTGATCCTGGTGTGGCGTATCCGGCCTAAAGCGGTGACCAACCTGCATCAGGTCGACGATGCACCGCTGCAGCACGTGGCAATGCCTGACAGCATGTCCAGCTCGCCGCTGGTGGCGGCCCTCGATCCGCGGGTCGATGAGCAGATGGTGCAGGAGCAGATGCAGACGGCGGTTGTCGAGCCCGAGCCTGAAACCGACGCGGAATCACCAGCGGATGAGCCGCTCTTCGAAGGGCCGCCGGAACCACCGGGCCCGGATGAGCATCCCCACGGCCTGAGCAGGGCGCGCCCCTGAATGCAAAAACGGGCAGATCCCCAAAGGGTCTGCCCGTTTTTTATCGCGATCTGAATGCTTAAAAATCGTCGTCTTTGTCGAAGCGTCGTGCTTCGCGTTGCAACTGGTACACAAAACGCTCGACCTGGCGCTGCACCAGGCCGCTCATGTTGTGGAAGCGCACGCCGGCGAAGGTGGTGTTGATCTTCTCTTCGAAGTGCAGGTAACGCAGTTCGACCGAGGTGGTCATGCTGCCAAAGGGCAGTGCGGCGATAAAACGGTCGTAGACCTGGCCCAACTGCAGGCGCTCGGAAATATCGCCTTCAAAGCGCAATTTGCAGCCGGTGGCGGAGATATCCAGCAGCTTGCCGCTGACCGGCGCCTTGAGTTTCTCGCCGCCCAACTCGATATTCACCAATTGCGCGAGTTTCAGCGCGGCGCGGAACGCATTGCGGCGCTGATGGTAGACCACTTCGTCCGGCATGTTGCCGCTGTAGATACGGTGGCCGCCTTTTTCGCTGATGCTCAGGGTGCCGTTGCTTTCCCAGGCAACGCGCACGCCGTCGTGAAAGCCTTCGATGCGGAAGGGTTCGCCATTCTCAAGGTAGCGTTCGCCATCGCGGGGGATCATTTCGTCCAGGGCCAGGGTCTTGCTGTCCCGGTCGACGTCGACCAGGTAGCTTTGAAAGCGCTGGCTGCGTTCATGGAAGGTGATGATCAGCGGGTCATGGCTTTCTTGCAGCATGCGCAAGGTGCCAGCGATTTCCAGAGGCGTGGTGAACACCTTGGGTGGCTGCGGAGCTTCTTCCGCATTAAGGGCGTTGAACACGGTTCTTCCATCTCCTGACAAAATACGACTACACGCAAGAACCATCATTTTGCCAGTATGTCGCACGCCTTGGATAGGGCGCACGTTAAACCGACGTCAGGCTTGGCTGCGGGTGCTTGGCTTGACCAGGCGCGAGGTAGAGCCTTGGGCGTTATACAGGGCCGGAGGTTCGCCGCCATGGAGTATGCGCAACTGATTGGCGGTCGTGGCTTGCTGAAGCTGGATCGACTGACCGTTGAGCAGGTTGGCTTCCTGACACTGGGTGAGTAATTGATTGAGTTCTTTGCTCTGGGCCAGCAACCGATCGCCGACCGAGGAATGACTGGCCAACTGAGCGAGGCCGTCTTGATCTGCCGGTAGGCCGAGGTTGACGAGAATCTGGCTACGCTTCTTGCCGTGCTGTTCCAGCAGGACAATCAGCGACTGCTTGCGCGCCAGGATTTCTTCCAGCAGCGGCATATCCCGGCCATAGAGGGCCAGGGATTCTTCTTTGAGCAGCTCGAGCAATTGTTGCGTCGGCGCCAGATCATCAATGATCAGTTGAAGCAGATTTTCGTCGTGGTGCATGGCTGGCCTTGGGTTTTAAGCGTCCAAAAGCCTGGCGCAGGCCTTTGCCTAGCGCTCGGCTTCGAAGTTAAGCAGCTTGCTGGCTACACGGTTGCTGTCGACTTTATAGCTGCCATCGGCGATTGCCTGTTTCAATTCGGCCACACGGGCTTGATTGACGACGGGTTGATCGCGCAGCGAGTCAGTGACCTTCTGCAACTGTTGAGCCTCATTGCTCAGGTGTACGGATTCCCCGCTTTGGCTGGCGCCGGCCTGTTCCGCTTTGGCGGGCAGAGGCTGGGCCTTGGCGTCTACGCTGTCCTTGGTGCCGCTGGTGCGCGTAGTGCCTGGCAAAGCCGGGGCGTTATTCAAACGGCTGAAATCGATGACCATGATAAAAAACCTCTGGGTATTTGGACGCTTGCCATGGTTTCGGCCATACCCGGACAAACTTTAGGCGCGATTGACAATAAACCTGCATGCACGAACGTCAGGCGTACAGTGTAGGAAAAGCTGGCGTCCTATTCCAGTGATCTATAAAGCCACCTCGACTTGGCCCGGCGCGGTGACCCGTGCCTTGATGACGCGGTTGGAATTGAGGTTCTTGACCCGGATCTGTTCGCTCATGCCGCCGTTGGACAGCGCTTCGCCCGGCATTTTCACATTCAGCCCGCCGCTGCTGGCGGAAATGATGACCTGGTCGCCCTTGCGAATGACTTCTGCCTGTTCAAGATGGACCAGGGTGATGACCTGGTCGGCGACCATTGGTCGGGTCAATCGTTGCCCGACAGCCTGGTCCACTGACGTCAGGTAACCCTGGTTGATCAGGCTGATGTCCCGCTCGCGCAAGATGACATCCTCATAGCCGATGATTCCGCTGCGTTTGAGCGGCCGCGACACCACGACGACATCGCGGAACAGTTTGACCTGGGCGGGCACGAACACGGTCCAGGGCGAGGTCCCTTCACAGCGCACCTTGACCGTCACGCGACCAATGGGCTGGGCCGGGCTTTCCAGGCTGGCTGTCAATTCCTTGTCGCACATCGGCATGCGCAGGCGCGGATCCAATTGGTTGACCTGGATTTCATAGCGTCCTGGCGTCTGGGTGGTTGCCAGATAATCTTCTACAGTGAATTCAAGAAAGCCTTGGGTGACGCCGATAAGTAGATCAGGCAAGGTGACGTCGGCGGCGCGGGCAGTGATGCCTGCGCCCACGGCAAACAACGCCATCCAGGCGCAGAGCAATCTGCGATACCGTGAGTGGCGGGTGCGTCGGGAAACTGTCGTTTTCATATCCATAGCCAATAAAAAGCAAAGCTCGTGCCGTTTAGTGTTGGGTGCGCGTCGTACCCCCAAAGGTTTTAGCGTAGGAGTCTGGGCATGGCAGGTGTAATGGATTCAGTAAACCAGCGTACACAGCTGGTAGGGCAGAATCGCCTGGAGTTGTTGCTTTTTCGCCTGGACGGCAAGCAGCTCTATGGCATCAACGTGTTCAAAGTGCGGGAAGTGCTGCAGTGTCCCAAGCTGACGATCATGCCCAAGTCGAGCCCGGTGGTGTGTGGCGTAGCCAACATCCGTGGCGCGACCATCCCGATTCTCGACCTGGCATTGGCCACGAGTTCGGCCGGCCTGCAAGACCGCGAGAACCCGTTTGTGATCATTACCGAATACAACACCAAGACCCAGGGTTTCCTGGTGCGCTCGGTGGAACGTATCGTCAACATGAACTGGGAAGAGATCCATCCGCCGCCCAAGGGCACCGGTCGCGATCACTACCTCACGGCGGTGACGCGAGTAGACAACCAGTTGGTCGAAATCATCGACGTGGAGAAAATCCTCGCCGAAGTCGCACCGACTTCCGAAGCGATTTCGGTTGGCGTCGTCGATGCCGAAACGGCGCACAAGGCGGTTTCGCTGCGGGTGCTGACGGTGGACGACTCCTCGGTGGCGCGTAAACAGGTGACCCGTTGCCTGCAAACCATCGGCGTTGAGGTGGTGGCGCTCAACGATGGCCGCCAGGCGCTGGATTACTTGCGCAAACTGGTGGATGAAGGCAAGAAGCCGGAAGAAGAATTCTTGATGATGATTTCCGACATCGAGATGCCGGAAATGGACGGCTATACCCTCACGGCTGAAATACGCAACGATCCACGCATGCAAAAATTGCATATCATCCTGCATACTTCGTTGTCGGGCGTATTCAATCAGGCGATGGTCAAGAAGGTCGGTGCTGACGACTTCCTGGCTAAGTTCCGCCCTGATGACCTGGCATCCCGGGTAGTCGACCGGATCAAGGCAGCAGATCACGGCTAGGGGAATTTCCCTGGCGGTCACACGATTTAAGAGGCGGTATCATTGTCTACGGGTAATTTGGATTTCGAACAGTTCCGGGTCTTCCTGGAAAAAGCCTGTGGCATATTGCTCGGTGAAAACAAGCAGTATCTGGTATCCAGCCGTCTCAACAAACTGATGGAACAGCAGGGCATCAAGTCCCTCGGTGAGTTGGTCCAGCGGATTCAGAGCCAGCCGCGCAGCGGGCTCAAGGAAATGGTGGTCGATGCCATGACCACCAACGAAACCCTATGGTTTCGCGATACCTACCCCTTTGAGGTACTCAAGAGCAAGGTGTTGCCCGAGGCGATCAAGGCCAGCCCGGGTCAGCGTTTGCGGATCTGGTCGGCAGCCTGTTCCTCGGGGCAGGAACCGTACTCGATTTCGATGGCGATCGACGAGTTCGAACGGACGAACATGGGCCAGTTGAAGGCCGGCGCGCAAATTGTCGCCACCGATCTGTCGGGCACCATGCTCACCAACTGCAAGACCGGCGAGTACGACAGCCTGGCCCTGGGCCGCGGTTTGTCCCCGGAACGCCTGCAGCGTTACTTCGACCCGAAAGGGGCGGGGCGTTGGGCGGTCAAGGCGCCGATCAAGAACCGGGTGGAGTTTCGCTCGTTCAACCTGCTCGACAGCTACGCCAGCCTGGGCAAGTTCGACATGGTGTTCTGCCGTAACGTGCTGATCTACTTCTCGGCCGAAGTGAAGAAAGACATCCTGCTGCGCATCCACGGCACGCTCAAGCGTGGGGGGTATCTGTTCCTCGGTGCATCCGAGGCGCTGAACGGCCTGCCGGATCATTTCCAGATGGTGCAGTGCAGTCCTGGGATCATTTACCAGGCCAAGTAAGTCGCACGCAGTCAAGGTGTGGGAGGGGGCAAGCCCCCTCCCACATTTGTTTTGCGGCAAGGTAAAAGCGGCAACTCCCGATTGCCGCTTTACTGGCGCTACGCGGAAGCCGCTTGCCGCTTTTCTGGCATTGCCGCCGGCAATCTCTGCGTAACCCCTTGATATATGGGCTTTAGCCAGATTGGCATGCACCTTGCTATAACCCTGTTAACGAACAGCAGGTCAGCCTAAAGGTTTCCGCCATGAGCATCAGCTTCGATAAAGCGCTCGGTATCCACGAACAAGCCCTCGGCTTTCGCGCCCAGCGTGCCGAAGTCCTGGCCAACAACATTGCCAACGCCGACACCCCGAACTACAAGGCTCGGGACCTGGACTTCTCCGCCGTGCTCGCCGCACAGCAGGACAAGACCAAGAACGGCACCTTCGCCTTGAACATGACCAACAGCCGTCATATCGAAGCGCAAGGCCTGAGCAGTGGCGACGAATCGCTGCTGTATCGCACGCCGATGCAGCCGTCGATCGACCAGAACACCGTCGACGCGCAGTTGGAGCAATCGGCCTACGCCGAGAACTCGGTGAACTTCCAGGCCAGCTTCACCCTGCTCAACAGCAAATTCAAAGGGCTGATGTCAGCCCTGCGTGGAGAGTAAGCCATGTCCTTAGCCAGTGTTTTCAATATTGCCGGTAGTGGCATGAGCGCGCAGACCACGCGCCTGAATACCGTCGCCAGTAACATCGCCAACGCCGAGACGGTGTCTTCGAGCATCGACCAGACCTACCGCGCCCGTCACCCGGTGTTCGCCACCATGTTTCAGGGCGGCCAGAGCAGCGGCGGCGATTCGCTGTTCCAGAATCAGGACGCTGCCGGGCAAGGCGTGCAGGTACTCGGCGTGGTTGAAGACCAGAGCAATCTGGAAGCGCGCTATGAGCCTAATCACCCTGCGGCGAACGAAAAAGGCTACGTGTACTACCCGAACGTCAACGTGGTCGAGGAAATGGCTGACATGATCTCTGCCAGTCGCTCGTTCCAGACCAATGCGGAAATGATGAACACCGCCAAAACCATGATGCAGAAGGTCCTGACCCTGGGTCAGTGATAAGGGGCGCCAAACAATGGCCATTGTTGATACGACGAACAACTCGGCAGTCCAGGACCTGTTCAACAGCAAGGTCAAGACTGCGACGGACAACAGCAGCCTCAGCACCGCCACCAAGACGGCAACGGGCAACCAGTCGCTGGGCAAGGATGCGTTCCTGCAACTGTTGGTGACCCAACTGAAGAACCAGAACCCGCTGTCGCCTCAGGACAACGGTGCGTTCGTGGCTCAGTTGGCGCAGTTCAGTAGCCTGGAAGGCATCAACACCCTGAACGACTCGGTAAACAGCATCTCCAGCAACTTCAGCTCGTCGCAAGCATTGCAGGCTTCGTCGCTGGTCGGTCGCTCGATCATTACCCAGACCGACAAGGCGCTGGTGGACACCAGCAAGAGCATGACCGGCTCGGTCGCGGTGACGGCGGCAACGGGCAACGTCTCGGTCAAGATTACCGACAAAGACGGTGTCGTGGTGCGTACCCTCGATATGGGCGCACAGAGCGCGGGCAGTTCCGACTTCATCTGGGATGGCAAGAACGCCAACGGTGAGGTCGCCCCGGCAGGTACTTACACCTTTACGGCCACCACCAAGAATGACGCGGGCGACGCAGTGGCTCTGGCCACTTCGCTGCCGGCGACGGTCACCAGCGTGACCCTGAGCAAGACCGGCGGCGAAATGCTGCTCAACCTTGCGGGCGGCATGGGCAGCGTCAAGCTGTCGCAAATTCAGACTATCGGTACATAGAGCCGGCTAAATACGGCAGAGGGAGAGAAACATGTCTTTTAACATCGGCCTGAGCGGCCTCTATGCAGCCAACAAACAACTGGACGTGACCGGCAACAACATCGCCAACGTCGCGACCACTGGCTTCAAATCGTCTCGTGCGGAATTCGCGGACATCTACGCGGCGTCCAAGCTGGGCACCGGCCAGAACAGCATCGGTAACGGTGTGAACCTGGCGGCCGTGTCCCAGCAATTCACCCAGGGCGACGTCAACAACAGTGGCGGCATCCTGGACATGGCGATCCAGGGCGGTGGCTTCTTCGTACAGAAGGGCAGCGACGGTTCGCTGGAATACACCCGTAGCGGTGCTTTCCGTGCGGACAAAGACGGCTACATCACCAACAACACCGGTACTTCGCGCCTGCAAGGCTACGCGGCGGATGACAACGGCAAGATCGTCAAGGGCGGCTTGGTCGACCTGCAACTCAACTTGTCGAACCTGCCGCCAAAAGCCTCCAGCACCGTCGATTCCAGCAGTAACCTGAACTCCTCGGAGCCGGTGATCGACCAGGTGGCCAAGCCATTCAACCCAACCGACACCAAGACCTTCACCACCCAGTACAGCACCACCTTGTACGACACCCAAGGCAACGCTCACCCGATGGTGCAGTACCTGGTGAAGACGGACTCCAACCAATGGAAGTCCTACACCTTGATCGATGGGCGTAACCCTGACGGTACCCCGATCAGTGGCGCAGGCGCGGTGGCACCTGTCGCGTCGACCCTGACGTTCGACACGGCCGGTAAGCTCGCTGGCGTGGTCACCCCGCCCAGCATAGTCTCCAACACCACTCTGACCATTTCCAACTGGAAACCGGGCACCGTGACCAACGGTGTATGGACGGCTAACGGCGCCGCGGCCAACACCGGCGGTATTGCGGTCAACATGGCGAATATCACCCAGTACAATTCGGCCAGCTATCGCAACCCGCCGGTCACCGATGGCTATGCCACCGGCCAGATCACCGGGCTGAAAATCGACGGCAGCGGTGTACTGTTCGCCACCTTCAGCAACCAGCAGAGCAAGGCCATTGGCCAGATCTCCCTGGCCAGCTTCAACAACGAACAAGGCCTGCAACCGGCAGGCGGCACGGCCTGGAGAGAGACCTTTGCCTCGGGCCAACCGGGATACGACACCCCTCAAGCCGGCACCCTCGGTTCGATCGTGGCCAACTCCCTGGAGAACTCCAACGTCAACCTGACCAACGAGCTGGTGGACCTGATCAAGGCCCAGAGCAACTACCAGGCGAACGCCAAGACCATCTCCACCCAGAGCACCATCATGCAGACCATCATCCAGATGACCTGATGCGCTAACGCTGCACAAGAAGCCCCTCGATCGAGGGGCTTTTTTTTGGTTCTTCACGGAATCCCGGGAAACACAGAAACAAGAACGCCGATTTGATGGATGATGTTCGTGCGAGCAAACACATCTAAAAAACCGGCGTTCTTATGCGCAATATTAATACTTTCCTTCCTTTTTGGGAGGGCTTTTCTGTCGTTGCGATCAAACCTGACGGCGATGCCCTTCAAATCGATCTGATCCCCCAGGCCACGCGATTTCCCACCTGTGGTGGCTGCCAAAAGCTCTGTTCAACAACTCATGAGTACTGCGATCGAGTCGTGCGTGACTTGCCGATTCTCGGTCGTGCAGTCCGCCTCAACGTGCAGCTCAGGCGTGTTAGTTGCCGTGATTGTGGCAAGCGCATGGAGGTCGTCAGTTGGCTGGATCGCTATGCCCGCATGACGCGCCGGCTGGCAGAGGCCGTTATTCAAGCCTGCGAACGCCTTCCTACACTGCATGTTGCGCAAATGTTCGGGCTGCACTGGGACACCGTTCGGTTGCTGGAGCGGCGCGCTCTGCAAGCGGCGTTGAGTGCCTTACCCAAGGCCCAACCACGGCGCTTGATAATGGACGAGTTCGCGTTATTCAAAGGTCATCGCTACGCCAGCGTGGTGTTGGACGCTGATACTCGGCGAGTGCTTTGGATCGGCGAAGGCCGTAGCCGAGCGGCAGTCAGACCGTTTTTCGAAGAGCTGGGGCCAGAAGGGTGCGCCCGAATTGAAGCGGTAGCGATGGACATGAACACGGCTTATGACCTGGAGGTTCGCCAACACTGCCCAAAAGCACGGGTGATTTATGACCTTTTCCATGTGGTCGCCAAATATGGCCGAGAAGTGATTGATCGTGTTCGCGTTGACGAGGCGAACCGATTGCGCCATGACAAGCCCGCTCGAAAGATCATAAAGCAAGCGCGATGGTTGCTATTGCGTAACCCGGAGAACCTGAAAAAGCCGGAACAGCAGGTTCATTTACAGGATCTGCTGGCCGCTAACCAATCGTTAATGACGGTCTACTTGATGAAGGCCGAGCTCAAAATGCTCTGGGCGCCGAGCGATGCCTGGGACTGGAGATCAGCCTGGAAGCAGTGGCTGCGTCATGCTCAAGAAAGCGAAATACCCGCACTGATCCAGTTCGCAAAGCGACTAAAGGGCTACTGGCGGGGCATCGTGAGCCGGGTACGCTGGCCAATGCACACTGGTCAGTTGGAAGGAATAAACAATCGAATAAAGGTCATCAAACGAATGGCGTACGGTTACCGGGACAGCGAATTCTTTTTCATGAAGATCAAGAGCGTCTTTCCCGGCAATCCGTGAAGAACCTTTTTTTTGCGTTTTATTTGGCATCAGGACCTTTTCCCACCCCCGATGCGGTTACGAGGTGACACGCCTTTGTTGGAACGCACCACACCTGTCTTTCCACCTATCAAGCCGAGAAGCGTTGGGTTGTTTCATTACCTGGGAGAGGCGGTATGTGGAATTCATCGATATCCGGCCAAGGGGCTGGGGGGATGCGTTACGAGGGGGGGTGGGGAGGACAGTACCAGAAGGGGGTCAACCAGTCTGATGGCACCAAGGACGACAAGGGGGCCGTCAAGGACAGTATCACGAAGCTGATCAAGGAGCTTGAAGATGCCGAAAAAACCTCCAAGAACCAGACGGCCCAGGAGCTGCGGGACAAGCTGAATGAAAAGCGAAAGGAGCTCGGCGAAGAGAAGTTCAAGGAGATCCTCGAAGAGGTGAAGAAAGACGCGCCTGAGGGCTTTCAGGCGTTCATGAAGAGAGCCTTCCCGGAGGAGTTTCCGGATGGCCCGGATGCGCCGCCGTCACCAGCACCGTCTCCATCCCCCTCTCCGGACGGCGGTGGGGGCGGGGGTGGCGGGGGTGGCGGCGGTGGAGGCGGTGGCGGTGGTTTCGGCCCCAGCGAGTCCATGAGCAACAAGCCGATTACCGAAGGCGCGAAGCATTTCGACTACAAGCCCGATGACAGCGAGCCGGGGAAAAAACCGGAGAATATCTGGAGCGGCTTCAGACAGGGGCCGGACGGCAATTGCGTGACGGTTTCGGCGATTAAAGCCGCCATGATGCAATTTGGCGAGAAGCCCACCGACGTCTTCAAAGAGGTCAAGGAAATGGGTAATGGCTACTCTGTGACCATGCGCGATGGTGTCAAGGTTGACCTGACCAAGGATGAAGTGCGGCTGGCTGCCACCCATGCACGTTTCCAGGGCGATGACCCGAAAATGATGACCAACGCCAATTTCATGTTTGCCGTCAGCGCAAAACGGGCGCAATTGGAAAACAACGATGGCACTGCCGGGCGCAGCTTTCTGGATGGCATACGTACCCTCAATGATGGCGAGTACACTCGGGAAGGGTTGGACCGTCTGGGCTTGCGCAAAAATTACCGGCAGGCCACGGATGCCGACTTGCGAAGCAGCAAGGTGGGGACGGTGGAGTATGGCGGTCATTCGATGGCGGTGATCGATGGTCGGATTGAACTGTGGGGCAAGCGGGGCGGGGTGCCCCGGGCGGGGATTGCGACCATATTGTTCGACGACTGACGAGCCTTTGCCCAGGCAAAAGAAAACCCCGATAAACCCAACTGCAGCAAGGGGTTATCGGGGCTTTTCAAATCCCGGGCCATCAAGCCCGGAACGTGCTCAGCTTATTGGCAGAGTGCCCAGGTAGGATTCATATACATTCTTCAAATCCTTACCAGTAGGGGGCTTCAGCGCTTTTAGGCCTTGGCTTTACAAAAAAACGTATACTTCTGAGGGGTTAGCCCCTTCCGAGGCTCGAAAGTATACGCAATCTGCCCAAAAATTCGAGGCATAATTTTGCTCGATTCTGATTCGTTTGATCGCAGGTTAGCCCTCTGAAGGAGCCAGTCCCGGTCTTCAGCAGGGTGACAAGGCCACCCTTGCAGGTGGCCGATGCTTCACGAGAGGTCTTTAGTTTTCACATACGGGAGAGGCCGATCTAGATCCTCTAGGCTCATACCTCTCCGAGAGGCGTTGTGCGCCCAGCGGACGAATTGCTCTAGGAGCCTGTTGTTTTCGCGTGTGAGGCGTTCTACACGTGCTTCGAGCTCGCGCTGGCGGCTATCCATGAGTGCCATCTCTGGCGCCTTTCCTGAGGCTTCATCAGTCCCACGGCATCGCTCTTTCGCGTGATCCCAAGCGTCTTTGATCCGGTCATGCCTCAGCATTGCAGCTTTTGTGTAGCGATGGCCTACCTCTACCGCTAGGGCCTCCAGATAGAGATCCCAGGTCAGCTTTCCTGCCCATCCGTCCAGCATCAATACCGACTGATTGATGGTTTGGTCGGTCATCTTAGGCGCACCCATCAGAAGAACTCCATGGCCATGAGGGCTTCTTCGGCTTCATCAGCAAAGTCGTCCTGCTTAGCCGGCTCTGCGTCTGTGGCGATCATTCGAACGGCGTGAGCGAGCCCTGTCTTGGACTGGGTATTCTCGGGCGGAGGCAAAGTGATCATGGTTCCCTCAGGGATGGACGGGTCATTCATCTTTTCCAGCATGAGAGCCCAACGCTCCATACGTGGCTGGTTCTGCTTCAGCCATCGGGCCGCGCCTGCCTCACCTTCCTCTAGAGCAGCTGTTGCAGCGGCAACGGCCTTGGCATGAATCTCATACTGAAACTCAGCTTCTCTCTGGTGGCGTTTGTCCCCCTTCACAAACACGTGCTCAGAGCAGTTCGAGCAATCCTTGTCGAGAGGGCAAGGCGTCAGGGCGTAGTTATGCTTGCAGAGCCCGAAGCGCGTTACGCTGAGAGCGCCGAGCTCGACTCCCATGGCTTCCTGCTGGGTCAGCCCATGGCTCGCGATAAGCCCCTGAATCTTCTCGCTCAGCGCTTCTCCTGAAGATATGCCGCCTACATTGTCGCCAAGCTTCAGATAGGCCTCAATGAATGCCTCTTGGGGCACATGGTCGTACCATTCATTCTGTTTGACGTTCTTACGACCAGACCAAAATGCAATGAGAGATTCGCTCAGATGCTTACTCTGAGCGAGGGTGTTCAGAAGATGCCTGAAACCATGCGTGGTAATAGCTGTTGGGCTGCCGTCACGGTTCGTTTTCCCATTTCGAGAGAAAATCGTCACACCGCCAGGGTTGGCACCTAACTGGTTGTTGATCTGATTTATGCTAAAAACCGCAGGAACGTTTAAGAGCGACTCCGCCGTTGGGCTCAGCGTGTTCTCCGGTAGTACGAACAACGCGTCATGCCATTGCAGTCCGGTTGTTCCGTCCAGCGTAGGAAAGATCTCCGGGAGTTTGTCGAGCACATATTTCTCAAGCGAAGCAAACTCGAAAAGTCCTGCCCAACTTCCGTTCGGATCACTGCGGCGGGCAGGATCGCTAGTCTTCTCGCCTGTTTTGACTAGGCCATAGCGAGAAGCATGGCTGGAGTGGATCGCTGTTTCCTTCCCCATGATTTTAGATGCTTCATAGAGGGTAATGGGCTTCCCTCTCAGGTGTTTGAACTCTGCTGGCAGGTACAGCTGGCCAGGGTTCTGTGCATACCATAGCGCAGCCTTCCTAGCAGGTTCTCCAAGGCTAAGTAGGAAATCGACAGTCTCGGTCGCAAGCCTTTCGAAAGTCTCTGATGCAGCAAACTTTGTCAGAGGCATCCCACCTTTTGCGGGATCCCATGCTAGCCCCATCATCAAACCTTCATCGCCTTCCACATGTCGTATGCAGTTGACTGGCAGTGATAATATTTCCGATGCTCGGCTAGGGGCGAACATTGCCAGTGTCACGAACGCAGTAACGACTCGGTCGGGGATATGCTTGCTAGTGTGGTGGATTTCAGCAAGATCAAGAATTGTCTGAACGCTTGGGAGTCGGCTAACAACCTTGTCGTTGTTTTTAGGCGCAACACGATCAGTCCGGACTGGCTGCTTATAAGGAATTGGAGAAACCCATTCAATAGGCGCAGGCGTAATTTTGGCCGGCGCAATAATCTGGGTGAGCAAACGCTCCAGGCACCGACCTGCAGCCCATGCATCTTTAAAGCGCTCTTGAAGTAGTTGTGCTGCGTCATCCAGAATAGTCGCATCCAATGCAGTGATGCACGCGGGTCGCCCAGCATTAAGGAGTGCCTGCTCTATGGCCTGCATTGAATATAGGTATCGCTTGAACTCCTGAAGTTGAAAGCGACGCATGATCTCACTGAAAGCCGCTTTCGCGAAGTCGAGAAATGGCAGATCGAATGGTATCTCGACAGTTGATTTGCTTCCTGATGGGTCTCTCAGTGATTTGAAGTGAGCTATCTTTTTTGTTCGTCCTTGATTTTTGCCAATTTTGAAGCTGGTAATGTTCCAGCTATCGTCATCCCAGTTGATATTGGTGAATGGTATGTTCACTTTCGCGTGAAGAATAAAGCTTTCAAGATTAGCGCTTGCAGCTAAGCCTGCCTTACCTACGAAATGTACTATCTCGCCCATGTTATGCGACTACCTCATGAATCCTGCTATCTCGCACAACCATGATCTGTTGTATGGCTGCCATTGCATTGACATTAATCTGCTGAATTCGAGGGTCAGTTTCGATTTCCTGATCCTCAATCAGGGTGACCATCAGAGTTTCCCAAGGCGCATCGATCAAAGGTTCGAAATATGGGCAAGATAGGCAGGCAATGGGAGCGTGTTGATGGCATTCAGCACGTGTGCCACAAGCCCCCAAAGTCTCACCTGTCAGTCGTAGGTAATCAGCAATGACGCAGTCATCGTCCCCTGCACGACTGGCCTCATCCAGATGCTCGATCAGGCGGCCTTGAAAGGCGCTGGCAAAGTAATCCATCTCTTTGCCTAGAGCCTGCCTGATAGGCTTCTGAAGTTGTGGCATCGACGCTCGGTAAAACTGAATGCAAGAGGTGCTTCGGTGTGTGAGCAGCCTTGCCACTTCAGCGTCGGATGCTCCCTGTGCCAGAGCGCGAGTAGCCATGGTGTAACGGAAGCGGTAGGCGGTAATGTGAATAGGCCCTTCCAGTCGCTCTGAATAGGTAGGCAGTGCAGCTAATGTACTGGTTACTTTTATGCCAAGATCCCCTGGCGTGCCCCTAAACAGCTTGTCGGAGCTTGAAGTATTCGTGTTGGTATAAGTATCCAGGTAGGTGATTAGGCACTCAGCAAGCACTGTAGGGGCCTTCCTGATCCAATACTCTTCGGTGACTACGCCCTCACCTTTGGCTAGTGGGATTCTTAGCGTCACCTCCATACCCGCTCTGTCGTGAATTATTACATCTCCACGAGTCATCCTGGCTACTTGTACAGGTCTTACCCCCGTGCCGATAAAAAACCAACAAAGTGTAAAGTCGTGCTGTGAGACACGGCGATTTGCATAACCTTCATTGAGGCAAAGGTGGATACTATGAAGCTCTTGATTGGTCAGCGCGCCTTTTTCAGGGTCGTTAGTGATTAGAGTATAGTAAGACCCACCACCTTTTTGCTCCCATTTATGCTCGTTCTCAAGGAAGTCCGATACTTCGTCGGAAAGCCCTGGTAATGAGTGTTCTTTAATTCTGCGAAGTATCGGGATAATGAAAGCCCTGTACGAGGGCTGAATTTCCATGATGCACGAAATTTCTTTAAGTGTGATAAGCTCACAGTCGGAGAGCTTTTCATGTTCGAGCCAGGCACGCACAGCCTTGCTAACTGTAGAATTGTAACTGAGGCTGTGCGTGGCAAGAGTCATTGAGAAGCACTCAAACAAGCTTGCATGGAACGTATTGTTCTTCTGCAGTGTATCGAAATGGACAGGCGTTGATTTGCCATCTCTATCGTGAATTGCCAGTTTTTCGCCTAAAGAAATTTCAACGCTTCTACCGTCTTGTAGTATGGTTTTCTTATTTTGGTTGCCTTCGGCTCTGCCGCTGAGCAAGCTGGTTTTTTGTGCTGAATTGATGGCCATGTTAGACTTTGTCCGCAATTTCATTCGCTAATTCTTCTGCAATCCTGTCCGCTTTCTCTCTGATTGACCTCGCGGAATACCTGGGGGCCATGTCAGATTTGAATGACCATCCGTTGTTATGATTGCGAATTTTCTCTTCTTCTTCTATTGACATGCGTTTTTCAGGCGGCATCGCATCAATTTTTCGACTCAGTCGATCATTCCAAGTCCTTCGCATGGTGTGCGGGGTGAAATAATTTGGGGTGAGTTCTGAGCTCTCCCTAGCAACTTGGAAGATAAGATTCAGAGCCGAAAGAGATATCTGATTTCCAGATCGAGTGATGAACAGGTAGCCATGCGCTCGCTTACGTGGCGGAACATTGCTCCAATGGTCTTTCACGAACTCGCGAAAGAGATCTGCGGTTTTTTGCGAGATGACTAGGTTTCGGGGACGCGTCTTCGAAACTCGCACCTTGACGCGTTTTCGAGCATAGTCGACGTCGTCAATCCGAACATGCCTTAGTTCATCTCTGCGCATGCCATTGTCAGAAAGAATCCTGAACATCAGGAGATTCCTCGCCTGTATGAACCCCTTTTTAAATGGGTTTTTTGGCGACTCTTTAGAGAAGATCTCCTCGACGTGGATCATCGTTGCTTCAGGAAGGCCCTCCACGGGGTCTCCCTGAGGCGGGCTGCCCGTTCTAGGGGCGAGGGAGCGGAGTCGGCGTATCGCCTTCTGACGGGCGTCTTTAAGCCCCTCCCGGTCTTCTGACACCACCTGATTGCAGATGCGCTCGTGATGGTGCTCAAGGAACCTGGCAAGCACCTGGATCCTATAGCCACCTTCAGCAGCAGAGGCATGATCGTGAGATTGGGCAGCTGCCATCCTCCCGCGCGCTTGTTCAAGTCGAATGATCTTCTGCGGTTTCGTAGTGATCGACGCTTTCAGATCAGCATCCTGCCCCGCTCGACTCATCCTCAGGAAGTTAGCCAGATCTTCGCACTGCTCAAGCGTCAGAAACGTTTCTGAGGTAAGCGCCGTGTGGATGTCGATCTTGCGGGCGTGAGCCCAGAGATACGCCATCCCGATGGTGCGCAGGACTTTCTCGGTGGTTGCCAGGGCCGCACCTCTGTCGCGGTATCTGACAGTTGCATAGACGTTAGGCAGGAAAGGAGGGGAGCCGTCCTCATCCACCAGCACAGCCATAGGTAGGCCGTCAGTGGCGGTGAAAGATCTGATTCGGATGGCTTGCAATGTATACGTTCCCTGAACCTGTGATATCAGGGCGGGGAGTATAGGTAGCAGTTTTTTCTCTGTAAACCAAAAACCCCCTGTGTTATCAGGGGGTTGATGGTGTTCTACAGTCTAATGTATACGGTTATTTCAACCTGGCTGTCATTGGCAGGCTTCGCAATCCGGCTCGTCGATCGCGCAGGCTTTCGGCACGGGGGCCGGGCCGGCCGGTGCGGCGAGCACCGAGTCATCACCGTGGTTGCCGCTGGAAACCGCGTTCAGCTTGCCGGTGTTGATGGTCGACTTCTCGGTGCTGGTCGCGGCCAGGGCACGGAGGTAGTAAGTGGTTTTCAGGCCACGGTACCAAGCCATGCGGTAGGTCACGTCGAGCTTCTTGCCCGAAGCGCCGGCGATGTACAGGTTCAGCGACTGCGCCTGGTCGATCCACTTCTGGCGACGGCTGGCGGCGTCAACGATCCATTTGGTGTCCACTTCGAAGGCAGTCGCGTAGAGCTCTTTGAGTTCTTGCGGGATGCGCTCGATCTGCTGCACCGAACCGTCGTAGTACTTCAGGTCGTTGATCATGACCGAGTCCCACAGGCCGCGGGCTTTCAGGTCGCGAACCAGGTACGGGTTGATCACGGTGAATTCGCCCGACAGGTTCGATTTCACATACAGGTTCTGGTAGGTCGGTTCGATCGACTGCGACACGCCAGTGATGTTGGCGATGGTCGCGGTCGGTGCGATGGCCATGATGTTGGAGTTACGGATACCTTTCTGCACACGGGCACGTACCGGCGCCCAGTCCAGGGATTCGTTCAGGTCAACGTCGATGTACTTCTGGCCACGTTGCGCAATCAGGATCTGTTGCGAATCCAGCGGCAGGATGCCTTTGGACCACAGCGAACCCTGGAACGTCTCGTAGGCGCCGCGCTCGTCGGCCAGGTCGCAGGAAGCCTGGATCGCGTAGTAGCTGACCGCTTCCATGGACTTGTCGGCGAACTCGACCGCGGCGTCCGAACCGTAAGGAATGTGCTGCAGGTACAAAGCGTCCTGGAAGCCCATGATCCCCAGGCCGACTGGACGGTGCTTGAAGTTGGAGTTCTGCGCTTGTGGCACCGAGTAGTAGTTGATGTCGATCACGTTATCGAGCATGCGAACAGCGGTGTTGACAGTGCGCTCCAGCTTGGCGGTGTCCAGCTTGCCGTTGACGATGTGGTTCGGCAGGTTGATCGAGCCCAGGTTGCAGACGGCGATCTCGTCCTTGTTGGTGTTCAAGGTGATCTCGGTGCACAGGTTCGAGCTGTGGACCACGCCTACGTGCTGCTGCGGGCTGCGCAGGTTGCACGGGTCTTTGAAGGTCAGCCATGGGTGGCCGGTTTCAAACAGCATGGACAGCATTTTACGCCACAGGTCTTTGGCCTGGATGGTCTTGAACAGCTTGACCTTGCCTGGGTACTCGGTGAGGGCTTCGTAGTACTCGTAGCGCTCTTCGAAGGCCTTGCCGGTCAGGTCGTGCAGGTCCGGCACTTCGGATGGCGAGAACAGGGTCCACTTGCCGTCGTCGAAGACACGCTTCATGAACAGGTCAGGAATCCAGTTGGCGGTGTTCATGTCGTGGGTACGACGACGGTCATCGCCGGTGTTCTTGCGCAGCTCGATGAACTCTTCAATGTCCATGTGCCAGGTTTCCAGGTAGGCACATACAGCGCCTTTGCGCTTGCCACCCTGGTTGACCGCTACGGCGGTGTCGTTGACGACTTTCAGGAACGGTACGACGCCCTGGGACTTGCCGTTGGTGCCCTTGATGTACGAACCCAGTGCGCGCACCGGCGTCCAGTCGTTGCCCAGGCCGCCGGCGAATTTGGACAACATGGCGTTGTCGTGGATCGCGTGGTAGATGCCCGACAGGTCGTCCGGCACGGTGGTCAGGTAGCAGCTCGACAGCTGTGGACGCAGGGTACCGGCGTTGAACAGGGTCGGCGTGGACGACATGTAGTCGAAGGACGACAACAGGTTGTAGAACTCGATGGCGCGGTCTTCTTTGTGCTTCTCTTCAATCGCCAGGCCCATGGCCACGCGCATGAAGAACACTTGCGGCAGTTCGAAGCGGATACCGTCCTTGTGGATGAAGTAACGGTCGTACAGGGTTTGCAGGCCCAGGTAGGTGAACTGCTGATCGCGCTCGTGGTTGATCGCTTTGCCGAGTTTTTCCAGGTCGAAGGTGGCCAGGACCGGGTTCAGCAATTCGTATTCGATACCCTTGGCGATGTAGGCCGGCAGGGCCTTGGCGTACAGGTCGGCCATCTCGTGGTGGGTGGCGCTGTCGGCCACGCCAAGGAAGCCCAGGCCTTCGGCGCGCAGGGTGTCCATCAGCAGGCGCGCGGTGACGAACGAGTAGTTCGGCTCGCGTTCAACCAGGGTACGTGCGGTCATCACCAGGGCGGTGTTGACGTCGGTCAGGGCCACGCCGTCGTACAGGTTCTTCAGGGTTTCGCGCTGGATCAGGTCGCCGTCGACTTCTTCCAGGCCTTCGCAGGCCTCGGTGATGATGGTGTTCAGGCGGCCCAGGTCCAGCGGCGCGAAGGTGCCGTCGGCCAGGGTGATGCGGATCGATGGGTGCGCCTGTATGGCGGCTTCGTCGGCCGGGGAGCGAACGGCACGTTCCTTGGCGCGCGAATCACGGTAGATCACGTAGTCGCGGGCGACTTTCTGCTCGCCGGCACGCATCAGGGCCAGTTCGACCTGGTCCTGGATTTCTTCGATGTGGATGGTGCCGCCCGAAGGCATGCGACGCTTGAAGGTCGCGGTGACTTGTTCGGTCAGGCGGGCAACGGTGTCGTGGATGCGCGACGAGGCGGCAGCGTTGCCGCCTTCAACTGCAAGAAACGCTTTGGTGATGGCGACGGTGATTTTGTCATCGGTGTAAGGAACGACAGTGCCGTTACGCTTGATCACGCGCAGTTGGCCGGGTGCAGTGGCGGACAGATCCATATTCGAATCAGCGGCCTGCGGCACGGAGCCCTGCGGGTTCTCGCGAGTTGTGTCGGTTTGCATGGGGGGTTGTCTCCACATTCTATATTTATTTGGGCACCATCACGGTGCCCACCGTTCCGTCCTGAAGCACTTACAGCAGGCCTTGGCCTGGCATAACAACTTCGGGACAGGAGGAAGGGGGGCTTATCGCGCCGCTTCCATGCCGAAGTCTTCGGTTTGGCGCTCAAAAGCGCCTCGCCGTATTCCTGGTGGGTGACAGTTGCCCGGTTCAAGCACTGCAACACCCGTACCGTTTTGCGCTGTTGGAGCGCTAAAACGGTTGCCATCCGCATGAGCGGTTTGGGCTTTCAAAAAATGCTGGAGTTGGACCAAACAGGAGCAAGAAAGGGCTTGAGTTTCTTGTCTGATTTGTGTTTGGTCTTTTAGTTCAAAACCCTACATGTAGGGTTTTTTTGGCGCCGAGGTACAAGATAATGCGTTTTTGGAGGCTTAGCAATCCAGGGGTTGTGGATAACGCTGTGAGTAAAATGTGTATGAAACGTAGAATGCCCGCGTAGGCCGCAGTACTGCTGGACCGCGCCGTTTGTCACTGAATATTCCAAGAAAAAAACGGCTCTTTGGATTTTTGAGGGCGCGAACCCTATCACAAAAAAACCTCATCACCGAATGCATTTCCTGGCTTGTGTTCGAGGGTTGGGGCATGGCTACAATCGATCATTGTTATGCCCTCACAACATTACAAATAAGGTGTGGCTGGCGAAGATCAACATGTGGGAGGGAGCAAGCCCCCTCCCACATTTGATCGAGCAGACCAACCAATCCCCTAATAACAACGAGGATTACCTGTGGAGCATGAAGCCTGGCAAATCCTGATCGTCGAGGATGACGTGCGATTGGCCGAGTTGACCCGTGATTACCTGGAGAGCAACGGCCTACGCGTGTCGGTGGAAAGCGACGGCGCCCAGGCTGCGGCGCGGATCATCGCCGAACAGCCGGACCTGGTGATCCTCGACCTGATGCTGCCCGGCGAAGATGGCCTGAGCATCTGCCGCAAGGTGCGCGAGCGCTACGACGGGGTGATCCTCATGCTCACCGCGCGTACCGACGACATGGACCAGGTATTGGGCCTGGACATGGGCGCCGACGACTACGTGTGCAAACCCGTGCGCCCGCGCCTGCTGCTGGCGCGTATCCAGGCCCTGTTGCGCCGCAGCGAGCCGGCGGAACCGGCCGTCGCGCAAAACCAGCGCCGCCTGCAATTCGGCCCGCTGCTCGTGGATAACGCCCTGCGCGAAGCCTGGCTGCAGGGCGAGGGCATCGAACTGACCAGCGCCGAGTTCGACCTGCTGTGGCTGCTGGTGGCGAATGCCGGGCGCATCCTGTCGCGCGAAGAAATCTTCATCGCCCTGCGCGGCATCGGCTACGACGGCCAGGACCGCTCGATCGACGTGCGTATCTCGCGCATCCGCCCGAAAATCGGCGACGATCCGATCCACCCGCGCCTGATCAAGACCGTGCGCAGCAAAGGCTATCTGTTCGTCCCCGAAGCCGCTGCCGACATACCGCTGTGAACTCGATCTTCCTGCGCATCTACGGCGGCATGTGCGCGGCGCTGATCCTGGTGGCGCTGCTGGGCGTGCTGGCGTTGCACCTGCTCAACGACGTGCGCAGCGGGCAGTACCGTGAACGTCTGGCCCACGGCACCTTTGCCTTGATGGGCGACAACCTGCAACCCATGAGCGCGATCGAGCGCCAGCGCGCGCTGGCGGTGTGGGAGCGCCTGTTGGGCATTCCCCTGATGCTGCGCACGTACACCGATGCCCAACTGGACCTCGGCCAACGCACCCGCCTGCAGCATGGCCAGGTGCTGGTGCAACAGACCGGCCCCCATGCGGCGCGGGTCCTGCGTTTGGTCAGCGAGCAGGATCAGTTGGTGCTGGAAGGTGAAGTGCAACAGATCAGCGAGCAATTGGCTCGGGCGACGATCTACCTGTTGGCCGACGAGTTGGTGCGTTTTCCGGTGGCCGAGCAACCGCAACGCCTGGCGGATATAAAGGAAGCCAAAGGGTTTGGCTTCGAGATGCACCTGATGGCCCTCGATCAGGCCGATATGGACGACGACCAGCGCCGCCGCGTGTCGGAGGGCGATACGGTGATGGCGCTGGGCAAGGGCGGCGACTCGATTCGGGTGTTTGCCGGCATGGTCGGCACGCCTTGGGTGCTTGAAATCGGCCCGTTGTATCAAATGAACCCGTACCCGGCGCAATGGTTGATCCTGATCGCATTGATCGGCCTGACCCTGATTGGCCTGATCGTCTATCTGTTGGTGCGTCAGCTCGAGCGCCGGCTCAGAGGCCTTGAGGCCGCTGCCACGCGTATTGCCAAAGGCAACCTGGAAGTGCGCGTGCCCGCGCGCGGCGCCGACTCGGTGGGGCGCCTGGCCGCCGCCTTCAATGGCATGGCCGAGCACCTGCAGCAGTTGCTCGCGATCCAGCGCGAACTGGTGCGCGCGGTGTCCCACGAGTTGCGCACCCCGGTGGCGCGCCTGCGTTTCGGCCTGGAGATGATCGGCGAGGCCGCCACCCCGCAGGCCCGGCGCAAATACCTCGAAGGTATGGACAGCGATATTCAGGACCTCGACGGCCTGGTCGACGAAATGCTCACCTACGCGCGCCTGGAGCAGGGCGCGCCGGAGCTGAATTTCCAGCGGGTCGACCTCAATGCGTTGCTCGACCAGGTGATCGGCGAATTATCGCCACTGCGCCCGCAGGTCAGCGTGAGCCGTGGTATCTGCCTGTCATCGGTGCATTGGGACGATGCCTGGGTCGATGCCGAACCGCGCTACCTGCACCGCGCCCTGCAGAACCTGGTGAGCAACGCCATGCGCCATGCCCAGGGCCGGGTGCTGATCAGTTACCAGGTCGGCCAGGTGCGCTGCCGCATCGATGTGGAAGACGATGGCCCCGGCGTACCGGAAAGCGCCTGGGAACGCATCTTCACGCCGTTCCTGCGCCTGGACGACAGCCGCACCCGCGCCTCGGGCGGGCATGGCCTGGGCTTGTCGATTGTGCGGCGGATTATTCATTGGCATGGCGGGCGGGCATTGATCAGCAAGAGCAACAACCTGGGAGGGGCGTGCTTCAGCCTGAGTTGGCCACGGGACCAGGATAAATCCTGATACTGCTATCGGGAGCAAGCCGAACCCTCGCACCGCCCCTCTTGGAATGCATTCCAGTGTGGGAGGGGGCTTGCCCCCGATGACGCTCGATCAGACGCTGATTGCTACAAGGCTCAACAACTGTTCCCCATCCACCGCAAATTGCCCAACCAGTTCCGTGCCGTGGCACCACTCGCCGGACAACTCCGTCAGCAGCCGCAACCGCATCTGGCCGTGCTCGGACCATTCCACCACTTCGGCATGCTCAAAGTAGAAGCGCTTCTGCACGATCGGGTAGAGCGCCTTGAACAGGCTCTCCTTGGCCGAAAACGTCAGTGTCACCAGCCGCGCATGTTGCTCACGCGGCAACCTGGCCATGCGCTGCAACTCATCGGCGGTGAGAATTTCTCCCGCCAGGCGTTCCGCGCGCTCCAGGCTCAGGACATTTTCCAGGTCCATCCCCAGCCCGCGCCATTGCGCCTTGTGCCCGACGATTGCCGCCGCGTGCCCGCTGCTGTGAGTGATGGAGCCGCTGATGTGCGGCGGCCACACCGGCGCCCGGTCTTCGCCGATTGCCGGCACGCAGTCCAGGTTATCGAGTTGTTGCAAGGCGGCGCGGGCGCATAACCGCCCGGCGAGAAACTCCGCCTGGCGCTTGGCCACCGAACGCTGGATGCTCGCCGGCGGCGGCACCGCGCTGCGTTGGAAATCACCGGCGATCAACAGGGCCGGATCAAAGCGCGTACTGAGCAACACCGTGCCCGGCAAGGGATCGGGCAGTGGCCAATGGGCGTCGAGTGGGGTGCAGCAAGCGGGTAGGGGCGTCATGGGCGGTATTTTGCCGAGTTGGCGCGTCAGTGGATAGTCCGTAGCGGTTCAGGCCAGGTTCAGAGCCTGTTCAGGGGGAGTTCAGGGGCGCTTGCGTAATGTGGGCCTACAGCCTACGTGGAGGTAAGTACCATGACTGCAATCAAGAAGCTGATGTTGGCGTTGACCATGTTCACTGCCACCGCCGGGGCGCAGGCCAGCGATGGCGCCTTTGCGGCATTCGGTAGCGAGAGAACCAAGAAATCCAGCACGCTGATGCAGCGTGTGAGCTTCGAGGCGGTGCGCAGCCAGGCCGCGCCTTGGGGCCAGTCGCTGGGCTCGAGCAGCCCGCAGGCGACGTATCGTGCCGGTTATGAGCATCTTGGTGGCCAATACAATGGCATTAAACTGCGCCCGCAAGACCTGCAGGGCCGCTATGATATCCCTCTGTCGGACAGTTGATTTGCATTGGAGAGCCTTATGAAATTGCTGGTCGTGGAAGATGAGGCTCTGTTGCGTCATCACCTGTATACCCGCCTGACCGACAGCGGGCACGTGGTCGAAGCCGTGGCCAACGCGGAGGAGGCCTTGTACCAGACTGGCCAATTCAACCATGACCTGGCGATCATCGACCTCGGCCTGCCCGGCATGGGCGGTCTTGATCTGATCCGCCAACTGCGCGCCCAGGACAAGACCTTCCCGATCCTGATCCTCACCGCTCGCGGCAACTGGCAGGACAAGGTCGAAGGCCTGGCCGCCGGCGCCGACGACTACGTGGTCAAGCCGTTCCAGTTCGAAGAACTGGAAGCGCGGATGAACGCGTTGCTGCGTCGTTCCAGCGGCTTTACCCAATCGACCATCGTCGCCGGCCCCTTGCTGCTGGACCTCAACCGCAAGCAGGCCTCGTTGGACGAGCAGCCCCTGGCGCTGACCGCCTACGAGTACCGGATTCTCGAGTACCTGATGCGTCACCATCAGCAGGTAGTGCCCAAGGATCGCTTGATGGAGCAGCTCTACCCCGATGACGACGAGCGCGACCCGAATGTCATCGAAGTGCTGGTCGGCCGCCTGCGCCGTAAACTGGAAGGCCCGGGCGGGTTCAAGCCGATCGACACCGTGCGTGGCCTGGGCTATCTGTTCAATGAGCGCTGTCGTTGATTCGCTCGTTACGTGTGCGCTTGATGCTGGCGGCCGCCACCCTGGCCGTGCTGTTTA
Organism: Pseudomonas sp. LY-1; assembly: GCF_053502595.1. Lineage (NCBI taxonomy): Bacteria > Pseudomonadati > Pseudomonadota > Gammaproteobacteria > Pseudomonadales > Pseudomonadaceae > Pseudomonas > Pseudomonas sp. LY-1. The sequence goes on along the minus strand of NZ_CP094353.1, from coordinate 5,302,072 downwards.
TGCTGGGTTTGTTGCCGGCCATGCAGGGCGCGTTCAGCCTGGCCCTGCAGGACTCGATCGAGCAGCGCCTGGCGTCGGACGTCACCACCTTGATTTCGGCGGCGCGGGTCGAAAACAACCGCCTGCAGATGCCGGCGCAGTTGCCGGACGAACGCTTCAACCTCACCGATAGCCGGTTGCTCGGTTATATCTACGACCGCGAAGGCCATCTGGTGTGGCGCTCGCGGGCGACCCAGGAAGAAAACATCAACTACAGGCCGCGCTATGACGGGCGCGGTAATGAGTTTGCGCGGATTCGCGAGGGCAATGGCCAGGAATTCTTCGTGTATGACGTCGAGGTCAAGCTGCTCGGCGGCAAGAGTGCGGCGTTCAGCATCGTCGCGCTGCAACCGGTGCGCGAATACCAGTTGACCCTCGAAGGCCTGCGCGAAAACCTCTACCTGGGCTTCGGCGCGGCGTTGCTGGTGTTGCTGACGTTGCTCTGGCTGGGCCTGACCTGGGGCCTGCAAGCGTTGCGGCGCCTGAGCCAGGAGCTGGACCAGATCGAAGGCGGCACCCGCGAAAGCCTCAGCGAAGAACACCCGCGCGAACTGCTGCGCCTCACCGGGTCTCTCAACCGCTTGCTGCACAGTGAACGCGAGCAGCGTACCCGCTACCGCGATTCCCTCGACGACTTGGCCCACAGCCTGAAAACCCCGCTGGCGGTGTTGCAGGGCGTGAGCGAAGACATGGCCCAGCGCCCCGAAGACCGCGACCAGGCCTGGGTGCTGCAATCGCAGATCGAACGCATGAGCCAGCAGATCAGCTACCAGTTGCAGCGCGCCAGCCTGCGTAAAAGCGGCCTGGTACGCCATCAGGTACGCCTGCAGCCGGTACTGCAAAGCCTGTGCGACACGCTGGACAAGGTCTACCGCGACAAGCACGTCAAAGTGAGCTTCGCGTTGCCGGACGCGTGCGATGTGCCCATCGAAAAAGGCGCTTTGCTGGAACTGCTCGGCAACCTGCTGGAAAACGCCTACCGCCTGTGCCTGAGCGAAGTGCGTATCAGCCTGGTGGAAAGTCTGGATGGCATCGAACTGTGCATCGAAGATGACGGCCCCGGTGTGCCGCCCGACCAGCGCGCGCGGATTCTGCAACGGGGCGAGCGGCTGGACCGCCAGCACCCGGGGCAGGGGATCGGCCTGGCGGTGGTCAAGGACATCATTGAAAGCTACGGCGCGCGCCTGACCCTGGGCGACTCGCCTTTGGGGGGCGCGGCGTTCAAGATCCACTTTCCGACCGTTTGACCTTCCTTGAGCGGCGCCTGCCTAACTCTCCTGTGCCCGATAAGCCCCCGGCGTCAATCCCGTCCACTTCTTGAACGCCCGATGAAACGCCGACGGCTCGGAGAACCCGAGCTGCTCGGCAATTTCCTGCAATGACAGATCCGCGCGTCCCAGGTGGTAAATGGCGATGTCCCGCCGCAGCTCATCCTTGAGCGCTTGAAAACTGCTGCCTTCTTCACGCAGATGTCGGCGCAGGGTCTGCGGGCTGATGTGCAAGTGCTGGGCAACGGCGTCCAGGTCCGGCCAGGGTGTGCGGTCACGGCTGAGCTGGCGGCGGATCTGGCTGCTCAAACTGTCGCCCTCATCGGGCCGCGACAACAAGTCGGCGGGGGAGCGCTGCAGGAAATGCTTGAGGGTGCGCTCGTCCTGCAGCAGCGGCAGGCTCAAGTAACGCGCAGGAAACACCAGGCTGCTGTTCGGTGCGTCGAACACCTGCGGGCAGGGAAACAACAGGTCGTATTCGCTGGCGTGGGCCGGCATCGGGTAGCTGAACGTGGCCTGCTGCAGGCGGATGCGCTGGCCGATCAACCAACTGCCGAGGCGATGCCAGATCAGCAGCAGGGATTCGCTGAGAAAGTGATCCGGGTCCCCGAGCTGGGAGTCGTCCAGGCTCAAGCGGGCCATTTCGCCTTCCCGTGTCAGCTGCCAACGCGGACCTTGTGGGAATAGGCTGTAAAACAACAGGCCGCGTTCGAGTGCCTTCTCCAGGGTGCGGCAATGGATCAGCGCGTGGCACATCATGGCGAACGTGCCGCGCTTGCTCGGACCTTCGGCAAAGCCCAGGTATTCGTCGTCCAGCGCGAGCCAGAGCATTTGCAACAGCCGGGTAAATTGTTCCGGGGCGATGCGGGCGCGGGGTTCGTTCAGCAGTTCCGGGGTGATGCCCACCTGCTGCAACAGGCCCGAGTAGTCGTAGCCGGCCCGGCGCGCACCGCCGAGGGCCGCTCGGGCGTAGTGACTGGCGATGGTACGTTCGCGCATGCAAGGGCCTCGTCCATGGAAGGGCGGATGGTAGCCATCACCCGCTACAGCGACAAGGCGGATATCCGCCAAATTGTAGGACGAGATACGGCGAGTTGGCGGAAACCCGCCATGCAATGGACGGCGCTCAGGCGCGCCTTGATCCCTCCAGCCCTGATGTCTAGGGGGCTTCAGGCCGTTTCAGCAAAGTGGCACGACGTTTGCGATAAGGATTACAGCGCAGGCTTGGTCCTACAGGTCTCGCAAACAACAAATCCCTCCAGTGCAGGAGGGTTCGCAATTCAAGTGCCGTGGGCAATGGCGGATATTTGCCACACGGGACGATTGAGGAACTTTGCAATGACGACTCGTCAGCCACTGTACAAATCCCTGTATTTCCAGGTGATCGTTGCCATCGTTATCGGTATTTTGCTCGGTCACTTCTACCCGCAGACCGGTGTGGAGCTCAAGCCGCTGGGTGACGGGTTCATCAAACTGATCAAAATGGTCATCGCCCCGATCATCTTCTGCACCGTTGTCAGCGGCATCGCTGGCATGCAGAGCATGAAATCGGTCGGCAAAACCGGCGGCTACGCGCTGCTGTACTTCGAAGTCGTGTCCTCCATCGCCCTGCTGATCGGCCTGTTCGTGGTGAACGTCGTGCAGCCGGGCGCCGGCATGCACATCGACGTGGCCACCCTGGACGCTTCGAAAATCGCGGCCTATGCCACGGCCGGTGCGAACCAGAGCATCGTTGGCTTCCTGCTCAACGTGATCCCGAACACCATCGTCGGCGCATTCGCCAACGGTGACATCCTGCAAGTGCTGATGTTCTCGGTGATCTTCGGTTTCGCCCTGCATCGCCTGGGTGCCTACGGCAAGCCGGTGCTGGACTTCATCGATCGCTTCGCCCACGTGATGTTCAACATCATCAACATGATCATGAAGCTCGCGCCGCTCGGTGCGCTGGGTGCCATGGCATTCACCATCGGTGCCTACGGTGTCGGCTCCCTGGTGCAATTGGGCCAGTTGATGATCTGCTTCTACATCACCTGCGTCCTGTTCGTGGTGGTGGTGCTCGGCGCCATCTGCCGCGCGCACGGCTTCAGCGTGCTGAAACTGATCCGCTACATCCGTGAAGAGCTGCTGATCGTTCTGGGTACGTCCTCGTCTGAATCGGCACTGCCACGCATGCTGATCAAGATGGAGCGTCTGGGCGCGAAGAAATCCGTGGTTGGCCTGGTGATCCCGACCGGCTACTCGTTCAACCTCGACGGTACCTCGATCTACCTGACCATGGCTGCCGTGTTCATCGCCCAGGCGACTGACACGCACATGGACATCACCCATCAGATCACGTTGTTGCTGGTGCTGCTGCTGTCCTCCAAAGGTGCTGCAGGCGTGACCGGCAGTGGTTTCATCGTACTCGCCGCGACCCTGTCGGCCGTAGGCCACCTGCCGGTTGCCGGCCTGGCGCTGATCCTGGGTATCGACCGCTTCATGTCCGAAGCCCGTGCGCTGACCAACCTGGTCGGTAACGCCGTGGCGACTCTGGTGGTAGCCAAGTGGGTCAACGAACTGGACGAAGATAAGCTGCAAGTCGAGCTGGCTTCCGGTGGTCGTGGGATCTCCGACACCCGTGAAGAAGATGACCTGGGCGTGGCCGAAGGCCCTGCGCCGGCGATCAAGTAACCCGCTGATGGCGTGAACTGACGCCCACAGCAATCCGCAAACGCCCCGACTGGTTCGGGGCGTTTGCGTTTCTGCGCGGCCAAATTCGAATTTTTTGGTTTACAGTTAGTCAATGCTCCATCAAAGGCCCGGTGAAGATCCGTCTTCGCAAGAGAGCCTCCTCAGCCTGAGCCCATCTGCGCGCACCCGAACCAGCGATACCTTTCGCGGCAGATGGCTCGCCCCTAAATGCAAAAAATAGGCGGGCGTGCCCAATGATTACCCTGAAACTCAATGGTCAAGACCATCAACTGGACGTCACCGAGGATATGCCGCTGTTGTGGGCGATTCGCGATGTGGCGGGTTACAACGGCACCAAATTCGGCTGCGGCATGGGCCTGTGCGGCGCATGCACCATTCATATCGACGGCGCCCCGGCGCGCAGTTGCATCACTCCGATCGGCGCGGTCAAGGGCCAGGCCGTGAGCACCATCGACAACCTGCACACCGACCCCATCGGCCAGGTCGTGCAGCAAGCCTGGCTGGACAGTGCCGTGGCCCAGTGCGGTTACTGCCAGGGCGGGCAAATCATGTCGGCCACCGCGCTGCTGAAAACCAACCCCAACCCCAGCGACGAGCAGATCGAGGAGGCGATGGTCGGCAATATCTGCCGCTGCGGCACCTACAACCGCATCAAGACCGCGATCCGCCAGGCCTCGACGCACCTGCAGGGGGCCAAGGCATGAACCGCTTACCCGCTGATTTCGTCCTCGATAACCTCAGCCGTCGCGGTTTCCTCAAGGGCGTCGGCGCCACCGGCGCGCTGGTGATCGCCGCCAGTTGGGGCCTGCCCGCAGCGTTTGCCGCCGATGCCGCCAAGAAGTATGGCGGCGATGCCATGCCCCATGGGCTGATCGATGACCCCAAGGTCTACGTCAGCATTGCCACCGACGGCACCGTGACCGTGATCTGCAACCGTTCGGAAATGGGCCAGGGCGTGCGTACCAGCCTGAGCCTGGTAGTCGCCGATGAGTTGGACGCCGATTGGGCCCACGTGCGCGTCCAGCAGGCGCCGGCTGACGAGGTGCGTTACGGCAACCAGGACACCGATGGCTCGCGCAGCATGCGCCACTGGTTCGAACCGATGCGGCGTTGCGGCGCGAGTGTGCGCGCGATGCTGGAACAGGCGGCTGCCGAACAGTGGAAGGTGCCGCTGGGCGAGTGCCGTGCGCAGCTGCATAAGGTGGTTCACCAGCCCAGCGGTCGCACCTTGGGCTATGGCGAGCTGGCCACCGCTGCCGGAGCATTGGCGGTGCCGGCGCGCGACACGCTGCGCCTCAAGCAGCCGTCGGAGTTCCGCTACATCGGCAAAGAGGGCGTCAAGGCCATCGACGGCGCCGATATCGTCAACGGTCGCGCGGTCTACGGCGCGGACGTGCATTTCGACGGCATGCTCTACGCCACCATTGCACGGCCGACGGTGTATGGCGGCAAGGTCAAATCCTTCGATGCCAGTGCGGCGTTGAAGGTGCCGGGGGTGATCAGGGTCCTCGAAATCGAAAGCCGGCCTCTGCCCTCGGAGTTCCAGCCACTGGGCGGCGTGGCCGTGGTGGCCAGCAACACATGGGCGGCGATCAAGGGCCGCGATGCGCTGGCGATTGTCTGGGATGACGGCGTCAACGCCGGCTACAACTCGATCGATTACCGCAAGGAACTGGAAGCGGCCGCGCGGCAACCGGGCAAAGTGGTGCGCAACACCGGCACCCTCGAGCAGGCGATGAACGAGGCCGACAGTACTTTGGACGCCGCTTATTATTTGCCGCATCTGGCCCAGTCACCGATGGAACCGATGGTTGCCGTTGCCCGTTTCGACAAGGGCCAGTGCGAAGCCTGGGCCCCTAGCCAGGCGCCCCAAGTGACCCGTGAGCGCGTCGCCGAGCGCCTGGGCGTGCCTTTCGATAACGTGACGATCAATGTCACGCTGCTGGGCGGCGGTTTCGGTCGCAAGTCCAAGCCGGACTTTGTGGTCGAGGCGGCCATCCTCGCCAAGGAATTCCCCGGCAAGGCCGTGCGCGTGCAGTGGACCCGTGAAGATGACATCCACAACTCCTACTTCCACACGGTTTCCGCCGAGTACCTCAAGGCCGGCCTGAACAAGGACGGCCTGCCTTCCGCCTGGCTGCACCGCACCGTCGCGCCGAGCATCACCGCGTTGTTTGCGCCGGGGATGAACCACGAGGCGGCGTTCGAGCTGGGCATGGGCTTTACCAACATGGCCTACGCGATTCCCAACGTGCGCCTGGAAAACCCCGAAGCCGCCGCCCACACCCGGGTTGGCTGGTACCGCTCGGTATCGAACATCCCGCATGGCTTTGCGATTCAGAGCTTTGTCGATGAGCTGGCGCACAAGGCCGGTCAGGACCCGTTGCAGTACCAACTCAAACTGCTTGGGCCGGACCGTCAGATCGATCCGAAAACCCTGAGCGATGAGTGGAACTACGGCGAATCCCCGGAGCGCTACCCGATCGATACCGCCCGCCTGCGCGGCGTCCTCGAAACCGCCGCCAAAGCCGCCGGCTGGGGGCGCACGCTACCCAAGGGGCGAGGCCTGGGGCTGGCGGTGCATTACAGTTTTGTCACCTATGTGGCGGCGGTGATCGAGGTGGAAGTCAAAGACGACGGCACGCTGATCGTCCACAAGGCGGATATCGCTGTGGACTGCGGCCCGCAGATCAACCCGGAACGCATTCGCTCGCAATTCGAAGGCGCCTGCGTGATGGGCCTGGGCAACGCGGTATTGGGCGAGATCAGCTTCAAGGACGGCAAGGTCCAGCAGGACAACTTCCATATGTATGAAGTGGCGCGCATGTCCCTGGCGCCCAAGGTCGTCGCGGTCCACCTGGTCACGCCACAGGGCGAGGTGCCGTTGGGCGGTGTCGGTGAGCCCGGCGTGCCGCCGATTGCGCCGGCGCTGTGCAACGCGATCTTTGCCGCCACCGGCAAGCGTATTCGCAACCTGCCCGTGCGTTATCAGTTGCAAGGCTGGCAGGAGGCGAAGGCTTGATGGACAGCGTGGATCTGAATGTCCTGCGCAGCGTGCTCGAATGGCGCCGCGCGGGGCAGCGGGTGGTGTTGTACAGCGTGGTCCAGACCTGGGGCAGCGCGCCGCGTCCGCCCGGGGCCATGCTGGCCTTGCGCGGCGACGGGGTGGTGATCGGCTCGGTGTCCGGCGGTTGCATTGAAGACGACTTGATTGCGCGTCTGCAGGATGGTCGGTTGGCGGACGACGGGCCCGCGGTGCAGTTGGTGACCTATGGCGTGACACGCGATGAAGCGGCGCGTTTCGGCCTGCCGTGCGGCGGCACCCTGCGCCTGACCGAAGAGCGCGTGACGGAGTGGCAGTGGGTGGCCGAGTTGCTGGCGCGCTGTGACGCCCATGAAATCGTCGCTCGGGAGCTGGACCTGGCCACCGGCGACGTGAGCTTGAGCCCCGCGAGCAAGACCGACGTGGTGAGCTTCGACGGCGAGCGCCTGCGCGCCATTTATGGCCCGCGCTGGCGCCTGCTGTTGATCGGCGCCGGGCAGTTGTCCCGCTACGTGGCGCAGATGGCGCGGTTGCTGGATTTTGAAGTGCTGATCTGCGACCCGCGTGAAGAGTTCGCGTATGGCTGGGAAGAACCGCACGGCCGCTTTGTGCCCGGCATGCCTGATGAAGCGGTGCTGAACATCCAGACCGACGAACGCACGGCCATCGTCTGCCTGACCCACGATCCGCGCCTGGACGATATGGCGTTGCTGACGGCGCTGAACTCCAATGCGTTCTATATCGGCGCGCTGGGTTCGCGGGTCAACACGCGTAAACGCCGGGAAAACCTGGCGGCGCTGGGGTTGTCTGCGCAGGCGATCGCGCGGTTGCATGGGCCGATCGGTTTGCATATCGGCAGCCATACACCGGCGGAGATCGCGCTGTCGTTGCTGGCGGAAATTGTCGCGATCAAGAATGGCGTGGCGCCACTGCAGAAAAAGCCGCTGTCGGTGCAGGTTGAATGACCGTCACGGTGATTGTGCTGGCGGCGGGGCAGGGCAGTCGTTTTCGCGCTGAAGCCGGGGCAGATCGGGATAAATTGCTGGCTGAGTGCGTCGGCCGGGACGGGGTGGTGCGGCCGGTGATCGAGCAGGTGCTGGTGAATTTGCCGGCGTGGGCGCTAAAGCGCGTGCTGGTGACGTCGCCCGAGCGGCTTGAAGTCATTCGTCTGGCGCAGGTCCATGGCTGCGAGGTAGTGCAGCTGTGCTCGGCCGGAATCGGCGACAGCATTGCGGCAGCGGTCGCGGCCAGTGCTTCCAGTGATGGCTGGCTGGTGGTGCTGGGTGATATGCCGTTCATCCTGCCGTCCAGCATTGAACGGGTGCTGGAGCACGTGGACAGCATCAACGTGCCGGTGCATGCCGGCCAATATGGGCATCCGGTCGCGTTTGGGCGGGCGTTCGGCCCGGCGTTGATGGCGTTGACGGGCGATCGCGGGGCCAAGCCGCTGTTTGCCCAGGGGCAGGTGCGCGAGATCCAGGTAAACGACCCTGGCGTACTCTGGGATGTGGATCTGCCGCATCTGTTGGATTTCAAACCGCTCTGAAATGTGGGAGGGGGCTTGCCCCCGAATGCGGAGTGACAGGTTCAGCATCTGTGCCTGTCCCTCCGCCATCGGGGGCAAGCCCCCTCCCACATTGAATCTTCGGTGTTTTCAGAATCTGTTTGGCATAAAAAAGCCCCGCCTGAGTGATCAGGCGGGGCTTTTCAGTGGCTGATGGAATCAGACGAGGGGTTTAGGCTCGTGCTCTTCTTCCAGGGCCTTTGGGTGGTGCTCTGCCACTTCTTCAACGGAACGCGGGGTCTCGTCGACGATAGGGGCAGCGTGCTCGACCACTTCGGCGACAGCCGGTGCGGCAGCGGCAGCAGCGGCGGCCGCTTCGGCTTCCTTGCGACGACGGCGCACTTCACGTGGGTCGTTCGGCGCACGGCCGTTTTCGGTCAGGGCGCTGGCCGGTGCGGCTTCAACCACCGGGGCGGCGGCTTCGGCAACCACGGGCGCTTCAACCACTGGCGCAGGCTCGGCAACCACTACCGGAGCGGCTTCAACCACTTCGGCGACCGGGGCCGGTGCGGCTTCTACCACGGGGGCAGGCGCTTCAACCGGGGCGGCAGGTTCGGCAGTCCACTGGAAGGCGGTCTGTTCTTCGCGAACTTCACGCACGGCCGGGGCTGCGGCTTCGACAACCGGAGCTTCCACGACAGCTTCAACCACTGGCTGTGGCTCAACCACCGGGGCAGGCTCGGCGGCAGTCACTTCTTCTTGCGGCTGGGCTTCGCGAACCGGCGCAACTTCCACTTCCGGAGCCGCGGGGGCTTCGATCGGGGTGGTTGCTTCTACGACCGGTGCTTCAACCACTGGGGTCTCGGCGACTGGCGCTTCTACCGCAACGGTTTCTTCGACGGCGGCAGTGGCGCGTTCAGCCTGCTCGTGAGCCTGGGCTTCGGCAGGTGCGCTGATGACCGAGCTGGCAACAGCGGCGGTAACGGCCAGGCCGGCAGCCAGTTCGGTGCTGGTCGGTTCGCTGGTAGCGGCTTCTGCGTTCTCGCCGGCTTCTTCCGAACCTTCGATCACATTGCCGTTGGCGTCACGTTGACGCTCGCGACGGTTGCTGCGACGACGCTGGCCACGGGAGCGGCGGCGCGGACGATCGCCTTCGGCGTTGTCCTGGCCGTCTTCCTGCAGTTGCTCTTCGCCGGTCAGCACTTCTTCTTCGCTGGCGGCAGCCGCCTGCTCGGTACGTGGTTGACGTTCTTCACGCGGTGGGCGCGGTTGACGCTCTTCACGTGGCGCACGCTCTTCACGCGGCGGGCGAGCCGGGCGTTCTTCCTCGGTAGGGGCGGCAACAGCAGCGGCGGCAACGGCAACAGCTGGCGCAGCGTCCAGCGGCTCGCGCAGTTCACGCACACGTTCTTCACGCTCGCCACGCGGCTTGCGATCTTCACGCGGTGCGCGTGGTGGACGTGGTGCGCGCTCTTCGCGCGGTGCGCGTTCTTCGCGGGCTACGACCGGGGTCTCTTCACGGGCTTCGCGAGGCGCACGCTCTTCACGGGGTGCGCGCTCTTCACGCGGGGCCCGTTCTTCGCGCGGCTTGCGCTCTTCGTCACGGCGACCGTTGCGGTTACGGCTCTGCTGGCGACCGTTGCGACGCTCTTCGTTACGCGCCGGACGCTCGGTGGCAGGTTTTTCGACCACAACCGGTGCCGCAGGCTCTTCCTTGCTGGCGAACAGGCTGACCAGCGATTTCACCAGGCCCTTGAACAGGCTTGGCTCAGGCAGGGCGGCCGGGGCTGCGACCGGGGCAGCCACTTCAACCGGAACCGGTGCGTTGGCACGCGCCGGAGCGGTCTTCACGGCGGCTTCCTGGCGAACCAGGGTGCGGGTCGCGGCGGCTGGCTGGACTTCTTCCACTTCGGCAGCGGCAGCGGCGATTTCGTAGCTGGACTGGCCGCTGTGGGCTTCCGGGCTGTCATCACGCAGGCGCTGCACTTCGAAGTGCGGCGTTTCGAGGTGATCGTTCGGCAGGATGACGATACGGGCACGGGTGCGCAGTTCGATCTTGGTGATCGAGTTGCGTTTTTCGTTGAGCAGGAACGCGGCAACCGGGATCGGCACTTGTGCGCGGACTTCGGCGGTGCGGTCTTTCAGGGCTTCTTCTTCGATCAGGCGCAGGATCGCCAGGGACAGCGATTCAACGTCACGGATGATGCCGGTGCCGTTGCAACGTGGGCAGACAATGCCGCTGCTCTCGCCCAGGGACGGACGCAGGCGCTGACGGGACATTTCCAGCAGGCCGAAGCGCGAGATGCGGCCGACTTGCACGCGGGCACGGTCAGCTTCCAGGCATTCGCGGACTTTCTCTTCCACGGCGCGCTGGTTCTTGGCGGGGGTCATGTCGATGAAGTCGATCACGATCAGGCCGCCGATATCACGCAGGCGCAGCTGGCGGGCGATTTCTTCAGCCGCTTCCAGGTTGGTCTGCAGGGCGGTTTCTTCGATGTCGCTACCTTTCGTGGCGCGCGCCGAGTTGATGTCGATGGACACCAGGGCTTCGGTCGGGTCGATCACGATGGAGCCGCCGGAAGGCAGTTCGACCACGCGCTGGAAGGCGGTCTCGATCTGGCTTTCGATCTGGAAACGGTTGAACAGCGGAACGCTGTCTTCGTACAGCTTGATCTTGCTGGCGTACTGCGGCATCACCTGGCGGATGAAGGTCAGGGCTTCGTCCTGGGCTTCGACGCTGTCGATCAGCACTTCGCCGATGTCCTGGCGCAGGTAATCGCGGATGGCGCGGATGATCACGTTACTTTCCTGGTAGATCAGGAACGGCGCGGAACGATCCAGGGACGCTTCTTTGATGGCGGTCCACAGTTGCAGCAGGTAGTCGAGGTCCCACTGCATTTCTTCGCTGCTGCGGCCCAGGCCGGCAGTGCGGACGATCAGGCCCATGTCGGCTGGAGCGACCAGGCCGTTCAGCGCTTCACGCAGTTCGTTGCGTTCTTCGCCTTCGATGCGACGGGAAATGCCGCCGGCACGCGGGTTGTTCGGCATCAGTACGAGGTAACGACCGGCCAGGCTGATGAAGGTGGTCAGGGCGGCGCCCTTGTTGCCACGTTCTTCTTTTTCGACCTGGACGATGACTTCCTGGCCTTCGCTCAGGACGTCCTTGATGTTCACGCGGCCTTCGGGGGCTTTCTTGAAGTATTCGCGGGAGATTTCTTTGAGGGGCAGGAAGCCGTGGCGCTCGGAGCCGAAATCGACAAAGGCAGCCTCAAGGCTTGGTTCGATGCGAGTAATACGGCCTTTATAGATGTTGGCCTTCTTCTGCTCGCGTGCGCCGGACTCGATGTCCAGGTCGTAAAGGCGTTGGCCATCTACCAGCGCAACACGCAACTCTTCGGGTTGAGTTGCGTTAATCAGCATTCTTTTCATGTTGTACCGTCGGTTTCCGGGCTGCCGGAAACGGCGTTCGGCACACACGACTTCTCACGGTCGGTGTCAGGTGCGTCAAGAGTGGTTGGCCACTCCAGTGTCCAGCAATAACCGGCGAATTGGGCTGGTATCGCGACGGACGCGTCCTGCTTGTTAGCGGTGGTGACAAAGGCACCACTTCAACAAAAGCTAAGGTCAGGAGGAGGAATCAACCGGCGACTGTGGACGAGATGAAGCGTCTATATATAAGCCTAGTGCTACACGGTCCGACGGTTGTGCATCTCCACCCTACACGTATCCCTGATAATTCGGGTGCTGCCGCGCGCAGAATCCGCAGCGGGTTGGCATTTACCGTGTTCTCCAATGGGGAGTCCACGCTCATGGCTAAACAAGACCAAGTGTGGGCGATTGCGCTCTCACTCGGCTCTTAACAGGCGTTGTTTCCGAAGCATTCGCCATGGTGTGTCCCAAGACTGACTGCACTTTGTGAACTGGCCGTAAATATCGGCGCAAAATGCGAGTATTCACTCTGCTTTCTGCACTCGCTTCAGGCCTCATGTCACCTGCGCTTGTTACAATCTCGGGCTTTCCAAGGTAACGAAAGCCCCGTAGGACGGCCTCGCGTCCTGATGAATTGCGAAGGTCAGGGCCGGCAATTTGCCGCAAGTCCTCTGTCCAGGCCGCTTTTGGCGGCGTTCGCGACTATAGCAGTAATGATTAAGTGCTTCAATTCCATAAAAAATTGTTATCATCGCCGACATGACGACTACCGCCCCCCAGACCCCCAGCGTCCAGCTGCTCGAGGTCTCGCCGGAATATGCCGGCCAACGCATCGACAATTTTCTCCTGGCCAGGCTCAAAGGCGTGCCCAAGACCTTGATCTACCGCATTTTGCGTAAAGGCGAAGTGCGCGTGAACAAGGGTCGCATCAAGCCCGAGTACAAGCTGCAGGCGGGTGATATCGTGCGGGTGCCGCCGGTGCGCGTGCCTGAGCGCGACGAACCTGTGCCGCTGGCTCAGGGCCTGTTGCAGCGCCTTGAAGCGTCGATTGTCTACGAAGACAGCAAGCTGATCGTGATCAACAAGCCCTGCGGCATTGCGGTTCACGGCGGCAGCGGCCTGAGTTTCGGCGTGATCGAAGCCTTTCGTCAGTTGCGTCCGGATGCCAAGGAGCTGGAGCTGGTCCATCGCCTCGACCGCGACACCTCCGGCCTGCTTATGATCGCCAAGAAGCGCAGCATGTTGCGCCACTTGCACACCGCCCTGCGCGGCGATGGCGTGGACAAGCGCTACATGGCGCTGGTGCGCGGCAACTGGGCCAGCTCGATCAAGAGCGTGCGCGCGCCGTTGCAGAAGAGCAACCTGCGCTCCGGCGAGCGCATGGTCGAAGTGGACGAGGAGGGCAAAGAAGCCCTGACCCTGTTCAAGGTGCTGCGCCGCTTCGGCGACTTCGCCACCCTGGTCGAGGCCAAGCCGGTCACCGGGCGCACTCACCAGATTCGCGTGCACACCCTGCATGCGGGCCACTGCATTGCCGGTGATACCAAGTACGGCGACGAGGCGTTCTCCAAGGAGATTCGCGACCTGGGCGGCAAACGCCTGTTCCTGCACGCCTACATGCTCACCGTACCGCTGCCCGATGGTGGCGAATTGAAATTGCAGGCGCCGGTCGATGAGATGTGGGCCAAGACCGTGGAGCGTTTGAGTGCCGCACCTTGACTACAAACTGCTGATTTTCGATTGGGACGGCACGCTGGCCAACTCCATTGGCCGTATCGTCGAGGCCATGCACATGGCCTCGACGCGTTCTGGCTTCGAGCTGTGCAGCGATCTGGCGGTCAAGGGCATTATCGGCCTGGGGTTGCCTGAGGCGATTCGCACTTTGTACCCGCACATCGCTGACGCTGAATTGGTCGCGTTCCGCGAGCATTATGCCGATCACTACATTGCGCTGGAGGCCGAGCCTTCGCCGCTGTTTGATGGCGTGGTGCAGTCCCTGGAAGCGTTCCGCGCCGAGGGTTATCAGCTGGCGGTCGCCACCGGCAAGGCCCGCCGCGGCCTGGACCGGGTGCTCAGGGCCCACGGCTGGGAAGACTATTTCGACGTTACCCGCGCAGCGGACGAAACCGCCAGCAAGCCCCATCCGCTGATGCTTGAGCAGATCCTCGCCCATTGCGGCGTGTCGCCACGCCAAGCGTTGATGGTCGGCGACGCGTCTTTCGACCTGATGATGGCGCGCAACGCCGGCATGGACAGCGTGGCGGTCAGCTACGGTGCGCAGGCTGCCGAGGCGCTGCAGGCATACGAGCCCAGGCTGACGATCGATCATTTTTCTGAATTGCAGGCCTGGCTCAGCCGGGCCCACTGAGTCTTTGCTGGGGTAGATGGCATGAGTGATGAGTGGAAAGCGCCCGAAAAGGCCGACAGCAGTGACGACAAGAGTTGGAAGCTGCTGGAGAAGACCCTTCTGGCCAGCGTGCAAGAGCAGCGTCGTTCGCGGCGCTGGGGGATTTTCTTCAAGCTGCTGACCTTTGTTTACCTGCTCGGCATGCTGGTGCTGTTCAGCCCGCTGGTGGACATGGAAAAAACCGCGACCCGTGGCTCCAGCTATACCGCCTTGATCGAAGTGCGCGGGGTGATTGCCGACAAGGAGTCCGCCAGCGCCGACAATATCGTCACCAGTCTGCGCACCGCGTTCGAAGACCCCAAGGTCAAGGGCGTGATCCTGCGCATCAACAGCCCAGGCGGCAGCCCGGTGCAATCGGGCTACGTGTATGACGAGATTCGCCGCCTGCGCGCGCTGCATCCGCAGATCAAGCTGTACGCGGTGATCTCCGACCTGGGCGCCTCGGGTGCGTATTACATCGCCAGTGCCGCTGACCAGATCTACGCCGACAAGGCCAGCCTGGTGGGTTCCATTGGCGTCACGGCGGCCGGTTACGGCTTTGTCGGCACCATGGAGAAGCTCGGTGTGGAGCGTCGCACCTACACCTCGGGCGAGCATAAGGCGTTCCTCGACCCGTTCCAGCCGCAAAAGGCCGATGAAACCCAGTTCTGGCAGAGCGTGCTCGACACCACTCATCGCCAGTTCATTGCCAGCGTCAAGCAAGGGCGCGGTGATCGTCTGAAGGATAAGGACCATCCGGAGCTGTTCTCCGGGCTGGTCTGGTCTGGCGAGCAGGCCTTGCCGCTGGGCTTGATCGATGGCCTGGGCAGTGCCAGTTCGGTGGCGCGGGACGTGATTGGTGAAAAGGAACTGGTGGACTTCACCGTTCAGGAGTCGCCGTTTGACCGGTTCTCCAAGAAACTCGGCGCCAGCGTGGCGGAGAAGTTGGCCTTGTACATGGGCTTCCAGGGCCCGACCCTGCGCTGAGATCCCAAGGTCTGCGTAGATAAATGTGGGAGGGAGCTTGCTCCCGATTGCGGTGGATCAGCCAGCTTATCTGTAGCTGACCCACCGCAATCGGGAGCAAGCTCCCTCCCACATTTGGTTTTGCGCTGGTTTTAAGGGATTTGCACGCCCTCGGCCAGCAGCATATCCACCAGGCGAATCAGAGGTAGACCGACGAGGCTGGTCGCATCCGGGCCTTCGGTGCTTTGGAACAGGCTCACGCCCAGCCCTTCGGCCTTGAAGCTGCCCGCGCAGTCATAGGGCTGCTCGATCCGCAGGTAGCGCTCGACCCGCTCCGCGTCCAGCACGCGCATGTGCACGGTGAACGGCACGCAGTCGACCTGGCAATGCCCGGTCTCGCTGTTCAGCAGCGCCAGCCCGGTGAGGAAACTGACACGCTTGCCGCTGGCCGCCAGCAGTTGCTCGCGGGCGTTCTCGAAGGTGTGGGGTTTGCCGATGATCCGGCCTTCGAGTGCGGCGACCTGATCGGAGCCGATGATCAGGTGCCCTGGATGGCGGGCGGCGAGGGCGCGGGCTTTCTCTTCGGCCAGGCGTTTGACCAGTTCGACGGCTGACTCATTTGCGCGGTGGCTTTCATCGATATCCGGCGAGCTGCAGATGAACGGTAAGTGCAGGCGGCTCAGCAATTCCCGGCGATAGACCGAGCTGGATGCGAGTAATAAAGGCAGCATGGGCGTCTCCTCAGGGCGACCGGCGATTCTAGCGGGACGACCGGCTGACGCACAGGGCTGAATTTCCTTTGACATGGCTGGGGGCATCCCTATAATGCTGCGCCTATGTTGAATGACCCGATTCCACCTCACGTTGACCCGCGCAAATTGGCTGATCGTGGCACTTCCCTTCAAGGTGAATTGCTGCTGGCCGATTTGGAGAGACTCTGCGACCCGCTTTCCGACACTGTCGGTACGGTGCAGGCCAAATTCATTTTTGAACGAGATGAACGTAAATCTGTGGTTATTCACAGCTTTATCGACACCGAGGTCAAAATGGTTTGCCAGCGTTGTCTTGAGCTGGTCACCCTGCCGATTCACAGCGAATGCAGTTACGCTGTGGTAAAGGAGGGTGCGAATACCCAGTCGTTGCCGAAAGGTTATGACGTGCTGGAACTGGGCGAAGATCCTTTGGATCTGCATGCACTGATCGAGGAGGAGCTTTTGCTCGCCTTGCCCATTGTGCCTGCTCATCATCCGGAAGAATGCCAGCAGCCGGCGGGCCTCGATGACGAGTCCGAACCGAGCGAGGACGAGGTAACGCGGTCCAACCCGTTCAGTGTATTGGCGCAGTTAAAGCGTGACCCAAACGTTTAGGAGTTAATCAATTATGGCTGTTCAGCAGAACAAAAAATCCCGCTCTGCCCGTGACATGCGTCGTTCGCACGACGCCCTGACGGCAAGCACTCTGTCTGTAGAAAAAACCACCGGTGAAATTCACCTGCGTCACCACGTATCGCCAGAAGGCGTATACCGTGGCCGTAAAGTGATCGACAAGGGCGCTGACGAGTAATCACTTGTCTGCTCAAGTCATCGCGATTGACGCAATGGGCGGGGACTTCGGTCCCCGCAGCATTGTTCAGGCTTGTATTGCCAGCCTGTCTGCTACGCCCTCGCTGCACCTGACCCTCGTCGGTCAACCTTCCCTTCTTGAAGAACTGATTGCCAGCCATCCGGCGGTGGATCGCGCGCGCCTGACGATTACGCCCGCCAGCGAAGCCATCGGCATGGATGAAAAGCCAGCGGTCGCCCTGCGTGGCAAGCCTGACTCTTCAATGCGGGTCGCCCTTGAGTTGTTGCGTGATGGCAAGGTGCAAGCCTGTGTCAGTGCCGGCAATACGGGCGCGCTGATGGCGTTGTCGCGGCATGTGCTCAAGACCTTGCCGGGGATCGACCGGCCGGCGATAGTCGCGGCGATACCGACGCAGACAGGCTATTGCCAGTTGCTCGACCTGGGCGCGAATGTCGATTGCAGTGCCGAGCATCTGTTCCAGTTCGCCGTGATGGGCTCGGTGGCTGCCGAGGCGCTGGGTGTGGCCCGTCCGCGCGTGGCCTTGCTGAATATCGGCATCGAAGACATCAAGGGCAACCAGCAGGTCAAGCTCGCCGCCGCTTTGCTGCAAGGTGCGCTGGGGTTGAACTACATCGGCTTTGTCGAAGGCGACGGTTTGTATCGCGGCGAGGCGGATGTGGTGGTGTGCGACGGGTTTGTCGGCAATATCCTGCTTAAATCCAGCGAAGGTCTGGCGACCATGATTGCCACGCGGATCGAGGCCTTGTTCAAGCGCAACCTGGCGACACGCCTGGTCGGCGCCCTGGCGTTGCCGCTGATGCGCCGCCTGCAGGAGGACCTGGCCCCGGCGCGGCATAATGGCGCAAGCTTTCTCGGCTTGCAGGGCATCGTGGTGAAAAGCCATGGCTCGGCGGGGGTGGAAGGCTTTCAGAGTGCGATTGCACGGGCGTTGATCGAGATCCAGGAAAACCTGCCGCGACGCTTGCACGGCCGCCTGGAAGATCTGTTGCCTTAGGCGAATCGGCCCGGGAATGCTTAAATGTGACCGGCCGGTTCAATTGACCATCCAATCTGTCAGTTTCGTGCGCTCCCATCGTAGGAGCGCCTATATCCGACGACCAGATCATTAGGGGCTTGTTACATGTCTACATCCCTCGCATTCGTCTTTCCAGGGCAGGGTTCGCAGTCCCTCGGCATGTTGGCCGAGCTGGGCGCGCAATATCCGCTGATCCTGGAAACCTTCAAGGAAGCTTCCGATGCCCTGGGTTACGACCTGTGGGCGCTGACCCAGCAAGGGCCGGAAGAGCAACTCAATCAAACCGATAAAACCCAGCCGGCCATCCTCACCGCTTCGATCGCCCTGTGGCGCTTGTGGCTGGCGGAAGGCGGCGCGCGTCCGGCGTTCGTCGCCGGTCACAGCCTGGGCGAATACAGTGCCCTGGTCGCTGCGGGCAGCCTGACCCTCGCTGAAGCGGTCAAGCTGGTCGAGCGTCGTGGCCAGTTGATGCAGGAAGCGGTTCCGGCCGGGCAGGGGGGCATGGCTGCCATTCTCGGCCTGGATGATGCGGTGGTGATCGCAGCCTGTGCCGAAGCGGCCCAGGGCGAAGTGGTCAGCGCGGTGAACTTCAACTCGCCGGGCCAGGTGGTGATTGCCGGTGCCAAGGCCGCCGTTGAGCGCGCCATCGAAGGCTGCAAGGCCCGTGGCGCCAAGCGTGCCTTGCCGTTGCCGGTGAGCGTGCCGTCGCACTGCGAGCTGATGCGCCCGGCGGCCGAGCGTTTTGCCGAGTCCATCGCCGCCATCAACTGGCAGGCGCCGCAGATCCCGCTGGTGCAGAACGTCAGCGCGGCGGTTGCCGCGGATCTCGACACCCTCAAGCGCGACCTGCTGGAACAACTCTACAAGCCGGTGCGTTGGGTTGAATCGGTACAGACCCTGGCCGCCAACGGCGCCACCGAGTTGGTCGAGTGCGGCCCGGGCAAAGTCCTGGCCGGCCTGAACAAGCGCTGCGCCGACGGCGTGTCGACCTCCAACCTCAATACCCCGGATGCCTTTGCGGCCGCTCGCGCGGCACTGGCCTGAACCCCGAACTTAGGAGAAGCCTGCATGAGTCTGCAAGGTAAAGTTGCACTGGTTACCGGCGCAAGCCGTGGCATTGGCCAGGCGATCGCCCTGGAACTGGGCCGTCAGGGCGCCGTCGTGATCGGCACCGCCACTTCCGCCGCGGGCGCCGAGCGTATCGCCGCGACCTTGAAGGAAAACGGCGTGCAGGGCACCGGCCTTGAGCTGAATGTGACCAGCGATGAGTCCGTGGCTGCCGTACTGGCCGAGATCACCGCACAGTTCGGCGCGCCGGCGATTCTGGTGAATAATGCCGGTATCACCCGCGATAATCTGATGATGCGGATGAAAGACGACGAGTGGCATGACGTCGTCGACACCAACTTGAACAGTCTGTTTCGCCTGTCCAAGGGCGTTTTGCGCGGCATGACCAAGGCGCGTTGGGGTCGAATTATCAATATTGGCTCCGTAGTGGGTGCCATGGGCAACGCAGGCCAAGTAAACTATGCCGCGGCGAAAGCCGGTCTGGAAGGTTTCAGCCGCGCACTGGCGCGTGAAGTCGGCTCGCGGTCGATTACGGTCAACTCGGTGGCCCCTGGGTTCATCGACACCGATATGACCCGCGAACTGCCGGAAGCACAGCGTGAAGCCTTGCTGACGCAGATTCCGCTGGGCCGTCTGGGCCAGGCTCAAGAGATCGCGAATGTGGTCTCTTTCCTGGCATCCGACGGTGCGGCATACGTGACTGGGGCTACAATCCCGGTTAACGGCGGGATGTACATGAGTTAAATTGTGACGGATCGCTTCAAAAAAATGTCATACGAGCTGTCTAAAATCCGTTATAAAGCTGCAACTTAATTTATACGCGGGTGGCCGACCGGGTACGGGGTGAACCTTTCAGTTGAAAAGCTGAAATGGCTTTCTATACACTTACCCACTGGCCAGCTGCCTGAATTTGTCCATTAGGAGTGAAAACAAGGTATGAGCACCATCGAAGAGCGCGTCAAGAAAATCGTTGCCGAGCAACTGGGCGTTAAAGAAGAAGAAGTGGTCAACACCGCTTCCTTCGTTGAAGACCTGGGTGCCGACTCCCTTGACACCGTTGAGCTGGTGATGGCTCTGGAAGAGGAATTCGAGACCGAAATCCCGGACGAAGAAGCTGAAAAAATCACTACCGTTCAAGCTGCAATCGACTACGTTACCAGCCACCAGGCGTAATAGTTTGTAGTCGTCGCTTGCTGTCAGGGAAAAACCGCACTGCTGTAACGGCGTGCGGTTTTTTCTTTAGCTCTGATGAAAAGTGATTCTGAAGCAAAGTGTCGTCATTAGAAAAAGGAGAGTGCTGTGTCGCGTAGACGCGTCGTAGTCACCGGTATGGGTATGTTGTCGCCACTGGGCACGGATGTGCCGAGCAGTTGGCAGGGCATTCTGGCTGGCCGCAGTGGTATTGGTCTGATCGAACACACGGACCTTTCTGCCTATTCCACCCGTTTTGGCGGCTCGGTAAAGGGGTTCAATGTCGAGCAATACCTCTCGATCAAAGAGTCCCGCAAACTCGACCTGTTCATTCAATACGGCCTGGCAGCCGGTTTTCAGGCAGTGCGTGACGCTGGTCTGGAAGTCACCGACGCCAACCGTGAACGCATCGGCGTGGCCATGGGTTCGGGTATTGGCGGTTTGACCAATATCGAAGAAACCAGTCGCACGTTGCACGAGTCCGGTCCGCGTCGAATTTCACCGTTCTTCGTGCCGGGTTCGATCATCAATATGATTTCCGGTTTCCTGTCCATCCATCTGGGAGCACAGGGACCTAACTACGCCATTGCCACGGCTTGCACCACAGGCACGCATTGCATCGGCATGGCCGCGCGCAATATCGCCTATGACGAAGCGGACGTGATGATTGCCGGCGGCGCTGAAATGGCGGCCTGCGGCCTGGGCATGGGCGGCTTCGGCGCGTCGCGTGCGCTGTCGACCCGCAACGACGAGCCGGCTCGTGCCAGCCGTCCGTGGGACAAGGGCCGTGACGGTTTCGTCCTGGCCGACGGCGCCGGTGCGCTGGTGCTGGAAGAGCTGGAACACGCCAAGGCGCGTGGCGCGACGATCTACGCCGAGCTGATCGGCTTTGGTATGAGTGGCGACGCCTACCACATGACTTCGCCACCGGCCAACGGCGCCGGTGCTGCGCGTTGCATCACCAACGCCCTGCGCGATGCGAAGATCAGCCCGGACCTGGTGCAGTACATCAACGCCCACGGCACTTCGACAGCGACCGGCGACCTGGCGGAAGCCGAAGCGATCAAGTCAGTGTTCGGCGAGCACGCCTACAAGCTGGCAGTCAGCTCCACCAAGTCCATGACCGGCCACCTGTTGGGTGCGGCGGGCGCGGTCGAAGCGATCTTCAGCGTGCTGGCCATCAGGGATCAGGTCGCTCCGCCGACCATCAACCTCGATGAGCCGGATGAAGGCTGCGACCTGAACTTCGTGCCTCATGAAGCGCAGAAAATGCCGATCGACGTGGTGTTGTCCAACTCGTTCGGTTTCGGTGGCACCAACGGTTCCCTGGTGTTCCGCCGGTTCGCCGAGTAATGCACAGCTGGGTCGACGGTCAGCCAGCGGACAGCGTGCCCCTGAAAGATCGTGGCCTGGCGTATGGCGATGGCCTGTTCGAAACCATCGCCGTCAAGGCCGGGCAACCCGTGTTGCTCGACCGCCACCTGCAACGCCTGGCCGAGGGTTGCAGGCGGTTGGCATTGGTTGTGGACCCGGCATTGGTCCGCAGCGAAGTGCTCGCTTACGCCAGCGCCCTCGGCGACGGCGTACTCAAATTGATCCTCACCCGAGGCGACAGCCTGCGCGGTTATGGCATCAACCCCGGCGCCCCGGTGCGCCGTATCCTGCAGGGCAGTGCGCCTGCTGCTTATCCCCAGGCCCATGGCAACGACGGTATCCGCCTGTTTCCGTGCGCCACCCGTTTGTCCGAACAGCCGCTGCTGGCCGGTCTCAAGCACCTCAATCGCCTCGAACAAGTGATCGCGCGCGCCGAGTGGCAAGATACCGAGCATGCCGAAGGTTTGATGCTGGATATGTCCGGGCGCGTCATCGAAGGCGTGTTCAGCAACCTGTTCCTGGTGCGTCACGGCGTGTTGTTGACCGCTGATCTGAATCGTTGCGGCGTGGCCGGCGTCATGCGTGCCGAGGTGCTGGCCCAGGCGCAGGCGCTCGGCACCCCGGTGGTCGTGGCCGATATCAGCCTTGAGCAGTTGCAGTCGGCCGACGAGGTTTTTGTCTGCAACAGCGTTTATGGCATTTGGCCGGTGCGCGGCTGCGCTGCGATGAGCTGGTCGGTTGGGCCGCTCACCCGTAAACTGCAGAGCATTGTTCGCGCGCTATTGGATATTTGAGTTGATACGAAAACTGTTGTTACTGCTGCTGATCGGTCTGTTCGCGGCGGCGTTGCTGTTGGGGTTTTCGGCCTGGAAGCTCGACTCAACCCTCAAGCAGCCCTTGCACCTGACCGAGGAGCAACTGCTCGACGTCCCGGCCGGAGCCACGCCGACCGGCACTTTCAATCGCCTGGAAGCCGACGGTGTGCTCGACGGCGCCTTCTGGTTGCGTCTGTACTGGCGCCTCAACCTTGAAGGCCAGCCATTGCACAGCGGCGAATACCGCCTCACTCCCGGCCTCACCGCCCAAGGCTTGATCGGCCTGTGGCAGCGTGGCGAAGTGGTGCAATACAGCCTGACCCTGGTGGAGGGCTGGAATTTCCGCCAAGTGCGCTCGGCGCTGGCCAAGCATGAAAAGATCGTGCAGAGCCTTGCCGGCCTGAGTGACAGCGAAGTGATGGACAAGCTCGGCCACCCAGGGGTTTTCCCCGAGGGGCGGTTCTTCCCCGATACCTATCGCTTTGTGCGCGGCATGACGGATGTCGAGTTCCTCAAGAAAGCCTACAACCGCCTGGACGACGTGCTCGCCCAGGAGTGGAGCAAACGCGCCGCCGACGCGCCGTACACCGACCCCTACCAAGCGCTGATCATGGCCTCCCTGGTGGAGAAAGAGACCGGTGTGCCGGAGGAGCGCGGGCAGATCGCCGGGGTATTCGTGCGTCGCATGAAGATCGGCATGCTGCTGCAGACCGATCCGACGGTGATCTACGGCCTGGGCGAGCGCTACAACGGTAAGCTGACGCGCGCCCATCTCAAGGAAGCCAACCCCTACAACACCTACATGGTTGCCGGGCTCCCGCCGACACCCATCGCGATGGTCGGCCGCGAGGCGATTCATGCGGCGCTGAACCCGGTGCCGGGTAGCAGCCTGTATTTCGTTGCCCGAGGTGATGGCAGTCATATTTTCTCGGACGACCTGGATGCACATAATGCCGCGGTGCGTGAGTTCCAGCTCAAGCGTCGCGCCGATTACCGTTCCAGCCCGGCGCCGCAGGTGAAGCCGTTGGAAGACCCCGCGCCGACGAACGATGCCCCCGACGCACCCGCCGAGCCTGCGCCGGACGCCGCCGCACCGCAAAGCCCGCAATGACTCTGACTAAGGACTGCCTGTGACTGGCTTGTTTATTACCCTGGAAGGCCCGGAAGGCGCCGGCAAAAGCACCAACCGCGATTACCTGGCCGAGCGTTTGCGCGCTGCGGGCGTCGAGGTGGTGCTGACCCGCGAGCCCGGCGGTACGCCATTGGCCGAGCGCATCCGTGAAGTGCTGCTGGCCCCAGGTGAAGAACAGATGAACCCGGACACCGAACTGCTGCTGGTGTTCGCCGCACGCGCCCAGCACCTGGCCGAAGTGATTCGCCCGGCGCTGGCCCGCGGCGCCGTGGTGATTTGTGACCGCTTCACCGATTCCACCTATGCCTATCAAGGCGGTGGCCGCGGCCTGTCCCAGGCGCGCATCGCCACCCTGGAGACCTTCGTCCAGGGCGATTTGCGTCCCGACCTGACCCTGGTGTTCGACCTGCCGGTGGAAGTCGGCCTGGCCCGTGCCAGTGCGCGTGGCCGCCTGGACCGCTTCGAACTGGAAGGCCAGGCGTTTTTCAACGCCGTGCGCAGCGCATTCCTCGCCCGGGCCAAGGCCGAGCCGGCGCGTTACTACCTGTTGGACGCCGCCCAGCCGCTGGCCCAGGTGCAGCAGGCCATCGATGCGCTGCTACCCACATTGCTGGAGCGCGCCCGTGGCTGAAGCCTACCCTTGGCAGGACAGTCTCTGGCAGCAACTGGCGGGGCGTGCCCAGCACGCCCACGCCTACTTGTTGCACGGCCCGGCGGGTATCGGTAAGCGCGCACTCGCCGAGCGCCTGATGGCCAGCCTGCTGTGCCAACGCCCGGTCAACCTGGAAGCCTGCGGCGCATGCAAGTCCTGCCTGCTGCTCAAGGCCGGCAGCCACCCGGACAACTACCTGCTGGAACCTGAGGAAGCGGACAAGGCGATCAAGGTCGACCAGGTGCGTGACCTCGTCAGCTTCGTGGTGCAAACCGCGCAGATGGGCGGGCGCAAGGTCGTACTGATCGAGCCGGTGGAGGCGATGAACATCAACGCGGCCAACGCCTTGCTCAAAAGCCTCGAAGAACCTTCCGGCGATACCGTGCTGTTGTTGGTCAGCCACCAGTCCAGCCGCTTGTTGCCGACCATTCGCAGCCGTTGCGTGCAGCAGGCGTGCCCATTGCCCAGCGAGGCGATGAGCCTGCAATGGCTGGAACAGGCTTTGCCGGACTGTTCCGAAGCCGAACGCGTCGAGTTGCTGACCCTGGCCGCCGGCTCCCCCCTGGCCGCCGTGAAGCTGCAGGCCCAGGGCGTGCGCGAGCAACGCGCGCTGGTGGTGGACGGGGTGAAAAAGCTGCTCAAGCAGGAGTTGTCCGCCACCCAGTTGGCGGAAACCGCCTGGAAGGATATCCCCTTGCTGCTGCTGTTCGACTGGTTCTGCGACTGGTCGAGCCTGATCCTGCGCTACCAGTTGACCCAGGATGAAAATGGCCTGGGCCTGCCGGACATGCGCAAGGTCGTGCAATACCTCGCGCAGAAAAGCGCACAGGACAAGGTGCTGAATATCCAGGACTGGATTCTCGCCCAGCGCCAGAAGGTCCTCGGCAAGGCCAACCTCAACCGCGTGCTGTTGCTCGAAGCGCTGCTGGTGCAGTGGGTCGGTTTGCTCGGCCGGCGTTAATTTCCGTGGCCGACGGGTGTATCGTCGGTCAGATCCTTCCCGTGATTGAAGTTGTCATTTCCTATGCTCGTAGATTCCCATTGCCACCTTGATCGCCTCGACCTCGCCCAACACGGCGGTTCCCTCGACGCCGCCCTGGAAGCGGCCCGCCAGCGTGGGGTCGGGCACTTCCTGTGCATCGGCGTCAGCGCCGACAATGCGGCCGACGTCAAAGCCCTCGCGGATCGCTACGCGGACGTGGATTGCTCGGTGGGTATCCACCCGCTGGACCTCAAGCCCGGCGAAGCCCCGGCCCTCGACTGGTTGCTCGGCGAACTCAACCACCCACGGGTGGTGGCGATTGGTGAAACCGGCCTGGACTATCACTACGAGCCCGAAGCCGCGCTATTGCAGCAAGCGTCGTTCCGCCTGCACCTGCACGCCGCCGAGCAGACCGGCAAACCGGTCATCGTCCACACCCGCGGCGCCCGCGCCGACACCCTGAGCCTGCTGCGCGAAGCCGCATTGCCCCAGGCCGGCGTGCTGCATTGCTTCACCGAAGACTGGGACATGGCCAAGGCGGCCCTCGACCTGGGGTTCTATATTTCCCTGTCGGGCATCGTCACCTTTCGCAATGCCGACGCCCTGCGTGACGTGGCGCGACAAGTGCCGGCCGACCGGCTGCTGGTGGAAACCGACTCGCCGTACCTGGCGCCGATTCCCCATCGCGGCAAGCCGAACCTGCCGGAGTATGTGCGTGACGTGGCGGATTACCTGGCGATGCTACGCGGTGAATCCTACGAACGCTTTGCCGAACAGACCACCGAGAACTTCAAGCGCCTGTTCCCGCTGGCGCACGTCGCGGGTTGACGCGACCAAATCCGAGGCAAAAAAAACCCGGGTTCTGGGGGGGGGAATCCGGGTTAAGACCATTAGGAGTAAAACAAGGGCACGCAGTCCGTCGGTACCCAGGTCGACGCTTCACTTGGGGGAGATGTCGCGCCGACAGTTGAAGTATTGATCAGTATCCGATTCAGTCCAGTCGCGTCTGGTCGTTTTTTAAACAGATTTGGAATACGCGCGCTTCGCTTGAGTTCTCATTGAGCGGATGTACAGGCGTAGACGTCACGTATTATTTCTGACTGAACACCATGAATTCGTCGGCATGCTGAAAGTAATGTGTGTGAACGGTTCACATAAGCGTTGCCCAACGACCGTTCAGTCGGGATAATCCCTCGTACCGGGTAAATCGTATTGCCACGTCTCCTTGGCCCTGCGCAACCCTCCCTATACCGACCTCTGCAGACCTTTTCCTCATGCAAAAAGAACCCCGTAAGGTCCGTGAGTTTCGCCGCCGCGAGCAGGAAATTCTCGACACCGCCCTCAAGTTGTTCCTCGAACAAGGTGAAGACAGCGTTACCGTCGAGATGATCGCGGATGCCGTAGGTATCGGCAAAGGCACCATCTACAAGCACTTCAAGTCCAAGGCCGAGATCTACCTGCGCCTGATGCTCGACTACGAGCGCGACCTGAACGAGCTGCTGCATTCGGCCGATGTGGACAAGGACAAGGAAGCCCTGTCGCGGGCCTACTTCGAGTTCCGCATGCGTGACCCGCAGCGCTACCGCCTGTTCGACCGCCTGGAAGAGAAGGTGGTCAAGGGCCATCAGGTGCCGGAAATGGTCGAGGAGTTGCACAAGATCCGCGCCTCGAACTTCGAACGCCTGACCCTGCTGATCAAGGGCCGCATCAGCGAAGGCAAGTTGGAAGACGTGCCGCCGTATTTCCACTACTGCGCCGCCTGGGCGTTGGTGCATGGCGCGGTGGCGCTGTACCACTCGCCGTTCTGGAGCAATGTATTGGAAGATCAGGAGGGTTTCTTCCAGTTTCTGATGGACATCGGTGTGCGTATGGGCAACAAGCGCAAGCACAGCAGCGAGCTGCCACCCGTTGACGCTGCACCTGCTGGCACACCTGCCGCGTAATGATTTGCTGCCAGGTGCAGTAACCCAGGAATATACTCAGGTAAGGCTATTGCCAAAAGCTGATTTATGAGTCAGCTTTTGCTGCGTCTGAATTATCCTCTGCCGGAGTGATCCATGATCGTTGATCGTCAAGGCAGGCGTTTTCGCAATTTGCGGATCAGCCTGACCTCAGCCTGCAATTACGCGTGTACCTATTGCGTGCCTAACGGCAAGCGGCTGGTGGCTGCCCAGGACGAACTCTCGGCCGAGGCCATGGCCCGTGGCGTGGCTTACCTGATCGAAGCCGCCGGTATCGAGCGCCTGCGCATCACCGGTGGTGAGCCGTTGGTCAGCCCCAAGCTGGAAGCCTTCATGGGCGCCGTGGGCGGGATGGGCCTCAGTGAGATCAGCCTGACCACCAACGGCCAACTGCTGGCGCGCAAACTGCCGCTGCTGGTGGACGCCGGCATTCGGCGCATCAACGTATCCCTCGACACGCTGAACGCCGAGGCCTTCCGCAGCATCGCCCGTGGCGGCGACCTGGCCACGGTGCTCGATGGCATGGACCAGGCGCGCGCGGCCGGGATCAAGATCAAGGTGAATATGGTGCCGTTGCGCGGCCAGAACCTCGATCAGGTGATGCCGCTGCTCGACTATTGCCTGGAACGGGGCTACGAGCTGCGCTTTATCGAACTGATGCGAATGGGCCACCTGGCCAAGGACTCCAATGCCTTCCTGCAGCAATTCGTCAGCCTTCAGCAACTGCTGAGCCTGATCGGCGAACACCACGAATACCTGCAAGCCAACGCTCCCGTGGACGCCACGGCGGTGCGCTACGAAGTGCCGGGCAAGGGTTTCTTTGGGGTGATCGCCAACGAAAGCGTGCCGTTCTGCCGCACCTGTTCACGGTTGCGGCTGTCGTCCACCGGTTGGTTGCATGGCTGCCTGTCGTCGAGCAATCGTCACTATGTCGGCGACCTGCTGGATAAACCGCGCCACCAGGCGCTGCCGGCCTTGCAAGGCTTGCTGATCAAGGCCCTGGGCGACAAACAGGAAGTGGCGTTCTCCGGTGGTGCGACCATCATGAAAATCATCGGCGGCTAACCCGGTTTTCAAGATTGCGCACAATCCAGTGTGGGAGGGGGCTAGCCCCCGATTGCAATGTGTCAGTCCCAGATAATCTGACCGACTCGCCGCAATCGGGAGCAAGCCCCCTCCCCAAATGGCGCGGATTCTGCATCTCATGCCCATTCGCCGGTTTTCCGTCACCGGCTTCTGGAGGATTAGGATGCGTAGTCTGGTTTTGTTGCTGGCGTCGTTGGCGCTGAGTGGTTGCATGACCGTCAGCGATATGGCCGAAGGCACCCGTTATCAGATGAGCGACGCCGGGTTGCTGGACCACAGCGACACCCGGCGCTCCGCGTCGATTCGCGTGCAGCCGGACTCCTTTGTCTTCATCGCCCAGGGCGCCTTCGTGCCGCCCGGCAGCGCCTATCCGCGCCCGAACGTGGTCGCCGAAGAAGCTTTCAATGGCTTCGTCGAATACTTCCCCATGGTGCGCCGCGCCCGCCAGCCCGAAAGCCTCGAACAAGCCATGGCCGAAGCCCGTGCGGCTGGCGCTCACTACTTGCTGTACTGCCGCTTCGCCAAGGCGGATGACCGCATCGGCAACGCCGATGAGTGGACCGATCAGCAGGCCCTCGACCGTGTCGGCCTGGACAGCGGCGTTATCCAGATCATGTTGATCGAGACCAGCACCCAGTATTTGATTGATACTGCACGGATTCGCAGTCGTGGCGGTTTACTGACGTTCCACGACAATACGCCCCAAGATCTGATCGCCCGCCCGCTGGCGCAGTACGCCCGAGGCCTGCTGGGCATGAGCGATCAGTAAGCCAGAGGAGAAGCCCATGACCGATTCCGCCAAGGCCAATGATCTATTGGCCCAACTGCCCAAGGGCAAGGGGCCGGCGCCGGTGCATCTGTGGAACCCGGACTTCTGCGGCAACATCGACATGCACATTGCCCGCGACGGCACTTGGTATTACCAGGGCACGCCGATCGGGCGCAAGCCGATGGTCAAGTTGTTCTCCAACATCATCCGCCGCGATGGCGATGAGTACTTTCTGGTCACCCCCGTGGAAAAGGTCGGCATCACCGTCGAGGATGCGCCGTTTGTCGCGGTCACCCTCGAAGTCGAAGGGCAGGGCGAAAGCCAGCGGTTGCGCTTCACCACGCAAGTCGACGAGCAGGTCGAGGCCGATCTTGAACACCCGCTGCGGGTGGTGATCGACCCCGACACCGAGGAGCCTTCGCCCTATCTGCGCGTGCGCGCCAACCTCGAAGCCCTGGTGCATCGCAATGTGTTCTACCAATTGGTCGAGCTGGCGGTGAGCCGTCCGATCGACGGTCAGAACTGGCTCGGCGTGTGGAGCGGCGGGACGTTCTTCCCGATTGGCCTGGAGCCCTGAGCAGGTTTTTTCCTCTCCCTGAAATAATTCGCTTGCTGTAAACGGCTGCTTTCGGTTATCAATTTGTACATGATTAGACATGTCCGATTCGATAAGAAAAAACGCGTCGTCGACGAACTCATCCGCCGTATCGAAGGTGGGGTGATGGCCGACGGTTTCCTGCTGCCGGGTGAGCATCAACTGGCCGAAGAGTTTGCGGTCAGTCGCGGCACGCTGCGCGAAGCCCTGGCCGAGCTCAAGCGCCGCAACTACATCGCCACCCAGGGCGGTGTCGGCTCCATCGTCACCTATGACGGCATGGTGCTCGACCAACGCAATGGCTGGGCCCAGGCCCTGGCCGACACCGGCGCCCTGGTCAGCACCGACATCCTGCGCTTCGAAGCCGTGACCCGCCCGGACCTGTTCAGCCGCTTCGGCAGCGACCAATTCATCGCCCTCGACCGTCGCCGCCGCGCCGCCGATGGCCGCGCCGTGTCCTTGGAGCGCTCGCTGATGCCGGCCTCCGGAGGCCTGGAAGGCTTGCCCCGGGTCGGGCTGATCGACAACTCCCTGACCATCACCCTGGCCGCCTACGGTTACGTCGGCGCCGAAGGCGATCAATGGATCGGCGCCGAGCCTCTGACCGATGAAGATGCCGAGCTGCTCGAGCGCCCGGTGGGCACGGTGTTTCTCAAGGCGTCGCGCACCACTTACGACCGGCGCGAACGCTTCATGGAATACGTGGAGAGTCTGCTCGACCCGCTGCATTTTCGTCTGCACTTGCAGTTTGGCGCGACGAAATGAGCGCGCACAATCGTGCCCTCGGCGCCTTCTACGGTCTGGCGTTGGGCGATGCCTTGGGCATGCCCACCCAGTCTTTGAGCCGCGAGCAGGTCCGGGCGCGCTTCGGTGCCATCACCGGCCTGGAAGATGCCGACGCCGACCAACCCATCGCACCGAACATGCCCGCCGGCTCCATCACCGATGACACCGAGCAGGCGATCCTCGTCGGCGAGTTACTGGTGGAAGGCCAGGGCACGATCGAGCCGAGCGTACTTGCGCGGCGCCTGATCGACTGGGAAGCGCGAATGCGCGCCAAAGGCTCCCAGGACCTGCTGGGCCCGTCGACCAAGCGCGCCATCGACATGATCCTCGCCGGGCATACGCCTGAAGAGTCCGGGCGCTACGGCACCACCAACGGCGCGGCGATGCGTATCGCGCCGGTGGGGATTGCCGCCGATGTCAGCGACCCCGCGCCGTTCATCCGCGCGGTGATCCAGGCGTGCCAGGTGACCCACAACACCAGCCTGGGCATCTCCAGTGCCGCGGCAGTGGCGGCAGTGGTCTCGGCCGGGATCAACGGCGCGGACCTGGGCGCAGCGCTGAACATCGGCAGCCAGATCGCCCAGCAGGCCGAACGCCATGGACACTGGGTGGCCGGCGGCCGTATTGCCACGCGCATCGGTTGGGCGCGGACCTTGAGCGTCGCCAGTGGCGACAAGGCGCTGTTCGCCGACCTGCTCTATGAATTGATTGGTACCTCGGTCGCTTCCCAGGAATCGGTGGTGGTGTCGTTCGCCCTCGCGCAGCAAGTGGCGGTGGGCGAGATGAACGCCTTCGAGGCCTTGTGCGTGGCCGCCAGCCTGGGCGGCGACACCGACACCATCGCCGCGATCCTCGGCGCGATGCTGGGCGCGTGCCTGGGGATGCAATGCTGGCCGGCGGCGATGATCGAACAGGTCCAGCGGGTCAACGGGCTGGCGTTGCAGCCGTTGGTTGAAGGCCTGCTCAGCTTGCGCCAGGCGCCACCGGCCAGCGCGCTCGCGCACTGACCGAGTCAACATTGCGATTTGCGAATTTGCCACAACCCTAACAATACTGGCACCAGGAGCACCCGCACATGAGTACGTCCACTTCCGGCCCAAGCGCCGGGCGCTTGGAAACGCGCGGCATCGAACCGGTCCCCGAAGGCGAGTGCCACGGCCATCCGCTGCAACTGTTCTGGGTGTGGTTCGCCGCGAACATCAGCATCCTGGGGTTGCCGCTGGGCGCCACCCTGGTTGCGTTTCGCGGCCTGGCCATCTGGCAGGCGGTCATCGTCGCCATCCTCGGTGCCGCCGGCTCCTTCGCGGTGGTGGGCATTATCTCGATCGCCGGGCGGCGCGGGCGTGCGCCGAGCCTGACGCTGTCCCGCGCCATCTTCGGCGTGCGCGGCAATATCGGGCCGACGTTGGTGTCGCTGATGTCGCGGCTCGGTTGGGAGACCGTCAACACCACCACCGCTGCGTTCGTGCTGCTGTCGTTGTGTACGCTGCTGTTCCACACCCCGGTCGCGGCGAAAAGTGCGCCGCTGCTGACGCTGCTGTTCATCGCCATTTTCGTACTGCTGACCCTGGCCGTTTCCGGCCTGGGCCATGCGACTTTGCTGGTGATCCAGAAGTGGGCGACCTACGTGTTCGGCGCCTTGAATCTCCTGGTCGGCGGCTTCCTCTGCGCCACCATCGACTGGAGCGCAGTGTTCAACGCCACCCCGGCGCCCTTGAGCGCGATGCTCATCGGCATCGGCACCATGGCCGCCGGCACCGGGATCGGCTGGGCCAACGCCGGCGCCGACATGTCGCGCTACCAACACCGCAGCGTCACGGCCGTGCGCCTGGTGGCGTCTGCCGCGTTTGGCGCGGGCATTCCACTGGTGCTGCTGATCACCCTCGGCGGCCTGCTGTCGGTGGGCAACAACGACCTGGCGGCGGCGACCGACCCGATCGTCGCGATCCGCGACATGCTGCCCACCTGGATGGCCGTGCCGTACCTGATCACCGCGTTTGGCGGGCTGTTGCTGTCGAATAACCTGTCGGTGTATTCGGCCGGCCTCACTACCTTGACCCTCGGTTTGAAGGTCAAGCGCGTGTACGCGGTGATCGTCGATATCGTGGCGATCTTCGCCGGTTCGATCTACTTCATGCTGATCGCCGACAGTTTCTACGGCCCGTTCATCACCTTCATCTCGTTGCTGGCGGTGCCGATCACCGCATGGGTGGGGATCTTCGTGGTCGACCTGATTCACCGTCATTACTACAGCCCCGACGACCTGCTGAACGTCAGCCCAAGCAGCGCCTACTGGTATCGCGGCGGCGTGGAATGGCGCGCGTTGGGGGCGTGGGCCGTGGCGATCGGGCTGGGGTTCAGTTTCACTACCATCGGCACCACCGCCGACAACATCTGGTTCGCCGGGCCGTTGTCCGATTCCTGGCTGGGCCACAACGGCCTGGGCTGGATCGTGACTTTCGTGGTGGCCGGCGGGATATATGCGTTGCTCGGCGGCGCGGCTGACCGGCGTCCGGCATTGGTCGAGCGTGCCAATGCCTAGGTTGCTGCACACCGGCCAGGTCATCGTCGACCTGGTCATGGCCCTCGATCAATTGCCGGCGAGCGGCGGCGACGTGCTGGCGCAATCGGCCCGTTTCGAAGCCGGCGGCGGTTTTAATGTGATGGCGGCGGCGCGGCGCAACGGGCTGCCGGTGGTCTACCTGGGGCGCCACGGCAGCGGCCGTTTCGGCGACCTGGCCCGTGCGGCGATGCACGCCGAAGGCATCGACATCGCGCTGCCCGCCAGCGCCGGCAAGGACACCGGCCTGTGCGTGGCGCTGACCGAAGCCAGCAGCGAGCGCACCTTCATCTCCCATCTGGGCGCCGAGGGCGAGCTGAGCGCCGAGGACTTGGCCAACGTTGCGCCACGTGCCGATGACTACGTGTACGTGAGTGGCTACAGCCTGCTTCTCGACGGCAAGGCCCAGGCGCTGATCGACTGGCTACTGGCGCTGCCACGGGCGATTACGGTGGTGTTCGACCCGGGCCCGCTGGTCCAGGCGCCCGATTCGGCGTTGATGCGCGCGCTGCTGCCGCGTATCGATATCTGGACCAGCAACGGCCCGGAAGTCCTGGCGTTCACCGGCGCGGCGGATATGGCCGAGGCACTGATCAAGCTCAACCAGTATCTGCCCGCCGACACACTGCGGGTGGTGCGCGATGGGCCGAACGGTTGCTGGGTCGGGCGGGCGAATGCGCTTGAGCCTGTGCCCGGCTTCAAGGTGCAGGCGGTCGACAGCAATGGCGCCGGAGACGCCCACGCCGGCGTGTTCATCGCCGGTTTGGCCAATGGTTTGATACCGCTCGACGCGGCGCGCCGTGCCAATGCGGCGGCGGCCCTGGCGGTGACGCGCTGGGGGCCGGCGACTGCTCCCGGCGCCGCGGAAGTCGACGCATTCCTCGCTGGATAAGCCCCGCATAGGCGCTAGGGCTTGCCCTGACTCATAGGCTGGCGCCGACTAACCCGCTATTTCGATGCTTCACGGCGCAGGCTGTTTCGGTGCGCCAGGGATGTTCGAGTCGTCGCCCTTGTTGATACCGGGCTGATTGACCCCCGGGCCCATCTTGCCGTTACCGACGGCGGCGGGTGTCTGGCGCTGGGTGTCGTTGCCTCGGGTGCGCGGGTCGGCGCCGTTGTCGATGATCGCGCCACCATTGGTGTCGAGGCCAGTGCCCATCGAGTCCTGGGATTCCTGGGTCGCCGGGCTCGGCGGGGTGCCGACCGGATCGGTCTTGCCGGTGGACGAGGACGCGGCCAAAGCGCTCAGCGACGCAGCGGACAGCAGCGCCGTGAAGGCGAGGGCAGCACACTTGGAATGCTTCATGAGGGTGTCTCCATTAGGGTTAATGTCCTTCCCTTTATTGGTCAGCCCACATGTGGGGTTCGTGCCTGGATGCCGACGAGCGGTATCAGGACACCTGTAAGGTTTTGTGCGCCGAGAGCTGGCGCGCTATCAGGCGTGCCACGGTGATCATCCAGTTCAGTGCAGCGATGGCCAGTACGCCCATCATCAATGTCGACAAGCCGTAGTCGACGATGATCCTGCCCGCCAGCCAGGGAAACCCGAAGACGCCGACAAAATACGCCAGGCTGAACAGCAGCAACGCCTGGGACGTCGTGCCGGACGGCGCTTCGTGGGCGACCAGCCCATTGATCACCGAGTACGTCAGGCCGTAACCCACCCCCAGCGTGGCAGCCGCCAGCAGGTAGCTGAGGTTACCGCTCACACCAAAAGCAAACAGTGCAATCGAGCCGAGCATGATCCCGGACAATACACAGGCGGCCCGGTAGGCATCACGCTTGACCACGAAGCCGGCGATCAACAGACGGCTGGTGATCGCGGCGCTCAGGAACCCCGCGAAGAACAGCGAATAATCCAACCCATGCGCGGCCGCGTAGCTGGTCTGGAACGATGAAAGCCCGCCAAACACGCACCCGCCCAGGCCGACCATGAGGATGGCGAACGCCGCCCTGGACGACAGCACCCGGCGGCTGGCGGCCAGGGAAATCCTCGACGTCGGTGCATTCGCATGGTGCTTGAGTTGTGCGCCCAGTCGCCAGAACATCAGCACCCCAACGAGGCTGGCCGTCCCAGCGATATAGAAGGCGGTCGTCAGGGGCAGGTCCAGCGCACTGGTGGCTCGTCCGAGCAAGGGCCCGGAACCGATCCCGCTCAACATGCTGCCCGACAGCAGCGCAAAGTACTTGGCCCGCTGCCTGGGCTCGACCAGCAAGGTCACGATGATCGGGCCCAGCGTGTAGAACACGCCCCAACCCAAGCCGAGGGCCAGCCCGAACAGCATCAAGCCTTGGCCAAACCCCGGCGTCAGGGCAAAACCGAGGCAGGCCACCACCAGCAACACGCCCATTCCCGCAATCGCCCGTGCCGCGCCCAATGCATCGGCCAAATGCCCGGAGAGCACTACCGCGACGAAGGTACTGAGCATCGCCGTGGAAATCACACTGCCGGCGTCATGCTCATTCCCACCGCGCGAGTGAATCAGCAACGACAGCAGAAACGTCGAGCCGTAGGACAAGGACAACAGGAAGCTGGCCAGGCAAAACAGGGCGAATAGTTTTCCGCCCACCGGAGGTGTGGAGTTCATGAGCACGCCTTGGAATCATTGGAGTTATGGCCACGTTCTACCATGCGTGTCAGGGCGAATTGTTCTGTGGTTGCTGGTGCTTGCTTTAGCCCGCAACGGAGTAAGGTGGCCTGGCGATCCCGAAATTGCACTGCAATCTGTCATCAAACCGTCTTAGTATGTGGCCTTTGAATTTGCCCAAGGCGCGCCCATGACCATCGAGATTCGCCCCGCCGTGCCCAGCGATGCTGCGCAGATCCTGACTTTCATCACCGAGTTGGCCGAGTTTGAAAAAGCCCGTCATGAAGTGATCGCCAGTGTGGCGGATATCGAGCGCAGCCTGTTCAGCGAAGGCGCCACCGCCCATGGGCTGATCTGCCTGCGCGACGGTTTGCCCATCGGCTTCGCGGTGTTCTTTTTCAGCTATTCCACCTGGCTGGGCAGCAACTGCCTGTACCTCGAAGACCTCTACATCAACCCCGAGCAACGCGGCGGCGGGGCCGGCAAGAAGTTGCTGCGCCACCTGGCGAAGATCGCCTGCGACAACGGTTGCGGGCGGTTCGAATGGAGCGTGCTGGATTGGAACGAACCGGCGATTGCCTTCTACAAATCCATCGGCGCCCAGCCCCAGGAAGAGTGGGTGCGCTACCGCATGGAGGGCGATGCGCTGCGGGATTTCGCCCAAGGCTGATCAAGTACCCGGTGAAAACCGGCGTCCCGACGCCGGTTTTTTTATATGCATTCTCACTATATGGGATGTAAATTTATATATTGAGATATTTAAAGGTCTGGGTTTATAGTCGGCTGCATCAGCACTCACTACCAAAAATAAAACAGGTGAAGCGATGCAGGCACAACCTCTGTCACTCCCCGCCGTGCCCGAACCGACTTATGGCGAGCGGCTCAAGCACAAGGTGGTGATCGTCACCGGCGCGGCCCAAGGCATTGGCGAGGCGATCGTGGCCTGCTTCCAGGCGCAGCAGGCACGTTTGGTGATCGCCGATATCCAGGGCGAAAAGGTCGAGCAAGTCGCCGCCCATTGGCGCGAACGCGGCGCCGAGATCTACGCGCAACCGGTCGACATCACGTCCCAGGCGCAATGGCAGGCGCTGGTCAACCTGGCCATCGAGCGCTTCGGCCGTGTCGATGTGCTGGTCAACTGCGCCGGGGTCAACGTGTTCCGCGACCCGTTGCAGATGACCGACGAAGACTGGCGGCGCTGCTTCGCCATCGACCTCGACGGCGCCTGGTATGGCTGCCGCACGGTGTTGCCGCACATGATCGAGCAGGGCATCGGCAACATCATCAACATCGCCTCGACCCATTCCAGCCACATCATTCCCGGCTGTTTTCCCTACCCCGTCGCCAAACACGGCCTGCTCGGCCTGACCCGCGCCCTCGGCATCGAATACGCGCCCAAGGGCATCCGCGTAAATGCCATCGCCCCGGGTTATATCGAAACCCAACTCAACGTCGACTACTGGAACACTTTCCCCGACCCCCACGCCGAGCGCCAGCGCGCGTTCGACCTGCACCCGCCCACGCGCATCGGCCAGCCTGTGGAGGTGGCGATGAGCGCGCTGTTTCTGGCCACCGATGAGGCGCCCTTTATCAACGCCACCTGCTTGATGATCGATGGCGGACGGTCGGTGATGTACCACGACTAGAACTTGTCACTCTCCAATAACAACAAGAGGTGCCGTTCATGAAAAAAACACTCCGCGTACTCGCCGCCGCCATTGCGTTAAGCGGCTTCAGCAGTCTGGCCGTTGCCGAACCCGTAAAAATCGGCTTCCTGGTCAAACAAGCCGAAGAACCCTGGTTCCAGACCGAATGGGCCTTCGCCGAAAAAGCCGGCAAGGAACATGGTTTCACTGTGATCAAGATCGCCGTGCCCGACGGCGAGAAGACCCTCTCGGCCATCGACAGCCTGGCCGCCAACGGCGCCAAGGGTTTTGTGATCTGCCCGCCGGACGTGTCCCTCGGCCCGGCCATTGTCGCCAAGGCCAAGGTCAACGGCTTGAAAGTCATGGCCGTGGATGATCGCTTCGTCGACGCCAAGGGCAATTTCATGGAAGACGTGCCGTACCTGGGCATGGCCGCGTTCGAAGTCGGTCAGAAGCAAGGCGCGGCGATGGCCGCCGAGGCGAAGAAACGCGGTTGGGACTGGAAGGATACCTACGCGGTGATCAACACCTTCAACGAGCTCGACACCGGTAAAAAACGCACCGACGGTTCGATCAAATCCCTCGAAGAGGCCGGCATTCCTAAAGACCATATCCTCACCGCCGCGCTCAAGACCCTCGATGTGCCCGGCAGCATGGACGCCACCAACTCGGCGCTGGTCAAGCTGCCCAGCGGCGCGAAGAACCTGATCATCGGCGGCATGAACGACAACACCGTGCTCGGCGGCGTGCGCGCCACCGAAAGCGCCGGCTTCAAAGCCGCCAACGTGATCGGCATCGGCATCAACGGCACCGACGCCATCGGCGAGTTGAAGAAAGCCAACAGCGGTTTCTTCGGTTCGATGCTGCCCAGCCCGCACATCGAGGGCTACAACACCGCGCTGATGATGTACGAGTGGGTCACCACCGGTAAGGAACCGCCGAAGTACACCGCGATGGACGAAGTGACGCTGATCACCCGCGCCAACTTCCAGGAAGAACTGACCAAGATCGGGCTGTGGAAATGACCGCAGCGGCACTGCGCTTTGACGGCATCGGCAAAACCTTCCCCGGGGTCAAGGCGCTGGACAACATCAGTTTCACTGCCCACCCGGGGCAGGTACACGCGTTGATGGGCGAGAACGGCGCGGGCAAGTCGACGCTGCTGAAGATCCTCGGCGGCGCCTACATCCCGAGCAGCGGCAGCGTGCAGATCGGCGCGCAGACCATGGCCTTCAAATGCGCGGCCGACAGCATTGCCAGCGGCGTCGCGGTGATCCACCAGGAGCTGCATCTGGTGCCGGAAATGAGCGTCGCCGAGAACCTGTTCCTCGGGCATTTGCCGGCGCGTTTCGGCGTGGTCAACCGCAGCCAGCTGCGCCAGCGGGCGCTGGCGTGCCTCAAGGGCCTGGCCGATGAAATCGACCCGCAGGAAAAGCTCGGGCGCCTGTCCCTGGGCCAGCGCCAACTGGTGGAAATCGCCAAGGCGCTGTCGCGTGGCGCGCATGTGATTGCCTTCGATGAGCCCACCAGCAGCCTGTCGGCCCGCGAGATCGACCGGCTGATGGCGATCATCACGCGCCTGCGCGACGAGGGCAAAGTGGTGCTGTACGTGTCCCATCGCATGGAAGAAGTGTTCCGCATTTGCGACGCGGTCACGGTGTTCAAGGACGGCCGCTACGTGCGTACCTTCGACGACATGCGTGCGCTGAGTCACGACCAGTTGGTCACCTGCATGGTCGGTCGCGATATCCAGGACATTTACGACTATCGGCCGCGCGAGCACGGCGAGGTGGCGCTCAAGGTCGACGGTTTGCTCGGCCCGGGCTTGCGCGAACCGGTCAGCTTTGAGGTGCGCAAGGGCGAGATCCTCGGCCTGTTCGGCTTGGTCGGCGCCGGGCGCACCGAGCTGTTTCGCCTGCTCAGCGGCTTGCAGCGTGCCACGGCGGGGCAGTTGGAACTGTGCGGGCAAGCGCTGCAATTGCGCTCGCCGCGCGACGCCATCGCCGCCGGCGTACTGCTGTGCCCGGAGGACCGCAAGAAGGAGGGCATCATCCCGCTGGCCAGTGTGGCCGAGAACATCAACATCAGCGCACGCGGCGCCCATTCCCGGTTCGGCTGGCTGCTGCGCGAGGGCTGGGAGCAGGGTAACGCCGAGCAGCAAATCCGCGGGATGAAGGTCAAGACGCCGAGCGCCGCGCAGAAAATCATGTACCTGTCCGGCGGCAATCAGCAGAAGGCCATTCTCGGCCGCTGGCTGTCGATGCCGATGAAGGTGCTGCTGCTGGACGAGCCGACGCGGGGCATCGACATCGGCGCCAAGTCGGAGATCTACCAGATCATCCATGACCTGGCGGCCAGCGGTATCGCGGTGATTGTGGTGTCCAGCGACTTGATGGAGGTGATGGGGGTTTCCGATCGCATTCTGGTGCTGAGCGAAGGCGCCCTGACCGGTGAATTGAGCCGCGATCACGCGGACGAAGCGCGGCTGCTGCAACTGGCACTCCCGCGGTCGCGGGTTTGAAGCATTCGAGGGCACAGGTATGTCTCAAGTAAAAACTGCAAAAAGCTTCTGGCCGGGTTTCAACCAGCGCAAGTTTCTCGATGACTGGGTGATGCTGCTCGCCGCGTTGGGCATCTTTGTGCTCAGCGCGTTGTTTATCGACAACTTCCTCTCGCCGCTGAACATGCGCGGGCTGGGCCTGGCGATTTCCACCGTGGGCATCGCCGCCTGCACCATGCTGTTCTGCCTGGCGTCGGGGCACTTCGACTTGTCGGTGGGTTCGGTGATCGCCTGCGCCGGGGTGGTGGCCGCGATTGTGATGCGCGACACCGACAGCGTCATGCTGGGCATCGGCGCGGCGCTGCTGATGGGCCTGATTGTCGGGCTGATCAACGGCATCGTCATCGCCAAGCTGCGGGTCAATGCGCTGATCACCACCTTGGCGACCATGCAGATCGTGCGCGGCCTGGCCTATATCTTTGCCGACGGCAAGGCGGTGGGGGTGTCCCAGGATCAGTTCTTCGTGTTCGGCAACGGCCAGTTATTGGGCGTGCCGGTGCCGATCCTGATCACCATCGTCTGCTTTGTGTTCTTCGGCTGGCTGCTCAATTACACCACCTACGGGCGCAACACCATGGCCATCGGCGGCAACCCGGAAGCGGCGCTGTTGGCCGGGGTCAACGTGGACCGCACGAAGATCCTGATCTTTGCCGTGCATGGCCTGATCGGTGCGTTGGCCGGGGTGATCCTCGCGTCACGCATGACCTCGGGCCAACCGATGATCGGCCAGGGCTTCGAGCTGACGGTGATTTCCGCCTGCGTGCTGGGCGGGGTATCGCTCAGCGGTGGCATCGGCATGATCCGCCATGTGATCGCTGGGGTGCTGATCCTGGCGATCATCGAGAATGCGATGAACCTGAAGAACATCGACACCTTCTACCAGTACGTGATCCGCGGCTCGATCCTGCTGCTGGCGGTGGTGATCGATCGCATGAAACAACGCTGAATTCATGCCATGTGAAGATCTAAGTGTGGGAGGGGGCTTGCCCCCGATGGCGGTCTATCAGTAACAGATGTGCAGACTGGCACACCGCTATCGAGGGCAAGCCCCCTCCCACATTTGGATCTCAACTGTATTGAGGTTCGGTATTTGCCATAATGCCGCTCGTTTTCGTACCACCACATAGGCCCGATATGCAGGAAACCGCCCACACCCCCGTCAAAGACGCCGCCCCCACTGGCACCCAGACCTTGCTGCGTGGCTTGGGCGTGGTGCAGGCGGTGGCGGCCGGTGCGCGGGATCTGAAAGAGATCGCCCGGCGCATCGGCACCACCCGCAGCACCACGCACCGCCTGGCCAGTTGCCTGGTGGAGGAGCGCTACCTGCGCGTGGTGCCGCAAGTCGGTTACCTGCTGGGGCCGAAGCTGATCGAGCTGGGGTTTCAGGCGCGCGAAGAGTTGCCGTTGGTGACCCTGGCGGTGCCGTACCTGGACGAGTTGTCGGCGCTGACCGGTGACACCATCCACCTGGCGATTCGCGAAGACGACGACGTGCTCTACCTGCACAAGAACCCCGGGCGCAACGGTCCGGAAATGCGCTCGCGGGTCGGCCATCGCATGCCGCTGGCGCGGACCGGCATCGGCAAGGCGCTGCTGTTGGATGACAGTGTCGAAGAGTGGCAGCGCCTGTACGAAGTCAGCCAGCCGGCGGCAGGGAAACACCTGCAGTGGCCGCAACACCCCGAGCAATCCTGGGCGCAGTTCGAGCAGCGCATGCATGAGTATGTGCTGGGCGGGTATGCGTTCGACCTGGAAGACAACGAACCGTCGATCCGCTGCGTGGCGGCACCGGTGCGCGATGCCAGCCGGCGAATCGTCGCCGGCATCAGCATCGCCAGTACCGTGCCCTACATGCCGCTGGAGAAAATGGCCGAGCTGATTCCTGTGATCAAACAGGTTGCGGCGCGGCTGTCTGCGGAGTTGGGCGCGAAGGCCTGATCAGGCCTTCAAGGTCGCCATGTCGATGACAAAGCGGTACTTCACATCGCCGGCGATCATGCGCGTGAACGCCTCGTTGATCTGACGAATGTCGAGCATTTCGATGTCGCAGGTGATGCCATGCTCGGCGCAGAAATCCAGGACTTCCTGGGTTTCGGCGATGCCGCCGATCAGCGAACCGGCGAGCATTTTACGCCCCAGCACCAGCTTGGCGGCGTTGACGGGCGGGTCCACCGGCTCGATCAGGCCAACGAGGATATGCACGCCGTCAAAGCGCAGCACATCGAGGTAGGGGTTCAGGTCGTGCTGCACCGGGATGGTGTCCAGCAGGAAGTCGAAGTGTCCGGCGGCGGCGTGCATTTGCGCGGCGTCGGTGGACACGATCACATGATCCGCGCCCTGGCGGCGGCCTTCCTCGGCCTTGCTCGCGGAGCGGGTGAACAGCGTGACTTCGGCGCCCATCGCCTTGGCGAACTTGATGCCCATATGGCCCAGGCCGCCCAT
Source organism: Pseudomonas sp. LY-1 (assembly GCF_053502595.1). NCBI lineage: Bacteria > Pseudomonadati > Pseudomonadota > Gammaproteobacteria > Pseudomonadales > Pseudomonadaceae > Pseudomonas > Pseudomonas sp. LY-1. Next base: position 5,259,940 of record NZ_CP094353.1, on the reverse strand, counting down.
GCCGAGAATCCCGACTTTATCGCCGGCCTTCACACCGTAGTGCTTGAGTGGCGAGTAGGTGGTGATGCCGGCGCAGAGGAGCGGTGCGGCGCTGGCCAGGTCGAGCTTGGCCGGGATCTTCACCACAAAGTGTTCGCTGACCACGATGCTGTCGGAGTAGCCGCCCATGGTGTTGCTGCCGTCCACACGGTCCGGGGTGGCGTAGGTCATGGTCGGGCCTTCGAGGCAGTATTGCTCCAGGTCCGCTTGGCAGGCGTCGCAATGGCGGCACGAGTCGACCATGCAGCCGACGCCGACCAGGTCACCGACCTTATGCGCGGTGACGCTGGCGCCGACGGCGGTGACTTTGCCGACAATCTCGTGGCCCGGCATCAGTGGATACACGGCGATGCCCCATTCGTTGCGGGCCTGGTGGATGTCAGAGTGGCAGACGCCGCAGTACAGAATTTCGATCGCCACGTCATCGGCGCGCGGGCTGCGGCGTTCAAACGACATGGGGGCGAGGGGAGTGGTGGCCGACTGGGCGGCATAACCGATAGCGGTGTACATGAGTGAACCTCGCAGAAGCAGTGACAAGTGAGGTGGGCCATTTTCCGCGCCGACCCCGGAGGCGGCCATGGCGATTGCTCCGAGTCTCATGCCTATTCGTCCGGGAGTACGCCTGGTTTGGATGCACGGCGCGCCAGACCTGCGATGATGCTCTCATCCCTTATTCGCGAAGTTTTTTGCCATGTTGTTGACCCGCCATCTCGACGCCAACGCCACCCTGGTTTCCTTGATCGAGCGGCTGACGCCCTGCGACGGTTTCTCCCCGACCCACCTGCCGGGCGTGCAGGTGCTGCGCGCCAGTTGCGACGTCGCGCGCGGGCCGCAGATCTATGAGCCGAGCCTGATGTTCGTCGCCCAGGGCAGCAAAGTCGCGTACCTGGGCCCGCGTACCCTGGAGTACGGCGCGGGGCACTACCTGATCCAGGCGATGCCGGTGCCGTTCGAGTGCGAGACGTTCGCCCTGGCGCCCGCCGCACCGCTGCTGGGGGTGACGGTGGGCATTGACCGGGTGGTGCTGGGCGAATTGGTGATGGCCATGGGCATGCAGGCCGGGCCGCCGCCGACGGCGCAGACCTTGGAGTCGATGAGTTCGGTGGTGCTGGATGACGCCATGCGCGGTTGCGTCGAGCGCCTGTTGCAATGCCTGCACGATCCGTTGGAAAGCCGGATCATGGGCCCGGCGCGTGTGCGCGAATTACTCTTCACCGCCTTGCGCGGGCCCCAGGCCGATGTGTTGCGGGCGTTGGTGGAACAGCAGGGGCAGTTCTCGCGGATCGCCACCTCGTTGAATCACCTGCATGCTCATTACGCCGAGCCGCTGAATATCGAGACGTTGGCAGGTTACGCGCACATGAGTGCGTCGACCTTTCATGAACACTTCAAGCGCTGCACCTTGTTGTCGCCGGTGCAGTATCTGAAGCGTTTGCGTTTGCTCAAGGCGCAGCAGTTGTTGCTGGTGGAAGGCATGGGCGTGGCACAGGCGGCGCATCGGGTGGGGTATCAGAGTACGTCGCAGTTCAGCCGCGAATATAAGCGCTATTTCGAACGCAACCCGGGCGAAGAGCGCGCTGCCTGATTCTCCCTGGCTCAACGGGATTAAAAATGTGGGAGGGGGCTTGCCCCCGATGACGGTGGGTCAGCCATCGATGTGCTGACTGTTCCACCGCTATCGGGGGCAAGCCCCCTCCCACATTGAGTTGATGCCAGCCACAAAAAAGGCTCCCGATCTGGGAGCCTCCTGGGTCATGCAACCCTTTTACATATTCGGGTAAGTCGGCCCACCTGCGCCTTCCGGCGTGACCCAGGTGATGTTCTGCGAAGGGTCCTTGATGTCACAGGTCTTGCAGTGTACGCAGTTCTGGGCGTTGATCTGGAAGCGCTTCTCGCCGTCTTCCTTGGTCACCACTTCATACACACCGGCCGGGCAGTAGCGCTGCGCCGGTTCATCGTAGAGCGGCAGGTTGGTGCCGATCGGGATGCTCGGGTCTTTGAGTTTCAAGTGGCACGGCTGTTCTTCTTCGTGGTTGGTGCCGGAGATGAACACCGAGCTCAGTTTGTCGAAGCTCAGCTTGCCGTCGGGCTTGGGGTAGTCGATCTTCTGGCAGTCCTTGGCCAGCTTGAGGCAGGCGTAGTCCGGCTTGGTGTCGTGCAGGGTGAACGGCATCTTGCCGCCGAGGATGTTCTGGTCGAACCAGTTGAAGCCGGCACCGATGATCGGGCCGAACTTGTGCATCGCCGGGCCGAAGTTACGGGTGGCGAACAGTTCTTCGTAGAGCCAGCTGGCTTTGAACGCGTTGACGTAGTTGGTCAGCTCGTCGCCGCCTTCGGCGTCGGCCAACAGGCGCTCGGCCACGGCGTCGGCGGCGAGCATGCCGGACTTCATCGCGGTGTGGCTGCCTTTGATCTTGGCCACGTTCATGGTGCCCAGGTCACAGCCGATCAATGCGCCGCCCTTGAACACCATCTTCGGCAACGAGTTGATGCCGCCCTTGGCCAGCGCGCGCGCGCCGTAGCTGACGCGCTTGCCACCTTCCAGATACTGGGCCAGCACCGGGTGGTGCTTGAGGCGCTGGAACTCATCGAACGGCGACAGGAAAGTGTTGCTGTAGGACAGGTCGACGATCAGGCCGACCACCACCTGGTTGTTTTCCAGGTGATAGAGGAACGAGCCACCGGTGTTCTCGTTGCTCATGATGTCCAGCGGCCAACCGGCGGTGTGGACCACCAGGCCGGGTTGATGCTTGGCCGGGTCGATTTCCCAGATTTCCTTCAGGCCGATGCCGTAGTGCTGGGCGTCGGCGTCGCTGTCCAGCTTGAAGCGCTGGATCAGTTGCTTGCCGATATGGCCACGGCAGCCTTCGGCGAACAGCGTGTACTTGCCGCGCAGTTCCATGCCGGGGGTGTAGACGCCTTCCTTCGGCTTGCCTTCGCGGTCGACGCCGAGGTCGCCGGTGATGATCCCGCGCACCACGCCGTTTTCGTCGAACAGCGCTTCCTGCGCGGCGAAGCCTGGGTAGACTTCCACGCCGAGGTTCTCGGCCTGCTGGGCCAGCCAGCGGCACAGGTTGCCCAGGGAGATAATGTAGTTGCCTTCGTTGTGCATGGTCTTGGGCACAAAGAAGTCAGGCACCTTGGTCGAGGTGTCGGCGCTGCGCAGCACATAGATGTCATCGCGCACCACCGGGGTGTTGAGCGGAGCGCCGAGTTCTTTCCAGTCCGGGAACAGTTCGTTCAGGGCGCGTGGTTCGAACACGGCACCGGAAAGGATATGTGCGCCGACCTCGGAGCCTTTCTCGACCACGCAGACGCTGATTTCCTTACCGGCTTCGGCGGCCTTCTGCTTCAGTCGGCAGGCGGCAGACAGGCCCGCCGGGCCAGCGCCGACGATGACCACGTCGAATTCCATGTATTCGCGTTCCACAGGCTATCTCCTACTCAGGCTCACAGGCTTTTTTTCTAATGGGTGGAGGTTGGGTGTCGTAAGCGTCATCGCTGCGTTCACTGGGCAGGCGGATGACCACCTTTCTCTCTAGGTGGCGCATTATATCTACACCACTCTCAGCGTCCAATACAAACGTTTGTTTGAATTGCTTGGAAGCTAGGTAAATCAAAGCAACGGGGCTTATGACTGGCCATTTTGCCGTATTGACCAGAATAGGCGTTCCGGTCAAGATACGGTCGGTTTTGCGCTCGCCGTAGGCTGACTGTAGGTTTCAAGAGCACCTTTAAAGACAGGCGAAGGCGAAAAAGAGTGACGCGTGCCCAATGCTGGCGCGCAGTTTACACGTCGCGATCATGAATGACCTCCCAGTCACCACTGACGAACGGTCATCACTCTCCATCGCTGCGTCACTTGCCGAAGGTTTTGAAGGTGCCCTTGTGTGCCGATGAGCATCAACCGCCAGGTTCGCCTAGGCGACTTTCTTTTCACCGGAGAGTAACGAGGAATCCATGAAGGTTCTTGTAGCTGTCAAACGCGTTGTCGATTACAACGTGAAAGTTCGCGTCAAGGCGGACAATTCCGGCGTCGACCTCGCTAACGTCAAGATGTCGATGAACCCTTTCTGCGAAATCGCCGTGGAAGAAGCCGTGCGCCTGAAAGAGAAAGGCGTGGCGACTGAAATCGTCGTGGTTACCATCGGCCCGACCACTGCTCAAGAGCAGCTGCGTACCGCTCTGGCCCTGGGCGCCGATCGCGCCATCCTGGTCGAGTCCGCTGAAGAACTGACCTCCCTGGCCGTGGCCAAGTTGCTCAAAGCCGTTGTCGACAAGGAACAGCCATCGCTGGTGATCCTCGGCAAACAGGCCATCGACAGCGACAACAACCAGACTGGCCAGATGCTGGCTGCACTGACCGGTTACGGCCAGGGCACCTTCGCCTCGAAAGTCGAAGTGAGCGGCGACAGCGTTGCCGTGACCCGCGAAATCGACGGCGGCGCGCAGACGGTTTCGTTGAAACTGCCGGCCATCGTCACCACCGACCTGCGTTTGAACGAGCCGCGCTACGCGTCTCTGCCAAACATCATGAAAGCCAAGAAGAAGCCTCTGGAAGTGCTGACTCCGGATGCTTTGGGCGTTTCCACCGCCTCTACCAACAAGACCGTCAAAGTCGAAGCGCCGGCTGCACGCAGCGCGGGCATCAAGGTCAAGTCGGTGGCTGAACTGGTCGAGAAACTGAAAAACGAAGCGAAGGTAATCTAATCATGACTATCTTGGTAATCGCTGAACACGACAACAAGGTACTGGCTCCGGCCACCCTGAACACCGTGGCCGCCGCGGCGAAAATCGGTGGTGACATCCACGTGCTGGTTGCAGGCCAGGGCGCTGGCGCCGTGGCTGAAGCCGCGGCGAAAGTCGCTGGCGTGAGCAAAGTACTGCTGGCCGACAACGCCGCTTACGCTCACCAACTGCCGGAAAACGTCGCGCCTCTGGTCGCCGAGCTGGGTGCTGGCTACAGCCACATCCTGGCCGCTGCCACCTCCAACGGCAAAAACATCCTGCCGCGGGTTGCCGCGCAACTGGACGTTGACCAGATCTCCGAGATCATCTCGGTCGAAAGCGCCGACACCTTCAAGCGTCCGATCTACGCCGGCAACGCCATTGCCACCGTGCAATCGACCGCCGCGGTCAAGGTCATCACCGTGCGCGCCACCGGTTTCGACCCGGTTGCCGCCGAAGGCGGTTCGGCCGCCGTTGAAGCCGTCTCCGCGGCCCACGACGCGGGTATTTCCAGCTTCGTCGGCGAAGAGCTGGCCAAGTCGGATCGTCCTGAGCTGACCGCTGCCAAGATCGTCGTTTCCGGCGGGCGTGGCATGCAGAACGGCGACAACTTCAAGCACCTGTACGCCCTGGCCGACAAGCTGGGCGCTGCCGTCGGCGCTTCCCGCGCTGCGGTCGACGCAGGTTTCGTGCCCAACGACATGCAGGTCGGCCAGACCGGCAAGATCGTTGCGCCACAGCTGTACATCGCCGTCGGTATCTCCGGCGCGATCCAGCATTTGGCCGGCATGAAAGACTCCAAGGTGATCGTAGCGATCAACAAGGACGAAGAAGCACCGATCTTCCAGGTGGCTGATTACGGCCTGGTGGCGGACTTGTTCGAAGCCGTACCTGAATTGGAGAAGCTGGTCTAATCCAGTCGCTTCACTTATAAAGAGCCCGGTCTTTTGACCGGGCTTTTTATTATCGGAGCACCTCGCCATGGAATTGCGCCCCTGGGCCACACTGCTGGGTTTCACACTGTTGCTGCCGACCCTGTCGCTGGCGGCCGGCAAATGCGAGCGCCTGGTGGCTACCGGCAGCCCGGACGCTCCGCCTTTGCTCTGGCGCGATCCCCAGGACCCCACGCACTTGATCGGCGCCACCGCCGACATGTTGCAGCAAGTGGCCCAGGACCTCGGGCTGAAAATCGACCTGCTCTATGGCGGCAAGCGTTCCCAGGCCTTGGATGAAGTGCGCAGCGGGCGCATGGATCTGCTGGCAGATGCGCCGTTGAATATCGGCGAGCTGGAAACCCTCGACTACCTCCACCCGGCGCTGGTGCAGATCGACTATCTGGTCTGGACCCGCAAGGATTCGGCGCTGGCCTATGCCACGGCCGCCGACCTGCACGGCCATCAGGGCGCGGTGTCGGAACGGGCGCGGTTGAGCCACGACTTTGAAACCTTCGCCGCCCAGCAATTGACCCTGCAACGCCTGCCCACCTTGACTCCAGCGTTTCAGAAACTGCTGCTGGGGGAAGTGGACTACGTACTCGCCGGGCGTTACTCCGGCATGGCCATGGCCGAGACCCTGGGCATGAGCAATGACCTGTTCGCCCGCGACGTGCCCGTCGATCAGCCTGGCCTGTACCTGGCGATTTCCCACAACTCTGCGTGCAATGACCCCTGGCTGCGCGGACAGCTGGCGAAAAAGATGACAGAATTGTCCGGGGCTGGTGTGGCGCAAGCTGCGCTGCAGCGCAATCTGGAGCGCTGGAAAGCGCAATTGCAACAACCCGTCGGCACCCCAACAAAGTAGGGATTTTCAGTGATTTTTCGACCTTTTTTAGCGGCCCTCGCCGTCGTTGCTCTGGCGGGATGTGCAGCCGATCCTGCGCCGAATGAACAAATACGCCTCACCCAGCAAGCGTTGGAACAAGCCAACGCCGTGGGTGCCAACTCCGATGAATCGTCCGAACTGAAACTGGCTGAAGGTAAATTCGCCCAGGCTCAGGCTGATATGGCCGACCAGTCCTACAAGAACGCGCGCATGCAGGCCGAACAGGCCGAGCTGGATGCGCGTCTCGCCGAAGCCCAAGTGTTGACCCGCAAGAGCCAGGAACAACTGAACGTGCTCAATACCCGTATCACCCGCCTGCGCAAGCAATTGCAGCTGGGAGAAGCCCAATGAGCCCGATGATCCGTGGCTTGAGTTGTGTCGTGCTGCTGGGCAGCGCGGCCCTGGGCGGTTGCGCCAGCCACCCGAATGGCGAGCAGGCCCTGCAACAGGCGGGCAGCGACTTCCAGAAGGTCAAGGAAGACGCCAACGTGCTGCGCTTCGCGCCCAAGGACGTGATCCGCGCCGGAGAGTCCCTGGCCCGTGCCGATCGCTTGTCCAGCTATTGGGGCAGCGGTGCCGACGTGGTGCATTACGCCTACCTCAGCCAGCGCTACAGCGCGATCGCCCGCGAACACACCGAGCAGGCGCTCAATCAGGAACGTGGCGCCAAACTCGAACTGGAACGCCAGCGCCTGCAACTGGCCCTGCGCGAGAGCAAGCTGGTCAGCGTGCAACAGCAGGGCAAATGGCTCGAGGAACAGATCGCCAGCCTGGCCACCACCCAGACCGATCGCGGCCTGGTGATGACCTTGGGCGACGTGTTGTTCGACACCGGTGAAGCCGAACTGAAAAACTCGGCCAACCGCACCGTGCTGAAAATCGTCCAGTTCCTGCAACTGAACCCCAAGCGCATCGTGCGTATCGAGGGTTACACCGACAGCACCGGCGGCGAGCAGGAAAACCTCCAACTGTCCCGCGACCGCGCGCAATCGGTGGCGGATGTGCTGGTGGACCTGGGGATCGACGAAAAGCGCATCCAGGTCGAAGGCTATGGCGACCAGTACCCGGTGGAGGCCAATGCTTCCGAGCGCGGCCGCGCGCAGAACCGCCGGGTAGAGATCGTGTTCTCCGACGCGAAGGGCCAGTTGGGCGCCGCCCGCTAGGAGCCTGGCGCAAGCAAAATATGGGAGGGGGGCCCCCTCCCACATTTTTTTCGGGGGGCCCGAAACGCCTCAGGCCACCCTTACAGTTTTTTCTATCACTGCCGCTCGCGCTCGACTATTGTGGCAACTGTCCCCGTACACTTCTAAACTGTGCCGGTATGTTTCACACAAAAATAAAATAGCCGTGAAATCGAGTGCTGCGTCATGACCAATCTGTTGCTCTACCAACGTATCGCCCAGCAACTGGCTGAGGATATCCGGCGCGGTGTCTATCAACCGGGTGAGCGCGTGCCTTCGGTGCGCAAGATGAGCTCCCAGCTCAACGTCAGCCATGCCACGGTGTTGCAGGCCTACGCCAACCTGGAAGATCAGGGCTTGATTCGCGCGCGGCCGCAGTCCGGGTATTACGTACACCAGACACCGGCGCTGACGGCGCCGACGCCGGATATCGCCCGGGTCGAGCGCCCGGGGTTGGTGACGCGCAGCAGCATCATTCAGCAAGTGTTGGTGGAGTCGCGTCGCGAAGGCGTATTCCCGCTGGGCGCGGCCGTGCCGAGTGTGGATTACTTGCCGGTACGCGCACTGCACCAGCAGTTGGCCAAGGTCACGCGCTTCCAGAGCCCGCGGGCGTTCAGTTACATGTTCAGCCCAGGCTTCGAGCCGTTGCGCCGCCAGGTGGCGATCCGCATGCGCGATGCCGGCGTGGTGGTGGACCCGTCCGAAGTGGTGATCACCCACGGCTGCGTCGATGCCCTGCAGATGTCGTTACGGGTGCTGACGCGGCCGGGCGACCTGATCGCCGCCGAGTCGCCGACCTATTACGGCTTGCTGCAATTGGCGGATCTGCTGGGCCTCAAGGTCATCGAAATCCCCAGCGACCCTGCCACCGGCATGAGCCTGGAAGCCCTGCAATTGGCCGCTAACCAGTGGTCGATCAAAGCCCTGGTGCTGACCACGCGCCTGAGCAATCCGTTGGGCGGCACCATGCCCGAGGAGCGGCAGAAACACTTGCTGCGCCTGGCCTCGGATTTCGATATCCAGATCGTCGAAGACGATATCTACGGCGAACTGATGTTCGAACTGGGGCGCACCAAAGCCCTGAAAGCCTACGATCGCCTCGACCGCGTGATTTATTGCTCGAGCTTTTCCAAAACCCTGTCACCCGGCGTGCGTATCGGCTGGATGATCGCCGGCAAGTATCAGCAGGAAATCCAGCGTTTGCAGATGTTCAGCACCCATTCGGCGTGCAGCGTCACCCAGATGGGTGTCGCCGCGTACCTGGAGAACGGCGGTTACGATCGGCACCTGCGTTACATCCGCCAGGAGTACCGCAAGAACCTCAGCGCGTTCCAACTGGCGGTTCAGCAGTATTTTCCCGAAGGCACCCAGATGACCCGTCCGACCGGCGGTTTTATCCTGTGGGTCAGTTTGCCGGGGCGGGTCAATACCCAGGAACTGCACGTGCGTGCATTGCAGCAGGGCATCAGCATCGCACCGGGGTTGATCTTCAGTAATACGGAACAGTTCAACCACTGTATTCGTCTTAACTGCGGCACGCCGTGGAATCGCGAGGCAGAGCGGGCGCTGATGACTTTGGGGATGCTCGCCAGTCAGTTATGCCTGGAGACAGCGGCCGGCTTGTGAGGCTTGCCAAGTAGCCAGTTCTGATAGCTGGCCAATCACCGCGCTTGTCATGCTGCCCTCAACAAGCGAGCATATGGCCTTCTGCCGTTAATGCTGTTGGCAATATGACTTCTATTTTTCGCGCTGTTTTAGTGATTAGCCTGCTCAGCCTGAGTCACGTCGGCGTCACGCTGGCGGCGACGCCTGTGGCGGACCCCGCACCGACCGCGAGTACCGAGCGCACAACCCCCGCAAAAAAACCGACCCCGGCGAAAAAAGCCCCGGCGACCAACAAAAAAAACGCATCGGCAAAAAAACGCGCGCCGGTTGCGAGCAAGTCCGAGTCCGCCCACGAAGTGGCCCAGACCCACTTGCCACCGGCACAGTTGGACTTGTCCCTGCCTTCCGACATGGTCAGGCACCTGCAGCCCATCGGCAGTATGCCTGCGCCGAAAAACGTACCTTTGTTGCCGCCGATGTTTGGCGAAAAGCCGACTGACAACAGTGCATTCCAGATCAACGGTCGCCTGCTCAGCAATGAGATGAAGCTGCAACTGCGCAACGAAGAACGGCGTGAGGTGGAAGGCGCGGCGCTGGATTTCGAATTCAAGCAATAAACTTTTCCGGCGAAGGTGACGTCGATACTCGACCATCTGTCGCAGACTGGTCAGTCACTTTTATTTTCTGCGAAAAACCCCTGTTAGACCATTTTAAAACGGCTGTTTAAGGGCGTACTCTAGCCCGGCCGTCCCTATTGAGCCGTCGAGGACCTGTTGCTCATGAAATGCCGTGAAGGCTGTGGCGCTTGCTGCATCGCCCCCTCCATCAGTTCACCGCTGCCGGGAATGCCCCACGGCAAACCCGCGGGCGAACGCTGCCTGCACCTGTCGGTCGAACAGTTATGCCTGCTGTTCGGGCAACCGGAACGGCCGGCGGTGTGCAGTGATTTCAAGGCGGATATCGAGGTCTGCGGCACCGACCAGGCCGATGCGATCAGGTTGATCGGCTGGTGGGAGCAGATGACGGCGGCTTGATGGCTTTACTATCGGAACTTCAACAATAAGGAATACAACAATGGTTTCGCTGAAACGAATGGCTGTGTTGTGCGGTTTTACGGTGTTGTTTGCTGCCACTGCTCAGGCTGAGGATTGGCAAGTCGCCAAGGATGAAGACGGGATCAAGGTGTCGCTGAGCGAAGTCGCCGGTTCCAAGTACAAGGCGTATCGCGGTGTGACAGTGATCAAGGCCCCCGTGGCCAAGATCGAGGCCTTGCAGGAAGATGCGGTCGGTGCCTGCGCCTGGATTCATGATTGCAAGTCGCAAAAACTGCTCAAGCAGGAGGGCGTCAAGAGCTGGACCTACACCCAATTCAAGGCCCCGTTCCCAGTGACCGACCGCGATTCGATCCTGGAAATCACCACGTCCAAGGCCGCCGACGGCAGCGTGACCCGCACCCTGCTGGAAGTGCCGACCTATCAGCCGGAAGTGAAGGGTTATGTGCGCGTGGCCCAGGTCGACGGCTACTGGAAACTGGTGCCTAAAGGCGCCAACGAAACCGAAGTGACCTACCAGGTACACACCGAGCCAGGCGGCAGCGTGCCTTCGTGGTTGGCCAACAAGTTCGTGGTGGACGCCCCGTTCAACACCTTGAAAGCCCTCAGGGAACGCGCCGAGAAGTAAGCGCGGCAGACCCGGTGCCTGCGACCTTGAGTGGAACGTTTAGCGAGCCCTCAAGGTCCAGATAGAGGTAAGCCCACACGCGGGCTTTATCGAGGAGGCACCGATGCAAAAGTGGCAGATTACCTTCGTTGATGATCACGGTGTGCAGTCCGTGGAGCAGTTCACCTGCGAGCGCAAGCCCAGCCTCGAAGATGCGGCACACTTGATTCGCGACAAGCTGGTGCCGGTGGCCGCCGAACTGGACCTCAATGACCTGGAAGGCCGTAAACCCGAACCGACGGTCAAGATCCTCAAAGACCAGAACAGTATCCAGATCCTCGACATCTCTCCCGTCGTCTGAACATTCCCTGTCTGCCATTCAAGCGCCTCTGGTGGAGGTGATAGCTTCGCGCTACTCTGCAAGTGAGATCAGCGAATGAATCGCTAAGGTCTGGTCTTGTCAGCTACATGCTTGTTTTCCAGCGGTGATGTCATTGCCGTAGTACCCGCGCCAGTAAGGCGTGGGCTTCGGGAAGCACGGAAAGTCTATCCATCGGTTTGAGGAGGACGTTTCATGAGCACAGCCTATCAAGAAGACATCAGCACCAACGTTCTGCGCCGCATGAAAGAAGGCGGCTTCGATTTTTCACGGTTCCACCCCATCGAGTTCTACGCCATTTTCCCGGACGAGGAACGGGCGCGCAGGGCTGCGGGTCGGTTTCGTGGCGAATCCCTGAATGCCCAGGTCAGCGCGCGCGACGATGGCGCCTGGTACCTGGAACTGAGCAAGATCATGTTTGCAACCTACGACGGCATAGGAGACTTCGAGCAAGACTTTGAAGCGGTGGTCGAGCCGCTGGGCGGGATCATCGAAGGATGGGGCGTCAAGCAGGAGGTGCGTGGGTTACCCATGTAGCAGTATGAGAAACACAGCGTATCGGCTGACCTTTGGGTCGGCCGATTTTGTTTGTGGCGTCTGAAATCAGACGCAACTCGCGCTGTATTTCCAGGCAAAAAAAACCACCCGAGTGGGGTGGTCGAAAGGGAAGACCGGAGGAGTCGGTCGATACACGAGATCACACGGTACCGATTGCTCGATGGGTAAGGCTGTAGGACGAGTCCTGTTCAGCAGATGACGGTGATTATCCGCACCGGGGGGGCGGGCAGTGAAATCAACACTGGCTATGCTGTTGATAGTCAAAGCCCGCATTGTGATGAAGCGCGCGACAAGACACCGGGCATTCCGCGCACCAGGATGGTGCGCTTAACTCCCCGCTATTATTTAACTCACTGATTCTTAAGTGTTTATGCCGCTGGCACGGGCCTTGCGATGATTCTTGCGTCCGGGTGACAAGGAGTACGGCATGATCCGCACTTATTACGACGAAATGTACGATGGGGCAGGGCAGGTTCGCCCTCATTACCGCGAGTTCGCCCGCTGGTTGGCCGAAACCCCCGCTGAACTGCTGGCCCAGCGCCGGCGTGAAGCTGACTTGCTGTTTCACCGCGCCGGGATCACCTTCACCCTCTACGGGGATGAGCAGGGCACCGAGCGCCTGATTCCCTTCGACACCATCCCGCGCAGCATTCCCGCCAGTGAATGGCGGATTGTCGAACGTGGCTGCATTCAGCGGGTCAAGGCGCTGAACATGTTTCTCGCCGACCTCTACCATGAACAACGCATCATCAAGGCCGGGATCATTCCCGCTGAACAGGTGCTGGCCAACGAGCAGTATCAGTTGGCTATGCAGGGCTTGAATCTGCACCGCGATCTGTATTCCCACATCTCCGGTGTCGATCTCGTGCGTGATGGTGACGGCACTTACTACGTGCTGGAGGACAACCTACGCACGCCCAGCGGCGTCAGCTACATGCTCGAAGACCGCAAGATGATGATGCGCCTGTTCCCCGAACTGTTCGCGGCCCAGCGTATCGCGCCGATCGACCACTACCCCAACTTGCTGCTCGACACCCTGAAAAGCGCCAGCCCCCTGGATAACCCCAGCGTGGTGGTGTTGACCCCCGGGCGTTTCAACAGTGCGTTCTTTGAGCATGCCTTCCTCGCCCGGGAAATGGGCGTGGAACTGGTGGAGGGCGCCGACCTGTTCGTGCGCGATGACCGCGTTTTCATGCGTACCACCGACGGCCCCAAGGCCGTGGACGTGATCTATCGCCGCCTCGACGATGCGTTTCTCGACCCGCTGGCCTTCAACCCGGACTCCATGCTCGGCGTCCCCGGCCTGCTTGCCGCCTATCGTTCGGGCAATGTGGTGTTGGCCAACGCGATCGGCACCGGGGTGGCGGATGACAAGTCGGTGTACCCCTTTGTCACCGAGATGATCCGTTTTTACCTGGATGAAGAACCGATCTTGAAGAACGTTCCGACCTTCCAATGCCGTAAGCCCGACGAACTGTCCCACGTACTGGCTAACCTGCCGCACCTGGTGGTCAAGGAAACCCAAGGCTCCGGCGGCTACGGCATGCTCGTCGGTCCGGCTTCCACGGCGGCGGAAATCGAAGCCTTCCGCGCGCGTATCAAGGCCAAGCCCCACGCCTATATCGCACAGCCGACCCTGTGTTTATCCACCTGCCCGACCTTCGTCGAAAACGGTATCGCCCCGCGCCATATCGACCTGCGCCCGTTCGTGTTGTCCGGCAAGGAAACCCGCGTGGTGCCCGGCGGCCTGACCCGCGTGGCCCTGCGCGAAGGTTCACTGGTGGTCAACTCGTCCCAGGGCGGCGGCACCAAAGACACTTGGGTGGTTGAGGACTGATGCCATGTTGAGTAGAACTGCCTCGGATCTGTACTGGATGTCGCGCTACCTTGAACGCGCGGAAAACCTCGCGCGCATGCTCGACGTCAGCTATTCGCTGTCGCTGATGCCCCAAGACGGGCGCGGCGACGGCCTGCATGAACTGGCCATGCCGTTGCTGATAACCGGCACGCTGGACGACTACCACGCGCGACACGGTGAGCTGCACGCCGAACGCCTGCTGCACTTTTTCGCCCTGGACGCGGCCAACCCGGCCAGCATCTACAGCTGCCTCGGTGCTGCGCGGGCCAGCGCCCATGCGGTGCGTGGGCGAATCACGGCCGACATGTGGGAAAACATCAATGCCACCTGGCTGGATATCCGCGACATCGCCCAGCAAGGCTTGAGCCGCTACGGCATGAGCCGGTTCTGTGAGTGGGTCAAGGAGCGTTCGCACCTGTTTCGCGGCGCCACCTACGGCACCATCATGCGCAACGATGCTTTCCGCTTTATCCGTCTGGGCACTTTCATCGAGCGCGCCGACAACACCCTGCGCCTGCTGGACGCACGCTATGAAATGGCTGGCGACCAGGCCGAAGCGGTCAGCGATGGCACAGCCCACGCGTACTACCAGTGGAGTGCCTTGTTGCGTGCGTTGTCGTCGTTCGAGGCCTACACCGAGATCTACCGCGACGCCCCCGGCGCCCGGCAAGTGGCGGAGCTGTTGCTGTTGCGCGCCGATGTGCCGCGTTCGCTGCGGGCCTGCAGCGAAGAGATCGACCAGATCCTCGCCAGCCTGCCCGGCCTCAACGGCCGCCCGGCCCAGCGACTGGCCGCCGAAATGGATGCGCGCCTGCGCTTTACCGCCATCGACGAAATCCTCGAGGAAGGCCTGCATGCCTGGCTGACCGACTTTATTCCCTTGGTCCGCCAGTTGGGCGACGCCATCTACAGTTCCTACCTGGAGGCGGCATGAGACTCTCCATCAGCCACGAAACCACCTACCACTACGACGATCAGGTGCGCGCCAGCATCCAGTACCTGCGCCTTACGCCCCACGACAGCGAACGCCAGCACGTACTCAGTTGGCAACTGGATCTACCGCGTCCGGTGCGCGCCCAGGTCGACCCGTTCGGCAATATCCTGCATGTGCTGACCCTGGACGAGCCCCACGACGCCATCATCATCGGCGCCCGGGGCCAGGTCGATATCGACGAGTTGCGCGAGGCTGAGCACGAGAGCCAGTCGGCCTACCCATTCCTGCGCAGTACGCGGCTGACCGAGCCCGACGAAGCCCTGCGCCGCTTTGCCGAGCAGCATTGCCATCAGCGCCGCGACCGCGGCGCCTTGATCGACCTGATGCACGCGCTCAACCACTCGATGGTCTACACGCCCGGCGCCACGGAGGTCGACACCAGCGCCGCGCAGGCCTTCGCGGGGCGTGCGGGGGTGTGCCAGGACCACACCCACGCGTTCCTGGCCTGCGCGCGCAGCCTGGGGATTCCAGCGCGGTATGTGTCGGGGTATTTGTACACCGAGGACAGCACGCACCTGGCCAGTCACGCCTGGGCCGAAGCCTGGCTGGACGACGCCTGGTACAGCTTTGACGTGACCAACCAACTGGCGCGGCCGGAGCGGCACCTGAAACTGGCCGTGGGCCTGGATTATCTGGACGCCTGCCCGGTACGCGGCATGCGGCGCGGCGGCGGGCATGAGCAGATGCATGCCAAGGTGTCGGTGGCGCCGACGCCGCTGGTTTCGGTGCAGCAGCAATAGCTCAGGGCTGCTGCTTGCGCCCGGCCATATGCTTCAAATACCCCACCAGCAACGTCAGCTCGCTGTCGGGCAACACGCCGGCGGCGAAGGCCGGCATTTTCGCTTGGGGCCAGCGCCGCAGGCTTTGTGGGTCGCGGATATAGCGCTTGAGAAAATCGCCGCTGAAATATTCGGTGGGGTTGTAGGGAATGTTCAGGTCCGGCCCTACCTGTGCATCGCCAGCCCCATTGAGGCGGTGACAGGCCAGGCAGTTTTTCTGGAACAGCGCAAAACCCTGGTTGACCGGATCATTCGCGCTCAGCTTCGGATCGGGCAGCAACGCCGGAAAACGCTCGGCAACCGTCTTCAACTGCTTGATCCCGGAGACCTGGAACGGCCATTGCTCGGGGCTGATGTGCCCGGCCTGAGGGTTCGTCCACACCAGGTAGAACGGCCCGGCACTCGGCTTGTCGGCCGCCAGCGCGGGCCACGGATCGGTGGGATCTTCCACCGCCAGCCAGGCGCGGGCGCCGTGTGTTTCCAGCAAAGGCGCGGCGCTCAGTTCGGCGGCAAACCCGTCGAGCGCGATGGCCTGCAGATGGTTTTCCGTCTGCAGACCCGGTAGGAGTACCGCCAGCGGGACTGCGCGATACGTCATGCTTCGCTTGTAGGAAACGTCATCAACGATATGCACCGTCTGTGCATCGGGGTGCTTGAGCAGGTCTTCGGTCTGCCAGGTCTTGCTGGTGTGGTCCAGCTCGATGGTCAACTGCGCGGCGGCAACGGGCAGGGCGAGGAACAAGGCGAAGAGGGCGAGGATCGATTTCAAGAGAGAGGCCCGGTGCGAGAAGAAGTGGCGCCTAAGATACCGGAAAATTCCCAGGCAAAACGGCAGCCCCTGCAACAGGACCGCTATACGCAATGTCCTCGCAGGAGCTGCCAAAAACTGCAAGCCTGATGTACAGAATGGCGCGTGTGATTCGTCACCCAAGCACCTTGGTCAGGTTGGGCAAGATCAGAATCAGTGTGGTGGCGAACAGAATAAGTCCCGCCTGACGTATTTTCGAATGCTTGAACATGGCTGACTGCCTTTTGTTGTTATTCCTGAGCGTCAAATGCGTGCCGGTTTATTTCAGTATCGCAACGTGACGTGTCGCTTTTCTTACAGCTGCTCCAGCAAAACCCGGCAGCAACTTCCTACTGAGTGAACCTTAGAGCCCTCGTTCTGCGTGGCTTAGATCCATTTCATATCAACTTGTTATATTTTTTACTGAAAAAGGTATGAGGCCTATCGCCATCTTGGCGCCAATGCCTTGGCTAGACCGCTAAAACGATTAATCAAACGGTTGCACTCATCTGCTACCGTTCGTCCGAGCGAGGGGGTCAAACGCAATGAGCGCATCCGTCATTGAAACCGTGTCAATCGGGCCTAAGGTAAGGGCACACATGCACAGCGGTTCGAGGATGTCATGACCCAAGCTTTGATCTTTGATGCGATACGCACGCCCCGGGGCAAAGGCAAGGCCGACGGTGCCTTGTACAGCGTCAAGCCGGTAAACCTGGTGGCGGGTTTATTGACGGCGCTGGCCCGGCGCAGCGACCTCGATACCCGCCAGGTCGATGACATCGTCCTCGGCTGCGTCACCCCCGTGGGCGACCAGGGCGCCGACATCGCCAAGACCGCCGCGCTGGTGGCGGACTGGGACGTCTGCGTCGCCGGTGTCCAGGTCAACCGCTTCTGCGCTTCGGGCCTCGAGGCGGTGAACCTGGGCGCGATGAAAGTGCGTTCCGGCTTCGAAGACCTGGTGGTGGTCGGTGGCGTCGAGTCGATGTCCCGCGTGCCCATGGGCAGCGATGGCGGCGCCTGGGTGCTTGATCCGCAAACCAATCTGCACAGCCATTTCACGCCCCAGGGCATCGGCGCGGATTTGATCGCGACCCTGGAAGGCTTCAGTCGTCAGGACGTCGACGCCTTCGCCCTGCATTCCCAGCAGAAAGCGGCCCGGGCACGCGCAGACGGTTCCTTCAATAAGTCGCTGATCGCGGTGCAGGACCAGAACGGCCTTGTGCTGTTGGACCACGATGAATTTATCCGTGCCGACTCCACCCTCGAAGGCCTGGGCAAGCTCAAGCCCAGCTTCGAGATGATCGGACAGATGGGCTTCGACGCCACCGCGCTGCGGGTCTATAGCCATGTCGAGCGGATCAACCATGTCCACACCCCCGGCAACAGCTCCGGTATCGTCGACGGTGCCGCGTTGATGTTGATCGGCTCCGAGGCCAAGGGCCGCGAGCTGGGCCTGCAAGCGCGGGCGCGGATTGTCGCCACGGCGGTCACCAGCACCGACCCTACCATCATGCTCACCGGCCCGGCGCCAGCTACGCGCAAGGCGTTGGCCAAGGCCGGGTTGCGCGTCGAGGACATCGACCTGTTTGAGGTCAACGAGGCGTTCGCCTCGGTGGTACTCAAGTTCATCAAGGACATGGGCATCGACGCCGCCCGGGTCAACGTCAACGGCGGCTCGATCGCCATGGGCCACCCGCTGGGCGCTACCGGTTGCGCGATCCTCGGCACCTTGCTCGACGAACTGGAAGTGCGCCAACAACGCTACGGCCTGGCCACCTTGTGTGTCGGCGGTGGCATGGGCATCGCCACCATTATCGAACGCCTCTGAGCCCAAGGAATTGTCATGACCCAAGCCATTCGTTACGAAAAAGGCCAGGACCAGATCGTGGTCCTGACCCTCGACATGCCCGGCCAGAGCGCCAACACCATGAACGCCGTGTACCGCGAGGCTATGGCGGCCACCGTGGCGCGGCTGCAAGCGGAAAAGGACGGGATCGCCGGCGTGGTCATCACCTCGGCGAAGAAGACGTTCTTTGCCGGTGGCGACCTCAATGAACTGATCAAGGTCGACAAGGCCCAGGCCAAGGAATTTTCCGACAGTGTGCGGGTACTGAAGGCGCAACTGCGCAGCCTGGAAACCCTTGGCAAACCGGTGGTCGCCGCCATCAATGGCGCGGCCCTCGGCGGTGGCTGGGAGATTTGCCTGGCGTGTCATTACCGGGTCGCGCTGGACGACCAGTCGCTACAACTGGGGCTGCCGGAAGTCACCCTGGGCCTGCTGCCGGGCGGCGGTGGCGTGGTGCGGATGGTGCGCCTGTTGGGCTTGGAAAAAGCCCTGCCGTATTTGCTCGAAGGTAAGAAGATCCGCCCACGGCAGGCCCTGCAAGCGGGCTTGATCGACGCGCTGGCAGCGGATCGCGACGAACTGCTGGCCAAGGCCCGCGCCTGGATTCTCGCCCACCCCGACGCCGTGCAGCCGTGGGACAACAAGGCTTACCAGATCCCCGGAGGCACGCCGTCCAGCCCGAAAGTCGCGCAGATGCTCGCCATCGCGCCCTCGATCCTGCGCAGCAAAACCAATGGCTGCTTGCCGGCGCCGGAGAAAATTCTCTGCGCGGCGGTGGAAGGTGCCCAGGTGGATTTCGACACCGCGCACCTGATCGAAACCCGCTACTTCACCGAATTGGTCACCGGGCAGGTGGCGAAAAACATGATCGGCACCTTCTGGTTCCAGCTCAATGACATCAACGCCGGGCGTTCGCGCCCTGAGGGTTTTGCGCCTTACCTGACGCGCAAGGTCGGCGTGCTCGGTGCCGGGATGATGGGCGCGGGGATCGCCTATGTCAGCGCCTGTGCAGGCGTTGAGGTGGTGCTCAAGGACATCGACCTCGCAGCCGCCGAGAAAGGCAAGGCGCACTCGGCCACACTGTTGGACAAGAAGGTCAGCCGTGGGCAATTGACCGCCGAGCAGCGCGAAGCCACCCTGGCGCGTATCCATCCTACGCAGTCTGACGCCGACCTGGCCGGCTGCGACCTGATCATCGAAGCGGTGTTCGAAGACCGTGAGCTCAAGGCCAAAGTCTCTGCGGCCGCGCAAAACGTGGTCGGCCCGGACGCGGTGATCGCTTCCAACACGTCCACCTTGCCTATCAGCGGCCTGGCCACGGCGGTGCCGGATCAGGCCAAGTTCATCGGCCTGCATTTCTTCAGCCCGGTGGACAAGATGCCCCTGGTGGAAATCATCAAGGGTACACAGACCTCGGACGAAACCCTGGCCCGTGGTTTCGACTTCGTCCTGCAAATCAAGAAAACCCCGATTGTGGTCAACGACAGTCGCGGCTTCTTCACCTCGCGGGTGTTCGGCACGTTCACCAACGAAGGCATCGCCATGCTCGGCGAAGGCGTGGCTGCGCCGATGATCGAGACCGAAGCGCGCAAGGCCGGTATGCCGGTGGGGCCGCTGGCGGTGTCCGACGAAGTGTCGCTTAGCCTGATGAGCCATATCCGACAGCAGACAGCCAAGGATCTGCAGGCCGAAGGTAAAGCCGCGCCAACCCATCCGGCGACGCAGGTGATTGATCTGTTGGTCAACGAATACCAGCGCATGGGCAAGGCGGCGGGGGGCGGTTTCTATGAGTACCCCGCAGGTGGGCAGAAGTATTTGTGGCCGGAACTGAAAAGCCGCTTCGAACGCCCCGACCAACGCATTTCAGCGCAGGACGTGCGCGACCGTTTGTTGTTTATCCAGGCCATCGAAACCGTGCGCTGCGTGGAGGAGGGCGTGTTGATGTCCACCGCAGACGCCAACGTCGGCTCGATCTTCGGTATCGGCTTTGCGGCGTGGAGTGGTGGCGCTTTGCAATTTATCAACCAGTACGGCTTGAACGACTTTATTGCACGGGCGCGCTACCTGGCCGAGCAGTATGGCGAGCGCTTCTCGCCGCCGGCGTTGTTGCTGCAGAAAGCCGCACAGGGTGAAGTATTTCGGTGATCGATGCGGGGCTTGCTTTGCAGGTACATTTCAAGGCAGGCTCTGGAGGTGTTCAATATTCCCATCGCCGTGTCAGGTATTTTTTATGTCGCTACGCGTCTGCATCCTGGAAACCGATATCCTGCGTCCAGGCTTGATCGATCAGTACCAAGGTTACGGGCAGATGTTCAAGCGCCTGTTCTCCAAGCAGCCGATCCCGGCCGAGTTTGTCGTGTACAACGTGGTGCAGGGTGAATACCCGTCGGATGATGAGGTGTTTGACGCGTATCTGGTAACCGGCAGCAAGGCCGATTCGTTTGGCACCGACCCTTGGATTCAGACGCTCAAAACCTACCTGCTCAACCGCTATGAGCGCGGCGACAAGTTGTTGGGCATCTGTTTCGGTCACCAATTGTTGGCGTTGCTGCTAGGCGGCAAGACCGAGCGCGCCGGCCAGGGCTGGGGCATGGGCATCCACGATTACAAAATCGATGCCAAGGCGCCGTGGATGAGCCCTGAGGTACCGGAGCTGACGTTGTTGATCAGCCACCAGGACCAGGTGACCACCTTGCCGGACAATGCCACGGTCATCGCTTCCAGCGAGTTTTGCCCGTTTGCGGCGTACCACATCGGCGATCAGGTGCTGTGCTTCCAGGGGCACCCCGAGTTCATCCACGACTATTCCCGCGAGCTGTTGGAGATTCTTCAGACGACCTTGGGCGAGAAGGTCTACAAGAATGGCGTGGCTAGCCTCGAGCGCGACCACCACGGTGTGACCGTGGCGGAGTGGATGATGCGCTTCGTCGCGCACAAGCCTGAAGCCAAGGTTAAAGCCAGCCCGAACGCTTGAAGCTGGCCCACAAGCCGCTGCACCCTACGGCGATGAACCCCAGCACGCCAAAATAACCGTAATGCCATTGCAGCTCGGGCATGTTCTGGAAGTTCATCCCGTAAATCCCCGCCACCGCCGTGGGGAACGCCAGGATCGCTGCCCACGCGGCGAACTTGCGCTGCACCACGCTCTGGCGCGACGCCTCCAGCAACACACCGATCTCGATGGTCTGGCTGGCGATGTCGCGCAGGGTGGCCAGGTCTTCCATCTGCCGTGTGACGTGGATTTGTACATCACGAAAATACGGGCGCATGTTCTTGTCGATGAATGGAAAACTCAGCTTCTGCAGCTCTTCGCTGATCTCCACCATCGGTGCCACGTAGCGGCGCAGGCTCAGCACGTCACGGCGCAGGCTGTGGAGGTTCTGGATATCGTGCTCATTGAGTGAGCTGCACAGCACGTTGCGCTCCAGCTCATCGATCTCGGCGTGGATCGCCTCGCTGACCGGCTGATAGTTTTCGGTGACGAAATCCAGCAGTGCATAGAGTACGAAATCTTCCCCATGCTCCAGCAACAATGGCCGTGCCTCACAGCGCTGGCGCACCAAACCGTAGGACGCCGAGTGCCCGTTGCGCGCCGTGATGATGTAGCCGTTGCCGGCAAAGATATGGGTTTCGATAAACACCAGCTTGCCGTTCTCGCGCACCGGAGAATAAGTGACGATAAACAGCGCGTCGCCGAAGGTTTCCAGCTTGGGGCGGCTGTGTTTTTCCAGGGCGTCTTCGATGGCCAGTTCATGCAGGTTGAACTGGCGTTGCAGGTTGCCCAGCTCGCGAGCGTCGGGCTCTTCCAGGCCGATCCAGACAAAATGCCCGGGTTTGGCGGCCCAGGCCGCGCCTTCGTCGAGGGTGATATCGGTAACTTTTTTTCCGGCGCTGTAAACAGCGGCCGCAACAACTCTACCCATGGTGCCGATCACTTCTTATCAGGGGAACAGATGTTGGGCAGCTTAGCTGGAAGCGAGTTCTATTGTTATGGCACTTTGCAGTTCGTGGTCCATCGCCTTGATGCATTCATCCATCTGCGCGTAGCAGGCTTGCATCAACGCCGGGATGTCATCCACAGTCAGGCCGGTGGTAGGAATCGGCGGCAGCGAGCGTATGTGTACATCGCCACTGTTCCAGCGATTGAGTTGCATATGGGTGACGTAATTGCTCACGCACACCTGCACGATGGGCACGCCGGCGGCAATCGCCATGTGGAACGCGCCTTTCTTGAACGGCAGCAGGCCCTTGCCCAGGTTGCGCGTGCCTTCCGGGAAGACCCAGATCGACGTGTCCTTATGCTGCAGCGTCCGGGTGGTGGTGAGCATCGCACGGCGTGCCTTGTACGCATTGCCGCGGTCGATCAGCACGTTGCCCGCCAGCCAGAACAGCTGGCCGAACAACGGCACCCATTTCAGGCTTTTCTTGGCGATACACACGGTGCGGTGCGGCACCACGGTGCCCAGCACAAACAGGTCATAGTTGGACTGGTGGTTGGCGATGATCAGACAACTGCCGGGTTTGTTGCGCAGCGAATCGACATCGGCCTTGACGCGCAGCCCCAGTATTCGCATCGCCGGCAGCGCATACAGGCGCGCGCACAGACGGCTGTTGTCCGGGTTGAACGGCCGACAGATCCCCAGCAACACGCCCAAGCCGCCGGCGAGGATAAAGTGCAGGCCCATCAACGACATACGCAACAGAAACAGCATCGACACGGCACCATCGAGACAAAAGGTGGCGCAGTGTACGGATGTACACTGTATTCGGCAATTGCCCCGATAGAGGTAGGAGATAGGCGATGTTTAAGTACATGTTTCAATAAGTGCCAGCAGGGGCAGACTAGAGCGGCCAAGGATTAGTCGGTTGTTTTTGTAAGAAAAAGCCCGACTCAAGGTCGGGCTTTGATACGGCACATGTAGGCGGCTTAGCTCAAAATATGGCCCTGGTCCTGGATGATTGCTTCATCCAAGGCTTCGAGCAGGGCTTTGCGCACTTTCAATTTGGTCTGCTTGTGGGCGTTCATATTGAGCTTCTTCAACTGCCGCGCCGCTTCCAGTGCCGCTGTGTGCAACGCTTCTGGCGCCACCACCTTGTCGAGGAAACCGGCTTGCAATGCGCCTTGCGGGTCAAACATCTCGGCGTTGATCACCGAACGCTGAAACGCCGACTTGCGCAGACGATCGCGCGCCAATTCGATCCCTGCATGGTGCATGGTCATGCCGATCGCCACTTCATTCAGGCCAATGCTGAACGGGCCCTCGACCCCGATCCGATAATCCGCCGACAACAGCAGGAACGCGCCCTTGGCCACCGCATGCCCAGGGCATGCGACGATCACCGGGAACGGATGCGCCAACAGGCGCCGCGCCAGCGTCGAGCCCGACGTCACCAGGCCGATCGCCTCTTTAGGACCGGCGGTCATCACTTTCAAATCATAGCCACCCGACAGAATCCCCGGCGTTCCGGTGATGATCACCACCGCCCGATCCTTCTCGGCCTGATCCAGCGCTTCATTAAATGCACTGACCACCGCCGGAGAAATGGCATTCACCTTGCCGTTGCTCAAGGTCAGGGTCGCGATACCGTCTTCCAGGTGGTAGGAGATCAACTCACTCATGACGTGGTTCCTTGTAGGATTTGTTATAGAGGTGCATGCGCAGACGTTACTCACCACGCCCGGCCTGGTAAAGCGCTGTGACTGACTGGCCAGTCAGGCTTTCCTTCTATACCCGGCGGTAAACCGCCCGGGGCAGGGCGCAGCAACCGTCCCAGACGCGTGCCGTCGATGCCTGAGAATGGCAGAATCATCGCCCTCGCCTGGCCCGTCACGGAATACCGGTCTAACCGCATGAAAATTCTGAAAAAAACCTTTGCCATCAGCAAGTCTTTCGACTACATTAGCGCGCCTCGACAGACTGAACTGGTTTGACGAGATACGGTGAAGTGTCCGAGTGGCTTAAGGAGCACGCCTGGAAAGTGTGTATACAAGAAATTGTATCGAGAGTTCGAATCTCTCCTTCACCGCCACATTCTGCAAACACAAACCCCTGATTTTCCTAGTGAAAGTCGGGGGTTTGTGGTTTTTGGTGTGTAAAAAATAGCTATATGGGAACATCCATGGGAATAGTCCTCGCTGGGAGGCCCCTGCAGCCAGGGCACAATTGATCTAGGACGGGAGAATTCAGCTGTCAAAATCCGGCGATGTTTTGAAACGCTCGGACTCCAGGCGCTTCAGCCAAAGGCAAAAGCCGTTGCGTTCCCAATATAAAATCTTCACTCGGTTTCGAGGCTTGTTGAGGAAGACGAAAAGCACCGGATCAAACACCGCGACCTTGATGTCCAGTTCGACCAGAGCGGCGAGGCCGTCGATGGATTTTCGGAAGTCGACGGGCTTGGGGTACAGATAGACTTTTTCGACTTTTGCGTCGGGACGCATCATGAGGTGCTGGCTCCGGAAAGGAATCGGGAGCACATCATCGAGGGTCAGGTGGCGGCTTTGAATGTGAGGTTTATGGAGCGCTTACACTTGAACCTCGTGGTGGGGCAGAAGCACAACGCCACGGTGGGTGGCGACATGGAGGAAAGGATTCAAGGATTGCGCAAAAGCGTATCTGGGGTGAGTCAGCGACTGCATGCGCCCAAGACCTGGCTAGGGACCGAAGGGGTAAACGTACTGCAGGTGCTGTGTGATTTGCTTGATCTGGTACAGCAGATGAACACACAACTTGCCGCACACTCCCACGTACCCGGACCGGCGCCCAGTCAGACGGATGTCGCAGAGTTTTCTGCTAAAGCTTTGAGGGCTGGATTTATGGCCGCGAAACTAAAGCCCATCACGCTTTGAGCTCTGACGTAAATCCACCATGCTTTGGTCTAGCAACCTTCGTTTTGCTGGCTACATGCATCGCCTTTAACTTGAAGTGCTGCATCTGCTTCATCTACTTCTTGTTTTAATACTTCGTGCCAGAGCCATAGAACCGATATTTTGATCGGCGAGTCATCATTTGGATAAGCTTTAAGTAATGCAGCGGTCGCATGGATTAAAGACAAACTAGTACATTGTATCGGTTCTATGAGTCCTTCATTTGATGGTCCTGTCAATAGAATATCTTTTTTTGACATTGATGTGCCTAGCTTGTACCCGATACTGTCTATGCCTGCATGAATGTACTGATTTGCGAAGCTGAAGTGGTTTCGCAAAAAACTTAATCCAACAAATTTCTCCAAGTCAGTAAACCGTAAGTTGCCCTTGGGGGCAACAGTGTTACCAAGTGCTTTACGTGCCCACCCAAATTCTTGTTCGAAATGTGGTTCATATTTATTTAGGATTTTAGTTTTTTCATTCTCGAATTGGACCAGTTGCTCAGTAGGGATTGGGACGAATTCAAGTTCGTTATTGTCGTTATATTTTTTTGCTGCTTTAAGGCGAGAGATGTTTTGAAAGTCGAGGAATCTGGATGCTAGGTCTTCATCGCCTTCGCAAATAAACTTGGTTGTTGCTGACGTTTCGTGGAGCGTTCTCCATCTTGCAAACGCCCCATCCGCGTACCCGCCGTGCAATAAATGGGAAATTTCGTTTCCAATTTGTACGCAGCGCGCCTGCAGCCGTGTGGCAATATTAAATTTGTTGGTATGAATTGGTGGGAAATTGGTTTTTTCTTGTCGTAGTTCGTCTACGATCTCCATGCACATGTATAGAAGGCTGTTGAGCCTTATTAATGGGGTTTTCCAAGTTTCAAAGAGGCGCTCCCTGAATGCGCCAAGCACCTCGTAGTGTTCAGACATTAGGTCATCTTTTTCAGCGTCTAAAGCTTGATAGAAGTGAAGTGAGAAAAGTTCGTTAAGCTCTTCATGGTGGCTTTCGAAGAGCTCTGTAATTTTGTCTATTTCAACTGAACTTAAGTCTAATGAATCAATCACGCTTCGAAGCAACCCTGTACTCGAAACATTGCTGTCGCTATCTACATCCATTGCATTGCTCCTTTATATTGCTCTAACGGTGAGCGTAGAAGTTAAAGTGACAACTCTGCTTCGAAAAAATACTTCATCGGACTAATGACTGATTCAATTACTGCCGAAGCTTTCTTCTGAACTCCAATTGCAGGCTGGCTTATTCGAGTCGACACCACCAGGACCGCGCATATGTGCACCCGTCGACATACTCAATCCCACTTAGCACAAAGCCAGTCACCGCCATCCCCGCGAGAGTAGCATCCAATAGGCGCGATAGTGGATCCACCGCCAGAGACAGCCTACATCCACCCGAGCCACATTGGCGCTACGGCCGAGTCTACGCTATCCACGGGCTTCATACCCTAGGCGCCTTTACGTACTCAAATTATATGGAATCTGAAGCCAATGAAATGCCAATCGCTGTAGTTGCTAGCGGGTAGTAGTAATTCAATAGTTGGTTTGTTGTTTTGTGCTAAAAGTATATAGCTCAGACAATGGTTGAAGTTTTCAATGTCCATTTGTTTTCCTGCGAGCGCAAGCCGAAATTTTTCCAGTTTTTATTTTTCGTTATCTAGCTCTTCGGTGTTTTCATTGCTTTTCAACGAATTGTTATCTTCATTCATTTGCAGGACGGGCGGATTTTCGTTATCTATAGAAGTAGATGAGGGCAATGATGTGCTTTTTTTATTCATCTCTAATGCGTCGCGTTGAGAGCTATCTCTTACTTCTTGTGAAATTACTGCTGATATGCTCGTCATAGGCAGGCTTATTCCCTTTATCGCATCCTGCATAGCTGCGTTTGGTCGAGTGAGGTTTTGTATAGCCTCTAATATTGCAGGATTCGGGAAGTTGGATTGTTTAATAGCATTTGCGTATGCGGCGTTTTGGTTTCTCATGGCTTCAGTAAAACCAGGATCTATGGATAGACCAGACATTATGGAACGTGCTTGTTCCGCTGCCAAGTTAAGGTTGTGTATATTTGGAGTTAAAATGCTGTTGATCCATGTGCTGTTTTTGAAAGATGTATTGCGGTCCTTGATTTTGTTGACGCTAGTTTGAAGCGAGTCAATTGAATCATTTGGCGCTCTCCCGTCAGATCGTAGCTTATTGATTTCAAATTGAAGTTTTTCGACTTCGGCATCTCTAACTGATATGGCTAGTTCGCTTTCAATTAAGGATGCACTTTGCTGCTTTATTAGATTGTCTAAAAGTATGACAAATGATCCCATTTCGTCAGCGGTTCCAGACAAGCCATTAAATACGTTTAAAAAGTATTTTAAAATCTCATTGTTAGAGAAGTCAGGATATTTGACTCTATGGTCAATTTCACTCCATCCTTCTTGAAATATAGTTCTGACCTGGATTTCAACTAGTATAGGTTCTTTTTCCGGCTGGTAAGAAATGCCGTAGTGAATAGATCTGTACCCTGCACTATGTATTTCTTCTGTAGCGCCGCGTTCAATGATCTCGGATATTTCTAGGTCGCCATGTCTTTTAAAGATGGTGGTATCGTCTACGTTCCACGTGTCGCGTATCTGTTTATCTACTTCTATGCATTCTTCTTTCAGTAAGTGAAGTGCTCTCACGCCTATTAGGTCAGAAAAAACTGATCTGTAGTTTTCAGGTGTGATTGTTTGCCATTTATCCTTTGGTTTTACTTCAAGATTTTTTCTTAAGATCTTTTTTAAGACGGCGAAGGTGTCCTTAATTCGCCATCTTACTGAGTGAACACCACCAAAAGCTTGAATTCGGTTAGCAATTGTACCGCCGTATAGCACTAGGGTAGATCGCATTTTCTCATGCTGATTTGCGATACCAACAAATTGATCCCAGTCGAGTGTGGACTGTTCCCAATCCTTTTTCGTATAACCGGACTTTATAAGAAAGTCCTCTCTAGTCATTTGAAAAGTCATTTGTTGTCCCTAGGCATATGCAAGCGTTGACTATAAATCAAGTGGCTGTCCTGTTGCCATTATCAAGTTGCTGCCTGAGTTGCTTTTCATCCGATATCAAGAAAAATCTATTGGAAAAAGCACTTATCCCCCTCCCGCCGACGGGCTTTGTGTCCCTTTTTTGTGCAAACGGCTAGTGGGTGCAAACGAGGCTCCCGCCCAAGGCCGCTGCGGGGTCTGCGGGATGTTTCGCAATTGCACAGAGTGCAAGGCTTTGCAAAAAAGTGCAGTGGCTTTGCACATGCGTCAGGGGGCGGCAGGGGAGTGGTCACTTAGACGAGGTGCCCGGTTTACGGGGGCTATGGTTGTGAAAACCTGCTGCAGGCGGTGTTTTCGTTTTCGGAACCGCTCATATCAGGGGCCTACCAACCGCTGTCGAGCCCTACGTAAAAACGACTGTGAGGCCCAGCCTTTAAGGGTTTCCGGCATTCTGAGACATTGCACAGCATTGCCATCAATTTCCGGTTGTCAGTACCCATCAAGAGCGTGTGGAAAAAAACGCCAAGAAGGTTAGCGCATGGCTATTTTTCAGACGAGATATCAACTACCTGATTTTATTAGGATTTATCCGGTTTTCCACAGCTCATTACAAAAATTACCTTTTTCCCATGCCTCAATATATATCGTTCAAAACGCCTGTTGTGACCGTTTTCTCCAACCTGGGGCATTTAAGCCATGGGACAGATCCTGCGCACACTTCCGGGCTGCAGCCCTTGTAAACCGGGGGGGTTGTGTATAGGATGCCGCTCGCGGGTAGTTTCGAATCTCTCCTTCACCGCCACATTCTGCAAACACAAACCCCTGATTTTCCTAGTGAAAGTCGGGGGTTTGTGGTTTCTTGCGGCTGAAAAAAAGGCCATATAGGCCCAATGTGGGACTGACGCTGTTTTTTTCCGTCAGCCTTCGGACACGCCCGCTCGGCGCGTTCAGAATTGGCAGGTGGGCTTCCAGGCTGGTTAAACGGGCTGCTTCGGTCAACGATGGTCGAAGAGGTGCCTGCGAAAACAAGGACGATTCATCCTGCATCGAATCGTTTGCAATTCTTCCGCCCATCCGGACTGCGTAATATGACCACCCGACCGAAGCCGAAACTCAACCTTCGTATTCTGATTCTTA
Organism: Pseudomonas sp. LY-1; assembly: GCF_053502595.1. Lineage (NCBI taxonomy): Bacteria > Pseudomonadati > Pseudomonadota > Gammaproteobacteria > Pseudomonadales > Pseudomonadaceae > Pseudomonas > Pseudomonas sp. LY-1. The sequence goes on along the minus strand of NZ_CP094353.1, from coordinate 5,230,682 downwards.
TCTTTGTAATGCTTTCGGCAATCGCAACCCTGGCCAACAGTTTTTGGGTGACGTTCACGATTCAGAAGCAGGAGTTGATCGAGAATGCGCTGGAAGTGAACAAGGCCTACGCCTCTCGGATCGCTCGGAGTGTGGAGCAGGTACTCAATTCCGACCTCGATAAATTGAAATACAGTTCGTTCGTCATTGGCAAAGCGTTTGGCGATAAGCAGAATTTGACGGAGGAAGCCCAGCGACTGTTTGGGCAAGACGCCAGTTTCAACTCCGTGTTGATCGCCGATGCGGCGGGGACAATCATTGCCTCGGCTCCCGAAAACCTCCACCTCGATGGGCGCACGCTGCAACACCGCGAGCCTCTCAGCCTTCGCGTGCCGATAATCAGCAACGCGTTCAAGTCCATGGCTGGCAATCTGGTGGTCTTTGTCAGCCACCCCATATTCGACGCGAAAGGAGAGTACCTGGGGCTGATCGGGGGCAGTGTCCGACTTGAGCAGAGGAATACGCTCCAGGCGCTGATGGACACCAATGTGCGCAAGGACGGGGCGCATGTCTATCTTGTCGACAGCGCCCGCCGGGTGCTCTATCACTCCGATCCCGAGCACATCGGGACAGTCGCTGGAAAGGGGTTGATCGACGACGCGGCGCTCAGTCACGACGGGGGAACATTGCAGGCGATAGATGCCGATGGCGTGCAAATGCTCGCCGGTTTCGCCAGGGTGCCCATCAGCGGTTGGGGGGTGATCTCGCAGCAGCCGCTCGATAACATCCAAGCCATCCTGCGACACACCATGGCCAAGGTGGCGCAGGGCATCGCGCCGCTGGCGCTGTTCGGAATCGTGTTGATCTGGTGGCTGGGCGCGCGAATTTCGGTGCCGTTGTCCAGGCTTGCCGATTGCGCCAAACGGCTGGATTCACCGGACAGCTACGAACGTATCAGCGCAATCCCGACGCGCTATTTCGAAAGCTGGCAGATTCGCCGAGCGCTGCTGCTCGGCGCCACCCTGCTGCAGGAAAAGATCGGCAAACTCAACCAGCAAGCGCAAACCGACGCGTTGACCGGGCTGGCCAATCGCCGGGCGATGCAGGACGTTCTGTTGCGCTGGCAGGATGCCTACAAGGCGTTCGCGGTCGTGTCCATGGACATCGATCACTTCAAGCGCGTGAACGATACATTTGGCCATGGTGTGGGCGATGAAACGCTGCGCGCCATTGCGAGGCTCATGCAGCAGAATTCACGGTCCAACGACCTGCCTTGTCGGGTCGGTGGCGAGGAGTTCGTGTTGTTGTTACCCAATAGTTCGCTTCAGGTTGCAACGGATGTCGCCGAGCGACTGCGTGCCTCGATCGATGCCGCCAACATCGAAACGGTCGGGCACATCACCGTTTCGCTGGGCGTCGCGCTATGGCATCCCGGTGGCGATTCGATATCCGCTGTGCTGGAGAGGGCTGATCAGCTTTTGTATCAGGCCAAGCAAAGCGGGCGTAATCGGGTGGTCGCGGAGCAGGCTCGATGGGAGGCTGTGGCTATCGGGTCAAGCCTTTAATGCCGATGCCGATGATGAATATCCGGAAAATGTGGATGGCTATGCTTGATCGGGCTATGGGTATGCAGGTGACTGTGCGGCATCGCCGGGTCCCACTCGAGCGGGTGTTCATGTTGATGGTGCTCATCGTGGACATGCCGATGCCCGTGTTCCGTCGCCTCATGCTGATGTGCATGGGCGTGGCGCTCGGTCAGGTGCAGCCACACTCCGGCGGCCATCAGCGCGGCTGCAATCCAGAACGCGCCGGTCACCGACTCGCCCAGCACCAGCAAGGCCAGCGCGGCGCCGAGGAACGGCGCGGTAGAGAAATAAGCGCCGGTACGCGCACTGCCCAGCCCGCGTAAGGCCAGCACAAACAGCACCAGGCTGATGCCATAGCCGAGAAACCCGACCAGCAAGATCGGCGCGAGCTGCGCCAGGCCGGGGATCTGCGCGCCGAGATACAGCGCCAGGCTGCAGTTGACCACGCCCGCGATCAAGCCTTTGGCGCCGGCGATAAACAATGCGTCCGAGGCCGACACTTTACGTGTCAGGTTGTTATCGATGCCCCAGCACAGGCAGGCCACCGCCACGGCGAGCGGCCCGGTCCAATCGTGACTGTCGGCGCCGCCTTGGGGCCATGACAACGCCACGCCACCCAGCACAATCGCAATCATCCCGAGGACGATGCGACGGTCTGCGTTTTCCCTGAACACGAGCCAGGCGATCAACGCGGTCAATACCGATTCAAGGTTGAGCATCAGCGACGCGGTGGCGCCCGAGGTGCGGGTCAGGCCGAACATCAGGGCCACGGGCCCGAGGATGCCGCCGAACGCAATGGCGCCGAGCAGCCAGGGCCATTCGGAGGGGGTCAAGCCGGTGGGGGTCCAGCCGCGATCGCGGATCAGGCGCACGATGGCGAGTCCGGCACCGCTGCCGAGGTAAAGCAGGCCTGCGAGCAGCACGGGCGAGAGGCCCAGGCCGAGGCTTTTGGCGAGCGGGGTGCTGGCGCCGAACAGCGCGGCGGCGGCGAGTGCGTAAAGGATACTGAGGTTCATGGGCCATCCTCGAAAGGTTGGCCCATGATACGTCGCTTGCTCAGGTCAAATCCCGCGCAAATAGAGCAACGTCCGGCTTAGTGTGCAGTTTTCAGCTTGACCACATCACCGGAGATCTTGGTGGTGTAACCGCTCAGCACCCAAGCCCAGAACCATTTTTCCTGGACTTCGGTATTGATCAGCGCGTCGCCACCTTTTGCCTGGATGGCAGCCGTCTGGGCGCGGACGAAACGGCTGTTCTGGCCGATCGGGATAACGCCGAACAGCATGATGCCGGTGGCGCTGGCTTCACTGTGACCCAGCACGGTGTATTGGCTGCTGTCGTATTGCGGGGATTTGATGGCGGTGCCGGTGCAGCCGGCGAGGGTGAAACCGAGAACTGCTGCTGCAACCACTTTACTGACGTACTTCACTGAGTAACTCCATGGACTGAATCCCGAGATTCAATTCTCGGGGGGCGATACTCTAAACGCTCCTGTAACAGATTGAAATCAATCGCCCGTCGTTCAGGCTTGCACATACACCCAAGCCGTGAGGCCCGATGCCAGCGCCACGCTGACCCGCTTGTAGTCGGACACTTCATACGCATCCGCCGCCGCCAACTCCTGCTCGCTAATCTGAAACACCATGCCTTCAACGCTGGCGCCTTGTTCGGTGCTCGGCGCGACGATCGGGTGGTGGGTCTTGCCACTGGTGGCCAGCACTTGCGGGTCGGTAATTTCTACCCAGTTTTTCGAGTAGCCCAACATGGCATCGTGCTGGCCTGCTAGTTCTCGGCCGAAGTTGGCGAGTTGGACGGCTTTGTCCTGCAGGGTGCCGTAGGAAAACAACAGCACGGGAAATTCGGCGTAGCGTTCCATTCTGGTTCCTTTGAACGATTAAGCGAGGAGGTCTTCATAGAATGCGCCATACGGCTTGCTCGGGTGAGCGATCTGGATCTCCAGAATCCACAACCCTGCATTCGGGTAGTGCTCGAAGTCGCCGAGGTTGCCGCCACGATGGATCGCGTGGGGAAAGTCGCTGACGCGGTGGCCCTTGATGTCGATGTTCAACTGCCAGCCCATGGCCTGGGCTTGTGCCTCGGCGTAGCGGTAGAGTTCGAGGCCGATGACCTGGTCGTTTTTCCAGCGCGCTTGCACGCGGTCGAACAGCGCTTTGGCCGCGTTGGCGCAGGCGATCATGTCCGGGTCGGTGCCGGTGCTGAAGGTAGCCCCCGCGTCGCCTTCGTGACCTTGCCAGACGGCGCCCATGTCGATGAAGAAAATGTCGTTTTCACCCAGTACCGGGTCGCCGTCGGAGCGTTGCTTGAAGGTCTTGAGGGTATTGGCGCCGAAGCGCACCAGCAGCGGGTGCCAGATGCGCTGCATGTCGAGGTCGGCGAGGACGTGTTTGCCCAACTCGCGCGCTTCGGATTCGAGCATGCCGGGGCGGATGCGTTGGGCCAGTTGTTCGATGGCCTGCCAGGTCATGGCCTGGGCATAGCGCATGGATTCGATGCTGTAGGCGGCGCCCACGGCTTCTTTGGGTTGTGCGGACACCGGTATCTCCTTGTGCGGTGGCTAGCGTTATGCAGTTTACTATATAGCGACAGGTGTTGGGCGCCCAAGCGAAATTATCAGAAATGCAACCCCGCCAGGCCACCCAGCACCAAGGCCACACCGCCTGCCGTATACGACAGGCGCTTCAACCATTCCTTGCGCGTCAACAACGTGATCGCCGCCAACGAAATCGCGATCTGAATCGCCGTCATTGCCTGGGCCCAGCGGTGATGCTGGTGCAGGGCTTCTTCGGATTTCTGATCCCATTCCCGTGAGGTTGCCTCCAGCTTTTCGGCCTGTTTGCGCACGTCTTCCTTCTGGCCCTTGTAGCGCTCGCTCTCATCCTTGTAATGCGCGGCGTCCACACCGGGAATATGGGTAGCCAGTTCCGCCAGGTTTTGCCGGCTGGATTTGGCCTGGTAGTAGTTCCACTGGTTGGCGGCTTCGGTCTTGAAAATGGCAGCGTTGTTCTTGTCCATCGCCGCTTCGCTTTCGGTGGAGCCGGCCTGGTAGCTGAGCATGGCGCCAAGGGTGGCCATCAGCGCGGTCATCACGGCAATGCGGCTGGCGAAATTGTCGCCGCGCGCGTGGGCATGTTCGGTGGTGTGTTCGATGTGTTTTTCGTGGGGGCTGGGGACTTCGAAGGCTTCGGTCATGGCGGCGGCTGTGAAGGGATTGAGGAATTTTCATTGTTCCTCAGCGAAGCTGTCTCAATCCTGTATGTAACGTTGCAAACCCGCCACCAGCGCATCGAACGTCGCCCGGCAGCGCGGGCTGTTGCGCAGGTCTTCGTGCATGGTGACCCAGGTGTCGAGTTTGAGCGCGAATGCCTCCGGCAGCACCCGACGCAGGCGCGTGTCTTGTTGGGCCAGCTTGACCTGGCATCCGCCGATGCCGGCGCCGGCACGGATCAGCGCCAGTTGCGCCAGGTCGCTGTCGCTGCTGAGGGCGAAGGTGCCGCGCTCGAAGCCTTTGACGGCCAGGCTGCGGATAAACGCGTTTTCCCGGTCGTAGCCGATCACCGCGTGGTCGGTCAGGTCTTTCAACTCTTGCGGCGTACCGTGCTGGTGCAGGTAATCGTCGCGGGCATGCAGGCCGACTTCGATCAGGCCGATGCGCTGTGCCAGCAATTGCTCCTGGCTGGGGCGGACCATCCGCACGGCGATGTCGGCTTCCAATTGCAGCAGGTCGCTCAGGCGGTTGGTCAGGACCAGTTCGACCTTGAGCTGAGGATGCTGTTGGCGCAACCGCGTGATGATCGGCGGCAGTACTTCCACGCCGACCACTTCACTGGCGGAGACACGCACCACGCCGCGCACTTCGTCGCCCTGGGAGGAGGCGCTGCGTTCCAGGGCGGCGGCCATGCGCTCCATGGTCTCGGCGTGGGCCCTCATGGTGTGAGCCACTGCCGTCGGCAGCAGGCCGGTGGGGGAGCGAGTGAACAGCACCACGCCCAGGGCCGTTTCCAGCGCGGCAATGTGCCGACCGACGGTGGGCTGTGTGATGCCGAGCTGCCGTGCGGCCCCCGACAGCGATCCTTCCTTGAGTACGCCAAGAAACGATCGGTAAAGCTCCCAACCAATGTTCAACGCCATGCGTAAATGTATAGCGTCTGGATGGTCTTCGGCAATTCCTCTATAGCCAGGCTACGAACAGAATGGCCGCTCCAACCAATGTGGGAGCGGGTGATGAGCAAGGTACTGGTATTGGGTGCAACCGGCGGTATCGGCGGCGAAGTGGCGCGACAGTTGAGCGTGGCGGGCTGGCAGGTGTGTGCGTTGACCCGGGATGTCGCCAAGGCCCGTAGCCAGAATGCCGCCTATACCTGGCTCAAAGGCGATGCGCTCAATCGCCAGGACGTCATCGCTGCCGCCCGTGGCTGCGCGGTGATCGTCCATGGGGTGAATCCGCCGGGCTATCGCAATTGGGCCGAGCAGGTGCTGCCGATGATCGACAACACCATTGCAGCCGCCATCGCCGAGCGCGCGACCATCGTGTTGCCCGGCACGGTCTACAACTTCGGGCCGGATGCGTTCCCGGTGCTTTCCGAAGACTCACCCCAGCACCCGCTGACCCGCAAGGGCGCGATACGTGTGCAACTGGAGCAGCGCTTGCTTCAGTCTTCCCGCGAGGGCGCTCGTGTAGTGATCGTGCGTGCCGGGGATTTTTTCGGCGCCGGAGCGGCCAACAACTGGTTCTCCCAAGGCCTGGTCAAACCCGGTAAACCGGTGCGCGCGGTCAGCGCCCCAGGTGCGCCAGGCGTCGCCCACCAATGGGCCTACCTGCCAGATGTGGCGCGCACCATGCTCGAGTTGATTGAGCGCCGCGCCGCCCTCGACGCCTTTGCCTGCTTTCATATGGCCGGGCACGTGGACAGTGATGGCACGCAGATGAGCCAGGCGATCCAGCGCGTAGTGTTACGCAGGACGGGCCTGCAACCGCGTGTAGGCGTATTTCCCTGGTGGCTGTTGAAGTTGGCTGCGCCGTTTGTCGTGACCTTTCGCGAGATACAGGAGATGCGTTATCTGTGGCAAACCCCGTTGCGTATGGATAACCAACGCTTGCTTGCGGCCCTGGGCCACGAACCCCATACGCCGTTGGAGCACGCGGTGGAGGCCGCATTGACCCGCCTGGGCTGCCTGCCCACGCCGGCCTGATCAGGCGCACAGCCTAAAAGGTTGCCTGCCGACAAGCGGGGCCGTTATTGTGCTGAATCCTTTTAGTCCTACCTCCAGGGTTTCGTCACGATGAATGCACCGCGTAGCGCAGTCGGTCCGATCAAGGCCGTGATTTTCGATATGGACGGCTTGTTGCTGGATACCGAAGGCATCTACACCGAAGTGACGCAGATCATCGCCGAACGCTTCGGGCGTACCTATGACTGGGGGATCAAACAGCACATCATCGGGCGCGGGGCCCAGGACCTGGCCGACTACGTGGTCAAGGCGCTGGACCTGCCGATCACGGCGGCTGAGTTCCTCGAAATCCGTGAGCCGCTGATGAGCGAGCGTTTCCCCAGGGCGTTGGGCATGCCCGGCGCCGAAGCGTTGGTACGGCACCTGAACGCGCACAATATTCCGATTGCGGTGGGCACCAGTTCGTCGCGCAACTCCTTTGGCCACAAGACCACGCTGCACCGCGAATGGTTTGGCCTGTTCGGCACCATCGTCACGGCTGACGACCCGGAAGTCGGTGCCGCCAAGCCCGCGCCGGACATCTTCCTCACCGCCGCGCGGCGCCTGGGCATCGCGCCGCAAGATTGCCTGGTGTTTGAAGACTCGCCGTTCGGCGTCACCGCAGCAAAGGCGGCCCGGATGACCGCCATCGCCGTGCCCGACGAAGCCATGGCCGACAGCAAGTACCACCACGCCGACCAGATCATCCGCAAACTCGCGGACTTCGACCTCGCCGCCTACGGCCTGCCGCCCATGTCCTGACCCGGCGCCTACAGGCGGTTATGCGCTGAAGCCACCGTCGATGGTCAGGCTGGCCCCGGTGATGTAACCCGCTTCCGGCCCGGCCAGGTAGGCCACAAAGCTGGCGATCTCCTCGACATGGCCATAACGGCCCACCGCCATCAACCCGATCAGGCTCTCGGCGAACTCACTGTTCGCCGGGTTCATGTCGGTGTCCACCGGCCCTGGCTGCACGTTGTTAATGGTGATGCCACGCGGCCCCAGGTCCCGCGCCAGGCCCTTGGTCAGGCCGACCAGCGCCGCCTTGCTCATCGCATACGGCCCGCCGCCGCCAAAGGGCATGCGTTCGGCGTTGGTGCTGCCGATGTTGATCACGCGGCCGCCTTCGCCCATGTGCTTGGCCGCTTCCTGAGTGGCGATGAATACGCTGCGCACGTTGATTGCCAGGGTCTGGTCGAAGTCCTCCAGTTTGAAGTCTTCCAGCGGCGCGATGGCCAGCACGCCGGCGTTGTTCACCAGGATATCCAGGCGCCCAAAGGCTTGGACCGTGGCGTTGACGGCGTTGCGAATCGCCGTGGCATCGGCGCTGTCGGCCTGAATCGCCAGGGCTTTGCCGCCGGCGCTGATCACGCTGTTCTGCAGTTCTGCGGCCTTGGCGGCGGAACTGACGTAGGTAAAGGCGACGGCCGCACCTTGCGCCGCAAGACGCTTGACGATGGCGGCGCCGATGCCGCGTGAACCGCCTTGAATCAAGGCGACTTTGCCGCTGAGGTTCTGGGTAGTCATGTTGATCTCCTCACTGTTCAAGGCGGGATGCCTTGTGGATGCAGCCGAGTATCGACCTCACCCGCCGCTGTCGGTAGACCCGGATTGCTATAGTCTGTGTAAACCAAAAGTTTAGAGTGGGCGGATATGGAGAGCTTCGGCAGTATCGAATGCTTTGTGCGCAGCGCCGAAGGCGGCAGCTTTGCCGAAGCGGCCCGGCGCTTGAGCCTGACCCCGGCGGCGGTGGGCAAAAGTGTCGCCAAGCTGGAAGCGCGCCTGGGGGTGCGGCTGTTCCAGCGCAGCACCCGGCGCCTGACCCTGACCGAAGCCGGCAAGCGGTTCCTCGCCGAAGTCAGCGACAGCCTGATCACCATTCAGAACGCCGTGGCCAACCTGGCCAGCGCCGAGGGGCGTCCGGTGGGGACGCTCAAAGTCAGCATGGGCACGGTGTTCGGTAATAGTTATGTCATGCCGTTGCTGGGGGAATTCGTCCGGCGTTTTCCGGATATCAGCCCGGATTGGCATTTTGACAACCGCCAGGTCGACCTGATCGGCCAGGGCTTCGATGCGGCCATCGGCGGTGGTTTTGAGCTGCCCCAGGGCGTGGTTGCACGCAAGCTGACGCCCGCGCACCGGGTGTTGGTGGCGTCAGCGGATTACCTGGCGCAACGCCCGCCGGTACTGGCGCCCGAGGATTTGGCGCGCTGCCTGGGCATCCTGATCCGCTCCCCGCAAACCGGCCGCGTGCGCTCCTGGCAACTGACCAGCCGCGAGCGCGAACAGCGTCCGTTGGCGCTCAAGCCGCGCATGACCCTGAGCGACTCGGAGGCCGCCTGTTGCGCGAGCGCCCAGGGGATGGGCATTGCGCTGGTGAGCATGCCGATGGCAGTGCCGTTCCTCGACAGTGGCGCGGTGGTGCGGGTGCTGCCCGACTGGTACGTCGACGACGGCAACATCTCCCTCTACTACGCCGAACACAAACTGCTGCCCGGCAAGACCCGGGCGTTTGTCGACTTCATCCTCGAGCAGTTTTTAATCGCGGGACTGGCGCAGCGCTTCAGCGCGATTTGATCGCCGCGACCTGTTCTATCGGCTGCGCGGCCAGCCGATGACAGTCTTCGGCCGCGGGGTGGCGTAGGTCCTGACCTTCGACGTCGACAACCCCAATCGCACCAACCCTTCGGCAATCGTCACCGCCGCCGTTACCCCGTCCACCACCGGCACCCCGGTGCGCTGGCGAATGCGTTCGTCCAGCCCGGCCATGCCGCCGCATCCCAGGCAGATCACCTCGGCCTTGTCCTCGCGGATCGCCAGTTCCGCCTGCCGCACGATGGCTTCCATGGCCGCCAGCGGGTGTTCTTCCAGCTCCAGCACCGCCATGCCGCTGGCGCGCACCGAGGCGCAGCGTTGATACAGGCCGGCGAGTTTCAGGCGGTCCTCGATCAGCGGCACCGTGCGGTCCAGGGTGGTCACCACCGAGTAGGCGTGGCCGAGGAACATCGCGGTGGTGGCTGCCGCTTCGGTGATGTCCACTACCGGCACATTCAACAATTCCTGTAGGCCTTCGCGCCCATGTTCGCCATACCCGGCCTGGATCACCGCATCGAACGGCTGGTCGTAGGCCATCACGCGGTCCATCACCGCGATGGCCGCCAGGTAGCTCTCAAAATTGCCTTCCACCGATTCGGCGCCGAAGTACGGCGTGAGCCCGACAATCTCGGTGCCCGGCGAGGCCACGGACCGCGCTTGCTCGGCGATGGTCTGGGTGATGGATTCGGTGGTGTTGACGTTGACCACGAGGATACGCATGGAATGTCCTTTTTAATGACTGACGTTATCGACTGCAATGCTTTCACCGCTGACATCAGCGTAGAACGCTTGGCGCTTGGCGATCAGCCGGTACAACAGCCCTGCAATACCGGCGCCAAACAACCAGGAAAACGGCGAGACACTGGCAAACCCCGGCAACAGCGCCAGCAGGATGGCGATCACCGCCGCAGGAATAAATGCCGCCACCGCGCGCATATTCACGCCACGGCTGTAGTAATAAACGCCATTCGGGTCTTCGCTGTACAGTTGCGGCACGTCGACCTGGCTTTTACGGATCAGCCAGTAATCGACCATGATCACCCCGTACAACGGCCCGAGCAGCGCGCCCAGGCCGGAAAGGAAATACACGATCACCAGCGGGCTGTTGTAGAGGTTCCACGGCAGGATCAGCACCGCCACGGCAGCGCTGATCAACCCGGCGCGGCGGAAGTTCAGGTACTTGGGCGCCAGGTTGCTCAGCACAAAGGCCGGGGCGACGAAGTTGGCCATGATGTTCACCGCCACGGTGACGATCAGGAACGCCAGGCAGCCGAGTACCAGGAAGAACGTATTGGGGATCGCCGCGATGATCTCGGTCGGGCTTTCGATCATCCGGCCATTGAGCTGGAACTGCCCGCCGCAGAGCAGCACGGTGATGGCGGCGAACACCAGGATGTTCACCGGCAGGCCCCAGAAGTTGCCGACCTGGATGGTCCTGCGGCACGGCGAAGAGCGCGCGAAGTCGCAGAAGTTGAGGATCAACGTACCGTAGATCGCCAGCCACAGCGCGCCGCCGGCAAAGATATTGCGCCACATCTCGCCACCGGTGAGCGGCTCGCGGATCGACCAGGCGATGTGGCCGTCGGCCTGGAAGTACATCCAACCGGCCAGCGAAGCGACGGTCAGCAAAATCACCGGCCCGGCGAAGCCTTCGTAGCGACGCACGGTCTCCATGCCGTAGGCCAGGATCACCAGTTGCACGAACCAGATCGTCACAAAGCACGCCCAGCCCAGGCTCGACAGGCCCAGGATCGAGTTGTGGTCATAGTCGGCAAACCCCGGATGAATCGCCGTCAGCAATACTCGGAACACCACCGAGGCCAGGTAGGTCTGGATACCAAACCAGGCAATCGCAATAACCGCACGGATCAAGGCCGGAATCTGGGCGCCGTGAATGCCGAAGCTGATGCGGCTGATCACCGGAAACGGCACCCCGGTCTTCTGCCCCATATAACCCGACAAGTTCATGAAGAAGTACACCAGCGCCGCGCCGATCCCCAGGGATAACAGAATCTGCCAGCCACCCAGGCCCAGCGCATATAAGCCAATGGCGAACGAGTAATTGGCGATGTTGTGTACGTCGTTGGTCCATAACGCAAAGATGCTGTAGCGCCCCCAGCGTCGGCCTTCGACCTTGGTCGGCGCCAGGTCCCGGTTGTGCAGGCGCGGGCTGAGTACCAGCGGGCCGGGGCTCGCGGCCTCGGGGTTGAGGGCGGAGGAGGGCAGATCCAGTGCGAGGGTGTTCGAGAGGCGTGTACGCATTCCGGCAGGCTCCAGCACTGCTGCAGCAAAGCCGCAGCGGGAAAGTGTATGTATGTTTTGTATTTATTGTATACAAAGCGTACTTCACCTTAAGCCACATACGTGCCAGTTTTCGATCTATGAAAACCTTGGTTAATTTCGTTTTTATAGGTTCTATAAATAACTGACTGAATTCAAAGCGATATAAATTGACCGTTTGAACAGGTATTTATTTTTGACGGGGCAGAACCTCTGTTTAGAGGATAAACAGCGGCAGAGAGGAGATGTTACGTTTTGGTGCGAAGGTCGGTGGATTGCACACATAAATGGCACCGATGGTTACATTTGTGTGTACATTTTTACGCTCGGCACAAAACAAATGTGGGAGGGGGCTTGCTCCCCCCCTCCCACATGGTTGACTGCGTCAGCGCTTAGGCCTTGCTGATGAGATTCCCGGCATGCAGCCCGCATTCCTTCTGCGTGGCTTCTTCCCACCACCAGCGGCCTTCGCGCTCGTGTTGGTTTGGCAACACCGGGCGGGTGCAGGGCTCGCAGCCGATGCTGATAAAACCGCGCTCGTGCAGGCTGTTGTACGGCAGCTCCAGCATGCGGATGTAACTCCAGATCTCTTCACTGGTCATCTGCGCCAGTGGGTTGAACTTGTACAGGGTGCGTTCCGGGGTGGAGAAGGCCGTGTCGATTTCCAGCGCCGCCACTTGGCTGCGGGTGCCGGGGCTCTGATCGCGGCGCTGGCCGGTAGCCCAGGCGCGCACGCCGGAGAGCTTGCGGCGCAGCGGCTCGATCTTGCGCACACCGCAGCATTCGCCATGGCCGTCTTTGTAGAAGCTGAACAAGCCTTTCTCTTTGACGAAGGGTTCCAGTTTGCTCTGGTCCGGCGAGATCAGCTCGATGTCGATCTTGTAGAACTCGCGCACCTGTTCGATGAAACGGTAGGTCTCCGGGTGCAGGCGGCCGGTGTCGAGGCTGAACACCTTGACGTTCTTGTTCAGCTTCCAGGCCATGTCCACCAGCACCACATCCTCTGCACCGCTGAAGGAAATCCACAGGTCATCGCCGAACTGGCTGAACGCCAGCTTGAGAATGTCCTGGGCAGATTTGTTGGCATAGGTCGTGGCGAGTTCAACGACATCGAAGGCTTGGTTCATCAGGACGGTTCCTACAGGTCAGTGGCGCTGAGCGCTCTATAGGAGAGTGATGGTATCAAAATCCGCCCTGCGTTGCGGCCGCCGCCTTGAATCGCTAGAGTTCGGCAGTCTTTTTGCTCGCTCGACTTGAACAATACAAATAGGAGTGTCTCGTGGAAATTGCCTGTCTCGACCTGGAAGGGGTATTGGTTCCGGAAATCTGGATCGCCTTCGCCGAAAAAACCGGTATTGAATCCCTGCGGGCGACCACCCGGGACATTCCCGACTACGATGTGCTGATGAAGCAACGCCTGCGCATCCTCGACGAACACGGGCTCAAGCTCGCCGATATCCAGGAAGTGATCGCTACCCTCAAGCCGCTGGACGGTGCCATCGAGTTCGTCAACTGGCTGCGCGAGCGCTTCCAGGTGGTGATTCTGTCGGACACCTTCTACGAATTCTCCCAGCCGCTGATGCGTCAGCTGGGGTTCCCGACCCTGTTGTGCCACCGCCTGATCACTGACGAAACCGACCGCGTGGTCAGTTACCAACTGCGCCAGAAAGACCCCAAGCGCCAGTCGGTGCTGTCGTTCAAGAGCCTGTACTACCGCGTGATCGCTGCCGGCGATTCGTACAACGATACCAGCATGCTGGGCGAGGCCGACCGCGGGATTCTGTTCCATGCGCCGGAAAATGTGATCCGCGAGTTCCCGCAGTTCCCGGCGGTGCATACGTTTGAAGAGCTGAAGAACGAGTTCATCAAGGCTTCGAACCGGCCGTTGAGCCTGTAAGTCGTTCCGCGCAGTTGGCGGCCCCATCGCGAGCAAGCCCGCTCCCACATTCGACCGCGTTTATCCTCTGGAAGCGCGGTCGAATGTGGGCGCGGGCCTACAGCCGCCTGAGTTCTTAAGCCCCTGCCAGCAACCGCTCATACGGGATGCTCAAGCCTTCATGCAGGCGCTTGATCATCGACAGGCTCAGCTTGCGCTTGCGGTTGAGCACTTCGGACACCCGGCCGCTGGTGCCGATGAAGGCCTCCAGGTCGCGCGCCGTCATGCCGAGTTGCTCCATGCGAAAGCGGATGGCTTCCACCGGGTCCGACGGCGGCATCGGATAATGTTCGGCCTCGTACTTTTCAATGAGGACCGCAAGAATTTCCAGCTCATCGCCCTCAGGCGAGCCGATTGGCGCTTCCCATATCTGTTCGACGCGTGCGAGCGCGGCGGTGAGGTCTTCTTGGGAATGTATGGGTTTGATGTTCATCACACGGTCTCCGCGTTGATCTGATCGTACTGTGCGTGGGTTCCCACGAAACGTATGAACCCAAGCTGACGCTGATAATTGATCGCCATGATCACTCGATACCGGTTGCCGCCCACGTTGAATACAACCCTGCTGCCTTTGAGGATGCTCGCGGTTCCGAGCTCCGCCTTGAGCGCTTGCGGCGTTGGGTATGCAGCCTTCTCCATATGGCGATACAACTCGACCAGCGGTGTTTTGGCGTCGATACAAGCTGGGTGGCTCTCCCAGAAGAGACGTAAGGTCGAGAACGCGATTATCCGCATGATCCTAACCTCCCAATTTGGGAGATGTTAGGCTCTGGCAAGTGCAGATGCAATCTTGGAAATATTTTCTGACGAGTAAGCAATCGCTTCATGTGATCCTTCACAGATGGCGGGTGGACGGTCGAAACCGGACGCTATCCTCCGATTCACAGGCCGTCCACAGCGGTTCTGATTCAGGTTTTTTCCGCGGCCGGGCGTTGCCTCCCAACGCCAGGAAGGGCGCTGCGTTACAGGCTTTCCAGGGTTTGTAACAATACCCGCACCTTGGTCAGCGACTCCTGATATTCCGCCTGCCATTGCGAGTCGGCGACGATCCCGCCGCCGCCCCAGCAGCACACCTGGCCGTCCTTGACCAGCAGGCTGCGGATGGCGATGGAACTGTCCATCTCGCCACGCACGTCCAGGTACACCAGCGAGCCGCAGTACAGCCCGCGGCGGGTTGGCTCCAGTTCGTCGATGATCTGCATTGCGCGGATCTTCGGTGCGCCGGTGATGGAGCCACCAGGGAAGCTGCCGGCGATCAGATCCAGAGCGTCCTTGTCGTCGGCCAATTCGCCGGTGACGCTGCTGACCAAGTGATGCACGTTGGGGTAGCTTTCCAGGCTGAACAACTCCGGCACTTTCACCGAGCCGGTGCGGCAGGTGCGCCCGAGGTCGTTGCGCAACAGATCGACGATCATCAGGTTCTCGGCACGATCCTTGGGGCTGGCCAGCAGTTCGGCGGCGTTGGCGGCGTCTTCTTCAGGCGTCAGGCCGCGCGGGCGGGTGCCTTTGATCGGGCGGGTTTCGACCTGGCGCTGGCTGATCCTGACGAAACGTTCCGGCGACAGGCTCAGTACCGCGCCGTCATCCGGCAGGCTCTGGAACCCGGAAAATGGCGTCGGGCAGGCTTCGCGCAAGGCGCAGTAGGCCGCCCACGGATCGCCGCTGCACGCTGCGCGAAAGCGCTGGGTGAAGTTGACCTGGTAGCAGTCGCCCGCGCGGATATAGTCGTGGATGCGGGCGATGGCCTGGGCGTAGGTCTGGGCGCTGATGTCGGGGGTCATGGGGCCGTGGAGCTTGAAGTCGGCGGCTATCTCGGCGGCTGGCTGGCTGAACAGCTTGATCAGTCGCTGCCGCTCGCCATCGGCCAGTGTCGGGTGAAACACCAACTGGCTGGTCTGCGCCTGGTGATCGCTGACCAGGGCCCAGGCGTACAGCCCAAAACGTGCGTCCGGCAGGTGCAGATCGTCCACCGCGCGGTGCGGCAACTGTTCCAGGTGCCGGCCGAAATCGTAGCTCAGGTAACCGATCAGGCCGCCGACGAACGGTAACTCGTAGCCGGCCGGCAATGCCGCCTCACCCAACTGTGTAAGGTTTTCCCGCAGGCGTTGCAGGAACTCGCTGCCGCTCTCGTCAGACTGCACCGCCAACGTCGCTTCGGGCCAGGCGCTGAGCAGGTCATAACGGCCCCGCTCGGCGGTCGGGCGGCCGCTGTCCAATAGCACCGCGCCGGGGGCATGGCGAATCGCCGCAAAATACTCGGCGGGGTTGGCCCGGTAGGGCAGTGGGTGTACGGAACAGGTCGACATGCGGGGTGGATCAGCTGATGGCGTGGGGGAGGGGATTGTAGACCCCCGTAGGATTTGGTCCTAGGGGGGATGTCGGGGATAGACAGATCGAAGGCCGGCTCAGCCTTCGACGGCGGGGATGTGCCCGAACATGGCCTGCACGAATTTCACCCGTTCTTCCGGCGTTTCCGTCACGCCAGCAGCTTTCAGGGTTTCCAGTCGTGCCTCGACCGCATGGGTGCGCAGGGTCAGGCCGCAGTCGTTGGCGATCTGGATATTCAGCCCCGGCCGCGCATTCAGTTCGAGGATCAGTGGGCCTTTTTCCTGGTCCAGCACCATGTCCACGCCGATGTAGCCCAGCCCGCACAGCTCATAGCAGCCGGCGGCGAGCTTCATGAAACCGTCCCAGTTGGGCAGTTGCACGCCATCCACCGCGTTGGTGGTGTCAGGGTGTTTGGTGATGATGTTGTTCAGCCAGGTGCCGCGCAGGGTCAGGCCGGTGGCCAGGTCGACGCCCACGCCGATCGCGCCCTGGTGCAGGTTGGCCTTGCCGCCGGACTGGCGGGTCGGCAAGCGCAGCATGGCCATCACCGGGTAGCCCATCAGCACGATGATGCGGATATCCGGCACGCCTTCGTAGCTGATGCTCTTGAAAATCTGGTCGGGCACCACGCGGTACTCGATCAGCGCGCGGTCGCGGTGGCCGCCCAGGGAGTACAGGCCGGTGAGGATGCTGGAAATCTGATGCTCGATTTCCTCATGGCTGATGATCTTGCCGGAGACCGTGCGATAACGCTCCTCAAAGCGGTCGGCGATGACGAGGATGCCGTCACCGCCAGCGCCCTGGGCCGGTTTGATCACGAAGTCGCTGCGCCCTTGGATGATCTCGTCGAGCTTGTCGATTTCCTTCTCGGTGGAAATCACCCCGTACATTTCCGGCACATGGATGCCAGCCGCCAGCGCGCGTTCCTTGGTGATGATCTTGTCATCCACGATCGGGTACAGGCTGCGCTTGTTGTACTTGAGCACGTAGTCCGCATTACGCCGGTTGATGCCCATGATGCCCCGTGCTTCCAGGGCCTTCCAGGTCTTCCAGAAGCCGAACATTACGAGTCAGCCTTGAGGAAGGCCTTGAAGCGCACCAGCTCGGTCAGGCGGTAGCCGCGATAACGCCCCATGGCCAGCATGAAGCCCACCAGGATCAGCAGGATCGCCGGGAAGGTGAACACAAAGTAGACCAGCTCCGGTACGCTCATGATCAGGTGCGCCAGGGACGCCGCGAACAGCGTGCCGATCGCCACTTTCAGCGCATGGCTGGCGCCGCGTTCTTCCCAGGTGATCGACAGGCGTTCGATGGTCATGGTCAGAATCACCATCGGGAACAGCGCCACCGACAGCCCGCGCTCCAGCCCCAGTTTATGGCTGAACAGGCTGATGGCCGCGATCAGCACCACCACGAAGGTCAGCACCACCGACAGCCTCGGCAGCATCTGCAACTTCAGGTGTTCCAGGTACGAGCGCAGCGACAAGCCCAGCGCGGTGATGATCGTAAACAGCACAATCCCGAAGCCCAGCTGAGTCTCGCGGAACGCCAGGGCGATCAGCACCGGGGTAAACGTGCCCAGGGTCTGCAGGCCGATCAGGTTGCGTAGGATCAGGATCACCAGCACGCCGATCGGGATCATCACCATGATCATGAAGGTCTGCTGGGTTTGCAGCGGCAGGCCGTACAGCGAGTATTCGAGGAAGTTGGCGTCGGTGTTTTCGTCAGTCAGCTTGGCCAGGCGGATCGCGTTCATTTCGCTGTTGTTCAGGCTGAAGGTGACCATGGCTTTCTTGCCGCCATCGACGGTGATCAGGTTTTCATCGCCGGTCCACCACAACAGGCGGTCGGCGGGCAGGCCTGGTTCGCCGGTTTCCGGGTTGAAGTACAGCCAGTCATTGCCATTGAAGCTGCGCAGCCACAGTTCCGGGGTTTGCGGCTGGTCGGCGACGAGGCGGATGGTGTGGACCTTTTCCACCGGCACGTGGGCGATGGACAGCAGCAGTTCGACGATCTTGGCCTTGTGCGGTGTCGAGGGGTCGCCCGCCAGCAGCAGCTTGACGTTGTCGTCGTTGAGGTTGTTGGTGCGCTTGATGGCTTCGGTAATAAAGGTTTCCACATCGGCCGAGTGCTGGCGGATCGGCGCGAGCAGGGCTTCGGCGGCGATTTTTTCCGGGCCTTCCACGGCGATGCTGTCGCGGAAGGTCGGGCCCTTGATCTTGACCTTTTCACCGCTGTAACGCTTGGTCAGCACCAGGCGGTAATACAGGGTCTGCTTGCCCTTGGCCCGGCGCGCCGACCAGGTGACCTTGCGGTTGCCATCGATGCGGTTGACGCTGACCCCGTAGTTATTCGAGATGAAACTCTCATTGAGGCTGACGAAGTCGCGGCTCAGGGGCGGCACGAACATCTGGATCTTCACCGGGTCTTTCGGGTTGGCGACGAACTCGACCTTGGCGTCGATGTTCCACAAGTCGTCGGTGGCGTCCTCGGTGACGGGAATGCCCAGCACGAAGATCTGGTAGGCGGTGACCGAAATACCCAGCACCACCAGGAGGGTGATGAGGATTTTCAGGTGCAGGGTCAGAGAGCGCATTCGGTTTACTCGGCGGTATGAGCGTCGGCGGCGCAGGCAGGTTTGCCCGCTGCGTATTTAAGACTGGGGTCGACCAGCGCATCAAAGCGTTTCAGCGCTTCGGAGCCGATCAGCAGCGGGTATTGGAAAGCGCTGCGGTCAGTCAAGTTCACTTCGATGCTGCGTAAAGCGCTGCCCATGCAGATATCCAGGGCAATCACCGGACGGGCGGTGTAGTTCTTGTCCTCATCGGGGTCGTAGTCACCGGCGCGGCGCTTGATCTTGCTGACGCGGGCCAGTGGGCGTTCGATGGGGTGGGAATGGGCGGTGTCGATGGCCAGGTAGAAGCGTACCCAGGATTCGCCGTTGCGCTTGAAGCGTTTGATATCGCGGGCGCTCAACGAGGCGGTCTTGGCGCCGGTGTCGAGTTTGGCCGCCACTTCCAGGTCGATATCCGCCAGCTTGGCGTATTCGTTGAGGCCATACACGGTCTTCTCGGCGGCAGCGCATAGCCCCGGCATAAGTCCTGGTATGAACAGTAGGCAAAACAATCGGGGGAAGGGCTTGAGTCTCATAAATCCTGAGGCGGTGCAGTGCGATGTTCAATTCAAGGCGACTGGCATTGCTGCGCAAGCTCCCTCGTGCGCCGTTTCATCAAGAGATGTCAGGCAAAAGCGGCGTCTATTCTAACATGATGCTTTTTTGGCGCCAGCGCTGGCAGGCGGCCATGTCCTTGTTGCTTACAACGGCGGTTATTAGACGATTGTCGACAATGTTGATTTATTCTTTGACTAAGTAGGGCTTATTGGCTAGTTTTTGCGGCATTGCTTTTAAAGGTGTCGACAATATGCTGGATCAATCGGAAGCTCCGGTGGTCTCCCCGGAAGAATCCCAGACAATGTCGGAGAATGTCTTTAGGCGTATACAGGCCGCTATCGTCAAAGGCGAGATCGCCCCCGGCAGCAAGATCTCCGAGCCGGAACTGGCGCGCACCTACGGCATCAGCCGCGGCCCGTTGCGTGAGGCGATCCACCGTCTCGAAGGCCAGCGCCTGCTGGTGCGCGTGCCCCATGTGGGCGCTCGCGTGGTGTCGTTGAGCCACGCGGAACTGATCGAACTCTATGAAATCCGCGAATCCCTCGAAGGCATGGCGTGCCGCCTGGCCGCCGAGCGCATGACCGATGCGGAGATCGAAGAACTGCGCCAGGTGCTGCACACCCACGAACGGGATGCGGCGTTCCAGGCGGGTGTCGGCTATTACCAGCAGGAAGGCGACTTCGACTTTCATTACCGGATCATCCAGGGCGCGGGCAACCGCACCTTGACCCAAATGCTCTGCGGCGAGCTGTACCAGTTGGTGCGTATGTACCGCATCCAGTTCTCCGCGACCCCCAATCGTCCACGCCAGGCCTTTGCCGAGCATCACCGTATTCTTGACGCGATCGCCGATCGCGACGGTGAACTGGCCGAGTTGTTGATGCGTCGTCACATCGGCGCCTCCAAACGCAATATCGCCCGCCACTTCCCAGGCGGTGCTCCCCAGACAGCCACTCAGCGAGGTGAGTCATGAGCTCCAATAACAACCGCACTCCAGGCCAGCGTTTCCGTGACGCGGTCGCCAGCGAACACCCATTGCAGGTGGTCGGCACGATCAATGCCAACCACGCACTGCTGGCCAAGCGCGCCGGTTTCAAGGCGATCTACCTGTCGGGTGGCGGGGTGGCCGCGGGCTCCCTCGGCGTGCCGGACCTGGGCATCACCGGCCTTGATGACGTGCTGACCGACGTGCGCCGCATCACCGACGTGTGCGACCTGCCGCTGCTGGTGGACGTGGACACCGGTTTCGGCTCCTCGGCGTTCAACGTGGCACGCACCGTCAAGTCGATGATCAAGTTCGGCGCCGCTGCCATCCATATCGAAGACCAGGTCGGCGCCAAGCGCTGCGGTCATCGCCCGAACAAAGAAATCGTGTCCCAGCAGGAAATGGTCGACCGCATCAAGGCCGCCGTGGATGCGCGCACCGATGACAGCTTCGTGATCATGGCGCGTACCGATGCGCTGGCCGTCGAAGGCCTGGAATCCGCCCTGGATCGCGCCGCTGCCTGCATCGAGGCCGGCGCCGACATGGTGTTCCCGGAAGCCATCACCGAGCTGGACATGTACAAGCTGTTCGCGTCAAAGGTAAAGGCGCCGATCCTGGCTAACATTACCGAGTTCGGTGCAACCCCGTTGTACACCGTCGATCAACTGAAATCTGCCGATGTTTCCATCGTGCTGTACCCGCTCTCGGCCTTCCGCGCCATGAACAAGGCCGCCGAAAACGTCTACACCGCGATCCGTCGCGACGGCACCCAACAGAACGTGATCGACACCATGCAAACCCGCATGGAGCTTTACGATCGCATCGACTACCACACCTTCGAGCAGAAGCTCGACGCGCTGTTCGCCGCCAAGAAGTAACGAACGCGCCTCCCGGATAACTACAAAATTGGAGAGTAACCATGGCTGAAGCAAAAGTACTGAGCGGCGCTGGCCTGCGTGGCCAGGTGGCCGGGCAGACCGCACTGTCCACCGTGGGCCAGGCCGGTGCCGGCCTGACCTATCGCGGCTACGACGTGCGCGAACTGGCCGCTGATGCGCAGTTCGAAGAAGTCGCCTACCTGCTGCTGTACGGCGAATTGCCGACCAAGACCGAACTGGCTGCCTACAGCGCCAAGCTGAGCAAGCTGCGTGACCTGCCCCAGGCGCTCAAGGAAGTGCTCGAGCGCATCCCGGCCGACGCCCACCCGATGGACGTGATGCGTACCGGTTGCTCGTTCCTCGGCAATCTCGAGCCGGAGCAGGACTTCAGCGTACAGCGCGATGTCACCGACCGTCTGCTCGCTGCCTTCCCGGCGATCATGTGCTACTGGTACCGCTTCAGCCATGACGGCAAACGCATCGACTGTGTGACCGACGAACCTTCCATCGGCGGTCACTTCCTGCACCTGCTGCACGGCAAGACGCCGAGCGAGTTGCACGTCAAAGTGATGAACGTGTCGCTGATCCTGTACGCCGAGCACGAATTCAACGCGTCGACCTTTACCGCGCGTGTCTGCGCGTCGACCCTGTCTGACTTGTATTCGTGCATCACCGCCGCCATCGGCTCGCTGCGCGGCCCGTTGCACGGCGGCGCCAACGAAGCGGCGATGGAAATGATCGAGCGCTTCTTGTCGGCCGAGGACGCCGTCGACGGCACCCTCGCCATGCTGGCGCGCAAGGACAAGATCATGGGCTTCGGTCACGCGATCTACAAAGACAGCGACCCGCGTAATGAAGTGATCAAGGGCTGGTCGAAACTGCTCGCCGAAGAAGTGGACGACAAAGTGTTGTTCCCGGTCTCCGAAGCCATCGACAAGGTCATGTGGGAGCAGAAGAAGTTGTTCCCCAACGCCGACTTCTACCATGCCTCGGCGTACCACTTCATGGGCATCCCGACCAAGCTGTTCACCCCGATCTTCGTGTGCTCGCGCCTCACCGGCTGGGCCGCGCATGTGTTCGAACAGCGCGCCAACAACCGCATCATCCGTCCAAGCGCTGAGTACATCGGCGTCGAACAGCGCAAGTTCGTGCCAATCGAACGTCGCTGAAGGCCGACGATTCCAGGATTGAAATGAGGTCAAAAGGTGGGAGGGGGCAAGCCCCCTCCCACATTTGAATCGCATTTCAAATCTGGATCAGTGGGTTCCTTTTGTAATCACCGTGACCGAGTCCTGACGATGAACACTGAATTTCGCAAATCGCTCCCCGGCAGCCGCCTCGATTACTTCGACGCCCGCGCGGCTGTCGATGCAATCACCCCCGGCGCCTACGCCACCTTGCCTTACACCTCCCGCGTACTCGCGGAAAACCTGGTGCGTCGTTGCGACCCGGCCACCCTCAACGCTTCCCTGAGCCAACTGATTGAGCGCAAGCGCGACCTCGACTTCCCTTGGTTCCCGGCGCGGGTGGTGTGTCATGACATCCTCGGCCAGACCGCCCTGGTCGACCTCGCCGGCCTGCGCGATGCCATCGCCCTGCAAGGCGGCGACCCGGCCCAGGTCAACCCGGTGGTGCCGACCCAACTGATCGTCGACCACTCCCTGGCCGTCGAAGCCGGTGGTTTCGACCCGGACGCGTTCGAGAAAAACCGCGCTATCGAAGACCGCCGCAACGAAGACCGCTTCCACTTTATCGAGTGGACCAAAAAAGCCTTCAAGAACGTCGACGTGATCCCGCCGGGCAACGGCATCATGCACCAGATCAACCTGGAGAAAATGTCTCCGGTGATCCAGGTGCGTGACGGCGTGGCGTTCCCCGACACCTGCGTCGGCACCGACAGCCACACCCCGCACGTGGATGCCCTCGGCGTGATCGCCATCGGCGTCGGCGGCCTCGAAGCCGAGAGCGTGATGCTCGGCCGCGCTTCGTGGATGCGCCTGCCGGAAAGCGTCGGCGTGGAGCTGACGGGCAAGCTGCAACCCGGCATCACCGCCACCGACATGGTGCTGGCGCTGACCGAGTTCCTGCGTCAACAGAAAGTGGTGGGCGCATGGCTCGAGTTCTTCGGTGAAGGTGCATCGGCACTGACCCTGGGCGATCGCGCGACCATCTCCAACATGGCCCCGGAATACGGCGCCACCGCGGCGATGTTCTACATCGACCCGCAGACCATTGCCTACCTGAAACTCACCGGCCGTGAAGACGCACAAGTCGCTCTGGTCGAGCAATACGCACGCCAGACCGGCCTATGGGCCGACGACCTCAAGGGCGCGAAATACGAGCGCGGCCTGACCTTCGACCTGTCCAGCGTCGTGCGCAACATGGCCGGCCCGAGCAACCCGCACGCCCGTGTCGCCACCAGCGACCTCGCCGCCAAAGGCATCTCCGGCCAGTGGGAAGAAGTACCGGGGCAAATGCCCGACGGTGCGGTCATCATTGCCGCGATCACCAGCTGCACCAACACCAGCAACCCGCGCAACGTGATCGCCGCCGGCCTCCTGGCGCGCAACGCCAACAAGCTGGGGCTGAGCCGCAAGCCGTGGGTCAAGTCGTCCCTGGCGCCCGGTTCGAAAACCGTGGCCATGTACCTCGAAGAAGCCGGCCTTGGGCACGAACTGGAAAAACTCGGTTTCGGCGTGGTGGCCTTCGCCTGCACCACCTGCAACGGCATGTCCGGTGCGCTCGACCCGGTGATCCAGCAAGAGATCATTGACCGCGACTTGTACGCCACCGCCGTGTTGTCGGGTAACCGCAACTTCGACGGGCGTATCCACCCGTATGCCAAGCAAGCGTTCCTGGCTTCGCCGCCGCTGGTGGTGGCCTATGCGATTGCCGGCACCATCCGTTTCGACATCGAGAAGGACGTACTGGGCCTCGACGCCAACGGCAAGGAAATCCGCCTGAAAGACATCTGGCCGAGCGACGAAGAAATCGACGCGGTGGTCAAGGCGTCGGTCAAGCCGGAGCAGTTCCGCAAAGTGTATATCCCGATGTTCGCGATCCACGAAGACACCGGCCCGAAAGTCGCGCCGCTGTATGAGTGGCGCCCGCAAAGCACCTATATCCGCCGTCCGCCGTACTGGGAAGGCGCGCTGGCCGGTGCGCGGCCGCTCAAGGGCATGCGCCCGCTGGCAGTGCTGCCGGACAACATCACCACCGACCACCTGTCGCCGTCCAACGCGATCATGCTCGACAGCGCCGCCGGCGAATACCTGGCGAAAATGGGCCTGCCGGAAGTCGACTTCAACTCCTACGCGACCCACCGCGGCGACCACCTGACCGCGCAACGCGCCACCTTCGCCAACCCGAAACTGTTCAACGAAATGGTCGTCGAAAACGGCAAGGTCAAGCAGGGTTCCCTGGCGCGCATCGAGCCGGAAGGCAAGGTCACACGCATGTGGGAAGCCATCGAAACCTACATGGAACGCAAGCAGCCGCTGATCATCATCGCCGGCGCCGACTACGGTCAGGGTTCGTCCCGCGACTGGGCGGCCAAGGGCGTGCGCCTGGCGGGTGTGGAAGCGATTGCCGCCGAAGGGTTCGAACGCATTCACCGCACCAACCTGGTGGGCATGGGCGTGTTGCCGCTGGAGTTCCTGCCGGGCACCGACCGTCATACGTTGAAGATCGACGGCAGCGAAACCTATGACGTGGTCGGCGAACGCACCCCGCGCGCGCAGTTGACCCTGGTGATCAACCGCAAGAATGGCGAACGTGTCGAAGTGCCGGTGACCTGCCGCCTGGACACCGCCGAAGAAGTGTCGATCTACGAGGCGGGCGGCGTGTTGCAACGTTTTGCCCAGGACTTCCTGGAATCGGCGGCGACCGCCTGAAGAGGATAACCATGTCACACGTACCGCAAATCAAGATCCCCGCCACCTACATGCGTGGCGGCACCAGCAAGGGTGTGTTTTTCAGCGTCCAGGACCTGCCCGAGTCGGCGCAGGTCCCGGGGGCCGCACGCGATGCCCTGCTGTTGCGGGTGATCGGCAGCCCCGATCCCTACGACAAGCAGATCGACGGCATGGGCGGCGCCACGTCGAGCACCAGCAAAACCGTGATCCTGGCCAAGAGCAGCCGCGCCGAGCATGACGTGGACTACCTGTTCGGCCAGGTCGCCATCGACAAACCGTTCGTCGACTGGAGCGGCAACTGCGGCAACCTGTCGGCGGCGGTGGGTTCCTTCGCCATCAGCGCGGGCCTGGTCGACCCGGCCCGCGTGCCCCGCAACGGCGTGGCCGTGGTGCGGATCTGGCAGGCCAATATCGGCAAGACCATCATCGCCCACGTACCGATCACCGACGGCGCGGTGCAGGAAACCGGCGACTTCGAACTGGACGGCGTGACCTTCCCGGCCGCCGAAGTGCAGTTGGAGTTCCTGGACCCGGCCGCTGAAGAAGAGGGCGGCGGCGGTTCGATGTTCCCCACCGGCAACCTGATCGATGACCTGGAGGTGCCGGGCGTCGGCACCTTCAAGGCCACGCTGATCAACGCGGGTATCCCGACAATCTTCATCAACGCGCAAGACCTGGGTTATACCGGTACCGAGCTGCAAGGCGCAATCAACGGCGACCCGAAAGCCCTGGCGATGTTCGAGACGGTGCGGGCCTATGGCGCGTTGCGCATGGGCCTGATCAAGCATCTGGACGAAGCCGCCCAGCGTCAGCACACGCCGAAGGTGGCCTTCGTGGCGCCGCCTGCGGACTACGTGGCTTCCAGCGGCAAGGCGATCAAGGCCGGCGATATCGACCTGCTGGTGCGTGCCTTGTCCATGGGCAAGTTGCACCACGCGATGATGGGCACCGCAGCGGTGGCGATCGGCACGGCTGCGGCGATTTCCGGGACCTTGGTCAACCTCGCGGCGGGCGGCGTAGAACGCAACGCGGTGCGCTTCGGGCATCCGTCCGGCACCTTGCGGGTCGGCGCTGAAGCCACCCAGGTCAACGGCGAATGGGTGGTGAAGAAGGCCATCATGAGCCGTAGTGCGCGGGTGTTGATGGAAGGCTTTGTACGCGTCCCAGGCGACGCGTTCTAAGGCTCGATACACATCCAATGTGGGAGGGGGCTTGCCCCCGATAGCGGTGTACCAGTCGACACATTCATTGACTGACCCGCCGTCATCGGGGGCAAGCCCCCTCCCACAAGGGATCTCTATTCCAAGGCAGGCATCGAAGATCTGCTTCCAGTAACCGTGAGCCAGAGGACTGACCCCCCACCCACTTTGGAGAACAACCATGAGCGCCAACGTCGACCAGAACACCCGCCCCGACTACGACCAGGTTTTGCAGGACATCGCTGACGGCGGGCGGCGTGGAACGCAACGCGGTGCGCTTCGGGCATCCGTCCGGCACCTTGCGGGTCGGCGCTGAAGCCACCCAGGTCAACGGCGAATGGGTGGTGAAGAAGGCCATCATGAGCCGTAGCGCGCGGGTGTTGATGGAAGGCTTCGTGCGCGTCCCAGGCGACGCCTTCTAAAACCCAACACCAATCCCCTGTGGGAGGGGGCTTGCCCCCGATAGCGGTGTACCAGTCGACACATTCATTGACTGACCCGCCGTCATCGGGGGCAAGCCCCCTCCCACAAGGGATCTCTATTCCAAGGCAGGCATCGAAGATCTGCTTCCAGTAACCGTGAGCCCGAGGACTGACCCCCCACCCACTTTGGAGAACAGCCATGAGCGCCAACGTCGACCAGAACACCCGCCCCGACTACGACCAGGTTTTGCAGGACATCGCTGACTACGTCCTCAACTACCGGATCGACTCCCCAGCCGCGCTGGACACTGCGCGCAACTGCCTGATGGACACCCTCGGTTGCGGCCTGCTGGCGCTGCGGTTCCCGGAATGCACCAAGCACCTGGGGCCGCTGGTCGAGGGTACGGTGGTGCCGTTCGGCGCGCGGGTGCCGGGCACGTCGTTCCGGCTCGACCCGGTCAAGGCCGCCTGGGACATTGGCTGCATCGTGCGCTGGCTCGACTACAACGACACTTGGCTCGCCGCCGAATGGGGCCACCCCTCGGATAACCTCGGCGGCATCCTCGCCGTGGCCGATCACCTCTCGCAACGACGCGTGGCCAATGGCGACGCGCCGCTGACCGTGCGCGCAGTGCTGGAGGCGATGATCATGGCCCACGAGATCCAGGGTGTGATTGCCCTGGAAAACTCCTTCAACCGTGTCGGTCTCGATCATGTGCTGCTGGTGAAAGTCGCCTCGACGGCGGTCACCGCCAAGCTGATGGGCGCCAACCGCGAGCAACTGCTGTCGGCGCTGTCCCACGCCTTTGTCGACGGTCAGGCATTGCGCACCTATCGGCACGCACCGAATGCCGGTTCGCGCAAATCCTGGGCGGCGGGCGATGCCTCCAGTCGCGGTGTGCGGCTGGCAGACATCGCGCTGCGCGGCGAGATAGGTATTCCCGGCGTGTTGAGCGCGCCGCAATGGGGCTTCTACGACGTGCTGTTCAGCCACACCAACAAGGACCTGGCGCTCAAGCCCGAAGACAAGCGCACCTTCAGCCTGTCCCAACCCTACGGCACCTATGTGATGGAAAACGTGCTGTTCAAGATCAGCTTTCCCGCCGAGTTCCACGCGCAAACCGCCTGCGAAGCTGCGGTGACCTTGCACCCGCAGGTTGTCGATCGCCTGCACGACATCGAACGCATCGTGATCACCACCCATGAGTCGGCGATTCGGATCATTTCCAAGGTCGGCCCATTGGCCAATGCGGCCGACCGCGATCACTGCCTGCAATACATGACCGCCGTGCCGCTGGCCTTCGGCACGCTGGTGGCCGAGCAGTACGAAGATGAGTTCCACGCTGCGCACCCGATCATCGACGAGCTGCGCGAAAAGATGGTGATCGTCGAAGAGCCCCGCTACAGCCGCGAATACCTGGAGGCGGACAAACGTTCCATCGCCAACGCGGTGCAGGTGTTCTTCAACGATGGCACCCACACCGAGCAGGTCGCGGTGGAGTACCCGATTGGGCATCGTCGGCGCCGGGTGGACGGTATTCCGTTGCTGGAAGACAAGTTCAAGGCCAACCTGGCGACGCGCTTTACGGCCCAGCGCAGTGCCGAGATTTTTGCGTTGTGCAAGGATCAGGCGCGGCTTGAAGCCACGCCGGTGAATCGCTTTGTGGATTTATGGGTGATATGACCGCGCCGTGGTTGCGCACGCTCGCGAAGGGCAGGTTTTGACACAGACATACTTTGCGATTGATGCGTCCTACATCTTCGGAACCGTTTTCAGATAGAAGCCAATCAGGTGTCAGATGCCCTGCAGGCGCGGGTCATCTGGCAAGCGATGCTTGTGGATCAAACACCTGAATCTGAAAAGGCCCTTTTATGAATAGCGTAAACAATCGCCCGCCAATGCCCAACACCGTCGGCTATGACATGTCGCCGAACGCCAGGCTCCGTCGCGCCGACGAGAGCCTCAGAGTACCTGACAGTCCTCTGGCCAAGGCGTCGTCTGCGGCAAAAAACGCGGTACCCGCTCATCTGGAACACCTCTCTGGCCAGAACAAACAGTTGGCCGAAAAATATGATCAGATGGTCGCCAAGTTAACGCCGCAAATCATGAAGCTTCAGGAGCAAGTGAACCAGCTTGCGCAGCACCCCAAGGTGAAGGCAGCGTCTGGAAAAGAGGCGGCACCGTCGAACCCCAGTACTCGTGGTGATCCTGCGGCGAAGCAGAACGGCACGTCGCCTGAAGCGCGCGGCCGTATGGACAATACACAAGGGGCCGGGCGGGATGCTCCTCCCTCCCTTGAGCGCTTGACTGCCGAAAATAAGCAACTGGGCGATAGGCTCAATAAGTTGGAGTCCGGTTTCAATTCGGTCGTTAAAGGGCTTCAAGACCAGATCGGTGATTTGAGTAAGAGGTTGGGCGCGGATACTCCCCAGACCCGGATGCCTCCCGCAGCGCAGGGGCAGGGGCAGGCCAATCAGGGAGCTTCTTCCGGTCAGGGCAAGCAAGGCGCGGCGCAGGGTCAGGGGCAGGCCAATCAGGGTGCTTCTTCCGGTCAAGGCAAGCAAGGCGCAGCGCAGGGTCAGGGTCAGGCCAATCAGGGTGCTTCTTCCGGCCAGGGCAAGCAAGGCGCAGCGCAGGGACAGGGTCAGGGTCAGGCCAATCAAGGTGCTTCTTCGGGTCAAGGCAAGCAAGGTGCGGCGCAGGGTCAGGGTCAGGCCAATCAGGGGGCTTCTTCGGGCCAAGGCAAGCAAGGCGCGGCGCAGTCCAACGAAAGCAACCCGTCGGCCCGGTCCGATGAATCAAACCAGGCGCCTCGTACCCTCGAGGATCTCGCACGCGACAATGAGCAACTTCGCTCGCGCATCGACCAGATGATGGCTGAATTTTCCAAGGTGATTTCCGAGCTGCAGAAGCAAATCGAGCAGTTGAATAACCAGATCAAAGCGCTGAAGGGTTAAGTTCAGCGATAGAAAAACGGGTCAATGTGGGGCGGTAAGCCCGCACCTGCATCGACCCCGTTCTGCTGAACATTCATTCAAAGCGCAAAATAACCCGACGGTTATGCTTGCTCTTCTTCTCGATCTTCTCGCAAAACACCCGGCCGATTTCTTCGGTGTTGATCACATGGGTGCCGCCGCATGGCTGGATATCGATTCCGGCAATTTCAATTACGCGCACCGAGCCCTGGATCACGGGCGGAGCTACTGCTTGGGTGCGGGTGATCTGTAGCAGGGTTGCGTACTCCGAGGCGGGCATCGACAGGGTTTTCACCTGATGAGCCTGTTCGATCAGCGCGTTGATATCGCGGGTGATGCTGTCTTTGTCCAGGGTCATTTCCGGCAGGTCGAAATCCAGTCGCCCTTTGTCGGCGCTGATGCTACAGCCGGTGACCGGGGCGTCGATGAGTGAACACAGCAGGTGCAGGCAGGTGTGCATTTTCATGTGCTGGTAGCGCCGCTCCCAATCGAGGCTGGCATCCACCTGGACCCCGGCGCTCAACTGCTCGGGACAGTGTTCCACCTGGTGCCAGATGATCGAGCGCTGCACCGGGTCGCGCACCGTGCCGAGGATGTCCACGCGCGTGCCGTCGTCCAGAGTGAAGTGGCCGGTGTCGCCGGGTTGCCCGCCGCCGGTAGGGTAGAACAGCGTGTGCTCCAGGGCGATGCCGTGTTCGCTGACGGCAATCACCCGGGCGCTGAAGGCGTTCTGGTAGGGCGCGCTGTCAAACAGCGCCAGGGTTTCCATGGTGTGCACAGACATGTTCAACCTCCGACAATCAATGGGCTGGCTTGCAGCAGGTGACGCACCATTGCGCTCAAGCCAGGGGGGGAGAGCAGGGTGATTTCAAATTCCGGCCCGCAGACTTTCAGGTTCAGCGGCAGACGTGGCAGACGGTCGCCCATTTCGATGTGGCGCAGGCGAAATTGCAGGTGATGGCGTTCTTTCACCGTGGGTTCGAGCATCAGCCCCTGCAACGGGTGAAAGTCGGCGTCCAGCACCGTGACCTTGTGGCTGGCATTGATCTCGCCGACCACGTGCAGGCGCTCATCGAGAGCGAAGGCGCCGAGGTAGCTGCTGTGCTCCGATTCGTCGTTCTTTTGCAATTGGATCTGGTTGACCACCTTGACCTTGGTCCCCGCCGGTACGTCCTGGGTGATCACGCACGCTGGGCTGATGAACACGTTGTCGCCGATCTGCACGTAGCCCAGCACGCGGGCGCCGGAGCCGATTTCGACGTTGTTGCCCAGGCGCGGGTGGCGCTTGCCGTCGGGGTTGTTGGCGATGCCGCGAGCGCCGAGGGTCACGCCGCAGAGGATGTAGCAGTCGTTGCCGATCTCGCAGGTTTCACCGATCACCGTGCCGTAGCCATGGTCGAGCACAAAGCGCCGACCGATGCGTGCTGCCGGGTGAATCTCCGCGCCGGAGAGGATCTTGCCCTGGTTGCTGAGCTTGAGGGCAATGCGCGAAAACATCCCGTTGGTCTGGTCGGGAAAATGCCACACCCGGTGCGCCAGCCGGTAGAACAGCACCGCCTTGAACGAGGCATAGGATTCCAGGATCAACTCGCCGCGCCCGCGCGACGCCGGGTCGCGGTAGGCGTAGGCAATCAGGTCCTCGGCCACCGCCTGGGCGGCGCTCTGGACCAACGGCGCCAAGTGCGGCTCCAGCTGCTTCATCTGCGTGGGCGTCAGGGTCTTGATGAGGTGGGTAAGCAATTCATCGTGCAGATGTTGCATGTCGATAAAGCCGCCCATGGAGGCACCCCCGCATTCTGGATGGTTGGATAACCGGTTATTCGAAACTGGGCAGGTAGCTGTCGGCATTGTCGTAGACCATGGTCAACACCACCGTTTCGGGCGGTAACTCCGGGGCGAGCTTGGCGATGGCCACCATATTGGCGGCCGAGGACAGGCCCAGGCTGATGGCATCGGTACGCATGATGCGTTTCATCATGTCGAGGCATTCCACGCGCGACACCTTGAGCATGCCGTCCAGCACGTCCAGGTTGAGGATGCTCGGGATCAAGCCGATCGACAGGCCCTGGATATGGTGGGGTGCGTGCTGGTTTTTCAGCAGGTCGCATTCCTCCGGTTCCACGCCCATCACGCGCAGGGCCGGCCAGGCGGCCTTGAGGGTTTCGCCGATGCCGGTGATATGGCCGCCGGTGCCGATGCCGCTGACGAAGTAGTCCACGCGCTGCTCACCGAAGGCGCTGAGGATCTCCGGCGCGGTGGTGTCGCGGTGCGTCTGCGGGTTGGCGCCGTTGCGTTGCTGGTTGAGCATCACGTAGCTGGGGTTTTCCAACTGCAACTCCATGCATTTCTCGCCATGGGAATTGTTGCCGAGGCGGCTGTCCGACAGCACCACCTTGGCGCCATACAGGCGCAGCAGTTTCTGCTTTTCGGGGCTGTAGTTATCCGGGATCACCAGCACCACTTTGTAGCCGAGCACGTTGCCAGCCATCACCAGGCCAATGCCGGTGTTGCCGCCGCTGGGTTCGATAATGGTTTGCCCGGAGTCGCGCATCAGCACGCCGCGACGCTCGGCGTCGAGGATCATGCCCAAGGCGATGCGCGCCTTGTGGCTGCCGCCGGGGTTGAGCGATTCCAGTTTGGCGTAGACCTCGATGCCGAGGTCTTCGGAAAACTGCGCCAGGCGCACGATCGGTGTGTGGCCGATGGCGTCGAGAATTGAGTTATGCAGCATCAGGTCGTTACCCAGGGCCGTGATCAGTACAAAGGCATATCGGGTTCGACGTCGCGAACCCAATGTTTCATGCCGCCTTGCAGAACTTTGGTGTTGGCGAAGCCGGCCGCCAGCAGGGTGCTGGCCGCTTGCTCGGCGCGGGTTCCGGCGTAGCAGATCAGGTAGTGGGTGTTGTCTCGGCTGAGGCTGTCGAGCTGACCGTCCAGTTCGGCGAGGGGGATATGCACCACGCCCGGCAACTTGCAGACCTCCAGTTCGCTGGCGTCGCGCACGTCCAACAGTACGTCGGCGCTGCTGTGGCGTTCGAGCAGTTGTTTGAGTACCCGCGGCTTGATGTAGCGCTCTTCGGCCAGGCTGGGCTTGCTCGGTACGGCGTCGGCGCAGACTGTCGGCGCGGGGGGGGCGCTGTGGCGCAGTTCCGAACAGCATGGGCAGTCGGCGCGGCGCTTGAAGCGGATCTCGCTGAATTTCATCGCCAGCGCATCGAAGCGCATCAAGCGGCCGGACAAGGGTTCGCCGATGCCGATCAGCAACTTGATCGCCTCGGTCGCCTGGATCATCCCGACTACCCCCGGCAGCACGCCGATCACTCCGCCGGCGCTGCAATTGGGCGCCAGTTCCGCTGGTGGTGCCTTGGGGAACAGGCAGCGGTAGCAGGGCCCGCCTTTGTAATTGAGCACGCTGATCTGCCCGTCGAAACGGTAGATGGCGCCGAACACCAGGGGTTTGCCCAACTGCACGCAGGCGTCGTTGACCAGGTAGCGCGTGTCGAAATTGTCGGTGCCGTCGATCACCAAGTCGTAGGCGCCGACCAATTCCAGAGCGTTGTCGGCGGTCAGCGCGGTGTCGTGGGCATTGATCTGGATGTGGCTGTTGAGGTCTTGCAAGCGTTGCTTGGCGGACGCGACCTTGGACATGCCCAGGGTGCTGTTGCCGTGGACGATCTGGCGTTGCAGGTTGCTGCTCTCGACCACATCGAAATCCACCAGCCCCAGGGTGCCGATGCCGGCTGCCGCCAGGTACAGGCTGATGGGCGAGCCCAGGCCGCCGGTGCCGATGATCAGCACCTTGGCTTTTTTCAGGTTCAACTGGCCTTCGCGACCGACGCCGGGCAGGGTGATATGGCGCACGTAACGCTGCACTTCTTCATTGCTCAGGCTGTCGACATCGATGCCGCCGGAGGTGGCGAGCAACACTTCAATCCTGGCCTTTTCCGGTAGCCGGTCGTCCGCCTCGATCAATGCTTCCTCAGCAGTAAACAGGAAGTGTTCCTTGAGCTGGTTGTTGTTCTCGTGGAACAGGTGCATACGCAACTGCGGGTGGCTGTCGCAGAGGTTTTCAATGACTTCGCGCAATGTCGATCCGGTGCCCTCAAGGGTCGATTCCGGCAGCTTGGCCACGCGAACCAGAATGTCGGGGAAAGAGACAGCGTTCATGGACAACTCCGGGTGCAGGTCGTTGAAGGGTTGAAGGGCGAAATGCTTGCCATCCCAGGCAAACAGCTTCGAGCCCAGGGCCTGGCCCTGGCGAACATCCACCACCAGGTAGCTGACGGGGTAGATCGGCTCGCCCATGAACAGCGCCTTGTCCTGGTCTTCGTCGCTGAAATAGGCACCGACATCAGGGTGGGAGTGGTAGATCACCACCACCGGGTTGTCGCTGCGAAGTGCCTTGTTCAGCAGCAGCGTGTCGGCCACGGAAAAGGTGTAGCCATTGGCCGCGCTGCGCGGGTACATCTCGGGGTTCTTGCGGTGCAGATCGTTCTGGATATTGCGGCCCAGGTACACGCTGCCGTCGGCGAAGACGAAGCCACAGCATTCCTCGGGGTAGCTGCGGCTGGCGTGGGCATAGATCTGTTCCAGGGCTTCTGGGCGGAGGACGTCCATGTTTCTCTCGCGTTCAAAGAGGCTCAATTTTTCTTGGCCATGAGTTTTTCGATGGGCAACTTGGTGATCGCAAAACCGGCCAGCAGAATGGCCGAATACAGCATGAGGTCGCGGGAAATCGCCACGCCTTCGTACCAGGCGCCGATGATCACCGCGAACACCGGGAAGATGATGAACACGAACGAGAGGATGATCGGGCTCAGGCGCTTGAGCAGCATGAAATACACGATGAACCCGCCCACCGATGCGACCAGGCCCAGGTAGAACAGGGCGCCCCACGAACGCAGGGTGATGGCTTCGAAAGTCGGTGTTTCAAACCACAGGCCGGCTACGAACAGCATCAGCCCGGCGATCCCGATGGGCAGTGTGTTGTAAGTGATCACGCTGATCGCGCTGCCTTTTTGCTTGGTAATGACGTAGCACAAGGCATGCATGATCGCGGCGCTCAGAATCGCCAGTACCCCGAAGAACTCGGCGTGGTCCAGGTGCAGGCCCTGGCTCCTGATGATCATGTAAAGGCTGCCGAAGCCGATACCGATGCCGACCACCTGGGAAAAGTAGATGCGCTCGCGCAGGAACAGCGCGGAGAAAATCAGGATGAACACCGGCATGCAACTGAACAGCAGCGCGGTGAGGCCGGACGAAACATGCATTTCGCCGTAGTTGAGCAGGTAATAGGGCACGCTGAAGTAGGACAGGGTCACGAACACGAAGAACCAACGGCTTTCCCGGGGGAACAGGATCGGCTCGCGGCGCACCATGGCAAAACACAGGAACAGCGGGAACGCGATCAGGAAGCGCAAGCCGGCGGAGGTCAGCGGCGGCACGCTCTCCACGGCGATTTTGATGCCGAGCCAAGTGGTACCCCAACTCAGGCAAACGATGAGAAACATCACACTGGTCACCAGGCCGGCCAACCACTGTTTTTGAGTTTTGGTTTTTGCAGCGTTTTCGAGAACGGCGGACATTGGCATCGTTTATTGCTTCCCTGAGCCGGAATTGAACTCTATATTGAACTTGTAATGAGTTATTTTTTTCGGCGATTGAACCCGTAAAAGCACACTATTAGGGCTAAAGATGGCTGTCAAAACAAATATTGACATGGTGTCAATTATGCGTGAGGGGTTGTCCAATGGGCAGGGCGTCAAGTACAAGCGCCTGTCCGATGTTATGGAACGGGGCATCCTCGAGGGCTTGATTGAACCGGGACGGAAACTGCCGCCCCATCGGGTACTTTCCGACAATCTGGGGGTGACCATCGGCACCATCAGCCGGGCCTACGGCGAGCTGGAACGCCTGGGGTTGGTGGTGGCACGGGTAGGTGACGGCACGTTCGTGCGCAAGCGTGGGATGGAGCGCCAACGGGATGAAGGTTTCCGCAACTTCAGTGAGGAGCCGCGCCAATACTTCGACATGAGCCGCAACATGCATATTCCGGGGCAGGAGACGGTGTTCCTGGCGCAGAGTTTCCAGACCCTGTCGACCAACGCCAAGTTTCTCCAGGACATCAGTGCCTACACGCCGGACGCCGGCCTGCCGCGTTACCGCGAAGCGGGCGCGCAGTGGCTGGTGCAGCGCGATTTTCATCCCATCCCCGAGCAGGTCATTTGCGTCAACGGCGGCCAGCACGGGTTGCTCTGCGCGATGATGGCGCTGCTGCGCGCCGGCGACACGGTGGTCACCGAGCAACTGACGTATCCAGGGCTGATCACCGCCGCGCGCATGCTCGGTGTGCGCCTGATCGGCCTGGAGATGGATGACGAAGGTGTGCTGCCCGGGGCACTCGATGAAGTCTGTCGCAATCACCGGGTTTCGGCGTTGTACTGCACGCCCACCATCCAGAACCCGACCACTGCAGTGTTATCGGTCGCACGCCGCGAGGCGCTGGTCAAAGTCTGTCGTGAGCACAACCTGCTGATTCTTGAGGATGAAGCCCATGGTGTGCTGGTGGAAGACCGGCCGCCGCCCCTGAGCTATTTCGCGCCCGAGCGTACGATTTTGATCAGCAGCTTGAGCAAGGCCGTGTCGGCGGGGCTGCGTGTCGGCTATGTGCATGCGCCGCCGGCATTGGTCAGCCGTATTTCGGCGGCGCTGCGTTCGACCTGCTGGATGGCCACGCCAGTGACCCTGGAGCTGGCGACCCAGTGGATCGAGAACGGCACGGCGGAATACCTGCTGCGCCAGCAGATCAACGAGATCAGCCGGCGCAAGGCGTTGGTGCAGGGCCTGTTGGCCGGCCTGGAATACCGCACGCACCTCAATAGCCCGCACTTCTGGATTGAAGTCCCGGAGCCTTGGCGAGCGTCGGAAATCGAGGCCGAACTCAAGCAGAATAATTACCTGATCGCCACCGCCGAGGCGTTTGCCGTGGGGCAGACCGCAGTGCCGCAGTTTATCCGGGCGAGTATCTGCAATACGTCGGGAGATGATCAGTTGTTGCGGGCGGGGTTTGATGCGCTGGCCACTGCGTTGGGGCAGGGCGGTGGGCGCTTCCACCTTTAGGCGGGTTCACCGAATTATCGTTCATCGTGAGCAAGCCCGCTCCCACCTTTGGAATGCATTCTCCTGTGGGCGCGGGCTTGCTCGCGATGGCGTCGGTTCAGATAAGCAGATTATTTAAAGCGGCGTTCGACGCCTTTCTCCACCAGAATTTTCGCCGAGATCTCTTCCACCGAGAAATGCGTGGAATTGATGTGCGCAATGTTCTCTCGACG
The DNA here is from genome assembly GCF_053502595.1 of Pseudomonas sp. LY-1. Lineage (NCBI taxonomy): Bacteria > Pseudomonadati > Pseudomonadota > Gammaproteobacteria > Pseudomonadales > Pseudomonadaceae > Pseudomonas > Pseudomonas sp. LY-1. Next base: position 5,193,872 of record NZ_CP094353.1, on the reverse strand, counting down.
GAACAGGTTTTCCACTTCGCGCACTTCGAATTCGCACTGGGCATAGCTGGAGTAGCGGCTGTTGGGCTTGCGCTCGTTGCGGATGGCCGTCAGGCGGTCCGGGTCTATGGTCAGCCCGAACAGCTTGTGCGAATGCGTGCGCAGGGCGGTCGGCAGCGTCAGGTGTTCCATGTCGTCTTCGGTCAGCGGGTAGTTGGCCGCGCGGATGCCGAATTGCATGGCCATGTACAGACAAGTCGGGGTCTTGCCGCAGCGCGACACGCCCACCAGGATGATGTCGGCCTTGTCGTAGTAGTGGGTGCGGGCTCCGTCGTCGTTGTCGAGGGCGAAGTTCACCGCCTCGATACGCTCCATGTAGTTGGAGTTATGCCCAATGGAATGGGACTTTCCGACGGAATAGGAGGAATGTTCACTCAACTCTTGTTCCAGCGGCGCCAGGAAGCTCGAGAAAATGTCGATCATGAAACCATTGGACGTAGCAAGGATCTCACGAATGTCTTGATTGACGATGGTGTCGAAAATGATCGGACGAAAGCCGTCTTTTTCTGCCGCCAGATTGATTTGTTGTACCATGGCCCGCGCTTTATCCGCGTTGTCGATATACGGCCGCGTGAATTTGGCGAAAGTAACGTTTTCGAACTGCGCGAGCAGGCTTTGGCCCAGTGTTTCGGCTGTGATGCCGGTGCCGTCGGAAATAAAGAAAGCAGATCGTTTCATTTGAGCCCTGGGCCTTAAGCTGATGGCGAATCTTGGATATGATAGGCGCGATTTTGCCGTCCCTCTGTGGGCCGCATTCTCACTTATTTTCCAGGTCCAGGCCACAAGCGCTGGCGAATGCTCCTACTGAGCAGCCGGCGTCCTGAGCTTTTCCAATACAGAAAGTGGAGAGATCACCTTGGTAGAGTACGTAGTTTCCCTCGATAAGCTCGGCGTCCATGATGTGGAGCACGTAGGGGGCAAGAACGCATCCCTCGGCGAGATGATCAGTAATCTTGCAGGCGCTGGCGTCTCGGTGCCAGGTGGTTTTGCCACCACCGCCCAGGCTTACCGTGATTTTCTCGAACTGAGCGGCCTCAACGCCCAGATCCACGCCGCGCTGGACGCTCTGGACGTCGATGACGTCAACGCCCTGGCCAAGACCGGCGCCCAGATCCGTCAGTGGATCATGGAAGCCGAGTTCCCCGAGAAACTCAACGAAGAAATCCGCACGGCGTTCGCCACGCTGTCGGCCGGCAACCCGGACATGGCTGTCGCCGTGCGCTCCTCGGCCACCGCCGAAGACTTGCCCGATGCCTCTTTCGCGGGCCAGCAGGAGACCTTCCTCAACATCCGCGGCGTGGAAAACGTGATCCGCGCAGCCAAGGAAGTGTTCGCTTCGCTGTTCAACGATCGCGCCATTTCCTACCGCGTACACCAAGGTTTCGACCACAAGCTGGTGGCCCTGTCTGCCGGCGTGCAGCGCATGGTGCGTTCGGAAACCGGCACCGCCGGTGTGATGTTCACCCTGGATACCGAATCGGGCTTTCGTGACGTAGTGTTCATCACCGGCGCCTACGGCCTCGGCGAAACCGTCGTACAAGGCGCGGTGAACCCGGACGAATTCTACGTACACAAGGGCACCCTCGCAGCGGGTCGCCCGGCCATCCTGCGCCGTAACCTGGGCAGCAAGGCCATCAAGATGATTTACGGCGACGAGGCCAAGGCCGGTCGCTCGGTGAAAACCGTCGACGTGGATAAGGCCGAGCGCGCGCGCTTCTGCCTGACCGACGCTGAAGTCAGCGAGCTGGCGAAACAGGCGATGATCATCGAGAAGCACTACCAGTGCCCGATGGACATCGAGTGGGCCAAAGACGGCGACGACGGCAAGCTGTACATCGTGCAGGCGCGTCCGGAAACCGTGAAGAGCCGCACTTCGGCCAACGTCATGGAGCGCTACCTGCTCAAGGAAACCGGCACTGTGCTGGTGGAAGGCCGCGCCATCGGTCAGCGCATCGGCGCCGGCAAGGTGCGGATCATCAAGGACGTGTCCGAGATGGACAAGGTCCAGCCCGGTGACGTGCTGGTCTCCGACATGACCGACCCGGACTGGGAACCCGTGATGAAGCGCGCCAGCGCCATCGTCACCAACCGTGGCGGGCGCACCTGCCACGCGGCGATCATCGCCCGTGAACTGGGGATTCCTGCGGTAGTCGGTTGCGGCAACGCCACCCAACTGCTCAAGGATGGCCAGGGTGTGACCGTGTCCTGCGCCGAAGGCGATACCGGCTTCATCTTCGAAGGCGAGCTGGGCTTCGACATCAAGCAAAACTCCATCGATGCGATGCCTGACCTGCCGTTCAAGATCATGATGAACGTCGGCAACCCGGACCGTGCCTTCGACTTCGCGCAACTGCCGAACGCTGGTGTGGGCCTGGCTCGCCTGGAATTCATCATCAACCGCATGATCGGCGTCCACCCCAAGGCCCTGTTGAACTACGACGGCCTGCCGCCGGAAATCAAGGACAGCGTCGACAAGCGCATCGCTGGCTACAACGACCCGGTGGGCTTCTATGTCGAGAAGCTGGTGGAAGGCATCAGCACCCTGGCCGCGGCGTTCTACCCGAAAAAGGTCATCGTGCGTCTGTCGGACTTCAAGTCCAACGAATATGCCAACCTGATCGGCGGCAAGCTTTACGAGCCGGAAGAAGAAAACCCGATGCTGGGCTTCCGTGGCGCCTCGCGTTACATCAGCGAAGCGTTCCGTGATTGCTTCGAGCTCGAGTGCCGCGCCCTCAAGCGCGTGCGCAACGAGATGGGCCTGACCAACGTCGAGATCATGGTGCCGTTCGTCCGTACCCTGGGCGAAGCGAGCCAGGTGGTGGACCTGTTGGCCGAAAACGGCTTGTCCCGTGGTGAAAACGGCCTGCGCGTGATCATGATGTGCGAGCTGCCATCCAACGCCATTCTGGCCGAAGAGTTCCTGGAGTTCTTCGACGGTTTCTCCATCGGCTCCAACGACCTGACCCAGCTGACCCTGGGCCTGGACCGCGACTCGGGGATCATCGCGCACTTGTTCGACGAGCGTAACCCTGCGGTCAAGAAGCTGCTGGCCAACGCCATTCAGGCCTGTAACAAGGCCGGCAAGTACATCGGCATTTGCGGCCAAGGCCCTTCCGATCACCCTGACCTGGCCAAATGGCTGATGGAGCAGGGCATCGAAAGCGTCTCGCTGAACCCCGATTCGGTGCTGGAAACCTGGTTCTTCCTGGCGGAAGGCCAAGCGTCCGCCTAAGGTCGACGCGTCAAAAGTGCCGGTCAATCGTCAGGTTGGCCGGCATTCTTATCTGTACAGGGCGGAACTCCTTCCGGACGCCGCCCTTTTTTGTGCAAGAGCATTATGCAAAGCAGCAGCAACCTGTTTCCCGTCGCCCTGATCAGCGCTGAACGTCGTGGCGACCTGAGTGAAGATGTGTACCGGCTCAAACCCGGCAACAGCCCCGACGGCACCGTCGAGCTGGCCGTGACGCGTCTGGGCCTGGCCGATGTCGCGCAAAACCGCGGCATCCCTGTGATTTTGTTACATGGCAGCTTTTCCAACCGGCGCTTCTGGTACTCGCCCAAAGGTGTCGGCCTGGGCGCCTACCTGGCACGCCAGGGGTTCGATGTGTGGATACCGGAAATGCGCGGCCACGGCCTGTCCAAGCGCAACCAGGACTACACCCGCAATCGGGTCGCGGACTACGCCCGCTACGATTTGCCGGCCATCGGTGCGTTCGTGCGCGAACAGAGCGCGCAGATTCCCCACTGGATCGGGCATTCCCTTGGCGGCACCACCCTGGCGGCGGCCTTGGGTGGCCAGTACCTCGGTGCGCCGGCGGTGGCTTCAGTGGCGCTGTTCGGCAGCCAGGTCAGTCGCACCTACTGGCCGTTGAAAATTCCACCGCTGGAGTGGGGCGCTCGCTTGCTCCTGAAGCGCTTTGGCCAGTTGTCCGGCCCGCGGCTCAAGCGCGGCCCCGAGGACGAGCCGGTGGGCGTGATGATCGAGAGCATGCGCTGGCATGGCCTCTTCGGCCGGTTTGGCGAGGCCGGCCGTGATTGGTGGAAAGGCCTGGCGGAAGTCGACGTGCCGCTGCTGGTCGTCAGTGCCGCCGGCGACCAGCAGGACCCGGACTGGGCCTGCCGCAAGCTGTACGAACAAGTCGGCTCCGCACCGCGGCAATACCTGCGCCTGGGGCGCCAACAAGGTTTTACCGGGGATTTCGGGCATGTGGAGATGTTGGTCAGCAAAGCGGCCCAGGCCGAGGTCTGGCCGCTGGTGGAGCAATGGCTGAAAGATCCGCTGACACCATTGTTGGGTGCTCAGGCTGATGCATTGGTCGTAGTTTGACGCAGCGCTCTGCCAAGGGCGTTTCGCTCGTCTTTGGTTGCGGCTAAGATATGACGCGTTAAATGCTTCTGGTCATATTCAGTCGCGCAGTGGCTATTGCGTAACGGCGAAACGGATGGGATGTTTTGCCGCTGCTTCGGCCGGCGCCTCTTTCGAAAGACACGTCTTTGACAGAAAGGAAATTTTCAATGAACCACTACGTCACTCCCGATCTTTGCGACGCCTACCCGGAACTGGTGCAGGTGGCCGAGCCGATGTTCAGCAACTTCGGCGGCCGCGATTCCTTTGGCGGCGAGATCGTCACCATCAAATGCTTCGAAGATAACTCCCTGGTCAAGGAGCAGGCCGACCAGCCAGGCGCCGGCAAGGTGCTGGTGGTCGACGGTGGTGGCTCCCTGCGTCGCGCGCTGCTGGGCGACATGATCGCCGAGAAAGCCGCGAAAAACGGTTGGGAAGGGCTGGTGATCTACGGTTGCATCCGGGATGTCGACGTCGTCGCCCAGACCGACCTCGGCGTGCAGGCGTTGGCCAGCCACCCGATGAAGACTGACAAGCGCGGCATTGGCGATTTGAACGTGGCAGTGACCTTTGCCGGTGTGACATTCCGTCCGGGTGAATACATCTACGCCGACAATAATGGCGTGATCGTGTCGCCCAGCCCGCTGAAAATGCCCGAATAAACCGCAATAACCGACAGGGGTGAGGATGTTCGAGGAAGAAAACGCGCAGTGGGGCCTGGTGCATGCCCTGGTGCTGGATGGTAAAGGCGGTGCGCGTTCGATTGCCCGAACTGAGCTTGACCAATTGCAACTGCAGCCCCAGGAAAGCCTGTGGCTGCATTGGGATCGCAGCCACCCGCAAACCCAGACCTGGCTGCGCAAGGCCAGTGGCTTGAGTGAGTTCGCCTGTGACCTGCTGCTGGAGGAGAACACCCGCCCGCGCCTGTTGCCGTTGCCGGACGCGGAACTCCTGCTGTTCCTGCGCGGGGTCAACCTCAACCCTGGCGCTGAGCCGGAAGACATGGTTTCGGTGCGTATCTTCGCCGCTGCCAGCCGGGTGATTTCCCTGCGCTTGCGCCCGTTGCGCGCCACCGATGAGTTGCTGGTGCAGTTGGCGGATGGCAAGGGGCCAAAAACCGCGTCTGAACTCATCCTGTATATGGCGCAGTACCTGACGCACAAAGTCCAGGACCTGGTGTCCGACCTGTCTGAAATCGTCGACGTAGAGGAAGAAAAACTCGATACCGACGAACGGTATACCCCGGAGCATGGCAGCATTTTGCAGATCCGTCGGCGAGCGGCCGGGCTCAAGCGATTCCTGGCGCCGCAGCGGGATATCTTTGCCCAACTGACGCGGATCAAATTGTCGTGGTTCTGTGATGACGATGCCGACTATTGGAACGAATTGAACAACAGCCTGACCCGCTACCTGGAAGAACTCGAATTGACCCGGGAGCGCGTGGGGCTTGTGCTGGAGGCCGAAGATCGGCGCTTGAGCGTACGCATGAACCGTACAATGTACCGCTTCGGGATCATCACCGGGATCTTCCTGCCGATGAGTTTTCTGACCGGCTTGTTAGGTATCAATGTGGGGGGCATACCGTTCTCCGCCAGTCCTTATGGATTTGTGATTGCCTGCCTGTTGATGGTCTCGGTGGCGCTCGGACAATGGTGGCTATTTCGACGATTGCGCTGGGTTTGAGCTGAATATGACCTGAACGTAGGAAGGGGCCGATGTGACCTCAGGAATTTAACCCTCGTCTTTTAAAACACTTGCGAGAGGTCTTTATGCACGATCCGTTCGAACAGTCTTTGCGTGACATGCTCAATGCTTCGCCATCCAACCGGGATGACGATGCCTGCCTGGGCCGCGTGTTGAAAACCGCCAACCGTCAGGTCGGGGCGGGAGATCTGTTCGGTCTGCTCGGTCGTTGGCTGCCGGCGTTGATGATGGCCCTGAACAATGGTTCGGCCCACGTCTCGCCGGTTTCCCGTCGTAAACCTCTTGCTCGCACTGCTGATAAGGCTGATTGAATATGGAACTTGATCTCTGGACCCAGAGCCTGGTCACCGCGATGACCGCATTGTGGACCAAGGTGGCGAATTTCATTCCCAACCTGTTTGGGGCGCTGGTCCTGGTATTGCTGGGTTTTGTCGTGGCCAAGCTGCTCGACACCCTGCTGTCCAAGCTGCTCGCCAAACTCGGTCTGGACCGCTTGATGGCAGGCACCGGCCTGACCAAGCTGCTCGGCCGCGCCGGGCTGCAGGTGCCGATCTCGACCTTGATCGGCAAGATCGTTTACTGGTTCGTTTTGTTGATTTTTCTGGTTTCTGCGGCTCAATCCCTTGGCCTTGAGCGAGTTTCAGCTACGCTGGACATGCTGGCACTGTATCTACCGAAAGTATTCGGCGGCGCGCTGGTGCTTCTCGTCGGCGTTCTGCTTGCGCAATTGGCCAACGGGCTGGTACGCGGGGCCGCTGAAGGCGTCGGGCTGGACTACGCAGCAGGCCTGGGGCGAATCGCTCAGGGGCTGGTGATCATCATCAGTATTTCCGTCGCGATCAGCCAGTTGGAGGTCAAGACTGACCTGCTCAACCACGTGATTGTGATTGTTTTGATTACCGTTGGTCTGGCCGTTGCGCTGGCCATGGGGCTGGGAAGTCGGGAAATTGCCGGTCAGATTCTGGCGGGAATCTATGTGCGTGAGTTGTATCAGGTAGGGCAGCACGTGCGTGTGGGCGAGGTCGAGGGGCAAATCGAGGAGATCGGTACGGTCAAGACAACTGTGCTGACCGATGACGGCGACCTGGTGTCGCTGTCCAATCGGATTCTCCTGGAGCAGCAGGTCAGTAGCCGCTAACCCGGCAAACCCTGCTAATGTACGCCGCCGCGAACCCGGGTGACCGGGCTGTGGCGGACATTGACCTGACTGTCGGCACGACTTGTTTTGAATAAAGCCCAAACGCTGTCCACGCGCTATGACCCCCGTGAGCTCTCTGATGAGGAGTTGGTCGCGCGCGCACACACGGAGCTGTTTCACGTAACACGCGCGTACGAAGAATTGATGCGCAGATATCAACGCACTCTGTTCAACGTTTGTTCAAGGTATTTAGGGAACGATAGAGATGCGGATGATGTCTGTCAGGAAGTGATGCTCAAGGTGTTGTATGGCCTGAAGAACTTCGAGGGCAAATCGAAGTTCAAGACATGGCTCTACAGCATCACGTACAACGAGTGCATCACGCAGTATCGTAAGGAACGGGGAAAGCGTCGCTTGATGGACGCCTTGAGTCTGGACCCCCTTGAGGAGGCGTCTGAAGAAAAGACGCCGGCACCCGAGGAGAAGGGCGGACTTGATCGCTGGTTGGTGCATGTGAACCCGATTGACCGCGAAATTCTGGTGCTACGTTTTGTCGCAGAGCTGGAATTTCAGGAAATCGCTGACATCATGCATATGGGTTTGAGTGCTACAAAAATGCGTTACAAACGTGCTCTTGATAAATTACGTGAGAAATTTGCGGGCGAGACTGAAACTTAGTGCGTGGCAAATATCTCTTACGTGTAGGCAAGTTCTGTTAGACTTGTCGCCGAGTTGTCCCCCGGTTTGTGGGACTGCTTTACAATCACCAGATGGGGATTTAACGGATGAAACTGAAAAACACCTTGGGCTTGGCCATTGGTTCTCTTATTGCCGCTACTTCTTTCGGCGTTCTGGCACAAGGCCAAGGCGCAGTTGAAGGCGAGCTGTTCTACAAGAAGCAGTACAACGATAGCGTCAAACATATCGAAGACGGCTTCAACCCAGGCGCTCGCATTGGTTATTTCCTGACCGACGACCTGTCGTTGAACTTGTCCTACGACAAGACCAACCACACCCGTTCGAACGACGGTACCGGTAGCCAGAAGATCAAAGGCGATACCAGCAGCCTCGTGGCCCAGTATCACTTCGGTCAAGCTGGCGTCGACTCCCTGCGTCCATACGTAGAAGGCGGTGTCGGTCACCAGAGCCGTGGCAACGTTCGTGCTGATGGCCACAGCGGTCGCGACCAAACTACCCAGCTCATCGCTGGTACTGGCGTGAAGTACTACTTCACCAACAACCTGTACGCTCGTGCCGGTGTTGAAGCTGACTACGCACTGGACAACGGCAAGTGGGATTACTCCGCACTGGTCGGCCTGGGTGTGAACTTCGGCGGTAACGCTGGCGCAGTTGCTCCAGCTCCTACCCCAGCACCAGCTCCAGAGCCAGTTGCAGAGCCAGAAGCTCCGGTTGCTCAGGTTGTTCGTGTTGAGCTGGACGTTAAGTTCGACTTCGACAAGTCGGTTGTTAAGCCTAACAGCTACAGCGACGTGAAAAACCTGGCTGACTTCATGGCTCAGTACCCAGCTACCCACGTAGAAGTGGCTGGTCACACTGACTCCGTGGGTCCAGACGCCTACAACCAGAAGCTGTCCCAGCGTCGTGCTGACGCTGTTAAGCAAGTTCTGGTTAAAGACGGCGTAGCACCTAGCCGCATCACCTCGGTAGGTTACGGCGAATCCCGCCCAGTTGCTGACAACGCAACTGAAGCTGGTCGCGCTATCAACCGTCGCGTAGAAGCTGCTGTTGAAGCTCAAGCTGCTCAGTAATTACTGAGTAGTAGAAAAAAACCCGGCTTCGGCCGGGTTTTTTTTCGCCTGGAGTTTGCCTCAGGCGCTGGCTGCCGCTGCGACGCTCGCTGCTTGCGAGGCGGCGGCGACACTGCCGATCACCAGGATCGCCGGGCTCTTCAGGGCGAACGCCTGCGCATCCTCGTGCATCTGCGACAAATGGCTACGGCACTCCCGCTGCTGCGGCAATGAGGCATTTTCGATCATCGCCACGGGCATATCCGCGGCCATCCCGCCTTCCAGCAACTGCTGACGAAGCTCTTCCAGCTTCGCCACCCCCATATAGATCACCAGTGTCGTCCCGCCTTCCGCCAGCGCGCGCCAATTAAGGCTGCTGTCGTCCTGGGTGTGCGCTGTGACCAGCGTCACGCCGCGGCTGACACCACGCAAGGTCAGTGGAATCGCGCAGTTCGTCGCGCCCGCCAGCCCGGCTGTGATCCCGTTGACCAACTCGACTTCGACGCCGCGTTCGCGCAGCCACATCGCCTCTTCGCCACCGCGCCCGAAAATGCACGGGTCGCCGCCCTTGAGCCGTACCACGCACTTGCCCTGGCGGGCGTAGCGCAACATCAGGCGGTGGATGAAGTCCTGCGGCGTTGAGCGGCAGCCCCCACGCTTGCCGACGGTGATCACCCGCGCTGCCGTGCAGTGTTCCAGTACCTGCGGGTTGACCAGATCATCGATCAGCACCACATCGGCGCAGTTCATCGCCCGAACCGCCTTGAGGGTCAACAGCTCCGGGTCGCCAGGGCCCGCGCCCACCAGCCAGACTTTTGCGTTCATGTGTTTTCCCTCGTCTAGAGATGACGTCAGCGGTGAAAGAGTAAGTAAAGAAGCGCCAGATTGATCAGCATCGAGAGCAACCCCAGGGTGCGCCAGACCTTCAAGGGTTCCCGCTCCAGCAACGGCCGGGGGCGGACACTCAGCTCCCGTCGGTCTGCCTGCTCCAGCACCAGCAGCCATTCTTCGGCGGTTTCATAGCGTTGTGCAGGTTGAGCCGCCACCGCGCGCTCGAGGCTGAGTGGTAACCAGTCCGGGAGGTCGGGGCGGTAGCGGCTGGCGCTGACCGGTTGGGTGAATCTGGGCCGTTGGAAAGCCTCAATTTCACCGTAGGGGTAATGCCCAGTCAGCAAGTAATACAGGCTGACACCTACGCTGTATAAGTCTTGTTGGGCTGTGGGACGGTCGCCCTGGAACGCTTCGGGCGCGATAAAGCTTGGTGTGCCGGGCAGTACATGCGCGCGATCCTCGGAGAGACCCGGGCAGTAGGCCAGGCCGAAATCCAGTACGCGCAACTCACCATCGTCACCTAGCAGCAGGTTCTCCGGTTTGATGTCACGGTGCAGTATTTGCCGACGATGCAACAGGCCCACCGCCCGCAGCAAGCGTTCGGCCACGAATTGCCATTGCGCCAGGGGCAATGGGCCCTGTTGCAGGAATAGCTGCGCCAGGGTTTGCCCCGGATATTCACGCATCACGTAGTACAAGTGCTGACGCCCGCTGGCCGCGTGTACTTCAGGAAACGCGCGCCCGGCCACCCGCCGCAGAAACCATTCCTCAGACAGCAAGGCTTGACCGGCGTCGTTGTCGTCGTCACGGCTGAGGGGCAGGGTTTTCAGCAACCAGGGTTGCTGCTGGGCATCGCGGACCCGGTACAGCAACGACTGGCGGCTTTGCGCCAATACGCTTTCCACCTGCCAGCCTTCGAACTGTTGCCCGGCTTTCAGCGCGGGTGGCAGCGGCCATTGCTGCAATTGCACCAGCGCGTCGCCCAGGGTCGCGGCGCCGAGTTTATCGATGCGTACCAGCAGGGCACTGGCGTTGTCCTGGCTGCCGGCCAGGTGTGCGGCGGTGACCAGGGTGTGTACCGCCAGATCGAGGTCGGTCTGCTCGCGCAGGATCGCACTGATGCTGTGATCACCCAAAGTCGCCCACACCCCATCGCTGAGCAGCAGGAAGCATTCGCCCTCGCGCAATTGGCCGTCGAGAAAATCCAGCACCAGGTGTTGATCCAGGCCGAGCGCGCGCTTGAGCACATGCTGCATGCCCGGCTGTTCCCATACATGATCTTCGCTGATGCGCTGCAATTCGCCGTCCAGCCAGCGATACGCCCGGCAGTCGCCGACGTGGGCCAAGGTGAAGCGTTGCCCGCGAAACACCAGGGCACTGAGGGTGGTCAGCAACGGCTGGCCACCGCCATTGGCCCGCAGCCAGCGATTCTGCGCCAGCAATAGACGTTCGAGCGCCTGGGCCACACCCCAGGTTTGCGGTGTGGCGTAGTAGTCCAGGGCCAACGCCTGCAAGGTCGAGCGTGCGGCCAGACCGCCGTCGGCGCATTGGCTGACACCGTCGGCGATGGCGCACAGGTAACCCTTGCTCGCGGCCAGCTCCGCCAGGGGCGTGACCACGCGCAGGGCGTCCTGGTTCTCGGCGCGCGGGCCGATGGTGCTGGCCTGGGCGACGCTCAGGTGCAGGCTCATCAGACGCGCGCGGCGGTCACGGCAGCCGAGCCCCAGGTGGTTCTCCAGCGGCGCTTGACGCCGTGCAGGCCGAACCAGGCCAGTACGCCAAGGCTGGCGAACAACCACAGGGCCAGTTGATAGCTGCCGGTGCTTTGTTTGATCGCACCCATGCCCGCCGCCAGGGCGAAGCCACCGATACCGCCGGCCATGCCGATCAGGCCGGTCATTACGCCGATCTCACGGCGGAAACGCTGGGGCACCAACTGGAACACCGCACCATTACCGGCGCCAAGGCCGAGCATGGTGCAGACGAACAGTGCCAGGGCCGCGTAGGAGCTGGGCAAGTTGAAACCCACCGCAGCGATGCAGATCGCTGCCACGCTGTACATGCCCAGCAACGTGCGAATCCCGCCGAAACGGTCGGCCAGGGCGCCGCCGAGTGGGCGCATCAGGCTACCGCCGAACACGCAGGCGGCGGTGTAGTAGCCGGCGGTCACCGGGCTCAGGCCGTATTGGTCGTTGAAGTAGCCGGGCAGGGCGCTGGCCAGGCCGATGAAGCCGCCGAAGGTCACGCTGTAGAAAAACATGAACCACCAGCTGTCACGGTCGCCGAGGGCCTTGAAGTAGTCGGCCATGGATTTGGCCTTCGGGCGTTCGGGGGCATTGCGCGCAAGCCAGGCGAAGATGATCAGGGTCAGGATCAACGGAATCAGGGCGAAACCGAACACATTGCTCCAGCCGAACGCCGCTGCGAGTACCGGTGCCAGTATGGCTGCGAACACAGTGCCCGAGTTGCCGGCGCCGGCGATGCCCATGGCTTTGCCCTGGTGCTCCGCGGGATACCACTGGGACGCCAACGGTAGGGCGACCGCGAAGGACGCTCCGGCCATCCCCAGGCACAACCCCAGCAACAGGGCTTGTTCATAGCTGTGGATGCCGAGTTTCCAGGCGCCGAAGAGTGCGGCGATCACAATCACCTGGCCGATCAGCCCGGCGGTCTTGGGCGAGAGTCTGTCCGCCAGCATGCCCATCAGAAAACGCAGCACCGCGCCTGCCAGGATGGGGGTCGCCACCACCAGGCCGCGTTGTTGAGTGGTCAGGTGCAGGTCGGCGGCGATCTGCACCGCCAGCGGGCCCAGTAGGTACCAGACCATGAAGCTCAGGTCGAAATACAGGAACGCGGCAAACAGGGTCGGGGTGTGCCCGGATTTCCAGAAGCTTGATTTCATCACGCACCTCAACGGTTGGGAGTCTTGTAAGAAGGCCTGGTGATGGAACAGCCGGCTACGGCCGCCCCACCGGCCCCGTGTCAAAGGGCCAAAACAAAAAAACGCCGCCACCGGGTCCGCGAGGGCAAACCGGGTGTGCGACGTCTTTGTCGTGAAGGGGCAACCGCCGTTGGTTACCTGTGTTGAATACTTAGCAAGTCCTGGGCCAATCTGCCGTAGCCGCTGTCGAGGAGGGTTAGCCCAGCAACTCGCTCATGGCGATGATCTGCTCCGCCACCTGGATCAGTTTCTGCTGGCGGCTCATGGCCTGGCGGCGCATCAGGGTGTAGGCCTCTTCCTCGTTGCAGTTCTTCATTTTCATCAGCATGCCTTTGGCCAGTTCGATGCGCTTGCGCTCGGCCAGCTGTTGATCGCGGGCCTGCAGCTGGGCGCGCAGGGCCTGGTCGCTTTCGAAGCGGGCCATGGCCACGTCGAGGATCGGCTGCAGGCGTTGGGCCTGGATACCTTCGACAATGTAGGCGCTGACGCCGGATTTGATGGCCTGGCGCATGACGTCCGGGTCGTGTTCGTCGGTAAACATCACGATCGGACGCGGTCGGTCGCGGCTGACCAGCACCACTTGCTCCATCACATCGCGGCCGGGTGACTCGGTATCGATCAGGATTACGTCCGGCCGCACCGTTTCGACGCGCGCAGGCAGATCGATGGTCAGGCCCGACTCATCGATCACCTCAAACCCGGCCTCGGTCAGTGCCGCCTTGAGGCGCCCGACCTTGCGCGGTGTGTCGTTGATCAACAGGATTCGCAACATATCGGTCCTCCTGTCAGCGCAAGGCGTGGCGGCTGGTGTGGTCAGCCAGGGCATGGAGGCGGAAGCTGCGGGCGTAGGTGGCGGGGGCGGAGCCATCCCAGATCTTGCCGTCGATCAGTTGGCTGCTGCGCATGTCCTGGGCGTTCGCGGTGACGCCGACGGCATCGGCTGCCTGGCGATACAGCTCCAGTTGCTGCACTTGGCGGGCAATGCCGAGGTAGTCCGGGTCTTCGCGCAACAGGCCCCAGCGGCGAAACTGGGTCATGAACCACATGCCGTCGGAGAGGTAGGGCACGTTCACCTCGCCATCGGCGAAAAAGCGCAGTGCGTGGGGATCTTGCCACTGGTTGCCAAGCCCATCGTCGTAAGTCCCGAGCAGACGCGGCTCGATGCAGTCGAGTGGCGCGTCGAGGTACTCGCGGGCGCTGAGCAGCTGCGCGGTGGAACGGCGGTTTTCGTGGCTCGCCTCGATAAAGCGGCTGGCCTCCAGAATCGCCATCACCAGTACGCGGGCGGTGTTGGGGTATTGGTCGACAAACGCTTGGGTGCAGCCGAGCACCTTTTCCGGGTGGTCCGGCCAGATCGCCTGGCTGGTCGCCAGGGTGAAGCCCTGGTTCTGCTTCACCGCACTGGCGCTCCAGGGTTCGCCGACACAAAAACCGTCGATGCGCCCAGCCAATAGGTGCGCCACCATTTGCGGCGGCGGTACCACCACACTGTTCACATCCTGCAATGGATGGATACCTTGGCTCGCCAGCCAGTAATACAGCCACATGGCGTGGGTGCCTGTGGGAAACGTCTGGGCGAAGGTCAGTTTTGTTCGGCTTTGGTGCACGTGGCGATCCAGTGCCTCAGGAGTGACCACCCCTTGCTGTTGCAGGTCGTGGGACAGGTTGATGCTCTGCCCGTTCTGGTTCAGCCCCATCAGTACCGCCATATCGGTGGCGGCCACGCCGCCGATGCCCAGGTGTACGGCGTAGATCAGCCCATACAGGCTGTGGGCGGCATCCAGTTCGCCGCTGACCAGTTTGTCGCGCAGGTTGGCCCACGACGATTGACGCTTGAGGTTCAGTGTCAAGCCATAGGGTTGCGCGAAGCCCTGGGTGGCCGCGACCACCAGCGAGGCGCAATCGCTCAAGGCCATGAAGCCCAGGTCGAGGCTGCTCTTTTCCGGGGCGTCACTGCCGTTGACCCAAGCCAGCGGGTCGTTTATCGGGCTGTTGCCGTCCGAATCGTTCATCAACACCTACCTTTTCGTTCAAAAAAAAGCGTCGCTCCCTCAGATGGCGGCGCGAGCCATTGCGGGTAACGACGCCTTTGTCCGTAAGCCCGCTCCGACGTTGGCGCGCGCTCTGATACAGAGTGCATAGCAAGGCACATGCCACGGGCGGAACGGCGCGCTACGCCGTCAACTTTCCATCAAGATTGAAACGCCACAGGCTTTCAGTATGGCCGCTTCCCTATGCCAGACTGCCCAGGAAACCCCACGGTGTACGCTGATTCTCCGACAACGATGGCCGCCCATCGGCTGTGCCGCTGGCTGTTTTACGCGGTGTTGATGCTGGGCTGTGCGTCTGCCCGGGGTGAGACTTACCAGGCGCGGGACGAAAGCCTGCACACGTTTTTCAGCGCGTTGTCGCTGCCTCTCGGCCTGCCGGTCGTTGTCAGCCGGTCGGCGGCTCGGCAACGCGTTGACGGAACCTACGATTTCAGCCGGGCACAGCAGGTGCTGGAGGCGGTAGCCGAGCAGCATCACCTGATCTGGTACAGCGACGGGCAGGTGCTCTACCTCTACGCAGCAGATGAAGCGAAGAGCTCGGCGGTGACGCTGCGGCATATTTCCGTCTCAAGGCTGCGCGAGTTCATGCGTCGCTCGGGGCTCGATGAGTCCCGCTACCCGCTGCGGGAGAGCGGGGGCCGGATGTTCTATGTGTCCGGGCCGGCGAACTATGTCGACCAGGTGCTGCACCTTACGCAATTGATGGACCGCCAGCGGGCCGCGCTCCGTGTGGGCCAGCAGGCGTTTGGCGTGGTGCAGGTGCTCAATACCCATGTGGCGGACCGCGAGTACGTCATGGGCGATGAAAAGGTCAATGTGCCGGGCATGGCGTCGCTGATCGAGACCGTGCTTTCCCGCGAACAACAGGCCCCCGCGCAACGGCCGCCCGGCTTGCTGGCCGACAAGAGCCTGGCCGTGATTCCTTACCCGGATACCAACAGCCTGCTGATCAAGGGCAAGCCTGCCCAGGTGCGTTTTATCGAGCAATTGGTGGCGGAGCTGGATGTGCCCAAGCGCGCGATCGAGGTTTCGCTGTGGCTGGTGGACGTGGACCGTGACGAACTGAAGAAAATCGATCAGGCCTGGGCCGAGGAAACCCACACATCAACTTCGGCGACCCGGGTGCTGGAGCCGTTGGAGGACAATCGCCTGATGGCGCAGATCGCCGTGCTGGAGCGACGACGGCGCGCGCGGGTGGTGACACTGCCGGTGATTCTCACCCAGGAGAACGTTCCTGCGGTGTTCCAGGATAACCACACACTCTACGTGCCGGGGCCCGCCGTCGCTCGCACCGACTGGAAACCCATACGCTATGGCACCCAGGTCAGCGCGTTGCCGCGGTTTGCCGAGGCGAACGAGATCGAGATGCTGCTGAGCCTTGAGGATGACCGCCAGATGGGCGAGGCGGGGCGGCGTCAGAAAATGACCGCGGTCGGGAGGGTCAGCGTCAGCAGTGTCGTTCGGATGCCGCAGGGGAAACGCCTGTGGTTGGGCGGGTTTCGCCGGGATGTTGATGCGCAGGGGCGTGCCACTGCGCGTGGCCAGCGTGCCGAAGTACGGCTGTTTGTGATTCAGGCCCGGGCCGTGGGCAACGAGCTCAAGACCCTGGATGGCACCGTCGGGCCGCCACCGCTGACTCAGCCGCAATACGAACGGGTGCAACGTGCGTTTGTGCGGTCGATTCGCGATGTCGATCAATGAGGTAGGCGCTCGTCATGCATCTGGAAATTCTTTTGCAGGAACAACTGATCACGCGCAAGCGGCTGGCGTTGTTTGCACCGGGGAAAGTGCTGCCGCTGGCACCGGAGGTCATCCATTGCGTGGAAGTGCGCGTCAACGGCCAGTTACTGGCTCTGGGCGAATTGGTGCAGTTGGAAGACCGCCTGGGGGTTGAGCTGCTTGAGGTCTACCAGGAGTGGGTATCGCCTTAGTTATCAGTTCCAGTGAGATTTCTTACAAGGCGCTTCCGGAAAGCCCTGCTGATATGGGCTTTCTCCTAGGGTGGCTCGGGGAGGCCTTTTTTATAGTCGTGCGGTCGGCGTATGCGCCATTTCTGGAAATCAGGATTTCAATGTCAGTGGTTGGATGCAGAGGTGTGTATGGCCGTGGTGAATGATGGAGGGATGACGATTTCCCTGGTCTTTGGCCGCTGGACCCTGCATGGCGATGGACGCTTGACCGGCGAGGGCGTGGATATCCAGTTGCCGCCCAAGGAATGGCAAGTGCTGCGCTTGTTGTTGGTGTCCGGTGGTGCGCTGATGACCAAAGACTGTTTGCTTGAAATGGCTTGGCGCCAGGGAGAGGTGTCGGAGGAGTCGCTGACGCGCTGCATTTATTCGTTGCGTAAACATCTGCGCGCCGACAAAGGGTTTATCAAGACGATCTATGGCAGGGGCTATCGCTTTACATGCCCGGTGCGGCCAGCCGAGCGCGCCTCATTGCCGCCCATCGCCGTTTGTTCGGCCTGTGGCAGGTAGCCCCGGGATGCGCAATGCGTGGCGCAAGGGCCTGTTACTGGCAGTGCTGATGGGCAGCAATAAGGCGCTGGCGTATTGTTGGGATGAGGTGGCCAGTCGCTACGATCTTGAGCCGGAATTGCTGCAGGCCATTGCCGCCGTAGAGTCGGGTTACCGTGCGGGTGCGATGAATTACAACAATCGCAACGGCACCCGCGATATCGGTCTGATGCAGATCAACAGCATTCACTTGCCCCGCTTGCTCAAATTAGGCATCACCGAAGACCGGCTGTTGAGTGAGCCGTGCCTGTCAGTAGAGGTCGGGGCCTCGATTCTTGCCGAGTTCGTTCAGCGCTTCGGCTATAACTGGACGGCCATCGGCGCCTACAACGCAGGCCCGGGGCCTGGTCCACAGCGTGAGGCGTTGCGCTTGCAGTACGCACAGAAGGTCTGGGCCCGTTACGAAGCGTTGGTCGCGCATCGCTACTGACGATTGGGCGGCACGCCTCGCACGCAGGCCGCCAGCCCGGCTATAATCGCCGCCACTTATCGCCGCCATCCGAGTCTAGCCCGCCCATGTATACCCTGGCCCGCCAGCTGTTGTTCAAACTCTCCCCGGAGACTTCCCATGATCTGTCCCTGGACCTGATCGGTGCCGGTGGCCGCCTGGGGCTCAATGGCCTGGTATGCAAGGCACCGGCGAAAATGCCGGTTTCGGTGATGGGGCTCGACTTTCCCAACCCAGTCGGGCTGGCTGCCGGCCTGGACAAGAACGGTACGGCCATCGATGGCTTTGCGCAGTTGGGTTTTGGTTTCGTCGAAATCGGCACCGTGACCCCGCGCCCTCAACCGGGCAACCCCAAGCCGCGCATCTTTCGCCTGCCGGAGGCTGAGGCGATCATCAACCGCATGGGCTTCAACAACCTCGGTGTCGATCACCTGCTGTCGCGGGTCCAGGCGGCGAAGTACAAGGGCGTCCTCGGGATCAATATCGGCAAGAATTTCGACACGCCGGTGGAGCGCGCGGTGGATGACTACCTGATCTGCCTGGACAAGGTCTACGCCCACGCCAGCTACGTCACGGTGAACGTCAGCTCGCCCAACACCCCGGGTCTGCGCAGCCTGCAGTTCGGTGATTCCCTCAAGCAATTGCTCGAAGCCTTGCGCTTGCGCCAAGAAGACCTCGCCGTGCGCCATGGCAAGCGTGTGCCGTTGGCGATCAAGATCGCCCCGGACATGACGGATGAAGAAACCGTGCTGGTCGCCCAGGCCCTGGTGGAGTCAGGCATGGATGCGGTGATTGCCACCAACACCACCCTCAGCCGTGTCGGTGTTGAAGGCCTGGCCCATGGTGACGAAACGGGCGGCTTGTCGGGCGCTCCGGTGCGTGACAAAAGCACGCACATCGTCAAGGTGCTGGCCGCCGAGCTGGCCGGGCGCTTGCCGATCATCGCGGTCGGCGGTATCACCGAAGGCAAGCACGCGGCCGAGAAGATCGCCGCTGGCGCGAGCCTGGTGCAGCTGTATTCCGGCTTTATCTACAAAGGCCCGGCGCTGATTCGCGAGGCGGTGGACGCGATCGCGGCATTGCCCAAAAAGGCCTGACACACGTCCAATAAAAAGGGCTCCTCAAGAGGAGCCCCTGGGCCGAAGCCCGCCGCCTGGATAGGGCGTGCGTGGTTAAGTCGTTAGCTATATTCGTGCTGGTGTCGGAATTGAATGCCCTTGATTAGCCGACCGCGTGAAGTTCGTTGAGTCTGTGGATGCCCGCAGTGCCTGTCATACCGTCCCAGTTGTCGCCGCGTCCTTCTCGCCAGCCGTTGATCCAGGCTTGGCGTACCGACGGTAGAGTAAATGGGCAAAGCTCACGGGATTTGCCATGAACGCCGTATTGATATCCGCGTAAAAATGCTCTTTCCAACGGATCACGCTTAAGTCTTCTCATAGGGTGTTTCCCTCACTTGTTGACTGTCTTGATATCCTTCGGCCTCGTCTGAGGCCGGGCAGAGTTTTTCTGCCGTTGGTGCGGCCCGCTGCCGGCGTGGCGAGCCAATGTGCCAGCGTCGTTGTGGCGCTGACCTGTGTTGAGTTCTAACCAATAGGTCACATGGATTCAATGATCGTTTTGTCATAAGCACGTAACAATAACGATGTTATAGCCATAAGCTGGGATGGCTTTTCGCCCCTTTTATTGGGCAAAGCCGGCTATGATGTGCCTTACGAAGAGAATGGCTTAATCCCTTGCTGAAAAAGCCCGCCCGTTGCAGTCGGTTATTATTCGACGAAGGGTCTGAATATTTCTTTTTGTTGCATCACTTATCTCTCTGCCCCGTCAATCAAGGCCCACAGGCCCGCCAGACGGGGTGGGACGGCACATTCGTGCCACGCGGGCACTCTTCAAGAAAAGTGCTTGATTGAAAACCGAGCCGGCGATGCGTCGCCCGTTCATTTATTGCTGAAAAGCCTGGATTGCCCATGTCGGACCGTTTTGAACTCTTCCTCACCTGCCCCAAGGGCCTCGAAGGCCTGCTGATCGAGGAAGCCGTCGGGCTTGGCCTTGAGGAAGCCCGCGAGCACACCTCGGCCGTGCGCGGCATGGCCGACATGGAAACCGCCTACCGCCTGTGCCTCTGGTCGCGCCTGGCCAACCGCGTGTTGCTGGTCCTCAAGCGCTTCCCGATGAAGGACGCCGAAGACCTCTACCATGGCGTGCTGGATATCGACTGGGCCGATCACATGGTCCCGGACGGCAGCCTGGCGGTGGAGTTCAGCGGTCACGGCTCGGGCATCGACAACACCCACTTCGGCGCGCTGAAGGTCAAGGATGCGATTGTCGACAAGCTGCGCACCCCGACCGGCGAGCGTCCGTCCATCGACAAGATCAACCCGGACCTGCGCATCCACCTGCGCCTGGACCGTGGCGAAGCGATTCTCTCCCTCGACCTGTCCGGCCACAGCCTGCACCAGCGCGGTTACCGCCTGCAGCAGGGCGCCGCACCATTGAAGGAAAACCTCGCTGCAGCCATCCTGATCCGTGCCGGCTGGCCGCGCATCGCCGCGGAAGGCGGCGCGTTGACCGACCCGATGTGCGGCGTCGGCACCTTCCTGGTGGAAGGCGCGATGATCGCCGCCGATATGGCGCCCAACCTCAATCGCGAACTGTGGGGTTTCACCACCTGGCTCGGTCACGTCCCGGCGTTGTGGAAGAAACTGCACACCGAGGCCAGCGAGCGCGCTGCCATCGGCATGAACAAGCCGCCGTTGTGGATTCGTGGCTACGAAGCCGATCCGCGCTTGATCCAGCCTGCTCGCAACAACATCGAGCGTGCCGGTCTCAGCCATTGGATCAAGGTGTACCAGGGCGAAGTCGGCACGTTCGAGCCGCGTCCGGACCAGAATCAGAAAGGCCTGGTGATCTGCAACCCGCCCTACGGCGAGCGCCTGGGCGACGAAGCGAGCCTGTTGTACCTCTACCAGAACCTCGGCGAGCGTCTGCGCCAGGCGTGCATGGGCTGGGAGGCGGCGGTGTTCACCGGCGCGCCGGACCTGGGCAAGCGCATGGGCATCCGCAGTCACAAGCAGTATTCATTCTGGAACGGCGCCTTGCCGTGCAAATTGCTGCTGATCAAGGTCAACCCGGACCAGTTCGTCACCGGCGAGCGCCGCACCCCGGAGCAGCGCCAGGCCGAACGTGAACAAGCGGCCTACGACCAGGCCCCGACCGAGCCGCAAGAGCGTCAGTACAACAAGAACGGCAACCCGATCAAACCTGCACCGGCGCCGGCCCCCGTGGTCGAACAGGCGCGCCTGAGCGAAGGCGGGCAGATGTTTGCCAACCGCCTGCAAAAGAACCTCAAGCAACTGGGCAAGTGGGCCAAGCGTGAGGGCGTGGATTGCTACCGCGTCTACGATGCCGACATGCCGGAATATTCCATGGCCATCGACCTGTATCACGATTGGGTCCACGTGCAGGAATACGCCGCGCCGAAATCCATCGACCCGGAAAAAGCCTCCGCGCGCATGTTCGACGCATTGGCGGCCATTCCCCAGGCGCTGAACATCGACAAGAGCCGCGTGGTGGTCAAGCGCCGCGAGCGTCAGAGCGGCACCAAGCAGTACGAACGCCAGAGCGCCCAGGGCAAGTTCACCGAGGTCAGCGAAGGCGGCGTGAAGCTGCTGGTCAACCTCACCGACTACCTTGACACCGGCCTGTTCCTCGACCACCGGCCGATGCGTATGCGTATCCAGAAAGAGGCGGCCGGCAAGCGTTTCCTCAACCTGTATTGCTACACCGCCACCGCCAGCGTGCATGCGGCCAAGGGCGGCGCGCGCACCACGACCAGCGTCGACCTGTCCAAGACCTACCTGGACTGGGCGCGCCGCAACTTCTCCCTCAACGGTTTCTCCGACAAGAACCGCCTGGAGCAGGGTGATGTGATGGCGTGGTTGGAAGCTAGTCGCGATGAGTTCGACCTGATCTTCATCGACCCGCCGACCTTCTCCAACTCCAAGCGCATGGAAGGGATCTTCGACGTGCAGCGCGACCACGTGCAACTGCTCGACCTCGCCATGGCGCGCCTGGCACCGGGCGGCGTGCTGTACTTCTCGAACAACTTCCGCAAGTTCGTGCTTGAGGACAACCTCAGCGAACGCTACGCGGTCGAGGAGATCAGCGACAAGACCCTCGACCCGGATTTTGCGCGTAACGCGAAGATCCATCGGGCCTGGAAAATCACTGCTCGCTGATTGCTCCACCCATCAGCCGCAAGCCTGGAATTATCCGGTCTTGCGGCTTTTTTACGCTGGTCAAACGGAGGGCCGCTCGCTATAACTAAATGTCCGGCCAAAGTGATCCCCCCACACGCTGGCGTTGTGAGTGTTGCCTATGCCGTTGCAAGCCGTTCGCCCGAAGATCCTAGGTTTTATCAATGAGCAGGTATCGGCTTGGTTGATGGCATTGGTGGTGTTTCTGGGCGGTAGCGCCTTGACGATCATCGTCGCCTGGGCGACATCCGATCTCTATCAACAGCAGGGGCGCTAGCGTTTCCAGCTGTTGGTCAATGAGCGATTCACCCGTCTGCAGGAGCGTTTCGAGGATCAGGAGCAACGCCTGACCAGCCTGCAACGCTTCTTCGTCAATTCCAATAATGTGTCCCGCGACGAGTTCGACGGTTTCGCCCAGCCTTTGCTGCTGCGTTCCCGGGCCTATGCCTGGGCGCCGCGGGTTATGCGTGATCAGCGCGCTCAGTTTGAACAGGACGTATCGCGTCAGCGCGGTCTGCCGTTCAGCATACGGGAACTGAATTCACACGGTGAGTTGGCCCCGGCGGTGGAGCGCGATGAATACGTGCCGGTCCTGTACAGCCAGACCCGAAGCCTGCTCGGTTCGCCGCTGGGCTTTGACCTGCTGGCCCAGCCGTTGCGGCGCTCGACCCTGGAGCGCGCACAAGCGAGCGGCAAGCTGGCCGTGTCCCAGCCCATGCAGTTGGTGGGGGTGGAACCGGCCTATGCCACCGGCGTGTTATTGGTCGCGCCGGTCGTCTCCCCGGGCGGAACAGAACCCTACGGCTTTGTGATGGCCGTGATCAGCATGCGCCAGTTGATGGCCGACGGCTTGCCCAAGTCGGACCGCGATAATCTGGTGACGCAGATCGTCGACACTTCCGACCAGCAAGGGCGCCTGTTGTACGAATCCAGCAATGCCCTGGCCGACAGCGATCTGGTCGCCGCGCGCCGCCTCACCCTCGGCGATCATGTCTACGCCCTGAACCTGCGCCCCAGCCAGGTGTTCGAACAGGGCAACGGCTCGTCGTTGGTCCCGATCCTGGCCGTGGGCGGGCTCTTCAGCCTGTTGCTCAGTGTCTTGCTCTATATGTTGGTCAGCCAGCGTCAGCGCGCCTTGAAACTGGTGGAGCAGCGTACCGTGCAGCTACGCCTGCGCGAGCAGGAACTGCGCAGCGCCCATGGCCAGTTACGCAGTGTGCTGAACGCCGCGACGCAGGTTGCGATCATTGCCACCGACTTGCACGGCGTGATCAACACCTTCAACGCCGGTGCCGAGCAGATGCTGGGGTTCAAGGCCGAGCACATACTCGGCCGCTCGACCCTGGAGAGCCTGCATGTGGCGGCGGAGCTGGATGTGCGTGCGGCGAGTCTGAGCATTGCGTTGGGCCGGCGAATCCCGCCGAGCCAGGCGATGCTGGTGGAGAGCCCGGGCAGCCCGCACGAGGCGCGCGAGTGGACCTTGGTGCGTGAGGATGGCAGCCGTTTGACGGTGAATATGTTGGGCACCGTGTTGCTGGATGACCATGGCTTATGGGTCGGGCACCTGGCGATGTACCTGGATGTCACCGAGCAAAAACGCGCCTATGAGGCCCTGGCCGTGCGCGACCGTCTGCTGAAAAAGCTCAGCGCCCATGTCCCGGGCGGGATCTTCCAATTCACTCTGGAACCCCAGGACAAGTGGCGGTTTGTCTACGCCAGCGATGGCATGCGCGATATCTATGAGATCGACACAGGGGTGCTGCAACGGGATGCAACGCAGGTCTTGGAGCGCATCCACCCGCTGGATGTCGAGCGGGTGCGTGCGTCGATCCGCTTATCCGCGCTGCAATTGAGCCACTGGCGCGAAGAGTACCGCGTGCAACTGCCGCAACGGGGCCTGCGCTGGATTCGCGGTGAGGCCACGCCGGAAGAACTGCCGGGCGGCGGTACGCTGTGGCATGGCTATGTGTCGGACATTTCCGATCTCAAGCGCGTGGAAGAAGAACTGCGCGCGCTGTCCATCACCGATGCCCTCACCGGAATCCATAACCGTCGGTATTTCCAGGATCGTCTCAAGGCTGAGATGGTCCGCCTCAATCGCACCTCGGGGGCGTTGTCGGTGATCATGCTGGATATCGATCACTTCAAGCGTATCAACGACCAGTACGGCCATGCGGTTGGCGACGCGGTGTTGCAGGAACTGTGCAAGCGCATCAGCCAGCGCTTGCGCCGCACCGATGTGTTCTGTCGCCTGGGTGGCGAGGAGTTCATGGTGTTGTGCCCCAACACCGACGGCGCCCAGGCCTACGGTTTGGCGATGGAGCTTTGGCGGGCGCTGCGCGATGCGCCGATGGGGACGGTGGGAGTCGTCACCGCCAGCTTCGGGGTGGCCAGTTGGCGGGTCGATGAGGGGATCGACGGGTTACTGCTGCGCGCGGATTCGGCGGTGTACGTAGCCAAGCAGGCGGGCAGGGATCGGGTCGAAGCGGAACGCTTGCCGGTGTGAATGTCGACGTCGTACACAACCTGTGGGCGCGGGCTTGCCCACAGGTTGTGGCGGTGTCTAGAGGACTGGCGCCGCTGCCGCCAGCTTCGGCTGGCGGTACAGGTCCAGCAGCACCTGGTCGAGCACCGACGACGCACCCCACGGCTTCGGATCGTTGAGGATCGCCACCACCACCCAGGTATTGCCGTTGTTGTCGCGGCTGAACCCGGCGATGGCGCGCACGGTGTTCAAGGTGCCGGTCTTGACGTGGGCTTCACCGCGCATGGCGGTGGTCTTCAGGCGTTTACGCATGGTGCCGTCGGTGCCGGCGATTGGCATCGAGCTGATGTATTCCGCGGCGTAGGGGCTTCTCCACGCGGCTTGCAACATGGCCGCCATCTCACGCGCGCTGACGCGTTCGGCACGGGACAGGCCCGAACCGTTCTCCATCACCAGGTGCGGTGAGGTGATGCCTTTTTTCGCCAGCCACTGGCGTACCACGCGTTGCGCGGCCTTGGCATCGTCGCCGTCGGCGTCGGCGTCGTTGCGGAACTGCGCGCCCAGGCTCAGGAACAACTGCTGGGCCATGGTGTTGTTACTGTATTTGTTGATGTCGCGGATGATTTCCGCCAGGTCCGGCGAGAAGGCCCGCGCCAGTACCTTGGCGTCCTTGGGCACCGGTGCCTGGATGTCACGGCCCTGGATGGTGCCGCCCAATTCCTGCCAGATCGCCCGCACGGCGCCGGCGGTGTACGTGGCGTGGTCGAGCAACGACAAGTAGGTCTGCGAGCTGCAGCCATCGCCCAACTGGCCGCTGACGGTCACGGTGATGCTGCCATCCGCCGCCGTCACCGGGTTGTAGCGCACGTCGCCGGTACATTGCTTGGCGTTGGACGCCTTGACCTGATTGTCGATGCGAATGCTGGCGATCGGCGGCTCGACCGACACGATCACGCGTCCGGAATCGTTGCGGGTCACGAAGCGCAGGGCCTTGAGGTTGACCAGCAAGGCATCGGGCTTGACCAGGAACGGTTTGTTCTCGTCATTGCCGTCGTCATTGAACTCCGGCAGTTGCGGCGGAATAAAGAAGCCACGGTCCAGCACCAGATCGCCGGTGACTTGCTGCACGCCATTGGCCCGCAGGTCGCGCATCAGCAGCCAGAGTTTTTCCATGTTCAGCTTGGGATCGCCGCCGCCCTTGAGGTACAGGTTGCCGCGCAATACACCACCGCTGAGGGTGCCGTCGGTGTAGAACTCGGTCTTCCACTGGTGGTTGGGGCCGAGCATTTCCAGGGCTGCGTAGGTGGTGACCAGCTTCATGGTGGAGGCCGGGTTCACCGAGACGTCGGCATTGAAGACGGTGGGGGTGCCGGGGCCGTTCAACGGCAGCATCACCAGGGACAATGCGGTGTTCTGCAACTTGGCCTTCTGCAGGGCCTGTGCAACGTTGGGTGGCAGGGTGTTATTGATCGGGGCGGCGGTGGCGGAAAAAGCCAGCGGCAGGAGAACGCCGGCAAGGAGCAATGGACGCAAAGATTTGATCATAAGGAATAAAACCCTACTGCTGAGGAGGGTGAAAAAGGCGAGGGGTATGTAAGAAAATCCCTCAGTAGTCATGAAAGTGTCGGCATTATGCCCCAAGCTGGAACCACTTGTAGCTGAACGATAGCTGCTAATCGGGTTTTTTTTTCCAGGCATTTCGCCGCCTGTCCCAGAGAGTCGGGCAATCGCTGCCTTAAGCTGCTAAAGTGCCGCCCGTTATTACTTATGAGGATTGTTCCAATGGCGACTAACCGTTCCCAGCGTCTGCGCAAAAAACTGTGCGTTGATGAATTTCAAGAGCTGGGTTTCGAACTGAACCTGGACTTCAACGAAGGCCTGAGTGAAGAAGCTATCGACGCTTTCCTCGAAGCGTTCATCAAAGAAGCCATGGAAGCCAACGGTCTGGGCTATGTCGGCGGCGATGACTACGGTCTGGTTTGCCTGCAGAAGCGTGGCTCGGTCTCCGAAGAGCAGCGTGCTGCCGTTGACGCCTGGCTGAAAACCCGTTCCGAGCTGACCAAGGCTGAAGTCAGCCCGTTGATGGACGTGTGGTATCCGGAAAAGCCGATCAACGCGGCTAAGTGATACTAAACAAAACGGCGACCTGAGGGTCGCCGTTTTTTTATGCCTTGCGCCAGTTCAGAATCAGCAGCGTCAACACCCCCGCCACGATCCCCCAGAACGCCGACCCGATGGAAAACAACGTCAAGCCTGACGCGGTGACCATAAAGGTGATCAGCGCCGCTTCCCGTTCCTTCGGCTCATTCATGGCGATGCTCAAGCCATTGATGATCGAGCCAAACAACGCCAACGCCGCAATCGACAGCACCAGTTCCTTGGGCAGCGCTGCGAACAAGGCCGCCAATGTGGCGCCGAACACCCCGGCAATGCCGTAGAACACGCCACACCAGACTGCCGCCGTGTAGCGCTTGTTACGGTCTTCATGGGCGTGGGGCCCGGTGCAGATCGCCGCACTGATCGCCGCCAGGTTGATGCCGTGGGAGCCGAACGGCGCCAGCACCAGCGAGGCCAGGCCGGTGGCGGTGATCAGCGGCGATGCTGGCACGTTGTAGCCATCGGCGCGCAACACTGCGACGCCCGGCATGTTCTGCGAGGTCATCGCCACCACGAACAGCGGGATGCCGATGCTGATGGTCGCCGCCAGCGAGAAGTGCGGCGTGGTCCAGACCGGGGTTGCCACTTCCAGGTGAAAACCGCTGAAATCCAGGAGCCCCATCAGCCCGGACAGCACGCTGCCGATCACCAGCGCGGCGAGCACCGCATACCGCGGCGACAGGCGTTTGATGAGCAGGTAGGTGAAAAACATCCCCAGCACCAGGCCGGTGCGATGCTGCGCGGCGACGAAAATCTCGCTGCCGATCTTGAACAGAATCCCCGCCAGCAAGGCCGCCGCCAGCGACGCCGGGATGCGTCTGACCAGTTTTTCGAAGCTGCCGGTCAGCCCGCAGAGCGTCACCAACACCGCGCAGGTGATGTAGGCGCCGATGGCTTCGCCGTAACTGACGCCGCCGAGGCTGGTGATCAACAGCGCTGCGCCGGGTGTCGACCAGGCAATGGTGATCGGTGTGCGGTAGCGCAGGGACAGGCCGATGCTGCACACCGCCATGCCGATGGAAATCGCCCAGATCCACGAGGAAATCTGCGCACTGGTCAAACCGGCGGCTTGGCCGGCCTGGAACATGAGCACCAGGGAGCTGGTATAGCCGGTCATCATGGCGATGAAACCGGCGACGATGGCCGAGGGAGAAGTGTCGGCCAGTGGGCGCAAGGGCGCTTGGGTGGCGTCGGTCATGGCGAGGTGTTCCTTTTACCTGGGAGTTTGCCAGTGAAGGCGCAGATTCAAGCCTAAACTCAAACGTAACGACTCATTGCAATACAGCCGGGCTCGCAAACAGCCGTACAGTGTGTTGGCGCATGGGGTTGTGTACAATGTGCGCTGATTTTAGCTGATACTTGCCAGCGCCTCTTTGTTGCCGTATTACCGTTAATTCGCCGCCGTTCTCCCGATCCGAGTGCCCATGAACGAACAGTTGCAACCTCTCAAGAAACAACCGCGAGCCAGCAAGACCGGCCGCAGCGGAACCCAGGACGATATCGTCTACGCGCATATCTTCGAGGCGATTCTCGAACAACGCCTGGCACCCGGTACCAAATTGAGCGAAGAGGCACTCGGCGAAATCTTTGGCGTGAGCCGCACCATCATTCGCCGCGCGCTGTCGCGCCTGGCCCATGAAGGCGTGGTACTGCTGCGGCCCAATCGCGGCGCGGTGGTGGCCAGCCCGAGTGTCGAAGAAGCGCGCCAGGTGTTCCTGGCCCGGCGCCTGGTCGAGCGGGCGATCACGGAACTGGCGGTGCAGCACGCCACGGCGGAGCAGTTGGCCGAGCTGCGGCAGATGGTCAACGACGAACGCGACAGCTTCTCCCGCGGCGATCGCGGTGCCGGTATCCGCCTTTCCGGCGAGTTCCATCTGAAGCTGGCCGAAGCGGCAAAAAACGCGCCGCTGATCAGCTTCCAGCGCAGCCTGGTGTCCCAGACCTCATTGATCATCGCGCAGTACGAAAGCGGCAACCGCTCGCACTGTTCCTACGATGAACACAGCCAGTTGATCGATGCGATCGAAGCCCGAGACGCGGCGCTGGCAGTGAATTTGATGATGCATCATATGGATCATATCGACAGCAAGCTCAACCTCGACGAGGAAAGCGCGTCGGATGATTTGCATGCGGTGTTCTCGCATTTGTTGCAGAGCAAGAAGCCGGGGCGTTCGTCGGTCAAACTGTAAACCCGATCAAAAATGTGGGAGGGGGCTTGCCCCCGATTGCGGTGTATCAGTCACTGGATGCTTTGACTGAACCACTGCAATCGGGGGCAAGCCCCCTCCCACATTTGGGTTTGTGGCATATCTGAAATTAGCGTTGGTGGACCAGATTACCGGCCGCATAGGTCTGCAACACCGCCCGGTCATCCCCCAACGTCATCAATACAAACAACCTCTCGGCAATGTCCTTGGCCTGCTTCATGCGATAGCTGAGCAGTGGCGTGGCGTTGTAATCCAGCACCAGGAAGTCCGCATCGGTACCCGGCTGCAACGTGCCGATCTTGTCCTCCAACCGCAACGCCCGCGCACCGCCCAGGGTGGCCAGGTACAGCGACTTGAACGGGCTCAGTCGCGCGCCTTGCAGTTGCATGACCTTGTAGGCTTCGTTCAACGTCTGCAGCAACGAGAAGCTGGTGCCGCCGCCGACGTCAGTGCCCAGGCCCACGTTGAGTTTGTGCTTCTCGGCCATCGGCAGGTTGAACAGCCCGCTGCCGAGGAACAGGTTCGAGGTCGGGCAGAATGCGACTGCCGAGCCGGTCTGCGCCAACCGCGCGCATTCGTCATCGCACAGATGCACGCCGTGGGCAAACACCGAGCGTTCGCCCAATAGCTGGTAGTGGTCGTACACATCCAGGTAGCCGCTGCGCTCGGGGAACAGCTCGTTGACCCACTCGACTTCCTGCTTGTTCTCACTGATGTGCGTCTGCATGTACAGGTCGGGGTATTCGCCCAGCAGTTGCCCGGCCAGCGCCAATTGCTGCGGCGTGCTGGTGGGTGCGAAGCGCGGCGTCACCGCATAGTGCAGGCGGCCCTTGCCGTGCCAGCGTTCGATCAGCGCCTTGCTCTCCTGGTAGCCGGATTCGGCGGTGTCGGTCAGGTAGTCGGGGGCGTTGCGGTCCATCATCACCTTGCCGGCGATCATGCGCAGGTCGAGTTTTTCGGCGGCCTCGAAGAATGCCTGCACCGATTGCGGATGCACGCTGCCGAACACCAGCGCGGTGGTGGTGCCGTTGCGCAGCAGTTCCTTGATGAAAATCTCTGCGACGTCCTCGGCATGGGCCTTGTCGGCGAACTGGCGTTCGCAGGGGAAGGTGTAGGTGTTGAGCCAGTCCAGCAGCTGTTCGCCATAAGCGCCGACCATGCCGGTTTGCGGCAGGTGGATATGCGTATCGATCAGCCCGGGGGTGATCAGCGCGTCCTGGTAGTGGGTGATTTCGACCTCGGCGGGCAGGTGCGGCAGCAGGTCGCGGGCGTGGCCCAGGGCGCTGATCCGGCCGTTGTCGATGACCAGCAGGCCGTCTTCGAAATACTCATAGGACGCCTCGATCCCCACTTCAGCGGGGTCGGCGAGGCTGTGCAGGATCGCGGCGCGGTAGGCTTTGCGGGTCGAAGGCATGGTGATCTCAATTTAGATAGCTTGGCTGCGACGTGAAGCCGGCAGCAGTTGGGCAATCGGTTCGGCGTTCGCGGTGTGCTGGCCGAAATGGGCGTTATAGGTGGCGATGATTTCCCCGGCGATGGAGATGGCGATTTCCACCGGCAATTTGCCCTTCACTTCGCTAAGGCCCATGGGGCAGCGCATGCGTTGCAGTTGTGCGGCGTCGACGCCGCGATCCCGCAGGCGGTGTTCGAACTTGACGCGCTTGGTCTTCGAACCGATCAGGCCGAAGTAGGCAAAGTCATTGCGCTTGAGCAGGGCGGCGCTGAGTTCCAGGTCCAGCGCGTGATTGTGGGTCATCACGATGCAGTAACTGCCCACGGGTAGGTCGGCAATTTCGTCGACCGGTTCTTCGCTGACGATTTTACGCACGCCCTGTGGGATGTGTTCCGGGAACTCTTGCTCGCGCGAATCGATCCAGCGCACCCGACACGGCAGGCTCGCCAGCAACGGCACCAGGGCGCGGCCGACGTGGCCGGCGCCAAATACGGCGATCTGTGCCTGCACCTGGCCCATGGGTTCGAACAGCAGCACGGTCGCGCCGCCACAGCACTGGCCCAGGCTCGCGCCGAGGCTGAAGCGCTCCAGATGGGTGTGTTGCTGGCCGCGGGCGAGCATGTCGCGGGCGAGCTGCATCGCTTTGTATTCCAGGTGCCCGCCGCCGATGGTGTCGAACGTGTGTGCGGCACTGATGACCATCTTCGAACCGGCATTGCGCGGCGTGGAGCCGAGCTCTTCGATGATGGTCACCAGTACGCAGGGCTCGCCCTGGTTTTGCAGGTTGGCGAGGGCGCTGATCCAGTTGTTCATGTCTACCTCAACATTTCTGTTGTCAGTTCTACCGTCATCGGGAGCAAGCTCCCTCCCACACTTGAATGTATTCACAGGTGAAAAATGTGGGAGGGGCGGTGCGACGATTCGACTTGCCCCCGATGGCAGCACCTCGATTCAAAGCGAAGCCATCTCGGTTTCAGCCTCAACCGCCTTCGCAGCAGCCAACTGCCGCATCTGTTCACACCCCCACAACACCCGCTCCGGCGTCGCCGGCGCATCGATGTTCGGCTGGTGGCGATAGTCACCCAGGCTCGCCACCGCATCCTTGATCGCGCACCACGAAGCAATGCCGAGCATGAAGGGCGGCTCGCCCACGGCTTTGGAATGGAACACTGTGTCTTCCGGGTTCTTGCGGTTTTCCACCAGCTTCACGCGCAGATCCAACGGCATGTCGGCCACGGCTGGGATCTTGTAGCTGGCCGGGCCGTTCGTCATCAGCTTGCCCTTGTCGTTCCATACCAGTTCTTCCATGGTCAGCCAGCCCATGCCCTGGATAAAACCGCCTTCCACCTGCCCGATGTCGATGGCCGGGTTCAGCGAAGCGCCGACGTCGTGGAGGATGTCGGTGCGCAGCATCTTGTATTCGCCGGTCAGGGTGTCGACGATCACTTCGCAACAGGCCGCGCCGAACGCGAAGTAGTAGAACGGCCGACCGCGCGCCTGGCTGCGGTCATAGAAGATTTTCGGGGTCTTGTAGAAGCCGGTGCTCGACAACGACACCTGGGCGAAATACGCCTGCTGGATCAGGTTCTCAAAGGTCAGGATCTGCTCGCGCACGCGCACATGGCCGTTGTGGAATGCCACGTCCGCTTCGCTCACCTCGAATTTACGCGCGGCAAATTCCACCAGGCGTTGCTTGATGGTTTCGGCGGCGTTCTGTGCGGCCTTGCCGTTCAGGTCGGCACCGCTGGAGGCTGCGGTCGGCGAGGTGTTGGGCACCTTGTCGGTGTTGGTGGCGGTGATCTGCACGCGGTCGATGTGCACCTGGAACACCTCGGCCACCACTTGCGCAACCTTGGTGTTCAAGCCCTGGCCCATCTCGGTGCCGCCGTGGTTCAGGTGGATGCTGCCATCGGTGTAGATATGGATCAGCGCACCGGCCTGGTTGAGGAAGCTGGCGGTGAAGGAGATGCCGAATTTCACCGGGGTCAGCGCCAGGCCTTTTTTCAGGATCGGGCTGTGGGCGTTGTAGCGGCGGATCGCTTCGCGGCGCTCGGCGTATTGGCTGCTGGCCTCAAGCTCGGCAGTCATCTCTTCGAGCAGGTTGTGCTCGACGGTCTGATAGTAGTGCGTGACGTTGCGCTCGGTCTTGCCGTAATAATTGGCCTTGCGCACCGCCAGCGGGTCGAGGGCCAGATGGCGAGCGATGGCGTCCATCACTTCTTCGATGGCGACCATGCCTTGCGGACCGCCGAAGCCGCGATAGGCGGTGTTGGACGCGGTGTTGGTCTTGCAGCGATGGCCGTTGACCGTGGCATCGCCCAGGTAATACGCGTTGTCGGCGTGGAACATGGCGCGGTCGACAATCGAGTTCGACAGGTCCGGCGAGCAGCCGCAGTTACCCGCCAGCTCCAACTGGATGCCGTGCAAGCGCCCGCTGTCGTCGAAGCCGACGTCGTATTCGATATAGAAGGGGTGGCGCTTGCCGGTCATCAGCATGTCTTCGACGCGCGGCAGGCGCATCTTGGTCGGCTGCCCGGTCAGGTGCGCGACCACCGCACACAGGCACGCCGGGCTGGCGGCCTGGGTTTCCTTGCCGCCGAAACCGCCACCCATGCGGCGCATATCGACAACGATCTTGTTCATCGACACGTCGAGCACTTCGGCCACCAGCTTCTGCACCTCGGTGGGGTTTTGCGTGGAGCAGTAGACGATCATGCCGCCGTCTTCAGTGGGCATGACCGAAGAAATCTGGGTTTCCAGGTAGAAGTGTTCCTGGCCGCCGATATGCAGCGTGCCCTTGATGCGATGCTTCGCGGCCGCCAACGCCACCGCAGAATCACCGCGTTGATGGGTGTGGCTGTCCAGCACGAAGTGCTGGTTGCGATAGGCCTCGACCACGTCCAGCACCGGCTCCAGGTCTTCGTATTCGATCACTGCGGCCAACGCCGCTTTACGCGCGGTTTCCAGGTCGCGTGCGGCCACGGCGAGCACCACCTGGCCGACGAACTGCACGGTGTCGATGGCCAGCAACGGATCACCCGGTAGCAGCGGGCCGATGTCTTTGAGCCCTGGCACGTCTTCGTGGGTGATGACGATGCGCACGCCGTCGAAGGCGTAGCAGGGCGCGGTATCGATGCTGAGGATTTTGGCGTGGGCGCGGTCGGACAGGCGCGCATACAGGTGCAACTGGTTGGGGAATTCCAGGCGGTCATCGATGTACTGCGCTTCGCCGGATACGTGCTTGGCGGCGCTGTCGTGCTTGACGCTGCGGCCGACGCCGGAGGTCAGGTCCTGAGAAAACAGCTCGGCCAGTTCGGCCTGGGTTTTTGCCACGGCGTGATGGTTAGACATAGGCGGTCACCCGAGTTTCGATGTGCGGCGTTTGCAGCTCGATGAAGTATTTGCGCAGCAGGTTCTGCGCGCTGAGCAGACGGTATTCCTTGCTGGCGCGAAAGTCCGACAGCGGGGTGAAATCCTCGGCCAGGGCGGCGCAGGCGTGCTCCACGGTGGCGGCATTCCAGGGGGCGCCGATCAGCACGGTCTCGCAGTGTTTGGCGCGTTTTGGCGTGGCGGCCATGCCTCCGAAGGCAACGCGGGCGTCGCTGATCACAGCGTTATCGATCTTCAGGTTGAAGGCCGCGCACACCGCGGAAATGTCATCGTCCAGACGCTTGGATACCTTGTACGCCCGGAACCGCGCGTGGCCCTTGGGCACGATGATCTTCTCGATGAACTCGCTGTCCTGGCGCGCGGTGACGCGGTAGTCGATGAAGTAATCTTCCAGCGCCAGGGTGCGCCGGACATTGCCCTTGCACAGCACGATCTGCGCGCCGAGGGCGATCAGCAGCGGCGGCGAATCACCGATCGGCGAGGCATTGCCGATGTTGCCGCCCAAGGTGCCCTGGTTGCGGATTTGCAGGGAGGCGAAGCGCTGCAGCAGCTCGCCGAAGTCCGGGTATTCGTGGTGCAGCGCGCTGTAGCAATCGGAAAGGGCGGTGGCGGCGCCGATTTCCAGGCGATCGTCGAACGTCTCGATGCGCTTCATCTCGTCGATATTGCCGACGTAGATCATCACCGGC
This sequence comes from Pseudomonas sp. LY-1, assembly GCF_053502595.1. NCBI lineage: Bacteria > Pseudomonadati > Pseudomonadota > Gammaproteobacteria > Pseudomonadales > Pseudomonadaceae > Pseudomonas > Pseudomonas sp. LY-1. The sequence continues at coordinate 5,159,474 of NZ_CP094353.1, read as the reverse complement.
AGCGTGCGGTGGAACTGCGTGACTTCCAGCGCCAGGTCGGTGCCGCCGGCCAGCAGGCGGGCCTGGGGGTAGGCGTCGTAGAGGTCGGCCAGGTCGGCGACGGTCAGCGGCACCAGGCAGCGTTTGTCGCCGCTGTTGAGTTCAGCGGTTTGCGTTGGTGTGATGGCCTTGAGACGGGCGATGGTCTGGACCTCACGGCTGTCGAACTGATCCTGGGGTTTGTTGCCGCAGGCCTGTTCGGCGGCGGCGAGGATCGGGCGATAACCGGTGCAACGGCAGAGGTTACCGGCCAGGGCTTCATGGGCTTTCTCGCGGTCGGGAGCGTCGCTGTTCTTTTGCAGGGCGAACAACGACATCACAAAACCGGGCGTGCAAAAGCCGCATTGCGAACCGTGGCACTCCACCATGGCCTGTTGCACGCTGTGCAGTTGGCCCTGGTGCTTGAGGTCTTCGACGCTGATCAGTTGTTTGCCATGCAACGACGCCACAAACGTCAGGCAGGCGTTGAGGCTGCGATAGCGAATGCGCTCGGCGCCTTGCTCATCGCGGTGCAGTTCACCGACCACCACGGTGCAGGCGCCGCAATCGCCGCTGGCGCAGCCTTCCTTGGTGCCGGGTTTGCCCACATGCTCGCGCAGGTAGTTGAGCACGGTCAGGTTGGGGTCCAGGGCGTGCTCGCTACGGAGTTCCTGGTTAAGTAAAAACTGGATCACGGAAGGCCTCGCAGACACATTATTGTTGTTAACCGCTTTGCGCCGAATCTAGTCATGTCTGACTTTTCGGTCAACGATTTTCTGACCTGAAGGTCAAGAAAGTGCGGCCGCAACACGTTCAATTATGGTTCAGTCTTCTGGAACCGGCGTTTTTTGGGGCTTCTGGCTGTTCACTGCTGCTTATTTCATGCCAAATTGTTGAGCGTGGGCCGAGCGCCATCAGCGGGCATTTGCGCTACACTGCCGCGCTTGTATCGATAGAAGATTTTGAAGGAAAAACATGACGTTCAAGGCGCCGGACAGTCTCGCCGAGCAAATCGCTCACCACCTCGCCGAACGTATCATTCGCGGCGATCTCAAGCCTGGGGAGCGGATACAGGAACAGAAGGTTACGCTGGCACTCAACGTCAGCCGTGGTTCCGTGCGTGAAGCCTTGCTGATCCTTGAACGTCGCCACCTGATCGCGATCTTGCCGCGCCGTGGCGCCCACGTCACCGAACTCACGGCGCACAAGGTGCAGAGCCTGTGTACGCTGATGGCCGAGCTGTACATCCTGCTCGGCAATGCGGTGGCGCAGGGCTGGCAGACCCAGGCCGACATGGCGCCGTTCGTGCAGATCCAGCAGCGCCTGGTGAGCAATTTCGAACGCCAGGACATCCGCGCGTTTGTCGAAGAATGCTTCAGCGTGATGCGTGCCGCGTACCCCTTCGCCAACAACCCGTATTTGCAGGAAACCGTCGAGAACCTGCAGCCGGCGATGAACCGCGCCTACTACCTGGCCCTGGATCAACGCAAGGCCTCCATGAGCGAATACCTCGCGCTGTTCGAGCAACTGCTCGCCGCCGTGCTCGCCCGTGACTTGCCGCAGATTCGCCAGGTGCTGTCGGCCTACGGCCAGCGCAGTTGCTCGCTGGTGATCGCTGCGTTGGCGGACGCCTAAGCGTGCGGCTCAAGTGCATCAAACTGGCGGGGTTCAAATCCTTCGTCGACCCGACCACGGTGAACTTCCCCAGTAACATGGCGGCGGTGGTCGGGCCCAATGGCTGCGGCAAGTCGAACATCATCGACGCCGTGCGCTGGGTGATGGGCGAGAGCTCGGCGAAAAACCTGCGTGGCGAGTCGATGACCGACGTCATCTTCAACGGCTCCACCAGCCGCAAGCCGGTGAGCCAGGCCAGCATCGAACTGGTGTTCGACAACTCCGACGGCACCCTGGTCGGCGAATACGCGGCCTACGCGGAAATCTCCATCCGCCGCAAAGTGACGCGCGACAGCCAGAACAGTTACTTCCTCAACGGCACCAAGTGTCGCCGTCGGGACATCACCGATATCTTCCTCGGCACCGGCCTCGGCCCGCGCAGCTACTCGATCATCGAGCAGGGCATGATCTCCAAGCTGATCGAAGCCAAGCCCGAAGACCTGCGTAACTTTATCGAAGAAGCCGCCGGCATCTCCAAGTACAAGGAGCGCCGCCGCGAGACTGAAAACCGCATCCGCCGCACCCATGAAAACCTCGCCCGCCTGACCGACCTGCGCGACGAGCTGGAGCGCCAGTTGGAGCGCCTGCACCGCCAGGCCCAGGCCGCCGAGAAGTATCAGGAATACAAGGGCGAAGAACGCCAGCTCAAGGCGCAACTGTCGGCCCTGCGCTGGCAGGCGCTGAACGATCAGGTCGGCCAGCGCGAAGCGATTATCGGCACCCAGGAAATTAGCTTCGAAGCCCTGGTGGCCGAACAACGCAACGCCGACGCCAGCATCGAGCGCCTGCGCGACGGTCATCATGACCTGTCCGAGCGCTTCAATCTGGTGCAGGGCCGCTTCTATTCGGTGGGCGGCGACATCGCCCGGGTCGAGCAGAGCATCCAGCACGGCCAGCAGCGTCTGCGCCAGTTGCAGGATGATCTGAAGGAAGCCGAGCGTGCGCGCCTGGAGACCGAGTCTCACCTCGGCCACGACCGCACCTTGCTGCTGACCCTCGGCGAAGAGCTGGACATGCTCACCCCCGAACAGGAAATCACCAGCGCCGCCGCCGAAGAAGCCGCCGCCACCCTGGAAGAATCCGAGACCACCATGCACGGTTGGCAGGAGCAGTGGGACACCTTCAACCTGCGCTCCGCCGAGCCGCGCCGGCAGGCCGAGGTGCAGCAGTCACGCATCCAGCAACTGGAAACCAGCATGGAACGCCTGGCCGAGCGCCAGCGTCGCTTGCAGGAAGAGCGCGTGTTGCTGGCCGCCGACCCGGAAGACGCGGCGATCATGACGCTGAGCGAGCAACTCGCCGAAAGCGAAATGACCCTCGAAGAGCTGGAAGCCAGCGAAGAACAGCAAGTGGAACGCCTGGAGCAATTGCGTCAGCAACTGCAACAGGCGACCCAGGCCCAGCAACAGGCCCAGGGCGATTTGCAGCGGCTCAACGGGCGCTTGGCGTCCCTCGAAGCCTTGCAGCAAGCGGCGCTGGACCCCGGCACCGGCACCGCCGAATGGCTGCGCGACCAGCACTTGGCCGAGCGCCCGCGCCTGGCGGAGGGCTTGAAGGTCGAGGCGGGTTGGGAGTTGGCGGTGGAAACCGTGCTCGGCGCCGACCTGCAAGCGGTGCTGGTGGATGATTTTGCCGGCTTCGACCTGGCCGGCTTTGCCCAGGGCGATCTGCGCTTGCTCAGCCCCGCCGCCGATGGCACCCGTGTGCCGGGCAGTTTGCTGGATAAAGTCGAGGCCGCGATTGACCTGTCGCCGTGGCTGGGCCAGGTCAAGCCGGTGGAGTCCCTGGAGCAGGCCTTGGCCCAACGCGGTCAGTTGGGCGCCGGCGAAAGCCTGATCAGCCGCGACGGCTATTGGGTTGGCCGCCACTTCCTGCGGGTGTGCCGCGCCAGTGAAGCGCAGAGCGGCGTATTGGCCCGTGGCCAGGAAATCGTCAAGCTGATCGCCGAGCGTGAAGAGCGCGAAGCCACCCTGGAAAGCCTGGAAACCGAACTGCAAACCCTGCGCGCCACCCAGCGCCAGCAAGAGACCGGCCGCGAACACCTGCGCCGCCTGTTGCAGGACGAAGCGCGCCAGCAGGGCGAATTGAAAGCCCAACTCTCCGCGAGCAAGGCCAAGGCCGAGCAACTGACCCTGCGCCGCACTCGCCTCGACGAAGAAGTGGCCGAGATGGGCGAGCAGCGCGCCCTCGAACACGAACAGATCGGCGAAGCGCGCCTGCAATTGCAGGAAGCCCTCGACAGCATGGCCCTCGACACCGAGCAGCGCGAACTGCTGCTGGCCCAGCGTGACAGCCTGCGCGAACGCCTCGACCGGGTCCGCCAGGAAGCACGCCAGCACAAGGACCATGCCCACCAGTTGGCGGTGCGCCTCGGCTCCCTGCGCGCCCAGCACGACTCCACGCGCCAGGCCCTGGAGCGCCTGGAGATGCAATCCGAGCGCCTGACCGAAAAGCGCGAGCAACTGAGCCTCAACCTGGAGGAGGGCGAAGCGCCCCTGGAAGAGTTGCGGCTCAAGCTCGAAGAACTGCTCGACAAGCGCATGACCGTCGACGAAGAGCTCAAGACCGCGCAAATCGCCCTGGAAGACGCCGACCGCGAACTGCGCGAAGCGGAAAAACGCCGGACCCAGGCCGAGCAGCAATCCCAGCTGATTCGCGGCCAGCTCGAACAACAGCGCATGGAATGGCAGGCCCTGACCGTGCGCCGCAAAACCCTGCAGGACCAACTGCTCGAAGACGGCTACGACCTGCACGGCGTACTCAATACCCTGACCGCCCAGGCCAACGAGAAAGACGCCGAAGAAGAACTTGAGCGGATTGCCGCGCGTATCCAGCGACTCGGCGCGATCAACCTCGCCGCCATCGACGAATATCAGCAACAGTCCGAGCGTAAACGTTATCTGGACGCCCAGAACGCCGATCTGGTGGAGGCGCTGGACACCCTGGAAAACGTAATCCGCAAGATCGACAAGGAAACCCGCAACCGCTTCAAAGATACCTTTGATCAGATTAACGGCGGTTTACAGGCGTTATTCCCAAAAGTTTTCGGTGGTGGCAGCGCTTACTTGGAACTGACGGGCGAAGATCTACTCGATACAGGGGTAACGATCATGGCGCGGCCTCCGGGCAAGAAGAACAGCACCATCCATTTGTTGTCCGGTGGCGAAAAAGCCCTGACCGCTTTGGCCCTGGTGTTTGCCATCTTCAAGTTGAACCCGGCGCCGTTCTGTATGCTCGACGAAGTTGACGCGCCACTGGATGACGCTAACGTAGGACGTTACGCACGCCTGGTTAAAGAGATGTCCCAGACCGTGCAGTTCATCTATATCACCCACAACAAGATCGCCATGGAAATGGCTGATCAGTTGATGGGGGTGACGATGCACGAGCCGGGTTGTTCGCGATTGGTGGCGGTGGATGTCGAAGAAGCGATGGCGATGGTGGAATCCTGATCCACGCCAGCAGCGAAGATTTTCAGCTCGATGTAGGGCGGTTTACCGGTCTGACGAAAGTGGCAAATGGACATATTTGTTCAAGGCATTTTGACAGACGGTGTAAAGTTATCTTTGGTCGTGCTAGTTTAATGTCAATTTTTCGTATGCGTGGGCAAAACGTCAGTCAGAACATAGAGTTGGCGCCACGTTTTAAAGCGGTTTGCACGGTGCTAAACCCCTTATTTTTCAGCATTTTTTATTAGAGGCACGGGATTACATGGAAATCGGTCTGCGCGAGTGGCTGATCGTCATCGGCATTATTGTCATTGCCGGTATTCTTTTTGATGGCTGGCGCCGTATGCGCGGTGGCAAGGGTAAGCTCAAGTTCCGTCTGGACCGCAACCTGTCCAACTTGCCCGACGACGACGCCGGTGCGGAGCTGCTGGGGCCGCCCCGTGTGCTGGATACCCATAAGGAACCGCAGTTGGACGAGCACGACTTGCCGTCCATGAGCGCCCCTTTGCGCGAAGCCCGCGAACCGTCCTCCAAGCGTGGCAAGCGCGGCAGTGCTGCCGCCGCCGAGCCGCATCAGGGCGACCTGAACCTGGGCGTGGATGACGGCCCGAGCTTCAGCAGTCGCGATGACGATTTCCCTGACGAGAGCCCGACCAAGAGTGTGCCGCGCCAGTCGGTGAACGATCAGCCGGCCGCCGAAGAAGTCCTGGTGATCAGCGTGATCTGCCGCGACGCCGCCGGCTTCAAGGGCCCGGCACTGTTGCAGAACATCCTGGAAAGCGGCCTGCGTTTTGGCGAGATGGATATCTTCCACCGCCACGAAAGCATGGCCGGTAATGGCGAAGTGTTGTTTTCCATGGCCAACGCGGTCAAGCCAGGCACCTTCGACCTGGACGATATCGACCTGTTCAGCACGCCGGCGGTGAGTTTCTTCCTCGGCCTGCCAGGTCCGCGTCATCCGAAACAAGCGTTCGACGTGATGGTCGCCGCAGCGCGCAAGCTGTCCCAGGAGCTCAACGGCGAACTGAAGGACGACCAGCGCAGCGTCCTGACCGCCCAGACCATCGAACACTACCGTCAGCGCATCGTCGAGTTCGAGCGTCGCGCCCTGACACAGAAACGCTGAGGTCTGGCCTCAAGCGTTGTCGATAGAATCAAGCGCACCAACATTTGAGCAGCTTCGGCTGCTCTTTTGCTTTATGAGAGAACACCCATGACCGCCGCCCACACCCGCATCCTCGAACTGCGCGCTGAACTGGATCAGCACAACTACCGTTATCACGTCCTCGACGAACCGAGCATTCCGGACGCCGAGTACGACCGCTTGTTCCAAGCGCTCAAGGCCCTGGAGGCCGAGCATCCGGAGCTGGTCACGCGTGATTCACCGACGCAGCGGGTCGGCAGTGCGGCGTTGTCGGCGTTCACCCAGGTCAAGCATGAGATTCCCATGCTCAGTCTGGGCAACGCCTTCGATGAAACCACCATGCTCGAGTTCGATCGCCGGGTGACCGAAGGCCTCGACCTGCCGGCCGGCGACCTGTTTGGCGGCGGTGCCGCGGTGGAATACAGCTGCGAGCCGAAGTTGGATGGCCTGGCGGTCAGCCTGCTGTATCTGAACGGCGAACTGGTGCGCGGCGCCACCCGGGGCGATGGCACCACCGGCGAAGACATCAGCGTGAATGTGCGCACCGTGCGCAATATCCCGTTGAAACTGCACGGCAGCGGCTGGCCGGCGACCCTGGAAGTGCGCGGCGAGGTGTTCATGTCCAAGGCCGGTTTCGAGCGCCTGAACGCCTCGCAACTGGAAGTCGGCGGCAAGACCTTCGCCAACCCGCGCAACGCCGCCGCCGGCAGCCTGCGCCAGTTGGATTCGAAAATCACCGCCAGCCGCCCGCTGGAATTCTGCTGCTACGGCATTGGCCAGGTGACGGCGGACATCAGCGACACCCACGTCGGCAATTTGCAGCAGTTGCGCAAGTGGGGCATGCCGATCAGTCATGAGCTGAAGTTGGCCAAGGGCATCCAGGAATGCCTGGACTACTACCGCGATATCGGCGAGCGGCGTAACAGCCTGCCCTATGAAATCGACGGCGTGGTGTTCAAGGTCAACAGCATTGCCTCCCAGCGCGAGCTGGGTTTCCGCGCCCGTGAGCCGCGTTGGGCGATCGCGCACAAATTTCCGGCCATGGAAGAGCTGACCGAACTGCTCGATGTGGAGTTCCAGGTCGGCCGCACCGGCGCCGTCACCCCGGTGGCGCGTCTGAAACCGGTCAAGGTCGCGGGTGTGACCGTGTCCAATGCCACCCTGCACAACATGGATGAAGTGGCGCGCCTGGGCCTGATGATCGGCGACACCGTGATCATCCGCCGCGCCGGGGACGTGATCCCGCAGGTCGTCTCGGTGGTCACCGAGCGCCGCCCGGAACACGCCCGCGCGGTCCATATCCCGGAAAACTGCCCGGTGTGCGGCTCCCATGTCGAGCGCACGCAACTGGTCAAGCGCAGCAAGGGCAAGGAAACCGTCAGCGAAGGCGCGGTGTACCGCTGCGTCGGTCGCCTGGCCTGCGGGGCGCAGCTCAAGCAGGCGATCATCCATTTCGTCTCGCGCCGGGCGATGGACATCGACGGCCTGGGCGACAAGACCATCGAGCAATTGGTGGATGAAAAACTCATCGCCTCGCCGGCCGACCTCTACACGCTCAAGTACGAACAGATCATCGACCTGGAAGGCTTCGCCGATGTTTCCAGCAAGAAGCTGATCAGCGCCATCGAACACAGCAAGACGCCGACCCTGGCGCGTTTCATCTACGCCCTGGGCATCCCCGACGTGGGCGAGGAGACCGCCAAGGTGCTGGCGCGCTCCCTGGCGTCCCTGGAGCGCGTGCAGCGCGCGTTGCCGCAAGTGCTGACGTACTTGCCGGACGTGGGCCTGGAAGTGGCGCACGAGATCCACAGCTTCTTTGAAGACCGCCACAACCAGGACGTGATCGGCGCGCTGTTGGCGCCGGACAAATGCGGCCTGCAACTGCAGGAACAAGGCGACCTGAGCGCCGAGTTCGCCGCCAGCACCACCCTCGGCGGTTTGCTCGACAAACTCAACGTGCCCAGCGTTGGCCCCGGCGCTGCGCAGAAACTGGCGGACAAGTTCGGCTCCCTCGACGGCGTGATCAAGGCCGATTGGCTCGATATGCGCCAGGCGCTGCCCGAGAAGCAGGCCAAGGCCGTGCGCGAGTTCTTCGATAACCCCGACCACGCCAACCTTGCCCTGGCCATCGAGCAGCAGCTCAAGGACTTCGGCATGCACTGGCAGAGCGAGAAGAAAGTGATCGAAGGCTTGCCGGAAGCGGGGCACACCTGGGTGCTGACCGGCTCCCTGGAGCTGATGAGCCGTGACGTGGCCAAGGACAAGCTCGAAAGCCTCGGCGCCAAGGTGGCCGGTTCGGTGTCGGCGAAGACGTATTGTGTGGTGGCCGGGCCGGGTGCCGGTTCAAAACTGGCCAAGGCGAGTGAGTTGGGCCTGAAGGTATTGGACGAAGCCGCTTTCGTGGATTTTCTAGCCCGGCACAACATCACTGTCTGACGACTTCTTGTTCCCATTGGGCTGCCAAGCAGCCCTTCGAAGAAAGGGGAACGATCCCGGGCGCGAAATGATCTAGTCTTGGTCGCCCCGGGAGAGATCGCCATGTACCGCTTCTTCGAACAACTCAGTTCGCGCATCGCCGCACCGTTCGTGGCCGAATCCTCGCGCAACAGCAAGGTCTGGCAGTGTCGGTGTGGCCAGTCGTTGTTCTTTCGCAACAGCCAGTGCCTGGCCTGCTCGGCGCTGCTGGGCTACCAGCCGCAACAAAGCCGTCTGTCCTCGCTGCAACCGGGTCCGGTCGCTGACACCTGGCTGCTGGATGACAACCTCGATGCCGGCGCTTTTCGCCGCTGCGCCAACCTCGACAGCCCGGCCGCCTGCAACTGGCTGATTCGCGCCCACAGCACCAGCTCGCTGTGCGTGGCGTGCAGCCTGAACCGCACCATTCCCGACCTGTCGATCGCGGAAAACCCCGAGCGCTGGTGCAAGGTCGAAACCGCCAAGCGCCGGCTGGTGGCGCAACTGATCAGCCTGGGCCTGCGCGTCGTGCCCAAAAGCGTCGACGAAGACAACGGCCTGGCCTTCGACTTCGTCGGCATCGACCTGGAAGGCAACGCGCCGACCACCGGCCATGCCAACGGCCTGATCACCCTCGACATCAAGGAAGCCGACGACGCCCACCGCGAAAAAATCCGCGTGCAGATGCGGGAACCGTACCGCACCTTACTCGGCCATTTTCGCCATGAAGTCGGCCACTACTATTGGGATCGGCTGATCGCTAACAGCCACTGGTTGCAGCCGTTTCGCAACCTGTTCGGCGACGAACGCGCCAGTTACGCCGACGCCCTCGACCAACACTACCAGAACGGCCCGCGCCCGGACTGGCAACACACCTGCGTCAGCGCCTACGCCACCATGCACCCCTGGGAAGACTGGGCCGAAACCTGGGCGCATTACCTGCACATGATGGACGCCGTCGACACCGCCCTGGGTTTCGGCATGAGCGCCCGCGAGATGGACCTGGATTACCAGCCGTTCCCCCGCGCCAGCCTCTATGACCCCGAACACCCTGGCGGCGCGGCGTTCCTCTCGTTCGTCAATGCCTGGATCGAATTGGCCGGCATGCTCAACGAACTGTCCCGCGCCATGGGCCAGCCGGATTTCTACCCCTTCGTATTGCCACCGGCGGTGATCGCCAAGCTGCACTTCATTCACCTGGTGATCCAGGAAGAGGGCGGCAGGGCGGACGAGGTCCTGCAGGCACAGTCATGAGCCAGTGTGGCAGGGGCAATGCTGACGGCCATGGCAAGTGCTTGAACCTCTTGAATTTTTAATCCAACACCAATGGTTGTAACTTCCGATGAGATCGGTACAATGGCGCGGCTTGCCGAGAGGCGAGCGTCGTTATGGTGACCCCATCGGTCCCCCCGCAACGATTACCCGTGAACCTGGTCAGAGCCGGAAGGCAGCAGCCACAGCGGGAACATTGTGTGCCGGGGTGTGGCTGGTGGGGTTGCCTCCATAACGCAAGTCCTTGAATTCTCAAGGATTTCTCAGGCAAAAATCTCGAAGTGTGACAGCGTTCTGGTACACCTAAGTGATGCACTTCACTGACGATCATAGCTTGCCACGTCCTCGCGATCCAAGTGCTTCCATTCATAGTTTGCGCTCATCATCACCCTTACCCCATGCCGTGCTTTCCCTGAAGTAAGCTAGAAGCGTGTGTTGTCTGCGCTTTGGTGGTGGTATCGTTAAGCCATCATTGATCTGGCAAGGGAGGTTGCATGAAAAGGGTACTGATTCTGGCGGCTGTGGCGGCATTGGCGCTTTCAGGGAATGTTTTTGCTCGCGGAAGCAGTTCCGGCGGTCATACTTCGTACAAATCTAGTTATTCTTATGGGAGTCGTTCTGATCATGCTATCAGTGGATATACGCGAAGCAATGGAACGTATGTCCGACCTTCCCATGCTACAAATCCGGATACCACTAGGAATAATAACTACAGTACGAAGGGGAATGTGAATCCGTACACCGGAAAATATGGCACCAAGCCTCGCGATTGAGGATGTGATCAAGGTTTCAGGTGTCTGTCTGGAGGGGGTTCGAATCCCTATCTCTCCGCCATATTCAGAAAACCCCTTTAATTCAATGAGTTACGGGGGTTTTTCTTTTTGGGTTGTACTATTCGTTTGTACTACTCAATCTGCCCGCTGGCTGCCCTAAGTGCTGAGTTATTTTCTCCAGTACGGATTCGGGGGCCGCAAAACTGATCTTCCCTCCCTCAAGCTTGACCTCAGTCTGAGCAAGCTCCGTCTCGTCAAGGAAGCCTGCAAGCTTCTTTTGTGTAAGCTGCACGATGCCAGCGTTGAGGTCAAAATTGCCGCTACGACGGATAGGCATTTTTCCCATACTCCCCTGTGAATGAGCCTTCAATGTAGCAGTATTTTCTGTGCTATTCGGGCAACTGATGGCGGTTTGCAATGCTTGCGGATAACCTCAAGAAACTACACATGGACGATAGCCGTTAAGGGGGCGTTATGAGGCGAGGAGAGGGTAATTGGCACGAGGCCATGGAGAATGCCGTGGAGTCGGTGGTGACTGAGATCAACGACATCAAGAGATTTCAGCAGGACTGCGAGCGCGACAAAAATATCGCGATGATGATGCAGATGGCTGAAAAGCAGATGACGCACTCAACCAGCTACACAAACCTCATTTTGGTTGCCGGGTACGCTGGGTATTTTGCGTTTTGGTCGACCCTGGTGACAAAGCTTCCAAGCTGGCTGTACGCACTGAGCGGCCTGCTTGCTCTGCTGTCCCTCCTGCTTTTCATCTCTTGGGAAGTGATCAAAATGACTTGGGGCACAGTGCATCTGAACCGTATCAACAAGATGATTATCAAGACGGTACGCGGGCCGAATGTCCTGCAAATCATCGATGCGGCTTCGTCCTTGCACAATGTCAGGATCAACAAGCTTTGGCTGTGGTTCTTGGTTCCGACTCTCATATTTGGGATAGGGGCCGGGCTGCTGCTGTTGGGGTACTTTGCTTTCGAGATTTGGAAGACCGTTTTCTGACTCTCGCCATGCCTCAGTTCTAAAGGCTTCGAACGTGTGGCAAATTGATACCCATCAACCAAAACTACGGATGAGTTATGGCAATCCCTAACGAAGTGCTTCAGCAGGTGCGTGACAACCCAACCGAAGGGGGCATCAGCGTCTGCCGTTTCGCGTTGAAAACAGCGGATTCGGACAGAAATTACGACGGCCGTTGGAGTGAGGAGGATCATGGCGTCTTGATGGAGGGCGCTGCGATTATTCTGCATCTAGAGGAGCAATCTCTGATTTCGCACCTCGTTGCCCCTCCTGATGTGGATAGCGGCATGGAGTACGTATGCGGCAACCTGCGGAAGTTTTTGCAGGATGTACAGCACGAACTGATTGGGCAAACCTCCGCTAGCAAGCTTGATAGCTTGAAGAAGCAATTCGCCGTTACCTTGACGAATGGATTTGGATACGAGTTCACCGATGGTGACTTGAAGCGTATCCAGCAACTGATAAATGAGTTGCGTGAGATGGTGAGTGCAAACACCGAGTTGGATGAAGGCCACAAGCAACGCATGCTCAAGCGCCTTGAGAAGATGCAGTCGGAGTTACACAAGAAAATGTCCGACATCAGTCGCTTCTACGAATTGATGGGGGATGCTGGTGTGGCTCTAGGCAAGCTGGGCGAAGGCGCCAAGCCATTTGTGGATAGGATCAAAGAGATAGTTGATATTGGCTGGAAGTCGCAGGCTCGTGCAGAGCAGTTGCAATCAGATGCCGAGAATCCAATGATCGGACATGAGTCAGAGCCAAAGCTTTTAGACTGATGCAAACCAATGCTCCTGTCTCATAACTCAGAGCGTCTTTCCACACCAATATCTATCCCCCGCGCCGCGAGAGTCACGCACTTGAAGGCGTTCTTCGATTTAGCTCAGGGAAAAATAATGGAGCGAGACATCCCGAAACCGGGGTTATCACCTGAGCTACTTAACGCGAACACGGCCACCCTGTTTTAAAAGCTGAGTGATTCTAAAATAAGTGACGGACACCCTACGCACGGCCTGTCTTCTGTGGCTGGCTGTGACGCTTTCGGTGACGTGTGGTCGGGTTGTGTTGGGCGAGGCTTGGTGCTGTATCAGCGTGGCTTGTATAGGCTGTATGACGCTCTGTGACAACGTGCTGTGACTGTACGAACTGAGGGCATGACGATACCCGTTCAATGGCGGGCTATGTGTTAGTTACCGGGTGAATTCGCTCGCCACTGACATTGAAGCGCGTCAGTGAAAAATGGCTGTAAGCCTTGATATACGTGGTCTGTAGGCGAATCCATTCCGTTAGAATGTCTACTACTGGTGCTGTCTTGCACCTCCTCAAGATCGGGCTGGGGCCAGGTTCAACGAGTGATGTGCCGCGCCTGAATCAGTCTGGTTTGGCGACACGCTGAACAGTGGATACAGCACAACCAACGGTCTTGGCAGTCATACGCAATGACATGTTAGAGGCGAGACAAGCCTTGATCCGGTCGTGCAAAGCTTTGTCGGTCTTGCGGCCTGTGTAGACGCCACCAACTTTGGCGGTTTTGATTCCTTCAGCTTGACGGCGGCGACGGTCTTCATAGTCCTTTCGTGCTACTGCTGCCAGCATATCCAACAACATGTCATTGATGGCGGTGAGCATACGCCCGGTGAAGTCATCACCTTTACGGGCTGGCTGCATCGACTGGTGCGAGGTTGGCAGGTCGAGTGCCACAACCAATACGCCCTTGGCTTTGAGTTCTGCACGTAGCTTCTGCCAATCAGCCTCATTCAAGCGTGACAGGCGGTCTACCTGTTCAATCAGGAGGATGTCGCCAGCTTCGCAGTCACCCAAGAGGCGGAACAACTCAGGACGTTGCAGCGTGCTACCACTTTCGTTCTCGGTATACCACGACGCTACACGTTGACCGCTCTCAGCGGCGAAAGCCTTCAACTGATCTTTTGCACGGGTAGCGTCTTGTTCAGTGGTGGATGCACGAAGGTATCCGCGAATGTACATGTCAAAGTCTCTCTGCACCGTTTTAGATGTACCGATTATAAATGTACTCGGTAGGGTGGTCAACGAGCCTTATTCGGTACGGTTTTAGCAGGCGACGGACGGTACTCGATGGGGTATACCCATATGAATACGATCGATATCTCCGCTACCCAGCACGTATACTCCGAAGAGATCACGTCACCGGTAGGCGAATGGCCCATGGCACAGAAGAAGAAGGACGGCAAGCAGTTAGAAAACGTCGTGACGTACATCGAGAGCTTACGGCTCCCGCGGGATTGGACGATCACGCCCCGAATGCTCAGCAGTACTGCTAAGGGAAGGCCAGGAGCGGAGCTCGACATTATGGTTGAGGGTAAGGTCGGTACGATCGACTTTAAATGGCTCATTGAGTGCCGAGACCGCCCGTCAGAGGGACCCGCCCCAGCCTCGTGGATCGAACAGCTCATTGGCAGAAGACAGAGATTCAACCTTTCCCGCGTAACGGCAGTGTCTACAACCGGTTTCAGTGCTGGTGCATTGGAGGAGGCAGAACGTTTTGAAATTGACACTCGAGAATTCAAAGAACTGTCCCCGTCTGAATTCGAGAGCTGGCCAGAGCTGATCGGCATGCCTCATCGAACAGAGATACGCTACCTTGATCGAGTTGAATTCGACATAGAGTCACTGCCGCCAACAGTCAGCTTGGAGAGCTTGAACGAGGCGTTACAAGGCGATCAAGCAAACCTGATGCTTCGCAATTTGAATACCGGCATGACCATCACCCCGCGTGAAGTCTTTACAAATACGCTCGGGAACCATCCAGAGCTACTGAGTGGCTTAACGCCGAATGGTCCAGCATTACCAGTGCATTTCAATGTCACATTGAATGAACCTCATGCTTTGTATACGTGCGAGGGTCCAGTGCCTGTGGCCCTACTAAGGTGTACAGGCAGCATTCAATGGCTTGAGGAGCATAAACCCTTGGTGTTTTCAGGCGAGTACTCCCGCAGCCCAACAGGCGAAACGATCTCTCGATTGCGGATGTTTGAACCGCTGGAGGTGCTGGGCCTGAATTTACAGATGGAAATCCATGAGTCTCCCGATGTCCCCGGCTCGACAGTCGTATTCAGGAGTGTCAGCGAGGCTCCACGTCAGGCAGTCAAAAAAACCAAGTCTTCAACTTGATCAGGGGCGAGAAAGGGGTTATTGACGGAGTTTGAGAATTCCAGCGGTGATAGCGGACGCGTTCGCATCGAGGGTTTCCAATGCAGCGACGGCGTGCTCATGGGCCTCGCTTGAACCACTGGCTCTAGCCCATAGAGCTACTTCTTCGATTGCAGCGGCTAGCGCGTACTGGTTGTGCAGCAGGAGGGTTAACACGTCTGCTGTTGCTATTCGGGCATCTGCGTTGTCTGGCATAGAGGGCGTCCTTGAGTGTGTAGCTCACAGAGTAGACCAGGAGAGTCGTCACCTCCTGCTGGCAGGTTCGACAGGAGAACCGGATTGATCACTTTCGAACGTCTCGGTCAAAAGACAACGAAGGTAAGCCTCGCCTGATGGCATGATCTGAACGTCCAAGAAATGACGCTGCCAAAAGACTCACCTTCTAATGCCGCGACATGGCCCTGCCGCAGGAACTCGTTCATGAGGATGACATCTTCGGGTCTCGAAATGGTCATTGCACCAGCAGCAATCTTCTTTAACAGGGGGAGTTGGAGCTTCCGTTGATCGTCCAAGGTCTGCACCTTCTGTGGGGCTTGATACTTGGATGGCCATGAGTTGGCTTGATCAGTTCAAAGACCTTCAAACAGTTGGGATAAAGTCATTCCCACCCATCAACAAAGCTCCTTGGCCGCGTCAAAGCTTGGGTTGGCAGTCTAAGTCTTTTTCTACCAATTGGATTAACTTGGAAGGGCTGCATTTCGTTAGATCAGGACTTCCACGTTTATTGCCATTAACGTCTCTCCGCTTAAAATTGGATAGAATCGGACTCTAGTATTTAGCATAAAAGCCTTTTTTCTATCCGACTCTACAATATTTTTGACAAAAAAGAAGTGCTTTGTGTCCTTGTCGCAAACGATAAAACCTGCGTCTCGATTATCTGTAATGTATGTGATTACTCCTTCTATTTTTCCAGGAAAGGAAGCTTGCTCTATTAAATCGCTGCTTATTTGAGCGACCCTAGCGATCCACTGTCCATCATTGAGTGTTCTATCCTTGTTTATCTTTTCCGTACCTAAGACGTAGTGGGTAGGCAGGTCTTTTAATACCGAGTAGGCGTAGTCGAAGGAGTAAATGGTGCCTCGTCGTCCAGCACCCAGCTCCTCTACATTGAGGATGTTATATTCCTTTGATTTGTTTGTGTATCTGTACAACATGGGCGACATGCTTGGAAATGTAAACTTATATGCTCTTCGTGCTTTGCATATATTGACTAGTGTTTCTAGAAAGTCTTTCTCTAGGTTGCTGAAAAGCGACTCCGTGCTGTCTGCATGCTCCCTAAGCGCTTCAAATACATGCTCCTTGTTAACGGTAGGGTTTTCGCTGTCATCCCGAAAAGCTACACTCATAGAAATATCTAAGAGTTGCATCAATCTACGCATGTTTCCTTCCGATGCATAAATTAGTTGCTCTAGGCAATCCCCGTAATGGTTTGGGCTTAAATCGAATACGTCCGAAGCAGTGAATTGCGTTTCAATATGTGACTCAGGGTTTAGATAGTTCTCAATGAGAGATATAACCTTTTTACGAAATTTCAGATACTCTCTAGGTGCCTCAAAAGCGTCCTCGAGCCTAACAGCATCCCCGTAACGGGTTTCGGTCAACATGTCAGAGTATGAGTGTGGATACACTGCGATTTTCGTCCTGATAAACTCAGCTGTCCTGAACTGATTCATGAGGACTTCAAAGAAGGCCGGTCCGTCGTCGTTATGGAAAAACTTTTTATCCAATGATCCGGCTTCATCGATAAGCAAAAGTATTTTGCCAGACTGTCCCTCAAGGAGCGTGCGGTAGCACTCTGCGATATCCTTTATACCTGGGTTTGGCTTGTTTTTTATTTCAGTTAAAAGCGAGCTTTTCCACTTGGCAGACAACTCAAAAAAGCTAGGTTTGATCCCGCCTTTGAGTCCGAGCTCTGTCGTAATTCTATCCACATATTCTTCGCTCCCCATCTTAGCTAACTGCTTTAAGCTTTTCGATAGCTTGTGAGCCGAGTACATCTCATCTTTAAGGACTTGGAATCCCGAGTGTAGTCGTGCCAGCTCTTTGCTGTCTTCTAAGTGAAGGTATATGCTTGTAAGCTCTTCAATGATTTTTATGACTATTGCTTTATATATGTCGGCCGGGTTTTGTATGTGTTGGAAGTCGCTCAGTCTAACGAATACAGGTAGAATTACATCGCCGTTACCCTCCAGTAGACTTGGAACGATTCCATATAAATAAAAGGCGTAGTTTGCCCTGAGATACATGGTTTTGCCTGATCCCATGCGACCTTTTATTATTGAGTTTTCATAGTCGAAGGGGGTTGTTAAACCAGATAACGGATTTACATATAGATTGAGAATGTCTGAAAGCTCAAACTCGTCCGCATTGCGCGTTTTGAACGGCCTTGATCTAAAAAGTTTTTCTATCTCGCTCATTACGGTCATGTCCCTATGCTCAAAGGAATCCTAAATATCTGCCTTTCTCATCGCAGATACTCTCAGCTACGCATCTATAGCATTGAGGGGTGACGGCCGTCCAGTGAGCAATAGCATTGCAGAAGGTAACTGCGGCACAAGTGCATCACCGGTCGCCTGTACGTAGGTTGTACGCGAAGGCCGCATACAGCTCAATGCCCTGAGTTTTTACGGTAGCCTTGCTTGCAATTGTGGAAATACTGGAGAGGAGAAAAAACCACGGGAGGTCTAGCTATTGATAACAGCAGAATCAGAGGATGGGATTTGGAACAATGACGCCGTTCGCCTGAACCACTGTCAGAGAAAAGCCATCACACCTCTGTGCCCTGTATATCTGAGTGCCTCTAGAGCAGGGCTTGCAATAATGTTGAGCTCAGGTTGAATGATTGCTTCTGGCGGTACGTTCTTCAATCGTTCCGCAACTTTTCCTGAAACGAACTCTTGAATCTGTTCGTAGCCCCAGATCATAAGGCCCACAGGGGACAGAGCCATATTGATCGTTTTGGCAACCATCTCCAATGCTTTTTGATTCGCCTTGAACATCCGCCATGCCACATCCTCCTAGGATGCAAAACAAGATAATCGTCAATACCTGCTTTCAGCTACAACCCCTCAAGCAGCTCAGAAAGGGATACGCCCAACCCTTCAGCAAGCACCTTGGCAGCATCTAAGCTGGGGTTGGCTGTGCCCGTTTCAATTCGTGACATGTACGTTCGAACGAAGCCACACCGATCAGCAAAAGCTTCCTGACTGAAGCCCTGACTGGTGCGTAGCTCTCGGATTCGTTGGCCGAAGCCCTTTCTAAGATTCTGATTTGGTTGCATGTCTGAATGATGGTCGGATGCACTCCAATCGTGAACACACCAACTGATGACACACCAGATGATACATTGCTATCCTAACCGTCTATACAAGCGAGCAAATCGGAGGGGCGCGCGAGCAAGAAAATCTGCATTCACCAGCAATGCCGAAGGGTACGAGTCATTGAATTGCTAGGTGGCGACTGAAAATAAAATGTAATCACTGTTCAGAGGTGTGGTCGATGCGTTCAACGAGTGTTAAGTTTTTTTTAATTGCGTATTTTTTTTGTGCGGATGCTTGGGCTCAAACTACCATGGGATATTACCGAACATGTGCTAATTACAATCCGGACTATGAAGAGGTATATGAGAATTCTAAAAAAAATCCACTTGTCGACGGTGTTGGTGATCTAAATCAATATCTTCGCGAAAGTGGCTGTCGTAAACAAATTATTAGGGCTGTAGAGGTTGTCAGGGAGCAAAGTAAATCTTGTGTGGTGCCTAGTTATCCTGACTATGATACTTACCAGCGTGGTTTGATAGGCTATCTAAAAAGAAGTGAATTTCAGAGTAATGGTACTTTAATGACGGCTCCGATTGAAATGGTGGCTCCTGATGTCTTGAGGTATATGCTCAAGTGTTTTGAGTTTAAGTAGGCGCTTTTACATTGGGTGGGATTATTTGTCTGATTGTTTTCTGGTGATGGTGGTTTTTTGTTGGGGGGGATGAGACTGCACACCTTTCCTATTAGACTTCTTAGGATTGATGTGCAGATTTTATCTTGAAATCTTTTACTAAGGTTGCAATGTGCATTGCTTTATTTCAGGCGACCTGAAGTCGCCAATCTTCTCTCCAACTTGGTAGGGTGTTTCGATGCACGCCGGTTAGGCGAACTATCTCAGCATTCCTCTTTCCTTGTGCGAACAGCTTGTAGACTTCAACTCTGCGTGGATCCAGAGTCATCCTACGGTCTTCACTCACTGGACACATTTCAGACAGACTCCAATCGATCACTGCATCCGGCATATAGGTGGATATAAGATACTCAGCTACTCGCCCATCTTGCACAAACAGTTGTATCGGCTTGGTATTGCTTCTGTCTCGTAATGCTGTCCTTGTAGCTGCCTGTAAGCTGGGTTCCAAAAATCTGGTGACGATGAATCCTTGGCGAAATACGCGACCATACTTGGCTGCCAGAAACTCTAACGCGAGCTGATCGGATGGCGATGGGTTCCCACCAAACAAGAGAATGGCATCAGTTTCGCCCTGGTACTCGTTCAGGCCCCGACTATCGATTGAGCAGCGGTGAACGGCCCCCCTTGGCAACCATCTGAAACTAGCCCAACCGTTGCAGAATAGCAGTGGAGTTCCAGTAGCCCGCTTAAGAACTACCTCCAGAATGTGGTCAATCACCAGATTCTCCCCCTGCTTCTGGTGATCAGTAGTGCTGCTGTTATGAGCCGTCTCAGTCACTGCGGATTTACTGTAATTACGTCCCTTGGGCATGACAGGGTAGATCGTGACAGCAGAGGTGTAGCCATCAAACGTTGGTGTGAATTCCGACCGTGCGTATGTGAATCCATGTACCTGAGCAAAATCATCGAACTGGCTACCGGCGACACTTGCCGCAAGAATATGCACCTCTTCTGCCGCTGCTAGTGTATCCCAGCAACTGGACTCAATAACTGCTCGAACATACCTGTTGCCATTAGGAATAGGCGAATCAATAAAGACCGGATGCCCATCTTTTAGGCATTCGTATATGCGAGCCCCTTCCTTACTCAGCATCGATGTGCGTTCCGCACCTGCTGACACAGCCTTGAAGGTCGCGAGTGTTGTTTCAACCGCTTCAGAGCAACCCTCTCGAATGTATAGGCGCCCGTCGTGCTCCATCGCATTCACCAGTAGCTGATCTAGTTCTGACGGTTCGAAAGGAAATGCTGGAAAATCAACCGCAGTCGGTAGTTCATCGATGACTAGCATCCAGCCAAAAAGCAAATTGGATTGTATGGAAAAGATGCTGTGATGTGTCGTGATAATCAGATGGCTTTCTTTCTTTTTCAAAGCAGACTCTAGTTCTGAGCCAACGTGATCACAGGTGGTGGAATTGATGACGCGGTAAGAAAGGTCAGCAGGCAAGCGGCTAATAAAGCTATCGGTGAGGTTGAGGGTTGGGAGTGCAAGAACGATGGATCGTCCCGCTGAAAGTAGAGATGGAATCTGGTTAATTAATGCTTGAGTCTTACCCGCGCCTGGAGCGGATACAGCGGTGTAGATCACTTTATTGGGGGCGAAACAGGTCATCATCATTTCTCCTATTTAAGTTCACGTCATTGGCGTTACCTCGGGTATTGCCGGCTGTGTTGGTTAAATGACACCCACAAAAAAGCCCCATCTAAAACGCTGTATGAACAGTGTCCGTGTGAGGCTCTTCGAGGTGTCGGTCTGTCCGTTGAGACAGGAGAGCATAATGCACTTTTATACTGCTCTTGTCAATCCGGCTGTTGACGTGGTGCAAAACTACTGATCTAGAAAAGGTCGCTTGAGTGCTTCTGTGCGTTCCACCTTTCCTGCGAGAGCAATGCTGTAAAGAACTGGTTTCCGGTGGGAGAGAAAGCGTCTTGCTTAGTCTAGATGGCCATGTAAACCCGTAAACATTGGGCTTGGCCTAAAGGACGTCAGGATAACGTCAATTGGAGTGTTGGGTTTCATTGAGGTTTTCGATACCTTTTCTGAGGTTAAAGTATGTGCGTCAGCGCCTCAGCCATCGCTTTCAAGGGGGTCCTGCTGCCGTAGATGCCGAACGTGACTGAACTGTCCTCATGTCCGACCATTCGTTTAATAAGCGAGTCTTGCACGCCAGCATCACGAAGATCGTCAATAAACGTGTGACGGAAACTGTGGAACGTTTTACGGGGATTGGTAATACCCATCTTCGTCTTGAATCGGCTAAACCACTTACTGGGTGCATGGCCCAGCTTTCCACGAACTGGCTCAAGTTCTGCGAACAGGCGTTCAGAATTGCTAGCTCGCACCTGCTTAACGAAGTCGAGCAATCCAAGCTGGATCAGTGTCGGGTGTATCGGGAGAGTGCGACGGCTGCTGCTGTTCTTCAAGCTTTGTGTTGAGTGACTGTCATCGATACGGATGCACCGGATACCCTGTTGCTCGATAAAATCATCTGTATGTAACTGGCACAGCTCTTCCAGCCTTGCCCCTGTGAAGCGGCCCAGCAATGGTATCCAGTAACGCCATGGATGCTTGCGAGCCTCAGCCTTGAGTGCATCTAGATTAAGCAGCGTTATCAGGTCTACTGATTCAAATGACAACCGAGCTTCTTTGGCTGATCCTGTCATTGCTTTCAGTCCCTCCAGTGGATTGACCGTGATGTAGCCGTTGCTCTTGCACCAATTCATGAATGCCGAGAGCTTGCGTAGACGGTTGTTAACGGTTACGGCGGTGATGGTTTTGTACGTGCCGCCTGATTCAATGACTTCAGCTAATGTCTTGCCCTTGAACTGTGGCAGGAGGGCGAAGTACTGAGGGCAACGGTTCAGACGGTCTTTCAGCATGCGAGCTTGTTGCACATCGAACGCGGAAGCTGACATGTCGCCCATCAGCTCAAAAAGGTCACGTAACGCCCGTTCAACTTCGTGCGCGCTCACCTCTCGCCATGTTCCTCCGGCTTTGCCTTCAGCGATGTATTTTTTTGACAGCTCGGCTAGCGTTGGGCCTTGAGAGGCTTGCGTCGGCAAGCGCTCTACGGTGCGATTTGGCGTGTGTAGTGATGGTGGGGCAGGTATAGCACTACGCCATTTCATGCACAGCTTATGAAGCGTTTCCACAGGCTCTGTGGGGTGTTTTGCCAAGTGTTGATGGACCTGCTGAGCAAGTGAGGCAGCAACGAAAGTTGCTGCTTGGCGAGTGGTCAGATTCAAGCTCAAACGCAAAGTGTGACACCTTGGGAAGAGGTGCTTGGGCAGTCGGAGATTCAGGTAGTAGAAGGCTCCGCGACGGATCAGATATGCCATGTGTGTGACACCGATGTGTGACAGCAAAGTGTGACAATGCTGGCTACACTCCGGAATTTTGACTGCGCGTGCTGCGTGTCCGCACGGTAGACGTATTGCTACCACATCAGCCTGAAACCCTTACCCTATATGGCCCGCAACGATTACCGAACATGCTTGCATGCCACCTGGTCAGAGCCGGAAGGCAGCAGCCACAGCGGGAACATTGTGTGCCGGGGTGTGGCTGGTGGGGTTGCCTCCATAACGCTCCTCCTTGTAGTAGCCCTTCTGTTTCAACCCCCTTTGTCTTCTTTTCAGTCGTCTGCCAGTATTTTATTGCGCAGCCTATGATGTGGTCGGCGTGCTGGCCTTCAAGGATGGCTGGGCCCAGGTCGAGTTCGTCAATGCTCCGGATCGGTCGTTCCTCGGCTGGATCAGTACGCGCGATTGGCTACTCCGAAAAGCTGATGTTCGATCAGTGTTGGCCGAAGGTTTCGCGCAGCAGCCCAGCGAATGCATCCCTGGCCAGATGTCGCTGCGTGTCCTTGTGCCAGAACAACAGGTTATCCACGGCCGCCAGTTCTTCGAATCGATACGAGGCCAACTGACTGGTCTGTTCATAGCGCGCCAGAATGCCCTCCGGCGCCAATGCCACGCCAATCCCCGCGCTGACGCAGCCGATGATCGTGCCCCAACTGGCGTAGCTGGCGATGGCCGGCTTGAGGTCGTGGGGTTTGACCCAGTTTTCCAGGGCGGCGCGATAAGGGCAGCCGGGTGGCCAGACCAGCAGGGTGCGTCCTGCCAGGTCCTCGGCGCCGTTGATCGGCGCGCTGGAGGGGCTGGCGATCAGCACCAGGCGTTCGCTGTAGACCACGCTGTGTTCGAGCTTGGTGCGTGTGTTACCGGCGGCTACCAGCGCCACGTCCAGGCGATGGTGTTGCAGGTCGTCGAGCAGTTGGCCCCAGGCACCCGTCACCAGTTCCAGGCTGACGTCGGGGTAGCGTCGATGGTATTCCGCCAGCAGCGGTGGCAGGCGGCCGCTGGCACTGGACTCCACCGCGCCGATACGCAAGGTGCCCCGCGGGATCGCGTTGGCGTCCACCGCTCGTTTGGATTCGTCCACCAGTGCCAGGATGCGCTCGCAGTAATCGAGGAAGATTTCACCGGCGGCACTGATCGCCAGCCCGCGTCCGGCACGGATGAACAGCGGCGTGCCCAATTCGCTTTCCAGCTGTTTGATGCGCGTGGTGATGTTCGACGGCACGCAATGCAATTGCAGCGCGGCTTGGGCCACGCTGCCGGTTTGCGCCACGGCTCGCACCATCTTCAGTTGGGCCATTTCCATCGCTCAGTTCCACTGATTTCAGAAGTCAGAAACGCTTAATTGTCCTGCCGCATGACCCGGCCAAGACTGGCGGCACTCCTTTTCTGTTTCTGGATGCCGTCGATGAATGCCCCGTCACCCGCAAAGCTTACGCTAGTCATCGCCAGCGTGATCCTCTGTTGGGCCTATTCGCCGATTGGCGTACACGTGGGGCTGCACAGTTATAGCCCCGGCCAGTTGGCGTTGTTGCGGTTTCTGGTCGCATCGGTGTTCATGGGGGGTGTGGCGTTGGTGCAGGGCATCAGCCAGCCGCGCCTGCGGGATGTGCCATGGTTGCTGGTGCTGGGATTTTTCGGGGTGTTCCTGCATCACACCTGCCTCAACTACGGGCAGCAATGGGTGACAGCGGCGGCATCCAGTGTATTGGCGCAGTCGGCACCGCTGTTCAGTGTGCTGATTGCGTTTTTTGGCTTGAAGGAGCGGATCAGCGCCTGGCGCTGGAGCTGCGTATTGCTGGGGTTGCTCGGCGTGCTGGTGGTGATCTGGGGTGAGCAGGGGGTGGGTGACATCGATCCACGTGGTCTGTTGATCCTGCTGGCGGCGGTGTCGTGGAGCGTGTATTTCGCCATCCAGAAGCACTATGCCCACCGCTACAGCCCGTTGACCCTGGCGTGCTACATGGTGTGGTCGGGCACCCTGATGCTCTGCGTGAACCTGCCCGGCCTGCCCGCCGCCATGGCGCAGGCGCCCTGGCCGGAAAACCTGGCGGTGCTGGTCCTGGGCATTTTCCCCAGCGCCCTGGCGTACCTTGCCTGGGCCTACGTGTTGAAGCATGTCGAGGTCAGCCGTGCATCGGTCGCGATGTACCTGGTTCCCCCGGTGGCCATGGCGATGGCGGCGACACTGCTGGGCGAGCACCTTGCCGGGCAGGTGATGCTCGGCGCGGTGATTGTGCTTGCCAGTGTGGCGGCCATCAGCCTGGAAGGACGCTGGCGGCGCTGCTCAGTCGCTCATGCAGAACGCCCGCAACCGATGGCCGTCGAGGTCCTGGGCGACAAAGGTGTAGCCAAAGTCCACGACGGTCGGTGACTGAATGATCGTGGCGCCACGTTCCAGCCATTGGTCGTGCAGGGTGTCCACGGCGGCTTGGTCGGGCAGGGCGAAACCCACTTCGCCGCCGCCGCCCGTGGCTTGGGCCGCCGGTTCCACGGTGTGGCGCGACCACAGGCCCAGCTTTACACCATTATTGAGAATGAACAGGGCAAAGGTCGGGTTCAATTCAACCGGTGCTTTGTCCAGCAGGCGGCTGTAGAAGTTGGCGCTGGTGGCGGGGCTGTCGACATACAGCAGGAAGTAATGAGCAGCGGTGTTCATGGGGGCTCCTTGAGAACGGGGGTTGGTTGAGCCCAGTCTATAAGGTGGCTCTGTCAGTTCTTGTCAGGAGCGTGCAAGGGCACTGCGTTTTCGCCGGTGTACAGCTTGATGATGTCGTCGATTTCGCCTGACGTCTTCATCTGCAGCAGGGTGCGCAGGATTTGTTGCACCGGCAGGTCCGGGTCGTTGCGCACGACGCAGCCCAGGCTTTGCTCCTCGATCATGGCAACTTTGTGCAGTCGCTGATCCATCGGCAGGTTCTGGTTGAAGCGGTCGACGATCCATTCATTGGCCACCGCATACTTGAAGCGTCCGGCCACCAGTTTGTGCAGCACCTGCTCTTCGCTGCGGGCGTCGTCGCGCCTCAATTGGCCGTTGGCGAACAGCGGGTCGAGTGTGGAGTAGCGGTAATTGAGCACTGTTCCGATCGACTGCGGCGCCAGCCGGGTCACTTGCACCGGATGGCTGTGAGCGCTGACCAATACGTTGCGCTGGACCAGCAGCGGTAGGCTCCAGATGTAGTCGTCAGACAAATTGTCGAGCCAGGCCTGGGTGACATAACAGCGCACATCGATGTCGCCGTGGGCCATCGCGTTGGCAATGCGTGCGCGGGACAGTACGTGGAACTCGACCGGGCGGCCGACCTGGGTGGCCAGGCTCAACATCAGGTCATACAAAATGCCCTGGGTGGGTCGGCCGTCCTCCACCTGCACCATGGGCATCGCCCAACTGTCGGAAACCGAGAAGCGCAACGGTGCGGGCGCCGCCAGGCAGGCCGTGGTGATTATCCATAAAGCGCCCAGGACTACGCGCATACACTCTCCGGGTTCAGGCCTTTTCAAGGCCAATCAGGCAATCTTAGTCAGATTAGGCAAGCGTGCCGGATGCAATTTCCCCCTTGCTCCGCTAGCATTACCGGCTCCGCTTCTCAGTTGCGACGGTTTTCGATGAGTTATCAGGTTCTTGCACGTAAATGGCGCCCGCGCTCGTTCCGCGAAATGGTCGGCCAGACCCATGTGCTCAAGGCTCTGATCAATGCCTTGGACAGCCAACGGCTACACCACGCCTACCTGTTTACCGGTACTCGCGGTGTCGGCAAGACTACCATTGCCCGAATCATTGCCAAATGCCTGAACTGCGAAACGGGTATCACCTCGACGCCCTGCGGCACCTGCTCGGTGTGCCGCGAGATCGACGAAGGGCGTTTCGTCGACCTGATCGAGATCGATGCCGCGAGCCGCACCAAGGTCGAAGACACTCGCGAGTTGCTCGATAACGTGCAGTACGCGCCGAGCCGCGGCCGCTTCAAGGTCTACCTGATCGACGAAGTCCACATGCTCTCCAGCCACTCGTTCAACGCCTTGTTGAAAACCCTGGAAGAGCCGCCGCCCTACGTCAAATTCATCCTGGCCACCACCGATCCGCAGAAACTTCCTGCAACGATTTTGTCGCGGTGCCTGCAGTTTTCCCTTAAAAACATGACCCCGGAGCGTGTGGTCGAGCACTTGACCCACGTGCTGGGTGTCGAGAACGTGCCGTTCGAAGACGACGCACTGTGGCTGCTCGGCCGCGCCGCCGATGGTTCGATGCGTGATGCCATGAGCCTCACCGATCAGGCCATCGCCTTTGGTGAAGGCAAGGTCATGGCCGCCGATGTGCGAGCGATGCTCGGCACCCTCGACCACGGCCAGGTATTCGACGTGCTGCACGCGCTGATCGAAGGCGACGCCAAGGCATTGCTCGAAGCTGTGCGCCACTTGTCGGAGCAAGGTCCGGACTGGAACGGCGTGCTCTCGGAAATCCTCAACGTGCTGCACCGCGTCGCCATCGCCCAGGCCCTGCCGGAAGGTGTCGACAACGGTCACGGCGACCGCGACCGCGTGTTGGCCCTGGCCCAGGCGTTGCCGGCCGAAGACGTGCAGTTCTACTACCAGATGGGCCTGATCGGTCGCCGGGACTTGCCCCTCGCGCCGGACCCGCGCGGCGGCTTCGAAATGGTCCTGCTGCGCATGCTGGCCTTCCGGCCCGCCGATTCGACAGACGCGCCGAGACAGCCGCTAAAGCCAGTGGGGATCAGCCAGGCCACAGTTGATTCCGCCAAACCCGTGGCTGGCGCAGCGGTGGTCGCGCCAGTGGTTGCTGCACCTGCACCTGCACCGGTTGTGCCGGTACCTGAGCCTGTGGTTGTCGCGCCTGTGGTCGCGCCTGAGCCGGTGGTCGAGCCAACCCCGGCCCCGGTGGTCGACTTGCCCTGGAATGCCCCGGTGGAGGCTGAGCCCGCCGTGGAGCCCATGCTGGAAACCGCCAGCGAGCAGCCCGAGCTGACGCCGATGCCCACACCGACCCCGGACAGCGTGGTGCCGGACGCGCCGGAGTGGGTCAGCGCGCCCGCCCCCGAGCCGACCGTCGCCCAGGTGGACGCCGCAACGCACGGCATCGACCTCGACGACGAACCGCCGCTGGACGAAGACTACATCGAGCCGGATATCGATTCGGCCTACAGCTACCTGGACGAACTGGCCAGTGAGCACGCTGCCGAGCCGGCCCCCGAACCCGAAGCGGAACCCGCTGCGGCGCCGGCCACCGGCCTGGCCCTGCAATGGCTGGAGCTGTTCCCGAAACTGCCGATTTCCGGCATGACCGGTAGCATCGCCGCCAACTGCACCCTGATCGCCATCGAGGGCGACCACTGGGTGCTGCACCTGGACCCGGCCCACAGCGCCCTGTTCAATGCGACCCAGCAGCGCCGGCTCAACGATGCCCTCAACCAGTACCACGAGCGCACGCTGACCATCGCCATCGAGTTGATCAAGCCCGAGCAGGAAACCCCGGCCCAGGCCGCGACCCGCCGGCGCCTCAATCGCCAGCGCGAGGCCGAGGAGTCGATCCACGGCGACCCGCTCATCCAGCAATTGATGCAACAGTTCGGTGCGGTCGTCCGTCACGATACTATTGAACCTGTCGAAGCCCCGGTGCCCCAGGCGTCATAACACCGGGCTACTTATTGATCCACGTACTTTTGAGGTGATTCCCATGATGAAAGGTGGCATGGCCGGCCTGATGAAGCAGGCGCAGCAGATGCAGGAAAAAATGGCCAAGATGCAGGAAGAGCTGGCCAACGCCGAAGTCACCGGTAAAGCCGGTGGCGATATGGTCAGCGTGGTGATGACCGGTCGTCACGACATCAAGCGCGTGAGCATCGACCCGAGCCTGCTCGAAGGCGTCAGCGATGACGACCGTGAAGTGCTGGAAGATCTGTTCGCCGCGGCCGTCAATGACGCTGTGCGCAAGATCGAAGCCAACAGCCAGGACAAAATGTCCGGTGTGACCGCTGGCATGCAACTGCCTCCGGGCATGAAACTGCCGTTCTGATCGGCCAGTCTTAGCTAGACTGAAATGCCAGGCATCGCGCCTGGCATTTTTTTGGCTGCTCACCCCTCTGCATTTGCTACCGGGCGGCAACTATGTCGAACCTCGGCGCCTTGGCCAGTGTCTGCACTTAATGCCATTGAATTCGCTCATCGATAAAGGAGTCCCTCGATGCCTCAAGCACCGATTCTTAACCAGCGCATTGTTCTGGTCTCGCGCCCTCACGGCGCGCCAACCCCGGAAAACTTCCGCCTTGAGCGCGTGACGCTGCCGGAACTGGCAGACGGCCAAGTCTTGTTGAAGACGCTGTACCTGTCCCTCGACCCCTACATGCGTGGGCGCATGAGTGATGCTCCGTCCTACGCCGCTCCGGTAGAAATCGACGAAGTGATGACGGGTGGCGCTGTCAGCCGTATCGAGCAGTCGCGCAACCCGAAATTTGAAGTGGGCGACCTGGTGGTCGGCTCCATCGGCTGGCAAAGCCACAGCGTTTGCGACGGTCGCAACCTGATACCGGTGCCCAACGGCCTGGCCAGTCCGTCGATGGCATTGGGTGTGCTGGGCATGCCGGGCATGACCGCCTACATGGGCCTGATGGACATCGGCCAGCCCAAAGCCGGGGAAACCCTGGTGGTGGCGGCAGCGTCCGGTGCGGTGGGCTCGGTGGTGGGCCAGGTGGCCAAGCTCAAGGGTCTGCGCGTGGTGGGGGTTGCGGGTGGGGCCGAGAAGTGCCGTTACGTGGTGGATGAGCTGGGCTTTGATGCCTGCATTGACCACAAAAGCGAGCACTTCGCCGATGAATTGGCCCATGCCTGTTTCAAGGGCGTGGATATCTACTTTGAAAACGTCGGTGGCAAGGTGTTCGATGCCGTGGTACCGCTGCTCAACCCCAAGGCACGGATTCCGCTGTGCGGGCTGATCGCCGGCTATAACGACCATGAAGCGCCCAGTGGCCCTGATCGACTGCCGGCGCTGCAACGCACCTTGCTGACCAAGCGCGTGCGTATCCAGGGCTTTATCGTGTTCGATGACTACGGCGATCGCCAGCCGGAATTCCTCAGTGCCATGGCGCCGTGGGTACGTGACGGCAAGATCAAGTTCCGCGAAGACGTGGTCGATGGCCTGGAACAGGCGCCCGAAGCGTTTATCGGTTTGCTCGAAGGACGCAACTTCGGCAAGTTGGTGGTGCGCGTCGCGCAGGATTGAGCATTTGACGCTAATCCGAGGCGCGGGTATAAACCGCGTCTCGTTGTTTTGTCGGACCCTTCGCCCATGAGCTTCAGCCCCCTGATTCGCCAACTGATCGACGCCCTGCGCACTTTGCCCGGTGTCGGCCAGAAAACCGCCCAGCGCATGGCGCTGCAACTGCTGGAGCGTGATCGCAGCGGCGGCACCCGGTTGGCCCAGGCCTTGAGCCAGGCCATGGAAGGCGTTGGCCACTGTCGCCAGTGCCGTACCCTCACCGAGGAAGAACTCTGCCCGCAATGCGCCGACCCGCGCCGCGATGACACGCTGCTGTGCGTGGTGGAAGGGCCGATGGACGTGTACGCGGTGGAACAGACCGGTTATCGCGGGCGCTACTTCGTGCTCAAAGGCCATCTGTCGCCGCTGGACGGTCTGGGGCCGGAAGCCATCGGCATTCCGCAACTGGTGGCGCGGATTGAAGCGCAGGGCACCTTTACCGAGGTGATTCTGGCCACCAACCCAACCGTGGAGGGTGAAGCGACCGCGCATTACATCGCCCAACTGCTGAGCAACAAAGGCTTGGTCACCTCACGTATCGCCCACGGCGTACCGCTGGGTGGCGAGCTGGAGTTGGTGGACGGCGGCACCCTGGCGCATTCGTTTGCCGGTCGCAAACCCATCGCGCTTTAAGCCACGCGGCAGGACAAAGTGTGGGAGGGGGCTGTGTGGTGTCGGTGATAATCCTCAGCGCTCGCTCAACGCAAACTGCGTCAGGCAAAACGTCGCAATCCCCATATCTTCCAGGCGTTGCGAGCCACCCAGCTCCGGTAGGTCGATAATCGCCGCCGCTTCGAACACCTTCGCGCCCATGCGCCGCACCAGGTTCGCTGCGGCGATCAGCGTGCCGCCAGTGGCAATCAGGTCATCGAAGATCAGCACCGAGTCGCCTTCACACAGGCTGTCGGCATGCACTTCGAGGAAGGCTTCGCCGTATTCGGTCTGGTAACCCTCGGCCAACACGTCGGCCGGCAGCTTGCCCTGTTTGCGGAACAGGATCAGCGGTTTGTTCAATTGGTAGGCAATGATCGAGCCGATCAGGAAACCCCGGGCATCCATCGCACCGATATGGCTGAAATCGGCTTCGACGTAGCGGTGGACAAAGGTGTCGGCCACCAGGCGCAGGGCCTTGGGCGACTGGAACAGCGGCGTGATGTCGCGAAAGATCACCCCAGGCTTGGGGAAGTCGATGACAGGGCGGATCAGGGATTTGATGTCGAACGAATCGAAGGTCATCGTCGCAGAGTCCTGGGGCGGAAAACGGACTCGAAGTATACCTTGCGGCCTTGCCGATTGGCGCGGCCGCAAGTGTCTGGATCAGCCCTCCAGGGAGCCGCCCGCCAACGCACACAGTTGGATCGGGTCGAGGATATGCACTTCCTTGCCTTCGGCGGCAAGCAGCTCGTTCTGCTGGAAACGGGTAAAGACCCGGGACACGGTTTCTACCGCCAGGCCCAGGTAATTGCCGATTTCATTGCGCGACATGCTCAGGCGGAACTGGTTGGCCGAGAAACCACGGGCACGGAATCGCGCTGACAGGTTGACCAGGAAGGTGGCGATACGCTCGTCGGCGGTTTTCTTCGACAACAGCAGCATCATTTGCTGGTCGTCCCGGATCTCGCGGCTCATGACACGCATCAGTTGGCGGCGCAGCTGCGGCAATTGCAGGGCCAGTTCGTCCAGGCGTTCGAAAGGAATTTCGCACACCGATGTGGTCTCCAGTGCCTGAGCCGACACCGGATGAATCTCGGTGTCCATCCCCGACAGCCCGACCAGCTCGCTCGGCAGGTGGAAGCCGGTGATCTGCTCTTCGCCGCTGTCGCTCAGGCTGAAGGTCTTCAATGCACCCGAACGTACTGCATAGACAGAATCGAACTTGTCGCCCTGGCGATATAGAAACTCGCCTTTTTTCAGTGGGCGCCCGCGTTTAACGATTTCGTCCAGCGCATCCATGTCTTCCAGATTCAATGAAAGTGGTAAGCAGAGGGGCGCCAGGCTGCAATCCTTGCAATGGGCCTGGCTGTTAGCGCGCAGCTTAACGGGCTCGGACATTTCTTAAATCCTTGTGGGAAAACACACATAAGACATAAGGGTAACGCACTGTGGGTAGAAGAGGCCAGCATGGACGAAAAACCGATGCCGGGATAAAGATTATTGTATCGATGCCGATACAAGTCAGTGTCCCTTAGAGCCTGGAGGCTCACATCATGCTTTCCATCGGTGAAAACTCTGCTGCCAAGCTGCCGGTTCCGGCGGTTCGCGAGCCCAAGGACCTGGTGGCGGAGGCTAAAGAAGCCAAGGCCGCCAAAGCACTTGAGGACGCCACATCAGCGCCGCTGAGTCCGGCCAAGGCGGTCGAGGGCGTGACCGTGACTATTTCCGGCGCGGCATTGAAGGCTGCGGGTGCCGCGAAGAAAGCCAACAGCGATATCGAAGAGAGTGGCCTGCCGGATAACATTCAGCAGACGCTGAAAATGATCCGTCAGATCAAAGAGCAGATCGCCAAGAAACAGGCCGAGCTGGCCGCCGTGATGGCGGACACGAACCTGACGCCTGACCAGGCGCGGGTCAAGGCCAGCAACCTGCAGGCCTCACTCAGCGCACTGCAGGCGAGCCTGGTGACCGCACAAGCCTCACTGGCCAAAGCCATGAAAGGCCTGAGCGGCGAAGACGCCATGAAGGCGGCCTCCCTGGCGATGGCATAGAACCTTCAGATCACCCGCGAAAAGCGCTGCCGGTTCTGATGCTCCAGATAGGCATCGAACACCATGCACACCGAGCGCACCAGCAGCCGTCCGGCGGGGAGGACGCGAATGCCTTGTGCGTCGAGTTCGATCAGGCCGTCTTCGGCCATCGTCTCAAGTTGTGACCAAATCTCGTCGAAATAGCCGCGAAAATCGATATTGAACGCCTGTTCGATCTGCTCGAAGGTCAGGCTGAAATTGCAGATCAATTGCTGAATCACTTCCCGCCGCAACCGATCGTCCGTGGTGCAGACCAGGCCGCGGTTGGTCGCCAGTTGCGCATCGGCCAGGGCGTGCTGGTAGCTATTGATGTCGCTGGTGTTCTGGCAATACAGATCGCCGATCTGGCTGATGGCCGAGACCCCGAGCCCGATCAGGTCGCAATGACCGTGGGTGGTATAGCCCTGGAAGTTGCGTTGCAGGGTGCCTTCTTCCTGGGCGATGGCCAATTCGTCGTCCGGTAGCGCGAAGTGGTCCATGCCGATATAGCGGTAGCCAGCGTTGGTCAGCTGTTCGATGGTGGTTTGCAGCATCAGCAGTTTTGCCGCCGGGGACGGCAGGTCATCGGCGTTGATCCGCCGCTGAGGCATGAAACGTTCCGGCAAATGCGCATAGTTGAACACTGACAGGCGATCCGGTTGCAGCTTGATCACCTCTTCCACGGTGCGCGCGAAGTTGATCGGGGTTTGCTTGGGCAGGCCGTAGATCAGGTCGATGTTGATCGAGCGGTACTGCAGGGTGCGCGCCGCATCGATCACGGCGCGGGTCTCTTCCAGGCTTTGCAGGCGGTTAACCGCGCGTTGCACTTCGGGGTCGAGGTCTTGCAGGCCGATACTGACGCGGTTGAAGCCCAACTCGCGCAGCAGCCCCATGGTTGCCCAGTCGGCTTCGCGCGGGTCGATTTCGATGCTGTAGTCGCCGGAATCATCATCGAGCAGGTTGAAATGCTTACGCAGGGAGGTCATCACCTGGCGCAACTCGTCATGGCTGAGAAAGGTCGGGGTGCCGCCGCCGAAATGCAGCTGTTCCACGGTCTGTTTCGGGTCGAGGTGGCAGGCGATCAGTTGGATCTCCTGTTCCAGGCGCTGCAGGTAGGGCTGGGCGCGGCCGCGGTCCTTGGTGATGACTTTGTTGCAGGCGCAGTAGTAGCAGATGTTTGCGCAGAACGGCACGTGTACATACAGCGACAATGGCCGTGCAGCCTTGCGGCTGTCGCGCAGGGCGTGGAGCAGGTCGAAGGAGCCGACCTGGCTGTCGAATTGCACGGCGGTGGGGTAGGACGTGTAGCGTGGCCCCGCCAAGTCGTAGCGATGAATCAGATTGCTGTCCCAACGAATGGCGTCGAGCATGCGGGCGTTCCCCCGGATAGACTAATTGGTCGAGTCTAGGGGCGTGGCGGATATGGCATCTTGATTTGCATCAACGGGGAGCGGCGCTATGCCACATGGCCTTTTAGTGGCCCATTAGCCAGTGCTGATGGGGGCCGGGCAAGGTCCAAATCCCGAACAGCATCACCAGCACGCCGCCGGCCATGCGTACACTGCGCTTGCGCAATAGTGCCGTGACGCGTTCGGCGGCCAGCCCGGTCGCCAGCAGCACTGGCCAGGTGCCCAGGCCGAACGCGAGCATCAGCACCGCACTGTCCAGCGCATTGCCTTGGCTGGCGGCCCACAGCAGGGTGCTGTAGACCAACCCGCACGGCAACCAGCCCCACAGCGCGCCCAACAGCAGGGCGCGGGGCAGGCTGGATACCGGCAGCAAACGGTTGGCGAACGGCTGGATGTGCCGCCACAGGCCGCGACCGAGGCTTTCGATGCGGGTGAGGCCGCTCCACCAGCCGGCCAGGTACAGGCCCATGCTGATCAGCAGCAGGCCGGCCAGCACGCGCATGAACATCGCCGCAGGGCTGTTGGCCACGGCCCAGCCGGCCAGGCCGATCAGCAGGCCGGCGGTGGCATAGCTGAGGATACGCCCCAGGTTGTACGCGAGCAGCAGGCGGAACCTGCGGCTGCGTTGCTCTTTGGGGATCGCCAGGGTCAGCGCGCCCATCAGGCCGCCGCACATGCCCAGGCAATGGCCGCCACCCAGCAGGCCAAGGATCAGCGCGGAGACCAGCAGTGGCGCCAAATCAAGCATGGGGCGGATCTTTGGGGTCGGCGCGGGGCTCGGGGCTATTGGCCTCGTCGATGGCGGCCAGGTGGTTTGGGTCCTGATCGTCGAACAGCACGCTGTGGGCCGGGCCATCGAGGTCGTCGTACTGGCCGCTGTCCACTGCCCAGAAGAAGATATAGATGGCGATGGCCACAATCAGCAGCGCCGCTGGAATCATTATGTATAAAGCTGGCATCTGCACTCCATGCCCGCGTGGCTCAAGCCGGTAGCGGACGGGTTACTGAGGGGGCGCCGACGGCCGGCGCGCTCGGCAGGCGAGTCAGGCGCAGGGCGTTGAGCACCACGGTCAACGAACTGAGGGACATGCCGACCGCCGCCCAGATCGGCGTGATCCAACCGAGGGCCGCAAACGGCAGCATAAGGCCATTGTACAGCCCAGCCCACAGCAGGTTCTCCGTGATGACCCGACGGGTGCGTCGCGCCAGGGTAAACGCTTGTACCAGGGCGTCCAGGCGGTTGGACAGCAACACCGCATCCGCGCTGGTTTTTGCCAGGTCGGTGGCCGAGCCCATGGCCACGCTGATATCGGCAGCGGCCAGCACCGGCACATCGTTCACCCCGTCGCCGAGCATCAGCACTTTGCGCCCTTCTTTGTGCAATTGTTGCAGCACTTGTAGCTTGTCATCGGGGCGCAGGCCGCCGTGGGCTTCGTCGATGCCCAGTTCGGCGGCGACGCTGGCGACCATCGGTGAACTGTCGCCCGACAGCAGCAGCGTGCGCCAGCCGCGCGCCTTGCAGGCCGCGAGCAGGGCAGGGGCGTCGCTGCGCAGGCGGTCATCCAAAACGAACCAGGCGAGGGCGCCGTCACGGTCGCCCAACAGCAGCCATTGCCCGGCTTCATCCGGCGCGGCAGGGATCGGGCAACCGCTGAGTTCGCACACATAGCCAGGCTGGCCGATGCGCAGTTGGCGCTCGCCCACCCAGCCTTCCAGGCCGAGGCCGGGGGAACTGAGCACTTCGTCGGCGGCCAGGGGCGCGCGGCCGAAGGCGCGGGCGATCGGGTGTTCGGAGCGATTCTCCAGGGCGGCGGCGAGGCCCAGGCACTGGTCGCTGTTCAACGCGCCCAGGGGGCGGATCGCACGCAGCGCCAGGCGCCCCTCGGTGAGGGTGCCGGTCTTGTCGAAAATCACCGTGTCGATCTGGTTCAGGCCTTCCAACACATGGCCACGGGTCAGCAGCAGACCGAGTTTGTGCAGGGTGCCGGTGGCGGCGGTCAGGGCAGTCGGCGTGGCCAGCGAGAGCGCGCACGGACAGGTCGCCACGAGCATTGCCAGTACGATCCAGAACGCCCGCGATGCGTCCAACTGCCACCACAGCAGGCCGATCAGCACGGCGGCGATCAGCGAGCACAGCAGGAACCACTGCGCGGCGCGATCGGCGATTTGTGCCAGGCGCGGTTTTTCCGCCTGGGCCCGCTCCAGCAGGCGCACGATGGCGGACAGGCGCGTGTCATGGCCCAAGGCGCGGACTTCGACGGTCAGCGCGCCCTCGACGTTGAGGGTGCCGGCCGTTACCGCATCGCCGACTTGACGCGGTTGCGGCAGGTATTCGCCGGTGAGCAGGGATTCATCGATGCTGGACTGGCCGTCGAGGATCACCCCGTCTGCCGGCAGCACGGCGCCGGGATGCACCAGCACGCGGTCGCCCAGGGCCAGTTCGGGGAGCAGGATGCGTTCGCTCTGACCTTCAGCATTCAAGCGCAGGCACGAGGCGGGCAGCAGGTTGACCAACTGCGCGGTCGCGGCGGCCGTGCGTTCGCGGGCACGCCGCTCCAGGTAGCGGCCGGCCAGCAGGAACAGCGCGAACATGCCCACCGCGTCGAAATACAG
Source organism: Pseudomonas sp. LY-1 (assembly GCF_053502595.1). Classification (NCBI taxonomy): domain Bacteria; kingdom Pseudomonadati; phylum Pseudomonadota; class Gammaproteobacteria; order Pseudomonadales; family Pseudomonadaceae; genus Pseudomonas; species Pseudomonas sp. LY-1. The sequence goes on along the minus strand of NZ_CP094353.1, from coordinate 5,123,152 downwards.
TTCACCGACGCCGGTGATCGCAGTCCAGATCCCGGCCAGGTAAGCCCCGCCAATGGCCAGGGAGACCGACACGTCCATGGTCAGGTGGCGGGTGCGCAGGTCGCGCATGGCACCCTTGAAAAACGGCGCACAGCTGTAGAACACAATGGGCGTGGTCAGAAACATCGCGACCCAACGCAGGATGACATGCAGCTCCGGGCTCAGGTCGATATTGAATTCCGGCCAGGTGGCCATGGTCGCCATCATCGCCTGGAACCACAGCAAGCCGGCAACGCCGAGTTGGCGCAAGGCCAGGCGGTTTTCGCCGGCCAATTGCTCGGCGGCGCGGTCTGCCTGATAGGGGTGGGCGGCGTAGCCGATATGGCGCAGCTCACTGAGCAGTTGGCTCAACGGCAGTTGCCCGTCGGCCCAGCGCACTTGCAGGCGATGGTTGGACAGGTTCAGGCGCGCCTCGGCCACGGCGGGCAGGCTGCGCAGGTGTTTTTCGATCAGCCAGCCACAGGCTGCGCAGCTGATGCCTTCCATCAGCAGCGTGGCTTCGGCCAGTTCGCCGTCGTGGCGCACGAAGGGTTTTTGTACGTCGGCGCGGTCATACAGCGCCAATTCGTCCACCAGTTGCACCGGCAACGCCTCGGGGTTGGCCGAGGCTTCGCTGCGGTGCTGGTAATAGCTTTCCAACCCGCCCGCCACGATTGCTTCGGCTACTGCCTGGCAGCCCGGGCAGCAGAGTTCGCGGCGCTCGCCGAGGATCACGGCGGTGAAGCGGCTACCGGGTGGAACGGGCAGGGCGCAGTGGTAACAGGGGGTTGGGGTGGTCATGGCGTTAGATCTTTGGTGGCGGGTAGGGCCTCATCGCGGGCAAGCCCGCTCCCACAGTGGATCGCGGTGTCCATATGGGAGCGGGCTTGCCCGCGATGCGCGAAGCGCAGCCTGTTTACTTCTTCAGGTCTTCAGCACCCTGCAGCGGTTCATCCCCCAGCAGCAAGTCCTTGTCGTGGTTGACCTGTTCTTCTTCGAACAAGCGCCAGGTCCTGTCGCCTTCCACACCGAGCAGTTCGACGAAGCGCCGGCCTTCGACCTTGTCGGTGACCTGACCGATGTAGCGACCGGGTTCGCTGTCGCTGCGGGCCAGGTTGATCTTGCGGTCTTTCTCCGGCTGGGTCGGCGAAATCAGGTTCAGTTGCAGGCTCGTCGGGTTGCTGTAGCCGGTGAGGTGCAGTTCGACTTCGCCGGTCAGCTCATCCAGATGCACCTTGGCGCGCAGTTGCAGGGTCTGGGCCAGGCGTTCGCGGTCCAGGGAGCGGTTGATGCCTTTGCCAGCCTCGTAATAGTTGTCGTTGACCAGGTTGTCCGGGTTGTTCACTGCAATGGTCACCATGGACAAGGTCAAGGTCACCGAGCAGGCCAGGATTGCGATGATGATCCAGGGCCAGAGGTGCTTGTACCAGGGACTTGCGGCAGTGGTTACGGGCATTGTTCTGCTCTCTCGTTAACGAACTTGTGGGCCGATGAATCGGCTCTTGGCTTCAATATGAATGCTGGTGTCATCGGCATCCTTGAGGATAAACATCACCTCGTTGGTGCTCGATGGCAGTTGTTCCGGCGCGCTCGACAGTTCTACCGGCATGCTGACGATGTCGCCGGCAGCCACCTTGATTTCGCGGCGGCCTTGCAGCTTGAGGTCCGGCAGGCCGGCAGCGTCAAGCACGTAGGTGTGGTCGCGCTGATCCTTGTTCATGATCTTCAGGCTGTAGACGTTTTCGATCCGCCCTTCGGCGTTTTCGCGGTACAGCACGCGGTCTTTGCTTACGTCGAAACCCACCAGCGAACGCATGAAGAATGCCGTGGCCAACAGGCTCATCATTGCCAGCAACACCAGCGCATAGCCGATCAGGCGCGGACGCAGCTTGTGGGTTTTCTGCCCGGACAGGTTGTGTTCGGTGGTGTAGCTGATCAGGCCGCGCGGGTAGTCCATCTTGTCCATGATGTTGTCGCAGGCGTCGATGCACGCGGCACAGCCGATGCACTCGATTTGCAGGCCATCACGGATGTCGATGCCGGTCGGGCACACCTGTACGCACATCGTACACTCGATGCAATCGCCCAGGCCTTGGGCCTTGTAGTCGCTGCCTTTTTTGCGCGGGCCACGTACTTCGCCGCGACGCGGGTCGTAGGAGACGATCAGGGTGTCTTTGTCGAACATCACGCTTTGGAAGCGCGCGTAGGGGCACATGTAGATGCACACCTGTTCGCGCAGCCAGCCGGCGTTGCCGTAGGTGGCGAGGGTGAAGAAGCCGACCCAGAAATACGACCAGCCATCGGCCTGGCCGGTGAAGAAGTCAAACACCAGTTCGCGGATCGGTGAGAAGTAACCGACGAAGGTCATGCCGGTGACAAAGCCGATCAGCAGCCACAGCGTGTGCTTGCTGAATTTGCGCAGGAACTTGTTGGCCCCCATCGGCGCCTTGTCCAGCTTGATACGCTGGTTACGGTCGCCTTCGGTGACTTTTTCGCACCACATGAAGATCCACGTCCACACGCTTTGCGGGCAGGTATACCCGCACCAGATGCGTCCGGCGTACACCGTGATGAAGAACAGGCCAAAGGCCGCGACGATCAGGATGCCCGAGAGGAGGATGAAGTCCTGGGGCCAGAAGGTTGCACCGAAGATAAAGAACTTACGTTCCGGCAGGTTCCACCATACGGCCTGGTGGCCACCCCAGTTCAGCCACACCGTGCCGAAGTAGAGCAGGAACAGACCGGCGCCGCCAAGCATGCGCAGGTTGCGGAACAGGCCCGTGAAGGCGCGGGTGTAGATTTTCTCTCGCGACGCGTAGAGGTCGACACCGTTGTTGGAGTTTTTGGCAGGTGGAGTAACGTCTTGTACCGGTATTTGGTTGCTCATCATTGCATCCCACGGCGGTGGAGATTTGCCTCGGCCAGTACGTGCCGGTCGGGGTCAAATGAAGGGTCTTGCAGTGGCGTAATGATACGCCCCCGATGACGCGCAAAGGGTGCGACCTTTGGTCGCGTTGGGGGAAATCAATTGATGGTGTAGGTGACGTGGATCAATTGACTTGTGAAGTATGGACGGTTTTTGCGGGCTCAGTCTTCAAAACACGGACGATCCAATGTGGAAGGGGGCTTGCTCCCACATTGAACCTTCGGTGTTTTCAGAATATGTGCAACAAAAAAAGGCCCATCATTTTTCAATGAATGGGCCTTTTGGTTGCTGCTCAGACTTACTGCTCTTGAGCCTTTTTATCCCCATGGGACAAGCTGTAAACATACGCCGCGAGCAAGTGCACCTTGTCGTTCCCTTGCAGTTGTTCCTGCGCAGGCATCTGGCCCTGGCGGCCGTAGCGAATGGTCTGCTGCAGTTGGGCGAAACTTGAACCGTAGATGAACGCACCCGGGTGAGTCAGGTCAGGTGCGCCCATGGCAGGCGTGCCTTTACCGGCCGGGCCGTGGCAGGCGACGCAGTTGGCGGCGAAGAGTTTCCCGCCGTTGGCCACGTCGGCCTTGGCGCCTTCCGGCAGCTTGCGGCCGTCAAGGTTGGTCACCACGAAGCCCGCCACGTCGGCCACGCCTTGTTCGCCGATGACTTCGGCCCAGGCCGGCATCACCGCGTGGCGGCCTTTCATGATGGTTTCCTTGATGGTGGCGGGCTCGCCGCCCCAGCGCCAGTCGGCGTCGGTCAGGTTGGGGAAGCCGTAGGCACCCTTGGCGTCGGAACCGTGGCACACCGAGCAGTTGGAGGCAAACAGACGGCCCCCCATCTTCAGGGCTTGCGGGTCTTTGGCGACGTCTTCAATCGGCATTGCGGCGAATTTGGCGAAGATCGGCCCGAACTTGGCGTCCGACTTGGCCATTTCCTTTTCCCACTCATGCACGCCGGTCCAGCCGGTCTGGCCGTTGGCGAAGGCGGTCTGCTTGTCGTTGTCGAGGTAGTTGTAGCCCGGCAGCAGGCCTTTCCAATTGCCCAGGCCGGGGTACAGCACCAGGTAGCCCAGGGCGAAGACGATGGTGCCGACGAACAGCATGAACCACCATTTCGGCAGCGGGTTGTCGTACTCCTCGATACCGTCGAACGAGTGGCCGACGGTCTCGTCCGTTTGCTCGGCGCGCTGGCCCTTGCGGGTCGACAGCAGCAGCCAGGTCAGGGCGAAAATGGTACCCAGACTGAGGACTGTGACGTACAGACTCCAGAACGTAGTCATTCTTTGTTACTCCTAGAAGCTTGCTCGACGTGCTTGATGGCTTCGGGGTCATCCGCAAAGGGCAGCATGGTTGCGTCGTCAAACTCCGACTTGCGCTTGGGGCTGAACACCCACAATGCCAGGCCGATAAAGGCCACCATCACCACAACGGTGCCCAGGCCACGAATCATCCCGATATCCATGAAGAATCACCGTTTGCTTTTGATGATGGTGCCAAGGCCTTGCAGGTAGGCCACCAATGCGTCCATTTCGGTCTTGCCCTTCACGGCTGCGGATGCACCGGCGATGTCTTCGTCGGTGTAGGGCACGCCCAGGGTGCGCAAGACTTCCATTTTCTTCGCGGTGTCCTTGCCGTCGAGCTTGTTTTCCACGAGGAACGGGTACGCCGGCATTTTCGATTCCGGCACCACGTTGCGCGGGTTGTACAAGTGCGCGCGTTGCCAGTCATCGGAGTAACGCCCGCCCACACGGGCCAGGTCCGGCCCGGTGCGCTTGGAACCCCACAGGAACGGGTGGTCCCACACGCTTTCACCGGCCACCGAGTAGTGGCCATAACGTTCGGTTTCGGCGCGGAACGGCCGGATCATCTGCGAGTGGCAGCCGACACAGCCGTTGGCGATGTAGATGTCGCGGCCTTCCAGTTCAAGGGCGGTACGCGGCTTCATGCCTTCGACCGGCTTGTTGGTCACGTCCTGGAAGAACAGCGGAACGATCTGGGTCAGGCCGCCGATACTCACGGCGATAACCATGAAGAAGGCCAGTAGGCCGATATTCTTCTCGATTACTTCATGCTTCATCAGTGGGCTCCCACAACGGCGATCTTGGCGGCGGCTTCGGCTTCTGCAGGGTCGGAGGCACGCACGGTGCGCCAGACGTTGTAGGCCATGAACAGCATGCCGGAGGCAAAGAACGCGCCGCCCAGGGCACGGACGATGTAGCCCGGGTGGCTGGCTTGCAGCGCTTCGACGAAGGAGTAGGTGAGGGTGCCGTCATCGTTGATCGCACGCCACATCAGGCCTTGGGTAATGCCGTTGACCCACATCGAGGCGATGTAGAGCACGGTGCCGATGGTGGCCAGCCAGAAGTGCGTGTTGATCAACCCGACGCTGTGCATCTGCGCACGCCCGAAGATTTTCGGGATCATGTGGTACAGCGCGCCGATGGAGATCATCGCTACCCAGCCGAGAGCGCCGGCGTGTACGTGGCCGATGGTCCAGTCGGTGTAGTGGGACAGGGAGTTGACGGTCTTGATCGCCATCATCGGCCCTTCGAAGGTCGACATGCCGTAGAACGCCAGGGACACGACCAGGAAGCGCAGGATCGGGTCGGTGCGCAGCTTATGCCAGGCGCCCGACAGGGTCATCATGCCGTTGATCATGCCGCCCCAGCTCGGGGCCAGCAGGATGATCGACATCGCCATGCCCAACGACTGTGCCCAGTCCGGCAGCGCGGTGTAGTGCAGGTGGTGCGGACCGGCCCAGATGTACAGGGTGATCAACGCCCAGAAGTGCACGATGGACAGGCGATAAGAGTAGATGGGACGTTCGGCCTGTTTCGGCACGAAGTAGTACATCATCCCCAGGAAACCGGTGGTGAGGAAGAACCCTACGGCGTTGTGGCCGTACCACCACTGGATCATCGCATCCGTCGCCCCGGCGTAGGCCGAATAGGACTTGAACAGGCTGACCGGCAGCGACGCATGGTTGACGATGTGCAGCATCGCCGTCACCAGGATGAAGGCACCGTAGAACCAGTTACCCACATAGATGTGCTTGGTCTTGCGCTTGGTGATGGTGCCGAAGAACACCACCGCGTAGGTCACCCAGACAATCGCGAGCAAAATGGCGATGGGCCATTCCAGCTCGGCGTATTCCTTGGTGGTGGTGTAGCCCAGCGGCAACGAGATACCGGCCCCGACGATCACGGCTTGCCATCCCCAGAAGGTGAAGGCGGCGAGGCTGTCGGAGATCAGTCGCGTCTGGCAGGTTCGCTGCACGACATAGTAGGAGGTGGCAAACAGTGCACATCCGCCGAAGGCGAAAATCACCAGGTTAGTGTGCAGCGGGCGTAGGCGGCCAAAGGTCGTCCATGGCAGGCCGAAATTCAATTCCGGCCAAACCAGTTGCGAGGCGATGAAGACCCCGAGCCCCATGCCAAGGATCCCCCAGACCACCGTCATGATGGCGAACTGGCGGACTACCTTATAGTTATAAGCAGTCGGACTGATTGCTGTGCTCATTCTAAGGTTCCACGGTTTAGGTTTTTTTATAGATAAAAATCGGTCGCAAGTATGTAGAAACCGAGGTGCCATTGCAACGCAAGGGTGACCTGTGTCAATACGTTCCACGCCAGATTCTGCGCCCTTTCCATGTTTGATGTAAGGACAAAATCAGAAATCAAAAGCTGATCGATCGGACAGGAATTTTTTCGGGGCACGCCGACGGATGACTGGCTGTGTGTCAGCACGCGGCAGAGGTGATGAGTGGTCAGTGGCGCGACAGCCGGTCACTGCCTGCCTTTGCGCCTGTCATCCCTGCAGAAGCGTTCAACCCATTGAGTGCAAGTCGACCGTCGACCGGTCCGTACCGATCCACTGTGCAGACAAGCGTAGACCCGAATGGCAGGAGGGGAAAGCAGTGCTTTGGAAGGGTGCGACACTTGGTCGCGTAGAAGGGTAGAGCTACCGCCCCTGGATCAGGGGCGGCAGTTCAGGGGTGAAGCGTTACTGTGCCTGGCGTTGCGGCGTTGCGCCGTCAGCGTTGTGGGACAGGCTGTAAACATAAGCGGCCAGCAGGTGAACCTTGTCATTGCCTTGCAGCACTTCCTGCGCCGGCATCTGGCCTTGGCGGCCGTGGCGAATGGTTTGCTGCAACTGCGCCAGGCTGGTGCCGTAGATAAAGCCGCTTGGCGCGGTCAGGTTCGGCGCGCCCATGGCTTCGACACCGTGGCCTTGCGGGCCGTGGCAGGCCACGCAGGTGGTGTTGAACGTGGCTTGGCCGGCGACCAGGTCGGCGCCGCTGTCGGCTGGCAGTGGCAGCTTGGCCAGGTCGTGACGCACATAGGCCGCGACGTTTTTCACACCGTCCTCGCCCAGCACTTCACCCCAGGCCGGCATTGCCGCATGGCGACCGCCCATGATGGTGGTCTTGATCGCGTCGGCGGAACCGCCCCAGCGCCAGTTATTGTCCGCCAGGTTCGGGAAGCCATACGCGCCCTTGGCATCCGAGCCGTGGCACACCGCGCAGTTGGAGGCAAACAGGCGACCGCCCATTTTCAGCGCTTGCGGGTCTTTGGCGACTTCTTCCACCGGCATGGCCGAGAATTTGGCGAAGATCGGCCCGAACTTGGTGTCGGCCTTGGCCATTTCCTTGTCCCATTCCTTGGCCGAGGTCCAGCCGCCTTCATAGCCCGGCAGTACGCCTTTCCAGTTGCCCAGGCCCGGGTAGAGGATCAAGTAGCCGACGGCAAACACCAGCGTGCCGGCGAACAGCATGAACCACCACTGGGGCAGCGGGTTGTCGTATTCCTCAATGCCGTCGAAGGCGTGGCCCATGGTCTGGTCGACACTGCCCTTGGTCTCGCCCTTGCGGGTGCCGAACAACAGCCAGGTCAGGCCGATCAGGCTGCCGAGGGTCAGTACGCAGATCCATGTACTCCAGAAGGTAGTCATGGCCGATTGCTCCTTGTTGCAGGCGCTTCTTGAGCGTCGGATGGGGTGGCGGTGGGTTCGTCGGCAAACGGCAGCAGGCGTGCCTGCTCGAATTCTTCATTGCGTCGGTTGTTGAATACCCACAGCGAGAGGCCGATAAAGGCGATGGCGACGACTAGCGTGCCGAGGCCGCGGATGGTGCCCGCATCGAATTCAAATCCCATGGCTCACCTCTTGCTCTTGATGGCGGTGCCGAGGACTTGCAGGTACGAAACCAGCGCGTCGATCTCGGTCTTGCCCTTGAGGCTGGCCACTGCACCGTTGATGTCGTCGTCGGTGTAAGGCACGCCGAGGGTACGCATCACTTTGAGCTTGGTCTCGGTATGGCTGCTGTCGACCGGCGCCGTCACCAGCCATGGGTAAGCCGGCATTTTCGACTCAGGCACCACGTTGCGCGGGTTGTACAAGTGCGCGCGGTGCCAGTCGTCCGAGTAGCGTGCGCCGACGCGAGCCAGGTCTGGCCCGGTACGCTTGGAGCCCCACAGGAACGGATGGTCCCAGACGCTTTCGCCCGCTACCGAGTAGTGGCCGTAGCGCTCGGTCTCGGCGCGGAACGGACGGATCATCTGCGAGTGGCACTGTACGCAGCCTTCGCGGATGTAGATGTCGCGGCCTTCCAGTTGCAGCGCGGTGTAGGGCTTCATGCCTTCCACCGGTTTGTTGGTCACGTCCTGGAAGAACAGCGGGACGATCTGGGTCAGGCCGCCGATGCTCACGGCAAGCACCATCAGCAGCATCAGCAGGCCGACGTTCTTTTCAATCGTTTCGTGTTTCATCACTGACTCCTCAGGCCATCTGCGTGGCAGGGGTGGCTTCGACAGGTTGTGCCGAGCGCACGGTGCGCCATGTGTTGTAAGCCATCAGCAACATGCCGCTGAGGAACACCGCACCGCCTACCAGTCGCACGACGTAGCCCGGGTGGCTGGCTTGCAGCGCTTCGACGAAGGAGTAGGTGAGGGTGCCGTCGTCGTTGATCGCACGCCACATCAGGCCCTGGGCGATACCGTTGACCCACATCGAGGCGATGTAGAGCACGGTGCCGATGGTGGCCAGCCAGAAGTGCGCGTTGATCAGGCCGACGCTGTACATCCGCTCGCGACCGAAGACTTTCGGGATCATGTGGTACAGCGCGCCGATGGAGATCATCGCTACCCAGCCGAGAGCGCCGGCGTGTACGTGGCCGATGGTCCAGTCGGTGTAGTGGGACAGCGAGTTGACGGTCTTGATGGCCATCATCGGCCCTTCGAACGTCGACATGCCGTAGAACGCCAGCGAGACGACCAGGAAGCGCAGGATCGGGTCGCTGCGCAATTTATGCCAGGCGCCCGAGAGGGTCATCATGCCGTTGATCATGCCGCCCCAGCTTGGCGCCAGCAGCACCAGGGACATCACCATGCCCAACGACTGTGCCCAGTCTGGCAGAGCGGTGTAGTGCAGGTGGTGCGGACCGGCCCAGATGTACAGGGTGATCAGTGCCCAGAAGTGGACGATCGACAGGCGATAGGAATACACCGGACGTTCGGCTTGCTTGGGTACGAAGTAGTACATCATCCCCAGGAAGCCGGCAGTCAGGAAGAAGCCTACTGCGTTATGCCCATACCACCACTGCACCATGGCATCCGTCGCACCGCCGTACAGCGAGTAGGACTTGGTCAGGCTGACCGGGATTTCCATGTTGTTGACGATATGCAAGATGGCCACGGTGATGATGAATGCACCGAAGAACCAGTTGCCGACATAGATGTGCTTGGTGTTGCGCTTGGCCACAGTGCCGAAAAACACGATGGCATAAGCCACCCAGACAATCGTGATCAGGATGTCGATCGGCCATTCCAGCTCGGCGTATTCCTTGGAGCTGGTGTAACCCAGCGGCAAGGTGATCGCTGCCAGGACAATGACCAGTTGCCAGCCCCAAAAGCAGAACTGAGCGACTTTTGGTGCGAACAGCTGGGTCTGGCAGGTGCGCTGCACCGAGTAGAAGGAGCTGGCAAACAGCGCACAACCCCCGAAGGCGAAGATCACCGCGTTGGTGTGCAGCGGGCGCAAGCGGCCGAAGCTGGTCCAAGGCAAGTCAAAGTTGAGTGCAGGCCACACCAATTGGGCTGCGAGAAAAACCCCGAGCCCCATGCCGACGATGCCCCACACCACCGTCATAATCGCGAATTGGCGGACCACCTTGTAGTTATAGGCGGTACTTAAAGTAGTGTTCATGGTTCCCCATCCACGGTTCAACCCAAGCAGATGCGACACTTGGGCTGGAGTTATAGGCAGACTAAAAAGCGAGGTAAGCATGGGCAAAGAGCACAAGGCCAGTATTGACGGGGATCAATGGGCACGGTGTGTGCAGGAACATGGCTGGCGATGGGATGTTGCCTCGGGCGCTCCAACGCATACGCCGGTGACGTTGATCCTGGCCCACGGCGCCGGCGCGCCGATGGACTCATCCTTCATGGACGACATGGCTGCGCGCCTTGCCGGGCAGGGGGTGAGCGTCTTGCGTTTCGAGTTTCCCTACATGGCCCAGCGCCGCGTGGACGGGGGCAAGCGCCCGCCCAACCCGGCGCCGAAACTGCTGCAGAGCTGGCGCGAGGTCTATACCGAGGTGCGACGCCATGTCGCTGGGAAACTGGCCATTGGTGGCAAGTCCATGGGCGGGCGCATGGCCAGTTTGCTCGCCGATGAATTGGGTGCCGATGGGCTGGTGTGCCTGGGCTATCCGTTCTATGCGGTGGGCAAGCCGGAAAAGCCGCGAGTCGCGCATTTGGCCGGGTTGAAGACGCCGACATTGATTGTGCAGGGCGAGCGCGATGCGTTGGGCAATCGAGCGGCGGTGCAGGGGTATGACTTGTCGCCGAGCATCGAGGTGATGTGGCTGGCGGCGGGGGATCATGATTTGAAGCCGTTGAAGGCGTCGGGGTGCAGTCATGAGCAGCATTTGGAGGCGGCGGCGGTGCAAGTGGCTCGGTTTCTCGGCGCCTGTTAGGGCCCTATCGGGGGCAAGTCGAATCGTCGCACCGCCCCTCCCACATTCGACCGCATTCCAAGGGGTGTATGCGGTTAAATGTGGGAGGGGGCTTGCCCCCGATAACGGTTTAACGGTTAAAACGCTCTACCAGCGAATACTGGGTATTGGCGGTAACAGTAAGCTCTTCACTCAACTGCGCCGAGTTCAACGCCTGTTCCGACGTCTGATCGGCCAGCAGCGCGATGGTGCTGATATTGCGGCTGATCTCTTCGGCAACCGAGCTTTGCTCTTCCGTGGCGGCGGCGATTTGGGTGGTCATGTCGGTGATGTTGGCCACCGCTTCGCTGATGCCCACCAACGCCTGATCCGCCTCCATCACCCGCGCTACGCCTTCTTCGGCCTGGCGATGCCCGGCGTCCATGGTTTGTACGGCAGCGGCAGCGGTTTGCTGCAGCTTGGCGATCAGGGTATGGATCTGCCCGGTCGATTCAGCCGTGCGTTGCGCCAGTTGGCGGACTTCGTCGGCAACCACCGCAAAACCACGGCCCATCTCACCGGCACGCGCGGCTTCGATCGCGGCGTTCAAGGCCAGCAGGTTGGTCTGGTCGGCAATGCCTTTGATCACGTCGACCACGCCGCCGATTTCATCGCTGTCCTTGGCCAGTTGGGTGACCGTCACGCCGGTCTCGCCAACCGCGGCCGACAGCCGCTGAATTGCCGCGCGGGTTTCCCCGGCGATATCGCGGCCGCGCCCGGTCAGGCGATTGGCTTCCTGGGTGGCATCAGCCGTGCGCTGCACATGGCTGGCGACTTCCTGGGTCGTCGCCGCCATCTGGTTGACTGCGGTGGCCACCTGTTCGGTTTCCACGCGCTGGCGTTCCAGGCCGCTGGAGCTGTTGTGCGCCAAGGTGTTGGATTGCGCCGCCTGCTCGTTGAGGTGTTCGGCGGTGTCCTGCAAGCGCGTGAGACAGGTCTTCAGACGTGCCTCCTGGCTGAGGATCGACATTTCCAGGCGCGCCTGGGCGCCACGGCTGTCGGTGTACATCTGCGCGATCAACGGATCGGAGGTGGTCTGTTCGGCCAGGCGCAGCAAACGCTTGAGGCCGCGCTGTTGCCAGCTCAGGCCCAGCAGGCCCAACGGCACCGACAACCCCGCCGCGAGGGCAAAGCCCCAGTGGGAATTGAGCGACGCGCCAATCATGAAGCTCAACTGGCTGACCAGGATAAACGGCAGCCAGTCCTGCAGCACCGGTAGCCACTTGTCCCGCTGGGGAATGGCGGACTTGCCCTTATTGATGCGTTGATAGAGCGCTTCGGCCCGGCGGATCTGCTCGGCGGTGGGCTTGATGCGCACCGATTCATAGCCGACCACTTGGTTGCCGTCGAACATCGGCGTCACATAGGCGTTAACCCAGTAGTGATCGCCGGTCTTGCAGCGGTTCTTGACGATGCCCATCCATGGCAAGCCTTGCTTGAGCGTGGACCACATGTGTGCGAACACAGCCCCCGGAACGTCCGGGTGGCGAACCAGGTTGTGCGGGGCGCGCACCAGTTCGTCGCGGGAGAAACCACTGATTTCGACGAAAGCGTCGTTGCAGTAAGTGATGACACCCTTGGCATCTGTGGTGGAGATCAACCGTTGCTGAGCGGGGAAAGTACGTTCACGCTGGGTAACGGGTTGGTTATTACGCATGGTTATTCAATCCGCAAGGCTTTCAATGGGTATCGGCGATGGCGATCATTTATTTAACTTATTTTTGCAATAATCAGCCGGCGAGCATTGGGTAGGAAAACAGTCCGAAATGCAGCAAATTAAGGCCGAAATGCGTAGCAATCGCCGCGCCCAGGCCGCCAAAACGATAAGCAAGGCCATAGCCGACGCCGGCGATGCTGGCCAGCAGCACCCACTGCCAGCCCGCGCTCAGGTGTACAAGGCCGAATAGCAGAGCGGCCAGCAGCAATGCGAGGTTTTCGCCGTAGGGCAAGTGTTTGAAGCGTCGGCTCAGGCCGCCCTGAATGTAGCCGCGGAATAGCGCTTCTTCCACCAGCGTCACCAGCAACAGGTTATTCAGCACCCACAACCATGCCTGTTCCGGCCACTTCGGTGCCCAACTGATGATCCCCAGCAACGCCGCGCCGCCCAGAGCTGCGATGGCCGTCAGCGCCAGCGCCAGGGCGGTGACGCAGATCGACAGGCGCAATGAACGCCGCGCCACAATCCACGGGCAGGCCAGCAGCAGCCAGAAACCGATCAGCGGTTTGTCCTGGTTGAGGTACATCGAGAAGGGCACGGCATCGGCGCTGAAACGCTGGGGTGCGATACCGCGCCCGTTGTAGAACCCCGGCAGCCAGTGCATTGCAAGGCCCAAGGCCAATACGATGAACAACCCGTGGCCGACGTAACGCCCCCAAGGGGTCCGTTGCTGGCGTACCGCATACCCGGCGATCAGCAGCAGGGCCACGGAGATTGCCGCCAGCACTCCCAGTTGGCCGTAGACCAAGGCCATGGCATAGCCGATGGACAGGAGGGCGAGGTGCAGCCAAGGCAAAGCGGCCATGTGAAATCCTTGGAAAAAACTGGGCGGTAGTATAACGGGCGGCCTGCGCGGCAAGATGAAAAAGCCATCACGCGAAAGCGGTTCTGCTGGAGCGATTGCAAAATATGTCGGTGGCTGGTTATAGTCATCGCGTCTTCATCTCCTCAAAAGATCAGCCCATGCCTGCATTCCTGTGCATAGCGGTAGTCGATTCAGCGTCCAGCGCTGTGGTCGTGCCGTGCGGGAACCTGCAGCCTGCGCAGATCAGTCACTACCCCCCACCTGTCAGTAGCACGCCGGTGTACGCAGTCGTATCACCGCCGGGTGTTGGTATTTCGGGCTGATCAGATGATTGCTGTTCCCGTATGCCCGCCTGAAAAAAACCTACTGAGCTGAACCTACGCGTTTTAGCTTTTGCTGAATCGGCTTTTTGCCTGATTACAGGTGGTAACCATGTCTGTTATTTCGAAACAATCAGTGGCCGCGGCGGCCTCGACGAGCCTGTTTGTATTGCTATGGAGCAGCGGGGCGATTTTCTCCAAGTTGGGCCTGGCCCATGCGTCGCCCTTCGCCTTTTTGCTGATCCGTTTTGCCATCGCCCTGGCGGGGTTGGTGATGCTGGTACCGATCCTCAAGCTGAAACTGCCGCAACCCGGCAAGCCGCTGTGGTATGCGGCGGCGACGGGGCTGGTGTTGTTGGGGGCGTACCAGATTTTCTATCTGCTGGCCCTGGACCTCAAAGTCACCCCAGGGGTGATGGCAACCATCATGGGGGTGCAGCCGATTCTCACCGTGGTGCTGATGGAGCGCCAACGGTCCTTGCGCCGGATGTTCGGTCTGGGGTTGGGGTTGGCGGGGTTGATCATGGTGGTCTACCAAGGCATCGGATTGTCGGGGATGTCCCTCGCCGGGATGCTCTTCGGTTTGTTGGCCCTGGCAAGCATGACCTTCGGCTCGATCATGCAGAAGCGCATCACCGACAACCCGTTGGGCACGCTGCCCGTGCAGTACCTGGCGGGGCTGCTGCTGTGCTCGGTGTTTGTGCCGTTCCAGCCGTTCCACTTTGAGCACAGCGCCAGCTTTTACCTGCCGGTGCTGTGGATGGGCCTGGTGGTGTCGCTGCTGGCGACGTTGTTGCTGTACCGCCTGATCGCCCGGGGCAACCTGGTCAATGTCACCAGCCTGTTCTACCTGGTGCCTGCGGTGACGGCGGTGATGGACTACCTGATCTTCGGCAACCGGCTCGCGTTATTGAGCCTGCTGGGGATGGGGTTGATCGTTGTTGGGTTGGGGTTTGTGTTTCGTAAAGGTTGAATGATCACTGAGTCAGCGCTGACGGGCGCCCTCTAAAACGGGCGTCCGTCGATGTGTGATTCAGTGCTGGGTAAGTGCAGTGTTCAGCTCGAGCGCCAAGCGTTGCACGTATTCACGCAGTTCAGGTACTGCGGTGGCTTCCCAGTCCCGGGCCTGGAGGAAAGGGCCGACGTAATACAACCAGTCTGACGGCACTGCATTGCAATTGAGCAGTGCGCCCGACGGTGCGATGTCCATGCCTGTCCCAAGTGCATCAGGTACCAACAGGCCATCTGCGCGCAGGGACTTGAGCAACGGGTCGTCCAATTGGCGCAGGTCCAGTGCTGGCGTCGTGCAATTTATCACCGCTTTGACCTCCAACTGTTCCACGGTGCTGGCGCCACGTCGGCGTACAGCAACGCTCACATTGTGAGGGTTGGACGTGTAGCTGACGATGCGTCCGGCCGCCAGCTTCAGTGTGCCGCGGGCAAGCTCGGTGTGCATGCGTGCGCCTGGTTGTGGAGCGCAGCGATGGCGATGGGCATCCCAGTAAGGGCGTACATGTCGCAGGAATCGCCGGCGTTCATCAAGCGGTAATGTATGCCACAGCTGCTGGGTCGCGGATCTCAGGCCACCAATGATGTCGCGCCAGTCTCCGCCGGTTTGCGCGTGCTGGCGAACCGCGTCACGGACGGCACGTACATAGTGGCGCACCGTGCAATCGGTCAGCATGTGCTGTGCCAGCCCTTCATCATAGGCGGGGTGCGCGTTCAATTCGCGGTGAGGCTGCGGGAGCAGGCCCCGGCGCGAAACGGCCTGGATAGTGCCGGTGTGTCCCCGGTCACGCAAATCAAGTACGACGTCGAGCATTGTCAGCCCGCTGCCTATCAGGAAGACCGGGTCGTTTGCGCCAATACTGTCGAGTGCGCCCGGTTGCCATGGGTCATGCACGTAGCCCGGGTTCTCGTAGAACTGCCGATATTCGGGTGCAATCGAAGGCGCCTGGCGTGCGCAACTGCCAATGCTTAAAACAATACTGTCGGCCCGAAAGTGTTCCCCGTTATCCATCAAGAGAAGTGCGCCAGCGGCATTTGGCTGGGGGATTATCTTGACCACTTCCCCAATCACTTCGTGCAACTCGCAGCCCGGTGTTGCGTTGCGTGACGCGTGTTGAAGCAACGCTTCCAAATAGTCACCGTAGAGGCGCCGCTCTACAAAGGAGCCTGGGGTAGCGGTGGCGTTGTTGCGTTTTACATACTCGTAAAAGCTGTCGTCTTCGCCGGCCAGAGCATTCATTCTGCCTGCCGGGACATTGAGTACATGCGCAGGCGCTTGGGTGCTGTAAGCGATACCTCGGGCCATACTGCCCGGCCGGCTGATCAACAGAATTTTCAGAGGGGTGACCGGCGGGTGGCGTAACAACTGCACTGCCAGCGTCGAGCCGCAGAAGCCTGCGCCGATAATCGCGATGGTCTTGGTATTCATTCCAGCTCCAGTTTCAACGTCGCTCATGTTTCATTTGACAAAGTCGTCTTGTTGCACTTTCTGAATGAGGGTCGGTAATTGTTTTGTAGAGTTTGCCGAAGGTTTGTCGTGAACTTGATAATGAAGTGGATCGAGTTGCTCATCCAGTGCGCAGCTTCGGCGATTCCGCGTTCGTTGATATAGATCAGTCGGCACTCGGGGTTGGAGTTTTCGACGCATCATAACTGAATATGAGTCATGCCTTTCGCGGCGTTTACCGACCTATGGGGGCGGGCGGAAGAGGTTTTTCGGGTGGTTGTTTGTAAGATTGCTCCTCATTCGGTCGAAGCGCTGCTAGCGTGGCAGCATCGGCGCGCCACGGTTTTGGAAGCGGGGCTTGATACGATCTGGAGGCTCAGGCAAGGAGCTGCGGGCTAGAGGTGCAATGCCTCATCGTAGGGCGCGTGACGGGTTCCCGGTGGTTGACCGCCGGTCACAAGTAAGATTGCCCTTACAAACTAATACTGTAATAATTCCCACCTTATTGTCGGCCTATATCCTACCTCCCAGCAGGATATGTAGTGCGCTCCCAAGGGATATTGTGTCTATTTTCGTATCGCGCAGCCTTTCCAAGGCTCTACCTAACGACGTTTGCGTTGCAAAAATCGCGATTTTGATGTGTTCGTACAATGGTGAGACGTTTCTTGCGGAACAGCTCGACTCTATTGAGCGGCAGATGCATCGTGACTGGACGTTAGTCATTTCGGACGACGGTTCCAAAGACAGCTCGTTGGCGATTTTTCAGCAATACTGTAGTCGTTGGGGCAGTCACCGGCTAAGCGTGGTATCCGGCCCTCAAAAAGGCTTCGTCGCCAATTTCCTCTCGTTGACTTGTCGGACCGATATCCAGGCTGATTATTTTGCGTGGTGCGATCAAGACGATATCTGGAATGATGAAAAGCTGCAGGTGGCGGTTGATTGGTTGCAGAGCCAGCCTTCGGATGTGCCTGCACTCTACTGTGGTCGCACGCAGTTGGTCAGTGAGTCGGGGGTTGCACTCGGTTTTTCACCACTTTTTTCTCTGCCTCCACACTTCTCGAATGCGCTCGTTCAAAGCATCGCGGGCGGAAATACTATGGTTTTCAATCAGGCTGCTCGCGAGCTCATCATCGAGGCTGGCCCGGATTTAGTAGTTCCGTCCCATGATTGGTGGGCGTATCAACTCGTTACGGGAGCGGGAGGCGTCGTACACTACGATCCCAAACCTAGAATGCAGTACCGCCAGCATGATGAAAATCTGATTGGCAGCAACTCCAGCTGGGCAGCTCGCCTGGTTCGGCTACGGATGATCTTTCAAGGACGTTTTTACGAGTGGAACGAACAGAACATTCGTGCCCTCGAAGCCATGGAGCATCGTCTTTGTGAAGAGCATCGAACGACCCTTGCGCGCTTTAAAGGTGCACGGAGTCAAACGTTATTTAGACGAGTGCTGGGGTTTTGGTCTGCTGGTTTGTATCGGCAGACGTTCATGGGGAACCTCGGGCTAATTTTTGCAACACTACTGAAAAAGATCTGACTCAATGACTATCTTAGTAACCGGCGGTGCGGGCTTTATCGGTGCAAACTTTGTATTGGACTGGGTAGCCCAGGCGGATGAGCCGGTCATTAACCTGGATAAGCTGACGTATGCCGGCAATCTGGAGAACCTCAGCTCGATCGAGGGTGACAAGCGCCATGTATTCGTACAGGGCGATATCGCCGATACTCAACTGGTCCAGCGCTTGCTCGCAGAGTACCGGCCGCGCGCGATCCTGAACTTCGCTGCCGAGTCGCACGTCGACCGCTCCATTCATGGCCCGGAAGACTTCATCGAGACGAACGTCGTCGGTACCTTCCGTCTGCTGGAAGCAGTGCGTACCTACTGGAAAGGTCTGGATGCCGATGCCCAGCAATCCTTCCGCTTCCTGCATGTTTCGACTGACGAAGTCTACGGCTCCCTGGCCAAGGACGATCCGGCGTTCACCGAAACTCACCAGTACGAGCCAAACAGCCCTTACTCGGCGAGCAAGGCCGCGAGCGACCATTTGGTCCGTGCCTATCACCATACCTATGGTCTGCCGGTGCTGACGACCAATTGCTCGAACAACTATGGTCCTTACCATTTCCCGGAAAAACTGATTCCGCTGATGATCGTCAACGCACTGGCTGGCAAAGCGCTGCCGGTGTACGGCGACGGCCAGCAAATTCGTGACTGGCTGTACGTGAAAGACCACTGCAGCGCCATCCGCCGAGTGCTGGAAGCCGGTACTGTGGGTGAGGTCTATAACGTGGGCGGCTGGAACGAAAAGCCTAACCTCGACATCGTGCACATCGTTTGCGCCTTGCTTGATGAGTTGCGCCCTCGCGCGGATGGCAAACCGTACAACGAACAAATCGCGTATGTGACGGATCGTCCTGGCCACGACCGTCGTTACGCCATCGACGCTCGCAAGCTTGAGCGCGAATTGGGCTGGAAGCCGGCGGAAACCTTTGAGACGGGTATTCGTAAAACCGTTGAGTGGTACCTGGATAATCAAGACTGGGTGAGCAACATCCAGTCCGGCGCTTACCGTGAATGGGTTGAGAAAAACTACTCTGAGCGTTCGGCATGAAGATTCTACTGTTGGGTAAAAATGGTCAGGTCGGCTGGGAACTTCAGCGCAGTCTGGCGCCATTGGGCCAAGTCCTGGCGCTGGATTCCAAAAGTAAGGACTACTGTGGTGACCTGCACGATCTTGAAGGCCTGGCGGCGACCGTGCAGCGGTTTGCGCCTGACATCATCGTCAACGCGGCGGCTTACACTGCCGTCGACAAGGCAGAAAGTGAGCCCACCCAGGCACTGCGCGTCAACGCAGAAGCTCCCGCGGTATTGGCAGCCGAAGCCCTCAAGCTCAATGCCTTGTTGGTGCACTATTCCACTGACTATGTATTCGCTGGCAATGGTGATACGCCTTGGCAGGAAAGCGACTCAGTGGGGCCGCTGAGTGTCTATGGCACTACCAAGCTTCAGGGCGAGCAGGCGATTCAGGACAGCGGTTGCGCACACCTGATTTTCCGCACCAGTTGGGTATATGCAGCTCGAGGTAATAACTTCGCCAAGACGATGCTGCGCCTGGCCACGGAGCGTGACAGCCTGAACGTGATCGACGATCAATTCGGCACACCGACCGGTGCTGATCTGTTGGCTGATGTGACGGCGCATAGCATTCGTGCAATGAGTCTTCAACCAGAACTTGGTGGGATTTATCATCTTGCGGCTGGAGGAGAGACTACATGGTGCCGTTATGCTCGCTTTGTGCTTGAACAGGCCCAAGCAGCAGGCGTGGAACTTAAAGTGCATCCTGCCCAAGTTGGCGCGATAGCGACTGAGGCTTACCCTACTCCCGCCAAACGTCCCAACAACTCCAGATTGAACACCCAAAAACTGCAAAATGCCTTCTCATTGTGCTTGCCTGAATGGCAATCCGGTGTGGCACGGATGCTGATGGAAACACTAGAGAAATGAACATGCTTAAACGTAAAGGTATCATCCTGGCCGGCGGCTCGGGCACGCGTCTTCACCCTGCAACGCTGGCTATCTCCAAGCAGCTGTTGCCGGTGTATGACAAGCCAATGATTTACTACCCGCTGACGACGCTGATGTTGGCAGGTATTCGCGATATTCTGATCATCTCTACACCTCAGGATACTCCGCGTTTCGAACAGTTGCTGGGCGATGGCAGCAACTGGGGGGTGAACATTTCTTATGCTGTTCAGGCCTCTCCGGATGGTTTGGCCCAAGCGTTCATTATTGGCGAAGATTTTATCGGTAATGACCCATCGGCGTTGGTGCTGGGCGATAACATCTACCACGGCCATCATTTCAACGAACTGTTGCTGAGTGCCATGGTACGGCAAGAAGGCGCGAGCGTGTTTGCCTATCATGTCAATGATCCGGAGCGTTATGGCGTTGTTGAGTTTGATGGTCAAGGTAAAGCGATCAGTCTCGAAGAAAAGCCGGTTCATGCTAAGTCTAACTATGCCGTCACCGGGCTTTATTTCTATGATCAGCAGGTTGTCGACATAGCGAAGAGTATTAAGCCGTCCCTGCGTGGCGAGTTGGAGATTACCGACCTCAACCGTGTCTATATGGAGCAAGGTCAGCTCTCTGTTGAAATCATGGGGCGAGGCTACGCGTGGCTCGACACTGGCACACACGATTCGCTGCTTGAGGCAAGTCATTTTATAGCAACGCTGGAGCACCGCCAGGGCCTGAAAGTTGCCTGCCCTGAGGAGATTGCGTTCCGTCAGAAGTGGATTGATGCTGAGCAGTTGGAAAGGCTTGCCGCACCTTTGTTGAAAAATGGGTATGGTCAATATCTCATACGCTTGCTGCATGAAAAAATCTATTGATGGGAATAAAGTTTCTATCTAAAGGTAGAGCATATCTCTGAACCCAGGGCTTTCATGAGAGTCTTCGGGTTCTTTTTTATAATTAGGGCTAGCGGTTTTTGATGATGCCAGCAGTCTCGCGAGTCGTAAAAAAACGGCAGCGTGAGTAATCGCCATCTGCCAGCCAAGCGTCGTAAGCGGAATCACAGGATCTTTATGAAATCAACCAAACTTGCAATTCCAGACGTGGTTTTATTCGAACCCAAGGTGTTTGGTGATGACAGGGGTTTTTTCTTTGAAAGCTTCAATGCCAACGCATTCATGGACGCCACGGGACTGAATAACGTTTTTGTTCAAGATAACCATAGTCGATCGATTAAGCATGTCTTGCGAGGCCTTCATTATCAGCTTGAACCTAAAGCTCAAGGTAAACTTGTTAGGGTAGTTGAAGGCGCTGTATTTGATGTGGCAGTTGATATTCGTGAACACTCGCCAACGTTTGGGCAGTGGGTGGGTGAGATACTGTCAGCCGAGAATAAACGGCAATTATGGATACCTGCTGGATTTGCTCATGGTTTTTTGACGTTGAGTGATACCGCGGAGTTTTTATATAAAACTACTAATTACTATGCTCCCGAGTGTGAGGGTTGTATCGCTTGGGATGATCCGCAGATCAGCATAAAATGGCCAGAAGGTTTTGAACCTCAGTTGTCAAAAAAAGATTTGGAAGGCCTCTTGCTGAAAGACGCGAAAACGTTCAAGTGACAGAGTGATAAGTGAAAGGCCTAAGTTTGTATTGTTTGGGCCTCTTGCTTTTGTAGTATGTGATTTATTAGCATTTTGATCATTTTGAAGTTTTGATATGAGCGCTGGAGGTCGGATGAAAACAAATTTATTCAGAAGTTTCACGTTGTCGTCATGGTCGAATTTATGAAAAGGCTAGTAAATTTTCTGGTGGCGCCTGTAATTTCAATAATGCGGAACCGAGCTCTAATAGCTGAACTGAGCAAACGCGAAGTGTTGGGTCGGTATCGAGGAGCAAGTTTTGGTCTGTTCTGGTCGATCATCAGTCCTTTCCTAATGCTATTGGTGTACGCCTTTGCATTTGGAAGCATACTGAATAGTCGTTGGCCACAACCAGCGGATACAAGAGATAGCTTTGCGATCATTTTGTTTGTGGGGCTGATTGTTCATGGTTTTTTCGCCGAGTGTTTTACGCGCGCCCCCACATTGGTAACCAATAATGCTAGTTATGTAAAGAAAGTAATTTTCCCTGTCGAAATTCTCCCTTGGCCGTTAATTATATCTGCGCTGTTTCATACTTTGATGAATATAGTAGTGTTGATTGTGTTGAGGTTGGTGGTTGATCAGTCGTTTTCACTGGGTTTTATATTCCTGCCTTTGATTTTGCTGCCGTTGGTAATTCTAATGGTGGGATTAGGTTGGTTTCTCTCTGCGCTGGGTGTTTATGTTAGGGACATAAGTCAGGTTACGGGTGTTCTTTCTACTGCATTATTATTTACATCTTCGGCAGTAGTTCCTCCCAGTGCTGTGCCTGAGAAATATCAGTTTGTTTTTTCTATTAATCCATTGACGTTCGTTATAGATCAGGCGCGTGCGGTCGCGCTGTGGGGCGCAATGCCCAATTGGTCGGGATTGTTGATATATACACTTGTTAGTGTGGTGTTCGCACTGGTTGGGTATGCATGGTTTTCAGCAACACGTAGAGGCTTCGGCGATGTGCTCTGACTTGATAGTAAGTGTTAAGGGGCTCAGCAAGTTTTTCCCGGTATACGAGAAGCCCCACCACCGTCTGCTCCAAATGCTGACGCCATCCGCTGAAAAGGATAAGTGGTATCGAGAGTTTCGCGCACTCAGGGATGTAAGTTTTGAAGTGAAGCGCGGAGAAACATTTGGGATCGTAGGGCGCAACGGGTCGGGCAAATCAACATTGCTGCAGCTTATTTGTGGGACTTTATTTCCCACTTCCGGAACGGTGCAGGTCAACGGGAGAATCGCCGCGCTGCTTGAGTTGGGAGCAGGTTTCAATCCTGATTTTACCGGGCGAGAAAATATTTACCTAAATGGCTCCGTCCTTGGCCTGAGTCGAGAAGAGATAGATGCACGTTTCGAATCCATCACAGAGTTTGCCAGCATAGGCGATTTCATAAATCAGCCGGTAAAAAGTTATTCCAGCGGTATGTACATTAGGCTAGCATTTTCTGTGGCCATTAATGTGACCCCCGATTTGCTGATTATCGATGAAGCTTTGGCTGTTGGAGACGAGGCTTTCCAGCGAAAATGTTTCGCCCGTATTCAGAATTTACGTGATAATGGGTCAACTATATTATTTGTTTCACACTCTGCAGGTATCGTGACTGAGTTGTGTGATCGTGCGATTCTTCTTGATCAGGGAGAACTGATTGCTCAGGGCTCTCCAAAATCGGTGGTTTCAAAATATCATAAGTTAATTTACTCGCCAGCCGAGACTGTAGCCGTATTGCGCGAAGATCTAAAAAAACAGTTAGCTGAAGACGATGTTGCTGAAGACGCATTTGTTACCGAGGCGGACAAGGCAGATTCGGCCTTAGTGGCCAGTGCCAAAAGTAGCCTTCCTCCGCGGGAAGAAGCGTTCTATGAAGAGGGTATGAAATCCCTGAGTAAGATTAGTTACAATTCTTATGGCGCTTCAATTCTTGATGTTCATATTGAAACATCCGAAGGTCGAAAGGTTAATGTGCTTAGGTCGGGTGAATCCTATAAGTATGTCTATACTGTCGATTTTACCGCTCTCGCTTTTCAAGTGAGATTTGGCATGATGATTAAGACAACATCCGGATTGGAGTTAAGTGGTGCTGTGAGCGCTGCGCCGCGAGACACCATCGAAACAATACCGGTGGGCGCTCGTGTTAAAGTAAAATTTGATTTTGAATGCAGGCTCCCGCCGGCTACTTACTTTTTGAATGCGGGTGTGCTCGGGGTCGTAGACGGGCAAGAGCAGTTTTTGGATCGGCAAATAGATGCTGAGATGTTTAGAGTCTTTTCAGGCCCCGATCGATTGTCCACCGGGCTTGTAGAAATAGTTTCTTCGCCCGATTTGAAAGTAACTTTGAGTACGGTGTCGGGCGACGGAAATGCATAACTCTACGGCTATTTTAGTGCTCGGAATGCCTCGCAGCGGCACCTCTGCTGTGACGCGCGTATTAAATTTGCATGGTGCAGTGCTGTCTGAGAATCTTTTGCCAGCAGCTGACGCGAATCCCAAAGGGTTTTTTGAAAGTGCAGATGCATTAGCCATTCACGAGCGCTTGTTGTCTTCGCTGGGACGAAGCTGGTTTGATATTGGCGAAATGCCTGATGGGTGGGTTGACTTTTCCGAGACTCAACAAGCGCATCGAGAGCTAGAGGCGTTAATTCAACGAGATTATCGTGGCGAAACAATTTGGATAGTTAAAGAACCCAGGATGTGCCGCTTTTTACCTTTATGGCTTAGAGTCTTAGAGGGATTGTGCATTAATCCAAAAGCTGTACTTGTTACACGTCATCCAGATGAGGTCGTCAACTCCATCGCGGCAATGGTAGGTGATGGGCAGTGGTCTTCGGATCACACGAAAATTTTGTGGCTTGAGTATTTTTTCGAGGCGGAGAAGGCAAGCCGTCAGATACCGCGTGCGCTCATAACATATGATCATCTTTTAACTGATTGGGAAGCTCACGTTAATCGAATTGCGGCTGAACTAGATATTGTTTGGCCTAATTCATCTGATTCTATTAGGTCAGAGGTGGACCTCTACTTAAATTCGGAAAATCGCCACCATGATTACTTTCTTTCATATGATGAAGGGATAGGCGAATTTTCTTTGGCTGAAAAAACATATATGATTTGCCATGAGATGAAAGAGGGCTATTGGACAGCGCTTGAGGCTATGAACTCATCTTTCTCGGCGATGCTGGCTTTTTTTCATCGGCCAATGCATGATCTTGTTCGTAGAGTTGCCGAACATTATTCAAATATTGCTTTAGCGCAGAAAATTCAGTTCGACGAACTAAGCAACGACAGTAAAAACGCCTTGCAGGCCAAGCAATTCGAGTTGGATGAGCTTAAAGTTAAAAATGACAGCTTGCAAATCGCTCAGCAGGTTCAGTTGGAAGATTTGCGCAGACACAATGAAAGCGTATGCCTCTCTCATCAGGCAGAGTTAGATGAGCTTAAGGGGTACTACAACGCCTTGCAATTCTCTCAAGAAAGCGAGTTGAGCAAGCAGCATGACTTAATTGGTATGCAGGAAGCTGAACTTTCGAGGCTTAAGCGAGAATTGGCAGAGCTTGAGAGTACGACGGGTAAGCTTTTTGCTGACTTGAGCGCGTTGCAGGCTCGGGAGGAAAGCGCTCATCAGATTTTGCTAGAGACGCAGGGCAATTATGCTGAGCTAAAAAGTCTTACGAGTCAGAAAGCGTGGCTGATTAAGGCTTTTTTAAGCAGGATTGTAAAAAATGAATAGTACCGATAAACGTTTACGAGATGATGTTCATATGGCTGCGAATACGATTGAAAGGGAGTCCCCAGGCACGGCTGAGTGTTTGGTTTTCTTTTTTGTTCGCTGCCTATAGAATGTCTAAAAATCGCTATAGGGATTTATGAAAGATCTCGGCGTTAAATGACTTTGATTGGTTTTATTTGAGTATTGTTTAGGTGTTATGTGGAACTCTTTCGCTTAGGGGAGGGGGCGTCGCTTTTGAAGCTGGCGTCTGCTAGTGGGAAAGTTAGTGCATTTAAATAAGTAAAATTTATGGAGCTTGACTAATAATGCGTAGAGTTGCGTTTTACCTGTTTTATGATAATGATGGGATTGTAGATGACTATATTATCTATAAACTTCGTATGCTTCGCGCGCATGTTGAAACAATATTTTTTGTTTCGAACTCTAGCATTTCACCAGATTCGCTAATAAAAATAAACTCCTTAGTCGATGTTGTGCATTGTCGTGTCAATAAAGGCTTTGATGTGTGGGCCTATAAAGAGGCTATTGAGACTTTTGGTTGGGATCAGATTCGACAATATGACGAGGCAATCTTTTTAAACTATACCTTCTTTGGCCCCATTTTTCCCTTTGCTGAATTGTTTGAAGAGATGAATAAGCCGGGCATAGATTTCTGGGGGATATCGTCACATCAGGAAATCACTCCCAACCCGTTCAACGGCACCGGCACTCTCCATTATCACATACAGTCGCATTTCATTGCTGTACGTAAAAATATGCTGAATTCGGACGGATTTTATCGGTATTGGACTGATATGCCAATGATAAATTCTTATGAAGACTCCATATTAAAACATGAGGCCAGGTTTACTAAGTACTTCAGTGATCTAGGTTTTAATTATGCGGTTTCTATCGGTCCTGAAACATACAATACAGATCATCCTATTTTCTCCGAGATGGACTTGGCGATCGAGCGTCGTTCTCCCATTTTAAAACGGCGTCCTTTTTTTCATGACCCTGTTTTCATTGAGAGCGAAGCGATTGACGTAAAACGTGCGCTGGATTTGATAAGTGAAAAGTCCGATTATGATGTGAGTCTAATCTGGAAGAACTTGATACGGACCACACCGTTAAGGACGCTTTACTCGAACCTTGAAGTACTAAGTGTTCTGTCGGAGTTTCAGGTAGAGTCGGAAAAGCACGTTAGTGTTTCTAAAAAAATAGCTGTTATTGCCCATGTCTATTATGTCGACATGCTGGATGAGATGCTCGGATATATTAAAAATATACCAGCACCGTTCTCGATTTATATCACAACTGACACCGCAGAGAAAAAAGTAGAGATAGACACGATTTTCTCTGATTTTCCTGATCTTAAATGCATTGTGTTGGTTTGCGAATCGAACTTTGGTCGGGACACATCAGCGCTGCTGATTACGTGTCGTGAAATTGTCCTGGCAGGTGGCTATGATCTTATTTGCAGGTTGCATAGCAAGAAGTCGCCACAAGATGGTTATTCAAAAAGTTCCATGTTTAAGCGGCATTTATGTGAAAATTTGCTGGCAAGTCCTGCCTATGTGCAGAATGTCATCGATATGTTTGAAAGTCAGCCGTGGGTAGGTGTAGCCATGCCTCCGGTTGTGCATATCGGTTACCCGACGCTAGGGCATGGCTGGTTTCTGAACAGAGAACGAGCAATCAATTTGGCTCGCGAACTCGACTTCAAAGTGCCTATAGATCATGAAACACCGATAGCGACGTATGGTTCAATGTATTGGTTTCGCCCAGAGGCCCTCAAAAAATTATTCCAGCATGAATGGAGCTGGAAGGATTTTGACGAAGCACACTATGGCGATGGTGATCTCCCACATGTATTGGAGCGATTGATTACCTATTGTGCCCAAGATGCTGGCTTTCTTAGTCGATGCATTTTGACGCCTAAGCAAGCGTCAAAAAATTATGTAAAACTGGAGTATAAGTTGCAGGCGCTATCCAGCTGTTTTTCGACAGGGAGTTTGCGCGAACAGATGCAAACAATGCAGCTGTCTAAAACGTCTCAGATAACTTACATTGCGACAGGTGTCATTATGTCGTTGAAACGTTCAATTATGTTCAGGTACCCACGATTGGGAACTGTGTTAAGAAGAGCGTATAGGTGGGCGTCAAACCAGCGATAAAGCGTTGGGAAGTATGGTTTTAATAATAAACTGGTTTGGCCCGCTGGCCATTGCTAATTGGAAGTAGATATATGGTTTTCAGCTCATATCTGTTCATTTTTCTTTTTCTGCCCGCATTTTTAATTGCGTATAAGTTGGTGGGCCACCGTTTCAGAAATATTCTCATACTCACCGCGAGTTTATATTTCTACTATCTCGGTGATGCGAAAGGTCTATGGATTCTTATCGCTGCAATTGTGGGCAATTTTGCGATAGGTTATTTGATTGATCGTTTTCGTGAGGTGGAGGATGGAAAGCAAGTAAGTGCAATGGCCAGACGTCTACTTATCATAGGGTTGTTTTTCAATCTGTCCGTGCTTGGCTACTTTAAGTATGTCGGGTTTATTACTGAAAATATAAACTTGATTTCAGCGAAATTTGGTCATCCTTCGGTTGTGCCAGTAGTTTCTGTCCTGCTGCCATTAGGTATTAGTTTTTTTGTTTTCCAGGGTATTAGTTACCTGGTTGATGTGTACAGAGGGACGATTCAGGCCACTAAAAGTCTGCTTATATTCGGTACTTTTAAATCCCTGTTCCCTCAGCTAATTGCTGGTCCCATTGTTCGGTATAGAGATATTGCTGCGGAGCTTCCAGATCGTTCGGTTAATCCTGATATGGTTGTAGAAGGGATTACTCGATTCGTTATCGGCTTCGCGAAAAAAGTATTACTTGCAGATACCTTTGCGGTGACTGCGGATGCAATTTTCTCGCTCCCTGCTTCCGAGTTAAACTTTGGAACAGCTTGGTTGGGCGCTGCCAGCTATACATTGCAAATATATTTTGATTTTTCAGCTTACTCTGATATGGCGATCGGAATGGGCTTGATGATGGGCTTCCGTTTTCCGGAAAACTTTAATTATCCCTATAAATCAACGTCAATACGTGATTTCTGGCGACGCTGGCACATGACGTTGTCAGGTTGGTTTCGCGACTATGTATATGTTCCTCTGGGGGGGAACCGTACGGGGGCGGTAGGTACCTATGTTAATTTGTTAGCCGTTTTTATTCTAACCGGTTTATGGCATGGCGCGTCTTGGACGTTTGTGGCGTGGGGGTTGTGGCATGGATTCTTTATTGTCATAGAGCGCTTTACCAATATGGAAAGTCGCGATATTCCCAGTCTGATGCGTTGGATTTATACCCTGGCAGTAGTAGTTTTTGGTTGGGTGCTGTTTCGATCCGAAACGTTTGACCACGCATTCCATATGATGGCGCTGATGTTAGGCTTGCGAACTGGCCCAGAAAATTATGTGCTGGCTGAATACATGAGTCCAGCGTTGGGATTGGCGTTAGGCATCGGGGCACTACTGAGCTTTCCTATCTATAGGTGGTTGCGTGATCGCTTGTCTTCGAACCAACAGTTATGCGCAGGTTTGCTTGGCCTGAGCGCACTGTTTGTACTGGCTAGTATGAAAGTGCTATCAGGTGCGTACAGTCCTTTCCTTTACTTTCGGTTTTAATATATGCGTTCAATATTTTCTCCCAAGGTCATCATTGGATTATTTTTCATCGCGCTATGCGTACCTGGCATAGCGGTTGTTTTATCCCCTCAATTTGTACCCGCTATGAAGGTGGTCATGAAGAACCCCAGCGAGTGGGGTAATCAAAGGGATGGTATTCGGCGTACCACGCCGCTTTGGAACAAGGCTGTGGAAGGTTACTCCAGTTTTCTCTATTCCCTGGGAACTACTAACAACAAGGCTGTCGCCGTTGTAGGTAGTGATGGATGGATTTTTTTGGGTGATATTTTCAATAATAATATGGCTCAAGCGCTTGGGCGTCGTTATTACAATGCTAATGACATTGATGCATGGACCAGCACGATTGGTGGCCAGCAACAATGGCTTGCGCATCGGAATATACCCATGTTGTTTTTGATTGCACCGGCCAAGTGGTCGATTTATCCGGAAAAAATGCCTAAGTGGTCGCAAGGGCATATAGGTCTGCATATATTTGATCAGTTGTTAAGTGTAAAAGAGCCTCTCCCGCTTGTTGATGTAAGGCCTGCGTTACGTCAAGCGCGCTCTACTGCTGACACTTATTCACCATTTAACAGTCATTGGACGGATTTTGGTGCCTGGGCCGCATGGAAGGAAACCACTCACTCACTGGCATCGCTCGACCCTAAACTCCAAAATCTCTACGTCCCGGAGATTGACGGAGTTGACGTGAAGCCAAATTATGCGAGTGAGTTTGCGGCCATGATCAGTTTGCCAGCACCCAACCCCTGGACGGTACCAAAGTTTAAGTCCCCGCTGCCTGATTTTCTAATTTTGGGCAGCGATGGGGTCAATGTTCCAGCGTCAGGTGAAACGCATACAGGGTTGCTTGAATTACCTAGAAATACGAGAAGTGAGTCTGCAAATAATAAATTGAAAGCGCTGGTGATGCGTGATTCTATGGGTGATTCTTTGTCGCCTTATCTCCAGGCTGCTTTCTACGAGACTATTCAGGTTCGTCATAATATTGATGATCAAAATAACGCCCCGAACGTGCCAGCTCTGGTAGAAAAGTACAAGCCGGATGTCGTCCTTTACGTCATGACCGAGCGCCATCTTGATAACATTCTGAGCGAAGGTTATCTATGGCATTCTGCAAATGCATATGATCTGGCCGTCTCGGAGGGGGGAACGATAGAGTCTGCCGGCAGCGCGTTAAGTGTCGTTTCTGGCAGTGAGGCACCAAGTATCTCGTGGGTGAAGAATGCGAAAGGAGAGCGAATCCTGCGTGTAGTGCTAACTGCTAAAACGCCGGGGATGCTCAAGGTCCAATCAACAAGTGACGGTCATCCGGTAGAGTACTCTGAGCGCTATGCGAAGGGCGATAATCAGCTTTATTTCAGCCTGCCATCCACTGTAAATGTCGATAAGATTGATTTTTTGAGTCTCGATGGCTCTATTCACTTCACGCTGAGCGGAAAAAGTCCGTCTGCACTGGGTGCGAAGTAATTTTTTGAATCAAGATCCGGAGTTTCTAATGAGCAAAACATGTCTAGTGACTGGCGGTGCGGGCTTCATCGGCTGCGCGCTGTCTCCCTTGTTGGCCGAGGCATTCAGCCGAGTTGTTGCCTTCGACAACCTCCACCCTCAGGTCCACCCTACCGCCGAGCGTCCAGCGGCGTTGGACTCGCGTGTGGAGTTTGTCAAAGGTGACGTCACCTCCCCTGAAGACTGGGATGTTGTTTTAAAAGATTTTGCTCCTGACGTAGTCATTCACTTGGCGGCTGAGACAGGTACTGGTCAGTCGCTGATGGAAGCGAGCCGCCACGCGCACGTTAACGTAACCGGGACTACCCAGATGCTTGACGCGTTAGTGCGTCATGACGCTCTGCCGAAACGTATCGTGTTGACCTCCAGCCGTGCTGTTTACGGTGAAGGCGCATGGACGGCCGCCGATGGCTCGCTGGTTTACCCAGGCCAGCGTTCACGTGAGCAACTGGAACGTGCGGAGTGGGATTTTGAGGGCCTGAAAACGCTGCCTTTCAACTCGCACACTACTCGCCCAGACCCTACCAGCGTGTATGGTTCTACCAAACTTGCGCAAGAACATATTCTTAGCTCTTGGTGTTTGGCATTAGGCGTAACCCCAGTCATGCTGCGATTGCAGAATGTGTATGGTCCAGGCCAATCACTGTCCAACCCTTACACCGGCATCGTCTCGCTTTTCGCTCAGATGGCGAAAGATGGCAAAAGCATTCCAGTGTATGAAGACGGTGAAATCATTCGTGACTTCGTATTTATCGACGATGTGGCGAACGCAATCTTCGCAGCGACCCTGCACGCTCAAGGTACACGTGAACCTTATGATGTAGGTTCGGGTGAAGCCACTAGCGTCGCCAAGTTGGCTCAGATCATTGCTGATCACTACGGCGCTCCTGCACCTCATATCACTGCGGCGTATCGCCACGGTGACGTTCGTCACGCTTCGTGCACGATTGAGGAGAGCAAGCAGGTACTTGAGTGGGCTCCAAACGTAATGGTTGCAGAAGGTGTGCACATTTTGTGCAACTGGATTGACACCGGCAAACGCTAAGGCGTCTTAGTGTAAGGGGGAGGGTGATCGAGTGATCACCCTCCCCTGTAATATTGAGTATGCTGTGCAGTTGCTCTATAAAAAGGCAGCGTTAGTTAGTTGGTTGGTTTCGCAATCAGAATGTCAATGATGCGCGCAACAGTGGAGTCCAGATCTTCTTCCAGTGTGTTGACTCTTACGTGTGGATTGACAGGTGATTCATACGCGGAATCAATTCCTGTAAAGTTATTTATTAATCCCTCCCTGGCTTTTTTATACAAACCTTTGGGGTCGCGTCGTTCACACTCAGTCAGGGGCGTGTCGATAAATACTTCAATAAAGTTTTTATCGCCAATGACACTCTTCGCCAGCGCTCTGTCTCGAAGAAAGGGGGATATAAAGGCGGAAATGACAATCAGCCCGGCGTCTAAAAACAGTCGCGCCACTTCTGAAACTCTTCTAATGTTTTCTTCTCGGTCAGCGTCGCTAAAACCGAGGTCCTGGCACAGCCCTAATCTGACATTATCGCCGTCCAGTAAATAGGTATGACGGCCGCGGTCGGTAAGTGCGACTTCGAGTGCATTGGCGATTGTTGATTTGCCAGCGCCGCTGAGACCTGTGAGCCATACCACCATTGGTCGCTGTCCCTTAAGGGCCGTCCTGCGTTCTGCGGTAACGGCTTGTGGGGGGGGGAGTTAGATTCTTAGTCATGTGATCTCTTGTGCAACAGCATATAAATAATAATTGTATATTTTTTGTTGCTTAATTTTCATGCCCATGACTTTAATCGAGACATTGACGTTAATGTCGAATGCTGCACTCAGGCTGGGCGGCAAGTGTAGCTGATGCTAGTTAGACGCTCAATTCCATTTCTAGTTCAATTCTGACGCAGCGCAGTAAAATCGTGTAACCGCGAAGCTACAATAGGGGGCTGCACCACTGCGGCGCGCGCCTGTTTTATATGTGAGCGTTTGCGGTGGCAGTAAAGTAAGCGCTCCATAAACCCCACATTCAAAGCGCTTAGCTGATCCCGGATGCTGTGCTCCCGATTTCTTTCTGGAGCCCAACCGCCATGATGCGACCCGATGCCAAAGATCGAAAATCTATGGTCACCCCCTTTTTTGCAATGCTGATCAGTGATGGTTAGTTGGCTTGCCTAAATCTATCCGGCGTCTGGTTGGAGCACGCTCCGCGCCACAATGAGAGTCGCGCCTGGCAATCCTTAAAAGTGTACCGGCTTCAAAAGCCGATTTTCGACACAGGTTCTTTGCCAGGCCGGTGGGCCGTTCACGTCATCGATTGTTCAGTCATCGCAAAACCTAGGTGGTGATTCTTAGCACAGCACAACATCAGCTTCAGGCAGCTAAAGCCTCTGGCCCGGTTTCAAATTGCGTATGGTGAGCCGCTATCGCCCATGCGATTCGTGCCAGCTTGTTGGCCAAAGCGCAGGCCACGACGTTCGAGTGGCGACGACAGAGCATTGAGCGCACCCAATCGGCCAGAGCGCCGTGCTGATATTTCGTAAGCGATCCATCACCTACACATTCAAAGCCTCCAGTTGAAATCTGATGCGGTGCTCCCGATCCTTTCTGGAGCCAGTCCGTCATGATGCGTCCCGACGCCAAAGTCTCATTAGTGTCTCTCTACCCCAAACCCGTGGACTTCCGAAAATCCATCGATGGCCTCGCCGCTCTGGTCGAGCTGGACATCAAAGTGGCGGTGTTCGACCCCGTGCTTTTCGTCTTCCTCAACAAGCCACGCAACCGAGTGAAGATATTGTATTGGGAGCGCAACGGCTTCTGCCTTTGGCTCAAGCGCCTCGAATCCGAACGCTTTAAAACATCGCCCGATGTCAGCGACGAGGCGATCATCCTGACGGTTCGGGAACTCAACTGGTTACTCGATGGTTTTGACCTTTGGCGCAACCGCCCTCATCAGGTTTTGACCCCACGCTACGTGGCCTGACCCGGTATAATCCGGGCCATGATTTCCCTGCCCGACGACCTTCCTGATGATCCTGTTTTGCTCAAGTAACTGCTGCTTGAGGCGCTCAGCCGTCAGGAAGAAGTTGCCCAGGCTTATCAAACTCACATCGTCGACTTGAAAGAACAAATCAAGTTGCTGCGCGACCGTTTGTTCGGGCGTAAATCCGAACAAACGGTCGAGCCCAACACGCCGCAACTGGCGCTGTTCAACGAGCCCGAAAGCGAGCCGATGCCGCTCGTTGATGACGCTGACGAAGAAGCCGTTGCGCCGACACCCCGCCGTGGCAAACGCAAGCCATTGTCGGCCGATCTGCCACGTATCGAAGTTATCCACGAACTACCCGAACACGAACTGACCTGTGCCTGCGGTTGCCTCAAACACGTCATCGGCGAAGAAACCAGCGAACAGCTGGATATCGTGCCGATGCAGATCCGGGTGATCAAACATATCCGCGAGGTTTACGGCTGCCGTGGCTGCGAAACAGCCCCGGTCACCGCCGACAAACCGGCTCAGTTGATCGAAAAGAGCATGGCCAGCCCCAGCGTATTGGCGATGCTGTTGACCACCAAGTAGGTTGATGGCTTGCCGTTGAGCCGACACGGCATCGAGATTGCGCGCCAGACTCTGGCACGCTGGGTGATCCAGTGCAGCGAACACTTCCAGCCACTTCTGAATTTGATGCGCGACCGCTTGCTGGAAAGCCCGGTGATCCACTGCGATGAAACCCGCGTCCAAGTGTTGAAGGAGCCGGATCGCGACCCGACCAGTCAATCCTGGATGTGGGTGCAGGCCAGCGGCCCCCCGGACAAGAAAGTCGTGCTGTTCGACTACACCTCCAGTCGCGCGCAGGACGTGCCGTTGCGCTTGCTGGACAGTTATCGCGGCTATGTGATGACCGATGATTACGCCGGCTATAACGCCTTGGCGTTGCAGTCGGGCGTGGAGCGACTGGCGTGCATGGCCCATGCACGACGCAAGTTCGTGGATGCGCAAAAAGTGCAGCCCAAGGGTAAAACCGGGCGGGCAGATATCGCGCTGACGATGATCAACAAACTGTACGGCATCGAGCGAGAATCCAAAGACGCCAGCGATGAACAACGGTTTATCGTTCGTCAGGAAAAGAGCTTGCCGATCTTGGTCCAACTGAAAAGCTGGCTGGATAAGAGCCAACCGCAAGTCACGGCGCAAAGTGCACAGGGCAAGGCTGTGCATTATCTGGCGAACAACTGGAGCCAGCCGGAGCGCTACGTTGAAGCAGGTTTTTTACCCATCGTACACAACAATGCGGCAGAAAGAGCAATCAAGCCGTTTGTAATAGGACGCAAGGCGTGGCTGTTCAGCGATACGCTCAAGGGTGCCACCGCCAGCGCCCAGATCTACAGCTTGGTCGAGACCGCCAAGCTCAACGGCCAGGAGCCTTATACGTGGCTGCGCCACGTACTGGAGCGGTTGCCACATGCCTCGTCGGTCGAAGACTACGAAGCCTTGCTGCCATGGAACTGCTCGCCGGAAATGCCAAGGTAGATCGCTGCCCTATCTTTGGGTAGGTGGGGTTTATGGATCGCTTAATGCGCCAGCAAAGCTGGCAGTTGATAAAGGGTGAAAGTCCCTACGAGAGAAGTTATGGCGGAACACCTCGACCCCAAGTCATGCGTTATGCACCGTGAGGTGTATGGCGAAGCGTTGGCAGGGGAAACCAGCAGGCCAGCCATTGAGCCGCGAAATCATCAGTTTGGGGCGCCGACGCTGTTATGCGAAGCGGAAGGCCACGGTGTGCATGACGATATCCACGCGAGCTAACTATGCATCCGTATCCCATAACCCGCTTCGGCGTCAAAACCCAAGGCAGGAGCCGTATGCGGTAATTCTGCACGTACGGATCTGTGCGGGGGTGGCAGGTGACTGCCATTCCTACCGCGACCGCTGAGCGCGCCATCCACCTTGAATTCGGTGAGATTTAGGGAGCGCCTACGATGTTTTGAACACGGTCACACCGATTACTTACTGATATCCAACAGACGCTTAATCGCCACTTCGATATCGGTATGTGCTGTATTTATTTCAATAAGCGCATTGACGGGCGCTTCATAAGGACTACCCACACCAGAAAGATTAGGCAATTGACCAGCCCTGGCCTTTTTATACAGCCCCTTCACATCCCGCTCTTCACACACTTCAAGTGATGTACTCACATACACCTCAATAAACCGATCCTCGCCAATCAGTTCCTTCGCCATTTGCCGCTCTCTCTCAAACGGCGAAATAAAAGCCGTCAAGACAATAAGCCCTGCATCCATCATCAGTTTGGCCACTTCGGCAATACGTCGGATGTTTTCCACGCGATCCGCGTCAGTAAAGCCTAGGTCTCTGTTCAGGCCTTGGCGCACGTTATCGCCGTCCAGAATATAGGTGCGATGGCCTCTGGCATGCAGCTCCAGTTCCAGCGCATTGGCCAGTGTCGACTTGCCCGACCCGGACAGCCCTGTAAACCAGATAACTTTGCCTGTGTGGCCATTGAGCTTTTCGCGGTCTTCCCGTGTAATCGAGAGCGCCTGCCGGTGTACGTTTTGCGCACGGCGCAGGCTGTGATTGATCAGCCCTGCGGCGACGGTGGCGTGGGTAACGCGATCGACCAGGATGAAGCTTCCCAGTGTTTTCGACTGTTGATAGCTATCGAATACCAAGGGCTTGCTGGTAGCGAGGGTGCAGACGCTGATGTCGTTCAGCGAAAGGTGTTTGCTGGCGTCATGGGCAAGGGTGTTGGTGTCGATGCGATATTTAATGTTGGTGATTGAAGCCGACGCCCATTGTGTCGCCAGTTTGATGTCATAGCTGCGCCCGTTCAGCCCGGCGTCTTCGTTCATCCAGATCAGCACTGCTTCAAACTGGTCGGTGACTTCCAGCGGGTTATGGCTCAGGGAAAGTATGTCGCCGCGCGAGACGTCGATTTCTTTGCTCAGTTTAAGGGTAATGGCATCTGCGTCAGTGGCGGTCTGCGTCGAGCCGTTCATGCCGATAATGTCGGTGATCGTCGCGGTCTGGCCAGAAAGGCTGGCGCGCACCTCGTCACCGACACTGACCTGTCCTTCGGCCACATAGCCGCTGAACCCTCGGAACGATGCGTCCGGTCGATTGACCCATTGCACCGGGAATACCAAGCGTTCGGACTCGGACGAAGGAATTTCTAGTGTTTCAAGGCAACCCATCAAGGTCGGGCCGTTGTACCAAGGTGTGTGGGTGGAGCGTTGGGCGATGTTGTCACCCTTGAGCGCGCTGAGTGGGATCGGGATTATTTTCTCGAAACCCAGGCTTTGCGAAAATTCACGGAATTCGTCGGTAATTTGGCGAAAAACCGTCTCGTCGAAGTCGATCAAGTCCATTTTGTTCACGGCTAAGACGACCTGGCGAATGCCCATCAGTGATACCAAGTAGGCATGTCGGCGAGTTTGCGTCATCACGCCCTGACGGGCATCGATCAGAATCACCGCGACATCGGCGGTTGATGCACCAGTCACCATATTGCGCGTGTACTGTTCATGGCCGGGAGTGTCGGCCACGATAAATTTCCGTTTGGTGGTGGAGAAGAAGCGGTAGGCCACATCAATGGTAATGCCTTGCTCACGTTCCGCGGACAGGCCATCGACGAGGAGCGCAAAGTCGAGGTCCTTGCCCTGGGTACCATGTTTTTTCGAGTCGGTTTGCAGGGCCGTCAACTGGTCGTCAGTCAGTTGTTGGGCATCCCACAGCAAGCGCCCGATCAGCGTGCTTTTGCCGTCGTCCACGCTGCCGCAGGTGATGAAGCGCAACAGATCCTGGTCACGCTGTCGCGCGAGATAGGCTTCGATAGTTTGATCAGTGCTGTGTGTGAGTGATTTGAGTGCCATCAGAAATAGCCCTCCTTTTTCTTTTTTTCCATGCTGGAAGCGCAGTCGTTGTCAATTGCTCGACCTTCGCGCTCCGAGCGGGTGGACCCGAGTAGTTCCAGTATTACATCGGCGGCGGTGAGAGCGTTCGATTCCACCGCGCCGGTGAGTGGGTAGCAGCCCAGCGTGCGGAAGCGGACGTTGCGCGTTTCAATCTTTTCGTCTGGCAGCAACTTCATGCGTGAGTCATTCACCATGAGTGCCACTCCGTTACGGATGACGACAGGCCTTTGTTTTGCAAAATACAGAGGAACCAATGGGATGTTTTCCTGGTGGATATATTGCCAGATGTCGAGTTCTGTCCAGTTGGACAACGGAAATACGCGAATGCTCTCGCCAGGATTTTTATGGGTGTTGTATAGGTTCCACACCTCGGGGCGCTGGTTTTTTGGATCCCATTGATGGGTTTGGCTGCGGAACGAAAAAATGCGCTCCTTGGCGCGGGATTTCTCTTCGTCGCGGCGGGCGCCACCAAAGACCAGGTCAAACTTGTACTTGTCCAGTGCTTGCTTCAGGCCTTCGGTCTTGGTCAGATCGGTGTGCAGCGCAGAACCATGGTCGAAGGGGTTGATGTTCTTGTTGATCGCTTCGGGGTTGATGTGTACGAGCAGGTCCATGCCGCTCTCACGTGCCATGAAGTCGCGGAACATATACATTTCCTGAAACTTCCAGCGCGTGTCGACATGCAGCAGCGGGAAGGGCGGCAGTGAGGGATAAAAAGCTTTGCGGGCGAGATGAAGCATGACGGCACTGTCTTTGCCCATGGAATAAAGCATGGCCGGGTTGTCGGACTCGGCCACGGCTTCGCGGATGATTTGCACACTTTCGGATTCAAGCCGTTTGAGATGAGGGGCAAGGGATTTTGCAGGGGAGTGCAGCGCGCTAAGTGTGCTTTCTTCCAACACAGGCGCATAACTTAACAGCCCAAACTCTACGTTGTCCGGCGCGCAGGTCTGCCTGCAAATAGCGGTGAGGCGCCCGCAGGGAAAGATGACGATGAACTTGGCGATGTGTGCCTGCAGGCGTTGCAGGGCGTTGGACAGTGCCTGAGGATCTAGCTGTACGGTTCCGAGTGGCATCCAGTAGCGTGCCCCTCGGGCGTCGTTGGCGTGCAAAAAGTCTTGCCCGTCAGCCGTGCGGAACAGTTGCGTAAACACCACCAACCTGCGCTTGGCGCGAGCCCGCTCTATATCCCAGGTCAGGACAGAGTGGGTCGGTGGGCGTCCCAGTTCATCCTTCAGGTTATGCGCCGTCAGCTCGTCGGGCAACAAGCCCAGCTCGTGCAGTCGTCGTTCGGCTGTGCGCTTGGTGTCCGCTTGTTCGAGTGCTTGAAGGTGTTGGTAGGCTGAATGCGTATCCCATACAACGGGGGCATCCAAGCCGAAAAAGTCTGGGTTAGGCATTGTGACCTTTGTCGCATTTCGCGAGTTAATCTATTGAGTTTCGTAAATTACAGTATTTTTTCTGTTTTTGTGATCGTATTTTTTATTTATTGCAAATAGCGACGGGCGGCGGGGGCAGTCAATCGATAGTGGGTTGGCGTTTATCTTGGCCAAAACATTGCGTTCCCACGCGGACGCACCTTCGCGTTGTTGGCGCTTTACGCTGTCGGCTGACACAAGGGGCGTTGGTGCGGGCGGAAGCTCCGGCAATGAAACAGGCGGGGCTGAAACCTTAAAAAGCTTACTGCTGGATAACCAACGCCCTGGCGCAGCGAAAACATTTTGCGTTCAGGGTGTTTTCTGCGTTGTTTTGGCCAATTTCCCCGGCCGCAACACCAACCACAACGCCCCCGCAATCAACACCCCGCCATACAGATGTGCCATCGACAATGGCTCATCCAGCAGCAACGCGCCCCACAGTACCCCGAACGGCGGAATCAGGAAGGTGGTGGTCATCGACTTTACCGGGCCAATGGCCGTCAGCAGGCGAAAGTACAGGACGTAGGCAAACGCCGTACACATCAGCCCCAACCCGAGCAGCGACAACCACACGTGCCAGCCGCCCCAGCTTGCCGGCGGATGGCGGATGGCGCTGTAGGCAAACAGCGGCAGCAGGAACAAGGTCGCGCCGAGCATGCTGCCCAGGGCCGCGAGCCGACTGTCGAGCCCACCGCGCTGATCCAGCCAGCGCCGTGCGAGAAAACCGGCAAAGCCATAGCAAGTGGTGGCCAACAAGCAGGCCAACGCGCCCATCAACAATTCCAGGTCAAACGCCACCGGCCCGGCGCGGGTCAGTACGCCCACGCCAAACAGGCCCAGGCACACCCCGGCGACTTTCGATGGCGTCAGGCGCTCGCTGAAGAACAACCCGCCAATCAGCACGCCCATTAACGGCGTGGTTGCATTGAAGATCGCCGAGTAACCCGCCGGCAGCACCTGGGCGGCCACGGCGTACAGGGTCGCGGGTATGCCGGAGTTGATCACGCCTAGCAGCAGGATGGTCTTGAACTTGCCCTGGAAGTCCCAGTTCACACGCATCACTGCCAGCATCACCAGCAAGCCGGCGGCGGCAATCGACACGCGAAAAAACGAGGTCGGCAGCGTGCCGATTTCCGGCGCGATAATGCGCATGAACAGAAAACTCGCGCCCCAGATCGCGGCCAGCCCCAGCAGGTACAGGGTGTCGACAGGTCTCACAGAAAACTCCTAGATCAATAAGGCGGCGAGTGTTGCCCAGCGACTGGCTCGACACAATCACTGATTACAGGGCAACCCGCGTCACCGGCCTGTGCTGGCCGATTGCGCATTGGCCGCAGTGAATGTTTCCAATAACGCCCATAAATCTGCGAAATGAACGAAAGTCCACAAACAAGCATGCTAAATGACTGCTTCTCCTGGCTCCCTTGACTGGCTAAGCTCTGGGCTTCCAGATGCCCGTTCGAGGTTTCCCGCATGTCGCAGCGCACACCCGCCCTCGCTATCGCCCAGATGATCCTTGATGGCTTTGACGATTACCGCGAGCACTTCCGCCAGATCACCGATGGCGCCCGTGAACGTTTCGAAAAGGCCCAGTGGCAGCAGGGCCAGGCAGCCTCGGCGGCGCGTATCAACCTGTATGAGGAGAAAGTCAGCGAAGTGACGACCCGCCTGCGGGCGAGCTTCGATGACGCCACCCTGATGGACATCGAGGCCTGGCCGTTGGTGAAAAGCGCCTACATCGGCCTGATCGACCTGCGCTTTGACGATGAGCTGTCCGAGACCTGGTACAACTCGATCTTCTGCGGCCTGTTCAGCCATGACCTGATCAGCGACGGCTGCATGTTCGTCCATACCACCCGGCCGAGCCTGCGCCGGGCGAGGGCGGCGCAAACCCGGATCTACACGCCTGTCGGGAAAATCTCCGACATGCTGGCGCAGATTTTCGCGGATTACAGCTTCAGCGAGCCCTACGCGGATCTGCCGGCCGACCTGCGCCGCCTCGAAGTGCAACTGCGCGAGAACCTGCCGGACTGGGTGTGCAAGGACCCTGAGCTGAAGGTCGAGCTGTTTTCCTCGGTGCTCTACCGCAACAAGGGCGCCTACCTTGTCGGGCGTATCTACACCCACGACGAGCAGTGGCCGCTGGTCGTCCCGCTGCTGCACCGCGAAGGGCAGGGTATCCAGATCGACGCACTGATCACCGACGAAGCCGATGTGTCGATCATTTTTTCTTTTACCCGCTCCTACTTCATGGTCGACGTGCCGGTGCCGGCGGAGTTCATCGGCTTCCTCAAGCGCATCCTGCCGGGCAAGCACATTGCCGAGCTGTACACCTCGATCGGCTTCTACAAGCACGGCAAGTCGGAATTCTATCGCGCCCTGATCAACCACCTGGCCACCACCGACGATCAGTTCATCATGGCGCCCGGCATACGCGGCATGGTCATGAGCGTGTTTACGTTGCCGGGTTTCAACACGGTGTTCAAGATCATCAAGGACCGCTTCTCGCCGTCGAAAAACGTCAGCCGCGCCACTGTGATCGAGAAGTACCGCCTGGTCAAAAGCGTCGACCGCGTCGGGCGCATGGCCGATACCCAGGAGTTCGCTGATTTTCGCTTTCCGTTGAGCAAGTTCGAACCCGAGTGCCTGGCCGAATTGCTCGACGTGGCGGCCAGCACGGTTCAAGTCGAAGGCGACAGCGTGCTGATCCGCCACTGCTGGACCGAACGGCGCATGACCCCGCTCAACCTCTACCTTGAAAACGCCAACCCCGCCCAGGAGCGCGAAGCCCTGGAAGACTATGGCCTGGCGATCAAGCAACTGGCGGCGGCGAACATTTTCCCCGGCGACATGCTGCTGAAAAACTTCGGCGTCACCCGCCATGGCCGCGTGGTGTTCTACGACTACGACGAGATCTGCTACCTCACCGAAGCCAACTTCCGCCACATCCCCGCACCCCGCACGCCAGAGGATGAAATGGCCTCGGAGCCCTGGTACTCCATCGGCCCGCTGGATGTGTTCCCCGAAGAGTTCCCACCGTTCCTGTTCGCCGACGCCGGCCAGCGCAAGTTGTTCGATCAACTGCACGGCGAGTTGTACAACGCCGACTATTGGAAAGGCCTGCAGGACGCGATTCGTGCCGGAAAGGTGATCGACGTGTTTCCGTATCGGCGCAAGGAACGCGATAACGAATGAGGGGCGCGCGTGCCGGCGGTTTTCTGCGACAATCCGCCCCCTGCATAAATAGACGACCAAAACGCACCTGA
Organism: Pseudomonas sp. LY-1; assembly: GCF_053502595.1. NCBI lineage: Bacteria > Pseudomonadati > Pseudomonadota > Gammaproteobacteria > Pseudomonadales > Pseudomonadaceae > Pseudomonas > Pseudomonas sp. LY-1. The sequence goes on along the minus strand of NZ_CP094353.1, from coordinate 5,081,250 downwards.
TGACTGACCAAGCGCCTGCTATCGACCAACTGCTGAAAAATCTCGATCACGCCATGCTCGCCGACCGCCACCGTTTGCGGCGGCAGTTGCTCGAGCTGCGCAAGAAGCCCGATGAGGAGAAGCTGGCGCAGTGGGTGACGCGCATGCAGGCGTCCTGCGCCCAGGTCACGGCGCGGCGCGCCAGTCTGCCGCTGATCCGCTATGACGACAGCCTGCCGATTGCCGCCAAGCGTGACGAAATCAAGGCGGCGCTGCTCAAGCATCAGGTGCTGATCATTGCCGGCGAGACCGGCTCGGGTAAGACCACCCAGTTGCCGAAAATCTGCCTGGAAATCGGTCGTGGCCAATACGGCCTGATCGGTCATACCCAGCCGCGCCGGATCGCGGCGCGCAGCGTCGCCAGCCGGGTCGCCGAAGAGTTGGCCACGCCGCTCGGCGCGCTGGTCGGTTACCAGGTGCGCTTCGAAGACCAGAGCGATTCCAACACCCTGATCAAGCTGATGACCGACGGCATTCTGCTGGCGGAAACCCAGAACGACCGCTACCTCGAACGCTACGACACGATCATCGTCGACGAAGCCCACGAACGCAGCCTGAACATCGACTTCCTGCTCGGCTACCTGAAAACCCTGCTGCCGCGTCGCCCGGACCTGAAAGTCATCATCACCTCGGCGACCATCGACCTGGAACGCTTCTCCAAGCATTTCGACGATGCGCCGATTGTCGAGGTGTCGGGGCGTACCTTCCCGGTGGACACCTGGTACCGCCCGCTGACCCTGGAACAGGACGAGGAGGGCAACCGCGTCGAGGACGACTTGACCGTCGACCAGGCGATCCTCGCCACCCTCGATGAAATCGCCGCCTATGAACGCAGCGAACGGCGCAGCCCTGGCGACGTGCTGGTGTTCCTGCCGGGCGAGCGCGAGATTCGCGACGCCGCCGACATGCTGCGCAAGGCCCAGCTCAAGCACACCGAGATTTTGCCGCTGTACGCGCGCCTGTCACCGGCCGAACAGCAGCGCATTTTCCAGTCCCACCCCGGCCGGCGCGTGGTGCTGGCGACCAACGTCGCGGAAACCTCGCTGACCGTACCGGGTATTCGCTATGTGATCGACAGCGGCACCGCGCGCATCAGCCGCTACAGCTACCGCGCCAAGGTGCAGCGACTGCCCATCGAGGCGATCTCCCAGGCCAGCGCCAACCAGCGTAAAGGCCGGTGCGGCCGGGTCGAGCCGGGGATTTGCATCCGCCTGTACAGCGAAGAAGACTTTATCGGTCGCCCGGAATTTACCGACCCGGAGATCCTGCGCACCAACCTGGCCGCCGTGATCCTGCAGATGCTGCACCTGCGCCTGGGCGAAATCACCGATTTCCCGTTTATCGAACCGCCGGATGGCAAGGCCATCAGCGACGGTTTCAACCTGCTGCAAGAGCTATCGGCGGTCGACCGCAACAGCCAGCTGACGCCGCTGGGCCGCCAGTTGGCGCGTCTGCCGGTGGACCCGCGCATGGGCCGCATGCTGCTCGAAGCCGCCAAGCTGGGCAGCCTGCAGGAAGTGCTGATCGTGGCCAGCGCCATGTCGATCCAGGACCCGCGCGAGCGCCCGCCGGAGCGTCAACAAGCCGCCGACCAGGCCCACGCGCAATGGAAGGACGTCGATTCGGACTTCGCCGGGCTGGTCAATCTGTGGCGCGGCTTTGAAGAGCAGCGCCAGGCATTGACCGCCAGCCCGCTGCGCAACTGGTGTCGCAAGAACTTCCTCAACTACCTGCGCCTGCGTGAGTGGCGCGATTCCCATCGCCAGTTGAGCCTGATCTGCCGCGACATGCAGTTGAGCCTCAACAAGGAACCGGCCGACTTCGCCAAATTGCACAAAGCCGTGCTGTCCGGCCTGCTCAGCCAGATCGGGCAGAAAACCGAAGACGGCGATTACCTTGGCGCACGTCAGCGGCGCTTCTGGATTCACCCGTCGTCGGGCATCGGCAAGAAACGTCCGCAATGGCTGATGGCCGCCGAACTGGTGGAGACCACCAAGCTGTATGCGCGCATGGTGGCGAAGATCGATGCCGACTGGATCGAGCCGTTGGCCGGGCACCTGATCAAGAAAAACCACTTCGAACCGCACTGGGAGAAGAAGCGCGGCCAAGTGGTGGCGTTCGAGCAGATCACCCTGTTCGGGCTGATCGTGGTCGGGCGCCGGCCCGTGCATTACGGGCCGATTGACCCGGTGGTGTCGCGTGAGCTGTTTATCCGCGAAGGCCTGGTGCGCGGCGAAATCCAGTCCCGGGCCAAGTGCCTGACCGCCAATCAGCAGTTGCTGGAGCAGCTCGACGAACTGGAAGCCAAGGCGCGTCGGCGCGACATCCTGGCCGACGAAGAGACGCTGTATGCGTTCTACGATGCGCGCTTGCCGGCGGAGATCCACCAGACCGCGACGTTCGACAGTTGGTACAAGGTCAACAGCCAGAAAGACCCGCAATTGCTGATCATGCGCGAGGAAGACGTACTGGCCCGCGACGCCAGCGAAGTCACCGCTGCGCATTACCCGGACACCCTGCACCTGGGCGACCTGGCGCTGGCTTTGAGTTACCACTTCGAACCCAACCATCCGCGTGACGGCGTGACCCTGCGCGTACCGGCGCCGCTGCTGCCGGCCTTGCCCGCAGAACGCCTGGAATGGCTGGTGCCGGGGGTGATCGAAGCCAAGTGCATCGCCCTGGTGCGTAACCTGCCCAAGGCCCTGCGCAAGAATTTCGTGCCGGTGCCGGACTTCGTCAGGGCCGCCCTGCAACGTATCGAATTCGCCCAGGGTTCGCTGCCCCAGGCGCTGGGGCGCGAGTTGCTGCGCATGACCGGCGCACGCGTCAGCGATGAAGCCTGGGCTGAGGCCGCGCAGCAGGTGGAAAGCCACCTGAAGATGAACCTGGAAGTGGTCGACGGCCAGGGCAAGTTTCTCGGCGAAGGCCGCGACCTGGCCGAGCTGACCGCACGCTTTGCCGAGGCCAGCCAGGCCGCGTTGGCCGTGCCGCAAACGGCGAAAAGCCAACAGCCGGTGGAGGCCAAGGGGTTTGCGGCGGTAGCCGAGAAGACCCAACAAAAGATCGCCGGGTTGTCGATGACGGTGTATCCGGCGCTGGTGGAAGAAAACGGCACGGTCAAGGAAGGCCGATTCTCCACCGCCGCCGAGGCCGAATTCCAGCACCGGCGCGCCTTGCAGCGCCTGCTGATGCAGCAATTGGCCGAGCCGGCAAAATTCCTGCGTGGCAAATTGCCCGGCCTGACCGAACTGGGCCTGATGTACCGCGAGCTGGGACGCATCGACGCACTGGTGGAAGACATCCTGCTGGCCAGCCTCGACACTTGCGTGCTGGACGGCGAAGCCAACCTGCCGCGTGACGGTGCCGGGCTGGCGGCGTTGGCCGAGCGCAAGCGTGGCAGTTGGACCGAACACGCCGAGCGCCTGGCGCGCTTGACCCTGGACGTGCTGAAACTCTGGCACGGCCTGCAAAAGCGCTTCAAAGGCAAGATCGACCTGGCCCAGGCGGTGGCCTTGAACGATATCAAGCAGCAACTGAGCAATCTGGTTTATCCCGGCTTTGTGCGTGAAACTCCGGCGCTGTGGTTAAAAGAATTGCCGCGTTTGCTCAAGGCCATCGAACTGCGCCTGGAAAAACTGCCCAGCCAGGTGCAAAAAGACCGGGTGTGGAGCGGCGAGCTGGGCGGCCTGTGGGCGCAGTACCAGAACCGCATGAACAAGCACGCCCAGGAAGGCAAGCGCGACCCCCAGCTAACGCTCTACCGCTGGTGGTTGGAGGAATATCGGGTGTCGTTGTTTGCCCAGCAGTTGGGCACCAAGGTACCGATTTCGGACAAGCGCCTGAGCAAGCAATGGAGCCTGGTGGAGGCTTGATCACACTAATGGGCAATGGTGCTTATCCGGGATATGGCGCCAAATCCCCAGGGTTGTGGCAAACTTCGCGGTTATAAATGCCGGGATCGTCGTGATGGGCTGGTGTGCAGCCGCGGCGCGATGGAATAAAGCGTTGCCAGTTTGATGCCCGCTGGATGGCATCAAACGACCTACAGTTTGGTACGACGGTACCAATATCTTCTGCCTGACAGATTTAGAGGAACGACCGTGCATAACGTCGTCATCAGCGGCACTGGCCTGTACACCCCGGCCAACAGCATCTCCAACGAAGAGCTGGTGCAGTCTTTCAATACCTACGTGCAGCAGTTCAACACGGAGAACGCCGCTGCCATCGAACGCGGTGACGTGCAGGCGCTGACCGAGTCCAGCGCGGCCTTCATCGAGAAGGCGTCGGGCATCAAGAGCCGATTTGTGATGGACAAGGACGGCATCCTTGACCCGCAGCGCATGACCCCGCGCCTGCCCGAGCGCAGCAACGACGAATGGTCGGTGCTCTGCCAGATGGCCGTCGGCGCCGCCGAACAGGCGCTGCAGCGCGCCGGCAAGACCGCCGCCGACATCGACGGGGTGATCGTCGCCTGCTCCAACCTGCAACGTGCCTACCCGGCCATCGCCATCGAAGTCCAGGAAGCCCTCGGCATCGCAGGTTTCGGTTTCGACATGAACGTGGCGTGTTCCTCGGCAACCTTCGGCATCCAGAACGCCGCCAACAGCATCAAGCTGGGCCAGGCGCGGGCGATACTGATGGTCAACCCGGAAGTCTGCACCGGCCACTTGAACTTCCGCGACCGCGACAGCCACTTCATTTTCGGTGACGCGGCCACTGCGGTGATCCTCGAACGCGCTGACCTGGCGACCTCCGAGCACCAGTTCGACGTGGTGAGCACCAAGCTGCTGACCAAGTTCTCGAATACCATCCGCAACAACTTCGGCTTCCTCAATCGCGCGGCGGAAGAGGGCATCGGCGCGCCCGACAAACTGTTCGTGCAGGAAGGCCGCAAAGTCTTCCGTGATGTCTGCCCGATGGTCGCTGAGTTGATCGGCGCGCATTTGGCGGAAAACCAGTTGAACGTCGACGACGTGAAGCGCTTCTGGCTGCACCAGGCCAACCTGAGCATGAACCACCTGATCGTGAAGAAGCTGCTGGGGCGTGAAGCCACGCTGGAAGAAGCGCCGGTGATTCTCGACACCTACGCCAACACCAGCTCGGCGGGTTCGGTGATTGCGTTCCACACTTACCAGGACGACTTGCCCAAAGGCGCCGTCGCGGTACTCAGCTCGTTCGGCGCGGGCTACTCGATCGGCAGCGTGATCCTGCGCAAACGCTGATTCTGCGGCGCGCCGCGGTCAAATGTGGGCGCTGGCAAGCCAGCCCCCACACAGATCGCGTTCTCACTTGGAAACCGAGGTCTCGAATGGCAGCAGCGGACGACGCGCACCTGCTTGAACGCTTGCTCAAGGGCGAGCAGCGGGCCTACAAGGAATTGGTCACGCAATACCAAAGCGCCATGCGCGCGGTGGCTTATGCGATTGTCGGCCAGCGCCATGCCGATGAGGTGGTGCAGGACGCCTGGCTGTCAGTGGTACGCAACCTGGCCAAGTTCGAAGGGCGCTCCAGCCTCAAGACCTGGCTGCTGACCATCACCGCCAATGCCGCCAAGGGCCGCTACAAGCAGAATCGTCGCGAAGTATTGCTCGATGATTTGCCCTCGCCCCACGGCACGATCGGGGATGATCGTTTCACGCCGGATGATGGCCACTGGGCGGTCGCCCCCTTTGCCTGGCACCAGGACACCCCGGAAGCCCTGCTCACTGAGGATGAACTGCGCAAATGCCTGGAGCATACGTTGCTGAATTTGTCGGAATTGCAAAGCAGCGTCCTGGTGCTGCGTGAACGCCAGGGCCTGGAGTTGGAGGAAATTTGTAATCTTTTGACGCTTTCGCTCTCCAATGTGCGGGTGCTGTTGCATCGTGCGCGGCTTAAAGTCTTCGCCACGGTGGAGCATTTTGAGGAGACCGGCGAATGTTGACGTGTAAAGAGCAAGTGGCGCGTTCCAGTGACTTTCTCGATGGTCTGTTGACCTTTCGCGAGCGGCTGCTGATGCGTCATCACTTGATGTTCTGCCCCAATTGCCGGCGTTTTATCCGTCAGATGCGCCTGATGCAGGCCACATTGCGGATCATGCCGCAGGAGCCGGTACAGGATGTGGATGCCTTGGCTGAACGGCTGGCCGCCGAGCGGCGCAAGGATCAGTAACGGCGGGGGGAAGGCAGACTCGCGTAGGGGAATCGGACGGATGATGGGCACCGATTCACCCACGCCAGGCTGTTAAAGCCACCCTGGGCCGTCCTGGCCCAAGGCGTGTCGCACTTACATTTAGAACTTGGCTTCAGCATCCAACTGCAGGGTGTTGGTGTTGGCATCACGCTGCGTGCGGCTGGCATAGTCAGCCTTGGTCAGGTAGTACGTGGCGCCGACGGCGAAGTTCTTGTCGATGTCGTAGCTGACCTTCATCTTATGGCCGCGCGAACCGGTGGTGCCGTTGGCGAAGTCCGAATCGGTGAAGGCGCCGACTACAGCGTTACGTTGCGTATCGCGGTAGTTGTAGTCCAGGTTGAAACCGAACACCTTGGACTTGGCACCCAGCAACCAGGCGGTGTCCTGGTCGTTGGACGCATCGTTGTTCTTCACGTATTGACCGTAGAACGCCAGCGGCACGGCCAGGCCACCGATGTCAGCTTGGGCAAAACCCTCGTACAGACGGAATTCTTCGTTCGCCGAGTTGCCGTTGACCGCCAGTGCGCAAGGCGTGGTGCTGCTCGTACAGGTGCTGTTTTCGTCGTTCTGGTAGGCGTAGATGCTGCCGCCCAGGGTCATTTTCAGGTTGTCGGTCACCGAGAAACGTGTACCCAACTGGCCGGAAGTCAGGCGCAGGTCGTTGCGAAATTGCACGCCGTCGCCGTCGACGTTGTCCTTGAGGTTGTAGTTACCGAGGCTGCCGAACAACTCGGCGCTGCTACCCAGCGGGTACTTGTAGGTCAGAGCCAGACCTTCCGGGTTGATATCGCCATCCCAGATCACGTCGCCCATGCTCACCCACGGCTGGAGCATCTTGCCGCCGATGACGTGCAGGTTCTTGATCTGGTCCGGGTGGTAGTCGATGTAGCCAAGGTCCAGCCAGATCGACTTCTTGTCGAAGTAGTTGTCTTGGTCCTGGTTGGTGGAGCGTGCGTCGTCGCTGCTGCCGGTGGAGATACGAATGCCGGTGTCGACCTGGTTGTTGATCTCGGTGTAGGCACCCAGGCGGGCACGGATGCGTTGACGGTCCTTGTCACGGCCACCGTTGTTGGATTCGCCCTGGATCTTCACGGTTTCCTGGCGGAAACGTACGTCACCCTTGAACTGGGTCTTGGCGGCCCAGGCGAGTTTCTGGTCGAACACGCTCAGGTCGTTGGTTTTTTTCGCGGTGGCCGCGATCTGTTCGTTGGTCTCTTGTTGAGCTTGCTGTGCGATCTGCTTTTCTTTCTGATCCTTGGCCAGCTCAGCTTGCAGTTCAGTGTACTGCGAACCGGTGATCTGACCGTTGGCCTTGAGCATGTCGAGCAATTTAGCGTCGACTGCAGCGCTGGCCGGAACGCTCAGGGCCAGCAACAAGCCGCCACAGAGGGCCGCCGCAGTTTTAGTGGAAGCAAGACGCATATCAATCTCCGAAAGTGAGGAGGGATGGCAAACCATCCAGGACACAACCGACCGATGACGGACGGAAAATAACCGCCGGGGTAGAACCAGGCGCGCTAAAAACAGGCGTCAGTATCGCGATCGTTTATGACTGCGCAGTGGCGAAATGATGTCAGGTAGATGACAATTTATTTAGAATGGAACTATTGATTTAGAGCCTTGTCTGGCGATTCGAGGGTGTGTCGGGGGCGGCGATAAGCGATACTCGCGAGGCTTTCACGCCCTGAAGTAGTGAGGATGCCGATGCCGCTGCAACGCCTGGACAGCCTGTCCGAAATCGCCCCGCAGGTCTGGGACGCCCTGGTGCCGCAGGCCCAGCCCTTTGTGCGACACGCGTTCCTGAGCGCACTGGAAGACAGCGCCAGCCTGGGCCCGCATTCGGGCTGGCAGCCCGAGCATTTACTGCACTGGGAAGGTGATCGGCTGGTGGCGGCTTTGCCCGGTTATCGCAAGTGGCATTCCTCCGGCGAGTACGTCTTCGACCACGGTTGGGCGGATGCCTGCCAGCGGGCGGGTATCGATTACTACCCCAAGCTGTTGGTCGCCGTGCCGTTCAGCCCGGTCAGCGGCCCGCGCTTGCTGGCCGCCAGCGCTGAAGACGGTTTCGAGCTGCTCAACAGCCTGCCGGGTTACCTGGAAATCGAAGGGCTCTCCAGTGCGCACATCAACTTCACCGATCCGCTGGCGGATGACGCCCTGGCCCAACAGCCGGGTTGGTTGCAGCGCCTGGGCTGTCAGTTTCACTGGCAGAACCGTGGCTACCGAGACTTTCAGGACTTCCTCGACGCCTTGAGTTCGCGCAAGCGTAAACAGATGCGCAAGGAACGCGAACAGGTGGCGGGGCAGGGCATCGAGTTCGAATGGTTGCAAGGCCATGAACTCAGCGAGGCGCAGTGGGATTTTGTCTACGCCTGTTACGCCAACACCTACGCGGTGCGCCGCCAAGCGCCGTACCTGACCCGCGCGTTTTTCAGCCTGCTGGCCGAACGTATGCCCGAAGCGATCCGCGTGGTGCTGGCTAAGCAAGGCACACGCCCGGTGGCCATGGCGTTCAGCCTGATCGGCGGCGACAGCTTCTATGGTCGTTACTGGGGCTGCCTGGCGGAATTCGACCGCCTGCATTTCGAAACCTGCTTCTACCAAGGCATGGATTACGCCATTGCCCACGGCTTGCAACGCTTCGATGCTGGCGCCCAGGGCGAGCATAAATTGATTCGCGGGTTTGAACCGGTGATCACCCGGTCGTGGCACTACCTGCGCCATCCGGGGTTGAAGAATGCGGTTGAGGATTTCCTGGCGCGCGAGCGGGTGGGGATTCTGGCGTATGCCGAAGAGGCGAGGGCAGCCCTGCCGTATCGGCAGGGCTGACCCCGTGTTGCCTCAGGCCGGCTCCTCCTTGCCCAGCCATCGATAGACCACGCCGCCGATCACCGCGCCAAGGATCGGCGCGAGCCAGAACATCCACAATTGCTGGATCGCCCACCCGCCCACGATCAGCGCCGGTCCCGTACTGCGGGCCGGGTTGACCGAGGTGTTGGTCACGGGAATCGAGATCAGGTGGATCAACGTCAGGGCCAGGCCGATGGCGATGGGCGCGAGGCCCTTCGGGGCACGGTGGTCGGTGGCGCCGAGGATGATCAGCACGAACATCGCCGTCATCACCAGCTCACAGACGAACCCCGCTGCCAATGAATAACCGCCAGGCGAATGCTCGCCATAGCCGTTGGACGCCAGGCCTGACGCCAGTTCAAACCCCGGTTTGCCGCTGGCTATCACATACAGCAGCGCAGCCGCGACAATGCCACCAATGACCTGGGCCACGATGTACGCCGGTAACTCCCTGGCCGGAAACCTGCCGCCCACGACCAGCCCCACCGATACCGCCGGGTTGAGGTGACAACCGCTGATGCGCCCGATGGCGACCGCCATGGTCAGCACCGTGAGCCCGAACGCCAGGGCTACCCCCAACAACCCGATACCGACTGCGGGAAACGCCGCGGCCAACACCGCACTCCCGCAGCCGCCCAGCACCAGCCAAAACGTACCTAAACCCTCTGTGACTGAACGCTTGAACAAAGACATGCACCCGTCCTTGATAGATCGCTCTACCGAATCAGTAAATCAATGATGCTCCCTGCGATTTACTTCAGCGCCCGTCTGGGCACTGCACTGATTACAGCAGGGTTGTGGCACAAATCCAGGCCACCCCTCCCACATGTTGAGTTGTTCAGTCGATGCCGACAAAACCTCCGGTCTGGTGCTGCCACAGCCGCGCATACAGCCCGCCGTGGGCGAGCAACTGGGCATGGCTGCCCGTCTCGGCGATCTGGCCTTTCTCCAGCACCACCAGGCGGTCCATCCGCGCAATGGTCGACAACCGGTGCGCAATCGCAATCACCGTTTTGCCTTGCATCAGGGTTTCCAGGCTTTCCTGGATCGCCGCTTCGACTTCCGAGTCCAGCGCCGAGGTGGCTTCGTCCATGATCAGGATCGGCGCATCCTTGAGCAGCACCCGCGCGATGGCGATGCGCTGGCGTTGCCCGCCGGACAGTTTGACCCCGCGCTCGCCCACATGGGCATCCAGCCCGGTGCGGCCTTCAGCGTCTGACAGCAGCGGGATGAACTCATCGGCACGCGCCTTGTGTATGGCGGCCCAGAGTTCTTCGTCGCTGGCGTCCGGCTTGCCATACAACAGGTTCTCGCGGATCGAGCGGTGCAGCAGCGAGGTGTCCTGGGTGATCATGCCGATCTGTTCGCGCAGGCTTTCCTGGGCGACCTCGGCGATGTTCTGGCCGTCGATCAGGATGCGCCCGCCTTGCAGGTCGTACAGGCGCAGCAGCAGGTTGACCAGGGTCGATTTGCCCGCGCCGGAGGGGCCGATCAGGCCGATTTTTTCACCGGCCTTGATGTTCAGGTTCAGGCCGCCAATGATCCCGCTCTTCTTGCCGTAGTGGAAATCCACCTGCTCGAAGCGTACTTCGCCATGGGGTACGGTCAGGCGTGGAGCGTTGTCGCGGTCGACCACGGCCAGCGGCTGGGCGATGGTTTTCAGGCCGTCCTGCACCATGCCGATGTTTTCGAAAATGCCATTGACCACCCACATGATCCAACCGGACATGTTGACGATGCGAATCACCAGGCCGGTCGCCAGGGCAATCGCGCCCACGGAAATCAGCGAGTGGGTCCACAGCCACAGGGCCAGGCCGGTGGTGGTGACGATCAGCAGGCCGTTCATGGTGGTGATCACCACGTCCATGCTGGTCACCACGCGGCTGGCCAACTGGGTTTTTTCGGTCTGCTCGATGATCGCTTCCTTGGCGTATTCCTGCTCGGACTGGGTATGGGCGAACAGCTTCAAGGTGGTGATGTTGGTGTAGCCATCGACGATGCGCCCCATCAACTTGGAGCGCGCCTCGGAGGAAATCACCGAACGCGCTTTCACCCGTGGCACGAAGTAGCCCAATGCCAGGCTGTAGCAGACGATCCAGGTCACCAACGGGATCATCAGGCGCCAGTCGGCTTCGGCAAACAGCACCAGGGAACTGATGGCGTAGATCGCCACGTGCCAGATCGCATCCACGGCCGCCACGGCGGAGTCGCGCAGGGAGTTGCCGGTTTGCATGATGCGCTGGGCGATGCGCCCGGCGAAGTCGTTCTGGAAGAAATTCAGGCTCTGCTTGAGCACGTAGCTGTGGTTCTGCCAACGGATCAGGCTGGTCATGCCGGGGCTGATGGTCTGGTGGACCAGCAGGTCATGCAGGGCGCCGAAGATCGGACGCAGCAGCAGGGCGACCACGGCCATCCAGATCAGCTCGGTGCTGTGAACCTGGAAGAAATTCGCCGGCGGAGTGCCTTGGGCCAGGTCGATGATGCGGCTCAGGTAGCTGAACAGCGCGACTTCGATCAGTGCGCCGATCAGGCCCACCACCAACAGGGCGGCAAAACACGGCCACACCTGACGCAAGTAGTAGAGGTAGAAGGGCAGGACTTTGTCGGGAGGGGCGGCGCTGGGCGCGTCGCGGAAAATATCGATCAGTTGTTCGAAACGACGATAGAGCATTAGGGTTGACGCCCGCCCGGCGGGCTCTCCTGTTCAAAGGCGCACGGCGCCTTGTGAGCGCCGCGCGGAACTACCTGCGGACCTCAGTCGATGCGCTTGGCCGACTTGATCAGGACAGGATCGATGGGCACGTTTTGCATGCCTTGTTTGGTGGTGGTCTGCGAGTTGACGATGATGTCGACCACGTCCATGCCCTTGACCACTTTGGCGAACACGGCATAACCGGCATCGCGACCTGGGTCGAGGAAGGCATTGTCCGCGACGTTGATGAAGAATTGGCTGGTGGCCGAATCCGGGTTCGAGGTGCGCGCCATCGACAGCGTGCCCCGCACGTTATGCAGGCCGTTGCTGGCTTCGTTTTTGATCGGCGGATTGGTGTCTTTTTGCGCCATCTGCGCGGTGAACCCGCCGCCCTGGACCATGAAGCCCGGGATCACACGGTGGAAAATCGTGTTGGTGTAGAAGCCCTTGTCGACGTAGGCCAGGAAGTTCTTGGTACTGATCGGCGCCTTGACCGGGTCCAGTTCGATTTCAATGTCGCCGTTGGTGGTGGAGATCAATACGTGGGGCGCCTTGGCAGGCTCGGCCGCCATCAGGTTGGCAGCGAACAGCACGGAACCGGCAAAGAAGGCGATTTTTTTCAGCATGGGTCAGTGATCCTGGGTAGTGATTTCGACTGTCTTTAGAAAATCGAGAAGGGTAGCGTTAAAGACTTCGGGTTGATCCAAGGGCGTGGCATGGCGGGAATCTTCGATCACCACCAGCCGCGCATCGGGCAGCAGTTTTACATAGATTTCTTTCTGTGCCACAGGGGTGTAGTCATGGTCGGCGCTGATGACCAGGGTTGGACAGGTAATTCTGCAAAGTTGTTCCTGCACGCCCCAGCCCACAATCGCATCGAAGCTGGCGAGATAAGCACGTTTGTCGTTTTTTGCCCAGCGCTCGGCCATCTTGCGGCGCAGGTCGGCCTGCTGCGGTTTGGGAAACAGGCGGTCGCCCAGGGCCTTGCCGATGGTGCCCAGGCTGAGGACGCGTGCCAGGGTCCAGCGCTTGGCCCACTGCCAGTAATCGTCGGCGCTGCGCACCTTGACCTCGGGCGCGCTGTTGACGATGCACAGGCTCTTGACCCGCGCCGGTTCGTCCACCGCCAGTTGAAACGCGATCATGCCGCCCATGGACAAGCCCACCACATGGGCGGGAGGCAGGTCCAGGTGTTCGATCAGGGCGATCAGGTCGAAGGTGAAACCTTTGATGCTGTAGCGCTCCCGGGGTTTGTCCGAGCGCCCGTGGCCGCGCACATCCACCACGATCAGCCGGTAATGCCGGGCCAGCACCGGAATCTGCAACTCCCAATCCTGGCTGCTGGAGCCCAGGCCGTGGATCAAAATCAGTGGGGCGCCGTGGCCATATTCCTCGTAATGCAGGCTGCACCCTTCATGTTCGAACCAGGCCATGCATGAACTCCGTTTCAGGCTTGCTGCGGGGCGGCGAAAGGCGCATCCAGGGGCGCGGTGTCAAATGTGCGCAGCAGCTCCACGAGGATCTGCGTCGCCGGCCCCAAGGGTTTGTCCTTGTTCGAGTACAGGTAGAACGTGGGGTGGCGGCTGCCGCCCTGTTCCAAGGGTAGCTGTTTGAGCACGCCCTCGGCGAGTTCGCGCTCGATCATGTGCCGCGGCAACCAGGCAAAGCCCAGGCCGCTGCCGACGAAACTGCTCGCCGTGGCGAGGCTGCCGACGGTCCAGCGCTGTTCCGCGCCGAGCCAGCCGACATCGCGCGGCTGCTGGCGCCCGGAGTCGCGGATCACCACTTGCATCTGGCTTTCCAGGTCCTGGAAGCTCAGTTCGCGATTCATACGGTGCAGGGCATGCTCGGGGTGAGCGACGGCGACAAATTCCACGTTGCTCATCTCCGTGCCGAGGTAACCGGGGATGCTGAAGCCGCTGATCGCCAGGTCGGCCACGCCTTCGATCAACAGCTCTTCAACGCCCGACAGCACCTCCTCGCGCAGGCGCACGCGACAGCCGCGGCTCTGCGGCATAAAGGCGGTCAGGGCGCGCACCAGGCGCGCATTCGGGTAGGCGGCATCGACCACCAGGCGCACCTCGGCTTCCCAGCCTTGTTCCATATGATGGGCGAGGTCTTCGAGTTGGCTGGCGTTTTTCACCAGTTGCCGGGAGCGGCGCAACAGCACTTCGCCGGCTTCGGTGAGCACGGCCTTGCGCCCGTCGATGCGCAGCAGCGGCACCCCGAGCTGGTCTTGCATGCGGGCCACGGTGTAGCTCACCGAGGACTGTGAACGGTGCAACGCTTCGGCCGCCTGGGCGAAGCCGCCATGGTCGACCACGGCTTGCAGTGTGCGCCATTGATCGAGGGTAACGCGGGGCGCTTTCAAGATGAGCTCCTCTTGTCCTAAGCTGACAGTCCTTATTGGAGACTGCCGAATGAGAAAATTATGTTGTGTGTTGCTGGCGCTGCTGCCGTTAAGCGCGTTTGCCTACCCGATCGACGTGACAAAAAAAATCGACGGCGTGAGCGTGGATTACACCGCGTCCGACGTGGACGGTGACATCAGTTCGATCCAACTGAACAACTACGGGACCAACGACGCGGTGTGTTCCGTCACCTTCACCAATGGCCCGGAAGCGCCACGTCGCCGTACTGTCAGCGTGCCGGCGGGCAAGAGCACCAACACCACCGCCAAGTTCAACCGCGCAATCATCAAGATGCGTATCGCCCTGGCCTGTGCCCCGAAATAAAGCAGCAGCGGAGCATGTCTACAGGAATACTCCGCTTATAAACAAATTTCTAGATGGGTTGTAGCGGTTTTTTGCGCTTTTTTATCGAATTGGCTCTGGTTAATCTTTCCTCCATCGACTTACAGCAATTACAGATGGAGCCTACGCAGCCATGTCCAACGTTCTGATCATCGAAAGCAGCGCCCGCCAGCAGGATTCGATCTCCCGCCAACTGACTCGGCAGTTCATCAGCCAGTGGCAGGCGGCTCACCCGGCGGATCAGATCACTGTGCGCGACGTGGCGCTCAACCCGCTCCCGCACCTGGACGCCAACCTGCTCGGCGGCTGGATGAAACCGGCGGATCAGCGCAACGCCAGCGAGCAGGCCTCTCTGGATCGCTCCAACGAATTGACCGACGAATTGCTCGCCGCCGACGTGCTGGTGATGGCGGCGCCGATGTACAACTTCGCCATCCCCAGCACCCTCAAAGCCTGGCTGGATCATGTGTTGCGCGCGGGTGTGACCTTCAAGTACACCGCCACCGGCCCCCAGGGTTTGTTGATCGGTAAGCGGGCCATCGTGCTCACCGCCCGTGGCGGGATTCACACGGGCGCGAGCTCCGATCACCAGGAACCTTACCTGCGTCAGGTGATGGCGTTTATCGGGATTCATGACGTGACGTTCATTCACGCCGAAGGGGTGAACCTGAGCGGCGACTTCCAGGAAAAAGGCATCAACCACGCCAAGGCGTTGCTGGCGCAGGTCGCGTGATCCTTTAATCGTCAGATAATCGCGGGGTGTTTATATCTCCCCACGCAAACCCTTCAAGTACGCGTAAGAACCTCCCTTTGCACTTGTTGCTCCTGAGTGCTCCTGCCCGACTGCCGCTCTAGCGAGGTCGGGTTTTTTTTGCCCCGAGTTTCGTGAACCGCCGAAAACCTTTAATGTCCCGCCCATTCGATACGAGGCGCGCATGGGCTACTTACTGGTTGTCACCCTGATACAGGCATTTTCCTTCAGCTTGATCGGCGAATACCTTGCCGGTCACGTCGACAGCTACTTCGCGGTGCTGGTGCGCGTGCTGTTGGCCGGGCTGGTGTTCATTCCGCTGACGCGCTGGCGCTCGGTGGAGCCGACCTTCATGCGCGGCATGCTGGTCATCGGTGCGCTGCAATTCGGTGTGACCTACGTGTGCCTGTACCTGAGCTTTCGCGTGCTTACGGTGCCGGAGGTGCTGCTGTTCACCATCCTTACGCCGTTGCATGTGACCCTGATCGAAGACGCCCTCAACCGGCGCTTCAACCCCTGGGCACTGGTCGCCGCCCTGGTCGCGGTGGCGGGCGCGGCGCTCATTCGTTTCGATCAAATCACCCCGCACTTCCTCATGGGCTTCCTGCTGCTGCAACTGGCCAACTTCACCTACGCCGCCGGGCAAGTGATGTACAAACATCTGGTGGCGCGCTACCCCAGTGATCTGCCGCACTACCGGCGCTTCGGCTACTTCTACCTCGGCGCGCTGCTGGTGGTGTTGCCGGCGTTCCTGGTGTTCGGCAAGGCCGATTTCCTGCCCGAAGCGCCGCTGCAGTGGGGCGTGCTGGTGTTCCTCGGGCTGGTCAGCACGGCCCTGGGCATGTACTGGTGGAACAAGGGCGCATGCCTGGTCAACGGCGGCACCCTGGCGGTGATGAACAACCTGCATGTGCCGGTGGGGCTGCTATTGAACCTGTTGATCTGGAACCAGCACGAGCCGCTGGGCCGCCTGGCGCTGGGCGGCTTGGTGATTCTGGGCGCGGTGTGGATCAGTCGGTTGGGCATAAAACCCGAAGCAGGCGTACAGTCTGCGGGGTGATAGGCCCTGGGCATGCGTGAGCGGGAATGAAAGTCTGTTATCGAAAAGAAAAGTGTGGGGGCGGCAGAGTGGACAAGGTTGACGAACAGATCATTGCGGCCTTGAAGGACGACTCCCGGGTCAGCCTGGCGCAGTTGGCGCGACAAGTTCACAAGTCTCGAACCGCCGTCGAATCGCGGGTTCAAAAACTGATCGAAAAGGGCATTATCCTCGGCTTCACCATCAACGTCGCTGAAGATGAAGAAGCCCAGCAGTCGGCGTTTCTGATGCTCATGCTCAATGGCAGCAACTGTCACCTGGTGTTTCCGAAGATCTACCAGTTTCGCGAAGTGGTTCAGGCTTACTCGCTGTTCGGCGACGTCGACATGATGCTCGAGGTCAAATACCGCAACTTCGAAGAGCTGATGGTGTTCAAGGACAACCTGCTGAAGATCGAGCATGTGCGCGAGGTGGTGGTCAACCCGGTGCTCAAGGCCTGGCGCTAGCCGCTGCTGTTTCGGCAACGGCTACGCGGCATCAGCCTCAGGCGTGATCGTGTACGGTCTCGAGAAAGTGATGACTCAAGGCCGGCATTCGCTGGCGCAGGGTGTCGACGAACTCTTCGATGACGGCCTGGTTGAAGGCAAACGTCGTGTCGTCGTGCCCCAGCACCACCACCAGCAGGCTGGACGAGTCCTTCGTCAGCCTGAAGTCATGGGCGTCGGCGTCGACCTTGCCGATGCTCGCCAGGGGCACGTCACCGCAGGTATAGACGATGTCGCCCGCCGGAATCGTAATGTCCTTCTTCGCGAACAATGGTCGGAAAGCCCTGGGGGCCTGCGAGCGCATGACGTAAATATCATCCCGCTGATGATAGGTGTGTACGCCGATGCTGACCCCATGCCGGATCGCCACGGCGTTATAGGCATCGACGATGTTGTTGATGGGGTGGACGCCTTTGGCGATGAAGCGCCGCAACAGTTTCTCGTTGGCGCTGACGGTGTTTTCGTAGCCCAGCTTTTTGAGTTGCTTGGCAAAGCCGTCGTAAATGACGTTGGAGTCCAGCTCGTTGAGGTGGGACGCAACGTGATTGAGGTTACTTTGCAGGACGCTGACGAAGCTCTGGTCGTCCGACACGGTAATGTCTTCGATAACCGCCGCGCACGCATTGTTGATGCCCAGATCACTGGCTGATTTTCGGATGATCAAACGACTTTTCATTGCCTTAACACCACAGTTTTTTACGTAGATTGGCGGTACTGATGTCCAGTTGCGGTGCCGAAAGGTGTTGCAGCCAGAACAGCCCCGGACAGGTGGCGAAGTCGATCGTGATCGGCGTGGTATCGCCGGCGTCGATGAAGTAGCGGTGGCCGCAATAGGCCTCGTCCTCCATCACGCTCTGCAAGGCCTGCGACGAGGGGGTGGCGAAGGTGCGTTGTTCATCGGAGCAGAAGAACCCGATCCGGCCGTGGCTGATCTGGCTGACCGCATCGGCGCGGGGGCGTGGGCGGCCGAGGTAGCTGTCGATGGCCAGCGACAGCAAGTCGGGGTGGTACACCTGTTGAAACAACAGCGGTGCGATGCCGCCATGCAAGCGGCCGCCGGCTTCAATCATCACCGGGCCGTCTGCAGACCAGATGATTTCCATATGAATCGGGCCGACCTCGATGCTCAGCGCCGCGGCGGCCTGGCGGGCGTAGTCGGTCAGCGGCTGCAGTTCCTCGGCGCGGGGATCGAGGGTGTCCAGGCTTTCGTAGACAAACATGCTGCCGTTTTTCTGGACCTTGGTGTATCTGCACACCGAGGCAATGATGTACACGCCGTCAAAGGCGACCATATCCACCACATATTCCGGGCCTGAGACGAACGGCTGCACGATGAAGCCGAGGTTGATTTCCCCCAGGTCGTTTTTGCGCTGCCAGGCCGCATTCTTCAAGGCACTTTCGACGCCCGCCCGGCCTTGGGCAAACACCACGCCTTCGGTGGCGGCGGAATTGAGCGGCTTGACTACATAGGTGGCGGTGTCCTTCAGCGTGGCAACCACCTCTGCGATGCGCGTCGGCGAGCTCAGCAGTTGCGACTCAATGTTCGCCAGCCCGTGTTTTTTCAGGGCATGCTGCATCGAGAACTTGTTGCGACGCAGGTCGCTGGTGATGCGGCTATTGCCGGGAATACGCAGGACTTCGGTGAGGTAGTCGGTCAGGTAGATCGCGGTTTCGCAACCCGCGATCACGGCGCTCAGCGACAGCGGTTCGAGGATCTCCAGCAAACCCTCTTCCCAGTGGTAGACCGCGTCGAAGTTTTCTCTGATCAGGTCATCGGTGAAATGCTTGGGCAAGCTGTCGGTGGAAATCACGGCAATGCACCTTACGCCCTGAGCCTTGAGCAAGGGCGCGTAGAGTTTGCCTGTGGAGAACGGGTCAACGATCAGTACGGTTTCCAAAGCAGGTACTCCTATTCGGTGGTGGCGGTGGCCGCGACGGCAGGGGTGAGGTTCCACGCCAGTACGGCAGCGGCCAACAGCGCGGCGGAGACGATCATCAGCACGCGCGCACCTTCGAGCCCGAGGAAGGCAGCGGTGGTGAAAAACGTCAGGATCATCGGCGCCGAGCCACTGACCAGCAGGTAGTAGAGCGAGCTTTTGGCGGCGATCACGTCGGCGATCCGTGCGTTGGATGCCGACTCAATCAGGGTTTTACGCAATTGGATGCGCAGGCTGTTGATGCAGAAACCCAGCAGGAAGGCGGCGCCCATCATCACGTAGAGGTTATGGAAATAGACGATTGCCACGTCGGCCAGTATCACCAGCAGGATCGCGCTGTAGCTGTTGAGCTTGATCCGTGGCAGCACTGCGGCGCTGAAGGCACCCAGGCCGGCCAGGCCGCTGGCGACGCCAAACAGGGTGGCGTTCCATTCGTTGAGCTTCTGGAACACGATGGGCACCAGGCTGTTGAAGGCGCCGATATGGAAGCCGATCATGCTCAACACGATGATCAGGATGTACAGGTTGCGCGGCAGGTGCAGAGGCTGCGCCGTGTGGCCGTCGGCGGCCTGCTCGGGGGTATCGGCGACGGGGGTTGGCGCCACAAAAAGAATCGCCGCCAATGACAGGATCGCCCCCAGGCTGATGATCTGCAGGGTCTGGTTGACGCTGAACACATCCACAATCACGCCGCCCAGCAGCGCACCGCCAAAGGCCCCGATCTGGATGGAGGTTTGCATCAAGCGCGCCGAGGTGTCGCTGTTGGTCAGCCCGGCCAGCACCAGCTTGGTGTTTTTCGATTCCAGGGTACTGATGGTGAAGTAGTCGGTGACCCCCACCACGAAGGCAATCGCCAGGAAGCCGATCGGCAACAGCGCCGCGTCGGTAAACGACAGCCCCAGCACGGCGGCGAACGCGGTCAGGCGAATGTACAGCAGTCGTTTCATGCTCAGTTCAATGGTGAAGAACTTGCCGATGTACTGTTCGCACAAATACGGCACTACGGTCGCTACGCATAAGGTGGCGCCCACCAGGAACGTCGAGCCGGTGGTCTCCAGCCCGAACCAGACCATAGCGATCACAATCGCCATGTCCAGGCCGGTGAAGAGGGTCACGATCGAATAAAACGCAGCAAGGGTCGATTTATTATTCATGGGCACCATCAGTCGTAACGAGAGAGTTTAAGGAGAGGTACGCATCGCTCGGTGTCACCGATGACGGTACTGATCTGGTTTCTGACGCGAACGGTGGGCAGCGACTTCTTTTCCAGGTTGCAGACCTTGTAGGCGTTGTCGTGCCAGGGGCAGATCACGCTTTGCCCGTCACCCGTCACTTCCCCCATGTGCAGCGGGCCGCCGCGATGGGGGCAGGCTGTCGGCAGCAGTTGAGTCGAATGCGCATGACGCTTGAGAAAGTAGGTTTTCCCGTCCACCGCCACATAGTGGGTATGGCTGAGGTTCAGGCTGATGGCTTTCATGGGGCGGGGTCCTCAAATGGCCGTGACGGTGTAGGTGCAGGAGGGGCTGACGATGCAGGTGCCATGCAGCATGCCCTTGGGAATCACCACGCCTTCCCCGGCCTTGAGCCGCACGGTCAGTTCGGGGCTGGCGACAAAATCCAGCTCGCCGGATTCGACCCAGAACAGCTCGTCGTTGGGGTGGGTGTGCAGCACCGAAAGCTCGTGTTCAGGCTCGGTGATCGTCAGGTCCACCGGCTTGCGGCCATGGAGGGTGCCGGCGTGGGCGCGGTGTTCATCCATCTCGTCATGCCACTTGATATGGGCATAAAGCTCATCGTCGGCGATGTCCTGCAGTAACCGGAACTCCTCAAACCCACGGATAAGGTCGGGGATGATCGCGTTGCCGAATTGTTTGATCATCGGCAGGATCAGGCGTTGCAGGGCCATTCTTCCGTGATGCACATCGATGTGTGAGTGCTCATCGAAGTATTCGGTGGAGACCGCGCCGTTGAAGATCGTCTTGATAGCGCGTGACTGATGCTGGGTGGTCAGGGCCAGTGTGGCTTCGGTGTAGTACATGGCGCCGATATAGCGGAACAGCTCGCCATGGTTGGCCGACACGTAGTGGAAGTAGTTGGTGAGCGACAGCGAGGCGGGGGTATAGAACTGCCAGTAGTGATGCACGTGATGGGACATGTTCATGTCCTTGAGCATGTCTTCAAAAATGGTGCTGTGCTTCTTCTTGTCGATGCCGTAGCCGTATTCGTCGATCAGGATCTTGAACAGCTCACTGGTGTACACGCCGCAGTTACCCAGCACATTGCGCGCCATGGCCGAGGCTTCACTGAGGAAGTCGCCGGCGCATTGCGTCATGAAAAACCGCGCAGCACGTTCGGGATGGCGGCTGGTGGTCAGGACTTCATGGAGCTTGGAGTCGGACCGGGCCACATCGTCCAATACCTTGTCGGTGTGGGCGACGAAGGAGTCCAGGCACCAGGGACCGTTGATGTGAACCTCTTCCTTGAGCCAGTTGTAGAGGTATTGCTCGAGTAGCGGACGAATCTTTTTACCGGACGCGGCATGCTGCGGATCATAAAAATTCTTGAATGCCTTGAGATCCAGTGCCATGGGCGGCTTGGGTAAAAAGACCAAGTCTTGTTCATAGATGTTCAATAACAAGCGTTGCGCCAAAAGATGCTGGCTGTGTGAAAGTTGGTCGCTTGTCAGGCGGGTGCTGATAATTGCATCGGTCACGTCCTGCGGCCTTGAAGGTCGCTGGTAAGGGCTGTCGGTATAAAAGTCGCGAGGTTGAGAAAAGCCAGTTGCACTGCAGTAGTGAGTCAGTGCTTCCGCATCCGAACTTAATACAAAGTGTGCCGCATCATCTGAAAGCTTAGTTGTCCATAACATAAGTAACGCCTTCTCACAGAGTTGTTCGATGGCCAGATGCTATAGCTTTGGTTTTTCTAAAAACAGATTAAAAATCGGGCGCCTGGATAGTGAAATTCACTAAATGTATAGGTGAAGTTTTCTTTGTTGCTACGTGGGTTTGATTTTGCGGAGGGTGGCAACTAAACATGTTCGTCAGCTATTTGCCGGGCAGGCTTGGCCTGTAGCGCAAGGCCTGATTTGGCGCTGGGGGGGCGATCCAACAGGCAAGGGGCAAGCGAGCCCCTCACCGTGCGCGGTGTCAGTTCTCCAGCGCTTGCGCGGCGGTGGCGTTCTGCGTCATTGCAAACAGCCCGCTGCGCAGGTCAGTGCCGCTTGGCTGTTGGTACAGGCTCAAACCGAATTCCGGCAGCACCGCCAGCAGGTAATCGAAGATATCCCCTTGAATCCGCTCGTAATCCGACCACGCCGTGGTGCGGATGAAGCAGTAGATTTCCAGCGGCACGCCCTGGGCGGTGGTTTGCATCTGACGCACCATGCAGGTCATGTTCGGCTGGATGTCCGGGTGGCTTGTCAGGTAAGCCAGGGCATACGCGCGGAAGGTGCCGAGGTTGGTCATGCGCCGGCGGTTGGCCGACAACTGCGCGCTTTGGCCCTGGGCTTCGTTCCAGGCCTTGAGTTCGGCTTGCTTGCGGCTGATGTAGTCGGTGAGCAGGTGGACCTGGGTCATGCGGACTTCTTCATCGTCGCGCAGAAAGCGCACGGCGCTGGCGTCGATGAACAGGCTGCGCTTGATCCGACGCCCGCCGGACGCCTGCATGCCGCGCCAGTTCTTGAACGACTCGGACATCAGGCGCCAAGTCGGAATCGAGACGATGGTCTTGTCGAAGTTCTGCACCTTGACCGTGTGCAAGGTGATGTCCACCACGTCACCGTCGGCGCCGACCTGGGGCATTTCGATCCAGTCGCCCACCCGCAGCATGTCGTTGCTGGTCAACTGCACGCTGGCGACGAACGACAGCAGGGTGTCCTTGTACACCAACAAGATCACCGCCGACATCGCACCCAGGCCGGACAGCAGCAACAGTGGCGAGCGGTCGATCAGGGTGGCGACGATGATGATCGCGCCAAACACGAACAGCACCATCTTCGCCAACTGCACATAACCCTTGATCGAGCGGGTACGCGCGTGTTCGGTGCGCGCATAGATGTCGAGCAGGGCGTTGAGCAGCGCGCTCATGGCCAGCACCACGAACAGGATGGTGAACGCCAACGCCACGTTGCCGATGAACAGCGTTGCGGTCTTGCTCAGGTCCGGCACCAGGTGCAGGCCGAACTGGATCACCAGCGACGGCGTTATCTGCGCCAGGCGGTGGAAGACTTTGTTGTGGCGCAGGTCATTGAGCCAGTGCAGGGCCGGTTGCCGCCCGAGCAACTTGACCGCATGCAGGATGAGGTAACGCGCCGCCCGTCCGAGCAACAGGGCCACCACCAGCAGCACCAGCAAGCCCAGGCTGGAATGCAGCAGGGGATGTTCGTCGAGGGCGCTCCAAAGGTCTTTGACGTTGAGCCAGAGCTGTTTGATATCCATGGGTGAAACCGATTCTTCTGTAAGACAAGACCGGGCGATTAGAGCATTTAAGTGCCGCAACATTGGCGTTACGGACAAACGCCTTAACAAAAAAGCAGCTGATTAGCCCTGTTCGCGTAAAGAAACTCGGTTTGGACGCCCGAAACCGTTACCCTATGCAGCTGATATTTTGTAATTCTTCGAGGTAGCACCCGTGTTTTCCCAATTCGCCCTGCACGAACGCCTGCTCAAAGCCGTGGCCGAGCTTAAATTTGTCGAGCCTACGCCTGTGCAGGCAGCGGCCATCCCGCTCGCGCTCGAAGGGCGTGACCTGCGGGTGACGGCTCAAACCGGGAGTGGCAAGACGGCCGCTTTCGTCCTGCCGATTCTTAACCGCCTGATCGGCCCGGCCAAAGTCCGCGTCAGCATCAAGACCCTGATCCTGCTGCCGACCCGCGAGCTGGCCCAGCAGACCCTGAAGGAAGTCGAACGTTTTTCGCAGTTCACCTTCATCAAGTCCGGCCTGATCACTGGCGGCGAAGACTTCAAGGTCCAGGCCGCCATGCTGCGCAAGGTCCCGGACATCCTCATCGGCACCCCGGGCCGCATGATCGAGCAACTCAACGCCGGCAACCTCGACCTCAAGGAAGTCGAAGTGCTGGTGCTCGACGAAGCCGACCGCATGCTCGACATGGGCTTTGCCGATGACGTGCAGCGCCTGGTGGCTGAATGTGTGAATCGCCAGCAGACCATGCTGTTCTCCGCCACCACCGGCGGTTCGACCCTGCGCGACATGGTTGCCAAGGTCCTGAACAACCCCGAGCACCTGCAGGTCAACAACGTCAGCGACCTGAACGCGACCACGCGCCAGCAGATCATCACCGCTGACCATAACGTCCACAAAGAACAGATCCTCAACTGGCTGTTGGCCAACGAGACCTATCAGAAGGCCATCGTGTTCACCAACACCCGCGCTGCGGCCGATCGCATCTACGGCCGCCTGGTGGCGCAGGATTACAAAGCGTTCGTCCTGCACGGCGAGAAAGACCAGAAGGACCGCAAGCTGGCGATCGACCGCCTCAAGCAAGGCGGGGTGAAGATCCTGGTCGCCACCGACGTCGCCGCGCGCGGCCTGGATGTCGACGGCCTGGACATGGTCATCAACTTCGACATGCCCCGCAGCGGCGACGAATACGTCCACCGTATCGGCCGCACCGGGCGTGCCGGCAACGATGGCCTGGCGATCTCACTGATCTGCCACGGCGACTGGAACCTGATGTCGAGCATCGAGCGCTACCTCAAGCAGTCGTTCGAGCGCCGCACCATCAAGGAAGTCAAAGGCACCTACACCGGGCCGAAGAAGGTCAAGGCGTCGGGCAAGGCCGTGGGCGTGAAGAAGAAAAAAGTCGACGGCAAGGGTGACAAGAAGAAGGCCGGCGCCAAGTCGCCGACCAAGCGCAAGATCGCCAACCGGCCGAAGACCGACAACCTGTCGTTGGTCAGCAAGGACGGCATGGCGCCACTCAAGCGCCGCAAGCCGGAAGCACCAGCTGCCGAGTAAGGCTGGGCCGCTACAAAAAAACCGGACGTTGTCCGGTTTTTTATTGCCTTCGGTTTTTGCATTGGTCGCAGCTTCTTTCCGCCCAGTTGAGGCGGCGAACGTCTGGAAAGTACACAGAAGTGACGCCTGTCCATTCGGCTGAACGGCCAGTGACGTCGCGTGTCACACCTCTAGACGGGTTACTTTCCTTTGGCCCGCAGGAGGAATCAGGATGACGACTTACAACTGGGATCTGATCGAGCGTCTGCTGCATGAAGTGCAGAATGGCGAGGGCAGCTTTGCCCCGCGCAAATACGCCGAGGAGGAAGCCGCTGATAAGGCCACGGCGGGCGAGTCCACCGGCAATCTGGATGCGCTGAAAAAGACCGCTGCGGATTACGAAGCGCTGTTGTTCAAGCGCGGGTTTATCGAGTCGCGGCCAGAGGACGAGGGTGGCAGTGGTGAGAACTTTGTTCTGACGCCGCGAGGTGCCCAATTGCTGGCCTTGATCGACAGCTCAATACCGGGCAACGCTCACCCGCGTGAGGTGCTGGATGAGCAGGTGGATGCGCTGGAACCGGTGACGTTTGATGACGTGGCGTCCAAGGCGGCGATTGCCTGAAGAGCATGTGGGAGCAGTCTTGCTCCCACGTTCTAGTCAGCGGCGGCGTTGAGGCATTTGAGCGCCTTGAAATCGCTGCGCACGCCCGCGATTTTGTGCGTCAATTTCTGGCGTTGTTGTACGCTGCTTTGCGCCATTAGATCCACGATCAGGCTGCGCGCTGCTGTTTCTGTCTGGGCATCAGCCTCCCTGTATTCCGGGGTCCATGCACGTTCCCGGTCCACCAACAATTGTTGCATTTTCTGCGTAAAGTCAGCGTCGTGGCGTTGTTGCACGGCGTCGATGAACTGCGCCTGCCAGCGGGCGCGGTTGTCGATCCACTGTTGGTTCTGGTCACCCAGCTCCGCAGACCAGGCCGCCACGCGTTGCTGCTGGCTGGCGCTGAGCGGCCCGATCCACGTATCGAGGCGCTTGCTCATACGCTCGGCACGCGCCTGGATTTGTCGCGGCAGGGGCGGTTTCAGGTATTCGTCCTGGCGCTTGCGCAGGTCTTTGGCCAGGGCGTCGTTCATGTCCTTGACCTGCTGGTCGTCCAGCCCGCGCAGCAAGTGGACCGCCGACGGGGTGATCGCGCGTGCGATCTCGTTAACCGCCTGTTTGGCTTCGCCGGTACGGCTCTGCAAGGCGCTGTCGCTGACCTGATGGTTGTCGACCATCTGTTGCAGACGGTCGAGCCAGTCCAGATAGCCTGGCAACTGCGTGGTGCAATGCCAGGCCAGGTGTTGCTGGAGTGTGTCGTTGAACCAGCGCTTCTGCCCGGCGTTCATGTCCAGGTAATCATTGAGGGTCCACGGGATGATCACATCGAGATTGCGATAGGCCAAACCCACACGGTTGCAGCCGCCAAGCACCAGGCTCGCGATCACGAATACCAGCAGAAATGTGAGCCGATGCAACATGGGCAGGTCCTTGCGCAGAGGGGTTGATGCATGTGAACCCGCGCTGGGTGCGACAGTTCAGCCCATCAATAAAACGTCCGCGCAGCCTTCAGGGTCAACAACCCATCGCATTGCGAATTGTGTCCGGAGTAGGCCGAGCAGTCGCCGCCATTGAGGCTGGAGTCGCTGTAGATCAGGTCAAGGTCAACGCCCATCCACGCCCTCGAGAATTGCACCGACCAGTCGCTGAAACTGCGGATCGAACCGCCGTCCACCGAGACCGGGCTGCCCAGTTGATGCGTGGTGTACTTCATGCTGACGCCGATGCCGAACGGTTGTGTACCGCCAAGGTCGGCGAACAGGGTGCTGTCCTGGCGGTCGGGGTCATTGCTGAAGGACGCGCCGAAGCGATTGCCCAGCAGGTTCAGGCCGCCATAGAACTCCTGGCTGTCGAGGGGGCTGAGCGAGGGGTAGCTGTAGTGGATCAGTCCCACTTCGTAGCCCAGCGTCTGGTCGAAGGGGTGTTTGAACCCCAGGTACGAGTCGATTTCAAGGTTGCTCGCCGAAGACAGGCCCATGTTCGGTGAGAACTGGCCGACGTACAGGCCGCTGTCGTGGCTCAGGTCGAGGCCGCCGTGGAAGGCGTCGCTGCCCGGCGAGGTCGGCTTGACCAGGCCCTGGGCCATGCTGCGGCTGGGCGTGGTGCCCAATTTCAGATCGAAGTCGCCCAATTCGCGCTGGAAAATTTGCGCTTCGGCCAGTGGGCTCGCGGCGAGGGCACTGAGCAGGAAAATAATCGGTTTGAGCATGCTTCACTCCATGAAAAGCGAGGAGCAGTAACGGAAGAAATCAGGCGGATGCCCGTGCTAGACGCGTGCAAGCATACCGGCGAATGCCAGGCGCTGAGGCCCGTTCGTCGATTTTGTGGAGCAGGGGGTGAAGCAAGAGGGTGTTTCGGACTCTAGTCCTAGCGCCTTGCTGGCAAGACGCTTAGGGACCAGGTGTATTGCGCCGTCAGCTTACTTCTTGCCCAGGCTGATCTGCTTGGACGGGCCGAAAGTCTGGCCGCTCACGCCCTTGGCAATCTGCTGGATTTCGCCACCGGACTTGAGGAACGCAGCGATCTGGCTGTTGATCGACTCGCTGGTTTCGACGGCGGGAGCTGGCTTTGCTTTGCTATTGGATGCTTTTACGCGCATGGCGGCCACTAACCTGTAGAAAATTAACTTGGCCAGGCATAGTACAGGAAATGCTTGACAATTGCTTGGTAAATATCCTCTGGTATTTACTGTGATGGCCGAAACACGCAAAGTTTGTCGTCGAAATAAGCCCCTAACTTGCTGTTTTAACTCGAAACCACGCGGCCTGCCGGGCGCCGCAAGCGCTGCAAAATTCAGCCGACTGATCAGACGAGCGGGGCGCAGCCAGTAGAACGCCATGCGAGCCCGCGATTTTTCAGGCGCGCGCGCGTGCAGGGCGCAACTCGGGTAGAATGCCGCCCACGCAATGAGGGTATTGGAAATGGCTTTAGTCGGGCGCTACAACAGCTTGCAAGTGGTTAAACACACTAACTTTGGTTTGTACCTGGATGGTGCGCAAGACGGTGAAATCCTCTTGCCTAATCGGTATATCCCCAAAGATATTCCCAGTGAAGATGAAGACTGGCTTAACGTATTCATTTACTTGGACAGCGATGACAAACTTATCGCCACCACTGAAAAACCCAAAGTTCAAGTTGGCGAATTTGCCAGTTTGAAAGTCGTCGAAGTCAACAGCATTGGTGTTTTCCTCGATTGGGGTTTGCCCAAGGATCTGTTGCTGCCGTATTCGGAAGAAAAACGTCAATTGACCGCTGGTGAATATTGCGTGGTGCATGTCTATCTCGACAAACACACCAAGCGCATCACCGCCACCGCGCGTCTTGACCGCTACCTCGACAAGACGCCCGCCAACTACGAGGTGGGCCAGGAAGTCGACCTGCTGGTGGCCGAGGCCACGGACATGGGCTTCAAGGCGATCATCAACAACAAGCACTGGGGCCTGATCCACAAGAACGAAGTGTTCAAGTTCCTGCGCCCGGGCAAGGAAGAGAAAGGCTTTATCAAGGAAATCCGCGCCGACGGCAATATCAGCCTGAGCCTGCAGCCGGTCGGCCAGGAAGCGGCCTCCAGCCTCAACTCGAAGATCCTCGCCAAGTTGCGTGAAAACAACGGCAGCTTGCCGGTCAGCGATAAAAGCGACCCGGCGGTGATCAGCAACTTGTTCGGCGTCAGCAAAGGCAACTTCAAGAAGGCCATTGGTGCGCTCTACAAGCAGGGTCAGATTGTGATTCATGCCGATCGCATTGAACTGAGCTGAGTGCGGTTTGCTCTTCTGTAGGCGCAAATCGCTCCTACAGAAGCTGTGCCGATGACCCGTAAATCCTTGTTCTGTCGGCCTACGGCGCAGATGACCTGAGCAACGTGGCCACATTCCTCAGCGCCGCCTAGTGCACAGTCAGGCACCTGTGTGCACAACGGATGTGCAAGTGATTGTGTACAGGATTAAGGCGTGCACCGTTGCTGAGCGGTATACACCGATCTAACTCTCGATACATCCTTTGGCACCCCGGCCCGTGGGGATTGTGTGCCATTGGCACGCATTCTGCTGACTCTCTCGTATACAAACCGTGCCGCCTTCCGTATGCATCCCGTTACGGCAGCGCAGGCGGGTATTTCGAGGAGCCCAGCGATGACCGAACAATTGCCTAAAGGCTACAGCCCGCGCCTGTACAACCAGGACCTGGGCCCACTGCCGCAGAAGTGGACCTGGTACAACATCTTTGCCTTCTGGATGAGCGACGTCCACAGCGTCGGCGGTTACGTCTTCGCTGCCAGCCTGTTCGCCCTCGGGCTGGCCAGTTGGCAGGTGCTGATTGCATTGCTCGCGGGCATTTGCATCGTGCAATTGATCGCCAACCTGGTGGCCAAGCCGAGCCAGCAAGCGGCTGTACCGTACCCGGTGATCTGCCGACTGGCGTTTGGTGTGTTCGGTGCGAATATTCCGGCGGTGATACGTGGCTTGATCGCGGTGGCGTGGTACGGGATTCAGACGTATCTGGCGTCGAGTGCGCTGATCATCGTGGTGCTGCGCTTTTTCCCACAGATGGCCGTGTATGCAGAGCCGCACTTCGCGGGTCTGTCCTATCTGGGCTGGTTTGGTTTCCTCAGCTTGTGGGTGTTGCAGGCGGCCGTATTCTGGGCGGGCATGGAGTCTATCCGGCGCTTTATCGACTGGGCCGGGCCGGTGGTCTATGCGGTGATGTTCGCCCTGGCCGGCTGGATCGTGTGGAAGGCGGGTTGGGCGAATATCAGCTTTACCCTGGCGGAAAAATCCCTGTCGGGCTGGCAGGCTTTTGGCCAGGTGATCGTGGCGACGGCGTTGGTGGTGTCTTACTTCTCCGGACCGACGCTGAATTTCGGTGATTTCAGCCGCTACTGCCGCAGTATGCAGGACGTGCGTCGCGGTAATTTCTGGGGGCTGCCGGTGAATTTTCTGGCGTTCTCTTTGGTGACTGTGGTGATCGTCTCGGGCACCTTGCCGGTATTCGGCGAAATGCTCCACGACCCGATCGCCACCGTTTCGCGTATCGACAACAGCGTGGCCGTGTTGCTGGGTGCCTTTGCCTTTGTCACGGCCACGATCGGCATCAATATCGTCGCCAACTTCGTGTCCCCGGCGTTCGACTTCGCCAACGTTGCGCCGAG
Organism: Pseudomonas sp. LY-1; assembly: GCF_053502595.1. NCBI lineage: Bacteria > Pseudomonadati > Pseudomonadota > Gammaproteobacteria > Pseudomonadales > Pseudomonadaceae > Pseudomonas > Pseudomonas sp. LY-1. Next base: position 5,051,269 of record NZ_CP094353.1, on the reverse strand, counting down.
CAGAATCAGTTGGCGCGCCGGCGGCATGATTGCTGCTGTGGCTTCAATCTTTATCACCCCGTGGAACCTGTTCAACAACCCGCTGATGATCCACTACACCCTGGACATACTCGCCGCGTTTATCGGGCCGTTGTTCGGGATTCTGCTGGTGGACTTCTACCTGATCAAAAAACAGCAGATCGACGTGGACGCGCTGTTCGACGACAGCCCGAGCGGGCGCTACTACTTCGACGGTGGCGTGAACTGGACGGCGGTCAAGGCTCTGGTGCCGGCGACGCTGGTGGGCGTCGCGATCACTTTCACCCCGGCATTGCAGGGCATGGCCAACTTCGCCTGGTTTACCGGCTGTTTCCTGGGTGGGCTGTTTTTGCTGGTGCTCGCTCGACGCGAACAAGTTCGCGTGCCAACGCCGCTGATTGCTGGCTGACCGTCGTAGCGGGGCGCAGCAACACCGCGCCCGCCATTAGCAGCCCGCAACCGGCAATCACCAGCGCCGGTTGCAGGCCGTCGCTCAGGTGATTGCTCACCGATGCGAGCAACGGGCCGCTCAGTTGACCGATGGCAAAGCAGGCAGTCAGCACCCCGGTGCTGCGCTGATAGCCGTGAGGCGCCACCTCCCGCAAGCGCGCCATCACCAACTGCATACAGGCCAGAAAAGGCCCGCCGCACAGCAACACGCCCAGCGCCAGACCCCAGCCGTTGCCGAGCAAGCAGGCAAACACGCCCGCCGCTTGCAGCCATAAGGTTGTCATCAGCCAGCGACGGGTTATGTTCGCGGCCTTGCGGCGCAGGCTCGCCACGACCACGCCGAGCGCAGCCGCCAGGCCAAAGCATGGCCAGAACAGGTCTGCCTGCCAGGCGCCCTTGAACTGCGCGCTGGCCATCTGTGACAGAAAGGTCGCCGGAATGATGTAGCCAAGGCCGAACAGAAAATAAATCCAGCCCAGGTGCGCGATGCTCGCATTGCTGTCCGCGCCGCTGATGGGCGCGTCAGTGAGGCTCGGTCGAGGCAGGAAAGGCAGGATCGCCAACAGCATCAGCAGCGCCACCCCGCCATAGACCAGCCACAGTGTTGCGGAGCTTTGCCGTAGCAGGTTCGAGCCTAGCGCCAGCAGGCCGGTCAACAGAATCCCCAGGCCCGGCCCGGCAAACACCAGGGCGCCCAAGCGTGGCCGCCCGGCGGCAATCGCCAGCGGTTGGCTGAGGCTGGTGATCATCACCAGTGCCCAGGCGCTGGCCACGCCGGTGCCGAAGCGCAACAACAGGTGCGGCCAGAACCCATGGGCCCAGTACGACGCCAGGGTCAGCAGCACGCACAACCACAACCCGCCGTACAAACGGGCGCGCACATGGCGATGGCTGCGGGCAAAAGTTGAATCCACCGCACCGACGAAGTAGCCCAGGTAGTTGGCGGCAGCGATCAGCCCGGCACCTGTCAGGTCGATCTGTCCTTCGCTCAGCAAATGCGGCATTTGCGGGGTGAGGGCGAAGCGGCCAATGCCCATGGCCATCATCAGGGCGATAAAGCTGGCGAGGAGGCGAGTCAACGGCGACATGTGCAAGGTTTCCTGCGGGAAAGCGAATGACGTGCAGGCTAAGGTGGATTGATGTTCTGTAAAATTGAATAATAGTGATCAACTTGTTCAGTTTTGGAGAAAGGTATGGAGTTCAGTCAATTGCGCATTTTCCAGGCCGTGGCGGAAGAGGGCTCCATCACCCGCGCTGCCGAGCGTTTGCACCGCGTGCCGTCGAACCTGTCGACCCGGCTCAAGCAGATGGAGGAACAACTGGGCGTCGAGTTGTTCGTCCGTGAACGTCAACGCCTGCAGCTTTCCCCGGCGGGCAAAGTGTTGCTGGACTACAGCACCCGTCTGCTGGCGCTGCACGACGAAGCCCACGGTGCCGTGCAAGGCGGGCAACCGGCCGGCGACTTTGTGCTGGGCAGCATGTACAGCACCGCCGCGATTCACTTACCGAAACTGTTGGCGCGCTACCACAAGGCGTATCCGCTGGTGAATTTGCAGGTGCAGTCGGCGCCCAGCGGGGAGCTGCTGGAAGGCTTGATCACCGGGCGTCTTGACGCTGCGCTGGTCGACGGCCCGCTGACCCTCGCGACGCTGGACGGTGTGCCCTTGTGCGACGAAAAGCTGGTGCTGATTTGCGAAGCCGACCACCCACCGGTACACGGTCCTCAGGATGTGGCCGGCCGTGCGGTGTTCACCTTCCGACGCAGTTGTTCCTATCGCCGGCGTTTGGAGACGTGGTTTTCCCACGAGCGCGTGGCCATGGGCCGCGCCATTGAGATTGAGTCTTATCAGGGCATGCTCGCCTGTGTGATCGCCGGTTCCGGCGTGGCCCTGATGTCCGAATCCATGCTCGACAGCCTGCCAGGCAAGGACAGTGTGTCCGTTCATCCCCTATCTGGGCCTTTTGCCACTGCGACCACCTGGCTGATGTGGCGAAAGGGTATGCTCGGCGCTAATCTCAACGCATGGATCGAACTGCAGCGCGAAGGTCAGGCAGAGTCGCCGCAAGATGCCTGTGCGATTGCCTGAACGATCCGTCGGCATTTGAATCAATTCAGTAATAGTTCGTTGTGGTTTCGTTGAAGCAATACGTAGGAGTTAGGGCTACTATCTGTAGGAAGAGGCGAACGAATTCCCGCCGACCGGCACTACCCTCAAAGGGGGCAATCATGAAAGAGAAAATCCAAAACTGGCTCCACGACCTTGGCGTTGCGCTGGGTCTGATCGAGCCCCCGCTGCAGCCGGTGCCCATTCGCACGGATGATGAGCAACGTCGTCCACGTCGGCGGTAAACCGCAGCCGCTGGAATGCCGCAGAATTAATGTAGGCGCGGGCTTGTGTAGGAGCGAGCAAACCCGCCCCCACCCTGTCTTGTACGCCACGCAAAAAAAACGGGTGCGACATCCGACGTCGCACCCGCTGAAGAAAACGTGATAGGCCAGGTGTTTGTTCAGGCCGCCCGAGCTGGCACCGTTTCAGGCCGGCGCGACAACAGGCTCACCCCGACAAAACTCACCAACGCCACCGCCAGACTGTAGTAGATCGGCGTGTTCGCGTCCAAGCCATCCTTGAACATGAACACCAACGCGGTCACAAAGCCCAGGGTCATGGACGTAATCGCCCCTGAGGTCGTCGCGCGCTTCCAGAAAATCGCCCCGATCAGCGGGATCAGCATGCCCCCCACCAACAGGTTGTAAGCCAGGGTCAGGGCGCTGATCACATCGTTCACCACCAGGGCGATGCCCAGTACCGCGATACCAGTCAGCATCGTGAACAGGCGGTTGATGTTCAGGCTCGACTGCTTGCCGCCGCGCAAACGTGGCAGCAGGTCTTCGGTCAACACGGTGGACGCCGCCAGCAAGCCGGCGCTGGCCGTCGACATCATCGCCGCCAACGCTGCCGCAATCACCAACCCACGAATGCCATCGGGCAGCGACATTTTAACGATCGCGGCAAACGCGTTGTTGACGTTATCCAGATCGGGGATCAGCACATGGGCCGCCATGCCGATCAACGCACAGGCCAGGCCGTAGAGAATGCAGTAGAAGCCGGCGAAGGTGCCTGCGTACTGGGCGACTTTTTCGTCACGGGCGGTGAACACCCGTTGCCAGATGTCCTGGCCGATCAGGATGCCGAAAAAGTAGATCATGAAGTAGGTGATGATCGTGTCCCAGCCGATCGCGGTGAAGCTGAAGCTCGACGCTGGCAGCTTGGCCACCAGTTCGTCCCAGCCGCCGACACGGTACAGGCAGATCGGCAGCAGGATAAACATCAGGCCGACGGTCTTGATCACGAACTGCACGATGTCGGTCAGGGTCAGCGACCACATGCCGCCGATGGTCGAGTACACCACCACCACGCCACCGCCGAGCAGCACCGAAATCCAGAAGGGCAGGCCGAACAGCACCTGCAGCACGGTGCCGATGGCCAGGATCGAGGTCACGCCGATCATCAGCGCGTAGGCCAGCATGATCACCGCACTCGCCTGGCGGGCCATGGGGTTGTAGCGTTTTTCCAGGACCTGGGTGACGGTGAAGATTTTCAGCTTCAGCAACGGTTTGGCCAGGAACAGGTTCAGCGCAATGATCCCCATGCCCAGCGCTGCGCACAGCCAGAAGCCGGAGATGCCGTGCACATAACCCAGGCGCACGGTGCCGACGGTGGACGCGCCGCCCAATACCGTGGCGGCCATGGTGCCCATGTACAGCGACGGGCCGAGATTGCGCCCGGCGACCAGGTAGTCTTCGTGGGTCTTGGCGCGGCGCATGCCGTAATAGCCGAGCACGAGCATGCCGGCGGCGTAGAGGAGTACGACGAATAAATCCAAAGCCATGATGGCGGGTCTCCGATTATCTTTTTTATGGAAATCAGGCGGCTTTTTGCAGCGCCGGTTCAGCGCGCACGTCCGTGCGTTCGCTGCGCGGATCGGTAGGGCCGTACACGGCAGCCGGTTCCGGGAACAGGCGCAGCAAGCTCAGGTACACCACCGAGGCCAGCCCCAAGGTCACCGGCAGGCTGATATCGATGCCCTCGGCGAGGTTGCCCAATGGCCCGACAAACTGCCCCGGCAGGTTGACGAAGCACAGCCCCACCAACGCGCTCGGAATCCAGGCCCCCAGGCCGCGCCAGTTCCAGCCGTGGCTGAACCAGTAGCGCCCGCCGCGTTCGCCGCGGGTAAATACTTGCAGGTCGTCCGGACAGTAGAAGCCGCGACGCACGATCAGACCGATGATCATCATCACCATCCACGGGGTGGTGCAGGTGATGATCAGCACCGCGAAGGTCGACACGCTCTGCACCAGGTTGGCGGCGAAACGTCCGATAAAGATGAAGGCAATCGACATCAGCCCGATCAGCAGCGTGGCCTTGACCCGCGACAGCAGACGCGGGAACACGCTGGACATGTCCAACCCCGTGCCATACAGCGACGTGGTGCCGGTGGACATGCCGCCGATCACCGCGATCAGGCACACCGGCAGGAAGAACCAGCTCGGCGCCACCGCCAGCAGACCGCCGACGTAGTTGTTGGCCGCGATGTAGTCCGGTGCCTTGACCGCGACGATGGTCGCGGTGGCCAGGCCGAACAGGAACGGGATCAAGGTGGCGATCTGTGCCGCGACCACCGCCAGCATGATGCGCATTTTCGGTGTTTCACGCGGGATATAGCGCGACCAGTCACCGAGAAACGCGCCGAAGGAGATCGGGTTACTCATCGCCACCAGCGCCGCGCCGATAAACGCGGCCCAGAAGCCGCTCTGGCCGAGGGCTACGCTGCCGGCGAAGTGGCTGTCGAAGGTCGGCGCGAACGCGAAGATCCCCAACAGAAACAGCAGGCTCGCCGCCCATACCGCGATGCGGTTGACCCACAGCATGAAGCGAAAGCCGTAGATACACACCGTCAGCACCAGGATGGCAAACACGCCGTAGGCCAGGCCCAGGGCCAGGTCGGTTTCCGGCAGGCCGATCAGCCGCTTCGCACCGCCGACCAGTGCATCGCCCGAACTCCACACCGACAGTGAGAAGAAGGCAATCGCCGTCAGCAATGACAGAAACGAGCCGACAATCCGCCCATGCACACCGAAGTGCGCCCCGGACGACACGGCATTATTGGTGCCATTGATCGGCCCGAACAGGCCCATGGGCGCCAGGATCAGCGCACCCACCAGCACGCCCAGCACAATCGCCCAGACACCGGCCTGGAACGACAGGCCGAATAGCACCGGAAAGGCGCCCAGCACCGCCGTGGCAAAGGTGTTGGCACCGCCGAAGATCAGGCGAAACAGATCCTTGGGCCCGGCGCTACGTTCGTGGTCCGGGATCTGTTCGACCCCGTTGGTTTCTATCTTGCGAATACTGTTTTCGTTGTTTTTATTATTCATGATCAGCTCCGATCACATTGGCTAAGGGGGCGGCAGCCCTTCCGGCATAGCGGACAAATGTTCGTGACAGGCCAGCCACAGGCCTTGTTTTTGTTGTACGTCCAACCCTTGTCGTGTGAAGACAATGGTCTCGCGTTCCTGGCTATTGAATTGCTCCCCGTTCATGCGCAGCTCGGTGGCCACGTCATGCATAAAAATCGCCACATCACCCTGCAGGCTGACAACGGCGTTGCTCGAGATGCAGGACAGCACCTCGAACCCCTCGTCCCGGCGCCAGCTGTCCCACAACGCCTGGTAGGCATCGCGACTGAGCAGCGGCTGGGGCAGGGTGTAGAACACGAAGCTGGCGTCGGCGCTGAATGCGCCGAAGTAAGCCTCGCGGTCGTTGCGTGCGAAGGCCGACACTAGGTCGGCCGCCGCTTTCAACACCTCATGGGTGCTCATCAGCGGTGCACCACACCGGGCAGTACGCAAAGCATTTCGTACAGCAGGTTGGCGCCCAGCAGCGAGGTGTTGCCGGTGGTGTCGTAAGGCGGCGAAACTTCTACCAGGTCGCAACCAATCAGGTCGAGGCCCTGGCAGCCACGGATGATTTCGATCGCCTGGATGGTGGTCAGCCCGCCGATTTCCGGGGTGCCGGTGCCGGGCGCCCAGGCGGGGTCGATACCGTCGATATCAAAACTCAGGTACACCGGGCCACCCCCGACTTTTTCGCGTACTTCGGCCATCAACGGCGCGAGGGAGTGGTGCCAGCATTCTTCGGCCTGCACCACGCGAAAGCCCTGCTTGCGGCTCCAGTTGAAGTCTTCGGCGGTATAGCCCTGGGCGCGCAGGCCGATCTGTACCACGCGGTCGCAATCGAGCAAGCCTTCTTCCACCGCACGGCGGAAGGTGGTGCCATGGGCGATTTTCTCGCCGAACATATGGTCGTTGACGTCGGCATGGGCATCGATGTGTACCAGCCCGACCTTGCCGTGCTTTTTGTGGATCGCCCGCAGGATCGGCAGGGTGATGGTGTGGTCGCCGCCCAGGGTCATGGGGATCACGTTGTGCTCGAGGATCTCGTCGTAGGCTTCTTCAATGATGCGCACGGCGTCGAGCAGGTTGAAGGTGTTGATCGCCACGTCGCCGATGTCGGCCACCGACAGCGAGTCGAACGGTGCGGCACCGGTGGCCATGTTGTACGGGCGGATCATCACCGATTCGGCGCGGATTTCCCGCGGGCCGAAGCGGGTGCCGGCGCGCAGCGAGGTGCCGATGTCCAGCGGCACGCCGATAAAGGCCGCGTCCAGGCCCTTGGCCGATTGCAAATGGGGAAGACGCATCATGGTGGCGATGCCGGCGAAGCGCGGCATTTCGTTGCCGCCCAGTGGTTGGTGGAAAATCTTGTCCACGGGATTGCCTCATCGTGTTGTGTTTATTAGTGGCCGATTCTGCGAAAAGCCCGGGGTAGGAAGAATCGCTAGGGGTAAATACTTAGTTCAGATTTTTCTAAACTAATGCCGGCAGGTAGACTGCTGCGATCACCTCCCCGGAGCCGACCATGGCCAACGCCTTGCCCGACCTGAAACTCCTGCGCATCTTCGTCAGCATCGTGCGCCACCAGGGGTTCGCCAATGCGCAGCACGAACTCAACCTCTCGACCTCGGCGATCAGCACCTATATGAGCCAGCTCGAATCGGCGTTGGGCCTGGTGCTGTGCCATCGCGGCCGGGGCGGGTTCAGCCTGACCAGCAAGGGCGAGCTGTTCCATCAGGAAACCCTGCGGCTACTGGGCGAGCTCGAAGGCTTCGAGCAATACGCCGCCGCGCTCAAAGGCGAACTGCGTGGCACGCTCAAGCTCGGCGTGCTCGATTCCACCGTCAGCGACAAGGCCCTGCCGTTCGCCGAGGTGATCGGCGCCTACAGCCTGGAACACCCGGCGGTGCACCTGCATTTGTCGGTGCTGAGCCCTTACGAACTGCAACTGGGCGTGCAGGACAACCGCCTGGACCTGGCCATCGGCGCGTTTTCCAACCGCATGAGCGGGCTGATCTACATGCCGCTGTACCGTGAACAACACTGGTTGTATTGCAGCACCCGGCACCCGCTGTTCAATGAGCGGCGCATCCCTGAACAGGTGATCACCCAACAACGCATGGTCGGACGCGGCTACTGGAGCCAGGCGGAGCTGGCACGCCATGGCTTCAAGCACAGCGCCGCCACCGTGGAAAGTATGGAGGCGCAACTGATCCTGGTGTTGTCCGGCGCCTACATCGGCTACCTGCCCGAGCACTACGCCCAGGCGTGGGCCGACAAGGGCGACCTGCGGGTGCTGCTGCCGGCGACCTTCGGCTACCAGGCGCCGTTCTCGATGATCATGCGCCGTGGCCGTAGCCGTGAACCGCTGATCCAGACCTTTCGCGACTTGCTCAAAACCCAGCTCAACCAGGCCTGAAAAACCATGTCCAGACCCCAATGCTCCCGTTGCCTGCGGCCCGCCAGCCATTGCCTGTGCGCGCTGATCCCCAGCCTCGACAGCCGCACCCGCGTGTTACTGCTGCAGCACCCGAGCGAGGTCAACCATGCGCTCAATACCGCGCGGCTGGCGGCGTTGGGCTTGAAGAATGCGCAGTTGGTGGTGGGCGAGGTATTCGATGATCTGCCGAGCTTGTTGAACCCGCCTGGTTATCAGGCGCGCCTGTTGTTTCCCGCTGACGATGCCCAACCGCTGCAGGCGTATGGGCCGGGTGACGAGCCGTTGTTGTTGGTGGTCCCCGACGGCACCTGGCGCAAGGCGCGCAAGCTGTTGCACCTCAACCCGCTGCTGGCGGCGCTGCCCAGGGTGACGCTGGCCGCGGGCGCCGTCTCGCGCTACCGGCTGCGCAAGGCGCCGGGCCCCGGTGCGTTGTCGACGGTAGAGGCGATTGTGCAGGCGTTGCAGGTGTTGGAGGCGCCGACATCGTTCGAGCCGTTGCTCAACCCCTTCGATGCGTTGATCGAGGGCCAGATCGCGGCGATGGGGCCGGCGGTTTTCGACAAGAACCACAGCTGATCCATGGCGCTACATAGCTACCTGAGAGGCTGACGGCGAGGCGCTAGGCTGAGCTTTTCAGGAGCGACACCATGGGCGAGCCGATTAACCCCGCGCCGCAGAACGAACTGACCGATTTTATCGCGCAGCAGCGCGCGCCCTTGATGGCTGGCCCGGAGTGGTCGGCCTTGCAAGCCCTGGATGCCTTGAGAACCGAGTTCGACGGCCTTCTGGGCGTGCTAAACCTCGCAGAACAACGCGAGTACGTGAGCCTGCAAAGGGCCTGGATCGATGCTCAGCACACCCTGGAGCGCGACATTCGACAATTCACCGTTGCGTTCGAAGAACACGCCATGGCGTCGTTGCGCAGTGAATTGAAAGCCCTGACCGGCCAGGACATCGACCCTACGGTAGCGAAGATCCATACCCGTTACCTCAAGCCGTCCGGTCGAGTCCGGCGCGAATTTAAAGGCGATGAGATCCTGGTCTCGCACGTGACCCTATGGGACGCCGCCTGTATGAACTATGACGGCCTGACCGGTTGGAGCTACCCCGGCCGCACCGGCCTGGCCGATGCCAGTTACCTCGACCAGGGCGTCAATGCGACCGCCAGCGATTTCATTGCGCTGGTGCGCCGGCTCGATCTCGGCGGGCAACTGCGCGACCATCTCGACCAGGCGTTGCAGGCCAACGCTTCGCTGGGCAGCGGCATCATGCGGTTAGCCAATGCCGAGTTTGCGTTTGCCCTCATCGACGCCTTGAGAGACACCAAAGCCAGCCGCGTCGACCGGGACAAATACCAGCAGGTGAAACGTGCGTTGGCGGGAGAGGCGCGCTGGGAGCACGTAGAGGAAATGCTGTTGTTCGTGCCCCATGGGACGGACAACGTCAGTTGGCTGCCACAATCGATCGGCTTTGTCGGGCAGTACGTCGGCAAGCCTCCCGGCGACAGCTTGAGCATTCCCCACATCGTGTTTTCCGTCAGCGGTTGCAAGGGGGCCTTCAGTTTTATCCCGAATCGCCCCGGCGGGTCCCTGCGTCATCACGACAGCCATCGGGAAGCCTGCGAGGTGTTTCATGCGCAGTTTCATTCGGCCTACCGCGAGGGGCAGACCGGTTGGCTGTACCAGATCATGTGTCTGAGTGACTGTGCGCGGCTCAAGCAAATCGCCCAGACCGCGCAGCCGCGTCGCGACCTTGAGGGCTTGGAAAAGCTGGTCGACTGGCTGGCCCGAGCGATTCCGAAAGTCGATATCGTCGACAAGGTCGGCTATGTGCGCAACGCCGTGCAAAAGGTCCCGCCGGTGAGCTTGAACGATTTCTATCTCAAGCGCAGTCGCGCCAATCTGCAAGAACTGGCCCACCAGACGCCCGGGTTTATGTCCACGATGCTTGAGCTGTTCCAGACCCTCATCAGTGAAATTCTCGATGTGCTGTTGATCCCGGTGCCGGGGGCGTTGAAAGGGTTGGGGCGGGTAAGGGCCTTTGCGATGTTCGTGGCGATGGAGCAAGCGCTGGTCGAAGGTGGGCAGCGGGCGCTGCTGGGTGAGCCGGTCGAGTTGGTCCAGGGGTTTGCCGACCTTGCCGATTTGCTGATCAGTGGCCGATTGCATACTCGTTTGGCGCGCAGCGTGCAGCGTCGCCATCAGCACTTGTATCAACGCTTGTCCCGGCAGCACGGTGCAGGGCCAGAGCATCGGCAGCTGACGAGCCCGCAGGTGCTCGAAAGAATGCTCGGCAGTCAGGACGTACCGCTACGGGACATTGAGGTTGTCCTCGAAACGAGCGCTACCTCGGCGCAGACCTTGAGCCAGGTATGGGAGGGCGCGCCCGCGTCGGCGTCCCTGGTCGACGCGGTGCATCGGTTGCGCGCCGACCGGCTGATCGATTGGGTGGCCACGGCCGACCCCGAACGCCCCGCGCCGATCGACGCGCTGGACGTCATGGCGCCGCTGCTCACCCAACTGCAGGGTTGGCCGGTGGAGACCTGCTTGAGCATTGAAAACCATCAGGGCCTGGAGGTGCGTCGCTACAGCAAACAGGCAACGCGCGCGACAACCGCGGTGGTCACGCTGACCGCGCTGGAAAACCATGCGTTCGCCTATGCCACGCCGCGCCGCTTCACCGCCCATCCGGCACAGGCTATCGTGGCGTTGTTGCCGACGCTTGTTTCAGGGGGCGTGCAGGTGCTGTGCCAGCAATTGGCGACTAAAGCCAGGGCCTTGAGGATCGACCTGTTTGACGCGCTCACGCGGTTTGCCCAGACCCGGCGTACTGACGCAGCGGGCGCGAGTGCGTCGGTGCTCAGCTTGTTGCCCGACCGTGTCAACCTCGATCAGCCCGTACCGGCGGTGATTGCCCAACTACGGACCTTGCACCCCGAATTGAGCCTGGCGCGGCTGCTGGAGGTGTTGCGCGAACACCCGTTATCGGCGCATCAGCAGACCCAATTGCTGCAGTCGCAACTGCAACCCGAGGCACTTTACGACGCATTGCGCGCCGCGCGCCAGGTGGCGCGCCGCGAAGCCATCGTCGATGGTCTGTTTCATCCGCGCCGGTATGCCCGGCAAACCCAGGACTGGGCCGCGCATTTCGCCCACAGCGTGCTGCGCGACGGCAGCGCCCAGGCGTTGCTCGTCAGCCCGGCCACGCGAGCGGTGCCCTATGTTTCGCAGGGGGCGCAAGACCGCAGCGTGGTGATCATTGATCAGGACCAAGGACGATTTTCACCGTATTACCACCGTGAGTCGCGCACCGGCGCCATGCTGAGCGGCGCCAACGCTTTCTATCTGGCGATCATGCGTCAGTTGTCCGACGATGAGCAGCGTCGACTCGGGTTGGATGCGCAGCACCGCGTCGCCGATTTTCGCAATCAGGTCGCTCGCGCCCTGTTGCGCCATCGTGCGCCGGACGGCTCGTTTTATCCCGACCGGCGCGACATCGCGCACTACGTCAGTCACGTCGATACGGCCCATATCGCCGCAGAGCCCGATGCCCTTGGCCTTTACCGTCAGGGGACGGAGCGCTACCTGCGGCTGGACGATGCCTATTTCAAGGTGGCGGAGCAGCCATGGCGCATCGTACACCCGTCCCTGAACGATGCGTATTCCCCGTTGTTGAGCCACAACGGCGCCGGCGCCTGGCGGCATGAATGGGAAAACCCGCTGACGTGGGACGGGCACAAGGCGTTCCAGCGTCTTGGCCCGTTTGCCCGCGCGTTGCCGGCGGATGCCATCGAGCAGATTCAGCGGATCAGCGGGGTGACAGCGGACATCCTGCGCCGGATACATACAGGCAATGAACGCCCGCCGGTGGCCGTGCTGGAAACCCTTGAGCGGTTCACGCTTCATCAACGGGTCAGCAGCGGCGTGGACGCGGGGCGGGACTTTTTCGACAGGGTGCTCGGTGAGGTCGGCAACGAAAGCGCCGAGGCGTTGGTGGGGCAGGCGGGGGGCAGCCGTGTCGAGCAAGTCGCGCTGATCGAGGCCAAGGTGGCGCGCGACCGGCCCCACATGGAGCGCCTGTTTTTCAAGGCGCTGAGCCCAAAACAGGCGCCATCGAGCGATCCGTTGGCGCAGGTGCTGCAGCGCGATTTTCCTAGTTTGACGGCGGCACTGGCCGAAGAACTGGTGCGCGACATCACCGCGCAGGAGCGCCTCAGCCTGCAGGCCGGCCGCATCCCCTTGAGCCTGATGTCGGCCGTGCGTTGGCGGGTGAGTGCGGCGCGCAAGATCAGGGCGCTGCAGGGATTGTATCTGCCGGCTGCAGCAAGTGAAGAGACCTCAAGACTGATCCTGCAAACATTGCCGGACATCGACGGATGGCCGAGCCACCTGCGGGTCGAGGTGTGGGAGCGCGGTCGCCTGATCGATAGGATCGGCCCGGTCGACGCTGCGCTCAGACGGATACTGGAACCGGTCGACGTGGATTATCAGGCCTACATTCTTCTCGCGAACGGTGAGCGGCAACCGACGGGGCGTCCTGGGGCGTTCCTGGCTGTGCTGCTGGACGCATTACCGTCGATTGAACGTGACGCCCTGCACTACACCCACGATGCGCTGCGCCAGGAGATCGAACAGCGTTCGCAACACACGCTCAGCCGGTTCGACCCACAGCGACGCCCCTGGTACATCCCGCCGCAGCGCCTGGCGGATGGGCGCGTGGGTTACCCGCTGAGCGGCGGTGAGCATTGGGGACCGGTGGACCGTGAACAGGTCGCCCGGCTGCGGCAGTTGTTTCCAACGAAAACCGATGAGCAGGCCTTCGAGCTGCTCAATAACCTGAGTGATTCCGTTCAGGAGCGGGAAGCCTCGATCAACTTCATGTTCAAAGAGCGCGCCGTCTTGAATGACAACCTTGACCGATGGTGCCTGCTGGGGAAGCCCGAGCACTTGTCCGCACAACGTGAGGCGGCTGCGCGCATTCGGCGTTGCTGGGCTAAAGAAGACTCCATTCGCGGGATACCGTATGAACTCGTCCTGGATGACTTGGCATTGAGTGACTTGCCGACGCTGGGCGCCTATTTCGGCCATGTCGAAGTGTTGAGCCTGAAAAATAATCGGCTGCAGGCCGTTCCCGCGAGTTTCCTCAGGTGTTTCCCGCAAGTGCGCTGGGCTTTTTTCAATGGCAATCATCTGCAGCGCTTTCCCGTCGGGTTGACACAGCTGGGCTATTTATCGCTGCTCAACCTCTCGAACAATCAGCTCAGGTTTCGACTGGGGGACGTGGAGCGGCTCGCGGACATGACCAGCCTGGTCAAGCTGGATTTATCGGTAAACCCATTGCGGCAGGGGCAACGCTTGAAGCTGCATCAGTTGAAGAAGTTGCGTGTGCTTAACCTGCGCAATACGCAAATTGAAAGCTTGCCCCTTGGCGCCACCAGCTTGCGATCGCTGGAGCGCTTTGATTTGCGTGACAATCGAATATCGGTCTTGACCAGCCTCGATTTGTTTATTTTTCCGAACGTCTATCGCGCGATGAATTTGCAAGGTAACCCGCTTTCACAGGGCTCCTTGCAAGTGATACGCCGCTACCGTGAGGTCCCAGGCCAATCGGATATCGATTTTGGCCTGGACACCCAGCCCACAGCGGCCCCCACGGGCTCCGACAGATGGTTGGTGGTGCTGCCTTTCGATGAGGTTCCCCGCTATAAAGAACTCTGGAAACAACTGCAGAAACGCCAGATGGCGGAAGATTTTTTTGCGCTGCTGGAACGTATCGCTGCCTATCCTCCGCTCGTCGCTCCCGGCTTTCGGGCGCTACGGAACGATCTGACGTACCGTGTGTGGCAGTTGATCGAGAGTGCGATCCATAACGAGCAACTGGCCGTGATCCTGTTTCAGCACCGCTTCGAGCTCAATCGCGGGGTGGATGGCTGGCTGTTATCACTCAACGCGCTGGAGCTTAAGTTCCTACCGATCGAACTGCTCGCCCGCGACGCGGACGGGGATGCCGCGCCACTCCTGAACTATTTTCGAGCGATGCACCGGTTCCGGATCATTGATGTGATTGTGGAGCGTTCCCACGTCACTCCAGAGCCGGAGGCGCAGAGCAGCATTATTCTTGCCTGCCGCATCGCGTTGGCGTACAGCCTGGATTTACCCCTGGGATTCGACGAGCGTTTGGCCAGGACAATGCCAGGCCCCAACGCAGACTTCATCGCCACGACGCACGGCTTCATCGTGGCCGCCGAGGCGGATGTCGACTGGCCGGCTTTATTCGCGCAAGAGGACTACTGGAGGCAATTTCTCATGCGTAAATACCACGCGCGGTTCGACGCGCAACTTGGGCGTTACGATCGAGAAATGGAGCGTGCGCAGGAGGGCGTCGAAAGCGGGGAGATGAGCGAAGGCGCGTATCTGCGGCGGGTGCGTCAGATTCAAGTCATGAGGACACGCGACGAGGAGCAATTGATTGAGCAACTGACACGCGAGGAATGGACCCGCTTCGTGACCGGCTGATTGCGTGCTTATGCCTTTAAGCCATAAGCACCGCACTTTGCGTGATATGGCGCGCCAGGCTTTCCCGGTATGATGTTCGCCCCCGCAGTCTGGATTGCGAATACGCCATGACCTTGCAGTACCCTACAATCGCCGATTGCGTCGGCAACACGCCCCTGGTCCGCTTGCAACGCATGGCGGGTGAAACCAGCAATACCCTGTTGCTCAAGCTCGAAGGGAACAACCCGGCCGGTTCCGTGAAGGACCGTCCGGCGCTGTCGATGATCACCCGCGCCGAGCTGCGCGGGCAGATCAAGCCCGGCGACACCCTGATCGAAGCCACCTCCGGCAACACCGGGATCGCCCTGGCCATGGCTGCGGCGATCAAGGGTTACAAGATGGTGCTGATCATGCCCGACAATGGCAGTGCCGAGCGCAAGGCCGCGATGACCGCCTACGGTGCCGAATTGGTCCTGGTCACCCAGGAAGAAGGCATGGAAGGCGCCCGCGACCTCGCCGAGCGCATGGCCGCCGAAGGCCGTGGCCAGGTGCTGGATCAGTTCGCCAACGGCGACAACCCCGAGGCGCACTACACCACCACCGGCCCGGAAATCTGGCGCCAGACCCAGGGCACGATTACCCATTTCGTCAGCTCCATGGGCACCACCGGCACCATCATGGGCAACTCGCGCTACCTCAAGGAGCAGAACCCGGCGATCCAGATCGTCGGCCTGCAACCAATGGAAGGCGCGTCGATCCCCGGGATTCGCCGCTGGCCTGAAGAGTATTTGCCGAAGATCTACAACGCCACGCGTGTGGATCGCATCATCGACATGGCCCAGCGTGAAGCCGAAGACACCACGCGCCGCCTGGCCCGTGAAGAAGGCATCTTCTGCGGCGTGTCCTCCGGCGGCGCCGTGGCCGGCATGTTGCGATTGTCCAAGGAAGTGGAAAACGCAGTGATCGTCGCGATCATCTGTGACCGTGGCGACCGTTACTTGTCGACCGGCATTTTCGACGAACCCAACTGATGGCCAAGCACGAGAGAGGCCTGCGCTTCCAGCCGACGGGCGGCAGCCGTACCCCACAGATTCCGGTGGGCAAGAAGCAACGCCTGACCATCGAGCGCCTGGCCAATGACGGTCGAGGCATCGTGTTCTTCGAAGGCCGCACCTGGTTCGTCAACGGTGCGCTGGCCGGCGAAGAGGTGGAAGCACGGGTGTTGGGCGCCCACGGCAAAGTGGTCGAGGCGCGCACCGAGCGGGTGTTCAAGGCCAGCGAGCTGCGCCGCCCGGCACCGTGCGCGCACTTCGGCCGTTGCGGCGGTTGCAGCGTGCAGCATCTGCCCCATGCTGAACAACTTGCCCTGAAACAGCGCATGCTCGCCGAGCAGTTGTCGCGTGTGGCGGGGGTCGAACCGCAAGCGTGGGCCGCGCCGTTGAGCGGGCCGGAGTTTGGCTATCGGCGTCGCGCCCGTGTGGCCGTGCGCTGGGATGCCAAGGCCAAGAAACTGGAAGTCGGTTTCCGCGCCGTGGCCAGTCAGGACATTGTCGCCATCGACGATTGCCCGGTGCTGGTACAGGCCTTGCAACCGATCATGCAGCGCTTGCCCGGCATGCTGCGGCGCTTGAGCAAACCGCAGGCATTGGGGCATGTGGAGCTGTTCAGCGGGTCGTCCATCGCCGTGTTGTTGCGGCATATGGCGCCGTTGTCGGACGCCGACCTGCAGATCCTCAACGAATTTTGCGCCTTCCATGAGGCCCAGTTGTGGCTGCATGGCGAGGGCCAGCCCGAACCGGTCGCGCCTGACCAGGCCCTCGGTTATCGGTTGGAACAGTGGGATCTGGAACTGGCTTATCGGCCGGGCGATTTTGTCCAGGTCAACGCCGGGGTCAACGCGGCGATGGTCGCCCAGGCCCTCGAATGGCTGGCGCCGCAAGCCGATGAGCGGGTGCTGGACCTGTTTTGCGGCCTGGGCAACTTTGCGCTGCCACTCGCTCGCCAGGTGCGTGAAGTGGTGGCGGTGGAAGGTGTACAGACCATGGTCGAGCGCGCGGGGCTCAATGCCATCAGCAATAATTTGCATAATGTGCAGTTTTTTCAGGCCGATTTAACCCAGTCGTTGACTGACGCGGAATGGGCCAAACAGGGCTTTTCTGCGGTACTCTTGGACCCACCCCGCGATGGTGCCCTGGAGGTTGTGCGCAAGCTCGCCACTCTGGGAGCCAAGCGCCTGGTGTACGTGTCCTGCAACCCGGCAACGCTGGCGCGGGACACGGTTGAGCTGGTCAAGCAGGGCTACCGGCTAAAACGTGCCGGGATTCTCGACATGTTTCCGCAAACTGCGCATGTCGAGGCGATGGCGTTATTTGAAGCGGGCTAGGATGCCCGTTTAATCCGACTGGCCTGCATTCTCCTGGGCCGTGATCTGCCTGGGAGTGTGTGAGCTTTAGTGATAAAGCAGGTCAGCGATGATTTTTGGCGCATCGAAGGTGCGTCGTAGGGAAGGTAAGCAAGATGGTACAGGTGAGAGCACACCAGCCGATCAACACCGACGGTAGTATCAATCTCGAGGCATGGCTGGATCATGCCGTCAGTGTCGACCCGGCACTGGACCGTGAAGCCTTGAAAGCAGCCTGCGAGTTCGCTCGTGAGTCTGAACAGCAAGACAATGCGGCCAAGAACCTGTGGGCGGAGGGCACTTCAAGCTTTCGTACCGGGTTGGAAATCGCTGAGATCCTCGCGGATCTCAAGCTGGACCAGGATTCACTGATCGCCGCCGTGCTCTATCGCGGCGTGCGGGAAGGGCATATTGCCTTGCCGCTGGTCAGCCAGCGTTTTGGCACGCTGGTGGCCAAGCTGATCGACGGCGTGCTGCGCATGGCCGCCATCAGCGCCAGCCTCAGCCCGCGCCAGTCCATGGTACTGGGCACCCAGGGCCAGGTGGAAAACCTGCGCAAGATGCTGGTGGCGATGGTCGACGACGTGCGCGTCGCCTTGATCAAACTGGCCGAACGCACCTGCGCGATCCGTGCGGTGAAGACCGCCGACGACGAAAAGCGCAACCGCGTCGCCCGCGAAGTCTTCGACATCTACGCACCCCTGGCGCACCGCCTGGGTATCGGCCATATCAAGTGGGAGCTGGAGGACTTGTCCTTCCGCTACCTCGAACCCGACCAATACAAACAGATTGCCACGCTGCTGCATGAGCGCCGGCTCGACCGTGAGCGTTTCATCACCGACGTGATGGGCCAGTTGCGTGCCGAGCTGCAGGCCACCGGCGTCGATGCCGACATCAGCGGCCGCGCCAAGCACATCTATTCGATCTGGCGCAAAATGCAGCGCAAAGGCCTGGCGTTCAGCCAGATCTACGACGTGCGCGCCGTGCGGGTGCTGGTGCCGGAAGTGCGCGACTGCTACACCGCGCTGGGTATCGTCCACACCCTGTGGCGGCACATCCCCAAGGAATTCGACGACTACATCGCCAACCCCAAGGAAAACGGCTATCGCTCGCTGCACACTGCGGTGATCGGCCCCGAGGGCAAGGTGTTGGAAGTGCAGATCCGCACCCACGCGATGCACGAAGAGGCGGAGTTGGGGGTGTGTGCGCACTGGCGCTACAAGGGCACCGACGTCAAGGCCGGGTCCAACCAGTACGAAGAGAAAATCTCCTGGCTGCGCCAAGTGCTGGAATGGCACGAAGAACTCGGCGACATCGGCGGCCTGGCCGAACAACTGCGGGTGGATATCGAACCGGACCGGGTCTACATCTTCACCCCCGACGGCCACGCTATCGACTTGCCCAAGGGCGCCACACCGCTGGACTTTGCCTACCGCGTCCACACCGAAATCGGCCACAACTGCCGGGGCGCCAAGATCAACGGGCGCATCGTGCCGCTCAACTACAGCCTGCAGACCGGCGAACAGGTCGAGATCATCACCAGCAAGCACGGCACGCCGAGCCGCGACTGGCTGAACCCGAACCTGGGTTACATCACCACGTCGCGGGCGCGGGCGAAGATCGTCCACTGGTTCAAGCTGCAGGCGCGTGATCAGAACGTCGCCGCCGGCAAAACCCTGCTCGAACGCGAACTGGCGCGCCTGGGCCTGCCCCAGGTGGATTTCGACAAGTTGGCCGAAAAGGCCAACATGAAGATCGCCGAAGACATGTTCGCCGCCCTCGGTGCCGGCGACCTGCGTCTGGCGCAACTGGTCAACCTGGCCCAGCAACTGGTGGAGCCGGAGCGGGGCAACGAACAACTGGAGCTGATCCCGCGCAAAGCCACCGGCTACAAGCCTGGCAAGCGTGGCGATATCCAGATCCAGGGCGTCGGCAACCTGATGACGCAAATTGCCGGTTGCTGCCAGCCGCTGCCGGGCGACGCCATCGTCGGCTACATCACCCAGGGCCGTGGCGTGAGCATTCACCGCCAGGACTGCGCCTCGGTGCTGCAGTTGGGCGGGCGCGAGCCGGAGCGGATCATCCAGGTCAGTTGGGGGCCGGTGCCGGTGCTCACCTATCCGGTGGACATCATCATCCGTGCCTACGACCGTTCCGGCCTGCTGCGTGACGTGTCGCAAGTGCTGCTCAATGAGCGGATCAACGTGCTGGCCGTCAATACCCGCTCGAACAAGGAGGACAACACCGCGTTGATGTCCCTGACCATCGAGATTCCGGGGCTGGACGCGTTGGGGCGGTTGCTGGGGCGGATTTCCCAGTTGCCGAACATCATCGAAACCCGGCGCAACCGCACGCCATGAACATCTGGATAAACACAGTCTGAAAGGTGGGAGGCGGCTTGGCCCCGAAAGCGGAGTGTCAGGTACCAGATTCTTGGTTGACCCACCGCAATCGGGGGCAAGCCCCCTCCCACATTAGATCGGCGGCGTTCTGAACTGATCGGATAGAGATCGATGTATTCACTTGAAGACCTGCTGCACCTGATGAGCCGCCTGCGCGACCCGAAGTACGGGTGCCCGTGGGACATCAAGCAAACCTACGCGAGCATCGTCCCGCACACCCTGGAAGAGGCCTACGAAGTCGCCGACGCCATCGAGCGCGGCGACTTCGATCACCTGCAAGGCGAGCTGGGCGACCTGCTGTTTCAAGTGGTGTATTACAGCCAACTGGCGCGCGAAGAAGGGCGCTTCGAGTTCGCGGGAGTGATCGACAGCATCACCCGCAAGCTGATTCGACGTCATCCCCATGTATTCCCCACCGGCGATCTGTACGCGCCGCTGGATGTCCCGCAACTGAGCGAGGAGCAGGTCAAGGCGCGCTGGGAGCAGATCAAGGCCGAGGAGCGTGCGGAAAAGTCCGATGCCCCCGAGCAGCTTTCCCTACTTGACGATGTGCCCACCGCTTTACCGTCCCTGTCCCGTGCCGCCAAATTGCAAAAGCGCGCCAGCCAGGTCGGTTTCGACTGGCCCGCTGCTTTGCCGGTGGTGGATAACGTCCGCGAAGAGCTGGATGAAGTGCTCGAAGCCATGGCCGATAACGATGCCGTGGCCATCGCCGATGAAGTCGGTGACCTGCTGTTTGCCGCGGTCAACTTGGCCCGGCATCTCAAGGTCGACCCGGAAACTGCCTTGCGCGGTGCCAATGCCAAGTTCGAGCGACGTTTCCGATTTATCGAACAGGCATTGCGCGATACGCGCCAATCCATGGAAGATTGCACCCTCGAAGAGTTGGACGCCCTGTGGGGCGAAGCCAAACGCCAGGAAAAGAATGTGTCCAACTGCGGTTGAGCAGTTGCCTAAGTGAGTAAGCACCATGAGCCTTTCCCTTCGCGACCAGTTGCTCAAAGCAGGTCTGGTCAACCAAAAGCAGGCCAAGCAGGTCGGCAAAGACAAACAGAAACAGCAACGTCTGGTCCACAAGGGCCAGGCCGAGGCCGATGACACCCAGGCACGCCTGGCCCAGGAAGCGATGGCCGAGAAGGTCAAGCGCGACCAGGAGCTGAACCGCCAGCAGCAGGAAAAAGCCGAGGCCAAGGCCCGCACAGCCCAGGTCAAGCAACTGATCGAGACCTCGCGCCTGCCCAAGCTGACCACCGAGGACTACTACAACTTCGTGGATGACAAGAAGGTCAAGCGCCTGTCGGTCAATACGCTGATGCGTAACAAGCTGAGCAACGGCTCCCTGGCGATCGTGCATCACGCTGGCAGTTACGAGGTGATCCCGCGCGAAGCGGCGCTGAAGATCCAGGAGCGTGCGCCGGAGCGTATCGTCCAGCTCAATATCCTGACGGAAAGCCAGGTGCCGGATGAGGATGATCCATACGCCGCCTACCAGATCCCGGATGATCTGATGTGGTGAGGCTGTAGAGCCAACAAAACCCGCTCAAAGGCGGGTTTTTGTTTTCAGGCAACCAAGCTGCGTAGGCCTGGCGCCTGAGTCTTGCGAATATTCAGACGCTTTGTGCCTGGCGTTTCATCTCAAGGCTTTCGAGCTCGTTCTTATAATTATGAGCGTCGCTCTCGTTATGAAACATGCCGACCAGCAGGTCTTGTTGGTGTACATCCCAGATGTGAATCCCATGGCCCAATGCTTCGTGGGACATATGTTCGTCGTCGCGTTCAGTTACTTTTACAGTCATCTGCTTGCTCCAATCTCTGGTTGATCTGCGGCAAGTCGTCGCAGGCTTTTGTTATATGTTTTGTTAGCTTGCTAGGTAAACTGATTTTTCCTGCAACAGTTCTTTGCAGTATTCGCAACAATCCCGCAGGCCGCGTAAGCCGCGACATTGCGCCGCAGGCTGCTGAGTTTTATGACAAAAGTTTCATCTTGGCGTAAGGCTTTGGCATTGGATTGGCGTTGTTCGCGATGGCGATAGTGGCCTTGCCTAAAAAATCCCAGGCGAAAAAAAGCCCCGCATTGCGCGAGGCTCTTTTTAACTCATCGGCGCTATCAGCTACCTTTGACAGACTGACCGTCAACCGTACCGTCTTGCAGCATGATGTTGTATTCCTTGCCGTCGGTTTCCACCTGACGCAGAGCAACCAGGATGCCGCCCCAGTCCTTGGCAAACCACATCTGGGTGATGCGCTTGCTTTGAGTCGGATCGCGCACGCGCTCGACCTTGATCGCGTCGATGGAGCCGGCTTTGGTCTGGACCTTTTCCGGGCCGATCACGCGGAAGTCGTAGGTGTCGACGTCGGTGCCTTCAACCACGTTGTAGCTCATGCTCTTCTTGCCAGCCGCGACATCGCGCTGCAGCGCCAACTGGTAGGTCGACTTGTCGAGCATGCCGCTTTGCAGGGCAACGTTGACCGGATCTTTGTTTTCAAAGCCGGTGACTTTCTTGGCCGTCTGGTCGAAGTCCAGGTTGATCTTCTTCGCCTTGCCTAGGCCGCCGCGTTCGAAGGTGTAGCTCTTCGGTTGCAGGGCGTCCTTGTCGAAGTGGAGCACGCTGGTTTCGGTGAGGCTAGCGATCATCATGGACGCCTTGAAATTCAAGGTCCAGGTGCCGTCGCCATTGTGGGTCAGGCTGCGTTCGGCCGAGCCGCTCATGGGCAACTGTTTCCAGTCGGCGGTATAGCTGGCGGAGAAAGGATGTAAATCTGCTGCTTGCACCGCAGGCAAGGCGAACAGCGCAAAAGCGAAGAGCAAGGCGCGACGCATAAAAACTCCTAGGTTCGAATCAAGTGGCCGCTGGCCGCGAGTAACTGGCCGTCCAATAATGCACCCTGTTTACCAAGAATCAACCGTCCCTCGGCAAACCAGCGAACAGCCAGCGGGTAAATCCTGTGTTCCTGGGTATGAACCCGTTGCGCAAGCGTCTGCGCCGAGTCGTCAGACTCTACCGGAACCACTGCCTGTACGACCAGAGGCCCGCCATCGAGTTCCTCCGTCACAAAATGCACGCTGCAGCCATGCTCGCTGTCGCCCGCGTCGAGGGCGCGCTGATGGGTGTGCATGCCTTTGTACTTGGGCAGCAGGGAAGGGTGGATATTCAGCAGCCGCCCTGCGTAGTGCCGCACGAAATCCGCGCTGAGGATGCGCATGAAGCCGGCCAGTACCACGAGTTTGGGGTTAAAGGTATCGATCAGTTCGATCAAGGCGCTGTCGAAGGCCTCGCGACCTTCGAAAGCCTTGTGATCCAGGGTGCGCGTGGCAATGCCAGCGTCCCTGGCGCGTTGCAGGCCATAGGCGTCGCTGCGGTTGGAGATCACCGCAGCGATGCGCGCCGGGCTGTCGCCGGTGCGCGTGCTGTCGATCAGGGCCTGCAAATTACTGCCGGTGCCGGAGAGCAGCACCACGACATCACAGGTTGCAGGCATCAGTGCGCCTTAAGGTTCTTCAGTTCAACCTGAGCCGCGCCTTCAGCAGCGGCGGCGATCTGGCCGATGACCCAAGGCTGCTCGCCGGCTTCGCGCAGTACGTTCAACGCAGTTTCCACGTGCTCTTGCGCCACGCAGATCACCATGCCCACGCCGCAGTTCAG
This sequence comes from Pseudomonas sp. LY-1, assembly GCF_053502595.1. Classification (NCBI taxonomy): domain Bacteria; kingdom Pseudomonadati; phylum Pseudomonadota; class Gammaproteobacteria; order Pseudomonadales; family Pseudomonadaceae; genus Pseudomonas; species Pseudomonas sp. LY-1. Next base: position 5,027,965 of record NZ_CP094353.1, on the reverse strand, counting down.
CACGCGGTGCATTTCGGTTTCGTTGACGTTGCCTTTCTCTTGCAGCCAGTCGAATACCGCAGGACGCTGCCAACTGGCCACGTCGACAATCGCCTGGGCGCCTTTGGGCAGGACGCGCGGGATGTTGTCCAGCAGGCCGCCGCCGGTGATGTGGGCCATGGCTTTGACCGCGCCCGTGTCCTTGATCAGCTTGAGCAGTGGCTTGACGTAGATGCGCGTCGGGGCCATCAGCAGGTCGGTCAGTGGCTTGCCGTCGAGCTGGATGTTTTCGATATCGGCGCCGGACACTTCGATGATCTTGCGGATCAGCGAGTAACCGTTGGAGTGCGGGCCGGACGATGGCAGGGCAAGCAGGGCGTCGCCGGCAGCGACTTTGGAGCCGTCGATGATCTCGGCTTTTTCGACTACGCCGACGCAGAAACCGGCCAGGTCGTAGTCTTCGCCTTCGTACATGCCCGGCATTTCAGCGGTTTCGCCGCCAACCAGGGAGCAACCCGACAATTCACAGCCGGCGCCGATACCGGTGACCACCTGGGTGGCGGTTTCGACGTTGAGCTTGCCGGTGGCGTAGTAGTCAAGGAAGAACAACGGCTCGGCGCCGCACACCACCAGGTCGTTGACGCACATGGCGACCAGGTCGATGCCGATGCTGTCGTGTTTGTTCAGGTTCAGTGCCAGGCGCAGCTTGGTGCCCACGCCGTCGGTGCCGGAGACCAGCACCGGCTGTTTGTAGCCGGCCGGGATTTCGCAGAGGGCGCCAAAACCGCCCAGGCCGCCCATGACTTCGGGGCGCGCAGTGCGCTTGGCGACGCTCTTGATGCGTTCGACCAATGCTTCACCGGCGTCGATGTCTACACCGGCGTCCTTGTAGCTCAGGGAGGGTTGCTTGCTCATGATCCAGGCCTTTAGGGGGGATTCAGGGGTAACGACCGAGTGGGCAAGGGCGCTTGTGAAAAGGCCCAGCCGCTGACGGTCTGCGAAGGCGCGCGATTTTATCAGGCTTGAGGGGCAGCGGCCATCCTCGGGCCGACGGGCAGGGCCATATAGATTAAAAAAGCCGATTAAAAAAATGCTAATCGGGTCTGCTTCGGTGCGTATTAAGGTATAGCCTTGAAGCCGCTATCGTTATGACAGTAGGAAAACTTACCGAGACTCCGTGAATGTTTTACCGGTAGCTGGGGTCACAGCCTTGGCAAACCGAGATCACGCGGTCTGTTCCAGTCGCTAATTTTGTCGTTCGGGAATCTTCCATGCGTCTGTGTAATGTCTTTTTTGTAGGCTGCTTGTCGTTGGTCAGCCTGGCGAGTCATGCCGAAACCCTCAATGGTCTTTATCAAGTACTCGAACCGGTCAGCAGCCAGTCCCCGCAAGAACGCGACCAGGCGACCCAGCGCGCCGTTCAAACCCTGGTGCTCCGCCTGACTGGCGACGCCAAGGCCGCCGATGGCCTTGGCCTGGCGGCGGTGCGCAAGGACCCGCAACAAATCATCAGCCAATACGGCTACGACGCCGGGCCACCGGAAAGTCTGCAAGTGGATTTCGATCCGGTCAGCACCGATCGCGCTTTGCGTGGGGCGGGCTTGTCGATCTGGGGCAGCAATCGGCCGTCGATCCTCGGTTGGTGGCTGAACGACTCCACCGACGGCAGCAACCTGGTAGGGGATGGCCAGGCCGTCGCCCAGGCGCTGCGCCGTGCGGCGCAACACCGTGGCTTGCCGCTGCGCCTGCCGTTGGGGGATCTGGATGAACAGGTGGTCGCCACTGCGCCGAATCTGGAAAGCGCGGACGCCACGCCGTTGCGTGCGGCCTCGGAACGCTACGGCGCCGATGCCATGCTCGCGGTGCATGCGCGCCAGGAAGGCAGCCAATGGCAGGCCAAATGGCGCCTGTGGCTGGGCGACAAGAGCGAGCAGGGCACCGCGCAAGGGGCCGACACCTCCGCCGTGGCCGATGCCGTGATGCTGGCCGTCAGCCAAAAACTGGCGCCCCGCTTTGCCGTCAAGCCGGGCGTGAGCACCGAGCAATTGCTCGAAGTGCAGGGCATGACCCTGGAACGCTACGCGGCGCTGGGCCACTTGCTCGAGCCGTTTGGCGGCCAGCCGCAGCGTGTGGATGGCAATCGTATTGTGTATCGCGTCAATGGCAGCGCCGATCAGTTGCGGACTCAACTGAGCCTGGCCAGGTTGCAGGAGATTCCCGCGGGTGAAGCACTGGCTGCGCAACCGCCAGTGGACGGCACGCAGCCGGTCGCCGCCCCTGAGCCGCAGGCGCAACTGCGTTTTCGTTGGTAAATGTTCTGCTTTATATAGCAGCCGATAAAAGATGGAGTGGTTTATGGCGGATACGCGTCGTTGGGTTTGGCTTGGCGGGATCGCCCTGCTGTGCATTTTTGTGTTCTTGCTGCATTCGATCCTGACGCCGTTCCTGATAGCGCTGTTGCTCGCCTATCTGTTCGATCCCGTGGTGGATCGTCTGGAGAAAGCCGGCTTGTCACGGACCTTGGGCGTGGTCACGGTGTTTGCGCTGTTTACGCTCATCATCACGGCGCTGGTGCTGGTGCTGGTGCCGATGCTGGCCAAGCAATTGTTCCGTCTGTATGAGTTGGCGCCGCAAATGCTCGACTGGCTGCAGCATACGGCGATGCCGTGGGCCCAGGCCAAGCTGGGGCTGGCGGATGGCTTCTGGAAGTTCGACAAGGTCAAGGCCGCGATCAGCGAGCATATGGGCCAGACCAGCGATATTATCGGCGTGGTTCTCAGTCAGGCGACGGCATCCAGCCTGGCGCTGATCGGCTGGCTGACTAACCTGGTGTTGATCCCGGTGGTGGCGTTCTACCTGTTGCGGGACTGGGACATCATGATGGCCAAGATTCGCAGCCTGCTGCCGCGCGCCCGTGAGGCGCGCATTGTGTCCCTGGCCGGGGAGTGTCACGAGGTGCTGGGGGCGTTCGTGCGTGGCCAATTACTGGTGATGCTGGCCCTGGGGATTATCTATGCCGCCGGCTTGATGGCGATCGGTCTGGAGTTGGGCCTGTTGATTGGCTTGATTGCCGGCCTGGCAGCCATCGTGCCGTACATGGGCTTTGTGATTGGCATCGGTGCTGCGCTGGTCGCCGGGCTGTTCCAGTTTGGCGGTGACCTGTACCCGATGCTTGGGATTGTCGCGGTGTTTATGGTCGGCCAGGCCCTCGAAGGCATGGTGCTGACCCCGCTGCTGGTGGGCGACCGCATCGGCCTGCACCCGGTCGCGGTGATCTTTGCGATCCTGGCCGGCGGTGAGTTGTTCGGCTTTACCGGCATCCTGCTTGCGCTGCCGGTGGCGGCGGTGATCATGGTGCTGGTGCGTCATGTACACGATCTGTACAAGGATTCGGATGTGTATACGGGTGTCGAAGACCCCGACTTGTAATCGCGGTGTCACAAACCCGGCTCAGGCCGGGTTTGTTGTTTCTGGCACTGTCGCGTCAAACAATTCGCGTAAATCCAGCAAGTTAACGCAAACCTTTGATTTTGCTTGTGGTCTGCTGCATTGTGCGCCCAGCGTCACGGGTATAAACTTTGCAAACTTTTCACAGAGGCCACTAACGGTTCGATCGGAGCCGTTCAGTCAGCATGAAACCGATTCAGCTGCCCTTAGGTGTGCGTCTGCGTGACGACGCCACCTTTATCAATTACTACCCAGGCGCCAATGCCGCTGCACTCGGCTATGTCGAGCGGCTCTGCGAAGCCGACGCCGGGTGGACTGAAAGCCTGATCTATCTGTGGGGCAAGCAGGGCGTGGGGCGCACCCACCTGTTGCAGGCCGCGTGCCTGCGCTTCGAACAAATGGGCGAACCGGCGGTTTACCTGCCGTTGGCCGAGTTGATGGATCGCGGGATCGGGATTTTCGACAACCTCGAACAATACGAACTGGTGTGCCTGGATGATCTGCAGGCCATCGCCGGCAAGGCAGATTGGGAAGAGGCGCTGTTTCATCTGTTCAACCGCCTGCGCGACAGCGGCCGCCGCCTGTTGATCGCGGCCTCGACCTCGCCCCGTGAGTTGCCGGTCAAGCTGGCCGACCTCAAGTCGCGCCTGACCCTGGCGCTGATCTTCCAGATGCGCCCATTGTCCGACGAGGACAAATTGCGTGCCCTGCAATTGCGTGCGTCCCGTCGCGGCCTGCACCTCACCGACGAAGTCGGGCACTTTATTCTCACCCGTGGCACCCGCAGCATGAGCGCGTTGTTTGATTTGCTCGAACAGCTCGATCAGGCCTCTTTGCAGGCCCAGCGCAAGCTGACGATTCCCTTCCTCAAGGAAACCCTTGGCTGGTAGCAAACCCTTGTATTTCGTAGGGCTTCAGCAGATTTCAGGCGCCAGAAAACCTGCGTTTGGGCCGGCTTGGCCACGCAAAACACGTGCATAGGGTATTAAGGGCTTAGATGTCATAGCGCAAACAATAAGTCACATAGGTCACGATTGAATTTGCAAATCGATGTGATAGAAGGCATAGTCTCGACTTCTTTACACATTTGCCACGGTCGTGCCCATGCTAAATCGCTTCGCACCCCTCGTGCCTCTCGCACTTGTAGCTCTGTTGTTTGGTTGCGCCTCCCACCCTCAACAAGTGGCCGAGCAGCACGCTCAACAGTATAAAAATCAGGCAAAATTCGTTGCTGCGCAGTCTTCCACTGTTTATGAGGAAGAGCTGGCAACCGAAAAAGAACTGGCCGCCTTCGCTGGCAACAAGCCTTATCAGCTTCCCGTTCTGGCCGACAGCATTCTCGAGCGCGGCATGTCCCTGATCGGTACCCGTTACCGTTTCGGCGGTACTTCCGAAGCCGGTTTCGATTGCAGCGGTTTTATCGGTTACCTGTTTCGTGAAGAAGCTGGCATGAACCTGCCACGCTCCACTCGCGAAATGATCAACGTGAATGCACCGTTGGTCGCGCGTAACAACCTCAAGCCGGGTGATCTGCTTTTCTTCAGTACCAGTGGTCGTGGTCGCGTCAGTCACGCCGGTATCTACCTGGGCGATAACCAGTTTATCCACTCCAGCAGCCGCCGCAGCGGTGGTGTTCGAGTCGACAGCCTGGGCGACAGCTACTGGAGCAAAACCTTCATCGAAGCCAAACGCGCACTCGCCATGGCCCCGACGACGATTACCGCCAGCAAGTAAAGTTAAAGTGATACTTGAAGTTTGACGTGTAAGCGCTAGAATCCTTGAATATTGTTGTAATCCGTTCGCGCAAGCCTTGCTTGCGCGTTCTGGTTTTCAGCGTTCGGCAGCGAAAGCCGCATCCAGACCAGGATTGTTCTGCACATGTCGACCTCGGCCCGCCTGATTCTTATTGTTTGCGCCGCGCTGCTCAGCGCCTGCGCAAGCCGACCGCAGCCTGCGCCCGTAGCGGCCAAGCCTAAACCGGTGTTCAACACCAGCCAGAGTTTCTCGCCAGCCGCCGAAGACGTGCTCTTCCGAGCGCTGGGCCTGGTCGGTACGCCTTATCGTTGGGGTGGCAACACGCCAGACTCGGGGTTCGATTGCAGCGGGCTGATCGGGTTTGTCTACCGTGATGCCGCCGGCATCTCCCTGCCGCGCACCACGCGCGAACTGATCGTGATGCGTGGCCAGGACGTCAGCGAGCAGAACCTGCAAACCGGTGACCTGTTGTTCTTCGCCACGGGCGGTGGCTCACAGGTCAGCCACGCCGGGATCTATGTCGGCGAAGGGCGCTTTGTGCATGCGCCGCAGACGGGCGGTACGGTGAAGCTGGATACCTTGTCCAAAGCCTATTGGCAGAATGCCTACCTGAGTGCCAAGCGTGTGTTGCCGGCTGAAAATCTGGCGCGTAACCCTTAAGTCAAGCCAGGATCCCAATGTGGGAGGGAGCAAGCTCCCTCCCACATTTGTTTTGTGGCGGTCTTGAGAATAGTTACTTAGCCGCAGAAACCCGCCACACTTTATTCCCCACATCATCCGCCACCAGCAAACCGCCTTGCTTGTCGATGACCACGCCAACCGGTCGGCCCATGGCTTGCCCGTCGCTGTTGAGGAACCCGGTCAGCACGTCGACCGGCGGCCCCTTCGGCTTGCCGCCCTCGAACGGTACGAAGATCACCTTGTAGCCGCTGTGCGGCTTGCGGTTCCACGAACCGTGCTGGCCGATAAACGCGCCGTTGATAAAGGGAGCTGGCAGTTTGCTGCCCTCGGCGAAGGTCAGGCCTAGCGAGGCGGTGTGTGGGCCTACGGCGTAGTCCGGCGCAATGGCTTTGGCCACCAGATCCAGGTTTTGCGGCGTGACGCGTACATCCACGTGCTGCCCGTAGTAGCTGAAGGGCCAGCCATAAAAGGCGCCATCCTGGACCGAGGTGATGTAGTCCGGCACCAGGTCGCTGCCGATCTCATCGCGCTCGTTCACCGCCGTCCACAGCTTGCCGCTCTGCGGTTCCCAGGCCATGCCGTTGGGGTTGCGCAGGCCGGAGGCGAAGATGCGGTGTTGGCCGCTGGCGCGGTCGACTTCCCAGATCGCCGCGCGGCCTTGTTCCGCTTCCAGGCCGTTCTCGGCGACGTTGCTGTTGGAACCGACGCTCACATACAACTTGCTGCCGTCCTTGCTGGCCACCACGTTTTTCGTCCAGTGATGGTTGATGCTGCCCGCTGGCAGGTCGATGACCTTGCTGCCGGCGGTCTTGATCACGGTTTCGCCGGTCTGATAGGCAAAGCGCAGCAGCTTGTCCGAATCGGCCACGTACAGGTCATTGCCGACCAGCGTCATGCCGAAGGGCGAGTTGAGGTTTTCCAGGAATACCGTGCGGGTCTCCGCGACCCCATCGTGGTCGGCATCGCGCAGCAGGGTGATGCGGTTTGGGCTCGGCACACCGGCGCCGGCGCGGCCCATGACTTTCTCCATCACCCAGCCACGAATGCCTTTGGAGTCATCCGGCTTGGGCGGCGCGTTGGTTTGCGCCACCAGCACATCGCCGTTGGGTAATACGTACAGCCAGCGCGGGTGGTCCAGGCCTTCGGCGAAGGCCGCCACCTGGGTGCCGGCGGCGGCCGTCGGCGTGGTGCCTGCGGGCCAGCCGATGGCCGGAGCGATGTTCACCGTGGGGATCAGCGTCTTGTTCGGTTCCGGCAGTTGCGGTGAAGGCCCGGTGCCGTCGGATACCTTCAGGGTCGAGCTTTCGCCGCAGGCGGCAAGGCTGCCCGCGAGCATGATCAGTAAGGCGAGTCTTGTTTTATGCATGGTTTTCTCCTGGATGCCTGTAAGGGTAGAGGTGTGCGTTGCGGCGATGGTTCAAGTACAAGGCCAGCTTTAATTGACGCTCCACCCCCAACCCACTAACCTTCGCGGCTTGTTCCAGGTGCTCTGTGACCTACGGGTCGACTGAGTGAAACAGGGAAGCCGGTGAGTGAGCGCACTTGTACACAGTGCTGCCGCGATTCCGGCGCTGCCCCCGCAACGGTAAATGAGTCAAAACGGTGCTGTTTGCCACTGTATCGCTCGCGATATGGGAAGGCGCGCCGTCGGCGTGCGCTCTAGCGCGCCACTCATGAGCCCGGAGACCGGCCCGGATCATCCAACAGCATCACGGTGGGCGATGCTTGGCTGTCTGTTTTTGATTTTTCCTGCCCGCCGTTTTTGTCCAGCCCCAACGGAGAGCTGCCATGACCGATTCCCCCGAGCGCGACGAACGCCACCTGGCGCGCATGCTGCGTAAAAAAGCCGTGATCGATGAACGCATCGCCAATTCCCCGAACGAATGCGGCTTGCTGCTGGTGCTGACCGGCAACGGCAAAGGCAAGAGCAGCTCGGCATTTGGCATGCTGGCCCGTGCCATGGGCCATGGCATGCAGTGCGGTGTGGTGCAGTTCATCAAGGGGCGCAACAGCACCGGCGAAGAACTGTTCTTCCGCCGCTTCCCCGAGCAAGTGCGTTTCCATGTGATGGGCGAGGGTTTTACCTGGGAAACCCAGGACCGCCAGCGCGACATCGCGGCCGCTGAAGCCGCCTGGGCGGTGTCCCGCCAATTGCTGCAAGACCCGTCCATCGGTCTGGTGGTGCTGGATGAGCTGAACATCGCGCTCAAGCACGGCTATCTCGACCTGGATCAAGTCCTTGGCGATCTGCAGGCCCGCCCGCCGATGCAGCACGTGGTCGTCACCGGCCGTGGCGCCAAGCCCGAGCTGATCGAAATGGGCGACACCGTCACCGAGATGGGCATGCTCAAGCACGCGTTCCAGGCCGGTATCAAGGCACAGAAAGGCGTCGAACTTTGAATCAGCCCCGTCATTGCCCGGCCGTCTTGATCGCCGCACCGGCGTCCGGCCAGGGCAAAACCACGGTCACCGCCGCGCTGGCCCGTTTGCACCGCAACCTGGGGCGTAAGGTGCGCGTGTTCAAATGCGGCCCGGACTTCCTCGACCCGATGATTCACGAGCGCGCCAGCGGTGCGCCGGTGTATCAATTGGATATGTGGATGGTGGGCGAGCAGGAAAGTCGTCGCTTGCTGTGGGAAGCAGCGGGGGAGGCGGACCTGATCCTGATCGAAGGCGTGATGGGCCTGTTCGACGGCACGCCTTCCAGCGCTGACCTGGCGCGACACTTCGGTGTCCCGGTGCTCGGCGTGATCGATGGCACTGCGATGGCGCAAACCTTCGGCGCCCTGGCCCTCGGCCTGGCACGCTACCAGCCGGACTTGCCGTTCGCCGGGGTGCTGGCCAACCGCGTCGGCACCCTGCGCCATGCACAACTGCTTGAAGGCAGCCTCACCGAAGGCCTGCGCTGGTATGGCGCGCTGTCCCGCGAGACCGCTATCGAATTGCCCAGTCGCCACCTGGGCCTGGTGCAAGCCAGCGAACTGAATGACCTCGACCTGCGCCTGGACGCTGCCGCCCAGGCGTTGGGCAGCAGTTGCGAGGTCGCGTTGCCGCCGCCGGTGACCTTTGCCGCACCGCCCGTGATCCGCGCCGAACCGTTGCTGGCCGGCGTGCGTATTGCCATCGCCCGTGACGAAGCCTTCGCCTTCACCTACGGTGCGAGCCTCGATCTGCTGCGGGCGATGGGCGCTGAGTTGAGCTTCTTCTCGCCGATCCATGATCGCCAATTGCCCGATGCCGACAGCCTCTATCTGCCGGGCGGTTACCCCGAACTGCATCACCAGGCGCTGTCGGAAAACACCGCGATGCTGGATGCGATCCGTGCCCATCACGCTGCCGGCAAACCGCTGCTCGCCGAGTGTGGCGGGATGCTTTATCTGTTGGACTCGCTCACCGATGTCGACGGCATCCGCGCCGAACTGGTCGGCCTGCTACAGGGCGATGCGGTGATGCAAAAGAAGCTCGCGGCCCTGGCCCTGCAAAGCGTCGAATTGCCCGAGGGTGTGTTGCGCGGTCATACCTATCACCACTCGCTGACCAGCACCGAATGGCAGCCCGTTGCCCGTGGCGTGAGCCCCAATGGTGGGCGCGGGGCCGAGGCGGTGTATCGGCAGGGGCGGCTGACCGCGTCCTACGTCCACTTCTATTTCCCTTCCAACCCCCGCGCCGTTGCTGCGCTGTTTGCGCCCGGCGAAGGCAAATCGCACTCGGCTAAACACCACGAATCCACTGCGGGAGCGGGCTTGCCCGCGATAGGCTCATGACCGACAACGCCTTCCCCGAAGCCGAGCGCCAGGCCGTCTACCGCGCCATCGCCGAGCGCCGCGACATGCGTCACTTCAGCGGCGGCGATGTGGCTCCCGAACTGCTGCACCGTTTGCTCCAGGCCGCACACCAGGCGCCGAGCGTTGGCTTGATGCAACCGTGGCGGTTTATCCGCATCAGCGACCGCCAACTGCGTAGCCGGATTCAACAGTTGGTGGAGGAAGAACGCATACGCACCGCCGAGGCGTTGGGCGAGCGTTCCGATACATTTATGAAGCTCAAGGTCGAAGGCATCCACGACTGCGCCGAAGTGCTGGTGGCGGCGCTGATGGATGACCGCGAGCGGCATATCTTCGGCCGACGCACCTTGCCGGAAATGGACATGGCCTCGTTGTCCTGCGCGATCCAGAATCTGTGGCTGGCGGCGCGTGTCGAAGGCTTGGGCATGGGCTGGGTCTCGCTGTTCGAGCCGCAAGCCCTGGCCGACCTGCTGGGCTTGCCGCCCGGTGCGAAACCCCTGGCGGTGCTGTGCCTGGGGCCGGTCGAGGCGTTCTACCCGGCACCGATGTTGCAGCTCGAAGGCTGGGCCGAACCGCGGCCGCTGAGTGACATGTTGTATGAGAATGCGTGGGGAGTGCGTCAATGAGTGTGGCCTTGCTGTGTGTCGCTGCGGTGGCGCTGGATGCGCTGCTGGGCGAGCCCAGGCGCGGGCATCCGCTGGTGGCGTTCGGCAATTTTGCCGCGCGTATCGAGCAGCGTTTCAACAGCGGTGGCCGTGGCTGGCGCAGCCATGGTGTGACCGCGTGGTTTATTGCGGTGGTGCCGCTGACGCTGCTGGCCACTGCGTTGTCGTGGGCGCCTTATATCGGTTGGGTGCTGGAGATCCTCGCGTTGTACTGTGCCCTCGGCATGCGCAGTCTCGGCGAACATGTGATCCCGGTGGCCCAGGCCTTGCGCAGCGATGACCTGGACGAAGCCCGTCGACGCGTGAGTTACCTGGTGAGTCGCCAGACCAGTGAGCTGGATCGCACTGAAGTGGCCCGCGCCGCCACTGAATCGGTGCTGGAGAACGGCAGTGACGCGGTCTTTGCCGCACTGTTCTGGTTTGTCGTCGCGGGTGTGCCGGGCGTGGTGCTTTACCGCTTGAGCAACACCCTCGACGCGATGTGGGGCTATCGCAACGCACGCTTTGAGCGCTTCGGTTGGGCGGCGGCCAAGATCGACGACGTACTGAACTATATTCCGGCACGCCTGGTGGCGTTGACCTACGCCATACTCGGTAAAACCAGGCTGGCGATCAAATGCTGGCGCCGCCAGGGCTCGACCTGGGATAGCCCCAACGCCGGTCCGGTGATGGCGGCGGGGGCAGGTGCCTTGGGCGTCGAGTTGGGCGGTCCCGCGATCTACCACGGTGAGCTGCACCAGCGCCCGCCACTGGGCGAAGGCCCGGCGGCGGATGCAGACGCCATCGACCGCGGCTGGCAACTGGTGCAGCGCGGCGTATGGTTGTGGCTGCTGATTTTATGCATCGGGGGGCAATTGTATGCTTGAGCACGGTGGCCGCCTGCGCAAGGCGGCGATTGAATACGGGATTGCCGAAGCCGAATGGCTCGACCTGTCCAGCGGCCTGGCGCCCTGGCCGTGGCCGGTCCCCGAGATTCCGTTGCGCGCCTGGGCGCGCCTGCCGGAAACCGACGACGGCCTCGAACAAGCCGCCAGCGAGTATTACGGCACCGCGCATTTATTGCCGGTGCCCGGTTCCCAGGCAGCGATCCAACTGCTGCCGCGTCTGCGTCGGGGTGGCAAGGTCGGTGTGCTGTCACCTTGTTACGCCGAGCACGCCGAGGCTTGGCGCCGCGCCGGCTACGTGGTGCGCGAAGTGCAGGAGCAGGAAGTCGACTTCTTTCTCGACAGCCTGGACGTGCTGGTGGTGGTCAACCCGAATAACCCGACCGGCCTGAGCCTGACCCCGCAACGCCTGCTGGATTGGCACGCGCGGCTGGCCCAGCGCGGTGGCTGGCTGGTGGTGGACGAAGCGTTCATGGACGTCACGCCGCACCTGAGCCTGGCCGGCCAGGCCCATCAGGTCGGCCTGATCGTGCTGCGTTCGTTCGGCAAGTTCTTCGGCCTGGCCGGTGTGCGCCTGGGATTTGTGTTGGCGGAGCGCCGGTTGCTCAAGCTGTTGGCCGAACAGGTTGGGCCATGGGCGGTCAGCGGGCCGACGCGGGTGATCGGCCAAGTGTGTCTGCGCGATACCGCCGGGCACACCCGGCAACGTAATCGTTGCCTGGAAGCCGGCCAGCGCTTGTTCGAATTGCTGGAACGCCAAGGCTTTCAACCCCAGGGCGGCTGCGCCCTGTTCCAATGGCTGATCACCCCTCACGCCGAACGCATGCACAACTTCATGGCCCAGCGCGGCATTCTGCTGCGCCTGTTTGTCCACGACAGCAGCCTGCGTTTCGGCCTGCCCGACACCGATGCCGACTGGCTGCGCCTCGAACAGGCGCTGATCGCCTACAAGGAAGCGCCATGAGTACGCTGATGGTGCAAGGCACGACGTCCGATGCCGGTAAAAGCACCCTGGTCACCGCCCTGTGTCGCTGGCTGGTGCGCCAGGGCGTGGCGGTGGTGCCGTTCAAACCGCAGAACATGGCGCTCAACAGCGCGGTAACGGCCGAAGGCGGCGAAATTGGCCGCGCCCAGGCAGTGCAGGCCCAGGCCGCCAACCTGGCGCCGCACACCGACATGAACCCGGTGCTGCTCAAACCCAACAGCGATACCGGCTCCCAAGTGATCATCCATGGCCGTGCCGTGACCAGCATGAACGCAGTGGCCTATCACGACTACAAAGCCATCGCGATGCACGCGGTGCTGGCGTCCCACGCGCGCTTGAGCGAAGCCTACCCGGTGGTGATGGTGGAAGGCGCGGGCTCCCCGGCGGAGATCAACCTGCGCGCCAATGACATTGCCAACATGGGCTTCGCCGAAGCCGTGGACTGCCCGGTGCTGCTGATCGCCGACATCAATCGCGGCGGCGTGTTCGCGCATCTGGTCGGCACCCTCGAATTGCTTTCGGCGAGCGAGCAGGCGCGGGTCAAGGGCTTCATCATCAACCGTTTTCGCGGTGATATCGCTTTGTTGCAGCCGGGGCTGGATTGGCTGGAAGCACGCACCGGCAAGCCGGTGGTCGGCGTATTGCCCTACGTGATGGACCTGCATCTGGAAGCCGAAGACGGCATCGACCAGCGCCAGATCGACAAGGCTGCCCAGGTGCTCAAGGTGGTCGTCCCGGTATTGCCGCGCATCAGCAATCACACCGACTTCGACCCGCTGCGCCTGCATCCCCAGGTGGACTTGCAGTTCATCGGCCCGGGTCAGCCGATTCCTGGCGCCGACCTGATTATCTTGCCGGGCTCGAAAAGCGTGCGCAGTGACCTCGCGTACCTGCGTGCCAATGGCTGGGACACGGCGGTGGCGCGGCACTTGCGCTACGGCGGCAAGGTGCTGGGGATTTGCGGCGGGTTGCAGATGCTCGGCGAGCAGGTGCATGACCCGCTCGGGCTCGAGGGGCCGGCCGGGTCGAGTGCAGGCCTGGGCTGGCTGGCGTTCAGTACGACGCTGGAGGAGCACAAGCAACTGCGCAATGTGCGTGGGCGCCTGCTGCTGGAGGACGCCGAGGTCAGTGGTTATGAGATCCACGCAGGGGTGACGTCCGGCGCGGCCTTGTCGAACGCGGCCGTGTTGCTGGACGACGGCCGCAGCGATGGCGCGCAGAGCCCCGACGGGCAGATCTTCGGCACCTACCTGCACGGCTTGTTCGAAACCCCTGCTGCGTGCAGCGCCTTGTTGCGCTGGGCCGGTTTGCAGGCGGTACAGGAGGTGGATTACCACGCCCTGCGTGAGCGCGATATCGAGCGCTTGGCCGACCTGGTGGACAACCATCTGGATACCGCGCTGTTGCGCACGTTGTGTGGGGTTTGACGGTGTACATGCGCTCGAAGTGTGGGAGCTGGCTTGCCTGCGATGGTATCAATCGGATTTCCCTGGGGCAGCGAGGTGCCATCCCATGCTCCAACTGATCCTCGGCGGCGCCCGTTCCGGCAAAAGCCGCCTCGCCGAAAAACTTGCCGGCGACAGCGCGTTGCCCGTCATTTATATCGCCACCAGCCAACCGCTGGACGGCGAGATGAACCAGCGCGTCGCCCTGCATCGCCAGCGTCGCCCGGAACACTGGGGCCTGATCGAAGAACCGATCGAACTGGCACGGGTGCTGCGTGAAAACGCCGCGCCCGAGCGCTGCCTGCTGGTGGATTGCCTCACGCTCTGGCTGACCAATCTGCTGCTGCTCGATAACCCCGAGCGCCTGGCTTTTGAGCGTGACCAATTACTGGAAAGCCTGGCCTCATTGCCCGGTGAAATCCTGTTTGTCAGCAACGAGACCGGTTTGGGTGTCGTGCCGCTGGGCGAATTGACTCGCCGCTATGTGGATGAAGCCGGTTGGCTGCATCAAGCCTTGGCCGAACGGTGTCAGCGTGTTGTCCTGACCGTTGCCGGCCTGCCCCTGACTTTGAAAGGTACTGCGTTATGACGGAAACCTGGTGGCTCAACCCGTGCAAGGCCAGCGACGCTTTGGCGTATCAACAGGCCTTGGCGCGCCAACAGCAATTGACCAAACCGGCCGGCTCCCTCGGCCAGTTGGAAGCGTTGGCGGTGCAGTTGGCCGGCTTGCAAGGCCGGGTCAAACCTACGCTGGAGCAGGTGTGGATCGCCATCTTTGCCGGCGACCACGGCGTGGTGGCCGAAGGCGTGTCGGCGTATCCCCAGGCAGTCACCGCGCAGATGTTGCATAACTTTGTCTCCGGCGGTGCGGCCATCAGCGTATTGGCGCAGCAACTGACGGCGCAGTTGGAAGTGATCGACCTCGGCACGGTGACGCCGTCGCTGAACCTGCCCGGTGTGCGTCACCTGAATATCGCAGCCGGCACCGCCAACTTCGTCAACGCCCCGGCGATGACCGAGGCACAAGGGCGGCTGGCGCTGCAGGCCGGTCGCGACAGCGCGCGCCGTGCGTTGGCGAGCGGCGCGCAGTTGTTTATCGGCGGCGAGATGGGGATCGGCAACACCACCGCCGCCAGCGCGTTGGCGTGTGCTTTGCTCGATTGCCCGGTCAGTGATTTGACCGGGCCGGGCACCGGCTTGGATGCCCAGGGCGTCAGCCACAAAGTCGCGGTCATCGAACGCGCGCTGGCCGTGCACGCCGCGCAACGCGGTGACGCGCTGCAAACCCTGTTCAACCTCGGCGGGTTGGAGATTGCAGCGTTGGTCGGTGCCTATCTGGCCTGCGCCCAGGATGGCATTGTGGTGCTGGTGGACGGCTTTATCTGCAGCGTCGCGGCGTTGGTCGCCACGCGGCTGAACCCGGCATGCCGTGAGTGGCTGGTGTTCGGCCATCGCGGCGCCGAGCCGGGCCATCGCCATGTATTGCACAGCCTCGACGCACAACCGTTGCTCGAACTCGGCCTGCGACTCGGCGAAGGCAGCGGCGCGGCCCTGGCGGTGCCGCTGCTGCGCCTGGCCTGTGCGCTGCACGGGCAGATGGCCACATTTGCTGAAGCCGCCGTGGCGGACCGCCCGGCATGACCTTGCACCTGGACCTGCTGCGCCACGGCGAAACCGAATTGGGTGGTGGCCTGCGCGGCAGCCTCGACGATGCGCTCACCGAAAACGGCTGGGCGCAAATGCGCGCTGCCGTAGCGGAGCAGGGCCCGTGGGATCGCCTGATCAGTTCGCCGCTGCAACGGTGCGCGCGGTTTGCGCAAGAGCTGGGCACAACACTCAACGTGCCAGTGAGCCTGGAAAAGGCTCTGCAGGAATTGCACTTCGGTGCCTGGGAAGGGCAGAACGCAGCGGCGTTGATGGAGACCGATGCCGACGGGCTGGGCGCGTTCTGGGCCGACCCCTATAGCTTCACGCCACCAGACGGCGAACGTGTCAGCGACTTTTCCGATCGGGTCCTCGGCGCGGTCTCACGCTTGCATCAGGCTTATGCCGGCCAGCGTGTGTTGTTGATCAGCCACGGTGGCGTGATGCGTCTGCTGCTGGCCCGGGCGCGCGGTTTGCCTCGAGCGCAATTGCTGAATGTCGAAGTCGGCCATGGCGCGCTGTTCAGCCTGCAGGTCGCGGCCGACGGCGTGTTGAAGGAAGGGCGCTGAACATGCTGCCGTTCTGGATCGCCCTGCAGTTCCTGAGCAGCCTGCCGATTCGTCTGCCGGGCATGCCGCAACCGCAGGAACTGGGGCGCTCACTGCTGTTTTATCCGCTGGTGGGCCTGTTGTTCGGCCTGCTGTTGTGGGGCCTGAACCTCGCGTTGGCGGGCGCGCCGCTGTTGCTGCACGCCGCGCTGTTGCTGACGGCCTGGGTGTTGCTCAGTGGCGGTTTGCACCTGGACGGGCTGGCGGACAGCGCGGACGCCTGGCTTGGTGGTTTTGGCGATCGTGAGCGCACCCTGACCATCATGAAAGACCCACGTAGCGGGCCGATCGCCGTGGTCACCCTCGGCCTGGTATTGCTGCTCAAGTTCACCGCGCTGGTGGCGCTGATCGAGCAGCACAATAACGTGGCGCTGATCCTCGCGCCGCTGATCGGGCGTGCGTCGATGCTCGCGCTGTTTCTTACCACGCGCTATGTGCGTGCCGGAGGATTGGGCCAGGCATTGTCGGATCACTTACCGAGGATTGTCGGCCAGCAGGTGCTGATCCTCAGCGGCCTGGCCTGCCTCCTGATCGCTGGTTTCAGCGGCGGGATCGCGGTCCTGCTCGCGGCGCTGTGCTTTATCGGCCTGCGCCACCTGATGGTCAAGCGCCTCGGCGGCACCACGGGCGACACCGCCGGCGCGCTGCTGGAGCTGCTGGAAGTGGCGGTTCTGGTCGGGCTGGCGCTGTAACACTTGCTTGCATTTGCTGAATCGCGGGTATATACACGTTCCATGCTTGCCTCCCAATGTTTATGCACCAACCTGCGACGCGCCGCCCGTGGCGTCAGCAGGCATTACGACGGCGCTCTCGACGGCTTCGGGATCAACGTCGCCCAGTATTCTTTGCTGTGCAATCTGCAGCGTCTCGATCAGCCGAGTATTTCCAGCCTGGCCGACGCCATGGGGCTGGATCGCAGTACGTTGGGGCGCAACCTGCGTGTACTGGAAGGCGAAGGCCTGGTGCGGTTGGTCGAGGGCGACGATCTGCGCAACCGCCTGGTGCTGTTGACCGAAGCCGGCGCGGCGCGATTGGCAGCGGCCTTGCCGGCCTGGGAGGCGGCGCAGCAGAAATTGATTGATCGGTTGGGCGCGGAAAAACGCGAAACCCTGTTGGCCTTGCTGGATGAACTCGCCTGAACGGGGGTTTGTTCGACTACAAGCGGGTATATACCCGTAAATGGAGAATAAGAAATGACCTCGATGTGGCGCACCAGTGGCTGGATTCTTGTGGGGAGTGCGCTGATCCTGGCGTTGTCCCTGGGTGTGCGGCATGGCTTCGGGCTGTTCCTGGCGCCGATGAGCGCCGAATTCGGCTGGGGACGTGAGACGTTTGCCTTTGCCATTGCTTTGCAGAACCTGATCTGGGGCCTGGCGCAGCCGTTCACCGGCGCCCTGGCCGACCGCTTTGGGGCGAGCAAGGCGGTGTTGGTTGGCGGTGTGTTGTACGCCGTCGGCCTGGTGCTGATGGGGATGTCCGATTCGGCGTGGTCGTTATCGTTGAGCGCCGGTTTGCTGATTGGTATTGGCCTGTCCGGCACCTCGTTTTCGGTGATTCTGGGCGTGGTCGGCCGTGCCGTGCCGCCGGAAAAACGCAGCATCGCCATGGGCATTGCGAGTGCCGCTGGTTCTTTCGGCCAGTTCGCCATGGTGCCGGGCACCCTGGGCTTGATCAGTTGGCTGGGTTGGTCGGCGGCACTGCTGGCGCTGGGCTTGATGGTGGCGTTGATTCTGCCGCTGGTGAGCATGCTCAAGGATCGGCCGCTGCCTGTCATGGCCGGGCAGCAAACCTTACGTGAAGCGCTGAAGGAAGCCTGCTCCCACTCCGGGTTCTGGCTACTGGCGTTCGGTTTTTTCGTCTGCGGTTTCCAAGTGGTGTTTATCGGCGTGCATCTGCCGGCTTACCTGATCGATCAGCATTTGCCGGCGACTACCGGCACCACCGTCTTGGCCTTGATTGGCCTGTTTAATATCGCCGGCACCTACACCGCCGGCTGGCTCGGCGGGCGCATGTCCAAGCCGCGCCTGCTGACCGGCCTGTACCTGTTGCGGGCGGTGGTGATCGGGCTGTTCCTGTGGGCGCCGGTGACTGAAGTCTCGGCCTACCTGTTCGGTATGGCGATGGGCTTCTTGTGGTTGTCCACAGTACCGCTGACCAATGGTACGGTCGCGACGCTGTTTGGTGTGCGAAACCTCTCGATGCTCGGTGGGATCGTGTTCCTGTTCCACCAGCTCGGTTCGTTCCTCGGCGGCTGGTTGGGTGGGGTGGTCTATGATCGAACCGGCAACTACGATTTGATCTGGCAAGTGGCGATTCTCTTGAGCCTGCTCGCCGCCGCCCTGAACTGGCCGGTGCGTGAGCGGCCGGTGGCGCGGTTGCAGACGCAGATGGAGGTAGCATGAGTTCCAATGGCTATTGGCTGGTTGGGGCAGGGGCGGCAACGCTTCTGCTGCTTCTGGCGTGGTGGGGCTGGCAGCGCGGTGGGCTGGCGTTGATGCAACTGGGTATGTCGATCTGTTAAGTTCGTGGTCTGACTCCTTTGAAGGACACACGATATGCAGATGCGCTGGCTTGCAGTACCCGTCCTGATGGCTGCTTTTGGCGGTGCGGCCATGGCCGCCAGTTGCCCGCCGTTGCTGGAGGGGCAGTTGCCCAAGTTGCGCGCCAAGGAATCCATCGACCTGTGCCAGCGCTTTGCCGGTAAGCCTCTGGTGATCGTCAATACCGCCAGCTTCTGTGGGTTTGCGCCGCAATTCAAAGGCCTCGAGGCGTTATACCAGCGCTACAAGGGCCAGGGCCTGGAAGTGATTGGCGTGCCTTCCGATGACTTCAAGCAGGAAGCCAAGACCGGTGAGGAAACCGCCAAGGTTTGCTACGTGAATTATGGCGTTACCTTCACCATGACCGAGCCGCAGACGGTCAAGGGGCCGGATGCCGTGCATCTGTTCAAGATACTGGCGCAGCAGAGCAGCGCGCCAAAGTGGAATTTCTACAAGTACGTGGTGGATCGCCAGGGCAAGGTGATCGCCAATTTTTCCAGCCTGACCAAGCCGGACAGCCCGGACTTGCTCAAAGCGGTGGAAGAGGCGTTAGCGTCGAAACCCTGATCGTTACCCATTGAAAAGCCCCGCCTCCTTTGCAGGAGAGCGGGGCTTTTTTTCACCGGTCTGAATCAGAAGGTGTAAGTCATGCCCAGGCCGAAACCGTTGGCACTGTTGTCGTATTTGGCGTGGTAGCTCGGCGCGGTGCTGCGATCAATATTGACCTTCTCTTCCTTCAGGTAGGAGTAAGCCAGGTCGACGGTCATGTTATCCATGACTTTGTAGCCCAAGCCCATACTGAAGATCGTGCGGTCACCGGTCGGGATACGTGGCGAACGATCGGTGTTGTTGGTCGGCGACTGGTCGAAGGACAGGCCGGTACGCAGCACGACCTGCTTGGTCAACTGATACGAGGTGCCCACAGCGTAAGCCCAGGTGTCGTGCCAGTTTTGCGGCTCGCTGATGCTGGTGAGTTGGCTCGGCGCGGCGATGCCGCCGGCACTGGTCACGCCTTGGTTGTTGACGGTGATTTCTTTCAGGCGACTCCAGCGTGTCCAGGTGGCACCGCCGTAGAGTTTCCAGGCATCGGTCAGGTCCTGAGTCACCGACAGGTCGTAGGACTCAGGCGTCTCGATCTTCAGCGAAGCGTCGTAACGGTTGTTGCGCAGGACCGCTTGGGTCTGGGCCGGGCCGCTGATTGTGGTGTGGCCTTCGAGCTTGTAGTTGACCTTCGAGTGGTAGGTCAAGCCGACTCGGGTGGTATCGGTCGCCTGGACCAACACGCCGACGTTGAAGCCCAGCGCGGTGTCGTCACCCTTGATCTTGACGTTGGTGTCTGCAACATTCGGGTTGAGGGTTTTGTCCGACTCAAGCACACCGGAAATCCGGTTGATGGTCGGGCCGAAACCGATGGACACCTTGTCATTGAACGCATAGCTGACAGTCGGCTGGAAGGTCATGACCTTGACTTCGCTTTTGCTGCCGTAGCCCTTGCCCTGATAGCCGCGTTCATAATCGGTCACCAGGCCGAACGGTGCGTAGACACCGAAGCCGACTGACCACTGATCGTTGAGTTTGTTGGTGTAGAAGCCGAACGGAACGGCGATAAATGGAACCATGTCGCCTTTGTTGGTTCCGCGCGCGGTGCCGCTGGTGTCTTTGATATCGGTCGATGCATCAATGGCTGCAACGCCACCAGTGATTTGCTGGCCGTTCAGGCGAGACATGCCGGCAGGGTTACCGTAGACAGTGCTTGCATCATCGGCAGAGGAGGAGCGACCTGCGAAACCCGTACCCATCCCGCTGACGCTCTGTTCGTTGAGTGCAAAACCGCTTGCGAACAGTTGGGAGGATGCCATGGCAACGGCGAGGCTAAGTGTGGTCTTGAGCATTACTTTTTTCATTATTAGAACTCCGTGTGATCACCGCAGCGGAAAGTATCAACAAATTACACATCACGCTATAGGCTGTAACACTGGAGATAGAGCGGTTTTGTAGGACAATCCTACCAAAATCGCGGCTTTTTAGCGAATATTGCAAATTTCCCGATCAGCAAGCCACCTGATTCATGGATGAAATACAGGATTTCCAGGCATGGGTGAAATCGCGAAGGCGGCCTTGAGGGTGAAATATTTCTTTCCAGATACGCGCCATGGCCAATACATCTCCCGGTGCGGGCAAGACGAGGCGCTGTTGTTCCACCAGCAGCCAGGCGATGGCCGTGGCGTAACGCAGGTTAACGGTCAGTTCAAGCTGGGGCGCGCTGAGGAAAGCATGCTGGCTGGCCAGGCCACGCACCAGGCTGGCGCGTTCCGGGTCCAGCGCCAGGTAGGTGTCCCATAGGGCGCGGTGGCGTAGTTCGGTGATGCTATACAGGCCGTGGCCGCGACGGTCGTGCAAGGCGGAGCCGAGTTCCGACTGGCTGGCGGCAATGCCCAGCAACAGAGATTCAGCCGTCTGGTCGTGGCGCCCGAGGTAAATAAGCGTCGGCTTGATCACATAACGACACAATTCGCTGGCAGCGATACCCATACTCGCCTCAATCCGTGAAAGTGGTCGACGAAGCCTGAGCGGGTGGGGGCTTGGCAGCGGTGGATCGGATCTCAGGCCCGTCGTAAGCGGATCAAGCCGCTTGAGTTGAAGTGTAGTGTCATATTTGTGGTGTAAAGGACTGTTTTTAAAACATCTTCTTTAATCAGTTATAACGTTTATATCTATTTGTGCTGAGTGAAAACATTCAAATCCTGAATGTCAGGCAATAAAAAACCCTGCGTTTTAAACAGGGTTTTTGTGTTTCAGCAGCTCGGGTCGATCAGGCAACCAGTGCCTGACGGGTACGCTCGATCACGGCCTGCAGCGGTTCTGCGCTGGAGTATTGATCGGGGTACAGGCGTTCGCTGTGACGAGCGATACCGTGTTCGTTGACCAGGGTGAAGCTGAAGCAGCCTTTGCGAGCGGCCATGATCAGACAGTTCATTGGTGCAAAAGCGTTGGTGAGGGTGCGAATGGCATCCTGAGTATGGATTTGAGTGGACATATTATTGGTGTTCCTACAAATAACACGGTTAAGAACCGCGCAACGTTAAAACGTTCCAGTGACGTTGATCACCATTGATCGAACGAAGAACCCGACTGGAACAAAGCAGCCAGTTTGAAGCGCTAATAGTTTAGGCGCGCTTGGGCTGGCAGGTAGGTACTTAGGAGGGCAGGCAACACAACAGGGGCAAAGGTTCTGGGCCCAGGGTGAAGATCCTGATCAATTGGCAGGTTGGTTCGGTCAGAGTATTGATACTTCGCGACACCCTTTGCTTGTTCAAAGGCTGTGTCGTCGCAAGTGATACCTGGAAACCATCGAGGTGGTCGATCCCGTGTTGTTCAGGGGAGTTGTTCGACCAGAATTGACTTTCAGCTTGGTACTAACACTGCCGATGATAACGGATTGAAGCGATGAATGAAAGCGTGCTAACAAAAAAACTTCAATCAGCCGTCCAGCAGCCCGTGATACACCAGTACCGTGACGGCTGCCGCCAATGAACAGCCCAGTGCATACGCGGCCAGGGTCAGTCGCAGGGACTGGCCGGTCTCGACCACTTTCATCACATCGCCCATGTCGTTGATCCTGCCTTCGCCCAACTCAATGCTCAGGCTGATGGCGGTGAATGCCGCAGAAAGCAGGATCGCGATGGCGAACAATGCGCCGTCGGGTGAGGGTAGTGCGGCATTGATTCCCAGGGAGGTCGCGCAGATAGCCAGCAGCAACACAGTGAATAACAGAATTCCTTTCATCGACCCGCACATGGTTGCGTTGTAGGTGGGGCAGTGTGGCGACCTGTACTGAATTTGAAAAGTCCCTGCCTGGCCGTGCCGGTAACATATTCAAGCAGTGTCGGATCAAAAAACACCGGCGATATAACCAGGGAAGAGGGGCTTGTACACATTGTTCACAGTATGTGTCACCGGCCTGTCAAGTGTTTCGAACTGGCTCCGTTTGCCTGCAATGAAAATTTAAGTCAATGAAAAATATCGCTTTTTTTTATTGGTGAAAAAATCGTCAGTTTGACTGCGGCCCCCATTCCATGGGGCTTTGCGCGAGTTAAAGGTGGGTTGTCCACTGAGTTATCCACAGCTTCTGTGGATTGTCCCAAGCGCTTGCTCTAGCACGGGCGTGCAGGTTTTTTTCGGCTTTACCTGTACGAAAAAAAGAGTAGAGTGGCGCGCCTTCCGTTCTGTCCCGCAGTGCTTTATGAAGTTTCGCTCAGTGTCACCTTCTGCTACCGACACCCCTCCGGCTGTTACCCCACCCAAGCGCTTCTCCTTGAAAGTCGCATTGTGGTTGCTCGACAGCCCGCGCCTAGGCCACAGCACCAGCGTCAAACATTTTGCCGGGTGCTTGCTCAAACAGCCGGCCCGTGACGGCGTCGTCGCCGCGCAAAGCCGACTTGGCCAATTGATGTGCCGCGAATGTGGTAATGCCCGCGACCGCCGCATCGGCCACGACCTCCTGCGCCTGGCCGCTCGCGCTGGCGACCGTCGCGCCCAGCGTGAATTGGGCCAGGTCGAAGACTGAGCTGTCCTCAACTCCCTTGCTTGGTTAACCTTGCTCTTTTTCGGTGATGGCAGACATGGCTATGGCTTTTGACTGGACCAGTATTGCCCTGGGACTTGCTGGCGCGGCAGTGCCGTTATTGGCCGTGTGCTGGCAGCTTCAGCGGCGCTTGGCCGCGCGCATGGCCGGCTGGGAGTTGCTTGAAGAGCGCCTGGCCACTGCGCAACTGGCCCAGGAAGGTTTGGCTGCCCAACTGGACGCCAGTCGTGACGAGATCAGCGACCTCAGCCAGGCCAATGCCGCCAAGCAGGCTGACTTGGCCGCCGTGCGTCGCGAAGTCGAATTGCTGCAGATCGATCGCGACAACGCCCGCGACGCGGCCCACGCCTGGAACCTCGACCGCAGCGCCAAGGAAGCCGAACTGCGCCGCCTTGACGCGTTGTCGGCGGCCTTGCGTGCGGAGCTGCGCGAGCAACAGGAAAGCCATCAACAACGCCTCGCTGACCTGCAGGGCGCGCGGGACGAGTTGCGGGCGCAGTTCGCCGAACTGGCCGGGAAGATTTTCGACGAGCGCGAACAGCGCTTTGCCGAAACCAGCCAGGAGCGCCTCGGGCAGTTGCTTGATCCCTTGAAAGAACGCATCCAGTCTTTTGAAAAGCGTGTCGAAGAAAGCTATCAGAACGAAGCCCGCGAACGCTTTTCCCTGGGCAAGGAGCTTGAACGCCTGCAGCAACTGAACCTGCGTCTGTCGGACGAAGCCACGAACTTGACCCGCGCGCTCAAGGGCCAGAAGACCCAGGGCAACTGGGGCGAGCTGATCCTTGAGCGTGTGCTGGAACACGCCGGCCTGGAGAAGGGCCGCGAGTACCAAACCCAGGTCAGCCTGAAAGGCCCGGACGGTGAGCGCTTCCAGCCGGACGTGCTGATTATGTTGCCCGATGACAAACAGGTGGTGGTGGACTCCAAAGTCAGCCTGACCGCCTATCAACAGTATGTGGCGGCGGACGATGATGTGATCGGCCAGGCCGCGCTCAAACAGCACGTGCTGTCCCTGCGCAATCACGTCAAGGGCCTGGCCGGTAAGGACTACAAGCGCCTGGAGGGCTTGCACAGCCTGGATTTCGTGTTGCTGTTCGTGCCGATTGAAGCCGCTTTTTCCGCAGCCTTGCAGGCCGAGCCCAATCTGTTCCAGGAAGCGTTCGACCGCCATATCGTCATTGTCAGCCCCACCACCTTGCTCGCCACCCTGCGGGTCATCGACAGTCTTTGGAAACAGGAGCGTCAGAGCCAGAACGCCCGGGAAATCGCCGAGCGCGCCGGCTGGCTGTACGACAAGTTCGTGCTGTTTATCCAGGATCTGGATGAAGTGGGCAACCGTCTGCAGCAGTTGGATAAGGCTTACAGCGCCGCGCGGAATAAGCTGACAGATGGTCGCGGTAATCTGGTCAGCCGCACCGAACAATTAAGGTTGCTCGGCGCCCGCGCCAGCAAGAGCCTGCCCGCCGATCTGCTGGAGCGGGCAATGACCGATGCCGACGGTGTGGCGCACTTACCCGAATAGAGTCGGGTCAATGTCGGAGCTATCGAGCCTCGGCAATGGATTGAGTTCAGCCTGATTAAAGCGGTAGATGCCGACTGAGCAACGCCCGCAACGCCGCCGGCTTAACCGGCTTGGCCAGATAATCCAGCCCCGCGGCATGCACTTGCGCCACCATCTCCGGACGGCCGTCGGCGCTGATGACCACGCCGGGGATCGGCTCAGCCAACTGCGTGCGCAGCCAAGCCATCAGCTCCGTGCCGGTTTCGCCGTGGTCCAGGTGGTAATCCACCAGCGCCAGTTGTGGGCGCACGCCGTCGGCCAGCAGCGCGGCGCACTGCGCCTGGTCGGTGGCGGTCCATACTTCGCAGCCCCAACGCGTCAGCAGGCTGCGCATGCCTATCAGGATGCTTTCTTCGTTATCCACACACAGCACCTGCGCGCCACTCAGGGGCAGACCATTTTCCTGCACGGTCTTGATCGGCGGGCTGGTCTGGTTGCGAGCCAGCGGCACGCGCACGCTGAACACGCTGCCCTTGCCCGGCCATGAACGCACGCTCAGGTGATGGTCCAATACGCGGCACAGGCCATCGGCGATCGCCAGGCCGAGGCCGAGGCCTTTTTCAGCGCGGGTCTGGTGGCTGTCCAGACGCTTGAACTCCTCGAAAATCACCTTCTGTTTATCCTGCGGGATGCCAGGACCGCGATCCCATACTTCCAGGCTCAGCTCGCCCTCGTGTCGGCGTACGCCCAGCAGCACCGGGCCGTCGGCATAGCGGAATGCATTCGTCAGAAAGTTCTGCAAAATGCGCCGCAGCAACTTGATGTCACTGTCGACCCGCAAATGACTGCCGCGCAAGCGGAAGCGCAAGCCTTGTTCCTGGGCCAGTGCCTTGAATTCGGCACCGAGTGTGTCGAACAGTTCGTTGAGCACGAACGGCTGGCGTTGCGGGTTGATCTTGCCGTTTTCCAGGCGCGAGATGTCCAGCAGGTCGCTGATCAGGTCTTCGGCGGAACGCAGCGAGCTGTCCAGGTGTTGCACCAGTTGCCGGGCTTCGCTCGACAGGCCATCGTTCTGGTGGGAGAGGGCGGCGGAGAACAGGCGTGCAGCGTTCAGCGGTTGCATCAGGTCATGGCTGACCGCTGCGAGAAAGCGGGTCTTCGATTGGTTCGCGGACTCGGCCACGCCCTTGGCATCGGTGAGCGCCACGTTGAGCTGCGACAGCTCGTGTGTACGCTCGGTGACCCGTCGTTCCAAGCCCTCGTTCGCCTCGGTCAGTGCGTGTTCGGCCTCGCGGAACGCGGTGATGTCGGTGAAGCTCATGACGAAACCGCCGCCGGGCATCGGGTTGCCGATCAGTTCGATCACCCGTCCATTCGGGAACAGGCGTTCGGAGGTGTGCGCGCGGCCTTGGCGCATCCAGTGCAGGCGTCGCGCCACATGCACTTCGGCCTCGCCCGGACCGCACAAGCCGCGCTCGGCGTTGTAGCGAATGATGTCGGCAATCGGCCGGCCGACGCTGATCAAGCCTTCGGGGTAGTTGAACAGCTCCAGGTAACGGCGGTTCCACGCCACTAACTTGAGAGACTGATCCACCACGCTGATGCCCTGGGTGATGTTTTCGATGGCGCCTTGTAGCAGGGCTCGATTGAATTGCAGCACTTCGGAGGCTTCGTCGGCGATCCGTACTACGTCCTCCAGCAGCATGTCCCTACCTTCAATCGCGGCCTTTACGACGGCGCGAGTCGAGGAGGCGCCGAGTACGCCCGCCAGCAGGCGTTCGGTATGCGCGATCCAATCGTTATCGGCATTCTGGTTGGGGTTGAAGCCTTTGCCTTGGCGATAGGCGAAGCGGATAAAACTTTGCTGGGCGCGTTCTTCCCCGACAAAGCGCGCGGCCAGGCTCAGCAGGTCGCTGATCTGGACCGACAACATGGAGCGAGTGCTGGCGCGTTGGCTGGTTTCCTGGCCGATGAAGCGCCCGGCCTGCCAGTGTTCGGACACCCGGGTACGCGAGAGCATCGAAACCCAGACGAACAGCGTGAAGTTGCCCGCCAGGGAGAACACGGTGCCCAGGGTCAGCGAGGTGAGGGGCAAGCCGAGCGGGTGGGAATGCAACCAGGTCAGGCCCGGGAAAAGGCTGAGCGACCAGCCCAGGCTTTTCGCGGTAACCGGTAGGACCAAGGTGTAGAACCACAGGAACGTGCCCGCCGCCAAGCCGGCAAACACGCCGCGCCGATTCGCCGGTTTCCAATACAGCGCGCCAAGCATGGCGGGTGCCAGTTGGGTCACTGCGGCGAAAGCGATCTGGCCGATAGTCGCCAGGCTCGCGCTGGAGCCCAGCAATCGGTAGCTGACATAAGCCAGCAGCAGGATGATCACGATGCTGACGCGGCGTACCGACAGCAACCAATGGCGGAACACTTCAAACGGCCGTTCCGCGCTGGAACGGCGCAACAACCAAGGCAGCACCATGTCGTTGGAAACCATGGTCGACAACGCAATGCTCGCAACAATCACCATGCCGGTGGCGGCCGATGCGCCACCAATGAACGCCAGCAAGGCGAGGGCCGGATGGGCCTCGGCCAAGGGCAGGCTGATCACGTAGGAATCGGGCGGCACCGAGCCGGGCAAGAGCATTTTGCCGCCGAGGGCGATCGGCACGACAAACAGTGCTGCGAGGATCAGGTACGCAGGGAACACCCATTTGGCCAGGCGCAAATCCTGGGGGTCGATGTTTTCCACGACGGTGACGTGAAACTGCCGGGGCAGGCAGATGATCGCCATCATCGCGACGCCGGTCTGTACCACCATCGTTGGCCAGTTGACGGTTTCTTTCCAGTATTCCTCCAGCCGTGGCGCCAGCATCGCCTGGCTGAACAAATCGCCGAAACCGTCGTAGAGGCCGTAGGTCACAAACGCACCGACCGCGAGAAACGCGAACAGCTTGACGATCGATTCAAAGGCAATCGCCAGCACCATGCCGCGGTGGTGTTCGGTGGCGTCGAGGTTGCGCGTACCGAAGACAATGGTGAACAACGCCAGCACCAGCGACACGATCAGCGCCGTGTCCTGAGCTCGGGTGCCGGTAGCATCCGCGCCAGCGCCGATCAGCAGGTTCACCCCAAGTACGATGCCCTTGAGTTGCAGGGCGATGTAAGGCAGCACGCCGACCATGCAGATCAGCGCGACCACCACCGCCAACGATTGGGATTTGCCGTAGCGTGCGGCGATAAAGTCAGCGATAGAGGTGATGTTTTCCTGCTTGCTGATCAGAATCATCTTTTGCAGGACCCAAGGGGCCAATACCAGCAACAGCACCGGTCCCAGGTAGATCGGTATAAACGCCCACAGTTGTTCGGCCGCCTGGCCTACGGCGCCGAAGAAGGTCCAACTGGTGCAATAAACGGCCAGCGACAGGCTGTACACCCAGGCACGCATACGCGGCGGCAGCGGCGCATGGCGGCGGTCACCGTAAAAGGCGATGGCAAACATAGTGGCCATATAGGCCAAGGCAACGGCGGCGATCAGCCCGCTGGACAGCGTCATGGTAACTCCGGACATAAACACACCCAGGCGTTTCGAGCCCGGTCGGACAGTCTCGCATGATGCCTGGGGATTAGTCAGTGTCGACCAAGGTCTCGTGAGCACTAATGTCGCAGGGGCTGGTGTTAAAGAGGCTCAGCGCGGCGGCAGGGTTTTCTGGCGCAGGATGTAGATCGTCACCAGCACCGCACTGGTCAGCATGAAGCCCCGCGCCCAGGGTAGAGGCACCAGGTAGCAGGAAAAACCGATGCTCAGCCACATCAGGCCGATGGCGTAGACCTTGCCCTTGAGCGGGATGCCATTGCCGTCCAGGTAGTCACGAATCCATGGGCCCAGGCGCGGATGTTCCACCAGCCAGTCGTAGAAACGTGGGGAGCTTCGCGCGAAGCAGGCGGCGGCAAGAAGCAGGAAGGGGGTGGTAGGCAATACCGGCAGGAAAATACCGATCACTCCCAGCGCTACGCTCAGCCAGCCGATGGCCAGTAGTGCATAACGCAGGAGCGGCGAGCGCTTGCCCATGGGTATCACGGGCAGGCGACTCAGTGGTGACGGGGCTTGAGGAGCGCCGGTTTTTCGTCAGGGGCGTTGCACAGCAGGTACAGGGCGGTCAGGGCTTCCGGGATCTGTACGATCATGTCGTCCATCAGGTTGGCGTCGGTGGCGATGTCGGAGAACTCCGGCTGGTCGTCGAACAGGCCTGAACCGACCATGATTGGCAGCAGCATTTCGCTGACTTCTTCTTCGGCGGTTTCGAACCAGGCGGCTTCGCGCAGGAACACGCCTTCCATGAAGCCGATGCACCAGCCGCGCAGGTCGGAGTCGTCCGGATCTTCGCCCAGGTCCAGGTCGCACGGCAGCTCGAACTCCTCATCGGAGGCCAGTTGGCGACCGATGTGGGCCTTGAGGGCGAGCAGGGTGGCTTCGATCTCTTCGCGCTGGGCGGCGTCAGCGTAGTGAGGTTCTTCGGCGAACAAGGCGTCGATCCACTCACGGTCCGGCACGATGTCGGAAGAAATCGACAGGGCGGTCAGGTAGCCGTGGGCGGCCACGTAGTCCAGCGCCTCGTCATGCAGCTCATCGGCGTCGAGGAAGGCTTGCAGGCGGGTTAGTTGCTCAGCGAAGGACATTGAAGGACTACCTTGGGAATAAACGATGCTGAATTCTAGGCTTTCTTGAGCGCCCCGGCCAGCCACACTGCATATTTGGCCGGTTTTCGATAGCGGCCGCTGTTCGTCAGCCGCGCCCTTTGCCGGCCGACGCTCGGGTATACTGCCGCGTTTTGTGATGCCCCTGCAGGCCAGTGCCAACCCGAGAAAACTTCGCTTACGGATTATTTTCCGTAGAACAGCGTTTTTTCGGCCAGCCTGTAGAGAGGGATTTCGGCGATATTTGGAGTTTTACATGCTCGAGCAGGCTCAACGCGTCCTCAAGGACATCTTCGGCTACGACAGTTTTCGTGGCCGCCAGGGTGCGATCATTGAGCGCGTGGCCAATGGCGGTGATGCCCTCGTCCTGATGCCCACCGGTGGTGGCAAGTCGTTGTGTTTCCAGGTGCCGGCGTTGCTGCGTAACGGTCTCGCCGTGGTGGTGTCGCCGTTGATCGCGCTGATGGACGACCAGGTGGCGACCCTCGAAGAGCTTGGTGTTGCCGCCGCCGCGTTGAACTCCACGCTCAGCGCCGAACAGCAGCGCGACCTGGCCGCGCGTATCAAGCGCGGCGAAGTGAAAATGCTCTACCTGGCCCCCGAGCGCCTGGTGCAGCCGCGCATGCTGGCCTTCCTGCAGAGCCTGGAAATCGCCCTGTTCGCCATCGATGAAGCTCACTGTGTATCGCAATGGGGTCACGATTTCCGCCGTGAATACCTGCAGTTGGGGCAGTTGGCGGAACTGTTCCCCGACGTTCCGCGTATCGCCCTGACGGCCACCGCCGACAAGCGTACCCGCGAAGAAATCGTCGAGCGCCTGCATTTGCAGAACGCCGAGCGCTTCCTGTCGAGCTTTGACCGGCCGAATATTTTTTACCGCATCGTGCCTAAAGAACAGCCGCGCAAGCAGTTGCTGGCGTTCCTGTCCGAGCGGCGCAGCGATGCAGGCATCGTCTATTGCCTGTCGCGCAAGAAGGTCGACGAAGTGGCCGCCTTCCTGTGCGAGCAGGGTTATCCGGCGTTGCCCTATCACGCGGGCTTGCCCAACGAATTGCGTGCTTATCATCAGAAGCGCTTCCTCAACGAGGAAGGCCTGATCATGGTGGCAACCATCGCGTTCGGCATGGGCATCGACAAGTCCAACGTGCGCTTCGTGGCTCATATGGACCTGCCCAAGTCCCTCGAGGCTTATTACCAGGAAACCGGGCGTGCCGGCCGTGATGGCCTGCCGGCCGATGCGTGGATGGTCTACGGCCTGCAAGACGTGGTGATGCTCAAGCAAATGCTGCAGAACTCCGAAGGTGACGAGCGCCATAAACGCCTGGAGCAGCACAAGCTCGACGCCATGCTGTCACTCTGCGAAGAGACGCGTTGCCGCCGCCAGACCCTGCTGGCGTATTTCGACGAAGACATGCCCGAACCCTGCGGCCATTGCGACAACTGCGTGGACGGCGTGCAAACCTGGGATGCCACTGAGCCGGCGCGCCAGGGCTTGTCTGCGATCTACCGCACCGGTCAGCGTTATGGCGTCGGCCATCTGGTGGATGTGTTGCTGGGCAAGGACAACGAGAAGGTGCGCAGCTTCGGCCACGAGAAACTCTCGGTCTACGGGGTGGGCAAGGCCCGTGCCGAAGGCGAATGGCGATCGCTGTTCCGCCAGATGGTCGCGCGCGGCTTGGTAGACATCGACATTGAAGGCTACGGTGGCCTGCGCCTGAACGACAGTTGCCGGCCGTTGCTCAAGGGCGAAGTCAGCCTGGAACTGCGCCGCGACCTCAAGCCGCAGACCACCGCCAAGAGCAGTACCAGCCAGGCCAGCCAACTGGTGCGCTTTGAGGAGCGTGAACAGTGGGAAGCCCTGCGTACCCTGCGGCGCAAACTGGCGCAGGAACACAGCGTGCCGCCTTACGTTATTTTTCCCGACTCGACCTTGCTGGAGATGTTGCGCGAGCAGCCGACCACCCTGGCCGAAATGGGCCGGGTCAGTGGTGTGGGGGCGCGCAAGCTGGAGCGTTATGGCCAGGCCTTCCTCGAAGTGCTCGGTGGCCAGGCCGAAGCGCCGAAGGAGATCGCCGATATTCGCCACGAATTGATCAGCCTGGCGCGGGCCGGCATGACCCCGATCCAGATCGCCGGCCAGTTGCAATGCTCGGAGAAAAACGTCTATACGCTGTTGGCCGAATCCATCGGTCAGCAACAGTTGTCGTTAGAGCAGGCTCTTGATTTACCGGAAGATTTGCTCAGCGAAATCCAGGATGCCTTCCTGGACGGTGAGGGCGAATTGCCACCAGTTGCGGAGATCGCACCGCTGTTCACCGGGCGGGTTCCCGAGGGGGTTTTGTATTGCGT
The DNA here is from genome assembly GCF_053502595.1 of Pseudomonas sp. LY-1. NCBI lineage: Bacteria > Pseudomonadati > Pseudomonadota > Gammaproteobacteria > Pseudomonadales > Pseudomonadaceae > Pseudomonas > Pseudomonas sp. LY-1. The sequence continues at coordinate 4,996,423 of NZ_CP094353.1, read as the reverse complement.
GCGTGCTGCGTTGCAGTCTGAGTTCGAAATTTAGTGTGCCAATTGCGACAATGTAACGAATCAGTACAGACGAGCGCTTGCCTACTGACATGGCTCATGCTTAGCTGACTAATAATTAGCCATACTTTGTTTTCAGTCTAAACCATGAGTTTTTTATGCCGTTAACCGATCAACACCGTTTTGGCATGCAGTTGGCGCAAATGTCCCGAGGTTGGCGCGCCGAACTGGACCGCCGTTTGGCGGGGCTAGGCTTGTCCCAGGCACGCTGGCTGGTGCTGCTGCACCTGGCTCGTTTCGAAGAAGCGCCGACTCAGCGCGAACTGGCACAAAGTGTCGGCGTTGAAGGGCCGACCCTGGCGCGGTTGCTCGACAGCCTGGAAGGCCAAGGACTGGTTCAACGTCAGGCCGTGGTGGAAGATCGCCGGGCCAAGCGCATCCTGCTGTGCGACACCGCCCGACCGTTGATCGAGCAGATTGAAACCATCGCCACTGCGTTGCGCCATGAGTTGTTCGTGGGCGTGGATGAAGAGGACCTGCGGGTGTGCATGCGTGTGCATGGGCACATTCTGGCGAATCTGGAAAAGTCCTGACCTCAAGTACACGGCAGATCAACATGTGGGAGCCGGCTTGCCACTGCAAGCCAGCTCCCACATTGGGTTTTACGGTCGGCGTTTTAGAAGGTCTGGCCGAGGTTCAGGTACACCGCTTGCTGATTGTCATCATTGAACCCATAGCTGAAATTCAGCGGTCCCAACGGTGTGTCAAACCCCAGGAAAATGCTCGCGGCGTTGATATAGCCGCTGTGGAACTCATTGTCGTTGTTCCACGCCCGTCCGCGTTCCAATGACGCGCCCAGGTACAGCGGGAAATCCAATGGCAGGTACGAGCGTGGCGTCAGCCGGCGGTAGTACACGGCGCGCATCAAGCTGACGTTCTGCCCCGAGATCGCATCCTGGCGAAAACCCGACAGCTGCCGTGCGCCGCCCAGCAGGAAGCTGGATATCACCACGTCCGAATTATCCATGGTGCGCCCGTAACGGCCGCCCAGTACGAGCGTGTCCGGACCGTGGCTCATGGCCTTGTCCAGCTTGAACTCCCATTGTCGGTAGCGTTGATCCGAACCCAACCCCGGTTCGAATTCGCGCAAAGCCAGGCCGATGTCTTCGCCTGTGTGGGGGAAGTACACGTTGTCCAGGGAGTCGAAGGAGTACTTCAGTTCGTAGAAGCCTTCGCTGAAGCTCACGCTTGGCAGGTCACGGTCGCCGATGCGCACATCGGCCTTGCCCCAGGCCTCGCCGACGCCGAAGCGGATCTCGCCGCTGGTGCCGATCTGGCGCCCCACGTTCAGGCCGAAACCGTAGCGTTCCAGGCGGTATTCGGAGATGGGGTCGTTGTCCAGAATCAGTTCCACATTCTGCGCCTGGGCCTTGAGGTAAGGTGCGACGAAGTAGCGCGAGCCGGTGTCCATCGGTTGGTAGAACTCGCTGTACAGCTCCTGCCGATCGCCGATCTGCACCCGCGTCAGCCATTCCGCGCCGAGGCGGTTGATGCCATTCATGCGGTAGCTCGCGCCGAGGTTGAAGGCGCTGTCGCCACGCATATCGTCCGACAGGTTCAGGCCCAGGCGCAGGTAGTCGGTGCCGCTGCGTTTGCCGCGGGCACTGATCACCAGGGTGTTGTCGTGGCCTTTTTTCACCACGCGGTATTGCACCTGTTCGAAGTAATCCAGGCCATACAAGGTGCCCATGTCCACTTGCAGGCGATCCAGGTTCAGCGGCTCGCCCAGGGTTTGGCGGATGTAGTAGCGGATCACGTCGTCGCTGACTTTCGAGTCGTTCTCCACGCTGATCGCGGTAATGATCGGGGTCCGTTCGCCCGGGGTGCGCGCGGCCACCAGTTCCGGGTCGATCGGTTCGGCGGGGCGCAAGTGGGCCAGGCGCACGTCGAGGGCGCGGGTGGCGCGGTAGCCGGCGTCGATCATGTCCTTGGCGCGGCCGAAGTCCGTGACGCCATAGGCGGCCAGCGGCGGCTGGATCAGCACATCTTTAGGGTTCAGGGCCTTGAGTTGTTCTTCGGAATTGCGCCGGGTCATCAGGGTGATGGACTGGTTGAGCACGTCCACCACCGTGGCCAGTTGCTTGCGTGAGCGCAGCGGCGTGCCGATGTCCACCACGATGGCAATGTCGACACCCATCTCCCGCGCCACGTCCAGCGGGATGTTATCGGTCATCCCGCCGTCCACCAGCAGCCGGCCGTCGAGTTCCACCGGCGCGAATACGGCAGGGATCGACATGCTCGCGCGGATTACCTGGGGCAGGTGGCCTTTGCTGAAGACTACTTTTTCGCCGGTGGTGATATCGGTTGCGACGGCGCGAAAGGGGATCGGCAGCTTGTCGAAATTTCGCGTGTTGCTGCTGTGGGCGAACATGCTTTCCAGCAGCAGCGCCAGGTTCTGGCCCTGGATGACGCCCAGCGGCAGGCCGAGGCTGCCATCGTCGCGGATACTGAGTTTCTGCTTGACCAGGAAATCGCGGTCATCCTGCTTGCGTCGAAACGGCACATCTTCCCGAGGAGGCGCATCGGAGAGCGCCCGCTGCCAATCGATACCCAGCGCGAGCTTTTCCAACTCATCGATCTTGTAGCCCGACGCGTACAACCCGCCGATCACCGCGCCCATGCTGGTGCCGGCAATCGCATCGATATGAATCCCCTGTTCCTCCAGGGCCTTGAGCACGCCGATGTGGGCCAGCCCGCGCGCGGCGCCGCCAGACAGCACCAGGCCGATTTTCGGGCGTGGCGTTTCAACCGCCTCGGCAAGGAGGGGCAGCAGGCAGAGCAACAGGCAGGACAGCAGGCGGTGCATCATGAATCTCGGGGCTGGACGATAAAGGCCGGTATTATAGCCACCCGACCCTCCCAGCCCGTTACGCCAGGAACCTGTCAAATTATGTCGCCGAATAAACCCGAGATCGTCATCACCTATTGCACGCAGTGCCAGTGGCTGTTGCGCGCCGCGTGGCTGGCCCAGGAACTGTTGAGTACCTTCGCTGAAGACCTGGGCAAAGTGGCGCTGGAACCGGCTACCGGCGGCGCTTTTCGCATTACCTGCGACGGCGTGCAGATCTGGGAGCGCAAGGCTGATGGCGGTTTCCCGGAGGCCAAAGTGCTCAAGCAACGTGTGCGCGACCAGATCGACCCGCAGCGCGACCTGGGGCACAACGATCGTAAGTAATGAAGGCCACCGCCGCACAAGGGCGGTGACCGGTTGGTGCGTGCTTACTTGGCGGCCATCTTGCTCTTGATGAAGCCGATGACCCACGTCAGCACCAGGCCGCCGACGCCACCGCCGACAATATTGCTGCCGACCGTCGCGACATCCAGCGCTTCGCCACCGGGCGTGCCCGTCAGCGCCGAGACGAGCTGGCCCAACACCAGGCCACCGACGCCGCCGAGGAGGGTATTGAGCCCGGTGCCCAGGCTCTGTTTGGTCATCCCCGCCAAATTACCGCCGACGGCACCGCTGATGATCTGAACGAGCAAGCTGATAAACATTTCCATGATGCAACTCCTGCATAGCGTTAATGGAGTGACCACTCGCTTGCAGCAACTTCATACATCCTGGCTGTCGTCGAGGAGTCTTTATCCGTAGACGACGACACACTGTTGCGGATGGGCAGAGTATAGATCAGGCCGCTGCAGCCGGCTGTTTGGCCTGGCTGGCGCTGCCCATCAGGCCGGACAGCACGATGGCGACGATGATCAGCGCGCCGCCCAGCAGCATGCGCAAGGTTGGGGTTTCGGCAAACAACAGCCAGGCGACGCTGATGCCGTAGACCGGTTCCATGGCGAACACCACCGAAGCGGTGCGGGCCTTGATCACTGCGAGGCTGGCGACAAACAGGCTGTGGGCCAGGCCGGTACAGAACACGCCGAGCAGGCCGATCCACAGCCAGTCGAGCGCGCGCACGTCCGCCAGCCCCGGCGCGGCCACGGGCAACAGGCACAGCGCGACCACCACGTTCTGGCACAACGCCGCCTGCACTGCTGGAATCCGCCCGGAGCTGGCGCGGTTATTCAGTGACAGCAGGGAGAACAGCAACCCCGAGGCGATGCCCCAGAGCAGGCCGCCCGTGGCTTGGCTGGCGAGGTTGAAGTCCGGTGTCACCAGCACCAGGCCGACCGTGACCAGAGCCACCAGCAACACTTCATTGGCGCGAATGCGCTCGCGGAAGATCAAGCCTTCGAGGATCACGGTAAATGCCGGGAACGCGGTAAACCCCAGGGTGGCGACGGCCACGCCGGCGACTTTGACCGCAATGAAGAATGTGACCCAATGCGCCGCCAGCAACACGCCGCTGATCACCAGCCGACGCCAGTCGCGCATTTGCAGCGGTTTCCAGGGGGCGTTGCTGGCGAAGCGCGCAAAGATCGCCAGGGCAATCACCGCAAACGCGGCGCGGCCGAACACGATGATGGCCGGTGAGGCGGCCGCCAGCTTGCCGAATACGCCGGTGAGGCCAAACATCAATGCGCCGATATGCAGGGCGCCGAGGGCTGAGCGGGGAGTCATTGCGATCCTTGTACCAACGGGGTGACAGGCTTGCAGTCTAGAGACTGGGTGCGTGAGTGTCTGTCGCCTGGCTCGCGATTTTTAGCGCAGGACTCGCTATTTTGTCGTGCGCCGCAGGGCGCTCGGCGCGGCGCCGAATTCGCGCAGCATTGCAGCGGCAAACGCACTTTGCGAGGCATAGCCGACGCGCTCGGCAATCTCGCCGATGGGCAGTGGCGTTTCCCGCAACAGGCCCAAGGCCTTATGCAGGCGGCGACTGCGGATGTAGTCCATGGGCGTCTGCCCACACTCGGCAACAAACCGCGCATGCAGGCGTGCGACGGACAAGTCGGCGATGCGTGCCAGGTCAGCGACTTGCAGGGGGTGGGCGACATGCTGTTCGATATGCGCATTGAACGCGGTGTAGGGCAGGCGGCGGCCCGGCACGCTGGGGGCCAGCGGATGATTGAGGCTGGCCAGCAGCAGCACCGCGCCTTGCTGGACGATCAGCGGGTCATCCACCGGGCTGTGCGCCAGCCATTGCACCAACTGGTTTTGCCGCGAATCCAGGGCCAGACGCGTCGGTTGGTCGAGCAGACGGCGGCTGGCATCGGCATGCTCGCCCAACGATTGCAGCACCCAGTGTTCGGTGGGCACATCCAGCACCAGGCATCGGCTGCCGTCGCGACTGCCGCAGGTGTGGTGGGCCGAGAAGGGCAGCACCATCACACTGCTCTCGCGGACCTGGCTGCCGTGCCCATCCACTTCAAGGTCCAGGTGCCCGGACAGGCCGAAGACCAACTGCGCATGGTCATGGCTGTGGGCAATCGGCGCTTCGATGTAATGGCGTAGCGTGAGGGACGCGCTCATTGCGTTCTCCTGGGCAGCAGGTTGCCAGTCTACAACGCTTCGCCGTCGGCGGGCGCTGTCATCAGACTGACGCATAGCTGTCATGGGCTATTAATCGCCAGGGCGCAAGCTCGCGAAAACACCGTCGAGGGATGCCCATGACCCGTGCCGAATTCGCCACACCCAGCCGCAAGCAACGGGTTCGTACCCTGTGGATTTCCGATGTGCATCTGGGCACCCGGGATTGCCAGGCCGAACACTTGTCGCAATTCCTCAAGGGCTACCACGCCGATAAGGTGTACTTGGTCGGCGACATCATCGATGGCTGGAAACTGCGCGGCGGCATGTATTGGCCCCAGGCCCACACCAATGTGATCCGCCGCCTGTTGACCATGGCCAAGCGCGGCACGGAGGTGATCTACGTCACCGGCAACCACGACGAATTCCTGCGCCGCTACTCCAAGCTGATCCTGGGCAACATCCAGTTGGTGGACGAAGCCATTCACGTCACCGCCGATGGTCGCCATCTCCTGGTGATCCACGGCGACCAGTTCGATGTGATCACGCGCTATCACCGTTGGTTGGCGTTCCTCGGTGACTCGGCCTACGAGTTCACCCTGACGTTGAACCGTTGGTTGAATCACTGGCGTGCGCGGTATGGCTACGGCTACTGGTCGCTCTCGGCGTATCTGAAGCACAAGGTGAAGACCGCGGTGAGCTTTATCAGCGATTTCGAAGAAGCCATCGCCCATGAAGTGACCCGGCGCGAATTGCATGGGGTGGTGTGCGGGCATATTCACCACGCGGAGATTCGCAAGGTAGGCGAGGTGGACTACCTCAACTGCGGGGATTGGGTGGAGTCGTGTACGGCGTTGATCGAGCACTGGGATGGGAGTATCGAGTTGTATCGGTTGGCGGATGCGCAGGCCAAAGAGGCGCAGCTGAAATTGGAGAGGGTCGCGGGTTAAGGCCTTGCTCGGCCCAACAAGTGGGCGCGAGCAAGCCCGCTCTCACATGGGGGGCCGATTTCGTCAGTCAGTCTTTGCAGACATCGGCAATCGCTTGCGCCAGCAGGGTCAATCGCGTTGCGTCGATCCCCGCCACATTCGCCCGCCCCGAGCTGACCATATACACGCTGTGCGTCTCGCGCAGTTGCTTGACCTGCTCGGCACTCAAGCCGGTATAGGAAAACATCCCACGTTGCGCGCCGATATGCGCAAACTGCTCGGCCAGCCCGTGTGGCGCGAGGGCCTCGACCAGTCCGGAGCGCAACTGCGCAATGCGCGCGCGCATCGCTTCGACTTCGCCGCTCCACTGTGCCTTCAGCTCGGCGTCACCGAGGATCGTCGCGACGACTGCCGCGCCGTGATCCGGTGGGGTTGACCACAGGTTGCGCGCGATATTCGCCAACTGGCTGCGTACATCCGTGAGTTTCTCGGCATTCGCCGCACACACGATCAGCGCGCCGACACGGTCGCTATACAGGCCGAAGTTCTTCGAGCAGGAGCTGGTGATCAGCACTTCCGGTAGCTCGGCCGCGAACAGCCGCACCGCCCAGGCGTCCTGCTCCAGGCCGTCGCCAAAGCCCTGGTAGGCGAAGTCGATCAGCGGCAGCAGGTGGCGCTCGCGCACGATCTGCAAGACCTGGCGCCAGTCCTCCTGGGACAGGTCGAAACCGGTCGGGTTATGGCAGCAGGCATGCAGCAGCACCACGTCGCCCTCGGGCACCGTGGACAAGGTCGCCAGCATTGCGCTCACATCCAGCCGATTGTCCGCGCCGACGTAAGGGTAGTGACTGACCTTGATCCCGGCCTTGGCGAAGATGCTTTCGTGGATCGGCCAGGTTGGGTTGCTCAGCCATACGCCACGGCCAGGCAGGCTGTGGGCGATAAAGTCGGCGCTCAGGCGCAGGGCCCCGGTGCCGCCTGGGGTCTGGGTCGCGCCGGCGCGGTGTTCACGCAGCAGCGCGGACTCGGCGCCGAGCACCAGCTCGCTGATCAACCTGCCGAACGCGGCGTCGCCGTGGCCGCCAATGTAGGTCTTGGTGGTTTGCCGTTCCACCAGGCGCTGCTCGGCGCGCTTCACGGAAGGCGGAATCGGTGTCAGCCCCTGGTCGTCCTTGTATACGCCCACGCCGAGGTCGAACTTGTTCGGGTTGGCATCCTGGGCATACAGGTCCATCAGCCCGAGGATCGGGTCGCCGGGCACGCGGCCAATCGCATCGAAATGCATTACTTGCGGCCCTCGGCATCCTTGGCCACTTCGTCGGTGCGCGCGGCCATGATGAAGTCGTTGCGGTGCAGGCCTTTGATGGAGTGGCTCCACCAGGTCACCGTGACCTTGCCCCACTCGGTGAGCAGGCCTGGGTGGTGGCCTTCAGCTTCGGAGATTGCCCCCATGGAATTGGTAAAGGCCAGGGCGAACCTGAAGTTCTTGAACAGGAAAACCTTCTCCAACTGCATGACGCCATCGCGCACTTCAATGTTCCAGTCGGGGATCTGTTTGAGCAGCACCGGTAGTTCCTCATCGCTGACTTGCGGGGCATCGGCGCGGCAGGCTTCGCAGTGGGCTTGGTTCAAGGTCGTCATGTGGGGTGTCCTGAATTCGAGTGTTTGGAAAACGGTCGTCAGTGGCGTCACCCTAAAGCAACGCGGGACCAGGGAACAGATTCACCTGGTATCAAAACCTACGGTTCACGCCGCTTTGGGTTTGGGGGCGAAGAGCGGTGCGTGCAGACCCAGCTGCATCCCACGCTCGACCATGCCCATGATGTCTTCCTGCGCTACGTCGAACAGGCGCTTGAGCTCGGGCAAGACAAAATATAGCGGTTGCAGGATGTCGATGCGATACGGCGTGCGCATCGCTTCCAGCGGATCGAAGGCTTGATGTTTGGGCTCGGACGACAGGCTGTACACCGTCTCCTTGGGCGACGACAAAATACCGCCACCATAGATGCGCCGACCGGCGGGCGTGTCCACCAGGCCAAATTCGATGGTCATCCAATACAGGCGCGCCAGGTACACCCGCTGCTCCTTGGTGGCCGCGAGGCCGAGCTTGCCGTAGATGTGGGTGAATTCGGCGAACCAGGGATTGGTCAGCAGCGGGCAGTGGCCGAAGATCTCGTGGAAAATATCCGGCTCTTGCAGGTAGTCCAGTTCTTCGTGGGTGCGAATAAAAGTCGCCACCGGAAACTGCTTGTTGGCGAGTAATTCGAAAAACGTCTGGAAGGGAATCAGCGCTGGCACGCGGGTGACTTGCCAGCCGGTGGTCTCGGCCAGCACCGTGTTGATTTCGCTGAGTTGCGGGATGCGATCCAGGGGCAGGCCGAGCTTGTCGATGCCGTCCAGGTATTCCTGGCAGGCGCGTCCCTCAAGCACTTTCAACTGGCGCGTGATCAGGGTGTTCCACACCGCATGTTCTTCCGGCGGGTAGTGGATAAAACCTTGCGCATCGGGCTCGCGGGCCACGTAGTGCGTCTGCTTCATACGGCTCTCCTGCTAGGCATTCGTTCTTGTTATGTCCTGCGATGTACGTATTGATAACCCGGCTGGAGCGAGATTCCATCCGCCTACGCGAGGAGGTTGTAGGAAAATTTACTGCTATTCGTAAAGTATTCGTTACGGATGGGCCGCTAATCGATGGGTTGGGCTGTGAAAAGGTCGCCAGGTGTCACATAATCTTGACGACTATCTGCGGCCAGCGACAAAAAGACGCGGCGCCTACCCTTCTTCGGGCCTTTTCATGCGTATCAAAGTGCATTGCCAGAACCGCATTGGCATCCTGCGGGACATTCTCAACCTGTTGGTGGAGTACGGCGTCAACGTCGCCAGGGGCGAGGTCGGCGGTGAGCATGGCAACGCCATTTACCTGTTTTGCCCGAACCTGGTGAACATGCAATTCCAGGCGTTGCGCCCGCAGTTCGAGGCGATTGCCGGGGTGTTTGGTGTAAAGCGTGTAGGGCTGATGCCAAGCGAGCGTCGGCACATGGAGCTCAATGCGCTGCTCGGTGCCCTGGAGTTTCCGGTGCTGTCCATTGATATGGGCGGCTCGATCGTCGCCGCCAACCGCGCGGCCGCGCAGTTGCTCGGGGTGCGGGTGGACGAGGTGCCGGGCATTCCGCTGTCGCGCTACGCCGAGGATTTTGACTTGCCGGAGCTGGTGCGCGCGAGCAAATCGCGGATCAATGGCCTGCGGGTCAAGGTCAAGGGTGACGTGTTCCTGGCGGACATCGCGCCGCTGCAGTCGGCCGAACACGACGACAGTGAAGCCATGGCCGGCGCGGTGTTGACCTTGCACCGTGCCGACCGCGTCGGTGAGCGTATTTATAATGTGCGCAAGCAGGAACTGCGTGGCTTCGACAGTATCTTCCAGAGTTCCAAGGTCATGGCTGCGGTGGTTCGTGAAGCGCGGCGCATGGCGCCATTGGATGCGCCGCTATTAATAGAAGGCGAAACCGGCACCGGCAAGGAGCTGCTTGCCCGCGCCTGTCACCTGGCCAGCCCCCGTGGCCAATCACCGTTGATGGCCCTCAATTGTGCCGGCCTGCCGGAGTCGATGGCCGAGACCGAACTGTTTGGCTACGGCCCCGGCGCCTTTGAGGGCGCGCGGGCCGAAGGCAAGCTGGGGCTGCTGGAGCTGACAGCGGGCGGTACGTTGTTTCTTGATGGTGTCGGGGAAATGAGCGCGCGGTTGCAGGTGAAGTTGCTGCGCTTCCTGCAAGACGGTTGCTTTCGCCGAGTCGGCAGTGATGAAGAGGTGTACCTGGACGTGCGGGTGATCTGCGCAACCCAGGTGGACCTTTCGGAACTCTGCGCGCGGGGTGAATTCCGCCAGGACCTTTATCACCGCCTGAACGTGCTGTCGCTGCATATCCCGCCTCTGCGCGAATGCCTCGATGGTCTGGGGCCACTGGTGGAGCACTTTCTCGACCAGGCCAGCCGACAGATCGGTTGCCCGTTGCCCAAACTGGCCCCGGCGGCGATGGATCGGCTCAGCCATTACCACTGGCCGGGCAATGTACGGCAATTGGAAAACGTGCTGTTTCAGGCGGTGTCGTTATGTGAGGGCGGGACGGTCAAGGCTGAACACATTCGCCTGCCGGACTATGGCGTGCGTCAGCCCCTTGGCGATTTTTCCCTGGAGGGCGGCCTGGAAGCCATCGTCGGCCGTTTTGAAAAGGCCGTGCTGGAAAGTCTGTATGCCGAACATCCCAGCAGTCGGCAGTTGGGTAAGCGCCTGGGCGTTTCCCATACAACGATTGCGAATAAGCTGCGGGACTATGGCATGAGCAAGGAAAGTGCTGGCAAAAGTCCTGAACACGGCACTTGAAAGGCGCTATGTTCAGGTTGTTCTGCGGTGGCCGACAGCGTTAAAACACCAGGAAACCCCTGTCCGGACCTATGACGACGGAGCTACCCGTCTCCTTTTCTATCCAGGCCAGATTAGGTTCTTGATTCGGAGTCTCGGGGAAGAGTACGCCCAGGTTGTAGTTCTTGTTTTTCGGCAGTCCCTCAAGGCTCTTAGTAATGTCAGGGGACAGCGCTCCGTACTTTCCGGATCTCAGTTCGTCGGTAGATATCCCTTCATTGGTGCTTTTGGGTTCGAGCATTAACAGGTCGATGTGTTCGAGCAACGCCGCACCATGGGGTGGAAATAATCTACCTTCTTTGCGACTTTCGATTTCGATGGCGGCGCCACCTTTTTGCGGGACCCAAAATACTCCGCCACTCATCATTTCATTCTCTTCTTTAGAGATTGAGACCATTCGGTAATCCTGGTTTTTATCCAGTTTTTCCAGTTCATTGAGTGCGCTGCGCGACAAGGGGCCGAACTTGCCGCTGCGCACATCATTAGCGGACACGCCAAAGTCGATCTCAAAGGTCCTGCTCGGGAGGCTCTGCAGCAGTTTTTGTAGTGCGAAGACCGTTGGGTTGACGTCGCAGCAGGGCAGTTGTGCGCCAAACTTATTTTCCCAATCCGTGTTTTTCGCGTAATTGTTTGGGGTTAAGTCTGGGGCCGTCTCAAATTGGCGCCGTTGTTCGGAAGGACGGGCGCTTAGCGGCTCAAATATATCGAGAAGGTTGTTATAAGAAAAGTGTGCTTGCCAGTTTGTCGCTTCTTGCATGCAGGGAGAGTTACAAATGCCAGACATTTAAATATCCTTAAGCGTTAATTAGTTGGTAGGGCACGAATGATCGGAAAGTAGTCATGACTGCTTTGCGATGGAGTGAAGTTACGAGGGCTGCATTCAATCGCCAAGCGGGTTTTGATCAGTAAATGTAAAAGGCTATCGGAGTATTCTTGTTTGGGGTTGGGTTTGTCTGATGGTTATAAAAAACAAGAGAATTACATATGCGCTCACTCATTTGCGGTGCCGTCAGGTATGCGGCTTTTTTGGGGGTTGTAATGAGTGGACAATAAAACTTCGGGCCAGTCGTTTCGAGATGGCCAAGGGGGAGGGCAAGTGCCCAGTGGCTTGCCAAGTGTTTCAGCGGTTCGGCTTCGTCCGCGACCATCCAATGCCGTAGCGCTTGAGCGCTTGGAAACGACCGCAGGATTCCAACCTTTGCCGTCAGCGGCATAACTCCGCCGTTTTTTCGACTCCTCCTGGGCCGGCCTTTTTCGACGCCTTGGCGCAAACCCTTGCCCCGCCTGGACTTTCTGCGCTTTTGGAAAGTTGGTTCGCAAATTGCTTAAGTCTCATCAGTACAGCGGTGGGCGGCAAGCGTCCGTCAGAAAGAGGATAGAGCGTGGACAAGTACCTTTACGTGGCAATGACCGGCGCCAGCCAGAATGCTCTGGCGCAGAAGGCCCATGCCAACAATCTGGCGAACATTTCCACCAACGGCTTCCAGCGCGATCTGGAGCAGGCGCGCTCGATGCCGGTGTTCGGCGACAGCTTTCCGGCGCGGGCCTTTGCCCTGACCGAGCGGCCCGCCACCGATTTCTCTCCGGGCGCCATGATCGAAACCGGTCGTGACCTCGATGTGGCGGTCAGCGGTGACGGCTGGATGGCCGTGCAAACCCCAGATGGCGGCGAAGCCTACGTGCGCAGCGCCAGTATGAATGTGGATGCGCTCGGCGTGCTGCGGGCCGGCAATGGTATGCCGATCATGGGCAACGGTGGCCCGATCGCCGTGCCGCCGCAGCAGAAGATCGAGGTGGGCGCCGACGGCACCGTCAGCATCCGTGCGATGGGTGAAGGCCCACGGGTGATGGCTGAAGTGGATCGGATCAAGCTGGTCCAGCCCGACCTCAAGAACATGACCAAAGGCCTGGACGGCACCATCCATACCAAGGACGGCCAGCCGGCCCAGGTCGACGCGAACGTCAAGCTGACCTCGGGTTTCCTGCAGGCGAGCAACGTCAATGCGGTGGAAGAAATGACCGCGGTGCTGGCGCTTTCCAAGCAGTTCGAGCTGCACATCAAGATGATGAACAGCGCTAAAGAAGACGACCAGGCCATGACCCGCGTTCTGGCGATGAGCTGATTGCGGTTTCACTGAATACTAATTTTGCGGCGCAGCGCCAACAAACAGGCGCACGAAGGAGAACAGCATGCTTCCGGCTCTATGGGTTGCCAAAACAGGTCTGTCCGCCCAGGACACCAACCTGACCACTATTTCCAACAACCTGGCGAACGTTTCGACCACGGGTTTCAAACGTGATCGCGCCGAGTTCCAGGACTTGCTCTATCAGATCAAGCGCCAGCCAGGTGCCCAGTCGACCCAGGACAGCGAACTGCCGTCGGGCCTGCAATTGGGTACCGGTGTGCAGATCGTCGGTACCCAGAAAAATTTCACGGCCGGTAACCTGCAGCAAACCGGTCAGCCTCTGGACATGGCGATCAACGGCAAAGGGTTCTTCCAGATCCTGCAACCAGACGGGACTACGTCTTACAGTCGTGATGGAACTTTCCACCTGGACTCCAACGGCCAGGTCGTCACGGCCAGCGGTTTTGCCCTGGAGCCGGCCATCATCGTGCCTGCCAATGCCCAGACCTTCACCGTCGGCAACGATGGCACCGTGTCCATCACCGTGGCTGGCAACCCGGCGTCGCAAGTGATCGGCAACCTGCAAACCGCCGACTTCATCAACCCGGCCGGCCTGCAAGCCATAGGTGGCAACCTGTTCCTGGAAACCGCCTCCAGTGGTGCACCGCAAATCGGCACCCCTGGCCTGAACGGCTTCGGCACCACGCTGCAAAGCACCCTGGAAACCTCCAACGTCAGCACCGTGGAAGAGATGGTCAACATGATCACCACTCAGCGCGCCTACGAGATGAACTCCAAGGTGATTTCCACTGCCGATCAGATGCTTTCGTTCGTTACGCAGAATCTGTAATCAAGTCTATGGGGCGCTCCTTAGGGCGCCTGCAACACCGTGAGGTTAGGGTCATGAATCGCTATGTTTCCGTTCTGGCATTGAGTGGGATTGCCGTGCTCGCGGGCTGTGTCGCCCCGACGCCAAAACCCAATGACCCGTACTACGCGCCGGTGTTGCCGCGCACGCCGTTGCCGGCGGCGGCCAACAATGGCTCGATCTATCAGGCCGGTTTCGAACAGAACCTGTACAGCGACCGCAAGGCGTTCCGGGTCGGTGACATCATCACCATCACCCTCAACGAGAAAACCACGGCCAGCAAGAACGCCAACTCCCAAGTGGACAAGACCAGCAAGACCGGTATTGGCCTGACCTCGTTGTTTGGTGCCGTGCCGAACACCAACAACCCCTTGGGCAGTGGTGACTTGAGCTTGAGCGCAGGCTACAGCGGTGACCGTGCCACCAACGGCAAGAGCTCCGCTGGACAGAACAACAGCCTGACCGGTTCGATCACCGTGACGGTGGCCGATGTATTGCCCAACGGCATCATCGCCGTGCGCGGTGAGAAGTGGATGACCCTCAACAGTGGTGATGAACTGGTGCGCATCGCCGGCATGGTCCGTGCCGACGACATTGCCACCGACAACACCGTATCGTCGACGCGCATTGCCGATGCGCGCATTACCTACTCGGGTACGGGTTCGTTTGCTGATGCGAGTCAGCCGGGCTGGTTCGACCGTTTCTTCCTTAGCCCGCTGTTCCCTTTCTAGGTGGCCACTTTGAAATTCAAACAGCTGATGGCGGCGGCACTGTTGCTGTCCCTGAGCGCAGTCGCCCAGGCCGAACGCCTGAAAGACATCGCCAGCATTTCCGGCGTGCGTTCCAACCAGTTGATCGGCTATGGCCTGGTGGTCGGGCTCAACGGTACGGGTGACCAGACCACCCAGACCCCGTTCACCCTGCAGACCTTCAACAACATGCTCTCGCAGTTCGGCATCAAGGTGCCGTCGGGCTCGGGCACCGTGCAGCTGAAAAACGTCGCGGCCGTGTCCATCAGTGCCGACTTGCCGGCGTTCTCCAAGCCGGGTCAGGTGGTGGACATTACCGTGTCGTCCATCGGTAACTCGAAAAGCCTGCGCGGCGGCACCCTGTTGATGACGCCGCTCAAAGGTATCGACGGCAACGTCTACGCCATCGCCCAGGGCAACCTGGTGGTGGGCGGGTTTGATGCCGAAGGTCGCGACGGTTCGAAGATTACGGTGAACGTGCCCTCGGCCGGTCGCATCCCCGGCGGCGCCACGGTTGAACGCACCGTGCCCAGCGGCTTCAACCAGGGCAACAGCCTGACCCTGAACCTCAACCGTTCCGACTTCACCACCGCCAAGCGTGTGGTCGACAAGATCAACGACATGCTCGGCCCTGGCGTGGCCCAGGCCATCGACGGCGGCTCGATCCGGGTTACCGCGCCGCTGGACCCGAGCCAGCGTGTGGACTACCTGTCGATCCTGGAAAACCTCGAAGTCGACCCAGGCCAGGCGGTGGCCAAGGTCATCATCAACTCGCGCACCGGCACCATTGTGATCGGCCAGAACGTCAAGGTCTCGCCAGCCGCTGTGACTCACGGCAGCCTGACCGTGACCATCACCGAAGACCCGATCGTCAGCCAGCCTGGGCCGTTGTCCAATGGCCAGACCGCCGTGGTGCCGCGTTCGCGGGTGAATGCCCAGCAAGAAGCCAAGCCGATGTTCAAGTTCGGCCCCGGCACCACCCTGGACGAGATTGTCCGCGCGGTGAACCAGGTGGGCGCAGCGCCCGGCGACTTGATGGCGATCCTCGAAGCCTTGAAACAGGCCGGCGCCTTGCAAGCCGACCTGATCGTGATCTGAGGTCATGGCCATGGATATGCGCAACAGCGGGATCAGCAGCACGGCGGACTCGGGGTCTTATTCCGACTTGAACCGGCTTAACCAGCTCAAGGTCGGTGCCGACAAGAACAGCGACGGCAACATGCGCAAAGTGGCGCAGGAGTTCGAGTCGCTGTTTCTGAGCGAGATGCTCAAGTCCATGCGCTCGGCCACCGATGCCCTGGGCAAGGACAACCCGCTGAACACCCCGGCCGCCAAGCAGTACCAGGAAATGTACGACCAGCAGTTGGCCGTCTCGATGTCCCGCGAAGGCGGTGGTATCGGCCTGGCCGACGTGCTGATGCGCCAGATGCAGAAGAACAAGCCGGTGGACGCCCAGGCGGCCACCTTGCAGGGGCCGGCGGCGGCTGAGCCGGTGAAAAAAGTCGATGTGCCGACTGAAATCGCCGCCGGCACTCAAGCGGCTGGGCCGTTGGGCCGCTCCAATGGCCAGCGACCGCTGTGGGCCTACCGTGTGGCCGTCGCCGAAGGCGCCAGCGCTCACACCAACGACGTGGCGCTGATGAACCAGCGCCGTATCGCCTTGCCGAGCAAGCTGACCGATCGACTGCTCGCCGGCATCGTGCCGACTGCGCCGGTCGCTATCGATGCCAACCGCGCGCCACTGCGTAACAGCGCCGCGGATGACGGCGTGATCAACAGCAGCGCACGCAGCTTGGCCGTGTCCAGCGGCCGCATGCAGGTCTACGGCCGCGCCGTGGCCCAGCCGCCGCTGGCGCCGGCGAAGAAAGCCTTCAGCTCCCAGGATGAATTTGTCGCCACCATGTTGCCGATGGCCAAGGCCGCAGCGGCGCGTATCGGTGTCGATCCGAAGTACCTGGTGGCCCAGGCCGCCCTGGAAACCGGTTGGGGCAAATCGGTAATGCGCGCCGGCGATGGTAGCAGCAGTCACAACCTGTTCGGTATCAAGGCCGGCCAGAGCTGGCAGGGCGGCCAGGCCCGCGCGATCACCAGCGAGTTTCGCGATGGGGCGATGGTCAAGGAAACGGCGCAGTTCCGTTCCTACGATTCCTACCAGGACAGCTTCCATGACCTGGTGACGTTGTTGCAAAGCAATGATCGCTATAAAGAAGTTGTGAAGTCAGCCGACAACCCGGAACAGTTTGTGCGCGAGTTGCAAAAAGCCGGTTATGCCACCGATCCGGATTACGCCAGCAAGATTTCGCAGATTGCCAAAACGATGAACAGCTACCAGAACTACGCTGTCGCGGGCGCAACCATACATTTATAAGGTCTGAACCATGAGTTTGCTCAATATCGGGATGTCGGGGCTGAACGCCGCTCAGGGATCGTTGTCGGTCTTAAGTAACAACATCGCCAACGCTAACACCGCGGGCTACTCACGTCAGCAGACCCTTCAGAACTCCAGCGCCTCGAACGCGTTTGGCGGCGTATTCATCGGCAGTGGTACCACGCTGGCGGATGTGCGGCGCGTGTACAACGAGTACCTGGACACGGCTTACCAGAACAGTACTGCGCTGAATAATGACGCCAAGGCTTATCAGGACCAGATCGGTGCCGTGGATAAGGTCCTGTCGGACAAAAGCACTGGCCTGTCGTCGGTGCTCAGCTCCTTTTTTGCGACCCTGCAGACGGCATCGTCCAACCCCAACGATCTTTCCGCCCGGCAACTGCTGGTCAGCAATGCCCAGACCTTGAGCAATCGCTTCAACTCAATCTCTACCCAGTTGACTCAGCAGAAAGAAACCATCAACAGCCAGTTGAGCACCATGAGTGATCAGGTCAATCAACTGACCTCATCGATTGCCTCGCTCAACAAACAGATCTTCCAGGTTCAGGGTGCGTCGGGTAATGCGCCGGCCAACCTGCTGGATTCGCGCAACGAGGCGGTTCGCTCGCTGAATGAGTTGATCGGGGTAACGGTCACCGAGAAGAACGGCCAGTTCAGCGTGACCACCGGCAGCGGCCAGTCGTTGGTGGAGGGGGGGATTTCCAACACTATTTCGGCTGTGCCGAGTAGCACTGATAACAGTCAGTACACCATCCAGCTGAATGTGAGCGGCACCGCCATGGACCTGGGTTCAGTGGTCAGCGGCGGAAGCATCGGTGGCCTGCTGCGGTATCGCAGTGATGCCTTGATGCCGGCCATCAATGACCTGGGACGTATCGCCATCGCGACTGCGGACACCCTCAACAATCAACTGGGCCAAGGCCTGGATTTGAACGGTGACTTTGGGGTGTCATTGTTCAATGACGTCAACAGCGCAGTCGCCGTTGCTTCGCGCAGCCAGGGCGCTGCGGGGAATAGTGCGGGTTCAGGTAACCTGAATGTGTCGATCAGCGACAGCAGCAAGCTCTCGACCTTCGATTACAAGGTCACCTTCAGCGACAGCACCAACCTCAACAAGGTGACGGTGCTGCGCTCGGATGGCAAGTCCATGGGGGTCGTCGATCTCACCGCCACGCCGCCGACACCGATCGATGGTTTCACCCTGTCGCTGGACGGCAAGGGCCCGATGGCATTGGGAGACAGTTTCAAGGTCAGCCCGACCGCCACTGGCGCAAGCGGCATTGGCGTGGCGCTCACCGACGCGAACAAGCTGGCCTTTGCCGGGCCACTGGCGGGCACCAGCAGCAACACCAACAGCGGCACGGGTACGTTTACCCAGCCCGCCTTGACCGTACCGCTGGATATTCATGGCGGCGCCGACACGGCGCAGTTGCGTGCAGGTATCGAGAACTCGATGCCGGTGAAAATGGTCTTCGGCAAGGCGGCCGCCGATGGCACTCAGCCTTATACCCTGAATGACGCGCAGGGCAATTCAATTGGCACCGGCATCATCATTCCGGGGCAGGGTAACAAGATCACCGTGGATGTGCCGATGCGTGACGCCGCCGGTGCTGCGATCCCGGGCAAGAGCTTCAAGTTCGACACGACGGTCAACGGTTCTCCGGCTGAGGGTGATAGCACCACCTTTGCCTTCAACAGTGGTGGTAAGTCCGACGGCCGTAACGCCCAGGCCCTGCTCGACCTGCAGACCAAGGCCAGTGTCGGTATGGGTGACGGAAACACGGGCGTGAGTCTGGTCGCGGCGAACAGTCGCCTCGTGTCGCAGGTCGGTTCCAAAGCGAGCCAGGCTGGCGTCGACACAACGGCCACCGGCGCGTTGCTCAGTGCCAACAAGGAAGCGCGCAACTCGGTGTCCGGGGTTAACCTGGATGATGAGGCCGGCGACATGATCAGGTTTCAGCAGTACTACACCGCGTCGTCGCAGATCATCAAGGTTGCGCAAGAGACCTTTACCACACTGATTAATGCCATTTAAAGGAGGCTGGGACGATGCGTATTTCTACACAGCAATATTTTGAGACCAGCTCCGCCAAGTACCAGGATAACTATTCCAGTGTGGTCAAGGCGCAGGACCAGGCAAGCTCCGGCGTGCGTGTGCAAACGGCAGCGGATGATCCGGTGGCAGCGGCGCGGCTGTTGATGCTGCAGCAGCAGAAAGACATGCTGGGGCAGTTCAATGGCAATATCGATACGTTGAAGAATTCGCTGAACACTGAAGACGGCGTACTGGAAAATATTAACACTGCGCTGCAAAAGGCCAGTGAGTTGGCGCTGAAGGCCGGTAACGTCGGGATCAGTGATGCCGACCGCAAATCGATTGCCGCCGAGGTTGGCTCGATTGAAGACCAGGTGCTGGGTCTGCTCAATACCAAGGATGCCAACGGTAACTACATGTTTTCCGGGAGCAAGACCGATACGCCGCCTTATTTGCGCAACAACGATGGCACCTACAGTTACCAGGGTGATGACACGCCCTTGAGCCTGAAAGTGGCGGAAAACCTGTCGATATCGATGGGGGATACCGCGAAAACCATGCTCGAAAGCTCGGCGAACACCGGTCGTACCCAGTCGACGCGCGTGCTTGTGCCGCCTGCGGTCGATGACAACAAGGTGACGGTGTCGGCGGGTCTGGTTGCTTCCGGGGCCACCTACAACAGCAGCTTTGCCGATGGCCAGCCATATAAGCTGACGTTCACCAGCAGCACCCAGTACACCGTGAGCGACAGCGCCGGTAACGACATCACCTCCGAGATTCCGGGCAACGGTACTTTTGACTCGACCAAGGAAGGTGCTTCGACCATCAACTTGCGCGGGGTCAAGTTCGACATCGGCTTGGACCTGGGCAAAGGCGTGGCGCCGGGTGCGCCCTCGGATGCGCTGGTCAAGGATCGCGAGTTCAGCCTGTCGGTCAAACCGGACACCTTCAGTGTTTCGCGTACCCCAAGCAATCCGACCACGGCGCAATTGAGCGGCGGCCAGGTGACCAACCAGACGGCTTACGCCAGCACCTTTCCCAACGCTGGTGCGGTCGTCAAGTTTGGTGCGGCAGGTGCCTACGATGTCTATGCACAACCGTATACGGCGGACAGCAAGTCCATCGCCAGCGGCACCTTGGCCGTTGGCGATACCTCGATTACGGCCGCAGGCGTGACGTTTGACGTGACCACCGCGCCGGCGCCAGATGATGGCGACCAGTTTACGATCGGGGCCACCAGCAACAAGAACGAAAACGTGCTCGACACCCTCAGCCATTTGCGCAGAACCCTTGAAGCACCGTCGGACGGTAATCCGGCTGCGCAGAAGGAACTCAAGGATGTGGTCGCCCGCTCCATCGGCAACCTGGCCAATGCCTACGGCCAGGTTGACCAAGTGCGTGGTTCCATTGGCGCACGTCTGAACGGTCTGGATATCCAGACTCAGGAGAACACCAGCCTGAGCCTGGCAAATTCCACGACCATGAACGCGTTGGGTAACGTTGACTTCGCTGACGCCGCGATCAATCTGAGCTTGCAGCAAACCATGTTGCAGGCATCGCAACTGGCGTTCGTGAAAATCTCCCAGTTGAGTCTGTTCAATAAGATGTAATCAGCTGGCGGTCACGCAGCGGCTCACCCTGGAAACAGGCTGGGCCGTTGCCGTTTTTGGCACTCAATTGTTCAAAGGTTTTGCACAAACCACAGAAAATTGAGTGACCTGTGAGTCATAAAGCGCATCTTCACTGTATCGTGTGAAAAGGATAAGTCGTCGCAGGGTCTTTGCGTGGCGGCTTTCAGCGAGTTTTTGCGGGGTTATCCCCTTTATTGTCAGCACCCGGCGAGGCAGTTCGCGGGGTGTTCTCCAGCTATTTAGTATTGGGAAGCCACAATGATTGGCATAAAAAGCATCGCCAGTTACGTGCCGGCCGACGGGATCGATAACTACGCCCAGGGTGCCAAATTTGCCAAGGATGAAGAGTTCATCATTGGCAAGATCGGGTCGGCATTCCTGCCGCGCAAGGAAACCACGCAGGAAACCTCTGATCTGTGTGTCGAAGCGGCCAACGCGTTGTTTGCCAACAACCCGCAGTTGAAGCGCGAGTCCATCGACGCGCTGATCGTCGTCACCCAGAACGGCGATGAAGAGGGCCTGCCCCACACCGCCGCCATCGTCCAGGACAAGCTGGGCCTGCCGACTCACGTCGCCGCCTTTGACCTCTCCCTGGGCTGCTCGGGTTACGTCTACGGCATCTACGCGATGAAGGGCTTCATGGAGGCTGCCGGTCTGAAAAACGGCCTGCTGATCACCTCCGACCCGTATTCGAAGATCGTCGACCCGGAAGACCGCAACACCACCATGCTGTTCGGCGATGCCGCCACTGCGACCTGGATGGGCGAAGATGCCCCATGGCTGCTCGGCAAAGCCAAGTTCGGCACCGACGGCTCCGGCGCACCGCACTTGAAGGTCAGCAACGGCGTGTTCTTCATGAATGGCCGCCAGGTGTTCAACTTCGCCTTGCTCAAAGTGCCGGCGCACTTGCACGCGCTGCTCGATGAGTCGGACCTCAAGGCCGACGACATCGATGCCTTCTGCATTCACCAGGGCAGTGCGGCGATTGTCGACGCCGTAGCGCGGCGTTTTGAAGATGCGCCGGTGGACAAGTTCATCAAGGACATGGTCGAGACCGGCAACACCGTGTCATCGAGCATTCCGTTGCTGCTGGAAAAGCACGCGATGGACTCCACCTGGAAACGCGTGGCAATTAGCGGTTTTGGTGTAGGTCTGTCCTGGGGCTCGGCGATTCTCTATCGGCCGTGACACTTAGATAGGCTGCACGCGCTTCAAACATGAAGACGCCGATGATCGAACGATCATCGGCGTTTTTTATTTGGCGCCAGAAAAGCCAATGAAGTCGGGCCTTTTTGCCTGCATAAGCCCTTGAATTACAAGGGGTGGCACGGTGCTAGTAAAAAATTTCAAAAAACTCCTCAAGCAACTGGCTACCACGACGATAACTATTACGTAGGTTCTCTAGGCCACACCCGGCGGTTGCCAGGGCCGGAAGCCGCAGTATCCAATCAACGAGGATTTCGTCATGGCATTATCAGTAAACACCAACATCACTTCCTTGGGTGTCCAGAAGAACCTGAACAAAGCTTCCGACGCTCTGAGCACTTCGATGAACCGTCTGTCCTCCGGCCTGAAAATTAACAGCGCCAAAGACGACGCCGCCGGCATGCAGATCGCCAACCGTCTGGGCAACCAGGTCAAAGGCTTGAACGTAGCCATCGCCAACGCCAACAACGGTGTTTCCATCGCGCAGACCGCTGAAGGCGCGATGCAAGAATCCACCAACCTGCTGCAACGTCTGCGTGAACTCGCCCTGCAGTCTGCGAACGGTGATAAAAGCGACGCTGACCGTACTTCCCTGCAGCAGGAATTCACCGCTAAAGTGGGTGAGTTGACCCGTATCTCCAACACCACTACTTTCGGTGGTCGTAACCTGCTGGATGGCTCGTTCAACAACGTTGGCTTCCAGATCGGCGCCAACGCCAACGAAACCATCTCGTTCGGTATGACTGACATCAGCGCTACTGGCCTGAAGGGTAACTTCAGCGAAGCTACTGTCAACAGCACTGCGTTGGCTGGTTTGAGCGCTACGGCGACTGGTTCGACTCTCCCTCTGCCTAAAGGGGCTAGCGTAACGGGTGGTGCGGCACTTGCGACTACCGCTGCCGACAAGATTACTATCAACGGAACAGTAATCACCTTTGGTGTCGCTGCTGCAGGTAGCGCTTCTGGTATCTCCGCTGCAGCAGCGATCAACGCTCAAACCGCGATTACTAAGGTTACTGCACTTTCCGATCCTACAACCGGTGCTCTAACCCTGTCTTCGAGCAACGACATCGTTTTAGGGGACAACGTTGCTGGTAGTCTGGCCAAAGCGGGCTTGACCGCGGGCACTACTGCTGCTGTTGCTGCTGAACCAAAAGCTACAGTAACCGGCACTGCCGCTTTGGCGACAACTGCTGGCGAAATCATCAACATCAACGGCACAGACATCACTCTGACTACTGCTGGTGCTGGTGCTGCTGCCGGTTTAGCAGCAGCTGTCGCGATCAACAGCAAATCGGCTCAGACCGGCGTTAAAGCTTCAACCGATTCTGCAGGTGTTCTGACCCTGACCTCGGCGAAAGACATCACCATTGGTGGCGCTGACGTAGCTACTAAGGTTGGCTTGACGGCTTCGACCACTGGTACATGGGATAAAGAGGTAATGGGAAGCATCGGTGCCATCACTGTTAACGGCAAGGATGTATCGTGGACTGCAACTTCCACAATGAAAACCGTACTGTCTGATCTCGCGGCTTCAGCAGGCACAGGCGCTACTGCAAGCGTTAAAGAAGGTCGTGTGACCCTCACTTCGGGCGACGGTAAAGACATCAAGCTGGCCAACACTTCCAGCGGCTCGCTGTCTCAGCTGGGCCTGTCGGCTGGCACTTCCCAAGCCAAGTTGAAAGACGACACCTCCATTGATGTCAACGGTGTTGAAGTCAAGTTCAAGAAGGGCGATACCTCCGATGCGATCGTGGCTTCGATCAACAGCGCCAGCACCGGTGTAAACGCCAGCAAAAACGCTGACGGTACTCTGAACCTGTTCGCTGACAAAGACATCACCGTCAAGGACGGCAGCGCTGGTACCGGTCTAGAAGCATTGGGCTTGAAAGTTGTCTCCGCTGCTGGCACCAAAGCTGCTGTGACCATGGAAACCACCGTTTCTGACTTGAGCATCCTGTCGGCTGCCACTTCGCAGCAAGCAGTTCAGGCTCTGGACGATGCCATGCAGCAGATTGACAGCCAGCGTTCGCAGCTGGGTGCGGTGCAAAACCGTTTTGCCAGCACCGTGGCCAACCTGCAGAGCATTTCGCAGAACTCCACTGCCGCCAAAGGCCGCGTAGAAGACGCTGACTTCGCTTCTGAAGCCGCTGAACTGACCAAGCAACAAACCCTGCAACAGGCTTCCACCGCGATCCTGTCCCAGGCCAACCAACTGCCATCCGCTGTTCTGAAGCTGCTTCAGTAATATCGGCTAGCGGTTAACTAACGGAAGGGCGCGTATACGTGCCCTTCCGTTTTTTCAGTTTGGAGGTGATGAAATGGACATGAGCATCAAGCTGAACGCGTCTTACCCGGCTGGCGCAACCCAGGCCAGTCAGGCCAATAGTGTCTCTACTGCTCAGGCCAAGACTGCAGTTGAGACGGAGCCGGCCTCCGTCGAGGAGCCGCAGCGCATGGCACTGGAAAAGGCTGTAACCGATATTCGTGAGTTTGTGCAGGCGACCCAACGTAACCTGGACTTCTCCATCGATGACACCACCGGCAAAGTGGTCGTCAAGGTGATTGCCACCGACAGTGGCGAAGTAATTCGACAGATTCCATCGGAGACCGCGCTGAAGCTGGCGCAGAACCTGAGCGATGCCAGCAGCCTGCTGTTTGAAGCAAAGGCTTGAGTTGGCACGAAACATGTTTCTGATTGCTGCTATGGCGTTAGTACGCCAATAAAGCGGCAGCCGCATGGCAAGGAGAATAGCAAATGGCTAGTTCAACGATTTCCGGCCCAGGCTCGGGCTACGATACGCAAGCCATCGTCAAGGCGTTGGTGGGTGCTGAACAGGCACCCAAGCTGGCCCAGATCACCGCTCAGCAAAAAGACACGACCATCCAGCTGTCGGCTGTCGGTTCGGTGAAAAGCGCGCTGGAAACGTACCGGGCGGCGATTACCAAGTTGAACAACGTGGCCTCGTTCAACGGGCTGACGGCTACTACCTCTGAAGAAAAAAACGTCAAGGTCACCCTGGGTGAAGGCGCGTCCAGCGGTAAATATGTCGTGCAGGTCACGGATCTGGCGACCTCTTCTAAAGTCACCAGCAAGATGGTCGAGGGTGGTGCTTCGGGCAAGGCCAATGCCAGCGATGAAACTCAGACGCTGACCATTAACCAGTCGGGTAAAAGTTACGATGTGCTGGTTCCGGGTGGTGCGACGCTGCAGCAGTTGCGCGAATCCATCAATACACAGCTTTCCGCCCAGGGCATCAGCGCCAACGTGCTGAGTGACGCCAATGGCGCACGTCTGGTCATCGGTTCCAACACCAGTGGCGTAGGCACCGACATCACCCTCAGCGGCGACTCGGACCTGGCCACTGGTTACGACGCGGGTAAGCCGGCGCAGAACGCCAAGTACACCATTGACGACATCGCGATGGAGTCCACCAGCAACAAGGTGACATCCGCCATCAGTGGCGTGACCCTGGATCTGGTGACTGTTGAAAAGGACAAGCCGACCACCATCACTGTGGCCAGCAACACCGACACGCTGAAGACTTCGGTGCAGTCGTTCGTCACCGCTTACAATGCGCTGATGACCTCCATCAACACCCAGACCAAGGTCACCGCCACGGGCGATGCCGCCACCACCACGGCGGGCGCCTTGACTGGCGATGCGTCGATGCGTCAGCTGGTTGCCAGTCTGCGCAGTGAGCTGGTCAACGGATCGGGGGCGGGCAGCATCAGCAGTCTGGCCC
Organism: Pseudomonas sp. LY-1; assembly: GCF_053502595.1. Lineage (NCBI taxonomy): Bacteria > Pseudomonadati > Pseudomonadota > Gammaproteobacteria > Pseudomonadales > Pseudomonadaceae > Pseudomonas > Pseudomonas sp. LY-1. Next base: position 4,970,908 of record NZ_CP094353.1, on the reverse strand, counting down.
AGATGGGTATCACTACCGACCAGAAAACCGGGTTGCTGAGCCTGGAAGACAAAACTTGGGACAAGGCCGTCGTTAAGGGTGCTGGCGATATTGCCAGTCTGTTTACCGGTGATACCGGTTTAATTTCCCGTATGAGCAAGACAACTGCTAGCTATGTCGGCACCACCGGCACTCTGGCATCGCGGGTAACGGATCTCAACACCAAGCTAACCGACCTGACTACCCAGAAGGCCGACCTGGATCGGCGCATGGAGGCCTTGCAGAAGTCCCTGACCGCCAAGTACACGGCGATGGACACAATGATCGCCCAGATCAACGCCAGCAGCTCCAGCATCATGACCACCCTCAACTCGCTGAACAATCCGAAGTCGAGCTGATTTTTCGAGGCATTTAGCGCCCCGAAAAAGCATATGCCGGTGGTCCGGGTCTTGAGGTCTGGATTAAAGTTTTTTGCGGTGCAGTCGAAAAACTAGTTAAGCAAACCTATTCGACTGTGGCCTGTAACGAGGTAGCAAAATGAACCCTATGAGAGCCCTTCGCCAATACCAGAAGGTCAATTCCCATGCCCAAGTGTCTGAGGCCAGTCCTCATCGCCTGATCCAGATGCTGATGGAAGGCGGCATGGAGCGTCTGGCCCAGGCCAAGGGGGCAATGGCGCGTGGCGATATCCCGCAAAAGTGCCTACTGATTTCCAAAGCCATCGACATCATTACCGGCCTGCGGCAGGGCCTGGATGAAGAGAAGGCTGAAGACCCGGCCACAATCCAGCGCCTCGCCAGCCTGTACGACTATATGAATACACGCCTGGCGCAAGCCAACGTGAGCAGCGACCCGGAAATCATCGACGAAGTCGCTCGTCTGCTGATTACCGTAAAAGAAGGCTGGGATGCCATCGCAACACAATAAGGCCGATAGCCTTGAGGTACACACAATGAGCCACGCACTGCAACGCATCGATGAAACCCGCGAAGCTCTGATCGGCGCACTGGCCGAGCGCAACTGGGAGGCTGTCGGCGAGCTGGACCTGGGTTGCCGCGCAGTCATTGATGAAGTGCTCAGCGAAGCGCCGGTGGACGAAGATGCGCTGCGGGAGAAGCTGGAGAGCCTGCTGGCGGTTTACCAGCAATTGCTCGAAGTAACGATGGGCGAGCGCCAGGCGATTTTCGAAGAGATGTCGCAGATCAACCAAGCGAAAAATGCGTCAAAGGTTTACCATCTGTTCGGTTGACCGGGCGCAGTTAATCCGAATGGCGCGTCATATATTTGACTGTGCCAGCATTTTTGACTTAACTAGTGCTGTTTTCAGATTTCAGACGTCTAGTAAGGTAAGAAGTCTTACAGGCATCTAGATAGCCCACACTCTGGGCGGAGCGTTTTACTAGGGAAGTTGCTATTGCATGTGGCGTGAAACCAAAATTCTGCTGATTGATGACGATAGCGTCCGCCGCCGCGATTTAGCGGTGATTTTGAATTTTCTCGGCGAAGAAAATTTCCCCTGCGGTAGCCACGATTGGCAGCAGGCGGTCAGCTCGTTGTCGTCGAGCCGTGAAATCCTTTGTGTGCTGATCGGGACGGTAAACGCTCCTGGCGCAGTTCTGGGCTTGTTAAAGACACTCTCTACTTGGGATGAGTTCCTTCCGGTGTTGCTGATCGGCGATATTTCTTCGCTCGACCTGCCGGAAGACCAGCGCCGCCGCGTGTTGTCCTCCCTGGAAATGCCGCCCAGCTACAGCAAATTGTTCGACTCCCTGCACCGCGCCCAGGTCTATCGCGAAATGTACGACCAGGCCCGCGAGCGTGGCCGCCACCGCGAACCCAACCTGTTCCGCAGCCTCGTCGGCACCAGCCGGGCGATCCAGCACGTGCGCCAGATGATGCAGCAAGTGGCCGATACCGACGCCAGCGTGCTGATCCTTGGCGAGTCGGGCACCGGCAAGGAGGTGGTTGCGCGCAACCTGCACTATCACTCCAAGCGCCGCGACGGGCCGTTTGTGCCGGTCAACTGCGGGGCGATCCCGGCGGAGCTGCTGGAAAGCGAATTGTTCGGCCACGAGAAGGGCGCCTTTACCGGGGCGATCACCAGCCGTGCCGGGCGTTTCGAGCTGGCCAACGGCGGCACCCTGTTCCTCGACGAAATCGGCGACATGCCGCTACCGATGCAGGTCAAGCTGCTGCGCGTGTTGCAGGAGCGCACCTTCGAGCGCGTGGGCAGCAACAAAACCCAGAGCGTGGATGTGCGCATCATTGCGGCGACCCACAAGAACCTCGAAAGCATGATCGAGGTCGGCAGCTTCCGCGAAGACCTCTACTACCGCCTCAACGTGTTCCCTATCGAGATGGCCCCGCTGCGTGAGCGCGTGGAAGACATCCCGCTGCTGATGAACGAACTGATCTCACGCATGGAGCACGAAAAGCGCGGCTCGATTCGCTTCAATTCGGCGGCGATCATGTCCCTGTGCCGCCACGCCTGGCCGGGCAACGTCCGCGAGCTGGCCAACCTGGTGGAGCGCATGGCGATCATGCATCCCTACGGTGTGATCGGCGTGGTCGAGCTGCCGAAGAAATTCCGCTACGTCGATGAAGAAGACGAGCATCTGGTGGACAGCCTGCGCAGTGACATGGAAGAGCGGATCGCCATCAACGGCCATACCCCGGACTTCGGTGCCAACGCCATGCTGCCCCCGGAAGGCCTTGACCTCAAAGACTATCTCGGCAACCTCGAACAAGGGCTTATCCAGCAAGCCCTGGACGACGCCAACGGCATTGTCGCCCGTGCGGCCGAGCGCCTGCGAATCCGTCGAACCACCCTGGTGGAGAAGATGCGCAAGTACGGGATGAGTCGTTGAGAGGGTGATGAACAGGCAGATGATTGACGCCTGTTTTTCAAGCCACTGTTTTATAGGTAGTTTTTTTTAGGCACGGGTATTGCTACAGCCCTCGCAACGTTCCGTTTAACTGACGGTCAGCCAAGCGAGAGAGCATGATGCCCCACGCCGCCCAACTATCTTCGGCCCCTGAGCTCCAGGGGCCTGTCCCGACCGCCGAACAGCTCAGCCGACACGGTCTTGAGCAGGCGTTCTCGCTGTTCAGCCAGATGTCCAGCCAACTGACTGACTCCTATAGCCTGTTGGAAGCGCGGGTCTCCGAGCTCAAGGGCGAACTGGCAGTGGTCAGTGCCCAGCGCATGGAAGAGCTGGCCGAGAAAGAGCGCCTGGCCAACCGTCTGCAGAACCTCCTCGACCTGTTGCCCGGCGGGGTGATCGTCATCGACGACCAGGGCCGCGTGCGCGAAGCCAACCCGGCCGCCTGCGACCTGCTCGGGCTGCCGTTGGAGGGCGAGCTATGGCGCCATGTCATCACCCGCTGCTTCGCACCGCGTGACGATGATGGCCATGAAATCTCGCTCAAGGACGGGCGCCGCCTGTCTATCGCCACGCGCTCCCTGGATGCCGAACCCGGCCAACTGGTGCTGCTCAACGACCTGACTGAAACCCGTCACCTGCAAGACCAACTGGCGCGCCATGAACGCTTGTCGTCGTTGGGAAGGATGGTCGCTTCTTTGGCGCATCAGATCCGCACGCCGTTGTCGGCGGCGTTGATCTACGCCAGCCATTTGACTGATGAGCAATTGCCCGCCGAAACCCAGCAGCGTTTTGCCGGCAGACTCAAGGAGCGTCTGCATGAGTTGGAGCATCAGGTGCGCGACATGCTGGTGTTTGCTCGCGGCGAATTGCCGCTGACCGACCGCCTCACGCCGTCCGGCCTGATGCAGGCGCTGCAAGCGGCGGCCGCCACCCACGTCCAGGACGCCAATGTGCGCTGGCAGTGCGACAGCCACCAAGGCGAATTGTTGTGCAACCGTGACACGCTGGTGGGCGCGCTGCTCAACCTGATCGAAAACGCGACCCAGGCCAGCGGCCCCGGCGCGCAGCTCAAGGTGCATCTTTACGCCCGCGCGCAAACCCTGCGCCTGTGCATCAGCGATAGCGGCAGCGGCATCGAGCCGGGGGTGCTGCAGCGCCTCGGCGAACCGTTTTTTACCACTAAGACCAACGGTACGGGCCTGGGCCTGACGGTGGTCAAGGCAGTGGCACGTGCCCATCAGGGCGAATTGCAACTGCGTTCCCGCTTGGGGTGTGGCACCTGTGCATTGATGACCTTGCCGCTGTTTTCATGCGCGGCAAGCGCGGAGTAAAAGGCTATGGCTATCAAGGTTTTGTTGGTGGAAGACGATCGTGCCCTGCGTGAGGCATTGGCTGACACGCTGTTGCTGGCGGGCCATGACTATCGGGCGGTCGGTTCTGCCGAGGAAGCCTTGGAGGCAGTGGAGCAGGAGTCCTTCAGCCTGGTGGTCAGCGACGTGAACATGCCGGGCATGGACGGCCACCAGTTGCTCGGCCTGCTACGTGCGCGCCAGCCGCAACTGCCGGTATTGCTGATGACCGCCCATGGCGCCGTCGAGCGCGCGGTGGACGCGATGCGCCAGGGCGCGGCGGATTATCTGGTCAAGCCGTTCGAGCCCAAGGCGTTGATCGAACTGGTGGCGCGGCATGCCCTGGGGGTGATTCCGGTCGGTGAAGGCGACGGCCCGATTGCCTTCGAGCCCGCCAGCGCACAATTGCTGGACCTTGCGGCCCGCGTGGCGCGCAGTGACTCCACCGTGTTGATTTCCGGCGAGTCGGGCACCGGCAAGGAAGTGCTGGCGCGCTATATCCACCAGCAGTCGGGCCGCGCCCAACAGCCCTTCATCGCGATCAATTGCGCGGCGATCCCCGACAACATGCTCGAAGCCACGTTGTTCGGCCACGAAAAGGGCTCGTTCACCGGCGCCATCGCGGCCCAGGCGGGCAAGTTCGAACAGGCCGACGGCGGCACCATCCTGCTTGACGAAATTTCGGAAATGCCCTTGGGCCTGCAAGCCAAGTTGCTGCGGGTGTTGCAGGAGCGTGAAGTGGAGCGTGTCGGTGCGCGCAAGCCGATCCAACTGGATATCCGCGTGGTCGCCACCACTAACCGCGATCTGGCGGGCGAAGTGGCGGCGGGGCGCTTTCGGGAAGACTTGTTCTACCGTCTCTCGGTATTCCCCCTGGCCTGGCGCCCACTGCGCGAGCGCCCGGCGGACATCATCCCGTTGGCCGAGCGTCTGCTGAACAACCACGTCAAAAAAATGAAACACGCCCAGGCGCGGCTGTCGGCCGACGCCCAGGCCTGCCTGATCAGCTACCCATGGCCCGGCAACGTGCGGGAACTGGACAACGCGATTCAGCGCGCGTTGATTTTGCAGCAGGGCGGCTTGATCCAGCCCCAGGACTTCTGCCTGGCTATGGGCAGCGGTGCCGCGCCGTTACCGAGCCTGGCGCCCGCGCCGTTGGTCGCAGAAGCCGAATCCGCAGGGGCCCTGGGCGACGACCTGCGCCGCCGCGAATTCCAGATGATCATCGACACCCTGCGCGCCGAACGCGGCCGCCGCAAAGAAGCGGCCGAGCGTCTGGGCATCAGCCCGCGCACCTTGCGCTACAAGCTGGCGCAGATGCGCGACGCTGGGATGGACGTGGAAGGCTACCTTTTCGCCACCTGATCGGTAACAAGGTCGACAAGATTTGTCGCCTTTTCTTACAAGTTGCTACAGAGCTGGCACCCTTGTTGCTACCTCCCCTAGTAACTGCTGCGTAGTGTCAAAAAATTGCGGGTCGTCGGAGAGAGAAGGTCATGAGCCAGGGTATTGAGTTCAATCGGTTGATGTTGGATATGCGCTCCATGCAAATGGACGCCATGGCTCAACCGAAATCCGTCGCACAAGCGCCGGAGTTGGGCCAAAGCAGTTTCGCCGACATGCTCGGCCAGGCAGTCAACAAAGTCAGTGACACCCAACAAGCCTCCAGCCAGTTGGCGACCGCCTTCGAGATCGGCAAGAGCGGCGTGGACCTGACCGACGTAATGGTCGCTTCGCAGAAAGCCACGGTGTCCTTTCAAGCCTTGACCCAGGTGCGCAACAAACTGGTTCAGGCTTATCAAGACATCATGCAGATGCCGGTTTAAGGGCGAGATTTAAGTCATGGCAGAAGCAGTCGTGGACAACGTACCCGCCAAGACAGACGGCAAGCCGCCGCTGTTTGGCCTGTCGTTCCTGGAAAACCTCTCGGAAATGACCATGCTGCGTCAGGTGGGCCTGATGGTCGGCCTGGCTGCCAGCGTGGCGATTGGTTTTGCCGTGGTGCTGTGGTCGCAGCAACCCGATTACCGGCCGCTGTACGGCAGCCTGGCCGGTATGGATTCCAAACAGATCATGGAAACCCTGGCCGCCGCCGACATCGCCTACACCGTGGAGCCCAACTCCGGGGCGCTGCTGGTCAAGGCCGATGATGTCGCCCGTGCCCGCATGAAGCTGGCCGCCGCCGGCGTGACCCCGTCCGACAGCAATATCGGTTTTGAGATCCTCGACAAGGACCAGGGCCTGGGCACCAGCCAGTTCATGGAAGCCACCCGCTACCGTCGTGGCCTGGAAGGCGAACTGGCGCGCACCATCTCCAGCCTCAACAACGTCAAGGGCGCCCGCGTCCACCTGGCGATTCCGAAGAGCTCGGTGTTTGTGCGCGATGAGCGCAAGCCAAGTGCCTCGGTATTGGTCGAACTGTTTTCCGGCCGCTCCCTGGAGCCTGGCCAAGTGCTGGCGATCATCAACCTGGTGGCCACCAGCGTTCCCGAATTGAGCAAGTCGCAAATTACCGTGGTCGACCAGAAGGGCAACCTGCTGTCCGACATGGCGGAAAACTCTGCGCTGACCCAGGCCGGCAAGCAGTTCGACTACAGCCGCCGCATGGAAAGCATGCTGACCCAGCGTGTCCACAACATCCTGCAACCGGTGTTGGGTAGCGATCGCTACAAGGCCGAAGTGTCCGCCGATGTGGATTTCAGCGCCGTCGAGTCGACCTCCGAGCAGTTCAACCCGGACCAGCCGGCCCTGCGCAGCGAGCAATCGACCAGCGAACAACGCACCGCCAGCAGCGGTCCGCAAGGTGTGCCGGGTGCGCTGAGCAATCAGCCGCCAGCCCCGGCTTCAGCCCCGCAGACCACCGGCGGTGCCGCCGCGACCGCTGGCGCCATTGCCGCTGGCCAGCCACTGCTGGACGCCAACGGTCAGCAGATCATGGACCCGGCCACCGGCCAGCCGATGCTCGCCCCCTACCCGGCGGACAAGCGTAACCAGTCGACCAAGAACTTCGAGCTCGACCGCTCCATCAGCCACACCAAGCAGCAACAGGGCCGGATCAATCGCCTGTCGGTGTCGGTGGTGGTCGATGATCAGGTCAAGATCGCCGCCGCTGATGGCGCCGTCACACGCGCCCCGTGGAGCGCCGACGAATTGGCGCGCTTCACTCGCCTGGTGCAGGATGCCGTCGGTTTCGACGCCAGCCGTGGTGACAGCGTCAGCGTGATCAACATGCCGTTCTCCGCCGAGCGTGGCGAAGTGATCGCTGAAGCGGCGTTCTACACCCAGCCGTGGTTCTGGGACATCGTCAAGCAAGTGCTGGGCGTGTTGTTCATCGTAGTGCTGGTGTTCGGCGTGCTGCGCCCGGTGCTCAACAACATTACCGGCAATGGCAAGAAACAACTGGCAACCTTCGGTGGCAGCGATGTCGAGTTGGGTGGCATGGGCGGCCTGGACGGCGAACTGGCCAACGACCGCGTCAGCCTCGGCGGCCCGCAAAGCATCCTGTTGCCAAGCCCGAGCGAAGGCTATGACGCTCAGTTGAACGCAATCAAGAGTCTGGTGGCAGAAGACCCGGGCCGTGTGGCCCAGGTCGTGAAAGAGTGGATTAACGCAGATGAGTGATAGTCGAGCCGCTGTTGCCAAACTCACCAAGGTCGACAAAGCCGCAGTCCTGCTGCTGTCCCTGGGTGAAACCGACGCCGCACAAGTGCTGCGCCACATGGGCCCCAAAGAGGTCCAGCGCGTGGGCGTGGCCATGGCGCAGATGCGCAACGTTCACCGTGAGCAGGTCGAGCAGGTGATGAGCGAGTTCGTCGAGATCGTCGGCGACCAGACCAGTCTGGGCGTCGGCTCCGACAGCTACATCCGCAAGATGCTCACCTCGGCCCTCGGCGAAGACAAAGCCAACGGCCTGATCGACCGCATCCTGCTGGGCGGCAACACCAGCGGCCTCGACAGCCTGAAATGGATGGAGCCGCGTGCCGTCGCCGACGTGATCCGCTTCGAGCACCCGCAGATCCAGGCGATCGTGGTGGCGTACCTCGACCCCGACCAGGCCGGCGAAGTGCTCGGCCACTTCGACCACAAAGTGCGCCTGGACATCATTTTGCGCGTGTCGTCGTTGAACACCGTGCAGCCAGCGGCCCTGAAAGAACTCAACACGATTCTCGAGAAGCAGTTCTCGGGCAACTCGAATGCTGCGCGCACCACCTTGGGCGGTATCAAGCGCGCAGCCGATATCATGAACTTCCTCGACAGCTCGGTCGAAGGCCAGTTGATGGACTCGATCCGCGAGATCGACGATAGCCTGTCCAGCCAGATCGAAGACCTCATGTTCGTGTTCAACAACCTCTCCGATGTCGACGACCGTGGCATCCAGGCGCTGCTGCGCGAAGTTTCCTCCGACGTGCTGGTACTGGCCCTCAAGGGTTCGGACGAAGGCGTCAAGGAGAAGATCTTCAAGAACATGTCCAAGCGCGCCTCCGAACTGTTGCGCGACGACCTGGAAGCCAAAGGCCCGGTACGCGTCAGCGACGTGGAAACCGCTCAGAAGGAAATCCTCACGATTGCCCGCCGTATGGCCGAAGCCGGAGAAATCGTTCTCGGCGGGAAGGGCGGCGAAGAAATGATCTAAGGCGCTTTCCATGTCGAACAAAGATGAGACGCCCAGCGACCTGATTCGCGCGCGGGACGTGGGCGGGTTCGACATCTGGTCGTTGCCCAGCTTCGACCCGCATCGGCCTGAACCCGAGCCAGAGCCAGTGGTGGAAACACCGGTGGAAATGGAAGAAGTGCCGCTGGATGAAGTCCAGCCGCTGACCCTTGAAGAGTTGGAAAGCATCCGCCAGGAGGCCTACAACGAAGGCTTCGCCGCCGGCGAAAAAGATGGTTTTCGCAGCACCACGCTCAAGGTGCGCCAGGAAGCCGAGGCCGCCTTGAACGTCAAGCTGGCCAGCCTCGAACGCCTGATGGGCAGCCTGTTCGAGCCCATCGCCGAGCAGGACTCGCAGATCGAGAAAGCCATGGTCGGGCTGGTCGAGCACATCGCCCGCCAGGTGATCCAGCGCGAGCTGGTGCTGGACTCCAGTCAGATCGAAAGCGTCATGCGTGAAGCCCTCAAGCTGCTGCCCCTGGGCGTCGGCAATGTGCGGCTGCACATCAATCCGCAGGATTTCCAACAGGTCAAAGCCCTGCGCGAGCGCCATGAAGAAACCTGGCGCATCGTCGAAGATGCCGCGCTGCAGCCCGGTGGTTGCCGCGTCGAGACCGAATACAGCCGCATCGATGCCACGGTGGAAACCCGCATCAGCCAGATCATGGCGCAGTTGCTGGATCAGGTGCACGAGCAGGTCCTGAACCCGGCCGAACCTGACATGAGCGTGGACCTGGACGCCCCCGATGCGCCTTGATCGCACCAGCTTCGCCAAGCGCCTGAGCGGGTATGTCGAGGCCACCGAGTTGCCCGGCCAGCCGATCCTCGAAGGGCGCTTGCTGCGCATGGTTGGCCTGACCCTCGAAGCCGAAGGCATGCGCGCCGCCATGGGCAGTCGCTGCCTGGTGATCAACGACGACAGCTACCACCCGGTGCAGGTCGAAGCCGAGGTCATGGGCTTTTCCGGCAGCAAGATTTTCCTGATGCCCGTGGGCAGCCTGGCGGGCATCGCCCCCGGCGCCCGCGTGGTGCCGCTGGCCGATACCGGCCGATTGCCCATGGGCATGAGCATGCTCGGTCGCGTGCTGGACGGTGCCGGTCGTGCGCTGGACGGCAAGGGCGGCATGAAAGCCGAAGACTGGGTGCCGATGGATGGCCCCACCATCAACCCGCTCAAGCGCAACCCCATCAGCCAGCCGCTGGACGTGGGCATTCGCAGCATCAACGGTTTATTGACGGTCGGTCGCGGTCAGCGGCTGGGCCTGTTCGCCGGTACCGGCGTGGGTAAGTCGGTGTTGCTGGGCATGATGACCCGCTTTACCGAGGCCGACATCATTGTGGTGGGGCTGATCGGCGAACGGGGCCGGGAAGTGAAGGAGTTCATCGAGCACAGCCTCGGTGAAGAAGGCCTCAAGCGTTCGGTCGTCGTTGCGTCCCCGGCCGACGATGCGCCGCTGATGCGTTTGCGCGCCGCCATGTACTGCACGCGCATCGCCGAATATTTTCGCGACAAGGGCAAGAACGTCCTGTTGCTGATGGACTCCCTCACGCGTTTCGCCCAGGCCCAGCGGGAAATCGCCCTGGCCATCGGCGAGCCGCCGGCCACCAAGGGCTATCCGCCGTCGGTGTTCGCCAAGCTGCCCAAGCTGGTGGAGCGCGCCGGTAATGCCGAGGCGGGGGGCGGCTCGATCACCGCGTTCTACACCGTGTTGTCTGAAGGCGATGACCAGCAAGACCCGATTGCCGACTCGGCGCGGGGCGTGCTCGACGGTCACATCGTGCTGTCGCGGCGCCTGGCGGAAGAGGGGCACTACCCGGCGATCGACATCGAAGCGTCCATCAGCCGGGTGATGCCGTCGGTGGTCACGCCGGAGCACATGGCCCGTGCCCAGCAGTTCAAGCAGTTGTGGTCGCGCTACCAGCAAAGTCGCGACCTGATCAGCGTTGGCGCCTATGTGGCCGGCGGCGATCGTGAGACCGACCTGGCGATTGCCCTGCAACCGCAATTGGTCACCTACCTGCGCCAAGGCCTCAACGACAACATCAGCATGGGCGAAAGCGAAGCGCACCTGCAGTCCATCTTCGCCCCCGCGCCAGGCGGCTAAGCCATGGCCAGCAGCCGCTCCTCACGCTTGGCCCCGGTGGTGGACATGGCCGAAAAGGCCGAAAAAACCGCGGTCCAGCGCCTGGGTTACTTTCAGGGCCAGGTGCGCCTGGCACAAAGTAAGCTCGGCGACCTGGAGCGCTTTCGCGGCGAGTACCAGCAGCAGTGGATCGAGCGCGGCACCAAAGGCGTGTCCGGCCAGTGGCTGATGGGCTACCAGGGCTTTCTCAACCAGCTTGAAACCGCTGTCGGCCAGCAGCGCGAGAGCCTGGCCTGGCACCAGAACAACCTCGACAAGGCCCGCGAGAGCTGGCAGCAGGCGTATGCCCGGGTCGAAGGGTTGCGCAAGCTGGTGCAGCGCTATATCGACGAGGCGCGGGCGCTTGAGGATAAGCGCGAGCAAAAACTGCTCGATGAGTTGTCCCAGCGCCTGCCGCGCCAGAATCCCTACTAGCGCCAAGCCCTCTACTCAATGTGTTGCCCACATCCGGTTAGCCTGCTACACCTTGTATCTAGGCCTATGACAAGGAAGCAGTCACATGTCAATCGAGTCAGAAGTATCCCTGGATGGGAAGAAGTTGACGATCGCAATCAAGGGTCGGTTCGATTTCGGCAGCCATCAACTCTTTCGCGACGCCTACGAGCGTTTCTACAAGGTGCCGCAGGTTTATATCGTCGACCTGAAAGACGCCACCTACATGGACAGTTCCGCCCTGGGCATGCTCCTGCTGCTGCGCGATCATGCCGGGGGGGATGATGCGGAAGTCCGGGTGATCAACAGCAGCGCCGATGTGCGCAAGATCCTCGCGATTTCCAACTTCGACAAACTGTTCGATATCCATTGAGCGCGCTGGCCCCGGTCCTCGAACCGCTGACCATCCTGATCGCCGAAGACAGCGCCGCCGACCTGCTGTTGCTGTCGACCATCGTCCGGCGCCAGGGCCACCAGGTGCTCACTGCCAGCAACGGCGCACAAGCCGTCGAGCTGTTTGCCCGCGAACGCCCGCAACTGGTGCTGATGGACGCCCTGATGCCGGTGATGGATGGCTTTGAGGCCGCGCGGCGGATCAAGCAACTGGCGGGCGAGACCCTGGTGCCGATCATCTTCCTCACCTCCCTGCGCCAAAGCGAAGCCCTGGCCCAATGCCTGGATGCCGGTGGCGATGACTTCTTGCCCAAACCCTATAACCCGCTGATCCTCGCGGCCAAGATCAATGCGATGGACCGCCTGCGCCGCCTGCAGGCCACGGTGTTGCAGCAGCGTGACCTGATCGCCAAGCACCATGACTACCTGCTGCATGAGCAGCGCGTGGCCAAAGCGGTGTTCGACAAGGTCGCCCATTCGGGTTGCATCAACGCGGCGCCGAACATTCGCTACCTGCAATCGCCCTATGCGCTGTTCAACGGCGACTTGTTGCTGGCGGCCTACACGCCGGCGGGTGACATGCATGTGCTGCTCGGTGACTTCACCGGGCACGGCCTGCCAGCGGCGGTCGGCGCCATGCCGTTGGCCGAAGTGTTCTATGGCATGACGGCCAAGGGCTACGGGCTGACGCAGATCCTGCGGGAGATGAACGCCAAGCTCAAACGCATCCTGCCGGTGGACATGTTCTGCTGCGCGACGCTGTTGTGCCTGAGTGCGCAACGGCGTGCGGTGGAAGTCTGGAATGGCGGCATGCCCGAGGGCTATGTGCATGAAGTCGCCACGGCTAAGCGCACGCCGCTGATATCACGGCACTTGCCGTTGGGCGTGCTGTCGGCGCAGGCGTTCGATGATCGCACGGAAGTCTGGCCGATGGCCCTGGGCGACCGCGTATTTCTGCTCTCCGATGGCGTGCTGGATACCGCCGATGCCAACGAACAATTGTTCGGCGCCGAGCGCTTGCAGCAGGTGTTTGCCGCCAATCGTGAGCCTGACCGCTTGTTCGAGGATATCGAGCAGGCCCTGGCGGCGTTTCGCGGTGAGGCGCGGGATGACGTGAGCATGGTTGAGATCACCTTGCAGGCCGGCCAGTCGATACGTGCCACGGGGCCGCTGTATGCCGACAGCGGCCAGTCGTGCCCGTTGGATTGGTCGGTGAGTTTCGAATTTCGCGCCGAGACCCTCAGGCGTTACAACCCGTTGCCCTATCTGTTGCAACTGCTGCTGGAGATCCACGGCCTGCGCGAGCAGAGCGGGGCGCTCTACAGCGTGATGGCCGAACTGTATTCCAACGCCCTGGAGCATGGCGTGCTGGGCCTGGACTCGCGGCTCAAGCGCAATGCTGAAGGTTTTGCGCAATATTACCGCCAGCGCAATGAGCGGCTGGTGCAACTCAACAGCGGTTATGTGCGCGTGCATGTGCAGGTAGAGCCCACCGCTACGGGCGGCAGGATGACCTTGCGCATCGAAGACAGCGGCCCCGGATTCGATGTGGAACGGGTACTGGCTCGCCCGCTGGATGTTGACCGTCTGTCTGGTCGCGGCTTGGGCCTGGTGCGTCAACTGAGCAGCGATGTACGCTGGTCCGACGGCGGGCGCAGTGTCTGCGTGGAGTTTTGCTGGGAGGCTCTGGCATAATCCGCCGATTCTTGATCAAGGAGCGAACAAGTGGTTGAGGTTCATCTGGACCCGGACGTGTTATCGGGTTTGCAGGAAGTCATGGAAGGCGAGTACCCCAAATTGCTCGATACCTTTCTCGATGATTCGCAAAAGCGCGTCGAAGCGCTGCGCAAGGCTCGTGACGATGCCAAGGCGTTGGCGCGCATCGCCCATAGTTTCAAGGGCAGCAGTGGTAACCTCGGTGCGGTGCGGTTGGCGCACTTGTGCCAGCGCTTGGAGTCTGAGTCCGTCGAGGCTGCAGCGGACCTGGGGGCCTTGGTCGATCAGATCGACCATGAGTTTGCGCTGGTCAAGCCGCTGTATGAGTCGGAGCGCCAGCGCTTCCAGCTTTAATTTCAGGCGTGGCAGGGCTTTTCCGAAGAGCTGGCCCGACTCTTGCTCTATCTCCTGATACTGCATCCCCGATTCCCATGCAGTGGAGACCTTACCTATGCCAGTCGCCCCTAATTCGCTCCTTCAGGCTGCCCCTGCGGCCAAGCCTCAAGCACCTGCCGCCAATCCACCGGCGGCGGCCGCGGAGCCGCGGGACAAGGGCCCTGGCTTTGCTCAGGTGTTCGCCAGCCAGGGTTCGAAGCCCTCGGCCAAGGCCGACGACAACGCGGCCAAACCCACGCGCGACAAGCCTGCTGGCGCGAGTGCCAAGCCTGTTGCCGGCAACGATAAGCCTGTCGCGAACAACGATAAACCTGCCGCCGGTACGCCAGCGGTTGCCGATAGCGGCAAACCCTTGCCTGCCGACCCGCCGGCCAACCCCGCCGACAGCGCCAGCAGTGATCAAAACCCGCCCGCCGACCCGGCCCTGGCGCAGCAGCCTGCGGCAGACCCGGTGGCTGATCCGGCGCTGATTGTCACGGTCACGCCGGTTGCTGTGCCGGTGCCGGTGGAAACGCCAGCCTCGGCTGACGCCACCAAGGATAGCAAGGCCCAGCCGGTGGTCACGGCACCGCTGGCAGCGACCGATGTGGCCAAGCCGGCCTTCGATCCCACGGCAGACCCTCTGGACGCCATGCCAGCGGTACGCCTGGCGATGGAGCAGGGCGGCCATGTGTCCGCCAGCAGTCAGACCCCGCAGAGCGCCGCACCGACGTCCCAGGACCAGCCGACCGCCGCGCAGAACTTCGCCACCGGCATGGCTAACATGGTGGACCAGCAAGCCAGCAAGGACAGCACCGACCAGGGTGGTGACAAAGCCTTCAGCGGGCTGATCGAAGACGGCCTCAAGGATTTGAAGAGCGCGAGCAGCGACACCCGTGTCGATGACTTTGCCAACCGCCTGGCCGCACTGACCCAGGCCGCCACGCCGAAAACCGCCAACGCTTTGCCGCCGGTGACCAACGCACCGCTGGCCATGCATCAGAGCGGCTGGACCGAGGAAGTCGTCAACCGCGTGATGTACCTGTCCAGCGCCAACCTCAAGTCGGCAGAGATCCAGCTACAGCCGGCCGAACTCGGGCGCCTGGATATCAAGGTCAACATGACGGCCGACCAGCAGGCCCAAGTCACCTTCATGAGTGGTCACGCGGTGGTGCGTGAAGCACTGGAAACCCAGTCCGGCCGTTTGCGCGAGATGTTTGCCCAGCAGGGCATGGGGCAGGTCGACGTCAATGTGTCCGACCAGTCCCGTGGCTGGCAGGGCCAGGGCCAACAGCAACAGAACCAGAGCCAGGCGAACGGTGTCAGTGGCCGTGGCGGTCGGGGTGACAGCGGCGACGTTGCCGATCATGCCGAAGTGGCCGCGGCCGTCGCGCCGGTGACGGCCACCGTGATCGGCTCCAGCGCCGTCGACTATTACGCCTGATTCAGGCTCAACACCGGCCTGAGTGTGGGAGGGGGCTTGCCCCCGATAGCGGAGTTCCAGTCGACCGATCCGTTGACGGGCACACCGCCATCGGGAGCAAGCCCCCTCCCACAATGGACCTGTGGCGTGGCCGCTGTCCTGCTGTGGCTGACAACTCTGGCATAACACTTGCTCTTGCCTTTCCGTAGATCTATGAATCCCCAAATAGTGACGGATTATTGGCATGGCGAAGAGCGAAGACGCAGCACAAGCACCCGCAGGTAAGGGCAAGGGCAAGCTCAAGCTTATCCTGTTGATTGTCCTGGGCCTGGTCCTGGCGATCGGCGCGTCCGTGGGCGGCACTTGGTACATCATGCACAGCAGTGCGAGCAAACCGGCACCCGCCGCCGAAACTGCCAGTAACGTCAAGCAACCGGCAATCTTCGAGCCGATGCTTCCGGCCTTTGTCGCCAACTTCAATCAGAACGGTCGTCAACGCTACCTGCAGGTGAGCATCACCTTACTGGCGCGCAACCAGGCGGACCTTGAGGCGCTCAAGGTGCATATGCCGATGATCCGCAACAACCTGGTGATGCTGTTTTCCGCGCAAAGTTTCGACAGCCTGGCCACCCCGGTGGGCCAGGAAATGTTGCGCCAGAAGGTCACTGCCAGCGTGCAGGAAGTGGCCCAGAAAGAGCTCGGCAAAGTGGTGGTCGAGCAGGCGCTCTTCACTAATTTCGTATTGCAGTAGGATCACGACATGGCCGTGCAAGACCTGCTGTCCCAGGATGAAATCGATGCGCTGCTGCATGGCGTGGACGATGGTCTGGTACAGACCGAAATGGCTGCCGAGCCCGGCAGCGTCAAAAGTTATGACCTGACCAGCCAGGATCGCATCGTCCGTGGACGCATGCCGACCCTGGAAATGATCAATGAGCGTTTTGCCCGTTACACCCGCATCAGCATGTTCAACATGCTGCGCCGCTCGGCAGACGTGGCGGTGGGCGGCGTGCAGGTGATGAAGTTCGGCGAATATGTACACTCGCTGTACGTGCCTACCAGCCTCAATCTGGTCAAGATCAAGCCATTGCGCGGCACTGCGTTGTTCATCCTCGACGCCAAGCTGGTGTTCAAACTGGTGGACAACTTCTTCGGCGGCGACGGCCGTCACGCCAAGATCGAAGGCCGCGAGTTCACCCCTACTGAGCTGCGCGTGGTACGCATGGTGCTGGAGCAGGCCTTCATCGACTTGAAGGAAGCCTGGCAGGCGATCATGGAGGTCAATTTCGAGTACATCAACTCGGAAGTGAACCCGGCCATGGCCAACATCGTCGGCCCCAGCGAAGCCATTGTGGTGTCCACCTTCCACATCGAACTCGATGGCGGTGGCGGCGACCTGCACGTGACTATGCCGTACTCGATGATCGAACCGGTGCGCGAAATGCTCGACGCCGGCTTCCAGTCCGACCTCGACGATCAGGACGAACGCTGGGTCAAGGCCCTGCGCGAAGACCTGCTGGACGTCGACGTGCCCCTGAGCGCCACCGTGGCCCGTCGTCAGTTGCGCCTGCGGGATATTTTGCACATGCAGCCGGGCGACGTGATTCCCGTCGAGTTGCCGGAAGAACTGATCATGCGCGCCAGCGGCGTGCCGTCGTTCAAGGTCAAGCTCGGTTCGCACAAGGGCAACCTGGCACTGCAAGTGGTGGAGCCGATCAACCGGCGCTGAGTCACCCGTATTGATGCACCCCTATTTATGAATGTTTGCTCCGCCGAGGACATGTAATGGCTACCGAACACGAAAACACTTCCGCCGAAGACCAGGCCCTGGCCGACGAATGGGCTGCGGCCCTGGAAGAAACCGGCGATGTTGGCCAGGACGATATCGACGCGCTGCTGGCGGCCGATGCCTCCACCGCGCCGGCCAGTAACCGCCTGCCTCTGGAAGAATTCGGCAGCGTGCCGAAGAACAACGACCCGGTGACCCTCGACGGCCCGAACCTGGACGTGATTCTCGACATCCCGGTGTCGATCTCGATGGAAGTCGGCAGCACCGACATCAACATCCGCAACCTGCTGCAGCTCAACCAGGGCTCGGTGATCGAGCTGGATCGCCTGGCTGGCGAGCCGCTGGACGTGTTGGTCAACGGCACGCTGATCGCCCATGGCGAAGTGGTGGTGGTCAACGAAAAGTTCGGCATTCGCCTGACCGACGTGATCAGCCCGAGCGAACGCATCAAGAAGCTGCGCTGACATGAAGTATTCGATGGCGGGACTGTATCTGGCGCTGCCATTGAGCGCCCTGGCGGCCGAGCCGGTCGCGCAAGCGGCCGCCGCCCCCGTGGTGAGCAGCGGCATCGGTGGCCAACTGACCCAGTTGGTGCTGGGCCTGTTGCTGGTGGTCGGGCTGATTTTCGTGCTGGCCTGGCTGATGCGCCGTGTGCAGAGCATCGGTCCGGGCAACGCCCAGGTCATCGAGATGATCGGTTCGCGCGCCCTCGGCCCGCGTGATCGGCTGGTGCTGGTGCAGGTCGGCGAGGAACAGATCCTGCTGGGCATCACGCCTGGCCGCATCACCCCGCTGCACGTGCTCAAGACCCCGGTCAGCGTCGCCCCGACCCAGGCCGCCACGCCAGAATTCGCCCAGCGCCTGATGGAGTTGCTGGGCAAGGATCAGAAGGATAAGAAGTAATGCGCGTTTTATTGACGCTCATGCTGTGGCTGGCCGCGCCATTGGCGTTCGCCGCCGACCCGTTGTCGATCCCGGCGATTACCCTGGGCACCAACGCGGCCGGGGCCCAGGAGTATTCGGTCAGCCTGCAGATCCTGCTGATCATGACGGCGCTGAGTTTTATCCCGGCGTTTGTCATGCTGATGACCAGCTTCACCCGGATCATCATCGTATTCTCGATCCTGCGTCAGGCCCTGGGCCTGCAACAGACACCATCGAACCAGATCCTCACCGGCATGGCGCTGTTCTTGACGATGTTCATCATGGCGCCGGTATTCGACAAGGTGAACCAGCAAGCCCTGCAGCCTTACCTTGCGGAAAAGCTCACGGCGCAAGACGCCATCGACAAGGCCCAGGGCCCGATCAAGGACTTCATGCTGTCGCAGACCCGCTCCAGCGACCTTGAGCTGTTTGTGCGTCTGTCCAAGCGCACCGACATTGCCACCCCGGATCAGGCACCGCTGACGATCCTGGTGCCGGCGTTTGTCACCTCGGAATTGAAGACGGCGTTCCAGATCGGTTTCATGATCTTTATCCCGTTCCTGATCATCGACCTGGTGGTGGCGAGCGTGCTGATGGCCATGGGGATGATGATGCTGTCGCCGCTGATCATCTCGTTGCCGTTCAAGATCATGCTGTTTGTGCTGGTGGACGGTTGGGCGCTGATTATCGGCACGTTGGCCAGCAGTTTCGGCGGAGTGTAGGGCTATGACCCCAGAAGTTGCCG
Source organism: Pseudomonas sp. LY-1 (assembly GCF_053502595.1). NCBI lineage: Bacteria > Pseudomonadati > Pseudomonadota > Gammaproteobacteria > Pseudomonadales > Pseudomonadaceae > Pseudomonas > Pseudomonas sp. LY-1. Next base: position 4,952,103 of record NZ_CP094353.1, on the reverse strand, counting down.
TCGACCTGTTCCGTGAAGCGTTGTGGCTGACCACCATGATGGTCGCCGTGCTGGTGGTGCCGAGCCTGTTGGTCGGCCTGCTGGTGGCGATGTTCCAGGCCGCGACCCAGATCAACGAACAAACCCTGAGCTTCCTGCCGCGCCTGCTGGTGATGCTGGTCACGTTGATTGTCGCCGGCCCGTGGCTGGTGCAGACCTTCATGGAATACATCCTGCAGTTGTACGGCAGTATTCCGCAGTTGATCGGCTGACCGCATGCAATCGCTGCTGGCGTTGACCGACACCCAGATCAGTACCTGGGTGGCTTCGTTTATCCTGCCGCTGTTCCGGGTCACGGCGGTGCTGATGAGCATGCCGGTGTTCGGCACCACCCTGGTACCACGGCGCATCCGCCTGTATTTCGCGGTGGCGATCACCGTGGTCCTGGTGCCGGGCTTGCCGCCGATGCCGCCCGTCAACGCACTGGACCTCAGTGCGCTGATGCTGATTGCCGAGCAGATCCTCATCGGCTCGCTGCTGGGCTTCTCCCTGCAGCTATTCTTTCAGGCCTTCGTGATTGCCGGGCAAATCATCTCGATCCAGATGGGCATGGGCTTTGCGTCCATGGTCGACCCCACCAACGGCGTGTCGGCAGCAGTGATCGGACAGTTCCTGACCATGCTGGTGACCTTGCTGTTCCTGGCCATGAACGGCCACCTGGTGGTGTTCGAGGTGCTGACCGAAAGTTTCACCACCTTGCCGGTCGGCTCGGGGCTGGTGGTCAATCACTTCTGGGAACTGGTGGGGCGCCTCAGTTGGGTGTTGGGCGCGTCACTGTTGCTGGTGCTGCCGGCGATCACTGCGCTGTTGGTGGTCAACATCGCCTTTGGCGTGATGACCCGCGCGGCGCCGCAACTGAATATCTTCTCTATCGGTTTCCCGTTGACCCTGGTGTTGGGCATGGGGATTTTCTGGATCGGCATGGCCGACATTCTCAATCAGTATCAACCGCTGGCGACCGACGCCTTGCAGTTCCTACGTGATCTGGCACGGGCGCGCTGAGCCATGGCCGAGAGCGAGAGTGGTCAGGACAAAACAGAAGACCCCACGGATAAGCGTAAAAAGGACTCCAGGGAAAAGGGTGAGATTGCCCGCTCCAAAGAGCTCAACACCGTTGCGACAATGATGGCCGGTTCCGGCGCCTTGCTGATCTACGGCGGCGGCCTGGCGCTCGACCTGATGGAGTTGATGAAACACAACTTCACCTTGCCCCGCGAAGTGTTGCTCAACCCCGGCGCCATGGGGCAGTACCTGCTGCATTCGGGAAAAATCGCCATACTGGCGGTGCAGCCGATTTTGATCACCTTGCTCCTGGCTGCGCTGATCGGCCCCGTCGCCCTTGGCGGATGGCTGTTCGCTGCGAGCAGCATGGCGCCAAAATTCAGCCGCATGAACCCCGCCGCCGGGCTCAAGCGCATGTTTTCCGCCAAGGCGTTGGTGGAACTGCTAAAGGCGTTGGCCAAGTTCATCCTGATTCTGTTCGTGGCGCTGGCGGTATTGTCCTCCGACATCGATGACCTGCTGCGCATCGCCCATGAACCGCTGGAGTCAGCGATCATCCACAGCGTGCAAGTGGTGGGCTGGAGTGCGTTATGGCTGGCTGCCGGGCTGATCCTGATCGCCGCCGTGGATGCACCGATCCAGCTGTGGGAAAGCCACAAGAAACTGCTGATGACCAAGCAGGAAGTGCGCGACGAACACAAGGACCAGGAAGGTCGCCCCGAGGTCAAACAGCGCATTCGCCAACTGCAGCGCGAAATGTCTCAGCGCAAGATGATGGCTTCGGTGCCCGACGCCGACGTGGTGATCACCAACCCGACCCACTACGCGGTGGCCCTCAAGTACGACCCGGAGAAGGGCGGCGCGCCGATGCTGCTGGCCAAGGGCAGCGACTTCACCGCGCTGAAGATCCGCGAAATCGCCGTGGCCAACGACATTCTGTTGCTGGAATCGCCGGAACTGGCGCGGTCGATCTTCTACTCCACCGACCTCGACCAGGAAATCCCTGCCGGGCTATACCTGGCGGTGGCGCAGGTGTTGGCGTATGTCTATCAGATTCGCCAGTACCGTGCGGGCAAAGGCAAGCGGCCTGATCCGCTTAAAGACCTGCCGATTCCGCCGGACTTGCGCCGCGATTCTTGACGGGTCGTTCAAATTGGCACTGTGCCATTCGTCGTAAAACCTTCCTGACCTGTCAACTTTGACAGTAGCCAGCATCGCTTGCTCGCGGTTCTATTGCCTCAGGTACTGCGCAGCAAAATGCCGGGAGTGGAGCGATGCAGCTATTCACAGGCTGGGTTAAGTCTTATGACCAGCAGACCGGATTGGGTTCGATTGCGCTGGATAGTGGGGGAGAGGAGGTGTCGGTAGATCTGTGCAGTTCGGATAGACGTCTGCTTTCGCAAGGCCAGAAAGTGGCCTTCCGGATGATCCATCGACCCGATGGCATCTATGCATGCGATATCGAACTGATCTGACGGCACCTGTGTAAGTCCTTGATTGAAGTGTACGGAGAACGGCCATGGCAACGGGCACTGTGAAATGGTTTAACGCGGAGAAGGGGTTTGGGTTTATCAGCCAGGATGGCGGCGGCGATGTGTTCGTCCATTTTTCCGCCATCCAGGCAGAGGGTTTCAAGTCTCTTGAAGAGGGCCAGAAAGTGGAGTTTCTCGTCGAAAAAGGGCCTAAGGGCGATCAGGCCACGAGCGTGAAAACCCTCTCTAAATAACGTCGGCTGGTTTGATCGTTCCCACGCAGAGCGTCGGAGCGATCCACCATCAGGTCGTTAAGTGCCCGCGATCGTTCCACCGGTGGTGCTATTGAGCGCCCGCTCTGCCAGTAACTGGGCCAGTTCGACTAATTGTGCAATTCCTCGTGCCCCCTCGCGTCGAATCCCTTCCTGCTCAAACGAAAAGTCATTGAGCAATCCATTGGCTCAAGCAAGTGTTTCGCTGAGGCCTGCCAGCAGGTCTTCGGTCATTTGAATCAGTTGATCCCCGACCTGCTCGTCCGTCAGTCAGTCCTCGTCATAAGGGATCTGCGACCTCACGCAAAAGTTGGAAGGCTTCTTGCAATACCGCCTTCAGGACGCCCTCTGGCGTCAAAACTTTGCTTCAAGGAACGCGAGGAATACCGGTGGTAGATCGCTCTCAAATGCTCAACACGGCCCGTGGCACCCTGACTGATTTGTCGCGGGGCAATCTGGGTGTGCCGTTGTTGTTGCTGGTGATGCTGGCAATGATGATGTTGCCAATACCGCCGTTCCTGCTCGACGTGTTCTTCACCTTCAACATTGCCTTGTCCGTCGTCGTGTTGCTGGTCTGCGTCTATGCCCTGCGGCCGCTCGACTTTGCGGTCTTTCCGACCATCCTGCTGATCGCCACGCTGCTGCGGTTGGCGCTGAACGTGGCGTCCACGCGGGTGGTGATGCTCAACGGCCAGGACGGTCACGCCGCCGCGGGTAAGGTGATCCAGGCCTTCGGTGAGGTGGTGATCGGCGGTAACTACGTGGTCGGTATCGTGGTGTTCGCGATCCTGATGATCATCAACTTCGTGGTGGTGACCAAGGGCGCCGGGCGGATTTCCGAGGTGAGCGCGCGCTTTACCCTCGATGCCATGCCCGGCAAACAGATGGCCATCGACGCCGACCTCAACGCCGGCCTGATCGACCAGAACCAGGCCAAGTCGCGCCGCTTGGAAGTGGCTCAGGAAGCCGAGTTCTACGGTTCCATGGACGGTGCCAGCAAATTCGTGCGCGGCGATGCCATCGCCGGCCTGTTGATTCTGTTCATCAACCTGATCGGCGGCATGGCGGTCGGGATCTTCCAGCACGGCATGACCTTTGGCGATGCGGGCAAGGTCTACGCCTTGCTGACCATCGGTGACGGTTTAGTGGCGCAATTGCCATCACTGTTGTTATCCACAGCTGCGGCGATCATGGTGACCCGTGCGTCGGGCTCCGAAGACATGGGCAAGCAGATCAGCCGGCAGATGTTTGCCTCGCCCAAGGCCCTGGCCGTGGCGGCAGGCATCATGGCGATCATGGGCCTTGTGCCCGGCATGCCCCACGTCTCGTTCTTGAGCATGGCGGCTTTGGCCGGCGGCGGCGCCTACCTGTTCTGGAAAAAGCAGAACGTGATCAAAGTGACTGCCCAGCAAGAAATCGCGCGCCAGCAGGAACTGCTGCCGTCGCCGGCCCGCGCCCAGGAAACCAAGGAGTTGGGCTGGGACGATGTGACCCCGATCGACATGATCGGCCTGGAAGTCGGCTACCGCCTGATTCCGTTGGTCGACCGCAACCAGGGCGGCCAATTGCTCGCGCGGATCAAGGGTGTGCGCAAGAAGCTGTCCCAGGACCTGGGCTTCCTGATGCCCACCGTGCATATCCGCGACAACCTCGACCTGGCCCCCAGCGCCTACCGCCTGACCCTGATGGGCGTGATCCTCGCCGAAGCCGAGATCTACCCTGACCGCGAGCTGGCGATCAACCCAGGCCAGGTGTTCGGCACGCTGAACGGTATAACCGCCAAAGATCCGGCTTTTGGTCTGGAGGCGGTCTGGATCGAAGTCAGCCAGCGTAGCCAGGCGCAGTCCCTCGGGTACACCGTGGTGGACGCCAGCACCGTGGTCGCCACGCACCTCAACCAGATTCTGTACAAGCACTCCCACGAGCTGATCGGCCACGAAGAAGTCCAGCAATTAATGGGTTTGCTGGCCAAGGCGTCGCCAAAACTCGCCGAAGAGCTGGTGCCGGGCGTGCTGTCGCTGTCGCAATTGCTCAAAGTGTTGCAGGCGCTGCTGTCCGAACAAGTGCCGGTGCGCGACATTCGCAGCATCGCCGAGGCCATCGCCAACAATGCCGCCAAGAGTCAAGATACCGCCGCCCTGGTGGCTGCGGTGCGCGTCGGATTGTCCCGCGCTATCGTGCAAAGCATTGTAGGGGTTGAGTCTGAGCTGCCTGTGATCACCTTGGAGCCAAGGTTGGAACAAATATTGCTCAATAGTATTCAGAAGGCAGGACAAGGTCAGGAAGAGGGCGTTCTGCTGGAGCCAAGCATGGCTGAAAAACTGCAGCGTTCGTTGATCGACGCCGCACAGCGCCAGGAAATGCAGGGCCAACCGGTGATTCTGCTGGTGGCAGGTCCGGTCCGAGCGATGTTGTCGCGGTTTGGACGCCTGGCAGTGCCGAATTTGCACGTTTTGGCTTATCAGGAAATCCCTGACAACAAGCAAGTGACTATCGTCGCGACAGTAGGGCCCAACGGCTGAGGTAGTGGGTTATGCAAGTAAAGCGTTTTTTCGCCGCCGATATGCGTCAGGCCATGAAACTGGTACGTGACGAGCTGGGCGCCGACGCTGCGATTATCGGTAACCGTCGTATTGCCGGCGGTGTCGAGCTGACGGCTGCCCTGGATTACACCCCTTCGGCGCTGGCCCCGCGTGTCCCGAACATGGAGCTTGAAGACGAGCTGCGCAAGACGGCCTCGCGCATTGTCTCGGCCCAGGCCGAACTGAGCATGCGTGGCGACAGTGATGCGACCACCAATCGCCAGTTGTTCGCCGGCCTGCCGCTGACCGCCGCCGAGCCGTTGATCGAGCCGACGTTCATCGAACCGCCGCGTCCTGCCGCGCCAGCCCCGGCCGCCGCAGTCGACCAGCGTGTGTTCGATTCGATGCGTTTTGAACTCAACGGCCTGCGTGAGCTGCTGGAAGTGCAGCTTGGTTCGCTGGCGTGGACCCAACTGCAAGGCAGCAAACCGCAACAGGCCAACCTGTGGCGTCGCCTGCAACGCATCGGCCTGTCCGGCCCGTTGTCCCGCGACCTGCTGGCGCTGACCACCGAAATCGAAGAACCTCGCCAGGCCTGGCGCATGTTGCTGGCCCACCTGGCGCGGATGATCGTGACCCCGGAAATCGAACCCCTGGAAGAGGGTGGCGTGATCGCCATGGTCGGCCCTGCCGGCATGGGCAAGACCACCACCCTGGCCAAGCTGGCCGCGCGTTACGTGCTCAAGTACGGCGCCCAGAATATCGCGCTGGTGAGCATGGACAGCTACCGCATCGGTGCCCAGGAGCAGCTCAAGACCCTGGGCCGTATCCTCAATGTGTCGGTGACCCACGTTGACCCGGGCCAGTCCCTGGCCAACGCCCTCGATCCGTTGCTGCGCAAGCGTGTGGTGTTGATCGATACCGCCGGCCTGCAAGCCAGCGACCCGGCGTTGCGCCTGCAACTGGAAAGCCTGGCCGGGCGTGGTATCAAGTCGAAAAATTACCTGGTGCTTGCAACCACCAGCCAAAAACAAGTTCTTACCGCTGCGTACCATAGCTACAAGCGCTGTGGCCTGGCCGGATGCATCCTCACCAAGCTCGATGAAACCGCGAGCCTGGGTGAGGTGTTGAGCCTGGCGATCAGTCATGAACTTCCGGTCGCCTACCTGACCGACGGGCCGCGGATTCCAGATGATTTGCATCTGCCGCGCCGTCATCAGTTGGTCAGCCGTGCCGTCAGCGTGCAAATGCAAGAAGAGCCTAGCGAGGAAGCGATGGCCGATATGTTCGCTGACCTTTACCACAACCCGGCAAAACGGGTGGGTTGAGGTCAGCATGAACACCCTGAATTGTATCTACATCGATGGTCTGCAGCGATTCACGCGGCCAACCCATGTAGCCTGCGTCTAAGCAAGACAAGGTAAAGAAATAAAATGGGCAGCATGCATCCCGTACAGGTGATCGCGGTGACCGGCGGCAAAGGTGGCGTCGGGAAAACTAACGTGTCAGTGAATTTGTCCCTGGCCCTGGCAGAGCTTGGCCGTCGTGTCATGCTGCTGGATGCTGACCTGGGATTGGCGAACGTCGACGTTTTGCTGGGGCTCACGCCCAAACATACCCTCGCCGATGTGATCGAGGGCCGCTGTGAGCTGCGCGATGTGCTGCTGCAGGGCCCTGGAGGCATCCGCATCGTGCCGGCCGCCTCGGGCACTCAGAGCATGGTCCACCTGAGCCCGGCGCAGCATGCCGGCCTGATTCAGGCGTTCAGCGATATCGGCGACAACCTCGACGTGCTGGTGATCGACACCGCCGCCGGGATCGGCGAGTCCGTGGTCAGCTTCGTGCGCGCCGCGCAAGAAGTCCTGCTGGTGGTCTGCGATGAACCCACCTCGATCACCGACGCCTACGCCCTGATCAAACTACTGAATCGTGACTACGGCATGAACCGCTTCCGCGTGCTGGCCAATATGGCCCAGAGCCCGCAGGAAGGGCGCAACCTGTTCGCCAAGTTGACCAAGGTCACAGATCGCTTTCTCGATGTCGCCTTACAATACGTCGGCGCAGTTCCCTATGACGAGTGTGTACGCAAGGCTGTGCAAAAGCAGCGTGCAGTCTACGAAGCGTTCCCTCGTTCGAAATGCGCCTTGGCGTTCAAGGCTATTGCTCAGAAGGTCGATACCTGGCCATTGCCCGCCAACCCACGGGGGCATCTGGAGTTTTTCGTCGAGCGATTGGTGCATCAGACGAGCGCAGGACCGGTGCTATGACAGCCAGCGGCTATAACCTTTACAAGAAATCGGCACGTGACTGCCAAGGTGAATTGATCGAGCGCTATGCGCCCCTGGTCAAGCGCATTGCTTATCACTTGCTGGCACGCCTGCCCGCCAGCGTCCAGGTCGAAGACTTGATCCAGGCCGGCATGATCGGCCTGCTCGAAGTGTCGACCAAATACGACGCGAGCAAAGGTGCGAGTTTCGAGACGTATGCGGGTATCCGTATCCGTGGCGCGATGCTCGATGAAGTGCGTAAAGGGGATTGGGCGCCGCGTTCGGTACACCGCAATACGCGCATGGTCAGTGACGCAATTCGTGCAATTGAAGCAAAAACCGGTCGCGACGCTAAAGATCACGAGGTTGCGGCCGAACTCCAATTGAGTCTCGACGATTATTACGGGATTTTGAACGATACCTTGGGCAGCCGCCTGTTCAGTTTCGACGACCTGTTGCAGGACGGCGAACACGAAGGGCTGCACGAGGATGGCGCGAGTACTCATCTCGAGCCGTCGCGTGACCTGGAAGATGAACGCTTTCAGGGGGCGCTGGCGGACGCGATTGCCAATTTGCCGGAGCGTGAGCGACTGGTGTTGGCGCTGTACTACGACGAAGAGCTGAACCTCAAGGAAATCGGTGAGGTCCTGGGGGTCAGCGAATCGCGTGTCAGCCAACTGCACAGCCAGTGCGCAGCCCGCTTGCGGGGACGCCTGGGAGAATGGCGCGCGCGCTGACAGGCAGTGTGGGGACACTGCAAACACTACCGTGAGGGCCCTGGTCTTCGCGGGTGAGTTTCGTGGTGCCCTGGGCAGTCCTTTTTGTGTAACGCCTGTTGATTGAAATGGCGCGTCCAGGTGCTGGGCGCGTTTAAGACTGCTTGGAGGTCGAATTGGACAAGAACATGAAAATCCTCATCGTTGATGACTTCTCAACGATGCGGCGGATCATAAAAAACCTGTTGCGTGACCTTGGGTTCACCAACACGGTCGAGGCGGATGACGGCCTTACGGCGATTCCGATCCTCAACAGCGGGAGCATCGACTTTCTGGTAACCGACTGGAACATGCCCGGCATGACCGGTATCGACTTGCTACGTCATGTGCGCGCCGATGAAAAACTGCGCACTCTTCCCGTGTTGATGGTGACCGCCGAAGCCAAGCGTGAGCAGATCATCGAAGCCGCCCAGGCCGGGGTTAACGGCTACGTGGTCAAGCCATTCACTGCATTGGCCTTGAAAGAGAAGATCGAAAAAATCTTCGAACGCATCCACGGCTAATGCCATCGCGGGGGAGCTATGGAGCATAAAGAAACGTCACAGGGGGACTTTGAGTCGACCCTGAAAAAGCATGCTCACCAGCTCGTCGAGAGCCTTGAAAAAGGCCAGTTCGGCGACGCGGTGCAGTTAATCCATGAGCTTAACCAGACCCGTGACCGCGGCCTGTATCAGGAAGTGGGCAAGCTCACGCGCGAGCTGCACAGTGCGATCGTCAATTTTCAGATTGACCCGCACATGCCCCAGGCCGAAGAGATTTCGCAAATCACCGATGCTACTGAACGCCTGTCCTATGTGGTCAGGCTGACTGAAGCGGCGGCTAACCGCACCATGGATCTGGTGGAAAACGCCACGCCCCTGGTCAACGGCATGGCCAATGAAGCCCAGGCCCTCAGCGTTGACTGGGGCCGCTTCATGCGTCGGGAAGTGGGGGCTGAGGAGTTTCGTGAGTTGGCCCGTCGGGTCGAGGGTTTCCTGTCGCGCAGCGAACAGGACAACCACACGGTGTCCAGCAACCTCAATGACATTCTGCTCGCCCAGGATTATCAGGACCTCACCGGTCAGGTGATCAAGCGCGTGACCCAATTGGTCACCGAAGTGGAAAGCAACTTGCTCAAATTGGTGCTTATGGCAGGCCAAGTCGATCGTTTCGCCGGCATCGAACATGACCGCGAAGCGATCCTCTCGGAAAAAGATCCACAAAAACATCTCGCCAAGGGTGAAGGTCCGCAGATTCATGCCGATAAACGTGAAGACGTTATGTCAGGTCAGGATGACGTAGATGACCTGTTATCCAGTTTAGGCTTCTAAGGAGCACACCCATGAGCTTCGGCGCCGATGAAGAAATCCTTCAGGATTTCCTTGTAGAGGCCGGCGAAATTTTAGAGCAACTGTCCGAACAACTGGTCGAGCTGGAAAGCCGCCCGGATGATGCGAACCTGCTCAATGCAATTTTTCGCGGTTTTCACACTGTAAAAGGGGGCGCCGGCTTCCTCCAGCTCCATGAGCTGGTGGAGTGCTGCCACATCGCCGAGAACGTGTTCGACATCCTGCGCAAGGGTGAGCGTCACGTTGATTCGGAGCTGATGGACGTGATTCTCGAAGCACTGGATGCGGTCAACGGCATGTTCAGCGAAGTCCGCGAACGTGCCCCGATCACCGCCGCCACTCCGGAACTGCTGGCCGCCCTGGCGCGCCTGGCTGAACCTGCCGACACCTCGGCCGCGCCGGTGGTGGAAGCGGCTCCGGAGCCTGTGGTCGAAGCCGAAGTGGATGTCACCGACAGCGAGTTCGAGCAACTGCTCGACTCCCTCAATGCGGTCAAGGCCGAAGCCGAAGCGCCGCAAGCAGTTGCAGCAGTTGCAGCAGTCGCTGCGCCCGCCGCGCCGACCAGCGAAGATATTACCGACGCAGAATTTGAATCCCTGCTCGATCAGTTGCACGGCAAAGGCCAGTTCGCCGCCGACGCCGTTGCCCCCACCGCTGCGCCGCAAGCGCCGGCGGCCACCGCCGGCACCGACATTACCGACGACGAATTCGAAGCCTTGCTCGACCAGTTGCATGGCAAGGGCGCCTTTGCTGCCGATGCCTTGCCGGAAGTCGCTGCGACTGCCGCCGCACCTGCTGCCAGTGCAGCACCTGCCGGCGACGGGCTGATTTCCGATCACGAATTCGAAGCGTTGCTCGACGAATTGCACGGCAAGGGCAAGTTCACCGAAGTGGCCCCGGCCGCAGCGGCGACGGCCGCTCCGGTAGCCGCCAAACCAGCGCCGGCCAAAGCCGCAGCACCTGCTGCTGCCGCCAAGCCGGCGCCGGCCCCAGCTGCTGCTCCCGCATCCGCGCGAGCCCCAGCGGCGGCCGTGGCCGACAAGCCCGCCAGTGAAGCCGAAACCACCGTGCGCGTGGATACCGCGCGGCTGGACGACATCATGAACATGGTCGGCGAACTGGTGCTGGTGCGTAACCGCCTGGTGCGCCTGGGCTTGAGCAGCGGCGACGAAGCCATGCAGAAGGCCGTGTCGAACCTCGATGTGGTCACCGCCGACCTGCAGACCGCAGTGATGAAGACGCGGATGCAGCCGATCAAGAAAGTCTTCGGCCGCTTCCCGCGCCTGGTTCGCGACCTGGCACGTCAGCTCAAGAAAGAGATCAACCTGGAACTGGTGGGTGAAGAAACCGACCTCGACAAAAACCTTGTCGAGGCCCTGGCCGACCCGCTGGTCCACTTGGTGCGCAACGCCGTCGACCACGGCGTAGAAACCCCGGAAGAACGCGAAGCCGCGGGCAAGTCCCGTGGCGGCAAGGTGATTCTGGCGGCGGAGCAAGAGGGCGACCATATCCTGCTGTCGATCACCGATGACGGCAAAGGCATGGACCCGGCGATCCTGCGGGGTATCGCGGTCAAGCGTGGCGTGATGGACAAAGACGCCGCCGACCGCCTGACCGACACCGAGTGCTACAACCTGATCTTCGCCCCGGGCTTCTCGACCAAGACCGAGATTTCCGACGTGTCGGGCCGTGGCGTGGGCATGGACGTGGTGAAAACCAAGATCAGCCAGCTCAACGGTTCGATCAATATCTACTCGACCAAGGGCCTGGGCTCGAAGATCGTCATCAAGGTGCCGTTGACCCTGGCGATCATGCCGACCCTGATGGTGATGCTGGGCAACCAGGCCTTCGCCTTCCCGCTGGTCAACGTCAACGAAATCTTCCACCTCGACCTGTCGCGCACCAACGTGGTGGACGGCCAGGAAGTGGTGATCGTGCGCGACAAGGCGTTGCCCCTGTTCTACCTCAAGCGCTGGCTGGTCGCCTCGGCTGCCCATGAAGAGCAGCGCGAAGGCCATGTGGTGATTCTCTCCGTGGGCACCCAGCGCATCGGCTTTGTCGTCGATCAACTGGTCGGCCAGGAAGAGGTCGTCATCAAGCCTTTGGGCAAAATGCTGCAGGGAACCCCGGGCATGTCGGGTGCGACCATCACCGGTGACGGTCGCATCGCATTGATTCTCGATGTTCCGAGCATGCTCAAGCGTTACGCCGCACGGCGTATTTGATTCTGGTGGGGCAGGGCGGTATTGCCCGCCCCGCCTAACGGAGTGTTTATGGTAGTCAAGGTCCTGGTGGTGGACGATTCAGGTTTCTTCCGCCGCCGCGTCTCGGAAATTCTTTCCGCCGATCCAACGATCCAGGTGGTCGGTACGGCCACCAACGGCAAAGAGGCGATTGATCAAGCCATAGCGTTGAAGCCGGACGTGATCACCATGGACTACGAGATGCCGATGATGGATGGCATCACCGCAGTCCGGCACATCATGCAGCGCTGCCCGACCCCGGTGTTGATGTTCTCCTCGCTGACCCATGAAGGCGCCCGGGTCACCCTGGATGCGTTGGACGCCGGCGCAGTGGACTTCCTGCCGAAGAATTTCGAAGACATCTCGCGCAACCCCGAGAAGGTCAAGCAGATGCTGTGCGAGAAGGTCCACAGCATTTCGCGCAGCAACCGTCGCAGCCTGTTCAGCGCCCCGGCGCCCGCGCCGGTCGCAGCCCCGGCCGCACCCACCGGCACCGCGTTTGGTCGCACGGCTCCGGCGCCTGTGGCCCGGGCTGCCGTAGCACCTGCGCGCACTCCTGCGCCCAGCGCCCATTCGCCGGCGCCGAAACGCAAGGCGTATAAACTGGTCGCCATCGGCACCTCGACCGGCGGCCCGGTCGCCCTGCAACGGGTATTGACCCAACTGCCGGCCAACTTTCCGGCGCCGATCGTACTGATCCAGCACATGCCCGCCGCGTTCACCAAGGCCTTTGCCGAGCGCCTGGACAAGCTGTGCCGCATCAGCGTCAAGGAAGCCGAGGATGGCGACATTCTGCGTCCAGGCCTGGCGCTGCTGGCCCCTGGGGGCAAGCAGATGATGGTCGATGGCCGTGGTGCGATCAAAATCCTGCCAGGCGATGAGCGCCTCAACTACAAGCCCTGCGTGGACATCACCTTCGGTTCGGCAGCCAAGTCCTACGGCGACAAAGTTCTGGCGGTGGTGCTCACCGGCATGGGCGCCGACGGTCGTGAAGGCGCGCGCCTGCTCAAACAGGGCGGCAGTGCAATCTGGGCCCAGGACGAAGCCAGTTGCGTGATCTATGGCATGCCGATGGCTATCGTCAAGGCTGACCTGGCCGACGCCGTCTACAGCCTGGACGATATCGGCAAGCATTTGGTGGAGGCCTGCCTCTGATGGATGTACTGAGCCTGATCGGCATCACCATGGCATTTGTCGCGATCATCGGCGGCAACTACCTCGAAGGCGGGCACCTCGGTGCCCTGGCCAACGGCCCGGCGGCGCTGATCGTGATCGGTGGCACCGTCGGCGCGGCGTTGCTGCAGTCGCCCTTGAGTTCGTTCAAGCGAGCCATGCAGATCCTGATCTGGATCATTTTCCCGCCGCGTGTCGACCTGGCCGGTGGTATCGACCGCGTGGTCAACTGGAGCCTCACCGCACGCAAGGAAGGCCTGCTGGGCCTGGAAGGCGTGGCCGACGCCGAGCCCGACAGCTACGCGCGCAAAGGCCTGCAATTGCTGGTGGACGGCGCCGAGCCGGAGGCGATTCGCAGCATCCTGGAAGTGGATTTCTACACCCAGGAAAGCCGCGATATCAATGCCGCCAAAGTCTTTGAAAGCATGGGCGGCTACGCGCCGACCATCGGCATCATCGGTGCGGTGATGGGCCTGATCCACGTGATGGGCAACCTGGCCGATCCGTCGCAACTGGGCAGCGGCATTGCTGTGGCGTTTGTCGCCACCATCTACGGTGTGGCGAGTGCCAACCTGGTGTTGTTGCCGGTCGCCAGCAAGCTCAAGTCGATTGCCACGCGCCAGTCGCGTTACCGTGAAATGCTGCTCGAAGGCATCCTGTCGATTGCCGAGGGCGAGAACCCGCGCTCCATCGAATTGAAGCTCCAGGGCTTCATGGACTGATGGGAGGTATTGGTTGTGAGCCGTCGCCGTCGCGAGCCTGAAGAACACGTCAACCATGAACGCTGGCTGGTGTCCTACGCGGACTTCATCACCTTGCTGTTTGCGTTTTTCGTGGTGATGTACTCCATCTCGTCGATCAACGAAGGCAAGTACAAAGTCATTTCCCAAGCCCTGATCGGCGTGTTCAACGACGCCGACCGTTCGCTCAAGCCGATCCCTATCGGCGAAGAGCGGCCCAAGACCGTGACCCCGGCCAAGCCGCTGGTCAACGACAGCGATGAGACCTCCGCCGGCATGGGCGGCACCGGCGACCCGCTGAAAAGCATCGCCGACGATATCAGTGCCGCGTTTGGCGACCTGATCAGCTCCAACCAGATGACCGTGCGCGGCAATGAGTTGTGGGTGGAGATCGAGCTCAATTCGAGCCTGCTGTTTGCCAGCGCCGATGCCATGCCCAGCGACCAGGCGTTCACCATCATCGACAAGGTGGCGGCGATCCTCAAACCGTTTGAAAACCCGATCCACGTGGAAGGCTTTACCGACAATTTCCCGATCAGTACCGCGCAGTACCCGACCAACTGGGAGCTGTCGTCGGCCCGGGCGGCGAGCATCGTGCGGATGCTCGCGATGCAGGGTGTGAACCCCAGTCGCCTGGCGTCGGTCGGCTACGGCGAGTTCCAGCCGGTGGCCAATAACGCCACGGTCGAAGGTCGCGCCCGCAACCGCCGGGTGGTGCTGGTGGTCTCGCGCAACCTGGATGTCCGCCGCAGCCTGACCGGCACCGGCACGGCAAATGCGAGCCCGGACGCAGCATTGAAGCGGGCTGGCACACAAACTGCACCGGCCTCTGCAACGCCGCCGGTACGGCAAAGCTCCGTCAATTCTCCGTCACCGGCTCAATAACTTATGCACTGTCTCGGTCGCGCCTGTGCCCACCGGGAGGAACCAACCGAATGAGAGTCTGGGCAGTTGCCAATCAAAAAGGTGGAGTCGGCAAGACCACCACCTCCATCGCCTTAGCCGGCTTGCTGGCTGATGCGGGCAAGCGCGTGGTCGTGGTCGACCTGGATCCCCACGGCTCGATGACCAGCTATTTCGGCTACGACCCGGACGCGCTGGAGCACAGCAGCTATGACTTGTTCCTGCACAAGGGCAACGTGCCGAGCGATCTGCCCGGGCAACTGCTGCTGCCCACCAGCAATGAAAGCATTTCCCTGCTGCCGTCGAGTACCGCCCTGGCCACCCTTGAACGCCAGTCGCCGGGGCAGAGCGGCCTGGGCCTGGTGATCGCCAAGACCCTGGCGCAACTGTGGCAGGACTTCGACTACGCGATCATCGACAGCCCGCCGTTGCTCGGTGTGCTGATGGTCAACGCCTTGGCGGCCAGCCAGCAATTGGTGATCCCGGTACAGACCGAGCACCTCGCGGTCAAAGGCCTGGAGCGTATGGTCAGCACCCTGGCGATGATCAATCGCTCACGCAAACAGGCGCTGCCGTTCAGCATCGTGCCGACGTTGTTCGACCGCCGCACCCAGGCGTCCCTCGGCACCTTGCGCGTACTGCGCGATGCCTACCCGGACACCATCTGGGAAGGCTACATTCCGGTGGACACGCGCCTGCGCGACGCCAGCCGTGCGGGCCTGACCCCTTCGCAGTTCGACGGTAAAAGTCGCGGCGTGTTGGCGTATCGCGCGCTGCTCAAGCACCTGCTGTCGCAACAACTTGTGGCGCAGGTGGCGTGATGAACCGTCCCGTCGAACTCAAGGTCAAGACCCGGCCGCAACTGGCACTGGAATCCTACCTGGATGCCTTGCTGCAGGAAGCGACCGCCGAAGACCTGCCGGAACCGATCCTGGCTCTCGAACCCGTCGTCGAAGCGCCAAGCACACTGGATGAATTCCAGTTGGCGGTGCTGGAAGAACAGGCGCGTGATGCGCAAGTTGTGGTACCGACGATTGCACCTGTTGTGGTTGCGCCTGTGGTGGTCGAGCCGGTGGTTGAAGTTCACATGCCGCCGAGCATCACACCGCCGCCGGTCACCGGTGACGGCCGTCCGGCGTGGGCCGCAGAGCCGTTCGAATGCCTGCTGTTTGACGTCGCCGGGTTGACCCTGGCGGTGCCGCTGGTGTGCCTGGGCTCGATCTACTCGCTGGAAGGTCAGGAGTTGACGCCGCTGTTCGGGCAACCGGAATGGTTCCTCGGCATCCTGCCCAGCCAGGCCGGCAACCTCAAGGTGCTGGACACCGCGCGCTGGGTGATGCCCGATCGCTACCGCGATGACTTCCGCCAGGGCTTGCAATACGTGATCTCGGTGCAGGGCTACGAGTGGGGGCTGGCGGTGCATCAAGTCAGCCGCTCGTTGCGCCTGGACCCGAATGAAATCAAATGGCGCAGCCACCGGGGCCAGCGCCCCTGGTTGGCGGGCACCGTGATCGAACACATGTGCGCGTTGCTCGACGTCGCCGAACTGGCCGAGCTGATCGCCAGCGGCGCCGTCAAGTCGATGCCGGGCCAGCAACGCAGTTAATTGAACAAGATCGGCCGCACGGTTGTGCGGCCACAGCGAAGAAGCACACACGCCGTGTCCAACGGCATTTGAAGGGGTCAGGGGTATGAATAAGTCAGCGTCCGCACAAGGTTTGGATGATCCGATCCTGCAATGGGTTACCTTCAAACTGGACAACGAGTCCTACGGCATCAACGTCATGCGCGTGCAGGAAGTGCTGCGCTACACCGAAATCGCTCCGGTTCCGGGGGCGCCAAGCTACGTGCTGGGCATCATCAACCTGCGCGGCAACGTGGTGACCGTGATCGACACCCGCCAGCGTTTCGGCCTGATACCGACCGAAGTCAACGACAACACCCGTATCGTCATCATCGAGGCCGACAAGCAAGTGGTCGGGATCATGGTCGACAGCGTGGCCGAAGTGGTTTACCTGCGCCAATCGGAAGTGGAAACCGCGCCGAACGTGGGTAACGAAGAGTCGGCCAAGTTCATCCAGGGCGTCTGCAACAAGAACGGCGAACTGCTGATTCTGGTCGAGCTGGACAAGATGATGAGCGAAGAAGAATGGTCGGATCTGGAGAGCATCTGATTGTTCCTTGAAGCAGCGGTGATCGTCCTGGCCCTGTTGTGGGCCGGGACATTGGCGTTTTTGCTGCGCTCAGTGCGCCAGCAACGCGAGTGGGTGGCGCAACAGGCCGAACGCGACGCCGTGCGTGATCGGCGCGTGGTCGAGTTGGCCAAGCGCGTTGATCACTTCCAGCAAAGTGCCGTGCGGGTCGGGGATGAGGTGCATGAATTGCGCGCGATCCTCGCACCCATGCCGGATAAGTTGGAGCAGTTGGAACAGCGTGATCCCGCGAACCTGTCTTTTGCCCAGGCGGCGAAGCTGGTGGGCATGGGCGCGACCGTGGATGAACTGACGCAGTCGTGTGGGTTGACCCAGGCTGAGGCGCAGTTGATGAGCAAGTTGCACAAAAGCTGATTGCGGCCTGGCAGGTTTATACCTATCCAACGGTAGGCGCTGGGTGTTGCCCGCGGCCAATTAAATTCCAAACCCGATGGCTTTTTTCATCTCCTCAAAGGTCAACATCCTTCAAGTACCTTTGACCCCAGGAGAGTTCCCCCATGACCGCCCACAAAGCCCTGTTGATCCTCCACGGCAAGCAAGCCCTCAACGAGGAGGTGCGCGCCGCCGTGCTGGCTCGGCGTGAGCAGGGCTGGGAGCTGGCGGTGCGGGTGACGTGGGAGGGCGGCGACGCACAGCGGTTGGTCAAAGAGGCCCTCGACGGCGGGTACACGCGCATCATTGCCGGCGGTGGTGACGGCACCTTGCGTGATGTGGCCGAGGCGATGGCCCAGGCCGAGACCGACGCCAGCCTGGTGCTGATGCCTTTGGGCACCGCCAATGATTTTGCGCGCGCCGCCGGTGTACCGCTGCAGCCCGACCAGGCCCTGGCGCTGCTGGACGTGCCGGCCAGGGCGATCGACCTCGGCCGCGTCGGTGGGCAAGTCTTCCTCAACATGGCCACCGGTGGTTTTGGCAGCCAGGTCACCGCCAACACCTCCGAAGAGCTGAAGAAAGTGCTGGGCGGCGCGGCCTATTTGTTCACCGGTTTGTCGCGCTTCAGCGAGTTGAAAGCGGCGTATGGCGAGCTGGAAGGCCCGGGTTTCCATTGGAAAGGCGAGCTGCTCGCGCTGGGTATCGGCAACGGCCGCCAGGCAGGCGGTGGGCATGTGCTGTGCCCTGGCGCACTGGTGGACGATGGGTTGCTGGATATCAGCATTTTGCCGGCGCCCCAGGAAGTGGTCGGCACCTTGCGTGAACTGATGAACAATGGCTGGGGCCTGGACACCATGTTTGTCCGCGCGCGCCTGCCGTGGGTCAACATCAAGGTCGCGCAAGGCTTGTACATCAACCTTGATGGCGAACCGCTGGAGGGCGATGACCTGCACTTCGAGATCGTGCCCAAGGCCCTGCGCGTGCACTTGCCGCCGGGCTCGCCGCTAGTCGTCCAGGCTGATGATCTGCTCGCGCACGGCAAATAACACCAGGCCCGCCACATCAAAAATCTGCAGGCGCTTCATGATTTGCGAGCGGTGGGCTTCTACGGTCTTGATGCTCAGCCCCAGGCCGTGGGCGATTTCCCGGGTGGATTTGCCGCGCACGATCAGGCGCAGGATTTCCAGTTGGCGAGCGGTGAGATTATGGTTGTGGGCGACCGCAGAGGCCGGGGCCTGGTTGCGCACCAGCGCCTGTTTGATCACGGTGTGGGCAATCGCCGGGCTCAGGTAGCGCTCGTCGTTGCTCAGCGCCAGCAGTGCTTGCTCCAGCTCGTTGGCGGTGGTGTCCTTGAGCAGGTAGCCGTGGGCGCCGGACTCC
The DNA here is from genome assembly GCF_053502595.1 of Pseudomonas sp. LY-1. Classification (NCBI taxonomy): domain Bacteria; kingdom Pseudomonadati; phylum Pseudomonadota; class Gammaproteobacteria; order Pseudomonadales; family Pseudomonadaceae; genus Pseudomonas; species Pseudomonas sp. LY-1. The sequence continues at coordinate 4,933,401 of NZ_CP094353.1, read as the reverse complement.
AGCGCACGCATGATCAGCTCTGGGTCGGTGTGCATCGACAGGATCAGCACCTTGCTCTTGGGATAGGCCGTCTTGAGTTGACGCAACGCATCCAGGCCACCGGTGTGTTTCATCGACAGGTCCAGCAGCACGATATCCGGCAATAGGGCGCTGAATGTTTCCAGCACCTGTGCACCATCGCTGGCTTCGCCAATCACGGTGTAGCCGGGAATATCCTGGACCAGTGCGCGTACGCCGGCCCTGATCAGTGCGTGGTCATCCACCAGGAGTAAAGTGCGGGTCACTCGAGAACCTTCCGGGAACTGGCCCGTTCGAGGGCGCGCGGCGCCCAGGGGAAAAGCGCCTCGATCCGCGTGCCTTTGCCTGGCTGGCTGCTGACGGACAACGAGCCCCCCAGTTGATCAATCCGCTCGGACATGCCGGCCATGCCCCGTTGGCCTTCCAGGCCTGGGTTGATGGCGGGCGAAAAGCCCAGGCCGTCATCACTGATAAACAGCGACAGGCCCTGGGGCAGGCGTTGCAGGCGTACCAGCAGGTTTTGCGCCTGGGCATGGCGCAGCATGTTGGTTACCGCTTCCTGGGTGATGCGAAAAGCGGCCACGGCCATTTCTTCGGGAATGCCGGTCAGCCGCTGCTGACATTCCAGGCTCCAGTGAATCGGCGTGTTTTCCAGGGTCTTGAGCAGGTGCGCGCGCAGGCTGGCTTCCAGACCCAGGCTGGCCAACTGGCGTGGGTTGAGAATGGCGGACACGTCGCGCACCTTGGCCAGCGTCTCGTTCAGGGTGTTGCACAGCACCGTGCATTGGCCCTGCAGGTCTTCCGGCAGGCGGCGCTTGAGCCATTCGCTTTGCAGCTTGGCGGCGGTGAGCAATTGGCCGATATCGTCGTGTAGCTCACGGCTGAGGCGGTGCCGCTCGTTTTCCTGGACCTGCAACAGGCGGTCGGCCAGTTCCTGGGGCTGGAACTTGATCGATTTACGTGAATTCCAATGCCGCAGGCCCAACACCACCAGGGTGGCCAGGTTGAGTAGCAGCACCGTCAACGGCAAGGGGGCGGAGCGGGCGTAGGCCCACAGCCCCAGCAACAGCGAGCACAGGCACAACACGAGAACCAGTCGACGGGCATTGCTGCGGGAGGCGGATTTGGCGAGGAGTGACTTGAGGCTGGCGTACATAGCGGATGCTTTTCACGTTTTATGCATCATGAAGTTGGGTCACTTCGAGGGCGGCATGGTACCACTTTGCTTACCGTTGGTCGCCAGGCGTCATTCGTACAGTGTGGGGCGCATGCCTATTCAGAAAAGTTGTCTATCGGCGGTTGTTTTGTATCGATTGTCTTTATAGCGCAGGCAACTTGGTTGCCTGCAACTTATTGCAGGGCACATTAGTTATTCTTGTCGTTTTTGGGCAAGACGCTGGATAAAAGCGACACCTTAGCGGTTAACGGTGCAGCCTTTCATGGGACATGGAGCAGGCGCTGCTGTGGCTTATTGGCGAAGTCCTTTTGCGGGATCTGGAGAGTGACCGTCGCAATCAGTGAGGTTTGTTCGCTTTCGTCCAAACGCAGTTCACCGGTGCGGGTGTCGATCAGCTCCAGTTGCCACGCCAGTAATGTCAGGCAATTGTGCAAGGCATCGAGAGCCTGGTCGTGCAGTTGCAAAGGGCTCTCTGCGTTGGCAATCAGGTACTGGATATGCCGCGAGAACTCGCTGATCGCCTGCAAGGCGAGGTCGTCGGCTTTTTCGGCGAGCTTCGTCAGGCTGTAATTCATGCAGTCGATGGCATCGCTGTCATTACGAATCAAATGCAGATGGCTCAGGCACTCTTCCGACTTGCTCAGCAGCTTTTCGGCCTCCAGCAGGAACTCGGGAAGTGCAGTTTGCCACTCGTTCGCGCTATTCATCAGGCAAGTCTCCACAACGTAAGGTCGGGTGATGAGATGTCGCACCGCGTGAATGGCGTAAAACTACCGCTGAAAGATGACTGAAATCTGTAGGTCGCTTCTGAGATTTTAGTAGGACGTTTATTTGAATGATCGTGCGAGGCGCGAACCGTCCTCGTCATCCGGGTCGATTGCACAACTTCGATTGCCGACACGTGAGTGTCTGTAAGACCGGTGGGCCGTGGGCTTGCGATGGCAAACAAAAGCCTGACTCCATTCATGCAATGAGAATGGCGTCACATTAATGGCTATTAGATATCGCGAATATCAGGTTGGACCTGATTGCGCATAGGGGAATCCCTTACACGGCGGAACCTCGCGTCGATTTAAATGTCGCGCAATATTGCCGTTTTGCCAAATAATGAGGCCTGCGCAGTAAAGCATGATGTCAGTGTGACATCAATCGATTTGCGTGGCACTTTACAGGGGTCAAGGTCTGGCGCTTGCCGCCGATAACAAGCTTAGTGAACCGCATAATCCCTTAGCGCGACCTGCGCGCATATCAGGAGCTTTTAATGGCCGGCATTCTCGACACGGTAGATCAACGCACGCAACTGGTGGGTGAGAATCGCCTGGAGATTCTCATGTTTCGCCTGGCCGGGCGGCAGCTGTTCGCGATCAACGTATTCAAGGTGCAGGAAGTCTTGCAACTGCCCAAGCTGACCTTGATGCCCCAGCGCCACCCGTTTGTGTGCGGCGTGGTCAACCTGCGAGGCCAGACCCTGCCGGTGATCGACCTGTCCCAGGCCATCGGCATGCGCCCGTTGGTGCCGGGGCCTAACAGCACCATCATCGTCACCGAGTACAACCGCTCGGTGCAGGCGTTCCTGGTGGGCGGCGTCGACCGCATCGTCAACATGAACTGGGAAGCCATCCTGCCGCCGCCGACCAGCGCCGGGCGCCAGCACTACCTCACCGCCATCAGCAAGGTCGATGACCAGTTGGTGGAAATCATCGACGTGGAAAAAGTCCTGGCCGAGATCGTGCCGTACAACGCCAAGGTCTCCCGCGAAAAACTCGATGACCCGATACTGGAACGCGCCCGTGGCCGTGAAGTGCTGCTGGTGGACGACTCCAATGTTGCGCTGTCGCAGTTACGCGACACCCTGGGCCAGTTGGGGGTGAAAATGCACATCGCCAGCGACGGCCTCAAGGCGCTGAACATGCTCAAGGCCTGGGCCGACACCGGCCAGGTGATGACCGACAAATTGCTGATGATCTTCACCGACGCCGAAATGCCCGAGATGGACGGCTACCGCCTGACCACCGAAATCCGCAGCGACGCGCGCCTGCGTGGGCTGTACGTGGTGCTGCACACCTCGCTGTCGGGCAGCTTCAACGAGTCGATGGTGAAGAAGGTCGGGTGCGACAATTTCCTGTCCAAATTCCAGCCGGACAAGCTGGTAGATGTGGTGCGCGAGCGACTGATGCTGGACGTCGTATCGGCTTGACCTTAGGGTGACGGTTTTGCCCCCTCAGGAATGCAGGCCCATGCTTCGTCTCAGCGCGCTGTACCGTTACCCCTTGAAATCCGGCAAGGCTGAAATCTTGCAGCAGATCGGCCTGGATAAACTCGGCCTGGACGGTGATCGACGCTGGATGCTGGTGGACGAGGCCAGCGGGCGCTTTTTGACGCAGCGCGCCGTGGCGAAGATGAGCCAGTTGTCGACGCTGTGGAACCGCAGCGGTGGCCTGACCCTCAGTTCGCCTGGCTACGCGGCGCTGGACGTGGCGCTGCCCGGCAGCGAGGCCGAGCTGCGCGGTGTGACCATCTGGCGCGACACCTTGCGCGTGCCGGATGCGGGCGATGCAGCCGGCGCCTGGGTCAGCGACTTTATCGGCAAGCCGACGCGGCTGGTACACGTCCCGCTGGAGCGCGCTCGCACCACACAAGCCGGTTATGGCAAGGACGATGATCAGGTCGCATTTGCCGACGGTTACCCGTTGCTGTTGATCGGCCAGGCCTCCCTGGACGACCTGTCCCGGCATGTCGGCCGGCCTATGGACATGCTGCGTTTTCGCCCCAACCTGGTGATTGACGGCGCCGACGCGTTCGCCGAAGACGGCTGGAAACGCCTGCGTATCGGCGATGTTGAGTTTCGCGTGGTCAAACCGTGCTCACGCTGCATTCTCACCACCATCGACCCGCACACCGGCGAGCGCAGTGCCGACCGCGAACCCTTCGTGACGCTGGAGGCCTATCGCAAGACCGAAGACGGCGCGATGTTCGGCCAGAACCTGGTCAACGATGGCGTGGGCCGCCTCGAAGTGGGCATGCCGGTGACTGTCCTCGAGTAATTCGCCTGCCAAAAAAATGCCCGTCTCGCAGGAGACGGGCATTTTTTTTTCGCGGGGGAACCGCTTAGCCGCGGTATTCGCACAGGTAAGCAGTGTCGACGGCGACCTTCAACTGGAACTTGCTGTTGGCCGGAACGTGGAACAGGCTGCCGGCGGCAAAGGTTTCCCAGGTGCTGCTGTCGGGCAGTTTGACGCTCAGGGCGCCGGACACTACGTGCATGATTTCACGCTGGGCGGTGCCGAATTCGTATTCGCCCGGGGCCATGACGCCGATGGTCGCCGGACCTTCTGCGGTGCCGAAAGCGATCGACTTGACGGTGCCGTCGAAGTACTCGTTGACTTTAAACATGGGCGAATCCTCGGAAAAGGGTCTGGAAAGGTCAGCCAGTATGCCCAAGGGCAGGGGAGCTGCCTAGACCGGCAAAATCAGCGGCAACAGGCGTGCGGTGTTGCGCGCATCCTCCAGCGCCCGATGTTGCTGGCCTTGGAACTGCATCCCCGCCAATTGCAGGGCGCCATTGAGCCCCGGTGGCTTGTCCAGGCGCCGGGCCTTGGCGAAGCGTTGCTTGAGGTTGACATGGGGGGTTTGGGCCAGCGCGCTGCTCAGGCCATGGCGCTGCCACTCCAGTTCGAGCTGCTGGCGATCGTAGTCGCCCCAACTGGCCCAGCCTTCCAGGCGCGCCTGATGCTGGCCCAGCCAGCGCTCGAACAGCGCCCACACTTCGCTGAAGGGCGCAGCGCCGTCCATATTCGCCTGGGTGATATGGGTCAGCTTGCGGCAAAAGGGCGTCAGCAATGGCCGACGCTGCGGCCGCACAAAGCGCTGGAAATGATCGCGCTCGCGACCCTGGCGGTTGACCAGGCTCGCGCCGATCTCGATGACTTCCATCTCTGTCACGGGCCAGCCGCCTTCATCCGTTGTGGCTTCAAGGTCAATAATCAGCCAATGAGGCATCGTGCAGGTTCCCGTACTCTTCCCGTCCTGATGGGGATAGAGCGTAGCCCGGCCGTGTAGTTCCGCCCAGGCTTTATTCGATCTCCAGCAACACCTGGCGATTGCGCACCTGATCGCCGGTCATGACCAGCACGGCCTTGATCACGCCGTCGATGCCGGCCTTCAGCGGATGCTCCATTTTCATCGCTTCGAGTACCAGCAGCAGTTGCCCCTGGGTCACGCGTTCACCGGCACGCACGCGCACCTCGACGATGGCCCCGTCCATCGGTGCCTTGACCATGCCGCCGCTGGCCGGCGGCTGGCGGCTGGCGACGTGTTGGGTGCGGTTGGTCACGCTCACGCCGGGTAGCCACAGCTGGGCGCCGTCGAGGTGGTAGGCGCTGCGGCGGCGGATGCCGTCGATCACCGCGGTGGCCCAGCGGCCGTCGCTGCTGAGGTGGCGGATCTCGATGCCGTTGGCTTGCAGACGATGGTCGGCCAGGACGCTGACCGTGATGTCCTGGACCTCATCGTCGACGGCCAACTGATAGGTCCACGGCACGTCAGCGCTGTTACGCCACCCCGATAGAGCCGGGGCATGGGCCTGAGCGCTGTGTTGATAAAACAGCGCGGCCGCCAGGGCCAACTGTTCGGCGGTTGCGTTCGTGCGGCGAATGTCGCTGAAGTGCTCGGCGATCAACGCGGTGCTGAAATCGCCTTGGATAAACTGCGGGTGCTTGAGCAGGTCGGCCAATAGCTGCTGGTTGGTCGTCACGCCCAGCAGCACGCTGTCCTCCACGGCGCGCAGCAGCTTGCGCCGCGCCTCCTCGCGGGTGGCGCCATGGGCGATGATCTTGCCGAGCATCGGGTCATAGAACGGGCTGATGCGCTGACCTTCCAGAACACCATGGTCAATCCGCACACCTGCGGCGGGTTCCCAGCGCAACACCGTGCCGGTCTGCGGTAAAAAGCCCTGGGCCGGGTCTTCGGCGTACAGGCGCACTTCCATGGCGTGGCCGCTGAGGCTGACCTCAGATTGCGTTAACGGCAGCGGTTGCCCGGCGGCAATTTGCAGTTGCCAGTCGACCAAGTCGAGGCCGCTGATCAACTCGGTGACCGGGTGTTCGACTTGCAGGCGCGTGTTCATTTCCAGGAAGTAGAACCGGCCGTCGCGGTCGAGCAGGAACTCCACCGTGCCGGCGCCGACGTAATTCACCGCACGCCCGGCCTTGAGCGCCGCGTCGCCCATGGCCTGGCGCAGGGCTGAGGTCATCACCGGGCAGGGCGCTTCTTCAATGATTTTTTGATGGCGGCGCTGGACCGAGCAGTCGCGTTCGCCGAGGTAGATCAGGTTGCCGTGGCTGTCGCCGAATAGCTGGATTTCGACGTGGCGCGGCTCGATCAGCGCCTGTTCCAGGATCAGTTCGTCACTGCCGAACGCATTCAGGGCTTCGGAGCGGGCGGTGCGCAGTTGCTCATGCAAATGTTCGCGCTGATGCACCAGGCGCATTCCGCGACCGCCGCCACCGGCGCTGGCCTTGATCATCAGCGGGTAGCCAATGCGTTCGGCTTCATTTTGCAACGTGGCGTCGTCCTGGGCGCGGCCTTGATAGCCGGCGATGCACGGGACGCCGGCCTCGAGCATGGCGAGTTTGGACAGGCGTTTGCTGCCCATCAGCTCAATGGCCTCGACGCTGGGGCCGATAAAGGTCAGCCCGGCGCTTGTGCAGGCGCGGGCGAAATCGGGGTTTTCAGAGAGAAAGCCGTAGCCGGGGTGGACCGCGTCGGCGCCCGTGCGGTGGGCCGCGCTGAGGATCGCTGGAATATTCAGGTAGGACTGCTGCACCGGCGCCGGGCCGATATTCACGGCTTCGTCGGCCATCTGCACGTGCGCGGCCTGGGCGTCGGCGTCGCTGTAGACCGCCACGGTTCGGTAGCCCAATGCCTGGGCGGTGCGCTGGATGCGGCAGGCGATTTCGCCGCGGTTGGCGATCAGGATCTTGTTCATTCGGCCCACCGTGGCTTGCGCTTTTGCACAAAGGCCTGGGTGCCTTCGAGCCCTTCTTCGCCCATCACCGCTTCAGCGAACCACGCGGCGGCCTGGTCCAACAACGCCCCCGTTGGTTGCTCCACGCTGGCCAGCAACAACGCCTTGGTCCGCCCATTGGCCTCCGGCGCGCAGCGCAACACCTGGCCCAGTACTTCATCCAGGCGTTCGGCCAACGCCTGCGGATCGCGCTCGACAAAATGCACCACCCCCAACCGTTCAGCCTCGACCCCATCAAACCGCGCCGCCGTCAGCGCCAGCCGGCGTGCGTGCGTCAAACCGATGCGCTTGACCACAAACGGCGCGATCTGCGCGGGCAGCAAGCCCAGGCTGGTCTCCGGCAAACCGAACTGCGCCTGGTGATCGGCCAGCGCGATATCACTGACGCACGCCAAGCCAAAGCCGCCGCCCAGCACCGCGCCTTGCAGCACCACGATCACCACTTGGGGCACGGCTTCAACTTCCTGCAGCAAGGTGCCGAATGCGCGGTTCAACGCCTGCAATTGCGCCTTGTCGTCAGCGCTGAGCAGGTCTTTGACGTCCGCCCCGGCACAGAAATGCCCGGCCGCGCCGCTGATCACCAGGGCGCGGACCTGATCGTCCAACTGCGCCAGCACCGCACGCAGTTCATTGACCATCTCCAGGCTCATCGCGTTGCGGCTTTGCGGCCGGTTGAGGGTGATGTGCAGCACACCGTTATGGGGTTCGAGCAGCAGGGTGTTCATGGTTTTTTCCCCGGCAGGGTGCCCATCAGTTTGCAGATAATGCCCAGCATGATTTCGTCGGCGCCGCCGCCAATCGACACCAGGCGCACATCGCGATAGGCGCGGGCCACCGGGTTGTCCCACATAAAGCCCATGCCGCCCCAGTATTGCAGGCAACTGTCGCTGACTTCGCGGCCCAGCCGCCCGGCCTTGAGCTTGGCCATGGAGGCCAGGCGCGTGACGTCCTGGCCCTTGATGTATTGCTCGGTGGCCTGGTAGACTAGGGCGCGCAGGCATTCGATTTCGGTGGCCAGTTCGGCCAGGCGAAAGTGAATCACCTGATTGTCGATCAGTGCTTTGCCGAAGGTCTGGCGCTCTTTGCAGTATTCGATCGTGCTGTCGATGCAGGACTCCAGGCCCTTGATCATATTGGCCGCGCCAAACAGGCGTTCTTCCTGGAATTGCAGCATCTGCATCATGAAACCGGCGCCTTCGTGGCCGATGCGGTTGCGTTGCGGCACGCGCACGTCGTCGAAGAACACCTGGGCGGTCTCGGAGCTGTGCATGCCGAGTTTTTCCAAGGGCGGGCTGACGCTGATCCCCGGCGTGTTCATCGGCACCATGATCAGCGACTTGTTGATGTGCGGCTTGTCGTCGGAGGTGTTGGCCAGCAGGCACATGAAGTCGGCGCTCGGCGAGTTGGTGATCCACATTTTGCTGCCGTTGATCACGTAGTCGTCGCCATTTTTGCGTGCCTGGGTTTTCAGCCCGGCCACATCGGACCCGGCGCCGGCTTCCGAGACGCCGATGCAACCGACTTGCTCGCCGCTGATGGCCGGGCGCAGGAATTCTTCGCGCAGTGCGTCGCAGCCGAAGCGGGCGAGGGCGGGGGTGCACATGTCGGTCTGTACGCCGATGGACATGGGGATGCCGCCGCAGTGGATGCTGCCGAATTCTTCGGCGGCGACGATTGAGTAGCTGTAGTCCAGGCCCATACCGCCGAATTGTTCGGGTTTGGAGATGCCCAGTAGGCCGAGGTCGCCGGCCTTGCGGAAGAGGTCGTGGATGGGGAAGCGGCCGGCTTTTTCCCATGCGTCGACGTGGGGGTTGATCTCGCGGTCGACGAAGGCGCGGACGGTGCGGCGCAGTGCCTGGTGTTCTTGGGTGAAGATCATTTTTATTGTTCTCCCTGTGGGCGTTCTTCGGGTGTGCATGGCTCCATCTGCGGGAGCTGGTTTGCTGACGGTCTTACAGCGGGTAGATATCCAATGGGCTCACCTCGCTCGAAATTGGGCTCACCTCGCTCCAAATGTGGGAGGGGGCTTGCCCCCGATGGCGGCCTCTGGGCCGACCATTTTTTTGGTTCTTCACGGATTGCCGGGAAAGACGCTCTTGATCTTCATGAAAAAGAATTCGCTGTCCCGGTAACCGTACGCCATTCGTTTGATGACCTTTATTCGATTGTTTATTCCTTCCAACTGACCGGTGTGCATTGGCCAGCGTACCCGGCTCACGATGCCCCGCCAGTAGCCTTTTAGTCGCTTTGCGAACTGGATCAGTGCGGGTATTTCGCTTTCTTGAGCATGACGCAGCCACTGCTTCCAGGCTGATCTCCAGTCCCAGGCATCGCTCGGCGCCCAGAGCATTTTGAGCTCGGCCTTCATCAAGTAGACCGTCATTAACGATTGGTTAGCGGCCAGCAGATCCTGTAAATGAACCTGCTGTTCCGGCTTTTTCAGGTTCTCCGGGTTACGCAATAGCAACCATCGCGCTTGCTTTATGATCTTTCGAGCGGGCTTGTCATGGCGCAATCGGTTCGCCTCGTCAACGCGAACACGATCAATCACTTCTCGGCCATATTTGGCGACCACATGGAAAAGGTCATAAATCACCCGTGCTTTTGGGCAGTGTTGGCGAACCTCCAGGTCATAAGCCGTGTTCATGTCCATCGCTACCGCTTCAATTCGGGCGCACCCTTCTGGCCCCAGCTCTTCGAAAAACGGTCTGACTGCCGCTCGGCTACGGCCTTCGCCGATCCAAAGCACTCGCCGAGTATCAGCGTCCAACACCACGCTGGCGTAGCGATGACCTTTGAATAACGCGAACTCGTCCATTATCAAGCGCCGTGGTTGGGCCTTGGGTAAGGCACTCAACGCCGCTTGCAGAGCGCGCCGCTCCAGCAACCGAACGGTGTCCCAGTGCAGCCCGAACATTTGCGCAACATGCAGTGTAGGAAGGCGTTCGCAGGCTTGAATAACGGCCTCTGCCAGCCGGCGCGTCATGCGGGCATAGCGATCCAGCCAACTGACGACCTCCATGCGCTTGCCACAATCACGGCAACTAACACGCCTGAGCTGCACGTTGAGGCGGACTGCACGACCGAGAATCGGCAAGTCACGCACGACTCGATCGCAGTACTCATGAGTTGTTGAACAGAGCTTTTGGCAGCCACCACAGGTGGGAAATCGCGTGGCCTGGGGGATCAGATCGATTTGAAGGGCATCGCCGTCAGGTTTGATCGCAACGACAGAAAAGCCCTCCCAAAAAGGAAGGAAAGTATTAATATTGCGCATAAGAACGCCGGTTTTTTAGATGTGTTTGCTCGCACGAACATCATCCATCAAATCGGCGTTCTTGTTTCTGTGTTTCCCGGGATTCCGTGAAGAACCATTTTTTTGGGTTGAGTTGAGTACATATCCATTGCTGCGGTAACGGCTGCTATAGGTTCCGCTCTTACAGCGGGTCACTTTTGGAAAAGAGCCCCAAAAGTAACCAAATGTATGGTCAGCCCACCTTTTGCTATCCAGTCACGATGAACGGTAAATCAGGCTTGCGCTAATGTATCCGGGCTCCTTGTGAGCGCGGTTACGCGTTCGGCCCTTGATGAGTATTCGCTCCTGCCTGTCCTTAAAAGCGCTTCAGCTTCGAAAGCTATTTTGCTTATCAGGTTCTCAGCCAGGGTATCTGCCGTTTATCGCCATCAATTACTGACGTCGCAAAAGCCGGTGGTAAAGCTGGGTCACACGGTGAAATGCCCGTTGTAGGTGCCACCTTTGGTCAGCAGCGCCCAGACAATCCTGGCCATTTTATTAGCCAGCGCACAGGCAACTTTGTTAAGCGGTTTCCGAGCCAGTAGGTTTCTGGCCCAGACTCCAAGGGCGTCGTTTCGCTTATCGATTCGATAAAGCAGGGTTTGGGCGCCCTGCATCAGCAAGGTTCTCAAATACCGATCCCCGCGCTTGCTGATACCCAGGAGCGTGGTTTGCCCTCCGGTTGAGTATTGCCGTGGCACCAGCCCCAACGAAGCCGAAAAATCTCGGGACGATTTATATATCGAAGCGTCCCCGACATCGGCCACCAGCGCGCTAGCGATGAGGGGGCCTATGCCGGGGATGCTCTGTAATCTTTTGCCAGCGTCACTCCCGTTCACCTGCTGCTTGATCTCGATATCCAGTGCTTTGATTTCGCTGGTCAATTGACGAATGTCATCAAGCATCCGACTAATAGCCTGCCGCAGGCGCAGCGGTAGATTGTGCTCTTCCATCAATGCAGGAACCCGATCCAGCGCGGCATAGCCAGCGGGAAAGATAACGCCAAACTCCAGTAAGAACCCGTGCACCTGGTTGATCACTCCAGTGCGCCGACTCACCAGTGATTTACGCAGTTTATGCACGGTCGACAACACCTGCTGATCAACCGACTTGACCTGTACAGAGCGCGTTCTGGGACGTGATGCGGCCTCACAGATAGCCTCGGCATCAATGAAGTCGTTCTTGTTGCCGGTGACGTAAGCCTTCACATGCTGCGGCGCTATCAGTTGGACCTGATGACCGAGCTTGGTGATTTCTCTGGCAAGAAACTGTGACCCGCCACAGGATTCCATGGCGACTTTGCAGGGGGGGCATTTGTGCAAGTAATGGCAGCAACTGGCTTCGATTGAGCTTCTTGCGCAGTACCTGATGGCCTTGTGCGTCCTGGCCGTGTAAGTGGAAGCTGTTCTTGCCAATGTCGATGCCTAGAAGCGTTACGCTGTTCATGAGAAAACCTCCTCAGGAAAAGTGAGAACCTCAGTAGTGTAGACCTGAGGTTCTCGCCGGGCTGACCATCTCATTAGGGCTCTTGCCCCACCACTCGGCACCTCGCTAGTGCTCGGTGTGCCCTCACTCCGGCTTGAATCCGTGGGCCGCCGTCATGGGCCATCCTTGGCCCAGGACGGCTAACCCGGCGTCCTGCCGGGTTGCCCACGGATTCAAGCCTGCGTTCGGCCAGCGTGGTTTAACGGGGCGCCTAAGATCAAAATCAAAAGCAGAGCAACAGCAGAGCAAACGCAGTGTTTCGTTGTCTTGATTACTTTAGAACCGCGCTACGCCAAAGCTGTTCGGCTGCAACGCGCGCATGTCGGCTTCATGGCAGATATCCAGCAGGAATCCCAGCAATGTGCGGGTATCCCGTGGGTCGATCAGGCCGTCATCCCATAGGTTCGCACTGCCGTACAGCGCGGTGGATTGGCTGTCGAGTTTCTGTGCGGTGACCTGTTCCAGCATGTCCAGCATCTTGGGGTCGGGTACCAGGCCGTCCTTCAGTTGTTTGGCTTCGGTGACGATGCGCAGCACCTTGCCGGCCTGGGCGCCGCCCATCACGGCGGTGCGGCTGTTGGGCCAGGCGAAGATGAAGCGCGGGTCGAGGCCGCGGCCGCACATGGCGTAGTTGCCGGCGCCGTAGGAGCCGCCGACCACCACGGTGAGTTTAGGCACGCGGGCATTGGCCACCGCCTGGATCATCTTCGCGCCGTGCTTGATCACGCCTTGCTGTTCCGCCTCGGTGCCGACCATGAAGCCGGTGGTGTTGTGCAGGAACAGCAGCGGCGTGCGGCTCTGGTCGCACAGTTGGATGAATTGCGCGGCCTTGCTCGCACCCTTGGGCGTGATCGGGCCGTTATTGCCGATCACGCCGACGGCGCGGCCCTGGATGTGCAGGTGGCCGCAGACGGTATGCGCGTCGAACTCGCCCTTGAACTCGAGGACGTTCGAACCGTCGGCCAGGCGCGCGAGGATTTCGCGGACGTCGTAGGGTTTTTTCGGGTCGTCGGGGATCAGCCCGAGCAGTTCGTCGATGGGGTACAGCGGCTCGGCATACGTGCGTTTCGGGATGAGCGGCAGGCGCTCGTTCCACGGCAGCAGGCTGAGGATCTCGCGCACGATGCGCACCCCGTCGGCGTCGTTTTCCGCCAGGTATTCGGCGGTGCCAGCGGTTTGCGCGTGCATCTCGGCGCCGCCCAGAGCTTCATCGGTGGCGACTTCGCCGGTCGCGGCCTTGAGCAGCGGCGGGCCGGCCAGGAACAGCTTGGCCTTGCCGCGTACCACCACCACGTAATCCGACAGCCCCGGCTGATACGCGCCGCCCGCCGTGGCCGAACCGTGGACCACGGTGATCTGTGGCAAGCCCATGGCCGACATGCGCGCCTGGTTGGCGAAGCTGCGCGCGCCTTCGACGAAAATCTCCGCCGCGTAGTTGAGGTTCGCGCCACCGCTTTCGGCGAGGGTCACCACCGGCAGGTGGTTTTCCATGGCGATCTGTTGCAGGCGCAGGGATTTTTTCAGGCCTGTGGGGGAGAGGGTGCCACCCTTGATCGCGCTGTTATTCGCCACCACCAGCACGCGCACGCCGCTGACGTAACCGATGCCGGCGATCAACCCGCCGCCGGCGGCGCTGCCGTCCTTGTCATCATGCAGTTTGTAGCCGGCCAGGCTGGCCAGTTCCAGGAACGGTGCGCCAGGGTCCAGCAGCAGGTTGAGGCGTTCGCGCGGCAGCAATTGCCCGCGTTTGTCGAACTTGGGTTTGGCTTGCTGCGCCTTGCTCAACAGGTTCTGCTCCAACAGGCGCAGGTGCTGCAGGCTCGCCAGCAGCGCGTCGCGGTTGCGGGCGAAGTCGGGGCTGTGGGCGTCGATCAGGGTTTCGATCACCGGCATGGTTTATGACTCCCCTTTGAGGACATCCGGCAGGTCGGCTTTGAAGATCGAGTCGAAGGCCACGGCAACGCTCCTTTAGGTGAGTTGATCGGCGATGTGTTGCGGCACGGCGATAGGGATCTCCAGCAACTGCTGGGCGAAGGCCTTGCCTTGCGGGTCGATGCGCAGGCTGGCGATGCCGCCACCGCCCAGGGCGTTTTCCAGCAGGAAGTTGAGGCTGTGGCTGCCGGGCAGGTACCAGCGCTCGACGCGACCGTGGATCGGATCGAGCACGTGGCGCATCCAGTCGACGACCACTTCAGGGGTCAGGGCTTCGGCAATCCACGGCAGGTATGCCGGGTCGCGGGCAATCACCCCGATATTGCTGTGGTTGCCCTTGTCGCCGGAGCGGGCCACCGCGAGTTTCACCAGCGGCACGTTGGCGTCGGCGCGGCCTTGGGGTTTGGGCGGATCGATGGCGGCCGCCAGCGTGCCCAGTACGTGGGTGGCCGGGAGGGCGCAAGGGTGACGCTCACCCTGGAAATCAATCGCCAGCTCGCAAGACGATTTATCGATCAGAAACGAAAACAGCCGAATCAACGGATACACCGTCGGCCGCCCGCCGACGATACCGGTCAGCCCCGGCGCCATGCCGGTCGCGGCCTGGGCGATTTCGCGGGCGAACAGCAGCAGCGCCGGCTTGCTCGGGTGGCGCACCGCCAGCTTCACCACCACCTCGCGGCAGTCCTGGCGTTGGGCATGGGCACCGTAGGTGGCTTCGCTGCCGAGCTGTTCGATATTCACCTCGGTGTAGGGCGCCCAGCCGCGCAGGCTGAACAGTTCCGAGGTCTTGTTGATAATCGCCTGGCTGACCCGCTCGGCCTTGGCCACCGCATCGATCCCGGCAATCAGGCAACTGGCGGTGCAGCGAAAGCCATCCGGGTAGGTGGCACTGACCTTGTAATGGTCGGTCGGCGGCAAACCCTTGGCCCCGTGCAGACGCACACTGTGTTTGCCTTGCTGCTGCAATTTGACCTGGCTGAAATCGCAGATCACATCGGGCAGCAAGTAGGCACGCGGGTCGCCGATTTCGTAGAGCAGTTGTTCGGCCACGCTCAGCTCGCTGATCAACCCGCCGCTGCCCGCGACTTTATTCACGCTGAACTGGCCGTCGGCGCTGACGTCGACGATGGGAAACCCGATGTGTTCGTAGTCTGGCACGTCGCGCCAATCGGTGAAGTTGCCGCCGGTACACTGCGCGCCGCATTCGATGATATGCCCGGCCAGGGCCGCCTGGGCGAGGCGGTCGTAGTCCTGCCACGACCAGTTGAATGCGTGTACCAACGCGGCGCTGACCACCGCGCTGTCGACCACCCGCCCGGTGATGACGATATCGGCGCCCAGCTCAAGGGCGCGGACAATGCCCGGCGCGCCGAGGTAAGCATTGGCGGACACGCACAGCGGCGGCAGCGGCGCGCCGTTGAACATGTCGACGGTGCCGCGCAGGTGTTTGAGTTGGGGTTGCAGGTCATCGCCCAGCAGCACGGCGATTTTCAGCGGCAGTTGCGCCGCATCGCAGGCCGCTTGCAGGGCGGCGGCGCAGGCCTGGGGGTGGATGCCCCCCGCGTTGCTGATCACGCGGATGCCCTGGCGCTGGATCTCGGCCAGCAGCGGCGTCAGCACGTCGACAAAGTCCGTGGCGTAGCCGGCCTGGGGATCTTTCATCCGCGCAGCGGCGAGGATCGACATGGTGACTTCCGCCAGGTAGTCGAACACCAGGTAGTCCAGCTTGCCGCCATGCACCAACTGGGCGGCGGCGGTGCAGGTGTCGCCCCAGAAGGCGCTGGCGCAGCCGATACGAACCGTCTTGCTCATGAGAAATCCTTCCTCGAATGGCAGGTGACGAGACTACCAAGCAAGCGCTTGGTTTGTAAACTCCAGGCACAGTTTTCGGCCAAGCGCTTGCTTGGCTGGCAGTCACGGCCTAAATTGCCGCCCAAGACGTCAGTAGAAGTAGAGGAGAGCAGCATGGATGAGCAAAAAGCCCTGCGGGTGATGCGCACCATGGTCGACGGCGGCCAATTGACCGACCCCGAGAGTGCCCGGGGCAAGTTGCTGCAAACCGCGGCTCACCTGTTTCGCAACAAGGGCTTCGAACGTACCACCGTGCGCGACCTGGCCGGCGCCGTAGGCATCCAGTCCGGCAGCATCTTTCATCACTTCAAGAGCAAGGACGAGATCCTGCGTGCGGTCATGGAAGAAACCATCCACTACAACACCGCGCTGATGCGCGCTTCGCTGGAAGAAGCGAACACCGTGCGCGAACGGGTGCTGGCGCTGATTCGCTGCGAATTGCAGTCGATTATGGGCGGCAGCGGCGAAGCCATGGCGGTGCTGGTGTACGAGTGGCGTTCGCTGTCGGCCGAAGGCCAGGCCCAGGTGCTCGCCTTGCGTGATGTGTATGAGACGATCTGGCTGCAGGTGCTGGGCGAGGCCAAGGCCGCCGGCTACATCAAGGGGGACGTGTTTATCACCCGGCGCTTCCTCACCGGCGCCTTGTCCTGGACCACCACTTGGTTCCGCGCCGAGGGCAGCCTGACCCTGGAACAGTTGGCCGAAGAGGCGTTGTTGATGGTTTTGAAGGCTGATTGAGGCGCAGGCTGTTAATTTGGCGGTGGAAAGTTGTCTCGACCGGCGAAAACGCCTAGCTTACTGCCATCAGCATGTTAAACGGTGTGTGCCTTAATGTTTTCGCCATTGCGATTGGCTGCAGGACTTACTTTATGGGCACTGGGCACGGCGGCGTGGATGCCGGCTTCGGCTGCGCAATTGGTGAGGATCGGCGCTGCGCATTTTCCACCCTACACCGTGCGCCCCGAACAGGGCGCCGACACCGGGTTGCTGCCGCAGTTGGTCGAAGCCTTGAACGCCTCGCAAACCGACTATCAGTTCGTGCTGGTGCCGACCTCGATCCCACGACGCTTTCGCGATTTTGAGCAGGGTCGGGTCGACGTGGCGATTTTCGAAAACCCCGACTGGGGCTGGCAGAAAATCCCCCACACTGCGGTCGACATGGGCCTGGAAGATGCCGAAATCTTCGTCGCCCAGCGGGAGCCCGATCGCGACCAGAGTTATTTCGCCAGCCTTGGCGGCAAGCGCCTGGCGGTGTTCAGCGGTTATCACTACGCCTTCGCCCACTTCAATGCCGACCCCAAGTTCATGGCCGAGCACTTCAACGCGACGTTGACCTATTCCCATGACAGCAACCTGCTGATGGTCGCTCGCGGCCGCGCCGATATCGCCCTGGTGACCCGCTCGTACCTGAGTGATTTTCTGGTGCGCAACGCCGATATGGCTGCACAGTTCCTGATCTCGCAGCGCGTCGACCAGGTGTACCACCATTACGCCTTGCTACGGCCCAAGGCGCCGATCAGCGGGCCGGCGTTTGCCGAATTACTCAAACGTTTGCGCGATGACGGCGAGTTGCTGAAGATATTCGAGCCCTACCGCATCGATGTGACCGCAGTGCCCTGAGGTTGCAGGCGATCAAAATGTGCAAGGGCGCGCTTCAGATCCGCCGCGCAAACGTATCGCTGTGACTGCCCGACACCTTGCGGCAATGCACCAGCGCATCGCGAATCATGAAGTTGACCAGGGTCGGTGAGACGCCGAGTTCCTTGGCGATGTCCTTTTGCGGCACGCCGTGCAGGCGGTACATCTCGAACGCATAGCGGGTGCGCTGGGGCAGTTCCGTCAGGGCGTCGGCGATGTTCTCCAGGGTGTTGAAATTGATGTGCGAAGTTTCCGGTGACGCGCCCTGAATCACCACATTCAAGCCTTCCTCTTCTGTCCCCGAATATTTGAGCTCCAGGGCCTGTTTGCGATAGTGATCGATCGCCAGGTTGCGCACGATCTGGAACAGATAACTCAATTGGGCCTTGAACGATGAGGTGATCGTCGGCGCCGCTTGCAGCCGGAAGTAGGCGTCCTGCACGACGTCTTCGGCCCGGGAGCGGCAGCCGGTAATACGTGCTGCGATCTTCACCAGAATCAGCCGATTATCGACGAATGCCTGGAGCAGCGGTGAGTCGCACCTGCCTGTGGATACTTGTTCCGTCATGGAAATCACCTTGCCAAAAAGAGCTTAGGGGAGGGCGTCCTTGCTGAGGCCTCCTACACATCGGGCAGTAAATTATGATGAATGATAATTATTGTCAAATGGGAATTTAATCCAATAAGCGGATTGGTTGAGTGATTTGATGGTGGGGCTGGAGGGATTTTGAAGCAGCCGTCTGTCGGCAAGACCGTGGGTCAGCGGCACAACTGTCAATTCTGACAGTAGGCAAGGTGCTTGATCCAAGCGTTAGATAAACAGAGTTTCTGGCCCGCGAGGGCCGGCCCCGATGCTTATATAACGCTGGACAGGAGTCTTATTGTGGCTAAAAAACCGATCCCTAAAACTACACCTTCCGCGCAAACGGCGAGGGTTGCGTCTCCTCCGACAGCCAACGCAGCCGCTGCGGAGTTGCCCGTTGCGACAATCGAATTCGCCCAGAACAACAGTGTGCTTTATCCCCTGGAGGCGGCCCAAGGTACGACCGCGACGCTGACGCTGCCGGCCGGCAGCACACAGGTCGTTGTGCATTTCGCGATCAAAGACCAGGCCAGCCCGACATTCCCGCCGATCAATGTGGCGAGCGGCGACGTGGCCGAAATTCCCTGGCAATGGATCAGTACCTGCATCGGGCATACGGTGTTGATCTGGTACGAGGCCGTCGTCGGTGGCGTGCGCAAAGAATCGCTGGTGCTTGAGCTTGAGATTCAGCAAGTTCGCGAAGAGGATCTGCGTGAGTCAATGCCTGAGTTTGCGCATGCCAAGTTGGAGTGGAGTACGTTGTGGCTGAACATGTTCACCTTCGAGGGCGATGAAACCATCCGGATCAAAGCCTGGCCGATGATCCAGGCCGGGCAGCGTTTGTTTGTGGTGGTTGCCGGCAATCAGCATCAGGTGCCGTTCAGATTTACCTGGGCGGCCTATGACCACCTTGTGACCGAGGCGGAAGCGCATCTGGGGTTTGTGTTCGAGTTCAGTTTGTTGCGTGACTGGCTCTCACGCCTGGAAGATTACTCGTCCCTGACCTGCCATTGTGGGGTTATCTGGGACGGCACCGGGCCGGCTGCCCCGGTGTCGACTGATAACCCGTTGCCTGAAAACGCTCAGGATTTCCACCAGCGCTCGACGACGTTGCTGCGTGTTGATCCGCAGCTCGATTTGTCTGCGCCTCACCTGCGCGAGTCGGTGGAGGTGCATCCTGATGACTGGCAGGTCAATCCGATCAATACGGTCAGTGGGGGGCACGTATTCATCACCTATGAAGGTATGACCGAAGGTGATCATGTTTGTGCTCACGCTTATGGGCCGAGTTATGGGCCTGTATCCCTGGGTTGCCAGGACGTGACGGCGGAAGATTCGAGCCTGTCATTTGATTTGGCTCCCGATATCATCGCAGCCCTGTTCAATCAGACGATGACGCTGAACTACAGCGTCCAATTCAACAATAACCTGCCTCGGTTTTCTCCTGACCGTGCGATCAAAGTACTGTCGCCTCAACTGACCACCCCGAGTATCGAAGAGGCAACGGCGGGCGAAGTCGACCTCACCACGTTTGAGGGTAACGCCACGGGGCTGGTGCCGATCTGGGATTATGCCGTGCAGGGGCAATGTTGCTGGATGTGGGTGAGCGGTATGAGTGCCGACGACAGTCCTTACCAGTTCGACATCCTGAGGGATGAACCCCTGACGGCGCAGTGGCTCAGGGGTGGGGTTGATGCGTCCATCCCACGGGCAGAACTGAAAAAACTGGCGGACTGCGGCGAGTTCGTCCTGCACTTTGCCGCGAGCTTTGATGGCGTGTGCAATCGGGCGACGGCCCTCGAATTTACACCGAAGTCTTTCAAGCTTGTTCCGGAATACATGGTGTTGCTGGCGCCCACCGTCATCGAGGCGGTGGGCAGCGACTTGACCGCCTGGAACGGACGCGACGGTGTACATGTGGCGGTGGATTATGTCGGCAGCCACCCCAGCCAGAGCATCAGCGTGGACTGGACCCGACCCGACGGCAGTCGCTGGCCGTTGGCCGCCGAGCCTGGCAGCACGGCGGGCGCGGTCATCTTCTTCGTGCCGCGCGAAGCGGTGATCGAGAGCATCGGCAAAACGGTGAAGATCAATTACACCGTGACCCGCGTCTGCCAGATGCAGACCTCGGCTGATTTGAACTTGCACGTCAGCGTTCCGGTTCCGGTGCGTCTGCCGATGCCGGTTGTGCCGCAGGCTACACCTCCCGCCGTTCAAGGCGCTATGTTGGATCTGCGTAATTTCCCTGGGGATGTTGATATCACTATCGATCCGTGGTGGTTCATTCTGCTTGGGCAGAATGGCTGGTTACAGTGTTCGGGGACCAAAACGGACGGTTCGCCATACACAATAAAAGTCATGACCCGGGAACCGATAAAAAGAGACGACTTGAACGGAGTATCGCGGATTTTGCCTCGCGTTGAATTGGAGAAGTTGCTTATAAATTCTACGTTGACTATTACTTTCAAAGTGGCGACAGATGAAGGTTCACTTGAGACTGATGCGGTGGTTTTTCCAACGTTGAGTCTTAGGGTTGGGAGAGAGTACCGGGATTTAACTGACTTCAATGATAGAGATTTTCGCGGTTGGGAAGTCGGGACAGGGGCTCCGGACCCAAGGGATATTAGCCTGGAGCCGGCGGGTAATGGCTTTGTTGTGAAAAACTACACGTATTCAACGAATAATATCGGCCCTATCTTGCAAAGGACGTTTAGGGATCTTGAAACGGGGCGTGCCTATCGTTTTTCAGTCAAGGCCCGCCGAATTAACCATAATAATCCTTGGCCGAAGTTGTCCTTGCGTCAAGATTCTGTGCAAAAAACCGGCGTCACAGAGTTGGTCGATCAGGCATGGCACACGCTCAGTTTCACTTTCGTGGCTGCCTCTGCGACTGTGTTACTGGATATTTACAGCCATGAAGCCGCTGCAGAACTGTCAGGGAATGACTACTATATGGATGATTTTTTGGTTGAGGAAGTTTAAATATCCCCAAAGTGAATACCCGCATTTTTGCGGGTATTCGTTTAATACAGGGCGATGCGTTATTCTTTGACACCCAATATTTTCACCAACTTATCCGGCGACGGCGCCCCTTGCTGTTGCTGCAACCCGCCCTTGTCATCCAGATAGAAAATCGCCGGCGTCGCCGACAACTCCAGTTCCTCCATCAACTTCATGTTGGCATCGAGCTTGGCTTCAATATTGGCAGGGATTTTGTCCAGCGCCTGCAACTTGCTGCCCTTGCCGGCGGCTTCGTGTGCTTGCAGGGCTTTTTGCGGGTCTTGGCTGGCCAGCAGGGCGGCGGATTTGCCTGGGCTGTCTTCGCGGATGATGCCGACCATGATATGACGCAACTGCACCTTGCCGGCCTTGACCCATGGCCGCGCCTGTTCCCAGAACATGTTGCAGTACGGGCAGTTGGGGTCGCTGAACAGGTAGACCGTGCGCGGCGCGTTGGTGTCGCCGTCCTGGATCCAGCTGCTTTTTTCCATCTTGGCCCAGACTTCCTTGGCCATCGGCGCGTACACCAGTTTTTCCAGGGGCGCGTTGCTCAGGTCATTACCCTGGGCGTCATACAGGGTGCCGGCGAGCACGCTTTTGCCGTCGGCGCTCAGGTACAGCGCCATGCCGCGGTTCTGGTACTGCGCGGCGTAGCCGGTGAGGCCGCTGGGAGCGTCGAACTTGCCGAGGATCTTGGCGCCCTTGGCTTCGATCTGTTTGATCGGTGCCGGCCAGTCTTCGGCCTGGGCCAGGGTGGCGGCCAGCGTGAGTGGCAGCAGGGTCAGCAAGTGGCGGAGGCGAGGCATGTCGGTTTCCTTTCAGTGGCGATGTCGAAGGGTTCCATGGCGCGGGCCAGGCTGGCCTGGGACAGTTCACCGAGGTGGCTGTTGATCAGGCGTCCATCGGCTTGGTAGAACAGCGTGGTCGGCAAGGCCATGGAGCCCACGGCCTGGCCGAGGCGGCCGCTGGCGTCGAACAATACGTTGTCCAGGGTCAGGCCCTGGGTGGCCAGGTAGGTGCTGACGCTTTGCATGCTTTCGGCCTGGTTGACGAACAGGAAGGTCACGTCGGGGCGTTGGCGTTGGGCGCGTTCCAGTACCGGCATTTCCCGGCGGCACGGCGGGCACCAGGTGGCCCACAGGTTGATCACCAGCGGGCCGCCCTGGTAGTCCGCCAGTTGCACCACCTCGCCATTCGCGCTGCGCAGGGTGATGTCCGGCAGGCGCGAGCCTTTGTCATACAGGCTCAGCGACAGGCTGGTCATGCCCCAGAACAGCAGGCCGGTGATCACCCCGGCACTCAATGGTTTGCGTAGGGCCGGGCGGCGCCAGCCGTACAGCAGCGCGCCGAGGATCAGTGCAATGACGCCGGGCCAGGCGAGAAAGCCGCCGTCGCGCAGGTCGACGATCTGCAACGGGTCGTTGCGGTAGTAACTCCAGTACATCAGCACAAAGCTGATGCGGGCTGCCAACATGCCCAGCAGGAACAGGTAGAACAGCACCGACTCCGGGTTTTCCCCGCCACGCTTGGCCACGCGCCATCCCACCAGGGTGGCGAGAATCAGCGCGCTGATCAGCAGGATGTGATTCAGCGCGATGGCGAAGGTGCCGATGGTCAGGGTCAGCATCAGCGGGCGTCCCGCGTCTGGGTCCAGCGTTGCAGGAACGTATCGGCATCGACTTCGCCGGTAATGCGCCGGGCGCGGCGTTCTTCACCGTCCGGGCCGATCCACACAAAGCTCGGTGGCCCCGGCACTTTGTAGCGGCCGAGCAGTGCGCGGCTGGCGGCGTTGTCGGCGGTGACGTCGAGGCGCAGCAGGCGCACGTCTTTCAGGGCGTCCATCACGTGGGGTTTGCCGAACACCTGTTTTTCCATGATTTTGCACGACACGCACCAGTCGGCGTAGTAATCGACCAGTACCCATTGGCCCTGGGCCTTGGCGCTGTCGAGCTGGCTTTGCAGCACGGCCGGGTCGTTGATGGTCATGAACGCCTCGTGGGCACTTGGCGCGCTGGTGGTCCGCGAGCCGCTGTAGACCTTCAGCGGTTGCCACACGTCGTCGCTGCCACCCGCCGCACCGACCAGCAGCAGGCCGCCCCACAACCCGAGCACCACGGAAACGGCGCCGGACAGCATGGCGACCCGCCCGAAATCCTGGGCCAGGCGCCAGCCGCAATAGGCCATGGCCATGGCCAGCGCGCCCCACAGGCCGAGCCACAGGTTTTCCCCGACCACCGGGCGAATCATCAGCACGGCGGTGGCCAGGAACAGGAAGCCGAACACGCCCTTGAGCACATTCATCCAGGTGCCCGGCTTGGGCAGGAAGCGGTTGCCCACGGTCACCAGCAGCAACAGCGGAATGCCGATGCCGATGCCCATGGCGAACAGGATCAGCCCGCCGTGCAGGGCGTTACCGCTCTGGGCGATGTAGAGCAGGGCGCCGGCCAGGGGCGCGGTCATGCAGGGGCCGACCAACAGGCCGGACAGCGCGCCAAGTACCCCGGCGCCGATCAGGCTGCCGCCACGCTGGTTGCGGCTGACGTTGTCCAGACGATCACGCACGGCCACCGGCAGTTGCAGTTCAAAGAAGCCGAACATCGGCAGGGCCAGGATTACAAACAAGGCGGCGAAGCTGCCGAGTATCCACGGGGTTTGCAGCAGCGCCGCCAGGTTGCTGCCGAGCGACGCGGCCAGTACGCCCAGCGCGGCATACACCAGCGCCATGCACACCACGTAGCTGCCGGCCAACGCAAAACCGCGACGCGGGCTGGCGCCGCTGCCGACCACCAGGCCGGCGAGGATCGGCAACATCGGCAACGAACACGGGGCAAACGCCAGCAACAGGCCCAGGCCGAAGAACACCAGCAGGCTCCACCCCAGGCTGCGCTGCTGCAGGCCGCTGGCCAGGCTCTGGTCCTGGGCTTGTGCGGTGGCGGCGACGGCCGGGTTGCCGCCCAGGTCCACGGTCATCGACTGTGGCGGGTAACACAGGCCGGCATCGGCACAGCCCTGCCAGCCCAGCTTGACCTGGCCGGTCGTCCCCGCCGGAATCTTCACTTCGAGGCCTTGGCGGTACACTTGCTGCTCGCCGAAGAACTCATCGCTATGGGCTTCACCCTCGGGCAGCGCGGGTTTTTCGGCGAGGCCGTCGAACTTCATGCGCTGCTGGTACAGGTAATAACCATCGGCTATCTGCCAGAACAGCTGGGTTTCGCCGGACTCCAGGCGTTCGGTGGTCAAGGTGAAGGCCTTGCCCACCGGGAGGAAATCGGGTTTGGTCTCGAACGGGTTACCCGGCACGGCCTGGGCGAATCCCGCGAACAACATCAGCAGTAAGGTAAATAGATGCCGCATGGTCAAGCCTTAGTTCGATGCAAGTGAGGCACACAATGTGTGGCGTTGATTAACCGATGATTAACCGGACGCTATTCTAGAGCGTAGGGATTATCTGATGTTGCGAACTTTGGCGGCATAATGCGCGCTTAATCGTTCTGTCTTCTAATCCCCCCATCTTTCATGAAGGGTTCAGCATGCACGTACTGGTCTGTGAAGACGACGAACTGATCGCCAGCGGCATCGTGGCCGGCCTCGGCGCCCAGGGCTTTACCGTCGAGCGCGTCGCCAGCGCTGCTGCCGCGCGGGCAATGCTCAAGGCTGCCGAATTCGACATCATGGTGCTCGACCTCGGGCTGCCCGACGAAGATGGCCTCAAGTTGCTGCAACAGCAGCGCAGCCAGGGCCTGGAAATTCCGGTGCTGATCCTCACCGCGCGGGATTCGGTGACCAACCGCGTCGACGGCCTGCAGGCCGGCGCCGACGATTACCTGCTCAAGCCCTTCGACCTGCGCGAGCTCGCTGCGCGCCTGCAAACCTTGCTGCGCCGCGTGGCGGGGCGCAGCGTCAACCTGATCGAACACGGCCGCCTCACTTACGACCCGAGCAGCCGCGAAACCCTGCTGGCCGGGCAGCCCGTGGACCTTTCCCGCCGCGAACAAGCGCTGTTGCAGGCGCTGCTGCACAACAAGGGCCGCGTGCTCTCCAGCGAACAGCTCAAAGACAGCGTCTACGGCTTCAACGACGAACTGGAAAGCAACGCCCTCAACGTGCATATCCACCATTTGCGGCGCAAATTGGGCAACGGCATCGTCGAAACAGTACGTGGCCTGGGTTACCGCCTGGGCCCGGCGGATGGTGGAGATAGCACCCCGTGATGAGCCTGCGCCTGCGCCTGACCTTCAAGCTCGGCGCCGCTTTTGTGTTGATCTGGGCGCTGGCGGCTGCCTGGATGCTCAACGATCTGCGTAACCAGATGATGTTCTCCCTCGACCAGCGCCTGGTTGCGTCGGCGCGCATGGTCGCCGGCTTGATGGAGCAGATGCCGGGCCTGGCGAGCAGCGCCGAGGGCAAGCACTTCAGCGCCGAGCAACTGAACGTGCCGGGCGGCATGGCCTGTCAGGTCAGTTCCTTGCGCGGCGAAGTGTTGGCGCGCAGCCACACCACGCCGGACCAGGGCCTGGAATCCCATCGCAGCGGTTTTCGCGACCAGATCATTGACGGCGCGGCGTGGCGCAGCTTCACCCTGGCCCGTGGCGATCTGTTCATTACCACCGCCGACCGCCAGGTGGAGCGCGAGGCGTTGAACCTGTCGATCCTGCTGGCGGCCTCGGTGCCGGTCGGTGTGGCGTTGTTGGGGTGCCTGTGCCTGCTGTGGCTGGGGATCGGGCAAAGCCTGCAGCCGCTCAATCGCATGCGTGACGCCTTGATGCGACGCAGTGCCGATTCCCTCGAACCGTTGCAGATCCACCCGCTGCCCAGCGAGTTGAAACCGCTGCTCGACACTCAGAACCAACTGTTGCAGCGCATCGCCAAGACCATCGAACGCGAACGGCGCCTCACCGGCGACGCCGCCCACGAACTGCGCAGCCCGCTGACCGCGATCAAGACCCACCTGCAAGTGGCGCGCATGACCGAAGGCGCGGCCCGCGATCAGTCCCTGGCCCATGCCGAGGAGGGGGCCGACCGCCTGCATCGCACCCTCGAGCAATTGCTCTTGCTGGCGCGGGTGGAGGGCAGCCTGTCGTTCGATGACGGCTTGCAGTCCAGCGCCGAGCAAGTCGCGCGGTTGGCGATCCAGGACGCCAACGCCGGCGACAACCAGCGCATCGACCTGATCCTGCCGGACAACCTCAGCGACACCCCGGTGGAAATGCCAGTGGGCCTGGCCGTCGCCGCCCTGCGCAACCTGCTGGACAACGCCTTGCGCCACACCCCGGCCGATACCCGGGTGGAGCTGAGTGTGTTGATGGCCGGCGATCAGGTGGTGTTCCGCGTGCGTGACCATGGCCAACAGATCGCCAGCGAAGACCTGCAATACCTGACCCAGCGCTTCTGGCGCAACGGCAACAGCGAGGGTTGTGGCCTGGGCCTGGCGATTGTGCAGGCGATTGTCCAGCGCTGCTCCTGCTCGTTGACGTTCGATAGCCAGCCGGATGGCCTGCGGGTCGATTTGGGTATGCCGCTGCGGCGCTGATCAGCGTTCTTTCGCGTGCCAAATAGTTACCGCCCGCCTGACGTTCAACCCTTCAGGATGGCGGTCATTGTTTTGCGCTTGAACGGGCCGAATGACTCGGCCTGTACCGAAAAGGACGATTCTTATGTTGGTCATCGATACCAGTTTCCCCGCCAAGGACTTCAACGCACGCAACGGCGAGCCCGTGGGGCAAGTGGTCCTGCATTACACCGCCGCGCCGTTTATGTCATCCCTGCAGACCCTGACGCGGCACGGTGTCAGCGCGCACTATCTGCTGCCTGATCCGGCTGAGCCCGGCTACCGCGCCGCCGGTTATGACGAGTTGCGCGTGTTCCGCCTGGTGGATGAGGCGCAGCGCGCCTGGCATGCCGGGGTGAGCCACTGGGGCGGGCGGGACAACCTCAATAGTCGCGCGATCGGCATCGAGATCGTCAACCAGGCGCGCGATGAGGACGGCGTGTTTACCTTTCCTGCGTACCCTCGGGAGCAGGTGGATGTATTGATCGAATTGCTGCGCGACATCCTTGCGCGTTACCCGCACATCGGCCCGAGCGAGATCCTCGGGCATTCGGATGTGGCGTATTGGCGCAAGAGTGATCCGGGGCCACGCTTGCCTTGGCGTTGCCTGTTCGAGGCGGGCGTAGGGGCCTGGTTCGATGAGGCGACGCGGGCGATGTACCAGCGCCGATTTTGTGTCGGGTTACCGCCCGAGGTGGAGGTGGAACGCGCCTTTCAGCGCTACGGGTATAAACCGGCGCAGAATCGCCAGGCGTTCGAGCTGCGGACCCGCGCGTTTCAAATGCACTTTCGGGCCAGGGATTATTGTGAGTGCCTGGATGCCGAGACGTGTGCGATTTTGTATGCGCTGAACGACAAGTACCGGGGGCTTTGACGTCAAGCGTTGCCTCATTTGGCGCTTCATCCATCCGTAACCTGCTCAACGACCCGGAAGACGGGGTGTTGTTGCCTGCGGCGGTGATTGTCGAAGGATCAGGTCGCCGAGATTTTCGGGCGTGCCTTGGCGGCAGCGGTCGCCAGCCTCTAATTTTTCGCCAGCCTGGTACGTTTCTATAGATATCAGCGCTGCGCGTGGTGCGCAGCCAGCCTTTGAACGATGGAGAACAGCAATGACCTCAGCATTTGACCGCGACGACATCCTGTTTCAGGTAGTGGTCAACCATGAAGAACAGTATTCCATCTGGCCCGACTACAAGGCCGTGCCGGAAGGCTGGCGTAACGCAGGCAAGAGCGGCCTGAAGCAAGAGTGCCTGGACTACATCGAAGAGGTCTGGACCGATATGCGTCCGTTGAGCCTGCGCCAGAAGATGGACGGCGCCGCGCTGACCTGAGCCCACCCCACTGAAATCAGCGAATCTCCAATGTGGGGGCAAGGCAGCGCCCACATCGCGCCTGAAGGCTCAGGCGTTCTTCTCTTTCTCCAGCCCGCCCGAAGCGCCGGTCACCACCTGCACACTCAGGCGCGGTGTGGCCAGGTCCAGCCCGGCCTCGTCCAGATGGCGTTTGAGCGACAGGTTGAACGCCCGCGATACTTCCCATTGCTTGATCGGCGCAGTCTTGAAGCGCGCCCGCAGAATCGCGCTGCCCGACTCGAAACTTTCCACGCCCTGAATCTCCAGCGGTGACCAGATATTGCGGCGTTGCAGCGGGTCGTTGCGCATCTGCTGGCCGACGTCGCGCATCAACTTGATCGCATCGTCGATGTCCATGTTGTAGGGGATCGCCACCCGAAAGATCGCGTAGCCGAACTCACGGGAGTAGTTCTTGATGCTCTTGATCTCGCTGAACGGGATGGTATGCACGATGCCGTCGATGTCGCGCAGGCGCACGGTACGGATGGTCAGGCCTTCGACTGTGCCGAGGTGGCCGCCGACGTCCACGTAGTCATCGATGGCCAGGGAGTCTTCGATGATGATGAACAGGCCGGTGATCAAGTCCGCCACCAGCGACTGCGCGCCAAAGCCGATGGCCAGGCCGATCACACCGGCACCGGCCAGCAGCGGCGTGACGTTCATGCCCATGTTGGCCAGGGCGACGATGGCCGCGATGATGAAGATGGTCACGAACAGCACGTTGCGGATCAGCGGCATCATGGTCTGCGCGCGCGCGTTGGCCAGGCCTTTGCGCGAGCGGGTGAGGGCGTGGTGGATCGCGGTGTCGCTGAGAATCCAGATCAGCCAGGCAAACAGCAGCGTGCCGCCGAGGCCGAACAGCTTGACGCTGATTTCATGGCCGTCACCTTCGGTGAAGCGGATCAACGACCAGCCCCAGACCCTTAGCCCCAGCTCGATAAACGTCAGCCACACCACCAGGTGGGCGAGGGTGTAGAGGAAGCTCTTCAGGCGTTCGGAGTACAGCGCATGGCGCTTGTGCCCGCGTTGCGGCTTGAGGGCATGGCGGCGTACCAGGCCGTTGATCACCATGCACAGCACCAGCAACACCGTGCATAGCAATGACTGACGCAAGGCGTTGCTGGTGTCGCCGGCGGAGACGAAGGTGGCGAACAGCGAGATGCAGACCAACAGCAGGGCTGGGATGTACCAGAAGGTGCCGATGATTTCGATCGCATCGCTGAGGGCGCGGCGGGTCAGGCGACGGGACAGCGGCTGGTTGCGGATCAGGTGCGCAATCGGCCGGCGAAAGCGCAGGATAAACACACCGGTGGACAGCGCGGCCATCACATTCGCGACAGTTGCCGCCGTGTGCGCCAGGTGCTGGCCCAACGCAACGACCAGCCTGGGGTCACCCAAGGCTTCGCCAAAGGCGGCAAAACTGCCGATCAACCACAACGGCCGGAACGCCTGGCGCCGCAGGATATACAACGCGCGACGGCGATGCGGGCCGTCCAGCACGGAGAATGCGATCACGCAGATTGCCGAGAAACAGGTGCCGACCACCAGCGCATATGCCAGCACCATCGCCAGGGATTTGCCCAGGGACGAGGGCAGCGCGTAACTCAGGTACACGGTGATCACCAGTGCGATCAGCCACGGCCCCAGTTTGCGTAGGGCGAAGCGCAGCATGTCCCAGGTGCGCGGGTGTTGCGGCAGTTCTTCGGGCAGGCCGAAGCGCTCGCGCACGCGGTGGCTGAGCCAGATCAGCGCGGCGGCCAGCAGGCTCCACACGGCGAGGATCAGGGCAAAACCGAAGATGATCGGCAGCCATTCGCTGGCCGGCAGCATCAAGGCCTTGAGTTCATCCGTGGCCATGTCCACTTCATCGGACCAGCGTCCCAGCGGGCTGTCGACACCGGAGAATTGCTGCTCAAGGCCAGACAGCGTGCTGCCGATCAGCCCGAGCACGCCTTGTTCGGCGGCCGGCTGGGCCTTTTGCGTGGCTTGGCGAAGTTTCTTCAGGTCGCTCAGCAGTTGGGTGCGCTGCTGGTCGTTTTCCAGGGTCTTGATCACCTCGTCCAGCGATTGCCCCAGCGGCAGCTCGGCCTGGGGTTGCGGCTTGCTGGTGCCACCCAGCAGCCCGGGCAAGCCAACGGCCTGGGCCGGAGCGAGCGGGAGCAGGGTGAGCAGGGCGATCAGCAAGCAGCAGGGCAGGGCAAACAGACGGGAAAGCACGAGGCGGTCAACCTTGAAAACGACGAATTGACCGAGTGTACGAGGCCCCTATGCCCAATGCGAGGGCATTTGTTATTCAGCGAGTTTAGCGAGGATCTTGTAAACCACGGTGCCCAGGATCAACAGCATGCCGACCCACATGCCAAACACACCGAGCGGCTTGTCACGAAAATTGAAACCGAGCGCGAGCATGGTCATGCCGATCAGGATAGGGATGAGCATGGTGTGGAAGGAGGACATGGTGATCATGAGGCGATGGCCTTCTCAGAGTGGGAATATTGACAAGTCTAGGTGGGATTGCGGGAAATGCAGGTGATATAGATCAGGTGTACGCGAAGCCAAATGTGGGAGGGGGTGGTGCGACGATTCGACTTGCCCCTCCCACATGGTTAACTGCTTTCAGCCTTTGGCTCAGGGCAGATCACGGCTTGCGTAGAACGCGCCGAGCACTTTCACCAGATGCGCCAGGTCATGGCTGCCGCACAGCTCGCGAATGGAGTGCATGGCGAACGTCGGCAAGCCGATGTCGACGGTGCGCACGCCCAGGTGGCTGGCGGTGATCGGGCCGATGGTCGAGCCGCAGCCCATGTCGCTGCGCACCACAAAACTCTGCACTGGCACTTCCTCGGCCATGCACAGGTGGCGGAAGAAACCGGCGGTTTCGCTGTTGGTGGCATAGCGCTGGTTGCTGTTGACCTTGATCACCGGCCCGGCATTGAGTTTCGGGCCGTGGTTGGCGTCATGCTTGTCGGCATAGTTCGGGTGGATGCCGTGGGCATTGTCGGCCGATACCAGCAGCGATTTCTGAATGGTGCGTACAAACTCGTCACCTTCGGGCAACAGGCGCCGCAGGGTCTGCTCCAGCATCGGGCCGTCGGCACCGCAGGCCGAGCAGGAGCCGACTTCTTCGTGGTCGTTGCACACCAGCACGCAGGTTTCATCGGTCTCGCTGGTGAGCAAGGCTTGCAGGCCGGCGTAGCACGACAGCAGGTTGTCCAGGCGGGCACCGGCGATGAAGTCGCCATTGAGGCCGATCACGGCGGCGCTTTGGGTGTCGTAGAAGCTCAGCTCGTAGTCGAGCACCACGTCGGCGTTCAGCCCGTGCTCGCGGGCCAACTGTTCGGTGAGCACGGCGCGGAAGTCCACGCGCTCGTCACCGGCAAACTGCGCGAGGATCGGTGGCAGTTCGGTCTGGGCATTGATTGCCCAGCCCTGGTTGGCTTCACGGTTCAGGTGGATGGCCAGGTTGGGGATGATGGCAATCGGCAGTTTGAAGTCGATCAGTTGGCTTTCGACCTTGCCGTCGCGGCGGAAGGTCACGCGGCCGGCCAGGGACAGGTCGCGGTCGAACCACGGTGCCAGCAATGCGCCGCCATAGACTTCGACGCCCAACTGCCAGAAGCCCTGGCGTTGCAGCTCGGGCTGGGGCTTGACCCGCAGGCACGGGCTGTCGGTGTGGGCGCCGACCAGGCGGATGCCGCCCTGCAGCGGCGAGTGGCGGCCGAGCTTGAAGGCGATGATCGCGGAGTCGTTGCGGGTCACGTAATAGCGACCGTTGGCCTCGGTGGTCCAGGTGTCGCGCTCGTCGAGACGCTGGTAACCGGCCGCTTCGAGACGCTGGGCCAGGGCAGCCGTGGCATGAAAGGGAGTAGGGGAGGCCTTGAGGAAGTCGATCAGGCCTTGATTCAACGCTTCGCGCATAAATAGCTCCAGACAGCAATGCGCGGAGTTTACCGTTCGATGGCGAGAAGTGCACAGCACAAATGTGGGCGGGGGCTTGCCCCCGATGGCGGAGTGTCAGTCACTGCATTTGTTCACTGACCCACTGCAATCCCCTCCCAGATTTGACGGTGTTTACAGCTTTAGAAGGGGGCCGGGCACTCGAAGCGCAGCCGCTCGCCGCTTTGCGGGTGAGTGAAGCTCAGCATGCTCGCGTGCAGACACAGGCGCGGCCAGGCGGCCAGGGCTTGTTCATGGGCATACAAGCCATCACCGAGCAGCGGGTGGCCGATAGACAACATATGCACGCGCAACTGGTGCGAGCGCCCGGTGATTGGCGTCAGCTCGACGCGGCACCAGTCACCGCAACGTTCCAGCACCTTCCAGAAGGTCAGCGCGTGCTTGCCGAACTCGTGGTCGACCACATGGCGTGGCTTGGTCGGCGGATCGTAGCGCAAGGGCAGGTCGATGCTGCCGCTGTCCAGTTCCGGTTGACCCCAAGCCAGGGCGGTGTAGGCCTTTTCGGTTTCGCGGTCATGAAACTGGCGGGACAGTTCGCGGTGGGTGTCGGCGTCCCGCGCGAGCAGGATGATCCCTGAGGTTTCCCAATCCAGTCGATGGACGATTCTGGCCTCTGGGTAGCCGTTTTCCTGCAGGCGAGTGATCAGGCAGTCCTTGTTGTCGTCGGCGCGGCCAGGCACCGAGAGCAGCAAAGTCGGCTTGTTCACCACCAGGACGGCGTCGTCCTGGTAGAGGATATGGATGTTGGACAACGGCATTAAACAGCCTCGTAACAAACGCCAACGGCGGCTCGACCACCCGACTCCCGCAAAGGGATCAAGGTGACGGAGCCGCCGTGGCGACCGCCCGTTCGATCAACGATCAGGCAGGGTGATATTGAGTTCCAGAATCGAGCAACTGCCGTCGTTTTCCAGGGCGACATGCACGTCGTCGTTGCCGATATTGACGTACTTGCGGATCACCTCGACCAGTTCCTTCTGCAAGGCTGGCAGGTAGTCCGGCGTGCTGCGTTGGCCGCGTTCGTGCGCCACGATGATCTGTAGACGCTCTTTCGCTACCGACGCGGTACTTGGCTTTTTGTTTGCGCGAAAGAAGTCGAGAAATTTCATTATTTAGTTGCCTCCAAAGATACGCTCGAAGAATCCCTTCTTCTGTACATCGAGGAAGCGATGTTCCACGGTTTTGCCCAGCAAGCGATCGACGGCATCGCTGTACGCCTGGCCGGCGTCGCTCTGGTCGTCGAGAATCACCGGTACGCCTTGGTTGGAGGCTTTCAGTACGGCTTGCGATTCTGGAATCACGCCCAGTAGGGTCACGGCCAGGATGTCCTTGACGTCTTCAACGCCGAGCATTTCGCCTTTGCTGACGCGCTCCGGGTTGTAGCGGGTCAGCAGCAGGTGCTCCTTGATCGGCTCCTGGCCGTCTTCGGCGCGCTTGGACTTGCTGGCCAGCAGGCCGAGCATGCGGTCCGAGTCACGTACCGAGGAGACTTCCGGGTTGGTTACCACGATGGCTTCATCGGCGAAGTACATCGCCAGGTGAGCACCGGTTTCGATACCGGCCGGGGAGTCGCACACCACGTATTCGAAGGTTTCCTTCAGTTCAGCGAGGACTTTGCCCACGCCTTCCTTGGTCAACGCTTCTTTGTCGCGGGTCTGGCTGGCGGCCAGTACGTACAGGTTCTCAAGGCGCTTGTCCTTGATCAGGGCCTGTTGCAGGTTGGCTTCGCCGTTGACCACGTTGACGAAGTCATACACCACGCGGCGTTCGCAGCCCATGATCAGGTCGAGGTTACGCAAACCGACGTCGAAGTCGACGATGACTGTCTTGTGGCCGCGCAGAGCGAGGCCGGTACCGATAGCGGCGCTGGTGGTGGTCTTACCCACACCACCCTTGCCGGATGTAACCACGAGAATCTTGGCCAAGGTGTTTCACCCCTAAGGAA
The DNA here is from genome assembly GCF_053502595.1 of Pseudomonas sp. LY-1. NCBI lineage: Bacteria > Pseudomonadati > Pseudomonadota > Gammaproteobacteria > Pseudomonadales > Pseudomonadaceae > Pseudomonas > Pseudomonas sp. LY-1. The sequence continues at coordinate 4,899,592 of NZ_CP094353.1, read as the reverse complement.
AAAGGACTTTCAGTCCCTGAAAAACATCTCTTGGAACTCGCTGCAGGCGGACAGCCTTTGTAGGGAAAAGATGTGGTTTCCGCAGGGAAACGCCAACTTCAAATGAGTCCTACGCAAGTCTTGCCGGTTTCGCTGTGCTATCAGAGTCTAGAGATGCTTGGAAAATGCGGCAGTATCCGTTAAAGACGGATGATGTTCAACACATCACCCGACAGGCTGACTTGTACCGCTGCGCCCCACAGCGGGTCACGGCGCAAGTCTTCTGAAACCTTGTACTGGCCCGCGATCGACACCAGCTCAGCGGTCAATTGCTGGCAAAAAATACGCGCCTTGGTATCACCCTTGATGCCGGCGAGGGCACGCCCGCGCATGGGGCCGTATACATGGATGTTGCCATCGGCCAGAAGTTCCGCGCCCGGGCTGACCGACGCGATCACCACCAGGTCGCCGCCCTGGGCGTAAATCTGCTGCCCGCCGCGCACGGGGGAGGTGATGATCTTGGTCGGTTTGACCGTAGGCTCCGGTGGTTTTTCCGGTTTTTTCTTCACTTCACCGGCCAACGGATCGAGCGGACGCTCGCGGGCACCCGACGGTGGCAGTACTGGCAATTCAATTGCGATGGCTGCGGCAATGTCTTCGATACGGTTGGCACGAATCGCCAGGGTGCGCAGGCCATGGGAGCGGCAAACGCGCATCAGGCCCGGCAGGTCGATCGTGCCTTCGCCGGCTGGCAGTTTGTCCAGGGCCAGCACCAGTGGGGCATTGTTGAAGAAATTCGGCGCCAGGGCGACCTTGGCGGCGAGCTGGCGATCCAGTGCGTCGAGGTCATTGCGGGCCAATTCCAGCACGGTAATGGCGAGCATGCTGCCTTTCAGCTGGAACACGGGATCTTGGTCTAGCGGTTCGGTTTGGCTCATGGTCGGCAAAAGCGGCTTGTCACGAAAAGTGTCGAGACTTATAACGAGAACAACCACTGGCCGCAAGCCGAGTCGAACCGTTGTAGAATGCGCGGCCCATGTCTTTACCGGAATCTGTAATGGATCGCCCGCGTTTTCGAGCTGTATTTTTTCATCCGCGATTTTGGCTGTTATGGCTGGGACTCGGCCTGCTGTGGCTGGTCACTCAATTGCCGTACCGTGCGCTGCTGACCATTGGTCGCCTGCTGGGTGCCGGCATGTACCGCGTGGCCGGCGAACGGCGCCGCATCGCCGCACGCAACCTGGAGCTGTGCTTCCCGGAAAAGTCCGCGCAAGCGCGTAAACACTTGCTCAAGGAAAACTTCGCCTCCACCGGCATCGCCTTCTTTGAAATGGCCATGAGTTGGTGGTGGTCGCGCCAGCGTCTGGCGCGGCTGGCCCACGTCGAAGGCCTGGAGCACCTCAAGCAGGCCCAGTTGGACGGCAAGGGCGTGATCCTCATGGCCCTGCATTTCACCACCCTGGAAATCGGCGCGGCCCTGCTCGGGCAAAAGCACACCATCGACGGCATGTACCGCGAGCACGGCAACCCGCTGTTCGACTTTATCCAGCGCCGTGGCCGCGAGCGCCACAACCTCGACTCCCTGGCCGTGGAGCGTGAAGACGTGCGCGGCATGCTCAAGCTGCTGCGCGCCGGCCGGGCCATCTGGTACGCACCGGACCAGGACTACGGCGCCAAGCAAAGTATCTTCGTGCCGCTGTTCGGCATCCAGGCCGCCACCGTGCCCGCCACCAGCAAGTTCGCCCGCCTGGGCAAGGCGCTGGTGGTGCCGTTTACCCAGGAACGCCTGGCCGACGGCAGCGGTTACCGCCTGGTGATCCACCCACCGTTGACGGATTTTCCCGGCGAGAGCGATGAGATCGATTGCCTGCGGATCAACCAGTGGGTCGAAACCTCGGTGCGCGAATGCCCCGAGCAATACCTGTGGACCCATCGCCGCTTCAAGAGCCGGCCGCCGGGCGAGCCCAAACTGTACGAAAAACGCCGTCGATAAGACCTGCTTTTCCCCCCATGGAGTAATGCGATGCGCCAAGCTGAACCGGTCACAGGCTTGATTCTTTCCGGCGGCGGGGCGCGAGCGGCGTATCAGGTGGGGGTACTGGCGGCGATTGCCGAGTTGCTGCCGCCGGGCGCGGCCAATCCGTTTCCGGTGATCGTCGGTACGTCGGCCGGCGCGATCAACGCGGTGAGCCTGGCCAGCGGCGCCATGGACTTCACTGCGGCGATCGAGCGTCTGACGGCGTTCTGGCAGGGGTTTCGCAGCCATCTGGTGCTGCGCAGCGACTGGCCGGGGGTGATTCACCAGGCCGGTCGCTTCTGTTTCCACAGCCTGCTCGGCCTGGGCGCCCAGGTGCCGGTGGCGCTGCTCAACAGCTCGCCGCTGCGCGATTTGTTGCACGACAAACTGCACCTGGACGGCATTGACGAAGCCATCCGCGACAAACACCTGAAGGCGGTAGCGGTCACGGCCTTCGGTTACGAATCCGGGCAAGCGGTGACGTTCTACCAGGGCGGCGGCACCATCGATGCCTGGTTGCGCCATCGGCGTATCGGTGTGCCCACCCAACTCACGGTTGAACACCTGTTGGCCAGTTCGGCGATTCCCTTGCTGTTTGCCCCGGTCAAACTCAAGCATGAGTATTTCGGCGATGGCGCCGTGCGGCAATCGGCGCCTATCAGCCCGGCCTTGCACCTGGGCGCCAACCGCGTGCTGGTGGTGGGCGTCAGCGGCAACCCGCGCGGCGTCGAGCATGAACACTCGTTGCAGCGTGCCTACACTGGCCAGCAGCCGACCCTGGCGCAGATCGGTGGGCACATGCTCAACAGCACGTTCATTGACAGCCTGGAAAGTGATATCGAATTGCTGGAGCGCTTGAACCAGTTCAGCCATTTCCAACCGATCGACAGCGCGGCCCAGGGCCTGGCGCCGGTGGACGTGCTGGTGATTGCGCCGAGTCAGCCGATCGATGAAATTGCGGCGCGGCATCGGCAGGAATTGCCGGCGGCGTTGCGTCTGTTCCTGCGGGGGCCGGGTGCGACCAAGACCAGCGGGGCGGGGGTGCTCAGTTATTTGCTGTTCGAGGCGGGGTATTGCAGCGAATTGATCGAGTTGGGGCGCAGTGATGCCCTGGCCAAGCGCGAGGAAATAACGCGGTTCCTGGGCCTGTTGCCGATCTGAAGGTGGGAGGAGGCAAGCCCCCTCCCACATGACTCGGCGGTGTTCAATCAGAAGTGGTACTTGACCAGGAAGCTCGCCGTATCCTGAGTGGTCTTGAACGCGCCGGAATCTTCGATCCCGTATTTGTTCTTCCAGTAGTCGTATTCAAAACCGACATACAGTTGTTTCTCGCCCCAGTTCATCGCCTTGCCCAGGTCATATTTGACCTGCGGGTTGAAGTGCAGGTTGGCGTGATAAGTGCCACGGGCGTTCTTGTCGTTGTCCACCACCCAATCCATATAGCCGTCGATGAGGATGTTGGAGTTGCCCACCGGGAGGGTGTACGACCACACCGGGGTGATCTGCCATACGCCGTCGCCTGCGCGATTGCCTTCGGTCTGGCGCTGATAGAAGTTCAACTGGAAGTAGTCGAAACCGGGGATGTTCAGGTCGAAGCCCGGGCCTACCAGGTACGATTCGTTATCGCCTTCGCCGAACTCATAAGTGAACGCCAGCAATACATCTTTGATCGGGCCGAAGGACAAGTCTTTGTCGAAAATCTTGCCGAACGACAGGCGTGGAGTGAACTCGCCGTAGTAAGTACTGGGGCCGACGTTGCCGTCTTCCTTACCGTTGTAAAAGATGCGGTCGAGGAAGAAGAAGTTGTCGCCGTACTTCCACGCATCGGCGTGTTCAAACGTGACGGTCTGTTGGATCTGCGGGTTGACGGTAAAGTTTTTGCCCCACAGGTACGTCAGGCTGTTGTTCTGCCACTGCAACAGGTCACCGGCCACAGCTTGGCCACCAGCCAGCAGGGTTCCTGCCAGCATCAGGCCTTTGAACATAGGTTTCATTCGGTTGCTCCCGAGTTAAAGTTTTATGGTTTTTCTTCTATGTCGGCGCTCTGGTGTGGCGCCTTTTGGTTCGCTGAAAAAATCGTCTGTTCGGTCAGCTTTGATGCTTTAGCAAGAGCTGCGCCAAGGTGCTAAAAAACCCAAAAAAATGTCGTCGACGGCAACGGATGCAGTCGAGCTCAGGGGACTTTTGCGCACTTGGGCCGCAGACCGCAGGCCGGGATAAGTTGGCCTTATAGTCAGCTTTTATATTCGCTGTTTTTTTTTGAGTCGATTCGAGCGGGCGCGGAGAATACTGGCTCCAAAGCCTTGGCTCAAGTGCGCTGTTAGAGCGCGTGCGGGGCGAGAATGGGGCACGGCGTGTGGCTGTTCCCCGTTGGATGGCATGCATGTTGGGGTTCCTGTTCTTTATTGTTTTTCTGGAACGAAGGAATCAATGCGTGTGGACGACGGCGGGTGGTTCAAAGCCGCGAGGATGTGGAACAGTACATTCAGCGACAACGCAGGCCGGATATGGGAGGGAGCAAGCCCCCGCCCACAGGTTAGTCCTGCGCTAATCCGTTAATTCGTGCGCGCCCCCTGATTGATCCAGGTGCCGATCAGATCGCGTTCCTGCTGGGTCATCTGGGTGATGTTGCCCAGTGGCATGATCTGGCTCGCCACGGCCTGCGCCTGAATACGCGCAGCCTGTTGCTGGATCTGCGTCGGTGTGTCGAACATCACGCCCGCCGGTGCAGTGCTGAACAGCGGGCTGCTGGGCCTGGCCGAATGGCAGACGGCGCAGCGTGCCTGGATCACACCATGCACCTTGTCGAAATCAATCGTCGCCTGGGCGGGCGCGGCTGCAGCAGCGGGGGCGGCGGGCGCAGCGGGTTTCACGCCACCGCCCAGCGCGGTTTCCGGTAACGGTTGGTACTCGATGGCTGCCGGTGTCTTGGCCACGTCCGTGACCGGCTTGGGCCCGGTGACATACGCCAGGCAAATCATCGCCAACGCGCCCACCGGCAAGGTCCAGGCATATTTCTGGCTGTTATGCCGGGTGTTGAAGTAATGCCGCACCAACACCGCCGCCACGGCAATCCCCGCCAGGATCAGCCAGTTGTACTGGCTGCCGTAAGTGCTCGGGAAGTGGTTGCTGATCATGATGAACAGCACCGGCAAGGTGAAGTAGTTGTTGTGTCGTGAGCGCAGCAAGCCCTTGGCCGGCAGGGTCGGGTCCGGCGTGCGGTTCTGCGCGATTGCCGCCACCAGCGCGCGTTGCGCCGGCATGATGATGCGGAACACGTTGCCGACCATGATGGTGCCGATGATCGCCCCCACATGCAGGTACGCGCCCCGGCCGCTGAACACTTTGCTGAAGCCATACGCCGCCGCGATCAATAGCACGAACAAGGTCAGGCCGAGCAGCGCAGGGCGTTTGCCCAGGGCTGAGTCGCAGAGAAAGGAGTAGATGAACCAGCCGGCGAGCAGTGAGCCGATGCCCAACAACACGCCTTCGGTGCCGCTCAGGCTGCTGCCAGGGGCGAGCAGGTACAGCGTAGGGTTGAGGTAGAACACCATGCACAGCAGCGCGACGCCCGACATCCAGGTGAAATAGGCTTCCCATTTGAACCAGTGCAGGTTGTCCGGCATGGTCGGCGGAGCCAGTTTGTATTTTTCCAGGTGGTAGATACCGCCACCGTGGATCGCCCACAAGTCACCGGACAGGCCGTCCTTGGGGTTGACGCGGTTGAGGTTGTTTTCCAGCCAGACGAAGTAAAACGACGCGCCGATCCAGGCGACGCCAGTGATCATGTGAACCCAGCGCACGCTAAGGTTCAGCCATTCCAACAAATGTGCTTCCACAGTCTTTACCTCTCGCTTGTCGCCCTTGTTGTCGGGTGATCAGGCCTTCTCTTATTGGTGGGGGGCGAGGATCAACCGCTCATCCTCTTTGAAAAAATGCTCATCGCAGTTATTGCCGGTGCCACTGCGATCAACCACCAGGAAGTCATCCCGCTTTTCGATCGTCAGCACCGGGTGGTGCCAGACGCCGCGATGGTAATTAATGCCCTGCCTGCCGTTGGTGACGAAGGCGCGGACCAAGCCTGATACCGGTGCATCGCCAAGTGGCGCGACCACGATCAGAAAGGGGTTGCCGAGCAGCGGTATGAACGCCTGGCTGCCCAGCGGGTGTCTCTCCAGCATGCACACGGTCAGTGGCATTTGCAGCGCGTCGGCGCGGAATATGCTGATGATGGCGTGGTCTTCCGGCGTTGCGGTTTCGACCGTCGCCAGTTTGTGGAAGCGCATGGTCGAACCGTTGTTGATCATGAAGTGATCGCTGCCGTCGGTTTCGATAACGTCTCCGAAGGGGGCGAAGGCTTCTTTGGTCAGGGGTTCGATCATCAGTGTGCGCATGGCTGTCTTCTTAAGTTTTTGAATGTGATGGTGTCTGATCTACCGCTATCGCGGGCAAGCCCGGCTCGCACATTTGTCCGCGTACCCCTGTGGGAGCCGGGCTTGCCCGCGATTGGGCTCACGCCGATTTAGCGACCTTGCCCAATACTCGCAGGCGACTCACACCACCATCCGGGAACACGTTCAGGCGGATGTGGGTGATCGGGCCCAGCGCCTTGATCTGCTCGGCGAAGGTGTGTTCGGCGTGCATTTCCAGCTTCTGCGCCGGCAGCAGTTCGCGCCAGAACAGCGACTGGGTTTCGATCTGGCTGTCGGTGCCGCCTTTCACGAATGCGGCCTGGATCGAGCAGGTGTCCGGGTAGTTGCCCTTGAAGTGCAGGGTGTCGACGATGACTTTCTCGATCTCGCCCGCATGCCCCAGCGCGACGATCACCCAGTCATTGCCTGGCGTGCGACGGCGAGCGGTTTCCCAGCCATCGCCCATGTTGACGCCACGGCCCGGATTGAGAAGGTTGCCCATGCGGCCGAAGTGTTCGTCGGAGCAGGCCAGGGCGCGGCCGCCGTTCAGCGCGGCAGCCAGGTCGACCTGTTCGTTGTCGCCCACCGCCGACCAGTCGCGGAACGGCACACCGTACACACGCAGACGGGCCACGCCGCCATCCGGGTAGATGTTGAAGCGCAGGTGGCTGAATGCCTGGTCGTGGTTGATTGCGTGGTAGTGGTGGCTGTTGCCTTGCAGCTCGACGGCCGACAGCACTTCCACCCACTCGGTGCTGTCGTCCGGCTCGCCCGAGGCGAGGAAGCAGGCTTCCAGGGAGGCCGACGGCGGGAAGTTACCGGTGAAGAATGAAGTGTCGATGTCCACGCCCTTGATCGAGCCGGCGGCGCCCAGGCGGATCACTGCGCTGTCGTAGCCTTCGAAGCGTTTGCGGCGTGACTCCCAGCCGTCCATCCACTTGCCGTTATCATCGAAAACGCCCTCCTTCCACACGGCCGGGGTCGGCTGGAACAGGCGGTTGGCGTCGGCGAACCAGTCATCGGTCACCGAGATGATCTTGGTGCCGAGGCGGGCGTCGGCGAGGTTGACGAACTTCTCGAACGGTAAGGGTTGCGCTTTCATTCTTCTTGTCTGCCTTGGATAGAGTGGCTGGGGATGGTCGTTTAGAGGGTCAGTAAGCGGAACAGCGCGATCTTGTTGATCTCGTCCAGCGCGCACTTGAACTCGGTGTCTACCGGGTTATGGATGCGCGATTCGAACGCGTTGATGATCTGATGCCGGTTGCTGCCTTTTACCGCCATGATGAAGGGAAACTTGAACTTGGCTTTGTAGGCCTCGTTCAGCTCGGTGAAGCGTGAGAACTCTTCGGCCGTGCATTGGTGAATACCGGCGCCGGCTTGTTCCTGGGTGCTGGCTTCGGTCAGTTGGCCCTGGATGGCCGCACGGCCGGCCAGGTCCGGGTGAGCGTTGATCAGCGCCAGTTGCCGGGTGTGATCGGCGCTCAAGAGGATGTCGCTCATGCGTTGGTGCAGGGTTTCGACCGCGTCGAGTGAGGCGTCCTGGCCCAGGTCGAAAGCCTTTTCAGCCACCCACGGCGAATGTTCGTAGATGTCGGCAAAGGCGCTGATGAATGCATCGCGGCTCAGGCTCGACGGTTTCAAGGTCTGGAACGCGGTCATTGCGCCGCTCCCTTGTAAGGGTGCGTGGCGTGCCAGTGACGGGCAATGTCGACACGGCGGGTGAACCACACCTGTTCATGGCCCTTGGCGTATTCGATAAAGCGCTTCAACGACGCAAGGCGCGCCGGGCGGCCGATCAGGCGGCAGTGCAGGCCGATGGAAAGCATCTTCGGCGCGTCGGCTCCTTCGGCGTAGAGCACGTCGAACGCGTCTTTGAGGTACTCGAAAAAGTCATCGCCCTTGTTGAAGCCCTGCACCTGGGTGAAACGCATGTCGTTGGTGTCCAGGGTGTAAGGGATCACCAGGTGCGGCTTGCCGGTGGGGGTGTTGGGTTCCCAGTAGGGCAGGTCGTCGTCATAGGTGTCGCAGTCATAGAGGAAGCCGCCTTCCTCCATCACCAGGCGCCGCGTGTTCGGGCCGGTGCGGCCGGTGTACCAGCCCAGCGGGCGTTCGCCGGTCAGCTCGGTGAGGATGCGGATGGCTTCGAGCATATGCTCGCGTTCCTGGGCCTCGTCCATGTACTGGTAGTCGATCCAGCGATAGCCGTGGCTGCAGATCTCATGGCCGGCGGCGACCATTGCACGGATCACCTCCGGATGGCGCTGGGCGGCCATGGCCACGGCGAAGACGGTCAACGGGATATCGAATGCTTTAAACAATTTGAGGACGCGCCACACGCCGGCACGGCTGCCGTATTCGTACAGCGACTCCATGCTCATGTTGCGCTCGCCCTGCAGCGGCTGGGCCGAGACCATTTCCGAAAGGAAGGCTTCGGACTCTTTGTCACCGTGCAAAATATTGCGCTCGCCGCCTTCTTCGTAGTTGAGTACAAAAGACAACGCGATGCGTGCCTTGCCCGGCCAGTGGGGGTGAGGAGGGTTACTGCCGTAACCGATCAGGTCGCGTGGGTAGTCAGCGCTCACTGCAGTCTTCCTTCTTGTGCGTGGTAGCGGTGTGTGTGGCGGCCGGGCAGTGGAAAGACTGAGTGGCGTCACAGTGATGAGTGATTGTATACAACTTATTGCCCGCTTTGTAAGCCTGGATTTCTGCCTTTTTTCTGCCACGCTCACCTTCAAGGGTGTAGCAAGAAACTTGCCTGACTGGTCAGCTAATGGACAAAAGGTTGTTTAAAAGCAAGGATTACTCGTGAATCGGCCGGTCGAGCAAGGTCGACTGGAGGATCGTAGGGTTTGTGGTTTTTATTGTGTACAATTTTTTTAAAAAGTGTCTTAATCAGCCGGCGCCGGCTTTTTCGCTGCACAAAAAAAGTGCGGCATTCACTTCTACTGACCTCGGGAGGCGCGTACACGCCATGGGACGTTTGACCACACACGTTTTGGACGCCGCTCACGGCTGTCCCGGCAGCACCATCAAGGTTGAGCTGTACCGCGTCGACGGCGCGCAACTGGAGCTGATCGCCAGCGCCGTGACCAACAGTGACGGCCGCTGCGACGCACCGTTGCTCCAAGGCGACGACTACCGCAGCGGTGTGTACCAGCTGCAATTCAGCGCCGGCGACTATTACCGTGCCCGTGGCGTGCAATTGCCAGAGCCGGCCTTCCTCGACGTGGTGGTGCTGCGCTTCGGCATCAGCGCTGAACAGGATCACTACCATGTGCCCCTGCTGATTTCGCCCTACAGTTACTCCACCTACCGCGGTAGCTGAGCGCCACCCCAAAGCTCTTCGCTGGTTTTTCGCCCGCCCACACGGCGGGCTTTTCATGCCGCTTGCGCGTGCAACTATCTAGCGCCTTTTGCACGGAGGCACTGCCTAGGCTGGGTGTTTTCCTCATGCAGAAGAAAACACCATGACCTCGTCCCCCGATCACGTGAGCGTTTCAGCCGATACCGCTACTGCCGACGACCCGGACCTCGCTGCCCAAGCGCAATCGCAGGCGATTCGCGAGCAGTTGAAACGGCGGATCAATGCCCATACCCATCCCAGTCGCCTGATCAATCAGATCGGTCTTGCCGACGCGCGCTGTATCACCGCGACGCGGACACTGGCACGCCTGATAGGACGCTCGCCCAAAGTCTTGACGGTCATTCGCGCCGAGCTGCGCAAAGCGTTCGAGATGGACCCGGACCACCTGTTGTTCACCGAGCCCAAGCCGCCAGCCGTGCCGCGCAAAGTCGACAGCCTGACCGATCGGGCGCTGGCGTTGCTGGTCCTGCCGACGGTGGTGATCAACGTCAATCAATTCACCACCCTGAGCGTTAAAGACGAGCCGAACCGGCGCTTGCCTTATACGCCGCTGGAAGCACTGCGCCGTGTGATCGCGCTGAGGCTGTTTGAGCGGCTGGCCCATGCGGTCAGCGTCTATTGGGACACCCTGGCGCAGGGTTCCTGGCTCACTCGCCGGGAGCGCTGGGTCGAGTTGCACAAGGCGCTCTTCGCCGACCGGGCGTTTATGGCGCGGCAGCTGGAGCAGCTATCGAGTGCGGCATGGGACATGGTTCAGGCCCTGATCGATGCCCCCACCGCCGAGGCTCGCCAGCGTGCGGGCGGGGCTTGGGCCACGCTGCAAGTGGGGCAGTTGCTGTGGCCGGGTACGCCTCCGGTAGCGATTCCCGGGGTCTTGCATCTTTATCGAGAAGGCGACCCCTGCGAGGCACCGCATGTGGTCTATCTGCCGGGAGAGGGCTGTAACTTCTACGAGTACCCGTCCTACACGGCCCTGCAGGACGGCCTGCTGGTGTTGGACCGGTCCCGGTTCCACGCGCTCTGGCAGTGCTTGCCGCTAAGTCGGCGCAATGACTTATGCCGGCCAACAGTCTTGTCTGCGGCGCACCGCTTTGTTCGCGGCCTGCCGCTGATGGACGACGCGCTGACGCTGTGCGCCCAGGCGTTGCTGACCGGGCAATGGAGCAACGAGCTGGCTTGTGCGGTGAAGATCAATTACGCGCACGTGTTTTCTGAGCAACGGCCTCGGCCTCAGCCGCTGGACGCCGCACCTTTTCTGGCACAGGTGGAGGGGGCGAGGCGGCAACTGGTCGGTGGCGCTCGACTCGGCGTTATTGGCGATCAATTGCTCAACTGGGACCGACAACGACGAGGCGCAGAAATCATCTTCGCCAGCACGGCGTCCGGCCTGGCTCTGCGCGCCGCTGAGCGTCAGGTCAAACGCTACGAAAAAGCGCTGGTTGCGCTGCTGGTCCCGGACGATCCCTGCGCGGACACGCTTGCGTACCAGATAATCGTGGCGCTGGTGGGCCAACTCAAGGCGCATGCCGACGTGCTGAATACACTGATGCGGGATGGGCAGCATCGGTTGCTCGATTTGGCTTTTTGGGCCGAGCGTCCCGACGGCGCGGGTACGCCCAGGCGCGTGTCGCTGTTCATGCGCACCCAAACCGAGGCCCTGCGCTGCGAGGTTGAGTTGCAACACCGGCTCAAGCTGATCAGTACGGCGCATCGCGACCTGATGATCGAAGTGGTGGAACAGCCGTCGCCCAGCCAACGCCTTGGCAGTCAGACCCAAGTACTGTCGATCGCGGTGGGCAGCGAACCGGACGCCTTTTACGCCCTCCATAACGTCTGGGTGGTGACCACGGCCGCGGCGGTAAGGCGCCCGTCGCGCCAGCTCCCGGTGGTGGTGTACGCGTTTGGAATCGAAGGCGGGGTCAAGGCGTTTGCCGGACTGGACGCCTTGACCCAAAGCCTCAAGGCAAGCCTGAGCAGCCTTGACGACTCGGTGCTTTGGGGCTGCGTCGAGCACGATAAGCGGCGTGACTTACGCGCACATGCGGCCTGTGGAACCCTCGGCGTGCGCTACGTTGAGATCAAGGGCAAGCCTGCGCTGGTGGCGCTCAAGAAACTGCTGGGCTGCTACGACCGCTTGAAACAAAGCCGCGAAGACATCACGCGTATTTTCAGTGAAGTGACGGATGCAGAGCTCAGCCGCTCGCTGCTGATGGTCGAGCTGGAAGAACAGCTGAATATTCCGCTCAATGACGCCCTGGGCCAGGCTCTGGCCAACATCGAGCTGCTGCGCACGGCGGCGTCTGACGCGAAGAAACTGCCCACTTGGTTGGCGCACGCGACCCAGGCCCAGCGTAGAGCCTTCAAGCGCTTGCTGCGGCTGTACCTGGGCAGCGCCTTTGCGTTTAAAGGCCGACTTGAGCAACGCCTGCCTGACCTGGACACGTTCGCCCGGCGCGCGTTGATCGCCCGTTTGCGCCAGGACGGTTTCTTCCCGCCGTTGGACATCGACCAACCGTTGATTGATATGCCGGATGATGTCCACGGTGCCTTTTGTGGATGGATCAGCGGCTGTACGGTGGGTGATCGCAACATCGTGCTGACCCCAACCGCAGCGCGCACGACCTTCAGCCTGCTGCAACTGACGCTGCATAACCTCGACCCACTGGCGCCCTGGACCGCTTGGCGATTCAGTCACGCGCGCTATCTGCAACCTGAGTGGAAGCAACGCCTGAATGCCGCTTACTTGACCCGTATGGTGTCCTCGCTGGATATCGGTGGTCAGTACGACACCTTGATCAACCGGGCTTTCTATCCGCGTATTGAAGCCGATCGCGAGCTCAGCAACGGACGGATTCCCGAACTGTTGAATCGCGCCTTGCGCGCGGGCGTTGAGTATCACCTGTTCTGCGCGACTCAGCAGGGGCTGACGGCGACGGCACAAAGCGTATTCAAGACCGCGATGGCGGCCCGCACACCGCAAGACCTGTCGAACAACCAGCACCAGTTGCAGCTGTACGTGGTTCATCTGGTGGGCCACACGATGCAGCATGATCGCTATGTCGCAGGGATCGTGGTGGTGCATGACCGGCGCTCCGAACTGTGCCTGGTTTACTGGCCCGATGCGCCGTCGTCCCTGGTCCTGACCGAGTACGATAGCCTGCAACGGGCCCAGGCTGAATTGAACCGCATCGGCGCGTTACCGGATAACGTCAAGGCGTTGGCGCGACAGGTCGCACCGGGTTGGGCATTCGAGGCGATCCCCCAGCCTGCGGAGGGCGGCGGTGCACACGTCCAGGCTGCAAAAACGCTTAAAGCCATACCGGCTTTTTTCATGGTGAAAGGGATCTGGCGCGGGATCGAGTTTGTTCGTTCGTTCAGCATCAAGCACCTGGAGCCTGCGGCGGTGCTTGAGGAGATCGAAGCCCAAACCCTTGAGCAGATCGCCAGCGATCCGCAGGACTGGCTGGGGTTTGTGGCTACGCCCCACAGCAACGCCGAGGCGTTGCTCTACCACGCCAGCGTGCTGGATTTGCAACGGCGGACTCAAGCCGCCAGCCATTCCGGCAAGGCGTTGGCGAGCTATCGAACCCGCCGTCTGAGTGAGCAGGGCGACACCCGCGCGCGGGCGGTGGTGGGTTTTTTCTCGCCGTTGTACGGGATGTTCAATGACTTCTATGAGTTGCTGCGCGTATCGCGCAGTTATCACCGTTTCGGCGACCCCCACGATGCGGTCGATGTGGGTTTTATGAGCGCCTTTATGGCGATCGACCTGCTGCTGAACTTAATCCCCGGCCCAAAGAAGGTGGGCCGTGCCGGCGCAGGTATTGCGCGGCCGGTGCTGAGGGGGTTGCTGGGGCGCATACATCGTTTGCGGATGACGGTACACAGCGGGGTGTCCCGCACGGCGTCGTCCCCCGTGACCCAGTTGAAAGCCTTGGAGCGGTTCAAAATCAAGGGGGTGCCGGAGGGCGCCATTGCGCTGAAAGGGCCGGGCGAGTCGGGCGTCTATGTGAAAAATGGTGAGCCCTTTGTGGCGGATGACACGCACTATTACCCGCTTTACCGGCGTGGGGACGAACCGGTATTTCGCCTGAAAAACACGCAGGCGCCGGGGCAAGACGAACTGATTTTGCACCTCCATCAGCCCAAGGAATGGTCACTCGGCGCGGACGCCCCGCAACCGGTGGCGGGCACAAGTTCCGGCGTGCTCAACCCATGGCGCGCGCCGCCGACGCCACCGCCGCCCGACTGGTGGCCCGCGACTGCACGGGTTGCTACGGAAGACGCCATTCGCCAGTCATCCACGACGTCGAGCTACTGGTCGAATTGGCGGACTTCACTTCAGAGCCCGGATGCGCCTTCTCCGGTTCCCGAGGTGTTTCATATTGCGTCGGACAGCCGAGGGTTTCCCCACAATGTCCTTCGGGTGGCCCCGCCGAATACCGGCGTGATGGACCCTATGAGCGGCTATTACAGGATGCTCCCTCAGGGTGATCAGGCGCCGTTGGACGGCATCGTGTTTATCCACAGGAATGAGCCAATGGTGTCATTGGCCAGTTTTGACATTGAGCGCTGGACCAGCGTGGATATTCTGGAGCAGCCTTTCCCGGTGACACGTAGCCCTGCGGGTGAATGGCTGGTCCATGCGCCCCTGTTCGATAAGCCTTTGCCGGAGTATGTGGGCGCGGTGTTCCCCACCATGACGCTCTCCAGTCGACAGTTTACCGCCGCAAGGTTGATTGAGTTGGCAGGCCCATCCCGCCCGGCAACGGCCACGCATCTGCTCAATATCCGCGCGACGCTGGACAACTGGTCGCCTCCAGCCCCCGCGAGGGCGGGTCAGACGGATGATTTGCTGAGAATGCTGCGGTCCACCGAAAGGGGCAAAAGAACCTTTCACATCGGTTTTGACGGCAAGGCACCGGGCTTCACTCGCGTCGATTTCAAGGTGACCGACTTGGACCCGGCGCTGCGATCCGGCGGCCGCGAGATGGGACCTCGGCGAGACATTGCACAGTGCGCGGCGATCAAACGTGTGCTGGAACAGCAGGGGTTCAGCGTCGAGGAGCTTCTGGTAAGGCACGGCAACAAGACCACCCGTGATTTATTCGTGACTCATCCTCTTTCCGGTTCAAACCGGGTGTACTACGTGTCCGTTCATTGGCTTGAGCTGGGGTCTATCAAGTTGGAACGCCGGCTGACGGATCGTTGGTTCAATATTGCGATCAGCAATAATCCGACGTCGGTGGCGTTGGCTGCCGTCAAGAGTGCGATGAACGACAAGCGCCTGTTTCGAATCGTAGCGGGCATCCAATGGCCTACTGCAGGAGACGCCCTTCCGAGCGTCTATTTCGCCAAAGTGACCCCGTCCTAGCGGTTGATCAGCGACGCAACGCCAGCGGCCCCGAACAGCCCGGCACTGGTGCGGTTGAACCAGCTCTGGCCGTTGCCGCTGCGCAAATACCGCGCAGCACCGTGGGCGCCAAGACCGTAGGCGAGCTTGCACAGCAGGTCGAGTACGGTCCAGGTGGCGATCATGACGAGCAACTGCGGCAGAAACGGCCGGTCGCTGCTGAGGAACTGCGGCAGGAAGGCGGCGAAGAACAGGATGTCCTTCGGGTTGCTCGCGCCCAGCACAAACGCACGGCCAAACAAGGCGCGAAAACGCGGCGTGGCGACGGCCTGGGGCACCACCGCGCCCCGGGCCGGTTGGCGCGATTGCTGCCAGCTCTGCCAGGCGAGGTAAAACAGGTAGAGCGCGCCGACCATCTTCAAGGCGCTGAACAGCTGTTCCGACGCCAACAACAGCGCGCCCAGCCCCAGTGCCGAGGCACTCAACAGGCAGATCGAGGCAAACACTCCGCCGAGAAACGCCGGGTACGAACGGCGCAGGCCGTAGTTGAGGCTGTTGCTGATCGTCAGCAGCGACAGCGGGCCGGGAATCAGGATCACGATCAACGCCGCGCCACTGAACAGCAGCCAGGTTTCCAGGTTCATTTACAGTGCTCCTTTGATGCCAAAGCCTCACCCGAGGGTGAGGCGGTTTCTTTGTGCGTTCCCGAACTACAGGAAGATAAATTTTGCGATAAAAATCGCGCACAACACCCATAGGCTGATGGAGATTTCGCGGTACTTGCCGGTGCCGGCCTTGAGCGCCACATACGTGATAAAGCCCAGGGCGATCCCGTCGGCGACCGAGAAGGTCAGCGGCATCATGATCGCGGTGACGATAGCCGGAATGCTGTCGGTGGCTTCGTCCCAGTTGATATGGGCCATGCTCGCCATCATCAGCATCGCCACATAAATCAGCGCGCCGGCGGTGGCGTAAGCCGGAATCATGCCGGCCAGCGGCGCGAAAAACATCGCCGCCACAAACAGCACGCCCACGGTCACAGCGGTCAGCCCGGTACGGCCACCGGCGGCGACACCGGCGGCGCTTTCCACATAGCTGGTCACCGGCGGCACGCCGACCATGGCGCCGAATACGCTGGAGGCGCTGTCGGCCTTCAACGCACGGGACAGGTTGTGGATCTTGCCGTCGGCGTTCACCAGACCGGCGCGTTGCGCGACGCCCATCAAGGTCCCGGCGGTGTCGAACATGTGTACAAACAAGAAGGCAAATACCACGCTGATCATGCTCACATTGAACACACCCTTAACGTCCATGGCCAGCCAGGTCGGCGCCAGGCTCGGCGGGGTGGAGAGGATGCCGTTGTAGTGAACCAGGCCCAGGCCCCAGCCGGCGAGGGTCACGGCGATGATGCTGATGAGGATCGCGCCGAACACCCGGTGGTAGCTGAGGATCGCGATCAGTAGAAAGCAGATGGCCGCCAGCAACGGCGCTGGCTCGTGCAGCGAACCGAGCTTGATCAGGGTGGCCGGGCTGTCGACGATGATGCCGGCGGTTTTCAGGCCGATCACCCCGAGAAACAACCCCACACCGGCGCCCATCGCGTGGCGCAGGCTCACCGGAATGCTGTTGAGCAGCCATTCACGGATGCGCGACAGCGTCAGCAGCATGAACAACACGCCGGAGATAAACACCGCACCGAGGGCCGTCTCCCAGGTGTAGCCCATGGTCCCGACCACGGTGTAGGTAAAGAACGCGTTCAAGCCCATGCCCGGCGCCAGGCCCACCGGCCAGTTGGCGTACAGGCCCATCAACAGGCACCCCAGCGCGGCGGCGATGCAGGTGGCGACGAACGCGGCGCCGTGATCGATCCCGGCGTCGGCCATGATGTTCGGGTTGACGAAGATGATGTAGGCCATGGTGATGAAGGTCGTGAGGCCGGCGATCAACTCGGTCTTCACTGTGGTGCCATGCAAGCGCAGTTTGAACAGGCGTTCCAGCCAGCCAGGGTTCGTGAGGGAGAGGTCCGACGGGGCGAGGTCCAGCGGGGCTTCGGATTTGCGGCTATCCACAGCGAGTACTCCTCAAGCATTTTATTGTTATGGCCAGCGCGTAGGCGCTGTGAGGTACTGGCGGGTTTTGTTGACTAATTGGTCAGGAACTCGCACGAAGCGAATTATGCTTTTGTATACAAATAAAGCAAATAATGTTTTCGATTGTCTGCGCAAAAATGGATGAAAGGCTAATTCACCGCACTCAGCGCCAGATTGACCGCCAGCCAGCCGTTCACCGCTTCTTCCCCCGCCTCATTGAAGGCGCGCTGCAACAGCTTCACCTGTTCACGGCGTAAGGATTGCTCGAAGCGCAGGCCTTCGGTGCTCAATTCCAGCAGGCGTTTGCGCTTGTCGGTCTCGGACGCGACGCTTTCGACGAGGTGCATTTCCTGTAATTGGCGCAGCGGCATGTTCAGCGCCTGCTTGCTCACGCCGAGCAATTCCAGCAGCTCCTTCACGCTCAGGCCGGGGTAGCGCGCGATAAAAAACACGATGCGCTGATGCACCCGGCTCAGGCCACGGCGCTCCAGCATTTCGTCGGCCTTGGCGGTGAACGCCTGGTAGCCGAAGAAGAACGCCTCCATGGCTTTTTGCTGGCTGGTTTGGTTTTTAAGGTCAAGCATATTGACGTATCCACTGAAGTCGTCGTAATTTCGGTCAACCAGTTTGACGTATTTCCCACAGGCTTTGCTACCGGTGACCCTATGGCCTTCTCAGAACGTGTTACACGCCTCAAAAGCTCCCTGATCCGTGAAATCCTCGCGGCGGCCCAGCGCCCGGAAGTGATGTCGTTCGCCGGTGGGTTGCCTGCCGAAGCGATGTTGCCCGCGTTGAACTGGGACGACATGCCGTTGAATATCGGCCAATACGGCATGAGTGAAGGCGAGCCGCAGCTGCGTGAATTGCTCGCCGCCGAGGCGCGCGCACTCGGCGTGCCGTGCCAGGCCAGCCAGGTACTGGTGGTCAGCGGCTCGCAGCAGACCCTGGACCTGGCGGCCAAGCTGTATATCGACAAGGGCACGAAAATCCTCTTGGAAGGCCCTACCTACCTGGCCGCGCTGCAGATTTTCCAACTGTTCGGCGCCGAGTGTCTCACCGTGCAACTGGAAGCCGACGGCCCGGACCTGGCCGCGCTGCGCACAAATCTGGAACGCCACCGCCCGGCGTTCATCTACCTGATCCCGACGTTCCAGAACCCGTCGGCCGTGCGTTACAGCGAGGCCAAGCGCGAAGCCGTCGCGGCGTTGCTCGACGAGTTCGGCGTGACCCTGATCGAAGACGAACCCTACCGCGAACTGACCTTCGACGGCGGCAGTGCACAGCCCATCGCCGGCCGTCTGAAAAAGGCCAGTTGGATCTACACCGGTACTGTGTCCAAAACATTGTTGCCCGGCCTGCGCGTCGGTTACCTGATCGCCAGCCCCGACCTGTTCCCGCACCTGCTCAAGCTCAAGCAGTCGGCCGACCTGCACACCAATCGCATCGGCCAGTGGCAGGCGATGCAGTGGATCGGCAGCGAAAAGTATCAACAGCACCTGGTGGAACTGCGCAGTTTCTATCGCCAGCGCCGCGACTCATTCCAGGCCGCATTGGTGCGACATTTCAACGATCTGGCGGACTGGCAGGTGCCCCAGGGCGGATTATTCTTCTGGCTGACCTTGAAACAACCGCTCGATACCCGCACCTTGTTGGCACCTGCACTCGATCAGAACGTCGCGTTCATGCCCGGTGAACCGTTTTTTTCCGAGCCGGACCAGCACCTTGGCTCACTGCGGCTCAATTTCAGTCATATCGACCCGTCCCGTTTGGACGAAGGTCTCAAGCGCCTGGCCGCAGTGGTCCGTCAAGCACAGCACGCGCAAGCGGCATAAGGGGAGCCCCATGTACAAGGTTTATGGCGATCACAAGTCGGGCAACTGCTACAAGGTCAAATTGATGCTCAACCTGTTGGGCATCCCGTATCAATGGGTGGATGTCGACATCCTCAACGGCGGCACCGAGACCCCTGAGTTCCTGGCCAAGAACCCCAACGGCAAGATCCCGGTGCTGGAACTTGAAGACGGCACCTGCCTGTGGGAATCCAACGCGATCCTCAACTTCCTCGCCGATGGCAGCGAGTTTCTGCCCACCGAACCGCGCCTGCGCACCCAGGTGTTGCAGTGGCAGTTCTTCGAGCAGTACAGCCATGAGCCGTATATTGCGGTGGCGCGGTTTATCCAGCTGTATTTGGGCATGCCGCAGGATCGCCTCGACGAATACAACACCAGTCACAAGGGCGGCTACAAGGCGTTGAGGGTGATGGAGCGTCAGTTGCAAAGCACGCCGTACCTGGTGGGCGAACAGTATTCGATTGCCGATATTGCGCTGTATGCCTACACCCATGTGGCGCATGAGGGCGGTTTTGACTTGACGCCTTACCCGGCCGTGCAGGCGTGGCTGAAGCGGGTGGCCAGCCATCCCAAGCATGTGGCCATGCTTGACTGACTCACTCGGTCAACGGTGGGAGGGGGCTCAGTGGTGTGTCGGATAATTGCTCATGCAGTAAGTCGAAACAGCGCTGCGCCGCCGGGCTCAGGCCCATCCCGCTGCGACTGATCAGCCCGATCTCCCGGTTCACGCCGGGATGATCGATGCTGATGCGCTTCAACCCCTCCAGGCTGTCCGCCGCCGACTCCGGCAACACACTGATCCCCAAGCCCTGACGCACCAGCGCCAACACCGTCGACATGTAGTTGGCCTCCATGCCTGCGTTCATCGTCAGGCGTGTCTGATCAAATAACGCCTCGACGTGTTCGCGCACGCTGCTGTCGCGCCCGGTCAGGATGATCGGCTGATCCGCCAGTTGCTCCAGGGTCAACGTCCGATGGCGGGCGAGCGGATGATCCAGCGGTACAAACGCGCACAACCGATCATTGAGCACCGGCACAAACGCCAGCCCGTGGCTCAGTCGTGCGCGCACGCCGATGCCGAAATCCACCTCGCCCGAGCGTACCTGGGCGTGAATGCGGTGGGCCACCAAGTCATGCAGGCGCACTTCGATTCCGCCAAACCGTTCGCGAAACAGGCGCAGCGCGGGCGGCAGGGCGCCTGCGCAGACCGAGGGCAGGGCGGCGATAGTCACCACGCCCCGGCGCAGGGCGGCGAGGTCGCGGGAGCCGGTGACGATGTTGTCCAGGTCCAGCAGCAGTTTTTCCATCGGCCCGCGCGCCTCCTGGCCGGCGGCGGTGATGCTCACATGTCGCGGGCTGCGGTCGAGCAGGGCGACGCCGAGCCAGTCTTCCAGTTGCTGAACTTGCACGGTGAGCGCGGACGGCGACAGGTGCAGTTCGTTGGCCGCCTTGGTAAAGCTGCCGGTGCGCGCGACGGCGAGGAAGGCGTGGATGTGTTGGATTGAATTCTTCATTTTGTTTTTCCGAACACCAGCGGGTGAATATTCCAATTTACAAAGTCTAACGCGCTTCCAATACTCCAGGGAAAACAATAACCGGCCACCAAGGCCGCTCTGGAGTAACCCATGCTCGCTACCCTGGGTGTCATTACCATCCTTTGCTTGCTCGCTGCCGTCATGAGCAAACGCCTCTCGCCCCTGGTTGCGCTGATCGCCTTGCCGATCATCGCCGCGCTGCTCGGTGGGTTCGGCCTGCAAACCAGTGCCTTCGTCATTACCGGTATCAAGAACGTCGCGCCGGTGGTGGGCATGTTTGTGTTCGCGATCCTGTTTTTCGGGATCATGACCGATGCCGGCATGCTGGACCCCATCATTGATCGCATCCTGCGCACAGTAGGGACGCGCCCGACACGCATTGTCGTTGGCACCGCGACCCTGGCCCTGCTGGTCCACCTCGACGGCTCCGGCGCGGTGACGTTTCTGGTGACGGTGCCGGCGATGCTGCCGCTGTATACGCGGCTGGGCATCGACAAACGCATCCTCGCCTGCGTCTGCGCGATGGCCGCCGGGGTCAACTTCCTGCCGTGGACCGGCCCGGTGCTGCGCTCGTCGGCGGCGTTGCATGTGCCGGTGGCGGATCTGTTCCAGCCGCTGATCCCGGTGCAGATCGTCGGCTTGATCTTCGTCTTCGCCTGCGCCTGGTGGCTTGGCCATCGTGAGGAAAAACGCCTGGGCCTGGGCGCCGGTTCGACGGTGGACGCGATGCCGCAACGGGTGCTCAGCGACGACGACATCAAGCTGCGTCGCCCACGGCTGTTCTGGGTCAACCTGCTCCTGACCGTGCTGGTCATGGTGGTGATGATTGCCGGCTGGGTCGACCCGGTGGTGATGTTCATGCTCGGTACCGTGGTCGCGCTGTGCATCAACTACCCGAATGTCGACGCCCAGCGTGCACGCATCGACGCCCACGCAAAAACGGCGCTGACCATGGCCAGTATCCTGCTCGCCGCCGGGGTGTTCACCGGCATCATGCAAGGCACCGGCATGCTCAAGGCGATTGCCGAAGTGGCGGTGGCGCAGATTCCGGCTGGCCATGGCAAGTTGATCCCGGCGGTGGTGGGCTTTATTTCCATGCCGCTGAGCATGTTGTTTGACCCTGATTCCTACTATTTCGGCGTGATGCCGGTGATCGCCGAAGTCGGCAAGGCCCTGGGCGTCGACCCGCTGCAAGTGGCCCAGGCCTCGTTGCTCGGCGTACACACCACCGGTTTCCCGGTCAGCCCGCTGACCCCCGCGACCTTCCTGTTGGTGGGCCTGTGCAAGATCGAACTGGCCGATCACCAGCGCTTCACCATTCCGTTTCTGTTCGCCGCGTCGGTGTTGATGACCCTGACGGCGTTGCTCTTGGGAGTGTTTTGAGATGAAAACCTTGCGCATCGGTTCCGGCGCCGGCTACTCCGGCGACCGTATCGAACCTGCCGTGGAATTGGCCGAACTTGGCGACCTGGATTATCTGGTTTTCGAATGCCTGGCCGAACGCACCATCGCCTTGGCGCAACAGGCGCGCATCAGCGATCCACAGGGCGGGTATGACCCGCTGCTGAGTGAACGCATGCGCCGGGTGCTGCCCTTTGTGGGCGAGCATGAAGGTCGTCGGCGCTTGCGGGTGATCACCAATATGGGCGCGGCCAACCCGGTGTCGGCGGCCCGTGAAGTGCGGCGCATCGCCAGCGAACTGGGCCTGGCCCTCAAGGTCGTGGCGGTGGTGGGCGATGATGTGCTCGACGTGTTGCGCCCCGAGCAGGTGTTGGATAACGGCCAGACGCTCGGCTCGCTGGGCGCGCGGCTGATTTCCGCGAACGCCTACCTGGGCGTCGACGGCATTCTGGATGCGTTGCACGCCGGGGCCGATGTGGTGATCACCGGGCGTGTGGCCGACCCCTCGTTGTTCCTGGCGCCGCAGATGTTTGAGTTTGGTTGGGCGGCGCACGATTGGCCGCGCCTGGGGCGGGGCACGCTGGTCGGGCATTTGCTCGAATGTGCGGGGCAGGTCAGCGGTGGTTATTTCGCCGATCCCGGGTTCAAGGACGTGGATGACCTGGCGCGCCTGGGCTTCCCCTTGGCCGAGATCGATGCCGAGGGTAACGCCGTGATCACCAAAGTGAGCGGGTCCGGCGGGCGCGTCAGCCGCGCCACGTGTACTGAGCAACTGATCTACGAAGTGCATGACCCGGCGGCATACCTGACGCCGGACGTGACGGCCGACTTTTCCCGCGTGAGCTTTGTCGAGGAAAGCGTCGACCGGGTACGCGCCCAGGGCGCTGCCGGACGGGCGCGGCCAGAGCGGCTGAAAGTCAGCGTGGGTTATCTGGACGGGTGGATCGGCGAGGGGCAGATGTCCTACGGCGGCCCGGGCGCCGTCGCACGCGCCCAACTGGCGCGGGAAGTGGTGCTCAAGCGTCTGGAACTGATGGGCGTGAAGATGCAGGACGTGCGCGCCGAGTTGATCGGCATGGACTCGCTGCACGGCCCGCGCAGCAGCGTCGAGCCGTGGGAAGTGCGCCTGCGCGTGGCCGCGCGTTGTGAAGAGCGCAGCGAAGCGGTGCGGGTTGGCAATGAAGTGGAAACCCTCTACACCAACGGCCCGTCCGGCGGCGGCGGTGCCAGCAAGAGCGTGCGCCAGGTGGTGGCGGTGGCATCGTTGTTGTTGCCGCGCGGCGCAGTCAACCCGAGGATCGAAGCATGAAGCTGCATACCCTGGCCCATTCCCGCACCGGGGATAAGGGCGACACCTCGAATATCTCGATCATTGCCTATCGCGCCGAGGATTATCCGCGGCTCTGCGAACAGCTCACGGCCGAGCGTGTGGCGGCGTTCTTCGCCGGTTTGTTGGAACCGGGAGCGGCGCCGGTACGGCGCTATGAGTTGCCCAATGTCCAGGCGCTGAACTTCGTGTTGCCGGGGATCTTGCGCGGCGGTGTGACCCGCTCGCTGGCGCTGGACGCCCATGGCAAATGCCTGGGTTCGGCATTGCTGGATCTGGACCTGGATTTGCCAACACCGAACTAAATGTGGGAGGGGGCAAGCCCCCTCCCACATTGGATCGGCGCAGGTCTGTCAGATGGCGGCGAAACGCTTGTCCAGGTGATCAATGATCACCCTTGGTTGCCGGGCATCTTGCGCGGCGGAGTGACCCGCTCGCTGGCGCTGGACGCCCATGGCAAATGCCTGGGTTCGGCATTGCTGGATCTGGACCTGGATTTGCTAACACCGAACTAAATGTGGGAGGGGGCTTGCCCCCGATGAGGGCGTGTCAGTCGCCGAATACATCAACTGACACTCCGCGATCGGGGGCAAGCCCCCTCCCACATTGGATCGGCGCAGGTCTGTCAGATGGCGGCGAAACGCTTGTCCAGGTAATCGATGATCACCTTGGAGTCATACATCCAGGTGGTTTGGCCATTCTCTTCGATGCGCAGGCACGGCACTTTGATCTTGCCACCTTGTTCCAGAAGGGCCTGGCGATCCTGTTCGTTGTTCTTCGCATCCTTCAACGCTACCGGCACATTCAGGCGATGCAGGGTACGACGGGTCTTCACGCAGAACGGGCAAGCGTGGAACTGATACAGGGTCAGCTCTTTGGCGGCCGCGTTGACCTGCGCCTGCTGCTCGGCGGGGCGCTGCTTTTTGCGTGGGCGGGTAATGTAGTCGCCCGCGATGATGACGTGGCCGAGGCCCACTCGAAGTGCTTTGACGAACATGGCTGAAACCTCTTGCCCAGAACAGAGGGCCGCATCTTACTTGATTTACGGGGGCGAAAAAAAACCGGCGATGAACGCCGGCTTTTTCCTACCCGACCGGTTACTTGATCAGGCTGAGGAACTCGCTGCGGGTCGCCGCGTTTTCGCGGAACTCACCCAGCATCACCGAGGTGATCATCGACGAATTCTGTTTCTCCACACCGCGCATCATCATGCACATGTGCTTGGCTTCGATCACCACGGCCACGCCCAGCGCGCCGGTCACTTGCATCACGGCATCGGCGATCTGGCGGCTGAGGTTTTCCTGGATCTGCAGGCGGCGCGCATACATGTCGACAATTCGCGCGACTTTCGACAGGCCCAGCACTTTGCCGCTCGGGATATACGCGACATGGGCCTTGCCGATAAACGGCAGCAGGTGGTGTTCGCACAGCGAGTACAACTCGATGTCCTTGACCAGCACCATTTCACTGTTGTCGGAGCTGAACAAGGCACCGTTGGTGACTTCTTCCAGTGTCTGTTCATAGCCGCGGCAAAGGTACTGCATCGCCTTGGCGGCACGCTTTGGCGTGTCGAGCAGGCCCTCGCGGGTAACGTCCTCGCCGAGTTGGCCGAGGATCGCGGTGTAATTCTGTTCCAGGGACATGAAACTACCTGTGGGATTTTCGCAAAGCGCAAGGGTACGGTGGCCGACACATCGCTGCAAGCCTGACGATGGCACTTGTTACTCGTCGCGCCCTTCCATCATGGTGCGCTTGAGCATCACGTACACCGCGCCCGCGCCACCATGGCGGGCCTGGCAAGAGGTAAAGCCGAGCACCTGGGCATGCTGGCGCAGCCAGGTGTTGACGTGGCTCTTGATCATCGGCCGCTTGCCGTCCAGGCGCACGGCCTTGCCGTGGGTGACGCGCACGCAGCGGATTTCGAACTTGGTGGCTTCGGCGAGGAATGCCCAGAGGGTTTCCCGGGCTTTTTCCACATTCATACCGTGCAGGTCGAGGCTGCCTTCGAACGGAATCTGGCCGACCTTGAGCTTGCGCATCTGGCTTTCCTGTACGCCGTCGCGGGCCCACATCAACTCGTCTTCGGGGCCGACGTCGATGACGAACTGGTCCGACAGACCGTCCACGGTGGTGGCATCGGTGCGCACGGTCGCGGCCTGGCGCAGCTTGGCGATCTGCGCCCGGTCAGTCTTGGGTTTGCCGGTCTCGGCGCGGTCGTGCTTGATCGGCTTGACGCCGCGCAGCTCGTTTTTGAACAGGGAAAAATCGTCGTCTTGCATGTCAGCCTCCGCGAGGGGCGGGCAGTTTACCTAAATCGCGGCGGCCGGGGCGCAGGAAACGCTATCCAAGCGCCATCAGTCGTGCTTTTTCATCAAGTGCGAGGCGATGTTCAGCTCCAATGGCTGGCGCATCCGGCGACGGCTGCGGCGCCACAACCACACGCCGAACCACAGCACCAACAGGCCGATCACCAACAGAATCGCCGAGCCGCCGGGGCTGGCATTCAGTTCGCCCAGCGCCGGGGAATGTCCCGACAAGCCAGCGCCGCCGGCGACCGCCAGCAGCACACCTATTATCGCCAGCAGCGCGGCAATGCCGGTTGCCAGGCGCAGACGCCAGTTGCTCGGGCCCTTGGAGCGCAAGCGACGAGCATCAAAACCATCGGATATCTTCATTCCGACCTTTCCTCCAGGGTATCGGCCCTTCGACCGGAAGATACACAGGTTGTTCCTGTGCCAGAGGTAATTGCAGCAAATGACAGGCATTTGCAGATGAGCGGGGCCTTGAATCGGCCGCGCCGCTCATCCCAGGGCAATCAGATCAGGTCTTTGGTCAAGGCGAGGGTGGCGAAGTTGTCGGCCATGATGGCCATTTCGGTTTGTTGCACGTGCTCGGCACTCAGGACGCCGCCCTTGTACGGCAGGTCGCGGGTGGCGCAGGCGTCTTCCACCAGGGTGCAACGAAAGCCCAGGTTCTTGGCGGCGCGCACGGTGGTACTGACGCTGGAGTGGCTCATGAAACCGCAGACGATCAGGTCCAGAGGACCGAGGTCCTGCAGGTGTTTTTCCAGGCCGGTGCCGTGGAACGCGCTGGGCAGCAGTTTACCGATGATGGTTTCGTCGCCCATAGGCTCCAGGCCGGGAATGAACTCGCCGCGCTCGCCTTGTGGGTCAAACAGGCCGCCCACGGTGCCCAGGTGGCGCACATGCACAATTGGGCGACCGGCGTTGCGCGCCGCGGCGACCAGTTGCTTGATATTGCCGACCGCCGCGTCCATGCCCGTGAGGGCGAGTGGACCGCTGAGGTATTCCTTCTGCGCATCGATGATCACGAGGGTCGCATGGCTGAGATTGGCAGCCGCGTAACCTCGACCGCTGATTTGAAACATCGTCTTTGGAACGGACATTCTGGGGGCTCCTGTGAGGGGGGCTTTTGCGCCATTGTCCACTGGCTGAGCGGTTCTGTGAATCGCTACCATCGTAAGCTACGCCGTTGCTGGCGTGCAGCCATGTCAAGAGGTGCGCTTGTTTGACGCGATGATGGCAAATTGGATGAAATCCGACATACGGCTGAGGCTTTTCGTACATCGTCGGTACAGACGAAGGCTGTTAGAATCGCCAGTCGTTTTTTCCAGGAGTCTGCCCCCGTGATCACTTCCCGCCTGCGCACCTTGCGCGACCATATCCGTTGGGCTGTCAGCCGTTTCCATGGGGAAGAGCTGTTTTTCGGGCATGGTACCGACAATGCCTGGGACGACGCCCGGCAATTGGTGCTCGGCGCCTTGCATCTGCCCTGGGAAATCGCCGACAGCTACCTCGATTGCAACCTGGAAGAAGAGGAAGTCGCCCACCTGCAACGGCTGCTCCACCGTCGCATCCATGAGCGGGTGCCGACAGCCTACCTGATTGGCGAGGCTTGGTTCTGCGGCATGTCGTTTATCGTTGACGAGCGCGTGCTGATCCCGCGCTCACCGATCAGCGAACTGATCGAAAACCGCTTCGAACCCTGGCTGGACCAGCCGCCGGCACGCATTCTTGACCTGTGTACCGGCTCTGGTTGCATCGGCATCGCCTGTGCCTACGAGTTCCAGGACGCCGAAGTGGTGTTGGGGGACGTGTCGTTTGAAGCGTTGGAAGTGGCCAACCAGAACATTGAGCGCCATGGCGCCGACGAGCGTGTGTATACCGTTCAGGGCGATGGCTTTGATGGTTTGCCAGGCCAGCGCTTCGATTTGATCGTGTCCAACCCGCCGTATGTGGACGCTGAAGACTTCGCCGACATGCCGGACGAGTACCAGCATGAACCGGAACTGGGCCTGGCCTGCGGCGACGATGGCTTGAACCTGGTACGGCGGATGCTGGCCGAGGCGGCGGACCACCTGACCGAGAAGGGCTTGTTGATCGTCGAAGTGGGCAACAGCCAGGTGCATGTCGAGGCGCTGTACCCGGAAGTCGACTTCGCATGGCTGGAGTTCCAGCGCGGCGGGCACGGGGTGTTCATGCTCACGGCGGAGCAGTGCCGCAACCATCAGGCGGTATTCGCCGCCAGGGTTTAACCGACCCGTGTGGGAGGGGGCTTGCCCCCGATGCGGGCGTGACAGTCACTGAATGCATTGACTGATGCACCGCTATCGGGAGCAAACCCCCTTCCACATCACCGGTGGGTGGCAATCCAGATCAACAACCCCGCCTGAAACACGGTAAACGCCACCAGACAGGTGATGGTGAAGCGCAGCCCGCTGTCCTCACGCTTGAACTTGGTGACCTTTTCCTCTTCCTTGCGCAGCTTCACCTCCTGCTCCATCAGGTTCTGCTCGGCCTGTTGCAGCATTTGCGCGGCTTCAAGGATTTCCACGAACTGCACTTTCTCGGTGTTCCAGCTATCGAGCACGTCGCTGACCTTGCCGGGTTGCACGTTGCCCTTCAGATGCTGCACGTCGGCGTAGGCCACATCAAAACCCTGGATACGCAAGAAATGATCGCGGCGCAGGCGTGTGGCTTCGTTTAGGGCGTCCTTGTTGGACAGGTCCACACCGTCGACGCGGTAGTGCGACCACTTCTTCTTCGCCCACGCGGCGCCTTGGGCGACCAGGAAGCGGCCGATGCCACGGTTGGCCGGTTCGATTTCGAGGCTATTGCCCGGGCCGAAATGCACGCGGTGTTTAGCGTGATCGACCCAGATATCCAGGTGATTCTGCTCGCGGCGCACCCTTTGTCCCGGCAACTGGATGACCATGCGCAGCAGGCTGTGATGCTGGTCATGGCGCTCGACATAGCCAAATTGCACGAACCGCAAGGGCCGTACCCCGGTGGCGCGGTCGGTGGCCAGAGGCGCCAGACGCAGCATTTTGAAATGTTCGGCCTGCACGTCCGCCCACGGCAGGGACGCCGCGTCGACGACCTCGGTGTGTTCCGCCGGGGTGTCGGCGGTAGGTTCTGGTGTTGCTTCGGTGTTAGTCATGCGGCGCGATCCTGTCCTAGCCCAGCCAATCGACAGGCTTTTTGCTGTCGACGTTGGGCTTATCGGCCGTTTTTCCCAGTACTGGAGGCAATTAGTCGGTTAACGGGGTTGAAGTCCGTCGATAAAGCGCACCAGGCGGGTTCCCAGCTCGGCGGCGAGGGGCAATTGCGGGTCGTTGTAGGACGCCAACTGTTGCTTCACCTCATTGGGCACGATGCGCATCACATGGTTCATGCCTTCGATCACCGTCAGTTCGGCATCGGGCTTGGCGCTCTTCAATTGTCGGGCATCGCCCACACCCACCTGGAAATCGTGGGTGCCCTGGATGATCAGTGCCGGCATGCGCAACTTGGCAAAGGCGGCCGAAGGATCGGCGCGAAACAGGCTGATCAGATACGGCTGCACGCTGGGTCGGAAAATGCCCAGCAGTGGGTCAGGCACATCGGCATCCACTTGGCCTGCCTTGAGGTGGTCGAGGATTTCATTGCTGCGCAACTGCAGGGCCGGGGGGAGATGACCGGCCAGTTGCTGGCGGATCACCTGGTCGACCGGGCGGGCGCTGCCGGACAGGGAAATCACCCCGGCCGGGTCGAGTTGCGGTGCCGCCAGCGCAGCCACCAGCGCGCCTTCGCTATGGCCCAGCACGATCAGCGGGCCCATGCGCTTGTCGGCTTGGAGCAGCTTGCCCCAGGCCACGGCGTCGGCCACGTAGGCGTCGAGGGTCAGGTTGCGTTCATCGGGGGTGGCGGCCAGGCTGGCCGCCACACCGCGTTTGTCGTAACGCACGCTGGCGATGTTATGCCGAGCCAGGACCCAGGCCAGGCGCTTGAGACTGTCGTTGCGCGCGCCGTCGGCACTGTTGCCGTTGCGGTCGGTCGGGCCGGAGCCGGCAATGATCAGCACCACCGGCACCGGTTTGTCGGACTGCGGCAGCAGCAGCGAGCCGAACAGCTCGCCGCTGCCGGTGTCGAGGCTGATGGGCCGTTGCAACACCACGGGGGACGCGGCATGGGCTACGGCAGTCAACAGGGTGAGGGTAAACAGCAAAACTCGAAGCATCATCGCGCCATCATTGAGGAGGTGCCGGTTCGACCAACGTCTACCGGGAAGGTTTCGAGGATGAACTAGTCGGTTGGCCCGCGTATACTGGCGCGCTTGGTTATCACCTCTGAGTGATTACAACTGATTTCACGGAGCGCCCTGCATGTCCGGCAATACCTTCGGCAAGCTGTTCACTGTCACCACCGCGGGCGAAAGCCATGGCCCGGCGTTGGTCGCCATTGTCGACGGCTGCCCGCCCGGCCTTGAGCTGTCCCTGGAAGACCTGCAGCGTGACCTCGACCGCCGCAAGCCCGGCACCAGCCGCCACACCACGCAGCGCCAGGAACCCGATGAAGTCGAGATCCTCTCCGGCGTGTTCGAAGGTCGCACCACCGGCTGCGCCATCGGCCTGCTGATCCGCAACACCGACCAGAAGTCCAAGGACTACTCGGCGATCAAGGACCTGTTCCGCCCGGCCCACGCCGACTACACCTACCACCACAAATACGGCGAACGCGACTACCGTGGCGGCGGCCGCAGCTCGGCCCGCGAAACCGCGATGCGCGTGGCCGCCGGTGCCATCGCCAAGAAATACCTGGCGACCCAGGGCATCGTTATCCGTGGCTACATGAGCCAACTGGGCCCGATCGAAATCCCGTTCAAGACCTGGGACAGTGTCGGCGACAACGCCTTCTTCTGCCCCGACCCGGACAAAGTGCCTGAGCTGGAAGCCTATATGGACCAGCTGCGCCGCGACCAGGATTCCGTCGGGGCGAAAATCACCGTGGTCGCCGAGGGCGTGAAACCGGGCCTCGGCGAGCCGATCTTCGACCGCCTGGACGCTGAACTGGCCCACGCGCTGATGAGCATCAACGCCGTGAAAGGCGTGGAAATCGGCGCCGGGTTCGCCTGCGTGTCCCAGCGCGGCACCGAGCATCGCGATGAACTGACCCCGCAGGGCTTCCTCAGCAACAATGCGGGCGGCATCCTCGGCGGTATTTCCTCCGGTCAGCCGATCGTTGCGCACCTGGCACTCAAGGCCACGTCGAGCATCACCACGCCGGGCCGTTCGATCGATGTGTACGGCAACCCGGTGGACGTGATCACCAAGGGCCGCCACGACCCGTGCGTCGGCATCCGCGCCACGCCGATCGCCGAAGCGATGATGGCGATCGTGTTGATGGATCACCTGCTGCGCAACCGTGGGCAAAACGCCGATGTGCGCGTGAGTACCCCGGTGCTGGGCCAGCTGTGACGGTGTGTGGCGAGCGAGCTTGCTCGCGTGGGGCCGCGAAGCGGCCCCTTGCATGACGCCAGCCCTCCCGTACTGGCGACTCTCCAGCTTCTACCTCTTTTACTTCGCCCTGCTGGGGGCAACGGCGCCGTTCCTGGCGCTGTACTTCGATCACCTGGGGTTCTCCAGCGCGCGTATCGGCGAGCTGGTGGCCATCCCCATGCTGATGCGCTGCGTGGCCCCCAATCTGTGGGGCTGGCTGGGCGACTACACTGGCCGGCGCCTGGCCATCGTGCGCTTTGGCGCGGTGTGTACCCTGGTGAGTTTTGCGCTGATTTTCGTCAGCAAGACCTACGCCTGGCTGGCCCTGGTCATGGCCCTGCATGCGTTCTTCTGGCATGCGGTGCTGCCGCAGTTTGAAGTGATCACCCTGGCCCACCTGCACCAGCAGACCTCGCGTTATAGCCAGATCCGCCTGTGGGGCTCCATCGGGTTCATCCTCACGGTGGTGATCATGGGTCGCCTGTTCGACTGGCTGAGCCTGGATATTTACCCGGTAGTGGTCGTGGTGATCATGGCCGGGATCATTGCTGCCAGCCTGTGGGTGCCGAATGCGCAGCCGGCGAACCACGGCCCGCGCCTGGCCGGCGAAGGCTTCCTCAAGCAGTTGCGCAGCCCCGGCGTCCTGGCGTTTTATGCCTGCGTGGCGTTGATGCAAATGAGCCATGGCCCGTATTACACCTTTCTCACCCTGCACCTGGAACACTTGGGCTACAGCCGTGGCGTGATCGGCATGCTGTGGGCCCTCGGGGTGGTGGCGGAAGTGTTGATGTTCCTGGGCATGAGCCGCATCCTCACGCGCTTTTCGCTGCGCCGGGTGTTAATGGCGAGTTTCCTGTTGGCGGCGCTGCGCTGGTTGTTGCTGGGCGCGTTCGCGGAATTTTTCTGGGTGCTGCTGTTGGCGCAGGTGATGCACGCGGCCACCTTCGGCAGCTTTCATGCGGCGGCGATTGCCTTTGTGCAACGCAGCTTCGGCCCCCGCCAACAAGGCCAGGGCCAGGCGTTATACGCGGCCTTGGCCGGCACCGGCGGCGCGCTGGGTGCGTTGTATTCCGGTTACAGCTGGAACCTGTTGGGGCCGGCCCTGACCTTCAGTATCGCCAGCGTTGCGGCCCTGGCCGCCGCCCTTATCATCGGCTTTCGATTGCACGAGCAGAACCAAGGAACTGTCCTATGAGTTATGTAGCTGTTTACCACGTCTCCACACCGGATACCCCGAACAAAGTCCTGACCCACTTCGAGGATGTCGTGTCGACCCTGGCCGAGCACGGCGTGCGATTCGAGCGCTGGCAGCCCGCCGTTATTGAAAAAGGCGCGGACGACGCCGCCATGATCGCAGCGTACCGGCCGCAGATCGACGCCCTCGGCTATGCCAGCGTCGACGTGCTGCGTGTCCCCGGCGATCCTGCGCAGAAGGCGGCATTGCGCGATCAGTTCCTCGCCGAGCGCCGTTGCAGCGAAGATGACGTGCGCTTTTTCATCGCCGGCCAAGGCCTGGTTGCCTTGCACATTGGCGACTATGTGTACGGCGTGCGCTGTGAGAAAAATGACCTGTTGGTGATCCCGGCCGGCATGCCTCATTGGTTCGATATGGGCGAGAACCCACATTTTGTGATGTTGCGCCTGTCCCATACGGCAAACGGTGGGGTGTCTGAGTTCACCGGGGACGATATCGCTGCCGGTTTTCCAGGGATGGATGACTAGTCTTAATCGACTTGAATGTTCAACCCCGGCAAGTTGGAATTTGTTGTGGGAAAAGGCCTATTTACCTGTAAGGCCTGGCTGTTTATCACCGGCCTTACGCTCTAACGCTCTGCATTATGTAACTCTCTCCGGCCTCAATGTTTATATCGCCTGTCAATAGGAGGAATCCGAAAGGCGATAAGCATCAACCAATAAGAAGGAGAGAAAGCGATGAGTGATCCAGAGGCGTCAGGTACGCCGTTCAGCGTGCCCATCGATGCCAGAAAGCGTCTGGCCCTGTCCGGCAAGCCCCTGACCCGGACCGAGTTGGAGATCTTGCGCTGGGCCTCCGAAGGCAAGACGATCTGGGAAATCAGCCGGATTCGTGAAACGTCCCAAGCCGCAGTGAAATTCCACCTACGTAACATCTACGGCAAGTTACAAGTCAACAATCGTGTACAAGCGATGAATGAAGCGGCCCGCTTGGGCTTGTGTTGAGTTCATAAAAAAGGCCGCGACGCTTAATGGCGTCGCGGCCCTTTTTTATGGGTGGCTTATGCCGAGTGGTAAGTCGGCAGGGCAAAGCGGTTCTGGCTTTGCAGCATCGAAATCTGCGGCAGGTCGCTGGCTTGTTCGGCCAGGTCGCGGCGAATGGCGCTGATTACCCAGGTGAGTTGATCGGCCGTGTGCAATTGCTGGTAGGAGATCGAACGCTTGACCTGCTTACCTTCGCTGTTGCGCAGGGTCAACAGGATACCGCCGTCCGGGCGTGGCTGAGTGGTGACGTCGTATTGGGAAAATACTGAGGCGAATTTATCTTGGATCAGGCTCATGTCTATCAGCTCCGTTGGCTCAAGTTGGCAAGCATGGAGTGATAGGTGCAGTGATTGTGCCACCTCACTACTTTACAATAAGTCTTTAAAAATCAATCAGTTGTGAAAAATTGAGATTTTTGATTTCGTGCAATTTGCATGAGTGGCCATCATGCATCCTGCATTTTGCGCTATTCGATCCGGTCAGGCGGGCGCATCGTTACTCATAAGGACTGTGGATGTGTCGCTAAATTCCCTGTTTGTCGGTTGCCTGTTGCCGGCCCGGGATACAAAACATTTCAAATCCCGCGTGTACAGCCTAAGAACGGCTGGCGTATTTTCCCGTGAGCATGTGGCTTGCTGCCTACAAAAGTGCCGGAGCTTCTGGTCTCCACGAAGAATAAGAAAAAGGACGTTCCTCTATGAACCCTCCGCAAAACGACATGATTACCTGGAGCATGCTGCTGCGTAAGGTGCCCGCCATCGTCCGGGCCTTGCCTCGGGTAGTCCGCGGCATGCGTGCCGCCAATGTCACCGACCCCGCGCAGCCCTGTGGCCTGGGCTGGCATTTCGAGCAAGCGACCCTGCGCAACCCTGACGGCGCTGCGTTGTTGTATGGCGACAGCGTGCTTAGTTACCGCGACGCCAATCAGCGTGCGAACCGCATCGCCCATCACTTGCACCGCCAGGGCATCCGCAAAGGCGATGTAGTGGCGTTGTTTATTGAAAATCGCCCCGAATTGCTGCTCAACGTGCTGGCCGTGGCCAAGCTGGGCGGCATCTGCGCCATGCTCAATACCGCGCAAACCCAGGCGGCGCTGGTTCACAGCCTGAATCTGGTCAACCCGGTGGCGATTGTGGTGGGGGCGGAATTGGTGGCGGCCTACACGGCGGTGCGCGAGCAAGTGGCGATCGAGACGGACCGCACCTGGTTTGTCGCGGATCAACACAGCAGCGCCGTGCCTGCTGGCTATGTCGACCTGATGGCCGCCAGTGCCGAGTGCGCGGTGGACAACCTGGCCAGCTCCCGGCAGATCTTTTTCAACGACCCATGCTTCTATATCTACACCTCCGGCACCACCGGCTTGCCCAAGGCCGGCATCATGAAACATGGCCGCTGGACCAAAACCGCCGTCAGCTTCGGCAGCATCGCCCTCGACATGGGTCCCGCCGACGTCCTGTATTGCACCTTGCCGCTGTACCACGCCACTGGCCTTTGCGTGTGCTGGGGCTCGGCGATTGTCGGCGCGTCGGGGTTTGCGATTCGCCGCAAATTCAGCGCCAGCCAGTTCTGGGACGATGTGCGCAAGTTCAACGCCACCACCCTGGGTTATGTCGGTGAGTTGTGCCGTTACTTGCTCGACCAACCCGCCAACGTCCAGGATCGTGACAACCGCGTGACCAAGATGGTCGGCAATGGCCTGCGGCCCGGCGTATGGGCGCAGTTCAAGCAACGCTTTGGCGTCGAGCATATCTGTGAGCTGTATGCCGCGAGTGACGGCAATATCGGCTTCACCAATGTGTTGAATTTCGACAACACCATCGGCTTCTGCCTGCAGCACTGGGCGCTGGTGGACTACGCCCACGACAGCGGTGAGCCACTGCGTGGCGCCGATGGCTTCATGCGCAAGGTGCCAACGGGCGGGCAGGGCCTGCTGCTGGCCAAGATCGACGAAAAGGCGCCGTTCGACGGCTACACCGACCCGGAAAAGAACCGCAAGGTGGTGCTGACCGACGTGTTCGAAAAGGGCGACCGTTACTTCAATACCGGCGATCTGCTGCGCAGCATCGGTTTTGGCCATGCGCAATTTGTCGATCGCCTGGGGGACACCTATCGCTGGAAAGGTGAAAACGTCTCCACCACCGAGGTCGAGAACATCCTGCTGCAACACCCGCAGATCGCCGAAGTGGTGGCCTACGGCGTCGAGATCGAAAACACCAATGGCCGCGCCGGCATGGTCGCCATCACCCCCAGCGAATCCCTGGCCGCCCTGGATATGCGCGAGTTGCTGCAATTCGCCCATGGCCAGTTGCCGCACTATGCGGTGCCGCTGTTCCTGCGGATCAAGATGAAGATGGAGACAACGGGTACGTTCAAGTACCAGAAAGTGCGGCTCAAGGAGGAAGCGTTCGACCCGGACAAGGCGGGCAACGACCCGGTGTACGCCTGGTTGCCCGGTTCGGACAGTTACGTGCCCGTTACCGGCCAGTTGCTTGCGCAGATCCAGGGCGGTCAGTTCCGCTATTGATTCTGCCTATGGCCGCTTTCGACAAAAAAACCATGACAGTGGGGAACTCCCTCGCGACACTGGGCGCCTACGCTTCAGTACCCCAAGCCTTACCAGACAAGGAGCCCCCACATGTCGGACCACGCCAAACAAATGACTGACGACGAAGCCGCCGAATTTGCCGAGCAGGTCTTCGACGTCGCGCGCAGAGGCGATGCCGCCCTGATGGCCGCGCTGCTGGCCAAGGGCTTACCAGCCAACCTGCGTAACCACAATGGCGACACCTTGCTGATGCTGGCCGCTTATCACGGCCACGCCGACGCGGTAAAAGTGCTGCTGGAATTCAAGGCTGACCCGCAGATCGCCAATGACAAGCATCAACTGCCGATGGCCGGTGCGGCGTTCAAGGGCCATTTGCCCGTGGTCAAGGCGCTGATCGAAGGCGGCGCGCCGGTTGACGCGTCATCCTCGGACGGGCGCACGGCATTGATGATGGCGGCGATGTTCAACCGCGTCGAAATGCTCGACTACCTGCTCAGCCAGGGCGCCAACCCCAAGGCGATCGACGCCCAGGGCGCCACGGCATTGGCAGCGGCACAGACCATGGGCGCGGTGGATACGGCGGCGCAGTTGCAGAAACTGGTGTAGGCTACGCGCCCTCAAAAACCAGCCCGCCACAGGACCCTTTCATGAAAAACGCCCTCGTCGAACTCATCCGTAAAATCAGCGCCGGCGTCATGGGCGACGACGAGGTGGCACGCATCGCCGAAGAAGCGGCGCAGGCCTACGCCGACCCTGTGGCGTTTCTGGCGGCAAACCCGGACATCAACTACGACGATACGTTCTCGATTCCGTTGGGCGAGTGGGTAGTGGTCGGCAGCCTGCCGGACACCGTGCTGTTCCAGGCCGACACCTATGGCGACCTGTTTACGCAGATCGTTGCATCGTTCGGCCCCGGCGTGGCGTTTAACCTCAAGCCCAAGCAACTGGCCAAGACCGAAGCCCTCACCGCGCTCAATCGTATCCAGATCCAGATGAGTGCCCTCAGCCCGGAAGACGGTGGTTATGTGTTGCTGAACTTCAGCCAGCCACTGGACGACGAGATCCAGGCCGTGCTGGTGTACGGCAACGACCTGCCGCGCGTGCTGGAACTGTGCGCCGAAGTTGGCATCAAGGGCGAACCGTCCCTGGAAGCGCTGCGGGTCGCGGTCCACGTCTGAAATAAAACGGAACCCCCTGCCAGGGCTGGCTATCCTACAAGGGCATGCCCTCACTTAGGAGCGACACCATGGGTTCCACTTTCAACGGTCTGGTCGGGCTGATCATCCTCGCGCTGGATATCTGGGCGATCATCAATGTGTTCAAAAGTGGCGCAAGCACCGGTGCCAAGGTGCTGTGGATTCTGTTGATCCTGCTGCTGCCGGTCCTGGGCCTGATCATCTGGGCGATCGCCGGGCCACGGGGCAACATGCGCTTCTGAGCTCCAGCTTCACTCAAGCAGAAGCGGGCACGGAAAATGTGGGAGGGGGCTTGCCCCCGATAGCGGTGTATCAGTCGTTACAACAGTGGCTGAACCACCGCTATCGGGGGCAAGCCCCCTCCCACAATGGTTTCAACGAATGCCTTGATATTGTGTGTCGAAATATTCGCTGTACGAAATTTTCACATCTCATCCAAGACAATTCGCCGGCTTTATCTCCCCGCAACGGCTCTATCTCACGCTCCGTCAGCGGCAGGATTGCGGCACGCGTTCAGTAATTAATAGCGTTGCCGGCAGTGATCGGGCACCATTTGCGCCACCGCGTTTACCGCCTACCCCAGCCAGCCTGGGCGAGGGTCGGACGCCACTGCACTCTTTCGCAACTTAAACTTCCAATGGGTCCTGAAACGACATGGCAAACCCGGACGCCCTGAATCAGCAGCGAGCTTCTAATCGCCTGCTGCAACCGACCGTCAAATCCCATCTGGCATACACGCTGCTTTGCGCACTGGTCATGATGGTGATGTTCTCCCTGCTGCGCCTGGCGCTGCTGGCGTACAACCGCGAGATGATCCTCGACACACCGGCCTCGACCTTCCTGGAAGCGTTCGCCAACGGCCTGCGCCTGGACATTCGCCTGGTGGTGTACCTGGTGATCCCCTTGCTGCTGGCACTGTTCAGTGTGCGGGCCATGGCCGCGCGCGGGTTCTTCCGTTTCTGGCTGACCCTGGCCTCCAGCATCGCGCTGTTCCTGGGCCTGATGGAGATGGACTTCTACCGCGAATTCCACCAGCGCCTCAACGGCCTGGTCTTCCAATACGTAAAGGAAGACCCGAAAACCGTGATGAGCATGCTCTGGTACGGTTTCCCGGTGGTGCGCTACCTGCTCGCCTGGGCCGTGGGCACGCTGATCCTGAGCATGGCCTTCAAGGGCGCCGACCGCGCGACGCGCCCACGCGGCCCGTTCAGCGGCGGCACCATTGGCACCCGCCAAGTGGCGCCGTGGTATTCGCGGATCGCGGTGTTTGTGGTGTGCCTGCTGGTCGCCGTGGTCGCCGCTCGCGGCACCCTGCGCCAGGGCCCGCCGCTGCGTTGGGGTGACGTCTATACCACCGATTCGAACTTCGCCAACCAGTTGGGCCTCAATGGCACGTTGTCGCTGATCGCCGCAGCCAAGTCGCGCTTCTCCGAAGACCGCACCAACATCTGGAAGGCCACCCTCGAACAACCGCTGGCCACCCAGACCGTGCGCGACATGCTGGTGCTGCCGCAAGAGAAGCTGGTGGATACCGACACCGCCGCCGTGCGCCGTGATTTCACGCCACCGGCCGAGAAAACCCTGCCGATCAAGAACGTCGTGGTCATCCTGATGGAGAGCTTCGCCGGTCACTCGGTGGGCGCCCTGGGGCGTCCGGGCAATATCACGCCGTACTTCGACAAACTGTCCAAGGAAGGCCTGCTGTTCGACCGCTTCTTCTCCAACGGCACTCACACCCACCAGGGTATGTTTGCCACCATGGCGTGCTTCCCGAACCTGCCGGGGTTCGAGTACCTGATGCAGACCCCGGAAGGCAGCCACAAGCTGTCGGGCCTGCCGCAGTTGCTCAGTGCGCGCAAGTTTGACGACGTGTATGTCTACAACGGCGATTTCGCCTGGGACAACCAGTCGGGCTTCTTCAGCAACCAGGGCATGACCAACTTCATCGGCCGCAACGACTTTGTCGACCCGGTGTTCTCCGATCCGACGTGGGGCGTGTCCGACCAGGACATGTTCAACCGTGGCCTGGAAGAACTGAAAGCGCGTGAAGGCGGCAAACCGTTCTACGCCCTGCTGCAAACCCTGTCCAACCACACGCCGTATGCCTTGCCGACCCCGTTGCCGGTGGAGAAAGTCACCGACCGTGGCAGCCTCAACGAGCATTTGACGGCGATGCGCTACTCCGACTGGGCCCTGGGCCAGTTCTTTGAAAAGGCCCGCAAGGAGCCGTACTTCAAGGAAACCCTGTTTGTGATCGTGGGCGACCACGGTTTCGGTAACGAGCAGCAGATCACCGAGATGGACCTGGGTCGCTTCAACGTGCCAATGCTGATGATTGCACCGGGCATGCAAGAGAAGTTCGGCGAGCGTGACCACACCGTGGGCACCCAGATCGACATCGTACCGACCATCATGGGCCGTCTCGGTGGCGACACCCTGCACCAGTGCTGGGGCCGTGACCTGCTCAACCTGCCGGAAGGCGACAAGGGCTTCGGCGTGATCAAACCTTCGGGCAGCGATCAGACCGTGGCGTTGGTCACCGGCGACCGCGTGCTGGTATTGCCTAAGGAAATGCCAGCGAAACTGTGGCAATACGAACTGGGCGCCGAGCCGACCGGTAAAGTGATCGCGGAATCGCCGGACGAGGCTGGGCTGAAACAGAAGCTCGAATCGTTCCTGCAGACCGCGACCAAAAGTTTGCTGGATAACACCGCCGGTGTTGTCGACGGTAAGCCGGACTAATCGCCCGGCAATAAAAAAGAGGCCTTCATGAAGGCCTCTTTTTTTTGCCCGGCGTTTATATCTTGCCGAGTAACAACAGGATCAGCAGCACCACCAGGACGGCACCGAGAATACCCGACGGCCCATAACCCCAGCTACGGGAGTGCGGGAACACCGGCAAACCGCCGACCAGCAGGAGAATCAGGATGATGATTAAAATGAGGCTCATAGTTGTATTTCCTTATAGGCCTTGTGCAAGGACTGGTTGTTTAACATTAGGCCCACCGGTTTAATTGCGGACGCCTTAACAACTCCGACTGTGCCGCTTCGCAGAAAATTCCGTGTTTTTTTAAAGCATTTTGGAAACGCACTTATTTCTTTTAACGCGCCGACAAATGCCTGCGCTTAGTTGAAAAAGATTGAACTTAGGCCAGGCCATGGCATCCGACCCGTCCCGCGGTTTGCTCAGGGCATTCATCAATTGGATGGTGCGTGGGTGTAGGAAAAACCTTCGCTACACTGCCGATCACTTCTTCCGTGAACCACAAGGCTATTTTCCTATGCAAAATCGCATGATGATCACCGGTGCCGGGTCCGGACTGGGTCGCGAAATCGCGCTGCGCTGGGCCCGCGAGGGTTGGCAGTTGGCCTTGTCGGATGTCAGCGAGCCGGGCTTGCAAGAGACCCTCAAGCGAGTGCGCGAGGCGGGCGGCGATGGGTTTATCCAGCGTTGCGATGTGCGCGACTACAGCCAGCTCACCGCCTTTGCCCAGGCCTGCGAGGTCAAGCTGGGCGGCATCGATGTAATCGTCAACAATGCTGGCGTGGCCTCTGGCGGGTTCTTCGCCGAACTGTCCCTGGAAGACTGGGACTGGCAGATCGCAATCAACCTGATGGGTGTGGTCAAGGGCTGCAAGGCGTTCCTGCCGCTGCTGGAAAAGAGCAAAGGCCGCATCATCAACATCGCCTCAATGGCGGCGCTGATGCAAGGGCCGGCCATGAGCAACTACAACGTGGCCAAGGCGGGTGTGGTGGCGTTGTCGGAGAGTTTGCTGGTGGAGCTCAAGCAGCAGGAAGTCGGGGTTCACGTGGTGTGCCCGTCGTTCTTCCAGACCAACCTGTTGGACTCATTCCGTGGGCCGACCCCGGCTATGAAGGCGCAGGTGGGCAAGTTGCTGGAAAGCTCGCCGATTTCGGCGGCCGATATCGCGGATTACATTTACCAGCGGGTGGCTGAGGGTGAGTTCATGATCCTGCCCCACGAGCAAGGGCGAATGGCCTGGGCGTTGAAGCAGAAGAACCCGCAGTTGCTGTATGACGAGATGACCGTGATGGCTGACAAGATGCGCGCCAAAGCCCAGGCGATTAAGGGCTGATCGGTTTCTTGATCGGGCTCTGCGCAAAAAAATCATGTGGTCTGTCAGGCAAATTACCTACTGCTGTAGGTGATGCCTGATTCGACCGCAAGTCATTGCTGAGCATCACCCAAGCGCGCAAGGTCGGGGTCCTGTCACTCGAAAAGGACAACCGCCATGCTGGTCTTAAGCCGTGCCGTAGGCGAAATCATTTCCATCGGCGATGACATCGCCTTGCACATTCTCGAACTCAACGGTTCCCAGGTGAAATTCGGGGTCGAAGCCCCCGCCGGGGTGCAGGTCCATCGCGCCGAGGTGTACCAGAAGATCGTCGAACGCCAGGGCGCCGCGACTCATCCGGTGCTGGTGCCCAACCCCTGAACTGCCATTTCAGTCGAACAGATGCTTGGGCACGTCGTGTTTGAGCATCAACTGGCATTGCTCGCTGTCGGGGTCGAATACGATCAATGCCTGGCCCTTGGTCAGTGCCTGGCGCACGCGCAGTACGCGGGTTTCCAGGGGCGTGTCGTCGCCATTGTCGGTGCCGTCGCGGGTCACGAAGTCTTCGATGAGGCGGGTCAGGGTGTCGACTTCAAGTGCGTCGTAGGGAATCAGCATACAAGCCTCTGGGGTTAAGTCCCGGCGATGCTACTGCGCCGGGACCGTTGTTGCCAGTGTCAGGACTTCTGGCCGACCAGGCTGTCCACCGACGGCACGCGGGTGTCGCTCTCCATCTGGGTCTCGTGCTCGAGCTGATGACTGAACCGATCCAGTGAACCCTGCGCCGGTTGCGCGTCGCTGGCGAACACCGGCGGGCTGAGAATGTAAGCCGCCAACAAACGGCTCAGCGCCGCGAGGCTGTCGATGTGGGTGCGTTCATAGCCATGGGTCGCATCGCAACCAAACGCCAGCAAAGCAGTGCGAATGTCGTGGCCGGCGGTGACCGCCGAGTGCGCATCGCTGAAGTAATAACGAAACAGATCGCGGCGTACCGGCAGTTCGTTATCCGTCGCCAGGCGCAGCAGGTGGCGCGACAGGTGATAGTCATACGGCCCGCCGGAATCCTGCATCGCCACGCTGACGGCATGTTCGCTGGAATGCTGGCCGGGGGCGACCGGGGCGATGTCGATGCCGACGAACTCACTCACGTCCCAGGGCAGGGCGGCCGCCGCGCCACTGCCGGTTTCCTCGGTGATGGTGAACAGCGGGTGGCAGTCGATCAGCAAGGGTTCGCCGCTGTCGATGATCGCCTTGAGAGCGGCGAGCAGGGCGGCGACGCCGGCCTTGTCATCGAGGTGACGCGCGCTGATATGCCCGCTCTCGGTGAACTCGGGCAGCGGGTCGAACGCCACATAGTCACCGATGCCGATCCCCAGGGAATCGCAATCGGCGCGGGTGGCGCAGTACGCGTCCAGACGCAGCTCGACATGGTCCCAACTCACCGGCATCTCATCCACGGCGGTGTTGAACGCATGCCCGGAGGCCATCAGCGGCAACACGCTGCCACGGATCACGCCGTTGTCGGTGAACAGGCTGACGCGGCTGCCTTCGGCAAAGCGGCTCGACCAGCAGCCGACCGGGGCGAGTGTCAGGCGGCCGTTGTCTTTGATCGCACGCACGGCGGCGCCGATGGTGTCCAAGTGCGCCGACACCGCGCGGTCGGGGCTGTTTTTCTGGCCCTTGAGGGTGGCGCGGAT
The DNA here is from genome assembly GCF_053502595.1 of Pseudomonas sp. LY-1. Classification (NCBI taxonomy): domain Bacteria; kingdom Pseudomonadati; phylum Pseudomonadota; class Gammaproteobacteria; order Pseudomonadales; family Pseudomonadaceae; genus Pseudomonas; species Pseudomonas sp. LY-1. The sequence goes on along the minus strand of NZ_CP094353.1, from coordinate 4,856,735 downwards.
GGTGCCACGGCGGGTCATTTCAAAGGGGATGCCGAGTTCTTCCAGGCGCTCGGCGACATAGCGCACGATGGTGTCGGTAAAGCCGGTCGGGCTGGGAATGGCGAGCATTTCCAGCAGCACTTTTTGCAGGTAGTTGAGATCCGGTTCGGGGAGGGTTCGGGTCATGGAAACTCCTGATGGGGTGAGGGCATCGATGGTTTCGATGAGGGGTTAGCGGCGGTGGCGGGGCTGGCTTCAGCGCGGGCAAGTCCGCTCCTACATTTGGAATGCGGTCACCTGTGGGAGCGGGCTTGCCCGCGATAGCGCCGCTCCAGGCAATACATCTTTCAAGCGCTTGGCTGACTGTGCGGAAACAACAAATCCACAAACCGCTCCGCTGTCGGCTGCGGCTCATGATTGGCCAGCCCGGCCCGTTCGTTGGCTTCGATAAACACGTACTCCGCTTGATCGGCCGCCGGCACCATCAGGTCGAGGCCGACCATCGGGATGTCGAGGGCACGCGCGGCGCGCACGGCGGCGTCGACCAGCGTCGGATGGAGGATGCCGGTGACGTCTTCCAGGCAGCCGCCGGTGTGCAGGTTGGCGGTTCGGCGCACGGCCAACTGCACGCCGCTGGGCAGGATGCTGGAGTAGTCATAACCGGCCGCGTGCAGGGTGCGCTCGGTTTCGGCGTCCAGGGGGATTTTGCTTTCACCGTCGGTGGCGGCCTGGCGACGACGGCTTTGCGCCTCGATCAGGGCGCGGATGGAATGCTGGCCGTCACCGATCACTTCGGCCGGGCGGCGGATCGCTGCGGCGACTACTTCGAAGCCGATCACCAGGATGCGCAGGTCCAGGCCTTCGTGGAAGCTTTCGAGCAAGACCCGGCTGTCGAACTGGCGCGCCGCTTCAATCGCCTGTTGCACCTCTTCGATGGTCTGCAGATCCACCGCCACGCCTTGGCCTTGTTCGCCATCGAGCGGTTTGACCACGATGCGCTGGTGTTCGTCGAGGAACTCCAGGTTGTCATCGGCGCTGCCTGCCCGTTGTTGCGCCGGCAGTTTCAACCCGGCGGCGTTGAGCACCTTGTGGGTCAGGCTTTTGTCCTGGCACAAGGTCATGCTGATGGCGCTGGTCAGGTCGCTCAACGATTCACGGCAGCGCACGCGTCGGCCGCCATGGCTGAGGGTGAACAGGCCGGCATCGGCGTCGTCCACGTGTACGTCGATGCCACGACGATGGGCTTCTTCGACGATGATCCGGGCGTAGGGGTTGAACCCCGCCTGCGGGCCAGGGCCGAGGAACAGCGGCTGGTTGATGCCGTTCTTGCGCTTGATCGCAAAGGTGGTCAAGGCACGAAAGCCGAGCTTGGCGTACAGGCTCTTGGCCTGGCGGTTGTCGTGCAGCACCGACAGGTCCAGGTAGCTCAGGCCACGGCTCATGAAGTGTTCCACCAGGTGGCGCACCAGCACTTCGCCGACGCCGGGGCGGGTGCAGTGTGGGTCGACCGCCAGGCACCACAGGCTGCAACCGTGTTCCGGGTCGTGGAAGGCTTTCTGATGGTTGAGGCCCATCACGCTGCCGATCACCGCGCCGCTGTCTTCGTCCTCGGCCAGCCAATACACCGGGCCGCCCGCGTGGCGGGGCGTCAGGCGTGCGGCGTCAACCGGCAGCATGCCGCGTCCCTGATAGAGCTGGTTGACCGCTTGCCAATCGGCCTCGGTCTGCACGCGGCGAATACGGAAGCCACGAAACACGCGGGTCGACGGACGATAGTCAGAGAACCACAAGCGCAACGTGTCGGACGGGTCGAGGAACAGTTGCTGCGGATCGATCCCCAGGATCTGCTGGGGCGCGGCCACGTACAGCGCGATGTCGCGCTCGCCGGCCTGCTCGTTGAGCAGCTCCTCGGCGAGGCTGGCCGGGTCGGGAAACGTGTGGCCGATCAACAACCGGCCCCAGCCGCAATGCACCGCGATCGGCTCGGCGGCCAGTGGGCTGCCGTCTTCGGCCAGGCGTGCTTGCAGGCGCTCGTAGGTCGGCGCCTGGCCCTTGAGCAAGCGTTGGCTGTAAGCCGCTGCGAGAGGTTTCATCGATCAGATTCCTTGTTCGCTGAGCCACAGGTTCAGCGCCGCCAGTTGCCACAGCTTGGAGCCGCGCAGCGGGGTGAGTTGACCGTGTGGGTCGGTGAGCAGGCGGTCGAGCATGGCCGGATTGAACAGGCCGCGGTCCTGGCTCGGGTCCAGCAGCAAATCGCGGACCCAGTTCAAGGTATCGCCCTGCAAATGCTTGAGGCCGGGCACCGGGAAGTAACCCTTCTTGCGGTCGATGACTTCACTCGGGATGACCCGACGCGCCGCTTCCTTGAGGACCTGCTTGCCGCCGTCGGGCAATTTGAATTTGCCCGGTACGCGGGCCGACAGTTCCACCAGGCGGTAGTCGAGAAACGGTGTGCGCGCTTCCAGGCCCCAGGCCATGGTCATGTTGTCGACGCGTTTGACCGGGTCGTCCACCAGCATCACCGTGCTGTCCAGGCGCAGGGCCTTGTCCACGGCGGCGTCCGCGCCCGGCATCGCGAAATGCTCGCGCACGAAGTCGCCGGCGGCGTCATTGGCGGTCAGCCATTTCGGCGCGACGGTGGCCGCGTAGTCGTCGTAGCTGCGGTCGAAAAACGCCTCGCGGTACGCCGCATACGGATCGCTGGCGCCGTCCACTGGCGGGTACCAGTGGTAGCCGGCGAACAGCTCGTCGGCGCCCTGGCCGCTTTGCACCACTTTGCAGTGCTTGGCCACTTCCCGCGACAGCAGGTAAAAGGCGATGCAGTCGTGGCTGACCATCGGCTCGCTCATGGCGCGGAACGCGGCCGGCAGTTGCTCGATGATCTCGCCCTCGGCAATGCGCAGTTGGTGGTGACGGGTGCCGTAGTGCTTGGCGATCAGGTCCGAGTACTGGAACTCGTCGCCGCGTTCGCCGCCGGCGTCTTCAAAACCGATGGAGAAGGTCGACAGGTCCTGCACGCCGACCTCCCGCAGCAGGCCGACGAGCAGGCTCGAGTCGACGCCGCCGGACAGCAGCACGCCCACATCCACGGCGGCGCGTTGGCGGATGGCTACGGCTGCGCGGGTGCTGTCGAGTACGCGGTCGGTCCAGTCTTCGAGGGTCAGGTGCTGCTCATCCTCACGCGGGCCGTAAGGCAGGGTCCACCAGGTTTTCTGCTCGGTGTTGCCGTGGGCGTCGATACGTATCCAACTGGCCGGCGGCAGTTTCTCGATGCCGGCCAGCAGCGTGCGCGGCGCGGGCACCACGGCGTGGAAGTTCAGGTAATGGTTGAGCGCCACCGGATCGAGGATCGGGTTGATATCGCCGCCCTTGAGCAGCGCCGGCAACGTCGAGGCAAAGCGCAGGCGCTGGCCGGTGCGCGACAGGTACAGCGGCTTCACGCCGAGACGGTCACGAGCAATAAACAGACGCTGGGCATCGCGCTCCCAGATGGCAAACGCAAACATGCCGTTGAGCTTGGGCAGCAGGGCTTCGCCCCAGGCGTGGTAGCCCTTGAGCAGCACCTCGGTGTCGCCGCCGGAATAGAAGGCGTAGCCCAAGGCTTCCAGCTCCTGGCGCAGTTCCGGGAAGTTATAGATCGCGCCGTTGAAGGCCAGGGACAAACCCAGCTGCGCATCGACCATCGGTTGGGCAGAACCGTCCGACAGGTCCATGATTTTCAGGCGCCGATGGCCCAGGGCAATCGGCCCTTGGGCATGGAAGCCCCAGGCATCGGGGCCGCGTGGGGCCAAGTGGTGGGTGATGCGCTCAATCGCAGCCAGGTCGGCAGGTTGGGCATCGAAACGTAGTTCTCCAGCTAATCCGCACATAAATTCCTTACCGGTTTTTCCGTTGGGGAGGTTCAACACTCAATACGCCCAAAGGGCGCGTACCCAGAAACTGACACGGGCAAATCAACGGAGTTTTAGAACAATCTGTTATAAGGCAAACAGCCTTGACTGCTCGGGCGCGACCCTGCGCCGCGCGTGGCGGCGGATTCGCGGGCGGTAAATAGGGCTGGTAAACATACAAATTTTGCGCGGTTTGGTGGGGCAACCGCCCCGGTTTTTGCGTCATTCGCCGCAGGCGTCGGGCTTATCGTTGAGCGTCATTACTCAACGCGATAAGGAAGGCTACCGATGGCCGAATCACAGGATTCAGCTCAAACCGCCGCGCCGGTGACGCAAGAACAAGTCACCGCCGCGCTGTTGGAAATTACCGCGGACCTGGACAAAGCCCAGGTGCTGCAAGAGACGTTGCCCGCCTGGTGGATAGACGCCGATAGCCAGACGCGCCAGGCCCTGCAAAACGCCCATGAACACAGCCAGCACCCTCACGAACGAGCGGCGCGCCTGTTGGCGCGGGTCAAACCGCTCAAGGTTTTTTGCGCCGAGCGGCTGAAGGCGTTTCTGGCGGGCAAGGGGCATGCGTCGTTGGATATCGAGCGCGACACGCTGGATGTGCCTCAGCGTTCTTTCAAAATGAAAGCCCCGGTCGGCCCGGCGATCGAGGTCATCAAGACTGAGCGACACAGCCTGCTGCAGGCGGCCATGCAGAACTTCCCGCAGGCGTTTGCCGAGCCCGGCGGGATGGAGCAGGGCTCGGTCATTCGTGCGGGGCAGGCGGTCATTGAAGGCCTCAGCGCCGAAACCTTCGTGGGCTACTGCCGGGAGCTGGACCTCGGTGCCGCCTATCAACGGCATCTGCGGGAGGTGTTCAATCTGCCGGCTTCGGGCAACTCAGCGGCGGCTGCGCGCAGTTACAACCCAACCGTCTCGACCCTGGGGCAAGCCAGGTGCATGGACATGCAGACCGATCTGCACCTCGCGTATGCCAAGGGCGATATCAGCCAGTCGACCTACACGGTGCTGCAGGCGCTGATCAAGGCGGATGCCCCCGCCGAGCAGATGCAGCATCTGCTGTTTCACGGTAAGCCGCTGGTCTGGCAGGGGCTGAATATCGGCGGGAGCTGCGTGTGGGGCGTGATGGTGTTGGCCCACGCCTCGACAGATGGTTTTTCCTCGGGCCCGGTGGTGCTGTACATGCCCAATGAACCGATACGCCCCTGGTACGAGTACCCGTCGCTGGATGACTTCAAACAGTACCTGACGCTCAAGCTCCAGGTGCAGACCTATCGGCGCTTCTTTACCGGCTACCTGGACGAGTCGGAACGCTTCGATTTTTTCCAGCGATTTGACCGTAGCCGAACCCTGGCGCGTCTGGAACCGGTGGCGGAGACGGGCAACCTGTCGAGGTTCTTTTTCAACGTCGGCACCGGCAAGCTGCTGCTCGACGCGCACCTGTTGGCGGTGCCCACGGCGCAGGCGGATGAAGACGCGCGCCGGAAGCGCCTGCAGAACTACCTGGACGCCGGCTTGACCGTGCTCAACGTCGCCGGTTTTGTGGTGCCGGGGTTGGGGGCCTTGATGATGGGGGTCGGCATCGGCCAGTTACTGGGCGAAGTGTTTGAGGGCACTGACGACTGGAATCATCGTGAAAAAGCCGAGGCGCTCGGGCATTTGGTCAACGTGGCTGAAAGCATCGCGGGGATGGCTCTGTTTGCGGCAGGTGCAAAGGTGTTCAGCGCAGCCAAGCGCCTGATCACCCGGCCGGTGGATTTTTTTGACAGCATGGAGGCCGTCAAGCGGCCCGACGACAGCACGGGGTTATGGCGGCGTCGGGCCCAGGCCTATCGTCAGCCCCCGGAAGTGATCGCCGGCAGCGTGGCCAACGGCGCGGGTGTGTATCAGGTCAACGGGAGGTTCTACGTCAAGATCGAAGGCGGGGTGTATTCGATGGTCTTCGACGCCGGCACCAAGCAGTGGCGCGCCCTGCACCCACAGCGCGGCGAGGCCTATCGTCCGGTGCTTGAGCACAATTCCATGGGCGGTTGGCGGTTTGAGTGGGAGCGGCCCGAAGAGTGGGAAAACCGGTCCTACATCATCAAACGCTTGCATCCCGCGCTGGGTGCGCTGAGCGATGAGCGCTTGAACGAGATTGCGCACATTGCCGACCTGTCGTTGTCCGAGTTGCGCTACCTGGCGGCGGAAAACCTGCCATTGCCGGAGCGCTTCAGGGACGGTGTGGTGCGTTTCATACAAGAGCAAAAAGTGCGTGACCTGACTTGGCAGCTTGAACATCAGGCACAGTTGGATACCAGTACGGCACGCACCCAGATGTTCGCCTTGCCGCATATGGCCGATTGGCCCAGCGGGCGCTACTTCGAGGTGTTGAGCCGTGAGGGCAACCTGCTCGGGCGCTACCCGGACGTAGCCCCCTTCAATTATGAAGACATGAGCATCCACATCACCGAGCGACAGTTGGAAGACGGCGAGGTCATACCAACGCTGCTCGCCGCGCTGGACGCCGATGAAACCCAGACATTGCTCGGCGGCGTGGTTGAACCTGACGCGGCTGAGGCGACCTTGAAACGACGCTTGCTCGCCTCGCTCGATCTCACTCATCGGCAGGTGTGCGAGCAGCTGTATCAGGACGCCGAGGTGATCACTCACAGCGATCATGGCTTGCTCAAGTCGCGCTATCCGCGCTTGCCCAATCGCATCGCCTGGGAGCTGCTGTCCAAGACACCGAGCGTGGAACTCGGGCGGTTGCGTGAGTCCGGTCGGGTGCCGCTGGCGTTGGCGCAACAGACCCGCGAGGCGTTGCAACTGCTTGAAGAAGATCAGGCGTTCAGTGGTTTGTACTGGCCGCGCCAAGGCAGCGAAGCCACCCAGCGGCTGGCTGTCGGGCTGCTGGCGCGAGTGCCCGATTGGCCGCAGGCGATGTCGCTGCAAGTGCGCCGCGAAACGCTCACGGGCGAGCTGATTGCGCAACAGGGCGCGCCGGACGCGGCGTTGCGCCGCACCGTCGTGACAACGGCCCGGGGCTGTCAGGCATTTGATGGGCAAGGCAAGGCGTTGGCCCCGCTCGCTTCCGGCGAGGAGGGGTTTTACCAGGCCCTGACGGATACGTTGTCGACCGATCAACTGGCCACGCTGAAACTGACGAGTGCGCAGCGCGGCGCGTTCTTGCGCCATGAGCTGCTGGCCAGGGCGCAAGCGGAGCGCAAGACGCTGGCGCGTTACCTCTGGCCGCAGCGCCCGCAGCCCAAGCCGGCGTTGGCGTGCATTCAGGCGGTACGGCAAGATCCGCCGACGCAGCCGGCCGCGTTGATGCGCAAGGGGCGCAAGCTCTACCCCAAGCTCGACTCACGCCAGCTCGGCTGGTTGCTGCACGACCTGGGCCCGGATCACGTGTCGCGCGCCAAGGCGGTCAAAGGGCTGGAAGGCCAACTCAAGGTGCTGCTGCTGACGTTGAAGCGCTGGTATGACGACAAGGCGGCGACCAAAGGTATGTCCCGTTCTGCCCGGAAGGATTTTCGCTCGGCGCGCCAATCGGTCATGAAGTCCATTGAGCGCAGTTGGAAACGCAAGACGCTGCTGCCCAATGAAGAGGCGCAGGTATTTGGCCTGAAGTTGGACGGCATGGTGGCTGGCCCGTTGCCTCAGTTGCTAGCCGAAGTTGATTTCGCCCATGTTCGAGTGCTGTCGCTCAAGCACATGGCGCTCAACAATGACGTTGCGCAGTTCCTTGAGCACTTCAAGGGCCTGCAGACGCTCGACCTGATGGGCAACACACTGACCGACCTGCCGCAGACGCTGGAGCAGATGCCCGGGTTGCAGCGCTTGTACCTGAGCGACAACCAGTTGCAACTGACCGAGGCGTCCCGCACGACCCTGGCGGGCTTGACCGAACTGCGGCTACTGGACCTGAATAACAACCCGCTGCTGAACGCGCCGACGGTGGGGCGGATGTTGGATCTGCGCACATTGTTCCTCAATAGCTGCTCGCTCAGGGAACTGCCGGGCGGTCTGCGCAGGCCACCGTACCTGGAGACGGTGGACCTGCGTGGCAATCGAATCACGGCGTTGCCTCAATGGCTGGCCGATGTCCCGCGCGGGGTTGCGCGCACGCTTAACCTTGGGGGCAACCCCCTGGATGCTGCCAGTCGGCAGTTGCTGAGTCGCTACCGAAGCCGTGTCGGTGTGGGCATGGGCTTTCTGGAAGATGATATTGCCCGTATGACCGAGCAAAGGGCGCAGGAGCTCTGGTTGAAGGACGTGGGCACGCTGTTCACCAGCAAACAGGCCACCTGGAGCGCGCTCAAGGCGGAACCGGGCTCCGATGGGCTGTTCCATCTACTGGCCGGGCTGGGGGGCGCCGCCGATACCAACACGGTCCGTGAGGACATGAGCCGGCGCGTGTGGTGGGTGCTGGAGTCGGCCGAACACGATGCCGCCTTGCGCCAGGAGGTCTTTGACCGCGCCGCCACGCCGCTCAATTGTGACGATGCCGCGGCCGCGAGTTTCAGCAATCTGGAGGTGCTGACGCATATTCACGAGGCCTCGAAAGCCGTCGAGGGCGGTCAGTTGACCGCCGAACCGCTGCTGCATTTAAGTCGGGGATTGTTTCGGCTCGACCGGCTTGAGCGTTTTGCCCGCAAGCACAGCGACGAACACCCCAGCGCCGACCCGCTGGAGGTGAGCCTGGCCTTTCGAAAAGGCTTGGCCGACACGTTTGACTTGCCGGGCCAACCCCGAGATATGCGTTTCGAGAGCTTGAGTGAGGTCAAACCCTTGCACTTGAGGGCTGCCGCTGACCAGGTGCGGGCGGCCGAGGAATCATCCGAGTTGTTGAATTACCTGGTCGAACTGCCGGTGTGGACCGGCTATTTGAAGAAGGCCAACAGTGTGTCGCTCGGGCGCTTGACCGCGCCGTTCGACGAACGGATGCAGGCGGTGTTTGATCAGGGCGAGACGTTGAGCGATACCGACTACCGCGAGCAGATGAACGTGATTTTGCAGGAGCGGAACCAGGTTGAGTCCGCCGAGATCCGGCGTCAGACCGTAGAGGCGCTCAAGCCCGGCGCGCTGACCGCCTGCCCGCTGCCGTTGTTATGACCCGCCCGTGCCGCGGATCAATGCACGCAAGGCAAATCGATTCGGATGGCAGGCGTCGGCCACGCTTTTGGGCAGCGGCAAGGGTTCATCGTCCAGCCAGGCCGCCAGCAATTCAGCGCACAGCGGCGCGGTCACCAGGCCGCGTGAGCCGTGGCCGCTGTTGATGTACACGCCGTCGAGCCACGGGCAGGCGGCCTCGGGGACCTGGCGGGCATCCTTGCGCAGCGCGGCATAGGCCTGGTCGAAGAGGGCGTGATCGGCCAGCGGCCCGACAATCGGCAAGTAGTCCGGGCTGGTGCAGCGGAACGCGGCGCGCCCTTCGAGTTGATCGGCGGCCAGTGTGTCGGCGTTCAAGCGGTGGGCCAGGTCGACGGAGATTTCCCGCAGCATCTCCAGGTTGCCGACATGCTCGGCGACTGTCGGCGCCAGGTCGTCACTCTTGAAGTCGAAGCTGGCACCCAGGGTGTGTTCGCCGAGGCGCGCCGGGGCCACATAGCCTTCGGCACAGACCACGGTGGCCAGCGCCTGGCTGTCTGGGGTTTGCGCCAGGCGGGTGATTTGCCCGCGAATGCGCTTGAGGGGCAGCTCGGCGCTGAACGGGAACCGCTTGATCTCGGCCGCGCCGGCCAGCACCACCACCGTGGCGCTGGCCAGCAGGGTGTTGCCGGCCAGGGCTTGCCATTGCCCGTCGACCCGTTGCAACTCAAGGGCCTCGTGATGCGTCAGCACGTTGATCAACGGGTGCCGGGCTTGCCATTCGCATAAGGCCGGCGGATGTACCCAGCCGCCCTCGGGGAAAAACAGCCCGCCGTGTTCCAGCGCCACACCGGCGCGCGCTTGGGCCTGGGCCTGGTCCAACGGATGCAGCAGGCCTGGGGCAAACGCCGCAGCCAACTGGGCCTGGCGCTCGGCTTCCTTGGCGTTGAACGCCAGTTGCAGCACGCCGCAACCGTCCCAGTCGACGCCTCGGTGCAGGTGTTCGAGCAGGCGCCGGGTGTGGCCGAACCCGCTCAAAATCAATTGCGAAAGGGCCGTGCCATGGGCCGACAACTTGAGGTACAGCACCCCTTGCGGGTTGCCCGAGGCTTCCTCGGCCAGGGTGGCGTGGCGCTCCAGCAGGCTGACGTTCCAGCCGCGTGCGGCGAGGCTGGCCGCCGTGGTGCAGCCGGCCAGGCCGCCGCCGATCACCAGGGCGCTGCGTTCGCCGTGCAGCGGCGCCGGGCGCGCGAACCACGGTTTGCTCGCGGCAGGCAACGGCGTCTCGACCGGCCAGCCGAGGAATTCACCGCGCAGGATTTCCCATTTATGCCCAATGCCCGGCGTGCGCTTCATCTTGAACCCGGCGGCATTGATCAGGCGTCGCACCCAGCCGGTGCTGGTGAAGGTGCTGATGGTCGACCCCGGGGCCGCCAGGCGTGCCAGTTCGGCAAACAGCTCGGCGGTCCACATGTCCGGGTTTTTCGCCGGGGCGAAACCGTCGAGAAACCACGCGTCGATCTGCGCATCCAACTGCGGCAACTGCTCCAGGGCGTCGCCGATCAGCAGGGTCAAGGTCACGCGGCCGTTATCCAGCACCAGGCGCTGGAAGCCTGGGTGGATGGCGATGTACTGCGCCAGCAATTGCGCGGCGAACGGCTGCAGTTGCGGCCAGAGCAGCAGGGCGCGTTGCAGGTCGGCGTGGCTCAGCGGGTACTTTTCCACGCTGATAAAATGCAGGCGTGCACCGGCCACCGCGTGTTGCTCGAACAGTTGCCAGGCGCAGAGAAAGTTCAGCCCGGTGCCGAACCCGGTTTCGCCGATCACCAGGCGCCCGCCCGCCGGCAAGGCCGCAAACCGTGCCTGCAAACGGTTCTGTTCGAGGAACACATAGCGCGTTTCTTCAAGGCCCGACTGGTCGGAAAAGTACACATCGTCGAAGACCCGCGAGTGCGGGCGACCTTGGTCATCCCAGTCGAGCTGGGCGTGGGTTACAGGGTTCATGGGCGACTCGGCAAAGGCAAGGCGGCCATTCTAGCCGATCAACCGGCAATGAATTGATCCATGGCAAGCGAGCGTGGAATTTCCTGCCGCGTGTTGCTGCCCAATCCGCTAGTCTTGAGCGATCTTGAAACGGAGCTGCTCATGTTCGAATCCGCTGAAATCGGTCATGCCATCGACAAAGACACTTACGACGCCGAAGTACCGGCCCTGCGCGAAGCCTTGCTGGAAGTGCAGTTCGAGCTGCAACAGCAGAAACGTTTTCCGGTGATCATCCTGATCAACGGCGTCGAAGGCGCCGGCAAGGGCGAGACGGTCAAGCTGCTCAACGAATGGATGGACCCGCGCCTGATCGAGGTGCGCACCTTCGACCAGCAGACCGACGAAGAGCTGGCCCACCCGCCAGCCTGGCGATACTGGCGGCAGTTGCCCGCGAAAGGCCGCATGGGGGTCTTCTTCGGCAACTGGTACAGCCAGATGCTGCAAAGCCGCGTGCAGGGCGATATCAAGGACGCGCGGCTCGATCAGGGCATCGCCGGCGCTGAGCGCCTGGAGAAGATGTTCTGCGACGAAGGCGCGGTGATCTTCAAGTTCTGGTTTCACCTGTCCAAGAAACAGATGAAAGCGCGGCTCAAGGCCTTGGCCGACGACCCGCTGCACAGTTGGCGGATCAGCCCGCTGGACTGGCAGCAGTCCAAGACCTATGACAAGTTCGTCCACTTCGGCGAACGCATCCTGCGCCGCACCAGCCGCGACTACGCGCCCTGGCATGTGATCGAAGGGGTCGACAGCAATTATCGCAGCCTCACGGTGGGCAAGATTCTGCTCGAAGGCCTGCAAAACGCCCTGAGGCAGCCCAAGGGCAAAGTCAGCGGCATGAACCCGGCGCCGTTGCCGGCGGCCGTGGATCAAGTGAGCCTGCTCAACAGTCTGGACATGACCCTGAGCCTGGAAAAAGACGATTACGAAGAGCAATTGATCACCGAGCAGGCGCGTCTTTCCGGCCTGATGCGCGATAAGCGCATGCGCAAGCACGCGTTGATCACGGTCTTCGAAGGCAACGATGCGGCCGGCAAAGGGGGCGCGATCCGCCGGGTCGCCGCGGCCCTCGACCCTCGTCAGTACCGAATCGTGCCGATCGCCGCACCCACTGAAGACGAGCGCGCGCAGCCTTACCTGTGGCGCTTCTGGCGGCAGATTCCGGCGCGGGGCATGTTCACCGTGTTTGACCGTTCCTGGTACGGCCGGGTGCTGGTGGAGCGCATCGAAGGCTTCTGCACGCCGATGGACTCGATGCGCGCCTATGGCGAGATCAACGATTTCGAAGAGCAACTGCGCGATGCCGGGGTGATCGTGGTCAAGTTCTGGCTGGCCATCGACAAGCAGACCCAACTGGAGCGCTTCCAGGCCCGCGAAGCGATCCCGTTCAAACGCTTCAAGATCACCGACGACGACTGGCGCAACCGCGATAAGTGGGATCAATACCGTGCCGCCGTGGGCGATATGGTCGACCGCACCAGCACCGAGGTTTCACCGTGGACCCTGGTCGAAGCCAATGACAAGCGCTGGGCGCGGGTCAAGGTGTTGCGCACCATCAACCTGGCGCTGGAAGAGGCGTTCGCCAAGTCCGACAAGCACGACCAGAAAGGCAAGAAGAAGTAGGCCTATAGACGGGGTGAATGATCGTCGCGGTTGGGCAGGCCTGGATCTATCCTCGGTCCATCTCCCAACAACGACAAGATCGAGGTAGCCCCATGCGTGAAGTAGTGATCGTCGACAGCGTGCGAACCGGCCTGGCCAAATCCTTTCGCGGCAAGTTCAACCAGACCCGGCCGGATGACATGGCGGCTCATTGCGTCAACGCGCTGCTGACGCGCAATGGCATCGACCCGGCGACGGTGGAGGATTGCATCGTCGGCGCGGGCTCCAACGAGGGCGCCCAGGGCTACAACATCGGGCGCAACGTCGCGGTGCTGTCGCAACTGGGCACCGGCACGGCAGGGATGACCCTCAACCGTTTCTGTTCCTCGGGCTTGCAGGCGATTGCCATCGCGGCCAATCAGATCGCCTCGGGCTGCAGCGATATCATTGTCGCTGGCGGCGTCGAGTCCATCAGCCTGACCATGAAAAGCGTCAACACCGACAACCTGATCAACCCGCTGCTCAAAGAACAGGTGCCGGGCCTCTATTTTCCCATGGGCCAGACCGCCGAAATCGTCGCGCGCCGCTATCACGTCAGCCGCGAGGACCAGGACCGGTATGCCCTGCAAAGCCAGCAACGCACCGCCCAGGCCCAGGCCGATGGTTTGTTCAACGATGAAATCGTGCCGATGGCGGTCAAGTACGCCGTCGAGGACAAGAACAGCGGCGCGGTGCAGGTGCTCGACGGCGTGGTCGACCGTGACGACTGCAATCGCCCGGACACCACTCTGGCCAGTCTCCAGGGTTTGAAACCGGTGTTTGCCGAAGACGGTTCGGTGACGGCGGGCAACTCTTCGCAATTGTCCGACGGCGCCTCGATGACGCTGGTGATGAGCCTGGACAAAGCCCTGGCGCTGGGGCTCAAGCCCAGGGCGTTTTTCCGTGGCTTTGCCGTGGCCGGTTGCGAGCCGGATGAGATGGGCATCGGCCCGGTGTTCTCGGTGCCCAAGTTGCTCAAGGCCAAGGGCTTGCAGGTGGCGGATATCGACCTGTGGGAACTCAACGAAGCGTTCGCCTCCCAATGCCTGTATGCGCGCGACCGCCTGGAAATCGACAATGCCAAATACAACGTCAACGGCGGCTCGATCTCCATTGGCCACCCGTTCGGCATGACCGGCTCGCGGCAAGTCGGGCACCTGGTGCGTGAGTTGCAGCGGCGTAATCTGCGCTATGGCGTCGTCACCATGTGCGTGGGCGGCGGCATGGGGGCGACCGGGCTGTTCGAAGCTGTGCGCTGAGTCCGTTGTGGGGCTGGCTTGCCTGCGATAACGGGTGTTTGGCTGACACTCCGTTATCGCGGGCAAGCCAGCCCACATTTGAATGGCGGCGTATCCCAATCGGTGTCCTTGCCCCTAGAATGCCTGTTCCACTTCCTCTGGCTTCTGGGGCGCGCATGCACATCTCTTCCGGCCGCTGGGTCTACGGCTTTTGCTTGACCCTGCTGACCGCGCTGCTCTGGGGCATTCTCCCGATCAAACTCAAGCAAGTGCTGCAAGTGATGGACCCGATTACCGTCACCTGGTTTCGCCTGACGGTCGCGGGCAGTTGCCTGTTCGTCTATCTCGCCGCCGTCAAGCGGTTGCCCAGCGTGCGCGTGCTCGGGCCGCGCGGCGGTTGGCTGGTCGCAATGGCCGTGTGCGGCCTGGTGGGCAACTACGTGCTGTACCTGGTAGGCCTGAACATGCTCAGCCCCGGCACGGCGCAACTGGTGGTGCAGATGGGGCCGATCTTCCTGATGGTCGCCAGCGTGTTTGTATTTAAAGAGCGCTTCAGCCTGGGCCAGGTGCTGGGCCTGGTGGCGCTGCTCATCGGCTTTGGCCTGTTCTTCAACCAGCGTCTGGTGGAGTTGCTGACGTCCTTGGGCACTTACACCGCCGGGGTGCTGACGATCCTGCTCGCCACCACGATCTGGGTGTTCTACGCCCTGGGCCAGAAGCAATTGCTGACGGTGTGGAATTCGTTGCAGGTGATGATGGTGATCTATCTGTCGTGTGCTGTGTTGCTCACGCCTTGGGCGCATCCGCTGGAGGCCCTGCAACTGAGCCCGGTGCAAGGCTGGTTGCTGCTGGCGTGCTGCATGAACACGCTGGTGGCCTATGGCGCATTTGCCGAGGCCCTGGCCCATTGGGAAGCCTCGCGGGTGAGTGCGACCCTGGCGCTGACGCCGTTGGTGACGTTTGTGGCAGTGGCCTTGGCGGCGTGGTGGTGGCCGGATTTTGTGCAGGCTGAACAGATCAATGCGCTGGGGTATGTGGGGGCGTTGGTGGTGGTGTTGGGGTCGGCGATGGTGGCGTTGGCGCCGTCGTTGTTTGCGGGGCTCAAGGCGCGGCGGGCGCGGTTGGCGTCTTGATTGGCCCAGGTGTTTTTATCGGGTGTACGCGGGCCTAAGTGTGGGAGGGGGGCTTGCGGATACATATCCAACAGGTTCACCTCGTTCCAAATGTGGGAGGGGGCTTGCCCCCGATGGCGGCCTCTGGGCCGACCATGTTCTTTCGGTTGACCGGGTACATATCCGTTCCTGCGGTAATGGCCGCTATGGGTTCCGCCCTTACGGCGGCTCACTTTTGAAAAGCGCAAAAGTAATGTATGGTCAGCCCACCTTTTGCTATCCAGTCACGATGAACGGTAAATCAGGCTTGCGCTAATGTATCCGGGCTCCTTTTGAGCGCGGTTACGCGTTCGGCCCTTGATGAGTATTCGCTCCTGCCTGTCCTTAAAAGCGCTTCAGCTTCGAAAGCTATTTTGCTTATCAGGTTCTCAGCCAGGGTATCTGCCGTTTATCGCCATCAATTACTGACGTCGCAAAAGCCGGTGGTAAAGCTGGGTCACACGGTGAAATGCCCGTTGTAGGTGCCACCTTTGGTCAGCAGCGCCCAGACAATCCTGGCCATTTTATTAGCCAGCGCACAGGCAACTTTGTTAAGCGGTTTCCGAGCCAGTAGGTTTCTGGCCCAGACTCCAAGGGCGTCGTTTCGCTTATCGATTCGATAAAGCAGGGTTTGGGCGCCCTGCATCAGCAAGGTTCTCAAATACCGATCCCCGCGCTTGCTGATACCCAGGAGCGTGGTTTGCCCTCCGGTTGAGTATTGCCGTGGCACCAGCCCCAACGAAGCCGAAAAATCTCGGGACGATTTATATATCGAAGCGTCCCCGACATCGGCCACCAGCGCGCTAGCGATGAGGGGGCCTATGCCGGGGATGCTCTGTAATCTTTTGCCAGCGTCACTCCCGTTCACCTGCTGCTTGATCTCGATATCCAGTGCTTTGATTTCGCTGGTCAATTGACGAATGTCATCAAGCATCCGACTAATAGCCTGCCGCAGGCGCAGCGGTAGATTGTGCTCTTCCATCAATGCAGGAACCCGATCCAGCGCGGCATAGCCAGCGGGAAAGATAACGCCAAACTCCAGTAAGAACCCGTGCACCTGGTTGATCACTCCAGTGCGCCGACTCACCAGTGATTTACGCAGTTTATGCACGGTCGACAACACCTGCTGATCAACCGACTTGACCTGTACAGAGCGCGTTCTGGGACGTGATGCGGCCTCACAGATAGCCTCGGCATCAATGAAGTCGTTCTTGTTGCCGGTGACGTAAGCCTTCACATGCTGCGGCGCTATCAGTTGGACCTGATGACCGAGCTTGGTGATTTCTCTGGCAAGAAACTGTGACCCGCCACAGGATTCCATGGCGACTTTGCAGGGGGGGCATTTGTGCAAGTAATGGCAGCAACTGGCTTCGATTGAGCTTCTTGCGCAGTACCTGATGGCCTTGTGCGTCCTGGCCGTGTAAGTGGAAGCTGTTCTTGCCAATGTCGATGCCTAGAAGCGTTACGCTGTTCATGAGAAAACCTCCTCAGGAAAAGTGAGAACCTCAGTAGTGTAGACCTGAGGTTCTCGCCGGGCTGACCATCTCATTAACGCTCTTGCCCCACCACTCGGCACCTCGCCTAGGCTCGGTGTGCCCGAACGCAGGCTTGAATCCGTGGGCCGCCGTCATGGGCCATCCCTGGCCCAGGACGGCTAACCCGGCGTCCTGCCGGGTTACCCACGGATTCAAACCTGCGTTCGGCCAGCGTGGTTTTACGGGGCGCCTAAGATCAAAAGCAGATCAAGAGCAAGAGCAAGAGCAAGAGCAAGAGCAAGAGCAAGAGCAAAGCAAAAGCACGTGCTATGCGCTTATTGTCCGGCCTCCAGCATGTTTTCCGGGCGTACCCATTGGTCGAACTGTTCGTCGGTCAGGTAGCCCAGATCCAGCGCGGCTTCCCTGAGGGTCAGGCCTTCGGCGTAAGCCTTCTTGGCGATCTGCGCCGACTTGTCGTAGCCGATGTGCGGGTTGAGCGCGGTCACCAGCATCAGCCCGCGTTCCAGGTGCGCGGCCATTTGTTCGGCGTCGGGTTCGAGGCCGGCGATGCAGTGTTCCTGGAAATTGTTGCAGCCATCGGCCAGCAAGCGGATCGATTCCAGCAGGTTGTGGATGATCACCGGTTTGTACACGTTCAACTGCAAATGTCCCTGGCTGGCGGCAATGCCGATGGTTACGTCGTTGCCCAGGACCTGGCAGGCGAGCATCGACAGCGCTTCGCACTGGGTCGGGTTGACCTTGCCGGGCATGATCGAGCTGCCCGGTTCGTTGGCCGGCAGTTTGACTTCTGCCAGCCCTGCGCGTGGGCCGGACCCTAGCAGGCGCAGGTCGTTGGCGATTTTCATCAGGGCCACGGCCAGGGTTTTCAGGGCGCCGTGCAGGGTCACCAGCGGTTCGTGGCCGGAGAGGGCGGCGAATTTGTTGGGTGCGGTCACGAACGGCAGGCCCGACAAGGCCGCCAGCTCGGCGGCAATCGCCTCGCCAAAGCCGTGGGGCGAGTTGAGCCCGGTGCCGACGGCGGTGCCGCCCTGGGCCAGCTCGCACACCTGGGGCAGGGCGCTGCGGATCGCGCGTTCGGCGTAATCGAGCTGGGCGATGAACGCCGAGAGTTCCTGGCCAAAGGTGATCGGTGTGGCATCCATCATGTGGGTGCGACCGGTCTTCACCAGCTTCATATGGCGTGCCGACAATTCCGCCAGCCCGCCGGACAGGTGGGTAATCGCGGGCAGCAGTTGCTGGTTGACCGCCTGCACCGCCGCGATGCTCATGGCGGTGGGGAAGCAGTCGTTGGAGCTCTGTGAGCGGTTCACATGATCGTTCGGATGCACCGGGCTCTTGCCGCCGCGGGCCTTGCCCGACAGCTCGTTGGCGCGCCCGGCGATCACTTCGTTGGCGTTCATGTTGCTCTGGGTGCCGCTGCCGGTCTGCCACACCACCAGTGGGAACTGGTCGTCATGCTGCCCGTCGAGCACTTCGTCGGCGGCCTGTTCGATCAGGCGAGCGATGTCGGCGGGCAGGTCGCCATTGCGGCTGTTGACCCGCGCCGCGGATTTCTTGATCAGGGCCAGGGCGTGCAGTACCGCCAGGGGCATGCGCTGCTCGCCGATGGCGAAGTTCACCAGTGAGCGTTGGGTCTGCGCACCCCAGTAAGCGTCATCCGGGACTTGGACTTCTCCCAGGCTGTCGGTTTCGATACGGCTCATCGGGCACACTCCTTCAGGTTCGTTTGCGCAGTTTAGGCCGTGATCGACCCAGTGGGTTCCCTAAAAGACTTCTCATCGGATTCATCCACCGCAAATCCAGGCCCGACAGGGCCTGGGGTTGAGCCGCGAGGTTTTTTAGGCGCAGAATGGGCGCCCTTGGGGTCTGACCTCGCCTGCTAGAAAAGGAAACTCGATGACTCGTCTTCGTGCCATCTGTACCGCGGTTGCTCTGGTTTGCGCCAGCGGCCAGGTTTTTGCCGATACCGCCAGCCACAACGCCAGTGCCGAAGCCTTCCTTACCCTGGCCCACGCTGACAAGCTGGGGACCCCGGTGTACATGCAAGTGCAGCAAATGTTCGCCCAGCGTTTCGAACAGACCAAAGCGCCGGCCGCCAAGCAGTCCGTACTGGACAGCTACCAGGCCAAGGCCAATGCCGCCCTGGACCAAGCCATCGGCTGGCCAAAACTGAAACCGGACATGGTCAAGCTCTACACCAGCAACTTCAGCGAATCCGAGCTCAAGGACCTGGTTGCGTTCTACCAGTCTCCACTGGGTAAGAAAGTCCTGGAAAAAATGCCGCAGTTGACCCAGCAATCGGCCCAGATGACCCAGGCCAAGCTGGAAAGCGCCGTGCCGGTGGTGAACAAGCTGTTGGAAGACATGACCAACGAGCTGACACCTAAAGCCGCCGCTCCGGCCAAGAAGAAGTAAGCAGGAATGACCATGCAACAGCGTATCGAAACGGCGCTTGCCGCCCTGGGCCCGGACCACTTGAGCGTGCTGGACGAAAGCCACATGCACAGCCGTGGGTTGCAGACCCACTTCAAGGCCGTGCTGGTCAGCCAGCAGTTCGAAGGGCTTAACCGCGTCAAGCGCCACCAGAAGGTCTACGCCACCCTGGGTGACCTGATGAGCGAGTTTCACGCGCTGGCGCTGCATACCTACACGCCTGAAGAATGGGCGAAAATCGACGCAGCCCCGGCCTCGCCGACCTGCGCCGGCGGCCATTGACGGGTTGATGTTGAATCTACTGTAGGAGCGAGCTTGCTCGCGAAAAAACTCAGAGCGCCGCTGGGCGTCAGGTTATCCGTGTCATCGTTCACGACCTTCGCGAGCAAGCTCGCTCCTACAGTTAACGGTTCATCCCTGATAGAATCCGCAACGCGCCGCTTAGCCGGCGCGTTTTTTTTGCATCCGGTTCACCCCTTACGAGGGTAGCCACCTGGAGAGAACACCCATGACTCAACCGATTGTCGTGGCGGCACTGTATAAGTTCGTCACCCTCGAAGATTACGTCGCCCTGCGCGAGCCCTTGCTGCAGGCGATGGTCGACAACGGCATCAAAGGCACCTTGCTGATCGCCGAAGAAGGCATCAACGGCACCGTTTCCGGTAGCCGCGAAGGCATTGATGGCCTGATGGCCTGGCTGAAGAACGACCCGCGCATGGTCGATATCGACCACAAAGAGTCGTACTGCGACGAGCAGCCGTTCTATCGCACCAAGGTCAAGCTCAAGAAAGAGATCGTGACCCTGGGCGTCGAAGGCGTCGACCCGAACAAAAAAGTCGGCACCTACGTCGACCCGCAGGACTGGAACGCGCTGATCAGCGACCCGCAAGTGCTGCTGATCGACACCCGCAACGACTACGAAGTGTCCATCGGCACCTTTGAAGGCGCGATCGACCCGAAAACCACCAGTTTTCGCGAATTTCCCGACTACATCAAAGCCAACTTCGACCCGGCCAAGCACAAGAAAGTCGCCATGTTCTGCACCGGCGGCATTCGTTGCGAGAAGGCTTCCAGCTATATGCTCAGCGAAGGCTTCGATGAGGTTTACCACCTCAAGGGCGGCATCCTGAAGTACCTCGAAGAGGTGCCGCAGGCCGAGACCAAATGGCAGGGCGACTGCTTTGTGTTCGACAACCGCGTGACCGTGCGCCACGACTTGAGCGAAGGTGACTACGATCAATGTCATGCCTGCCGCACACCGGTTAGTGTGGAAGATCGTGCATCCGAGCACTACGTGGCGGGCATCAGTTGTCCACATTGCTGGGATAAGCTGCCGGAGAAAACCCGTCGCAGCGCGATCGACCGGCAAAAGCAGATTGAACTGGCCAAGGCCCGCAATATGCCGCACCCGATTGGCTTCAACTACAAGCAAACCCCTTCCGAGGCCTGAGCCATGTCTGCGCGCCTGCTCTATGTGATGGACCCGATGTGTTCCTGGTGCTGGGGCTTTGCCCCGGTGGCCGAGGCGTTGGTCGAGCAGGCCAAGGCGGCCGGTGTGGAGCTGCACCTGGTGGTGGGCGGCTTGCGCACCGGCAGTGGCGCGGCGCTGGAGCCGACGACACGGCGCTACATCCTGGAACACTGGCAGGCGGTCACCGACGCCACCGGGCAGACGTTCAAGCGTGACGGCGCGCTGCCTGACGGTTTTGTCTACGACACTGAGCCGGCGTGCCGCGCCATCGTCACCGCGCGCAGCCTGGCGCCGGATTGCGCGTGGAAGCTGCTGGGGCTGATCCAGCATGCGTTTTATGTCGAGGGGCGCGACGTGACCCTCGCCAGTATTCTGGTGGAGCTGGCTGAAAAAGCCGGCATACCGCGCATCGAGTTCGCCGGGGCGTTTGACCGTGCCGAACAGCACGCCGCCACCGCCGCCGATTTCACCTGGGTGCAGGATTTGGGGATCGCCGGTTTTCCGACGCTGCTGGCTGAGCGCAATGGCCAGTTGGCTTTGCTGACCAACGGCTATCAGCCGCTGTCCGCGCTGTCGCCGCTGCTCGCCCGCTGGCTGGAGCGAGCTGCCTGTGCCTGATCAGCCTGACGCAGAGCCCACCCATCACGTCGATCGACTGACCTGGGCGGAAATACGCCGCCTGGCCTTGCGTCACAAAAAATCCCTATGGGTCGCCAATGGCGTCGCCGTGCTGGCGACCCTGTGCAGCGTGCCCATCCCCCTGCTGTTGCCCCTGCTGGTTGATGAAGTGCTGCTGGGCCATGGCGATGCCGCGCTCAAGGTAATGAACCACGCGCTGCCCCTGGGCTGGCAGAAAGCCGCCGGTTATATCGGCCTGATGCTGCTGGTGACCCTGACCCTGCGCTGCGCTGCGCTGGTGTTCAACGTGGTGCAGGCGCGCTTGTTTGCGCGGCTGGCCAAGGACATCGTCTACCGCATCCGTGTGCGCCTGATCGAGCGGCTCAAGCGTATTTCCCTCGGCGAATACGAAAGCCTCGGCAGCGGCACCGTCACCACGCACCTGGTCACCGACCTGGATACGCTGGACAAATTCGTCGGCGAAACCCTCAGCCGTTTCCTGGTGGCCATGCTGACCTTGGTCGGCACCTCGGCGATATTGATGTGGATGCACTGGCAACTGGCATTGCTGATCCTGCTGTTCAACCCGCTGGTGATCTATGCCACGGTGCAGTTGGGCAAGCGCGTCAAGCACCTGAAGAAACTGGAGAACGACAGCACCTCGCGCTTCACTCAGGCGTTGACCGAAACCCTCGACGCCATCCAGGAGGTCCGTGCGGGCAATCGCCAGGGCTTTTTCCTCGGCCGCCTCGGCCAGCGGGCCCGGGAAGTGCGTGACTATGCCATTCACTCCCAGTGGAAAACCGACGCCTCCAGCCGCGCCAGCGGTTTGCTGTTCCAGTTCGGCATCGACATTTTTCGCGCGGCGGCCATGCTCACCGTGCTGTTTTCCGACCTGTCCATCGGCCAGATGCTCGCGGTGTTCAGCTACCTGTGGTTCATGATCGGCCCGGTGGAGCAGTTGCTGAACCTGCAATACGCCTACTACGCCGCGGGCGGGGCGCTGACGCGGATCAACGAGCTGCTCGCCCGTGCCGATGAGCCGCAATATGCCGGCGGCGCAGACCCGTTCACCGGGCGCGAAACGGTCGGCATCGACGTGCGTGGCCTGACGTTCGGCTATGGCGAAGAGCGGGTGCTCGACCAGTTGAACCTCAGCATCGAACCCGGTGAGAAGGTGGCGATTGTCGGCGCCAGCGGCGGTGGCAAAAGTACCCTGGTGCAACTGCTGCTGGGGTTGTACACACCGCAGGCGGGCAGTATTCGTTTTGGCGGTGCAACCCAGCAGGAAATCGGCCTGGAGACCATCCGCGAGCACGTCGCGGTGGTACTGCAACACCCCGCGCTGTTCAACGATACCGTGCGTGCCAACCTGACCATGGGCCGCAATCGCAGTGACCGGGCCTGTTGGCAGGCGCTGGAAATCGCCCAGTTGGACGCGACCGTCAAGGCCTTGCCACTGGGCCTGGACAGTGTGGTGGGGCGCTCCGGCGTGCGCTTTTCCGGCGGCCAGCGCCAACGCCTGGCGATTGCGCGCATGGTCTTGGCCGAGCCCAAGGTGGTGATCCTGGACGAGGCGACCTCGGCCCTGGACGCTGCCACCGAGTACAACCTGCACCAGGCGCTGGCGCGGTTTCTCAGTGGGCGCACTACACTGATCATTGCTCATCGACTCTCGGCGGTGAAACAAGCTGATCGGGTACTGGTGTTCGACGGTGGGCATATCGCAGAGGACGGTGACCATCAGCAACTGATCGCTGATGGCGGCCTATACGCCAAACTTTACGGACACTTGCAACAAGTGCGTTGATTTAGCCTACGCTGTGCTATCAGGAGCGGATGTTCGCGTGCGTATTTGGCTGTGCATGTGCAAGGGACTTCATGAAGCAGAAGCGGACTCTCGGAACGCCAAGGCTGTTGGGCATTGTCTGGCCCTTTATCGCCGTCGTATTGTTCCAGGCATTATTAGGCTGCATCAGTCTATATGTGCTTTCAGCGGTGCGCGTCTATGTGGCTGGCGAGAGTCTGTGGTCCAAGGGCCAGAAAGACGCCATCTACTATCTGACGCTGTACGCCGATAATCGCGACGAAGCCACCTACCTCAAATACCAGCAAGCGATTGCGGTGCCCCAGGGCGGGCATGAGCTGCGTATCGCCCTGGACCGCCCGGCCCCCGACCTCAACGCGGCGCGCCTGGGGATCATCAAGGGCGGCAACCACCCGGATGACGTCTCCAGTGTGATCTGGCTGTATCTCAACTTTCGCCATTTCAGTTACTTGGAAAAAGCCATTGAGCTGTGGGCCGTGGGCGATGGCTACCTGGTCCAGCTGGACGACCTGGCCCAGGCGATGCACCGGGCGATCACCACCGGCCAGGTCCGTGACGACAATGTGCGGCAATGGAAGGCGCAAATCTTTGCCATCAACGACGGCGTAACACCCGCGGCCAAGGCGTTCAGCGATGCCCTGGGGGAAGGCTCGCGCTTCATCCTGCGGCTGTTGCTGATCACCAACCTGGCCACGGCACTGTGCCTGATCGCTCTGGCGCTGCTGCGTACCTATAAGTTGTTGACGCAGCGGCACGCTTTCGCCGATGCCCTGCAAGTGGAGAAGGAGCGGGCACAGATCACCCTGGAGTCGATCGGCGATGGCGTGATCACCACCGATGTCGATGGCGCCATTACCTACATGAACCCGGCCGCCGAGGCACTGACTCGTTGGGCGTCGGCCCGTGCCCACGGCCAGCCCCTGGCGGCACTGTTCAACCTACTCGATGAAAATGCCCAGCCCGATGGTTTCGCCCTGATCGAACACATCACCAAGGGCCACTTGAGTGGCGGCAGCGAACACTCCAAAACCATCCAGCGCCTGGACGGCAGCACCGTCTCGGTGACATTGGTGGGCGCGCCGATCCGCAGTGCCGGCAAAGTCAGCGGCGCGGTGCTGGTGCTGCACGACATGACCCAGGAACGGCAATACATCGCCAATCTGTCTTGGCAGGCGACCCATGACGCATTGACCGGCCTGGCCAACCGTCGTGAGTTCGAGTTCCGCCTGGAGCAGGTGCTGCAACACGTCGGGCGTGAGCACAACGGGCGGCATGCCTTGATGTTCCTCGACCTGGACCAGTTCAAGCTGGTCAACGACACCTGTGGCCATGCGGCAGGCGACGAGCTGTTGCGGCATATCTGCGCACTGCTGCAATCGGATCTGCGGGAGGGCGACACTCTGGCGCGCCTGGGCGGTGACGAGTTCGGTATCCTGCTGGAGAACTGCCCTGCGGCGGTGGCGGAAAAAATCGCCGAAAGCCTGCGCCACACCGTGCAGAACCTGCATTTCGCGTGGAAGGGCCGGCCATTCATGACCACCGTCAGCATTGGCCTGGTGCATATTTCACAGACCCCGACCACCCTGGAAACGTCGCTGCGCGCCGCCGACATGGCCTGCTATATGGCCAAGGAAAAGGGCCGCAACCGCGTGCAGGTCTACCACCCCGACGACTCCGAACTGTCCCTGCGCTTCGGCGAGATGGCCTGGGTGCAACGCCTGCACATGGCTTTGGAAGAAAACCGCTTTTGCCTGTACTCCCAGGAAATCGCGCCCCTGGGGCACACCGACGCCGGCAGTGGGCACATTGAAATCCTGCTGCGCCTGCACGACGAGTCCGGCCGGATCATCCTGCCCGACAGTTTTATTCCGGCCGCCGAACGTTACGGGTTGATGAGTTCCCTGGATCGCTGGGTGGTGGACAACGTGTTCAACCTCATTGCCCGTTGCATGCATGAGCGTCCGGGCCGGCCTATGGCTATGTGTGCGATTAATCTGTCAGGCATAACTATTGGTGATGACGCTTTTCTCGATTTTTTACGCGAGAAGTTCGCGGCTTACAGCGTTCCGCCAGAAATGATTTGTTTTGAAATAACTGAGACCTGCGCTATCGCCAATTTGCGCAGTGCAATTCGCTTTATTAATGAACTCAAAGACTTAGGTTGCCATTTTTCACTCGATGACTTCTGCGCCGGAATGTCCTCATTCGCTTATCTGAAACATTTACCTGTAGACTTCTTGAAGATCGATGGAAGTTTCGTAAAGGATATGCTGGACGACCCGATTAACCGCGCCATGGTCGAAGTGATCAACCACATCGGCCACGTCATGGGTAAACGCACAATTGCCGAGTTTGTTGAAACGCCGCACATCGAACAGGCTTTACTTGAGATCGGTGTGGATTACGCTCAGGGCTACGTGATTGAACGCCCGCAATTGTTTACCTTTGATAGCTTGCAGTGTCGACCTGTGCGGCCGCAGCCTCTGTTATTCAAGGCGCCCGGCACATTCCGCTGAAACATTTGCTGGTCTGTACAATCACACTTAAAAAGGAGCGTTATAGTGATCGACACCTTCAACAGAACCGGCCCACTTATGGAAGCCTCGAGTTACCCCGCCTGGGCACAGCAATTGATCCAGGGTTGTAGCGAGAGCAAGCGCCGAGTTGTCGAGCACGAACTGTATCAGCGCATGCGTGATAACACGCTGAGCGCCAAGACCATGCGCCAATACCTGATCGGTGGCTGGCCCGTGGTTGAACAGTTTGCCTTGTACATGGCACAGAACCTCACCAAGACCAAGTTTGCCCGTCATCCTGGCGAGGACATGGCGCGGCGTTGGCTGATGCGCAATATTCGGGTGGAATTGAACCACGCCGACTATTGGCTGCATTGGGCCGGTGCCCACGGCGTCAGCCTCGAAGAGCTGCAAGCACAGAACGTAGCGCCGGAACTGCACGCACTGAGTCATTGGTGCTGGCACACCAGTTCGGCCGATTCGTTGATCATTGCGATCGCCGCCACCAACTACGCCATCGAGGGCGCGACGGGGGAGTGGTCCGCGTTGGTGTGTTCCACCGGCGTTTATGCCGCAGCCTTCCCAGAGGAAGACCGCAAGCGCGCAATGAAGTGGCTGAAGATGCATGCCCAGTACGACGATGCCCACCCTTGGGAAGCACTGGAAATCATTTGCACGTTGGCCGGCATGAACCCCAGCCGACAACTGCAGGCAGAGCTGCGCCAGGCCGTGTGCAAGAGCTACGACTACATGTACTTGTTCCTGGAAAGTTGCATGCGCCTGGAGAACGAAAAGCCTGCGACCGCGACTGTTCGCGAGCGCCTGGTGCGCGTCGCCAGCGAAGCGTGATGTAAAACGCGTGGCGGGGGGCTACCCCGCCATCGCCAAGCGGTTGCGACCTTCGCGCTTGGCTACATACAGGGCGCTGTCGGCCCGGCGCAACAGGCTTTCGGCAGACTCGCCAGCCAACAACGTCGAGCAGCCCAGACTCACCGTCAGATCGATGCGTATGTCACCCGCCCAATATTCCTGGGTCTGTGCCGCCAGGCGCAGGCGCTCGCCGACGATCGCCGCCGCTTCCCGGCCGGTGTTGGAGAGCAGGACGAGAAACTCTTCCCCGCCAAACCGGAACACCATGTCCATATTGCGTAGCTGGCCCTTGATTGACGCGGCCACGGCGCGCAGTACCTTGTCGCCAACCGCATGGCCGTGAGTGTCGTTGACGCGTTTGAAGTGATCGATGTCGAGCATTAGCAGGGACAACGGGTTCGAGTGTCGCCGCGCCATGTCGATTTCGCGCTGCAGGGTCTGGTCCATGGCGATGCGGTTGCCGGTTTCGGTCAACGGGTCACGCAGGGCGCTGCGGGTGGCGGCGCGATAGAGCAGGGCGTTGCGCATCGGGTAGAGCAGGGTGGCGAGCAGGGATTCTAGCTGACCCAGTTCTTCTTCCATAAAGCGTTGGTTGCGACGGAATATCAGCTCGCCCAAATGTTCGCCTTCATGGCTCAAGGCGTAGCTCACCGAATGATGGCCGCGATGGCCGAATTCCAGGCGTAGGTCGCTGGGCTGATGGGCGTAGTGCATAGCGTCCAGGGGCACCAGGCGCTGGATCTCGCGAAAGAACAGGCCGAGGATGCGTTGCGGTTCCAGGCTGGTCTGCAATTGCAGGCCCAGTTGTTGGCGCAGTTGAACAACCGTGGTGGGGCGGTGCGGGAGAGAGGATGGCTGACCAAAGCCCAGGCGTTGCAATTTGGCACTGTCAAAGTCGATTGCGTGAGTCTGGGGCGGGGTTTTCATAAGCAGTCGGCCTCTAAGCACTTAGCTGTCTTACAGGCTCGATGAGAGTGGCGAGTGCCAAGCGTCTTACTGTTCCTTCAGTTCCGTAAAACATTGGAAACAGTTTAAACCGCTTTGCCAGGGGTTATAACCCCTGGGCACTGCCACACGTCTTGTCATCGCATAACCTGCTTGAAAGGGTTAGAGCGAGATTCATGCCACTTTGTTGTTTTTTAATAAAATCCTTATAAATCAAAGGCTATTCAGGGGGGCAAAAACAGCCACTGCAGCGCAATGTCAGTTATTTGGCAGGTTGATGGCAGCTTGATGGCAGTTTTACACGCTGCGCTGAACCAAGGTGCTCGGGTCGATCTGCTCGATCGATGTGACGCCGGTCAGCGTCATGGCCACACGCATTTCCTTGGCGAAGATATCCAGCAGGTTTTCCACCCCGTGCTGGCCATCGGCGGCCAGCGCATAGGCGGTCGAGCGTCCCAACAGACACGCCTTGGCGCCCAGGGCGAGCATGCGCACCACGTCGAGCCCGGAGCGAATGCCGGAATCCACCAGCACTGTCAGGTCGTCGCCTACCGCTTGGGCAATCGGCGGCAGTGCCTTGGCAGTGGAGAGCACGCCGTCCAATTGGCGGCCACCATGGTTGGAGACCACGATGCCATCGGCTCCGAAGCTCACCGCGTCCTTGGCGTCCTGCGGGTCGAGGATGCCCTTGATGATCATCGGGCCTTTCCAGAACTCACGTATCCACTCCAGGTCTTTCCAGCTGATCGACGGGTCGAAGTTGTTGGCCAGCCAGCCGACGTAATCTTCAAGGGTGGTGGGCTTGCCCAGGTACTTGGAGATATTGCCCAGGTCGTGCGGGCGGCCCATCACGCCGACATCCCATGCCCATTGTGGTTTGGTGACCGCCTGCAGCATCCGGCGCGCCGAGGCATACGGCCCGGACATGCCCGAATGTGCATCGCGGTAACGTGCGCCCGGCGTCGGCATATCGACGGTGAACACCAGCGTCGTCACCCCGGCGGCCTGTGCCCGTTCCAGCGCATTGCGCATAAAGCCGCGGTCCTTGAGTACATAGAGCTGGAACCAGATCGACTGCGCGCTTTGCGACGCCACTTCCTCAATCGAGCACACCGACACTGTCGACAGGCAGAAGGGAATCCCCTTGTTGGTCGCCGCCTTGGCCGCCTGCACCTCACCGCGCCGCGCGTACATGCCGGTCAAACCCACCGGGCTGAGGATGATCGGCATGGCATGTTCCTGACCGAACAGCGTGGTCTTCAAACTCAGGCTATCCACGTTGCGCAGAATGCGCTGGCGCAGGCTGATCTCGGCCAGGTCCGAACTATTGGCACGCATTGTGTGTTCGGCGTAGGCGCCACCGTCGATGTAGTCAAACAGGAAGCGCGGCAGCTTGCGCTTGGCGGCAGCACGGTAATCGGATGCCGACGAAATGATCATGAACAGTGTCTCCGCAGGGCAAAGGGGGATTACGGTAAGCAAACATCTGGCATGATAAAAACAACTTTTATCGCTAGCATCCAGTCGCAAAAGGAATACCGATGAACCTGAGAACACTGCGTGTCTTCGTCGAGGTGGTGCGTCAGGGCGGATTTTCCCAGGCGGCGCAGGTGGTGTCGCTGACCCAGTCGACGGTGAGCAAGGCGGTCAAGACCCTGGAAGACGAGCTGGGCGCGCCGCTGCTTAATCGCCTCGGTCACAAGAACGAACTTACCGCCGCCGGCGAAATTGCCTACCGCCGTGCCCTGGTGCTGCTCGCCGAGCGCAGCGACTTGGTCGCCGAGATCAACGACCTGCGCGAGCTCAAGCGCGGCCTGCTGCGTATCGGCCTGCCGCCAGTGGGATGCGGCGTACTGTTCGCGTCGATGTTCGCGACCTACCGCAACCGCTACCCCGACATCGATATCGAACTCACCGAGCATGGCAGCAAAAAACTGCGCGAATGCCTGGAAGCCGGGGAGGTCGATCTGGCGGCCCTGCTGCTGCCGGTGGACGAAGGCTTCGACTACCAGCCCGTGCGCAATGAGCCACTGATGGCCGTGCTGCCCATGAGCCATCTGCTCGCGCGGCGCAAGCGCATCGACTTCACCGACCTCGCGGATTCACCGTTCATTCTGTTCGAAGCCGGTTTTGCCCTGAACGCATTAATCCTCACCGCCTGCGAACGCAAGGGCGTGACGCCCAGGGTGACCGCCCGCAGCGGGCAGATCGACTTCATCGTCGACCTGGTGGCGGCAGGGCTGGGCGTCGCCTTTCTGCCACGCATGCTCGCGCTCAAGCACCAGCACGCCGGCATCGCCCTGATCCCCTTGGACGAACCCCACACCGACTGGCACATCGCCCTGGCCTGGCGCGCCAGCGCCCACCTGCCACCTGCAGCCCGGGCCTGGCTGGACTTGGCCAAGGAAATGGCCGTCGCGGGGTAGGGGCGCACGCCAATTGTCCGAATGCGCCCGCCAGGCGCTACGGAGTGCTTGACTTATCCTTTTTAATCAGTAACATACGGCGAATTCCGCGATAGCTCAGTTGGTAGAGCAAATGACTGTTAATCATTGGGTCCCTGGTTCGAGTCCAGGTCGTGGAGCCAGATAGGGAAAAGCCTGCAGCGATGCAGGCTTTTTTTTGCCTTGGAATTTTCCGGGGTGATCAAAGCGCACAGCGTGACCAGCATGAATGCATCTCAAATCCTACGATTCCGAGGTCAATATCATGAAAGTCGCTGCAGTCGTTTCAACCAAAGGCGGGCCGGGTAAAACCACGGTCGGCGTCAATCTGGGCGCGTTCTGCGCCGATGCAGGGATCCGCACCCTGCTCATCGATCTGGATAATCAGCCGTCGCTGTCGTCGTTTTATGCGCTATCGCATGAGGCGTCTGGTGGAACCTATCAACTGATCGCGAATAACGAGACTCGGGCCGACCAGGTCATTTCGCAGACCTGCATTCCTAATCTCTCATTGATCCGTTCCAATGATCCGTTCAATCAGCTGGGAAATTTGTTGCTCCATGCTGCTGACGGGCGCCTTCGTCTCAAGAATCTGTTGCCGGCTTTCGAGCAGGGCTTTGATCTGATTCTGATCGATACCTAATCAGAATATACGCAGACACGACAGCTCCTCAGATTGTCTTTCTGTAAGCGTCCTGGAGCATTCCTTGCCAGCGCCTGGTTGACCCGGCAATCCAGGCGCACAACGTGATTTGCAGGAGGCCGTCTTACGACCAGAACCTAACCGGTGACAAATGAATGCCCTGCTATTATAATTTGATTATCATTGATCGATTTAGGCGACAGGCAATTCCATGGAAAACAAGACTGCACGACTGACTGTGCTCATTGATCCCGTCAAGAAAAAAGCCCTTGAGGAACTTTGTGCGTCTCAGGATCTGACGCCTTCTCAGGTCGTTCGTCAGCTTATTAGGGACTACCTGGAGACGCATGGCGTGTCCTACGCGACCAAAAGCAAAATTGCGGCCAATGGCAAATAATTCATCCCTGTATGAGCGGGCACGACAAATGCCTGCTTGTCGCGCCTCATTCACTCCTGCCCCCACGCCTAGCCCTGAGTCTCGTTAATCGGGGCATGGCTGACCAGTGCGCCGCTGAAGTCAGCATGATAATGCTGTGAACCAAGCGCCTGAAGAATCCCTGCCTTGTCGAGCTTGCCAAGCACTTTCTCGTTGGCTTCGCACAGCTTTACGACAATGTTGCGTTTTTGCAGTTGCTCTATCACTTCGAGCAGCGTTTGCAGGCCCGTGATATCCATAAACGGCACTCGCTTCAGGCGAATAATCAACGTCTCGGGATCGGTGTGCGTTTGAGCCAAAGCACGCTCAAGGGTTTCTGCTGCGCCAAAGAAAAGGGGGCCTTCAATGGTGTAAACCAAAACACCGGGAGGAAGATGTGTATGCCCATTCATGCGCAACTCCACCTCCAGCTCTTTTTCGACCATGAGCTGTACCTCCACGGAGGAAGCCATACGACGCATGAATTGCAGCATGGCGAGAATGACCCCAATGTTCACGGCGATCGTCAGATCACTGAAAACGGTCAGGCCGAAGGTGATTAAAAGGATGGCGACGTCTGCTTTGGGGGCGCGTTTGACCATGCGCTTGAAGTGCTTCAGTTCGCTCATGTTGTAAGCGACCACGAACAAGATCGCGGCCAGCGCGCAAAGTGGGATATCCGAAGCCAAAGGAGCCAAGAAGAAGATCAGCAAAATCAGCGTGAGGGCGTGCGCAATACCCGCGATTGGACTATTGCCGCCATTGCGGACGTTGGTTGCTGTTCGAGCGATCGCACCTGTCGCAGCAAAGCCACCAAACAGCGGGGTAACCAGGTTGGCAATGCCTTGGCCGATTAACTCTTGGTTGGAGTCATGTTTGGTGCCGGCCATCCCATCGGCGACAACGGCCGACAACAGTGACTCGATGGCCCCCAGCATTGCGATTGCAAATGCAGGGCCAATCAACTCAATGACCTGTGGCAGCGTTATTTGAGGAAGGCCTATTTGGGGAAGCCCTTGGGGAATGCCCCCAAAGGCACTCCCGATCGTGGCCACGCCGTCGAATTGAAAATAGGCATGCAATGCCGTCACCACGACCATGGCGATCAGGGGGCCAGGAACGCGCTTTACGCCGGGCAGTCTGGGTGTGAGGATCACCAGTGCCAGGCTCAGCAGGGCTAACAGTGTCGTGGGTACATGAAGGTTGGGGAATGCCTGGATGAGGTGCCACAGCCGCTCGTGGAAATGCTCGCCACTGATTTTCGGCAAGCCCAAAAAGTCTTTCCATTGGCCAACCCAAATGATCACCCCGATGCCGGCAGTGAATCCAACAATAACGGGGTCAGGGATGAACTTGATGAGCGCGCCAAGTTTGGTGATACCGAGCAGTAATAAAATTGCCCCGGCCATCATTGTCGCGACCTGCAAGCCATCAACACCGTACTTGGCTGTCACGCTGGCCAGAATGACGATGAACGCCCCTGTGGGGCCAGCAATCTGAAGCCGGCTTCCGCCGAACAGCGAAACCAGCAAGCCACCCACAATGGCCGTGTAGATCCCCTGTTCCGGCTTGACGCCGGAGGCGATGGCAAATGCCATGGCCAAGGGCAGCGCCACGACGCCGACGATGACCCCCGAGACGATATTTCTAAGCCAATGTTCGCGCCCTAACAAGCCCGCTTTCCAAGCTTCTCGTATCGCAATCATGACTAGCCTCGTTCTGGTGGCATGTGCATACTATTCACACGATGTGATAATAGCAAAGCAATTGGTCTAGCCTCGGCACAACACCTGAGACGCTCTAGATTCAGTGCTCAGAGAGCTGAACCCTATGCCCGGAGACCCCGCATGAAACGCGAAGATGTCAAAACCAACCACGGGGAAGGCATGCACTTCGACACCCACGTGATAGCCAATCCGGCCAACACGCACGAGTGGATCAT
This sequence comes from Pseudomonas sp. LY-1, assembly GCF_053502595.1. Lineage (NCBI taxonomy): Bacteria > Pseudomonadati > Pseudomonadota > Gammaproteobacteria > Pseudomonadales > Pseudomonadaceae > Pseudomonas > Pseudomonas sp. LY-1. The sequence continues at coordinate 4,824,090 of NZ_CP094353.1, read as the reverse complement.
TCTGTTCAAGAAGGATGCAGGGAGAAGCTATTTTCTGGTCAATGACAATGAGGAAGTGGAGTCATTTGGACGCCTCGATGATCTGATCCATGAGCTTCGCGAGCTGGGTATCAAGTCCGCCGAAGTTCATTTCTGAGAGCTGCACTCAGGAAGGTTGATCATGTCTGTAACGATTGAGCGCTGTTAAAGAAAGAGTCGACGCCCCCCCATCCTGTTCCCTGAATTCCATTCGCACGATTGTCGAAGTGCGTGGATCAGCAGCCAAAACGCAATGAGAAACCCCTGAATCCCGATGTGCCGCGCTTAGGTCGTGGCGCATTGGGTATTCGTGCGCGCAAAAAAACGGCCACACAAGGTGGCCTAAGACGGGTTCAAGCATAGGAGGGCTCTATTGACCAAAAAATACAGGCCCGCCCTGAAGTCTTAGGGTCAATAGAGTTGGTCTGGCGCTGATAAACCCCTTCATCAGCAGCATTCAAACCGGCAATGTGATCCTGGTCTGTGGCTCAGGATCTCATTGCCTTGCATTATAATAGTGTTAACATAAGATTGTAATCAATGTCTAATTAGGGGCTCGCATGACTACCGACTTCAAAAAGGCTGCACTGGATTACCATGAATTCCCAACCCCTGGAAAAATCGGCATTGCGCTGACCAAGCCTGCCGACACCGCCGCCCAACTCGCACTGGCGTACAGCCCCGGCGTAGCCGAGCCTGTTCGCGAAATTGCGAAGGACCCGGAGAACGCCTATCGCTTTACCGGAAAAGGCAATCTGGTGGCCGTGATCACAAACGGTACGGCCATTTTGGGCCTCGGCAATCTAGGCCCCTTGGCCAGCAAGCCGGTCATGGAAGGCAAAGCGTTGCTGTTCAAACGTTTTGCCGGCATCGACTCGATCGATATCGAAGTCAATGCTGAGAGTTCCCAGGCCTTTATCGACACAGTCGTGCGTATTGCTGACACCTTTGGTGGCATCAATCTGGAAGACATCAAAGCCCCTGAGTGCTTTGAAATCGAAGAAGCCCTGATCGAGCTGTGCAGCATCCCGGTCTTCCATGACGACCAACACGGCACCGCCATCGTCACCGCGGCCGGTATGCTCAATGCGCTGGAGATTCAGGGCAAAACGCTGGAGAACGCGAGAATCGTTTGCCTCGGCGCGGGTGCCGCAGCCACGGCCTGCATGCGCCTGCTGCTCAGTCTTGGCGCGCAAAAAAGCAATCTGTACATGGTCGATCGCACCGGGGTCATCCACTCCGCCCGCAAAGACCTCAACCCATACAAAGCACAATTCGTTAACGACGGTGGCCCTCTTACGCTGATGGAAGCCATGAGCGGTGCTGACGTGTTTGTGGGGCTGTCTGGAGCCAATCTTCTTCCGGCGCAAGCGCTGGCGGCGATGGCTCCCAAGCCGATCGTGTTTGCCTGCTCAAACCCCGACCCTGAAATCAGCTACGAACTGGCCATGGCCACACGTGATGACCTGATCATGGCGACCGGTCGTTCTGACTACCCGAACCAAGTTAATAACGTTCTGGGCTTTCCGTTCATCTTTCGCGGGACCCTGGATGTTCGGGCAACCCGGATCAACGAAGCGATGAAAATTGCGGCAGTGGAAGCACTGCGCCAATTGGCCAAAGAGCCAACCCCTGTGGAAGTGCTGCAAGCATTCAATGTCGATAAGCTTGAGTTTGGGCGCGATTACATTCTCCCCAAAGCACTCGATGCTCGCCTGCTCGGTGCAATCGCCGGCGCAGTGGCCAAGGCCGCTATCGACACCGGTGTTGCGAAGCTGCATTACCCAGCGCACTACCCGCTGTAAGCGGAGGTCCATCAGGCTGATGTGCGGCAGTTGCACGACCTTTTGCACGGTTGGCAACTGTCGCACTCAGTGTGCATCCAGCCGCCGCAGCGCCTGAATATCGACAGCCCGCCATTTGCAAGATCATCCGTTCTTGAATGATCCGAGCCACAACTCGTCTTCTTTTATGCCTGCCTAAAAGCGACCTGGCCCTGCCACGCACAGGCGTTCTAAGACCTTTGTCTCATCGGGAAAACGCTGCTTTCCACCACGTGGAATTAGCATTGTATGTTAATGTTATGCGCGTTATCGGTGGAGCAAATGACTGCACGCTTGATCCGGGCGCTCGCTCGTAGCAGTCGCGTTCATGCCCGTTTTGTGCGACGCGAGAGCTGACACCCACTCAGGTCGCTCGTCAATTGATCCGTGATGACCTGCGCAGTCACGGCGCGGAGGATGACACACGGCACTCTGCCGCGGTGAAAGCCGTCAGACAGTCAATGCCTATCAGCAGACTCGTGACACCAGTCTCAATGCCCCCATCAAAACAGCAGGCTGACAAAGCGCTGTTAAGGAAGAGACCATGAGCAAAACCATCGCAATCATCAAGGGTGACGGCATCGGCCCTGAGATCATGCAAGCGACGCTACGCGTACTCGATGCCCTTGACTGCAATCTTCAGTATGACTTCGTTGAGGCCGGTTTGGAGGCCTTGCAGCAGCATGGGCAACTGATGCCGCCCGTGTCCATCGAGACGATCGCCAAACACGGTGTCGCACTCAAAGGCCCTCTGACCACGCCGATTGGCCGCGGCTTCTCCTCGATCAACGTTCACCTTCGCCGCCACTTCGATCTCTACGCCAACGTCCGGCCAGCGATCAGTTTCCCTGGCACTCGTTCACGCTTCGAAGATATCGATATCATCACGGTGCGCGAAAATACCGAAGGGGCGTACCTGCCAGAAGGGCAGAGTATTTCGGAGGACGGTGAAGTTGCTCTGGCGAGCATTCGCGTCACGCGCACAGCCTCCGAACGCATCGTGCGGTACGCGTTCGAGCTGGCTCGTAGCAAAGGCCGTAAAAAAGTGACCGCGGTGCACAAGGCCAACATCATCAAGTCTTGCTCCGGGTTGTTCCTTGATGTGGCGCGTGAAGTTGCTGCGGATTATCCGGAAATCGAATTCCACGAGATGATCGTCGACAACGCCTGTATGCAGTTGGTGATGAATCCCCATCAATTTGATGTCATCGTCACCACCAACCTGTTTGGCGACATCCTTTCAGACTTGTGCGCTGGCCTGGTCGGTGGCTTGGGCTTGGCGCCGGGGTCCAACATCGGCGCCGATGCGGCCATCTTCGAAGCGGTCCATGGCTCGGCGCCGGACATCGCCGGCAAGAACATCGCGAACCCATGTGCATTGTTGTTGGCTGCCGCAGACATGCTTGATTACCTGGGCATGGTGGACAAGGGGACACGCGTGCGTACCGCTATCCGCGCCGTTCTGGAAAACTCCCGTGATCAAGTGACACCCGATATGGGCGGAGCCGGTACCACTGAGTCCTTCGCTGACGCCTTGGTGGCCTACGTGCGCGGCTAAATAGCGCATCAGGAAACACGCGCGTCGTCCGATTCGCCAGCTCACTACGAGCTGGCGATTTTCTGCGTGTGTTCCACGCTGACCTACCCAGAACCCCATGCGGCCACTGGGTCGAGAGCAGAAGCTCCACGGCGCGCTACGGAAGTAGCAATACTGTGTTGTCGTAATGTTAGCGTTAATAGATATTCATTAAATATTATTGTTCGCTGCTATCGCGCTTGTCGGCGGACGACCATGCGCGAGGGAATGAGTGCGGGGCTTCAATACGCTCTTTTAGCTTTTCTGCGTAATCTTTTGCGCCCTGTTCATTGCGAAATTGAATGCGCCTGGCTCCAATGCACACAGACCATCGATGTTCACTCTGGCTAGATAGCTGCTCGATTTTGACGGACATGACGACACTCCAAGGAAAACAATTCAAAAGTGAATTTCAGCAACCTTGATACCGATTTCTCGCAGTTCATGAATCAAATCATCAAGGTACCGAAAGGGTTCGATTTCTTCGTTGTCATTGACTAGGAAGAAGCTTCTTCCTGCATCCTTTTTAAAGAAGACGATCCACTCCTGGGTATTGGCCGGGTTGGCAATCAAATGGGTATCAAACTGAATGCCTTCAGCGTATTTGGTTTTTACGTCCTCACGTTTCATACGGGTCTCCAAGCGCTCACGTATTGCTGTTCTCATGCATGTATTTGCCACCCCGCAATTGATTAAAAGACCTCGCCCCTGCCTGAAGCAGGGGCGAGTCGATTGCCTTTCTATTATCATTGCATGATAATATTATGCACATATGAGTCGCTTGAGGCTAGTCATGAGCAGGATTGTCGAAGCACCTGAGCCACGCGGCGCCGAGTAGGTCCGCCCAAGGCGTGGCTTTGCAGGTGCACGACCGTGCGGCCGGTTTTGCGTGATTGTTGAACGCCCCGTAGGGCGTCATGCGCAAAGGCTCCAGATGAGTGCCTCGGCGCAGCGGACTCCCTTGCTTTTGATGCAACGCGTAAGGTTTTTGAATTTTAAGGACGGCAGTCATCATGCGGAAAACAGCAATTGAGAAGCGCCTTCCGCTGAATGCTCCGACCCTGGAGCCAGGGCAACGAGTGTTGGTTTGCCTTGAGCAATGCGTCGTCGTTCAGCAGCGAGAAACAAGAATTTATCAAGTTGTATTCGACTGCAAATCACCCAAAACGATTCGAATTTTTTGGGCGGAATATGAGTGGATTTTCATCGGCAGGCTTAAGCAGCACGCCGAGAAAGATCCGTCATTGAAAAGCTTTGTATCAACGCTGAGAGCGGGTCTGAAGGCTGTCTGGCGATAAATACGGTTCTGATAAACCCAGTACAGACAGGCCTACGTCTTGCTGCTGCCGTGCTGATGGAACATCGAAGAATTCGCATAAAGTACGAACTTGATTGGGATAATCGTAGGGATATAAATCAGCAGGGTCTCATTGCAAAACGGATGCTTGTTTCTCTATTCGAGTCCGGGGCGTGCCAGACAGAGAAAAGCCTGCAGCGATGCAGGCTTTTTTGGGCTTGGGATTTGCTCCAGCAATCCAGGCGCACAGCATGAGTTCGCCGCGTATCGCTTCAGTCCAGCAGGCGCTTCAACCCGGCGACGCCAACCGGCGGCTCCGCTGTCCAGGGCACCACGATGACGGCGTGCTGGGTTTCGTCGGCCACCCTCGCCATTTGTTTGCGCTCGCTATCCAGGCGCGCTCGCAGCAGCGGGTCTGTCGTATCGGTGGCCAGTAGCGACTTATTGACCACCCAGGCAAACGGTTCGATGTTGGCCCTGCGCAAGTCATCCTGCAGCGCCGCCGCCTGAGACACCGGTGTGGCTTCGGGCAGCGTCACGAGGATGATTTTGGTGTAGTCCGCATCTTGCAGGCGCATCAGTGGCGTGACGATGTGGTCCGAGGCTTTGCCTTTGAATTCGCGAACCATCTGGCGGTGATAGGCGCCTGTGGCGTCCATCAGTAGCAGGGAGTGCCCGGTGGGGGCGGTGTCCAATACCACGAATGCGCTTTTGGCTTGAGCAACCACGCGGGAGAACGCGTGGAACACCGCGACCTCTTCGGTGCAGGGGGATCGCAGATCCTCGATGAGCAAGGCTATTTCGTCTTCCGTCAAGCCTGGCGCGCGGGAAGCGACGATCTTGTCCACGTATTTTTGGGTCTCGACCTTAGGGTCGATGCGGCCGACGCTGAGCCCCTGCACCTCGGCGTTGAGGGTTACCGCCAGATGTGCGGCAGGGTCTGTCGTACTCAGGTGTACGGACTTGCCATGCTGCACGAGGCCCAACGCGATGGCGGCGGCAATGGTGGTTTTGCCAACACCGCCTTTGCCCATGACCATGATCAAGCCGTGCTGGTCGTGGGCAAACTCGGCGATCAATTCCGAGAGAGCGTGATATTCCAGGCGTGCCGGTGTCGGTGCTGCAGTGCTGGCAGGGCGAGCGAGCTCCGGGGTCAGCAGTGCGCGAAGTGCGGGCAGGCCTACGGAATCGACTGCCTTGAGTGGGATGTAGTCGGCTGAAAGCTGGCGCAGCGACGCTGGCATCTCGTCGAGCGCCTGTTGGCCTACGGCCTCGATCGCTGCTGCGATCGGGTCATACAAATTGCTGCGTTTAAACACCGCATTCACCACCAGGCGCTGGTTTTTCAGGCCCAATTCACGCAGCTCATCGCTGGAGCGTGCCGCCTCGCCGAGAGCGCCTTTATCAGGGCGGGTCACCAGTACAACAGTGGTCAAGGCTGGATCGTTGAGCGCCGCCAGTGCCTGATTGAATAGCTGCTCCTGCATTTTCAAGCCTGAGTGCGGCCCCAGGCATGACGCACCACGATCATTGCCCTTCAAAAAGCCGCTCCACGCTTTTGGCAGGCTCAACAGTCTGAGCGTGTGCCCCGTGGGCGCGGTATCGAACACGATGTGCTCGTAGGCCGCGCTGCTCTGCGACAGCAGGTGCGAGAACTCATCGAAGGTTGCGATTTCGGTCGTGCATGCCCCTGAGAGTTGCTCGCGCACCAGGGCAATGTCTTCATCGCTGGCCTGATCGCCCATTTGTTCGACCACCCGCGCCCGATAGTCAATGGCTGCGGTCCCCGGGTCGATATTGAGCACGAACATTCCAGGCACGTGCGGCACCGCGACAGGTTGATTGCTTAACTCAACGCCGAGCATCTCATCAAGGTTCGAGGCGGCGTCTGTGCTGACCAGCAGTACTTTCTTGCCTGCGTCAGCCAGTGCGATTGACACCGCGGTGGAGACCGACGTTTTGCCGACGCCGCCCTTGCCGGTGAAGAACATATATCGGGTGGGTTGATCGAGTAGTTTGAGGGTGGACTGCATGGCACGCTGACTCCCTTGCGGAGCATGACTGGGTATCGGAGTTTAGCCCGATGTTCAGAATCGCCAATGTGGTCATATCAATCAAACGCTGATTTTTGCCGTCCATTGAGCGCAATTGTCTGTGCAGGTGGGCTGCAGCTCGCGGCCCAAGCATAGAGCAGGGGCCGCCGTGTGGCACTAACCAGGCTTTTCAGGATCAACAGCCCCCGCACCACCGTCGGTGGTCATCGGTTTACCCTTACCAAAAAGATCTAAAGCATGCACTTACGCTACATTGCAGTCGGGTTGTCGGCCCTTGTTTTGCTCTCGACCGTGGCCCACGCCCGCAGTCTGCCCAACCTCTATACCGCCACCGAGCAACGCGCGTCCTTTGATGGCTGTGCCGATCTTTTCCCCGCCGCGAAACCCATCAACACCGCCACCGTGCCTGCTGGTATGCGCCCCCTGGCCCTGTGCTCCGACAATTTTGCGGTGCTCTATTCGCAGACCAGCAAGACGCCGCTGGTGGTGGTCGAGCGCCTGAATGCCGCGCAATTGCAGGATGCCAAGGGCGAGGAACGCACCAACCTGTTCTACCCCGACCCGCGCATCCAGCGGCCGATGGACTATGACGCGTTCGTGAAGAGTACCGGGCTGAAGTTGCTCGGTAATCTTCCGGTCTCCGGGTCAGTAGGGCGCACGTAAGGCGTGTGAGTCGCCCAGTGTCGCCGCTACGCCGCACCGAGCGTGCGAAACTCGACGGTGAGGTGACTCACTTCATGCACCGGTTTGAGGCGCTCGCGAATGCTGTCGGCATCCGCTGTGGCGTGGCCGACGACGCTCACGATTGCCGCATGCACACCTGGCCCTACCTGCCAGACGTGCAAGTCGGTAATCGTCGCGTCGCCCGGTTGTTCCACCAGTTCCCGGATCTCTGCGGCAACATGCACGTCGGTCTGATCGAGCAGGACGCCGGCGGTCACGCCCATCAGGCTCCAGGCCCAGCGTGCAATCACGATGGCGCCGACGATGCCCATCGCCGGGTCCAGCCAGACCCAACCCAGATACCGCCCCGCCAGCAACGCAGCAATCGCCAGCACCGAGGTCAGCGCGTCGGCGAGCACATGCACGTAGGCGGATCTCAGGTTGTTATCGTGGCCATGGCCATGTTCGTGCTCGTGGTCATGCCCGTGGCTATGACCGTGGCCGAGCAACAGCGCACTGACGATATTGACCACCAGCCCTACGATAGCAATCAGGGTTGCCGTCCCAAATTGCACCTCGGTCGGCTGCAGCAGGCGCATGATCGACTCGATGCCAATGCCCAGGGACACCAGCGCCAGGATCAGCGCCGAGGCAAAGCCGCCCAGATCGCCGACCTTGCCGGTACCGAAGCTGAAGCGCGGGCTGGACGCATGGCGCCGGGCATAGGCATAGGCCGCAGCGGCGATGCCCAACGCACCCGCATGGGTGGCCATATGAAAACCGTCGGCCAGCAGGGCCATCGAACCGGTCAGGGCGCCGGCGGCGATTTCCGCGACCATCATCACTACCGTCAGCATCACCACCCATAAGGTGCGCTTGGCGTTTTCTTCGTGGGCCGCGCCGAGGAAGACATGCTCGTGGGTGTGACCGTGCGCGTGATCGAGGCTCATTTCGAGTACCGCCGAATGGCTTCAAGCAGCTCTTCTACGCCCTGGTTACGTTCTTCCTCGCTGAGGGATGGGGCCGCCACATGCGCCCTGGCATGTTCTTCGATGATTTCTTCCATCAAACCGTTGATGGCGCCGCGTGTGGCGGCGACCAGGTGCAGGGTCTTGGCGCAATCGCTGTCCGACTCCAGTGCTCTTTCCACCGCTTGAATCTGACCGGCAATGCGTTTGACACGCTTGATCAGACTGTCTTTGTTTGCCGCTATATGGCTCACAATATACCCCCCCTACCTATGAGGTGCGGAGCATCACATACCTGGCCCCCCTATGCAATATTTCACTCCGGGCGCCGATTCCCCTGAAGGCCGGCCCCCTCGGTTTATACTCGATGGCCTCGTAATCAAACCTCTTCCAACACGCGCCCGATCCGGCTGAGCAATCTGTTCAAGCTAGTTGAGCATCCGAGGTAGACCCCATGGGCGTCTACGCATGCGTAAGCCCAGTCAGCGTATCCGCAATCGTCTTGGTCCGTTGCGCAGTCCCCTCTGTCGCACGGCTTGACGCCTCCAGTGCATCGAGCATTTCGCGCAAGGCACCGACGCCGCTGGACTGGTCTTCAATCTGCTGGGCAACACGCTGGATTTCGCCGGATAACAGGTCGATATCCACGCCGATTTCTGCGGCATTCTTGCGGGTGATTTCCGCCAGCTTGCGCACCTCGTCCGCCACCACCGCAAAACCCCGGCCCAGGTCGCCTGCGCGCGCGGCTTCGATCGCCGCGTTGAGCGCCAGCAGGTTGGTCTGGCCGGCGATTTGTTGAATCACCTGCACAATCGACTGGATGCGCAAACTCGAACCGGCCAGGGTCCGCGCACCGACCACGGCATCATCGGCCTGGCTGGACAAGCCCTCGACCGTCGCCCCGGCCTTCGCAGACACGGTGTTCTGCTGGTCGATGGTGCCAACCAGTTCGTCCATCGAGGCGTGCAACTCGCCGGAGTAATGCTTGATCTGCGAGGAGATTTCCGCGTGTTGACGTTCGGCCTGGGCCAACACTTGGCCCAGGTCCGCCAGGCCCTCGAACACCGGCAAAATATTGCTGTCCAGCCCGCGGGTATTCAGGGCACCGCTGAAGTCATTGTTTTTGAACGCTGCAATCTGCTTGACCACCACATGGTTCAATCCCGCCAGTTTATTCACCTGGCGGCGTAGGAAGAAGGCTTTGAACTCGCCGTAGTGCGCAATGAAATTGTCCGCGTACTCGTCGCTGAAGCTGGCGCCCTTGGCCACCCGAAAGAAGAAAATTGCGGTCAGCGTCTGGTTCAGGTTCAAGCCCAGGATTTCCCCAAAGGTCGACAGCCCTGCCAGCGGCACATCGCCAAACGTCCCGGCCATGCTGCCCAATTCGGTGGCGTTGTTCAGCCTGCGCAAAATGCAGTCATTGAGAATGCCCGCCACCGGCTGCCCGCCCTTGCCGCGCAGAAACTGCTCGTAGTCCACGCGGGTGGCCTCACGCAACGGCGTGCGCCGGACCATCACCAACTCCTCGCCGGGTGCCACGTCGCAATACAGTTGGACGATCTGGTGTTCATAGTCGATCCGTGCGATGGAGCGCACGAACAACTCATTGCCCACGCGGATGGCAAACGAGTAATCCGCCAACTTCGATTCCAGCGCCTGGGGCGCGCAATTGAAGGCGTCACACAGCGCCTGCACCATGCTCTTGATATTGCCCGCGCTGTCGATCACCTGGTCAATCGTGCGGTCCTCTTCGGAGGCGGTCAGCACGTTGAAGGTCAAATCAGCCGGTTTGAAGTTCTGGCTTTTAAATACGCCAAAACGCACATTCGCGGCGGTCTTCAGGAACACGATTTGTGCGTGGTTCTGGTAACTGCGCTGGCCGTCATGGATCAGCGTTTTCTGGAAATCCAGCTTGCCCCCGGCCGACCCGCCGACAAACAGGCAGGGGAAACGCCCCGATTCATACAGCGCCTCCATGAAAAACGACTCCGACGCCGATAACCCGTCGAACACCACGTAGGCCAGCGTGTCGCGATGGTCGATCAGTGTGTGCGCCTGCACGCGCTTGATATTGCTCGTCAGCTTGGCAATCCGCTCCTTCATGCCCATGCGCTTGCCGCCGCTGCGGATGTCTTCACACTCCAGCGGCACCATCACCACTTCGGCGGAGGCGATCAGGCTGTCGTCAAACAGCTGCAGCACAATCCGGTCCCAGCGCTCGCCGGTGGTGCAATACAGCGAATTCGCCGCGTTGCACAACTCGCCGGCGGAGGTACACAGGCTGATGCTGGTTTGCGGGAAGCGGCGCTTGAGCTTGGCGGCGACCTGGTCGATGTCCAAGTGAGGGGAGATGAAACCGGTGATCAGCACCGGCGCGATGCGCAGGTTAGCCAATGAAGACTCCAGCTCATTGGCGGTGCAGGTCAGGGTGGCGGTGCCTTGACGATCGGCCCGGGCTTTTTTTAGGAAGTTGAGTGGATTCATGGCGACGGGCTCGATCCAGTGAGGGGACGCATGCAATAGGCTTGCGGCTAATAAGGTTATCGGCCGATGTGGCGGAGACTGGAGGAGGAGAATCGGGGCGACGACGAGGTGCAGGGGGCCAATCCGGCATTTACATCCGAACGGGTGGGTATCTCTGCACAACCCTGCAAGCACAGAAACAGCATAAAAGTGGGGAAGGACAGTTTGCGCATGTATAAAACCATGCGCTCGCTCAATCGATAAAAGCTCAGTCTTTACTGTTGCGCTGTCCAAACGGCCAGTTCATAGCCGTCAGGATCAATGAAGTGGAACCTGCTTCCACCGGGGAACGAAAAGGTTTCGCGGGAGATCACCGCGCCCACAGCCTTGAGCCGCCGCTGCGCGTCCTCGAGATTGTCCGCATACAAGATGACTAAAGGACCGCCCGGCCGCACCGGCTCCCCCGTGGTGAAGCCACCCGTCAGCCGGCCATCGCTGAATTCGGTATAGGTCGGGCCGTAGTCGACGAACGTCCATCCGAACGCGTGGCCGTAGAAAGTTTTGCTGCGGGCAATGTCGCTGACATTGAATTCAATATTGTCGATCTGTCGATCTTGACCACGAACGCTCATGGCTGCCTCCTTGGCGAATGTCCAAAGCGGCGATTGTAGCGGATCGGTCGTTGGAAGGCTGCTGGGAGCAAGGCGCTAAGCCTTGCCATACGCCATGTACTCGTTCTGCAACACGATGTGATCTGCCACGTACTTCGCATCATGCCAAACCCCATAGATAAACGACGACGCCCGGTTCACCAGATTCGGCAGGCCCAGGAAGTAGATCCCGCTCTGTGCCGAAATCCCGCGTTTGTGGAACGGTTCGCCGTTCTCGTCGAACGCATCGACCTTCAACCAGTTGAAGTCGAACTTGAACCCGGTGGCCCACAGAATCGTGGTCACGCCGGCTTCGGCCAGGTCCAGGCTGAGGATCGGGTCAAGCAGGCATTGCGGGTCGGGCAGCAGTTCCCTGGCTTGCGGTTCTTCGGGGAACGGCAAGCCGTTTGCCTCGATATAGGCATCGGCGTCGCGCAGTACCTCGAAGTACGCTCGATCGCCCTGCGCCACGTTGGCGGCCAGGCCAGGGGCGAAGGTCATGACGCCTGCGTTCCAGTGTTCAGTGGCGCCCACCAGGGTGATCCCTTGGTGGGCGAGGCGGCGGAAGTCGACGGTCTTGCCGCCTTCGTAGCCGCTGACGGCAAAGGCCACGTGTTTTTTCTTCGGCTGGATTTTGACTTCATCCCACAGGCCCAGGGCGCCGAGCCACCAGCAGTAGTCGCGGCCGCGGTAGGCGCGGGGAGGGCGGTAGTGTTCGCCGACCGAGAGGTACACGGTTTTGCCGGCCTTTTGCAGTTCTTCGGCGATCTGCGAGCCGGAAGCACCGGCGCCGACCACCAGCACGGCGCCTTCGGGCAGTTGGCCGGGGTTCTTGTAGGCGCAGGAATGCAACTGATGCAGCGGCGCGGTGGCGGGCACGATGTCCGGGATCGAGGGGCGTTGGAACGGGCCGGTGGCGGCCACCACGTTAGCGGCCTCGATCACGCCCGCCGAGGTAGTCACCTTGAAGCCGGGGCGACCGACATGGCGCTCCACTTGCTGCACTTCGACGCCGGTGCGCACCGGGGCGTTGAGCATCTCGACATAGGCTTGGAAGTAGTCGGCCATGCGCTCCTTGGGCGGGAAGGCTTCGGGGGAAATGCCCTCGAATTTCAGGCCGGGGAAGCGGTCGTGCCAGGCCGGGCCGTTGGCGACCAGCGAGTCCCAGCGCTCCGAACGCCAGCGCTCGGCGATGCGGCTGCGCTCCAGCACGATATGCGGCACACCCATCAGCGACAGGTGCTCGCTCATGGCGACGCCGGCCTGGCCTGCGCCGACTACCAGGGTGTTGATTGTTTCGACGGACATAGGCGTTTCCTGAAAAGTTAGAGGTTTATCTGCAATACCGCAGAGCCGCATTTGATCGATGATCGGCCTGCTCACTGCTGCGGTTCTTTGAGCAGCTCGGCCACCGCCGTGAGTGCGAGTCGGTAACCCAGCGCGCCCAACCCGGCGACCACGCCGGTGGCGGCTTTGGACACGTAGGAGTGATGCCGGAAGCTTTCGCGCTTCCAGATATTGCTCATGTGCGCTTCGATGATCGGGCCGTCGAACGCCAGCAGTGCATCGAGGATCGGCACCGAGCTGTAGCTCAGCCCGGCGGCATTGATCACGATGGCGTCGGCGTTCAGGCGGGCCTCTTGAATCCAGTCCACCAGCACGCCTTCATGGTTGCTCTGGCGAAAGTCCAGGGTCAGGCCCAACTCTGCGGCGTGGCCCTGGCAACACGCTTCGATGCTGGCGAAGCTGGCGCTGCCGTAGGTGCCGTGCTTGTCCAGCCCGTAGAGGTTGGCGTTGGGGCCATTGAGGAAGTACACGGTGCGGGGCATGGGGTTCTCCGGCTTATTTCGCGACGTGCAGCGCGACGTTGGCGTCGGCCGCCTTCATACGGTCCAATCGTCCGGCACCACGGCGATCACATCGATCTCCATCAACCACTCGGGCTGGCCCAGGCCGGAAATCACCAGCCCGGTAGATATCGGGAACACGCCCTTGAGCCATTTGCCGACCTCCTGATACACCGGCTCGCGGTAGCGCGGGTCGATCAAATAGGTGGTGGTCTTGACGATATGGGACAGGTCGGAACCCGCCTCCTCAAGCAGTTGCTTGACGTTTTTCATGGCTTGTTCGGCTTGCGCGCGCGGGTCGCCGAGGCCGACCAGGTTGCCGTCGAAATCAGTGCCGATCTGGCCGCGTACATAGATGGTGTTGCCGGCGCGCACGGCCTGGCACAGGTCGTTGTCCAGCGCCTGGTTGGGGTAGGTCTGCTTTGTGTTGAACATGCGGATGCGGGTGTGGGTGGGCATGGCTGGCGACTCGTCGGAAGCGGGATGCAATCAGCTTCACATCGCCTGTTGCCGGGCGAAACCAGCATTTGTGCGGGGTAGTGCTTAGGAAAAACCGAAGCCCGTGCTGGTCATCGCCCTGCGCCGGCCCCGCGCCTATCCCGGCATGAACCCTGCAACACGCTGGGCATACAGTCATTACCGAGGTACAGGCCTGATGCTCAGTCGTATTACTCAGCGCCAACTGGAATATTTTGTCGCGTCGGGCGAGGCGGGCAGCATCAGTGCCGCCGCTGAACGCATCCATGTGTCGTCGCCGTCGATCTCGGCGGCGATCACTCATATGGAGGCTGAGCTGGGCATCCAGCTGTTTATCCGGCATCACGCCCAGGGCATTTCCCTCACTGCCGTGGGGCGTCTGGTGATGCAAGAAGCCAAGCAGATCATGGAACAGATGAGCAACCTCTACACCATCGCCTCGGAGTCATTGAACACCGTGCGCGGGCCGTTGCGGGTGGGCTGCCTGGAGTCGCTGGCGCCGATGATCACCCCCGAGCTGGTGTTTGGCTTCGGCCGCGCGTTTCCCGGCGTGCGCCTGACTCAGGCCGAGGGCAACCACGAGGAACTGCTGGAAAAACTGCGCAGCGGCGAGCTGGACATCGCCCTGACCTACGACCTGGTGACCAGCCCCGACATCGACTTCCAACCCCTGGCGCACCTGCCGCCGTATGTGATGGTCGGCGAGTACCACCCGCTGGCGAGCCTGTCGGCGGTCAGCATGCAGGATCTGGAGGCGTACCCGGTGGTGCTGCTCGACACGCCGTGGAGCCGCGACTATTTCCTCAGCCTGTTTATGCAGGCGGGCACCACGCCGAACATCATCATGCGCTCCACCAACCTCGAAACGGTGCGCGCCATGGTCGGCAACGGGATCGGTTATTCCTTCGCGAATGCGCGGCCCAAATCGAACCTGTCCCAGGACGGCAAACGCGTGATCCGCCTGCGCCTGGCGGGCACGCACCGGCCGATGAAGCTGGGGTACGCCACGGCGAGCAACACTCAACTGTCACGCGTGGTGTCGGCGTTTGCCGAGCGCTGCCGGATGTTTGTGTCCGACCAGTACATCCCCGGCATGGCCCCGCCGAGCTTTTTTGACCCGCATGCGGTGCGCTCGCTCAGCAGTGTGAGCTGAATTTGCACCAAAAGGTGGCGTGTTCGGCGCGGTGAGTTCAGGCGCGCACCCTTTCGGTCAGGGCATGCGGCATATCCAATGTGGGAGGGGGCTTGCCCCCGATTGCAGTGGGTCAGCTTGCTGATGTGTTGCTGATGCGCCGCTATCGGGGGCAAGCCCCCTCCCACATTGGTTTTTGGTGGTTTCGAGGGCGGCGGGGGGCTGCGTAGGTTCTGCCTACCCAGTGGACCGGGTTTTACGAATTGACCCCAAGGGCCCGTCCCCACGACTCTGAATTCATTGACGCAGATCAATTTCCTTCTTTTGGGGCAGGGCAGCGCGACGATGACATTCGATTGGAATTATATGTTGGGGCTGCTGGGTGACGCCGAGTTCTGGCGCGCAACGTGGACGGTGATCAAGCTCAGCACCCTGACCTGGGTCTTGAGTATCGGTCTGGGCTTTCTGCTGGCGCTGGCCAAGCAATCCAGGCATGGGCTGCTCAGCGTTCCTGCGCGTGGCTATATTTGGCTGTTCCGCAGCCTGCCGTTGTTGGTGCTGTTGATCTTTATCTACAACCTGCCGCAAGCGCTGCCCGGCACGTCGGCGATTCTGGCCGACCCGTTCTGGTCCGGCCTGTTGGCCCTGGTGATCTGCGAAACGGCGTATGTGGCCGAGATCCATCGCGGCGGTCTGCTCTCGATCCCCAAAGGCCAGGGCGAGGCAGCGCGGGCGTTGGGCTTGAAGTTTTTCGGCACCCAATGGCGCGTGGTGATCCCCCAGGCCGTGCGGGTGGCGCTGCCGTCCCTGGCCAACGAATACATCTCCATCGTCAAGCTCACCTCGCTGGTGTCGGTGATCTCGCTGACGGAAATCCTGATGGTCGGCCAGCGCCTGTATTCGCAGAACTTCCTGGTGATCGAAACCATGGCGGCGGTGGCGTTTTTCTACGTGTTTATCGTCACCGTGTTCGACTTCCTGCTCAAACGCCTGGAGCGCTTTCTCGACGTCAACCAACGCAATGTGTCGCGGGTTCCCGATGCGACGGTGCTGGCGCTGGCCACGCAACAACGGGTTGCGCTGCAACGTCCGGCAACCACCGGGGCCCCGGCGCTGCAAGCCACGCGGCTGCACAAGGCCTACAACGACATCGAGGTGCTGGGCTCGGTCAACCTGCAGGTCCAGCCCGGTGAAGTGGTGTCGGTGATCGGGCCGTCGGGGTCGGGCAAAACCACCTTGATTCGCCTGCTCAACGGCCTGGAGCAACTGGACAACGGCGAGATCAAGATCAACGGCCAGCCGTTCATCCACCTGAACAAAACCGGCGCGCAGAAACCGCAGTACGTCGAACACGCCGAGCATCGCCTGAACATCGGCATGGTGTTCCAGAGCTTCAATCTGTTCCCGCACTTGAGCGTGCTCGACAACCTGCTGATGGCGCCGAAATACCACGGCCTGGGGCGTACCGACGCGCTCAAGCAACAGGCCTACGCGCTGCTGCACAAGGTTGGCATGCTCGACCACGCCTGGAAGTACCCGCACCAACTCTCCGGCGGCCAGCAGCAACGCGTGGCCATCGCCCGCGCGTTGATGATGCGCCCGCAGATCATGCTGTTCGACGAGCCCACCTCGGCGCTCGACCCGGAGAAAGTCAACGAAGTGCTGCAAGTCATCGAAGCCTTGGCCGAGGAGGGCATCACCATGGTGATCGTCACCCACGAGATGAATTTCGCGTTCAAGGTCTCCGATCGGATCGTGTTCATGGAGAAGGGGCGTGTGGTCTGCGACGACACGCCTGCGGTATTGCGCAGCGGCCAGAACCCACGCGTGGAGGCGTTCCTCAAGGACGTCTCGCTGGCGTGACCCTCTAACGTTCAGGAAAAACAAAATGATCGAGCAACATCAAATCGAGCAGTTCCAGCGCGACGGCTACCTGGTGGTGGAAGGCGTGTTGTCGATGGACGAAGTGGCCGCGCTGCAGCACGACTTCGACCAATGGGTAGAAGAAAGTCGCCGCCATGACCAGGGCTGGGGCACCACCGTGGATGGCCGCGCACGCTTCGATCTGGAGGGCGACCATCGCGCCGATCACCCGTCGCTGCGGCGGGTCAGTTCGCCCACCGAGATTTCCCCGGTGTATGAGCGCGTGGCGTTGCATTCACGCATGGCGGCGATTTCCGCGCAGTTGATCGGCGCCAGTGGCACGCGCTTTCACCACAGCAAGATCAACTCGAAGCTGCCCCGCACCGCGACCCAGGTGAAGTGGCACCAGGACTTTTTATTCACGCCCCACAGCAACGACGACATCATCACCGCCTTGCTGATGGTCAGCGAAGTGACCCCGCAAAACGGCCCGCTGAATGTGATCCCCGGCAGCCATAAAGGCCCGTTGTGGTCGCACTGGCAGAACCAGCGTTTCACCGGCGCGGTGGACGACGCCGTGGTCGCGCAACACTGTCGGCAACCGGTCGCCTGCTACGGCCCGGCCGGTTCCGTGTGCTTCATGCACACCCGGCTTTTGCATGCCTCCAGCCCTAACGAGACCGAACTGCCGCGCACCCTGTTCATCAGCGTCTACGCCGCTGAAGACGCGCTGCCATTCGGCGAAAACCCTCTGCCCAGCGCACATGCCGGCCTGCTGGTGGCCGGTGAAGAAAGTGGCTTGATACGTTCCACGGACAACCAACTGCGCTTGCCGCAGAAACCCCGTGGCGCGTCTTTCTTCGTGCAACAGGCCGGACAAGATTCTGCCACTGCCTAACCTCCCAACCCCCTTGCAGGTATTGACCATGACAGCGTTTCGTAAAAGTGTTCGTCCCCTTGCCGTGTGCCTGCTGGGCGCAGCGGTTGCGATGACCTCGTTGGCGGCTTCGGCGTTCCAGCAGGACGGCAAGATCATCGCCGGTTCCGATGTGACGTTCTTCCCCTATGAGTACATGGATAACAACAAGCCAGCGGGCTTCGATATCGAGTTCATGGACGGCCTGGGCAAGGTCATGGGGCGCAAGGTCGAGACTCTCGACACGCGTTTTCCCAACCTGATCACCGGCCTGCAGGCCGGGCGTTTCGATGTGACCAACTCGTCGATGTACATCACCGCCGAGCGGGTCAAGGTCATCGACATGATCCCCTACCTGAAAAGCGGTGAGTCGATCCTGACCCTTAAGGACAGCACCTTCCAACCCAAGACCCCGGAAGAATTCTGCGGCCACAAGATCGGTTCCATGGGCGCTACGTCCTGGCTCGCGCAGATGAACAAACTGTCGGCCGAGTACTGCGTGGCCAAGGGCTTGAAGCCGATCCAGATCAGCGAGTACAGCACCGACCCGCAAACCACCCAGGCGCTGCTGGCCCATGCGGTCGAAGCGCAGATCACCGACGCGGCCGTGGCCCGTGGCGTGATCGACAAGCTGGGCAGCCGCGTGGTGATTTCCTCCGACGCCTTGATCTACCCGGTGCTGAACGGCTTCGGCGTGAAGAAGGGCAATGACACGGTCAAGCAAGCCTTGCTCGACGGCCTGGAGAAGTACCGCGCCACGCCGGAATACGCGGCCTTGCTCAAGAAGTACAACTTCGAGGCCCCCACCGATGCCGACCTTGCGGCGCTGATGCCCAAGTAAGCCTATTGCGCGGCCGCCGTCTTGCGGTCGCGCCCTGCGGAGACCGATCCATGGCGTTATCCCTCGAAGAACAGACGCGCATCGACCTGGCAGCGACCTTTCGCATCGTCGCCCACCTGGGCATGCACGAAGCGGTGGCCAACCACTTCAGCGCTGCCGTGTCGGCCGATGGCAAACAGTTTTTGCTCAACCCGAAGTGGAAGCACTTCTCGCGCATTCGCGCCAGCGACCTGCTGCTATTGAACGCCGATGACCCCAACTGTGCCGACCACCCGAACGTGGACGCCACCGCCTGGTCGATCCACGGGCAGATCCACCGGCTGCTGCCGCACACCCGCGCCGTGCTGCACCTGCACCCGGTCTACACCACGGCGGTGGCGTGCCTGGCCAAGCCGCACATCCCGGCGATCGACCAGAACACCGCGCGCTATTTCAACCGCGTGGCGGTGGACGAGCTCTACGGCGGCATGGCCGATACCGAAGCCGAAGGCGCGCGCCTGGTCGGCCTGCTCGACGGCAAGAGCCGCCTGTTGATGGGCAACCATGGCGTGATGGTGACCGCTTCGTCCATCGGTGAAGCGTTCGACGATATCTGGACCCTGGAGCGCGCCTGCCAGATCCTCGTCACGGCGTGGTCCACCGGGCAGCCGTTGCGGGTGTTGTCCGATGAAGTGGCGGAAAAAACCGCGCGGGGCTGGGAAGGCATTACCGATTTCTCGCGCCAGCATTTTGAAGAAATGAAGCAAATGATGATCGATGCCGATGCGTCGGTGCTCGACTGAGGAAGCGCTATGACCTTTTCCGTTGTTGCCCGCTGTGCCGAGACGGGCCAGTTGGGGATCGCCATCAGTTCGTCGAGCATCGCCGTGGGCGCGCGTTGCCCGTGGCTGCGCCCCGGTGTGGGCGCGGTGGCGTCGCAGAACATCACTTTGCCGAGCCTGGGCCCGCAGATTCTCGACCTGCTGGAGCAGGGCATGACGCCGAGTGAAGCCGTGGCGGCAGTGTTCGCCGGGCAGGACCATCGCGACTATCGGCAGGTGACGGTGATCGATCGGCTGGGCCGCACCGCGCACTTCAGCGGCGCGCAGACCCTCGGCCTGCATGCCGCGCTGAGTGGCGAGCAATGTGTTGCGGCCGGGAACATGCTGGCCAATCCCGGTGTGATTGCCGCGATGGTCGGCGCGTTCGAAAACGCCTCGGGGCATCTGGCTGACCGGCTGCTCGCCGCGATGCACGCAGGCCAGGCCCTCGGCGGCGAAGCGGGGCCGGTGCATTCGGCAGCCTTGGTGGTGGTCGACGATCTGCTCTGGCCCATCGTCAATCTGCGCGTGGACTGGGCCGATGCCGAGCCGATCGGCGCCCTCGATCAGTTGTGGCAGGCCTATCGCGGGCAACTGCAAGACTACCTCGACCGCGCCCTCCACCCGCACATCGCGCCGGGCTATGCGGTGCCGGGAGATGACCGATGAGCCACAGCCGTGACCTGCTGGCGCAACTGGTGCGCTTCGACACCACCAGCCGCGAATCCAACCTCGCGTTGATCGACTTCGTGCGTACTTATTTGCAGGGCCACGGCGTCACCTGTGAACTGGTGTTCAACGAACACAAGAACAAGGCCAACCTGCTGGCCACCATCGGCCCGGCGGATGTGCCCGGCATCGTGTTGTCCGGGCATACCGATGGGGTGCCGGTGGACGGCCAGCGCTGGAGCGTGGCGCCGTTCGACCTCACCGAACAAGACGGCAAGTTGTACGGGCGTGGCACCGCCGACATGAAGGGCTATATCGCCTGTGTGTTGGCCTGTGTGCCGGCGTTGGTGCGGGCGTCGTTGCGCATGCCGGTGCATATCGCGCTGTCCTATGACGAGGAGGTGGGGTGCCTGGGCGTGCGTTCATTGATCGAACGGTTTTGCGCGCAGCCGGTCAAGCCGCTGTTGTGCGTGATCGGCGAGCCCACCGAGCTCAAGCCGGTGCTGGGGCACAAAGGCAAATTGGCCATGCGTTGCGATGTGCATGGCGCGGCGTGTCATTCGGCCTATGCGCCGTCGGGCGTCAACGCCATCGAATACGCGGCCTGCTTGATCCGGGAACTGGTGCGGCTCGGTGAAGAACTCAAGGCGCCGCAACACCTGAACGCGGCGTTCGATCCGCCGTTTTCCACGGTGCAAACCGGGGTGATGAGCGGCGGCAAGGCGCTGAATATCGTGCCGCAGCAGTGCAGCTTCGATTTCGAAGTGCGCTCGCTGCCGGCCCAGGATCCGTGGCAGGTGGCGCACCAGTTACGGTTGTATGCCGAGCACACCCTGCTGCCGGCGATGCAGGCGGTGAGTGCGCAGTGCGCGATCGGTTTCAGTGAGTTGTCCAGCTATCCGGGGTTGGCGACTTCGTCGCAAAGCCAGGCCGCTGAGTGGGTCGCGCAGTTTTGCGGTTCGCGGGACTTCGGTACCGTCGCCTTCGGCAGCGAAGGCGGGTTGTTCGATCAGGCGGGGATTCCCACCGTGGTGTGTGGGCCTGGCAGCATGGAGCAGGGGCACAAGGCGGATGAATTCATCAGCCTGCAACAACTGGATGCCTGTGATCGAATGCTGGAGCGGGTGGTGGAGTTTGTGCGTCAATAGCCCTCGCACTGACACTCGTGGTGAAGAAGGGGCCCCAGTTGAACGAACACACATTGTCCATGCGCCTGGAACGCGTGGCGGCGCATGTGCCGGCCGGGGCGCGGTTGGCGGATATCGGCTCCGACCATGGCTACCTGCCGGTGGCGTTGCTGCGCCGCGGCCTGATCGCGGCGGCGGTGGCGGGGGAGGTGGCCGCGACGCCATTCCAGGCCGCCGAACGCACCGTGCGTGAAAATGGCCTGGAGCGACATGTCAGCGTGCGCCTGGCCGATGGCCTGGCAGCCATCGAACCCGGCGACGCGATCAGTGCGATCAGCGTCTGCGGCATGGGCGGCGAGACCATCCGCGACATCCTCGACAGCGGCAAGGCCTGCCTCACCGGCCAGGAGCGCCTGATCCTGCAACCCAACGGCGGTGAACAACCGTTGCGCCAATGGCTGATGGACAACGGTTACCGCATCCTGGTCGAAGAGTTGTTGCGGGAAAACCGCTTCTACTACGAGATCATCGTCGCCGAGCGCGCCGAACCGCGGGTGTACAGTGCCGAGGAGTTGTACTTCGGCCCGCTGCACCTGCAGGCCCGCAGCCCGGACTTCCTGGCCAAGTGGCAACGCCTGCTGCGGCAAAAGCAGAAAACCCTGGCCGGTTTCGAACAGGCTCGCCAGGCGTTACCGCCGGCCAAGGTGCAAGAGGTCGCCCAGCAAGTGCAGTGGATCACCGCGTTGCTGGCGTGACCGCAGCGGGTTGATCGAACCCACTCGCTACGCGGTCGTTCCCGACGCTGAGTGCTTTCGCCCCATCTTCGCGCACGGCACACGATTTTTCGGGTGTCGCACCGCCTGTTCAGGGGGGCGCTCTCTGCGGCCCGTATCTTGCTTGAGCCTTCCCAATCAATGACATGGCACTTTGCCGTTAGTCATTTCAAGGCGTCACCCATCGTTGCCGCGTGTGGGTGGTTTTAGGGAGTAGTCGGCCATGCACAGTCTTTTGTCACCCGGTATCCGCCTGCTCGGACGTTTCGGCTTCGCACGCAAATTCCAGATTCTGTTCATTCTGTTCATGCTGCCCTTGGCCGGGAGCCTCTGGATGATCGGGCTGGACTATCGCGACAAACTCGCGGTG
This sequence comes from Pseudomonas sp. LY-1, assembly GCF_053502595.1. NCBI lineage: Bacteria > Pseudomonadati > Pseudomonadota > Gammaproteobacteria > Pseudomonadales > Pseudomonadaceae > Pseudomonas > Pseudomonas sp. LY-1. The sequence goes on along the minus strand of NZ_CP094353.1, from coordinate 4,801,763 downwards.
ATTTCCAGCGAAAAGTCCGGCGTTTCTCAACTGCTGACCCTGGACGCGCTAGATGGCCAATTAACGGCCCAACGCAACCTGGCGTCGCGCTGGAAAGCGCTGGACCTGCTGCGTGAACCGACTCCCGCAGCCAAGGCGGCGATGGACCAGGTGGATGCGAACAACCCGCTCATCCTGCAAAGCCTGCAAGCCCTGGGCGACGCGCTCAAGAAACAGGGCGCGAGCGCCGATACCCTGGCCCGCTTCGATGCGTTGCAGGCAGCGGTCAAGGGGATGGATGTGCAATCCCTGCGCACCGTCGGCTGGTGGCCAGACGGCTACGATCGCTTCACCTCGGCGCTGAGCGCCATGCAAACCCTGCGTGAACAGATCACCCTCGACGCCGGCCTGATCCTCGACCCCTGGTTGGAGACTTACCTGCTGATGCAGATTTCCAGCCAGCACACGCCGGACCTGATCGAGCGTATCGGGCGCATGGCCAGTATCGGTCAGTCGTCCATCGCCTCGGGCCAGTTCACCTTGCAAAGCCGCTTGCAGATGCGCGACCTGCGCGGCCGTATCGGCGATGCGCGGGACCAGTTGGTCAAGGCAGCGGCATCGCTCAAGGCCAAGCCATATGCCGGCCTGGAACCCTGGACCGCGCAGTACGACAACAGCCTGCAACAACTGGACAGCGAGCTCAAAGTGCTCGACGACGGCGTGTTCGGCGGCACCATCAAGCTTGACCCTGCCAGTTTCGAGCGCAGTGTCGACACCATGCTCGGCAGCCTGGGCGCGTTGCGCAAGCAATCGCTCGGCTCGCTGGATGCGCGCCTGACCCATTACCACGACCGCTCCTTGCAGCAATTCATCCCCGTAGCGGCTGTTTTCAGCCTGCTGGCCCTGGCGGCGCTGTACCTGTTCATGTGCCTGCAAGCCTCGATCCGCCGCAGTGCCAGCGGTATCACCACGCTGGCTGAGTCGTTGCGCGACGGCAACCTGTGTGTGGAAGTGGCTGTGGACGGTCGCGATGAGCTGGCGGCGATCAGCGCGGCGCTCAACGTGGCGGTGGTGCAACTGCGTACCAGCCTGCTGGGGGTCAATCACGAGACTCAGCAACTCGGGTCGGCGGTGCTTACGCTCAATTCGCAGTCGGGCAGCACCCTCAGCGACGTCGAAGACCAGCAACACCAGATCAGCCAGATCGCTGCGGCGGCGACGCAATTGGCCGCCACCTCCATGGGCGTCGCCAAAAGTTGTGAGCAAGCCTCCGGCAGCGCCCAACACACCCGCCGCATCGCTGAAGACAGCAGCCGCGACAGCCAGCGCACCACGGCGAGCATCCAGCAACTCAACCAGCGCCTGACCGACACCGCCAACGCTCTGGAGCAAGTGAGCCAACAGGGCCAGCAGATTCAGTCGGTGGTCGACACCATTCGAGGCATCGCCGAGCAAACCAACCTGTTGGCACTCAACGCCGCCATCGAAGCCGCGCGGGCCGGCGAACAGGGCAGGGGGTTTGCCGTGGTCGCCGATGAAGTGCGCAGCCTGTCGCAACGCACTCAGGCCTCCACCGCGCAAATCGCCGGCACCGTCGACAGCCTGCGCGCCACGGTCAGCCAGGCCGTCACACTGATGAGCGTCGCCTGTGCCCAGGCGCTGACCGATGCCGAATCCGTTACCGGGCTGGGCGCGCGGCTGGGCGAGATCGCTGGAGCCGTGCAGAACGTCACCGACACCCTGGCGCACATCGCGGCGGCGGTGGAAGAACAAGCGACGACGGCGGACGAGGTGAGCGGCAATATCCAGCAAGTGGATCAGGCAGCAGGGCGCTTGCTCGATGGCGCGCGGGCGGTGAATCAGGCAGCGGATACGTTGAGCAAGGGCAGCCGTGCGCTGAGTGACAACACCGCACGTTTCCGCCTGAGTTGAATAGGCCGCCGGGTGTAAGCCGGTCTAGTTTGTGTCCTGACTGGACTCTACCTCGAGTTTCAATCGGTCAGCCTTGCTGATGTACTTGTCCTTGGTTTTCGGCGCCAATTTGGCGCTGGCCTTTTTCGCGTTGGCCTTTAATAGCTGATTGATCTTTTTACGACGGTTCATGTTGGTCTCACCCACCTGGTCAATTCTCGAATGATATCAGCTAAAAACAATGGGCCCGATTTTGACGGTGCGGTGTCATAAAATAGTGGCACAATGCCTCATTCTCAGGCATCGCAAGCACAAGGAGATGAGCCTTGCACCTATTGATCACTCGCGCCGCCTCACTCAGGGCCACGCTTCATCGCCCTGAACCCTTCAACCTGTTCACGCTGTTGCGCAGCGCTTCGGACGAGGTCCGCCTGCACTCTCGCTACCTGGCTTTTTTGCTCAACCCCAAGGGCGGCCACGCCGCGGGCGGGAAACTGCTGGAGCTGTGGCTCGCGGCGTTGAATATAGAAGGCTTCGATTGTCGCGCTGTCACGGTGGATGTCGAGTACCGCAATGTCGACATCCTGATCCGCAACGGCAAGCGCCAGGCGATCATCATTGAGAACAAGCTCAACGCCGAGGACCAGGACGCCCAGTTGCACCGTTACCTGGAAGCGCTCCAGGGCGAGGGCTACCAGACGTTCCCGCCGTTGTACCTCACCCTGGACGGGCGCGACGCCGACACGCGCAGTTGCCTGGGCATCGACTACCAACGCATCAGCTACGCCGCCGACATCCTGCCTTGGCTTGAGCAATGCCAACCTTGGGTGATCCGCGAAGCGGGCGTGCGAGAAAGCCTGCTGCAGTACATCGACCTCATCGCAAAACTGACTTTCCAGAACCAAGGACACGCCTACATGGACGCGCTCAAGCAGACGTTACGCCAGGACAACAACCTGCTCGTGGTCAAGGACCTGCAGAGAGCCTTCACCGAGACGCTCAAAGACCTGCAACTGGAACTCTGGCAAGCCGTTGCCAAGTGCGTCGAAGATAAATACCCCGCGCTGCCCAAGCCCTCTGAAGCGCCCACTGCGGCGGTTATCGACCGTTACTACAGTGCGGCCAGGGACAACCGTTATTACGGCCTTCACTACGAGCTGGGCTTTATGGCGGGCTCGGTCTACATCGAGCTTAATCATCGCTTCTATTGTGGCTATTGCTGCGATGCCGAATCCCATCCTCGCGATTTCGGGCAACTGGAAATGTTGACGCTGTTGTTGGAGAACGATGGCGTCAGCGACAATGGCTTGCTCTGGCGCTTCACCACCGAACTCAATATGAAACACCCCAGCGACGAGCACCTGAAGACACTGCTTGCATCGGGGACGCGAGCGCAAGCGGCAGAGCGCATGGCAGACGACCTGTACGACCTCTGGTACAAGGCGCATGAACTCTACGGCGCAGCAGCGTCGGGCGCGGGCCGCATGGCGGCCGATCAGCCAGGCTGAGGCTTGGGGTCGCGCCGCTGGACAGCTACTTGCCCTACTCAGACTCCCGAGCCTGAGTAGGGAAAAGAATTTTCAGGCGGGGGTTGACCACGTAATTTAATCCTGTATTATTTGCCTCCCGCTAACGAGCAGTTCGCTGCTGGTCTGGCTTAAGTAATTGATTTTGTTGATAAAATTAAAAACTTTTAGGGTTGCTACTTCGAAGAGTGTGCTGTAGAGTGCGCTCCTCGGTTGAGACGAAAGATCTTAACCAACCGCTCTTTAACAACTGAATCAAGCAATTCGTGTGGGTGCTTGTGGAGTCAGACTGATAGTCAACAAGATTATCAGCATCACAAGTTACTCCGCGAGAAATCAAAGATGTAACCAACGATTGCTGAGCCAAGTTTAGGGTTTCTTAAAAACCCAAAGATGTTTGAACTGAAGAGTTTGATCATGGCTCAGATTGAACGCTGGCGGCAGGCCTAACACATGCAAGTCGAGCGGTAGAGAGAAGCTTGCTTCTCTTGAGAGCGGCGGACGGGTGAGTAATGCCTAGGAATCTGCCTGGTAGTGGGGGATAACGTTCGGAAACGGACGCTAATACCGCATACGTCCTACGGGAGAAAGCAGGGGACCTTCGGGCCTTGCGCTATCAGATGAGCCTAGGTCGGATTAGCTAGTTGGTGAGGTAATGGCTCACCAAGGCGACGATCCGTAACTGGTCTGAGAGGATGATCAGTCACACTGGAACTGAGACACGGTCCAGACTCCTACGGGAGGCAGCAGTGGGGAATATTGGACAATGGGCGAAAGCCTGATCCAGCCATGCCGCGTGTGTGAAGAAGGTCTTCGGATTGTAAAGCACTTTAAGTTGGGAGGAAGG
>NZ_CP094353.1:0-4795000 GCF_053502595.1 Pseudomonas sp. LY-1 | reverse complement strand
AAACCATACACCGAAGCTACGGGTATCACGTAAGTGATGCGGTAGAGGAGCGTTCTGTAAGCCTGTGAAGGTGAGTTGAGAAGCTTGCTGGAGGTATCAGAAGTGCGAATGCTGACATGAGTAACGATAATGGGTGTGAAAAACACCCACGCCGAAAGACCAAGGTTTCCTGCGCAACGTTAATCGACGCAGGGTTAGTCGGTCCCTAAGGCGAGGCTGAAAAGCGTAGTCGATGGAAAACAGGTTAATATTCCTGTACTTCTGGTTATTGCGATGGAGGGACGGAGAAGGCTAGGCCAGCTTGGCGTTGGTTGTCCAAGTTTAAGGTGGTAGGCTGGAATCTTAGGTAAATCCGGGATTCTAAGGCCGAGAGCTGATGACGAGTTATCTTTTAGATGACGAAGTGGTTGATGCCATGCTTCCAAGAAAAGCTTCTAAGCTTCAGGTAACCAGGAACCGTACCCCAAACCGACACAGGTGGTTGGGTAGAGAATACCAAGGCGCTTGAGAGAACTCGGGTGAAGGAACTAGGCAAAATGGCACCGTAACTTCGGGAGAAGGTGCGCCGGTGAGGGTGAAGGACTTGCTCCGTAAGCTCATGCCGGTCGAAGATACCAGGCCGCTGCGACTGTTTATTAAAAACACAGCACTCTGCAAACACGAAAGTGGACGTATAGGGTGTGACGCCTGCCCGGTGCCGGAAGGTTAATTGATGGGGTTAGCTAACGCGAAGCTCTTGATCGAAGCCCCGGTAAACGGCGGCCGTAACTATAACGGTCCTAAGGTAGCGAAATTCCTTGTCGGGTAAGTTCCGACCTGCACGAATGGCGTAACGATGGCGGCGCTGTCTCCACCCGAGACTCAGTGAAATTGAAATCGCTGTGAAGATGCAGTGTATCCGCGGCTAGACGGAAAGACCCCGTGAACCTTTACTATAGCTTTGCACTGGACTTTGAATTTGCTTGTGTAGGATAGGTGGGAGGCTTTGAAGCGTGGACGCCAGTTCGCGTGGAGCCAACCTTGAAATACCACCCTGGCAACTTTGAGGTTCTAACTCAGGTCCGTTATCCGGATCGAGGACAGTGTATGGTGGGTAGTTTGACTGGGGCGGTCTCCTCCTAAAGAGTAACGGAGGAGTACGAAGGTGCGCTCAGACCGGTCGGAAATCGGTCGTAGAGTATAAAGGCAAAAGCGCGCTTGACTGCGAGACAGACACGTCGAGCAGGTACGAAAGTAGGTCTTAGTGATCCGGTGGTTCTGTATGGAAGGGCCATCGCTCAACGGATAAAAGGTACTCCGGGGATAACAGGCTGATACCGCCCAAGAGTTCATATCGACGGCGGTGTTTGGCACCTCGATGTCGGCTCATCACATCCTGGGGCTGAAGCCGGTCCCAAGGGTATGGCTGTTCGCCATTTAAAGTGGTACGCGAGCTGGGTTTAGAACGTCGTGAGACAGTTCGGTCCCTATCTGCCGTGGACGTTTGAGATTTGAGAGGGGCTGCTCCTAGTACGAGAGGACCGGAGTGGACGAACCTCTGGTGTTCCGGTTGTCACGCCAGTGGCATTGCCGGGTAGCTATGTTCGGAATAGATAACCGCTGAAAGCATCTAAGCGGGAAACTAGCCTCAAGATGAGATCTCACTGGGACCTTGAGTCCCCTGAAGGGCCGTCGAAGACTACGACGTTGATAGGTTGGGTGTGTAAGCGCTGTGAGGCGTTGAGCTAACCAATACTAATTGCCCGTGAGGCTTGACCATATAACACCCAAGCAATTTGCGAACTCGAAAGAGACCAGATTGCGGTGTGTGAAGACGAAACGAACCGAAAGTTCGACTCTTACAAAACACCGAAAGCTATCACATACCCAATTTGCTGAAGCGAGGCCAGCTGGCCACGACTCAGTACCCGAATTTCTTGACGACCATAGAGCATTGGAACCACCTGATCCCATCCCGAACTCAGCAGTGAAACGATGCATCGCCGATGGTAGTTTGGGGTTTCCCCATGTGAGAGTAGGTCATCGTCAAGATTAAATTCCAGAACCCCTGTTTGCTTACGCAGACAGGGGTTTTGTTTTGGGCGGTCGGAAAGGGCGCCTCATTGCGGTGGTCTTCACTGCTTCCTTGGCAGTGTCCACTCGATGTCCGGTTTTGGGCCGAAAGCAGCCCCTTTCTCGACAAACAGGTCTACCATGCCAGCCCGGCAGTGGTCCACGCGCTACCGTCCATTTTTCATAAAGGCATCGCAATGACCATCGACCAAATCTCCCTTCCCAAAGGTGTCGGCCCTCACGCCTCCAAACTCCTCGACGCCATCACCGGTGCCTCCACCCACGAAGAACTCAACCGTGCCGGCGGCAAAGCCGAAGGTTTTGTCTTGGGCCTTGAGTCCACCAAAGCCATCAAGAGCCAAATCGCCGAGTCGTTGTATGTGGCTTACGACGACGCGGCGAGCAATCGCGCGAGTGAGTTGAAGGGCTAGTCGTCAGCCGCCGAGGTCTTCGGACAGGTCAAGCAGCAAGGCGCGGTGGACGCGTTACAGGGCAAGACTCAATAACCATCCGAGCGCGCCGCTTCCGACAACCACCAGCCACGGTGGCAGCTTCCACACCATCAACGCCACCAAGCCGATCAGGGCCAGGCCGAAATCCCGTGCGCTGAAGATCGCACTGGTCCATACCGGCTGGTACAGCGCCGCCAGCAACAGCCCCACCACCGCTGCGTTCACGCCCGCAAGGGCGGCCTGGGTGCGCGGGCTGCGGCGCAGGCTTTCCCAGAAGGGCAGTGCGCCCAGCACCAGTAAAAACGACGGGGCGAAGATGGCCAGCAGGCAGAGCAGGCCGCCGAGCCAGCCGCTCGGGGCCTGGCTCATCGACGCGCCGAGGAACGCGGCGAAGGTGAACAAGGGGCCGGGCATGGCCTGGGCGGCGCCATAGCCGGCGAGGAAGACATCGTTGCTCACCCAGCCGGTGGGCACGACTTCGGCCTGCAGCAGCGGCAGCACCACGTGGCCGCCGCCGAACACCAGCGAGCCGCTGCGGTAGAACGCGTCGATCATCGCCAGGCCCTGATTGGGGATCAGTTGGGCCAGGATCGGCAGGCCGGCCAACACCAGCACAAACAGCGACAACAACATCGCCCCCACGCGGCGGCTGAGCGTCACGGGTAACGCATCGTGCGCGGCCGGTGGCGTGGGCTTGAACAGCAGCAGGCCCGCCAGCGCCGCCGCGCTGATCACGGCGACCTGGCCCCACGCCGAGGTTTGCAGCAGGGCCACGCACGCGGCGATCAGCATCACGCTGATGCGCGCGGCGTCGCTACACAGGTTGCGCGCCATGCCCCACACGGCTTGGGCGACCACGGCGACGGCCACCACCTTAAGGCCATGCAACGCACCCGGCGGGAGCGCCGTGCTGTGTTGGGCAATGCCCAAGGCGAACAGGATCAGCACAACGGCCGACGGCAGCGTAAACCCTAGCCATGCCGCCAGCGCCCCACCGTAGCCGGCCCGCGACAGGCCCAGCGCGATGCCTACCTGGCTGCTGGCCGGACCGGGCAGGAATTGGCACAGCGCGACCAAATCCCCATAACTGCGCTCGCTCAGCCAGCGGCGCCGGGTGACGAACTCGTCGCGAAAGTAACCCAGGTGTGCGACGGGGCCGCCGAAGGAGGTGAGCCCCAAGCGCAGGAAAATCAGAAACACCGACCAGGAGCTGGCGGGGCGATCAGTCGGGGAATGGGCCAAGGTCGGCGTCTCGGTGAGGGCAATAGGGGAGCGGTGTGTCGAGGCACCTTAGCGAATTTTGATGACGTGAAGAAGAGGCCGTTACGTGAAAGCGTAACCTGCGTTGTTGTACTGTTGGCTCCCCAAGACAGGTGCCCACTACAAAGGATTGAACATGACATTGACCGTCGAAACCTTTCTCGAGTTGGCCATGGCCAACCCCATCAACGCCGAGATCACCGCGCGCCTGCCCGCCCTTGGTGTGAACCAGTGCATGCTGACCGCGGGCTGTCTGTTCCAGGCTGTTTGGAATCATCAGTCGAATCTGCCTGCTGACCAGGGAGTGAAGGACTACGACGTTTTTTACTTCGACCCGGACCTTTCCTGGGAGGCCGAAGACGCAGTCATTCGCGCTGCACAGCGGCTGTTCGAGGATTTGGAGGTAGAAATTGAAGTGAAGAATCAGGCGCGCGTTCACCTTTGGTATGGCCAGCGGTTTGGCCGACCGTATCCGCAGCTGCACTCCGCGCGCGCCGGGATTGATCGTTACCTGGTGGCCGGGACGTGCATCGGGCTGGATGTGGCGACGGGCGAGGTGTATGCGCCGTTTGGTTTGACTGATATGGAGCAGGGCCTGCTCAGGATCAACCCGATCAATCCTGAGCCGGAGTTGTTTGCGCAGAAGGCGCGCAGCTATCAGGCGCGGTGGCCTTGGCTGAGGATTGTCGAGGATTAGCCCAGCGCGCGCGGCAGTTCGGCAGGTGCTGCGCGCTGATCCCATCGCCGCCTCGCCGGGCTCGACAGCGCCGACATTTGAACGGTGTTGCCGTTAAGCGCGCAGTCGCAGAATCTGCGCCCCGTCAAACGGGTCCGTCAGGTAGTGCGCCTGCACTCCGAAGGTGTCCTGCAGCCGCTGCGGCGTCAGCACGTCCTGCGGCTTGCCCAGCGCCACCAAACGCCCGCGGTCCAGCACGGCCAGGCGATCACAGGTCAGTGCCTGGTTGAGGTCGTGCAGGGCGATCAAGGTCGTCACGGGTAACGCCTGCACGCCCTTGAGAATCGACAGTTGATGCTGGATATCCAGGTGGTTGGTCGGCTCATCCAACACCAGAATCTGTGGCCGTTGCGCCAGGGCGCGGGCGATGTGTACGCGTTGGCGCTCACCGCCGGAGAGGCTGCGCCAGGCGCGGTTGCTCAAGTGCATGGCGTCCACGTCGTGTAGCGCCTGGCGCACGATGCGGTCGTCTGCCTCGGACCACGGGCTCAGCGCTGACAGCCACGGGGTGCGGCCCAATGCGACAGCGTCGAACACCCGAATGGCGTCGTCGGTGTCGGCCTGTTGTTCCACCACGGCCAGGCGTTGTGCGACGGTGCGGCGGGGCAGCTCGCCCAGGCGCTCGCCACCCAGGCGTACTTCGCCATGAGCGGGGGTACGCAACCCGGCCAACAGTTTGAGCAAGGTGGATTTACCCGAGCCGTTCGGGCCGACGATCCCGAGGGTTTCGCCGAGCGTCACCTCCAGGTGGATATCCCGCAGCAACTCGGCTTCCCGCACCTTGAAGCCCAGCCCGCTGCAGCTCAATACCGGCGCACTCATCGAGGGTTTCTCCGGCCGATCAGAATCAGTGCAAACACCGGCGCGCCGACCAGCGCAGTGACCACGCCGACCGGAATCACCTGGCCCTTGATCAAGGTGCGCGACAGCACATCCGCCGCGATCAGAAACAGCGCGCCACCCAATGCGCTGGCCGGCAACAGGCGCGAGTGCCCGGTGCCGAGCAGCAGGCGCGCGGCATGGGGAATCACCAGCCCGACAAAACCAATGGAGCCGACAATCGACACCATCACCGCCGTGACCAATGCCGCGCAGCCCACCAGCACCCATTGCACGCGGCGTACCGGGATGCCGAGGGAGGCCGCCGAGTCGCGGCCGAAGGTGAACGCATCCAGCGCCCGACGATGCCACAGGCACACCGTCAACCCGGCGACCGCCACCGGCACCGCCAGCCACACCGACGGCCAACGCACGCCGCTGAGGTTGCCCAGCAGCCAGAACAGAATGCCGCGTGCCTGTTCGGAGCTGGCCGACTTGGTGATCAGGAACGCGGTGAGCGCATTGAACAGCTGCGAGCCGGCAATGCCTGCGAGGATGATCTGCCCGGTGCCGCTGGACGAACCGCTGGCCCGTGCGAGCAATACCACCAGCGCAAACGCCGCCATCGCCCCGCCGAACGCACCGACCGACAGCGAAACCAAGCCGCCGCCGACGCCCATCAGCACCACCAGGACTGCGCCGGTCGACGCGCCGGCGCTGATGCCCAGCAGGTAAGGATCGGCCAGGGGGTTGCGCAACAACGACTGCAAAATCACCCCGCAGGTGGCCAGCCCGGCCCCGCATGCGGCGGCGACCAGGGCGCGGGTCAGGCGGTAGTTCCACACCACGCCTTCATCGATCGGGTCCAGCACGTAGCCGGCCGCCCACAGTTTGTTGGCGAGTACCTGCAACACCACCTGCGGCGCGATGGCGGTTTCGCCGATGGCCACGCCGGCGAGCACGGCGATCAGTAGCAATGCCAGGGCGAGTAGGGTTCGTATCATTTCGGCAGGTCGTAGCCGTCGATGGCCGCGGCCAGTTGTTCAAGACCCTCGAAGGTCCGCACGCTGGCCTGCAGGGCCATGGCGTCGAGGATGATGATGCGGTTGTGTTTCACCGCGTCCATGTTGCGCGTCACCGGGTCGCTGCGCAGGAAGGCGAGCTTCTGTGCATGATCGTCGGCCGGGTAGCGGCGACGGTCCATGCGGGCGATCACCAGCACGGTGGGGTTGGCCTTGGCGATGGTTTCCCAGCCGACGGCGGGCCATTCCTCATCGGACTGCACCACGTTGCGCAGGCCGAGCGTTTGCAGCATGAATTCGGGGACACCCTTGTGACCGGCCACATAGGGATCGCTGGCCATCTCGGCGCTGGAAAACCACACCAGCGCGCTGGCCTGCTTGAGCCCCTTGCCTTGCACGGTGGCGACGGACTTGGCCAGGCGCGCCTTGAGTTCATCGTTGAGTTGCTGGCCGCGATCCTGCACGTCGAAAATCTCCGCCAACTGGCGGATGCCCTTGTAGATCGTGTCGATGCGGAACGGCTCCAGCCGCGTGCCGTCGGCGCCCACCCGGTTGTTCTTGGCTTCGCAGTCGGAGGGCAGCAGGTAGGTGGGGATCTTCAACTCATGAAACTGCTCGCGGGTGCCCACCACGCCTTGCGGGCCGACCACCCATTCCAGCTCGGCCGCCACCAGTTGCGGGCGCTTGGCGATCACCGACTCGAAGCTCGGTTCGTTATTGGCCAGGCGTTCGATGCCGTCGTTCAGCGCCTTGAACTGTGGCAGCACGTTGTTGAACCACAGCGACGTGCCGACCACTTTATCGCCCACGCCGAGGGCATAGAGCATTTCGGTGGCAGCCTGGCCGATGGTCACGGCGCGGGCGGGCGCTTGCGCGAAGGTCAGGCTGCTGCCGCAGTTCTCCACTGTCAGCGGGTACTGAGTGGGGGCCGCTTGGGCCAGGGCACACAGGCCCAGGCCGGTGAGCAGGGCGGTAACGCGTGGCAGCATTGGGCAATCTCCTTGGAGCCGTACCTGGAACAGGGGGTGTACGGTTCGGAAACACGCCCTCGACCGCTGCGGGTGAGGCAGGCAAGGATGTCCTTCCCGGACACCCCGCCGGTTAGTGATTTTACTGGGCCGGCAGGTCTCCTGACTGATGCGTCGTCGCCACGCTCCAGCCTTCCCGGACGGGGTCCAGTGGCAGTGGGGGAGCGGGCTCGGCATCTACAGTTGCGGGGGCAGTTCCGATTGGCGCGGTGTACCGCGCTTCGGATTCCCTATTAGTCCCGTTTGGGAACCGGCGCGGTATGGTAGTCGATCACGGCGGGGCGATATAGCCTTAGGTCGTCCGGTTACAGACGAATATCTTCAGGGCCCTGGATCAGCGCTTCAATTCGCGTCCCCGTGGCGCGCTCTTCATTGCTGAAACCATCGTAGTCGGCCAGGTTGGCGAAGCGGATACCGGTCAAGCGTTCGATCTGAATCACGCTGCGCTGGTAGGTTCTGAGCTGGCCGAACATGAGGTCGAGCTGACCCAGCTCGCGGTTTTGGTCGATCATGTAGGCGCTGGCGCAGGGCTTGCCGTCGTCGCTGAGGTAGGCGACCACTTTCCAGAACGCTTTGGGGATTTTAACGCCCCGGTAGACGCGGTCGTCGTCCGCCAACACCGGGCCGGTAAACACCGTGGCCCGGGCTTTCCAGCGTTGTGTGTTATCGAGAATGTAGTCCTCGAGTTCCAGCCAGGTCTTCTGGTTGAAGCCGCTCATCTGCGGTGAGCAGTTGGTGAAGTGGAAGGTGTCGGTATTGGCGGTGTTGGCCGCGTCACCCCAGTTGGGGTCCTGTCGGCGCACCAGATGACCGCGGTCCAGGCCATTGTCGGTGTAGAGCGCATCACCCACCTGTGCGCTGATGGGCAGGCGGCCGTCGTAGGCCCAGGCGTCGTTGCTGCGGATGATATCCACATGCTGTGCGCCATCGATATTGGCGCCCACGTAGAGTGCCAGTCGCCTCGAGCGCGACATGGTCACTGAGAAATGCGTGTAGTCCAGGCGCAGCGGCTGTACGTCAGCCAGCAGGGCTTCATCCACCGTGGGCCATGGCACCACGAAGCGGTCGAGAAACGCTTCAGCGTAGCCGCGCCGGTCCTGCAGGTCCTTGGCCGCAGTGACACGCGCAGTCACCGCCCTGGCCTCCATGAGACTCGGGCCGGCCGCGATCAACGGGCGCAGATCGGCGAGCCGGGGGCGGTGCGAAAGGTCGATTTTGGTGGCGCGTGGGGGCATTGTAAGTTCCTCGCAGTCCTCGGATTAACACTACTGCAGCATAGCTTCATGACAATTTGGCCCAAGCCGCCACGGCAGGACTATTCTTGAACGGTTACCCGGACGTTCACCCCACGCCAAAATGGAGCCAGCCAATGTGTGTTCGCCAGCATCGCAACCCGATTTTCTGCCTGATCCCGCCATACATGCTCGACCAGATCGCCCGCAACGGCGATAAAGCGCAACGGGAAGTCGCGTTACGCACACGCGCCAAAGACAGCACGTTCCGTTCGTTGCGCATGGTTGCCGTACCCGCCAAAGGGGCCGCCCACATGGCCCTGCCCATGGGCGCCGAAAAACGGCGTTCGATCTACAGCGCCGAGGGCGCCGATAGCCTGCCGGGCAAGTTGATCCGTGGCGAAGGGCAACCCGTCAGTGGTGATGTGGCGGTGGACGAGGCCTACGATGGGTTGGGCGCCACATTCGATTTTTTCGATCAGGTCTTCGACCGCAACTCCATAGACGACGCCGGTATGGCGCTGGACGCGACCGTTCATTTTGGCCAGAACTACAACAATGCATTCTGGAACTCGAGCCAGATGGTGTTTGGTAATGGCGATCAGCAGCTATTCAACCGGTTCACGATAGCCCTTGATGTCATTGGCCATGAGTTGGCCCACGGTGTGACCGAAGATGAGGCCAAGCTGATGTATTTCAATCAATCCGGTGCGTTGAACGAGTCGCTGTCCGACGTGTTCGGCTCACTGATCAAGCAGTACGCGCTGCAGCAAACGGCGCAAGATGCGGATTGGTTGATCGGCAAAGGGTTGTTTACCAAGAAAATCAAAGGCACTGCGTTGCGCTCGATGAAAGCGCCGGGCACCGCGTTCGATGACAAGCTGCTGGGCAAGGACCCTCAGCCGGGGCATATGGACGATTTTGTGCAGACCTATGAGGACAACGGCGGGGTGCATATCAATTCCGGTATTCCCAACCATGCGTTCTATCAGGTAGCCACGAAGATCGGCGGGTTTGCCTGGGAGCGCGCAGGGCGTATCTGGTATGACGCGTTACGCGATGCGCGGTTGCGGCCGAACGCGGGGTTTCTGCGTTTCGCGCGCATCACCTACGACATTGCCGGTCGGCTGTACGGTGCTGGCAAGGCCGAGCACAAGGCGGTGAAGGAAGGCTGGAAAGCAGTGGGCATTAACGTCTGACAACCCGCCTGGGCGGTGAGGAACAGCCATGCAAATTTCGATCAAGGAAATTGGGGGGCCCGCGTTTTTCCCGGGCCTGGCCCGACCGAACACCGTGGAACTGGAGACGCTGCCCGAGGCGGACCAGCAAGAGTTGCGGCAACTGATCGAGGCTTCACACTTCTTTCAGTTGCCGCAAAGCACCGCGCCGGAACCCGGTAATCCAGGCCAGGTGCATTACACCCTGACCGTGACCGAAGGTGAGCGCGAGCACACGGTGTGTGTGCTCGCGCCTGTGAAGTCAGAGGCGCTGGACGGGCTGGTGCAGTGCGTGCGCCGGCATATCCGCTGCTGAGCCTGCTGCGCAGCCCCGCGGGATCATGCTCCCTTGCCGCAGGGGTTGCGGTGGATTATTTGCGATCCAGCCACACCGTCTGCGCATTGCAGAATTCCCGCACGCCAAAGTGCGACAACTCTCGCCCAAAGCCGCTTTTCTTCACGCCACCAAACGCCACCCGAGGGTCGGACACGCTGAAGGCGTTGACGAAGATCCCGCCGGTTTCCAGCTGGTCGGCGATCTCGCGCGCTTTCGCCGAGTCGCGGGTGAAGATGCTCGCGGTCAGGCCGAACTCGCTGTCGTTGGCCAGGGCCACGGCGTGATCGGCGTCGCGGGCGCTGATGATGGAGGCGACGGGGCCGAACAGCTCTTGTTTGAACGAGGTCATCTGGTCGGTGACGTCGGCCAGTACGGTCGGTGCGTAGTAGTTGCCGGCGCCGGGCACTTTGTCGCCGCCCAGCAGCAGGGTCGCGCCTTCTGCCAGGGTCGCCTGGACCTGGCCGTGCAGTTCGTCGCGCAGGTCGAAGCGGGCCATCGGGCCGACGTAGGTGTGGGTCGAGGTCGGGTCGCCCATCACCAGTTGGCGGCTGGCTTCGACGAACTTGGCGGTGAAGGCGTCCACCACGCCGGCTTCGATGATCAGGCGCTTGGCTGCGGCGCAGACTTGGCCGCTGTTCTGGAAACGGCCGATCACCGCGGCCTGGACGGCAGCGTCGAGGTCGGCGTCGTTGAGCACGATGAACGGGTCGCAGCCGCCCAGTTCGAGCACGCATTTCTTCAGCGCGGCACCGGCCTGGGCGCCGATGGCCATACCGGCGCGCACGCTGCCGGTGAGGGTGACGGCGGCGATGCGTGGGTCGGCGATGGCTTTGGAAACGCCGTCCTGGGTCACGTTGAGCACTTCGAACAGGCCTTCGGCAAAGCCGGCTTTGTGGAACGCCGCTTTCATCAGGTAGGCGCTGCCCATCACGTTCGGTGCGTGTTTGAGCACGTAAGTGTTGCCGGCGAGCAGCGTCGGCACGGCGCCGCGCAGGACTTGCCAGACCGGGAAGTTCCACGGCATCACCGCGAGGATCGGGCCCAGCGGGCGGTATTCGATGTGCGCGCTGCCGTTGTCCACCAGCGTCGGTTCCGCGGCGAGCATGGCTGGACCGTGGGCGGCGTACCATTCGCTGAGTTGCGCACATTTCTCGATTTCGGCGCGGGCCTGGATGATGGGTTTGCCCATTTCCAGGGTGATCATCTGCGCCATTGCTTCGGCTTGCTCACGCAGCGCGCCGGCCAGGGCCTGCAACCGCTCTGCGCGCTGGCTGAGCGGCTGGCGGCGCCAGCTGCGGAAAGCGGCGGTCGCGCGGTTGAGGGTGGCGTCCAGCTGGCTCTCGTTTTCATACGGGTAACTGCCGACCGTTTCGCCGGTGGCGGGGTTGATCGAGAGGGCGTGGGTCTGGTGAGCGATAGCGTTCATGGCACCGTCCTGCTGAAGGTTTGGATTGGAATCAGCGTAAGGGGCTATATCTTTTCCGGAAAGTGAATAATATTAAGCAATACGTTCACGATTGGAGAATGATTTGGACCTGGTGCAGCTGGAAATCTTCAAGGCCGTTGCCGAGCAAGGCAGCATCAGTGCCGCCGCGCAGTTGATTCATCGGGTGCCGTCCAACCTGACCACGCGCATCAAGCAACTGGAGCAGGATCTTGGCGTTGCGCTGTTTATCCGCGAGAAGAGCCGCCTGCGTCTGTCCCCGGCCGGGTGGAATTTCCTCGGCTATGCGCGGCGTATTCTCGACCTGGTACAAGAAGCCCGTGCGACGGTGGCGGGGGAGGAGCCCCAGGGCGCGTTTGCCCTCGGTTCGTTGGAAAGCACCGCAGCGGTGCGTATTCCCGCACTGCTGGCGGCATATAACCAGAAGCACGCCAAGGTCGAGCTGGACCTGAGTACCGGGCCCTCGGGCACGATGATCGAAGGCGTGTTGTCGGGGCGTCTGGCGGCGGCATTCGTCGATGGGCCGGTGTTGCATGCCACCCTGGAGGGCCTGGCGGTGTTCGAGGAGGAGATGGTGGTGATTGCACCGCTGCATCACGCGCCGATCACCCGCGGGCAGGATGTGAACGGGGAAAGCATCTATACCTTTCGCTCCAACTGTTCGTACCGCCACCACTTCGAGCGCTGGTTCGCACAGGACGGCGCGGTGCCGGGGCGGATTTTCGAGATGGAGTCTTACCACGGCATGCTTGCCTGCGTCAGCGCCGGGGCCGGCCTGGCGCTGATGCCGCGCAGCATGTTGGAAAGCATGCCGGGGTTTACCACGGTGAGTGTGTGGCCGCTGACGGACAGTTTCCGCGTCTTGCACACTTGGTTGATCTGGCGCCGCGGCACGGTGTCGCAGAGCCTGAACAGCTTCGTAAGGTTACTGGAGGAACGCGTCCTGGCAACCCCATAAAACCACTGTGGGAGGGGGCTTGCCCCTTCCACCTTTCAATCATCATCAGCCGCCGAATTGCAGGGTACCCATCGCCAATTTGGCCATTATCGCTGTCGCACCCAATTGCACCAGCCACAGGGCCAACCCGCCGAGGAATACGCCGATGGCCACTTGCAAGACCAGGCTTTTCTGGCGCTTGGCTTGCGGCGCGCGCGGGGTGAAGTGGTCCAGTTCGTCGCGGTCGGCACGCAGGTCCAGGTCGTCGTTTCTCATAGGGCTCTCACAGCAAAGGGGCAGTCGGGGTTCAGTCTAGGGGAGCAGGGCGTTTTCTGACAGGCATTAAAAAGGGAAGCCGTAGCTTCCCTTCGTTCAGCGCCGCCAGGTTTATAGAACCTGAACAATCGCCTTCGTTACCGCACCAATGTTCGACTGGTTCAACGCGGCCACACAGATACGCCCGGTGTCCAGCGCGTAGATGCCAAACTCGGTGCGCAGACGGGTGACTTGCTCAACGGTGAGGCCGGAGTAGGAGAACATCCCACGCTGGCGACCGACGAAGCTGAAGTCGTGGCCCGGCGCAGCCTTGGCCAGTTCGGCGACCATCTGCTCGCGCATGCCACGGATGCGCAGGCGCATCTCCGCCAGCTCGGCTTCCCACTGGGCGCGCAGCTCAGGGTTGTTCAGCACTGCGGCCACGACCGCCGCGCCGTGGGTCGGCGGGTTGGAGTAGTTGGTGCGGATCACGCGCTTGACCTGGGACAGGATGCGCGCGCTTTCTTCCTTGGATTCGCTGACGATCGACAGCGCGCCCACGCGTTCGCCGTACAGGGAGAACGACTTGGAGAACGAGCTCGATACAAAGAACGTCAGGCCCGATTCCGCGAACAGGCGCACCGCGGCGGCGTCTTCGTAAATGCCATCACCAAAACCCTGATAGGCCATGTCGAGGAACGGCACCAGGTTTTTCGCCTTGACCACGTCGAGCACTTGTTGCCAGTCGGCCGGGCTCAGGTCGACGCCGGTCGGGTTATGGCAGCAGGCGTGCAGCACCACGATCGATTGCGGCGGCAGGGCGTTGAGGTCGGCGAGCAGGCCGGCACGGTTCACGTCGTGGGTGGCGGCGTCGTAGTAGCGGTAGGTCTGCACCGGGAAGCCGGCTTTTTCGAACAGCGCCTGGTGGTTTTCCCAGCTTGGGTCGCTGATGGCAACCACGGCATTGGGCAGCAGTTGCTTGAGGAAGTCTGCACCGATCTTCAGCGCGCCGGTGCCGCCGACCGCTTGTGCGGTGATCACGCGGCCAGCGCTCAGCAGCGGCGAGTCAGCGCCAAACAGCAGCTTTTGCACAGCCTGGTCGTAGGCCACGATCCCGTCGATCGGCAGGTAGCCACGGGCAGCGTGTTGCGCCACGCGAATGGCTTCCGCTTCGGCAACGGCACGCAAGAGTGGAATCTTCCCCTCCTCGTTGCAGTAAACGCCCACGCCAAGGTTGACCTTGGTGGTTCGTGTATCGGCGTTGAATGCTTCGTTGAGGCCCAGGATTGGATCGCGTGGTGCCATTTCGACAGCGGAGAACAGGCTCATTTTTGCGGCAGCTCTTTGGGGGAAAGGAGGGACGTGTCGCGCTCCAGCCGAATGCACTAGAGCGGTGCACAAACGGGGAGCTAGTATAGAGGCCATCACGGTCAAGGGCGACAACCGAAACGGCTTTTCGGCCAAGTTTTTCGGTTTATTTACCGACCGTTAGTCTTAATCCAACCTTGAGCGTAGACGGCAGGTCGGACGATTGCCTTGAAACCCGGCACATTCGTCACCACTTCTACAGCTATCATGGTTTTTTCCTGCAACCTGCGATGAAAATTCGCGGGTCGCTGAGCTTTTTTCGTCCTTGGTGGAGTGCAGCCGGGGGTGACTTGAAAGAGGTACGTTATGTCGGATTTCCAGCTCGTCACCCGCTTTGAACCCGCCGGCGATCAACCCGAAGCGATTCGCCAGATGGTCGAAGGCATCGAAGCGGGCCTGTCGCACCAGACGCTGCTCGGGGTGACCGGTTCGGGCAAGACGTTCAGCATCGCCAACGTGATCGCGCAGATCAACCGTCCGACCCTGGTACTGGCACCGAACAAAACCCTGGCCGCGCAGTTGTATGGCGAGTTCAAGGCGTTCTTCCCGAACAACGCGGTGGAGTACTTCGTTTCCTACTACGACTACTACCAGCCCGAAGCCTATGTGCCGTCCTCCGATACCTTTATCGAGAAGGACGCATCGATCAACGACCACATCGAGCAGATGCGTCTGTCGGCGACCAAGGCGCTGCTGGAGCGCAAGGACGCGATCATCGTCACCACGGTGTCGTGCATCTACGGCCTCGGCAGCCCGGAAACCTATCTGAAGATGGTGCTGCACGTCGACCGTGGCGACAAACTCGACCAGCGCGAACTGCTGCGTCGGCTGACGAGCTTGCAATACACGCGCAACGACATGGACTTCGCCCGTGCCACCTTCCGCGTGCGCGGCGATGTGATCGACATCTACCCGGCGGAGTCCGACCTGGAGGCGATCCGCATCGAGCTGTTCGACGATGAAGTCGAGAGCCTGTCGGCGTTCGACCCGTTGACCGGCGAAGTGATCCGCAAACTGCCGCGTTTCACCTTCTACCCCAAAAGCCACTACGTCACGCCGCGCGAAACCCTGATGGGCGCCGTTGAGGGCATCAAGGTCGAGCTGGCCGAGCGCCTGGAATACTTGCGCGCCAACAACAAGCTGGTGGAAGCCCAGCGCCTGGAACAACGCACCCGTTTCGACCTGGAGATGATCCTGGAACTGGGTTACTGCAACGGCATCGAAAACTACTCGCGCTACCTCTCGGGCCGTGAATCCGGAGCGCCGCCGCCGACGCTCTACGACTACCTGCCGGACGACGCGCTGTTGGTGATCGACGAATCCCACGTCAGCGTGCCGCAAGTCGGCGCGATGTATAAGGGCGACCGTTCGCGCAAGGAAACCCTGGTGGAATACGGCTTCCGCCTGCCGTCGGCGCTGGACAACCGGCCGATGCGCTTCGACGAATGGGAACGCATCAGCCCGCAGACCATCTTCGTCTCGGCGACGCCCGGCAATTACGAGGCTGAGCACGCGGGGCGCGTGATCGAGCAACTGGTGCGCCCGACCGGCCTGGTCGACCCGCAGATCGAAATCCGCCCGGCGTTGACCCAGGTCGACGACCTGCTCTCGGAAATCAGCAAGCGCGTGGCCCTGGAAGAGCGGGTGCTGGTCACCACGCTGACCAAGCGCATGTCCGAAGACTTGACCGACTACCTGGCCGACCACGGCGTGCGCGTGCGCTACCTGCACTCGGACATCGACACCGTGGAGCGCGTGGAGATCATCCGCGACCTGCGCCTGGGCACCTTCGATGTGCTGGTGGGGATCAACCTGCTGCGCGAAGGCCTGGACATGCCGGAAGTGTCGCTGGTGGCGATTCTGGACGCGGACAAGGAGGGCTTCCTGCGCTCCGAGCGTTCGCTGATCCAGACCATCGGCCGTGCGGCGCGTAACCTCAATGGCCGGGCGATTCTCTACGCCGACCGCATCACCGGCTCCATGGAGCGGGCGATTGGCGAGACCGAGCGCCGTCGCGACAAACAGATCGCCTTCAACCTGGCGAACGGCATCACGCCCAAAGGCGTGTTCAAGGACGTCGCCGATATCATGGAAGGCGCCACCGTGCCTGGCTCGCGCAGCAAGAAGCGCAAAGGCATGGCCAAGGCCGCCGAGGAAAGCGCCAAGTACGAAAACGAACTGCGCTCGCCGAGCGAGATCGCCAAGCGTATCCGCCAGTTGGAAGAGAAAATGTACCAACTGGCGCGGGATCTGGAGTTCGAAGCGGCGGCGCAAACCCGCGATGAAATCGGCAAGTTGCGTGAGCGCCTGTTGGCGGTTTGATCGGTGGTGGCGGTACTGGCCTCATCGGGGGCAAGCCCCCTCCCACATTTGACCGCATTTCAACGTTGGAACCCGATCAAGTGTGGGAGGGAGCTTGCTCCCGATAGGTGCGACACGGCCTCAATGACTCCCCCCAGCCTCAAGCCCCGCCGGCAACGCCGTGCTCAACAAAATCACCAGCATGCCCAAGCTTGAAATGCCGTCAAATGTGGGAGGGAGCTTGCTCCCGATAGGCGCGACACGGCCTCAATGACTCCCCCCAGCCTCAAGCCCCGCCGGCAACGCCGTGCTCAACAAAATCACCAGCATGCCCAAGCTTGAAATGCCGTCAAATGTGGGAGGGAGCTTGCTCCCGATAGGCGCGACACGGTCTCAATGGCTCCCCCCAGCCTTAAGCCCCGCCGGCAACGCCTTGGTCAACAAGATCGCGAGCATGCTTACGCCTAACGCGAATCCCACGCAGTGAAACGCATCGTTGTAGGCCATGATCTGCGCCTGCTGGTGCGTAATCTCACTGAGTTTACCCAGCGCCGCCGTCGGGTTGCCGAACTGTTCCGTCAGCGTCGCCAGCCGCTCCGCCACCTGCGGGTTGGTCGGCACGATCGCTTCGCGTAAATAATCGAAATAGGTCTTGGTGCGCGCATCCAGCAAGGTCGCCAGCAGCGCGATGCCGATGGCGCCGCCGAGGTTGCGCAGGATGTTGAACAGGCTGGAAGCCGACCCGGCGTCCTGCGGCAGGATGTAGGCCGTGGCGATCAGCGAGATGGTTACCATGATCAACGGCTGCCCGAGGGCGCGGATGATCTGGATCTGGTTGAACTGGCTGCCGGCAAAGTCCGGGTTGAGCACCCCCGAGGAGAAACTCGCCAGGCCGAACAGCCCGAAGCCTACGGCGCACAGCCATTTGGGCGACACGTATTTCATCAGCTTGGGCACCAGCGGGATCAGGAACAACTGCGGAATGCCCATCCACATGATCACTTCGCCGATCTGCAGCGCGTTGTAGTTCTGGATCTGCGCCAGGTACAACGGCAACAGATAGATCGAGCCATACAACCCGACGCCCATCCCCAGGCTGGAAATACTCGACAGGCCGAAGTTGCGATTGGCCAGGATGCCAAGGTTGATCAGCGGGTTGGGTTTGGACAGCTGCACGATCACGAAGGTGATCAGGCTCAGCAGGGCGATGCTGCCCAGGCTGACGATCAGGTTCGACTCGAGCCAGTCTTTGCGGTGGCCTTCTTCCAGAAACACCTGCAAACAGCCCAAGCCGATGGCGAGGCTGACGATGCCGGTGTAGTCGGTGCTTTTGAGCAGCTCCCAGTGGGGCGCCTTTTTTTCCAGGCCGTAGAGCAGCCCGGCGATCATCAGCAGCCCGGGCGGCACGTTGATGTAGAAGATGTATTCCCAGCCCCAGTTTTCCGTGAGCCAGCCGCCGATGGTCGGGCCGATGGACGGCGCGAAGGTGGCGGTCATGGCAAACATCGCCATGCCTTTGGCGCGGTGGTGCTCGGGCAGCTTGATCAGGGTCAGGGTAAACGCCAGCGGGATCAGCGCGCCGCCGGTAAAACCCTGCAGGGCGCGGAACACGATCATGCTTTCCAGGCTCCAGGCCATGGAGCACATCAGCGAGGCGATCAGGAACCCCACCGACACCCATACCGCCAGGCGCCGTGCCGAGAGCAACTGCACCAGCCAGGCGGTGAGGGGGATCATGATGATTTCGGCCACAAGGTAGGAGGTGGAAATCCACGAGCCTTCTTCCAGGGTGGCCGACAGTGCGCCCTGGATGTCCTTGAGGGACGAGTTGGTGATCTGGATGTCGAGCACCGCCATGAAGGCGCCGAGCATCACGCTCATCACCGCGATCCAGTCGCGCCGGGTCGGTTCGCCGACCGGGCGCAGCAGTTGATCACCGGCCATCAGGCTGATCTTTGATGTTCACTTTGACGGTGACGGACATGCCGGGGCGGATCTTGCCCTTCAGCGGGTTATCCGCAGCAAACGTAAGTTTCACCGGAATCCGTTGTACGACTTTGGTGAAGTTGCCGGTGGCATTGTCCGGCGGCAACAGGCTGAACTGCGCCCCGGAGGCCGCGAACAGGCTGTCGACCCTCGCCTCGATCGGCGTATCGCCGTAAGCATCGAACGTCAGCTCGGCCTTTTGCCCAGGCTGCATGTGGCCGATCTGGGTTTCCTTGAAGTTGGCCTGAATCCAGATGTCCTGGTCGGGGACGATCGACAGCAGGTAGGCACCGGCCTGTACGTATTGGCCGTTGCGCGCGGCGCGTTGGCCGACCAGGCCGCTGATGGGCGCGTGGATTTCGCTGCGGGTCAGGTTCAGCTCGGCCTGGGCCAGGTCGGTTCTGGCGTTGGCGATCAGCGCGTCGAGGCGCTTGATCTCGGCATTCAGCGCGTTGACCTGCTGGCGCTGCCCCTGCAGGTCGGCCTGGGCCATGGCCACTTGGGAACGGGCGATATGGTTGTCGGCGGAGAGGGTGGTCACCCGTTCTTCCGAGACGTAGCCGGGTTTGCGCAGGGTTTGGGCGCGGGACAGGTCGATCTGCGAACGACCCAGGCTGGCCTGGCTGGACGCGACTTTGGCTTCGCCGGCGGCGATCAGGCTGGCTTGCTGGGTCAACTTGCTCTGCGCCTGGGTGCGCTCGGCTTCGCGCATGGCGAGGGCGGCGTTGGCGCGGTCCACGGCGAGGTGGAAGTCGTCGTCTTCAAGCCTCACCAGCAACTGGCCTTGTTGCACGTGCTCGTTGTCGCCCACCAGCACCTCGACAATCCGCGCGCCGAGCTGGCTGGAGACACGGGTAATCTCACCCTGCACGTAGGCGTTGTCGGTGCTTTCGTAGAAGCGGCCCCTGAAGAACCAATGGGCGAAGAAACCCAGGGCGATCAGGCTCACGATCAATACGAAGATAAGCAGGCGGCGTTTCAGTGGGGCAGGCATGGGCGCGGAGTCTGTAACAAGAGGTAATGGAATATAACCAGCCAGCCAGCTGGCAAATAGCTACGGCGAGTCTCCAGGCTCAAACTTGGCCTATATGCCATGCTCGGTACGGAGGACGCTGGAGCCTAAGTGCCCATGGCTGTTACCATTCGCCCCTTGTTTCAATTTCAGTTATATCGCCCATTCGAGACCAGCCATGACCACCGTCCGCACGCGCATCGCGCCATCGCCTACCGGGGACCCCCACGTCGGCACTGCCTACATCGCCTTGTTCAACTACTGCTTTGCCAAGCAGCACGGCGGTGAATTCATCCTGCGGATCGAAGACACCGATCAACTGCGTTCGACCCGCGAGTCCGAACAGCAGATTTTCGATGCCCTGCGCTGGTTGGGCATCACCTGGTCGGAAGGCCCGGACGTCGGCGGCCCGCACGGCCCGTATCGCCAGAGCGAGCGCAGCGACATCTACAAGCAGTACACCCAGCAGTTGGTCGACATGGGCCATGCGTTCCCCTGCTTCTGCACCGCCGAAGAACTGGACCAGATGCGCGCCGAACAACAGGCTCGTGGCGAAACCCCGCGCTACGATGGCCGCGCGCTGCTGCTGTCGAAAGAAGAAGTGGCCGCGCGCCTGGCCGCCGGCGAGCCCCATGTGATCCGCATGAAGGTGCCGAGCGAAGGCGTGTGCGTGGTGCCGGACATGTTGCGCGGCGACGTCGAGATCCCGTGGGACCGCATGGACATGCAAGTGTTGATGAAGACCGACGGCCTGCCGACGTACTTCCTGGCCAACGTGGTCGATGACCACCTGATGGGCATCACCCATGTGCTGCGTGGGGAAGAATGGCTGCCCTCGGCGCCGAAGCTGATCCTGCTCTACGAGTACTTCGGCTGGGAACAACCGCAGCTGTGCTACATGCCGCTGCTGCGCAACCCGGACAAGAGCAAGCTGTCCAAGCGCAAGAACCCGACCTCGGTGACCTTCTACGAGCGCATGGGCTTCATGCCCGAAGCGATGCTCAACTACCTGGGCCGCATGGGTTGGTCGATGCCGGACGAGCGCGAGAAGTTCTCGCTGCAGGAAATGGTCGATAACTTCGACCTGTCCCGCGTGTCGCTGGGCGGGCCGATCTTCGATATCGAGAAGCTGTCGTGGCTCAATGGCCAGTGGCTGCGTGACCTGCCGGTGGAAGAGTTCGCCAGCCGCGTGCAGCAGTGGGCGTTGAACCCCGAGTACATGATGAAGATCGCGCCGCTGGTGCAGGGCAGGGTGGAGACGTTCAGCCAGGTCGCACCGTTGGCCAGTTTCTTCTTCGCCGGTGGCGTGAACCCGGACGTCAAACTGTTTGAGTCGAAGAAACTCTCCGCCGATCAGGTGCGCCAGTTGATGCAACTGATCCTGTGGAAGCTCGAAAGCCTGCGCCAGTGGGAGAAGGACGCCATCACCGCGACGATCCAGGCCGTGGTCGAATCCCTCGAGCTGAAATTGCGCGATGCCATGCCGCTGATGTTTGCCGCGATCACCGGGCAGGCCAGTTCGGTGTCGGTACTCGACGCGATGGAAATTCTCGGCCCGGACCTTACGCGTTTCCGTCTGCGCCAAGCCCTTGATTTGCTTGGTGGTGTGTCGAAGAAAGAAAACAAAGAGTGGGAGAAGCTGCTGGGCGCGATCGCCTGAGTCAGCGCTTGTGGCGGCCAAACCCCGGTTTTTCGGGGTTTGGTTGGTAAGTGATTGTTATCCCGGCAAAAAATTTTGGAAATTGTTGAAAATAAATTTGACACGTTCCCAAAGCGCCATTAAGATTCGCCCCGTCCTCACCGATGAGGGGCTATAGCTCAGCTGGGAGAGCGCTTGCATGGCATGCAAGAGGTCAACGGTTCGATCCCGTTTAGCTCCACCAATTTACAGGTTCAAGGTCTGGCCACACCGTCCTTGAATCGATCAGGCCTAGCTTGATCAGGTTGTACAGAAGGTTTTGTCCCCTTCGTCTAGTGGCCTAGGACACCGCCCTTTCACGGCGGTAACAGGGGTTCGAGTCCCCTAGGGGACGCCAGTTTCAACAAGCAGTTCGCAAGGTCTGCTGCGCCGCGAGGCGAAAAATCCGGGGCTATAGCTCAGCTGGGAGAGCGCTTGCATGGCATGCAAGAGGTCAACGGTTCGATCCCGTTTAGCTCCACCAATTTACAGGTTCAAGGTTTTGGCCACGCCGCCCTTGGATCGATCAGTCTCAGCCTGATCAGTTGTATAGAAGGTTTGTGTCCCCTTCGTCTAGTGGCCTAGGACACCGCCCTTTCACGGCGGTAACAGGGGTTCGAGTCCCCTAGGGGACGCCACGATTACCCGCTCTGCGGGATTTTTAAGGGTCATTCAATTATTGAATGGCCCTTTTGTTTGTCTGGCGTTTGGCCAATTCTCCCTTCCCTTGCCCCTCCGGGCTTCTGACCAATGGTCGTGCCGCTCGCTTGCGAAATATTATTATGGTTATAATATTTAACCCATGAGAGTCGGAGGCACACGATGAGCGATAAAAAAGCGCAAACCCGCGAACGTATCCTGCAGGCCGCTAGCGCCGCGTTGGTCCAGCGTGGCCCGGCCGAGCCGAGCGTTGGCGAGGTCATGGGGGCGGCGGGGCTGACTGTCGGCGGCTTCTACGCGCACTTTGAAAGCAAGGATGCGCTGATGCTGGAAGCCTTCAGCCAATTGCTGGCCCAGCGCCGTGCATCGATCGACGACATGGATGCCCAACTCACCGGCGAAGAGCGCCGTGCCCTGGTTGCGGCGTTCTACCTGTCGCGCAAGCACCGCGACTCCACGGCCAAGGCTTGCCCGATTCCGGCAACCGTGGGCGAGATGGGCCGCCTGCCGGACGCCTTTCGCGATGTCCTTAACGAACATGTGGAACTGATGGCCGCACAACTGGCCGCCAACCCGGAAGACACTGACAAGGCCCTGGCGGACATGGCCTTGATGGTCGGTGGGCTGGCATTGGCGCGTGCCCTGGGGCCGGGTGAATTGTCCGATCGTGTGTTGCGTGCCGCCAAGTCGGCCATACGTTAAGAGGGGTTATAAAAATGGGCGCATTGACCTGGATTCGTGGCGTCAACGGCACCTTGGGGCGCCTGGCGCCGCACACGGTGGCCAACAGCATGCGGCGGGTCTTCATGACCCCGCGGGATCTGCCGCCGCGGGATTGGGAGTTGCCGCTGCTGGCGCACGCCGAGCGCGTCACCTTGCGTTTCGGCCTGTCGGCGTTGCGCTGGGGCCAGGGCCCGGCGGTGCTGCTGATGCACGGTTGGGAAGGCCGGCCCACCCAGTTCGCCAGCCTGATCACTGCGCTGGTGCAGAACGGCTATTCGGTATTCGCTCTCGATGGCCCGGCCCATGGCCGTTCGCCGGGGCGTGAAGCCCACGTACTGCTGTTTGCCCGCGCGATGCTTGAAGCGGCGGCCGAGCTGCCGCCGTTGCATGCGGTGGTCGGCCACTCCATGGGCGGCGCCAGTGCGATGCTGGCGGTGCAATTGGGGCTGCGTACCGAAGCGCTGGTGAGCATTGCCGCGCCGTCGCGCTTCCTTGATGTGCTCGGCGGGTTTGCCGGGATGGTCGGTTTGCCGTCGCGGGCGCGCTCAGCGTTTATCCAGGAAGTCGAGCTGACCCTGGGCATGCCGCTCAAGCACTTGGACGTGGCCCATTACCAGATGGACCTCCCCGGCCTGATCGTGCATGCCGAAGACGATACCTTCGTGCCGGTCAGCGCTTCCCAGGTCATCCACGACGCCTGGTTTGACAGCCGCCTGTTGCGCCTGGAGCAGGGCGGGCACCAGCGCGTGCTGGCCGATCCGCGGGTCGTCGAGGCGGTGCTGGCGCTGCTGGCGGGCTGCCGTTTACAGGCGCGCCAAACTGCCTGATACACTGCCCTGCCGACATCAATCGACAGGAGCAAGGTATGGGCTGGGATTTGGCAACGCCGTTTATCATCGATCTGCAGGTCGTCGCTGAGGACATCGACGGCCTGGGGCATGCCAATAACGCGGTGTACGTGTCCTGGCTGGAACGTTGCGCCTGGCGCCATTCCCAGCGCCTGGGGCTGGACCTCACCGAGTACCGGCGACTGGACCGCGCCATGGCGGTGGTGCGCCATGAGATCGACTACCTGGCGGCCGCCTATGAAGGCGACGAGCTGCAACTGGCGACCTGGATCGTCGACTGGGACCAGCGCCTGAAAATGACCCGGCGTTTCCAGCTGGTACGCCCTCGCGACGGCGCGACCCTGCTGCGCGCACAAACCACCTTTGTCTGCATCGAACTGTCCAGTGGCAAGCCCAAGCGCATGCCGGCGGAGTTTCTCGACGGCTACGGCGCCGCCCTGACAGGGGGTTAACGGTCGCGGCGGGAAACCCAGTAAACTGCGCCACGATTTTTGTTGAGTGTTTTCCATGCAAATTGCTTTGGCGCCCATGGAGGGGTTGGTCGACAACATCCTGCGGGACGTGTTGACCCGCGTGGGCGGTATTGACTGGTGCGTGACCGAGTTCATCCGCGTCAACGACCGCCTGCTCACCCCGGCCTATTTCCACAAGCTCGCCCCCGAACTGCTGCACGGTGCCCACACCGCCGCTGGCGTGCCGCTGCGTGTGCAGTTGCTCGGTTCCGACCCGGTGTGCCTGGCAGAGAACGCGGCCCTGGCCTGCGAGTTGGGCTCCGAGGTGATCGACCTGAATTTCGGCTGCCCGGCCAAGACCGTCAACAAGTCCCGTGGCGGCGCGGTGCTGCTCAAGGAGCCGGAGCTGCTCAACCGCATCGTCGAGCATGTGCGTCGCGCAGTGCCGGCGCATATCCCGGTGACCGCCAAGATGCGCCTGGGCTTCGACAGCCCGGATGGCGCGCTGGTATGCGCGACGGCGCTGGCCGAGGGCGGCGCGGCGCATATCGTCGTGCATGCGCGGACCAAGACCGATGGCTACAAACCGCCGGCTCACTGGGAGTGGATTCCACGCGTGCAGGATGTGGTCAAGGTGCCAGTGTTCGCCAATGGCGATATCTGGAGCGTCGAAGACTGGAAGCGTTGCCGCGAAGTCAGCGGCGCCGAAGACATCATGCTGGGTCGCGGGCTGGTTGCGCGTCCGGATCTTGCGCGGCAGATCGCGGCGGCACGCGCCGGCGAAGACGTCGTGGCAATGACCTGGGCGCAGATGCAGCCGATGCTCCAGGACTTCTGGACCCAGTCGGTGGCCCAACTGACCGAACGCCAGGCGCCCGGCCGGCTGAAGCAGTGGTTGGCGATGCTGACGCGCAATTACCCGGAGGCCGTCGAGCTGTTCACCGCCATGCGGCGGGAGACGGATTTGGAGCAGGTGAGCCGATTGTTGGGGATGGCCCATCCTGCCGTGTCTGAGGGGTGACCCGTTGCGCTTGAATGCGCCGCTCGTTTGTTTGAAGAAAATGCCCCGTATCGAAAGATGCGGGGCATTTTGCGTTTTGGCGCGAGGAAGTCGGGGCGAAATAACACAGCCGGATGCTGTGCAGGTTTTGGGGTTGTGTCGGTAAGTTGCCCCGAGGGTGGTTTATTAGCGTGTGTGTCCAGTCGGATCTGGCTAAGGCTACTTGGTTTGCGGTCTTTTAAAAATTAACAGGGGGAAAAGTCCGAAAGTTTGATTTGGTTTCCTTATATGAGTCGCGATTTCTGGAACTCGATAGCCTCGTATTCCACGAAAGTATCGACTGTGAAGCAGCAAGGGTTGTTTCCAGTCGATAAAAAACTCTCGCCTGCCCCGCTGATTAACCGAGCCGGGCCGTGCCAATAAGGAACTTACTGATGTCGCTATCGATTAATCATTCACCTTTGTTCAACGGCGATACAACATCCATGGAGCGGTTGTCGCCATCCATGTCGAAAACCTTCACGCAAACCGGCACATTGGGGGCCAATACGACTGTGGCTCACCCTGGCGTGCCTCATGACCCTTTCAAGGTTTCGAACAGCAACATGACAATCGAGACAGGCGGGCTTGCACGCTTGCTTGACATGCTGGAGCAGGTTGTCAAAACCGTGCGTGAGATGTTTTCGGGGCGGAACATGGTGTCCGGCATGTTGCCTGGGGCGGATAAAACGCCCGCCATTCCAGTGGATGCGAGCAAGCTGCCGGAGAAGCCTGGACACCTCGCATTGACGGCTGATCGGCGAGGCCAGCCGGCTCTTCCGGTGTCACCCCACATGCATCAATCCACTGCCTCCGTGATCAAGGATGCCGACAATCAGGTGCAAGTGAACGTTAACGTCGGTCATTGTCATTGCCCCGATACGAAGGCGCTGAGCGGCGAAACGAAGCCGAATGCGGCAGCGGTTTTACCTCGCGTCATGCCGATGCCGGAAGCCGCTCGCAAGGTTGAAGTGGTGCCTGTGCACACGCACACGCCTATGCCCATGCCTACGCACACGCCTACGCCCATGCCTACGCCCATGCCTACGCCCATGCCTACGCCCATGCCTACGCACACGCACACGCCTGCGCCCACGCCTACGCCCATGCCTACGCCCGCGCCTACGCCTACGCCCACGCCTACGCCTACGCACAAGCACACACCTACGCCGGAGGTCATGCCGGCACCCAAGCCGGGTGTGCATGCGCTTGAGGTCAAGCCGCGACCGGCCACCCCGGAAGTACCGGCGATCACGCCACAGCCACAACCACAGCCACAACCACAGCCGCAACCACAACCAGATACGCCTACCCCGGATATAACCAGTCCCGGCCCGGCTGAACGTCAATCTGATATGCGCGACTGGCGGACCAGCCGCCGGCCTGCATTCAGAGCCTGACGTCAGCAACTTCCTTTATACGTATTGAACTGGATGTGCACTTCTTTGGGACTGATGTTCCGGGAAGTGCCTGCAAGTGGAGGCCCGTATGTCATGTTGTTCAATTAATAATATTGCGCGTGTTGTGGATGTTCGTCAGGTACTTCCTGTCGATTCCATGAAAGCAAAAAATGAACAGTTTGCGCAATTAAGCGGTTTCTTGAGTGTGCCGTCTCCGGCGAGCCAGGGGGTACTGGAGCACGTGCGGGAAAACACTCATGGCGTGGCGAATAATTCAGAGCCGCTCGATAAGTTAATGACGCTGTTTACTTCGTTTTTAACTCAGCTGATTAACTTGGTCTCTGATAACAAAGAGAAGCCGCTGCCGGGAATATCCCCATCGCGGCCGGAGGTCACTACGCCTGTGGTGCCTGCGCCGGCGCCGCCAAAACCCGAGCCTGCGGCGATGATCGCGGGCCTTTCGAAGAAGCGCAACGGCGCGAAGCCCGACAATATCTGGAGCGGATTTCGCCAAGGGCCGGATGGCAACTGCGTGACGGTATCGGCCATCAAGGCGGCGATGTACCAGTTTGGCCAAAGCCCTACGGATATTTTCAAGGAGGTGAAAAAAACCGAGCGTGGTTATCACGTGGTCATGCGCGATGACGTAACCGTCAACCTGACGGACCGGGAGCTCGCCGAAGGTGCGCGTGGGGCAAAATTTGTCGGGGCTGACAAAGAGATGCTCAAAGACGCGCAATTTCTTTTCGCGATCAGCGCCAAGCGTGCCCAGGACGAAAACAACGATGGCAGGGCGGCACGCAGTTTCGGTGCGGCGATCCGCAGCCTGAATGATGGCGAGGATGAGCGAGGGCCGGGGGAGGGGTTGAAGCGGCTGGGGCTGAGCAAGCACATGAAGAGGGTCCCCGTGCGTGAGCTCGCCAAGGGGCAGTTGGGCATGTGCAATCGGGCCCGGCATTCGGTGGCGGTCATCAACGGTCGCGAAGAGCTATGGGGGCGACAGGGAAAAGCGCCCACGCACGGCGATGCCATAGCTCTGGTGCCATAGCCCTATTGGTGAATCCGTTGAATTGAAGGGCTGCGAACGGGGCAGTCAGCCCAAACCTGGCTGCCCGTTCGGCTGCTTATTTTTTACAAGCGTCAGGAACCCAGTGCATGTATATCTCCACAGCTAGCCGTTCGATGATCGAAACGGCCCAGCAGCGCGGGGCTTCTCCCGTATTTCCGGTGAAACCCGCAGGTGAAAGGCCGGCTGATATCGCTTCAGCATTCCACGCGAGCGAGCGGCGCTTCGGCGAGAGTTTTGATTGCAGCAGCCACGCGGCGGTGATCAAGTTGATGATGATGACGTTCGGTCAGCGTCCAGCCGCGATGTTTAACGAGTTGCTACCCTCGGGCGATGGGTACGACGTCACGATGAAGGATGAGTTCAAGCTGCACCTGTCCCGCCAGGAGTTGCAGCAGGCGTCGCAGGCTTCCCGCTTCACGGGGGCGGACAGCGGCGTGGTAAAGGATGCCAATTTCATGTTTGCCGCCTTTGTCAAACGCAAGCAACTGACCGGGGGCTATGCCACGTTCGAAGCCGCCTTGGCGAAGACGCTCGAGGGCGAGACCACCCAGCGTTGTCTGCAAGGCATGGGGGTGTTCGGCCTGTCGCAGTTCGTCCCGGTGAGCGATATGGCGGGCAAGGGCGCGGTAGGGGTGCTGGAGACCCATAACCGCGGGTCGGCGCTGGTGCGCGAGGGGGTCAGGCATGATGGCGGGACACCACGAACGGCCGATCGGGGCTATGGGTATGTCTTGTTCGATGATCAACTGCCGCCGCCGAGCAATCGCGGCGCCGCCCCTGTGGTCGCGAGCGTCCGGCCCGCGGACATCTGGAGCGGGTTTTACCAGGGGGTCGAAGGCAATTGCGTCACGGTCTCGGCGATCAAGGCGGCGATGATCCGGTTCGGGCAAGAC
This sequence comes from Pseudomonas sp. LY-1, assembly GCF_053502595.1. NCBI lineage: Bacteria > Pseudomonadati > Pseudomonadota > Gammaproteobacteria > Pseudomonadales > Pseudomonadaceae > Pseudomonas > Pseudomonas sp. LY-1. Next base: position 4,766,780 of record NZ_CP094353.1, on the reverse strand, counting down.
CCGAGGGCGATCTATAAGCAGGTTCACATCACGCCGACGGGGTTTGACGTGGTCATGCGAGATGCCTTCCGGTTGCAACTGACCCACGAGGAAGTGCGCCAGGCTGCCGCCGAGTCGAACTTTCATGGCAATAATCGACAGTTGCTGAATGCCGCGCACTTTTTGTACGCAGTCAGTGCCAAGCGCGCGCAGATCGAGAACAACGATTTTCGTGCCCGCCAGAGTTACACGACGGCTCTGCAAACCCTCAACGATGGCGAGTACCCTGGCGAAGCGCTGCGCCGCCTGGGGTTGTTTGGCTACGTGCGTGAAAGCACGGTCGCAGAGTTGGCCAACGGGGCGATCGGCACCCTGGCAGACAACTGGCATTCGGTGGCGGTGATCGATGGGGCGCTGGATTTCTATGGAAAAAAGCACGACCTGGCCTCATCGCGCTGGATGAGTTCGGGGTTCCGGGCCCTGAAGCTGGTCTGAGCCTCAATCCAGCAAGAGCCTGAACCCTTCTATCGGTAAGGGCCGGCTGTGCAAATAACCCTGGAACAAGTGGCAGCCCAGCTTTTGCAGGAACGCCAGTTGCTCCGGGGTTTCAACGCCTTCGGCGATCACCCCCAGGTTCAAGCTGCGCGCCATGGCCACAATGGCGCGGATGATTTCGGCGTCGTTGGGGTCGTGGGTGGCATCGCGCACGAAGGACTGGTCGATCTTCAGCGTATCCACCGGCAAGCGCTTGAGGTAGGTGAGCGATGAGTAACCGGTGCCGAAGTCGTCCATCGCAAAACTCACACCGAGTTTTTTCAGGCGACGCATTTTGCTGATGGTGTCATCCAGGTTCTGGATCACGATGCCTTCGGTGATTTCCAGTTTCAGCAGGCAGTAGGGCAGTGAATGCTGCTTGAGGCTGCGCTCGACGCGTTCGACAAAGTCGTTCTGGCGGAACTGCCGGGGGCTGATGTTCACGCACAGGCTGAAATTCAGCGGGTCCACCTTGCCTTCTTTGATCAATTGCTCGAAGGCGGCGCACGCTTCGTCGAGTATCCAGGTACCGACTTCGAGGATCAGGCCGCTGTCTTCCAGCACTTTGATGAATTCGGACGGCGCCTGCGCGCCCAGTTGCGGATGCTGCCAGCGCACCAGGGCCTCGGCGCCGACGATCTTATTGCCGCGCGCGTCCACCTGGGGTTGGTAATGCACGCTGAATTCGCCGCGTGACAGGGCCAGGCGCAGGTCGGTTTCCATGCGCAGGCGTTCGCTGGCGGTTTTCTGCATGCTGTTGTGGAACATCTGCGTGGCGTTGCGCCCCGAATCCTTGGCGCGGTACAGCGCGATGTCGGCACGTTTGAGCAGGTCGGCCGGGGTCGAGCCATGATCGGGGATCAGCGCCACACCGATGCTCGGCGTGACTTGCAGGCGTTGGCCGTCGAGGAACATCGGTTCGGAGAGCAATTCACGCAGGGTGTCGGCCAGTTCCTGAACCTGGGCGCTGACTTCGGTGCGCGTGCCATCCAGGCCGCTGAGCAGCACCACGAACTCATCGCCGCCCAGGCGCGCCACGGTATCTTCCATACGCACGCTGGCTTCGAGGCGCGCGGTGACGATTTTCAGCACGGTGTCGCCCACCGGGTGACCGAGGGAATCATTGATGTGCTTGAAGTGGTCGAGGTCGAGAAACAGCAATGCACCGCGCAGGTTATGGCGCTTGAGCAGGGCGATCTGCTGGCTCAGGCGGTCCATCAGCAGTGCGCGGTTGGGCAGGTTGGTCAGCGGGTCGTGGTAGGCCAGGTGGCGGATCTGCGCCTGGGCGTTTTTCAACAGGCTCACATCCCGCGCGGTCAGCAACAGGCAAGGGGTTTCGTTGAGGGTGATCGGCTCGACTGAAACCTCCACCGCCAGCACATCGCCGCGCTTGTTGTGCCAGAGCATTTCCAAATGGCGGATACGGCCTTTGAGTTGCAGTTCGGCCAGCAGCACCGCGCGCTGGTTTTCATCGGCCCAGATGCCGACCTGGTACAGCGTCAGGCCGATGACATCTTCGGCACGAAAACCGGTCAAGCGGCAGAACCCGTCGTTCACCTCCACATAGCGGCCGGTGTCGTGTTCGGTAATGGAAATCGCGTCGGGGCTGGAATGGAAGGCTTTGGCGAATTTTTCTTCGCTGGCCTTCAGCGCGGCCTCGGAGCGTTGCTGCTGGGTAATGTCGCGCAGGGTGGTGACGATGCACGGCTGGTCGCCGACCTTGATCATCCGGCTGGAAATCACGCAGGTCAGGGCCTGGCCGCTTTTGTGGTGCGCGATGATCGCCACGTTGTTCAGCGCCTGGTCGCGAATCACCTGTTCGATGCGTTGCAGGCGCTGGCTCGACTCGTCCCACAGGCCGATCTGTTCGGCGCTCATGTTGATCACTTCGGCGGCCGTCCAGCCAAAGGTCTGGGTGAACGCGGGGTTGATCTCGATGAACTCGCCGTTGTCCAGGCGGGTGACGCAGATCGGGTCGGGGCTGGCCTGGAACAGGCTGGCGAATTTTTCTTCGGAGGCGCTCAGGCGTTGTTCGCGCTCGACCTGGTCGGTGATGTCCAGCAGGGTGCCGGCCATGCGCAGTGGCGCGCCTTTTTCGTCGCGGTACAGGCGTGCTCGGCTTTCCAGGTAGCGCGGGCTGCCGTCTTCCAGTTGTACACGGTAAGTCAGCTGATAGTTGCCGGCCGGGCCTTCGCGCAGGGTGCGATAGGCGTTGCGCATACTCTCGCGCTCTTCCTTGGGCATGCCCTCGAAAAACGCCTCGAACGATTCATGGAACGCTTCCGCCGGCAGGCCGTGCAGTTGGGCGGCGCGGGCCGAGCCGTAGAGCATGCCGGTGGGAATGTGCCAGTCCCAGGTGCCCAATTGCGCGGAGTCCAGGGCCAGGTCCAGGCGCTCCTGGCTGTCTTTCAAGGCTTGCTCGGCGTTTTTGCGCTCGGTGGTGTCGAGAAAGGTGCTGATCAGGTAGGCCTCGCCGTCCAGCTCGACCTTCTGCGCGCAGAGCGTGCCATCGTGGATCTGCCCGTTGCTGGCACAGAATTGCACTTCCATGGTGATGGGTTCGCCCTTGCGCTGGGTGGCCCTGACCAACTGCGCACGCTGTTCAGGGTGGAGCCACAGGCCGAGGTCCAGGGTGGTGCGACTGATGGCGTCGGCGACCGGCCAGCCGAAGAGGATCTGGAAATACTGGTTGGCTTCGCTGATCAAGCCGTCGGACTGGCGGGTGAGCAGGACCATGTTCGGGCACAGGTGAAACAGCGTGGCGAAGCGCTTTTCGGAGTGGCTGAGGGCGTGTTCCCGCTCGCGCTGGCGGGTAGTCTCGCGGATCACCCCGATCATGCGGCGCCGGCCGGCTTTGTCCGGCGCCAGGCTGCCGTTGATTTCCAGCCAGTGCTGGCTGCCATCCGGCCACTGGATGTGGTGGTGCATGGCCTGCTCGAATGGCTCGCCGGCCAGCACCGCGTGAAACGCGCGTATCACCCGGGCGCGGTCTTGCGGCGCGAGCAGGTCCAGGTACTCCAGATCCTTGGGCAACGGTTGGCGCGGGTCGAAGCCGAACAGCGCCTGGGTGCCCCGTGACCAACTGATACGCCCGGTATCGATTTCCCAGCACCATGCACCCAGCCGTGCAGCGTTAAGCGCTGCCAGCAGTTGCGGGGCGCTGTCCCAGCTTTGTTCCGCCTCTTCAGGGTCCAGGGCGTAAATGCGGGGCAGGGGTGGCATAGGGTCGACGGGATTGCGCATTATCAAAAAGCCTTGGCTCGATGGGCGTTCGGCGCGGTTTTATTCAGGCCTTGAGGCCGCACAGCTTCATGCCGGTGTCCCTGGCAGCTCGACCTGTGCATCCAATAGGCTCATAAAAGCCCGCGCAGCGTTCGACAGCGTCCTTTCGGTATGCACGATATAGCCTAGCTGGCGACTGAGTTGTATGCCCGGCAAAGCGATACTTGTCACCTGATCGTCGAGCATGGTGCGCGGTAATACGCTCCACGCCAAGCCGATGGACACCATCATTTTGATGGTTTCCAGATAGTTCGTGCTCATCGCGATGTTCGGCGTGAGGCCCTGGGCCTCGAACAGGCGGCTGACAATGTGATGGGTAAAGGTGTTGCCGCCGGGGAAAACCGCCGGGTGCCCGGCGATGTCCGCCAGGGTGACCGAGCCGTTGCGGGTCAGGCTGTGCTCCGGCGCCACCACGAAATCCAGCGGGTCGTCCCACACCGGGGTGGCGCGCACCAGGTTGTGCGGCTCGGGCGCCAGGGTGATCACCGCCACTTCGGCGCGGCCATGCAGGATCTCTTCGTAGGCCACTTCCGAGTCGAGAAACTGAATATCCAGCGCCACATTGGGGTATTGCCGGGTAAAGGTGCGCAGGATCGGCGGCAGGCGATGCAGGCCGATGTGGTGGCTGGTGGCCAATGTGAGGCGCCCGCTGACTTCACCGGTGAGGTTGGTGAGGGCGCGCCGGGTGTCGTCCAGGACGTTGAGAATCTGATAGGCGCGCGGCAGCAGGGCGCGCCCGGCTTCGGTCAAGCCGACTTCACGGCCCAGGCGATCGAACAGGCGCACCTTCAGTTGTTGCTCGAGGCCGGCAATGCGTTTGCTGATGGCCGGTTGGGTCAGGTGCAGGCGCTCGCCGGCGCCGGAGAAGCTGCCGGTCTCGGCGATGGCAATAAAAGCATTGAGGTTGGCCAGGTCCATTGTGGTATTCCAGTTGGTAATCCAAAGCATAAAAAATATGAATTTGAGTTATTTAATGTAGCGCCATACCATCAGCCTCACAAGCCAAAGGGTTATTGAATGTCTCAAGACCCGGGGCATAGAAAGACCGCTGATGAGGACCGACTGATGGCCGGCAAAACGCTTTACGACAAGCTTTGGGATTCCCATGAAGTGAAACGGCGCGACGATGGCTCGTCGCTGATCTATATCGACCGTCACATCATCCATGAAGTGACCTCGCCCCAAGCGTTCGAAGGCCTGCGGCTGGCCGGGCGCAAGCCTTGGCGCGTCGACTCGATCATCGCCACCCCGGATCACAACGTGCCGACCACTCCGGAGCGCAAGGGCGGGATCGACGCCATTGTCGACACCGTGTCGCGTTTGCAGGTGCAGACCCTCGACGACTACTGCGACGAATACGGCATCACCGAATTCAAGATGAATGACGTGCGCCAAGGCATCGTCCACGTGATCGGCCCGGAGCAGGGCGCGACCTTGCCCGGCATGACCGTGGTCTGCGGCGACTCCCACACCTCCACCCACGGCGCGTTCGGCGCCCTGGCCCATGGCATCGGCACCTCGGAGGTGGAACATGTGTTCGCCACCCAGTGCCTGGTCGCCAAGAAAATGAAGAACATGCTGGTGCGCGTCGAAGGCCAATTGCCTTTCGGTGTGACCGCCAAGGACATCGTGCTCGCCGTGATCGGCAAGATCGGCACCGCCGGCGGTAACGGCCATGCCATCGAATTCGCCGGCAGCGCCATTCGCGACCTGTCCATCGAAGGCCGCATGACCATCTGCAACATGTCCATCGAAGCCGGTGCCCGCGTGGGCATGGTGGCGGCGGACGAAAAAACCGTCGAGTACGTCAAAGGCCGTCCGTTCGCCCCCAAAGGCGCCGACTGGGATGCCGCCGTTGAGGCCTGGAAAGACCTGGTCTCCGACGCCGATGCCGTGTTCGACACCGTGGTGGAACTGGACGCCAGCCAGATCAAGCCGCAAGTCAGCTGGGGCACCTCGCCGGAAATGGTCTTGGCCGTCGACCAGAACGTGCCGGACCCGGCCAAGGAAGCCGACCTGGTCAAGCGCGGTTCCATCGAGCGCGCCTTGAAGTACATGGGCTTGAAAGCCAACCAGGCGATCACCGACATTCAGTTGGATCGCGTGTTCATCGGTTCCTGCACCAACTCGCGGATCGAAGACCTGCGCGCCGCGGCAGTGATCGCCAAGGGCCGCAAAGTCGCCTCGACCATCAAGCAGGCCATCGTGGTGCCGGGTTCGGGCCTGGTGAAGGCCCAGGCCGAAGCGGAAGGCCTGGACAAGATCTTCCTCGAAGCCGGTTTTGAATGGCGTGAACCGGGCTGCTCCATGTGCCTGGCGATGAACCCGGACCGCTTGGAGTCCGGCGAGCATTGCGCGTCGACCTCCAACCGTAACTTCGAAGGGCGTCAGGGCGCCGGTGGGCGTACTCACCTGGTGAGCCCGGCCATGGCCGCCGCCGCTGCCGTCAACGGTCGTTTCATCGACGTTCGCGAATTGATCTGAGGAATACCCGATGAGAGCTTTTACCCAACACACTGGTCTTGTCGCGCCGTTGGACCGTGCCAACGTGGACACTGACCAGATCATCCCCAAGCAGTTCTTGAAGTCGATCAAGCGCACCGGTTTCGGCCCCAACCTGTTCGACGAGTGGCGCTACCTGGACGTGGGCTACGCCTACCAGGACAACTCCAAGCGCCCGCTGAACAAGGACTTCGTGCTCAACGCCGAACGTTACCAGGGCGCCAGCGTGCTGCTGGCGCGGGAAAACTTCGGCTGCGGCTCCAGCCGCGAACACGCGCCGTGGGCCCTGGAAGAATATGGCTTTCGCAGCATCATCGCGCCGAGCTACGCCGACATCTTCTTCAACAACAGCTTCAAGAACGGCTTGCTGCCGATCATCTTGAGCGATGCCGAAGTGGATGAGCTGTTCAAGCAAGTGGAAGCCAACCCCGGCTACGAACTGACCGTCGACCTCGCCGCGCAGACCGTGACCCGTCCGGACGGCAAGGTGTACCACTTTGAAGTGGATGCCTTCCGCAAGCACTGCCTGCTCAACGGCCTGGACGACATCGGCCTGACCTTGCAGGACGGCGATGCGATTGCCGCGTTTGAAACCAGGCACCGGGCCAGCCAGCCTTGGTTGTTTCGCGACGCTTGATGTGATGTAGGCAGGACCGCCGCCATCGGGAGCAAGCTCCCTCCCACATTTTGATGTGTGAACACCTTCAAATGTGAGAGGGGCGGTGCGACGATTCGACTTGCCCCCGATGGGGCCAGAACAAACACCGCAAGGCCCATTGAGGAAACTCCCATGACCCACACCGCCCACACCCAAGTCGTGCAAAAACAATTCGGTGAACAGGCCTCGGCCTACCTGAGCAGTGCCGTACACGCCCAAGGTACTGAATTTACGCTGCTCCAGGCCGAACTGGCCGGGCACGGCGCTGCGCGACTGCTGGATCTGGGCTGCGGCGCCGGTCATGTCAGTTTCCATGTGGCGCCGCTGGTAAAAGAAGTGGTGGCCTACGACCTGTCCCAGCAGATGCTCGACGTGGTCGCCGCCGCTGCCGCAGACCGTGGCCTGGGCAATATCCGCACGGTCCACGGCGCCGCTGAGCGCTTGCCGTTCGCCGATGGCGAATTCGACTTCGTGTTCAGCCGCTATTCGGCGCACCATTGGAGCGACCTCGGCCTGGCCCTGCGCGAAGTGCGCCGGGTGCTCAAGCCGGGTGGCGTGGCGGCGTTTGTCGATGTCTTGTCACCGGGCAGCCCGCTGTTGGACACTTACCTGCAAACCGTCGAAGTGCTGCGCGACACCAGCCACGTGCGCGATTACTCCGCCGCCGAATGGATGCGCCAGCTCAGCGAAGCCGGTCTGCATGTGCGCAACAGCAGCCGCCAGCGCCTGCGCCTGGAATACACCTCGTGGGTCGAGCGCATGCGTACGCCAGCGCCTTTGCGTGCGGCGATTCTTGAGCTGCAACAGGCAATGGGCCAGGAAGTCCGCGATTATTACGAAATTCAAGCCGACGGCACCTTCAGCACCGACGTGCTGGTGGTTTGGGCCGAACGCTGAGTATTTTTCCCGACCTGCCCCAGGGCGGGTCGCATGATGAAATGAGGAACGCATGAGCAAGCAGATTCTGATTCTCCCAGGCGACGGTATTGGTCCGGAAATCATGGCCGAAGCGGTCAAAGTCCTGGAACTGGCCAACACCAAGTACAACCTGGGCTTCGAATTGAGCCACGACGTGATCGGCGGCGCGGCCATCGACAAGCACGGCGTGCCCCTGGCCGACGAGACCCTGGACCGCGCCCGTGCGGCCGACGCTGTGTTGCTTGGCGCCGTGGGTGGCCCGAAATGGGACAAGATCGAGCGTGACATCCGCCCTGAGCGCGGCCTGCTGAAGATCCGCGCGCAACTGGGCCTGTTCGGCAACCTGCGCCCGGCAATCCTCTACCCGCAACTGGCCGACGCGTCGAGCCTCAAGCCGGAAGTGGTGGCGGGCCTGGATATCCTGATCGTGCGCGAGCTGACCGGCGGTATCTACTTCGGCTCGCCGCGCGGCGTGCGCGAGCTGCCGAATGGCGAGCGCCAGGCCTACGACACCCTGCCGTACAGCGAGAGCGAAATCCGCCGTATCGCCCGGGTCGGTTTCGACATGGCCCGCGTGCGTAGCAAGAAGATCTGCTCGGTCGATAAGGCCAACGTCCTGGCCTCCAGCCAGCTGTGGCGCGAAATCGTCGAAGAAGTCGCCAAGGACTACCCGGACGTCGAACTCAGCCACATGTACGTCGACAACGCCGCCATGCAATTGGTGCGCGCGCCGAAGCAGTTCGACGTGATCGTCACCGACAACCTGTTCGGCGACATCCTGTCCGACCAGGCGTCGATGCTCACCGGTTCCATCGGCATGCTGCCGTCGGCGTCCCTGGACACTAACAACAAGGGCATGTACGAGCCGTGCCACGGTTCGGCGCCAGACATCGCAGGCCTTGGCATCGCCAACCCGCTGGCGACCATTTTGTCGGTGTCGATGATGCTGCGTTACAGCTTCAACCTGGGCGACGCGGCGGATGCCATCGAGAAGGCCGTGAGCCTGGTGTTGGACCAGGGCTTGCGCACCGGAGACATCTGGTCGCAGGGTTGCACCAAAGTCGGTACGCAAGAAATGGGTGACGCAGTAGTCGCCGCGTTGCGGAATCTGTAATCTCTCGGGCCCGCTTGCAGTTGTTGCTGCAAGTCGGCCCACTTTTTAACAAGGTGTAGTTGCGATGAAACGTGTAGGTCTGATCGGTTGGCGCGGTATGGTCGGTTCCGTGCTCATGCAGCGGATGCTGGAAGAGCAGGATTTCGATCTTATTGAGCCGGTGTTTTTCACCACTTCGAACGTGGGTGGCCAAGGGCCGTCCGTGGGCAAGGATATTGCGCCGCTCAAGGACGCCTACAGCATTGAAGAGCTGAAAACCCTCGATGTGATTCTGACCTGCCAGGGCGGCGACTACACCAGCGAAGTGTTCCCCAAGCTGCGCGAAGCCGGCTGGCAGGGTTACTGGATCGATGCCGCGTCCAGCCTGCGCATGCAGGACGATGCGGTGATCGTGCTCGACCCGGTCAACCGCAAGGTCATCGACCAGCAACTCGACGCTGGCACCAAGAACTATATCGGCGGCAACTGCACCGTCAGCCTGATGCTGATGGGCCTGGGCGGCTTGTTCGAAGCCGGCCTGGTCGAGTGGATGAGCGCCATGACTTATCAGGCGGCGTCCGGCGCCGGCGCGCAGAACATGCGCGAACTGATCAAGCAGATGGGCGCGACCCACGCGGCGGTCGCCGATCAACTGGCCGACCCGGCCAGCGCGATCCTCGACATCGACCGCCGTGTGGCCGAAGCCATGCGCAGCGACGCCTACCCGACCGAGAACTTCGGCGTGCCGTTGGCCGGTAGCCTGATCCCGTGGATCGACAAGGAACTGCCGAACGGGCAGAGCCGTGAAGAGTGGAAGGCCCAGGCCGAGACCAACAAGATCCTCGGTCGCTTCAAGAGTCCGATCCCGGTGGACGGCATCTGCGTGCGTATCGGCGCCATGCGCTGCCACAGCCAGGCGCTGACCATCAAGCTGAACAAAGACGTGCCGATCGCCGATATCGAAGGGCTGATCAGCCAGCACAACCCTTGGGTCAAGCTGGTGCCGAACAGCCGCGAAATCAGCATGCAGGAGCTGAGCCCGACCAAGGTCACCGGCACCCTGAATGTTCCGGTGGGGCGTCTGCGCAAGCTGAACATGGGCACCCAGTACCTGGGCGCGTTCACCGTCGGCGACCAGTTGCTGTGGGGCGCGGCCGAACCGCTGCGGCGCATGCTGCGGATTCTGCTGGAGCGTTGATCGCTTGAGGCACTAAGAAAAACCCGCGACTGGTGACAGGCGCGGGTTTTTTGTTGGCTTTCAGGAAGGCATCGGGAGCAAGTCGAATCGTCGCACCGCAAGGCCCAGCCCAATTGCCTCACCCCCCACCACCCGGTAAAGTGCCGCTCCCCCCGCAATGCCCGAGGCAGCTCCCATGACCCAGACCTTTGATATCGCCGTGATCGGCGCCACCGGCACCGTCGGTGAAACCCTGGTGCAGATCCTCGAAGAGCTGGCTTTCCCGGTGGGTACCCTGTACCTGCTGGCGGGCAGCAACTCCGCGGGCGCGTCGGTACCGTTCCGTGGCAAGAACGTGCGCGTGCGGGAAGTCGATGAGTTTGACTTCAGCAAGGCGCAACTGGCGTTTTTCGCCGCCGGCCCGGCGGTGACCCTGAGCTTCGCCCCGCGCGCCACGGCGGCCGGCTGTTCGGTGATCGATTTGTCGGGCGCATTGCCGGCCGCGCAAGCGCCTCAGGTGGTGCCGGAAGCCAATGCCCATGTGCTGGAGGGCTTGAAAAAGCCGTTCCAGCTCGGCAGCCCGAGCCCGTCCGCGACCAACCTGGCGGTGGTGCTGGCGCCGCTGCGCGGGATTCTGGATATCCAGCGTGTCAGCGTTACCGCCAATCTGGCGGTGTCTGCCCAGGGCCGTGAAGCAGTCAGCGAGCTGGCGCGCCAAACCGCCGAGTTGCTGAATGTGCGCCCGCTGGAGCCCAAATTCTTTGATCGGCAGATGGCATTCAACCTGTTGGCACAAGTCGGCACGCCGGATGCCCAAGGTCATACAGCGCTGGAGAAACGTCTCGTACACGAACTGCGCGCGGTGCTGGAAACTCCTTTACTAAAGATTTCTGCGACTTGCGTTCAAGCCCCGGTGTTTTTTGGCGATAGCTTGACTGTGTCATTGCAATTGGGTTCGCCGGTCGACCTTGCCGCCGTCAACCGTGCGCTCGACGCCGCAGCGGGTATCGAGCGGGTGGAGGAAGGGGATTACCCGACAGCGGTGGGTGATGCCGTCGGCCAGGATGTAGTCTACGTCGGACGAGTGCGTGCGGGGGTGGACGATCCGGCGGAACTAAATCTGTGGTTGACGTCAGATAACGTGCGTAAAGGCGCCGCACTGAATGCGGTGCAGCTGGCGCAGTTGTTGATAAAAGGCCTTGTGTAAAAGATACTTGGCGGCAATTTGTAGATTGATTCTAACCAGGCGCTATGCTTGGCCCCAAGCAGGAACAGTTGCGTGTCGGTGACCTATCGGCTCGCCGTGCCTTATGGCAACGGTTACCAACCTTCTCGCAGGCCGGGGAGTGTTCAAACAAAGGATGAGGCTATGGTTCAAGTTCGCAAACTGGTGTTAGCAATAGCGGCCGCCTCGGCGCTGTCCTCCGGTATGGCGCAGGCGCTGCAGCTGGGGGAGATGACCCTCAAGTCGAAGTTGAACCAGCCGTTGTCGGTGGAAATCGAATTGCTCGACGTCGGCGGCCTCACGGCCTCCGAGATCACCCCGAGCCTGGCGTCGTCCCAGGCGTTTGTCGATGCCGGCGTCGATCGCCAGGCGTTCCTCAATGACCTGACGTTCACCCCGGTGATCAACCCGGCCGGGCGCAGTGTGGTGCGTGTCACGTCCAGCAAGCCGCTGCCTGATGCCTACGTGCGGTTCCTGCTGCAAGTGCAATGGCCCAATGGCCGCTTGATGCGTGACTACAGCGTGCTGCTCGACCCGGCCAAGTTCGACCAGTCGACGCCGACCAACAGCGCAGCCACGCCGCGTTTGAGCGCGCCCGCGTTGAGCGTGCCGGCCCAGCACACCACCACGGCCCGTGACACGCTATGGGAAATCGCCGAGAAGCACCGTAATGGCGCTTCGGTGCAGCAGACCATGCTGGCGATCCAGGCACTCAACCCTGACGCTTTTATCGGCGGCAACATCAACCGTCTGAAAACCGGCCACGTGCTGCGCCTGCCGGATACCGTACAAAGCACGGCGTTACCGCAGTCCAAGGCCATTGCCGAAGTGACCGCGCAGAACGTCGCCTGGCGCCAGGGCCGCCGTGCCGCGCCCCATCAGGCGGCCGGTAAGCAACAACTGGACGCCACCAAGCGCACCCAGGCTGGCAATGCACCGGCGAGCACCAACGCCAAGGACAACTTGAGTCTGGTTTCGGCCGACTCCGCCAAGAAGGGCGCGAAGGGCAAGGCGGGTGATGGCCAGGCCCTGAGCGACAAGCTGGCGATGGCCCGGGAACAGCTCGACACCACCCGCCGTGACAACGAAGAACTGAAAAGTCGCGCCGCAGACCTGCAGAGCCAATTGGACAAGCTGCAAAAGCTGATCCAGCTGAAAAACGATCAACTGGCCAGGTTGCAGGCTGAAAAAGGCGCCCCGGCAACCCCGGCGACTGCGGTCATGCCCGCGCAGTTGGCAGGTGAGCCGCCGGCCGCTGCAGTCGCGCCCGCTGAGCCGGCCGCCACTGCGGCCCCGGTGGCCGAGCCGATCAAGCCCGACGCCGTGCCTGCGACCAGCGAAGACAAATTCAACGAACTGCTGACCAACCCGATTGTGCTTGGCGTCATCGGCGGCGCAGCCGGCCTGGTGGCGTTGGTGCTCCTGTTGCTGTGGGCGCGTCATCGCAATGCCCGTCGCGCAGAAGAAAAGCACCTGCGCATGGCGCGGGCCCTGTCCGAAGAGCCGGAATTCACCTCGAACATCGACCTTGATCTGCCACCGGACAGCTTCGCTGGCCTGGAAGTACCGGCACCGAACGTGACGTTGGCCGCCGCGCCTGCGCCTGCGCCGGCACCTGTGGTCGCGCCGGCAGCGGCACCAAGCGCGGCCTCGGTGCTTGCGCCACTGGCTGGCGCCGTAGCGCCGGAAAACACCAATGATGCGCTGGTCCAGGCCCAATCCCATATCGACCGCGGTCACTTGAACCAGGCGGCCGATGTGTTGGAGCAAGCCATCAAGTACGAACCCAAGCGCAGCGACCTGCGCTTGAAACTGATGGAAGTCTACGGCCTGCAGAACGACAAGGACGGTTTTGTCGTCCAGGAGCGTCAGTTGGTGGCCAATGGTGAAAACCATGCCCAGGTCGAGCAGCTCAAGTCGCGCTTCCCGGCCATGGCCGTGTTGGCGGCGGGAGTGAGTGCCGCCGTGGCCGCCGCCGCGATGGACGCTCAATACGTCAAGGATCTGCTGGAAGACAAGCCGGCCGCCGCGCCGCAAGCGACTGCAGAAGCGGAGCCGTTCGATACTGATTTCGATCTGAGTCTGGACGAGCTGGAGGCGGCTTCGCCAGCGGCGTTGGACAAGACCGATCAGCAGACCTTCGAAGCGCTGCTGCAGCAACAGACCGATGCCAAGCCAAGCCCGGAAGATCTGTCGGACTTTGACCTCGACCTGCAACTGGACCCGCCGGCGTCCCAGTCCGATGACGACTTCCTTTCGGGGCTTGAAGATCAGATGAAGGACGTGTCGCCGGTCGAACCGCCGACCCTGACCCCGGCCGCCCTGGACGACCTCGACCTGCCGGAAGACTTCGACCTGTCCCTGGCTGACGAGCCGGACGCCCCGGCGGCCAAACCCGATGCGTTCGCCTCGGAACTGGATGACGTCAACGCCGAGCTCGATCGTCTGTCCCAGAGCCTGGAAAACCCGCCGATCGAGCCGTCCTTCACCGCCGAAGACGCGGCGCTGGGCGGTGACGAACCGGAGGTCGACTTCCTCTCCGGCACCGATGAGGTCGCAACCAAGCTGGATTTGGCCCAGGCCTATATCGACATGGGCGATACGGATGGCGCGCGGGATATCCTTTCCGAAGTACTGACCGAGGGTGATGAAACCCAGCGCGGCGAAGCCAAGGAAATGCTTGGCCGACTGGTGTAATCGCCACGGGATGACCCAGACGGCGGCCTTCGGGCCGCCGTTTTGCATTGCCGGTACCAAACACATGGCGTCTGGGGCGCAGCGCCTTATAATGCCCGCCTTTGCGCAACTCATCAGGCTCTCAGTTCTTGGCAAATATAGATAACCCGGCTGCCGAAATGGCGGCTGCAGGCTTTTACCGCATCGCCCTGGGCGTGGAATACAAAGGTTCGCGCTATTGCGGCTGGCAGCGCCAGGCGTCCGGCGTGCTGACGGTGCAGGAAACCCTGGAAAAGGCCCTGTCCAGAGTCGCCGACTCGCCGGTATCGCTGATGTGCGCCGGGCGTACCGACGCCGGCGTCCACGCCTGCGGCCAGGTGGTTCACTTCGACACCCAGGCCGAGCGCTCGATGAAAGCGTGGGTGATGGGCGCTAATATCAATTTGCCCCATGACGTCAGTGTCAGTTGGGCCAAGGTCATGCCGGCGCACTTTCATGCGCGCTTCAAGGCGATCGCCCGGCGTTACCGCTATGTGATCTACAACGATCAGATCCGCCCGGCGCACCTCAACGAAGAAATCACCTGGAACCACCGCCCGCTGGATGCCGAGCGCATGGCCGAAGCCGCGCAGCATCTGGTTGGCGTCCACGATTTCAGCGCGTTCCGTGCCGGCCAGTGCCAGGCCAAGTCACCGATCAAGGAAGTCCATCACTTGCGGGTGACGCGTCACGGCAAGATGATCGTGCTGGATATCCGCGCCGGAGCGTTCCTGCACCATATGGTGCGCAACATTGCCGGTGTGTTGATGACCATCGGCACCGGCGAGCGCCCGGTGGAGTGGGCCAGGGAAGTACTGGAAAGCCGTATTCGGCGGACCGGCGGCGTCACGGCGCATCCGTTTGGCCTGTATCTGGTGGAAGTGGAGTACCGCGACGAGTTCGAGCTGCCGCAGCGCTTCATCGGGCCACACTTCCTCACAGGTTTCAGCGAACTTGGCGGCTGACGCCCGGAAAAGCTTTTGTTACCATCCGGGACTTTCTCGGTTCAACCCCTGAGGTTTCCACGACATGTCAGCCGTTCGCAGCAAGATTTGTGGGATTACCCGCATAGAAGACGCGCTGGCGGCAGTCGAAGCGGGGGCGGATGCCATCGGTTTGGTGTTTTATGCCAAGAGCCCGCGGGCGGTGAATGTGCTGCAGGCGCGGGCGATCATCGCCGCACTGCCGCCGTTCGTGACCACCGTGGGCTTGTTCGTCAATGCCAGCCGCTGCGAACTCAACGAAACCCTGGATGCCGTGCAACTGGACATGTTGCAGTTTCACGGCGATGAAAGCCCTGACGAATGCGAAAGCTACCAGCGTCCGTATATCAAGGCGTTGAGAGTCAAGGCCGGGGATGACATCGCCGGCGCTTGCGCGGCCTACACCGGTGCGCGCGGGATACTGCTGGACACCTACGTCGAAGGCGTACCCGGCGGCACCGGCGAAGCCTTCGATTGGTCGCTGATCCCCGAGGGGTTGAGCAAACCGATCATCCTGGCCGGCGGGCTTACCCCCGCCAATGTCGCGGCGGCGATCGAGCAGGTCCGGCCGTATGCCGTGGATGTCAGCGGTGGGGTAGAGCAGGGCAAGGGCATCAAGGACCACGGCAAGATTCGCGCATTCATGCAGGCTGTGCGCAACAGCGATGGCGCGATGTGACGGCTGGCAGTCTGCCGCCGTCCATAACTACCACTGTGTAAAACAGCCCGGTGCCCCCTGCGGGAGGCCCGGAAATGAAGTGGCAACCCTGCACGGGCAGGTTGTCTGGAAGGCTGAGGAAACATGCGGGAAATGGCTGGTCGAACGTCTGACCCCGTCTTGCATGTGTCATCGCCACATATGAATTTAGCTCAAGGGCATACGCGGGGCTGTGTTCAAGCCACCGGTACTGGAGAAAGAAAGCATGAGCAACTGGTTAGTAGACAAACTGATCCCTTCGATCATGCGTTCCGAGGTGAAAAAAAGCTCGGTTCCTGAAGGTCTGTGGCACAAATGCCCATCCTGCGACGCGGTGTTGTACCGCCCGGAGCTGGAAAAGACCCTGGACGTTTGCCCTAAGTGCAACCACCACATGCGTATCGGCGCTCGCGCGCGCATCGACATTTTCCTCGACGCCGACGGCCGTAACGAGCTGGGCGCGGACCTGGAGCCGGTTGACCGCCTCAAGTTCCGTGACGGCAAGAAGTACAAGGACCGCCTGACCGCTGCACAGAAGCAGACCGGTGAGAAAGACGCGCTGATTTCGGTCAGCGGCAAGCTGCTGGGCATGCCGGTCGTGGTGTCGGCGTTTGAGTTCTCCTTCATGGGCGGTTCCATGGGTGCCATCGTCGGCGAGCGTTTCGTGCGCGCCGCCAACTACGCCCTGGAAAACCGCTGCCCGATGATCTGCTTCTCAGCCTCCGGTGGTGCGCGCATGCAGGAAGCCCTGATCTCCCTGATGCAAATGGCCAAGACCTCCGCGGTGCTGGCACGTCTGCGGGAAGAGGGCATTCCGTTCATCTCCGTGCTGACCGATCCGGTGTACGGCGGTGTTTCCGCCAGCCTGGCGATGCTGGGCGACGTGATTGTCGGCGAGCCCAAGGCCCTGATCGGCTTTGCCGGCCCGCGTGTGATCGAGCAGACCGTTCGCGAAAAACTGCCGGAAGGCTTCCAGCGCAGCGAATTCCTGCTGGAGCACGGTGCGATCGACATGATCATCGCCCGTGGCGAGTTGCGTCCACGCCTGGGTAGCCTGCTCGCGCAAATGATGGGCCTGCCGACGCCGGTCTACATCGCGCCGAAGGTTGAGCCGATCGTCGTGCCGCCGGTGCCTGCAAACCTATGACCCAACGTACCCTGGGCGAATGGCTCGCCTACCTTGAGCAGTTGCATCCGTCCGCCATCGACATGGGCCTGGAGCGCTCGCAACAGGTAGCGGCCCGCCTCGGGTTGGGCCGCCCGGCGCCGCGAGTGATCACGGTGACGGGGACCAACGGCAAGGGCTCGACCTGTGCCTTTGTCGCCGCGCTGCTGCAGGCCCAAGGCCTGAAGGTCGGCGTGTACAGCTCGCCGCACCTGCTGCGCTACAACGAGCGGGTGCAACTCAATGGTGTGGAAGCCACTGACGAGCAGCTCTGCGAAGCCTTCGCCGCGCTCGATGCCGGGCGCGGTGAGATTTCCCTGACGTACTTCGAGATGGGCACTCTGGCGGCGTTCTGGCTGTTCGAACGGGCGCGCCTGGACGTGGTCGTGCTTGAAGTGGGCCTGGGCGGGCGCCTGGATACGGTCAACGTGGTGGATGCCGACCTGGCGCTGGTCACCAGCATCGGTGTCGACCATGTCGACTACCTGGGCGATACCCGTGAATCCGTGGCCTATGAAAAGGCCGGCATCTTCCGCCAGGGCAAGCCTGCGCTGTGCGGTGACCTGGACCCGCCGCAGACGTTGCTCGACCGGGTGCGGGAGCTGGATTGCCCATTCTTCCTGCGCGGGCGTGAGTTCAATCTTGAGGTCGGTGCTGAGCATTGGCAGTGGCGCGGGCGTGATGCGCGCGGCCAGCTCGTGGCGTTGCATGACCTGCCGCTGCTGAACCTGCCGATGGAAAACGCCGCGCTCGCCCTGCAAGCCTATCTGCTATTGGATCTGCCGTGGAATCCTGCGCAGATTGCTCGTACATTGCTGGCGACGCGGATCGTCGGGCGTCTGGACCGCCGTGCCTTCGATTGGCAGGGCAAGCGCCTGAACCTGCTGCTGGATGTGGGGCACAACCCCCACGCCGCCGAATACCTCGCGCAACGCCTGTCGCGTACAGCGCCGGTCGGTCGCCGCCTGGCGGTGTTCGGCTTGCTGGCCGACAAGGATCTGGAGGGCGTAGTGACGCCGTTGCTGGGGAATGTCCAGGCCTGGGCCGTGGCGCCCCTGGACACGCCGCGCAGCCGTCCGGCCGCCGAGCTTGAGGCGGCCCTGCAGAACCTTGGTGCGCGCGTGGCGTCGTATGCAAGTGTCACTGCGGCCCTTGAAGCGCAGTGTGCGGTTGCCACGCCCGAGGATGAGATTCTGTTGTTCGGGTCATTTTATTGTGTTGCCGAGGCGCTCGAATGGTTGGCCCGGCGCTCCACGGAGGAAGCTGCACATGGCATTACTGGATAGCGCATACAAGCAGCGGATGGTCGGTGCCCTGGTGCTGGTGGCCTTGGCGGTGATTTTCCTGCCGATGCTGTTTTCCCGTCAGGACGAACAGCGCCAGGTGGTCGTCGAGGCCCCGGCAGCGCCCCAGGCGCCGGTCGTGCCTCAGGTGCAGGTTGAGCCGGTGGTGGTGCCTGAGCCGCAGGCATTGCCTGAAGAAGAGCCGGTGCCGGCCGATGAGGAGTTGGCCGCGCAGCCGGCCCCTTCGATGCCGGTGCAGCCGAGTGTGCCTGTGGTCAAGCCGGCGCCTGCCGTCGCTGCCAAGCCCGCTGCGCCAGCGCCTGCCCCCAAGCCGGTCGTGCCGCAGCCTGCCGCGCCGGGCAAACCGGACGTGGGTCAGAGCCGTATCGACCCGAATGGCCTGCCGATCAGTTGGTCGATCCAGTTGGCCAGCCTGGCCAATCGCGAAAGTGCCGAGGCCTTGCAGAAAAAACTGCGCAGCCAGGGCTACAACGCTTACATCCGCAGCGCCGATGGCAAGAACCGCGTGTTTATCGGGCCGTTGATCGAGCGCGCCGAGGCGGACCGTCTGCGCGATTTGTTGGGGCGTCAGCAGAATCTCAACGGTTTTGTGGTGCGTTTCCAGCCTGAACGCGGCTGAGTTCACGCCGCTTTCAGCTTGGAATGCAGTCAAATGTGGGAGGGGGCTTGCCCCCGATGGCGGTCGATCAGTATCGGTTGTGCTGACTGATCCATCGCCATCGGGAGCCAGCCCCCTTCCACTTTGGTTTCGAGTGGGCCTTGAAATGCGCTTAACTCGTCACAAACTATTGTTTTGCAAAGCACCCGCAATCACAGCTTACCGATAGCCCGGCGCTCTGCTAAAATGCGCCGCCTTATCCGTCTGTAGGCTGCACCGTGCCATTTACCTGGGTTGATTGGGCGATCGTCGCAATCGTCGCCATCTCCGCTTTGATCAGTCTAAGCCGCGGCTTCGTAAAAGAAGCACTGTCGTTGCTGACCTGGATCATTGCAGGAGTCGTCGCCTGGATGTTCGGCGGTTCGCTGTCGGTCTACTTGAGCGGGTACATCGAGACACCTTCGGCTCGCGTCATCGCGGGCTGCGCCATCATGTTCATCGCCACGCTGCTGGTGGGAGCAATGGTCAATTATCTTATTGGCGAGTTGATACGTGTCACCGGCCTCTCCGGGACCGATCGATTTCTCGGCATGGCCTTCGGCGCTGCGCGTGGCGCGTTGCTGGTGGTCGTGGCGGTCGGGCTGTTGAGCCTGGGGCCAGTACAGCAGGATTCGTGGTGGCAGGAGTCGGTACTCGTGCCAAAATTTCTATTGGTTGCAGATTGGTCCAAGAACCTCATTTTGGGGTGGAGCAGTCAGTGGCTGGCCAGCGGGATCAGCGTGCCCGCTGATCTTCCGTTCAAGGAGCACCTCTTACCGGCCAAAACGCCTCAGTAAGCAGTGTTCAGTCAAGATTCATTAAGTAGGGGTTGCGTCGCATGTGTGGCATCGTCGGTATCGTCGGTAAGTCGAACGTCAATCAGGCGCTGTATGACGCGCTAACCGTCCTCCAGCACCGCGGCCAGGACGCTGCCGGTATTGTGACCAGCCACGACGGCCGGTTATTCCTGCGCAAGGACAATGGTCTGGTACGTGACGTGTTCCATCAGCGTCACATGCAGCGCCTCGTCGGGCACATGGGCATTGGCCATGTGCGTTACCCGACTGCCGGTAGCTCGACCTCGGCCGAAGCTCAACCGTTTTACGTCAACTCGCCTTACGGCATCACCCTGGCGCATAACGGTAACCTGACCAACGTTGAACAACTGGCCAAGGAGATTTACGAATCTGACCTGCGCCACGTCAACACCAACTCTG
The DNA here is from genome assembly GCF_053502595.1 of Pseudomonas sp. LY-1. NCBI lineage: Bacteria > Pseudomonadati > Pseudomonadota > Gammaproteobacteria > Pseudomonadales > Pseudomonadaceae > Pseudomonas > Pseudomonas sp. LY-1. The sequence continues at coordinate 4,746,694 of NZ_CP094353.1, read as the reverse complement.
ACTCGGAAGTGTTGCTCAACGTGTTCGCTCACGAGCTGGCCCAGCGCGGCAAGCTGCAGCCGACCGAAGAAGATGTGTTTGCCGCCGTCACCGACGTGCATAACCGTTGCGTCGGTGGTTACGCGGTAGTGGCGATGGTCACCGGTTATGGCATCGTCGGTTTCCGTGACCCGCACGGCATCCGCCCGATCGTGTTCGGCCAGCGTCATACCGACGAAGGCGTCGAGTACATGATCGCCTCCGAAAGCGTGTCCCTGGACGTGCTGGGCTTCACCCTGATCCGCGACCTGGCACCGGGCGAAGCGGTGTACATCACCGAAGATGGCAAGCTGCACACCCGCCAGTGCGCTGTTGCGCCGAAACTCACCCCGTGCATCTTCGAACACGTCTACCTGGCGCGTCCGGATTCGATCATCGACGGCGTTTCGGTGTACAAGGCGCGCCTGCGCATGGGCGAGAAGCTGGCCGACAAGATCCTGCGCGAGCGCCCTCAGCACGATATCGACGTGGTGATCCCGATCCCGGATACCAGCCGTACCGCTGCGCTGGAGCTGGCCAACCACTTGGGCGTCAAGTTCCGTGAAGGCTTCGTCAAGAACCGCTACATCGGCCGCACGTTCATCATGCCTGGCCAGGCGGCGCGCAAGAAGTCTGTACGCCAGAAGCTCAACGCCATCGAACTGGAATTCCGCGGCAAGAATGTGATGCTGGTGGATGACTCCATCGTGCGTGGCACCACCTGCAAGCAGATCATCCAGATGGCCCGCGAAGCTGGCGCGAAGAACGTGTACTTCTGCTCCGCCGCGCCTGCCGTGCGTTACCCGAACGTGTACGGCATCGACATGCCGAGCGCCCACGAGCTGATCGCCCACAACCGCACGACCCAGGACGTAGCCGATCTGATCGGCGCCGATTGGCTGATCTATCAGGACCTTTCCGACCTGATCGAAGCGGTCGGCGGTGGCAAGATCAAGATCGAGCAGTTCGACTGCGCGGTGTTCGACGGCAAATACGTGACCGGTGATGTCGATGAGGCTTACCTGAACAAGATCGAGCAGGCGCGTAACGACTCGTCGAAGATCAAGACCCAGGCGGTCAGTGCGATCATCGATCTGTACAACAATTGAGTGAACACCGGCCCTGAGGGGCCGGTTTTGTATCTTAAACAAAGCATTGAGTAAGGAGTCGCAGCATGAGTCAGGAATGGGATGCCGGTCGGTTGGACAGCGACCTCGATGGCGTAGCTTTCGATACCCTGGCTGTGCGCGCCGGTCAGCACCGCACGCCAGAAGGCGAGCACGGTGATCCGATGTTCTTCACCTCCAGCTATGTGTTCCGCACCGCTGCCGACGCCGCTGCGCGTTTTGCCGGTGAAGTGCCGGGCAACGTCTATTCCCGTTACACCAACCCGACCGTGCGCGCGTTCGAAGAGCGTATCGCCGCACTGGAAGGCGCTGAGCAGGCGGTCGCCACGGCGACCGGCATGGCGGCGATCCTGGCGGTGGTCATGAGCTTGTGCAGCGCCGGCGACCATGTGCTGGTGTCACGCAGCGTGTTCGGTTCGACCATCAGCCTGTTCGAAAAGTATTTCAAGCGCTTCGGTATTGAAGTGGACTACGTGCCTTTGGCGGATCTTTCCGGCTGGGATGCAGCAATCAAAGCCAATACCAAGCTGCTGTTCGTCGAGTCGCCGTCCAACCCGCTGGCCGAGTTGGTGGACATCGCCGCGCTGTCGCAAGTCGCGCATGCCAAAGGCGCCATGCTGGTGGTCGACAACTGCTTCTGCACGCCGGCGTTGCAACAGCCGTTGAAGCTGGGTGCGGATGTTGTCGTGCATTCGGCGACCAAGTTCATCGACGGCCAAGGCCGTTGCATGGGCGGTGTGGTGGCGGGGCGTAGCGAGCAGATGAAAGAAGTGGTGGGTTTTCTGCGCACGGCCGGCCCGACCCTGAGCCCGTTCAATGCATGGATCTTCCTCAAGGGCCTGGAGACTCTCAGCCTGCGGATGAAAGCCCATTGCGCGAACGCCCAGGCCCTGGCCGAGTGGCTGGAGCAGCAGGACGGTATCGAGAAGGTTCACTACGCCGGTCTCAAGAGCCATCCGCAGCACGCATTGGCCCAGCGCCAGCAGCGCGGCTTCGGTGCGGTGGTGAGTTTTGAAGTGAAAGGCGGCAAAGAGGGCGCCTGGCGCTTTATCGACGCGACGCGCCTGATCTCGATCACCGCCAACCTGGGTGACAGCAAGACCACCATTACCCATCCGAGCACCACGTCCCACGGCCGCCTGGCGCCGCAGGAGCGGGAAGCGGCGGGTATTCGCGACAGCCTGATCCGTGTTGCGGTGGGGCTTGAAGACGTCGCTGACTTGCAGGCTGATCTGGCCCGTGGGCTGGCGGCTTTGTGATCGAGTGGTCCATGGAAGCGGCTGCGGGCGGTAACGGCCGCGTCGCGCTGGTGACGGGCGCTGCCCGGGGCATTGGCCTGGGGATCGCGGCGTGGCTGATCAGCGAAGGCTGGCAGGTGGTGTTGGCCGACCTGGACCGCGAGCGCGGCTCCAAGGTCTCCAAGGTGCTCGGCGAGAACGCCTGGTTTATCACCATGGACGTGGCCGACGAGAAGCAAGTCGCCCAGGGCGTCGCTGAAGTGCTCGGGCAGTTCGGGCGCCTGGATGCGTTGGTGTGCAATGCGGCGGTGGCCGACCCGCGCAATATCACCCTTGAAAGCCTTGACCTGGCCTCCTGGAATCGCGTGCTGGCGGTGAATCTCAGCGGCCCGATGCTGTTGGCCAAGCACTGTGCGCCTTACCTGCGCGCCCATGGCGGTGCGATCGTCAACCTGGCCTCGACCCGGGCTCGGCAGTCGGAGCCGGACACCGAAGCCTACGCGGCGAGCAAGGGCGGCGTGCTGGCCCTGACACACGCCTTGGCGATGAGCCTTGGCCCGGAAGTGCGGGTCAACGCCGTCAGCCCTGGCTGGATCGATGCGCGTGATCCGGCAGCCCGTCGCGCAGAGCCGCTGACCGACGCCGACCACGCCCAGCACCCGACGGGCAGGGTTGGCACGGTGGAGGACGTGGCGGCGCTGGTGGCATGGCTGCTGTCGCGCCAGGCCGGGTTCGTCACCGGGCAGGAGTTTGTGGTGGACGGCGGCATGAGCAAGAAGATGATTTACAGCGAGTAGGGTGGGTAGCCGTCTTGAAACTATTTTGTCTTTTTCAGAAAAACTTCAAGCAGGCTATTGACTTAGGTCCGCTATCTGCGTAAATTTCGCGGCCTCAACGAAGCAAAGGGTGATTAGCTCAGCTGGGAGAGCATCTGCCTTACAAGCAGAGGGTCGGCGGTTCGATCCCGTCATCACCCACCACTTCTTGAGAGTTTTGCCCTAGGGTAAGACGCAACGTTAAAGGTTGCACCGACGCGCAGCGGTAGTTCAGTCGGTTAGAATACCGGCCTGTCACGCCGGGGGTCGCGGGTTCGAGTCCCGTCCGCTGCGCCATATTTGCCAGGTTCGATTCGTCGGGCTTGAGGTTGAACAGCCAAGGCTGATCAGCCAGATGTTTAAAGACGGTCGAGGGTTTACGTTCGGCCGGTCAAGCGATACGCAGCGGTAGTTCAGTCGGTTAGAATACCGGCCTGTCACGCCGGGGGTCGCGGGTTCGAGTCCCGTCCGCTGCGCCATATCTGCTTCAAGGCCCACTGAACGCCTTGCAGCACAAAGAAAGCCGTTGGCTGCCTTTGACCCGATAGCAAAGACCCTGGTCGAAAGACCGGGGTTTTTTGTGTCTGCGATTCAGCATTGATCGGCGCGTGTCGGCAAGCTACCTCAGCCCCTGTGGACGCAAGCTTGCCTGCGATGATGTCGGCTGAGTGCGCCGTGCCAGCATCCCAGGCAAGCCTTCCCATCAGAACCCCAGCTTATCCCGTAGCCCGTAATACCAGGCGCCCATCGCGGCAAACGGCGTGCGCAGCAGTTGCCCGCCGGGGAACGGGTAGTGCGGCAGGTCGGCAAACGCGTCAAAACGCTCTGCCTGGCCTCGAAGGGCCTCTGCCAGTACCTTGCCCGCCAGGTGTGTGTACGTCACGCCGTGGCCGCTGCAGCCTTGGGAGTAATAGATGTTGTCGCCCAGGCGACCGACTTGCGGCAAGCGCGACAGGGTCAGCAGGAAATTGCCGGTCCAGGCGTAGTCAATCTTCACATCCTTGAGTTGCGGGAAGGCCTTGAGCATCTTCGGGCGGATGATTGCTTCGATATTGGCCGGGTCCCGCGCGCCATAGACCACGCCACCGCCGAAGATCAGGCGTTTGTCACTGGTCAGGCGGTAGTAGTCGAGCAGGTAATTGCAATCTTCGACGCAGTAGTCCTGTGGCAATAGCGTTTTGGCCAGTTCGTCCCCCAGCGGTGCGGTGGTGATCACCTGCGTGCCGCACGGCATCGATTTGGCCGCCAATTCCGGCACCAGGTTCCCCAGGTAGGCATTGCCGGCGACGATGATGAACTTCGCCCTGACCTTGCCCTCGGCGGTGTGTACCACTGGGTTGGCGCCGCGCTCGATGCGCAATGCGGCTGACTGCTCATAAATCGTGCCGCCGAGGGACTCTACGGCTGCTGCTTCGCCCAGCGCCAGGTTGAGCGGGTGGATATGTCCGCCGTTCATGTCCAGCAGGCCGCCGACGTAATTGTCACAGGCCACCACCTCGCGGATGCGCCGCTCGTCCAGCAACTCCAGCTGCGTATGGCCATAACGCTCCCACAAGCGCTTCTGCGACTCCAGGTGACCCATGTGCTTGCTGTTCAGCGCGGCGAATACTCCACCGTCCTTCAGATCGCACTGAATCTGGTACTTGGCGATCCGCTCACGAATGATCCTGCCGCCCTCGAACGCCATCTGTCCCAGCAACTGCGCCTGCTTCGGCCCGACGCTGCGCTCGATCACATCGATATCGCGGCTGTAGCTGTTGACGATCTGCCCGCCGTTGCGGCCAGACGCGCCAAACCCCACCTTGGCTGCCTCCAGGACTGTCACGCGAAAACCGTTCTCCAGCAGAAACAGCGCGCTGGAGAGTCCGGTGTAGCCAGCACCGATCACGCACACATCGGTTTCGACTTCACCTTGCAGCACTGGGCGAGGCGGAGCCGCATTCGCCGACGCGGCGTAATACGACTGGGGGTAGGGGGTGTTCGCCATCCTGGAACCTCTGTTTTATATTTTTTACGAGTGCCCTGATCCTACCTGAGTTGAAAATCGCCTGCCAGCCGCCCGAAAAATACGGGTGTGCGGGCCGAAAATAAAAAATTCGCATATTCATAGGGTTAGCTGCAAAAAAGATGTTGACAGCCCTCCGGAATTCCGTAAAATGCCGCCTCACAGCAGGCACGTAGCTCAGTTGGTTAGAGCACCACCTTGACATGGTGGGGGTCGTTGGTTCGAGTCCAATCGCGCCTACCAAACAAAATCCGCTCTGCTGGGCGGTCTAGAAGGGCTCACCGAAAGGTGGGCCCTTTTTTGTATGCGCCTGAAATTTGGGCGCAGTTTCGCCACGCCCCGTTCGCGGCGGACGGTGAAGCGGGCGATCAGAAGAAAAGCTGAGCCACCGCTAGCAGACAGATGATCTGGACGAGCATCTGGCCGAGAATTTCGCCATTGAACGTTTCCATATGCGTTTGTCCGGCGTACATAGTGGCTAGCCTCTTTGTCGGCAATATTGCCCTGAACGATGCACAGAACGTGCGGTTGCTTTGTTGAGTGTAGTGGCTGAATGAGAATCTTCACGCCGGGCCGACACAAGGCGATCACCCCCCCCCCACGGTTTGTCGGTCTGCAGCGACAATTCTCCCGCCTTGGAAAAAAACACTCGAAACACGTCGCCCCGTCCTGGGAGCTGCCGCTGTAGCGCCGGGGATGCGTCGCGTGAGCGCTGTTGGCGTTTACAAGCGTCGAGGTGATCCGTAGATTGCCTCGAGTCTATTTTTGTCGTCGCCTGCGAGGAAGCCACACCGTGCCCATCCCCGGTTCAGCTGTATTTGCCCAGCGTTATCGCGCCTTCCTGTTCGATATGGATGGCACCTTGCTCAACTCCATTGCGGCTGCCGAAAGGGTGTGGAGTATCTGGGCTGAACGTCATGGCCTGGATGTGGCGGCGTTCCTGACCACCATTCATGGCGCGCGGGCGATCGATACGATCAGGCGTCAGGCGTTGCCTGGGGTCGATCCTGAGGCTGAGGCGCAATGGATCACCGAGGCTGAGCTGAATGATGTCGAGGGTGTGGTGGCGATTCCCGGCGCCGTTGCGTTCTTGAATGATGTGCCCAGCGATCAATGGGCGTTGGTGACGTCCGCTCCCAGGGAGTTGGCGCTGCGGCGCCTGCAGGCGGCGGGCATCAGTCCGCCGGCGGTGTGGGTGACGGCCGAGGATGTCGCCAACGGCAAGCCGGATCCCGCCTGCTATAGGCTGGGTGCGCAACGTCTGGGTGTCGCGGCCCAGGACTGCCTGGTATTCGAAGATGCGACGGTGGGGATCCGAGCGGGGGAGGCGGCGGGCGCGGATGTGATGGTCGTGACCTCGACGCACCTGACACCCATGGTGACTGCGCATGCCTGGATTGACGGGTATGAGCAGTTTCAGGTGCGGCGCGACGCTGAAGGCCTGCTGCGCGTCGAGCGCCGAATGGAGTGAGAGGAAAAGGGTGCGTTCTATCGGCCGTGGCCTTCTTCACACGTGCCTGGGGCGCCGGGCGTGTGCAAAGGATAATTTTTCACGCCCTGGCGCGACAGCACCATCTCTCTGAGTATCTCATTGGCAAGTCGGGCAATCGCTTCTTCGCCGCGATAGTGCGCGCGCACGATGCCGGTGATTGCGAAGTGGTCGGTGTTCGGGCCGCTGAGAATGGCTGAGAGGGTGCCGTCAGCATGTAATGTGCAGACGACCTTATAGCTGGGCAAGCGCGATGCCAGTGCAGATTCGATTTGGGATTTGCTCAGGGTGTCCATCTGTTTCAACGCCTTTCAGCCGACCGTGCAAGGCCAAGCATAGGTGCTGCTGCAGGGCTGTAAATACCGGCGATCTGATAGCCAGGCATCAGCCGTCAGCGGGTAGTTCTCCGGTGTTCGCCGGGAGCTGCGCGCTGGCACATTTTGCGCTGGACGGTTTTCTGGATCGGCTTGAGGCAGAACACAAACAGGTAGCCGCCGAGCAACAGCGTCAAGTCCAGCCACGACGGCACATCGGTGACGTAGATGTCTTTGATTTCGAACCTCAAGCCGCATTCCAATCCCGCAAAGACGAGCCCGATGAACAGGGCGATCATCCAGGAACGGGCGGCAAAAGGTCGCTTCGTGCTAGGCCTCATCGATGTGCTCCTGAGTGCACTCGTATGGCGGAAGAGGTTCTCACGAGGTTCGGCTGCAAATCATGTAACAAGTTCCGGGCGTAATGACAGTTTCATCTTTTTAGCGACGATGAAAGGACTGGATACGCTGAACGCGAAAAGAACGCGAGCAGGCCAATAGGGTTTTCGCCAGCCGTGACCGTGAACGAAAAGGCTGGCTACTGAAGGCGCTTCAAGGCGTCTGGTTTTTGTCCGGCGCCGTCAGGCCGGCCTGGATGCGCTGGTAGATTTCCTCGCGATGCACGGCAACATCCTTCGGTGCATTGATGCCGATTCGTACTTGCTGGCCGCTGACGCCCAGGATGGTGATCGTAATGTCATCACCGATGTTTATGCTTTCACCAACTTTACGGGTGAGTATCAGCATGGACTTCTCCTTGATTACTTTTAAGGACACATGTTTCAGACAGGGCAGGTGTCGGATGTGTGTAGCTTACTGCTAAGCGCTTCCCTGTGACTGCCTCTTTTAGGACGCATAGAGGCGACATTAATTCCCATGGCGTCATCATACAGGTCTGCGATACATGATTCGCATTGTTTAACCCAACGTTTATGACGGCCAGAATAGACAGTGGATGATAAAGTTGCCTCTTTATCCTTAAAGGAGCAGGGCAGTGCGTAAAGTAGCGATGGCAATGGCGGTGTTGGCATTGGCCGGTTGCGGTGAAGGCAAGCGTGTCGAAGAGCCCAGGGCCAAGCCCGCCGTGACTGAAAGCCAGCCGCAAACCGGTGCGATTGCCGCTCAGGAGTGGGACCTGCGCGTGGGCCCGCCGGATCACAAGCTGCAGGCGATCACCGACCTGACCGCCTGGTTGCTGGAGCATGGTTTCAATTTTTATATCGTGAAGGAAGACGGCAAGGATGTGGTGCTGTTGGGGCCATTCCAAACCAGGGCCGAGGCTGAAGCCAAGCAGGCCTTGCTGAGGGAAAAACTTGCCCGTGCCAAGAAAAACGACACCGAGTCGCAGATCATCGAACACAAGGTCGCGCAGTAACCGGCCGATTGGGCGGGAAAATACCGATTTTTCCCGCTCGGTTTCAGTTGCAGGCTTTCAGATTCACCGGGCCGATGAACTCGTTGCCGCGCCCCATCACGCAGGCTACCGTCTGATTGCGTTGGCGCTCCCAGGTCTGCACCGGATAGGTCTTGTTCCAGGCTTCGTACAGTTGGCGATCCTGTTTCGACAGGCGCAAGCCGTATTGTTTACTCATGTAAAAATACGTCCGTGCGATCATCCCGCGAATGGACGGACGCGGCATGACCTTCTTGGCCTTGAAGTCGACCTGGGTCAGGCATGAACCGTACTGCCCGCTTTGCACCGGCAGCCAGCCAAAACTGAAGTTGTTCCGGTCGCCATTGACCTCGCCGATGCTCGGCACGAGGTTGTGCAGGTCGGCTTCGGCGCGTTTGAACACGTCGTCATACCGCGTACAGTTCTTGCGCCCGCCATTCTGCCAGCACTGGCGCTGATGCCCGATCTGCCAGGCCGGCACGATATGTTCCCACTCGATGCGCGCGGCGCGGCTGGCGTTTTTGCGTGGGATGTAGCCGCAGGCTTTCAGGTCTACGCGGTTGCCCGTGTATTTGCAGCCGCAATAGAACTCGGTGGATTGTGGTGCGTAGAGCTTCCAGGCGATTTTCTTGGCTTCGCTGAACGTTCGGGGCGCTTGGGCGTGGGCGGCGACGGCAAAAAACAGGCACAAAAACACAGCAGTAAAACGGACACTCATTGAATCAATCTTCCTTCGGCACAACCCAGAAAATCTGCACGCCACCGTCGTCCCGGTAGGCGAGTGTGACGTTGTCGTTCTCCGCAATTTCCTCCAGCAGACGTTGCCATTCGTCCTCCGGTTCATCCGGCAGGCGGAAGATCAAGGCTGCCTTGGCTTTCTGGGCGTTGGTCGAATTGATGATCTTTTGCACACGAAGGGCCAGGCGTTCGTAAGCATCAGGCGGGGTTGGCGCTGCGGAAGAGGACTTTGCCACGGAGTATTCCTTAGTAAGCTGTACGTGCATACAGTATTTAACTGTAGGCGATTTCGCAACTGCTTAAAATTCAACAAGCTCGTCTGACAGTGATTCAAGCGAATTGATGTAGGGCGGGGAGATATGTAGCGAGGGTTTTGCGGGGAAGCAGGGGCGGGCGAATCCGCCCCTGCACAGGTGTTACCAGGAATCAGTATTCCCAGAACATCCGTTGCAGCTCTTTGCTGTCCTGGGTCTTGGTCAGGCCAACCATCGCCAGAATCCGCGCTTTCTGCGGGTTCAGGTCGTGGGCAGCCACCCAGTCGTACTTGTCGTCAGGCTGTTCGGCGTTGCGCAGCACGAAACCGCCGGCATTCACGTGGGACGAGCGAATGATCTGCACGCCTTGCTTGCGCAGTTCCTGCAGGGCCGGGACGACCTTGGAGGACACCGAACCGTTGCCGGTGCCTGCAAAGATGATGGCTTTGGCGCCGGCCTGGGCCAGGGCTTTGGCGGCAGTGTCGCTTACGTTGCCGTAGCCGTAGGCAATTTCGACGTCGGGCAGGCTCTTGATGGTCTTGATGTCGAACTCGGAGTCCATGGTGTGACGCTTGGCCGGCAGGCGGAACCAGTAGGATTTGCCTTCAACCACCATGCCCAACGGGCCCCATGGGCTCTTGAACGCTTCGGTCTTGATGTTGACCATCTTGCTCACGTCGCGACCCGACTGGATCTCGTCGTTCATGGTCACCAGCACGCCCTTGCCGCGGGCATCCTTGCTGCCGGCGACGGCGACGGCGTTGTACAGGTTGAGCATGCCGTCTGCCGACATGGCGGTACCTGGGCGCATCGAGCCGACAACAATGATGGGTTTGTCGGTTTTTTCCACCAGGTTCAGGAAGTAAGCGGTTTCTTCCAGGGTATCGGTGCCGTGGGTGATCACGATGCCGTCGACGTCCTTGCTGTCAGCCAGTTCGGCGACGCGGCGACCCAGTTGCAGCAGGTTTTCGTTATTGATGCTTTCGGAGGCAATTTGCATGACTTGCTCGCCGCGCACATTGGCGATCTGGCTAAGCTCGGGAACACCGGCGATCAATTGCTCGATGCCGACTTTGGCTGCCTGGTAGGTGGCGCTGTTAGCGGTGCTGGCGCCAGCGCCGGCAATGGTGCCGCCGGTGGCGAGGATCACCACGTTGGAGAGTTTGGCTTTGGTTTCGACTTCTTTTGCCTGAGCGGCAACGGGGAACAGCAGCAGGAGGGCGAGTGCGCCCGGAACAAAGGTCTTCAGTGCAGATTTCATTATTTTTCTCTCTGGTTTTTGATGAGTGCGGTAGCAAGTTCATCTAGAGCGCTCGGGCGGTTCTGAACGCCTCGAGGTGCAGGAAGGGAGCAGGATTTGTACCAGCCTGAACGCCTTCGTGTTTATTATCTAAGGTGTTGATTTAAAACAAATTAAAATTATCTTTAAGAAGGTTTGTCCATGCACTTGTCCGGCTTTCCGAACAAAGCGTGGCTGTTGCGTTCGGTTGTCCGAAAATAATGACGGGATAGTCGCCGGAGGCGTATGACATCGGCGGCACTGCCTGTCGTTTTAGAGAACGATCCGGCGACGGTGATGTTTAATAACCCCGCGAGACAGGCTGGAACGCAGGCGCTAGAGGGCTTGGGTGGAGGGCGGTTTTCTTCCGTTGACAAATCCTGGCAAGGTTCTCATAGTTTGTTTAACGCAAACGTTTGCGAGATGTTTCGCGGGTGCGCCCTGAACGTCTTGAAAGCTCGTATCAGTCACCCGGGTGGGTGGGCTGCCGAAGTGTTCTTCGGTGCAAGCGTTGCTCCCAATAATCATAAGATCGGAGTGAACCCATGAAGCTGCCATTCGCTGGACGTCTTCTTGCTGTCGCTGTGCTTGCCGCCGCATCTGCTGCTCTGCCTCTCTCTTCTGCATTCGCCGCCGACACCGCCGCCAAACCCAAGGTCGGCCTGGTGATGAAATCCCTTGCCAATGAATTCTTCGTCACCATGCAAGAGGGCGCGAAGGACTACCAGAAGTCCCACGCCGCTGATTTCGACATGATCACCAACGGTATCAAGAACGAAACCGATACCAGTGCGCAGATCGATATCGTCAACCAGATGATCCTCGCCAAAGTGAACGCCATCGTCATCGCACCGGCTGACTCCAAGGCACTGGTCACCGTGCTGAAAAAAGCCTCCGATGCCGGCATCAAGGTCGTCAACATCGATAACCGCCTGGACCCGGGCGTGCTGAAAAGCAAAAACCTCGATATTCCCTTCGTCGGCCCGGACAACCGCAAAGGCTCCAAGCTGGTGGGTGATTACCTGGCCAAGCAACTGGCCGCGGGTGACAAGGTCGGCATCATCGAAGGCGTACCGACCACTACCAACGCGCAGCAGCGCACCGCAGGCTACAAGGATGCGATGGACGCGGCCGGCATGAAAATCGTCTCCACCCAATCGGGCAACTGGGAAATCGACCAGGGCCAGAAGGTCGCCTCTGCGATGCTGAGCGAATACCCCGACCTCAAGGCGCTGTTGGCCGGTAACGACAACATGGCCCTGGGCGCCGTCTCGGCTGTGCGTGCGGCAGGCAAAGCCGGCAAGGTTCTGGTCGTAGGCTACGACAACATCGCCGCGATCAAGCCGATGCTGCAGGACGGCCGTGTCCTGGCGACCGCCGACCAGGCCGCCGCACAGCAGGCCGTGTTCGGTATCCAGAACGCGCTCAAGCTGGTCAAGGGTGAGAAGGTCGACGCTCAAGACGGCGTGATCGAAACCCCGGTAGAACTCGTCCTCAAGAAGTAATCCCGGCTGCACCCAACAGCGTCCGCTCACGCTGAGCGGACGCCTGGAGATTTTCCTATGTCATCTTCCGCCCCGAACGCTGTCCTCTCGGTCAGCGGTATCGGTAAGACCTATGCCCAGCCGGTTCTGTCCGACATCACCTTGACGCTCAATCGCGGGGAAGTGCTGGCGCTGACCGGTGAAAACGGCGCAGGCAAAAGTACCTTGTCGAAGATTATCGGCGGGCTGGTCACGCCGACCGCCGGGCACATGCAATTCAACGGTCAGGACTACCGCCCCGGCAGTCGCACCCAGGCCGAAGAGCTGGGCGTGCGGATGGTCATGCAGGAACTCAACCTGCTGCCGACGCTGACCGTGGCCGAAAACCTGTTCCTGGACAACTTGCCCAGCCACTGTGGCTGGATCAGCCGCAAGCAGCTGCGTAGCGCGGCGATCGAAGCGATGGCGCAGGTCGGCCTGGATGCGATTGACCCGGACACCCTGGTCGGCAGCCTGGGTATCGGCCATCAGCAAATGGTCGAGATCGCCCGCAACCTGATCGGCGACTGCCATGTGCTGATTCTCGACGAACCCACGGCTATGTTGACCGCCCGTGAAGTCGAGATGCTGTTTGAGCAAATCACCCGCCTGCAGGCCCGGGGCGTGGCGATCATTTATATTTCGCACCGGCTCGAAGAGTTGGCCCGTGTCGCCCAACGCATTGCGGTACTGCGTGACGGCAAACTGGTCTGCGTCGAGCCGATGGCCAATTACAACAGCGAGCAACTGGTGACCTTGATGGTCGGCCGCGAGCTGGGCGAGCACATTGACCTGGGGCCCCGTACCATCGGCGGCCCGGCCTTGACGGTGAAAGGGCTGACCCGTGCGGACAAGGTCCGCGACGTCTCCTTTGAAGTGCGTGCCGGCGAGATCTATGGCATCTCCGGCCTGATCGGCGCCGGCCGCACGGAATTGCTGCGCCTGATCTTCGGTGCCGACCTGGCCGACAGCGGCACCATTGCCCTGGGGTCGCCGGCCCAAGTGGTGAGCATTCGCTCGCCGGTCGACGCAGTGGGCCACGGCATCGCCCTGATCACCGAAGACCGCAAGGGCGAAGGCCTGCTGCTGACGCAATCCATCAGCTCGAATATCGCCTTGGGCAACATGCCGGAAATTTCCGGCGGCGGTGTGGTAAATAGTCGCGACGAAACCGCCCTGGCCAAGCGTCAGATCGATGCCATGCGTATCCGCAGTTCCAGTCCGGCGCAGTTGGTGTCCGAATTGTCCGGCGGTAACCAGCAGAAAGTCGTGATTGGCCGCTGGCTGGAGCGCGACTGCTCGGTGATGCTGTTCGATGAGCCGACCCGTGGCATCGACGTGGGGGCCAAGTTCGACATTTACGCCTTGCTCGGCGAGTTGACCCGCCAGGGCAAAGCACTGGTGGTGGTGTCCAGCGACCTGCGCGAGCTGATGTTGATCTGTGACCGCATCGGCGTGCTCTCTGCCGGGCGGTTGATCGAGACCTTCGAGCGCGACCGCTGGACCCAGGATGAATTGCTCGCTGCCGCCTTCGCCGGCTATCAGAAACGTGACGTGCTGCTCAATGACGCAGCGCTTAGGGATGCCCAATGAAAACAACAACTTCCCCTGCTAAAGCAGGCGGTAACTTTTACGGCCTGGGCACCTACCTGGGGCTGGCGGGTGCGTTGCTGGCGATGATTGCGCTGTTTTCGGTGCTCAGCGATCACTTCTTGTCCTACGACACCTTCAGCACCCTGGCCAACCAGATCCCGGACCTGATGGTGCTGGCGGTGGGCATGACCTTCATCCTGATCATCGGCGGTATCGACCTGTCGGTGGGCTCGGTGCTGGCCCTGGCGGCGTCGGCGGTCAGCGTGGCGATTCTCGGCTGGGGTTGGAGCGTGTTGCCGGCCGCCGTGCTCGGCATGGGCTGCGCCGCGCTGGCCGGCACCATCACCGGCTCGATCACCGTGGCCTGGCGGATTCCGTCGTTCATCGTGTCCCTTGGCGTACTGGAAATGGCACGCGGCGTGGCGTACCAGATGACCGGCTCGCGCACGGCTTATATCGGTGACTCCTTTGCCTGGCTGTCCAATCCGATCGCCTTCGGGATTTCGCCTTCGTTCATCATCGCTTTGCTGGTGATCGTCGTCGCCCAACTGGTGTTGACTCGCACGGTGTTCGGCCGTTACTTGATCGGTATCGGTACCAATGAAGAAGCCGTGCGTCTGGCCGGGATCAATCCCAAACCTTACAAGATCCTGGTGTTCAGCCTGATGGGCCTGCTGGCCGGCGTCGCGGCGCTGTTCCAGATCTCGCGCCTGGAAGCGGCGGACCCGAACGCCGGGTCCGGCCTGGAACTGCAAGTGATCGCGGCCGTGGTGATCGGCGGCACCAGCCTGATGGGCGGACGCGGCTCGGTGATCAGTACGTTCTTCGGTGTGTTGATTATTTCGGTATTGGCGGCTGGCCTGGCGCAGATCGGTGCCACAGAACCCACCAAGCGCATCATCACCGGTGCCGTGATCGTGATTGCCGTGGTCCTCGATACCTACCGCAGTCAACGCGCCAGTCGGCGGGGCTGAACCATGGCGACGATTAAGGATGTGGCAGCACTTGCAGGTATTTCCTACACCACCGTGTCGCATGTGGTGAACAAGACGCGCCCGGTCAGCGAGCCGGTGCGCCTCAAGGTGGAAGCGGCGATCAAGCAACTGGACTATGTGCCCAGCGCCGTGGCGCGTTCGCTCAAGGCCAAGACCACCGCCACTATCGGCCTGCTTGTGCCCAACAGCCTCAACCCGTATTTCGCCGAGCTGGCCCGGGGGATCGAGGATTACTGCGAGCGTAATGGCTATTGCGTGATCCTCTGCAACTCCGACGACAACGCCGAAAAGCAACGCAGCTATTTGCGAGTGTTGCTGGAGAAGCGCGTCGATGGCTTGATCGTGACCTCGGTGGGCGGCGACGACAGCGGCCTGGCCGCGGGCTTGAGCGCGGTCCGCACGCCCATGGTGATTGTCGACCGGGCGTTGGACGGTATTGATGTCGACCTGGTGCGTATAGATCACGAGCAGGGCGCCTACCTGGCGACCCGGCATTTACTTGAACTGGGCCATCGGGACATCGCCTGCATCGGCGGCCCTGGCCATACCCGTGTGGCACAAATGCGTCTGGCGGGGTATCACCGCGCTTTGCGCGAGGCGGGTATCGACGTTGCCGCCAATCGCACCCTGGAAAGCGACTTCACCAGCACCGGCGGTTATGCCGCGGCAGTGAAGTTGCTGTCGGAAAACCCGCCGAGCGCGATTTTCGCCAGCAACGACATGATCGGTTTCGGCGTGTTGCGTGCGGCAGCCGAGCGCAACATCCGCGTGCCGAGCGAATTGTCGGTGATCGGCTTCGATGACATCCAAATGGGCCGTTACGTGTACCCGGCGCTGACCACGGTCGGGCAGTCGATCGTGCAATTGGGCGAGACGGCGGCCGAGTTGTTACTGCGACGAATTGCGACCCCCCAACTGCCGATCGATCAACGCATCGTGACGCCGAGTATTGTCTTGCGTGAGTCGACGGCGCCACTTGCCGGTGTGTTCGCCCAATACCGCTGAACCGAATTGATGAGTACTGATGTATGCCAGCAAAAGTAGTGGTAGTAGGCAGCTTGAACATGGACCTGGTCACCCGCGCCAGCCGGCTGCCCCGCGCCGGTGAAACCCTGATCGGCCAATCGTTCTCCACCGTCCCCGGTGGCAAGGGCGCCAACCAGGCCGTCGCATCGGCGCGGCTGGGGGCTGAGGTGGCGATGATCGGCTGCGTCGGCTCTGACGCCTACGGCGTCCAATTGCGCGATGCATTGCTGGTCGAAGGCATCGATTGCCAGGCTGTGAGCCGTGTCGACGGGTCCAGCGGTGTGGCGTTGATTGTGGTGGACGACAGCAGCCAGAACGCGATCGTGATCGTTGCCGGCAGTAACGGTGAGCTGACGCCCGCTTCGTTGCTGGCGGCCGATGTGGTGTTGCAGGCCGCCGACGTAATCGTCTGTCAGCTTGAAGTGCCGCTGGAGACCGTCGGGTATGCGCTCAAGCGCGGGCGTGAACTGGGCAAGACGGTGATCCTCAATCCGGCCCCGGCCAGCGGTCCTTTGCCGGCGCAGTGGTATGCCTCGATCGATTACCTGATCCCCAACGAAAGCGAAGCCACCGCCTTGAGCGGCGTGACGGTGGACTCCCTGGACAGCGCCAAGCTCGCCGCGGCGCAGTTGATCAAGGCCGGCGCCGCTAAAGTGATCATCACCCTCGGCGCTCAGGGCGCGCTGTTCAGCGATGGCAACCGTGTTGAGCACCTGGCAGCGCCCAACGTCAAGGCGGTGGACACCACGGCTGCCGGCGACACGTTCGTCGGCGGTTTTGCCGCAGCGCTGGCCCATGGCAAAAGCGAAGCCGAGGCGATTCGTTTTGGTCAGGTGGCGGCCGCGCTGTCAGTCACCCGCGCCGGCGCGCAACCCTCTATTCCTACGCTGCACGACGTTCAAGGTTTTGTGCCCTCATGAAAAAGACACCGCTGCTCAATATCGCCCTGTCACGCTTGATCGCCTCCCTCGGGCATGGCGATATCCTGGTTATCGGCGATGCTGGCCTGCCCGTGCCGTCGGGCGTCGAGTTGATCGACTTGGCCCTGACCCAGGGCATTCCCGACTTCATCAGCACCTTGCGCATTGTGCTCAGCGAAATGCAGGTGGAAAGCCACGTGCTGGCCGAAGAAATCCTGCTCAAGCAGCCGCCGGCGCTCAGCGCACTCAATGCCCTGACCGACCAGGCGGCGCTCGGCGAGCGGCGTCTGCTCAGTCATGACGCATTCAAGCAACTGAGCCGCAGCGCGCGTGCCATTGTCCGCACGGGCGAGTGCCAGCCTTATTGCAATATCGCACTGGTGTCCGGCGTCACGTTCTAGAGTTCCCCAACGACAAGGAGTGTTTCATGCCGCGTAATCTTCCAACCCTGAGAAATCTGTTCCGGAGTGTTTTGCTTTTGTCTGCACTCACCGCAGTGAGCGCCCAAGCGGCGGAAAAAATCGACCTGATCATCGACACCGACCCAGGTGCCGACGATGTAGTGGCCTTGCTGTTTGCCATGGCCTCCCCGGAGGAGTTGAACATTCGGGCGCTGACCACCGTCGCCGGCAATGTGCGCCTGGACAAGACCTCGCGTAACGCGCGCCTGGCTCGTGAGTGGGCGGGGCGAGAGGACATTCCTGTGTACGCGGGCGCGCCGAAGCCGTTGCTGCGCACGCCGATCTACGCCGAAAATATCCATGGCAAGGAAGGCATTTCCGGTGTCGCCGTACATGAGCCGAAAAAGGCCCTGGCCGAAGGCAATGCCGTTGATTACCTGATCAAGACGCTGAGCACCGCCAAGCCGCACAGCATCACCATCGCCATGCTTGGCCCGCAGACCAACCTGGCGTTGGCGCTGACCCAGGCGCCTGAGATCACCCAGGGCATCAAGGAAGTGGTGGTGATGGGCGGCGCGCACTTCAACGGCGGCAATATCACGCCGGTGGCCGAGTTCAACCTGTTCGCCGACCCGGTCGCAGCCGAGATTGTGCTCAAGAGTGGCGTCAAGCTGACCTATCTGCCGTTGGACGTGACCCACAAGGTGCTGACCAGTGAAGCGCGCCTGAAGAAGATCGCCGACATCAACAACAACGCGAGCAAAGTCGTTGGCGATATTCTCAATGAATACGTCAAAGGCGATATGGAGCACTACGGCATTCCTGGCGGCCCGGTGCATGACGCCACAGTCATCGCGTATCTGCTCAAACCTTCGTTGTTCAGCGGGCGTCAGGCCAATATGGTGGTGGACAGCCGCGAAGGGCCGACCTTTGGCCAGACCATCGTCGATTGGTATGACGGCCTGAAGCAGGAAAAGAATGTGTTCTGGGTTGAGAATGGCGACGCCCAGGGCTTTTTCGATCTGTTGACCGAGCGCCTGGCGCGCCTGAAGTAAGGTGATTGTCGGTCGGTGCTTAATCGCGCCCGGGGTTGTGTGCGCCCATGTGATCGGCCGGGTATTTCTCGAAAACCTGGCCAATGAACGCTTGCGCGGCCTGGGTGCCCAACTCCTTGACCAACAGGTCGATACCGATGATCGCCAATTCTTCCGGGCTTCCGGGGCTGTAGGAACTCTGCCCTTGGGGCCACTTGGCTTTGATGTCGGCTTGGAGCGTTACGGTGGTCATGGGTGTCTCACGAGCTGGAAGTACGGGGTGATGCGCTAAAACGCGGTTCTTACGTCGGCAGTTAAGCATTTTGTACGGCGTTTGGCACTGCTACTTACGCATGAGGTATTTCGAAATGAGGCAAGCAGTGTGCGACACTGTCAGCCTGTTTTAATGACCGGGGAACACCGCGTGCAGATCGACTTGAACAACCCCGAGAACCTGACACTGGCCGCCGTGCGCCAACTGCTTGCCAGTGCCAGTGACGATGAACACACTCAATTGCGAGTCACCAGGGCAGGTATTGCCTACATCTCCTCCGGCAAGGCCGTCGGCGGCGTCGATATCGATGGGTTGCTGTTTCGCCTGGAAACCTGGGCCAAGGGCTCCGGTTACGTCGGAAACGTGGCCGCCAGCGATGAGGTCTGGGTCACACAGATTTTCAATGCCTTGAAACAGAACTGGCCAAAGCCACCGTTTGACTACATCGACATCTACTGAATTCGTTCATATCTGGTGACGATTGATCGGGCGAATGCCTGCCCTGAGTCAGGCAGACTTGCCAGCAGGCGATTTACGTCTTGAAACCAATCCGCCTGATCGCTGTCGCACGATCTCTGTCCATTTTTTATCATAGGAGGCTT
This sequence comes from Pseudomonas sp. LY-1, assembly GCF_053502595.1. NCBI lineage: Bacteria > Pseudomonadati > Pseudomonadota > Gammaproteobacteria > Pseudomonadales > Pseudomonadaceae > Pseudomonas > Pseudomonas sp. LY-1. The sequence continues at coordinate 4,727,656 of NZ_CP094353.1, read as the reverse complement.
CATGCCTTGGAAGCTCGCATCATTCGGTACTTTGTTGGCGGCACTCGCGTTGGCGGGTTGCAGCACCCCGGGTACCTCTGAGCCAGCCAAAGATGCCGCCGTGACCGATGCCGGTCATAGCCGCTGTGAGGCGAAGGCCGCCGAGTTCACGATCGGCCAGAAAGCCTCGCCCCAGTTGCTGGAGCAAGCGCGTACCCGTGCCGGTGCGCAGAACGCCCGAATTCTCAAGCCTAACGATATGATCACCCTGGAATACCGCTCCGACCGCCTTAACCTCAACACCGACGATAACCTGGTGATCACCCGGGTCAATTGCGGCTGATAGCCACAGGCTTTTGCAGCGCCCATAAAAAACCCCGTCACATGGACGGGGTTTTTTTAGCTCAGCGGAGAATTACTCGCCGCGAACCTGTGCAGCTTGCATACCCTTTTGGCCTTTCTCAGCCACGAAGGAAACGGTTTGGCCTTCTTTCAGGCTTTTGAAACCGTCGCTTTCGATAGCTTTGAAGTGTACGAACAGGTCGTCACCGCCACCTTGAGGAGTGATGAAGCCGAAGCCTTTTTCATCGTTGAACCATTTAACGGTGCCGGTTTGGCGATTAGACATGGTGTATCTCCAAGAAACATATATTTTCAGTAGTGCTGTGCTGCTCAGGCCAACTGGGCACACAGGGCTATCATAGTCGAAATGTTCGGCTTGGGAGCCCCCCCAAGGCACTGTTTGCTAATCAATAGCCCCGGGTTTAGTCCTTCGGTTGGCTGAAAGCCCCGATCTACGGGGCTTTCGCACGAAATATCAGCTGGTAAAAAAAGCCGTAAAAGCTGTGTATTTTGTGCGAAATGGCAGTTTTAAGAGGGTTTTTACCGAAAAACTGCCATCCGAATTGCAGCGATTCTTACTTTTTCTTCACGACTTTGCAGGACGAAATAGCCGAGACTGCTTTGTTTTTAAGCGCCTGGCTCGCGTTCTGGTTGGTCATGAGTTCCTTGATTTCCGCGGTGCTCAATTCAGCATTGATCTTGTCGGCGCCGCATTCGCAGTGTGCTTTGGCGGTTTTGATGTCCACGTTCTGGCTGGCGGCTGAGCTGCAGTCTTTGACGAATGCGTCCCTGGCGCCCGCAGGCCAGTTCGAAGGAGCGGCGGCCTGTGCGCCGAGGGAGAGAAGGGTAAGGGATGCTGCAAGCGCGAAGGTCGAGGAAAAACGCATCATTAAATGCTCCTAAAGTCGTGAGGACGAATGGCGATTCTCGGCGGATTTGACGGGGGACGTACAGCTCAAGTTCACTTTTGCCGCTATAAAAGCGGGAATTTGTTATCGGCTGTGGCGCCGTGGGCGCGATGACCGTTCATCTGTGCTAGCATCGTGTGCTTGGCTATTTCCAGGCGCGCCAAATGCCGCCTTGCCATGTTTCTTTTTGTCCACTCCAGTCACTCTGGTTCGATCACCGGTTGGCCGAAAGGCTCCTGCCGCTGTAAGGCAGGCGTTCATCACTGAACGGCCTGGTATTGGATCTTGTACTGGCTCATCCCAACCCACGTGACCTTTGGTAGGGGTCACCACTAGGAGAGGAGGCGCCATGCCAACTATTACTCTTCCCGATGGCAGTCAACGTTCATTCGATCATTCGGTTTCCGTAGCCGAGGTCGCCGCATCCATTGGTGCCGGCCTGGCCAAGGCCACCGTGGCCGGCAAGGTCGACGGCAAGCTGGTTGACGCCAGCGACCTGATCACCGCTGATGCCAGCCTGCAAATCATCACGCCCAAGGATCAAGAGGGGCTGGAGATCATTCGCCACTCTTGCGCACACCTGATTGGCCACGCGGTCAAGCAGCTGTACCCGACGGCGAAAATGGTGATCGGCCCGGTCATCGACGATGGCTTCTATTATGACATCGCCTACGAGCGTCCTTTTACTCCGGACGATCTGGCCGCGATCGAACAGCGCATGCACGCGCTGATCGAAAAAGATTACGACGTGATCAAGAAAGTCACGCCGCGCGCCGAAGTGATCGACGTGTTCACTGCCCGTGGCGAAGACTACAAGCTGCGCCTGGTGGAAGACATGCCGGACGAACAGGCCATGGGCCTGTACTACCACGAAGAATACGTCGACATGTGCCGTGGCCCGCACGTGCCGAACACGCGTTTCCTCAAATCGTTCAAGTTGACCAAGCTGTCCGGTGCCTACTGGCGCGGCGACGCGAAGAACGAGCAACTGCAGCGGATCTACGGCACAGCCTGGGCTGACAAGAAGCAGCTGGCCGCCTACGTCCAGCGCATCGAAGAAGCCGAGAAACGCGACCACCGCAAGATCGGCAAGCGCCTGAACCTGTTCCACCTCCAGGAAGAAGCGCCGGGCATGGTGTTCTGGCACCCGAACGGCTGGACCCTGTATCAGGTGCTCGAGCAGTACATGCGCAAGGTTCAGCGCGAAAACGGCTACCTGGAGATCAAGACTCCCCAGGTTGTTGACCGCAGCCTGTGGGAGAAGTCCGGGCACTGGGCCAACTACGCCGACAACATGTTCACTACCCAGTCGGAAAACCGCGACTACGCCATCAAGCCGATGAACTGCCCTTGCCACGTGCAGGTGTTCAACCAAGGCCTGAAGAGCTACCGCGAGCTGCCGATGCGCCTGGCCGAGTTCGGTGCCTGCCACCGTAACGAGCCGTCGGGTGCGCTGCACGGCATCATGCGCGTGCGCGGCTTCACTCAGGACGACGCCCACATCTTCTGCACCGAAGAGCAGATGCAGGCCGAATCCGCTGCGTTCATCAAGCTGACCATGGACGTCTATCGCGATTTCGGCTTTACCGAAGTCGAAATGAAGCTGTCCACTCGTCCGGAAAAACGCGTCGGTTCCGATGAATTGTGGGATCGCGCCGAAGCCGCACTGGCCGCTGCGCTAGACAGCGCGGGCCTTGCGTATGATCTGCAGCCGGGTGAGGGCGCCTTCTACGGTCCGAAAATCGAGTTTTCGCTGAAAGATTGTCTTGGTCGTGTCTGGCAATGTGGTACTTTGCAGCTCGATTTTAACCTGCCGATCCGTCTGGGAGCCGAATACGTCTCCGAAGACAACAGCCGTAAACACCCGGTTATGCTGCACCGGGCGATCCTCGGCTCGTTCGAACGGTTCGTCGGTATCCTGATCGAGCACTACGAGGGCGCATTCCCCGCGTGGTTGGCTCCGACTCAGGCAGTGATCATGAATATCACTGATAAACAGGCCGATTTTGCTGCTGAAGTTGAAAAAACTCTCAACGAAAGCGGATTTCGTGCCAAGTCCGACTTGAGAAATGAAAAGATCGGCTTTAAAATCCGCGAGCATACTTTGCTCAAGGTTCCCTATCTTTTGGTTATCGGAGATCGGGAAGTCGAGATGCAGACTGTCGCTGTGCGTACTCGTGAAGGTGCTGACCTGGGCTCGATGCCCGTCGCCCAGTTCGCTGAGTTCCTCGCGCAAGCGGTTTCCCGGCGTGGTCGCCCAGATTCGGAGTAATTATTATTAAGCGTGAAATGAGACAAGATAAACGAGCTGCACCGAAAGCCCCGATCAACGAGAATATCTCGGCACGCGAGGTTCGGTTAATTGGCGCTGACGGCGAGCAGATTGGCATCGTCTCGATTGATGAAGCGCTTCGTATCGCTGAAGAGTCCAAACTGGACCTGGTGGAAATTTCCGCCGACGCAGTCCCACCTGTTTGCCGGGTGATGGACTACGGCAAGTCGATCTTCGAAAAGAAGAAGCAGATTGCTGCGGCGAAGAAGAACCAGAAGCAGATTCAAGTAAAAGAAATCAAGTTTCGTCCAGGGACGGAGGAAGGGGATTACCAGGTAAAACTGCGCAACCTGGTACGTTTCCTGAGTGATGGGGACAGGGCCAAGGTATCCTTGCGATTCCGCGGCCGTGAGATGGCCCACCAGGAGCTGGGGATGGAACTCCTCAAGCGGGTTGAAGCTGACCTGCTCGAGTACGGTTCGGTCGAACAGCATCCTAAGATGGAAGGACGCCAACTGATCATGGTCATCGCCCCGAAAAAGAAGAAGTAATCAATAGGGCACGGCAGGCCTTCTGATTATGTTTATCAACTGAATGCGGAGTATCCGAACATGCCAAAGATGAAGACTAAAAGTGGTGCTGCTAAGCGGTTTCTGAAAACTGCTAACGGTATCAAGCACAAGCACGCTTTCAAGAGCCACATCCTGACCAAAATGTCGACCAAGCGTAAGCGTCAACTGCGCGGTAGCAGCTTGCTGCATCCGTCTGACGTGGCAAAAGTCGAGCGCATGCTGCGCCTTCGTTAATTTTTGGATCAAGAATAGAGGAAGTAACTCATGGCTCGTGTAAAGCGTGGCGTCATTGCCCGTAAGCGTCACAAAAAAATTCTGAAACTTGCTAAAGGCTACTACGGCGCGCGTTCACGCGTATTCCGTGTTGCCAAGCAAGCGGTAATCAAGGCAGGCCAATACGCCTACCGTGACCGTCGTCAGAAAAAACGTCAGTTCCGCGCTCTGTGGATCGCTCGTATCAACGCTGGTGCTCGTGTTAACGGTCTGTCCTACAGCCGTTTCATCGCTGGCCTGAAAAAAGCGTCCATCGAGATCGACCGTAAGGTTCTGGCTGATCTGGCAGTGAACGAAAAAGCGGCGTTTGCTGCGATTGTCGAGAAAGCTAAAGCCACCTTGGCTTAAGTACCCCCGACAGTCACCCTGGGCTACTCCTGTGGCCCAAGGTGTTAAACGTCATAAATAGGGGAAGAGCCTTCAAGCTCTTCCCCTATTTTGTATCTGGAGTCTGTACATGGAAAACCTGGACGCGCTCGTCGCTCAAGCTCTTGAGGCTGTGCAAAGCGCTGAAGATATCAATGCCCTGGAGCAAATCCGGGTTCACTACCTTGGCAAAAAGGGTGAATTGACTCAGGTGATGAAGACCCTGGGGAATTTGCCGGCTGAAGAGCGTCCGCAAGTCGGTGCGCTGATCAACGTCGCCAAGGAGCGTGTCACAGAGGTTCTCAATGCGCGCAAGGCGTCGCTCGAGGAGGCCGAACTTTCGGCCAAGCTCGCCGCCGAGTCCATTGACGTAACCTTGCCTGGCCGTGGCCAGGCCTCGGGCGGTCTGCATCCGATCACCCGGACTCTGGAACGTATCGAGCAGTTCTTCACCCATATTGGCTACGGCATCGCCGAAGGCCCTGAGGTCGAAGACGACTATCACAACTTCGAGGCGCTCAACATCCCAGGCCATCACCCGGCCCGGTCGATGCACGACACCTTCTATTTCAACGCGAACATGTTGTTGCGCACCCATACCTCGCCGGTACAGGTCCGCACCATGGAAGCGAACAAGCCGCCGATCCGCATCGTCTGCCCAGGCCGTGTGTACCGCAGCGACTCCGATATTACCCACTCGCCGATGTTCCACCAGGTCGAAGGCCTGCTGGTCGATCGCGATATCAATTTCGCCGACCTCAAAGGCACCATCGAAGAGTTCCTGCGGGTGTTCTTCGAGAAAGAGCTGGCGGTGCGTTTCCGTCCATCGTTCTTCCCGTTCACCGAGCCTTCCGCCGAAGTCGACATGGAATGCGTGATGTGCAGCGGTAAAGGCTGCCGCGTCTGCAAGCAGACCGGCTGGCTGGAAGTGATGGGCTGCGGCATGGTTCACCCCAACGTGCTGCGCATGTCCGGGATCGACTCGGAAGAGTTCTCGGGCTTTGCCTTCGGCATGGGCGTTGAGCGTCTGGCCATGCTGCGTTACGGCGTGAACGACTTGCGTCTGTTCTTCGACAACGACTTGCGGTTCCTCGCGCAATTTCGCTAGTCGTAACGAATCTTTAGGAGAGCAGGATGAAATTCAGTGAACAATGGCTGCGTGGCTGGGTAAGCCCGCAGGTAAGCCGCGACGAGCTGGTTGCTCGTCTGTCGATGGCCGGTCTTGAGGTCGATAGCGTTACTCCGGCCGCCGGCGTATTCAGCGGTGTGGTCGTGGGAGAGGTGCTGAGCACCGAGCAGCACCCCGATGCCGACAAATTGCGTGTGTGTCAGGTCAGCAATGGCGCGCAGACGTTCCAGGTCGTGTGCGGAGCGCCTAATGTGCGCCCGGGCCTGAAGATCCCGTTCGCCATGATCGGCGCCGAACTGCCGGGCGACTTCAAGATCAAGAAAGCCAAGCTGCGTGGCGTTGAGTCCAACGGCATGCTGTGCTCCCAGGCGGAACTGCAGGTGGGCGAGGGCAATGATGGCCTGATGGAGCTGCCGGCCGACGCGCCCGTGGGCCAGGACATTCGTGTCTACCTGGAACTGGAAGACGCCAGCATCGAGGTCGACCTGACCCCGAACCGCGGCGACTGCCTGTCCCTGGCGGGTCTGGCACGTGAAGTAGGCGCGCTGTACGACGCGCCCGTCACCCGGCCGGTGGTAGCCGCAGTTGCTGCGGTGCATGATGAAGTGCGCTCGATCGAAGTACTGGCACCCAACGCGTGCCCGCGTTACCTGGGGCGTGTGATCCGCAACGTCGACCTGTCCAAGCCAACGCCGCTGTGGATGGTTGAGCGCCTGCGGCGCGCCGACGTGCGCAGCATCGACGCCGCCGTCGATATCACCAACTATGTGATGATTGAACTCGGCCAGCCATTGCACGCGTTCGATCTCGCCGAAATCAATGGCGGCATCCGTGTGCGGATGGCGGAAGAAGGCGAGAAGCTGGTTTTGCTCGACGGCCAGGAAGTCAGCCTGCGTGCCGACACCCTGGTGATCGCCGACCATTCCCGCGCCCTGGCGATTGCCGGCGTGATGGGTGGCGAACACAGCGGTGTGTCCGCAACCACGCGTGACATCTTTCTTGAGAGCGCATTCTTCGACCAGATCGCCATCGCCGGCAAGGCCCGTTCCTACGGCCTGCACACCGATGCGTCGCACCGCTACGAGCGTGGCGTGGACTGGAAACTGGCGCGTGAAGCCATGGAGCGCGCCACTGGCCTGCTGCTGGAAATCACCGGTGGCGAAGCGGGCCCGATCACTGAAACCGTCAGCGAACAATACCTGCCGTCGATTGCACCGATCACCCTGCGCGCCAAAAGCGTTGAGCAAATGCTTGGCCTGGTGATCGAACCAGCGGAAATCGAGCGTCTGCTTTCGGCCCTCGGCCTGGGCATTGCCGCCGGTGAAGCCGGACAGTGGCGCGTTGAGGTGCCAAGCCATCGCTTCGATATCAGCCTCGAAGTCGACCTGATCGAAGAACTGGCCCGTCTCTACGGCTACAACCGTCTGCCGGTTCGCTACCCGCAAGCGCGCCTGGCGCCGCAACCCAAGGCCGAAGCGCGCGCGCACCTGCCTGAGCTGCGCCGTCTGCTGGTTGCCCGTGGCTATCAGGAAGCGGTGACCTACAGCTTCATCGATCCTAAGCAGTTCGAACTGTTCAACCCAGGCGTCGAGCCGCTGTTGTTGGCCAACCCGATCTCCAACGACATGGCTGCCATGCGTTCGTCGTTGTGGCCCGGCCTGGTGAAAGCACTTTCCCACAACCTGAACCGCCAGCAAGACCGCGTGCGTATGTTCGAAAGCGGCCTGCGTTTCGTCGGCCAGCTGGATGGCTTGAAGCAAGAGCCGATGCTTGCCGGTGTTGTTTGCGGTAGCCGCTTGCCGGAAGGCTGGGCCCAAGGCCGTGATGCAGTGGACTTCTTCGACGTTAAAGCGGACGTGGAAGCCGTATTGGGGTTTGCCGGAGCACTGAACGACTTCTCGTTCGTGCCAGGTAGCCACCCAGCGTTGCACCCGGGCCAGACGGCGCGCATCGAGCGCGAAGGTCGACTGGTGGGCTTCGTCGGTGCCCTTCACCCGGAACTGTCGAAAACCCTCGGTCTCGACCGTCCGGTCTTCGTTTTTGAACTGGTCCTGGCCGAAGTCGCTTTGGGCAAGATGCCGAAATTCAGCGAGCTGTCGCGCTTCCCGGAAGTGCGTCGCGACCTGGCGCTGATCGCCGATCGTGAAGTGTCCGCCACGGCCGTTCTGGATGTCATCCGTGAAAATGCAGGCGAATGGCTGACGGACCTCAGGCTATTTGACGTCTATCAGGGTAAAGGCATTGATCCGCATAGAAAAAGCCTTGCAGTTGGCTTGACCTGGCAGCATCCATCGCGCACTCTTAATGACGATGAGGTGAATACCACGACACAAAATATCCTCACCTCGCTCGAACAAAGGTTGAACGCCACGTTAAGGAAGTGACGTATGGGGGCTTTGACGAAAGCTGAGATGGCGGAACGTCTGTACGAAGAGTTGGGTCTGAACAAACGCGAGGCCAAGGAATTGGTCGAGTTGTTCTTTGAAGAAATCAGACACGCTCTGGAAGACAACGAACAGGTCAAATTGTCCGGTTTCGGCAATTTTGACCTGCGAGACAAACGCCAGCGGCCTGGCCGCAATCCAAAAACGGGAGAAGAAATCCCGATCACGGCTCGCCGTGTGGTCACCTTTCGTCCAGGGCAGAAGTTGAAGGCCCGAGTTGAGGCTTATGCTGGAACCAAGTCATAACGACGAGCTACCCGTCATCCCAGGCAAACGCTACTTCACCATCGGTGAAGTCAGCGAGCTCTGTGCGGTAAAACCGCATGTGCTGCGCTATTGGGAGCAGGAGTTTCCTCAACTCAACCCCGTCAAACGCACCGGGAACCGTCGGTATTATCAGCGCCAGGATGTGCTGATGATCCGACAGATCCGTGCATTGCTGTACGACCAGGGGTTCACCATCAGCGGCGCGCGCCAGCGCATGTCCGGTGATGAAGCCAAAGACGACACCACCCAATACAAGCAACTGATCCGCCAAATGATCTCCGAACTCGAAGATGTGCTGGTGGTTCTGAAAAAATGATTCAGGCTTTTAAAATACTTCCACATTTCAAAAGCTTGCGGTATATTCCTGATCGCTTCATTGCGAAGCGAACCCAGTAACACGCCTAGTCGGGGCGTAGCGCAGTCCGGTAGCGCACTAGCATGGGGTGCTAGGGGTCGAGTGTTCGAATCACTCCGTCCCGACCATATTTTTCAATGACTTAGCCCGGTTCGGAAACGACCGGGCTTTGTTGTTTCTGGGATTTGATCATTTTGGTCACCGTTGGGTCACCGTTAGCAAAAAGCTCTTAAAGGGCCATTCGGGGCTTCGTCGCGTTGAAACCTGTCAAGTCTGATCAGTTCTGATTGTATTGGCTGCGATCTTTTCCTTTTCGCGAATTTTCTATTGGGGGGCTAGCTGACATCGACACGACTAGCTGTCTTCAGATTTTTTCTGATCACCACCAGAAGGATATGACAAATTAGGGCGAGGCCGATCACCAACTGCTTACGGTGGATGTTTTCGTCCTGCAGCTGGCAGAGTTCCCGTGCCTGTCGCAGCAGTGAGGGCGGGTGGAGCCAGTCAGATGGTCTCAGGAGGCAGGGCAAGCGTGAACCCATCACGTCGCATTGCTTGAGCTGAGATCGTCGCATGATAAGCGTTGTGGGAGGTCGATTTTTCTGGTGTTCGGAGGCAGGCCCGAACCGGGTAGTCAGGCAAAGCTCGAAGCGACTGGCAAAGTAAGCTTTCTCGAGGCTCGTCACATTGAATAGATTCGATGTAGATGTGCGCCCATCCATCGTTAGTGCATGTAATGGCTGAGGCTATGGGCGCTTAAAGTAAAGCGCCCGGTGAAAACTTCCTTTTAACTACTCATTTTCATCTACGGCTACACTGAAGCTGAGGTCTTTTATCATTAGCGCGCCTGGAGTTACACATTCAGTGGCGTTAATAAATAGCTTGCCAGTGCTGAAGTGTTGGGTGTACTCCACCCTCCATGTGAAGAGCTGCTTTTCTTCGGTGTTTTCACCCCGCGATATAGCGAAGAACGAAGTTTCGAATTCGACGTCGTCCTCATCATAGGCTTGTTGACTTGTCTGAATAGTATCACCTTGCTTCAAAGTGTCGGAGTCAACTCGAAACTCCTCATTTTGAAGGCTAATCACGGCCTCACCCACACTTTCGATGTAAAACGCCATCCGATTTCACTCCTTGGTTAGAGTGGAATTGTAATGGTGAATCAATGGATCAAGCCAGTATTTCGAAAACTGGTACTCAAGCCGGTCTGTCCCTGATCAGTCGGGGGCAGATGTCGGCTTTTGGCAAAGCCGACATTTGGACAACCATCGTCAACAGTCTTACTAATCAGAAACCGGCTAACCCTTGAGCCGATCCTGCCGCTAGAGACCGAGCTCATCCATTGCAAGGAGCAACTTGGCACCCTGTATGATCCGGTCAGTAGCATCTATGCCGTTTTCCTGTGGCACTCGATATATCTGGTCACTGCCGATGTTGAAGCTTGCACGTAAGTCCTCCATATTCCGTGCGAGTTCAGGGTCGTCAGGTAAGTTTTCGAGTTTCCATCCGTCGTCGACACTTTCGATGGTGACAGTACCACCCGTTCGTTCCAGCCCGCGACTCAGGGTTTCGTATCCATAAAACCAGAGGTTGTTGTCTGGAACCTTCAAGCCGCTCGTGGTCGCCACCGCCGAGAGATAGGGGTCGCGGTAGTAACTGCGCATGACTGTCTTGTCCAGCATGCAAATGCTGTAGCCACGTTGGCTGATGGCATAGCGGCCCGAGTTACCTTCACGCATGCGCGGGTACTTGACCAGGTAATAACGCCAGTCCAGCACGTGGTCGCGTTCGCACGCGGTGAGGAACGCCTGCTGAATCTCTTTGAGTACGGCGAGATCGTTACCGCTTTGCGCGACCTGATCGAGTAGTTCGGTAAGGGGTTGTACCAACTCGGGACTCTTTCTGCTCGCAAGCAGATCCCGCCAGACTGCTTCACTGCGCGGCGAGCCGAAATCGAAAAATCGGTAGCCGCCATAACGATCCTGCTTGCGCGAATAATCGCCCAGCGAGAGCAGTGCGCCGGTCAACTGTGGCCAACAGTGAGCATCTTCGAACAAGGTAAGAAACGCTAAGGCACGTTGGGCAAAAATTGCAGGGTCCAGAGCTGGGTCGAGGTCGAACACGGCCAGTGCGCCGTGCAGCACGCTGTTGTCTTCCAGTTGGTAGACCGCTTTTCGCAGCGACGGGTGGGCGGCAAGTAGGTTGATCTTGTCCTTTTCGTTCGCGATCTGCTTCTGATTGAAGGTCGATACGCCGTCCAGGGTTCCGTCGACTATGACACGGCGTACATCTTCCAATAAGGCGGGCATGTTCTGGGCGCGCATCTCACCGCCACCGGACGCTTCGATCAGGTTGCGCACGATACGTAACTGTTCAGGGAAATCAGCGGTGTTGTGCATGCGATGCAGCAGCACTGCGTAGAGCAGAAGGCTATGAGCCTGACTCCACTCGGAATCCCCGTAATGCCGGCAGCAACCACCGAAGAGGTCGATGCGGCTCTGGCCGGGCTGGGTGCGCAGAGGATTGAACAGCAGCAGGGCCGATGGGGATCGAGCGTCGGCTGCACGCAGCCAGGTGTTGAAGGCATCACTCGTGTCCAGGTCGACCCAGATATCGAAGGCTGCAAACAGGTAGTTCAGGTGCTCGACCGCCTTCGCTTGGTCGCTGGCAAACAGGCTTTGTGCCAACTGATCGAGGCTGGCCTTGCTGTCGGCGCGATTACCCTCGCGCCAGGCGCAAAGGTCAAACACAAAACGGAAGTAGCGCATGAATTGATCATCAATAAGCTGATCAGCGTCCTTGTAAGCCCAGATGACGTCCGTCCACACGGTATCAACCCTGTGTGCGAAATCGTCGGCTTGTGCAGGACAGGCGCTTTTGAGCAACGTCTCGAAATGCGCTTTGAAGTTTTCGAACGGCGTCAGCGGCTTGCCGCGAGAGTTCATCTTGATATAGAGATCGTCATTGAGCTTGTTCTTCACCACCGGCAGCAGGTGGAAGCTGATTGCCGGATGGTCGGTCGCGGCAAGACGTTCCCAGGCAGCAGCGAATGCTTCGCTGCTGGCGCTGGCAAAACGCTGTTCCAGCGCCTGCAGCATGACCAGCATGGCACGGATACTGGAGTCATGTTGCCACCCGTGAAAATACCAGGGCTGATCGACAATCCAACCCTTCAAATCGGTCTCGCCAGCGGGTGGTCGATAGTTGGCCAATGCCTCGCAGAACTGTCGGGCACTGGCGCGGGTGGCGTAGGTGAAGTTGCGCCATGCTTGCCCTTCGATGGGCTCGCCGGCCTGCCAGCTCAGGTACCAGTGCAGCAGGAACAGCGTGGTCAGGCGTTGTTGGCCATCCAGGGGATAGAGGGTGCCGTCCACGACATCGCCATAGATGAAATCCAGGCTGATGGGACGGTCGTCATGCATGACGGCATCATGCAAGGCGTCGACGAAGTCCTTGCGGATTCGCTCCACCGATGCGCCATGACGGCCTTGTGCATAGTCGCGCTGGATCAGCGGGATTTCGATTCTTTGGATTCGATGAGTCGCTTGCAAGTTTTTGTCGAAGAGTGAAATGTACGACGTGAGTGTGTGGTTCATGCCATTTTCTCTTCGTTCAGGAAATAGGGCTTGGCGATCTCGAGGATTGTATCGAGGTAATGATTGCGATCCTGAGGGCCCCAGAAATGGTTCTGGTGCGCGTTCGCCGGGGTGTAGTACTTGAGGAATACATTGCGCGTGCACACCGGTATGTAGCCTCCCTTTCGGTCTACATCCAGAAGCATTTGCCGCTTGGCCTCGAACACTGCGTTGCTCAGCAGGCTGTTGTCCGACCTCGACAGCAGGGCTAGGTTGGCGATGGAGTGCAGGCCATGAGCAGAGGCAGTCTGCTCGTCGGGCGCATTGAAAGCGGCGACGACACGACTGGCCAGGTCTTGAAAGGTGTTGCCAAAGTTCTGCGCCGTGCCGACTTGCTCAAGCGCTGTCTTCAGTTCCTCAAGCAGCTGCGACTGTTGCGGGACGGTATCGGGCGCCAGCTCACTGAGTGCGGTCAAATGCAGCCTTAACCAGGTTTGCCATTGTTCGGCCTTGGTCAGGTTCTCGGCATCCTGCGCATGGATGTGCTCCAGCGACCATGCCGTATCGGTGTGCATGTGGAAGGGGAAGCGTTGGTTGGCGTGTGGCACCCGGCGCATGGTTTCGACATTCACCAGCAACAGCAGGTTCAGCAACTTGTCGTAGTGCTTTCGGTCGTCATAGCTGAGCACCTCCACGTCCGAAGCTTTGAGGCTCAGTGACTCTTGGATGCGGTGATCCAGGTCCTGTTCGAATTGACGTTTGCTCTGGTTTGCGGACAAACGAGCCAGTTCTCCGAAGTCCGTCCCTGTGAGTACCAGATAACCCACCTTATGAAACAGGTTGCGGTTGTTGAACCAGCCAAGCATCAGGTCATGCAGGTTGAGAACCTGCAGCCAGAATGCCAGTGGGTCTGTTTCGATATCCGGCCGCAGAGACTCGAAGGTATGGTAGCGGGTCGACTTGCGTGACTGGCTGCCGGATACCAGCGAATCGAGCAAAAGGCTGATCCTGGTTGGGTAGCTGTCGGTAACCTTTGGCGAACTGCCACAGATGAAACCCCACAGCTCGGGGGCATGGAGATCGCGCTCGATGATGTCCCATTGGCTGGCGACCTCGGCGGCTCGATCGGCATGCTCGACCTTGATCCTGGACAGCAGCAACGCTTTGACCAACTCCGCATCCGTCAGCGGTATCCTGCCGACGTTCAATCGAGTGAACAGGGCCGTGGCATCCATGTCTTCGGGGGCCTGATACCAGATCACCGCGACTTTCTCGAACAGCGCTTCGTAGAATTTGTTGGCCGCGAATTGAGTGCGAGCACCGTGTTTATCGAACCACTGGCCAATACAGCGATAAGCCCTGTGCAAATGGAAGTAATCGATGTTGCTGTCGTAGTCTTCCAGATCCTCATCGCCGAGCCTTTCGAGAAATGTTGCGCTCCCTGGGCGGGTTTCGTAGTTCAGTGAATAGGGCAGCGGGGCCTTGTTCAAACCCGTTTTATGCATGTAGAGCAGTATCAGGTAGATCGTGGTCAAGCGCTGCTGCCCATCGACCAATTCCCATTGACATGTCTGCGCCGTAGAGTCTCGTGAATGCTGTTTGACCACAATGGGCTGTAGGTTATAGGGCTGGTCCAGTTCTGCGGTTTTCAACGCCTGCCAGATGTCGTTCAGCAGGCGGTCCACATCCGTAGTGTCCCAACGGTAGCCACGTTGGTATCCAGGCACCCTGAAAACACCAGAAATATCGCCTACGAATTTGCTAGCCAGCGTTGCTGCAGTCAAATCGACACTGTGTGAGTCCAAGCAAAGTTCTTCCATGATTTACGATCTCGAATCGGGTGCTGGGTAGGCATGGGATGTTTGGCGCTTCGCGTGGATTCAATCACCCAGTGCGGCTCATTGCCATCATTTTGACTGGCGGATGGGCAAAATCCATGAAACTCAGCCTTCCAGGCGTCCACCCGACATCCCGAATGCCTATGTCTGGTCAGTGGCAGCACGTTTGGGTAGCCATGTCCAAAGCACTTACGCAATTGCATCGGATCTGCGGTCCGGGCAATTAATCGCCCGCGTATACACTCGCTGCTCGACGAAGCGTTTCGCGCACGTGTGCTCGTATTACTGGAGGGGCGAGCACTTCAATGTCGCCAGCATTGCTGAGCAGGAACAGGCGCAAGCCTTGGGTGTCGTGGAGGGTGCAGCTCAAGTCCCATCGGTCGTCGGCGTATTGCACTACAACCTGGTCTTCAGCCAGCGGGTTCTCGGTAAGCCGATTGTGCAGGTTGGGGCTAAGACGTAGTTTGAGTTGGATGGGACTTTCGCCGTGTATCGTCATGAGGTGCTTTTGGACCTCAAAGGAGTTGACGTCGTAGCTGGCCGGGCCAGGTATTTTCTGCCAACTCGTCTTGACCTCTACCATTCGATGCAGCATGAGGGCGCACATCGACTTGGGGCCGTTACTGCTGTACTTGCCGCGGTAGGTGTCTGACGCGGGTGGATCCGACTGCGGCCACTGCTCCTCGAGCACGTAGGCAGACAGATAGACGTTTGAATCCTGATAGGAAAGTGCCAAGGGTTTAAGTAGGTAAATGCACTCAACGCCTCCGGCGTCTCTTGGAAGGTAGGTCACCTCAAGCGAAGCATCGTCCAGAATCGCCCCTTGGATAAGGTCGAGATGCGCAGGGTCATATTTACCGGGTTTGAGCAGCGTAAAACGGGTCCCCGAAGTGATTTGCTGCGTCCAGGCGACAGTCCGCTTGGAGTGCTTGGTTATTTCCGTGGTTGCGTATTCGCGTAGCTTGGTCAGTTGTTCCGTATGTGGTGGGAAGCCGAAGCGCTCTGCGTGGTCGAAAATAGCGGCCAACGTCATTGCCTCTGTGGGAGAGAGCGTCAAGTCGAAGCTGCCCCGACCGGTTTTCCAATATTTTGATTTCTTATCTGAGCCGGTTTCACCCTGAGTTACCAACTCGGCTTCGGTCAGAGCTTCGAGGTCTCGCAGTGTGGTTTTTACATGGAGGCTGAAATCATTGAACCACCGACATAGTTCAGTGTGGATATCCGCCGTCGACAGGGACTTGCCTTCGCGTTGAAGAATTTTGCGCAAAGCGGTACGGCGTCGGTGATGATTTATCATTGCTGAAGCTCAGGGACAAAAAGTGGGTTTATCTGCTGGGACTATGTACTGGCTGACAAGCAATCCTGCGACTACATGTGTCAGCCCACAGGAGCATTTCATGAACGACCAAACCTATCTAGCCCTTCCTGACGTTTCTGGGTTCATCAGCTGGCTGGCCACTGAGCTCGATTCACAAGTGCACTTTAATCATCAATATGTCAATCGCAAGACTGATGAGAAATGGTCATGTAGCAGCCTGTACAACGCCTTCGAAAACTACCGTTGGAACCATCCGGGTAATGCCCGCTTAGGCTTCAATCGAGGGTTTTGCTCCAGCAGCAACGGTATCGCTTTGTCTGCCCTGCGTCAGGACTTGGTGAATGCTTGTGGGAGCGACTCGCGCACTCTAGATGCAGCCGTCGACGTGATGCGCTGGGGCGGTGTAACTGCCCACAATGTGGATTGGCTGAAGAAGAATGAGCTCGGGCTTGGCCGCATGTTGCAAGACGTACAAGCTGCGATAGTCGCCGGCGACAGCCAGGCACCTGTCTTGCGTTCGAAAAACCTTCGTTTCAACTCTGGGATGACCAAGGTGTACTCCTTGCTCTGCAAAGACTTCATCATCTACGACAGCCGCGTTGCCGCAAGTCTGGGCTGGATGGTCGTAAAGTTTTGCCTTGCATACGGATTGTCCAAGGTTCCTGAAGGGCTGTGCTTCCCTTGGGCCGCTGCCAAGGAAGGAGAGAATACGCTCGCTCCCAAGCGCCGCGACCCTGGTACCGGCGGGCTCAAGTTCAAGGTCTTGCGCTCAGGCCATCATCACGCAATGTGGAATATGCGCGCCAGTTGGGTGCTGAGTGCGGTCCTGGCGCATCCAAGCGCCGCCGGCAGCCGCTTCCATTTGGTGCCCACTCCGAATGACCCGCTGCGTGCCCTGGAGGCTGCACTCTTCATGATTGGCTACGACCTGGGTGATCAGCGTCTAGCTTTAGCGGCTTAAGACCTGATCGACAACTTCCTTTCGTTGCTTGACGGGGAGGTCATTCTAAATGAGTGAGGTGCAGGATGCGCGACATGAATCCGTTGCAGGCTTTGATTATGCAGCTCGCCGCTGACGGCATCAGCGCTGGTGACTTGAGAAAGGCCGTGATGCAGGCATGCCCAAATCTTTGTGATGCGAAGTATCAATCCACGCTATTTGGCCTGCAGGAGGCCGATAGCCTTATGGGCCAGGAAGTGGGCGGCGAGTGGTGCTTCACAGCAATCGATAAAGCTGCCCCGGGCTACCCTCACCCGGAGTACAGCGCTGAATTTGCCGAGAAGATCTTGGCCGCATCATGCGGGGAGTTTGTCGAGATCAGCGCAGACGATTTGCTGGCTCAGCTGGACGAGATGCTGGCAAAGGCTCGCGCCAAGAACCCGAACACAGGAACGTAAACACCCGGCAGTCCAGTGGTCATTAAGGATGCGGTGTTTAACGAACATCAACTGTGTATCAGTCAGAAAGGGGGGGCTTGATGGACATCAAGTCCGATTTTGTGTCCGTCGAACGGGATGAGTTCGATGGCCTCACCACGATTGAGCACCTGCGCCACTGCCGGCATCGCTCCGGCATGTATGAGATTACCTTCTCATGGCGCCGCAATATCCGTCCTGCTTCAGACCGCATTATTCTTGATGTGGAGATCAAGACCACTCGCTCAGGCAGCTGGTTACCATCTCAATTGACCCTATTGGTCGACCGTCAACGGTTTGACTTGAAGTACCAGACAAACAGAAGCAGCGAATATCGCGGGGGTAGCTTCTACGAAATCGGCATGTTTTTCATCGAGCCATCTCAAAAGGTTCTTCGCTGCCTGTGTGATGCCAAAGTACTGAAGCTCAAGCTTCAATCTGACGAGAAAAATGAGCATACGGTTCTTCCGGACGAATTTTGTGCCCAGCTACAGTTGCAGGCTCAGCAGTTCTATAACAACGCTTTCGATGGTGACGAGTATTTGTCAGCCGTCAGTGGCGTAGCTGTACGGACAGAAGACACAACGTTCGCTGAACAGATTGCCAGACGAGAGTCGCGCTATCGGCAATTGTGCAGGTATCGACTGCTCTGGGCTGTACTCTGGGGCAGTTTTTTTGGTGAGCTGTGCGTGCTTGGCGCGTTCGAGATCATCACGTTCTCGGCCAAGTCGGCGGACCAGTTGATCATCGCTGGAGTGCTCAGCGCCTCAAGCTGGCTAATTCCCCATATTCAGATCCTTTGGATCGAACACCAGAAAAACAAAGAGTGCCCCAGTTGTCACCATAGAGCGATAAAGATGGTCCGCTCTCATGAGGCGGTTTATCAAGTCCGATCCGTGGAGCATCTTGTCATCGAAAGATTGACAGGGCAGCGCAAGTCGCGGCAGGTGACCGTGACAGACCATGAGGTGAGTCAGGATTTCGAGTGCAAGGACTGCCGGCATCTATGGACGCGAGGCTATATTGCTCGAGGTTTCTAAGACATCCTGTCAATGAACGGCATCGCTAGGCTCGGATCTGATTTCGGCTAACGACTCATCTTGTCGCAACACGCTGTAGTCTGGAATAAGTGCCAACAGATTGAGGGGTTTCTATGGTCAGGCCAGTGCGTCCTTTCACCATGCGTTGCAAAGATTGTGGCTGGAGCCAAACGGTTATCCCGCTCAGTGATGTCTTGCGATTCGAAGACTGTCCTGAGGTTTGCCCGCGTTGTAAAAGTCGGGATGTAAATATGGAACAAGCCACGGCCCTGGAAGTGGCCGTGGCGAAAGTAAAGCGATTATTTGGTTAGCCCTGAGCCTGAAACTTTGCCTGGCGGCTATAGCGGACCATTCAGTTCTTTTACTTTGTATACGCCAGGCTTGACTCGCAGGTACTTTGCTTCGGCACCCTGTTCGACATTGTAGCCGCCGGCTCCCGTCTGCTCGTCCTGCGCGTAGTTGGCGATGGTCGTCCCGATCGTCGATTCCATAAAGAACTCGAATCCGATACGATATTTTTCAACCAGCTTCTGCTCTATAGAGCACATGACCCGACGACGTTCGCTAGTCAGTTCTTGCACTTCAAAGGGTTCGCTCAGCGCACCGTTGCGCACTTCCAGCAGGATTGATTCATACAGCGTCATGCTTTTTTCCTTGTGATGTCAGCGGCCGAGATCAACCCGACCGCCGTGATTGGTCGTTTACGCGAATGTGGAATCACGTCGGCGGCTAAAAAACCTGAATCGCTCCCGCGGCCACCGGCAGAAAGAGCCATGCGGCGATGACAGGCCGACCCGATGCCGCCTCAATCGCTTGGGCGTAAGCATCAAGCTGACCAGCATGTTCCTCGGCCAATCGCTCCCACTGGGCTTCGGGCGCCGGGTTGGATTTGTGGTCAATGAGCACCCAGCCATCTTTTGTGTCCAGCAGAAGATCGATCCGACCATTGAGCACCTGACCCGAGCGCAGCAACTGTTGCACCGGGTACTCAGCCATGGCTTTGGCCTCTGGCCAGCGGGATTCGATCCAGGCGTGCAAGGCCAATTGCTGTGCGATGACCTGACTGGCATTCACGTGCTCGTGCACTGCGTGGCTCTGCAACAGGTCCTGCACTTCGTCTAAGGTGAGGGGGCAGTTGGGGTCAGTGAATGAAAGGCACAAACTGGCATGAATGGCCGTTCCCAATACACTCATTTCCGGGCTGCCTTGGAAGGCGATGCGAGTGCCGATCCGGCATGTATTGCGGGCTGCGGTGCTGGTGCGAGCGCCACCGCTGGACGGTTGGAAGCCCAGTGGCAAACGAGGCTGGATCGCTTGTACCGGGGCAAACCAGTGCAGATTCTGTTCAATCACCGCCACGGGCACAGGTGAATCACTGGCAGTGAGCGTTTGGCAATCGGCGCGCAGTTCTTTTCCATTCGGCAGCTTCAAAGTCGACAGCCCGGGAGGCGTCATCAACCAGGGTGCCTGGACAGTGTCGAGCCACTCTCCTGTGATCTTTCTACTCGAACGGGCAATGACCAGCAGGTCTCGGGCGCGGGTCATGCTCACGTAGAGCAGGCGCTTTGCTTCTTCAACGGCTTCAGCCCGGCACGCCAGGCCCATGGCGGTCTGTTCGAACGTTTCGCTCAACGGAACCGCTTTCTGTTTGCCCAGCGGCCATGGCCAGTAGCGGATAAAGCGGTCATGCAATGGTTTATGTGGATCGAATGCGCTATTGGACTGAGCCGAGACTGACCATAACCGGTCGCTGATATCGCGTGCCAGATCCATCAAAATCACGACCGGCCATTCCAGACCTTTGCTGGCGTGATGAGTCATCACTTGAACGGCATCCAGCGCAGGAGTGGCCAGTGCATCATTTTTGGCGTTGGCGATTTCGTCCAGCCACAACAACAGCCCGGAGATGGATGCCGCCCCTAATCCATTTCGACAGAGATCCTCATACTGCTGCGCCAGATCGATCAATGCATCAAGGTTGGCCAAGCGCTTTTGCGCCAGCGCTGTCGAGGTTGACCAGCCGGTAACACGCGAGGGTAAATCGCACTCGGCGATCAGGCGTTGCAACGCCTCTACTGGTGTCAGCACTGGCAGATCTGTGCGCAGTTGTGCAACGGCCGCCACAAGCCGGTGTTGCAAAAACTCGCCGAGGCTCAGTTCACGCCACTGCGCTTTGGGGTGTCCTGCATTGAGGTAGCGCAGGCGCTCGGCAACCCAGCTTTCCGGCCCTTCGGTTTCGGTTAACGAGATAATCTGTGCCGTTGCCAGGGTATCGGCCGGGTCGTTCAATCGGCGCAAACACGCCAGTGCCAGAGTTGCCTCTGCGGTTGCTAGCAGCCCTGGTTGTGCTGTGGAGCAGGGGATGCCCAGAGTAGCGAGGGCTGCTGCTACTTTCGCAACGTTACTGTGGGAGTAGCAAAGCACAGTGATATCGCCCAAGCGTACCGCTCGGGCTTCCTGGCGGGGTTTATCGAATACCTGATAACGGCTAGCCAGTAGTTGGCCAATCCCCTCGGCCAATGCGTTGACTTGCAATTCGGCATTTTTGCCGTCCAGTACCCAATTGGCGAAGGCTGGGCCGGGTAGTTGATCCGTGCGGGTCGGTATCAGCTCAACGTCCTTTGTTTCCAGGCTGTTGGCGAAGGCTTTGTTGAATACATCGTTCGCCAGTTCGACCAGCTCGGTACGTGAGCGCCAAGAGTTAGGCAATACCTGTTTCTTGCCACCCATATCGGGCAATGCCTTGAGGATGGCTTGCATCAGCGCACAGTCGCTGCCCCGAAAACCATAGATCGCCTGCTTGATATCCCCGACCCAGTAAACCTTTTTGGCAAAGCGTGAAAGCTTGAGGAATATCGCCAGCTGCATCGGGCTGGTGTCCTGGAACTCGTCGACCATGATCAGATCGAGCTCATCCTCGAGCACCTGCGCCACGGCTGGGTTGTCCAGCAACTTGAGCAAGGCATGTTCCTGGTCGGCAAAGTCCAGTACGCCAAACTCACGTTTGTTGTGTTCGTACACGTTCAATACATCAATGGCCAGGCCGAAAACCTGTTCGAGGTAGGCGCGGATGTCGCCATGTAGATCCGGGTGTTCGGCGTAGCGGCCAATGGTTTCAGAGAGGGTTGTTACCAATGGCTTGAGCTTTGCCTCAGGAGCTTCCTTCGCCAGTTTTGCCCAATCACTCCAGCGCGCGTTGCCTTGCTGCAGTTCATAGTGGAAGCGGGTAAGCAACGTTATGTAGGCTTCAGTGTTCTTTTTATCGCTGCCAGCTGCCTGTAACAGATCCAGTGCCTTAGGAATGCTGTGCAACAACTCGCCGTTCAAGTCGGCTGTGGTCGGTTTGGGGAAATGCTTCAGCATGTCGTTGGCATTTCGGTCAGCAAAACTACGGGACAGTTCAAGATCAATGTCGTTGGTGCGCAACTGACTCAAAAGCTTGCGCAACTCATCGCGCCAGTTGGTATTAGCAAAGTCGCCTTGTTGATTGGTGTCTTCAAGGCCCAGACGTCGGGCGACGGCGAGTAGATTATCCAGGCGTTCACAATCAAGGACCCGGTCAACCGCTTTGTTCAGTAGCAGGGCTGCCTGGTTTTCTTCCAACACACGTTGCTCGGGTGGCATGCCTGCTTCGAATGCAAAACGCTCAAGCAATTGCCCGCAAATACTGTTGATGGTCCCGATACGGGCTTGGCCCATGGCTGTGGCTAGGTTGATTTGGCCCTGCTTGAGAAGGTGGCTACGGACCCGCTCGCGCAGCTCGGCAGCGGCTTTTCGGGTAAAGGTCGTGGCAATCACACCCGAAGGCTGGACCTGCTGATCAAGCAACTCCTGGTGCAGTATTTCAGTAAGCCGGTGAGTTTTGCCGCTGCCGGCGCCAGCACTGATAAATGTGATGTGTGCGGTGGTCGACATTGTCATTGCTCCCATCCGGCCAAGGCCAGGTAGTCGTTGTAGGCTTCGTTAAGGTATTCCATCAGGGAGGGATCGAGTCCTCATCCTCTTCAATACCTTGCAGCGCAACTTCAAACCGCCCCTCTGCCTGTTGCGCCTTCCGCCACTTCCAGGCCTCGGTAAAACTGAGCCACAGCTGAGGCATTGTGCTTGGCGGATTGGCCGGCACTTGCTCTGAATCTCTGAAGGTTTGGTCATCCGGGGTTAGCAGGCGCGCGGACTCAAGGATGAAATAGGCTACGGAAGGCCATGAACCGCTGTCCTGACGAAGCAACTCGGCATAAATCGCCAACTGCAGATGGCGGTTTGCCTTGAGCTGCTCCGGGTATTTCTTGCCCCCCGACCACTTCATGTCGACGATGGCTCGATGTCCTAGCGCAGTGGTCAATACCAGGTCAGCAGAGCCGCCCAATGCGCCACCCTCGAAACGACCAGCCAGCGCCTGCTCAGACGTTACGACCGTGATGCCAGCATTGAGAAAGTGCGATCGCAGTCGAGTCAAAGCACGCAGCGCACGATGGCGCAGTGTTGCCAGGTCGGCACCGCGTCCCTCCATCAGCAACACCGCGCCTTCTTCACGTACCACACGGGGGAAGTGGGTCGAGAACCAGCTGTTAAAATCTGTGGTGCTCATGCTCAGCGCGTCCGGCCGAGTGAAAAAGTGCTCAGCCAAGCGATGGGTCAACGAACCATAGAGCAAAAAACCGTCGCTCAGGCTCTGGCTTTTGGACGCCTGAATCTTGGCTCCGTATTGCAGCAACCATTGATAAGGGTTGAACAGCAACAGGTTGAGGCTCGAGAAAGACGCTTTCTCAGGCGTCTCGATCGGGATGTCGGGTGGCAGGCGCCACCAGCGTTTGCGCAGTGGCAGTGGCGCCGATGCTTGGACTTGGCAAAGCGGGCCGGGGTTATGCAGAAGCTCCTCGAGAATATGCACCTTTGGCTGCTGCACAACGGCTTCGATCATTTGCCAGAGCGGGTGGCTTTCCTCCCGTGGTGGCGCGAGTACCAGTATCAGCCGGCAGTTTGCTGCCAGGACTGGTCGCAGCCAGTCACGGGCTGCTTGAGTCAGTAGTGTGGCACCGTCCGGTAGCGCCACCCCGGCATCGGCCAATTGAATGCGTTCGGCCTTGGACCAGGGCGACAGGGGCGGTAACACCGGCATGCTCAGGTGCCACCAGATCACTGTGTCGGCTTGCTCAATGGCCGCACCTGGACGCGAGACGCTCAAGTGGGCGCCGACTTGTGCGGCCAACAATGGATTATCCACGCCGCTGGCTGTGGCTTGCTCGATGACCTGCTGCAACTGCCGCGGTTTTAACCGCTCCACACCTTGAAGATGCAAGGTCTTGAGGGAGTCTAGTGCTGCTTCACACTGAGCGTAACCTGCCTGAGCCGCGAATCTATGCGCGGGCTCTTGGTGCCCCAGGCGTGCTTTAAAAAACTTCAGCAACCGTTCGACACGTACCAGCACCTCACTGGGCGCCACGCCGTCGTCAGTCGTAAAAGTGGGCATATTCAGCCACTCGTCAATCGAGGCAAGTACGTCGGGCGCATCTGCAGCGTAATGCGCTGCGATTTCCTCCAGTGCATCCTCCCACTTGCTCCCGACGAGGCCGGGTGAGCTTGCTATTTTGGTTGCCAAGCGCCGACGTGCAAACAAACGAATCGGGCATATCGAGTGGGTCAAAAACTGCAGGAGTGCCGGGTAGTTGGCTGGTGCCCAAAGCAGCTCCATGGCCAGTGACAATACCTGCAGGGCAGGGCGTAGATTGCTGCTACCATTGAGGCCATGGCGAGCCTGGCCGGCACCAATAAAATGACCATCAAGACAACCACCCTCGTCACCCGTCACCAGCAAGGTGGGGGTGCCCTGGCCCAGTGAGCGGCTCAGCCAGCTGGCGGCCAATGCTCGAGTTTGCGCTTGAACAACTTGCACTGTGCCATCTTCTTGCCATTGAATGGGCGTGACCTCTACACCGGCAATGCTCTGGCGCAATTGCATTTGCAACTGCCCCAGAAAACCTTGCGCCTTACCCTCCGGTATCTCCAGGCGCTCGTTAGGCAGGAGATTCAGCACCATTTGCCAGGCCAGTGGATAAAGCTCGAAAGCGTCAGCCAACAGCACGGTCTTGATCGGGGGGCGACGAGAGCCCAGCGCCTTGGCAACATTTTGCAAGCGCTGTCCCATGGAAGGGGCGACCTGCACGCGAGCTTGAGTCTCGATCTCGGCAAGGTCTTTCAGACGTTGGCTGGCGTCGGCACCGACGCGCCCATCCCAACCGTGCAAATACAAATCATCCCGCCAGGCCAGCAATGCAGCAGCCACCCCCAATTCATCGGAGGAAAAACTGGCATGATAGAAGCGCAGTGGGTTATTGCAGTGCGCCAGGCAATCGCGGTACGTGGCTGTACGTTGTGCCGCACAAGGCTGACGTGCCACTAGGCCCAGCTGGGTCTCCAGAATATCCAGCAGTCCCTGTGGCCCGACGGTCAACGCCCCTAATCGATTACTGGCTCGTGTTGCCCGCTGACCATCGAGTTGCATGCCGAACGTGATAAGCATTTCTGACACGTTGACGCTCCTTGTGAACGCTGGTGGTTCAACGCACCGTGATTGGCACGTTGTTGCATAAGGAAAAATAGACTGCTGATCAGCGACGTGGCGCTACCCTACGAACCTGGTGCGACGGTTTGTGTCGCGCCTGCCAGGTTTTGTAGCGAAACCACGGTACCTATTGCATCCGCCACTGAATCCAGTGGCCGGTAGGCTGCCGCCGCACGATGCAGTGTTTTGCCAATCTGAGCCCGCAGCTCGGGCGGCTGCTCCACCACCATTGAGTCGCCCAGGGACAAAATCCACCAGTGCAACTGCCAGGTGTTGCTCAGTGTGGAGCGTACTCGAAAGCCATTCTCCAACGGCTCCAGTGTCATATCCGCACTCAATGGTGTCTCACGAATCAGCCGCGTCTGATGGTCACTAACCCAAGCTTGAAACTGAATCTTTTCGGGGGTGCCGAACTGCAAGGCGTCACTGGCCAGGTACTCACACAAGTCAAATGCCTGTAATCCCTCTACGGGTTTATCGAGCTGATTGACATTGCGAAAACGATGCACCGCAAACTGGCGCACATCGGTATACGGATGCGCTGTGGCGATCAAATAGGTCACCAACCCACGCTGTACCATGGCTAATGGATTGAGTGTCAGTTCACTGAGTTTGTCGTTGTGTGCCGAGTAATACTGACATTGCACTTGACGCTCATTAATCAGCGCCCTCTGCAATGTTTCCAGCAACAGTGGGTCGATATCCGGCGCCTGCAGGTTTAGGTCCGGTCGCACGCTGGCGACCTTGTCCAGCCAGCGGGCAGCCGCGTTATCGTCCTCCAGTCCCTTGAGTTTCTGCCGCGCATGCACAAAGCGCGGTTCAAGCACGCTGAGCATGCTGGCGGGTAACAATGGGCGGATGGTGTCGGCAACCAGGGTCAGGCTCAAGGCTTCGCTCAGCGTAATGCCTTGCAGCTCCACATTCACGCCAGGCGTCCAGTACCAGGCTTGTGGCGTGCCTTCGCTACACTGCAACGGGAACACCAGCGACAGATCAATCAAGTCACGTTCGACGGTGCGCCGGCTGATGTTGAAACCGGAGGACTCAAGACGCGCCAGTAACTCCGTCACGGTGATACCGGACTCACGCTTTGGCAGGTGCTTGAGCAACTCCCATTGGCGGCTGACAGTGGAATGCGATTTGGCGGACGGCATGGGCTTTTCCTTGCGCAAGCGAGAGGTGGGTTACGACTTGACCACCGGGTAACAGGCGTCGCCCCACAATGTTTTCGGGTTGTCGAGCATCAGAAGGATCACCAGGGGGACAAGCTTTGCCAGCAGGTTTGAGCAGTCACGCAATTGTGTGCGATTGACGCTGCCGTCCCAGGTGGCTCCGCCATGAATCATTTGGTTGCGAAGGGTATAGATGCGGTTAAACATCACCCCCAGCACCTTGGCTGTATCGCGATCGGCCAGTGCTGCATGAGCGCTACGTTTGCCGTTACGCAAGCGTTCCTCCCACATGGCTTCATTGATCTTGCCGTTCTGGAAATCCCAGAAGCTTTGGAAAACATAAGGGTTGTCCAGCAGTGCACGTATGCTCCCGGAAAACTCTGACCAAACCAGTTTTTCGATCAGGTGCTCGGTGTCCAGCGTACAAAGTTTTTGCAGGAAAGCCTTGAATGCCTCCTGTTCGGACAATCGATGCTGCTCATCAATATCGGTGGCATAGGCAGCGTTGAAAGCGATCCAGAGGAAGATGAAGCGCCCGTCAACGTCCTCTGCCTGTTCCGCACGATTGAGCCAGCTCAGGGCTCGGTGAACCCGTAGCGCAAGGTTTGGGTGGTGCGCGTCGCGTTCGTTACGGTGGCGTGTCTTGAGTGACTGGTAGTCCATTCCAGGTGCTTCCTTTGGCTGAGGGGATCCGCGGGACCTTGAGGATCATGGTTTTATCGGCGGATGAGGGGCGGGATTGAGCATTCAATGAGCCCTGCGACACATTATGACGCGATATGGCGTTAAGCTATCACGTAATAAAGTTCTGTATCTATTCACTGATACGTTATAGGGCAGGTGTTTTGGATGACGCATTGAGTGTCCATCCAGCGCAGGCTCATATCTAGGCCCCAGACAAAAAATTGAGGCCAATGGTCGCGGAAGCGGGTGACGACGACCTCCATTGCGTACTTACATTTAAGGTTTTTTGATGTTGAAACTCGATTCACCGTTGGCGCGGATGAAGGCAATAGCGTCCGGGTTGTTCTTGTTGGCGGCAGCGCTCTATGTCGCAGCCTTGATGTTGATCCACTCCCATCCCGTGTTGGGGGGGTACATGAAAGCCTTCTCCGAGGCTGCGATGGTTGGCGCTATCGCCGACTGGTTTGCCGTTACTGCCCTGTTCCGACGCCCCTTGGGATTGCCTATTCCTCACACGGCTATCATCCCGCGCAACAAGGCGCGTATTGGCGCCAACCTGGGGGACTTTATTTGTACTCACTTTCTTTCACGTGAGCAGGTACTTCAGAAGGTCAGCGAATTTGATACTGCCAGGCGGTTGGCGCAATGGCTGTCGAAGGAAGACAACGCCGCAGTCTTGTCGGGTTTAGCCGTCAAGCTGGCTGGGCATGGTATTGGCGCCCTGCGTGACGAGCGTGTGCGCCAGTTTGTACGCAGCACTGCTCTGGCGCGCCTGGAAGAAGTTGATTTGGCAAAAATGAGTGGTCAGTTGCTGGAAGTGCTCACCGATGTCAGCCTGTCCGTCACAGCGGGGTCGGCGATTTAAAATGGATTTTCTCGGGGCGACGCAATTTGTCGCGAGGCATGGTTATGCTCAAACCAGCCAATAAACAGGAGTATGGATCATGCTGAAAAACTTTCTCGCCGCAGTTGGCCTCGTCGTTATCGCCAAGAAAGGGTACGAGGTGTATCGGTCTTACAAGTCAATGGAGGCGGAAAACGAGTTTTTGCGAAAGGGGCAGGGGCCGGTTTAGTGTCCATCCCATCGCCTTATTGCTGCTTGTAGATCTGCGTTTGATTGACAGGTTAC
This sequence comes from Pseudomonas sp. LY-1, assembly GCF_053502595.1. Lineage (NCBI taxonomy): Bacteria > Pseudomonadati > Pseudomonadota > Gammaproteobacteria > Pseudomonadales > Pseudomonadaceae > Pseudomonas > Pseudomonas sp. LY-1. The sequence continues at coordinate 4,700,015 of NZ_CP094353.1, read as the reverse complement.
TAAGGCATGGCAAAGTGATATCGCGTGGAGGATGATCCGGGTTGCAGGTGTTCAGGCGCTAGGGTGCGCGCTGAACGTTATGACTTGGGGGCAACTTGTGTTTGATCCCGGATGCGCCAGCGCTTCCGACACTGCAATAAGGACATTTCATGCCAGCTGAAAATTGGCTGATTCAGCTCAATCGCGAGTCAGCTGAATTCGCGCGTTTGTATCAGGAGCGTCAAGAGGGAAAGACCGTCGACCGGACTTTGCGTATAGCGGTCTGTGGCCTGATGAACGCTGGCAAGAGCGCACTGCTCAATGCATTGACCGGCCATCTTGAAAACGAATTCTTCGAAACCAAAGCAGTGCGCTCGACTAAGACGGTGCAAACCTTAACCCATGGAGGGATTACTTACGTAGACACTCCGGGTATTGACGCCAATAACGAGGATGACCAGCACGCCTGGCGTGGCTTGGCGACGGCCGACATTATCCTGTTCGCCCACAACCTGGGCACGGGCACTCTGGAAACCGTAGAAATCAACTTCCTTAATGAGTTGAAACATCGGCGTCCTGATATCGAAGACAGCTTACTGGTCGTTCTGACCCATGCCGAAAGTGCGTCGGAGCAAAGGCAGGATCGCCTGGACGCAATCAGTGCCATCCTCTCGGCGTTGTTCAAGGCACCTCGCACGTTGATCCCTGCCTCGTTCACGACATACCGCAAAGGCGTGTTGGAGCAAAAGCCCGCCCTTATCGAACATAGCGGTATCAACGTGCTGCACCACCATTTGAAGACACTTGTCGAGCGCGCCGAAAGCGAGTTGCATGCCGTGCGCCGTGCGCGAGATAAGCAGCGTCTGAGTAAGTTGGAGGCCATTGTCGATAAGGCCATCGCCAAGCGGGAACGCACACTGGCTGCCGTCGAAGCCAAACAATCACAGGCGTTTCTGGTGCTTAGTCAGAGTGTGAACCAGTTGGTCAGCACGACCCGAGAACGCATCAGCCGCTGCGAAACCCTTGAATCCGATTGAGAGAACATTGCTATGTGGTGGTTATTGGTACCCTTAATCGGCGCTGTGGTTGCTGCCGTCGCCAGCTCCGACGATGAAGAAAAAGAAGCGGCCGAACGCAGGGCACGCATTCAGACCCGTGAGGCCGAGGCACAGGCCATTGCTCGTCGCAAACAGGCAAACCTCGAGAAACGTAAGGCTCAACTGGTTGCCGACGTTGATGGCCAACTGAAAGATTTATTTGCGACGCACCCTGCGGTACTCGATCGAACTAACCAGGGCGCGCTGCACGTCAGTTTTGACAGCCTTAGTGCCTTTGTAATCAAAAAGGTGCCGAACAAACCAAAAGCTATGTTGAAGCACTTGGATACAATTGCCCCCGGTGCAGCCTTCAGCCCGATCTGGGTGAAGCAAGCTGTCCAGGCGCACGCACTTCAGAAAGAAATCACGGGCCTTCAGCGCCTGAAAGAAGAATTGCTGGGATAAGTCACGATGACCGACCGCCACGCCAACCGAAATGATTTGTTAAATGTCTTCGCCGGGATTGCCGGTGAGTTCGATCAGGTCAAACGCCAGATCGATCGCCGGGAAAGTGTCCTCAAGGCTCAGCTGAGGAAGCTTAATGACGCACGCAAGACTTCGCCTTGGCGTGAAAGCCCGCTTGAGCAGCGTCACCCGTTGCAGGACATGGCTGAGCGCTGTCAGCAGGGGCTCGACAGTCAGCTTGATGCCTGGATCAGGAACGTCGAAAACTATGAGCGCAATACTTCGTTTCGCAAGGATTTCGATGACTCGCTACTGATCTTTGTCTACGGCAAGGTCAAAGCTGGAAAATCCTCCCTGGGGAATTATCTCGCCTACGGGAACTCTGCTCCGGACGCGGCCTTGATCGACAGCGCTTCCCCTCGCCCCGAGTTTTTCTGGCGCGAAAGTACCGGGACTGCGGAAACCATGTCGGCAGAGTTGATGAGCAAGCAGCGATGCTTTGGCGTCGACGTGGTGGAAGCGACCAGCTCAATCCAGGGTTTCAGGTTGCCGGGTATGACCTGGGTCGATTCCCCTGGGGTTCACTCGGTCAACAGCGTCAACGGCCAGTTGGCCGACGACTATGTCGCGTGTGCCGACCTGATCGTATTCCTGAGCAACTCCAGCAGTCCTGGCCGGCACTCCGATATGAATGAGGTCGTCGGGTTGCTCCAGAAAAAGAAAAATCTCATGGTGCTTATCACTGGCAGTGATGTGATTGAGGAGGATGTTGATGACTTGGGTAACTTGGTTAACCAACGGGTAATGAAGGCGCGATCCGATCGTGATGACCAGATTGGTTACGTCGGGTCGGAGCTGGCCAAAATCGACCCATCAGCACAATCGCTCCTGAATCAAATCAATATTCACTCGATTTCGGTGCGTTATGCTGAGGAAGGTGGCCCCCAGGAGCAGGCGCAACGCTGGCAGGACAGTGGGCTGGCCGACTTCGCCGCAGATATTGGCAACATAGCCCGTTCCAGTGGGCTCGCCCTCAAGCGCCAGACACCCTTGAAGAATCTGCAGGCGTTCTGCCTCAAGCTGGCCGAATCGACGGATCAGCTGGAAAAAGAGCTAGTTGATATCAGAACAGGGCTGAACGCCGCGCGTAAGGACCTGAAACTGAGCGTCGATCATATTCTGAGCCAGCTCAGAAAAGAATTACCGGGTCAGATCGAAAAGTATGCCGATCAATATGCGATGAACGACCAGGCTTTCTCTGAAGCCTGCCGTAAGTTGCTCGATCATGCTTTCCAGTATTACGCCAGCGAACTGTGTGATTCGATTGGCCAGAAATTCGAAAACATTGAAATTCACGACCAAGCGGTTGGACCTGTCGCCCGAGAGGCCCCCCAGTTTTCAGAGCGCGTTGAAAAAATCAAATTCGACTCCCGCCGCAATGAGTCATTCGGCAGGGCGGGCGGGGCAGGTTTCGGTGCCTGGGGGGGCGCTGAAGGTGGGGCAGCTCTAGGCACTTTGATCATGCCAGGTGTGGGGACGGTCATCGGTGGCCTGATCGGTGGCGCACTTGGAGCCTGGGCGGGAAACAAGGCTGGGGGCGCGGCGGGAGAATACTTCAATACCAGTGAAGAAATCGAAGTGGCTGTGGGCGACAACCGCGACGAAGTTTCACTGGGGACCCGCGAACAGTTGCTTGAGCTTGCCGAGAACCGGCTGAATGTCCTGTATGAGCAACTGGACCAATTGTGCTTTATCGACATTGCCGACTGGTTGAAAAACTTCCACAGCGCATTAAAAGACATGCGCCAGCACACGCTTACTCAAATTCAGGAAATCGAAAAGGAGCTGTCCCATGGCATTGCCTGACTTCGCACGGGTTATCCACACCTATGAACGGGTCAGCACCCCGCTGGGCCGCTGGCTGTCCGAACAACAACGTGATGAGCTGGGAGCCCGGTTGCAGACCAAGGCTGAGCAGTTACACCCTCGAATCATGGTCTACGGTAACTACAATGCTGGCAAAAGTACCCTGCTCAATGCCTTGATGGGGCGGGCAGATGCCAAGATGGCGGATCGACCGGAAACGGCCGCGGTAACCGAGTACCGCTGGGGCAATTACACGCTGCTCGACACACCTGGCATCGACGCACCGATTGAGCATGAAGAGGTGGCTGAGAACCAACTGCACAATAGCGAAGTGGTGTTGTTCGTGGTCGCTGCAGGCGGTGCCACCGACGAAGCGAAAACCTGGGAGCGGTTGGTCGATATCGTCGCCTCAGAGCGCCGGGTAATGCTTATCGTCAACAACAAGGCAGGCATTACGGTCGGCGATCGCGATTATGTCGGCATCACCGATCGCTTGCGCATTCATCTGCAGCGTGCGGCGAATGAGCGCGGTATTGAAAACATTCTGGACAAGGTCCCGGTGCAATGGGTCAATGCCAGAAGCGCCCTCAAAGGACGACTCGAGAACAAGGCGCCGCTGGTAAGCGCCAGCGGCATTCTTGAACTGGAAGAGGCTCTGGGCGAATTCCTGGAGCAGAGCGACACCGGGACAATCTTCGCGGCTTGCCGCAAAGACTTGGTGGTTGCGATCGAACAAGCCAATTTGCGTTTGCTGCAGGCCGGCAATGACCGTCAGGCTGAAGCGCTGACAAACGCCAAAAAGCAGATTGAAAACGAGCGCAGCCGTCTGACAGCATGCCTGAACGACCACCTTGATCGCGATTGTCGTAGCGCAAAGCAGGCTATTGTCAGTCTGATTACTTCCGTAGCGGAAGGGCAAATCAGGGGTGACACCAATCAAGCCATGGAGGAGGGGGCGGCAGACGTTGTCCAGTCTCTGGGTGACAAGCTGATGCGCACGTTGGAGTACGAGCTGCCAAAGACTCAGCAGAGCCTAGGTGAAATCGGTGAGAAATTGGCTGAAACCACCCTAAGACACGCTGACGCCATGCTGAATGCGGATCTGGATGCGCCGGAGGATGCTAATGAAAGCATCTTGTCACCAGCCATTAAGGATGCCTTGAAGAAAGTCCCCATGGGTAATGTCAAGGACATGACTGAACAGGGAGTGAAAGCGGCGCTGGAGCTAGGAAAAGAGTTTCTGCCCAAACTGTTCAAAGGTATTGGCCCCAAGACCATGGGACGCTGGGCTAGTACAGCTGGTCGCTGGGCGGGGCCTCTGGTACAGGTTGGCGTGGCGTTGTACGACATCTACCAGGCTATTCGAACAGAAAATGCGGAGAAGGCAGCGCAAGCTCGTCGTACCAAAGCCATTGACGACTCTGCCAGTTCGTTTGTCCACGATTTGCGTCAGGCTTATCAGTTCCAAATCACTCTGGTGGTTGAGCAGGTGTTCAAACCTATGGATGAGTGGATCGACGCGCAAAGCCAGGCTCTGGTGCAACAAGACAAGGCCGCAGAGAACGATAGAATTCTGTTCGAACAGGCACTGATTGAACTGCGCCCGCAAGACTGATCTGGTCCTTAACGCATCTCATCTCAACATTCGCTCCGGACATAGGACGGGGCGAATGCTTCCAGAGAGCCCAGAGTCACGCCTATTATTCTTCCCTCTCGGAGGTTCAATTAATTCGTGATGCAGTGCGTCACGAATTAAAATGCCGGGTTGAGTCACTCATAAAGCCAAGGCTTCAACTCATCCAGATTCCTCACCACGATCTGCTGCGCCGCCGCTTTGGGGTCGAGCTTTTTCGGATCGATTTGAAAACGCTGCAACACATACTTGACCAAGGCGCGGCGTGTCGGAATGATCAGCACGCCATCCTCCATGCCGAAATCGGCTTCGATGATTGCCTTCTGTTCTGGTTTGAGCCTTGAGTCGGGTTCTATGATCACGGCTACCTTGGTGTTCCAGTCTTCATCCTCGTCGATGAGGTTCTCGGTCTTGCGTTCGTACTCAGGTTTGCCGCGCAGGCGACTCAGCACAAAATCTCGGTATTCACGATTCTTCTCGCAATACGCCCGCACATGCCAACGCATACCGGTGTAAATCAGTGTGTGTGGTGCAATCAAGCGAGTTTCTGGAACCGGGTTAGCGAGTGAAACGTACTCGACTTCAATAACCTCGCTGTCGCGGCATGCCTTAAGCAATGGGCGCAACACTTCAGGTCGAATTGTCCGGTCAGGCACCTCCAGCACCATGGTGTGGGCATACGCCAAGGCCAACCCTTCCACATGCGGCGCACGGGAATGGGTCTGGTTCAGCAGGTGCAGATAAGCGCTGGCGCTGTCGTCGATGAACAGTGGTTTGAACTGTTTGCTGGGGACATAGCCCTTCAGCTGCTTGTCATATGTAAGGTTTTTAGGCGCATGTTCGGTGATGTAAGTGTTGATGTCTTTAGACGCCTGCTGACGACTGATCCCGAAGCTCTGGATCAGATGCACCGTGGTCAGCCGGCCTTCCCACCAGGCGACGGTCTCGATCAAGCGATAACGAAGTGCCAAATCCCAACGAACCTGCTTGATGTCTTGATTGCGTTTCATGACAGCTCCATATGCGTGAATACTTTACCTGTATAAGTCTACATTCTATACCTGTCGTAAAACACTACATATCCTTGATCTGTCTTCGAGCTCAATCGAACTCACTAAAGGATGTGGACATGACAATGTCGGATGCTGTTTCGACAGGTGCATTGGTGATGATGGGAGCAATCCTGCTGACGCTTGTGCTGCAGTGCCTGAGGTTGCGGGAGCTCTGGAAAATGGCTCTTGGCTGTCAAAAGGGCACGCGCTGGGCACGGATTTTGGATATGGAAAACTGGGAGCTGCGCTCGGCGCTGCGCGCTGAGAAAGCGCACATCGAGCAGCTGCAAAGAAAGCTGGTGATTTTGCAGGAATTGATCCCAGCAGAGGGATAAGGGCGAAGGATATGAACAGACTTGAACGGATCAAAGGTTGCCTACTGGGCGGTGCAGTCGGCGATGCGTTGGGCGCCACGGTGGAGTTCCTCGAATGGCCTGCAATCGAAGCTAAATTCGGTTCGCAGGGTATCGTTGATTTTGCCCCTACTTTCGGTATCTCCGGTGTCATCACCGACAACACGCAGATGATGCTATTCACGGCCGAAGGTTTGCTGCGGGCTTATGTGAGAAGTAGTTCACGAGGGATTTGCCATGTTCCCAGCATTATCCACCATGCGTTGCTGCGCTGGCTGATGACCCAGAATTACCCTCCTGCGATACTAGTCAGCAGGGACGGGTGGTTGATCGAACAGCGAGAACTCTGGTCTCGTCGCGCCCCTGGCACCACATGTCTCACGGCCCTCAAGGCCACCCAGCGGCTTGGTGCTGTCGCCGAGAACAACAGCAAGGGCTGCGGCGCCTTGATGCGCGTTGCTCCCTGTGCATTCTTTGCTAACGCCTTTGACTACGCTGCCCAGTCAGGCCGCCTTACTCACGGGCACCCTACAGGCTACCTGACGGCAGGGCTGTTCGCTGACATCCTCCAGCGGATGGTCGACAGGGAGGACAGTCTCGAACATGCAGTTAGCGAAAGCCTGGCCAAATATGGGCAAAAGCCCGGCATGGAAGAAGCTCGCAGCCTTATCGAGCGTGTGCTGTTTTTCTTCTATGAAGGCTACAAGCCCACCCCGCAACGCATCGGCGAACTCGGTGGCGGTTGGGTCGCTGAAGAAGCGCTGGCAATTGGCCTCTGGTGTGCCCTGACGGCGAGCTCGTTCGAGGATGGCGTCATAACAGCGGTGAATCACGGTGGCAACAGCGACGGTTCCGGACTGATCACTGGACACATACTTGGTGTTCAGTATGGCGCTGCGGCGATTCCTGCTCGGTGGTATGGACAATTGGAACTGCGCGAAGTGATTGCGCAGATTGCCGAGGATATTGAGCACGTTCCGCGTGATTACTGTGGGTATGGCGGAGAGTTCGATCAGCTGATCGAGCAGATGTATCCCGGCGGGTGAGGGAACTGATGGCGACGCATTTTCATTTCGCCACTGAGCTATTCGCAGCGTAGGCTTACCAAAGCAAACTCGCTAGGCTGCCCTTTGAAGCCATTTTGAAGTGGCGCAGGCATTTGTCAGGCATTAATCCTGAGAAACAGCTTTAACCTTATTAAAACCGACAAAAACGGCTAATATCAGCACGTTTTTTTATCGGCAGATTTAGCTATGACTGATCGTTGGCACAGTGTTGATGAAATTGCCGAACACCTCGGCGTCAGCAAGGACACCGTTTATGCATGGATTGCCAAACGCAGCATGCCAGCCCACAAGGTCGGTCGGTTGTGGAAGTTCCAGAAGGTTGAGGTGGATACCTGGGTCAAAGCTGGCGGAGCCAGTGACGAATCGCAGCAGGCGCGAAGTGATGGCTGAGCGTTATCGTCTTTCTTTCACCACGGGTGGCCTGTTTTTGCAGGAAGCACCGCTGGTTGTGGAGCGCTATCTAACGCTGCGTGATTGGAAGCAAACACGGAAGCAGGTGCGTGGTGAGAACCTGTTGCAAGTTCGTACAGCGGCTGCTGCGACACGTATCAGTAAGGAGTTGATCGCGCGTCTGGAGCTTTTGGATCCAGAGGAGCTGGAGTTTTTGGTGGATGGCAGCCTGCGGGAGCAAGGCTACCTTCTGTGGGCTGCAACTTGCCGGCGCTATGCGTTCATCCGCGACTTCGCTCGCGAAGTTCTGCGCGAGCATTACCTGCTTATGCGCCGCCAACTCACGACAAGCGATTACGATGCCTTCTGCAATGCCAAAGCTTTGTGGCATGCCGAGCTGGATGAACTGGCTGCGTCCACGCATAGCAAATTGCGACAAAACCTGTTCCGCATGTTGCGGGATGCCGACTTGATCAGCGCCCAGCACCAGATTCAGCCAGTGTTGATAACTCCAGCGCTGGCCCATTTACTGGTTCGCCACGATAACGAGCAATTGCTGATATTCCCGGCAACTGACCATGAACTTAAAAGGTGGCTGCAATGAGCCAAAAAATCAGTCAGCAGCCGCTGGCAGCCCGCTTTGAACACCTATTGAACGTCATGAGCGGTCAACGCTTTCTGGAAATGAAAGGGCTGAATAATGATCTGCCGTTCTACATCTGCGAATTCAAGGCGGCTGAAGCCTTTGAGATACAACGCATGCAGCGGCAACTGGTCAACACGTTGGCCGGTCTGCGTATCGATTGTTTGCAGGGGCGTGGTGTAAAGGTATTGGAAGTCAGCCTGTACGACCTGACCATCGACTTGCTAAAGGCTCGTGAGGGCAGTGACGAAGGTGTCAGCTTGTGGGAGCAGATCCGGGCGGTTGAGCCCGATGTGGAAAAAGAAGGTCTGCTGGAACTTTTGCAGGGTGTATTGGATATCAAGGAACACCTGGTCCCGGCTATTGGCGAACGTATTGCTCAGGCGGATTACGACGTGCTTTTCCTCTCCGGCATCGGTGAAGTGTTCCCCTATATTCGCTCGCACAATGTACTCAACAATCTGCAAAGCACGGCCAAGGACAAACCCACGGTGATGTTCTTCCCCGGTGAGTATCGGCATTCGCTGGAACAAGGCGCGTCACTGGAGCTGTTCGGTCTGCTGCACGATGACAAGTACTACCGTGCATTCAATATTTTCGAGTCTCAGGTGTAAGGAAGCAGTCGATGAAACTCAACGGAATTTTCAAGAGCCCAGTCAGTCGCCCGATTGAGGGCGTCATCAAGGCCGACGACGAAGCTAGCTTGTTCAACGAGCTCAGTGAATACGTCCTGACTGACGAAGTCGCCAAGCGTCTGGAGCACTTCCTCGATGCCTATACCGACTACCACCATGCCAATGGCGTCTGGGTCTCCGGCTTCTTCGGCTCGGGTAAGTCGCACCTGCTGAAAATGCTCGCCCTGCTGCTGGAAAATCGCCAGGTCGACGGCAGTACTGCATTGGACATCTTCCTACCCAAGATCAAGGATGACGACGAGCTGTTGCGCGCCCAGCTCAAGAAAGCTGTCGCCATCCCCTCGAAAAGCATCCTGTTCAACATCGACCAGAAGGCCGACATCATCAGCAAGACCCAGGTCGACGCCTTGCTTTCTGTGTTCGTCAAAGTCTTCAACGAGATGTGTGGTTATTACGGCAAGCAGGGCTACATTGCCCAGTTTGAACGCGACCTGGACAGTCGCGAACTGTTCCAACCGTTCAAGGAAGCCTACCAGAGCATCGCCAATAAGCCCTGGGAGCGTGGTCGCGAGCAGGCGCTGCTGGAGACAGGCAACATCGCCAAGGCCTACGCCCAGATCACCGACGAAGACCTGGCGCTGGCCAAGGGCATCCTCGATAAATACCGCGCTCAACACAGCGTTTCCATTGAAGACTTCGGCAATCAGGTCAAGGAGTGGCTGGACAAACAGCCGCCCAACTTCCGCCTGAATTTCTTTGTCGATGAGGTCGGTCAGTACATTGCCGACAACACCAAGCTCATGACCAACCTGCAAACCGTGGCTGAAAGTTTGGCCACCAAGTGCCAGGGCCGGGCATGGGTATTTGTCACCGCACAGGAGGATATGGACTCCGTGATGGGCGACATGAGCAAGCAACAAAGCAACGACTTCACCAAGATCCAGGCGCGCTTTGCCAACCGTCTCAAGCTCACCAGCGCCGACGTGGCCGAGGTGATCCAGAAACGCTTGCTGACCAAGAACGATTCCGGTGCCGAGCTGCTGAAAACCGTCTACAACCAGCAGCTCAACAACTTCAAAACTCTGTTCGACTTTGCCGACGGTGGACAGCACTACCAGAACTTCCGCGATCTGGAGCACTTCACCTACTGCTACCCCTTCGTGCCCTACCAGTTCCCGCTTTTCCAGTCGGCCATTCGTGGCATATCCATGCACAACGGCTTTGAGGGCAAGGCCAACTCGGTGGGCGAACGCTCCATGCTCGGTGTATTCCGCGAAGTGGCCATGGCTATCGACAGCGAGCCAGTGGGCCAGCTGGCCACCTTCGATCGGATGTTCGAAGGCATTCGCGGCGCGCTGAAAAGCGCTATTCAAAGCGCTATCAACAATGCCGAGCGGCACCTTGGCGACCCATACGCGGTGCGCGTGCTCAAAGCATTGTTCTTGGTCAAGTACGTCAAGGAGTTCAAGGCCACTCTGCGCAATCTCAATGTACTGATGCTAGAGCGTTTTGGCGAAGACATTCCAGCCCAACGCAAGAAGCTGGAAGCGGCACTCAACTTGCTGGAGCAGCAAACCTACATCCAACGCAATGGCGAGCTCTACGAGTACCTGACCGACGAAGAGAAGGACATCGAAGAAGAGATCAAAAACACAGAGATCGAAACTGCCGATGTCATCAAGGAGCTGGAAACCCTGCTGTTTGATGGTGTGGTCAAGCAGCGCAAGGTCCGCTATGAAAACGGCCAGGACTACGCCTATACGCGCAAAATGGACGACCGTTCGCTCAGTCGTGAGTTTGAGTTGGCCATCCACATTGTCACTCCGCTTAGTGACAACTTCGATAACCTCACGGTGCAGCGTATGCAGAGCATGGGACGTGATGAGCTGCGCGTGGTGCTGCCGGCTGATGCCCGGTTCATGCAGGATCTCACCCTGCACAAGCGCACTGAGAAATACATCCGACAGAACAGCAGCACCCAGCAGGAAGCGGTCAAACGCATCATCGACGCCAAGGGTTTCCAGAACAACGAACGTCTGGCCGAGCTGCAGGATCGTGCCAAGGAGCTGCTCGGCAAAGCGCACTTGATAATTAACGCCGCCGACGTGGAGGCCACCAGCAGTGACGGTCAGGCCCGTATTCTCAAAGGCTTCTACCAGCTGATTGAAACTACTTATCCGAACCTGCGCATGCTGCGCGATGTGCCGTTCAACGAGAATGACATCGGCAAATACTTGCGCCAGGCCCAGGACGGTCTACTCGGCAACGACGCTACTAGCCTGACCGAGCCCGAGCAGGAACTACTGGCCTATATCCAGAGCAATGCTCGCAGCGGTGTGCGCACCACGGTCAAAACCCTATTGGAGCGCTTCGAGCGCAAGAACTACGGTTGGTACTACGCGGCCATCCTCTGCAACCTCGCGCTGCTTTGCGCACGCGGCAAAGCGGAGGTGCGGCAAGACAGCAACCTGCTGGAAGGCGACAACCTAGAGCGCAGCTTGCGCAACACCAACGCTCACACCACCTTGGTGCTGGAGCCGCAAATCGAGTTCAGCGCCTCCCAGGTTCGCCATCTCAAAGAGTTCTTTGCCGACTTTTTCGACCGTCCCGCCAGCTGCAACGAAGCCCGCGCTCTGGCACGTGAAACCATCGACGCCATCAAAGAACTGGAGATTGATTTAGCCGACCTGCATGGGCAAAAAGCCTTGTATGGCTTCCTCTGCGTGCTGGATGGCGTGATGGCTACTCTCAAGGAAATCGCCGGCAAAAACGCCAGCTGGTTCCTTACCGAACTGTCCCGCGCCTCCGATGCCATGCTCGACACCAAAGAGCAGATCATTGAGCCGCTACGTCGCTTCATGGGTAGTCCGCAAAAAGCTATTTACGATCAGGCTCGCCAACTGGTGCAGGAGCAGGAAGACAATTTCGCCTATGTTGCCACGGGGGAGGTTGAAGCCATCAAGGCATTACTCACCGAGAATAAACCTTGGCAAGGCAACCGCCTGCAGCAGGCCAAACCGCAACTGGAGGCCCTGCAGCAAGCCATTGCTAACCAGCTAACCAGCGAGAAGGCTACCGCAGTCAGCCGGCTTGCCGAGTTGGAGCAGCGTCTGCAGGGGAGCAACGAGTACGGCAGTCTTAAGCCTGAGCAGCAGGCTCAGCTCGCTGTGCCGTTTGTTGAAGCTCAGCAGTCAATGCAAGGGCAGAAGCGTATCGCCATGATCCGCGATCAGTTGCGTGCCTTCGAGGACAACCAATACGCACAGTTACTGCTCAAATTAGAGCGACTGGCTCGTCCGCAACCGGTACCAGATCCAATCCCACCCTTTTCTCCGCCACCAGCGGGAAATCAGGACATCGATTACGTATGCTGTTGAACCCAGTGGTACGGAAGACGAAACTGCCCAGCGGATCGTCATCGCCAATTACCACGTTCAGCCGGCCGTAAGGCTTGCAGGCATTGCCTTGAGCCAGTGAACAGCCATCCGGTGAAGGACAGGGCAACGACTGGATGCCGTCCTTGGTCAAACGCTTGCAAGTCTCGCCGTTGCCTACACACAGCGGCCGGCCGCTGTTACGGTCAAATAGGCTGTAGTCCGCCCGAAAGTTCAGGTCAGGCTCGTTGAACAGCAGCCGGATCGGAATACTGCGTAGCTTGCCGTCCTGGCCATTGCGCAGCTCCTCATTGAGTGGATGCAGCAGCCAGCCGTCGCGGCTCTGTACTTGGGAGGTAAGGGTGAATTGATCGTCCTTTTCCGGTAGACGCTTGCCGTTTTTCTCGACGACCTTGCCGATGGAAATGCGCCCGAGTACCGGAGGGGTAATGGCTAAACCTTTGAGCATGGCGGTTCTCCTTAATCCGGAAATAAAAAAGCCACCGGGACCTAAACGGTCCGGGTGGCGTGGGTGAGTGGGATGATTCAGCCGATCAGGAAGCGGCGACTGCCTGTTTTGATCTTGGGGTAGCGGGCCTGCAGGTAGGGTTTGTCCTTGAGCATCTGTTCGACATCCAGACCAAGGCTGTCTTTGGACTTCTTCCAGCTGATGTAGCCTTCCGCAAACTCTGCACGGGTGGCTTCACCCATGGCCTGCTGCAGGACCTGCTTGAGCTGCGCCTCACGCGTCTCTTGCTGAGCAATGCGCTGGCGAACAGCCTTGAGCTCTAGGTAGGTGCTGGCCAACTCCGTTTGTTGGCTGAAGTCCAGAGTCTGCCCGTTATCCTCGGGGTAGAGGCAGCGCAATGCCGCGTCTGCTGAGGCCGTGCCATCGGCCTGTGGTGGGGTGTCACTGACCACGTAATCCCAGAACAACCGCTCCAGGTCGATCAGCCGAGCAATCATCGATTCGTCCCGTTCGATGCGATGGACCTCCAGGTGCTGGCCACCGAGCAGTACCGCCACATCCGCCGCCTGCTTGCCGGTGACGGCGAGCTGATGCATGACCTGCAACTGCACATACTCCGGTACACCTTCTTTCCAGAGGCGAGCCCCGTTGATACCGGCCGTTTTACATTCGAGGATCTGCACCTCTGGCGCGCCGATCACCTCTCGGTCGATGTTGGCCAGCATCCAGGCCAGTTTTGGATCAGGATGCTGCAGCACCGCATTGATGCGGCGGACCCGATGACCGCTGCGCCGGCTGTAATGCGTCGCCACGATAGGCTCCAAAATGTTGCCCCAGTAAGCTGGGCTGTCTTCATCCTGTGGATCGAGTTTGGGCAGTGAGGTGTCACGCCCAGTTTTCTCCAGCCACAGCTCCAACTGGGATTTATATGGGTTAAGTCCGACGGCTGCTGCGGCATCCGAACTGCCGATACCTTGTTTGCGAACTGCCAACCAGTCCTCACGCGGCAGTTGTTTGGTCCCCACCAGGCGTAAGGCGGGACGGGGTTTGTTACTCGGGTGTTGCAGAGTTTGTGTGTGCATGATGTTTTCCTGTGCGGCATAAAAAACGCCCAGCCAGCAGAAGCTGACCAGGCGCTTTAATAGTTGATTAAGTGAGTGGAGCTAGGCGGCGAGTTGCAATGCGGCTTGCAGGGCGCGTTGTTTGATGAGAGCCCCTTGGCCAAACCAAGCCGAGTCCATGCGGTATTCAGTACTTCGGGCACGTCGCTCGTGATCAACGTACTCGGTCACCGCATTGAGCAAGCCCCACGCAGTTCCTTGGGCCGATTCCAGCGTGGCGCCGCGACCTCCGCCTTCGTATAGGCTTTGAACCTTGCGCAATGCGCGCTCGTTCGGCAGGACTTCGGGCAGTTTGCTATTGGGGGGGACGTCACACACAACGCTCATGAAAAAGCCCATCGCTTCATGCCACTGCACCTTGCGTTCAGACAGAGTGCGCATTCGATGCATGAAGGTGTCCCACTGTGAAACGGCGATGCCTAACTGCTTTTTCACCGCCTGCGGATCGAAGCGGGTGTTGTGCGGTACCTTGATCGCGCGGGTGGTGCCATCCAGAGCGATGGTCAGGGTGTTGTTGCAGACCACGCGCACGGTGGTCGGGGTCGCTGTGGTGGCCAGAGTGCCATCACAGGAGGTGGCCAGCAGTAGGTAGCCATTCACCTGGTCGTTACCACGGAGCGTCGTGCCTTGCCCAGTACGGGCCAGCGCCCAGAACTTGCGACCGCCTTTGAGCACTCCCGCGGTTTCCAGCTCGTAGCCCGAGACTTCGGTGAGATCGCGATAAAACTCCAAGACCTCACGCGGCTGCACGACCTGGTAGCGCTGAGAAACCACCGACAGAGGGGCCTTGGTGTCGGAGCGATACAGCACCTTCTGCTCAGGGAAGGTATGAATTGAGCCCAGGTGCCCGATGGCGTCAGACTTAAAATGGACCGGGCTTTCCTGAATCTGCCAGTCCATACCCGCTTCACGCTGCCAGACTTCGAGCGGTTGTTTGGGGGAGAGGCGACTGCCCAGACCATGCCAGGGCGTGGCACCAACGTAAGCCATTTGTTCAACGAGATGAGCCATGGGAATGATTCCTTGCGAATGAAGGGAAAAGCGCGTCGTTTCATTAACCAACGACGCCTGTTCACAACGACTTAACGGTTGACGCTGAAGCTGTAGCCACACGCCAGGCACTGATAGTTGAGAAGGATTTTTTCATCGATCTGCTCGCCCAGCGTGGCCCCGGCAATGCCACCTGCGACCCCACCGAACAGACCACCCAAAATCGCCCCGGCGATGCTGCCGATAGCGATTCCCACCGGCCCGCCGACTACTCCCAGCACCGCGCCGGCTTCTGCGCCTGAAAGGGCGCCGGCGGCACCGCTGGCCACACCGCCTGCCGCACCAATTAATCCACCCGTTTGTTTACCGATATTTTTCGTGACGACGCGTCCAGAGTTACAGCTTGGGCACGGGTTATACATACGCAGATCCTCTCCAGTGATGAGCGTGCTGAGCCAAAAGTGAGCACGCCAAATCCCCGACAGCAGTCGATACCGTGGGGCGTTCACGTAGGTGATATAGATCTGAAATATTTTCGGATGTGATTTCGATCGGTAACAGCTGGTGCTTGCGGTAACTGAACTCGGGTTGACTTGCCGATCTCAAGACCTATAATTACCAAATGGTAATTAATGGTGATTGTAGATGCTCCGACAATCTGCGGCAAAAAGTGGGGATGCGACGTGCAGATCTCGTCGCAGAATAAAAAGTAGATGGGCGTTAATAGTGGGTTGGCCGCTTGTTACAACCAGAGTGCGAATGTCAAGGCGCTTCGCTATGGCATCGTCCGTGCTGTTCGCTTCTGCGGTGGCAGTCTGGTACCCGATTCCGTACAGGGATAGTGTGACTACTGATGATGCCTACGTCCGGGCCGATCTGACCCCGCTAGTATCACACGTTGAAGGATATCTCGTGGATGTGCCGATCCGCGACAATCAGAGAGTGCGTTCTGGCGATTTGTTGGCATTAGTGCAGGATGCTGATTATCGAGAAAAGGTTGCCGAAGCTCAGGCTAAGTCTGATTTAGCCGCTGCCGCGCTGGTCGAATCTCTCAGCCAAAAGCAATATCAACAGATTCAAGTAGAAGCGGCTGCGGCATCCTTACGGGCTTTACACGCTGAGTTGGATCGCGCAGTTGCTGATCACAGTCGCTATCATGCTTTACTGCCAAGTGGATCGGTGTCTCGCCAGCAGGTTGATGGTATTGATGCAGACGTTAAGCGTTTGAGCGCTAATCTTGCCCAGAGGCGCGCCGAGTGGATGGCGGCGCAACAGCGGGAGAAAATGAGCAATGCGAGTATAAACAAGGCGAGAGCCAATCTTCAGGCTGCACAGTCGAGTCTGAATCTGCGCAATATAGATCTTGGCTGGACACGTATCACGTCTCCGGTTGATGGCGTCATTGGCGAGCGTCATGTGCGTCCTGGTATGTATGTGCGCACCGGAACGCTGATCGCCGATGTAGTTCCGCTGCCACATGTTTGGGTGGTCGCAAATTTTAGGGAAAGCGAGATAACGCATATACGCCCAGGACAGCGCGTTACTATTTTGGTTGACAGTCTGCCTGGCCAAGCATTCGAAGGTAAGGTTGACAGTCTTCAGCCTGCCAGCGGGGCGCAGTTTGCTTTGCTTCCAGCCGACAATGCGACAGGTAATTTCACTAAGGTAGTTCAGCGTTTTCCGGTGAAGATCACACTTGACCCGAGTCAGGATTCGCAGTCCTCTCTGCTCCCGGGTATGTCCGTTACTACGACCATTCACACATCAACCGGACTGAGTTCAGGAAATTTTATTGATTGGTTAACCGGCTGGCTGCGAGGGCGGGTGTGAGTGACTCTTTAGGCCTTGCCGTATCAGAAGTGAATAGTCGGCTGAAGTCGCGACTTTTTCCCGGATCTTTGATTCGATGGGATCGTCGGCGTTTTTCGGCCTGCGTGGCCGCTATTGCTGCAGCCTGGATGACCGTGCTCGGTGCCCGATACGTTGTGCTGGGATTTGCCGATGTACGGGGTGGTTTAGGCCTGGGGGTTGACGAAGGTACTTTGCTTTCTTCAGCTTATGCCGCTGGAGATGTAGTCGGCGTGGTGATTGGCTGCTGGTTGGCAACTGCGTTATCACTTCGACGGGTGTTGTTAGGGGCAACGTTGCTCTTTATGGCTACCTCGGTATTAATGGCGTTCAGCCCTCCTTATGCTGCTCAGGTCATCGTTCGCTTTGCACAGGGTATGGCCGGCGGGGTCCTATTACCGATGGCGATAGTTGCGCTATTGCGAACTCTACCGGCTAGGCATCGTGCTCTTGCTTTGGCACTGTATACCTCCGCCTCGACTCTGGCCCCGCAGTTGGCCGCTGCAATCACAGGCTGGCTGCTCGACCAGTGGGGATGGCGCGCACTGTTTCTCGCAAACCTTCTGCCTGGCATATTCGCATTGATCGCGGGTTTCTATGGTCTGCCGCGCGAAAGACTGCGTTTGCGGCCTTTGCTTCATATGGATCGGTTTGGAATGCTCCTGTTCGTTGGCGGGCTCGGCATGCTCGCCTGTGCTTTCGATCAGGGTAATCGGCTTGATTGGTTACAGGCAACCCCAATTAGAGTGTTGCTATTCGCCGGTACGGTTGCCATATGCGGATTTATATATCACGTGGTCAGAGTGAGGCATGATCGCCTGCTTAATGTAGAACTGCTGTCGAGACGCAATATAGTACTGGGCATTTTGGGAATTTTGCCTTTCAGTGTCGCTGTGACAGGTTGCAGCTATGTGATTCCCCAATTCCTTATACAGATACACAGCTATCATCCGCGCGAATTGGGAGCGGTGCTGTGGGATGCAGGCTGGCCGCAATTGATTAGTTTTGCGGGCGCGGTAGTGTGCTTGGATAGGAAATGGTTGGGAGGTCCCCGTCGTTTACTTGTATTGGGGGGCGTATTGGTCGCCACGGGTGCTCTGCATGACAGCTTGAACATCGACGGCTCATGGGAGGGCGATGAGTTGCGCATTGGGCAGATATTGCAGGGCTTAGGGCTGCCCCTGATCTTGTTGCCACTGCTGTATTTGTATGTTGGTGATCTTTTGCCGCGCGAGGGATTGCATGCTGCTATGGCATTCAATGTTATGCGCAGTATCTGCGGTACGGCGGGTTTGGCTTGGGTTAGCACTTTGGATCGAGTACGTGAGCAAACCCGATCTAATGTACTTATGGATCATGTGAGCACATCCTCGGCCGCTGTTTCAGCGAGGCTGGATGCCCTTATATCGGCAGTCAGTATACGGTCCAGCGGCAGTGATCAGGCGACGGAACAGGCATTGCATCTACTAGCTAGTAATGTGCGGCTTCAATCTCAGATTTTGGCGCATGCCGATACCTTGGCAGCGATCGCTGTGGTTACATTAATAGGTGCAGTGTTGGCGGCATTTATGATGCCCTACGGATCGGGACATCCCAGTTCTAATGTCCGCCACGCTTGAGTACCGTGCCTATTAGCACTCTCGCCAGAGTGTATGATATTTAATGGTATCCATACTCAAAGGACTTCATTGATGTTGAGTCTGAATAATGCCCTTTAGTCTATTGCGGCGGCGCAATTTAAGACTGAGCGAATCAATCAGCCGATGAGGATTGCGGTGGAGGACGCTGGAGGGGATTTAATCGCGCATATCCGGATTGGTGAGTTCGGTATTAGCCCTTTAGATCTGGCTCGATATATTCAGTCAGGCGGACCACTCTTCGCTATAAATAGTTCGCACGGGGAGGGGGGGCAGTTGCGATATATTCTTGGCGAATACAGTTGCTTCGCGACGGTACTGTTATAGGAGCCGTCGGAGTGATTGGCGGTGCGCGTGAGCGGGACGATTTAATCGTGTGAGCTGGCGTCGCAACTTTTAGTTAGCTCCGTCGCGCGTCAATGCCTGCATGGCAGCAGGTGCTCCATGCAGGAAGCGAATGATAGATATTTCGATAAAACGATCCAGATCTTCCGGAACTGTCATGTCATATACCCAGCGACGTTGGGCAAGATAAAATAATTCACCGTGTAATCCCCATGCAACTTCAAGCTCAGCCGACGATAAGGTCTCACCGGGTGGCTTTTCGCAGGAAAGCTCACGTAATTCCATCGCCACTGGTTCGATCACTTTGGTCTGGATTAGGGAAAGATAACGTTGACTGATGCCGACGCTCTTGAGTCCTGCAAAAATAAAAATCCTAACCCAGTCATATCGAAAGATCGCAGGCAAATATGCCTTGTAAAAGTCGATTAATCGCGCTTCCAAGGTCTTTCCAGGCTGCTTTAGCATTGCCTCCCATTCAGGTTGCCAGCGGCTAAGGTAGACCTCTTGGTACACTCTATCTATCAACGCCTCTTTCGTTGCGAAATAACGAAACAGGTTCTGGTGTGTGATTCCAAGGCGTTCGGCTAACTCGCGTAGGGTACCTTCGAATCCGACCTCGGCGAAAAAGCGTACCGCCTCTTCAATAATCTCCCTCTCACGCTCTTGGGGGGGCATGCGTTTGCGTTTGTTTGGCGTTGGCCTCGAGGAGTCGTCGATCGTCTCGGTGGGGGCACATTTGCGTTTCGATTGTGGTGATCTGATCATGCTTTCAGCATAACGATAGACAATCGCTTGGTAAACAAGGTGGGACGCTTTGCAGTGAAATGTCGCACCACGCTCGCTAATTACTGATTGGTAAATAACTATTGATCGGTTGATTTTTTGCCCTATAATTACCATCCGGTAATTATTCACGTTGCGGACAAACTGAAGCGCATTTCAAATCAATTAGGAGGATTTCTGTAATGGCTAAAGCCCCCGAAACTGTATCAGTCAACGATCAGCGTTTCCTTGCTGGCCAGGCGGCGTTTGAGGAGATCACTGGGCTGCGTTCTAGTGAATTCTTGGACGGGCTAAAGGACCTTGCTCCTGCTATAGGCCGATTTGTTATGGAGTGGGAATTTGCCGATGTCTATGGGCAGAGTTCGTTAGATCTGCGTACCAGAGAACTCATTATGGTAGCTGGATGTGTTGCGCTAGGAGCAACTGCTGCTCCCATTCTGAAACTGCGAATTGGCTCAGCCTTGCGTGCCGGTGTTTCGCGTCAGGAAATTATTGACACAATTATCCAAATAGGTATAGCTGCCGGAGTTCCTGCTGCACTAGCGGCGATTCAGTCTGCTGGAGAAGTATTTGCAGTGCTCGATGCTTAAAGTGTTATCTGTTGCTTTTTTAGTAGGGAGCTCGAGAATAAAACAAGGCTCTGCGATGTTTGGAAGGCCCGGCTAGGGGTGGTCTGAGGTAGCCATATTTTTTTGTAAAATTCGGCTGCCTTCAATTTTGAAAGTGCCGATTTGATCCAAAACGCTCAGATCACTCACTCATTCCTATCTTTATTAGCCGCCGTGAGAACCTCGCGGTGGCTATTCCCTATATTACAGGCACACCTCTCCTGTATCGCTCGCTAAATGTCGGAATGCCATCCACAGATTCGACATTGCAAATCGCGTCGCCAGATGTGCCGTGTCCTTTGCCAGGCTAGGGAAGCGTGTTTTCACAAAACTGAACTGGCTATTGATCATTGGAAAGGGTGTTAGAACTTATTCAAAATTACTTTACCGCTCGCTTCTGTAGGCTCGTTATATACGTCGCTCTGAATCGCATGCCTACCTGCAGTGGGTGTCGATGCGACTTCAATCGGGATACTACTGCCAAGCTTATCCACTGCCACTGGGAAACAAAAACATAAATCTTTCTTGGGTCATTTTTCAATAAGCTCCAACATGTAAGCCTGTGCTTGCTATTGTGTAGCTGCGAAGCGACGCCCGGTCTGGCTCTGACGTAACAGCCGTATTCATCGTTAGCTGAGTAAATTTTTAAGCCTGGTTACTGACAAGCTTTAAGGAAACTCTGAAAAAGACTTTCTGATTTGGCAAAATACCGCGACCCCACCCACCGAGTTTCCCGATGAAGCAGATGACCTTCGCCGACGCCGAGTACGCTGGCAAGCGCAAGCAAACCCGCAAGGAGTTGTTCCTGATCGAGATGGATCGGGTGGTGCCGTGGAAGGGCTTGATTGCTTTGATCGAGCCACATTATCCGAAAGGTGAAGGTGGCCGTCCGGCCTACCCGTTGATGGCGATGCTGCGTGTGCATCTGCTGCAGAACTGGTTCGGCTACAGCGATCCAGCGATGGAGGAAGCGCTGTACGAAACCACGATCCTGCGCCAGTTTGCCGGGCTGAACCTGGAGCGCATCCCCGACGAAACCACCATTCTCAACTTCCGCCGCTTGCTGGAGAAACACGAGCTGGCGGCCGGCATCCTCGCTGTCATCAATGGCTATCTGGGCGACCGCGGCCTGTCGCTGCGCCAGGGCACCATCGTCGATGCAACGCTGATCAATGCGCCCAGTTCGACCAAGAACAAGGACGGCAAGCGCGACCCGGAAATGCACCAGACCAAGAAGGGAAACCAGTATTATTTTGGCATGAAGGCCCACATCGGCGCCGATGACGAATCGGGTCTGGTGCACAGCGTAGTGGGCACGGCGGCCAATGTGGCGGATGTCACCCAGGTGGACAAATTGCTGCATGGCGACGAAAACGTGGTCTGCGCCGATGCAGGCTACACCGGTGTCGAAAAGCGGCCCGAGCATGAAGGACGTGAAGTTATCTGGCAGGTGGCGGCACGCCGCAGCACCTACAAAAAACTCGATAAGCGCAGCGTGCTGTACAAAGCCAAGCGCAAGATTGAAAAGGCCAAGGCTCAGGTGCGCGCCAAGGTCGAGCATCCGTTCCGGGTAATCAAGCGCCAGTTCGGTTACACCAAGGTGCGCTTTCGCGGCTTGGCCAAAAACACGGCGCAACTGGTGACACTGTTCGCTCTGTCGAACCTGTGGATGGCGCGCCGACATTTACTGACGAATGCAGGAGAGGTGCGCCTGTAATGCGGGAAATGGCCACCGGAGTGGGGTCCGGGTGGCGAAAACGTAAGAAATACTCGTCGAATTGATTGTTTTTTGATCATTTGGCGAGTTTAAAAGTTGCGCTAGGTGGTATGCCGGGGAAATACATGGCTACTTCAGACCATCCTTAAGCAGGTTGATCATCACTCCAGTGTTCCGTCACTTGAAGGATGTCAGCTTTGGTGGTCTTAGCTTCATGATGGTGAGAGCCATGGCAGTTTGAGAGTCTGCCACAGCTATTTGTTAAAAAGCTAAACTCACTTCGCGTCTATATCCAGCGCTAGCTTGTAACTTTTCTGGTTTTCAAGGTTTTTAATGTAGGTTTCAATATGTGGAAATTCGCTCTTGGATTTGAGCAGGTTGAGCGCGCCTTTTACCACAAATCCCAGCATGAAGTCTGCTCCTGTGAGTCTCTCCTCGATTAAAAACTTTTTGTTATTCAAGTGGTTGTTTAGATAGGAAAAAACTTTATTGAATTCAGCTTCGGCGTAGTTGTTAAGGAATTTTAGTTCGGTTCCAGATTGTGTTTCAAACTCATTAAATATTTTCAG
This sequence comes from Pseudomonas sp. LY-1, assembly GCF_053502595.1. Taxonomy (NCBI): domain Bacteria; kingdom Pseudomonadati; phylum Pseudomonadota; class Gammaproteobacteria; order Pseudomonadales; family Pseudomonadaceae; genus Pseudomonas; species Pseudomonas sp. LY-1. Next base: position 4,677,434 of record NZ_CP094353.1, on the reverse strand, counting down.
TAAGAACGGAAGCATTGCGGAGCTTTCTGAGAAATGGATCCATTGTAAGTAGTCAAGGTATTCTGCAGAGCTTTCTGTTGGTGCTAAATGAGGTGCGAATTTTTTTATCAGGATTTCTGCGATCGCGCCTGACTCCGCAATTATTTTTCCATCAAGCTCGATAACTGGAGATTTGCCTAGGGGGTGAATGCCCCTCAGTGTCTCGGGGGCTAGATGTGTTTTTTTATCACGCTGATACCGAATAATTTCATATGGTTGGCCTATTTCTTCCAGCAGCCACAGAATACGAAACGACCTTGAGTCATTGAGGTGGTGAAGTTTTATCATCATTTTTACGCCTTCTGAGTGATCTCGGTAAGGGAAATGTGCATTGTCTGAGGCTATCGATAGGTAATTTGCGGACTCGCAACGAGTAGGCAAGAAATTGTATCTGTCAATATGCGACCAGTCTACTATTCTGGTGGGCTGAATGCTCCGATAGCACTTACGGTCCGCTCCGAGTCCTTTGAGATCTGCATCTCGATGCTTGTCTTCTAGCGAGAGAGGAGTGCGCCCACTGAAATCCAAGGAGCTTTGGGAGGCTTAGGATTGGTTCTTTGCGTGTACTGCGGCGCTATGAGGATGCCGAGCGTGGGTTAGTGTTTATACCTGCGGAGGCCATCAACAATTGCTACAATCTCTGGAGCATAAAACTCACATAGACGACTGGTCTATTTTATGGTAGCTTGCACTGATGAAACCACGTTACGATGATACGCGCCAACATTTGCTCGATACGGGTCACCGAATGATGGTGGTTAAGGGGTTCACGGGTGTTGGGCTTAACGAGATTCTGCAAGCCGCAACTGTGCCAAAAGGTTCGTTCTATCATTACTTCAAATCCAAGGAGCAGTACGGGCAGTGCTTGCTCGAGGATTACTTTCGCAATTATCTGGCGAACATGGATGAACGATTTGCCGCTACCGGCAATACAGCCCGTGAGCGGCTTATGGGATATTGGCAGAAGTGGCTTGAAAGCTATTGTAAGCCCTGCGATGAGCAAAAGTGTCTTGTAGTTAAACTGAGCGCTGAGGTTGCAGATCTTTCGGAGGTTATGCGCCTCACTCTCCGTGACGGAACAGATCAGATAATTGAACGTATTTCTGGCTGTCTTGAGCAGGGTCAACTAGACGGTTCTTTGCCGCAAGGTGATGCTTACCGAACGGCCTTGGCGCTATACCAGCTTTGGCTTGGTGCAAGCCTGCTGAGCAAGCTGCACCGTAACAGTCGGTCGCTAGAAAATGCCATGGCTACTACTCTGATGATGCTGGTCCCTGAGGAGGCGTGATTACGAGATCGCCCACCCTCCTGCCTCGGTAGGGTGGCTTTTTTATGGGAAAAATAGCAGACTGGTCTAATTTTTCCGTTGATGCGGTTGTTTTTCCCCGCCATCCAAGGAGTGTGAAGATGTCTCAATCAAAGCAAATCAATCGAAGCGTTGTTCTGGCATCGCGTCCACATGGTGCGCCTGTCGAAGCGAATTTTCTTATTGAACAAGGTCCAATTCCTGAACCCGCAGAGGGGCAGGTACTTCTGCGCACTATCTATCTATCGCTAGACCCTTACATGCGTGGTCGCATGAGTGATGCGCCGTCCTATGCCCCTCCTGTCGAAGTGGGCGGAGTAATGGTGGGGGGCACTGTATGTCGTGTGGTTGCCTCAAAGCATCATGCCTATAAAGTGAATGACTGGGTGCTGTCTTTTAGTGGCTGGCAGGACTATGCGCTGTCCGATGGCAGCGACCTGACCCCTTTGGGCGATTCGCCAGCGCAGCCGTCTTATGCATTGGGCATATTTGGAATGCCAGGCTTCACCGCATACATGGGCTTACTGGATATTGGTCGGCCGCAGGCGGGTGAAACGCTGGTGGTGGCGGCTGCTACCGGGCCGGTCGGTGCGACTGTCGGGCAAATCGGCAAGATCAAGGGCTGTCACGTGGTCGGTGTGGCCGGAGGGGCGGAAAAGTGCCGGCATGCTGTCGAGGTGCTAGGTTTCGACGCCTGCCTCGATCATCGAGCGCCGGACTTCGCCGAGCAACTGGCCAAGGCCTGCCCGTCGGGTATCGACATTTACTTCGAGAATGTCGGTGGAAAAGTCTTCGATGCTGTGCTGCCGCTGCTCAATGCCAAGGCCCGAGTGCCGGTCTGCGGAATTATTGCGCACTACAACGATACCGCTTTACCCGACGGGCCAGATCGCTCGCCTGCCTTGATGGGGGCTATTCTGCGTAAGCGTATTAAAGTCCAAGGCTTCATTATTTTTGATGATTACGCGCACCGCTACGACGAATTCTTTAACGATATGTCGAGCTGGTTTGCGCAGGGCCGGATTAAGTATCGTGAAGAATTGGTGAGTGGTCTAGAGGAGGCGCCTAAGGCCTTTATCGGCCTGCTAGAGGGGCGTAATTTTGGCAAGCTAGTGGTTCGGGTAAGTGAAGACTGATTGCCTGTTGTTGGAATGACAGTGTTTTTTGCTCTGCCAGCTCAAGCTCCTTGCTGGTAGGGCTTTTTTATTTAAAAAGATCCAGGCCACTAAGTACAAGTAATGCCTGTGGGGGGATTATGCACGCACGCAGTAAGCGCTCGCATCAAATAAACGCCGCGTTCTGGCGTGTACTGGTTGGCTGCTTGGGGCTTTACCCAACGCTTTTGTTGGTGCTGAGTATATTAGCCCCGCTGACCCGTGATTTGAGTTTCCCAGTAATGGTATTGGTGGAGGTGCTGGTATTGGTACCAATCACCCAGCTTGTCTCCTTTCCGCTGGCCGGGTGGTTGGTTGCCCGTTTAAGGCGGATTAATTCGTGAAGGTATGAGGCTGTTTTGGCCTGCTTCCCGTACCGCACCCACATGATTAAAGCGATAACTAAGGTTGTCGGCATTAAAAATACTAGTCTGAGGAATGAAGATGCAAACGCTAATCATCAATGGACAGTCGCACCAAGTCGACGTGCCGCAGGATATGCCTCTGCTTTGGGTCTTACGCGATGTGCTAGGCCTCACCGGGACAAAATACGGCTGTGGTATTGCTCAGTGTGGCGTTTGCACCGTGCATCTTGATGGTCAGCCGATACGTTCGTGCGTGACCCCTGTTGCTGCTTTGACGGGCCGCTCAATCACCACCATTGAGGCCATCGGTGAGACTGCTGTCGGTCAAGCCGTTCAACAGGCTTGGCTGGCGCATGAGGTGGTGCAATGCGGTTACTGTCAGTCAGGGCAGATCATGGCGGCCACTGCTCTGCTGCAGAGCCAGCCCGCGCCAGACGATCAGGCGATTGATGCTGCAATGGCAGGCAATCTTTGTCGCTGCGCCACCTACACCCGTATTCGCACAGCCATCCACAGTGTTGGCCGTGTAGAGGAGGCGTGAGATGAAGAAGACAATCGAAATGAATGTTGATATGTCCCGTCGCCGTCTCTTGCAAGGCAGCGGTATCGCGGTCGGCGGCTTGGTGTTGAGTACCTGGCTACCGCCGTTGGTGTCCAAAAGCGCTGCCTCCGAGGCTGCTGCCTTAGGCCGGCTGGGTGATCGCTCCGCTGAGGGGTTCGGGGCCTTTGTGCGGGTGGGCCCAGATGGCGTGGTCACGGTGATCTCGCCGAAGATTGAAATGGGTCAGGGCGCGCAAACTGGTATTGCAATGATGGTGGCGGAGGAGCTTGAGGTCGATTTGGATAAGGTAGTAATCCAGGAGGCCCCACCGAACTCCGCACTGTATACCGATACCCTGCTTCAGTTTCAGGCCACTGGTGGCTCGACCTCTACCCGTTACACCTGGGAGCCGCTGCGTCGGGCGGGCGCTACAGCGCGCATCCTGTTGATTCAGGCGGCATCGCTGCAATGGCGTGTCGCGCCGAGCCTGTGTCATGCGCAGAATGGCCAGGTGTTTGGCCCCAAAGGCCTGCAGGCTGACTACGGCGATTTGGTCGAGGCCGCTGCGACGCTGCCGTTGCCCGACGCGGTGCCGCTGAAAACCCCCGAGCAGTTCAAGCTGTTGGGCACTCCCGCGCAACGCCTGGACACGCCCGCGAAGGTCAACGGCAAGGCGCGCTTTACCATTGACCTGCAAATCCCCGGGATGCTGGTGGCCTCCAGCATCACCTGTCCGGTGTATGGCGGACGGCTGCGTTCGGTTGATGAAACTGAGGCGCGACGGGTGTTAGGGGTGCGCGACATCGTGCGTTTGGACAATGCCGTGGCCGTTACCGCAAGTAACTTTTGGGCCTGCCAGCAGGCCATCAAAGCGTTAAAGATCGAGTGGGAACTTGGGTCGAACGCTACTATCGGATCAAAGCAACTGGACCAGGAGCTGCTAGCCGCAAGTAGCCGTGATGGCGTGGTCGCTAAGCGCACAGGCGATATTGAGCAAGCCAAACAGGGATCTTCCAGCCAGTTCGAGGCCGTTTACGAGCAAGCGCTGTTGTCGCATTCGCCGCTTGAGCCCATGAGCTGCGTGGCCCATGTGCGTAAAGATGCGTGCGAGCTATGGGTGGGCACCCAAGTGCCGGTCTTCGCCCAACAGACGGCCGCACAAGTCACCGGGCTGCCCTTGGAAAAAATCCAGGTGCACAATCAATTGATCGGTGGGGCATTTGGCCGGCGTCTGGAGTTCGACTTCATCACCCAAGCAGTGGCCATCGCGCGTCAGGTCGATTACCCGATCAAGCTGGTCTGGAGCCGTGAGGAGGACATGACCCACGACCTGTATCGGCCGCTCTATGCCGATCGTATGCAAGCCGCCCTCGATAAGCAGGGGCGTCCGCTGGGCTGGGAACACCGTATCGCTGGTGCCTCGATTCTCGCCCGCTATGCCGGCAGCTTGCCTCCCAGCGGCGTGGATGCCGATGCCGTTGAAGTCGCGGTGGAACCCATCTACCGCCTGCCGCATTTGCAGGTTCGCTATATCCGCCAGGAGCCGAGTGTCGTGCCCGTGTCCTGGTGGCGAGGCGTGGGCCCTCTGCGGGGGACCTATGCCCTGGAGTGTTTTATTGATGAGCTGGCGCACAATGCCAAGGCCGACCCTGTGGTCTACCGTTTGGAGCTCTTGGCGGACCAGCCACGTGCCCAGGCGGTGCTGCGCTTACTTGCTGAGAAGAGTGACTGGTACCAGTCTTTACCTGCTGGGCAGGGTCGGGGTGTGGCAGTAAGTTCGGTGTTTGGCAGCTATGTAGCAACTCTCGTTGAGCTTGAGATGCAGGGTGAATTTGGCTTGCGCATTAAACGCTTGATCAGTGTTGTGGACTGCGGCTTCGCGACTAACCCGACGTCGGTCTTGGCGCAGGTTGAAGGAGGGACATTATTCGGTCTGTCTGCTTCGTTGTTCAACGAGATTCTTATCGAGAACGGTCAGGTTCAGCAGACCAACTACCACAACTATCGGCAGCTGCGCATAAGTGAGGCGCCAGCAGTTGAGGTGCACCTGCTGTCTAGCCTGGAAGCACCGGGCGGAGTCGGGGAAGCCGGTACTGCGCTGATCGGTCCAGCTTTGGTTAACGCTCTCTACGCTGCTTCCGGTACGCGCATTCGTCGGTTACCACTTAGCCGTGCTGGCTACTATCCGGTTTGAGGAGTTACTCATGAATATGATAACAAGCTGGCTATTGCTCGCTAGCGGTTTCCTGATGGCGCAGTTTGCGTATGCGCAGGACGACTTACTCGCTAGGGGCGAGTATCTTGCGCGCGCTGCAAATTGCGTGGCTTGCCATACCGTGCCCGGTGGTAAACCCTTCGCCGGTGGTGTCGAATTTAAGCTGCCATTCGGCTCGCTTTTTTCGCCCAATATCACTCCAGATAAGCAAACTGGCATCGGAGCCTGGACTGATGATGAGTTCGTTAGCGCGCTGCGAAACGGCGTGGGGCGCGATGGCAAACACTACTATCCAGCATTCCCTTATACGTCCTACAGCAAGATGTCGCGTGACGACATCCTGGCCATCAAAAGCTATCTCGATAGCCTGGAGCCAATCGAGCAGGTGGCTCGAGAGAACCAACTGAACTTCCCGTTCAATCAGCGTTGGGGGATGTTTTTCTGGAATATGCTGTTCCTGGACGACAAACAATTTCAAACCGAGGCCCAGCACTCTAGCGAGTGGAATCGAGGCAAATACCTAGTGGAAGGTCCTGGCCACTGTGGTGAGTGCCATTCGCCTCGGAACCTGTTCCAAGCTGTCAGCAAAGACCGTTCGCTTGCCGGTAACCTGATACAGGGTTGGAACGCTTACAACATCAGCTCTGACCCGATACATGGCGTCGGTGCCTGGCCCACGGACGTGCTGGCGCGTTACTTGAAAGACGGCGCGGCGCCCGGATTCGGGTTGTCCACCGGGCCGATGGCGGAGGTGGTGGAGCACAGTCTGAGCCATCTGACCGACGCCGATCGTCACGCGATCGCCGTTTATCTCAAGGACTCACCGGCGCGCAGCGAAGGTGTGGCTCGTCCGCAGCAGGCTAAGCTTGCACCGCAGGGGGGCGACAATGCCCTTGGCAACAAACTGTTCGCCGAAGCCTGTTCTAGTTGTCACCGCTGGGACGGGGCCGGAAACCAGAGTCAGACGGCCATGCTACGGGGTCTAAAGACGGTCAACGATCCTGCCGCCAGTAACTTGCTGGGCATCCTGCTAAATGGGCATGGTTCGACCGACACCCGGGTAGATCGACGCATGCCGTCGTTCGGGACCATTTACTCCGACCAGGAATTGGCTGCGCTGAGCAGTTTCGTACTGAAACGCTTTGGCGAGACTGGTGCGCAGGTATCTGAGCAAGCTGTGGCCAAGCGCCGTACCGAGTCCCTTCATTGAGCCGAGGTGCCTCATGTCTGGTTTGATTCCACTGCTGGATGTACTCCTGGCGGAGCGCAATGCTGGCCGAGAAGCGGTGCTTGCGACCGTGGTAAAAGTCGACGGCTCTGCGTATCGGCGACCAGGAGCGCGGATGCTAGTCTCGCGCTTCGGCAGGCCCGAGGGGACCATCAGTGGTGGCTGCCTTGAGGCGGAAGTCGCCAGAAAAGCCTGGTGGTTAACTGAAACTGGGCCTGCACTGCGTAGCTACAGCACCTCCGAGGCGGATGAGGGCAGTGAGGAAGCGCTTAGTTTCGGGCTGGGCTGCAACGGTAAGGTTCACGTATTGTTCGAGCGGCTGCCTGCCAGTGGACCTTGCGCGTTGATTACTGCGTTGCTTGGCGTTCGCGACACCCAGCAACCGGCGGCCATCGCCACGGTGATCGCCAGTCCGGCTGATGGTTCACACCGGTTAGGTGATCGCCTGTTATTAGTGTCAGGACAAAGCGCCGAGGGCGAGTTGCTGCAGTCGGCGCTGGCTGAGCAGATCAGGAGTGATCTCCAACAGACCTTGGTGCGTGGAAAGTCATCCCGATATCTTTACCCGAATGGCACCGACAAGATTGAAGTGCTTATGGAGTACCTGCCGCCCGTGCGGCGTTTGGTAGTGTTTGGTGCGGGCCATGATGCCCAGCCGCTGGTGCGCATGGCCAAGCTCTTGGGCTGGCATGTGACAATCATCGATGGGCGGTCACACTTTGCCCGAGCAGAGCGTTTTCCCGACGCTGACCAGGTGCTGGTTGGCGATGTTGAGCAACCTTTCGCCTACCGTGAACTTGTACGCGGCGCAGCGGTGGCGGTGATGACTCACAGCTTGGCGCAAGACGCGCACTGGCTGCAGGGAGTGTTGCACAGTGAGCCCTGTTATGTAGGGCAGTTGGGCCCGCGTGAGCGCACCGAGCGCCTGCTGGCCGGTATCCACGAGCAGAAGGGCGAGTTGCCGGGGCTGGCGTGTTTGCATTATCCGATTGGCCTGGACCTGGGCTGCGACACTCCGGAAAGCGTGGCTATGGCGATGCTGGCGGAAATTCAGGCGGTGCTCAATGGTCGTAATGGTGGCAGCCTGCGTTTCAGGTCCGCGAGTATCCATGATAGCGACCCAGTGCTGATCGCTAGCGAGACCGAAACCGAAATCGCTTTTGCTGCAGCAGGCTTATCGGCGGTTCGCCGTGCAGCCTTGACGACTGATCAACCGAGGAACCTATCAGCATGAATCAAGCCATACGCGTTATAGCGATACTGACCGCCAAAGGCGGCAAAGAGCAGCAGGTCGAGCAGATTCTGCGAGCTTGCGTGCAGCCCTCGCGGGCCGAAGACGGTTGCCTGTCTTACGTCCTGAGTCGGTGCATTGAACAGGTCGGACGGTTTGTCTTCGTCGAGCGCTGGGCAAGCCATGAGGCGATAGCGCTTCATCGGCAGATGCCCCATTACACGGCCATGGCCAATGCCCTTGGCGAGCTGCTGAGCGATCGTCAGGTTTATGTGCTGGAGGCGTTGGCTGAGGATGGCGAGTCAGCCACTGGCTTCGACACGGACATGGCTGGGTGATCGTCGATCGACAGGGTCGGCGTTTCCGCAAACTTCGCCTGAGCCTCACGGCTGCCTGCAATTACGCCTGCACCTACTGTGTGGCCGATGGCCGCCGCTTGGTGGCCGCGCGTGATGAGCTGACGGCCGCGTCGATGCTGCGCGCCGTCGAACTGCTCAGGGATGTCGCCGGTATCGACGCGCTGCGCATTACCGGCGGTGAGCCGCTGCTGAGTGATCGGCTGGAGCCTTTTCTGCAGGGCATCGGTGCGCTAGCGTTGCAGGACATCAGCCTGACCACTAATGGACAATTGCTGGCCGGCAAGTTGCCGTTATTGCGCAGCGCGGGCATCCAGCGGGTCAATGTGTCCCTCGACACACTTGACCCGCGCGCCTTCCGCAAGATCGCAAAGGGCGGCGATCTGCAGACTGTGCTTAACGGCATTGAGCTGGCGCGTCGATCTGGTATGAGCATCAAAATCAATATGGTGCCGATGCGTGGCAGCAACCTCGACCAGGTCATGCCCATGTTGGCGTTCTGCCTGGAGCAGGGCTACGAATTGCGCTTTATCGAGCTGATGCGCATGGGCCATCTGGCCCAGCATGCAGAGGCTTTTCGTACCCAGTTCGTCGGCCAGCGCGAGCTGCTGGAGCTTATCGGCGAGTGTTATGTCTTCACACAAACCGAGGCAGCGCTAGATGCCACTGCGCTGCGTTATAGCGTGGGCGAGCGCGGGGCGTTCGGTATTATTGCCAACGAAAGCGCGCCCTTTTGCCGGAGCTGCAGTCGTCTGCGGTTGTCGTCTACGGGCTGGTTATACGGATGCCTATCATCCAATCGCGGACATTTTATGGGCGCGCTGTTGGATCTGCCGACTGAGCAGGCGCAGCCGCAACTGAAAGGGTTGCTCAGTCGTGCGCTGCAGGACAAACAAGACGCCACTTTTACCGGCAGTGCCCTGATTATGAAATCGGTGGGTGGCTAAGGTCGGCCGGCTTGTCGACGTCTAGCAGGATGCCCCTGTCAGCAAGCGTCACTTCTATCACCTGTTGCGCATGGGTGGCGATTAAAGCCTTGGCCCCATTCTCCCCTTGCAGTTGCATCAGCTCCGGCCAAAAGCGCCGGCCGAACAACACGGGGTGTCCGCGCTGGCCATCGCAGTAAGCGACAACAATATGTTCAGCGTGCGCATGCGCGCGCAACTGCAACAGCGTTGCGAGAGTAATCCACGGCATATCCCCGAGCAGCACCGCCACCGCAGTGGCCTGCGTATTTGCCAGGCTCTGGATGCCGGCGGCCAGGCTTGAGCCCATGCCCTGTTTGGCGTGGGCCGCACGTACCAGATGAATGCCATGCGGAATAGCCAAGGCCTGTGCATCATCCTCAGCCTTTAATACGACTCGAACATCGCTGAAGGCTTCTTTCGCGCGCAACAACGTCGCGCGCAAAAGGCTGTTGCCGTCTGCCAGCTGGGCAAGGCGTTTGTCGCTGCCGAAGCGTTGCCCGGAGCCGGCGGCGAGAACTAGGCCGACATACTCAGGCTTGCGGTGCGGTTCTGTCATGTTGAAAAAATCCTATGCTGCCCCCTGAAGAAGAGGGCCGGCCGTAAAAAACCACTAGGAGGCTTCGCGCTTCTCTCTGGCATGTGCAGTATTTTGCGTATACCGCTCTGGTTTCAGAGTGATTAAGTGACAGTTTGGCGAAACCAAAGTGCGTTTCCAATGGGTAGTGAAGAACGCCGCGCCACAGGTCAAGTTGTTCGATCTGTCGAACCTGAACATGTCCTGGCTGGCCGGTATTTGCTGATCACCCCAGGCGAGATGGGGGTGTAATGCAGAGTATGCCCGCTACGAAATGCTCGCTGCGGCTAAAAACTCATAAATGAACGGGTGATTTGATGTTACTTGGTCAGATTGCTGTTTTTGAAATCGGCAAGCACTGAAATCAGCCAGAAATACAAGGTTTCTTCAGCCTTAGATTTTTTCTTGCAGCGCCTTGAAAAAGGCATCGATATTTTCTTCGTGGCGTTTGTAGTAGGTCCAGGGGCCGATCCGCTGCGATGTCACCAATTGCGCGCGCTGCAGAGCTGCGAGATAAAGCGATGTAGTGGACTGCGAGAGGCCTGTGCGCTCTTGGATGATACTGACGCACACGCCTACCGTTTCTGGGTCGACCTCCTGCTCTGGAAAGATTGTCCTGGGATCCTTGAGCCAATTGAGGATGGCAAGGCGCATCGGGTTTGCCAATGCTTTCAGTGCTTCGTTGACGTCAATGGTCATGGAATTTTGATACCTGTATTTTGCGATATTTAGATATCTTCCGGGTTTGCGCAGAAAAATGGAAGGTATTGACGTGACCTCTGCGCCCGCCGTCTGTTGCAAGGACTGGCCGCTCCTGGCTGAAGTATTGTTGCTCTGTCAGGCAGCACTATCAGAAGCCTGGACGCCGAATTGCGGGACGATATGCTTGCCAAGTTCCTCGATAACCTCTGCTGCGGGACGTTTACCATACTTGAGGTTCAGGATGACGTGATCTACACCGATTTCCTGAAGTGTATCCAGCAAGGCCCGAAGGTGGTTACGTCCTAGTCGGAATCCTAGATGGATATGCGAGGGCGGCATGGACGGGTGTTCGTCCAGGTCGATATAAAGCGATTGCAAGAACGGCTTGTAGATAGTGCCACACTGTTTAACTATTTCCTGTCGCCAATCCTCCACGATCAGTCGCTGTATTTTTGGCGGACGTGGATAGTTGATCCATCCATGGCTTTCACGTGCGATCCAATCGATCGGCTGGCGGCTGTGTCCGGTTACGAATAGCGGTATTTCCCGAGTCGTAGGTTTGGGAACGAGGTCGGCCCCCACTAACTCGCCGCCACTCCAGCGAATGGGCTCGAAGTGTGTTCGATGGGCTTGGCGTATCACATTGAAGTTTTCTTGAAAGGTCTCGCCACGCTTTTCTGGATCAATGCTGAATGCGGGAAACTCCACGGGACGATCGCCAGAGGCTACTCCCAGGAGCAAGCGACCTCCGCTCAACTGATCAATGCTCGCTGCGGCCTTTGCCGTGTGCAAGGGATTACGCAAAGTAAGGGCGATGGAGGCGGTACCTAGTGCGATTTCTGTTGTATGGGCTGCCATGTAGCCCAGATACACCCAAGGGTCGAAAACCTGGCCGACATCGCCGAAGCTTGGGTCCCTGAGTGGGACGTCGCGAAACCAGAGCGCCGAAAAACCAAGTGCCTCTGCACGTTTGGCCAGCGCGACCTGATCTAGCATGCTCGGTGCATCACTTTCGAAAGCCTCTAGGGGAAAGAACAGCCCAAGGCTTAGATGACCCTGCCTGAAGGTTCGTTTGAATCCCCTATGCTCTTGGTAGGGGATCGTGCTCGGTTGGTACATGCTTAACTTCCTCGGTCAGCAAACGCTGAGCCACGCCCCTGAGTTATGGGGCGTGGCATTGAGCGTTTAGGATTTGTAAGTCGGGTAGTCGGTGTAGCCCTTATCGGTACCGCCGTACATGCTGCTTGGATCAACTGGGTTAAGCGGCCAGTTGTTGGCGATACGAGCGGGCAGGTCGGGGTTCGCAATGAAGGGGCGACCAAAAGCGATCAGGTCGCCCCAGCCAGCTTTTATCACGCGATTTCCTCGTTCAGCGGTGTACTTGCCGGCATAGAGAATCTTGCCGCTGAAGGTCTTACGAACATCTTCCCGGAACGTCTCAGGCAGCTCGGGTGCGTTTTCCCAATCGGCTTCGGCGAGCGACAGGTAGGCAATGCCCACTTCCTCGAGGATCTTCACTGCCTCGATGTAGGTTTGGTGAGGATCTTCTTCGACCAGGCCAAGGTATACGCGGTCTTCGTCTGTGGTCGCGAACAGCGGGGCGAAGCGAACGCCCATGCGCTCCTTGCCGACGACACCAGCAACGGCCAGGGTGATTTCGCGCAGGAAGCGAAGACGGTTCTGCAGCGAACCGCCATATTCATCATCACGCTGGTTGGTATGGACCGAAATGAACTGGTTTACCAGGTACCCGTTCGCGCAATGAAGCTCCACCCCGTCAAAACCTGCGTCCAAAGCATTTCGGGCTGCTTGGGCGTAGAGCTCAACCAGTTCCTTTACCTCCTTGGTGGACAGGGCTCGTGGGGTCGATGGGTCGGCCAGTGCACCCGTGCCGGGGCCAGTTTCGATGAACACCTTGACGTTGTCCGCGCGGATGGCTGATGGCGCGACGGGCGCTTCACCACCGGGTTGCAGCGATGTGTGCGACACGCGGCCTACATGCCAAAGTTGAGCAAAGATCACCCCCCCTTCGGCGTGAACAGCGTCGGTGACCTTACGCCAGCCTTGTATCTGTTCTGGGCTATGAATGCCGGGTGTCCAGGCATAACCCTGTCCTCGGGGTTCGATCTGTGTGCCCTCGGTCACCATGAAGCCAGCACCGCTGCGCTGACGGTAATATGTGGCCATTAGGTCGTTCGCAATATTGCCGGGTTGGGAGCTGCGCGAACGCGTCAGTGGCGGCAGAACGATACGGTTCTTGAGGGTGTATGGGCCCAGCTGAGTGGTTTTAAAAATTTCTGATTGTGTCATTTCGTTTACCTGCATATCTAAAATATTCGATGTTATAGGTCAAAAAAACATGGATCAGCGAGGTCAGAAGAGCCCGAGCGGTGCTTCGTTGAGGCTGACGTAGATGTTCTTCTTCTGGCTGTAGGCTTCCAGCATTGACTTGTGAGTTTCCCGTCCTAGGCCAGATTTCTTATAGCCACCAAAGGGGGCGTGGGCAGGGATCTCATGGTAGGTATTTACCCACATACGTCCGGTTTCCACCGCGCGTGCCACACGTAACGCCCGGTTGATGTCTTGGGTCCAGACTGCGCCCGCTAGGCCGTACTCGGAGTCGTTGGCCATGGCGATGACCTCCGCTTCATCCTTGAAAGGAATGACGCACAGAACAGGGCCGAAAATTTCCTCGTAGGCGACGCGCATATCGTTGCGAACACCGACCAGAATCGTTGGCTGGATGAAGAAGCCGGCATCGTAATCGGCACCTGTAAGGCGACCGCCGCCGATCAGTACCTCGGCACCTTCCTGTTTGGCGATATCAACGTAGCCGAGGATCCGTTCCATCTGGGTCTTGCTGACCTGTGCGCCCATCATGGTGTCTGGGTTCAATGGGTCACCCACACGCACAGCTTCGAACTTATGCTTGAGCTCAGCCAGGAATTGCTCGTAGATGGACTCGTGAACGAACAGCCGTGCGCCGGATTCGCAGACTTGGCCTTGGTTCCACAGGATGGCGAGGACTGCGCCTTCCACGGCCTTGTCCCAGTTCGCATCGGGGAAAACGATGTTGGCTGACTTGCCGCCCAGTTCAAGGGTGGCAGGAATGATTTTCTTCGCTGCCGCATTGGCGACGAGTTCGCCGACACGCGTCGAGCCAGTGAAGGCAAGCTTGCGCAGGTCTGGATGATCCAGTAGCGCCTGGCCAACTGAGGTGCCTAAGCCTGTGACGATGTTGACCACGCCGGCCGGAAGTACCTTGGCGAAGATCTTCGCCAGTTCAAGGATGGTGACCGGGGTTAGCTCAGAAGGTTTGATGACTACGGTGTTACCCGCCGCGATGGCTGGAGCGATCTTCCAGGCGGCCATAAGAAGCGGGAAGTTCCACGGAATCACTTGGCCCACGACGCCGAGGGGTTCACTGAGAGCGATGCTGAGTGTTTGCTCATCCAGCATGACCGCCTCATCCGATTGGCTGCGGATTGCGCCGGCGAAGTAGCGGAAATGATCAATCGCCAGTGGGATGTCGACGGAGCGACTTTCACGAATGGGTTTGCCTACATCAAGGGTTTCCAGAACGGCGAACCGATCGGCATCGGCTTCCAGCAGGTCGGCGATCTTCAACAACGCATTGGCGCGTTCCGCTGGCGAGGTGGTACGCCAGGTCACGAAGGCGCGTTTTGCGGCCTGCACCGCGCGGTCGACGTCGGCAGCTGTGGCGTTTGGGATGTTGGTGAGAATTTTTCCGTTGGCGGGGTTGATAATGTCGAGGGTTTCACCGTTTTCGGCCGCCACCCACTGGTTGTCGATAAACAGGCCGTAGCTGTTGTCGGGAAGGTAGCTCGGATGGGTATCACTGGAATTTTGCATGGGTTACCTCCTGAGGTAAGTGCGATGGGTTTGGTTGAGATTATTTGAGATATTGATATATGTCAATATGTAGTTGTGTGTTCGCGCAGGCATTCCTATCGCCGCACTTTTTCAGCCTGCTTCTGGATCGGCGGGGAGCGCGCTGTGCTGCGCGCCAGGCTTGGCTACGTAGTCCAGTCCCCCCCGATCTCTTCATCAAAGAGGGGGGGGGCTGCTGCATAAAAGCACTGAGGCCTGTTTGCATTGAGGTGAAGATGTAAGTCAGAACGGCGCGTCGATATCCATGACGTTAATCAGCTTGTGGTTGACGAATTCCTTGATTCCCAAACCAATCAGCTCGCGACCGTAACCAGATCTTTTGATTCCGCCGAAAGGTAGGTCGGCTTTCGATGACGTTGGGTGATTGACGAACACCATGCCTGTCTCGATGCGCTTAGCAACCTCAACACCATGCTGGGCGTCTGCGGTGAATACCGAACCACCGAGCCCGAACGGAGAGTCGTTGGCGATAACTATCGCGTCTTCTTCGTCTTTAGCTCGTAAGATCATCGAGACTGGACCGAAGAACTCCCAGTAGTAGGCAGGGTTATCAGGCGTCAGGTTGGTCAGAATGGTCGGTTGAACAAATGCACCCTTGCTTGGTACCTTGGGCCCAACCTCGGTGGCCGTAGCACCGTAGTTGACTGCTTCACGAATCTTCGCGCGGATTTCGTCGGCGGCAGTTTGAGATGACAGGGGGGCTAGATTTGTTTCCGGATCGAACGGGTCGCCGGCCTTCAGTTGTGCTACACCTTCGGCATAAAGGCGCAGGAACTCATCGTAGACTTCTTCCACTACAATCATGCGTTTGGATGATATGCACACCTGTCCAGCATTCCAGTGACGGCCTACAACAGCCCACTTCACGGTCTTTTTCAGTTCAGCGTCGCGCAGAACTATGAAGGCATCTGCCCCCCCCAGTTCCAATGTAGATTTCTTCAGTGCCTTGCCAGCCTGGGAGGCGATGATGGCACCTGCGCCTTCGGAACCGGTCAGTGCCACCCCGTGTACTCGAGAGTCGTTGAGGATTGTCTCGATTTGCTGGCGAGTTGCGTACATGTTGCTGAATGCGCCAGCAGGTAGACCAGCATCAAGCAGTAGTTGTTCGAAAGCTTCGGCACATTGCGGTACGTTTGAAGCATGTTTGAGCAGCACGGTATTACCCGCTGCCAACTGTGGTGCGAGAATGCGAGCAATTTGATAGTAAGGAAAGTTCCATGGTTCAATGGCCAGGATAGTGCCCAACGGCTCATGGACCAAGATTGCTTCACCCTCGGCTGGGTCGGCTACCGGCAGCTTCTGCGGAGTTAACAAAGCTTCTGCATGTTTAACGTAATACTCAAAGATACTTGCTGAGATTTCTACTTCACCTAATGCTTCGGCAGTGATCTTGCCCATTTCCAGTGTTAGCAACCGGGCATAGTCGTTTGCTCGCGCGCGCAGCAGGTCGGCAGCTCGCTGAAGGACGGTCCCACGCTCTGCGATTGAGCAATTCTTCCAGACAAGAAATGCGTTGTGAGACGCCTCAAGAGCCTGTTCAATCTGAATATCTGTTGCATCTGGAAAACTTTTTAGAACTTCACCTGTATAGGGATTAACGGATGCGTATGCCATGCTGTTTCTCCAGTAATTTTAAGTAAATTTGATTTGTTAATGAGGCTGGTAAGTAGACAGGACCTAAACTGCGGGAATATTTTGGTGCATTTACTAATGATTGATGCCATCAATCAGGAATACTCTGTAAACCGCACCTTTAAGACGATGTTGCAGTGCCTCTTGGTAGGCGGGGCTGGAGTACCACTCTCGAGCTGCTGCTATGTCCGGAAATTGAAGAATGACTGCGCCCTCAATCGGTCCGCCTTCGAGCACCTCCAGTTGGCCGTAGAAGGCCAATGGTGTGAGGTTCCGACCCTGGCGTGCCGCCGGTGCTTTACGGGCATAGAGTTTCAACTCAGCCTCGTCTGTGGTGTGTTCACGTGTGAAGACTACGTAGGCGGACATTGACGTAGTCTCAGGCCAACAGTTTGAGCAGCGAGTGAGCCGTAGCTTCAGAGGAAGCTGGGTTCTGGCCAGTTACGAGCAACCCATCGACTTCGACATGAACGCTCCAGTCAGCACCCTTGGTATAGCGCCCACCATTTGCCTTGAGCATATCCTCTACCAGGAAAGGCACGATTTGAGTTAGACCCACCGCAGCCTCCTCGCTATTGCTGAAACCGGTTACTGTCTTGCCTGCAACCAGAGGTTTGCCATCTACACACTTGACATGGCGCAAAACCGCTGGTGCGTGACAAACCGCTCCGACAGGTTTGCCGGATTGGATTGATTGCTCGATCAGAGAGATAGAAAAGGTGTTCTCCGCAAGATCCCACAGTGGGCCATGGCCGCCAGGGTAGAACACCGCATCAAACTCGGAACTGATCACGTCGCGCAGTTTCTCTGTGTTGGCCAGCGCGTGAGTGGCGACTGAATCGGTCTGAAAGCGACGGGTGGCGTCTGTCTGGAAGTCGGGCTCATTGCTCTTTGGGTCGATGGGTGGTTGACCGCCTTTCGGCGATGCTAGGGTCACTTGCACGCCAGCGTCGATGAAGGCGTAGTAAGGCGCGGCCAGCTCTTCGAGCCAGAAACCGGTCTTCTCGCCAGTGTCACCAAGCTGGTCGTGGGAAGTCAGAACGAGGAGAATCTTCATGTCGTATACCTTGCAGTTGTGCATGCTTGTGGATGTTTTGTAATGCGCTGCCTGTGTGGATAAGCAGTGCTGGAGGTTGGCTTATAGGCTCGCTTCAAGCACACGGCGGCTGACGTCTAAACTGACGTTGTTGTGTTCGCCGAGTGCGGTGAGGTGGTGTGTGTCGAGCTGGTTTATTAGCGCATCTATAGCGTCAGTGCCGAGCTTGTAGGCGGATAAGTGCGTCGGTAAGCCCAGGCTCTCGAAGAACATCCGGGTCTGTTGTATGGCCATGTCAATCCGTTGTTCTTCGTCCCCTTGGCTGATCTGCCAAACCCGCTCGGCGTACTGCAGCAGCTTCGCGCGCTTGGCTTCACGACGAATCTCTAGGTTCGCAGGAAGTACGATGGCCAGGGGCCGTGCGTGATCGATGCCGTACAGCGCGGTGAGCTCATGGCCGATCATGTGGGTGGACCAGTCCTGTGGTACGCCCGCTCCGATCAGGCCATTGAGCGCCAAAGTGGCCGTCCACATGAGGTTGGCACGCGTGCTGTAGTCCGCGGACTCTTTCAGTACAAGGGGGCCAATTTCGATCAGCGTTTGTAAAAGACCTTCGGCAAAACGATCTTGGACGCGCGCATCGATTGGGTAGGTCAGGTACTGCTCAATGACATGCACGAACGCATCGACAACGCCGTTTGCGAGTTGACGGGTGGGGAGGGTTTGGGTTTTGGTGGGATCGAGAATCGAGAATTGTGGAAACATGTAAGCGCTTCGAAACGGCAGCTTGTCTTGTGTCGCCCGGCGAGTAACCACGCCTCCATTGTTCATTTCCGAGCCAGTTGCCGGTAGGGTCAGAACGGTGCCAAATGGCAGCGCTCGTCGAATACTTGCACCCCGCGTTTCCAGAATGTCCCAAGCATCACCCTCGTAGCCAACAGCAGCGGCAACGAACTTGGTGCCATCGATGACCGAACCTCCACCGACAGCCAGGAGAAAATCCAAGCGATGGGTGCGAACCTGATCAACAGCCTTGATTAGCGTTTCATAGCTGGGGTTTGGTTCTATACCCCCGAATTCTTGCACTTCCCGAGAGCCTAATGCGTCACGGACTTCGCGGAGCGTACCGTTTGCACGAGCGCTCTGGCCACCATAGAGCAGCAGGATGCGGGCCGCAGCCGGAACCAGTTCATCCAGGCGGCTGATGGTTTCGTTGCCGAAGACGATTCGCGTAGGGTTGTAGAAGTCAAAATTAAACATTGCTTTAACTCCGATTAAATAGACCAGTCGTATATTTTTTGAGTAAATTTTTTACATTGAAAATCTCATCGGTCGGATACCTGACTGAGTAACAGAGAAGTAGTCTCGAAGGCCGCCTGCAAAGGCATCTGATCACGCGTGACCTTGGTCCTTAGACTGGCTCCGAGCCAAAGTTGGTACAGCATGGTCGCCAAGCCGCGGGTGTCAGTATCGCCCGGCAGAGAACCATCGTTTACAGCGTCACTCACCACATTGGCGAGACGAGTAATTACTCCTTCCATGCCATCCTGGAGCACCATACGCATTGGCTCCGATAGATCACTGACTTCCGCTGCAAGCTTCACTGCCAAGCATTTCCCCTCGGCGGGATAACAGGCTGATTGGGTTTCAATCCAGGTAGCCCAGTAGGCCAGCAAGCGTTGTGCTGCTGATACACTTGGACGGTTCAATAGCGTTTCCAATTGCACCATGTAGTCACTGAAATAGCTCTCCAAGAGCGCCTCGCCAAATGCTTCCTTGGAATTGAAGTAATGATAGAACGAACCTTTTGGCACATTCGCAGATTTAAGGATTTCGCTCAAACCAACAGCTGTGAATCCTCGCCCGGCGATGATGTTTTGAGCCGTGTCGAGGATGTGTTGCCGTACATCGGTGGTGGTCATCGTATTCATGGACGCACCATACCAACAATTAGACCAGTCGTCTACCTTGGGTTTTGAGCAAGCCCTCCGACGAAATCTTGATAATCGCAGTTCGTGAGCCAGCCATCACTTCATTTGATGCGCAGCATTATGTCGGTCCGATGATCGCCGCCGCGTTAGGAAGAAAGATCTACGATACTCGCCGGAGGGGAGCAAATTGCAGCTCTTCTCGAGTCGAGCTGATTTTGCTACAGCATTGCTTAGGCTGGGAACGAGTTTTGACATCCATCGTAAACCAAGCGGCCCGCCAGAGTTTTGGACAACGAGCTGTACGCGTCAAATTTGACGAAAAACATCGCGCTGCCCGTACTATGGCTTGAGCCGGAACGGCTGCTGGGCGGATTATCCGGATCTGTGGGCTAGAACGGTGGGTAATTGCACGGGCTTGCCCAGCCATTTGCATTCGACCTGACCAAGCATTTGCATCGGATTTCACCATCACGTTGCGTGACCATGACCGGCAGAGAGCGACCATGGCTCTGTGAGAATGCCTGCGATTGTCTATTCTTCAACCCAATAACTGCATGACAAAATCGTTGTAGCCCTAATGATTCTGCTTTGACTAGAGGGGCTAAATCGAATCGTTTTCATGGCACTTAGAATGCTTCTTAGCTGATTGCCTCGGAGCACAGCATGGGTGAGTCGACCCACTGCTGCCGGTTGCGACAGACAGCAATGGGCAAATCCGTCTCGCGCTGCGTCGGCAGCCACCTCGGCACGACTTTGAGGTGGGCATACGGATCATGGCCATTCATGCGCGCTTAGATATCCAGGCAAATTTTGCCGAAATGCTGGTTGGTCTCCTGATACTTGAACGCTTCGACAATCTCGCTCATAGGGAAATGACGATCAATAATCGGGCGCATACCGTTAACGTTGATGGCTCGGACCATATCTTGCTGCTGGCTGCGGCTGCCTACCAACACACCCTGCAGGCGCACTTGCTTGATCAATGCCGGTACAAAATTCATTGCACCGCTTACGCCACTCAGTATCCCGATGACGGAGATGTGACCAGCAACCCGAATTGCAATCATCGATTGCTCAAGCGTCGCAGGGCCGCCGACTTCTATGATGTGATCAACACCGCGGCCCCCCGTTAGAGCGCGTGCAGTTTCGCCCCAGTTAAGATCTTTGCGATAATTGATCACATGATCAGCGCCTAGTGCTTTCAGACGTTCAAGTTTTTCGTCGCTTGAAGAGGTAGCAATGACGGTAGCGCCGGCCATTTTAGCGAACTGCAGGGCAAAAATTGAAACGCCACCAGTGCCTTGAACGAGCACGGTATCGCCCGGCTTGAGTGAGTCATCGGCCATCAGAGCGCGCCATGCAGTAAGGCCGGCAGTGGTGAGCGTCGACGCTTCAGCGTGGCTGTATCCGGTCGGCGCGAGGGTGAACGATGTGGCTTGGGCAGTCACTTGCTCACGAGCGTAGCCGTCAATTCCATCACCTGGCACGCTAACAAAGCCTTCAACTAGTGGCGCGCCGCTGATCCACTCCGGGAAGAAGGTACTGACGACCGAGTCACCCACCTTGAATTCAGTGACATCTGGGCCGACAGCAATGACTTCACCTGCACCATCGGCCATGGGGATGCGTTTTTCGCTAGGGCCCCACATACCGCTGACCACCGCGAAGTCGTGGTAGTTAAGCGAGTTGGCGTGCAGGCGCACGGTGATTTCGCCGTGGGCTGCGGCTCGGGCTTCGCTGCTGCCAACCACAACCTTTTCATAGCCGCCACCGGGTTGGACGAAGATTGTTTTGTTGCTCATCGGGGTTTCCTTGTGTTTTCTAATTACGCGAAATAACGAAATGAAAGGTTAAAAATTACAAGTCGATGGTCAGCCTAGCCGCAAAGTCATCAATCGCCTCCTCGTTGCGTCGATAGTAAGTCCATTTTCCGATGCGGGTGGTTAGCACGAAGCCTGCACGTTGCAAGATAGCTAAGTGTGCAGACGCGGTAGAAGGTGAAAGCCCTGCCTTGTGCTGCAAATGGGTTACGCACACCCCTATGGCAGGATCGCCATGATCCTGAGGTGGGAAATTACTGAGTGGGTCTTTGAGCCACTCCATCATTTGCATGCGAGTGTCATTCCCCAGGGCTTTGAGCTGTTCGAGTATCATGGCGGGCAATGTTACGGATTTTTACAAAATGTTCAATAAGTAATCTATTGCCCGGCGCAAGGGTTTGAAGTCAAAAAAAACGCATCCAGTTCAGTTTGCAAAACGACTGAAACGCTATTGGCGAAGGATTGTGAGCCGAGTTAGGTGGCCGATGCATACAGGGCAACTGGAAGGGATAAACAATCGAATTAAAGTCATCAAGCGCATGGCGTATGGCTACCGGGACAGCGAGTTCTTTTTCATGAAGATCAAGAGCGTCTTTCCCGGTAATCCGTAAAGAACCAAAAAAAAAGCCCGGCCAACAGAAGCTGGCCAGGCGCTTTAATAGTTGAGTAAATGAGTGTTGCTAGGCTCTGTACGTAAAGTATTGTCGCAAGCACCGCATAGCGCAGGCCAATGAGACCATCGCCGCAAAACTTGTTGCGAGCTTGTCGAAGCGCGTCACGATGCGACGGTTCTCCTTCAGCCAGCCAAACATGCGTTCGATGATGTTGCGCTGCCGATATTTGGGGCGATCAAAAAGTCGAGGCAATCCTGGCTTGGTTTTGCGCTTCATGCTTCGCAACGGAATGACTGGCTGCATGCGATAACGATCACAATACTGGCGCAGCGCTTCAGCGTCGTAACCCTTGTCAGCCAGCAACCAGCGGCAACGCTTGCGTGGGCGACCGCGCAGGCTGGGTATGCAAGCCTGATCGAGTAGCGGTTGGGCATAGGCTATATCGCTGGCTTGTCCGCCTGACAACAGGAAACGCAGAGGCACACCATTGGCGTCGCACAGCATGTGAATCTTGGTCGTCAGGCCACCCCGGCTGCGCCCGAGCGCGTGGTCTTGCGGTTCTTCAAATCCCCTTTTTTCCCGGCACCTGATGAGGCCCGGGTTGCTCGTACGGCAGTGGAGTCGATCATCCATGTTTCCAAGTCAATCAAACCCTGCTCATTCAATCGGATATGAAGACGCTTGAGCATCTGATCAAAAGCTCCGCAATCACGCCATCCCCGGAACCGTTGATAGATCGTTGACCAAGGGCCGAATCGTTCGGGCATGTCTCGCCAGGCTGCGCCAGAGCAAAGCACCCAGAGAATACCGTTTAGCATCAGGCGATCATCGGCCCGAGGGCGCCCGGTGCGCTGATTTTTGGTGAAGATATCTGCAACCAGATCCCAGGCTGCGTCGGGGAGTTCATACCGCTTTGCCATCTTGGCCTCCTGGCTTTAATGGCGGTGTATTTTACAGAAAATCGTATTTCTTGGGTTTACGTACAGAGCCTAGGCCGCGAGTTCCAGCACAGCGCTGCAGGGCGCGTTGTTTGATGACAGCGCCATGGCCCAACCAGAGTGAGTACATTTGATACTCAGGCTCTTGGCGAGCCAGCGGGAATAGGCGTTACTTTTTCCAGAGTGTGTACCCTGGGTTCAAACCAATTACATCCTGCTTTGAGTTATAGCAAAACTCCATGGAGCAGTTACTGGTATCAGAAGCCATCGGTACGTAAACCGGTAGTCGATCACGGTTGACCATGTCACTACCACCGTCTATGGTTAGATCGCAGCTATTGCCTTGCGGATCGCACCATATGTCATAGGTGCCGGTAGCTGTAGCCGTTGCTTTAACTGTGGAGGTCGCAGGTGCTCCTACGACGTTGCCTGCTGGAGCGCCTCCGAATAGAGGCCCCGTACCATTTTTGTATGCCCAATCTTTGCCGTCACCGCCCGGATAAATATAAAAATCTTTGAACGCCACATATTTGACATCGCGACCCGTTATCGATTTTCCTCGATAGTTTCGATCGTTATCAATGCACTTTTCTAAAATGCGTATACAAGTAATGATTTCAAAAGAGGGCTCTTGTTGCATGGTGACTTTGCCATAGGCATCTTTATATTGGACGACAATGTCGTCAGGTCGGGTAGTGTCGGTGCATACGTTGTTGTTCGGGCCAGTGCAACTTATAGAGTCGGGAGTTGAATATTGGCTATATAGATCAACAGCGTATGCAGAGGACGTCATCAAAGTAAGCGCAAATATTTTGTACACGATTTTCATGTGATTCCCTTTTCAGATTTAAAACGCATAGAAAAAACAAAAGCAAGATGCATGTATCCCTGCTTTTTCTGGAAAGCCGTAACCACCGTTGACGATCCGTAGGGTGTGTACTCGTTGAGCCACTTGGTGACGAGAGGGACGAGCTAGCCCTGCGAGATGGCAATCACGTGGTTAGTTGCTTGCATTCGATCCAATCAAAAAATTGTGTAAGGGTTTTTTCGAATTTTAGCTGTATATGCTCAATCGAGTATAGTGCTTTTGCGCTTCCGAAGGCTTCATCGTTGCTTTTGCGAGCAACAGAAATGAACTCAAAGCAAGCCTTCGGGATGGCAGTGAAAATCCTGAGGAGCAGACATGGTATTGCCCAAGAGCAGCTTGCTCCGAGCCAGAGCTACGTCAGCGATGTTGAACGAGGCTTGAAAAGCCCTTCCGTAGAAAAATTAATTGAGCTTTCTGCCCATCTTGGAGTTCATCCCGCAACTGTGCTTATCAAAAGCCAGTTGCTCCAGGATCCGGAAATGTCCAAGGAAATGCTCCTGTCACAAATATCCCAGGAATTGGAAGGTTAGGATAAGCGTGCAGCTGGTTGCCCGCCGCTTTATGCCACCAATAGAAGTGCGGATTTGAGGGCTTTCTGCTTGAGCGCTGCTCCTTGGCCGAACCAAGCGGAGTCGACCCGATACTCACTGCTCTTGGACCGTCGCTCGTGATCCGTATACTTGGTTACAGCATTGAGTAATCCCCAGGCGGTACCTTGAGCTGATTCTAATGTCGATCCTCGTCCTGACCTTCATGTAGGCTCTGCACCTTGCGTAGCGCCCGTTCATTGGGAAGGACTGGCGGTAGCGTGTTGGCGCTGATTGAAAACTGACCCACCCTGCCGATTGAAAATTGACCCAGGGCGGATTGCTGATTTTTGTCCCAGCAATTGTGGATAAGCTTAGCAGTAGTGTCTTGATTGAAGACGCATCGGGCCCCACCGCATGCAGGCATGCGGAAGGGTGTTTACGGTGCAGATCAAAACGGCTCATCGTCCTCGATACCATCTTCGTCCTTGCGCTTTCGTTCACGCGATTTGATCTTTGTCTGGGCGGCCAAGGTGCTGTGTTGCAGGCGGTAGGACTCGTTGCCCGTTTCGACGATGTGGCAGTGGTGTGTCAGCCGATCCAGTAACGCTGTGGTCATCTTGGCGTCACCAAACACACTCGACCATTCCGAGAAGCTGAGGTTGGTGGTGATGACCACGCTGGTGTGTTCGTACAGCTTGGAAAGCAGGTGAAATAACAGCGCGCCACCACTCTGGCTGAAGGGCAAATACCCAAGCTCATCGAGTATCACTAGGTCTGTCCGAAGCAGTCCCTGGGCGATTCTGCCTGCCTTACCATCGTACTTTTCACGTTCCAGCAGGTTGACGAGATCGACCGTGGAGAAGAACCGTACTCGTTTGTTATGAGTGGTGATTCCGGACACGGCCAAGGCACTGGCCAGGTGTGTTTTTCCGGTTCCAGGCCCACCGATGAACACGACATTTTGCGCAGTCTCCGTAAACTCAAGGCTGGATAATTCCTTGACCAGACGGGCATCAGCGCTGGAAGCGCTGAAGTCAAAGCCAGCTAAATCACGGTGCATGGGGAGCTTTGCCATGTTCATCTGATGATTCACAGAGCGCACGGCGCGATCTGCCTGCTCCTGTTGGAGCAGATGCTCAAGCAGCCATTTCGAGGATGCCGTCGAAGCTTCTCCCTGGGCCGCCAGTTCTTCCCAAGCCTGCGCCATGCCATGCAGACGCAGTTCTTTAAGTTCTGCCATCAAGTCACGCATTGCGGCTCTCCTCATCTGTTGTACGGAGTTGGTCATATCGGGCCGTGTTGGCAACGGGAGCCACCTTGAGTTGCAGGCTGGTTTCTACGGAAGGCGGTGGTGCGGTGGAGGTCAGTCGAGCTAGAACATTCAGGATGTGATCGGCGCTCAAGCTTCCCGACTCAAGCACCAGTTCTACCGCTACCAGCACCGGGTCGAGACCGGCGATGGGCACGGCAGCCAGCACCTGCGTCATGATTCGATCACCGTTGCTGTGACGTCTCAGGCCCCGTTTGAGAAGCCGCAACGGATTGGGCAGATCGGCAAACGGTGCGCCATTGCGCAGTGCACCCGGCTTGCGCTCGATGAGTGGGATGTAATGCTGCCAGTCAAAACTGACCTGATCTCGATCAAAGAGACGCTCGTGGCTGGCGATCATCATGTCATCGGCGATGACCACGATCCGGGATGGGTAAAGACGGCTGCTGACCCACTGGCCGACTCGCTCACAAGGCACCGAGTAGCGATTTCGTGCCACGCTGATCAGGCAGGTGCTGGAGACCCTTACGGTGCGCTCGACGTAGCCATCAAAGGCGGTCGGCATCGGCATCATTTCGACCCGCTCCAGCTCCAAAACTTCCGCCACCGTCAGCCCGTTGTACTGCGGATGCAGCAGCTCGCTCCAGAGCGCACGACAGCGTAGGCCGAGCCAGGCATTCAGTTCCTCGAAGGTGCGGAACATGCAGTTTTGAGCGTCAAGCCAAATGCGCCGTCGACTGTCTTGAACGTTCTTCTCGACAATGCCCTTTTCCCAGCCAGAGGCTACGTTGCAGAAATCCGGATCGAACAGGTAGTGCGCGCACATCACGGCAAACCGTGCATTGACCGTGCGGCCCTTGCCTTTATTGACCTTGTCGACAGCCGTTTTCATGTTGTCGTAGATGCCGCGACGCGGCACCCCACCTAACGCGTCAAACGAGCGGGTATGGGCATCGAACAACATCTCGTGGCCTTGGCTGGGATACGCAACCAACCAAAATGCGCGACTGGCGCAGAGCTTCATGTGGGAAACCTGGATGCGTCGAAACAGGCCACCGATCAGCAGACCTTCTTCGCTCCAGTCAAACTGGAAGGCCTCTCCAAGTGCAAACGTCAGCGGTACAAAAGCGCGTAAAGACTTGCCTTGCTCACCTCGCCACGAACGCACAAACGCTGTGAGCTGGCTGTAGCCGCCGTCATAACCCTCGGTCTTGATCTGCTCGAAAAGTGCTTTGGCGCTCCTGCGGTTGTGCTTTGCCCGGAACGAATCGGCCTTCAGCGCCTGTTCCAGCGTCTCGTGGAATGGGCTGAGTTTGTTGAAGGTTGCGCTGCGCTGGTACGCCGGCTGAGTTGCTTCGGGCGCTCTGACCCATTTTCGGATGGTGTTTCTCGACAGCCCGGTACGCTTGGCTATCTGATGCAGCGAGAGCTTGTCGCGGAAGTACATCCGCCGGATTTTTCCCAACATTTCCATGCTGATCACCCTGTGTTCTCCTGCTCGAAAAGTGAGCAGAAGCAGTTGAACACCTGGGTCAGTTTTCAGTCGGCAGAACAGCCTTTACTGGGTCAGTTTTCGGTCAGCGGCAACATGCTCAAGCTTGGCTCGTGTCTGAGCTTTGCAGTACTCAATCTTGCGCTTGGCTTTGTAAAGCACACTGCGTTTATTCAACTTGGAATAGGTGCTGCGGCGCGCCGCGATTTGCCAGATCACCTCACGACTTTCATGTTCTTCACGCTTCTCGATACCGGTGTATCCAGCGTCCGCGTACACCGCATTTTCTTCGCCATGCAACAGCTCGGCCACCGTGTAAGCAGCCAGATCCCATCGGAAGTCGTATTTGGCCTTTGGATCATCGGCGATTCAGTTTACTGGGCGCGTGGCGATTCCTCGCCCGTCGTTCACCAGTCGGCTGATAGGTGAGTTGTGGTCATCAGATGAGCGAGGCCAGGCAAGTCAAAAGTTATGAGGCGGAGGGGCCGACAATGAGGCGTCCCGAGCGATTCCTCGTCCTCGAATCAAGCGGGGGCGCTCACCGAGCCTGGGTA
Source organism: Pseudomonas sp. LY-1 (assembly GCF_053502595.1). Taxonomy (NCBI): domain Bacteria; kingdom Pseudomonadati; phylum Pseudomonadota; class Gammaproteobacteria; order Pseudomonadales; family Pseudomonadaceae; genus Pseudomonas; species Pseudomonas sp. LY-1. Next base: position 4,650,158 of record NZ_CP094353.1, on the reverse strand, counting down.
TCTCTTGCGCAAGACGCAACGCGACGTTGCGTCCTGACCATATTCTCTCAAGATGCAGTGCCGCCTATGTTGTTGACCTGGAAAACATCAATGCGCGTGACTTTTTTCTGAAGAGTCACCGCTGTCGAACCTCAGGAGTCTATGGCATGGGCGTTTCTACAAGAGATACAGCAGCGACGATACAAAAAGCGTCGATGACAAAGGGTCTCGTGCTTCTGTTTGCTTTTTGTTGCGGTGCCATCGTGGCCAACATCTATTACGCTCAACCGATTATCAGCTTGATCGCCCCGGATATCGGCATGTCGAGTGGAAGCGCGAGTTTCATCGTTTCGCTGACTCAGATTGGTTATGCGCTCGGATTGTTTTTCCTGGTGCCCTTGGCGGATCTGGTAGAAAACCGTCGGCTGATGATCGCGACAATTGTGATTACGATCTTCAGCCTGGTAGCCGCCGGTTTGTCCAAGCAGCCGAGTGTATTTCTAGTGGTGTCGGCACTCATCGGTTTCAGCTCAGTCTCCGTGCAGATGCTTATCCCGTTGGCGGCACATCTGACACCGGAAGAATCTCGCGGTCGGGTAGTTGGCGGGATTATGGGTGGCTTGCTGCTAGGGATTCTGCTTGCGCGGCCGCTGTCGAGTCTGGTTGCCGATCATTTGGGCTGGCGGGCGGTGTTTATCGGGGCCGCCGCCTTGATGCTCGTTATCTCCATCGTGATTGGCATGACCATGCCTAAATGGCAACCGACCCATCGCGCGTCGTATGGTCAATTGCTGATGTCCCTGGGACAACTGTTCTGTCGCGAGCCCGTGCTGCGTCAGCGCGCGCTTTATCAAGGGCTGATGTTTGCGGCGTTCAGTTTGTTCTGGACCGCTGTGCCGTTGATATTGAGTCGTGAGTTCGGCCTCACGCAAAGTCAGATTGCGATTTTCTCTCTGGTCGGCGCCATCGGTGCAATTGCCGCACCTATCAGTGGTCGACTCGCTGATGCAGGACATACTCGACGAGCGTCGCAGTTGGCCATGGTGCTGGGTATATTGAGTTTCCTACCGGCCTTCATCAATCCCTTCTACGGTGTGATTGGGTTAGCGGTCACCGGTGTAGCGCTGGATTTTGCAGTGCAAATGAACATGGTGTTGGGTCAGCGAGCCGTCTACGCCTTGGGCATTGCTAACAGAGGCCGTCTGAATGCGTTGTACATGATCAGTATCTTTATCGGTGGTGCAATCGGTTCTTCGGTGGCCAGTTCGCTTTATGAACATGCCGGCTGGTTGGCGATTGCTGCGGTGGGAAGCGGATTGTCACTGGTCGCTTTGGTCGTCTTCTCGGTGGTTTCTCGTCGGACCCGAACTGGCGCAATGCTCAAGATGAACAACGGATGAGTCAAGGAGTGTCATGGACAAGCTGCTCGCATTGAAGATGTTCGTCCAGGCTGTGGATTCGAAGGGCTTTTCTTCTGCCGCTCGACAGTTAGGCCTGGCGACGTCTTCTGTGACTCGGATGATCGATGGGCTTGAGGCGGAACTAGGCGCTGTCCTGCTTAATCGATCCACGCGTCAAATCTCATTATCAGATGCCGGGGCCGCCTACTACTTGAAAGCGCGGGAGGTGCTGAATGCTGTCGCCGAGGCGGATGCCTCGGTCACTGACCGCGGGGAACTCCCTGCGGGCCATCTTCGTATTTCCGTGCCCGTAGCGCTGGGGCGCCGTCTGATTGCGCCGCATATTGCCTCGCTGTTGAAGCGATACCCTCAACTTGTGTTGGACATGACGCTCTCCGATGACATCGTCGAACTACTGGGGGAACGCGTTGATCTGGCGATCCGATTGGGATCGGCAGCAGCCATGGATGGTGTCGTCAGTCGTCCCGTCGGTCATTTCAGACGCCGGGTTGTGGCCAGTGCCGAGTACCTGAATGCACATGGTTTTCCTGAACATCCCATGGACCTCATGCAACACGAGTGTCTGCGTTTTAGTTACGGCCCAAAGCAGCAGGTGTGGACTTTCTTAAAGGAAGGTGAGGAGACTCGGGTACCGATTGAGGGGCGCTTCAAAAGCAACAATGCGGAAGTTTTACGTGAGGTTGCGCTGGCGGGTGGCGGGGTGGCTCTGTTACCTGACTGGCTCGTCAACGACGATATTGGCAGCGGTGATTTGACGTCATTGTTCGAGTCCTTTGTTATCAATCCGAACGATGCCAGTTCGGCCATTTCTGCGTTGTATCTTCCCAATCATCGTGGCTCCAAACGCGTCAATGCGTTTATCGATTTCATCAGCGAATTGCTCGGGCCTGAAGGCTTGGCCGAGCGCTGATCGTCTCATTGCTGTTTTCGCATGTTTGATCCACCACGTAACGAACCTCTTTCGCCGTGTGGCACGGCAGATCCCGGAGATTTGAATGAGCACTGCGACATTGCATTACGTCTACGACCCGTTCTGTGGCTGGTGCTATGGGGCGGCGCCGATGATCACGGCGGCCACCGCTATTCCTGGCCTGGAAATTCAGGCCCATGGCGTGGGCATGCTTTCGGGGGACAAAAGCAAGTTGATGTCGGGTGAGTGGCGCGATTTTGTTCGTCCTCACGAAGCCCGGATTACGGCATTCAGCAAACAGACCTTCGCGGACGCCTATGTTCAAGGCGTACTGGAACATGAAAATGTCCAGTTGGACTCTTCACCACCGATTGCAGCGATGTTGACCGCTCAACAGCTGTCCGGACGTGGCATCGAAATGCTCAAACGCCTGCAAATTGCCTACTACCAAGAAGGTCAGGCCATTGCTGACCGAGGGGTAATCGCCGGCATTGCCAATGAGCTTGGGTTTGAACCCGAATCGTTTATGGCAACTTTTGATTTGATCACTGCAGACTCATTGCAAGACCACATCGAGCACAGCAACGAGATGCTTGAAGCTCTGAATGCGCGCGGCTTTCCGGCATTTGCGCTGGAGATCGACGGCCAAATGGAAGTGTTGGCCATGGGGCATTATTTAAGCCGACCTGCGTTGTTCAAGAAGGATATTGAAAGTCGTCTGGCCAAATAGGTGTGGTTCATAGCCAGTGCATTCTTTTGTTTTGTATGATGCCTTAATGAAGCTCCAGCGAGGCGTTATGCAAGACTCAAAAGATAGAGACGAGAACGAGTCGGGAAAATCAGCGAAATCAACAGACCCCGTCAAATCGACGACTCGACGCCTTTCGCCTGAGGTCAGGGAAAAGCAAATCGTGCAGAAAGCTATCGAGCATTTTGCGACGTGCGGATTCTCGGGCAGTACCCGTGAGCTGGCGCGACAACTGGATATTACCCAACCGTTACTCTATCGATATTTCCCCAGCAAAGAGGCACTGATAGACCGCGTGTACGACGAGGTATATCAATGGGATTCCTCGTGGGAGGCGATGATCAAGGATCGCTCCGAACCCCTTCAGTCTCGCCTGGTTCATTTCTACACCTCATACGCTCGTGTGATTCTGCGGCGAGAGTGGATTCGTATCTTCGTATTCGCCGGGCTGACACGTGAAGGTATCAATGATCGGTATCTGGCTAAATTGCGTGAGCGGGTCTTCATCCCTGTCATTGCAGAAATCCGCCAGACTCATGGATTGGCGCCATCCTCAGGTGACACGATCAATGAAAAAGAGCTCGAGCTGATCTGGAGTCTGCATGCCAGCATTTTCTATATCGGTGTTCGCAAATGGATTTACGATCTTCCAGTGACTGAGGACATAGATGCGCTGATCGAGCAAATGGTCGATGCGTTCCTTAACGGCAGTCCCCACGTACTGCAGCAAGTCGATAACGATTTGGGTAAGAAGCCTCGCTTGAATTGATCGTTAACTAGTTGCTGCATGAGCTCCAGGCGCTCAAGAGCGTGCGCCTGGCTACCGATTCAGACGTTTCGCCGGAATCGGGTGGCTTACTTTTGGCTGAAGGGCATAACGTCGACACCGCCCGGATCGGTCATGACCAGGGCATCCTGCCAGCCACGTCGTGCCAGGGGCAGATCGAGCAAGCGCTTGCCGGTGGCATCGTTGATGGCATTGCCCAGTGCTGCGGCCATGGGGCCCTGGACGATTTCTGCGGCACCCAGAAATGGCTGATCCGGCTGATCAATCATATGGACCTCGACCTGTTGCGGTAAATCCGGAAAACGCATGATCGGATAGCCGCTCCAGTCGAAGCTGTGCATGCCGCTGGCGTCATAGAGGATTCGTTCATAGAGCGTCCAACTCGCAGACTGCACGATGCCCCCCTGGATCTGATTGAGCAGCCCGTCGGGGCTGACAATTTGCCCCACGTCGACGGCGGCGACTACGCGATCGATCATCACTTGCCCGGTCTGGCGCTGCACATGCAACTGCACGGCGATCGCGCAGTAACCCATGATGTTTTTGTAGCGGGCAAAGGCGAAGCCGATTCCGCTACCGGGTCCCGTTGCTTTGTGCGGCCAGCGGAACTCAGCGGCCACGCGCTCCACCACCGCCCGTGCTCGCGGATCGCTCAAGTGATTCAGGCGAAATTGCACCGGGTCGATGGTGGCCCTAGCCGCCAGTTCATCGACGGTGCTCTCGATGGCGAAGATGTTGATGTGGGCACCGAGCGAACGCATGGCCGAGGTCCTGAATGGCATGGTCAGCACAAAGTTCATGTCGACCTTCAGGTTGGGTATCTCATACAACGGAACGGCATTACGGTCGCCGTCACCTTCGGGCTGAGCAATCGGCACCGAAGGGGCGGGGGTGAAGGGATTGGCCAACAGCCACGCCGGCAACAGGCGCCCGGCATTGACGATACGTTCGTTGTGTGGGGTGCTCCAGAGTTCGTATTTCCAGTCACGAAGACGCCCACTGTCGTCCAGTCCCGCTTCCACCTCGGCAAGCATGGCCGAGCTGTAGGGCTCCCAGAGGTTTTCCTGTTCGCGCATCCATTGCACCCGAATCGGCTTGCCGGGAATGGCCATGGCAATCAGCGCTGCATCGGCGGCGGCGTCATCGGCGCCATTGTGGCCATAGCAACCGGAACCTTCAGCGTGGATGCAACGCACCTGAGCCACTGGCAGGCCGACCATCTCGGCGATACCCGCGCGCAGAGGGTAGACACCTTGGGTATGGGTCCAGACGGTCAATGTTCCATCCTTGAACCAGGCCACTGCGCAGGAGGGCCCGATGGAGCCGTGCATCAGGTATTGCTTGGTCACCCGGGCCTTGTAAGCACGCGGCAGCGGTTGCGGGAGGTCACCCTTGGCGCTCACCGGATAGCGCCGCGCCGGTAATTCGGTGAGGAGTTGATGGATGTGTGTCGAGTCAGGCAGCGGGTTACCTTCTGTCCAGCGGGCCTTGGCGTAGCCTTCGCGCATCGCTTTGACCGCCAGCCATTCATCGGTGGCGACCACGGCGAGGTAGCTGCCATTGCGGACCAGTTTCACCTCGCCGGGAAGTTGCCTGAGGGCGGCCTCGTCAATCTCCAGAAGCTGACTGCCGCGCCGGGGCGGGCGTATCACCCGGGCGTGCAGCATATCGGGCAGCCGCATGTCCTGCACATAGGCCGCACCGCCGCTGACTTTGGCCGGGATGTCCAGCCGAGGCAACGATTTGCCGATCAGGGTGAAGCTTCCAGCGGGCTTGAAGGGCGAGTTGGCCGACGCAAAGCGATGCAGTTGAACCCCCACCACTGCCTGTGCGTAGGTCATGCTGCGGCCTTGTGTATCGTAGATCACCGCATCCCGCGTGGTCAGGCTGTCGATGCTGCGCTGCCATTGCCGTGCTGCGGACTCGAGTAACAACTGCCGCACCTGGGCCGCGGCGTTGAACAGTGCAGTGCCGCTGTCGACGATCGTATGGCTGCCGGCGGTGTAACCTTCATTGGGTGTCAGTGCGGTGTCGGCAGTGAGAAAACGGATGAGCCCAGGTGACACTTCAAGGCGTTCGGCGGCGATCTGCAGGAGCGCAGTTTTAACCCCCGTGCCCAGCTCCACTTTGCCGGTGTAGACGGTGATGCCATCTTTCGCATCAATGCGGATCCAGGCGTCCAGATAGGGCGTGGCCCGCAGGCTGCCGGGCAGATCAGGCGCCAGGATTGTCGTACCCAAGGTGTCCACCTCGGTGTCAGCGAAGGCACGGGGAATACCTGGAAGCATCGCGAACCCCATCACCAAAGCCCCGTTTATCACGAAGGCGCGGCGGCTCAGATTGACGTTTTGCGTGGGGGTTTTCATACCTTGCCTCCCTGCGCGACAACCGACTTGATCGCGGCGAAGATCCGCACATGGGTGCCGCAGCGGCACAAGTTGGGTGCCATGTGGCGGCGGATCGTTTCATCGTCCGGATGAGGGTTGGCCTCCAGCAGCGCCTGCGCCCTCACGATCATTCCCGCGATGCAATAACCACACTGGGCGGCCTGTTCATCGATAAAGGCTTTCTGCAACGGCCCCGGTTGGTCGACGCTGCCCAGGCTCTCGACGGTGCGTACCGATTTGCCCGCCAGCGCGCCGCACGGCGTCAGGCAGGAAAACACCGGCTTGTCGTTGACTAACACGGTACACGCGCCGCACTGACCCAGGCCGCAGCCGTATTTGGCGCCATTGAGCCCCACCTGGTTGCGCAAGGCATATAGCAGGGGCATGTCGTCCGCGATGTCCAGTTCGTGAGTCTTGCCGTTGATGTCAAGTGTGATCACGGTTGCTGCTCCTGAGCCCGAATACTTTTGATTGTCTTGTCGAGATCCGTCCAGGGTCGGTTTGCACAGCTTTCATTGCGCAAGTACTCGGCAAGTGCGGCCACATGGGTGTCGTCCAGGTTGTGGGCGAAGGCAGGCATGTAGTGGCTGGAAGCGGCGCTGGACATCGGGATGCCCTGCAGGATGGTCTGGATCAAATTGCGTGGCGAGTCCGCCCTCACCGCCGAGGTGTTCGCCAGTGCCGGCCGCGATTCAATGACGCGCATCGGCGCCGCGCGGCCATGGCAACTCGCGCAGGCCCCCTCGAACAACGCGGCGCCCCGCAGCGCCGTGGCGCTGGGCTTGACCCCAGAGGTGCAGGGCGGCGATGGGGCATCCGATGAAGTTTTCTTGAGGTCAAGAATGTACTGCGCGATGGCATGCGCGTCTTCCGCCGGCAATTGCGCGATGCTCAGGCTGACCGGCAACATCGGGCCCGCCGCTGCGCCATGTCCTTCGGCGACCTCGCCCGTCAGATAGGCGACCAACTGGGTTTCATTCCAGGGGTGTTGTGCCTCGGTCATTCCGCGCAGGGCAGGAGCTGTCCAGCCGTCGACGACGCCACCGTTGAACAGTTCGCTGCCTTTCTCCCCACCAATCAGATTCAGGGGCGAATGGCACGACGAACAGTGCCCCGCGCCCTCGACCAGATAACGTCCGCGGTTCCATTGTGCTGATCGGTTGGGAAGTGGTTCCAGCGGATCCCCATGCAGGAACAGTAAGTTCCAGAAAGACACCAGCGGACGGAAGTTCATGGGGAAGACCATATGATTTTCCGGTGCGGTGTATTTGATCGGGTCCACGCTCATCAGGAAAGCATAGGCGTCGGCAATATCGGCATCGCTCAGCTTCCGGTAATGCACGTAGGGGAAGGCCGGATAGAGAAAGTGGCCGTCACGCGCGATGCCTTCACGCATGGCCCGTTCAAAGGCGTCCAGCGACCACTGACCGATACCGGACTGCGGGTCCGGGGTGATGTTGGTGGTGAAGAGGGTTCCGAAGGGCGTTACCAGCGGTAAACCGCCGGCCATGTAGGCGCCCCCTGGCCGTGTGTGACAGACCGCACAGTCGCCCGCTTCGACCACGCGGCGGCCTCTGTCCAGCGTCTCGCGATCAGCATTCAGGTGTTGGCTGACAGTGGCAATTTCCGGCCTCCACATCATCCAGAACGCAAAGCCTAACCCCGCGACGCCGATTGCCAGAACGGCACCGATGATCGTCTTGCGCTTCATCGCCTTACCTCTCGAGCTGAATTAACGACAGATTTTTCAATCCGCCGCGTGCGATGGGCGGCGATTTTCCATGTCGTGAGCTTAGAGAGGGCGCTTGTGATGGAGTACCCCATCAAGGCGCAACGCTACATTGCGCCAGGCGCAACGGCGGCAGAATTAACAACCGTTAACTCGCGCAGGGTGCGCCGATGTCCAAAGATAGGCGCTCAAGGAGCGTAATGACGGAAGGGGTTTCATGGACAAGCTGCTCGCACTGAAAATATTCATCCAGTCAGTAGATTCCAAGGGCTTTTCGTCTGCCGCCAGGCAACTCAATCTGGCGACCTCTTCAGTCACCAGAATGATCGACAGGCTTGAGGATGACCTGGGTGCCGTGCTGCTGAATCGCTCTACCCGGCAAGTCACGTTGACCGATGCCGGTAGTGTGTACTACCTGAAAAGCCGGGATATTCTGAGCGCCATGGCTGACGCCGACGAGTCAGTTTCGGACCGCGGTGAAGTGCCCGCGGGACAGTTGCGCATCTCCGTGCCCGTGGCGTTTGGACAGCGTCTTATTGCCCCTCATATCGGCGCGCTTTTAGCGCGCTATCCCCTGCTCGTACTGGATATGACGCTATCGGACGACATCGTCGATCTGCTCGGCGAACGCATCGATCTATCGATCCGGCTGGGGTCGCCAGCGGCGATGGAAACGGTGGTCAGCCGCTGCATCGGCAACTTTCGCCGCCGTGTAGTCGCCAGCGCCGAGTACCTGAACGCTCGAGGATTTCCCGACCGGCCCATGGACCTCATGCAGCACGAGTGCATGTGCTTCAACTATGGCGCGCCACAGCAGTTCTGGACATTTACAGAGCAGGGCCAAGAGCTGCGCGTGCCCGTCGAAGGGCAATTCAAGAGCAACAATGCCGAGGTCCTGCGCGAAGTGGTGCTGGCCGGGTGCGGGGTGGCGCTGTTACCCGATTGGTTGGTCAATGATGACGTCGACAGTGGTCGACTCACTTCCTTGTTTGAAGCTTTTTTCGTCAATCCGAACAGCGCCAGTTCAGCGATCTCGGCCTTGTACCTGCCCAATCATCGCGGCTCGAAACGTATCAATGCGTTCATTGATTTCCTCACCGAATTGCTCAAGTCGCAAACACAGCCGACGACGTGATCGGTGCATCGTTGCGTTTTGCGAAAAGCAACGTTGTGCAGCAGGTGGATTCTCTGTCGGCGCTCCGGCACCTACCTTGGGGAGGTGAAACATTCAACCACGGAGACCGTCATGAGTTTGCATTCATCCAAAATTCAGGTGACTTACGACTTCATCTGCCCATGGTGCTGGATCGGTGAGGAAAATCTTGAACGCGCGCTGGCCGCTTCGGGTTTTTCAACGGACCGCCCAATCAGTTTCCTGCCTTATCAGTTGAACCCGGACATGCCGGTTCGAGGCATGGATCGCAAAGCCTATCGCTCTGGCAAGTTCGGCAGCTGGGCGCGTAGTCAGGCTATGGACGCACAGGTCACCCACGCCGGTAAGGCCGTCGGCCTTGAGTTCGATTATGAGCGAGTCGAAAAAACCCCCAACACCCTGGCCGCGCATCGGTTGGTATGGCGCGAGCAACAGGCGGGTCGAGATGCTTCCTTGCTGGTCAAGGCCATTTTCAAGGCGTACTTCAGCGAAGGGCGGGATATCGGCGACCTCACTGTGCTGGCCGACATCGCTGCCGAAACCGGGCTGGACCGAGAGGTCATTGTCGACTTTCTCAAGGCGGATGAAGGCACGGCTGAAGTCTTGAAGCTCGAAGCCCAAACCAAGGCGTCCGGTGTGCGCTCGGTGCCGAGTATCCAGATCGCAGATGACGTGATCAGTGGCGCGCAGCCCATCGAAATAATGATCCAGATACTGAAGCGAAGCCAAGCCGCCTAAGGCGGTTTTTCAATCCCAATCCATTCAGGACATCATCATGACTCATCACTTGTTCAGCCCTCTCAAACTCGGCCAATTCACCCTCGATCACCGCGTCGCCATGGCGCCTCTGACTCGCTCGCGAGCGGGGCAACCTGGCAACGTACCGACATCGATGAACGTTGAGTACTACCGTCAGCGTGCCAGTGCTGCATTGATCATTACCGAGGCTACACAGATTTCGCAGCAGGGCCAGGGTTACGCCTGGACGCCCGGCATCCATAGCGACGAGCAGATTCAGGGCTGGAAGGCTGTCAGCGAGGCCGTACACGCAGAAGGCGGGCGCATTTTCCTGCAGCTCTGGCATGTGGGGCGAGTGTCGCACCCGGTGTTCCAGCCTAACGGCGGCTTGCCGGTGGCACCGACCGCGCAGCCAGTGCCCGGCAAGACCTTCATCCTGAATGAAGAGGGCGAGGGCGTATGGGGTGATGTACCTGTCCCTCAGGCGCTGGACATTCCTGGGATCGAAGCGATCGTTTCCGACTTCCGCAGGGCCGCTCGCAACGCGATTCTGGCCGGTATGGATGGTGTGGAAATTCACGCGGGCAACGGCTACCTGCTCGACCAATTCATCAACAGCGCCAGCAATCAGCGAAGTGATCGCTACGGGGGAAGTATCGAAAACCGTGCGCGGTTGCTGCTTGAAGTCGTGGAAGCCGTGACCGCGGAAGTAGGTGCCGAACGCGTTGCTGTCCGCCTGACACCGATGGGACGTTTCATGGGAATGGGCGATGACACCCCGGAACAAACCTTTGGCTACATCGCATCCCGGCTCAATCACTGGCATCTCGCTTACCTGCACCTGGTAGAACCGATGATGGTCGGCACAGTGCTCGATGAGAGTAACGATCCACGCTGGGACGCGATCATCAAGCAACTGCGTACTGACTTCCACGGCGTTCTGATGTTGGCGGGTGGCTATTCCGGCGAAACGGCCGAACAGGCCATTGCGCAGGGCCGTGCAGACCTCATTGCGTTTGGTCGCCCGTTCATTGCCAACCCCGACTTACCGGCTCGCTTGCGTGGTCGCAACGAACTCAACGTGGCTGACGGCAACAGCTTTTTTGGCGGCGACGCCAAGGGGTACATCGACTATCCGGTGTTGGCATAACGCAACGGTAAACCGCAGCTGCGGGAATCACCCTGCAACGAGGAGAAAGGTAATGAAGAGTTCAGGCGTTCCAAAGGCCTTGGTCATTGGTGGTTCCCTGGGCGGGCTGTTCGCCGCCACGGCGTTACGCGCGATTGGTTGGCAGGTCGATATTTACGAGCGATCCCCTGCGGCGATGGATAGTCGTGGCGGCGGCATCGTTCTGCAAGCGGACGTCCTGCACCATTTTCGTTATGCGGGCATTCATCCGGCAGGTGCGCTCGGCGTCCGCTCCCATGATCGTCTCTATCTGGATCGAGAGGGTAGCGTCGTGCATAAAGAGCCGATGCCGCAAACCCAGACGTCCTGGAACACACTGTACAGCTCATTATTTTCTGCATTTGCTGCTGAGCATTATCACCGTGGCAAGACGTTGGTGGATCTGACTCAGAATGAACACCGGGTGACTGCGATTTTTGCCGACGGCAGCACTGCCGAGGCAGACCTGCTGATTGGCGCTGATGGCTCGGGTTCAACCGTGCGAAGCGTGGTGTTGCCTGGAACAGTACCCAGCTATTCGGGGTATGTGGTGTGGCGCGGGCTGGTCGATGAAGAGCAACTTCCAGACTTCGCCAAAATGCAGCTTTACGAGGACTTTGTTTTTCAACAAGACCCTGAATCGCTGATGCTGGAATACATGGTGCCGAGCGTGAATGGCTCCGTTAATCCGGGCGAGCGTCGGTTCAATTGGCTGTGGTATCTGAAAGCTGCGCAAGGGGCGGAACTGGACGCTGTGCTCACTGACAGCGATGGCCGTCGGCGTAGCCACTCCATTCCACCCGGAGCCTTGGCCACCGGGCAGGATGCTTACATACGGGGAATGGGGGAGCGGCAGGCGAACCCGGCTTTTCGGGAACTGATTCGCCAGACCCAAGATATTTTTGTGCAAGCGATCCTTGATCTCAAAGTTCCTCAGATGGTGTTTGGCCGTGTGCTGTTGACTGGCGATGCCGCTTTTGTGCCGCGTCCTCATACCGCCGGAAGCACGGCCAAGGCAGCCCGCAATGCACTGGCCCTGGCGCAAACAATCGACGACATCGGCGACCTCGATAAAGCCCTGCTTGCCTGGCAGCACCAACAACTTGCAGAAGGCATGCGTATGGCGGATTGGGGGGTGAGTATGGGCAATCGGATTATGGGGATCGCCCAAGCCTGATGGAGCGGCTCACATCGGACTTATTGGCGAGAGCCTTGCGTTGGCGGGATGAAAGCGGGCTGTGATCGTTGGGCTGTTGCAGTCTTTCTAGACTGAATATAAAAAGAGGAGATTAGCTTCAGATCGAAGCGGTCTCCTCTTTTTCAGCACCTGTAAACTTTGAAGTTTTAACCATTCTGGCAAGCGCCACCGAGTATTTTGTATTGCAGGTCGTGCGTTATACCCTTGTGATCCACATACACCATGTGCGCGTCCACTGGGCCACAAGCGTTGTTTGTGTCCTCGGCTGTAGTGATGTCGATGACCTTGGCGATATCCAGGTGTTCGGAATAATTGTACCGCTCAGGTTCAGGGGCAGAGGCATTGTTGTTGGCGCCATCATGGGCTGAAGCGTATACGCTAAACATCATCAGTGAGGCGAGCATTGCATATTTCATCAGGGTGTCTTCCAGTAAGAGTGAGAGAGGGGACAAGATCTCTTTGTTTGCTTCTGGAGCTGATTATGCTGTCGCCAGGTTGTTTGTAGAAATGCTCAGGCGGGATACTGATTATTACCGAAAATGATGTTTATCCATGTTTGTCTACAGATGGGCCAATATAATTTAATGGGTGTAGTGCTTGCTGTCGGCAATGCGGGTCGGTTGGTTTTTTATAGTCTTTTGACTGATTTATTTAAAGCCGTATGGGCCCATGGTTATGATTGATCAGTATTTGTTTATTCGGTTCGATCATCTTGGCTGGGGTCCCGAGCGAACGGCAGAGACGATCTGGTGAAGTCTTGAACGGTTCGCAAAAAAAGGCCGGTCAGGCCGGCCAAAGGGAAATCGAGAGTTTCGCCAACGCTATGCGGGGAGTTTCAGGATTCTGGCCGCGTTGGCGCCGAGTACTGCCGCTTTCTCGCGCGGACCCAAGCCTACGCTTTCGACAAAACGCACCGGCTGTTCATAGCCCATGTCGAAGCAGTAGTCGCTGCCCAGGACCAGATGGTCGATACCGACGTTGGCGATCAAATAGTCCAGCACCGGCCCGGAGTGCGACACGGTGTCGTAGCTGAATCGCGTCAAGTAGCTGCTCGGCTTCTGGGCCAGGCGTCGTGTCTCAGGACGTGCGGTCCATCCGGCATCGAGACGTCCCACGAGTATTGGCAAAGCCCCACCGGCGTGAGGCAATGACACATGCAGTTGAGGGTATTGATCCAATACTCCGCCGAGGATCAGGTGTGACGCCGCGATAGCTGTATCGAACGGGTTGCCCAGCAAGTTGCTCAAGTAGTAGTTGCTCAGACGGTTGCCGCCGACCGTTTGTTGCGGGTGCAGGAATACTGGGAGTCCGAGCTGTTCTATACGGGCAAAGACGGGCGCGAAGCGCGGATTGTCCAGGTCCAGGCCGTTGATGTTTGTGCCCATGTACCCCCCACGAACCCCAGGCAATTCGGCGGCGCGTTCCAGCTCGGCGATGGCATCGTCAGCCTCTAGCATCGGCAACGTGGCCAGCACCACAAAACGTTGTGAGTGTTGGCGATGGACCATCGACGCAGCATCGTTCCTGACACGTGCCAGGCGGGCATTGAGTTGTCGATCTGCCCAGTACAGCATTGGCACGCTAAGGGACAGCGCCTGTACGTCGACGCCGGAATGGTCCATATCGAGCAAACGCGCCTGCACGTCGATGAATTTCAACGGCAATGGCCCCAATCCTCCGGCCGGGGTGGCGAAGCTGAAAGTAGTCTCCTGGCGGGTATAGCTTGCACCGAACGTTTTGCCCTCACTTCCCAGGAGGTGTAAGAACTCTTCAGGGTAGTAATGTGCATGGATGTCCACCGATCGCACCGGGACATCGGCACCTTTCTTGATCGGTGCCGCCGAGGCGGGTGATAAACGGTTCAGAGCGACCGGTTCCCGCCGTGGCATGTACCCGCTCCGAAACGTCGCTCTATTAATCGATCGATCATTTGATTAATTTTGATTATCATCCGATCAATAGGGAGATCGCAAGCCTCCTTAATCAATCAGGCCATTGAGCACAGCCATGCAAGACTCCCATTGCCTGGTCATGCACAGTCGCTACCTTTACCTTTCGATCTCGGAATCCGTGCATGGACAAGTTGCTGGCGCTGAAAATGTTTGTCGAAACGGTGCGCTGTGGGGGTTACTCATCTGCGGCGCGTAAGCTCGGTATCTCCACATCGTCTGTGACACGGCAGGTCGCGGGGCTGGAAAGTGAGTTGGGCGCCAGCCTGCTCAACCGCACCACGCGCAATACGAGCGTCACGGTGGCGGGGCAGCACTATTTCGATAAAGTCGTGGCGATCCTTGAGGCCATCGATGGCGCGGATGCCGTCGTTGCCGACCGTGGCAGCGAAGCTCAGGGGCGTTTGCGGGTCAGTGTCCCGGTGGAATTCGGCCGGCGAATCATCGCCCCGCACTTGGGGCGGTTGCTTGAACGCCATCCCGGTCTGGAAATCAGTCTCTCGCTGAGCGACGAGGTCAGTGACCTGCTCAGCGAACAAATCGATGTGTCAGTACGTCTTGGTTCATCGGTTGTCAGTGATGACATCGTCAGCAAGCGGCTGGGCTATTTCCAGCGTTGGGTGGTGGCGAGTCCCGAATACCTGACACGAACCGGACTGCCGCGACACCCTCGCGACTTGCTCGAGCACCCGTGCTTGCGTTTCGATTACCACACGGGCCACCACGACTGGACATTCCTGGGCGATGAGGACGTCATCCGCGTGAATGTGCAGGGACGGCTGCAAAGCAACAATGCCGACATTCTGCGCGAGGCTGCCTTGGCCGGTGGCGGGGTGACGCTATTGGCCGATTGGCTGGTACGTGAGGACGTCAGTGCAGGTCGGCTGACGCGGGTGCTGGAGCAATATGAAGTCAACCCAGGCAGTGCAAGCACCTGCATCAATGCGCTGTATCTGCCCAACCACCGTGGTTCCAGCCGCATCAGTGTATTCATCGCGTTTCTTCAGGAAATACTCGCGCCCTAAGCACGTCCTGCGCATCAGGCAAGATCGCGTTGCGCGTCGCTTTTGATCGAATTGACTGCCAGCCAGTACCCGCGCGGCGTGCGAATACCCTCTTCCTCACCCGCAGGCCCACAACGTGTCCGGTTAGATCGGACACGATCCTGGGTAAAGGCAATGGAGCGATTTCGATGAACACACAAGAGAATGTCCAGACGGTGAAGTTTTTTTTGCAGCCATGGGCCGCGGTGATAAGCCAGGGTAACTAAAAATCACGAGGGCACAATTTCCGAGCATTGTTGTGCTGGCTTCTTGTTCCTGAACGGTTGTTGCCAAGCGAGCTGTGCTTTGACTTCCGCCACGGCATCGAGGACTTTCTGTGCCCAGCGCTCATCCTCCGGATGCACGACAACAACGCGAAAACCGTGATCACGCCCTTCAGTCCGCACGCCTTCGGAATCGTCGACATGTAAGTCGATATCGAATGCCGGCGGAAATTTCGAGGGCGCGTTCGACAGGCCATGCACCGTCAGGGCACGGTTATGCAGCATGCTGTTGACCACACCGTCGACGCGGATGCCGTACAGCAATAGCCAACGCCTGATGTAGGACGGAGTGCGACCGGACGAGGTGTAGACCCAGATACTGCAGCCCTGGCGACGTAACTCTTGGGTCAGGGAGCGTGTGCCGATACGCAGTGGTTCACCCAGCCAACGATGCACACAGGCCGGCAGCCGGCTTGGCTCGACTGCGCAGTGGTGGAGTTGGCAGGCCAGGGTGTCATCGATATCGAACGAAATGCGTATGCGCTGACGCCTGAATACGTGCATCGGGACGGCGCGCCGCATGGCGTGCCATACCCGGCTGCCGGAAGCTCGGCATTTAGCGAGCGTGGGATACCGGCTCATCGATGACCCTCCTGGTAAAGGGGCGAGGCCTTGTCGTTGAGAAGAAATTTCATTGAATCAGATGCCTGATCTTCCAGGAAGGCTGCATACTTTTTCTTGATCTTGGGCAATTCATACAACGCCTTGACGCCATGCTTGGCGGAGTTGCGTATGACCGATGACGGGTTGAAGTAGCCCTCGGCGTTTTTCAGCGTCAGCACGAATGGAGGCAAACCTGCGCGCATGAGCAAATAGCTGACGATGAGCGACCCACTGCGGTTATTGCCTTCAATAAACAACTGCGGCTTGCTGAGGATTCGCACGTAGACACCGGCTGCACGTTTCCAGACGGATTCGCTGCGATACGCACAGTACCAATTGAACAAGTCTTTTATCCCCCCCTCGACGTTGTTGAAGAAGTGTTCCTCGGTCGCCGCCAGATGTTGAGCGTATTCCCGTCGGCGTACCGGGTCCCGGCCACAGAGCACGGTGGCGTTGATCTCCAGCATCAGGTTCAGTTGCTGAAGGTCGAACAGGTCTACGCCGCTTGCGACATAGCTGTCAATCAACGCATAACCTTCAAGTACATTGTGCAGCACTTCGTCAGTCAAGGGGTCGCGCGGCTCGGTAAAGTGCCTGCTGAGCTCGGAAAAGCGGCTCTGCACCTCGCGTAGCGCGCGTTCGATTGCAGGTAAATCAAGACGACGGGGTGCAGGCATTGGCAATCCTGGGAAACGGTAGATAAGCAGGTAAAACGACCGGATGCCCGCTAAAGCACCTTTGGCACTATAGCGGTATGCGGTCTTGACTGGACGTTTGCTGTTTAGCTGAACTTGCCGCTGATGTAATCCCCGGTCATTTGTTCGCGCGGGTTATCGAAAATCTGCGCCGTTGGGCCCATCTCAACCAAATAACCGGTGCGCGTGCCCTGGGAAATATCAACCGAGAAAAACGCCGTCGTGTCCGCAACACGGATGGCTTGCTGCATATTGTGGGTGACCAGGGCGATGGTGTAATCCTTCTTCAGCTCAACCATCAACTCCTCGACCCGGCGCGTCGCGATCGGGTCGAGTGCCGAACAGGGCTCATCCAGCAACAGCACTTCAGGTTCGGTCGCGATGGCGCGAGCGATACAAAGCCGTTGTTGCTGGCCGCCGGAGAGTGACAGGCCGCTGACCTTGAGCTTGTCCTTGACCTCATCCCACAGCGCCGCGCCTTGCAGGGCGTGCTTTACACGGTCTCCCAGGTCGCCTTTGTAGCGATTGAGGCGCAGGCCAAACGCAACGTTGTCGAAAATGCTCATCGAAAATGGGTTCGGCTGCTGAAAAACCATACCGATGTAACGCCGCACGACCACCGGGTCAACGCCCTTGCCATAGACGTCTTGCCCAAGGAAATGCACGTGCCCTTCAAACCGAAAGCCTTTCACCAGATCGTTCATCCGATTGAGGCTACGCAGCACGGTACTTTTGCCGCAGCCAGAAGGGCCGATGAAACCGGTGATCTTGTTTTTTTCGATCGGCACATGGCTGTCACGTACCGCCATGAAGTTGCCGTAGAAAATTTTGTCCAGCTTGCAGTCCATGACGACAGGCGCCTGGGTGACAAACGGAGCGGCTATTTGCGCAGTTGATACGTTCAAAATTCAGATGCTCCCGTTCTCAATACTTGGGCTTGCCGAAAATGCGGCTGACAATATTCACGACCAATACGATCATCACCAGCACCAGCGAGGCTGCCCATGCGAGCTCGAGTTGGTTGTCGAAGGGCATACCGGAGAAGTTGTAAATCAGCACGGCAAGCGATGCCGTCGGATTCATGACTGCCAGGCTGCCGTCGTGAAAAATCCAGTAGTTGCTGAACAGCGCGGTAAACAACAACGGCGCGGTTTCGCCCGCGGCGCGGGCCACGGCGAGCATGACGCCCGTCAGGATTGCCGGCATGCCGGTAGGCAATACGATTTTCCAGATGACCTGCGAGCGGGTACAGCCCATGCCGTAGGCCGCATCCTTCATGATTTTAGGCACCATCCTCATCGACTCTTCAGCCGTCAGCACGACGATGGGCAACATCAGTACCGCCAGTGCCACGCCACCCGCCGGTGCTGAATAGGTACCGGTGGTCATCACCACCAGCGCGTAGGCAAACACCCCGGCCAGAATGGATGGCAGGCCCGTAAGCATCTTGGCGGCAAAGCGCGCGGCGTTTGCCAGCTTGCTGTCTGGCCCCAGTTCCGCCAGAAAAATGGCCGCCATGATGCCGACCGGCACTGCGATTGCCGCCGCGATACCGACCATGACGAAGGTGCCTGCCATCGCGTTGCCGAAGCCACCGCCGGTCTCGAAACCGGTTGGCGGCAGTTCGGTGAATACCTCCAGGCTCAGGCGTGCCCCTCCGCGCGTGATCAGCATGTAGAGCACGGAAATCAGCGGCACGCTGGCCAGTAGAGCACCACCCCAGACCAGTGTGGTCAACACCAGGCTGCGCAGGGCGCGGCCTTCAAACTTGCGCTGCAGGCTTGGTAAAGCGGCTGTAGAGGAAGTGATGTCAGTCATCATTTAGTACCACGTTGGGCATAGACCATGATCATGGAACCGATGATGTTCACCAGGAGCGTGATAAACATCAGTACCAGTGCGGCGTACATCAATACTTCGATTTCGTTCGGCCCGGCTTCGGGGAAGTTCAGCGCCAACAAGGCCGCTAGCGTATTGGCCGGGGCAAACAGAGAAAGAGAGATGTTGTTCGCGTTGCCCACCAGCATGGCCAGCGCCATGGTTTCCCCCAGCGCGCGACCCAGGCCGAGGACCAGGGAGCCGAAAATACCGGTGGCAGCGGATGGCACCATCACCTTCAGAATCGCTTCCCAATGGGTCGTCCCCATGCCGTAGGCGGCTTGCTTGGTTTTCATCGGGACACCGGTGAGGGCGTCCTGCGACACGGCCGCAATGGTCGGCAGAATCATGATGGCCAGTACCAACGCCGCAGGAAGCAGCCCCGGCCCGCTCAAGGTCGTGCCAAAAAAAGGTATCCAGCCCAGTTCGCTGTTCAGCCACGCCGTAAGCGGGCGAATCGTCGGGATCACCACGTAAATCCCCCACAGGCCATAAACGACGCTGGGGATGGCCGCGAGTAATTCGACGATGGTTCGAAACACGGCTGCCAGCTTCGCCGGCAGGAAATCCTGGGTCAGGAAAATCGCCATACTGACGCCGAAAAAGCCTGCGATCAGCAACGCGATCAGGGCGCTGTAGAGCGTGCCCCAAATGGCCGGCAAAATGCCGTACTTGCCTTGGTTAACGTCCCAGACGCTGCCGAGAAGCACATCAAAACCGTGCTTTTCCATGCCTGGAAGGGCCTTGCGTCCCACCTCGAATACCAAGGCGAAGACCAACGCCAGAATCAGAATCACCCCTATTCGTGCGAGCGCACGGAAGGTGCGATCAACCAGGAAATCCTTTGCAGAGGGTGGCTGGCAGGCAGAATCCTGGTTAACCGGTACGACAAAAGGTGTGCTCATTGGCTAACTCCGGAACAAGGGGGAAACGCTCCCGGTATGGCTGAGCGCGCATACCGAGAGAGGCCTCACGTGCGTTACTGGATGTTGGCGGATGCTTTGCGAACCTCATCCACAACCGATTTCGGCAGCGGGATGTAACCCATCGAGTCGGCGATTTTCTGCCCTTCGGTCAGGCTGTATTCGACCATTTCGCGCATCGCCTTGGCCTTGGCCGGGTTCTCGTTGTGCTTGCGGAAGATCATCCAGGTGTAGGACGTGATCGGGTAGGACTTGGCGCCGTCCGGATCCGGCAGCCAGGCCACCAGGCTTTCCGGCATTTTCACTGCCGCGAGGGCCTCGGCACCGCTTTCTGCGTTAGGGACAACGTACTTGCCGGCCTTGTTCTGCAGTTGGGCAAAGTCAACCTTGGCCAGCTTGGCGAAACCGTATTCGATATAGCCGATAGCGCCCGGAGTCTGGCGCACGGTCGCTGTCACACCATCGTTCTTCGGCGATTTGATGAATTTGTCGCTGGCAGGCCAGTTGACAGTGTTGCCTTCACCCAAATCTTTCTGGAACTGTGGGTTGATCGTCGCCAGATGCTTTGTGAATACCGCAGTGGTACCGCTGGAATCTGCACGCACGACAACGGTGATCGGCATATCAGGCAGTTTCAGGCCCGGGTTGGCAGCAACGATTTTCGGGTCGTTCCACTTGGTGATCTTGCCCAAGAAGATGTTGGAGTAAACGTCGCGTGGCAATTTAAGTTCTTTAGGATTGCCCGGCAGGTTAAAAGCCAACACGATTTCACCTGCCGTCATCGGCAGCAACTGCACGCCTTCGGCAACCTTGGCGATATCTTCGTCTTTCATTGCCGAGTCACTGGCGGCGAAATCGACGGTTTTGTTCAGGAAGTCCTGCACCCCGGCGCCACTGCCCTTGGATTGATAATCCACAGTGACACCTGCGGTTTTCTTACTGAAATCCTTGAACCAGGTCAGGTAGATCGGTGCCGGGAAACTAGCGCCTGAGCCGCTCAGACGAACGCTTTCCTCAGCAAAAGCCATGGAACTTGCACAAAGAGAAACCGCAACGGCGAGTGCAGCAGATTTCATCAAATTTTTCATCGAAGGAACTCATTGTGATAACGGGCTCCCGAACTCTGCAGCACTTTCGTTAAGCTTTTATGAAAGTTGAATGGCGGGTCGCGCCAATCGTGCCAGGCGCTAGGGCCTGGCCGTTGTGCATTAGGTGGTCTAGCCTTGTTTCGCCCTTTGCTTTTTGGGGGAGGGGCTGAGGGGGCAAAGTCTGAGCCTTGCCCGCTCCTGACAGACGATCAGAAAGGGGAGTGATGGCCTCTGGCAAAGCCCAGGCCGCCGCACCTAGACCTTGAAACGCTCCACCAGCCGTTCCAGCTCATGTCCCAGCCGCGCCAGCTCGTTACTCGACGCGGCGGTTTCCTCGCAGGTGTTGGCCGTCTGGTCGGAGATGTCGCGAACGTTGATCACGCTGCGATTGATCTCCTCGGTGACGGCGCTTTGCTCTTCCGCCGCCGTCGCAATCTGCTGATTCATGGCCTGAATGATCGAGACCTTGCTGGTGATGTTCTCCAGCGCGCTGACGGCACGGTGAGTGCATTCCACGCTGCTTTCGCTCAGCAGCAGGCTGCTTTCCATGCCCGAGGCCACGGCTTGGGTGCCGCTTTGCACACCGGCGACCAGGCTCTCGATTTCTTCGGTGGAGCTTTGGGTGCGCAGGGCGAGGTTGCGCACTTCGTCGGCCACCACCGCAAAACCACGGCCGGCCTCTCCGGCGCGGGCGGCTTCAATCGCGGCGTTCAGCGCCAGCAGGTTGGTTTGCTGGGCGACGGCTTTGATCACATCTAGGACACCGCCGATTTTATCGCTCTGTTCCTGGAGGTAGCGCACAGCGTCTGCCGACTGGTTGAGTTCTGTCGCCAGGCGCTGGATCTGCTCGATGGCTTCACCCACGATCTGCTCGCCCTCGCTGGCTTGCTGATCGGCGGCCGACGCAGCGACGGAAGCTTCCTCGGCGTTGCGTGCGACGTTGTGGACGGTGGCAGTCATCTCGTTCATTGCGGTGGCGACATGATCCGTTTCGGCTTTCTGGGTGCTGATCCCCGAATTCGTTTGCTCGGTCACCGCCGACAGTTGTTCGGCCGCGCTGGCAACCTGAATGACGCCGGATCGAATGCCATCGATCAGCTCATGAAGGTTGAGCATCATCTGCTGAAGGCCCGACTGCAGTTGGCCCAGCTCATCGCGCCGGGTCACCGTCACATGCTCGGTCAAATCGCCCCGGGCAATGCGGTTCACCGCCTGGAGTGTGTGTTGCAGTGGATTGACGATTTGCCGTGTGATCACCCATGCGGCGAGCGCGCCCAGCAGCAGCGCCAGGGTCGCGACGAGGCTCAGCGAGGCCTTGGCGGACGCGGCATCGGTATCGCGTTTGGTGTTTTGCGATTCAATCAGCTTTTGTGTGGTGTCGAGCAACACGTCGCCCAACTGGCCCATCCGTTTAAACAAGGGCGCCTGGTCAATGTTGGGGGTGGCCAATTCATGCAGCAGTTGCCCGTACCCTTTGACTGCATTTTCCTGCTGTTGAATCAGGTTTTGATCCTGTGGGTCGACGAACGTATCCCCGATACTGTCCAAGTGGGCTGCGAGGCGATCCAGGGTTTGCTGCAGCGGTTGATAGGCATCCGGTTGGGTGCTCGTACCGATGCGTAGGCGAATGATTCGCAAGTCTTTGGTGTAATCGCTGACCTGAGCAATTTCCTCAACCTTGAGCCCGCGGTCGGTCAATGTCACCACTGCGTACCAGCCGGTCGCGGCCAGCAACAACGCAAGCCCCAGTACCAGGCCGAATCCCAAACTTAATTTAGCACTGACTCGGATATTGCTGATCCAGCCGAACATATGGACTCCAGTGAGTAACTCAGGTTGATTGATCCTTTATCACCTGAATGTCGACCATCCCTCCCAATGCTTTAGCACTAGTGTGACGGTCAGGCTGATCCAGATGGCAAATCGGGCCATGTATGAAAAATATCAGGATGCGAGGGAGATTGATTGGCGGTGCGACTGAAAGGATACAGCTCCACGTCTGTCGGGCGTTGGCGGAGTTGTCGGCTATTCAACTAAGGTGGCTTTTTCGACACGCGTAGTGCGGCTTTGTACTTTAGTCGAATATTCAGCTGGCCCGAGTTCTGGCGGGCGCTGTTTTCGGCGCGCGAACGACCGAAAAGAGTGCAGGGCCGTACTGATAAGTCTAGATCTTGATCGCTTTTTTCAGATAGGAAAACAGCTGGTCCTGGCAGGCCCTGTATTGATTTTCAAGGTGTTCGACTTCCCACATGCGAGCCAGCCATACCTCATCACAGGCCGCTTCCAAATGATTGACAGTTGTCATCCAGGCGGTTTGGGCGTTAGCCGTCGCTTGGAGTAATTGCAACAGCTCCTCATTTATCGGAAGGGTATTCGGTGAAGAGGGGATGGGCGACATTCAAAGTACCGGGAATCAATTTTAATAGTGGATGGTTTTTCTATTACACACTATAAAACGCTGTCCGCGAAAGGCAGTATTCGACTAATGGCTAACGGGTGAGGCGGTAAAGTTCAATTCCTTTGGGACGCCTATTCATGCGATTTATAATGTTGCGCGCGCACTTATAGTATTTTCTCGGATTAAGCCAGTGATTCGATTCAGCCGATAAGTTGGATATTTATTTAGCCTTTATCTAATAACGTGCCGCGCGGGTACTTGTATCTTGGTGGCCCGGGTGATCAACGGTTGCCACGATGGCCCGCCAATGCCCACGCCTGCCAGGCACGACCGAAGCGTGACGTTGAACCCTGACAGGCGTGTTTCAGGCACGCCTGGAAAGTCGGGAATCCGCGCTCACGATCCAAGCGCTTTGACCAGCAGGGCCACCGCCACCAGCATCGACACGGCGGCAAATCCGCGTTGCAAGTGCGGGCCTGCCAGCCGCGCCGCGATCAGGCGCCCGCCGGCCATTCCAAACAAGGCGCCCACGGAGAACGGCAGGGCCACGGCCCACTGCAAATGCCCGGCCGCCGAGCTGGCGGCCACGCCGGCCATCGACACCAGCGCAATCACCGCCAGCGACGTCGCCAGCACCGACTGCGCGGTCAAATTGGTGTAGCGCTGCAGCGCCGGCACCATCACAAAGCCGCCACCCACGCCGAGCAACCCCGAAAGCCCGCCCGCGATCACGCCCGACACCGTGAGCGCCCAGGCGCACGGCGCCGTCCAGTTCAGCTTGCCGCGTTGGGCGTCCAATACGCAGGGCGGCGGTTTGGTCGCGACGGCGGCCTTCGACGCCGGGGACGGCGGCAACGACCGTTTGAATACCCGGAACGCCACGTACATCAGCACGCAGGCAAACAGGATCGTCAACGGACGATTCGGCGTGCGCTGCGCCAACCACAGGCCCAGCGGCGAGCAGATGATCCCGGCGGTGGCGATCAATAGCGCCGCCTTGTAGCGGACGGTGCCGTTTTTCAGGCCCATCACCGCGCCCAGCGTCGCCGCCAGGCCCACCGCCAACAACCCGATGGGCCCGGCCTCGGCCATGCTCAAGCCCGCCCCAAACACCAGCAACGGCACCGCGAGTATGCCGCCGCCGGCGCCGGTCAGGGCCAGAATCACGCCGACTGTCAGCCCGAGCAGTAAGACGATGATCATCTCAGTCTCCTTGCGTTCAGCGCTGATTTCATTGGTCGGTCAACTCGGGTTTCGCCAGCCATTCGCGGCCCTTGAGCATACCCTTCCAATACAGCGGCGGAAGAATCCGCTCTTTGAGCAGCCACGCCAGCCGGGAAGGGCGGGTGCCGTCGATCAGCCATGACGGGAAGCTGGGAGCGACCTTGCCGCCATAGGTGAACTCCGCCAGGACGATCTTGCCGCGCTCCACCGTCAGCGGGCAGGAGCCGTAACCGTCGTACTGCGCGCAGCCGTTGGCCTTGCCCATGGCCGCCAGCACGTTATGCGCCACCACTGGCGCCTGCTTGCGCGCGGCGGCCGCGGTCTTGGCGTTGCTTGTGTTGGCCGCGTCGCCCAGCGCATGGATATTGGCAAAGGTTTTGTGGCGCAGCGTGGCGGGGTCGACATCGATCCAGCCGGCCGCGTCAGCCAACGGGCTGACCCGAATGAAGTCCGGCGCGACCTGCGGTGGCACCACATGCAGCAAATCAAACTCACGGGTCAGCACACGGGGGCTGCCATCCGGGTTCACGCCGCTGAACGTGGCCGTCCGCGCCGGGCCATCGACGCGGGTGAGGGTGTTGCCGAAATTCAGGTCGATGCCGTAAGCGGTGACGTATTCCATCAGCGCGGGCACATAGTCGGGAACCCCGAACAGCACCGCGCCGGCGCTGTAGAACTCGATCTCGACGGCATCCAGCACACCGCTGCGTTTCCAGTGGTCGGCCGATAAGTACATGGCTTTTTGCGGCGCCCCGGCGCATTTGATCGGCATCGGCGGCTGCGTGAAAATCGCCCGGCCACCCCGCAGTTGCTGGACCTTTTCCCAGGTATAAGGCGCCAGGTGATACAGGTAATTGGAGGTCACGCCGTTGCGGCCGAGGGTCTCCGACAACCCCTCGATGGCATGCCAATCGAGCTTCAGGCCGGGGCACACAATCAGTTGCTCGTATTTGACGACCCGGCAGCCATCCAGAATCACCGCATTTCGCTCAGGTTCGAAAGCCGCCACCGCCGCCTTGATCCAATGCACGCCGCGGGGCAGGGTGGTGCCCATGGTGTGCGCCGTTTGGCGCGCATCGAACACCCCCCCGCCGACCAGCGTCCAGCCGGGTTGGTAGTAATGCACATCGGCCGGATCGACGATCGCAATGTCGAGCCCCGGCGCGCGGGCCAGCAGGCTGGAGGCGGTGGCGATACCCGCCGCGCCGGCGCCGATGATGACCACGGTATGTTGTGCTTCGGCCACTTCGACCGGCGTGCGGCCCTGGTTCGCGATCCGCCGGATCACGCCTTTCATATCGAAGCCGGCTTTTTTGGCGCTTTCGACGATGTGCGGCAGGTCGTGCTGACCTGCTTGCGACAGCGCCCACATCGTTGTCGAGCGCATCCCGGACCGGCAATAAGCCAACACCGGCTTGGGCAGCGTTTCCAGCAACTCGCCGAAGGCAATCCCCTGCTCGTCGGTGACTTTGCCCGACTCGGCGGGAAGGTAGTGCGCTTCGATGCCGACCGCGTCGGCGGCGCGTTTGATTTCGGCAAACAACGGTTGGTCACTGCCTTCGCCATCGGGGCGGTTGCAGATGACGGCACGAAAGCCGGCGGCTTTCAGTTCGGCCAATTGGCTGGGGAAAATCTGTTCTGATACTGATAAAGCAGGCGCAAGGCGGCGGATATCCATAAGTGTCTCCGTTATGGGTATTTTTCTTATGATTTTTTTAGGGTGGGGGAATGTCAGGCGACGTTGAGTGGAATTTTCAGGTAGCGAATCCCGTTCGATTCAGGCTCGGGCAAATGCCCGGCTCGCATGTTGACCTGGACCGAGGGCAGGATCAGGGTCGGCATGTCCATCGAGGCATCCCGCTTGGTACGCATCGCCACGAACTCCTCCTCACTGATGCCATTACGCACATGCACGTTCTGCTCGCGCTGTTCGGCAACGGTGCTGACGAATTGCACCTCGCGGCCGCCCGGCTGGTAGTCGTGGCACATATACAGCAATGTATCCGCCGGCAGGCTCAACACTTTGTTGATTGACTGGAACAGCGTGCGCGCATTGCCGCCGGGGAAGTCACAGCGGGCGGTGCCGTAGTCGGGCATGAACAGCGTGTCGCCGACGAAGGCCGCCGTTTCGCTGCCATCGCTGACGACATAAGTCATGCAGGCCGGCGTATGGCCGGGTGTATGCAGTGCGGTGCAGTGCAGCGTGCCAATGCTGAACGACTCGTCGTTGATGAACAGGTGATCGAACTGACTGCCATCGCGGGGCATATCGCTACCGGCATTGAACAGCGTACCGAAGACCTTTTGTACCGTCGAAATCTGGCTGCCGATGCCGATCTTCCCGCCGAGCTTTTCTTTCAGGTAGGGCGCGGCGGTCAGGTGGTCGGCGTGGACGTGGGTCTCGAGAATCCACTCGACCTGCGCATTCAGCTCGCTCACCCGTGCGATCAGGCGGTCGGCGGACGTGGTGGCGGTGTGGCCGGATTTAGGGTCGTAATCCAATACGCTGTCGATGATCGCGCAGTGGAGGGTGGTCTCGTCCAGTACCAGATAGCTGACGGTGTTGGTAGCAGAGTCGAAGAAGCCTTCGACGTGAAGTTTGACGCGCATGAACTGTCTCCTTAGGGGGGGCTTTTTTTCGAGCCGCTTAGACTAAGGACTGACATAGCAATAAGTTTGCCAGGCCATGGTTTTGCCGAAATAGCCTAATATCCAATTGATTTTATTGGGCTTTGTGTTTCTGTATAGGGGTATTCAGGCCTGTATCTGGGGGATTCTTCTGCCATTGGCAGTGCCTTGACAGAGGTGGCAGTGCCACAACAGGATGGAAAAATGGATTCCAGGAGCCATGATGAAGACTTTTCTGCCTACCCCAGCCAACGCCGTCCCACACCCGGATCAAGTGCAGTCGCTTGTTTCGTTTCTGGAACACGAACCCAATCCGATGATCGTGCTCGATCCGGACTACAACATCCTGGCAGCCAACACGGCCTATCAGCGCCAGTTCGGCAGCGCTGACAAACCCTTTATCGGCCATAAGTGTTATCAGATCTCACACCATTACGACGTCCCTTGTGACCAGGCGGGTGAGAATTGCCCGATGAAGAAGGCCCAGGAAAAGCGCGGGCCGGATCGTGTCTTGCACATCCACCACACGCCTCGGGGGCCTGAGCATGTCGACGTCGAATTACGGCCGATCCTCGACGAACATGGGGCGATCACCGCTTATGTTGAGCGCCTGACGCTGGTGCGCAGCGCCTCGGCGCGGCCGAGCAACGAAGGGCTGGTCGGCTGTTCACCGGCCTTCAACCTTGCCCTGTCGGAACTGCAGCGGGTGGCGCCGTCCATGCTGCCGGTGCTGCTTCTGGGCGAGTCGGGTACCGGCAAGGAGCTGTTCGCGCGCGCCGTCCATGAAACCAGCGAACGGGCCAGCGGGCCGTTTGTCGTGGTGGATTGCTCGGGCTTGACCGAAACACTCTTTGAGAGCGAGCTGTTCGGCCATGAAAAAGGCGCCTTCACCGGCGCCATCAGCCGCAAGCCCGGTTTGGTCGAAACCGCCCAGGGCGGCACATTGTTCCTGGATGAGATTGGCGATGTGCCGTTGGCCATGCAGGTCAAACTGTTGCGCCTGATCGAATCGGGCACCTATCGCCGGGTCGGCAGTGTCGAAACCTTCCACGCCAATTTCAGGTTGATTGCCGCCACCCACAAGCCGCTGGAAAAAATGATGGAAAAAGGCGAGTTCAGGCAGGACCTGTACTACCGCATCAGCGCCTTCCCCATTCATTTGCCGCCCTTGCGCAACCGGGTAGAAGACATCGCCTTGCTGGTGAATTCATTCCTGCAACGGCGTGGTGCCGGCAAACGTCGACTGACCATCGATGCCGAAGCCCTGGCAGCCCTGCAGCAGTACTCATGGCCAGGCAATGTGCGTGAGTTACGCAACGTCCTGGAAAGGGCGAGCCTGTTCGCTGACGATGGGGTCATCCGCGCCATCCATTTACCCCAGGCCACCGTGGCGCCGCCACCTCAGGCTGCGCCTGCGCCTGCGCCTGCGGCTTCGACGCCGTTCGACGGCAGCACACTGGCGCAGGCCCTGGCCACATTCAAAGGCACCCGCAGTGAACTGGCCAAGCACCTGGGGATCAGCGACCGGACCTTGTACCGGCGCCTGAAGGAACAAGGCCTGGCCTAGCCCTCTACGACTGCCAGTGACTGCCAAGCTGCCAGACTGGCAGCGTATTGACCAGCAGCGGTGCGCCAGGGCTACCGCTAAAAAACCAATAACCAATTGTTTTATAACGATAAAAATAGAAGATCTGGCTTTGGCATGCCCTGTGCTTACTGCATAGACATGACTATTTCCGACAAACGCCTACTACGCCATCTACTCACCGCGGTGCTGATCAAGCTCGTGCTGCTGAGCGTGCTGTGGTGGCTGTTCATCCGGGATTCGCACGTCAGTGTCGACCCGAACATCGTCGGCAACCGTTTCGGTGTACCCACCTCGACTCAAGGGGCAAGCAAGTGATCTCAGAACAACTGGTGGATTTGTCACGGCTGCAGTTCGCAGCTACTGCGCTTTACCACTTTCTATTCGTACCGCTGACGGTTGGCATGGTCTGGCTGCTCGTCATCATGGAAAGCGTCTATGTGATGACCGGGAATGTCATCTGGAAGGACATGACGCGCTTCTGGGGCAAGTTATTCGGCATTAACTTCGCCCTGGGTGTGACAACCGGTATCACCATGGAATTCCAGTTCGGTACCAACTGGGCGTACTACTCCCACTACGTGGGCGACATCTTCGGTGCGCCGCTGGCCATCGAAGGCTTAATGGCGTTCTTCCTCGAATCGACCATGATCGGTCTGTTCTTCTTTGGCTGGGATCGCCTGAAGAAAGAGCACCACTTGCTGGTCACGTTGCTGATGGCCATCGGTACCAACCTGTCGGCGCTGTGGATTCTGATCGCCAATGGCTGGATGCAGAACCCGGTGGGCTCGGAATTCAGCTACATCACCATGCGCATGGAGATGGTCGATTTCTGGGCGGTGGTGTTCAACCCGGTCGCCCAGGCCAAGTTTGTACACACGGTGTCGGCCGGTTATGTCACCGGTTCGATGTTCGTGCTGTCGATTTCCAGCTGGTACCTGCTCAAGCGTCGTGATGTCGAGTTTGCCAAACGCAGCTTCCGGGTGGCGGCGGCGTTCGGCCTGGCGTCGGTGCTGAGCGTGATCGTGCTGGGGGATGAATCGGGTTACACCGTGGGTGAGGCGCAGCAAACCAAGCTGGCGGCCATGGAAGCCATGTGGGAAACCAAACCCGCGCCGGCGGGCCTGACCTTGCTGGCCAGCATCAACGAAGCCGAGTCCAAGAATAACTGGGAAGTCGATGTGCCGTGGGTGATGGGCCTGATCGGCACACGCTCGATCAGCAAGCAGATTCCTGGTATTCACGACATCAAAGCGAAAAACCGCGCGCGCATCCTGCGTGGCATTACCGCCGTCAATGCGCTTGAAGCCCTGCGGGCCGATCGCACCGATAAGGCGGCGTTCGATACCTTCGAAGAGTACAAAGCGGACCTCGGCTTTGGCCTGCTGCTGAAAAAGTACGTTGAAGACGTCAACCAGGCCACGCCGGAGATCATCGACAAAGCGGTGAACGATACCGTACCGCACGTGACCCCGATGTTCTGGTCGTTCCGGGTCATGGTCGCGATGGGCTTCGCCATGCTGCTGCTGTTCGGTCTGGCTTTCTGGAGCACCTTGCAGTCGGCCTGCACACGCCGCCGCTGGCTGCTGCGTTGGGCCCTGTGCATGCTGCCTGCGCCTTGGCTGGCCTGTGAGTTGGGCTGGTTCGTCGCTGAATATGGCCGTCAACCCTGGACCATCTACGGCGTGCTGCCCACTCACATGAGTGTTTCCACCCTTAGCGTCAATAACATCTATGGCTCGCTGGCAGGATTCGTCGGTTTCTACACCGTGCTGCTGGTGGTTGAAATGTTCCTGATGGTCAAGTTCGCCCGCCAGGGGCCGGGTAGCCTCGGAACCGGCCGTTATGCCCACGATGCCAACATGAAGGAACTCCACCATGTTTGATTACGTCACCCTGAAACTTATCTGGTGGGCACTGGTCGGCGTACTGCTGATCGGCTTCGCCATCATGGACGGCCACGACATGGGCGTCGGCACCTTGCTGCCCTTCGTCGGCCGCTCGGACGTGGAACGCCGCGTCGCGATCAACACCGTGGGGCCGCACTGGGACGGCAACCAGGTGTGGTTCATCACCGCGGGCGGGGCGTTGTTCGCCGCGTGGCCGGTGGTGTACGCCACCGCGTTCAGCGGGTTCTATTGGGCGATGATTCTGGTCCTGTGGGCGCTGTTCTTCCGCCCGGTGGGGTTTGACTATCGCAGCAAGATTCACAATGCCAAATGGCGCAGCACCTGGGACTGGGGCCTGTTCATCGGCGGCGCCGTACCACCGCTGGTGTTCGGCATCGCGTTCGGCAACCTGCTGCAAGGCGTACCGTTCCACTTCAGTAACTTGCTGGTATCGACATACACCGGGAGTTTCTGGCAATTGCTGAACCCCTTCGCCCTGCTGACCGGTGTGGTGAGCAGTGCAATGATCACCCTGCAAGGCGGTACCTACCTGGCGCACCGCACTGAAGGCGTGATCCAGGCTCGCGCCATCAAGGGCGGGGTTGGCGCGGCGCTGGTGCTGATGTGCACATTCGTCATTGCCGGGGTGTGGTTGCAGTCGATCGACGGCTATCGCATTACCTCGGTGGTGGACATCGCCGGGCTGCCGGACATTCTCAACAAGACCGTGGTACGCGAAGCCGGCGCCTGGATGGCCAACTATGGTCATTATCCAGCGCTGTGGCTGCTGCCTGCGCTGGGCCTGGCGGGCGCCGCCGGTGCCGCATTGTTGATGCTGATGCGCCGTACGCTGGCTGCGTTTGTCGCCTCGTCGCTGGCAGTGGTCGGGGTGATCAGCACCGCTGGTGTGTCGATGTTCCCGTTCGTCATGCCGTCGTCGACCGTACCGGCGGCAAGCCTGACCGTGTGGGACAGCGTGGCCAGTCATCTGAGCCTGGCGATCATGTTCTGGGCCACGTTGATCTTCATGCCGCTGATCGTGATCTACACCTCGTGGGCCTATCGTGTCATGCGCGGCAAGGTCACCGTGGCACAGATCAAAGCCAACGAACATTCGGCCTACTAACGCCATCAGAGGAGCAAAGACTATGTGGTATTTCGCCTGGATGCTGGGAGTCGGTTTCGCCTTGTTGCTGGCCATATTGAATGCGATGTGGGGCGAGAACGAAGCGGGGCGTGCCCTGAGCGACCGTGAGGAGCCGCGGCCATGATGCCGCGTGTCGCCGAGGCTCCGGCGCCCTCACGCATTCACCCGCTGAGCTTGCTTATCGCGATCGCGATCATGCTGGTGTGTACGCTCTATCCGCCCCTGATGGCCACCCCGGACGGCAAAGCTGATCATGGGCTGGCAATGGCCTTGTTCGCGGCGATGAGTGTGGCCTTTGTGCGGGGCGTGGGGTTCGTGCCGCGTGCGCGCGTGTGGCGCTGGCTGTTCTCGGGCTGGACCTGCTTTGCCGCGCTGGCACTGGCTGGCTGGTTGAAGTTCCTGCACTGAGAACGGACGATCCCGACGCCACCGTGGCGGCTCTGTGCGGCGCCGGGATCGTCGAGTCAACCTGTCGGTTGATTGAGCCTTAGTGGTTATTTGCTAGAAAAAGCGCGGAAGTCTGTCCCTTTTTTTCACCTCGCCTGTCATTCCAGGTAAGTGAACAAAATCGAGAGCTTCCGCCCATGCCCGCCGTCCGCCCCTTGCTCAAACTGAGCCTGATGCTGAGCCTCAGCGCCAGCCCACTGTTTACCCCGATCAGCTATGCCGAAGACACCGCCACCCGCCGCAGCTACCAAGTGCCGGCCGGTAGCCTGGGTGCCGCGTTGACCCGTTTCGCCGGGTTGTCGGGGGTCAACCTGGCGGTGGACCCGGCGCTGGTCAGTGGCCGCGGTAGCAGTGGTTTATCCGGCGAGTACGCGGTGGAAGAAGGTTTTGCCCGCCTGCTGCAAGGTTCCGGCCTGCAACTGCAGCCGATGGGGGAGCAGGCCTACATGCTGGTGCCGGTGCCGCAGGGCAGCAGCCTGCAACTGGCGCCGACCGCCATCCTCGGGACCCGCAGCGAAGCCGACGGCGATATCTACGCCGGTGGGCAAGTGGCGCGACGCGGTTCGCAGGGCCTGCTGGGCTCGCGGGACTTCATGGACACGCCCTTCAGCATGACCACTTACACCCAGGCGGCAGTGAAGAACCAGCAGGCGCGGACGCTCGGCGACCTGATCGCCAGCGACCCGTCGGTGCGCGCCACCAACCCGGCCGGTGGGCGCTATGAACAGTTCACCATTCGCGGGTTCAGCCTGTTCAACAGTGATGTGGCCTACAACGGCCTGTACGGCGTGTTGCCGACCTACACCATCGACATGGAAATGGCCGACTGCGTCGACATCGTCAAAGGCCCCAGCCAATTGATCAACGGCATCTCGCCGCGCGGCAGTGTGGGCGGCGGGATCAACGTGGTGCCCAAGCGCGCCACCGACAAGGACATCAACTCGTTCACCGGCACCTGGGCCTCCGACAGCCAGGCTGGCGGCGCGGTGGACGTGGGCCGGCGTTTCGGCGAGGACAACAAGTTCGGCCTGCGCTTCAACGGCGTGAAACAGGCCGGCGACACTGAGTGGGATCACCAGCGTGTCGACCGTGAAATGGCCGTGCTGGGCCTAGACTTTCGCGGTGAGCGCCTGCGCCTTTCCAGCGATATCGGCCACACCGAGCGCGACACCAACGCCCCGCAGGAGCGCGTGCAGGTGGCCGCCGCGGCCCCGGTGCCAAGCGCCAACGATGTACGCCGCAACTACGCGCAGTCGTGGAGCAAGGCCAGCACCAACGACACGTTCGGCACGCTCAATGCCGAGTTCGACCTCAGCGATAACCTGATGCTCTACGGCGGTGTCGGCGCGCGCAAAAGCAACCACGACTTCCTGCGTCACGCCGTTTCCGTCAGCAACAGTGCAGGGGATTTCAGCGTGCAGCCGCGCGACTTCAGCCGCGATGAAAATGTGCGTACCGCCACGGCAGGCGTGCGCAGCGGGTTCCATACCGGGCCGGTGAGCCACGAGGTCAACCTGGCGGCCAGCTACTTCTACATGGACTTCACCAACGGCGGCGCACGCTATGCGGCGGCGCCGAGCAACCTTTACAACCCGGTGCAAACACCGACGCCGTCCACCGCCATCCGCCAGGATGCGCAGGTATACACCGAGAATAAATTCAGCGGCGTGGCGTTGTCCGACACCCTGGGCTTTTTCGACGATCGCCTGCTGCTGACCCTCGGCGCACGCTGGCAGCGGGTGAAGGTGGATGACTGGACCAACAACGTCAAAGGCGACACCGCCTACGACGAAGAAAAAATCTCGCCGTCCGGCGGCATCCTGTTCAAGGCCACCGACGCGCTGTCGCTGTACGCCAACTACCTGGAAGGCCTGAGCCAGGGCAAGGTCGCGCCTTCCACCTCGGTCAACGAAGATGAAATCTTCCCGCCGTTCATCAGCCGCCAGGTGGAAGTCGGCGCCAAATACGACGCTGGTGCGTTCGCCGTGACCGCCGCGGTGTTCCGCATCAAGCAACCGGCCTATGAAACCAACGGCACCTCGCGGGTGTTCGGCCCCAACGGCAAGCGCCAGAACGACGGCGTGGAACTCAGCCTGTTCGGCGAACCGCTCAAGGGCCTGCGCCTGCTGGGTGGCGTGATGTACATCGACAGCGAATTGACCCACACCACCAACGGTACGTTCGACGGCAACCGCGCCCCGGCCACGCCCAAGTACAACGTCAACCTCGGCGCGGAATGGGACGTGCCACGCCTCGAAGGCCTGACCCTGACCACGCGCGGCATCTACTCCAGCTCGCAATACCTGGACCAGGCCAACGCCAAGGAAATCGACGCCTGGAACCGCATCGACGTGGGCGCGCGGTATGCGTTCAAGGTCGATGACAAACACATCACCCTGCGCGCGAATGTGGAAAACGTCGCCGATAAACGCTACTGGAGCTCGGCGGGCGCGTCGGACGACAGCGAACCGGGGCTGACCTTGTCGACGCCGCGGACTTACCTGTTGTCGGCGACGGTCGACTTCTGACTGGCCGATCGTCTGTGTTTACTATCACGCGGCAAACCCAGCGTTCAGCGGCAATGAAGATCAATAACAAGGTTGTTTGAAAGTTTGAGCTTGATGCGCGTCGAGGAAAAACTTCGGCGCCAGGCTCTGATTGGCGAAGTGGCTAATTGCAATTAGCTGAATCCTTGGGTGTCGGCTTGGGGGCTTTAAATCAAGGCTTTCGCGGCTGTTTCAAGGCGGTCGCAGGCTATTCTTTTCAGTTTGTTTCCCCGCTTCAGGAACTAGCGCTGGAACTTCCAGTCGATTAACCCAGTTAACTCCGACTGCGGCGTGGCGAACTAATGGCATTTTATTTTTATATCCAGTAGTTCCAAATAGCCATACTTTCTCGCAACTAGACACCCCACTATGTCGTCAATGCCCATCGATGCCTGCCATACGCAGATACCGCACACCGACCGCGTGTGCGCGTGGCTGATGCAGCACGCCGGGCTGAAAACCGTCGACCTGGAGCGCGCCCGGCGCTTGTCCCTGGACGGCAGTGACCTGCTCGGCCTGCTCACGCGCCTGGGGCTGGTGTCCGAAGTCGAACTGGCGCGCGCCTGGGCCGAGTTGCTCGGCGCGCCGCTGTTGCTCGCCGATGCCGCGCCGCCGTTGCTCGACCCGTTGCCCGCGCTCACCGAGCGCTTCATGCACCATTACCAAGTGGTGCCCATGGGCTGGGCCCACGGCGGGCTGCGCGTGCTCGCGGCCAACCCGACGCAGCATTATCCCTTCCAGGCCCTGGCCTACGCCTGTGATGTGCCGGTGTGGCTGGCCATTGGCCCGCGCACTGAAGTCGAGACGCTGATCGAGCGCTATTACGGCCAGGGCCGTTCCGCCATGGGTACCCTGATCGAGAACCTCGATGAGCAGGGCGGCGCGCTGGAAGATATCGAACACCTCAAGGACATGGCTTCCGAAGCGCCGGTGATCCGCCTGGTCAACCTGATCCTGCAGCGGGCGGTGGAGCAGCGTGCGTCGGACATCCATATCGAACCCTTCGAAAACCAACTCAAGGTGCGCTACCGCATCGACGGCGTATTGCACGACGCCGAAGCGCCGCCGGCCAGTTCGTCGGCGGCGGTGATCTCACGGGTGAAGATCATGGCGCGCCTGGACATCGCCGAGCGGCGCTTGCCCCAGGACGGGCGGATCATGCTGCGCATCCAGGGCAAGGCGCTGGACTTGCGGGTGTCCACGGTGCCGACCAGCTTCGGCGAGTCGGTGGTCATGCGCCTGCTCGACCGGCAAACCGTGCAGTTCGACTTCCCCAGTCTGGGCTTCGACGGCGAGCGCCTGGCCGCCTTCCTCGACGTGCTCGAACGGCCCCACGGCATCCTGCTGGTCACCGGGCCCACCGGCTCCGGCAAGACCACTACGCTCTACACCGCGCTGGCGCGGCTCAACAGCGCCGAGCGCAAGATCATCACCGTCGAAGATCCGGTGGAATACCAGCTCGAAGGCATCAACCAGATCCAGGTCAAGCCGGCCATCGGCCTGGACTTCGCTGGCGCGCTGCGCTCCATCGTGCGCCAGGACCCGGACGTGATCATGATCGGCGAGATCCGCGACCTGGAAACCTGCCGCATCGCGATCCAGTCGTCGCTCACCGGCCATCTCGTACTCTCCACCCTGCACACCAACAGCGCCGCCGCGAGCATCACGCGCCTGCTGGACATGGGCGTGGAAAGTTACCTGATCGCCTCGACCGTCAGCGGCATCCTCGCGCAGCGCCTGGTGCGGCGCCTGGACCCGGCGACCCGCGTGGCCTTCGAAGCGCCGCCGGAGTTGATCGAGGAACATGGCCTGCAACGTTTCACCGATGAGCGCCCGATCCTGCTCTACCGCCCCGGCGCCGAAGGCGGCTACCACGGCCGCAGCGCGATCACCGAATTGCTGGTGATGAATGACGAACTGCGCGGCCTACTGATGCGCCACGCCGATGCCGCGACGCTGGAGCAGGCCGCCCGACGTGCGGGCCTGCGCACCTTGCATGAAGAAGGCCTGCGCCAGGCAGTGGCGGGCGTCACCTCGCTGGAAGAAGTGCTGCGCGTCACCCGTGGTGAGGGCGCGTGAGTCTGTTCACCTTCCGTGCCCTCGACAGCCAGGGCGTGACCCAGCGCGGCACGCTGCAAGCCAAGGATCAGAGCGCCGCCATCGCGATCCTGCACAAGCGCGGCTGGCTGCTGTTGCAGATCGACGCCGCCGGCCGCCAGGGCCTGCGCCATGCCTTGCGGCGGGGGCCGTTGACGGGCGCGACGTTGGTGAGTTTCACCCAGCAGTTGGCGACGTTGCTCGGCGCCGGTCAGCCGCTGGAACGTTCCCTGGGCTTGCTGCTCAAGCAGCCCGGCCAGCCTCAAGTGCGTGTACTGATCGAGCGTATCCGTGACCACGTCAAGGCGGGTAAACCGTTATCCGCCGCGCTGGAAGAAGAGGGCAGCACCTTTTCCCCGCTGTACCTGAGCATGGTGCGTGCCGGTGAAGCCGGCGGCGCGCTGGAAAGCACCCTACGCCAACTCAGCGACTACCTCGAACGCAGCCAGCGGCTGCGCGGCGAGGTGATCAATGCGCTGATCTATCCGGCGTTCCTGGTGGTCGGCGTGCTCGGCTCCCTGGCGTTGTTGCTGGCGTATGTGGTGCCGCAGTTCGTGCCGATCTTCTAGGACCTGGACGTGCCGATTCCGCTGATCACCGAAGTGATTCTGGCCCTCGGCCAATTCCTCGGCGCCTACGGCCTGCTGCTGTTGGCCGGGTCGAGCGTCGCGCTGGGCACCCTGGCGGCACGCCTGCGCGACCCCCGGCGCCGCGAACGCTACGACCGCCGCCTGCTCGGCCTGCGCGTGCTCGGCCCGCTGTTGCAGCGGGTCGAAGCGGCGCGCCTGACACGCACCCTGGGCACCTTGCTGAGCAACGGCGTGGCCTTGCTGCCTGCGTTGGTCATCGCCCGACAGGTCTGCACCAACCGCGCGTTGCAGGCCCAAGTGGCCGAGGCCGCCGAGTCGGTGAAAGGCGGCGGCACCCTGGCCAGTGCGTTCGGTGCGCAACCGCTGCTGCCCGACCTGGCCCTGCAAATGATTGACGTCGGCGAACAGGCCGGTGAGCTGGACAGCATGCTGCTCAAAGTCGCCGACATCTTCGACATCGAAGCCAGGCGCGGCATCGAGCGCCTGCTCGCCGCGCTGGTGCCGTCCCTCACCGTGGTCATGGCGCTGCTGGTGGCCGTGATCATGCTGGCGATCATGCTGCCGCTGATGAGCCTGACCAGCCATATATGAACCTTCAAGGAACCCGATCGATGAGAACTCAACGCCGTCAAAGCGGTTTCACCCTGCTGGAAATGCTCGCGGTAATCGTGCTGCTGGGCATTGTCGCGACCATCGTGGTGCGCCAGGTCGGTGGCAATGTGGACAAGGGCAAGTACGGCGCGGGCAAGGCGCAACTGGCCAGCCTGAGCATGAAAATCGACAGCTACGCCCTGGATGTCGGCTCACCGCCCAACAGCCTGCAGCAATTGGTGGACAAGCCCGGCAACGCCAGCAGTTGGGCCGGGCCGTATGCCAAGCTGTCGGAGCTGAAAGACCCGTTCGGCCATGCATTCGGCTATCGCTTCCCGGGCGAACACGGCGCCTTCGACCTGATCTTCTACGGCCAGGACGGCCAACCGGGCGGCGACGGCTACAGCGCCGACCTGGGCAACTGGGAATAACCCGCCGATGCCCCAACGCGGCTTTACCTTGCTGGAGATGCTGGTGGTCATCCTGTTGATCAGCCTCGCTGTCGGCTTGTTGGGGCTCGGTTTGCGCCAGGCCGTGCAGGCGGCGAACGAGCGCCGCGTGGTCGGGCAGATGGTCGACGCCCTGCGCGCCACGCGGGCCGCGGCGATTGTCGACGCGCGTGTGGCCAGGACCGAATTCGATCTGCAGCGCCTGACCTTCCAGGCCCCGGGCCGCGCCCCGCACGCCTGGCCGCCGCAGCTGCAGGTCACCGTGCATACCGCCGAACAGGTCGGCGCCGCCGTGGAGTTCTATCCCGACGGCAGTTCCACCGGCGGCCATCTGCTGCTGGCCAACGGCAGCCGGCGTTGGCGCATCGACATTGGCTGGCTGACCGGCAGCGTGCAGTCCAAGGCGCTGCCATGAAGCGCCAGGCCGGTTTCACGTTACTGGAAATGCTCGCCGCCCTAACGTTGATGGCGGTGTGCAGCACGGTGCTGCTGGTCGCCTTCGGCCAGAGCGCGCGCTCGTTGGCGCAAGCGGCTCACAGCGACCGCCTGAGCCATGCCGCCCTGAGTGTGCTGGACCAGGAAGCGGCGGGGCGCCTGGTCGAAGGTGTCAGCCAGGGCGCGCTGGACGGCATCCACTGGCAACTGACCTGCGTGCGTCAGCAAGCCCATCTGTATCGTCTCGACCTGATCGTCAGCGAGGGGCCGCGCCAGGCCCGGTTCAGCACCCTGAAGGTGCGCCAGTGAGGCGCCGCGAGCGGGGCTTTACCCTGCTGGAAATCCTCGTGGTGCTGAGCCTGCTCGCGGTGCTGCTGGTGCTGCTCAGCGGTGCGTTGCTCGGCGCCAATCGCGCGGTGGCCAAGGCCCAACAGTACACCGTGAGCCTGGGCGAAATGCGCGCCGCCCAGCAGTTCCTGCGCACCGCGATCAGTGAGGCGTTGCCGCTGGATGCCAGCGAAGACGACCGCCAGAGCGCTGGGTTTTTCTTAGGGGAGCCCGAGCGTCTGCAGTTTGTCGCGACCTTGCCCGGTGTGCTCGGCGGCGGGATTCAGCGCTTCACCCTGCAACGGCTCGCCGAGGATTTGCAGGTGGGGTTCTCGCGGTTGGAACGGCAGGCCGATGCTTCCCGCGATGCGCCGCAAGTGCTGCTGACGAACCTTGCGGCGCTGCGGTTCAGTTATCGCGGCGTATCGCCCCTGGGCCAACCTACCGGATGGATCGACCAGTGGCCGTGGCCCCGACGCTTGCCCGCTGCGGTGCGGATCGCCGCGCATGTCGACGGGCCGGTGCCGTGGGTCACTCAGGTGATTGCCTTGCGCTTGAACCTGGCCAGCGGAGCGTCGGGCGAATGAGGCGGCAACGCGGGGCGGCGCTGCTGCTAGTGCTGTGGGTGCTGGCCTTGCTCAGCGTGTTGCTGGGCGGCTTGGCCGGTTGGGTGCAGCTGGAAAGTCGCCAGGCGCTGTGGCATCGCCAGCACACCCAGACGGTGCTCGCAGCGCAAGCCGGCGTCGCCCTGGCGATGGCCGATCGGCACTGGATCGCCGACGGCCGTGAAAGGCTCCTGACCTTCGATGACGCGCAGTTGCACGTCAGCCTGCGCAGCGAGCGCGGCAAGCTGTACCTGGTCAACGCCGAGGCGCACGACCTCACGCGCCTGGCCCTGGCCTGCGGCGCCAGCCCGGCGCAGGCCACGCAGGTGGCCAAGGCCTTGGACGCACGGCGCAAGCAGGGGCTGGCACCGTTTCGCGTGCTCGAAGAAGTGCGCCAATTGCCCGGCATGAGCCAGGCGCTGTACCGCCAATTGCTGCCCGAGCTCACCTTGTGGAGCGACCTGGATCGGCCCGCTCCGGCGTTCGCCAGCGCGCTGATGCGCCAGGCCCTCAACCTGCCGCAGCAGAGCGCACAGGGCGCCGACCCCGGCGAGGTGCTGGTGGTCGACAGCCGCGCACAACGCCCCGGTGGCTATGAAGCACGCCTGCAAGTCACGGTTTTATTGAGCCCAACGGAGGACGGCGCACAACCCTACCGGGTGTTGCGTTGGCAAGAATGAATCGACTGGAACCCATCGCCCGTTATTGGCGTGGCAGCCTGCTGCAACAAGGTTGGCGCCTGTGGCTCACGGAGCTGCGCGCGTGTGTGCCGGCGTGGCTGGCGTTGCACGAGCCGCCCGAGCAGCGCTGGCACTGGCCGTTGAGCGAGCCGGTCGCGTCGGCGCCGGGCAACGCGCGGCATGTGTTGGTGCTCGCGGCCGACGCCGTGCTGCTGCAAACCATCCACTTGCCCGTAGCCGCTGCGCGCAACCTCAGCGCCGTGGTCGGCTATGAACTGGATCGCTACACGCCGTTCGAGGCCGATCGGCTGTACTTCGTCGCACGCCAGGAACGGCGCACGCCGACCCAACTGCAGGTGACGCTGGTGGCGATCCTGCGCGAGCGCCTCGATCAGATCCTCAGCGACTGCGCCGCCCTCGGCCTGCAGCCGCATCGCGTGGATGTCGGCGACCTGGGCATCGACTTGCTGCCCGCGCCTTTGCGCCCGCGTCCGCGTCCGCCGGGCAAGGGGTTGCAACGCAGCTTGCCGTGGCTGTGCGGCGCGTTGTTGATCGCGGCGATGCTGCTGTGGCTCAACGACCGCCAGCGCGTGCTCGACACCATGTACGACAGCGTCCAGCAGCAAAAGGCCCAGGTCGCCGAGGTGCATGCGCTGCGTCAGCAACTGCTCGCCACCCGTGGCGCGGTGCAGTACCTGACCCGGCGCAAGGTGGCCCAGCCGCCGCTGGTGGCGCTGCTCGACGACCTCACCCGATGCCTGCCCGCCGACACCTGGCTCGACCAGTTGGACATCAAGGGCAGCGAGATTGCCTTCTCTGGCCAAAGCGCCAAGGCCAGCGCCCTGATCACCCGGATCAAAGGCTGTCACCGCCTGGACAATGCGCAGTTCGAAGGCGTGATTCAACCCGATGCGCGCAGCGGCAAGGATCAGTTTGCCTTGCGTGCCCACCTTCGCCCGGAGGCCGCCGATGCGCCGACCCCTCACACCCCGTGAACGCCGTGGCACGGCGTTGCTGATCCTGGCCGTGGTGCTCGGCGCGGCGTACTGGCTGTTGATCGACAGCTGGTTCGCCGGGCCCTTGCGTGCCATGGGCGAACAGGCCGAACAACTGCGCGAACAGCAGCAACGCTATGCCGGCGTGTTGCGCCAGGGCGATGCGCTGCGCGAGCAACTGGAGCAGGCTCGCCAGGACCCGGCCAGCCAAACCAGCCTGCTGCCGGGGGATGACCCGGATGGGGTCGCCGCCGACCTGATGCAACGCCTCGCCGATCTGATCAGCCGCTACGCCAACCTCGGCGGCGGCTGCAGCCTGACCCAGCGCAAACCCATCACCCCGGAGCAGGACGACGGCGAGCCGTATCGACAGGTGCAGGTCAGCCTGACCCTCGATTGCGCCATCGAACCGCTGACCGCGATCCTGCATGAGCTGGAATACCAGCCGCCGTTTCTGTTCGTCGATGAGCTGCGCATCCGCCGTGGCAAACAGGCGCCGGCCAGCGGCGGGGCGGGGCAGTTGGTGGTGCAGGTGCTGGTGCGCGGTTACCTGCAACCGCAGGTGGCCCGATGATCGGTGTCTTGCGCCCCTTGGAATGGGGCTTGCTCGGCCTGGTCGGGGCGTTGGGCCTGTTGATGGCGTTCATCCTGAGCAGCATCGGTGACGAGCCGCAGTGGCTGCCCGAACCGGCGGTGCGCGGGCATTCCTCTGCGCGGGTGCAAGTCGCCCCCAGCGTGACGTTGGACAGCCTCGCCGGCACCTGGCAAACCCCGTTGTTCAGCGCGGATCGCAGCCCCGATCGCGCCGTCGGCAACACCCAGGCCAGCAGCCTGGCCAACCTGACCCTGAGCGGCATCCTGATCACCGGCAATCTGCAAATGGCGATGCTCAAGCAGGCCGACGGCCGCCCGCTGACGGTACGCCTGGGCCAGGTGCTGCCCAACGGCTGGCGCCTGGACCACCTCACGCCGCAATCCGCCCGTTTCACCCTGGACGGCCGCACGCAAACCTTGAACCTGTACGCCAAGCGTTTGCCGCCGCCGTCGACCCGGCCACCGATTTCCCTGCCTCGCGAGCCCTTCCCTTGATCGATCTGCGCACCTCGTTGTTTTGCCTGACTACCGCCGTCTCCCTGGGCGGCTGTGGCTCACTGCCCGACCGCCTCGACGCGGACGACGCGTTACTCCACGAAGCCATGCAAGGCACCGGCGCGGAACGTCCGCCGAGTGAGGTGCCCGCGGCGCAAAGCCCGCAGCCCGCGGCGAAGGTAGCGCCCCAACGCCAGGTGAGGCGGGGCAGCCAGCAATTCGTGCGCCCACCCAGCGCCAGCCTGCCGGCGAAAGAGCAGGGCGGCGATATCGTGTTCAACTTCGCCGACCAGCCGATCGAAGCGGTGATCAACAGCGTGATGGGCGAGCTGTTGCACGAGAACTACAGCATCGCCCAAGGCGTGAAAGGCAATGTCAGCTTTTCCACCTCCAAGCCGGTGGACAAACAGCAGGCGCTGTCGATCCTGGAAACCCTGTTGTCCTGGACCGACAACGCCATGATCAAACAGGGCAACCGCTACGTGATCCTGCCGGCCAACCAGGCGGTGGCGGGCAAGCTGGTGCCGCAGATGAACCTGGCGCCACCGTCCAGCGGCCTGTCGGCGCGGCTGTTTCCGTTGCGCTATATCTCCGCCACCGAGATGCAGAAACTGCTCAAGCCGTTCGCCCGCGAAAACGCTTTTCTGCTGGTGGACCCGGCGCGCAATGTGCTGAGTCTGGCCGGCACCCCGGAAGAACTGGCCAACTACCAGGCCACCATCGACACCTTCGATGTGGACTGGCTCAAGGGCATGTCGGTGGGCGTATTCGGCTTGCAACGCGCGTCGGTGGCCGAGCTGATGCCCGAGCTGCAAGCCATGTTCGGCCCGGACAGCGGCATGCCCCTGGCGGGCATGCTGCGCTTTCTGCCGATCGAGCGGACCAACTCGGTGGTGGCGATTTCTTCCCAGCCGCAGTACCTCAGCGAGGTGGGCGACTGGATTCGCACCATCGACGAAGGCGGCGGCAACGAACCGCAGATGTACGTGTACGACGTGCGCAACATGAAGGCTTCGGACCTGGCCAAGTACCTGCGGCAGATCTACGGCAACGGCGCGATCAAGGACGATACGCCGGCCAAGGTCGCGCCGGGGTTGCGCACCACCACGTTGTCATCGCTCAACAACAATGCCGGTGGCCTGCAGAACCCGCCGCCGCCTGCCGACGAACCCGAGCCCGTCGCCGAAACGCCCGAACCGGCACCGGATAAAAGCCTCGAAGCCGGCACCCGCATCACCGCGCAAAAAAGCAGTAACCAACTGCTGGTGCGTACCCGCCCGGCGCAATGGAAAGAGATCGAAACCGCGATCAAACGCCTCGACAATCCGCCGCTGCAAGTGCAGATCGAGACGCGCATCCTCGAAGTCAAACTCACCGGTGAACTGGACCTTGGCGTGCAGTGGTACCTCGGTCGCCTGGCCGGCAATTCCACCAGCACCACAGTCGCCAACGCCTCCGGCAGTCAGGGCGCGTTGGGCGGTGGCGGGGCAGGGTTGGGGGCGTCGGATTCGTTGTTCTATTCCTTCGTCAGTTCCAACCTGCAAGTGGCCTTGCATGCCCTGGAAACCAACGGCCGCACCCAGGTGCTGTCGGCGCCGTCGCTGGTGGTGATGAACAACCAGCCGGCGCAGATCCAGGTGGGCGACAACATTCCTATCAGCCAGACCACGGTGAACACCGGCGATGCCGACACC
Source organism: Pseudomonas sp. LY-1 (assembly GCF_053502595.1). Taxonomy (NCBI): domain Bacteria; kingdom Pseudomonadati; phylum Pseudomonadota; class Gammaproteobacteria; order Pseudomonadales; family Pseudomonadaceae; genus Pseudomonas; species Pseudomonas sp. LY-1. The sequence continues at coordinate 4,606,061 of NZ_CP094353.1, read as the reverse complement.
ACCCTGAGCAGCGTCGAATACGTGCAGACCGGGGTGATTCTGGACGTGGTGCCGCGCATCAATCCGGGCGGCCTGGTGTACATGGATATCCAGCAGCAGGTCAGCGATGCCGAGAACCAGACCGGCAGCAGCGACACGCCGGTGAATCCGCGTATCTCCACGCGTTCAGTCTCGACGCAAGTCGCCGTGCAGAGCGGGCAGACCGTATTGCTCGGCGGGTTGATCAAACAGGACAACAGCGAGAGCGTCAGTGCCGTGCCGTACCTGGGGAAAATCCCCGGCCTGCGCTGGTTGTTCGGCAACACCAGCAAATCCAAGGACCGCACTGAGCTGATTGTGCTGATTACGCCGAAGGTGATCACCAGCAGCAGCCAGGCGCGGCAGGTGACGGATGACTATCGCCAGCAAATGCAGCTGCTGCGGCCAGCGAACTGAAGGCGCGCGGTCAAAATGCCGCTTCATGGCTCTTGTAAATCCAGTACGACTTCAAGCGTGTCATCGAGTAAAAAGCGGTTCGGCCTGAGGGGAAATGCGGACACTGCTGACCCTTCCATTACTCTCGAAGCTCACTGTGAAGAAGCGAGCCTGGGGGCACGAATCCATATTCAGGCTTTACGAGCCGCAGCCGGGCGTCTAAGCAATCCTCGGTTCGCCGGCGCCAAAGTGGGTATCTGATCATTGCGGTATCCACGGCGCGGCCAGGTGTAGCTTGATGAGATAGCGTTCTTCAGTGGGATGTCGAACGTCCTTGAAGCGATTGACCACCATCATCACCTGGTATTTGTCCGCCGCTTGCCAATAGGACGTACCGCCCAGGTTCACGTTCCGCAAGCGGGCACGCCATTGAGGGGTGTCGGCGAAGGGTGGGTCGTCTTTTATATGGATGGGGGTCCAGCCACCTTTGCGCCACTGTTCCTGTAAGTCCAGCACGATTTCAAGCGTGTCATCGAGCAATAGCGGTTCGATTTGAGGGGACATGCGGATGCCATCGATTTGCTCATCATCGAAGCCTATCGTGAAGAAACGGGCCAAAGGAGTTATGAATCCATATTGAGGGTCTACGAGCCGCAGTCGGGCATCGGATTTGGGCGCCCTGAACCAGTGATGCCCCGGAATGGCTGGGCCAATCTTTGCGCTGGAGCGCTGGCGCATATCTTCCCAGGGTTCGCCAGGCGTCAATGCAATCTCCGGTTCATCGGTGCCGAGACGTATCGCTAACCCTAAGAAAAGTACGACAGCGATCAGTCCTAGCCCAACACGTCGCCAACCGATCTGCGTGATCCGGCTCATCGGACACCCCGGTCTTCAGCGATGTCTTCTAGCGCCTGTTCGATTCGCTGCCGCTCATTGCTACGCAGCAGCGCATCAAATTTCGCCGCGGCCTTGAGCACGAAGGCCATGCGTTGATCGATATCGGCCAGGTTAGCGATAGGGCTGTTGCTGAATTCAATGGTTCGATCATCTTCGACGGGGCGGCATTGATTTGCCAGCGTCAGCTCAATGGCTTGCGCGGCCCCGGACGGTATGCCTGTGACATAGGAAAGATGGTTACTACGCAGCAGGGCTACCAGCTTTTGGTCGGTATACATCGCTGGCTGAAGGATGTTTCTTTGTTCGTGGTCAGCGAGATACTCAACACTTTTGGCGATATTGCCAGCTTCAATTGCCTCGAAAGCCTTCAGGATTTCACTGTGATTCGTACCAAACTCTAGTGTCTCGTTTCCGATGGGCCATAGCACGGGTGGCTGAGCCTTTTCATAAATGTTCTTGCGCGACCGAAGACAGGTCTCAAGCAACCCCAACCCCCGCTCCTTATAAAACGCATGCAACGGAAACACATCCAAAAACAGCGTGGTATTGCCCATCGCCATCATCTCGTACACATGTTGATAAAGCTGCTGCACGCTCGATAGCGGTTCACCCTCGCGCCGCCAATCAACATCAGGCACCGGGTTATTACGGCTGGCCTGTTCATACTCCCGCAGGCGCCGCTCGTACTCCCGCAGCTTTGCCTGCCGTTCACGCTCCTCGGCGCTGAACAACCCCCAAACCCCTTTCCGGGCACTTCTTCGCAATTGCTCCGCCGCTTCAAATTCCGCCTGAATTTTCTCGATGGATTCTGCCGCGTGCAGCAAACCGCACCCCACTTGCTTGGAGGCAAACGCCGCAAGGCCAGCCCACTGAAAACGGTTATCGAGGCGCCAGAGCTGGGCGTAAGCCGAGTTGATGAGCCGGTTGCGCAACCTGGGGTCGGCGATCAGCTTGCCGCCGGGGGCGATCACGTCTTCTGCCTGCTTCTGGTAGAAGCGCCAATTGCGCTCGCAGGCTGACTCGAGTATTTCGCTGAAAGCGGAAGGTGTTGAGCTCGGGGCGGGGTTTTTCGCGGGCGCTGGTGCTTCCGATGCAGTCGCGCTTCGGCGGTGTACCGCGGAGTCTTCGGCGGTAAGGGTCTGAAACCGCTCGAACTGGTCGGCCAGCAGGCGCGGGGGCGGGTCGCATTTACAGCGGCAGAGATCGTCCGAGAGCGCCACCCGTCGCCCTCGTGCCCACTGCTCCAGGCGCGGGCCAACACAGACTATGACTCCGGTGGTTTTGCATACCGGGCAAAGCACCTCATGACCTTCAAGGGCGATGTCCACTTGGGTGATGCGAAAGCCCGTCAAACCGCCGACGACGGTCCCGCCAGCGGTGGTCTTGGCTCCTCGGGTAATGAAATAGCGCCGCATGCCAGCGGTGTCCTTTTTGTTAGCAGGGACCAGCACGCTAGGCTCGGCGAGAAAAGCCCGGTAGTCGGACGCTTCGCGGGTTTTTGTAGGTTGGTTCTGTAATTACCCTTCGGGATGTTTTTGCATTCTGTGGGCAACGCATCGAAACCTGCCCTCCCTGCGCTCGCTGAGCATCAACGCAATTTATGGTTCTATGCTGAAAAAACTTAGCCTCCCCAGTAGTAGCGCAACAATGATCAGTTCACATCCGATACCCCGACAGCCTGAATGTAGATTCATGGGCGCACCCAAGGCTCGCCCAGGTTCAGCGTGATCAGATAACGCTCCTCATTGGGGTGCCGGTCATCCTTGAATCGATGGGCCACCAGCATCACTTGGTATTTATTTCCAGCCTGCCAGTACGAGGTCCCTCCCTGGTACGGGTCCTGCAATTGGGCGCGCCATTCTGGTGTGTCAGCAAAGGGGGGATCATATTTGGCTCGGATGGAGACCCAGCCGCCTTTGCGCCATTGCTCTTGTAGATCCAATACAACCTTGAGGGCATCATCGAGTAGCAGTGGTTCGATTTGAGGGGACATACGAATGCCGCTAACCCGCTGATCGCTGTCGAAGTCCACGGTGAAGAAGCGGGACACCGGGGTCGTGAACGCATATTCAGGGTCGATGAATTGAAGGCGAGCATCGGCTTTGGGAAGCCTGAACCAATGATGCCCAGGAATTGCGGGGTCAATGGCGGCGCTGGAGCGCTTGCGCATGTCCTCCCAAGGTTCTCCAAGCATCAATGCGACTTCTGGCTCGTCGGCGAAAAAACGCATTGTTATTCCCGCCAGTAACGCGGCAGCGAACAGCACGGGTGCGATGCCTTGCCAGCTCACCTTCGTGAGCCTACTCATCGAACATCCCGGCCTTCGGCGATGGCTTCAATCGCCTGTTCTATGCGATTTCGCTCGGTGCTATGTAGCAGGTCGTCAAACTGCGCGGCGGCCTTGAGGACGAACGCCATACGCTGATTGATATCGGCCAAGTTGGCGAATGGATTGTTACTAAAGGCGATCGTGCGTCTTTCATCTGCAGGGTGGCATTGGCTGGCAAGCGTCAGTTCGATGGCTTGCGCGGCCCCGGACGGTATATCTGTGACGTAGGAAAGATGGTTGGCACGCAACAGAGTTATCAATTTCAGATCGTTGTACATTGTCGGTTGAAGAATGTTTTTCTGTTCGTGACGAGCCAGATGCTCAACACCCTCCGCAATGTTGCCAGCGTCAATAGCCCTGAAAGAACGTAGGATTTCCCTATGGTTGGTGCCGAACTCAAGCCTCTCGTGCCCCACCGGCCACAGCACCGGAGGCTGACCATTTCCATGAATCTTTCTGCGTAGCGGTAAACATCTCTCCAACAACCCCAACCCCCGCTCCTTATAAAACGCATGCAACGGAAACACATCCAAAAACAGCGTGGTATTGCCCATCGCCATCATCTCGTACACATGTTGATAAAGCAGCTGCACGCTCGATAGCGGTTCACCCTCGCGCCGCCAATCAACATCAGGCACCGGGTTATTACGGCTGGCCTGTTCATACTCCCGCAGGCGCCGCTCGTACTCCCGCAGCTTTGCCTGCCGTTCACGCTCCTCGGCGCTGAACAACCCCCAAACCCCTTTCCGGGCACTTCTTCGCAATTGCTCCGCCGCTTCAAATTCCGCCTGAATTTTCTCGATGGATTCTGCCGCGTGCAGCAAACCGCACCCCACTTGCTTGGAGGCAAACGCCGCAAGGCCAGCCCACTGAAAACGGTTATCGAGGCGCCAGAGCTGGGCGTAAGCCGAGTTGATGAGCCGGTTGCGCAACCTGGGGTCGGCGATCAGCTTGCCGCCGGGGGCGATCACGTCTTCTGCCTGCTTCTGGTAGAAGCGCCAATTGCGCTCGCAGGCTGACTCGAGTATTTCGCTGAAAGCGGAAGGCGTTGAGCTCGGGGTGGGTTTTTTCGCGGGTGTTGGCGCTGGCGCTTCCGATGCAGTCGCGCTTCGGCGGTGTACCGCGGAGTCTTCGGCGGTAAGGGTCTGAAACCGCTCGAACTGGTCGGCCAGCAGGCGCGGGGGTGGGTCGCATTTACAGCGGCAGAGATCGTCCGAGAGCGCCACCCGTCGCCCTCGTGCCCACTGCTCCAGGCGCGGGCCAACACAAACTATGACCCCGGTGGTTTTGCACACCGGGCAAAGCACCTCATGACCTTCAAGGGCGATGTCCACTTGGGTGATGCGAAAGCCCGTCAAACCGCCGACGACGGTCCCGCCAGCGGTGGTCTTGGCTCCTCGGGTAATGAAATAGCGGCGCATGCCAGCGGTGTCCTTTTTGTGGGCGGGACCAGCAGGCTAGGCATGGCAGGCGAGGGCGAGAAGCCAGATGCTTCCGAGCCGGATGTAGGTTGCTTCGGTTATCGGGTTGGTGAGGCCGAAAGTCGGGGGTGTCAGCAACCGCGCGGGTTACCACCATTTCCAGCGGCCTTGTTTTTTCAGGGTGGCGATGATGGCTTCGCGCTTGTGGCGGATTTCTAGCATCGTGTGGCGCAGTTCGCGGCAGCGCTTGCTGTTGAGGATCAGGAGGCCGATCAGGGGGCTGAGGAGGGCCATGGAGTAGAGATAAGCGTTGGGGCGGTAGGCGATTGCGGGAAGTGATACCAGCAGGCAGATGAGGTATATCGCCATGTTCAGCCAGACCCAGTGGATGCGTCCGTATAACACTTCGTATTTGGCAAGGGCAAATACTGCACCAAGCCCCGTAGCGCCGAAAAATGATGTCTTGGTAGCAAAACCAATGGGGGACGTCGAGAGATAGGTGAGCATTGTCAGGATCGCCGTCAATCCTATTGAGGTGCATGCGACAAGAATGTCTGCTCCGATTACTGGCATGTACCGCTTGATGAATTCCCAATGGTTTTCAATAAAGATGCCTGCTGATGATGGCCTGCGCGACCGGCAAGCATTATCCCGAAGCAAGACTGGTAGTGCGCAAGGCGGGCGGTTCCAGCCCAGTGGAGTATCTGGTGATCACCCTCAAGGAAGTCATGGTGGTGTCCTACGGCACCGCTGCTGAAAGTAAGGATGAGGTGCTCTACGACAGCATCGCCTTGAACTTCGCCAGCGTCGACGTCAGCTACCAGCCGCAGAAGGCCGACGGCGCCAAGGACGGTGGGCCAGTGAAGTTCGGCTGGAATATCCGGCAGAATGTTAAGGTCTGAGCCTTCGCCGTCACTTCTGCAACAGCAATACCCGCTGCTTCAGCTCACACAAGGCACGACCGCCTTGCACTGGGCCTCACAGATATTATGTCCGGCCCGGACGAAATCCCCCACCCCGCGAATCAAGGCCGCCATACCGGCGACAGCTGTTCATCAAGGGCCCAATGCGATTGGCCGGGCCTCAGGCAAACACCGCCGACCCAGCGTTCATGGCTGGCGTGGTCCAGCCAATAAGCATCGCCGCCCAGCACGGTGTGCCCCAGCGCTGTCAGCGCCAGCATCCGCCGAGGCCATTCAAGATGGGCCTCGGTTTCCGTCAACAAAGGATGCTCGCCGTCGATCAACGGCCGCAGCAGTGCATGGAACATCATGTCGCCGAGGAACGGCAGCGGTTCGCGCTTGGCCATCAACTCGGCATACACGCGCCCGAACGCTACCGGCCCCGCTTCGGCGATGTAGGCCAGGGACAGGCGCTCGGTCAGTGACAAGCCATCCTGACTGCCGGGCAACTCCTGCAACTGGCGCAGTAAAGCGCGTGCAAGAAAGGGCAGCGCCGTGTGCGTCCCGTGGGCCAGTTCCGCCCACTGCACGGGGGAACTGGCGCAATACGCCGACCACGCCTGTTTGGCCAACTGCACCGCCTCGTCGTCGATCAGGCGCCGCTGCGGCCATAACCACGCCAGTACGTCGGGGGCCAATTGGCCAATGCCGATAAACCGTTCTACCCCCGGGATGCGGTCCACTTCGATCAGTTCCAGCTTGCGCGGTGCCTGGTCAAGAGCGGCCAGGGCGCGGATCAGGAACAGTTGGTCATACGCATCCGCCTCGCACCACAGCACGCTGTGTTCGGCGCTGGCCAAGGTTTCCAGTTGGTTGTATTCGTCGGCGACACGGCGCGCCACATCCGCTTCGCCCAGGGCAAAGGCGTGACTGATGAACGCGCTGCGCATGGCGCGGAATGCCTCGCGGGGCAGGTCGCGAACCGGGCCCATGCACAGCGGGTCGGTGAGCATCTGGAAGTGCCCCTTGAACCCCGCCAGTTGCAGGCTGTGGGCAATGTCGTTGCCACAGCGCCAATGGCTGGTGCGGGCTTCATCGCTGGCGGCGAAATCGGGATGGCGGGCGGCGAAGTCGATGGCGTCGACATGGGCCTTGAGCTGCGGCCAACTGCTGAAACCCAGCTGCTTGGCGATCTGCCATTGCGCCTGGGACAAGGTGGCGTCGGGGTTTTCGCTTTTCAGGCGCGGCAACAGTTCCTTGGCGCGCTTGCGCTGCTGCTCAAGGTTGAGACGGCCATCAGTGGTCGAGGATACGCGGCGTTGCGACATACGAGCTCCTTGCACACACCTTTTCCGCTTTAAGGTTGGGAGTCGTAGAAATGATTGAGTGCTTCACTGTCTTGGGCGCAGCCCTTTCCGCGGAGGGTGGCGTAGAGAGCGCCAGGCGGCAAATATAGGCAGGGCAGGGGCTGATTGCAAGGCGCCCGCCACAGGACCGGTCGCCATCGCTTGAACTATTGCTATGAAAAGCCTGCGCGCCTGCTTCACCATTGCGCCTGACCGAAACATGAGGAGCCTCGCGTCCATGAGCGCACTGATCGAAACCCGCGCCCTGGCGCGCAGGGATGAGCGTCGCCAGGCGGTCTTGCTCCAGCCCACTGACTTCGCCCTGCACCGCGGCGACCGCGTGTCGATCACCGGCGCGTCCGGTTCCGGCAAGAGCGTGTTCCTGCGCGCACTGGCGTTGCTGGACGCGCCCACATCGGGGCAGGTCCTGTGGAATCACCGGCCGATCGCTAACGCAGACATTCCCGAGTACCGCAGCCGCATCTGCTACCTGTCCCAACGCCCGGCGCTGATCGACGGCACCGTGCTGGACAACCTGCGTTTCCCGTTCAGCCTCAAGAGCCTGCGTAAACGTCATTTCGAGCTGGCGACCGTCACCGCGCTGCTGCAGCATGCCGGCAAGTCGCCGGACTTCCTGGCAAAAAATGCCAGTGACCTGTCGGGCGGCGAGTCCCAGGTGGTGGCGTTGATCCGCAGCCTGCAGCTCAACCCTGAGGTGCTGTTGCTGGATGAACCCACCGCCGCCCTTGACCCCGCGTCCTCGCGTGATGTCGAAGCGCTGATCGATGCCTGGTTCGCCGATGACCCCACCCGCGCGTATGTCTGGGTGTCCCACGACCTGGAACAGGCCCAACGCATGAGTGACATCCACCTGCACATGAGCGCCGGTGTGCTGAGCGGAGCCACCCAAGCATGAACTACCAGAATCTGACCGCGTTGGACATGGCCATCGCCGCCGCGCTGATCCTGATCAACGGCGCACTGTCGCTGGCGTTGCGCCTTGGCCTGGAGCGCCAGTTGCTGTGGGCCGCCGTGCGTACCGTGGTGCAACTGCTGGCGATCGGTTATCTGTTGGGCTGGGTGTTCGCGTTCGCCTATTGGTACGTGGTGCTGCCGCTGATGTGCGCGATGACCCTGATTGCCGGCCTGTCGGCGGCGGGGCGCGGGCGGCGCACTTACCGTGGGCAAAGGATCGACAGCATCGTGTCGGTGTGGGCCAGTTCATGGCTGGTCACGGCAGTGGGCTTGTTTGCGGTGATTCGCATCCACCCGTGGTACGAGCCGCAGTACGCGATCCCGATCCTCGGCATGATCCTCGGCAACACCCTGACCGGCGTGTCCCTGGGCATCGAGCGCATGACCCAGGAACTGACCTCGGGCCGCAACACCATCGAGATGATCCTCGCCCTCGGCGGCTCACGCTGGGAAGCGGCGCAGGAAGCGATCCGCCAGGCGGTGCGCGCCGGGATGATCCCGACGCTGAACCAGATGGCCGTGGTCGGCATCGTCAGCCTGCCCGGCATGATGACCGGCCAGGTGCTGGCGGGCGAGAGCCCGGTGGATGCGGTGCGCTACCAGATCGTGATCATGTTTCTGATCGCCGCTTCGTCGGCGTTGGGCACGGTCGGCGCGGTGCTGCTCACCTACCGGCGCCTGTTTTCCAGGAGCCATCGGTTTTTGCGCGATCGGCTGCAAGAGCGCTGACGGCCAAGCGATGGACTGTCGGTGATTGTTTCACCGCGTGAAATGCTCGATTGTAAATCCTGGTGATTCCATCGATAGGCGCCACGGCGGAACATGCCTGGCGTCAAGACCCCCACTTCTTTGGAGCCTTTCATGTCCCAGCCTGCGATCAAACTCTATGGTTTCCCCCTGTCCGGCCATTCCCACCGGGTCGAGCTGATGCTGTCGCTGTTGAGCCTGCCCAGCGAATTCATCCTGGTCGACCTCAAGCAAGGCGCGCACAAAACCGCTGAATTCGTCGACACGATCAACCCGTTCGGCCAGGTGCCGGCGATCGATGACAACGGCACCGTACTCGCCGATTCCAACGCGATTCTGCTGTACCTGGCGAGCAAGTACGGCAACGGCCAATGGCTGCCGAGCGACCCGCTGGGACAGGCGCGTGTGCAGCGCTGGCTGTCGGCCGCCGCCGGTCAGCTCCACGCCGGGCCGGCGACCGCGCGGCTGGCGGTGGTGTTTGGCGCGGATGTCGATACCGTCGCCGCCATCAGTCGCTCCCACGCCTTGCTGCAATTGGTAGAGCAGCAGTTGGGCCAAAGCCGCTTCCTGGTCGGTGAGCAGCCGAGCATTGCCGACATCGCTTTCTACACCTACGTGGCTCACGCGCCGGAAGGCAATGTGTCGCTGGCCGACTACCCTCAAGTACGCGCTTGGCTGGCCAGTATCGAAGCCTTGCCGGGTTTTGTCGGCATGCCACGCACGGCGGTGGGCCTGCAATCACAGTAACCTTCAAGAGGGACACCGATGGACCGCTTTCATGAAATGCAGGTGTTCCTCGCGGTGGCCGAGGAGGAGAGCTTCGCCGCCGCCGCACGCCGCCTGAAAACCTCGCCGCCCAGCGTGACCCGGGCGATTGCCGCGATGGAACAGCGCATCGGCACCCAACTGCTGGCGCGCACCACTCGCAGCCTGCACCTGACCGAAGCCGGCCAGCGCTACCTGGAAGATTGTCGACGCATCCTCGCCGAGCTGAATGAAGCCGAGGAAGCGGCGGCGGGCAGTTATTCCATCCCCTGCGGCCAACTGACCGTGACCGCCCCGGTGCTGTTTGGCGAGCTGTATGTGGCGCCGTTGCTGGGGGCGTACCTCGATCGTTTTCCTCTGGTGAACATCAACGCTTTGCTGGTCGATCGCGTGGTGAACATGACCGACGAAGGTGTCGACGTGGCCGTGCGTATCGGCCATCTGCAGGAGCCGGGGCAACAGGCGATCCAGGTCGGTGAAGTGCGGCGGGTGGTGTGTGCGTCGCCCGGCTATCTCGACCGGCACGGGCGGCCGCAACATCCCACGCAGTTGCGTGAAGCCAAAATCGCTACGTCGTCGGCCAGCCAATTGATCAGCGCATGGCAATTCGTCGACGGCGAGCAGGCGCTGACGGTGCCCATCGAGCCGCGCCTGGTGGTCACGGCGAACAACGCCGCGATCAACCTGGCGCGCATCGGCTGGGGCATGACCCGGGTGCTGTCCTATCAGGTGGCGGCGGCGGTGGCGGCCGGTGAACTGGAGATTGTCCTCGACGCGTTCGAGCCCGCGCCGCTGCCGATCCAGGTGGTGTTCCAGAAGGGCGCCCGCGTACCGGCGAAGGTGCAGACCTTCGTCGACTTCCTCACCCAGCATTTCGCGCAGGACCGTGGCCTGAACCCGGCGCCGCAGCGGCCGAACTGATGGAGCGCTATCGCGATATGCAGCTGTTTGCCGCGCTGGCCGGGCAACCGAGCCTGGCGGCGGCGGCGCGCAGCGCCCGGGTGTCCGGCGCGACGCTGGTGCGCGCGTTGGCGCGTTTGGAAGCACGTCTGCAGGTGGCGTTGCTGCAACGCAGCACGCGGGGTGTCCGTCTCACCGAAGCCGGCCGTGCCTACCTCGCCGACTGTGTCCGCCTGCTGGCGGCCGTGGACGCCGCCGAAGCCTCGGCCAACGGCTCGCATGTGCAGGCCCAGGGCAATCTGCGGGTGTTCCTGCCGTTTCTGTTCAGCCGGTATGTGATGGCGCCGATCCTGGCCGGTTATATGGATCGCCATCCTGATGTGTTCCTGACAGCCCGCTACCATGACTATTACCCGAACCTGCACGAAGAGGGGCTGGACGTGGCGATCCTGGTCGGTGCGTTGCCCAACTCGTCGCTGATCGCGCGGCCAGTCGGCCAGGTGCGGCAGGTCCTCTGCGCCAGCCCCGATTACCTTGCGGCCCACGGCGAACCCGCGCACCCGCACGAGCTCAAGCAGCATCGCCTGATCGCCAGCGCCGATCAGGTCCACTGGGATTTCCCCCATACCCACCTCAAGGCGCGTACACGCCTGCGCTGCACCTCGGTGCAAGGTGCGATCAATGCGGCCGTGCATGGCGCGGGGATCATCCGGTGCCTGAGCTACCCGGTTCACGAGCACCTGGTCAGCGCGCAATTGCGCCGCGTCCTGCCCGCCTACGAGCTGGCGCCGTTGCCGGTCAACGTGGTCTACCGCGAAGGCCGCCAGGCGCCGATGCGCGTGCGCAGTTTTGTCGATCACAGCGTGGCGGCGTTGCGCGAGCATCCGGCATTTCAGTTGGCGTAATGCTCGATTGCCGAACGTGGGTATTCTCTCGCCGCGTGGCGGGGCGCAGCATCTGGCTATCTGACACGAGGTGATCGCCATGAACCTGATCGAACACTCCCCCTGGCACGCCGGCGAACGGCAGATGCAAGCCAGCGCCGGCGCCGCCGAGCGTATGGACATGATTGGCGCCAAGGTGATCCGCGATCATCTGCCCGAGCAACACCGAGGGTTCTATCCGCTGTTGCCGTACCTGATGCTCGGCGTGGTGGACGCGCACGGCATGCCCTGGGCGACGATGATCGAAGGCGCGCCGGGGTTTGCCCATTCACCCGACCCGCACACCTTACAGATCGACAGCCTGCCCGGCAGCGGCGACCCGGCGCGCTCGGCCCTGCAGCCAGGGGCCGCCGTCGGCTTGCTCGGCATCGACCTCGACACGCGCCGCCGCAATCGCCTGAATGGCCGGGTTGGCGCGCTGGATGCCGAGGGCTTTGCGGTCGATGTGGTTCAGTCCTTCGGCAATTGCCCCAAATACATCCAACTGCGCCCTGTCGATGGGATCGCCCGCCAACCCGGGGGCGTGGCCGAGCGCAGCAACCGCCTGGATGACGCCGCGCGCGCAATGATCCGCAACGCCGACACGTTCTTCGTCGCCAGTTATGTGGACATCGACGGCGAACGCTCGGTGGACGTCTCCCATCGCGGCGGCAACCGCGGCTTCGTGCGCGTGGAGGGCGACCTGCTGACCATCCCCGACTTTGCCGGCAACCTGTTCTTCAACACCCTGGGCAACCTGCACGCCAACCCGGTGGCGGGGTTGTTGTTCATCGACTTTGCATCGGGCGACGTGATGCACCTGGCCGGGCACACTTCGTTGATCCTCAACGGCCCCGAGGTGGCGCGGTTCGAGGGCGCGCAGCGGTTGTGGACGGTCACGGTGGAACAGGTGGTCCGCCGCCCGGCGGCGTTGGCGTTGAGGTGGCGGTTTGCGGAGTTTTCGCCGTACAGCCTGGCGACGGGGCGCTGGTAGGGCTGCGCTGGAAAGCCTGGGGGGTGAGCGGGTGGTCAAACCCTCATCCGTCCCGTACCATTCGCCCCCCTCGCAGTGACGCGAGGCGCAGCGCCAGGATGGCTCATTGCATGTCTTTCCTGTGGCGTCTGCAGCTCCCTTTTTGCCCGCGTTCAGGATTCGACATGTTTTGCTTTTCCAGGCCTTTGGCCTTGCTCTTAATGGCTGCAGCCTTGGCGGGCTGCGGTACCCAGCCCGCGTCGCTGGTCAGTCAGCCGCTGCAACCCGGCCCCGAAGAACCGGTGGCTTATCTTGTGGGCTCCATCGGCCCGCAGAACCTCAAGGCGTCTCCCGCACCCAACCAGCGCCTGTTGTTTCGCAAGCGTGGCTCCGCCTTCGGGGCCGCGGGTATATGGGGCGGTGTCGGGCGGGAAACGTCTCAGGATGTGAAGGACCAGACCGGCGTCGCCAGTGTGTTCGTGCTGCCGCTCAAACCGGGAGATTATGAGTTTTATGATTTCCAATTCTTCTCCAGCACCTATTCACCCACCCTGGGCACCACTTACACCTCGGTCCAGGCTCGGGAGAAGTTCAACCTGCCGATGCGCCTGCAAGCCGGCAAGGCCTATTACCTCGGTGAATTTCGCTCGCTGTGCCTGGGGGCGTCCCTGTGCGCCTTCCGTTGGCGCGACCAGCAAGGTCGCGATGAGCCGATCGCGCGACAATCGGTTCCGCGCTTGCCGGCGCTGGAGTTGATACCGCTGGATTATCGCAGCGCCGCCCCGCATATCATCGCGCCGCCGTCTACCGCTGCGGGCCAGAACACCCCTCAAGAGATGCGTCCATGAACCGCGTTATTACCCTGGGCGTCCTGGCGCTGCTGACTGGCTGTGCGGCCACCAATACCCTGCCAGAGCGCGCGTTGCCCGACGGTCAGGACTACCTCAAGCCGATCCATGTCATGGTCGACGACCCGCTGAATGCCGCGCAAATCCGTAACCAGTTACGCGAAACCGGAGTGTTTCGCAGTGTCGAAACCGGCCAAGGCAAGGAAGGGGATTATTCGGTGTTGATCCGCTTCAATAGCCAGCGCGAGTTGCCACCTTTCCCGGTAATTCTGCTGAGTACGGCGACGCTGTTTCTGCTGCCCTTGTCCCAGAGTATCGACACCACCACCGAGTTTTCCCTGCAACAGAATGGAAAGCTGTTGAAGCAATACAGCTATCGCAACGTGACCCACAAATACACTTGGCTGCTCGATGGCAGCGGCGGGATGCAGCAAGAGAACGTAAACCGTATCACCCGCGCCTTTGCCCAGGATGTACAACGTGATGGCCTACTGCCTGTGGAGCACACGCAATGATCAGGATCACCTTAATGGCTGCCGTGCTGTTGCTCGGCGGCTGCGGCACCGCCCTCAAACCCCTGGACTACAAAGCCCAGCGCGCCTATGTGCCGATGAGCGTCACCATGCCGCCGCCCGAATCCCGGTTCGATCAGCAAAAGCAGCGCGAAGTCATCCAGTTGCTGCGTGATACAGGCGCCTTCAGTTTTCTCGACGGTGGTTTCAGCAAGACCGGCTACAGCCTGTTGGTCGACCAGAGTGGCGGTAAAGGGGCCGGAGTGCTCCCCGCAGTACTCGGCGCTCTGACGCTGCTGACCGTGCCAGTGCCCTACACCTACGAGCGGCAATTGCATGGCTCGGTGTTCAAGGACGGTCAACTGCTGAAAACCTATGCCTACAAGCGTGGCGGCTGGACGGCCACGACTTGGTACATCCCCATGACCGAACCGCGCAGCGAGAGTGAAATGCTCGGCGACCTGATGCGAGACCTGGACCGCGATCGCTTGATTCCCTATCAGTGAGCCGGTGAGGGATGTTCGGCGCCGCAGCGGCAACCCCTGCGGCGCCAACAGCGTGTGGCTTTGGCTGTCGTCGAGCGCCAGGGGTGGGCAGGTCAGCGCGACATCGGGATAAACGCCACGCTCCCCCCCGCACGCTGGTGAAACAGCCGCTCGCCATTGTCAGGCTGGGTGGTGATCACCTGATGATCCGCGCCCAGGTAGGCCAGGGGCGTGGGATCGTCCTTGGAGTACTGCGCGATGATAATCGTGTGTTGCGGATCGAAGCGGCGGCCGCTGGTGTGTTCCAGCCAGGTCATGAACGCAGCGCTGTCGCCCTGGCGGGGGAAGTCCTGGGTTTCGGCGACGTAGTAGAACGGCTGACCGCCGTTTTGCAGGTACATCGGCAGTTTGTTATCGACTTCCACCAGCACCATTTGCCATTGGTTCCATGGCGCGGTCTTCTCCGCTTGAGCTTGCACGTCCTCGACGAGACGCGTCACGCCGCCGTTGCCGTTGGTCCACGGGTACACCACGCCGAGCACCAGCAGCATCAGTGCGGCGGCAATGCCAAAGCCTTTCTGCCAGCGCGGCCAGCTGGCGGTTTTTTTCGCCAGCCGTTCGCTCAGCCACCAGGCTCCCAGCAACTGGGCGAACGGCACCAGCGGCAGCACGTAGTAACTGCGGCGGCTGCCGCTGGCGGTGAAGAACACGAACAGCAGGCCCAGGCCCCATACCAGCCAGCGCACGTTGGGCGGGGTCTGGCGCCAATGCCGCACGGCCAGCCACAGGCCGAGCAACCAGCACGGTGCCCAGGGCAGGGTGTAGGCGGGCAGGTAGATCAGATAGGTGTAGATCGGCCCCATATGGTCGAAGGGGTCGAAGAAACGCACGACGTTTTCGCGGAATACCAGAGCCAGCCCGCTTTCGCCGTAGGTCGGCGCTCCGTAGAAGTGCGACAGCACGAAGGGGATGGCATAGCACCCGGCGGCAATCAGCAGGGCCAGCACCAGGCGCAGGTTGAGGTGACGTTTGTAGCGGTGCTCGCTGAGCAGATGCGGCAGCAGCACCAGGCCTGGCAGCACAAAACCGATCAAGCCCTTGAACAGCGAGGTCGCGGCCAACAGCAGGAAAAACACCGTGTAACGCCACAACCGTGTGTCATCCGGCCCGCGCCAGTACCACCACACCGCCGCCAGCACGCCGCACACCGTGAGCACATCCGCCGTGGCCACGCGCGCCCAGAACAGGAAGTAGAAGGTGGTGGCGAGCATCCACCCGGCAATCAGCCCGGTGCCTTTGCGAAACAGGCGCTCGCCGATCAGGTACACCAGCCAGATGCTCAACCATCCGGCAATCACCGACGACAGGCGCAACGACCACGGCCCCAGGCCACCCATCAGGTTGGCGAACCCGCTGATCAGCCAGTAGGAGGGCAACGGCTTGTCGTAATACGGCGTGCCTTTGAGGTAGGGATCGAAGTAGTCACCGCTTTGCAGCATCTGCACGACGATGTTCGCCCAACGGGTTTCGGGCCCCCATAGGTCGCGACTGCCCAGGCCCAGCAGCAGGAGCAGGGCCGACACGCCCAGCAATAGCAGCAGGGCGCCACGTTCGGTTTTCCAGACACTCATGGACGGTTCCTAAGGGAGTTTTGGATAAAGGGTGAGCACCAGGTCGCCCTTGCGATAGCGCTTGCCGCCGGGTGGCAGTTGCCCTTCCTCAAGGTGTTCGCTGGTGCTCCTGACGCGCATCAGCACCCCGACCGCGCCTTGGCGGCGGGCTTCGGCCAGCCACGACTGGACGTCATCCAGCCCGACCTTGCGGTGTATGGTATCTGGGTATTGCAGGCCATATTGCAGCTCGCCTTCGGTGTCATAGAACGCGACATCCGACCGGTTCAGGCGCCAGGCCAGTGCGGATGCCGAGCCTAACTCGTTGCTCAGCAGTGCTTGGGTTTGCTGCAATTCTTCCAGGTGTTCAAGCACGAACTGATCGGGCATTTCGTTATTCGATATCCGCGCCGGCATACCCGCTGGCAGGAGTAGCACCAGCAAACCGATGCCCAGGGCCGGCGTCGCCCAGAGTGTCAGCGGGCGAAAGGCTTGCAGCAGGTTGGTCAGCACCCAGCCCAGCAGCACAATGAAGGTCAACGACAGGCTGAACATCTCCGCGTGGCTGTTGCCGTACAGCGGGTCGCCGATCTGCAGACAGATCAACGTCACCATCGCGGCCATGCCAAGCACGAAGTTGAGCAGGCCGTTGATGCAGATCGCGCGGGTTTTGCCCTGCTGTATCGCATCGATCAAGGCATGCCCCATCAACAACGCCAGCGGTAACAGGCACGGCATGATGTAGGTCGGCAGCTTGCCGCTGCTCAGGCTGAAGAAACCCAGCGGCAGCAGCATCCACAGGGCGAGAAAGGCCGTCGCCGGTTGGCGCTTTTCTTTCCAGGTCTGGTGCAGCGTGGTCGGTAGCAACCCCGCCCAGGGCAGGCACGAGACGACCATGATCGGCAGGAAGAACCACCACGGCCGCGCATGTTGTGCAGTGCCCGAAGCAAAACGGCGGATGTGCTCGTGCCAGAAGAAGAAATTCCAGTAGTCAGGCTCCTGCACATGGACCGCCCACACCCACGGCAGGCACACCAGGACTGCCACGACGATCGCCAGCGGGCCGTACCGCAGCAACTCACCCAGGCGCCGCTGCCAGAGCATATAAGGCACGGCAATCAGTACCGGCAGCAGCCACGCGAGGAAGCCCTTGGTCATGAAGCCCATCGCGCAGGCCAGCCCCAGCACGGCCCAAGCGCCGAGTCGGGCTCGCGGGGTGCGGCTGTCGAGGGCAAACCACAGCGCTACCAGGCTGAGGTTGACCCAGAAGGTGAACTGCGGATCAAGATTGGAGTAGCCGGCTTGCCCCGCCACCAGGCCGAAGCTCAAGTAGAGCAGGGCGCAGGCGAAGCTTTTGCGCGGGTCGTTCCACAGGCGGCGGGCGATCAGGTAGGCCAGCAGCACGCTCAGGCCGCCGGTCAACGCCGAGGCGATCCGCACACCGAACAGGTTTTGGCCAAACACCGCCTGACCGAGGGCGATCAGCCAGTAGCCGGCGGCGGGTTTTTCAAAATAACGCACGCCCATGAAATGCGGTGCGGTCCAATTGCCGCTCATGAGCATTTCCTGGCTGATCTGGGCGTAGCGGGTTTCATCGGGTATCCATAGACCGTGCAGGCCCAGGGGCAGGAGATAAAACGCGACGAAGGCCAGTAGCAGTAAGGGAAGGGGTTTGAATCGGGTCATGCGAACGTCGCTCCTTGACGTTTAAGTGCAGGAAAAGGATATAAGGAAAAAGTGCGATAAAAGGTCACAGTGTTCACTAATGGGCTGAAAGTATTCATGACGTCCTTAACTAACAGGCGCAGTTAAACATGCCAGAAGTTGGCTGTCGTTTGGCTGAACATCTGCCTCTTGTGTAGGTAAAAGTGTCTAAAGTTGCTTGAGCGCCTCTGGCCAGTCTCCGCTGTTTATAATGCCCACGGCCTTGAGCTTGCCGTTGCCCAGCACCTTGACGAATAACGCGCTGCCGTATTCGGTGGATTTGGCGTGGGGGAAGCCGAGGTCCCGTTCGATGTCGCTGATGCAGGCGCTGTGGGTAATCAGCAAAAAGTTGTGCCCGGGTTGCTTGTGGCTGAGAATTTCCTCACCCATGGCATCGCCGCAGATCGATAGCGGGCTTGGCGACAGTTCGGTCTTGCCAAACATGAACAGCGAGGTCTGGGCTGTGCGGGTGGTCGGGCTGCTGAACACGTCTGTACCCTCCATGCCCAGTATTTTAAAGGCTTTGCCGATTTCGACGGCCTGTTGGGTGCCGTTGATCGTCAGGCCATCGGCGGGGCCGAAGCAAGGATTGGAGGAACGGTCACAGCGTTCTTCATGGCGGACCAGCACCACCAGATTGCCATCGCGCCAATTAGCCAGCAGACCTGAGGTCAGCAGGCGATTGGCCGTGCTCAGGTCCGGTGGCGATACAGGCCAGGCCAGCAAACCTGTCAGCAATGTGCCGAACAGGGCGAGCGCTGTCGTGCCCAGCCAGAGTTTTTTCAGGCGTTTTGCCCGAGCTTGATACGAACGCGGTTTGGTCAGGGTCAGGTTAACCACACTATTCACCGTGGGGATGTCAGGCAGCTTTTTATTAGTCAGGCACAACCGTTTGACTGGGCCCGTAGTGGAGCAAGAGCCTGTCATACAGTTGCTGTCTTTTTGCTGAAAACCGGAGCGTTAAAAGTTATGTGTGCCGACAACTAATAAGTTGAGCGTTATTGACGCTTGTTCGGCACTTTATTCGGTGGTCGGTAGGTAACCGGTGAAATGTATGTGAAAAATTTGCGTGGCGAGGGCGGTCAGCCGTTATCCTCGATTGCAGTCCACTGGCGAGCGAGCGTTCCCATGTTGCAAGTGCAAGGTGTCCATAAATGCTACGTCACTGCGCAGGGCCCGCTGACGGTATTGGCCGGGGTTGATCTGCACTTGGCGCAGGGTGGCAGCCTGGCGCTGATGGGCGAGTCCGGCAGCGGGAAAAGCACGCTGTTGCACCTGGTGGCCGGCTTGGATCGTGTCGACGGCGGCAGTATCTGCGTGGGTGAGCAGCGTCTGGATCAGATGAGCGAGCGGCAGTTGGCCGATTGGCGGCGCACTGAGATCGGCCTAGTGTTCCAGCAGTTCAACCTGATCGGCAGCTTGCGCGTCGACGACAACCTGGCGTTCCAGGCGCGCCTGGCGGGGCGCTTTGATCCGCGCTGGCAAGCGCAGTTGGTCGAGCGTCTGGGCCTGGGGGATCTGCTCAAGCGCTACCCGGAACAACTCTCCGGCGGCCAGCAGCAACGGGTGGCGGTGGGGCGGGCGCTGGCGTCTCGACCCGGCTTGCTGCTGGCGGACGAACCGACGGGCAATCTGGATGAGGCCACCAGCGATGAAGTGCTGCAACTGCTGCTGGACCTGTTGCGCGACACCCCCACCAGCTTGTTGATGGTCACTCACAGCCCGCGCATTGCCGCACGGCTCGACCGGCAGGTGGTGTTGCACCGCGGCCACGTGCTGCCTGCGGACGTCGGCTGAGATGGCGGTGCTCTATTGGACTCTACGCGCGTTGCTCAGCCACTGGCGGCGCCACCCCGTGCAGTTTTTCAGTGTGCTGACTGGGCTGTGGCTGGCCACCGCGCTGCTGACCGGGGTGCAAGCGCTCAACAGCCAGGCGCGGGACAGCTACGCCCGAGCCAGTCAGTTGATCGGCGGCGAACCCCAGGCCAGCCTCAGCATGCCCGACGGTGCCAGCTTCCCCCAGGCGCTGTTTGCCCAGTTGCGTCGCGCCGGCTGGCCGGTGTCGCCGGTGGTGCAAGGGCGGGTGCAGCTCAAGGGGCATGAGGACCGGCGCCTGCAATTGATGGGCATCGATCCGGTGTCGCTGCCCGGCAGCGGCGCGGTGGCGGGGCAGCGCTTGAGCCAGGCGCAAATGGTCGCGTTCTTCAACCCGCCGGGGCGCACCTGGATCGCTCCACACACCTTGCAGGCGCTGGGGTTGCAGGCCGGTGAACGGCCGCTGACGGCCAGCGGGCAAGCCTTGCCGCCGTTGCAGGTTCAAGCGGACATGGCCCCCGGCCTGTTGCTGACCGACATCGGTTTTGCCCAACCGTTGCTGGACATGCCGGGGCGCCTGTCGCGGTTGTTGCTCGACACATCGTTCGCCGCCACCCATCCCACGCCGCCGGCCGGACTGCAACTCAAACAAGCGCAGGACAATAACCTCGCGCGCCTCACCGAAAGCTTTCACCTGAACCTGGATGCGCTGGGTTTTTTATCCTTTGTGGTCGGGCTGTTTATCGTCCATGCCGCCATCGGCCTCGCCCTGGAACAGCGGCGCGGGCTGCTGCGCACCTTGCGTGCTTGCGGGGTCAGCGGGCGGATGTTGCTCCTCGGCCTGGGCATGGAACTGGGCGCCCTGGCCCTGCTTGGCGGTGTGCTCGGTGTCGCCAGCGGCTATGTGCTCGCCAGTGTCTTACTGCCGGATGTGGCCGCCAGCCTGCGCGGCCTGTACGGCGCTGAAGTGCCAGGGCAGTTGAGCCTCAGCCCGTGGTGGTGGCTCGCCGGGTTGGGCCTGAGCCTGCTCGGGGCGTTGCTCGCCGGGGCCGGCAGTGTGTGGCGCGCGGCGCGCTTGCCGTTGCTGGCGTTGGCCAACCCTCAGGCCTGGCATGAGGCCCATGGGCGCTGGTTGCGGCGTCAGGGCCGGGTGGCGAGTGCGGCGTTGCTGATCGCGTTGTTGGCGCTATGGTGGGGTAACAGCCTGGCTGCCGGATTTGTGCTGATGGCGGCCTTGCTGCTCGGTGCCGCGTTGGGGCTGCCGGTGCTGCTCAATGCGCTGTTGAAAGCGCTGCTGGGACGCAGCCGCTCGGTGCTCGGGCAGTGGTTTCTCGCCGACTGCCGCCAACAGTTGCCGGCCTTGAGCCTGGCGCTGATGGCGTTGCTGTTGGCGCTGGCGGCCAACATCGGCGCGGGTTCCATGACCTCGGGTTTTCGCCTGACCTTCAGCAATTGGCTGGAACAACGCCTCACCGCCGAGCTGTACCTCAACCCAAGCACCCCGGCCCAGTCCGAACGCTTGAATACCTGGCTCACGCAACAACCGCTGGTGCAGGCGGTGCTGCCCACCTGGCAGGTCGCCGTGCAATTACAGGGCTGGCCGGCGGATGTGTTTGGCGTGGTCGACGCGCCGACCTATCGCCAGCACTGGCCGTTGCTGGAAGCTGCGAGCGCGCCGTGGGACCAGTTGCTGCGCAGTGACACGCTGATGCTCAGCGAGCAACTGGCGCGGCGCTTGAATGTGCAAGTGGGCGACGCCGTCAACATCCCCACGCCCGACGGTGTGTGGTCGCCCCAGGTGGTGGGGATCTACGCCGACTATGGCAACCCCAAGGGCCACGTGCTGGTCAATGCACAGCACCTGTTGGCGCATTGGCCGACGCTGTCGCCAGCGCGCTTCAACCTGCGCGTACTGCCGCAAAACGTGGCGCCGCTGGTGCGTGAGGTGCAGCGCGAGTTCACCCTGGACGACAGCCGTATCGTTGACCAACAGACCCTCAAGGGTTGGTCGAGCCAAGTGTTCGAACGCACCTTTGCCGCCACCGCCGCCTTGAACAGCCTGACGCTGGGCGTGGCGGGCGTGGCGCTGTTCATCAGCCTGCTGACCCAGAGCCAAAGCCGCCTCGGCCAACTCGCCCCGCTGTGGGCATTGGGCGTGACGCGCCGACAATTGATGCTGCTCAACCTGGGGCAGACCTGGCTGCTCGCGGTGCTGACGCTGCTGCTGGCGTTGCCCTTGGGGTTGCTGTTGGCGTGGTGCCTGGATGCGGTGATCAATGTGCAGGCATTTGGCTGGCGCCTGCCGTTGCATATTTTTCCCTGGCAGCTGGCGCGACTGCTGGGTCTGGCGTTGCTGGCCACGTTGCTGGCGTCGGCATGGCCGCTGTGGCAGTTGTACCGCAGTCGCCCGGCGGATTTGTTGAGGACGTTTGCCCATGAAGATTAAGGCGCTGCTGTGCCTCGCTCTGTTGCTGGTGAGCGGCTGTGACAAAGCCCCCGCGCCCGAGGAAAGTTTCGCCGGCCTGGGCAGTGATGCGGCGGATTTTGCCCAGGTGGTGCCCGGCAAGGTCTTCGCTTTTCCTGAGGACCACGGCCCTCACGCCGGTTTTCGCATCGAGTGGTGGTACGTCACCGCCAACCTGCAAGACGCCCAGGGCCATGTGTTCGGCGTGCAATGGACCTTGTTTCGCAATGCCCTCAAGGCCGGGCCGACGCAACCGGGCTGGCACGACTCAACGATCTGGCTCGGCCACGCCGCCGTCACCTCGGCCACCCGGCACTACGCCGCCGAGCGCTACGCCCGTGGCGGCGTCGGCCAGGCCGGGGCCCGGGCCGCGCCGTTCAGTGCGTGGATCGATGACTGGAGCTTCGCCACCCGCCCAGGCGCCGCCGGCCCTTTGGCGGACATGCAACTCAAGGCCAGCGGCCCGCAATTCGCCTACGACTTGCAACTGACGTCCAGTCGCCCGTTGGTGCTGCAAGGTGACAACGGCTACAGCCGCAAGTCCGACCAGGGCCAGGCCTCGTACTACTACAGCCAGCCGTTTTTCACCGCCAACGGCAGCGTCAGCCTCGACGGCAAGGTCTACCAGGTCACGGGCCCGGCCTGGCTCGACCGCGAGTGGAGCAGCCAACCCCTGGCCGCCGGCCAGACCGGCTGGGACTGGTTTTCCCTGCACCTGGACCGTGGCGAGCAGTTGATGCTGTTTCGCGTAAGGCAAAAGGACGGCACGGGTTATCTCACCGGCACCTGGATCGACCGCGAGGGCCGTCCCCAAACCCTGCACAACGCCGATATCCAGCTTACGCCACTGGCCACCACTGACATCGACGGGCGAAGTATCCCCACACGCTGGTCGCTGAAAATTCCCGGCAAGCAGCTGGATATCACCACCGATGCCGTCAACCCGAAGGCCTGGATGAACCTGAATATTCCGTACTGGGAAGGACCGGTGCAGTTTGAAGGAGGGGTTGGGTATCTGGAGATGACCGGGTATTAGCACTTTTCTGTAGGTGCTGATCCTCTTCTGCGTAGGCAACTTCCCAAATGTGATTTAGCCCCCTCGGACTTGTGCCGGGGCGGTGTTTGCTTGCTTATATTTCGACGCCAACTTCATCGCATCAAGGATGTAAGGCATGGCGCGGGGATACATCAACGACAAGCCAATCAGCTACAGCAGTTTGAAAACCTGGCTGATGGGCCACGGCATGAGCCGCCAGCACTCTGACCATTTTGATGTGTTGAATCATCACCTGCGCCGCGGGTGGGTGACGCCGGGGCGGATGGTGATTGTTCCAGACACCGAGAGCGTCAGTTGCTCCTGGAACGAATCCTGGTGGGTGCGTTATGCCGAGGAAATTGATCGCAACCTGGAGCTGGACGCTGCGGCTGCACAGACGATGATCGATAACTACGACCTGCTGCAGAGCCTTCTGACGTATGGCTCGATAGGTATCGGCAGTGCGACATCGGCGTGGTCGCGGCACTTGGATGAAGTCGTGAATACGTTGGAGGAAATCGAACGTCTGCATCAACGCCTGAAAGCCGGCGGGTTGGATCGCCAGGCGTTTATCCGCCAGCGCCAAGTGCTGCTGGCGCTGCTGGGCACGCAACTGCGCGGTGCCGCACGATTTGGCACGGGATTGCGCGGCAATCAATCGCTGAAGAAGGTGCTGGGGATTTCGACCAAAAGCTATCTGAATAAAGGCGAGATCGCCGGGTATGCACAGCGCTTGAAGGCGATTTCGCAGACGTCGAAGTGGTTGGGCAAGGGCACTTATGTTGGGCTGGCGCTGGATGTGGGCGCAGCGGGTTTGGAGATCAAGGAGGCGTGTATGGTGGGGCGGGAGGCGCAGTGTCGGCGGGCGAAGTATGTGGAGATGGGGAGGTTGGCGGGTGGGGTTAAGGGGGGAGCTGTTCTTGGAACAGTCGGGGCGAAAGCAGCTCGTCGTGCATGCAACATGTTTCTGGGTATTGCTTTGAAAGGACGCGGTGCATTGGCGTGCGAAATTATTGGAGGCGCTGCTGGAGGGTATGTCGGAAGTAGTGAATTTGGCGATGAGGGTGCGTTTCTGGGTGGAAAGATCCTAGAGATCGATGGTGATTTGATATTCCAGCCAGAGGGGGCTTAACCATGGATTTTTTTCTCGTTTATTCCATTGTGTTGTTTGTTGGGATGTCTGTCGTCTTGGGACTGTTGCTATTTGCCGAATATACAAAACTCGACGAGTTGGAAAGTTACTTCAGTGAAAACGAAGAAGTTCGCAATAATAAGCGTTTTTGGCGACGAAACCAGTGGATCGACAGACAATATCGCATGATGCTGATTTTTGAATACCTTGCAGACTCTAAACGCCATGTGAAAGCCGGTCTTGTGACCGAAGCCGAACTGGCGTCTATTCCTTTAGCGCTCAAACGTTGGGTGTTGTGGCCCTATTACCTTGCGTTCATTTGGGCTATCGCAACGGTTGTTTGGTCGGTTTGGCGCAGGTGGTGCAACATTCCAATTTGAACGAGGGAGGGAGTTTAATGATGTCGTTTTTTCCTGCTTACACCCTTGTAATGTCTATTGGGACGTTCGTCGTCCTGGGACTGATGCTTTTTGCCAAACGTACAAAACTCGACGAGCTGGAAAGTTACTTCAGTGAAAACGCAGAGGTTCGTAAACGTAAGCAACTCTGGGGGCCAAGCCCACGGTTCGGCGGATTTCATCGCATGGGCCTGATGATTGATATCATGCTAATGTCAAAACGCTAAGTGAAAGAAGGTCTTGTGACTGAGGAAGAGTTGGCCTGCGTTCCGTTATCACTTAAGCGTTGGGCCGTGTGGCCATATCGCCTTGCGATGATTTTGGCTATTAGCTGGGGCTATTGGTGCACTTGGTTCTAGTGGTCGCTCGTTTTCCTACACCTGAGCAGTTGATGCTGTTTCGCGTAAGGAAAAAGGACAGTACGGGTTACTTCACCGGCACCTGGAACGACCGCGAAGGTCAACCCAAACCCTGCACAACGCCGCTGTCCATAACTGAAGCTGTCAACTCGAAGGCCTGGATATTCCGTACTGGCAAGGGCCGGTGCAGTTTGAAGGTGGGGTTTCTAGGCGGCAAGATCATAGAGATCGATGGTGATTTGATCTTTCAACCAGAGGGGGCCTGACTATGGATTTTTTTCTCGTCTATACCATTGTGCTGTTTGTTGGGATGTCTATCCTCTTGGGACTGATGCTATTTGCCGAATATAAAAAACTCGATGAGTTGGAAAGTTACTTCAGTGAGAACGAAAAGGTTCGTTACCATAAGCGATTTTGGAAAAGAAATCAGCGGATCGACAGATTTCATCGGATGGGCCTGATGATTGATTTTCTATCAAACCCAAAACCCTTTTTGAAAGCAGGTCTTGTGACCGAGGCCGAGCTGGCGTCTGTTCCTATAGCGCTCAAGCGTTGGGCGTTGTGGCCATATCGCATTTCTTATATCTGGCTTGTTGCATTAGGCGTTTGGTCCGTTTGGTATAAGTGGTGATGAATATTTCCTATGCTACGATGTCGTTGTTTCTTGCCTACACCATTGTAATGATTATTGGGGCGTTCGTCGTCCTGGGACTGATGCTTTTTGCCAAACGTACAAAACTCGACGAGCTGGAAAGTTACTTCAGTGAAAACGCAGAGGTTCGTAAACGTAAGCAACTCTGGGGGCCAAACCCACGGTTCGGCGGATTTCATCGCATGGGCCTGATGATTGATATCCTGCTAATGTCAAAACGCTACGTGAAAGAAGGTCTTGTGACTGAGGAAGCGTTGGCCTGCGTTCCGTTATCACTTAAGCGTTGGGCCGTGTGGCCATATCGCCTTGCGATGATTTTGGCTATTAGCTGGGGCTATTGGTGCACTTGGCTCTAGTGGTCGCTCGTTTTCCTACACCTGAGCAGTTGATGCTGTTTCGCGTAAGGAAAAAGGACAGTACGGGTTACTTCACCGGCACCTGGAACGACCGCGAAGGTCAACCCAAACCCTGCACAACGCCGCTGTCCATAACTGACGCTGTCAACCCGAAGGCCTGGATATTCCGTACTGGCAAGGGCCGGTGCAGTTTGAAGGTGGGGTTTCTAGGCGGCAAGATCATAGAGAACGATGGTGATTTTATCTTTCAACCAGAGGGGGCTTGACTATGGATTTTTTTCTCGTCTTTAGTATTTTGCTGTGTGTAGGCGCTCTGGTTGGCGTGGGGCTGATGTTATATGCAGAGTGCAAAAAGCTCGAAGTGTTGGAAAGCTACTTCAGTGAAAACAAGCTGGTTTGCGATAACAAACGTTTTTGGGGAAGAAATATGCGGATCGACAGGTTTCAGCGCATGCTTCTGATCAATCAATTGTTAGGAATGCCCAAACTGCATGTAAAGAGGGGCGATGTGACTGAGGCAGAACTGGCTTCAATCCCGATATCCCTCAAGCGTTGGGCACTTTGGCCGTATCGTCTTTCTTTTATTTGGCTGATCGCATCAGTCGTTTGGGGAATTTGGTACCGATGGTAGCTCACCTGTCCTCACCGCCACCTGGATGAACCTGAGTATTCCGTACTGGAAGGGTCGGTGAGGTTTAAGGGCTCTGGAGATGACCAGGTATTAGCACTTTTCTGTAGGCGCCGATCTTCTTCTGTGTAGGCAACTTCCTAAATGTGATTGAGCCCCCTGGGGCTTGTATCCGGACAGTATTCGCTTGCCTATATTTCGACGCCAACTTCATTGGTGA
The DNA here is from genome assembly GCF_053502595.1 of Pseudomonas sp. LY-1. NCBI lineage: Bacteria > Pseudomonadati > Pseudomonadota > Gammaproteobacteria > Pseudomonadales > Pseudomonadaceae > Pseudomonas > Pseudomonas sp. LY-1. The sequence goes on along the minus strand of NZ_CP094353.1, from coordinate 4,579,250 downwards.
TTTGATATTCCAGCCAGAGGGGGCTTAACCATGGATTTTTTTCTCGCCTATACCATTGTTTGGTTTTTTGGAATGTTTGTCGTCTTGGGACTTATGCTATTTGCCGAATATACAAAACTCGACGAGTTGGAAAGTTACTTCAGTGAAAATGAAGAAGTTCGCAACAACAAGCGCTTTTGGCGACGAAACCAATGGATCGACAGACAATATCGCATGATGCTGATTTTTGAATACCTTGCAGACTCTAAACGTCATGTGAAAGCCGGTCTTGTGACCGAAGCCGAACTGGCGTCTATTCCTTTAGCGCTCAAACGTTGGGTGTTGTGGCCCTATTACCTTGCGTTCATTTGGGCTATCGCAACGGTCGTTTGGTCGGTTTGGCGCAGGTGGTGCAACGTCATCATCTGAAAGGCACTGCATTTCTTTCAAAAAATACTGTACATACATACAGTAATATCCTACAGTTCATCCCAGGTGACCGGATGTCACCTGACCTTCAGTTTTTAACTATGGATGGATAAAAAATGAAATCGAAAAAAAACCTTATGCTGGGTGCAGCCATGGCGGCCTCCTGCTTCGTTTCGGCCTTCGCCCTGGCCGAGCAATACCCTCACCTGGCTGCGCAAGCGCTTCAACCCAGCGTCAAACAGGCGTTGAAATCCAGTGCAAAAATCGCCGCCAACAAGGCTCCCACGGCGCTGAAACAGCAACTGCGGGCAGGCGCTCAGTCGAAGAAAGCGGTATTCGCCGCGAAGGCCAAGGCCGACTCGGTGGTGGAAGACAACACCGCGCCGGCCCCCGTCACCCAAGTACAGAAAGCCACTGCCAAACAGGCTGCTGCAGTGCAGGCGGCGCTGGTTCAGGGCTGTGAAACCACGCTGGATGTCAACGCGCTCTATACGATCACCGGCGTGCAAACCGGCGACCTGCTGTGCTACCACTTCAACCTGCCGAAGAAGGCCCGGATCAACGCTCTGCTGGTCAGCCAGACGGCGGGCACCGACATGTCGTTGACCTTGTTCCAGGACGACGGCCAGGGCAATCCGCTGCCCTTGGGCACCTCCAATAACCCGGGCACCGCTGATGAGAGCCTTGGCGGCGTGGTGCCGGCCGGTGATTACTACTGGTTCATGGAAGCCAACGCGGCGGTCCAGGGGTCGGGCTTTCAGTTCGGTGTGGCGGTCGATACCAACCTCGACGCCTTCGAACCCAATGACACGCCGGACACCGCCTTCAAACTGCCTGACACGCTGAACTACATCAGTGGCAATGCCGACAGTCTCGATGACGTTGATTACTTCGACTTCACCGCAGTACGTGGCCAGAGCGTGGGGATCGCATTGACTGCCGACGCCGCCAGCGGCAGCGCGCGGGGCAAATGGATACTGGAGCGTTTCGATGGCGCGCAGTGGGTCACCGTGGGCGCGAATGTGCTATCGACCTCGATCCCGAGCCCTGGCGTCGGAGGGGTGGTCAAGGTGCGCGTGCGTCCGAACCAGCACCCGAACGAACCGTGGAGCGCGACGGGCAAATACAACCTGTCGCTGGGTTCCAGCCCGCGGGTGAACAGCCCTGATGTAAAAGGCGAGGCGAACGTGTTGCGCATCCCGTTCTCCGCTTCCAATGTGGGCTATGGCTACATGACCACCCAAGCCTATCGCGACCTGACTTGGACCATGGGCCTGTCGGACAGCACCGGTGCGCCGCTGGTAGGGCTGCATCCGATTGTGTATCTCGATCAGCATATCAACCCGGACACCGGCAATATCGTCTACAAGGCCTACTCGGCGGCCACCGACAGCTCGGGTCAAGCCAGCGGCACGATCAACGTGGGCACGTGCTCCGGTGATTTCCAGACCACTTTTGTCGATTATGCCCAGGGCTACAAAAACACCTGGCGCAGCGACTTTAACTACGGCGTGTGGCGCATGGAAGTACTGGAGTATCCGGGCATCGGTGTCGGTGGTGACAATGTCGAGTACGTCAGCTTCGGCCACTTGTGCAAACAGACGCTGCTCAGCAGCACCAAGAGCTGATGCAGTAAACCGGTAGTACCCAGGGCATACAGGCCGAGCGCCTGTATGCCCTTTTTGCATTATGGCGTCAGCGCCAGTTTCAACGGCACGCGTGCCATGCTCTCGGGCGGTGGCGAATGTGCGAGTTTTTGCTCCAATAGGCGAGCCCTCGATAGGACGGGCTCAGGCGTGAACATTCAAATCAGCGGGTCCCAGCGTTGTGACCAGTCGCTTTCCGCCTTGACCACACCGCGCAGCAACTCCAGCGCCTGCTGCAACACGGCCGAATCCCGCGCCCGTGAGTACACCAGGAACGTCGGGAAGCTGAACTCCGGCGCCTTGGGCGCGCGTTGCATCACGCCGCTGTCGAGGTAGCTTTGCACCACTCGGGTACGGAAATATCCGGCACCGCCGTTCTCCAGAATGTATTGCAGCGCCAAGGGCCCGAGGTTGAAACTCAGCGCGGCGCGGGCCTTGTCGGGCAGCGCGGCGTCATGCTGCTGGCGAAACCCCGGGCCCCAGTCGATATACACATACGGGCCCGGCTTGCTCACCAGTTGCACCAGGATCAGCTTTTCTTCCAGCACCTGCTCCACCTGCAAACCTGGCCAGTACTGCGGCTGGAACACCAGCGCGGCGTCGAGCACACCCAGTTCCAATTGGCGCAGCAGGTATTCGCCCTCACGGATTTCCGTGCGCAGCGCATAGCCTGGGATATGTTCGCGCAAGGCCTGGGCCCAGCCGAGCATCAACGGGTTGCACAGGCTGACCTCACCGCCGATATGCAGCACATTGCGATAGCCCTCGGGCAATGGCAGGTCGCGGCGCGCGGCTTCCCAGGTTTGCAGCAGTTGGTTGGCGTACACCACAAAGGCCTCGCCGTCGGCGGTCAGTCGCGCACCGGCGCGGTTGCGCACAAACAGCGTGCTGTCCAGCTGGCTTTCGAGGTTCTTCACGCGGGCGGTGATGGCGGTCTGGGTGACGTGCAGTTTCTCGGCCGCCGCGGCCAGGCTGCCGCAGCGGGTGATTTCGAGGAAAGTGCGTGCCAGTTCGATGTCCATGAAGCCCCCAGGGATGATTGGGGGCCTATTGTAGTGGAATGCGCTCAAGAACTGTGGGAGGGGGCTTGCTCCTGATTGCAGTGTGTCAGTTGACTGATCGGGTTCTGGCACACCCCCATCGGGAGCAAGCCCCCTCCCAGCGTTGGGTTGGATCTACGCTGTTCCGGTGATCGGGGCTGGCAGGGGGGCGGTAGGGAATGCTTTTGCATATGCCTGGCAAACCCGCAACACCGTCTCATCGGCAAACCGCGCCGCCACCACGTGCAACCCCACCGGCAAGCCATTCGCCGCCAACCCGCACGGCACCGACGCTGCCGGTTGCTGGGTCAGGTTGAAGGGGTAGGTGAACGGTGTCCACTCCATCCATTCGTGCATCCCGGAGCCTGGCGGCACGTTGTGCCCGGCCTCGAACGCGGTGATCGGCATCATCGGCGACACCAGCACATCGTAGTGCTCATGGAACGCCGCCATCCGCGCCACCAGGGCTGCCCGTGCTTCCAGGGCCGCGCTGAAATCGTCCAGGCTCAGGCCCTCGCCGCGTTGCGCGATACGCAGCAGGCCGGGGTCGAGCAGCTGTTTTTGCGCCGCGCTCATCGGGCCGGTCAGACGGGCCGCGCCGGCCGCCCACAAGGTGTTGAACACCTCCTGCGGGTCGCTGAAACCCGGGTCGATCTGTTCGACATGGGCGCCCAACTGCACCAGGCCGGCCACAGCCCGGGCGACCACTTTGGCCACCTGCGGGTCGACATCGACGTAGCCGAAGGTGGGGCTGTAGGCAATGCGCAGGCCCTTCAAGTCCGCGGTCTCCGACAACCAGGGCGTGGTCCTTGGCGCGCCGATCAAGCCGTCTCGCGCATCCGGTTGTGCAACGGTTTGCAGCATCAAGACGCTGTCTTCCACGGTGCGGGTCATCGGCCCCAGGTGCGACAGGATCGTCATCGAACTGGCCGGCCACTGCGGCACATAGCCGAAGGTCGGCTTGATCCCGAAGGTGCCGGTAAACGCACAGGGAATGCGGATCGAGCCGCCGGCATCGCTGCCTTGGTGCAACACCCCCAGGTTCAGCGCAGCCGCCGCGCCCGCGCCGCCGGAGGAACCGCCGGTGGTCATGCGCGTGTCCCACGGGTTGCGGGTGATGCCGTACAGCGGGTTGTCGGTGACGCCTTTCCAGCCGAATTCCGGGGTGGTGGTCTTGCCCAGCAGCACCGCACCGGCCTTGCGCATAAACGCCGGGAAGGGCGCGTCCACGTCCCACGGGCCCTCGGCCGAGGTGGTGCGCGAGCCCTTGCGCGTGGGCATGCCGAGGGTCAGCGTGAGGTCCTTGATCGACGCCGGTACGCCATCCAGTGCGCCGCAGGGTGCGCCTTTCAACCAGCGCGCTTGCGAGGCGCGTGCGGCGTTGAGTGCGCCCTCGGCATCGACATGGCAATAGGCATTGACCAGCGGGTTATAGCGCTCGATGCGCAACAGCGCGTCTTCGGTGACTTCCACCGGCGACAAGCTCTTGTCACGAAAATGCTGCAGCAGTTGCACCGCCGTCAGTTGGCCGATCTCACTCATGCCTGATCCCCCTGTGCCGCATTGACCATGGCGCGCAGCAACACTGCGCAACCTGCCGCCAGATCATCTGGTGCGGCGTTCTCGATTTCGTTGTGGCTGATGCCGCCTTCGCATGGCACAAAAATCATCCCGGCCGGGCCCAATTCGGCGACGAAAATCGCGTCGTGCCCGGCGCCGCTGACGATGTCCATATGACTCAGGCCCAAGGCGTCGGCGGCGTCGCGCACGGCGTTGACGCAGGCCGGGTGGAAGTCCAGCGGCGGGAAGTCGGCGGTGGCGGTCAACTCGAACGTCAGGCCGTGGCGTGCAGCGCTGGCTTCGATCACGCCGCGCACTTCATCGACCATGGCCTGCAGCTTGTCGGCATGCAGATGGCGCAGGTCGATGGTCATCTGGACCTGGCCCGGAATCACATTGCGTGAGCCGGGGCGCAGGCTCAGGCAGCCGACCGTGCCGCAGGCGTGGGGTTGCTGTTGATGTGCGATGCGGTTGACCGCGCTGACCACCTCGGCGGCGCCGACCAGGGCGTCCTTGCGCAGGTGCATCGGCGTCGGGCCGGCGTGGGCCTCGACGCCGGTGAGGGTCAGGTCGAACCACTTCTGGCCCAGGCAGCCCATCACCACGCCGATGGTGGTGGCGCGGTCTTCCAGCACCGGGCCTTGTTCGATATGCGCCTCGAAATACGCACCGACCGGATGGCCGAGCACCGCACGCGAACCGGCATAACCGATGCGCCGCAATTCGGCGCCCACCGACAGGCCCTGGTCGTCCTGCTTGTCCAAGGTGTCCTGCAAGTCGAACTTACCGGCGAACACTCCAGAACCCATCATGCACGGCGGGAAGCGCGAGCCTTCTTCATTGGTCCATACCACCACCTCGATCGGCGCTTCGGTTTCGATCTTCAAATCATTGAGGGTGCGGATCACTTCCAGGCCGGCCATCACCCCGAAGCAACCGTCGAACTTGCCGCCGGTGGGCTGGGTGTCGATGTGGCTGCCGGTCATCACCGGCGGCAGGGCGGGATTGCGCCCTGGGCGCCGGGCAAAAATATTGCCGATGGCGTCGATGCTGACGCTGCACCCGGCCGCCTCGCACCACTGCACGAACAGGTCTCGGGCCTGGCGGTCGAGGTCGGTGAGGGCCAGGCGGCACACGCCGCCTTTGACGGTGGCGCCGAGTCGGGCCAGGTCCATCAGCGATTGCCACAGGCGGTCGCGGTTGATCAGTGGGGCGTTGCTCTGGAGCGGTTGTGCAAAGCTATTCATCTTCGAACTCCGGTCAGGCACTCAGGGCGAGGTAGCGGTTCTTGATCGTCGGGTCGGCGCGGAAGGCTTGCGCGCTGCCCTCGTACACCACGCGGCCCTGTTCGAGCACGTAATGGCGATCGGCGAGCTTGTCGCAGACCATCAGGTTCTGTTCCACCAGCAGCACCGGCAGGCCGTCGTCCTTGACCTTGCGCAGGATCTTCACCAACTCGTCGACGATCACCGGGGCCAGGCCTTCGGTGGGTTCGTCGAGGATCAGCAGCTTGGGATCGTTGAGCAGGGCGCGGGCGATGGCGAGCATCTGTTGCTCGCCGCCGGAGAGCGCGTGGCCGGCGTTTTTGCGTCGTTCCTTGAGGCGCGGGAACATGCCGTAGACGTCTTCGAGTTGCCAGCGGCTGCTCTTGCGCGCGGCGATGCGCAGGTTTTCCTCGACGGTGAGCAGGCGGAAGATCCCGCGGTTCTCCGGCACCAACGCCAACCCCTGGCGCGCAATTTCAAAGATCTTCTGGCCCACCAGCGCCTGGCCGTTGAAGTGGATCTGGCCCTGGCGCGGGCAGATGATGCCGAGGATGCTGCGCAGCGTGGTGGTCTTGCCGGCGCCGTTGCGGCCGAGCAGGGTCACCAGTTCGCCGGGGTTGACGGTCAGCGACACGCCTTCGAGCACGTGGCTCTTGTCGTAGTAGGAATGGATATTCTCGACGATCAGCATCAGGCAGCCTCCCCAAGATAAGCCGTTCGCACACGTTCATCGGCGCGCACGAACTCCGGCGTGCCTTCCACCAGGATCTGGCCGTGGCTCATCACCGTGATGCGCTGGCTGATGGACATGACGATGCTCATGTTGTGTTCGATCAGCAGCACCGTGTGGTCGCGGCCCAGGTCGCTGATCAGTTGAGTCATGATCGGGATGTCATCGATGCCCATGCCCGAGGTGGGCTCGTCGAGCATCAACAGTTTCGGCTTGGAACAGATCGACATGCCCACCTCCAGCACCCGTTGCTGGCCATGGGACAACTCGCCGGCCAGGGTCGCGGCGCGGGCCGTGAGTTGCAGGCGTTCGAGCACCTGGTCGGCCATCTCCAGGTGTTCGCGCTTGCTCTCGACCCGACGCCAGAAATTCAAGGCGCGCGCACCGTCGCGACCTTGGGCGGCCAGGCGCAGGTTTTCGCGCACGCTGAGGTTCTGGAACAGGCTGGTGAGCTGGAACGAACGCGCCATACCGAGGCCGACGCGGGCGTGGGCCGGTTTGCGCATCAGTGGCTGGCCGTCGAAATGGATCGCCCCGGCGGTGGCCTGGCGTTCGCCGGTCAGGCAATGGAACAGGCTGGTCTTGCCCGCGCCGTTGGGGCCGATGATGGTGTGGATGGTGCCGGCCGCGACCTTCAGGTTGACGCCGTTGACCGCATGGAACGCGCCATAGGCCAGCTCCAGGTTTTTGGTTTCCAACAGGATGCTCATAGCCCTTGCTCCTTGGCGACGACGACCTTGCGGCGGCCGCGCACTTTCTCGAACAGCGACGCCAGGCCGCCCCACAAACCACCGCGCATGAAGATCACCACCAGGATCAGGATCATCCCCAGCAACATCAGCCAGCGCGGCCACAGATCGGAGAGGAAATCCCCCAGCAGCACGATGGAACCGGCGCCCAGCAACGAACCGAACAGCGAGCCGGTGCCGCCGACGATGGTCATGATCAGGATGTTCTCGGACATCGCCAGGTCGATATTCGACAGCGGCACAAAGTGCAGCAACATGGCGTACAGCGCCCCGGCGATCCCGGTGACCGCGCCGGACAGCACGAACACCAGGATCTTGAAGTGGCGCGTGTCATAGCCGATGGCCGAGGCACGGGTTTCGTTTTCGCGGATCGCCATCAGCGTGCTGCCGAACGGCGAGGCGATGACGCGGCGTGCGCCGATAAAGATCAGCAGGAACAGCACCGCGACAAAACCGTAGAACGCGCGGGCGTCGGCCAACGACAGCAACACGCTGTCGCCGATGCGGATCTCCGGGCGCGGCACGCTGAGCAGGCCGTTGTCGCCGCCGGTCCAGTCGCTCAGGGTGTAGGCGACGAAGTACGCCATCTGGCTGAACGCGAGCGTCAGCATGACGAAGTAGATACCGGTGCGGCGGATCGCCAGGGCACCCACCAGCAGCGCCAGAAAGCCGCCGGCCACGGCAGCGCCGAGCAGTGCGCTGAACAGACCCAGTTGCAGGTGGATCATCAGCAGCGCCGCGCAGTACGCACCGGCCCCGAAGAAGATGCCTTGGCCGAACGACAATAGCCCGGTGTAGCCGAGCAACAGGTTGCAGGCCAGGGCGGCCATGGCAAAGATCAGGATTTCGCTGGCCAGGGTCGCCGAGGGCAGGACCAGCGGCAGGCCGATCAGCACCGCCAGCACCCACAGCAACATCGCTTTGGATTGGGTCTTGGCGAACGGCAGGGGATTTTTCTCGCTCATGTCAGGCTCTCCCGAACAGGCCGTAGGGGCGGACCAGAATCACCACGGCCATCGCGCCGTAGATCATCAGGCTCGCACCCTGGGGCCAGAGTGTGGTCATCAGGCTTTGCACCACGCCCACCAGCAAACCGCCGACCAGCGCACCGCTGAACGAGCCCATGCCGCCGATGACGACAACCACAAAGGCGATCCCGAGAATTTCCGGTCCGACAAAGGGCTGGGCACCGCGCAACGGCGCGAACAGTACGCCGGCCATGCCGGCCAGGCCGACGCCGAGGGCAAAGGTCATGGAGAACAGGCGGAAGATATTCGTGCCCAGCAGCGACACGGTTTCGGTGCTCTCGCTGCCGGCGCGCACCAGTGCGCCGAAGCGCGTGCGTTCCAGCAGCAGCCACAGGCCCAGGCCCACCAGCCCGGAAAATACGATGAGGAACAGGCGGTAATAGGGATAGACGAAATCGCCCAGCACCAGCACCCCGCGCAGCAGTTCCGGCACGGCGACGCTTTTGCCCACCGGGCCCCAGATCATCACGCTGGCTTCCTGGATGATCAGCGCGATCCCCAGCGTCACCAGGATCTGGAACATGTGCGGCAAGTGATAAATCCGCTGGATCAGCAAGCGCTCGATCACCCACGCCAGCGCGGCCACCACCAGCGGTGCCAGCAGCAGCGCCAGCCAGAAGCTGCCGGTGAGGCTCACGGCGGTGTAGCAGATGTAGGCGCCCAGCAGGAAGAACGCACCGTGGGCGAAGTTGACGAAGTTGAGCAGGCCGAAAATGATCGTCAGCCCGACCGCGATCAGGAAGTAGATCATCCCCAGGCCAAGGCCATTGAGTATCTGGAACAGGTAAAGATTGAGCATGCAGGAACCCTCGGCAGGAAGCCGCTCGCGCGGCCCTGCGGTGCAAATAGTCAGGGGGTCAGCCGAGCGTGCAGCCCGTGGCCTCGACCGGCGGGAATGACTGGCCGGCGCTGAGCACCTTGGCCAGGTCGTCCTTGTCGGCCATGTCGGCGGCGGCCTTGCCGATCAGCAGGTAGTAATCCTTGATCACCTGGTGGTCGCCGGCACGGATCGACTCCTTGCCGGTGGGGCCCTCGAAACTCAGGCCCTGCATGGCCTTGGCCACGGTCGGCCCGTCGAAGCTGCCGGTGGCGATGATGGTGTCCAGCATGACCTTGGTGCTGATGTAGTCGGCGGCCAGCGGGTAAGTGGGGTTGATGCCGTACTTGGCCTGGGTCAGCTTGACCAGTTCGCGGTTGAGCGGGCTGTCGACCTGGTGCCAGTACTGCGCGCCGAGGTACACGCCTTCGAGCACATCGCTGCCCAGTTCCTGGAACTGGTCGAGGCCGGCAGACCACACCAGCAGCACTTTCATGCGCTCCTTGATGCCGAAGTTGACCGCCTGGCGCAGGGTGTTGGACGACTGGCTGCCGAAGTTGAGCAGCACCAGCACGTCGGGCTTGGTGGCGATGGCGTTGGTCAGGTAGCCGGAGAATTCCTGCTCCTGCAGCGAGTGGTAGCTGTTGCCGACGTGTTCCAGGCCATGTTCCTTGAGCACGTTTTTGGCGCCCTCGAGCAAGGCTTCGCCGAACACGTATTGCGGGGTGATGGTGTACCAGCGCTTGGCGTCCGGCAGCAGCTTGATCAGCGGCACCAGGGTTTCGCGAATCGCGCCGTAGGTCGGCACCGACCAGCGGAAGGTCGCGTGGTTGCAGTCTTTGCCGGTGACTTCATCGGCACCCACCGGGGTCATGAACACGCCGCCGGCCTTGTCGACTTCCTTGGCCACTGCCAGCGCCGACGACGACAGGGTGCAGCCCTGGAAGAACCGCGCGCCGTCCTGCGCAATCGCTTCCTGTACCTTGCGCACCGCCTTGCCCGCGTTGCCTTCGGTGTCGATGACCTTGTAGTTCAGCGGGCGCCCAAGAATCTCGGGGTGTTGCGCCACCGCCAGGCGCGAACCCATGTCGGCGAACTTGCCATAACTGGCAAAGGCGCCAGACATGGACTTGAGGCCGTAAAAGGTAAAAGGCTCGGCGGCGAATGCCGAGCGCACGCTCAGCGGCAGGCTGAGGGCGGAGGCGAGGGTGAGGCTGGCTTTCAATAACGTACGACGCTGCATGGGGTGACTCCCTGGTTTAGTTATTGGCAGGAGCGGCAAGGGCGATACGGTGGAGCAGGGCCTGTGGGCAGGCATTTTTTTATTGGGGTAACGCAGTGTGCGGGTTGGAATGCAGTCAACTGTGGGAGGGGCGGTGCGACGATTTGACTTGCTCCCGATAGCGGTGTGTCAGTCGATATAACGGTGACTGTGCCGGCCTCATCGGGAGCAAGCTCCCTCCCACATTGGAGCTGGGGTGTTCTTAAGAGTGATCGAACTCCAGTAGAAAATGCGGGCTGACCTGGCCTTCGAGCGCGGTCATATGGTGTTCGGCGTCGCACATGTGTTCATGCATCAGGCTACGCACCGCGCTTTCATCGCCGGCGCGAAAGGCGCTCAACAGTTGCTTGTGATAGTCGAGGTTGGCCGCGTCGAACTGCTTGCGCTTGGGCTTGTAGGCTTTTTTCAGCACCACCAGGTCGCGCAGCAGGTCGTTGAGAAATTGCGCCGTAAAGCTCAGCAGCGGGTTGGGGCAGGCCTTGGCGAGCAGGTTGTGGAACTCCAGTTCCGCCAGGCGTTGTTCGCGCTGGCCGGCTTCGCTGTCTTCCGGCGCGCTGCAAAAATCCACGTTGGCCTGCAGGGCCTGGTAGTCGTCTTCGCTCAGGCGCCCGAGCACCGACACCGCCAGTTCCACTTCGATGACCTTGCGCAACTGGTACACCTGCTCGCCATCCAAGTGCTGGAAGTGCAGGTAGTTGCGCAGTGCGCGGCTGGCCGGTTCGGTGCCGGCCTGGTTCAGGTAGGCTCCGCCACTCGGGCCGGTGCGCGTGCTGACCAGGCCTTCGACTTCCAGGGCCTTGAGCGCTTCGCGGGCCGAGCCCTTGGAGCACTGGAAGCTTTCCATCAGCTCGCGCTCGGTGGGCAGGCGGTCGCCGGGCTTCAAGGCGTCGGTGACGATGGAGCGCTTGACCGACTCGACAATCACGTCGGACAGCTTCTGGCGTTTGCGTCGTAGCGGGCGAGTGAGCATGGGGTCTATTTATCGTATTAATGCGGATAAATAGTACTTAATAACGATTGGGCCGTAGCGTCAACGCAGGGTGTCGTTTCTGGTGTGGAAAGGTCGCAAACGGAGACTCATTGCACAGTGGCATCCGTACACACCGTCGAGCGCGGCGGTTTGTTCCCATGCATCAGATAATCGCCCACCCACTGGTTCACACAGGCACTCACGCCGCTGAACGAAACCCCGTGGGCATAGGCGTTCTTCAGCTGTACGCGGCTCGCCGGGAAGGTGCGTTCGAAGGCCCAGGCGGCGCCGGTGGACGGGGTTTGGTCGTCGAATTCGGCCTGGACCATCAGCAGACTGTCGAGCCGGGCGAGTTCCTTGTACGGCAAGCCCCGGCTGTGTTGTTGCGGCCAGGTGGTGCATTGGCGCGCCTCGAGGGCGCTGCCGGCGACCGGGTACTTGGCGAGCGATTCGGTTTCTTTCTGCTGCCAGAGGTCTTCGTTGGAGTAGGTCGAGTCATTGCACAGGATCGCGGTTTTGACCGAGTCGGCGGCCGACATGCGCAACGGCCCGGGCTTGGGCACGTTGGCCTGCAAGGGTTCGCGCACGCGTTGCAGCAGCAGGCTGAACATCGACTTGGCGCGCTCTTCGATCACCGGGTCGGGGCTGAAGCGGTGTGCGCGGGCACGCGTTTCCAGCGCCAGGTCGTCGCCGTCGGGAGTGTCCCGCAGCCAGCGGCTGAGCACATGGGCGCCCATCAGGCCGGCGGGGTCGCTGTAGAAACGGTTGCTGGAACGCAGCGCGGTACGCACGCTGGGCAGCAGTTCCATGAACACACGGCGCACGGCGGCCGGCGTGTCGCCCAGCTGATACACACCAGGGTCGAGGGCGGCGGCCTGGGCCACGAAGCGCTCGAAAATCTTCTCCTTTTCGCTGGCGACGATCACGCTGGCGTGCTCGAACGTTGAGGTCCAGTTGATGTTCGAGTCGAGCACCATGCGCCCCACGTTCGCCGGAAACAGGCCGCCGTACCAGGCGCCGAGCCAGGTGCCGTAGGCGTTGCCCAGGTAGTTGAACTGCAACTCGCCCAATTGCTTGCGCACAAATTCCAGGTCGCGGGCGGTTTGCTCGGTGGTGATGTAAGGCGTCAGCGGGTGGCTGGCGCAGGCTTGGGCGATCAACCGTGCATTCTGGCGCGCGGCGGTGAGGTTGGCCGCGCTGCGGTCTTCGCTGACGTCCGCTTGCGGCACGATCCGCGCGTCGGAGCGGCACTCCAGGCGTGAGCCCGGCAGCCGGCCCAGGCCCCGCGGGGTGACTTCGATCACATCATAGGTATCGGCCAACTGGCGGTAAGTGTCGCCCCAGTCGGGTTGTCGGGCGTAGTGCTTCCAGACGGTGGCCAGGTGTACGGCGAAGGCGCCGCCGGCGTCGAGCCCGGGGCCCCCCGGGTTGGCGAATATCGCGCCCTGGCGTGACAGCGGCAGTTTGGCGCCGACACGGGTGATGTCGAAGCTGATGCGACCGCGCTCCGGCGCCCCATGGTCCAGGGGCGCGGTGACGATGCCGCATTGGGTGCGTTCGATGACTTCCGGGTCCAGGCGTTCGAGCGTCGGCTGCGGGCAGTCCAGGAACCATTCGATGCCGAACGGCGAGCGCGGCGTTTCAGCGTAAGCGCCGGTGGGCGCCAGGGCTGCGACCAGCACCAGGCAACGGTAGGTGATTGCGCTTGCAGCTGGAAGGGGTTTCATCAGCGATCCTGGCCTGTCGTGTGAGAAAAAGAAGCCACTGTTGTGGCTGCTCATTCGGGACGACTTTTTTACCAAGGACCGTGGGGGGAAAAATGTAGGAGGACAAAACGGCGAGTGTACGAAATGCGACTTTCGTTTATCGGATGTCGGATTCCCAGCCGCCGCCCAAGGCTTTGTACAAGGCGATACTGGCTTGCAGGCGCGACAAGCGCAGTTGCACATTCAGGTCCTGGGCCGTGTACAGGGTGCGCTGGCTGTCCAGCACGCTCAGCCAGTCTTCGGCGCCCGCCTGGTAGCGGCTTTCGGCGATGCGCAAGGCGTTCTGCGCCGCCTGCAGCTCTTGCGTTTGCCATTGGCGCTGCTGGTCCAGGCGCGTGATGTTGCTGAGGGCTTTTTCCACATCGGCGAAACCGTTGATGATCGCCCCGCGATAGGTCTGCAGCAGCTCGTCCTGGCGCGCGCGGGCCTTGTCCCGTTCGGCGGTTAAACGGCCGTTGTTGAAGATCGGTGCGACCAGGCCGCCAGTCAGCGTGTAATACGGGCTGCGCAGGATCTCCACGGCTTTGCCGGCGTCGGAGCCGAAGGTCGCGCCGAGCGTCACCGCAGGCAGCATGGCCGCGCGGGCGACGCGAACATCCGCTTGCGCCGCCGCCAGTTCGGCTTCGGCCTTGGCCAGGTCGGGGCGCCGGCTCAGCAGTTGGCTGGGCACGCCCGGGCCGATGCGCGGCCAGGTGAGGGCCTGGAAGGGCTCGGTGCCCAGGTCCAACGCCTGGACCGGCTGGCCGAGGAGGGCGGCGAGGGTGATCCGCGACTCTTGCGCCAGTTGTTGAATCAGCGGCAATTGCCGTTGCTGGCTGGCGACCAGGCTTTGCTGCTGGGCCAGTTCCAGGGCCGTGGCGGAACCGGCGTCGTAGCGGGTCTGCACCAGTTCCAGCACATTGCGTGCATTCGCCAGGTTCAACTCGGCGATCTGCTCGCGCTGGCGTGCGGCGAGGGTTTGCGCGTAGCGGTCGGCGACGTTGCTGAGCAGGGTCAGTTCCACGGTAGCCTGGTCCGACGCGCTGGCCCGCAGGCTATGCAGGGCGCTGTCTCGCGCGGCCGCGCGGCCGCCCCAGAAATCCACTTCATAACTGGCGCTGAGGTTGGCGCCGAAGCTGTTGACCGTGTCATTGCTTTGCGTCGCGTCCAGGTCCGGCCCGCCCTGGCCGCGCAGTAACCTCTGATGGCTGGTGGACAGGTTGAACTTCACTTCCGGCAACAGCGGCGCGCCGGCGATCACTGCCTTGGCTTGGGCCTGGCGCACCCGTGCGACGGCGGCCGCCACGTCAAAACTGTCACGGCGCGCCTGTTCGATCAGGCGGTTCAGTTGCGGGCTGCCGAATTGCGTCCACCAGCGCTGATTGTTGAGTTGGGCGGCGTCACGCTCGGCGTATTGCCAGGCGGTCGGTGCTGCCACGCCGCTGTCGACGGCGGGCAGGCTGGCGGCGCAGGCATTGAGCAGCAGGCACAGGCCGAGTACGCACACGGGGGAGGCGGGAGATCGTTTATTCACTGGTCAACGCCTTAACCGGATCGAGCCGGGCAGCTTTACGGGCCGGCATAAAGCCGAATACGACGCCGGTGACCAGTGCGCAGCCAAACGCGCCGAGCACCGCCACCAGGGAAAACTGCACTGCGACCTTGGCCAGCATCAGCACGCCGCCGACCAGCAGCGCCAGGCCGATACCGCACAGGCCGCCAACCACCGAGAGCATCAGCGCCTCGGTCAGGAACTGGCGCAGGATGTCGCGCTGGCGCGCGCCGGTGGCCATGCGGATACCGATTTCGCGGGTGCGTTCGCGCACGGTCATCAACATGATGTTCATCACCCCGATGCCGCCCACCAGCAGCGAAATCGCGGCGATCGAACCGAGCATCAGCGACAGCGTGTTTTGCGTGCGCGCCTCGGCCTGGATCATTGCCGCGTTGTTGGTCAGTTGGTAGTCACGCTTGCCGTTATGCAGGCGCAGCATCAGTTGGTCGATGGCGTGTTCGGCTTCCCGCACCTTGCGCGCATCGGCGGCGGCAATCACCACGTATTCGGGGTTGTACGTGCCGAACAGGCGCACGCTGGCGGCGGTGTAGGGAATGGCCACGCGGTCGTCGCTGTCTTTGTTGCCGGAGCTGGAGCCCTTTTCCGCGAGCACGCCGATCACCTGGAAAGGCACGTTTTCGATGAGGATGTATTGGCCGATCGGGCTGACCTGCTTGAACAGTTTCTCTCGGATGCGGTGGCCGATCACCGCGACCGTGGCACCGGCGCGCTCGTCGGCTTCGGTGAAGTAACTGCCCTCGACCACCGGCCAGTTGAAGATCTGCGGAAAGTTGACATCGTTGCCGCCCACATAGGCCAGGTAATCCAGGTTGCCGTAGCGGATGCCGGCGTCGCTGCCGTTGACCGGCATGATCCGCTTGATCTGCGGCAGCGTCGCCAATGCCGCGACATCGTTGAGGGTCACGATGCCCAGCGGCGTGCGCGGGTTGGGCGAAGAGCCGCTGAGGTAGAGGATGTTGGAGCCGAATGCGCCCATCTGTGCCATGACCTGGCGTTTGCTGCCTTCACCCACCGCCAGCATCACCACCACCGAGGCCACGCCGATGATGATCCCGAGCAGGGTCAGGGCGGTGCGGAAGCGGTTGATCCACATCACGCGCCAGGCGGCCTGCACGGCGTCGAGCAGTTCGGCCTTCCACGCGCCGTTGTGCTCGGCGCCTTCGGCCAGGCGCTGGCGCAGGTCGACGGCTTGCAGCGCCGCGCTGTCGGCGCTGGCCGGGCGGTGGCGGGTGCTGTCCGCCGAGTCGCTGATGATCAGGCCGTCGCGAATTTCGATGATTCGGTTGGCCCGCGCCGCCACGTCGCGGTCGTGGGTGATCAGGATCACCACGTGGCCCTGGCTGGCCAGTTCGTCGAGCAGGCTCATTACCTCGGCGCCGCTGTGGCTGTCGAGGGCGCCGGTGGGCTCGTCGGCGAGGATGATATGCCCGCCGTTCATCAGCGCGCGGGCGATGGAGACCCGTTGCTGCTGGCCGCCGGACAGTTGATGCGGACGGTTGCCGGTGCGGTCGGCCAGGCCCAGGCGCGTGAGCAGGGCCCTGGCGCGGGCGTGGCGTTCGGCGGCGCTGATGCCGGCGTAGATCGCTGGCATTTCGACGTTTTCCTGGGCCGACGCCGACGGGATCAAGTGGTAGCCCTGGAACACAAAGCCGAAGGCTTCGCGGCGTAGCCAGGCCAGCGCGTCGCTGTCCAGGTGCGCGACGTTTTCGCCGGCGAACAGGTAGTCGCCAGCGGTGGGGCGGTCGAGGCAGCCGAGGATGTTCATCAGCGTGGATTTGCCGGAACCCGAGGCGCCGACGATGGCGACGAATTCCCCGGCATGGATCGACAGGTCGACGCCGCGCAATACGTCGACCTGCGGGCTGTCGCCGCCGCCGTAGGATTTGCGGATGTGCTTGAGTTCGATCAGGGGCGTGCTCAATTCAACCCACCGCTGCCGGCGCCCGGCCCGATCAGCAGGTGATCGCCTTCGCTGAGGCCTTCCAACACTTCGACGCGCAGGCGGTCGCTGATACCCAGGCGCACGACGCGCTCTTCGATGCGGCCGTTTTCCGCGACCACGCGGGCGGTCTGCCGGTCGGCGCTGGTGCTGTCTTGCAGGGCGGCGACCGGCGCGGTGAGCGCATCCTTGACCTGGCCGGCGACGAAAAACACCTGGGTGGTCATTTCGGCCATCAAGGCGTTGTCGCTGTTGTCCACGTCCAGCAGCACGGTGTACAGCACCACGCGGCCGCTGCCGCTTTTGTTCGAACTGCTGGGGCTGCCGCTGCCCTGGGTTTCGTTCAGCGGCTTGGGCGGGATCGGCAGGATCTGCCGCACGCTGCTGGTCCAGCGGCGGTTGCCGCCGCTGAGGGTGGTGAAATAGGCGGTCATACCGGGTTTGACGTGGCCGATATCGGCTTCCGAGACCTCGGCCCACACGGTCATCGGTGACAACTTGGCGATGCGCAGGATCAGCGGGGTTTGCTGCTGGGCATTGAGGGTCTGGCCGACCCGTGCGTCCACCGCCACCACGGTGCCGGTCATCGGCGCATAGATGCGCGTATAGCCCAATTCCGCCTCGTCCCTGCGCAGGCTGGCCTGGGCCTGGAGAATCTGCGCCTGGAACATGTCGACCCGTGCCTGGGTGGCGCTCAGTTCGGACTTGGCGGTTTGCACGTCCTCTTCGCGGGTCGCGTTGCCGGCGGCCAGGCGCTGCTGGCGCTGGTACTTCTGGCGCGCCAGTGCGTGCTGGGCTTTCTGCTCCTGCAATTGGGCCTTGAGGTTTTCGATGGCGTAGCGGCTGGCGTCGAGCTTGGCTTTTTGCGTCGAGGGGTCGATCTCTACCAGCAACTGGCCTTCCTGCACCTGATCGCCGGCTTCGACATGGATCTTGCGGATCTGCCCGGACGCCTGGGCGCCCACATCCACATAGCGTCGCGGTTGCAGAGTGCCCAGGGCGGTGACGCTGTTTTCAATGTTGCCGCGGGTCACGGTAACGGTGGCCAGGTTGTCGCGCCCCGGCGGCTGCAATTGCCAGGCGGCGATGCCGATAACAGGGATCAGGCACGCCACAACCAGCAGGGCGTGTCGGGCAGGTCGAGGGCGTTTCATGGGTTGGTTCCAGCCAGGAAAGTTCGGACCGCAGTTGCGGGGGGGCTGACAGTTAAACGAGAGCATGGCCCGAAGATTTAGGCTGTTTCACAAGTAGTTACAGTGCTGGCGAGTAAAAAAATTGCCCGCTGAAGCAAGTCTTCTTTAAAAGTAGATGAGAATTACTATAAATTGCACTTACCCAAACTGCCATCACTCATGGGCTGTCTTTTTAAGCATTCAAGGACCTAATACCGCCGTCAGGTGGTCGGGAGTCATGTTGGAAAACTACTATCGCGAGCTGGTGTGTTTCCTCAACGCCAAGCTGGGCAACCGCCAGGTGGCCGAAGATGTGGTGCATGACGCTTATGTGCGGGTGCTGGAACGCGCCAGTGACACCCCCATCGACCAGCCCCGCGCCTTTTTGTACCGTACCGCGCTGAACCTGGTGATCGACGGCCATCGACGCAACGCCTTGCGTCAGGTCGAGCCGTTGGAGGTGCTGGACGCCGAAGAGCGCTTCGCCAACGCTTCGCCCCACGCTACCCACGATCACACTCAGCGCCTGCAGATGCTCGAACGCGCCTTGGCCGAGTTGCCGGCGGTCTGCCGCGACAGCTTCCTGCTGCGCAAGCTCGACGGCCTGTCCCACGCGCAGATTGCCGAGCGCCTGGGGATTTCCCGCAGCCTGGTGGAAAAACACATCGTCAATGCGATGAAGCACTGCCGGGTGCGGATGCGCGAGTGGGACGCACCCTGAGCGTCGAGTGGTTAAATTTTAATTCATTGTCCTCGTTTCCTATCAACACATGACCTGTTGTGCAGGTCGTGAAGGTATTCCCGCCCCACCGCCAAGGGGCTTATCCAGAGGACACTGGAATGACACAGGCAATTGCTTCGCCCGCGGTTCACGACTTGATCGGTATCGGTTTCGGCCCTTCGAACCTGGCGCTGGCCATCGCCCTGCAGGAGCGCGAAAAGGCCCAGGGCAAACTGGACGTGCTGTTTCTCGACAAGCAGGCCGACTACCGTTGGCACGGCAATACCCTGGTGACCCAGAGCGAACTGCAGATTTCGTTCCTCAAGGACTTGGTGACCCTGCGCAACCCCACCAGCCCATATTCCTTCGTCAACTACCTGAAAGCCCACAACCGTCTGGTCGATTTCATCAACCTTGGCACGTTCTATCCGTGCCGCATGGAGTTCAACGACTACCTGCGCTGGGTCGCCGGGCAGTTCCAGGCCCAGAGCCGCTACGGCGAGGAAGTGCTGGCCATCGAACCGATCCTGCATCAGCAGCAGGTTGAAGCACTGCGCGTGATTTCCCGCGATGCGTTGGGTGAACAGCATGTCCGCACCACCCGTTCGGTGGTGGTCAGCGCCGGCGGCACGCCGCGCGTGCCCGACGTGTTCAAGGCGTTCAGGGATGACCCCCGCGTGTTCCACCATTCCCAGTACCTGGCGCGCATGGCCCAGCAGCCTTGCGTGCAGGGCAAGGCGATGCGTATCGCGGTGATCGGCGGCGGCCAGAGCGCGGCCGAAGCGTTCATCGATTTGAACGACGGCTTCCCGGCGGTACAAGTCGATATGATCCTCCGCGGCTCGGCGCTGAAACCGGCGGATGACAGCCCGTTCGTCAACGAAGTGTTTTCGCCGGCCTTTACCGACCTGGTGTTCCAGCAGGTCGGCGCCGAGCGTGAGCGGCTGATCGCCGAGTACCAGAACACCAACTATTCGGTGGTCGACCTGGAGTTGATCGAGCGCATCTATGGCATCTTCTATCGCCAGAAAGTCTCCGGCACCGCGCGCCAGGCCTTCCGCACCATGACCGTGGTCGAGAACGTCAGCGCCGGTCCGTTGGGCATCGAGTTGACCCTGCGCAATAACACCAGTGGCGAAACCAGCGTCAGCCATTACGACGCGGTGATCCTGGCCACCGGCTACGAGCGCCAGATGCACCGCGAGTTGCTGGCGCCGCTGCAGGCCTATATGAGCGATTTCGAAGTCAGCCGCGACTACCGCATCGTGACGGATGAGCGGTGCAAGGCCGGCATCTACATCCAGGGTTTCAGCCAGGCCAGCCATGGGTTGAGCGATACCTTGCTGTCGGTGCTGCCGATCCGGGCGGATGAAATTGCCGCATCGTTGTACGCGCATGATCGCCACCGTGGGCAGGGGCGTTCGGTGCAGGATTTGCTGCTTGCTACGGCGAGCTGATGAACGCTTGTAGCGACTTTTGGAGGCGGGGTAGAAAATGTGGGAGGGGGCTTGCCCCCGATGGCGGTGTATCAGTCAACTAATTTGTAGCTGACAGATTGCAATCGGGGGCAAGCCCCTCCCACACTCTTGACCGCGTTCAGCTTCCAGGATGTGGTCGGCTATAAGGCCGCGCCCAAGAGCAGAATGAGCCCTATCTGATCCACGGAGATCCAAATGTGGGAGGGGGCTTGCCCCCGATGGCGGTGTATCAGTCAACTAATTTGTAGCTGACAGATTGCAATCGGGGGCAAGGCCCCTCCCACACTCTTGACCGCGTTCGGTTTCCAGGATGTGGTCGGCTATAAGGCCGCGCCCAAGAGCAGAATGAGCCCTATCTGATCCACATTTGATCTTTGGTGTCTGGGGGTCAGGCCAGTTCGGTGGCGGTGTTTTTGACTACCGCGAGTTCGGGGTGGGCCACCAATTTGTCGATGTGCAACTCATCGTTGTTCAACCAGGTCTCCGTCAGCACTCGGTAATGTTCCATATCCCGGCAACGCATGCGCAGGCTGTAGTCGAACGGCCCGCTGATCAACTGGCATTCGAACACCTGCGGGCAGGCTTTGACGCAGGCTTCGAAGGCCTTTTGCGCCGAGCGCCCGCTCTGGTTGGACAAGGCCACCAGCACCAGCAGCGACAGCCCCGGTGAGACCATCTGCACGTCGGTGATCGCCCCGTACCCGCGGATCACCCCGCGCCGTTCGAGCTTGCGCACCCGTTCCAGGCACGGCCTGGGGGTCAGATGCACCAGCGACGAGAGCTTCTCGTAGGTGATACGTCCCTGATGCCGCAGCACGTCGATGATCGCCTCATCGATGCGATCCAGCGCAGGGGAGGAATGGGGTCCGTTGGCCTTGGTATCCATGGGTTTCACTTCAAGCGGTTGGAAAGAAATTGCTGCAAGCGTTCGCTGTTGGGATGGTCGAGAATTTCGGCACCGCCTTGTTCTTCGACGCGGCCCTGATGCAAAAACAGCACTTGGCTGGACACCTGGCGGGCAAAGCCCATTTCGTGGGTGACCATCAACATGGTACGACCTTCCTCAGCCAACGTCTGTATGACTTTGAGGACTTCTCCTACAAGCTCAGGGTCCAAGGCGGAGGTCGGTTCGTCGAACAGAATGATTTCCGGTTCCATCGCCAAGGCGCGGGCGATGGCGACGCGCTGCTGCTGGCCGCCAGACAGAAACGCCGGGTATTGATCCGCCACCCGGCCCGGCAAGCCGACCTTGTCCAGGTACAGCCGCGCACGTCGTTCCGCCTCGGCCGCACTCACGTCCAACACCCGACGCGGGGCCATGGTGATGTTTTCCAGTACGGTCATGTGGCTCCACAGGTTGAAATGCTGGAACACCATGGCCAGGCGTGTGCGCAGGTTCTGCAGTTGCGCCTGGTGCGGTGCGCGGGTGCCGGCGCGGCCCTGGCGCATTTCGATGCTGATGCCGTCCAGGGTGATGACCCCGGCGTCCGGCTGTTCGAGAAAGTTGATGCAGCGCAGCATCGTGCTTTTGCCCGAGCCGCTGGCGCCGATCAGGCTGATCACATCGCCGTTGCGTGCGTTGAGGGAAACGCCCTTGAGCACTTCATGTTCGCCGTAGCGTTTGTGGATGCCTTCGACTTGCAGTTTGACCGCCGCCGTCGCCGCCTTGGCGATAGGGGCTGCGAGTGTATCGACGGGATAAGTGGCCAGGGCCTGCGCGGACTGATTCATGGGTTAGCCTCGGGTAGGAACAAGAAAACGCATCCAGCGACGTTCGGCCAGTCGAAACAGGCCCACCAGTGCAAAGGACAGCAGCATGTAGAGCAGCGCGGCGATACCGAAGGCCTGGAACGTCAGGAACGTCTCGGCATTCGCATCGCGGGCCACCTTGAGGATGTCGGCGACGGTGGCGGTAAACGCCAGCGACGTGGCGTGCAGCATCAGGATCATTTCATTGCTGTAGGCCGGCAACGCACGGCGCAGCGCCGCGGGCACCACCACAAACAGGTTCAGTCGCCAGCCGTGCAGGCCATAGGCGCGTGCCGCTTCGATTTCGCCATGGGGAATGTTGCGGATCGCCCCGGCGAAGATTTCCACGGTGTAGGCACAGGTGTTGAGGACGAACGCCAGCAGCGTGCAGTTCAACGCGTTGCGGAAGAACTGGTTGAGCAGGGCGTTGTCCTGCACCACCTCCAGGCTGTACAGCCCGGTGTAGCAAATCAACAGTTGGATATACAGCGGCGTGCCGCGAAACAGGTAGGTGTACACCTCCACTGGCCAGCGCAGCCAGGCGTGTTCCGAGACGCGGGCGATCGCCAGGGGGATCGACAGGAAAAACCCGAACAGCACCGAGATGATGAACAACCACAGGGTCATCGCCACCCCGGACACACCCGCGCCGTCGCTGTACAGGTAGGCCAGGCCGTATTGCTGGAACAGTTCGATCATCGCGCTATCCTCTTGATGCCGAGGTTGTAGCGCCGTTCGAGACGCTTGAAGATGCGGTTGGAGAGGGTGGTGATCACCAGGTACACCAGGCCCGCGAGGATCAGGAAGTACAGCGGCTCGTTGGTGGTCTTGCCGGCGTTCTGTGCGGCTTTGACCAGGTCGGACAGGCCGATGATCGACACCAGCGCCGTGGACTTGAGCAACACCAGCCAGTTATTGCCCAGCCCCGGCAGGGCGAAGCGCATCAACTGCGGGAACAGCACCAGGCGAAAGCGCTGCCAGCGGCTCAGGCCATAGGCGGTCGCGGCTTCCAGTTGACCGGCCGGCACGCTGAGGATCGCGCCGCGAAAGTTTTCGGTGAAATAGGCGCCGTAGATAAACCCCAGGGTGACCACCCCGGCGGTAAACGGGTCGATTTCAAAGTAGTTCCAGCCGAAGGCTTCGGTCAGGTCGTTCAGCCACAGTTGCAGGCTGTAGAAAATCAGCAGGATCAGCACCAGGTCCGGCACGCTGCGAATCAGCGTGGTGTAGAGCGTGGCCGGCACCCGCAGCAGTTTGACGCTGGAGAGTTTGGCGCCGGCGGCGATCAAGCCCAGGCCAAGGCTCAGGGCCAGTGCGAGGAACGCCAGCTTGACCGTCATCCAGGCGCCCTGGGCGAGCATCGGGCCGTAGCCCTGCAGGTTGAGGAATTCGTTCATGGGGAGATCTCTAAAGGGCGCAGACAGACCCCTGGGGGAGCGGGCTTTGGTGGGAGGGGGCAAGCCCCCTCCCACACAAGTCTTCTCTCACAGAGGCGGTGTTGGCTTACTCGTTGTAGATGTCTTGATCGCCGAAGTATTTCTTCTGGATCTGGGCGTAGGTGCCATCGGCCTGTACGGCAGCGATGCCCTTGTTGATCAGCGCGCGCAGTTCCTGGTCGTTCTTGCGTAGGCCCATGGCGATGTCCAGGGGCAGCGTCGGGTCCTTGAAGGCCGGGCCGGTCTTGAAGTCGGCGCCTTCGGGCTTGGACAGGAAGTTGAGCTGGGCTTCGAGTTTGTCGGTCAGGGTGGCGTCGAGGCGGCCGTTTTGCAGGTCGGCGTAGTTCTGGTCCTGGGACTGGTACGCCTTGATCTGGGCGCCGAGCTTGGTCAGGTGCGCGCGGGCGTAGGCTTCCTGCAACGAGCCCTGCAGCACGCCGACTTGTTTACCCTTGAGGGATTCCGGCGTGTCGCCGAAGTCGGCGTTCTTGCGGGTGATCACCGAGGTGGGGCTGAGGAACAGGCGGTCGGTGAAGTCGATCTGTTTTTCCCGCGCCGGGGTCACGGCCATGGAGGACATGATCGCGTCGAACTTGCGCGCGCGCAGGGCGGGGATCATGCCGTCGAATTCGTTATGCACCCAGGTGCATTTGACTTCGAGCTTGGCGCAGATCGCGTTGCCCAGCTCGATATCGAAGCCTTGCAGGCTGCCATCGGCGGCGACGGACTCGAAGGGTGGGTATTCGGGGAATACGCCGAAGCGGATTTCTTTCCAGTCTTGGGCGTGGGCGGCGCTGGCGCACAGCGGCAATAGCAACGCAGCGAACAATGAGCGGAGTGGCGTCATGTGGAGTCCCTATATTTTGTAATTGATGTCAGGGCAGTCAAAGGAGCAGCGCGCATTCATTTGCTGACTCTTCGGTCGCGCTCAGAATGCTTCAAGGTGGTGCGTTTTTTGTGTCGTTTACCCCGTGCTCAAAGCGCGAATTGCGCTGTTAAAACAGGCAATGCAGCGGAATCGGCTGCGGCACCCGCTGAATCGGCTTTTGATCGTCGTGGTTCTGGCCTGCCCTCGGCGCAAAGCGGCAGGCCAGAGCGGTTTCAGGCGCGCTTTTTGTGCTGTACGCGCGGAGGTTGGGCCAGGCGTGCGAACAGGTCTTTCGGGTCGGCCAGGTCGGGCACCAGTTCCAGTTCGCTGCCGACGTCCAGCGCCTTGGCCACGTCCAGCACGTAGCGCAGCGCCGAATAGTCTTCGATGGCAAAACCCACCGAGTCGAACAGGGTGACCTGGCGCGCATTCTCGCGGCCGGGCGCCTGGCCATTGATCACTTGCCACAGTTCGGTGACCGGCGAATCGGCCGGCATGTGCTGGATTTCACCTTCGATGCGGCTTTGCGGTTCGTATTCGACGATCACCCGCGCACGCTCAACGATGCGTCGGTCGAGTTCGGTTTTGCCCGGGCAATCGCCGCCCACGGCGTTGAGGTGCATGCCGGGTTCGATCATCTCGTCGGTGAGGATGGTCGCGTAGGCTTTGTCGGCGGTGACGGTGGTGACGATGTCCGCGCCTTTCACCGCTTCGGCCACGTTGGCGGCCAGGATCACCTTGATTGCCGGGAACGCCTTGAGGTTGGCCGCCAGCTTGGCGGTGGCCCTGGCGTCGATGTCGAACAGGCGGATTTCATTGATGCCCAGCAGGGTGTGGAAGGCCAGGGCCTGGAATTCGCTTTGCGAACCGTTGCCGATCAGCGCCATGCTGCGGCTGTTGTCCCGGGCCAGGTAGCGTGCGACCAGGGCCGAGGTGGCGGCGGTGCGAATCGCGGTGGTCAGGGTCATTTCCGCCAGCAGCAGCGGCCGGCCGGTGTCCACATTGCCCAAGGCGCCGAAGGCCATCACGGTGAGCATGCCGGCCTGGGTGTTTTTCGGGTGACCGTTGACGTATTTGAAGGCATACAACGACGCGTCGGACACCGGCATCAGTTCGATCACGCCCTCCGGCGAGTGGTTGGCCAGGCGCGCGCATTTCTCGAAATCCTGCCAGCGCAGGTAGTCGGCGCGGATGTACTCGGCCATCTCGGTGATGCAGGTTTGCAGGCCTTTTTGCGAGACCAGGTAGCTGAGGTCGTTGACGTCGATATAGCGGGTCATGGAGTGGCTCCTGTAGTTATTGGAAGGTGGCGCGGGCGGGCAGATGCACTTCCGCGAGCATGCAGCGGGCACTGCCGCCGCCGATGCGTTCGATGTTGTCGATGTTCACCACCACCGGCCGCGTGTGGCGTTCCACATGCCGGCGCTGCGCGGGTTGCAGGGCGTTCCAGGCGCTGGCGGACATCACCAGCAGCGGCTGGCCGTCGCGGTCGTGGACTTCGAGCATGTTGCCGGCGAAGGCTTCCAACTGGTCGAAATCGAGGGCAAGGATGTCCTTGCCGGTGTCGCGCAGGGAATGCTCCAGGGCCTGGCGTTCGTCGGCGTCCGGCAGGGCTTGCAGGCACACCACCGAGAGGTTGCGGCCGACGCTCATCATCACGTTGCTGTGGTAGATCGGCGCGTGGTGGCGGTCGACGGCGTGGAACACGCAGAGCTGATAGTCGAGGCGTTCGGCGAACTGGCGCAGGGCGTCGTGGTGGGTGCGCCCGGAGTGGCAGGCGTAGCTGATCCGGTGTTGGCGGTCGAGCACCATGCTGCCGGTGCCTTCGAGGAAGATGTTCTGTTGTTCGAGATGGCTGAGGTCAATCGTGTCCTTGATTGCAAAACGCTGTTCGAGGACGTGCAGCACGCCCTTGTTGCGCTCCAGTCGGCGGTTCTGGCCTTCCATCGGGTAGAGCACCAGGCTGCCGTCGGCATGGCTGCTCCACCAGTTGTTGGGGAAGATCGAGTCGGGGGTGTGCGGCGCCGGGGTGTCCTGCACGACCAGGACTTCGACGCCATGCCGGCGCAAGGTGTCGACATAGCCGTCGAACTCTTCCAGCGCTTTGTGCTGTGCGTCGATGGGGTCGAGGGGCTGGCGTTGGAAACGGTTGTTGATCGCGGTGTCCGGGTTGAAGGCAAAGCGCGCCGGGCGAATCATCAAGACGGTGTTGGTGGTTTGCATGGGGGCACGAATCCATGGGTTGAGCAGTGGAGCTATTTTGTGCGGGCTGACGGAGGAATCCCGGCTGAAACCGAGGCGGCGCTCAGCCGGGAAAGCTGAAAAGTGGGGTGTGGCAGCCGAATCGGCTGTGCGGGTTGGAATGCGATCAAGCGGTGGCGGATAGGTTGGCTGACGGAGCGCTATCGCAGGCAAGCCAGCTCCCACATTAGTATGGGGGTGGTTGTGGTATCCGAGTCAGGAAGGAGAGTGCATGTCTATCGCCGTTCGTATTGCCCAGGCCGCCGATGCAGATGGGATCAGCCGGGTCATCCTCGCCGCCTTGCACAGCAGCAATGCGCGTGACTATCCGGCGGATGTGATCGCCCGGGTGGCGGGCAACTTCACACCCGATGCGGTGCTCGAACTGCTCCGGCGTCGGTCGGTGCTGGTGGCGGTTCAGGACGAGGTGATCGTCGCCACCGCTTCCCTTGACGGTAATGTGGTGCGCTCGGTGTTCGTCAACCCGGCGCTGCAAGGGCAGGGCATCGGTCGGCTGCTGATGATCGAAATCGAATTGCGCGCCCGCGAGGCCGGGGTGACGGTGTTGAACGTGCCGTCTTCGCTGAGCGCCGAGTCGTTCTATACCAAATTGGGCTTTCACACCGTGCGCGACGTCTACCATGGCAACGAGCGCACGTTGGTGATGGAGAAAGCGCTGTCGTCGCGCCACCCTATCGGCGTCTACCGCGACCGTCTGCACCGGGCGCAGGTGGTTACGTTGTGGCAGGACGCTTTTGGTTATGACACCGCGCACAACCTGCCGACCCTGGCGATCGATAAGAAGCTGGCGGTCAATGACGGGCTGTTCTTCGTGGCGACGGATAAGAACGTCGTGATCGGTACTGTTCTGGCGGGGTACGACGGGCATCGTGGTTGGTTGTATTCGGTGGCGGTGCGCGCCGACTATCGCCGGCAAGGGCTGGGTGCGTCGCTGGTGCGGCATGCGGAGCAGGCCTTGAGCGCCTTGGGGTGTATGAAGATCAACCTGCAGATCACCGGCGGCAATGACACGGTGGTGGGGTTCTACGAGGCGTTGGGGTACGGGGTGGAGCCGAGGATCAGCATGGGCAAGAAGATGGTGGAAAATATTCCGACTCAATCCTGAGAATGATCGCAGATCAAATGTGGGAGGGGGCTTGCCCCCGATGACGGTGGGTCAGTCGATACCTCCAGTGACTGACACTCCGCTATCGGGGGCAAGCCCCCTCCTACAGGGTATTGCGGTGTGGCGGGGTTAGACCTTGACGATCCAGCCTTCTGGCGCTTCGACGTCGCCGGATTGCACGCCGGTCAGCTCTTTATAGAGCTTCTGGGTGATCGGGCCGACTTCGGTCTCGCTGTAGAACACGTGCAGTTTGCCCTGGTACTCGATACCGCCGATCGGCGAGATCACGGCAGCCGTCCCGCAGGCACCGGCTTCCTGGAAGATATCCAGTTGGTCGATGAACACTTCGCCTTCGACCACTTCCAGGCCCAGGCGGGTCTTGGCCAGTTCGATCAGCGACATGCGGGTGATGCCTGGCAGCACCGAAGGCGACTTCGGCGTGATGAACTTGTTGTCTCGGGTGATCCCGAAGAAGTTGGCCGAACCGACTTCCTCGATCTTCGAGTGCGTGGCCGGGTCCAGGTAGATGCTGTCGGCGAAGCCGGCTTTTTTCGCTTCGGAACCTGGCAGCAGGCTGGCGGCGTAGTTGCCACCGACCTTGGCGGCACCGGTGCCGTGTGGCGCGGCGCGGTCGTAGCCGGAGATCTGGAAGTTGTGCGGCACCAGGCCGCCCTTGAAGTAGGCGCCGACCGGGATCGCGAACACCGAGAAGATGAACTCCGGCGCGGTACGCACGCCGATGTTGTCACCGGTGCCGATCACGAACGGGCGCAGGTACAGCGCGCCGCCGCTGCCATACGGCGGGATGAACCGCTCGTTGGCACGAACCACTTGCTTGCAGGCGTCGATGAAGGCTTCGGTCGGCACTTGCGGCATCAACAGGCGACCGCAACTGCGCTGCATGCGCGCGGCGTTCTGGTCCGGGCGGAACAGGTTGATCGAGCCGTCCTTGCAGCGATAGGCCTTGAGGCCTTCAAAGCACTGTTGGCCGTAGTGCAGGGCGGTGGAGCCCTCGCTGATGTGCAGCACGTTGTCTTCGGTCAGGGTGCCCGCTTGCCACTCGCCGTTTTTCCAGGTCTGGATAAACCGCTTGTCGGTCTTGATGTAGTCAAAACCCAGCTTGTCCCAATTGATGCTTTCGTTACCCATGACACCCTCTATCTCTGGTCAAGTCGGTTTTTTTCTGAATGAGCGCAACAATACTGCATTCTTGCTTCATGTGGGAGCGGGCTTTTGTGGGAGGGGGCTTGCCCCCGATGAGGGCAAGCCAGTCGGCACATGCGTTGACTGGCCCACCGCTATCGGGGGCAAGCCCCCTCCCACAAAAGCCTGCTTCCACGGGGGGGTGAGTTTTTTACAGGTGGAGGGCGTGGCCCAGCGCTCGTAGGGCGGCTTCCTGGACGGCTTCGCCGAGGGTCGGGTGGGCGTGGATGGTGCCGGCCACGTCTTCCAGGCGTGCGCCCATTTCCAGGCTCAGCCCAAAGGCGGTGGACAGCTCGGACACGCCGACGCCAACCGCCTGCCAGCCGACAATCAGATGATTGTCACGCCGCGCCACCACCCGCACGAAGCCGCTTTTCGACTCCAGGGTCATGGCCCGGCCATTGGCCGCGAACGGGAAGCTCGACGCGATGCAGTCCAGCCCCGCCGCCTTGGCCTCGTCGGGCGACTTGCCGACCACCACCAGCTCCGGGTCGGTAAAGCACACGGCCGGGATCGCCGCCGGGTTGAATTCGCGGTGTTGACCGCTGATCAGTTCGGCGACCATTTCGCCCTGGGCCATGGCCCGGTGCGCGAGCATCGGCTCGCCGCTGAGGTCGCCGATGGCCCACACATTGCGCATGCTGGTCTGGCAGCGGTGGTCGATCCTGACCGCCGCGCCGTGCATCTCCAGGTCCAGCGCTTCGAGGTTCCAGCCCCGGGTGTTGGGGGTGCGACCGACGGCGACCAGCACCTGATCGGTCTCCAGCGACACGGTGTCGCCCTTCGGGTCGCGCACTTGCAGGCGGTTGTGCTCAAAGCCGGTGACGCTGTGCTTGAGGTACAGCTTCACACCCAATTGCTTGAGCGACTCGGCCACCGGCTGGGTCAGCTCGGCGTCGTAGGCCGGCAGGATACGCTCCTGCGCTTCGACCACGCTGACTTCGGCGCCCAGCTTGCGGTAGGCAATCCCCAGTTCCAGGCCGATATAACCGCCACCCACCACAATCAGGCGCTTGGGCACGCGGGTCGGCGCCAGGGCTTCGGTGGACGAGATGATCGGCCCGCCGATCGGCAGCATCGGCAGGTTGACGCCTTTCGAGCCGGTGGCCAGCAGCAGGTGTTCGCACTGGATACGCTGGCCGTCGACGTCGACGGTCTTGCCGTCCACCACCTGGGCCCACCCGTGGATGACCTGCACCTTGTGTTTCTTCAGCAGCGCGGCAACCCCGCTGGTCAGGCGGTCGACGATGGCGTCTTTCCAAGCCACGCTTTTGCGGATGTCCAGGGTCGGCACATCCACTTCGATGCCCAGTTGGGAGCCTTGGCTGTGGTGTACGGTCTGCTGGAACTGTTCGGCCACGTGGATCAAGGCCTTGGACGGGATGCAGCCGATATTCAGGCAGGTGCCGCCCAGCGCCTGGCCTTCCACGAGGATGGTCGGGATGCCCAGCTGGCCGGCGCGGATCGCCGCCACATAACCGCCAGGGCCGCCGCCGATGATCAGCAGGGTGGTGTGCAATGTCTGAGTCATGCCCTTACTCCAGGAACAGGCTGGCGGGTTGTTCGAGCAGGCCGCGAATGGCCTGGATGAATTGCGCCGCGTCCATGCCGTCGACCACGCGGTGATCGAACGAGCTGGAGAGGTTCATCATCTTGCGGATCACGATCTGGCCCTTGATCACCATCGGCCGTTCGACGATGCGGTTGACGCCGACGATGGCCACTTCCGGCAGGTTCAGCACCGGCGTGCTGACGATGCCGCCCAAGGCGCCGAGGCTGGTCAGGGTGATGGTCGACCCCGACAGTTCGTCGCGGCTGGCCTTGCCCGTGCGCGCGGCGCTGGCCAAACGCGCGATTTCCTCGGCATTGCCCCACAGGCTGCGTGCTTCGGCGTGGCGCACCACCGGTACCATCAGGCCCACATCGCTCTGGGTGGCGACGCCCACATGCACCGCACCGAGGCGGGTGATGACCTGGGCTTCGTCGTCGTAACGCGCATTGATCTGTGGGAAATCGCGCAACGCCACGACCATGGCGCGCACGATGAACGGCAGCAGCGTCAGCTTGCCGCGTGTCGCGCCGTGTTTTTCATTGAGGTGTACGCGCAGTTCGTCGAGGGCGGTGACGTCGATCTCTTCCACATAGCTGAAATGCGCGGCGCGCCGGGTGGCGTCCTGCATGCGCTGGGCGATTTTGCGGCGCATGCCGATCACCGGGATCTGTTCTTCGTCGTTGCGTTCGGCGTAGGGGTTGGCTGCCGTAGTTTTTTTCGCCGGACTCTGGAGCAAGTAAGCGTCCAAATCTTCGTGCAAAATCCGGCCCGCCGGACCGGACCCCTGCACCAGGCGCAGGGGAATGCCTGCATCCAGCGCACGCTTGCGCACGGCGGGGGAGGCCAGCGGACGCTCGTTGGCATCGCGGGCCACGGGGGCCTGGGGCGCGACGGACGGTTTGAGCGCCAGTGTGCTTTCTACCGCTGGGGCCGGCTTGCTTTGCGCTACCGGCGCAGGCGCCGCCTTGGCCGGTTCAGCCGTCATCGGCACGTCTTTGGTATTGCCCGCGCCTTCCACTTCGATGCTGATCAGCACACTGCCCACGGCCATGACTTCACCCGGCTCGCCGCCGAGGGCAAGTACCTTGCCGTGGACCGGCGAGGGAATGTCCACCATCGCCTTGTCGGTCATCACATCCGCCAGCACCTGGTCTTCGACGACCAGGTCGCCGACCTTCACATGCCAGGCCGAGAGTTCAACTTCTGCGATGCCTTCGCCAATGTCCGGCATCTTGATAACGTGCGTGCCCATTCAGACCTCCATGACCCGTTTCAACGCCGCGCCCACACGGGACGGCCCTGGGAAATACGCCCATTCCTGCGCGTGCGGGTAGGGGGTGTCCCAACCGGTGACGCGTTCGATCGGCGCTTCCAGGTGGTGGAAGCAATGTTCCTGCACCAGCGCCACCAGCTCGGCGCCAAAGCCGCAGGTGCGGGTGGCTTCATGCACCACCACGCAACGGCCGGTCTTTTTCACCGAGTTGACGATGGTTTCCAGGTCCAGCGGCCACAGGCTGCGCAGGTCGATGACCTCGGCGTCGATACCGGTTTCTTCGGCGGCGACTTGCGACACGTACACGGTGGTGCCGTAGGTCAGCACGGTGACGGCCGAACCCGGACGCACGATCGCGGCCACGTCCAGCGGCACGCTGTAGTAACCGTCCGGCACTTGCGCCTGCGGGTGTTTCGACCACGGCGTTACCGGGCGGTCGTGGTGGCCGTCGAATGGGCCGTTGTACAGGCGCTTGGGCTCGAGGAAGATCACCGGGTCGTCGTTTTCGATCGAGGCGATCAACAGGCCCTTGGCGTCATAGGGGTTGGACGGCATCACCGTGCGCAGGCCGCAGACCTGGGTGAACACCGCTTCGATACTCTGGCTGTGGGTCTGGCCGCCGTAGATGCCGCCGCCGCAGGGCATGCGCAGGGTCAACGGCGCGGTGAACTGGCCGGCCGAGCGATAACGCAGGCGCGCCGCTTCGGAGATGATCTGGTCGCTGGCTGGGTAGACGTAGTCGGCGAACTGGATTTCCGCCACCGGGCGCAGGCCGTAGGCGCCCATGCCCACCGCCACGCCGACGATGCCGCTTTCGGAGATCGGCGCGTCAAACACCCGCGAACTGCCGTACTTGTTCTGCAAGCCTTCGGTGCAACGGAATACGCCGCCGAAATAGCCGACGTCCTGGCCGAACACCACCACGTTGTCGTCACGCTCAAGCATCACGTCCATGGCCGAGCGCAGGGCCTGGATCATGGTCATGGTGGTGGTGGTCATGGCGGTTTCCAATTCGATGCTGTTGTTGTGATCGTTCATGTCAGACCCCCAACTCTTGACGCTGGCGCTTCAAGTGCTCCGGCATCTCTTTGTAGACGTCTTCGAACATGGTCGCGGCGCTTGGAATCTGGCCGCCGGCGAGGGTGCCGTACTGTTCGGCTGCTTTCTGCGCCTTGACCACTTCGGCCTCCAGTTCGGCACTGACCGTCGCGTGTTCCTCTTCGGACCACTGGCCGATCTTGATCAGGTGCTGCTTGAGGCGCGCAATCGGGTCGCCCAGGGGGAAGTGGCTCCAGTCGTCGGCGGGGCGGTACTTGGACGGATCATCCGACGTGGAGTGCGGGCCGGCGCGGTAGGTGACCCATTCGATCAGGGTCGGGCCGAGGTTGCGGCGCGCGCGTTCGGCGGCCCAGGCGGAAGCGGCGTACACCGCGATGAAGTCGTTGCCGTCCACGCGCAGGGAGGCGATGCCGCACCCGACGCCGCGTCCGGCGAAGGTGGTGGCTTCACCGCCGGCGATGGCCTGGAAGGTGGAGATGGCCCACTGGTTGTTGACCACGTTGAGAATCACCGGCGCGCGGTAGACGTGGGCGAAGGTGAGGGCGGTGTGGAAGTCCGATTCGGCAGTGGCGCCGTCGCCGATCCAGGCCGAGGCGATCTTGGTATCGCCCTTGATCGCCGAGGCCATGCCCCAGCCCACGGCTTGTACGAATTGGGTGGCAAGGTTGCCGGAAATGGTGAAGAAGCCGGCGTCTTTCACCGAATACATGATCGGCAGTTGCCGGCCCTTGAGCGGGTCGTGCTCGTTGGACAGCAGTTGGCAGATCAGGTCCACCAGCGGCACGTCGCGGGCCATCAGGATGCTTTGCTGACGGTAGGTGGGGAAGCACATGTCGTCGATGTTCAGGGCCAGGGCCTGGGCGCTGCCGATGGCTTCTTCGCCGAGGCTCTGCATGTAGAACGACATTTTTTTCTGACGCTGGGCGACCACCATGCGGTTGTCGAAGATGCGCGTCTTGAGCATGGCGCGCATACCCCGGCGCAGGATCTCGACAGGCACGTCTTCAGCCCACGGACCGAGGGCCTGGCCCTGGTCGTCGAGCACGCGGATCAGGCCCTTGGCCAAATCGGCGGTGTCGGCGGGTTCTACGTCGATGCTGGGTTTGCGCACCAGGCCGGCGTCGGTCAGACGCAGGTAGGTAAAGTCAGTCTTGCAGCCTGGACGGCCCGAGGGTTCGGGAACGTGCAGGCGCAGCGGTGCATACGGCTGGTTCATGGCTTTCTACGCTCGATCTTGTGAATTTCTTGTAGTGGGCGCGCTAGCTGACCGTCATCCTCCGGGTAGGAGAAATCTTGTCCTACAACAATCATAGGCGGGGCGTAGAAGAATATTTATCTGTGTTTCGTTGCGCTCTGGCTCATTTGCGGATAAAAAAACTGCATAAACATAATAAACAGGTGATTTTGTCTCATGCGCAAACTGGACCGTACCGATATCGGCATTCTCAACGCCCTGCAGGAGAATGCGCGCATCACCAACGCCGACCTCGCCCGCTCGGTCAACCTGTCGCCCACGCCGTGTTTCAATCGGGTCAAGGCGATGGAGGAACTGGGCCTGATTCGCGACCAGGTAACCTTGCTCGATGCCGACCTGCTGGGGCTGCACGTCAACGTGTTTATCCATGTCAGCCTGGAAAAGCAGAACGAACTGGCCTTGCAGCAATTCGAAGGGGCGATTTCCGACCGGCCCGAGGTGATGGAGTGCTACTTGATGGCCGGCGACCCGGACTATTTGATCCGTGTGTTGGTGCCGACGATCCAGTCGCTGGAGCGTTTCATGATGGACTTTCTGACCAAAGTGCCAGGTGTTGCCAATATCCGCTCCAGCTTCGCTCTTAAACAAGTGCGCTATAAGACTGCGTTGCCACTGCCGCCGGATGGATTGATGGTCTGAGACAAGGTTCGCGGCGCAACGCAACTCATGCATTGCTCTTTATTGGCGCGCGCGCTTTTTAGTATTGACACCTGTCAATGTATGTTTTACCTGAGCGCTCTATTGTATCGGCTACGTTCCCCATTCAAGTGGCCGGATAAGTCATGGAGAATCAGCCGCCAAGGTGCCGTGTACCCTACGACTTTAATCTAACTTCGCATTCTAAATATTGCCGCCTGGGCCGATTGACTTCCAACGCGCTTTGGGCTTCAGGCTGGATGAGTTTTGTTGTTTAGCTAAGTAATTAAAAAGAACGGGTTTTTTTTCTTGTATCATAAAAATTTCCTTGATCGCTCACGAATTTTTCACGCGTTATTAAACAAATTAGTAGCTATAAGCCACCTAACTAACAATTCCACGTAAAAGGTGAATCGAGATGTCTATGAGATCCCTGAAATTGAATCTACGTACCACCCTTTGTTTCGGAGTGGTTTGCATTCTGTTGTTAATACAAGGGGGCATGACGCTGGTAAAAGTCGATTCCGTCTATTCTTCAACCATCGAGATTGAAAGCAACTGGCTGCCCAGTATTCGTCTGGCCGGAAGAATCGATTCAGCCCTGTTTAAGTTGCGTCTGGAGTTGCGCCGTTTTGCCATGGACAGTGCCCGGCAGGATCAAAGTTCACGGGATAGCCTTCAAAGTGTCCGATCGGAGTTGATGAAGATCGCCCAGAGCTACGCTCCCATGGTGTCGAGCCCCGAGGAGCAGGCCAAATATGACGAAATCATGAGCAGTATTGGCACTTACAACCAGAAGATCGACGAGTTTCTGACACTCTCTACCACAGGCTCCTCCGCGCAGATCGCCGCTTATCTGAGCGATGTGCAAACCCCCGTCGCCCTCAAGGCGCAGGACTCGATCAACGACCTGATCACCCTGAACGAGCGCGGCTCCAATGAGGCGGTGCGGATCGCCTCCAGCGAATACAACGCGACTCGTCTGTTTACCTGGGTGCTGATGGGCGCTTCAGTGCTGTTGACCGTGGTCGTCGCGAGCCTGTTTACCCGCAGTATCATTACCCCAGTGCGCGAGTTGCTGGTGTCGACCTCCAAGATCGCCGACGGTGATCTGCGCGTGGCCATCGCCGTCAACGGCAAGGATGAGCTGACGGAGCTGCAACAATCGACTGCCGCGATGCAGATGAACCTCAAAACCACTTTGCAGCACATCTCCGAAGCCTCCGGGCAGTTGGCCTCGGCTGCCGAAGAGATGAGTTCGATTACCCGTGAGTCCAGCGCCGGTATCGAGCGCCAGAGCATGGAAACCGACCAGGCCGCCACGGCGGTCAATGAGATGACCGCAGCGGTGGAAGAAGTCGCGCGCAATGCCGTCTCGGCCTCCCAGTCGACCCAGGACTCCCAACGCTCGGCCCAAATCGGCCAGGAGCGTGTGACCCAGACCATCGCGTCGATTGAAAAACTCAGCGCCACCGTGCAGCAGACCGGTATGGAGGTCGAAGGCCTGGCCAAGCAGGCCCAGGACATCGCACGGGTGGTGGAAGTGATCCGCTCGATTGCCGAACAGACCAACCTGCTGGCGCTGAACGCCGCCATCGAAGCGGCGCGGGCCGGCGAGCAAGGCCGAGGGTTTGCGGTGGTGGCCGATGAAGTGCGGGCGCTGGCTCACCGGACCCAGACCTCGACCCAGGAAATCGAGCAGATGATCGCGAAGATCCAGGTCTGTTCCAACGAGGCGGTGTCGTCGATGACCATGAACCGCAGCGAAGCGGTGGACTCGCTGAAAATCGCCCACGAAGCAGGCCAGGCCATCACTCAGATCACCGAAGCGATTGCCGACATCAACGACCGGAACCAGTTGATCGCGACGGCATCCGAAGAACAGGCGCATGTGGCGCGCTCCGTCGACCAGAACCTGATCAGCATTCGCGACCTGTCGATCCAGAGTTCGTCGGCCGCCGGGCAAACGTCGATTGCCAGCCACGAACTGTCGAAGCTGGCGATGGATCTCAAGCAGATTGTGGCTCAGTTCTCCATCGCGTGAACCCGCGACGCAGGTGGCCGGTTCAGCGCGTTCAGAGCTGATTGAGCGGGATCTTCAGGTACACCACCCCATTCTCTTCGGGCGGCGGCAGATTCCCCGCCCGCACATTCACCTGGATCGCCGGCAGCAGCAGTGTCGGCATCCCCAGCCCGGCATCGCGCTGGGTCCGCATCTGCACAAACGCCGCTTCATCCACCCCGTCATGCACATGGATATTGCCCGCGCGCTGCTCGGCCACGGTGGTCTGGCACCGGGCCTCACGGCCTTGTGGCGGGTAGTCGTGGCATACGTACAGTCGGGTCTGCGGCGGGAAGGCCAGGAGCTTGCGCATCGACGCATACAGCTGGTGTGCATCGCCACCGGGGAAGTCGCAGCGGGCGGTGCCGACGTCGGGCATGAACAGGGTGTCGCCGACCAGGATCAGTTGATCGTCGATCAGGTAGGCCATGTCCGCCGGGGTGTGGCCGGGCACGTGCAAGGCCTGGGCCTTCAAGTTGCCGATAGGGAAGATTTCATCCGGGGCGAACAGGTGGTCGAACTGCGAACCGTCGACGCGAAATTCCGGCTCCAGGTTGAACAGGTGCTTGAACACGTGCTGCACCTTGCTGATGGCCTGGCCAATGGCGATCTTGCCGCCCAACGTCCGGCGTAGGTAAGGCGCGGCGGACAGATGGTCGGCATGGGCGTGGGTTTCCAGCAGCCATTGCACCTGCAAGCGATGTTCGCGCACGTAGGCGATCACCTTGTCGGCCTGGCGTGTGTCGGTGCGCCCGGAGGCCGGGTCGTAGTTGAGCACCGAGTCGACGATGGCGCAGGGGCCATCGTCGGCCTCATGCACCACATAGGTGTAGGTCGACGATGCCTCGTCCAGAAAAGCCTGAATCAACGCGGGCATGGGCGGCGGTCCTTGGTGGCGGGCTGCGGGTTACATTCGCGATGTGTCCCACATGGACTTGGCAGATTAAGGGAAAAAAACGCTGCGAGGCAAAGGGTCGACCTGTAACAGGACATGATACGGTCTTTCGGCATGTTGTTCAGGGTCGGTCTTACACCCTAAGTGCCGCGTCTGTGAACGGGCCGGTCTTACACCGAATTTGCCGAGCCCCCGCTGCCCGTCCAAAGCACCCTGAAATTGGCGCTAAGGCAGCGTAGGCCGTGGCCTGGCAGCTTTCGATAATCGCCTCCGACATCATGTCCCCGTTGCGGAGCGCACCATGCATAACAATAAGAAACTCCCCCTGCGTCTGTTGCCTGTGTTTCTCGTCGGCCTGGGCCTGAGCCCGTTCGCCAGCGCTGAAATCATGCTGTACGACAAAGACGAAACCACCTTCTCCACCGATGGCTACATCAACGCCTTCTACGTCAACAGCAACGTAGACCGCGCCGGTGACCAATACGACCGCCGCCAGGCCCGGGTGAAGATGGGCTTTTTGCCCAACTACCTGGGCTTCAACATGACCAAGCAGGCCGACGACCTCAAGCTCGGCGCCCGTGCCTCGTTCTGGGTGACCATCAACGACAGCCAGACCAACGGCACCGACACTGCCATCGATGTGCGCCAGTTCTACGGCACCGTAGCCAACCCGGAGTGGGGCGAAGTGCTGATCGGCAAGGACTTCGGCCTGTTCGCCCGCTCCAACATCCTGCTCGACGAATTGCTCGCGGGCTACGGCCAGGTCAGCGACAGCCTCGGCCTGGTCGACGGCGGCGGGGTTTCGTTCGGCAATATCGGCAGCGGCTATCCATACCCGTTCCCGACCTCGCAGATCACCTACCGCACCCCGGTGATGGACGGCCTGCGTGTTGCCGTCGGCATCCTCGACCCGGTCGATACCAACGACAGCAGCCCCCAAGGCAAGGCCTACCAGAAAAACCCGCGTACCGAGAGCGAGATCACCTACCAGTTCGACCTGGGCGGGGCGAAGATCTACAGCTGGCTCAACGGCAGCTACCAGACCTCGGACAACACCGATTCCAATGTCGACAGCGTCACCTCCAAAGGCGTGGGCTACGGCGTACAGGCGAAAATGGGCGGCCTGTCCCTGACCGGCTCGGGCTTCCAGGCCAAGGGCATCAACCCGTTCTTCACCAACAATGCCGGCGAAGCGACCCTGCGCAATGTCGACAGCAACGGCTACCTGCTGCAGGGGTCCTACAAATTGGGCAAGAACCGCCTGGCGCTGTCGTATGGCAAGACCAAGGACGACGGCAACGGCGTGGTGGGCAGCGGCGCGGACTATGACACCCGTGGCATTGCGCTGTTTCACGACGTGAACGACAACCTGAAGCTGGTCGCTGAATACAACCAGTTCCAGATCAAGGGGCATGACACCAGCGCCCAAAATGAAGACACCGACACCTTCGCCGTCGGTGCCGTGCTCACCTGGTAAAACCTGACTGCCCTGGTCTTTAAGTGGTACGCGGTCAAAATGTGGGAGGGGGCTTGCCCCCGATAGCGGTGGTTCAGTTGGCTCATTTGTAGCTGATCCACCGCCATCGGGAGCAAGCTCCCTCCCACATTTGATTACCTGCATCCTGAGCGTCTCATCCCATCGCATCCCCCCACCCAGTACCCAAGTAGCATAGGTTCCGCCCCCCCAGCCTTCGTACACTCATGCCTCAGAGCGGAGAGTCGACGATGCACAACCATGAAGGCGTAGTCAGTGCCATGTCTCTGGCCACCGATGCCGGGCAGGCCGCCGAAGAATTGGCCGAGCAACTGCTGCATCCGTACCTGGGCTTCGTGCTGTTTTTCTGCTCGGCTTCCTACGACCTGCAGGCGCTCGGCCAAGCCCTGCAACGTTGTTTCGGCAATGTGCGCCTCGTCGGTTGCACCAGCGCCGGCGAGATCACACCCCAAGGCTACGGGCGCAATTGCGTGACGGCGATGGGCTTTAACCACGCGCATTTTTCGATTGCCACCGAACTGATCGACCAGGTGGAACACTTCAGCCTGATCGACGCCCAGCACATGGTCGAACGCCTGGTGGGCGGCTGTCGCAGCAACACCCTGGCGCCGATCAAGGGCAACACCTTCGCCCTGACCTTGCTCGACGGCCTGTCCAGCCGTGAAGAAATGGTGCTCGCGGCCCTCAGCGCGGCGCTCGGCGATATCCCGCATTTCGGCGGCTCGGCCGGCGACGACAATTACCTCACGCACACCCATGTGTATTTCAACGGCGCGTTCCACAGCGGCGCGGCCGTGGTGGTGCTGGTCAATACCTGGCTGGACTTCGAGGTGTTCACCACCCACCACATTCTGCCGCGTGCGGAAAAACTCGTGGTGACCGGCGCCGACAGCCCGTCGCGGCGAGTGTTCGAGCTCAACGCCGAGCCCGCCGCCGAGGAGTACGCGCGACACATCGGCGTGGCCGTGGCCGACCTCGACCACCGCATCTTCGCCGCGCACCCGCTGGCGGTACGTATCCACGACCAGTACTACGTCAGGGCGATCCAGCAGGTGCATGACGACCTGAGCCTGAGTTTCTACTGCGCCGTGGAAAACGGCATCGTCCTCACGGTGATGACACCCGGGCCGATCCTGCCGAACCTGGTAACCCTGTTCGACGGCCTGCAATCGCGCCTCGGCGAGCTGCTGCTGACCATTGGCTGCGACTGCTTCCTGCGCCGCCTGGAGCTGGAAGACAGCGGCACCCTGGAGCAGATCGGCGGCTTCCTGCGCGACCAGCGGGTGATGGGGTTCAACACCTACGGAGAACAGTTCAATGGCATGCATATCAACCAGACCTTCACCGGCGTCGCCATTGCCCGAGGGCGAGCCCCAGGATCGCAATGAACTGTTGGCCGAGCTGGCGCGGCTACGCCTGGACAACTACAAGCTGACGCGGATCAACGCGGCGCTGATCGAGCGCATCGAGTCCGGGGTGACCCAGGGCAACGACCCCTACACCACGTTCCAGCACTCGGTGGTGCTCGCCGAACAAGTGCGCGAGCGCACCGACGCACTGAACCAGGCGATGGCCGAACTGCGCGCCAGCAACCACTTGCTGATCAACGCCCGCCTGCGCGCCGAAACCCTGCGCCGCGAACAGGCCGCGGCGCAAAAGGCGCAGGAGAGCGAGCGCTGGATTCGCCTGATCACCGACCATGTGCCGGCGCTGATCGGCTACCTGAATGCCGACCTGGTGTATGAGTTCACCAACAAGGTCTATGAAGAATGGTACTGCTGGCCGCGGGGCATGATGCTCGGCCAGAGCCTGCGCGAAGTCCACAGCGAACAACACTGTCAGCGCCTGGATGCCTACGTCTCGCGGGCACTGGCGGGGGAGAGCGTGACCTTCGAATTCGCCGAAACCAACATCAACAACCAGGAGCGCTACATGCTGCGCTCCTACGTGCCCAACCGCCTGGCCAGTGGTGAAGTGGTGGGGATCTTTGTGCTGATCCGCGACATCACCGAGCGCCGGCGCACCGCCGAAGCCTTGCACCAGGCCTATCAGAACCTGGAGCTGCGCGTCGCCCAGCGCACCTCGGAACTGACTTCGCTGAACGACCAGTTGCTGCGCGAAATCGACGAACGCCGCCGCGTGGAATCGCGCCTGCGCGAAGCCAAGCTCGAAGCCGAGCAGGCCAACCTGTCAAAAACCAAATTCCTCGCCGCCGTCAGCCACGACCTGTTGCAACCGCTGAACGCCGCGCGGCTGTTCACCGGCGCCTTGCTCGAACGCCGCGAACCCCAGGCCAATGAAACCCTGGTGCGCAACGTGAGCAACTCGCTGGAAGACGTGGAAAACCTGTTGGGCACCCTGGTCGATATTTCCAAGCTGGATGCCGGGGTGATCAAAGCCGATATCGCCCCGTTCGCCCTCAGCGAGCTGCTCGACAACCTCGCCGTCGAATTCACCCAACTGGCGCGCAGCGAAGGCCTGGAGTTGCACTTCGTCGGCTGCTCGGCGCTGGTGCGCAGCGATATCCAGCTGCTGGCGCGGATTCTGCGCAACCTGCTGAGCAATGCGATTCGCTACACCTACTCGGGACGCGTGGTGCTGGGCTGCCGCCGCCAGCACCAGCGCTTGTCGATCCAGGTCTGGGACAGTGGCATGGGCATTGCCGAAGATCGCCTGGAGGAAATTTTCCAGGAGTTCAAGCGCGGCGATGTGCAGCGGCGCGACCAGGATCGCGGGTTGGGCCTGGGCCTGGCCATCGTGGAAAAAATCGCCGGCATCCTCGGCCATCGCATCACCGTCAAGTCGTGGCCGGGCAAGGGCTCGATGTTCGCGGTGGACGTGCCCTTGAGCGCCACCGCGCCCAAATCGCTGCCGCAGCCGTCCATGAGCGAACCGATGCTGGAGCGCCTGCAAGGCGCGCGGGTGTGGGTGCTGGATAACGACGCAGCGATCTGCGCGGGAATGCGGACCTTGCTGGAAGGGTGGGGCTGCCGGGTGGTCACCGCGTTATCGGAACAAGACCTGGCGCGGCAGGTGGACAACTACCACGCCGAGGCCGACCTGCTGATCGCCGATTACCACCTGGACGATGAGCAGAACGGCGTCGACGCCGTGGCACGCATCAACGCCCGGCGCGCCAGCCCGATCCCGGCCATGATGATCACCGCCAATTACAGCAACGAACTGAAGCTGCAGATCCGCGAACTGGGGCACACCTTAATGCACAAGCCGGTGCGGCCGATGAAGCTCAAGACCGCGATGAGCCACCTCTTAGGCAAATGACCACCGAACGCTCCTCAAATAGCGATCAAACAGAGATCCAGAGATCAAATGGAGATCCAGAGATCATATGGAGATCCAATGTGGGAGGGGGCTTGCCCCCGATAGCTGACTGTCAGTCACTGCACCTATAACTGATCCACCGCTATCGGGGGCAAGCCCCCTCCCACACAAGCCCCACACAAACCCCACACAAGCCCCATCCCACAAGGCTTCTATGTTGTTTCCGAAAGATCAGCGACGCAGATAAGAACCAAAATCAATATCCCCTGCGCTCAAAATCGCCTGCACCCGATTATGCACATTCAACTTGCGCAAAATCGCCGACACATGGGCCTTCACCGTGGTCTCGGCGATCTCCAAGGTGTAGGCAATCTGCTTGTTCGACTCGCCCTTGGTCATCCGCTCCAGCACCAGCAACTGCTTGCGGGTCAACGCCTGCAGCAGTTCCGGAGCGAAGCCCGGGTTTTCGTTCAGGCGCCGGTGGGTGCCGGGTTTCTGGGTGCGGATGATGTCAGGCGGCAGGTACACATTGCCGTTGAGAATCTGCTGGATCGCCTCGGTCATTTGCTGGCGCGGCGACGACTTGGTGATAAAACCGACGGCGCCATAGGTGATGGCCTGCAGCACGATTTGCTTGTCTTGCTCGGCGGACACGATCACCACCGGGATGGTCGGCGATTCGTTGCGCAGGTTGATCAGGCCATTGAGACCGTGCATGCCGGGCATGTTCAGGTCGAGCAGGATCAGATCGAGGTCGTCGTGTTCCTGGGTCAGCGCCAGGGCGCTGTCCAGGTCGGCGGTCTCCATCACTTCGCTGCCGGGGAAACCATCGCTGATGACGTTATGAATCGCTTCGCGAAACAGTGGGTGATCATCGGCAATCAGGATTTTGTACATGGCCGTTCACCTTTCTTATTGTGGTTATTCAAATGGCTCGGGTTGCGCCACCGACACCGGCAGCTTCGCCGCTTCCCAGGCATCCAGGCCATCGCGATACCAATACACAGAGGTATAGCCCAGGTTGGCGGCACGTTTTACCGCGTTCCAACTCAGCCAGCAATCGGAGCGGCAATAGAAGACCAATGGTCGTGCCAGGTTGCCGCCACTGTAGGTGTATAGGTGGCGCACGAAATAGCTTTGCCACTCCGGCGTAAGGTCGCCGTCGCCGGTGTTGGCCAGCCAACGGCTGCCGGGCAGGTTGGCGTGGGGCTGGTCTTCGATGAAGCGGCCTTGCAGCCACTGGCGGCGATACGTATCGATCAGCACCGGGGCTGGGGTTTGGGTCAGCAGGGCTTGCAGGGCAGGGGTGTCGATGATCGTCGCGCCCTGCACATGATCGGGCGTGGGGCTGCGATACAGGCTGATGCGATAGCCGTCGGCGGAAAACAATGGCGTATCGGCCTGTACGTTGGCGGCAAACAGGCACAGCAGCGCCAACAAGGGCAGTCGGGCAGGCAGCATGGCAGGGCGATCCTTATCGTTATGCGCCCATTACACGTGAGTCCCGAGCCCTTGGGAATGCGACGATAGACAGGAAAACCAGTACTAAAGTAGTAGTTTTTGCCGCCCTCAGCCTTTTTTGCGCAACGCCGCATGCTGGGGGTTGAAGGTCAGCACCGCCAACACCGCGAACAATACGGTCAAGCCCAGGCACACCGCGAGGGCCAGGCCGGCGAAGCGTTCATACAGGGCAAAGCGCACCAGCTCGACGGCGTGGGTGAAGGGGTTGATTGCGCACAGCCAATACAACCACTCGCTGGAGTCGCGCATCTTCCACAACGGGTACAGCGCCGACGATATGAAAAACAGCGGGAAGATCACGAAATTCATCACCCCGGCAAAGTTCTCCAGTTGGCGGATCGCGTTCGACAGCAGCAAACCCAGCGCGCTCAGCATCAAGGCCACCAGCAGCAAGGCCGGCAGGGCGATCAACAGCCCCATGGCCGGCGGTTGCACGCCGTAGACCCAGGCGATCGCCAGGAACCCGTACACCTGCAACAGCGAAATCAGCGCGGTGGCGAGCAACTTGCTGCACAGCAAAAACGTGCGCGGCAACGGGCTGGTCAGCAGCACGCGCA
Source organism: Pseudomonas sp. LY-1 (assembly GCF_053502595.1). Classification (NCBI taxonomy): domain Bacteria; kingdom Pseudomonadati; phylum Pseudomonadota; class Gammaproteobacteria; order Pseudomonadales; family Pseudomonadaceae; genus Pseudomonas; species Pseudomonas sp. LY-1. The sequence continues at coordinate 4,534,914 of NZ_CP094353.1, read as the reverse complement.
TGCTGCCCATCTCGCGGTCGTAGACCATCGACAGCGAACCCTGCATGCCGTTGAACAGCAGGATCATGCAAGCCAGCCCCGGGATGATGTAGACCTCATAGGGAATGTAGGTGTCGTAGGGTTCGATCACCGAGATACCCAGCGCGGCGCGGAACCCGGCAGCGAACACCAGCAGCCACAACAGCGGGCGCACCAGGGCGCTGAGAAACCGCGTGCGCTGCAACACAAAGCGCAGCCACTCGCGCAGCACGATGCCGCGCAAGCATTGCCAGTAAGCGTTCATGCCGGGGCTCCCGTCGTTGTGGGGCGGGTCAGGCGCGCAAACACGCTGCCGAGATCGCCACCCTGTTCGAGGATCAGCGCATCGACCTGCCCGCTGGCCACCAAGCGGCCCTGGTGCAGGATCATCAACGCATCGTCGGGCTGCACTTCATCGAGCAGGTGGGTGGTCCACAGCACGCTGATGCCTTGCTCAAGGCACAGGTTGCGCACGTGCTGGTTCAGCGCCAGGCGGCTGGCGGGGTCGAGGCCGACGCTGGCTTCGTCCAGCAGCAGCAAGCGCGGTTCATGCAACAACGCCCGGGCGATTTCCACGCGGCGCCGGTGCCCGCCGTTGAGCTCGCGGACTTTTTCGCGGCGCCGCTCGGTGAGGGCCTGGCGCGCCAGCTCGGTTGCGACGCGCACGTCGGTCTGGCGCCGCGACAAACCGTGCAGCGCGGCGTGATAACGCAGGTTCTGTTCGACGCTCAAGTCCAGGTCCAGGGTGCTTTGCTGGAACACCACCCCCAGTTGCGTGAGGGCCGCGCGCGGTGCATCGCGCAGGGAGTGGCCGCCGACGCGGATGTCGCCGCTTTGCAGGTCGTACAAGCGCGTGAGCAGGGCGATCAAGGTCGACTTGCCGGCGCCGTTGGGCCCCAGCAACGCGGCGAATCGCCCCGGTGCCAGGCTGAAACTCAGCTCGTGCAAGGCCTGGCGCGCGCCATAGGCGAAGCTCAGGTCGCGCACCTCCAGGGCGTTCATGGCGTGACCACCACGCCCCACGGATAACGCCCGACCTTCACCGACTTGAGCACCTTGAGGCTGTCCACATCGATCACCGACACATCGCCGCTGACGCCATTGGTGGCCAGCAACTGTTTTTCGTCCGGGGTAAATGCCATCTGCCACACGCGGCGGCCTACCAGCAGGTAGTCGAGGATCTCGAAGGTCTTGGCGTCGATCACCGCCACATGGTTGGCCGGGCCCAGGGCGACAAAGGCGTACTTGCCGTCGGAACTGAGCTTGATCCCCACCGGTTGCACTTTGTCCGGGTGGACGCCCTTGATCTTGAACGTCAGGGTTTTGAGGATCGCGCGGCTGGCCACATCGAGGATGGTCACGGTGCCGCCGATCTCCGCCGAGGCCCACAGCTGCGAGCCATCGTGGTTGAACTCGACGAAACGCGGGCGCTGGTCCACCAGGGTGCTGTCGACCAGGGTCTGGGTGCTGGTGTCGATCCAGTGCAGCATGTTCGTGGTTTCGCTGGTGTTCACCGCCCACTTGCCGTCCGGGCTCACGGCCATGCCTTCGGGCTCTACGCCGACGTTAATCTGGCCGAGCACCTTGGAGGTCTCGGTGTCGATCACGGTGACCAGTGCATCGTCTTCGTTGGACACATACAGCCAGCGGTCATTGGGGTGCAGGGCGAACTGCTCGGGGTCTTTGCCGGAGGGCAGTTCCTTGATGATCTTGCGCGTGGCCACGTCCATCACCTGCACGCGGTCCGAGTCGCTGGCGCAGATGTACAGCAGCTTTTTGTCATGGGACAGCAGCAGGCCCCGCGGGCGCTGGCCGACCTTGAGCGTGTCGGTGACTTGCAGGGTCTGCATGTCGATCAGGCTGAGGGTGTTGTCTTTCTCGTTGGAGACCCAGGCGGTGCTGGCCACGGCGTGCCCGGCGGCAAGCAGCAGGGCGCATGAGAGCAGGGTGCGGCGCATGGCGGATTCCTTATTATTGTGAGTAGGGGAGCGATCAAGGGAAGCGGCAGGTCACCTCGGGTTTGTCGTAGCCCAGGCTGTCCATTTCGTTGAAGGGGTGCAGGAAACCGTCCTGAGGCGAGGTGCTGACCAGGGCGCGGGGCTGCACGATCGGAATCGGTTGGCGCAGTTGGCCGTTCCACGCGCGATAGCTGAGCTTGCGGCCCTTGAAGCCGTCCAGCGGCAGTTGCTCGCTGATCTCCAGTTGGCGGATGGTCATGGGGTCGACCTGGCGCAGCTTGTTCACCGCACTGGCAACGCTGCGCACGGCCATCCAGGCGGCGAAGTCGCGGTCGTTCATCCAGCGCCCGGCCAGGGCTTCGAAGCGTTTTTGCAATTGCGCGGCGCCGTAGGTCTCGACGGTCTTGTGCCAGCCGGTGGGCGTCAGGCCCTGGGTGCCGGCGACGGGGCGCGGGTACCAGGTCTGGTAGGGCACGTACTCGCCAAAGTCGCCGCGCTCGTCCGCCACCAGCACCACGTCGTATTCGGCGGTCTGGGTGAACAGCGGCATGTCTGCCTGGGCGCTGCGGCGTTGGTCGTTATCGAAGCGCCAGGCTTTCTCCGCCACCAGATGCACGCCGAAGCGCTTGGCGGCGCGGCGCAGGGCGGCGGCGTAGGCCTGGTCATCCTCGGTGGGGCCGACGATCAGCAGCGCCTTCTGCCATTTGCGCACCACCAGAAATTGCGCCAGGGCATCGGCGAGCATGGCGCGGCTGGGCAGCGTGTGCAGCACGTTGCCCAGGCAGTCGGTGCTGCGCAGGCTGTCATCGGGGCTGCCGGCGTTGAACAGCAGGCTGTCGGGCAGGGCCGCGCTGAGCTGGCGCAGGCTGGCGGCGGGGGCGTTGACCACGAACAGGCGCAGGCCCTGGGCGTGCTGGGCCTGGGCGGCGGCGAGCAGGGCGTCGGGGCTGTCCACCGTGGCACTGGTCAGGCTGTAGCGTTGGTTGAGAAAGGCGCCGGTGCTGTTGCTGTCGATGATCGCCAGTTCCGCACCGCGTTGCCCGGCGTCGGTGGGCTCGGGGATCACGTTCGACAGCAGCGGCCCAGGGTCGGGCCGATAGCCCAGGTAGCCGATCTGCACCGCCAACGGCGCCTCGGCGGCCTGGCTGGCAGTGGCCACCCCGGCGGCGCAGGCAATCGCCAGCAGGTAGAGCACGGCGTAGGGGGCGAGCTGGCGCATAAGGCACTCCATGTCAGGTAGCGCCAGCATAGGAAGCCTTATGTCTGCTGCAAATATGCAGAAAGTACCGCTGAGCCAGTACCAAGGTAGTAGCCCCGCGCAGGTGACGCGGTCTTAGCATGGGTTACCCCCACCGTGTCCATCCGGGAGATGAACGATCATGCAAATCCTCAAGGCGCTGCTTTTGCCGTTCCTGCTGATCGTGAGCCTGATCGGCGTCGACAAGCTGCACGCACCACGCCCGGCGCTGAGCGTGCCCGCCAGCGTGGCGCACTAGGTATGTCGGCACTGTGGCGCATCAACCTGTGGGTGTGCGGTTTCTTCGCTTTGGTCACCTGCGCCTGCACCGCGCTGTTGTTGCATCAGGCCCTGACGGATGTGGAGCGTGAGCTGCAATCGGCCGAAGCGGTGGTGCATTACCTCAGCGCAACCGCCGAGCGCGACCCGGCCAGCCTGCAACCGCATCTCACCGCCAGCCTGCGCCATGTGCGCGTGCATTGGCTGGCCCCCGACGAGACCTTGCCGGCGCCGCTGCCGTCCGGCCTGGACGCCTGGCTCGGGCGCCTGCTGTTTGCCGAGGCGCGGCGCAGTGCCCAGGTGCTGGACCTGCCGGACGGCCGACGCGTGTCCATCGCCGTCGACCCGCGGGATGAGATCGATGAAGTCTGGGACTCCCTGCAACAACTGTTGAGCCTGTGCGCCCTGGCCCTGGCCCTGAGCCTGCTGACCATCCGCTGGGCGGTGCGTCGTGGCATGGGCGTACTCGACGAACTGCTGCGCGCCTTGCAACAGGTGTGCGCCGGCCAGCTCAATGTGCGCCTGCGCAGCGCCGGTTCGCCGGAAGCGCGGCAACTGGCGCTGCATTTCAACCGCATGACCGACGCCCTGGAGCAGGCGCACACCGACAATACCCAACTGACCCAAACCCTGATGGCGGTGCAAGAGCAGGAGCGCAACCACCTGGCCCAGACCCTGCATGATGACCTCGGCCAATACCTGGCCGGTATTCGCGCCCAGGCCTGCCTGTTGCGTCTGGTCACCGACCAACCGCAATTGCTCGCGCGCACGGTGGCGCAGTTGGAGGATCACTGCGATCACTTGCAGCAAGGCTTTCGCGCACTGGTCCACGACCTGTACCCGGTGGCCCTGCAGCACCTGCCGCTGGCCGAGGCGTTCGCGATGCTGGTGACGCAGTGGCAGGCCAGCCATGGCATCGATTGCCGGCTGCGGGTCAGCGCGGACCTGCCGGCGTTGTCCGGGGCGAGCAAGACGCACCTCTATCGCCTGCTGCAGGAAGCCCTGACCAATATCGTGCGGCATGCCGATGCCAGCCAGGTGCGCGTGCGCCTGCATCGTCACGGTTCGCGCCTGCGCCTGTGGGTGCGCGATAACGGTTGCGGCGCGCAAACGCCGCAGCGTCCCGGCGTCGGCCTGTATTCGATGTACGAACGCGCGCGCTGCCTGGGCGGCGAACTGACAATCCTCAGCCACCCCGGCGTCGGTTGGGCGCTGGCGTTGAACATGCCATTGGAGGCCTCATGAATATTCTGTTGGTGGACGACCATGCGGTGGTGCGCCAGGGCTATGCCAGCCTGTTGCGCGCATTGTTGCCGGCCATCGAAGTGCGCGAAGCGGCCAGCGGCGAAGAGGCCTTGAGCCGGGTCCAGGAAGCACTGCCGCATTTGGTGATCATGGACTTCGGCCTGCCCGGCATCAGCGGCCTGGAAACCACGCGCCGCCTGCGCCAGCGCCTGCCGCAACTGCGCGTGCTGTTCTTCAGCATGCACGACGAACTGCCGCTGGTGCGCCAGGCCCTGGAAGCCGGCGCCTCGGGCTACCTGACCAAAAGCTCGGCGCCCGAGGTGCTGATCGAAGCGGTGCGGCGCGTCCTCGACGGCCACGCCTATATCGAACAGTCCCTCGCCACCCAACTGGCCTACACGCCAAGCGACCAACGCTTGCAAGGCATGACCCCGCGTGAGCTGGAGATTTTCCTGATGCTGGCCAGAGGCACGCCGACCCGAGTGATTGCCGACCAGTTGAATATCAGCAGCAAGACCGTGTCCAACCACCTGACCCTGCTCAAGAGCAAATTGCAGGTCAGTTCCCATGCCGAACTGGTCCACCTGGGAATCGACCTCGGCGTGGTACGCGTAGCGGGCTGATCCCCCCATGTACCACTGTCACCACTGTTACCACTGTAGGAGCGAGCTTGCTCGCGAAAACCGTCAACGATAACGCGAAAAACCAGACCCCCCGCAGCGGTCTCCGGTTTTTCGCGAGCAAGCTCGCTCCTACATTCAAATGGCGGTGTGCTAACGATTCCAGGTGGTGGGGCAGTCCTTGCAGCCTTCCATGTTCGCATCCTGGAAATTCGCATAATGCTGCCGCGCGCCCGTGAGGATCGCGCTTTCCAGGTTGCTCTCACCGAACTTGGCCTCTTGCAGATTCGCATCGCTCAGATCCGCCCCTCGCAGGTCGGCCTTGCTCAACCAGGTCATTTCCAGGTCGGCGGCGCGCAGGTTGGCCTTGCGCATTTTTGCCCCGGACAGCCGCGCGAATTGCAGGTAGGCCGCGCTCAGGTTGGCGTTTTCAAACTGCGCACCCTGGGCGAACAGGCCCCAACCCTGGATCGCCATCAGCGTGGCGCCGGTGAAATCGGCCAGGCGCAGGTTGCTTTGTTGCAGGCTGGCGCGGGTCAGGTTGGCGCCCTGCAACTGGGCTTTTTCCAGGTTGGCCAGGTCGAGGTTGGCGTGGCGCAAGTCCGCATCGCGCAGGTCGGCGCCGGCCAGGTTCATTTTGCTGAGGTCCTGGTTGCTCAGGTTGGCGCCCCTGAGGTTGGCGCCGGGGCATTGGCTGTGTTCGGCGAGGGTGCAGCCGTTGATGACCAGCGGGGTGTCGTCGCCGTCGTCGGCGTGGGCCAGGGGCAGGGCGAGCAGGAGTAACAAGGGCAGATAGTTCATCTTGGAACCTCCAGACGAAGCAACCCCGTGACGTAGCAGCTGTCGAGCAGCCAGCTGCTACGACGGGGCTGGGGACGGGTTATTTTTGGGCGGTCTTGTTATCCCAGCTCGGGATCTTGAACACCCAGAACGACCCACCCTGTGCCACCGGCTTGGTCAGCTCGGCCATGTCGCCGCCCCACAACGGCACCGCGCCGCCATAGCCGACGGTGACGCCGATGTACTGCTCGCCATCCTGTTCCCAGGTGATCGGCGGTGAGACGATGCCGCTGCCGGTCTGGAACTTCCACAGCTCCTTGCCGGTTTTCGCGTCGAAGGCCTTGAAGAAACCGTCGCCGGTGCCGGTGAACACCAGGTTGCCCTTGGTCGCCAGTACGCCGGCCCACAGTGGCAGGGCTTCCTTGTGCTCCCACACCACCTTGCCGGTGGTCGGGTTCATCGCCCGCAGGGTGCCGACGTGGTCGTCATACATGCGCTTGATGCGGAAACCCATGCCCAGGTACGCCGAGCCCTTCTTGTAGTTGACCTCTTCGGTCCAGTATTCCTCTTTCCATTGGTTGCCCGGGATGTAGAACAGGCCGGTGTCCTGGCTGTAGGCCATGGGGTTCCAGTTCTTGCCGCCGAGGAACGGTGGCGAGACTTCCACCGGCTTGCCCTTGGTTTCACCGGGCAACGGTTTGGCCGGACGCTGGCCCGGGTTTTCCACCGGACGACCGGTCTTCAGGTCGATATGGCTGGCCCAGGTGATGTTGTCGACGAACGGGAAGGCGTTCTGCAGCTTGCCGTTGTTGCGGTCGACCACGTAGAAGAACCCGTTGCGGTCGGCGTGACCGGTGGCCTTGACCACTTTGCCATCCTTGTCCTTGTAGTCGAACAGCACCAGCTCGTTGTTGCCGGAGAAGTCCCAGGCATCGTTCGGGGTGTGCTGGTAGAACCATTTCACTTCGCCGGTGCTCGGGTCGACACCGACCTGGCCCGAGGTGTAGAGGCTGTCGAAATCGTGCGGGTTGCCGTCCTTGGACGTGCGCGCCCAGGTGTTCCACGGGCCGGGGTTGCCGGCGCCGACGATGATGGTGTTGGTCTCGGCATCGAAACTCGCGCTCTGCCAAGGTGCGCCGCCGCCGTGGCTCCAGGCCTCGACCTTGCCGGTTTCGGTGGTTGGGTCATCCGGCCACGACGGCGCTTTGACGTCGCCGGTCGGGGTGCTGTCCTTGCCGTTCAGGCGGCCCATGTGGCCTTCGACGAACGGGCGCATCCACACTTCTTCGCCGGTGTCCGGGTCGCGCGCATACAGCTGGCCGACCACGCCGAACTCATCGCCGGAGCTGCCATGGATCAGCAGCACCTTGCCGCTGACCTTGTCTTTGATCAGCACCGGGGCGCCGGTCATGGTGTAACCGGCGGCGTGGTCGCCGAACTTCTTGTTCCACACCACTTTGCCGGTGTTCTTGTCGAGGGCGATCAGGCGTGCGTCGAGGGTGCCGAAGTAGATCTTGTCGCCGAAGATCGCCGCGCCGCGGTTGACCACGTCACAGCACGGGCGGATGTTTTCGGGGAGGCGGTGGTTGTAGGTCCACAGGCGTTTGCCGGTCTTCGCGTCGAGGGCGAACACGCGGGAGTAGGAGCCGGTGACGTAGACCACGCCGTCGCTGACGATGGCCTGGGATTCCTGGCCGCGCTGCTTCTCATCGCCGAACGAGTACGACCAGGCCGGGGTGAGCTTGAACACGTTCTTGTCGTTGACCTGGGCCAGCGGGCTCCAGCGCTGGGCGTTGGTGCCCATGCCGTATTGCAGCACGTCCTTGGTGCTCAGGTGGTCGTTGGCGATGTCTTCCCAGGTGACGTTGCGCGTCGCCTTTGCGGTGGACGGCGCGGCAGGGTCGGCGGCGGCGAAGCTGGCCGCACTCAAGGACAGGCTGCCGACCAGCAGGAAAGCCTGCACGGCAAGGCTCAGCGGCGAACGGGCGGGTAGCGATCTTATTATCATGGTTGCAGTTCCCAGTGGAGGTTTTGGCCTGCACAGGGTGGAGCGCCAGGGCGCTGCGCGGATACGGAAAAAGTCCCGCTGTTGCCGGGAAGACTTCCCGAAGCGCCGCTGTTTTAGGCGTGCCCCACAAGCCCTACTACCAAGGGAGGACAAGCCGGCCACCAAAGCAGCATACGGCCTATGCCCCAGGGTTTCTAAGATGGTTGCCATAACCTCTGCAATGAGGTTTTGCGTGCAATCCTGAGGGCAAAAATAATGACAACAAAACGCAATGCCTTGCTCGTCGCCGGGCTGTTGGCCGGTGTGATCGGTGCAGGCTCGGCCTGGGCCCACGGCAACGTGGTCCCGCAAGCAGTGGAAACCAAGGGCCTGACCTCGATCAAGGACGCCGGCGTGCCGGTCGACGAGGACGGCTGGGCGGCAGTGAACCCTTACCGCACGTCGCCTGAACACGACCGGGCCCTGGAAATCGGTTCGTCCGCCTACAATCAGAACTGCGCCGCCTGCCACGGCCTGGAAGCCAAGTCCGGCGGCATCGCCCCCGACTTGCGCATGCTGGATGTGGGCGAGGCCGGTGATGAGTGGTTTGTGCAGCGCGTGCGTCACGGCGCGGTGCGCGACGGCCGGGTATATATGCCGAAAATGGCCGATTACCTGAGCCAGGAAGCCTTGTGGGCGGTACGCACCTACCTGGACAGCGTTCACGTCGAGGAGTAAGCCATGCGCCTGTTCGCTTATGTGCTCGGCCTGGCCCTGCTGTGTTGCCAGACGGCACAGGCGCAGGTGCGCAGCTATGACCAGATGATCGCCGCCGGTGAGTTGAAAGTGGCGGTGTACAAGGACTTTGCCCCCTACAGTTTCGAAGACGGTGCCACCCCGCGCGGGGTCGACGTGGAGCTGGCCGAGGCCCTGGCCAAGGCGCTGGGGGTGCAGCTCAAATTGATCTGGGCGCCGGCCGGGGAAAAACTCGACGACGACCTGCGCGACTACATCTGGCGCGGCAGCCAGTTGCATAACCAGCAACTGGCCGACCTGATGATGCGCGCACCCTACGACCACGACTACGCGCAAAGGCGTAACGATCAGGGCGAACTGGAAAACGGCCATGTGGTGATGTTCGGGCCGTACCAGAACGAACAATGGCAGGTGGCCTACGACCGCCGCCGTCTGGACAAGGTCGCCAGCGTGGCGGTGTTCGAGGAGCACCCGATCGGTGTCGAAGTCGACAGCGTGCCGTCGTTCTACCTGACCTCGGTGTTCAACGGCATGCTCGCCCGCCAGACCCATCACTACCCCGGTGTCCCCCAGGCGTTCGCGGCGATGAAGGCCGGTGAAGTCGACGCGGTGATGGCGATGCGCGGCGAGATCGACTGGCAGGTGCATCAAGCACGCGATCCGCAACTGGCCCTGGCGCAAAACGCTTACCCGAACATGGGCCGGCAGCGCTGGGAGATCGGCATGGCGGTACACGAAAGCAATCGCCAGTTGGCCTATGCGGTGGAAGAGGCGCTGGAAGGCCTGATCCGCGACGGTTCGCTGCAAACCATCTACAGCCATTACGGCCTGCAGTACGAAGTGCCCGAAATGTACCAATAGGAGCAGGCGATGAACTGGCGACTGAACTGCATGTTGGCCTGCTGGTTACCGTTGGCGGCCCACGCCGCGGCGGTCGAACCGGGCACGGACCCGGTGCCGTCGGTGATGTGGGCGTTCTACCACAAGCAGTTGCTGGCCGATGCGCCGTTCGTGTTCGATGAGCGGGTCAAGCTGCTGGCGCCGCCGTTCGCCGAAGATGCACGCCAGGTGCCCCTGGAAATCGACGCGCGGGCGTTCAAGGGGCACGTGGTGAAGATCCTTGCCTGGGCCGAACTCAACCCGTTGCCCAGGATTGTCGATTTTCAGCCCAAGGCCGGGGTGCTGCCCTGGCTGTCGATCCGTATCCGTATCGAACAGGCCACGCCCCTGCGCGCGGCGGTGCTCACCGATGACGGGCTGTGGCACGTCGGCTCGACCCTGATCGACGCGGCCGGCGGCGGTTGCACCGCGCCCAGCGTGGTCCGCACCCAGCCGGGTTGGGAAGAGCATATCGGCGAAGTCCTCGGCGGGCGTTACCCACGCGGCGAATTCAGCCGGGTGCGCGTACAGGTGGCGCACCCGATGGATAACGGCATGGTCAGCGGCATCCCCGAGTTCTATCTCAACCACGCGCAACTGCGTGGCCAGGACGGCCAGGTGCTGGCCGAGCTGGTGCTGTTCCCGGCGGTCAGCGAAAACCCCAACCTGGCCTTTGACATCGACGCACCCGGGCCGACGCGCCTGGTGCTGCGCGACAACAGCGGCAATGAATTCGACGCAGCCATTCCCTGACCAGAAGGAGCGCGGCATGCGCTGGATTCTATTGTTGTGCCTGAGCTTGAGCCTGCCCGCCGTGGCCGACCTCGACTACGCCCTCAAGCCACGACTGATCGCCGACGACACCTGGCTGCTGGAAGGCAGCACCGACAATTTCGCCAAGGACAACGGCGGCAATATCGTCAATACCGCGTTCATCGTCACCGAGGCCGGCGTGGTGGTGATCGACACCGGGCCGTCGCGGCGCTACGGCGAAGCCCTGCGCCGGGCGATCGCCAGCGTCACCGACAAACCGGTGATCCAGGTGCTGCTGACCCACCACCACCCCGACCATGCGCTGGGCAACCAGGCCTTCAAGGACGTGCCCATCGGCGCCCTGGCCGGCACCACGCGCCTGCTGCATGAGCAGGGCGACGGCATGGCGGAGAACCTCTACCGCATGGTCGGCGACTGGATGCGCGGCACCGAAGTGCAATTGCCCACGCAAGTGCTCGAACCCGGTGTGCTCAGCTTTGGCCGCCACGACCTGCGCCTGCTCGCGCTGACCGGCCACACCGACGCCGACCTGGCCATCCTCGACCAGACTACCGGCGTGCTGTTTGCCGGCGACCTGGTGTTCTACCAACGCGCCCTCACCACCCCCAACAGCCCCGGGCTGGCGGCGTGGCTGGCGGACATCGACACCCTACAGGCCTTGCCCTGGACCCTGGTCGTGCCCGGCCATGGCCCGGTGGCCAACGATGCACAGCCGTTCGCGCAGATGCGCGACTACCTGACCTGGCTCGACCAACTGCTGCGCGACGGCGCCGCCCACGGCAGCGACATGGCCGAGATGATCCGCAGCCCCATCCCCGAGCGCTTCGCCGCGATCAACCTGAGCCGCTATGAACTGATCCGTAGCGTCAGCCACCTGTACCCGCGTTACGAGCGCGAGCAGATGCAGCGCGTGGATTCGGCGCGCTGACGGACCGGACCCGCTACTAAGGAACTAGCAATCTCGATACTGCGGTCAATTGTGACAACCGCCCCTGCGCCCAAGAATCTGTACCAGACCGGGAAAATTTCCCGGGTATAACAAAAAACCGCAGAGGTAGCCGTCATGACCCAACCCGCACGCCGCCAACCCTTCGCCTTGAGTGTGTTGCTCGGTGCCATTCTGTTATCCGGCCAGGCCATGGCGGCCGTGACCGATCAGGAGATTCTCCAGGACCCGAAAAACCCGGGGCAGATCGTCACCAACGGTCTGGGCGTCCAAGGCCAGCGCTATAGCCCGCTCGATACCCTGAATGTGGACAACGTCAAGGACCTGCGCCCGGTCTGGGCGTTCTCCTTTGGCGGCGAGAAACAGCGCGGCCAGCAGGCGCAGCCGATGATCAAGGACGGGGTGATGTACCTCACCGGGTCCTACTCGCGGGTGTTCGCGGTGGACGCACGCACCGGCAAGAAGCTCTGGCAGTACGATGCGCGTCTGCCCGATGACATCCGCCCGTGCTGTGACGTGATCAACCGCGGCGTGGCGCTGTACGGCGACCTGGTGTTCTTCGGCACCCTCGACGCCAAGCTGGTGGCCCTGAACAAAGACACCGGCAAAGTGGTGTGGAGCAAGAAAGTCGCCGACCACAAGGAAGGCTACTCGATCAGCGCCGCGCCCCTGGTGATCAACGGCAAGCTGATTACCGGCGTGGCCGGCGGCGAATTCGGCGTGGTGGGCAAGATCGAAGCCTACGACCCGAAAAACGGTGACCTGCTGTGGACCCGTCCGACCGTTGAAGGTCATATGGGCTACGTCTACAAGGACGGCAAGGCCGTGGAAAACGGCATTTCCGGCGGCGAGGCGGGCAAGACCTGGCCTGGCGACTTGTGGAAAACCGGCGGCGCGGCACCGTGGCTGGGCGGCTACTACGACCCGGAAACCAACCTGCTGCTGTTCGGCACCGGCAACCCGGCGCCGTGGAACTCGCACTTGCGCCCTGGCGACAACCTCTACTCGTCCTCGCGCCTGGCGCTGAACCCGGATGACGGCACCATCAAGTGGCACTTCCAGACCACGCCCCATGACGGCTGGGACTACGACGGCGTGAACGAACTGGTCTCCTTCAACTACACCGAAGGCGGCAAAGAGATCAAAGCGGCGGCCACCGCCGACCGTAACGGCTTCTTCTACGTGCTCGACCGCACCAACGGCAAGTTCATCCGCGGCTTCCCGTTCGTCGACAAGATCACCTGGGCCACCGGCCTGGATAAAGACGGTCGGCCGATCTACAACGAAGCCAGCCGCCCCGGCGCGCCAGGCAACGAAGCCAAGGGCACTTCGGTGTTCGTCGCACCGGCGTTCCTCGGCGCGAAAAACTGGATGCCGATGGCCTATAACCGCGACACCGGGTTGTTCTACGTGCCGTCCAACGAATGGGGCATGGACATGTGGAACGAAGGCATCACCTACAAAAAAGGTGCGGCGTTCCTCGGTGCGGGCTTCACCATCAAGCCGCTGAACGAAGACTACATCGGCGTGCTGCGCGCCATCGACCCGAAAACCGGCAAGGAAGTCTGGCGCCACAAGAACTTCGCGCCGCTGTGGGGCGGGGTCCTGACCACCAAGGGCAACCTGGTGTTCACCGGTACGCCGGAAGGCTTCCTGCAGGCGTTCAACGCCAAGACCGGCGAGAAGGTCTGGGAATTCCAGACCGGCTCCGGCGTGCTCGGCTCGCCTGTGACCTGGGAAATGGACGGCGAGCAGTACGTCTCGGTGCTCTCCGGCTGGGGCGGCGCGGTGCCGTTGTGGGGCGGTGAAGTGGCCAAACGCATCAAGGACTTCAACCAGGGCGGCATGCTCTGGACCTTCAAATTGCCTAAAGAACTGGTCGCCAAACACTGAATCTACGACCAAATGACAAGAGCCCTCCTGCCAACGGCGCATTCGCCCGGCAGCGGGGGCTCTTTACTATCGGGTCATCGCCTGTTGACCGACAGGCCCGGACCCAGACAGAGGCTTTAACATGATCTACGCACAACCTGGCACCCCTGGCGCCATCGTCAGCTTCAAGTCACGCTACGGCAACTTCATCGGCGGCGAATTCGTCGCGCCGATCAGCGGTGAATACTTCACCAACACCTCGCCGGTGACCGGTGAAGTGATCGCCGAATTCCCGCGTTCCAACGCCGCCGACATCGACAAGGCCCTCGACGCGGCCCACGCCGCCGCCGACGCCTGGGGCAAGACCTCGGCCCAGGATCGCGCCCTGGTGCTGCTGAAAATCGCCGACCGCATCGAACAGAACCTCGAAGTGCTGGCCGTCACCGAAAGCTGGGACAACGGCAAAGCCGTGCGTGAAACCCTCAACGCCGACGTGCCGCTGGCCGCCGACCACTTCCGTTACTTCGCCGGCTGCATCCGCGCCCAGGAAGGCGGCGCCGCCGAGATCAACGAACACACCGCCGCCTACCACTTCCACGAGCCGCTGGGCGTGGTCGGGCAGATCATCCCGTGGAACTTCCCACTGCTGATGGCCGCCTGGAAACTCGCCCCGGCCCTGGCCGCCGGCAACTGCATCGTGCTCAAGCCGGCCGAGCAGACGCCGCTGTCGATCATGGTGTTTGCCGAGCTGATCAACGACCTGCTGCCAGCGGGCGTGCTGAACATCGTCCAGGGCTTTGGCCGTGAAGCCGGCGAAGCGCTGGCCACCAGCAAGCGCATCGCCAAGATCGCCTTTACCGGCTCTACCCCAATCGGCGCGCACATCATGCATTGCGCGGCCGAGAACATCATTCCGTCGACCGTGGAGCTGGGCGGCAAGTCGCCGAACATCTTCTTCGAAGACATCATGAATGCAGAGCCGCAGTTCATCGAGAAAGCCGCCGAAGGCCTGGTGCTGGCGTTCTTCAACCAGGGCGAAGTGTGTACCTGCCCGTCGCGGGCGCTGGTGCAGGAGTCGATCTACGACGACTTCATGAAAGTGGTGATGAAAAAGATCGTCAAGATCAAGCGCGGCAACCCGCTGGATACCGAAACCATGGTCGGCGCCCAGGCGTCCGAGCAGCAATACGACAAGATCCTGTCCTACCTCAAAATCGCCCAGGAAGAGGGCGCCGAACTGCTCACCGGCGGCGCGGCCGAGCGTTTGGAGGGTGACCTGTCCAGCGGTTACTACATCCAGCCGACCCTGCTCAAGGGCCATAACAAAATGCGCGTGTTCCAGGAAGAAATCTTCGGCCCGGTGGTGGGTATCACCACCTTCAAGGACGAAGCCGAAGCCCTGGCCATTGCCAACGACAGCGAGTTCGGCCTGGGTGCCGGCCTGTGGACCCGCGACATCAACCGCGCCTACCGCATGGGCCGGGCGATCAAGGCCGGCCGCGTGTGGACCAACTGCTACCACCTGTACCCGGCGCACGCCGCGTTTGGCGGCTACAAAAAGTCCGGCGTGGGGCGTGAGAACCACAAGATGATGTTGGATCACTACCAACAGACCAAGAACCTGCTGGTGAGCTACGACATCAACCCCCTGGGCTTCTTCTAACCCCGACTTGAAATGCAACCAACTGTGGGAGGGGGCTTGCCCCCGATAGCGGTGGCTCAGTCAGGCATGTCTTGGCTGACCCACTGCCATCGGGGGCAAGCCCCCTCCCACATTTTGATCGGCGTACACCCGTTCCGGCACAACAAGAGGGCTTTGCCTGTTGGACCACTACCTGCAGACCAACCCCCTGGGCCTCTTCTAACCCCGACTTGAAATGCAACCAACTGTGGGAGGGGGCTTGCCCCCTCCCAGATTTTGATCGGCGTACACCCGTTCCGGCACAACAAGAGGGCTTTGCCTGTTGGATCACTACCTGCAGACCACCCCCCTGGGCTTCTTCTAACCCCGACTTGAAATGCAACCAACTGTGGGAGGGGGCTTGCCCCCGATAGCGGTGGATCAGTCAGGCATGTATTGGCTGACACACTGCCATCGGGGGCAAGCCCCCTCCCACATTTTGATCGGCGTACACCCGTTCCGGCACAACAAGAGGGCTTTGCCTGTTGGATCACTACCTGCAGACTAACCCCCTGGGCTTCTTCTAACCCCGACTTGACATGCAACCAACTGTGGGAGGGGGCAAGCCCCCTCCCACATTTTTGATCGGTGTACATCTGCTACCAAGGCATGCTTCAGGCTCGTTCGAAAGTAGCATTCGCACCCCCATCCCCCCATGCATTAATGCCATTACCGGAATCTTCCGGCACAACAAGAGGATCGCCCCATGTGGACTAAACCCGCGTTTACCGACCTGCGTATCGGCTTTGAAGTGACCATGTACTTCGCCAGCCGCTGATTCACCCCCGGCCAGCCTCGCGCTGGCCGGGGTCGTTTGGGGAATGACTCTTTGGTCTGATTGCATTCGCGCGCGGATGGGTTAGTGTGGAGCGCATCTCTCAAAAATAATAAAAACAGGCTTTCCAATGAGCCCAAATCTCAGCCTTCTGCGTAAGTTCGTTTCGCCTGAAATCATCTTTGGTGCCGGCTGCCGGCACAACGTCGGTAATTACGCCAAGACCTTCGGTGCGCGCAAAGTGCTGGTGGTCAGCGACCCCGGTGTGATCGCCGCCGGCTGGGTCGCCGACGTGGAAGCCAGCCTGCAGGCCATCGGCATCGATTACTGCCTGTACAGCGGCGTCTCGCCCAACCCCCGCGTCGAAGAAGTCATGCTCGGTGCCGAGGTGTACCGCGACAACCATTGCGACGTGATCGTGGCCATCGGCGGCGGCAGCCCGATGGACTGCGGCAAGGCCATCGGCATCGTGGTCGCCCATGGGCGCAACATCCTCGAATTCGAAGGCGTGGACACCATTCGCGTGCCCAGCCCCCCGCTGATCCTGATCCCCACCACCGCCGGCACTTCGGCGGATGTCTCGCAGTTCGTGATCATTTCCAACCAGCAGGAGCGCATGAAGTTCTCCATCGTCAGCAAGGCGGTGGTGCCGGACGTGTCGCTGATCGACCCGGAAACCACGGCGAGCATGGACCCGTTCCTGTCCGCCTGCACCGGCATCGATGCGCTGGTGCATGCGATCGAGGCGTTCGTCTCCACTGGCCACGGCCCGCTGACCGACCCCCACGCGCTGGAAGCCATGCGCCTGATCAACGGCAACCTGGTGCAGATGATCGCCAACCCGGCGGACATCGCCCTGCGCGAGAAGATCATGCTCGGCAGCATGCAGGCGGGGCTGGCGTTCTCCAATGCGATCCTCGGCGCGGTGCATGCCATGTCCCACAGCCTCGGCGGCTTCCTCGACCTGCCTCACGGCCTGTGCAACGCGGTGCTGGTGGAGCATGTGGTGGCGTTCAACTACAACTCGGCGCCGGAGCGCTTCAAGGTGATTGCCGAGACGTTCGGCATCGACTGCCGCGGCCTGACTCATCCGCAGATCCGCGGGCGGCTGGTCGAGCATCTGATCGCGCTGAAGCGTGCCATCGGCTTCCACGAAACCCTCGGCCTGCACGGCGTGCGGGTGGCGGACATTCCGTTCCTGTCCCAGCACGCCATGCACGACCCGTGCATCCTCACCAACCCCCGCGAATCGAGCCAGCGTGACGTCGAGGTCGTCTATGGCGAAGCTCTCTGACGACCAGCAGCGCGCCCTGGCCGGGCTGCTGGGGTTGGGCGACCAGTCTGCGCGCAAGAGCCACTACCCGGAACTCACGGCCCGCCTCGATGAGCTGGAGGCCGAGCGCAACCGCTACATCCGCCTCAACGATGAGCTGGAGCAGCGGGTGGCGGCGCGCACCGATGAACTGCTCGAAGCCAACCGCAACCTGCAACAGCAGGTCGCCCAGCGCGAACAGGTCGAACAGGAGCTGCGCGACGCCCGCGACGCCGCCGAGGCCGCCAACCGCAGCAAGGACAAGTACCTCGCCGCCGCCAGCCATGATCTGTTGCAGCCGCTCAACGCCGCACGGCTGCTGATCGCCACCCTGCGCGAACGGTCGTTGCCGAGCGTCGAACAGGTGCTGGTGGAGCGCACGCACCAGGCCCTGGAAGGTGCCGAGGATTTGCTCACCGACTTGCTCGATATCTCGCGGCTCGACCAGGCAGCGGTCAAGCCGGACGTGGCGCTGTATCGCCTGGATGAGTTGTTTGCGCCGCTGGTCTCCGAATTCCAGTCCGTCGCCCTGGCCGCCGGACTGAATCTACGCGCACACACCGGCCATTACGCGATCCGGACCGACCTGCGCCTGGTGACGCGGATTTTGCGTAATTTCCTCAGCAACGCCTGCCGCTACACCGACGACGGCTGCATCCTGCTCGGCGCCCGTCGTCGCGGCGATCACCTGCGCCTGGAAGTGTGGGACACCGGGCGCGGCATCCCGGCCGACCGGCTCGACGCGATCTTCCTCGAATTCAACCAATTGGACGTCGGCCGCGCCTCGGACCGCAAGGGCGTGGGCCTGGGGCTGGCGATTGTCGAGCGGATCGCTGAGATCCTCGGTTACCCGGTGGCGGTGCGCTCGTGGCCGGGACGCGGGTCGATGTTCAGCCTCGAAGTGCCGATCAGCGAAGAAATGCCGTTGGCCATCAGCCAACTACCCACGCAACCGACCACCGGCAACCCGCTGCCGGGGCGGCGTTTGCTGGTGCTGGACAACGAAGTCAGCATCCTCGAAAGCATGAGCGCGCTGCTCGGGCAGTGGGGCTGCGAGGTGATCACGGCCACCGACCAGGCCGGCGCGTTGCTGGCGTTGCAGGGCAGGGCGCCGGAACTGATCCTGGCGGACTATCACCTGGACCACGGCGTGGTGGGCTGTGAGGTGGTCAAGTACCTGCGCGAGCATTTTGCCCAGACGATTCCCGCCGTGATCATCAGCGCCGACCGCACCGACCAGTGCCGGCGCATCCTGCGGCGGCTGGACGCACCGTTGTTGAACAAACCGGTCAAGCCCGGGAAGTTGCGGGCGGTGTTGAGTCAGTTATTGGCCTAGAGGTTTGATACCTGTCAACACCGCGTGCGGCATTTTGCGCCATGCTCCCAGCCTGATTTGACGCCGACGGAGACTCCCCCATGAGCGCCCCCGCAACAACCGCTGCATCATTCAAGTTGCCCTTGGGCCTGGTCGTCGCTGTACTGGTGATGGTCGGGGTGCTGCTGTTACCGCTGCCCGCGGATTTGCCGGTGGCCGGGCATCGCATGCTGGCGATCCTCGCGTTTGCGGTGGTGGTGTGGATCAGCGAGGCGGTGTCCTATGAGGCCAGCGCGATCATGATCACCTCGCTCATGGCGTTCTTGCTCGGCACCGCGCCGTCGCTGCAAGACCCCGCGCACCTGATCGGCTCCAGCCCGGCCATCGGCATGGCGCTGACCGGCTTCTCCAACCCGGCGCTGGCGCTGGTGGCGGGGGCGTTGTTCATCGCCGCCGCCATGACCCACACCGGCCTGGATCGGCGCATCGCCCTGGTCACGCTGACCCGGGTCGGCACCAGCACCCGCGGCATTCTGCTGGGGGCGATCGCGGTGACTATCCTCCTGAGCCTCGTCGTACCCAGCGCCACCGCGCGCAGTGCCTGCGTGGTGCCGATCATGATGGGCGTGGTGGCGGCGTTTGGCGTCGATAAACGCTCCAACATCGCCGCCGGCCTGATGATCGTGGTGGCCCAGGGCACTAGCATCTGGAACGTCGGCATCCAGACCGCCGCCGCGCAGAACCTGCTGACCGTTGGGTTCATGGACAAGATGCTCGGCCAGCGCGTGTCGTGGATCGACTGGCTGATTGCCGGCGCGCCATGGGCGCTGATCATGTCGGCGGTGTTGCTGTTCCTGGTGATCAAACTACTGCCGCCGGAAAGCGACAGCATCCCCGGCGGCAAAGAAGCCGTGGCCCAGTCGCTGGTGGACATCGGCCCGATGACCGGCCCGCAAAAACGCCTGCTTGCCGTGTCGGTGCTGTTGCTGTTGGCGTGGGCTACCGAAGGGCGCCTGCACAATTTCGACACCACCTCGACCACCTACGCCGGGCTGGTGTTCCTGCTGTTGCCGGGGATCGGCGTGATGACCTGGAAGGATGTGCAGTCGCGGATTCCGTGGGGCACGGTGATTGTGTTTGGCGTCGGCATCAGCCTCGGCACGGCGTTGCTGACCACCCAGGCCGGGCAGTGGCTGGGTTCGCAAGTGGTGGCGCATACCGGCCTGGACCAGGTCGGGCCGCTGGGCGTGTTTGCCATCCTCGGGGCGTTTTTGATCGTGATCCACTTGGGGTTTGCCAGTGCGACCGCGTTGACCTCGGCGTTGTTGCCGATCCTGATTGCGGTGTTGCAGACCTTGCCGGGGGAGTTCAACCGGTTGGGGATGACCATGCTGTTGGGGTTTGTGGTGAGCTACGGGTTTATCCTGCCGATCAATGCGCCGCAGAACATGGTGTGCCTGGGGACCGGGACATTCACGGCGCGGCAGTTTGCCAAGGTGGGGGTGTTGGTGACGCTGATGGGTTACTTGTTGATGTTGGTGTTTGCGGCGACGTACTGGAGCTGGCTTGGCTGGATCTGATAGGGCGTGTCATGGGGTCGCCAATGCAAAGGAGATCCAATGTGGGAGGGGGCTTGCCCCCGATGGCGGCCTCTGGGCTGACCAGCTTTTTGGGTTGAGTACATATCCATTGTTGCGGTCACGGCTGCTATGGGTTCCGCCCTTACGGCGGGTCACTTTGGAAAAGCCCCAAAGTAACCAAAGGGCTCTTGCCCCACCACTCGGTGCCTCGCCTAGGCTCGGCATGCCCTCACTCCGGCTTGAATCCGTGGGCCGCCGTCATGGGCCATCCCTGGCCCAGGACGGCTAACCCGGCGTCCTGCCGGGTTGCCCACGGATTCAAGCCTGCGTTCGGCCAGCGTGGTTTTACGGGGCGCCTAAGATCAAAAGCAAAAGCAAAAGCGAGGCTGCCTTATAGCCGACCTGATCCTGGAAGCCGAACCCAGTCAAAAATGTGGGAGGGGGCTTGCCCCCGATAGTGGTGGGTCAGTCATGCATGTAGTGGCTGACACACTGCCATCGGGGGCAAGCCCCCTCCCACAGTTGGAATGTATTTCAGGGTGAAATTGAGTTGGGTCTGCTGGTTGTGTTCCAGCAGTTTCAGGCCCGGCCTGCCCGGCAAGTGATGGGCATTCACCGGATGGCTCACCGGCTCGATGCAGAAGAACCCCAACCCCGGCGGGCAGTACAGCAAGAAGTAATCGGCGCCGGTGGCCTGGCATTCCAGGGTGTAACCCAGCTCCGGCTGTTCGATCCGGCAATGCCCGTCCCACTGGCAAAACCCGTTGTCGACCAACGCTTGGGGCAATCCCTTGAGCTGTTGGAAATCCCAATCGGCGTGTACGGGTGCCAGCGCCGTCGGCAGCTTGGACGCATCACTCATCCATACCTGCCCAGCCTTGGCCTGCAACCGCGTACCCGCCCGGCGCGGGAAGTAAGGATGCAAGCCCAAACCGTGCCACGCGGCGGCTTCGGCCAGATGCGTCACGCTCAGCCCGATACTCAACACGCCGTTGCTCAACCCAAACCGCTGCTCGGCGCGATAGGCGAACGGCGTGGCGCATTCCAGCGCAAGCAGCACTTCACCCGCCGACTGGCTGACCACGCGCCACGCCTGTTGCCAGGCCGAACCGTGAATCGGCAGCGGATCGGTCGCGCTGTTGGGCGTGAGTGCCAGCCAGCCGGCCGGCGTATCGAAACCGCCGTTGGCAATGCGATTGGACCACGGCGCGAGGGGATAGCAGGCCAGTTTGCCGGGCAGGCCGGTGTCCAGCGCCGCTTGATCGCTAGGCCGCAGCAGGGGCTGGCCGCTGGCGCGCACGCGCCAGTTGACGATGCTGCCGCCGACGGCCGGGGCGAGGGTGAGGTGGGTCAGGTGATCTTCCAGTTCAATCAGCATCACAGCACCAGCCCTGGCAGCCACAGCGATAACGCCGGAATGTAAGTCACCGCGATCAGCACCAAAAACAGCACGCCATAGAACGGCAGCAGCGCCTTCACGGTGTTCTCGATACTCACCTTGCCCACCGCCGCCCCCACGAACAGCACCGCGCCGACCGGTGGAGTGATCAGGCCGATACCGAGGTTGACCAGCATGATCATGCCGAAGTGAACCGGGTCGACGCCGATGCCGAGCACCACCGGCAGCAGGATCGGCGTGAGGATCAAAATCAGCGGCGCCATGTCCATCACCGTGCCGAGCAACAGCAGCATGGCGTTGATGCACATCAGGATCACGTAGCGGTTGTCCGACAGGGTCAGGAACAGCGTGGTGATCTTCGCCGGGATCTGCATCAGGGTCATGATGTAGCCGAAGCTGGCCGCGAAGGCGATCAGGATCATCACGATGGAAATGGTGCGTACCGTGCGGTGCATCAGCTTGGGCAGCTCGTTCCATTTGTAGTCGCGGTAGATGAACATGGTCACGAAGAATGCCCACAGCACCGCGATCGCAGCGGACTCGGTGGCGGTGAAGATGCCCGACAGGATGCCGCCGAGGATGATCACCATGGCCATCAGGCCCCACAGTGCGTCGGCGCAGATTTTCAGCGCTTGCTTGAGCGGGATGACTTCGCCCTTGGGGTAGTCGCGCTTCTTCGCGAAGATCAGGCACAGCACCATCAGGCACGCGCTCATCAGCAGGCCCGGGACCACGCCGGCCATGAACAGCGAGGCGATCGACACCGTGCCGCCCGCCGCCAGGGAGTAGAGCACCGAGTTGTGGCTGGGCGGGGTCAACAGCGCCTGCACCGAGCCGCTGATGGTCACCGCCGTGGCGAACTCCCGGGGGTAGCCACGGCGCTCCATTTCCGGGATCAGCACCGAGCCGACCGAGGCGGTGTCGGCCACCGAGGAGCCGGAGATCGCGCCGAAAAACGTCGAGGCCATGATGTTCACCAGGGACAAGCCGCCGCGCACAAAACCCACCAGCACCCCGGCGAACGCCACCAGCCGCCGCGACATGCCGCCCTCGGCCATGATCGCGCCGGCCAGCACGAAGAACGGAATCGCCATCAGCGAAAACTTGTTCACCCCGCCAGCGATCTGAATCATCAGGGCCTGGTACGGAATGTCGATCCACCACGCGCCGATCAACGCCGACAGGCCCAGGGCATAGGCCACTGGCATGCCGATCAGGATCAAGCCGACAAAGCTGCCCAACAGAATCAATGCGTCCATATCAGGCAGCCCCTTCGCTTTCTTCAACCAGATCGAAGCGCACGACCCGTCGGTTGCTCTGGTCACCGAGCACGAGTTTTTCCACCACGAAGACCAGGGTCAGCAACCCGCCGATCGGGATCGGCATGTAGGTGATGCCCACGCGCAGGGTAGGGATGGCGCTCATGAACTGGTTCCAGGTGGACAGGCACAGCTTGCTGCCCCAAATGGTCATGAACAGGCAGATGGTGCCCATCAGCAGTTGCGAGAGGATGCCGACGACCTGGCGTTGGCGCGCAGGCAGGCGGTCAGTGACCATCGCCACCGACATATGCGCCCCGGCGCGGTAGCTGGCGGCGGCGCCGATAAAAGTGAACACCAGCATCAGCAGGATGGCGGTGGGCTCCGGCCAGCTGGAGCCGGTGCCGAGGATGTAGCGGGCGAAGATGCCCCAGGGGATGATCAGCGCGACCCCGAGGACCGAGAGGCCGGCGACCCAGATGCAGGTCATGTAGAGGCGGTCGTTGATGCGCAGCACTAGATTCTTCATGGCGTTCACCGTGACCGGGCGCGTCGATGCCGACCGCGCCGGGCCTTATGCGAGAGGCAGGGCGGGTTATTGAACGGCGTCGATGCGCGCGATGATCTCGGCGTAAGGCGCGCCGTACTTGGCGCGAACCGCGGCGGTGGCGTCGTAGAAGGGCTGTTTGTCGACGCGGATGAACTCCACGCCAGCCGCCTTGAGTTTTTCCTCGCTGCTGGCGGATTTTTTATCCCACAGCACACGCTCATCGGCCTGGGCGGCCTTGGCGGCGTTCTTCACCATGAGCTGTTGCGCGGGGGTGAGCTTGTTCCAGGTGATTTTCGACATCACGATCGGTTCGGGCAGGATCAGGTGCTCGGTGAGGGTGTAGTACTTGGCGTTCTGAAAGTGGTTGTGTTCCAGCAGGGTGGGTGGGTTGTTCTCGGCACCGTCGATCACCCCGGTCTGCAAGGCACTGAAGATCTCGCCGGTGTCCATGGCGATACCGTTGGCACCCATGGCGTTGAAGGCATCGATGAACAGCGGGTTGCCCTGCACGCGAATCTTCATGCCCTTGAGGTCTTCGATCTTGCGCACCGGTTTTTTGCTGTAGAGGTTGCGCGTGCCGCCGTCCATCCAGGCCAGGGCGACCAGGCCGAATTCGGAGTCGGTGATCTTGGCGAGGATTTCATCGCCGATCTCGCCGTCGATGACTTTGCGCATATGCGCCTGGTCGCGGAACACGAATGGCAGGTTGAACACGTTCACGTCCGGCACCACCGGGCCGACGATGCCGAGGCTGACCCGGGTCATCTGGATCGCGCCGACCTGGGCCTGTTCGACGACTTCTTTTTCCGAACCCAGGACGCCCCCGGGGAAGTACTTGAAGGTCAGTTCGCCGTTGCTTTCTTGGGTGAGGGCCTTGCCCATGTTCTCTTCGGCCACGACGGTGGGGTAGCCGGCGGGGTGGATGTCGGCGAATTTGATTTCCAGCGCGTGGGCGGCGCTGCTGAGGGTGAAGATTGCGGCGGCGAGCAAGGTGCGTTTGAAGTCCATGAGCGGTCACTCCTGTCTTGTTATTGTTGTATTCAAGGCACAGCGATGCAGCTAGAGGGCGAAGCGGGGTTCGGGCAGTCCTGTCGTGCTGGGGTTGAGGGCGAATACGCCGCCGGACAGCGACTGCTCGCTCTGTTCGTCACGGATCGAGGTGACGAACAGGGTGTCCAGGCGACTGCCGCCAAAGGCGCACATGCTGGGTTTTTTCACCGGCACGCGCAGGGAGCGGTCCAGGCGACCGTCGGGGGTGAAGCGGTGGATCAGGCCGGCGTCGTTGGCGCAGATCCAGTAGCCGCCGTCGACATCCACGGCCGCGCCATCGGGGCGGCCTTGGTGTGGCTGCATGTCGACAAACACGCGGCGGTTGGACGGTGTGCCGGTGTCGGTGTCGTAGTCGAAGGCCCAGATCTGTTGCACCAGCGGGTGCGAGTCCGAGACATACATCGTGCCGCCATCGGGGCTGAAGGCCAGGCCATTGAGGGTGATAAAGCCGTCCAACTGCGCATGCGGCGCGGCGCCCGACGCGTAACGGTAGAGGATGCCTGCGGGCGCATTTGCGCCCATGTCCCGCACCATGCTGCCGGCCCAGAACCGGCCCTGGCGATCGCAGCGCCCATCGTTCAGGCGCATGTCCGCGCGCGGGTGCGCGACCTCGGCCAGGGGCGTGGTGTCGAGGCTGCCGTCGTTGTGCGCGGTGAGCTGGAAAAAGCCGCTTTCCATCCCGGCGACCCAGTTGCCCGCATCGGTGCGGGCAATGCAGGCGAGCATCTGCGGGGCTTTCCACGCGTCGATATGGCCGGTGGCGGCGCTCCAGCGTTGCAGGCCGCCGTTGGGAATATCCACCCAGTACAGGGCGTTTTCTTCGGGCACCCACACCGGGCATTCGCCTACGGCGTTGCGGGCGTCGACAATCAATTCAGCGGTCATGGCAACTCACTCCCTTGGGTTAGTGTGACGTCAGTCACCGAACGGCCCGGCGGCGCAGAACGCACCGCCCTGGTAGACCTTGGCCGGGTCGTCGGCGGCCAGCGGCGGCTGGCGCTCGACCTGGGCGCGGAATACTTCGGAGCTGTCTTTGGGGGTGAAGCCCAGGTGTGCGGCGTAGCGGTTGTCCCACCAGGTGTCGAGGTTGGCCGACATGCCGTAGACCACGGTGTGGCCGACGTTCGGCGTGTACAGCGCGCGTTCGAGCAGTTGGGTCAGGTCATCGAAGCTCAGCCAGGTGTGCATCATCCGGCGGTTCTGCGGTTCGGGGAACGACGAGCCGATGCGGATGCTCACGGTCTCGATGCCGTAGCGGTCGAAGTAGAAGCTGGCCATGTCTTCGCCGTAGGACTTGGACAGCCCGTAGTAACTGTCCGGGCGACGCGGCGAGTGGGCGTCGAGGTGCTCGCCCTGTTGGTAGAAGCCGATCACATGGTTGGAGCTGGCGAAAATCACGCGCTTGACGCCATGGCGGCGGGCGGCTTCGTAGATGTGAAAAATCCCGCAGATATTGGCGCCGAGGACTTCTTCGAACGAGCGCTCCACGGATACGCCACCGAAATGCAGGATGGCGTCGACGCCTTCGACCAGATGGTGTACCGCGTGTTTGTCGGACAGGTCGCAGGGCTGCACTTCTTCATTGGCGCCGGCGGGGGCCATGTAGGCGATATCCGACAGGCGCAGCACCTGGGCATACGGCTGCAGGCGTTCGCGCAGCACTTTGCCGAGGCCGCCGGCGGCACCAGTGAGGAGGAGGCGGTTGAAGGGCGCTGGGGTAGTGGTGGTCATCTGGATTCCAGTTTTTGTTGTAGGTTGTCGTATGACTATGCCGAAGTATTGTTAGAGAGTCCCCGCTTGTCAATGTGGGAGGGGGCTTGCCCCCGATGGCTATGGGTCAGTCACAGAGACATTGCCTGATACACCGTCATCGGGAGCAAGCCCCCTCCCACAATGGATGTGCCCGGGTTTTAGATCTTTAAAGCAACGAAATCGGGTAGCTGACGAAGACCCGGTTCTCATCGAACTCGTTATTGCTGAAGTCCCGGCGCATGGTCGAATTGCGCCAGCGCACGTTGAGGTTCTTCAAGACACCGCTCTGCACCGTGTAGGCCAGTTCCGATTCGCGGCCCCATTCCTTGCCATCGGTGATCGTGCCGGTGTGGACGTTACTGCCGCTGATGTAGCGGTTCATCAGGGTCAGGCCCGGAACGCCGAGCGCCGCGAAGTTGAAGTCGTGGCGCAGTTGCCAGGATTTCTCCTTGGCGTTGTCGTAGCTGGCGTTGTAGCTGTCGTTGGCCAGGGTGCCGCCGCTGGTGCCGTTGACCCGCATCCATGCGCTGTCGCCGCTGAGTTTCTGCAGGCCGACGTAGAAGGTGTTAGCGCCGTATTTGGCCGAGAGCAGGGCGAATGCGGTTTTGTTGTCCAGGTCGCCGGCCAGGGCGCTGCCGTCTTCCTTGCCGTTGAAGAAACCGAGGTTGGCGCCCAGGGTCCAGTCGCCCAGCGGCTGGCTGTGGGTCAGGTTGAGGTACTGCTGTTGGTAGATGTCGGTCAGTTCGGCGTACCACAGCCCGACCTGGGTGCGCTTATCGTTGAAGGTGTATTCGGCGCCGCCGAAGTTGAAGCGGTCTGAGGTGAAGGCGGCTTTGCCGTTCATGAACATGTCTTCCATGCTCGCATCGTTGCGCGGGCTGTTGCCGCGAAACTGCCCGCCGTAGAGGGTCAGACCGGCGATTTCATTGGAGGTGACCTGGCCGCCCTGGAAGGTTTGCGGCAGGGAACGGCCATCGTCGGAACGCAAAATCGGTAGCACGGGCATCCATTCGCCGATTTTCAGTTCGGTCTTCGACAGCTTGGTTTTCAGCGCCACGCCCAGGCGCCCGAAGTTGTCAGCGGGGCGACCGTCGTCGTGAACCGGCAGCAACTGGGTGCCAGCGGTACCTTTGCCGCCGTCGAGCTTTTGCGAGTACAGGCCCAGCACATCAATCCCGAAGCCCACGGTGCCCTGGGTGTAGCCGGATTTGGCGTCGAGGATGAAGTTCTGCGTCCACTCTTGGGCCTTGGCCTGGGGGTTGGACGGGTTGGTGAAATTGCGGTTGAAGTAGGCGTTGCGTAAGTTGAGCGTGGCCTTGGCGTCGTCGACAAACCCTTCGGCCTGGGCGATGAGGGGCAGGGTGAAAGCCAGGCTGCCGAGGCCGATAAGGCCGAGATGCGAGGAGGAATTGCGGGCGGATGGACGCACAGTGACGCTCCCTTGGGTTTGTTGTTTTTATTATTTGTCATACGTCGTCGTACAACATAAGGGTGATATTTGCGGGGTTTTTGTGGCTTGTCAATCAGAAGTTATACGATGACCAGGCTTCGCTGAGCAAAAGCGGCCGTGGTTCAGTGTGAGAGTTGGATCGTGTCGACTATGGATTCAGCCGGCCATCGCCATCGGGGGCAAGGTGCCGAGGAGGGAGACGGCGGCAACCGCTAAAATACCTAGTAACCATTCAGCCATCACACTGGCCTTCAAGGTCTCCAGTCGCTGTTCGCAGCGCTCGATACGCAAGCGGTTCAGCAGCGCCAGGGTCAACATGCCCAGCACCAGCATCGCCTTGATCAGCAGAATCAGGGCGAAACCGTTGAACAGCGGGGTGGGCCACAGTTGCCCGGTCAATACACGCACGTTGATCAAGCCGGTGACCAGCAAGCCGGCGACCAGGCCATAACCCGCGCCGCTGAAACGCCGCAGAATCGGCTCCAGCCCATGGCGCTGCAGTTGGCGCAGGATCAATACCAGCAACAGCAGACCGCCAAGCCAGGCGCCCACGCACGCCAGGTGGACGACCTGATTGAGGATCAGCAACTGGCCGCTGAGCCCGTTGAGCATGGCTCCGTGACCGACCGGGGCCAGGGTCGCCAGCAGCAGGCCGATCAAGGGCAGGCGCAACGCCGACCAGGGTTTGATCAAGGCGATCAACAGCAGCACGTTGAGCAGCAGATGCCAGAGCCACACTTGGCCGAAAAAGGTCTTGCCCAGCACCAATTGCACAGTGGCCGGTTGCAGTGCGGCGTCCCAACTGCCGGCCATGCTGACCGTGATCAGCAGCAACCAGGCCACGCCGGAGCCGAGCCCGAGCCAGGCCAGTGCTCGGCTGATACGCAGCACTTGCCGGTCCAGCGCCGGCTGCGGTGCATTGCCCATCAGCCAGGGCCTGAATACACAGGCCCCGAACATCAACAAGACGACGATGAAATGCAGGAAACGGCACAGCACCAGCAGCGTCGCCATAGGTTATTGGCCGACCTTGAAGCTGTATTCGCCGTTGCTCTTGTGGGTGTCGACCGAGACCGCGTTCCACACCACTTTGTAGGTGCCGGCTGCGAGGGGCGCGGCGGGCGTCACCACCAGGGTTTTCTTGTCGGCATCCGGCGTTGCCAGGCCCTTGATTGCGATTTCGGTGCCGTCCTTGCTCAGGGAAACCTTGGAAAAGGTCGCCTCCACGCCTTCGCTGAAGGTCAGGCGCACATCGTTCGGTGCGGCGACGCTGCTGTCTGCCGCAGGCGTCGCGCTCTTGAGGTGAGCATGGGCAAACGCCGCCGAGGCGCCCAGCAGCGAGGCCAGCAGAGCGACGGTGGTCAGGGTTTTCTTGATCAACATTGAGCAATACCAATCAAAGGATAGGACGGGCAGTGTACGAAGTTTCGGCTCCTCCTGTCGCCCCGATCTAGAGCGGGTGGTAGTCTTTCCGTTATGTCTTTGTCAGGGAGCCCTTATGGGCAAGCACAAGATCGGAATTCGTCGGGTCAACGTCGAAAAAATCCTGCTGGCGGCGGAAAAAATCTTCGCCGAGAAGGGCTATGGCAGCACCGCCATGGCCGATATTGCCGCCGAAGTGCAACTGCCGCGTTCCAACCTGCATTACTACTTCACCACCAAGAGCGAGCTGTACAGCGCGGTGCTGTTCGATCTGTTGGAAGTGTGGAAGCAGGATGCCCTGAGCTTCGAAACCTTCGATGACCCGCGAGTGGTGCTCAGCAGCTACATCCGCGCCAAGATGCAACGCTCGCGCACGCGGCCGTATGGGTCGAAGGTCTGGGCCAACGAAATCATCCACGGCGCGCCGACGCTCGGTGAGGCGCTGGATGAAAGCCTGTACGACTGGGCCAAGATGAAGGAAGCGAAAATTCGCCAATGGGTGGAAGACAAACGCATCCTGCCGGTCGAGCCGGCGAGCCTGCTGTATATGATCTGGGCCTCGACCCAGCACTACGCCGACTTTGATCATCAGGTGAAGATTCTGAACGATCACCAGCCGTTGTCGGATATGCAGTTCGAGAGGGCGATTCAGACGGTGACGGGGGTGATTTTGCGGGGGATTGGGTTGGAGCCTTGAGGCTTGAGGCTTGAGGCTTGTGGTGAGGCTGAGGGCCTCATCGGGGGCAAGCCCCCTCCCACAATGAACTGCATTTGTCTGAAAGAATGCGGTCAACTGTTTGAGACTTGAGACTTGTGGTGAGGCTGAGGGCCTCATCGGGGGCAAGCCCCCTCCCACATTGACTGCATTTTGTCTGAAAGAATGCGGTCAACTGTTTGAGTCTTGAGTTTTGTGGTGAGGCTGAGGGCCTCATCGGGGGCAAGCCCCCTCCCACATTGACTGCATTTTGTCTGAAAGAATGCGGTCAACTGTTTGAGCCCTGAGGCTTGTGGTGAGGCTGAGGGCCTCATCGGGGGCAAGCCCCCTCCCACAATGAACTGCATTTTGTCTGAAAGAATGCGGTCAACTGTGGGAGGGGGCTTGCCCCCGATAGCGCTCTACTGGACTACACCGCTTCCCGATAGGGATTACGCGGGTCCTGGGTCCAGTTCAAGAACGGCTTGCCGGTGTCCACCGGTACCATCTCGATGCAATCGGCCACCGGGCAGGTGATCTGGCACAGGTTGCAGCCCACGCATTCGTCATCGATCACTTCGTACTTATGCGTGCCGTCCGCCTGTTTCAAACTGGCGATGGCCTGGTGCGACGTATCTTCGCAGGCAATGTGGCAACGCCCGCAGCCGATGCAGGCGGCCTGATCGATCTTGGCGATCACCTGGTAGTTGATATCCAGGTACTTCCAGTCCGTAGTGTTGCCCACGGCGCGCCCGGAAAAATCCTGCAGGCTGGTGTAACCCTGACTGTCCATCCAGCGCGACAGGCCGTCCTTCATTTCTTCGACGATGCGAAAGCCATGCAGCATCGCCGCCGTACACACCTGCACGGCGCCGCAGCCGAGGGCGACGAATTCCGCCGCATCGCGCCAGTTGCCGATGCCGCCAATGCCGCAGATCGGCAAGCCGTGGGTCTGCGGGTCGCGGGCGATTTCGGCGACCATGTTCAGCGCGATCGGCTTGACCGCCGAACCGCAGTAACCGCCGTGGGTGCTCTGGGTGCCGACCGTCGGCAGGGCGACCATGCGCTCCAGGTCCACGCTGGTGATGGAGTTGATGGTGTTGATCAGCGACACCGCATCCGCACCGCCGCGATACGCCGCACGCGCCGCCACCCGGATGTCGGTGATATTCGGCGTGAGCTTGACGATCACCGGCAGCGAACAGTACGTCTTGCACCAGCGCGTCACTTGCTCCACATACTCCGGCACCTGGCCGACCGCCGCGCCCATGCCGCGCTCGGGCATGCCATGGGGGCAGCCGAAGTTCAGCTCGATGCCGTCGCAACCGGTGGCTTCTACCAGCGGCAGGATGTTTTTCCAGGACTCTTCGACGCACGGCACCATCAGCGACACGATCAGCGCGCGGTCCGGCCAGTCCTTTTTGACCTGGGTGATTTCGCGCAGGTTGATCTCCAAAGAGCGGTCGGTGATCAGCTCGATGTTGTTGATGCCCAGCACCTCGCGGTTGGCGCCGTAATGCGCCGAGTAACGCGACGACACGTTGACCGCCGCCGGGTCTTCCCCGAGGGTTTTCCAGACCACGCCGCCCCAGCCCGCTTCAAAGGCGCGGACCACGTTGTAGGCTTTGTCGGTGGGCGGCGCGGAGGCCAGCCAGAACGGGTTGGGGGCTTTGATACCGGCGAAGACAATCGAGAGATCGGCCATTACGCAGCCTCCACGTTGAGCATGAGTTGGGCATGCATGGCTTCTGCCGCCAGCTTGCCGTGTTGCACCGCCTGCACGGTGAGGTCCTGGCCGAGGCTGACGCAGTCGCCGCCGGCATACACGCCGGGGATGCTGGTGCGCAGGTGTTCGTCGACGAAGATGCGTTCGCCGACTCGCTGCAGTTGCTGGGCCAGCGGGTCGTGCAGTGCGGCGTTGTCGAAACCTTGGCCGATGGCTTTGAAGATCGCATCGGCGGCCAATTCGAAGGTTTCGCCGGTGGGTTGCAGGCGCCCGTTGTCCAGGTGCGTGCGGGCGAAACGCATGCCGCGCACATGGCCTTGCTCGTCCAGCAGCACTTCCTCCGGCTGGGCCCAGGTCAGCAGGCGAACCTGATTGGCCTTGGCGATGTCCTGCTCGTGACTGGTGGCGCCCATGTCCGCCAGGCCCCGGCGATACACCAGGTTGACGTCGTGGGCGCCGAGGCGGGCCATTTGCACGGCCATGTCGATGGCGGTGTTGCCGGCACCGAGCACGATGCAGCGGTCGGCCAGCGGCAGTTGGCTCAGGTCGTCGGCCTGGCGCAGTTCGCGGATGTAGTCGGTGGCGGCGAGCAGGCCGGGTGCGTCTTCATGGGGCAGGCCGAGTTGCTTGCTGGCGGCCAGGCCGAGGCCGAGGAACACCGCATCGAAGTGCTGATGCAGTTCGCTCAACGACAGGTTGTCGCCCAGGCGCTGGCCGTGACGGATCTCGATGCCGCCGATCTGCAGCAGGAACTCCAGCTCCTTCTGCGCGAAGTCATCCACCAGTTTGTACTTGGCGATCCCGTATTCATTCAGGCCGCCGGCTTTTCCCCGGGCTTCGAAGATCACCACATCGTGGCCGTGCAACGCGGCGCGATGGGCGCAGGCCAGGCCGGCCGGCCCGGCGCCGACCACGGCGATGCGCTTGCCGGTGGTGGCGGCGCGCTGGAACGGGTGTTCGCTGAAGTGCGCATTGTCGATGGCGTAGCGTTGCAACAGGCCGATCAGCACCGGCGCGCATTCTTCGCCGTGGTTACGCACGCAGGCTTGCTGGCACAGGATCTCGGTGGGGCAGACCCGGGCGCAGCTGCCGCCGAGGATGTTGGCCGAGAGAATCTTCTGCGCGGCGCCTTGCACGTTGTCGGTGTGGAGGTTGCGGATGAACGATGGGATGTCGATTTCGCTGGGGCACGCATTCACGCACGGCGCGTCGTAGCAATACAGGCAGCGCGAGGCTTCCAGTTGCGCCTGGCGGGCGTTGAGGGGCGGTGCCAGGTCGGTGAAATGGCTGGCGAGGGTCGCCCCGTCTTCATGGGGATGGGGGAGGTGGGTCAGGGTCTGGATCACGGTGTGGGCCTCACGGTTTTTTTTTCGGATTGCCTCTGGCGGGCATTTTTGTTGCCTGGGTTGGCCTCATCGGGGGCAAGCCCCCTCCCACAGTGATCGCATTGTGTCTGAAAGCATGCGGTCAGTTGTGGGAGGGAGCTTGCCCCCGATAGCGGTCTCAGCGGTTCACCGCAACCGGCTTGGAACGCTCAGCCCGCTTGCTCAACTGCTCGAACACCGACGGATACGCCGGCCGTTCCACATACCGCCCGGCACCGCGTTCGGCGCGCAGGTCGCCGTCGGCCCAGACCAGCTTGCCCTGGCTGATGGTGTGGCTCGGCACGCCGCGCACGGTCTTGCCTTCGAAGATGTTGAAGTCGACGTTCTGGTGGTGGGTCTTGGCGGAAATCGTGCGCGTGCCCTCGGGGTCCCACAGCACCAGGTCGGCATCGGCACCGACGCGGATTGCGCCTTTGCGCGGGTAGAGGTTGAAGATCTTCGCGGTGTTGGTGGAGGTCAGCGCGACGAACGCCTGCATCGACAGGCGCCCGGTGTTGACCCCTTCATCCCACAACAGCGCCATGCGGTCTTCGATACCGGCGGTGCCGTTGGGGATCTTGCTGAAATCGTCACGCCCGGCGGCTTTCTGCTCGGCGCAGAAGCAGCAGTGGTCGGTGGCGGTGGTGTGCAGGTTGCCGGATTGCAGGCCATGCCACAGCGCCTCTTGATGCCCGCGCGGGCGGAACGGCGGGCTCATCACGTAGCCGGCGGCGGTCTGCCAGTCGGGGTGGCGGTAGACGCTGTCGTCCAGCAGCAAGTGCCCGGCGAGCACTTCGCCGTACACCGCCTGGCCCTTGCCGCGCGCATAGGTGATTTCATCCAGCGCCTCTTTGGTCGAGACGTGTACCAGGTACAACGGCGTGCCGATGGTCTCGGCGATACGGATCGCGCGGCTGGCCGCTTCGCCCTCGACCTGGGACGGACGCGACAGCGGGTGCGCTTCCGGCCCGGTGATGCCCTGGGCCATCAGCTTGCGTTGCAGGTGATACACCAGCTCGCCGTTTTCCGCATGCACGGTGGGTACCGCGCCCAGCTCCAGGCAGCGTTCGAAGCTGGCCACCAGGGTGTCGTCGGCCGCCATGATCGCGTTCTTGTAGGCCATGAAATGCTTGAAGCTGTTGACGCCGTGATGGCTGACCAGCTCGGCCATTTCCTCGCGGACCTGCTCGCTCCACCAGGTGATCGCCACGTGAAAGCCATAGTCGGCCGCCGACTTCTGCGCCCAGCCGCGCCATTGGTGAAAGGCTTCGAGCAAGGATTGCTGTGGGTTGGGAATCACAAAGTCGATGATCGAGGTGGTGCCCCCCGCCAGGCCCGCCGCCGTGCCGCTGAAAAAATCCTCACTGGCCACGGTGCCCATGAAGGGCAGTTGCATATGGGTGTGCGGGTCGATGCCGCCGGGCATCAAGTATTGGCCGCTGCCATCGAGTACTTCGGTGCCAGCGGGAATATCCAGGCCCGTGCCAATCGCGCGAATCAGACCGTCTGCGCATAAAACATCGGCGCGGTAACTTTCGTCGTGGGTAATGATGGTGGCGCCACGGATCAACAGCGACATGTCGAGTTCCTCACAGGCTTGACCGGCTGGTGCCAGTTCTAAGTGTTGTAGTTGTTTTCAGCACAGGCTTGGTAAAAACCTGTCATCGGTGACAGGAATAGAAACTAGCCGGTGTTTTTAGAATGAGCAAGAAGATTTTTCCTACGCTTATTTGTGTTTTAACTAATTGAAATATAAGGATAAAAAATTAAAATCACCAAAATGTGGCGACTGATCACCATTTTGACGCACTTGACAGGTTACAAATATGAACAACATTTCTTATTGCAAATCAGGCGCTTGAGACATGCCGCTTGACGGCGGCGGTAAATAAAAATAATTGTGTTGCACCAGATTGAGTCCTGAACGTTCGGACAACTTGCGCGTTATCCAGCCAGCGTCACGCGGCAAGTACCGAAGGACTCAACGGCGTTTGAAATAAAGCTGATAAACATCAGCGAGTTATATATGCGGTGCAGGGTCAGGGCGGGTTGTCGGCACGTTTATTGAGTGCAGTGGCGGCTGGCCGGACCCTTGATGTCATGTTGTTTACGAGGTACTCCGGCCACCTGCACCGACCTTGCAGGTGAGCAACAATAATTCGAAAAAACCGTGGAGCGGCCATGCAACAGAACAGATCGCAAGTTATTGAACGCAACGGCCTGTACGAACTCGACGCCGGCCCCGACGTCCTCGACAGCCCTCGCTACAACCACGACATGGCACCGACCAAGGTGCATGAACGCACGTGGAACAAGTGGCACATCACCGCGCTGTGGGTCGGCATGTCGATCTGCGTGCCCACCTACACGCTGGGCGGGGTGCTCACTGCGTACTTCGGTTTGTCGGTGGGCGAGGCGCTGATGGCGATCCTCCTGGCCAATATCGTGGTGCTGATCCCGCTGACCCTCAACGCCTTCCCCGGTACCAAGTACGGCATTCCGTTCCCGGTGTTGCTGCGTTCGTCGTTCGGCATCCTCGGTTCCAACGTGCCGTGCCTGATCCGAGCACTGGTGGCGTGCGGCTGGTTCGGCATCCAGACCATGTTCGGCGGGCTGGCGATTCACCTGTTCCTGGGCTCGATTTTCGAGGGGTGGAAGGCCTTGGGCGGCACCGGTGAGGTGATCGGCTTCATGATCTTCTGGACCCTCAACCTGTGGGTGGTGTTGCGCGGCGCCGAGTCGATCAAGCGCCTGGAAACCCTGTCGGCACCGCTGCTGGTGGCGGTGGGCATTGGCCTGCTGGTGTGGGCGATGCCGAACGTGTCCCTCAGCGAGTTGATGGCGATCCCGCCCAAACGCCCCGAAGGTGCAAGCCTGACCGGTTACTTCATGGCCGGCCTGACCGCGATGGTGGGGTTCTGGGCCACTTTGTCGCTGAACATTCCCGACTTCAGCCGCTACGCCAAAAGCCAGAAGGACCAGATCCTCGGGCAGATTTTCGGCCTGCCGCTGACCATGTTCCTGTTCGCCGCCCTCGGTGTGATCATGACCGCCGCGTCGGTGAAACTGGTGGGCGTCAGCGTGTCCGACCCGGTGACGCTGATCGGGCATATCCAGAGCCCGGTGTGGGTCGCCGTGGCCATGGCATTGATCATCGTCGCCACCTTGTCCACCAACACGGCGGCGAACATCGTGTCGCCCACCAACGACTTCCAGAACATTGCGCCCAAGCTGATCAACCGCACTTCGGCAGTGATTCTCACCGGCCTGGTGGGGTTGGTGTTGATGGGCCACGAGCTGCTGAAGAAGCTCGGGCTGATCGTTTCCGATGTGAGCCTGGAGACGGTGTATTCCAACTGGTTGCTCGGCTATTCCAGCCTGCTGGGGCCGATCGCCGGGATCATGGTGGTGGACTACTTCATCACGCGCAAACAGCGCCTGGACCTCGCCGGGTTGTACCGTGACGACGTGTACCCGGCGTGGAACTGGAGCGGGTTTGTCGCGTTTGGCGTGCCGGTGGTGCTGACCTTGCTGTCATTGGGCAGCGACGTGTTCAGCTGGTTCTACAGCTATGGCTGGTTTACCGGTTCGGCGTTGGGCGGCGTGTTGTATTACGGGCTGAATGCCAGGCGTGGACTGACGCCGATGCCGGCCAAATCCCTGCTGTAACGCGATGGCATGCAGTCAAACAGGTGGTCATTCCACCACTGCATGGGTGACTGACCCACTGCAATCGGGAGCAAGCCCCCTCCCACCTTTGAACTGCATTCCATTCATAACATGTAGCCTGAGGAGATCCCCATGAACGCTGCCCTGGACGTTCTGCAATCGACCCATCAGCACATCAACCGCGACCGTTTGTGGCAGTCGTTGATGGAGCTGGCCAAGCTCGGCGCCACCGCCAAGGGCGGCGTGTGCCGCCTGGCCCTCACTGACCTCGACCGCCAGGCCCGCGACCTGTTCGTGCAATGGTGCGAAGAGGCCGGGTGCAGCGTGACCGTCGACGGTATCGGCAACATCTTCGCCCGTCGCCCCGGGCGTAACCCCGACCTGCCGCCAGTGATGACGGGCAGCCATATCGACACCCAGCCCACCGGTGGCAAGTTCGATGGCTGCTTCGGCGTGCTGGCCGGTGTGGAAGTGTTGCGCACCCTCAACGACCTCAAGGTGCAAACCGAGGCGCCGCTGGAAGTGGTGGTGTGGACCAACGAAGAGGGCTCGCGCTTCCCGCCGTGCATGATGGGATCGGGGGTGTTTGCCGAGAAATTCAGCCTGGCCGACACCCTCGCCAAGGTCGATGCGCAGGGTATCAGCGTCGGCGCGGCACTGAATGCGATCGGCTATGCGGGGACGCGGCCGGAGAGTGGGCACAAAGTCGGCGCCTATTTCGAGGCACATATCGAACAGGGGCCGATTCTTGAGGATGAAAAGAAAACCATCGGCGTGGTGCTCGGTGCCCTCGGGCAAAAGTGGTTCGACTTGACCCTGCGCGGCGTTGAAGCCCACGCGGGGCCGACGCCGATGCACCTGCGCAAGGACGCCCTGGTCGGCGCGGCCGCCGTGGTCGCGGCGGTGAATGCGGCGGCATTGGGGCATCAGCCGCATGCGTGTGGCACTGTCGGTTGCTTGCAGGCTTATCCGGGCTCACGCAACGTCATCCCGGGTGAAGTGCGTATGACCCTGGACTTCCGCCACCTGGAACCGGCGCGCTTGGATTCGATGATCGGCCAGGTACGCCAGGTGATCGACGAGACCTGCGCCAAGCATGGGTTGAGTTTTGAAATGACACCCACCGCCGACTTCCCGCCGCTGTATTTCGACAAGGGTTGCGTCGATGCAGTGCGCGATGCGGCGAATGGGTTGGGGTTGTCGAACATGGACATCGTCAGCGGGGCAGGGCACGACGCGATCTTCGTCGCCGAACTCGGCCCGGCGGGGATGATCTTCGTGCCATGCGAAGGCGGCATCAGCCACAACGAAATCGAAAACGCCGCGCCGGATGACCTGGCGGCGGGGTGTGCGGTGTTGTTGCGGGCGATGGTGGCCGCCTCGGCCGCCATTGCCAGCGGCAAACGCGCGGCCTGAAACGCGGTAAAACCTGTGGGAGGGGGTTGCTCGCGATGGCGGTGGGTCAGTTACAGATAAGCTGGCTGAACCACTGCTATCGGGAGCAAGCTCCCTCCCACATGGGTTTTGCGGTGTTCATACATTGTGTGTCTGGCGCGGGATCAGTGTGGGAGGGAGCTTGCTCCCGATAGCAGTGGTTCAGCCGATACACATGTGATTGACCCACCGCCATCGCGAGCAAGCCCCCCCCTCCCACAGTTGAACTGTGTCTATACCCAAATGGCATCCCACAACGGGTAGTCGCCAATCCGGCTAACCAATCCCGCCCGCAATGGATTGGCCACCACATACCGGGCCATTTTCACCAGGTCGTCTTCCTTGCGCAGTGCCCGGTCATGGAAACTTTCCTGCCAAAGCCGCCCCTTGCGTCCGCTCGCACCGTTGACGCTCCGTGTGCTTTTGGACTTCACCTGGCGCATCAGGTCAGCCAGCGAGCCTTTTTTCAGTTCGAGCAGCCAATGGAAATGGTCCGGCATGATCACCCATGCCAGGGAGTTCGCCAGCCCCTGATACTGGGCTGACCGAAACTGCCAGACCACCAAGCGACCGAGATGGAGATTCTTGAATATCGGGATGCGTTCGTGGGTGTTGGTGGTGATGAGGTAGATACGGTTGGGTTCGCTGAATCGACCGATACGCAGGCGGTGTGAAGCGGGTAAGTCGGGCATTCCCTGGCCTCTCTCTGGGTGTGTTTTGAGAGGCTAGATGGGTGAACTGCAGATTGAAGGGCAGGCTTTTGGCAGGATGTGTCTGTGCGAACGCTATCGGGGGCAAGCCCCCTCCCACATGGGCTCTGCGGTGTTCATACATTGTGTGTCTGGCGCCGGACCAGTGTGGGATGGGCTTGAATCCTCCCACATGGGATCTGCGGTGTTCACACATTGTGTGTCTGGCGCCGGACCAGTGTGGGATGGGCTTGAATCCTCCCACATGGGCTCTGCGGTGTTCATACATTGTGTGTCTGGCGCCGGACCAGTGTGGGATGGGCTTGAATCCTCCCACATGGGTTCTGCGGTGTTCATGCATTGTGTGTCTGGCGCCGGACCAGTGTGGGAGGGGGCTTGCCCCCGATGAGGCCGGAACTGACGCCGCCGCTATCACAGCAATACCGCGTACCGACACGCCAATGACAGTGATTACACAGCAGTGACCGTGTTTCTCAACAGTCGGCCGGAAGACTGAATATGCGCTGGATCAGTCGATGATGTTTGGCTGATCCAGCCTCATCAAAGGCAAACCAGCTCCCACCTTTGAGCTGGTTTGCACAAAAAAAGCGTCAGGCGCCAGGTTGCCAGCCGCCGCCCAGCGCGGTGACCAGCCCCACACTCGCCTGCAACTGCCGTGTCTGCACCGCCTGCAAGGTCCGCTGTGCCTGTAACGCCGCTGTCTGTGCGGTCACTACATCCAGATAGCTCACCGCGCCGGCCTGGTAGCTGTTCATTGCCAACGCTTGCGTATGCTGCGCCGCATCTGCCGCGGCTTGTTCATCCTGCGCCTCCTGCTGCAAATCCCTTAGCTGTGCCAGGTTGTCTTCGACCTCGCGCACGGCTTTCAGTACCTGGCTGCGGTACTGTGCCGAGGCTTGTTCGAACTCGGCCTTGGCCTGGCGTTCGTTGGCGCTCAAGCGACCGCCATCGAAGATCGGCAAGTTCATCAGCGGCCCCAGCGCCCAATACCGATTGCCCGCCGACAGTAAATTCCCCACGCCTTGGGTCTGCCCGCCAATCAACCCGGTCAGACTGAAGTCCGGGTACCACGCGGCCTTGGCCACGCCGATATTTGCGTTGGCCGCAAACACTCGGCGCTCTGCCGCCGCAATATCCGGGCGACGTTGCAGCAGGTGGCTCGGCAGTTGCGACGGAATCCCCGGCAGGGCGATCAGTTGTTGGCTCGCCGGCAGTGTGAAGTCGCTGGCCGCCACGCCGACCAGTTCACCGATGGCATGCTCGGTGAGGTTGCGTTGCCCGCGTACTTCATCCAGTTGCGCCTTGGCTTGGGCGAGCTGGTTTTGCGCGCGGGTCAGGTCCAGTTCCGAAGCAATCTGGCCCTCGTAGCGGCTGCGCGTCAGTTGCAGGGCCTGGCTGAAATCTTCCAGCGAGCTGTTGAGAATCCGACTTTGCGCATCCAGCCCATTGAGCTGCACGTACAAGGTCGCCAACTGATGCTGCAAGCTCAAGCGCGCCACTGCCAGATCGTCGCCCGACGCTTGCGCCTGCGCATCACCCGCCGCCACCTGGTTGCGGATTTTGCCCCACAGGTCCAAGTCGTAGCTCAACGAAAACCCCGCCGTGTTGCTGTTGTAAACCGACGGCTGCGTGGTGCTGCGCAGCGGACGCGAGTCGGATTGGCGCTGACGCAGCGGTTGTGCGCTGGCGGTGATTTGCGGGAACAGCCCGGCATGCAATTGGCTGGCATACGCCTGGGATGCATCGAAGTGCGCCAGCGCTGCCGCCAGGTCCGGGTTGGCCTTGAGCAATTGCTGTTGCAACTGATCCAGGCGCGGTTCGCGGTAGAGCGTCCACCACTGCGGCGCCAGTTGGTCGGACGGCTGCGCGCTGTGCCAGGGGCCATCGCTGGTCTGTTCGCGATAGTTGGCCGGCAGGTCGATCGCCGGCACGTTGTAGGTCGGCGCCAGCGAGCAACCTTGCAACGCCAGCAGCATCACCGCGGCAAGTGGTTTAAGCCTTGGGCGCATGGGCACCTCCGGAGGCGTCGGCCAGTTGCACGGGGTCGCCTTCGCGCAGGGCGTCGGGCGGGTTGTCGACCACGCGGTCGGCGGGTTTCAGGCCCTGGTCGATCACCAGGCGTTCGCCCAGGTCCAGGCCGATATGGATGGCCTGCAGGTGTATGTGGTTTTGCGCATCCAGCACCGCGACCTGGGTGCCTTGGGCACGGAAGATCAGCGCGCTGGCCGGGATACTCACGCCATGGGTGTCTGCCGGAATCGGCAGGGTCGCTTCGGCGTAATCGCCCGGCAGCAACTCGCCGTTGGGGTTGTCGGCGACAAACTGCGCGAGCAGGGTGCCGGAGCGGCGGTCGATGGCGGTGGAGTCGCCGATCAGGTGCGCCTTGAAGTGTTCGCCGGGGTGCTCGGGAACACTCAGCTCGGCTTCAAGCCCGGGGTGGATGACGGCCGCGTAGTTCTGCGGCACCGGCACGTAGAGGCGCAACTGGTGGGTGTCGGCGATGTTGAACAGCTCCGGGTCGCTGTCGGTGTCGGCCTTGATCAACTGGCCGATGTCGGTGTTGCGCGCAGTGATGGTGCCAGCGAACGGCGCGCGGATAGTCTTGTAGCTTTCCAGCGCCGACAAGCGTGCGTAATCGGCAGCGGCGGCTTCGGCGTTGGCTTTGGCCGCTGCGGCGTTGGAGGTTTTTTCATCGGCCTCCTGGCGCGACACCGAATGGCTGGCCAGCAGGTTTTGCCAACGTGTCGCGGTGGTGGCGGCCAGCCGCGCATTGGCCTGTTGCTGCACCAGGCGCGCATGGGTCTGCGCCAGTTGTTGATCGAGATCGGGGCTGTCGATTTCGGCGAGGATTTGCCCGGCTTTGACCTGGCTGCCGATGTCGACTTTCCAGTCCTTCAAGTAGCCGCTGACCCGCGCATGGATCGGCGCCTTGCTCCAGGCTTCAAGGTGAGCGGGCAGGCGCAGGGTGTCACCGGCTACGTTCTGCAACGGCTGGAACACCATCACCTGCGGCACGGCGGCGGTTTCGGTCCAGGCGGTGACGGCGCGTTCGTGCATTGTGCGGGCGTACAGGCCGTTGGCGACCAGCAGGGCGGCCAGGGTCAGGCCGCCGACACCCATGAGCATCAGACGCTTGCGCGAGGGTTTGTGATCAGACGACATGGGGCGTTTCTCCAACAGTTGCGCGAGTAGGCTGACGACCGTGGACCAGGCTGAAGACCACGGGAACAAATAACAGGGTGGCGGTGGTGGCGAGGATCAGGCCCCCGATCACGGCGCGGCCGAGCGGCGCGTTCTGCTCCTCGGACAAGGCCAGCGGCAGCATGCCGATGATCATCGCCAGGGCGGTCATGCACACCGGACGAAAGCGCGTGTAGCCGGCTTCCAGTGCGGCCTTGAGTGCATCGCCATGTTCGGCCAGGCGTTCCCGGCAGAAGCTCACCACCAGGATCGAGTTGGCGGTGGCCACGCCCATGCACAGGATGGCCCCGGTCAGAGCCGGCACCGACAACGACGTGCCGCTGAGGAACAGCATCCACACGATCCCCGCCAATGCCGCCGGCAATGCGGTGATGATCACGAACGGGTCGACCCACGACTGGAAGTTGACCACGATCAGCAGGTAGATCAGCACCACCGCGCCGAGCAGGCCGACGCTCAAACCGCTGAAGGCTTCATGCAGCGCATCGATCTGCCCGTGCAGGCTGATCGTCGCGCCTTTGGGGCGCATGGACGCGGTGTCGTCCAGCACTTTTTGCACGTCGCGGGCCACGCCACCGAGGTCGCGGCCTTGCACGTTGGCGTAGAGGTCCAGGGTCGGTTCGATGTTGTAGTGGGTCACCACCGCCGGGCTTTGCACGCGGGAGATGCTGGCCACGCCGCCGAGGATTTGCGATTGGCCATCGGCACCGGTCACCGGCAGCGCTTCCAGCGCCGGCAGGCTGTCGAGGCGGTATTGCGGGGTGGCGGCGACGATGGAATAGGACACGCCGTTGGCCGGGTTGAGCCAGAACGTCGGCGCGGTTTGCGAGCTGCCCGCGAGGGAGGCGACCATGCTGTTGGTCACATCGCGCTCGGTGATGCCCAGGCCGTTGGCGCGCAGGCGGTCGACATTCACTTGCAGCGACGGGTAGCCGGTGGACTGCTGGATGCGCAGGTCGGCGATGCCCGGTACGTGTTGCAGACGGCGTTCCAGTTCCACGGCGTAGGCGCGGTTTTCGGCATCGCTGCGCCCGGAGATTTTCACGTCCAGCGGCGCCGGCGCGCCGAAGTTGAGGATCTGGCTGCTGATGTCCGCCGGCAGGAACGCAAAGTGGCTGCCAGGGAAACTTTGCGGCAACGCCTCACGCAGTTTTTTCACGTAGTCGGCGGTGGGCGCGTGGTGTTGTTTCAGGCTGACCTGGATATCGCCGTCCTGCGGGCCGATGGTGCCGCTGCTGCTGTAGGCCATGTCGATGCCGCTCAGCGGAATGCCGATATTGTCGACGATGGTGTCGAGTTCGTCGGCCGGGATCACTTCGCGTATCCGCGCCTCGATCCGGTCGAACGCCGCAGCGCTTTCCTCGATCCGCGTACCCAGCGGCAAACGCACATGCAGCGCCAGCGCCCCGGCGTCGGTGGCCGGGAAGAAATCCTGGCCCAGGCTGGGCAGCAGCAAAAACGAGGCGAGCACACAGGCTAAAAAGCCGACGATGAAGCGCTTGCGATTGCCCAGGGCCAACGTCAGCAGGCCATGGTAGGTGTCGCGGATGTTCGAGAAGTGCCGCTCGAAACCCTGCTGGAAATTCAGCACCGACTGCAGCACGGCATTGCGTGGTTTGGTGTGCTGCTCGCCTTCGTGGTGGTTGATGAACGCATCTTCTGGGTGGTGGCCGGTGCCCGGTTCCGGCGCGTGCGGCTTGAGCAGGTACATCGCCAATGTCGGCACCAGGGTGCGCGAGAGGATGAACGAGCTGGCCATGGCGAAGATCACCGCCAGGGCCATCGGCCGGAACAGGTACCCGGCGATGCCTTGCAGCAAGAACATCGGCACGAACACGATGCAGATGCACAGCAGCGAGACGAACGCCGGGCCGACGATCTGCGCGGCGCCGTCGAGGATCGCAGCCTTCACCGCCTTGCCCTGTTCCAGGTGCCAGTTGATGTTTTCGATGGTCACCGTGGCGTCGTCCACCAGAATCCCTACGGCCAACGCCAGCCCGCCGAGGGTCATCACGTTGAGGGTTTGCCCGCTGACCGCCAGCAGCGCGATGGCCGACAGCACCGCCAGGGGGATCGAAGCGGCGATGATCAGCGTCGAGCGCCAGCTGCCGAGGAACAGCAGGATCATCGCGCTGGTCAGCAGCGCGGCGATGATGCCCTCCTGGGCCACGCTGCCCACCGATTGTTTGACGAACACCGACGCATCGCCGAGCAATGAGGTCTTCAGCGACGGCGGCAGGGTTTCGTTGATGCGCGGCAGCATCTGGCGGATGCCGTCGATGATCGACAGGGTGGAGATGCTGCCGTTTTTCAACGCTGGCATCAGCACCGCGCGATGACCGTCGACACGCACGATGTTGGTCTGCGGCGGCGAACCGTCACGCACGTGGGCCACCTGGCCGATGGTGATCAGCGCGCCGTCGACGGTCTTGATCGGCAGGTCGTTGAGTTCATCGATGGCCTTGGGGCTGTTGTTGAGCAGGATCGTGTATTCGTTGGGGCCGAGCTTGGCGGTGCCCACCGGGATGATCTGGTTCTGCAACGCCAGGGCATTGCCCACGTCCTGCGCCGACAAGCCTTTGGCGGCCAGCGCCTGCGGGTCGAGGTCGAGGGTGATCTGCCGCTGCTTGCCACCCATGGGCGTGGGCATGGCCAGGCCGGGCAGGGCGCTGAGGGGCAGGCGGATATTGTTCTGCACCAGGTCGCGGATCTTGGCTTCCGACAGTGTCGGGCTGGA
Organism: Pseudomonas sp. LY-1; assembly: GCF_053502595.1. Taxonomy (NCBI): domain Bacteria; kingdom Pseudomonadati; phylum Pseudomonadota; class Gammaproteobacteria; order Pseudomonadales; family Pseudomonadaceae; genus Pseudomonas; species Pseudomonas sp. LY-1. The sequence continues at coordinate 4,490,483 of NZ_CP094353.1, read as the reverse complement.
GAACGCCATTTGCAGGATCGGCACCGTCGATGCGCTGTAATTGAGGATCAGCGGCGGCGTGATGCCGGGGGGCATTTGCTTGAGCACGGTTTGTGACACCGCTGTCACCTGGGCGTTGGCGGTGCGGATGTCGACGCCGGGCTGGAAGAAGATCTTGACGATGCCCATGCCCGGCAGGGATTGCGATTCGATGTGTTCGATGTCGTTGACGGTGGTGCTCAGGGAGCGTTCGTAGGTGTAGATCACCCGCCCGGCCATGGCGTCCGGCGACAGGCCGTTGTACTGCCAGACCACTGCAACGACGGGGATGCCGATATCGGGGAATACATCAGTGGGGGTTCGCAGGGCCGCCATCGGCCCGATGATGCAGATGAATATGGCCAACACGATAAACGTGTACGGCTTTTGCAGTGCGGTCTTTACCAGCCCGAGCATGCGTGAACCTCCGAGGGAGCAGGATTGCAAACCCCGGCAGTCTTGCCCGACCCACCTAACACGCACCTTTCAGCCAGGTGAAGGAAGATTTAGGTATGGGCTGAAGATCGTTTCATGTGTATTCATTTGTTCTACAAAGGGCGGCTCTCCAAGCTTGTGACCCATCGGATGCGATGCGTCTTTTAACTGAAATCCTTTGGAGTTCTGCCATGTCACTCAAACCTTTATTGCTGATTCCCGCCTTGAGCGCTGTGTTATTACTGTCGGCCTGCGCCGGCCCGATGCCCAAAGCCGACCCCAGCGAAGCCTGGATCGGATTGAAAGAAGAAGCGCCGAATGACCTGATGGCCGAGCGCGTCGACGGCAAACGCGTGGATGACGGGCGCTTTTTCGAAGTGCCGCCGGGAGCCCATCGTTTGGATGTGACGTTGTTCGAGGAAGAGCCGGGCGACGAAAACCAGCAGGACTGCCAGGGCCGCGTGGAGTACAAAGACTTCAAGGCGGGTGAGCACTACACCCTGATCGAATCCAGCCTGGGCACCACCGTGCGCGCATCGCTCTTGGATGGTCACGGTAAGGAAGTCGCGGCAACGCAGGACTTCAATTGCATGCCTGGCTAGGCGTGATGCACCGCCGTCTTGTGCGGCTTGGCGGATGCAGCCGGTTTGACGTGGGGGTGATGGTGCCGACGGGTAATGCGCAACACCCCCCACAACATGGCGGCAGCCACCGCGAGCCAACCGCAGATCAACAGGACAATCGTCGTTGCAAGGCTCATTCTGGCCTCCTTTCGCCCAGCAGGGCGCACACACAGTCTTCTCAATGGACAGTCTAGTCAGATGACGGTTGCCTGCTATTGACCAATGGTCGTGTCGATCCAACTTCTTTGCTCTATCCCGGGCGTTTTACTGCGGTTCAAGGCTATACCCGAGCTGAAGAGCGTCCTATGATCAGGGCCCTTACCGGCAGTTGATCAAGAGGGTAGAAAATTGCGGTTACGGTCCAACGTTACAACCTCCTTGCTGCTGGCCTGCACCCTGGGGCTCGCGGCCTGTTCCGGGCAGCCGTCGAAACTGCCGGGCCTGCCGGAGCGTGTCGAGCTCAATGGCGTGCCGACGTTTCGCAGCGACGCTTATCAAAGCGGTCCCACGGCGTTAGCCAGCATGCTGTCGCAACAAGGCATTGTCATGACACCGGGGTTGCTGGATAAGCCGCTGCACTTGCCGGGCGACGAAGCGAACCTGGAGCGCAACATGCAGGTGCTGGCCCGTGAATACGGGTTGATGGTGTATCCGCTCGACGCCAAGCTCACCTCGGTGCTGGCGCAGGTGAGCGCGGGTTACCCGGTGATGGCGCGGATCGGCGGCGGCCTGTTGTCCAGCACGCACTACGTGGTCGTGGTGGGTTTCAACCAGCAGAAAAGCACGGTGCTGCTGCGCTCAGGCATGGATCGGCGGTTGTTGATGAGCTTCAGTGACTTTGAGTCGAAGTGGAGCAGCGCCGGTCACTGGGCAATCCTCACCCAGCGCCCGAGCCAGTTGCCGGCCAATGTGGATACGCAGCGCTGGCGCGAAGCGGCCAATGCCACCGCGCAGGCCGGGCAAGAGCAGGCTGCGGCGCAGGCACTCAAGGTATTGGCCGAAAGAAAGTAAGACACACCGCGCCCGCCACGTTGGGGCGCGGCGTGTTTTCGCGCTACACCACAGCGCCGAACAACGCCCCGACGCTGGCCGTAATGCCCATGGCCAGTACGCCCCACAGGGTTACGCGCCAGGCGCCGACGAAGACTTTCGCCCCGCCGGCCCTGGCCGCCACGGCGCCAAGGCTGGCAAGAAACAGCAGGGACATGCCGCAGATCCACGGCACCACGCTGTGCTCTGGCGCGATGAGCGTCACCGCCAGCGGCAACGCGGCACCGACCACGAAACTCGCCGCCGAGGCCAGCGCCGCTTGCAGCGGTTTGGCGGCGAGGGCTTCGCTGATGCCCAGCTCGTCCCGGGCGTGAGCCCCCAAGGCGTCGTGCGCCATCAATTGGTCGGCGACCTGATGAGCCAATTCGGGTGATACGCCACGCTGCATGTAGATGTTGGCAAGCTCGCTATGCTCCGCTTTCGGGTTACTCGCCAGTTCCGCTCGTTCCCGTGCCAGATCGGCGTGCTCGGTATCGGCCTGGGAATGCACCGAAACGTATTCGCCGGCCGCCATCGACATCGCCCCCGCCACCAGCCCGGCCATGCCGGTGACGATCAGCGAGGCGTGGCTGGCGTTGGCGGCGGCGACACCGATCAACAGGCTGGCGGTGGAGACGATGCCGTCATTGGCGCCCAGGACCGCGGCGCGCAGCCAGCCGATACGGTCACTGCGGTGGGATTCGGTGTGCCGGTGCATGAATTTCATCGGTGTGCGGGACTCATGTTCGTGGACGGGGTTGGGGCGGACGGCTTTCAATCTGCGCCTGCAGAATACCGCCGACAATCGATATTTCTTTGAGCTGTTCACCCTCGCGCAGCACGAACAGCGCGTCCATCCCGCGTGCCTGCGCCAGGCGTGGGCCTTCGATTTCGCCCAGCACCATCAACGCCGTGGCCCAGGCATCGGCGAGCATGCACGAGGCGGCCACCACCGTGACGGCGGCGACGGTATTGCACAGCGGGGCGCCGGTGGCCGGGTTCATGGTGTGAGCATAGTGTCGGTCTTTCACGTCAATCCAGTGTCGGTAGTCGCCGGAGGTGGCGATGGCGGCGTCGCTGAGTTCCATGACCCCCATCACTTCACGCTGGCCCCGGCTTGGTTTTTCAATGGCCACGACCCACGGTTGAGCATCCGGCTTGACGCCGCGGGCACGCATTTCGCCATCGATGCCGACCAGGTAGCGGGTCAGCCCGAAGCCGTCCAGGCAGCGCGCCAGTTCGTCGACGCCAAAGCCTTTGGCGATCCCGTTGAGGTTGAGGTGCAGCGGCGCGCGTTTGCGCACTTGGTGGCGTTGCGTGTCCACCGTCAATGCCGCAGTGGCCGACAGACCGCTGCGTGACGGCAGGGCGTCGATGGTCTGTTCGGTGACCGAGGGGGCGCCGGGACCGAAGCCCCAGGCGTCCACCAGATCACCGACGGCGATGTCGAAAGCCCCGCCGGATTGCTGGCTGACCCGCAACGCGGCGGCCAACACCGTGGCCAGTTCCTGGGGCACCGGCAACCATGTTTGCTCGGGGCCGGCGTTGAGGCGGTTGAGGTCGGAATCGGCCTTCCAGGTGGACATCTGCTGGTCCACCCGGCCCACGGCCTGGGCCAGGCCGCGGTTGATCGCGTCGGTGTCGACGCCGGCCTCGGCATAGAACACGGCGGTATAGCGCGTGCCCATGGTCTCGCCGTTCAGGCTGTAGCGTTGGGGCTCAGTAGACATCTTCACGGTAGCGTCCTTGTGCTTTCAGGGCCAGCACACTCAGGTGGAGCGGGGCTAACACGTTATCCAGCGCTTGCATCACGCCTTTGGCCATCTCGCGGCTACCGCACACCAGCACTTGGGCGCCGTTTTCGATCAGGGCGCGCAACGCCAGGGCATCGCCGAGCAACCGGTCTTGCACATAGCTGCGCTCCTGAACCTGGGAGAACGCCGCGCACAATGCGGTCAGGCGGCGGTCGGCCAGGTAACGCTTGAGCTCCGGTTCATAGAGAAAATCCGAGGCCGGGTTGCGTCCTCCCCAATACAGGTGCATCGGGTGTTTGGCGGTGTTATGACGAATAAAACCGGCCAGGGGCCCGATACCGGTGCCGGCACCGATCAGAATCACCGGGTGCGCGCCCGACGCCGGACGAAATTGCGGATTGGGCTGGATGAACGCTTCGACCGACCCGCCGATCTTCAGCTCATGCAGGAACCCCGAGCATAGGCCACCTTCGTGTTTGCGCACGCAGATTTCCAGCGTGCCGTCTTCAGAGGAACTGGCCAGCGAGTAAAAGCGCGGCACCGGGTTGTCCGGCGGCAAAATGCCGACCAGATCGCCGGCCTGGAAGCTCGGTAGCGCGCCTGCGGCCTTGAAGCGCAGGACGTGGGTCGGTGCGTTCACGGCTTCGCCATAGACGATGCGCTCGGTCAATTCCAGACGACGGCTGCGCGGGCGCTGCGCCGTGTGGATCAGCGGCAGCTCGTGGCCCAGTGGCGCCGCCAACGCATCGCCCCAGCGCGCAAATTCCTGCGAGGATTGACGGTTCACGGTTTCCAGCCCCAGCAATGGCGTGCCGCCGGCCTGTACCATCGCGTCCTGCACCTGATGGGCGTACTGACAGAATCGCGGAAACTGCCGGTCGCCAAACCCGAGTACCGCAAAGGGCAGGCCGGGTTTGAGGCCCACTTGCTGCAGCCGTGCCAGGAACTGCGCGGCCGAGGCCGGCGCATCGCCGTCGCCGTGGGTGGCGGTGAGGATGAACAGGCGCTGGGCAGCGCGGTACTCGCCCTTCCAATCGTTCATCGCGGCGCTGTGAACCCGGTGCCCGGCCCGGTGCAACGCCGCGTGCAAGGTATTGGCAAAACCCCAGGTGCTGTTGGTTTCACTGCCCACCAGAATCACGCTGTCGGCAGTGTGGGCCGGGCTGTTATGGCGAATCTTCGGCGCGGCCTTGCGGCGGCGCCACCACAGCAGGATGCCGGTCACGCTCATCAACGGCACGCTGAGGGCGCAAACCCCGAGGATCAAGCCCAGCCACCAGAGGCCTTCGCCGGTGTGCAATTGATAGATCAGTTGATACAGGTTGTGCATTGAATCGTGGGCCTGATACGACAACAGCGTGCCGCTGACCGGGTCCACGTAGCCGTCACCCTGGGCGGTGCGCAGGGAAAACACGTCCTCGGGGTTCCCGGGGCTCGGGTAAACCAGTTCGCGCAGGTCGTTCAGATCGATGGCCTGCAAGGCTTGCAGGTTGGCCACCGGCTGCGCCGCGCCGACGCTGATATGCGCGGGGAAGGCCGGCTCAGCCTGACTGCCGTCGGCGATCAAACCGAAGGTCGTGGCGCACATGTACAGCCCAGTCAAGGCCGACAGCAGCAGCCCGAGCACGGCAAGGCGCCCGACTTCGGCGTGCCAGCGCTGGCTGAACGAGCCGCGCAGCGGCCGCAACAGGTTGCGCAGGCCACCCAGGCGGCGCGCCAGCAACAGCGCGCCGGACACGCAAAGCATCAACATGAAGAGTGCGCCGACGCCTGCGATCCCATGCCCGGTGGTACCCATGAACAGCGAGCGGTGCAGGTCTTTTACCCAGCGCGAAACGGCGGATGGCTCATAGGGCCCGAGGCCCTGGCCGGTCAGTGGATCGACGGTTTGCGCACCCGCCTGGCCGTCCTGGTTGTAGTAGATGACCACTGTTCCGGAGGCGCTGCGCTGGATCTGCTCCACCCCCGGAAAGTGGTTGGCGATGCGTCCCGCCAACTGGCCGACATTGAGCTGCCCGGCCGCGGTTGACGTGCCGTGCAGGCGTTCCAAAGCCGGATTGACGGACAGCACTGCGCCGCTGATGGCCAATATCATGACCAACAGGGCGGCGATCAGACCGGGCAGTGAATGGAACTGGCGAAGCATGTTCAGCCTCCAGAAGTCGCAGGTGTTACAGGTCGTAGGTAAAGGACTCGACATAAGTGCTGCCGCTGACCGGCTTGCCCGACCCGGCCGATGTCAGCGGGACACTGACGTCGGCGCGGCTGTCGCGCTTGTCTTCCACGGCGCTGTCGATACGGATCTGATACCCGGCGTCGATCAAGGTGTCGGCCAGTTCCACGCTGACGGTGAGGCTGCGGCCGCTGCCGACACTGGCGCCGCTGAGGCCGTCAAACTCGCTCGGCTTCATGGCGCTGCCACGCGCCCAGTCGCTCAGGTGCCGGTAGTACTTGGCCTTTTTGCCCGCGACCCAGAGGGTTTTCTGGTACTGGCCGTTGGCGTCGGTGACATAGATCGCCAGGTACGCGCCGTTGCCGCTGTAGTCCTTGAGTTGGGTGGTCAGGGTCACTTCGCGGGCCTGGGCCAGACCCGGCAGGGCAATGGCGCCGGCGAGGCAGGTTGCAGCAATGATCTTTTTCATGATGATGTCCTGGTTGAACGTTATGGCGAGAGCCTGGACCTGCTGGCTGACAGCAACCTGAAAGCCGTGGAAAAACCGCTGATCATTCCGATCCAGGGCGGTTGAGGTAATCCCGGGCGTCGCCGTTGGCGCCGAAATGGATTTCCAGTTTGCGCAGACGAAGCGAGGCGGGTGCGTAGCTGGCTTCGATCGCATTGCCTTTGCGGTCGGTGCCCCTGAGCTCATAGCAGCCGTCGTCGACCTTGATGCGTTGCACGCTCCAGCCGTATTGCTGTTCCACTTGCTGGTGCAGGGTTTCGCGTGGTTGCCAGTCGCTGACCGGCTCGCTGCAGTCGTCGTCGGCCAAGGCGTTTGCGCCGAGCAGGACGCCCAGCAGTGCGGTGCTGACAATAAAAGCTGATTTCATGATCTGTCTCCGGCCGGATTGGCATTTGCGGCTTACCCTAAAGGGCATTCCTGACAACCAGCTGAATCTTCAGATTCACGTCAGGTAAGCGCGGTAAGGTGCGGCACGACAACCACCACAGGAGGTGCCAGATGCGGGTTTTATTGGTCGAGGATGCACCTGGGCTGGGCGAGGCGGTGCGCGAACAGATTGCCGACGACGGCCATGCGGTCGATTGGGTGCAGCGCCTGGAGCATGCGAACAACAGCGTGCGCAGCACGCCGTATGACCTGATCCTGCTCGACCTGATGCTGCCCGACGGTCGCGGGCTGGACTTTCTGCGCCAGCAGCGTTCGGCCGGCAATGTGACCCCGGTGATCATCCTCACCGCCCAGGACCAGATATCCGATCGTATCGCCGGCCTCAACGCCGGGGCCGACGATTACCTGGTCAAACCGTTTGACCTGTTCGAGCTGTCGGCCCGGGTGGCCGCCGTGGCCCGCCGTTACAGCGGCAACCCCAACCCGCAGATCAAACTCGGCGAGTTGCAGATCGATATGAACGCGCGCACCGTGCAGCGTGCCGGCATCACCGTCGACCTGACGGCGCGCGAATGGGCGCTGTTCGAGGCGTTCGTGCAGCGCCCCACGGCGTTGTTGTCGAAGTCGCAGCTCGAAGAGCGCCTGTACGCCTTCGGTGCGGAAATCGAGAGCAACACCATCGAGGTCTATATCAGCCGCCTGCGCAAAAAACTCGGGCGCGACCTGCTGGAAACCGTGCGTGGCATGGGTTATCGGTTGATGGCCGGATGAAGTCGCCGATCAGCCTGCAAAAGCGCCTCGGCCTCGGGTTGACCCTGGGCATGACCTTGCTCTGGCTGGGGGCGACTGTCGGCGCCTGGCTGATGGTGCAACACGAATTGAACGAGGCGTTCGACAGCGCCCTGGAAGAGACCGCGCAACGCATCCTGCCCCTGGCCGTGCTGGAAATCAGCAACCGCGAAGAGCCGCGCACTGCCCAGCACGTCGCCACCCTGAAGATGCACAAGGAATACCTGACGTACCTGGTGCGCGATGCCCAGGGCCAGATTCTGATGCAGTCCCATGACGCCAACCCGAAGATCTTCAGCGAACACCCGAGCGAAGGGTTTTCCACCACCCGAAAATACCGGCTGTATGGTGCGAGTGCGCTGCGCGATACGCTGTTCATTGAGATCGCCGAGCCGCTGGGGCATCGCCGTGAGGCGGCACGGGAAGCCTTGTTGGCCCTGTTGATGCCGTTATTGGCGCTGATCCCCATCAGCCTGTTGGGCACATGGTTGTTTGTGCGCTTCAGCCTGCGCAGCGTATTGGCTTATCGCCGTGCCGTGGAAGCGCGTGGTGTGGGGGATTTGTCGCCGATCAGCGTGGCCCGGCTGCCGGCTGAAATCGACCCGTTGGCCGACGCGGTCAACCACCTGCTGGAGCGCTTGCGCAAGGCCTTGGAGGCCGAGCGCAGCTTCACCGCCAACAGCGCCCACGAGTTGCGCACACCATTGGCGGCGACGCTGGCGCAGATCCAGCGTTTGCGCCAGGAAGCGCCGGAAGGCCCGTTGCGCGTGCGTGCGGCGAAGATCGAACACGCCTTGCGCGAACTGGCGCGGCTTTCGGAAAAACTCATGCAACTGGCCAAGGCCGAGGGCGGCGGGCTGTTGTCCGAGGCGCCCCAGGACCTGATTCCCTTACTGGCCCATGGGGTCGATGAGTGGAACCGCAGCAGTGGGCAGCGCATCCGCTTGCAACTGCCGAGCGAGGGTAGCGTGTATTGCGCGATTGACCCGGACGCGTTCGGCATCCTGCTGCGCAACTTGATCGAGAATGCGTTGAAGTACGGCGCGGCGGATCAACCGGTCGACGTCAGCCTCACGGACGATGCGTTGCTGCGGGTGGTCAACGGCGGACCGGCCGTGCCGGCGCCGGTGTTGCAGCGCCTGACCGAACGCTTCGTGCGCGGCAGCAGCGAAGCCAGCGGCAGCGGGTTGGGCCTGGCGATTGCCAAGACCATCGTCCATGGGGTCAAGGCGCACATGACCCTGGCGTCGCCGGCCACAGGCCGGGACGACGGGTTTGAAGTGAACGTTCAGTTTTTGCGCTTGCCGGCCTGAACGTTCATCGCGCCCCGGCGGCGCTGCCGATCAGAAGTCGACGGTGACGCCGCTGTACAGCGCGCGCCCGTCGCCGGGTGAGTGCAGCGAGGCCTGGGCGCCGTCCGGGTCATACCAGACGTATTCGTAGTAGCGGTTGGTGAGGTTTTTCAACTGCAGGTCGACACTGACCGATTCGGTCACCTGGTAAGTCGCGCCGAGGTTCATCAAGACGTAGCCGCCGTAAGTGCCCTTGGTGTTCTCGCGTTCCAGGTAGTAATTCGTCTGGCCGTTCATCCACGCCGTCAACTGCAGGGCCCGCGTGGCCTTGTAGCTGACGCCGGCGTTGTACAGGTGATGCGGGATGTGGTCGATTTCCTGGCCTTTGCTGTTGGGCAAAGTCGCGCTGGGCTGGAGGATTTTCGAGTACTGCCAGGAGTAGGCCATCCAGATTTCGGTGCGTTCGTCCGGGTGCAGATTGACTTGCGCGTCGTAACCCCAGCGCCGGGTTTCGCCGACGTTGTCCGACTCGCCGCTCGGGTCGTTGAGCCGGCGACTGACTTCGCCGCTGGCTTCTTGCTGCCAATAGGCGATGCGGCCGTCGATCCAGTCCGCCGGGGTGAACTTGACCCCGGTTTCCCAGCCGTCGTTGATCGACGGCGCCAGGTTGGTATCCCGCGGTGGAATCTTATAGGCCGCCGCGCCGGTGCCGACCTGGAAGGTCCGCCCCCAGTTGGCATAGATGCTGGCCACGTCCCACGGTGAATACACCACGCTGAGCTTGGGTTGTTTGATCAGCCCATAGTCGTTGATGTCGTAGTCCATGCCGGTCATTTCGTTGGTGAAGTCGCCCTGGATCTTATCGACGCGATACGCCGGGACGATTTTCAGCGACTCGAACGGCTTGATCTCGGCCTGGACATAGGCGCCGTAGGTGTCGAAGTCGAATCGCTGGTCGCGGGTTTGGGCCAGGCGCAGGCGGTCCTTGGTGCGGTAGCGCTCGCTCTTGTTCTGCTGCTGCTGCATGTCCGCGCCGCCTTCCAGGGCGAAGTCGTACAGCCAGCTGACTTGCGGGCGCCAGGTCAGGGAGGTGAGGGCGCCGTACTGGGTTTCGTAGGCGTCGCGCTCCTGCTGGGCGCTGGTGCGCCAGTATTGCGTCCAGCGCCGGTCGTCGAAGGTGTTGACGTAGGTTTTTGCCGACCAGGCCAGCGTCTCGGCCAGGTCGGTGTCGAAGTGCAGGCTGACCTGGTTCATCCGCCGCGTGCCTTTGTCGGTGGCGTTGTAGCTGTTGGTCATGGTCGGGTGCTGGTGGGCGTCCTCTTCACTCAAGTAGCCGGGTTCCTGCGCCTCGGTTTCGTAGTGACGGGCGATCAGGCCGATGCGGTAGCTGTTGTCGTCCGGGGTGTAGAACCATTTGCCGGACATGGAAAACCTGTCCGCCTCGGCGTGATCGCGGTAACCGTCGGATTTCTGGTAGGCGAAGAAGTAGTTCTGCGTCCAGTTGCTGCCTTCGATGCCTTTGGCCAGCTGGGTTTCCTGGGTGTTGTAACTGCCATAGCGCACCCGCGCCTTGGTGTAGTCGCCGCCAGTGCGGGTCAGCATATTCACGTTGCCGGCGATGTTGTTCAGGCCGTAGCGCGCATCGCTGGTGCCGCGCACCACTTCGATGCTGTCCAGCTCCATGGGGAAAATCATGTCCATGAACGGCATGTTGCCGTCGTTGCTGTTGCTCGGGATGCCGTCGATCAGCAACTTCACTGCGTTGACTTCGCCTTCGCCGTTGAAGCCGCGAAAGGAAATCTTGCCCGAGGTGGTGCCTTGGTTGAACTCGGTGAGGATCACCCCTGGCGCGCGACTGAACAGTTCCCAGCTGTAGTTGACCGGCATTTTTTCGAGGATGTCGGCGCCGAGAATGTCCACCGAGCTGAGCACGCTGCTGGTGCTCAGCGGGCCGCTGCTGGCGCTGGCGCCCTGGACCGTGACGGTGCCGAGGGTGAGGGTGGAGTCTTCGGTTTTACCGGTTTCGGCCAGTGCCGAGGACAGCGGGTTGAGGGCGAACAGGCCGATGGACAGCAAGGGCCATAGCGGGCGGGACACAGAGACACGCTTTGCGCGAGGCAAAGTCATTCGAGCAGGCATAACGCACCATTCCTGATGATCAAGACACTTCGAGGACGCCCAGGCGGGCGGCTGACAAGCAGATCGCGCCGCCTATGGGGCGGCGCGGGTGTCGATCAAACGGTAGGGGAGGCGCGCGGGCTCAGGCTCGGCCAGCGGATTCTGGGGTGCAGCGTCGGCAACTCGGGGTTGTCGAGGGTGGTGTCGGGGGCGTATCGCGGTAGGAAATGCCTGTAGTAGTCGGACGGCAGCGCCGCCAGTCCGGCATGACCGCAGCAGCAATCGCTGTGTTTCATGGCGGATTTCGACGGCGCCGACTGGAGCGGGTCGATCAGCGTGCTCAAGTTGGGAGGCAGCGCTTGCGAGGCGCCCCCCGAGCAGAATCCGCCCCACATCAACAGTCCCATGTCCGGCGTCTGCATGGCGCGGCTGAGCGGCATGGCCAGCATGTTCAGCACGATGGCCAGGCAGGCTAGCCAGGGACTGATGCGTTTGAGACGAGCCATGAACGAAGTCGACTGAAAGGGGTGAACATTTAGCGGCAGTTCAGGCGCAAAGTAAAAGCCTGTCTGTGCGCTATTTTGCCGCAGCTCGTGGGCGTGATCCGCAACCCCGGGTAGCGATGCAACGGTCTGTTTTTGCGTGGCTTATGCCGAAAAAAATGCCCCGAGCATGTCGGGGCATTGGTCAGGCGGGCTGTTTTGGGGTTGCGCCGTTCAGCGACGAACCTCTGTCGCGTTCGGGCGGTTTTTCAGGTTCTTGTCGGCCTTGTAGCGCAACGCAACGTCCGGCACCGAACCGCTCTTGCCGGTCTCGACCCAGTTGCGGATACGGCTGGCGTCGGCGAAGTGGGTGAACTTGCCGAAGGCGTCGAGGATCACCAGCGACACCGGGCGGTTACCCATGCTGGTCACCAGCACCAGGCAGTGGCCAGCCTGGTTGGTGAAGCCGGTCTTGGTCAGCTTGATGTCCCAGTTGGCGCGGTTGATCAGGTGGTCGGTGTTGGAGAAACCCAAGGTGTAGTTGGGCTTGCGGAACGCCACGGTCTTTTCCTTGGTGGTGCTCAATTGGCTCAGCATCGGGAATTTGCGCGCGTAGGCCAGCAGCTTGCTCAGGTCCCTGGCGGTCGACACGTTATGGATGGACAGGCCGGTAGGCTCGACGTAATGGGTGCTGGTCATGCCCAGCGCCTTGGCCTTGGCGTTCATCGCCGCAATGAAGGCTGCGTAGCCGCCCGGGTAGTGGTGAGCCAGGCTCGCGGCGGCGCGGTTTTCCGAGGACATCAGGGCGATCAGCAACATCTCTTTGCGCGGCATCTGGCTGCCGATTTTCACCCGGGAGAACACGCCTTTCATTTCCGGCGTGTCGGTGATGTTGATGTCGATGTATTCGTCCATGTTCTGCTTGGCTTCCAGCACGATCAGGCCGGTCATGAGCTTGCTCACGGAAGCGATCGGCACCACCACGTCCGGGTTGCTGGAATAGATGACTTTGTTGGTTTGCAGATCGACCAGCATGGCGCTGCCGGAAGCGATTTGCAGTTTTGAGGTGTCACGCGGGGCCAGGGTGGTTTCGGCGGCGTGCGCAAAGGTGCCGGTGAAAGCAAATAAAAGGCTGACGAGAGAGAGACGAATTTTCACGCGGATGAACTCGCTAAAAAAAGTAAGAAATACCGTTCTGCAACGGGCTTTATGAAAAATGACGTTACATTTTAGGAGTATGGATCAGAAAACGATAGAGAGCCTTTAAATAAAGGCTGTAAGACGATGATTGGTTAGGCTTGTAGCCCATCGCGGGCAAAAAAAGGCCCGCTATGAGGGCGGGTCTAATGGGGATTTTCAAAGGAGTAGAGGTAAGTTGCGCCCGATCCTGTCGATGGCGGGTGAAAAGGATGTCGAAGAAACGCGAAACCGGGTGCTGCGCCTGGGTGAACGAGCCGGATGTTCGGGGGCGTGTTCTATTGGGCAAGCCCGTCAGCGTCGGCAGTTCAAGGCGGCTACCTGCATTTTGCCAGCGTCCCCCACATTGACGATGCTCAGGCTGTCAGCGCCAACCTCGGCGGCTTTATTGAATGCCGTGTTCAGAGCGTCGCCGTTGGATGAGCCCTGCACCGTGAAGGCTTTGACGACGTGGCAAGCGTGGGCGGATGAGGCCGTGACGAGGTTGACCTGTTTGCCCGCTTCAGTCAGTTGGGTGGTGCAAGCGGGGATCAATACCGCGATGAGGATCAGCAGAGGGGCGGCATGTAGGTTGCGCATGGCTAAAGCACTCCTGGGGTTCCTGCGGCATCTGGCGGGTGCCGAAGATGTCAGCCGCGGATGCACGATAGCAGAGCGTGAGGTTCATCAGAAACCAAAAGCCCTGCGACAAGGCAGGGCTCTTTTCAGCGCGGCAGTTGATCAGCCGTGCAGGGTTTCCGCTGCATACAGTGTGTTTTCCAGCAGGCAGGCACGGGTCATCGGGCCAACGCCACCCGGTACCGGGGTGATCCAGCCGGCACGGGGCAGGGCGGTTTCGTACACCACGTCGCCGACCAGCTTGCCGTCTGCCTGACGGTTGATGCCGACGTCGATGACGATCGCGCCTTCCTTGATCCACTCACCTTTGACCAGGCCCGGCTTGCCGGCAGCCACTACCACCAGGTCGGCGCGGCCGACGTGACCGGCGAGGTTCTTGGTGAAGCGGTGGGTCACGGTCACGGTGCAGCCGGCGAGCAGCAGTTCCATGGCCATCGGGCGCCCGACGATATTGGAGGCGCCGACGATCACGGCGTCGAGGCCGTAAAGGTTGACGCCGGTGCTTTCGAGCAGGGTCATGATGCCTTTCGGCGTGCATGGGCGCAGCAGCGGGATGCGCTGGGCCAGGCGGCCGACGTTATACGGGTGGAAACCGTCGACGTCTTTGTCCGGGCGGATGCGTTCGAGCAACTGGGAGGCGTCCAGGTGCGCGGGCAATGGCAGTTGCACCAGGATGCCGTCGATGTTCGGGTCATCGTTGAGGCCGTCGATCAGGTCGGTAAGGGCCTGCTGGGTGGTCTCGGAAGGCAGGTCGTAGGCCTTGGAAATAAAGCCGACCTCTTCACAGTCTTTACGCTTGTGCGAGACATAAACCTGAGACGCAGGATCGCTGCCGACCAGGATCACCGCGAGGCCAGGCGTGCGCAAGCCTTGCTGGCTACGCTCGGTGACGCGTTTGGCGATCTGCTGGCGCAGGCTGGCGGCGATTGATTTGCCGTCGATAAGTTGTGCAGTCATTACGCGTGATTAACCATCGAGAGGGGGAAGAAAAGTGCGCGCATTCTCGCATGCCAAGACGTGGGGGCAAAGGCGCTTGGTCTGCAAATTGGCCTAACCCCTTAAATAAAATGAATTTTTTTCAAAAAAGATTTGACGGCTTTCCGGCGCGTCTATACTATTCGTCGCACTTGTCGGGCACAGCCTAGCACTGGTTAAGAAGGTCTAGCAGGATTGTTGTTCTGCAAGGCTGGAAGCACTTAGTTTGTAATCCTCCAAGAGTACAGATTAATCAGGCGCCCGTAGCTCAGCTGGATAGAGCATCCGCCTTCTAAGCGGATGGTCGCAGGTTCGAGTCCTGCCGGGTGCGCCATTAGGCAGCTTTGGCACAAGTAGCGTTAGATGGTGGGCGTAGCTCAGTTGGTAGAGCACGGGATTGTGACTCCCGTTGTCGAGGGTTCGATCCCCTTCGTCCACCCCATATTTTGAAAAGGCGCCAGATTAATCATCTGGCGCCTTTGCTTTAAGAGCTTCAAGCGCGGATGTGGTGGAATTGGTAGACACACTGGATTTAGGTTCCAGCGCCGCGAGGCGTAAGAGTTCGAGTCTCTTCATCCGCACCAATTAAAGCTTTGCCCGGCCGGAAGGCGGGGTCAGGCTCGACAAAGAAGTGGTTTGGTTTCTTTGTTAACGCAATATGGTGGGCGTAGCTCAGTTGGTAGAGCACGGGATTGTGACTCCCGTTGTCGAGGGTTCGATCCCCTTCGTCCACCCCATATTCGAAAGGCGCCAGATTTAACAGTCTGGCGCCTTTTTTGTTTTAGTGGTTCGAGTATTCCGCGGCTGCAGGTTCTGGGTCGCAAGGCAGGGCGTTTCGTCGTATTTATGTGTCTCGATGATGCCGCGCTGCCTGCCGGTCCTGTTCGCAGGGGCGGCCGTCAGGGAGATGATTGGCGACTTCTTCTATATATAGAAGGGTCGGCGCAGAGCCCTGGCGCGATTGGCTGTATTTGTCACCGGGGCGAGGCGCAACAGTGTCTTCGTACCGATAAATTGCCTGCTGTTTTTTTACCCGTTTCCAGTAGGGTGACTTCTTGAGTTTGACCCACTAGAATGCATGCCCTTGATTCTGGGGTCGGAAACGGCCGGCTAACGTCTGTGCAACGAGGAATATCCATGCAAGTTTCTGTTGAAAATACTACTGCTCTCGAGCGCCGCCTGAGCATCACCGTGCCGGCAGAGCGCATCGAGACTGCGGTCAACAAGCGTCTGCAGCAGACTGCCCAAAAGGCCAAGATCGCTGGCTTCCGTCCAGGCAAAGTGCCAATGAGCGAAATCAAGCGCCGTTTTGGTGCTGATGCGCGTCAGGAAGCGGTAGGCGACGTGATCCAGGCGTCGTTCTACGAAGCGGTTGTCGAGCAAAAGCTGAACCCGGCTGGTTCGCCTTCGATCGAGCCTAAGTCCCTGGAAGCGGGCAAGGACCTGGAATACGTTGCTGTATTCGAAGTGTTCCCAGAGTTCGAAGTTGCCGGCTTCGACGGTATCGCGATCGAGCGCCTGAGCGCCGAAGTGGCTGATGCCGACCTGGACAACATGCTGGAAATCCTGCGCAAGCAGAACACCCGTTTCGAAGTGGCCGAACGTGCTGCCCAGAACGAAGACCAGCTGAACATCGATTTCGTGGGCAAGGTTGACGGCGAAGCATTCGCTGGCGGCTCCGCCAAAGGTACTCAACTGGTGCTGGGTTCCAACCGCATGATCCCGGGCTTCGAAGACGGCCTGGTTGGCGCAAAAGCCGGCGAAGAGCGCGTTCTGAACCTGACTTTCCCGGCTGACTACCAGAACCTGGACCTGGCCGGCAAAGCCGCCGAGTTCACCGTGACGGTCAACAGCGTGTCCGAGCCTAAGCTGCCAGAGCTGAACGAAGAGTTCTTCGCTCAATTCGGCATCAAGGAAACCGGCATCGACGGCTTCCGCACCGAAGTTCGCAAGAACATGCAGCGCGAGCTGCGTCAGGCCATCAAGTCCAAGGTCAAGAACCAGGTCATGGACGGTCTGCTGACCGCCAACCCGATCGAAGTGCCTAAGGCTTTGCTGTCCAACGAAGTGGATCGCCTGCGCGTACAAGCCGTTCAGCAGTTTGGTGGCAACATCAAACCTGACCAACTGCCGGCCGAGCTGTTCGAAGAGCAAGCCAAGCGCCGCGTCGTGCTGGGCCTGATCGTGGCTGAAGTGGTCAAGCAGTTCGACCTCAAGCCTGACGAAGACCGCGTTCGTGAAATGATCCAGGAAATGGCTTCGGCCTACCAGGAGCCTGAGCAGGTTGTGGCTTGGTACTACAAGAACGACCAGCAACTGAACGAAGTACGTTCGGTTGTGCTGGAAGAACAAGTTGTGGATACTGTTCTGCAGAAGGCTAAGGTGACCGATAAAGCGGTCTCTTACGAAGAAGCAGTCAAGCCGGCGGAAGCAGCACAAGCCGACTGATTGTCCAACTCGTTTGAAATACAACCATAAGCCAGCCTCGCGCTGGCTTATGCGTTTTCAAGACATGACTATTTGGGAGTAACTGCAGAGCATGTTCCGTAATTCCTATATTCAGCAGAACTCTGATATCCAGGCCGCAGGCGGCCTGGTCCCGATGGTTGTCGAGCAGTCCGCTCGTGGCGAACGCGCCTACGACATCTACTCGCGCCTGCTCAAGGAGCGAGTGATCTTTTTGGTGGGGCCGGTAGAGGACTACATGGCCAACCTGATTTGTGCGCAACTGCTGTTCCTTGAAGCGGAAAACCCGGACAAGGACATCCATCTTTACATTAACTCGCCGGGCGGTTCGGTGACCGCGGGCATGTCGATCTACGACACCATGCAGTTCATCAAGCCAAACGTGTCGACCACCTGCATTGGCCAAGCCTGCAGCATGGGCGCTTTCCTGCTGACCGCAGGTGCCGAAGGCAAGCGTTACTGCCTGCCGAACTCGCGCGTGATGATTCACCAGCCACTGGGCGGTTTCCAGGGCCAGGCATCGGACATCGAAATCCATGCCAAGGAAATCCTCTTTATTCGTGAGCGTCTTAACACGCTGATGGCCAAGCACAGCGGGCACACCTTGGAAGAAATCGAGCGTGATACCAACCGTGACAATTTCATGAGCGCCGAAGCCGCGCGTGATTACGGGTTGATCGACGCAGTGATTGACAAGCGCCCCGCTTAATATAAGCAGCTCAAAATAGGCCAGGTCGGCAAGTCCGATCACCTGCGGGCTTGAAAAAGCCCGCATAAGCCTTCATCTTGTGTTGCAAGCCTATCGGATTTGGATCGAACGAATGACTGACACCCGCAACGGCGAGGACAACGGCAAGCTGCTCTATTGCTCCTTCTGTGGCAAAAGCCAGCATGAAGTACGCAAATTGATTGCCGGCCCCTCGGTCTTTATCTGCGACGAGTGCGTCGACCTGTGCAATGACATCATCCGTGAGGAGGTGCAGGAAGCCCAGGCCGAAAGCAGCGCGCATAAATTGCCTTCGCCTAAAGAAATCAGCGGCATCCTTGATCAGTACGTGATTGGTCAAGAGCGTGCAAAAAAGGTTCTGGCCGTAGCGGTGTACAACCACTACAAGCGTTTGAACCAGCGTGACAAGAAAAACGACGAAGTCGAGCTCGGCAAGAGCAACATCTTGCTGATCGGTCCTACAGGCTCGGGTAAAACCCTGCTTGCGGAAACCCTCGCTCGCCTGCTGAACGTTCCGTTCACCATCGCCGACGCCACCACCCTCACCGAGGCTGGCTACGTGGGTGAGGACGTCGAGAACATCATTCAGAAGTTGCTGCAGAAGTGCGACTACGACGTAGAGAAGGCCCAGATGGGTATCGTCTACATCGACGAAATCGATAAGATTTCGCGCAAGTCCGACAACCCGTCGATCACTCGGGATGTTTCCGGTGAAGGCGTGCAGCAAGCCTTGTTGAAACTGATCGAAGGCACGGTTGCTTCCGTACCGCCACAAGGCGGCCGCAAGCACCCGCAGCAGGAATTCCTTCAGGTTGATACGCGCAATATCCTGTTCATCTGCGGCGGTGCGTTCTCCGGTCTGGAAAAGGTTATTCAAAACCGTTCCACCCGTGGCGGCATCGGCTTCAGTGCGGAAGTGCGCAGCAAGGAAGAAGGCAAGAAGGTGGGCGAGTCCCTGCGTGAAGTCGAACCTGACGATCTGGTCAAGTTTGGTCTGATCCCTGAATTCGTTGGTCGTCTGCCGGTCCTGGCGACATTGGACGAGCTGGATGAGGCTGCTCTGATTCAGATCCTCACCGAGCCGAAAAACGCCCTGACCAAACAATATGCCAAGCTGTTCGAAATGGAAGGCGTAGACCTCGAGTTCCGTACCGACGCACTCAAATCAGTGGCCAAGCGGGCACTGGAGCGCAAAACCGGTGCGCGTGGCCTGCGTTCGATCCTCGAAGGCGTATTGCTCGACACCATGTACGAAATCCCCTCGCAGTCCGAGGTGAGCAAAGTGGTGATCGACGAAAGTGTTATCGAAGGCAAGTCCAAGCCACTGTATATCTATGAAAACAGTGAGCCGGCTGCCAAGGCTGCGCCAGACGCGTAAGCGTCCGGCTGCTGCATAACAACAAGGGGCCTTTAGGGGCCCCTTTTGTTTTAAGGGTGTGTTTTTCCTGCATTTAACTGCTGGCATTGAGCTTGTTTTTTTTGCCGGCAGCCCCCATCTTGGTTTCATGCTTACTTTTCAACTGTCATAGAGGCGAAATCATGAAGACAACCATCGAATTGCCTCTCCTGCCGTTGCGTGATGTCGTCGTCTATCCGCACATGGTTATCCCGCTGTTCGTGGGGCGCGAGAAGTCTATCGAAGCCCTCGAGGCCGCGATGACGGGCGACAAGCAGATCCTGCTGTTGGCCCAGAGAAATCCTGCTGATGATGATCCAGGCGAAGACGCCCTGTATCGCGTCGGTACCGTTGCGACTGTCCTGCAATTGCTCAAGCTGCCCGACGGCACTGTCAAGGTGTTGGTGGAAGGTGAGCAGCGCGGTGCGGTCGAGCGCTTCATGGAGGTGGACGGCCACCTGCGCGCCGAAGTGGCACTGATCGACGAAGTCGAGGCCCCGGAGCGCGAGTCCGAAGTATTTGTACGCAGCCTGCTCTCGCAATTCGAGCAGTATGTGCAGTTGGGCAAGAAAGTCCCGGCTGAAGTCCTGTCTTCCCTCAACAGTATTGATGAGCCTAGCCGCCTGGTCGACACCATGGCCGCGCACATGGCGCTGAAAATCGAGCAGAAGCAAGACATCCTCGAAATCATCGACCTGCCGGCCCGTGTCGAACACGTCCTGGCGCTGCTCGATGCCGAAATCGACCTGCTGCAGGTTGAAAAGCGCATCCGTGGTCGCGTGAAGAAACAGATGGAGCGCAGCCAGCGCGAGTACTACCTGAATGAGCAGATGAAGGCCATTCAGAAAGAACTCGGCGACAGCGAGGAAGGCCACAACGAAATCGAAGAGCTGAAAAAGCGCATCGATGCCGCCGGCCTGCCGAAAGACGCCCTGACCAAGGCCAACGCCGAGCTGAACAAGCTCAAGCAAATGTCGCCGATGTCGGCCGAAGCCACCGTGGTTCGCTCCTACATCGATTGGCTGGTGCAGGTGCCGTGGAAGGCTCAGACCAAGGTGCGCCTGGACCTGGCTCGCGCCGAAGATATCCTCGATGCCGACCATTACGGCCTCGAAGAAGTCAAAGAACGCATTCTCGAATACCTTGCCGTGCAAAAGCGCGTGAAGAAAATTCGTGGCCCGGTGTTGTGCCTGGTCGGTCCGCCGGGTGTGGGTAAAACCTCCCTGGCCGAGTCGATTGCCAATGCCACCAACCGTAAATTCGTGCGAATGGCCCTTGGCGGCGTGCGTGATGAAGCGGAAATCCGTGGTCATCGCCGCACATATATCGGTTCGATGCCAGGAAGATTGATTCAAAAGATGACAAAGGTCGGCGTGCGCAACCCGCTGTTCCTGCTCGATGAAATCGACAAAATGGGCAGCGACATGCGTGGCGATCCGGCATCGGCCTTGCTCGAAGTGCTCGATCCCGAGCAGAACCACAATTTCAACGACCATTACCTGGAAGTCGACTACGACCTGTCCGACGTAATGTTCCTGTGTACCTCCAACTCCATGAACATTCCGCCAGCGTTGCTGGACCGGATGGAGGTGATTCGTCTGCCGGGTTACACCGAAGACGAGAAGATCAACATCGCCGTCAAATACCTCGCGCCCAAGCAGATTTCGGCCAATGGCCTGAAGAAAGGCGAGATCGAATTCGAGGTCGAGTCGATCCGCGATATGGTGCGTTACTACACCCGCGAGGCCGGTGTACGGGGGCTTGAGCGCCAGATTGCGAAGATTTGCCGCAAGGCGGTCAAGGAGCATGCGCTGGAAAAACGCTTCTCGGTGAAGATTACCGCCGATGTGCTGGAGCACTATCTGGGCGTGCGTAAATTCAGCTACGGGCTGGCGGAACAGCAGGATCAGGTAGGGCAGGTGACTGGCCTGGCGTGGACCCAGGTGGGTGGCGAATTGCTGACCATCGAAGCCGCGGTGATCCCGGGCAAGGGCCAATTGATCAAGACCGGTTCCCTGGGTGACGTGATGGTCGAATCCATCACCGCCGCGCAGACCGTGGTGCGCAGCCGCGCCCGGAGCCTGGGGATTCCCCTGGACTTCCATGAGAAGCACGACGTCCATATCCACATGCCGGAAGGGGCGACCCCGAAAGACGGCCCTAGCGCTGGCGTAGGCATGTGTACGGCCCTGGTATCGGCCCTGACCGGCATTCCGGTACGCGCCGATGTGGCCATGACCGGGGAAATCACCCTGCGTGGCCAGGTATTGGCCATCGGTGGTCTGAAAGAAAAATTGCTCGCCGCACACCGGGGTGGAATCAAGACCGTGATCATTCCTGAAGAGAATGTCCGCGACTTGAAGGAAATTCCTGACAATATCAAGCAAGATCTTCAGATTAAACCGGTTAAATGGATTGACGAGGTCCTGCAAATTGCGCTGCAATACGTGCCGGAGCCCTTGCCGGATGTGGCTCCGGAGATAGTCGCGAAGGACGAAAAGCGCGAGTCTGATTCCAAGGAAAGAATTAGCACGCATTAATGCGTTAAAGCCTGGGGGCTTCCTTGACAGCTTTTTAGAGCCCTTGTTATAAAGCGGCTCTTAAGTGTCTGTAGGCCATTCAGCACTGGTTTTTGCTTTCACCAAAAAACTTAGAATCATACTCAATAGATATATAAGGGGACTTAGAGTGAACAAGTCGGAACTGATTGATGCTATCGCCGCATCCGCTGATATCCCGAAAGCTGCTGCTGGCCGTGCGCTGGACGCAGTAATCGAATCCGTCACTGGCGCTCTGAAGGCCGGCGATTCGGTGGTACTGGTAGGCTTCGGTACTTTTTCTGTGACTGACCGCCCAGCTCGCACTGGCCGTAACCCACAGACTGGCAAAGCACTGCAAATCGCTGCTGCCAAGAAACCAGGTTTCAAAGCCGGTAAAGCCCTGAAAGAAGCCGTTAACTAAGCCTCGATCAAGCCTTTACCTACCCGGGTCCGACGCAGGTCTGGCCTGGCAGCGGAGCGGCAGCTGACCCACGTATCCATCGGGTCACCACGCCGGGGGTGTGGGTTCTAACCCCCGTCCGCTCCGCCAGTTACGAGAGAAGGCGCATCCTCGGATGCGCCTTTCTTCTATCCGGACTCTACCCACGCTCCACGGTTGCCAATTTTTGAAGTTCAACCGTTTCTGGGGGACGCATGCTGCAAAATATCAGGGACAATTCACAAGGCTGGATTGCCAAGACCATTATCGGGATCATCGTCGCATTGATGGCGTTCACCGGTATCGAGGCTATTTTTCAGGCTTCGACCAACACCAAGCAGGACGTGGCCAAGGTCAACGGTGAAGCAATCACCCAGACCGAACTGAGCCAGGCCGTCGACATGCAACGTCGCCAACTGATGCAACAGATGGGCAAGGATTTCGATGCTTCCCTGCTGGACGAAAAACTGCTGCGCGACGCGGCGCTCAAGAGCCTGATCGATCGCAAGCTGGTACTGCAAGGTGCCGCTGATTCCAAGTTTGCCTTCTCTGACGCCGCGCTGGACCAAGTGATCCTGCAGACGCCGGAGTTCCAGGTGGACGGCAAGTTCAACGCCGAGCGTTTTGACCAGGTGATCCGTCAACTGGGCTACAGCCGTCTGCAGTTCCGTCAGATGATGACCCAGCAAATGCTGATCGAGCAGACTCGCTTGGGCATCCTCGGCAGCGCCTTCGTGACTGACGCGCAGGTGCTGGCATTCGCCCGCCTGGAAAAACAGACCCGCGATTTCGCCACCGTCAATATCAAGGCCAACCCTGCGGCGGTGAAACTCACCGACGACGAGGTCAAGGCTTACTACGACCAGCACGCCAAAGAGTTCATGACCCCGGACCAGGTGGTCATCGACTATCTGGAGTTGAAGAAGTCGTCTTTCTTCGACCAGGTCACCGTCAAGGACGATGAACTGCAGGCAGCGTATGAGAAAGAAACCGCCAACCTCGCTGAGCAGCGTCGTGCCGCGCACATCCTGATTGAAGTCAACGACAAGGTCACCGACGCCCAAGCCAAGGCCAAGATCGAGGAAATCCAGGCGCGCCTGGCCAAGGGTGAGCAGTTCGAAGCCCTGGCCAAGGAGTTCTCCCAGGACCCGGGTTCGGCCAGCAATGGCGGTGACCTCGGCTTTGCCGGTCCTGGCGTCTACGATCCGGACTTCGAAGCTGCCCTGTACGCCTTGAATAAGGACCAGGTCTCGGCACCGGTGCGCAGCACCTTCGGTTGGCACCTGATCAAGCTGTTGGGCGTTGAAGCGCCAGAAGTGCCATCGTTCGCCAGCCTGAAAGATAAGCTGACCCACGAGCTCAAGAATCAACAGGTTGAACAGCGTTTTGTCGAAGCGACCAAGCAATTGGAAGATGCGGCGTTCGAAGCCTCCGACCTGGCTCAGCCGGCCTCCGATCTGAAGCTGACCGTTCACACCTCTGCGCCGTTTGGTCGCGAAGGTGGTGAGGGTGTCGCGGCCAACCGTGCCGTGGTCACTGCCGCGTTCAGCCCGGAAGTGTTGGATGAGGGTGCCAACAGCACCGCCATCGAGCTCGACCCGGAAACCATCATCGTGCTGCGGGCCAAAGAGCATCTGAAGCCTACGCAACTGCCGCTGGAAAGCGTGGCAGCGGCGATCCGCACCCAGATGACCAAGGAACGCGCCAGCGCGGCCGCCAAGACTCACGCTGACGAGTTGATCGCCAGCCTGCGTGATGGCAAGACCCCGCTGAACCAGCCCGTTGATGGCCAGGCCTGGAAAGTCACCGAAGCGGCTACCCGTAGCCAGGAAACGATCGACCCGGTGGTGCTGCAAGCCTTGTTCCGCATGCCCAAGCCTGCGTCCAAGGACAAGCCGACCTTCACCACCGTGACCCTCGCTGATGGCAGCCTGGTGATCGTGCGCTTGAACGGCGTCACCGAAGCGGCGGCTCCATCGGACGATGAGAAGGCGCAATACCGCCGTTTCCTCGCTTCCCGTGTTGGGCAGCAGGATTTCGCGGCGTACCGCAAGCAGTTGGAAACCAAGGCTGAGATCAAGAAGTACTGATCTCGGTTTGAATAAAAAGCCCCCGGCCTGAAAAGACCGGGGGCTTTTTCATGGGCGTTTGCAAACGGCCAGCAACATCAACGCCACTACCGCCCAGGGAAACGCGAGCACGCCCCAGCTCTGCAGCAACAACCCGCCCGCCAGACCGCCACCGGCAATGCCCAGGTTCCATACCGTCACCAGCATCGACTGCGCGGCGTCCGCCGACTCGCCCGCCGACTTGGCCAGGGCGGTTTGCAGCAAGGCTGGTAGGCCACCGAATGCCAGCCCCCAGGCCGCGACGGCGATGTAGATGATCGCCGGCGAGTCGATCCAGAACGCCAACGCCAGCGCCGACAGGCCAAACAGCATGCAACTGAGTAGCACCAGCGAGCGCAGCCATCGATCGATCAGCAGGCCCACCAGCCAGATGCTCAACAACGCCGTCAGGCCAAACACCAGCAGTACCCGGTCGATATCGGCCTGGATGCCGGCGGGCTCCAGCAGGGGGGCGATGTAGGTATAGAGAATGTTGTGCGCCAGCACGTAGGTAAAGGTCACCCAAAGCACCGGGCGAATACCGCGCAACCTCATCACCTGGCGCAGGCCCAGGCGCTGTTGTGCTGCTTGGCCGGCAAAGTCCGGGAGTTGCCAGCGCGCCCAGAGCAGCAATGCCAGCGTCAGCCCGGTCATGATCGCAAAACTCAAGCGCCAGCCAACGAGGGTACCCAGCAGGGTGCCGGCCGGCACGCCCAGGGTCAGGGCCAGCGGTGCGCCAAGCATTGCGATGGCAATCGCCCGGCCTTGCAGGTGAGGGGCGACCATACGACTGGCGTAACCGGCCAACAGGGCCCAGAGCAACCCGGCGAATACCCCGGCGAAAAAGCGCGCTACCAGGGTCAGCCCGTAGTGACTGGATATGGCCGTCACGCTGTTGACCAGGGCGAAGCCAGCAATGGCCACCAGCAGTAGGGGGCGTCGGCGCCAACCCCGTGTCAGCAGCGTCAAGGGGATGGCCGCGAGCAATGATCCGAGTGCGTAGAGCGTGACCAGTTGGCCAACCAGGGCGGGCGACACACCCAGGCCTGCGCCCATCTGCGGCAGGAGCCCCGCGGGCATGGCTTCGGTGAGGATGGTGATAAAACCCGCGCAAGCCAGGGCCAACAAGCCTCCCAGCGGCAGCACGTCAGGCTCGGCGTTCGCCGGGCAATGGGTAAGTGAAGGGTTGTCGCTCATGACGCTTGATCCATATAAAAGGGGCAAGGCGGCAGAGTAAGGGGCTGTGCTGTGCGGAAAAACAGGCTAAGGTTCCGAACTTAGCGGACATAGGTGTCCGTAATCAGTCGAGGCGTGATCATGGACAGCTTGAGCAGCCTGTCGGTATTTGTGCAGGTGGCGGAGACGCGCAGCTTCACCGTCGCCGGTCGCGTGCTGGGGGTATCGTCGTCGGCCGTGGGCAAAAGTATCGCGCGCATGGAAGAGCGCCTGGGCGTCAGGCTGTTTCACCGCAGCACGCGCAGTATCACCCTGACCAGCGAAGGCTCGCTGTTTCTTGAGCGTTCCCGGCGCATTCTGGCCGAGGTCGAGGCGGCCGAGCAGGAATTGACGGACGCCAGCGCCACGCCCCGCGGCAAGTTGCGCGTCAGCCTGCCGCAGGTACGCGGCTTGTTGATGCCGGTGCTCAGCGACTTTATGCGCGCCTACCCGGATATCGAGTTGGATGTGGATTTTTCCGACCGCATGGTGGACGTGATCGAGGAAGGTTTCGATGCGGTGATTCGCACAGGCAAGCCCGAAGATTCGCGCTTGATGGCGCGGCATCTGGGCTATTACCAGTTGGTGCTTGTGGGCACGCCGGGCTACTTCGCTCAACACGGCACCCCGCAGCAACCGCAGGATCTCAATGATCACGCGTGCCTGCGGCACAAATTCTGCGCCACCGGCAAGCTGGAAAACTGGCCGTTGCGTCACCTGCCGGGCGCCGCCGAGCCGACCTTGCGTACACCGCTGGTCAGTACCACCATTGAGTCCCTCAACCATGTGGTACACGAGGGATTGGGCATCGCCTGTCTGCCCGACTACATGGTCAACGAGGCCGTGGGGCAGGGGCGCTTGCTACGGGTGTTGGATGATTATCTCGAACACCGTGGCAGTTTCTGGATACTGTGGCCGTCAAGTCGTCATGCATCTGCCAAGTTGCGCGTGTTTATTGACCATATGTGCGCCGGGCTTTTCCCTGCAGGCACCGCTGTGTAGGCTTGTGACGTTTTATCGACAGGAATGCGCGCGCCAAGGCCTCGTTCTGTTGCACAATACCGCCCAGACCGTTTTCCTCAGGATTTTCAATGTCGACATCATTTCACTTGCGTAGCCTCGGGTTGGCGCTGGTGTTGGCGGGCGCCACGGGCTGCTCGTCACCCAAGACCGCTATTTACGAGCACGAGAATTTCGACGACTCCGGTACGTTCTCCCGTAATTACCCGGTCAGTGACATCGCCGCGTGCGAGGCCGCACGCCGTGCCTTGCTGAGCCAGGGCTACATCATCACCAGCAGCGATCCGAAGCTGGTGGTGGGTAACAAGAGTTTCCAGCAGACCGGCGAAACTCACATGCAGATCAGCTTCAATGTGGTGTGTGCCAATGATGGCAAAGGTAAAAGCCACTCGACGATGTTTGCCAACGCCCTGCAGGATCGTTATGCGCTGAAGAAGGTCAACAACTCCGCCAGCCTGGGTGTGGGTGTGCTGGGCTCGGTGTCGATGCCGATCGGCTCCACCGACGACTCGATGGTGAAGGTGGCGAGTGAGACTGTCTCGGCGCCGAAGTTCTACGAGCGCTACTTCGCGCTGGTGGATGTGTTCCTGCCCCAAGAGGTGAAGAAGACCGAACATATTCCCGAACAGCCCAAGGCTGAACTGGGGGTGCCGGAACCCAAAGTTGCCCCGGCAGCGGAGAAGGGCCCAGCGCCGAAGGAAGAACCTGTAGCGCCGGCCGTCTCGACGCCGGTTACACCGGCACCGGAGCCTGCGCCGATCGTCCCGCAGGCAGAACCGAGCCCTGCGCCGGCACCGGCACCGGCAACGGCACCGGCAACGGCAACGGCACCTGCGCCAACCACGCCGGACCTGCCGCCGCCGACAGAGGCGATTCCGCCCCTGCCGACGCCCGCGCAGTAAGTCAGACCGCTACGGGATTGGTCTTGTCGACATTGATCCCGTAGCGACTGATCGCCTCACTGATTTTCTCGCGACCTATCAGCCCGTCATCGGCCAGCGCCTTCAGTGCCGCCAGCACAATGAAATGCCGGTCCACCTCGAAGAATTCGCGCAAGGCCTCCCGGGTATCCGACTGCCCGAAGCCGTCCGTGCCCAGCGCTACAAAGCGTCGGTTCGGCACAAAGGGGCGGATCTGGTCGGCGAACAGCTTCATGTAGTCAGTGGCCACCAGCACCGGACCCGTATGCCCGGCCAAGCATTGCTCGACGTAACTCAAGCGCGGCTCGTGTTCCGGGTGCAACAGGTTCCAGCGTTCGGCTTCATGCCCGTCACGGCGCAGCTCGGTCAGGCTGGGCGCACTCCATACGCTGCTGTGTACGGCAAAATCCTTGTCGAGCAACGCTGCCGCGGCGATCACTTCCCGCAGGATCGAACCGCTGCCCATCAATTGCACCTGTGCCTGCTGGTGTGTGCTCAGCGGATACAAACCCTTGAGAATGCCTTCTTCCACGCCTTCGGGCATTGCCGGGTGCGGGTAGTTCTCGTTGAGCAGGGTGATGTAGTAGTAAATGTCCTCCTGCTCGACATACATGCGCCGCATGCCTTCGCGAATGATCACCGCCAGTTCGTAGGCAAAAGTTGGGTCATACGACACACAGCACGGAATCACCGACGCCAGGATATGGCTATGCCCATCATCGTGCTGCAAGCCTTCGCCCATCAGGGTGGTGCGCCCGGCCGTGGCACCCAGCAGGAAGCCGCGTGCCCGGGCATCGCCTGCCGCCCAGGCCAGGTCGCCGACGCGCTGGAAGCCGAACATCGAGTAGAAGATGTAGAAGGGCACGGTCATCAGAGCATGGTTGCTGTAGGACGTACTCGCCGCGATCCAGGAGGCAATCGCACCGGACTCATTCAGACCTTCCTGCATGATCTGTCCGTCCTTGCTCTCTTTGTAGTAGCTCAGTTGCCCGGCGTCTTGTGGGGTGTAGAGCTGGCCGACGGCGGAGTGAATGCCGATCTGACGGAACAGGCTTTCCATGCCGAAGGTGCGTGATTCGTCCGGCACGATGGGCACGATCAGCTTGCCCAGGTGCGGGTCCTTGAGCAGTGTGCCGAGGATCCGCACAAAGGCCATGGTGGTAGAGATGGCGCGCTCGCCGGTGTCTTTGAGCTGGGTCGCGAAAGCGCTCAGTTCAGGAATCTGCAGCGACTCGACGGCGCTGTGGCGCGCCGGCACGTAGCCACCCAACGCCTGGCGCCGGGCGGCGAAGTAGCGCGCCTCTTCGCTGTCGGCAGCCGGCTTGAGGTAAGGAATTTCAGCCAACTGCTCGTCGGGGACTTCCAGGCCGAAGCGATCACGGAACGCTCTGACGGCGTCGGCGCCCATTTTTTTCAGCTGATGGTTGATGTTCTGGCCTTCGCCGGCTTCGCCCATGCCGAAGCCCTTGACGGTTTTCGCCAGGATCACCGTGGGTTGGCCTGAATGACTCATGGCGGCAGCATAGGCGTTATAGACCTTGTCCGGGTCATGACCGCCGCGTGAGAGTTTCCAGATGTCCTCGTCTGACAGGTCCGCAACCAATGCCAGCAACGCCGGGTATTTGCCGAAGAAATGTTCGCGCACGTAGGCGCCGTCCTGGGATTTGTAGTTCTGATAATCACCGTCCACGCACTCCATCATGCGTTGGCGCAGCAGCCCGCTCTGGTCTTTTTCCAGCAGTGCATCCCAGCCGCCGCCCCAGATTACCTTGATCACATTCCAGCCGGCCGCGCGGTAGAGGCTTTCGAACTCCTGGATCACCTTGGCATTGCCGCGTACTGGGCCGTCCAGGCGCTGTAGGTTGCAGTTGACCACGAAGATCAGGTTGTCGAGTTTTTCACGCCCGGCCAGGGAAATGGCGGCCAGGGATTCCGGCTGGTCCATTTCGCCATCACCGAGGAACGCCCAGACCTTGCGGCCCTGGTGCTGCTTGAGCGCACGCAACTCCAGGTAGCGCATAAAGCGCGCCTGGTAGGCGGCGGTGATCGGTCCGAGCCCCATGGACACGGTGGGGAATTGCCAAAAATCCGGCATCAGCCGTGGGTGCGGGTAGGACGACAAGCCTGCACCGCCCGTTTCGCGGCGGAAGTTGTCGAGCTGGGCCTCGCTGATGCGGCCTTCGAGATATGCGCGGCCGTAGATGCCGGGGGAGGAGTGGCCCTGGATGTAGACCAGATCGCCATCGAAGGTGTCGGTGCGCCCACGGAAAAAGTGGTCGAAGCCGACGTCATACAGCACGGCGGCCGACGCGTAGGTGGCGATATGCCCACCGACGCCGGAGTGTTTACCGGCGCGCAGCACCATGGCCATGGCGTTCCAGCGGATAAACGCACTGGTGCGGCGTTCGAGGGCCAGGTTGCCAGGGTAGGGCAACTGGCGGTCCAGCGGGATTGTGTTGATGTAGGGCGTGGTTACCCGCCCGTAGACGTCACCATGTTGCGCCACGTCGAAATCCAGCAACTGGTCGATCAGGTAGTGGGCACGCGGGCGGCCTTCGGTGGACAGCACCGATTCGATGGCTTCCAGCCATTCGCGGGTTTCCTGTGGGTCGTCGTCCAGTCTTACTGCGGTATTCGGGGTCATGTGAGGCTCCAGGGTCGGCGAATATCAAGCAGCGAGCTCCTTGTGGGAGCGGCGCACATATAGTTGCAATTGCAACTACATGTCTGAATCTAGCGCGGGATGAGCTACTATTGCAACCTTCTTGAAATTCCCCGGATGGTGTTGCATGTCGTCGAAAGAGCCTGATGTCTGGTTCCGTTTTGTCAGGGCCCACAGGACGGTCATCCGTGAAATCGAGCGGCGCCTGGCTGCGGCCGACCTGCCGCCCTACGCCTGGTACGACGCATTGTGGGGCCTGGAAAGCGGCCCCGAAGGTACTCGGCGCATGCATGAATTGGCCGATGTGCTGGCCATCGAGCGCTACAACCTGACGCGCCTGGTGGACCGCCTGGAAAAAGACGGCCTGGTGGTGCGCTCCCGCTCCGACGGCGACGGCCGTGCCGCGTTTGCCACGATCACCGAGGCCGGCCGGGTGTTGCGCAAAAAGATGTGGGGCATCTACGAAAGCACGGTGGATGAGCTGTTCCTGTCGCAGATCGCACCGGAGCAGCGCCAGGGGTTTGCCGAAGCCCTGGAACGTACTGCCGGGTTGGCGATGGAGGCCGGTGTGCAGGTCCGTAGCCGGCGCAAATCCTGAGACACGACGATTCAACGTGGAAGATGGCGTGGTCCCGATAACAGGCAGCTGTCGACTGACCCGCCGCTATCGGGAGCAAGCCCCTTGCGCCGTTGTTCGCATTCCGGCTCATTGCAGTGAGTAGCGCTTCATCGCCCGTTCGACCTGCTGTGCAGCGATGAGCCCGTCCTTCGCCAGGGCGCTCAATGCAGACACCGCAATCCAATAGCGACTGGGCGCCGATGCCTGCACCGAGCCCGCGCCCAGCCCCACGAACCGCGCATCCACGTAAGCCGCCAACGGGTCGACAATCGGCTGTGCATAGCCGGTCACTGCAATCACCGGCGCGGCATTCCCGGCCAGGCACTCGCGCAAGTGGCTGCTGCGTCTGGGGGCGGTGGGGTGCAGGCGATTCCAGCGTTCGGCGGCCGCGGCCTCTCGGGCCAGCCGCGTGTAGCTGGGGCAACTCCACAGCTGCGCGGTAATATTCCAGTCCTCTGCCAACAAGCGTTTGGCCTGCACGACCTCTTCAAGCGCCCGACCTGCGCCGAGCAAGCGCACGTCCCCTGGGGCATCGCGCTGGAGCGGATACATACCCTTGAGCGCATCTTCACGGTCCTGCTCGGTCAACGGTACTGCGTTGTCGTCGTCATGCAGCGCCAGGTAGTAAAACCCGGGCTTGCCGTCGATATACAAGGTGCGCAGTCCCGCCAGCACGATCGCCCGGACTTCCTCACCCGTGGCAGGATCGTAGGGTGTGCAATGCGGATTGCTCGCCAGCCACAGCGGGAGAGAAGGCTGTGCGCCCTTGGGCCAGGCCGAGGGTTGGGTTTCGATGTCGTTGCACAGGATGCCGCGCTGCGCCGTCTCGGTCGACAAGGCACACAGTTGTGCCGACGACACCGCGCTGTGCAGGTACAGCAACGGTTTTTCCGCAGTTTTGCGCGCAAACCAGACGGGCCAACTGCCCACGCGCCGGGAACGGGACTGGCCGCGAATCACCCAGGCCTGCCGGCTGGCTTCCAGGGTGTTGGCCATGCTCATGACGGTATGCAATGGCGAACTTCGTGTATGTCCGGCCTGGTTCAACGCATCACAGCAAAGCTGTGCGGC
This sequence comes from Pseudomonas sp. LY-1, assembly GCF_053502595.1. NCBI lineage: Bacteria > Pseudomonadati > Pseudomonadota > Gammaproteobacteria > Pseudomonadales > Pseudomonadaceae > Pseudomonas > Pseudomonas sp. LY-1. Next base: position 4,458,902 of record NZ_CP094353.1, on the reverse strand, counting down.
GTGCGCGGTGGTGGCAATCATCGGTCTGACTCCTCGGCAAGGGAGGCTTACCCTAAGGGAAATCGACTTATAATTGCAATTGCAATGGTTGCAATTGTTTTTCGATGGCCCAGTGCTAAATCCGTACAACGCTGCTACGTTTAATCTGAACGTGCAGGAACGTCATGACACCGACATTTTTCCGTCATCACGGCACATTAGGCTGGCTGTGCAGGTCATTTACCTGCGGCTGCTTTCAACTCAAGAAGGAGTTCACCATGGACGATTACCAAGAAGAACTGCTGGAGTACCAGGCCTTTGAATGGGACCCTTTGGAGCCTGCCGACGACGCTACTGAGCTGTAAGACCGGCTTCAGGCGGATTGCCGCTGACTGCGGCGAAATTCCCCTGGGGTTTGGTTGTTCCATCGCCTGAACGCCCGTTGAAAGGCCTGGGCCGAGGCAAAACCGAGCAAGTAGGCGATCTCGCCGAATGCCAGTTCCGTATCGCGGATATAGGTCATGGCCAGGTCGCGGCGGGTATCGTTGAGGATCGCCCGGAACTGAGTGCCTTCATCGGCCAGTTTGCGGCGCAGGGTCCAGGTCGGCAGCTTCAAGCGCGCCGCCACTTCTTCCAGGTCGGGTTCCCGGCCGCCATTGAGCATCGGCCCGAGCAAGCGGGTAATGCGCTCGCGCAGGCTGCGGGTGCGGGTCAACTGCTCCAACTCCCTTTCACACAGTTGTAACAGCAGTTGCCAGGTACTCGGGCAATGCTCCGGGTTGCGCAGCGCCAGGGTTGTCTGGCTCAGGCGCAGTTGATTGGCCTCGGCGCCGAAGTGGACCGGGCTGTCACCCAGCATGCTGTATTGTTCGCTGTAGTCCGGTGCTTCGAATTCGATCTCGATGCGCTGCGCCTGTACCGGCTGCTGGGCCAGGCTCGACAGTTGGTGCAGCCAGCCGGCGATGATCGAGTCGACCACAAAGCGGTTATAGGCGTTGTACGGGCTGATGGAGTAGAAACGCAGCCACGCGCCTTCGGCGTCTTCATGAAAGCTCGACTGCCCGCGATAGTTGGAGCCGTACAGCGCTTCAAAGCGCGTGAGGGTGCGGGCCGCTTCGCGCACGTTGGGCGCCTGGGCGGCCGTGACACCGGCCAGGCCGGCCTGGCTCAAGCGGCTCGACTGGCCCATGCGCAGGCCGAGGCCCGGGTCGCCGGTCAGTTGAATGGCAGCATGGCCCAGGCGCATGTAACGCGGGATCGACAAGCGCGCGCCGGCTTCGGCGAGCCGTAGCGGGTCCAGGCCGTATTGCAGCAACAGCGGTTGCGGGTCCAGGCCGTGGCTGCTGATGGCGTCGGCCAGGGTGTGCACGAAGCCCACCGACAGATCCCCCAGGCGTACCGGCTTCACGGCGTTACAGCCAGATATTCAGCAAGCGCGCGCCACGGGCGTCGCCGTCGGCGAACACCTGGCCGTTGCTGCTGAGAAAGCTCTGGCCGGCGCTGCCCAGGTCCCAGAACTGCCCGCGCAGAAACACACTCATGCCCGCGATGGCCTGGCTGATGGGCGGCTGGCCGATCAAAGTTAGCCGCCGCCAGGCTTCGCCTTCGCTGAGTTCTTCGGGTTTGAGGCTGATTTCCGCGGGCGTCGACACGCTCTTGAAGCCGCGCCAAGGGCGGCCCCAGGTGTCGCGGCCGATAACAAACGCGGGGACTGCGATCAACCTTGCACCTTGCTCATTGAGCTTGCGGTAGTTGTCCGGGTACCAGCTGTCGCTGCCGATCAGGATGCCCAGGCGTCCGGCCGGGGTGTCGACCACGCTGACGGTGTTTTCATCCCCGGGCGCAATGAAGCCGCGCTCGTCGTAGATCGGGTAGAGCTGACGCTGCGGCTGGCCCAGGGGCAGGCCATCGGCCGCAAATACCAGGCTGGCGTTGTACAGCGCGCCATGCCCGACCTGCAGTTGCCCCTCGCTCACGCTGGGGTTGGGCAACGCGATGGAACCGGCCACCAGGGTCACGCCAAACTCCTTGGCCAGGCCGCCGAACAGCACTTGGTAGTCCCGCGCCATTGCCGGGGCTTTCATGCGCAAGTACGCGTCGTCCATGCGGTTGTCGCCGGTGGCGCTGATCCAGGCGCGCATGAACTGCAGCGGGTTGCTGATCGACAGCCAGTTCATCGCATCTTTCAGGTGGGTCGCCTGATACAGCTCGTTTTTTTCGCCGCTGAGCATCAGCCAGGTGCCGATATGTTCCGGCAGCACCACGATGGTTTTTTCATTGATCAGCCCCTGGTTTCGCGCCGTTTGCAGGTAGGCCGCGAGTTTCAGGTGCAGGCGTTCCAGGCTCTGGTAGTCGCCGGGGAACAGTTCCGGCTGAATGCCCAGCAGGTTGCCGCGATCGGCAGGCTGGCCTTCGTTGACGGCCAGGGTGATGCGCAGGTCGGACAGGTAATGCGCCACGGGGCGTTCCTGGGTCCAGACCAGATAGGCGGCGACGGCGGCAACCAGCGCCAGGGTGACGGTAAAAGCGAGAAGTTTACGCATGGGGGAACAGACAACAGACCGAGTGCAGGGTTCGCGACTAGGGTAGGGCCCGCGGCTCGGCTTGCCAAGGGGCGCTGTACATTTGGATCAATAACTTGTCAGTTTCGGTCATTGAGTGCTAGCCGAACGCCTCTTAGTCTGTGGGACATAAACCGATGGCAAGCCGTAAGAGCGTGCCACGTCCCGTGATGATCCGTTGTGGAGCTTGACCATGACCGCTGCTGCGTACCCGCACCTGCTGGCCCCGTTGGACCTGGGTTTTACCACCTTGCGCAACCGTACCCTGATGGGCTCGATGCACACGGGGCTGGAAGAAAAACCGGGCGGTTTCGAACGCATGGCGGCCTACTTCGCCGAGCGCGCCCGTGGCGGCGTGGGCCTGATGGTCACCGGCGGCATTGGCCCGAACGATGAAGGTGGGGTGTATTCCGGCGCGGCCAAGCTGACCACCGACGAAGAGGCGCAGAAGCACAAGATCGTGACCCGCGCCGTACACGAAGCCGGCGGCAAGATCTGCATGCAGATCCTCCACGCCGGCCGTTATGCCTACAGCCCCAAGCAGGTGGCACCGAGCGCGATCCAGGCGCCGATCAACCCGTTCAAGCCCAAGGAGCTGGACGAAGCGGGCATCGAGAAACAGATCCAGGATTTCGTCACCTGCTCGCTGCTGGCGCAATCCGCCGAATACGACGGCGTGGAAATCATGGGTTCCGAAGGCTACTTCATCAACCAGTTCCTCGCCGCCCACACCAACCACCGTACCGACCGTTGGGGCGGCAGCTACGAAAACCGCATGCGCCTGGCGGTGGAGATCGTGCGCCGGGTGCGCGAAGCGGTCGGCCCGAACTTCATCATTATCTTCCGCCTGTCGATGCTCGATCTGGTGGAAGGCGGCAGCAGTTGGGAAGAAATCGTGCAACTGGCCAAGGCCATCGAGCAGGCCGGTGCGAGCATCATCAACACCGGGATCGGTTGGCACGAAGCGCGCATTCCGACCATCGCCACCAAGGTGCCGCGGGGCGCGTTCAGTAAAGTCACCGCCAAATTGCGCGGCGCGGTGCAGATCCCGCTGATCACCACCAACCGCATCAACACCCCGGAGATTGCCGAGCAGATCCTCGCCGCAGGCGATGCCGACATGGTCTCGATGGCGCGGCCATTCCTCGCCGACCCGGAGTTCGTCAACAAGGCCGCGGCCGGTCGTGCCGATGAAATCAACACCTGCATCGGTTGCAACCAGGCCTGCCTCGACCACACCTTCGGCGGCAAGTTGACCACCTGCCTGGTCAACCCGCGCGCGTGCTACGAGACCGAGCTCAACTACCTGCCGGTCAAACAGATCAAGAAAATCGCCGTGGTCGGCGCCGGTCCCGCGGGCCTGGCCGCTGCCACGGTGGCGGCCGAACGCGGCCATCAGGTGACGTTGTTCGATTCGGCCAGCGAGATCGGTGGCCAGTTCAACATCGCCAAGCGCGTGCCGGGCAAGGAAGAGTTTTTCGAGACCCTGCGTTATTTCAACCGCAAATTGCAGACCACCCATGTGGAGGTGTGCCTCAACACCCGCGTCGACGTCGCGCAACTGACGGCAGGCGGGTACGACGAGATCATCCTCGCCACCGGTATCGCCCCACGCACGCCGGCAATTGCGGGCATCGATAACCCGAAGGTGCTGAGCTACCTCGACGTGATCCTCGAGCGCAAACCCGTGGGCAAGCGCGTCGCGGTGATCGGTGCCGGCGGTATCGGCTTCGACGTGTCGGAATTCCTCGTGCATCAGGGCGTGTCCACCAGCCTGGACCGCGACGCGTTCTGGAAAGAGTGGGGCATCGACACGCAGTTGCAAGCGCGTGGAGGCGTCGCCGGGATCAAGCCGCAACCGCACCCGCCGGCGCGCGAGGTGTTCCTGCTGCAGCGCAAGGCTTCCAAGGTCGGTGACGGGTTGGGCAAGACCACCGGCTGGATTCACCGCACCGGGTTGAAGAACAAGCAGGTGCAGATGCTCAACAGCGTCGAGTACCTGAAGATCGACGACGCGGGCCTGCATATCCGCATCGGCGCCGAGGGCGAGCCGCAGTTGTTGGCGGTGGACAACATTGTGATCTGCGCCGGCCAGGACCCGTTGCGCGAATTGCAGGACGGCCTGGTCGCAGCGGGCCAGAACGTGCACCTGATCGGCGGTGCCGACGTCGCCGCCGAACTCGACGCCAAGCGCGCCATCAACCAAGGCTCGCGCCTGGCGGCTGAGTTGTAAAACGCCGAGAAGGGGCAGTGTTAGACTACTGCCCCTTTTTCATACGGACTTGCGCCGATGGGCCCTTTCGACTGGCTCCCCCATGCGCCCCTGGAACCGCTGCCGCTGGATTGGCTGAACGGGGTCGAATTGGCCGTGCTGCGCCTGGACCGCATCGACCCGCTGATCAGCGGCAACAAGTGGTTCAAGCTCAGCGAACACCTGGCCCTGGCGCAACAGGCCGGTGCCGACGGGATCATCAGCCTCGGCGGGGCGTACTCCAACCACCTGCATGCGCTGGCGGCGGCCGGCAAGCGTTTTGATTTTCCCACCGTCGGCCTGTTGCGCGGCCATCCCCAAGACACGCCCACCGTTCTCGATCTGAAAGCCTTCGACATGCAGTTGCATTGGCTGGGCTATGGCGGCTACCGCGCGCGGCATGAACCCGGTTTCTGGCAGCCGTGGCACGAACACTATCCCCATCTCTACCCGGTGCCCGAAGGCGGCGGGGGCATCGCCGGGGCGTTGGGTTGCGGCGTATTGGTCGAGCAGGCGCGTGCGCAATTGAGCAACGTGGGGTGGGACGATTACGACGCATGGTGGCTGGCGGCAGGCACCGGCACGACTGTGGCCGGGCTGGCGTTGGCCGAGGCGGGGAGACATCCGGTATACGGTGCAATGGCGGTGCCGGACGATCACGGCGTGGCGCAGAACGTGCGCGCTATCGTGCAGGACGGCTTTGCGTTGTTGGACGCCAGCCGGGGCGGCTTCGCCAAGGTCGACCCGTTGTTGCTCGACTTTATCGAGACCACGCAACGGGCCTGCGGCCTGCCGCTGGAGCCGCTCTATACCGGCAAGGCACTGCTGGCGTTGAAGCAACAGGTCGAAGCCGGACGCTTCCCTCCCGGCACGCGTCTGATCTTCGTCCACACCGGCGGCTTGCAAGGCCGCCGAGGGTTGGCTGCCTAACGCTTGGGCAGCATGCGCAACACGGTGTTATCGCGGATGAAGTAGTGGTGGTACAGACCTGCCACGGCATGCAGGCCGATCAACCAATAACCGATGGAGCCGCCCAGCTCGTGCCACTCTTTGATCTGCTTGGACAAGTCCTTGTTTTCGCCGATCAGGGGCGGTAACTCGATCCCATAGAACATCACGGAATGCCCTTGGGCGCTGACGATCAGCCAGCCAGCGATCGGCATGCCGATCATGAAGGCATACAGTGCAAAGTGCATCAGGGTCGCCAGCAGGCTCTGCCATTGCGGCGGCGTCGGTACGATTTTCGGCGCGACCCCCAGCGAGCGGGCAAACAGGCGCAGCCAGACCAGCACAAACACGGTCAGGCCGAACATGAAGTGCATTTCCACGATCAGCGCCCGCCCGCCACTGCCTTTGGGGAAGATCCCGCGAAACTCAATACAGGCGTAGACCACCGCCAGCAGCACCACCATCAACCAGTGCAACGCAACCGACATGGTGCTGTAACGTGACTCGGAATTTTTCCACGGCATCGCTTGATTCCTCACTCATCAGGGCAAACCTCCGTTCTTTGGCGACGAAGTCCTTTTACTGTAAGCCTGTTTTGCAGGGTTTGCCCGGCGCGAATGCCGTTGAGTTGACCTCGATCAGTGGCTTTGCGGCATTTCACCGCGGGCCAGGCGCTGGTTGATGTCGGCGATCACCGCTGGCAGGTCGCTGATGGTGTCGATCATGTAGTGCGGGCGCGAACCTTCGAACATCGCTTCGATACGCGTGCGCTCATGGGCCAGGCTGGCGCTGTCCAGGGCGCGGAACTGTGCGTAGGTCAGGCCCAGGGCGTTGCCGGAACAGGTCAGCGCCACGGTCCACATCCCGGCGCGACGGCCTTCGAGAATGCCCGGTACGGTGTCGTCGACCTTGACGCATGCCGCCACATCGTCAACGCCCAGGGCGATCACGTTGGCCAGGGCCTGCGCCGGCCATGGGCGGCCGTTGGGCACTTCGTCGGTGGCGACCACATGGTCGGCGACGTAGCCGTTGGTGGCGGCCAGCGCGACGACCTTGTCCATCACTTGCTTGGGATAGCCGGAACAGGAACCGATCTTGAGCCCTTGCGCACGCAGCACAGCGATGCAGTCGAGGGCGCCGGGGATCAGCGCCGAGTGCTCGGCGATCTTTTCGATCTGCAGCGGCATGAAGCGCTGGTAGATCGCGCTCACGTCCTCGTCGCTGGGCATGCGGCCGAACGCCTGGCGGTAACGCTCGGCGACCTGCGGCTGGTTGCACAGGGTGCGGATATGGTCCCATTTGCCCATGCCCATCGGGCCACGGGCTTCTTCGATGGAGACCTGGACGCCGAACTCGGCGAAGGCTTCGACAAAAATCTGCGTCGGCGCGAACGAGCCGAAGTCGACCACGGTGCCGGCCCAGTCGAGGATGACAGCCTGCAGGGTATCGGGGTGTTGATAGTTCATGGTTCAGATCCTGGGGGTAAAAAGGGCAATCAGATGTCCAGCACTTGCATCGCGTGCAGCGCCTGCGCAATGGCCGCGACCGCCGCGCGCATCTCGGCCGCATCGACGTGGCCGATGCAGCCCACGCGAAAGGTGTCCACTTCGGTCAATTTGCCGGGGTACAGAATGAAACCCTTGGCCTTGACCCGTTCGTAGAACGCCTTGAACTGGTAGCGCGGGTCTGTCGGCGCGTGGAAGGTGACGATGATCGGTGCCTGGATCGCCGCCGGCAGGAAGCTGCGCAGGCCCAGTTCGGCCATGCCGTCCAGCAGCACCTGGCAATTGTTGGCATAGCGTCGCTGGCGCGCGGGCAGGCCGCCGTCTTCGTGGTATTGCAGCAGCGCTTCGTGCAGCGCGGCGACCACGTGGGTCGGCGGGGTGAAGCGCCACTGGCCGGTCCTGGCCATGTACTCGTGCTGCTCGAACAGGTCCAGCGCCAGGGAGTGGCAGTTGCCTTGGGCGGCGCCCAGCGCGTGTTTTTCAGCGAAGACAAAGCCCATGCCCGGCACGCCTTCCAGGCACTTGCCCGAGGCGGCGATGAGGGCGTCGAACGGTACTTCGCGGGCATCGATCGGCAGCGCGCCGAAGGAACTCATCGCGTCGACGATCAGGCGCTTGCCATGCTCTTTGACCACCTGGGCGATCTGCGGCAGCGGGTTGAGCAGGCCGGTACTGGTTTCGCAATGGATCAACGCGACGTGAGTAATGGCCGGGTCGGCGTGCAGCAGGCGGTCGACGTCGGCGGCGCTGCAGGGTTCGTCCTCGGCGGTTTCAAAGGTGCTGAAATCGCGGCCGAGCACTTCGCAGATCTGCGCCAGGCGCTTGCCATAGGCGCCGTTGATCAGCACCAGCACCTTGCCGTTGCGTGGCACCAGGGTGCCGATGGCCGCTTCGACGGCGAAGGTGCCGCTGCCTTGCAATGGCACGCAATGGTGAGTGGCGGCGCCGTTGAGGATCGCCAACAGTTGCGAGCAGACGCTGGCGGTCAGTTGATTGAAGCGCTCATCCCATGAACCCCAGTCCACCAGCATTGCCTGGCGGGTGCGGGCAGAGGTGGTCAGGGGGCCTGGGGTCAGCAGGATCGGCGCGGCGCTGCTCATTTCAAGTCCTCGCAAAGTGTCCGGGGGTGGACGTTACGGCGCCTAAATTGCAGTTTGGCTTGTCATCAATCAAATTGTTTGTTGTTATGCGAGCTATCAGTCAGGCCGATAGAAAGGTCACTCAACATGAATTTGTTCCAACTGCGCGCATTCGATGCAGTGGCCCGTGAGGGCAGCTTTACCCGCGCGGCGGCGCGGTTGTTCATCAGCCAGCCGGCGGTGACCGGGCACATCAAGGCCCTTGAAGAGCACTACCAGATCCCCTTGTTGCGCCGCACTGCGCGGCGCGTCGAGTTGACCGAAGAGGGGACACGCCTGGCAGCGATCACCCGGGCGATCTTTGGCCTGGTGGACGAAGCCCAGGCCCTGCTGGAGGCCAATCGGCAGTTGCTCAGCGGGCGCCTCGAAGTGGCGGCGGACGGACCGCACCTGGTGATGCCGATGATCGCCAGCCTGCGCGCGCGCTACCCAGGGATCACCGTGAACCTGCGCCTGGGCAATGCCCAGGAAACCCTGGCGGCGCTGCTGTCCGAGCATGCGGATGTGGCGGTGCTCACCGAAGTCGAACCACGCAACGGCCTGCACTTGCAGGCGCTGGGCGAATCGCGGATCTGCGCGTTGGTGCCGGCCAGCCACCCGTGGGCGACGCTGGCCCAGGGCATTCAGTTGGAGCAATTGCACGAGGTGATCATGGTGCTGCGCGAGCCGGGCTCCATTACCCGGCGCACCTTCGATCACGCCTGCCTCGGCGCCGGGGTGCAGCCGAAAGTGCTGCTGGAGCTGGACAGCCGTGAAGCGGTGACCGAAGCCGTTGCCGCCGAGTTGGGGGTTGGCGTGGTGTCCTCGATGGAGGTCAGCCCGGACCCACGCGTGCGTGCGCTGCCGATCCACGGGCAGGGGCTGCTCAACCGACACATGTTGGGGTGCATGGAGCGCCGTCGGTCGCTGCGTTTGATTCAGGCGTTTTTCGAGCTGGCGCCGTGAAGGTTTTTTGGTGGAACGTTGCGTTTTTGCCCTATAAACTCTGCCCCCAAAGCGCCGGCCAGTAGACGTCTCGGCGCGATGCATGAGGAAGAGAGCAAGTCATGGGCGCACAGTGGAAAGTCAAACATAAAGAAGCGGCAGCCAATGCCAAGGGCAAGATCTTCGGCAAACTGGTGAAAGAGATCACCATCGCTGCCCGTAACGGTGCCGACACCGCGACCAACGCCCACTTGCGTCTGGTGGTGGAGCAGGCCAAAAAAGCCTCGATGCCCAAGGAAACCCTGGACCGTGCCATCAAGAAAGGCGCCGGTCTGCTTGGGGAAACCGTGCAGTACCACCGCGTGACCTACGAAGGCTTCGCCCCGCATCAGGTGCCGCTGATCGTTGAGTGCGTGACCGACAACATCAACCGCACCGTGGCGGAAATCCGCGTGGCGTTCCGCAAGGGCCAACTGGGCGCTTCCGGCTCCGTGGCCTGGGACTTCAACCACGTCGGCCTGATCGAAGCCGCGCCGGACAGCCCGGACGCCGATCCTGAAATGGCGGCCATTGAAGCCGGCGCCCAGGATTTCGAAGAGGGCGAAGAAGAGGGCACCACCCTGTTCATCACCGAAACCACCGACCTCGACGCCGTGCAGAAAGCGCTGCCGGAGCAGGGTTTTACCGTGCTGTCGGCCAAACTGGGCTATATCGCGAAGAACCCGGTGACGGGGTTGACCGACGAGCAGATGGCTGAAGTCGAAGCCTTCCTCGAAGGCCTGGACAACCACGATGACGTGCAGGATATGTTCGTCGGCCTGGCCGGCTGATCCATGCCTGAATAAACGCGCTCAAAACTGTGGGAGGGGGCTTGCCCCCGATAGCGGTGTGTCAGTCAACGACAATGTTGAATGGGCCACAGCCATCGGGGCAAGCCCCCTCCCACATTGGGTTCAGTGCTGTGGAATAGATTGCAGCAGCGCTTCGACTTCCTCGAAGCCCGGCCGCGCCAGCACTTCGGGCCGACAGCAGCGGGCCTGCAAGCCTTCCAGGATCTGGCGTGTGGTGTCGCTCAAGCCTACGTCGATCCGCTGCAACAACTCCCCGAGCAACACTCCGAACGCACGCACTTCAATGCGTTGCAGTGCCCTGGTTTCTACGGTGTCGGCGGTGGCATGGAACGACGCCGCGCCGAAATCCCCGAGCAAGCAGTCGCCCGCCGCGTTCCATAGAATATTGTGGCCGTACAGGTCGCCATGGGTAATGCCGTGGCGGTGCAGGTGCGCGCCCACCGAGGCGATGCCGCGAGCCATGCGCAATGCCACCGCGAGGCTGAAGCGGGTAGCCGGTTCGTAGATGTCGCGGGTGCAGGACGCCAGGCTCGGCAGGGCGGCGAGGTTGCGGTAGCTCGGCTCGATCAGGTCCATCACCAGCGCGGCCTGGTCGTCGGGGTGGCCAACCACGCGGCCTTCCACCTTGATCAGGTTGGGGTGCAACCCGGCGGCAATGCATGCCTGCATTTCGTGCAGCGGTGAGCCGTCGCTGGTGATGCTGCCTTTGTACAGCTTGACCGCCACCGGCTTGGCCGAGGGCTGCCAGAGTGCCTTGCGGATCACCCCGGAGGCGCCTTCCCCGAGCACCTCGGCCAGTTCCAGCGCCGACCATGGAATGTCGGGCGTCGCATCGTCGGCGGCCACGTCCGCCGCCATTTCCACCGGGTTGCCGGCGTAGGCCAGCCAGGTCAGGCTGGGCAGCGCCAGGAGCCAATCGGGCAAGCCGGTGAGGCGGTTGGAGGCGATGCGGATCAGCTCCAGGTTGTGACAATTGGCCAGGCTTGGCGGCAGGTGCGCCAGGTGGTTGCCGGCCAGCATCAGTTTTTGCAGCAGCGGCCGCTCGCCCAATTCGTCGGGCAGTTGGCTGATGCAGTTATCGGTGAGGATCAACCAGCGCAACAGCGGCGGCAACGCGGCGGCCGGCACGTGGCGGATGCGGTTGGCCTTGAAGCCGATCATGCTCAGCTTTGCGCATTGGCCCAGGCAGGCCGGCAGTTCGGTAAAGGCGTTGTCCGAGCAGAACAGCACGCGCAGGTGCGGCAGGCGATGCAGGTCGTCGGGCAGGCTGCTCAGGGCGTTGCCGCTGAGGTTGAGGATTTCCAGGGAGTCGGCCAGTTCGAAGATTTCCCGGGGGAATTCGGTCAGCCCACAGGACAGGTCCAGGCGCTGGATTCCGGCCAATTGGCCGGCCTTGAGTTGGACGAGGGTATTCATGAACGGCGCGGTCACTCGGCAAGGGGGCGTAAAAAGGCGCTCATGATACCGGGTCGGGCGTGTGTTGCGGGCGGACCGCCTGCAATTGGTTCAGGCGACTGGCGGTGCGCGCCAGATCGATGGCCTGGCCGCTCAAGGCCTGCTCCAGCGGGTGCGCGCCGATCAGGATCAGCTGTTTATCCTGGTCGTAGAGCACGTCCACCAAGTTGATAAAGCGCTGTTGCACGGCGATCGGGCAGTCTGCCAGGTGCGGCAGCCCGTCGATGATCCACTCGTCGAAGTCCTGGCACAGCAGCAGGTAATCCATCACCGCCGTGAGTTGTTCGCAGAGGTCATGGAAGGTGAAGGCGATGCGCCGTGCCTGCTGGCTGCGGCAGCGCAGCTGGCGGTTGCCGACCGTCAGCGCCTGCGCCGGGCAATCCGTGGCCGGCAGCCCGAGCGCGGTTCTCTGCGCCGGTGTACCCGGCCACACGTACCGACCGCTGCTGAAGCGCTGTTCGGCATGGGCCTGGGGCAGGCTGCGAAAGTCCTTGGGCGAGCTGACTTCCAGCACGTCCATGCGCGCCGCGATCAGGTCGATCACTGGCTTGAATCGCTCGTGGTACAGCGGGTTGGGCAACAGCCCTTGCGGCGGATAATTGGACGTCACCAACACCAGCACGCGACGTTGGAACAACGCCTTGAACAGGCGGTTGATCAGCATCGCATCGCCGATATCGTGGACATGGAATTCGTCGAAACACAGCACGCGGCAGCCGTCCAGCAGCGTATCCAGGGTCACCGCCAGTGCGTCGTGGTGCTGACGGTGGGCGAACATGCCCCGGTGCAGGCGGGCGAAAAAATCATGGAAATGCACGCGTTGTTTTTCGGCGATCGGCAATGCCTGGAAAAACCCGTCCAGCAGCCAACTTTTGCCGCGCCCCACCGGCCCGTGCAAATACAGGCTGCGGGTGGGCTGGCCGGCGAGCAGGTGGTGGGTCTCGCGCGCCATCGCCGCAATCGCCCGGGCCTGTGCGGCGCTGAGGGTATAGCCGTGCTGCTCGGCCTTGGTCTGAAAGAAGGTGGGGATGGGTGAGTCGTCATGGGTGGGGTGTTTTTTACCGAGCAAACGACGGATCAGGGAACGCGGCGCCAAGGGGAGTCACTCTGTGTGCGGTGGTCGCTCACTTTAGGGCGACAATCGGGATTTGACCAATAGCGAAGCGCGTCGCCAGCCATCTCGAAAACGCATGGCCTTTACGGGGCGTGGGCTTCAGAACTGCAGCAGCGGCGTGGTCGGCAGCCCCTGCGGGCTGACCATTGCGTAGTTGTACCCGCCGCCGGACCAGTACTCGGCGAGCAAACCATCGGCGCTGCGGCTGCCGCGGGGCAGGAAGTTATTTTCCGGGCCCGGCGGGCGGATGTAGAAACTGATGTGCCGGCCTTGCCGATCCTCGTACAGCACCATCGCCGCCGCGCCTTGTTCGGTGCTGAGCAAGCGCCCGCTGACGGCGGTGAAACCCGCCTGGCTCAAGTCGGGCAGACGCTGGGCCTGGTTGAAATAGCGGTCGAGCCAGGTTTGCATCGTGGCGTTGCCCTGGGCGTGATAGTCGGCGGGCAGCACACCGTCCAGGGCAAACAGGCGGTAAGCCTGCATGGCATCGGCCATGGGCAGCATGGGCGGTTGCGTGGCTTCGCGCGCCTGCCAACCACCCAGGCCGCCGAGGCTGACCGCCATCAGCAACACCGCCGCCGTGGCGAAATGGCGGCGCGACTGCTGCTTGATGCGCTGGCGGATCAGCGCCGGGTCCAGGGCCGGGTTGGCTGGCTGCTGCAACGCGCCACTCAAGGCGGCGCGCAATACGTGCGCGTCCTGCTGCCAGGCATGCACCTGGGCGGCGACCTCGGGGTGGGCGGCCAAGTAGGTTTCCAGCACGCGTCGATCGCTCTCCGGCAGTTGCTGGTCGACGTAGGCATGCAAATCGCGTTCGCTGGGGGGCAGGCTGATCATTTGAGTATCCGCAGGGAAGGGCTGGTCATTTCGCCATCGCTGAGTTGACGCAGGGCTTGGCGCGCCCTGGACAGACGCGACATCACAGTGCCGATGGGCACGTCGAGAATCTGCGCGACTTCCTTGTAGCTCAAGCCTTCGACCGACACCCACAACAGCAGGGCGCGCTGTTCGCTGTTGAGCCGGTCGAAGGCTTGCAGGGTCGACTGGGCGATTACCGTGCGTTCGACCGACGGCTGCACATCGTCGCGGCCAGTGAAGAACTCGAGCATGCGCGCATAGCGCCGGGTGCGCCGATGGGCATCGAGGAACTGCCGGTAGAGGATCGAGAACAGCCAGGCGCGCAGGTCGCCGTCGACGGTTTTGTCGGCCCAGCGGGTGATCGCCCGTTCCAGGGTCGATTGCACCAGGTCGTCGGCGCTGCTGGCGTTACGGCTCAGGGACAGGGCAAAGCGCCGCAGCCTGGGGATGAGTTCACGTAACTGTTCGTCGAGTTCATGCATGGGGAGTCGAGTCTAACCGGTTGTGTGCAGGTAGACGCTGCTCCCCGTAGGTTATTCCACTCGCGATGAAAAGAAACTTTACGCGTGTCGGTGAGAAGTTTCTGTAAAGCCTGAGCGCCTGTAATCGCGGGCTCGTACCTCAATCCACCCTCGTACCTGCCAGCCATTTTTCGGCAGTCAACCGATGAGGGTGTATCCATGATGTTTTCACCGACCGAAAAACCGCTTTTTTCCCCGTCCATGCTGGCGCCTCTGCCTGCCCTGCAGCGCGCCTTGGTTGAGCAATGGGGCTTTGGCCCATCGACCCCGCCGAGCGCCGCCTGTATCCACCACGCCATCGAAGCGCAAGCGGCGCTGGCGCCGCATGCGACGGCGGCAGTGTGTGCGGGGCAGCGCATCAGTTATGAACAACTCAACCGCCAAGCCAATCGTTTGGCCGCGGGCTTGATCGAGCAGGGCGTCAAACGCGGCGACACTGTGGCGCTGTTCGTCGAGCGTTCGATCCCCATGCTGGTGGGCCTGTTGGCCGTGTTGAAGGTCGGCGCCGCGTATGTGCCGCAGGACGCCAGAATCGTCCCGCCCCTGCAACTGGCCATGGTCCTCGAGTCATTGACCAGCCCGCTGATTCTGACCCTGTCGCACCTGGCGGATCGCATCCCGTCAGACGCTGCCCATCGCAGCTTGTGCCTGGACACGTTCCTGGCCGAAGTGCCCTGGATCGCCCAGGACAATAAGCCGGTGGGCGCCGTCGTCGACACCCACGACCTGTGTTTCGTGCTGTTCACATCCGGCACCACGGGGCGCCCCAACGGCGTGTGTGTCAGTCACCGTAACGTATGCAACATCCTGTTGACGCAGCCCGGGCGGATGGGCATGGCGCCGGGCCGCAATGTCGGGCAGATCCTCAATATCGGCTTCGACATGGCAGCCTGGGAAATACTCGGCTGCCTGGCCCATGGCGCGACCTTGCTGATTCGCGGCAAAGCCATTGCGCAGACCGCTGCACAATGCCATGTGTTGATCGCAACCCCTTCGATCCTGGCCGGCCTCGATCCTCGGCAGTGCCCCGATCTCCAGGTGGTCGCGGTCGCCGGAGAACCCTGTTCCCAGGCCCTGGCCGAGCGTTGGGCGGCGCATTGCACGTTCTACAACGGCTGCGGCCCCACCGAAACCACCATCGTCAATACGCTGCATCGGCATGTGCCTGGCACACCATTGACCATCGGCCAGCCGACCCCCAACAACAGCGTGTACGTGCTCGACGAACAGGGCCGCCCCTGTGAGGCGGGGCAAGCCGGGGAAATGTGGGCGGGCGGCGCCGGGGTAACGGCGGGTTATCTGAACAACCGCGCATTGACCCACGAACGGTACCGCCCGGACCCCTTTGTGGGCGGCGACGCCATGATGTTCCGCACACGCGACCTGGGACGCTGGACGGCCGACGGGCAACTCGAGCACCTGGGGCGCGTCGATGACCAAGTGAAAGTCCGCGGGTTCCGGGTAGAGCTGGACGCGGTGTCCAGCGCCCTGGAAGCCGGCGATGGCTGCACGCGGGCCGTCACGCTAAAACTCGACAGCCGCACCTTGGTCGCCTTTGTTTCGCCGGCCAGCGCCGACGTGGCGTCCTGCCGACGCCAATGCGAGCAGCGCCTGGCCTACTACTGCGTGCCGGCGCTGATCGACGCAGTGGAGCATTTTCCACTGACCGCCCGCGGCAAGATCGACAAGGCGCTGTTGCTGCAACGGGCGCGTGAAAGGTGGGTGGCCGTGCAGGCGTTCGCGGTGCAGGAGCCTGGCCATGCTTGATGCCCTGAGCCAAACCGTGGTGCCGCCCAAACCGGCGCTCTGGCGGCGCTGGACGGCGTTGCCGGTGTTTTCCTACTACAACCGCCTGGCAGCGCTGGTGTTGCTCAGCAACCTGGCGTTTGCGGTGCTGGGCGTCGGCCTGCAGGGCGTCAGCACCCAGACGTTGTCGTCGCTGGTGCTGATCAACCTGTCGCTGGCCATCCTGATTCGCCAGCAATACCTGATCAATGCGTTGTTCTGGCTGGCGACGCGCATCCCCGTCACCTGGCCGCTGCGTGTGCGGCGCAGCGCGGCCAAGGTGTACCACGTCGGCGGGCTGCACAGTGGCGCGGCCCTGGCGGCCACGGGCTGGTTTGCGGGGTGGGTCGGTGTGCAGGCCGCGGACTATCTGCAGCGGCCGGGCAGCGTTTCGTTCGCTGGGTTGTGGCTTGGCGCGACGCTGCTCGGCGTGTTGCTGTTGATGGTGGGCATGGCGCAACCGCGCATCCGGGGGCGATTTCACAATGGCTTCGAGCGGGTTCATCGGTTTGCGGGGTGGGCCGCGTTGCTGTTGTTTTGGGCGCTGACCTTGCTGGCGTCCGTCGAACGCGGTGCGAGCCTGCTGCACAGTGGCGCGTTCTGGATGCTGGTGCTGTTGACGCTGAGCATCGCACTGCCCTGGCTGCGGCTGCGCAAGGTCGCCGTTGAGCACACGCGGCCTTCCGGGCATGCGGTGATTACGCGCTTTACCCACACCACGCCATTCGCCGGTTCGTCGACCGCGATCAGCCGACATCCGCTGTTGGAGTGGCACTCGTTTGCCAACATCCCCACACCGGGCCAAACCGGGTTTCGGCTGACCATTTCCCGCGCCGGGGATTGGACGGGGCGGTTTATCGAGGACCTGCCGCGCCATGTGTGGGTCAAGGGCATCACCACCGCTGGCGTGGCCCATGTGGAAACCCTGTTCAAGTCGGTGGTGTACGTCGCCACCGGCAGCGGGATCGGCCCGGTCATGCCGCATTTACTCGCGGCGCGGCTGCCGATCCAACTGATCTGGTCGACCCGCAGCCCGCGCAAGACCTACGGCGACGAATGGGTCGACGAGATCCTGCGTGCCCAGCCCGACGCGTTGATCTGGGACACCGATGAGCGCGGCAAACCTGACCTGGTGCAGTTGGCCTACGGCGCGGTGCAAGCCTGTGGCGCGGAGGCTGTGATCTGTATCGCCAACCAACGACTGACGCGGCAGGTCGTGCAAGAGCTGGAAGCCCGGGGGATACCCGCCTATGGCGCGATCTGGGATTCGTGAAGCGCATGTGTTCATTAAACGATATCAATCAATGGAGGTGCCTATGAATGTAGTGATCGAGCGTCAGGGTCGGGTGGTCCTGGTCAGGCTCAATCGTCCCCAGGTCAAGAATGCGCTGAACTCGGCGCTGATGACCGAGCTGGTTTCCTGTCTGGAGGCCCTGGACCAGGACCCCCAGGTCGGGTGTTTTGTCATTACCGGCGGTGCGCAGTATTTTGCCGCCGGAGCCGATATCAAGGAGATGAGCGGCAAGACCTATCAGGACATGCTCAACGAGGATTACTTCGTCGGCTGGGAGGCATTTACCCGCCTGCGCACGCCGACCATCGCCGCCGTCAACGGTTACGCCTTCGGCGGAGGGTGCGAACTGGCGCTGATGTGCGACATGATCTTTGCCGCCGATAGCGCCACCTTTGCCCAGCCGGAGATCAAGCTCGGCGTGATCCCTGGCATGGGGGCGACCCAACGTCTGACAGGCTTGATCGGCAAGGCCAAGACCATGGATCTGGTGCTGACCGGGCGGCCGATGACGGCTCACGAGGCTGAACAGGCCGGGTTGGTGTCGCGTGTCTATCCGGCGGCGAGCTTGCTGGAGCAGACGCTGGCGGTGGCCGCGCAAATCGCCGGTTTTTCTCGCCTGGCCACCCGGGCGGCGCGCGAGGCGGTCGAGCAATCCCTGCAGCTCGGGCTGCACGAGGGCGTGCGGCTGGAACGTCGACTGTTCCACAGTCTGTTCGCCACGCCCGATCAGCAGGAGGGCATGCAGGCGTTTCTCGACAAGCGACCGGCCGCGTTTAATCGGGTGTAGGAGGGCCAAGGACTCGGCGCTGGCTGCTCTGAAAAAAACTACAGTGAAGGAGGAATAAACCTACATGGGATTCGTCTCATAGCTCAATTTCCCCTTGGCCATGTGCCCTGGAGCTTTTCATGGTAGATCACTCATCACCGCCCCGTCCGCCACTCAGCACGGCCAGCCTGGCGATCAGGCTGGCGTGTATCGGTGGCGTGGTAGCGGCTGTCGCCGGGGCGTTTGCCTACGTCAACGGCACCTTCGACCCACAACGGCTGCAGCCCAAAACCCTGGTCAATGCCCTGGAAACCAATAACGGCATCCACCCGGGGTTTCGGCGCAACCATGCCAAGGGCGTATGTGTCGCGGGGTACTTCGAGAGCAGCGCCGAGGCGCGTGCCTACTCCAGTGCCCAGGTATTCAATGCGGCCAGGACCCCTTTGATCGGCCGGTTTGCCTTGCCCAGCGGTAACCCCTACGCGCCCGACAGCAGTGTGCCGATCCGCAGTTTTGCCGTGCAATTCAGCCAGGCCAACGGCCAGCAGTGGCGCACCGGGATGAACAGCATGCCGGTGTTTCCGGTGGGCACCCCCGAGGCGTTCTATCAACTGCTCAAGGCCGGCGCGCCCGATCCGGCCACCGGCAAGCCCAACCCGGCGAATATGCCGGCGTTCTTTGCGGCCCATCCCGAGGCCGCGCCGTTCCTGGCGTGGGTCAAGACGGCCAAGCCATCCGCCAGCTATGCGACGGAAACCTACAACGGCATCAACGCGTTTTTCCTGGTGGGCGCCGATGGCAAGCGCCAGGCCGTGCGTTGGGCGGTTGTCGCGCAAAGCCAGGATGCTGTGGGCGATACCGCGCCAGCCGGCAGTGACTTCCTGGAAAAAGACCTGGTGCAACGTCTGGCTTCAGGACCGCTGCGTTGGCAGTTGAACCTGACACTGGCCAACCCCGGCGATCCGCTCGACGATGCAAGCAAACCCTGGATCGGTGAGCACAAAATACTCAACGCCGGCACCCTGGTGCTGCAAAGCAGCCAAGCGCAAGCAGACGGCGATTGCCGCGACATCAACTTCGATCCGCTGATTCTGCCAAGCGGCATCGAGGCTTCGAATGACCCGCTGTTGGCTGCGCGTTCGGCCGCCTACGCCAGTTCCTACCTGCGCCGCGCCGCAGAAGTCAGCCCGTTGCACCGCCCCCCTCAGGAGTCGAAGCCATGAATGCCCAACCACGGTTTTTCGCCCCCCTGGCGCGCCTGCTGCACTGGCTGATGGCGCTGATGATCATCGCCATGCTGTTCATCGGCGCGGGCCTGGCAGCGTCGGTTTCCGAACGGCATGAATGGTTGATTCACCTGCACAAGCCGCTGGGTATCGCGATCCTGGCGTTGGTGATCGTGCGTTTGGCGGTGCGCTTTTCCACGCGCCAACCGCCGTTGCCTGGCGATCTGCCGCGATGGCAAGTGTTGGCGGCCAAGGCTTCCCATTGGCTGCTGTATGCCTTGATGCTGGTGTTGCCGCTGCTCGGCTGGGCGATGATTTCGGCGGCGGGCGACCCGGTGATGCTCAGCCATTCGGTGCAACTGCCGGCGCTGGTGTCGGCCAACGCACCGCTGTTCGCGGTGCTGCGCAAGGCCCATGGCTATCTTGCCTACGTGCTGTTTTTCACGGTGTTGTTGCACCTGGCGGCGGCGCTGTTCCATGGGTTGATTCGCCGTGACGGCGTGCTGCAGAGCATGACGGGCACCCAGGACTGAGGCCCGCGCTTGATCCGTGTGGCGAGCACGCTCGCCACATTCAGCGCAACAGGCTGACGATATCGGCCACGCTGCTCAACACATCCTTGCCCAACTGCATCGAGCGTTTGCCCGACCAGCCGGTGTTCGGGTTGGGCGCGTCGTCGTTGTCCTTGAAGGGCATCTCCAGGGTCAGCGACAGGCAGTCGTACTTCTCACCGACGGCATTGCAGGCCAGGGTCATATTGGCTTCGCCCGGCAGGTCGCGGGTGTAGCCGTGGGTGGTCTGGAAGTCACGGGTCAAGGCGCTCAGGTGGCTGCGAAAGTGCTTTTCCAGGGCTTCGATACGCGGGGTGTAACCGGGGTTGCCTTCGCAGGCGGCGGCGAATACGTAGGGGATTTCTTCGTCACCGTGGATATCGAGGAACAGGTCGACGCCATACTTTTCCATTTGCGTCTGGACGAACAGCACTTCCGGGCTGATCTCCTGGCTGGCGCTCTGCCAGGCGCGATTGAGGTCCTGGCCCATGGCGTTGGTGCGCAGGTGGCCGTGAAACGCGCCGTCGGGGTTCATGTTCGGCACCAGGTACAGGTCGGCGACGGCCAACAGCTTTTTCAGCTCGGCGTCACCGTCCTGCTGCAGGCGTTCGATGATGCCTTCCATAAACCATTCGGCCATGTGCTCGCCGGGGTGCTGCTGGGCGATGATCCACACCTTGCGCCGGCCTTCGCCACCTTTGCCACGGCGCAACAGTTGGATATCGCGGCCTTCGACACTTTTACCGGTGGCCAGCAAGCGGGTGCCGGCATGGTTCAGCGCCTGGTCGATGAGCCAGTCGTGGCGTTCGCGGTTGTAGGGTTCGAAGTAGGCAAACCAGGCGTGTTTCTCACGGGTTTCGAGACTGATGTGCAGGGTTTCGCCGTCGAAACGCGTAGGCACCCGGAACCAATTGACGTGGTCATACGACGCCACGGCGTTGTAGCCGCTCCAGGCGTGTTTATAGGACGATTGCCCGGCATTGCTCAGGCGGAAGGTGTGGGTGTGGCCCACGTGCATGCCTTCGGCCTTGAAATGGAACCATTGGAAATGGTGACTGCGGGTATCGGGTTTGATTGCCAGCAACAAGTGATAGGCATCGCTGGCATCCAGAACCTGGATGTTGCCGCTGTCGAAGTTGGTGCTGATTTTGATGGAGGTCAAGGCCACGGTCATAGTCTGGCTGCCTGAGTATGAGTGTTGTGGCGGTTATCTTACACAGAGGCCGGGCAAAATCCGGATGCAAAATTGTTGCGGGAGGAGGGGGCGTCATCCTTGACGCCGCAGCAGCTTAGAATTTATGAGATTGATTCTCAAGTGCTATTTCGCAAAGGTCTGAGCCAGAGCGGTCGCCCGACTTTCTTTTGACGATGGTCTTTTGCTATCATGCGTGCCATCAAGCAACACACAGTCTTCATTAGCCTGAAGCAAAGCCAGAGACGCTGGCAAAAAAAAGACCCGGCCAAAGAGCCGGGTCAAAAACCGTGATTAGCCTGATGAGGAGATATTCCAAGAGTCCGACCTAAGGTCCCTTGGTCTATCGACTGATCTCGCGATCAGCTTGGTCCAATAATAATCATTATCATTTGCAAGTCAAATGTTTTTATCCGTGGGATAGAAATATTTTTCTTTCGCGTGGCTCATGCACCGTCCTGAGTCTGCGGCGCCTGCAACGATCGCTCCACCATCGCCTTCGCCATATCAATCAAATACACCACTGAAAATGCCAGGTCACGCTGGTTGCCTTGATGGCTGCTCGCCGATTCGTAGGCTGTGGCAGCCGCGCTGCGCAACAGGTCCGAGGCATGCACCAGGGCTTCCTCCGGGCTGACGCCGGGCTTGATGCTGAAGAAGGCGTCGTTCGGGGCCGAGGCGCACATCTCTTCTTTCAAATAGTAATCCAGCGCACGTTGGGCGGCGCCGCTGCTGCGCATGTCGAGCAGCTCATGGGATTCGGGTTCGCAGGGCAGGCGATACGGGCTTGTCGTCATAGGGCGGTACTCGGGTTGGGTGTCGAAACGCTGATACCCGATGATAGTACGTATCGTATTTATGTCGTTTTATGGATTACTACAAACTGTTTATTGCCCTGAAAAATACGCGACGTATTGTCAGGCCCCATGGATAAATGGATCGCGTTGGTCAGGGCCAACATGAAAGACCGCAAGGTCACGCAGGATAAACTGGCCGAACGCCTGGGCATGTCCCAGGGCGGTGTCGGGCATTGGCTGAACAAGCGCCGGGTGCCAAGCCTGGCGGACATGAACCGGGTGCTGGAAGCGCTGGGGCTGGGCTCCCTGGAAGTCGCGCTGGATATTCGTCGCAAGGCCGATGCGCTGCCGGTTGGGCCACAACACTACAACCCGTACTTCCGCTACCCGGTCAGCGATTGGAAAGGCGTGTGCGAACTTCGCGAAGAGCGCCCGGCCTACGGCGCGGCGCGCTTCGAACTGACGGACTACCATGCCCAGGGCGAGGCTTACTGGCTGCCCGTGGTCGGCGACGCAATGACCGCGCCCAGTGGCCTGAGCATCGGTGCCGGGATGATGATCCTGGTGGACCCGGCCATCGACGCCGAACCCGGCAAGCTGGTGGTCGCGCAGTGGGCGTACAGCCCGCAGGCGACCTTCCGCCAGTTGCGCGAAGAGAGCGGCCAGCTGTACCTGGTACCGCTCAATCCGACTTACCCCAAGCGCCTGTTCAGCGACGATTGCCGCATCCTCGGCGTCGTCGTGCAGGCCACGGCGAAGTTCTAGTCCGCGGGTTCAAGCTCGACCAGCGCGCAACCTTCGGCAACCATTTCGCCTTCCTGGCAGAACAGTGCCTTGACCACGCCGGCCTGGGGCGCGCGGATGCTGTGTTCCATCTTCATCGCTTCCAGCACCACCAACTGCGTGCCGGCTTCGACGGTCTGGCCGATGTCCACCAGCACCCGCACGATGCTGCCGTTCATCGGCGCGGTGAGGCCGCCTTGGTGGGATTGGTTGGCTTCGACCGCCGCAATCGGATCGAACAGGCTGACGGCATGCATGTCGCCGTCCCAGCGCAGGAACAGCGTGCCTGCGCTACGCACGGCCAGATGGGCACGGCGCACGCCCTGGTGGTCGATCAGCAGCTGTTCGCCTTGCAGTCGCGGCGTGTGTTGCGCCAGCGTCACCAGGCGATCCTGGCCGTTGCAGCTCAAGTGCAGCGAGACTTCGGCGGGCAGCCCTGCGCGAAAGCCGCGGGTGTCTGCCCACGGCCCGTCGCCGGCCGGCAGGCTCTGCATGAAGGCCGAACCCGCGGCCTGCCAGAATTCGTCGCTCAATGCTCCGGGCAGCGGCAGCAGTTCGTCCTGATAGCGCGGAATAAAGCCGGTATCCAGCTCGGCGGCGGCAAACGCCGGATGGGCGATGATGCGTCGCACGAAGCCCAGGTTGGTCTTGAGTCCGCCGACGGCGAACTCGTCGAGCATGCTCAACAGCCGCAGCCGCGCTTGTTCGCGGTCCTCGCCCCAGGCAATCAGCTTGCCGAGCATCGGGTCGTAGAAGGGCGAAACGCTGTCGCCTTGCTCGACGCCGCTGTCCACGCGGCGGCCCGGGCCGGGTGCGGATTCGCGGTACAGCGTCAAGTGGCCGGTCGCGGGGAGGAAATCATTGGCCGGGTCTTCGGCATACAAGCGCACCTCGATCGCATGGCCGATCAACGGCACCTGCGCCTGGGTGATCGGCAGCGCTTCGCCCTGAGCCACGCGAATCTGCCAGGCCACCAGGTCGAGGCCGGTAATCGCCTCGGTCACCGGGTGTTCCACTTGCAGCCGCGTGTTCATCTCCATAAAGAAAAACTCGCCACGGGCATCCAGCAAAAATTCCACCGTGCCCGCGCCCACATAACCGATGGCCTGGGCCGCACGCACCGCGGCTTCACCCATCGCCCGGCGCTGGTCGGCGCTCAAGCCGGGCGCCGGGGCTTCCTCGACGACTTTTTGGTGGCGCCGCTGGATCGAACAATCGCGCTCGTTGAGGTACAGGCAGTGCCCCTGCTGATCGGCAAATACCTGGATCTCCACATGGCGTGGCTTGAGCAAGTACTTCTCCACCAGCATCTGCGCGTTGCCGAAGGACGACAGCGCCTCACGCTGGGCGGAAGCCAGGGCTTCGGCCAGTTGACTGACGTCCTCGACCACTTTCATGCCCTTGCCGCCGCCACCGGCCGTGGCCTTGAGCAGCACCGGGTAGCCGATGCGCGCGCAGGCGGCGCGGAAGGTGTCCAGGTCCTGAGCTTCGCCGTGGTAGCCCGGCACCAGCGGCACGCCGGCGGTTTCCATCAGTGACTTGGCGGCGGATTTGCTGCCCATGGCGTCGATTGCCGAGGCGGGCGGGCCGAGGAAGATCAACCCGGCCGCCTCGACGGCGCGGGCAAAACCGGCGTTTTCGGAAAGGAAGCCGTAGCCCGGATGAATCGCCTGGGCGCCGCTGGCCTGGGCGGCGGCGATCAGTTTGTCGATTTGCAGGTAACTGTCGGTCGCTTTGCTGCCGCCCAGGTCGACGCGGATATCGGCTTCGCGGCTATGGCGCGCATCGCGATCGGTGGCGCTGTGGACCGCCACGGTGGTCAACCCCATCGCCTTGGCGGTACGCATCACGCGGCAGGCAATTTCGCCACGGTTGGCCACCAGTATGGTAGTCAGTGTGCTCATGAGCGTGGCTCCTGCGACTGCCAGCTGGGCGGGCGTTTTTGCAGGAATGCGCGTAAACCTTCCTGGCCTTCGGCGCTGACGCGGATCCGGGCGATGGCATTTTCGCAATAGCGCCGCAGCGCCGGGGTGAGGGCGCCGTTACCGACTTCGCGCAGCAGATCCTTGCTTGCACGCATCGCTGCCGGGCTGTTTTGCAGGAGGTTGGCAATCCAGTGGTCGACCTGTTGATCCAGGGTTTCGGCCGGATAGCTTTCCGCCAGCAGGCCGATGTCGCGCGCGCGTTCGCCGCCAAAGCGTTCGGCCGTGAGCGCATAACGACGCGCCGCGCGTTCCCCGATGGCTTGCACCACAAACGGGCTGATCACCGCAGGCGCCAAACCGATGCGTACTTCCGACAGGCAGAACTGCGCGTCATCGGCCCCGATCGCCATGTCGCAGCAACTGATCAGGCCCAGCGCGCCACCGTAGGCCGCGCCTTGCACCACCGCCAGCGTCGGGATTTTCAGCTTGGCCAGGTTGTACATCAGCTCCGCCAGTTCGCGGGCGTCGTCGAGGTTGGTGGCGTAATCCAGTTCGGCCGACTGTTGCATCCAGGCCAGGTCGGCGCCGGCGCTGAAGTGTTTGCCGCGCCCGCGCAGGACCAGAAAGCGCAGCGACGCATTGCCCTGCACCTGGTCGAGGGCGATGATCAGTTCGCGGATCATCTCGGCGTTGAAGGCGTTGTGCTTGGCTTCGCGACTGAGCCACAGCGTGGCGAAACCACGGCTGTCGGTGATCAGTTCGAGGGTGTTGAAATCGTTCATGGGGTACAGCTCCATTTACATGCGGAACACGCCGAAGCGGCTCGGCTCGATGGGGGCGTTCAGTGCGGCGGACAGGGCCAGGGCCAGCACGTCGCGGGTCTGCAACGGGTCGATGACGCCGTCATCCCACAGGCGTGCGCTGGAGTAATACGGGTGGCCCTGGGTTTCGTACTGGTCGAGGATCGGCTGTTTGATCGCCGCTTCCTCTTGCGCGCTGAAGCCGTTGCCGGCGCGTTCGGCCTGCTCGCGCTTGACCTGCACCAGCACGCCGGCCGCCTGTTCGGCGCCCATCACGCCGATGCGCGCGTTGGGCCACATCCACAGAAAGCGCGGGTCGTAGGCGCGGCCGCACATGCCGTAGTTACCGGCGCCAAAACTGCCGCCGATGATCACGGTGAATTTCGGCACCTTGGCGCAGGCCACCGCTGTGACCAGCTTGGCGCCGTGCTTGGCGATACCGCCGGCCTCGTACTTCTGGCCGACCATAAAACCGGTGATGTTTTGCAGGAACAGCAACGGAATCCCGCGCTGACACGCAAGCTCGATAAAGTGCGCGCCTTTTTGCGCGGCTTCGGCGAACAGAATCCCGTTGTTGGCCAGGATCGCTATCGGGTAGCCGTGCAAGTGTGCAAAGCCGCAGACCAGGGTGGTGCCGAACAGCGCCTTGAACTCATCGAACACCGAGCCGTCCACCAGTCGCGCAATCACTTCGCGCACATCGAACGGCTGCTTGGCATCGGCCGGGATCACGCCGTACAACTCTTCGCCGCTGTACAGCGGCGCCACCGGCGTGCGTTGCAGCAACTGGCCTTGTTTGCGCCAGTTGAGGTTGGCCACGCTGCGCCGGGCCAGGGCCAGGGCGTGTTCATCGCTGTCGGCATAGTGGTCGGCCACGCCGGAGATCTTGCAGTGTACGTCGGCACCGCCGAGGTCTTCGGCGCTGACCACTTCACCGGTGGCGGCCTTCACCAGCGGCGGGCCGGCGAGGAAGATGGTGGCTTGCTGGCGCACCATGATTGCTTCGTCCGCCATCGCCGGCACATAGGCGCCGCCGGCGGTACACGAGCCCATCACCACCGCAATCTGCGGGATGCCCTGGGCGCTCATGTTGGCCTGGTTGAAGAAGATCCGCCCGAAGTGCTCGCGGTCGGGGAAGACCTCATCCTGGCGCGGCAGGTTGGCGCCGCCGGAATCCACCAGGTAGATGCATGGCAGGCGGTTCTGTTCGGCGATGGTCTGCGCGCGCAGGTGTTTCTTGACCGTCAGCGGGTAGTAGGAGCCGCCTTTCACCGTGGCGTCGTTGGCGACGATCATGCATTCGACGCCTTCCACGCGGCCGATCCCGACAATCACCCCGGCGGCGGGCACGTCTTCGCCATACACCTGATGGGCGGCCAGTTGGCTGAGTTCCAGGAACGGCGAGCCCGGGTCGAGCAAGCGGTTGATCCGCTCGCGTGGCAGCAGTTTGCCGCGCGAGGTGTGGCGCTCCTGGGCCTTGGCGCCGCCGCCTTGCTGCACCTGGGCGAGCAGGGTGTGCAGGGCGTCGACCTGTTGGCGCATCGCCGCGCTGTTGGCGGCGAACTCCGCCGAGCGCGGGTTGAGCAGGGTGTGCAAGGTGGCCATGGCGCGCTCCTTCAGCGGGTTTCGTTGAAGAGTTCGCGACCGATCAACATGCGCCGGATCTCACTGGTGCCGGCGCCGATTTCGTACAGCTTGGCGTCGCGCAGCAGGCGTCCGGCGGGGAATTCATTGATGTAGCCATTGCCGCCCAGGATCTGGATCGCGTCGAGGGCCATTTGCGTGGCGCGTTCGGCGCTGTAGAGGATCACCCCGGCCGCGTCCTTGCGCGTGGTTTCGCCGCGCTCGCAGGCCTGGGCCACCGCGTACAGGTAGGCGCGGCTGGCGTTGAGCTGGGTGTACATGTCGGCGACCTTGCCCTGGATCAGCTGGAATTCGCCGATGCTCTGGCCGAACTGCTTGCGGTCGTGGATGTACGGCACGATCAGGTCCATGCAGGCTTGCATGATCCCGGTCGGGCCACCGGACAGTACGACGCGTTCGTAGTCCAGGCCGCTCATCAGCACTTTGACGCCGCCGTTGAGCACGCCGAGGATGTTGTCCTCCGGCACTTCCACGTCATCGAAGAACAGCTCGCAGGTGTTGGAGCCGCGCATGCCGAGCTTGTCGAACTTGTTACTGCGGTTGAAGCCTTTCCAGTCGCGCTCGACGATGAACGCCGTGATGCCGTGGGCGCCTTTCTCCAGGTCGGTCTTGGCGTAGATCACGTAGGTGCTGGCGTCGGGGCCGTTGGTGATCCAGGTCTTGCTGCCGTTGAGCACGTAGTGGTCGCCGCGCTTGTCGGCGCGCAGTTTCATCGAGACCACGTCGGAGCCGGCATTCGGCTCGCTCATGGCCAGGGCGCCGACGTGTTCGCCGCTGATCAGCTTCGGCAGGTACTTGAGTTTCTGTTCATGGCTGCCGTTGCGGTTGATCTGGTTCACGCAGAGGTTGGAGTGGGCGCCGTAGGACAACGCCACCGATGCCGAACCACGGCTGATCTCTTCCATGGCCACCACATGGGCCAGGTAGCCCAGGCCGGCACCGCCGTATTCTTCGGCCACGGTAATGCCCAGCAGGCCCATGTCACCGAACTTGCGCCACAGGTCGGCGGGGAACAGGTTGTCGATGTCGATTTGTGCCGCGCGCGGAGAAATCTCCTTGGCCACGAAGGACTGCACTTGGTCGCGCAGCATGTCGATGGTTTCGCCGAGGGCGAAGTTCAGGGAGGGGTAACTCATGGACAGGCACCTTTATTGAGCTTTGTTGTTGTGGGGTGACGGCACCGGGGGAGGGGATGCTCACCTTTACGTTAACGTAAGCTTGCGTTGCGGCGCTGTCAATCGTAGTTTACGTTTACGTCAACCTACAAAAAAGACAACAGGGGTCGTTATGGATCAACCGAATCAGAGCTACAGCCGTGGCTCTCAGGACAAGACCTTGTTGGCCATGACGATCGGTCAGGCCTTCGATCACACGGTTGCGCAGTCTCCCGATGGGGAAGCCTTGGTGGTGCGTCACCAGCAACGCCGCTACACCTGGCGGCAACTGGCTGAGACCGTTGACCTGCACGCCCGCGCGCTGCTGGCGTTGGGCCTGCAGCGCGGCGATCGCCTGGGCATCTGGGCGCCGAACTGCGCCGAGTGGTGCATCAGCCAGCTGGCCAGCGCCAAGCTCGGGGTGATCCTGGTCAATATCAATCCGGCCTATCGCAGCACTGAGCTGGAA
The DNA here is from genome assembly GCF_053502595.1 of Pseudomonas sp. LY-1. NCBI lineage: Bacteria > Pseudomonadati > Pseudomonadota > Gammaproteobacteria > Pseudomonadales > Pseudomonadaceae > Pseudomonas > Pseudomonas sp. LY-1. The sequence goes on along the minus strand of NZ_CP094353.1, from coordinate 4,430,410 downwards.
TACGTGCTCAAGCAATCCGGCTGCCAATGGCTGGTGTGTGCCGGTTCGTTCAAGACCTCCGATTACCACGCGATGTTGCAGGAACTGCTGCCCGAGCTGGCGGAGCAACCTGTCGGCCGCTTGAACTGCGAAAAACTGGCGGACCTGCGCGGCGTGATCAGCCTTGCGCCGCGCCCGCCCACGGGCTTTTTGCCCTGGTCGCAACTGGCGGCCCTTGGTGCGGGCATCCCGCCTGAGCGATTGACCGCGCGCCAAGCCAGCCTGCACTTCGACCAGGCCGTCAATATCCAGTACACCTCCGGCACCACCGGCTTCCCCAAGGGCGCCACCCTCAGTCATCTCAATATCCTCAACAATGGCTACATGGTCGGCGAAAGCCTGGGCTTGACCGCGCAGGACCGCCTGGTGATCCCCGTGCCGCTGTATCACTGTTTCGGCATGGTGATGGGCAACCTGGGCTGTATCACCCACGGCACCACCATGATTTACCCGAACGACGGCTTCGACCCGCTGCTGACCCTGGCCGCCGTCGCCGAAGAACGCGCCACCACCCTGTACGGCGTGCCGACCATGTTTATCGCCATGCTCGACCATCCGCAACGCGGCGAGTTCGACCTGTCCAGCCTGCGCACCGGGATCATGGCCGGTGCCACCTGTCCGATCGAAGTGATGCGTCGGGTCATCGGCGAAATGCACATGAGCGAAGTGCAGATTGCCTATGGCATGACCGAAACCAGCCCGGTGTCCCTGCAGACCGGCCCCGATGACGATCTGGAGCGCCGCGTCACCACGGTCGGCCGCACCCAGCCGCAATTGGAAAGCAAGATCGTCGACCTCGCCGGTCACACCGTCGCGCGTGGCGAGATCGGTGAGCTGTGTACCCGTGGCTACAGCGTGATGCTCGGTTACTGGAACAACCCCGACGGCACCCGCGCCGCAATCGACGACGCCGGCTGGATGCATACCGGTGACCTGGCGACCATGGACGAGCACGGCTACGTGTGCATCGTCGGGCGCAACAAGGACATGATCATTCGCGGTGGCGAGAACGTGTACCCGCGCGAGCTGGAAGAGTTTTTCTTCACGCACCCGGCGGTGGCCGATGTGCAGGTCATTGGTATTCCGGATGAGCGTTATGGCGAAGAGATTGTTGCCTGGGTCAAGTTTCACCCCGGGCATGTGGCCAGCGCGCTGGAGTTGCACGCGTGGTGCAAGGGGCGTATCGCGCACTTCAAGACGCCCAAGCATTTCAAGTTCGTGGATGAATTCCCGATGACGGTCACCGGCAAGATCCAGAAATTCCGCATGCGCGAGATCTCGATCGAAGAGCTGCGAACGCAGTCTTAGTCGTTTCGCTGAAAACTTGTGGGGGAGGGAGCAAGCCCCTCCCACAGTTTAAATTGCGTAATCCCAGACAGCACAAAGGGGACCCGAAGGTCCCCTTTAATTTGTTGTTACGTGCTCTTTTTTTATTATTGAGGGGCGGTCTATTGTTGTTTTTGGCAACCGTTACCCTTTACCGCTGTTTTTGGCGACCCCATCCAGGGTCAAGAGCAAACGTATTTTTTTGAGCGCTGATCTGCTTCTTCGTACACGATCCAACCAGTGGGTAGCTACCTGAGGTAGTTTTATTTTTCTCTATCCGGTTGCGGGTTTCGGCATGCCGTACCCTGCGAAGCACATCTTCTCCAAAAAAATCTGTTAGCTGCGTCTCTGCCGTGTTGTTTTTGTTATGTCAGAGTCGTTTCGTCTTATTTTTATTAGGTTTGGCGCTTTTTATTCTTGTTATGCCATAGAGATAGCAGAAGCCGTGCCAACTTTTAAAAATCGTTTAAAATCAATTAGTTGAGTTTTTTGTGGGAAATGCCCTACGGTAAACACGGGAAAATATGTTCCCGTGTTACTCGTCCGGCCGGCCTGCGGTAACACATTGTCACGGCTAAGTTACTCAACTGGCGTTACGCGCCCTGGCAACGCGCGAGCCGCTGGGCCGGCCGAGTACGTCGCTGATCTGCCGGCCCGCGAGAATCAAGCGCTCCAGGTCGATGCCGGTCTCGATCCCGAGGCCGTTGAGCAGGTACACCACATCTTCGGTGGCGACGTTACCGCTGGCGCCCTTGGCGTATGGGCAACCGCCGAGGCCGGCGATAGAGCTGTCGAACACGTTGATCCCTTCCAGCAGGCTGGCGTAGACGTTGGCGACGGCCTGCCCATAGGTGTCATGGAAGTGCCCCGCCAACTTGTCCCGTGGCACGTGCGCGCCCACCACCTCGAACAGCCGGCGCGTAGCCCCCGCCGTGCCGGTACCGATGGTGTCGCCCAGGGACACTTCATAGCAGCCCATGGCAAACAGCTCGCGGGCCACCGCCGCCACTTGTTCCGGGGCGACCGCGCCTTCGTAAGGGCAACCCAGCACGCAGGACACATAGCCGCGCACACTGACACCCTGCTGTTTGGCGGCCGCCATGATCGGCACGAATCGCTCCAGGCTTTCGCTGATCGAGCAGTTGATGTTGCGCTGCGAAAACGCCTCGGACGCCGCAGCAAATACCGCGACCTCCTTGACCCCGGCGGCCAGCGCATCTTCAAAGCCGCGCAGGTTTGGCGCCAGCGCGCCGTAGGTCACGCCGGGCTTGCGCTGGATCTGCGCAAAGACTTCGGCGGAACCGGCCATCTGCGGCACCCATTTGGGCGAAACAAAACTGCCGACTTCGATGTAGCTCAGGCCCGCAGCGCTGAGGGCATCCACCAACTGCACCTTGTCGGCCACGCTGATGGGTTGGGCTTCATTCTGCAAACCGTCGCGCGGGCCGACTTCGACCAGGCGCACGTGGGAGGGGAGGGACATGGCAACTACCTTATGATCAATGGCCAGCCTGGCCTTGGATGGTTTCGGCCAGGGCCTGGGTGCAGCGCTCTTCGGCGGTGTCCAGTTCCAGCTTCATTTGTTCGATGTCCAGTAACTGCTGCTCCAACTGTTCGCGACGCTCGGCGATTTTCACCAGCATGCTGTTGAGTTGGACATGGTTGCCGCTGGTGGGGTCGTAGAGTTCGATCAGTTCACGGCATTCGGCCAGGGAAAAACCGATGCGCTTGCCGCGCAGGATCAGCTTGAGGCTGACCTTGTCCCGCGCCGAGTAGATGCGTTCCTGGCCCCGGCGTTCCGGGGCCAGCAGGCCTTGTTCCTCATAGAAGCGAATGGCGCGGGTGGTGATGTCGAGCTCGCGGGCGAGGTCGGAAATGCTGTAGGTCGTGCTCATGAAGGCGCTCAAGAAAGTCTTGGCGCTAAGCTAATGTCAGGTTGACGTAAACGTCAAGGTCGATCGTCAATCCCTGTAGGAGCGAGCTTGCTCGCGAAAAACGTCAACGCTAACGCGGTAGCCCTGATACCCAAAGGCGCCCTCGGGTTTTTCGCGAGCAAGCTCGCTCCTACACGGCGACAGGTTCAGGCTTGCAGCTTGTCGAGTTTCTTCTCGTGCGCCGTGACCTGCTGGCACAACTCGATCATTTGCTCGCGCATCCAGCGGTTGGCCGGGTCCTGGTCGGTGCTCTCGTGCCAGTACAGGTGGGTTTCCACCGGCGGCACGTCGTTGACCGGCAGGTTGAACCAGTGCAGTTCATGGCGGCGGGCGAAGCGCTCGGGCACGGTCATCACCATGTCGGTCTGTTGCAACACTTGCGAGGCCATCAGGTAGTGCTGGGAGCGCAGGGCGATCTTGCGCTGGATGCCCATCTTGCCCAGGGCCAGGTCGACATGGCCCAGGCCGTTGCGGCGGCTGGAGATATGGATATGGGTCAGCGACAGGTAATCGTCCAGGGTGAACTTGTCCTTGCCCGCCATCGGATGGCCCTTGCGCATGGCGCACACGTAGCGGTCTTCCATCAGCTTGACGTGGCGCACCTGCGGGTCGGTGTTGAGCGGTGCGTCGACGGCAAAATCCAGGCGCCCGGCGGCCAGCTCCTTGGTGGTCTCGCGGCGTTTGGACAGGAAACTCTCGATCACCACCGTTGGCGCCAGGCGACGCAAGCGCTGGAACAGCAGTGGCAGGATCACCGCTTCGGTCAAGTCGGTCATGCTGATGCGGTAGGTCTTGGCCGCCTGTTGCGGGTTGAAAATCCGGCTTTCCTGCACCGACACGCGCAGCAATGACAGCGCGTTGCGCACCGGGCCGATGATGTTCTGCGCCATCGGCGTGGGCACCATGCCTTGGGCGGTCCGCACGAACAGCGGGTCGTTGAAGGTCTCGCGCAGGCGTGCCAGAGCGTTGGACACCGCCGGTTGGGTGATGCCGACAATCTGCCCGGCACGGGTCAGGTTGGCTTCGGTGTAGATCGCGTCAAAGACGATAAACAGGTTGAGGTCGACCTTGCTCAGATTCATTTCGTTGCGCTCTTATTGTTAGGTGGCCATGCCCCGATCATATATCGGTGATGAATGTTAATACACGCCGAGAATAGGCTAGGTAAATTATCAACGCTGTTCTAGCATCGATTGCATGACCTAAACAACCTCTCAAAGAAGGGAGCTGCTCATGGATTTCGCCTATTCGCCCAAGGTTCAGGAACTGCGTGAACGCGTCACTGCGTTCATGGACGCTTACGTTTACCCGGCCGAACCGGTGTTCGAACGCCAGGTCAGCGAAGGCGACCGCTGGCAGCCCACCGCGATCATGGAGGAGCTCAAAGCCAAGGCGAAAGCCGAAGGACTGTGGAACCTGTTCCTGCCCGAATCCGAACTGGGCGCTGGCCTGACCAACCTTGAATACGCGCCGCTGGCGGAAATCATGGGCCGTTCGCTGCTGGGCCCGGAGCCGTTCAATTGCTCCGCCCCGGACACCGGCAACATGGAGGTGCTGGTGCGCTACGCCAACGCCGAACAGAAACAGCGCTGGCTCGAACCGCTGTTGCGCGGCGAGATCCGTTCGGCTTTCGCCATGACCGAGCCCGACGTGGCCTCCTCGGACGCGACCAACATGGCCGCCCGCGCCGAGCGCCAGGGCGATGAGTGGGTGATCAACGGCAAAAAATGGTGGACCTCCGGCGCCTGCGACCCGCGCTGCAAGATCCTGATCTTCATGGGCCTGAGCAATCCCGATGCGCCGCGCCACCAGCAGCACTCGATGATCCTGGTGCCGGTGGACGCCCCCGGCGTGAAAATCGTGCGCCCGCTGCCGGTGTTCGGTTACGACGATGCGCCCCACGGCCACGCCGAAGTGCTGTTCGACAACGTGCGCGTGCCGTATGAAAACGTCCTGCTGGGTGAAGGCCGCGGCTTTGAAATTGCCCAGGGGCGTCTTGGCCCGGGCCGCATTCACCACTGCATGCGCTCCATCGGCATGGCCGAGCGCGCGCTGGAACTGATGTGCAAACGCGCCATCAGCCGCACCGCGTTCGGCAAACCGTTGGCGCGCCTGGGCGGTAATATCGACAAGATCGCCGACTCGCGCATGGAAATCGACATGGCACGCCTGCTGACCCTGAAAGCCGCCTACATGATGGACACCGTGGGTAACAAAGTGGCGAAAAGCGAAATCGCCCAGATCAAGGTGGTGGCGCCGAACGTGGCGTTGAAGGTGATCGACCGGGCGATCCAGATCCATGGCGGCGCTGGCGTCTCCAACGACTTCCCGTTGGCCTACATGTACGCCATGCAACGCACCCTGCGCCTGGCCGACGGCCCGGACGAAGTCCACCGTGCGGCGATCGGCAAGTTCGAGATCGGCAAGTATGTGCCTAAAGAGTTGATGCGCGGCGGGCAGTAACACCGCGTCGCCTGCCATCGCGGGCAAGCCCCCTCCCACAGTTGACCGAGTTGTGCATGAGAACGCGGTCTAGTGTGGGAGGGGGCTTGCCCGCGACGAGGCCCGTGCGAACAACACAAAACACAAACCTCAGTACACCCAAACCTCCACCCGCCGATTCTTGATCCGACCCTCATCCGCGGTATTCGCCGCCACCGGCATCTGTGCGCCAAACCCGCGGATATCGCGGAGCACTACGCCGCTCTTGACCAATTCCCGACGCACCGCCATCGCCCGCAGTTTGGACAACAGCGCCGCGCGTTGCGGGTCATTCTTGATATCGCCAAACCCTACCAGCGTCACCTGCTTGTCGAGCTTGCCGTGGCCTTTTATATACGCCACCACGCGCTGCACATCCTGGCGCGCCTTGTTGTCCAGGCTCGCGCTGCCTTCTTCGAAGCGGAAATTCACCGTCAGGCGCTGGGCCTCGCGGGCAATTGCCTGATAGTCCTCGGGCATGGACGGGCGCGGTTCCACGCTTATCGCCTGGACCCGCTGCGCGATAAACCCGTTGGCCGCCACGATCGCCTGGCCCTTGCTGCTCTGGGTGAAGTCCACCAGCGCCTTGGCCCACGGATTGTGCGAGGTCGGCGGCAGGTAAAAGAACAGGCGGCGCGACAGCGGGTAGTCCTCGGTGGCAATCAGGCTGTTCAGCGGCAGCATCGGTTGCGAGTCACCGTCGACGATCGCCACCGCTTTGGCCTGGCGCACATAGGGCAGGCCGATGAAACCGATGCCTTGTGGGTCCTGGCTCACCGCGTCCGACAGTTGCTCGCTGGCCTCGAACCGCTTGGCCGACGCGGCGAGGGGCTTGCCGCGACGGCTCAGGACCAGGTCCTTGAAGGTGTCATAGGTGCCCGACCGATCATCCCGCGCATATAAATGAATCGCCCCGCCGATGCCGCCGAGTGCTTCCCAGGTGCTGATTTCACCGTTGAAAATTTGCGCCAGTTGCTCGGTGTTCAGCGTATTCAGCGGGTTGCGCGGGTTGAGGATGATGGCCAGGCCGTCGATGGCGATCACCTGTTCGGCCTCGGGGCTTTTCAGGTCGCCCAGGGGTTCGAGGTCCACCAGTTCGCTGTCTTTGATCGGGCGGGAGGCGGCGGCGAGGTCGGCGCTGGCTTTGTGCAGGGCGGCAAAACCGGTGCTGGAGCCATGGGCGTCGACCTCGATGGTTAGCGTCTTGCCCTGGCGGGTCTTGCCGATCACGCGCTGTTCATTGGCGCCTTCGGCGGGTTCAGCGTGGACCCCTTGCAGGCCCTGCTGCTCCATCAACCCTTTGACCAGCGCCGGGCCAAGCGCCGCGCCGATCGTGTTGGAGCCCTGGATGCGCAAGGCGGGGCCCTGATCGGGGATGGGCAGCGGCGCGCTAACGGCACTCAGGGGAAAAAGGGTCAGCAGTAACAGAACGCGCAGGATCATGCCGGCACCGTCTCAAGGCAAAGGGAGTGCCGCGAGATTAAGTCAGTTGGGTTTCAGTAATATGACTGTCACTCAACCGTAAAAATGTGAGAGCGGGCTTGCTCCCACATTGTTTAAGCGCGCCGTCCGTGAAGTCAGCTCAATTCCAGCCAGATCGGTGCATGGTCCGAGGGTTTTTCCAGGCCGCGCAGTTCGTAGTCCACCCCAGCATCCTTGACCCTGGGCAGCAAGCCGTTGGACGCCAGGATCACATCGATACGCAGGCCACGCTTGGGTTCATCTTCAAACCCACGACTGCGGTAGTCGAACCAGCTGAAGCGGTCGGTCACGTTGGGGTTGAGGTGGCGGAAGCTGTCCACCAGGCCCCAGTTCTTCAGGCGGGCCATCCACTCGCGCTCTTCCGGCAGGAAGCTGCACTTGCCGGTTTTCAGCCAGCGCTTGGCATTGTCGGGGCCAATGCCGATGTCACAGTCTTCCGGGGAAATATTCACATCGCCCATCACCACCAGCGCCTGGTCGTTGCTGAACTGGCTTTCCAGCAACTGTTGCAGGTCTGCGTAGAAGCGCTGCTTGGCCGGGAACTTGGTGGGGTGGTCGCGGCTTTCGCCTTGGGGGAAATAGCCGTTCATGATGGTGATCGGGTTGCCTTGCGCATCGGCGAAGGTGCCCCAGATAAAGCGGCGCTGGGCGTCTTCTTCATCGCTGGCAAAGCCTTTGTGTACGCTCAACGCTTCTTTGCGCGAGAGCAGAGCCACGCCGTAATGGCCTTTCTGGCCGTGGTAGTACACGTGATACCCCAGGGCCTGCACTTCTGCCAGCGGGAACTGGTCGTCGTGGACCTTGGTTTCCTGCAGGCCGATCACATCGGGTTGATGCTTTTCAATCAGCGCCGCCAACTGATGCGGGCGAGCCCGTAGCCCGTTGATATTGAAAGAGACGATTTTCATGGTCGGCTGTCCAGTCTGGCAAAAGGGCGATGCTAGCCGACAAGTCGGACGGGGGCCAGCGTGGCGGTAGGACGGATGCGCTGCTAATGTCTGGGAACGACTCGCGCTGCGTAAGTTCGTACCCATAAGAACGCCGTCTTTTGAATGGCGCCCAGGGAGATTCACTGTATGTCTGACACTTCAACTGCGATTGCCGAAATCCGCCTGCTCAATAGCGACTATTCCAGCGAAGCGCGCTCTCTGCTGTACCAGGCTTATCGTCATGAGCCGACGTTCGCCTACATCTTCGAAGCTGAGCGGCCGGGGTATGAGCAGCGGGTCCGTGCCACCGTGCGCGAGTTGGTCAAACAGCATTTCTTCCAGAAGCTTCCCGCCATCGGCCTGTTTGTTGACGATCGACTGATCGGCGTTGCGTTGATCGCGCCACCCCAGCGGCGCCTGGGCATCACCGAGAGCTGGGCGTGGCAATTGCGCATGTGGTTGAGCACTGGTGTGCGGGGGACGCGGCGTTACCTGGATTATCACCAGGCGGTGCTGGCGTGCCTGCCCAGCGATTCGGTGCATGTGTTGCCGTTGCTGGGTATTCACCCGCAATTCCAGGGCAAGCACTTCGGTGAGCAACTGCTCGGCGCGGTACACAACTGGTGCGCCGAGGACCCGCATTCGTCCGGTGTGGTGCTCGATACCGGCAACTCGCGTTACCTGGAGTTCTACAAGCGTCAGGGTTATGAGGAAATCGGCGAAGTTGCTGTAGGACCGATCCTGGAGCATGTGTTTTTTCATGCCAATCCACAGCCGTTACAGGCTGTAACGACTTGAGTCAGGATTTTCAGATAAATCCGAGTTCAAAGAGTCTCCTCAGCTCGTGTAGCATCCGCGCCTATGAAGTTTCCAGGAAGATTCACCAGCGGCTTGATTCTGCTGTTCACAAGCTGCGGCGCTTTGGCGCAAAGCGAACTGGACGTGCGAGTCAAACCCTCAAACGACGCGTTGAAAGCCAACATCGAAGGCTACATCGGCGGGGTAGGCGATCGCGATGAAGAAGCGTTGCTGCGCTTCAGCCGTGGCGCCGAAGAACAGGCGCGCAAAGCGGCCCAGGCCTTGGGCTTCTATCAGCCGCAGATCAGCAGTGATGTGCAGGGCGGCAAGAACCCGCGCCTGACCCTGACCATCGAGCCCGGCGAACCGGTGCATTTGCGCGACGTGACCATTCGGGTCGACGGCCCGGCCGCCGCCCTCAAAGCCTTTCGTGTGCCTGCCAGCCGCGACCTTGAATCCGGTGCCGTGCTCAACCACGGCCATTACGAAGACGCCAAGCGTCTGATCCAGAACCAGGCCTCGCGCTACGGCTTTTTCAATGGGCGCTTTACCCGCCAGACCCTGTCGGTCGACCCCAAGGCGGGCGTCGCCGATATCGAACTGGTGTATGACAGCGGCCCGCGCTACACCTTGGGCAAGGTCAATTTTGCTGGCGATACGCCGTTCGATGAAGAACTGTTGCAACGCATGGTGCCGTTCAAAAACGGCGCGCCCTACGATTCCGAACTGATTGCCGAGTTGAACCAGAACCTGCAAGCCAGCGGCTTTTTCGAGGGCGTGCGGGTGGACGCCGCGCCGGCTGCGTCGGCCAACGATGTGATCCCGGTCGCGGTGCAACTGGAAACCCGCAAGCCACGCACCATGGGCCTGGGCCTCGGCTTTTCCACCGACGTCGGCCCGCGCGGCAAAGCCAACTGGACGCGCCACTGGGTCAATCCGCAGGGCCACAGTTACGGCTGGGAAGCCGAATTGTCGGCGCCACGGCAGAACGTCGGCCTGTGGTACGACATCCCGCTCGACCCACCGCTTACCGACAAACTGCGTTTTGCCGGCGGCTACCAGAATGAAGAACTGGCCAACACCGACACCCTGAGTAAATTGCTCACCCTCGGCCCGGAATGGCACAGCAAGTTGCCCAGCGGCTGGACCCGGGTGGTCTCCCTCAAGTGGCAGCGTGAAGAGTATCGCCTGGGCGATGACTCGGGCCTGAGCAACCTGTTGATGCCGGGGCTCAGCTATTCCTATTTGCGCAGCGACAACCGCATCGATCCCCACCACGGCTATCGCCTGCAATTCGACACCAAGCTGGCCAAGGAAGGCTTCGGCTCCGACACCAACCTGCTTTACGGCACGGCCATGGTCAAAGGCCTGACCACCGTGTGGGACAAGCACCGCTTCCTTGCGCGGGCGCAGATCGGCGGCAGCGCCACCAACGGCTACAAGTCGGTGCCGCCGTCGCTGCGTTTCTTTGCCGGTGGCGACCAGAGCGTGCGTGGTTACGAGTACCAGACCCTGTCGCCGGAGAACGACCGTGGCGACCGCATCGGTGGCCGCTACATGGTGGCCTTGAGCGCCGAGTATCAATATTCCATCGCCGAAAAATGGCGGATCGCGACCTTTATCGACCAGGGCAACTCCTTCAACACCCTGGAAATGCCAAGCCTGAAAACCGGCGTGGGCGTCGGCCTGCGCTGGGTGTCGCCCGTCGGGCCGATTCGCCTTGACCTGGCCCATGCCCTGGAAGACCCGGGCGGTATCCGTTTGCACTTTTCCATGGGGCCTGAGCTGTGATGCGTGGTTTGAAAATAGCCGGGCTGGCTGCCGTTGCCCTCCTGGCCGTGGTGTTGCTGGCGCTGTGGACCGTACTCGGAACCCAGGCGGGCAGCCGTTGGGCGTTGGGCCAGGTGCCGGGCTTGAGCGTGGATAATTTCCAGGGCCGTTTGGGCGGTCAATGGAGTGCCGAGCATCTGCTGTGGCAGCAGGGCAGTGACCGTGTCGAACTCAACGCGCCGAGGTTCGACTGGTCGCCGGCCTGCCTGCTGCGCCTGACGCTGTGCATTGACCGGTTGGCGGTGGATCAAGTCAGCCTGCAATTTGCGCCGAGCACGGAGCCGAGCAGCGGGCCGATCCAGCTGCCGGCGCTGAAGTTGCCGGTTGCGCTCCAGTTGAGCGACGTTCGCGTCGGCAGCCTGCTGTTTAACGGCAGCGAGGAACTCAAGGGTATGCAACTGGCGGCGCATTGGACCGTCGCGGGCCTGCAGATCGATTCCGTGCATTTGCAACGCGATGATCTGGTGCTGGACCTGTCCGGGCTACTCCAACCCAGCGGCGACTGGCCGTTGACCGCCAGCGGCAACCTGAGCCTGCCTTACGCCCCCGGCGGCGCGCCGTGGACGGTGGCGTTCAGGGCCGATGGCGACCTGCTCAAGACCCTCAAGCTCGACGCCGACAGCGGCGGCTACCTGCCGGCCAAGCTCAGCGGCGAGTTGCAGCCGCTGGTGGAAAACCTGCCGGCACAGTTGCACATCACCGCCGACGCCTTCAAACCCAGCGCCGATTTGCCTGACACCCTGCAACTCAATCAACTTGACCTCACCGCCAAAGGCGACCTGGACAGCGGTTACCAATTGCTCGGCAAAGCCGTACTGCCCGCGGAAAAGGGCCCGGTGGACTTACTGCTGCAAGGTAAGGTCGATGCCAAGGGCGCGCAGATCGCCGGCCTGGATCTGAGCGCCGGTGACAAGCAAAGCCTGAAACTCACGGCACAGCTGGACTGGCAGCAGGGCTTCAGCGCCGATGCGAAAATCGATTGGCTGGACTTTCCCTGGCATCGCCTCTACCCCTTGATTGACGAGCCGCAAGTCACCTTGCGCACCTTCAATGGTGAAATTTCCTATAAAGACGGCAACTACCTCGGCAACCTCAAGGCCGACCTCGATGGCCCCGCGGGCAAATTCAACGTGGTCACGCCGTTCAGCGGCGACCTCAAACAAGTGTTCCTGCCCGAGCTGAAACTGACCGCCGGCCAAGGCAAGGCCGAAGGCCACCTCAACCTGCAGTTCGCCGACGGCATCGCCTGGGACACGGCGCTCGACCTGTCGGCGCTGAACCCGGCGTACTGGGTCGCGGAGTTGCCAGGCACGCTGGCCGGACCGCTGCGCAGCAAAGGCGAGTTCAAGAACCAGCAGCTCAAACTGAGCGCCGACCTCGGCCTCAAGGGCCGTCTGCGCGGGCAGCCCGCCGTATTGGCCGCCAAGGCCGAAGGCGCGGGTGAGCAATGGACCCTGGCCAACCTGGATATCCGCCTGGGCGACAACCGCATCAACGGCAGCGGCAGCCTGCAACAACGCCTGGCCGGGCAGATCGATATCAAACTGACGCGGCTGGCCCAGCTGTGGCCGCAGTTACGCGGGCAGGTCAATGGCCGACTCGATGTGGCCGGTAGCCTCAAAGCGCCTCAAGGCAAACTCGACCTCAAGGGCCAGCAACTGGCGTTTGCCGACAATCGCCTGCAAAGCCTGAGCCTCGACGCCACGCTCGATAACGCCCAGCGCGCGAAGATCGACCTCAAGGGCAGCGGCATCCAAAGCGGCGACAGCCAAGTCGGCACCCTGACAGCCAGCGCCCAGGGCGATGTCAGGCAACAGAAGGTCCAGTTGGATCTGGCCGGCCCACTGGTCAAGCTGGCCCTGGCCCTGGATGGCAACCTCGACCAAGGCAACTGGCGCGGACGCCTGGCCAGCGGTGACGTGCAGGCCGGCGGCCAGGACTGGAAGCTGCAGGCCCCGGCGAAAATCGAGCGCCTGGCCGATGGCAGGCTGACCTTCGCCGCCCACTGCTGGGTCGCGGGCCCGGCCAGCCTGTGCGCTGAAGATCAGCGCCTGATGCCTGAACCGAAGCTGCGTTACCACCTCAAGCAATTCCCTATCGATAGCCTGGCGGCCTGGTTGCCCAAGGACTTCGCCTGGCAGGGCACGCTCAACGCCGACGTACAGCTCGACCTGCCGGCCAGCGGCCCCAAAGGCGTGATCGCAGTGGATGCCAGTGGCGGTACGTTGCGGGTCAAGGACAAGCACCAGTGGCTGGATTTCCCCTACGACACGCTGCAATTGGACGCCACCCTCAACCCCAAGCGCATCGACACCCAGCTCAACTTCCAGGGCGGCAAGCTCGGTGAGTTGCGGTTGCAGGCACAGATCAACCCGCTGGCGAAAAACAAGCCGATCACCGGTACTTTCAGCCTCACCGGTCTGGACCTCACCGTGGCGCGGCCGTTTGTGCCGATGGTGGAAAAACTCAACGGCAAGCTCAACGGCAATGGCCGCATCTCCGGTGGCCTGCTGGCGCCGCTGGTCAACGGCAGCATGAACCTGGTGGGCGGCGAGATTTCCGGGGCGGAACTGCCCATCAGCCTCGAAGGCTTGAACGTACAGGCGCTGATTGCCGGCGAAAGCGTGCAACTCGATGGCCGCTGGCACAGCGGCAAGGCCGGGCAGGGCAGCCTCAAGGGCCACATCGACTGGGGGCGCGCTCTGGCGGTCGACCTCAGCCTGCAAGGCTCGCATCTGCCGGTCACCGTCGAACCTTACGCGGTGCTGGAAGTCGCGCCCGACCTGAAGATCAGCCTGAAGAACGACAAGCTCGCGATCGCCGGCAAGGTGCAGATCCCGCGGGGTGACATCACCGTGCGCGAACTGCCGCCGTCGACGGTCAAGGTCTCCGATGACACGGTGATCGTCGGCAGCCAGACCGAAGAGGGTAAGCCGCCGATGGCAATGGCGATGGATATCGACGTGGCGGTGGGTGAAGACCAGCTCAACTTCTCGGGCTTCGGCCTCACCGCCAAGGTGCAGGGGCATGTGCATATCGGCGACAACCTGGACACCCGCGGCGAGCTGTGGCTCAACGACGGCCGCTACCGTGCCTACGGCCAGAAGCTGGATGTGCGCCGTGCGCGTTTGCTGTTCGCCGGGCCGCTCGACCAGCCTTATCTGGATATCGAAGCGATCCGCAAGACCGGCGATGTCGTCGCCGGTATCCGCCTGAGCGGCAGCGCCGAACAGCCCACTACGCAGATCTTCTCCGAGCCGGCCATGAGCCAGGAGCAGGCACTGTCCTACCTGGTGCTCGGCCGCCCGCTGAGCACCACCGGTGAAGACAACAATATGCTCGCCCAAGCCGCCCTGGGTCTGGGCTTGATGGGCAGTGCCGGCGTGACCTCGGACATTGCCAAGGACCTCGGCATCCAGGATTTCGAGCTCGACACCCAAGGCAGCGGCACCAACACCGCCGTGGTCGCCAGCGGCAAGATCTCGGAGAAGCTCAGCCTGCGTTATGGGGTCGGGGTGTTCGAGCCGGCCAGCACCATTGCCTTGCGTTACCTGTTGAGCAAGAAGGTGTACCTGGAAGTGGCCAGTGGGGTGGCCAGTTCGTTGGATATTTTCTACAAGCGCGATTTCTAGCGCCGGACTCGGTAAAAAAGTGGGAGCGCGTGTCTGTGCTCGCACATACCAAGCAAGCTAATCATTTCATTTGACATTAGCTGCCTAAGCAGTAATATCTCGTCACACATTCGCTGCCTAGGCAGTAATAAGGTGACTTCCGATGAAACACTTCACCCCGGACAACTTCCACAACTGCCGCCTCGGGCTGTTGCTGGGCCGTGCGGCGATCCTTAAAGACAAAATCATCGACACCCATATGGAACCGCACGGCATCACCGCCGCGCAGTTCAAGGTGTTGATCATCATGGCGCAGTTCGGTGTCGACACCCCGGCGGAGCTGTGCCGCCACCTGTCCCTGGACAGCGGTTCGATGACCCGCATGCTCGATCGCCTGGAGCAAAAAGGCCTGCTTGATCGCAAGCGTTCGGCGCTGGACCGTCGCCAAGTGCAACTGGTGTTGACCGACGACGGCCAGCGCCTGGCGGACAGGCTGCCATATATCGGCGCCGAGGCGTTGAACCAGTTGGCCGGCGCACTGGAGCCGGATGAATTGCAAACCCTGGAAAAGCTCCTCAAGAAAATGCTGATAGCTGCCGGTGATCCGATCACCCTGCAGCGGGTAGGTAAAGCATGAATACACGTGCCCTTTGCCTGGTGCTGGCGGCCATGAGCATGGCCGGTTGCGCCAATTTCAGCGGCCTCGACACCCAGGGCCAACGCCTCGACGCGAACACCCTGCAGACCGGTAAGTCGTTGACCGGCGTGACCCTGTCGAGCGCCGCCTGGCCCAGCGCCGACTGGTGGAAAAGCCTCGGCGATCCGCAGCTCGACGGTTTGATCCAGGAAGCCCTGCAAAACAGTCCCGACATGCAAGTGGCCAGCGCCCGCGCCCACCAGGCCGAAGCCGCCGCTTATGCCGCCAACGCCGCACGCCTGCCGACCCTGGACGCCAGCGCCGGTGTGAGCCGTTCGCGCCTGGCCAGGGACAAGGACCCGCTGGGGCAGGGCGATGCCTACTCGACGGTGCGAAACATCGGCGCCAGCTTCAACTACAACTTCGACCTCTGGGGCGGCCAGCGTGCTGCCTGGGAAGCCGCGTTGGGCCAGGCCCGCGCCGCCGAAGTCGACCAGCAGGCCGCGCGCCTGACCCTGGCGGCCGATGTGGCCAAGGCCTACAGCGACCTGGGCCAGGCGCACATCGTGCGGGACCTGGCCAATGACGACCTCAAGCGCACCCGGCAAATGCTCAGCCTGAGCCAGCGCCGCCTGAACTCGGGCATCGACAGCCGGTACCAGTACCAGCAGACCGAAAGCCTGGAAGCCAGCTCCCAGTCGCAACTGATCGATGCGGAAAAACAACTGCAGAGCGCGAAAATCGCCCTGGCGGTATTGCTCGGCAAAGGCCCGGACCGCGGCAACGAACTGGCGCGCCCGGCGGTGCTCAAGCCCAGCGCCGTCGCCGTGCCCTCGGTGCTGCCCGCCGAACTGCTGGGCCGGCGCCCGGACCTGATCGCCGCACGTTGGCGGGTGGAAGCGGCGAGCAAGAATATCGCCGCCGGCAAGGCCAGCTTCTACCCCAACCTCAACCTGAGCGCGAGCGCCGGGGCCGAGTCGTTGCTGGGGGATGCGATGTTCGGTTCGGCCAGCCGCTTCTTCAACATTGCGCCGACGATTTCGCTGCCGATTTTTGATGGCGGCCGCCTGCGCGCCAACCTCGATGCGCGCGATGCCGACTATGACCTGGCCGTGGCCCAGTACAACAAAACCCTGGTGCAAGCCCTCGGCGATATCGGCAACAGCCTTTCACAACTGCGCGAAACCGGTCGGCAGATCCAGGCCCAGCAACACGCCGCGGACATTGCCCAGCAGTCCTACGACACCGCGATGCAGCGTTACAGCTCCGGGATCGGCAACTACCTGGACGTGCTCAGCATCGAGCAGCAATTGCTGCAGGCCCAGCGTCAGTTGGCGACCTTGAACGCCGCACAAATCGATCTGTCGATCCAATTGATGCAAGCCCTGGGTGGCGGCTACGACGCCGCAAATGTGGCATCGACCACCCCAGCTACACGCACGGAATAATTTGAGGTAACTGACATGGCCACTGCCGAAAGCAACAACGCAACGGGAACGCCCGATAACAACCCGCGCAAACGCAAAGTCATGCTGGTCGGCCTGGTGCTGATCGTCATCCTCGGCGTGGTCGGCGTGTGGGGTTGGTATGAACTCTACGGCCGCTTCAATGAAAGCACCGACGACGCCTACGTGAACGGCAACGTGGTGGAAATCACCCCGCTGGTCACCGGCACCGTGGTCAGCATCGGCGCCGACGATGGCGACCTGGTCCACGAAGGCCAGGTGCTGATCAACTTCGACCCCAACGACGCGGCGGTCGGCCTGCAAAGTGCGCAGGCCAACCTGGCCCGCACCGTGCGCCAGGTGCGGGGCTTGTACAGCAACGTCGACGGCATGAAAGCCCAGGTCAATGCGCAGAAAGCCGACGTGCAAACTGCCCAGGACAACTACAACCGGCGTAAGACCCTGGCCCAGGGCGGGGCGATTTCCCAGGAAGAACTGTCCCACGCCCGTGACAGCCTGACCGCGGCCAAGAATGCCCTGACCAACCTTGAGCAGCAGCTCAAAAGCAGCAACGCCCTGGTCGACGACACGGTGATCTCGTCCCATCCGGATGTGCAAGCCGCCGCCGCGCAACTGCGCCAGGCCTACCTGGCTAATGCGCGCAGCACCCTGATCGCCCCCGTCACCGGCTATGTGGCCAAGCGCACCGTGCAACTGGGCCAGCGCGTGCAGCCGGGGACGGCGTTGATGGCGGTGATCCCGCTGAACCAGCTGTGGATCGACGCCAACTTCAAGGAAACCCAACTGCGCAATATGCGTATCGGCCAACCGGTGGACATCGAAGCGGACATTTACGGCAGCGATGTGAAGTTCAGCGGCACCATCGACAGCCTCGGCGCCGGCACCGGCAGCGCGTTTGCCTTGCTGCCTGCGCAGAACGCCACCGGCAACTGGATCAAGATCGTGCAACGGGTGCCGGTACGCATCCACGTCAATGCCGAAGAACTGGCCAAACACCCCCTGCGGGTGGGCTTGAGCACGGTGGTCAGCGTCGACCTGCATGACCAGAGCGGCCCGGTACTGGCGCAACAGGCGCCGCAAAAGGCCTCGTTCACCACCAATGTGTATGACCGCCAGTTGGCCGAAGCCGACGCCATGATCAGCCAGTTGATTCATGACAACAGCCTCGCCGCGCCCAAGGCTGTGCAACGCTGATGAGCCAGAACGCGTCCTTCTCGCCACCCAGCTTGGTGATGGCCACGATTGGCCTGTCGCTGGCGACCTTCATGCAGGTGCTCGATACCACGATCGCCAACGTGGCGTTGCCGACCATTTCCGGCAACCTTGGCGTGAGTTCGGAGCAGGGCACCTGGGTGATCACCTCGTTTGCGGTGAGCAACGCCATTGCCCTGCCGCTGACCGGCTGGTTGAGCCGGCGCTTCGGCGAGGTGAAGCTGTTTCTCTGGGCCACCGTGCTGTTTGTGCTGGCCTCGTTTCTCTGCGGTATTTCCACGTCGATGCCCGAGCTGATCGGCTTTCGGGTGTTGCAAGGCCTGGTGGCGGGGCCGTTGTACCCGATGACCCAAACGTTGCTGATCGCGGTCTACCCGCCGGCGAGGCGCGGCATGGCCCTGGCACTGCTGGCGATGGTCACGGTGGTGGCGCCGATTGCCGGTCCCATCCTCGGCGGCTGGATCACCGACAGCTACAGCTGGCCGTGGATCTTCTTCATCAACGTGCCCATCGGCATCTTTGCGGTGATGGTGGTGCGTTCGCAGTTGAAGAAACGCCCGGTGGTCACCAGCTACCAGCCGATGGACTATGTGGGGTTGTTGAGCTTGATCGTCGGGGTCGGCGCGTTGCAGATCATCCTCGACAAGGGCAACGACCTGGACTGGTTCGAATCCAACTTCATCATCGTGGGGGCGGCGATTTCGGTGATTGCCCTGGCGGTGTTCATCATCTGGGAGATGACCGACAAACACCCGGTGGTCAACCTGCGGCTGTTTGCCTACCGCAACTTCCGCATCGGCACCATCGTGCTGGTCCTCGGCTACGCAGGCTTCTTCGGCATCAACCTGATCCTGCCGCAGTGGCTGCAAACCCAGATGGGCTACACCGCGACCTGGGCCGGGCTGGCCGTGGCGCCGATCGGTATTCTGCCGGTGCTGATGTCGCCGTTTGTCGGCAAGTACGCGCACCGATTCGACCTGCGCGTCCTGGCGGGCCTGGCGTTCCTGGCGATTGGCTTGAGCTGCTTCATGCGCGCCAGCTTCACCAATGAGGTGGACTTCCAGCACATCGCCCTGGTGCAACTGTTCATGGGCATCGGCGTGGCGCTGTTCTTCATGCCGACCTTGAGCATCCTGATGTCCGACCTGCCGCCGCACCAGATCGCCGACGGCGCCGGCCTGGCGACGTTCCTGCGGACCCTGGGCGGCAGCTTCGCGGCCTCGCTGACCACCTGGATCTGGATTCGCCGCGCGGACCAGCACCATGCGTACATGAGCGAGAACATGACCACCTACGACGCGGCGACCCGCGATGCGTTGAGTGCGTTGGGCGGCGCGGGGCAAAAGGCCTACGCCCAACTCGACCAGATCCTCACCAGCCAGGCATACATGATGTCCACCGTGGATTACTTCACGTTGCTGGGGTGGATGTTCATGGGCTTGATGCTGCTGGTGTGGTTCGCCAAACCGCCGTTTACCGCGAAGGCGGGCCCGGCTGCATCAGGGCACTGATCGGCCAAGGCTGAAATGCAATCAACCAGGGCTGGAATGCAATCAACCAAGGTTGGAATGCAATCAACCAGGGTTGAAATGCAATCAGCCAAGGTTGGAATGCAATCAACCAGGGCTGGAATGCAATCAACTGTGGGAGGGGGCTTGCCCCCGATAGCGGTGTATCAGTCAACCTATTTGAAGCTGACCCACTGCCATCGGGGGCAAGCCCCCTCCCACATTTGATCAGGCGCCGGGCAGTGCCAGTTGCGGATTGACGAAGTCAAACGCCGCCAACTGAAACCCTTGCTCATCCACCTGCAATGCCCAGCCTTGCTTGTCCCAATCCCCCAGCACAATACGCTTGGCCGCCTGATCGCCGATCTGCAACTTATGAATGGCGGGGCGGTGCGTATGGCCGTGGACCAGGGTACGCACGCCGAACTGCTGCATCACCCGCGGCACTTCCTCGGGGGTGACGTCGACAATGTCGTTGGCCTTCATCCGCGTCTGCGCCCGGCTTTCGTTGCGCAGCTTGCGCGCCAGTTTGTGGCGAGTGCGCAAGGGCAGGTGACGCAGGATAAACAGCACAATCGGGTTGCGCAGGATGCGCCGCAGCTTCATATAGCCGACGTCGCGGGTGCAGAGGCTGTCGCCGTGCATCAACAGCACGGGCTCGCCGGCGAGTTGCACGACGCTCGGGTCCTTGAGCAGCTTGGCGCCTGCGGCTTTGCAGAACGTCTTGCCGAGCAGGAAGTCGCGGTTGCCGTGCATGATGAAAATCGCGGTGCCGCTGTCGCTCAGTTCGCGCAGGGCCGCGCAAATCGAGCGCTGGAAAGGGGTGATCCCATCGTCGCCAACCCAGG
The DNA here is from genome assembly GCF_053502595.1 of Pseudomonas sp. LY-1. Lineage (NCBI taxonomy): Bacteria > Pseudomonadati > Pseudomonadota > Gammaproteobacteria > Pseudomonadales > Pseudomonadaceae > Pseudomonas > Pseudomonas sp. LY-1. The sequence continues at coordinate 4,410,309 of NZ_CP094353.1, read as the reverse complement.
CTTCAAAGAAGTCCCCGAGGATGTACAACGCCTGGGCGCCACGGGCGCGGCCGTGGAGTAAATCCAGAAACGCCCGGGTAATGTCCGGGCGTTCCTCTTCCAGATGCAAGTCTGAAATCAGCAATATCACTCAATGATCTCGGCTTTCTCGATGATCACGTCGTCTGCTGGCACGTCTTGGTGGCCGGCTTTGCTGGTGGTGGCAACGCCTTTGATCTTGTCGACGACGTCAGTGCCTTCGGTGACTTTACCGAACACCGCGTAGCCCCAGCCCTGCACGTTCTTGCCGCTGTGGTTGAGGAAGGCGTTGTCGGCGACGTTGATGAAGAACTGCGCGGAGGCCGAATGCGGCTCCATGGTACGGGCCATGGCGACGGTGTATTTGTCGTTGGAAAGGCCGTTGTCCGCTTCGTTCTGGATGCTTGGGCGCTTGTCTTTCTTTTCTTTCATGCCAGGCTCGAAACCGCCGCCCTGGACCATGAAGTTGCCGATGACACGGTGGAAAACGGTGTTTTCGTAGTGGCCGGCTTTCACGTATTCAATGAAGTTGGCGACGGTGATCGGCGCTTTCTCGGCGTTCAGCTCGATGACGATGTCACCGTGGTTGGTGGTCAGTTTGACTTGAGTCATGTGTACTACTCTTTTCAGGGAATTCGTGGGTTCGGGCGCTGTGCGCCTGACCTGTTTGGCTAAACGTTGGCCAAGACGCGCAGTTTAGCGTGCCCTGCGGGAATTTCGAGGTGGTTTTTTACCGCCCGGGCAATTAAAGCAGCAGTTTTTGGCCGCACCCTGTCAGGCGGTTGACCGCTTCGGCTATGATAAGCCCTTTGTTTTATCTGGCCTGCCCAAGGCCACGTACTCGTCTGTTCAAGGATAATATGAGCAAGCCCACTGTCGACCCTACCTCGAACGCCAAGGCCGGTCCTGCCGCCACGGTCAATTTCCTGCGCCCGATCATCCAGGCGGACCTGGATTCGGGCAAGCACACGCAGATCGTCACGCGCTTTCCGCCGGAGCCCAACGGCTACCTGCACATCGGTCACGCCAAGTCGATCTGTGTGAACTTCGGTCTGGCCCAGGAGTTCGGTGGCGTCACGCACCTGCGTTTCGACGATACCAACCCGGCCAAGGAAGACCAGGAATACATCGACGCCATCGAAAGCGACATCAAGTGGCTGGGCTTCGAATGGTCCGGTGAAGTGCGCTATGCGTCCAAGTATTTCGACCAGTTGTTCGACTGGGCCATCGTGCTGATCAAGGCCGGCAAGGCCTACGTCGACGACCTCACCCCTGAACAGGCCAAGGAATACCGTGGCACGCTGACCGAACCGGGCAAAAACAGCCCGTTCCGCGACCGTTCGGTGGAAGAGAACCTGGACTGGTTCGCCCGCATGCGCGCCGGTGAGTTCGCAGACGGTGCTCGTGTACTGCGTGCCAAGATCGACATGGCCTCGCCGAACATGAACCTGCGCGACCCGATCATGTACCGCATCCGCCATGCCCATCACCACCAGACCGGTGACAAGTGGTGCATCTACCCGAACTACGACTTCACCCACGGCCAGTCGGACGCCATCGAAGGCATCACCCACTCCATCTGCACCCTGGAGTTCGAAAGCCACCGTCCGCTGTACGAATGGTTCCTGGAGCACCTGCCGGTTCCGGCACACCCGCGCCAGTACGAATTCAGCCGCCTGAACCTGAACTACACCATCACCAGCAAGCGCAAGCTCAAGCAACTGGTGGATGAACAGCACGTCAACGGCTGGGACGACCCGCGCATGTCGACGCTGTCGGGCTTCCGCCGTCGCGGCTACACGCCCAAGTCCATCCGCAACTTCTGCGAAATGGTCGGCACCAACCGTTCCGACGGCGTGGTCGACTTCGGCATGCTCGAATTCAGCATCCGTGACGACCTCGACCACAGCGCCCCGCGCGCCATGTGCGTGCTGCGCCCGCTGAAAGTCGTGATCACCAACTACCCGGAAGGCCAGGTCGAGAACCTCGAACTGCCACGCCACCCGAAAGAAGACATGGGCGTGCGCGCACTGCCGTTTGCCCGTGAAATCTACATCGACCGTGACGACTTCATGGAAGAGCCGCCAAAAGGCTACAAGCGCCTGGAACCTACCGGCGAAGTGCGCCTGCGCGGCAGCTACGTGATCCGCGCCGACGAAGCGATCAAGGACGCCGCGGGCAACATCGTCGAACTGCGCTGCTCGTATGATCCAGAAACCCTGGGCAAGAACCCTGAAGGCCGCAAGGTCAAGGGCGTGATCCACTGGGTGCCGGCCGCCGCCAGCGTCGAGTGTGAAGTGCGTCTGTACGACCGTCTGTTCCGTTCGCCGAACCCTGAGAAAGCCGAAGACAGCGCGAGCTTCCTCGACAACATCAATCCGAACTCCCTGCAAGTACTCACGGGTTGTCGTGCCGAGCCATCCCTTGGCAATGCACAGCCGGAAGACCGTTTCCAGTTCGAGCGCGAAGGCTACTTCTGCGCGGATATCAAGGACTCGAAACCTGGCCATCCGGTATTCAACCGTACCGTGACCTTGCGTGATTCGTGGGGCCAGTGATTTAAGGAACCGTCGTGCTAACGATCTACAACACGCTCAGCAAGAGCAAAGAAGTCTTCAAGCCGCTGGATGGCAACAAGGTACGCATGTACGTGTGCGGCATGACCGTGTACGACTACTGCCACATCGGCCACGGCCGCAGCATGGTCGCCTTTGACCTGGTGACCCGCTGGTTGCGTTTCAGCGGCTACGACTTGACCTATGTGCGCAACATCACCGACATCGACGACAAGATCATCAACCGCGCCAAGGAAAACGGCGAGCCGTTCGACGTCCTGACCGCGCGCATGATCGCCGCCATGCACGAGGACGAGGCGCGCCTCAACATCCTCAAGCCGGACATGGAACCGCGTGCCACGGACCATATCCCGGGCATGCACGCGATGATCCAGACCTTGATCGACAAGGGCTACGCCTACGCTCCAGGCAATGGCGACGTGTACTACCGCGTCGCCAAGTTCATGGGCTACGGCAAGCTGTCGCGCAAGAAAATCGAAGACCTGCGCATCGGCGCGCGCATCGAAGTCGACGAAGCCAAGCAAGACCCGCTCGACTTCGTGCTGTGGAAAGGCACCAAGCCCGGCGAGCCAAGCTGGGAATCGCCTTGGGGCGCCGGGCGTCCGGGCTGGCACATCGAATGCTCGGTGATGTCCACCTGCTGCCTGGGCGAGACCTTCGACATTCATGGCGGCGGCAGCGACCTCGAGTTCCCGCACCACGAAAACGAAATCGCCCAAAGCGAAGCCGCCACTGGCAAGACCTACGCCAACGCCTGGATGCACTGCGGCATGATCCGCATCAATGGCGAGAAGATGTCCAAGTCCTTGAACAACTTCTTCACCATCCGCGACGTGCTGGAAAAGTACCACCCGGAGGTGGTCCGCTACCTGCTGGTGTCCAGCCACTACCGCAGCGCGATCAACTACTCGGAGGACAACCTCAAGGACGCCAAAGGCGCCCTGGAGCGTTTCTACCACGCGTTGAAAGGCCTGCCCGCCGTGGCCCCGGCCGGCGGCGAAGCGTTCGTGGCCCGCTTCACCGAAGTAATGAACGACGACTTCGGCACACCGGAAGCCTGCGCGGTGCTGTTCGAGATGGTGCGCGAGATCAACCGCCTGCGTGAGAGCGATCTCGACGCCGCGGCCGGTCTGGCTGCACGCCTGAAAGAACTGGCCAGCGTGCTGGGCGTGTTGCAGATGGAAGCCGACGACTTCCTGCAAGCCGGCGCCGAAGGGCGTGTGGATGCGGCTGAAGTGGACGCGCTGATCCAGGCGCGCTTGACGGCGCGGGCCAACAAGGACTGGGCGGAGTCCGACCGGATCCGTGACCAACTGACCGCGATGGGTGTGGTGTTGGAAGACGGCAAGGGTGGGACGACGTGGCGCTTGGCTGATCAGGCTTGATCTGTAAGCGCTGAATGAAAAATGCTCCGACTGGTTCGGGGCGTTTTTTTACAAAAAATAGCGATGTCACTTAGCGTTTCCACCACCAGTTCAAGTCGCGTTTAACTGGGAGTGCGAGTGCATGCAGTATGAAGAACGCTAGTGCGATCCAGCCAATGATTGGATAGTTTTCAATGACTTCTGGATGAGTGCCGAAGTATAAGTATTTGTCAAATTGAGCGATTTCCATATGTGTCATCATAAAGAAAATATTGACTGCTAAGCTGATATAGATTTTGGTATATCCAAGTCGTTTGCCGGAGAAGATAACTCTAAGCCAGTAAGCGAATAACAGCCCCAGTGGCGAGAGTATTAGAAAAGCCATAATAATCACTTTTTAGACTCTTCATGTAGTTGCTTTAATGTGATTGCATCTGTTGCGGCCTCCGCTGCCAGCGAAGTTGGTGTCATGGTTTTATAGGCTCGTATCCGGTCTGAATCCAAATACCTAAATAAACGCCAAGCATCTGGTTTGTATATATGTCTTACAGTGCTGTAGATAGATAGGCTAATATCAACGGCGCCGTAGGCCATGTTTGCTTCCCGCTCTCCGTGACCGACGGCGGATGCAACTGATTGATATGCTGTACGAACCGGACCGACGGTATCGGATCGTCCTGTTACTAGGTTGTGTCCACCTTCATATAAATTATTAGCGCCATGTGCCATTAATGGCACTCCTGCGACGAGGCACAGGGTACCCACCGACGCGTAGCAAATTCCGGCACCAGTGGCTATTTGAAGCGCACCCGCAACGGCTCCTATTCCATTTCTCCCAATCGTTATTGATTGATCCAGCAAGCTACGTTGCTCTTTTTTAATCTCAATCAGCCCCTCTGCGACTGTCTTTTTTCCTTGCTCCACATCGCTAACAATACTACGAGCGTAATAGGTCACCTCTCGATTGAATATTGACCGAGTAACGCCATCCTGTAGATGTCGAGCACTGATTGCACACGCGTAATTGGTTAGTTTTGCTGCGGCTTGGCTGACTACCCCCAAGTCATAGAAAGTAGGCGCTTGACTTTTGTTCTTTGAGTTCATCGCCCGGTTTCCCATGTGCCATAGCCGCTGGTTCCCGCGATGTGGTGCGTCCAGATAATTTCCCGATAACGAATCGCCAGATGTTCCTGTGCCTCGACATCATTCAGCAGGACAGAATGCGGCACATCGACGGTCAGGCTGGCAATGATGCAGCCCCTTATATCGACGGTGTAGTATTTTTCGTGCCGACCAAACTGTGAAATTCGATAGAAGTTGATGACGCAGTTCAGTTCTTCTCTGTTGGATAACGCCACGGCCAGCAAGGGCGAGGATTTATCAATGCTTTTTGTGATGACCACAGGGCCGTGGGTGGAAGCTCTGACGTTGCCGGTGTTGAGCATATTGTGGTTGAAGGACATCACCATGATTTCATCCCTGTGCCCCTCCTGACATTTGTTGCCAATAGAGTCTTGAGTTGAGCAGCCAGCCGAGATCAGGCCTTGAGATTTTCCGTTAATGGACATGTAACCGTGGTTAGCCATGGACGTTGGTATCCTGATTTATTCACCATAAACATACGGAAAAATGTAAATAGGAAATATCGGATGTTTCGCCTTTTATCGTGCGGGCGGGATGTAGGATTATTCGGTTTTGTGCGAGAAGAAAAACGCCCCGTTATGCCGGGGCGTTTTGCTGTGGTTGTGCGAGCGAAAGTAATGACGGCATTCGCTACCTACTATTTTTCAATTCTCGCGCAATGCTCATTCAGTGCTTCATTCACCAGAAGCTGGATAGTTTCCACCATTCGGCAAATCCCTAGTGCCACGCTGCGTGGTGTGCCATCAATCTCAAAGGCTAAATGACTAGCCAATGCCTGAACTGACGCAAGGTCCTCCGACGCGTTGACCAGCAGCGTCTCGACGTCTAATCCTTCACGTACGGTAAACAAACCATGATCCTCAGCAGATGGCTCTGGTTTTTCAGACGGGTTCAGGTAGTGATTTATCGCTCGATGAGCGGCAGTGTGAAATGCGGTTGAATCTGACGGTGGATTCGGACTGTCTTTAATCATGGCGTAGCTCCTAGAGTATTGGAGTCACCACCCATCGCTGCGAAACGATATTTGGGTGGCCGCTGTACGCAGGTTCGCAGACCGGGACTCTAGGCACCCGGCATACCCGAAGGTATCCCGCGCACAGCCGCCATAACATCAGGCATAAAAAAGCGCCCGCTATCTGAGGTGGACGCTGTGCGTCTAGAGTTTAACCGGGCTGCGAAACCCGGTCGCTGAATTTGCAGCGACCGCCGAAGATTAGTGATGCATCTTCCGAGGGGCAACCCTAAAAAGATGTCGGAAAGTTCTCGTTCCTACGGTTTTTTTGACGCCGGCACGACGCGTGCTTTTAGATGGTTGCCACAACCCAACCCATGATGAAACTGACGGTGATTCAAATGGATTGTATTTTCTGCAGCATTGTCCGAAAAACCTCCCCGGCCCATATTCTGTGGGAAGACGAACAGCATATGGCCTTCCTGTCTATTTTCCCCAACACGCCCGGTTTCAGCGTGGTGATCCCCAAGCAGCACTACGGAAGCTACGCCTTCGCCCAGTCGGATGAGGTGCTGGCAGGTCTGGTGGTGGCGGCGAAGAAAACCGCGCAGCAGATCGACCGGGCGTTTCCCGATGTGGCGCGCACGGGGATGATTCTGGAAGGCTACGGGGTGGATCACCTGCATGCGAAGCTGTTTCCCATGCATGGGACGGGGCAGGACAGTGACTTCAAGCCCATCAGTTCCAGGGTCGACAAGTTCTTTGATCGCTACGAGGGGTACATCTCGTCCCACGATTTTGTGCGGGCGGATGATGCCGAGTTGGCGGAGTTGGCGGCACACATCCGATCCTTCGCCTAGCCTCGATCCAAATGTGGGAGGGGGCTTGCCCCCGATAGCGGTGTGTCAGCGACAGCTGCATTCACTGACACCCTGCTATCGGGGGCAAGCCCCCTCCCACATTTTTTTGACCGTGTCGCATCAGAACTCAGCGACGGCTGCTGACCTCGGCGGGCACATCGTCACCGGCCATGCGCTTGCGGAACAGCGCGGTGCGCGCCAGCAGCAGCGTCGTCACCGGCACGGTGATCGACAGCAAAATCGGGATCAACCACCCGTGCAACACCGGCCCGGACTTGAGCACCGAAAAGTAGATAATCGACGCCAACGCCACGCTCCACGCGCCCAGCGTCGAGGCCAGTGCCGGCGGGTGCATGCGCTGGAAGAAATCCTTCATGCGCAGCAACCCGATTGCGCCAATCAGGGCAAACACGCTGCTCAGCACCAGCAACACGGCCACGCACACTTCAACCCATAACGGCATCATTCGATCACCTCGCCACGCAGCAGGAATTTGGCCAGGGCAAATGACCCGACAAAGCCAAACAGCGCAATCAACAGCGCCGCTTCGAAGTAGGTATCACTGGCATACCGAATGCCCAGCACCAGCATCATCAGCATCGCCAGGATGTACAGGTAGTCCAACGCCAGGACCCGGTCCTGGGCCGATGGGCCTTTGAACAGGCGGACCAGTGTCAGCGCCATGGCCAGCGAGAACAGGAACAGGCTGAACAGGATCGCATTGGAGAGCAGGGCGCTCATTCGAAGATCTCCATCAAGGGCCGTTCGTAGTCGTGTTTGAAGTGCTGGATAAACTGCGCTTCATCGTCCAGGTCGAAGACGTGCAGCAGCAGGATGCTGCGGTCCAGGGCGAGTTCCGACCAGACGGTGCCGGGGGTCACGCTGGTGATCATCGACAACACGGCCAGGCCGTTGGCGTCGCGCAGGTCCAGGGGGATTTTGATAAAGCGCGAACGCGGTGGCCGCGAGCCGCACACCAGCACGCCCCAGGCGACTTGCAGGTTGGAGATGATCACGTCACGCCCCACCCGGAAGAACAGGCGGATGATCACCCCAGGGCGGCGGATGCGGATCGGCAGCGGGCGCAGCGGCGCCATCAGCAGCGGCGCGAGCAAACCCAGTAGCGCGCCCAGTAACAGGTTGCCGGGGCTGATCGACAGGTTCAGCAGCAGCCACAACACCCACAACGCCAGCGATAACCACGGGGCCGGGAACAGGCGCTTCATGGCTGCACCTCCAGCGCCGCGGTCTTGGCTTCAGGGCTGGGCACCGGGCGTGTGGCCATGACCGCCATCACATACTGTTCCGGGTTGTTCAGGCTCTTGGCGGTGTCCAGGGTGTAGCGCATCAGCGGCTCGGCCTTGAAGGTCAGCAGGATGCTCAGGCCGAGCAGGAAGAAGATCGGCACGCACTCATAACGGCGCAGCAGCGGTGACGGGCGTTCTTCCGGGGTCCAGAAGCGCTGGATGCCCAGGCGGGCGAAGGCGATCAGCGAGGCCAGGCCGGACAGGATCAGCAACGTCACCAGGCCCCACGCGGCAGGGCGGACAGGCTCATCCAGCGCATGGCCCAAGCCCGGCGGATTGACCAGCGCGCTCAACAGGCTGAGCTTGCCGATAAACCCCGACAGCGGCGGCATGCCGATGATCAGCAGGGCGCAGGCGACAAAGCTCAAGCCGAGGAAGGCCATGGTCCAGGGAATCACCTGGCCGACCACGGCTTTCTGTTCGTCATCAAGGTTCACGCCGGGGCGCGGATGCAGGGATTCCATGGCTTTGGGCAGCGCATCGATCTCTTCATCCAGCGGCAGGTCGTTGGCCGAGCGCGAGCGTTCGATCAATTCGGCCAGCAGGAACAGCGCACTCAACGCCAGCGTGGAACTGACCAGATAGAACAGTGCTCCGGCTGTCAGGCTCGGCTGGGCGAACCCCACCGACGAGAGCAGGATGCCGGCCGAGACCAGGATGCTCAAACTGGCCATGCGCTCCAGGCGCTGCGCCGCCAGCATCGCCAGCGCCGCGCAGATGATGGTCGCCATGCCGCCGTACACCAGCCAGTCGCCGCCGAACAGCGCCGACGCCCCGGCCTGGCCGGAGAACAGCAGGGTCCACAGGCGCAGCACGGTGTACACGCCGACCTTGGTCATGATCGCGAACATCGCTGCCACCGGCGCGCTGGCCGATGAGTACGCCGGCGCCAGCCAGAAGTTCAGCGGCCACATGCCGGCCTTGGCCAGGAATGCGGTGGCGAGGATCGCCGCACCCGCATGCAACAGGCCGCGATCGGCTTCTGGCACCAGCGGGATTTTCAGCGCCAGGTCCGCGAAGTTCAGTGTGCCGGTGACGCCATAGATCATTGCCGCGCCAATCAGGAACAGCGACGAGGCCAGCAGGTTGATCGCGATGTAATGCAGCCCCGACGACACCCGCGCCCGGCCGGAACCGTGCAGCATCAAGCCATAGGAGGCCGCCAGCAACACCTCGAAGAACACGAACAGGTTGAACAGGTCGGCGGTGAGAAAGGCGCCGTAGAGGCCCATCATCTGGATCTGGAACAACGCATGGAAACTGGTGCCCGCACGGTCCCAGCGCGCCATCGCGAACAGCAGCGCACTCACGCCGATGATCCCGGTGAGTACCAGCATCAGCGCCGACAGTTGGTCCACCACCAGCACGATGCCGAACGGCACTTGCCAGTTGCCGGGCAAGTACACGCCGATCGAACCGGGGCCGCCTTGTTGCGTCCAGTACAACAGCAAGATGGCAATAGCGAGGCCGAGCATGCTCGAGAACAGGTTGATACGCGCCTTGAGCGGGCGGTGCTTCTCGCCGAGCATCAGCATCAGCGCGGCGGTCAGCAACGGCAGCAGAATCGGCGCGACGATCAGTTGGTTGACCCAGGTCATTCCTTGGGCTCCCGGCCGTCCACATGGTCGGTGCCGGTCAGGCCCCGCGACGCCAGCAGTACCACGAGGAACAGCGCGGTCATGGCGAAGCTGATCACGATCGCCGTCAGCACCAGGGCCTGGGGCAGGGGATCGGTGTAGTGCAACAGGTCTTGCGGCACGCCGTCCTTGATGATCGGCTCTTTACCGATAAACAGGCTGCCCATGCTGAAAATGAACAGGTTGACCCCATACGACAACAGGCACAGACCCATCACCACCTGGAACGTCCGTGGCCGCAGGATCAACCAGACGCCGGAGGCCGCCAGGACCCCAATGGCAATTGCGATGACTTCTTCCATCAGGCGGCTCCTTCCGGTGTGGCAACGGTTTTCGGCTGGTTGCTCGGTTTATGGGCCCGCACCGATTGGTGACCGAGGGCGGTGAGCATCAGCAGCGTCGAGCCGACGACCATGGCGTACACGCCGACATCGAAGAACAGGGCGCTGGCGATATGGATGTCGCCCAACACCGGCAAGCTGAGATGCCAGGTGTGGGTGGTGAGGAACGGGTAGCCGGCGAACAATGCGCCGAGCCCGGTCAGGGTCGCCGAGAACAGGCCGAAGCCCATCCAGCGCATCGGCCGCAGACTCATCTGCGCCTCGACCCACTGGGTGCCGGCGACCATGTATTGGAGGATAAACGCCACCGACATCACCAGGCCCGCGACGAAACCACCGCCCGGTTGGTTGTGGCCGCGCATGAACAGGTAGAACGACACCACCAGCGCAATCGGCAGCAGCAGGCGCACCAGCACCGCCGGCACCATCATGTAGCCCAGGGCGGTGTCGCTGGCCTGGCGCGGGTTGATCAGGTCGGTGGCTACGTCCGGCGCGAGTTGGCGCTGTTGCGCGGGCAGTTGCATGCTTTCCTTGGAGGGGCGGAAGCGTCGCAGCAGGGCGTACACGGTCAGCGCCACGGCGCCGAGCACGGTGATTTCGCCGAGGGTGTCGAAGCCACGGAAGTCCACCAGCATCACGTTCACCACATTGCTGCCGCCGCCTTCGGGGAGGGCGCGGCTCAAGTAGAACGAGGAAATGTCGTTGGGCGTCTGGCGGGTCAGCATCGCGTAGGACAGCAGCGCCATGCCGCCACCGACCACGGTGGACAGCAGGAAGTCGCGCAAGCGGCGAATGCGTGCCTTGCGCAGCGTACTGGGCAGTGGCGACACTTCTTCGATCCGCCGTGGCAGCCAGCGCAGGCCCAGCAGGATCAGCACGGTGGTCACCACTTCCACGACCAGTTGCGTCAGCGCCAGGTCCGGCGCCGAGAACCACACGAAGGTGATGCAGGTCATCATGCCGCACACGCTGACCATGGTCAGGGCCGCCAGCCGGTGGTACTTGGCCTGCCAGGCGGCGCCGAGGGCGCAGGCAATCGCCAGCAGCCACAGGGTGACGAACACGATGGAGCCCGGGATCTTCGGCCGGTCGCCCCAACTGAGGCCGCTGTTGAGCAGCGGGATCAGCCCGCCGATCACGGCGACCAGCACCAGCAGGAACAACTGCGTCTGCAGGCGCTTGGTACTGATGCGTTTCTCGATTTTGCGCGCACCGCGCATCATCAGCACCAGGCAGCGCTCGAAGCCGCGCTTGCCGTTGAAGTAGCTGATCACCGGCGGGTACTTGAAGCGCCCGCGCTTGAGTTGCTTGCGCAGCAGCAGGTAGAGCAGCACCCCGCCGCACATCGCCACCAGGCTCATGATCATCGGCGCGTTCCAGCCGTGCCAGATGGCCAGGCTGTATTGCGGCAACACGCCGCCGACGACCGGCAGCGCGGCGGCGGCGAGGATCGAGCCGACCACCTGGGCCGGGAAGATCCCCACCAGCAGGCAGGTGAACACCAACAGCTCCACCGGCGCGCGCATCCAGCGGGGAGGCTCGTGCGGGGTGTGGGGCAGGTCCGTCGCAGGCGGGCCGAAGAACACATCCACGGTGAAACGCAGCGCGTAGGCCACGCTGAAGGTGCCGGCGATGGTCGCGATCACCGGCAGGGCGATTTCTACCCAGGCGGTCGACGAGATGAATACGGTTTCAGCGAAGAACATCTCTTTGGACAGAAAGCCATTGAGCAACGGCACGCCGGCCATGGACGCACTGGCCACCATCGCCAGGGTTGCGGTAAACGGGATCAGGCGCACCAGGCCGCTGAGCTTGCGGATATCGCGGGTGCCGCTTTCGTGGTCGATGATGCCCGCCGCCATGAACAGCGAGGCCTTGAAGGTGGCGTGGTTGAGGATGTGGAACACTGCGGCGACGGCGGCCAGTGGGCTGTTGAGGCCGAGCAGCAGGGTGATCAGGCCGAGGTGGCTGATGGTGGAGTAGGCCAGCAGGCCCTTGAGATCGTTCTGGAACATGGCGCAGTAAGCGCCGAGCAGGAGGGTCAGGGCGCCGGCGCCGCCGACGAGCCAGAACCATTCTTCGCTGCCGGACAGCGACGGCCACAGGCGGGCCAGCAGGAACACGCCGGCCTTCACCATCGTCGCCGAATGCAGGTAGGCCGACACCGGTGTCGGTGCCGCCATGGCGTGGGGCAGCCAGAAGTGGAACGGGAACTGCGCGCTTTTGCTCAACGCGCCGATCAGCACCAGGGCCAGCATGACCGGGTACAGCGAGTGCGCGCGAATCTGATCGCCCGCCGCGAGGACCAGGTCCAGGTCATAGCTGCCGACGATATGCCCCAGCAGCATCACGCCGGCCAGCAGGCACAAACCGCCCGCGCCGGTGACCATCAACGCCATGTAGGCACCGCGTCGCGCATCGGCGCGGTGGTGCCAGTAACCGATCAGCAGGAACGAGAACAGGCTGGTCAGTTCCCAGAAGAACACGATCTGGATCAGGTTGCCGGAGATCACCAGGCCGAGCATGGCCCCCATGAATGCCAGGAAAAACGCAAAGAAGCGCGGCACCGGATCGTCCGGCGACATGTAGTAACGCGCATACAGCGACACCAGCGTGCCGATGCCGAGCACCAGCATCGAGAACAGCCAGGCGAAGCCGTCCATGCGCAAGACGAAATTCACGCCCAGGCTGGGCAACCACATGAATTCTTCGCGGATCACCCCGCCGTGGGCGATTTGAGGGTAGAGCAGGGCGACTTGAACAGTACCGATCAGGGCGATGAGGCCGGCCAGCAAGGATTCGGTGTTACGTGCGTTGTGCGGCAGCAAGGCCGCCAGACAGCTGCCGATAAAAGGCAGAAGCAGTAGAACTATCAGGGACATAGGCTTCTAATCTGCGGGAGTTTGGGATGCATCATACGTGCCGCTTTCTTGATCACCAAACGGCAACGTGTGGCAGGATCCTACAAGGTAGGCTGAAAACGCCCATTTGGCATTGTTTCAGCTAACCCCCCACCACGCGCACCAGCGCCTGATTGTGGACGCTGGGCGTGCCCGGGATGGCGATTTGACAGCCACCGCCCGGGCTCGGACCTTACCCCTGCTGTTCCTGTTCCCGCGCATTTTGCAATTCGATGGCCTTCTGCCCGCGCGTCTTCAACTCACTCACCACCACCGCCGCTACGATCAACGCCGCCCCGACCATGGCAATCGGCGGGAACCGCTCCCCGGCAATCCGCCCAACCACGCCGGCCCACACCGGTTCCCCGGCATAAATCAATGTGGCCCGCGTCGGCGAAACGCTTTGCTGCGCCCAGTTCATCGCCACCTGGATCACCGCGCTGGTCAAGCCCAGGCCCACCGCGCTGAACAACAGCAACCAGGAGAACCCCGGCAACGCCTCGCCCATCGGCACCACCATCAGGAACGACAACAACGACGCCGTGGCCAGTTGCACCACGGTCACCCGACGCACGTCCACTTGCCCGGCAAATGCGCTGATCAGGATGATCTCGGCGGCAATCGCCACCGCACCGATCAGCGTGGCGATCTCGCCGGGGCTGAAATTCAGCGAAGCACCGGCCGGGCCGGTCAACAGCATCAACCCGGCGAACGCCAGCATGATGCCAATGCTCGGCATCAACCCTGGCCGACGACCCAGCACCAGCCATTGCAACAACGGCACGAACGGGACATAGAGCGCGGTAATGAACGCCGACTGACTGCTCAGAATTGTCTGCAGGCCGATGGTCTGCAGCCCGTAACCAAACATGATCGCCACGCCGATAAATACGCCGGCTTTCAACTCGAACAGGGTCAGGTCGCGCAGGGTGCGCAAAGAGAAAAAACCAACCGCGATCGTCGCCGCGGCAAACCGCAGGCCCACGAAAAACATCGGCCCGCTGACAGTCATGGCGTGCTGCACCAGCAAAAAGGTGCCGCCCCAGATCATGGTGATGAACACCAGGATGCATTCGGCTTTGCTGAAGCGGTTGAAACGCGAGGGAGCATTCGGGGTGGTCATGGCGGCTCAGTCTTGCAAGGGAAGGGCGCGGAACGCACAATGCGCCGCACGCTGGGCAGTATACTGCGCACACCCACCCATTGAGCAATATAGTGCACAAAGAAAATCCGCAACGGGCCTCGGTCCTACAGCATGTCAGCCAGAATGTTCGTCGCCTGCGTCATGCCGCCGACTTGAGCCAGACCGCGCTCTCGGAAAAGTCCGGGGTCAGCCGACGCATGCTGGTGGCCATCGAGGCTGGCGAGAAAAACGTCAGCCTGTCCACCCTCGACCGCGTCGCCGAAGCGCTGGACGTGGCTTTCAGCGACCTGATCCAGGCCCCGGATGCACCCGACCATAGCCGTATCAACGAACTGGCCTGGGCCGGTGACATCCCCGGCAGCAAAGCTGTATTGCTTGCCAAGGCCACGGCGCGGCGTGAAGTCGAGCTGTGGGAGATGCGCCTGGAGCCGGGCGATTGCTACAGCCCCGAGCCGGACCCGGATGGCTGGAGCGTGCAGTTGTTCGTGTTCGAAGGCCGCCTGACATTGGTGCTGGATGGCCAGGAAAAACCGGTCGGCGCCGGTGAGTTCTTCATGTTCGCCAGCCGCCAGGCCCACGCCTATCGCAATGACGACGACGTGGCGGTGCGCTTTGTGCGCAATGTGGTGATCTAACTGTTGACCCGCCAACAGCGGATGGACACTTTGCTCGATCGCAGGCGGGTTTCTTTGCATTGAAATGACGGCAACCTACTGATCTTATTGAAGTGGCAAGCAGTTCGCTGCCGAGCAGGCCGAGTGCGTGTTTGTCGCCGCACCGTCCAAGACGCTGCTGAAAAACACCGTCGCCGACATTCGTCGCCGCGCGGCCGAGGCCGGGCGTGATCCGCGCAAGATCCTGATCTTCAACCTGCAGACGGTGATCGTCGGCGAGACCGACGCGAAGGCCAAGGCCAAGTTCGACGAGTACAAATCCTACGTCAGCTACGAAGGCGCCATGGCGCTGATCTCCGGCTGGACCGGCATCGACTTCAGCCAGTTCAAGCCCGACGAACCGCTCAAGCATGTGCATACCAATGCGATTCAGTCGGCGGTGGAAGCCTTCTCCACGGCGGACCCGAGCAAGGTCTGGACGCCCAAGGAACTGGCCGACTGGGTCGGTATCGGCGGCTTTGGCCCGCTGTTTGTCGGCAGCCCGGAGACGGTCGCGGACTTGTTGCAGGAGTGGGTGGAAGACACCGATGTGGACGGCTTTAACCTGGCCTATGCGCTGACCCACGAAACCTTTATCGACGCGGTGGAACTGCTGGTGCCGGAGTTGCAGAAGCGTGGCGTGTACAAGAAGGAATACGCCCAGGGCACGTTGCGCGAGAAGTTGTTTGGTGAAGGCCCGAGGTTGCCGGTGTCCCATCCAGGCAGGCGCTATCGAACGTTAGCGAATGTGCAGAAAGATAGGGCTGTTGAGCATGCCTGATTCAACCGTGTGAAAGGACCGTCGGGTGTTGTGAATAACTCACAACACCCGACGACGACTCACGGTTCTCATCGTTCCATATCGAAAATTCCATTTTCTACTTTTAAGACGCGTACTCTGCCATCGTCAAGTTCGACGGTTGCCGTGAAGTTAAATTGTCCTGAGAGTTTTCCTGCAAAGCTCTCGAAGTTTGGAATGGATTTAAATGTGATCGTGCCGCTGTCGGCCGGCCAGACGAGGCTTTCAGGGATATTGAAGAAGAATATCCGCACCTGTTTACTGTCTGGACTAAAGCTGTAAGTGCCGGGTGCAAGGCCTTTGGCTATGTTGATGGATAATCGATAGTCCTTGAGGTCGGGTTTCGACGTGAACTGTCGTGACCAGGCCTGTAGATAAGCAGGGAAACTACCTGAATCGTCTCCTAGGCTGAACGCTGTCTCAGTAGATTCATAGCGCTCAGTAATTAACTCGCTGAAGTCGCACACTATTGAACCGCTGGCTCTGGCTTTTTCGTCCTCGGTAAATCCTTGGAGTTTCATCTCGCCCTGGGTAAGAGAGACTGTTTTTGAACCGCTTTGTGCTGCAAACTCGAAGGTTGACTCCACTGTCTGCAGGGTGCTGTTCAGCGTGACCGTCACACTTCCGCTGATGGCGGTGTAAGGGCGAAATGACGAGGAAGTTGCTTTTGTCCATGACGCATTGGCTTTCCCCTGCGCACCATGGTCGTCAACGATTGCGTAGGTTTTTTTTACAACGTCACCCTCGTTAGGCAACCACAGCGAAATATATTGATATTGACCAAGATGGTCTTCATCGCTTGCGCCTGAGATATACCATCTGTTTGTTTTTTCATCCAGATAGAAATAGAAGCGTGTGCCCTCGAAACTGTTAAAGTCCTCGTCGTCATTCACTGTTGCACTGGCTGTGCCTGAAGTGGCTTTTGGCTTGGTTTTATTCGAGCTGTTCATAAGCGGCTCTCCTTTGTTGTGACGGGGGTTCGGCTTGAGTCTATTAAGCGGGCAATACAATATCTACTGTCAAAAATGACAGGTATAACGTGATCGTTTCTAATAGCGAAAATGGTTATTCGGAACACATGTTTGAATGCCGCTCACTTATCAATTCCGACCCCGCTCGGCAGGGTATTCGCTGTAGCTCCAGCAACAGCGAAGAAGCACTTTGTGCTGTGTCAGCTTCATAACTGTTGATGAACGCCTGGGTTATGCGGCGTTTTATATCGGCATGGTTCCTGCTTAGCCTTTATATCAACGCTATCGACTTTCCGTTCAATCCTCATTCAGCCAGCGGACCACCGCACGCTTACCCACCCAATAGGAGCATCACCCCTATGAGCGTGCATGTACTCAAACCTCCGCCGGCTCTGCGCCGTCTGCTGAAAAACCGCGTGCGCAAACTGCTGGGCTTTCAACGCCTGGCCTCTATCTGGCAGCCACCCAGCACGGGCAAGTCCGTTGTCGAGCCGGTGTGGCTGGCTGAATTCAAACGGGACATCGCATGAGCCAAGCCATTCTCCAGGTGCGGGATATCTCGCTGACGGTCAACGACATCGAAGTGATCTACGACGGCGCGATCCTCGCCGTGGCCGGGGTGTCGCTGAGCGTGCCCAAGGGCGCGATCGTCGCCCTGCTCGGCGCCAATGGCGCCGGCAAGAGCACCACGCTCAAGGCGATCTCCGGGCTGGTGCGCGCCGAGCGTGCCGAAGTCAGCCGTGGCGTGATCGAATACGCCGGCCACGACCTGGCCGGCGTCGACCCCAGCCAACGGGTGCGCCAGGGCATGGTGCATGTACTCGAAGGTCGCCATCGGCCGGGCGTTGATGACCCGTCCTACTTTGGTACTGCTCGACGAGCCGTCCATGGGTTTGGCGCCTATGATCGTGCAGGAGATATTCGAGATCGTCGCGCAGCTCAACCGCGAGCAGCAGGTGAGCTTCCTGATCGCCGAGCAGAACATCAACGTCGCGCTCAACTATGCGTCCCAGGGCTACGTGCTGGATACTGGCCGCGTGGTCTTGAGCGGCAGCGCCGCTGAACTGTTGGCGCGGGGCGGTTTGCATGACATCTATCTGGGTAAACAGTAAAGGCGAACAGGCATGACTGAATCCATCCGCAACGCCGATGTCCTGATCATCGGCGGCGGCCTGAGCGGTACGATGCTGGCCGTGCAACTGCTGCGCTTGCCCGGCTCGCGGCAGATCCTGGTGATCGAACCGCGCGCCGAACTTGGCCGCGGCGAGGCCTACAGTGCGGTCGAGCTGGGCCATACCTTGAACGGCAATGCGGCGCGCATGAGTGTCGACCCGGACAACGCCGACGACCTGACCCAATGGCTCACCGACTACATCGGCGCCGGCGGCTGGCCGGAGTCGGACCAGCAGCATGTGCCGATCAGCGAGCTGTTCCCGCCGCGCGGGATGTTCGGGTTGTACGCGCAGCAACGCTTGGCCGAGGCCAAGGCGCTGTCGACGTCTACCGTCGAGCATGTCCGCGCCGAAGTGGTCGACCTGCAAGTGGACTCCGCCTCGACGCTGCTGACCCTGGATAACGGCCAGCAATTGCGCGGTGCCCAGGCGGTGTTGGCGACCGGCATGTTCCCGGCGGCGCGCACGCCGCAGACCGAATCCAGCGGCTTGAACGCTGCCGCAGTCGACCCGTGGGATGTGCAGGCCATGAGCCAACTCGAGCCGCGCGCGACGGTGCTGATCATCGGTTCCGGGCTGACCATGGTCGATGCCGTGGTGTCCCTGGAACAGGCTGGGCACCGGGGCCCGATCGAGGTGTTCTCGCGCCACGGCCTGCTGCCCCATGTGCGTCGACAGCCACCGGGCTGGGACGATTTTCTCGCCGCCGACCACCGCCTGCGCAGCCCTCGGCAGTTGCTGCGCGAGGTGCGTCGGCAGTGTCGCATCGCGACGGCGCAGGGCATCGATTGGCAGGCGCCGCTGGACACCGTGCGCGCGCATATCGGCCGTTTGTGGAGCCAGGCCAGCGAGCGCGAGAAGCGCCAGTTCGTGCGGCATGTGCGGCCGTGGTGGGAAAGTCATCACCACCGTTCGCCGCCGCTGAGTGCGCAGTTGGTGGCGCGCCTGCATGAGGAAGGGCGCCTGCGCATTCGCGCGGCGTCGTTCAAGGGCTTGGCGCCTGCGGTCCACGGCGTCAGCATCCGCTTGCGTTACCGTGGCGAGCAAGCGATCACCCAGGTTGCGGGCGCGGCACTGATCAATTCCAGCGGCATCGAATACGACTGGCGCCGCGTAGCCCGGCCGTTGCCCCAGCAGTTGCTCAAACGCGGGTTAATCCAGCCCGGGCCGCTGGCGTTGGGGATCGCAGCGGATGCCTCGGGGGCGGTGCTGGATGCCCAGGGCCAGACCAGCCGGCGCCTGTTCGCCATGGGCCCGCCGCTGCGCGGGATGTGGTGGGAGAGCACGGCGGTGACCGATGTGGCGCTTCAGGCCAAGGCGCTGGCGTTGAAGCTGACAACGATCTAAAGGTGGGAGGGGGCAACTTCCTCTACCTAGGGGTCTTCACAAAACCGGGTTTTAGGCCAAATACCTCGACACCCTGCGGCGTCGATTGCCCGGTGGTCACGGTCACGCGTTCCACCGGCTGGTCCATCGTCGGCCGATATTCGACGGTCATGTCCGGCTGGATCGCCTGGCTCGGAATCACGATCGCCTGCGCGTTGTTGTAAGTGACGATGGTCAGTCGCGCACTCATCCCCAGCCGTACCCGCTGCAATTGCTGCGGGGTCAGCCTGGGGATCGACAGGGTTACCGGGAACTGCGCGCTGCCCTGGGTATCGCCGGCAATCGCCAAGCCGCTGACCACACTCACCGAGCCGCTCAACCGTTCGCCGTCGAAGCCATCGCCCATCACTTCCACCGCCTGGCCCTGGTGCAGTTGGTTGATGTCCAGCTCGGAGACCCTGGCGACGATTTTCAGCCGTTCGATATTGGCCAGGCCGAACAGCACCTGGCCCTGGCTGACCTTGCTGCCGGCCTGCACCGGGGCGTTGGTGTTGCCCGCGCCTGCTGCCGCGTTGCTGCTTCCGGGTGCGGGCACCACGATGCCGGAGAAGGGCGCCTTGACCTCCTTGTCTTCGAGCTGTCGGTAGAGCGCGTCGTACTTCACCGTGGCATTGGTCAGCTCCATCTCGGCGATCTGTCGGTATTCACCCTTGCCTTGCTCCAGTGCCTGTTGCAGTTCATCGCGTGCGGCGATCAGGTCCAGTTGTTGCTGCTGGGTCTGTTGCTTGAGGTCGTCCAGTTCGTTGCGCGGGATGATGCCGCGCTGAAACAGGTTTTCGCTTTCGGTGAGTTTGCGCTGGGTGTTGTCGGCGCTCATTTGCGCGGTGCGCAGGCTGCGACGCGCACGGCTGACGGTGGGACTGCTGTCCCAGTCTTGCATTTCCTGCACGGTGCGCCGGGCCTTGAGTTGCGCGGAGAGTGCATCGCGCAGTTGCACTTCGAGCAGGGCCGGGTCCATGCGCAGTAACACTTGCCCGGCGTCGACGCGTTGGCCTTGCTCCACCAGGTTGGCCTGCACATTGCCGTCGAACGGCGCGGTGAGGGTGAGGGTGGTGTCGGGCTCGATCTTGCCCACCAGGCCGATCTGATGCACCAGCGCGCCAGGCGTCACCGCCAGCCACTGTTCGGTCGGGAGGATCGGGTCGGCGGTGCTGCGATGGCTTTGCACCGCAACGCCGGCGGCCGCCAGCAGCACGATCAATCCAGCCGCCAGCAGGCGTTTTTGGTTAGTAGTCATTGAGGGCGATTTCCCAGCTTTCCAGCGTCATGCCCAGGGTCAGATCGAGCTGGGTCTGGGCGTTCAAATAAGCGATCAGCGCATTGAGCTGCGTGTTTTCGGCGTTGCGCAGGTCGGTCTCGAAACTCAGCACCTGGAAGTTGGTGGAGCGCCCGGCGCTGAGTTTTTCGCGTTCGATCTCGATCTTGCGCCGCGACAATTCCACGGCGCGCTGGGAGATTTCGTACTGGCGCCAGCGCGTGCCGAGGTCGCGCACCACGTTGTTCACGCTGCGCTCCAGCTCCTGGCGGGCGTCGGTGATGTGGATGGCCTGATCCTCCACATTCACCCGTGCGCGCACTTCGGCCTGGCGCGTGCTGATGTCGCCGATGGGGATTTGCACCTGCACCCCGGCGTAGCTGTCCCAACTGCGGTTGTTGCCGCTGCCGGTGTCGTTGTCGTAGTTGTTGCGTATCTGGTTCGCCCCGGCCACCAGGTCCACTTGCCAGCGCCCGGAGTCTTTGGCAATCACCAGGTTGAGGTCGGCCTGCTGGCTGCCGAGCAGGGTGGCGAGGTACTCCGGTTGCTGGTTCTGCGCCAGGTTGAAGGCCTCGCGTTTGTCGATCTGCATGGGCTTGGCCTCCAGGGCTTCGGTGGCGCGGATCGGCGTCGACAGGTCGAGGGCCAGCAGGCGCAGCAAGGCCAGGCGGCTGGTGTCGAGTTGGTTCTGCGCTTCTTCCACGCCCAGTTGCTGGGTGGCGATATCGGCTTCGGTCTGCACGATCTCGAACTCGGCCATGCGCCCGGCGCTGATCAGCGCCTTGTTGACTTCCAGCAAGGTGTTGGCGCGTTTCAGCGCGTCCTGGACGATGCTCAGTTGCTCCTGGGCGCGCAGCAACTCGCGGTAGGTGGCGATGATCTGGCTGATGGTTTGTGCCACGGTGGCCTTGAGGTTCAGGCGGTTGGCCTGCTCCGACAGGCGCGACAGGCGTAACGGCGCGGTGGTCGCGTCCCAGCCGGCGCCGCGCATCAGCGGTTGGATGAGCGCCAGGTCGAGGCCGTCGCTGCGGTAGCGACCGGCCCGGTTGGCGTTATTCAGTTGCTGGGTCCAGGCCATGCTCAGGCGCGTGCCGTACTCGCCCAGCAGGCTGGTGGCAGGGGCCACGTTGGTATTGCGTGCATTGTCGGCGGAGCCGCGGGAGCTGCGGTAATAGCTGTTGAGGGTGAGCTTGGGGTTGAACACGTCTTCGGCCACGCGCAGGTCGAATTTCTGCGCGACCCGCTGCAGGTAGGCGCTGCGAATCGCCGGATTGTTGCGCAGGCCCAGGTACACCGCGTCGCCCAGGGTGATGGCGGTGACCTGGGCATTCAGCGAGACGCCGCGATCGTAGCCACTGCGCGTGGTGCCGGGCGCTGCGGGACGGATCACCACGTCGGCGGCGACACTCGGCAGGCTGATCAGCGCCAGGAGCAGCAGCAGGCGTTTATTCATCGCGCAACGCCTCCACCGGCTGCAACCGCGAGGCCGAGACCGCCGGGTAAATGCCGAAGAACAACCCCACCAGCAAGGTGCTGCCCACCCCCAGGGGCAGGGCGGCGACCGCCAGGGCGAAGGCCCAGCCCGACAGCCAGGCATAGAGCCACGCGGCGGTCATGCCGAGCACCGCGCCGCACAGCGCGCCGACGGCGGTGAGGGTGATGGCTTCGAGCAGGAACAGGTTGCGGATATCCCGCTGGCGTGCGCCGAGCGCCATGCGAATGCCGATCTCGCGGCGGCGTTCGGAGACGTTCATCAGCATCACGTTCATCACCCCGACACCGCCGCCCACCAGCGAGATCGCGCCCAGGGCCAGCAGCAGGTAGGCGAAAGTGCGGCTCTGCCGGGTCATGCCGTCGATCATTTGCTGGGGCACCGTGATGTCGACGCTGTGCTCGGTCAATTGGCGTTGCAGCGCGGCGGCGGCGTCCCGGGCGATGCGTTCCATGTCCTGGCCCGGCGCGGCGCGGATGATCACGTTGCCGATTTGCGGGCTGGCGTAGATGCGGCGCATGCCATCGGCGGGAATGAACAGCGATTCGTTGGCCTGCACCGGCATCAGCATCGCCCGGGGCTGGTGGTGCAGGATGCCGACCACCTGGAACAGGTAGTCGTTGATACGCACGCGGTCGCCCAGCTTTAACGGCGCGCCGGGGGGGCCAAGGGCCTGGGCGATCTGGTCGCCGATCACGCCGTAGGTTTCGTTGGCATCGAACGCCGACAGGAAGCGCCCCTCGCGCAGCGCCAGGCGCAGGGCCGCGGGGATATCCGCTGTGCTGCCGACGAAGTTGGCGTTGACGCTGCGGCCCTGGAACACGATGGGGCCGCTGAACAGGCTCAGCGCGCCGATGTGCGCGATCCCGGGCACGGCTTGGCGCACGGCGTCGAGGTCGAGGCGGGCACGCATCGGTACGCTGCTGTCGGCTTTGGGCGGAAACTGCGCGACCAGGGTGTCGGTGCCCATGTCCTTGAAAATCAGCGCGGCATCCACCGCCGCGTTATGCCCGATATTGATCAGCGCCACCACCGACGAACTGCCGATCACGATGCCCAGCAGCGCGAGGATCGAGCGCTTGCCCAGGGTGCGCAGGCTGACGAACGCTTCATGCAGCAATTGGCTCAGGCTCTGCTCGACCCGCAGGCTCATGGGCGCCCGGCCTCATGCACCACGCCGTTGCGCACCAGGATCTTGCGCTCCAGGCGTTCGGCGATGTGCGCGTCGTGGGTGACGATGATCAGCGTGACCTGCTGCTCGCGGTTCAGCGCCAGGAGCAGGTCCATGATGTCCTGGGCGGTGCTGCTGTCGAGGTTGCCGGTGGGTTCGTCGGCCAGGATGACCGAGGGCTTGCCCACCAGCGCCCGCGCAATCGCCACACGTTGGCGCTGGCCGCCGGAGAGGTCGGCGGGGCGATGGTGCGCGCGCTCGGCCAGGCCGACTTGTTCGAGCATGCGCAGGGCCTGCTCCACCGACTCGTGGCGCGACACGCCGCGATAACTCAGGGGCAGGGCGACATTGTCCAATGCGCTGAGGCGCGGCAGCAGGTTGAAACTCTGGAACACGAAGCCGATCTGCTGGTTGCGGATCGCCGCCAGTTCATCCGGGCTGGCGCTGAAAATGTCGTGGCCGGCAAAGCGGTACTGGCCGCAGTTGGGCAGATCCAGCAGGCCGAGGATGTTGAGCAGGGTACTTTTGCCGGAGCCGGAGGCGCCGAGGATGCCGCAGCTGTCACCGCGGGCGATGGACAGGCACACATCATTGAGGATGGACAGGTGCTGTCCGGCGAGCTGATAGCGTTTGCCGATGCCTTGCAGGGAGATCAAGCCCGGGTGCGCGGGGGTATCTGTCATCATGACTACGCCTGCAGTCTCGACGCTGCCGTGCTGCCCCGGTAAAAATTTGTAACAAGTTCGGGAGCTGCCTGGGACACGTCACGGACTGGTTTGATTTCTTGTTTTTAAAATATTCTTTGAATACTAACCGCGTTCAACCGGCTCCGCCAGCCATCGTTGTAGAGGGTTTTTACCCTTTGAAATAAATGCACCGGGGGCAAAACCCACCGCGCAAAAATCCTTTGGTCAGCCTCGACGGGCCCGTCTGCCAAGGCTTGCGCTGATATGGCGCAGTGTCACTACTTGCTTTCGAGCGGTGGCCCCGGTATAAAAAATCAAATTTATTTTTAAAACAATATTTCCCGCGTGGAACTTTTATGGTCGTGAAGAAAGTCAGTTCTCCAAACGTTACCAAGACTCGATTGCTGGATGCGACAGAGGCTCTCTTCATCAAATACGGGTATGACGCTGTTTTGTTGCGGCAGATTACCGAGCGTGCCCAGGTGAACCTGGCTGCGGTGAACTATCACTTCGGGGACAAGGACGCCCTGATGAAAACCCTGCTGATGCAGCGCCTGGAGCCGCTCAACGAGCAGCGCCTGGAACTGCTGGCACGCTGCGAAGCCGAATCCGACGGCCCCCTCGATTGCGACACGCTGCTCGGTGTGCTGTTCGCCCCGGCCATGGGCCTGGAGCGCAGCGACCCGGCGAGTGGGGAAGGGCGTTCGTTCATTCGTTTCCTGGGGCGGGTCTACAGCGACACCTCGCCGTTTATCCAGGAATACCTCAAGGTCCATTACCAGCCGGTGTTCCAGCGCTTCTTCGAAGCCTTCGCCCTGGCCTTGCCGGACTTGCCGCGCAACGAACTGGGGGTACGCCTGCAATTTGCCCTCAAGGCGATTTCCGGTGTGATGGCCGGCACCGAACTGCGCCTGCTGATGAACTCCATGAGCCTGGGCCGCCCGGCCACGGATGCCGAAGTAATGGCCAAGTTGATCACGCTGGTCTCGGCGGCGATACGCGTGCCGCAGCAAAGCCCCGAGGCGCAAGTGGCGTTGGCCAAGGTGCTCGATACCCAGCGCGCCATTCGCGAGCAAGCGTCCGCGCCCGCCGGCAAGGTGGCGCGCTAGCTCGAATCCGGGACAAAAAAAAGCCCGCTGGGGCGGCGGGCTTGATGTACAACGTTTGTAACGGATGAGGCTTCACCCTACGTCCCGCGATGTGAATAAGTCGTGAAAAATATGTAAGAAAAAGTGTGAAAGTGTTGGCGCAGGTAAACGCGCTAAATGCCCTCAGGTTCAGATCTTCCAGCGGCCAGCACTTTTGGCCAACTGCTGGCGCATCTCATCCACATTTGCCGCCAATTGCACGGTCAGCAACCGATACCCATCCAATGCACTGTAGACCGGCGTATCCAATGTCGGCTCGGTAGCGGTGGCCTGGCTCGGCCGCTCCAACCGTGGTGTCACGCCCGACCTCAGCGCGCGCGCCATGCCCACCAATTGCACGCGAATCTTCCGATGCTCGCCCTTCAACATTACCTGCATCCGCGCCATCGCCTGCTCGTCGCGAGGGTCCGGCCGGGTGTTGCCCAGAATCTCCAGGGTGCTGATGCACATGCGCAAATGCCGCTGGATCGTGTCCAACTGGGTCATGGAGATCCGTACCTCCTTGGACACCGAGGGCATCAACGAACGCAGTTGCAGCATCGCCGTATTCACGTGGCTGAGCAGTTTAAGGTGTTCGTCGTCGGTGACCGATTGACCGCTGATGATGCGGTTATAGATCGCGGCACAGTCGCGCAAGGCACTGGCCAGGTTGTAGCGCCAGGAGTACACGGCATACAGCGGCAAGGCGAAGGAAAACGCCAGGGCCAACGCGATACCGATCAGGATATCGACCGTGCGCCACAGCCCGTCCGACAGCGGATTGTCGCCATGCCCGGCGACGATAAACACGGTGATCGCCGACAACAAGGCGGTGTATCCGCCCTTGCCGATGGCGTGATACGAGAAGAACCCGCACACCACCGACATCAACAAGTAGGTCAGCAGCGGCTGCCCCACATACGTCTCCTGCACCACCAGCAGCAAGCCGACGCTGGCGCCGATCAGTGTGCCGTAGGCGCGCTCCATGGCTTTCTTGCCGATATTGCCGTGGTGCTGCAGGCCGCCGATCACCACCAGCATGGTCACCGACGCCCACTCGCCGTGGGGCAGGTTGATGCCGGTGGTCAGCAGGATCGTCGCCAGCAAGCCGATGGACACGCGCACGGCGTGGATCAGCTTGGCATGGCGATAGCGGCGGTAAGGGTCGAGCAGCGGGCGCAGCAGGCGCCGGGCAAATACAGGCAAGTGCAGGTTAATCAACGGCGAGGCGTCCTCTAGAAAATGTAGTCAGTGGTCAAGAAGCTCGAGTTGCGGTTGTGCAGGATCTCGCTGAGCAGTGCCTTGTTGCTGTCCTGGAACTTGGTCGCCACCAGGGTGCGGATCGAGAACACACGCAAGGCGTCATGTACCGACAGTGTGCCTTCGGCCGAGTTCTTGCGGCCGTTGAAGGGGAAGGTGTCCGGGCCGCGCTGGCACTGGGCGTTGATATTGATGCGGCCGACCTGATTGGCGAAGGTGTCCACCAGCCGTCCGATTTCGGCCGGGTCGGTGCCGAACAGGCTCAGTTGCTGGCCGAAATCCGATTCCAGTACGTAATCGATCACTGTCTCCAGGTCACGGTAGGGCACGATCGGCACCACCGGGCCGAACTGTTCCTCGTGGTACACGCGCATCTGCGGGTTGACCGGGTACAGCACCGCCGGGTAGAAGAACGAACCGCGACTGACGCCGCCATGGGCATTCATCACGCGGGCGCCGTGTTGGGCTGCATCGGCCACCAGTGCCTTGAGGTAATCGACCTTGCCCACTTCCGGCAGCGGCGTCAGCGCCACGCCGTCGTCCCACGGCATGCCGGGCTTCAAGGTCGCCAACTTGGCGTTGAATTTCTGGATGAAACTGTCGACCACGTCTTCATGCACAAACAGGATTTTCAACGCGGTGCAGCGCTGGCCGTTGAACGACAGCGAGCCGGTGACCGCTTCGCTGACGGCATTGTCCAGGTCGACCTGGGGCAGCACGATGCCTGGGTTTTTCGCGTCCAGGCCCAGGGCTGCGCGCAGGCGGTGCGGGCGCGGGTGCAGTTTTTTCAGGTTGCTGGCGGCCTTGTTGGTGCCGATGAACGCGAAAATATCGATCTTGCCGCTGGCCATCAGCGCGCTGACGGTTTCGCGGCCGCTGCCATAGATCACGTTGATCACCCCGGCCGGGAAGCTGTCGCGGAATGCCTCCAGCAGCGGGCGGATCAACAGCACGCCGAGCTTGGCCGGCTTGAACACCACGGTGTTGCCCATGATCAGCGCCGGGATCAGCGTGGTAAACGTCTCGTTCAACGGGTAGTTGTACGGCCCCATGCACAGCGCCACGCCCATCGGTACGCGGCGGATCTGGCCGAGCGTGTCCTGTTCCAGCTCGAAGCGGCTGCTGCGGCGGTCGAGTTCCTTGAGGGCATTGATGGTGTCGGTGATGTAGTCGCAGGTGCGGTCGAACTCTTTCTGCGAGTCCTTGAGGTTCTTGCCGATTTCCCACATCAGCAGCTTGACCACCGCATCACGCTGTTCGCGCATGCGCCGCAAGAACGCTTCGACGTGGCGGATGCGGTCGACCACGCGCATCGTCGGCCATTCCCCCTGGCCACGGTCATAGGCGCGCACGGCGGCGTCGAGGGCGCTGAGGGCGGTGTCGGCATCCAGCAGTGGCGTGCTGCCGATTTGTACGCGCTCATCGCCCAGTTGCACCGGGCTGAGCACTTGGGCCAAGGGGCCGTTCCATACCTGCAACTGGCCGTCGACCAGGTAATCGCGCTGTTCGATGGGCGCTCCCAGGCGGAATTGCTCGGGAATATCGGCGGCGCAGGAAGGAAACAGCTGGGCGAGCAGGTTATCGGTGGTCATGTCGCTACCCCTGAAATAGTTGCAAAACATGACTAGAGAGTCACCCAACAACGGGTTCTGTGGCAAGGCTTGCGCGCTTTCTTGTACGCACGGCTGCACATGGCGGGTAAACTGCGAGGCTTTCTTGAAGGAGTTCACATGAGTCAGTACCAGCCGGGCATTCTTGCCGCACCGGTGCCTTTACAGGCACGCCATCTGTTTTTTGCCGTGGACTCCCTGGCCGCTGTACCTGCTGCGTTGAACGCATTGGTGCAGTGGGCGGATTCGGCCGCAGTGGTCGGTCTGGGTGAGCCGCTGGTCAACGCACTGGGCGCGCGGATCGAAGGGCTGCGCGCATTCCCCGCCGTCAGCGCGCCGGGCGCGCACAACCCCTCCACGCAGCAAGCATTGTGGGTGTGGCTGCATGGCGTGGATCGCGGCGAATTGCTCTTGCGCAGCCGTGCGCTGGAGAAAGCCCTGGCCCCGGCGTTCCGCCTGGTGCAGTCGACTGAAGGCTTCCGCTACAAGAGCGGTTTTGACCTGACCGATTACGAAGACGGCACCGAAAACCCCCACGACGATGCCGCCGTCGAAGCCGCGCTGACCGACAGCGGCGCCAGTTTCGCCGCGATCCAGCAATGGCAGCACGACCTCGATGGTTTTGCCGCGTTGCCTGCCCAGGAACGTGACCACATCATCGGTCGCCGCCACGGCGACAACGAAGAACTGGAAGACGCGCCCGAGTCCGCCCACACCAAACGCACCGCCCAGGAAAGCTTCACCCCGGAAGCGTTCGTGGTGCGCCGCTCGATGCCCTGGGCAGAAAACGGCCAGGCTGGCTTGATGTTCCTCGCGTTCGGGCATTCCTTCGATGCGTTTGAAGCGCAACTGCACCGCATGAGCGGGTTGGAAGACGGCATCGTCGACGGCCTGTACCGCATCAGCACACCGTTGACCGGCGGCTATTACTGGTGCCCGCCGCTCAAGGACGGGCGCCTGGACCTGAGTGCCGTGTTGATCTGACCAGGCGCTTGCCTGGGGCATTGCGTCAGCCCACGCGCCATCACCGATACGGAGTTGGCGCGTTTTTTTTTACGGGTGCAGGCAACATGAAGATGTTGACAGCCAACGCATTGGCGACTGGAAAAAATCGTCGCAGCCCGTAATCTGGAGGCCTTTTGTCACCTGTGCGGATTGTGCATGTCTTCTGTTGCCGATGGGCTGCCCCTGAATAAACGCCTGCCGGCGGTGATCGCCATTTCCCTGGGCATCGGCATGGCGACCCTGGACACGGCCATCGTCAACACGGCGCTGCCGACCCTGGCCGACGGCATTGGCACCGACTCCGCGTCGGTGATCTGGGTGGTCAACGCCTACCAGTTGGCGATCATTGCCACGGTGTTGCCCTTCGCTTCGCTGAGCGATGTGCTCGGGCACCGTCGGGTGTACCTCGGTGGATTGTTGCTGTTTATCGTATCGTCGCTGTTTTGCGGGATCGCCGGGTCGCTGGTGACGCTCACGGCGGCGCGGGTGGTGCAGGGGCTCGGTGCGGCCGCGATCATGAGCGTCAACACGGCGTTGCTGCGGCATATCTATCCGTCGCGCATGCTCGGGCGCGGCCTGGGCTATAACTCGCTGGTGGTGGGGCTGGCGTTCACGCTCGGGCCGACGGCGGCGTCGGCGATCCTGTCGGTGGCGAGTTGGCACTGGCTGTACCTGATCAACGTGCCGCTGGGCTTGCTGGCGCTGATGTTGGGCCTGCGCTCATTGCCGGTCATTCCCATGGCCGGGCATGCCTTCGATCGCCTCGCCGCGCTGTTGTGTGCCGGGCTGTTCGCCTTGCTGGTGCTTGGCCTGGGGACGGCGGTGCATGGCGCCCAAGGTGCGTTGACCCTGGGCCTGATCGCGCTGGCGCTGGTCTGCGGCGCGCTGCTGCTGCGCCGCCAGGCCGGGCACCCGGCGCCGATGCTGGCAGTGGACTTGTTCAAGCGCCCGGTGTTTGCGCTGTCTTCGCTCACGGCGATCTGCGCCTTCAGTGCCCAGGGCCTGGCCTTTGTGTCGCTGCCGTTTCTGCTGCAGGCAGTGCTCGGGCACAGCCAGGTGGAGACCGGTTTTCTGATGACGCCCTGGCCTGCGGTGGTGGCGGTGATGGCCTTGGTCGCCGGGCGCCTGGCCGACCGCGTGTCCCTCGGCCTGTTGTGTGGGATCGGCCTGTTGATGCTGAGCGTGGGCATGGCGGCCCTGGCGACGTTGCACAATGATGCGTCGGCGTTCGAGATCGGCTGGCGCATGGCCTTGTGCGGAGCCGGTTTCGGGTTCTTCCAGTCGCCCAACCTCAAGGCATTGATGACCAGCGCGCCCTTGGCCCGCAGCGGCGGGGCCAGTGGCATTGTGGCGATCTCGCGGTTGCTGGGGCAGACGCTGGGAGCGTCGCTGGTGGCGTTGTGTTTTCACTGGTCCCTGGGCAGCGGCCCGCACTACGCGTTGTGGCTAGGCTGCGCGTTTGCGTTGGTGGGCAGCGTGGCCAGCGGCCTGCGGTTGTTGCCGTATGACAAAAAGGTTTAATCGAGCGTTGTAAAAAACCGTTCGAGAAGGCTACGGTGGCGACCTGAATATTTCGGGATGTTTCAGATTTATGGCAAGCCAGGCCCAACGCACTGCCGACATCACCTCCCGCCGCGCCGCGCTGACCTTGGCTTTATGCCTGCCCAGTGACGTGTTGCTTTATCTGCTGCTGCCCATGGAATCCCAGGCGTTCGGCATCACGCTGGCCCAGGCCGGGGTGCTGCTGGCGGCCAACCGACTGGTGCGGATTTTCGGTTACCGCCACGTGCTCAATTTCTATGCCCGCCACGGCGATCGTCTGACCTGCATGATCGCCGCCGGTGCCGCGACGCTGTGTGCCTTGGGTAACTCGATGCTGTCGGGCTTCGCTGCATTGCTGGGCTTGCGGCTGGTCTGGGGCCTGTGTTTTGCCGCGTTGAACCTGTCGACCCAAGTGCTGGCGACCGCCGAGCCGACGGGTGCCGCACGCCGGGCAGGGCGGTCGCGGGCCTTGATCGCCCTCGGGCCGATGCTCGCATTGCCGCTCGGCGGCTGGCTGACCTTATGGGCCGGACCGCGTCCGATCTTTCTGATTCTCGCCGGATGCTGCCTGCTGGGCTTGTGGATGGCGCGGGGGTTGCCTACTGTCGGCCATGATTTGCACAGCAGTCCGGGGCGCCGTTTCAAGTGGCCCGACAGCGTGGCGCTGTGGTCGTTTATTGAAGGCGTGGCGCTGGATGGGCTGTTTATCTTTGGTCTGTCGATCCAGGCACAGAAGCTTCTCGGGGGCGACGCGGTGTTGATCGCCGGTGCCTTGATGGCCTTGCGTTATGTCTCGGAAATGCTCCTGAGCCCGCTGGGCGGTCGCGCCGCGCAACGCTTCGGCGCCACGTCGATGCTGTTGTTGTTTTCGTTCCTGAGCGCTTTGGCCCTGGCAGCATTCGGCAGTTATTGGGTGATCGTCGGCGCGGCGGCAGTGCTGGTGTTGCGGGCGTTGCAGTTGCCCCTGGTGACGACCTTGGTGGCCGAACGCAACCCCGGTTCGATGCGCGTGTCGGCATTGGCCTCCAACGCGGTATGGCGCGATATCGGCGCCGGCCTCGGGCCGCTGCTGGCGGGGTTGTTGCTGCCGGTCGCCGCGGCCCCTTGGGTGTTTGGCCTGGCGGGCGCCGCGATAGCCATCAGCGCCGTGTTCTGCTGGCGGGCAAAGCGTTCCAACTGACAATGTGAGGTAGTGTGTGACCCGACAAGAAGACTGTGTACGCGTGCTGGATGACGCCTATCGACACTGGACCGGCCAGGGCTTGCCGGCGCCCGAGCATCTGGACGCAGAGCAACGCCTGACCTGGCTGCATGCCCATGCGCCCTACAGCCTGCTGGCCCACGATGGCGCGGCGGACCCGCGGTTTAACTACGCCAATGCGTGCGCCTTGGCGTGCTTCAAATACCCGCGCGAGACCTTCATCGGCATGCCGTCACGCTTCAGCGCCTCGGAACTCGACCGCGCCGCGCGCCAGGTGTTATTGGAGCACGTCAGCGCCAACGGCATCGCCCATGGCTACAGCGGCTGGCGGGTGGATGCACATCAGCAGCCGTTCATGATCCATGCCGGTGTGGTGTGGACGTTGCTCGATGCCGCCGGCCTGCCGTGTGGGCAGGCGGCGCTGTTCTGGCCGGATGCACAGCGTATCGGGGTGTTGGCTTAAGCGCCTTTGAAACTGTCCAGCCAGGACGGGTCGAAACGGGTTTGCTCGGTATCGAGCCCCAACGCTTGCATCTTCGCCCTATGTGCCTCGATCTCGCCGACCAACTGCACCTGGGCGCTGGAGTTGGCATCCAGCTCATGCA
This sequence comes from Pseudomonas sp. LY-1, assembly GCF_053502595.1. Taxonomy (NCBI): domain Bacteria; kingdom Pseudomonadati; phylum Pseudomonadota; class Gammaproteobacteria; order Pseudomonadales; family Pseudomonadaceae; genus Pseudomonas; species Pseudomonas sp. LY-1. The sequence goes on along the minus strand of NZ_CP094353.1, from coordinate 4,378,132 downwards.
TCTGCGTCAGCCCCAGGTGATAGAACCGCAGCACCTTGAGCGCCGTCGGGTCATTGGCTTGCACGCGGTCGGTGACCTTGTGCATCACGTTGGTCACGCGCATCAGGTTGCGCTTGAGCTGCCAGCCATACACCGCCGGCGCCAGCCATGGCTGGGTCCAGAACGGGCCGCGCACCAGGGCGAGGGTGATCAACACTCCGGCAAACACCCCACCCACGTTGTAGCGAAAGTTGTCGCCGCCGGCTTCGCCAAACAGCATCACCGCCAGGCTCGACAACAGCATCGCCAGGGCCACGAACAACACGGCCACGATCAACGTACTGCGACGGGTCTGCTGGCGGTAGGTGATGGGGTCGCAGGGTTTGAGTTCGAACATCCGGGAAAAATCTCCTTGGCGTTTGTAGGGGATAGGGCAGGGCGGCATCTTCTCATGCTTGGCGATGGGGTGTGCGGTAAACACGCTGAGCGAAGGCGTGTGGGGCGTTCTCTATGATCGATTACAAGCAGCCCCGGCCCGGATCGCACACGCAATGCCCCGAAAGAGCGTGAGCAACCAAATGCTGTCGAAAAAAAAGCCCCGTCGTTGAACGGGGCGTTTGTTTATTTGGGCGGTACCCAGTTGACGTCGGTGATGCCGTACTTCTCGGCCCAGGGCCGGGTGGTTTTTTTCACCTGTTCGTGGCCGACCCGACCGATGCGGCTGACATGCGCAATATCGGCATCAACGGCCGCCCAGTGCCAGGCCTCGGCGTTATTCATCACTTCGGCACGCACCACGAAAGACTTCGGTTGACCGTGCAGTTGATAGGTAATGGTGTAGATTTTTGCGCTACTCATGTTGCCTCCCTGTCTTGTTATAGATGGATAGGAAAGCATTTAAAAAGGTTCATTCGAAATGACAAATTGCCGGTCCGGGCGGCATAGTGGGGCCTTCGCCACGCGCCCAAGGATCGCGTCATGTCCCGCCTGACCCAAAGCCACCTGTACCTGCAACGCCTGGGCTACGCTGCGCCGCCACCGCCGACTCTGCAAACCTTGCGGGACCTGCAATTGCGGCATGTGTGTACGTTCGCCTTTGAAAGCCTGTCGACCCTGCTGCGCTTGCCGGTGCCGATCGACCTGCCCAGCGTCGAACAAAAAGTATTGCTCGATGGACGCGGCGGGTATTGCTATGAACTGAACCAACTGTTTCTGGAACTGCTGCAGGAGTTGGGCTTCGACGCACGCGGCATCACCGGACGGGTCGTGATGGGCGGGCCACCGGACGCACACACCGCGCGTACCCATCGCCTGAGCCTGGTGACGGTGGACGGTGTGCGCTATATCTGCGACGTCGGCTTTGGCGGCATGGTGCCGAGCAGCCCGTTACGCCTGGACAGCGAAGCGATCCAGGCCACCGCCCACGAACCCTTTCGGCTGACCGTTAAGCACGGCAGCTACACCCTGTGGGCCGAGGTCGGCGGGGAGTGGCGTGGCTTGTATGTGTTCGACCTGCAGGTGCAGGCAGACATCGACTATGAAATCGGCAACTGGTACGTCTCCACCCACGCGGACTCGCCGTTTCTCGGTCAGTTGAAAGTGGCACTGCTCGCGCCGGGTAAGCGTCACACCTTGAACAACGGCCACTACGCGATGCACTCCCTGGACGGTCCCAGCGAAAAACGCGCGATAGCCAGTGCCGATGAATTGCTTGATGTGCTGCGCGGCACCTTTGGCCTTCGCTTACCGGTGCATCAGCGGCTTCGCGAAACGCTCGATGGTTTAGTGTCGGCCAATCTTTAGACGCATTGAGGCCGCATCTTCTCTGGCCCATAAACGCAAAAACGGCACCCGAAGGTGCCGTTTCTGTTTACTGCGTACCGCTAAGCGATCAAACGCCCAGTACCGCGTGCTGCACCAAAGTGAGCAACGGTTGTGGGTACACGCCGAGGAAGAAGGCGAGCACGGCGATGGCCAGCAGCATCACGCCACCGGCTTTCTGTTCCCAGTGCAGCTCGGCATCCACACGACGCAGGTTTGGCTCGATCAGGTACAGGGTGACCATCACGCGCAGGTAGTAGAACACGCCGATGGCGCTACCCAGGATGAGCGAGGCAACCAGCCACCATTGATGCGCTTCAACGCCGGTCGCGATGATGTAGAACTTGCCGATAAAGCCTGCAGTCAGCGGGATACCGGCCAGGGACAGCATCATCAGGGTCAACACGGCGGTCAGGTACGGACGGCGCCAGAACAGGCCGCGGTATTCGTACAGGGCGTCGGCGTCACGGCCTTTGTAAGGCGAGGACATCAGGGTGATGACACCGAAGGCGCCGAGGCTGGTGATCACGTAGGTGACCAGATACACGCCGATCGCTTCCAGGGCCAGGCCTTTGCTCGCCACCAGGGCGATCAGCAGGTAGCCGAAGTGGGCGATGGACGAGTAACCCAGCAGACGCTTGAGGTTGTTCTGGGTCAGCGCCAGCAGGTTACCGAACAGGATCGAGGCAACGGCGATCACGCTCAGTACGTCGCTCAACACGCCGGTGTTGGCCGCCGGGGAGATCTGGAACAGACGCACCACCACCGCAAACACCGCAACTTTCGTCGCCGTGGCCAGGAACGCGGCCACCGGCGCCGGAGCGCCTTCGTACACGTCCGGTGTCCACAGGTGGAAGGGCACCAGCGACAGTTTGAAAGCCAGGCCGATCAGCATCATCGCCAGGCCCAGTTGGGCGATCGGCGCAGGCATGCTGGTGGCCGCCAGGGCGTGGCCGATACCGGTGAAGCTCAGGCTGCCGGCTTCGGCGTAGAGCAGGGCCATACCGAACAACAGGAACGCGGAACCGGCGGCCGACAGCACCATGTACTTGATGCCGGCTTCCAGGGAACGCTTGTTGAAGAAGGCGTAGGCCACCAGGCCGTAGGTCGGGATCGACAGCAGTTCCAGGCCAATGAACAAGCCAGCCAGGTGCTGCGCGCTGACCAGCACGATGCCGCCGGCCGCAGCCAGCAGGATCAGCAGGTACAGCTCTTCGCGGTTGCCCGGGTAGCCGGTGCCGCCTTCGCCGAGGTAGGCGTGGGCGAGGGTGACGCAGGCCAGGGTGGCGACGAGGATCAACGCGATATACAGCAGCGCGAAGTCATCGATCATCATCAGCGGGGTCACCGCCAGGGGCGCGACCTTGAGTGCCGGGATGATCGACAGCAAGGCCAGGTTCAAACCCGCACAGGACAGCAGGAAGGTTTGCGCATGATTGCGACGCCAGGCGATCGACAGCATCACCACCACAATGGTGAGGCTGGTGATCAGCAGCGGCGCAAGCGCGATAAAGTGTTGGATCGTGAATTCCATAGCGCTCTTACCGGGCCGAAGCGAGTTGAGAGAAGGCGGTGCCGAACCACTGCTGCACGCCATGCATCGTTGCGGCAGAAGTGTCCAGGAACGGTTGTGGGTACACGCCGATGTAGATCAGCAGGACCGCCATACCGAGCACCATGATCAGTTCGCGAGCATCCATCCCGCGCAGGACGGTGTCGGACTTGGCCGGACCGAAGTACGCGCGGTGGATCATGATCAGCGAGTAGACCGAACCGAATACCAGGCCGGAAGTAGCGATGGCGCTGATCCACGGTGTCTGCACGAAGGTCCCCATCAGGATCAGGAACTCGCCGATGAAGTTGCCGGTGCCCGGCAAGCCCAGGGACGCGGCGGCAAAGAACAGGCTGATCGCCGGCAGGTAGGCGATGCGCGACCACACGCCACCCATCTCACGCATGTCACGGGTGTGCAGACGCTCGTACAACTGACCACTGAGGATAAACAGTGCGGCGGCTGAAACACCGTGCGCCAACATCTGGATCACGGCGCCTTGCAACGCCACCTGGCTGCCGGAGTAGATACCGATCAGTACGAAACCCATGTGGGAAACGGACGAGAAGGCAACCAGACGCTTGATGTCGGTTTGCGCGAAGGCCAGGAACGCACCGTAGAAGATCCCGATCAGACCCAGGGTCATGGCGATCGGCGCGAACTCGGCCGAGGCATTCGGGAACAGCGGCAGGGCGAAACGCAGCAGGCCGTAGGCCGCCGTCTTCAGCAGGATACCGGCCAGGTCCACGGAACCGGCGGTCGGCGCCTGGGCGTGGGCATCCGGCAGCCAGGAGTGGAACGGCACCACCGGCAGCTTCACCGCGAAGGCGATGAAGAAGCCCAGCATCAGGATGTACTCGGTGGTCAGGGACATCTTGGTTTTCAACAGATCGGCGTAGTTGAAGGTAATCACGCCCGTGCTGTTGAAGTTGACCAAGACCAGACCGAGGATCGCCACCAACATGATCAGGCCGGAAGCCTGGGTGAAGATGAAGAACTTGGTCGCCGCGTAGATCCGGGTTTTCTTGCCGTCCGAAGAACTATGACCCCAGAGCGCGATGAGGAAGTACATCGGCACCAGCATCATTTCCCAGAAGAAGAAGAACATGAACAGGTCGAGGGCGAGGAACACGCCGACCACGCCGCCCAGGATCCACATCAGGTTCAGGTGGAAGAAGCCCACGTGACGCTGGATCTCTTTCCAGGAGCAGAGTACCGAAAGGACACCCAGCAGGCCGGTCAGCAGGATCATCAGCAACGACAGGCCGTCGAGGGCCAGGTGTACGTTGATGCCGAAGCGCTGGATCCAGACGTGCTTGAACTCAAGCGCCCAGGTCGGATCGGCGCCAGGCGCCGGAGCAAATGAATAGTCGCCATGGGCCCACAGCCAGAGGCCGAGCGCGAGTTCCAGGGACATGGTCAGCAACGCAATCCAGCGGGGGAGGGTGGCGCCGAAGCGTTCACCCATCCAGCAGAGCAGGCCGCCGATAAAGGGGATCAGGATTAGCCAGGGCAGAATCATGACGGGCTCGTTTCCTTTCGCAAGTTCGCAAAGTTCGCAATGTACTTAGACATGGTCAGACCGCTACCACAACGATGGCGCCGATCACCAGAACGGCACCGGCCGCCATGGAAGCTGCATACCAACGTAATTGGCCAGTCTCGCTGCGGCTCAGGGCGGTGTGGCTAGCCTTGGCGGCACGCGGGATCAAACCGATGGTCTGGTCGAGCGGGTCTTTGCGCAGTACGTGGCTGATCGCAAGGTAAGGCTTGACGAACAGTTTGTCGTAGATCCAGTCGAAGCCCCAGGCGGCGAACCACCAGGCCGAAAGGAAACGGCCGATGCCACTGTTGGCGACGGCAGTGACGAAGCGACGCTTGCCGAGGAACAGCAGGGCCGCCAGCAGGATACCCGCGATGGCAATGGCGCCCGAGGCGATTTCCAGGCTGTGCTGGGCTTCGCCGCCGGCATGGCCGACGCTTTCCGGCAGTACGCCGGCCAGTGGCGGGGTGATCATGGCGCCGATGAAGGTCGACAGGATGATCAGCACCGACAGTGGCAGCCAATGGGAGATGCCGTGGCCTGCGTGTGCTTCGGTCTTGGCTTCACCGTGGAAGGTGATGAAGATCAGGCGGAAGGTGTACAGCGAGGTCATGAACGCACCCACCAGGCCTGCGTAGAGCAGGTTCTGGTTACCGCTGGCAAAGGCTTCCCAGAGGATTTCGTCTTTCGAGTAGAAACCGGCGGTCACCAATGGCAGGGCTGCGAGTGCGGCACCACCGACGATGAAGCTGGCGTAGGCCAGTGGCAGTTTCTTCCACAGGCCGCCCATCTTGAAGATGTTCTGCTCGTGGTGGCAGGCGACGATCACCGCACCGGAGGCGAGGAACAGCAGGGCCTTGAAGAACGCGTGGGTCATCAGGTGGAAGATCGCCGCGTCCCAGGCGCCGACGCCCAGGGCCAGGAACATGTAGCCGATCTGGCTCATGGTCGAGTAGGCGAGGATACGCTTGATGTCGGTCTGCACCAGCGCGGCGAAGCCGGCCAGTACCAGGGTCACGCCGCCGACCACGCCCACCAGGTGCAGGACGTCCGGCGCCAGGGTGAACAGGCCGTGGGTACGGGCGATCAGGTAGACACCCGCGGTCACCATCGTTGCGGCGTGGATCAGTGCCGAAACAGGCGTCGGGCCGGCCATCGCATCCGCGAGCCAGGTTTGCAGCGGCAGTTGCGCGGATTTACCGACAGCGCCGCCCAGCAGCATCAGGGTCGCCAGGGTGATCCAGAAGTCGCCGACCTGGAATTTCTGCGGTGCCAGCACCAGCAGTTCCTGGATGTTCAGCGTGCCCACCTGTTGGAACAGGATGAACAGGCCGATGGCCATGAACACGTCGCCGATCCGGGTCACGATAAAGGCTTTGAGTGCCGCGTTACCGTTGTTGCGGTTGCTGTAGTAGAAACCGATCAACAGGTACGAGCACAGGCCCACGCCTTCCCAGCCGAAGTACAGGAACAACAGGTTATCGCCCAGCACCAGGAACAGCATGCTGGCGATAAACAGGTTGGTGTACGCGAAGAAGCGCGAGTAACCGGCTTCACCGCGCATGTACCAGGACGCGAACAGGTGGATCAGGAAACCTACACCTACCACCACGCCGAGCATGGTGATCGACAGGCCGTCGACGTAGAGGGCGAAGTTGGGCTTGAAGCCCTCCACCGACATCCACTGCCACAACACCAGGGTGTAGTGGCCGCCTTCCGGTGGCGCGACGTTGAATTGCCAGATGACGTAGGCGGCGACAATCGCCGACAGGCCGATGGAGCCCACGCCGACCAGGGCCGAGAGGTTTTCCGACCAGCGTCCGCGAGAGAACGACAGCAGCAGGAAACCGATCAGGGGAAATACGAAAGTCAGAAAGATCATGTTCATCCGCGCATCTCACTGGCAGCGTCGATATCAAGCGTGTGGAAGCGACGATACAGTTGCAGCAGGATCGCCAGGCCAATACTGGCCTCGGCGGCTGCCAGGCTGATCACCAGGATGAACATGACTTGTCCATCCGGCTGGCCCCAACGGCTACCTGCCACGATGAACGCCAGTGCCGCAGCGTTCATCATGACTTCCAGGCTCATCAACACGAACAAAATGTTACGGCGAACCATCAGGCCGACCAGGCCAAGGCAGAACAGGATGCCGGCGACCGCCAGACCATGCTCCAAAGGGATAGCAGGCATCATCATTGCTCCTTGGCTTCGTTACGGCCCAAGTGGAAGGCGGTGATGACTGCGGCGAGCAGCAGCATCGAAGCCAGTTCGACCACCAGCAGATACGGGCCGAACAGGCTGACGCCCACGGCCTTCGCGCCAACGGTGGTGTGGCCGATGGCCTGGCCGCTCTGGTGAGCGAACAGGACATACAGCAGTTCAGCCAGCAGCAGCGCGGCGAGGACCACCGGGCCGAGCCAGATGCCCGGCTTGAGCCAGACGCGTTCCTGGGCGACCGAGGCCGGCCCGAGGTTGAGCATCATCACCACAAACACGAACAGCACCATGATGGCGCCAGCGTAGGCGATCACTTCCAGTACACCGGCGAACGGTGCGCCGAGGCTGAAAAAGGTCATGGCCACGGCGATCAGCGAAATGATCAGGTAGAGCAGGGCGTGCACGGGGTTGGTGTTGGTGACCACGCGAAGCGTGGATACCACTGCAATACCCGATGCGAAATAGAAAGCGAATTCCATCTTTCTTCCTTAAGGCAGCAAGCTCTTCACGTTGATCGGCTCGGCTTCGTTTTGTGCGGCGCCTTTCGGCTTACCGGCAACGGCCATACCTGCAACACGATAGAAGTTGTAATCAGGGTTTTTACCGGGACCAGAGATCAGCAGATCTTCTTTCTCGTACACCAGGTCCTGACGTTTGAACTCGGCCATCTCGAAATCCGGTGTGAGCTGGATCGCGGTGGTCGGGCAAGCTTCCTCGCAGAGGCCGCAAAAAATGCAGCGCGAGAAGTTGATGCGGAAGAAGTCCGGGTACCAGCGACCGTCTTCGGTTTCAGCTTTCTGCAGGGAGATGCAACCCACCGGGCACGCCACGGCGCACAGGTTGCAGGCTACGCAACGCTCTTCGCCATCGGGGTCGCGGGTCAGTACGATGCGGCCGCGATAGCGCGGCGGCAGGTACACCGCTTCTTCCGGGTATTGCAGGGTGTCGCGTTTGCGAAAGCCGTGACCGAACACCATCACCAGGCTTCGCAACTGGGTACCGGTACCCTTAACGATGTCGCCAATATATTTGAACATGGGTCAAATCCTCACTGAACCGCGCCCGCGGGCGTGTTCAACAACACAACGGCAGCCGTCACCAGCAAATTGATCAGGGTCAGCGGCAGGCAGAAGCGCCAGCTGAAATCCATCACCTGGTCATACCGTGGACGCGGAATGGAAGCGCGCAGCAGGATAAACAGCATGATGAAGAACGCGGTCTTCAGTAAGAACCAGAAGATCGCCAGCTGCGGCAGGATGCCGAACGGACCGTGCCAGCCGCCGAAGAACAGCGTGACCAGCAGGGCCGAGATCAAGATGATGCCGATGTACTCACCGACGAAGAACATGCCCCATTTCATGCCGGCATATTCAATGTGGTAACCGTCGGCCAGTTCCTGTTCCGCTTCCGGTTGGTCGAACGGGTGACGGTGAGTCACGGCGACGCCGGCGATGAAGAACGTACAGAAGCCAAAGAACTGCGGAATGATGAACCACAGGTTCTGCGCCTGGTACTCGACGATGTCGCGCATGTTGAACGAGCCGACCTGCACCACGATGCCCATCAGCGCGAGGCCCATGAACACTTCGTAGGACACGGTCTGGGCCGAGGCCCGCAAGCTGCCCAGCAGGGCGAACTTGTTGTTACTGGCCCAGCCGGCGAACAGCACCGCGTAGACCGACAAGCCGGCCATGGCGAAGAAGAACAGCAAGCCGATGTTCAGGTCCGCCACGCCCCAGGTCGGGGTGATCGGGATGATCGAGAAGGCGATCAGCAAGGCGCTCATGGCCACGACCGGCGCCAGGGTGAAGATCACCTTGTCGGCAAACGGCGGAGTCCAGTCTTCCTTGAAGAACATTTTCAGCATGTCGGCAGCGATCTGGAACATGCCGAACGGGCCAACGCGGTTCGGACCGTAACGGTCCTGCCACCAGCCCAGCAGGCGACGTTCGACGAAGCTGAGCAGGGCGCCCGCCACGACCACGGCCAACAGGATCACGATGGCCTTGACGACCGCAATGATCACATCGATGACTTCAGGGGTGAACCAGGTCATTGCGCTGCCTCCTGCAGACCGTCAACGGTTTGGCCAAAGATCGACGGTGGAATACCGGCGATGCCTTTTGGCAGTGCAACCAGGCCGGCACCCAACTCGTCGTTGATGCGCAGCGGCAGACGCAGGGTCTTGCCCGCGACGTTCAGACTGAGCAGGGCACCATCGTTGACGCCGAGACGGTCGGCTTCGGACTTGGCCAGGGACACGTAGGCAGCCGGGATGCGTTCTTGAACCGGTGCGGCTTTGGACGAGGTCTCGTCGCTGCCGAACAGGTGGAAGAACGGCACAACCTGCCAGGTGCCCTGGGCCGGGTTGAACGGACGCGGTACGGCGGCGAACCAGTTCAACGCATCGCCCTGGGGTTCGATCAGGCGCGTGCCCGGGTCGCCAGCGCGGATGTGACCACCGACTTCGTCCTGGAACTTGTTCCAGGCCTGCGGCGAGTTCCAGCCCGGCGACCAGGCAAATGGCACCTGCTGACGCGGCTCGACCGAACCCGAGTAACCTTCCATGGAGAAGGCGAACGCGGTGTCGTTGTCTTGCGGAGTACGCGGTTCATGCACGCTGATGTCGGCCCGCATGGCGGTACGACCGGAGTAGCGCAGCGGCTCACGGGCGAGTTTCATGCCCTTGATGCGGAACGCGGCGGACGGTGCAGCGTCGACGATACGCGCCAGTTGCGGGGCGCTCGCCGCGACGGCTGCGGTGACGTGGTCGAGTTGGGTCCAGTCGATCGGCTGATTGAGCAGAGTCGAGCGCAGGGCATGCAGCCAGCGCCAGCCTTCGTGAACCAGGATGCTGGCGTCCATGTACTTCGGATCGAACACCTGGAAGAAGCGCTGGGCGCGGCCTTCCTGGCTGACCAGGGTACCGTCGCCTTCGGCGAAGGTCGCGGCCGGCAATACCAGGTCGGCACGCTCGCTGGTAGCGGTCTTCTGGTGGTCGGCGACGATCAGCACTTTGGCAGCGTTCAGCGCGGCGTCGACCTTGGCCGAATCCGTGCGGGTGTACAGGTCGTTTTCCAGCACTACCAGGGCGTCGGCTTTGCCGTCGATCACGGCTTGCAGGGCGCTGTCGACGGACTCGCCACCGAGCATGGCCAGGCCGAGGCTGTTGGCTTCCGGCACGATCAGGCTGATGGAACCGTTCTTCTCGCGCAGCTTCAAGGCCTTGGCGATGTTGGCTGCCGCTTCGATCAGCGCCTTGGAACCCAGCGAGGTGCCGGCGATGATCAGCGGGCGCTTGGCCGCCAGCAGGGCGTCGGCGATGCGTTGGGCAAGTGCTACGGCTTCAGCGTCCAGGCCTTCGACGGCCGGCGCACTGGCGTCAAGGGCGTGGGCCACGGCGAAACCGAGGCGGGCCAGGTCATCTGGCGCTGCGTGTACGCATTCTTCGGCGATGTCGTCGAGCTTGGTTTCGGCCAGGCTGGCGATAAACAGCGGGTTCAGCGCGTGCTGGCCGATGTTTTTCACCGCGGCGTCGAGCCAAGGCTGTACGCGCATGGCGTCGGCCATGGCTTCGGCCTTGCCTTTGACCGACTGGCGCAGCGACAGGGCCATACGTGCGGCGGTCTGGGTGAGGTCTTCACCGAGCACGAAGATCGCATCGTGGTCTTCGATGTCGCGCATGTTCGGCACTGGCAGCGGGCTGTCGTTCAGCACTTGCAGGACCAGGCGGATGCGCTCCAGTTCAGCGGCTTCGATACCGCAGTAGAAGTGCTCGGCGCCGACCAGTTCGCGCAACGCGTAGTTGCTTTCGAGGCTGGCACGCGGCGAACCGATGCCGACGATGTTGCGACCGCGCAGCAGGTCGGCGGCTTTATCCAGGGCTTCGTCGGTGTTCAGCTTCGCGCCGCCGGCCAGCAGTGGCTGGCGTGGGCGGTCTTCGCGGTTGACGTAGCCATAGCCGAAACGGCCACGGTCGCACAGGAAGTACTGGTTGACCGAACCGTTGAAGCGGTTTTCGATGCGACGCAGTTCGCCGTAGCGCTCGCCCGGGGAGATGTTGCAACCGCTGGAGCAGCCATGGCAGATGCTCGGGGCGAACTGCATGTCCCACTTGCGGTTGTAGCGCTCGGAGTGCGTCTTGTCGGTGAACACACCGGTCGGGCAGACCTCGGTGAGGTTGCCGGAGAATTCGCTTTCCAGTACGCCGTCTTCAACGCGACCGAAGTACACGTTGTCGTGGGCGCCGAAGACGCCGAGGTCGGTGCCGCCCGCGTAGTCTTTATAGAAGCGCACGCAGCGGTAGCAGGCGATGCAGCGGTTCATTTCGTGGGAAATGAACGGGCCCAGTTCCTGGTTCTGGTGGGTGCGCTTGGTGAAGCGATAGCGGCGCTCGTTGTGGCCGGTCATCACCGTCATGTCTTGCAGGTGGCAGTGGCCGCCTTCCTCACAGACCGGGCAGTCGTGAGGGTGGTTGGTCATCAGCCATTCGACGACACTGGCGCGGAACGCCTTGGATTCTTCATCGTCGATGGAGATCCAGGTGTTGTCGGTGGCTGGGGTCATGCAGGACATGACGATGCGACCACGGGTGTCGTTCTCGTCGGTGTACTGCTTGACCGCACACTGGCGACAGGCACCGACGCTACCAAGAGCGGGGTGCCAGCAGAAATAAGGGATGTCGAGGCCTAGTGACAGACACGCCTGTAACAGGTTGTCTGCCCCGTCGACTTCGAGCGCTTTGCCGTCTACGTGGATAGTGGCCATGGTTCAAAGATCTTCGTTGGCCCGTTGTCAGCGGGCGTGGCTAATGGAATCTTGTTATTCATGTGCATCAACACAGCCTTGACGGCGTCAGCACATGACGAGGCGAAGGGCACGGACCCTTCGCCTGTTTAAGCGTTACGCGCCGACTACGATCGGCCTCGCCAGAGGCGGGACGGCGGCGCTGGTAGGCGCGATGCCGGCTTCGAACTCCGAGCGGAAATATTTGATTGCGCTGCCCAATGGCTCCACGGCGCCCGGTGCGTGAGCACAGAAGGTCTTGCCTGGGCCGAGGAAACCGACCAGCCCCAGCAGGGTTTCGATGTCACCCTCGCGGCCTTCGCCTTTTTCCAGCGCCATCAGCAGCTTGACGCTCCACGGCAGACCGTCGCGGCACGGGGTGCAGAAACCGCAGGATTCGCGGGCGAAGAACTGCTCCATGTTGCGCAGCAGCGAGACCATGTTCACGGTGTTGTCCACCGCCATCGCCAGGCCAGTACCCATCCGGGTGCCCACCTTGCCGATGCCGCCGGCATACATCTGTGCGTCGAGGTGCTCGGGGAGCAGGAAGCCGGTACCGGCGCCGCCTGGCTGCCAGGCCTTGAGGGTGTAGCCGTCGCGCATGCCGCCGGCGTAGTCCTCGAACAGTTCGCGCGCGGTCACGCCGAACGGCAGTTCCCACAAGCCAGGGTTCTTGACCTTGCCGGAGAAGCCCATGAGCTTGGTGCCCATGTCTTCACTGCCTTCGCGGGCCAACGATTTGTACCAGTCCACGCCGTCGGCAATGATCGCCGGCACGTTGCACAGGGTTTCGACGTTGTTCACGCAGGTCGGCTTGCCCCACACGCCGACGGCGGCAGGGAAGGGCGGCTTGGAGCGCGGGTTGGCGCGGCGGCCTTCGAGGGAGTTGATCAGTGCGGTTTCTTCACCGCAGATATAACGCCCGGCGCCGGTGTGTACGAACAGTTCGAAGTCGAAACCCGAACCGAGGATGTTCTTGCCCAGCAGGCCCGCAGCCTTGGCTTCTTGCACGGCACGGTTGAGGTGCTTGGCGGCGGTGGTGTATTCGCCACGCAGGAAGATGTAGCCGCGGTAGGTTTTCAGCGCGCGGGCGCTGATCAGCATGCCTTCGATCAGCAGATGGGGCAGTTGCTCCATCAGCATGCGGTCTTTCCAGGTGTTCGGCTCCATTTCATCCGCGTTGCACAGCAGGTAGCGGATGTTGATGGATTCGTCTTTGGGCATCAGGCCCCACTTCACGCCAGTGGGGAAGCCTGCGCCGCCGCGGCCCTTGAGGCCGGCGTCCTTCACGGTCTGGACGATATCGTCCTGGGCCATGTCGGCGAAGGCTTTGCGCGCAGCGGCGTAACCGTTCTTGGCCTGGTACTCCTCGAGCCATACCGGCTCGGCATCGTCACGCAGGCGCCAGGTCAGCGGGTGAGTCTCGGGCGACCGCTTGATGCGGTTGGCCGGGCCGAAGGAAGTCAGGGTCATGGGTAGCCCTCGAGCAATTGGGTCACGCCAGCAGGCTGCACGTCACCGAATGTGTCGTCGTCGATCATCAACGCCGGCGCCTTGTCGCAGTTGCCCAGGCAGCACACCGGCAGCAGCGTGAAGCGGCCGTCCGGGGTGGTCTGGCCGAGGCCGATGCCAAGCTTGTTCTGGATCTCGCTGACCACCGACTCGTGACCACCGATGTAGCAGACCATGCTGTCGCATACGCGAATGATGTGGCGGCCCACCGGCTGGCGGAAGATCTGGCTGTAGAACGTGGCCACGCCTTCAACGTCGCTGGCGGGGATGCCGAGGATCTCGCCGATGGCGTAGAGAGCGCCGTCCGGCACCCAGCCACGTTCCTTCTGGACGATCTTCAAGGCTTCGATCGACGCCGCGCGCGGGTCTTCGTAGTGATGCAGCTCGTGCTCGATGGCCGAGCGCTCGGTTTCACTCAAGGTGAAACGGTCTGTCTGGATAAGCGTGTTATTCATGCTTAGCGGTCCACGTCGGCCATAACGAAATCGATACTACCCAGGTACGCAATCAAGTCCGCGACCATCTCGCCTTTGATCACCGAAGGGATCTGCTGCAAGTGCGGGAAGCTTGGAGTACGAATCCGGGTGCGGTAGCTCATGGTGCCGCCATCGCTCGTCAGGTAATAACTGTTGATACCCTTGGTCGCTTCGATCATCTGGAAGGATTCGTTGGCCGGCATCACCGGGCCCCACGAAACTTGCAGGAAGTGCGTGATCAGGGTTTCGATGTGCTGCAGCGTGCGCTCTTTCGGCGGCGGCGTGGTCAGCGGGTGATCCGCCTTGTACGGGCCGGCCGGCATGTTGCGCAGGCACTGGTCGATGATCTTGATGCTCTGGCGCATCTCTTCGACGCGGACCATGCAGCGGTCATAGGCATCGCCGTTCGCAGCCAGCGGTACTTCGAATTCGAAGTTCTCGTAGCCGGAGTACGGACGGGCCTTGCGCAGGTCGAAATCGCAACCGGTGGAACGCAGGCCGGCACCGGTGACGCCCCATTCCAGGGCCTCTTTGGTGTTGTAGGCGGCGACGCCGATGGTCCGACCCTTGAGGATGCTGTTGTCCAGGGCGGCCTTGGTGTATTCGTCGAGACGCTTGGGCAGCCAGTCGACGAATTCCTTGACCAGCTTTTCCCAGCCGCGCGGCAGGTCGTGGGCCACACCGCCGATGCGGTACCAGGCCGGGTGCAGGCGGAAACCGGTGATGGCTTCGATGACTTTGTAGGCGCGCTGACGGTCGGTGAAGGTGAAGAACACCGGAGTCATGGCGCCGACGTCCTGGATGTAGGTCCCCAGGAACAGCAGGTGGCTGGTGATCCGGAAGAACTCGGCCATCATGACGCGGATGGTGTCGACGCGGTCGGGCACCTTGATGCCGGCCAGCTTCTCGACCGAGAGCACGTAAGGCAGGTTGTTCATCACGCCGCCGAGGTAGTCGATACGGTCGGTGTACGGGATGAAGCTGTGCCAGGACTGGCGCTCGGCCATCTTCTCGGCACCACGGTGGTGGTAGCCGATGTCCGGCACGCAGTCGACGATTTCTTCGCCGTCCAGCTGCAGGATGATACGGAAGGCACCGTGCGCCGAAGGGTGGTTCGGGCCCAGGTTGAGGAACATGTAGTCCTCGTTGGTGCCGGAACGCTTCATGCCCCAGTCTTCCGGACGGAAGCGTGCGGCTTCTTCTTCCAGTTGCTGTTTGGCCAGGGTCAGGCTGAACGGGTCGAATTCGGTGGCGCGGGCAGGGTAGTCCTTGCGCAGCGGGTGACCTTCCCAGGTCGGCGGCATCATGATGCGCGACAGGTGCGGGTGGCCCGGGAAGTCGATACCGAACATGTCCCAGACTTCACGCTCGTACCAGCTGGCGTTGGGCCAGATGCCGGTGACGGTAGGTACGCTCAGGTCGCTTTCGGAGAGGGCGACCTTGATCATTACGTCGCTGTTACGTTCGATCGACAGCAGGTGATAGAACACGGTGAAGTCGACGCCGCTCGGCAGCCCCTGGCGCTTGGTGCGCAGACGCTCGTCCACGCCATGCAGGTCATAGAGCATGACGTACGGCTTGGGCAGGTTGCGCAGGAAAGTCAGGACTTCGACGAGCTTGGCGCGCGCCACCCACAGCACCGGCATGCCGGTACGTGTGGCCTGGGCGGTGAAGGCGTCAGGGCCAAAACGGTTATTGAGTTCGACGACCACATCCTGGTCGTCTGCCTTATAAGGCGGGATGTACAGAGCACTGCCTGTAGTCATGGTTTTTTATCGCTTTCGGTCAACGTAAAGAATGAAGCCAGGTTTTCGTTCTATAAAAGAAGCGGCTCTGGATCAGACTTCGTCGGGGCTGCGCAGGTTGGTGACCTGAATACGCTGTTCGCGGCGCTGTTCCTTTTGTGACGGCATCTCGGCGCGGTAAACGCCTTGATCTCCGACAACCCAGGAAAGTGGGCGACGCTCCTTGCCAATCGATTCCTGCAACAGCATCAAGCCTTGCAGAAATGCTTCGGGGCGGGGCGGGCAGCCAGGCACGTAGACGTCCACGGGCAGGAACTTGTCCACCCCCTGAACAACGGAGTAGATGTCGTACATGCCACCGGAGTTGGCGCACGAACCCATGGAGATAACCCACTTCGGCTCGAGCATTTGCTCGTAGAGACGCTGAATGATCGGCGCCATCTTGATAAAGCAGGTACCGGCGATAACCATGAAATCCGCCTGACGCGGCGAGGCCCGGATCACTTCGGCGCCGAAGCGCGCGATGTCGTGGGGCGCCGTGAAGGCGGTGGTCATTTCCACGTAGCAGCAGGACAGACCGAAGTTGTACGGCCACAGGGAGTTTTTACGCCCCCAGTTGACCGCGCCGCTCAGCACGTCTTCCAGCTTGCCCATGTAGATGTTTTTGTGGACTTGGTCTTCTAACGGATCGGAAACGGTTTCCCGTTCGCCGATGGGGTACTGCTCGTTAGGAGCATCCGGGTCGATCCTGGTGAGATTGTATTGCATCGCCAAAGCCTCATTGTTTCAGCTTCGCTTGCCGCTTGCGACGAGCTTCCGGAGCCCAATCAAGGGCGCCCACTCGAAATAGGTAGACAAGGCCTGCCAACAGAATTGCTATGAAAACGAGGGCTTCGACGAATCCGGTCCAGCCGCTTTCGCGGACAGACACAGACCAGGCAAAGAGAAAGAGGGCTTCGATATCGAAGATCACGAAGAGCATCGCGACCAGATAGAATTTGGCTGAGAGCCGCAAGCGGGCGCCACCTGTGGGCAGCATGCCGGACTCGAACGGTTCGTTTTTGCTGCGGCCCCAGGCTTTTGACCCGAGTAGGCTGGAGACGCCGAGCATGAAGGCACAGAGGCCGACAACACCGAGGAGGAAAATGGCAAAGCCCCAATTGTGGGCCATGAGTCCTGTCGCTTCGGTCATGCTGGTAATCCTTAGCAGAGAGCAAAGGTCTCTGAGCTCGAAAAAGTAACAATGCAGTGACGATATGTCGCAGCGCAATCAATCGCGGTGATTTTATGGCTAAACACCGGGCAAGTAAAATTCATATAGCGAAATTATTCGGTGGAATAAGCACATAGTACGCCTCCGTAGGGCTGCAGCCCTTGAGTTACGGGCATTAGCGGGCTTTTTATCAAATATGTTTTGTTTAACCTGTAACGACGCTTTCATGGTCCAAATGATAATGAATGTTATTTGGGTGGGCGTTAAGCGGGTGGTTGCGGTGTGGTGCAGGAAGTTGTCGTTACTTGCTTGATTACCGCTAGTTGCCGGAGCGCATCTTTTAACTGATTTATCTGAACCAAATACCGCTTTGGATCAATGTTTCACACAAATTCTTCTGGTTGGCCCATTCCTCGATGTGGGAGGGGGCTTGCCCCCGATGGCGGTGGATCAGCAGCAGAGGTATTGACTGGCACACCGTAATCGGGGGCAAGCCCCCTCCCACATTTTTGAGCTTTGTGGTGTCAGGTGGGGATTTTCTTCGGGCAAAAAAACGCCCCGAACCAGTCGGGGCGTCAGGTCGTGCGGCATTGCGGTTAGCTGTTTACTGGGGCCGCAATGGCCGTTTGCTCAGTCACTCAGTGGAACTGTTCTTCTTCGGTCGAACCGGTCAGCGCGGTCACGGACGAGGTGCCGCCCTGGATCACGGTGGTCATGTCGTCGAAGTAGCCGGTGCCCACTTCCTGCTGGTGAGCCACGAAGGTGTAACCCTTGGCGGCGTCAGCGAATTCCTGCTCCTGCAGTTTCACGTAGGCGGTCATGTCGTTGCGGGCGTAGTCGTGCGCCAGGTTGAACATGCTGTGCCACATGTTGTGAATGCCGGCCAGGGTGATGAACTGGTGCTTGTAGCCCATGGCGGACAGTTCGCGCTGGAACTTGGCGATGGTCGCGTCGTCCAGGTTTTTCTTCCAGTTGAAGGAAGGCGAGCAGTTGTAGGACAGCAGTTGGTCCGGGTATTCCTTTTTGATCGCTTCGGCGAAACGACGGGCTTCTGCCAGGTCCGGCTTGGCGGTTTCGCACCAGATCAGGTCGGCGTAAGGCGCATAGGCCAGGCCGCGAGCGATGGCCTGGTCGAGACCGGCGCGCACTTTGTAGAAGCCTTCCTGGGTACGTTCGCCAGTGACGAACGGTTGGTCATACGGGTCGCAGTCCGAAGTCAGCAAGTCGGCAGCGTTGGCGTCGGTACGGGCCAGGATGATGGTCGGTGTGCCGGCAACGTCAGCCGCCAGACGGG
The DNA here is from genome assembly GCF_053502595.1 of Pseudomonas sp. LY-1. Classification (NCBI taxonomy): domain Bacteria; kingdom Pseudomonadati; phylum Pseudomonadota; class Gammaproteobacteria; order Pseudomonadales; family Pseudomonadaceae; genus Pseudomonas; species Pseudomonas sp. LY-1. The sequence continues at coordinate 4,359,992 of NZ_CP094353.1, read as the reverse complement.
CAGCGGTCAGCTTCTGTACAGCTTCCTGGGTCGGTACCAGTACCTTGCCGCCCATGTGGCCGCATTTCTTCACCGAGGCCAGTTGGTCTTCGAAGTGAACGCCGGCGGCGCCTGCTTCGATCATGCTCTTCATCAGCTCGTAGGCGTTCAACACGCCGCCGAAACCGGCTTCGGCGTCAGCCACGATCGGCGCGAAGTAGTCGATGTAGCCTTCGTCGCCAGGCCCTTTACCGGCTTTCCACTGGATCTGGTCGGCGCGACGGAACGAGTTGTTGATGCGCTTGACCACGGTCGGTACGGAGTCCACCGGGTACAGCGATTGGTCGGGGTACATGGATTCAGCGGAGTTGTTGTCCGCTGCCACTTGCCAGCCGGACAGGTAGATCGCCTGGATACCGGCTTTTACCTGTTGGACTGCCTGGCCACCGGTCAGGGCGCCCATGCAGTTGACGAAATCTTTGTCGGGACGGAAGGATGGCTTGGCGCCCTGGGTGACCAGGTTCCACAGCTTCTCGGCGCCGAGTTTTGCAAAAGTGTGCTCAGGTTGAACCGAGCCACGCAGGCGGACGACGTCAGCAGCGGAATAAGCGCGGGTCACGCCTTTCCAGCGTGGGTTTTCAGCCCAGTCTTTTTCAAGGGCTGCAATTTGCTGTTCGCGTGTCAGTGCCATGGAGATAAACCTCGTCGCATAGGTCTGGGTGGAAAATTCCGTTTGCCAGCCACGTATACAGTGCGTGGGCTTGGCTGCTCGCTGACCAGAAGCACAGGTGTTCAAGTCAAGTCTGGCGGGGAAGCGACGGGATGAACGAATGACGAGGGGGGAGTGGGGCAGGTAGGGGCAAACTGCGAACGGTCTTCGGGCGTCGTGGGCCTTGGGGCGATTCATCAGTGTGTAGCCGGGTTACCTGGTTAGCTTCCGTCCCTCGGGACAACTTCGTTCCAGTCGCAACCTCGTCAAACACACCTTGTGGGCGGTACAGACACGAATCGGCTCAGTTGGGTAGCTTAGAGCGACGATCCGAAGGCCCTTGCCAGGGCCTCTGATTAGCGGGAGCGAGGCCATCATGCCCATGCTTTTTTGGATCGTCAAATGTTTTGTAGTGCTTTTTTTCAGGCACTACATCTTTAGTCTTATACGACTCATCAGTCAGTTATCGGTGCTTCAGTTCAAGGTGTCGACTTTAACCCGTAAAGTCAGGTCGTCGCGGCCCTGGGTAGCGTAAGTGCGGGTCGTAGAGGATTTGTCGGCCTGGGTTTCGCGATTGATGCCGGCCAGCGGAATCCACTCGCCCAGGCGGCCGCTGACGGTTGTGTCGGTACTTTGCACGTTCACTACATCGGGACGCTCCTGGCTCATGCGGTCACGGTTGGTGCTGATCGCCAGGTGTACGGTGTCGCCGGTCACGCTGGCGGTCACGTAGAAACCCTGGGTGACGTTGCGGTATTGGGTCTGGTTCTGCGGGCGGCCGTAGGCATCGGGCTGGGTGGTGGTCAGTGGCACGCTCTGGCCTACCTGGATCAGTGCGGGCACGCCTTCACTGGCCTGGATCTGCTGGATGCCGCCGTCGCGGCTGGCGGTGCCGTAGCTGATGATGCGGGTCTGGCTGTCGCCGCTGCTTTGCTGGTTGTTTTCGTTGGTGTCGACGGTGATCAGCAGGCGCTTGGCCGGTATGTCCAGTTGCGAGAGCAGGGTGCGCAGGTCCTGGATCCTGACGGGGTCGGCATTGACGATCAGTTGATTGCCGTAGGCACTGACGGTGCCGTCCTTGCCGAGGAAGTTCTGCGCCACGGGCAGCAGGTCGGCGCTGGTACGGTGGCTCAAATTGACGACTTCGGTGTCGGCCGCCGCTGTGAAGCTGGCGGTCAGGAGGAGGGCGGTGAGCAGGGTGCGTAGGGACATGTCCGTTATCTCTGCGAGTCATAAGGCTTGATAGTGCCAGTTTGTCGGCCTGGCGGGTCGCAAGTTGAATCGTAGACGGTAAAACACCCTGGCATCGGTGGATGGCAGGGTGTTTTGGGGTGCTGCTGGTAATGCTATCGGGGGCAAGCCCCCTCCCACACTTGACGGCATTCCAAGGGACGCTCTCGGTCAAAATGTGGGAGGGGCAAGCCCCCTCCCACACTTGACGGCATTCCAAGGGACGCTCTCGGTCAAAATGTGGGAGGGGGCAAGCCCCCTCCCACACTTGACGGCATTCCAAGGGACGCCCTCGGTCAAAATGTGGGAGGGGCAAGCCCCCTCCCACACTTGACGGCATTCCAAGGGATGCTCTCGGTCAAAATGTGGGAGGGGGCTTGCCCCCGATAGCAACGACGCGGTCCCGGATCAGCCCTCGCGCACCATATCGACGTGCGGAATCCCGACTTCAAGGAATTCCTCGCTGACGATCTTGAAGCCCAGTCGCTCATAGAACGGCGCGGCATAAACCTGCGCACTGAGGAACTGTTTATTCTGGCCGCGCTTCTCGGCTTCGCCAATCACGGCTTCCATCAGCTTGTCGCCGACTTTAAGCCCGCGCCAGTCCTTGAGGACCGACACGCGGCCGATCTCGCCGCTGGGCAGCAGGCGCGCGGTGCCAATCGGAAAGTCGCCCTCGAACGCGAGGAAATGCACGGCGTCCGCGTCGTCTGCGTCCCATTCCAGTTCGGGTGGGACCGATTGTTCGGCGATAAATACCGCTTCACGAATGCGCCGAATCTCGGCGATATCCTTATGCCAGTTCGCGACATTGACGTGAATCTTATTCATCGGCAAACCCCAGGCTTCCCTGCTTGACCAGCTCGCACAGCAGGTCGCGGGCATCGTCGTCCGCCAGCCATTCGCTCAGGTTGTCGATGTGCAGGGCGTCGGCTGCGCAGATCATTTTCAGCAGTTCGCGCAGCTTGCCCGGCAGGTAACGGCTCTGGCCGCTGGCGAACAGCAGCAGGTCGTCGTCGACTTCGGACCAGGCCATGCGCGCGCTTGGGTTGCGGATCAACACGCCGCCATCTTCCAGGCTGCCGACCACGTCTTCTTCCAGCAGCTCTTCCGGGCCGGCGACCAGTTCCGGGTAGCGCGGCTCGGTCATGAACTGGCCGAACCAGGTCAGCAGCATGCGCTCGTCGCTCATGTGCTCGGCCAGCAGGCTCTTGAGGCGGTCGAGGGCATCGCTCTGGATCTGGTGTGGATCGCTGGCCGGTTGGATGTCGGCGTCGGTGTAACGCTCTTCGTCGGTCAGGTACTGGCTGAGGAAATCGGTGAAGTGGGTCAGTACTTCGGCGGCGCTTGGCGCGCGGAAGCCGACCGAGTAGGTCATGCAGTCATCTTCGGCAATGCCATAGTGGGCCAGGCGTGGCGGCAGATAGAGCATGTCGCCCGGTTCCAGCACCCATTCGGCGATCTCTTCGAATTCGGCGAGGATGCGCAGGTCGGCGTGTTGCAGCATCGGGCTGTCAGAGCTGCACATCTGGCCGATCTTCCAGTTGCGCTTGCCATGGGCTTGCAGCAGGAACACGTCGTAGTTATCGAAGTGCGGACCCACGCTGCCACCGGGCGCGGCGAAGCTGATCATCACGTCGTCGATGCGCCAGCTGGGCAGGAAGCGGAACTGTTCGAGCAGTTCGGCGACTTCCGGCACGAACTGGTCGACCGCCTGCACCAGCAGGGTCCACTCGCGCTCGGGCAGGGTGCTGAAGGTGTCTTCGGCGAACGGGCCGCGGCGCAGTTCCCACGGACGCTCGCCGTGTTCGATCACCAGGCGCGACTCGACTTCTTCTTCCAGGGCCAGGCCGGCCAGTTCATCGGCGTCGATCGGGCTTTCGAAATCAGGAATGGCCTGACGGATCAGCAGCGGTTTTTTCTGCCAGTAGTCGCGCAGGAATTCCCGTGCCGTGATGCCGCCCAGAAGTTGAAGAGGGATATCAGGATTCATGTGTAACCTATTGAAAAAAAGCACTTTTCAGACTGGAATAAAAACGCCCGGCGCGGCCGGGCGTCTCAAAGGGGCTTGCGATGATCAGATGCGTTTGGCTTGGGCCACGGCGTTGCCGATGTAGTTGGCCGGGGTGAGCAGTTTCAGCTCGGCCTTGGCAGCGGCGGGCATGTCCAGGCCGTCGATGAAAGTTTGCAGTGCTTCAGGGCTGATGCCTTTGCCGCGCGTCAACTCTTTGAGCTTCTCATACGGGTTTTCGATGTTGTAGCGGCGCATCACGGTCTGGATCGGTTCGGCCAGAACTTCCCAGCATGCATCCAGGTCAGCGGCGATTTTCTGCTCGTTGAGTTCCAACTTGCTGATGCCTTTGAGGCTGGCTTCGTAGGCGATCACGCTGTGGGCAAAGCCCACGCCGAGGTTGCGCAGTACGGTGGAGTCGGTCAGGTCGCGCTGCCAGCGGGAGATCGGCAACTTGCTGGCCAGGTGCTGGAACAGGGCGTTGGCGATGCCGAGGTTGCCTTCGGAGTTTTCGAAGTCGATCGGGTTGACCTTGTGCGGCATGGTCGACGAACCGATTTCGCCGGCAATGGTGCGCTGCTTGAAGTAGCCCAGGGAGATGTAGCCCCAGACGTCACGGTCGAAGTCGATCAGGATGGTGTTGAAGCGCGCAATCGCGTCGAACAGCTCGGCGATGTAGTCGTGCGGTTCGATCTGCGTGGTGTACGGGTTGAAGCCCAGGCCCAGTTCGTCTTCGATGAAGGCGCGGGCGTTGGCTTCCCAGTCGACCTCCGGGTAGGCCGACAGGTGGGCGTTGTAGTTGCCCACGGCGCCGTTGATCTTGCCCAGCAGCGGGACGGCCGCCACTTGAGCGATCTGGCGCTCCAGGCGATACACCACGTTGGCCAGTTCTTTGCCCAGGGTGGTCGGCGAGGCCGGTTGACCGTGGGTGCGCGACAGCATCGGCACAGCGGCGAAGCGGATCGCCAGTTCGCGGATGGCTTCGGCGGTCTGGCGCATCAGCGGCAGCATCACCTCATCACGGCCTTCGCGCAGCATCAGGGCGTGGGACAGGTTGTTGATGTCCTCGCTGGTGCAGGCGAAGTGGATGAATTCGCTGACGTTGGCCAGTTCCGGCAGCTTGGCCGCTTGCTCTTTGAGCAGGTATTCGATGGCTTTGACGTCGTGGTTGGTGGTGCGCTCGATCTCTTTGACACGCTCGGCGTGCTCCAGAGAGAAGTTTTCCGCCAGAGTGTTCAATACCGCGTTGGCTTCGGCGGAGAACGCCGGCACTTCACTGATGGCAGGGTGAGCGGCCAGGCGCTGGAGCCAGCGCACTTCAACCAGTACGCGGGCACGGATCAGGCCGTATTCACTGAAAATCGGGCGCAGGGCCTGGGTCTTGCCGGCGTAGCGGCCGTCAACAGGGGAAACCGCAGTGAGCGAAGAGAGCTGCATGGGGTGTTCTCGGACAGTCGGGCAACGAAATGGGGCGCGTATCATACATGAAAAAATCCGCCGGTCCGTTGCCAACTGACCGGCGTATTACGCGTAACGGCTTGAAAATAGCCCGTGGCTGCGACTTATTCGTTGCGCATCAACGGGTAAAGCTCTTTGAGCAATTTGCGACGGCTGATGACCAACTGCCAACGATGACCGCCCAACTGGCGCCACAACCGCGCCGAGCGGATACCGGCCAGAAGCAGGGCGCGGATCTTCGAGGCGTTGTTCGGTTGTTGCAGGTTGCGCATGTCGCCATGCACCTGGATGCGCTGGCGCAATGTGCTCAAGGTGTCCTGGTACAGCGCGCCGCAGGCGGCGATGACGTTTTCGTGGGCCGGGCCGAAGTGTTCAACCTGGGATTGGATCTGCGGCAGGCGCTTGCCGATGGTCTCCAGCAGGTCGTCACGCTTGGCCAGTTGGCGCTCGAGGCCGAGCATCGACAGAGCGTAGCGCAGCGGTTCGCGCTGCAAGGTGCTCGGGTCGCGTTCCAGTGCGCCGACCAGTGCGCGGTAGCCTTCACGCAGCGCCAGGTCGTCACCGCCATAGACTTCCAGGGTGTCCTTGGGGTCGCGAACCAGCAGGCTGCCGAGCATGCAGGTCAGGCCGGCCTCGGTAACCTGGCCGGTCTTGGCGATCTTGTCCACCAGCACTGCGGCGAGGAAGACCCCGCCGAGTGCCGTCAGTTGCTCCTGGATCGGGCTCATGCCGGGCTGCTCCAGGGTTCGGCGACTTCAATCACGCCCCCCCCCAGGCACACCTCGCCATCGTAGAACACCACGGACTGGCCAGGCGTGACCGCGCGCTGCGGGTCATCGAAGGTGGCGCGGTAACCGTCGGCGGTTTTTTCCAGGGTGCAGGGCTGGTCGCTCTGGCGATAGCGCACCTTGGCGGTCAGGCGGCGCGGCGCGCTCAGGTCCACCGGGTTGACCCAGTAGATATCCGAAGCGAGCAGTGCGCGGGAGAACAGCCATGGGTGGTCATTGCCCTGGCCGACGATCAGTTCGTTGTGCTCCAGGTCCTTGACCAGCACGTACCAGGGCTCGTCGCCGGCGTCTTTCAAACCGCCGATGCCCAGGCCCTGGCGCTGGCCGATGGTGTGGTACATCAGGCCGTGATGGCGGCCGATGACCTCACCTTCGGTGGTTTTGATCTCGCCCGGTTGCGCTGGCAGGTATTGCTTGAGGAAGTCGCTGAAGCGGCGCTCGCCGATAAAGCAGATCCCGGTGGAATCCTTCTTCTTGGCGGTGGCCAGGTCGTGCTGCTCGGCGATCCGGCGCACTTCGGGCTTTTCCAGTTCGCCGACCGGGAACAGGGTCTTGGCGATCTGTTCGCCGCCAACGGCGTGCAGGAAGTAGCTCTGGTCCTTGTTGGGGTCCAGGCCCTTGAGCAGTTCGGTGCGCCCGTCGATGTCACGACGGCGCACGTAGTGGCCGGTGGCAATCAGGTCGGCGCCGAGCATCATGGCGTAGTCGAGGAACGCCTTGAACTTGATCTCGCGGTTGCACAGGATGTCCGGATTCGGCGTGCGGCCGGCCTTGTATTCGGCCAGGAAGTGCTCGAACACGTTGTCCCAGTACTCGGCGGCGAAGTTGGCGGTGTGCAGCTTGATGCCGATCTTGTCGCACACGGCCTGGGCATCCGCCAGGTCGTCCATGGCGGTGCAATATTCCGTTCCATCGTCTTCTTCCCAGTTCTTCATGAACAGGCCTTCCACCTCATAACCCTGCTCCATGAGCAGAACGGCGGAAACGGAAGAGTCCACGCCGCCGGACATGCCGACGATGACGCGCTTCTTTTGTGTGTCAGAAGGGGCTGGATCACGCATAGGGTTTCAACGGGTGTCTTGAAAAAGGACGCGATTCTAACAGGCCCAAGCCTTCAAGGCTAAAGAGAAGGTCGGATCAATTCGAGACTGTGGCGAAAGCCGGCCAGATAATCATCGATACACCGGATGATCAGCTCACTGCGCCAGGCGTCGCGCAGGCCCATCAGCTCGTCACGGCTCAGCCAGCGGGCGCGCACGATGCCGTCGTCAAGTTGATAGTCCGGGCGGTGTTTCAGCGCCTTGGCGGTGAAGCAGACCCGCTGGTAGGTCACGCCGTTGCTCGGCGCGGTGTACAGGTAGATGCCGACGATGCCGGTGGCTTCGACGTCCCAGCCGGTTTCTTCGAGGGTTTCACGCACGGCGGCTTCGGTCAGGGTTTCGTGCGGGTCGAGGTGGCCGGCGGGCTGGTTGAGCACGGCGCGGCCGCCCTTGAGTTCTTCGACCATCAGGAAGCGGCCGTTGTCTTCGACGATGGTGGCGACGGTGATGTGGGGTTGCCAGGTCATTGGATGCCTCTCGATTCTGAGTGCGGTGCGGTCTTCAGGCAGGATTGCAGTCGGTGTGGGAGGGGGCTTGCTCCCGATGGCGGTGGGGCAGTCGACTTGTTGGTAGCTGACTCACTGTCATCGGGGGCAAGCTCCCTCCCACATTTGAATCCGGTTTATTCGCTGGAAACACAAACCCCGGCACTGGGCCGGGGTTTGTTTGCATCCTTACAACCTTACTTCAGCTTGGCAATTGCCGCGTTGAGGGTGTTGCTCGGGCGCATGACTTTGCTGGTCAGCTCCGGGTTCGGCGCGTAGTAGCCGCCGATGTCCACTGGCTTGCCCTGTACGGCGTTGAGCTCGGCAACGATGGTTGCCTCGTTCGCGGCGAGGGTCTTGGCCAGTTCGCCGAATTGCGCTTGCAGCGCGGTGTCTTCGGTCTGTGCGGCCAGGGCTTGGGCCCAGTACAGCGCCAGGTAGAAGTGGCTGCCGCGGTTGTCGATGTTGCCGACTTTGCGCGATGGTGACTTGTTGTTGTCGAGGAACTGGCCGGTGGCCTGGTCCAGGGTCTTGGACAGCACCAGGGCTTTCGGATTGTTGTAAGTCACGCCCAAATGCTCAAGCGATGCGGCCAGGGCCAGGAACTCGCCCAGGGAATCCCAACGCAGGAAGTTTTCTTCCAGCAGTTGCTGCACGTGCTTGGGTGCCGAACCGCCAGCGCCGGTTTCGAACAGACCGCCACCGTTCATCAGCGGCACGATCGACAGCATCTTGGCGCTGGTGCCCAGTTCCATGATCGGGAACAGGTCGGTCAGGTAGTCGCGCAGTACGTTACCGGTCACCGAGATGGTGTCCAGGCCCTTGCGGGTGCGCTCCAGGGTGAATTTCATCGCGTCGACCGGCGACATGATGCGGATGTCCAGGCCGTCGGTGTTGTGGTCTTTCAGGTAGGTCTGGACTTTCTCGATCACCGCACCGTCGTGGGCGCGCTGTGGGTCCAGCCAGAAGATGGCCGGGGTGTTGCTGGCGCGGGCGCGGTTGACGGCGAGTTTGACCCAGTCCTGGATCGGCGCGTCTTTGGCCTGGCACATACGGAAGATGTCGCCGGCTTCGACGGCCTGTTCCATCAGCAGGTTGCCCTTGCTGTCGGTAACGCGGACGACGCCGTCAGCCTTGACCTGGAAGGTCTTGTCGTGAGAGCCGTACTCTTCGGCTTTCTGTGCCATCAGACCAACGTTCGGCACGCTGCCCATGGTGGTCGGATCGAACGCGCCATTGGCCTTGCAGTCTTCGATGACAGCTTGGTAGATAGTGGCGTAGCAGCGATCCGGGATCACGGCCTTGGTGTCGTGCAGCTGGCCGTCGGTGCCCCACATTTTGCCGGAGTCACGGATCATGGCCGGCATCGAGGCGTCGACGATCACGTCGCTCGGCACGTGCAGGTTGGTGATGCCTTTGTCGGAGTTGACCATCGCCAGGGAAGGGCGAGCGGCGTAGACCGCCTGGATATCGGCTTCGATCTGCGCTTGCTGCTCGGCCGGCAGGGCCTTGATGCGAGCGTACAGGTCGCCGATGCCGTTGTTCAGGTTGAAGCCGATCTGCTCCAGCACGGCGGCGTGCTTAGTCAGGGCGTCTTTATAGAACTCGGCAACGATCTGGCCGAACATGATCGGGTCGGAGACCTTCATCATGGTGGCTTTCAGGTGAACCGACAGCAGTACGCCTTGTTTCTTGGCGTCTTCGATTTCAGCGGCGATGAAGCTGCGCAGGGCGTTCTTGCTCAGCACGGAGCTGTCGATGATTTCGCCAGCTTGTACGGAAGTCTTTTCCTTCAGTACGGTCGCGGTGCCGTCTTTAGCGATCAGTTCGATTTTGACCGCGTCGGCTGCCTCGATCTGTACGGCTTTTTCGCTGCCGTAGAAGTCGCCGTGGCTCATGTAAGCGACGTGGGACTTGGAGTCGGCAGCCCAGGCGCCCATCTTGTGCGGGTGCTTGCGTGCGTAGTTCTTGACCGACAGCGGTGCGCGGCGGTCGGAGTTGCCTTCGCGCAGTACCGGGTTCACGGCGCTGCCCTTGATCTTGTCGTAACGTGCACGGGTTTCTTTTTCCGCGTCGGTGGTTACGGTTTCCGGGTAGTCCGGCAGGGCGTAGCCCTTGGCTTGCAGTTCTTTGATCGCCGCCTGCAGTTGAGGCGTCGAGGCGCTGATGTTAGGCAGCTTGATGATGTTGGCTTCAGGCGTAACGGCCAGGGCGCCCAGTTCGGCGAGGTGGTCCGGGACGGCTTTGGTGCCCAGTTGCTCGGGGAAGCTTGCGAGGATGCGCCCGGCGAGGGAGATGTCGCGGGTTTCCACGGCAATATCAGCGGAAGCGGTGAAGGCCTCTACGATAGGCAGCAGTGAATAGGTGGCGAGGGCTGGTGCTTCGTCGGTGAAGGTGTAGATGATCTTCGAGCGGGTGGGCATATTCGGATTAACTCTCTTCTTTGCTGAAAGCGTGCGCAGAAACTCGAGATGCGCCGGGTAGAGCGCGTTCGTTCAAAGTCATCCATGAGCGAAAGGTCGAGGTTTCTTCGCGGTGATGTTGGGTTGCATCAGTCGAGCGTCAAGCGGGTGGACTATTGTTTAGTCCGGCTTTTCTGGCGCTGGGCGCTGCTTTCTATTGAAGAAGCAGGCAGTCGGCCGTCGTGACTCTTTGGTCAGCGGCGGCATTATACATAGGTCGCTATGCTTACGCCGAGCCTTCATACAAAAGGTGGGTCGTCCATTGGTCTAAAGGTCGCAGGGACCAAGTTGCGCCTAAAGTCGCATGATGTGCTCAAGATTGGCGCTTTTCCCTTTGCTTTCAAGCTTATAGGCGACTAAATATGCTGTTTTCGATGCAAATGAGCGTGGCGTGAGGTTTAAGTCGTCATTTATCTGGAGTAGGCTCGAACGCAGCCAGATGTTCAATCCATAGATGGAGTTCAGCATGGGATACAAGAAGATTCAGGTTCCGGCAGTCGGCGACAAAATCACCGTCAATGCAGACCATTCTCTCAATGTTCCTGACCAACCGATCATCCCTTATATCGAAGGTGACGGTATCGGTGTCGACATCAGCCCAGTGATGATCAAGGTGGTCGACGCCGCTGTTGAAAAAGCTTACGGCGGCAAGCGCAAGATTTCGTGGATGGAAGTTTACGCCGGTGAGAAGGCGACCCAAGTCTATGACCAGGACACCTGGCTGCCCCAGGAAACCCTGGACGCGGTGCGCGATTACGTAGTCTCCATCAAAGGCCCGCTGACCACGCCGGTCGGTGGTGGCATCCGTTCGTTGAACGTGGCCCTGCGCCAACAACTCGACCTGTATGTGTGCCTGCGCCCGGTGCGCTGGTTCGAAGGCGTGCCGAGCCCGGTCAAAAAGCCTGGCGACGTGGACATGACCATCTTCCGCGAAAACTCCGAAGATATTTACGCCGGGATCGAGTGGAAAGCCGGTTCGCCGGAAGCGATCAAAGTGATCAAGTTCCTCAAGGAGGAAATGGGCGTCACCAAGATCCGCTTCGACCAGGATTGCGGTATCGGCATCAAGCCGGTGTCCAAAGAGGGCACCAAGCGCCTGGCGCGCAAGGCCCTGCAATATGTCGTGGATAACGACCGCGAGTCGCTGACCATCGTACACAAAGGCAACATCATGAAGTTCACCGAAGGTGCCTTCAAGGAATGGGCCTACGAAGTGGCGGCTGAAGAATTCGGCGCAACCCTGCTCGATGGCGGGCCGTGGATGCAGTTCAAGAACCCGAAGACCGGCAAGAATGTCGTGGTCAAGGATGCGATTGCCGATGCCATGCTGCAGCAGATCCTGCTGCGTCCGGCTGAATACGACGTGATCGCGACCCTCAACCTCAACGGTGACTACCTGTCTGACGCCCTGGCGGCGGAAGTCGGTGGTATCGGTATTGCGCCGGGCGCCAACTTGTCCGACACCGTGGCAATGTTTGAAGCCACCCACGGTACTGCGCCGAAATATGCCGGTAAGGACCAGGTCAACCCGGGTTCGCTGATCCTGTCGGCGGAAATGATGCTGCGCCACATGGGCTGGACCGAAGCGGCCGATCTGATCATCAAGGGCACCAATGGCGCTATCTCGGCCAAGACCGTGACCTATGACTTCGAGCGCCTGATGGATGGCGCGAAGCTGGTGTCGTCGTCGGGCTTTGGCGATGCGCTGATCTCGCACATGTAAGCACGCAGGCATAAAAAACGGCTACTCCAATGGGTTGGGTGGCCGTTTTTTATTTGCATGCTTCTCGCTTGGCAGTGAATCAGGCCGTTAGCTTCTTTTCTTTTTGAGCGGCGGATACAACGGGTTTTGCAGGTGTAGTGATCGCGATTGCACAGATATTCACAGCGTGCAGCCCTTTCGGTCCCTGAATGATCTCAAAACTCACAGTTTGGCCCGCTTTCAGCGTTTTGTAGCCATCCATTTTGATCTCGGAATAATGCGCAAAAAGGTCCTCGGTCTTACCTTCTTCATTAATGAAGCCGTAACCCTTGGCATTGTTGAACCATTTGACCTTGCCACTGATCTTGACGCCAGACATACCCATATCCCTCTGCACCAGACTCCATCACTGGAGTATCATCCAGTTCATCCGTCCTAACCCGAATAAATAAGGTTGACTGCGCGGACCTTTTTTACCCACTGTGGGTTCTATTGGTTGTAACACCGATTTGCCGATAGTCAAGGTGACCGAACGGTCAGAGTTGAAATTCTGACAGGTCGCCCCCACCACTGTATTTGAACCACTGACGAACCTTTCTTTCCATGCATGCAATCAGCCAGATTCGACTAACATTCAATCAGGATCGACCGGATCACGAGCACGATGACGACGGTTCTGCAGGCATTGCTGTTCAGGAGGCCAAGCCTGCTCTACAGGCGCCGCCGATGTACAAGGTGGTTTTGTTCAACGATGACTACACACCGATGGATTTCGTGGTCGAAGTACTCGAGGTGTTTTTTAACCTGAACCGCGAGTTGGCGACCAAGGTAATGCTGGCCGTTCACACAGAAGGACGGGCAGTATGTGGAGTGTTTACCCGCGACATCGCCGAGACAAAGGCCATGCAGGTCAACCAGTACGCCAGGGAAAGCCAGCATCCGCTACTCTGTGAAATCGAGAAGGACGGTTAACGCCGACCACTTGGGTATGAGGTGAAGCTATGTTAAACCGCGAGCTCGAAGTCACCCTCAATCTTGCCTTCAAAGAGGCCCGTTCGAAGCGTCATGAATTCATGACCGTCGAGCACCTGCTGCTGGCACTTTTGGATAACGAAGCTGCCGCCACCGTTTTGCGTGCGTGCGGCGCCAACCTCGACAAACTCAAGCATGACCTGCAGGAGTTCATCGACTCCACGACGCCACTGATCCCCGTGCATGACGAGGACCGTGAAACCCAGCCGACCCTGGGCTTTCAGCGGGTATTGCAGCGTGCTGTTTTCCACGTACAGAGCTCCGGTAAGCGTGAAGTCACGGGCGCCAATGTGCTTGTCGCCATCTTCAGCGAACAGGAAAGCCAGGCAGTGTTCCTGCTCAAGCAGCAGAGCGTTGCCCGTATCGATGTCGTCAACTACATCGCCCACGGTATCTCCAAAGTGCCTGGGCACGGCGATCATTCCGAGGGTGAGCAGGAAATGCAGGACGACGAGGGCGGTGAGTCTTCTTTTTCGGGCAACCCATTGGATGCCTATGCCAGCAATCTCAATGAGCTGGCGCGCCAGGGGCGGATCGATCCGCTGGTGGGGCGCGAGGCTGAAGTTGAGCGCGTGGCACAGATCCTCGCGCGTCGTCGCAAGAACAACCCGTTGCTGGTGGGTGAGGCGGGCGTGGGTAAAACCGCGATTGCCGAAGGCCTGGCCAAGCGTATCGTCGACAACCAGGTGCCGGACTTGCTGGCCAGCAGCGTCGTCTACTCCCTTGACCTCGGCGCGTTGCTCGCCGGGACCAAGTACCGCGGCGATTTCGAGAAGCGCTTCAAGGCGCTGCTCGGCGAGCTGAAAAAACGCCCGCAGGCGATCCTGTTCATCGATGAAATCCACACGATCATTGGGGCCGGTGCGGCCTCCGGTGGTGTGATGGATGCTTCCAACCTGCTCAAGCCGTTGTTGTCGTCGGGTGATATCCGCTGCATCGGCTCGACCACGTTCCAGGAATTCCGCGGGATCTTCGAGAAAGACCGTGCCCTGGCGCGTCGCTTCCAGAAAGTCGACGTGTCCGAGCCTTCGGTTGAAGACACCATCGGCATCCTGCGTGGGCTCAAGGGGCGTTTCGAAGCGCACCATGGCATCGAGTACACCGATGAGGCGTTGCGGGCCGCTGCCGAGCTGGCGTCGCGCTACATCAACGATCGGCACATGCCGGACAAGGCCATCGACGTGATCGACGAGGCCGGTGCCTATCAGCGTCTGCAGCCGGTCGAGAAGCGTGTGAAGCGCATCGACGTGGCTCAGGTCGAGGATATCGTGGCCAAGATCGCGCGGATTCCGCCAAAACACGTCACCACCTCCGACAAAGAGCTGCTGCGTAACCTGGAGCGCGACCTCAAGCTCACCGTGTTTGGCCAGGATGCGGCCATCGACTCGCTGTCCACTGCGATCAAGTTGTCGCGGGCGGGCCTCAAGTCGCCGGACAAGCCCGTCGGTTCGTTCCTGTTCGCCGGCCCGACCGGCGTCGGCAAGACCGAAGCGGCTCGGCAGTTGGCCAAGGCCATGGGCATTGAGTTGGTGCGGTTCGACATGTCCGAATACATGGAGCGTCACACCGTGTCGCGCCTGATCGGTGCGCCTCCGGGCTATGTCGGTTTTGATCAGGGTGGCCTGTTGACCGAGGCGATCACCAAGCAACCGCATTGCGTATTGCTGCTCGATGAAATCGAGAAGGCTCACCCGGAAGTCTTCAACCTGCTGCTGCAGGTCATGGACCACGGCACCCTGACCGACAACAACGGGCGCAAGGCGGACTTCCGCAACGTGATCGTGATCATGACCACCAACGCCGGTGCTGAAACCGCGGCGCGGGCGTCGATCGGCTTTACGCATCAGGATCACTCTTCCGATGCGATGGAAGTGATCAAGAAGAGCTTCACGCCGGAGTTCCGCAACCGTCTGGACACCATTATCCAGTTTGGTCGCCTCAGCCATGAGGTCATCAAAAACGTGGTGGACAAGTTCCTCACCGAGCTTCAAGCGCAGTTGGAAGACAAGCGCGTGCAGCTGGAAGTGACGGACGCGGCGCGCAATTGGCTGGCCGAAGGTGGTTATGACGCGGCAATGGGCGCTCGCCCGATGGCGCGTCTGATCCAGGACAAGATCAAGCGGCCATTGGCCGAAGAGATCCTGTTCGGCGAGCTCTCCGACCATGGTGGCGTGGTGCATATCGACCTGAAGGACGGCGAGCTGACCTTCGAGTTCGAAACCACGGCCGAAATGGCCTGATCGTTCTGCAGCTACGCAAAAGGCGCCGAAAGGCGCCTTTTTGCTGTCTTGAAATGTAATTGCCAGAACAATGGCGATCCAATGCGGGAGGGAACAAGCCCCCTCCCGCATTGGGTTTCGGGTGTCAGGTAAATGCTATACACACAAAAACGCCCGGCATAACCGGGCGTCTTGTATTGACTTGATTAGCGGGCGCGGTAAGTGATGCGCCCTTTGCTCAAGTCATAGGGCGTCAGCTCGACGCGCACTTTGTCACCGGTAAGAATACGAATGTAGTTCTTGCGCATCTTGCCGGAGATATGCGCGGTTACGACGTGCCCATTTTCCAACTCCACACGAAACATGGTGTTGGGCAGGGTGTCGACGACAGTGCCTTCCATTTCGAAGCTGTCTTCTTTCGACATGCAGTAAAGCCCTCGGTATCCAGTGAATGGCCCGGTGCAACTGCGCCAGGCAAAAGCGGCGTGCATTGTGCCCGAAAAAGGGTGTTTAAGCCAAGAGGTTCTAGTTAAGCGTGACCCATCTTTGATTAATCAGCAGTTCAATCGGCCGATATTGGGTCTTGTAGTTCATCTTTTTGCAGTTTTTGATCCAGTATCCAAGGTACACCGCCTCCAGTTCCAGGCGCCGGGCTTCGCTGATTTGCCAGAGGATCGCGAAGCGTCCCAGGCTGCGCCGCTCTTCGTCGGGTTCATAGAAGGTGTACACCGCCGATAGGCCGTTGGGCAGCAAATCGGTCACGGCGACGGCCAGCAGGCGCCCGTCGAGTCGGAATTCATAGAAGCGTGAGAAAGGCAGTTCACGCACCAGGAAGGTGGAAAACTGGTCGCGACTGGGTGGGAACATGTCACCGTCGGCGTGGCGTTGTTCGATGTAGCGCTGGTAAAGATCGAAGTATTCTTCGCTGAACCTGGGGTTGGCCGCCGTGACCGTGAGGTCGGCGTTGCGCTTGAGGATGCGCTTCTGATTGCGGTCCGGCACAAACTGCGCCACGGGAATGCGTGCCGGCACGCAGGCGTTGCAGTTTTGGCAGTGCGGTCGGTACAGGTGGTCGCCGCTGCGCCGAAAGCCCATTTCCGAAAGGTCGGCATACACATGCACGTCCATCGGCTGGCTGGGGTCGAGGAACAGCGTGGTGGCCTGTTCGTCGGGCAGATAGCTGCAAGAGTGGGCTTGAGTGGCATAAAACTTCAAGCGCGCCAGCTCGGTCATGATCAACCCTCGGATAAGCTTTGAAATAAGTGTAAGCCAGGTGCGAGGAAGTCGCCTAGGAAACCCACGGTCCAGCGTTGGGTTGGTCCAGATAGTCGCGCAGGAAGCCGGCGAACTCGCTGCGCGGTATGGCGCGGGCGCCCAGGCTGTGCAAGTGATCGTTGGGCATCTGGCAGTCGATCAGCACAAAACCCCATGCCTGCAGCTGCCGGGTCAGCGTGGCAAAACCGAACTTTGAGGCGTTATCGGCGCGGCTGAACATGGATTCGCCAAAAAACAGCCGGCCCATCGCCAGCCCATACAGGCCGCCCACCAGTTCGCCGTTGTCCCAGACCTCGACCGAGTGCGCGTAACCCCGCGCGTGCAGCTCCTGGTAGGCGCTCTGGATGCCTTCGGTGATCCAGGTGCCATCTGCATAGGCGCGAGGCGCGGCGCAGGCCTGGATGACCGCAGCGAAGTCCTGGTCGAAGGTCACGCGATAGCGCTGCTGGCGCAATAATTTGCCCAGGCTGCGGGATACGTGCAGTTCGTCGGGGAAAATCACCGTGCGTGGGTCCGGTGACCACCAGAGAATCGGCTGGCCTTGCGAGAACCACGGAAAGCAGCCGTGGCGATAGGCCTGGATCAGTCGCTCGGCTGACAGGTCGCCACCGGCGGCGAGCAGGCCATTGGGTTCGCGCATGGCTTTGGCCAGCGGCGGGAAGGTCAGGGTGTCGCGTTGTAACCAGGTCAGCATGGCATCCAGGCTTACGGAAGGGGAGGGGAGTGGCAGGCGTCGGGCCTGCCCAGGGGGTTGATTATTGTCGACCCGGCGTCAGGGGGCCAGCCCGAATCGGGCATTGCTGTGGATTAGCGTGAGCGGGTGTTTCTGCAACTCTCTCTCTGAGACGTGGTCGTATTCGGGGCTGCCCCATGCAGGCCAATTGCCAAGCTTGCCTGGATTGCTAAAAACAGCGCATAAGCCTTTGTCAGCAAAGACAATGCATGCTCAAATTGAACAGTGTGTGACACGTGAATTGTCCAGGCTGCCGCGCAAGGGGCAAGGGCGTGGCATCGCGGACACAAACCCGTACAATGCGGGCATTCTGGCGTTATCGCCGTTTCACTCGTCAATCGCTCGGTGTTAAAGGTAGATTTAACGGCGTTCGTTTATTTTTCGGCTGCTCGGATTGGGCGGCAGTGTGCAGTCATTCAACAGATGGACGCGCTAAAGGCGCAGGAAAAGACCCGTTTTGAAGAAATCCACCGCGACACAAAAAACAGTCGTGCCGGCCTGGCGTCAGCACCTGCATTATCGGCTCAAGGAAGGTGCGCTGATCGCCATCGGCGCGCTGTGCCTGTTCCTGATGATGGCCTTGCTCACCTATGGCAAGGACGATCCGGGCTGGAGCCACAACAGCAAGATCGATGACGTGCAGAACTTCGGTGGCCCCGCCGGTTCCTACAGCGCCGATATCTTGTTCATGGTGCTGGGTTATTTCGCGTACATCTTCCCGTTGCTGCTGGCGATCAAGACCTGGCAGATCTTCCGCCAGCGTCATGAGCCGTGGCAGTGGAGCGGCTGGCTGTTTTCCTGGCGCCTGATCGGCCTGGTGTTCCTGGTGCTGTCCGGCGCGGCGCTGGCGCATATCCATTTCCATGCGCCGACCGGCCTGCCGGCGGGCGCTGGCGGCGCGCTGGGTGAGAGCCTCGGCGACCTGGCCCGCAAGACCCTGAATATCCAGGGCAGCACCCTGATGTTTATCGCGCTGTTCCTGTTCGGCCTCACCGTGTTCACCGACCTGTCGTGGTTCAAAGTGATGGACGTGACCGGCAAAATCACCCTCGACCTGCTGGAGCTGTTCCAGGGCGCCGCCAACCGCTGGTGGGCGGCCCGGGTGGAGCGCAAGCGCATGGTGGCCCAATTGCGCGAGGTGGACACCCGCGTCAACGAGGTCGTGGCCCCGAGCACGCCGGACCGGCGTGAACAGGCCAAGGTCAAGGAACGCCTGATCGAACGCGAACAAGCCCTGAGCAAGCACATGTCGGAGCGCGAGAAACAGGTGCCGCCGGTGATTGCCCCGGCGCCGCCCAAGGCTCCCGAACCGAGCCATCGCGTGCAGAAAGAAAAACAGGCGCCGTTGTTTGTCGACAGCGCGGTCGAAGGCACGCTGCCGCCGATCTCGATTCTCGACCCGGCCGAGAAGAAACAGCTCAACTATTCCCCGGAGTCCCTGGCGGCCGTCGGCCATCTGCTGGAAATCAAACTCAAGGAATTCGGCGTCGAAGTCTCGGTGGACTCGATCCACCCCGGCCCGGTGATTACCCGTTACGAAATCCAGCCAGCGGCCGGGGTCAAGGTCAGCCGAATCTCCAACCTGGCCAAAGACCTCGCCCGCTCCCTGGCCGTGACCAGCGTGCGCGTGGTGGAAGTGATCCCCGGCAAAACCACCGTGGGCATCGAGATTCCCAACGAAGACCGCCAGATCGTGCGCTTCTCCGAGGTGCTGTCGACCCCGGAATACGACAACTTCAAATCGCCGGTTACCCTGGCCCTGGGCCATGACATCGGCGGCAAGCCGGTAATCACCGACCTGGCGAAAATGCCTCACCTGCTCGTGGCCGGTACCACCGGTTCGGGTAAGTCGGTGGGGGTCAACGCGATGATCCTGTCGATCCTGTTCAAGTCCGGCCCGGAAGACGCCAAGCTGATCATGATCGACCCGAAGATGCTCGAATTGTCGATCTACGAAGGCATTCCGCACTTGCTCTGCCCGGTGGTCACCGACATGAAGGACGCCGCCAACGCCCTGCGCTGGAGCGTTGCCGAGATGGAGCGGCGCTACAAGCTGATGGCGAAGATGGGCGTGCGCAACCTGTCGGGCTTCAATGCCAAGGTCAAGGAAGCCCAGGACGCCGGCACGCCGCTGACCGACCCGCTGTACAAGCGCGAAAGCATCCACGACGAAGCGCCATTGCTGACCAAGTTGCCGACCATCGTCGTGGTGGTCGACGAATTTGCCGACATGATGATGATCGTCGGCAAGAAGGTTGAAGAGTTGATCGCACGTATCGCACAGAAGGCGCGTGCTGCCGGTATCCACTTGATCCTCGCGACCCAGCGGCCGTCGGTGGATGTGATCACCGGTCTGATCAAGGCCAACATCCCGACGCGCATGGCGTTCCAGGTGTCGAGCAAGATCGACTCGCGCACCATCATCGACCAGGGCGGCGCCGAACAATTGCTGGGCCACGGTGACATGCTCTACATGCCGCCGGGCACCAGCCTGCCGATTCGCGTGCATGGTGCGTTCGTTTCCGACGATGAAGTGCATCGCGTGGTGGAAGCCTGGAAACTGCGCGGTGCGCCGGAATACAACGACGACATCCTCGCCGGTGTTGAAGAAGCCGGCAGCGGCTTCGACGGCGGCAGCAGTGGTGGCGACGATGATGCCGAAACCGACGCGCTGTACGACGAAGCGGTGGCCTTCGTGTTGGAAAGCCGTCGCGCCTCGATCTCCGCCGTGCAGCGCAAGCTGAAAATCGGCTACAACCGCGCCGCCCGCATGATCGAAGCCATGGAAAATGCCGGCGTCGTCACCGCAATGAACACCAACGGCTCGCGCGAAGTCATCGCCCCCGGGCAGATGCGCGACTGATCACGCGCCGCGTGGCAGCACGCGGCGCGCCCTAACGACTCAATGAGGACTCCCATGCGTCTTATCCGCATGCTGTTGTTGCCGGCACTGGCCCTGACTGCTGTTTCGGCTCACGCTGATCCGGCCTCCGTCGCCAGCCTGACCAACCTGCTGGACAAATCCAAGACCCTGACCGCGCGCTTCTCCCAGCTGACCCTGGATGCCGGCGGCACCCAGTTGCAGGAAACCGCCGGTGAAATGGCCGTGCAGCGCCCTGGGCTGTTCTACTGGCACACGGAAGGGAAGGCCGAGCAGACCATCGTTTCCGATGGCCAGAAAGTCACGCTGTGGGACCCGGACCTGGAACAGGCGACCATCAAAAAGCTCGATCCGCGCTTGAACCAGACCCCGGCGCTGTTGCTGTCGGGCGATGTGTCGAAGATCAACGACAGCTTCGAGATCACCTCCAAGCAAACCAGTAACGTGATCGAATTCACCCTCAAGCCGAAATCCAAGGACACGCTGTTCGACAGCCTGCACCTTTCGTTCGGTAACGGCGTGATCAATAACATGCGCCTGATCGACAGCGTCGGCCAGCGCACCGATATCCTGTTCACCGGGGTCAAGGCCAACGTGCCGGTGCCCGCGTCCACGTTCAAGTTCGACATCCCCAAGGGTGCCGACGTGATCCAGGAATAACCTGCCTAGAGGTTTCAAACGCTGCCCATGGACCTGTTTCGAAGTGACCCGATCGCTCAACCCCTGGCCGCACGCTTGCGTTCGACCAACCTGGATGAGTACGTCGGTCAGGAACACCTGCTCGCTCGCGGCAAGCCTTTGCGCGAAGCCCTGGAGCAGGGAGCGCTGCACTCGATGATTTTCTGGGGGCCGCCGGGGGTGGGTAAAACCACGCTGGCGCGGCTGTTGGCGAAAGTCTCGGATGCTCACTTCGAAACGGTCTCGGCGGTGCTGGCTGGGGTCAAGGAGATCCGCCAGGCGGTGGAAGTGGCCAAGCAGCAGGCCGGGCAATACGGCAAGCGCACCATCTTGTTCGTCGACGAAGTGCATCGCTTCAACAAGTCGCAGCAGGACGCGTTCTTGCCGTATGTCGAAGACGGCACGCTGATTTTTATCGGTGCGACCACCGAGAACCCGTCCTTTGAATTGAACAACGCCTTGCTCTCGCGGGCGCGGGTGTATGTGCTCAAGAGCCTGGATGAAGCGGCGATGCAAAAGCTGCTGCAGCGCGCCTTGAGCGAAGACAAGGGCTTGGGCAAGCGCCAGTTGAGCCTCAGCGATGAAGGCTTCAAGATCCTGTTCAGCGCCGCCGACGGCGATGGGCGGCGCTTTCTGAACCTGCTGGAGAACGCCTCCGACCTGGCCGAGGACGGCAGCGAGATTGGCGTCGAACTCCTGCAAAGCCTGCTCGGCGACACGCGCCGGCGTTTCGACAAGGGGGGTGAAGCGTTCTACGATCAGATTTCGGCGCTGCACAAATCGGTGCGCGG
Organism: Pseudomonas sp. LY-1; assembly: GCF_053502595.1. NCBI lineage: Bacteria > Pseudomonadati > Pseudomonadota > Gammaproteobacteria > Pseudomonadales > Pseudomonadaceae > Pseudomonas > Pseudomonas sp. LY-1. Next base: position 4,338,459 of record NZ_CP094353.1, on the reverse strand, counting down.
CTCCAACCCCGACGGCGCGTTGTACTGGTTCGCGCGCATGATCGACGGTGGCTGCGACCCGCTCTACCTCGCGCGCCGCGTGGTGCGTATGGCCAGCGAAGACATCGGCAACGCCGACCCCCGCGCCTTGAGCCTGTGCCTCGCGGCGTGGGAAGTGCAGGAGCGCCTGGGCAGCCCCGAAGGCGAGCTGGCGGTGGCCCAGGCCATTACCTACCTGGCCTGCGCGCCGAAAAGCAACGCGGTGTACATGGGCTTCAAATCGGCACTGCGCGCCGCGGCCGAACATGGCTCCCTTGAAGTGCCGCTGCACCTGCGCAATGCGCCGACCAAATTGATGAAACAACTGGGTTACGGCGATGAATACCGCTACGCCCACGATGAACCGGACGCCTATGCCGCCGGCGAAGATTACTTCCCCGACGCGCTTGAGCCGCAGCCGTTCTACCAGCCGGTGCCCCGTGGCCTGGAGCTGAAGATCGGTGAAAAGCTCAATCACCTCGCTCAACTCGACCGTCTCAGCCCCAAACAGCGGAGAAAGTAGTGCTCAAGACGATTCTTGCCGTGTCCGTTGCCGGCATCGCTGGTACATTATTGCGTTTCGCCACTGGTAATTGGGTTAACGCCAACTGGCCGAGGCATTTTTATACGGCGACCCTGGCGGTCAACCTGGTGGGCTGCCTGATCATCGGGCTGTTGTACGGTTGGTTCCTGTTGCGCCCGGAAGTGCCGATTGAAATTCGTGCCGGCTTGATTGTCGGCTTTGTAGGCGGTCTGACGACCTTTTCATCCTTTTCACTGGATACGGTGCGCCTGCTGGAAAGCGGGCAGGCCCTGGTTGCCTTCGGGTACCTGGGCATCAGCGTGTTCGGCGGGCTGCTCGCCACCTGGGCCGGCCTGTCCTTGACCAAACTTTGATAAACGAGAGACCGACATGCTCGATTCCAAACTGTTACGTAGCAACCTTCAGGACGTAGCGGACCGCCTGGCATCCCGTGGCTTTGCCTTGGATGTTGCGCGCATCGAAGCGCTGGAAGAACAGCGCAAGACCGTCCAGACCCGCACCGAAGCACTGCAGGCTGAGCGTAATGCGCGTTCCAAGTCCATCGGGCAAGCCAAGCAGCGCGGTGAAGACATCGCGCCGTTGATGGCGGATGTCGAGCGCATGGGCACCGAGCTGTCCGACGGCAAACTCGAACTGGACAAGATCCAGGGCGAGCTGGATTCGATCCTGCTGGGCATTCCGAACCTGCCGCACGAGTCGGTGCCGGTCGGTGCGGACGAAGACGGCAACGTCGAAGTGCGCCGCTGGGGCACGCCAAAGGCCTTTGATTTCGCGATCAAGGACCACGTCGCCCTGGGCGAACTGAACGGCGGCCTGGATTTCGAAACCGCCGCCAAGCTGTCCGGTGCGCGCTTTGCCTTGCTGCGCGGCCCGATTGCCCGCCTGCATCGCGCCCTGGCGCAGTTCATGATCAACCTGCACACCGGCGAGCACGGCTACGAAGAGGCCTACACCCCGTATCTGGTTCAGGCGCCGGCCCTGCAGGGCACCGGCCAGTTGCCGAAGTTCGAGGAAGACCTGTTCAAGATCAGCCGCGATGGCGAAGCCGACCTGTACCTGATCCCGACCGCCGAAGTGTCGCTGACCAACATCGTCGCCGGCGAGATCCTCGACGCCAAGCACCTGCCGCTCAAGCTCGTCGCCCACACGCCGTGCTTTCGCAGTGAAGCCGGTGCATCGGGGCGCGACACTCGCGGCATGATCCGCCAGCACCAGTTCGACAAAGTCGAGATGGTGCAGGTTGTCGAGCCGTCGACCTCCATGGAAGCCCTCGAAGGCCTGACCGCCAACGCCGAACGCGTGCTGCAACTGTTGGAGCTGCCGTACCGCGTGCTGGCGCTGTGTACCGGCGACATGGGGTTCAGCGCCGTGAAGACCTACGACCTCGAAGTGTGGGTGCCGAGCCAGGACAAATACCGCGAGATCTCGTCGTGCTCCAACTGCGGTGATTTCCAGGCCCGTCGCATGCAGGCGCGTTTCCGCAACCCGGAAACCGGCAAGCCGGAACTGGTGCATACCCTCAACGGTTCGGGCCTGGCTGTAGGCCGTACCCTGGTGGCCGTGCTCGAAAACTACCAGCAGGCCGACGGTTCGATCCGTGTGCCGGATGTGCTCAAGCCGTACATGGCGGGCATCGAGGTCATCGGCTAAATGGAATTTCTGCCGCTGTTTCATAACCTGCGCGGCAGTCGTGTGTTGGTCGTCGGTGGCGGGGAGATTGCCTTGCGCAAGTCCCGCCTGCTGGCCGACGCCGGTGCGCTGCTGCGGGTGGTTGCTCCCCAGATCGAAGACCAGTTGCGTGAACTGGTGCTGGGCAGTGGCGGGGAACTGACCGTGCGCGGTTATCAGGAGGCCGACCTTGACGGTTGCACCCTGATCATCGCCGCAACGGATGACGAACCGCTGAACGCGCAAGTGTCCAGTGATGCCAAGCGCCGTTGCGTACCGGTCAACGTGGTGGATGCGCCAGCCCTGTGCAGCGTGATCTTCCCGGCGATTGTCGACCGTTCGCCCTTGGTGATCGCGGTGTCCAGTGGCGGCGATGCGCCGGTGTTGGCGCGCTTGATCCGGGCCAAGCTGGAAACCTGGATTCCGTCCACGTATGGCCAGTTGGCCGGGCTGGCGGCGCGCTTTCGGGCCCAGGTCAAGCGTTTGTACCCGGACGTGCAGCAGCGCCGCGCGTTCTGGGAAGAAGTCTTCCAGGGCCCGATTGCCGACCGGCAACTGGCCGGGCAGGGCGATGAAGCCGAGCGTTTGCTGATCGAAAAGGTCAACGGCGCGCCGCCTTATGCGCCTGGCGAAGTCTACCTGGTGGGCGCCGGCCCCGGCGATCCGGACCTGTTGACCTTCCGCGCCTTGCGTTTGATGCAGCAAGCCGATGTGGTGCTCTACGACCGTCTGGTGGCCCCAGCGATTCTTGAGCTGTGCCGTCGTGATGCCGAGCGCGTCTACGTGGGCAAGCGTCGCGCCGATCACGCCGTGCCCCAGGACCAGATCAACCAGCAATTGGTCGACCTGGCCAAGCAAGGCAAGCGCGTGCTGCGCCTCAAGGGCGGCGATCCGTTCATCTTCGGCCGTGGCGGCGAAGAGATCGAAGAGCTGGCGGCCCATGGCATTCCGTTCCAGGTGGTGCCGGGGATCACGGCGGCCAGCGGCTGCGCGGCGTATGCCGGGATTCCGTTGACCCACCGTGACTATGCGCAATCGGTGCGCTTTATCACCGGGCACTTGAAGAACGGCACCTCGGACCTGCCTTGGGGTGATCTGGTGGGCCCGTCGCAGACCCTGGTGTTCTACATGGGCTTGATCGGTTTGCCGATCATCTGCGAACAGTTGATCAAGCATGGACGTTCGGCGGACACGCCAGCGGCGTTGATCCAGCAGGGCACCACGTCCAACCAGCGCGTGTTCACCGGCACCCTGGCCGACCTGCCGCGCCTGGTGGCGGAGCATGAAGTGCATGCGCCGACGCTGGTGATCGTCGGTGAAGTGGTGGTGCTGCGCGAGAAGCTCAAATGGTTTGAAGGCGCCCAGGCCCAGGTCTGAGCCTGAATGCATCGGGGGCAAGCCCCCTCCCACATTTTGGAATGCCTTCCAATGTGGGAGGGGGCTTGCCCCCGATGAGGCCATTAGATCCAACCCATCCTCTGGATCAACGCCAGACGCCCTTAGCGCTCAACCGCCCGCGATCATGCTCGGCATCAAACACCTGCAACGGCCCCTTGGGCACAATCCCCGTCGGATTGATGGTGCGGTGGCTGGCATAGTAATGCCCCTTGATGTGCGCAAAGTCGACCGTCTCGGCCACTCCCGGCCATTGATAGATTTCCCGCAACCAATTCGACAGATTCGGATAATCCGCAATCCGCCGCAGGTTGCATTTGAAGTGGCTGTAATACACCGCATCAAATCGAATCAGCGTGGTAAACAGCCGAACATCCGCCTCGGTCAGGTACTCACCGGCCAGGTAGCGATGCTCGCCCAGGTGCTGTTCCAAGTGGTCCAGTTCGGCAAACACATCATCGAACGCACGCTCATAGGCCTGCTGCGAGGTGGCGAAGCCTGCGCGGTACACGCCGTTGTTCACGGCGGGGTAGATGCGCTCGTTCAGCGCATCGATGCGCGGGCGCAGAGCCTCGGGGTAGAAGTCCAGGGTGTTGCCGGTCAGCCCGTTGAACGCGCTGTTGAACATGCGGATGATCTCCGCTGATTCATTGCTGACGATGCGCTTGAGTTGTTTGTCCCACAGCACCGGCACCGTGACGCGCCCGGTGTAATCGGCCGTGTCGGCGGTGTAGCGCTGGTGCATGAACGCGAAGCCATCCAGCGAGTCGCCGCTGGAGCCGCGGGCCTTGTCGAAGGTCCAGCCGTTTTCCAGCATCAGCCAGCTGACCACGGACACGTCGATCAGACCTTCCAGCCCCTTGAGTTTGCGCAGGATCAGCGTGCGATGGGCCCACGGGCAGGCGAGCGACACATACAGGTGGTAACGATCGGCTTCGGCCTTGAAGCCAGCTTCGCCGCTGGGGCCGGGCTGGCCGTCAGCGGTCACCCAGTGGCGGCGTTGTGCCTGTTCCCGCTGGAACGCGCCATCCGCGCTACTTTCGTACCACTGGTCGTGCCAGCGTCCTTCAATCAGCAAACCCATGACTGGCTCCTTGGCTAATAAGCGTTGGAGTCCAGTCTAAAGGGATGAGTTCGAACTAAAAGCGCAAAGATTGCGGGGGAATGATCGATTAAATCGATTTATCCCGTGCGTCCCAGTATTGCTGGGCCAATTCGAACGCTTGCTCCCGCGGATGACCGAGGCCGCGCAAGGCCAGGGCCATGGTGGCGATCAAGGCGAGTTGCGGGTAGCTGTCCTCGACCTCGCCGCGCCACAGCGCTTTCAACTGCTCGGGCTCCAGGCTGGCCGGTTTGACATGGCGCTGGGCGGCGAGGGCGGGCCATTCTTCGTCCCAGCTTTCGCCACCGGTGCTGCCGTAGAGGTGGCTGATCGTGTCGGGGTTGATCTCGATTTCGCCGCCATCGCCCTTGACCACAATCACCGTGTCGCCGAGCAGGCCGCTGGCATCGCGGTGTACGCCCTGGTAGCCGGGATGGAAGATGCTTTGCAGGCCGCAGCGTGCATTCAGCGGGTTGAGCAGGCGTGCCAGGGAGTGGATCGGCGAGCGCAGGCCCAGGGTGTTGCGCAGGTCGATCATGCGTTGCAGTTGCGGGGCCCAGTCGCCCAGCGGGATGAATGCCAGGTTGCCGTGCTCGAAGGCCGTCTCGACCTGCTGCCAATTGCGGCACAGCGGGATCTGTAGACTTTCCAGCAATTGCTCGGTGTACAGCCGGCCGGCCGTGTGGGCGCCGCCGCCATGCATGAGGATGCGTACACCGTTCTGCGCCAGGCACTTGGCGGCCAGCAGGAACCACGGCAGGTGGCGCTTTTTGCCGGCATAGGTCGGCCAGTCGATATCCACCTTCAGCGCCGGGGCGTGCAGGCGCTCGCGCACCGCTTCGGTGAAACCGGCGAGTTCTTCCGGGCTTTCCTCTTTGTGGCGCAGCAGCATGAGGAAGGCACCGAGCTGGGTGTCTTCGACTTTTTCGTCAAGCAGCATGCCCATGGCTTCGCGGGCTTCTTCGCGGGTCAGGTTGCGCGCACCGCGCTTGCCTTTGCCCAGGATACGCACGAACGGCGCAAACGGGTGCTCGGGAGGGGTTTCGAGGGGCAGCGGAGCAAAGTCGGTCATAAGCAATTCGTCGGTCTGGGCAGGCCGGCCAGCTTGGCGGCGAGTTTGGCGGGAGTGCCGTTGAACAGTTTGTTGAGGTGCAGGCTGTTGCCCTTGTCCGTGCCCAGCTTCAAGGCGGTGTACTTGATCAGCGGGCGTGTGGCAGGGGACAGCTGGAACTCTTGATAAAACTGGCGCAGCAGCTCGAGGATTTCCCAATGCGCCGGGGTCAGCTCGAGGGCTTCGGCGGCGGCGAGGGCGTTGGCCACGTCGGCCGACCACTCGTTCAGGTCGACGAGGTAGCCGTCCTTGTCCAGTTCGAGGGTGCGCGCGCCCACGGTCAGGGTGTTCATAGCCAGGTGTTGACCTTGTCGTAGTCGATCGACAGTTGCACGAAACCTGGGTAATCCACGCAGTCGGCCCAGTCGGGCAGCGGCAGGTTGCGCGCCAGGCTGTCTTCGGCCAGCACAAAGACCTTCACGCCTTTGGTCAGCAGCGCCGGGTGACGCAGCCCGTAGGCGCCGTCGCCACAGAGCAGGATCGCATCGTCGCTGCCACAGACGCGCAGGCAGCTGTCGAGGCGGCTATCGGTAAACGGGGAGTGGGACACCACATGTAAAGTCGACATCAGAGGGTTATCACCTGGTCGTAACGGTCAATCAACTGGGAAATCTGTTCGTCGTTCAGCGGCTGTGCATTGACCGGGTGCGTCAGCCCGCGCGCAGCCAGGCTGTGGCCGCAGGCAAACACCTCGTCGATACCGAACAGCCCCAGTGCCTGCAGGTTGGCGCCGAGGTCTTTTTGCTGCACGGCCTTGGCGTCCTGGTGCGGCGCCAGTTGGAACACGCCGTCATCCAGGAACAACAGGCCGATGGGCAGATCGAACGCGCCGCCGGCCAATACGATATCCAGGGCTTCCCGCGCGCTCGGCCCGGACCACGGTGCCTGGCGGCTGATCACCAGCAAGGATTTGGACATGTCACGGCCCTCCAAAACAGATCAGGCGGTCGGCGGCCTGGGTCGCGTCGTGCAATTGCCCAAGGCCCGACAGCTCCCATGGCGCCTCCAGGTTCACCGCGCTGCGCTGGTAACGCGCGGCTTCTTCGCTGTCGAGCACGCCACGACGCAGGGCGGCGGCGATGCACACCACGGCGTCCAACTGATGCGCGCTGACAAACTCACGCCATTGGCGAGCGATGTCTTGCTCATCCTGTGGCGCAACGATGGTGTTGGAGGCACTGTAGACGCCGTCCTGATAAAAAAACAGGCGCACAATCTCGTGTCCGCCGGCCAGCGCCGCCTGGGCGAACAGCAAGGCGCGACGCGAGGAGGGCGCATGGGCGGCGGAAAACAGTGCTATCGCAAATTTCATGGAACCCCCTGCAAGCAAACGTAGGCCAATGATAAGGCCGCCGCCGGGAAAAAGCCCGCCGTGATCAAAACGGTCACTGCCGATGATCGTTCTGACGATTGCCGTCGGCGCTGAAGGCTGACTACGCTGTCGCCAGTCGAATCGGAAACGGAGTCTCCATGTCAGGTCCCTTGGCGTCGCTCAAAGTACTGGATTTTTCCACCTTGCTGCCCGGCCCGTTTGCGTCGCTGATGCTGGCAGACATGGGCGCCGAGGTGCTGCGCATCGAATCGCCCACGCGCATGGACCTGCTGCGCGTGCTGCCGCCCCACGATCAGGGTACCTCGGCCAGCCATGCTTACCTCAATCGCAATAAGCGCAGCCTCGCCCTGGATCTGAAGCAGGCCGAGGCGCTGGAGATTGTGCGCGAGCTGGTCAAGGGCTACGACATCGTGCTCGAACAGTTTCGCCCCGGGGTGATGGAGCGCCTGGGCCTGGGGTATGCGGCGTTGAAGGCGATCAACCCGCGGCTGATTTATGTGTCGATCACCGGGTACGGTCAGACCGGCCCCTACAAGGACCGCGCCGGGCACGACATCAACTACCTGGCGTTGGCCGGAGTGGCCAGCCATACCGGGCGGCGGGACAGCGGGCCGCTGCCGTTGGGCGTGCAATTGGCGGATGTCGCCGGCGGCTCGCTGCACGCGGTGGTGGGCCTGCTCGCGGCGGTGATTGCGCGGCAACAGAGCGGCGTTGGCCAGTACCTGGATGTGAGCATGACCGACTGCTCGTTCAGCTTGAATGCCATGGCCGGCGCTGGCTACCTGGCCTGTGGCGTGGAGCCGGGGTGGGAGACCCATGTGCTCAATGGCGGCAGTTTCTACGATTATTACCGTTCCCGCGATGGGCGCTGGATGTCGGTCGGCAGTCTGGAACCGGCATTCATGCAGCAATTGTGCGCCGCGTTGGGGCGACCGGAACTGGCGGCACAAGGTTTGTCGCCCGAGCCTGAGCAGCAAAAGGCGCTCAAGCAGGCGCTGCAGGTTGAGTTTGAGAAGCGCAGCTTCGAGGAGTTGTGCGAGTTGTTTGCCGGGGTCGATGCGTGCGTCGAACCGGTGTTGAGCCTGAGCGAAGCCGTGGAGCATCCGCAGTTGAAGGCGCGGGAACTGGTCACCCAGGTGCCGCGGCCCGACGGCTCGACCCAGGCGCAGATGGCTTGCCCGCTGAAGTTCTCCGAAGGGTTGCCAGCCCCTCGGCATATCGGGGCCGCGGTGGGCGCGCACAGTGATGAAGTGCTGATGGAATTGGGCTTGAGCTCACAGCGCATCAGCGCGTTGCGTGCTGCCAAGGTGATTGTGTAGTGACTGGGCGGGCCTCATCGGGGGCAAGCCCCCTCCCACAATTAGCTCTGTGAACAGGGTCAAAATGTGGGAGGGGGCTTGCCCCCGATGAGGCCCTCACACACACCGCATATTTCACTCAACGCGAGTTTCCCCGGTAAACACCAACGTCTGCCGACAGCGCCTGCACAGATAACGCCGCCCCTGCCTCACCAGCCCATGGCGCTGTGACGAAAACGGGAAGTCGCTGTCGGCACACGGGCAGCGGTAGATATAGCGGGTCACCTGGCGGCGCTTGATCTCATAGGTGTGGCAACGGTCTGGCGGCAGTTCATACACGCCGCGCATGATCAGTTGCCATTCCTCGCCATGGGGCTGGATGCGCTCGCCAAACAATTGGTGGGCGATCAGGTGCGCCACTTCATGGGCCACGGTCTGTTTCAGGAAGTGTTGGCTGTTTTCTCGGTACAACTGTGGGTTGAAGCGCAACAGATTTTCGTGCAAATGCGCGACACCGGCTTTCTGGCCCCGCAACTTGAGGCTGACCTGGGGGCGTTTGAAGCTTCGTTTGAAAAAGGATTCGGCTAGCAGGAAACAATCTTCGACGCGGGTATTGAGTTGCTCGGGCATGCTGTACATCTCTCCAGAGATGTCCAGTATGCCGCAAAGGCGGGTGTTTCCGAATCGGTCAGGCGCCGAATGGTCATGCATGACGCACAAAGCCACCTTGCGGTGGCCTTGCCTGCTGGGTGAAACCGCTTAGTTGGTATAGATCGGGCCAACGCCCAGGCCCCAGACGATCACGGTGAACGCCATGATTGCCACCAGCACGACCAGGCCCACGGCCAGCACCGAGCTGGAAAACAGAAAGCCTTCGTCCGGATCGATGCTCATGAACGTCGGCAACCCCACATACAGCAGGTACACCGTGTAACAGATCGCCGCCGTGCCGACGACCATCCCCAGCCACATGTGCGGGTAGAGCGCCGCCAGCCCGCCGATGAACAACGGTGTCGCGGTGTAGGTGGCAAAGGCGACACAACGCGCCATGCTGGGGCTGGCGTCGTAGGTGCGCGCCATCCAGTGAATGAAGGCGCCCATGACCGCTACGCCGCCTAGCATCGCCAGGTACGACATGACGGTCATCCACAAGGCGCTTTCCTGGGTCAACATGACCGGGGAGCGACTGCCGATGACCCAGCCGACCTGGGTGGTGCCGATAAAGGCTGATACGGCGGGGATCGCCGCGAGAATCAAGGTGTGAGTGAGGTACATGTGGCTGACGCTTTCTTCTTTATCGCCACGAATTTCCCGCCATTCCTGGTCGGGATGGGTAAAAAGCCCCACGACGTGATGGATCATGCCAGTCACTCCTGTCGTTATTACCATCGCCCCCCATCGGAGCGCCCACGGGCCAGATGGCCTGAAAGGTCTGGATAGTTATGTGCGACCTCAAGTCGCAGTATAGGAAGTGATGACCGGAAAAACCGTAGGGCTTTAGAGCAAATTGCGCTGTAAACAGTGGGCTTAATCGCGGCGCGGTCTGTCGTTGGCAATGCACTCAAGTGGGGGAGGAGGTTTGCTCCCTCCCACATTGGAACTTGGTCAACCTTACCGGTAAAATACCGCGCTTTTCGTCACACACCTCTAGCGGATCCAAGCGCCATGGGCACTCTTACGGTCAACCAGAACAAACTGCAAAAACGCCTGCGTCGCCTGGCCGGTGAAGCGGTCGCCGATTTCAACATGATCGAGGACGGCGACAAGGTCATGGTCTGCCTCTCCGGCGGCAAAGACAGCTACACCATGCTCGACGTGCTGCTGCACCTGCAAAAGGTTGCGCCGATCAAGTTCGAGATCGTTGCCGTCAACATGGACCAGAAACAACCGGGCTTCCCCGAAGACGTGCTGCCGGCCTACCTCAAGACACTGGGCATCGAGTACCACATCGTCGAAAAAGACACCTATTCGGTGGTCAAGGAGCTGATCCCGGAGGGCAAGACCACCTGCTCGCTGTGTTCGCGCCTGCGCCGTGGCACGCTCTACACGTTTGCCGATGAGATCGGTGCGACCAAGATGGCCCTGGGGCATCACCGCGACGATATCGTCGAGACATTCTTCCTCAACATGTTCTTCAACGGCTCCCTCAAGGCCATGCCGCCCAAGCTGCGCGCCGATGACGGACGCAACGTGGTGATTCGCCCGCTGGCGTATTGCAACGAGAAGGACATCCAGGCCTACTCCGACTTCAAGCAATTCCCGATCATCCCGTGCAACCTGTGCGGCTCCCAGGAAAACCTGCAGCGCCAGGTGGTCAAGGAGATGCTCCAGGACTGGGAACGCAAGACCCCAGGGCGTACCGAGAGTATCTTCCGCAGCTTGCAGAACGTGATCCCGTCGCAGTTGGCCGACCGTAACCTGTTCGACTTCACCAGCCTGCGTATCGACGAGAACGCCGCTTCGCGCTTCGTCAACGTGGTGAACCTCTGACGTTTCTCAACGCTCTGAACGACGGCGCTCACAGGCGCCGTTTTCATTTCAATCCCCAGGAGAGGGCATGCGCGATTACAAGTGGCTGCACGAATATTGTCTGAACCGCTTCGGTTCGGCGGCCGAACTGGAAGCCCGTCTGCCTGTCCCCAAGACGCCGGCGCAATTACGCCAGATCAGTGATGATCGCTACCTGTCGACCCTGGCGCTGCGGGTTTTCCGCGCCGGGCTCAAGCACAGCGTGGTGGATGCCAAATGGCCTGCATTCGAGCAGGTGTTCTTTGGCTTCGACCCGGAAAAAGTCGTGCTGATGGGCGCCGAGCACCTGGAGCGCTTGATGCAGGACACGCGCATCATCCGCCACCTGGGCAAGCTCAAGAGCGTGCCACGCAACGCGCAGATGATCCTGGATATCGCCCAGGAGAAGGGTAGTTTCGGCGCGTTTATCGCCGACTGGCCGGTGACCGATATCGTCGGCTTGTGGAAATACCTGAGCAAGCACGGTCATCAGTTGGGCGGGCTGTCGGCGCCGCGCTTTCTGCGCATGGTGGGCAAGGATACGTTCGTGCCGAGCGATGACGTGGTCGCGGCACTGCACGCGCAGAAGATCGTCGACAAGGCCCCCACCAGCCTGCGCGACCTGGCGACGGTGCAAGGGGCGTTCAACCAGTGGCATGCCGAGAGCGGGCGGCCGATGTGTCAGTTGTCGATGATGCTGGCGTATACGGTCAATCATTGAGACCGAGGTGATGCCATCGCGGGCAAGCCCACTCCCACAGGAAACTGCATTCCAGATGTGGGGCTTGCCCGCGATGACGGCGGGTCAGGCTGGCTGACCCTCGCCGGCCAAGCGCCGATCCAACTGGAACCGCCAGCGCACATACAGCAACGCCGTACAGAACAGCGCCAGGCTCGCGAGCATTTCCAGCACGCCGAACCACTGGCGGTTCGGGTCATACGCCGCCAGTGCGCCCTTGATGAAATACAGGTTCACCACAAAGCACATCCACGAATGCCCGCGTGCGCTGCCGATCAGTATCCCCGGCGCCAGCACCAGCAGCGGCACCAGTTCGATCAGCAGGATCACCCACGGCCGTGCGCCGTGCAGGTCGGCGACGAACAGGTAATACACGCAGAGCAGGCCCACCAGGCCGAAAAACGCCAGCAGGCTCAGGGCGCGTGCGACTTTGACCCGCGGCTCCAGCCACGCCTGGGGTGGCAGGATCTTAGGTTTTTTGGCCACGGCCGTTCTCCAGCAACGCAGCGGTTTTCGCCAGGCGCAGGCCGAGGGCCTTGCACAGGGCGATTTCATGTTGATCCAGCAGGCGCTTGCCGTCGGGGCCAGCATGGTGGCTGGCGCCATAAGGCGTACCGCCACCCTGGGTGTCGAGCAGCGCTTGTTCGCTGTAGGGCAGGCCGGTGATCAGCATGCCGTGGTGCAGCAGCGGCAGCAGCATCGACATCAGCGTGGTCTCCTGGCCGCCGTGCAGGCTGGCGGTGGAGGTGAACACCCCGGCCGGTTTGCCGACCAGGGCGCCGGTCAGCCACAGGTTACTGGTGCCGTCGATAAAGTACTTCAATGGCGCGGCCATATTGCCGAAGCGGGTCGGGCTGCCCAGGGCCAGGCCTGAACAGTTCTTCAGATCATCCAGGCTGGCATACAGCGCGCCTTCGGCCGGAATGCTCGGCGCTACGGCTTCGCACTCGCTGGAGATCGCCGGTACGGTGCGCAGGCGCGCTTCCATCCCGCCTTGTTCGATGCCTCGGGCAATGTGCCGGGCCATTTCGCTGACCGAGCCGTTGCGGCTGTAATACAACACCAGCACATACGGCGCACTCACGGCAGGATCTCCAGCACGCTCTCCGGTGGGCGGCCGATGATGGCTTTGTCGGGGGTTTCGAGGATCGGACGTTCCATCAACTTGGGGTGCTCGGCGATGGCGGCGATCAACTGTGTTTCGCTGAGCGTCGCGTCTGCCAGGTTGAGGGTTTTGTATTCCTCTTCGCCGGTGCGCAGCAATTGGCGTGCGCTGATCCCCAGTTTGCCCAGCAGGGCCTTCAGTTGCGCGGCATTCAGCGGGGTTTCCAGGTAGCGCACCACCGTCGGCGCGAGGCTGCGTGCTTCCAGCAGTTCGAGCGCTCCGCGGGATTTCGAGCAGCGCGGGTTGTGATAAAGCGTCAGATCGGTCATGTGCGGGTCGCATCTTGCGTAAGGTGGCGGGTATTCTACCTGCGCTGCGCCCGGTCCTTAAACCGTAAGAGGCGATCCGTCGCAGCCAACGTTCATTTTTGCGAAGGATTACCCCATGACAAGGCGACTGATCGGTGCATTGGCGATCATCACAACCCTGCTGCTCAGCGGCTGCGGTAATGACTACGGCGTTGACCAATATGGCCAGAAAGTGGCGGCCGAACGCCTGGACAAGCAATGGCTGGTGGTCAACTACTGGGCGGAATGGTGTGGCCCGTGCCGCACGGAAATCCCGGAACTCAATGCCTTGGCTGAACAGCTCAAAGGGCAGAACGTCGGCGTGTTCGGGGTCAATTTCGACAATGTGCAGGGCGCGGAACTGAAGGAAGCCAGTGACAAGCTGGGCATCAAGTTCACCGTGCTGGCGCAGAACCCGGACGGGATCTTTGATATTCCACGCAGCGAAGCGTTGCCGGTGACTTACATCATCGACGACAAGGGCAAGGTGCGTGAGCAGTTGATGGGCGAACAGACGGCGCAAGGCGTGCTGGCCAAGCTCAAGGCCCTGCGCGGTTGAGCATGCGGGAGGGGGCTTGCTCCCGATGGCGGTGTGTCAGCCAACATATTCGGTACTGACATAGCGCAATCGGGAGCAAGCCCCCTCCCACAGTTAGATCCCATTGAGCCTGCTATCAGCCTTCTTCCAGCCACAGGCGGATAGGCTTGCCTTCGGCCGGCCAGAAGCGGGTCTGCTCGATCGGCGAGATGTCCCAGCGCTCAACGCCTTGCAGGGCCTGGAAGAAGCGGTGTTCCTGCTCCATCAGGGCGTCGCCGCAGAGTTTGCGCGTACTGCCGATCTTGCCGAAGCTGAGTTTGTCGCCCTCCACGGTGTACGGCGCAAACCAGTGGTTGCACCCGCCGTTGCCGTAGGCGCGCCCATCGGCGCCCAGAGTGACACTCAGGTGCGCGTAATCCATCAGCGGCCGCTCACCGATCCATTCCACCACGTAGCTGTGATCCCGCTCGAGCTTTGCCGCGTCGCCAGCGCAGCCCATCAGGCTCGCGCCGACGGCGGCCAGCAGAAGCAGGCCTTTCATTGCGCGGCCTTCTGGCATTTCGGGCAGCGGTGCTTGGCGCCTTCGCTGGCCCAGCCCAACTCGGCAATGCGCGCATTGGCGGCCGGTTGCAGCGGTTCCTTGGTCAGCTTGGTCTCCACCGCGAATTCAAACTCCAGCACGGCCTCGCAGCTGTCGCAGTTGACCTTCCAGGTGTGAATCTCCAGTTCGCCGAACTTCGGCCCCTGGGCCATGGCGACCCACTGGCCTGCCGGGCGGATGGAGTAGCGCGCGTCGCCTTCGACGGTGAGGCGCATCGACAGGGTTTTACTGCCGCGCAGGGTGACGATCAGTACGTCGCCATGCTTGATCGAACCACCGTTGCCGGTGACCTGATAGCGGCCCGGCACCAGGGCGCGGCATTCGATCAGGGTGTGTTGCGGGCTCAGCAAGCTGAAGCGGAAATCGTGTTCGGCCATGGTTCCTCCAAATAGGCGCGGCATCCTAGCACGCGCGCCTGCGGATCATGCGCCTGGTATGTGACCGCTGATCATCCGTCGACACGATTCTGCGCCCGGCCATCGGCCCAGGCCGCAATGTTGGCCAGGGTGGTCTCGGCGATCGCCGCCAGGGCTTCGCGGGTGAGAAATGCCTGGTGCGCGGTGATGATCACATTGGGGAACGTCAGCAGGCGCGCGAGCACGTCGTCCTGCAGGGGCAGGTCGGAGCGGTCCTCGAAAAACAGCTGGGCTTCTTCTTCATACACATCCAGCCCCAGGTAGCCGAGTTGGCCGTCCTTGAGCGCTTCGATCAGCGCGGGGGTGTCCACCAGGCCGCCGCGCCCGGTGTTGATCAGCATCGCGCCGGGCTGCATCTGCGCCAGGGAGCGGGCGTTGATCAGGTGCTTGCTGTCGGTGGTGAGCGGGCAGTGCAGGCTGATGATCTGCGCTTCGGCCAGCAGCTCGGGCAGGCTCACATAGCGCGCACCGAGCGCTTGGACCAGCGGGTTGGGGAACGGGTCGTAGGCCAGCAGGTGGCAGCCGAAACCGGCCATGATCTTGGCGAAGGTGGCGCCGATCTGCCCGGTGCCGACCACGCCGACGGTCTTGCCGACAAGGTCGAAGCCGGTCAGGCCATGCAGGCTGAAATCGCCCTCGCGGGTGCGGTTGTAGGCACGGTGCAGGCGCCGGTTCAGGGCGAGAATCAGCGCCACGGCATGTTCGGCGACGGCATGAGGCGAATAGGCGGGCACACGCACGATGGTCAGGCCCAGGCGTTTGGCAGCGGCGAGGTCGACATGGTTGTAACCGGCCGAGCGCAGCGCGATCAAGCGGGTGCCGCCCGTGGCCAGGTGCTCGAGCACGGGCGCGCTGAGGTCATCGTTGATAAACGCGCAGACCACTTCGTGGCGTTCGGCCAGGGCCACGGTGTCGAGGGTGAGCCGGGCGGGCTGGAATTGCAGTTCCAGGCCGGGCGGCAGCGGCACGCCGAGAAAACTGTCGCGGTCGTAGGTCTGGCTGCTGAAAAGAATGACGCGCATGAAAAAGCTCCCTGCAATGTACGTTTTGGTAACGCGGACCCTGTGGGATCGGGCCCGGCGTTGTAAAAAAAATCTCAGGCGCTGACCCGCGCTTCACTGGCCAACCGGGCAATGGCCATGTCCAGCTCGTCCAGCGCGGCCATGGCCTTGGCGTCGTCCTGCTTGAGCAGGGTTTCGGCGCGTTGGCAGGCGGCGCGCAGTTGCGGTACGCCGCAGTAGCGGGTGGCGCCGTGCAGGCGATGGACGCGTTCGATCAAGGCATGGTTGTCATTGGCCTCCCGGGCGAGGGTAATGGCCAGGCGGTCGGCTTCGAGGGAGGCGAGCAACATGGCGAGCATGTCCGCCGCCAGGTCCGCCTTGCCCGCGGCCAGCCGCAGTCCTTCCTCGTGGTCCAGCACCAGCAATCGCACGCCTGGGCCGAGGCCTTCGGTCGGGCGCTCCGGCCCTTGGTTGCGCAGGGCCAGGCCGGTCCATTTCAGCACCACCTGGGCCAATTGCCGTTCGCTGATGGGTTTGGTCAGGTAGTCGTCCATGCCGCTTTGCAGCAGCGCACGCTTTTCGTTGGCCATGGCGTGGGCGGTGAGGGCCACCACCGGCAGCGGTGTGCCGTGGCGCTCGCTTTCCCACTGGCGAATCGCCTCGGTGCTTTGACGACCGTCCATGCCGGGCATCTGCACGTCCATCAGCACCAGGTCGAAGGTTTCCTGCTGGACGGCATTGATGGCCGCATAGCCGCTTTCCACGGCCTGGACCTTGGCGCCCATGTCTTCCAGCAGGGTTTGCACCAGCAACAGGTTCGCCGGGTTGTCATCCACGCAGAGCACCCGCGGCGCGCGGCTGGACAACGGTTCGCCCGGTTCGCAGCGTGTGGGGCGCGGGCTGATCAGGTCGGTCAGGGCGCGGCGCAGCTTGCGCGTACACGCGGGCTTGGCCTGCAACTGGCTGTTGGGGTTGGGCACCGACGGGCTGAACAGCATTTGCTCGGTGGTCGGGCACAGCACCAGCACCTTGCAGCCCAGGTGTTCGAGGTCCCACAGATGCTGGTTGAGGCGCTCGGGCGGGAGGTCATTGGCGGTGACGCCGAGTACCGCCAGGTCGATCGCCTGTTCGGTCTGATGCGCGCCGGTGATGCCGTTGGTCAGGCTTTCCAGGGTATTGAACGGCGTGACATCCAGGCCACAGTCTTCGAGCTGGTGTTGCAAGGCCTGGCGCGCCAGTTCGTGGTTTTCCAGCACGGCCACGCGGCGGCCGAGCAGCGGCGCGCAGGGCAGGTCTTCGACGTCGTCGCGGGTCTTGGGCAGGTTCAGGCTGATCCAGAATTCCGAGCCTTCGCCGGGTGTGCTGTCGACGCCGATTTCACCGCCCATCTGCTCGATCAAGCGCTTGGAAATCACCAGGCCCAGGCCGGTGCCGCCCGGTTGGCGCGACAGCGAGTTGTCGGCCTGGCTGAACGCCTGGAACAGCGCACGCACGTCCTGGTTGGACAGGCCGATGCCGGTGTCCTGCACGCTGATGCGCAGTTGCACACTGTCTTCCTGTTCATCCTCGATCATCGCCCGGGCCACGATGGTGCCTTCGCGGGTGAACTTGATCGCATTGCTGATCAGGTTGGTCAGGATCTGCTTGAGGCGCAGCGGGTCACCCACCAATGCCAGCGGCGTGTCGCGGTACACCAGGCTCACCAGTTCCAGCTGTTTGGCATGGGCGGCGGGGGCGAGGATGGTCAGGGTGTCTTGCAGCAGGTCACGCAGGTTGAAGGGCACGCTGTCGAGTACCAGCTTGCCGGCTTCGATTTTCGAGAAATCGAGGATCTCGTTGATGATGCCCAGCAGGTTATCGGCGGACTTTTCGATGGTGCCCAGGTAATCCAGCTGACGCGGTGTCAGCTCGCTTTTTTGCAGCAGATGGGTGAAGCCGAGGATGCCGTTGAGCGGGGTGCGGATCTCGTGGCTCATATTCGCCAGGAACTCCGACTTGATGCGACTGGCCTCCAGGGCTTCCTTGCGCGCCAGGTCTAGCTCGATGTTCTGGATCTCGATGGTTTCCAGGTTCTGGCGCACATCTTCGGTGGCCTGGTCGATGCTGTGCTGCAGTTCTTCCCGGGCGTTCTGCAGGGTCTCGGCCATGCGGTTGATGCCTGAGGCAAGTTGGTCCAGCTCCTGGCTGCCCAGCGCCGGCAAGCGGGTTTCCAGGTTGCCGTCCTTGAGTTGGGCCACGGCTTGCTTGATCTGGCCGATCGGCGAATTGATGGTGCGGCTGATGCGCAGGGCCAAGGTCGCCGTGCAGATCAGGCCGATGGCGATCAGCAGCAGGCTGGCGAACAGGCTGCGATAACCGCGCAGCAACATGCCGTTGTGGGACAGTTCCACCTCGACCCAGCCAAGCAAGCGGTCGGATTCATCGGGAATCAGCTCGCCGGCAAGGTTGCGATGACGGCCAAACACCGGCAGCAGATAGCGCGTGGCGTCGTTACCGGTGCGCTGCAACAGGTGCGAGCTGTTACCCACCGGCGGCTGGTTGAGCATGGTCGGGCCGGCGTGGGCCATCGACGAGCGGTCCGGCGCGAGGAAGGAAACGGCGCGCACGTCCGGTTGTTCCAGGGATTGGGTGGCGATGCGTTCGAGCAGGTCGGCGTTCTTGCTGCTCAGCGCCGGAGCCACCAGTGGGGCCAACTGCTCGGCGATCATTTCGCCACGTTGCAGCAACTGGGACTGCAACTCCGAGAGCTGCATCCAGGTGAAATAGCCGCCCAACAACAAGGCCATCAGACTGGTCGGTAATAAGGTCAGCAACAGTACGCGGCCTTTTATCCCCATTCTTCTAAGCACGCCACTCTCCTGCTACCACGTTGTGATCGATCGCCCGTGCAGGCATCCGGCCCGCACCCCTGCGCAGTGTAGCCATTTGCGCGGCGTGGAATCTTGCAAATTAATGACAGCAGGCAATCTTCGGGCCATTTGGCGCGACGTGGCGATTGCCTGGCGCGGGGGAATCTTGAATAATCAGTGATTGAGAATTACTTGCAGGCGCTAATGAATCCCGTGGAAGTTGGTCTACCCAGTATCCTGACCATCGAAGATGACCCCGTGCTGGGCGCCTATGTCCACGAGCATCTGGGGCGCTGTGGCTTTCAGGTCACGTGGTGCCGGAACGGCCAGCAAGGCCTGCAGATGGCCCGCGAGCACGTCTTCGACGTGGTGTTGATGGATATTCTGCTGCCGGGGCTGGACGGGCTGTCGATCCTCACGCATCTGCGCCAGAGCCATGCGGTCCCGGTGATCCTGGTGTCGGCCCTGGGCGCCGAAGCCGATCGCGTGAACGGCTTTCGCCTGGGTGCGGACGACTACCTGCCCAAGCCGTTCAGCATGATCGAGTTGCGCGTGCGTATTGAAGCCATCCTGCGCCGGGTGGCCCTGGATCGCCGTCCGCCGCTGAGTTTGCCGCCCGTGCGCGACGACGCCCGGAGCCTGCGCTTTGACGATGAACTGTCCGACGTCTTCTACCAGCAGCAGTGGGCCGGGCTGACCCGCAGCGAGTACCGCCTGCTGCAGACCTTGCACAACAACGGCGAGGAAGTGCTGAGCAAAGCCTTCCTTTATCAGCACGTGCTGCAGCGCGGTTATGCGCCCCATGACCGCAGCCTCGATATGCATATCAGCCAGATTCGCCGCAAACTCAAGAGCATCGGCTATAGCGAGCGTGAAGTGCGTACCGTCTGGGGTAAGGGCTATGTGTTGAGCGGTCACGATGAAGGCCTTTGAGGGAGGCTTGAAACGTCTGCCGGGCAGGCACTCGTTATTCTGGAAGTTGGCCTGCCTGCTGATTGCCTTCTGCTTGTTGATGATCTGGCTCAGTTGGTCCTGGGGCCGGTACATGGAGCAGCAGAACGCTTATCTGTCTGACACCTCCCGCGAGATTCTCAGCGGTTATGCGGCGGGAGCGGAGTTGGCCTGGAGTACCCAGGGCGCTGACGGTGTGGACGCCTGGTTGCAACTGATGGCTGCGCGTGAGCGCACCTGGATCGGCGTGATCGGCAACGACCTGCAATCTCTCGCCAGCACGCCGTTGACCGATAAGGAAAGCCAGCGCCTGACTTTTCTGCGCGGCCTGGACTGGCCGGTCAGCCGCCACGCCAAAGGCCTGCCATGGTTGAAAATCCCGTTTCCCCTGGACCCCAGTGTCGGCTCGCTGGTGATCGAGTTGCCCCAGCGCTTTATGCCGGGGCGCTACCAACTGTTCTGGCGGGTGGTGACCAATGGCGTGATTCCCGGTCTGTTTACCCTGTTGTTGTGCATCGGCCTGTACCGGCTGCTGATCATGCCGCTCAATCAATTGCGCGAGCAGGCCAACGCCTGGCGTGCCGATCAATTGAACACGCGGCTATCCCACGATGCCACCAGCCGCCAGGATGAATTGGGCGAGCTGGGGCGGGCGTTTGACCATATGTCCGAGCGGTTGCAGGGCACGGTGGTATTGCAGCAACAGCTGTTGCGGGACATGTCCCATGAACTGCGCACCCCCCTGAGCCGTTTGCGCGTGGCCTGTGACAGCGAGCAGGATCTGGCGCAACTGCGTGAACGGCTGGGGCGGGAGATCGACGTCATGCAGCGTCTGGTCGAGGACAGCCTGCAATTGGCCTGGTTGGACACCGAGCGGACGCCGCTGCCTGTCGAAGACATTCAGGTTCAGGCGTTGTGGGACATGCTCAAGGACAACGCCTGTTTCGAAAGCGATTGGCCAGCCTCGCTGCTGCCATGCCTGCTGGGGCCGGATTGTTGGGTACGCGGCAATCTGAACGCCCTGGCCCAGGCGCTGGAAAATATCCTGCGCAACGCCATACGGCATTCACCTGCCGGCGGTGTCGTCAGCCTCGATGGGCGCCGTGATGGCGCATATTGGCACCTATGGCTGGAGGATCAGGGCGGAGGTATTGACGAACGCGATCTGGAACGGATCTTCGCGCCGTTCATCCGCCTGGACGGCTCACGGCCTGGCGACGGTGGCTTCGGGCTGGGGTTGAGCATCGCGCGCAATGCGGTGCAACGTCAGGACGGCAGCTTGTGGGCGGAGAATACCGGCCAGGGCTTGCGTGTGCATCTGCGTTTGTGGGCAGCCTAGGACTCAAGCGCGACGCAGTTTGCGTTTATTCCATTGGTGCGCGACCCACCAGCGCCAATAACCCATGGTCAGGCAATAGGCCAGCGCGCCCAACACCACACCCAGTACCAGCGAGCCGAGCAGGAACGGCTGCCACAGCGTGCTCAACTGACCGCTGATCCACTCCCACGTCAGGTCGTCGGGCAGGCTGCGCGCCGGCACGTTCATCAGCCAGGCGCCGGTCATGTAGGTACACAGGAACACCACTGGCATGGTGATCGGGTTGGTCAGCCACACCAGGCTGATGGCAATCGGCATATTGCCCCGCACCGTGATCGCCAGCACCGCCGCCAAGAGCATCTGCAAGGGGATCGGGATAAACGCCGCAAACAGGCCTACCGCCATGGCGCGGGCTACCGAGTGCCGATTCAGGTGCCAGAGGTTCGGGTCATGCAGCAAGGTGCCCAGAAACTGTAATGACTTGTGTTCCCTGATACTGGTGGGGTCGGGCATGTACCGTTTGAATAAGCGCCGGGGCATAAGGGGTCCAGATCAAGTCGAGGGGCAAGTATGCGCGCATTCTATAAACAGAAAATTCAGACTTTGTGACAAAACATCATAGGCTGCGGCCGGGGGGCAGCTAAGACTGAATGGATCACGTCAAAGGAATGATCCATGAGGACAGGGATGTTCGCGCTTGCACTCGGGCTGCTTGCGCTGCGATTTCTACCCGCACTGCCGTCTGCCGGGATGCTGTTGGCCCTGGCAGTGGTGGCGTTGATGCTGCTGCCGTTTCGCACTTATCCGCTGGCGTTTTTCCTGTTCGGCTTGTGTTGGGCATGTGTGAGCGCGCAGTGGGCGCTGGATGACCGCTTGCGTCCGCCGCTCGACGGCCAGACGCGTTGGCTGGAGGGGCGTGTGAGCGGGTTGCCGCAGCAGACTGACAGCGGCGTGCGTTTCGAACTGAGCGACAGCCGGTCGCGCAACGCCCGCATGCCCGCGCGCATTCGGCTGTACTGGCACGGTGGCCCACCGGTACGCAGCGGTGAGCGTTGGCGCCTCGCGGTGACGCTTAAACGTCCGTCGGGGCTGCTCAACTTCCATGGCGTCGACCATGAAGCCTGGCTGCTCGCCCAGCGCATCGGTGCCACCGGCTCGGTAAAGGACGGCGAACGCCTGGCGCCGGCCCGCAACGCTTGGCGCGACGCGGTCCGTCAGCGCTTGATGGCGGTGGACGCCCAAGGGCGCGAGGCGGGGTTGGCGGCCCTGGTGCTGGGGGACGGCTCCGGGCTGACGGCCGACGACTGGCGTGTCTTGCAGGACACCGGCACGGTGCATTTGCTGGTCATTTCCGGCCAGCACATTGGCCTGTTGGCGGGGTTGATCTACGCGCTCGTCGCCGCTCTGGCGCGCTCTGGCGCGCTACGGCTGCTGGCCGCGCACCTGGCCGTGGCTGCCGTGGGCGTGTGGCCTGGCGTTTACCGCGGCGTTGGGGTACGGCCTGCTGGCGGGGTTCGGCGTGCCGGTGCAGCGCGCCTGTGTAATGGTGGGGCTGGTGCTGCTGTGGCGTTTGCGTTTCCGTCATCTGGGCATCTGGTGGCCGCTGTTGCTGGCGTTCAATAGCGTGCTGATCCTTGAGCCGTTGGCCAGCTTGCAGCCGGGGTTCTGGTTGTCCTTTGCGGCCGTGGCGGTACTGGGGCTGACGTTCGGCGGTCGGTTAGGACGCTGGAGTGCTTGGCAGGCATGGACCCGTCCGCAATGGTTGATAGCCATCGGTCTTTTCCCGGTGTTGCTGGTGCTGGGTTTGCCCATCAGCCTCAGCGCGCCGCTGGCCAATCTATTTGCGGTGCCGTGGATCAGCCTGGTGGTGTTGCCCCTGGCCCTGCTCGGGACGGCATTGCTGGCGGTGCCGTTCGTGGGCGCGGGCTTGTTGTGGCTGGCGGGTGGGGCGCTGGACGGCTTGTTCAACGCCCTGGCGCTGCTGGCGGGGCAATTGCCCGCGTGGATACCGGCCGAGGTGCCCATGGGCTATTGGCTGGTTAGCCTGGTCGGTGCGGTGTTGCTGTTGCTGCCCAAGGGTGTGCCGTTTCGGCTGCTCGGCTGGCCGATGCTGTTGTTGGCGGTGTTCCCGCCGCGCGAGCCGGTGCCCCACGGGCAGGTGGACGTACTGCAACTGGATGTCGGGCAGGGGCTGGCGTTGATCCTGCGCACCCGCCATCACACCTTGCTCTACGATGCCGGCCCGCGCTCCGGGGCGGTCGATCTCGGCGCGCGGGTGGTGTTGCCGTCGCTGAAGAGGCTCGGGGTAGACGCTCTGGACATGATGTTACTGAGCCATGCCGATGCCGATCATGCCGGCGGTGCGGCGGCTGTCGCCCGTGGGCTGTCGATCAAACGGGTCGTCGGTGGCGAAACCGAAGGGTTGCCGGCGCTTCTCGACACTCAGCCTTGTATCAGCGGTGAACAATGGGCGTGGGACGGCGTGTCCTTTGAATTGTGGCAATGGCCAGACGCAGTTGATGGCAACCCCAAATCCTGTGTATTGCACATACAGGCCAATGGCGAGCGCCTGCTGCTCACCGGCGATATCGATCGCGCCGCAGAGCAGGCGTTTCTGGCCTCGACCCTGGCGGTGCCGACCGATTGGCTGCAAGCCCCTCACCATGGTAGCCGCAGTTCGTCATCCTGGCCGTTTCTGCAGCGGCTGGCGCCGAAGTCGGTGCTGATTTCCCGAGGGCGCGGCAATGCGTTCGGTCATCCTCATCCACAGGTGGTGGAGCGCTATCAAGCGTTGGGAACGCAGGTGTATGACAGCGCCGAACAGGGCGCGGTACGTTTGCGATTGGGCGCCTTTGCGCCACCGATTGTTGCGCGCAGTCAACGCCGCTTCTGGCGAGAAGCGCTACCGTAAGCGCACGTTACCAATGGCCGAAGCCTGTGATCGGCGGGTCGTGGGTCGACGAGCCCCGCTGCCTGACCTATATGGTAAAGTGGCGGACTTTTTCGAGGGGACATTCACTGTGTGGGAATTGGTCAAATCCGGTGGCTGGATGATGTTGCCGATCATCTTGAGCTCCATCGCCGCACTCGGCATCGTTGCCGAACGCCTGTGGACCTTGCGCGCCAGCCGTGTCACACCCGAGCATCTGCTGGGGCAGGTCTGGGGCTGGATCAAGAACAAGCAGCTCGACAAGCAGAAACTCAAGGAACTGCGTGCCAATTCACCCCTGGGTGAAATCCTCGCGGCCGGGCTGGCCAACTCCAAGCATGGTCGCGAGATCATGAAAGAGTGCATCGAAGAGGCCGCGGCGCGGGTCATCCATGAGCTGGAGCGTTATATCAACGCCCTCGGCACCATCGCCGCCATGGCACCGTTGCTCGGCCTGCTGGGCACGGTGCTGGGCATGATCGATATTTTCAGCTCGTTCATGGGCGCGGGCATGAGCACCAACGCCGCGGTGCTGGCCGGTGGTATCTCCAAGGCCTTGATCACCACGGCGGCGGGCCTGATGGTCGGTATTCCTTCGGTGTTCTTCCACCGTTTCCTGCAGCGCCGGATCGATGAACTGGTGGTCGGCATGGAGCAGGAGGCCATCAAGCTGGTGGAAGTGGTGCAGGGCGACCGTGACGTGGACTTGGTCGGGGACAAAGCGTGAAATTTCGCCGCAAGCAACGGGAAAATGTTGATATCAACCTCGCGTCGCTGATCGACGTGGTGTTTATCCTGCTGCTGTTTTTTGTCGTGACCACCACCTTTACGCGGCAGACCCAGCTGCGGGTCGATTTGCCGGAAGCGGTCAGCGGCTCGCCGGCCGAGGACCAGGAAGTCAAGCAACTGGATATCGCCATCAGTGCCGACGGCGTGTTTTCGGTGAATAACCAGTTGCTCGAGAAGAACGACCTCAACAGCCTGATGGAAGCCCTGCAGAAAGAGTCCGGTGGCGATACCAAGATGCCGCTGTCGATCAGTGCTGATGGCAAGACCCAGCACCAGGCTGTCATTACTGCGATGGACGCTGCCGGCAAGCTGGGGTTCAGCCACTTGCGCATGAGCACCGTCGAGGCGGTGAGCCAACCCTGATGGCCATGTCCGATCGCTTGCTCAAGGCCTGGTACGAAGGCCATCCGGCGCTGACGTTGCTGCGGCCGCTGGAGTCGCTGTATCGCGCGGTGGTGCAGCGCAAGCGCGCGCGCTTCCTGGCGGGCGAGGGCGAGATCTACCAATCGCCGGTGCCGGTGGTGGTGGTCGGCAATATCACCGTGGGCGGGACTGGCAAGACGCCGTTGATCCTGTGGTTGATCGAGCATTGCCAGCGCAGAGGTTTGCGTGTGGGCGTGGTCAGTCGCGGGTATGGCGCGAAGCCACCGCAGTTGCCGTGGCGGGTCGAGGCCAGCCACGCTGCTGAAGTGGCTGGCGATGAACCCTTGCTGATCGTGCAACGCTGCGGGGTCCCCTTGATGATCGACCCCGATCGCAGCCGCGCAGTGAAGACGCTGCTGGCCAGCGAAACCCTGGACCTGATCCTCTCCGACGACGGCCTGCAGCATTACCGCCTGGCTCGCGACCTTGAGCTGGTGCTGATCGACGCCGCCCGGGGCCTGGGCAATCGCCGCTGCCTGCCTGCCGGGCCGTTGCGCGAACCGGCGGAGCGCCTGAAGAGCGTGGATGCGCTGCTCTATAATGGCGCCGCGGCCGATCGCGAAGATGGTTTCGCCTTTCGTCTGCTGCCCACGGCGTTGGTCAACTTGCAAACCGGCGAACGCCAGCCGGTCGATTACTTCCCGGCGGGGCAGCAGGTGCATGCGGTCGCCGGTATCGGCAACCCGCAACGTTTCTTCAACACCCTTGAAACGCTACACTGGCAGCCGATACCCCATGCTTTTGCCGACCATGCGTCCTACAGCGCGGAAGTCTTGAATTTCACGCCATCATTGCCGCTGGTCATGACCGAGAAGGACGCGGTGAAGTGCCGCGCCTTTGCCCAGTCCGACTGGTGGTACCTTGCGGTGGATGCGGTGCCGTCGCCAGCGTTTGTCGCCTGGTTCGACATGCAACTGATGCGTCTGTTGCCCGCCCGTCTCTTGCCTTAAACGCTTCATTCCAGGAAACACTCATGGACACCAAACTGCTCGACATCCTCGCTTGCCCGATCTGCAAAGGCCCACTCAAGCTCAGCGCGGACAAGACCGAACTGATCAGCAAAGGCGCCGGCCTGGCTTACCCGATCCGTGATGGCATCCCGGTGATGCTGGAAAGCGAAGCCCGCACGCTGACCACCGACGAGCGCCTGGATAAATGACTACAGCCTTTACCGTTGTCATTCCATCGCGCTACGCCTCGACCCGCTTGCCGGGTAAACCGCTGCAACTGATCGGCAACAAGCCGATGATTCAGCTGGTGTGGGAACAGGCCTGCAAAAGCAGCGCCGAACGCGTGGTGGTCGCCACCGATGATCCGCGCATTATCGATGCGTGCAAAACCTTCGGTGCCGAAGCGGTACTGACCCGCGAAGACCATAACTCCGGCACCGACCGCCTGGCCGAAGTGGCCACACAACTTGGCCTGGCGCCTGATGCCATCGTGGTCAATGTGCAAGGTGACGAGCCGTTGATCCCGCCGCGCGTGATCGACCAGGTGGCCGCGAACCTGGCGGCCCATGGCGAAGCGCGCATGGCGACCCTGGCCGAGCCCATCGAAGACATTGAAACGCTGTTCAACCCGAACGTGGTCAAGGTGGTCAGCGACATCAACGGCCTGGCGCTGACATTCAGCCGCTCGACGTTGCCCTGGGCGCGGGATGCTTTTGCCAGGCATCCTGACCGGTTGCCAGAAGGCGTGCCGTACCGCCGTCACATCGGTATCTATGCCTACCGCGCCGGTTTCCTGCATGACTTCGTCAGTTGGGGCCCGTGCTGGCTGGAAAACACCGAATCCCTGGAACAACTGCGTGCCCTGTGGCACGGCGTGCGTATCCATGTCGGCGATGCTCTGGAAGCACCGCCTGCGGGTGTTGACACCCACGAAGACCTCGAGCGCGTCCGCCGCCTGCTGGGGGCCTGATGGAGGTTCTGTTTGTCTGCCTGGGCAACATCTGCCGCTCGCCCACCGCTGAAGGCGTATTGCGCCATAAATTGCGCGAAGCGGGTTTGGCTGGCCAGGTCGACGTAGCGTCCGCCGGCACGGGGGAATGGCATATCGGCAACCCACCGGACTCACGCAGCCAACAGGCAGCGCGGCAGCGCGGTTACGATCTGTCGGCCCAGCGTGCGCAGCAGGTCTCCCGCGCCGACTTTGCGCGTTATGACCTGATCCTGGCCATGGACCACAGCAACCTGCGTAACCTCAAAGCGATGCAGCCGGGGCAGGGCAAGGCCGAGCTCGACCTGTTCCTGCGCCGCTACGACTCTGAAGTGGACGAGGTGCCAGACCCTTACTACGAAGGCGAACAAGGCTTTGAGCGGGTCCTGGACCTGATCGAACGAGCCTGTGATTTATTGGTGATCGAATTGAAGGGGCGGTTATGACCTTGCAAGTGCTTGCGCAGGTATCGCTCAAGCCATTCAACAGCTTCGGCATCGACGTGCGTGCCCAGCTCTTCGCCGAGGCCCACAGCGACGCGGATGTTCGCGAGGCCCTGGCCTATGCCGCCGCCCAGGCAGTACCGCTGCTGGTGATCGGTGGTGGCAGCAACCTGCTGCTGACCCGGGACATTCCGGCCTTGGTATTGCGCATGGCGACCCAGGGTATTCGGGTGCTGCAGGATGACGGCCAGCATGTGGTGGTCGAGGCCGAAGCGGGCGAAGCCTGGCACCCGTTCGTACTGTGGACCCTGGAACATGGCTTCTGCGGCCTCGAAAACCTCAGCCTGATCCCCGGCACCGTGGGCGCTGCACCGATGCAAAACATCGGCGCCTACGGAGTGGAGATCAAGGATGTGTTCGCCGGCTTGACGGCCCTCGATCGCCAGACCGGCGAGTTGCGTGATTTCAGCCTGGAAGAATGCAACTTCGCCTACCGGGACAGCCTGTTCAAACACGAAACCGGACGTTGGCTGATCCTGCGGGTGCGGTTTGCCCTGAGCCGCGTCAGCCACCTCAAGCTCGACTACGGCCCCGTGCAACAGCGCCTGGCCGGGCAGGGGATTACCGACGCCACCCCGAGCGATGTCAGCCGGGCGATCTGCGGCATCCGTCGGGAAAAACTGCCGGACCCCGCAGAGCTGGGCAATGCCGGCAGCTTCTTCAAAAACCCATTGGTGTCCCAGGCGCTGGCCGCCGAGCTGCAGGGCTTGTATCCGGACTTGGTGGCCTATCCCCAGGCCGACGGGCAGATGAAACTCGCTGCCGGCTGGTTGATCGACAAGGCCGGTTGGAAGGGCTTTCGTGATGGAGATGCCGGCGTGCATAAGATGCAGGCATTGGTGCTGGTCAACTACGGCGGCGCCACCGGGCATGACATCGCCAACCTGGCGCTACGTATCCAGCAGGATATTGCCCAGCGTTTCAAGGTCGATCTGGAGATGGAGCCCAACCAGTACTGAGCCCTGAACAAAGCGTCCTGAAACAAAAATGCCCCGTATCTTGCGATACGGGGCATTTTTTATACTGCTGGCAATCAGTCGTCGCGGCTCATGATGCCGAAGATCTGCAACAGGCTGATGAACAGGTTGTAGATCGACACATACAGGCTGATGGTCGCCATGATGTAGTTGCGCTCACCGCCGTGGATGATGGCGCTGGTCTGGAACAGGATGCACACGGAGGAGAACAGCACAAAACCTGCGCTGATCGCCAACTGCAGACCGCTGATCTGGAAGAACATGCCAGCGACCACTGCCCCCAGCAACACGAAGAAGCCGGCGGTGATGAAGCCACCCAGGAAACTCATGTCCTTGCGGGTGATCAGCACATACGCCGACAAACCACCAAACACCAGGGCTGTCATGGCAAACGCCGAGCTGACCACTTCCGCGCCGCCGGCCATGCCGAGGTAACGGTTAAGGATCGGGCCGAGGATAAAGCCCATGAAACCGGTCAAGGCAAACGCCGACACCAGGCCCCAGGCCGAGTCACGCAGCTTGTTGGTCAGGAAGAACAGACCGTAGAAGCCGATCAACACGACAAAGACATTCGGGTAGCCGACGCGCATCTGCTGCGCCATGAACGCCATCACGCCGCTGAATGCGAGGGTAAGGGCGAGCAAGCCATAGGTGTTGCGCAAGACGCGGCTGACTTCAAGCTGCTCAGCCTGCGCGTTACCATTCACTGCGTAATTCTGTTCGCGCATGGCGACACTCCTTCG
Source organism: Pseudomonas sp. LY-1 (assembly GCF_053502595.1). Classification (NCBI taxonomy): domain Bacteria; kingdom Pseudomonadati; phylum Pseudomonadota; class Gammaproteobacteria; order Pseudomonadales; family Pseudomonadaceae; genus Pseudomonas; species Pseudomonas sp. LY-1. Next base: position 4,309,315 of record NZ_CP094353.1, on the reverse strand, counting down.
GTTTTGAAACGTTCAGTCGCAAAGATCATAACAGACGCTCTGTAACAAGCGATGGCGAGAGTTTGACAGTGTGTTTCATTCGGGTATTATGGCGCCCGCTGAGACAGGATGGGCTGCTATAATCCTGTGATGCAAAAGGGAAATTGGCAGAGTGGTTGAATGCACCGGTCTTGAAAACCGGCGAACGTTAATAGCGTTCCCAGGGTTCGAATCCCTGGTTTCCCGCCAAGATTTACACGAAAGCCTCGCGATTGCGGGGCTTTTGCGTTTCTGGCGTTCAGGAATGCTGATAGTGAAACATCTGATCGTTTCCGCATCATTTCAGGCGGTTTCCGCAACTCAGCCAGATTTGAGATCAGCGAGTCGGCTTCACGATCTCGCCAACGCGTCTGTAGACCGTCTCCGTGATGCGCTTATCCGTGTGCCCCAGGAGGCGGCTGGCATCACCCAGGTCGAGGATCTCGCTGGCGGCTTTCGGTCGGATATCGCGGAATTGGAACTGACGAATGCTCGCAGCAAGAATCCCATCTCCTTTCTCGCGGGCTGTCGCTATCGCCCGGTCCCTGGCGTCGTCAAAGCGCAATCGCAGCATCGGCTTGGTCACCTGTCGCCCATCCTCCGTGACAATCAGGTACGGGCTCCGCACGCCGCGGGAACGCCTCTGCTCTATCAACCGCTCCACTAGTGTGCCTAAGTCATTCAAAACTCCGGCGGCAGTCAGGCGGATTCGTAGCTTTTTGGAAGTTTTGCCCTGGGCAACCTGCAGGAACTCGTTAACCGCGTCTGCTTCCCGCATCGAAAGCACGTCCGCGGGGCGCTGGCCAGTCAAATAAGCCAGGTCCATGGCGTCGCGCAACTCCGAGGTCGCGACCGCATACACGGCGCTCCAGATTTCCTCGGTTGCATAAAAGTCCCGCGGTACTTCCTTGTTCTTCCGCACGCCGGCGGCCGGGTTGCTATCGGTGATCCCCCACTCGCGTGCGATGTTATAGATGTGCGAAAGCAGGGATATCTCGCGGTTGGCTCGTACCTTGGCGCTCCGCCCGTCCCGATATTGGGCTATGACCTGCGGCGTCACCGCGTCAATGGGCGCATCGCTGAAGGCTTTGCGCAATTGCTTCAGGCTCAGCAGGTTATCGCTTTGCGTCTTCGGTGCCTTGCCCGGGATGATCTCTCGCTCGTAGCGGTCGAATACCTGGCCCAGCAGAGCGTCCTTCTTTGGCACTGGCTTGCAATCGAGCTTTGCCCATTCAGCCTTGGCGATATCCAAATCACCCCCGAGCGGTATTTCCACCCGCTTCCCGTCTTCATTCCTCCCGTCGTAGTAGTACCCAACCCACTCTTTACCGCCTTTCAACGTGCGCACACGCCGAATCATTCGCGGCGGCAGATCCCTGTTTGCCGCCTTTTTTGCTCGCATCGCTTTATCCTACTTTTGACAGATCCAGCGACCAGGTTTCAGCCGCGACGTTTTCTGCTGATGGTTTCACGCCTGCCAGTTTCATGCGGGCGTAGACCCGGCCGACTACCGGGCGCCTTGCCCGGGTCAGTACGTACTTCCAGCCATTCCGGTTGAGCCACGCGATCTGGCCGGACGGGATCATGTAGCCTGTGATCGCTGCCAGCTCTTCCTCGGCAAGGGTTTCGCTTTGCATTTCCATGCTATGCACCTCTATACGTCAGGTTTGTCGAGAGAGCCGGCGGGCCGCGCTGTCTTGATGATGTGGATGACCAGGCCGAAGGTGATCAACATCCAGGCACAGGTGCCGGCGAATGCGCCGAGTAGCGCCTCGATGGTGCCGGTGCTGAGCAGGTCAGGCCCGAGCCAGGCGAGCCAGTAGCCGGTGCCGGCCAGGTACAGCAAAGCGCCCAGCAGGATCAGGGTGAGTTTCGTTGCGAACATGGGGTGTCCTTGCCGCTATAGCGGCTGACTTTGAAGGGGGAGGGGACTCGTGTTTCTCTTATACTGAGCTAAGCTGCGAGCTCAAATTGCGTAGCTCACAGAGGGAAATCATGAAGCGATTTACTGATGCTATATTGAAATCTTTAGAGTACAAAAACTGGTACGCCGCTCTATTTATGTCTTTGTCACTTCCGGACATTTGCTCAAAGCTTGAAGCGGCAAATAACAAGACAAGTGGGGTTAAGTACGCTGCTTGGTTTGATGAATATATGATGAATAAGTATTCCTTTCAGCATCCTCTTATGAACGGAAGAACTATATTTATGGATGGCGATTCATGCTACGCACTAAGATGCTCGATGCTACATCAAGGTGATGCAGACCTAACCACTCAAAAGGTTCGGTCATTTTTAGATAGTATCCATTTCACAACAACAACTGGGCATTGCAATCGCGTCAACGGCGTTTTGCAGCTAGATGTCAGTGCGTTTTGTACAGATGTCTGTAATTCAGTTGCTGAATGGCATGAGCGCTTTAAAACTAAAGATGGCGCCCAAGATAAGTTGAGAAATCTTTTTTTGGTTCATGTATCCGAGAGCAGTATTTTGGGTGGCTCAGTAGTTTTCGGTTCAAGTAGCTGACGCTCAACTGCTTTTTGAAGGCTTTCATGGGCTCCCACAACGCGCATTCCGAGGTGCTGGGCAATCAGGACTTCGAGCTGGGCGCCCTTCGATTCTTGCCAGCCGGACAGGGTGACCACGGTGTCGCAGTCCATCAGGGCGGCAATGTCGCGGCGCATACAGTCGGTCCAGGTGCCGCCGTCAGGGTTGATCTCGGCGGGGTTGGTGACGGCGTGGCCGGCGGCGCGCAGGTCGGCGGTCATGGCGTGGAAGGCTGCGAAGTTGAGATCGGGCAGGCCGGTCATGGGGCCGCTGAGGTAAATCCGTTTCACGATGAGTCCTTGCCGGGCTATGCCCGGGCGGTGGAGTGGGGAGTTATGCGGCGCGGGCTTGGCGTTGTTCCGCGCGCCACGGGTCGTTGGCCCGTGCCAGCGCGGCCATCGGCGGCGGGCTGACGCTGTTGCCGCACATGTGTACTTGCTGGGTCTTGGTGAACGGCTTGCCATCGGCGCCGTGGCTGATGATGTAGTCGGCCGGGAAGCCCTGAGCCTTGTAAAGCTCCGTGGGTTTCAGCATCCGCAAGCAGATGTCGACTATCACGTATGGCGTGCCTTTCACCATTACGGTGACCATTGCTAGGCGGTCCTTGGTGGTGATCGTCGGTGCTGGTGAGTCGCAAGCGCTAGTGTTCTCGGTGCCGTAGTAGCTGATCAGGAAGGCGGCAACGCGCAGGGCGCCAGCTTTATGCTCTGGCGACAGCGTGAGCGACACCAGTGAACTTTTACCGCCGCCGCCGGCAGTAATGGTCGGCGCCGGATCTTCCAGGCCCTGGCCAACACTGCCGCCGAATGCCCGCTCCATGAATGCGCTGACCAGCCCGTGGTGCTGGCCGCCGGCGCTGACGGTGTGTAGCGGGTCATTGACGTCCCGTGCATCACAGTTGCCCCGCAGGTGAACCAGGTTTGCCGCCACCAGCTGCTGCTGGCTGCCGGTGTTGGTCACCGTGGTCATCGGGTTTTCAATGCTCTTGGCGTCGGTGGTGTTGAAGCCGCCATTCATCTGGGCCATGAACACCGTGGAGATGCCCATGGCGTGAGCGGCACCGGCCGGGCGCTGATAGTTGCCGCCGCTGGTGATGGTCGGCAATGGCTCGTCCAGCGCCTTGCCCGCGTCATCGAAACGGAACTTCACCAGGTGCGCCGCTGCGATCGCGCGGTGACTGCGAGTCATGAGCGTGCCGACTGGCTTATCCGCTGCTACCGGGTGCCCGGCGTAGACCGGGCCGCCGGCCCCAACCATCACAGGGCTGATCAGTGTCAGCTCACCGCGGTTCGCGCACGTGACCGTCGGCAGCGGTTCGAGCGGGTCGTTGATTCTGTCGCTGCCCTGGTGCGTTGCCGGTGCGATGATCGGGCTGACCACGCTGAAGGCGCCGCCCTTAGGGTAGGAGGTGATCGTGCGCAGCGGCTCACTGGCGGACTGCACTGCCTCGCCGGACCAGTTAGCAATCGGGACAATGAACGGCGCCGGGTTGTCGATGAGAAACTTCTTCATGCCCTTGGCAACGCGGCGCAGTGTGGCCGGGGCCAGGTCTTTCTTGCGACCGAAGATGCTTTTGCCCAGGTCGGTGAAGTCGATGCAGTCAGCAGCGGTTTTCCACTTCTGCTGGCCCTTGACCGGGTTTTTCGCGTGGGTTGGCTCCGGCCACACGATCGGCTTCCCATCGCACCCGGCGATCATGAACAGGCGTTCCCGGCTGGTTGGTGCGCCGAAGTCGCAGGCCTTAATCACCCTCCACTCAACGACATAGCCCATGCCTTCCAGCAGGGCTACGAAACGGCGCCAAGTGCGGCCGCGCTGCCTAGGGTCAGGGATCAGGAACTGCTGGCCCACCGGCACAACTTCACCAGGTGCTGCAATTTCTCCGCTGAGTTTCACCACGCGGCCGGTGGCCTTGTCGCGCTTGGCGATCAGCCGGCCCCATTGCAGGATCTGCTTCACGTTCTCCAGGCTGATTACCCGTGGCCGCTTCATGCCTGCCCACTTGAGCCCGATCCACGACAGGTTCCCGTTCGCTTGTAATGTGCCCGCCACGACAAGAAGACTTTCCCGACTCTCGTGGTCGCCATATGGGTTTGTGGTGAGAGGCGCTGAGACTATGAAGGTCTCGGTTTCAGCATCCATCCGTGTGCCGCCCGGATGCGCGCTGAGAGCAGTTGCTACCTCGGTCTGTTCACAGTTGGCGCCGCCTCCAAATGCGGTTGACTGAAGATGGCCAGCTACTGCGTGGTCAACATCACCGCCACCGTCAGTGCTTCTAAGAGTGCCGGCGGGAGCTTCCGCATGGCCTCGGCGCGGCGCAGTATCCCGGCGCATGCCTTCGCACTCAAAAAGTACCTCGGTGGGATCGAACCCGTTTCGAGCATTTGCGACAACGAACACACGACGGCGTCGTTGGGCCAGGCCGAAATATTGGGCGTCCAGGACCCGCCACGCGATTGTTCTTTTGGGGCCATACACACAACCAGCGTCCTGCCTTTCTTCCCTGAAGGCTGCAGCTCGCAGTCTTCCCCAGCAAGCACGCCAAGAAAGCATCCGAAGGCGTTCCCTTTGTCGCTGAGGACGCCGGGTACGATGACGCTGGCGGACTTTCGCTGGCCGGCGCGAACATAGTCAACTGCATCTGCAAGCTCCACGTATTTGATGGTGAGGGCGCCGCGCGGGTCGGTGAGGCCTTCGCGCATGCCGGCGACTGAGAAGGCCTGGCACGGGGTACCACCGACCAGTACGTCCGGTGCCGGGATCTTGCCGGCCAGCACCAGGGCGGCAAGCTTGGTCATGTCGCCGTGGTTCGGCACGTCGGGGTAATGGTGGGCGAGGACCGTCGAGGGGAACGGCTCAATCTCGGCGAACCAAGCGGCGCGCATGCCCCGCGGGTGCCAGGCCTGGGTAGCGGCTTCGATTCCGCTGCACACAGAGCCGTAGGTAATGTCGGACATAGGGGAGCCTCGCCGGGTATATTTGCGGAATTAGTAAAAATAGGGGGCGGGAATGTTGAACGATTACGGTAAAAGTCTTTTCAAGCCTTTGTGCTCAGTCCAAAACGTTGTTTTAGCGGCAGCGGTGATTTTTATTTTGTCTCTTCTCAACCTCAGCAGCAGCGAGCTTGCAAGCTGGGCTCAAGCACTAGGTTCGATTGCAGCGATTTGGGGGGCATTCCAAATCAGTAATCGGCAGGTCGAACGCCAGCAGTCGGAGCGAGCAGAGGAGCGTAATAGGCAAGCATCTGCTTTTTTTGCTGTAGCGAAAAATGCTGTGGATGCTGCAAACAATTTCGTGAGTTTTACGCAGCACAGTCACTCTTTTATGATTGTCAGAATGAACTGGAACTTGATGTACTCGCACTCGATAGAGTCATCATTTGATTCATTGAAATTGCTACCGGCGCACGAGCTTGGTACTTACGATCTTGTGATTGCTCACAGTGGGTTGGTGGCAAGTGTCGCTAGCATTCTAGTTCAGACGCGCAATAGCCTTGGCACTACGGCTTTACCTGAGCAGGAGTACATCTTTTTGCTGCAAGAGCTTTCAATGCGACTCAGTAATTTGAATTTCTATTGGGTAAATTTTACGGATGCCTTTGCTGCAGCCTACCCCGAACCGATAATGTCAAATGCCTCGCCGGCTGGCACGGTTCGTTGATATAGGGTATCAAAGGGGACCGGCATGGAGCCGGATCAAGGAGAAATTCGTGGGGAAGTTAAAGATAGATCGTTTGTCAATTGGAACAGGATCTAGAGCGGCGCTCTATGACCGAAAACAAAGTCCGGAAGAGCTTTTTTTAGAAGATACTGACAAAATCGATGTGTACAGGGTCACGCTCCGCGAAGGCACATACAGTCATGCTGGCGATCCGGCCCTAGAGGGTGAGTTTGATGTCACTCTTTCAGTGGGTGGCAGCTTCCAAGGCCACGTGATAACCCAGATCCCGGGTCTCACCAAAGAGGGTGAGCCGGGGTCGATAACTCTGACTCTGCAGGCTGAGCGATAGGAGGCACAATTTCTTCGCCTGGGTCCCGACTAATCTCAGTCATACTTCGATTGTGAAACGTTCGCGCCACGTTTTCGCTAATCACGATTTCGTGGCGTGGATAACTCAAGAACTCGATCAGCTCGTCGTCAGCCATCAAGTCCATCTTCATGATAGCGATCTGCAATACCTCGCTGATGACCGGCACCTTGCCGGGCATCCGAATACGCTCCATGGCCCGCTCGATACCCGGCCTGACTTTGTGCCGCAATTCCTTCTCCGCGACCGCCAAGCGCTTCTGCGCAGCCTTGACTGATCGCTCCTGTACTGATTTGGCCATGGCCTACCTCTTCTATTTCGCTGGCCGGCAGTGCGAGCCAGGTTAGTCGGTGTCTCGCGCTGACCTGTTTGTGGATTCGTTTCACGCAGCGACCTTCTGCTGATTCCAGGCGCCGACCGCTTCGAAGAACCGCGCGGCGTGAGCCTCGTCCAGCGACATCGCTTTGGGAATCGCGATCCATCCCGAGGTCACCATCTGACTTTGGTTTGCAGAATCGCGCAGTTCCTTGTAGCAATGCTCGATCACGTCTTCCAGGTGGTCGGAGAGGTAGAGCCCATCGGGCGCAATCTCCACTGACTTGCTGTACCGGTCGCCGTGGGCGTCGATGCAGAGCGCGCGGAGGTAGATAGTCCATCGATGCGGGATGCCGCAGACGGCCTGACCGATCTTCCCCGGTGCGATGTTCTTCCGCGATTTGTAGTTGATCATGCCCTGGCGGCCGCTGGCTGACGCCGCGCCACGCGAATCAGCAGTACCTTCCGGCATTTGGCTCAACTCCCACTGCATGAAAGCTGTAAGCGCTTTTGCGGCGAAGTAGTCGCGCATGCTCATGCCCAGCACCGCGCCGTATTCATTGCTGTCGCTCGGGAACGCCGGGGTGCTGTTGTCTTTGCCCATGACTCTCTCCATTCGTTGGTTCACCTGTATTCGTCAACACTCATGCCTCCCTCTGGTTGCCGATTGGCGCGGGGGCAGTGCATGCGGATATTTTCGGGAAGGGGTAAAGCTGAATGGCCTTAGGCCGATATGGTCAAAGCCATACTCATTTATTTGAAAGTTTAGGGGCTGTTGAATGTTTTCAGTAAGAAACGCAACGCTTTGCCTTACCCTGGTCAGCACCGGCTTTGCCAGTAGCTGTTTTGCGAGTCAGCCTGTTGATGCTCATCAAGTTGCAGTAACCCTCATTGCAGTGGAGCAGCTCTGCAATAAGGCAAACCCGGCCTTAAATGGCTCTTTCGAAAACGTGCTGGCCAGCGATCCTGACACGGACGAAGCAACCAAGGCCGAGGCTCGCAAAGTTAGCTCAGACCCCGCTTACAAAGGTGAGATTGAATTTATGGTGCAATCTCTCAAAAGCTCGGGTCTGGTGGTTTTGACGCAGGATCTTTGCAAAAGCTACGCAGCAAAATAGTTCGGTTCATCTTGGTGGATAGCTACTGACAGTTCGCTTTGGTGTTGCCGGGAGAGGTTATAGGCCGAGCTATATACGCCGCGATTTCGTCCGCATCGGATGTCGCTTGAATCCCTCCGAGTGTTGCCCGTCTACGCCGCGACAAAATCCGCTAAGGCTGGGGGCAAGGTGACTACCCTGCTGTCATCACAGAGGGCTGAGCGATATCCGATACACCGCGCTGGTTGATCAGCCTTCCTGGTTCGCCTCGATCATCTTTTCGATGTCGGTGGCGACCGGCTTCCTCCAGTTCTTGATCCGGCCCGGCTTCAGGTCGATGTTCAGGATCAGGGTATTGATCAAGAAGTGGGCATCAAAAGAAGCGCTTGATGCACATGATCTCGCTCCGCATATGCTTGAGGCAGCCAAGCACAACCCGACGTTCCGTGCGGGGCCGGCTACAGTGCTGTTTTTGGAGTCGGCGGTGCTTTCATCGCACTGAAGAAGGGCTGAGCTCACAACAGAAGAGCCCAGCCCCACGCAGGGCTCTTTGCATCTGGCTTTCCCAGTGCTATTTTTTCCGAATTAACCCCCACACGGAGAGTGCAATGACCCGATACTTCAAAAGTCTAGACAATGGCAAGGTTGAAGAAGTCGATGCGTTTCAGGTTCTGGCAATATTGTTCCTAGGCCCACTCTATCTTTGCTTCGCCGGCCTTTGGCGCCATTTATTGATCTGGGGTATTGCTATAGGGTTGGGGCTGTTTGCAGGCCCGCCATGGGCAGCTATACCTATTGCTGGACTGCCAATCATCTACTGTTTTTTGATACGTAAAATTGTGGCAGATGAGTATTTGAAGAAGGGCTGGGTAGAGGTGGCTGATCCAAAGCTTGCACTCGATAAAGAAGTTCCAGACGCTTAGTCTCTTGCAGATTAGTTGCTTTGAGCCCAGCCTCGCGCTGGGCTTTTTGCTTTCTGCGGCCAGGTGCTACAGTCCCGCCAAACCAAAGAGGGAACGACATGCGAAGTGTTGTAGCGGGACTGGCGGTTATTCTGCTGGCTGGGTGTTCGTGATCGGTGCGCTTCTGATCGTGACCGGTGTACTGGTACTAACGTTAATCGAGAGCAAAAAAGCGAGAGCAGAGGTCGCAGCGACCCTCGGTTCGAGCGTGGTTCGTCAGAACGCCCTAAGCCAGGAGCTCCGCGCCGAAATTGAGGAAATCAATAAACAGAATCTGCTCGAAATGGCTGCGGTATCCAAGGATCATCATTACGAGATGGAGAATCTAAGGATCATTCTTTCCATCGCTGAGCAGGATCTCGACGCGGCTCTGAAGGTCGCTTCTAAGGCTACACAGTAAGACATACAAATGCAGAGCCAGATCGACCATACCAATGCGTTGATGGCTTCTTGTGCCTGACCACCCCTCTTTTTTTAGCGCTATCGTTTAGCGAACGCTCAAAATATGAACTTCATCACCAGAGAGCGAATTGCTCTGCGTACCCCATGCGAAAAAATAGCCGTAGTCAGCCAAATAATAAAATTTTCTAACGATTGCGTGCTTGTCGCCTTGAGTCGTGCAGCCCATTTCCTTGGCTTTTCCAGTCAGTCCAGCACTGAGCTCATCGGCGTCAAGTTCGCGCTTTACAGTGCAGTCGACCGCGTAGCCTTTCCCGTCGCCCCAACGTTGCTCAGCGCCGTGCTGGCGCCCCTGAGCGGAGTAACTCAGGAGAGAGCCTATGGGCATGCGCTGCCAATCCCCGGAAAAACTCAAGCTTTTGAGTTCATAGGTGCCCACTTTCTGGTCAAACGTAGTGATGGTACTGGCGAGCACAATCAACCCCCGCCAAGTAACTCTACGTATCTCGTACGCCTCACTGCGTACATCGACAACTACTTGCCCGCTCGCTGAGTCCGTGGTGAGGAAATTCTCTTCGTACACCAACGAAGCACCACCCTTGCGGGTGGGTGTCCGGCTCGTCGCAACATAGCTGAGTTTTTTGGCTGCCGGTTGCAGATTGAGGGCGTTGATTGCAGAAAGCATTGGCGTACCAACACTATATGGGCTTGGCACAGCACGCACTTTGTAGCGCGGTTTATACGTGGGCAGTTGCTTCAGTTGTTCAGCGCCGGCGCACAGCGTCTTGAACAACAGCTTGTAATCATCGCGGGCTTGCGCAACAGTCTTGACGACTGGATTCTGCGGGGTCTCACCGTCTATCACACTGTTAAATATATCAACGTCATAACTGGCCAGCCGACGAAACTTCTGCTCGGTGCAATCGACAGCATAGTGTTCACGCTTTTGGGCAGACGGCGTGCCTTGCGAGGCATCCGTCACTATTTTTTTATTGTCATACGCCCCCCAGAACAGCGTTTCCGAGCCTTGCTGTTTGATGCTATGCCTATCAAGCATCACCCATTGGTCATCCTCTTTTACGCTGACGACTCTCCAGTCGGGCTGCGGTGTCTCAGAACAGGCGTGAATGAAACTCGGGTTACTGGTGAGCCCTGAATAAAGGGATGACGTCAGGGAGCGTGCGCCCACGTACACCCCGTTTTGCCGATTGATGTAAACCCGCGCAAAGGGAGAATCAATGTAAGCGGCACGCAGTTGTGCCACGCTGCAAGACGCCTCCAATTGCACAACGGTGCGTTCCGGTTTTGCATCTGTTTTCGGAGCGACGAGCTGGAAATTCAATCTGTCTCCGTCACGGAATACCGTATCAGCTACCACAGGTTGACCCAGAAAAACGCCATATGCCTTTACCGCACTTTTGCTCAGCGACACTGGCTGACTAACACACCCCCCGACGGCTGCCATGGAAAGCAGTAACGCAATTCGTTGCACAGGTAACCCTCGGACAAACGCCGGCGCCTGTTGCTCCAGGGAATCGTTGTAAACAACCCCCACGCTGCTCAAATTCCCCTCGGGCCCAGCGCTGAAGCTCACCTGCGATTCGGTGCTGAGCATTCTGAAAATAACCTTCGCATGGTGGTCGTCTGCCGTCAGTACGACCGGCTTGGGTTTGGCCGGCGGCAGGCCTTTATGAGAAGAACAACCCGCACCAAAAACAGCCACCAGGCACAACGGAAAGACCCAAGCAAAGGAACGACCCATAGATAAATTCAAACCCTGTTAAATGCCATGATGGTTAAGTGCGAGATAGCTTAATGCCATCACTTGAAAAAGTATCTCCCCAACCGCCCATGGGCCTCGTAATATTCCCGGTCGGGAGCTGATGAAGGGCCGCAATGGCAGCCTGTTGACCCTGTCTTACCTGGGCGCAGAACGCACCATGCCCAACTACAACGTGATGGGCATGGCCAAGGCTTCGCTGGAGGCTGGCGTACGGTATCTGGCCGGCTCGTTGAGCCCCGAAGGCACGCGGGTTAACGCGGTGTCTGCCGGGCCGATTCGCACCCTCGCCGCTTCCGGCATCTAGAATTTCCTCAAGACGCTGGTGGCCAACGAGGCGCAAACGCCGTTGCGCCGTAACGTCACCATTGAAGAGGTCGGCAATGCCGGCGCCTTCCTGTGCTCGGGCCTGGAGTCGGGAATCAGCGGGGAAATCATGTACGTGGACGGCGGCTTTAACACCACAGCCATGGGCAATCTCGACGAGTGATCGTCAGGCCGTAACAGTGCCCCATTTACTGGGGCGCTGTTGCGTCAAACCCCTTGCCGCACAAAACACTGCTCCACCACCGACTTGCACCACTGCTGTCCTTCCTGCTCCGACTCCAGCACAAAGCCCACGTTTTGATACAGCTTATGGGCGGCGACCACTGGTTCAGATATGACGATAAAGGTACCAGTAGTACTCGGTTCGCACATACGGCCCGCGAGGCTCTGCCTTACCTGAGCGGTGAAGCATTGGCCCACTGGGCCAAAGGGCCTCTCCCGGACACCAAAAGCTCGTAAACGCTTCACCGCTACCGTCAACAAGGGCGTCTTGCTCGCGCCATGGCCTAAGATGATTTCGTCAAGATGTGTCTACTGTACGGTTACTTTTAACGCACGGCTTAGCGGTGTTGGTGGATTTTAGTGCTCACCCTCTCCACGGAATTGCTGTAGCGGTCGCCCCGGGCGTCGATGCACATGGCGCTCAGGTAGATCGGCCTGGCCAATTTTCCCCGGCGCGACGCTCTTCAGCGACGTGTAATTGATCATGCCCTGGCGGCCGCTCGGGCCGATGTTTATTCGCGGGCACGGCTGAATCATTGGGCTGATTTGCAGTCAAAAAATTAACCCTCTCAAGCAATTAGGACGTTCAAGATGAAGCGCGCAGCAATAACCCTTTTGGCCATTTCTGGTCTTATTCTGCTTGGTGGTTGCGTGCCTATCTGGGACGACGGAGGACGGTATGGGCATGATCGTTACAGAGGGGATGATCATGGGCGCAGATACGACCAGGGCTACGATGACCAAGGTCGGGGCCGTGGGTATGATCGCCGATACGATGATCGCGGGTATGATCGTTATCACGGTCGAGATCGTGATGATCGGGATGACTGATTCCTTGAGTATCAGTGGCGGCCTATAGCGTTATAGGCCGCGAATTCGTCCGCATCGGATGTCGCTTGAATCCCTTCGAGTGTTGCCCGTCTACGCCGCGACAAAATCCGCTAAGGCCAGGGGCAAGGCAACCACCCTGCTGTCATCACAGAGGGCTGAGCGATATCCGATACACCGCGCTGGTTGATCAGTTTTCCTGGTTCGCCTCGATCATCTTTTCGATGTCGGTGGCGACCGGCTTCCTCCAGTTCTTGATCCGGCCTGGCTTCAGGTCGATGTTCAGGATCAGGTAGTCATCGTAATGCTGGGCGGGGAAGAGGTCCGGCACGTAGCCTTCATCGCACCCACGAACCTCGGCCACCTCGCAATAAGTCGCAGATAGCGAAACGCCCGCTCAGGGGTGGGATACGCATTCAGGTCGGGGAGGGCATCAATCGTCATGCTTGCGGCTCCAGGGGAGGGAGAAGCCAGAAGCGCAGCACAAGCAAGGGCGCGCGATCAGCCTTCGAGTCCCGCAATCCTCGCGTGACCCGAAGGGTGTTAAGCGCGCTTAGATGCGGATGATCTGGGTGATGTGCGGCTTACCTTTGAGGGGGGCGTAGATTTCTACGATTGCTGCCCAGATTGCTGGCGAACCAGGCTGCTGTGCTTTGGCGTGATAGCGATAGTTTGTGCCGGCGACGACCTGGGTCGCAACCGTCTCAGGGGTGTATTGCACCCCCACAAAGCCTTCCAAGGCTTCTTTGAATACAGCGTGGTCCTTTGGAGTCAGTTCGTGGTAAGCAGTCCATCCGCCAACACCAACGTAGTTTTCTTGAGCTGACATACTATAAATCTCCATATTTAAGTTCCTACTCGTTTGGCTTTTCGGAGTTCGCCCCGTCTATTGAATGGTTTCCGGAATCCATTTCCTGAGGGTGCTCCTGGGCAACGACTGTTGGTCGCAAAACAGATTCCTGGGAAGGCACCAATGCTTAACGCTTTGGTCGGGCAGGGTCAGCCATAGGCGCGCGTGCATGCCTGAGCATTTGGCTATGGAGGATGGGGTGGCGGTCACCCGCTTCAGATCCTCTTCCCTGATAGAAACAATTCACCAATGAGTGATGATTGCCAGACGTCCACGTCTTGTCCAAGGTGGCTCTGCGCATGAGGCATGCCACTTGATGGCTTTAAGCTATCAAATACAAGGGGAATGTATGTACGTGTTTGGCAGTGCTGGGTGTAAGGCATCGACGATTGGTGAAATCGAAAGCAGCACCTGATCCCGCAGTTTTTTAACCTGGAGGGTGCCTAATCGGCGGTTATCGTTGGGTGCCACGCTCCGTTAACGGATGCAGCGAGTGGGATGGGTATTACGGAACTAAAACCTTCAATACCGTCTACATTTCAGGGAGCATTCCCTTCCGGAGAAGACAGTCATGTTTAGATCACGCACGCTTGTAGCTGCTATCTGCCTTACTTTGGCCGTTGGCTCGGTGGCTGCACTCGCAGACCCTGGCAATGGGAAAGGTCAAGGCAATGGAAAAGGCAACTCACAAGGTGGTCAGGGTCATGGCAACCAGGGTAATAAGGGGAAAGGTCCCAGCGGAGACGATTGGTCTCGCGGACCAAGCATTGACCGGGGCAGCGTATTGGGAGTGCTCGGCGGCTACCGTGACTACTGGAGCCCAGGCCCTTCACTGCCACCCGGAATACAAAAGAACCTCGCCAGAGGGAAGCCTCTTCCTCCAGGCATCGCCAAGAAACTTGATGGTCGATTGCTGGGCAGACTTCCACATTACGACGGCTACGAATGGCAGCAGGCAGGCACGGACTTGATACTGGTCGCAATTGCTTCCGGCCTAATCTACGAAGTCCTCAACGGCGCCTTCGATTAAGGCGATAACGCTTCGACGATCTATGCCAAACGCCCGCCGCCACGCGGGCGTTATTGTATCCGCGCTAAACGCGATCATGAGCAATCGCTAGGTCGGCTGCCTCAGGGGCTGATCGTAGGCTTGCTTCACGGCTACGCCAATGCACAAACACACCAAATCCATGACAGCCAAACAATCCGGCGGGGGCAATCGAACGTGTCTATCGGGAAAGATCGAGGCACATCACAACCATTCCGATTTCGGCCATGTCGGTACTGAAAGGGATTTCGCCCAGCGCCCTGAACAATTTAGGGCCAAAGGAAAAAATGCCCAGAAGAGTTGGGTGTCAGCCTGCGCCAAAAAAGCAAAGCCCCGGAGGTTCGCGGCTCCAGGGCTTCTATTTTCGCCTCCATCCCTAAACGGCTGGCGAACGTGGTCGCAGATTATCAGCGGCCCCCGGATGTTTCACTACGACTATTGGCGATAGTGTTCGATCGGCAGCACGCGGGGGAGGGCGGAATGATTTCCGCCACCTTATGCGCCCCATGATCGGCGCGGGCTCCAACGCATTCAAAAGTGCCTTGGTGCGGTAATTATTAGAATCTAACGTATTGTTTTAAAAAGTTACTTTGGATTCCTGGAAGCCGGTGAACGTTACTGGCGATTCCAGGGTTCGAATCCTGACGTACACCTTTTATGAAGGCGTTGACCCGAGTAAGAGGTTCGCCAACGTGACGAGTCCACTCGCCGCGTTACCCGATAATGTTCGAGGGGCGGAGATTACTCTCACGGGCGAAGCACCCGATGTTGCGCTGCTGATCCGGTTTGCTTTTCCAAAGCTGGGAGCCAATCTAAGCGATTAGCTGCTGAACAAACCTCGCCTGGGTTGCGACATGTGCAGCCCCTGGCGAACTCGGGGATCAGCACGAAAGGCTTCGCTCAGTCGCTATGCCCGCTCCTCATTCGTATTAGCCATTTCACGACTTCGAACCACATTACGCTCAGCGCGACGATGCCAAATGCGAAAAGTAGCAGTACTGGCGCGGGTGTCACGAATGAGAACAGCTGGGTAACCGGCGGAAAAAACAGCGCTATCGCCAACATGGCCAACGTTGCGAAAGCGATCCAACTGAGCTGGGTGCCAAACGCGCCAGGCCCCACCCAGCGCGTGCGGCCCCATGACTTATTGGTATGGATCAGGGCGAGGTTGGCCAGCGCCAGGACGACGAAGGTCAGTGTTCTCGCAAGCTCATCTCGCTCAGACGCAACCGGCGCAAAGAACCTCATACCCGCATACGTCGCGAGAAGCAGTATCAGTAAGCCAATGCCCTGGCAGAGGCCGCGTATCATCACTGCGCTGTCGAACAACCGTTGCTCCTTTCGACGTGGAGGAGCCTTCATCGCATCCGGCTCAAGCGGTTCGGCCTCGAACACGACCGAGCAGGCGGGGTCGATGATCAGTTGCAAGAACAAAATGTGCGCCGGCATCAGCACCATCGGCCAGCCGAAAAGCACTGGAAGCATCGATAGGCCGACGATCGGCACGTGTACGGCCACCACAAACACAATCGCCTTGCGCAAGTTGGCGAAAATGCGGCGGCCATAGCGCACGGCGGTCACCAACGACTCGAAATCATCATTGAGCAAAACCAGCGCGGCCGCCTCGCGTGCGACCTCGGTGCCACGCGCGCCCATCGCAACGCCAATATCGGCTGCCTTCAGCGCAGGCGCGTCGTTGACACCGTCGCCGGTCATGGCGACGACATCACCCTGTGTACGGAACGCGCGTACCAGGCGCAGTTTCTGCTCTGGCTGAACACGGCAGAAGATCTGCGTGGTGATCAATCGTGCGGCCAGCTCAGAATCGTTCAGCGTGGACAGTTCGGTTCCCGTGATCACCGGCGCATCGGTGCCCAGCCCGGCCTGCCTGGCGACCGACATCGCTGTGGCCGGGTGGTCGCCCGTCATCATCACCACACGGATGCCTGCGGCCCGGCACTCGGCAATAGCCTGCGGCACATCTGGACGAATCGGATCTTCGAGCCCGACCAATCCTAGAAACCTGAAGTCGAAGTCGTGCTGTAAACCGGGCAATACCTCGGCGGCGAAGGTCGCCTGTGCGACGCCGAGAACGCGAAGCCCGTCTGCCGCCATCGCCAGCACCTGAGCCGCAATACGCGCGCTGCGAACGGGATCCATATGGCACAAATCGACGATTGCCTCGGGCGCTCCCTTTGCGGCAATGAGTCGCTCTCGTTGATTCGGCGATTGCCAGACCCGCGACATTGCCAGCATCTGGGGTGACAAGGGATAGTCGTCGATCAGCGTCCAGTCGGCGTGAAGGTGCTCGGTGAGCGCCAGCAGGCTCTGCCCGGTCTCGCCGATGGCCGACTCCATCGGGTCGAAAGCACGGCGGTGGCTGGCGAGAACCGCGTACTCAAGCACACCATGGAGTGCCTCCTGCAAAGGCATGCCGCCGTCAGTACCGTCTCTGGCGACTTCATACTCAGCCTCCTCGGACCAAAGGCGCCTGACCGTCATTCTGTTAGCCGTCAGCGTACCGGTCTTGTCGACGCATAAGACGGTGGTCGCACCGAGCAATTCGACGGCAGGGATGCTACGCGCTAACACCTTCTCACGGGCGAGTCGCCAGGCGCCGAGGCCTAGAAAGAGCGTCAGTACAACCGGCAACTCCTCCGGTAGGATTGCCATCGCCAGCGTCAGGCCCGCCAGCATCCCATGCAGCCAGTCACCGCGCAGCAGCCCGAAAGCGATAGCGAGCGCCGCCGCCAGCGCCAGGCCTATGACAGCGACCCGCTTGACCACACGACGCGTTTGCTGTTGTGTCGGGGTGGGTTCCACCTCGATGTCCGCCAGTGACTGGCCAATCCGGCCCAGCGCACTGCGCTCGCCTGTGGCGGTGACACGTCCCTGGGCGGTGCCGCACGTGACCAATGTGCCTGAAAATGCCTGCGCAAGGGTCGCATCCATTGGCGGCGGCGCTGGATCACCAAGTGTATGAGACTGCGGCGCGACCAGCTTGCTGACTGGCATGGATTCTCCGGTCAGCAAGGACTCATCAATTGATAGGTTGGCGCATGTTGTCAGTAGCAGGTCAGCGGGTACGCGATCGCCTTCAGCCAGCATCACAACATCGCCAACGACCAGGTCCCGCGCGGGAACGCTGCACTCCTTACCTTCCCTTAGCACTTTAGCCCTTGGGCTGGAGAGGTCCCGCAACGCATTCAGGGAGCGTTCACTGCGTCGCTGTTGGACAAAGCTGATGCTCATCACGACGAAGACAAAGCCCAGCAACATCAGGGCTTCCTGGACATCGCCCAGCACCATATACAAAGCGCCGCACGCGACCAGCAGGAGAAACATCGGCTCGAAGACCACGTCACACATCAGGCGCAAGGCGCTGCGTCGGCGGGAGGCGGGGAGTTCGTTCGGCCCGTCCTGCGCCAGACGTTGCTGCACCTGCGCCTCGCACAAACCCTCAAGCGGCGTCTGCGAACCTGAATGAGGTAGCTCAGCGTTCACAACGCGGCCGTTATGAGTGGGTGATCGTGATTCAAATCAAGGGGGGGCAATGGAGCAATGTGTGTCATCAGGTTCTGTACCCCCATGGCGCTGCGATACCTGCAGGCTGGCTCTATAGCGATGTGATGTCCTGCCTCGAGGCTTGTAGTCGTATCGACCTCGAGGCATGCGTCTAAGACCATCATGTAATCCGTCCTACAGGTACGCTAGCACAACGTTGCTTTAAATATTGCGGCATTCGCCGCTCTCGATAAGGGAGCCCCAAGAACGCCTGAATCAGTTTGGCCCTTTGCGGATATCCAGGCTCAGAGCGTGCCGTTTTCATCGCGCAGTTGGGACTTTAGATGTATGCGAAACATCGATGTCCAGCTCATTTCACGCGTCCGGCTGTCTTGTATAAACCTGAATTGTTACAGAAATGGAAAATTACTTTCACGGGAAACGAGGTCATTCCATCGGCGGGAAAGTGTTATAAGTTTTTCACCTTAGGCTCTGCCCTGTACTAAAAATAAACCGTTATAAAACGGTACCTTGCGCTGCGCAGTCAATGCGTTGCGACTTAGAAACCTTCTCATCTGCCATCGACTTATGACTCTTCGCTTTTGACCGCCTGACTTCAGGGGAGACCCTGCTGACTGTGCGTTGAGAGACGAGGCAGCTCTATTAAAAACAGGGGAACAAACAATGTCTTTTAAGTGGAATTTGGTGGCGCTGACGGTCTCGCTGGGTGCTAGTGGCTTGAGCGGTTAATCCATTAATTTATTTTTTATCACACTCAGCTTCGCTTTATGTACCGAGCTAATGATGGCCTCAGCCGTTTTATTCCACTTGAACGGCTTGGCTGAATGCTCATTGTGAGCCTCGATAAATTGGCGGATAGCGACTTTTAGGTCGGCGACGCTGGTGAAGGCACCCCGGTATAGCGCTCGTCTTTCCAGTTGTGCAAACCAGCCTTCCACGGCGTTCAGCCAAGACGCGCTGGTCGGTGTGAAGTGCAATTTGAAACGCGGATGCTTTTCCAGCCACTGCTTGATTGCAGCCGTTTTGTGGGTCGAACTGTTATCTAGAATCACATGCAGATCCAGTCCGGCTGGCGTGCTGCGTTCAATCTGTTGCAGAAAAGCCAGAAACTCCTTGGCTCGATGGCGCTGGGTAATCCGTCCGATTACTTGGCCGGTTAGGATGTCGAAAGCCGCGTACAGACTCGCCGTACCATGGCGCTTGTAATCATGCGTCCGGCGTTCAACTTGACCTGGGCGTAGCGGGAGCATCGGTTGGGTGCGATCCAACGCCTGGATCTGGGTTTTCTCGTCAACCGACAACACCAGGGCATTATCCGGTGGGTTCAGATAGAGCCCGACCACGTCGACTACCTTGTCGGCGAAATGAGGGTCGTTGCTGATTTTGAAGGTCTTCAGACGATGGGGTTTGAGGTCGGAAGCGGCCCAGACCTGCCGAACCTGCCACGTGGTGACCCGCGCATACTTGGCCATCAAACGGACGCTCCAGTGAGTGGCTTCCTGGGGTACACGCCGGGTGGTCAGTGTCAGGATTTCGTTGATTTTATCGGGCCCAAGTTTGAGTGGCTGGCCGCTGCGCGGCAGATCGCTCAACCCTTCGATTCCCGCCTCCAGATAACGTTTTCGCCACTTGAATACCGTCGGCGGCGTGACCTGCAACTGCTCGCTGACGGCCTTGGGCGTCAATCCGTCAGCCAGTAGAAGCAGGATGCGCGCTCGCTGGGCGAGGCTCTGTTCCAGCGTACTCATACGCAACCAACCTTGCAGGGCGATGAGATCGGAAGGCATTAAAGCGAAGGGGGAAGTCGGTCGGGCCATGCGCATAACCAATCCATGACATTGGACGCACAGTATATCGTTACCATTAGATAAATGAATTAACCGCTCAGTCCACTAGTCAACTAGCGTCAGCCGCGGGTGTGGAGGACCAGGCGACTGCCAAGGGGTTTGTTGAAGGCAGTAGTTTGAACCTGCTGCTTCGTAACTTTTATTTTGATCGTGACGGTAAGAATTCGGCGGGTGATAAACAGGACTGGTTGCAGGTGATACAAGGCAACTTCTCCTCCGGCTTCACCCAAGGCACCATCGGTTTTGGTGTAGATGCTTACGGATACTGGGGCGTGAAGCTGGACGGTGGCAAAGGCAATGCAGGCTCTGGCAACTTGCCGGTCGACAGCAACGGCCGGCCGGAGAATGACTTCAGCAGTGCAGGCGCGTCGATCAAGGCACGGTTCTCCAAGACTGAACTGCATTATGGCAACTTGCAGCCCAACAACCCGGTCCTGGCCACGGCGGGTACTCGCGCCACGCCTCAAACAGCGACTGGCTTCAACCTGTTGAGCAGCGAAATTGAAGGGTTGAACTTCGACGCCGGGCACTTCACCAGCAGTAACGGTCCGACCACGACCAACAATAGCCACGAATTGTATGCCGGTTATGCCAACATACCGGCCAAGAGCATTGACTACCTCGGCGGTAAGTACACGCTGACCGATAACTTGTCCATGAGCGTGTTTGCCTCGGACCTCAAGGACGTCTGGCATCAATACTACGGTAATGCCAACTACACGATTCCGTTCACTGCCGATCAATCATTGAACCTGGACTTCAACATCTACCGCACCACCGATTCCGGCCAGTCCAAAGCCGGCTCCATCAACAACACCACTTGGTCGTTGGCGGCGGCGTATTCGTTCCTGAGTGCTCATACCGTCACACTGGCGTTCCAGAAGGTTCACGGCGACACGCCGTTCGACTATGTGGCCGTGGGTAATAACAAGTCGGGTGATCTGGCCGACTCCATCTTCCTGGCCAACTCGGTTCAATATTCTGACTTTAACGGCCCAGGCGAAAAGTCCTGGCAGGCCCGTTATGACTTGAACATGGCGACTTATGGCGTGCCAGGGCTGAGTTTTATGACGCGCTACCTCAACGGTGACAATATCGACGGCACGCACATGCCGGTCGGCAGCGCCTACCGTGCCTATGGTTATGGTGCTGACGGCAAGCACCATGAAACCAACTTTGAAGCCAAATACGTGGTGCAGAGCGGCCCGGTCAAAGACTTGTCGATGCGCGTGCGTCAAGCCTGGCACCGCGGTAACGCTGATCAGGCGGAAGGGGATTACAACGAAACCCGTCTGATCGTGGATTACCCAATCTCGATTTTCTAAGCGGACGATCGCCGGTCAAGCCCGGAAGACGCAACGCATTGACGGCCAGTTTCAGCTCTGCTGAAGCTGGCGTTTTTGTTTGTATAACGCGTTCTTTGTCGGCGGGAGGCTATGTCCGACGCTTGCCCTACAAGGTTGAGGTTCCCGTTTTGGCAGCCTGAATCTGCGGATCGTTACGCGCTTGTGCTGATTCGGGTGCCGACCGGCCCTGAGGTCGCTTTGTTGCGAAACCCACTGACATGCACTGGGCATTTCTCATGACCTTCCGGATGTTCTGTTGCCCAATCCTGCACTTTTTCGGATTTTTCGGATCTATCTCTATCCCAGCCATACTCATACTGCGTGTGGACATAAGAACTAGACCTGGTGCCGATGGATCATACGTTCCCGCCTCTTACCTGCCGATGGATGAACCGCCCGCGCTGGCTCGTCCTCGTGTTTCTGCTCTGCACCACCGCCTGCAGCCAGCAACAGGGGCGCGATATCGCCAGGCAATTCAGCAATGGCAAGCCTGATGAGTTTCTCCAGACCAGCGTCGACCGCATGGCCACCCTCGGCATGCGCGATAACCTGCAAAGCCTGTATCTGCTGATGAACAAGCTGTACCTGCGCAACCCCAACCAGTGGCGGCAGTCGGGTTACCTAGACGCGGTGAGCGCGGCGCGGGAAATCCGTTCGGCCATCGAAAACCGTCAACCGCTGCCCGCCCTGGGGGATCGTCGCGATCTGGCGGCCCTGAGTTACTCCTTGAGCCCCGAGTTTCGCGGCGATCGGGTCGGGGCGTTTATCTATGCGATTGGCAGCATGCTGGTGACTGCACATGGCGGGCGCACCCGGTTCTATATCTCTGACACGATCAACCCGCAATTCGTCAGCAACGCGGCGCGCAATATCGAAAAGGCCACCTGGCTGCTCAGCCAGCGTCAGGATGCCAATGGCGTGCTGCTGCTGTTTTCCAACGAGATCTCGGAGGAGGGCAGTAACCTCAGTTTCGCCGTTGAGTTCGGCAAGATCGTCGCGCGACTCGACCTGCTGACCCAGATGCTCGATGAGCGCTACCGACGCATTGGCGTCAATTACGCGCAAAGCCTGTTGCTGATGAATTTTCTGCCGGTGCAGTGAGCGTTAGGGCCGTTGAGTGCGGTGTTTCCGTTTCCTCTGTAGGAAGTGCCCTATCTTGCACTGCACTGCTTGAAACGCCCATCTGTCGGCAATAGCCTCGGACTTTTCTTAAATATGAGGCCCTACCTTGGGTAAGCGAAAAACGGTTTGGCCCACGGATCGCGAAATCCGCCTGCGATTTATCCTGTTTGCGGTGATTGACGCCGCGAGTGCGCAAGGCGTCTCAGCCGAGTTGTTGTTACCGGCACACAAACTGCTGCAGGAGTCGCCGACTGAGGCGCAATTTCGCGACGCCCTCAACAGCATTCTGACGACCGACGAAATGTACGGGTTCCGCTTTCCGGCGGGGTCGGAGGCGGATGACTTCATGTGCGTGCTGGCGTCCGCCGCGGGCTAGGAGACAGGTAGTTTTTTCAGGGGTCGGGAAGGCTCTGCGCCTTGAATAAGGCGTGACCTGGCGAGCGTCCCGGTCTTCCCATCACAGTTCGCGTGCGAGGCCTTGCCTTCACGCCCCCGCATTCCAAGGACCCGCCCCATGTTGCTGCGCCAACCCCCGCTGCTTTTTGCTGCCCTGACCCTCAGTTCCCTTGTGCAGGCCGAAGACCTGCAACTGGCGCCGGTCGAAGTCACCACCAGCGAAGCCAGCGCGGCTGAAGTGGCGCAGGCGAAGCTCAAGCGCGTGCCCGGCGGCACCAATTACATCGACATGAGCAGCGTGCAACAGGGGCGGGTGAGCACCAACGAGGACGTGTTCAAGTATCAGGCTGGGGTGTACGCCAAGGCGGCGAATAATGAAGGCGTCAAACTCTCGATCCGTGGCTCGGGCCTCAACCGCAGCCCCGGCGCCCATGCTTCCGGGTTGTACGAGACGCTCGACGGCTTGCCGCTGACGGGCCCCGGCGGTACGCCCTATGAACTCAAGGACCCCTTGTGGCAAAGCCGCGTCGAGGTGCTGCGCGGTGCCAACGGCTTTGATCAGGGCGCGCTGGCCCTGGGTGGGGCGGTCAATTACGTGACCCATACCGGCTACGACGCGCCCAAGCTGCAAGTGCGCTACGAAGCGGGCAGCCGTGGCTACGCCCAGCGCGAGATCAGTTCGGGCCAGGTGCTGGGGGATGCCGACTATTACATCAGCCTCACCGATTCCGAATCCGACGGCTATCAGCAGCAGAGCGCCGGCACGGGCAAGGGCGTCGCGGCCAACTTCGGCTACCGTTTCAACCCGAACCTGGAGACGCGCTTTTACTTGCGCTACCGCGAAACCACCAACGACACACCAGGCAAGCTCACGCGCTACCAGATCAGCCATGATCCGCGTGCCGCCAACAGCCTCAACGCCGCCCGCGATTCAAAACGCCTGCAACCGGGCTCCACCTGGATCGCCAACAAGACCACGTTGCAGCTCGACGACAACGCACGGCTCGAAGTCGGCCTGGCCTATCACGACTACCCGATGGACCTGCGCGAAGGCACCAATCGCCTGAAAGTCGCCTACACCGATATCAGCGGCACGCTGAACTACATTCGCCAGGACACCCTGTTCGGTCACGACAGTAAAACCACGATCGGCCTGCGCACCACCCAGGCGATGCCCAACAACGGCGCGTCGGAATACGTGCGAATTCCTGTCGGCAAGACCGCAGGCTATGCCCCCGGCACCAAGACCCGCGACTACAGCTACCTGGGCTCCGACACCGTGCTGCATATCGGCAACGACCTGGAACTGGTCCCGGACCTGTGGCTGACCACCGGCCTGGCCGCGATCTACACCCGCCGCGAAACCCAGGTGACCTATCCCGACGGCCAGGCGCCGCTCAGTCAACATGACTGGGACTATGCGCCGCGCATCGGCCTGCGCTATGACTTCACCCCGCAATTGCAGGTGTACGGCAACCTGAGCCGCTCGGTCGAGCCGCCGCATGCCTGGTCGATGATCTGGGGTTCCAACAAATACTTCGGGCCGGGCAGCGGCCCGGCCACCGGCCTGCAACGCGAAGGCGTGAGTTTGAAAAACCAGACCGCCACCACCCTGGAAGTCGGCGGCCGTGGTGACGCGTGGTTCGGCCAATGGGACCTGGCACTGTACCGCTCGGAAGTGCGCCACGAGTTGCTCACCGTTGAAACCCAGGCCCAGACCCCCACCAGCGACGCGATCCTCGCCGAGTCCAACGCCAGCCCCACGGTTCACCAAGGTGTCGAACTGAGCCTGCTCAGCCCGCTGTGGGACGGCGGCCGCAGCGGTAAGCTCGCCCTGCGCCAGGCCTACACCTTCAGCGACTTCCACTACCGCAACGACGACCGCTTCGGCGACAACACCTTGCCGGGCATTCCCAAGCACTACTACCAGGCACAGTTGCGCTACAACCATCCGACCGGTTTCTACACCAGCCTCAACACCGAGCATTCCTCGCGGGTGGCGGTGGATTACGCCAATTCCTACTACGCGGCGGCCTATACCTTACTCGGCGCCACGTTCGGCTACGACGCCCCGCAGCAGGACTGGCAAGCCTGGGTCGACCTGCGCAACCTGACCAACCGCCGCTACGCCAACACCGTCACCCCGGGTTATGACGACAAGGGCCTGGACGCCGCCCGCTCCACGCCCGGGGATGGTCGGGGCATCTACACCGGCGTGTCGTGGAGCTGGCGCTGAGACACCGACAACAGACGCTCGACTTGCGCGTGCTCCCACGTACTCATCAATGCCACTGGGTTGGTGCCATAGCGTTGCCAACTGTCCAATGAGCCATGCCGCCCGTCGGGTGAGCGGCAGTGCTGGCACCCCACCAGCACCGCACCTTGGGTCAGCAGCACCATCCGCCAGCCGTCGGTTTCCACGCTCACCGTGTCATCCGCTGCCGCGCAGGCGCTGATGACCCGCGTTTCCAGGGCCATATCCTTGAGCACTTGATAAGCCTCCCGTGCAGAAACGGTGGCGGCGGTTGCGGTCATCGGCGGTGTCCTCGTGATGGAGCGGCGCAGTGTCGCGTGTGGGCAAGGCGGTTTCAAGCCCGAGAGGGCAGCGGTCGATTGCTGCCCGGGTTTCAGTCATTGCCTTGGCGCAGGCGCTTGTACAGGGTGTTGCGGCTCACGCCGAGTTCCCGCGCCAGGTGGGAAATATTCCCGCCTGCCGCTTTCAAGCGCCGCGTCAGGTCAATGCTGTCCTCCAGAGGCGCGCTGGTGGGCAGCGGCGCCGTCACGTTCAGATCGACGAAGAAGTCGTCCGGCAGATGCTCCGGGCGGATCGGCTGCTCCTCGGCCATGGCCAACGCCACCTGCAACACACTGCTGACCTGGCGCAAATTGCCCGGCCACGGGTGCTGCTCGAACAACGCCAGCACCTCGGCGCTCAGCCCGGCCCATTGCTTCGGTTCGCGGTGTTGCTGCCACAGTTGTTGGAACAACGCCTGCTTGTCAGTGCGCTCGCGCAGTGGCGGCAACTCCAGGGTCAGCCCGCCAATGCGGTAGTACAAATCCTCACGGAAGCGCCCGGCCTGCACCTGCTCGCGTAGTACATGGTTGGTGGCGGAGATGATGCGCAAATCCACCGGGAACAACTCGCTGCTGCCCACCGGTTGCACGCAGCGTTCCTGTAAGACCCGCAGCAAGCGGGCCTGGGTCGGCAGTGGCATATCACCGATCTCGTCGAGAAACAGCGTGCCCTTGTCGGCCTTGCGGATCAGGCCGACGCTGCCTTTTTGATTGGCGCCGGTGAAGGCGCCTTTTTCGTAGCCGAACAGTTCCGATTCCACCAGCTCAGCGGGAATCGCCGCACAGTTCACCGCGATAAATGCCTGTTGGCTGCGCGAACTGGCCTGGTGCAGGGCTTTGACGAATACCTCTTTGCCCACGCCGGTTTCACCGTGGATCAGCAGCGGAATGTCCTTTTCCAGCAGGCGCTCGGCCTGGCGCACGGCTTTTTCCACGCGCACATCGCCGAAATGCAGGGTCTTGAGGCTGATCGGTGTGGCTTGCGGCGGCGCCGGTTCGCTGAAAACCCGCGCGTGTACCGGCATCTGCTTGGGCCGCTTCAATAAACACTGGAAACGATTGCGGCCGGCCGCCTGTAAGGAGAACGGCAAACCCTCCGGCTGATTCAGTAACTCCAGCATCGACACCTTGAACAAACGGTCGATCATCACCCGCGACAGGCTGATGCCCAGCAGGTTGTCGGCGCGGCGGTTGGCCGATAACACCTGGCCGCTTTCATCAAAGATCAGCAGGCCCGCCCATTGGCTGTCGAGGTTGTTCAGCCCGGTGTTGAAGGTCAGCTGGAAATGCTCGCCGCGAAACAGGTTGAGGATCAGCCGGTTTTCCACGGTCTGGCTCATCATCTTGACCATGCCCAGGGTGTGGGAGGGCGGCAGGTAGCTGTCGCTGGACACGTCCAGCACCGCGATGATTTCGCGCTGGGCGTCGAAGATCGGCGCCGCCGAACCGGTCATGAAGCGGTTGGCCTTGAGGAAGTGTTCATCGTGTTCGATATGCACCGCCTGGGCACAGGCCAGCGCGGTGCCGATGGCATTGGTGCCGCTGGAACGCTCCATCCAACTGGCGCCGGGGCTGAAACCACGGGCCAACTTGGGGTCGATAAAGCGCTGGGTGCCCCACGACGTCAAAACCTGGCCCTGGTTGTCGGCCAGCATGATCAGGCAGTTGGAGTTGCTCAGGATGTTCTCGTAGTAAGGCAACACTTCCTGGTGGGTGGTCTGTACCAGGGAATGCTGGCTCTCCAGCAATTGGCTGATGCCCTCGGCGGGCAGTTGGTCAAAGCTGGGTGGGCTCTGGTGGTCCAGGCCGAATGCGCGGCAGCGGCGCCAGGACTCCTGGATGAGGGTGTCGTGAGTCAGCGGTTCGGCCATGGAGACCTTCTTTTTATTGTTTTTGGGTCTTGCACAATCTAACGGATGTCACCCGGTCAATGTGGGAGGGGGCAAGTCGAATCGTCGCACCGCCCCCCACACATGTGTTCTGCGTTGTTCAGTCAATCGGGTTCAAACAGTGTTGTTCAAAACTGTTCATTGTCAACCCGCTGAGTGTTCAGTTGTTCAGTCCGAATTGTTCATTTTTGTTCGCTCCCGAACCTCGCTTTCAGGGCATTTCCTTGTGGATCAAGCACCTGCTGCGGTTGGCACGAAACTCGCTGTGACCACTGGCCAGATTCATTCCAATAATAAAAAAGGGCGTGTCATGTCATTGACCCTGGAACATGTCTCCCGCGTCATCGAAGGCCAGACCTGGATCGACGATGCCAACCTGCGTTTCGAGGCCGGCTCCTTCAATGTGCTGCTCGGTCGCACCCTGTCCGGCAAGACCAGCCTGATGCGCCTGATGGCCGGCCTGGACAAGCCCGACAGCGGCCGCATCCTGATGAACGGCGTGGATGTCACCGCTAAACCGGTGCGCCTGCGCAACGTGTCGATGGTGTATCAACAGTTCATCAACTACCCGACCATGACCGTGTTCGAGAACATCGCCTCGCCGTTGCGCCAGGCCGGTGTGTCCAACGAGCTGATCCAGAGCAAGGTGCTGGAAACCGCGAAGATGCTGCGCATCGAGAAGTTCCTCAAGCGCCACCCGCTGGAGCTGTCCGGCGGCCAGCAGCAACGCACGGCGATGGCCCGCGCGTTGGTGAAGGATGCCGAACTGATCCTGTTCGATGAGCCGTTGGTGAACCTGGACTACAAACTGCGCGAAGAGCTGCGTCAGGAAATGCGCGAGCTGTTCAAGGCCCGCCACACCATTGCGATTTACGCCACCACCGAGCCCAACGAAGCGCTGGCACTCGGCGGCACTACCACCATTCTCCACGAAGGCCGGGTGATCCAGAGCGGCAAGGCGGCCGAGGTGTATCACCAGCCGCAGACCGTATTGGCCGCCGAGTTGTTTTCCGAACCGCCGATCAACCTGATGCCGGGCAGCATCAGCGGCAATGAAGTGAGCTTCGCCAATTTCGTACACTTCCCACTCAATGTTGACCTGCGTCCCATCGGCGAGGGCGAGTTCCGCTTTGGCGTGCGCCCCAGCCATATCAGCCTGGTGCCCAGCAACGACGACGACCTCGAACTGGCGGTGACCGTGGAAGTCGCCGAGATCAGCGGCTCGGAAACCTTCCTGCATGTGCGCAGCGAGCATTTCCTGCTGGTGCTGCACTTGCCGGGGGTGCATGAGTACGACGTCGACGCGCCGATCCGTGTGTATATCCCCACCCATAAACTGTTTGTGTTCGATGGCCAGGGCCGTCTGGTCCAGGCCCCCGGGCGCCGTGTCGCGAGGGTTGCCTGATGGCCGAGATCCATTTGCAGAACCTGGCGCACAGCTACAGCCCTACGCCGACAGGTCCCGAGGACTACGCCATTCGGGAAATGAACCACGTATGGGAGCAGGGCGGCGCCTACGCCTTACTCGGGCCTTCGGGCTGCGGCAAATCAACCCTGCTTAATATCATCTCCGGCCTGCTCAGCCCGTCCGAAGGGCACGTGCTGTTCGACCATAAAGTGGTCAACGAGCTGACCCCGGAAAAACGCAACATCGCCCAGGTGTTCCAGTTCCCGGTGGTGTACGACACCATGACGGTGTTCGACAACCTGGCTTTCCCGTTGCGTAACCAGGGCATGGCCGAGGCGAAAATTCACAGCAAGGTGCAGGAAATTGCCGAAGTCCTCGACCTGCAAAGCCTGCTGAGCAAAAAGGCACGCAACCTCACTGCCGACGAAAAACAGAAAGTCTCCATGGGCCGGGGCCTGGTGCGTGACGACGTCTCGGCGATCCTGTTCGATGAACCGCTGACGGTGATCGACCCGCACCTCAAATGGAAACTGCGGCGCAAGCTCAAGCAGATCCACGAGCAGTTCAATATCACCATGGTCTACGTGACCCACGATCAACTGGAAGCCTCGACCTTCGCCGACAAGATCGCGGTGATGTACGGCGGGCAAATCGTGCAATTCGGTACGCCGCGGGAGTTGTTCGAGCGGCCAAGCCATACGTTTGTCGGCTATTTCATCGGCAGCCCTGGGATGAATCTGATCGAAGTGCAGGCTGAGGCCGGCGGAGTGCGCTTTGCCGACACCCATCTGCGGTTGTCCGAGGCCGTGCAGCAACGCCTCGCCGACACGCCCTACACGACCTTGCAGGTGGGCATCCGCCCGGAATTCATTCATGTGTGGGATGAGCATAACCCTGACGCACTGCAAGCCGACGTCACCCATATTGAAGACCTCGGCACCTACAAGATCCTGACCCTGAGCCTGGACGGCGCCACCCTGAAAGTGCGCCTGGCCGAAGACAAACCGGTGCCCGAAGGCACAGCCTCTATCAGCTTCCCCGCGCAGTGGCTGATGCTCTACGCCGACGATTACCTGCTGGAGGTGCGGCCATGAACAAGGTGCAGAACAACAAGGCCTGGTGGCTGGTGTTGCCGGTGTTCCTGCTGGTGGCATTCAGTGCGGTGATCCCGATGATGACGGTGGTCAACTACTCGGTGCAGGACATTTTCGACCAGTCCAGCCGCTATTTCGTTGGCACCGACTGGTACAAGCAGGTGCTGCTCGACCCGCGTCTGCACGACTCGCTGCTGCGCCAGTTCATCTACTCGGCGTGCGTGCTGCTGATCGAAATCCCGCTGGGCATCGCCATCGCCCTGACCATGCCGACCAAGGGCCGCTGGTCATCGCTGGTGCTGATCATCCTCGCCATTCCGTTGCTGATTCCGTGGAACGTGGTGGGCACCATCTGGCAGATTTTCGGTCGCGCCGATATCGGCCTGCTCGGTTCTACCCTCAATGCGATGGGCATCAGCTACAACTATGCGGCCAACACCATGGACGCCTGGGTCACGGTGCTGGTGATGGATGTCTGGCACTGGACCTCCCTGGTGGCGCTGCTGTGCTACTCGGGGCTGCGCGCTATTCCAGATGTGTACTACCAGGCGGCGCGTATCGATCGGGCGTCGGCCTGGGCGGTTTTCCGACATATCCAGCTGCCGAAGATGAAAAGTGTGCTGCTGATCGCGGTGATGCTGCGCTTCATGGACAGTTTCATGATCTACACCGAGCCCTTCGTACTGACCGGTGGCGGGCCGGGTAACGCCACCACGTTCCTCAGCCAGACGCTGACCCAGATGGCTGTCGGCCAATTCGACCTGGGCCCGGCCGCGGCGTTTTCCCTGGTGTACTTCCTGATCATCCTGTTGGTGTCCTGGCTGTTCTACACCGCCATGACCCATTCCGACGCCAACCGCTGAGGCCACCAACATGAGCAAGCGCAAAGTCATACCGCTGCTGATCTACATTCTGTTCCTGCTGGTGCCGATCTACTGGCTGCTGAACATGTCCTTCAAAAGCAACACCGAAATCCTCGGCGGGCTGACGCTGTTTCCGCAGGATTTCACCCTGGCCAACTACAAGGTGATCTTCACTGACCCGAGTTGGTACACCGGCTATCTCAACTCGCTGTACTACGTGAGCCTGAACACGCTGATCTCCTTGAGCGTGGCGCTGCCGGCGGCGTATGCGTTCTCGCGCTATCGCTTCCTGGGCGACAAGCACCTGTTTTTCTGGCTGCTGACCAACCGCATGGCGCCGCCGGCGGTGTTTCTGTTGCCGTTTTTCCAGCTGTATTCGTCCATCGGCCTGTTCGACACGCATATCGCGGTGGCCCTGGCGCACTGCCTGTTCAACGTGCCATTGGCGGTGTGGATTCTCGAAGGCTTCATGTCGGGTGTGCCCAAGGAAATCGACGAAACCGCCTACATCGACGGCTACTCCTTCCCCAAGTTCTTTGTGAAGATTTTTATCCCATTGATCGGCTCCGGCATCGGCGTGACGGCGTTTTTCTGCTTCATGTTTTCCTGGGTCGAACTGCTGCTGGCGCGCACCCTGACTTCGGTCAATGCCAAGCCCATCGCGGCGGTGATGACCCGTACCGTCTCGGCGTCGGGGATCGACTGGGGCGTGCTGGCGGCGGCGGGGGTGTTGACCATCCTGCCCGGCATGCTGGTGATCTGGTTTGTACGCAACCACGTGGCCAAGGGCTTTGCCCTGGGCCGGGTCTGAGGAGTCGATGATGGAATGGATGGCCTGGACCACCCCCACCGCGCTGTTCTTTGGCGGTATCGCCCTGATTCTGGCGGGCATGACCACTTGGGAATTGCGCGCGCCGAGTATCCCTCGGCGCGGGTTTCTGCCGATCAGCACCACCCGTGGTGATCGTTTGTTTATCGGTCTTCTCGGTAGCGCCTACCTGCACCTGCTGGTGATCGGCGTAACCGACTGGAGCATCTGGGTGGCGTCCGCGCTCTCCCTTGTATGGCTGTTGTGTGTGATGCGTTGGGGCTAGTGCGGATGCCTCTATTCCCTGTAGGAGCGAGCTTGCTCGCGAAATTCGTCAACGATAACGCGGCGTTTCTGGGCGTGCGCGGTGTCTGGGCGTTTTTCGCGAGCAAGCTCGCTCCTACAAGGGGTGTGTGGCGTTTGTAGTCCCTTTTGAAATCAACCAGGAGGTCTCTATGTTCGATAAAAACAATAAGCTGCGACATAGCATTTCATTGGCCGCCGTATTGGCCCTCAGCGGTTTGAGTGCCACGGCCTGGGCCGATGCGTATGAAGAAGCGGCGAAAAAATGGATCGGCAGCGAGTTCAAGCCGTCGACCCTCACGGCCGACCAGCAGCTCGAGGAACTCAAGTGGTTCATCAAGGCCGCCGAACCGTTCCGTGGGATGAAGATCAACGTGGTGTCGGAAACCCTCACCACCCATGAATACGAATCCAAGGTGCTGGCCAAGGCCTTCAGTGAAATCACCGGTATCAAGCTGACCCACGACCTGCTGCAGGAAGGCGATGTGGTGGAAAAGCTGCAAACCCAGATGCAGTCCGACAAGAACATCTATGACGGCTGGGTCAACGATTCCGACCTGATCGGTACGCACTTTCGCTACGGCAAAACCGAATCCATCACTGACCTGATGGCCAACGAAGGCAAGAACTTCACCTCGCCGACCCTGGATATCAAGGACTTTATCGGTATCTCCTTCACCACCGCGCCGGACGGCAAGATCTACCAGTTACCCGACCAGCAATTCGCCAACCTGTACTGGTTCCGCGCTGACTGGTTCGAGCGGCCGGAGCTGAAAGCCAAGTTCAAGGAAAAATACGGCTACGACCTCGGCGTGCCGGTGAACTGGTCGGCCTATGAAGACATCGCCAAGTTCTTCAGCGAGGACGTCAAGGAAATCGACGGCAAGCGCATCTATGGGCACATGGACTACGGCAAGAAAGACCCGTCCCTCGGCTGGCGCTTCACCGATGCCTGGTTCTCCATGGCCGGTGGTGGCGACAAGGGTTTGCCCAACGGTTTGCCGGTGGACGAGTGGGGCATTCGCGTCGAGGACTGCCACCCGGTGGGCTCCAGCGTGACCCGGGGCGGCGACACCAACGGCCCGGCCGCCGTGTTCGCCACACAGAAATACGTGGACTGGATGAAAGCCTACGCACCGCCGGAAGCGGCCGGCATGACCTTCTCCGAATCCGGCCCGGTGCCGTCCCAGGGCAACATCGCCCAGCAGATCTTCTGGTACACCGCGTTCACGGCCGACATGACCAAGCCGGGCCTGCCCGTGGTCAACGCCGACGGCACACCGAAATGGCGTATGGCGCCGTCGCCCGTCGGGCCTTATTGGGAAAAGGGCATGAAGAAGGGTTATCAGGACGTGGGTTCCTGGACCTTCCTCAAGTCGACGCCTGAGAAGCAGAAGCTCGCGGCCTGGCTGTACGCGCAGTTCGTCACTTCGAAAACCGTGTCACTGAAGAAAACCATCGTCGGCCTGACGCCGATCCGTGAGTCCGACATCAATTCCCAGGCCATGACCGACCTGGCGCCGAAGCTTGGCGGCCTGGTGGAGTTCTACCGCAGCCCGGCCCGGGTCGAGTGGACCCCGACCGGCACCAACGTTCCGGACTATCCACGCCTGGCGCAACTGTGGTGGAGCAACATTGCGGCGGCGGCCAGCGGCGAGAAAACCCCGCAACAGGCGCTCGACAACCTGGCCAAGGAGCAAGACGCGATCATGACGCGCCTGGAACGCTCCAAAGTGCAACCGGTGTGCGGTCCGAAAATGAACCCGGAGCGTGACGCCCAATACTGGTTCGACCAGCCCGGCGCGCCGAAGCCGAAACTGGCCAACGAGAAACCCAAAGGCGAAACCGTGGCCTACGGCGACCTGCTCAAGCAGTGGGAGGCGGCGCGTAAATAATCAGTTCAGGCAAACGCGGTAAACACTGTAGGAGGGGGCTTGCCCCCGATAGCGTTGGTTCAGTCAATGCATGTATCGACTGGCGCAATCGGGGGCAAGCCCCCTCCCACATTTTGATCTTCATCTGCCAGGGGAATCTGCCGGTTCCCCGACAAACCGCTTGGCCAGGAAGCCATACAATAGATACCCGAACGCCAGCACCAGCATCGCGCCAAATACCGCCTCTTCACCGCAGGCATAAATCGCATACAGCGAATACCCCACGGCCACCAGCACCACCAACGTATTGCGCGCCTGCACCGTCGCGCTGGCGTGTGCCTTGTACATCATCACCAGCAGGCCGGTGAGGGCGGTCACGTAGGGCAGCAGGTTGGTCACCACCGCCAGGTTCACCAGTTTGCTGAACTGCGCGCTGGCGCTGGGCGAGATGGTCGACAAGGCAATCAGGCTTTGCAGCGTGGCACACGCCAGCAGCCCCAGCACCGGCGCATTCGCGGCGCTGATGCGGCTGAAAAACCGCGGAAACAGGCGTTGGTCCGCCGACATCTTGGCCGTTTGCGCCAGGGTGAATTGCCAGCCCAGCAACGAGCCGATACAGGCCACCACCGCCAACGCCATGATCAGCTTGCCGACCCAGGGGCTGAACATCTGTGCGTAAACCAGTGCGAACGGTGCGGAGGACGCGGCCAGTTCGGCATTGGGCACGATGCCCTGGATCACCGCAGTCGACAGCACATACACCACCGCCACCCCAAGCGTGCCGAGCAGGCAGGCCAGGGGCACGGTGCGGTTGGGGTTCTCCACCGCGTCGTAGCCCTGGGCGGCCGACTCCATGCCAAGAAATGCCCACAAGGTCAGAGGAATACTCGCACTGACGGCGTCCCACAGGTGCCGTTGGTGTGGGTTCCAGGCGGCCGTGAACACCTCGGGCTTGAAATAGAACCAACCGATCACGCAGAGCCCCGCCACTGGAATGATCACGCCCCATACCGTGACCACTCCGATGCGCCCGGTGATGCGCGGGCCGCCGAAGTTGGCCACGGTGGTCAGCCAGATCAGCGCCAGGCTGCCGACGAACAACGGCCCCGGCCCGCTGCCCAGCCACGGAATGAACGACGACAAATAACCCACCGCCGAAATCGCAATTGCCACATTGGCAATGATCAGCGACAGAAAATACAGAAATGAACACAGGAAAAACCCCGACTTGCCGTGGGCCTCCTCGGTATACGCCGACATCCCGCCGCTGCGGGTACAGAACAGCCCGCATTGAGCGAAGCCGTAGGCGATCGCCATCGAACCGAGCGCAGTGACGACCCACGACAGCAGTGAAATCGCGCCCAGTTGCGCCATGCTGGCCGGCAACATGATGATCCCCGAGCCCATCATGTTGATCGCTACGAGGGTGGTCAGGCCCAACAGGCTCATCTTCTTGCTTGGTGCGGCCATCCAGAACTCCTTGTGATCAACGCAAAACCTGAGCTGTGCTTTTGCTGCGCCAACCCTGCGCGGCGGCAGTCGGGCGACATCGTCACGCGCAGGATGCCCGTCTCGGTACGACGGTGTTCGGCTTTGGCGGTGAAGGCGCGTTATTCGATCAAGCGGCTATTCATTGAGGGCCATGCTGATCCCACTGATGAAACTTGCGCAAGGAAAAAGCCGAAATAGGCAGGATTGGCGTAGGGACAGCGGCGTCCCTGGGTAGGACGCTCGCTACTGTGCTCACTCAACGGTTCGATTTATCACCCCGACGCCTGAGCCGCGCATTCAAGGGGGGCTCAACGGGCGGGATCAGGCCATGGCCTGCGGTTGGATGCGCAGTTCGCCGTCGACATCCTTGGCCAACCCACTGGCCAGAAACAACGGGGCGAGGCGCTTGTGCAACTGTGGCTCGACAAACTCCTTCACCGTCGGCAATGCCAGCACACCACTGAGCGGCAACTCCGCCTTGGTGTACGACAGCCACGCCTTTTTCAACATCAACAGCACATCGCTGCCGGCCGTCGAGGCAAAGCGGCGGTGGGTGGGTTTGGTGTCGAGGTTGAAGGTGTGCTGGAACTCATAGCCGGTTTCCTCCCCGCCAGCGGCAGCACAGCGCACGCAGGTGCAGGGGCCGTCGCCGAATGCGTTGCGCAGGTAGGCGTTGAAGTCCACCACGGGTTTGAGTGACAGACGCTTATCCACTTCGAACAGGTCCCCGGTCATTTTTTCGTCAGTGTTCAACGTCCAATTCCTTGCTGGTAGGCGGCTTTTCAAAGCGCGGCACAATAGCAGCCAAGTACGGTTTTGGGGACTATTTGCATCACATTAGCGCCGGACGCCGGCTTGCCGGCGACAGCGTTTCGGTCGCCGGCAAGCCCGCCGCCATCCTCAATCGGCGGAAAACTTCAAGAGGGTGCGCTGGGTGTAGGTCTGCCCAGGGTCCAAGCGTGTCGAGGCAAACGTCGGTTGGTTCGGCGCATCGGGAAAGTGCTGGGTCTCCAGTGTGAAACCGCTCCAATGCAGGTAGGTTTTGCCTGCCTTGCCCTTCACCGAGCCATCGAGGAAGTTGCTGGTATAGAACTGCACCCCAGGTTCCGTGGTGTAGAGCTGCAAACGGCGGCCGGAGGCGGGGTCGTACACATCGGCGGCGAGTTGCTTGATGTCGCCCTGGGTATCCAGCGCCCAGTTGAAGTCAAACCCGCCCTGTTTCGGCTCGGCGAATTTGAGTTGCGGATGCGCGTCCTTGATGTGCTGGCCGATGGCGGTGGGCTGGAGAAAGTCCATCGGCGTGCCCTTGACCGGTGCCACTTCGCCGGTGGGAATCAAGGTGGCATTCACCGGCGTGTAGTGGCTGGCGTGCAAGGTCGCCACCTGCTTGAGGATGTCGCCGTTGCCCGCGCCAGCGAGGTTGAAATAGCTGTGGTTGGTGAGGTTGAGCACCGTCGGTTTGTCGGTGGTGGCCTTGTAGTCGATGTGCAATTCGTTGTTGTCGTTGAGCCGATAGGTGACTTCGGTGGTCAGGTTGCCGGGAAAGCCCATCTCGCCGTCCTTGGACAGGTAGGTCAGGGTCACGCCGACCGAATCCTTGTCCTTGACGGGCTTGGCTTGCCACACGCGCTTGTCGAAGCCCTGGGCGCCGCCATGCAGCGAATTGGGACCGTCGTTGAGCGGCACCTGATAACGCTTGCCGTCGAGCTCGAACGCACCGCCGGCCAGGCGATTGCCGAAGCGGCCGATGGTCGCGCCAAAAAACGCCGTACCGCGCTGATAGCCCTGCACATCATCGAAGCCGAGCACCACGTCCTCGACCTTGCCGTGCTTGTCCGGCACTTTCAGCGCCTGCAACACGCCGCCATAGGTGATGACCGTGGCTTGCATGCCATGGCTGTTGCGCAATATGTACTGCTCGACAGCGGTGCCGTCGTTGGTTTTCCCGAAGGGTTTGTGTTCACTGGACAGACCGGCGGCCTGCGCGCCACCGCTGGCGATCAGCATGGACAAGGCGAGGCCGGACAACAGGTATCGAGGGTGCTTCATGGTCGAACTTCCTTTTGTTGTTTTGAGTTGAATAGTTCTACTAATGTGCGATATTTTGTCGGTGAGGCCGCAAATTTATAGCCTTAAACGCCGATTTCGTAAAATAAAATAAGACTAATTGATCGAGGCAACCTTGATATGAGTACTGAACAGGCCGTTTATCCCGACCTCAAGGGCAAGACCGTATTGATTTCCGGAGGCGCTTCGGGGATCGGCGAATTCATGGTGCGAGCCTTCGCCGGGCAGGGGGCCAAGGTGGCGTTTGTCGACCGCGCGCAAGGCCAGGGCGAGCGCCTGGCGGCGTTGTTGAGTGCCCAGGGGCACACCGTCGAGTTCGGTCACTGCGATATCACCGACGAGATTGCATACAAGGCCGCGATTGCGCGCTTCGAATACGCCCTGGGGCCGATCACCGTGTTGGTGAACAATGCCGCCAACGACGTGCGTCATACCCTGGAGGAAGTTGATTCGGAGACGTTCGACAAGCTGATCGCGGTCAACCTCAAGCACGCCTTTTTTGCCGCCAAGGCTGTGGTGCCGATGATGAAACGTGCGGGTGGCGGTTCGATCATCAACCTGGGCTCCGTTGGCTGGATGATGGCCTCCGCCGGCTACCCGGTGTACGCCGCCAGCAAGGCCGCCGCCCATGGCATGACGCGGGCGCTGGCGCGTGAGCTGGGCCCGGACCGTATCCGCGTCAATACGCTGGTGCCGGGCTGGGTGATGACCGAAAAACAATTGACGATGTGGGTCGACGACGCCGCCAAGGAACTGATCAGCCGCAGCCAGTGCCTGCCTGGCAGCGTATTGCCGGAACACATCGCCAGCATGGCGCTGTTTCTCGCCTCGCAGGCGTCGGCGATGTGTTCGGCGCAGAACTTCATTGTCGATGGCGGCTGGGTGTAACTCCGGTCACTCGATGGGGTAGCGCTTGAAGGCCGGGTGCTGCTCCAGGCGTTCGGCGTGGCGTTGCACATGGGGGAACGCATCTGCCTTGACCACCGAGGCCACGGTGAACTGGCTGAAGGACCAGGCGACCGCCACCGTCAGCGAGGCCTGGGTCAGCGCTTCGCTGTCGGCCTGGCTCAGGTGTTTGTCCAGCAGCGTATACGCGGCCAGCAATTGCCCGCTGACGCGGTCGAGCCACGGCGCATGCTGCTTCTCGGCCGGCCGCAGGTTGTGTTCATAGACGATCTGCACGCTTTTCTCACAGGCCGCCAGGGCCAGCCCGAGCAACTGCAAGTCCTTGGCGCGTGCCGCCGGGGGCTGCGCCAGCAACTTTCTGTCAGCTGGCGCGAGGGCTTCGAGGTAATCCAGGATCAGGCTGGAGTCCATCAACACGGTCCCATCGTCCAGCACCAGGGTGGGCGCCTTGACCACGGGGTTGATCCGCGCGAATGCGTTGTAGGTGCTGAACACGGACAAGGGCTCATGCACAAAATCCACCCCGTACAGTTCCAGGGAAATGGCCACGCGACGTACATAAGGCGAGTCCAGCATGCCGACCAGTTTCATAAAGCCTCCTTGGTAATGGGTAGTTGGCAGGATTGGTTAATTTAGGTAACTTTAAATCGGCTGTAGGTCCTGCAATATCGATTATTTTTACCGTAAAAGGTTAGCTGAGCTTACATGAGCGCATTTCCTCCCTTGACCTGCCTGCGCAGCTTCGAAGCCACCTCGCGATTGGGCAGCGTGACTTTGGCGGCCAGGGAACTGCACGTCACCCACTCAGCCATCAGCCAGCAGATCAAAGTGCTGGAAGAGCTCGTCGGTCTGGCCCTGTTCGTGCGCGAAGGTCGCGGCCTGCGGGTGAGCGAAGACGGGCGCCTGTACGCCTTGCAGATTCGCAAGGCGCTGGGAGATATCGCCGAAGCCACGCGCTTGATCCAGGCCCAACCCAAGACCGATGAACTGGTGGTCGCGGTGCTGCCCTCGTTCGGCTGCTCCTGGCTGGTCCCACGCCTGCCGACGTTCCAGGCGTTGTACCCGCATATCCGCATTCGCTTGCAAGCCAGCCTGAGCATTTCCAACCTGCATCAGGAATCGGTCGATATCGGCATCCGCATGGGCGAGGGCGATTGGGACGGCGTAGAGCAGCGGCTGTTGTTTCACGATGAAGTGATCGCCGTGGCCGCGCCTCATTTCAATCACGGGCAGTTGCCGCAGACACCACAGCAGATCGTCGACAGCCCGATCATCCGTAGCACCGAGTCCTGGCTGCCATGGTGCGAGGCGGCGGGCGTCGAGATGTCCGGCGAGCGCGCCGGCTTATGCAGCAATGACTCCAACCTGATCCTGGAGGCGGTGCGCCTGGGGCAGGGCATCGCCCTGGAGCGGCGCAGCCTGGTGCAGGACGCCATCGCCCGTGGCGAACTGGTGCAGCTCGGCGATATCAGTGTGCCCTACGCGTATCCCTACTGGCTGGTCTGGCCGCCCCGCGAAGGTTCGCACACCAAGCAGCAGGCGTTTTCCCAGTGGTTGTTCAAGGAAGTGGACAGCTACCTGGGGCAATTGAAAGGCGTTACCGATAAGTGTCCACCCAGCGCTCAAGGATGAAGGCTGGGTTGTGACGCAACCCCAACCTTTGGTTTAGTCTGGGTCGATTCGTTGACCTCAAGCACATCAGGAGTCGTGAGCATGACCGAATACGTACCCCCCAAGGTCTGGACCTGGGACACCGAAAGTGGCGGCACGTTCGCCAGTATCAACCGGCCCATCGCCGGGGCGACCCACGACAAGGTACTGCCGGTCGGCAAACACCCGCTGCAGCTGTACTCGCTGGCCACGCCCAATGGGCAGAAAGTCACGATCCTGCTCGAAGAGCTGCTGGCCCTCGGGCATACCGGCGCGGAATACGACGCCTGGCTGATCAAGATCGGCGACGGCGACCAGTTCGGCAGCGGCTTTGTCGCAGTGAACCCGAACTCGAAAATCCCCGCCTTGCTCGACCGCAGCGGCGCCACGCCGATTCGCGTGTTCGAGTCCGGTGCGATCCTGCAGTACCTGGCGGAGAAATTCGGGGCGTTCTTCCCGACCGAACCTGCGGCCCGCGCCGAGTGTCTGTCGTGGCTGTTCTGGCAGATGGGCAGCGCGCCGTACCTAGGCGGTGGCTTCGGGCATTTCTACGCCTATGCGCCGAGCAAGATGGAGTACCCGATCAACCGCTTTGCCATGGAAACCAAGCGCCAACTGGATGTGCTCGACAAGCGCCTGGCCGTGAGCGAGTACATTGCCGGTGACGACTACACCATCGCCGACATCGCCATCTGGCCCTGGTACGGTGGCCTGGTCAAAGGCCGCCTGTATGACGCGGCGCAGTTTCTTTCGGTGCAGGATTACAAGCATGTGCTGCGCTGGGCCGATGCGATCGAGGCGCGCCCGGCGGTGCAGCGTGGACGGCGGGTCAACCGGGTGTCCGGGCCGCTCGAAGAGCAACTGCCGGAGCGGCACGATGCACGCGATTTCGAGCGCTGAGGTCGATGAGGCTCAGCTCAACAACCCGGTGCTGACCGCGACGATCAGGAAGATCCCCAGCAGCGCGCGGTAGATCACGAACGGCCAGGTGGAGAACCGCTCCAGGAACTTCATCAGGCCCCAGATCGCGAAGAACGCCGAGACGCTGGCGACTACCAGGCCAAACAGCAAGTGCGGCCAGGCATGCACCGGCATATCGGCGTGCAGCAGCACCCACAGCTCCTTCAAGCCGGCGAGGGCGATCGCCGGCAGGCCCAGCAGAAAAGAGAAACGCGCAGCCTCTTCACGCTTGAAATTGAGGAACAGCGCGGCGGTCAGTGTGGAGCCGGAGCGCGAGACCCCGGGAATCAAGGCGCCAATCTGTGCGATACCGACGATCAACGCATCGCGCAGGCGCATTTCGCTCACCTCCCGCGTATGCCGCGCACGCAGTTCGGCCGCCGCCAGCAACACTGCCATCACCACGCAGGCAATGCCGATCACCATCAACCCGCGCAGCGGCGAGTTACAGGCATTCAAGGTCGACGACAACGCCAGGCCGGCAATGCAGATCGGAATGGTCGCCAGCACAATCGCCACCGCCAGCTTGAACCACTGATTGTTGTAGTCACCCTGGCGCACCGCGCCAATGCTGCCGCTGACCACCTGGCGCACATCGCGCCAGAAGTAACTGACCACCGCCGCCAGCGCCGCCAGTTGCATCGCCGCCGAAAACGCCGAGCCCGGGTCTTGCCAGCCGAGCAGGGCGGGGACCACACGCATATGGGCGGTGGACGACACCGGCAACAACTCGGTAATGCCCTGGATCACGCCCAGGATGAAAATCTGCAGGTAATCCAGGGAGGCGAAGC
Organism: Pseudomonas sp. LY-1; assembly: GCF_053502595.1. Classification (NCBI taxonomy): domain Bacteria; kingdom Pseudomonadati; phylum Pseudomonadota; class Gammaproteobacteria; order Pseudomonadales; family Pseudomonadaceae; genus Pseudomonas; species Pseudomonas sp. LY-1. Next base: position 4,267,981 of record NZ_CP094353.1, on the reverse strand, counting down.
CCACATCCAGGCCGGCGGAACAGACGTTGGTCAAAGTACATGTCCTTGAGAAAAAAGAGGCAGTCGGCGAAGTTTATTCGAAATGTTTCGAAGGTTCGGGCGAGGCGGCAGCTATCTGCAATCGATTCAGCAAGTAGAAAGGTTCATGCCGCTATTGGACTGGGGCAGCGTTTTGTGAACAATGGCGCCCTGCGTTTTTTCACCGAGAGCCTCATGCCTGAAACCACCGTCGAATTGATCCAGACCGGCCCGGAAGCGTCCGAGCTGATCCGCAATCTGTACCAGTACTACGCCTATGAATCCTCGGACTGGGAGCAGGAAGATGTCGAGGCGGACGGCCGTTTCTACATCCATGACGAACACCTGAACCGCTATTGGCACGACCCGCAGTGGAGCGCCAACCTGCTGCTGGTCGACGGTTATATCGCCGGCTTCCTGCTGATCGAAGGCAGTGAATTGCCGGGCATCGATGCCCTGGAACTGGCCGACCTGTTCATCCTCAAGCGCTACCGGCGCAAGGGCATCGGCAGCGCGATCGCCACCCAGGTGCTATGCAGCGGCGCGGCCAACTGGCTGGTGCGTTTCTATGACCAGGATGAAGTGTCCCAGGCGTTCTGGCGCACCGTGCTGGATAACCTGCCACGCCCGGTGCAGACCCTCGAGCTGGACGATGATCCGCAACTGACCAGTTACCTGATCACACGGGCGTCGTTGCACTAAACGCTGCGCTCGTTGAAAAAAGCCTGCTGCATGGCCTGGGGCGGCTGCCCGAAGGCACGCAGAAACGCCTGGCGCATGCGCTCGCGGTCGCCGAAGCCGGTTTCGCGGGCGACCACCTCGACCGGGTGGCGGCTGGTTTCCATCATCGCCCGCGCCGCTTCAACCCGCAGGGATTCGATGGCCTTGGCCGGTGTCTGCCCGGTTTCTTCGCGAAACACCCGGCTGAACTGACGCGGGCTGAGCCGGGCGACATCGGCCAGGGCTTCCACCGACAGGTCGTGGGTCAGGTTCTCGCGGGCATAGGCCAGGGCCAGTTGGATGCGGTCGGACTTGGGGTCCAATTCCAGCAACGCCGATAACTGCGACTGTTCGCTGCCCCGGCGCTGGGCAATCACCAGCTTGCGCGCGATACGCCGGGCGAGGTCGCTGCCCAGGTCGTTCTCCACCATTGCCAGCGCCAGGTCGACCCCGGCGCTCATGCCGGCGCCGGTCCAGATCTGGCCGTCGACGATGAACAGTTTGTCTTCTTCCAACTGAATATCCGGGTAGCGCTTGCGAAACGCCGGTGCGTGAATCCAGTGAGTGGTGGTGCGCTTGCCCGCCAATAACCCGGCCTCGGCCAGCACGAAGATGCCCATGCACAGCGAGGCGACACGCCGCGATTGAGCGGACGCGGCCTTGACCAGCGCCAGCAGGTTGGCCTCCGGCAGGCGAAATTCCAGGTAACCGCTGACGATCAGGGTGTCATAGCCCTGCGGCCGGATCGGCGTGGTGTTCACCGAGAACCCCTGGGACGTCATCACCGCGCCGCCGCTTTCCGACACCAGGTGAAACTCATAGGCCGGCTCGCCGCGCAGCAGGTTCGCGCACTCGAACACCGAGCCCAGGCTGAGGCTCAGGGACTGGAAGTTCGGGTAAACCATCAGCGCAACGCTATGCATCGCCATACTCCAACGCGGGCGGGAGGGGCGATTGTCGGCGCGTGCCGGGAAAACGGCAACCGGGTTCGGCGCATGTCCGCAATCCTTGCGGATATGACATTGTGGGCGCCCGGCCCGGCTCCTAACATTCACCCCATGCACTAGACGACTGGTCTAATCGGACGGAGTGAAGCATGCACAGCGCCAGCAAACGTCCACGGCAGACCATTCTCGACGCGGCGCAATCGATTGTCGGCGCCAAAGGGTTTTCTGCGGTGGGGTTGAACGAAATCCTGCAAGCCGCCGATGTGCCCAAAGGTTCGTTCTATCACTACTTCCACTCCAAAGATGCATTCGGTGTGGTATTGCTCGACCACTACTTCGATCACTACGTAGAGGGCATGGCGCAACTGTTCGAGCAGCCCGGGTTGTCCCCGCGCGCCAAGTTGATGCGCTACTGGCAAGGCTGGATCGACAACCAGACCGGCTGCACCGACGCGGGCAAATGCCTTGCAGTCAAACTCGGTGCGGAAGTGTCAGACCTTTCAGAACCCATGCGCTTGGCCCTGGATCGCGGCACATCGAGGACCATCGCCTTGCTTGCCGGCGCGATCGGGCGCGGCATCGAAGACGGTTCGCTGACCGTGGCGCAAGCCCCGCAAAGCCTGGCCCGGAGCCTGTATGCGTTGTGGCTGGGGAGCAGCGTCATGAGCAAGATCACCCGTACATCCGCGCCGTTTGATCAGGCGCTGCTGCTGACCCGACAGCTGTTGGGTTGCCCTGACACACACTGACCTTAACCCTATCGAGGCACTGGAACATGAAAGTATTAATGGTACTGACCTCTCACGACCAGCTGGGCGATACCGGGCGCAAGACCGGTTTCTGGCTCGAAGAATTTGCCGCACCGTACTACGTGTTCAAGGACGCCGGCGCCGATGTGGTGCTGGCGTCTCCGGCCGGCGGCCAGCCGCCACTGGACCCGGCGAGCGATCAAGCGGATGCGCAGACCGAACAGACCCGCCGCTTTGCCGCCGACCCGGCCGCGCAGCAGGCCCTGGCCAACACCGTCAAGCTGGACACGATCAACACCGCCGACTTCGACACCGTGTTCTATCCGGGTGGCCACGGCCCACTGTGGGACCTGGCGGAGTCGCCGGTGTCCATCGCCCTGATCGAGGCGTTCGAGCGGGCCGGCAAGCCCATCGGTTTTGTCTGCCACGCACCGGGCGCCTTGCGCCACGTCAAGGCGGTCAATGGTGAGCCGCTGGTCAAGGGCCGTCGCGTCACTGGCTTCTCCAACGCGGAAGAAGCCGCGGTCGGCCTGACCGATGTGGTGCCGTTCCTGATCGAAAACGATTTCAAGGCACTGGGCGGCAAGTATGAGAAGGGTGCCGATTGGCAATCCTTTGTGCTTGAAGACGGCTTGCTGGTCACCGGGCAGAACCCTGCCAGTTCCAGCGCTGTTGCCAAGGCCCTGCTGAAGCTCACCGCATAAGTTAATCAACGGTTTTAAACCTGCATGGATTGGCGGCTCTCAAGAGCCGCCAACGGTTTCGCTCGTCCTGAATTTGGAATCTTTCAAATGACCCACAGTGTTTTAAGTACCCCGATAAAACTCGGGCATCACACCTTGGCCAACCGCGTCGTCCTGCCACCGCTGACGCGTCAACGCAGCGCGCAACCCGGCGATGTCGCCACCGAGCTGATGGCCGAGTATTACCGTCAACGCGCCTCGGCCGGTTTCATGGTCAGCGAGGGCACCCAGATCGAGCCGCGCGGCCAGGGTTACGCCTGGACGCCGGGCATCTACACCCCGGCGCAGATCGACGGTTGGCGCACCGTCACCGACGCGGTGCATGCCGAAGGCGGGGTGATCTTCGCCCAGCTCTGGCATGTGGGCCGGGTGTCCCACAATGCGTTGCAGCCAGACGGCGCCGCGCCCGTCGCACCGTCCGCGCTGCAGGCCGAACAGGCGAAGGCGTTCATCGCCACCGGGCCTGGCCAGGGTGAACTGGTCCAACCGCCCGTGCCCCGTGCCTTGACCACCCTTGAGGTCAAGGCATTGGTCGGGCACTACGCACAGGCGGCACGCAATGCGTTGGACGCCGGGTTTGACGGGGTGGAGATCCATGCGGCCAACGGTTACCTGGTCAACCAGTTCATCTCGGCCCACGCCAACCAGCGCGACGATGAGTACGGTGGTTCGCTGCACAACCGTCTGCGTTTTTTGCGGGAGATTGTCGAGGCTGTGAGCCAGGTGGTCGGCCCGCAACGCCTGGGCGTGCGCTTTTCGCCGTTGTTCAGCGGCACCGATCAGGACCGCGTGTACATCGGCCTGGTGGAAGACGACCCGCACCACACCTACCTGGAAGCGATCAAGGTGCTGCAAGCGGCGGGCATCGCCTATGTCTCGATTGCCGAAGCCGACTGGGACAACGCCCCCGACCTGCCCGACACGTTCCGTCAGGCCGTGCGTGACACCTTCACCGGGCGGATTATTTACGCCGGGCGTTACACCGCCGAGCGCGGTGCGCGGTTGGTCGACGCGGGGTTGGCCGACCTGATTGCGTTCGGGCGGCCCTTCATTGCCAACCCGGACTTACCGCAACGGCTCTTCAATGGCTGGCCGTTGAATCCGCTGCGGGCGGAGGGGATGTATGGTGGCAATGAAGTGGGCTATATCGATTACCCGGTGCATGCCCAATAGGTCATTCTTGTGCGAGCTGTCGGGCCCTGCCAAGGCCCGACAGTGACGGCATCAGGCGTCACGCCACCTGCAACACAATCTTGCCGATATGATCCCCACCTTCCATCCGGGCATGGGCCTGGGCGGCGTCGGTGTAGGCGTAGACCTTGTCGATGATCGGCAGGCAACGCCCGGCAGCCAGCACAGGCCATACCTGTTCGCGCAACTGTTCGGCGATCACGGCCTTTTCCTCGCGGGTGCGGGGGCGCAACAGTGAACCGGTTATCACCGCGCGTTTGCCGAGGATGGTCAGCAGGTCGACGTCATGCGCCTTGCCGCCGCCGAGAAAGCCGAGCATGACCAGGTGACCGTCCATGGCCAGGGCCTTGAGATTATTGTTCAAGTACGAGGCCCCCATGATGTCGAGGATTACATCAACCCCCTGATCGGCGGTCTTCTGCGCGATGACGTCGGCGAAGTCCTGCTCGCGGTAGTTGATCGGTTCGGCGCCCAGCTTGGCGATGGCGGCGCATTTGTCGGCGCTGCCGGCGGTGGCGAAGGACTCGATACCGAACTCGCGGCAGAGCATCAGCGCGGTGGTGCCGATGCCACTGGTGCCGCCGTGGATCAACACGCGCTGGCCTTTATGCGCGCCGGCGAGGCCGAACAGGTTGGACCACACCGTGAAGAAGGTTTCCGGCACGGCGGCGGCTTGAATCCAGTCCATGCCCTCGGGGATCGGCAACGCCTGGCTGGCGGGCACCGCGCAAAACTGCGCATAGCCGCCGCCATTGGTCAGGGCACACACCTTGTCGCCAATGGCGTATGCGCTGACGCCGTCGCCGAGCGCCACCACTTCACCGGCCACTTCCAGCCCCGGAATCAGGCTCATGCCGGGTTTCAGCGGGTACTTGCCGGCGCGTTGCAAGGCGTCCGGGCGATTGACCCCGGCCGCCTGCACACGGATCAGGATCTCGCCGGGGCCCGCCACCGGTACGGCGACCCGCCGCGGTTGCAGGACGTCGGGGCCGCCGGGCTGGGTGATTTCGATCAGGGTCATTTCGTGCGGGAGCGTCATTCGAGAGTTCCTGTGGCGATGAGCGTATGGGTTGGGACCGCCTCTGACGGGCGGCGGTTCAGCAGGATCATGCCCAGTTCCAGCAGCAGCGCGACCACGATGGCCCCGGCCGCGATCATGAACAACAGGGCATGCTGGCCGCCGCTGCCGTTGAACAGCGCCGAGTAGGCAAAGCCTGCCAGCGCCTGGAAAGTGGCGAAAGATACCGTTGCGCGGCTCCAGGCGAGCTGTTGATGGTGATGGTTGGGCACCAGCTCATGAACCCGTGCCAATGCCAGCGGCACGATACCCGGCGGGAACGAACCGAGGATCACCGCCAGCAGCGCCAACGCGGTGAACGAACTGGAGACCGGCAGCAGGCCGACCGCAGTCGCCTGCACCGCCAGCACCAGGCGGATGCTCAGGCGCGCACCGAGCTTGTCGGCGAGAAATCCATACGTGACCGGGCCGACAATCGCCCCCAGGCCGTACATAACCCAGATCATCGCCCCGACGTGCGGCCCGGCCCCCAGGCCACGGGCGACGTAGTCCACCAGGAACACCATGGCCGGCACCAGCCCGGCGGCCATGAACGCGTATTGCCCAAACAGCAGGTATACGCCCGGCGGGGTCGCGACGGACGCGTTGGCTTGCGGTGCCGCTTCATGCAGGGTGCCCGAAGGCCAGCCGAACCAGCTCGCTGCCGTCAATACCAGCGCCAACAGGCCCAGGCCGAACCACGTCTGTTGCAAACCCAGGCTCAACAACGGCGGCACAATCGTCCCGGAGCCTGCAATGCCCAGGCCGATGCCGAGGAAGATCGCGCCGCTGGCCAGGCCCCGACGCGCCGCGGGTACGTGGGGCAACACCGTCGCCGCCACCAGCACCATGATCGCGCCCCCGGCGATGCCCGACAGCAGGCGCCAGGCGAAGAACCAGAGCAACGACAAGGGAAAGCCACAGGCAAAGAACGCCAGGGTCACGGCCACCATCATCAGTCGCAAGGCGGCCGTGTTCGAGGTGCGCCGGGCGAGGGGCCGTCCGATCAGGGCGCCGACCAGGTAGCCCACCAGGTTGGCGGCGCCGAGGTACACCACGTCACTGGCGGCAAACCAGTGAGCCTGGATCAGCGAGGGGATCAGCGGGGTATAGGCGAAGCGCGCCAGGCCGATGCTGACCAGGCTGGCGCACAGGCCGGCGAAGATCGGTAACCACAGTGCGCGGCGGGGCGGGGTGTGAGTGTCGGGCATGACGGCGGTCCTGAGGGTTTTCTCTGGCGCTCAGCATAGCCCCGTTGCATGATGCAATAACGCTGCGAGTATGCGGCGCATCGATGCATATATGCAGCATAAGGAGAGGGCATGAATTGGGACGATGCACGGGTCTTCCTGGCGGTGTGCCGCGAGTCGACCTTACGTGGCGCGGCGCGGGTGCTGGGGGTCGACCAGGCCACCGTCGGCCGACGGATCAACGCGCTGGAAAAGTCCTTGAGCGCCACTCTGTTCCTGCGCACCTCCGAAGGCTACGCGCTGACCGCCGTCGGCGAAGCCGCCCTGCGCAGCGTGGAAAAAATGGAACGCTCGGCCCTCGACCTGGAGCGCCAGATACAAGGCTTGGACGAACGCCTGACCGGCACCGTGCGGGTCAGTACCACCGACTCGTTGGCCATCGATTTCCTGATCCCGGCGATTGCCCGCTTGCACGAGCAGCACCCCGACGTGCGCGTGCATCTGGACGCGTCCACCCAGTTTCTCAGCCTGGCCAAGCGCGAAACCGACATCGCCGTGCGTAACATGCGCCCGGACAGCCCTGACCTGATCGCGCGGCGTATCGCACGTTGGCCGGTTGGGTTGTTTGCCTCCCAGGCTTATATCGACCGCCACGGCGCACCGGAGCCCGGCAGCCTGTTCGAAGGCCATGATCTGGTGGTGTACCACGCCTATCTGCAGAGCCAGAAGGACATGACCCTGGTCTGCGAACCCCTGGGCCGCGGCCGCATCGCGGCCACCCTGAGCTCCGGCCTGCTGGTGCGCCGTTCCATTGCCGCCGGCATCGGTATCGGTGAGATGCCGGTGTGTACCGGCGAACGCGACGGGCTGGTGCGTCTCTGGCCGGAGCGCACTCGGCCGATGCCTTACGACGTCTGGCTGGTGACCCACGCCGACCTGCGCCACACCGCGCGGGTGCGGGTGGTGATCGATGAAATCGTCGCGGGGTTTGCCGGCACCGGGGAGTGAGGTCAGCACACGCTTGCAAGCTCGCCGGCATCTTTGTGCACACAATCGGCGGCAGTCATCTCACGGACAGCTCGCTTATGAACGAATCAAGAAATCAGGATGTGGGTCTGCTGTTTCTGCGGGTCAGCGGCGCACTGTTTCTGTGTTGGGTGCATGGCATGCCCAAACTGCTCAATTACAGCGAGCAATTGAAACTGATCGAAGACCCGTTTCACCTCGGCGCCCACCTCACGTTGCTGCTGGCGATTGGCGCCGAAGTACTGTGCCCGCTGTTGATCATCGCCGGGGTGCTGGTGCGCCTGGCCTGCCTGCCGATCCTCGCGGTGCTGTTGATCGCGATGCTGGTGGTGCACCCGGAGTGGACGTTGCTGGAAGGGCAGTTCGGCTGGCTGCTGTTGATCATTTTCACCAGCGTGCTGATCGCCGGGCCGGGTCGCTTCACCCTCGGTCAGCGTTTTGCCTGAGCAAAAAAAGCCGGGCAAGCCCGGCTAAATAAGGAGAGCGGGGTCTAAGCGGTTCAGCGGTTCAGGAATGCCAGCAGGTCTTCGTTCAATGCCTGGGCGTGGGTCACTGCAAACCCGTGCGGCGCGTCTTTGTAGACCTTCAGCTCGGCACCCTTGATCATCTCGGCCGCTACCTTGCCGGTGGTTTCGAACGGTACGATCTGGTCGCCATCGCCGTGGATCACCAGGGTCGGCACGTCGATCTTGGCCATGTCCGGGCGGAAGTCGGTCTCGGAGAAGGCGGTGACGCAATCCACGGTCGACTTGAGCGATGCCAGCAGGGCGATCTGCAGGGTTTGCGTCAGTACGCCGTCGGAGACTTTCTGACCTTTGTTGATGCCGAAGAACGGCAGGTTGAAATCAGCAATGAACTGCGCCCGATCCTTCAGCAGGCCGGCCTTGATACCGTCGAACACATCGGTGGGCACACCCTGCGGGTAGTCCGGTTTCTGACCGAACAGCGGCGTCACCGCGCCCAGCAGCACCAGGCCGGCGACACGGGCACTGCCGTGGCGGGCGATGTAGTGCGCGACGTCGCCGCCACCCATGGAAAAGCCGACCAGGGTTACGTCCTTGAGGTCCAGGTGTTCGATCAGTTGGGCGATATCGTCGGCAAAGGTGTTGTAGTCGTTACCGCTCCACGGCTGATCCGAGCGCCCGAAACCCCGGCGGTCAAACGCGATGGTGCGAAAGCCGCGGCTGCTCAGGTATTCCATCTGGTATTCCCACATGTCGGCGTCCAGCGGCCAGCCATGGCTGAACAACACGGGTTTACCGCTGCCCCAGTCCTTGAAGTAGATCTGGGTACCGTCTTTGGCAACGAATGTGCTCATGGAAAACTCCTTGGTTGAGGAACGAAAAACATCAGGATCACTATTGCCCCAAACCGGGCAACGGGCTTGTATGGGTGTGCTTGCTTGGGTTCACCAACTGAACTTGAGCTCTACCCCCAAATAATTACTGTCGTCGCCTCCGGCATCGCGCAAGGTCCGGCCGACTGCGTAATGCACCGCTTCAACCGCGCCGCTGAGGTTTGGCGTGAACACATAGTCGGTACGCAGTTGAGCGTAAGCGCCGGTCCAGCGATCACCCTGGCCTGCGGTGCCGGCGACCGGCAAGTTCGGCTGGGTGTAGACCGCGTCGCTGGTGGTCTGCCGCCAGAGCAGGCCGACGGCGGTCTGCACGCTCAGCTTGTCGACAGGCTGAACGGTGATCGAGGGCTTGACGTGAATCAGGTTGCTGTAGCCCGTATAGCCCGCCAGGGAAAAATAGTAGCCGTTGGGAAACAGCGGGTTGAAAGTGCCGAGGGTGCCGTCGCCGGCTTTACGGTCGCCCGAGGCAATATCCAATTGCAGGCCGATGCGCGGTTTCCACGCCAGGCTATCGAAGGTGTATCCGGTGCGGCTGCCGCCGGCCCAGGCGCGAATGTCCTTGTGGCCTACCGAGCCGCTTTGCAGCATGGCTTCGATGTCCCAGTCGAAACCCTGGGCCGCCCCGCCCAGGCGTGCGTCGACGAAATGCCGGGTTTCATCGCCGTCCGCATCCAGATAGTGCGCGGCGCTGCGCTCATACACGCCGTAGTAGGCTGACAGTTCATTCTTGCCGCCTACCAGTCGCTCGACCCGCAGCATATGAAAGCGCGCATCGCTGTTGGATGTGTCGTCGAAGTGCCGCCCGTCCTGATACTGCACCGGCTGGCTGGCGATGCCGATAAAGCGCCACTGACGGGTCTCCCAGTCGGCCCACAGCGCATCAAAGGATTGCCGCACATTCGGGCCGTCCCGCGACGAGATGAAACGCTGCAAGTCAAAGGCAAAGTCCTGGCGGCCGATACGGCTCTTGAAGGTGCCGGCGTCGAAGGTGTTGATGTATTCGGCGAAGGCCAGGCGCAGGTCCACGCGGTTCTGATCGGCGCCGCCGATCGTGGTCTTGTCGTAGGCCCGCACATCTTCGAGTTGGGTGAACACACGCCAGTTTTCATTCAAGTGCAGGTCAGCATGGACCTGGAAGCGTTGGAGCAAATAGCTATCACGGGCCACATTGTGTACGCCAAAACCGCTGGCATCGTTCATCTCGAAGCGCTCGCGCAATGTTGCGCCGAGGGACAGGTAGGTGAATGGGTTGGCGCTGGACAGCGGGAGGTACTTCAAGCTGTCCAGTGGCTGCGTGCGCAGCGCCGGATCGCTGAGTACGGACCAGTCTTCCTGCCAGCGGTTGGTCTTGATCGCCGGTCGTGTGGCCAACTCGTCTGCGTGGCCACTGCTGGCGAGCAGCGGCCACAGCACAGCCAGGCCCCAGCCGGTGCGTCGAGTCATGGGCATGGGCTCAGTGCGCCATATTGAGCTGGTGAATTTCCGCGATATAGCCGCCCGGGAATTCAACCAGCGCGCTGCGCCGGTTTTTACTGGTGAAGGCCGGCACCAGCACTTTGGCACCCGAGCCGGTGGCTTTACCGAGCGTGGCGGTCAGGTCCGCCACTTGGTAGCCGGTGGTTTCATGCCCAAACGGGTAGGGCAGTTGGCCGTTAGTGACCAGCACCGTCATGCGTCCGAACGGCGATTCGATCTCGACGCGCCGGTAGGTGCCGCTGACCTGGCCCACATCGACCGCGGATGCGTGCTTGTCATCGGCCAGCACCTTGCCATGGGAGAAGCCCAGGAACGACCGGATGAACGTGTCGGCCCGATCGGCGGAGAGGTAAACACGGTTTTCCGGTAGGGTCTGGAACGCCGCGTAGTCTGGGGTCTTGGTGTGCCAGTAGAGCTGCATGTTCACACCACCTGGCCATTGGATCACCGCGTCCCGGCCAATCGGGTCGGGAAAGTCGCTGACGATCACCGCCGCACCGTTGTCCCGGGCGGCTTTGAGCGCTGCGTCCATGTCCTTGACCAGATAGCCGTTGCGTTCCTGGCCGAACGGATGCGGGATGGGGGTGGTGAAGCCAAACAGCGACACCGTGCCTGCTGGCGTCTGCAGCAACTGCGAGGTGGTGCTGCTGGGCACCGGCAGCACATTCACCACCACCTGGGGCGTGCTCCTGCCGCCGAAAGTGGCGAGGAAGCTCTGGGTGAAACGGTCCACATCGGCCGGGGCGACGTACACATGGCTAGTGTCATATTGCGGTGCCACGGCGACCGCTGGCGTCGCCGCAAAGGCGCAGTTCATCATGGCGCCGGTCAACAGCGTCAATGCCAGCGATACCGTTCTCACTTTTTTGTACATGCCTACTCTCCCGCCTTTTTGGAAAGTCAGGAGATTAGGGGGTAGGGCAGCCAAGCGAATTGTATGGGCGTGCTCGGTTGAGCGGTTCAGCCTTGATGGCTTGTCAGAGGTTCAAGGCCGCTGCGGTTTGACCGACGTCCCGAACGTATTGCCCATGCGAATGCTGGTCGCCGCCGGGGTGGACAGTCCCACCTGATTCGGCGGCCGCTTCTGCACCGGTACGTTCTGCGCCTCGCGGTTTTTCTGCGCCGCCTTGGCCGCGTCCGCGTTGTTGCCCATCTGCTGGCCCAGGCAGCCATAGTCGGGAGACTTATAGCCATCCACCGTCACCTCGGTGCAGCCTTTGGCGGCGGTTTCGGCGTGGGCGAGCAGGGGCAGCGCGGTACACAGCAACAGGCTGGCGAGGGTGGGGAGTCGCTTCATGGGGCCTCCTGGCGGGCCTGGGGAATTGGGCCGATAAGGCTTGAAAGTGTAGTGCAGCGGGTTTCCCATCACCGTGATGTTTTTTTTGCTATCACCGTAACATCAGGTTCATAAACTGGCCTCAGGATGACGGTTTTCAAGGACACGTCGGCCGTGCAGCGATGCAGAGCGGGGGGGGAACAGTGGGGCTTGCGGCGCGCCATCGGTGCCCTGGCCTTGCTGTTGCTGCTGGCGCTGGGTACCCCGGCGAGGGCAGAGCCGCCGCTGTTGATACTGGACCTGCCGGCACAAGATCTGGAACACGCACTGCAAGCGTACAGCCGCGCCACCGGCATGGCGGTGCTGGTCGACCGTGAACTGACGCGGGGCCGGCGCTCCATCAGCGTGCGCGGGCGCTTCACGGCGCAGGAGGCTTTGGCGATGTTGCTGACGGGGAGTGGCCTGATGGCGCGCTATGCACGCAGTGACGCGTTCACCTTGCAACTGCCCGCGGTCAGCCAACCTCCTGTTACCCGTGGTGCATCGGCACGCAACGCAGCACGGATCAACAACAGCTATGCCGCGGCGTTGCAACAGGCGATCGAAACCAGCCTGTGCCGTTCGCCGTTGACCCACCCCGGCAGCTTCAGAGCGCTGGTGCAGGTCTGGGTCAGCCCTCAGGGGTTGATCGAATACAGCCGGTTGGTCAGTTCCACCGGCGATGAACAACGCGATGAAGCCCTGGTGCGCAGCCTGGGCGCTGCCCGGGTCGAACGCCCGGCGCCGAGCTCGCTGCGCCAGCCGGTGACTTTACTTTTGATGCCCGACACAACAGGAACGCGCATGGAATGCACAGCAGGGAAAGGAGCCTGGGGCGGATGAAAGATTCCGGGCACAGCACGATGGTCAGCCTGTTCCTGGCGTCCTACGAGGAGTTCAAGGTGCGTCTGCGCAAGCGCCTGGGCTCGGAAGACCTGGCCAACGATGTGCTGCACGAAACCTACCTGCGCGTCGACCGCATGGACATGCCGCCGAACCTGGCGCAGCCCAATGCCTACCTGTACCGCATGGCCTTGAACATCGCCGCCGATCGCCGCGAAGCCGACGCCCGGCTGTTGACCGGCAGCGAAGTCGAAGAGCTGCTGCAAAGCGCCGACGAAGCCCAGGACCCCTCGCGGGTAGTGGGCGGGCAGAAAGAAATCCAGTCCCTGGTCAAGGCGCTCTACGAACTGCCGGCGCGCCGTCGCAAGATCCTCATCGCCGCGCGCCTGGAAGAAGCGCCGCACCTGGAAATTTCCCAACGTTTCGGCATTTCCACGCGCATGGTCGAAAAGGAAATCAAGGCCGCCCTGGGCCACTGTGCCAAGCGCCTGGAAAGAAAAGTGATCCAGCGGTTCGGTCCCGGGGCCGGAAAACCGTCTTAGTGTTGAGTCCCTGATAAATCCGTGAGTATTTGCGCGCTTGAACATTTTTAGCCTCTCCACCGCCCGGGCAACCCCCGCCAGCCCATTGCACGATGAAGCCCGCGACTGGCTGCTTCTGCTGACCTCGGGCCGCGCCACCGTAGCCGATGCCAAGGCCCTGAAAGCGTGGTGCGCCCAGAGCCCGGAGCATGCCCAGGCGTTTGAGCAGGCCAAGACGTTATGGCGGCAAGTGGGCACGGCGGTTGAACAGGCGCAGCCCCCGCGCCATTTTGGCCGGCGAGCCTTCCTCGGCGGCGCGATAGCGGCGTCGGCGGCGTTGGTGATGGTGGGCGTCGGCGCCCCGGGTGGGCTAGCCGGCTTGACCGCGGACTATCGCACCGCGGTCGGCGAGCAGCGCCAGGTACTGTTGAGCGACGGCGTGAGCCTGGAACTCAATACCCAGACGCGCATCAGCCGGGTGGGGCAGGGGATCGAATTGCTCGAAGGCGAAGTCGAAGTGCTCGCCCACGTGGCCCAGCCGCTCAAGGTCCAGGCCGGCGCTGGCTGGGTCAGTGCGGCGCAGGCGCGGTTCAATGTGCGGCATACCGATCGCAACGTGTGCGTCACCTGTATCGAAGGGTGGCTGTCGGTGGATGTCGCTGGACGCACTGTGCATATGGAGAGTGGCCGACAACTCACCTATGGCGCCGCCGGGATCGGCGCGGTGGAGACGGTGGACGCCCAGGCGGTGGTGGCTTGGCGCGAGCAGGTGCTGGTGTTCAACAACGCGACGCTGGCGACGGTGGTGGACGAGATAAACCGCTACCGGCCGGGGATGTTGGTGTTATTGAACAAACAACTGGGCCAGCGCCGGGTGCAGGCGCGGTTCAGTTTGCAGCAGTTGGCGGGGGTGGCGTTGTTGATTCGTGATGCGTATGGGGCGAAGTGTACGGAATTGCCGGGGGGGGTGGTGTTGTTGAGTTAGGTTGACCGGGCATTTTTTTGGATTGGGTTGGATTGAGTACATATCCGTTATTTAGGTTACGGCGGCTTATGGTTCCGGTCCGTACAAAAAGCCCCAAAGTAACCAAAGGGCTCTTGCCCCACCACTTGGTGCCTCGCCTAAGATCAAAAGCCAAAGCGAGGCGGCCTTATAGCCGACCTGATCCTGGAAGCCGAACCGGGTCAAAAATGTGGGAGGGGGCTTGCCCCCGATAGCAATATGTCAGCCACTACATGCATGACTGACCCACCGCTATCGGGGGCAAGCCCCCTCCCACATTTGGATCTCCATAGATCAGATAGACCTTGCTCTGCTTTTGATCTTGATCTTAGGCGCCCCGTAAAACCACTTGGTGCCTCGCCTAAGATCAAAAGCCAAAGCGAGGCGGCCTTATAGTCGACCTGATCCTGGAAGCCGAACCGGGTCAAAAATGTGGGAGGGGGCTTGCCCCCGATAGCAATATGTCAGCCACTACATGCATGACTGATCCACCGCTATCGGGGGCAAGCCCCCTCCCACATTTGGATCTCCATAGATCAGATAGACCTTGCTCTGATCTGCTTTTGATCTGCTCTTGATCTTGATCTTAGGCGCCCCGTAAAACCACGCTGGCCGAACGCAGGTATTACGCAGCGGGTAAACCGGCAGGGATGCCGGTTTAGCCGTCCCGGGCCATGGATGGCCCGTGACGGCGGCCCGCGGAGTAATGCCTGCGTTCGGGCACACCGAGCCTAGGCGAGGTGCCGAGTGGTGGGGCAAGAGCCCTTTGGTTACTTTGGGGCTTTTCCAAAGTGACCCGCTGTAAGAGCGGAACCCTAAGCCGCCGTTACCAAAAAAACGGATATGTCCCCCATCAAAACCCCAAGCCACCATTACCAAAAAAACGAATATGCCCCCATCACCCACCCCTACCAAAGCGGCCCCACCACCTGCCGATACCGCTCCACCCCCTGCGCCGTCTGCCGCACCAGGCTCACCTCCAGCCCCAGCGGATCTTCCCGCCGATTCCCGCTCAACTGCCGCCAGCCCTTGTCCGCTTCCCATATCCGCACCTGCAGATCACTGACCCCGGTCAACACCACCACCCCATCCTTAGCCGCCGGCAACGGAAAGCGATCCCGCGCCGGTGCGGCTGCTCGGTACAGGTTGTCGCCCTTGAGCCACCACCGCACCCGTTGCAGCCCATCCGCCGCGACCGGCGCGCTGCGGATCACGTCCAGGCGAAAGCCCTTGCTGTCGGAACTGCGCACCGTCACCGCCGCCAACCCGCTGGGCTTGGTTTTATCGGCTTGCAGAGAAGCCGGCACGCTCAGCTCCACGCTGGCGCGCATGTTGAGATCGCGCTGCAACTGGTTCAGCGCCCGCAACAACGCCTCGGTCTGTTCCGAGCTGGCCTGCAAGTGCTGATCCGCGCGGGTCATGCTGTCGAGGCCGCGCCAGGCGATGAGGCTGACCAGCGCCATCAGCATGATCGCCACCATCACCTCAATCAGCGTGAAGCCTTTCTGCGAGGCACTCATGGCTGGCTCACCACGCGCATCAAACCGGCGGCATCACGTTGCAGGCTGAGGCGGTGTTGCCCGTCGGACAGCTCGACCCGCACCGGCGGGTTGATCCATTCGGCGTCGAGCACCAAGGTTTGCCGGGGCTCGATCGTGACCTGCATCGGCGTGCTCTCCCATAGGCGCGGGCGCAGTTGGGTGTCGCCCTGGAATGACTCCACGCCGAGGCCGTCATCGCTGCGACGGTTGAAGCGGAAACCCTTGGCGTCCGCGCGCCAGGTGATCGGCCGCCCATCGGCGCGGGCTTCGGCCTGGGCCACTTGCAGCAACTGACTCAAACGCTCGGCATCCTTGCGCAGCAGGTGCAGCGGGTCGGGCTTGATGGTCAGGCTGATGGCGGCGCTGGCAATGCCGATGATCACCAGTACCACCATCAGTTCGATCAGGGTGAAGCCTTGCTGTTTCATGGGGCGGCACCTGGAAAGCTGGCGAGGTTATGAAATAAAAACGTGCGAATTGGCCTGTAGGCTGATGCCACGGACAAACAGGAGGTCCACCCATGGCACTTGCCCTTCGTTTTTCTCCCGCCCTCGGCGTGCAGGCACTGGCCGTGGTTGCCGCGTTGGCCGGCGTGGCGGTCTGGACGCCGTTGCTGCTCACTTCCGCCGAATCCCACACGCCGCCGGCGGCCGCCGAGGCGTTGGCGGCGCGCAGCGATAACCCGGCGTTGCAGTGGTTTTCCACGGCGCCGACGGCATTGCAGGTCAAGGTCTCGGGGGTCTTGGCCGGAGCGCGGGGCGCGGTGGCGATCCTCAGCCTCAACGATGGCCCGCCGCGCAGTTTTCTGCTCGGCGAGCGCCTCAGCCCCGGCGTGCGCTTGACGGCCATCGCGGGCGACGGTGTCGAGATCGAACGCGGCGGCGAGAAGGTGCGCGTGCAGCTCGACACGTTGCCGCAGGCGCCCGCATTGCCACGCCTCACTCGGCCTTGACCTGCGGCCTGGCCAGGGTCGTCGCCAGGCGCGCCAACGGCGGCGCCTCGCGGCTGGCGTCCCGCACCTGCACATCGACCTGCACCAACTGACTGTCGGGGCTGCTGCTGAGGGTCTGCTCGCAACGCAGTTTCAAGCGGCCCTGATCGCACGCGAAGGTCTTCTTACCGCTGCTCAAACGCCCCTCCAACTGCAACTCTGCCAGCCGGCTTTGCGCCGCCAGCATCGCCATCGACTTGTCGCGCAGCAGGCCGTTGCTCTGGGTCATCAACCCGGCCACGCGCACGGCCGCGGCCATGGCCACCGCGATGATCGCCAGCGCCACCAGCACTTCAATCAGGGTAAAACCTCGCTCGTTGCGGTGCCTGCGCATGGCGTTCTCAAAGCCTGGAAACAGGTGCGCAGCCTAGCGCTGGCAGTTGACCGATTGGCGACCGAAACTCCCGAGGATTTTCAATACGACTGACATGTGTTCTTGCAACACTGCGCCCCGAAATGCACTCAAGCCAAGGAATGTCGAGATGGATATCGCACGCCTAACATCCCCACTGCCAGGCCCTCGCGGCCAGCGTGGCTTCACCCTGATCGAGATCATGGTGGTGGTGGTCATTCTCGGGATTCTGGCGGCGATGGTGGTGCCCAAGGTACTCGACCGTCCGGACCAGGCGCGGGCCACCGCGGCGAAACAGGACATCGGCGGGTTGATGCAGGCGCTGAAACTCTATCGCCTCGACCACGGCACTTACCCGACGATGAACCAGGGCCTCAAAGTGCTGGTGGAACGCCCGGCGGATGCGAAAAACAGCAACTGGCGCGCCTACCTCGACCGTCTGCCCAATGACCCGTGGGGCCATCCTTATCACTATCTCAACCCAGGCGCCAACGGCGAGGTCGATGTGTTCTCCCTGGGTGCCGACGGCCAGCCGGATGGCGACGGCGTGAATGCCGATATCGGCTCCTGGCAGCTGTAAAGCGCGCGATGAAACGGGATTCGCCCGCAGCGGCGAAGCAGCGCGGCATGGCGATTATCAGCGCGTTACTGATCGCGGCGGTGGTGGCGGTGATCGCCGGCGCCATGCTCACGCGCCAGAGCGTATTCACCCGCAGCGTGGAGGCCGAGCAATTGCGCATTCAGGGTCAGTGGCTGTTGCAAGGCCGCCTGGAACACAGCCGCCTGTTGCTGTGGGAGGCGCGCCAGAAGGACGTGCTGACGCGCCTCGATCAGCCGTGGGCGCGGCCCCAGGGCGGGGTGTTTGAAGGGCGCCTGGAGGACGAGCAGGGCAAGTTCAACCTGCGCAATCTGGTCAATCACCAGCGGCTCGACGCCGAACAACTGCAAGCTTTCGAGCGCCTGTGCCGCCTGATTGACATCGACCCGGCCGTGAGCCGACGTATCAGCCGGCGAGTGATCGCCTCCTATGATCAACGTACCGACAAGACGCTGCTGCCGGCGCGCTACCCGATGCTGCGCAGCCTGGATGACCTGAGCGGTATCGAAGGGCTCGACCCGCTGCTGCTGCGACGCCTGCAGACCTTCGTCGGCGTGCTGCCCGGCAATACCTGGGTCAACGGCAACACCGCCAGCGCCGAAGTGCTCAGCGCGGTGGTGCCGGAACTCAGCCTGGCCCAGGCCCAGGCATTGGTGGCCGAGCGCGACAGCGGGCGCTGGTTTATCAACCGTGGCGATTTCGTCAACCGCCTGCACCTGCCCCAAGTGGCGGTGGACAGCGTGCAAGTGGGCATCACCAGCGAGTGGTTTCGCCTGCAGGGCCAGGTACGCCGTGAACAGCGCCGGGTGACAATCGACGCGTTGTTGCATCGCCCTGAAGACCGCCGGCCCCAGGTGATCTGGTCGCGGGTGGGCGCATGAAACGCCTGCGGATCGGCTTGCCGCCACTCGATCAACTGACGGTCGACAGCCAGGTGCAATTTGCCTGGCTGGAGCGCGGCGCCGTGGTGAGCGAGGGTTGCGAAAGCCTGCAGCAGTTGGGCCGGTCCAAGCCGTCGGTGGAGTGCTTCCTGCACCCCGCCGACAGCCTGTCGACCAGCCTCGAGCTGCCGCCGCTGGCCGCCGCCAAAACCGCCGCCGCCGTGGCCTGTGCCGCACAGGCGTTGATCCTCGGGCCGGTGGAGCAGATGCAGGTGGCCCACGGCCCGCGCGACAGCGATGGGCGCGTGCAGGTGGCCTGGGTGTCCACGGCCGGGTTGGAGCGCCTGGGCCAGGTGTTGGCGCAGGGCCAGTTCAGGTTGCGCGGCCTGTACCCGGCGCCGTATGCCTTGCCGCTCGGCACCGCGGCCATGCACGACGGTTATTTGCTGACACGCCATAGCCTGCACCAAGCGGCTGTGCATCCGCTCGGGCAACAGGTGTTGGATCAAGGGCTGGAGGTGCCGCTGGCGCCGGAGGCGCAACGCTGGAGTGGCGCCGTGCCTGGCTGGGGCTTGCACGGCCGCCTCAACCCACCGGCGAGCGGTGGCTGGGGCAGGGCGCTGGCCGCTGTCGCCCTGGCCACTGCCGTCTGGACCCTGGGCCTGAACCTGTACGCCGCGCGCCAGGCGGGCGAAGGCCAGCAGCTCAAGGCGCTGCTGAGCCAGCAGGTGCGCCAGGCCTTCCCCGAATTACCGGTGATCCTCAACCCCTTGCAGCAGGCCCGCCAACAGTTGGCCGCCCGCCAAACCGGCGCCGCCGCCGACCCCGCCCAGCGCTTTGGCAGCCTGCTGCAAGTGGCCGGCAGCAGCCTGCCGTTCATGGTCGGCAACGTCGACAACCTGAGCTTCGAACAGGGCCGCTTGCACGTGGGCTTGCTGGCCGACAGCCGTAGCCCGACGGCGCCGGGCGATGGGCAAGCGGCGCTGGCCCAGGCCGGGTTTAGCGCGACCCGCGATGAGCATGGCTGGACGTTGGGCCCGGTGGAAAGCGCCGAAAAACCGGGAGCCGCTGATGAATAAGTGGCGCCGTCTACGCAGCCAGGCCCAGGCGTTCTGGAGCGGCCTGGCCCTGCGCGAACAACGCATGCTCAGCGGCGCCGGCCTGGTGCTGGCAGGTCTGTTGACCTGGCTGGTGCTGATTCAGCCGCCCTTGAAGACGATCGCGTATTGGCAGGCCGAAACCCCCAAGTTGCGCACCCAGGCCGCCACCTTGCACGCGCTGTTGCAGGGCGTCGCCGCGCCGCGGCCCGCCGATGCTGCCACGCTGCAACAGGCCCTGGACAGCGCCGGCCTGCAAGGTCGTTACCAGTTGCAGGCGCTGGATGCCGGCGCCTGGCGCCTGAGCTTCGACAACGCGCCGGCCGATGCGGTGATGGACTGGTTACTGGGCAATCCCCGTTCGTTTTCCCTGGAGGTGTCCGAGGCGCGCTTGCAGCGTAGCGCGGACGCTATCGACAACTCGGCCGGCACTGTGTCCGGGACCGTTCGCATGGATCAGGCGCTTGGCGCTAAGGAAGCTTCATGAAGTGGTCAGTCCCCAACCCTGCGCCTTTTCGCAAGGTCGCGCCGCTGCTGTTACTGGCCTTGAGCGCGTGCAGCAACACCCCGTCGCCGACCAAGCCGTTGCAGGTGGACAGCGAACTCGGCCAGCCCCTGGCCGACACCCGGCGCAGCAGCGAGAGCGTGCTGGAGCGCCAGCGCGAGCCGGCGCCCAAGCCCCGCGTCCAGCACCCGCTGACCAACAGCGCCCGTGGCCACGCGCCGGCTGCGGTCAAGACGCGCAACCCGCTGGGCGATCAGCCGGTGCAGTTGAATTTTGTCGACGCCGATATCCAGGCGGTGGTGCGCGCGCTGTCCCGTGCCACCGGCCAGCAGTTTCTGGTCGACCCTCGAGTCAAAGGCAACCTGACCCTGGTCAGCGAAGGCCAAGTGCCGGCGCATCAAGCCTACGACATGCTGCTGGCGGCGCTGCGCATGCAGGGCTTCAGCGTGGTCGACGTCGGCGGCGTGGCCCAGGTGGTGCCGGAGGCCGATGCGAAGTTGCTCGGCGGGCCGATCTACAGCGCCGGCAGCAGCGGCATGCAGACCCGCACCTTTCGCCTGCAATATGAAAACGCGGTGAACCTGATCCCGGTGCTGCGCCCGATTGTGTCGCCGAACAACCCGATCAACGCCTACCCGGGCAACAACAGCATCGTCATCACCGACTACGCGGAAAACCTTGCGCGGGTGGCGCAGATCATTGACGGCATCGACACCCCCAGCGCCATCGACACCGACGTGGTGATGGTGCAGAACGGCATCGCCGTGGACATCGCCGCCATGGTCAGCGAACTCCTGGAAACCCAGGGCGCCGACCAGACCCAGAAGATCAACGTGATCGGTGACCCGCGCTCCAACTCGATCATCATCCGTTCCGGCAGCCCCGAGCGCACCGAGTTGGCGCGCAACCTGATCTACAAACTCGACAATGCCCAGAGCAACCCGAGCAACATGCACGTGGTCTACCTGCGCAACGCCCAGGCCGGCAAGCTGGCGCAGTCGCTGCGCGGCTTGCTCACCGGCGAGAGCGAGTCCGGCGTCAGCGACGAGGCGCGGGGCAAGCTCAGTGCCATGGGTGGCAATGCCCAGAGCACCCAGGGCAACAGCACCGCGCAGAACAGCAGCGGCACGCCCACCGGCAGCGGCGTGCAGGCCGGGTATAGCCAGGACAAACCGGCGACCGGCAGCAACCCCAGCGATCAGAACACCGCGTTCAGCGCCGGCGGCGTGACGATCCAGGCCGACGCCACCACCAACACCTTGCTGATCTCCGCGCCGGACCCGCTGTACCGCAACCTGCGCGAAGTGATCGACATGCTTGACCAGCGCCGCGCCCAGGTGGTGATCGAAAGCCTGATCGTCGAAGTCAACGAAGACGACGCCAGCGAGTTCGGCGTGCAGTGGCAGGCCGGCAACCTCGGCGGCAAGGGCGGTTTTGGCGGGGTGAACCTGGGTGGCAGCGGGGTGAATGGCACGTCGACCAGCAAGACCAGCATCGATGTGCTGCCCAAGGGCCTGAATATCGGCCTGGTCGATGGCAGCGTCGACATCCCCGGGATCGGCAAGGTGCTCGACCTCAAAGTGCTGGCCCGCGCCTTGAAGAGCAAGGGCGGCACCAACGTGCTGTCGACACCAAACCTGTTGACCCTGGACAACGAAGCCGCGAGCATTTTTGTCGGGCAGACCATTCCGTTCGTCACCGGCAGCTATGTGACGGGCGGCGGCGGCACCAGCAACAACCCGTTCCAGACCGTGCAGCGCGAAGAAGTGGGGCTCAAGCTCAACGTGCGCCCGCAGATTTCCGAAGGCGGCACGGTGAAGCTGGATATCTACCAGGAAGTCAGCAGCGTGGACGCGCGGGCGTCGGTGGACGCGGGCACGGTGACCAACAAGCGGGCGATCGATACCAGCATCCTGTTGGACGACGGGCAGATCATGGTGCTCGGCGGGTTGTTGCAGGACGGCTACAGCCAGAGCAATGACGCGGTGCCGTGGCTGTCGGATATCCCGGGGTTGGGCGCGTTGTTTCGCAATGAAAAGCGCAGTGTGAACAAGACCAACCTGATGGTGTTTTTGCGCCCCTACATCATTCGCGACAGTGGCGCGGGGCGCAGTATCACGTTGAACCGCTATGAGTTCATGCGCCGCGCCCAGGGAGGCTTGCAGCCGGAGCGCAGTTGGGCAATGCCGGATGTGCAGGCGCCGCAGTTGCCGTCGGTGGAGAAGGCGATTCCGGGGGCTGGGCCGAGGGCGGTGATCAGGGCGGTGCCGGCTCGTGATTGATGTTGAGCGAGTGCATATCCGGGTCTTCGGTAATGGCGGCTTATGGTTCCGCCCTTACGGCGGGTCACTTTGGAAAAGCCCCAAAGTAACCAAAGGGCTCTTGCCCCACCGCTCGGCACCTCGCCTAGGCTCGGTGGGCCCGAACGCAGGCTTGCGTGGTTTAAGATCAAAAGCGGCTCGCTTCGCATCGTGTTTACGCGGGGGGGCGGTGTTTTTTCATGGCCTGGATTTGTGCCACAACCCCGCTGCAATCAATGCAGTGCCCAGACGGGTGCAGTCGAATTTGACTGAAAACTCCTGGGCACTCACCGCTTCAAAATGTGGGAGGGGGCTTGCCCCCGATAGCGGTGGTTCAGTTACAGATGAATTGACTGACACTCCGCTATCGGGGGCAAGCCCCCTCCCACATTTACACTGCGCGGCGGCCCGCCGTAAGGGCGGAACCATAAGCCGCCGTTACCGCAGCAACGGATATGTACTCAATCCAAAAGGGTCAACCCCATGAGCCTGCTGCCCTACGCCTGGGCCAAATCCCAACGCATCCTCCTGCGTCCCGGCGAGGCCGGCCTGCTGCTGACGGTCTGCCCGTCGACCCCCGGCTGGTCGATCAGCGAAGTCCAGCGTCAGTTCGGCCAGAGCCGCCTTGAGCAGGTGCGCGACGACGAACTCGACGGCCTGCTCGCCAGCGCCTATGCCGACACCGGCAGCGCCGCTGCGGTGGTCGGTGCCGCCGAAAACGAAGTCGACCTCGACCGCCTGATGCAGGACATGCCCGAGATCACCGACCTGCTCGACACCCAGGACGGCGCGCCGGTGATCCGCATGATCAACGCCTTGCTGACCCAGGCCGCCCGCGATGAGGCCAGTGATATCCATATCGAACCCTACGAAACCCACTCCGTGGTGCGCTACCGCGTCGACGGCACCCTGCGCGACGTGGTCTCGCCGCGCAAGGCGCTGCATGGCGCGCTGGTGTCGCGGATCAAGATCATGGCCCAGCTCGACATCGCCGAAAAACGCCTGCCCCAGGACGGCCGCATCGCCCTGCGCGTGGCCGGGCGGCCGATTGATATCCGCGTGTCGACAGTGCCCACCGGGCATGGCGAGCGCGTAGTGATGCGCTTGCTGGACAAGCAGGCCGGGCGCCTGCAACTGGAGACCCTGGGCATGGAGCCGCAACTGCTGGCGCGCCTCGACACGCTGATCCGCCAGCCCCACGGCATCGTGTTGGTCACCGGGCCCACCGGCAGCGGCAAGACCACCAGCCTCTACGCCGCGTTGGCGCGGCTGGATGCGAGCACCAGCAATATCCTCACCGTCGAAGACCCGGTGGAGTATGACCTGCCGGGCATCAGCCAGATCCAGGTCAACGCCAAGATCGACATGACGTTCGGCCTGGCCCTGCGCGCGATCCTGCGCCAGGACCCGGACATCATCATGATCGGCGAAATCCGCGACCTGGAGACCGCCCAGATCGCCGTGCAAGCCTCGCTCACCGGCCACCTGGTGCTCGCCACCCTGCACACCAACGACGCGGTGTCGGCGGTCAACCGCCTGATCGATATGGGCGTCGAACCGTTCCTGCTGGCGTCTTCACTGTTGGGCGTGTTGGCCCAGCGCCTGGTGCGGCGCCTGTGCCCGCACTGCAAGCAGGCAGACCCGGCCGTGCCGGGCACCTGGCGCCCGGTGGGCTGCGCGCAGTGCAACCAGATCGGCTACAGCGGGCGTACCGGTATCCATGAATTGTTCTGCGTCGACGACGAGGTGCGCAGCCTGATCCACCAGGGCGCCGGCGAGCAGGAGCTGCGTCTGGCGGCACGCCGCGCCGGCATGTTCAGCATGCGTGAAGACGGCGAGCGCTGGGTGCGCAGCGGCACCACCGCGGCCGAAGAAATCCTGCGCGTAACACGGGACGCCTGATGAATCGCTATCGCTATGAAGCCGCCGACGCCAGCGGCAAGGTCGAGGCCGGGCACCTGGAGGCGGACAGCCAGAGCGCGGCGTTTGCCGCGTTGCGCAGCCGTGGCCTGACCGCGCTTCTGGTGCAGGTCGAAGGCAATCAACAGGCTGCGGGCGGCAGCAGCCTGTTCAGCGCCAAGCTGTCGGACAACGACCTGGCCTGGGCCACGCGGCAACTGGCGAGCCTGCTCGGCGCCAGCCTGCCGTTGGAAGCGGCGCTGAGCGCGACGGTGGAGCAGGCCGAGAAAAAACACATCGCCCAGACCCTGGCCGCCGTGCGCGCCGACGTGCGCGGCGGCATGCGCCTGGCCGATGCCCTGGCGGCACGGCCACGGGACTTTCCGTCGATCTACCGTGCGCTGATCGCGGCGGGGGAGGAGTCCGGCGACCTGGCCCAGGTGATGGAGCGCCTGGCCGACTACATCGAGGAGCGCAACAACCTGCGCGGCAAGATCCTCACCGCATTCATCTACCCCGGCGTGGTGGGGCTGGTGTCCATCGGCATTGTGATTTTCCTGCTCAGCTACGTGGTGCCCCAGGTGGTCAGCGCGTTCTCCCAGGCGCGCCAGGACCTGCCGGGGCTGACCCTGGCGATGCTCAACGCCAGCGACTTTATCCGCGCCTGGGGGTGGCTGTGTTTTGCCGGGATCGTCGGCAGCTTCTGGGGCTGGCGCCTGTACCTGCGCGACCCGGTGGCGCGCTTGAACTGGCACAGCCGCGTGCTGCGCTTGCCGCTGATCGGGCGCTTTGTGCTGGGCCTGAACACCGCCCGATTTGCCTCGACCCTGGCGATCCTCGGCGGTGCTGGCGTGCCGCTGTTGCGCGCCCTCGAAGCGGCGCGCCAGACCTTGTCCAACGAGCGCCTGAGCCAGTGCGTCAACGATGCCACCGCCAAAGTGCGCGAGGGCGTCAACCTCGCTCCGGCGCTGGCGGTGGAGAAGGTGTTCCCACCGGTGCTGATCCACCTGATCGCCAGCGGCGAAAAAACCGGCTCACTGCCGCCCATGCTCGAACGCGCAGCGCAGACCCTGTCGCGGGACATCGAACGCCGTGCCATGGGCATGACCGCGCTGCTCGAGCCATTGATGATCGTGGTGATGGGCGCGGTGGTGCTGGTGATCGTGATGGCGGTGCTGTTGCCGATCATCGAAATCAACCAACTGGTGACCTGAATGTGGGAGGGGGCTTGCCCCCGATTGCGATGGGTCAGTCTATGCATCTTTGGCTGACACTCCCTCATCGGGGGCAAGCCCCCTCCCACATTGGACCCTACCTGTTCAGTTGATTTTGGGGTGGGCCGATACCGCCAGCCCGCAACCTCGGGTTCATCGTTTCGTCACAGCCAAGCCCCTCGCCGCAGCCTACGCCGCCTTGACGAAACCCCCACTGAAACCGCGCTGTCACCTGCCTCCAAACCGCTCAAAACCATGACCAAAACACCCGAGAATCTTTTTAAAAATCAAGCCCTTCCTCCCGAGGTTTTTTCCCTTAGCTGTCATCGGAAGCTGCGAAATTCTCTAGCCATGGCCTCACCCCAGTCACCCCCGGAACACGGCTTGGGACCGAAGCCATGGCGTCATGCAAGAGCCATCTACCTCAAACGTACAAACACGACGAAAGGAGATTCTTCATGTTTAAGCGCACTATGATCGCGGCCTCTTTGGCAGTTGCAGCACTGGCTTCGGCCCAATCCATGGCCGCAGTGGTCGGTGGCGGGGCCACCTTGCCGGAAAAACTCTACGGCAGCACTGCCACATCGACGACGGCTACCGGCATCCTCTCTGCCAGCATTCCAGGTTTTAGCCCCTACATCGGTGTGGGCAGCGGCGACGGCAAGAAGGCGTTCTTCGGTAACGATTCGACCAAGCTGAAATTGGCCGCGGGTATTACCATTGATTATGCCGGTAGCGACTCGGTGGTGAGCGCCGCGGAACTGGCTGCTTACAACGCTGACACCGTTAAAGGCCGCGCCGTCTATGGCCCGCTGGTTCAAGTCCCGGCTGAAGCCACTTCGGTGACCGTGCCTTACCACATCGACGGTAAAACCTCGCTGCAGCTCACCAGTGCTCAGTTGGCCGATATCTTCGCCGGCAAGATCACTAACTGGAAAGACGTGCAATTCAACGGGGCTGCCGGTCCAGACCTGCAGATCAAAGTGGTCTACCGTCAGGAAACCAGCGGGACCACCGAGATTTTTACCAACCACCTCAAAGCGGTAAAACCCGCATCGGTACCGAATGTCAGCAACAGCTTCGTCACCGCCATCGGCTTTGACCCAGCCACCAGCGCTCCGGTCGGTTCAAGCTACCTCGCTGTAACCGGCAGTCAAGGTGTCGCCACTGCTATCACCAATAACAATGGTGCCATCGGTTACGTCAGCCCTGACTACGCAGCGTTCAACAGCGCCGCCGCCGTTGCCTCGGTCAATGGCTTCCTGCCGACTGAAGTGAACGTTCAAGCTTCTCTCGATACTATTGCGCCACCGGCCGTCGGTTCCACCGCCGCCGCCGACCCGTTGAACTGGGTCCCTACGTTTGCCAACCCGACTGCGGGCTACCCCATCGTCGGCTACACCAACCTGGTCTTCAGCCAGTGCTACAAAGACTCCACTGACAACATCCGCATCCAGACTTTCCTGAAACGTCACTACACCGGCGTGAATAACGCGGCTATCAGCAGCCACTCGTTCATTCCGTTGTCCACCACCTGGCAGAAAGCGGTCTACGACAACTTCGTTGCCACCACCAGCTCGCTGCGCATCGGCGACACCAACACCTGCAACGGTATCGGTCGTCCGTTGTAACACCCCGTCTCGACAGGGTTGGCCCCACAACCGGCAATGACTTCGCGTCATTGCCGGTTTTGTCGTTGTGCATCGCGACCCGCCAGTTGAACCGCGTTGTATGAACATTGTGTGACATCAGTTCGGTCGCACCCCTCGGCAACCGCCTTAAGCAATAACCACAACACGTGCCCGCGCAGTGTTCGCGCGCCCGTCGTTCGCCTGCCCCGTCAAAAGGACCTGTAAGTGATGCGTTCCCGTCTGAAGCTGCCTGCCAACCGCGCTGCCAACGTGCCTGCCACTGCCGGTCAACCGGTGTTGCGCCTTAAACCCCTGGCCCATGTGATCGCACTGCTGGTGTTTACCGGCGGTGCCCACGCGGCGCAGCCCCATGCGTTCAGTTCGGGTTGGTTTGCCGCCAAGGGCGTGACGCAGGTCGATGGCGGCGCACGCCCTGGCGCGACGTCGCCGGGAACGCCGCCGCCGTTGGCCCAGCAACAGGCGCTTGGTCAGCAGTTGCAACGCTCCTTTCAGACCCTCAACACCAGCGTCGCCGCAATTGCCGCGCAACAGGCGGCGCAGGCCGCTGCCCGCAATAACGCCAGCGCGGGGCCGGAGACGATCCATAACGGTCTGGGCGGCAACGGCTTGAATGTGGTGATCGGCGCGGATGGCAAGCCGCTGTTCGTCAACGCCGAGGGGCCGGTGCAAACCGATGCCAACGGCAAGACGCTGGTCTCGATCAAGCAAACGGCCGATAAGGCGATCCTCAATTGGGACACCTTCAACATCGGTCGCAACACCACCGTGCAGTTCCAACAGAACAGCGATTGGGCCGCGCTCAACAAGGTCAACAACAGCACGGCGCCGAGCCAGATCCAAGGGGCTCTCAAAGCTGACGGCACGGTGCTGATCCTCAACAGCAACGGCGTCGTGTTCAGCGGCAGCAGCCAGGTCAACGTGCGCAACCTGGTGGCTGCCGCCACGGGCTTCAGCGATGAGCAATTCACCGCCAAGGGGCTGTACAGTTCAAGCAACAGCGCGCCCGGATTCACCCAGGCCGCCGGCAAGGTGACGGTCGAGCGTGGCGCGCAGATCCAGACCCAGGTGCCCGCCACCTCCACTGCGGGCGGCGGTTATGTGCTGTTGCTCGGCAAAGAGGTGGAGAACGCCGGGACCATTTCCACCGCGCGAGGCCAGACCACCCTGGCGGCGGGCGACAGCTTTGTGATCAAGAAGGGCTACAGCACCGATGGCAATGTCGCGTCCACCACGCGGGGCAATGAAGTCAGCGTCACCGGCAACGGCAAGGTCAGCAACAGCGGGCTGATTCAGGCCTCTACCGGTGACATCACCCTGGCCGGCCAGCAGGTGTTGCAAAACGGCGTGTTACTTGCCAGTTCGTCGGTGGAAGCCCGGGGTACCCTGCATGTAAAGGGCACGGGCAACAACGCTAGCGTGACCCTGGGCGAGGGCAGCCTCAGCGCGATTTTGCTCGACAGCAGCAGCGCCCTCGACAGCCAGCGCGCTGGGCTGATGACGCCGTCGCTTGATCAGAACGGCAACATTGTGCCGGCCGATACCTACCGCCGTGACCAGTCCCTGGTGGAAATCACCAGCGACGGCACGGTGGATTTTCGCAGCGGTTCCGTGACCCTGGCCACTGGCGGCCAAGTCGGTATCAAGGCTGCGCAGCGCACCCTGGTGCGCGACGGCGCGGTGATCGACGTGTCCGGCGCCACCGGGGTCAAGGTGTCGATGGCGTCCAATAGCGTCAAGGTCAATATCCAAGGCAACGAGCAGCGCGATGCGGCGGTCAATCGCGACGACAAGTCCCTGAATAACAACGATGTGTGGGTGGATGTCCGCGACTTGATTTTTGTCGCGGCTGGCACCAATGGCTATGCCACCGACCGCTGGTACACCGCAGGCGGCCTGCTGGAAGTGGGCGGTTATTTGGGCACCCGTAACCACGGCATTGGCGAGTGGATGGCCCAGGGCGGTACGGTGACCTTCAGCGGTAAGGACGTGGTGACCCAACAGGGTTCGCAGATCAACTTGTCCGGCGGCACCCTCGATGTGCAGGCGGGCAAGGTCCAGCAAACCTGGCTCAAAGGGCCGGACGGGCGCTTGTATGAACTGTCCACCGCGCCGGGGGACTTGCTCTACAGCGGGATTTACAAAGGCTATGAGGACCACAGCCAGCGCTGGGGCGTGACCGAGTATTACTACAACCCCTTGATCGCCCCGCGTGAGCGTTCAGAAGGTGCCTACACCGTAGGGCGCGATGCCGGACGCCTGGTCGTCAGTACCGCCAGTGCGGTTCTGGAGGGCCAGGTTGTGGGTGACACCTATCAGGGCGAACGCCAGACCCAGGCCGCGCAAAAAGGCCTGGACGGTTATTTGCAATCGCAAAAAGCCGTGGCCCGCGGTGCCCAATTCGTGGTCGGTAGTTACGTGCCGTATTACGTCAAGGACAGCGCCACGTTGCAGTACGCCCTGGGGGCGGATGCCAGCACCGTGAAAAACGTCGTGCTCGGGCAGCGGGCGGCGGCTATCGCCGCAGGTCTGGACTTGACCACCGCACTGCCGGCTGATCGGGTGTCCACGCTCTATCTGGACACCGATGCCTTGAACGCGACGGAGCTGGGCACGATCAAAATCGCCAGCACCGGTTCGATTCTGGTCAACGGTGCGCTGGAGGTGGCTGCAGCCGGCGACATCACCCTGTTTGCTCCGAAAATCGAGGTCAATGCCAACCTGACCGCGCATTCCGGCAGCCTGCAACTGGGTAACGTACAAACGCAGATCACCCCCGCCGGCAAAGTCGATGTGACCCTCGGTGGGCGTGGCAGCCTGACGGTGAACAACGGCGTGTCCCTGGATGCCAGCGGCCTGTGGAGCAATCAGCGGCTGGGCACCGGCGATGGCAGCCGTTTGCCCTATCTCAACGGCGGCAGCGTGGCGTTGCGCAGTAGCGGTGATATGACCCTGGCGGCAGGTAGCCAGGTCGACGTGTCATCCGGCGCAGTCCTGGATGCCAAGGGCCAGCTCACTGGCGGCAAGGGTGGTGACCTGACGCTCGCGGCCAACGCCAATAGTGGCGACAGCCGAGGCAGCCTGGCCCTCGACGGTGAGTTGCTCGGGTATGGGGTCAATGGCGGCGGGCGCCTGAGTGTGCAGGCCGGCCAGGTGCTGATCAGCGATTCGGCGGTTGCCCCAGGTACCGGGACGTTGCAGCTCGGCAGTGGGTTCTTCAATAAGGGCTTTGGCGCCTATGACATCACGGGTAATGAAGGTCTGGTGGTCGCCGATGGCACCCAGCTTGCAGTGACAACCCCGGTGTACCGCCTCAATGACAACGCACAAAGCGTGGCGAGCGGTGCAGCGCCACGCACTGCGCTGGAGATCTGGACCCCGCCGCAGTATCAGGAAAACCCCACCAAGGGCCTGTTGACCCCCCGCAAAGGCGCGAGCATGAGCTTGCAAGCCGGTACGTTGTTGTCGACAGCGGCGCAGATGGCGTCGGCGCAACTGCGCATCGGCCAGGGCGCGCGGATTGAGGTTGATCCGGGTCAAGCGATCAGTCTACGCAGCATTGGCCAGTTGACCGTGGATGGCAGCCTGAATGCCTGGGGTGGCAGCATCACGCTGGGCGCCGTCAGCGTGCAACCCAACGTGGCCGATGGCGTTGAAAACCAGGGCCATGGCCGTTCGATCTGGATCGGTGAACACGCAGTACTGGACGTGGCCGGGCGGGCGTTCACCGCAGTGGACAGTCTCGGCCGGCGCTACGGTACGGTCGGCCAGGGCGGCACTATCGTGATTGGCGGGGTGATCGACCCGGCCACCGGGATCGCTTCCGCCGCCAACCTGTTTGTGGTGGTGCGCGAAGGCGCGCGCCTTGACGCTTCCGGCAGCCAGGCGGTGCTGGACCTGGACGGTGCCGGCCCGAGCGTGATCGCCAGCCGTGGCGGCAACATCTCCCTGGCATCCAACACCGGCGTGTACCTCGACGGTACGCTCAAGGCCGGCAGCGGTGGTGCCGGTGCGGCGGGTGGTTCCCTGAGCCTGGCCTTGGAAACGCCGCTGTACGCCGAATCAGCCGCGGCTCGCGTGCGGCAAGCCCGTGAATTGATTGTCAGTGCCGCCGATCCGGGCGTGCCGTTGCCCGCCGGCAGCACCCCCGAATCGGCCGCGGGCAGCCTGGTCTACGGTCATGGCCGGCTCACGGTCAGCCAGGTCGACGCCGGCGGCTTCGATAACCTGTCGCTGTTGAGCAATGGTCTGATCAGCTTCGACGGTGACGTGTCCCTGCGTCTGGGGCAGAGCCTGAGCCTGTATTCCGGGGCCATGGCGTTGACGGATGGCGCGCCCCGACAGTCCCAGGTGCTCCTGGCGGCGCCTTATGTACGCCTGGCCGGGGTTGGCAACAACAGCCAGGGCAGTGACGGCGCCGTTCGTCCGACGGTCCAGGGTGGCGTTTCCACGCAGGGTACAGCCGGGCTCTTGAGGGTTGAAGCGGCAAACGTGCTGGATGTGCGTGATAGCCTCAACTTCGGTGCCCATGCCGAGCGCTCCAAGGCGTTGGCCAACGGCATTGACCGACGCGCCTTCGATCAGGCTCAGTTGGTCAGCCTGGGGGATATGCGCTTTCTGGCCCGCAGCGCGAACAATACTAAAACCGCCTTGACCACCCAGGCCGACTTGAGCCTGACGGCGGCGCAGATTTACCCGGCTACGGGGGCCGTTGCCGAGGTCACGGCCGGCTACACGGGGCCTAACAGCGACTTTGACCCGACACGCACCTTGCGCATCGGCCGGGTCGGCAGTGAGGCCCCGGCGCAACCTTATTCAGTGTTTGGCAGCTTACTGCTGAGTGCCTCGACCATCGAACAAGGCGGCGTGTTGCGGGCGCCCATGGGCGTGCTGACCCTGGGCATGGATGGCGGCATCGTCCGTTCCACCAAAGTGATCAACCTGTTGCCTGGCAGCCTGACCTCCGTCAGCGCCGGTGGCCTGGTGCTGCCGTATGGCGGGACAGTCGACGGCGTGACCTGGCAGTACAACGGCAAACAGGTGGAGTTGCTGGGCGTCGGCGGCACCTATAACACGGGCAGTCTGGCCGTTGGTATGCAATTGGTCGGGCGCTCGCTGAATGTGCAGCAGGGCGCGGTGCTGGACCTTGCCGGTGGCGGTGAGTTGCTCGGCGCGGCGTTTGTCTCCGGGCGCGGCGGCTCCACCGATGCGCGCTACAACCCGTTGGTGCAAATCGGTGCGGACGGGCGCTTTACCTTGCCGGGGCTGGCCACCAACCCGATCTATGCGATTGTTCCCGGCGCCCAGCCGGGAGTCGCGCCCAGCGGTGGCGAGCCGGGTGCGACCCAGCCGCTGGTGGGGCAACAAATCAGTATCGGTGCCGGGGTTCCAGGCTTGCCGGCGGGGACCTACACCTTGCTGCCGTCTAGTTACGCCTTGTTGCCGGGGGCGTTTCGGGTCGAGATCAACGGCTTGGCAACGGCGTTTGCCGCAGGTTCGATGCCGAACGCTTCGGCCATGAATAACGGTTCCTGGTCAACCGAGGGCTTCCTGTCGATTGCCCACACCGGCATTCGCGACAGCCTGTCGAGCCAGGTGATCGTCACGCCGGCGGCGGTATTGCGCCGGTATTCCCAGTACAACGAAACCCGTTACGCAGACTTCGTGCGCGCTGACGCTGCGCGCCTGGGCGTCCCGCGTGCGGCCCTTGAAGCCGACGCCAAAACCCTGAAGTTGCAACTGATCGCCGGTCAAAAAGACGTGGGGTTCACCTTTGATGGCGAGGGGCGTTTTAAACCCGCGGAGGGTGGATTCGGTGCCACTGTAGCGGTGCAGGGCAACGCCATCGAGGTGATTTCTGACACTGCCCAAGCCAGTACCACACCGTCGACGGTGGCGGTACGCGCCAGCGATTTGAATGCCTTGGGGGCCGCCCGTTTGGTGGTGGGCGGCTTGACGACGGTGATGTACGGCCAGGGTGGTAATTTCGTCGGGTTCGACACAGGATCCAGCGCGAACTCGGTGATTGTGCGTCAGGGGGCGAGCTTGGCGGCGCCGGAAGTGTTCTTGATGACGGGTACGTCCTCGGGCGCCATTGAGATCGAACAAGGTGCGTCGATCAACACCCTGGGGCTCGGCAAGGCTGCCTATGACTCGGATGATGGTTTTATCTATCGACCAGGCGCTCATAGTGTCCTGGCAGTGTCCAACGGGCGCTTGCAGATGCTGGCCCCAACCGCTGGCGACAATAATAGAGGACCAGGCAGCATCCTGATCGGCCAGTGCAATCCAGGGGCTTGCAGCGGTGAAACGTCACTGTATTCCGAGGGCTCGATTGCCTTTGCCACCACCAACCGCTTTGCCTTGGGTGACGGTGTGCGCTACGGCACCCGTCATCTGGCGCTGGCGGTGGGTGGGATCAACGTCGGCAGCCCGGAGGCGTTGGCCGAGGCAGCCGCGCGCGGCGTGTTGCCGTCGGGCTTGACCCTCAATCAGCAAGTGATGGATCGCCTGTTGCGCGGCGATACCTCACGCGGCGCACCGGCCCTGAAAAGCCTGGCACTGACAGCTGGGCAATCCTTGAACTTCTATGGCAGCGCAACCCTGAGCACCCTCGACAGCTCGGGTAAGTCACTGCTGGATGAACTGTTACTGACGACTCCGGCGATCTATGGCTATGGCAACGCGGCGGATGTGGCGTTGATCCAGACCGGCACCTTGGTGTGGGGAGGCGATACCAGTGCGCCGCCGGCCGTGATCAACCAAGGCGCGGGCACTGGCAGTGGCACCCTGGAGCTGCAGGCTCGGCGCATCGAATTCGGCTATGGCCGCAACGCCCAGCCCGATGGCCTGACCGAGAATGGCCGCATGACCCTGGGCTTTGCCAATGTCCACCTCAACGCCGACGAACGCATTACGGCCAACCACAAAGGCAGCCTGGCGGTGCATCAGTCCCAGGGCGCTTATGAAGCGGGCAAGGGCTTTGCCTACAGTGGCGGCAACTTGACCATCACCGCGCCGTTGTTGACCGGTGAAGCCGGTTCGATCAACCGGATCACCGCCGGTGGCGCAGTGACCGTAGTGGCCCCGGCCAACGGTGCGGCCCCGGCGGATGCGACGGCCATCGACGCGTTGGGCGCCGAGTTATTGCTGTCCGGGCGCAGCGTGGCGGTCGATACGGCGGTGGTGTTGCCCAGCGGCAAGCTGACTCTCAGCGCCGATGAAGCGCTGACCCTGGGCGCTTCTTCGCGTCTGGACCTCAGTGGTCGCACCGTGCGGAACAACGACGTGAGCAAATACAGCTGGGGCGGTGACGTCAGCCTGGAAAGCCGCCACGGCAACATTTATCAGGCCGCAGGTGCGCTCGTCGACCTGTCCGCCCGATACAACCAAGGTGGCCTGCTCAAAGCCGTGGCGGTGGACGCCGGAGCAGGGCAGGTCGACTTGCAAGGGCAGATCCGCGCCGGTAGCAGCGGCTATTACGATGCCGGTGGCACCCTGGTACCGTACCAGGCGGGCGGGGTGGACATTCGTGCGCAGCAGATGGGGGATTTCGCCGCGTTGAACCAACGCTTGAACCAGGGGCAGGTGTGGGGTTCGCGCAGCTTCCAGCTCAAGCAGGGCAACCTGGTTATCGGCGATGAACTCAAGGCCAATCAGGTCAACGTCTCGGTGGATAACGGCAG
Organism: Pseudomonas sp. LY-1; assembly: GCF_053502595.1. Lineage (NCBI taxonomy): Bacteria > Pseudomonadati > Pseudomonadota > Gammaproteobacteria > Pseudomonadales > Pseudomonadaceae > Pseudomonas > Pseudomonas sp. LY-1. The sequence continues at coordinate 4,233,113 of NZ_CP094353.1, read as the reverse complement.
TTTGACGGTGGTGGGCACTATCGACGCCAGTGGTGAGCGGGTCGGCAGTATCCGCCTGGCCGGCAAGCAGGGTCTGACCCTCGCCGGCAGTGCGGTGCTGGATGCCCACGGTACGGCGTTGCGGGTCGACAGCTACGGCAAAATCATCGATGCGCCGAACCGGGCGATGGTTGAACTCAACAGCGGTGACGGTCAATTGACCTTGGCCGATGGCGCGCGTATCGACGTGCGCCACGGCACGGCTGCGGTCCTGGGCCGTGGCCCGGGGCAATACGACGGCCTGGCCCGTGGCACCCTGGAACTGAATGCCCCCCGGCTGAATGCCAATGATGTGGCCATCGATGCACGCGGGCGCGTCGATATCCTTGGCGCTCGCTCCATCGCGCTGAACGCCGTCGCCCGTTACACCGATGCGCCGCCCGGCGTTGAGCCGTCGGCCAGTGGCCGGCCGTATCAGGTGATCGATCAGGATTACCTGAATAAAAAACACGCGCTCAGTGAAACCTTTATCAACAATGCCTTGAACAACCTCGGGTTGACGCAAGGCAAGCTGGCGGGCTTGAACAACAGCCGCTACGCCGACGCCTTCCACCTGCGCCCAGGCGTGGAAATCGTCGCCGAAGGCGATCTGGTGGTCAGTGGCGACCTGGACCTGTCGGGCATGCGCTATGCCAGCCTCAACCGCAATACGCCGAAGACGTTGGTGTATGGTTCGGGCGAGGTCGGCAGCCTGGTGGTGCGTGCCGGTGGCAACCTGGACGTCTACGGCAGCATCAACGACGGTTTTGCCCCGCCGCCGCCCACCCCGGACGACAACGGCTGGGTGCTGACCCCCGGCCTGCAAGGGTTCGGCAGCGATGTGATAGTGCCCGGCCCTGGTGTGGTGCTGGCAGAGGGCAGTGCATTCCCCACTGGCAAGACCCTCAACTACTCGTTACCGATCCAGGCCACCACGCTGGCGCAAGGCACTGTGCTGCCGACGCAGGGCATCCTCGATGCGCCACTGACCCTGCCGGCCAATACCGTGTTGAGCGCGGCGGTGCGCGACAGCGCCGGCAACCTGCTGTATGCCGCCGGCACGTTGTTGCAACAACCTGTGGTGCTCGCTGCCGGTACACGACTGGACGCCGGCACCGTATTGGCGGGCGCTGCCGCCCTGCGCGCGATGACCTGGCCGGCCGGCGTGCCGTTACCCAGCCGAGGGGTGCTGATCGGCAGTGCGAGCGACGGTGTTTTGCTGGCTGTGAACCTGGCTCTCAAGGTTGGCGCGCTGATTCCTTATGGCACGGACGTCAAACTGCCGAACGGCGCGATATCGGTGCCGTTGCGCACCGTGACCGGCGCCACGGCACGCCAGAACTGGGCTGTGGCGCCGATGTTGGCCGAAGGCTCGCAGTCGTGGTCGTTGCGTCTGGTGTCCGGTGCTGATACCCAGGCGGCCGACACGCGTTCTATCCAGCCGGCCTTTGCCGGCGACCTGACCCTGGCGGACACGCACTACGGCATTTACGAGACTCACAGTAAAACCATCATCCCGGGGCAACCGGCCCGGCCAGGCGGCGCCTGGTACTGGAGTGACTTTGCGGCCGAGCTGTTCGGCGTCACGGCGGGTACTCCGGTGCCGGAGTCCGAGTGGGCTTCTTGCCCGGACTTGTGCGTGCGCGTCAACTACGTGTGGAGCGACTTAGCCGAGTTGTTTGGCTTTACTCCCGGGGCGCCGGTGTCACCCGAAAACGAAAGCACGTGCGACGCAGATCTGTGCGTTTCCTTGGGCGAACCCACTCCAGCAATCCCTGAGCAGGTGATCGTCGGTCCGGTCAAACTGGTTTCACCCGTGAGTCAGCATTTCAGTGTGCTGCGCACCGGCACCGGTGATCTGGATCTGATCGCTGCGGGCAACGTCTCAATGCAATCGCCCTACGGCGTGTACACCGCAGGGGCGTCCAGCGCGTCTCGCGCAGGTGGTGCCGCCGCCGACTTCAACCAGGCTCGCGTCACCGCTGCGGATGTGACGGTGCTGGGCAGCGCGGCCAAGGCGTATGAAGCCTTGGTCGATGAAAGCAGCGCCAGCCCTTACGCCGCCTGGTACCCCGACGGCGGCGGCAACGTGTTGCTGCGCACCGGCGGTAGCCTGACGGGCGCTGTCTGGACGCCGATGCAAGATAGGCCAATGGACAATGACGGTCGCAGCCAACTCAACAGTGCGAACCTGGGCAACTGGTTGTGGCGCCAAGGCACAGGCAGCACGGCGGGTGTCACCCCGATACCGACCAGTTGGTGGATCAACTTTGGCACTTATATAAAGGGCAAAAGCGGCACTGCCAACCGGTATTTTGACGACGCTGCACAGATAGACCAGCTGCCACGCCTGGTGGGGTTCACCGGTGTCGGCACGCTGGGCGGCGGCAATCTGACCCTGGACCTGGGCAGCGATGGTGGCATGCAGACGCGCCGTGGCTCCGTGGATGGCTTGAGAGCACCGCGCAGTGAAGGCCTGGTGTTGGCAGTGGGGAGTACCGGGCGGGTGGTGGACGGTCAATTGCTGTTGACGGGGGGCGGCGACCTGGATGTACGCATGGGAGGCGATTTGAACCCTGGGCTGGACGCTCGTGCGACCCGCAGTAATACCGCCAGCTTGCAATCAGTCGACTATAAGGCACAAACACTCAGCCTCAATGGCGTGCTGACCAACCTGCGTGGCGCCTTGAACCTGCAGGCAGGCAGCCTGGGGGGCATTGCCTTGAACTATGGCAGTATGCGTAACGATCAGGATGTCAAGGAAAGCCGAGCCTACTCGCCGTACACCGCAAGCCTGGGCACGGCCACGGGCGGGATCACCTTGATGCTGGGCGACGCCACGGCCACCCTGTCGACGCGAGGTGACCTGGTGTTGGCGGGGACCGGCGACCCTGGACGCGTCTCTACCGAAAATACCCAAGCGTTCAGTTACAACGGTAGCGCTTATGGCAATGGCACCACATGGTTCTCATTATGGACCGAGCGTACCGCCATCGACTTGTTCTCCGCAGGTGGCAGTTTGACGCCTAGCGTGCAGAGCATGTCGCTGAGCGCCAATGGCCAGCTGAATCCTCTGCCCGAGCAAAACTACTCCAGTTCGGACGGGCGTTTCATCTTCCCCTCCAAGCTCGGCGTGGTAGCAGCCAATGGCAGTATTTATCTCGGCGCATCCGCGCTGGGTGCTGGCCCGCTGCCTAACAATCCTGCTTATTCGCTGTTATTGGCGCCGTCGAGCAAAGGACGATTGGCCATGTTGGCCGGGGACTCAATTTACGCCAGCGGTTATGCGGTCAACCAGTCGGGTGACAGCCAGGGTGCTATACCGACACCGTTCGCGCCAGCCTTTGTCGGCAGGAATGGGTTCAGCCTGGTCGTCAACAACCTGGGCAGTGACGCGATACAGGACGACCTTTCCTTGTTCGCCTTCCGCAGCGCGACTGATCTTGCGCGTCCGGCTTCCCAGGCAGAGCCGGCCAGGTTTTATGCCCAGCAGGGCGACATCGTGGGGCTGCGCAGCGGTGAGATCCTGACGTTCGGCAGCCCGCGTCAAGGCCAGGTCCGCTATGAGTCCGCAGGCCCGGTCTGGATGCGGGCGGGGCGCGACATTGTCAGTTCAGGTACCGATATGGGCTCGTCGACGGTGCTTCCTAAACTGTTGGGTTACAACGGCGATTACTTGGGTGAAAGCCGCGGCAACCTGTTCGTTCACAGCCGTCCTGAGGACGTGTCAGTGGTTTCCGCCGGGCGCGACATTCTCTACAGCAGCTTCAACGTCGCCGGCCCCGGCACCCTGGAAGTCAGTGCCGGGCGCAACCTGTTGATGGCCGACAAAGCATCCATCACCAGCCTGGGACCGGTGGCGGCGGGCGACTCCCGTCCGGGGGCATCCATCGTGCTGGAAGCCGGGGTCGGGCTCAACGGCCTGGATTACCTGAAGTTCGTCACGCCCTACCTGGACCGCGCCAATCAGGCGGTCGAGGGTGTCGCGCTGGCCGCGCAAGCCGGCAAGGTGGCGAAAACCTACGAGGCCGAACTGTTGCAATGGCTCAACGAGCGCTACGCCTTCAGCGGCGATGCCGAGCAGGCGCGGGCGTACTTTGCAGGCTTGGGCCCCGAGCAGCAACGCATCTTCGCCCGTTCGGTGTACTTCGCCGAAGTGCGCGAAGGTGGTCGCGAATACAACCTGGCCGCTGGCCCGCGTTCCGGTAGCTTTGTCCGCAGCCGCGCGGCCATCAACGCACTGTTGCCGAGCAAGGACGTGGCGGGTAACCCGATCGTGTACAACGGCGACATCACCCTGTACGGCGGTGCCGGGGTGCATACCCTGTTTGGCGGCAATATCCAGATGCTCAGCCCTGGCGGGCAGCAGGTGTTCGGGATTGAAGGCAACGTGCCGCCGGCCAGTGCCGGGGTCCTCACGCAGGGTGCCGGGGATATTCAATTGTATTCCCGGGGCAGCATCCTGCTAGGCCAGAGCCGGATCATGACCACCTTTGGCGGGGCGATTCTCGCCTGGTCCAACGAAGGCGACATCAACGCCGGCCGTGGCTCGAAAACCACCGTGCTGTACACACCGCCCAAGCGGCTCTATGACACCTGGGGCAACGTGACCTTGTCACCCAATGTGCCAAGCGCCGGTGCCGGTATTGCCACACTGGCACCGATCGCCGAAGTGCCGGCCGGTGACATCGACCTGTTGGCTCCGGCCGGCACCATCGACGCGGGCGAGGCGGGCATTCGGGTCTCGGGCAACGTCAACATCGCCGCCTTGCATGTGGTCAACGCGGCGAACATCCAGACCCAGGGCAAGTCGTCCGGGGTGCCGGTGACGGCCACCGTCAACACCGGCGCCATGACCTCGGCCAGCGCCGCGGGGGCGGCGGCGTCCCAGGCGGCGGAAGACGCGGCGCGCAGCCAGCAGGCGGCGGCCAAGCAGGGCAGGGCGTCGATCGTGACGGTGGAGGTGTTGAGCTTTGGCTCCGAGCCGGTGCAGCGCGAACCGCAGGAACAGCCGAAGACCTCGGGGTACAACCCCAACAGCCCGGTGCAGGTACTGGGCGCCGGGCCGCTGAGCGAACAGGCGCGTGCGCGGTTGACGGATGAGGAGCGCAAGCAGATCACGTTGTAGGTGGAAGGACCTCTCGATGTACGTTTGGGGCAATCAGTGATTGCCCCGTTTTTTTTGCTGTTGGCGCGTTGGCCTAATAGCAGGCTGGTGTTTCATGGCTAACTCGGCTGGAAGGGTGGGAGGGGGCTTGCCCCCGATGGCAGTGTGTCAGTCACTACATGCATGACTGATCCACTGCCATCGGGGGCAAGCCCCCTCCCACATTTTGATCTCCATAGATCAGATATCTCCATGGATCAGATAGACCTCATTCTGCTTTTGCTCTGGCTTTGGATTTTGATCTTAGGCGCCCCGTAAAACCACGCTGGCCGGAGTGAGGGCACACCGAGCACTAGCGAGGTGCCGAGTGGTGGGGCAAGAGCCCTTTAGTTGCTTTGGGGCTTTTCCAAAGTGACCCGCTGTAAGAGCGGAACCGCCAGCCGCCACACCCAAAGAACCGGACATGTAGCCGATCACCCCCTCCCCAAAAAATGCCCCCCACTCAATCCAAAATGAAGCTTTCGTGACAAAAGTTCGGTAGTGCCCGGCCACGCCCGTCTTGCCTATGTAACGCGCTGGAGGCGGCCACAAGTCGTCTCCCCAGCCGTCAGCAGGACGCCAGGAGTGGGGCACATGGGAACTATGGAACGTTACTCGAAAGTCGGCATGCAGGAGCTCGATCAGCGCCTGTCGAAGATCGTCGAAGCCGCGCGCAAGAAGCCGGTTTCGGTGTACCGCTACGGCGCGCCCTGGGTGTGGATCGTTTCGCAGGACGATTGGCAGGGCGCTTTGAAGGAAGTCTCCAGCTACATCCCCGCCGGCCATTCGCTGGTGTTGTTGCGCCCGCAGATCGATGCGGTGTTCGACCGGCACCACGACCTGCTGCAGCCCGCACCCGGGACGCAGATCGCGCCGCGCACCGTGTTGCAGATCCTGCTGCTGCAATTGCTGTACTCCGTGCCCAGCGAACAGCAACTGCACGAACAGCTCAATTACAACCTGCTGTTCCGCTGGTTCGTCGGCCTCGACCTGCACCAGAAGGTGTGGGGCATCCAGGTGCTGCAGCGCGATATCGCCACCCTGTTGAGCAACCCGCGGGCGGTGCAATTGATCCAGACCGTCATCGGTGAAGTGTTTTGTGGCGCCTTGCTGCACATGCCGGAGTTCTCGTTGAACTTCGCCTTGTTGCACACCTGGCTGGCACGGCACAGCCAACTTTCGATAACCCGCAATTGAGCAGGCCAAACGCCGTGCAATCGGCGAGGGCGCAACATTTTAGACATTTAGGGGGCTGTGTGGAGCATCTGTTCAAGTCAACGCTGGCGCTGTGTTGCCTGGCGCTGGGCACCTTGGTGCAGCCGGCGCTGGCCGAAGAGGGCGATGCCCCGGCGCGCCGGGTGGACGTCAACGAGTACTTCGTGCGCGGCAATACCGTGCTCGATGCGGCAACGATCGAAGAGGCGGTGTACCCGTTTCTCGGCCCGCAAAAGACCCTGAACGATATCGAAGGCGCCCGCGACGCGCTGCAGAAGATCTACCAGGCGCGTGGCTACCAGTCGGTGTTTGTGGAGCTGCCGGAGCAGAAGGTCGATGACGGCATCGTCTACCTGCAAGTCAGCGAAACCAAGGTCGGCCGCGTGCGGGTGGTGGGGGCCAAGCATTACTCGCCGGTGGAAATCCGCGAGGAAGTACCGGCGCTCAAGGAAGGCGCCGTGCCGGATTTCGCCAGCGTGCAAACCCAGCTGGCCGGGCTCAACCGCAGTGCCGGGCGCCAGGTCACGCCGCTGGTGCGCGAGGGGCAGCGCCCCGGCACGATGGACGTCGACTTGCAGGTGGAAGACCAGAATCCGTGGCACGCGAGTATCGGCCTGAACAACGACTACAGCGCCGACACCGAGAAGCTGCGCTCGGTCGCGACCCTGGGCTACGACAACCTCTGGCAACTGGGCCACAGCATCTCGCTGACGTATTTCACCGCGCCCCAGGACAGCTCGAATGCCAAGGTCTGGTCGGGTTCCTACAGCGCGCCGTTGGATGAGCGCTGGACCTTGCAGTTTTCCGGTTATCAGTCCGACAGCAACATCGCCACTATCGGCGGCAGCAACGTGTTGGGCAAGGGCCATTCCTACGGGGTGTCGGCGATCTACAACCTGCCGCTGGACGGGAACTGGGCCAACTCGTTCTCCTTCGGCATCGACTTCAAGGACTTCGACGAACAACTGAAATTCGGCGCCAGCAGCGACCAGGTGCCGCTCAAGTATGCCCCGTTCACCTTTGGCTACAACGGCTACCGCTACAGCGAAAAATCCCAGCTGGGCCTGGGGTTGAACCTGGTGGTGGGCACCCGGGCGTTCTTCGGCTACGGCAGCGATGCCGAAGAATTCCGTGCCAAGCGCTGGGACTCCAGCCCGAGTTTCGCCGTGCTCAAGGGCGATGCCAATTACACCTACACCTTCGCCAACGACTGGCAGTCGGCGTCCAAGGCCGGCTTCCAGCTGGCCTCGGGACCGCTGGTGTCCAACGAGCAGTATTCCGCTGGCGGCGCCACCTCGGTGCGCGGTTACCTGGCGGCTGAGCGCACGGGGGATGAGGGGTTGCTGCTCTCCCAGGAGTTGCGCACACCGTCTTTGGCCAAGTTCCTCGGCAGTTATGTGCAGGAGTGGCGCCTCTACGCGTTCGCCGAAGGCGCGCGCATGCGTCTGCACGACCCGCTGCCCGAGCAGGAAGACGAATACAGCCTGGCCAGTGTCGGCCTTGGCACCCGCGCCAGTTTGAGCAAATGGTTGTCCGGCAGCCTGGATTGGGGCTACCCGCTGCTCGACGGACCAAACACCCAGAAACAGGACTCGCGACTGCACTTCAGTGTGCAAGCGACCTTCTGACCCTTTTCCCCGGAGATTCTTCCCATGCAACGCCTATTCCTGAGCCTGTTGATCTGCCTGGGCTTCGCGCTCCCGGCCACCGCCCATGCCTGGTGGCAGGACGATTGGCACTACCGCAAACAGATCAGCGTGGACACCACCGCCCAAGGCGCCGCGATCAACCAGGCTCTGGGCCGCACCGCGCTGCTGGTGCGCCTGCACACCGGCAACTTCACCTTTGACGGGGTCAAGGATGACGGCAGCGACCTGCGCTTTGTCGGTGCCGATGACAAGACCGTGTTCAACCACCAGATCGAAAGCTTCGACCCGCTGATGGGCATGGCGCTGATCTGGGTCGATGTGCCCAAGGTCGAAGGCGCTCAGCGCCAGGACCTGTGGATGTACTACGGTAACCAGAAGGCCCCGGCCACCGCCAACGGCCAGCTGACCTTCGACCCGAATTACACCGCGCTGTATCACTTTGACGGGGCCAGCGGCACACCGCCACGGGACACCACGGCCTACGCCAACACCGCGCTGAATGCCACCGGCAGCAGCATCGACGGCGTGGTCGGGCGGGCCTTGCAGTTCAGTGGCCAGCCCTTGCTGTTGCCGGCCAGCCCGTCGCTGCAACATGCCGCCGGTGGCGCCTTCACATTCAGCGCCTGGCTGCGCCTGGACCAGGCCAGCGGCGAGCAGATCGTCCTCGCCCGGCGTGAGGCTCCGCATAGCCTGTTGCTCGGGTTGAACCAAGGCATGCCGTTCGTGGAAGTCGACGGCCAGCGCGCCGTCTCGACCCAGCCATTGAACCCCGGTCAATGGCAGCACCTGGCGTTCACCGCCGAGGGTGAAAAAGTCACGCTGTATGTCAACGGCCGCGAAACCGCGAGCCTGGCGGTGGCGATGCCGGCGTTCAATACACAACTGGCGATCGGCGCCGATCTGCCGGAAGCAGCCGGCCCGCACTTGCCGTTTGCCGGGGCGATGGATGAGCTGCGCCTGTCCAAGGTGGCCCGCCCGGCGACCGTGTTGCTGGCCGATGCGAGTGCCCAGGGCGCCGAGTCGAAACTGGTCGCTTACGGCGTGGATGAAGAACAGTCGGGCTTCGGTTTCGGCAGCCTGGGCTTTCTGCTCAACGCGGTGCCGGTGGATGCCTGGGTGATCATCCTGGTGCTGGTGGCGATGATGTTCCAGTCGTGGGTCATCATGATTCGCAAGAACCGCATGGTCAGCCGTGTGAGCAGTGCCAACGAGGCGTTTCGCGAGCAGTTCGCGCAGATCGGCACCCGCCTGGAAATGTTCTACGACGACAGCGTACTCGCCGAACGCCTGACCCACTCTTCGCTGTGGCGCCTGTACTGCGTGGCGGTCAAGGAGATCCGCACCCGCCGCGCCCAGGGCGCCGACACCTCGTCGGTGTCGGCGGCCACCATCGAAGCCATCCGTTGCTCCATGGACGGCGTGCGTACCCGCGAAAACCAGGCACTCAGTTCCAAACTGTCGACGCTGTCCAACGCCATCGCCGGCGGCCCGTACATCGGCCTGCTGGGTACGGTGCTGGGCATCATGGTGGTGTTCCTCGGCACGGCCATGGCCGGCGACGTGAACATCAATGCGATCGCCCCGGGCATGGCGGCGGCCTTGCTGGCCACGGCCATGGGCCTGTTCGTCGCGATCCCCGCGCTGTTCGGCTACAACCGTCTGATCACGCGCAACAAGGAAGTCAGCGCCGACATGCGCGTGTTCGTTGACGAGTTCATCACACGCCTGGCGGAGATGCACGGCGAGAGCCAGTTCAGTGACGCGGCGCACCGCGTGCCGCACCACGCGCCGGTTTCGGCCTGAGGAGAATCGCCATGGCTTCCGTAAATGCCTCCCACGACGATGACGACGATGCCGCCGTCGACAGCATCAACATCACGCCCCTGGTGGACGTGCTGATGGTGGTGCTGGTGATGTTCATCCTCACCGCCACCGCCCAGGTCTCGGGCATCCAGATTCATCTACCCAAGGCCAGCGCCTCGGTGTCGCTGTCGGAGGCCAAGACCAAGGCCATCTCCGTCAACGACGGCGGCCAGGTGTTTCTCGATGCCTACCCGGTCACCCTCGGCGAGCTGGAGGAGCGCCTGCGCATCGAGAAAGCGCTGAACCCGGATTTCCCGGTGATCGTGCGCGGCGACGCCACGGTGCAGTACCAGAAGGTGATCGAGGTGCTCGACCTGCTGCGGCGGTTGGAGCTGTCCCAGGTCGGGCTGGTCACCGGCAAACCGAGCCAGGGCTGAGTCATGACCGCACAGATCCCGATGCCGCCGTTGCCCGTGAAGAACAAGCCGCCGCTGCGCCCGCTGAAGTGGGGCGCCGGCCTGCTGCTGGGCGCCGTGGCCGCCTGGTTTCTCTGGCAATGGGCCAATGACATGAGTGGGGTACGCCGCGAAGCACCCAAGGTGCCGACCATTATCCCGTTGCCGCCACCGCCGCCACCGCCGCCGGAAAAACCCAAGGAACCCGAGCCCCAGGTGGAAGAAAAAGTACCCGAGCCGGTGCCCACGCCGGAGCCCGAAGAGGTGAAACCGGCGGAAGAAGCACCGCCTTCGCCGGCCGACGACTTGGCCAACCCGATGCAGATCGATGGCGATGCGCAGTCCGGCAATGACGGCTTCAACATCGGCGCGGGCAAGGGCGGTGGCATGGCCGGTTCCGGCGGCGGTGGCCTCGGTGCCGGCACGTACAAGCAATACCTGGCGGGGGTGTTTCAACGCCTGCTGAGGGAAGACCCGGAGTTACGCAAAAAGGCCTACGCGGTACAGGCGGATGTGTGGTTGAGCGCCGAGGGTCAGGTCACGCGTGTGGAGCTGGCCAAGTCCAGCGGCGACCGCGAGACCGACGCCCAGGTGCTGGCGGCGTTGCGTGTACCGCATGCCGCGCAACGCGTTCCAGCCTCGGTGAGCATGCCGGTGCGCCTGTCCCTCAAGGGTCGGCGTCCGGATTGATCGAACCCATTTTTTGCAGTTTTTTACAGGAGTTGCTTACGAATGATTTCCCCCGTGAATCGCCTGACCCTGGCGGTCGGCATGGTCATCGCGACCCTGGTCGGCCAGGCGACGGCCGCCCCGGTCGCCCCTTCGGAAAACGTCACGATCAACCTGATCCGCCTGCTGGTACAGCAAGGCGTGCTCACCCAGGACACCGCCAATGGGCTGATCGCCCAGGCAGAAAAAGAGGCCCAGCAGGCACGCCAGGCCAATGCCGCGCCGGTGGTCGCCAGCGGCCCGACGGCGGCACCTGGCGATGTGCGCGTGCAGTATGTGCCGCAAGCGGTGCGCGATCAGATCCGCGATCAGGTCAAGGCCGAAGTCATGGCCACCGCCAAGCAGGAAAACTGGGCCCAGCCCAATACCTTCCCGGATTGGGTCTCGCGCATCAGCTTTGATGGCGATATCCGCCTGCGTGACGAGTCGCGCTATTTCTCGGGTAACAACAGCAATGAAATCCTCGATTACGCCAAGCTCAATGAGAACGGGCCTTACGACGTCAACCGCAACTCCAACACCAAGTTGCCGCCGCTGCTCAACACCCGTGAAGACCGCGAAAGCCTGTTCCGCCTGCGTGCGCGCCTGGGCATGAAAGCGGTGATTTCGCCGGAATGGACCGCCGGCATTCGCCTGGGCACCGGCTCTGACAATAACCCGGTGTCCACTACCCAGACCCTGGGCGGTGGCTTCGGCAAGAAGGACATCTGGCTCGACCAGGGTTACCTGAGGTGGAAAACCACCGACTACATGACCTTGACCGGCGGGCGAATCGCCAATCCGTTCTACGCCACCGACATGATGTATTCCAACGAGCTCAATTTCGACGGCGTGGCTGCGATCTTCAACCACAAGCTCAACAACGAGTGGGGCCTGTTCGGCACCCTCGGTGCATTCCCGGTCGAATACACCGCGGATGCCGCCAGCAGCAACGGCAAGGACAAGGAAGACAGTCAGACCAAATGGCTGTTCGGCGGGCAAATCGGCGCCGATTGGAAGATCAACCGCGGCAACAGCCTTAAGCTCGCCGCGGCCTACTACCAGTTCCAGGACATCCAGGGCGAGCGCTCCAGCCCTTGTTCGCCGTGGGCCGGCGCCCCCGGTTGCGACACCGACGGCACGCGTGTGGCCTTTATGCAAAAAGGCAACAGTGTGTTCCTGCTGCGTAACAACACCACCAACCCGGCGGACCCTGTTAGAACGCCAGACCCGCAGTACGTAGGCCTGGCGTCCAAGTTCGACGTGCTGGACCTCAACCTGGTCTGGGACAGCGAACTGCCCAGCGACTTCAAGTTGCGCACCCAAGGCAACTACATCCGCAACCTGGCCTACGACAAAGGCGAAATGCTCAAGCGCAGCGAAGGCCAGATCGTCAACAACATCAACAGCAAGGGCCAGTTTGAAAGTGGCGGCAACGCCATGATGGTGCAGTTCACCCTCGGCAGTGCGCTGGAGATGCGCAAACGTGGCGATTGGAACGTGCTGGCCGGCTACAAGTACATCCAGCCTGACGCCTTGCCTGACGGTTTCAACGACTCCTCGTATCACCTCGGCGGCACCAACGCCAAGGGCTACTTCATTGGCGGCAACTACGGCATCGACAAGAACATCTACGCCAGTGCGCGTTGGTTGAGCGCGTCGGAAGTGTATGGCGCGCCGTTCGAAGTCGATGTGATGCAACTGGAACTCAACACGCGCTTCTGATGCGCAGGGAGATGCCCCATGAACACGCGAATATGCGCGCTGCTGTTGCTGCTGGTTACCACCGGTGCTTCGGCCGAAGGCATGGAAGAGCGCCTGCGCACGCAACTGCGCAGCACCACCCAGCAGTTGCAGGCGCTGCAAAGCGAGCAGGCCCAGGCCAGTGCCGCGCGCCTGGCGGCGGAAAACCAGGCCAAGCAGGCCCAGGTGCAAATCAAGCAATTGACCGCCGAGCTGGAAAAGGCCCGTGGCGTGGCCGAGCAACTCGCCGGCCAGCAACAGAACCTGCACAGCCAGGCGCAAGCCCAGGCGGCGGCGAGCAACGAGCAGATCGGCAAGTTCAAGAAGGCTTATGACGAACTGCTGGTGTTGGCCAAGGGCAAAGAAACCGAGCGCGCACGCCTGCAGGCGCAACTGAGCGAACGTGACACACAAGTGCAGCAATGTTCAGCCAAGAATCAGCAGATGTACGGCGTGGCTCAGCAGTTGCTCGCGGCCTACGAAAAAATCGACGTGGCCGAGGTAATGAGTATTCGCCAACCCTTCGCCAGCGGTGCGCGGGTCAAGTTCGAGGAACTGGCCCAGGGTTTTGGCGACGATCTGTACAAGACCCGCTTCGATGCGCCCCAGGCGGGCGTCAATCATTGATCCACAAGGAAGAGCAGACCATGAACGAATTGATCACCAGCGTCACCGCCCAGAGCCTCACCGAGTTGCTGCAAGAGGCCGGCTACCGGGTCAACCAGAGCGAGCAGAACGGCATCGTGCAACTGCTCAGCGCCAGCCAGGGCATCGGCTTTGCCGTGCGCTTCGGCAACCCGGCGACGGAGCCGGGCAGCTACGTGGATTTCACCTACAGCTGCGCGCTGCGCGTGCAGGGCGACTTGCCCGAAGGCCTGGCCCAGGTGTGGAACGCCTCGCGCCGTTTTGCGCGGCTGTCGGTGCAGGGTGAATTTCTGCTGATGGAAATGGACGTGGTGGTGGCCGGTGTCGGCGCCACGCACCTGCGCAGCCAGTTGGAACTGTGGGACCGCCTGCTGCAGGAATTTATCGTCTACCTGCGTGAGTACAGCCAGCACGCCGCGCAGTTGCAGGCCCAGGCGGCGGCTGAACCTGTGGCTGAAGAGGTACCGGTGCTGTGAAGAAGCGAACCGTGGTTGTCGGCGCGGGGGCGCTGACGTTGCTGGTGGTGGCGGTGGGGTTGAGCCTGCGACCGGGTAGCGACCCGGTCGCCGCTCAGCAACCGGCGCCTGTCGTCACCTCCTCACCCAATGAGCGTGGCGCGCCGGCGGTGGCACGCCTGGGCAACCAGCAGATCGACGTGCCTGAACTGAAAAGCGTGCTGGCGAGCCTGCCGGCCGAATCCCGTGAGCAACTGCGCGGCAACCGTGGCGCCCTGGAGAGCTGGCTGCGTTCGCGTCTGGCGCAAAAGGCCGTGCTCGAACAGGCCGACGCCCAGGGCTGGCGCCAGCGCCCGGAGGTGGAGCAACAGACCCGCGCCGCCACCGAACAGATCGTGTTTCGCGACTACATGCTCTCGGTCAGCCAGGTGCCGGCCGACTACCCCAGCGCCGCTGAATTGCAGCAGGCCTACGACGCTGGCAAAGCACAATGGATAACGCCGCCGATGTACCGGGTCAGCCAGATCTTCCTGGCGCTGAATGACCCGCAAAGTGTCGACGCGGTACGTCGCCAGGCCCAGGAACTGAGCCGCAAGGCCCAGGCCGCGCCGGGGGATTTTGCCGCCCTGGCCACGCAATACTCGCAAGACCCGGACACCGCCCAGCGCGGTGGCGACTCGGGCTTGCAGCCGTTGCAGCAACTGGTGCCAGCGGTGCGCGAAGCGGTGTCGCGGCTCAAGGTCGGCGCGGTCTCGGAGGTGGTGCAAAGCCCGGCGGGGTTCCATGTGCTCAAACTCACCGCCCAGCAACCGGCGCGCACCGCCACCCTCGACGAACTGCGCGAGCGCCTGACCCAGGCCCTGCGCGCGCAACGCCAGGAACAGATCGCCAAGGCGTATCTGGAAGGCATGCTCAATACCGCGACCTTGAGCATCGACGGCGCGCAGTTGAACCAGGTGCTGGAGTAACCCGCGTCAAGCGCATTGGATGCACAAGACCTACAAGACAGGGAGTCTCCCATGGCATTTCTAGAACCGTCTGGCCCCCAGGGGCCTGCACCCTATCGCGAGCCGAGCCAGTCCCGCAGCGCCTGGTTGGCCCTGGCCAACGACATCGAGCCGGAGGTCGCGCGCTACTTTCTGGTGAGTGCGCGCTGCGGCTGTTTCATGCAGGCGGCGCGCAGCCTGAATATCAAGGCGACGCTGCTGCGCAAACGCCTGGCGCAACTGGAGGAACAGCTGCGCCATGTGTTGTTCATTTTTCAGGGCAACGGCCTGGTACTCAGCCGCGATGGCCAACTGCTGCAGGCGCAATTGATTGCCCTGGCCCATGCGCGGCGCCTGCCGGTGGTGGAGCAGCCGCTGATTCGCCTGGCCGTGGCCGAGCCGATCCTGCACGACATCCTCGGGCGCGACCTGATCGCCTTGCTGCGCCGCAACGCCAGCGTGCGCCTGGAAATCATCTCCATCGACAGCCAATTGTCCCTGCAAGCTGTGGACGTTGACGTGGTGCTGTGGCTCTCCGACGCCGATGGCCCCACACCCGGCCCGAGTTTCCCCACTGCGCCGCCTCAAGTGCTGGCGCGCTTGGAGTACCTGCCGCACATCGCCAAGCGTTACTCGCGGCTGACAACCCGCCCCGACAGTGTCGAAGACCTGGATGACTACATGCTGGTGCAGTGGCAGCCGGATGGGCAGGTGAACGCCTTGCAGCCATGGAACACGGTGGTGGCACAGCGCCTGGCCGCGGTCGTGCAGGTGCATGCCTATTCGTTGATGCTCGAGATGATCCGCTGCGGCGCCTGCATCGGTTTGCTGCCGCGCTACATGGGCAGCTTCGACCGTGGCCTGGTGGCCTTGCCGGGATTGCTCGCCGAGCCCATGCAGCGCCAGGTGTGGCTGGCGGTGAAAGCGCAGGTGCAGCATGCCGAGGCGGTGCAGATGATTGTCGAGTTGATCACCAGTACGTTCGAGGGGCGGCGGGAGTGGTTTGATTAGTGCAGGATCCGGCCCCGGACGTTGCGTGATCGCCCCAACTGCGCCAGTCTTGGCGGTCTCATCCTTCCTGTAGCTGCGATCCGCGATGCAAGCCACCCGTTTGACTCTGATCTGCCATGCCGTCACGCCGTTGCAAAAGCGCGGCTGCTTTGCCGATGACGAATCGTTGGTGATGGATTGGCAAAACGCGGCGTTATCCCTGGCCGGTCGCTTCAAGAAAAACGTGCGGCTGCGCTGTGGGCCCGAGGCGCGAACCCGTCAGACAGCGAGCTTGTTCGGCGATCGGGCGCAGATCGACGAGGCCTTGCGCGATGGCGATGTCGGGCACTGGAAAGGCCAGGACATCGCCGCGCTCGACAGCGCCGAACTGACGACCTGGCTCACCGACAGCGCGAGCGCACCCCACGGTGGCGAGTCGGTGGATCGGCTCTGCGCGCGCGTCGCGCAGTGGATGCAGTCGCTGCAAACCGAATCCGGCCATGTCGTGGCCATCACCCACCCGTTTGTCATCCGCGCCGCGTTGCTCTACGTCATGCAGTTTCCCGTCGCGATGTTCTATCGCATCGATGTGGAGCCGCTGTCTTGCACGGAGCTGCGTTTCAACGGCGTCTGGCGCCTGCGCCTGGAAACTCACGCCTGAGTGCGTGAACATGGCAAAATCCACGCCCCGCAATGAGAGCAACCCATGAAACGCATCCTGATCATCGGCATTGGCGCCGGCAACCCTGACTACATCACGATGCAGGCCGTGAAGGCGCTGAACCGCACCGACGTGTTTTTCCTGATGGACAAGGGCCAGAGCAAGGACAAACTGATCGACCTGCGCCGTGAGATCTGCGCGACCTACATCACCGAGCCCGGCTACCGCTTCGTCGAGGCCGATTGCCCCGAGCGGGTGCGCGGGGACATCGACTACACCCGCGCCGTGCAGGACCTCAACCGCGATAAGCAGCAGACCTTCGAGCGCATGATCAACGAAGAAATGGCCGACGGTGAAGTGGGGGCTTTTCTGGCTTGGGGCGATCCGGCGTTGTACGACAGCACCATCCGCATTCTGCAGGCGATCCTGGCCAGTGGCCGCTGCGTCTTTGAATTCGAAGTGATCCCCGGCATCACCAGCGTGCAGGCCCTGGCGGCCCAGCACAAAGTGCCGCTGAACCGCATCGGCCGCTCCATCGAGATCACCACCGGGCGCCGTTTGGCGGCGGGGCAGGCGAGCGATGCCGACACCCTGGTGGTGATGCTCGACGCCGAAGACTCCTACCGCAGCGTGGCCGATCAGGATCTGGACATTTATTGGGGGGCCTACCTCGGCACGCCGGATGAAATCCTCATCAGCGGCAAGGTGAGTGAAGTCGCTGAAGACATCCAACGGGTGCGCAAGGCTGCGCGTCTGGCCAACGGCTGGATCATGGACACTTATTTGCTGCGCAAACCCTGAGGTCGATCTCCATGTTCAAACTGTTCGCGCTGGTGCTGACCCTGGTGGCCGGTGCCGCCCACGCCGATTCCGACCTGCACACCGACTTGCCGTTGTTGTACCTGGAACAGACCCAGGGCGATGCGCGCAACCAGCCGCTGGTGATTTTCCTGCACGGTTTTGGCAGCAACGAGGAAGACCTGTTCGGCATCAAGGATGCGCTGCCGTCCACCTGGACCTACCTGTCGGCGCGCGCGCCGATGCCGGTGGACGCCCAAGGGTTCCGCTGGTTCACCAAGACGCCGGGTGACGGCGATTACGATGGGATGACCGACGACCTGCAGAGCAGCGCCAGGCTGATCAAGGCGTTTGTCGCCAAGGCTACCGTCAAATACCACACCCAGCCTGACCGGGTGTTCCTGGTGGGGTTCAGCCAGGGCGCGATCATGTCTTACGAGGTGGCGTTACGTGACCCTGAGTTGGTGCGCGGGATTGCGGCGCTCAGTGGCAGCGTGCTGCCGGTGCTCAAGGCGCAGCTCAAGCCGGATGAGCGATTGGGCCAGTTGGCGATTTTCATCGGTCACGGCACGTTGGACCAGGCGCTGCCGTATGCCTCGGCGACGCGGGCGAACGAGGTGTTGTCGGGGTTGGGGCTCAAGCCGCAGTTTCATACTTATCCGGGCATGAACCACACCGTCAGCGCAGCGGAAGTGCAGGACTTGAAGGCCTGGCTGGAAACCAATGTGAAGTGAACACCGCTAAAAATGTGAGAGGGAGCTTGCTCCCGATAGCAGTGTGTCAGCCAACACATGCATGACTGATGCACCGCCATCGGGAGCAAGCCCCCTCCCACAGTTGATCGGTGTGGTTTTAACGGTCGGTTTACTTGCCGCCGGTGATCAGTTTCACCAACTGCGCATGCCCCTTCACATCATCCGCCCGCGAAATCGCCTGGATCACCAGTAAGTGATTGCCGGAACCGCCGAGGAAGGTGGAGTTCAAGGTTTTGCCGCCGCCTTGGGTGGCCGTGCTGTCCACCTGGCGCAGGCCGAGGCCCTTGAAGGTCAGTTTCTTTTCGTTCTGTTTCTTGAAGTCGGGCAGGGCGGCGCTCTGGTCCTTGACGAAGCCGGCGACTGCGCCGTCGAGAAACTGCGGGTCATTATCTTTAATGGTCACCCCGTCGTTGCGCACGGTTTCGGCGACGATGACCACACTTTTCGTGGTCTGGTTCGCGTACATCGTACCTTGGGTATCCCCGGTGCCGTCTGCTGCCTTGCCGGCTGGCAGGGTGTCGGCGACATAGGCTTTGGGCAGGTCGAAGCTGAACTTGCCGCCCAAGGTGGAGATGGTCTGATCCGCCGGCTTGGCCGCGGCGAATACGCTGCCGGCGCTAAGCGCCAGGGCCAGCAGGACGGCGGTCTTGGTGAAAGTGGCCATGAAGAAGCGCTCCGGTAGATGAACGAAATTGCGCCGTATTCTGTCAGAAAATTCGCAAGATCGTTCATCTGCACCATCACACCTTGTCGGACTCTTCCTCAAGACGGTCCATTTCAAACAACCGCGCCAGTTCCGCACGGGCTTCCTGGGCGGTCTGCATGACCTTGGCCGCGTCGTCGTACACCGCGTGCTGGGCGGCGAGGACCTGCAGGTCGTGGTTCTTGAACCGGGTGATGCGCGCGTCGGCCTGGGCTTGGCTCAGGCCGAGGCCCACCAGGGTGCGGCGGCTCATTTCCAGGCTGGAATAGAAGGTTTCGCGCACCGGTGACGCGTCGAGGTCCACCAAACGGTGGACGTGCTGGCGGTTACGGGCGCGGGCGATGATCTTCATGTGCGGATAGAGGCTGCGCACCAGTTCGGCGGTTTTGATGTTGATCTCCGGGTCATCCATCGCGATAACGAAGAACTCCGCCCGGTCGACCTTGGCCGCGTGCAGGATCTCCGGACGTTGCGGGTCGCCGTAGAATACCGGCATGCCGCCGAAACTGCGGGTCAGCTCGATGGTTTCAACCGAGGTGTCCAGGGCGATAAACGAAATGTTCTGCGCGCGCAGGATTCGCGCGACGATCTGCCCCATGCGGCCCATGCCGGCGATGATCACGCGCGGCGCATCGCTTTCGATGGTGCGGTATTCCTCGGGGACTTCCACGGGTTTGACCTTGGGCTTGAACAGCTTCGGGCAGACCAGCAACAGCAGCGGCGTCACGGCCATCGACAGGGTGATGGTCAGCACCAGGATGTCGTACAGGTGCGGTTCGAACAGGCCCTGGTCGCGGCCGATCTTGAACACCACGAAGGCGAATTCACCGCCTGCCGCCAGCACCACGCCCAGGCGCAAGGCGCTCTCGCGGTTGAGATCGCCCACCAGCCGGCCGACGGCATACAGCAGCGGCAGTTTCAAACCGATCAACAGCAGGGTCAGGCCGATCACCACCAGCGGCGAGCTGAGCAGCAGGCTGAGGTTGGCGCCCATGCCCACGCTGATGAAAAACAGGCCGAGCAGCAGGCCCTTGAACGGTTCGATCTGGGATTCCAGTTCGTGGCGGTATTCCGAGTCCGCCAGCAGCAGGCCGGCGAGGAACGCGCCCAGGGCCATGGACACGCCGACCAACTCCATCAGCCAGGCGGTGCCGATCACTACCAGCAACGCGGTGGCCGTGGACACTTCGCGCAAGCCGGTCTTGGCGACGACGCGAAACACCGGGCGCAACAGATAGCGTCCGCCGATGATCACCACGGCGATGCTGCCGAGGATCTGCAACACGTGCTGCACGCCCTGGGCCTGGGTGCTTGGGTGATCGCCCCCGGCCAGCAACGGCACCATGGCAATCAGCGGGATCGCCGCAATGTCCTGGAACAGCAGAATCGCAAAAGCCAGGCGCCCGTGGGGCTGGTTCAGTTCCTTGCGCTCGGCCAGGCTTTGCAGGCCAAAGGCGGTGGACGACAGCGCCAGGCCCAGGCCCAGCACGATTGCGCTGTTCCACGACTGGCCGAACAGCCACAGCGCGACCCCGCCCATCACCAGGCCGGTGAGCAGCACTTGGGCCAGGCCGACACCGAATACCGCCTTGCGCATCACCCATAAACGTTTCGGCGACAGCTCCAGGCCGATGATGAACAGCAGCAGCACCACGCCCAACTCCGAGAACTGCGCGACGCTTTGCGGGTTGCCGATCAGGCCCAGTACCGACGGGCCGATGATCACACCGGCGAACAGATAGCCCAGCACCGCGCCCAACTGCAAGCGCTTGGCAAGGGGCACGGTCAGCACGGCGGCGAGCAGGAACACCACGGCTGCTTGTAACAGGTTGCCTTCATGGGGCATTGCGAACTCCAAAATCTTTAAAGCCAATCAACAGGCGGCTATTAGAGCGCTTTTTACATGTCGATAATTGTGTTTTTGCAGTGTGGGATCGTGCTGGGCAGGTGATTTTTTGCTGGGCGACCGCGTTCTCGCGGGCGTGTCTTTCACTGGCTGAGTGTTTTTCCAGGCGCACTGGCGGGCGTGCGGTACAACCCCACGGCCAGTCCCGTGATGATGAGCGCAATCGAGAGCAGGTTGGGCGTGGATATGCGCTCGCCGATGATCAGCATCGAACTGGTCATGCCGAACACCGGAATCAGCAGGGACAGCGGCGCTACGGTGGATACCGGGTATGCCTTGAGCAGTGAGTTCCAGCCCCAGTAGGCAAAGTGCGTGGCCAGGTAGACCTGGAACAGGATGGAACCCGCCGCCGTCAGGTCGAGGTTGGCGCCCACGTTGGCGAACGCTGCGCTGCCGTGCAGCCACCAGGCCATGAGCCACAGCGGAATCGGTGGGAACAGACTGGCCCACACCATGAACGAGAAGATCTCTTTCACGCCCGATTGCTTGATGATCACGTTGCCGACACTCCAGGCCAGCGCGCTGAAGACGATCAACAGAATACCCAGCAGCGCGTGGTCGCCGTGTTGCGTCGCGATAATCCCCGCCAGGCCGGTCACCGCGAGCACGGCGCCGAGCACTTGGGCCCTGCGGATTTTTTCCTGGAACAGCACATAGCCCCAACCCATGCTGAAAAACACGCTGAGTTGGATGATCAGCGAGGCGATTCCCGGGCTGACACCGACCTGAATGCCATAGTTGATCACGCCCCACATCCCCAGCCCGAAGATGAGCCCGTAAGCCGCCACATAGTGGAAGCGCACGGCGGGGCGCTTGATGAAGAACACCAGCGGCAGGGCGGCGAGGGCAAAGCGTATGCCGGTGAGGACAAAGGGGTCGATTGCACGCAGGCCCAATTTTGTCAGGGGGAAGTTCACCCCCCAGACCAACGTAACCAGCACGGCAAGCACCAGGTGTTTTTTCTGCATGGGGTTTCCTTTTAGGCAGAGTGCAGCTTCAAAGGCGTCGATGTTAGGCGGCAGGGCGATGGCCCGCTTGCTATGCCAGGTCAACTTTTGACAGAATCGGGCCATGATGCCGACTTTTGATGCCGACAGCCCCGACGCGCTGGTGACGCTGCGCGAATACCCCTCTGGCACCGTGTTTGCGCGGCACACGCACCCGCGAGGTCAGTTCGCCTACGCTTCCACCGGCGCACTGAAAATGTTTACCGACCTGGGCAACTGGGTGGTGCCGCCGCAGCGGGCGATCTGGGTGCCCGGCGGCGTGCCCCATGAAATGCAGATGCGCGGCGATGTGGTGATGCTCAATACCTACCTGGACGCCGGCGCCGCCGCACGGGCGGGGTTGCAGGCACGCTGCCAGGTGTTTGAAGTGTCGCCCCTGCTCAGGCATCTGTTGCAGGCGGCGCTGGCCATCGAGCCCTCGACCTTACCCAATGCCAGGCAGGCCTGCGTGCTGACGCTGCTGATCGACGAGATCGGAGCGATGCCCGAGTTGCCCCTCAGCGCGCCGTTGCCCCGCGAGCCACGGCTGGCGAGCGCCTGCCAGCGTTTTCTGGAGGCCCCTACGCAACACACTTCGATTGACGAAATGGCCGCGTGGTCGAGCATGAGCCGGCGCACCTTTACCCGCCATTTCCTTGAGAACACGGGCATGACGTTCGTCGCCTGGCGCCAGCAAGTCTGCCTGCTGGAAGCCACTGCCCGGCTCAGCCACGGCGTGTCCGTCACCGAGGTGGCGTTTGAGTTGGGCTTCAGCAGTGCCAGCGCCTTCACTGCGTTGTTCCGGCGCAACCTGGGCGATACCCCGGCGCGTTATCTGACTAAATCAAAGGCCGCGCCGTTGTTCTGAGGGGGTTGCGGCGTCCGCGCCCGTCAGGATTCACCTTCCTGTGGCCCGCCCTTTGTTACTATCGGCGTCCTTCGTCACCAGGAGTCATCGGCCCATGCAGCACCAGTGGGATGAAATGCACCGTACCCGCAAGCCCACGTTCGTACTGTGCGGCGAGCCTCAGGGGGACGTGCTCAATCTCTATGTTCACGGTTACTCGGCGTTCTTCAACCGGCAGCAACTGGGCAACTTCACGGCGCAACTGGCAAGTATCGAAGGTTCGACCAACCTGATGCTGTTCTGGCCGGCCGGGCATTTTCTGGAAAACCTGTTCGCACCGTTCAAGGACGTGATCACCGCGATGCTCGGCGGCGGCGGCCTGGGAGCGGCGACGGTAGGGGTGGGCAAGGCGATCGGGTATTTTCTCGACCATTACAAAAGTGTCGAGGCGCGGGTGGATGAAGTGGCCCGCAGCCTGTTGCCGGAATTGGCCGAATTCCTCCACGGCGAGTCGCTGCAGGTGCGGCGCATCAACCTGATCGGGCATTCCCTCGGCGCGCGCATCCTGGTCAAGAGCGTGTTGGCCAACCCCGACACTGCGCGCGAACTGCCGTTGAACCATTTGCTGTTGATGGGCGGGGCGATCTGTACGTCGAGCCCTTGGGATGAAGTGTGCGCAGCGCTTTCGGGGCGGGTGATCAACTGTCACTCCAGTAAGGATTGGGCCCTGGCGATGAAACCGGATACCGAGCGTTGCATCGGTCGCTACGCCATCCCGATCACACCCGCGCTCAAGGCCAAGGTGACCAACGTTCACCTGGCCAGCTTCGATCACGCGGCCTATTGGCCGCAGTTGCAGACGGTGGTGCAGTACACCGACCTGCTGCAGGAGCGACGCGGCATGATCCGCGCCGACCAGCGCAGTAGCGAGGTGCGCTTTGCCGAAGAAGATGACGAACTGTTCCCGGTGCTGGTGCGGGCGCGCCCGGACGAGCTGAAATTTCTCGCCGAATTGATCGCGCAAAAGCGCAGTGCCTCGATTGATGCCACGGTGCGCGAGCCGCTGAAGTTGGCCATCGAGTTGCAGCGCATGGGCGGCGACAGCTTCATGAACCTCGCCCGGGGGCACGGCGTGGGGTATCGCCAGATCGCCGAGGATGTGGCGCAGCGGCTGGGGATCAAGTTCGATGAACCGATGGAGACCGTCGTGCTGGCGGACATCGAAGCGCAGGTCGCGGAAAAACTCATCGAACAATACAAGGACAAACTCAGCCACGCCGACCGCCAGGCGTTCGACGCCGAGCTTCAGGCGGCGGCGCAAAAGGAGCAGGGCCTGTTCCATCGCATCGATGTCGGCCGTTCGGCCGCCACGGCGTTGAGCGGTACGGCGTTGGCGGGGCTGACCGGGTTCATCCTGCGGCGCGGCGCGGCCACGGCGATTCCGCTGGTGGGCCAGGCACTGGCGGCGGCGATGTTGCTGGTGAGCGGGGTGCGTGCGTTTTCCGGCCCGGCGTATTCGATCACGACCTTGGCGGTACTGGTGATCGGGGTGATCCGCCAGCGCATGGAGCGCGAAGCGTTGAACCAGGAAATGGACCTGGTGGTGCAAGTGGTCGAAGCGTTTGACCTGCCGCGGGACACGGTGATGCGAACGGTTGCATCCGACTGATAAGCTACGGGCTTGTCTAGAGTGTTTGCCTGGGATACTGCGTGAAATTCAGCCTGCCGAAAATCGCTACCGCTCCGTTTTGTCCGCCGGAAGTGGCTGGCTCTGTCATCGTCGACCCCAAGGCGTCGTTTTTCAAACGGATGCTGATGTTTGCCGGCCCCGGCTTGCTGATTTCCATCGGCTACATGGACCCGGGCAACTGGGCCACGGCGATCGAGGCCGGTTCGCGCTACGGCTACAACCTGCTGTTCGTGGTGCTGCTGGCCAGCCTGGCGGGCATGGTGGTGCAGTGCCTGTGCTCGCGCCTGGGCATCGCCACCGGCAAGGACCTGGCGCAACTGTGCCGCGAACGCTACAGCCAACGCTCGGCCCGCACCCAGTGGGTGCTGGCGGAAATTTCCATCATCGCCACCGACCTCGCCGAAGTGCTCGGCTGCGCCCTGGCGTTTCACCTGCTGCTCGGTGTTTCGTTGACCACCGGCATTGTCATCACCGCGTTTGACACGCTCTTGGTGCTGGCCCTGCAAAACCGTGGTTTCCGCCGCCTGGAAGCGATCATGTTGGCGCTGGTCGCCACCATTGGCGTGTGTTTCTTCATCGAGCTGGTGCTGATCAAACCCTATTGGCCGGACGTGTTCAGCGGCTTTGCGCCGTCGTTGTCGGCCATCAGCGATGCCGCGCCGTTGTACCTGGCGATTGGTATCCTCGGTGCCACCGTGATGCCGCATAACCTCTACCTGCACAGCTCGATCGTGCAAACCCGGCTGATCGGCAAAGACCTCGCCAGCAAGCAGGACGCGGTCAAGCTGGCGCGTATCGACACCATCGGCTCCCTGGCCCTGGCCTTGCTGGTCAACGCCGCGATCCTGGTGCTTGCCGCCGCTGCGTTCCATAAAACCGGGCATACCGATGTGGTCGAGATCCAGGACGCCTACCACTTGCTCGATCCTCTGGTCGGCGGCGCCTTCGCCAGCATCCTGTTCGGCATCGCCTTGCTGGCTTCCGGGCAGAGTTCCACGTTCACCGGCACCATCGCCGGGCAAGTGATCATGGAGGGCTACCTCGACCTGCGCATTCCTTGCTGGCAGCGACGCCTGATCACCCGTGGGCTGGCGCTGATCCCGGCGTTCGTGGGGGTGTGGCTGATGGGCGACGCGGCCATTGGCAAGTTGCTGATTCTCAGCCAGGTGGTGCTCAGCCTGCAGTTGCCGTTTGCGTTGTATCCGCTGATCCGCATGACCGGCGACGCGCGCCTGATGGGCCCGTTCGTCAATCGCCTGCCGACGCGCGTGCTCGCGTGGTTTCTGTTTGCGCTGATCAGTGGCGCGAATGCGTAGTTGATCGGGCAGTGGTTGTTTTGATCCAAGGCCCGCGGTGCTGGGGCGATCTACACCAGGACCGCCAGCGATGTGTATTGGGCAACCTGCGGATCGGCCGTCAATAGCTTCATCGGTTCGCTCAGGGCGGTTGCAGCGATGAGCCGATCGAAAGGGTCTTTGTGATGAGGCTTGAGATCCTTGACCGCAATGGCGTGTTCTGACGTGATGGGGAGTTCGACGAAACCGCTTTGCAGGCAGCACTCACGGACTTCATCCAGATCGACAGTGAGTTTCCCCAGGCCGACCTTGATCGCCAGTTCCCAGAATGTGGCGGCACTGACGTAGATCTCTGCGGCATGTTCAATCAGCTTTCGGGCTTTGCTGGAGAGCTTGGGGTCATCGTTCAACGTCCACAGCAGGATGTGGGTATCCAGCAGCACTCTCATGAATGAGTGCCCTGGAACGCCGCGATGAGGTCGTCGGACAAAGGCGCGTCGAAGTCATCCGGGATCACCAGCTTGCCTTGCATGGCGCCAATTCGCCGGCCTTTGGATTTTCCAACAGGGACAAGCTGCGCCATCGCTCGCCCATGTTTGGCGATGGTGATGATTTTGCCGGCAGCCGCCTCATCAACCAGTTTTGACAGCGTGTTTTTGGCTTCGCCCAACGGCACTGTAATCATGGGGCTCTCCGCATATTTTGGCCAAATATAGCCAGAACTGCTGGCGCTATCAAAGACAGCCTGACCGCTGGTTGACGCCAACCGTTTTGAGCGCGACGGGTTGCGGTACATGACATCCATGGCATTGCTCCAAACAAGGATTTCGTCGAAGTCTGTCGCAGCGTGCCGGGCTTAGGAATAGTGGCCCGAAAAATCGGAATGGACCTACTTTAACCGCGAGGCGTTTTCCCCATGAGCGTGCTGATCGACCATTTCGGCTGGCTGGGCCACCCGGCCATCGAACTGTCGGGCAGCCGGATCGTGGCAATGGCCTGCCTGGCGCTAGCGCTGATGTTCAGGTACCGCAGCAACACCCGCACCGACTGACTGATGGTAGGAACCATCCGCGCCGGTCCGCAGTCACTGCTAAAGGTGTCGGCGCCCGCCGCACCGGGACGACCATGACGAAGGAGTCTGACCATGCCAGATACAACCTGTGCCTGCCCACACTGCAAATGTGTACTGGGAGTGGAGGCGGTGATGAAAGACGGTAAGGGCTATTGCTGCCAGGGCTGTGCCGAACACCATGCCCATGGTGAGCCGTGTGTGGCGCCGACGGGCTGCGAATGCGCCAAGTCGGCTAAAGGCTGAGCGCGGTAAAAATTCGCTCGGTTTGTCGGGCGCTGGTCATTACCATGGCCGCTCACCCTTGCCGGATGTGTTCCCCATGGCCCTGGCCACGCCCCCCGACCTCAGTGATCACGCCGTGCCCGTGCAACCGCTGGCGCGGACCTACCCGCGTGGTTGGTACGTAGAGCCCCATCGGCATGACTGGGGCCAGTTGCTCTATGCCATGAGCGGGGTGATGTGGGTCGAGACGCCACGCGAAGCGCTGGTGGTGCCGCCCCAACGCGCCGTCTGGCTGCCGCCGGGCGTGGAACATGGGATACGCGTGGTCTCGGATTTGCAGATGCGCAATATCTACCTGCGCCCGGCGCTGGCCGCGACGCTGGACAGCCAGGTGCAGGTGATTGAAGTCGGCGGGCTGCTGCGCGAGTTGATCGTCACCCTGGTGGAGCAGGGCGACAGTGGCGATGCCGGCTATTACGACGCGGTGGTCGGCCTGGCCCTGCTCGAGCTGCAGCGCGCACGCCGCGCGTCAATCCGCATCGCCATGCCGCCGGAGGCTGACCGCCGCCTGGTCAATGCCTGCCAGGCGGTGATGGCGGCGCCATCCCTGGCGATTCCCTTCGAGCATCACGCCGAGGCCGCCGGTGCCAGTGTGCGGACCTTGGCGCGGCTGTTCCAGAACCACCTTGGCATGGGCTTCGCCGAATGGCGCCGCCAGGTGCAACTGGCCACGGCGGTGGCTGAGTTGATCCAAGGCCAGTCAGTCAGCGCGATCGCGCGGTCCCTGGGTTACTCGCCCAGCAGTTTCAGCGACATGTTCCGTCGTGAACTCGGCGTGGCACCGTCGCAGTACCGCGGTTGAAGGTTTGGCCGAAATCCTGAAGCACTTGGCCGATGAGGTGGGTGGCGGCTTCCTACACTGAGCGCCATCCAACCACCAGGCGCTGCCCCCATGAGTTACTTGATCTCCCTTGCCATTGGCCTCTTCGTCGGCGTGATCTACGGTGCGCTGGATTTCCGCTCGCCCGCGCCGCCGGCCATCGCGCTGGTAGGCCTGATGGGCATGTTGCTCGGCGAAAAACTGTGGCCGATGGGGCGTCAATTGGTCAGTGGTTGGTTGTCCTGAATGTCCTTTCCCCTTTGATGGATGCCGCTCATGAAAGCGCTGCAATTTTCCGCCACCGGCGACCTCTCCACCCTGCGTTTCGTCGACGTCGCCACCCCGGTGCCCGCCGCCGGGGACGTGCTGGTACAGATCAAGGCCGCCGGTCTCAACCCCAGCGACGTGAAGAATGTGCTCGGTCGCTTTCCCTACACCACGCTGCCGCGCATTCCCGGTCGCGACTTCGCCGGCGTGGTGGTCGAAGGCCCGCAGGAATGGGTCGGGCAGGCGGTCTGGGGCACCGGGCGTGACCTCGGTTTCTTCGCCGACGGTTCCCACGCCCAGTACCTCACTGTGTCGGCCAAGGGCGTGGCGCACAAACCCAGCCACCTGAGTTTTGCCCAGGCCGCCAGCCTCGGTGTGCCGTACACCACCGCGTGGGACGCCCTGCAGCGCAGCGCGGTCGGCGAGGGCACGCGGGTGCTGGTCATCGGTGCGAACGGGGCCGTCGGCAGTGCGGCGTTGGCCTTGGCGAAAATCCTTGGGGCGCAGGTACTGGCGGCGGTGCGACGCCCTGAGCAGGCCGAAGTGTTGCAGGCGCAAGGTATCGCCGCGATTACCCTGGGCCAGCCGGAGGATTTGGACGCGCAGGTCAATGCCGTGTTCAAGGGCGGCGCCGATGTGATCTTCGACACCACGGGGTTCTGGTTGCCCGCCGCCGTGGCGGGGCTGGCGCCGTTCGGGCGCATCGCGATCATCGCCGCGCCGGTCGACGGTCATGTGCAACTGCCGGCCCTGGCCCTGTATCGCAAGGGCGGTTCGGTGGTGGGGATCAATTCGTTGCTCTACAACTGCGAGCAATGTGCGGTGATGCTGGAGCAGTTCGGGCACTTCTTTGACGAAGGGTTGCTGCCGCTGCCGAGCGGCCTGCGCGAAGTGGCGTTGGCCGAGGGCGTGAAATGCTTCGAGGAGGTGAATGTGGGCAGTGCCGATAAGATCGTCCTGCTGCCCTGACGCGCTTGAACAGGTGGGAGCAAACCCGCTCCCACCGGTGGTTTTTGACTAGGCGTCGGGCACGCCTTTTTCCCACGCCGACCAGTGCTTCAGGATCGCCTGGACCAACGGGTTGCCCGTGCGGTACAGGTTTTCCAGCGCCGGCACGAAGCCGCCCTGGTCCGCATATTTGAGCAGATTATCCACCTCGCTGTAGCCCGGATAAGGCCGGTCGAAATCCGACCCGGCGCGTACCACCGCCAGGCGCTGGATATCCACCAGCCCTTCGCGACTGGCGCGCAGCAGGGCTTCATAGGTGGAGTTGTCTTCCTGCTGGGTGGTGCAGTATTCGCCTTGGTTGTCGGTGAGCAACCGCGTCCAGACTTCGGCGCGCTCGCTCAGGCGCGTGCCGGAGAACCAGGTGTTGCCCGCCAGGGTGTCGCAGCGGGTGACTTGCGGCGGTTGGTTGGCCGGTGCCGCAGGGTAGTGTTTGCGCCAGGCGCTGGATTTCGGGCTTTCCGTCAGCTCAACCTTCTGCGACAGGGCAAACGCCTTGGCCTGCAGTTTCGGGTTCAGCTCGAACACTTCGGTCTTGTAGTCCAGCGGCGGTTTTTCGTTCGGACCCTTGGTGTTGATACCGATGTAGCCGGTCGGCCAGTCTTTGGGCGCGTCCCGCGAATCGATTTCCCACTGGGTGCCGAACTCCACCAGGTAATGCGCCCAGGCGGTGGTGCCGAGGGTGCCGTGCTTGGGGCTGATGCCGGCGATCCCGGCGATCAGAAAGTAGCTCTGGCGCAGGTCGAACTTGGGTGACAGCGCCAACGCCAGGGTGGAGGCGGCGGCGTTGGTCTGGCCCATGCCGGTCACCAGCAGGCAGACGTCTTCGGTATTGCAACGAATCACCGGGTATTCGGCGGACAAGCCCGGCACGCGGACTTCCTGCTTGAGCGCCAGGCGATCGATCCAGGTTTGCGCCTCGGGGGCGAACATGGTGACCAGCATCACCTTGGGCTTGATCGGCGCAGGCGCCTGCGCCAGTACCAGGTGGGGCAGCAGCGCCAGGCCGACGGCCAGCGAGACACGGGTAAACAGACTCATCTAAAACTCCTTGATCAGAATTGGTAGCCTACGCCGGCGTAGTAACCCCAGCATGTTAGCGGTGTGCGCCGGGTTTTCCTTGCGCAGGTCCTTGCCGAAATCGCAGTTGGTGAAGCCGATATAGGTCAGTGAGGCGCCGTCGTTCAACTGCCGGATGGGCGCGAAGTATTTCAGCTGCGCACGGTGGCCGTCCCATGCGTATTCATTGCTGGCGCCATTGTGCTGCCGTGGTCGTAGATCCAGTCAAAGGCCGCGTACCATTCCTTGACCGCGCCGATGGCCAGGCTGCACGCCGCCGGATCGTCGATGGAGGTCCGTGGTTCGTGCTCGATGAACAGCGGCGAGCCATGATCCCATGCGCCTTTTTCATTACGGTTACCGATGCCGAGAATCTTCGACACGTCGATATACCCCTTCCGTTCGAAACAATCCTTGTGGCCGAAGACTGATGTCCTGGCTGCCGATCAATGTCGGGTTCTTGGGGTCAGTATTGACGCGGTGTCATTTTTTCGCTGCGCTGGAACAGGTGCATGGCCGTTTCGCGCCGATACTCGCTGGGCGTCTGGTGCATCTCGATGCGAAAGTGCCGGTTGAAATTGGACAGGTTGGCGTAGCCCACTTCAAAGCAGATCGCCGCCACGGACAGCTCGCTTTGCAGCAACAGCCGGCACGCCCGCTGTATGCGGAACTTGCGCATCAGGTCGATAAAACCGTGGCCGGTGTTGCGCTTGAAGAAGCGTGAGAAGCCCGCTTCGCTCATCTCCAGTTGCCGGGCGATTACCGACAGGCGCACATCGCCGGTCAATTCGCGCATCAGGTAGTCGAACGCCTTGTTGATGCGCTCGGCGCTGCGCGCGTCCAGGGTCGGCGCATAGCACGGGCTGGCCAGGGCCTTCACCTGCGGCGGCGGGGCGTTCTTGAGGGTGTCGAGCAGTTGCAGGAACAGGATCAGGCGTTGCAGGCCGTGGGCGCTGCCGATGTCTTCCAGCAGGCGGGCCGCTTGCACGGCGGTTTCGCCGCTGAATGCCAGGCCGCGCCGGGCCTGTTCGAACAACGGCTGCACGTCGCCGAGTTCCGGCAGGGTCTTGCGCAGGGCGAGGAGGGCGCTGCCATCGAATTGCAGCACCACATCGCGGCCGCTCTGGTGTTCGCCGGGGGCCAGGTCGCCGATCCAGTCGTGGGGCAGGTCCGGGCCGATCAGCGCAACATGCCCGGCACTGAATGCGCCGATGTAATCGCCCGCCACCAACTTGCCGCTGCCTTGGCGGATCAGGTGGATCTCGAATTCCGGGTGGTGATTCCAGCGCGCCAGTTCGTAGGGGTAGTCATGTTCGAACCAGCGAAAACAGTGTTCCGGCTCGGGCAGGATCACTTCGAGTTCCGCGGGGCGGTGTTCGAACAACTCGGCGCGGCTGATGGGCATGGTGATGCCTCTTGTACTTGGGGAATTGCGCCAAAATACGCGTGTTGGTGACAGCCGCGCTACCGAAGCTTTCGCCCGACACTGATACTTTTTTGATCCCGGGCCTGCGGTTAAAAAAGTATCGGTCGGGCATTCGCCACGGGTTTGTGAGGGCCCGGCCAAGCTGCTGTAATCGGCCCTCGACCATAAAAACAAGCGGTGGACACCGCCGAGCACGAGATCAATCGCGCCGGTTATCCCCCATCAATGCCCGAGGGACACGCACCCCATGAAACGACTGGAAGGTAAGAGCGCGCTGATCACCGGATCGGCGCGAGGCATCGGTCGCGCCTTTGCCCAGGCCTATATCCATGAAGGCGCCACGGTTGCCATCGCCGATATCGACCTGCAGCGGGCCCAGGTCACAGCGGCCGAACTGGGTCCGCAGGCTTACGCGGTGGCAATGGACGTCACCGACCAGGCTTCGATCGACGCCGCGATTGCCGCCGTGGTGGCCCATGCCGGCCAGCTGGATATTCTGATCAACAACGCGGCGCTGTTCGATCTGGCGCCGATTGTCGACATCACCCGCGAGAGTGTCGAGCGGCTGTTCTCGATCAACGTCGCCGGCACCCTGTTCACCCTGCAGGCCGCGGCCCGGCAGATGATCCGCCAGGGCCACGGCGGCAAGATCATCAACATGGCCAGCCAGGCGGGGCGGCGCGGCGAGCCGCTGGTCGCGGTGTACTGCGCGAGCAAGGCGGCGGTGATCAGCCTCACCCAATCGGCGGGGCTGAACCTGATCAAGCAGGGCATCAACGTCAACGCCATCGCCCCGGGCGTGGTCGACGGCGAGCATTGGGACGGGGTGGACGCACTGTTCGCCAAGCACGAAGGCCTGGCGCCGGGTGAGAAGAAGCAGCGGGTAGGCGACGAGGTGCCGTTCGGACGCATGGGCACCGCTGAAGACCTCACCGGTATGGCGATCTTCCTCGCGTCGAAGGACTCCGACTATGTCGTCGCCCAGACCTACAACGTCGATGGCGGTAATTGGATGAGTTAGGCCATACACCGATCAACATGTGGGAGCGAGCATGAGGCTGCGATAGCGGGCTGTCAGGCAGCAAAACTGTCAGCAGTACCGGCCCCGTCGCAGCCTCGCCGGGGCTCGACACCTCCCACATTAGATCGCCATGTCCGCCCGCAGCGCGGTCTCCTTGTGGGAGTTGTCGAGCTTCAGCGAGGCTGCGATAGCGGACTGTCAGGCAGCAGAAAGTCAGCAGTACCGGCCCCGTCGCAGCCTCGCCGGGGCTCGACACCTCCCACACTAGATCGCCATGTCCGCCCGCACCGCGGTCTTCTTGTGGGAGCTGTCGAGCTTCAGCGAGGCTGCGATAGCGGACGGTCAGGCAGCAAAACTGTCAGCAGTACCGGCCCCGTCGCAGCCTCGCCAGGGCTCGACACCTCCCACAGTAGATCGCCATGTCCGGCCGCAGCGCGGTCTCCTTGTGGGAGCTGTCGAGCTTCGGCGAGGCTGCGATAGCGGACGGTCAGGCGGCAAAAATGTCAGCGGTACCGGCCCCGTCGCAGCCTCGCTGGGGCTCGACACCTCCCACACTAGATCGCCATGTCCGCCCGCAGCGCGGTCCCTTTGTAGGAGCTGTCGAGCTTCAGCGAGGCTGCGATAGCGGACGGTCAGGCGCTAAAACTGTCAGCAGTACCGGCCCCGTCGCAGCCTCGCCAGGGCTCGACACCTCCCACAGTAGATCGCCATGTCCGCCCGCAGCGCGGTCTCCTTGTGGGAGCTGTCGAGCTTCAGCGAGGCTGCGATAGCGGGCTGTCAGGCAGCAAAACTGTCAGCAGTACCGGCCCCGTCGCAGCCTCGCCGGGGCTCGACATCTCTCACAGGAGATCGCCATGTCCGGCCGCAGCGCGGTCTTCTTGTGGGAGCTGTCGAGCTTCAGCGAGGCTGCGATAGCGGGCTGTCAGCCAGCAAAAAAGTCAGCAGTACCGGCCTCGTCGCAGCCTCGCCGGGGCTCGACACCTCCCACAGTAGATCGCCATGTCCGCCCGCAGCGCGGTCTCCTTGTGGGAGCTGTCGAGCTTCAGCGAGGCTGCGATAGCGGACGGTCAGGCAGCAAAAATGTCAGCAGTACCGGCCCCGTCGCAGCCTCGCCGGGGCTCGACACTTCCCACAGTAGATCGCCATGTCCGCCCGCAGCGCGGTCTCCTTGTGGGAGTTGTCGAGCTTCAGCGAGGCTGCGATAGCGGACGGTCAGGCGGCAAAAATATCAGCAGTACCGGCCCCGTCGCAGCCTCGCCGGGGCTCGACACCTCCCACACTAGATCGTCATGTCCGCCCGCAGCGCGGTCTCCTTGGGGGAGCTGTCGATTTTCATTTCAACCCATGCCGGGGTTTCCTCGCTGACGGGCAGGTCCCCAGCGCGAGGTTCAGTGTGATGTGCCTTCGGCAAATTCGATTTTGTTGCCCACGTTGTACTTGCCCGACGGTTTGTTCATCGGGATGCGCTTGATCTCCTTGAGTGTCTGGCTGTCATAGACGATCAGCGCGCCATCGTTGGCCCAGATGCTCAGCAACAGGTAGCGACCGTCGCGGGTGAATTCCACGTGGGCGGCGGTCTTGCCCGGCATTGGGCGTAGGGTGTGGGCGATTTCCAGGGTCTGTTTGTCGATCAGGTGAATCGCATCGTTGTCCGGCCCGAAAAACACATCGCTCCACACATAACGGGAATTGGCATGGCTGCGCATGAAAAAGCCCGGGCCGAGGGTGGGGATCTGCTTGATCAGCGTCCAGGTCTTGAGGTCGATCACCGAGATTTGCCCCTTGCTGATATTGGGCGTGGCAAACACCCACTCACCATTGTGCTGCCAATACGTCCCCGAGCCCAGGTGCGGCATGCCGGACAGGGGGATGTCGGTGACCACGTGGCCGGTGTCCAGATCGATCACCTGGCCGCCGCCGGCCTTGCGTGAGGTGGCGACCAGTTGGCGATAATCCGGGGAAAACGAAAAGTCATCGAGCACGTCCTGGGCCTGGATGCGCCGGGGTTCGAAGCTGGGCCGGGCGGCGGCATAGGACAGTTCCCAGACTTCATTCACGTCCTTGAGTGCCACGATAAAGCTGTTGCGCGGCGGAGCGGTGTACACCGCGCTGACCCGCGACGCGGTGTCGAGGGTCTTGACCAGCGACAGGTCGCGGGCATCCAGTACCACCAGATTGCCCGGCAGGTAATTGCCCACCAGCACCCAGCGTCCGTCCTTGCTCACCGCGAGGTTGCGGGTGTTGAGCGCCACGCGGGTTTCGGCGATCAGCTTGAGGTTGTGCAGGTCGTACAGGCTGATCCAGCCGTCGCGCGAGGCGAAGTACACAAAGCGCCCATCGGGGGAGAATTTCGGCCCGCCGTGGACCGCGAAATGGGTCGGGAAGCGGTCCAGCACGGCAAAGGTGTCACCGTCGAGAATGTCGATGTGATGGTCGCCGGACTCCACTACCACAAACAGGTTGAGCGGGTCGGCATGATGCTGAGGCGTAGTCGGCAAGCGGCTCAGGTCTGCCAGCAGGGTATGGCTGTTATGGATGTCCTGCGCGTTCCAGGTCGCCGGTGTGGCGGGCGGTTGCTGCAGGAAATTCGCCAGGCCGTCGATCTGCGCAGCACTCAACTGTGGCGCAAACGCCGCCATTTGACTGGCCGGGCGCCCTTGCTCGATGACCTTGCGCACTTCGTCCGGCTTGATCCGTCCCAGGCTTTCCGGCAGCAACGCCGGGCCGCTGGCGCCGATGCGGTTGACGCCATGGCAGCTCGCGCAGTGACGCTGGTAGTCCTCGGCCGGCGTGCCGTGGGCGGCGGCGGCCCAGAGCAAGGGCAGCAGTAGCAGGCGTTTCATACCGCCACCGCTTCGCGGGCCGGCGACAGGCTGGCGGGGAAGTGCAGGGCGGCTCCGGCGAACAGGTTGACCACATGGCCGATCACCGTCAGGGTCGGCACACCGGGTTCGCAGTCGGCGGCCATCGTCGGCAACTGGCGCAGGGTGCCACGGGCCACCTGCTGGTCGGCTCGCGCGCCGTTGCTGATCAGCGCCGCCGGTGTGTCCGCCGGCAGGCCCGCCGCCACCAGGTGTTCGGCGATCAGCGCGAGGTTCGACAGGCCCATGTAGAACACCAGCGTCTGGCTCGGCTCGGCAAGGCTGGCCCAAGGCAGCTTCAACGCGCCGTCGCGTTGCAGGTGCCCGGTGACGAAGCGGCAGGAGTTGACCAGATCGCGGTGGGTCAGGGGGATGCCGGCATAGGCGCTGCACCCGGACGCGGCGGTGATGCCCGGCACCACCTGGCAGGGCACGCCTCGGGCCAGCAGGTATTCCAGCTCTTCGGCGCCACGGCCGAAGATAAACGGGTCGCCGCCCTTGAGGCGCACCACCCGTTGCCCCTGGTCGGCCAGTTCGGCCAGCAGTTCATTGAGTTGATCCTGGGGCAGGCTGTGACAGCCGCTGGCCTTGCCCACGTAATGGCGCGCGCAGGTCAGCGGGATCAGCGCCAACATCTCGGCGCTGATCAACCGGTCGAAGACCACCGCATCGGCCTGCATCAGCAGGCTCCAGGCCCGCAGGGTCAGCAGGCGCGGGTCGCCGGGGCCGGCGCCCACCAAGGCGACTTCGCCGGGGTGGAAGGGGCTGTGCAAACTGGCAGGTAAGGTGGTCGGAGTGTGCATGAGACGTCCTTGATACATCATCAGGTAGGCTGCCCCCGGTTGTGTCACCGGGTGGTCGAGCAAGGGATCAGGTTGCGAGGCTGCAGGGCGATCTCGGCGTCGCTGAGGTGGCAACCCGGGTCGGGGCCCCAAAGGTCGCCGTTGGCCCAGGCGCGGGTGCGTGTGTTGCCGTTGCAGATCGGCAGCCAGCGACACTCGGCACACCGCCCGCCGATGGTCCGCGGGTGTTCGCGCAGGCGCAGCAGCAACGGGTCGGGCCGGTCCAGCCAGAGCTGGCGGAACGTGGTGTTGCGCACATTGCCCACCGAGTGCTGCCACCAGTACGTGTCGGGGTGTACCTCGCCGGTGTTGTCGATATTGGCGATGCCGCTGCCCGACGCATTGCCGCCCCAGCCGTGCAGCAGGTGTTCCAACTGCGGGTAATGCTCGGGCAGATGCTGGTGGACCCACTGCAGCAACAGCACGGCGTCGGCGTCGTTGTTGCCGCTAACGAAGTCACTGTCGACGCCGTTTTCGATGTCGTGCCAGGCCTGCTGGAAAATCAGCGTCATCGCATCGCGGCTCATCTGCCGGTGCGCGTCCAACTGGCGGCTGCGTTTGCCGCGCCCGCTGTAGTTGAGGTGCGACAGGTAGAACTTCTGCACATCGTAGTCACGCATCAGCGCCAGCAGTTGCGGCAACTGCCCATGGTTTTCCTGGGTCAGGGTGGTACGCAGGCCCACGCGAATGCCGGCTTCGCGGCACAGGCGGATGGCGTGCATCGAGCGCTGGAAGCTGCCCTGCAACTGGCGAAACGCATCGTGGGTCGCCTGCAGGCCGTCAATGCTGATGCCCACATAGTCGAAGCGCGCGTCGGTGATCTGCTGGATATTGTGTTCGTCGATCAGCGTGCCGTTGCTCGACAGCGCGACGAAAAAACCTTTGTCCCGGGCATACGCGCTGAGCTGGAACA
This sequence comes from Pseudomonas sp. LY-1, assembly GCF_053502595.1. NCBI lineage: Bacteria > Pseudomonadati > Pseudomonadota > Gammaproteobacteria > Pseudomonadales > Pseudomonadaceae > Pseudomonas > Pseudomonas sp. LY-1. The sequence continues at coordinate 4,196,091 of NZ_CP094353.1, read as the reverse complement.
GGTCTGCGCGCAGCAGCGGTTCGCCGCCCGATAGAATCAGCACACGCACCCCGGCCGCGTGCAAATCGTCGATCACCTGGAGCGCCGCCGGGGTGTCCAGTTCATCGCGGAACACGCTGTCGGCGCTGGTGGCGTAACAGTGTTTGCAGGTGAGGTTGCAACGCCGCAGCAGGTTCCAGATCACCACCGGCGGCCGCTCCTTGCCGGGAGGCGAGGTGCGGGGCGGCGGGCATTTTCCGGCCAGGGTACGCAGGTACTGACTGATCCGTAGCATAGGACGCTCCTTCTAAGGTGCCGGCGTCAGGCGCAGGCCGGTTTTTTTCAGGATGCGGCTGCTCACCAGCATCTCGTCGCCGCGGCAGGCATCGCCGAGCAGGAACCGCAGGTGCTCGCGGTAGCTGTCGATTTCCTCGCGGCTACGCCCATGCACCATGGCGAACAGGTTGTAGGGCCAGTCGGGACGGCGCGGGCGGCGGTAGCAATGGCTGACAAACGGCTGGGCACCGATCAATTCGCCCAGGCGCGGCATCTGCACGTCGGCCACGTCCCACACGGTCATGCCGTTGTGGCGATAGCCCAGGCGGTAATGGTTGGGCACGGCGGCGACACGCCGGATCGCGCCTTCGGCCTGCAGGTGCTTGAGCAAGTCGAGGGTCGACTCGACGCTGATGCCCAACTGCTCGGCGAGCCAGGCCCAGGGATCGTCCAGCAGCGGCAGGCCACCCTGGGTGAGGGCGACCAGGCGCAGGGCCAGGTGATGGTCAGACCGGGAAATACAGACCGACATGGTAGGTTTGCTCCTTCGGCAGATTGAGCACCGCCAACCCCGTCAGGGCCTCGATGCGGGACAGCGTGGCGGCCAGTTCGGCCTCGGTGCCGCAGGCCAGCACGAACCACATGTTCCAGCGGTGTTCGCGGCGATAGTTGTGGGCCACCTGGGGCAGCGCGTTGAGTTGTTCGGCGACCGCGTCAAAGCGCGCGTCGGGTACGGCCAGCGCAGCCAGGGTGAAGGCGCCGCCGAGGCGCTCGACATCGAACATCGGCCCGAAGCGCGTCAGCACCCCGTCTTCGAGCAGGTCGTGCAGGCGGTCGAGCACTTCACTCGGGTCGCTGTGCAGTTCCTGCGCCACCTGCCGCCAGGGTTCGCGCACCAGCGGCAGGCCATGTTGCAGGCGATTGATCAGGCGCCGGTCGAGATCATCCATGGGCCCATACCTGCGACGACGGCGGCGTAAAGCGCCCGCCGCATTGCTTGAAGGCGTGGGTGCTGAACAGCAGCTGGTGCGGCAGGTCACTCAGTTGCTGCTGTTCCAGCATCCGCTGGATATGCGCCGTGACCTCCTTGCGTTCGCGGCCATGCACCATGCAGAACAGGTTGTAGCGCCACTGCGGCAGGCGGCGTGGGCGCTGGTAACACAGGTTGACACCGGGCGCGCGGCCCAGGCGGTTGCCCACTTCGTCCACCAGCGCATCGGGCACGTCCAGTACCAGCATGGCATTGGCGACAAAGCCCAGGGCGCGGTGATTGAGCACCAGGCCGACACGGCGGAACAGGCCCTGGTCTTGCCATTGCTGCATCTGCTGCAACACCTGGTCGTGATGCGCGCCGATCTGTTCGGCGAGGTTGTCGTAGGGCCGCGAGACAAGAGGCAAGCCGCGCTCCAGGCATTGGCGCAGGTCGAGCATTTGCTCCTGGCTCAGCGGGATGATCACGGATGCGCTCCCAGGGAGAACCCGAGGTCGATGCGATAGGCGGTGAGCATCGGCAGATCCAGGGGAATGAGGCCGGTGTCTTGCTCCAGCTCGTCGAGGATCTGTCGCAGGTGCTGACGGTGTGGGCCGGTCAACACGAACCACAGGTTGTACTGATGCTCGCGTGCATAGTTGTGGTTGACTTCCGGGTACTGGCTGACGCGCCGTGCCACCTGTTCCAGGCGTTCGACCGGCACCGCCAGGGCAGCCAGGGTGCTGGCGCCGGCGCGGGTGTGTTCGAACACCGGGCCGACCCGCGACAGCGAACCGGCCAGTTCCAGGCGGTGCAGGCACGTCATCAACTGGGCCTCGCTGCAGCCCAGCACCTGGGCCATTTCGCGATAAGGTTCGGCGCACAGCGGCATGCCGTGCTGGTAGCGTTCGATCAATTGACGGCTAAGCAGGTCAAGGTCCATCTCAATACCCCATTTTTTGCGCGCGGCTGCTGAAGAAAATTCCACTGGGACTCAAGGCCGGCAAGGTCTTGAGCAAGGTCATGCGGTACGGGTCCCAGACCTGCACCTGCTCACCGTCGCGCACCGACAGCCACAGCTGTTCGCCACGCCCGGTGAACTCCATGTGCAGCACCCCGGGACCGGGGCGCAGGTCGGCCACCACTTTGTGGGTCTCGGTGTCGATCACCTGTACGCGGTCGTTGTCCGGGTAGGCGAAATTGACCCATAGCTGGCGCCCGTCGGGGCGTGCGGTGACGAAAATCGGTTGGCCGGCGACGTCGATGGCGGCGGTCTGCTGCCAGCTGCGCGCATCCATCACCAGCACCTGGTGATGGCCGACGGCGGGCACGAAGGCTTGGTTGTCGGCCACGGCCCAGCCTTCGAGGTGGGGCATCTTGTACACCGGCAGTTTTGCCTGGCCGCGCCCGTAATCCGCGAGCACGCGTTTGACCCCGTGCTCGGGATGCCACAGGTCGAGCTGGGCCATGCCGTCCTCACCGAACAGCCCGGCCATGTAGTAACGGCCATCGGCGGTGATCAGCGCGTCGTAGGGTTGCTCGCCGATGCCGCGGAACCGGGTGATCTGCGGGGTGTTGCCCTGGCTGAAGTCGGCGCTCCAGATCTCGCCGGTGTCGAACAGGCTGAACACGAAGCGCTGGCCGGGCGCATCCACCAGGCCCACCACCCGCGAGCGTTTGCCGTCGGCCAGGGGCGTGGCGGGAATGTCGGCCACCTGGGCCAGGGTCTGCGCATCGAACACCTTGACCCCGCCGGGTTGGTAGTTGGACACGGCAATCAGGCGGCCATCCTGGCTGATGGCGCCGCCGATGCTGTTGCCGCCCTGGATGATGCGTTTTTCAACGCGTTGGCGCAGCAGATCGACTTTGCTCAGGCCGCCATCGCGGCCGAAAATGTAGGCGTAGCGCTGGTCGCGGGAAAACACCGCCGAGGCGTGGGACAGGTCGCCCAAGCCGTCGATCCGGCCCAGCTCCGTCATCCCGCTGGTCTCGATGATTTGCACACTGGCGCTGGCGCGTTCGATCACCAGGCCCAGGTCGCCAGTACCGCGCAGCGGCGGTTGGGCACAGGCACCGAGCAGCAGGCACAGCGATAGAAGAGTGGGGCGCATCATGGTGCGGGGCTTCCTTGCAAGAGGCGTTCGACCAGCCAGGCGATCTCGCTGGAACTGAGCAACGGCGCCCAGCCGGGCATCGCGCGGGCAGGGCGGCCATAGGTAATGGTGGCGGTCAGGCTGTCGCGGCTTTGCCCGGCGAGGGCCGCCGGGGTGAGGGGCGGGCCCAGGCCGCCGGTGAGGTACAGGCCGTGGCAGGCGCCACAGTCCTGGGTCAGCAGGTGTTCGAGGCGGGCGGCGTCCGGTGTGGCCAGCGCCCACGTGGGAATCAGCAGGAACAGCGCCATGGCCGTACCGATCATCGATGCATTCATGGCGCGCTCCTTGTGCTTATTTCAAGGTCAGGACCCATTCGGCCAAGACCTTGGCTTCGTCTTCCGTCACCATATTTGGTGGCATCGGAACCGGCCCCCAGTTGCCTTGGGTGCCGTTTTTGATGTGGCTGGCGAGGGTCACGGCGGCGTCTTTCACGCCGGCGTTCTTGGCCGCGACGTCCTTCAAGGCCGGCCCCACCAGTTTGCTGTCAACCATGTGGCAGCCGACGCAGGGTTTGCTGCTGAACAAGGCCAGCCCGTCTTGGGCGAAGGCCGGTTGTAGGCTGAATGCGGCGGCACAGGTCAGCAGTGCGAAGAGAGTATTTTTCATCGGAAGTCCTTGTGTTGATGGGGCTCAATAAATGTCGTGTTGGGTGTTGTAGACGTTGAATTTTCCGGTTGGGGTGATCAGGCGCTTGTCCTTGATAACCGCTTTGAGCTTCAGGGACTTGTCGTCGATCACTACCAGTGCCGATTCCTCGGTCTGGCCGTTCCACACCGAGAACCACACCTCGTCGCCGGCCTTGTTGTATTCCGGCTGCACCACGCGCAGCGCGCCTTGCTTGATGCCGGCGTATTCGGCGATCGGCAGCACGGTGTAACCCTTGTCCAGATGGTCGATGTCAAACACCGCGGCCGACTGGCTCAGCTTGGCGTCGGGGTTGAGGGTGGTGTCGACATACAAATGCCGGGAGTTGGGATGGGTCTTGATGAACAGCGAGCCGCCGCCCTGGCCCTTGAGCGATTCCACCTGTTTCCAGGCGTATTGCGGGTGGTTGATCGGGTCGGTGCCGATCACTGAAATGCCGCCGTCGCCCAGGTGGCTGGTGGCCCAGACCGGCCCGTAGGTAGGGTGTACGAAGTTGGCGCCACGGCCTGGGTGCGGGGTCTTGCCGACCTCGACCAAGGCAGTGAGCTTGCGCTCCTTGGAGTCGATCACCGCGACCTTGTTCGAGTTGTTGGCCGCCGTCATGAAGTAGCGGTGCGTGCTGTCCCAACCACCGTCATGCAGGAACGGCGCGGCGTCGATGGTGGTGATGGTGAGGTTCTTGATGTCCTGGTAATTGACCAGCATCACCTTGCCGGTTTCCTTGATGTTGACGATGAACTCCGGCCATTCGTGGGAGGCGATGATCGCCGCGACACGCGGCTCGGGGTGATATTCCTGCTTGTCGACGGTCATGCCGCGGGTGGAGACGATCTGTTTGGGCTCCAGGGTCTCGCCGTCCATGATGGTGAACTGTGGCGGCCAGTAGGAACCGGCGATGGCGTACTTGTCTTCGTAGCCCTTGAATTTCGAGGTCTCCACCGAGCGCGCCTCGATGCCAACCTTGATCTCGGCGACCTTGGTCGGTTCGGCGGGCCACAGGTCGATCATGTCGATCTTGGCGTCGCGGCCGATCACCAGCAGGTAGCGGCCCGAGGCGGAGATCCGCGAGATGTGTACGGCATAACCGGTGTTGATCAGTTTGACGATTTTCTTGCTGTCGCCATCGATCAGCGCAATCTTGCCGTCGTCGCGCAGGGTGACGGAGAACAGGTTTTCCAGGTTCAGATCGTTCAGCTGTTTCTTCGGCCGGTCTTCGGGCTTGACCAGCACTTTCCAGGTCTTGAGGGTTTCGGCCATGCCCCATTCCGGCGGGGTTGGCGCGGTGTGCTGGATAAAACTGGCCATGTGGCTGATCTGGGTTTTGGTCAACGCATTGGAGGTGCCCCAGTTCGGCATGCCGGCGGGGGAACCGTAGGTGATCAGCGCTTCCAGATAGGCCTGGCCACGGGCCTGGGTGATGTCCGGTGTCAGCGGTTTGCCGGTGGCACCCTTGCGCAGCACGCCGTGGCAACCTGCGCAGCGCTCGAAGTAAATCTGTTTGGAGGTGTCGAAGTCCGCCTGACTCATGTCCGGCGCGCCGGCGGTTTTCACTTCGGCCGGCTGGGGTGCGCCATGGGCGCTCAAGGGCAGTGCCAAGGCCAACGCGCAACTCAGTGCGGCGAGGCTCAGGGTGAAGGGTTTTCTGTTGCGAGTCAGCATTCCATTTACTCCTCAGGCGGGACCTTTGCGTTGCCTCGCAACACGGTGCGGGGCGCAGGTTCTTCGTGCGGGGCCAGACTAGGGGGCAGCACCGCAAACTTCGCTTGATCACGATCAAGTTTGTCTCGGGCGGTGCTTGCCAGGTTGTCGCAGGCGCCCTTAGCGTGGCCATCAAACCCGCTGTGGATGCCTGTCATGACTGAGCCCTTCTACCAACCCCTGGACAATGAACACCTGCTGTTCGAACACGCCTGGCGCCACCGCATGCCGGTGCTGATCAAGGGCCCCACGGGCTGCGGCAAGACCCGTTTCGTGCAGCACATGGCGCATCGTCTGAACTTGCCGCTGTACACCGTGGCCTGCCACGACGACCTGAGTGCCGCCGACCTGATCGGCCGTCACCTGATCGGCGCCGAGGGCACCTGGTGGCAGGACGGCCCGCTGACCCGTGCCGTGCGCGAAGGCGGCATCTGCTACCTGGACGAAGTGGTCGAGGCGCGCCAGGACACCGCCGTGGTGCTGCACCCGGTGGCCGACGACCGCCGCGAGTTGTACCTGGAGCGCACCGGCGAAGTGGTCAAGGCGCCGCCGTCGTTCATGCTGGTGGTGTCCTATAACCCCGGTTACCAGAACCTGCTCAAGGGCATGAAACCCAGCACCCGCCAGCGTTTCGTCGCGATGCGCTTCGATTACCCGGCCGTCGAGGGCGAAGCGCGCATCGTGGCGCGCGAGGCCCAGGTGGACCTTGCCCTGGCGACCCAGGTGGTGCGCCTCGGCCAGGCCTTGCGCCGCCTCGATCAACACGACCTGGAAGAAGTGGCCTCCACGCGTCTGCTGATTTTCACCGCGCGCCTGATCGCCGCCGGCATGCCCATTCGCGAAGCCTGCCTGGCATGCCTGGCCGAGGCGCTGACGGACGACCCGCACACCGTGACCGCCTTGATGGACGTGGTCGATGTGTACTTTGCCTGAACCGCGCCGCCTGCCGGGCGACCTGGCGATGTGGTTTTTCATCCTCGCCGAGTTGTCGGTGTTCGCGATTCTGATCCTCGCGTTCGCCGTGACCCAGGTGCTCAAGCCCGAGGTGTTTGCCGAAGGGCGCGCGCAACTGGACACCTCCACCGGGCTGGCGATGACCTTGAGCCTGTTGACCGCCGGGCTGCTCGCCGCGCTGGCGTTGCAGCAGGTGCGATTGCAGCGCTGGCGACGCGGTGCCGGTTTGTTCGTCGCGGCGCTGTTGGTGGCGCTGGTCTATGTGGCGATCAAACTCACCGAGTACGCCCACCTCGGCGCTGCCGGGTTGGGCCTGGAGCACAGCACGTTTTTTACCTTGTACTGGCTACTGACCGGGTTCCATTTCCTGCATGTGCTGCTGGGCATGGTGATTCTCGCGTGGCTGGCGCTGGGCTGCTGGCGCGGCGGGCTGTCGGTCGGCGGGCTGGAGTCGGGGGTGCTGTATTGGCACATGGTGGACCTGGTGTGGGTGGTGCTGTTTCCGTTGGTTTACGTGATTGGATGAGGTACCGATGTCCATTTCCCAAGGGCTGATCGTGTGTTGGGCCACGTTGGTGGTGCTCAGCGTCGGCACCGTGCTCGCCGGCGGCTCCGGGCTGTGGCTGGCGGTTTTGCTGCTGGCGGTGGTCAAGGCGTGGCTGATTGCCGATGGGTTCATGGAGTTGCGGCATGCTCCCAGGTTTTGGCGTCGGCTGGTGCTGGGTTGGCCGGTGGTTCTGGTGTTGGTGGTGGGGCTTGTCTAGGCTCGGGGCGCCCAAGATCAAAAGCCAAAGCGAGGCGGCCGTATAGCCGACTTGATTCTGGAAGCCGGGCCCGGTCACCAGTGGGAGCTGGCTTGCCTGCGATGGCATCGCCTGGGTGGACCTGATGGACTGAGATGTCTGCATCGCAGGCACCTCCGCTCCGCCTGCTTTGGGAAAATTCTTACGCCTCCCTCGGAAAGTCTCACCTGAGCAACACGTTAGTCGCGTGATTTGATTCCGGCCTTTTCAGGCAGGGATTGCTGGTCATGACTGACGCGTTTTGGGCCGCCCGCGAAGGCGACGCGCTGCTGCACGCCTCAATGATGGCCGATGTTCTCGGCGGTGTGCTGGAAGTCGCCGCCTATGCCGCCATCACGTCCGTGGGCTGCCTGGCCGCTGGCGCGCTGATTGCCGCAGCGACCGGCGTGACCATTGCCACAGGTGGCGTTGGATGCGTCGCCCTGGGACTGGCGGTCGGCGCGGTGGTGGGGATCAGCGCCGGGCTCTCGGGGGCTGACGTGAAGATCTCCAGTTGGTGCGAAACCGCCGCCAACTGGGTTTTTCCGCCGGTGATCGAGGCCTTTATCACCAGCGGCTCAAACGACGTTTTCATCAATGGCAAACCAGCGGCCCGGGCCGCCGGACAGATGATGGCTGTGCCGATCGCGCCCAGTGAGCCACCGGCCCCCCGTTTTCTGGACATCGCACAGGGATTTTTCTCACAACTGTGGCGCCCGACGGTCGCCACACCCGCTGCCGGTACCGTGCCGTGTCCGCTGGACACGGTCGCCTGCACCAAGCACCCGCCCATGCCCGAGCAATTTATTGCCGAGGGTTCCAGTTCGGTCTTCATCAACGGGCAACCGGCCGCACGCAGCGGTGACCGCAGCACGTGTGACGCCAAGATCGGCAGCGTCGAGGGGCTGATTTCTGCCGATGTGCGTATCGGTGGCGACCCCGTCGTGGTGCGCGAAATTCGCAGTGGCAAGACACCGGGCGTCGGCTTGGCGATTGCCGCGCTGCTTGCGCTACGCGGCAATGTGAAAGGCTTTTGGAGCAAATTGCCGTGCCTGGCCGGCGGCGCGCTGGCGGGCGGGGCCGTGGCGTATGGAACCGGCAAGCTCACCTCGGCACTCAACAGCGCGGTCAACGGTTCGCCCAACCCGGTGCATAGCCCGACCGGGGCCAAAATCCTCGGCGCCGAAGAAGAACTGGACTTCGTCCTGCCAGGCCTGCTCCCCATCGACTGGCAGCGCTTCTACAGCAGCCTCGATCAACGCCACGACGGCCTTTTCGGCGCCGGCTGGAGCGTTGCCTATGAGGTCGCCGTCGAGATCGATCAAGATGAACACCTCACCTACATCGACGAACAGGGGCGCCGCGTAGACATCGGCTACCTCCCGTTGTCAGGCGGCGCCTTCAGCCCCGGCGAAGGCCTTGCGGTCAGGCGCAGCGCCGACGGCGCCATCCTGATCGAAAGTATCGACGGCCTGTATCGGCTCTTCGAGCCCGACCCTCTGAACCCCTTGCGGATGCGCCTGTATCTGCTGGGTGATCGCAACGAAGGGCGCCTCTTTCTGGATTACGACGCCCAGGGTCGCCTGTGCCGCCTGCGCGACAGCCATGCGCTGATGCACGTCGACGTGAGCTACACCGTCGAGCATCCGCGGCGCGTGAGCCATATCGAGCGCCGTTACCTGCATCGGCAACATTTTGCTGGGCGCAGCGACGTGCTGGTCAGCTATCGCTACGACACCCACGGCGACCTGGCCGAAGTCTTCGACGCACAAGGCACGAGCCAACGACGTTTTGCTTACGACAGCGCGCGGCGCATGGTCGAACACCAACTGCCGAGTGGCTTGCGCTGCTTCTACCAATGGCGCGCAGTGTCTGGCCCGCAGGGTGAAGAATGGCGGGTCAGCCGGCATTGGACCGACGCCGGCGATGAATTCACCTTCGATTACGACCTGGATGCCGGTATCACGCGCGTCACCGATGGCCTGAAACGGGTCAGCACACGCTATTGGAACCCGCAGTACCAGATCATCCGCTACGTCGATAACCTGGGCCATACGTGGCAGTTCGAATGGAGCGAAGATCGCCAATTGCTCGGCGCGATTGATCCGCAAAACGGCCAGTGGCGCTTCAGTTACGACGAATCCGGCAACCTGAGCGCAGTGACCGATCCACTGGCCAGGATCAGCAACACCCAGTGGCTGGCGCATTGGGCATTGCCCGAAGTGGAAACCGACCCGGCGGGTAACCGTTGGCATTACCGCTACGACCGGCATGGCAACTGCATCGAAGAGATCGATCCGCTGGGCAACCGCACCCGTTATGTCTACGACGATTTCGGCCAGCCGGTGCAGATCATCGATGCCACCGACAAAACCCGGAAGCTGCACTGGGACGAGTGGAGCCAACTGATCGAGGAGGTGGATTGCTCGGGCTACGCCACCGCCTACCAGTACGATGCGTTCGGCAATGTGGTGGTGCACACCAATGCTGAAGGTGAGTCGGTGCGCTATCAGTACAGCCGGCAAGGGTTGTTGCTGGAATGCCGACTTTCGGACGGGCGCCTTGAGCATTTCCAGCGCAACGCCAGTGGTTATCTGACGGGCTATGTCGACCCCGCCGGCAACACGTCCCGCTATGCCTACGACCGGCGCGGCCAGGTCAAACAACGCTGGGACGCGCACAACCACTGCGTCACCTTCGACCACGACGCCTACGGGCGACTGCTGAAACTGACCAATGAAAACGGCGAAAGCTATCGCTTTGAGTGGGACGCGGCCGACCGCCTGGTGCAGCAACAAGACCTCGACCACAGTCGGCGCTGCTATGCCTATGACCCGCTGGATAACGTCGTCGCCGTCGGTTACCTGCCGGGCACCGAAGGCGAGCCGGTAGACGCCCTGACACACCAGTTCCAACGCGACCCGCTCGGGCGCCTGGTCAGCAAAGTCACCGCCGACGGCACCACCGTTTATAAGCACGACCTGAACGACCAACTGGTCGCGGTCACCTTCACCGCTCTCGACGGTCGCGAGCAAGCACTTGGCTTTAGCTATGACGCGCTGGGGCAACTGTTTGAAGAACACAGCTCGGCGGGGTGTCTGCAACACCATTACAACGAATTGGGCAACCTGACTCAAACCCACTTGCCTGACGGACGCTGGCTCAATCGCCTGTACTACGGCAGCGGCCACCTGCATCAGCTGAATCTCGACGGCCACGTCATCAGCGACTTTGAACGCGACCGCCTGCACCGCGAACTGCAACGCACCCAGGGTCAACTCAGAACAAATACCGACTATGACCGCAGTGGCCGGGTCCGCTCACGCCAGCGGCGCAGCATCGACCAGCCGTGGCAGTTGCCGCCATTGGTCGAAACCCACTACAGCTACGACCCCAGCGACAACCTGATCGGACGCCGCCGTACCGATCGCCAAGAGCACCTGGCCTACGACAGTAGCGGACGTATCCTCGTCAGCCAACAGATAGGCCGGATCGAAACCTATGCCTACGATGCGGCGGCCAACCTGCTCGACGGGCCACAACAAGGCGGCCTGGTACGGCATAACTGGCTGCTGACGTATCAAGACAAGCGCTATACCTACGACGCTTTTGGGCGAATGGTTGAAAAGCGCAGCGCTGCACGAGGTTTGCAGCGCTTTGCCTACGACGCCGAAAGCCGGTTGGTTGAAGTGCGTAATGAAAACGGCAGCGTTGTTAGGATGGTCTATGACCCGTTGGGTCGGCGCATTGAAAAAACTGAACACGGCAGCGATGGCTATCCGCTGGGCGAAACCCGGTTCACCTGGGATGGCCTGCGGTTGTTGCAGGAGCATAAACACAGTCAGACCAGCCTTTATCTCTACGATGGCGACAGCTACGAGCCACTCGCCAGGGTCGACGGTGAAGGTGAACACCAACGCGTGCGGTATTACCACAACGACCTGAACGGCTTGCCGGAGCAACTCAGCGAGGCCGACGGCCACGACATCTGGCGAGCGACTTATCGGGTGTGGGGCAATACGCGGGAGGAGGTGCGGGAACCTTACTTCATTGAAGAGCAGAATTTGCGGTTTCAGGGGCAGTATCTGGATCGGGAGACGGGGCTGCATTTTAATACGTTTAGGTTTTATGATCCCGATATAGGCCGCTTTACAACAACCGACCCTATTGACCTGATGGGTGGGTTCAACCTTTATCAGTATGCCCCTAACCCGGTCACATGGATAGATCCTTTTGGCTGGGCATGTGGTCACCATGGGCATCACTCCGATCCAAAATTCATGGGGGGAAAACATAACCAAAATCTGACGAAACTTACCGACACTGATCACAAACAGCTTCACCGTGATATGAATGACTTCTTAGTCGGAAAAACAAAAAACATCAATGGCGGCACCGTGCATATGCGGCCTCAACGAGGTAACAGCGGAAAAAAAATACGGTTGAATTTCACCAGGACTGAAAGGCTCAGAGCGCTTGCTGACTTCTACAAAGGTAAGGGTGCACAATACAAAGATGCTGTTTTTGACTTCTTCATACAACACCAGGGGCTAAAGTAGTGACTCAGTTCTTAACCATTGCCTACGACTTAAGCGCTATAGATAATCACGCGTACTTTTTTGATGGAGCACCTGATAGTATTTTTTGCAAAACCTGTGGTTGCTGCATTGATAAAAACTATCTGCCTAGAGAACTTAAAACACCAAACAAAGCTGATATTGGTGCAACTTATGATGGGCGCTTCATCGCGTCGCTACGTTTCAAGGAATACATCGAAAATTTAAAATTGAGTGTTGGATTTTCATTAGTCAATGAAAAAAATCAGCTATTCATGATGCGGCCTCAAAAAATCATCAAATACAGTGCTCAACAGTTGGAAAATCTCTGTAGTACGTGTGGTCAATATTTTGACTGTGTGGTTCCCATCCCGAGTTTCTATCAAGAAACTGGGAAGCGTCTAGAATATGGAATGTTTTTCACAAGTATTGGCTTCGGTAGCGGGAAAGAAAAAAGCCCGGCCATTATTCTCGGCATCGAAACCGCACTTGAAATAAAGAGCGCAATAAAATCATTAAAATTAAGAGGCGCTGATATTAGTGAGATTCTTATGCCTAATGACTAAGACTATCACTCAGCGCTTATCACTCAGCGCTTATCGCTCAGGCGCGTAAGACGGGATAGGTCTATTTGTTATTTAGTCTGTTTATTTTTCGGCCACTTAAGCGAGTGCAAAAAGGCATAAATAAGACGGTCCTGAAGGGCATGAATTCCTCACGCGCATGCTCGAAGGCAAGGCGCTGGCGGGTGTGCGGATCAGTAGCCTGGATAACGAATTGCACTATCAGTTCAACGATTGACCTGAAGAAACACGATCAAAAATGTGGGAGGGGGCTTGCCCCCGATGGCGGTGAATCAGTCGCCAGATGCATCAACTGACACACTGCTATCGGGGGCAAGCCCCCTCCCACATTTGGATTGGGTTCCTTCAGCTATTAGGGTACTTCGATGCTATTCAACCAAACCTCACGCCTGGCCAAAATCACCAGCCCCCTCGGGCCGGACGTGCTGTTGCTCAATCAAATGGGTGGCGGCGAAGAGTTGGGCCGGCTGTTCGCCTATGAGCTGCAACTGACCTCCCTGGACGCCAACATCGACCTCAACCAGTTGCTGGGCAAGCCGATGAGCGTCGGCGTGCAATTGGCGGACGGCGGCGAGCGGCACTTTCACGGCATCGTCGCGCAGTGCAGCCAGAGCATCGACCAGGGCCAGTTCGCCAGCTACCAGGTGACGCTGCGCCCGTGGCTGTGGCTGCTGAGCCGCACGTCGGACTGCCGGATTTTCCAGAACCTGAGCATCCCGCAGATCATCAAACAGGTGTTCCGCGACCTGGGCTTTTCCGACTTTGAAGACGCCCTGAGCCGGCCGTACCGCGAGTGGGAATACTGCGTGCAGTACCGCGAGACCAGCTTCGATTTCGTCAGCCGCTTGATGGAACAGGAAGGCATTTACTACTTCTTCCGCCATGAACAGGACCGCCACGTGCTGGTACTGGCCGATGCCTACGGCGCCCACGCCACGGTGCCGGGCTACGTGTCGATTCCGTACTATCCCAAGGACGAGCAGCAACGCGAACGCGACCACCTGTACAACTGGCACCTGGCCCAGCAAGTGCAGCCGGGCTCGCTGGAGCTCAACGACTACGACTTCCAGCGCCCCAGCGCGAGCATCGACGTGCGCTCGGCGATGCCGCGCCCGCACGCCGCCGGCGACTACCCGCTGTACGACTACCCCGGCACCTACGTGCAAAGCGCGGACGGCGAACACTACGCGCGCACCCGCATCGAAGCCCTGCAAACCCTGCATGAACAAATCGAATTCAACGGCAACGCCCGCGGCCTCGGTTCCGGCCACCTGTTCAGCCTCACCGGCTTCAGTCGCCAGGACCAGAACCGCGAATACCTGATCGTCGGCTGCCGCTATTACATCGTTCAGGAAAGCCTGGAAAGCGGCGGCGGCTCCAGCTCGGCGCAGTTCGACAGCAGCCTGACCTGCATCGATGCCCAACAAAGCTTCCGCCCGCTGGCCAACACCTATCGCCCCATCGTCAAAGGCCCGCAGACCGCGCTGGTGGTCGGCCCCAAGTCTGACAGCGCCGCCACGCGCTATACCATCGAAGCTGGAGACAGTATTCGTCTGGTGTGCGGCGACAGTGTGATTGAGCTCACGGCAGACGGAGCCATCAACCTGACCTGTGGCTCGTTCAATCTGTTTTCCTCCGGCAGCAGCAAGATCCAGACACAAGGCAAACTGGATATCAACCAGGGCAGTGACGAGGGCACATCACCCGGTCAGCAGGGTGTGCGAGCCACTATCCATAACGCCGTCGAATCAACATTTGCGGACAAGCCGGGCGCCGGCCAATAACGAGATACTTGCACCATGAACTACTTGATCAATGAAGCCCAATTCACCTTGCCCGATGCAGCCTTACAGGATGCCTCGATCAATATCCTCAAGTTCGCCCACCTGGGCACCACGCTGGTCGTCAGCCGTAGCCCGCTGGCGGACGGCGAAACGTTGCAAAGTAACTTCGAAGCGCAGCTCAAGACGCTCGAACAACAGGAGAAGTACCTTCGTTACTCGCCAGTGCAAGCCATAAAGGTGGGGGCCGCACTGGATGTCGATGCCTATGAAGTGCAGAACAGTTTCAACAAAGGCAGCGACAGCTTTTACCAGTACCAGTTGGCGCTGCAACTACCGGGCACACGCCGCCTGATCGCGTTGAGTTACGTCAAGACCCAACCCCTCGGGCCCGCCGAAGCGGCTCACTGGGCAACGCTAAAGAGCACGCTTAGCTTCTTCGCCACACCCTGAATCACACGGAGCCAAACCGACTGCTACTCAATCCCCCCAAGAATACCTGACCACCCCGATCAACAATTCTTGATCGCCATCAAGCGGTTTTCACCCTCCACCTTCCTATCATGACCCCCGCCAAGCCATGAGGAAGCGACCATGTCAGAGACCTTCACCAAGGGCATGGCCAGGAACATCTATTTCGGAGGAAGCGTGTTCTTCTTCCTGATTTTCCTGGCCTTGACCTACCACACCGAACAAACCTTTCCCGCCCGTAGCAATGTCGACCAGCTCACTGAATCCGTGATCCGAGGCAAGAGCGTCTGGGAGCGTAATAACTGCGTCGGTTGCCACACCCTGTTGGGCGAAGGCGCGTACTTTGCGCCGGAGCTGGGCAATGTGTTCAAGCGTCGTGGGGGTGACGAAGGGTTCAAGCCGTTCCTGCACGCCTGGATGAAAATGCAGCCCCTTGGGGTGCCGGGGCGTCGCGCCATGCCGCAATTCAACCTCAGCGACCAGGAGGTGGACGATATGGCCGAGTTCCTCAAATGGAGCTCGAAGATCGATACCAATAACTGGCCACCCAACAAGGAGGGCTGAGCCATGCGCAGCGCCAATCCCTATCTGAAATTCCAATCCCAGGCCGTGGCCAAACCCTACTTTGTGTTTGCCTTGATCCTGTTCGTCGGCCAGGTGCTGTTTGGCCTGATCATGGGCCTGCAATACGTGGTGGGCGACTTTCTGTTCCCGTTGATCCCCTTCAACGTGGCGCGGATGGTCCATACCAACCTGTTGATCGTCTGGCTGTTGTTCGGCTTCATGGGCGCCGCCTATTACCTGATACCCGAGGAGGCCGACCGCGAGCTGCACAGCCCCAAACTGGCGATCTTGCTGTTCTGGGTGTTTGCCGCAGCCGGGGTGTTGACCATCCTCGGTTACCTGTTGGTGCCCTATGCGGCACTGGCCAAGCTGACCCATAACGAACTGCTGCCGACCATGGGCCGCGAGTTCCTCGAGCAACCGACCATTACCAAAATGGGCATCGTGGTGGTGTGCCTGGGCTTTCTCTACAACATCGGCATGACCCTGCTCAAGGGCCGCAAAACCACGGTCAGCATGGTGATGATGACCGGCCTGATCGGCCTCGCGGTGTTCTTCCTGTTCTCCTTCTACAACCCCGGCAACCTCGCACGTGACAAGTTCTACTGGTGGTGGGTGGTGCATCTTTGGGTAGAAGGCGTGTGGGAACTGATCATGGGCTCGATGCTGGCGTTCGTGCTGATCAAGGTCACCGGCGTCGACCGTGAAGTGGTGGAGAAATGGCTGTACGTGATCATCGCCATGGCTTTGATCACCGGGATCATCGGCACCGGGCACCACTTCTTCTGGATCGGCGCACCCGAGGTGTGGCTGTGGGTCGGCTCGATCTTCTCGGCCCTGGAGCCGCTGCCGTTCCTGGCGATGGTGATGTTCGCCTTCACCATGGTCAAACGTCGGCGGCGCCAGCACCCGAACCGCGCGGCGACCTTGTGGGCCAAGGGCACCACGGTGACGGCGTTCTTCGGCGCCGGGGTCTGGGGCTTCCTGCATACGCTGGCACCGGTCAACTTCTACACCCACGGTACCCAGCTCACGGCGGCCCACGGTCACCTGGCGTTCTTCGGGGCCTACGCGATGATCGTGATGACCCTGATCAGCTACGCCATGCCACGCTTGCGCGGCCTCGGCGAAGCGCCCGATGCGCGTTCGCAGACCATTGAAATCTGGGGCTTCTGGCTGATGGTGCTGTCGATGGTGATGATCACCCTGTTCCTCACCGCCGCCGGTGTGGTGCAGGTGTGGTTGCAGCGCTGGCCGGCGGACGGTGTGGCCTTGCCGTTCATGGCCACGGTCGAGCATTTGACCGTCTTGTTCTGGGCCCGGTTGGCCAGTGGCGTGGTGTTCCTGCTGGGGCTGCTCTGCTACCTGTACAGCTTCCGCCAACGCCAAGCCGTCGCCGGTGCGCCGGCGCCGATTGTGTATTGATCGTCAATCCCTAAGACGGCGGCCCGGCTGGTACAGCGGGCCGTTTTACGTTTGGAGCACGGCTCATGGCCTTTACCCTGGAATTGGAAGAGTGGGTCGGCAGCGTCTGGCACCGCTTCATCACCCGCCGTGCCAATGTCGATTTCCCCGAGGCGCAGGTCGCGCTGACGGACCATCAGCGCAGCCTGGCCCTGTTGTTCCGCGCCCTGGGCGGCGCTGGCGGGATGGCGTTGGAGGCGGCCTGCGAGCGCGACCTGTTGCTGCGCCGCAACCTGTTGATGCGTATCGCCGGTACCTGCAAGCAAGCCCCCCTGGCGTCCTGCGACGGTAACCGCTTGCGCTTGCCGGCACGCCTGGCGGTATTTCCCGACGCGGCGCTGAATCACGAGTTGTACCGCTGGCTGGCGCTGCTCGCGGCCCACGCCGGGCCGATGAGCCACTGGGCCCGCGACAACCAACGCTGGACCTGGCTGCTGTTGCAGCGCTACCCGGCGATGCTGCCGCGCTACCAACGCCTGGTGGAGGCGCACCTGCAACTGCGCCCCGACCCCGCCAGCCTCAAACCCGACGAAGCCGCCCTGGAGCGGGCCTTGCGCAAGGCCCTGCGCGAACCCGGCAGCGTGCGTCACTTGCCGCGCAGTTCACGGGCCGCCTGGCCGTTGCCGTTATGGCTGTACCCGGCGCTGCAGTTGGACACCGCGCAAAATACCGACCTGGAGGAGGAGGGCGACGACCTCTCAGCCCCGCCCGGCGAGCAGCAAGGCGGGCCCAAGCGTGCCACCCGCGTTGACGACGCGAGCCGCGATGGCGGCCTGCTGGTGGTGCGCCTGGAAAACCTGTTCAGTTGGAGCGAACACGTCGACCTCGATCGCTGGTCCGACGACAGCCAGGACCCGGACGCCGCCCGCGTCGCCGAAGACCTCGACCAGTTGAGCCTGTCGCGCCAGCGCGTGCGCAAGAGCGGCGGGCTCAAGCTGCACCTGGATCTGCCGCCCGCCGATGTCGACGACATCCCCTTGGGCGACGGCATCAAGTTGCCCGAGTGGGATTACCGCCGGCAGTGCTTGCAGGAAGGCTTCGTCAACCTGCAATTGATGCAGCCGCGTTGCGACGCACCGCAACCCTTGCCCGCGCGGTTGCAGGCCCAGGCCCAGCGCTTGCGCCGGCAATTCCAGAGCCTGCGCACCGACCGCCAATGGCAGCGCCAGCAGCCCCAGGGGTCAGAGGTCGACCTGCAGGCCTGGCTGGATTTTCATGTGCAGCGCCAGCAGGGTGCCTGCGCCGAACGCGGGCTGTTCCTTGAACAACGCCACACCCACCGCGACCTGGCGTGCCTGTTGCTGGCCGATCTGTCGATGTCCACCGATGCCCATGTCAACGATGAGCAAAAGGTCATCGATGTGATACGCGACAGCCTGCTGCTGTTCGGCGAAAGCCTGGCCGGGGCAGGGGATCGCTTTGCGTTGTATGGGTTTTCTTCACTGCGGCGGCACCAGGTGCGCTTGCAGGTGCTCAAAACGTTCCAGCAAGCCTATGACGACCGCACGCGCGGCGCGATCCAGGGCCTCAAGCCGGGCTACTACACGCGCATGGGCGCGGCTATCCGTCAGGCTACCCAGTTGCTCGGCGCCTGCCCGCAGCGGCGCAAGTTGCTGTTGTTGATCACCGACGGCAAGCCCAATGACCTGGACCTGTATGAGGGACGTTACGGCGTGGAGGACACGCGCCAGGCGGTGGTCGAAGCGCGGCGCCAGGGCTTGATTCCGTTCTGCATCACCATCGACAAACAGGCCGGCGACTATCTGCCGTACATGTTCGGCGCCCATGGTTTTACCCTGATCCATCGCCCCGAACAATTACCGCAACGCCTGCCGCAGCTGTATCGGCAGTTGACCGAGACTCAGTAAAAGTCCCTGGGCAACCAGAAGAACATCACCACGCAGAACAGCGTCAGGCCCAGGCAGAACCACTGGAAACGCTTCAGTCGGCGCGCCTGGGTGCTGGCGTGGGCCTCGGGCAGCGGTGTGGCGCAACGCTCGCACAGGTCGCGCTCCACGGCATTGCCGTGCTGGCAGACCAGGCAGGTTTTCACTCGAATTGCTCCAGGCGCGGGCGGTCGAGAATTGCGATCTGCCGGCCGTCCTGGGTGATGATTTTCTCGTCGATCAAGCGCCGGATAATCCGCGAAAACGTCTCCGGCTGGATCGACAGGTGCCCGGCAATCAGTTGCTTGGCCATCGGCAGCTCGAAGCTGCAGTCGGTGGTGCTTTGCAAGCGCACCAGTTGCGTGAGCAGGTAGCGCACCACGCGGTGGGTGGCGTTTTTCAGCGACAGGGTTTCGATCTCGTTGACCCGCTGGTGCAGGCGCACGCACAACTTGCCGAGCAGGGCGAAGGTCAGGCGGCTGTTGCTCTGCAGCAAACGCATGTAGGTGGCATTGGACAGCCGGTACAACTGCGTGGGGCACACCGCTTCGGCGCACGCTACGTAGTTGGGCGTATCCATCAGCATCATGGCTTCGGCGAAGGTCTGCCGTTCGCCGATCACCTCGAACACCTTCTCCTGGCCGTCCGGGGTGAGGCGGTAGATTTTCACCGCGCCGGCGATCACGAAGTAGAACGCATCGGCCGGTTCGCCCTGGCGGAACAGCGGTTCGCCTTTGTCGACACTGAGCAATTGGCTGCTGCTCATCAGCTCGTTCAACTGCGCCTCGTCCAGGGGTTCGAACAAGTGGTGGCTGCGCAGGATCTGGTGATGAACACGATGGAGCACCATCTTGACCTCGGGGAATATCGGGAAGGGATACCCAAGGTTAATCCTGTTGGCGTCGGCCGTACTTGATCTACGACAAGGGCAGCGCACAGGCAACGCTGCACGATCGTCGCAGTGAACGCTTGCGAAAGTGCGCTATGCGCGGGCCGCGGCGAGGCTGGGCGCGGCCCGGGCAAACAATATGTCGTTCTCCAGGCGGATGTGTTCGCGCAGGTCGGCATGGAAGGCGCTCAGCTCGCGGTACAGGCTGCGCCAGGTATTACAGGCCTCGGCCGGCGGGGTGATCTGGTTCGTCAGGCTCAACAACTGCTCCAGGGCCTCGGCGTGTTGGTCGTGCTCGTAGCGCATCACCTGGATCGGCGTCGACGCCTGCGGCCCCATGCCCATTTGCAGCATCGGGAACAATACCTGTTCCTCCTTGAGCATATGGCTCTCCAGTTCCTGCTGCATGTCGAGCAGCAGGTCGGCCAGGCCGTTGGGGCATTGCAGGTGCTGACCGTGGACCTGTTCGACGCGGCTCGCCATGCGGACCAGTTCCGGCAATTGCTCGCGATGACGTGCGTGGTAGCGCGCCAGCAGATGGTCGATCAAGTGGTCCTGGGTTTGGGTGTTCCAGTCGCTCACGGTCATCGGGCTTTCCTCATCGGCAGTACGGGTATGAACCAGTGATTGCAGGCAGCGTGCCAATTTTAACGCATTGAAAAGTAACGATTTATCCCGGAGTAAGGTAATCATGACCACACGCTGCCAGGGTGCTCTGAACCCCAGGAGGGTCGAAATGACCGCGCCGCTCGACGGCATCCTCGGCCAGAGCGCGGTGTTGCAGGAGTTGCTCGACGAGCTGGCGTTGCTGGCCGAAACGCAGTTGCCGGTGTTGTTGCTCGGCGAAACCGGGGTCGGCAAAGAGCTGTTCGCGCGGCGCCTGCATCGCCTGTCGCAACGCGGCAACAAGCCTCTGGTGCAGGTCAACTGTGCGGCGCTGCCGGAGGCGTTGGCCGAAAGCGAGCTGTTCGGTCACGTCAAGGGCGCCTTCTCCGGCGCCACCCACGACCGCGCCGGGCGGTTCGATGCGGCCAACGGCGGCACCTTGTTCCTCGATGAGGTCGGCGAATTGCCCTTGAGCATCCAGGCCAAGCTGCTGCGTACCCTGGAGAATGGCGAGATCCAGCGCCTGGGCGCCGATCGGCCATTGCATGTGGATGTCCGCATCATCGCCGCCACCAATCGCCACCTGCCCGACCGCGTGCGTGACGGCCTGTTTCGCGCCGACCTGTATCACCGGCTGTCGGTGTACCCGCTGCCGATCCCGGCGTTGCGCGAGCGTGGCGAGGATGTGTTGCTGCTGGCGCGGCATTTCGCTGAGCTCAACCGCGAGCGCCTGGGCTTGCATGACCTGCAACTGTCGCCGGCGGCGCAACAGGCGCTGCTCGAGTACGCCTGGCCGGGCAATGTGCGTGAGCTGGAGCATGTGATCAGTCGCGCCGCGTTGAAGCAGCTCAGTCGTGGCGAGCCGCGCAGTTCGGTGATCCGCCTGGAACCGCACGCTCTGGGCCTGGACACGGCCGCCGTCGCGGTGGAACGAGCCATGCCCGCGTCATCGATCGAGGCCTTCCAACCCTTGGCGGTGGCGGTGGACGAGTGCCAGCGCTGGAACATTCGCCACGCCCTGGAACACTGCGCCGGCAATTGGGCGAGTGCCGCGCGTTTGCTCGGCGTGGACGCGAGCAACCTGCACAAGCTGGCGCGGCGCCTGAAGCTCAAGTAAGGGGTGTGACAACACGCCAGCTGTGCGTATCTGCCGCACTACCTACCGGCCAGACTTGATTCTGGTCAAGGGCCACCTGCCATCACCACCCCTACCATCCGTCCCATCTTCAGCCCGACGCCTCAAGGGACTCCATGACTCGCTCCGCGCGCTTGACACGCCACTGGCTGACGCTGCTGGTGGTGTTGCTCATCACCAGCTTCACCGCCCAGGCCCGGCCTTACGGCGACATCGAACAGCAGCGTATCGAACGCGCTTTCCCCGCCCAGGATGCGGTCTCCGCACCCGACGGGCCGTTCAAGGTGCGGACCATTTCGACTGCCGGCAAGCCCATCGGCTACGTGTTCCAGAGCCTGGATGTGGTGGCGATCCCGGCGTATTCAGGCAAGCCGATCAACACCCTGGTGATCCTCGACGCCGCCGGGGTGATCCGCGATGCCTACGTGCTGGAACACCACGAGCCGATCCTGTTGATCGGTATTCCCGAGATCAAACTGCACGAATTTACCGCGCACTATTCCGGTGTCGATGTGCGCCAGCGCGTGGTGGTCGGGCGTTCCAGCGATCCGAAGGCGGTGACGGTGGACGCGATTGCCGGCGCGACCGTGACCGCGATGGTGGTCAATGAAGTGGTGATGCGGGCGGCCCATGACGTGGCGGTGTGGCTCAAGCTGATCGACGGCAAGGCCGCGACCGCGCAGAAAGTCGCGCTGATCCGCACCGACCGGTTTGACCCCGCCACCTGGGCACAATTGACCGGCAATGGCGCGATCCGCCGCCTGCATTTGACCCGGGGCCAGGTCGACGCGGCCTTCAAGGACACCGCCGCCGAAGGCGCCGAGGCCGCGGACGAGACCTTCATCGACCTCTATGTGGCCGACATCAACCCGCCGAGCATCGGCCGCAACCTGCTGGGCGAAGAGCACTACCGCACCCTGATGCAGGGGCTCAAACCCGGCGAACAGGCCATCGCCGTGCTCGGCCGTGGGCTGTTTTCGTTCAAGGGTTCGGGTTATGTGCGCGGCGGGATTTTCGACCGGGTGCAGTTGCGCCAGTTCGGCAACGTGATCAGCTTCCGCGACCTCGACCACCAGCGCATCGACGATGTCTACGCCGAGGGCATCCCGGCCTTCGACGAGATGTCGGTATTCATCGTGCGCCCGCAGGCCGGCTTCGACCCAGGCTCGCCCTGGACCCTGGAACTGCTGGTGCGGCGCCAGACCGGCCCGGTCAGCGGCACGTTCAGCAGCTTCGAACTGCCTTACCAGATGCCCGAACAGTACCTGGAACGGCCGCTGCCCACCGCCGCCGAACAAGCCGCGCTGGATGAGGCCAGCCGCCCACTGTGGTTGAGCATCTGGTACCAGAAACAGGTGCAGGTCATGGTGCTCGGCGTCGCGCTGCTGCTGCTTACCGCGATCCTGTTCCTGCAGGACAGCCTGGCCCGGCGCCCGCGCCTGCTGCACTGGCTGCGCCGCGGCTACCTGGTGTTTACCGTGGGGTTCATCGGCTGGTATGCGCTGGGGCAGTTGTCGGTGGTCAATGTGCTGACCTTCGTGCATGCGCTGGTCCAGGACTTCCGCTGGGAACTGTTTCTCACCGACCCGCTGATCTTCATGCTCTGGGTCTTCACCGCCGCCAGCATCCTGTTGTGGGGGCGTGGGGTGTTCTGCGGCTGGCTGTGCCCGTTCGGGGCCTTGCAGGAACTGCTCAACGAGGCCGCGCGCCGCCTGAAGATCCGCCAGTTCGAATTGCCCTTCGCGGTGCATGAACGGCTGTGGGCGATCAAGTACCTGATCCTGCTGGTGCTGTTCGGCCTCTCCCTGGAATCCATGGCCACCGCCGAACGCTTTGCCGAAGTGGAACCGTTCAAGACCGCCATCACGCTCAAGTTCGACCGCCAGTGGTGGTTTGTGCTCTACGCCGTGGCGTTGCTGGTGATCAACCTGTTCACCCGCAAAGTCTACTGCCGCTACCTCTGTCCCCTCGGCGCCGCCCTGGCGATCCCCAGCAAATTCCGCCTGTTCGATTGGCTCAAGCGGCGCCAGGAATGCGGCAACCCGTGCCAGCTGTGCGCGAAGGAATGCGAGATCCAGGCGATCCACCCGGACGGCCATATCAACGCCAACGAATGCCACTACTGCCTCGACTGCCAGATGACCTGGCACAACGAAAACAAATGCCCGCCGCTGATCAACAAACGCAAGAAGCGCAACAAGGCGGCGCCCGAACAGATTCCCGTAGTGCAGATCAATCCCAACACTTGAAGGAGCAACCCATGAACGATACAGACGATAAACATGACGGCCTGACCCGGCGCAGTTTCCTCGGCACCGGTGCGGTGACCGGCGCCGTGCTGGCGGGTGCATCGGCCCTCGGCGGCGCGGTGTTTACCCGTGAATCCTTCGCGGCGGCGGCCAAGGACGCCAAATCGAAAATCCATGTGGAACCCGGCCAGCTCGACGACTACTACGGCTTCTGGAGTGGCGGTCACCAGGGCGAAGTGCGGGTGATGGGCGTCCCGTCGATGCGCGAGCTGATGCGTATCCCGGTGTTCAACGTCGATTCGGCCACCGGTTGGGGCCTGACCAACGAGAGCAAGCGCATCCTCGGCGAGGGCGCCAAGTACTCCAACGGCGATTGCCATCACCCGCACTTGTCCACCACCGACGGCCACTACGACGGCAAGTACCTGTTTATCAATGACAAGGCCAACAGCCGGGTGGCGCGCATCCGCCTGGATATCATGAAGTGCGACAAAATCCTCACCGTACCGAACGTCCAGGCCATCCACGGCCTGCGCCTGCAAAAGGTGCCCTACACCAAGTACGTGTTCTGCAACGCCGAATTCATCATCCCGCACCCCAATGACGGCCGAAACTTCGACCTGCAGGATCGCAACAGCTTCACCATGTTCAACGCCATCGATGCGGAAAAAATGGAGATGGCCTTCCAGGTGATCGTCGACGGCAACCTCGACAACGCCGACATGGACTACACCGGCAAGTACGCAGCGGCCACCTGCTACAACTCGGAAAAGGCCACCGACCTGGCCGGCATGATGCGCAATGAGCGCGATTGGGTGGTGGTGTTCAACATCCCGCGCATCGAAGCGGCGATCAAGGCCGGCAAGTTCATCAATGTGGACGGCGTCAAGGTGCCGGTGGTGGACGGACGCAAATCCGAGGACGGCAAGGACAGCGAGTTCACCCGCTACATTCCGGTGCCGAAAAACCCCCACGGCTGCAACACCTCGCCGGATGGCAAGTACTTCATCGCCAACGGCAAGCTGTCGCCGACCTGCACCATTATCGCCATCGACAAACTCGACGACCTGTTCAGCGGCAAGATCAGCGACCCGCGCGGTGTGGTGGTCGGTGAACCGGAGCTGGGCCTGGGCCCGCTGCACACCACCTACGACGGACGCGGCTTTGCCTACACCACGCTGTTCATCGACAGCCAGGTGGTCAAGTGGAACATCGCCGAGGCCATCCGTGCCTATGGCGGCGAGAAGGTCAACTACATCAAGCAGAAGCTCGATGTGCAGTACCAGCCCGGTCACAACCATGCGTCGCTGACCGAAACCCGCGACGCCGACGGCCAGTGGCTGGTGGTCTTGAGCAAGTTCTCCAAGGACCGCTTCCTGCCCACCGGCCCGCTGCACCCGGAAAACGACCAGTTGATCGACATCTCCGGCGATGAAATGAAACTGGTCCACGACGGCCCGGCCTTCGCCGAACCCCATGACTGTGTGATGGCGCGCCGCGACCAGATCAAGACCAAGAAAATCTGGGAGCGCAACGATCCATTCTTCGCCGAAACGGTGGCCATCGCCAAGAAGGACGGGATCAACCTGGAAACCGACAGCAAGGTGATCCGCGACGGCAACAAGGTGCGCGTGTACATGACCTCCATGGCCCCGGCCTACGGGCTTTCGGAGTTCACCGTCAAACAGGGCAATGAAGTCACCGTGACCATCACCAATATCGACATGATCGAAGACGTGACCCACGGCTTTGTCATGGTCAACCACGGCGCGAGCATGGAGATCAGCCCGCAGCAGACCTCGTCGATCACATTCATTGCCGACAAGCCCGGGCTGCATTGGTACTACTGCAGCTGGTTCTGCCATGCCCTGCACATGGAAATGGTCGGGCGGATGAAGGTCGAGCCCGCCTGACACGCTGTTTGAGAAACGACACAAGGCAAATGAGGGAGGGACGGTGCGACGATTCGACTTGCTCCCGATGGCGGTGAATCAGTCACAGATGCATCAACTGACACACCCTCATCGGGAGCAAGTCGAATCGTCGCACCGTCCCTCCCACTTTTAGCCGTATTTCCTTTAAGAGGACATCATCGTGGCTCGATCACTCGTCATCCTGGTGATGCTGATAGTGGCTTCGGCGGGAGCGGTCGCCGCCGTTCGCCCCATCACCGACTTACCCCTGCAAGCCGACGGCCCCAACCGTTGGCGCTTGCCTGCCGGCGAGTACCGGGGCTCATTCCGCATCGACCAACCGCTGCAATTGACCTGCGCCCCCGGCGCCATCTTCCAGGCCGAAGGGCAGGGCAACGGCCTGCTGATCAGCGCGCCGGATGTCAGCGTCCAAGGCTGCACGTTCCTCGATTGGGGCGACGACCTCACGGCCATGAACGCCGCTGTGTTCATCCAGCCCCAGGCGCGTGGCGCGCAAGTGCTGGGCAACCGCCTGCAAGGCCAGGGCTTTGGCATCTGGGTCGATGGCACCCAGGACGTGAGCGTGATCGGCAACCGCATCCAGGGTGACACCTCGGTACGTTCGCAGGACCGGGGCAACGGCATTCACCTGTACGCGGTACACGGTGCCCGCGTCATCGATAACCATGTGCGCGACACCCGCGACGGCATCTACATCGACACCTCCAACGGCAACCTGCTGCAAGGCAACACCCTGGAAGACCTGCGCTACGGCATCCACTACATGTTTGCCAACGACAACCAGGTCCTGGGCAACACCACCCGCCGCACCCGCACCGGCTATGCGTTGATGCAAAGCCGCAAGCTGACGGTGATCGGCAATCGCTCCGAGCAGGACCAGAACTACGGCATCCTGATGAACTACATCACCTATTCGACCTTGCAGGGCAACGTCGTCACCGATGTGCGCGACGGCTCCACCGGCGACACCATGATCGCCGGCGGCGAAGGCAAGGCACTGTTCATCTACAACTCGCTGTTCAACCGCATCGAAAACAACCGCTTCGCGCGCAGCGCGGTGGGCATTCACCTGACCGCCGGCTCCGAAGACAACCGCATCGCCGGCAACGCCTTCATCGACAACCAGCGCCAGGTCAAATACGTCGCCAGCCGCTTGCAGGAATGGTCGGCGGACGGCCGGGGCAACTACTGGAGCGACTACCTCGGCTGGGACCGCAACGGCGATGGCCTCGGCGATGTGGCGTATGAGCCGAACGACAACGTCGACCGCCTGCTGTGGTTGTACCCCCAGGTGCGGCTCTTGATGAACAGCCCCGGCATCGAGTTGCTGCGCTGGGTGCAACGTGCGTTTCCGGTGATGAAGTCGCCGGGTGTGATGGACAGCCACCCCCTGATGCAAGCCCCCACTCAGAAGGAACCTGCATGATGAATGTCGTCGAGATCGAAGGCGTCAGCCAGCGCTATGGGCGTGCCACGGTACTGCACGACCTGAACCTGAGCCTGGCCCCCGGCGAAGTCCTGGGGTTGTTCGGGCACAACGGCGCGGGCAAGACCACGGCGATGAAGCTGGTGCTCGGCCTGCTGCGCGCCAGCGCCGGCGAGGTGCGGGTGTTCGGCCGTGCGCCGAGTGATCCCCACGTGCGCCGCTGGCTCGGTTACCTGCCGGAAAACGTCACGTTCTATGCACAGTTGAGCGGCGTCGAAACCCTGCGTCACTTCGCCCGGCTCAAGGGCGCGCCGATGCATCAGGTCGACAGCCTGCTGGACGACGTCGGCCTGACTGCGGCGGCAGGGCGGCGGGTCAAGACCTATTCCAAGGGCATGCGCCAGCGCCTCGGGTTGGCCCAGGCCTTGCTCGGCGAGCCGCGCCTGTTGCTGCTCGACGAACCTACCGTGGGCCTCGACCCGTTCGCCACCCAGGACTTGTATCGCCTGCTCGACCGCCTGCGTGCGGCCGGCACCAGCACCATCCTGTGCTCCCACGTGCTGCCGGGCGTCGAGGCGCACATCAACCGTGCGGCGATCCTGACCCAGGGCCGCCTGCTGGCCTTGGGCAGCCTGGCGCAGTTGCGCGCCGAGGCCGGCTTGCCGACGCTGATCCGCACCTGCGGCTTGCAGCGCGTCGAATCGCTGCAACAACGCTGGAGCGCCGCCGGCCATGTCACCCGGCGCTGGGGCGTCGAAGGGCTACAAGTGGCGGCGCACAACGGCAGCAAGGTGCAACTGCTGCGCCAACTGCTGGCCGAGGACAGCCCCAGCGACGTGGAAATCCTGCCGCCGTCCCTTGAAGACATCTACCGGCATTACATGGACAGCGCGATGGTCACGGCACAGGAGGCGGCCTTATGAACCCGATCTGGAACATGGCCCGCAAAGAGTTCTGCGACGGCCTGCGCAACCGTTGGCTGTTGGCGATCAGCCTGTTGTTCGCGGTGCTGGCCATCGGCATCGCCTGGCTGGGCGCCGCCGCCGCCGGGCAACTGGGCTTCACCTCGATCCCGGCGACCATCGCCAGCCTGGCCAGCCTGGCGACGTTCCTGATGCCGCTGATCGCGCTGTTGCTGGCCTACGACGCGATCGTCGGCGAAGACGAGAGCGGCACCTTGTTGCTGTTGCTCACCTATCCGTTGGGGCGCGGGCAGATCCTGCTCGGCAAGTTCGTCGGCCATGGGCTGATCCTCGCGCTGGCCACGGTCCTCGGCTTCGGCTGCGCGATGCTCGCCATTGCGTTGCTGGTCGACGACGTGGACTTCGCCATGCTGCTCTGGGCCTTTGGCCGGTTCATGCTGACCTCGGCCCTGCTTGGCTGGTGCTTTCTCGGGCTGGCTTATGGCCTGAGCAGCCTGTGCGCGGAAAAATCCACCGCCGCCGGGCTGGCGCTCGGCGTGTGGTTCTTCTTCGTGCTGGTCTTCGACCTGGCGCTGCTGGCCTTGCTGGTGCTCAGCAAAGGCCAGTTCAACCCGCAGGGGCTGCCCTGGTTGCTGCTGCTCAACCCCACCGACGTGTATCGGTTGATCAACCTCTCGGGTTTCGGTACGGGCACCCAGTCCGTCGGGGTCATGGCCCTGGGTTCGGACCTGGACGTACCGCCGCTGGCCCTGTGGGCGTGCCTGCTGGCGTGGGTGGCCGTGCCGCTGGCGCTGGCCTACGGGCTGTTCCGCCGCCGCGCGGCGTGAGGATTTTTTATGACTGCTGGAGTGAGTGAAATGGGTTTCAAGACACGGGTAGTGGCGGCCTTGCTGGTCGGCTTGTTGATGAGCGCCTGCGACAAGGCGCCAGAGTCGAGCTTCAGTGACGCGCCGGTGGCGTTTCATCCCAACGACGAGTGCCACGTGTGCGGTATGGTGATCAACGAATTCCCCGGGCCCAAGGGCCAAGTGGTGGAGCGGGGCGGGGTGAAGAAATTCTGTTCTACCGCCGAAATGCTCGGCTGGTGGCTGCAACCGGAAAACCGGCACGACGACGCGAAGCTGTACGTACACGACATGGGCCGCAGCCAATGGAATGCCCCGGACGACAAGCACCTGATCGACGCCCGCACCGCGTACTACGTGATCGGCACCGGGCTCAAGGGCGCCATGGGCGTGGTACTGGCTTCGTTTGCCGATGAGGCCAAAGCGCAGAAAGTCGCGGCGGACACCGGTGGCCGGCTGTTGCGTTTCGAGCAGATCGACCTGGCGCTGTTGCAGCAACCGATGCCGATGATGCACAGCGGGCATTGACCGCGAGGGGGTATCAACCGGCTTGATACCCCATCAACTGTTCTGCGTTCAGGATTCGAATGGTGCGTTGGCGCACTTCGATCAACCCGCCTTCCACCAGCCGATGCAGAATCCTCGAAAACGTCTCCGGCTGAATCCCCAGCTTCGACGCCACCAGGCGCTTGGGCACCTGCAACACCACCTCACCGCTGACGTCGTCGCGCTCCTGGAACAGGAAATTGATCACCCGGCGACTGGCATTGGCCAGGGTCAGGGTGTCGATGTCCTGGAGGCGCTGATGCAGGTGAATACTCATGCTCGCCAGAATCGCCAGGCAAATGGCCGGTTGGTCTTCCAGGGCGCGGCGATAGTGTTGGCCTTCGATACTCACCAGCACGCTGTCCTTGAGCGCGGTGCCACTCACCGGGTACGCCTTGGCCTGGGTGAACAGCAGCGCTTCGGCAAACGTCTGGCCGGGGCGGATGACTTCCACCAGATGCTCCTGACCTTCGCCAGTGACCCGGTGCAGCTTGATCTGGCCGCTGACCAGCAGAAAGAACCGATCGGCGGGATCGCCCTGGTGCATGAGCGGGGTGTGATTGGGCAAACGCTTGAGACTGGCCAGGGTGCAGACATCCTGGAAGGTTTTTTCAGGCAGCCGGCTGAACAGGTGATGCCTGCGCAGGGTTAGAACGATGTTGGGATGGGTGAGCATAAGGGCCTCCGCGGTTCATCAGGGTAGGGCGGCCCGGGGTTTGGGGATATGCCTCGAAGGGGGTACCTCTTCCCACGTTCGGTCAGCTTGGGTTAAAGAGACGGCCTTAATGTGGGAGGGGGCTTGCCCCCGATGGCGGTGGAGCAGTCATGCATGTAGTGGCTGACAGACTGCTATCGGGGGCAAGCCCCCTCCCACATTTGGATCTCCATGGGTCAGATAGACCTCATTCTGTATTTGCTCTTGCTCTTAGGCGCGGCCTTATAGCCAATCTGATCCTGCAAGCCGAACGCGGTCAAAAATGTGAGAGGGGGCTTGCCCCCGATGGCGGTGGAGCGGTCATGCATGTAGTGGCTGACACACTGCTATCGGGGGCAAGCCCCCTCTCACATTTGGATCTCTATGGGTCAGATAGACCTCATTCTGTATTTGCTCTTGCCCTTAGGCGCGGCCTTATAGCCAACCTGATCCTGCAAGCCGAACGCGGTCAAAAATGTGGGAGGGGGCTTGCCCCCGATGGCGGTGGAGCAGTCATGCATGTAGTGGCTGACACTCTGCTATCGGGGGCAAGCCCCCTCCCACATTTGGATCTCCATGGGTCAGATAGACCTCATTCTGTATTTGCTCTTGCTCTTAGGCGCGGACTTATAGCCAATCTGATCCTGGAAGCTGGACTCGGTCAAAATGTGGGAGGGGGCTTGCCCCCGATGGCGGTGGAGCAGTCATGCATGTAGTGGCTGACACACTGCTATCGGGGGCAAGCCCCCTCCCACATTTGGATCTCCATAGATCAGATAGACCTTGCTCTGCTTTTGATCTGTTCTTGCTCTTGCTCTTGCTCTTGCCCGAGCATTAGCGAGGTGCCGAGTGTTGGGGCAAGAGCCCTTTGGTTATTTTGGGAGTTTTCCAAGATGACCCGCTGTAAGAGCGGAGCCACCAGCCGCCGCTACCGAAGAAACAGATATGTACCCAATCCCCAGAAAAACCATCAACCCGCCTGCCGCAAGTGCTCCATCGCCCAAACCGCCGCCTCCACCCGTGACCGCAACCCCAACTTATGCAGCAGATTCTTCACATGCACCTTCACCGTCCCTTCGGTAATCCCCAACTTATGCCCGATCACCTTATTGCTGTAGCCACTGGCAATCGTGCGCAGCACCTGCCGTTCCCGCTCCGTCAAGTCCACCGCCGCATGGGGTTGCGGCGAGCGCAGTGCCTGGGCCAGCACCCGCGTCAACCCGGGGCTGATCACCAGCGCTCCATGCAACGCATCACGGATGAACTCCACCACCAACTCCGGCTCCATGTCTTTGAGCAGATACCCGTTGGCATCCAGGCGCAGTGCATCGCGAATGTCATCCTCGGCATCGGACACGGTAAACAGCAGCACCTTGCCCGCATAGTTCATGGCGCGCAGGCGGCGCAGGGTTTCCAGGCCGTTCATCTGCGGCATGTTGTTGTCCAGCAGCACCAGGTCCGGTTGCAGGGTTTCGATCTGGTCCAGGGCTTCCTGGCCATTGCCGGCTTCGCCGACCACCTGCAGATCGTCTTCGAGTTCGAGTATCTGACGCATGCCGTGGCGCATCATCGGGTGATCGTCGACCAGCAAAATGCGGTGGCGGGGGAGTGTGCTCATGGGAGGTTACCTTGTAGAGGTTGCCCGAGAAATTCCGGTTGAAAACGTAAATGCACCCGTGTGCCCTGGGGCTCGCGGGGGCTGATGTCGAGTTGGCCGTGCAGGCTGCGCGCGCGTTCGTCCATGATGGTCAGGCCGTGGTGTTCGCGTTGGTCGACGGCGCCGCAAAAGCCACGGCCGTCGTCCTCGATGCTCAGGCTCACGGTCTCGCCCTCCTGGCGCAGTTGCAGCCAGGCGTTTTGCGCATGGGCGTGGCGCAGGCAGTTGGACAGGGCTTCGCGGGTGATCTGCAGCAAGTGGATCTGTTCGCTGGCCGACAATTGGAAGGCGAGGGCGTCGACGTGCAGGTGGACCTGGAATTCGCCGCGCCGGGAGAACTCTTCGGCGGTTTCCGATAGCTCCTGTACCAACCCGGCATCGTGGATTTGCAGGCGGAAGGTGGTCAGCAGCTCGCGCAGTTGACGGTAGGCGTTGTTCAGGCCGTCGCGCAGTTCGGCGGTGACGGTGGCCAGGGTTTCCACGGGTTCGCCCCGGCGGATCAGGGTTTGCATGCGGCTGACTTGCAGCTTCATGTACGACAGCGCCTGCGCCAGGGAGTCGTGCAGTTCCCGGGCGATGATGGTGCGCTCGTCGAGCAGCAGCAAACGATGGTCCTGTTCGCGCTGGCGTTTGAGCGACAGTGAAGTGCCGATCAGGTTGGCCAGGGCCTGGATCAATTGCTTTTCCCAGTCTTGCGGAGGGTGGCCATCGTCGAAGTGGGCCTTGAGTTCGCCGAGTTCCGAGCCCTGGTTGCTGATGCTGAATATCTGCGGCGGCGCCACTTTGTGTTTATGGCAGCTTGCGCAATCGCCGATGGCGCAGATGTTACGGCTGTCGCCGCCGTGCAAGGCGAGCATCTGCTGGGCCGGTGCGAGGAAGTGGCCTTGCAGGCACAACGACAGGCGCAACCCCGGCAGGCGTTTCTGGAAGCGCCGGATCAATTCGTCCAGGCCCTCGGCATTGGCCAGGCGCGTGGCCAGGCTGCTGCTGCTCTGGTACAGCAGTTCGAGGGCGGCGTTGGCTTGTTGCAGGTTGAGGGTCTTGAGGCGCACCTGGCTTTCCAGGGTGCGGTGGGACGCCTCGATGGTCTCGGCCATGGTGTTGAAGCTCAGAGCCAGTTGCCCCAGCTCATCTTCGGAGCGGTGGTTGACCCGGGTCTTGAAATCGCCGTCGCGAAAGCGCCGGGTGGCCTGTACCAGTTCCTGCAAAGGGTTGACCACGCCGTACTGCAACTCATACAGGCCGATCAACAGGATGATCAACGTGCTGAACAGCGCCAGGCCCTGGATGCCTTGCTGCCAGCTTTGTTTGCGTTCGCTCTGTTGCTGCAACAGGCTGACGAATTGATTCATTTGCTCGACGAATGTCGGCGCGCTGGCCTGGAACTGCGCCGTATCACCGCGCGTCAGGGCCGGGCGCAGCTCGTCGTTCCAGCGTT
Source organism: Pseudomonas sp. LY-1 (assembly GCF_053502595.1). Lineage (NCBI taxonomy): Bacteria > Pseudomonadati > Pseudomonadota > Gammaproteobacteria > Pseudomonadales > Pseudomonadaceae > Pseudomonas > Pseudomonas sp. LY-1. Next base: position 4,162,986 of record NZ_CP094353.1, on the reverse strand, counting down.
GCTGGATCTGTTGGTAGCTCTGCAGCAGGGCGCTGTTTGGGCCGTCTTCCAGCACCGCCTTGAGCGAGTCGCTGTCGAGGCGCCCTTGCAGGCTCTGGGTGATGCTGTCGATCTCTTCGGCCGGCGCGGCGGCGGCGAGCCGCCAGCTGAGGTGGTAGGTCTCCATACGCACGGAGCCGGCGGTGTTGATTGCGGCGGCGTCGCCCTGGCTGAACCAGGCGATCAGCCCCGCACTCAAGGAACTGGCAAGGGCCAGGATAGCGATCAGGATCACAGCCAAGCCGGCGCGTGCGGGCAGGGAGCTGCGTAGCCAGCTAAACATCACGGCGTAGTCGGAGGGGGGAGAAAGCCTGCATGGCGGCACCTGAAAAGGAAAAACGAGCTGGAAAACGGCGATCCCTGGCGCACTACCTCTAAAGAGTTGCCGGCAAACCCTCCCACGGGAAAACGCCGGCACAAGAGATCAATCCATTGATAAATAAAGACTTTCTCTTGTTATAGGAACTACCTCCTTAGAGGTATATGGGATCAGCATAGCCTTATACCCACCTGGCCGACGTTGATCTGCGTCAAGTTCCAAGGGGGTGTCGCCCCTAACCTGCGCTCATGAAATCACCTTTCGGAGCGCATACCGTGACTCAACCCCGTATAAGACAAGGCTTGGTGCTGGGCATGAGCACGCTGGCCTTCACCGTCTGCTTTATGGTGTGGATGATGTTCGCCGTGTTGGGCGTGCCCATCAAAGAGCTGCTGCAACTCAACGAAACCCAGTTTGGCCTGCTGGCCGCCACGCCGGTCTTGACCGGTTCCCTGGTGCGCCTGCCCCTGGGCTTGCTGACTGACCGCTTCGGCGGGCGCATCGTGTTCTTCCTGTTGATGCTGGCCTGCGTGCTGCCGCTGTACCTGATCACCTACGCCACCGCTTATTGGCAGTTCCTGGTGCTGGGCCTGTTTGTCGGCCTGGCCGGCGGTTCGTTCTCGGTGGGCATCGCCTACGTCGCCAAGTGGTTCGACAAGGACAACCAGGGCTTCGCCATGGGCGTGTTCGGCGCCGGTAACGCCGGGGCCGCGGTCACCAAGTTCCTCGCCCCGGCGCTGATCGCCCTCGGCACCTGGCACCTGGTGCCCAAGGTGTTCGGCGCGATCCTGTTCATCACCGCGCTGTTGTTCTGGTTCCTCACCAGCGAGAACAAGGCCCACCGCAGTGCCGGCGGCGCCACCTTGCGCGAGCAACTGCGGTGCCTGAAAGACCCGGCCGTGTGGCGCTACTGCCAGTACTACTCGATTGTCTTCGGCGGCTACGTCGGCCTGGCATTGTGGATGACCAAGTACTACGTACAGGAATACGGTTTCAGCCTGCAAAGCGCGGCGCTGCTGGCCGCCTGTTTCTCCCTGCCCGGCGGTGTGCTGCGCGCGGTCGGCGGTTGGATGTCCGACCGCTGGGGCGCCCAGAGCGTGACCTGGTGGGTGTTGTGGGTGAGCTGGGTCTGCCTGTTCCTGCTCAGCTACCCGCAGACCCAATTGCAGGTGCAGACCGTCAACGGTCCCCTGGATTTGCACATCGGCCTCAACCCCACCCTGTTCACCGTGCTGCTGTTCGTGATGGGCATCGCCTTCGCGTTCGGCAAAGCCTCGGTGTTCAAGTACATCGCCAATGACTACCCGCAGAACATGGGCGCGGTGTCCGGCATCGTCGGCCTGGCCGGTGGCCTGGGGGGCTTTGTGCTGCCGATTCTGTTTGGCGCCCTGGTGGACCTCACCGGCGTGCGCTCGTCCTGCTTCATGTTGATGTACGGCGTGGTCTGGGTGTCCCTGACCTGGATGTACCTCAGCGAAATCCGCAAACAACCGCTGCTGGGCAACACCGCCCAACGTCTCCAAGGAGAATGAACATGTCCATCGCGCAAAAGCCCGATTCGGGCCCGGTGATTCACGACTGGCGCCCCGAGGACCCCGCGTTCTGGGGGGCCAGCGGCAAAAAGACCGCTACCCGCAACCTGTGGATCTCGATTCCCGCGCTGCTGCTGGCCTTCGCCGTGTGGATGGTGTGGAGCACGGTGATCGTGCGCCTCAACGCCATCGGCTTCAGCTTCACCACCGACCAGCTGTTCTGGCTGGCGGCGTTGCCCGGCCTGTCCGGCGCGACCTTGCGGGTGTTCTATTCGTTCATGGTGCCGATCTTCGGCGGGCGTCGCTGGACTGCCCTGAGCACCGCGTCGCTGTTGCTGCCGGCGCTGTGGATGGGCTTCGCGGTGCAAGACCCCAACACCCCTTACAGCGTGTTCGTGCTGATCGCCTTGTTGTGCGGCTTTGGCGGCGGCAACTTCGCCTCCAGCATGTCCAACATCAGCTTCTTCTACCCCAAGGCGCAGCAAGGCACGGCCCTGGGCCTGAACGCCGGCCTCGGTAACCTGGGCGTGTCGGTGATGCAGTTTTGCGTGCCGCTGGTGATCACCTTCGGGGTGTTCGGCATGGTCGGCGGGCAAGCGCAAACCCTGCCCGACGGTAGCCAGCTGTGGCTGCAGAACGCCGGGTTCATCTGGGTGCCGTTCATCCTCACCGTCACCGTGGCGGCCTGGTTCGGCATGAATGACCTGTCCAGCGCCCGCGCTTCGTTCAGCGAGCAGGCGGTGATCTTCAAACGCAAGCACAACTGGCTGATGTGCTGGTTGTACCTGGCGACCTTCGGTTCGTTCATCGGCTTTTCGGCGGCGTTCCCGCTGCTGATCAAAACCTCGTTTCCGGACGTGGTGGCGTTGAAGTTCGCCTTCCTCGGCCCGCTGGTCGGCGCCCTGGTGCGCCCACTGGGCGGCTGGCTGGCGGACAAACTGGGCGGCGCGCGAGTGACCCTGTGGAACTTCGTGCTGATGATCGTGATGGTATTCGGCGTGCTGCACTTCCTGCCGCAGAACGGCCAGGGCGGCAACTTCTACGGCTTCCTCGGCCTGTTCATGTTGCTGTTCATCACCACAGGCGTGGGCAACGGCTCCACCTTCCGCATGATCCCGGTGATCTTCCGCACCCAGCACGAGAAAGCCAGCGCCGGTAAATCCGCCGCCGAGCGCGAGCAGGCCATCAAGAATGCCGGCAAGGAATCCGCCGCCGTACTGGGGTTCAGTTCGGCCATGGGCGCCTTCGGTGCGTTCTTCATTCCCAAGTCCTTCGGCACCTCCATGGCCGCCACCGGTAGCCCGGCGATGGCCTTCTACATGTTTGTCGGTTTCTACCTGAGCTGCATTGTCGTGACCTGGTGGTGGTATGCCCGCAAAGGTTGCGCCACCCCCTGCTAGTCCGACCTGAATTCGCGGGGCAACGCACCCCGCAGCACGCCTGATGAGGAAAGCACCATGAGTCATTTGTTGGATCAACTGCGGTTCTTCAACCGCAAACAAAACGAATTTTCCGACGGCCACGGCGAGACCCGTAAAGAGTCCCGCGACTGGGAAAACGTCTACCGTTCGCGCTGGCAGTACGACAAGATCGTGCGTTCCACCCATGGCGTGAACTGCACCGGCTCCTGCTCGTGGAAGATCTACGTGAAGAACGGCCTGATCACCTGGGAAACCCAGCAGACCGACTACCCGCGCACCCGCAACGACCTGCCCAACCACGAACCCCGTGGCTGCCCGCGCGGTGCGAGCTACAGCTGGTACATCTACAGCGCCAACCGGCTCAAGTACCCGAAGATCCGCAAGCCGCTGCTCAAGCTGTGGCGTGAAGCGCGCCAGACCCTGGCGCCGGTGGAAGCCTGGGCGAGCATTGTCGAGGACAAGGCCAAGGCCGACTCCTATAAAAGCAAGCGCGGCATGGGCGGTTTCATTCGCTCGAACTGGGAGGAGGTGAATGAAATCATCGCCGCCTCCAACGTCTACACCATCAAACAATACGGCCCGGACCGCATCGTCGGCTTCTCGCCGATCCCGGCCATGTCGATGGTCAGCTACGCGGCGGGTTCGCGTTACCTGTCGCTGATCGGCGGCGTGTGCCTGAGCTTCTACGACTGGTACTGCGACCTGCCACCGGCCTCGCCGATGGTGTGGGGCGAGCAGACCGACGTGCCGGAATCGGCCGACTGGTACAACTCCAACTACATCATCGCCTGGGGTTCCAACGTTCCGCAGACCCGTACCCCGGACGCGCACTTCTTCACCGAGGTGCGCTACAAGGGCACCAAGACGGTGGCGATCACCCCCGACTATTCGGAAGTGGCCAAGCTCACCGACCTGTGGCTCAACCCTAAGCAGGGCACCGACGCCGCGTTGGCCCAGGCTTTCAACCATGTGATCTTCAAAGAATTTCACCTGGACAAGCCGAGCGCCTACTTCACCGACTACGCCAAGCGCTTCACCGACTTGCCGGTGCTGGTGATGCTCAAGCCGATGACCGGTTTCGCTCCCGGCGCAGGCTTCCAGCCGGACCGCTTCCTGCGCGCCTCGGACCTCACCGGCAACCTCGGCCAGGACAACAACCCGGAATGGAAAACCATCGCCCTCGACGAGAGCGGCGAACTGGTCTCGCCGCAAGGCTCCATCGGCTATCGCTGGGGCGAGAAGGGCAAGTGGAACATCCTCGCCAAAGAGGGCGGTGAAGGCCGCGCGATCGACCTGAAACTCAGCCTGATCGGTGACGACGTCGCCGAAGTGGCGTTCCCGTACTTCGCCGGCGAAGTCCAGGAGCATTTCCAGCACGTCGCTGGCGAGGCGGTGCAGTACCGCCGCGTGCCGGTCCACAACGTGACCCTGGCCGACGGCAGCGTGGCCAAGGTGGCGACCGTGTTCGACCTGTCGGCGGCCAACCTGGCCATCGACCGTGGCCTGGGCGGCCACAACGTGGCCAAGGACTACGACGACGCCAGCGTGCCGGGCACCCCGGCGTGGCAGGAAGCGATCACCGGCGTCAGCCGCGAGAAAGCCATCCAGATCGCCCGTGAGTTCGCCGACAACGCCGACAAGACCAAGGGTCGCTCAATGATCATCGTCGGCGCGGCGATGAATCACTGGTACCACATGGACATGAACTACCGCGGGCTGATCAACATGCTCATGCTCTGCGGTTGCGTCGGCCAGACCGGCGGCGGCTGGGCCCACTACGTCGGCCAGGAAAAACTGCGCCCGCAGTGCGGCTGGCTGCCCCTGGCCTTCGGCCTGGACTGGAACCGCCCACCGCGCCAGATGAACGGCACCAGCTTCTTCTATGGCCACAGCTCGCAATGGCGCCACGAAAAAATGAGCATGCACGATGTGCTCTCGCCTCTGGCCGACAAGTCGCAGTTCCCCGAACACGCCCTGGACTACAACATCCGCGCCGAACGCGCCGGCTGGTTGCCCAGCGCGCCGCAGCTCAACACCAACCCGCTGCACATCTGCCGTGAGGCCGCCGCTGCCGGCATGACGCCGAAAGACTACGTGGTCAAATCCTGGCAGGACGGCAGCCTGCGTTTTGCCTGCGAACAGCCGGACAGCCCGGTGAACTTCCCGCGCAACATGTTCATCTGGCGCTCCAACCTGCTCGGTTCGTCGGGCAAGGGCCATGAGTACATGCTCAAGTACCTGTTGGGCACCAAGAACGGCGTGATGAACGAAGACATCGGCCACAGCACCGAATGCAAGCCCACCGAGGCCGAATGGGTCGAGGACGGCGCCATCGGCAAGCTCGATCTGGTGACCACGCTGGACTTCCGCATGTCCTCCACCTGCGTGTATTCCGACATCGTCTTGCCGACCGCCACCTGGTACGAAAAAGACGACATGAACACCTCGGACATGCACCCGTTCATCCACCCGTTGTCGGCGGCTATCGACCCGGCGTGGGAATCGCGTTCCGACTGGGAAATCTACAAAGGCATCGCCAAGGCGTTCTCGGCCATGTCGGTCGGTCACCTGGGTGTGGAACAAGACCTGGTCACCGTACCGCTGATGCACGACAGCGTCGGCGAACTGGCCCAACCGTTTGGCGGCACCGACTGGAAAAGCGCACGCGTGGCCCCGGTACCCGGCAAGAACGCGCCGAACATCGCAGTGGTGGAACGCGACTACCCGAACATCTACAAACAGTTCTCGTCGCTGGGCCCGATGCTGGAAAAACTCGGCAACGGCGGCAAGGGCATCAACTGGAACACCGATGAAGAAGTCGAGTTCCTTGGCGAACTGAACCATCACGAAAACGATGCCGGGATCAGCCATGGCCGGCCAAAAATCGACACCGCTATCGATGCCGCCGAGGTGATCCTGTCCCTGGCCCCGGAAACCAACGGCAAGGTGGCCTTGAAAGCCTGGGCCGCGCTGTCGGAATTCACCGGCATCGACCACAGCCACCTGGCGATTTCCAAGGCCCATGAAGCGATCCGCTTCCGCGATATCCAGGCGCAGCCGCGCAAGATCATCTCCAGCCCGACCTGGTCCGGCCTGGAAGACGAACACGTGAGCTACAACGCCGGCTACACCAACGTCCATGAAAACATCCCATGGCGCACCATCACCGGCCGCCAGCAGTTCTACCAGGATCACCCGTGGATGCAGGCGTTCGGCGAGCAGTTAATGAGCTACCGGCCACCGGTCAACACCAAGACCATCGAAGGCGTGAAGGGCAAGCGCAGCAATGGCGAAACCGAGATCGTGCTGAACTGGATCACTCCGCACCAGAAGTGGGGCATCCACAGCACCTACAGCGACAACTTGCTGATGCTCACCTTGAGCCGCGGCGGGCCGATTGTGTGGCTCTCGGAGATCGACGCCAAGCGCGCCGGGATCGAGGACAACGACTGGATCGAGTGCTTCAACGTCAACGGCGCACTGACCGCCCGTGCGGTGGTCAGCCAGCGCGTCAAGGAAGGCATGGTGATGATGTACCACGCTCAGGAACGCATCGTGAACGTGCCGGGTTCGGAAACCACCAAGACCCGCGGCGGCCACCACAACTCGGTGACCCGCGTGGTGCTCAAACCGACCCACATGATCGGCGGCTATGCCCAGCAGGCCTACGGTTTCAACTACTACGGCACGGTCGGTTGCAACCGCGACGAGTTTGTCGTGGTGCGCAAAATGGCCAAGGTCGACTGGCTCGATGGTTCCACCGGCGATGACTTGCCGCGCCCATTGCCGACTGATATCGAGGAGAACTGAGATGAAGATTCGCTCACAGATCGGCATGGTCCTGAACCTGGACAAATGCATCGGCTGCCACACCTGTTCCATCACCTGCAAAAACGTCTGGACCAGCCGTGAAGGCATGGAATACGCCTGGTTCAACAACGTCGAGTCCAAGCCCGGCATCGGTTACCCGAAAGAATGGGAAAACCAGGACAAGTGGAAGGGCGGCTGGGTGCGCAACGCCAACGGCTCGATCAACCCGCGCATCGGCGGCAAGTTCCGCGTGTTGGCGAACATTTTCGCCAACCCTGACCTGCCGAGCTTGGACGACTACTACGAGCCGTTCGACTTCGACTACCAGCACCTGCACACCGCGCCTTTGGGCGAGCACCAACCGACCGCGCGTCCGCGCTCGCTGGTGTCCGGCAAGCGCATGCAGAAAATCGAGTGGGGCCCGAACTGGGAAGAAATCCTCGGCACCGAGTTCGCCAAGCGCCGCAAGGACAAGAACTTCGACCAGATCCAGGCCGACATTTATGGCGAGTACGAAAACACCTTCATGATGTACCTGCCGCGCCTGTGCGAGCACTGCCTCAACCCGGCGTGCGCGGCCTCGTGCCCGAGCGGTGCGATCTACAAGCGTGAAGAAGACGGCATCGTGCTGATCGACCAGGAAAAGTGCCGCGGCTGGCGCATGTGCATCAGCGGCTGCCCGTACAAGAAGATCTACTTTAACTGGAAGAGCGGCAAATCCGAGAAGTGCATCTTCTGCTACCCGCGCATCGAAGCCGGCATGCCCACCGTGTGTGCCGAAACCTGCGTCGGCCGGATTCGCTACCTTGGCGTGCTGCTCTACGACGCCGACCGCATCAGCGAAGTGGCGAGCACCGCCAACGAGCAAGACCTGTACGAGAAACAGCTGGAAATCTTCCTCGACCCGAATGACCCGGCGGTGATTCGCCAGGCCCTGGCCGATGGCGTGCCGCAGTCGGTGATCGACTCGGCCCAGCGCTCGCCGGTCTACAAAATGGCCGTCGATTGGAAACTCGCACTGCCGCTGCACCCGGAATACCGCACCTTGCCGATGGTTTGGTACGTACCGCCACTGTCGCCGATCCAGAACGCTGCCGCCGCTGGCACCGTGGGCATGAACGGGGTGATCCCGGATGTCGACAGCCTGCGCATTCCGCTGCGTTACCTGGCCAACCTGCTCACCGCTGGCGATGAAAAACCGGTCAAGCGTGCGCTCAAACGCCTGTTGGCGATGCGTGCCTACAAACGCTCCCAGCAAGTCGACGGCGTGCAGGACCTGCAAGTGCTCGAAGACGTCGGCCTGAGCGTGGAACAGGTGGAAGAGATGTACCGCTACCTGGCGATCGCCAACTACGAAGACCGCTTTGTGGTGCCGAGCGCGCACCGTGAAGACGCCATGAGCGACGCGTTCGCCGAACGCTCCGGCTGTGGTTTCAGCTTCGGCAGCGGTTGCAGCGGCAGCTCCGACACCAACATGTTCGGCGCCAAGAAGGCCAACCGTCGCGACGTGTTGAAAACCGTACAGATCTGGGAGGACTGAGCATGCGTATTCTCAAAGTGATTTCGTTGCTGCTGGACTACCCCACCGAAACCCTGGTGAACGGCCGCGACGAACTGGAACAGGCGATCATCGAGTCGCGGGAGATCAGCCCCAAGCAGCGCGGCGCGTTGTTCGAGTTGCTCGAGCTGATCTGCGCCAATGACCTGATGGACGGCCAGGAACACTACGGTGCGCTGTTCGGCCGTGGGCGCTCGCTGTCGTTGCTGTTGTTCGAACACGTCCACGGCGAGTCCCGCGACCGTGGCCAGGCCATGGTCGACATGATGGCCCAGTACGAAGAGGCCGGGTTTGCCATCGGCGTCAAGGAGCTGCCGGACTATATCCCGCTGTACCTGGAGTTCCTCTCGACCCGCGAAGACATCGAGGCCCGCGAGGGCCTGGCGGATGTGGCGCACCTGCTGGCGCTGCTCGCCGCACGTCTGGACGAGCGCGAGAGCGGCTACGCCAGTTGCTTCCGTGCGTTGCTGCAGATCTCGGGTGCCGAGCCGCACCAGGCCGTGGCCGAACTGCGCGCGCAGGTCGCCGCCGAGCCGCGTGACGACTCCCTCGAAGCCCTGGACAAGATCTGGGAAGAGGAAGCGGTGGACTTTATGCAGGCCGAACAACAGGACCGTTGCAGCTCGATGCCCAGCGCACCGGGCAAAGCCCGCGAAGAAAGCGCGGTGCCGTTGCACTGGGTGGATTTTCAGCAAGAAGGGCAGGCCGCAGTGCCGGCCACGGAGGTGGGTAATGTCTAAGTGGAATTTGCTGGTATTCGGGGTGTACCCCTATGTCGCCCTGGCGATCTGCCTGTTGGGCAGTTGGGCGCGGTTCGACCTGTCGCAGTACACCTGGAAGGCTGGCTCCAGCCAGATGCTCAACAACCGTGGCATGCGCGTGGCGAGCAACTTTTTCCACATTGGCGTGCTGTTCGTGCTGGCCGGGCACTTTGTCGGCCTGCTGACCCCGGCGTCGGTCTATCACCATGTGATCAGCACTGAGCACAAGCAGTTGCTGGCGATGGTCTCCGGTGGCGTCTTCGGCCTGCTGTGCCTGGTGGGCTTGCTGATGCTGGTCAAGCGCCGCCTGGGCGACCCGCGTGTACGGGCCACGTCGAGCCCGTCGGACATCCTGATCCTGCTGGTGCTGCTCGCGCAGTTGGTGCTCGGTTTGCTGACCATCGTCGCGTCCACCGGGCATATGGACGGTTCGGTCATGGTGATGCTCGCCGACTGGGCGCAGAACGTGGTGCTGTTGCGGCCAGTGGACGCGGCGGCGTCGATCGAGCCGGTCAGCCTGATCTACAAGGCGCATGTGGCGCTGGGCTTGACCCTGTTCGTGCTGTTCCCGTTTACCCGCTTGGTGCATATGGTCAGCGCGCCAATCTGGTACCTGGGGCGTCGTTATCAAATCGTGCGGCAGAAGTATTGAGGAGAGCGTCATGACAACTGGATGCGGATGTGGTGGCGGTAATGGCGGCAGCGGCGGTTGCGGCTCGTCGGTCAAAGAACCGGTGGTGGCCGAGGTTGCGGCCCCGGCTCTGTTCGAGGAACTCAAGGCGCCTGAATTGATCGCCAGCAGTGAACAGGAATGGCCGATCATCAGCGTCAACGGCGTGCCCGTCACGCCGGAGGCCATGGCCCTGGAGTTGCAATATCACCCGGCCGAAAGCCGCGAGGAGGCGGTGTATCTGGCCGCCCGTGCGCTGGTGATCCGCGAGCTGTTGCAGCAGCGGATCGCCGAGCTGGGCCTGGCGGTGGAGATCGCCGCCGGCGAGAACGAAGAAGAAGCCGCCACGCGCTTGCTGCTCGAGCGTGAGGTCAAGGTGCCTGAGTGCGACGAGGCCACCTGTGTGCGCTACTTCGAGAACAACCGCGGGCGCTTTCACAGCGCGCCGTTGCTGGCGGTGCGGCACATTCTGCTCGAATGCGCGCCGGACGACGCCGAGGCGCGCCATCTGGCGCACAGTCAGGCGGAAGTGCTGCTGCTGAACCTGAACGAGCAGCCCGGCCAATTCGCCGAGCTGGCCCTGCAGTATTCGGCGTGCCCGTCCAAGGCCCAGGGCGGTTCGCTGGGCCAGGTGAGCAAGGGCCAGACCGTGCCCGAGTTGGAGCGTCAGTTGTTCACCCTCGCGCCGGGCTTGGCCGGCAAGCCGCTGGAGAGTCGTTATGGCTGGCATGTGATCTATGTCGATCAGCGTATCGAAGGCCAACCGCTGCCGTATGAAGCGGTGGCGGTGGCGATCCGCACCCAGTTGCAGCAAGGCGTGTGGCAAAAGGCATTGGTGCAGTACCTGCAAACCCTGATCGGCGCGGCGGACATTCGTGGCATCGCGCTGCAGGGCGCCGACTCGCCGCTGGTGCAGTGACATGAGCCTGGTGGATGGGGTGGGCCGTTCGATCGATTACCTGCGCTTGTCGGTGACCGACCGTTGTGATTTTCGCTGTGTGTACTGCATGGCGAAAAACATGACGTTCCTGCCGCGCCAGCAGGTGCTGACCCTGGAAGAGCTGGAACGCCTGGCCGCGCTGTTCGTCGGCCAGGGCGTGCGCAAGATCCGCCTGACCGGCGGCGAGCCGTTGATCCGCCCGGGCATTGTCGGGTTGTGCCGCAATATCGCGGCACTGCCGGGCTTGCGCGAACTGGTGATGACCAGCAACGGCTCGCAGTTGGCGCGCCTCGCGCAGCCGCTGGTGGACGCCGGGGTCAAGCGCATGAACATCAGCCTCGACAGCCTGGATGCGCAGCGCTTTCGCGCGATCACCCGCAACGGTGATCTGCGCCAGGTGCTGGACGGTATCGAGGCGGCGCGAGAGGCCGGGTTCGAGCGGGTCAAGCTCAACTGCGTGGTGATGAAAGGGCGCAACTTCGATGAAGTGCCGGCGCTGGTGCAGTACGCGATTGACCAAGGCATCGACATCAGCTTTATCGAGGAAATGCCCCTGGGCGACGTGGGCCGCTCCCGCGGCGAGACGTTCTGTGCCAGTGATGAAGTACGCAGCGTGATCGCCCGTCACCATGCCTTGCTCGACAGCACCGAAAACAGCGGCGGCCCGGCGCGCTATGTGCGCCTGGCGCGGCATCCGGGCACGCGCATCGGCTTTATCTCGCCCAACTCCCACAACTTCTGCGGCAGTTGCAACCGCGTGCGGATGACCGTCGAAGGGCAGTTGCTGCTGTGCCTGGGGCAGGACAACGCGGTGGACTTCCGCGCTTTGCTGCGGCGTTACCCGTTGGACGACGCGCCGTTGATCGAGGCGTTGCACAAGGGATTGCGGGGTAAGCCGCTGCGCCATGATTTCACCGGGGCAGGGGAGGTGCAGGTGGTGCGCTTCATGAATATGAGCGGCGGTTGAATGTGGCAGGGGACTTGCTGTGGCAGGGAACTTACTGTGGGAGGAGACTTACTGTGGGAGGGAACTTACTGTGGGAGGAGGCTTACTGTGGGAGGGGGCTTGCCCCCGATAGCAGTGTGTCAGCCAATACATGCACGACTGATCCACCGCTATCGGGAACAAGTCGAATCGTCGCACCGCCCCTCCCACATTTTGATCTTCGTTCAGACTTGACCTTGATCAATGGCAGCCCAAACGCTTGACCGTAATATCACTGCATATTGTGTTTCAAAGATCTATTAAATCTATATGTAGTGTCTGGAGCCTTCCAATGCAAAGCATGCTCAGCCCGCTGGTCAGTAACCGCCTGCACAAACGCGACGGTAGCCTCGTTGCCTTCGACGCCGAAAAAATCCGTCAGGCGCTGATCGCCGCCGGCAATGCCACCGGCGAGTATCGGGAGGCCGAGGTCGACCTGTTGCTCGGTGCGGTGCTGGCGCGGCTGCGCGGCATCGAACGGCTGGATGTGGAGCAGATCCAGGACAGCGTCGAGCGGGTGTTGATGGATGCCGGTTACTTCTTGTCGATGCGCGCGTATATCGTCTACCGCGAACAGCACGGTCGCCTGCGCCGCGACCGCAAGACCCTGGTGGAAGTCGCCACCTCGATGAACGAATACCTCGACCGTGAAGACTGGCGCGTGCAAGCCAATGCCAACCAGGGGTATTCCCTCGGCGGGCTGGTGCTGAACGTGTCGGGCAAGGTCACTGCCAATTACTGGCTGGACGAGGTCTACAGCCAGCAGATCGGCCGCGCACACCGTGAGGCGGATCTGCATATCCACGACCTCGACATGCTCGCCGGCTACTGCGCCGGTTGGTCGCTGCGCTCGTTGCTGCACGAAGGCCTCAATGGCGTGCCGGGCCGCGTCGAAGCGGGGCCGCCCAAGCATTTGAGCAGTGCCCTGGGGCAGATGGTCAACTTCCTCGGCACCCTGCAAAACGAATGGGCCGGCGCCCAGGCGTTCAGCTCGTTCGACACCTATCTTGCGCCTTATGTGCGCAAAGATCAGTTGAGCTACCCCGAGGTGCGCCAGGCGGTGCAGGAGTTCATCTACAACCTCAACGTGCCGTCGCGCTGGGGCACTCAGACGCCATTCACCAACCTGACCTTCGATTGGGTCTGCCCGGAAGACTTGCGCGAGCAGGTGCCGGTGATCGGTGGTGAGGAAATGCCATTTGCCTATGGCGACCTGCAAACGGAAATGGAGCTGATCAACCGCGCCTACATCGAAGTGATGCAGGCCGGGGATGCCAAGGGGCGGGTGTTCACCTTCCCGATTCCGACCTACAACATCACCCATGATTTCCCCTGGGACAGCGAGAACGCCGACCGCCTGTTCGAGATGACCGCGCGCTATGGCTTGCCGTATTTCCAGAACTTCCTCAATTCGGACATGCAACCCAACCAGGTGCGCTCCATGTGCTGTCGCCTGCAACTGGACGTGCGCGAGCTGCTCAAGCGCGGCGGCGGGCTGTTCGGTTCGGCGGAGCAGACCGGCTCGCTGGGCGTGGTGACAATCAACTGCGCGCGCCTCGGTTACCTGTTCAAGGGCGATACCGGCGGCTTGCTGCAACGCCTGGACAGCCTGATGGAAATGGCCATGGAAAGCCTGGAGGTCAAGCGCAAGGTGATCCAGCACCACATGGACGCCGGGTTGTACCCCTACACCAAGCGTTACCTGGGGACGTTGCGCAACCACTTCTCCACCATCGGCCTCAACGGCATGCACGAGATGCTGCGCAATTTCACGGATGACACGCAGGGCACGCACACCGAAGAAGGCCGCGCGTTCGCCCTGCGCCTGCTCGACCATGTGCGCGCCACCTTGCTGCGTTTCCAGGAAGAAACCGGTCACCTCTACAACCTCGAAGCCACACCGGCGGAAGGCACCACCTACCGCTTCGCCAAGGAAGACCGCAAGCGCTACCCGGACATCCTGCAAGCCGGCAGCCTGGATGCGCCGTACTACACCAACTCGTCGCAACTGCCGGTGGGCTTCACCGAAGACCCCTTCGAAGCCCTCGAGCTGCAAGACGAACTGCAATGCAAATACACCGGCGGCACCGTGCTGCACCTGTACATGGCCGAACAGATTTCCTCGGCCCAGGCCTGCAAGCAATTGGTGCGCAAAGCGCTGGGGCGTTTCCGCCTGCCGTACCTGACCGTGACCCCGACCTTCTCGATCTGTCCGGTACACGGCTACCTCGCCGGCGAACACGAGTTCTGCCCCAAGTGCGATGAGATCCTCGCGCTTGCCGCCCAGTCTTGAACCTGTTTTTCAACCCGCAAGGAGATTCACCATGCAAACATCCCAGCCACAACGTCAGCGCTGCGAAGTCTGGACCCGGGTGATGGGTTACCACCGGCCGGTGTCCGCGTTCAACCCCGGCAAGCAGTCCGAACACAAGGAGCGTGTTCACTTTACCGAAGCGGCTTGCGCGGCCGGGCGCCAATGAGTCGAATGCTACGGGTTGGGGGCATGGTGCCCCTGACCACCCTCGACTACCCCGGCATGCTCGCCTGTGTGCTGTTCTGCCAGGGTTGTGCCTGGCGCTGTCGTTACTGCCATAACCCGGACCTGATTGCACCGCGCGGTAGCGCGGAGATCGATTGGCGCCGGGTTTTGCTGTTTTTGCAGCGCCGCCAGGACCTGTTGGACGCAGTGGTGTTCAGCGGCGGTGAGCCGACCTTGCAGGAAGGTTTGCCAGCGGCGATGGACGAGGTACGCGCCATGGGCTTTCGCGTGGGCCTGCACAGTGCGGGGATCAAACCGGCAGGCTTTGCCAATGCGCTGCGCCATGCCGACTGGGTGGGCTTCGATGTGAAGGCCCTGGTCGAGGACTATCAACTGGTCACCCAGGTCAAAGGCAGCGGCGCCGCCAATTGGCGCAGTTTGGAGACCTTGCTGGCCAGTGGCGTGGACTACGAGTGCCGTACCACGGTGCATTGGCATCTGATTGATACGTCGCGCCTGCTGCGCCTGGCCCAGCGTTTGCAAGCCAGTGGTGTCAAGCGCTTCGCCGTGCAGATGGTCCGCACGGCAAGCATGCTCGATGAGCAATTGCCGATTGCCCCGGCACAGATGGCATTGCCGGAGTTGTGGGGCCACATGCGCGAGTTGTTTCCGGCTTTTGTATTACGAGGGTGACCGATCGCCCTTCCAGGATTTTTAAAGATGCTGCCCGTTTCGGGCAGGTATTCATCAAGGAATGTTTAGAATGACGCAGTTAACCACGGCACAACGCATTGTCATCGGCTTCGCGATTGCGCCGCTGGCTCTGGTCGGTTTGGTGTTTTACGCCTTGCACGACCTGGCAACCCTCAAGCAACAGTCCGAACAGATCGTGCAGCAGGACTGGCCGAAAATCGCACCGATCATGGTGATCGCCACCGGCGTGCGCGATAACGGGCGCAACACCCGCGACCTGCTGATCGACCAGGATAACCAGCAGGCCCAAGAGGCCATTGGCACCACCCGGCAGCGCATTACCCAGGCGTTCGCCACCCTGGAGCCACTGTTCGATACCACCGAAGGCAAGGCGGCCTATGCCGCGTTGAAAACCCATCGGGAAACCTACGTCGCGGCCTTTACCCAGGTGCAGGCGCTGATCAAGCAGGGCGCCCGCGAGCAGGGCCTGGCCCAGCTCAAACAGCAGGTGGTGCCGGCCGAGCTTGAGGTGTTCAAGAGCCTCGATGCGTTGATGGCCATGCAAGGCCGACTGTTCGTCGAGCGCGAGCAGGCTGCGCAAATTCTCTACGACGATGCGCGCCGCACGATGATCGGATTATTCCTGCTATGCGTGAGCCTGGTCGTGGCGGCCGCCGTGATCGTCACGCGCAGCGTCACCCGGCCTTTGGGCGGCGAGCCGGACGAGGTGGCGCGGGTGCTCAGCCATATCGCCCAGGGCGACCTGACCATCGAGGTGCCGCTGGGCAACAGTGCCGACGGCAGCGTGATGCGCAACCTGCACCAGATGCAGCAGAACCTCAACCAGATGGTCCGGCAGATCGCCGCCTCGGTGGATGGCGTGGCCAGTTCATCCGAAGAGTTGAGCGCAGTCAGCAGCCAGACCAGCAGCAGCCTGCAGTTGCAGGGCCAGGAAATCGAACAGGCCGCCACCGCGGTGAACGAAATGACCGCCGCCGTCGATGAAGTCGCGCGCAACGCGGTGAGCACCAGCGAAGCCTCGCGCCTGTCGGAACAGACCGCCCAGCTTGGGCGGGCGCAGGTGCAGGAAACCGTGGCCTCGATCAACACCCTGGCCACCGGTGTGGTGGAAACCTCCGAACGCATCCAGCAACTCGCCGGCCGCGTGCAAGACATCAGCGGCGTGCTGGACGTGATCCGCAGCATCGCCGACCAGACCAACCTGCTGGCCCTCAACGCCGCGATCGAAGCGGCCCGGGCCGGCGATGCCGGGCGCGGTTTTGCGGTGGTCGCCGATGAAGTGCGCGCCCTGGCCCATCGTACCCAGACCTCGACCCAGGAGATCGAGCAGATGATCGGCAACATCCGCCAGGACACCGAACACGCCGTGGCCGCCATGCACAGCAGCAGCGAACGGGTGCAGGCGACCTTGGGCGTAGCGCAACGCTCGGGGGAGGCGCTGGATGAAATCACCCGCTCGATTTCGCAGATCAATGAGCGCAACTTGATGATTGCCAGCGCCACCGAAGAACAGGCACTGGTGGCGCGGGAAGTGGATCGCAACCTGGTGGGGATTCGGAACCTGTCGCAACAGGTATTGCAAGGGGCCTTGCATACCGAAACGGCGGGGCATGATCTGGCGGGGATGGCGGGGGAACTGCATCAGACGGTGGCGCGGTTTAAGGTTTAGGTGGTGTGGCGATGCGTTTCTTCGGTAATGGCCAACCCGAAAAGTAACCAACGCGCGGCGGCCTTATAACCGACCTGATCCTGCAAGCCCAACGCGGTCAGAAAATGTGGGAGGGGGCTTGCCCCCTCTCACATTTTGATCCCCATGGATCAGATAGAACTCGTTCTGCTCTGGCTCTTGCTCTTGGGCGCGGCCTTATATCCGACCTGATCCTGCAAGCCGAACTCGGTCAGAAATGTGGGAGGGGGCTTGCCCCCGATCGCAGTGTGTCAGTCACTACATGCATGACTGATCCATCGCCATCGGGGGCAAGCCCCCTCCCACATTTTGATCTCCATGGATCAGATAGAACTCATTCTGCTCTGGCTCTGGCTCTGGTTTTTGATCTTGATCTTAGGCGCCCCGTCAAACCACGCTGGCCGGAGTGAGGGCATGCCGAGCCTAGGCGAGGCACCGAGTGGTGGGGCAAGAGCCTTTTGGTTACTTTGGGGCTTTTTTTTCCAAAGTGACCCGCTGTAAGAGCGGAACCATAACGGATATGTACTCAGCCGCCGCCGCAATCACCGAAAAAAACGGCACTCAACCCCACCCCCAAAACTGCAACCACCATCCACCCCCCACCAACCCAACACTCAACCCCACACACAACCACCCACCCCAACGCCGCAGCCCCCCAACCCCCTGAATCTGCCGCCACCCCAACCACAAGCACCACCCAACCGCCGCCATCAACAACACGGCCCGCGCCGATTGCACCCAAGCCAACCCCAAGCCCTCATACCGCAACAACTTCACCGTGGTCGCCGACAACCCCAGGAACAAACCTGCACCACCGAGGGGCGTCAGCGTCAGCGCCAAGGGCCGAAACAGTGCACGATCACCCGCCACCCACGCGGCCAACCGCAACAGCAGCCAACAGCCGCCCCCCAATACCAACGAACTCCCCCCCAGATACAACACAATGCACAAGCCATCCAACCAACTGAAGCTGTCATTGAGCTGCGGATAATGAGTGAGCAACCACCACGGCGCGTTGTCTTGCAGCGGCCACAGCCAGTCATGGCCGACCAGCCACGTCGCCAGGGTTTGTTTGAGCGCGATAAACCACGGACTGACGGTCCATTGAAACGCCCCCATCGCCAGGCCGATCACACCAAACAGCAACAGCCGCGCGTCCCACACTGAGCCGGGTTGACGCGGCGCCTGCAGGATCTCCTGATTGCACGAGCGGGCGATCAGTTGCACCGCGCCACGTTGCCCGCTGCAGCGGCCGCAGGCATGGCACTCGCTGGCCCCTTGCAGGCGGCGGATATCCAGCAGCGGCGCGCAGTTGGGCAGCGGCAGGCGCGGTGCGTCGTTGGCTTTCCAGCGCTGCTCATCCACCGCGAAATGCACCGGCGCCAGGCGGGCGAGCAGGGCGAAGACGCCGCTGACCGGGCACAGGTACCGACACCACACGCGCTTGCCGCGCACGAACAACAGGCCGACGATCACCGCGCCGAGGGTCGAGCCGCCGAGAATCAACAGGGCCGCCTGGGCGTAGTCATATACGCTGATCAATTGGCCGTAGAGGGTGGTCAGGCAAAAGCCCAGCGTCGGCCAGCCGCCCCAGCGCAGCCAACGCGGAATACCGAGGCCGCGTCCGTGCTGGCTGGCCCATTCGCTCAGGGAACCTTCCGGGCAGAGCACGCCGCACCACAGGCGCCCGAACAACACCATCGACAGCAACACGAACGGCCACCAGAGGCCCCAAAAGATGAATTGCGCGAGCAGCGTCAGGTTGTTCACCAGGCGCGCCTGGCTGTCCGGCAACGGCAGCAGCGCCGGCAGCACCAGCAGCACGGCGTAGACCAGCACCACCGCCCATTGCACGGCACGGATCAAGCGCCCATGGCGGCGCATGCCATCGCCCAGGCGCTGCAGCCAGCTCATGCCGCGTGCCGCGAACGGCGCAGGCCGTTGCCCACCCACAACCAATAGCCGAGCAGCACCAGCACGGTGACCAGGCTCGGCGCGGCGCGGTAGCCGACAAAGTCAGCCAACATCGCGCCCAGGCCGTGGCTGTCGCTGAGCAGGGTACTGCTGTCCCAGCGGCTTTCACCGAAGCTCGAATAGACCCACTCGGGCATGTCCATCGCCAGCAATTGCCCGCTGATACGGTCCACGGCCGCCACCAGCAAAGCCCCGCCGAGCAGCAGCAACAGCGCTTCGCTGAGGGCGAAAAACAGCGACCAGGAAATGAAGCGCCGCGTACTGCGCAACAACAGCACCGTGAGCCCCGCCAACACCAGGCCCAGCACGCCGCCGATCGCGAACAGGTTCAGCGCCGGGCCCTGCAGACGCGCGCCGGCACCGTACAGAAACACCACGGTTTCACTGCCTTCGCGGCTCACCGCCAACAGCGTCAATAGCAACACGCCCCAACCGCCCTGGCGCGCCAGGCGTTCATCGGCTTCGCGTACCAGGGTGTTTTTGAGTGTGGCCGCGTGACGATGCATCCAGAACACCATCTGCACCATCAGGCCGCTGGCCAATAACGTCAGCGCCGCTTGCAGCCATTCGCCCTGGGGGCCGGTCATGGCCTCACCGGCCCACAGCATCAAGCCGGCCAGGCCGGCCGAGCAGAACAAGCCCAGGACCACCCCGGCCCACAGGAAACGCCCCAGGCGCGAGTGCGCGGTCTGGCGGCTGATCCAGACCTGCAGAATGCCGATCACCAGCAGCGCCTCGACGCTTTCGCGCCAGACAATAAACATCGATTGATTCATCAACGGCTCCCGGGGCTATTGGGCAAGGATGCTGCCTTCGGGCAACTGTGGGTTGAACTCGTCAAAGAACGGATACAACCCCGGCGTGAGCGGGTGGATCACGACGAAGGTGGTCACGCCGGGGGACAAGACTTTCTCCACGCGCAGCGGCGTGCTCTCGAATTCGGCCGGGCCTTGGCCGAGGTTGTGCAGCACGATCTTGAAGCGCTCGCCGGCCTTGACCGTGAGTTGCGGCGGGATGAAGTGGCCGTCCTGCAGGGTCAGTTCATAGGTCGGCAACGGCGCCGCCAGGGCCGCGCCGCTCAGCAGCAAGCTGCCCAGCAGCAAGGCGCGACGCATCAGTAGCCGCCTTTCTTGCCGATGCCGGCATAGACGAATTCGTAGTGGACTTCGCAGCGTTCGAACCACGGTGCGACCCCGGTTTCCTTGTCGGTATGGCGGCCCAGGGACTGGTGGCCGCTGGGCGGCAATACGCTGAAGGTCAGGGTGTATTTGCCTGGGCCTTGCAGCTTGACGTTGTCGCCGTAGTGCGGCCCGTCATTGGCGACCATGGCGTGGAAATCACCGGTGATCGGCGTGTCGCTGCCTTGCTTTTTCAACGTAAAGGACAGGTTCAGGTACGGCACGAAACTGCCTTCCTGGAAGCCTTGGGCATTGTCCGCCGTGGCGCGCACATCGGCTTCAAGGTGGACGTCGGAGTCGGCCGTGGCGCGCATCATGCCGGCGGGTGCCATCTCGATCGGTTGCAGGTACACCGCGCCGATTTCCAGGCCTGGGCAGTGCTGCGGCTCGCCGATCGGGTACTCCTTGGCGAACGCCGCAGAGGTGGACAACAGCAGGACCAGGGACACAGTAGAAGGGATACGCATGGAGGCTTCCTGACGGGTGAGGGGGAAAGATCCCGAGTCTAGGAAGGTTGATCGTAAATAATAATGATTCTTGTCAAGTTTCTGCGATATTTCATGTTGGCCAACCTTGACCGCAGTCAAGGCCATGCCCCCTCGAGCAGGTTAGGTTGACTCTATTGTTCGCCGGTAGGGAACCTCATCATGGCCAAGCCTTTCCCGCTGCACCCCAAGCACCCCGAACGCATCTGCTGGGGCTGCGACCGCTATTGCGCCACGACCGATCTGGCCTGTGGCAACGGCGCCGACCGTACCATGCACCCGGCCGAGATGATCGGCGATGACTGGTACGAGCACGGCGACTGGGGACTCACCCCTGAGCCACCTGCCACGGACGAACCGTCAGCGGCCTGATCAATCAACGCAATGGCTGGTTGTACGGCGGATGGGCGGTTACTCTTCCTACTCAGTTCAGGGAGAGGTGACGCAGATGTCGTTGATCACAACCATCGAAGACTTACGCAAGCTGGCGCAAAAACGTGTTCCAAGGATGTTTTACGACTACGCCGATTCCGGCTCTTGGACTGAAAGCACTTACCGGGCGAATGAAAGCGATTTTGCCCAGATCAAATTCCGCCAACGGGTGGCGCGCAATATCGATAAACGTTCGATCCGCGCCACCATGATCGGCCAGGACATGGCCATGCCAGTCGCCCTGGCGCCCACCGGCCTGGCCGGGATGCAGCATGCCGATGGTGAGATTCTCACCGCCCGTGCCGCTGCTGCCTTTGGCCTGCGCTACACCTTGTCGACCATGAGCATCTGCTCCCTGGAAGACATCGCCGAACAGGTCGGCCAGCCGTTCTGGTTTCAACTCTATGTGATGCGCGACCGCGCCTTTATCGAGCAGTTGATCGAGCGCGCCAAGGCCGCCGGTGTCGATGCGTTGGTGTTGACCCTGGACCTGCAGATCCTCGGCCAACGTCACAAGGACCTGATCAACGGCCTGTCGGCACCGCCCAGACTGACCCTGCCGAATATCCTCAACATGATGACCAAGCCGCGCTGGGTGATGGGCATGCTCGGCACCAAGCGTCATGGCTTCGGCAATATCGTCGGGCATGTCAAAGGTGTGGCGGACATGAGTTCGCTGTCGGCATGGACCGCCCAACAGTTCGACCCGCGCCTGAGTTGGGACGATGTGGAATGGATCAAGAAATGCTGGGGCGGCAAGTTGATCATCAAGGGCATCCTCGATGTGGAAGATGCGCGCCTGGCGGCGAATGCCGGCGCCGATGCGTTGGTGGTGAGCAACCATGGCGGTCGTCAGTTGGATGGCGCGCCATCGAGCATCAGCCAATTGCCGGCGATCGTCGAGGCGGTGGGCGAGCGTATTGAAGTGTGGCTCGATGGCGGTATCCGTTCCGGCCAGGACGTGCTCAAGGCCATGGCATTGGGCGCCAAAGGCACCCTGATCGGTCGCCCGCATTTGTACGGTCTGGGCGCGATGGGTGAAGCGGGGGTGACCAAGGCGCTGGAGATCATCGCCCGCGAGTTGGACGTGTCGATGGCGCTGTGCGGGTATAACGATATACGCGATGTGAATCGCGAAATTTTGCTGCCTGGCACCTTTCCCCAAGGCGCGGGCTGAGCAAAAAAATCGTAAAAAAATAAAAAGAGTTGTCCACGAAAACCGTGGGTATCTCTGTGGATAACTTTGCGAGGGCCCGGCAGGGGTTGGCGATTCAACCCAAGATCAATATTTGATCAACTTCTGGCGCGGGCCAGCATAGGCTGGGTTTGCGCTTGACAGCCCCGCGCGAACCCAGTGCCGAAAACACATTTTATGAGTCGTTGGCGCGCCCGGTTGAGTGGGTGACAACCTGTGTCGGCATCTTCGCTTGCATCAGGTTGTCCAGCGCTTTGCGATAGCTGCGCCCGGCCAGGCTCATGCTGTTGTTGTGGCTGGCGCCGGGCACCAGCAACAAGCGCTTGGGTTCCTGGGCGGCGGCAAATAATTGCTCGTTGAACCGTGGGGGAACGTAGCGGTCGTCCAGGCCGTGGACCACCAGCAGTGGCATATGGATGTCGGCAATCTTGTCGATGGAATCGAGTTTCTGCGACAGCAGCCAGCGCACCGGCAAGGCGGTATCCGCCACGGCGGTGGCCACATCCGCCAGGGAATGCCCGTAGATCAGGCGTTTACTGATTGCTTGCAAAGTATTGCGGCATTCAAGCGTCGTCCGCTCAGGCGAGCGCCACCACCTGCACGCGATTGCGTCCATAGGCCTTGGCCTGGTACAGCGCCTGGTCGGCCTGGGACAGTAAGTGCGAGAGGTCGTGGCCTGCCGCCGTGGTGGTGACGATGCCGATGCTCACGCTCAAGAACCCCGGCGTCAGCAGGTCCAGTTCGGCAAACCCGCGGCGGATGCGCTCGGCCACTTCAAACGCCCCGGCCGCATCGCTGTCGGCCAGCAGGCAGGCGAACTCTTCACCGCCGATACGCGCAAACACATCACCGCTGCGCAACATGGCCCGCGTCATCTGGCTGAAGGCGATCAGCGCCTGGTCGCCCATGGGGTGGCCGAAGCTGTCGTTCAGGCGCTTGAAGTGGTCCAGGTCGCACAGCAGCAGGGCCGCGCTGCGCTGGCGACGGCTGCAGTCGGCCAGCAGTTTTTCGCCCCTGAGCATAAAGGCGCGGCGGTTGCCGGCGCCGGTCAGCGCATCGCTGAAGGCGGCGGCCTTGAAGCGCAACTCGGCACGCTCCTTGACCATCGCCAGGGTGATGTAGGCAATGCCGATGGCATACAGCATCGATTCAAACAGCATGAACGAGAAAAACGGCGCGCCTTCACCCCCCGAGGCCTGGGCGTTTTTCAGCGGCAGGCCGGCGTCGGTGATTGCGCGTATGCCATAGAACGCGGTGTGCCAAAGGATCAGCGCCAGCGCGGGAGCGTAGGCGACTTCCAGGGTCGCGCGGTTGCGCCACAGCTCCAGGGCCGACAGCACGCCATAACCGGCCGCCAGCAGCGAATACAGGGTGACCCGCGCCGACAGCGAACCATAGAACTGCGGCAACAGGCACATCAACAGCTACACGCCACACCCGGCAAAGATCCCCGGCAGGCTCGGCTTGCGCTGCACGAAAGCGCGCATGGCGGTCCAGTTCATCGCGGCGCTGAGCAACAGCACGACATTGCCGAGGATCAACGCGACAAAGTCCAGGCCCACGCCGCGCACCGCGATCAGCCCGGTGCCCAGGGTGGCGAGCAGCAGCATGATGCCGAGATAGCCCAGGGTCGGTTCACGGCCACGGCTCCAGGCATGCACGGTGAGCAGGCCCATCAGGCAGAACACGAACACGGCGACTAACAATAGCGTCGGGATATGCAGCGACATTGCCTTGCCCTTGCAGAGACTTTTTGTGGGGCCCGATTGTAGCGGTATGCGACCGGCTTGACGTTGGCGTTGCTGGCGCGACATGCTCCTGCTCCTTTGAGCAAAGGCCCGACCATGGACAACAGCCCCGTTCGCATCACCGCCGAAGAAACGCTCTCGGAGAATTGGTACCTGCTGAAAAAATACAGCTTCGACCTGCGCCGCCGAGACGGCAGCTGGCAGGCCCAGACCCGCGAAGTGTACGACCGGGGCAACGGCGCGACCATCCTGCTGTACAACCGCGCCCAGCGCACTGTGCTGCTGATCCGACAGTTCCGCATGCCCACATTCGTCAACGACTACCCCGGTTACCTGATCGAAGCCGCGGCCGGGTTGCTGGACAACGCCAGCCCTGAGGAACGCATTCGCCTGGAAGCCGAAGAAGAGACGGGCTATCGCGTGGGGCATGTGGAGAAGATCTATGCGGCATTCATGAGCCCGGGATCGGTGACGGAGCGGATTCACTTTTTCCTCGGCGAATACCAACCGGAGGATCGGGTGGGAATGGGCGGCGGGATCGAAGAGGAAGGCGAGGACATTGAGGTACTGGAACTGGGGTTCGAGCGGGCGTTGGCGATGGTGGCGAGCGGTGAGATCGTGGATGGGAAGACCATCATGCTGTTGCAGCATCTGGAATTGCGGATGTTGAAAGAGGGATGGTGAGAGTGGGGCGTGTCGATATCCGTTTTCTCAAAAGTAGCCAAAACTAGGCCCGGTGTGCCCCAGATCAAAAGCAAAGCGGCCTTGTAGCCGACCTGACTCTGCGAGCCGAACTCGGTCAAAAATGTGGGAGGGGGCTTGCCCCCGATGGCAGTGTGTCAGTCACTACATGCATGACTGATCCACCGCCATCGGGGCAAGCCCCCTCCTACATTTTGATCTCCATGGATCAGATAGACCTCATTTTGCTCTGGCTCTGGCTCTGGCTCTGGCTCTGGCTTTTGATCTTAGGCGCCCCGTAAAACCACGCTGGCCGAACGCAGGCTTGAATCCGTGGGTAACCCGGCAGGACGCCGGGTTAGCCGTCCTGGGCCAGGGATGGCCCATGACGGCGGCCCACGGATTCAAGCCGGAGTGAGGGCACACCGAGCACTAGCGAGGTGCCGAGTGGTGGGGCAAGAGCCCTTTGGTTACTTTGGGGCTTTTCCAAAGTGACCCGCTGTAAGAGCGGAACCAATAGCTGCCGTTACCTAAATAACGGATATACCCCCAACCCCCAACCCCCCGACTACCGGCTCTTGTCAGAAATCTCCCACAAGAGTACAAATGTACTCCATGACAACCCTAACCCCCCGCCGCACCGCCATCCTGACCTTCATCCGCGACCGCATCGCGCAACAAGGCCAATCCCCCAGCCTCGCCGAGATCGCCGAGGCATTCGGCTTCGCCTCCCGCAGCGTCGCCCGCAAACACGTTGTGGCCCTGACCGAAGCCGGCTTCATCGAAGTCAACCCCAACCAGGCCCGTGGCATTCGCCTGCTCAACCCGCCAGCGCGGCCCGAATGGCTGGACGTCCCGGTCCTGGGCCGTGTCGCCGCCGGCTTGCCCATCGGCGCCGATGCCGAAGTCCACAGCCGCCTGCAACTCGACCCGGCCACTTTCGCGAAAACCCCGGACTATCTGTTGCGGGTGCAGGGCGACTCAATGATCGAAGACGGCATCCTCGACGGCGATTTGGTGGGCGTGCGCCGCAGTGCCGAAGCCGTGAACGGGCAGATTGTGGTGGCGCGCCTGGACGGTGAAGTCACCATCAAGCGTTTCGAACGCAATGGCGACAGCGTGCGGCTGCTGCCGCGCAACCCCGCGTATCAACCCATCGTGGTCGGGCCCGATCAGGACCTGGCCATCGAAGGCGTGTTCTGCGGCCTGGTGAGGCAAGGCTGATGGGCGCCGTCGTTGCCCTGGACGCGCTGTTCAATGGCGGGCGTGTGTGGAAGGGCCGGCCCGCCGCGCCACCGGCCAGTGTCCACCCCACGGGGCTGGCGGCGCTGGATGCGGTGCTGCCCACGGGCGGCTGGCCGGAGTCGGCCCTCAGCGAAATCCTCATGGCCAAGGACGGCGTGGGCGAACTGCAACTGGTGTTGCCGACCCTGGCGCGTTTGTCGGCGGCGGGGGAGCGCATAGTGCTGGTGGCGCCGCCCTACACGCCGTACCCCCACGCCTGGCAGAACGCCGGGGTGGATTTGCGTCAGATCGCGGTGGTCCGGGCCGAGGAGCGGGATGCGTTGTGGGCGGTCGAGCAGTGCCTGCGTTCGGGCAGTTGCGGTGCGGTGTTGTGCTGGCCGCGCAAGGCCGATGATCGTGCCTTGCGGCGCTTGCAGGTAGCGGCGGAAACCGGGCAGACCCTGGCGTTTGCCTGGCGCGCCCTGAGTGACGCGCTCAACGCCTCGCCGGCCGCTCTGCGCCTGGCGGTCGACGCCCGGCCCGCGCAAGTGCGGGTGCTCAAGTGCCGGGGCGGGCTGGCCCACCCGGCGCCGATTGCGCTGGCCGGGCACTGAGGTTGGCATGCGCTGGGTGTGTATTGTCTTCCCGCAATTGGCGCTGGACGCGGTGCAGCGTATGCATCCGACGCCGCACGAGCCGCTGGCGCTGCTGGCCGGCACGCCGCAGCGGCGCGTCCTGCAAACCGTCAACGCGGCCGCGCACGCCTTGGGCCTGCGCCCCGGTCAATCGCTGACGGCGGCGCATGCGCTGGTCAAAACCTTTGCCTGCGCCGAATACGACCCCGTGGAGATCGAACGCTGGCAGCAGTTTCTGGCGGCCTGGGCCTACCAGTTCAGTTCCCAGGTCAGCGTGTTTTACCCGCGCGCCTTGCTGTTTGAGATCGAGTCGAGCCTGGGCCTGTTCGGGCCCTGGCCGCGCTTCGAGGCCCGCCTGC
This sequence comes from Pseudomonas sp. LY-1, assembly GCF_053502595.1. Lineage (NCBI taxonomy): Bacteria > Pseudomonadati > Pseudomonadota > Gammaproteobacteria > Pseudomonadales > Pseudomonadaceae > Pseudomonas > Pseudomonas sp. LY-1. The sequence goes on along the minus strand of NZ_CP094353.1, from coordinate 4,136,160 downwards.
GCAAAGAGCTGAGCGAGCTGGGCTTTCGTCATCGCATCGTCGCCGCGCCCAACCCGGCGGCGGCGCGGGTGCTGGCGAACCGCTACGATGGCCTGGCCGTGGCCGATGATCACGCGTTGATGCAGGCCTTGGCGCCACTGCCCATCGACCGCGCCGGCCTGGACCCGCAGGCCGCTATCGCCTTGTCGCGCATGGGCTTGCGCAGCCTGGCCCAGGTGCAGGCGTTGCCCCGGCACACCCTGGCGCGGCGTTTCGATGCGGCGTTGCTCAAGCATCTGGATGCCCTGAGCGGGCAGCGGCCGTTGGCGCTGGGCTTCTATCAGCCGCCGGACCGCTTCGATGTACGCATCGAGCTGAACTACGACGTGCAATCCCACCAGGCCCTGTTATTCCCGCTGCGCCGCCTGACCGGCGACCTGTCCGCCTTCCTCTGTGGCCGCGACAGTGGCGTCCAGCGTTTCGCCCTGCACCTGGAACACGCCCAGGCCCTCGACAGCGTGATCCCGGTCGGCCTGCTCAGCGCCGAGCGTGAAGCGCCGATGCTGTTCGAACTGGCCCGCGGGCGTCTGGAGCAGGTGCAAGTGACGTCCCCCGTGCGCGGTGTTCGCCTGGTAGCCCAGGACCTGCCGGTGTTCGTGCCGCAACGCCAGGACCTGTTCGACGCCCGCCCGCAACAGACCCTGCCCTGGGCGCAACTGCGCGAACGCCTGCGCGCCCGGCTTGGCGATGAGGCGGTACACGGCCTGCGCTTTCACGCCGACCACCGCCCCGAATGTGCCTGGCAAGCGGCGACCGATAAAAACCCGTGCCCCACTTTGAACAACGTGCAACGCCCCGGCTGGCTGCTCGCCGAGCCGACCTTGTTGGCCGAGGCAGGCGTGCAGATCCTGAAGGGCCCGGAGCGCATCGAATCGGGCTGGTGGGATGGCGCCGATATCCGCCGCGACTATTACCTGATCCAGACCCGCGCCGGCCAGCAAGGCTGGGCCTACCGCACCGTGGGGCAATGCGACGGGCTGTGGCTGCAAGGCTGGTTCGCATGAGTTACGCCGAGCTGCATTGCCTGTCCAACTTCAGCTTCCAGCGCGGCGCCTCCACGGCGCTGGAGTTGTTCGAGCGGGCCAAGCGCGAGGGCTACAGCGCCCTGGCGATCACTGACGAATGCACCCTGGCCGGCATCGTGCGCGCCTGGCAGGCGGCGAAAGCGGTGGGTTTGCCGCTGATCATCGGCAGTGAGATGCGCGTCGAAAACGGCCCGAAACTGCTACTGCTGGTGGAAGACCTCAGCGGCTACCAACACCTGTGCCGCTTGATCACCCTGGCCCGACGACGGGCGGAGAAGGGCCGTTATCGCCTGCTGCCAGAAGACTTCGACCAACCGCTGCCCGGCCTGTTGGCGCTCTGGATTGCCGAAGACAGCGACACCCAGGCCTCGATCCAATGGCTGCGCCGTACCTTCGCCGAGCGCCTGTGGCTGGCGGTGCATCTGCATTGCGGGCAGGACGATGCGCGTCACCTGGAGCAACGCCTGGCACTGGCCGCCAGCCTGCAGCTCCCGGCGGTGGCCTGCGGCGATGTGCATATGCATGCCCGCGGCCGCCGCGCCCTGCAAGACACCATGACCGCCATCCGCCATCACGTACCGGTGGCCGAAGCCGGCACGCGCCTGCATCCCAATGGCGAGCGGCATCTGCGCAGCCTGCCGGCGTTACAGGCGTTGTATCCGCCATCGTTGCTCGACGAAACCCTGGCCATCGCGCGCCGTTGTACCTTCGACCTCAGCCAACTGCGCTACCACTATCCGCGTGAGCTGGTGCCCGCCGGCCATGACGCCCGATCCTGGCTGCGCGCCGTCACCGAAGAAGGCATCGCCCGGCGCTGGCCGCAAGGGGTCGACGCCAAGACCCGGCAGCAGATCGACCGCGAGTTGGAACTGATCAGCGAGCTGGGCTATGAAAGCTATTTCCTCACGGTGCATGACATCGTGCGCTTTGCCCGCAGCCGTTCGATCCTGTGCCAGGGCCGGGGTTCGGCGGCCAACTCGGCGGTGTGTTTCGCCTTGGGCATCACCGAGATCAACCCGAGCCTGATGAACATGCTGTTCGAGCGCTTCCTGTCCCGGGAGCGTAACGAGCCGCCGGACATCGACGTCGACTTCGAACACGACCGCCGCGAAGAGGTGCTGCAATACGTATTCCAGCGCTACGGCCGCACCCGCGCGGCACTGACGGCGGTGGTCAGCAGCTACCACGGTGCCGGCGCGGTGCGCGATGTGGCCAAGGCCCTGGGGTTGCCGCCGGACCAGGTCAATGCCCTGGCCGAGTGCTGCGGGCGCTGGAGTGACCAGGCGCCGCCCCTGGAACGCCTGCGTGAAGGCGGTTTCGACCCCGACAGCCCGGTGCTGCGCCGCATACTCGCGCTGACCCAGCAACTGATCGGTTTCCCCCGGCACCTGTCCCAGCACCCCGGCGGCTTCGTGATTTCCGAACACCCGCTGGACACCCTGGTGCCGGTGGAAAATGCGGCGATGGCCGAGCGCACCATCATCCAGTGGGACAAGGACGACCTCGACGCCGTCGGCCTGCTCAAGGTGGATATCCTCGCCCTGGGCATGCTCAGCGCGATCCGCCGCTGTTTCGACCTGCTGCGTCGCCACCGTGGCCACGACCTGTGCCTGGCGACGATCCCCAAGGAAGACCCGGCCACCTACGCAATGATCAGCAAGGCCGACACCCTCGGCGTGTTCCAGATCGAGTCGCGGGCGCAGATGTCGATGTTGCCCAGGCTCAAGCCGCAGACCTTTTACGACCTGGTGATTGAAGTCGCCATCGTGCGCCCGGGGCCGATCCAGGGCGGCATGGTGCATCCGTACCTGCGGCGGCGGAACAAAGAGGAGCCCACCACCTATCCGTCGCCGCAGCTTGAAGCGGTGCTCGAACGCACCCTCGGCGTGCCGTTGTTCCAGGAACAGGTGATGCAGATCGCCATGGTCGCCGCCGATTACAGCCCTGGTGAAGCTGATCAGTTGCGCCGTTCCATGGCGGCCTGGAAGCGTCACGGCGGCCTTGAACCGCACCAGCAACGCTTGCGCACCGGCATGCTCAAAAACGGCTACAGCGAAGCCTTCGCCGCGCAGATCTTCGAGCAGATCAAGGGTTTTGGCAGCTATGGCTTCCCGGAATCCCACGCCGCCAGTTTTGCCTTGTTGACCTACGCCAGTTGCTGGCTCAAATGCCATGAACCGGCGGCCTTCGCCTGTGCGTTGATCAACAGTTGGCCCATGGGGTTCTACAGCCCGGACCAGATCCTGCAGGACGCGCGGCGCCATCGTTTGCAGATCCGCCCGGTGGACGTGCAGGCCAGTGACTGGGATTGCAGCCTGGAACCCATCGCTGGCGCGCAACCGGCGATTCGCCTGGGGTTGCGCATGATCGCGGGGTTTCGCGAAGAGGATGGGCGACGGATCGAAGCGGCGCGCGAGCACCGTGCATTCAGTGACATTGCCGACCTCGACCGACGCGTCGGGCTGGATCCCCGCGCCCAAGCCTTGCTGGCGGATGCCGGAGCCTTGCGGGCGTTGGCCGGCAACCGGCACACGGCGCGCTGGGAAGTGGCGGGGGTACACAAACAACTCGGGCTGTTCGCCGGCCTGCCCAGCCCCGACGAAGCGCGGGTGGAGTTGCCGACACCCACGGTGGGCGAAGACCTGCAGGCCGATTACGCCACGCTCGGCACCACCCTGGGCCCGCATCCGTTGGCGTTGTTGCGCGATGAATTGCGCAAACGGCGCTGCCGCAGTTCCCGTGAGCTGATGGCGGTGGAGCATGGCCGCACTGTCAGCGTCGCCGGCCTGGTGACCGGTCGCCAGCGCCCCGGCACCGCCAGCGGTGTGACCTTTGTCACCTTGGAGGATGAATTCGGCAACCTGAATGTGGTGGTCTGGCGCGATCTGGCAGAACGTCAGCGCCAGGCCCTGGTCGGCTCGCGCCTGCTCAAGGTGGACGGGCGCTGGGAGGCGGTGGGCGAGGTGCGGCACCTGATCGCCGGGCGCCTCACCGACCTGTCGCCGCTGCTGCAAGGCATCGCTGTGCGCAGCCGGGATTTTCACTGAGCGCAGTTGCCCCAGCCTGCGTGGATAAGCTATATGCAATGAAACGAATGATTGTCGGCAGGCTCCTATTTTCTATGCGTGGTGCTGTACCACCAACCCACGCTTCTCTTCGCCAAGAGCCAACCGATGCATTTTTTAGCCAATTCCGCACCTGCTGAGCCCCGACATTCATCTGCTGAGCAAGCCCTATAACCCCGAAACCCAGACGCATCGAGTGCGCCGCGTGCTTGCCGCGCCACAAGGTTGACCATGACTTCATCGCGCAACATCCCTCAGATCACTGCCCAACAGCTTGGGTTCGTCCGGGTTCGCGGCGCTCGCGAACATAACCTGCGTAACGTCGATGTGGATATCCCGCGGGATGCCCTGGTGGTGTTTACCGGCGTGTCGGGTTCCGGCAAGTCGTCCCTGGCTTTTTCCACGGTGTATGCCGAGGCCCAGCGGCGCTATTTCGAATCGGTGGCGCCCTATGCGCGACGCCTGATCGATCAGGTCGGCGTGCCCGATGTGGACTCCATCGAAGGCCTGCCGCCTGCCGTGGCCCTGCAACAACAGCGCGGCACGCCGAGTGCGCGTTCGTCGGTGGGCAGTGTCACGACGTTGTCCAGCCTGATCCGCATGCTCTATTCGCGCGCCGGCAGTTATCCTCCGGGGCAGGCGATGCTGTATGCCGAGGACTTTTCGCCGAACCTGCCCCAGGGTGCCTGCCCGCAATGCCACGGCCTGGGCCGCGTGTATGAGGTGACCGAGGCGCTGATGGTGCCCGATCCCTCGCTGACCATCCGCCAGCGTGCGGTCGCGTCCTGGCCCTTGGCGTGGCAAGGCCAGAACCTGCGCGACATCCTGGTGACCCTGGGCTATGACGTCGACATCCCGTGGCGTGATTTGCCGAAAAAGCAGCGCGACTGGATTCTGTTCACCGACGAAACCCCGACCGTGCCGGTGTACGCCGGTTTCACCCCGGAGCAGACCCGCGAGGCGCTGAAACGCAAGCTGGAGCCGAGCTACCAGGGCACGTTCAGCGGCGCGCGGCGCTATATCCTGCACACCTTCAGCCACACCCAAAGTGCGCTGATGAAAAAGCGCGTCGCGCAGTTCATGCAGGGCAGCGCCTGCCCGTTGTGTGACGGCAAACGGCTGACCCGGGCGGCGTTGTCGGTGAAGTTTGCCGGGGTGGACATCGGCGAACTCTCGCAACTGTCGCTGACTCAATTGGCCGAGCTGCTGCGGCCGGTGGCGGCGGGGCAAGACACGATGAAACTGTCGCTGGAAAAGCGCCTGGCCGCCCAGCGCATCGCCGAGGATCTGCTCGAACGGGTCAGCACCCTGACCGAGCTGGGGCTGGGCTATCTGTCCCTGGAGCGCAGCACGCCGACCTTGTCGTCCGGCGAGTTGCAGCGCTTGCGCCTGGCTACGCAACTGGGCTCGCAGTTGTTTGGCGTGATCTATGTGTTGGATGAGCCGTCGGCGGGGCTGCACCCGGCGGATGGCGAAGCGCTGTTCACTGCGTTGGCGCGTTTGAAAGCCGCCGGCAATTCGTTGTTTGTGGTGGAGCACGACCTGGAAACCATGCGCCGCGCCGACTGGCTGATCGACGTCGGCCCGGCGGCCGGTGAACACGGCGGGCAAGTGCTGTACAGCGGACCGCCGGCGGGTTTGGCGCAGGTTGAAGCGTCGCAGACCCGTGAGTACCTGTTTGCCGAACGGCGCCCGGCCAATCCCCGGCGCCGCGAACCGACCGGCTGGCTGAGCCTGGAGGGCGTCACACGTAATAATCTCAAGGATTTGAGTGTCGATTTCCCGCTGGGTTGCTTCACTGCGGTGACCGGTATTTCCGGCTCGGGCAAATCCAGCCTGGTCAGCCAGGCGCTGCTGGAGTTGGTGGGCAGCGGCCTCGGCCGCGTGCCGGAAAGCGACGACGAACCGAGCCTGGAAGACGATGCCCCGCCCACCAGCGGCGGGTGCATCAGCGCCGGGCTGGAACGGATTCACCGGCTGGTGCAGGTGGACCAGAAACCCATCGGCCGCACGCCGCGCTCCAACCTGGCGACCTACACCGGGCTGTTCGACAACGTGCGCAAACTGTTCGCCGCCACAGCGGCCGCGAAGCAGCGTGATTACGATGCGGGGCAGTTTTCTTTCAACGTCGCCAAGGGCCGCTGCGCGAATTGCGAGGGCGAAGGGTTCGTCAGCGTTGAGTTGCTGTTCATGCCCAGCGTGTACGCGCCGTGCCCGACCTGCCACGGGGCGCGTTACAACCCCGAGACCCTGGCGATCCAATGGCATGGTTTGAACATTGCCCAAGTGCTCGGCTTGACCGTCGAGCAGGCGGTGGCAGTGTTCGCCGAGCAGCCGGGGGTGCTGCGGTCGTTGCTGGTGCTGCGCGATATCGGCCTGGGCTATCTGCGCCTCGGCCAACCGGCGACGGAACTGTCCGGGGGCGAAGCGCAGCGCATCAAGCTGGCCACCGAACTGCAACGCAATGCCCGGGGCGCCACCTTGTATGTGCTGGACGAGCCGACGACCGGCCTGCACCCACGGGATGTGGACCGCTTGCTCCGCCAGCTGAACCATCTGGTCGACGCCGGGCATACGGTGGTTGTGGTGGAGCATGAAATGCGCGTGGTGGCCCAGAGTGACTGGGTGATTGATATCGGGCCGGGCGCTGGGGACCTGGGCGGCAAGGTGGTTGCCAGCGGCACGCCGCGACAGGTGGCGAAGAGCAAGAAAAGCCGCACTGCGCCGTTTCTCGCCCGGGAGCTGGTCTGACCATCAATGGGGCGCACTTCAGTGGTTCGGGTACTCATGCAGTGACTGATGCACCGCTATCGGGGGCAAGCCCCCTCCCACATGGGAGAGTGGGGCTCACCGCCGGCACCCGAGCATGAGCAAATGCCACTAACCCCGCCGATCAACCAAGGGAATGCGGTCAATGTGGGAGGGGGCTTGCCCCCGATAGCGGAGTGTCAGTCACCGTTGTGATCAATGTTCCTGCCGTTGGATCTGTTGCTTGGCCAGCTTCACCACATTCTCCACGGTAAACCCGAACTTCTCCTGCAACTTGGCCAGGGGCGCCGATGCGCCAAAGCTGTTCATCACCACTTTGGCGCCGGTCTGTCCGACATAGCGGTCCCAGCCCAACGGACCGGCCTGTTCCACCACCACCCGCGCGGTCACCGCTGGCGGCAGTACGCTGTCGCGGTAGGCGGTGGGCTGCTCTTCGAACAGCTCCCAGCTGGGCATCGAGACCACCTGCGCGGCAATGCCTTCGCCTTTGAGCTGTTCATACGCCGCCACCGCCAGGCTGACTTCGCTGCCGGTTGCCAGCAGGATGACCTCGGGGTGTGCGGCGCCGGCCAGCACATAGGCGCCCTGGGCGGCACCGGACGCGGCTGCGTACTGCGTGCGGTCCAGAGTCGGCAGCGGTTGGCGCGACAACACCATGCAGCTCGGCCGGTGGGTCTGGGCCAGGGCGACCTTCCACAGTTCCAGGGTTTCATTCGCATCGCCGGGACGCAGGGTCAGCAACCCCGGCGTGGCGCGCAGTTGGCTCAGGTGTTCGATCGGCTGGTGCGTCGGGCCGTCTTCGCCGACGCCGATCGAGTCATGGGTAAACACGAACACCACCGGCAATTCCATGATTGCCGCGAGGCGGACCGGCGGCTTCATGTAGTCGCTGAACACCAGGAACGTCGAGGTGTACGGGCGCAGGTAGGACAGCGCCATGCCATTGGCGATCGCCCCCATGGCATGTTCACGGATGCCGAAGTGCAGGTTGCGCCCGCTGTAGTCATCGGCACTGAAGCGTCCGGCGCCGTCGAAGGTCAGGTTGGTTTTGGTCGACGGCGACAAATCCGCCGAACCGCCCAGCAGCCAGGGAATCTGCCGGGCGAAGGCATTCAGCACCTCGCCGCCGGCGGCACGGCTGGCCACGCCCTTGGCGTCGGGGTCGAAGCTGGGCAGTTCAGCCTGCCATTGCTCGGGCATGTTCCCGGCGCGCATGCGTTGCAGTTCGTCGGCCAGTTGCGGGTCGAGGGACGCCAGGGTTTGCTGCCACTGTCGGTACAACGGCTCGGCGCGCGCGTGCAATGCATCACGCAACACCGTGCGTGCCTCCTCGGGCACCAGGAAGCTGGCGTCTTCCGGCCAGCCATACGCGGCCTTGGTCAGGCGGATCTCCGCCTCGCCCAGCGGCTCGCCATGGGCGGCGGCGGTGTTGTGTTTGTGCGGCGAGCCGTAGCCGATCACGCTGTCGACCACGATCAGGGTCGGCGCACCGGTATTGCGCTGGAAGGTCTGCAGCGCCGTGCTCAGGGCGTGCAGGTCGTTGGCATCGGTCACGTGCAAGGTGTGCCAGCCATAGGCCTGGAAACGCTGGATCACGTCCTCGCTGAAGGCCAGTTCGGTGTGGCCTTCGATGCTGATGGTGTTGTTGTCATAGATCCAGCACAGGTTGTCCAACCGCAAATGCCCGGCCAGGGAGGCGGCTTCGCTGCTGATGCCTTCCATCATGTCGCCGTCGCCGCACAGGGTGTAGACGTTGTAGTCGAACAGCACCTGGCCGTCGCGGTTGAAGCGCTCGCCCAGCCAGCGCCCGGCCATGGCCATGCCGACGCTGTTGGCGCACCCCTGGCCGAGGGGGCCGGTGGTGGTTTCTACGCCGGTGGTCATGCGGTACTCGGGGTGGCCTGGGGTCTTGGAGCCCATCTGCCGGAACTGCTTGATATCGTCCAGGCTGATCGCCGGCTGCCCCGAGCGCTGGCCCTGGGCATCGATCTCGACCACGCCGGCCAGGTGCAGCAACGAATACAGCAACATCGACGCATGCCCCACCGACAATACAAAGCGGTCACGGTTGGGCCAGTCGGGATGCTCCGGGTGATAACGCAGGAAGCGACTCCACAGCGTATACCCCACCGGCGCCAGGCCCATGGGCGTGCCGGGGTGGCCGGAATTGGCCTTCTGCACGGCATCCATGGCCAGGGTGCGCAGGGTGTTGATGCATTGGGTGTCGACAGCGGTGGCGGCGTGATTCATGAAACCGGTCTCCCTCAGGTAGCGATCTACAGTGGAGGGCAGGGCGCGGCAAAGGTTTGATTCCATCGCCGGTGTAGCGACGAACGGAACTGGTTTGCCCGCAAACATGACAAGACCCCCTGGAATGGGCTAGCTTCAAGGGCGTAATCATTGATCAACTTGCGGAGGTAGGCCATGCCAGTGAAACACGACCTGTATCAGGACTTGGGTTTGAGCAAGGACGAAGTCGATGGACACCGGGCGAAAAATCCGCGTCTGAACGCGCTGTTTGATAAATACAACGCCGTCGACGAATTGGTGGTGAGCGCTGAAAAGGCAGCCGGCAGCGATGAGGAGCTGAAGAAGTTAAAGGAAAGACGCTTGTTGGTTAAAGATGAGATCAAGGATTTGCTGCAGTAAAGCGCGCGATCCATTCACCACGGAGGGAGCGCGTCAGTCGCTCCCTTGCACATTTTTTCAGATTTGGCTGAACGACATCCTTCCCGCCGATACTTATGATGCCCGCCGTCCACCCGGCTCTGGGGGGTTATAGGGCGCGAGGATTGCGCTGCTGAGCCGGGCGGGCAGTTTGTGTCAGGCCAGTAGCGTGTGGGTGCATTCATCCATCGAGCGCTGTTGCGTCTCGGCATACAGCGCCAACTCATCAAGGGTCTTGCGCCCCAGTGCCTGTTCGAATTCGGCCTGGTTCGAATTGGCTGCGTAGTGACTTTGCGCGGCATCCCCCAGGTTCGACTGGAAAATCCCCGCGGCACTCACCGGCAGAAAATCCTCATACACCAGCGGTTCTACATCGACGTGACCGGCGGCGATCAGCGCGTCCAGCGTGCGCGGTTGGTCGGCTTGGCCGCGTGCCGCGAGGCCTTTGTCGGTGGCGAAGTAGCGGAAGTAGGCCAGGCCTTGTTCGCGCATTTGTGTGTGGTCGTCCGGGAAGGCCTGGAAGTGCTGTTCCATCAAGTGCATGTAATGCGCGGCGTTGGCTTCGTTGGGGAAGGCGCCGAGTGCGTCGCGGGCGGCATTCAGCAGTTGGTCGTACAGCGCGCGGCCTTTGGGTGTGAGGGCGACGCCGCGTTGTTCGATTTCGCCGAAGCGTGCGCTGTGGCTGCCTTGGGCGTCGGTGAAGGCGATGGTTTCGTCGAGGGCCTTGAAGCTGGTCTGGCGTAGCAGGATCGGGCAGTGGCGGCGCGGCGGGCCTTCGATCACGGCTTTGGGGGTGATGCCTTTGCCGGGCATGGCGGCCTGGACCTGGTCGATATCCAGGGTGCGCGGGGTCAGGTGGTTGATGTGCGGGCCCTTGAAGGCCACCACGTCGGCGATCAGGCGATGTTGGTCGCTCAGTTGCCGGTACTGCGCGGCGGTGACGGTGGCGGTGTGGTGCCAGCGGAAGGTTTCCAGGGCCTGGCGGATGAATGCCTCGGCGTCGTCAGCGTTGAGGCCGCCATCGCGTTCCGCTTGTTCGATCAGGGCGAGGGCGCCGGGGGTGAAGATCGAACGCTTGGCCAGGGCGGCTTCGGCGAAGGCGCGCAGTTCGGGGTTTTCGATCAGTTCCAGGCGCAGCAACGAGGTGAATACGCGAAACGGGCTGGTTTGCAGCGCGCATTCATGCACGGCGCGAAATGCGGTGGAATGCACCGGCACGCCGGCCGGGGTCAGGTCGTAGTAGCCCACCGGTTGCATGCCCATCACCGCGAACAGGCGGCGGATGGTCGCCAGTTCGGCGGCGGTACCCAGGCGAATGGCGCCGTGGCGTTCCATGTCCAGGCGCTGGATTTCGCCGGTCCGTTGCAGCTGTTGCGCCAGGCTCGGGTCGGCGTCGAGCACGCGGCGGTTGATGTCGGCCACCAGCCCCATCAGCGCGCCGTACAGGGGCACTTCATCGCGGTACATGTCGGACATGGCCTTGGAAAAGCCTTTGCGGATGTCGTCGGGGCTGATAAACGCGGTGCTGGGCATAGAAAAATTCCTGGCTGCGGTAAGAGTAATGAATGCCGTTACCCCCGATTCTGTTGGGCGCCGCAGGCCCGCGCAAACGAAGATTCCTCTGGACTTCATTCTGCAAACGAATGAGTGGGGTAAAACCGTCTTCATGTGCATCCCGCCGGGAATGGGTTCTACACTGGCCTTACGCGATGGCTGAGGGAGGATTGGATGAGCGCCACTATTGTGCAAACCACTGAAGGCCAGCGCCTGGCCGCCGATTCCGCCGAGTGCTGGCGCGAGTGGGGCCCGTACCTGAGCGAACGCCAATGGGGCACGGTGCGCGAGGACTACAGCGCCGACGGCGATGCCTGGCGTTATTTCCCGCACGAACATGCGCGCAGCCGCGCTTACCGCTGGGGCGAGGATGGCCTGGCCGGGTTCAGTGACAAGGCGCAACGCTGGTGCCTGGGCCTGGCGCTGTGGAACGAGCGTGACGCGATCATCAAGGAGCGCCTGTTCGGCCTGAACAACGCCGAGGGCAACCACGGTGAGGACGTCAAGGAACTGTACTTTTTCGTCGACGGTGTGCCGAGTCATGCCTACATGCGTATGCTCTACAAATATCCCCACGCGGCGTTTCCCTACGCCGACCTGATCGCCGAAAACGCCCAGCGCGGGCTGGCGGACGCCGAGTACGAAATCCTCGATACCGGCGTGTTCGAAGACAACCGGTATTGCGACGTCAGCGTCGAATACGCCAAGCACCAGCCCGACGATATCTTCATGCGCGTCAGCGTCCACAACCGCTCCGACCAGCCGACACGCCTGCAAGTGCTGCCGCAGGTGTGGGCGCGCAATGATTGGAGCTGGGCCGTCGGCGCGCCAAAACCGCAGTTGCGGCTGGACGGCGAGCGCGTGCTGGCGCGGCATCATGAATTGCCGGACCGCCACCTCAGTGCCTGGGGCCAGGACGGCGTCGAATGGCTGTTCTGCGAAAACGAAAGCAACGCCCCCAAGCTGGACGGGCAACCGGCGCCGGGGCCGTTCAAGGATGGGATCAACGATTACGTGGTGGCGGGGCAGGAAACCGCGATTCGCCGCGACAGCGGCACCAAGGCGGCCGCGCGTTTCGTCCTGGAGTTGGCGGGTCTGGAGCGCAAAGTCGTGTATCTGCGCTTTGCGCCCAAGGACGCGCCCGAGGTCAATGCGCGCAAGCTGTTTGAACAGCGCCGCCAGGAAGCCGATGACTTCTACGCCGCGTTGCAGCAGGGCATCGCCGATGCCGACGCGCGCAATGTGCAGCGCCAGGCCCTGGCCGGTTTGCTGTGGTCCAAGCAGCTCTATTACTTCGACGTGAACCAATGGCTCGACGGCGACCCGACCCAACCCGCGCCGCCGCCCGAGCGTTTGCAACGGCGCAATAGCCATTGGCGGCACCTGTCCAACTTCGACATCCTCTCCATGCCCGACACCTGGGAATACCCGTGGTACGCCTCCTGGGACCAGGGCTTTCAGGCGGTGGCCATGGCGCTGATCGATCCGGGGTATGCCAAGCAACAACTGTTGCTGCTGGTGAAGGACCGCTTCATGCACCCCAACGGCCAGTTGCCGGCCTATGAGTGGCGCTTCGACGACGCCAACCCGCCGGTGCATGCCTGGGCCTGTTGGCGGGTGTATCAGCAGGACAAGACGTTGACCGGCGTCGGCGACATGGATTTCCTGGAGCGGATCTTCCACAAGTTGCTGTTGAATTTCTCCTGGTGGGTCAACCGCAAGGATGCCGAGGGGCGCAACCTGTTTCAGGGTGGGTTCCTCGGCCTGGACAATATCGCCTTGTTCGACCGCTCGGCCGCACTGCCGCCGGGCTACCAACTGGATCAGGCCGACGGCACGGCGTGGGTGGCGGCGTATGCGCTGGACCTGATGCGTATCGCGCTGGAACTGGCCAAGCGCAATGTCGTGTACGTCGATATCGCGGTGAAGTTTTTCGAGCACTTCCTGTATATCGCCGGCGCGATCAACCGTGTCGACGACAGCGCCGAGGGCCTGTGGGACGAGCAGGACCTGTTCTTCTACGACGTACTGCACCGTCCCGACGGTCAGAACGAACCGGTGCGCCTGCGTTCCATCGTCGGCCTGATGCCGCTGTTCGCCGTGCTGGTGCTGGAACAGCGCGAGCATGAGGGCCTCGAAGGCTTGCGTGAGCGGTTGTTGGGCTTCATGCACCACCGGCCGGACCTGGCCAAGCTGGTCTCGCGCTGGAACGAACCGGGGCAGGGCAATCGCCTGTTGCTGGCGTTATTGCGCGGCGAGCGCACCAAGGATTTGCTGCGGCGCATGCTGGATGACGATGAGTTTCTTTCGGCGTTTGGCGTGCGCTCAATGTCCAAGGCCTTCGCCGAGCAGCCCCTGGCGCTGAAGATGAACGGCGACACGTTGTGCGCGCGCTACCAACCCGGTGAATCCGATTCGCGTCTGTACGGCGGCAATTCCAACTGGCGCGGGCCGTTGTGGATGCCGGTGAATTACATGCTGATCGAATCGTTGCGCGAGTTTCATCGGTACTACGCGGATAACTTCTCGGTGGAGTACCCGACGGGCAGTGGTTATCTGTCGTCCCTGGAGGAAGTCGCCGACAGCCTCAGCCAGCGTCTGAGCCGATTGGTCCTCAGGGATGACAATGGCCTGCGTCCGTCGATGGCCGGGTATGCGCAGTTGGAGGCGGACCCGGCCAGCCGTGATCTGGTGTTGTTCCATGAGTATTTCCATGGGGAGACCGGGCGCGGGTTGGGGGCGTCACACCAGACGGGGTGGAGTGCGTTGGTGGTGTTGCTGTTGCATGTACCCTCCACGCCTTGAATCGGGCAAATTCGCCGCCCCGACTTTTACAGGGATGTAGATCATGGCGAACGCTGCCATCCCCCACCAGATTTGGAGCAGTTCAAGAAAGTCGACGCCGCTGATCGCCGGCCGAGAAACGACAAATCCCGCCATTGGCGGGATTTGTCGTTTCAATGCGTGCGTTACAGCCAGCGTTCTCAGGAAGGGAACAGATCGCTCAGCTTCATCGCCAGCATCATGTCGCCTTCGGTGCGCAGGTTGCCGCTCATGAAGGCCTGCATGCCGTCGGTTTCGCCGCTGACGATGCCTTCCAGTGTTTCGCCGTTCATGACCAGGGTCACCTGGGCGTCAGGGTTTTCGCCTTCCTGCAGTTCACAGGTGCCGTCTTTGACGATCAGCGAGAAGTGTTTGCTGTCATCGATACAGAAACCGAATACCAGGTCCAGGCCGGCAGCAGCGGCTGGGTTGAATTTGGCTTTCATTGCTTCTACGGCTTTAGCTACGTCAGTCATGGTTTCGATCCTTTAGGGTAGAGTCCAGCGACCTTGGGGTCACGGTTGGCCGCACTTCATCGGAAAGTGATGAGCTGCGGCGCCTTCAACAGTTGCAAGTGGGTATGACTGTTGAAGGAAGCCAGTGCCACCTCGCGACCGCGGAATTTCAGCTGGTTGAGCGAGGTGTTAACAATTTGCCAGTTCAGTTCGAAGGCCTGGGCGACCGGCATCCGGGTAATCAGGTGGAGCAGGGCAGTAATAGTGCCGCCGGAGGTGAACACGGCGATCTTGTGCGTGTTGTCGGCCGCTTCCAGCAGACGCTGCAGGCCACCCTGGACGCGCTCGACAAACCCCAGCCAGCTTTCCAGCCCCGGCGTATCGTAAGTGCCGGCCACCCAGCGCTCGATGATCAGGGCGAAGATGCGCTGGAATTCGCTGCGGTTCTGCGCAGCGTTGCGCAGGATCTCCAGGGCGTCGGGTTCGCGGGTGAGCAGGTCGGGGAGCAGGGCGCGGATGATCGCGTCGGCGTCGAATTCGTTGAAGGCGCTGTCGACTTCCAGGGCTGGAACCGCCAGGCCGAGGGCGCTGTATTGATCGAACGCGGCCGTGGCGGTGTGCTGCTGGCGGCGCAGGTCGCCGGCGACGCAGCGGTCGAACGTCACGCCCATGTCTGCCAGGTGGCGACCGAGGATTTGCGCTTGTTCCACGCCGACGGGCGACAGGACGTCATAGTCGTCTGCACCGAAGGAGGCCTGGCCATGTCGAATCAGATAGATGCTGCCCACGTCCGTTTTCCCGGTACGTTGAAAGTCTGGCGAGGTTATGAGGATGCCTGCGAGCTGTCAATGAAAAAACATACGCTTGTTTTAAAAGCGCGTTAGAGCGCCTGCCTGCTGGCGGTTTGAGCACTGGCTCCCCGGCGGTCCCGTCGGTATGCTTGGGCGATCCGCGCCTGGCGCCGTGCATTGTTAAGGAGACACATGGATTTTTTGGCTGAATACGCGAGCTTTCTGGCGAAGACCGTCACCCTGGTGGTCGCGATTCTGGTGGTACTGATCAGCTTCGCGGCACTGCGCAGCAAAGGTCGTCGCAAATCGGCTGGCCAGTTGCAGGTCAGCAAGCTGAATGATTTCTACAAAGGCCTGCGCGAGCGCCTTGAATCGACCGTGCTCGACAAGGATCAGCTCAAGGCCCTGCGCAAGTCTGAAAGCAAAGCCGAAAAGAAGAACAGCAAAAAGAAACCCGAGGCCAAGCCACGGGTGTTCGTGCTCGACTTCGACGGCGACATCAAGGCCTCGGCCACCGAGAGCCTGCGTCATGAAATCACTGGCTTGCTGAGCCTGGCCACGCCCAAGGACGAAGTGGTGCTGCGCCTGGAAAGCGGCGGCGGCATGGTTCACAGCTACGGGTTGGCGTCGTCGCAACTGGCGCGGATTCGCCAGGCGGGCGTGCCGTTGACCGTGTGCATCGACAAGGTCGCGGCCAGCGGCGGCTACATGATGGCGTGCATTGGCGAGAAGATCATCAGCGCACCGTTCGCGATCCTCGGTTCCATCGGGGTGGTGGCGCAGTTGCCCAACGTCAACCGCCTGTTGAAAAAGCACGATATCGACTTTGAAGTGCTGACCGCCGGCGAATACAAACGCACCCTCACCGTGTTTGGCGAAAACACCGAGAAGGGCCGGGAGAAGTTCCAGGAAGACCTGGACATCACCCACCAGTTGTTCAAGAACTTCGTGTCGCGCTATCGCCCGCAGCTGGCGATCGACGAAGTGGCGACCGGGGAAGTGTGGCTGGGTGTTGCAGCCCTCGACAAGCAACTGGTCGACGAGCTGCAAACCAGCGACGAATACCTGGCCACCAAGGCCAAGACCGCCGAGGTATTCCACCTGCATTACTCTGAGCGCAAGAGCCTGCAAGAGCGCGTGGGCCTGGCGGCCAGCGGTTCGGTGGACCGCGTGCTGCTGACCTGGTGGAGCCGGTTGACCCAGCAGCGGTTCTGGTAAGCCTCTTTGGGGTATAGGTAATACCTGTGGGAGGGGGCTTACCCCCTCCCACATTTAGTTCGGTGTGGGTATCGGCTTGCGCATCAGCCTCCCCACCACCAGCGCTCCGAGCAATCCCAATAACCCTGCCACCCACAACACCCCGCTGAACCCGTCCACAAACGCCTGCCGCGCCAGCGGTTGCAGCCTCACCCGCGCCGCCTCGGGCACCAGGTTCAGCGCCGCCGGCATATCACCCGCCACCACCCGCGAAGCGATTCCCGCCACCTGCGCCTGCCATTGCGGGTCGATACTTGCGCGCAACAGCTGTTCGCTGTGGCTGCTCAGCAGTGCCCCATACACGCCGATGGCCAGCATGATCGCGCTGAAGCGCATGGTGGTGCTCATGCCCGAGGCCATCCCCGCACGCTCCCGTGGCACGCAGGCCATGATGTTTTTCTGCGTATCGCCGTTGAGCAAACCGGCCCCGGCCCCGGTGACTGCAATCGCCAGGGCAAAGGGCAGGTAGCCGCCGACATTCAGCGCCCAGGCGCTCAACAGGTTGCCGCAGCCGACGAGGGTCAAACCGCTGGCCATCATGGTCGCCGGCGCCAAGCGTTGCGCCAGGCGTGCGCCGATCCGTGGGCCAATCAGCATTGTCAGCGCGAACGGCAGCATGCCCAGGCCCGAGGCAATCGCGGAAAAGCCCAGGCCGTTCTGCAGGTAAAACGGCAGCAACGTCATCATCACCTGGGCGCAGCCGGCGTAGGCGAACATGCCCAGCAGGGCGCCAATAAAGCGCGGGTGACGGAACAGTTGCAGGTCGACCATCGGCCGCTGTTGCAGCCGCTCGACCAGTACGAACACGCCCAGGAGCAACCCGCCACCGAGCAGGCGCGCGTAGGTCAGCGGGTTGTCCCAGCCGATGCGGTTGGCCTCGATCAACCCCCAGATCAAACACAGCAGGCTGGCGCTGAACGCCAGGCTGCCCCACGGGTCGAGCCGCGCAGCCAGGGTATCGCGGGACTCGGGGATGGCGTGCAGCACCAGCGCCATCAACCCCAGGCCCACCGGCAGGTTGAGGTAGAAAATCCAGCGCCAGCCCAGGAACTCGGTGATCAAGCCGCCGAGGGTCGGTGCGGCGGTCATTGCCACGCCCATGCACGCGCCCCAGAACGCCCAGGCCTTGGCCCGCTCCACTTCGTCGTGGAAGGTGTGGCCAATGGAGGCGAGCGCCGAGGTGAGCAGCAGCGCGGCACCGACGCCTTTGACGGCGCGCGCGATATCCAGCCACAGCGCGCTGGGCGCGGCGCCGCAGCCGAGGGAGGCGAGGATGAAAATACCCAGGCCCCAGATCAGGCTCCTCTTGCGGCCGAAGCGGTCGGCGACGCTGCCGGCGGGCAACAACAGCGCGGCGAAGGCGAGCATATAGGCGCTGACCACCCACTCGATATCCGCGAAATTGGCCCCCAGATCGCGGGCGATACTCGGCAGGGTGACGGCGACGATATTGGTGTCGAGCACGATCAGCGAGCAGACGCCGGAAGCGGTCAGCAGTGTCAGGCGTGGACTGACCCGGCTCATGCTGTAATTACCCTACAGGCAATATGGAAAAGGCAGTTGACGGACATCGCAAGGGCTCTCTACTGTTGAAGTACCTTGAGCTTATCCCCGCACGCTGCTGCCTTTGTTAGCCACGGCGAAGCACTTCATTACCTTTGAGCTAATCCTCGTATGGACATCCGCCATTTTCGCTACTTCCTGGCCGTGGCCCGACAGCGCAACTTCACCCGCGCCGCCGAGCAACTGGGCATCGCACCGCCGACCTTGAGCCGGCAGATCCAGGACATGGAAACCAGCCTGGGCACGCGCTTGTTTATCCGTCAGCAGCGCGAAGTCAGCCTGACCGAAGCCGGCGCGGCGCTGCTGGTCGAGGCCGAAGCCACCGTGCGTCAATTCGAATTTGCCCAGCGCAGTGCCCAGCGTGCCGGGCGTGGCGAGACCGGCCACATCGAATTGGGCTACGTGGCTTCGGCGGTGTATTCCGGGCTGTTGCAGCGACAAATGCACGGGTTCAGCCAGGCGTTTCCCGACGTCAGCGTGAACGTGCGCGAATGTGCGATGGCGACCTTGCCCGGCGCGGTGGCGGATGGGCGCTACGACATAGGCTACATCCGTTCGCCGATGACGTTGCCCGACGGCGTGGAGGCGGTACGCCTGCACCGCGAAGGTTTCGTGTTGGCGCTGCCCCAGGATTCCTGGTTACTGGGCTTGAAGGGCATCGGTTGCGAGCATCTGCAAAACGAGACGTTTATCCTGCCGGAGCAGATCAGCGGCACGTTGCACGTCGCCGCCCAAGGCGGTTATGCGCCGCGCCTGGGGCCGCAGCCGGGCGGGTTGGTCGCGGTGGTGGCATTGGTGTCGTTGGGGCAGGGCGTGGCCGTGGTGCCGGCGTCGGTGGTCGGGCATGTGAGTCTGCCGGGCGTGGTCTATCGCAGTATTCAGGGCAGTGAGGCGGCGTCGTGGCTGTCGTTGATTCACCGGCGCTTCGAGCAAGCGCCGGCGGTGGCGCGGTATATCCAGCAGGTCAAGCAAACGCCAGCCTGAGGCGTTACACCAGCCGCGGCTGCACGGAATCGGCCAGGCGGGTGAGGATCAGGCAGCACGACACCGCGCCGGCATCCAGCACGCCCAGTGAGCGTTCGCCCAGGCGGCTGGCGCGGCCGATCTTGGCCACCAGGTCCTTGGTCGAGTCGCGCCCCTGTGAGGCGGCGGTTTTCATCGCGTCGAGCGCATCGCCGAAGGACGCCCCCTGTGCATGGGCCCGCTCGAACGCTTCGACCGCCGGGATCAAGGTGTCCATCAGGCACTTGTCACCCACGCCGGCCTCGGTGATGTCCTGCAACGAGGTCAGGCCGCCGCGTAGCAGGTGGGCGAAGGTGGCCGCGTCGATGTCTTCGCAGCCGCGCACTTCATCGGCCATGCCGATAAACAGGCTGCCGTACAACGGCCCCATGGAGCCGCCGATGCCTTCCATCAGGCTCAGGGTCAGTTCGTCCAGGGCTTCGGCCAGGCTCAGTTGGCGGCCTTCGATCGCACGCCCGCAATGGGCGAAGCCCTTGGCCATGTTGATGCCGTGGTCGCCGTCGCCAATCGCGCCGTCGATTTCGCTGAGGTACTCACGGTTGGCCACGATCACGCTGACCAGGTCGGCGACGATGGCGCTGCCGTCGCGGGTGGAAAAATGCTCGCTCATGGTTCACTCCGCCTGGGTCATGCCGATGGAACGGCAGGGTTGGTCGATCAGGGTTTTCAGCTCGGTGTCGAGGCCGAGCAGGGTCAGGGTCACGCCCATCATTTCCAGGGACGTGAAGTAGTTGCCCACGTAGCAACGGTGGATCTTCAAACCCTTGGCGGTGAGTTGGCGTTCCACCTCGGCGTAGAAAATATACAGCTCCATCACCGGCGTGGCGCCGAGGCCGGAGACCAGCACCACCACGCTGTCGTCCTGGCTGAAGTCGCGGTCGGCGAGGATCGGCGCGAGCATGCGCTCGGCCATGGCGGCGGCGGGTTCGATCGGGATGACTTCGATGCCCGGTTCGCCGTGATGGCCGATGCCCAGTTCCATCTGGCCGTCCGCAATCTCGAAGTTCGGCTTGCCCACGGCGGCAATGGTGCAGGGGGTGAGGCCGATGCCGATCGAGCGGCAGTGGTCGACGGCTTTCTGGGCGACGCGGATCACACCGTCGAGGTCGTAGTGCTGGGCAGCGGCGGCACCGCCGATCTTCCACATGAAGATTTCCCCGGCCACGCCGCGCCGCTTGGCGATCTCGGCCTTGGGCGCGGACGCCACGTCGTCGTTGGCGACCACGGTGCGGATACGCATGTCTTTGCTGGCGGCCATTTTCATCGCCAGCTTCACGTTCATGTTGTCGCCGGCATAGTTGCCGTACAGGCAGGCCACGCCGGCGCCGTGGTCGGCGGCGCGGAACGCATCGAAGAAGCTCTTGGCGGTGGGCGAGGAAAAGATCTCGCCGACGGCCACGGCGTCGACCAGGCCGGGGCCGACGTAGCCGAGGAAGGCCGGCTCATGGCCCGAACCGCCGCCGGTGACGATGCCGACGCAGCCTTGGCCCGACGGTTTGGCTTTGACGATGACCCGTGGATTGGTTTCGTACTGGCGCAATTGCGGATGCGCGACCAGGATGCCGCGCAGCATGTCCTCGACCACGTGGTCCGGATCGTTGATGACTCGATTCATAACGCGGGTTCCTGTGTTCTTGTTTTATGGGTTCACAGCTGTTCAGTGTGGGAGGGGGCTTGCTCCCGATGGCGGCGTGACAGTGAGCTCATCAATTACTGAGCCACCGCTATCGGGGGCAAGCCCCCTCCCACATTGGGATGTGTGGTGTGTTTAGGGTTCGAGGACGACCTTGAGTGATTTGTCGCCTCGCTCCATCACCGCAAACGCTTCCTTGAAGTCCGCCAGGGCGAACTTGTGGGTCACCACGTCACGCATGTCGATCTTGCGGTTGCCGATAAAGTCGATGGCGCGCGGGTACATGTACGGCCCCAGGTGCGAGCCGAGGATGTCCAGTTCCTTGCGGTCGCCGATGATCGACCAATCCACCGTAGCCTCGTCGTTGAACACGCTGAACTCAACGAAACGCCCGAGTTTGCGCAGCATCGCCAGGCCCTGGTTGACGGCCTTGTGATGACCGGTGGCTTCGATATAGATGTCGCAGCCGTAGCCGTCGGTGATTGCGCGGATCTTCGCCAGCACGTCCACCTCGGCCGGGTTCCACACTTCGTCGGCGCCCATGCGCAGGGCAAGGGCGGCGCGTTCGGGTTTCATGTCGAGCACGATCAGCTTTTTCGGATTGCGCATGCGTACTGCGCCGATGATCCCCAGGCCCAGCGTACCGGCGCCGGCGACCACCACCACGTCGTCGAAATCTACATTGGCGCGTTCCGCCGCGTGCAGCGAGCAGGCCAGCGGTTCGATCAGGATCGCTTCGTCCGGCGCAATCGAGTCCGGCACTTTATGGATGATGCCTTCCTTGGTGAAGATCATGTACTGCGCCATGGCGCCCTGCACATTGTTCTGGAAGCCATACAGGTCGTGTTTCTGGCACATCCAGTACTGGCCGTGGTTGCAGAAGCGGCAGCCCCAGCACGGCACGATCTGTTCCGAGATCACCCGGTCGCCGACCTTCACCCCACGCTTTTCCGCGCCGGGGCCGAGGGCCACCACGCGGCAGACGAATTCGTGGCCGGGGATCATCGGCGGTTTGACGTAGCGCGGTTGTTCGGCGTCGCCCCAGAACGACGGGGCGCCGCGATAGGTCTTGATGTCGCCCATGCAAATGCCGCACAGCTCGACCTTGGTGAGGATTTCATCGGGGCCGGGGGTGGGCACGTCGACGGTTTCCAGGCGGTAGTCTTCCGGGCCATGGCAGACCACGGCCTGCATGGTTTTCGGGATGATCGGGGTGAGTTGCTCGGGCGTGCGTTCGGTAACGGTGGACATGACAAAACCTCACGACAAATAGATGAATTATTGAATGCTGTAGCCGCCGTCGATCACCATGTTGGCGCCGGTGATCATTTGCGCCGCGTCGCTGAGCAGGTACAGCGCCAGTCCGGCGATTTCTTCCGGCTGGGCAAAGCGGCCCGCCGGGATCTGCAATTTGGCCCGTTCGCCGACTTCGCCGGCCCAGGCCTGCTTGCCCAGCGCGGTCTCGACGATGGTGGGGGAGATGGCGTTGACGTTGATCTGTGGCGCCCATTCCATGGCCAATACCTTGGTCATGCCGACGATGGCCGCTTTGCTCGCGCAATACGCGACATGCCGGTCCAGGCCGATTACCGCGGCCTGGGAGGCCAGGTTGACGATGCGCCCGCCGCCCTGGGCGAGCATGTGCCGGGCGCAGGCCTGGGCGACGAAGAAGCTGGCCTTGAGGTTGATGTCGAGGGTGGTGTCCCAGGCGCTTTCGCTGACGTCGATGGCCTTGTCCAGCAAGGCCACGCCGGCGCTGTTGATCAGGTAATCGAGGCGTTGGAAGTGGGCGAAAACCCGGTCGACGCTGTGTTGCACCTGGTCGATCTGGCTGAGGTCGACGGCAATGCCCAGATGCTCGGCGCCGAGGCCGGCGGCCACGGCCACCACCGCCGGGTCGCGGTCCAGCAGCGCCACCCGCGCGCCGCGTTCGACCAGCAGGCTGGCGCAGGCCAGGCCGATGCCGGCGGCACCGCCGGTGATCACCGCGCAACGGCCGGTGAGGTCGAAGGCTTGGTTCCAGAATCCAGACATGAATGACTCCTCTTTAAATAGCACTGGAGATTCAATGTGGGAGGGGGCTTGCCCCCGATGGCGGTGTGTCAGTCACCTGATCTATCACTGGTGCACCGCTATCGGGGGCAAGCCCCCTCCCACATTTGCTCCCACACTTGCTCCCACACTTGAGTGTGTTTCAAGCCAGTAGTTACTTGCCGCCGCTGACTTGTTGGTACAGCGCGTCGGCATTGGCGTTGGTCACCGGCACCCACGGCAGGATGTAGGTCTTGGCGGTGCCGTCGGCCCATTTCACGTCCTTGGCATAACGTTCCCAGATCACCGATTGCGGTTTGTAGTCCTTGCCGGCGAGGGCGCGCAATGCCACGTCCAATGCGCCTTGGGACTGGGCCTGGGCGTCCTGGAGGAAGGTGGTGACTTCGTCTTTCTTCGCCGCCTGGATCGCATCCGGCATGCCGTCGATCGAGGTGACGGGCACGTCCTTGGAGGTCAGTCCGTGGGACTTCAGGGCCTGCACAGCGCCCAGGGCCATGTCGTCGTTCTGCGCGATCACGCCGTTGATGCCTTTGGGGTGGGCGTTGAGCCAGTCTTCAGTCAGCGCCAGGGCCTGGGCGCGGTCCCAGTTGGCGGTTTTTTTCTCGATGATCTTGATGCCGGGGTGCTTGCCCAGCACTTCCAGCTCGCCTTTTTCCCGGTCGATCTGCGCCGACTGGCCAATCGGGCCCTGGATGATCACCACGTTACCCTTGCCGTTGAGCTTGTCGACCATGGCCTGGGCCTGCAGGCGGCCGCCTTCGACGTCGTCGTTGCCCACATACGGCACGGCGGCGTCGGCCACTTTGGTGTTGGAGGCGATCACCACCACGTCGTTGCTCATGGCCTGCTTCACGCTGCCGACGCCGGCCTTGGTGTCGATGGGCACGAACAGGATCGCGTCGTAGTGCTGGGTCACCATGTTTTCGATCTGGTTGTTCTGCGTCAGGGCGTCGTAATTGCCGTCGAACACGGTCAATTGCACGGTGCCGTCCTTGACCGCCGGGTGTTCCTTGAGCTCGCGGACCCAGTTCTGCATGAACTGGCCCTTGAGGCCGTAGACGGCTGCGCCGACCTTGTAGGTCTTGCCGTCGGCGGCCACGGCGATACTGCTGGCGAGCAGGGAGAGGGCCGCCACGGCGGCCAAGGTGGTACCAAGTTTCATGAGGGGAACTCCGTTATTGTTGTAGTTGGGTCGTTCTCTAGCGTTTTTTCTTGCGCC
This sequence comes from Pseudomonas sp. LY-1, assembly GCF_053502595.1. Lineage (NCBI taxonomy): Bacteria > Pseudomonadati > Pseudomonadota > Gammaproteobacteria > Pseudomonadales > Pseudomonadaceae > Pseudomonas > Pseudomonas sp. LY-1. Next base: position 4,112,225 of record NZ_CP094353.1, on the reverse strand, counting down.
ACACGTCGATCAGTACTGCGAACACGATGATCAGGCCCTTGGCGACCTGCTGGTAATAGGACGACACGCCGAGCAGGTTCAGCCCGTTGTTGATCACGCCGATCAACAGCGCGCCGAACAGCGTGCCGACAATGCTGCCGGTGCCGCCCGACAAGCTGGTGCCGCCGATCACCACGGCGGCAATCGCGTCCAGCTCATAGGACACCCCAGCCTGGGGCAGGGCGGAAGTGGTGCGCGCCGACAACACCACGCCGGCCAGCCCGGCGAGCAGGCCCGAGACCACGTACACCGAAAACATCACCTTGCGCACGCCGATGCCGGAGGTGCGCGCGCTCTTTTCATTGCCGCCCACCGCGTACACATAGCGGCCGTAAGTGGTGTAGCGCAGCACCATCCAGAAGATCAGCGCGACCACGGCAAAGATGATGATGGGGATGCCGATCGGGCCGATCTTGCCGATACCCAGTGCCAGGTAGGCATCCGGCAGGTCGGTGATCGGGCTGCCGTCGTTGAGGATGAAGGTCATGCCGCGCGCAATGCTGAGCATGCCGAGGGTGGCCACGAACGGCGGGATCGACAGGTTGGCGACCATGAAGCCATTCACCACGCCGAGCATCGCCCCGGCGAACATCCCGGCGCTCACCGCCGCCAGCAGGCCGTAACCCTGGGTCGCGACCATCGCGCTGCACAGCCCGGCAAACGCGAGGATCGAACCCACGGACAGGTCGATGCCCTTGGTCAGGATCACGTAGGTCATGCCCACGGCGAGGATGCCGTTGATGGAGGTCTGGCGCAGGATGTCCATCCAGTTGCGCCAGGTCATGAAGTATTCGCTGGAAAACGCCATCACCACGCACAGCAGGATAAACACCAGCGGTAGGCCGAAGCGGTCGAGGGACAGGCGCAGGCGGTTGCGCGGCGCGGCGGTGATGGAGGTGGCTGGGGTGGACAGGGTTTTGGCATTCATGAGGCAAGACTCAACAAGGCTTCCTGGGAAAGGGCGGTGTCGGTGCTGATGGTCACCAGCCGGCCGCCTTTGAATACGGCGATGCGATCGCTCAAGTGCAGCAGTTCCGGGGCTTCCGACGACACCACGATGGCGGCGCCGCCGGCACGCACGAACTGGTCGAGCAGGTGGTAGATCTCCTGCTTGGCGCCTTCGTCGATGCCGCGAGTGGGCTCGTCGCACAGCAGGCACACCGGTTCGGTCGACAGGCATTTGGCGAGCACGACTTTCTGCTGATTGCCGCCGCTCATGGAGGCCACCGGCAGTTCCAGGGAGGTGGTCTTGATCTGCAGGCGCTTGACCATGTCCTGGGCCAAGCGGGTTTCCTTGCGCGCGTTGATCAGCGACCAGCTCGACAGGCGTTTGTAGGCCGACAGGGCGATGTTCGACAGAATGCTGCCGGTCAGCACCAGGCCGCTGTCTTTGCGGTCTTCGGTGACCAGCGACATGCCGGCATCGATGGTTGCCTTGGGCTGCCCGATCGGCATGGGCTTGCCTTGCAGGGTGACGTTGCCGGAATCGGCCACCGTCAGCCCGTAGATGCAATTGAGGAACTCGCTGCGCCCCGAACCCATCAGGCCATAGATGCCAAGGATCTCGCCCTGGCGCAGTTGCAGGCTGATGTCGTGGAACTCGCCTTTACGGCTCAGGTTATCGACCTGCAGGCAGGTGGCGGCGGCGCATTCGCGGCCGACCTTGTGGTCGATGCGCGTCAGTTCCTGGCCGACGATGCCGCGCACCAAATGGTCGCGGTCGATATCCGCCATGCGCCCGCTTTCCACGAAGGCGCCGTCGCGGAAGATGCTGTAGTCATCGGCAATCTGCGCCAGTTCGCTCAGGCGGTGCGACACATACACGATGCCGGCGCCACGGGCGGTGAGGCGGCGGATCGCCTTGAACAGGGTCTGCGCTTCGTGCTCGCCGATGGCCGAAGTGGGTTCGTCCATGATCATCACCTGGCAGTCATGGCTGAACGCCTTGGCGATTTCCACCAGTTGGATCTGCGCCACGCTGAGGCGGTGCATCGGGCTGCTGGCGTCGACGTCGAACTCCAGGCTTTCGAGCAGCTCGCGGGTGCGCCGGTTCAGGGCCTTGTTATCGACGATGCAGCCGGCACGGCGTGGTTCGCGGCCCAGCCAGATATTTTCGGCGACGGTCATGTAGGGGATGGGTTCCAGCTCTTGGGTGATCATTGCGATCCCCGATGCCAGGGCTTCACTCGGGCGGTTGAACTGCACCGCTGTGCCGTTGAGCAGGATGGTGCCGGCGTCGCGCGGGGTGATGCCCATCAGGATGCTCAGGAACGTCGACTTGCCCGCGCCATTACCGCCGCACAGGGCGTGGACGCTGCCGGCACGCAGAGAGAGGCGCCCGTCACGCAGGGCAGGGATACCGGCGTAAGCCTTGGCGACGTGTTCAGCCTGGAGCAGTAATGGCGTGGCCATCGGCGTGTCCTCGTGCTGTGAATTCTTATTAGGTCGCACAGTCATGTTTCGCTGTGAGCATATGTGTATCAAATGAAATTCTGATCAGTCAATCTCTTTCATGTAAAAGCTGGGATTCTGATGTTTTTCGCCAATAACGCCTTTCTAGACCGCTTTGACTGCCGGGTCAGTTAAATCATGCTTGACAGAGAGGGGGTGATGCCCGCGAAATGACTGAACGATATTTCACTGAGTGATCATCTGATCAGTCATAAGTACGACCTCGGCAGCGGAGCCAGACGCCATGAACACACCTTTCCCGGTGGCTATCGGATGCGATGAAGCGGGTTTTGAGCTCAAAGAGCTGTTAAAGCGCCATATCGAGACGCTGGGCTACCCGGTGACCGACTTCGGCACCCATTCCACCGCGCCGGTGCTCTACCCGGACATCGCGCTGGCCGTGGCCAATGCCATCAATGCCGGGCAGCAGCGCCTGGGCGTGCTGGTGTGCGGCACTGGGATCGGCATGGCCATCTCGGCGAACAAGGTGTTGGGGATTCGCGCGGCGCAGGCCCATGACACGTACTCGGCGGAGCGCGCGCGCAAGAGCAACGATGCGCAGATCCTGTCCATCGGCGCACGGGTGATCGGCGCCGAGCTGGCCAAGAGCATCGTCACCGCGTTCCTGGCTTCGGAGTTCGAGGCGGCGCGTTCCGGGGCCAAGGTCGCGCGCATCAATGCGATCGAGCGCGATGGGCATCAGTAGTGGACGTGGCGGGGCAAGAGTCGGGAGAATGTGCCTTTGACGCCGAAACGGAAGCCCGTCCCCATGAGTGACAGTAGCCAGCGCATTGCCAGCGATATCGATCAGATGACCGAAGTGGCGATGCTCTATTACCTCGAAAACGTCACTCAGGAAGCCATCGCCAAGCGCTTTGACCTGTCGCGGGCAAAAGTCAGTCGCCTGCTCAAACGTGCGCGCGATGAAGGCATTGTCGAAGTGCGCGTGTTGCAGCACCCGGCGATGAACAATGAGCTGGAACGCGCCTTGGTGGAGCGCTTCAAGCTCGACCGCGCCCTGATCGCCGTCGACCACAGCGACCCCGACACCCAGCGCTCGGCCGTCGCCAGCCTGGTGGCCAATTACCTGAACAAGACTTTGAGCGACGGCATGATCGTCGCCGTGGGCATGGGGCGTAATGTTGGCGCGGTGGCCGATAACGTGTTCCTGCCGGTGACGCGCAATTGCACATTTGTCTGCGCCATCGGCGGTTCGCTCAAGGCTGGCGAATACATGAACCCCGACCATATCTGCCGGCGCCTGGCCCTGCGCTTTGGCGGCGAGAGTGAAAGCCTGTACGCGCCGGCCCTGGTGGCCAACCCGGAACTGCGCGGCGTGCTGATCAATAACGACACGGTGCGCTCGACCCTCGATCGGGCGCGGCGTGCCGACATTGCGCTGATCGGCATCGGCGACATGAGCGAGAACAGCAACATGGTACGCATGGGCTGGTTCTCGCCCCAGGAGATTGCCCAGGCGCGGTTGTCCGGCACGGTGGGCGACATGATGGGGTATGACTTTATCGATATCCACGGGCAGCCGGCGGTCAACGCCATCCAGGGGCGGGTGATCGGGCTGACGGTGCAGGAGTTGTTCCGGATTCCGGATGTGGTGGCGATTGCCAGCGAGAACACCAAGGCGGCGGCCACGCTGGGGGCGTTGCGGTCGGGGGTGATCAACACTCTTGCGACCACGGTCACGAATGCTCATACCATATTGGCGCTGGATGAAGCGACCCGTAAAGCGTGATACGCCACAGGTCAAGGTGTGGGAGGGCGGTGCGACGATTTGACTTGCTTCCGATAGTGGTTTTTCAGTTACTCATATGCTGGCTGATACACCGTCATCGGGGGCAAGCCCCCTCCCACATGGGGTTTGGGGACAGGTTTTGTAATGGTTTTGTGTTGTAGGGAATTTGTATTTCGAATGTAGGATTGAGGTCCTTTTGTTATTTCAGGACTTGCATGAACGCCCTTTCGGAGCCCCCCAGTCGTCTTTCCCCAAGACAACCGTTGTTGCTGTTCCCGCTGAAGCACCTCGTATTCCAATGGTTAACCCTTTCCCGGTCCCCTGACCGCGCTTTGCCGTGCCCGGCATTCTGAACACTGATAAAGAGACTCTATAAATGGAATGGTTAGCGGACCCTACGGCCTGGCTTGGCCTGTTGACGTTGATTGTGTTGGAACTGGTGCTGGGCATCGACAACCTGGTGTTTATCGCGATCCTGGCGGACAAGTTGCCGCCGGAGCAGCGCGACCGTGCGCGGTTGATCGGCTTGTCCCTGGCCTTGCTGATGCGCCTGGGCTTGCTGGCGAGTATTTCCTGGTTGGTGACCCTCACCCAGCCGTTGTTCGAGGTGTTCGACAAGAGCTTTTCCGGGCGTGACCTGATCATGCTGTTCGGCGGTGTGTTCCTGTTGTTCAAGGCCACCATGGAATTGCATGAACGCCTTGAGGGCCATGTGGCGCAACGCTCGGGCAATGTGGCCTATGCGATGTTCTGGCCGATCGTCGCGCAGATCGTGGTGCTCGACGCGGTGTTCTCCCTCGACGCGGTGATTACCGCCGTGGGCATGGTCGATGAGCTGGCGGTGATGATGATCGCGGTGGTCATTTCCATCGGCCTGATGATCGTCGCGAGCAAACCGCTGACCCGCTTCGTCAACGCGCACCCGACGGTGATCATGCTGTGCCTGGGCTTCTTGATGATGATCGGTTTCGCCCTGACCGCCGAAGGCCTGGGCTTCCACATTCCGAAAGGCTACCTGTATGCGGCGATTGGTTTCTCGATCCTGATCGAGGTGTTCAACCAGATTGCCCGGGTCCGGCGCAAGAAGTCGGCGCAAGGCGTGTTGCCCGTGCGTGAGCGCACCGCCCACGCGGTGATGCGCTTGCTTGGCGGGCGCAGCCTGGCGGAGGACGAGGTGGGCGAAGAGGTGGCTGACCTGCTGGGTGAACCGGATGTGACTCAGGGCCCGCTGTTCGACCGACGTGAGCGCGTAATGATCAGCGGCGTGCTGCAACTGGCCGCGCGGCCGATCCGCAGCTTGATGACCCCGCGGGCCAAGGTCGACTTTATCGATTTGGCGGACGATCGCGACACTATCCGCCTGAAACTGATGCGTTCGTCCTACTCGCGCCTGCCGTTGATCCGTAACGGTGCTGTCGATGAGCCATTAGGTTTTGTGCATAAGAAGGAATTGCTCAAGGATTACCTGGCTGGTAACGAACCGGACCTTGAGCAACTGGCGCGTCGGGCGATCAACTTGCTGGCGAGTTGCTCGATCCTCAACGCCCTAGAACAGATGCGCCAGGCCTCGACCCACATCGCCTTCGTGATCAACGAGTGCGGTGAGTTCATCGGCGTGTTGAGCATGACCGATATTCTTGAGTCCATTGCCGGTGAGTTGCCGGACGCCATGGTTCATGCAGGTTTTCCGGGGGCTGGTGCCACAGGCGTGACCGGATAGGCTTGGGTGTACTGCTCGAAGGCGCTTTCCAGCGCGTCTTCGGCAAGGCCGGGGAGGGCGTCGAGCAGTACCTGGTCGCGGTAGATCAGCAGCATCGGAATGCGGTCGACACGCGGATGCCTGGGCGTGTTGACGCAGTCAAGGATCAAGACTTTGGCCTGGTCCTTGTAACGCTCGCTGATTCGCATGAAGCGCGGCATCGCGTCACTGCACGCGGTGCAGTCATGTGACATGAACACGATAAACACAGGCTGCGGGGTATTCAGTTCCCGTTCAAACGCAGCCTTGTCCTCAACCACCGCGTTGACATAGTTCACGAGGGCTTCTCCCTGTTGTACCTGCGCTTACGCTAGGTGGGAAGAACGCCTGTGTCTACTGTCAATCTTCACAGGTCGCTCGCACGCCCGTCAGAACCCGTTCAAGTGCGCGCACTGCCATGGTGCGCGGTAACGCCAGGCTGGTGCGCCCAGGTGAGCCTGTCACCGCAGTGTGGGGCCTTGGGTAGCAACGGGATTGCACCTGCTGGCGATACGCCTTGTGTCGCATGAATGTTTATATCGCTGATTTAAAAAGAGTTTATTCCCAACCTATTTTCCCACTCGTGCGTATGGCACACTTTCTGCTGTCTATTCCGTTGTTACATACTAAGTTCCGGTATAGCGGAATACACAACTCCTGGAGTGCTTGTCATGCATCACCGACCTTCCGTGTTCAAAGCGTGTGTTTTTCTCTTCGCCGCATCGGCTTCCCTCGCAAGCACTGTGCAGGCGGCGGGCAGCAAGCTCGATGATGTGCTCAAGCGTGGGCATCTGATCGTGGGTACAGGCAGTACCAATGCGCCGTGGCACTTCCAGGGAGCGGATGGCAAGTTGCAGGGGTTTGATATCGACATCGGCCGCATCGTGGCCAAGGGCTTGTTCAACGACCCGAGCAAGGTCGAGTTTGTGGTGCAGTCCTCCGACGCGCGGATTCCCAACCTGCTGACCGACAAAGTCGACATGAGTTGCCAGTTCATTACCGTCACCGCCAGCCGTGCGCAGCAGGTGGCGTTTACCCTGCCGTACTACCGCGAAGGCGTCGGCCTGCTGCTGCCGAACAACAGCAAGTACAAGGAGATCGAAGACCTGCAGGCCGCCGGCGACGGCGTCACCGTGGCCGTGCTGCAAAACGTCTACGCCGAAGAACTGGTCCACCAGGCGCTGCCCAAGGCCAAGGTCGACCAGTACGACAGCGTCGACCTGATGTACCAGGCGGTGAACTCCGGCCGCGCCGATGCGGCCGCCACCGACCAGTCTTCGGTCAAGTACCTGATGGTGCAGAACCCCGGCCGCTACCGCAGCCCGGCGTATGCCTGGAGCCCGCAAACCTACGCGTGCGCGGTCAAGCGTGGCGACCAGGACTGGCTGAACTTCGTCAACACCGCGCTGCACGAAGCCATGACCGGTGTCGAATTCCCCACCTACAAGGCCTCGTTCAAGCAATGGTTCGGCGTCGACCTGCCGGAGCCGGCGATTGGTTTCCCCGTCGAGTTCAAGTGATTCGTGAAAACCGGGGCGCCGCGAACGGCGCCCCCATCAGGTACTGTCGACCATGAACTATCAGTTGAACTTTGCCGCCGTGTGGCGCGACTTCGACACCTTGCTGGCGGGGCTGGGGCTCGGCCTCGAATTGGCGCTGCTGTCGATCGCCATCGGTTGCGTGATCGGCCTGCTGATGGCGTTTGCCATGCTGTCCAAGCACCGCGCGCTGCGCCTGTTGGCCTCGGTGTATGTGACGGTGGTGCGCAATACGCCGATCCTGGTGCTGATCCTGTTGATCTACTTCGCCTTGCCCAGCCTGGGTATCCGCCTGGACAAGATCCCGTCGTTCATCATCACCCTGTCGCTGTACGCCGGTGCCTACCTGACCGAAGTGTTCCGCGCCGGGCTGCTGAATATTCCCAAGGGCTTGCGCGAAGCCGGGTTGGCCATCGGCCTGGGCGAGTGGCGGATCCGCGCCTATATCACCGTGCCGGTGATGCTGCGCAACGTGCTGCCGGCGCTGTCGAACAACTTCATTTCGCTGTTCAAGGACACCTCGCTGGCCGCCGCGATCGCGGTGCCGGAGCTGACCTATTACGCCCGCAAGATCAACGTCGAAAGCTACCGGGTGATTGAAACCTGGCTGGTCACGACCGCGCTCTACGTGGCCGCCTGTTACCTGATCGCCATGCTGCTCCGTTACTTGGAACAGCGTCTGGCGATCCGTCGTTAGAAGAGGCTCGCATGTACCAATCCCCCAGCTGGCTGCATGAGTTGTGGATCGCCCGGGACACCCTCTGGGCCGGGTTCCAGGCCAGCGTCTATGTCTCGGCGCTGGCGATTATCTTCGGCACCCTGATCGGCATCGTCGCCGGGTTGATCCTGACCTACGGCAGATTCTGGATGCGTCTGCCGTTTCGTCTGTATGTCGACCTGATCCGTGGCACGCCGGTGTTTGTGCTGGTGCTGGCGTGTTTCTACATGCTGCCGGCGCTCGGTTGGCAGATCAGCGCGTTCCAGGCCGGTGCGGTCGGGCTGACGCTGTTCTGCGGCTCCCACGTCGCGGAGATCGTGCGCGGCGCGCTGCAAGCCATTCCCCGCGGGCAAATGGAAGCGGGCAAGGCGATTGGCCTGACGTTCTACCAGTCCCTGGGCTACGTGCTGTTGCCCCAGGCGCTGCGGCAGATTTTGCCGACCTGGGTCAATTCCTCCACGGAAATCGTCAAGGCCTCGACCCTGCTGTCGGTGATCGGCGTCGCCGAGTTGCTGCTCAGTACCCAGCAGGTGATCGCGCGCACTTTCATGACCCTGGAGTTCTACCTGTTCGCGGGTTTTCTGTTTTTTGTCATCAACTACGCCATCGAGTTATTCGGGCGCTACATTGAAAAGCGGGTGGCCTTGCCATGAACCAACCTCAAACGACCCAACCGCTGCTGGACATTCGCGGCCTGCGCAAACAATACGGCACGGTGGAAGTGCTCAAGGGCGTCGACCTGTCCATGCAGCGCGGCAACGTGGTGACGTTGATCGGCTCCAGCGGCTCGGGCAAGACCACGCTGCTGCGCTGCGTCAACCTGCTCGAAGAGTTCCAGGGCGGTCAGATCAGCCTGGATGGCGAGTCCATCGGCTACAGCGACGTCGCCGGCAAGCGCGTGCGCCACCCGGAGCGGGTAATCGCCCAGCACCGCGCCATGACCGGCATGGCCTTCCAGCAGTTCAACCTGTTCCCGCACCTGACGGCGCTGCAGAACGTCACCCTGGGCTTGTTGAAAGTTAAGAAAATGCCTAAGGACGAAGCCGTGGCCTTGGCGGAAAAATGGTTGGACCGTGTAGGGCTCCTGGAACGCCGCAATCATTTCCCCGGCCAGTTGTCCGGCGGCCAGCAACAGCGCGTGGCCATCGCCCGTGCGATTGCGATGAACCCCAGCCTGATGCTGTTCGACGAAGTCACCTCGGCCCTCGACCCGGAACTGGTGGGCGAAGTGCTCAGCGTGATCAAGGGCCTGGCGGAAGAGGGCATGACCATGTTGCTGGTGACCCATGAGATGCGTTTTGCCTACGAAGTCTCGGACAAAATCGTCTTCATGAACCAGGGGCGCATTGAAGAACAGGGCTCGGCGAAGGACATCTTCGAACGCCCGCAGTCGCCGCGCCTGGCGGAATTCCTGAAGAACATTCGTTTTTAACTGTCAGTCAAGGAGCACTATTTATGAGCATTACTCGTTACGGCACCGGCAGCACCGCCGGCGGCGGCCAGCCTCGGCCTTTCGCCCGCGCGGTGGAAGCGGACGGCTGGCTCTACGTCTCGGGCCAGGTGCCAGCGGTGGACGGTGAAATCATTAGCGGCGGCATCGTCGAGCAAACCCGCCAGACGATGCGCAACGTGGTGGCGATTCTCGAAGAGGCTGGCTACGCCTTGAACGACGTGGTGCGCGTCGGCGTGTGGCTGGAAGACCCACGGGATTTCTGGAGCTTCAACAAAGTCTTCGGCGAATACTTCAGCTCCGAACACGCCCCGGCACGCGCCTGCGTGCAGGCCAACATGATGGTGGATTGCAAGGTCGAGATCGATTGCGTGGCCTACAAGAAAAAGGGCTAAATGCCCCACTCTTGAAACCACAGTAAATCCAATGTGGGAGGGGGCTTGCCCCCGATAGCGGTGTATCAGCAACAGATGTGTCCACTGGCACACCGCCATCGGGGGCAAGCCCCCTCCCACAGTGGACCTGCGCCAGCCCTACCATTTCGAGCGGACCGAAACTGCCATGACCGAAGACACCATCAAACGCCGCGCCAAAGGCCTGGACCGTGCATTCGATATCCTCGATTTCCTCAAGGAAGTCGGCCAGCCCCTGCGCCCGAATGATATCGCCAGCGGCATCGGCAGCCCCAAGTCCACGGTCTACGAGTTGGTCGCCTCCTTACTGGAACGCCGCATCCTGGAAACCGTGGGCAAGGACGGGCACGTCTACCTCGGCCGTCAGCTGTACTTCCTCGGCCAGGCGCACCTGCGCCATTTCGACCTGACCCGCGAGGCCGACCACGCCTTGCAGGCGATCGTCAGCCAGACCCACGAAACCGCGCAGATGTGCCTGCTCAACGGGCGCAAATATACGGTGGCGCTGATGCGTGAAGGCGAGCGGCATTTCCGGATTTCCTCGGACATCGGCGAAAACGCACCGATCCCGTGGACCGCGTCCGGGCGCCTGTTGCTGGGGCATTTGAGCGACCAGCAGATCGTCGACCTGATCGACCCCGACGATTTCATCCTGCCGGACGGCCAGCGCTTGCCGCTGGAGACCTTCCTCGCACAGATCCGTCAGGCCAGCGTCGATGGCTTCTTTTCCTTCGACAGCGTGGCCGACACCTTTACCCATTGCTTTGCCGCCCCGGTCCGGGACGCGCAGGGCATCAGCATTGCGACCCTGTGCATCGTCGCGCCCCGCGCCGATGCCAGTAAAAACTACAACGACTATCGCCGGGTGTTGATCGAAAGCGCCAACAACCTGGCCCGTCGCATCAACGAATAGGAGCAGTTCATGCCTGCCATCAACGCCGTTGCAAAGGGCACCGCCGCTGTCGGCGCCCATCTGGTCCGTGACGTCAGCCTGCCGGCCCTGGTGCTGCACCGCGACGCCCTCGAACACAACATCCGCTGGATGCAGGCCTTTGTCAGCAACAGCGGCGCCGAGCTTGCGCCCCATGGCAAAACCAGCATGATGCCGGCCCTGTTCCAGCGCCAGATCGCCGCCGGTGCCTGGGGCATCACCCTGGCCAGCGCGGTACAGACCCGCGCCGCCTATGCCGGCGGTGTGCGCCGTGTGTTGATGGCCAACCAACTGGTGGGCGCACCGAACATGGCGTTGATCGCCGACTTGCTGGCCGACGCAGACTTCGACTTCCACTGCCTGGTCGACCACCCGGACAACGTCGCTGACCTGGGCCTGTTCTTCGCCGCCCGTGGCCTGCGCCTGAACGTGATGATCGAGTACGGCGTGGTCGGCGGCCGTTGCGGTTGCCGCAGCGAGCAAGAGGTGCGCGATCTGGCCACGGCGATCAAGGCCCAGCCGGCGCTGGCCCTGACCGGTATCGAAGGCTACGAAGGCGTGATCCACGGCGAACACGCCATCACTGGCATCCGCGACTTCGCCGCGAGCCTGGTGCGCCTGGCGGTGGACCTGCAGAACAACGGCTCGTTCGACCTGGCCAAGCCCATCGTCACCGCGTCGGGGTCGGCCTGGTATGACCTGATCGCCGAGTCCTTCGAAGCGCAAAACGCCGCCGGGAGTTTCCTCAGCGTGCTGCGTCCCGGCAGCTACGTGGCCCATGACCATGGCATCTACAAAGATGCGCAATGCTGCGTGCTCGACCGGCGCAGCGACCTCAGCGAAGGCCTGCGCCCGGCGCTGGAAGTCTGGGCCCACGTGCAATCGTTGCCTGAGCCTGGCTTCGCGGTGGTCGCCCTGGGCAAGCGCGATGTGGCCTACGACGCCGGTTTGCCGGTGCCGCTCAAGCGCTACAAGGCTGGGATCGTGCCGGCGCAAGGCGATGATGTGAGCGCGTGCAAGGTCACCGCGGTGATGGACCAGCATGCGTTCATGAGCGTTGCGCCAGGGGTTGAGCTGCGCATCGGCGACATTATTTCCTTCGGCACTTCCCACCCGTGCCTGACGTTCGACAAGTGGCAGGTCGGTTGCCTGGTGGATGAGCAACTGCAGGTGATCGAGTCACTGCATACCTGCTTCTAGACCGCGTCGCCTCCATCGCAGGCAAACCCGCTGCGCCCTTTGGATGTGTGAACACATTCAAAGGTAGGAGCGGGCTCGCCCGCGACGGGGCCATCAGCCGCACCGGAGACAACAGGCATGAACACCACACCCCGCATCGCCCTCATCGGCGAATGCATGATCGAACTGCAACACCGCGCCGACGGCAGCCTGCACCAAAGCTTCGGCGGCGACACCCTGAACGCCGCGGTGTACCTGCGCCGCGAGTTGGGGGCGCTCGGCCTCGTCGACTACGTCACCGCCCTGGGCGATGACAGCTTCAGCGACGCTATGTGCCAACAGTGGACCGACGAAGGCCTGGGCCTGAGCATGGTCCAGCGCCTGCCCGGGCGGTTGCCGGGGTTGTACTGCATCCAGACCGACGCCAACGGCGAGCGCAAATTCCTCTACTGGCGCAACGAAGCGGCCGTGCGCGACTGCTTCACCACGCCCGCCGCCGCTCCGATCCTGGCAGCGTTGCCGGGCTATGACGTGGTGTATTTCAGCGGCATTACCCTGGCGGTGCTCGGTGAAGTCGGGCGCGAGCGCTTGTTGCAGGCCTTGATCGAAACCCGTCGGCGCGGCGGCCGGGTGGTGTTCGACAACAACTACCGGCCGCGTTTGTGGGCGAGTGTCGAGGTGGCGCGTGCGGCCTATCACAAAGTGTTGGCCGAGGTGGATATGGCCTTGCTGACCGAAGATGACGAGCGCGCATTGTTTGGTCATGCCGACAGCGAACAGGTGTTCGCAGCGTATCCGGCAGTCGCGGAAGTGGTGCTCAAGCGCGGTGCCGAGGACTGTTTGATTCGTTGCGCAGGCCAGCGTTTTGTCGTGCCGGCGTTGAAGGTCGAGACGGTGGTAGACACCACGGCGGCGGGGGACTCGTTCAGCGCGGCGTACCTGGCCAGTCGGCTCAAGGGCGGCTCGCCGCAAGAGGCGGCCTTGGCCGGGCATCGGTTGGCGAGCCGGGTGATCCAGGTGCCGGGGGCGTTGATTCCTAGGGGGTGAATGGCCGCCTGCGGCGGATCGGGGGCAAGCCCCCTCCCACAGTGAGCGCAATGCGGTCGAATGTGGGAGGGGGCTTGCCCCCGATAGCGCCCTAAAGCCAACCCCTCAATCCCGATAAAACACCTGCACCAAGTGATACCCAAACTTGCTCTTGACCGGCCCATGCACCACCCGCAGCGGCTTCTTGAAGATCACCGCATCAATCGCGCCGACCATCTGCCCCGGCCGGATCTCGCCCAGATCGCCGCCGCGCTTGCCGGACGGGCAGGTGGAGTACTTCTTGGCCAGCACATCGAACGCTTCGCCCTTGGCGATGCGCTGCTTGAGCTGTTCGGCTTCTTCACTGGTTTTCACCAGGATATGGCGGGCTTGGGCTTTCATGGTTCTCTACCGGGGTGTGCGACGGCGCGCGATTATGCCTGAACTGGATCGTCGACGCTGATCATGCTGCGGATTTTGGTGGCGAGCACGTCGATGGAAAACGGCTTGGCCACCATGTCCATGCCGTCTTCCAGAAAGCCCTGGCGTTCGGCGGCTTTTTCCGCATAACCGGTCATGAACAGGATGCGCAGGCCCGGGCGGTGCTGACGGGCGATTTCCGCCAGTTGCCGGCCGTTCATGCCCGGCAGGCCGACGTCGGTCACCAGCAAATCCACGCGCAAGTCCGATTCCAGCAGCGGCAAGGCGGTGCGTGCATCCGCGGCCTGGTGCGCGGTGTAGCCCAGTTCATCGAGGACATTGACCACCAGCATGCGGACCGCCGGGTCGTCCTCGACCACCACTACGGCCTCTCCGGCCAGGGCCACGGGCGCGGCCTCACTGAGGCTGGCCGGCAAGCTGCTTGCCAGGGAAGTGCCGTGCAGGCGCGGCAGATACAAGCGCACGCAGGTGCCCTGGCCCGGTTCGCTGTGGAGGGTCACATGGCCACCGGATTGCTGGGCGAAGCCATAGATCATCGACAGCCCCAGGCCGGTGCCCTGGCCGATGGGCTTGGTGGTGAAAAACGGATCGAAGGCTTTGGCCAGGATTTTCGGTGCCATGCCGGTGCCGTTGTCGCGCACGCCGAGCATCACGTAATCACCGGCCTTGACCGGTTCCGGGGTGGTGATGTCGGTGCCGTCGAGGTAGCTGTTGGCGGTTTCGATCAGCAGTTCGCCACCATCGGGCATGGCATCCCGCGCGTTGATCACCAGGTTGAGCAGGGCGTTTTCCAGCTGGCTGGCGTCGCTGTTCACCGGCCAGATATCGTGGCCCAGTTGCACCTTGAGCGTGATGTGCGCGCCCTTGGTGCGCTGGAACAAGTCTTCCAGCGAGGCCACCAACTGGTTCGGGTCGAGCGGGCGGCGGTCCAGTGACTGGCGCCGCGAGAACGCCAGCAGGCGGTGGGTGAGGGCGGCGGCGCGATGGGCGGAGGCCACGGCGGCGTCGGCAAAGCGGCCGATGTCGTCGCTGCGCCCGGCGGCGATGTAGCGTTGCATCAGGTCCAGGCTGCCGATGATGCCGGTGAGCATATTGTTGAAGTCATGGGCGATGCCGCCGGTGAGTTGGCCCACCGCTTCCATTTTTTGCACGTGGCGCAGGGCGTCTTCGGCGCGTTCGCGTTCGACCATCTCGTTTTGCAGGCGCTGGTTGGCCTCGGCCAGTGCCAGGGTGCGCTGGGCCACACGCTCTTCGAGGTTTTCGTTGAGGTGGCGCAGGCGTTGCTCGGTGCTTTGCTGGGCTTTGAGGCTGGCTTCGGAGCGCTGTTGCAGTTCCTGGGTGAACTGGCGGCGTTCGTTGGTTTCGATGGCGGTGACGAGGATGCCGGCGACGCTGCCGCGTTCATCGCGGATCGGGCTGTAGGTCAGGTCGAGCCAGATCTCGGTGTCGCGCTGGTTGCGTTGCAGCACAAAGCGCTGCTCACTGAAGGAGCGCACCTGGCCGCTGAAGACCGCGTCATAGATCGGCGCGGTGAAACTGTGTAATTCCGGCCAGGTCTGGTGCGCCGGCTGGCCCATTGCGTCGGGGTGCTTGTTGCCCGCCAGCAGGGCGAAGGCGTCGTTGTAGAGTTGGATGAGTTCGCGGCCCCACAACAGCTGCATCGGCATCGGCGAGTGGACGACGATATCCACGGCGGTACGCAGGCTTTGCGGCCAATCATTGGCCTCACCGAGCGGGCTTTTGGCCCAGTCCAGCCGCGCAATCAATGCGGCGGCTTCGCTACCGGTGGATGTTTCCTTCATAAAAAGCCCTGAGCGTAACGCTTTGAAAAATGACAACAGCGATTATCCGGTGGGATAGCGGTGGGTGACTACCCCCGAAAAATAGCATGCATTGGGTTTTTTTCTGCAAATGAGTGCGTTGGCGCTGAAACCTTTCATCTTAAAGCGCCAGCTCAGGCCGGTCGCGAAACTGTGCCAGGGCCTCCGGGTTGGCCAGCGCGTCGGTGTTTTTCACCGGTTCGCCGTGTACCACATTGCGCACCGCCAGTTCGACGATCTTGCCGCTGATGGTGCGCGGGATATCGCTGACAGCGAGGATCTTCGCCGGTACATGGCGTGGTGTGGTATTGGCGCGGATCACCTGGCGGATCTGCTGTTCGAGGGCGTCATCCAGTTCGACGCCGTCGTCGAGTCGCACGAACAGCACGACTCGCACATCGTCTTGCCAGCGTTGGCCAATGGCCAGGCTTTCCAGCACCTGCGGGACTTTTTCCACCTGCCGATAGATCTCGGCGGTGCCGATCCGCACGCCGCCAGGGTTGAGCACCGCGTCGGAGCGCCCGTGAATCAGCAGGCTGCCGTTGGGCCGCTGTTCGGCGTAGTCGCCCTGGGCCCACACGCCGGGGAATTGGCTGAAATAGGAGGCGCGCAGTTTTTTCTGCTGCGGGTCGTTCCACAGGCCGATGGGCATGGCGGGGAAGTGCCGGGTACACACCAGTTCGCCTTTTTCACCGAGCAACGGCCGCCCCTGGTCGTCCCACACCTCGATGGCCATCGCCAGGCTCTTGCATTGCATTTCGCCGCGGCGTACCGGCAGCACCGGGTTGCCGATGACGAAGCAGGAGACGATATCGGTGCCGCCAGACATCGATGACAGGCACACCTCGGCCTTGATCTCGCGGTACACGTAGTCGTAGCTCTGCGGCGACAGCGGCGAGCCAGTCGAAATCAGGCCCTTGAGGCTGCTCAGGTCATGGCTCAGGCGCGGCTGCAGGCCGGCTTTTTCCAGGGTGGCGAGGAACTTGGGGCTGGTGCCGAACACGCTGATCCGTTCCGCGTCGATCAGGTCGATCAAGCGCTCGGGGCCAGGGTGAAATGGCGAGCCGTCGTACAGCACGGCGGTGGCGCCGAGCGCGAGTACCGAAACCAGCCAGTTCCACATCATCCAGCCGCAGGTGGTGTAGTAGAACAGGCAATCCTCGCGGGACAGGTCCGCATGCAGGCCGTGCTCCTTGAGGTGGGTGAGCAGCACGCCGCCGGTGCCGTGGATGATGCATTTGGGCACGCCAGTGGTGCCGCTGGAATAGAGGATATACAGCGGATGGTCGAACGGCACCGCGACGAACTCAGGCGCGCCGCCCGGTTGGTAGAAGTCACTCCACAGCGCGACGTTGGCGTCGCTCCGATAGTCCTCGACCCGCGCCTGGGGCCGGGCATACGGCACGACGATCAGGTGCTGCAGGGACGGCAGGCGTTCGAGGATCTCGTTGAGCTTGGCGCTCTGGTCGATGGTTTTGCCGGCGTAGCGGTAACCGGCGCAGGCGATCAGCACCTTGGGCTCGATCTGGCCGAAACGGTCGATCACGCCTTGGGTGCCGAAGTCCGGCGATGAGCACGACCAGATCGCGCCCAGGCTGGTGGTGGCCAGCATGCCGACCAGGGTTTGCCAGGTGTTGGGCATACACGCGGCAACCCGATCGCCCAGCCCGACCCCGGCCGCCCGCAGGCTGCGTTGCAGGCCGGCGACGTGGGCGGCCAGTTCGGCGTAGCTCAGTTGCTCGCGCTGGCCGTCTTCGCTGATGGCGACCACGGCGGGGTGAGCGTCGCGACGGCGCAGCAGGTGCTCGGCAAAGTTCAGGGTCGCGCCGGGGAACCACTCGGCGCTGGGCATCGCGGCGCCTTCGATCAATACCGCGCTGGGCGGGCTGCGAAACTGCACGTCGAAAAACGCCACGATCGCCTGCCAGAAGTCGGCGCGCTGGTCGATGCTCCACTGGTGCAACGCCGGGTAGTCGTCGAGCTGCACGCTATAGCGGTCATTGATAAAGCGCCGGAACTGGTCCATCCGGGTGTGACGGATGCGTTCGGGGGAGGGTTGCCAGAGGATCTCGGACATAAGCACGTCTCTTATTCTTGTACAGGTCTTCCAAACAGTGGAGTTCGAATGTGGGAGGGGGCTTGCCCCCGATGGCGGAGTATCAGCTAGCACATGCGGTACTGACCCACTGCCATCGGGGGCAAGCCCCTTCCCACATTGGATTTTCTGTGTTTGGTCTATTGGGCCAGCCAACCACCATCGATGTTCCATGCCGCGCCGCGCACTTGGGCACCGGCCTCGCTGCACAAAAACAACACCAGCTCACCCAGTTGCGGCGGGGTGACGAACTCCAGCGACGGCTGCTTCTCTGCCAGTAAATCATGTTGCGCCTGCTGCGGGTCGACACCATTGGCCGCGCGATCATCGATCTGCTTCTGCACCAGCGGCGTCAGCACCCAGCCGGGGCAGATCGCGTTGCAGGTCACGTTGCTGGTGGCGGTTTCCAGGCCGACTACCTTGGTCAGGCCGATCACGCCATGCTTGGCCGCGACGTAGGCGGCCTTGCCCACCGAACCCACCAGGCCATGCACCGAGGCGATATTGACGATACGCCCCCAGCCCTTGGCCTTCATGCCCGGCAGGCTCAGGCGCGTGCTGTGGAACACCGACGACAGGTTGATCGCGATGATCGCATCCCAGCGCTCCACCGGAAACTCGTCCACCGCCGCCACATGCTGGATGCCGGCGTTGTTGACCAGAATATCCACACCGCCGAATTCGCGCTCGGCGTAGGCGAGCATGTCGGCGATCTGCGCCGGGTCGCTGACGTCCGCCGGGTGATGCCCGACCTTGCCGCCGAACGCCTGTACCTGGGCGATCACCGCGCTGGCGTCGCCGAAGCCGTTGAGGATCAGGTTGGCGCCGGCCTCGGCCAGGCTCAGCGCTATGCCCAGGCCGATACCGCTGGTGGAGCCGGTGACCAGGGCGGTCTTGCCGTTCAAGTTCGTCATGAAAACCTCACACAATGCCGGTGGCGTAGAAAGTACCGATCACCACGAACACCGCGAGGGTCTTGATGATCGTGATGCCGAAGATGTCCTTGTAGGCTTCGCGGTGGGTCAGCCCGGTGACCGCCAGCAAGGTGATCACCGCGCCGTTGTGGGGCAGGGTGTCCATGCCGCCGCTGGCCATGGCCGCGACCCGGTGCAGCACTTCAAGGGGAATATTCGCCGCATGGGCCGCCGCAATGAAACTCTCGGACATCGCCGCCAGGGCGATGCTCATGCCGCCGGACGCCGAGCCGGTGATACCGGCCAGCAGCGTCACCGTAATCGCTTCGTTGACCAGCGGGTTGGGGATGCCCTTGAGCCAGTCCGCCAGCACCAGAAAGCCCGGCAGCGAGGCGATCACCGCACCGAAGCCGTATTCCGAGGCGGTGTTCATCGCCGCCAGCAGCGCACCGCTGACCGCGCTCTTACTGCCTTCGGCGAGCTTGCTTTTGATCGCCGACCAGCCGAACACCAGCACCATGACGATGCCCACCAGCAACGCCGCCTGCACCGCCCAGATCGCGGTGAGCTTGGCGATTTCGGTGGTCACCGGCGCGCTCATGCCCGGCAGGCTGAGGCTGTGGGTCTTGCCGTACCACTGCGGGATCCAGTGGGTGAACAGCAGGTTCATCACGCCCACCAGGAGCAGCGGCGACAGCGCGATCCAGGGGTTGGGCAGGCTCAGGTTCTCGGCGGTTTCCGGCTCGTTGCGCAGTTCGGTGCCGTAGCCTTCACCGGCCCGTTGCGCCTTGTTGCGCTGGTGCGCCAGGTAGAGCATGCCGGTGCAGAACACGAAGATCGTGCCGATCAGCCCCAGCCACGGCGCAGCCCAGGCGGTGGTGTTGAAGAACGTGCTGGGGATGATGTTCTGGATCTGCGGCGTGCCGGGCAGCGCGTCCATGGTGAACGAGAACGCGCCGAGGGCGATGGTCGCCGGGATCAGGCGCTTGGGGATGTCGCTCTGGCGGAACATCTCCGCCGCGAACGGGTACACCGCAAACACCACCACGAACAGCGACACGCCGCCGTAGGTGAGCAGGGCGCAGACCAGCACGATCACCAGCATCGCCTGGCGCGTGCCGAGCAAGCGGATTGCGGCCGCCACGATCGAGCGCGAGAAACCCGACAGCTCGATCAGCTTGCCGAACACGGCACCGAGCAGGAACACCGGAAAATACAGTTTGATGAAACCGACCATTTTCTCCATGAACACCCCGGTAAACGCCGGGGCGACCGCGGACGGGTCGGTGAGCAGGACAGCGCCGAGGGCGGCAATGGGGGCAAACAAGATGACGCTGTAGCCACGGTAGGCAGCCAGCATCAGCAGCGCGAGGGCTGCCAAGGCAATGATCACACTCATGGTGTGTCTCCATCAGATTGTTATTTTTGTGGGGTGATGCGTTGGAGGAGGGCTATAGCGAGATGCGTGCCATGTTCATAACCTATTGAAATACATAGATATTATTGTATCCATGAACAAGCTTTTCAGATCTGGTCTCAATTCAGAGACAAAAACACATCAAAGGTGGGAGGGGGCTTGCCCCCGATAGCGGTGGATCTGTAAAGAATAGGCTGACTGAGGCACTGCCATCGGGGGCAAGCCCCCTCCCACAAGGATTGTCTTTGTTTTGAGAATTTTGTCTCTTTATTGAGATGTAGCCAGCCCCAGCGCGACCATTTTCTTGTACAAGGTCGACCTGCCCAGCCCCAAGCGCTGGGCCGCGGCCACCACATTCCCGCTGCAGGCCTTGAGCGCCGCCGTGATCAGCTGCCGATCGAAGCGCTCCCGCGCCGCCGCGAATGTCTCGCCTTCGAACGTCTCGCCTTCGAACGTTTCCATCGCCTCGTGCGCCACCGGGCTGAACGTGCCGATCGCGGCGCGAATCTCAGCCGCGCCCAACAGCCGGTCATCGCTCAACAACGCCGCGCGTTCCAGCACGTTGCGCAGTTCACGGATATTCCCCGGCCATGCATGCCGCGCCAACAACGCCAGGGCCTCGCGGTCCAGTTCGTGGTGGCTGCGCAGGTCTTCGAGGATCGCTTCGCTCAGCGCCGGAATATCCTCCAGGCGTTCGCGCAACGGCGGCACCTGGATCGGCAGCACATTCAGCCGGTAATACAGGTCGGCGCGAAACTCGCCGCGTTTGATCGCCGCTTCCAGGTCCATGGACGTGGCGGCGATCACCCGCACGTCGCTGTGCCGCATCTCGTTGGAGCCGACCGGTTCGTATTCCTTCTCCTGCAACACCCGCAACAGCTTGCTTTGCAGCGGCAGGGGCATGTCGCCGATTTCATCGAGAAACAGCGTGCCGCCCTGGGCGATCTGCAACTTGCCGGGGCGGCCTTTGCGGTCGGCGCCGGTAAACGCGCCGGGCGCGGTGCCGAAGAACTCGGCTTCGAGCAGGTCATGGGGAATGGCCGCGCTGTTGATGCTGACAAATGCCTTGTGCGCCCGCGTCGAGGCGCCGTGGATCGCCTGGGCCAGCAACTCCTTGCCGGTGCCGGTCTCGCCGAGCAGCAACACCGGCGACTCGGCACTCGCACTGCGCCGTGCGCGGCGTTTGACTTCGAGGCTGGTGGCGCTGGTGCCGATAAAGTGCGCAAAGGTGTACTTGCTCTGGCGTGAACGCAGCAGCGAACGGGTGGACGCCAGCTCTTGCTGCATGCTCAGGTAACGCTCGATCAGCGGCGACAGGTTGCGCAGCTCATCGAACAGCGCAAAGCCGATGGCGCCGATCACCGCGCCGGCGTCGTTGTGGATCGGCAGGCGCATCACCACCAACGGGCCTTTGGGCGTGTCCTGGATATCCAGCAGGATCGGCTGGTCGTTGCGCACCACCTGGCGCAACAGGCTGTTGGCGATGACCTGTTCGCAGGGTTGGCCGATGGCTTCGTCGGCGCTCTTGAGGCCGAAGCGCTTGGCGTAGCGCTCGTTCATCCACACGATGTTCGCGTCGCGGTCGACAATCACCGTGCCTTCGCTGGACTGCTCGATGATCTCGAACAGCGACTGGATGGCCAGGCCGCGAACCTGTTGGTAGTCCTTGAGGCTGGTGTTCATGCGTGCAGAATCCTGTAGGAGCGAGCTTGCTCGCGAAAAACGTTAACGATGACGCGGGCCTGCTGGTTGAACGCGGTGTCCTTGCGCTTTTCGCGAGCAAGCTCGCTCCTACAAGGGGATGTGTGCGGCGGCCAGCAGTTCCTGGGTGTACGGGTGTTGCGGCGATTCAAACACATCATGGCTGGCGCCATGCTCCACCACTTTGCCGTCCTTGATCACGATCATGTCGTGGGCCATGGCGCGCACCACGGCCAGGTCATGGCTGATGAACAGGTAGGTCAGGCCGTACTTGTCCTGCAGCTCGCGCAGCAACGCCACCACTTGCTTCTGCACCGTGCGGTCGAGGGCCGAGGTGGGTTCGTCGAGCAGCATCAGCGCCGGCTTGAGCACCAGCGCGCGGGCGATGGCAATGCGTTGGCGCTGGCCACCGGAAAACTCGTGGGGGTAACGATACCGGCTGGCCGGGTCGAGGCCGACGTCCTTGAGCACCTGGATCACCTGCGCGTCACACTCGGCGAGGCTGCACGGTGCGTGGACTTCCAGGCCTTCGCTGATGATCTGCTGCACCGACATGCGCGGGCTGAGGCTGCCGTAAGGGTCCTGGAACACCACCTGCATCTGTTTGCGCCACGGGCGCATCTGTTTGTGGTTGAGCGCGTCGAGGGCGACGCCCTGGAAGCGGATGCTGCCGGTGGAGTCCAGCAGGCGCAGGATCGCCTGGCCCAGGGTGGATTTACCCGAGCCCGACTCGCCGACGATGCCCAGCGTCTTGCCGCGCTGCACGCTGAGGCTGATGCCGTCCACCGCGCGCAGGTAGGTCTTGCGCTGAAACAGGCCGCCGCCGAGGGGGAATTGCACGCTCAGGTCGTCGACCTGCAACACCGTTTCGCGCGTTTCGCCGCACAGCACCTCGCCCGCCGGTTCAGCGTCGAGCAGCAAGCGGCTGTAGGGGTGTTGTGGCGCGTTGAACAAGGTTTCGCAGTCGGCCTGTTCGACGATCTCGCCGGTATGCATCACACACACGCGCTGCGCCATGCTGCGCACCAGGTTGAGGTCGTGGCTGATCAGCAGCAGCGACATGCCCAGGCGTTGCTGCAAGGATTTGAGCAGCAACAGGATCTTGCGCTGCACGGTCACATCCAACGCGGTGGTGGGCTCGTCGGCGATCAGCAGTTCCGGCTCGCAGGCCAGGGCCATGGCGATCATCACGCGTTGGCGCTGGCCGCCGGAGAGTTGGTGCGGATAGGCCTTGAGCCGTTCCTGGGGGTTCTGGAGGCCGACCAGTTCGAGCAGTTCAATGATGCGCGCCTGTGCTGCTTTGCCGCCCATACCTTTGTGCAACAGCAGGGTTTCGCCGATCTGCTTTTCGATGCTGTGCAGCGGGTTGAGGGAGGTCATCGGCTCCTGGAAGATCATGGCGATGCGGTCGCCACGCAGCTTTTGCAGGGTGGCCGCCGATGCGCCGATCAACTCTTGGCCGCGATAGCGCACGGAGCCGCTGGTTTGCGTGCCGGCTTCGGGCAGCAGTTGCAGAATCGAAAGGGCCGTCACCGACTTGCCCGAGCCCGACTCGCCGACCAGCGCCAGGCACTCGCCGGGGCGCACATCCAGGCTCAGGTTGCGCACCACGGTCTGGCCGCTGAAGGCGACGCAGAGGTCGCGGATCTCGATCAGGTTGTCGCTCATACAGACTCACTCATGCACGGGGGTCGAAGGCATCGCGCAACGCCTCGCCGATAAATACCAGCAGCGACAGAATCAGCGCCAAGGTGAAAAACGCCGTCAGGCCCAGCCATGGCGCTTGCAGGTTCTGCTTGCCCTGGGCGATCAACTCACCCAGCGACGCGCTGCCCGCCGGCATGCCGAAACCGAGGAAATCCAGGGCGCTCAAGGTGGAAATCGCGCCGGTCAAAATAAACGGCAGGTAGCTCAGGGTGGCCGTCATGGCATTGGGCAGGATGTGTCGGCGCATGATCTTGGCGTCGCTCAAACCCAGGGCCCGCGCCGCCTTGACGTACTCCAGGTTGCGCCCGCGCAGGAACTCGGCGCGCACCACGTCCACCAGGGCCAGCCAGGAAAACAGCGCCATGATCCCCAGCAGCCACCAGAAGTTCGGTTCGACAAAGCCGGACAGGATGATCAGCAGGTACAGCACCGGCAACCCGGACCACACTTCCAGCACCCGCTGACCGATCAGGTCGACCCAGCCGCCGTAGTAACCCTGCAACGCGCCCGCGGCGATGCCGATGCTCGCACTGATCGCGGTGAGCGCCAGGGCAAACAGGATCGACACCCGCGCGCCGAAGATCACCCGCGCCACCACGTCGCGCGACTGGTCGTCGGTGCCCAGCCAGTTCACCGCCGAGGGCGGGCTGGGGGCCGGGCGGGTCAGTTCGTAGTTGGGCGTGTCGTCGCTGAACGGCACTGGCGGGAACAGCATCCAGCCGCCGTCCTGCTTGATCAGCTTCTGCACGTAGTCGCTGCGATAGTCGGCCTGGAACGGCAATTGCCCGCCGAACTGCTGCTCGGTGTAGCGCTTGAACACTGGAAAATACAGCTCGTTCTTGAAGCTCAACACCAAGGGCTTGTCATTGGCGATCAACTCGCCGCCCAGGGTCAGGATGAACAGGCCGATAAACAGCCACAGTGACCACCAGCCGCGGCGGTTCTTCTTGAACCGCTCGAAACGCCGACGGGCCACGGGAGATAGATTGAACATCAGGCGTTCCTCGCGGCGAAGTCGATACGCGGGTCCACCAGGGTGTAGCAGAGGTCGCCGATCAGTTTTATCAAGAGGCCGAACAGGGTGAAGATAAACAGCGAACCGAACACCACCGGGTAGTCGCGGGACACCGCGGCTTCGTAGCTCATGCGCCCGAGGCCGTCGAGGGAAAAGATCACCTCGATCAGCAGCGAGCCGGCAAAGAACACGCTGATAAACGCCTGGGGAATCCCCGAGATCACCAGCAGCATCGCATTGCGGAACACATGCCCGTACAGCACCTGCCGTTCGCTCAAGCCTTTGGCGCGGGCGGTGACCACGTATTGGCGCGTGATCTCATTGAGGAACGAGTTTTTCGTCAGGATGGTCAGGGTGGCGAACCCGCCGATCACCAGCGCCGTGACCGGCAAGACCAGGTGCCAGAAATAGTCGGCGACCTTGCCCACCGTGCTCAGTTCGTCGAAGTTTTCCGAGACCAGGCCGCGCACCGGGAACCAGTTCAGCGACGTGCCGCCGGCGAACACCACGATCAGGAACATCGCAAACAGGAACGCCGGCATCGCATAGCCGATCACGATGGCGGTGCTGCTCCACACATCGAAGCTGCTGCCATGGCGCACTGCCTTGCGAATGCCCAATGGGATCGACACCAGGTAGGTGATCAGCGTGGCCCACAGGCCGAGGGAGATGGTCACCGGCATCTTTTCCAGGATCAGGTCGGTGACTGTCGCGCCGCGAAAAAAGCTATTGCCGAAGTCCAGTTGGGCGTAGCTCTTGAGCATCAGCCACAGGCGTTCCGGTGCCGGTTTGTCGAAGCCGTATTGTTTTTCGATGTCCTTGATCAGTTTCGGGTCCAGGCCGCGGCTGGCCCGCGAGCCGCTGCCGAGGCCTTCGCCGGCGGAACCGCCGATGCTGCCGCCGCCGATCCCTTGCAGGTGGGCGATCGCCTGTTCCACCGGCCCGCCGGGCGCGGCCTGCACGATCACGAAATTGACCAGCAGGATGATCACCAGCGTCGGGATGATCAACAGCAGGCGCCGCACGATATAGGCAAACATCAGCGCATCCCTCCGCGTTTTTTAAGCTCCGCGCTCATTTGTGCGTTCGTCAGTGGCGTGGGGCTGATTTCCCACCAGGTTTCCAGGGCTTCGTCATTCTTCGCCTCGATCGCCGGGCGGCCGAAGCGGTTCCACCACGCGGCGGACGTGCCGGGCGGGTAGTAATTGGGGATCCACAGGTAGTTCCATTGCAGCACCCGGTCCAGGGCGTGGGCGTAGGTGAGCATCTGCGCCTGGGTGTTGGCTTTCACCAGGCCCTTGATCAGGCTGTCGACGGCCGGGTCCTTGAGCACTGTGTAGTTGTTGGCGCCCGGGTCGAACGCGGCGGCGGAGCCGAAGTAGTTGTACAGCTCCATCCCCGGCGAGGTGGTGACCGGGAAACCGGTGACGATCATGTCGTAGTCCCGTGTCATCAGCCGGTTGACGTACTGCGAGGAGTCGATGCGACGGATGATCAGGGTGATGCCGATCTGCGCCAGGTTGCGCTTGTACGGCAGCAACAGACGCTCGAGGCCGGGTTGGGCATAGAGGAAGGTGAACTCCAGCGGCTCGCCCTCGGCGTTGACCAGCTTGTCGCCGTCGGGGTTCCAGCCGGCTTCTTCCAGCAGGGCCAAGGCTTGCAGTTGCTTGTCGCGGATCATGCCGCTGCCGTCGGTGACGGGGGCTTTGAAGACCTGGCTGAACACCTCGTCGGGCACCTGGCCGCGCAGGGGTTCGAGGATCGCCAGCTCTTCCGGGGTCGGCAATTCGCTCGCGGCCAGCGGGCTATTGGAGAAGTAGCTCTGTTGGCGGATGTACAGGTTGCGCATCATCTGCCGGTTGGCCCATTCGAAATCCCACAGCATCGCCAGGGCCTGGCGCACGCGGCGGTCCTGGAACATCGGTTTCTGCACGTTGAACACATAGCCCTGGGCCGGTTGCGGCATCTCTTTGGCCAGGTGCGCGCGTTGCAGGCGCCCGTCGTCCAGCGCCGGGCCGTTGTAGCCGATGGAGTAACCGGTGGCGGAGAACTCGCGGTTGAAGTCATACGCGCCGCCACGCAGCACCTGGCGCGCCACTTCGGTGTCGCCAAAATATTCCAGGCTCAGGTGATCGAAGTTGTACAGGCCACGGCTGACCGGCAAGTCCTTGCCCCACCAGTCAGGGTTGCGGGTAAAGGTGATGGTGCTGCCCGCGTCGATCTTGCTGACCTTATACGGGCCGCTGCCCAGCGGCGCTTCGTAGCCGCCGCCGTTGGCGAAGTCGCGGGTTTTCCACCAGTGCTCGGGGAACACCGGCAGGGTGGCGATATCCAGCGGCAGGGTGCGGTTTTCATCGCTGGAAAAATCGAAGCGCACCTGCCGCTCGCCTTCGACTTCGACGTGTTTGACGTCGGCGAACAGCGTGCGAAAGCGCAGGCTGCCCTGGGTCATCAGCAAATCGAAGCTGTAGCGCACGTCTTCGGCGGTGATCGGTGTGCCATCGGCGAACCGTGCCTTGGGGTTGAGGTAGAAGCGCAGCGACAGGCCGTCGTCCGCGCGTTCCATCTTCTCGGCGACCAGGCCGTAGACCGTGTACGGCTCGTCCAGGGAGCGCAGGGCCAGCGGCGAATACAACCAGCCGTCGATCTGGGACACACCGATGCCTTTGTCGATATAGGGCAGCACATGGTCGAAGCGCCCGATCTCGATGGCCGAACGCCGCAGGCTGCCGCCCTTGGGCGCGTTGGGGTTGGCATAGTCGAAATGGCTGAAGCCGGCGCCATATTTGGCCGGTTCGCCATACACGGTCAGGTAGGTTTGCGGGGCCGCGATCACAGCGGTGCTGGCCAGCAGCAGGGCCAGGGTGGAGCTGAATAGAGTCGAAAAAGCCAGTCGCATTATCTGCCTTGAGCGCCGGGTGAAGGAGAATAGGGATTTGTACGCTAACGGCCTGAGCATCGCCAGTCATCCCATGCACAACGGCCCACCAAAAGGCGGGCCGTTGTTTCAAGCATCAGCGTGGACTGAATCAGTCCTGACGGCTGGTGACTTCCAGCAGGTGATAACCGAACTGGGTTTTCACCGGGCCTTGCACGGTGTTGACCGGGGCGCTGAACACGACGGTGTCGAATTCTTTAACCATCTGGCCTGGACCGAACGAGCCCAGGTCGCCGCCTTGACGGCTGGATGGGCAGCTGGAATTGGCTTTGGCGACTTCTGCGAAATCGGCGCCGCCTTCGATCTGGGCCTTGAGTTCGTTGCACTTGTCTTCGGTGGCAACGAGGATGTGACGGGCAGTGGCTTTGGCCATGGGAATTAACTCCTTGAGTAAAAACGCTGAGCGTACCGGATTCAGGCGGTTATTTCCTGGCAAAGTTCCCCTGTCTGTGGCGGGCGTGCTTGATCTACGACAAGGGCAAAGCGCAGGCTGCAGCGCAAGATTGTCGCATTCATCTGTTTAGGAGCCGTGCTATGCAAGTGCTCGATCGACGCAAGGCCATGGCTATTCCCCCATTGTTTCGCCTGGCATTCCGCCCGTTTTTCCTCGGTGCCTGCCTGTTGGCGGTGCTGGTCATTCCTCTGTGGCTGTTCGCCCTGGGCGGCGCCACCGGTACTTGGCAACCGGCCGGCGGCTGGCTGGCCTGGCACCGGCATGAGCTGCTGTTCGGTTTTGGCGTGGCGATCATCGCCGGCTTTTTGCTGACCGCGGTGCAGACCTGGACCGGCCGCCCCGGCCTCAGCGGCGCGCCCCTGGCGTTGCTCGCCGGGTTATGGCTGGCGGCGCGCCTGGGTTGGTTGCTGAACCTGCCGTGGCCGCTGCTGGCGGTGCTGGAACTGAGTTTTCCGCTGGCGGTGGCCGGGGTGATGGGCTGGACGCTGTGGAAGGTCAGGCAAACCCGTAACTACCCGATTGTACTGGTGCTGGGCTTGCTCGCCGTGGCAGACGCGTTGGCGTTGTATGGGTTGCTGACCCATGACGAAGGCGTGGAGCGCCAGGCGGTGCTCACGGGGTTGTGGCTGGTGGCGGCGATGATGGGGCTGATCGGCGGTCGGGTGATTCCATTTTTCACCCAACGTGGCCTGGGCCGGGTCGATGCTGTCAAGCCGTGGCCGTGGCTGGACCGTGTGTTGCTGGGCGGTTCGATCCTGGTGGCGTTGCTTTACGCCAGCGGGCTGGCGGTGTTCCCCAGCTGGTGGAGCGGCGCACTGTTCGCTGTGCTCGGCCTGGGCCACTTGCTGCGCCTGGCGCGCTGGCATGACCGTGGCCTGTGGCGCGTGCCGCTGCTGTGGTCGCTGCACCTGGCCTACGCATGGTTGGCCGTGGCCTGCCTGGGCATGGCGCTGTGGCATTTCGGTGCGCCGCTCAACCCGAGCCTGGCCGTGCATGCGCTGACGATCGGCGCCATGGCCGGGCTGATCCTGGCGATGGTGGCGCGGGTCAGCCTGGGCCATACCGGTCGGCCGTTGCAGCCACCGGGCGGGATGACCCTGGCGTTCGCCCTGTTGAACCTGGCGGCTGTGTGCCGGGTGGCACTGGTGTTGATCTGGCCCGTGGCGGCCTTGTGGCTGGCGGGGCTGTGCTGGTCGGTCGGCCTGGGCTTGTACCTGTGGCGGTATGGCCCGATGTTGTGGCGGGCGCGGGTCGACGGGCACCCCGGTTAGGAGCATTGCATGCTGTATTCGTGGTTGTTGATCGTGCATCTGCTGGCGGCGATCGCCTTTATCGGCACGCTGTTCTTTGAAGTGGTGATCTGGCACAGCGCCCGCGAGGAGCTGGCCTGGTCGGCGCGTTTCACCGCGGAACACGCGATCGCCCGGCGTTCGCGGCGGGTGCTGCATGGCGTGGTGGTGCTGCTGTATGGCGCGGGTATCGGCCTGGCCTGGCATTACCGCGGCCTGCCATGGAACAGTCATTTCGGACTGTTCCTGAGCCTGAAAATCTTCCTCGCCCTGAGCATCATCGGGCACTACCTGCTGCTGGCCTACTGGCTGACCCGCGAGCGCCTGAGCCCCAAGCGTGCGCTGTGGATACGACGCAGCATTCTCGCGCACATGGTGGTGATTGTGGTGCTGGCGAAGTCATTGTGGTGAGCCGCCTGCGGCGCCATGACGCGGCGGATTGTTGATCGCGGTCAAGGGCTAAAACCTGCGCAGTTCCCACACTGTGGCGAATTCTCTGGAGGTTCGTCCCATGCCCCTGTCCCTCGCGCAGCTGCGCCGCAACTACACCCTCTACGGCCTGCGGGACGACGGCGAGCAAGACGATCCGCTGGTGTTGTTCGGCCAGTGGCTGAGCCAGGCGCGCAAGACCGAAGCGCCTCCCGCCGAGGCCAACAGCATGGCCCTGGCCACGGTCGACAGCGAAGGGTACGCCCATTGCCGCATCCTGCTGCTCAAGGGCTTCAGCGCCGAAGGTTTTGTGTTTTTTGGCAATTACCAGAGCGCCAAGGGCGAGGAACTGGCGAGCAACCCCCATGCCGCGATGACGTTTTTCTGGCCCGGCCTGGAGCGCCAGGTGCGTATTGAAGGTGCGGTCGAGCGCCTCGATCCGGCGCTGTCGGACGCCTATTTCCTCGACCGCCCGGCCGCCAGCCAACTCGGTGCCTGGGCCTCGCCGCAGAGTCAGCCGCTGACCCACCGCAGCGAGCTGGAAGGTTTGCTGCGTGAGGTCACCGAGCGGTTCGCCGGCCAGCAACCGCCACGACCCGAGCACTGGGGCGGGTACTGCCTGCAACCGCGCCGCATCGAGTTCTGGCAAGGCCGCCCCGATCGCCTGCATGACCGCCTCGACTACCGCCTGCGAAACGGCGCCTGGCAGCGCACACGGCTGGCGCCCTGACGAGGTACCTCCTTCGAGGAATAGGCCCTGCGCCCGTTGCGGCGCAGGCTGAGCGCATCTTTTTACCTGCCTGGAGCCTTGATCATGGCCCATTTGACCCAACGCAGTTTTGTCTCCCTGAACATCGCCGTACTGACCATCAGCGACACCCGCACCTTTGACACCGATACCTCCGGGCAGACCCTGGTAGAGCGCCTTGAAGGTGCCGGCCATGTGCTGATCGACCGTGGCCTGGTGATGGACGATATCTACCAGATCCGCGCCCGTGTTTCGCAGTGGATCGCCGACCCTCAGGTGCAAGTGATCCTGATGACCGGCGGCACCGGCTTCACCGCTCGCGACAACACGCCGCAAGCGGTGTTGCCGCTGCTGGATAAACAAGTGGACGGGTTCGGCGAGCTGTTCCGCCAGGTGTCCCTGGCGGAAATCGGCATGTCCACCTTGCAGTCCCGCGCCCTGGCGGGCATGAGCAATGGCGTGCTGGTGTGCTGCATGCCTGGTTCGCCCGGCGCGTGCCGTACCGCCTGGGACCAGATTCTGCTCAGTCAATTGGACAGCCGCACCGGCCCGTGCAACTTCGTTGCGCACCTCAAGCCTCAGTTCGAACAAGCGCTCAGCGCCTGCGAGGCGCGGTCATGAACACCCGCGTGTGCGACAGCGGGCAATTGATGCCGGTGGACGAGGCGATCGAGCAACTGCTGGCGCAGGCGCCACCTGCGCCGCCCACCGAAGTCATCCCCCTCGGCCAGGCCGCAGGTCGGGTGATCGCCGAAGAACTGTTTTCACCTCTCGACCTGCCGTGCTGGGACAACAGCGCTATGGACGGCTACGCCCTGCGCGCCGCCGATGTGCCGGAGCAGGGCGGCTACTTGGTGCTGGCCGGGCGGATTGCTGCCGGGCACAGCAGCGATGAGCTTTTACAGGCCGGGCAGACAGTACGGATTTTCACCGGTGCGCCGCTGCCGCCCGGCGCCGACAGCGTGGTGCCCCAGGAGCGTTGCCGCGTCTACGGCCAGCGTATCTGGTGCCCGCCGCTGCGCCTGGGCGAACATGTGCGCAAGCGCGGTGAAGAAATGCAGCGCGGGCAACGCCTGTTGCGTGTCGGCCAGCGCCTGCGCGCCCAGGAAGTCGGCCTGCTGGCGTCGGCCGGCATTCCGTGGGTCAAGGTCTATCGACCCCTGCGCGTGTGCCTGCTGAGCAGCGGCGATGAACTGCGCGAGCCGGGCGAGTCGCTGGCGCCGGGGCAGATCTACAACAGCAACCGCCACCTGGTGACCGCGTTATTGCGCGGTTGGGGCGTGGAGGTGCTCGACTACGGGGTGATGGCCGACGCGTTGGCCGCCAGCCGCGACGCGTTGATCCTCGCGTCGTCCGAATGCGACCTGCTGCTGACCACCGGCGGCGTGTCGGTGGGCGAGGAGGATCATCTCAAACAAGCTATCCAGGAACTCGGTCGCGTGGATTTCTGGCGCCTGGCGATCCAGCCCGGCAAGCCCCTGGCGTTTGGCGAAGTGGCGGGCAAACCGTGGATCGGCCTGCCCGGCAACCCGTCTGCCGCGCTGATCACTGCGTTGGTGGTGGTGCGCCCGTTCCTGTTGCGCGCCCAGGGCGTCGAGCGCGTGTTGCCGGTGCCGGTCCAGGTGCCGGCCGGTTTTGAATGGCCTACCCCCAACAAGCGCCGCCAGTACCTGCGCGCGCGCTTGAGCCCCGGCGCGGATGGGCAATTGCGCGCCGTCCTGCACCCCCAGCAAAGCTCGGCGATGCTCACCGCCGCCTGCTGGGCCGATGGCCTGGTGATTGTCGAGCGCGAGCAACTGCTGCTCAAGGATGCACCGGTGCCTTTCTTGTCTTTCGCCGAGTTTCAATGAGGAGTCTCCATGCAACTGGTCTGCCCGGCAGGCAACCTGCCTGCGCTGAAAGCCGCGGTGCGCCAAGGCGCCGATGCGGTGTATGTCGGTTTTCGCGATGACACCAATGCCCGGCATTTCGCCGGGCTGAACATGGACGACAAGCAGTTCGACGCCGCCGTCGCCCATATCCGCCAGCACCAGCGCAAGCTGTATGTGGCGGTCAATACCTACCCGCAACCGAAGATCTGGTCACGCTGGCAACGCGCCGTCGACCGTGCGGCCGATCATGGCGTGGATGCGCTGATCGCCGGCGACCCGGGTGTGCTCGGCTATGCTGCCGCGCACCATCCGCAGATGGCGTTGCACTTGTCGGTGCAGGGCTCCGCCACCCATGCGGCGGCGCTGAAGTTCTACGTCGAACGTTATGGCATCCGCCGTGCGGTGCTGCCGCGGGTGCTGTCGCTGGCCCAGGTCAAACAGGTGGCGGCGAGCAGCGTGGTGCCGATCGAAGTGTTCGGCTTCGGCAGCCTGTGCATCATGGCCGAAGGGCGTTGCCACTTGTCGTCGTATATCACCGGTGAGTCGCCCAACCTGTGCGGCGTGTGCTCGCCGGCCAAGGCGGTGCGCTGGAGCGACGACGCCGATGGCCTCAGCGCGCGCCTCAGTGAAGTGCTGATCGACCGCTACACCCCGGAGGAACCGGCCGGCTACCCGACCTTGTGCAAAGGCCGCTTCCTGGTCGGCGGCAAGCGCTTCCATGCCCTCGAAGAACCGACCAGCCTCGACACCCTGGACCTGTTGCCCGAACTCAGCGCCATCGGCGTGGAGGCGGTGAAGATCGAAGGCCGGCAACGCAGCCCGGCCTATGTGGAACAAGTCACCCGAGTCTGGCGCGCCGCCCTCGACGCCCACCGCAGCGCCCCGGCCAATTTTGTGGTCAAGGACCAGTGGCGCCAGGTGCTGGCCGGACTTTCCGAAGGCAGCCAGACCACCCTGGGTGCTTACCATCGCGCATGGCAATGAGGAAACACAGATGAAGCTCAGCCTGGGACCGGTGCTGTTTTATTGGGATAAGGAACACTTGGGGCGCTTCTATTCAGACATGGCCGGCTTGCCCCTGGACGTGATTTACCTGGGGGAAACCGTGTGCTCCAAACGCCGCGCGTTTTCCCTGGATCAATGGTTGGGCCTGGGCCGCGAGTTGCAGTCGTGCAGCTCGGCGCAGATCGTGCTGTCGAGCCTGACCTTGATCGAAGCCGCCTCTGAACTGTCGAGCCTGCGCCGCCTGTGCGACAACGGCGAGGTGCTGGTCGAGGCCAACGACATGGGCGCGGTGCAGTTGCTGATCGAGCGCAAGTTGCCTTTTGTCGGCGGCCCGGCGCTCAACCTGTACAACGGCCACGCCCTGGCGCAATTGCTCGATGCGGGCATGCAGCGCTGGGTGCCGCCGGTGGAGTGCTCGCAAAGCCTGATCGCCGATGTGCTGGAACAGGTGCGCGAACTCGGCCGGCCGCTGCCCGAAGTGGAGATCTTCGCCTATGGGCATTTGCCCCTGGCGTACTCGGCCCGTTGCTTCACCGCCCGCGCGGAAAACCGGCCCAAGGACGATTGCCAGTTCTGTTGCATCAACTACCCCGACGGCATGGCCCTGACCAGCCAGGAAGGGCAACCGTTGTTCACCTTGAACGGGATTCAGACGATGTCGGCCGATGTCACCAACCTGCTCGCCGATTACCCCGGCCTGGTCGCGTGTGGCGCTGACCTGTTGCGCCTGAGCCCACGCGCCGAAGGGATGGTCGGCGTGGTCCAGGCGTTCGACCAGGTGCGCCAGGGCGCGATGCCGCCGTTGTGCGTCGACGGCTGCAACGGTTACTGGCATGGCCAGGCCGGCATGCTGCGGGTCGAGGAGGTGGGCCTGTGTTGAGTCGCAAACAATGGCTGCTCAAGGGCGCCGATCGCTTGTTGCCGCTGGTGCGCCACGTGCCGTTCCGGGTGCAGCGCCTGGCCTTGCAGCAAGGCCTCAACCGCTGCCTGGCCGAGCCGTTGCGCGACGGTGGCTTCGACCTGCTGCGCGGGCGCTGGATGTGCCTGCGCATCCCCGACCTTGGGCTGTGCTGGTACCTGACGCTGGCGCGGGATGGCTTGCGCATCGCTGAAAAAGCCGAGGCCCAGGTGACCATCAGTGGTAACTGGCGCGAGTTCTTGTTGCTGGCCAGTCGCCAGGAAGATCCAGACACCTTGTTCTTCCGGCGTCGCTTGGTGATTGAAGGCGACACGGAGTTGGGGCTGGGCTTGAAGAACCTGATCGACAGCCTGGACCCGGACGTATTGCCGGGCTGGTTGTGGCGCAACCTGGAGCGGGCCGGGCGCGGGCTGGCGGCCTGAGGCGAGCGACCTATCCTTTCGCGCTGAACGGATAGGTCACGGCCCTGGGCTAAGGCGTCGGCACCAGAAACGCCGCCTCCAGCAACTGCCGGGTATAGGCATGCTGCGGGTTGGCGAAAATCGCCGGCGCGTCGCCCTGTTCCACCACCTGCCCATGCTTGACCACCATCAACTGGTGACTCAACGCTTTGACCACCGCCAGGTCATGGCTGATGAACAGATAGGTCAGGTTGTACTTGGCCTGCAAACCGCGCAGCAATTCCACCACTTGGCGCTGCACCGTGCGGTCGAGCGCCGAGGTCGGTTCGTCGAGCAGAATCAGGCGTGGCTTGAGCACCAGGGCGCGGGCAATGGCGATGCGTTGGCGCTGGCCGCCGGAGAACTCGTGGGGGTAGCGATGCCGCGACTGCGGGTCGAGGCCGACTTCCTTGAGCGCTGCGATAATCGCCGCTTCCTGCTCCGCCGGGCTGCCCATCTTGTGAATGCGCAGGCCTTCGCCGACGATCTCACTGACGCACATGCGCGGGCTGAGGCTGCCGAACGGGTCCTGGAACACCACCTGCATTTCCCGGCGCAACGGGCGCACCTGTTGCTGGCTCAGGCGGTCGAGTTGCTGGCCTTCGAAGCGAATCCCACCTTTGCTCGCGATCAGGCGCAGGATCGCCAGGCCGAGGGTGGACTTGCCCGAGCCGCTTTCGCCGACGATGCCCAGGGTTTGTCCCTGGGGCAGGCTGAAGTTGATGCCGTCCACCGCCTTGACGTAATCGACGGTGTTGCGCAAAAAGCCTTTCTTGATCGCAAACCAGACTTTCAAGTCGTCCACTTCCAGCAACGGTGGCCCGACGGCGGTGGCGGCCGGCCCGCCGCTGGGTTCGGCGGCGAGCAGCTCCTGAGTGTAAGGGTGCTGCGGCGACTGGAACAAGGTTTCGCAATCGGCTTGCTCGACGATGCAACCCTGTTGCATCACGCACACACGGTGGGCAATGCGCCGCACCAGGTTCAAGTCGTGGCTGATCAGCAGCAACGCCATGCCCAGGCGCGCCTGCAGTTCCTTGAGCAGCTCGAGGATCTTCAACTGCACCGTCACGTCGAGGGCGGTGGTCGGTTCGTCGGCGATCAACAGCTCCGGCTCGTTGGCCAGGGCCATGGCGATCATCACCCGTTGGCGCTGGCCGCCGGACAGTTCGTGGGGCAGCGCCTTGAGGCGTTTATGCGGCTCGGGAATGCCCACCAGTTCGAGCAACTCGAGGGTGCGCCGGGTCGCGACTTTGCCGGTCAGCCCTTTATGCAGGCCGAGCACTTCGTTGATCTGCTTCTCGATGCAGTGCAGCGGGTTCAACGAGGTCATCGGCTCCTGGAAGATCATCGCAATGCGGTTGCCGCGAATATGCCGGATGGTTTTTTCGTTGAGGGTCAGCAGGTCCTGGCCGACGTATTCGATGGTGCCGGCGGGGTGCCGCGCCAAGGGGTAGGGCAGCAGGCGCAGGATCGAGTGGGCGGTCACCGATTTGCCGGAGCCGCTTTCGCCGACCAGCGCCAGGGTTTCGCCGCGCTTGATGTCGAAGCTGACGTGGTTCACCACGCGGTGGTGATGCTCGCCGGTGACGAACTCGACGCAGAGGTCGCGGACTTCGATCAGATTGTCCTGATTCATCTCATTTCCTCGGGTCGAAGGCATCGCGAGCGGACTCGCCGATAAACACCAGCAAACTCAACATGATCGCCAGCACGGCAAAGGCACTCATGCCCAGCCACGGCGCTTGCAGGTTGGATTTGCCCTGGGCCACCAGTTCCCCCAGCGACGGCGAACCCGCCGGCAGGCCGAAGCCGAGGAAGTCCAGGGCGGTCAGGGTGCCGATGGCGCCGGTGAGGATGAACGGCATGAAGGTCATGGTCGAGACCATGGCATTGGGCAGGATATGGCGGAACATGATCGCGCCGTTCTGCATGCCCAGCGCCCTGGCCGCGCGCACGTATTCCAGGTTGCGCCCGCGCAGGAACTCGGCGCGGACCACGTCCACCAGGCTCATCCACGAGAACAGCAGCATGATCCCCAGCAGCCACCAGAAGTTGGGCTGCACGAAACTGGCGAGGATGATCAGCAGGTACAGCACCGGCAAGCCCGACCAGATCTCCAGGAAGCGTTGCCCGGCCAGGTCGACCCAGCCGCCATAGAAGCCCTGCAGGGCCCCGGCGATCACGCCGATGATCGAGCTGAGCACGGTCAGGGTCAGGGCAAACAGCACCGACACGCGAAAGCCATAGATCACCCGCGCCAAGACGTCGCGGCCCTGGTCGTCGGTGCCCAGCAGGTTGACCGAAGACGGCGGCGCGGGGGCTGGCACCTTCAGGTCGTAGTTGATGCTCTGATAGCTGAACGGGATCGGCGCCCACAGCGTCCACGCGCCCTTGGCCTTGAGCAGCTCCTGGATATACGGGCTCTTGTAGTTGGCCTCCAGGGGGAACTCGCCGCCGAAGGTGGTTTCCGGGTAGCGTTTGAGCGCCGGGAAATACCAGTCGCCGTCGTAATGCACCACCAGCGGTTTGTCGTTGGCGATCAGCTCGGCGCCCAGGCTCAGGCCGAACAGGATCAGGAACAGCCACAGCGACCACCAGCCACGTTTGTTTGCCTTGAACCGCTCGAACCGGCGGCGATTGAGGGGGGATAGATTCATCTCAATGCTCCCGGCTGGCGAAGTCGATACGCGGATCGACCAGGGTGTAGGTGAGGTCACCGATCAGCTTCACCACCAGCCCGAGCAGGGTGAAGATAAACAGCGTGCCGAACACCACCGGGTAGTCGCGGTTGATCGCGGCTTCAAAGCTCATCAGGCCGAGGCCGTCGAGGGAGAAGATCACTTCCACCAGCAGCGAGCCGGTGAAGAAGATCCCGATGAACGCCGAGGGGAAACCGGCGATCACCAGCAGCATGGCGTTGCGGAACACATGGCCGTAGAGCACGCGGTGGTTGGTCAGGCCCTTGGCCTTGGCGGTGACCACGTACTGTTTGTTGATCTCGTCGAGAAAGCTGT
Source organism: Pseudomonas sp. LY-1 (assembly GCF_053502595.1). Lineage (NCBI taxonomy): Bacteria > Pseudomonadati > Pseudomonadota > Gammaproteobacteria > Pseudomonadales > Pseudomonadaceae > Pseudomonas > Pseudomonas sp. LY-1. Next base: position 4,074,775 of record NZ_CP094353.1, on the reverse strand, counting down.
TTTTGGTCAGCAGGGTCATGGTCGCGAAGTTGCCGATCACCAGCGCGGTGATGGGCAAGGCCAGGTGCCAGAAGTAGTCGAGGATCTTGCCGCCCCAGCTCAGCTCATCGAAATTGTTGGAGGTCAGCCCGCGCAAGGGGAACCAGTCGAAGTAACTGCCGCCGGCAAACACCACGATCAGCAGGATCGCGAACAGGAACGCCGGGATCGCGTAGCCGACGATGATCGCCGAGCTGGTCCATACGTCGAAGTGGCTGCCGTGTCGCGTGGCCTTGGCGATCCCCAGCGGGATCGAGACCAGGTACATGATCAGCGTGCTCCACAGCCCGAGGGAGATCGACACCGGCATCTTTTCCTTGATCAGGTCGATGACCTTGGCGTCGCGAAAGAAGCTGTCGCCGAAATCCAGCCGGGCGTAGTTCTTGACCATGATCCACAAGCGTTCCGGTGCCGACTTGTCGAAACCGTACATGGTTTCGATTTCCTTGATCAGCGCCGGGTCCAGGCCTTGGGCGCCACGGTAGCTGGAGCCGGCCACCGCGACTTCGGCGCCGCCGCCGGCAATGCGGCTGGTGGCGCCTTCGAAGCCTTCGAGCTTGGCGATCATCTGCTCCACCGGGCCACCCGGGGCGGCCTGGATGATGACGAAGTTGATCAGCAGAATCCCGAACAGCGTGGGGATGATCAGCAACAGGCGGCGAATGATATAGGCCAGCATTTAATCGCCTCCGCTCGCCGGGTCGGCGCTCGTGTCCAGGGTGGTGGCAGGTTTGACGTCGGGTTTGGCCCACCAGGTGGCGGTGCCGACGTCATAACGCGGTGGCACTTTGGGATGACCGAGATGGTCCCAGTACGCCACGCGGAAGGTCTTGATGTGCCAGTTGGGGATCACGTAGTAGCCAAATTGCAACACGCGATCCAGGGCCTTGGCATGGGCGATCAGGCTTTTGCGCGAGTCGGCGTCGATCAGTTCTTCGACCAGTTGGTCGACGGCCGGGTCCTTGAGGCCCATGTAGTTGCGGCTGCCGGGCTTGTCGGCACTGGAGGATTTCCAGAATTCGCGTTGTTCATTACCCGGCGAGGTGGACTGCGGGAAGCTGCCCACCAGCATGTCGAAATCCCGCGAGCGCAGGCGATTGACGAATTGCGAGACGTCGACCCGGCGAATCACCAGGTCGATGCCCAGGTCTGCCAGGTTGCGCTTGAAGGGCAGCAGGATGCGTTCGAACTCGGTCTGCGCCAGCAAAAATTCAATGCTCACCGGTTTGCCGGTGGCGTCGACCATCTTGTCGTCGACGATGCGCCAGCCGGCTTCCTGCAACAGCTGGTAGGCCTCGCGCTGCTGGGTGCGGATCATGCCGCTGCCGTCGGTCTTGGACGGTTCGAAGGCCTGGGTGAAGACTTCGGCGGGGATCTTGTCGCGCAGCGGTTCGAGGATCGCCAGTTCGTCCGGGCCGGGCAGGCCGGTGGCGGCCATCTCCGAGTTCTCGAAGTAGCTGCGGGTGCGGGTGTAGGCGCCGTTGAACAGCTGCTTGTTGCTCCATTCGAAATCCAGCAACAGGCTGATGGCCTTGCGCACGCGCACGTCCTGGAACATCGGCTTGCGTGTGTTGAACACGAAACCCTGCATGCCGGTGGGGTTGCCGTTGGGGATCTCTTCCTTGACCAGGCGCCCCTCGGCCACCGCCGGAATGTTGTAGGCGTTGGCCCAGTTCTTCGCGCTGAACTCCAGCCAGTAGTCGAACTGCCCGGCCTTCAACGCTTCCAGGGCTACCGTGCTGTCACGGTAATAGTCGGTGATGCGCTGATCGAAGTTGTAGAAACCTTGGGTGACCGGCAGGTCCTTGGCCCAGTAGTCCTTGACCCGCTCGTAGCGGATCATGCGCCCGGCCTTGACCTCGGCGACCTTGTACGGCCCGCTGCCCAGCGGGATTTCCAGGTTGCCCTTGGTGAAGTCGCGGGTGGCCCACCAATGTTTGGGCAATACCGGCAGTTGCCCGAGGATCAGCGGCAATTCGCGGTTGTTGGTGCGCTTGAATTTGAACAGCACCCGCAGCGGGTCTTCGGCGACCACTTCGTCGACGTCGGCGTAGTAAGTGCGGTAGAGCGGCGAGCCTTCCTTCATCAGCATCTGGAAGGTGAACACCACGTCTTCGGCGTGGATCGGGTGGCCATCGTGGAAGCGTGCTTCGGGGCGCAGGTAGAAGCGCACCCAGCTGTTGTCCGGGGCTTTTTCGATCTTGCCGGCCACCAGGCCGTATTCGGTGATGGGTTCGTCCAGGCTCTGCATGGCCAGGGTGTCGTAGATCAGGCTGATATTGTCCGCCGGCACGCCCTTGCTGATGTAGGGGTTGAGGCTGTCGAAACCACCCATGCTCGACTCGCGAAAGGTGCCGCCCTTGGGGGCATCGGGGTTGACGTAGTCGAAGTGCTTGAAGCTGGCGGGGTACTTGGGTGGCTCGTCGTAGAGGGTCAGCGCATGTTGCGGGGCGGCGTTGGCCGCCGTGCAGAGCAACAGACTGCCGAGCAGTGCCGTACGCAAAGACATCATTGGGCTTTCTCCGAAGCTTTCAGCCACCACGCGCTCAGGCCCAGGCTGTAGGGCGGCGTGGTGACAAAGGCGAACCGGTTGCGGTAGGCCAGGCGATGATAGTTGAGGTACCAGTTGGGAATGCTGTAGTGCTGCCACAGCAGGACCCGGTCCAGGGCCCGGCCGGCGGCCAGTTGTTCGTCGCGGGTGTGTGCCGCCAGCAGTTGTTCGAGCAGGCGGTCGACCACCGGGTTGGCGATGCCGGCGTAGTTCTTGCTGCCCTTGATCGCCGCCTGGCTGGAGTGGAAGTACTGCCACTGCTCAAGGCCGGGGCTGAGGGTCTGGTTGAGGGTCATCAGGATCATGTCGAAGTCGAACTGATCGAGGCGTTGTTTGTACTGCGCCCGGTCGACCGTGCGCAGGCGCGCGTCGATACCGACACTGTTCAGGTTTTCCACGTAGGGCTGCAGGATGCGCTCCAGGTTCGGGTTGACCAGCAGGATCTCGAAGCGCAGCGGTTGCCCGTCCTTGTTGAGCAGGCGCTGCCCGGACAGCTTCCAGCCGCCTTCGCCGAGCAGGGCCAGGGCACGGCGCAAGGTCTCGCGAGGGATGCCGTGCCCGTCGGTCCGGGGCAGGCTGAACGGTTGGGTATAGAGATTGGCCGGCAGTTGGTCGCGGTAGGGCGAGAGCATCAACCATTCATGGCCGACCGGGACGCCGGTCGCCGAAAATTCGCTGTTGGGGTAATAGCTCAAGGTGCGTTTATAGGCGTTGCTGAACAGGGTGCGGTTGGTCCATTCAAAGTCGAACATCAGCCCCAGGGCTTCACGCACCTTGGCCTGGCTGAAGGTCGGGCGCCGCGTGTTCATGAACAGGCCCTGGCTTTGGGTCGGGATCTGGTGGGCGATCTGCGCCTTGATCACGTCGCCGCGGCTGACCGCCGGGAAGTCATAGCCATTCGCCCAGTTTTTGGCCTGATGCTCGATATAGATATCGAACTCGCCGGCCTTGAAGGCTTCGAAGGCGACGTCGCTGTCGCGGTAGAACTCCACTTCGACCTTGTCGTAGTTATAGAAACCCTGGTTGACCGGCAGGTCCTTGCCCCAATAGTCCTTGACCCGCTCGAACACCAGTTGCCGGCCCGGGGTGACCTTGCTGAGGCGATAGGGCCCGCTGCCCAGCGGTGGTTCGAAGGTGGTGGCCTTGAAGTCGCGGTTTTTCCAGTAATGCTGGGGCAGCACTGGCAGTTCGCCCAGGCGCAGGATCAGCAACGGGTTGCCGGCGCGCTTGAACACAAAACGGATACGGTGGCGGTTGAGGACGTCGACCCGCGCGACTTCCTGCAGGTTGGTGCGGTACTGCGGATGACCTTCGGTCAGCAGGGTGCGATAGGAAAACGCCACGTCATACGCGGTGATCGGCTTGCCATCGTGAAAGCGCGCTTCCGGGCGCAGGTTGAACACCACCCAGCTGCGGTCCTCGCTGTACTCCACCGATTGGGCAATCAGCCCGTAGCTGGACGTCGGCTCATCGCCGGACGGCGCGTACTGGCCGGTGCCGACCATCAACGGTTCGTTCAGCTCATTGACGCCGTATTGCAGGAAGTTCGGTGTGGAAACCGGGCTCGAACCCTTGAAGGTATAAGGGTTGAGGGTGTCGAACGTGCCAAACGCCATGACCCGCAACGTCCCGCCTTTCGGCGCTGCAGGGTTTACCCAATCGAAGTGGGTGAATTTGGTCGGGTACTTGAGCGTGCCGAACTGCGCATAACCGTGGCTTTCGGTAATCGTCGCGTGCGCAGCAAAGCTCAAGGCCAGACTTATTAGTAGAAGGAGGGGACGCGTCAAGTCAGAGATCCGATCCAGGCAGCTTGGGCTTTATGATCGGTACAGTAACAGCTTGTTCCGGTTGGAAAAAGGCTGTTGGGAAGGGTGGCAGGAGGCTGGCGAGGTATTGAGCGGCGTAGAGATCAAATGTGGGAGCTGGCTTGCCTGCGATGGCATCACCCTGATGTAACTGATACACCTCGGTGTCTGCATCGCAGGCAAGCCAGCTCACACAGGAGCGCGCTTGCCTGCGGTTTATCTTGGCCCGGAAACCACCAGCATCTGCCCAGGCTTGAGCGCCATGCCAGTGCGTGGGTTCCAGCGCTTGAGATGTTGCATCTCGACGTTGAAACGCTTGGCGACGATATACAGCGAGTCGCCTTTCTTGACCTTGTACTGCACCGGCTTCTTGCTGTCGGCCTTGGCCACCAGCTTGCGCGTGTCCTGCATCACCAGGGTCTGGCCGACCTTGAGTGCCTGGCCGTTGAGCTTGTTCCAGCGCTGCAGGTCATGCACGTCGACCTTGTTGGCCTTGGCGATCAGCGTCAGGTTGTCGCCGTTGCGCACTTTGTAGCTACGGCTGCGACCGGCCACGGATTTGCTCTCGACTTCGTCGAAAACCGGCTTTTTAGGGCGTAATGCCAGCAATTCTTCAGGCTTCATCGCCGAAAGGCTGCTGGTCAGCAGTTGTGCCTTGGAGCTGGGCACCAGCAAATGCTGGGGACCGTCCAGGGTGGTGCGTTGTTTCAGCGCCGGGTTGAGCTGGAACAGTTCGTCTTCGTCGATCTCGGCCAGCGCGGCGACCCGTGACAGGTCCATGCTTTGCTTGACTTCAACCATTTTGAAGTACGGCGTGTTGGCAATCGGGTTCAGGTTGATGCCGTAGGCCTCGGGGGCCAGCACCACCTGGGACAGCGCCAGGAACTTGGGCACGTAGTCCTTGGTTTCCTGGGGCAGGGGCAGGTTCCAGTAGTCGGTCGGCAGGCCGAGCTTCTCATTGCGTTCGATCGCCCGGCTTACCGTGCCTTCGCCGGCGTTATACGCGGCCAGGGCCAGCAGCCAGTCGCCGTTGAACATGTCATGCAGACGTGTCAGATAGTCCAGGGCGGCGGTGGTGGACGCGGTGATATCGCGACGACCGTCGTAGGCGCGGGTCTGGCGCAGGTTGAAGTAGCGCCCGGTGGAGGGAATGAACTGCCACAAGCCGACGGCATCGCTGCGCGAATAGGCCATTGGGTTGTAGGCACTTTCAATCACTGGCAGCAGCGCCAGCTCCAGGGGCATGTTGCGTTCTTCAAGGCGTTCGACGATGTAATGAATGTAGAGGCTGCCGCGTTCGCCGGCGTTCTCCAGGAAGGACGGGTTGCTGGCGAACCACAGGCGTTGTTGCTCGATACGCGGGTTGACGCCGAGACCGTCTTGCAATTGAAAGCCCCGACGCATGCGTTCCCAGACATCCTGGGGCGCTTCGGGGCTCGGCTTCTCTGAGAGCCAAATAGGTTTTTGCTTGATCTTGGCAGCAAGATTCGGTTTGGGTTGCACGGTGGATTGTGCAGCGAAATTTGTTGATTGGCAGCCCGCCAGAGTTGCGGAGACAGCCACCGCCACGGCTTGAGCCAGGCGGGTCAATGCGTCTGAATGATTGGATTTACGAGTAGATGACGACATTGGCTGGAAGTAAGTTCCGGGCAAAAATGTCGGGCGATTCTAGAAAGCGCTTTGGTTCCGGTCAACCATTCAGAAATTACGTATCAGATTGCGTCACGTTAGAACTTATCTTTCCAAGCCCTCAAGCTAGCAAATACCTCGTCCCCAGAGCGGTTGTCGCGGCCGTTCCGTTCGTCCGCTTTTTGTTTAACGGATGTTTCAGCGGTACGCAGGAACGGGTTGGTGCGTTTTTCCAGGGCCAGGTTGGACGGCAGCGTGATCTCGCCACGGGCGCGCAGTCGGTTGACGTTTTCCACCCGTTCGGCGATATCGGCGTTGTCCGGTTCCACTGCCTGGGCAAACCTGAGATTGCTCTGTGTATATTCATGGGTGCAGTACACCCGCGTGTCGGCGGGCAGGGCGGCCAGGCGTTGCAGCGAGGCATGCATTTGTGCCGGCGTGCCTTCGAACAGGCGGCCGCAACCGCCGGCGAAGAGCGTGTCGCCGCAGAACAGCACGCCTGGGTGGTAAAAGGCGATATGGCCGAGGGTGTGGCCGGGTACGGCGTACACCGCGAAGTCCCAGCCGAGCACGCTGATGCGCTGGTTGTCCTGCAGGGCAACGTCCCGCGCCGGGATCGTTTCGTGGGCCGGACCGTAGACCGTGGCGCCGCTCACGCGTTTCAGCGCTTCGACGCCGCCCACATGATCATGGTGATGGTGGGTGACGAGAATGTCGCTGAGCGTCCACCCCGGGTTCTGCTTGAGCCAGGCCAGCACGGGGGCGGCATCGCCGGGGTCGACCACGGCGCAGCGGCGGGACTGGGGTTCCTGTAACAACCAGATGTAGTTATCGGTGAAGGCGGGCAGGGCACTGATCTGTATCATTCTTCGATTCGCCAAGCTGAACACATTGGTGCATCTTAGAACGTCTAGGCGAGTTGGAGAATGCAATGACTGATAAAGCGTTCGCCCAGGCCGATCCTGAATGGCTGGCCCTGATCAGCGCGGCCCGTGACTGGCTGTCCGGGCCGATCGGGCAATTTTTGCTGGATGAAGAACGGCGCATGCTCGAAGACGAGCTGGGCCGGTTCTTTGGCGGTTACCTGGTGCATTACGGCCCGTCGGCCCAGACGCCGCCGTCCGCGCCGCAGGTGCAACGCAATGTGCGCCTGGGCGCGCCGTTGCCGGGGGTGGAGATCGTCTGCGAAGAGCAGGCCTGGCCGTTGAGCGAGCACGCCGCCGATGTGGTGGTGCTGCAGCATGGCCTGGATTTCTGCCTGTCACCCCATGGTTTGTTGCGCGAAGCCGCCAGCAGCGTGCGTCCAGGTGGCCATTTGCTGATTGTCGGTATCAACCCCTGGAGCAGCTGGGGCCTGCGCCATGTGTTCGCCCATGACGGCCTGCGCCAGGCCCGTTGCATTTCGCCGTCGCGGGTGGGGGACTGGCTGAACCTGCTGGGCTTCGCGCTGGAGAAACGCCGCTTCGGGTGCTATCGTCCGCCGCTGGCGTCGACCAAGTGGCAGGCCCGTCTGGCCGGCTGGGAGCGTCGGGCGGGGGCTTGGCAACTGTCGGGTGGCGGCTTCTATTTACTGGTCGCACGCAAGATCGTGGTCGGGCTGCGGCCGGTGCGTCAGGTGCTACGCCAACCCATGGGCAAGCTGGTGCCGATGCCGATGGCCAAGGTCAACCGCAAGCAAAGCCAACCGTAGAACCCTCTTTTTGATTTCAGGCCGGATCAGTCGGCCTCGGGATACTGCCGGCCTAAGCCCGGCAACCCGTTTTGATGGATGTAACCGATGACCGATAGCGTTGAACTCTTCACCGATGGCGCCTGTAAAGGCAACCCTGGCCCCGGCGGCTGGGGCGCCTTGCTGGTGTGCAAGGGCGTGGAGAAGGAACTGTGGGGCGGCGAAGCCAACACCACCAACAACCGCATGGAGCTGATGGGCGCCATTCGCGGCCTCGAAGAGCTCAAGCGGCGTTGCGACGTGCTGCTGGTGACCGACTCGCAATATGTGATGAAGGGTATCAACGAGTGGATGGTCAACTGGAAGAAGCGCGGCTGGAAGACGGCGGCCAAAGAGCCGGTCAAGAACGCCGACCTGTGGCAACTGCTCGATGAGCAATGCAACCGCCATAACATCACCTGGAAATGGGTGCGCGGGCACATCGGCCACCATGGCAATGAGCGTGCCGACCAGTTGGCCAACCGTGGCGTCGACGAAGTGCGGGGCTACAAGCAGGGCTGATGCCGGCTGACGTGTTAAGATTGCGCCCCTTGAAATACACCACACCGTTGAGAGCTGAACCCTGATGGCCATCCGATCTGTTGTACTCGATACCGAAACCACCGGCATGCCGGTGACCGATGGTCACCGGATCATTGAAATCGGCTGTGTCGAACTCATGGGCCGTCGCCTTACCGGTCGTCACTTCCACGTTTACCTGCAACCGGACCGCGAAAGTGACGAGGGCGCGATCGGCGTCCACGGTATCACCGACGAATTCCTCAAAGGCAAGCCGCGCTTCGCGGAAGTCGCCGACGAGTTCTTCGAGTTCATCAACGGCGCGCAGTTGATCATCCATAACGCGGCGTTCGACGTCGGCTTCATCAATAACGAATTTGCCCTGATGGGGCAGACGGATCGCGCGGATATTTCCCGGCACTGCTCGATCCTCGACACCTTGATGATGGCCCGTGAGCGTCACCCGGGCCAGCGCAACAGCCTGGATGCCTTGTGCAAACGCTATGGCGTCGACAACTCCGGCCGTGAGCTGCACGGCGCGTTGCTCGACTCCGAGATCCTAGCCGACGTTTACCTGACCATGACCGGCGGGCAGACCAGCCTGTCCCTGGCCGGCAATGCCTCCGACGGTGCCGGTTCGGCGGAGGGTTCGGGCAATCGCCCTTCGGAAATCCGTCGCCTGCCGGCGGATCGCAAACCGACGCCGATCATCCGCGCCAGCGAGCAGGACCTGGCCGAGCATGCGGCGCGGCTTGAAGCGATTGCCAAGTCGGCGGGTGCGCCGGCGTTGTGGACCCAACTGACCCAGCAATAATCTGGCTGAGCGCAGTCAAACAATGTGGGAGGGGGCTTGCTCCCGATAGCGGTGGATCTGTGGCATCAATGTCGACTGGCCCGCCACTATCGGGAGCAAGCTCCCTCCCACATTGGTGAGTCGCTGCTTTCAAAATCTTCATTCGCTACATCCGCTCACAGCTTCTACCCTGAGTGCATCATCCTCAGGACTCAAAGCCCCCATGTACAAAGACCTGAAGTTCCCCATCCTTATCGTGCATCGCGACATCAAGGCCGACACCGTTGCCGGCGACCGGGTTCGGGGTATCGCTCAAGAGTTGGAACAAGAGGGCTTCAGTATCTTTTCTGCGGTGGACTATGCCGAAGGCCGGCTGGTGGCCTCGACCCACCATGGCCTGGCCTGCATGCTGATCGCCGCCGAAGGTGCTGGGGAAAACACCCATCTGCTGCAAAACATGGTCGAACTGATCCGCCTGGCGCGGCTGAGGGCGCCCAACCTGCCGATTTTCGCCCTGGGTGAACAAGTCACCCTGGAAAACGCCCCGGCCGATGCGATGAGCGAACTCAACCAACTGCGCGGCATTCTTTACCTGTTCGAAGACACCGTGCCGTTTCTCGCCAGGCAAGTCGCCCGCGCCGCGCGCACGTACCTTGATGGCCTGCTGCCGCCCTTCTTCAAAGCCCTGGTACAACACACCGCCGACTCCAATTATTCCTGGCACACCCCCGGTCACGGTGGCGGCGTGGCCTATCGCAAAAGCCCGGTGGGGCAGGCGTTTCATCAGTTCTTCGGGGAAAACACGCTGCGCTCCGACCTGTCCGTGTCTGTGCCGGAGCTGGGCTCGCTGCTCGATCACACCGGGCCGCTGGCCGAAGCCGAAGCGCGTGCTGCGCGGAATTTCGGTGCCGATCACACCTTCTTTGTGATCAATGGCACCTCGACCGCCAACAAAATCGTCTGGCACTCGATGGTCGCTCGAGATGATCTGGTGCTGGTCGACCGCAATTGCCACAAATCGGTGTTGCACTCGATCATCATGACCGGCGCGATCCCGCTGTACTTGTGCCCGGAGCGCAACGAACTGGGCATTATCGGCCCGATTCCCCTCAGTGAATTCAGCCCCGCGTCGATCCGCGCCAAGATCGAGGCCAGCCCATTGACCTGCGGGCGGCCGGCGAAAGTGAAGCTGGCGGTGGTCACCAACTCCACCTACGACGGCCTGTGCTACAACGCCGAGCTGATCAAGCAGCAATTGGGCAACAGTGTCGAGGTGCTGCACTTCGACGAGGCCTGGTACGCCTACGCGGCGTTCCACGAGTTCTTTGCCGGGCGCTATGGCATGGGCACGTCGCGCACGCCGGACAGCCCGCTGGTGTTCACCACGCATTCCACGCACAAGTTGCTGGCGGCATTCAGCCAGGCCTCGATGATCCATGTGCAGGACGGCGGCGCGCGGCAGTTGGACCGCGATCGGTTCAACGAAGCGTTCATGATGCATATCTCCACCTCGCCGCAATACAGCATCATCGCCTCGCTGGACGTGGCGTCGGCGATGATGGAAGGCCCGGCGGGGCGCTCGCTGCTGCAGGAAATGTTCGACGAAGCCTTGAGCTTCCGCCGTGCCCTGGCCAACCTGCGCCAGCACATCGCCGCCGAAGACTGGTGGTTTTCCATCTGGCAGCCGCCGTCCGTGGCTGGCATCGACCGGGTCGCCACGGCGGATTGGCTGTTGCAGCCCGAGGATGACTGGCATGGCTTTGGCGACGTGGCCGAAGATTACGTGCTGCTGGACCCCATCAAAGTCACGTTGGTGATGCCCGGGCTCACTGCCGGCGGTGCGTTGAGCGACTGCGGGATTCCCGCTGCGGTGGTCAGCAAATTCCTCTGGGAGCGTGGCCTGGTGGTGGAAAAAACCGGCCTGTATTCGTTCCTCGTGCTGTTTTCCATGGGCATCACCAAGGGCAAATGGAGTACCTTGCTCACCGAATTGCTGGAATTCAAACGCAACTACGACGCCAATGTCAGCCTTGCCAGTTGCCTGCCTTCGGTATTTGCCCAGGGCCCAGTGCGTTATCAAGGCCTGGGGCTGCGCGACCTGTGCGACCAATTACATAGCTGTTACCGTAGCAACGCCACCGCCAAACACCTCAAGCGGATGTACACCGTGTTGCCCGACATCGCGATGAAACCGGCCGACGCCTATGACCAATTGGTCAGGGGTGACGTCGAGGCGGTGTCCATCGATGCCTTGGCTGGGCGCATCGCCGCGGTGATGCTGGTGCCTTATCCGCCGGGCATTCCGTTGATCATGCCGGGTGAGCGCTTTACCGAGTCAACGCGTTCGATCATCGACTACCTGGCCTTTGCCCGCACGTTCGATAGCAGTTTCCCCGGCTTTGTCGCGGATGTTCATGGGTTGCAACACGAAGACGACGGCAGTGGTCGTTGTTACACCGTCGATTGCATCAAGGGATAAGGATGTTTATGCAAGCTGTAATGAACCCGAAGTATCCAGGGCTCAGTGTGCGGGTCGCCGACGAAGGCTTCGACGCCTACGTGTGGGGCAATGATTTCAGTTTTGAGGTCAGCGCCTATGGCGTGCCGGAGCTGGGCAAGCGGGTCGAACAGTGGCTCGTGGAGCGCATCCTGCCGTACCGCAAGTGCTACGGCATCGACCCGGAGGAGTTCGCCAGCTTTCGCGACGCGCCCGACAGCGCGATCTTCATGGCCTTTCTGGACGACAGACCGGTCGGGCATGTCGTGGTCAGTACCAATTGGAATGGCTTCGCGCACGTCGATGAGCTGGCCGTGGCGTTGCCCGCGCGCCGTCACGGCGTGGCCAAGGCGCTGCTGGACGTGGCGCAGTTCTGGAGTCGCAAGAAAAACCTGCCGGGCATGATGTTGGAGACCCAGAACAACAACCTCGGCGCCTGCCGCCTGTATGAGCGTTGTGGGTATGTGGTGGGCGGGATCGACCACCTGCGCTATCGCGGGATCGACCCGCAAACCCGTGAGGTGGCGATTTTCTGGTATCGCTTGTTCAAGACGGAAGTCGAGGCGGTCTGACGCGTTCAGCTCGCGAGCAGGCCTTCGGCTTTCTGCGTGACAATCTCCAGCAGTGCATTCAGTGCCGGTGAGGTCACGCCCTCCCGGAGGGTCAGCGCATACAGGCTGACCATGATCGGCGGCGATACCGGGCACGCGTCCAGCCCGGCCTCCCGGGCGCCGAACGCAGTGAACGGATCGACGATCGCCAGGCCTTCACCGGCCTCCACCATGCTGCGCATCATCTGGTAAGTCTGCACCCGCGTCTGCACCACCGGCAGCGGGCGCAGGGCTTGCAGCTTGGCGTCGAGCAGGCGACTGAGCGGGTCCTGGCCCTCCAGCCCGATCATCGACTGCCCGGCCAGGTCCTGCAGGGCGATGTACTTCTGCTTGGGTTTGAGCCAGCCATGGGGCGCGAGCAGTTGCAGTTTGCCCTGGGCCAATACGCTGCTTTGGATTTGCGGATGTTCCGGGTCATGCAGGCTCAGGCCCACGTCGGCCTCGTGCAGCAACAGGCTCCTGACGATCTCGCGGGTCGGCTGGCTCGACAGGTTGCACGGCGTGTCCTGGAAGCGTCGGCGCAGCACGGCGATGCTTTGCGGCAGCAGTTGATTGGCCAGGGGCGGCGTACACAGGGCACGCAGAGTTGGCGCGTGATGGTGCTTCAGGCGGCTGGCCAAGCGTTGTACCGGCTCCAGCGCTTCATACACATGGGCGATTTGCGCCTGTAACTCCAGGGTTTCCCGTGTTGGCTGCAGGCGTCCACGCACGCTGGCGAACAACATAAAGCCCAATTGCTGCTCGGCGTCCTTGAGCGTCGCGTCCACATCGCCCACAGAAAGCTGCAACCATTCGGCGGCCGTGCCGAGGTGTCCGGTCTGCAAGATGGCCTGAATCACTTCGATATGACGTAAACGCATGGCCGGAGTCTAGGGTCAGCAGGGCCGGGATTCAATGGCCTGGAAAAAAACAGCGGGAGCGTTGATTCGCATCGACTTACGTTAGCCTTGCGCAACTGCAACAAGCAGGGCATATAACGAGCGTATCAACCGAGCGACAAGGGAGCTCAGAATGTCTGCACCAGTCATAGTCGGCAACCGGCGCACCCACGGCGGCTTTACGCGGTGGGCGGTGCTGGTGGTACTCGTCGTCATCGGCGTGTTGGCCCTGGCATTATGGCCGCGGCTGTTTGGCGAGATGACCCTGACGGAAATCGCTACGGCCAAGGCCCAGGTCGCCGAGCTGGGCAAGGCCGTCGAGCACTTCCATCAAGACACTGGCCGCTATCCGACCGATGAGGAAGGCCTGGAGGGGTTGATCAAGCCGCCCGCCGCCGACGCGAATTGGAAAGGCCCCTATGTCAACGAGGAGCTGCTGACCGATCCGTGGGGCGTTGCCTATCAGTATCACTTTCCGCCGAGCCAACCTCAGGTTCCGTTCGACCTGTTCTCCTTCGGCAAGGATCGGACGTTGGGCGGTGTCGGGGATAACAAGGATATTACCTACGGCGACAACTGATTCATCTGGCATTACCCATCGACCTGTTTAGAATGGTTGGTCTGATCATCAACGACCAATGCCGGTTACCCGGTACTTACAACAAAAACAGGTCTGGTCTCAAATGCCGATGCCCGCGAACTTCTTCGGGGTAACGGCCAGGCAACTGCTGGTCCTGGTGACCGTGGGAGGCGTGGCCGCTTATCTCTTGAGCAATCCCGACGACACTACGTCCGAAAACCTCGCACTCGATGCGTTCATCCGTTCCCAGGAACAGGTGGGCGCGCAGGTGGGTGCGGTGTTGGGCATCACGCTGGTCAGGCAGGTGGTGGCGTATCCCGCGTATGGTACGCCGGGCTACAAGCGCTTGATGTATGACGTCGAGGGCGAGAAGGGGCGACTGATGGTCACGCTCAAACAGGTTGAGGGAGACCCGGGGATTGAAGTGACGGAGGTTCGCCGCCCGTGATCGCCCGGCCCAGTCAATGCCGTCAATGGCCAGGACTGAGCAGGTACGCTCGGGGGCTCAAGCTTATTGCGCGCGGACGGTTTCCGATTCGCGGACGATAATGGTCCCGGACTGAATCAATTTGAATTCATCGCCTTCCAGTTTTTCTACACGGTCGCCAATGGCCAGCTTGTAGGTTGTGGTGGGCGCCGAGCCAGCCAGGCCGTCTAGCGGCGGGGTGGATTCCTGGAACTCATGCACCGAATACACGCGTCCTTCTGCGTCTCTGGCATGGAACTGTCCGACAAGTACTGCTGCCATCTGTTTAGAACCTCTGGAGATAAACACTCAATTTGCGGTTCTGTAGACCGTCATGGAGCGGGGTAGTTTACCTATGGAAAAAAAATACTATTCGTTGATGTTTTCAGACGCTTCCTACGCGGGTGGTCGCGAGGCAGACGCCGGGGGAATTATCAAAACCTTCTGGTGAACGCGTCGCGAAGGCTCTATAACTACAAGCTCCTTTAGTCAGACGTCGGGAAACCTCAATGAGCAAGGTCTACACGATTGCCGTCCTGGTGGGCAGCTTGAGAAAAGAGTCGATCAACCGCAAGGTCGCCCTGGCATTGGCCGAACTGGCCCCCGCCAACCTCACATTGAACATTGTCGAAATTGGCGATTTGCCGCTCTACAACGAGGACATCGACGGGGCATCACCGCCCGCAGCCTACAGTACTTTCCGTCAACAAGTGCGTTCATCCGACGCAGTGCTGTTCGTGACCCCCGAATACAACCGCTCCGTGCCCGCCCCGCTGAAGAATGCCATCGATGTGGGCTCGCGCCCTTACGGGCAAAGCGCCTGGAGCGGCAAGCCGGGGGCGATTATCAGTGTGTCGCCGGGGGCTGTCGGCGGCTTTGGCGCCAACCACCATCTGCGCCAGTCCCTGGTGTTCCTCGACGTGCCGTGCATGCAGCAGCCGGAAGCCTACCTGGGCGGCGCGGGCAGTGTGTTCGACGAGGCGGGCAAGCTGTCGGAGAAAACCAAGCCGTTCCTGCAGGCGTTTATCGATGCCTACGGCAAGTGGGTAGAAAAACAGCACGGCTGATCGCCGATGTGGAAACGGGCTGGCTCGCGATGGCGATGTATCAGTTGAAGATGCATGCACTGAAGCCGCGCAATCGCGGGCAAGCCCGTCAGCCTGTGTTCACATCAGCGTAACCAGTTGGTGCGCGCCAGCTCGATCACTTCATCCCCGCGCCCGCTCATCACTGCCTTGAGCATGTACAGGCTGAAACCCTTGGCCTGTTCCAGCTTGATACTGGGTGGCATCACCAGCTCCTGGGTCGCCGTCACCACGTCCACCAGCACCGGGCCGTCATGGGCCAGGGCGCGGCGCAGGGCCGGTTCGAGGTCTTCGGATTGCTCCACGCGAATGCCCAGGATGCCCATGGCGTTGGACATGGCGGCGAAGTCCGGGTTTTTCAGCTCGGTGCCGGCCTCAAGGTAGCCGGCGGCTTTCATTTCCATGGCGACAAAACCGAGTGATGCGTTATCGAACACGATGACCTTCACCGGCAGTTTCAACTGCGCCAACGAAATGAAATCCCCCATCAACATGGTAAAACCGCCGTCGCCGGACATTGAGATCACCTGTCGCCCGGGGAAAGCCGCCTGGGCACCGATGGCCTGGGGCATGGCGTTGGCCATCGAGCCGTGGTTGAACGAGCCGATCAAGCGCCGTTTGCCGTTCATTTTCAGGTAGCGCGCCGCCCACACGGTGGGCGAGCCGACGTCGGCGGTGAAGATCGCATCGTCGTCGGCCAGTTCACTGAGCAGGCGCGCCACGTATTGCGGGTGAATCGGCCGGTTGGCCTTCGACGCTTGCGCCAGGTCATCGAGGCCCTGGCGGGCTTTCTCGTAGTGTTTCAAGGACGTTTCGAGGAAGCTGCGGTCGGCCTTGCGGGTCAGGCGCGGCAGCAGTGCGTCGAGCGTCTCGCTCACGTCAGCGGCGATGCCCAGGTCCAGGGTGGCACGTCGACCCAGCGCCTGGGGGTTGCGATCGATCTGGATGATCTTCGCGTCGGTGGGGTAGAACTGGCGGTACGGAAAGTCGGTGCCGAGCATGATCAGCGTGTCGCAATTGAGCATGGCGTGGTAACCGGAGCTGAAACCGATCAGGCCGGTCATGCCCACGTCGAACGGGTTGTCCCATTCCACGTGCTCCTTGCCGCGCAAGGCGTGTACCACCGGCGCGCCCAAGGCATCGGCCAGGGCCACCACTTGGGCATGGGCGCCAGCGCAACCGCTGCCGCACAGCAAGGTGACTTTCTGGCTGCTGTCGAGGATTTCGCTGAGGCGTTGCAGGTCCTGTTCCGCCGGCAGGGTGCGCGGCGCATGCAGGGCCGGCCAGGGTTTGAGCGTGTCTTCCACTTCCAGCAGCGACACATCCCCGGGGATCACCACCACCGCCACGCCGCGATTGAGGATTGCCGCGCGCATGGCGCGATGCAGCACTTGGGGCATCTGCTCGGGGTTGGTCACCAGTTCGATGAAGTGGCTGCACTCTTTGAACAGTTCCTGGGGATGGGTTTCCTGGAAGTAGTTCAAACCGATTTCGGAAGACGGGATTTGTGCGGCGATGGCCAACACCGGTACATGGTTGCGATGGCAGTCGAACAGGCCGTTGATCAAATGCAGATTCCCCGGCCCGCAACTGCCGGCGCACACCGCCAACTCGCCGGTGGCGGCGGCTTCGGCACCGGCGGCGAACGCGGCGACCTCTTCGTGGCGCACATGCATCCACTCGATGCTGTCCATGGTGCGCAGTGCGTCGGTGAGGCCATTGAGGCTGTCGCCGGTCAGGCCCCAGATGCGCTTGATGCCCGCCTGTTCAAGGGTGGTTGCCAATTGCTGGGCCAGGTTGATTTTCGCCATGAAGAACTCCAATCGTCAGTGAGGTTAAAAGTGGCTGATCAATAGAGGACAGTTCGATCACGGCGAATGCTCCGTGCTTAATGTGAAGATTGCGTCATGGTTGCGCGGTATTGGCGAGTGCGCCGGGCGATAAACCATTGATCGCGGACCAGTG
Source organism: Pseudomonas sp. LY-1 (assembly GCF_053502595.1). Lineage (NCBI taxonomy): Bacteria > Pseudomonadati > Pseudomonadota > Gammaproteobacteria > Pseudomonadales > Pseudomonadaceae > Pseudomonas > Pseudomonas sp. LY-1. The sequence continues at coordinate 4,057,649 of NZ_CP094353.1, read as the reverse complement.
CCATGCACGGCGCAACCTTGGGATTGGGGCGATGGCCGCGGCTCAGGCAACGCATCTGGTGACGCACCACGGCGAGGGCGGCGAGGGGCTTGCGCTGCCAACTGATCGATGTGAGTTGCGGGTTGGGGTCGCGACCTTCGCGCCAGTGTTTGATCAGTTGCGGTTCCAGGGTCAGGGCGGTGGCGATACCGGCCATGGCGATGCCGCTGTCGAGGACTTGCTGCACCACCGGCAAGCGGCGAATGCCACCGGTGACCATCACCGGCATGTTTGCGAGGGTCGCCAGTTCGCGGGCCATTTCCAGGAAATACGCTTCGCGGGCCAGGGTCCGCCCGTCCCGGGCTTCGCCCTGCATGGCCGGTGCTTCGTAGCTGCCGCCGGACAGCTCCAGCAGGTCGATGGGCAGGGCATTGAGCAGCTCAATCACGGCGCGCGCGTCGTCCGCGTCGAAGCCGCCGCGCTGGAAGTCTGCCGAGTTGAGTTTCACCCCCACGCAAAACGAGGGGCTGACACTGGCGCGAACGGCCTTGATCACTTCAATCAGCAAGCGTGCGCGGTTCTGCAGCGAGCCGCCCCAGTGATCGGTGCGCCGGTTACTCAAGGGCGAGAGAAACTGGCTGAGCAAATAGCCATGCGCTGCGTGGATCTGCACGCCTGTAAACCCGGCTTTCTCGGCCAGGCGCGCGCTGGTGGCAAAGCGCGTGATCACGTTCTGGATCTCGTCTTCGGACATAGCCCTGGGCTTGGCGAACATCTTCGAAAAAATACCCAGGTCGAGGGCCACGGCGGACGGCGCCAAGGCTTGCTGGCGCAGGTTGGCCGGCGTCTGGCGCCCCGGATGATTGAGCTGCACCCAGAAGTGCCCGCCGTTGTTGCGTCCGACGGCGGCCCATTCGCGAAAGCTGTCCAGTGACCGCTCGTCCTCCAGCGCAACGCCGCCGGGGCCGGTCATGGCGCGGCGGTCGATCATCACGTTACCGGTCAGCAGCAAGCCGGGCTCGCCATCCGCCCAGGCCTGGTACAACTGCTTCAATTCACGGGACGGCGCTTGTTGGGCGTCGGCCATATTCTCCTCCATCGCAGCCTTGGCGATACGGTTGACAAGGACTTGGCCGTTGGGCAGTTGCAAGGGTTCGAAAGGTGACATGGTTGACTCCTGAGCGGGGGAGGCCTCAGGCTAAGCTTAAAGTTAACTTTAATGTCAAGCGGGCATGGCGATGAATATTGGTGAACTGGCGAAACAGAGCGGGCTGGCGGCGTCGCGTATTCGGTTTTATGAGGCCGAAGGGTTGATCAGCCAGGTGGGCAGGCAGGCCAACGGCTATCGGCGTTATGCCCCCGAGGCCCTGCAAACCCTGCAACTGATCCAGAGCGCGCAACAGGCCGGGTTTACCTTGCAGGAACTCAAGGCGCTGATGCCGACGCCGGGCGAGCACAAGCGCGAGGCGCTGATTGAGGCGTTGGAGCGTAAGGTGCAGCAGATCGAAGGGATGCAGGCGCAACTGGCGCACAGCAAGGCGCAGTTGCTGGGCGTGATCGCGGCGGTGCGCGCGCAGCCGGAGGGTGCGCCGTGTTCCATGGAGCAGAAGCAGGTGCTGGCGTCGATCAAACTCGATGTATAAAAAAGCCCTGGCATGCCAGGGCTTTTCGCGATGCTAACGCTTAACGGCGACGGAACAGCGGCAGCGGCTCGTCCGTTGCAGCCTGGTACGTCACGGAAAAGTCCTTGAGGCTTTCCAGCGCTTCATACGGGTCTTTGTCGGGGCGCAAGGCGAAGGCATCGAACCCGCAGCGGTGCAGGTAGAACAGTTGGTCGCGCAACACGTCGCCAATCGCGCGCAATTCGCCTTTGTAACCGTAGCGGTCACGCAGCAGGCGCGCATTGGAGTAGTTGCGCCCGTCGGTGAAGGCCGGGAAGTTCAGGGCGATGACCTGGAAGTGCGCCACGTCGTCACCGATCTCTTCGGCTTCTTCATCGGCGTCCAGCCACACGCCCAGGCCGCCGTCACGGGCCTTGAGCGCATGACCGTGCTCGCGCCACAGCGCCAGCGGCACGATCAGGTCGTCGCAGTTGGAGATGCCGTCGAAGGTCGCGTCCTTGGGCAGCAGGTGCCAGGTTTCGTCGACGACTTCGTTGTTCTTAATGATTCGCTGCATAGACGCGCTCCTTGAACAGGTCAATGCCGATGCGCTGGTAGGTGTCGATGAAACGCTCATCTTCGGTGCGCTGCTCGATGTACACATCGATCAGTTTGCCGATCACCTCGGGCATGGCTTCCTGGGCGAAGGATGGGCCGAGGATCTTGCCCAGGCTCGCATCGCGGCTGGCGCTGCCACCCAGGGACACTTGGTAGAATTCTTCGCCTTTTTTGTCCACGCCCAGGATGCCGATGTGGCCGACGTGGTGGTGACCACAGGCGTTCATGCAACCGGAAATGTTCAGGTCCAGCTCGCCGATGTCGAACAGGTAGTCCAGGTCGTCGAAACGGCGCTGGATCGATTCGGCGATCGGGATCGACTTGGCGTTGGCCAGGGAGCAGAAGTCGCCGCCCGGGCAGCAGATGATGTCGGTCAGCAGGCCGATGTTCGGCGTGGCGAAACCCCCTTCGCGCAGTTCACCCCACAGGGTGAACAGTTGGCTCTGCTCAACGTCCGCGAGAATGATGTTCTGCTCGTGGGAGGTGCGCAGTTGACCGAAGCTGTAGCGCTCGGCCAGGTCGGCCACGGCGTCCAGCTGCTTGTCGGTGATATCGCCGGGGGCGACGCCGGTAGGCTTGAGCGACAGGGTCACGGCGACATAGCCCGGCTTTTTGTGCGCCAGGGTGTTGCGCACACGCCAGCGGGCGAAGCCTGGGTGCTGCTGGTCGAGCGCGGCGAGTTCGGCGTCCTGATTGCCCAGGGCTTTGTACTCGGGGTCGACGAAGTGTTTGGCCACGCGGTGGACTTCGGCGTCGGTCAGGGTGGTCTGGCCGCCGCGCAGGTGTTCCATCTCGGCGTCGACTTTCTGCGCGAACACCTCAGGGGTCAGCGCCTTGACCAGGATCTTGATCCGCGCCTTGTATTTGTTGTCGCGACGGCCATAGCGGTTGTAGACCCGCAGGATCGCGTCGAGGTAGCTCAGCAGGTCCTGCCACGGCAGGAACTCGTTGATAAACGCGCCGACCACCGGGGTACGCCCCAGGCCACCGCCTACCAGTACACGGAAGCCCAACTCGCCGGCGGCGTTGTGGACCGGCTCCAGGCCGATGTCGTGTACTTCGATCGCCGCACGGTCCGATGTCGAGCCATTGATGGCGATCTTGAACTTGCGCGGCAGGTAAGCGAATTCTGGGTGGAACGTGGTCCATTGGCGGACGATTTCACACCAGGGGCGCGGGTCGATCAGTTCGTCGGCGGCAACCCCGGCGAATTGGTCGGTGGTCACGTTGCGCAGGCAGTTACCGCTGGTCTGAATGGCGTGCATCTGCACGGTGGCCAGTTCAGCCAGGATGTCCGGCACGTCTTCCAGCGCCGGCCAGTTGAACTGCACGTTCTGGCGGGTACTGATGTGGGCGTAGCCCTTGTCGAAGTCGCGGGCAATCTTGGCCATCATGCGTGTCTGGCGCGAAGTCAGTTGGCCATAGGGCACGGCCACCCGCAGCATCGGCGCAAAGCGCTGAACATAAAGGCCATTTTGCAGGCGCAGAGGGCGGAACTCTTCTTCGCTCAGTTCACCTGCTAGGTAGCGTCGGGTCTGATCACGGAACTGCTTGACGCGGTCCTCGATGATGCGCTGATCGTATTCGTCGTATACGTACATATAGGTCCTGTTCTCGGCAAATCTGCGCGCACGGCCGCGCACTCCCAACGGAGCCGGGGCACGATACCAGTTTGCGTTTATGCGCAAAAGTGATGTTTGAGTATATGCAAAGAACCAAATCGACTAATGGGAACGATTGTCGGTATACACGCATTTGTCATGCGGGCAATCATCAACTTTACTGTGGGCGAGTCTGAATGCAATCACCTATAAAACCGACAAGAGGCGATGCGATGAGCCATCCGACAAAAGCCCGTAAACCCGACAGTACCGTGGATGCCTGGGCCATTCTATTTCTGATCATTCTCGTGGTAGGGACGGCGGTGTTCTGGGTTGGCCACCAGTAAACAGCGTTGACTGAGCCTCGAATGACTGTCCGATTGCCAGTATCATGGCGGTCAATGTTCAAGGCTTGAATAACCATGGTGAAGGTTCTGTTTGCGTGTGTGTGGTTGCTGGGGCCAGCATTTTGTGGCGTGGCTCAGGCGGCGTCGGTGGTGTTTCTCAACCCGGGCATGTCGACGGAAACCTTTTGGGTCAGTTACGCGCAATTCATGCAGGCCGCGGCCAAGGACCTCGGCCTGGATTTGCGCGTGCGCTATGGCGAGCGCGATCTTCACACCACATTGGTCCAGGCCCGGGAGGAACTGCAAGGCCGCGAGCGGCCGGATTATCTGGTGCTGGTCAATGAGCAGTATGTCGCCCCGCAGATTCTGCGCATGGCCCAGGGCAGTGGGGTGAAATTACTGGTGGTGAACAGCGCGCTGACCGCCGACCAGGTGCAATTGTTGGGCGCCCGCACGGGCATCGATCTGATCGGAAGCCTGGTCGCCGACGACGAAGAGGCCGGCTACCTGATGCTCAAGGACATGTTGCGCCAGCACGGCCGTGTTGCGCCCGGCGAATCCCTCGACCTGCTGGCGTTTTCCGGCATCAAGACCACTCCCGTTGCCCTGTTGCGAGAGCAGGGCATGCACCGGGCGCTGGCCGAACACCCCGAGGTGCGCCTGCGTCAGTTGGTTTATGGCGAGTGGAGCCGCGAGCGCGCCTTCGAGCAAGCGACGCAGCTGTTCAAGCGTTACCCGCACACGGCGCTGGTGTGGTCGGCCAACGATCAGATGGCGCTGGGTGCCATGCAGGCGTTTCGGGACAGCGGGCGCGTGCCTGGCAAGGACGCGCTGTTCAGTGCGGTCAACAGTTCGCCGGAGATCTTGCAGGCGCGTCTGAACGGGCAGTTGTCGTCCCTGGTCGCCGGGCATTTCACCGTGGGCGGGTGGGCGATGGTGCTGATCAATGATGATGCCAAGGGCGTGGACATCGTCGCTCACGGCGGGCGCGACCGCCAGGAGGCGCTATTCCAACTGATCGATTCCGCCCAGGCGCGGCGCTTGCTGGGGCCCATGCCGACGGTAAATTTCCGCGCACTGTCCGCCCTGGGCAAGCCTGCGTCCTATGGTTACCCCTTCAGCATGCGTCTGCTGCTGCACTAGACCCCGGCCAGCAGCAACACCAGCTTGACGATGCCGAACAGCGTCAAGGCAAACACCACTGTGAACAGAATGCCCAGGACCACAAAGTGGCTGGGCTTGCCATGGGTAAAGTCGCGGGCGCGGTTCTTGCCGCTCTGCACGCCAAAGGCGGCGGCGACGACGCTGTGCAGCATCTGCCACAGGGTAGGCGGTTTGTTGTTGGCTGGATCGTCCATACGTGCCTCGACACAAGATGTGTGAGGCAAGCATAGACAATCTGCGCGTGCTTAGTTGTCGTAACCCAGGTTCGGTGCCAACCAGCGCTCGGTCACGGCCAGGTCCTGGCCTTTGCGTGCGGTGTAGCTCGCCACCTGGTCTTTGTCGACCTTGCCCACGGCGAAGTACTGCGCCTGCGGGTGGGCGAAGTACCAGCCGCTGACCGCAGCCGCCGGGAACATCGCGTAGTGCTCGGTGAGGAACACGCCGCTGCGGCCGGCATGCATCTCGCGGGCCTCAGGGTCCAGCAGTTGGAACAGGGTGCCTTTCTCGGTGTGGTCGGGGCACGCCGGGTAGCCGGGGGCAGGGCGGATGCCGCTGTACTGTTCCTTGATCAGCGCGTCATTGTCCAGTTGCTCGTCCTTGGCATAACCCCAGTAATCTTTGCGCACCTGTTGGTGCAGCCATTCGGCGCAGGCTTCGGCCAGGCGGTCGGCCAGGGCCTTGACCATGATCGAGTTGTAGTCGTCGCCCGCGTCCTGGTAAGCCTTGGCCACTTCCTCGGCGCCGATGCCCGCGGTGGTGATAAACCCTCCCACGTAGTCGGTGATGCCGCTGTCTTTGGGCGCGACGAAGTCGGCCAGGGAGAAGTTCGGCTTGCCGTCGGTCTTGATGATCTGCTGGCGCAGGTGGTGCAAGGTTGCCAGGGGCTGCCCGTCGTCGCCGTAGACTTCCAGGTCATCATCGTTCACCTGGTTGGCCGGCCAGAAACCAAACACCGCGCGAGCGCTGATCAGCTTCTCGTCGATCAGCTTGGCGAGCATTTCCTGGGCGTCGGCATACAGCGCCGTGGCGGCTTCACCCACCACTTCATCGGTGAGGATGCGCGGGAACTTGCCGGCCAGGTCCCAGGAGATGAAGAACGGGGTCCAGTCGATGTATTCGGCGAGCACCTTGAGGTCGATGTTGTCCAGCACCTTGGCGCCGGTAAAGGTCGGCGTGACCGGCGTGTAAACGCTCCAGTCGAACTGCGGCTTCTTGGCGATCGCCGCCGGGTAGCTCAGGCGTTCGGTGCGTGCGCTGCGGTTCGAGGTGCGCTCGCGCACTTCGATGTATTCCAGGCGGGTCTTCTCGACGAAACCGGCCTTCAATTCCTTGGACAGCAGCTGCGTGGCCACACCCACCGCGCGCGAGGCGTCGGTCACGTAGATCACCGCATCATTGCTGTACTTGGGTTCGATCTTCACCGCCGTGTGCGCCTTGGAGGTGGTGGCGCCACCGATCATCAGCGGCAGGTGGAAGTCCTGGCGCTGCATTTCGCGGGCGACGTGGACCATCTCATCAAGGGACGGGGTGATCAGGCCGGACAGCCCGATGATGTCGCACTTCTGTTCTTTGGCCACCTGCAGGATCTTCTCCGCCGGTACCATCACGCCCAGATCGACGATGTCATAGCCGTTGCATCCCAGCACCACGCCGACGATGTTCTTGCCGATGTCATGCACGTCGCCCTTCACCGTGGCCATGAGGATCTTGCCCTTGGCTTCCGGCTTGTCGCCTTTTTCCAGTTCGATGAACGGGATCAGATGGGCCACGGCCTGTTTCATCACCCGCGCCGACTTGACCACCTGCGGCAGGAACATTTTGCCCGCGCCAAACAGGTCGCCGACGATGTTCATGCCGGACATCAGCGGGCCTTCGATCACTTCGATCGGGCGCGCGAACGACTGCCGGGACTCTTCGGTGTCTTCGACGATGTGCGTGGTGATGCCCTTGACCAGCGCGTGTTCCAGGCGCTTGTTGACCGGCCAGCCGCGCCATTCCTCGGTTTCGGCTTCCTTGACGCTGCCGTCGCCCTTGTACTTGTCGGCGATGGCGAGCAGGGCATCGGTGCCGTCCGGGGTGCGGTTGAGCACCACGTCTTCCACCGCGTCGCGCAGTTCGGCGGGGATCTGGTCGTAGATCTCCAACTGGCCGGCGTTGACGATGCCCATGGTCAGGCCGTTGCGGATCGCATACAGCAGGAACACCGAGTGGATCGCCTCGCGCACCGGGTTGTTGCCGCGGAACGAGAACGACACGTTGGACACGCCGCCGGACGTCAGCGCATACGGCAGCTCGTCGCGGATGTAGGCGCAGGCGTTGATGAAGTCGACGGCGTAGTTGTTGTGCTCTTCGATACCGGTGGCGACCGCGAAGATGTTCGGGTCGAAGATGATGTCTTCCGGCGGGAAGCCGACTTCATTGACCAGGATGTCGTAGGAGCGTTTGCAGATCTCTTTCTTGCGCGCTTCGGTGTCGGCCTGGCCGGCTTCGTCGAAGGCCATCACCACCACGGCGGCACCGTAGCGTTTGCACAGCTTGGCGTGATGGATGAACTGCTCGACGCCTTCCTTCATGCTGATGGAGTTGACGATGCCCTTGCCCTGGATGCACTTGAGGCCGGCTTCGATCACTTCCCACTTGGAGGAGTCGATCATGATCGGCACGCGGGAGATGTCCGGCTCGCCGGCAATCAGATTGAGGAAGGTCACCATGGCCTTCTTCGAATCGAGCATGCCTTCGTCCATGTTGATGTCGATCACCTGGGCGCCGGCTTCCACCTGCTGCAGGGCGACTTCGAGGGCTTCGGTGTAGTTGTCTTCGCGGATCAGCCGGGCGAAACGGGCGGAGCCGGTGATGTTGGTACGTTCGCCGACGTTGACGAACAACGACTGGCGATCGATGGTGAACGGCTCCAGGCCCGACAAACGGCAGGCCTTGGGGATGTCCGGGATCTGGCGCGGCGCGTAACCGGCCACGGCCTTGGCGATGGCTTCGATATGCCCCGGCGTGGTGCCACAGCAACCGCCGACGATGTTCAGGAAGCCGCTCTGGGCGAATTCTTCGATGACTTTGGCGGTTTGCGCCGGCAATTCGTCGTATTCGCCGAATTCGTTGGGCAGGCCGGCGTTGGGGTGCGCAGACACATAAGTGTTGGCCTTGTTCGACAGCTCTTCGAGGTACGGACGCAACTCGCTGGCGCCCAGGGCGCAGTTGAGGCCCACGGAAATCGGCTTGGCGTGGCTGACCGAGTTCCAGAACGCTTCGGTGGTCTGGCCCGACAGGGTGCGGCCGGAGGCGTCGGTGATGGTGCCGGAGATCATGATCGGCAGTTCGAAGCCCAGCTCTTCGAATACACCCTGCACGGCAAAGATCGCGGCCTTGGCGTTGAGGGTGTCGAAAATGGTTTCGATGAGGATCAGGTCCGCGCCGCCTTCGATCAGGCCCTTGGTGGCCTCGGTGTAGTTCTCCACCAGTTCATCGAAGGTCACGTTGCGGTAGCCGGGGTTGTTCACATCCGGCGACAGCGAGCAGGTACGGCTGGTCGGGCCGAGCACGCCGGCGACGAAGCGTGGCTTGTCCGGCGTCTCCAGGGTCTTGGCGTCGGCCACCTTGCGCGCGACGCGGGCACCTTCTACGTTCAACTCGTAGGCGAGCGACTCCATGCCGTAATCGGCCTGGGACACTTGGGTGGCGTTGAAGGTGTTGGTTTCGAGGATGTCGGCGCCGGCATCCAGGTACGCCTTCTCGATGGAGGCGATGACGTCCGGACGGCTGAGCAGCAACAGGTCGTTGTTACCCTTGACGTCGCTCGGCCAGTCGGCAAACCGTTTGCCGCGGTAGTCCTGTTCTTCCAGCTTATAGCTCTGGATCATCGTGCCCATGCCGCCGTCGAGGATCAGGATGCGTTCCTTGAGGGCTTGGTGAAGGGCTTGCAGACGAGCGCTACGATCGGACATGGGACTACTCTGTTCAGGCATTACGGAGGGCGTGGATCATAGCAAACCTGTGTGGATTTGGAGCATGTGCAGGTTTTGCATGAATATCGTTCATGTTGGTACGCGTGTTAGATCGGTAGAATCCGCGGGGTTTTCTATTTTGGCTTCATATCGGGACCAGGCTCATGCCGTATCGCATCATCATCAGCTTCGTTTTGTTGCTGATTGGCAGCACTACACAGGCCCAAGATCCCGCTCCGGCGCTTTCCTACACCCGTGATATCCAACCGATCTTCACTGAGAAGTGCGTGGCGTGCCATGCCTGCTACGACTCGGCCTGCCAGTTGAACCTGGGCAGTGGCGAGGGCGCGGCGCGGGGGGCGACCAAGGTACTGGTCTACGATGGTGATCGCAGTCAGGCGACCAAGCCGACGCGTCTGTTCTACGACGCGTTCGGCAAGGCTGCCTGGCGGCACGAAGGCTTCACTTCCGTGCTCGACGCCCAAGGCAGCCAGGCTGCGTTGATGGCGCGCATGCTCGAACTGGGCCACAGCCGCGCGCCGTTGCAGCCCAACGGCAAGCTGCCGGACGACATCGTGCTGGGCCTGAACCGCGAGAACATGTGCCCGCTGCCAGAGGAGTTCGACACTTACGCCGACGTGCACCCCAATGAAGGCATGCCGCTGGCCGTGACCGGCTTGAGCGACCAGCAGTACCAGACCCTGCGACGTTGGCTGGCCTCAGGTGCGCCGATTGACCAGCAGGGCGTGGCGCCAAGTGCCCAGGAAGCCGCACAGGTGCTGCAGTGGGAAAACCTGCTCAACGCCCCCGGCGCCCGCGAAAGCCTGGTCGCCCGCTGGCTGTTTGAACACCTGTTTATCGCACATCTGTATTTCGAAGGCGGTGAGCCGGGGCATTTCTTCCAGTGGGTACGCTCGCGCACCCCCAGCGGGCAGCCGATCGACCTGATCAATACCCGTCGCCCCAACGACGATCCCGGTACCCGGATCTACTACCGGCTGTGGCCGATACAAGGGGTGATCGTCCATAAGACCCACATCACGTACCCGCTCAGCGCGGCGAAAATGGAACGGGTCAAAGCCTTGTTCTACAGCGGCGACTGGCAGGTCAGCGCCTTGCCGGGCTACGGTCCGGGCCGTCGTGCCAACCCGTTCGAGACGTTCGAGGCGATTCCGGCCCAGGCGCGCTACCAGTTCATGCTCGATAACGCCGAGTACTTTGTCCGCACCTTCATCCGTGGCCCGGTGTGCCGGGGCCAGATCGCCACGGACGTGATCCGCGACAATTTCTGGGCGCTGTTCCAGGCCCCCGAACACGACCTGTACATCACCGATCCGCTCTATCGCGGCCGGGCCACGCCGTTGCTGGCAATGCCCGGGCAGAACGACGACGTGGGCAGCGTGCTCAGCCTGTGGCTCAAGTACCGTGACAAGCGCAACGAGTACGAAGCGCTGCGTCGCTACCGCTATGGCGAGTTGCCGGCGCCCGGTTGGTCGACCCTGTGGGCCGGCAACGACAATGCGTTGTTGAGCATCTTCCGTCACTTCGACAGCGCGTCGGTCAATAAAGGCCTGATCGGTGAAGTCCCGCAGACGATGTGGTTGTTCGACTATCCGTTGCTGGAGCGCACCTACTACCAATTGGTGGTCAATTTTGACGTGTTCGGCAACGTCTCCCATCAGGCCCAGACCCGTTTGTACTTCGACCTGATCCGCAATGGCGCCGAACAGAACTTCCTGCGCCTGATGCCGGCCAATTCGCGGGACGATTTCCTCGACGATTGGTATCAGAACGGCGGCAAGGTCAAGTTGTGGATGGACTATGAGTCGATCGACGACGATAAACCCACCGGCCTGAAACTGAATGAAAAAGACCCGAAACGCGATTTCGTCAACCAGTTGCTAGCGCGTTATGGCGACCTCAATGCCAGCCCGGACCCGATCAATCGCTGTGCCGGCGCCTACTGCTCGCGGCCGGGCCTCGAACCGGTGCTGCGCGATGCCGAGCAGGCCCTGAGTCGCCTGACGTTGCGCCCGGCGGCGGGGCTCAAGGTCATCGACCAATTGCCGGAAGCGACCATGCTGCGCATCGAAACCCGCACCGGTCATCGTGAGGTCTACAGCCTGCTGCGCAACCGTGCCCACAGTAATGTCGCGTTCATGCTGGGTGAGGCTTCTCGCTATCAACCGGGCCTGGACACGTTGACGGTCTACCCCGGCGTGCTGAGCAGTTATCCGAACTTCATGTTCAATATCCCGGCCGAGCAAGTGCCGGCGTTCGTCGCGGCCATGGAAAGTGCCCGCGACGCCCAGCACTTCGAGAAGATCGTCGATCGTTGGGGTGTGCGCCGCAGCCATCCGCAGTTCTGGGAGTACTTCCACGATCTGTCGACCTACATCCGCGAAACCACGCCGGTGGAAGAGGGTGTGCTGGATATGAACCGCTATGAAAACCTCTGACGGCGATGGTGAGGCTTTTCCGACAAAATTACTGGGGCTTTGTATCTGCGTAATATTTTGGCGTAAACTGCCAGCAAGCCTGTGAGGAGTTTCCATGACTGCCATAACCATTACCGACGCCGCCCACGATTACCTGGCTGACCTGCTGTCCAAGCAGAACACCCCGGGTATCGGCATCCGCGTCTTTATCACCCAGCCTGGCACCCAGTACGCCGAGACGTGCATCGCCTACTGCAAGCCGGGCGAAGAGAAGCCGGAAGACACCGCGCTGGGGCTGAAAAGCTTCACCGCGTATATCGATGCCTTCAGCGAAGCGTTCCTCGACGACGCGGTGGTCGACTACGCCACTGACCGCATGGGCGGCCAATTGACCATCAAGGCGCCGAACGCCAAGGTGCCGAACGTCAATGCCGACAGCCCGGTCAACGAACGCATCAATTACTACCTGCAAACCGAGATCAACCCTGGGCTGGCCAGCCACGGTGGGCAGGTCAGCTTGATCGACGTGGTGGATGACGGTATCGCCGTATTGAAGTTCGGCGGCGGCTGCCAGGGCTGCGGCCAGGCGGATGTGACCCTGCGTGAAGGCATCGAGCGTACCTTGCTGGAGCGCATTCCGGAGCTCAAGGGCGTTCGTGATGTGACTGACCATACGCAGAAAGAAAACGCCTACTACTGAGTCAGGTGTTCGCTGCGAGCAAAAAAAACGGCGCCCCGTGAGCGCCGTTTTTTTATGCTTAAAATTCAGCTTCTTACGCGACCTACCTAACGCTGAAAATTAAGTGTGGGAGGGAGCTTGCTCCCGATAGCGGCGGGTCAGTCGACTTATCAAGCAACAGATACACCGCTATCGGGAGCAAGCTCCCTCCCACATTTTTTTGTGTTTATTTAATTAAATCAGTGTTTTATGTTTGTTTTTTGATGTTTTTGATTAGGGTCGGTACAGGTGTGCATGCCCGGCCCGATACAGCGACGACGCGCTGAAACTGTCACTGGCCAGCACCCGACCCACCACAATCAGCGCCGTGCGCCTGAAGCCTTTGGCCGCGACTTTGTCGGCAATGTCCGCCAAGGTGCCGACAGCCCAATCCTGATCCGGCCAGGTCGCGCGGTGTACCACGGCAATCGGGCAATCCGCGCCATAGTGCGGCAGCAGTTCGGCGACGATCTTCTCCAGGTGATTGACCCCCAGATGAATCGCCATGGTCGTGCCGTGGCGGGCCAGGCTGTCGAAGTCTTCACCGGCGGGCATGCGGGTTTTATCGGCGTAGCGGGTGAGAATCACGCTCTGGGCGATATCCGGCAGGGTCAGTTCAGTCTCCAGCAGCGCCGCGCAGGCGGCCACGGCGGTGACGCCGGGAATGATCTGGAACGCAATGCCCAACTCGCGCAACAGGCGGATCTGTTCGCCAATTGCGCCGTACAGGCTTGGATCGCCGGAGTGGACCCGCGCCACATCCTGGCCCCTGGCATCGGCGGCCTTGATCAGCTCGATGATCTGTTCCAGGTGCAGTTCGGCGCTGTTGACCACCTGTTCGGCCTGATGCCCCTCCAGTACCGCCGCCGGCACCAGCGACCCTGCATAGATGATCACCGGGCAACTGCGGATCAGCCGCTGGCCTTTGACGGTGATCAATTCCGGGTCGCCGGGGCCGGCGCCGATGAAGTAGACGGTCATGGACAAATCCTGTGAAAAAACGCGCGAGCATGAGGAACGCTCATGATCGGAAGCGGCGATTATCGCGGTTTCAGTCGACGCAGGCCAATGCCAAGGTGGCCCGGGCGGATTTTTTGCGCGGGACCAACAGGCGCGCAGGGGCGTCGCCGAGTTGTTCGGCCAGGGCCAGGGCGGCACTTTCGGCGATGCCGTAACAACCGGTATGGGCAAAGGCGACGGCAGACCTGTGGCTCAGACGGTCGTCATACATCGCCAGGTGCGCCGCGCTGAAGCAGTGCAGCGGCAGGTTCAGCCATTGGGTCAGGGCCAGCAAGCCCGGTTCATCCTGCTTGCGATCAAGACTGGCCAGGGCGGTGATGCGATGGCGCTCGATACCGCCCTCGGCGAGGGCGGCGTCCAGCAGGTCCAGCAGGGCTTGAAACTCGCAGCCGCGCTGGCAGCCCAGGCCGACGACCAGGGTCATGCGGTGTATCGATCGTCGCGGTTACGGCGAAACAACCAGGCGCTGATCAGCCCCAACGCCAACCAGAACGCGATGTTGGTCAGTTGCGAGGCGATCTTGAACTGTGCTTCCAGAGCCTCAGGGGCCAGCATCGAATGCACTTCAGGTTGCGGAGCGCCAATCACATGAGGCACCACGAGGATCGCCGCGCCCAGCGCCTTGAGCAGCCAGTTGCCACCGAATACCAGCAGCGCGATACCGGCCGCGGTTGAGGCCGCCGTGCCGATCCACCAGATCTGCCGTTGTGCCAGGTCGGCAGCGGCAGTGCCCGGCAATTCCGGCGGCAGGCCCAGGGTTGGCGCCAGCACGAAGGTTGCGTAACCGGCCAGGCCCCACAGCAGGCCTTGAGCCGTGCGAGTCGGCGCGCGCAGGGTGTAGAGCCCGGCGAGCATCAAGGCGAAACCGACCGCCACCACCAGATTGCCGCCGGTGGTCGACAGCACGCGCTGCCAGCCATCTTCCGGCTCCCAGGCTTCGGCGTCATGGGCGTGTGCAGCGGTGCCGGCGGCGTGCTCGTGTACCACTTGCGTCGCGGCCGGGGCTTTTTCAAAGGTTTCCGCCTGCATGATTAGCGGGGCGACCCAGAAACTTTGCAGCAAGGTCAACAACAGGGCGGCCAGCAGCCCACTGAAACCTGCGGTTTGCGCAATACGCTTGATCATGTCGGCAGGTCTCAATGGCACGGGAACGCGGCGCTGTGGCGGGTATCGTGGGCGGCGTTGTGTACCGCTTCGATATGCGAGAACCCGGCGAAATACACCAGGCACGCGCCGAGGATCGACGCGCCGATGGCGGCGCCCAGGCGTTGGCTCAGGGTGGCGGTGCTGCTGGTGCTAGGCGAGGTGCTGCTGATGATCGACATGGCGCGTCCCTTCAGGGGTTCAGGGTGACACGAGCGCATGCAAAACCCGCGAGCCAGGCACGCAGGGTTCAAACAGCGCCCGCCCACCGCGGGTTTGTTAGATGATTTTTTTCGGGCCGGTCTCCGGGCTTGCGAGGGGGCTCTTGAACTGAGTCCTGAAAGCATCGCCTTCCCATGCACAAAGCACAGTGGCCGTGACGCTTCGCTCGCTTACCGTTGCGGGGGCAGCACCGGACTGGTCATATCGCTATGACGCACCGGTTTCCCGTTTCACCCTGTGAAGGGCACCCGAAACAAGGTGTGTAGGAAAGCATGCAGGGCGACGGTAGTCAAATTGACTGAGCCCCTGTAGCCTTGCACCCTCGAGGTTCTTCGGCCCAGGCCGGAGCTAAGAAGGGAACGCGGTTCAAGCCGCGGCTGCCCCCGCAACTGTGAAGGGTTTATCTGACTGCCACGCCACTGCCATCAAGGCGGGAAGGCGCAGCCAGCGCCGGTCGCAAGACCCGCAAGCCCCAAGCCAGGAGACCTGCCTCGCAACCGATTTTTCAATTCAACCGGGCGGGGTGATCCGGTGACGAAATCTGCTGCTGCGCGTCGCGCAGGGCCTATCGTCCCGTATGCCCGCCCCCAAGGGCATCCGATGAAAACACTGGCCAAACTCCCCGTCACCATCGTTACCGGCTTTCTCGGCTCGGGCAAAACCACCTTGCTGCGCCATATGCTCGATAACGCCCAGGGCCGTCGCATCGCGGTGATCGTCAACGAGTTCGGCGAGCTGGGCATCGACGGTGAAATCCTCAAGCAGTGCTCCATCGGCTGCACCGAGGAAGAAGCCAACGGCCGCGTGTATGAACTGGCCAACGGCTGCCTGTGCTGCACCGTGCAGGAAGAGTTCTTCCCGGTGATGCGCGAACTGGTTGCCCGTCGCGGCGACCTTGACCATATCCTCATCGAAACCTCCGGCCTGGCCCTGCCAAAACCTTTGGTCCAGGCGTTCCAGTGGCCGGAAATCCGCAACGCCTGCACGGTCGATGCGGTGATCACCGTGGTCGACAGCCCCGCCGTGGCGGCCGGCACCTTCGCCGCCTTCCCGGATCAGGTCGACGCCCAGCGCAAACTCGACCCGAACCTGGACCACGAATCACCGCTGCATGAACTGTTCGCCGACCAACTGGCCAGCGCCGACCTGGTGATCCTCAACAAGTGCGACCTGATCAGCCCCGACGACCTGGCCCGCGTGCGCCTGGAAGTCGCCGAAGAGTTGCCGCCGGCGGTGAAGATCATCGAAGCCAGCAGCGGTCGGGTACCGCTGGACGTGCTGATCGGCCTGGGCGCCGGCTCCGAAGAGCACATCGACGGCCGCCACAGCCATCACGATCATCATCACGAAGGCGAAGGCGAAGACGATCATGATCACGATGCGTTCGACTCCATTTCCATCGACCTGCCCCAGTCCGACGAAGCCCTGCTGCTCGACGCCCTGAGCCAATTGGTGGTGCAGCACGGCATCCTGCGCGTCAAAGGCTTCGCGGCGATCCCGAACAAGCCGATGCGCCTGCTGATCCAGGGCGTGGGCACGCGCTTCGACAAACACTTCGACCGCGCCTGGAGCGCCGACGAAGCGCGCATCACGCGCCTGGTGCTGATCGGCCAGGACCTCGACGCGGCGGGCCTCGAAGCGCAATTGCGCGCCGCCCTCAGCGTTTAACCCATGCACCTGCTCAGGACCCAGCCCGGCGGTTTCGTCGCGGACGACAACATTGCCGACCTTGGGCAAACCCCCGCCGAGCTGGTGATCCTGTGCAGCGGCGATTCCAGCCTGGCGCTGCTGGCCGAAGCGGCCCAGCAGTTGCCCGAGGATTACCCGAGCTTGCGCCTGGCCAACCCGATGCAGGTGCAGAACCATGCATCGGTGGACCTGTACGTCGATGAAGTGCTGCGCCACGCCAAGGTCATCCTGATTTCCCTGCACGGCGGCATCGGCTATTGGCGTTACGGCGTCGAGCGCCTGGTGGCGTTGGCCGAGCGCGGGGTCACGCTGATCCTGGTGCCGGGGGATGACCGCCCCGACCCGGAACTCAGCGGCCTCAGCACCGTGGATGCCGCAGCGCGTGACCGCCTGTGGCAGTTCCTGCGCCAGGGCGGCCTGGGTAATGCGCTGGATTTTTATCGCTGCCTGGCCAGCGCTTACCTGGGCCGCGACTATGCCTGGGCCGAGCCGCAAACCCTGGCGCGCAGCGCGATTTATCACCCGCGTAAAGCCCATGCGTGCCTCAACGACTGGCAGTTGGATTGGAATCCTGAGTGCCCGGTGGCGGCGGTGCTGTTCTACCGCTCCCATCTGCAAGCGGCCAATACCGGTTTTATCGATGTGTTCTGCCAGCGTCTGCAGGCGGCGGGCCTGAATCCGTTGCCAATGGCAGTGGCCAGTCTGAAGGAGCCTGGCTGCCTGACGGCGGTCGAGGACTGGCTGGATGAGGTCGGGGCGGCGGTGATTCTCAACACCACCGGCTTTGCCCAGTCCAGCCCCGAAGCGCCGCATTTGCGGCCGTTTCGCCGCAATATCCCGGTGATCCAGGCGATTTGCGCCCAGGACAACCAACCCGCCTGGCAGGCCAGCGAACAAGGCCTCGGCCCGCGCGACCTGGCGATGCACATCGCCTTGCCGGAACTGGACGGACGCATCATCAGCCGACCGATCAGCTTCAAGGACCTGGCCTGGCGCAGTGAGCGTAGCCAGTCGGACGTGGTGTGCTACCGCGCAGCGCCGGAGCGCATGGACTTTGTCGCTGAACTGGCGCGCCGTTGGGTCGAACTGGCGCGGGTGCCGAATGCCGACAAGCGCATCGCCCTAATCCTGGCCAACTACCCGACGCGCGACGGCCGCATCGGCAACGGCGTCGGCCTGGACACGCCGGCGGCGGCGCTGAATATCCTGCGGGCCTTGCAGGCCGAGGGTTATCCGCTGCCGCAGGTCCTGCCGGAAAGCGGCACCGCGTTGATCCACGAACTGCTCGGTGGCGTCACCAACGACCTGGACAACCTCGACCTGCGCCCGTGCCACCAAAGCCTGGGCCTGGACGACTACGAGGCGATGTTCAAGCGCCTGCCCGAAGCCAACCGCCAGGCGGTGCTGGAACGCTGGGGCACGCCGCACAACGACCCGATGTGCCGCGATGGCCGCCTGATGATCGCCGGCCTGCGCCTGGGCTTGACGTTTATCGGCATCCAGCCGGCCCGCGGTTATCAGGTGGACGCCAGCGCGGTGTACCACGACCCGGACCTGGTGCCGCCTCACGCTTACCTGGCGTTCTATTTCTGGTTGCGCCACACCTACGGCGCTCACGGCGTGATCCACGTCGGCAAGCACGGCAACCTGGAATGGCTGCCGGGCAAGGGCGTCGGGCTGTCGGAAAATTGCTGGCCCGACGCGCTGCTCGGGCCGCTGCCGAATATCTATCCGTTTATCGTCAACGACCCGGGCGAGGGCGCCCAGGCCAAGCGGCGCACCCAGGCGGTGATCATCGATCACTTGATGCCGCCGCTGACCCGTGCCGAAACCTACGGGCCGCTGCGCGACCTGGAGCTGTTGGCGGACGAATACTACGAAGCGCAATTGCTCGACCCGCGCCGCGCCCGCGAGCTGCAAAAGGACATCCTCAAGCTGGTGCGCGAAACCCGT
This sequence comes from Pseudomonas sp. LY-1, assembly GCF_053502595.1. Taxonomy (NCBI): domain Bacteria; kingdom Pseudomonadati; phylum Pseudomonadota; class Gammaproteobacteria; order Pseudomonadales; family Pseudomonadaceae; genus Pseudomonas; species Pseudomonas sp. LY-1. Next base: position 4,039,200 of record NZ_CP094353.1, on the reverse strand, counting down.
ATCGACCAGGAGCTTGAACTGGACAGCGAGGCCGACGCGGCGATCTGGCTGCCGCGCCTGGATACCTACCTGTGTGACCTGAAGGAATCGCAGATCCGCGACGGCCTGCATATCTTCGGCGAGTCGCCCCAGGGCCGCTTGCGTATCGACACCTTGCTCGCGTTGCTGCGTATCCCGCGTGGCGACGGCCGAGGCGCGCAATCGAGCCTGTTACGGGTATTGGCCAAGGCCTTCGAGCTGGGTTTCGACCCGCTGGACTGCGCCCTCGCCGAACCCTGGACCGGACGCTGCCCGGAGGTGTTGCAAACCATCGATCCACAGCGGTGGCGCACCGCCGGTGATACCCGCGAGCGCCTGGAGCTGTACGCTGCACGGTTGATCGAACAGGCGCTGGCGGGGCCGCTGGAACAGCTGGAAGAGCCCGGTTGGGAGGACGTCAAATCCGTCATCGAAAGCCTGCGCAGTGTCGTGGCGCCACGCCTGGATGGGTGCGGCCCGGCGGAAATGCGCGGCCTGCTCGATGCCCTGGGCGGCCGCTTCGTGCCGGCGGGCCCAAGCGGCGCGCCGAGCCGGGGGCGTCTGGATGTGCTGCCCACCGGGCGCAATTTTTTCAGCGTCGACGTGCGCAACCTGCCGACCACCACTGCCTGGCGCATCGGTTTCCAGTCGGCCAACCTGATTCTCGAGCGGCACCTGCAAGACCACGGCGACCACCTGCGCCAGCTCGGCCTGTCGGTGTGGGGCACCGCGACCATGCGTACCGGCGGCGACGATATCGCCCAGGCCATGGCCCTGATGGGGGTACGCCCGGTGTGGGCCACGGGCAGCCAGCGGGTGGACGACTTCGAAATCCTGCCGATCAGCCTGCTGGACCGCCCGCGTGTCGACGTGACTTTGCGCGTGTCCGGGTTCTTCCGGGATGCCTTCGCCAACCTGATCCGCCTGTTCGATGCGGCGGTACAAGCGGTGGCGGCGCTGGACGAGCCTGACGATATGAACCCGCTGGCCGCCAAGGTCCGTTGCGAGCGCCAGGCGTTGCTTGAGTCCGGCCTGGACGAGGCCGCGGCGGCGAAACAGGCGGGCTGGCGTATTTTCGGGGCCAAGCCGGGTGCCTATGGCGCGGGCGTGCAGGGCGCGATCGACGGTCGCTTGTGGCAAAGCCGCGAGGACTTGGCCGAGGTCTACCTGAATTGGGGTGGCTACGCCTATGGTGGCGCCGACGAGGGCACCGCCGCCCGCGGGCAATTCGCCCAACGCCTGAGCCAGGTGCAGGCGGTGCTGCAAAACCAGGACAATCGCGAGCACGACCTGCTCGATTCCAACGATTACTACCAATTCCAGGGCGGCATGCTCGCCGCCGTGGAAACCCTGAGCGGCGATAAGGCTGCCAGCTACCATGGCGACCACAGCCAGCCGGACGTGCCGAAGATCCGCACCTTGAAGGAAGAGCTGAACCGGGTGATCCGTGCCCGCGCCGCCAACCCCAAGTGGATCGAAGGCGTGAAGCGTCATGGCTATAAAGGTGCGTTCGAGATGGCGGCAACCGTGGACAATCTGTTCGCCTTCGACGCCACCACCGCGCTGATCGACGATCACCAATACGCCTTGCTCGCCGACGCCTACCTACTCGACCCCGACACCCGCGCCTTTGTGCGACAGCACAACCCTGATGCCCTGCGGGACATGACCGAGCGCCTGCTCGAAGCCCAGCAGCGTGGCATGTGGCAAGCGCCGGGGGCGTATCGCGAGGCGTTGGAAAACCTGTTGCTGGATATAGAAGAAGACAGCTGATGACTGATATTCCCCATTTCCCGCTGTCGGCCGTGGTCGGTGCCGATGACCTGAAACTCGCGCTGTGCCTGACCGCCATCGACCCGAAGATCGGCGGCGTGCTGATCGAAGGCCCGCGCGGCATGGCCAAGTCCACCCTGGCACGTGGCTTGGCGGACCTGTTGGCCAGCGGTCAATTCGTCACCTTGCCGTTGGGCGCCACCGAAGAGCGCCTGGTCGGCACCCTGGACCTGGATGCGGCATTGGGCGAAGGCCGCGCGCAGTTTTCACCCGGCGTGCTGGCCAAGGCGGATGGTGGGGTGTTGTATGTCGACGAGGTCAACTTGCTGCCCGATCATTTGGTGGACCTGTTGCTGGACGTGGCCGCCAGCGGCACCAACCTGATCGAGCGCGACGGTATCTCCCACCGGCATCCTGCGCGCTTTGTGCTGATCGGCACGATGAACCCGGAGGAGGGTGAGTTGCGTCCGCAGTTGCTCGACCGCTTCGGCTTCAATGTGGCCTTGAGCGGGCAAACCGTGCCGGCCGAGCGTGGGCAGATCATCCGCCGGCGCCTCGACTTCGACAGCGACCCCGTGGCCTTCTGCGCGCTGTGGGCCGAACCGCAGGCCGCCCTGCGCGAGCGTTGCACCCGGGCGCGGGCCTGTCTCGAGGCCATTGCATTGGATGACGAGGCGCTGGCACAGATCACCCAACGCTGCTTTGCCGCGGGCGTGGATGGTTTGCGCGCCGACCTTGTCTGGTTGCGTGGCGCAAGAGCGCATGCAGCCTGGCGCGGCGCGACCGCCATCGCCGAGGAAGATATCGAAGCCGTGGCCGAGTTTGCTTTGCGCCATCGTCGCCAGGCGCAGTCCCCGCCGCCCAGCCCGCCCAACCATGAGGGCCAGGCGCCTCAAGCGTCCGATACTTCACCCGGCCAAGGCCAGTGGGGCGATATGCCCGCACCGGCCTTGCCCACGGGCGCTCGCCGAGACGTGCCCGCCTGGCCAAAAAAGCCTTAGGCATCTGCCCCCGACCTGACGCGGGGGCGGATGCCCGGCCCAAGGCGGGGCGACTGGATAAAGGCAGGCACGGCAAGTCGCGCGACGCGCAGCAGGGCTCGATCAATTGGCCGGGCACCTTGCTCGGCGGGCGGCCGCAGTCTCGTGAGGACCTGCGTTTCCACCTGCGCAGCCGCTCGGCCCAGGAGTTATGGTTGGTGATTGTCGACGCGTCGGCGTCGACGCGGCGGCATCGTGCCTTGACCGATGCCAAAGGGTTATTGGCGCAACTGTTGGATGACGCCTACCGCCAGCGGGCGCGCATGGCATTGCTGACGGCGAGCGGGCAGTCGCCGAAGTGGCAGGTGCAGGGCCTGAAAGCCGCGAAAAGCCTGGCTGGCTGGCTCGATCAGCTCGGCGCGGGTGGCGGTACGCCGCTGTTGGCAGCGCTGGGCGAGGCGGCGCAATGGCTGGCGGCACGCAGAACGCGTTTCCCCACCGAACAGCAGCGGTTGCTGGTGGTGACTGACGGGCGACTCAAGGAGATTGCCGCGTTGCCATCGCTGGAGTGCCCGGGGTTGCTGGTCGACATCGAGCGCGGGCCGATTCGGTTGGGGAGGGCGCGAGAACTGGCTCAGCACCTGTATTTGGATTATCGACATATCGATAGTTTTTAGGCTCTAAAACCAGATCGGGAAGTGTCGCTCTTGTAAAGTCGAATCTTCCGACATTAATCACCGATAACAAATCTTTACTCTCTGGGCTTTCGCGTCCAGGAGTAAAGGGAATGACTTCCAGCGTACTGCCGAGGGTTCTTTTCGATCATGGCCGGCACACCCTGAGTGTGCGCAACATCGAAGCCCGTCTCGACGTGTTGGCCTTTGAAGGCCACGAACACCTGAGTCAACCCTTCACCTATCGCGTGGAATTCACCAGCACCGAACGTGACCTCGCCGCCGAAACCCTGCTTGGCCAGGACGCCTGTTTCAGCCTGCACGCCGCCCCGCAAAAACCACCGGCCTCAGGCTTCAGCGCGCCCGCGGTCAAACCGCTGCGCACCTTGCACGGTGTGGTCACCGGCTTCAAGCGTCAGTCCGGCTCGAACGACCAGGCCCGTTATGAACTCACTCTGCAGCCGCGCCTGGCCCTGCTCGGCCAAGGCAGACAATTTCGCATCTACCAGCATCAATCCGTGCCACAGATCGTCGAAAGCATCCTGCGCAGCCGCCACGATTTTGAAGGCCAGGACTTTCTGTTCAGCCTGAAACGCGACTACCCCAGGCGCGAGCAGGTCATGCAATACGGCGAAAGCGACCTGGCCTTCATCGACCGCCTGCTCGCCGACGTCGGTATCTGGTACCGCTTCACCAGCGACGAACGCCTGGGTATCGATGTGGTCGAGTTCTGCGACGATCAGCGCCTCTACCAGTTCGACATCGCGCTGCCGTATCGCCCGCAATCCGGGTTGGGCAGCAGCGGGCAGGACGCGGTGTGGCACCTGCAATCGAACCACCGGGTGGTCGAACAACAGGTGCATATCCGCACCTACCACCCCCGCGACGCCGGCGCCCACCTGAGCGGCGAGATCGACCAGAGCCGCGGCGCCAGCGGCACCTACGGCGAGGCCTACCACTACGCCGAGCCCTACACGACCCTCGGCGACCGACTGGATCAGGACGAAGACCTGCTCAGTGAAAGCGGCTACTTCTACGCACGCCTGCGCCACGAGCATTACCTCAACGCCCAGACCCAACTCAGCGGCATCACCAGCAGCGCCACGTTAGCGCCGGGGCAGGTGCTGCACATCACCGGCGGCGCGCCCGAAGCCTTCACACCGGGCGCGGTGATCACCGGCCTGACCACCACCGCCGCCCGCGACAGCAGCTTGGTCGCCACCTTCCAGGCCATACCCTATTCAGACACCGTGTGCTTTCGCCCCGCACTGCAGCCCAAACCCCAAATCGCCGGCACCGTCCCGGCCCGCGTCACCAGCCCACAGGCCAACGACCCCTACGGCCACATCGACTTCGAAGGGCGCTACAAGGTCAACTTCCTGTTCGACCGCGACACCTGGAAACCCGGCGAAGAAAGCCTATGGCTACGCCTGGCCCGCCCCTACGCCGGAGATACCCACGGCCTGCACCTGCCGTTGATTGCAGGGACCGAAGTGGCGATTGCGTTCGAGCAGGGCGACCCGGACCGGCCCTACATCGCGCACGCGTTGCACGATAGCCAGCATGTCGATCATGTGACCTTGCGTAACTACAAACGCAACGTGCTGCGTACCCCGGCGAATAACAAGCTGCGGATGGATGACACGCGGGGGCGGGAGCATATCAAGGTCAGTACTGAGCACAGTGGTAAGAGCCAACTGAACCTGGGGCATTTGGTAGATGGTCAGCGTAAAAAACGTGGGGAAGGGTTTGAGCTGCGCACGGATAGTTGGGGGAGCATTCGTGCAGGCAAAGGGTTGTTCATCAGTGCGGATATACAGGCCAAGGCTTCTGGTGATGTGCTCACCATGGCGCCAGCCGCCGATCTGGTCGCGGGAGCCACACAACAAATCGCTGATTGGCAGGCAATCGCCCAGTCTCATCGCAGTCGCAAACCCGCCATTGATGGTCTGCAACAGTTCCAAGACCACGCCAAAGACCTGAACGCCTCGGCCATCCTACTCAGTGCGCCCAAGGGCATTGGCGCGGTAACCCCTGAAAGCCTGCTGCTCAAAAGCGGCGAGGCGATGTATGTGCAAAGCAACGATGAGATCAACCTGGCTGCCGCTCAACGGCTGTCCGTCCATGCGAATCAGGCCATTTCCCTGCTTGCCCAGCAGGAAGGCATGCGCCTGGTGTCCGGCAAGGGGCCGCTGGAAATCGAATCCCACAACGACGTGTTGAATCTGATTGCCCAGCAAGACATCACCCTGCAGACCGTACAGGGGCATCTGCAACTGACGGCTAAAAACGGCATCACCTTGGCGTGTGGTGGCGGGTATATCCGCATCACACCAACCGGAGCCATCGACATCCACACCCCGGGCAAGCTCAACCTTAAAGGCCAACACGTCTGGGAAACCACGACCAGCCAGCGCTTTCCTTTGCGTGAGTTGCCGCAGTCGGTGTGCAAGGCGTGCCTGGAAAAGGCTCGGAAAAATGCGGTCGGTTTACTTATGCGCGAAGGTTGATGGGGAATATGAAGATGGCAACACCAACGGAATGGCAAGATCAGATCGAGCAGGTATGTGCCAGCCTGGGTCTACAACAGGTCGACTTGCTGCTCGACCAATCGGATTGGAACAACTGTGCTGTACCCGCGCTGAAGACGTTGAGGCCTGAAGTTCCGTGGTTTTCATTATTTAGCGGTACTCCGGAAGAGAACTTGCTGGATCAGGCACCGCTGTTAATGCGTCTTGATCTGGCACATTGGCAACACAAAGCCTGGCTGGAAGAACTGATGATCCACTGCGCCATCGATGCTCGCTTGCTGGTGGTGATCTCACCGTTATCGTTCAAGTCATTGAGTCATGCACTGCAAGCCCTGTCGCAAATGAAGTGGGGTGGGGAGTCTGGTTTGTTGCGTTATTACGACCCACGAATCTTTCCCTTGTTGATGTCTTCGATCCTGACAGACGTCCAGCGCGTCGAATACTTAAAAGTTGCGTGCTACTGGGGTTGGCTGGATCGGGATGATCAGTCGCAGTGGATAGAGGGTATTGCGCAGCCGCAGAAAAATACTATCGCAATACCGACCTGGATCGACCTTGATGATCAGCAATGTGAACTGATTGGTTGTATCAGTGATGCACAGAAACTGTTGGATGGTGGGAACTTTAATTACTTGGAATCCAGCCAGGAACAGCGTTTCGCTACTTTGTATTCGGTCACCGTACAGGCTAGTCAGGAAAACTACTTTGGGAGTTTGACTGAGTACGTAAAGAGGAAATCATGAGCTATGAAGGTGTATCGACTGTTCGACGTGCCCGCAAGATCGGGAAAACATTTAAAAAATTGCTTTGAGAGAGTTTGCCATGTTCAGCATGCTGGTAGGTTTTTTTTGTTCGATACCGTGATGTTGTGTAGCGATCATCAAAATAAAGTTATCAGAGATTATTGGTGTGTCGGATATCTGCGTGATGAAAACTTCCTGGCTGTGTGTAGGGTTGATGAGCTTGGCGTATAAGCCTGATGCTGTTTGAGAGGGGGTGTTATGAGGTTTATAGTTTGCAAAGAGCTATTTAAATGTTTATCTGTTTTTTTGGGCTTGATGTTGTTCGGGTGTTCCTCCGCGGATAGTCAGATGGTGGGAGGAAATATACAAGCGATTAACCATACTACGGGGGCTATCAACTGGCTCTCGGTGAATGGTTATCGGGCAGACGGAGGAGGTGGGCGGTCGTGTTGCATTATTATGCCAGTTGTATGGAGGCCTGGTTTGAAAGCCACGATCGAGTGGGAGGTTGATCCTGATCCGTATGCATATTCAAAGTGGTCTCCTCTAGGTACTGATGGATACCGATTGTCCCAAGCTAAGCATAGAGAAAATTACCAGCGTAACAGAGTAGTAGTGGATATTCCTCAATGGTTTGGTACGGAGTCCTGCGATCTTAAGGTCCATTTCTTAACTTGTAATCAGGTGGAGGTGACTACTTCATGTTGGGCTCATGGCTCATCAAATTATCCGATTAAAGTTCCTAAGGGTCTGCAGGAGCCAGCTGTATGTCCGAAATGAAAAAAATTTCAAAGGCAGCTGCTTGGGCGCCGCCAGGGTTCCCCTCGGAAGGGCGTCTGCCTTGTGATATCACCAAAGTGGTTGCTAATTATGAGATGCAGACCGCAGAGGAAAATCGATTTCGTCAACTGGTCAATCGTAATGGGCGGAAGCAGTATTTTGAGTGTTGCCATAGCCTCCATATTAGTCTGTTTTTCGACGGTACTAATAATAACGATAATAACGACACCAAGAAAAAACACCCCAGCAATGTTGCCAAGCTCTTTCATGCTGCCCTGAGAGGCGAAGCTGCAGAAAAAAATGGCTATTTCTCTTATTACATGCCGGGAGTTGGAACCGCTTTTCCGGAGATAGGTGAGTTGGACTACAGCGAGGGTGGATTGAAATATGCAACGGGTGGTGAAGATCGAATCAACTGGGCGCTGGTTTCTTTGGCACATGCTCTGAAGTCCGCTTTGGCCGATCAGGATGTGTCTAACGCTGAAAGGAAGCGTGCCGTCGAGGCCATGAGCACCTGGAAAGCACCACTGATGAGTGGCCTGGGTCTGGGCAATCGACGGCGAACGATGAGCCAGTTGCTCGAGCCCTTGCAGGCGCTAGTAGAGTTGGCCAAGCCCCGCGTACTGGCGGTCAAATTGTATGTGTACGGTTTCTCGCGCGGAGCGGCAGAAGCACGCACTTTTGTCACTTGGCTAAGCCAGTTGTTCGATACACCGACGGGGGCCGAACAGCCCTTGCAATGTCTGATTGGCTTGCCGGTAAGTGTCGAATTTCTCGGGCTACTGGACACCGTTGCTTCGGTGGGCATCGCCCATGCGGCACCTTTTTTCGCCGGGCATATGGATTGGGCCGATGATACCCAACTCATCCCGGATGCCCAGCGTTTTCCTGGCCTGGTCAAGTGTTGCCGACATTTTGTCGCAGGCTTCGAGCAGCGCTCGTGTTTCCCGCTCGACTCGATCCGTAACGAGGATGGCCAATACCCGGACAACACCTATGAAGTGGTGTATCCCGGTGTGCATTCCGATGTTGGCGGCGGTTATCCGCAAAACGACCAAGGTAAGGCCCGCGGCGGTACTCAGGAATTGGTTTCGCAGGTCGTTTTGCATGACCTTTATGCAGTTGCCTTCGCTGCTGGTGCCCCCCTGCAGGTGCCGGAATTAGTGTTGCCAAAAACATTGCAGTTAGAGAAATCGTGGCGCGTTATGTCGGAGGCTAACATCACGGAGTTTGATATAGATCGTTTGGTATCTGAACGCTTCAACGCCTGGCGCAAAACCCTACCCGGCATCAACGCCGACGAACCCACCCATGACTCCCCTTGGCTCTACCAGCCACTGCGGCTGAATGCGCCCGTGGAAGATGTACTGGCCGATCAACTGGGCTGGATCACCGGTTGGCGCATAGGCCGTTTTGCCAATGATCGCGACGGCGGTAACGACAGCTACAAACATCAGCCTTTTTTCAGTCAGGCCAGGGAAACTACGACTTATCAGGCCAGTGAGGAGCGCAAGGCTTACGACCAACATAAAAAAAATCTCGCGAACCTGCGGCTGAAAACCCCCGAAGCTGCGACGAACTACCCCGGCCCGCCGATCTATGAGCCGCAGGTCGACCAGACCCAGCTCAGCCAGGCCGCAGCCGAATTCAAGAGCGACTACCTCGGGCAGAAGCGTGAGCAAAGCAGCCTGGCAGGCACTATCACCGACGTGTTGTTGCGCGACGCGATATATCTGCTCAATTCCGATGATGAGACCCAGGATCACGCCGCCATCAAGGCGGCGGGTGAGCAGCGCTGCAAGCTACTGTTTCGGGACGCTCGCGGCACCCCCAGCGCAGACCCGCAAATGGCGTTGCTGGTAGCGTTGTTCGATGATCAGATTCACGACTCGCGGGCCTGGTTCATGCACGACGCCTTGAAAACGCGGGAAATGTGGGCGGGTTATTTCTTTTACCGCATGACTTATTTCGGCAACGACAACAGTCGGTATCTTTCGCCGGTGGTGGTAGCCGGCCGAGTGTTGGGTGTGGCGATGATAGCCGGGGCGACGGTATACGGTATCAAGCGAAAAGGCGTGGCGGGAGGGCTGGGTGGATTGGCCGTCGGCATCGGTGGGCCGACCATCGGTTATCAGGTCATCGACAAGGCGCGGGGCGTGGCGTTGCCGTTCTTGGCGGGTGCCGAGAAGCTCCTGCAACCGACCGCTCACGTGGGGCAGGTGGCGGCCGAGCTAAAGCGCCAGATCGCGCTGGACGATTATCGGCAACGGATTGAGCGGACCAGCGCCATGTTGCGCGAGGCGGGCAGTCTTTTCGAACTTGAGCGCGAGGTGGTTTGATGCTGCCTCTCGTACGCATGGGCGACCCACTGCACCCGTTTGGCGGTGAGGTTTTGTCGGGGCACTACAAATCCTTCGGCAAACCAGTGGCCTGCGTGGATGATCAAGTTCGCTGCAACCTGCATGGCATTACGCACATTATCGAAGGCGCTTCGGGTTCAACCATGGACGGCAAGCCTGTGGCGCTGCACGGCCATCGTTGCGCGTGTGGTTGCCAGTTGGTCAGCACCCTGCCGGCCACTTCAATGGTGGTTGCGCCATGAACCGTCCGCCTGAGTACCCCGACGTTATCGAACCGGGCGAGCCGCGTTGGTGCAGTTGGTGGTTGGGGTTGGCACTGCTGTGGGGAGTGCAGTCGGCCGTTTTGCTGATGCTGTGGCCCCAGGAGCAACCGCGCCTGGAATGGTGGCTGTGGAGCGCGGTGCTGCCGCTGTGCTGGGCGCTGATCCTGGCGGTGCGTGTGTTGGTGTGGCAGATCGAGCTGTTCAACCGCAAGGTGTATCTGCGCGCGCTGGAGGCCGCCATGCAGGCTTGGTGGCAACGGCGCTCGCTGGGTTTACCGGTGCAGGATGTGTTGTTGCTCGGCCCGGCGGGTGACATGCAAGAAGACTACCTGAACTTGATGACAAGCGTCTCGCCACCCTTGGCGATACCCGGCGCTACACAGCCCATGTTGCGTTGCCCACTGTCGCTGAGCTTGATCAGCGAGCGTGAACCTGCACTGGCACGGCATCTCGCCCGTTTAACCTTGGCCCTCCCGGGGTTGTCCGAGTGCTGGCCACAGCTGCGGGCAATTGCCTGGGTGGGGGGTGAGAGCGGCCAGGCTGCTTTCGTTGAGGCGTTGGTCCGGGCGGGAGTGGTGTTGCCCGAGGCCCGTTTGCTGCTACAGAACCTGACTGATTTGGATGACCTGATCGATACCTTCCATCGCGATTGCCGTGGCGAGGACGACTGGTTGTTGTGCGCCGGCGTGGCGTCGGTGGCAAGTGCCGAAGAGGGCGAGCTGGGGGGGGAAGCGGGTTTCTTCTGGCGAGTGAGCTGGCCGGGGCGGCAGTTGGTGCATCGCGGTGAATACCTTGCAAGCCAGTCGCCCGTCGAGCTGTGTGCACAGATGCAGCGTTACGCCGGACTGCAATCTGCGCCGACCACCTGCCTGGCACTGGATCGAGCCAGCCAGGCTGCGTTTGTAGAGGGCGGCTGGTCGGCAGTCGAACATCAACTGGCCGGGCAATGGGGCGTGCTGGCGCACCTGGCGCCGTTTATCGGGATGTCCCTGGCATTGCTGCAAGCGGGGGCGACGGGTCAGCCCTGTGGTTGGCTGAGCCAGGATGGAAACCAACGATTGGCGATTGGAGTGGCGGTGCCTTATGGCAACAGTTAAGGACGTGGGTAAGGGCTCGTTGGTTCGCGTGGGGTTGGGCTATCTGCTGATTATGACGCTGCTGGTGCTGCTCGGTGGTCTGTTGTATGGCTTGTGCAGCGGCTATCTGGGCTGGCCGAAAATGCCGCTCAAGCAATTGCTGCTGTGGGGGCTGGGGGTGTGGTTCGCGCTCTGCTGGTTCTGCCCGGTCATTTTACTGGCCTGGATCGTCTGGCGCTTCGCCAGGCACAGCAGGTCGTGAGGGCGGTCACCCAAACGCCGAACTCGCGATTGACCCGGGAACCCGCGTCGCCAGATGCGGTAAAAGTGCGCGAGCACCTACGCGAGCACTACGGCCTCTTCTGGCGCCACAAAACCCGCCTGCTGCTCATCATCGGCGAACCCACCGAAATCGAAGCCATCGCCCCCACCCTGGCCGCTCACCAATGGCTCGAAGGCCAAGGCACCGTCCTGCTGTGGGGCGGCAGTGCGCAGGCCGCGCTGGATCAATCATTCCCTGAGCGCTGGAGTGGGCTGAGCCGCTGGCGTGCGTTGGACGGAGTCGTCTGGGCGCTGAACGAAACCCAGGCCGCCGACGATGTCGCGATGGGCAAAGGTGTACGCCAGGTGCAGCGCCTTGCCCGTGACTTGCGCTGGCAGTTGCCGTTATCCCTCTGGCAGGTCTGCGGCAGTGCGTGGGCGCAGGACACGCGCAAAGCGCAGCCGGTGGGCTGTCAGTTGCCCGCGCGCTTCTCGGCGGCGGCATTGGACGCCGCGCTGAATCGTTTGCTGGAGCCTTTGCGTCGCGCGGGTTTGGCGCAGATGAACGCGGTGATGAAGGATGATTTTCTGCTGCGTCTGTCGCGGGATTTAAAGGGCGAGGGCATTGATCGTTGGCGTCACACCTTGGCGCATCTGGCCGGCGAATTTGCCCGTGGCGTGCCGTTGCGGGGGGTGTGGTTCAGCCTGCCGGTACAGCGCTCGCCGCATGATCAACAACAGGCGTGGTCGGTGGCCCCGGTGTGGCACGGCGTACTCGGCGATAATGCCCGTGGCCGCCGGCTGGGTTGGAGCGTGCCGCGAGTTGGCTACGCATTGGCTTTCGGCCTAGCCATGCTGTGGAGCGCAGGACTGCTGCTGTCATTCATCAGCAACCGCACGCAGATCGCCCAGTTACACAGCTCGTTGTCGACCTTGCAGCGCGCATCACAAGGCGACGAACAGCTCCAGGCCCTTCATGAACTGGTCCGCGAATTGGCGCGTCTGGATGATCGCGTTCAAGGCGGCGCTCCGTGGTATCAGCGCTTCGGCCTGAATCAAAACCCAGTGTTGCTTGAAACCGTGTGGCCGCGCTACGTCGAAGCCAACAACCGCCTGATCCGCGACCCGGCCGTCGCCGCTTTACGCCAACAGCTCACGGCCCTGGTCAAGCTGGCCCCGGACAATCCCGAGCGCGCCGAACGCGCCCGTGCTGCTTACGACCAGCTCAAGGCCTACCTGATGATGGCGCGTCCGGCAAAAGCCGACGCCAGTCTGCTGGTGAAAACCCTCGGCGAAGTCGAGCCTTCCCGCGCGGGCCTCTGGCAAGCCCTGGGCCCCACTTTGTGGCAGTTTTACGCTGAACACCTGGCGGAAAACCCGGCTTGGCGCATCGACACTGACGCACGGCTGGTCGCGCAAGTCCGGCAGGTCCTGCTCGGCCAACTGGGTCAACGCAATGCCGAAGCCAATCTGTACCAACAACTGCTCGATGATGCCGCCCATCACTACCCGGCCCTGGGCCTGCCGCAACTGGTCGGCGACACCGACGCCCAGGCCCTGTTCACCACCGAGGCCAGCGTGCCCGGCGTGTTCACCCGCCAGGCCTGGGAAGGCTCGGTGCGCCAAGCTATCGATGCGATCGCCGAGGCGCGCCGCGAGGAAATCGATTGGGTGCTCAGCGACCAACCCGCCGATGTCGACACCCGCCTGAGCCCTGACCAACTGCGCGCCCGCCTCACCGAACGCTACTTCCAGGACTACGCCAGCGCCTGGCAGGATCTGCTCAACAGCCTGCGCTGGCAGCAGGCCGCGAGTCTCGATGAGTCAATCGACCAATTGACGCTGATGAGCGACGTGCGCCAATCGCCCTTGATCGCGCTGCTGAACAGCGTGGCCTACCAGGCGCAGGCGGGCAGCCGCCCCCAGGCCCTGGCCGACTCGCTGGTGCAGTCCGCGCAAAAGCTGATCGGGCCGGACAAGGCTCCAGCGATCGAACCGTTGGCCCAGGCCGCCACGGGGCCGCTGGCGGCGACCTTCGGCCCGTTATTGGCGCTGCTGGACAAGTCCAACACGGACGGCCTCAGTCTCCCGGCCTTCCTCACCCGCGTGACACGGGTGCGTTTGAAACTGCAGCAGATCAGCACCGCGCCCGACCCGCTGGAAATGACCCAGGCCCTGGCACAAAGCGTGTTTCAAGGCCGCAGCATCGACCTCACCGACACCCAATCCTACGGTGCCCTGCTGGCCGCCAGCCTGGGCGCTGAGTGGGGTGGGGCGGCGCAGACGCTGTTCGTGCAGCCGCTGGAACAGGCCTGGCAACGCGTGTTGCAACCCTCCGCCGCGGGCCTCAACAGCCACTGGCAGCGCTCGATCGTCAGCCATTGGAACGCCGCCTTCGCCAGCCGCTACCCGTTTGCCGCCACCACCAGCGACGCCTCGTTGCCGATGTTGGGGCAGATGATCCGCGCGGACTCCGGGCGCATCGCACAGTTTTTACAGCAGCAATTGAGCGGCGTGCTGCGCAAGGAAGGTAGCCGTTGGGTAGCCGATCCGCGCCACAGCCAAGGCCTGCGCTTCAACCCGCAGTTTCTGAGCGCGATCAATCAACTGAGCGAACTGGCCGATGTGCTCTACACCGACGGCGGCATGGGGCTGAGCTTTGAACTGCAAGGCAAACCCGTGCGCGACGTGGTGCAAACCACCTTCATCCTCAACGGCGACCGGCACCAGTACTTCAACCAGAAAGAAAACTGGCAGCGTTTCAACTGGCCGGGGCGCAGCGACTATCCCGGCGTGAGCCTCAGCTGGACCAGCGTGCATGCCGGCGAGCGGCTGTTTGGCGACTACCCCGGCACCTGGGGCCTGATCCGCCTGCTGGAAAACGCCCAGGTCACGCCACTGGACGACGGCAACAGCCGCTACCGCCTGGCCCTCAAGGCGCCCGACGGCCTGAACCTGACATGGCACCTGCGCACTGAATTGGATGCGGGGCCGCTGGCGTTGCTCAAGCTGCGTGATTTCAGGTTGCCGCAACAGATATTTCTCAATGAGGGCTGAGCCTTCGAGTCGGTGAAACCGCTCCTTGCAGGTCAGGGAGTGCCCGGCACATTCGGCCAAAGATCCGCCACCAGAAACAACCGCTCGGCTTCCTCCCACTCCTCGCCGTTCTGAACCAGTCGCACCAGCAACTGAGCCGGTGCCATCGGTGCCAGGTCCGCCAGCCATTCCAGCATCTGTTCTTCGCTCCACACCGCTTCTGCCTGGTAATGCGCTGGCGCCAGCCACGCATGTCGGGGCAAGGGCTGCCAGCGGCCGGGCGCGCTGGCGCTGACAAAGTCCCGCCAATCACGCTGATGCAGCCAGCGCCCACGCAAATGCTGCGGGTGAGCGCCATAGGGCGGTTCAGCCTGGCCAGGCCAGGGGTAAAGCAAATAGCCGCCGAGCCACAAGTGGGCATCGAACTGCGCGATGCCCAGCGCGGCCAACACCTCGCGGCTCTCCGGTCGTGCCGAAATCGGCAACTGATGCTGGGCCAGGTGCGCCAGCTTGCGATCCAGCCGATCATGACAGCCCGGCCCCAGCCACTGCGCGGTGTCCTGGCCATTGCCGTCCTGCGGGCCGAGGTAGAGTTTGATCGCCAGTTCCAGGTGATGCACGCCCTCGCGGTCGCGCAGCAGCATGTCCAGTTCGCCCAGGGTATGCCCGGCGCGGCGGATCGGCAGGTTGGCTGCCAGCAGTTCCACGCCCGGCGCATGCTGCACGGCGAACTGCCACAGGCGTTCGTAGTAGAGGCCCAGGCGCCGGGTGCGTGCCAGGTTCAGCCAATGCTGCAGGGGGCTGCTGTCCTGGTCCAATTGCCGCAGCCAGTGTTCGAGACGGTCGGGCGCCTGTACCCAGTCGCTGCCGGCCAGCGGATGGCGTTGCGGCCACGGCGTTTGCGCGAGCATCGGCGGGGCGAGCATCACCCACGCCAGGTCGCGCACCTCGGGATGGCGCAGTTGGCGGGGCAGGTTGTGCAAGTCGGAGAACACGGTCATGGTCCGAGCATAGCCTTTTACACAGGGGAGGGTGGCTGAGAAGCGTTGTCATCAAGGCTTCACGGCGACAAAGGATTTTGCCTGACGCGGCCTTTCGCCCATAATCGTTCTTTTTTGCCACACCCCAATCCCGCAGGAGCCCCATGGAGCAATTTCGCAATATCGGCATTATCGGTCGCCTGGGCAGTACCCAGGTGTTGGACACCGTCCGCCGGCTGAAAAAGTTTCTGCTCGAGCGCCACCTGCATGTGATCCTCGAAGACACCATCGCCGAAATCCTCCCGGGCCATGGCCTGCAAACCTCTTCGCGCAAGATGCTCGGTGAAGTCTGTGACATGGTGATTGTGGTCGGCGGCGACGGCAGCCTGCTGGGCGCCGCACGGGCGCTGGCGCGGCATAACGTGCCGGTGCTGGGGATCAACCGTGGCAGCCTGGGGTTCCTGACCGATATTCGTCCCGATGAGCTGGAAGTCGAAGTGGCCAAGGTGCTCGACGGCCATTACCTGGTGGAGAACCGCTTCCTGCTGCAGGCTGAAGTGCGCCGCCACGGCGAAGCCATCGGCCAGGGCGACGCCCTCAACGATGTCGTGCTGCACCCCGGCAAATCCACGCGGATGATCGAATTCGAGCTGTATATCGACGGCCAGTTCGTGTGCAGTCAAAAGGCCGATGGCCTGATCGTCGCCACGCCCACCGGCTCCACTGCTTATGCGCTGTCGGCGGGCGGCCCGATCATGCACCCCAAGCTCGACGCCATTGTGATCGTGCCGATGTACCCCCATATGTTGTCCAGCCGGCCGATTGTGGTCGATGGCAACAGTGAGCTGAAAATCGTGGTTTCCAAAGACATGCAGATTTACCCGCAAGTCTCCTGCGACGGGCAGAACCATTTCACCTGCGCCCCCGGTGACACCATCACCGTGAGTAAAAAAGCGCAGAAGCTGCGGCTGATCCACCCGCTGGACCACAACTACTATGAAGTGTGCCGCACCAAGTTGGGCTGGGGCAGCCGCTTGGGGGGTGGAGGCGACTGATGCTCGATCCCGCGCGTAGCTACGACCTGATTGGTGATGTGCATGGTTGCGCCCACACCCTTGAGCACCTGCTCGACCAGTTGGGCTACCACAAGCACGCTGGCACCTGGCGCCACCCGTCGCGCATGGCGGTGTTCCTCGGCGATATCATCGACCGTGGCCCGCGGATTCGCGAGGCGCTGCACATTGTCCACGACATGACCGAGGCCGGGCAGGCGCTGTGCATCATGGGCAACCACGAGTTCAACGCCCTGGGCTGGGCCACGCCCGCGCCACCGGGTAGCGGCAAGCAGTTCGTGCGCGAGCACACCCCGCGGCATGAGCGCTTGATCCACGAGACCCTGACCCAATTCGAGGATCACCCGGCCGATTGGCACGACTTCCTCGGCTGGTTCTATGACATGCCGCTGTTCGTCGACGCCGGGCGTTTCCGCGTGGTGCATGCGTGCTGGGATGACGGGTTTATCCAGCCGCTGCGCGCGACTTTTCCCGATGGCTGTATCGATCAGCATTTCCTGCAGGCCGCCGCCGTGCCGGGCAGCTTCGCCTGCAACGCCTTTGATCGCCTGTTGCGCGGCACCGACATGCGTCTGCCGGACGGTTTGACCCTGACCGGCGGCGACGGCCTGACACGCTCGTTCTTCCGCACCAAGTTCTGGGAAGAGGACCCGAAAACCTACGGCGACATCGTGTTCCAGCCCGATGCATTGCCGGAGCCCGTGGCGCGCACACCGTTGTCGTCTTCTGAAAAAAACTCCCTGCTGCGCTACGGCGTCGACGAGCCTGTGCTGTTCGTCGGGCATTACTGGCGCAGCGGCAAACCGGCGCCGATCCGTCCGAACCTGGCCTGCCTGGACTACAGCGCGGTGCTGTACGGCAAGCTGGTGGCGTACCGACTGGATCAGGAAACCCGCCTCGATCCGCATAAATTCGTATGGGTCGACGTTGAGCGCCCCGAGGTGATTACATGAGTGCCGTGCCCGTATTACGCTTGCCGCTGAGCGTCGACCTGGGCGGTTTCGTCAAACTGCTGCAACGCATGCAGGTGCCCCATCGCGTCAGTGAAGAAGCGGGCGAGCAGGTGTTGTGGGTGCCCGAGACCATCAGCGACGACGTGCGCGTCTTGTATCAACGTTTTCCGGCCGGCGATCCGGACCAACAACTGGATATTCCGGAGCAGGCAGCGGTCACGCGCCCGGGGTTTGTTCAGCAAGTGCGCCATAGCCCGGTGACAGCGCTGGTGCTGCTGGCGAGCCTGATCGTCGGCGCGGTGACCTTGCTCGGTGAAAACCTGCAAGCGATGAGCTGGCTGACCTTCCTGCCGTTTCGGGTGATGGGTGAGTACATCCAGTTCACGCCGTTGGCCGACACCTTGGCCTCGGGCCAGTGGTGGCGGCTGGTCACGCCGATGCTGATCCACTTCGGCATCCTGCACCTGGCCATGAATGGCATGTGGTACTGGGAGCTGGGGCGGCGTATTGAAGCGCGCCAGGGCAGTATCAACCTGCTGGGGCTGACGCTGTTGTTCAGCCTGGCCTCCAATTTCGCTCAATACCTGTATGGCGGCCCCGGCCTGTTTGGTGGCTTATCCGGCGTCTTGTATGGGCTGCTGGGGCATTGCTGGATCTATCAACTCATCTCGCCCAACCCGGCTTATCGCCTGCCCCGTGGGGTGCTGGTGATGATGCTGGTGTGGTTGGTGCTGTGCCTGTCGGGGCTGGTCTCGATGATCGGTTTCGGCGAAATCGCCAATGCCGCCCATGTCGGCGGCCTGGCCATCGGTTGCCTGACCGGCTTGTTGGGCGGTTTATACAGTCGTCGCAAATCCACTATTCGTTAAGGAAGAGCCTGAATGTCCTCTTTTGCTGAAATGATCGAAAACATCACCCCGGACATCTACCGGAGCCTCAAGCTCGCCGTGGAAATCGGCAAATGGTCTGATGGCCGCAAGCTCACCGCCGAGCAGCGGGAGCTGTCGCTGCAAGCGATGATCGCCTGGGAGATCCAGAACCTGCCGGAAGACCAGCGCACCGGCTACATGGGAACGCAGGAGTGTGAATCGAAGTCGACCACGGTGCCGAACATCCTGTTCAAGTCGGACGCGATCCATTGATTGAAATCGGTCGCGGTGCAGTCAGCAAAATGTCGGCGCAACTCGGTGAGCCGACCGTTCAATATGCGTTTCGTCTGGGCGATACCGAGGTGCCGGTCAACCCGTTGATCGGCACCCATGTGCGCCTGGAATACCTGGGTGCGATCCATTGCAGCCATTGCGGCCGCAAGACCAAGACCAGCTTCAGCCAGGGTTATTGCTACCCGTGCATGACCAAGCTGGCTCAGTGCGACCTGTGCATCATGAGTCCCGAGCGTTGTCATTACGCCGCCGGCACCTGCCGTGATCCGGCGTGGGGCGAGCAGTTCTGCATGACCGACCATGTGGTCTACCTGGCCAATTCGTCGGGGATCAAGGTCGGCATCACCCGCGCCACCCAATTGCCCACGCGTTGGCTCGACCAGGGCGCCAGCCAGGCGCTGCCGATCGTGCGGGTGTCCACGCGCCAGCAGTCCGGTTTCGTCGAAGACCTGTTCCGCAGCCAGGTCGCCGACAAGACCAACTGGCGTGCCTTGCTCAAGGGCGATGCGCAATCGGTTGACCTCAAGCAGGTGCGCGATGAGTTGTTCGCGTCTTGCGCCGAGGGCCTGGCGAGTTTGCAGGAACGCTTTGGCCTACAAGCCATCCAAACGATTGCCGACATTGAACCGATCGAAATCCGTTACCCGATCGAGCAGTATCCGACCAAGATCGTCAGCTTCAACCTGGACAAGAACCCAATTGCCGAAGGCACGCTGCTGGGGATCAAGGGCCAATACCTGATCTTCGACACCGGGGTCATCAATATTCGCAAGTACACGGCCTACCAGCTCGCCGTGCATCAGTAAAAGGATGCCACCCATGCGTACCGAACAACCGAAGATGATTTACCTGAAGGACTATCAGGCGCCGGACTACCTGATCGACGAGACGCACCTGACCTTCGAGTTGTTCGAGGACCACAGCCTGGTCCACGCGCAACTGGTGATGCGCCGTAACCCCGCACGTGGCGCCGGCTTGCCGCCGCTGGTGCTGGACGGTCAGCAGCTCGAACTGTTGAGCGTGAACCTGGCTGACCGGGAATTGACGGACGCTGACTACCAGTTGACCGACAGCCACCTGACCGTGCAGCCCACGAGTGAGACCTTCACCCTCGACACCAGCGTCAAGATCCACCCCGAAACCAACACGGCCCTCGAAGGCTTGTACAAGTCCGGCGGCATGTTCTGCACCCAGTGCGAGGCCGAAGGTTTCCGCAAGATCACTTACTACCTCGACCGTCCGGATGTGATGAGTACCTTCACCACCACCGTGATCGCCGAGCAACACAGCTACCCGGTGCTGCTGTCCAACGGCAACCCGATTGCCAGCGGTCCTGGCGAAGACGGCCGCCACTGGGCGACCTGGGAAGACCCATTCAAGAAGCCGGCGTACCTGTTCGCGCTGGTGGCCGGTGATTTGTGGTGTGTCGAAGACAGCTTCACCACCATGACCAACCGTTCCGTGGCGCTGCGTATCTATGTCGAGCCGGAAAATATCGACAAGTGCCAGCACGCCATGACCAGCCTGAAAAAATCCATGCGCTGGGATGAAGAAACCTACGGCCGCGAGTACGACCTCGACATCTTCATGATCGTCGCGGTCAACGACTTCAACATGGGTGCCATGGAGAACAAGGGCCTCAACATCTTCAACTCCAGCGCCGTGCTGGCCCGCGCCGAAACCGCCACCGACGCCGCGCATCAGCGGGTCGAGGCTATCGTCGCGCATGAATACTTCCACAACTGGTCGGGCAACCGCGTGACCTGCCGCGACTGGTTCCAACTGTCGCTCAAGGAAGGCTTCACCGTGTTCCGCGACTCGGGCTTCTCTGCGGACATGAACTCGGCCACGGTCAAGCGCATTCAGGATGTGGCGTACCTGCGCACTCACCAGTTCGCCGAAGACGCCGGCCCGATGGCCCACGCCGTGCGCCCGGAAAGTTTTATCGAGATCTCCAACTTCTATACCCTGACCGTGTACGAAAAGGGCTCGGAAGTGGTCGGTATGATCCACACCTTGCTCGGCGCCGAAGGCTTCCGCAAAGGCAGCGACCTCTATTTCGAGCGTCATGACGGTCAGGCCGTGACCTGCGACGACTTCATCAAGGCCATGGAAGACGCCAACGGTGCCGACCTCAGCCAGTTCAAGCGCTGGTACAGCCAGGCCGGTACGCCGCGCTTGGCGGTGAGTGATTCCTACGATGCTGCGGCCAAAACCTACAGTCTGACTTTCCGCCAAAGCTGCCCGGAAACCCCGGACAAGGTGGAAAAGCTGCCGTTCGTGATTCCAGTGGCATTGGGCCTGCTGGACGGCAAGGGTGCTGCTGTCGCGTTGCGCCTGGCCGGTGAGGCAAGTGCTGCCGGCACGTCCCGCGTGATTTCGGTGACCGAGGCCGAGCAGACCTTTACCTTCGTCGATATCAACGAACAGCCGCTGCCTTCGCTGCTGCGCGGTTTCTCGGCGCCGGTGAAACTGAGCTTTGCGTACACCCGTGATCAGTTGATGTTCCTGATGCAGCACGACAGCGACGGGTTCAATCGCTGGGATGCCGGCCAGCAACTGTCGGTGCAGGTGTTGCAGGAGCTGATCGGCCAGTACCAGGCGGGTCAGCCGCTGAAGCTGGATCAGCGCCTGATCGACGCACTGCGCACGGTATTGAGCGACGAAAGCCTGGACCAGGCGATGGTCGCCGAAATGCTCTCGTTGCCGGGTGAGGCCTACCTGACGGAAATCAGCGAAGTGGCCGACGTCGACGCCATTCATGCCGCCCGTGAATTCGCCCGCAAGCAACTGGCCGACCAGCTGTTCGACGGTTTGTGGCTGCGCTACCAGGCCAACCGCGAACTGTCCAAGCAAACCCCGTATGTAGCGGCTGCCGAGCACTTTGCCCGGCGTGCCTTGCAGAACATTGCGCTGTCGTACCTGATGCTCAGTGGCAAGCCGCAAGTGCTGGCGGCGACGTTGGACCAGTTCGACACCAGCGACAACATGACTGAACGCCTGACCGCGTTGGCGGTGTTGGTGAATTCGCCGTTCGAGGCGGAAAAAGCCAAGGCCTTGGCGGTGTTTGCCGAGAACTTCAAGGACAACCCGCTGGTCATGGACCAGTGGTTCAGCGTGCAGGCCGGCAGCGTGTTGCCGGGCGGGCTGGCGCGGGTCAAGGCGTTGATGGAACATCCGGCGTTCACCATCAAGAACCCGAACAAAGTGCGTGCACTGGTGGGCGCGTTTGCCGGGCAGAACCTGATCAACTTCCACGCTGCGGACGGCTCGGGCTATCGTTTCCTGGCGGACCTGGTCATTCAGTTGAACGGTTTCAACCCGCAGATCGCCTCGCGCCAATTGGCGCCGTTGACCCGCTGGCGCAAATACGACAGCGCGCGGCAGGCGCTGATGAAGGCGGAACTGGAGCGTATTCGAGCTTCCGGTGAGCTGTCGAGCGATGTGTTCGAGGTGGTCAGCAAGAGCCTTGCGTAAACCACGCAATTAAAAAAACGGCCGACAGACCGTTTTTTTTCGTCCCGGATAATCGGCGGCCGAGCGGCTGCTGACATTTTCTGACAGGGTGCTCTGATAAGCTGTGCCACTTTCTTTTTTTGATGGGCTCAACGTGTCGCGTACCACTCGTCTACTGACTTTGCTCCAGGCTCTGCGGGGCAAGAAGCGTCCGGTGACCGCTGCCGTACTGGCGGCGCAGTTGGAGGTGTCCGAGCGCACGCTGTATCGCGACATCGCCGAATTGACCGCGCTGGGCGCACCGATTTTTGGCGAGGCCGGAGTTGGGTATGTGTTGCGCAGCGGGCTGTTTTTACCGCCCTTGATGCTCAATGCCGAGGAAACCGAAGCCATCGTGCTTGGTCTGCGCTATGTGGATCAGCGTGGCGACGATGTCTTGAGCCATGCCGCGGCCAACGCCTTGGCAAAAATTGCCGACGTGCTGGACCCCGCCGCCCAGGAAGCGTTACGCAACCCGACGCTGCTACCTGGCCCGCCAGGGTTCGGCTACCCGGAAAACCGCGTACCGCTCAATGTGTTTCGCGAAGCCATTCGCAACCAGGCCAAGCTGCACATCGATTACGCCGACGCGAGCCAGACCCAGAGCCAGCGGCTGATCTGGCCCCTGGCGCTGGGCTTTCTCAATGAGGTGCGGGTGATCGTGGCCTGGTGCGAACTGCGAGACGCGTATCGCACCTTTCGCACCGATCGCGTGGCTGCCGCCGAGTCCCGCGGCGAGCGCTATCCGGGGCGCCGCAGTGATTGGTTGCGGGGCTGGCGCAAGTTGATGGAGCAGCAGCATTCCTCGCCGTTCACTCCTGACAAAAACTGACACAGCCCTGGTTTAGCATGGCGTCATAACTCATCACAAAGGAGCTGTGCCATGTCCCACGCTGATCTGGCCCCGGCCATCGCCGCCTACATTGCGGCAACCAATGCCTGCGACACTTCGGCCGTCGCCCATTGTTTTGCTGACGACGCCAACGTGTTCGATGAGGGCGCGCATCAGGTCGGCACCGCCGCCATCGCACGTTGGATGGAAGACACCGCGCAGCGTTATCAGCCCAGGGTCGAAGTGCTCAACGTGCAGCATCGCACCGGCAAGGTATTGGTCAGCAATGTGGTTTCCGGCAACTTCCCCGGCAGTCCGCTGGAGCTGCGCTATACCTTTCGCTTGAACGAACAGGGCAAGATTTCACGGTTGGATATCTCCTTGTAAGTCATAATGGCGCGCATGACTTTCGACTCGCCGCTCGCCGCTTATCAATACGCCACCACAAAACTGGGCTTCGTCGCCGACGATGCCCAGCGCCGTGCGGTGGATGCCCTGCAGACCTGCCACCAAGCCTTGCACCAAGGGCGTTCGCCGATTCTCGGGGTTTACCTCTGGGGCCCGGTGGGCCGGGGTAAAACCTGGCTGATGGACCAGTTTTACCTGAGTCTGCGCGTGCCTGCGCGGCGCCAGCATTTCCATCACTTCATGGGTTGGGTACACCAGCGTTCGTTCCAGCTCACCGGCACCCATGACCCGTTGCAAGCGCTGGCCCGTGAGCTGGCCCAAGAGGTGCGTGTGCTGTGTTTTGACGAGTTGTTCGTCAGTGACATCGGTGATGCAATTATCCTTGGCCGTTTGTTCCAGGTGATGTTCGAAGAAGGCGTGGTGATGGTCTGCACCTCCAATCAACCGCCCGAACAGCTCTACGCCGGTGGCTTCAATCGCGAGCGTTTCCTGCCGGGCATTGCGGCGATCAAGCAGTACATGCAAGTGGTGGCGGTGGACGGTGGCGAAGACCATCGCTTGCACCCGGGTGTCGGCGTGCAACGTTATTGGGTCGATCAGCCGGATGCGCTGGCGGCGGTGTTCGAGCAATTGAGCGAGGGCCAAGCGGTGCGCCATGGCCCGATCAGTGTCGGTCATCGCTGCATCGTGGCGGTGCAGGCCAGCGACACGGTGTTGTGGTGCCGGTATGCCGACCTGTGCGAGCAACCTTTGGCAGCGATGGATTTCATGCTGCTGTGTGATCGTTTCAAGGCGATCCTGTTGGGTGAGGTCCCCAACCTGAGCGCACAAAAGCGACCGGGACGGATTGCCCGAGGCACCGAGGACGGTGTCCAGCGAGTAGCGGCCGGTGATCGCGAATTGCCCGAGTTGTCAGTACACGATGACAGCGTGCGGCGCTTTATCGCCCTGGTGGATGAATGCTACGACCGCAAGGTGCCGCTGTTTATCGAGGCTAAAGTGCCGTTGGAAAGCCTCTACACCGAAGGCTATCTGGAATTCCCCTTCCGACGAACCTTGAGCCGCTTGCAGGAGATGCAATTGCAGCGCTTTGGGGGGTAGGAAAAAGCCTGGTGCAAGTCCTATGGCCGCTTTTGATGCGGGTAACCTTCGCGCCTTCCGGCAGCTATTTGTAGTTAATCTCCTTCATCTAGCGCCTGCTCCACGCTTACAATCGTCCTCCTCAAAGGGAACTGATTCCCTTGTTTGTCGTTATCGAGGACGGAAATGGATACCCCTGAAATCCTGGTGCTGCAAGCCAGCTACACCAATCCTGTGCATGCCGAGGCCATTGCCCTGCTGCTCAATCATTACGCTGAAGACCCAATGGGGGGCGGCCACAGCTTGCCCGCCGACCTGTTGCAACAACTGCCGGCTGAACTGGCCAAGCGCCCGCATGCGTTCAGTGTCCTGGCATTCGTGGGCGGCGAGCCTGCGGGATTGGTCAATTGCTTTGAAGGGTTTTCCACCTTCGCCTGTCGCCCGTTGGTCAATGTCCACGATGTCGCCGTGATGAATCGGTTCCGGGGCCTGGGGCTGAGCCAGAAAATGCTGCAGAAGGTCGAGGAAATCGCCCGTCAGCGTGGCTGCTGCAAGATCACCCTGGAAGTGCTCGAGGGCAATGCTGTGGCGCAGTCGGCGTACCGCAAGTTCGGTTTTGACGACTCGGTATTTGATCCGGCCCATGGGCGTATGTTGTTCTGGAACAAACCACTGTAATAAGGCACAGGCAAAAAAAGGCGCCATTGAATGGCGCCAAGTTAACCTTTGCCAACAGAGCGGATTGGCACAGGGGGATGCGAGTTAAATAAAAGTTAACTTAACTTTTAGGTTGTGCCTCGGTGCTGGATTGATCAGCTGTGTCGCGCTTTAAAGTTTTACCGTCAGCGGAGGCAGTTTGTTCATTACTGCCGTGGAGTTTCTGCTGCGTGAAGGTGAAGTTATTGTAGAACTCCTTCGAGCGCTCCGAGCCGCCTTCTGCAAAAGCCGCCGCGGAAGTCAGGGTCAGCAGGCCGGCAAGCATCAAAATCGAGGGTTTCATCAAGGTGTTCCCATTCAGTGTGGTCGGTATCCGCTCGGTCCTTGATCAGATTCATGGGGCGATTGTGCGGGCAGCTTATTAAGTGGGTATTAACGTGGAGAACTCCCGAAGTTAACAATGTTGTTAACTTCGGCGGAGGGCGGTTAGAGTTTCCAGTCGAGAGCCAAGGTTATCGAGCGCGGGTCGCCCCAGTACACGCCATTATAAAAACCGACGCGTTCATAATATTTTTCATCGAATAGATTATTGACGTTAATCGAAGCCGAAACATGCTCGTCGAACTGGTAGCGCGACATCAGGTTGACCACGGTATAGGCCTGTTGGGTGATCTTGGTGGATTCGGTGAGCAGGTAACCCTCTTGGTCCCGGCCGCCGATCGGCCGCTCGGCGAAGTCGTAGAAGTCGCTCTGCCAGTTCACCGCGCCGCCCACCGTCAACCCGCGCCATTCGCCCGGTAAACGATAGGCTGTCGACACCTTCAGCATATTCATCGGCTGGCCAGTGTTGTTGCGTTGTTTATCGCCGTTGAGCGAATGGGTGTAGGTGTAGCCCGCCGTGAGGTTCCAGTCCGGCATGACTTCGCCGGACACCTCCACTTCAAAGCCCTGCACCTTGTTGCCCTTGCCACCGGATTTGTAGAACTGCTCGCGGGTGATCGGGTCCGGCGGGGCCGCATTGTCGAGTTCGGCGACGTTATCCTGGGTGCTCCAGAAATACGCGGTGGCCAGGTTCAAGCGTTCGTTGAGCAGGCTGCCCTTGAGGCCGATTTCGTAGTTACTGCCAACCACTGGTTCGAGGTATTGCTTGCTGGCGTTGCGCTCGTCCTGCGGGTTGAAGATGTCGGTGTAGCTGGCGTACACCGTGTATTCCGGTGTCAGGTCGTAGAGCAGGCCCGCGTAAGGTGTCCACATGTCTGTGTGGGTCTGGCTGGATTTGCTTGAGGCGGTCAATTGATTGTCGAGGTTGTACGTGGGCGAGGCGCTTTCGATTTCCCAGCTGCCATAGCGGCTGCCCAGTACCGCATGCAGCGTGTCGGTCAAGCTCAAGCGTGTGGCGAGGTAGCCGGCCTTTTGTTTTTTGCTGCTGTGTTCGCCCTTGAGGCCGGTGGTGCGGTCGGGGAACTTGCCGATGCCGCCCATGTGTTTCCAGTCTTCGATGGTCTCGTAGCCTTGGGGCGTTGCAAAACGTTGGAAGGGTGACGTGTCGCGCTGCTCGGATTCGCCATAACCCAGCATCAACGCATGCTCGCGCCCCAACAGCGCGTAGGTGCCGGCCAGGTTGAAGTCGACCACATCCATTTTCGAGGTGCCGACCATCTGGTTGGTCCAGGCCGTCATGCCGCTGCCATCGGCATTCGGAAAACCGGCGCCGCCGTAATATACCTTGCCGTCGGTATCGCTTTGCCGATGGGTGTAGGCGGCTTTCAGGCGCCAGTCCGTCGCCAGCGTGTGATCGATGGAGGCGAAGGTGGTCTTGTCCTTCAGGGGCCAGGAGCTCCAGTCGGCCGCGAGGTTGGCCGAGCGCGACAGGCGGGCCTTGCTGCCGTCGCTGTTCCAGTAGGGCAGGGTGCCCCAGGAGCTGCCTTGCACATGCTTGTTCTGGTAGTCGAAGCCGACGGCTACCATGGTGTCGTCCGTCAGGTCGGCCTCCAGAATGCCGTAGCCGACTTCCCGTTGCAGCGCGTAGTTGTCGCGAAAGGATTGGCTGTCACGGTAAGCCATCACCGTGCGCCCGCGCAGCCGTCCGTCAAAGGCCAGCGGGCCGCCCACATCCAGGTAGCTGTAGTAGTTGTCATGGCTGGCGCCGCTGACGCCGGTCTTGGCTTGCCACTGCGCGGTCGGGCGCTTGCGGATCATGTTGACGGTCGCCGAGGGGTCGCCGGCGCCGGTCGTCAGGCCGGTGGCGCCGCGTACTACTTCGATACGGTCGTAGATGATGGTGTCCGAGTCGGACTTCATGCGCCCGAACGTATTGAGCATGCCGTCCACCTGGAAGTTATTGATCGAATAACCCCTGGAGGAATACCCGGCCCGGTCCGAATCCAGATGCTGGACCGTCACGCCGGTGGTCTGGCGCAAAGCGTCGGTCAGGGTATTGAGATTGAAATCGTCCATCTGTTGGCGGGTGACCACCGAAATGGATTGAGGCGTTTGCTTGATCGACAGGTTCAACCGGGTGGCGGTACTCATCGAGCCGGTGGTATAGGCCCCGGTATGCTCGGTATTGGCGCCCAGGCCTTCGGCGCTGATGTGGGTGCTGCCCAGCTCCAGGGCGGTGGCGGGTGTCTGTTCGGGGTCGGTTTCAGCCAGCAGTTCCGGGCTCAGCGCCAGGCTGAACAGGCCGAGGGTAACGGTCATGGAACGGGTAAAGGGCGCGAACATCGCGGAAGACTCCTTGTCGTCTTTGCGGCCTTCTCAGTATGAAAAGGCCTTGGCTCAAAGACGAAAGGAGGCGTGGAACTTTAGGTGTAAACGAGAATGATTGTTATCGTTCTGTTACAAGGCGGTATTTACTTGAGTGCCACGCCGTCGTTTTCGGCCGTCTTCGGTTTGATCAGGCTAAAGTCGATCAGCGCTTTCTGCTGGCGCTCATAGGGGTTGCCGATCAACAACGGGCGCGGTTTGAAACTGTCGCTGACCAGGCTTTTGCTGTGGTCCAGCTCATCGAAATTCAGGCCGGCCAAGTCGGCCCAGGTGTGGATCAGCTGCGAGCTGCTGTAGGGCCGTTGCAGGTCGCCGGCAAATTTCCAGTCGTGGGTTTCGCGCCATTTCGGTGAGGCGTAGGCCATGAACGGGATGGTGTACATCGGCGCCGTCGGCTTGCCTTCGTTGCGGCCCAGGGTGGTGTGGCCGGCGGAGTCGAATACGTCTTCACCGTGGTCCGACAGGTACAGCAGGAAACCGTTGGGGTCGGTCTTGGCGTAGTCCTTGATCAGGCTCGACACCACGAAGTCGTTGTACAGCACGGCGTTGTCGTAGCTGTTGTAGATCGGCAACTGGGCATCGGTGATAGCGTCCGGAACACCCTGGCGATCGGTGAACTTCTCGAAGGTTGGCGGATAGCGGTACTGGTAGCTCATGTGCGTGCCCAGCAGGTGGACCACGATGAGCTTGCGCTCGGCGGGGTCGGTCAGGGCCTTGGCGAATGGCGCCAGCACGTCACCGTCGTATTGGCGGGCGTTCTGGTTGCGGTTGTTGTTCAGGTAGACCTGCTCGTCGGCCTGTTCGGAAAAGGTCGTGAGCATGGTGTTGCGCTTGGTCATGGTCTGCTGGTTGGTGATCCAGAAGGTCTTGTAACCGGCCTGTTTCATCACGCTGACAATCGACGGCGTCTTGAGGTACAGGTCCGGGTTCTCTTCGTCGGCGAAGGTCAGCACCTGTTGCAGCGCTTCAATGGTGTAGGGGCGCGGGGTGATGACGTTGTCGAACACGGCCAACTGGTCACGCAGCTTGTCCAGCTCCGGCGTGGTATTGCGCGGGTAGCCATAGAGGCTCATGCGTTGGCGGTTGGTGGACTCGCCGATCACCAGCACCAGGGTCGAAGGCTGGCCGGCCATGCTGTCCTTGAGGTTTTTCAACGGCGGGATCTGGCTGGCGCTGGTCAGCATGCCTTGCATGTTGTCCAGTTGCTCGGTGTAGCGGCGGTAGGCGACGATCATCTGCCACGGCACAGCCGGCTCGATGCGGGTTTCAAAGCGGTCGATGGCCAGTTCCATGGTTTCGCTCGTGGCGATCTGCTTGACCAACGGGTAGCCGACGACGGCCAGCACAATGGCTACCGCTGCCAGTATCGACTGGCCGCGAGGCAGGTAAACCGGGCGCAAGCGCGTCCACAGAAAGATGGCGAAGGCGGTGTGGGCAATGAATGCCAGCACGATCCACCAGGCGAAATATTGGGTGGCGTATTCGCCCGCTTCAGAAATGTTCGACTCGAACATGATGAAGATGACGCTCTGGGAGAATTCCTGCTGATAGATGAAGAAATAACCCAGGCTGGCCATGGAGCAAGCCCACAGCACCACTCCGATCAAGGCGGCCAGCAGGCGAGTACGGCGCGGGAATAACAACATCGGCGCCAACCACAACGCACTCATGAAGAAGGCTTGGCGAAAGCCACTGAAACCGGAAGTACCGGTCAGTTGAATCAGCAGTTGGGTAATACCCGAGAAGTACCAGAAGAACAGGAACAGCCAACCCAGGCCGGCCCAATCAAAACCTTTCGCAGACGTAGTGCTGCGTTTGAACATCGCCATCCAGCGCTCCAACCCGATAATTTTTCAGCTGACGCGCAGGGACGCACGCAGCAGAGGCCGCCCTTGTGTAAGGCGGCCCTTCGGGCGCGAGTATCGTGAAGGAGATGTGAAAACTTTGTGAGTTTTTTGTAGGAGTTACCTTACAAAACCGCTCAGCAGAGGGCGGGCTGTGTGCTGGAAGGCTGATCCAGCTGGCCTTGCAGGTGCGAGCGCAGGCGCAAGACTTCCTGTTGCAGTTGGTCGCGTTCGGCCTTCAATTGGCGCAACTCGTCGCGACGGATGCTGACGTAGAGGGTCTGTGGCGGGCGGGTCATCTGTGCTGTGCTCATTGCTTACCTCGCAAATAGCCGGTAGATCGCGGTGCCAGAACGCATGATTGGAGGTTCTGGGCATCAGTCGGAAGCAATTCTGAATTCTTTTATGTATCAAGGGAACTTTTTTATTTTTGGCGGTCGTGTGACTTTTGCGGCGGTAATGGTGAAATGCTGGCTACTTTTTCTCATGAAACTATACCGATCCGCTCTGAACTAACCCTCATTAGCCTCATTGCGCTATAAACTATGTCACACATTTTTTAGTAGTTAGGAGCATCAGCACATGCAACTGGGGATTATTGGACTAGGCCGCATGGGCGGTAACATTGCGCGGCGCCTGATGCTCAATGGGCATACCACCGTTGTTTACGACCGTAACGAAGCATTTGTCAAAGGCCTGAGCGAAGAGGGCGCCACCGGCGTTGCCGATTTGAAGGCGCTGGTCGCCGGGCTGCAGAAGCCTCGCGCCGTGTGGGTGATGTTGCCGGCAGGCGACCCCACCGAAAACACCATCAATGAACTGAGCGACCTGCTGGACCACGGTGACGTGATCATCGACGGCGGCAACACCAACTACAAGGACGACGTGCGTCGTGCCAAGGCCCTGTCGGAAAAAGGCCTGCACTACGTCGACGTCGGCACCTCGGGCGGCGTCTGGGGCCTGGAGCGTGGCTACTGCATGATGATCGGCGGCGACGCCGCGACCGTGCAGCGCCTTGATCCGATCTTCGCCAGCCTGGCGCCGGGCCTGGGTTCCATCCCGCGTACCAAGGACCGCTCGGCCGCCGCAGACCCCCGCGCCGAGCACGGTTACATTCATGCCGGCCCTGCAGGTTCGGGGCACTTCGTGAAGATGATTCACAACGGTATCGAGTACGGGATGATGCAGGCGTTTGCCGAAGGCTTTGACATCCTCAAGACCAAAAACTCGGAAAACCTCGCAGAAGACCAACGTTTCGACCTGAATGTTGCCGATATCGCCGAAGTCTGGCGTCGTGGCAGCGTGGTGTCGTCCTGGCTGCTGGACCTGACTGCCGACGCCCTGGCCACCGACCCGAAACTCGAGGGCTACTCCGGCTCGGTTGCCGACAGCGGCGAAGGCCGTTGGACCATCGAAGCCGCCATGGAACAAGCCGTGCCGGTGCCGGTGCTGTCCACGTCGTTGTTTGCGCGTTTCCGCTCGCGCCAGCAGAGCACCTACGGTGACAAGATGTTGTCTGCCATGCGCTTTGGCTTCGGTGGTCACGTGGAGACGTCCAAAAAATGACCGCCAACGGCAAGAAACCCAAGGCCGAACCCGCTCCTCCCACCACACTGTTTCTGTTTGGTGCCCATGGCGACCTGGTCAAGCGCCTGCTTATGCCGGCGCTGTACAACCTGAGTCGTGACGGGCTGCTGGGCGAGGGCTTGCGCATTGTCGGCGTTGATCACAACGCCATCAGCGATGCCGACTTTGCCAAGAAACTCGAGGACTTCATTCGCACCGAAGCCGCGAGCAAGGTCAAGGGCAATGCCGACAACGCACTGGACCCACAGCTGTGGGCGCAGTTGGCCAAAGGTATCAGCTACGTCGAGGGTGATTTCCTCGACGACAGCACCTACGCGGACATCGCCGAAAAAATCGCCGACAGCGGCACCGGCAATGCGGTGTTCTACCTGGCCACCGCGCCGCGCTTCTTCAGTGACGTGGTGCAGCGCCTGGGCAGTGCCGGTTTGTTGACGGAGAGCGACGATCACTTCCGCCGCGTGGTGATCGAAAAGCCGTTCGGTTCCGACCTGGCCACCGCCGAAGCCTTGAACGCCTGTTTGCTCAAAGTGATGAGCGAGAAGCAGATCTATCGCATCGACCATTACCTGGGCAAGGAAACGGTACAGAACATCCTGATCAGCCGTTTCTCCAACGTGCTGTTCGAGGCGTTCTGGAACAACCATTACATCGACCACGTACAGATCACCGCCGCCGAAACCGTCGGCGTGGAAACCCGGGGCAATTTCTTCGAAAAAACCGGCACCCTGCGTGACATGGTGCCTAATCACCTGTTCCAACTGCTGGCAATGGTCGCCATGGAACCGCCGGCGGCGTTTGGTGCCGACGCTGTGAGGGGTGAAAAGGCCAAGGTGATCGGTGCCGTGCGCCCTTGGTCCGCAGAGGATGCGCGGGCCAATTCGGTGCGTGGCCAGTACAGCGCCGGAGAGATTGGTGGCAAGCCGGTTCCCGGTTATCGCGACGAGGCCAACGTCGCGCCCGACAGCAGCACCGAAACGTTTGTCGCCCTGAAAGTGATGATCGACAACTGGCGCTGGGTGGGTGTGCCGTTCTATCTGCGCACCGGCAAACGCATGAGCATTCGCGATACCGAGATCGTGATCTGCTTCAAGCCGGCGCCTTATGCGCAGTTCCGCGACACCGAAGTGAATGAGCTGCGGCCCACGTTCCTCAAGATCCAGATCCAGCCCAACGAAGGCATGTGGTTCGACCTGCTGGCGAAAAGGCCTGGGCCGACCTTGGACATGGCCAACATTGAGTTGGGGTTTGCCTACGAAGACTTCTTCGAAATGCAGCCGTCGACGGGTTACGAAACCTTGATCTACGACTGCATGACCGGCGACCAGACCCTGTTCCAGCGCGCCGACAACATCGAAAACGGCTGGCGTGCGGTGCAGCCGTTTCTCGATGCGTGGAAGGAAGACGACGGGATCCAGGCCTACAAGGCCGGTGAAGATGGTCCGGCGGCGGCCGATGCGTTGCTGGCCCGCGATGGCCGTGCCTGGCACTCGCTCGGATGAGTGATACTGCGAAGCATCCCATCCGGTTTGTGTTGAGTGATATGGACGGCACTTTGTTGCGCCCGGATCACACCCCGACCCAACGCACCCTTTCAACGGTTCGCGCCTTGCGTGAAGCCGGCGTGTTATTCAGCCTGGCCAGCGGGCGTCCGCCCAAGGCCATGATGCACATGGTCGAAGCGTTTGGCATCGACGTGCCGGTGGCGGGCTTCAATGGCGGCACACTGGTCAACCCTGACGGCAGCGTGCTGGTCGCGCACAGGCTGCCGGCGGAGGCGGCGCTGGTGGCGTTGGCGCTGTTTTCCGGCGAGCCGGACGTGGAAGTCTGGCTGTTTGCCGATGGTGAATGGCTGCGGCGCGATCCGCCTGGGCCCATGGTGGCGGTTGAAACCGCTGGCTTGGGTTATGGGCCGCTGGTGGTGGAGAGTTTTGAACCGTACCTGGATCGGGTCGACAAGATCGTCGCCGCCAGTCGCAACACGCAATTATTGATGGAGCTGGAAGCGCAATTGCAGCCCAAGGTGCAGGGCTTGGCCCAGGTCTCGCGTTCGCAACCGATCTACCTGGATGTGACCGCCATGAAAGCCAACAAAGGCGAGGCCTTGAAAGCCTTGGCCGCGCACCTCGGAGTGCCGTTGGCACAGACCGCAGTGATCGGCGATGGTGGCAACGACCCGGCAATGTTTCATGTGGCCGGATTGTCGATTGCCATGGGGCAGGCTGAAGAGCCCGTCAAGCGCCAGGCCGATGTGGTCACCGGCAGCAATCTCGAAGACGGTGCGGCGCAAGCGATCGAGCGGTTTATTCTCAAGGTGCCACACAAAGTGTTCGATACGCCAAGTTAGACCATCGGCGTTTAATACTGAACTTGCGAGCCCTGTCTTTTACAACACGGTGCTCGCAAGTTGCAGTTTCGGATTACTTCGGCATGGCCCAGGACTGCAACTGGTAGCCATCTTTATCGAGCTCGGCGCGCGCCTGCAACAACAAATCTTCCAGTTGTGCCGGGTCGGTATACGCGCTCGACGACAGTTGTTTAGTGCCGATGCGGGTATTGGTGCGGTCGATGACGCTCAGGCTGAGGGCACCGTTGCCATCGTGCCAGGCCACGCACTGGAAGGGTTGGAAGGCACGGTCTGCGATCAAAAGAGCTTCGTTGATGCGGAGCGGGGCGTTCATGTGGGTCTTCTCTCTAAATGCCCAATCAAGTGAGTGCCGTCGGCTGGGCTGACCGTGCGGCGAGTTACTTGTACTGATGCGCGATGGCGGGGTACGGGTCACATGTTAGAGCAACAATTTTCAACTTTCTGTGATTGACGTCATGTAAGCGGCTGTTTTGAAAGCTGAATACGCGATTCGGCAGGTACAACTTTTTTGCTGGGATGTGACGGTCGAGTGGCTTTTTGCCAAGACATATAGCAAAACGATACAAGGCAACTGTCAAGATTTTGATACTGTAATTGCCGGGCGTCACAAACCTTTGTTTATAAATAACTTTAGCAATTCTGGCGCCAAGGAATAGTCATGATTGTTACACCTGTGCAGCGCCGCTTGCTCGTGGTCGACCCCTGTGATGACTGCTATGAGTTGTTACCGGGTTTGCGTGCGGCGGGGTGGGAGGTGGACAGTTGTACGTTGGCGGCCGTGGGGGAGCGATCCTGCGATGTCGGCTTGCTGCGCTTGCAGCCGTATCACCTGGAGCGGCCCGAAGCCGTCAAGGAACTGATCAGCCGCAGCGGCACCGAGTGGATCGCGGTGCTCACCCAAGAGGTGTTGCGCTTGCAGAATGTCGGCGATTTTGTCTGCGAATGGTTTTTTGACTTCCATACCTTGCCGTTCGATGTGTCCAGGGTGCAGGTCACCCTCGGCCGCGCCTTTGGCATGGCACGGCTGCGGGGCAAGGGCTACACCGCGGTGGACGAGCCTGAACATGAACTGCTGGGCGACAGCCGACCGATCCGCGAGCTGCGCAAGTTATTGTCCAAATTGGCGCCCACCGAGTCCCCGGTCCTGATCCGCGGCGACAGCGGCACCGGCAAAGAGCTGGTGGCCAAAACCCTGCACCGCCAATCCCAGCGCCATGCCAAGCCGTTTGTCGCGATCAACTGCGGCGCGATCCCGGAACACCTGATCCAATCCGAACTGTTTGGCCACGAAAAGGGCGCGTTTACCGGCGCCCACCAGCGTAAGATCGGGCGGATCGAAGCGGCCAATGGCGGCACGTTGTTTCTTGATGAGATCGGCGATTTGCCGATGGAGCTGCAGGCCAACCTGCTGCGATTCCTGCAGGAAAAACAGATCGAACGCGTCGGCGGCAGCCAGCCGATCCCGGTGGATGTGCGAGTGCTGGCGGCGACCCACGTCGACCTGGAAGCGGCCGTGGCGAAGGGTACGTTTCGTGAAGACTTGTATTACCGTTTGAATGTGCTGCAAGTAGTCACGGCGCCGTTGCGCGAGCGCCACGGTGACGTCGCCATGCTGGCCAACCACTTTGCGCGCTTCTACAGCCAGGAAACCGGGCGCCGCCCCCGCAGCTTCAGCGAAGACGCCCTGGTGGCCATGGGGCACCACCCTTGGCCGGGCAATGTGCGTGAGCTGGCCAACCGCGTGCGCCGAGGCCTGGTGCTGGCCGAAGGGCGGCAAATCGAAGCCGTTGATCTGGGTTTGCAGAGTCAGCAGGCAATTTCGTCGCCGATGGCTACACTGGAAGACTATAAACACCGCGCCGAACGCCAGGCGCTGTGCGATGTGCTCAACCGGCACAGCGACAACCTGAGTGTCGCGGCCCGTGTGCTGGGGATTTCCCGGCCGACGTTTTACCGGTTGTTGCACAAACACCAGATCCGCTAGGGCGGGTAAACCGAAAAGCCCCGCAACGACCCTTATCGTTGCGGGGCTTTTCCCTGTGCGCGGTTTAGAAGTAGTACGGGAATTTCAGGCTGAAGGTGAAGTCCGGCGCATCATCCGTCATGCCAATGGCCAGGTTCGGCACGATCGTCAGGTTATCCGACGCCGCGATGGTCATGCCCACGTTGAAGTAACCGGCGTTGGCGTCGCTGGAGACCACCGATTGCCAATCCCCGCCGTCTGGCTTGAGCTTGCTCTTGCGTTGGACCAGGTCGGAAACCGAGAACGACATACTCATCTTCTCGTTGAGGGCGAAGGCGACACCGACGCCGAACTGGAAGCTGTCACCCAGGCGGACTTTGCCGCCGACCTTCTGATTCACGTCACTGCTGATATCGTCAAATGAGTCCTCGAAGTTATGGGTATAGGAGAGCGAGCCAAACAACACCGCCGGGTCGAACGTCTTGACCAGGGAAATGCCCGGCGTGACCGACCAGACGCCATTGCCGGTGGGCAGGCTTTCCGGCACGTAGAGGTTGTCGTTGGTGGTTTGCTTGACCAGTTTGATGCCAAACGGCTCTTTACCCGTTGGCGCCTTGACCCGCACCGACACGACTGCATCCGGCAAGTTGGCGGTTTCGTCGAGGAACTTGTAAGCGACACCGAAGTTGACATCGCCGATGGTCGGGTCGCGGGTCACTGACGCTTCCGACGTGGCCTGGGCATTGTTGCCGGCACCGCCGGATTGGTAGGTGGACTCGCGGTAGACCACTGGCACGTTGACGTCGAATTGCCAGCGGTTATCGACGTTGTAGCGTCCGGTCAGGTCCAGCGTCCAGTTATCCGCCTTGATTCGGTCAAGGTTGATATTACCCAGGAAAATCGAGTCCAGAGCGAGGAAACCGTTGACGGTCAACTGACGGGCGTCGTAGCGCGCATAAGTTATGCCGGTTTCGAAGCTGAATTTGCCGTTGCCGAAGAAGCCGCTGGCTTCGTTGTAAAGGTTGCTGACGCTTTGCGCAGGCGCCGAGTCGTCCTTAAGCGACTGCCCATAGGAACTGCCGCCGCCACCCGCTCCCCCGGAGGCAGCTGCCGCGCCTGTACCTGCGACGGTGGTCCCACCTTTTTTGAAGTCCGACGGGGATTTTGCCAGACGTTTGGGCGCTGGAGTCGCCGGCTGGTCTTCGACCTGGCGCACCCGTTGTTCCAGCACCGCCAGGGCCTTTTGCTGCACGTCGTAACGCTGTTTGAGTTCCAAGAGTTCTTGTTTGAGCGTCTCGATATCGGCGTCCGGCGCGGCATACAACATGGACGCAGGTAAGAGCGTACTTAAACAAACAACCGCACGTAATGATAGCGATCGATGCATGAAATAAGCCGTCCTTTTTTAATGCGTAAAGTGTCGAGGCTCAGCGTAGTTCAATATCCGAGAGTGCGTAGGCCTTTGAGTTGGTCAAGATTGCAGTTCAGCGCGCCATTGTTCAGGCTGTTGCCCATGACAATGTTGAGCTGGGTCATATTGTTGACAAAATTCGTGTTGCCGGTAAGCACCGTACCTTGCAGTACATTGCCAGCACCGATCTGTTGAAGGCTGTTGCCCTGGTTGTTATTGGCCTGAATGGCCATTTGCAAGCCACCGTTCCTGGCCGAAACGGCAACATCGCCTGCCGCACTGCTGCCGGTGACCACGCCTCCGGCGACCAGCACCTGGCCTGATTGCACCAGGTTGCCCGGTGCGAGGCCGTTTTCGGTGACGTTGATGCCGACATTGTTGTAAGCGGTGTTGCCATCGCCGGCCGCACGCACGCTTTGGGTCACGCCTTGGCCGCTGCCCAGGCCCGCGCCGCCGACTACCGAACCGGTGCCTGTGGTCTGGTTGGTGCCCGTGCCTTTGACGCCGACGGTCTGTACGTAAAACTGCGGGGTGATGGTCGCTTTGTCGATCTGCATGCTGGCTTTGCCGGTGATCGAGTCACCCACCGAGTTGGTCCAGGTGCTGCTCATGACGATGCCGAAGCTGATGATCCGCCCCGGCATCACATAACGACCACGCAACTCGGCCATTTCCGAGTCTTTCAGTTCGATAGGCTTGAACCCCGATGAAGCATAAGCGGGCATTGAGGCTGCCAGACACAAGACCGTCAGCCAACGGGAAGTGTTCATCTCTCGCTCCTGGAGCTTCCTGCCCCTAATGGCGCTTCTTAGAAGAAGTCGCTTTGGATAAAACCGAAGTCCATCAGCTCGGCATCGCCCACGGGTCTGAATTCATTCAGTTTGTTCTTGGCACTGAGAGGGGTAGGCGGGTCAAGCAGGACATTGGCCTTGTCATAACCTTCGCCCAACACCGCAAATACGATGCCATTCCAACCCTTGACGAAATCGTCGCGCGAATAGCGTTTGTGGCCCAGCACCGGGTCGCCGATGTATACCCAGTCCTTGTCTGCGCGTTGCATCACCACGAAGTGCTTGTAGCCCCGGATTTCCAGCAGCACCACCACAGGGATCTTCACGGTCACCAGAGTGTCTGGTGCGATCTTGTAGCCCCGGGCACGCATGCCGATGCTTTCGAGATAGCGCTTCATATCCAGCATGGAAAAACCCTGGGTGCGTACCAGGTTCTGGTCGGCGTTGACCAGCATGCCTTTGATGATGTGTTCTTCGTCGACGTCCAGCCAGTAGGCTTGGCGCAGGATGGTGGCAAGTGCCGCAGCACCGCAGCTGAAATCGGTTTTCTGTTCCACCAGGTTGGCGAACCGACGCTCACGGATACTCTCGACCTTTTTATAGATGACTGCACCGCCGGGCATGGCGGAGATCGCCATCGTGCCTGCCCATGTTGGGCCGGTGAGCAACATCAGGAGGGTGAGGGTCGCGAGGCGCATGATCGAATGACCTGTTGGACACTGGAATAAAAAAGGGCCTTGTTGCCAAGGCCCCGTTGGATCAGAAGCGAACGCCGCTGGCGCAGCTGCTGCAACCCTGACCGATGGACAGGCTGTTGCTGCTTTGGTTGCCCAAGCCCGACTGCAGGTTTACGCCTACGTTGCCGGAGTTGCTGTTAACCGAGCTGTCGAGGCTCGAGTTGTTGGACACATACTGAGGTTTGCCGCCATAGCCATAGCCATAACCGTGGCTGGTAGCAGCAGCGTTCAGGTAGCTGTTGCCGAGCGAGTTTTGCTCGGTGTTGGCCGCTGCCGCGATGTTATTGCCGTCAGCGGTAGTGATTGCCATGTTGTTTTTACCCTGGTTGCCTTGACCGGCCTGGCCGTTGTAACCCAGGTTGCCAGAGTTGCTGTTAAGCGATTTGTCCAAGGAGGCGTTGTTTTGCGTGCCTTTGTTGGAGTAGGTGTTCAGCAAGCTGTTTTGATTGACATCGACCACGGCGAATACCGACGCGAAGTCGCCTTTGGCGCTGGAGATGGCAGCAGAGTTGTCTGCTTGGTTGCCACTGCCAGCCTGGACGTTGACCCCAGTGTTACCACTGTTGCTGTTTACCGAGCCATCGGCCGAAGCGTTGTTTTCGGTTTTGGTGTCGTCGAACTTGTTGCCAGCGCTATTTTGTACGTCTGTCACAACAGCGGCCACAACCCCGGTGGGTTGAGGGGCCGGATGCCAGCCACCACCATTTGCTTGTGCAGCAGCAGCCATCAGCGCGGCCAGAGCGAAAACCATTGGTTTCAGAGCCATTTGAGGTTTCATGGTGTTTCTCCTTGCTTCTAATTTAGTTGGTTAAGTGTTGGTACGGTCTAGCGAGTACTACCAAGCATTTACTTGATAGTGATGCCCAGGGTGTTAGCCACTCGGTTCCCCACCCCTGCACTCTGGTTCACCTGAATCACTCCTCGGCTGCCTGTGAAGGCCTGGTCGCTTGTGACGACCTGGCGACTGCCAGTGGTAGGGGTGAACCCTGAGTCGGTTGCCAGCGTCGTCGTGTTCTGCTGCAACAGGACGCTGTCGTCGATGCTTTGCGGGCCAGGGTTGATGCTGACCCGCACGGCATTGATTGATTGGTTATTCGCCCCGGCTGTCTGGTTGATGCCCAGCATGCCGTTGCCATTGGTAAAAGAGGTTCCTGCGATCGCGGCCTTGGCGTTCAGCGACGGATCGACCTTGCCGTTCAGGTTTTGGATATTGACGGTGGTGGCTTGTCCACCCAGTGTGATGGCACGGTTGTTGGCCGTTTGCTGTTGGATGCCGGCCGACTGGTTGATCGAGAAGTTGCCGTTGTAGTTTTTTCCGCTGTTGTTGATCACCGCGGAGTCGTCTGCCCATGCAGTGGCGCTGCTCAGCAGGGCGAGGATCAGAAGAGTGCGATTCATTACTTGCCCCCCATCATGTTGCCAATGTTGTTCAGGGGGGCCATGCCGCGCTGGATCGAGTTGCTGATCTGGCCGCCCATGCTGCTGCCCGCGCCGTGGCCGGCCGTTGCACCGGTACCCAGTGTCGACATGCTGCTTTGCGTGGAGGTCACGCCAGACAAGTTCCCCGCAGTCTGTATGGAACGGGCGATGCTCGAGCCACTGCTGATGCCGCCGATATCCAAATCGCTGAGTTCACTTGAGGTGGCACTGTTGATTTCTCTGCTGGGATTGGCGTTGGCAGTGGTGGGGTAGGGGTCTGGACCGAACGATGCGCGACCGTACATATGACCTTGCACTTCACGCCCGGTCACGATGACACCGTCGGCAGCAAAGCTCGGAACGCTGACGCCGATGCTGAGTACACAGCTGACCAGCAGTACATTCATCGAACCTTGAGTGAGTGTGATCACGGCGGCATTCCTTTTTCGTTGCGCTGACCCTAAACAGCGCTGTAAGGAATAGAGCAGAAGGCGTGCCGCTTTTGTTTTGTTGTTGTTAATCAGATAGATATGAAACATAGCAGGCTAAGTGATGGCCATGCTGTTTCAGCGCTGATACACCGCGCCGATGCCAGCCCGATGGCCGGCCCGCAGGTCATGCTTTCGGGAGGTTGTATCAGTGATGTAACACTGCGTATGACAAAACGATGAAGCCGCGCTGTCAGGGCCGCTCAGAGGAGGAGGGTGTTTCAGAAATGGACACTGCGGGCGCAATCAGGCCCGCAGGGACAGGCAGAAGCCTCAGCCCTTGGGCGCTTTACGTGGGATGGAGTTGAGGACGGGATTGCCATCCTGGTTCTGGGTCAGGTAGACCGGCAAAACCTTGGGCAGGGAGGGAACGAGGTTGTTGACCTCGCTGATGTTATAGATGCCGCCGATGCGGATCGTTCCGGTGCCGATATCGGCCAGCATCACGGGTTTGTTCAGGTAGCGGTTGATCAACGGTAACGCGTCGGCCAGGGCCAGGTTGTCCAGGACCAATTTGCCCTGGCGCCAGGCGAGGGCGCTGTCGTTGGGGTTGATCGGGCGCACGCTTGGGGTGGCATCGCCTGGTTGATAGCTGGCTTGCATGCCTGGGGTCAGCGGCACGCTGCCGTGCGCCGGGTCGCTGGAAATCTGCACCGAGCCTTCGAGCAGCATCACCCGCACCTGATTTTCGTATTTCCACACGTTGAATTGGGTGCCGGTCACGCGCACCTGTCCTTCACCGGCCTTGACGACAAACGGATGGGTGCTGTCATGGCTGACCTTGAAAAACGCCTCGCCCTTGCTCAGTGTGACCCGGCGCTGGTCCTTGTAATCGGCGTAGACCAGTTCGGTGCCCAGGTTGAGCTCAACCTGGCTGCCATCGGCCAGGGTGACCTGGCGCAGGCCATTGCTGGCCTCGAACCGTTCATAGGCAGTCGGCAACCAGCCCGCTTCCCAGCCGGTGAACGCCGCCAGGGGCAGCGCGGCCAAGCACACTGCGGCAGCCACCGCGTAATCGCGCAGCCGGCGACGCGGTCTGAACGGCGCTATGAGCGGCGCATGGCGTGGCAAGTGATCGGCCACGTCCCAGATTTCCAGCATCGCCGCGTATTCGAAGGCATGCAGCGGATGAGCATCGTGCCATTGTTGAAAGGCCTGTCGTTCGTCCGCCGTGCAATCACTTGCATGCAAGCGCATGCACCAATGCGCGGCGGCGTCGGTGATGGCGTCATATTCGGCTTCTAAAGCAGACTTTTCGGTCATTAATTCATCCTGATTTCCCACATTCTAACCTCCCGAGACCGAGGGCGAGAACAGCCTTCATGGCAATTGCGCATCAATTGAACTTTTATTCTCGTTGGGGCACGCCCAAACAGGCTGGTGACGGAGTCGCGACACACCGTAATGGACGGCGAAGGGCGTCAGGCAGTAGATAACTCAAGCGCCCGTTGACAGCAGGCACGGGAGGCGTTGTTTAATCGTCGGTCTGGATTCTTGTTGTCTCTTCCAATTACAAAATCGGAGCTACCGATGTCTGCCCAGTCCCCGAGAGTTGACAATTCTTCAGCGTTCATCGGTTTCAACGACCTGGTGGGGTTGCTGCACGCGGTGTTTGTGAAGCACGGCACGTCGCCGCAAGTGGCGCAGATCCTCGCGCACAATTGCGCCAGCGCCGAGCGCGACGGCGCCCACAGCCATGGCATCTTTCGGATGCCCGGATACATCAGCACGCTGGAGAGCGGCTGGGTCGATGGCAAGGCCACGCCGGTGGTCACGGATGTCGCTTCCGGCTTCGTGCGGGTCGACGCCGCGAATGGCTTCGCCCAACCGGCGTTGGCGGCGGCCCGTGCGTTGCTGGTGGACAAGGCCCGCAGCGCCGGTATTGCGTTGCTGGCGACACACAATTCCCATCACTTCGCCGCGCTGTGGCCGGATGTCGAACCCTTCGCCGAGCAAGGCCTAGTGGCGCTGAGCGTGGTCAACAGCATGACCTGCGTGGTGCCCCATGGCGCCGATCGCCCGCTGTTCGGCACCAACCCGATCGCGTTTGCCGCGCCACGGGCGGACGGCGCGCCGATTGTGTTCGACCTGGCCACCAGCGCCATCGCCCATGGTGACGTGCAGATTGCTGCGCGCAACGGCGAGCGCCTGCCGCCGGGCATGGGCGTCGACAGCCTGGGCCAGCCGACCCAGGACCCCAAGGCCATCCTCGAAGGCGGTGCGTTGTTGCCGTTCGGCGGGCACAAGGGCTCGGCGTTGTCGATGATGGTCGAGTTACTGGCCGCGGCCTTGACCGGCGGCAACTTCTCGTTTGAGTTCAACTGGGCCGATCACCCTGGCGCCCGCACCCCGTGGACCGGCCAGTTGTTGATCCTGATCGACCCGAGCAAAACCGCCGGGCAAAACTTCGCCGAGCGCAGCCAGGAACTGGTGCGGCAGATGCACGCGGTGGGGTTGCGGCGGTTGCCGGGGGATCGACGTCATCGCACGCGGGCGAAGTCGTTGGCGGCAGGCATTGAAGTGGACGCGCAGGCGTTGAATCAACTACGTGAGTGGGCCGTCTGAAAACCCGCGTAGCCGCTTACCTCGCCAGGGTTCGGCAGTGGCTACGCAAGGCCTACAGTATTAGTTGCGACGACCGAGCAGCAGGCCGACCACCAGGCCAAAGCCTGCCGAGATCGCCACGGTCTGCCACGGGTGACCGCCGATGTAGGTTTCGGTGGCATCCACCACCGGCTTGCTGCGCTCGCGCACATTGGACACCGAATCGAGCGCTTGCTTGAGCTTGATAGCGACCTGCTCGCGCAACGTTTCACCTTCTTCGCCGACCAGGGAAGCACTGTTTTTGAGCAGTTTGTCCGACTCTTCGATCAGTGCAGTCAGTTCGCTGAACGCTTGATCCTTGATTTGATCTTCGACGACTTGGGCGGCAGATTTACGGGCCATTGTGTGACTCCTTGCAGGTAAATGTGACAGTGAACAATGGAGTGTCGGGCGGCGGCAAAAGTTGCAGTTTTTTGCCGGCCGGCGTGGGTATGCGAAATCCGAATCAGGAAACTTAGACCTACAGTGTAAGATGTCACCTATTTGTGCAGCAGGAAATTCAACATGAGCTTCAATCTCGCCAACAAGACCCTCGCCGAACGCGCCGAGCTGGAAGATGAAAAGTCCCGTCTCTACGACCTGTGGCAAAGCAACCTGGGCAAGGCCAAGGGCGAAGCCGCGCGCCTGTTCGGCGAGCGCGCCAAACGCAAGGGCAAGTGGGCCGAATGGGTTCGCGCGGAACTCGATGGCATG
The DNA here is from genome assembly GCF_053502595.1 of Pseudomonas sp. LY-1. Lineage (NCBI taxonomy): Bacteria > Pseudomonadati > Pseudomonadota > Gammaproteobacteria > Pseudomonadales > Pseudomonadaceae > Pseudomonas > Pseudomonas sp. LY-1. The sequence continues at coordinate 3,995,396 of NZ_CP094353.1, read as the reverse complement.
TCGCCGCCGGAGTTCTCCAACATGGTGCGCAGCGAAGTCAACAAGCTGATGGCGGCGGCGAAGTAAAGCTGGCGACAATCGCCTCGCGCACTTTCAGCAACATCGGATCAAGCTGAGCCTGGGTGCGCCAGCCCAGTTCCACCGGGTAGCGCGGCAGCGCCAGCGGGCACGGCAGAACCTGCAAGCCGGTCATGCCGGCGATGGCTTCGGCGGCGTGCCCGGGAATGGTCGCCACCGCCTGGCAGCCCTTGAGCAGAAACGGCAACGCGGCGAAGTGGCTGGTGGAGGCACACACCTGGCGGCTCAGCCCTTGTGCCGCCAGCCCTTCATCGGTGATCCCGATAAACCCGCCGGATGACACCAGCACATGCTCGCGGCTAACGAACGCGTGCAGGTCGATGCATTGCTGGCCTGGCGCCAGGCTGTGCGGGTCGACCAGGCAGCGGTAATCACCTTCTCCCAGCACCTGCCGGCTTAGGCGGCGTTCGGCAAAGCCGCCGGCGGTAATCGCCAGGTCGAGGCTGCGGTCGAGCAGGGCGGCGGCGACGATCTGGCTGTGGGTCTGACGGAAAATCACACGCAATTTCGGCAACCGCTGGGCAATTTCCGCCATCAGGCGGCGGCCGTAGGCAATCTCGAAGTCGTCGGATAAACCCAGCACCACGGAGCGTCCCTGATACTGCTGGGTGTCCGGGTGGGTCATTGCCAGGCTCTGTCGGCAGCGGTCCAACGCCTCACTGATCACCGGCTTCAACTGGTTGGCCCGCAAGGTCGGCGCCAGGCCACGGCCGGTTCGCACGAACAGTTGGTCGCCATACACCTCGCGCAAACGCCGCAGGCCCGCGCTGATCGCCGATTGGGTGACGCCCAGGCGCAACGCTGCGCGGCTGGCGCTGGATTCGTCGTGCAGGGCTTCGAAGGTTTTCAGCAGGTTGAGGTCGACTTGGGTGATATTTATTTGGCTCATATCATTCAGCACTGAGGTGGGCTTTATTCATGATCCGGGCTGGCTGGAGAATGGGCAACCCCTCATTGTTCGGAGTGATCCTGATGCCTGTTTCTATTGTGGCCGCCTTGCAAATCGGTTCCTTGCCCGGCGGCAAGGCCGACACCCTGGCGCAAATCCTGGCCTATGAAGAGCCGATCCTGCGCAGTGGCGCGCAATTGGTGGTGATGCCCGAGGCGCTGCTGGGCGGTTATCCCAAAGGCGAAGGCTTCGGCACGCAACTCGGTTATCGCCTGCCCGAAGGTCGCGAAGCCTTTGCGCGATATTTTGCCAACGCCATCGACGTGCCCGGCGCCGAAACCGAAGCGTTGGCCGGTTTGTCGGCGCGAACCGGTGCCAGCCTGGTCCTGGGCGTGATCGAGCGCAGCGCCAGCACCTTGTATTGCACCATGCTGTACTTCGAGCCGGCGCACGGCCTGGTGGCCAAGCACCGCAAGCTGATGCCCACCGGCACCGAGCGGCTGATCTGGGGCAAGGGCGATGGTTCCACACTGCCGGTGATCGACGCGGCGGTCGGGCGCATCGGCGGCGCGGTGTGCTGGGAAAACATGATGCCCCTGCTGCGAACGGCGATGTACGCCAAGGGTGTGCAGGTATGGTGTGCGCCCACGGTGGATGAGCGCGAGATGTGGCAGGTGAGCATGCGCCACATTGCCCACGAGAGCCGCTGTTTTGTGGTCAGTGCGTGCCAGGTGCAGGCATCGCCCGCGGCGCTGGGCGTTGAGGTGGCCAACTGGCCTTCAGATCGTCCGTTGATTGCAGGCGGCAGTGTGATTGTCGGCCCCATGGGCGACATCCTGGCTGGGCCGCTGCTGGGTGAAGCCGGGCTCTTGAGCGCGCAGATCAATACCGACGATCTGGTGCGCGCACGGTATGACTATGACGTGGTGGGGCATTACGCCCGGCCGGATGTTTTCGAGCTGGTGGTCGATGAGCGGGCCAAGCCGGGCGTGCGCTACATCACGGACTGAGCGCGGTAAAACAGGTGGGAGTCAGCCCACTCCCACCGGTTGATGTCTATCGCTTGAAAGAGCGGCGATCCAGCCACTCTTCACGGGTCATTTCCCAGATGTCCCGTGGAAAAATGCCCTCGACAAACTCACCTTCGTCTGTCCTGATCAGACGCATGCCCGTGCGTTCTGAAATTCGCCGCGACTTCAGGTTGGGCGCAGCTTTCGGCACGCGCAGCACGGGCCGCTCAAGCACCTCGAACCAATAGGCGGTCACCGCCTCGCTCGCTTCGGACATCAACCCCTGGCCCTGCCATCGCGGCCCCAACCAGAACCCACGGTTATTATCGGGTTCGTCCATCAGGCTGATATTGCCGATCAATTGCTCCGGCGCGCTTTTCAGGCGGATCGCCCAATGCCATTCCTCGCCCCGGGCCATGGCGGGCAACGCGATGTGTTCCAGGTAGTGACGCGCGCCGTCAGCCGGGTAGGGCCACGGCACCAGGGCATTGAGATAACGCACCACTTCCCAATGGGGGAACTGTTGCTGGATGCCCTCGGCATCGTCGAGCGTCAGCGGGCGCAGAATCAGGCGTTGGGTGACCAAGGTCGGTTGCATGGGGGGTTACCAAGTGGCGGTATTCGGCAGGTCCAGTGTCCCACGATCGACAAACCGCATGGTGCCGAACAGCCCGCCGGCCAATTTGCCGCGCAATACGTAGGGCAGGTTGTTCAAACTCTGGGTCTGGCTCAGGCCGAGGGTTTGCCGCAACACGGAAAACGCTGAAACGCTGACCGGCACCATCAGAACCGTCTCGGAAAAACGTGGGATGCTTCCGCGCTGATCACTCACCCCCGACGCCAGCGGCCGGCCATTGACCTCCAGGTCCAGGGCCACGCCGTTGTAGTCGATCGCCGTTTCATTGGGGTTCTGCACCCGCAGTTTCACGGCGAAACGCACTTCCAGGTCCTGGCTTTGCAGCGGCTCGATGCCCACCACGTTGATAGTGACCGGGTCGCGATTGGGGAACAGGGCGCAAGCGCTCAAGGTCAGCAGCAGTATCGATAGAACCATGAGCTTGCGCATACGAAGGTGCTCCTAGTGCGTGACGTCCGGGTCTTGCATCACTTTGAGGGTTGAGGACTCCGGATCAAATTCATCTTCTTCCAGCTCTAAGAACTCTTCTGGCAGGAAAATGTTCAGCAGGATTGCACAGAACGCGCCTACGGTGATCGGCGATTCGAAGATGTTGTGCAGCGCCTTGGGCAGGTCGCGCAACACTTCCGGCACGGCGGCGACACCCAGGCCCATGCCCAGGGAGATCGCCACGATCAGCATATTGCGGCGGTGCAGGCCGGCTTCGGCGAGGATCTTGATCCCCGCCACGGCGACGGTGCCGAACATGATCAGCGTCGCGCCGCCCAATACCGGCTTGGGCATCAGTTGCAGCACCGCGCCGATCATCGGGAACAGCCCCAGCAGCACCAGCAGGCCGGCAATGAAGTACGCCACATAACGGCTGGCTACGCCGGTGAGTTGGATCACGCCGTTGTTCTGGGCGAACGTCACCATCGGCAGGCTGTTGAAGGTCGCGGCCATCGCCGAGTTGAGGCCGTCCGCCAGCAGGCCGGACTTGATGCGCTTGATGTACAGCGGGCCCTTGACCGGCTGTTGGGAAATCATCGAGTTGGCCGTCAGATCACCGGCGGCCTCCAGGGGCGAAATCAGGAAGATCACCGCCACCGGGATAAACGCCACCCAGTCGAACGAGAAGCCGTACTTGAACGGCACCGGCACGCTGATCAACGGCACCTGGGGCAAGGCCGCCATATCCACACGGCCCAGCCACCAGGCCACGATGAAGCCCAGGGTCAGGCCGATCACGATCGAACCCAGGCGCAGGAACGGGTTGTTGAAGCGGTTGAGTACCACGATGGTGAGTAGCACCAGCGCGGCCAGCCCCATATTGCTCGCGGCGCCGAGGTTGTCGGCGCCGAAGCCACCGGCCATGTCGGTGACCGCCACCTTGATCAGCGACAGGCCCATCAGGGTGATGATGGTGCCGGTCACCACCGGGGTGATCAGCTTGCGCAACTTGCCGATGAACTGGCTGAGCACGACTTCGATAAACGCCGCGAAAAAACAGATGCCGAAGATCGTCGAGAGAATCTCATCGGTGCCGCCACCCTGGGCCTTGACCATGAACCCGGCACTGAGAATCACGCTGATAAACGAAAAACTGGTGCCCTGCAGGCACAACAACCCCGAACCGATCGGGCCGAACGTGCGCGCCTGCACAAAAGTGCCGAGCCCCGACACGAACAAGGCCATGCTCACCAGGTACGGCACCTCGCTTTCCAGGCCCAGCACGCCGCCGACGATCAGCGTAGGGGTGATGATGCCGACAAAGCTCGCCAACACATGCTGCAAGGCGGCAAACATTGCGGCAGAGAAGTGCGGACGGTCTTCCAGGCCGTAGATCAGGTCGGATTTATAGCGCGGGCGCGGGGCTTGAGCGTCAGACAAAGTGAGGGCTCTGGACAGAAAATGGAGGCGCAGGATGCCAGAAACCGCTGATCGTCAGAAGTGTAAAAAATATTTATGGAGGCCCTGCGAAAACCGCTGGGCCTGCCGATATCTTTCATAGGCCCACCCAACAATGACAACAAGTGGTGACCAAGGTCAGAGCAGCGTGTTGACGCCAGCTGATCATTCCGCTGCAGGGATGCGCGCAGACACTCCTTCTTGAGAATACCTCTATGTCTCTTCGTCATCTGAATATTGCCCCTCGAGCGTCTCTCGGTTTCGCATTCATTGCGTTGTTGGTGGTTGTATTGGGAGTGTTTGCAGTCAACCGCATGACGCTGATCCGTCAGGCGTCGGTGGATATGAGCAGCAACCAACTGCCCAGCGTGGCCTACTTGGGCAGCCTCACGGAAAACGTGTTGCGCATGCGTATCTTGTCGTTCCGCGTGTTGGTCAACCGTGAACCGGCTGCGTTGCAAGAGGCGCAAACGCGCATCGCCGTACTGATCGACAAGGTCAGAGCCGCCCAGGCCGGTTACTCAGCGTTACCTTCCGTGCCTGAGGAAGCGGCCCTGTACAAGACGTTTGTCGGCACCTTGGACAACTACCTGACGGCCCAGGCCGAGATGCTGGCGCTGTCCCAGCAAAACAAGGTCGATGAGATGCGCGCCTTGATCAATACCCGGATCAAGAACGGCACCGATCAGATGGGCGAGCAGTTGAACAAGCTGATCGCCCTCAACTCCGCTGGCGCCAAGCAGGCCAACGAGCAGGCCGGACGCAGCTATGACAGCGCGATCAGTGGGATCGTCGTGGTGGCCGTGGCCGCCGCCTTGCTCACGGTGTTGCTGGCCTGGTTGCTGACCCGCAGCATCGTCACGCCGCTGCGCAAAGCCGTGGAAGTGGCGCAAACCATTGCCGGCGGCGACCTGAGCAAAGTCATTGAAGACGATGGCAAGGATGAACCGGCGCGTTTGATCAGTGCGTTGTCGGCCATGCAAACCAACTTGCGCCAGACCATCCAGCACATCGCCGGTTCGGCCACGCAATTGGCCTCGGCGGCGGAAGAGTTGAGCGCCGTCACCGAAGAAGCCTCCAAAGGCTTGCAGCAACAAAACAACGAAATCGACCAGGCCGCCACGGCCGTCAATGAGATGACCGCTGCCGTGGAAGAGGTGGCGCGGAACGCCGTGTCCACCTCCGAAGCCTCCACGCAGTCCAACCAGGCGGCACGGGAAGGCCGCGACCGGGTGGTTGAGACCGTCGGCGCGATCCAGACCATGACCCAGGATGTGCAAAACACCTCGCTGCTGATCGAAGGTCTGGCCACTCAGGGGCGCGACATCGGCAAGGTCCTCGACGTGATCCGGGCGATTGCCGAGCAGACCAACCTGCTGGCGCTCAACGCGGCGATCGAAGCCGCCCGCGCCGGTGAAGCCGGACGCGGCTTCGCGGTGGTGGCCGACGAGGTGCGGGCCCTGGCCCATCGCACCGCGCAGTCGACCCAGGAAATCGAGAAAATGGTCGCCGGTATCCAGAACGGCACCGGTGAAGCCGTGCAATCCATGCAACAGAGCAACCAGCGCACCCATAACACCCTGGAAATGGCCCGCGCGGCCGGCGTGGCACTGGAGCAGATCACCCAGTCGATCAGCCTGATCAACGAGCGCAACCTGGTGATCGCCAGCGCCTCGGAAGAACAGGCCCAGGTGTCCCGTGAAGTAGACCGAAACCTGGTCAACATCCGCGACCTGGCGACCCAGTCGGCGGCGGGCGCCAACCAGACCAGCGCGGCCAGCCATGAGCTGTCGCGCCTGGCGGTGGATTTGAATGCGATGGTGGCCAGGTTCGTTATCTGAGCCACTTTGCAGTGCAATCCCAATGTGGGAGGGGGCTTGCCCCCGATAGCAATGGGTCAGTCAACTCATCTACTGACTGATCCAGCGCCATCGGGAGCAAGCTCCCTCCCACATTTGCTCTATGTTGTGTCAGAAGCTATTGCATCCAGGCGCTTGGATTCACCAGGTTTTTCGGCTTCTGACCGGCGAGCGCCGCGAGCAGATTATCCACCGCGCACTCGGCCATCGCTTCCCGCGTCTCATGGGTCGCCGAGCCGATATGCGGCGTGGCCACCACATTGTTCAAGCGCAGCAACGGCGAGTCGTGGGGCAGCGGCTCGCGCTCGAACACATCCAGCCCCGCCGCGCGAATCGTGCGCTGCTGCAAGGCCTCGACCAGCGCGGCTTCATCCACCACCTTGCCGCGGGAGATATTGATAAAGATCGTCTCCGGGCCCATCAGGGCGAATTCTTGCGCGCCGATCAACCGCTCGGTTTCGGCGGTGAGCGGCAGTGTCAGGCAGACGAAGTCTGCTTGTTGCAGCAAGTCGTTCAGGCGACGGTACTGCGCGCCGAACCGTTCTTCCACCTGTGGCTTGGGCGAGTGACTGTGGTAGAGCACCGGCATACCGAAGCCGAAATGCCCGCGCTGGGCCAGCGCTTCACCAATGCGGCCCATGCCGATGATGCCCAGGGTCTTGCCATGCACGTCGCTGCCGAAATGCGCCGGGCCGATGTTCTTGTGCCACTGGCCGGCACGCACCATATCGGCCAGTTCGACCACCCGGCGTGCGGTGGCGAGGATCAGCGCGAAGCCGGTGTCGGCGGTGGTTTCGGTCAGCACATCGGGCGTGTTGCTGAGCAGGATGCCGCGCCGGGTCAGGTACTCGATGTCGTAGTTGTCGACGCCGACTGACACGCTGGCCACCGCCTCCAGTTGCGGTGCCAGGTCCAGCAACGCGGCGTCCAGGCGCAGGCTCGCGCCCAGCAACCCATGGGCGCCGGGGAGGGCGTCGCGCAGTTTGGCCAGGCCGGGCGGGTCGAGCGCGTCGATCAGCGTGACCTCGGCGTGCTCATGCAGCCGGGCCATCAGCGGCGCGGAGAGTTTTTTGTACAGAACGACAGACTTTTTCATCAGGTCTTCACCTTTAATTCGAGGGACTGCAACGGCGCGCGCTCGCGGTCGCTGGCGCCGGGCTTGAGGAACATCGTCAGCACCACCGAGACCATCAACGCGCCGCTCATCAGCAGGTAAGAGGCGCCGGGGGAACCGGTGCTGCTATTGAGGTAACCCACCAGGTACGAACCGCCGAACGAACCGAGCGCGCCCATGCTGTTGATCAACGCCATGGCGCCGCCGGCGACGTTGGCCGGTAGGATCTCCGGGACAATCGCGAAAAACGGTCCATAGGGCGCATACATGCACGCGCCGGCAATCACCAGCAGGGTGTAGGACCACCAGAAATGTTCGGCGCCGAGCACGTAGGACGCATAGAAAGCGATAGAGGCGATCAACAACGGCGGCCACACAAACCGTTTACGTTTTTGCAGCTTGTCCGAACCCCACGACACCACCAGCATGCCGATCACCGCCGCGAGGTACGGCAGCGCCGACAACCAGCCGGCCTCGACCATGTCCATCTGCAAACCGGCCTTGAGGATCGACGGCAGCCACAGCACAAAGCCGTACACGCCGATGCTCCAGCAGAAGAACTGCAGCGCGAGGATGATCACCTTGGGCGAGCGAAACGCTTCGGCGTAGTTCTTCACCGCTTTGATCCCCACCTGTTCGGCGGCGAGGGCGGTTTCCAACTGGTGCTTTTCGCTGTCGCTCAGCCACCGGGCATCCTTGGGCCGCTCATCGGCCAGGCGCCACCAGATAAACGCCCACAGCACCGCCGGCAGGCCTTCGACGATGAACATCCAACGCCAGCTGAAATGCTGCACCAGGTAGCCGGACACCACCGACATCCACAGCATGGTCACCGGGTTGCCGAGGATCAGGAACGTATTGGCCCGCGAGCGTTCGGCACGGGTGAACCAGTGGCACAGGTACACCAGCATCGCCGGCATCACCGCCGCTTCGACCACGCCGAGCATGAAGCGAATGGCGATCAGCATGTAGGCGTTGGACACCACGCCGGTCAGGGTGGCCAGGCCGCCCCAGAGGATCAGGCTGACGAAAATCAACTTCTTCACGCTACGCTTTTGCGCGTAGATCGCGCCCGGCACCTGGAAGAAAAAGTAACCTAGGAAGAACAGTGCGCCGAGCAGGGACGACATGCCCGGCGTGATCATCAGGTCTTCAGCCATGCCGCTGGCGGCGGCGAAACCGTAGTTGGCGCGGTCCAGGTACGCCAGGCTGTAGGTGATAAAGACGGTGGGCATGATGTACCACCAACGGCGGGTGGCGAGTTTCAAGGTATCCATGGGGTTGCTCCTGAGCTTGTTGTAGTTGTGGCAACAGGGAGTGGGTCAAGCAACGGATCGGGTCGGCAGCTCCGTGCGTGTGGGTAAGCCTTCCATATCGCCGCGGCTCTGCACGGCACGGCTGCCGACCCAGTTGCCGCGGTGTACCGCCTCGGGGAAGCTGAGGTTTTCCAGCAGGGCGCTGATCATGCCGACGGCAAAGCCATCACCGGCGCCGACGGTGTCGACCACTTTGTCCACGCTCACGGCGGCGACAAAGCCTTGGTCCAGTTGGGTGCGGTAATACGCGCCGTCCGGGCCGAGCTTGATGGCCACGGCTTCGGCGCCCTGGTCCAGGTAAAACGCGGCGATGTCCGCCGGGTCGTCGAAACCGGTAAGCAAGCGACCTTCGCTCAACCCCGGCAAGACCCAATCGGCCAAGCCTGCGAGGGCGTTGATCTCGCGGATCATCTGCTGCTGGCTGGGCCACAGCGCCGGGCGCAGGTTCGGGTCGAACGACACGCTGCGCCCGGCCTTGCGCATTTGCGTCATCAGCTCGCGGGACAACTCGCCGGTGGCCTCGGACAAGGCCGGCGGGATGCCGGTGGCGTGCAGGTGGCGCGCCTGCAGCAGCGCCGGGCTGATGGCCGCGATGGATAAGTGGCTGGCCGCCGAGCCCTTGCGGAAGTACTCGACCTGGGGATCATCGCCGGCTTCTTCGCGGGACTTGAGCTGAAAACCGGTGGGGTGCAGCGGGTCGACCGCCACGTGCCGGCAATCCAGGCCTTGTTGCTTGAGTGTGTCGAGCACAAAGCGGCCCAGGGAGTCGTTGCCCACCCGGCTCAGCCAGGCGACGTTGAAGCCCAGGCGCGACAGGCCGATGGCGACATTGCTGTCGGCCCCGGCGATGCGTTTGTGGAAGTGGCCCACCTGGGCCAGGTCGCCGCTCTGTTCGGCGACAAACATCGCCATGGTTTCGCCGAACGACAGGATATCGATCTCAGACATGGGCGTACTCCGCACGGGGTTGGCCAAGCAGGGCGAGGGTGGCGACCTGCCGGGCGGTGACTTCGACCAGGTCATCGCCTTGCAGCGGGAATTCCACCGCCCGGGTAATACCTTGAGTCATGTGGCCCAGCAGTTGTTCCCACAGATGCAGGTCGGTGGCGCCGGGCGGCAGCGCCACCAGCTTGCCGTCCGCACGACGCGCCACGGCCTTGCAGTGCAGGTAGTCGACATGCCGGCCGAGCAGGCGCGCGGCGGTGAGCGCGGACTGGTCCTGCCAGTGCCAGTTACCGATATCGAACGTCATCTTCACCGGCAGGCCAAGGCGCTCGACTTCGCTGAAGAAACGTTGCAGCGGTTCGATGCGGCCGCCATGCAGGGTCTGGTCGTTTTCCACCAGCAACTTGACCGGGTGGCGGTTGAGCAGGGCGTGCAGGCTGTGCAGGTCGTTGGTGTCGGTGAAGTAGCCGAGGGAGACTTTCAGCCAGCGCGCACCAAAGGCCTGGGCGCGATCAAGGGTCGCGGCGAGCTCGGCATTCGGCTGGGCGCGGCCGGCGACCCACAGTTCCAGCGGGGAAGAGAACACGCACTCCAGGCCTTGTTCGGCCGCCGCCCGTGCCAGTTGTGCGGGTTGTTCAATGGTCAGCAGCTCTTCGCGCCACTCGATGCGCCGGGCACCGGCCGCCGCCAGCAGGGCGACAAAACTCAATTGGCCCTGCTGGCGGACGAGGTCGGCGCCGTAGCTGGAAAGGCTGATGGAGACGGGGTATTCATGCATGATTGTGTACCTCTGAAACCGGTTTCATTTTTATGCGCAACCTATTGAATTGACGTCCGCGAGGGCTCGACAGCGGCTACGAGGTGGGTTGGGTGGAACCGCGAACGATCAGTTCGGGCAGGAAATCCAGGGTGCGGGCCGGCGCCGTATCGCCGCGCAGGCGCTTGAGCAGGCAGTCGAAGGCACTCGCGCCAATCGCCTGCGTCGGTTGGGCGAGGGCGGTGATGCCGGTGCCCACCAGCGGGTACCAGTCCAGGTCATCCAGGGCGATCAGGCCGACGTCCGCGAACAGGTCGCACTCCAGCGCCTTGAGCGCGCGGGTGCAGGCGAGGGCGGCGATGCCGTTGGCGCAGAACACGGCTTTGGCGCCGGGCTTGGCCAGGAAGCTGCGCAGGCGCTTTTCCAGCGCGCCGTCCAGTTCCAGCACCGTGCCGCTCAACGCCGGGCGGCGGGCAATCTCGGCGGTGAAACTGTCAAGGCGCTCCAGGCGCGAACTGGTGCCATCGGTGGCCTCGCTGACCAGCACTATCTCGCGGTAGCCCTGTTGCTCAAGGTGTTCCAGCGCCATGCGTACCGCGGCCGGGTTATCCAAACCCACCAGGTCGCTGTGCAACGGTGCGACCTTGCGGTCCACCAGCACCAGGGGCATTTCCCGTTGCAGTTCCAGCAGTTGTTCGAGGTGGTGGCCGAGGGTGTTCACGATCAGCCCTTCGATGTTGTACGAGCGTAGCGCCGCCAGGTGCTGGCGTTCCTGATCGTCATCGCGGTCGGTGTTGCACACCACCAGGCTGTAGCCGTGCTGGCGGCAGGCGGTTTCAACACCGTGCATCACGGCAATGGAATAGGGGTTGCGGATATCGGCCACCAGCATACCGATCAGGCGCGTGCGTCCGCGTTTCAAGCCACGGGCCATCTGGTTGGGGCGATAGCCGAGTTCGGCGATGGCGTGCTCGATGCGCAGGGCGATGGCGTCGGAGAGCAGGGCGCGGTCGTCGCCGATGAAACGCGACACGCTGGCTTTGGACACGCCGGCGCGCTGGGCGACGTCGAGCATGGTCACGCGGCTGCGCTGGGCGGCAGAGAAACTGTTCACGGTCATCGACCTTCTATTTTTATTGGAATGACTGAAACCGGTTTCAGGAAACCACTAAAGTACGAAAGCCGTCAAGAAGTTGTAGGACAAAGCCAGATAGCCGGTGTGTTCAGGCCAGCACACTTAACCAAGCCGCCGCCAACAGCAGCACGGCCATACCGCGGTTGAAACGCTGCATGGCGCTGGTCGAACGCAACACCCGTGCGGACCCGGCACCCAACAGCGCCCAGGTGCCCAGGCAGGGGATCGATATCAGGAAAAACGCCAGGGAGAGGTACACCACCTGGCTTTGGCGCTCCGCACCATTGCCGGTAAAAACGCTGACTACCGCCAGTGCCATCATCCAGCTTTTCGGGTTGATCAATTGCAGGCTGGCGGCGCCGATCGGGCTCAGGGGTTTTTGGCGTGTATCCGCTTCGATGGTCCGGGTGGGGGCGCTGAAAATCTGCCAGGCCAGGTAATTCAGCCAGGCAATGCCGATCCATTGCATGGCGGTTTGTACCTTGGGTAGCTGCACCAAGGACTGGCCAAACCCCGAGCCCACCACCAGCACGAGCAGCGCCGCGCCGGCGCAGGCGCCCAGGATGATTGGCAGCGTGGCCCTGAAACCGAAACGGGCGCTGTTGCTCAGTACCAGGATATTGGTCGGGCCGGGGGTAATTGAGGCGACGAAGGCAAACAGCATGAAAGGCAGCAGTGTGGACAGCATGGTGGACGACTCCGATAGACCCATTGATGGCGTCGATCTTCACAAGCCCGCGTATCACCTGTCTGGAAGGTTTGAGCAGCGCTTGCGGTAGGCCGCCGGCGTCAGGCCATAAGCGCGCACGAACCAGCGGCCCAGGTGGCTCTGGTCGGCAAAGCCCAGGGCGATCGCCACATCGGCCGGTTGTTCACCCTTGGCCAGCAAGTGCCGCGCGCGGGCCAGGCGCAGTTGCACCAGATAAGCATGGGGCGGCAGGCCAAACGCGCTCCTGAACGCACGGGTCAGGCGGAAGCGGTCGACGCCGCAGGCCAGCGCCAGCGCGTCCATGCCCACATCGTGATGCAGGTGGGCATGCAGGTATTCCCGGGCTTTGTGGGCGACCAGCGGCAGGCGTGGGTCGTCACGGTAACGGCTGCGCCAGTGGAGCTGGCCGGTGAGGCGTTCGAGCAACTGGTCCATGGCCCGTTGTCGCACGATGCGCAATTCGCCACTGTGCAGGGTGCGAAAGGCTTGGCTTGTGGCGAGGGCCAGGCGCGGGTCGTTGGTCAAGGTCGCGGCAAAACTCAGCTGGCTGTTGACGGGAGCCTCTTCGAAGACCGCGCTCACTTCCCGCGTCAACCACTGCGGGTCGAGGTAGAGCATGTGGTAGGTAAAGCCGTCGGCCGTGGGCGCATCGCCGTCATGCAACTCGCCGGGTTCCACCAGGAACACCTGGCCGGGCACGCTGTTGTGGCGCGTGCGGCGGCAGTTGAATTGCTGCACGCCTTGTTCGGTCACGCCGATCAGGTAGCTGTCGTGCCAATGGGGATCATAGGCGTGCCCCTCGAAATGCGCGCGCAGGGTCTCGATGCCGGTGTCGGCGTCCTGGGACAGATCGATCCAATTGTGCGCGGCCATCACAACACCGAGGCGGAATAGACGATGTTATCTAGCGCCCATCGAGCCGTGGGCGTCTAGAAGGTTTGTGCAGCGTCAATTGAACAGTCCCGCGGCAATATTGATCGAAAAGCCGAGGATTGCCGTGTTGAACAGAAACCCGATCAGCGATTGTCCCAGTACCACCTTGCGCATGCTGCGGGTGGCAACGCCCACGTCCGACGTTTGCACGGCGACGCCGATGGTGAAGGAAAAGTACAGGAAGTCCCAATAGTTGGGGGTCAACAACCCCTCGGCAAAGCGCAGCGCCGGCTCTTTGCCGGCCCAGGTGTAATAGAGCCGGGCGTAGTGAACGCTGAAGATCACCCCGATCAACAACCATGAGCCGATGACCGTCAGGCCGGTAAAACCGTAGTGCAACAGCCGCTCGGCGGTGCTCAGGTCCTTGCTGCCGACCAGTTCGAAGGTGATGGTGGCCAGGCTGGCGATGGCCGCGATGCACACCGTGAACAGCACCAGGCCGGCGTTCTCATCCTCGATCTCGGCGATGCGTTTGACGTCTTCGGCCTTGGCGCGGATGGTCAGCCACAGCATCAGCACCAGGTAGATCCAGACGCCGGCATTCCAGCCGATCAGGATTTTGCTCACGAGTGTATCGGCGGGTACCAGGATGCCAACGGCAAGGCCCAGGACGGCGGCGCAAGAGAGGCGAGGGTGGGTGCGGGCGAGGAAGGGCATGGGTGCTCACAACAAGGACGGTTGTGAGCACCATAGCGCATTTTTTCGCGGGTTATGGACGCTTGCGCACCAGCTTCATGACGACCACAAAGAACACCGGCACAAACACCACCGCCAGCGTCGCGGTGATCATCCCGCCGATCACCCCCGTACCGATCGCTTGCTGGCTCGCCGAACTGGCGCCGGTGGCAATCGCCAGGGGCACCACGCCGAGGATGAACGCCAGCGAGGTCATGATGATCGGCCGCAAGCGCAGCCGCGCGGCCTTCAAGGTTGCGTCGAGCAAGTCTTCGCCCTGCTCGTACAGGTCCTTGGCGAACTCGATGATCAGGATCGCGTTCTTCGCCGACAGGCCGATGATGGTGATCAGCCCGACCTTGAAGAACACATCGTTGGGCATGCCGCGCAAGGTCACGGCCAACACCGCGCCGAGCACGCCCAGCGGCACCACCAGCAGCACCGACGTCGGGATCGACCAGCTTTCATACAGGGCGGCCAGGCACAGGAACACGATCAGCAGCGACAGGCCCAGCAACAGCGGCGCCTGGGAGCCGGACAGGCGTTCCTGCAACGACAGGCCGGTCCATTCCTGGCCCAGGCCCGCCGGCAGTTGGTTGACCAGGCGCTGGATTTCTTCCATCGCCTCGCCCGTGCTGTGCCCCGGTGCCGCTTCACCGGAAATGGCGATGGCCGGGTAGCCGTTGTAACGGGTCAACTGCGTCGGCCCCTGGGTCCACTTGGCTACGACGAACGCCGACAGCGGCACCATCTCGCCGGCCTTGTTGCGCACGTTGATCTTCAACAGATCCGCGACCTGGCTGCGTTGGTCGCCTTCGGCCTGCACCACCACGCGCTGCATGCGCCCCTGGTTGGGGAAGTCATTGACGTAGGTCGAACCGATGGCCGACGACAGTACATTGCCCACATCGGCGAAGGACACGCCCAGCGCGTTGGCCTGCTTGCGGTCGACCTGCAGCTGCACTTGCGGCGCTTCGGCCAGGGCGCTTTCACGCACGTTGGCCAGGATCGGGCTTTTTCCCGCAGCGTCCAGCAGTTCGGTACGCGCCGCCATCAACGCCGCGTGGCCGACGCCGCCACGGTCCTGCAGGCGGAACTCGAAACCGCTGCTGGTGCCGAGGCCGTCCACCGGTGGAGGCAGGATCGCATAGGCAATCGCGTCCTTCAGTTCGGTGAACGCCATGTTGGCGCGGTCGGCAATCGCGGCGGCCGAGTCGTCGCTGCTGCGTTGCGACCAATCCTTGAGCGTGGTGAACGCCAGCGCCGCGTTCTGCCCGGAGCCGGAGAAACTGAAGCCCATGATCATGGTGGTGTCACCAACCCCGGGCTCTTTGGCGTTGTGCGCTTCGATCTGTTCGGCCACCTGCACCGTGCGGTTCTTGCTCGCGCCCGGCGGCAACTGGATATCGGTGATGGTGTAACCCTGGTCCTCCACCGGCAGGAACGAGGAGGGCAGGCGACTGAACATCAGCCCCAGGCCCACCAGCAGCACCAGGTAGATCAGCAGGTAACGGCCGCTGCGCTTGAGGGCATACGCCACCCAGCCTTCGTAGCGGTCGGTGAGCCGTTCGAAACGCCGGTTGAACCAGCCGAAGAACCCGCCCTTGGTGTGGTGCTCATCCTTGGCGATCGGCTTGAGCAGGGTCGCGCAAAGTGCCGGGGTCAAGGTCAGGGCGAGGAACGCCGAGAACAGGATCGAGGTGGCCATCGACAGCGAAAACTGCTGGTAGATCACCCCCACCGAGCCTGGCATGAATGCCATCGGCAGAAACACCGCCACCAGCACCAACGTAATGCCGATGATGGCCCCGGTGATCTGGCCCATGGCCTTGCGCGTGGCCTCTTTGGGCGACAGGCCCTCGCTGACCATGATCCGCTCGACGTTCTCCACCACCACGATCGCATCGTCCACCAGGATACCGATGGCCAGCACCATGCCGAACATGGTCAGCACGTTGATCGAGAACCCGAGCAACAGCATGGTGGCGAAGGTGCCCATCAACGCAATCGGCACCACCAGGGTCGGGATCAGCGTGTAGCGCACGTTCTGCAGGAACAGGAACATCACCGCGAACACCAGCGCCATCGCTTCGAGCAGGGTGTAGACCACCTTGGTGATCGAGACTTTGACGAACGGCGAGGTGTCATACGGGATCTTGTATTCGACATTGGCCGGGAAGTAGCGCGACAGCTCATCCATCTTCGCCCGCACCATGTTCGCGGTGCTCAGCGCATTGGCGCCCGGCGACAGTTGCACACTGACGGCGGTGGACGGCTTGCCGTTCAGGCGTGTGGAGAACTGGTATTCCTGGCTGCCGACTTCCACTCGCGCCACATCGCCGATACGCACGGTGGAACCGTCAGGGTTGGCCTTGAGCACGATGTCGGCGAACTCGGCCGGCGTGGACAACTGGCCCTTGACCAGGATTGCCGCGGTGATTTCCTGGGTCTTGGTGCCCGGCAAGTCGCCGATGCTGCCGGCGGAAACCTGGGCGTTCTGCGCGCTGATCGCGGCATTCACGTCGGCCGGGGTCAGGTTGAAAGCGATCAGCTTCTGCGGGTCGATCCACACCCGCATGGCCCGCTCGGCGCCATACAGCTGGGCCTTGCCCACCCCGTCGAGGCGCTTGAGCTCGTTCATCACGTTGCGCGCCAGGTAGTCGCTGAGCGCCACGTCATCGAGCTTGCCGTCGCTGGAGGTCAGGGTCACCAGCAGCAGGAAGCCGGCGGAGACTTTCTCCACCTGCAAACCCTGCTGGGTCACCGCCTGGGGCAAGCGCGATTCCACGGCCTTGAGGCGGTTCTGCACATCGACCTGGGCCATCTCCGGGTTGGTGCCCGGCTGGAAAGTCGCGGTGATGGTGGCCGAGCCGAGGCTGCTCTGGGATTCGAAATACAGCAGGTGATCGGCGCCATTGAGCTCTTGCTCGATCAGGCTGACCACGCTTTCATCCAGGGTCTGCGCCGAAGCGCCGGGGTACACCGCGTAGATCTCGACTTTCGGCGGTGCGACGTTGGGGTACTGGGCCACCGGCAACTGCGGGATGGCGAGCGCGCCGGCCAGTAGGATAAACAGGGCGACCACCCAGGCGAAGATCGGGCGGTCAATAAAGAACTGCGGCATGGTCAAAGATCCTTATTGGCCGGAAGCCTGGGCGGGCGGCGGCGTGCTGTCATCCACTTGAACTTTTTCACCGGGACGCACGTGTTGCACACCCTCGACGACGATGCGGTCACCGGCCTTGAGGCCGGCGCTGACGATCCAGCGGTCATCGATCACCGCGCCCAATTCCACCGGTTGCAGGCTCACGGTTTGTTCGGCGTCCAACAACAGCACCATCGGGATGCCGGCGCTGTCACGGGTGATCGCACGTTGCGGCACGCTGATGCCTTGGCGGTCGACCGCCTGCTCCAGGCGCACGCGCACAAAACTGCCGGGCAGCAGGTCGAGGTCCGGGTTGGGGAACTCGCTGCGCACGATGATCTGCCCGGTGCCGGGGTCGACGCTGATCTCGGCGAAGAGCAATTTGCCCGGCAGCGGATACAGGCTGCCGTCGTCCTGGATCAGCGTGGCCTTGGCCTGGTCCTGGCCGACCTGTTTCAGGCTGCCGGCGCGGAAGGCGCGGCGCAGCTCGTTCAACTCACGGGTGGACTGGGTCAGGTCGGCGTGGATCGGGTCCAATTGCTGGATGATCGCCAGCGGCGTGGCCTCGTTCTGGCCGACCAGCGCGCCTTCGGTCACCAGCGCACGCCCGATGCGCCCGGAAATCGGCGCGGTGACGGTGGCGTAGCCCAGGTTCAGTTTGGCCCGTTCGACGGCGGCCTTGTTCGCGGCGACCTCGGCGTTGGTCTGGCGCAGGGCGGCGCGGGCGTTGTCGTAGTCCTGGCCGCTGATGGCGTTGCCTTCGACCAACTGGCTGTAGCGCTGTTCTTGCAGGCGCGCCTGGAACGCATTGGCCTCGGCCTTGCTCAGGTTGGCCTGAGCGCTGTCCAGATCGGCCTTGAACGGGGCTGGGTCGATGCGAAACAGCACGTCGCCCTGTTTCACGTCATGGCCTTCCTTGAACACCCGCTGCATCACCACCCCGGCGACCCGCGCGCGCACTTCGGCAATGCGCGGCGCGGCAATGCGCCCGCTCAGTTCACTGCTGATGGACAGGGGTTTGGCCTCGAGGGTTTCGATGCGGACTGTGGCCAGGGGCGTTGCCGGTGCTTCGGCGGACGACTTGTCACACGCACTCAGGGCGAGTGTCAGGGCCAGCAAGCAAAACGGCGCAAACAGATTCTTCGACATGCTCTTATCCCAATATTGACTGGCGCATCCTAATGCCGTCCGCGCCGCAGTGCTGTGAAGCTGTGTAGGTCGTCTGTGAAGAAATGTAAGGTGCAGCCCACGTTCGGCTGCGGGCGTATATCCTTGCACAACCTTGCAAACACTGAAGATCAAATGTGGCAGGGCGCAAGTCCCCTCCCACGTGGGATTTGTGTAAGACCCATAACCGCATTATTTGGAAACACCATGCCCAACATCCTCCTGGTCGAAGACGACGCCGCGCTCTCCGAACTGATTGCCAGCTACCTGGAGCGCAATGGCTACCACGTCAGCGTGCTCAGCCGGGGTGACCATGTTCGCGAACGCGCGCGGCTCAACCCGCCGGACCTGGTGATCCTAGACCTGATGCTGCCTGGCCTCGACGGCCTGCAAGTGTGCCGTTTGCTGCGCGCCGATTCGGCGGGCCTGCCGATCCTGATGCTGACCGCCCGCGATGACAGCCACGACCAGGTGCTGGGCCTGGAAATGGGCGCCGACGACTACGTCACCAAACCCTGCGAGCCCCGCGTGCTGCTGGCCCGGGTCCGCACGCTGTTGCGCCGCAGCAGCTTGTCCGAACCGCAGGTGGCCAACGACCAGATCGTCATCGGCAACCTGTGCATCGACCTGTCGGAACGCACCGCGACCTGGCGCGAACAGGCGGTGGAGTTGTCCAGCGGCGAATACAACCTGCTGGTGGTGCTGGCGCGGCATGCCGGTGAAGTGCTCAGCCGCGACCAGATCCTGCAACGCCTGCGCGGGATCGAGTTCAACGGCACCGACCGCTCGGTGGACGTGGCCATCTCCAAGCTGCGCCGCAAGTTCGACGACCACGCCGGGGAAGCGCGCAAGATCAAGACGGTGTGGGGCAAAGGCTATCTGTTCAGCCGATCCGAGTGGGAATGCTGAGCCATGTTCCGTGTGCTGCTGCGCCTCTATCTGATCACGATCGTCACCTACAGCGCGGCGATCTTCCTGATTCCCAAGTTGGTGATCCAGGTGTTCGAGCACCGCTACGTGGACTACAACGTCGAACAGTCCCGCGGCCTGCAGAAACTCATCGTCAAGCAATACCAGCGGGCGCCGGTGGAGCACTGGTCCCAGGTCACCGAGCAACTGGGCCGTGACTTCGCGCCGCTCAAGGTCGAACTGCTGCTGCACCAGGACGCCCGTTACACCCCCGAAGAAGAGCAGTTGCTGGCGCAAGGCAAACCGGTGATCCGCCTGGGCGAGTGGGGGTGGATGGCCGAGGTCAGCGCACCGATCAACCCGCAGTTCGCGGTCAAGCTGACGATCCCGCCGGACCCGCTGGACATGAACCTGTTGTACTGGTCGATGAACGTACTGATCGGTGCCGCGCTGCTCGCCTGCCTGCTGGTATGGCTGCGCCCGCACTGGCGCGACCTGGAGCGCCTGAAAAGCACTGCCACGCAGTTGGGCAAGGGGAATTTTGGCGAACGCACGCGCATTCCGCCAAGTTCCAATATTGGCAGCCTGGCGACGGTGTTCGACACCATGGCCGATGACATCGAACACCTGCTGAACCAGCAGCGTGACTTGCTCAACGCGGTCTCCCACGAACTGCGCACCCCCCTGACACGCCTGGATTTCGGCCTGGCCCTGGCGTTGTCCGAAGACCTGCCCCAGGCCAGCCGCGAGCGCCTGCAAAGCCTGGTGGCGCATATCCGTGAGCTGGATGAGCTGGTGCTGGAGTTGCTTTCCTACAGCCGCCTGCAAAACCCTGCGCAGTTACCGGAGCGGGTCGAGGTGGTGCTCGATGAATTTATCGACAGCGTGCTGGGCAGCGTCGACGACGAACTGGAGAACCCTGAGATTGTGATCGACGTGGTGCTCGACTGCAGCGTCGAGCGCTTCAACCTCGACCCGCGCCTGACCGCCCGCGCCCTGCAAAACCTGCTGCGCAATGCCACGCGTTACTGCGACAAACGCATCCAGGTGGGGGTCAAGGTATGTCCCACGGGCTGCGAAATCTGCGTGGACGATGATGGCATCGGTATTCCGCCGGACCAGCGCGAACGCATCTTCGAGCCGTTCTATCGCCTAGACCGCAGCCGCGACCGCTCCACCGGCGGGTTTGGCCTGGGCCTGGCGATCAGTCGGCGCGCCCTCGAAGCCCAGGGCGGCACCCTGACCGCGCAGGCTTCACCGCTCGGCGGTGCGCGGTTTCGTGTGTGGTTGCCGAGTGTGACGGATTAGAAAAACCGGGTGGGAAGGCGCACACTGTGTCCCCGCTTTACCCGAGGAGAGATTGGCAATGACCGGTGTTCACACGTCTGCGCAACAGGGTTTTTCGACCCAGGCCGTCACTTACGCCCAGGGCCGACCGAACTATCCGCGGCAACTCACGGGCTGGCTGGCTGACGTACTGCGCATCGACGCGCAGTCGACGGTGATCGACCTGGGCGCCGGCACCGGCAAGTTCACGCGCCTGCTGAACGCCCTGGCGCCGACGCTGATTGCCGTCGAACCCGTGCAGGCGATGGCTGCGCAATTGGCCAGGTTGTTGCCGGATGTGCGCTTGGTCAACGGCACCGCTGAATCCATCCCCCTGGCGTCCGCCTGCGCCGATGCGCTGGTCTGCGCCCAGTCCTTCCACTGGTTCTCCACCCAGGCCGCGTTGGCCGAAATTCACCGCGTGCTCAAGCCCGACGGGCGTCTGGGGCTGGTGTGGAATGTGCGGGATGAATCGGTGGACTGGGTGGCAGCGATCACCGCGATCATCACGCCTTACGAGGGCGATACGCCGCGCTTTCACAGCGGAAAATGGCGCGAGGCGTTCACCGGCGAGTATTTTTCCGCCCCCGAGATGACCTGTTTTCCCTACAACCACGTCGGCAGTCCGCAGGAAGTGATCATGGATCGCTTCCTCTCCGTCAGCTTTATCGCGGCACTGCCCGCCGCTGAAAAAACCGAGGTCACCGCGCAATTACGCAACCTGATCGCCACTCACCCGGCGTTGAAAGGCCGCGATACGGTGGCCTTTCCCTATCAGACCCAGGCCTACGTTTGCCAGCGACTGACGTAAAAGGCATAAAGTCAGATCATATTGATATAAGTGGTTATAAGAAAAATCGCTATCCTGCGGCCAGAATTTTACAAGGCCGCAGGTAGCTGTGATGGATGTGGGTAACGTTGGTTTCGTAGTTGCAGGCCTGATCGTTGGTTTTATCGTCGGCATGACCGGTGTCGGCGGGGGCTCCTTGATGACCCCGATCCTGCTGTGGTTCGGCATTAACCCGGCCACCGCCGTGGGCACCGACTTGTTGTACGCCGCCATCACCAAGTCCGGTGGGGTGCTGGTGCATGGCAAAAACAAGAACATCGACTGGACCATCACCGGCTGGCTCACCTTGGGCAGCGTGCCCGCGGTGCTGCTGACCCTGTGGTTCCTCGCCAGCCTGCACACCGACCCCAGCGCGATGAACGCCGTGATCAAACAGGCGCTCGGCGTGGTGTTGCTGCTGACCGCCCTGGCGATTCTGTTCAAGCATCGCCTGTTGGCCTTCGCCCAGCGCCATGCCGGCGACGATTACCACATGCACCCGCGCAACCTGAACGCGCTGACGGTGGTCACGGGGGCGGTCCTCGGCGCCATGGTGGCACTGACCTCGATCGGCGCCGGAGCCCTCGGCACCGTCGCGTTGTTTATCCTTTACCCGTTCCTCGCCACGCGGCGCCT
Organism: Pseudomonas sp. LY-1; assembly: GCF_053502595.1. Taxonomy (NCBI): domain Bacteria; kingdom Pseudomonadati; phylum Pseudomonadota; class Gammaproteobacteria; order Pseudomonadales; family Pseudomonadaceae; genus Pseudomonas; species Pseudomonas sp. LY-1. The sequence continues at coordinate 3,973,440 of NZ_CP094353.1, read as the reverse complement.
GGTCGGCACCGAGATCGCCCACGCCGTACCCCTGACGCTGGTAGCGGGCCTGGGCCACGCCGGCATGGGCAATATGGATTGGCACCTGCTGGGCTTTTTGCTGATGGGGTCGCTGCCGGGTATCTACATCGGTAGCCACATGGCCGGTAAAGTCCCGGACGGCGTGCTGCGCCCGTGCCTGGCGATCATGTTGATGACCATCGGTTATAAGCTGGCTTTCTAAGGTACGCGGTCGCGTATTGCCGCTGGCGTGCGAGCTGCAAGCCGAGGCCTCGATCAAGCCGGTGGCTTGAACAGCACCACCGCCGCGCGCAGTTTGTTGTTGCCGAACCGGCACATGCGCTCGAACTCCGCGTGGCTGACCGGCAGGTGCTGGCAGTCCAGGGGCTGGCGGTGCTGGCTGTGGTCCACATCCGGGTCGTGCAGGTAGACAAAGTCGTCGTCGCAGTCGGTGACCATCACCCAATGCGGCGACTTGGAGCGGGTCAGCCGATAGCTGCTGATCAGCACCAACGGCTGCCCGCCGTCGCGCAGTACCTTGGGCAGATCCAGCGCGCCGCCGAGTACCTGTTCGACCGTGCTGCCGGCCAACTCTTCCTCGAAGGCGTCATGCACTAAACGCATGACGTCCTTTTTATGCTGATCGCGCACGCCGTCGAGAAACAACGGCCCGCGTACATTCACCTGCATCCGCACACGAAAGCCCCGACGCCAGGCGGCCAGCGCCAGGCCTTGAGGGCTGCAACCGCCATGGCCGGCGGTCATGAACACGGTGGTCGCTTCACGCCAGATTTGCAGTTCTTCGCGGCGTGTGGCGACGCGCTCCGGCACCAACGCGCCCATGGCCATCAGCAGGCAGGCGGCGCCACAGGTGAAGTCGGTGGTTTGCGGGTAATACGGCACACGCTCCACGCGCGCGTCCTGGTGCTGGACGATGCGTTTCTCCAGGCGCAGGGCCGGGGCGTGGTCTTCGTAGTAATCGTTGATCAGCGCAAAGCGCCGGTAGCCGTTGCGTTCATACAGGGCGAGGGCGCCGGGGTTGTCGCTGCGCACTTCGAGGCGCAGGTACGCACAGTCATGCTCCACCGCGCAGGCCTCGATGCGACTCAGCAACTGCTTGCCCAGGCCGAGGCCGCGCGCGTGTTCGGCGATGGCAATCGAGTACAGCCGCGCCAGGGAGGTGCCGCGATGGAACAACACCAGCGCATACCCGAGCAATTGACCGTCCTGTTCGGCCACCAGCAACTCGCCATGGGCGCGGCTGATCATCCAGTGAAAACTGCGCGGCGACAGTCGATCGGTGGTGAAACAGTGCTGTTCCAGTGCCACCAATGTCGGCACATCGCTGGGGCTTGCAACGCGAAAGAAAAGAGCCATATGACCGCCGTAAAAGTTACGTAACGAAACGGGACTTCTCTAAAAGATCGTGCTTAATAGAAAAGGTCGAGTTCTCTAAAGCGGATCAAATATTATGTCGGCGGTACAAAGTCATTGGCGTGAAGTATCCGAGCAAACAGTCGCGGCGACAATAACTTCCAAAGGTTATTTTTCTGCTCCGCCCAGAGGCACGAGCCAAGTGGTGATCATTGTCGAACGCAAGGAAGACTGGGCCTCCTACTTCCCCAGCGAAGACATCGTCACGGCCCAGGAATATCTCGAACAAACCCGCGAAAGCGAGACCGGCAAGCGTGTGCAGGTGATCAACCTGTGTCGCGGCTACAAGTACCTGGGGCACGGTTACTACTGCTCACTGTTGGCCGAGGCTCGCGGGCACAAGGTGATTCCATCGGTGCGGACCATCAGTGAGCTGACCAAGAAGTCACTGTACGGGCTGGCCCTGGACGACCTGGATAAAACCCTCGATAAAGCCTTGAGTCATCATCTTTACAGCAATACCGAAGGCTTTACGCTGACACTTTATTTTGGCCGAACCAATATAGAGCCGTTGCAGGAGTTGGCGCGCCAACTGTTTGAAGCGTTCCCGTGTCCGATCTTATTAGTTGAATTCAAAAAGAATAACGGCTGGCATATCGAAGGGGTCAAGTCCGGCGTATTGCACAAGCTACGTGATGACCAGGAAGATCAATTCGCCCACGCCCTCGACAACTTCAGCCGCAAGATCTGGCGTCAGCCGCGCTCGCGCCGATTGGCCCGCTATGACCTGGCGATCCTGCATGATCCCCAGGAGCAATTGCCGCCGTCCAACGCCAGGGCCCTGGAAAATTTCATCAGGGTCGGCAAGGGTTTGGGTATCGATGTGGAGCTGATCGAGCGCAAGGACTACGCGCGCCTGGCCGAATACGACGCCTTGTTGATCCGCGAGACCACCAGCGTCGACAACCATACCTACCGTTTCGCCAAGAAAGCCGAAAGCGAAGGCCTGGTGGTGATGGACGACCCCGCGTCGATCCTGCGCTGTACCAACAAGGTCTACCTCACCGACCTGCTCAACAGCCATCAACTGGGCATGCCGGCCACCGAGATTCTCTACAAGGAACGACCGGAAGACTTCGAACGGGTCGGCGAACGCCTCGGCTTCCCCCTGGTGCTGAAAATCCCCGACGGCTGTTTCTCCCGCGGGGTGATCAAGGTCGAAAGCCAGGAAGCGTTGCTCAAGGCCACCGCCGAACTGTTCGAGCATTCGGTGTTGCTGCTGGCCCAGGAGTTTTTCTACACCGAGTACGACTGGCGTATCGGCGTACTCAACCGCAAACCGATCTTTGCCTGCCAATACTTCATGTCCAAGGGCCATTGGCAGATCTACAACCACAAGGCCATCGGCCAGGACATCAACGGCGAATGCCGCACCCTGGCGGTCCACGAAGCCCCCAAGGCCGTGGTGGAGTTGGCCGTGAAGACTGCCAATCTGATCGGCGACGGCCTTTACGGCGTGGACCTCAAGCAATCGGGGGACAAGGTGGTGGTGATCGAGGTCAACGACAACCCCAACCTGGATGCCGGTATCGAAGATGCTTACTTGCAGGACGACCTGTATGGCCTGGTGCTGGAGGAATTCGTCCGACGCCTGGAGTTGAAGCGTCAAGGCCAGGTCTGGTGAGTCGCGATGATCCAGCGCTTTGAATTGATCGATGGAAAGTTGCGCAGCGGGGGCAGTGACGAGGCCCCGATCATGTTGTTCAGCAACCCTGACCATGCCGAGCGCAACTGGCTGCTTGAGCACCACAAACTGGACGAGCATGCCCTGGCCTCGGCGCTCGACCCGGATGAAGTCTCACGCATCGAATTTCACCCAGATAACCTGTTTCTGATCTGGAAGCGCCCGGAGAACTACTCCGGCGGTGGCAACCTGGTGTTTGAGGTGTCGTCCTGCGGCCTGCTGTTTTCACCCGGCCGGCTGTTGGTGATCGCCACCGATGAAACCCCGCTGTCCGGGCTCGGCGCCCGCCGTCCGTTGCACACGCCGCTGGATGTGCTGCTCGATCTGCTGCTCAACAACATCCACCACTACCTCGGCCACCTCAAGGTGATCAAGCTGGTCGCGCGGGAGTTGCAGCAACAGTTCAACGCGTCCATGAGCAACCATCATCTGATGCAGATGTTCAACCTCAGCGAAAGCCTGATCTATTACATCAACGCGCTGCACAGCAATGGCGCCGTGCTGTCGCGGCTGCGCAACCACGGCGAGAAGGAGCATTTCAGCGCCGAGATTCTCGGCCTGATCGACGACCTGATCATCGAGAATCACCAGTGCTACAAACAGGCGGAGATTTATTCCAACGTGTTCTCCGGGCTGATCGACGCGCGCGGCAACCTGATGAACAACAGCATGAACAACCTGTTGCGCAAGCTGACGTTGATCAATGTGGTGTTTCTGCCGCTCAACCTGATCGCCAGCATTGGCGGCATGTCGGAGTTCAGCATGATGACGGCGGGTACGCCGTGGTGGGTGTCGTACCCGCTGTTTTTATTGGCGATGGGCTTGGGCGCGGGGTTGATGGTGCTGGGGCTCAAGCGGATGGCAGGCGGCGCGAATGGGAGGTGACCCCCCATCCCTGGGGGGGGGCGGCTCAGGACGTGGCTTGCAGGGTCAGCACCTCGAACCCGTCCGCCGTCACCGCCACGGTGTGTTCCCACTGGGCCGACAGGCTGTTGTCCTTGGTCACCACCGTCCAGCCGTCCTTCAGGCTGCGCACCTTGGCGCTGCCCTGGTTCAGCATTGGCTCGATGGTAAACACCATGCCTTCGCGCAGCTCCAGCCCGGTGCCGGGGCGGCCGAAGTGCAGGATCTGGGGGTCTTCATGCATCTGCCGGCCGATGCCGTGGCCGCAGTATTCGCGTACCACGCTGTAACCATTGGCCTGCGCATGGTGCTGGATCGCATGGCCGATGTCGCCCAGGCGGGCGCCGGGCTTGACCTGGCGGATACCGGCCCACATCGCCTCGAAGGTCATCTCCACCAGGCGGCGTGCCTTCGGCGAGACGGTACCGATCATGTACATCTTGCTGGAGTCGGCGATAAAGCCGCCTTTTTCCAGGGTGATGTCGATGTTGACGATGTCGCCGTCCTTGAGGACTTGCGTGGCGCTGGGCATGCCGTGGCACACCACTTCGTTGACCGAGGTGTTGATGGAGAAGGGGTAGTCGTATTGCCCGAGGCTCGCCGGGCGGGCTTTGAGCTCGTGGCGGATGAAGGCTTCGACGGCGCTGTCCAGCTCCAGGGTGGAGCGTCCGGCGGCGACAAAACCGTCGAGCATGCTGAACACCTGGGCCAGCAGGCGCCCGGATTCGCGCATCACGGCGAGTTGTGCGGCGGTTTTGATCATCAGCTGCGCCCCCGGATCAGGTCCGGCTTGTCCAGCAACAGCTTGTTGATCAGCTCGTTGTAGGGCAAATGCGGGTTGAGTTCGGCGAGCAGGCCGATCTTGATCCAGAACTCGGCCTGGGCGTTGATGGAACGGTCCATGGCCGCACTGGCCAGGCGTAGTTGTTCGTGCAGTTGGTCGGTGATCTTGACGATGCCCATGTGCTTCACTGTGTCAGATGAATATACGGATCGTATACGTTTCGTATGTCCATCGTAAAGCCCCGTCAACGAAATGGCCCCTTGCCATTGACTTGACCGGCCACCGCCGGGTAATTTCGTGACATGACATTTCAAACCCTGCGTTGCCAGCCAATTATTATTACCGCCATTCCTCATTTGGCGGGATAGCGCTCGGCTGCACCCAAACCCGCCCTAGAGGCGGGTTTTGTTTTTCCGTCTCCAGGTGCCCTTACCCAAGCCAGGAGACTCCCATGAGCACTTGCCCCGTCCCATCTACCGCTGTCTCGGGACTGCTTGAGCACTACGTCAAAAAGATCCTCGCCGCGCCGGTCTACGATTTGGCCGTGCGAACCCCCTTGCAGGTCGCCCCGGCGCTGTCGCTGTTGCTCGACAACCAGGTGTTGCTCAAGCGCGAAGATCTGCAACCGACCTTTTCCTTCAAGATCCGTGGCGCCTACAACAAGCTGATGCAACTCAGCGCCGAGCAGAAGGCCTGCGGCGTGATCACCGCATCGGCCGGCAACCATGCGCAAGGCGTAGCGCTGGCGGCGCGGGAATTGGGGATCAAGGCCACGATCGTCATGCCGTGCAGCACGCCGGAGTTGAAGGTGCTGGGTGTGCGCTCGCGAGGGGCGCAAGCGGTGCTGCACGGTGAGAGCTTTCCGTTTGCCCTGGCCCACGCGTTGCAACTGGCCGAAGCCTGCGGTTGTACGTTTGTCTCGCCGTTCGACGATCCGGACGTGATCGCTGGCCAAGGCACGGTGGGCATGGAAATCCTGCGCCAGCAGCAGGGCGCGCTGGACGCGATCTTCGTGCCGGTGGGCGGTGGCGGCCTGATCGGCGGGATCGCCGCCTACGTCAAATACTTGCGGCCCGAGGTACGCATCGTCGGCGTCGAAGCCGAAGGCTCGAGTTGCCTGTTGGCAGCCTTGCGCGCCGGTGAACGCGTGGTGCTGCCCAGTGTGGACGGGTTTGCCGATGGCACGGCAGTGGCGCAGATCGGCGCCTATGGCTTTGAGATCTGCCGGGATTGGGTGGATGACGTCATCACGGTCAGCAACGATGAACTGTGCAGTGCCATCAAGCTGATCTACGACGATACGCGTTCCATCGTCGAGCCGTCCGGCGCCTTGGCCGTGGCGGGCATTCGCCGCTATGTGGGGCAACACCGCGTGCGCGGGCAGACGCTGGTGGCGGTCAACTCAGGGGCCAATATCAACTTTGATAGTTTGCGACATGTTGCTGAAAGAGCCGCAGCACACAGTGCCAGTTAACGCAAAGCCCAGGGTTAAACGTTTAATCGAAGCTGTTCGGCGATGATGTTCGTCGAGTGAATTTGAGTTGAACAAAGTTATACAAGACTGGGTACTGCTTATGAGGAAAGGTTACAACGAGAACGGATTTTGCCGAGTAGGCTTATTGATTGTAAACGTCTTCCAGGGTTGGCAGGACGTGGCGGGTAAGTGCCTGCAAGACTTATAGCAATCGATTGGCCGTCTCAAGAAAGGAGAGGTTGACCATGCTTTCGGAATTAGAACTTCGCAGTATCATTGAAGGAAGTTTCCTGCCTAAACGGTGTGAATGCACCAAAGCTGAAGATGCCTCGTTGACGATCAAGGTCTATGACGATCGCGACCGTGACCGGGTGGATCTGGAAGTCAAAGGCATCAATGCTGACAAACTCGACAGCAGTCGAGCCATTTGCAACCTGATCACCGGGTTGCGCGAAGACCTCAAGCAATCGCAGGGGCCTGCACTGCAAAGAGCAGCAGGGCGCGGCCACTACTAGATAGCGAGCGTTGCTTTCACCGATCTGCGGGCCTGGTAAATACCAGGCCCGATGCTGTTGCTACCCGTCAATCCGTGCTGAACGCCGCAGGCTGTGATCGTTTGTTCACCCCAACTGTTGCCGATAGGGCAGGTCCGGGCCCGTTTTGCCGCAGGTCATGGCGGCCGCACGGATCGCAAAGCCGAGCATCGCGTCGATCTGGGCGCGGGTCAGTTGCTGCAGGCCCTCGACCGAATCCAGTTGTTGCTCGGTCAGCCAGGCAATCAACGCCGCCTGGAAGGTGTCCCCGGCACCCACGGTATCGGCCATCACCACCTTCACCGCCGGTTGCGACCAGTGCCCGTGCTGGCGGCTGAACACGCTGGCGCCGTTACCGCCGCGAGTGAGAAAGACCAACTGGCAGCGGTGTTCCAACCAGCCCTCAAGCACGCTTTCCGGCGATTGGTCGGGGTAGAGCAGGTGCAGGTCTTCATCGCTGACCTTGATCAGGTCGGCGTACTTGACCAGTTCGGCCACGCGCTCGCGCCACAGTTGGATATCCGGTTGCGGGTTGAGCCGCACGTTGGGGTCGAGGCTGATCAAGCGCTTGCCGCTTTCGCGCTGGACCAGGGCCAGCAGGGTGTCGCCAATCGGTTGCACCACCAGGGAGAACGAACCTACATGCAGCCCGCGAACCTCATCGCCCAGGGTTGGCAGGTGTGCGCGCGTCAATTGGCGGTCGGCGCAGCCTTCGCCGCGAAAGCTGTATTGTGGCGAGCCATCGGCGCCCACGGCGACCATCGCCAGGGTGGTCGGCGCGGCGAATTCCACCAGGAACTGCGGGTTGACGCCTTCGTCCCTGAGCACCTGCAACAAGCGCTGCCCGAGGAAGTCGGTGGACACGCCGCCGAACAGCGCGGCCTCGATGCCGAGCCGGCGTAAACCGACGGCGACGTTGAACGGCGAACCACCGGCAATCGCCTTGTAATTGAGTTTGGAGGCTTGCCCGCTGGGATCGTCCTCGCTGAAAAAATCAAACAGCGCTTCACCGCACACCAGATACATAGTCGTTCGCTCTTAAAGGGTTGCCACGTGCTGCTGATAGCGCTCGTAGGCGTGTTGATAGGCGCTGACATTGTCGGCCACCGGCAGGGTCCGGCTGGCCGGGTCGACGCTCACGCATTTTTCGCACAGGCTGGCCAGGGACTCGCCGGACTGGCTCCACGCCGCCTGGATCGCCGCGCCCAGGGCCGCCGCTTCGCTTTGTTCGGTGCAGATCACTTCGGTGTGCATGATATCGGCAACCATCTGCCGCCACACCGGGCTTTTCGAGCCGCCGCCGATCAGGCGGATGCTCTGGCTGTGCAGGCCGGTCTGGCGCAACAGATCAAGGCCGTAACGCAAGCCGAAGGTGGTGCCCTCGACGACCGCGCGACACAGGTTGGCGCGGGTCAGGTTGGTCATGGTCAAGCCATGCAGGCTGCCGGTGGCGTGGGGCAGGGCGGGCACGCGTTCGCCATTGAGGAACGGCAGCATGCTCACGCCGTCGGCACCGATCGGCGCCTGCTCGACCAGGGCGTTGAAGGCGTCGAGGTCGAGGTCGAACAGTTCGCGAATCACCCCGGTAGCGTTGGTCAGGTTCATCGTGCAGATCAACGGCAACCAGCCGCCGCTGGAGGAACAGAAGGTCGCGACCGACGCCTGGGGGCTGACGTTGGGCTGGTCGGCGAAGGCATACACGGTGCCCGATGAACCCAGGCTCATGGTGATCACGCCGGGGGCGATATTGCCGGTGCCGATGGCGCCCATCATGTTGTCGCCGCCGCCGCTGGACACGATGGCGTCGGGGTTGATGCCCAGGCGTTCGGCGATGGCCGGCAGGATCGTGCCGACGGCTTGGTCGGCTTCGATCAGCGTCGGCAAGGCTGCCTGCAGGCGGCCGCTGGGGTCGATGTGCTGGAGCAGCGCCACGTCCCAGGTACGGCTGCGCACGTTGAAGTAGCCGGTGCCCGAGGCATCGCCGTATTCCGCGACGGCGCGGCCGGTGAGCCAGTAGTTGAGGTAGTCGTGGGGCAGCAGGATATGCGCGATGCGCGCGAACACCTCGGGGTGCTGCTCGCGGGTCCACAGCAGTTTGGACACGGTGTAACCCGGCGCGATCGCGACGCCGAGACGCTCCAGCGAAGCGCTTTCGCCCCCCAGGTATTGCAACAGGCGCTCGTTTTCGGCGGCGGTTTCGGTGTCGCACCACAACTTGGCCGGGCGCAGCACCTGGCCGCTGTCATTGAGCAACACCAGGCCGTGTTGCTGGCCGGACACGCCGATGCCGAGGATATCCTGGCCGTCCACGCCGGCCTGTTGCAGGGCGCGGTGGGTGGCTTCGGTAAAGGCGTCCAGCCACTCCTGGGTGTGCTGCTCGCGCCGGCCGTTGGCGCCGCTGATCAGCGTGTGTGCCGCGGCGCCCAGGCCCAGCACCTTGCCGCTGGAGGCGTCGAGGACGATGGCTTTGGTGCCTTGGGTGCCGCAGTCGATGCCGAGGAACAGGTTTTGCTGGGTCATGAGGGTTTGCTCAGCATTGTTGTTGGATTGTAAATGCGCTTCAAATGTGGGAGGGGGCTTGCCCCTGATGGCGGTGTTTCAGTGTAAATGTTCTTTACTGACCCACCGCTATCGGGGGCGAGCCCCCTCCCACAGGTTTAAGCCGGTTTCTTCAGGAGTTGCTGCAGTGTTTTTGTGACGCCGTTGTCGCGCAGGCTCGCATAGCAGCGCTCGAACGCTGCCACAAACTCAGCCGACTTGGGAATAGCCGTGCCGAAAATCTCCTCCACGCCGAGCAGGCGCTGACTGATTCGCGCATCGTCACTCACCAGGCCCTGGCAAAACTCGGCACGCGGGTCGGGAATTTTGTAGACCGCGCCAGTCTCGTCGACACCCTTGAGGTACAACGCCCACGCGGCCACCACCAACGCTGCGCGCTCGGTCTCGCGCCCATCGGCAATCAGGCGGTTGATCGTTGGCACGGTGAACTTGGGAAACTTCGACGAGCCATCGGAACACACGCGCTCCAACTGGTCGGCAATCGCCTGGTTGGAGAAGCGGTCGACCAGGGTCTGCTTGTACTGCGTGAGGTCGATGCCCGGCACCGGCGCCAGGTTCGGCGTGACGTCCAGGTCCATGTAGGCGCGCATGTACGCGACGAACAACGGGTCATTCATGGTCTCGTGAACGAACCGATACCCCTTGAGAAACCCCAGGTAAGTCAGGGCCAGGTGGCTGCCGTTGAGCAGGCCGATCTTCATTTCCTCATAGGGCGTGACGTCATCGGTGAACTGCACGCCGACCTTTTCCCAGGCCGGGCGGCCGTTGACGAAGCGGTCTTCCAGCACCCATTGCACAAACGGCTCGCACACCACCGGCCAGGCATCGTCGATGCCGTGCTCATCGTGCAATTGCAGGCGATGCGCGGTACTGGTCATCGGCGTGATGCGGTCGACCATGGCGTTCGGGAACGTCACGTTGGCCTGGATCCAGTCGTGCAGTTCGGCGTCGTGCAGGGCGGCGAAGGCCAGCAGGGCCTTGCGCGTGACGGCGCCGTTGTGCGGCAGGTTATCGCAGGACATCACGGTAAACGCCGGGGTGCCGGCGGCGCGACGTTGGGTCAGCGCGGCGCAGATAAAGCCGAACACGGTTTTCGGCGCCTGCGGGTGTGCCAGGTCGTGCTGGATCTGCGGCAGGTGGGCCATGAACTCGCCATTGCTGTCGTCGATGCAGTAGCCGCCTTCGGTGATGGTCAGCGAGACGATGCGGATGTGCGGGCTGGCCAGTTTGTCGATCAGCCCCTGGGCGCCGTCCTCGGCCAGCAGCATGTCGCTGATCGAGCCGATCACGCGCACTTCGGTGTCGTCGCTGTCGCCCAGTTCATACAGGGTGAACAGGTAGTCCTGGCCGGCCAGGTCGTCGCGGGCCTTGCGGTCCTCGCTGCGCAGGCCGATGCCGCAAATGCTCCAGTCCAGACCCTCGCCGGTATTCATCAGCGCATCGGTGTAATACGCCTGATGCGCGCGGTGGAAACCGCCGACGCCGATATGGGCGATGCCCTGGCGGGTATCGGCAATGGCGTAAGTCGGGATTTTCACTTCCGGCGCCAATTGGGTGAGGTTGTGTTTATTCAGTTTCATCATAACTCTCGCGAAATCAGGCGGCGGCGCGCAGTGGGCGGGTGACGGCCACGCCGTCGGTGTCGAACAGGTGGCAGTGCGCCGGGTCCAGGTGCAGGTGCAGCGTCTCGCCATACTGGCTGGCCATGTCGCCGCGAATTCGCATGGTCAGCGGCTCGCCGTTGGCGGTGATGACGTGGCAGAAGGTGTCGCTGCCCAGGCGCTCGCCGACGTCGGCGGTGACGGTCAGGCCGGCCTGGCCCGGTGCGGCAATCTCCAGGTGTTCCGGGCGAATGCCCAGGGTCACCGCGCTGCCCACGCTCAAGGTGGCGCCGCTCAGCGGCAGGCTGATCAGGCTGCCGGCGTCCAGTTGCACGTCGCAGCCCTGGCCCTCGACCCGCGTGACCTTGCCCTTGAGGAAGCCCATTTTCGGCGTGCCGAGAAAGCCCGCGACAAACAGGTTGGCCGGCTGGTGATACAGCTCCAGTGGCGAACCGACCTGCTCGATGCGGCCGCTGTTGAGCACCACCACTTTGTCGGCCAGGGTCATGGCTTCGACCTGGTCGTGGGTCACGTAGATCATGGTTGCTTGCAGCTCTTTGTGCAGGCGCGCCAGTTCCAGGCGCATCTGCACGCGCAGCGCGGCGTCGAGGTTGGACAGCGGTTCGTCGAACAGGAAGATCTTCGGGTTGCGCACAATCGCCCGGCCGATCGCCACGCGCTGGCGTTGGCCGCCGGACAGCTGCTTGGGCTTGCGCTCCAGCAGTGGGCCCAGTTCGAGGATGCGCGCCGCTTCGCTGACTTTGCTCTCCACCAGCTTTTTGTCGACGCCGGCCAGGTCGAGGGCAAACGACATGTTCTTGCGCACGCTCATGTGCGGGTACAGCGCGTAGGTCTGGAACACCATCGCCAGGTCGCGCTTGGCCGGGGTGACTTCGGTGATGTCGCGGCCATCGAGCTCGATGGTGCCTTCGCTGACTTCTTCCAGGCCGGCGATCAGCCGCAGCAGCGTGGATTTACCGCAACCCGACGGGCCGACGAAGACCACGAACTCCTTGTCGTTCACTTCCAGGTCGATGCCCTTGATGATGGAAAAGCCTTCGAAGCCTTTTTGCAGATTCTTGATTTTCAGGTTGGCCATGGGATGGGCCTCCGCTTCTGAATTCGTTTTTGTTAGAGAGAAGCCGTTATTTCACGGCGCCGAAGGACAACCCGCGCACCAGCTGTTTCTGGCTGATCCAGCCAAAAATCAGGATCGGCGCGCAGGCCAGGGTCGACACGGCCGACAATTTGGCCCAGAACAAGCCTTCGGGACTGGAGTAGGAGGCGATCAGCGCGGTCAGCGGCGCGGCAGTCGACGAGGTCAGGTTCAGCGACCAGAACGCCTCGTTCCAGCACAGGATCAGCGACAGCAGCACCGTGGACGCCAGCCCGCCCTTGGCGATCGGCAGCAGCACGCGGACCATCTCCTGCCACAGGGTGGCGCCGTCCAGGCGGGCGGCTTCGAGGATGTCTTTGGGGATGTCCTTGAAGTAGGTGTAAACCATCCACACCACGATCGGCAGGTTGATCAGGGTGTAGATGATGATCAGCGCGATACGCGTATCCAGCAGGCCAAAGCTCTTGGCCAGCAGGTAGATCGGCATCAGCACGCCCACCGGTGGCAGCATCTTGGTCGACAGCATCCACAGCAGGGTGCCCTTGGTGCGTTGGGTCTCGTAGAACGCCATGGAGTAGGCCGCCGGCACCGAGATCAGCAGGCACAAGGCGGTGGCGCTGAACGAAATCAGCACCGAGTTCCACGCGTAGCTGAAGTAGTTGCTGCGTTCGTTGATGTGCAGGTAGTTCTCCAGCGTCGGCGTGAAGATGAACTGCGGCGGCGTGGCGAACGCGTCGATCTCGGTCTTGAAGCTGGTCAGCACCATCCAGAAGATCGGGAAGAAGATCAGGATCGCGATGGCCCAGGCCAGGGTGCCGAGCAGCAGGCTTTGCAGGCGGCGGGATTGTTGAAGCGTCATGGCGCGGCCCTCAAGGCTTGTCAGTCAGGTTTTTGCCGATCATCCGCACCAGGATGATCGCCGCGATGTTGGCGATGACCACGGCAATCAAGCCGCCGGCCGAGGCCATGCCCACGTCGAACTGCACCAGCGCCTGGTTGTAGATCAGGTAGGCGAGGTTGGTCGAGGCGTAGCCGGGGCCGCCGTTGGTGGTGGTGAAGATTTCGGCGAACACCGAGAGCAGGAAGATCGTTTCGATCATCACCACCACGGCAATCGGGCGCGCCAGGTGGGGCAGGGTCAGGTGCCAGAAGATCGCGATGGCGCCGGCGCCGTCCAGGCGTGCGGCTTCCTTTTGTTCCTGGTCGAGGGACTGCATGGCGGTCATCAGCAGCAGGATCGCGAAGGGCAGCCATTGCCACGAGACGATGATGATGATCGACAGCAGCGGGTAATGCGCCAGCCAATCCACCGGCTGCGCGCCGAACAGCTTCCACACGGCGGCGAGAATCCCCGACACCGGGTGGAAAATCAGGTTCTTCCAGATCAGCGCACCGACGGTGGGCATGATGAAGAACGGCGAGATCAACAACACCCGCACCAGGCCGCGGCCGAAGAACTCACTGGCCTCCAGCAGGGCGCTGATCAATACGCCGAACACCACGCTGATCAGCAGCACGCTGCCCACCAGCAACAGGGTATTGGTGGCGCCGGGCAGGAAGCCCGAATCGGTGATGAAGTAGGTGAAGTTCTCCAGCCCCACGAACTGGTTTTCGCCGGGGTAGAGCAGGTTGTAGCGGATCAGCGAAAAGTACAGGGTCATGCCCAGCGGCACGATCATCCACAGTAGCAACAAGGCTACCGAGGGGCTGACGAGAAACCAGCCGGGGTTGGCCAGGCGGCTTTTGCGTGTTGTATTCATGGTGATCAAGACCGATTAGAGGCAGGTGCGCAAAACTCCTGTAGGAGCGAGCTTGCTCGCGAAAAAGGTACATCTGACGCCGACATGCGCCTGAAATACCTTCGCGAGCAAGCTCGCTCCTACAGGATCGGGGGTTACTTGGGATAACCGGCCCGCTTCATTTCACGCTCGGTGGTGGTCTGCGCGGCGCTCAAGGCTTGATCCACGGTTTGCTGACCCGTCAGCGCACCCGAGAAGAACTTGCCGACCTGGGTGCCGATCGCCTGGAACTCAGGAATGGTCACCAGTTGGATACCGATATACGGCACCGGCTTGAGCGTCGGTTGGGTCGGGTCGGCGACTTTCAGCGATTCCAGGGTGACCTTGGCGAACGGCGCGGCCTGCATGTACGCGTCGCTGTAGGTCGACTTGCGCGTCCCTGGTGGGACGTTGGCGATGCCGTCGGTCTTGGCAACCAGAGCGCCGTATTCCTTGGAAGTCGCCCAACTGGTGAACAGCTTGGCGGCGTCCTTGGCTTTGGAGCTGGTCGGGATCGCCAGGCTCCAGGAGTACAGCCACGAGGTGCCTTTGTCAGTCTTCTCGTGGGGGGCGAAGGTGAAGCCGACGTGGTCCGCCACCTTGCTTTGGGTCTTGTCGGTGACGAACGAGCCGGCCACGCTGGCGTCGACCCAGATCGCGCACTTGCCGCTGTTGAACAGGGCGAGGTTTTCGTTGAAACCGTTGCTCGAAGCGCCCGGCGGGCCGGATTTCTTCATGTTGTCGACGTAGAAGTTCAGCGCGTCCTTCCATTCGGGGCCATTGAATTCAGGCTGCCATTTTTCGTCGAACCAGCGCGCGCCATAGCCGTTGGCCAGGGTGGTGATCAGCGCCATGTTTTCACCCCAACCGGCTTTGCCGCGTAGGCACAGGCCGTATTGTTCTTTGTTTCTGTCGGTGAGCTTTGCCGCGTATTCACCGATCTGCGTCCAGGTCGGGTGCTCGGGCATGCTCAGCCCCGCGTCCTTGAACAGGTCGGTGCGGTAATAGGTGATCGAACTTTCGGCATAGAACGGTAGGGCGTACAGCGAACCCTTGACGGACAAACCGTCACGCACGGAAGGGAACACATCGTCGAGGTCGTAGGACGCCGGCAGGTCCTTCATCGGTTCCAGCCAGCCCTTGGCGCCCCAGAGTGCGGCTTCGTACATGCCGATGGTCAACACGTCGAACTGCCCGCCCTGGGTGGCGATGTCGGTGGTCAGGCGTTGGCGCAGGACGTTTTCTTCGAGCACCACCCAATTCAACTTGATGTCCGGGTGCTCGGCCTCGAAGGTCTTCGAGAGCTTTTGCATGCGGATCATGTCGCTGTTGTTGACGGTGGCAATGGTCAGGGTTTGCGCGCCAAGGCTGACGGCGCTGAGGGTCATGCATGCCGTCATGCAAGAACAGGCAAGCAGTGTTTTTACTGTGAACTTCATCGCGCACTCCTTTTCTGCGCCCAGGGGCTGCAGAAGGACAGTTATTGTTGTTGTGTCTTCCCACGCGGAGCCAGGAAGAGTGTGCGTTGATTACAGCCCTCAAATGGGGGGTGTGACAAATCCTTGGGCGCACTGGGACTGATACTTTTTTGTACTCGCTCACCAAAAGCCGAATCGATTAAGCCAGGTTCTGTTCGGTGAGCCGCTGCACCGCCAGGCGCCGGTAGTGGGAAGGGGTCATGCCTTTAAGTTGCTGGAAGCGGCGATTGAAGTTGGAAATGTTGTTGAACCCCGACTCGAAGCACACATCGGTGACGGCTTTGTCGCCATCGGCCAGCAGTTCGCAGGACTTGCTGATGCGCAGGCGATTGACGAATTCGATAAACGTGCGCCCGGTGGCCTGCTTGAACACCCGCGAGAAATACGTCGGTTTCATCCCCAGGTAATCCGCCACTTCCTCCAGTGACAACTCCCGTGCGTAATGCGCAAAGATGTAGTCCACCGCCCGGTTGGTGCGGTCGATGCTGTGTTCGTCGGCCAGTTGCGGCGTGGTCACGCCGGACAGCAGTTGGTAGTCCTCACACGCGCTCAACACGTCCAGCAGGATAAAGAAGTGTCCCAGGCGCGCCATGCCCTGGGCGTCCTCGATGCGTTGCATGAGTGTCATGGCCTGGGCGATGGTCTTCTTGCAGCGAAACTCGATGCCGGACTGCGCCCGCTCCAGTAGCGGCGCGAGGGTCTTGAGCTCAGTAAAAATGTGACTGCCGTTCTCAAGCAGCTCATCGGTGAAATTCACCAGCATGTCGCGCTTGGGCACCACTTCGTCTTCCTCGACCTGGCTGATCCAGTTGTGAGGCAGGTTGGGGCCGGTAAGGAACAGGCTTTCCGGGTAGAAGTTGCCGATGTAGTCGCCGATGAACACCTTGCCGGAACTGGCGACGATCAGGTGCAGCTCGTATTCCTTATGGAAATGCCAGCGCACCAACGGGCAAGGGAAACCGTGCTGGCGATAGATGATGGACAGACCGTTGTGATCGTCCATCAGCTCGTAGGAAGGGTCGGTGATTCGCGTTGCTCGGGTCATGCTGCCGTCGCTTTATTGTGGTTGCGCTTCGCAATAATGCCCCCTTGTGTGCTGTCGCTGCCAGCGGCAAGTTGGTTGGAGCATCCCTGAAGGCCGTTTTGGGTTATCGGCTACTTAATATATTTCACTGGCCTGTGCTATTAACAAAAGCGTTTACGAGCAGGCGTCGTGCTAATCGAGAGGGCATGGTCGCTAGGAGCAAAGAAGCGTTTTATCTGAAACAGAACACGAACAAGGAGTTGGTTATGATTCGTGATGCACTGCCCAAGGACGCGAAGAGCATTGCTGATGTTCATGTCAGTAGCTGGCAACACGCTTATGCGAATCTGATGCCGGCTGATTTTTTGGCCTCGCTGACTGCGACATTGCCGAAAAGGGAGGCTTATTGGGCTCAGGCAATCGAAAGCAAAGATTCTGACGTTTTAGTTTCAGAGGTGGATGGAAACGTTGTCGGTTGGATTTCAGTGGGCCGTTGCCGTGATGAAGACAAGCCCGCAGCGGAGTCGGGAGAGGTCATGGCTATCTATATTTTGGCAGAGTATTGGGGTAAAGGAATCGGTGCCAAATTGTGGGAGTCAGGTTTAAACCGTTTGTTTGATCAAGGTTATAAAAATATTACCTTATGGGTTTTATCGGCAAACGAAAGAGCTGTTCGCTTTTATCAGGGGCTCGGCGGAAGAGAAGAGCCTGGCAGCCGTCGCACGCTGGTCCGTGGTGGCGTGTCGCTGGATGAGGTGAGGTATGTTTGGGGCCGTTAAGGTTTAGGGCTGCCCCGAGTGACGTGCCGCGCAGCGGCGGCACGTCGAAGTTACGATATTCACGCTTCCCGATGCGCTAAAGGTTACGGTTTTTTGCCTCGATCCACTGCGACATGTATTGCGTACTTTTGTGGGCATGGTGGCGCAGCATGCTACCGGTGAAATTATTTCGGCGATGGGCGGCGAGGTCGTTGCGGCACTGTTCCAGGCATTCCACCAACGCGGGGCCGTGGATGTTTTGGTCATACCGGCGGGCCAGGAGTTGGCGCCCGTGCTCCTGGGCCTGGGTCCAGCGTTCGCGGTCCTGGTAAAGGCTCACGGCGGCATCGGCCAACGCCGTGGCGCTGTGGGCGATTGCCCCCGGCCACGGCTGCTCGTCGCCCATGGCTTCGGCGCCGACCGGTGTGGTGATATTCGGCGTGCCGCAGAGCATGGCATCCGCCAGCTTGCCCTTGATCCCCGCACCGAAGCGCAACGGCGCCAGGCAGATGCGCGCCGCTGTCATCACTTGCAGGGCATCCTCGGCCCAGTTCATCACATGAAACCCCTGGGCCGCGTTGTGCAGGGCCGTCGCCTTGGGCGGGGTGTAGGCACCATAGATATGCAGTTGGGCGCCTGGCAGTTGCTGGCGGATCAACGGCCACACACTGTTTTTCATCCAGAGCACGGCATCCCAGTTCGGCGCGTGACGGAAGTTGCCGATGCTGAGGAAGTGCGCGCGCTCGTCAAAGGGGGCGAATGCTTCGGTTGGTGGCTCGAGCATCAATGGGCACCAGTGGAGCAGGGCGGCGGGCACCTTGAAGTGCTCGGTGAGCAGACGGATTTCCACGTCGGAGATCATCAGGCTGATGTCGCAGCGATAGATGGCCGCGATCTCGCGCTTGGCCAGGTCGGTGTCGGCCATGCGCTGGAACTCGTCTTCCAGGCCCGGTGCGAACAAGGCGCTGAAGTCATCGTTGCCCGGTTGCGCCTTGAGGTCGTCCTTGAGCCGCTGCTGGCGTGCGTCGCGCAGGCTTTGCAGGTCGGAGGTTTCCAGCACCCGCAAGGCCGCGGGGCAGTGCTTCTCGACGCGCCAGCCGAACTGTTCTTCCATCATGAAGCGGTCGAACAGCACGATGTCCGGGGCCAGTTCGCGGATAAAGTCGTCGAAACTGCTGTTATTGAGTTCGATGGCGCACTCGGTGATACCGAGTGCCGGCAGGTCGGCTTTGTGCTCGCCGATGGTCGCCGGGCTGCTGAAGGTAATATCCCATCCTTGTGTAAGAAAAGTTTCGAGAATCTGCATCATATGCCCGCCGGCAGCCGAGGAGCGCGGTTCCGGCCAGACATAACCAATGACCAGGACTTTGGTGGCGGGCTGATTCATCAACAACAGATTCCTTGAGCGGGGACGAAAACCGCGCAATTAAACCACAACCGCCCGCGTGCCCGGCGAGACATGACAATTTGTGTCTGGCGGTAGGTCGCCACGGCACTTTGTGGTTAACTTCCGCCTCTCGAATTCGTTTAACCAAACCCAGCATAAGGATTCCGTTCATGGCTCAAGTCACCCTTCGTGGTAACCCCGTCCAAGTTGAAGGCGAACTGCCGCAAACCGGCTCCAAGGCGCCAGACTTCACCCTGACCGCCGGCGATCTGTCGGACGTGACCCTGGCCACCTTCGCCGGCAAGCGCAAAGTGCTGAACATCTTCCCAAGCGTCGACACCCCGACCTGTGCCACGTCGGTACGCACGTTCAACGCCCAGGCCGACAAAGTGGCCAACACCGTGGTGCTGTGCATCTCCTCTGACCTGCCGTTTGCCCAGAAGCGTTTTTGCGGCACCGAAGGCCTGGACAACGTGCAGAGCCTGTCGGACTTCCGCAACGCTGATTTCGCCGTTGACTACGGCGTTTCGATTGCTGACGGCCCGCTTCGGGCTCTGACCGCCCGTGCCGTCGTTGTGCTGGATGAAAACGACAATGTACTGCACAGCGAACTGGTCCCTGAAATCGGCCAAGAGCCAAACTACGAAGCAGCCCTGGCTGTTTTGAAGTAACTGTTTCTGCGCATTACTGTCGTTATGCAGTAACACTGCGCGGTACATAATTGCGGCCTGGCCTAGTCCAGGCCGTTTTTATTTGCTGGTCAGATGTTTAGCGAAATAGCCGGTGGACTAAGCTCAAAAGTTAAAAGTTGTAAGCCCAAGGTAAATAGCCGGTAAAGGCGCTTTTCTTAACGCGCCCCAGTGCTTATCTTTCAGCCTCCCAAAGAAGAAGCCCTCGCGCCCAATGGTTGATCACTCCATGCAATCCTCCCCCCGCAACTCCCGTCGCTGGCTGTTCGGCCTGCTCGTGCTGCTGGTTATCGCCGGCCTGTGCTGGAAATTCTGGCCCACCGGCGCGCCCCATCCAGAAGCGCCAGCCGGCCGCACCGGTAAAACGGGCATGGCGCGCCCTGGTTTCGGCGGCTCCACCGGCCCGGTGCCGGTGCGCGTGGCGCCGGCGGTGCTGGGGGAGTTCCCGGTGTACTACAAGGCACTGGGGACGGTCACCGCGCTCAACACTATTAATGTACGCAGCCGGGTGGGCGGCGAGTTGGTGAAGATCGCCTTTGAAGAAGGGCAGATGGTCAAGGCCGGCGACCTGCTGGCGGAAATCGACCCGCGCAGTTACCAGAACGCCTTGCTCCAGGCCCAGGGCACGCTGATGCAGAGCCAGGCCCAGTTGAAAAACGCCCAGGTCGATGTCGAGCGTTATCGCGGCTTGTATGCCCAGGACAGTATCGCCAAGCAAACCCTGGACACCGCCGAAGCGCTGGTCCTGCAATACCAAGGCACGGTCAAGACCAACCAGGGCGCGGTCGACGACGCCAAGCTCAACCTCGAATTCACCAAGATCCGCGCGCCGATCACCGGGCGCGTCGGCCTGCGTCAGCTTGACGTCGGTAACCTGGTGGCCGCCAACGACACCACGGCGCTGGCGGTGATCACTCAGACCCAGCCGATCAGCGTGGCCTTCACTCTGCCGGAGAACAGCCTGGAAACCGTGCTCGCCCGTTACCACGCCGGCAACAAGCTGCCGGTGGAAGCCTGGGACCGCGGCGACGCCAAGCGCCAAGCCACCGGCGTGCTGCAGAGCCTGGATAACCAGATCGACGTCACCACCGGCACCTTGAAGTTCAAGGCGCGCTTCGATAACAAAGACCAGGCGCTGTTCCCCAATCAGTTCGTCAACGTGCATCTGCTCGCCGACACCCTGCACAACGTCGTGCTGGCACCGTCCGCCGCCATCCAGTTCGGCAACGCCGGCACCTTTGTCTACAAGCTCGACGGCGACAAGAAGGTCAAGGTCCAGCCCCTGGTGGTCGGCGATAGCGATGGCGACAACACCGTGATCAAGCAAGGCCTGGTCGCCGGCGATCGCGTGGTGCTGGAAGGCACCGACCGCCTGAAGGACGGCAGTGAAGTCGAAGTGGTCAACGACAGCAGCCAAGTCCCGACCACGCCGACCGAGCACCTGCAAGGCAAGCCCGCGGCCAAAGGGGAGACCGGTGCTGACGCCGGCAAGGCGCAAAAGGTCGGTTCATGAACCTGTCGCGGCTGTTTATCCTTCGCCCGGTCGCTACCACGCTGAGCATGCTGGCGATTGTCCTGGCAGGGATCATCTCGTACCGCTTGTTGCCGGTCTCGGCCTTGCCCCAGGTGGACTACCCGACCATCCGGGTGATGACCCTGTACCCCGGCGCCAGCCCGGATGTGATGACCAGCGCAGTCACCGCGCCCCTGGAGCGCCAGTTCGGGCAAATGCCCGGCTTGACCCAGATGGCCTCCACCAGCTCCGGCGGGGCCTCGGTGCTGACCCTGCGCTTCAACCTCGATATCAATATGGATGTCGCCGAGCAACAGGTGCAGGCCGCGATCAACGCCGCGACCAACCTGCTGCCCAAGGACTTGCCGGCACCGCCGGTGTACAACAAGGTCAACCCGGCGGATACCCCGGTGCTGACCTTGGCGATTACCTCCAAGACCATGCTGCTGCCCAAGCTCAATGACCTGGTCGACACACGCATGGCGCAAAAGATCGCGCAGATCAGCGGTGTCGGCATGGTCAGCATTGCCGGTGGCCAGCGCCAGGCCGTGCGTATCAAGGTCAACCCCGAGGCCCTGGCGGCCAACGGCTTGAACCTGTCGGATGTACGCACGCTGATTACCGCGTCCAACGTCAACCAGCCCAAGGGCAACTTCGACGGGCCGACCCGCGTGTCGATGCTCGACGCCAACGACCAACTGGTGTCGCCGCAGCAATACGCCGAATTGATCCTGGCCTACAAAAATGGCGCGCCGCTGCGTCTGAAGGACGTCGCGCAGATCGTCGACGGCGCCGAAAACGAACGCCTCGCCGCCTGGGCCAACGAAAACCAGGCCGTGCTGCTGAATATCCAGCGCCAACCCGGCGCCAACGTGATCGAGGTAGTCGACCGTATCAAGGCCCTGCTGCCGAGCATCACCGATAACCTGCCGGCCGGCCTGGATGTGACGGTGCTGACCGACCGTACCCAGACCATCCGCGCCTCGGTCACCGACGTGCAGCACGAATTGCTGATCGCGATTGCCCTGGTGGTGATGGTGACCTTCCTGTTCCTGCGCCGCGTCAGCGCGACGATCATCCCGTCGATCGCCGTGCCACTGTCACTGGTGGGCACCTTTGGCGTGATGTATCTGGCGGGTTTCTCGATCAACAACCTGACGCTGATGGCCCTGACCATCGCCACCGGCTTCGTGGTCGACGATGCGATCGTGATGCTGGAGAACATCTCGCGTTATATCGAGGAAGGTGAAACCCCGCTGGCCGCCGCGCTCAAGGGCGCCAAACAGATCGGCTTCACCCTGATTTCCCTGACCCTGTCGCTGATCGCCGTATTGATTCCGTTGCTGTTCATGGGCGATGTGGTCGGGCGCCTGTTCCGCGAGTTCGCCATCACCCTGGCGGTGGCGATCCTGATTTCCCTGGTGGTGTCCCTGACCCTGACGCCGATGATGTGCGCGCGCCTGCTCAAGCGTGAGCCCGAGGAAGCACAACAGAGCCGTTTCTACAAGGCCAGCGGCGCCTGGATCGATTGGTTGATCGCGGCCTACGGGCGCAAGTTGCAGTGGGTGCTCAAGCACCAGCCGCTGACGTTGCTGGTGGCCATCGCCACCCTGGGCCTCACCGTGGTGCTGTACCTGGTGGTGCCCAAGGGCTTTTTTCCGGTGCAGGACACCGGGGTGATCCAGGGCATTTCCGAAGCGCCGCAGTCGATTTCCTTCGCGGCCATGAGCCAGCGCCAGCAGGAGCTGGCGAAGATCATCCTGGCCGACCCGGCGGTGGAAAGCCTGTCGTCCTACATCGGTGTGGATGGCGACAACGCCACCCTCAACAGCGGTCGCTTGCTGATCAACCTCAAGGCCCATGGGCAGCGGAACTTGAGCGCGGCCCAGGTGATCACCCGCCTGCAGCCGCAAATCGACAAACTGGTGGGCATCCGCCTGTACATGCAGCCGGTGCAGGATCTGACCATCGAAGACCGCGTCAGCCGCACCCAGTACCAGTTCAGCATGTCGTCACCCGATGCCGAACTGCTGGCGTTGTGGAGTGAAAAGCTGGTCCATGCCTTGAGCCAGTTGCCGCAGCTCACCGACGTCGCCAGCGACCTGCAGGACAAGGGCCTGCAGGTGTACCTGGTGATCGACCGCGATGCGGCCTCGCGCCTGGGCGTCAACGTGTCGACCATCACCGATGCGCTGTACGACGCCTTCGGTCAGCGGCAGATTTCCACCATCTACACCCAGGCCAGCCAATACCGCGTGGTGTTGCAGGCCCAGTCGGGCGAGACCCTGGGGCCGGATGCGCTGAACCAGATCTACGTCAAGACCACCGACGGCGGCCAGGTGCGGCTGTCGAGCCTGGCCCATGTGGAACAGCGCCAGGCGCAGTTGGCGATTGCCCATATCGGTCAGTTCCCGGCGGTGATGATGTCGTTCAACCTGGCCCCTGGCGTCGCACTGGGCAAGGGCGTGGAGTTGATCAACCAGACCCAGAAAGACATCGGCATGCCGGTGGGCGTGCAGACCCAGTTCCAGGGCGCGGCCCAGGCGTTCGAAGCCTCGCTGTCGAGCACCTTGCTGCTGATCCTGGCGGCGGTGGTCACCATGTACATCGTGCTCGGCGTGCTCTACGAGAGCTACATCCACCCGGTCACCATCCTCTCGACCCTGCCTTCGGCGGCGGTGGGGGCGTTGCTGGCGTTGCTGCTCAGCGGCAATGACCTGGGCATGATCGCGATCATCGGCATCATTTTGCTGATCGGTATCGTCAAGAAGAACGCGATCATGATGATCGACTTCGCCCTCGACGCCGAACGCAACCAGGGCCTTGACCCGCAGACCGCGATCTACCAGGCGGCGCTGTTGCGCTTCCGGCCGATCCTGATGACCACCCTGGCCGCGCTGTTCGGCGCGGTGCCGTTGATGCTGGCCACCGGTTCCGGTGCGGAGCTGCGTCAACCCCTGGGCCTGGTGATGGTCGGCGGTTTGCTGGTGAGCCAGGTATTGACCCTGTTCACCACGCCGGTGATCTACCTGTACTTCGATCGCCTGGGGCGGCGCTGGCGCAAAGAGCCGCAACGCCTGGAGCCGGTTGAGTCATGAACCTGTCCGGACCTTTCATTCGCCGCCCGGTCGCGACCATGCTGTTGAGCCTGGCGATCATGTTGCTGGGCGGTGTCAGCTTCAATCTGCTGCCGGTGTCGCCGCTGCCGCAGATCGACTTCCCGGTGATCGTGGTGTCGGCCAGCCTGCCCGGCGCCAGCCCCGAGGTGATGGCGTCCACCGTGGCCACGCCGCTGGAGCGCTCGTTCGGCGCGATTGCCGGTATTACCACCATGAGCAGTTCGTCGAGCCAGGGTTCGACCCGGGTGATCCTGGCGTTCGATTCCAACCGTGATATTAACGGCGCGGCGCGCGAAGTGCAGGCGGCGATCAATGCTTCGCGCAACCTGCTGCCCAGCGGCATGCGCAGCATGCCGACCTACAAGAAGATCAACCCGTCGCAGGCGCCGATCATGGTGCTGTCGCTGACCTCGGACGTATTGCAGAAGGGCCAGCTGTACGACCTGGCGTCGACCATCCTGTCGCAAAGCCTGTCCCAGGTGCCGGGCGTGGGTGAAGTGCAGATCGGCGGCAGTTCCCTGCCGGCGGTGCGGATCGAACTCGAACCCAAGGCCCTCGACCAGTACGGCGTGGCCCTCGACGATGT
This sequence comes from Pseudomonas sp. LY-1, assembly GCF_053502595.1. Classification (NCBI taxonomy): domain Bacteria; kingdom Pseudomonadati; phylum Pseudomonadota; class Gammaproteobacteria; order Pseudomonadales; family Pseudomonadaceae; genus Pseudomonas; species Pseudomonas sp. LY-1. Next base: position 3,949,019 of record NZ_CP094353.1, on the reverse strand, counting down.
GCGCAACACCATCGCCAACGCCAACCAGCGTCGGCCCAAGGGTTCCCTGGAAGACGCCGAGCGCAACTGGCAGATCCAGGCCAACGACCAGCTGGAAAAAGCCAAGGACTATGAACCGCTGCTGATCCGCTACCAGAACGGCGCGGCCCTGCGCCTGGGCGATGTGGCGAAGATCAGCGACGGTGTGGAAGACCGCTACAACAGCGGCTTCTTCAACAACGATTCGGCGGTGCTGCTGGTGATCAACCGCCAGTCCGGTGCCAACATCATCGAGACCGTCCGGCAGATCAAGGCGCAGTTGCCGGCATTGCAGGCGGTGCTGCCGTCCAGCGTCAAGCTGAGCCTGGCGATGGATCGCTCGCCGGTGATCACCGCCACCCTGCACGAGGCCGAGATGACCTTGCTGATTGCCGTAGGGCTGGTGATCCTGGTGGTCTACCTGTTCCTCGGTAACTTCCGTGCGTCGCTGATTCCAACCCTGGCGGTGCCGGTGTCGCTGGTCGGCACCTTCGCGGTGATGTATCTGTTCGGTTTCTCGCTGAACAACTTCTCGCTGATGGCGCTGATCCTCGCCACCGGCCTGGTGGTGGACGATGCCATCGTGGTGCTGGAGAACATTTCCCGGCATATCGACGAAGGTGTGCCGCCGATGAAGGCGGCGTACCTGGGGGCCAAGGAAGTCGGCTTTACCTTGCTGTCGATGAACGTGTCGCTTGTGGCGGTGTTCCTGTCCATCCTGTTCATGGGCGGGATCGTCACCAGCCTGTTCCGCGAGTTCTCCATCACCTTGTCGGCGGCGATCATCGTGTCGCTGGTGGTCTCGCTGACCCTCACGCCGATGCTCTGCGCGCGTTGGCTCAAGCCTCATATCAAAGGCCAACTGACCGGTTTGCAGCGTTGGAGCCAGAAGGTCAACGACCGCATGGTCTCGGCCTACGCCACCAGCCTGGACTGGGTGCTGCGCCATCGGCGCCTGACCTTGCTCAGCCTGCTGATCACGGTGGGGGTGAATATCGCGCTGTATGTGGTGGTGCCGAAAACCTTCATGCCCCAGCAGGACACCGGGCAATTGATCGGCTTTGTGCGCGGTGACGATGGGCTGTCGTTCAGCGTGATGCAGCCGAAGATGGAGATTTTCCGCAAGGCCGTGTTGCAAGACCCGGCGGTGCTCAGCGTGGCCGGTTTCATCGGCGGCAACAGCGGCACCAACAACGCGGTGATGCTGGTTCGACTCAAACCCATTAGCGAACGCAAGGTCTCCGCCCAGGCGGTGATCGAGCGTCTGCGCAAGAACGTGCCCTTGGTGCCGGGCGGGCGGCTGTTCCTGATGGCTGACCAGGACCTGCAATTCGGTGGCGGGCGTGACCAGACCAGTGCGCAGTATTCCTACATCCTGCAAAGCGGTGATCTGTCTGCGCTGCGCCTGTGGTACCCGAAGGTCGTGGCCGCACTGCGTGCGTTACCCGAACTCACCGCCATCGACGCCCGCGAAGGCCGGGGCGCGGCCCAGGTGACGCTGGTCGTCGACCGCGACCAGGCCAAGCGCCTGGGTATCGATATGAACATGGTCACTGCGGTGCTGAACAACGCCTACAGCCAGCGGCAGATTTCGACTATCTATGACAGCCTCAACCAGTATCAGGTGGTGATGGAGGTCAACCCGAAATACGCCCAGGACCCGATCACCCTGAACCAGATGCAGGTGATCACCTCCACAGGCGCGCGGGTGCCGTTATCGACCATTGCCCATTATGAGAACAGCCTGGCGGACGACCGGGTCAGTCACGAAGGCCAGTTCGCCTCGGAAAACATCGCCTTTGACATAGCCCCCGGCGTGACGGTGGAGCAGGGCACCGCGGCCATCGAGCGGGCAATTGCCAAGGTGGGCTTGCCGGAGGACGTCATCGCCAAGATGGCCGGCACCGCCGATGCCTTTGCGGCGACCCAGAAGGGCCAGCCGTTCATGATCCTCGGCGCGCTGGTGGCGGTGTACCTGGTGTTGGGTATTCTGTATGAAAGTTATATCCACCCGCTGACGATCCTCTCGACCTTGCCGTCGGCCGGCGTCGGAGCCTTGCTCTCCATCTACCTGCTGGGCGGCGAGTTCAGCCTGATCTCCTTGCTCGGCTTGTTCCTGTTGATCGGGGTGGTGAAGAAAAACGCGATCCTGATGATCGACCTGGCGCTGCAACTGGAGCGCAATGATGGCCTGAGCCCGCTGGATTCGATTCGCAGCGCCTGCCTGTTGCGTCTGCGGCCGATTCTGATGACCACGCTGGCGGCGATCCTCGGTGCCTTGCCGTTGTTGCTCGGCAGGGCCGAAGGCGCGGAAATGCGCCAGCCCCTGGGCCTGACCATTATCGGCGGGCTGGTCTTCAGCCAGATCCTGACCCTTTACACCACCCCGGTGGTTTACCTTTATCTCGACCGCGCGCGCCATCGTTTCAACGCTTGGCGCGGCGTGCGTACCGATGCTGCCCTGGACACTGCGCTATGACCGATTCAATTTTCGCCACATTGGCCATGCCCCGTGGTTCCCGCGTCGCCAGCCTGGTGCTCTGCGGGGTGTTGCTCAGCGCTTGCGCCGTCGGCCCCGACTACACGCGTCCGGAGGTCATCGAGCCGGCGCAGTTCAAGCAAGCCCAGGGCTGGCGCCAGGCCACGCCGAGCGATGCGCTGGCCCGTGGCGCCTGGTGGGAGCTGTACGGCGACCGTCAGCTCAATGACCTCGTGGTCCGGCTGAACAATGCCAACCAGACCGTCGCCCAGGCCGAAGCGCGCTTCCGCCAGGCCCAGGCGCTGGTGCGCAGTTCCCGTGGGGCGTTTTACCCGACGGTGGACCTGAGCGTCGGGAAAACCCGCGCCAGCCAGGGCACCGGCAGCAGCAACGCCAGCCTCAGCAGTTCCAGCAGCGGCATCCGCGACACCCTCAACGCGCAGTTGGGCGTGAGCTGGGAAGCCGATGTCTGGGGCAAGTTGCGCCGGGGCCTGGAAGCCAAAGAGGCCAGCGCCGAAGCCAGCTCGGCGGACCTGGCCGCGATGCGCTTGAGCCAGCAGTCGGAGTTGGTGCAAAGCTACCTGCAACTGCGCGTCATGGATGAGCAGACCCGGTTGCTGCAAGCCACGCTGGACACCTACCAGCGCTCCCTGCAAATGACCGAAAACCAATACCGCGCCGGCGTCTCCGGCAAGGAAGCCGTGGCCCAGGCGCAAACCCAGCTCAAGTCCACCCAGGCCAGCCTGATCGACCTGATCTGGCAGCGTGCCCAGCTGGAAAACGCCATCGCCGTGTTGATCGGCGAGGCGCCGGCCAACTTCAACCTGGCCGTGAGCAAGGACATTCCGGCCTTGCCGCAGATTCCGGTGAGCCTGCCGTCGCAATTGCTCGAACGGCGCCCGGACATTGCCTCGGCCGAACGCTCGGTGATCGCCGCCAACGCCAATATCGGCGTGGCCAAGGCCGCCTATTACCCGGACCTGAGCCTGAGCCTGGCTGGCGGTTATTCCAGCAGCACCTATTCAGACTGGATCAGCCTGCCGAACCGCTTCTGGTCGGTCGGGCCGAAACTGGCGATGACCCTGTTCGACGGCGGCCAGCGCTCGGCGGAAGTCGACCGCACCGTGGCCAGTTACGACGAAACCGTGGCCAAGTATCGCCAGACCGTGCTGGATGGTTTTCGCGAAGTGGAAAACTACATGGTCCAGCTCAAGGTGCTGGAAGACGAAGCCGTGGTCAGCAACGAAGCCCTGGAGGCCGCTCGCGAATCGCTGCGCTTGACCCAGAACCAATACAAAGCGGGGCTGATCGCTTACCTGGATGTGGTCACCGTGCAGGCGACGGCGCTGAGTAACGAACGCACCGTGCTGACCTTGCTGCAGACGCGATTGGTGGCCAGCGTGCAACTGATCGCCGCGTTGGGCGGTGGTTGGGATGGGCAGACTCAAGTGGCGGAAAAGGAGTGAAGTCCGGGCCTTTTTGAATGGGCCGATTGACGTCAAATTGCCGATGTTGGCCCTATGATAATTAATCACCTGTTCAATAATTATTCTCGCTACAATCCGCGGCTTTGCCACCCGGGGCGGGTGTTTACAACCCGTCGCTCTCGAGAAGTTCCATGCTCATCGGTAGTTATTCTCCCTCTCTGGTCGTGATCTCCCTGTTCGTCGCGGTGCTTGCTTCCTACACCGCGCTCGACCTCTCCGGTCGCATCGCCACGGCCAAGGGTCGCGCCATCTACTTGTGGATGCTGGGCGGGGCATTGGCCATGGGCGTGGGCGTGTGGTCCATGCACTTTATCGGCATGTTGGCGCTCAGGTTGCCGTTCGCCCTGGGTTTTGACCTGGACATTACCGCGTTGTCGCTGTTGATCGCGGTGTTGTCCTGCGGCTTTGCCTTGTGGCTGGTCAGCCAGCAGCGCCTGCCTATGTGGCAACTGGGGTTTGGCGCGCTGATCATGGGCGCCGGCATCAGCAGCATGCATTACACCGGCATGGCCGCGATGCGGATGCTGCCGGGCATCGATTACGACCCCGCGTTGTTTGGCGCCTCGTTGCTGATCGCGGTGGCGGCGTCTGGCGCGGCACTGTGGATCGCCTTCAATCTGCGGCGCAACACGCCTTATGTGCGTCTGGCGCGCGGTGGCGCCGCCGTGGTGATGGGCGTGGCCATCGTCGGCATGCACTACACCGGCATGGCGGCGGCGCGTTTTGCCGACGACAGTTTCTGCGGCGCCGCGCTGACCGGCTTGAGCGGCAAGGGCCTGGATAACCTGGTGTTGGTCACCAGCCTGGCCGTGCTGGTTATCGCGCTGCTCACGTCGTTGCTCGACGCGCGCCTGGAGGCGCGTACCGCGGTGCTGGCCGACTCGCTGACGTTGGCCAATCAGGAACTGACCCACCTGGCCCTGCACGACACCCTGACCGGCCTGCCCAATCGCACCCTGCTCGCCGACCGGATTCAGCAAGCCATGCAGGCGGTGAAAGAGCAGGGCGGTTGCCTGGCCCTGATGTTTATCGATCTGGACGGCTTCAAGCCGGTCAACGATGCCTTCGGCCATCACATGGGCGACCAGTTGTTGCGCGAAGTCAGCCAGCGCCTGCGTGAAGATCTGCGCAGCCAGGACACCCTGGCGCGCATCGGCGGTGATGAGTTTGTGCTGCTGGTGCAACTGACGCAGCCCAATGATGCCCTGGGCCTTGCCGAACGCCAGGTGGTGCTGATCAATCGCGCGTTCCAGGTGGCCGAACACGTGCTGAAAATTTCAGCCAGCGTCGGTATCGCGATGTTCCCGGGCAACGGCAGTACGCCCCAGGAACTGCTGATGAACGCCGACGCCGCGATGTACCACGCCAAGGGCATGGGCAAGAATGGCTACAGCTTCTTCGATGTGTCGATGAACTCTAACGCGCGCAAGCAACTGCAGTTGTTGCAGGACTTGCGCAACGCAGTCGAGCAGCAGCAGTTCCGCTTGTACTACCAGCCCAAGTTCGACGCTGTCAGCGGTGCCCCGATAGGCGCCGAAGCCTTGCTGCGCTGGGAGCATCCGCAAGAGGGCTTGTTGCTGCCGGCGGCCTTTATCGAGCTGGCGGAAAAAACCGGGCTGATCATTCCGATTGGCGAGTGGGTGCTCGACGAAGCCTGCCGTCAGATGCGCGTGTGGTACGCCCAGGGTTATGAAGGCTGGCGAATCGCGGTGAACCTGTCGGCGTTGCAGTTTTGCCACGCCGGCCTGGTCAAGAGTGTCGCCGCCGCGTTGGATCGCCACCAGTTGCCGGCCAACAGCCTGACGCTGGAGATTACCGAAACCACCGCCATGAGCGATGCCGATGCGAGCATGACGGTGTTGCAGCAGCTGTCGGAAATGGGGGTCGATCTGTCCATTGACGACTTCGGCACCGGCTATTCCAGCCTGATGTACCTCAAGCGCCTGCCGGCCAACGAACTGAAGATCGACCGTGGCTTTGTGCGAGACCTGGAACACGACGGCGACGACGCCGCCATTGTCTCGGCCATCGTCGCCCTGGGCCAGGCCCTTGGGCTGCGGATTGTCGCCGAAGGGGTGGAAACCGATGTCCAGCAGAGCTTCCTCACACGCCTGGGGTGCAACGCGTTGCAGGGCTACTTGCTCGGGCATCCGTTACCGGCGGATGGCTTCATGGCCGACATCCTGCGGGCACAAGCAGCGCTGGCGCCTGACAAGCAGCGTGCTTGACGGGTATTCTTGGGGCCAACTCTAAACATTTGGTTGATTCAGGAGAGCGTAGGCATGGACAAAGTCCTCATCATCACCGGGGGCGGTCGTGGGATTGGCGCCGCGACGGCATTGCTGGCGGCTCGCCAGGGCTATCGCATTTGCATCAACTTCCAGTCGGACGAAGAGGCCGCTCATCGCGTGCTCGACCAGGTCCGTGCGCTGGGTGCCCAGGCCATTGCGGTGCGCGCCGATGTGAGCATCGAGGATGAGGTGATCGCGCTGTTCCATCGTGTTGACAACGAGTTGGGGCGGGTGACGGCACTGGTCAACAATGCCGGCACTGTGGGGCATAAATCCCGTGTTGATGAAATGTCCGAGTTCCGCATCCTGAAGATCATGAAGACCAACGTGCTCGGCCCGATTCTGTGCGCCAAGCACGCGGTGCTGCGTATGTCACCCCGGCATGGTGGGCAGGGCGGCAGCATCGTCAATGTGTCGTCGGTGGCGGCGCGCCTCGGTTCGCCGGGTGAATATGTCGACTACGCCGCCTCCAAGGGCGCGCTGGACAGCTTTACCATCGGGCTGTCGAAGGAAGTGGCGGGCGAGGGCATTCGTGTCAACGCGGTGCGCCCCGGCTATATCTACACCGACTTCCATGCCCTGAGTGGTGATCCGGACCGGGTCAGCAAGCTGGAGTCCGGGATTCCCATGGCCCGTGGCGGCCGGCCGGACGAGGTGGCGGAGGCGATTGTCTGGTTGTTGTCGGACAAGGCGTCCTATGCCACCGGGACGTTCGTCGACCTGGGCGGCGGTCGTTGAGGCCCTCGGCCTTCAGCTCGGCAGATGGCGCAGCACTTCATAGCCTTTAAAGGAAAACGCCTTGAGCCGGCTGGCTTCGGAGTTATCCAGGGTGCTGTAGCCGTCGTTGAAGAACCCATCGATACGCCCGTTGCGGGCATGGCTGCCATTCAAGGTGCGGTCGTCAAGGTTGTCGAGAAACTGCAGCACTTTTTCCAGGTTGTAAGCCGCGTCAGCACGCGCATCCGGGTCTGCGTTGGATGGGGTCCAGTCACCGACCTGCTGCTTGAGGTCGTCGCCGATCGCGTAACTGTCGCGGCCTTGCAGGAAGTGCGTCATGACCGGGCTCTGGTCGATGATCTGCTGTGCCGAGCGCAGGTCGCCGGCCGGTCGGTCCAGCGGAGCGTACATCTCGCGAACCTGCTTTTGTTCGACGGCACGCATGTAGTTGGGCGGGATGGGCAGGGGTGCAGGCCTTGGGGGTACAGAAACGCTCATAGGAAACCTCCGGTTCGAACCAGGAATAGTGAGTGTCCTGTGTGGTACGTGCGTCGATCTGGTTCCGCGTCAAAACGAGCGCACAATGCGTCCCAACGTCTCCATCGCTTTTTCCGATGCTTCCGACCACGGGCTGCCGTAGTTCAAGCGGATACAGTTCCTGAAACGCTGGGTCGCCGAGAAAATCGGCCCCGGCGCGATGCTGATGCCCTGGGCCAAGGCCATCTGGAACAACTTCAATGAATCCGTCTGCTCCGGCAATTCCAGCCAGAGGAAATACCCGCCGGCCGGCTGGCTGACCCGCGTCTGCGCCGGAAAATACCGGGCAATGGCCGCGAGCATGGCGCTTTGCTGTTCTTCCAGGGCGTAGCGCAATTTGCGCAAGTGCCGGTCATAGCCGCCATGTTGCAGGTAGTCGGCAATCGCCGCCTGGGCGGGCATCGACGGGCACAACGAGGTCATCAGCTTCAAACGCTCGACCTTCTGCGCATAGCGCCCGGCCGCCACCCAGCCAATGCGATAACCCGGTGCGAGGCTCTTGGCGAAGGAGCCGCAGTGCATCACCAGGCCCTCGGTGTCGAAGGCCTTGGCGGGTTTCGGTGCCTGTTGTCCGTAGTACAATTCTGCGTAGACGTCGTCCTCGATCAACGGCACCTGATGGCGGCGCAGCAGCTCCACCAATTCCTGTTTCTTCGCTTCCGGCAGCGTGGCGCCCATGGGGTTCTGGAAACTGGTCATGGTCCAACAGGCTTTGATCGGGTAGCGCTCCAGGCTTTGCGCCAGGGCGTTGAGGTCGATGCCGTCACGCGGATGCACGGGGATTTCCACCGCTTTGAGTTTCAGGCGTTCGAGCACTTGCAGGCAGGCATAAAACGCCGGCGCTTCAATGGCCACCAGATCGCCCGGTTCGGTGACGGCCTGCAGGCACAGGTTCAGGGCTTCGAGGGCGCCGTTGGTGATCAGCAGCTCTTCCATCGGCAACATCAGGCCGCCGACCATATAACGCAGGGCAATCTGCCGGCGCAGTTGCGGGTTGCCCGGCGACATGTCGGTGACCACCAGGCGCGGGTCCATCTCACGGGCGGCGCTGGCCAGGGAGCGGGCCAGGCGGGGCAGCGGGAACAGCATCGGGCTGGGGAAGGCCGAGCCGAACGGCACGGTATTCGGGTCTTTGATGGACTCGAGCACCGAGAACACCAATTCGCTCACATCGACTTCGGTGGACTCATGCACGTGTTCACTCACCACCGGTTCGGAGAACGGGCTGGGCGCATGGGTGTTGACGAAGTAGCCGGAACGCGGTCGTGCCCGGATCAGGCCGCGGCGTTCCAGCAGGTAGTACGCCTGGAACACCGTGGACGGGCTGACGCCGTAGGTCTGGCTGGCATAGCGCACCGAAGGCACTCGCTGGCCAGGGCCGAGCACGCCGGAGCGGATCAGTTCTGCGATGTCGTCGGCGAATTTTTCGTAGCGTTTCATGGTAGCCAAATTAATCTTCTCAAGATGTACGCAGGGCGAAATGTGGCCGCCGGCTGAGCGGCTGCCACATTTGATCTCTTATGCAGGCCAACCCTCAGCGGTTCAACGGTGCCACGAAACGGCTGTCGGCAGCGCTGTAGACCCATGGTTCGTCGATGTTGGTGACCTTGAAGCGCAGGATCTGCGAACTGCTCGCCGGCTTGTCCGCCAGCAACGCCACCGACACCGGCACGTCGCTGATTTCCCCCGGGGCCAGGCTGATCTGGGTCTTGCCTTGCAGCTGGAAGCCTTCGCCATCCACCAGTTCCAGGCGGTAGTCCTGGGGTTGCTGGGTCTTGTTGATGACCTTGAGGCTGTAGATGTTTTCGATCAGGCCCTGGCTGTTTTCGCGGAACATGCCGCGGTCCTTGGTCACGTCCAGCGACACCATCGGCCGCTGCACCAGTGCCACGACCAACGCCGCGATCATCACCAGCAGCACCGCACTGTAGCCGATCAGGCGTGGCCTGAGCAGGTGGGTCTTGCCGCCTTGCAGTTGATGTTCGCTGGTGTAGCTCACCAGGCCGCGGGTGTAGCCCATTTTGTCCATGATCGAGTCGCAGGCATCGATGCACGCCGCGCAGCCGATGCATTCCATTTGCAGGCCGTCGCGGATATCGATGCCGGTGGGGCACACTTGCACGCACAATTGGCAATCGATGCAGTCGCCGAGGCCGACGTCCGCCGGTTTGGCTTCACGCTTGCGCGGGCCGCGGTGTTCGCCACGGGCCGCATCGTAGGAGATGGTCAGCGTGTCTTTGTCGAACATCACGCTCTGGAATCGCGCATACGGGCACATGTGCATGCACACCGCTTCGCGCAGCCAGCCGGCGTTGAGGTAAGTGGCGGCGGTGAAAAACACCACCCAGAACAGGCTCACGCCGCCCATCTGCCAGGTCAGCAGTTCGCTGGCCAGCGGGCGAATGGGTGTGAAGTAACCGACAAAGGTCAACCCGGTCAGCACGCTGATCCCCAGCCACAGCGTATGTTTGGCCGAGCGCCGCGCCAGTTTGTTCAGGCTCCAGGGTGCCGCTTGCAGCTTGATACGCTGGTTGCGCTCGCCTTCGGTGACTTTTTCGCACCACATGAACAGCCAGGTAAACGAGCTTTGCGGGCAGGTGTAGCCGCACCACACCCGGCCGGCGAACACGGTGATCGCAAACAGGCCGAAGGCGCAGATGATCAACAGCGCCGACAGCAGGATGAAGTCCTGCGGCCAGAACGTGGCGCCGAATATGTGGAACTTGCTTTCGGCCAGGTCCCACAGTACGGCCTGGCGCCCGCCCCAGTTCAGCCACACCGTGCCGAAAAACGCCAGGAACAGAAAGCCTGCACCAGCCACGCGCAAGGTGCGGTACAGGCCGGTGAAGCTACGGGTATGGATCTGGTTATCGCTGGATTTGGCCGTCACCTTCTTCGGGTGCGCAGGCTCGTGGATTTCCACGGTTCGGACGGGGATCATTTCGCTCATGGTCGTTTGCTCATCAGCCTCCATCAGGCCGGTGAACTATGCTCGTCGTGCTGTTTGCATAACAGACTCAGGTGTGGCGATAAAAAGCGGATCAGATGCGCTGCAAAGGCCCTGCTGCGACAATGTGCTGCACCCCGTGGCGCCTGGGGCGCAGCTCGATTCAGCGTGTGCTGATACAGATCAATCAAATCACCGAATCACTGTCGCTGGCCTTCAGGTGTTTGCGCCCATCCTGGGCGCCGGCGACGGTCAGCGCGTCGGCCTCGACCTCGGTGATGTAGATCCGATCGTCGTTCAGCGCCACAAAAGACATGGATTTTTCGCTGTCGGTACTGATGGTGACCTGGGACGCGGGCAGGCTTTGTTCCTGGCCGTTGTCATCGACCGTGAAGTAGCAGATCTGGTTTTCGATACGTACAGGCATGGTGAACTCCTTGTCATCGTCTGGTGATGGTGAGGGGATAGCATTGGGCTGAGGGTTCCTCCACCCGCACGGGCGGGTCTTGCGGCGGTTCCTCCTCAGGAGGCGCAGCCGGTTCGGTGGGCGGCAGGGTCGGCTTGTCGATATTCGGATCGGGCGTTTGCGCGGGGATCGGGATATTCATCGGTGTGGCCTCCTTTGTGCTTTGCTCTATCGGTGGACAGCCGCCCGGGGGAATTGATTCCCCCGTCGATGGCGGCACATCCACCTGAACTTTTCACCCGGCCCCGGGCTCGGACCTTATGTGGCCCTGCTCAGGGAGAGCGGTGCCGTATCAGAATTCGGATCAAGCAAAGAGCGTCCACAGGGCGTAAGGGGAAGATGCTCGATGACTGCTGAAACACTGACTCCAGACGATTGTGTATTGCCGCTGTCCCAGGCGTTGTTGCTGCCTCGCATAGCGATTGAAAGCACCATGCCGGTGATCGACGGCGGCGAATTTGCGGTCAAGGCCGTGGTGGGCCAACGCATCAATGTCACCAGCAAGGTGTTCGCCGACGGCCACGACACGCTCGCGGTGCTGATCCGCTGGCGCGCCTTGCACGATGAAAGCTGGCACAGCGAGGTCATGGCCGATATCGGCAACGACGGCTGGGAGGGCGCGTTTACCGTCACCGCCCAAGGGCCCCATGAATATTGCATCGAAGCCTGGATCGATAGCTTTGCCAGCTTCTGCTACGAACTGCGCAAGAAACATGAGGCTGGCGTGCCGGTCAGCCTTGAGTTGCAGGAAGGCCGCAGCCTGGTGCTGCTGGCCGCCGAGCGCAGTGACAGTGAGCTGCGCGAGCGCCTGATGCGCTTGCACCACGAGCTCTCCGGCCTGCTGGAAACCGAGCAGGTTGCGCTGTTCCTGCACGAAGACAGTGCGTACCTGATGACCCGGGCCGATCACCGCGCCTATTTGAGCATCAGTCCCGCGTACCCGCTCGACGTGGAGCGCGAGCGTGCGCAGTTTGCCAGTTGGTATGAGCTGTTTCCGCGCTCTATCACCGACCATCCAGCGCGTCACGGTACGTTCCTCGACGTGCATTCGCGGCTGTCGATGATCCATGACATGGGGTTCGACGTGCTGTACTTCCCGCCGATCCACCCCATCGGCCGCAGCCACCGTAAGGGCAGGAACAATGCCTTGAGGGCCGAGCAGCACGATCCGGGCAGCCCCTACGCGATAGGCAGCGAGGAGGGCGGTCACGACGCGATTCATCCGCAACTGGGCAGCCGCGACGATTTTCGGCGCCTGGTCAAGGCCGCCGCCGACCATGGCCTGGAAGTCGCCCTGGACTTTGCCATTCAGTGCTCCCAGGACCACCCGTGGCTCAAGCAGCACCCGGGCTGGTTCAACTGGCGCCCGGACGGCACGATCAAATACGCGGAAAACCCGCCGAAAAAGTACCAAGACATCGTCAACGTCGATTTCTACGCCGCCGATGCGATCCCCAGCCTGTGGACCGAACTGCGTGACATCGTGCTCGCTTGGGTCGAGGAGGGCGTGAAGACATTCCGCGTCGATAACCCTCACACCAAGCCGCTGCCATTCTGGCAATGGCTGATCAGCGATGTGCGGTCCAAGTACCCGGAGGTGATCTTCCTCGCCGAAGCATTCACCACACCGGCGATGATGGCGCGCCTGGGCAAGGTCGGTTACTCCCAGAGCTACACCTATTTCACCTGGCGCAACACCAAGGCCGAGCTGAGCGAGTACTTGGCGCAATTGAACGAGTCGCCCTGGCGCGAGTGCTACCGGCCGAACTTCTTCGTCAACACCCCGGACATCAACCCCGCTTTCCTGCATGAGTCCGGGCGCCCGGGCTTCTTGATCCGCGCCGCGCTGGCGAGCATGGGCTCGGGGTTGTGGGGCATGTATTCCGGCTTCGAACTGTGCGAAGCCGCGCCGGTGCCGGGCAAGGAAGAGTACCAGGACTCGGAAAAATACGAGATCCGCCCCCGGGATTTCACCGCACCCGGCAACATCATCGCCGAGATCGCCCAACTCAACCGCATCCGCCGGCAAAACCCGGCATTGCACACGCATTTGGGGCTAACGCTCTACAACGCCTGGAACGAGAACATCCTGTACTTCGGCAAGCGCAGCGAAGACGGCAGCAATTTCATCCTGGTGGCGGTCAACCTCGACCCATTCAATGCCCAGGAAGCGCAATTCGAATTGCCGCTGTGGGAGCTGGGCCTGCCGGACGACGCCCACACCCAGGGCGAAGATTTGATGAACGGCCATCGCTGGACATGGTACGGCAAGACCCAATGGATGCGGCTGGAGCCGCAGATGCCGTTCGGGATCTGGCGCATCACCACGTACTAAGGAGCGACATGTGGGCGGGGGCTTGCTCCCGAAAGCGCTATGCCAGCCTATGGATCAAGTGACTGTCCTGCCGCTATCGGGCGCAAGCCCCCGCACTTCGACCCGCTTCAGTCTGCAAGAATCCTCGAGTTTTCAGGAGTTTCCAATGGCGAAGAAACCCAAGGCTGCCACCTTTATCAAAGACCCGCTGTGGTACAAGGACGCGGTGATCTATCAGGTTCACGTCAAATCCTATTTCGACTCCAATAACGACGGCATCGGTGACTTTCCCGGGCTGATCGCCAAACTCGACTACATCGCCGACCTCGGTGTGAACACCATCTGGCTCCTGCCGTTCTACCCCTCGCCACGTCGCGACGACGGTTATGACATCGCCGAGTACCGCGGCGTGCACAGCGACTACGGGACCATGGCCGACGCCCGGCGCTTTATCGCCGAAGCCCACCAACGCGGGCTGCGGGTGATCACCGAACTGGTGATCAACCACACCTCCGACCAGCACCCGTGGTTTCAGCGCGCACGCAAGGCCAAGCCCGGTTCGGCGGCGCGGGACTTCTACGTGTGGTCCGACGACGATCAGAAGTACGACGGCACGCGCGTCATCTTCCTCGATACCGAGAAGTCCAACTGGACCTGGGACCCGGTGGCCGGCCAGTACTTCTGGCACCGTTTCTATTCGCACCAGCCCGACCTCAACTTCGACAATCCGCAAGTGATGAAAGCTGTGCTGTCGGTTATGCGCTTCTGGCTCGACATGGGCATCGACGGCCTGCGCCTGGACGCGATCCCGTACCTGATCGAGCGCGACGGCACCAACAACGAAAATCTGCCGGAAACCCACGACGTCCTCAAGCAGATCCGCGCCGAGATCGACGCTCATTACCCCGACCGCATGCTGCTGGCCGAAGCCAACCAGTGGCCGGAAGACACGCAGATGTACTTCGGTGACAAAAAGGGCGACGACGGCGATGAATGCCACATGGCCTTTCACTTCCCGCTGATGCCGCGCATGTACATGGCGTTGGCCCAGGAGGACCGTTTCCCGATCACCGACATCCTGCGCCAGACCCCGGAAATCCCGGCCAATTGCCAATGGGCGATCTTCCTGCGCAACCACGATGAACTGACCCTGGAAATGGTCACCGACAAAGAACGCGACTACCTGTGGAACTACTACGCCGCCGACCGTCGCGCGCGGATCAACCTGGGCATTCGCCGGCGCCTGGCGCCGCTGATGGAGCGTGACCGGCGCCGCGTCGAACTGCTCAACAGCCTGCTGTTGTCGATGCCCGGCACGCCGACCCTGTATTACGGCGATGAAATCGGCATGGGCGACAACATCTACCTGGGCGACCGCGACGGCGTGCGAACGCCGATGCAGTGGTCCATCGACCGCAACGGCGGCTTTTCCCGCGCCGACCCGGCCAGCCTGGTGCTGCCGCCGATCATGGACGCGCAATACGGCTATCAGTCGGTCAACGTCGAAACCCAGGCCCAGGACCCGCATTCGTTGCTCAACTGGACCCGCCGCATGCTTGCGGTGCGCAAGCAGTCCAAGGCCTTCGGCCGCGGCAGCTTGAAGATGCTCTCGCCGAGCAACCGGCGCATCCTCGCCTATACCCGTGAATTCACCGGGGACGACGGCCGCACCGAGATCATCCTGTGCGTGGCCAACGTCTCGCGCAGCGCCCAGGCGGCCGAGTTGGACCTCTCGGCCTTCGCCGGCATGGTGCCGGTGGAGATGCTCGGCGGTAATGCGTTCCCGCCCATCGGCCAGTTGAATTTCCTGCTGACCCTGGCGCCGTATGGCTTCTATTGGTTCGTGCTGGCGGCGGAAAACCAGATGCCCAGCTGGCATGTGGAACCGGTGCAAAGCATGCCGGACTTCACCACCCTGGTTCTGAAAAAGCGCATGGAGGAGCTGCTCGACGCACCGTGTCGCGCCGTCCTGGAGCACACCTCGCTGCCGGCCTGGCTGCCCAAGCGCCGCTGGTTCGCCGGCAAGGACACGGCCATCGACAGCGTGCATATCGCCTACGGCGTGCGGTTCGGCGACCTGCAGCACCCGGTGCTGCTCAGCGAAATCGAGGTGAGCGCCGGGGGGCAGGTCAGCCGTTACCAGTTGCCGTTCGGCTTTCTCGGCGAAGACCAGTTCACCAGCGCCTTGCCGCAACAACTGGCCCTGGCCCGTGTGCGGCGCGTGCGTCAGGTGGGGTTGGTGACCGATGCGTTCAGCCTGGAACACTTTATCCGCGCGGTGATCCAGGCCTTGCAGGCCGGCACCGTGTTGAACAGCAGCGAGGGCGAGCTGCGCTTTGAAGCCACGCCGCAACTGGCCAGGCTGGCGCTGACCGATGAGTCGCCCGTGCGCTACCTGGCCGCCGAGCAGTCCAACAGCTCGGTGGTGGTGGGCGAGAGCCTGGTGCTCAAGCTGATCCGCAAGGTCAGCGCCGGGGTCCATCCGGAGCTGGAGATGAGCGCCTACCTGACCGCAGCCGGTTACCCGAACATTTCGCCGTTGCTCGGTTCGATGATTCGGCGTGACGGCCAAGGCCAGGACAACCTGTTGATGATTGCCCAGGGCTACCTGAGCAACCAGGGCGACGCCTGGGGCTGGACCCAGAACAACCTGGAGCGCGCGATCCGCGACGAACTGGCCGAAGCGATGTCCGAACAGGAGCAGCATTACAACGCCTTGGGCGAGCTGGCCGACTTTGCCGGCTTGCTCGGGCAGCGCCTGGGTGAAATGCACGGCGTGCTGGCGGCGCCGACGGCCAACCCAGACTTCCAAGCCGAAGTCACCACCGCCAAGGATGCCGAGGCCTGGGCCAAGGACATCGCGGCGCAGATCGAGCGCGCCCTGCAATTGCTCAAACTGCATCAAAACCAATTGAACCCGGCCGATCAGGCGCGGGTCAGTGAATTGTTGGAGCAGAAAAAAGCCATCGGCGCTCAGGTCCGGGCGTTGGCGCAGGCCACGTTGGGCGGCTTGCGCATTCGCGTCCACGGTGACTTGCACCTGGGCCAGGTGCTGGTAGTGAAAGGCGACGCCTACCTGATCGACTTTGAAGGGGAGCCGGCGCGGCCGCTGCACGAACGGCGCGGCAAGCACAGCCCGTATAAAGACGTCAGCGGCGTGCTGCGTTCGTTTGATTACGCAGCGGCCATGGCCCTGAATGTGCAAGGTGTGGACCACTCACCCGCAGCGGACGCGGCGCGCCAGCGTGTGACCGAGCGCTACCTGATTGAGGCGCGTCTGGCATTTATCAAGGCTTATCACGCGGCGACGGCTACACTGGCGCATGACTGGCAGGATGCCAAAGGCCAGGACGCAGCGCTGACCTTGTTCAGCCTGGAGAAGGCCGCGTACGAAGTGGCTTATGAAGCGGAAAACCGCCCGACCTGGCTGCCGGTGCCCTTGCAGGGGTTACACGGTTTGCTCAGCGGGCTCATACCTGGATCGAAATCTGTACGCGGTGGGGAGACGTCATGAGTTTTACGAATAAAGAACCGCTGCAGCCGAAACTGACAGCAATGCCGGCGTCCAAGGACGTCGAAGCGCTGGTGCGCGCCGAACACCATGATCCGTTCTCGATTCTCGGGCCCCATGATGACGAGCAGGGCGGCCAGTTTGTCCGTGCGTTCCTGCCGGAGGCCTTGAGTGTCCAGCTGCTGAGTCGCGACACTGGCGAGCCGATCGGCAGCCTCGACGCGACCCAGGTGCCGGGTCTGTTTATCGGGCATTTCAGCAGCCGCCAGGCCTACCTGTTGAAGATCCAATGGGCCGGTGGCGAACAGATCACCGAAGACCCTTACAGTTTCCAGCAACTGCTGCTGGGGGAAATGGACCTGTACCTGTTTGCCGAAGGCAATCACCGTGACCTCAGCAGCTGCCTGGGCGCCCAGTTGACCACGGTCGATGGCGTGCAGGGCGTGCGGTTTGCCGTGTGGGCACCGAACGCCCGGCGCGTGTCGGTGGTCGGCGACTTCAATATCTGGGACGGCCGCCGCCACCCGATGCGCCTGCGCCATCCGGCCGGTGTGTGGGAGATCTTTATCCCACGCTTGCAAGCGGGCGCGGCCTACAAATACGAGATTCTCGGGGCCCACGGCATTTTGCCGCTCAAGGCCGACCCGATGGCCCTGGCCACCCAGATGCCGCCCGACACGGCATCGAAAGTCGCGTCGCCGTTGCAGGTCGACTGGCAGGATCACGCGTGGATGCAGGCGCGTGCGCAAAAGCAGAAGCCCACGGCACCGCTGTCGATTTATGAGTTGCACCTGGGCTCCTGGCAGTGCGAACTGGACGAGGCCGGTGAGGTTTCGCGCCAGTACGGCTGGGGTGAACTGGCCGAGCGGCTGATTCCGTATGTGCAACAGTTGGGCTTTACCCATATCGAGCTGATGCCGATCATGGAACACCCGTTCGGCGGCTCCTGGGGCTATCAAGCGTTGTCCCAGTTCGCGCCGACTGCGCGCTTCGGTTCGCCGCAAGCATTCGCCGAGTTCGTCAATGCCTGTCACCAGGCCGACATCGGCGTGATCCTCGACTGGGTACCGGCGCATTTTCCCACCGATGCCCACGGCCTCGCGCAATTCGATGGCACGGCGCTGTACGAATACGCCAACCCGCTGGAAGGCTTCCACCAGGATTGGGACACGCTGATCTACAACCTGGGTCGCACCGAAGTACATGGCTTTATGCTGGCCTCGGCGCTGCATTGGCTCAAACACTTCCACGTCGATGGCCTGCGCGTCGATGCCGTGGCCTCGATGCTGTATCGCGACTATTCGCGCAAGGCCGGCGAATGGGTGCCCAACCGCCATGGCGGCCGCGAGAACCTCGAAGCCATCGACTTCCTGCGGCACTTGAACGACGTGGTCGCCCTCGAAGCCCCCGGCGCGCTGGTGATCGCCGAAGAATCCACGGCCTGGCCGGGCGTCAGCCAGCCGACCCAACAGGGCGGCCTGGGCTTCAACTACAAGTGGAACATGGGCTGGATGAACGATTCCCTGCATTACATCCAGCAAGACCCGGTGTACCGCGCCCACCATCACAATGAACTGAGTTTTGGCCTGGTGTATGCCTGGTCCGAGCGTTTCATCCTGCCGATCTCCCACGATGAAGTGGTCCACGGCAAGCACTCGCTGATCGACAAGATGCCCGGCGACCGCTGGCAGAAATTCGCCAACCTGCGCGCCTACCTGAGTTTCATGTGGACGCACCCGGGCAAGAAGCTGCTGTTCATGGGCTGCGAGTTCGGCCAATGGCGCGAGTGGAACCACGACCAGCAACTGGACTGGTACCTGCTGCAATACCCCGAACACCGTGGGGTGCAGAAGCTGGTGAGTGACTTGAATCGGCTGTACCGCGAAGAACCGGCCCTGTATGAACAGGACGACGCGCCCCAAGGCTTCCAGTGGCTGATCGGCGACGATGCGATCAACAGCGTCTACGCCTGGCTGCGCTGGAGCAAGGACGGCAGGCCGGTACTGGTGGTGGCCAACTTCACCCCGGTGCCCCGTGAAGCCTACAAGGTCGGCGTGCCATTCGCCGGGCGTTGGAGCGAGGTGATCAACAGCGATGCGGACACGTATGCCGGTTCGAATTATGGCAATGGCGGGGGGGTATTCACCGAAGATGAACCGCATCATGGTCAACCGGTGTCGCTGTCGTTGAATCTGCCGCCATTGGGCGTGCTGATTTTGCGTCCGCAAGACAGTTAACGGCGCCAAGGTGCTGGCGTCTATTGTCCGCGCTAGTGGCAGGGTGCCACAATGGCACCTTTGTCGCGGCAGTTGAATCAGGCGGTTTTCATGAATGGCCTTGGGCATGAGCAAGACCAGGATTGCGTTATTGAGGGGCAGGTGCGAACCGATCGTTTGCATCAGCTGTTTCGTCAGTCATTTGCCGCCATTTTCGGCAGTTATTTCGCGGCGGCGATGCTTTGCTGGCTGTGTTGGGACCGTTTTGACCACCAGGTCATGCAGGTATGGCTGGCGGTGCTGGCGGCGTCATCGCTGCTGCGGGTGAAAATGTTCCTCGAGTGGTTTCGCAGCCCCCACAGCGAGCGCACGCCGGAACGCTGGGAGCGCCGTTACTGGCTCACCTTGATACTGTCCGCGAGCATCTGGGGCGCCGGTGCCTTTGCGGTAATGCCCAGCGACGACCGGATGTCCCAAGTACTGGTGATGTTGTTTACCGTGGGCATGTCCGTCAGTGCTGTCTCGTGCTATTCGGCCTATCGCTACATGACCATGGTGTCCATGGGCCTGGTGTTGCTGCCGTGTACGCTGTGGCTGCTGTTTCAGCCGTCGTCGATGCAGGTCGGCGTGGCGATTGCGGTGCTGGTGTTTTCCTCGTTTGTGGTCAGTGCCACGCGCAAGTTGTCCGGCGCCCTGGAAAAAGCCTTCCGCCTGACCAGGCAGATGGAACGCGCCCACACTATTTCCGCGCGCGCCGCACAGACCGATGAACTGACCGGGCTGATGAACCGCCGCGCGTTTTTTGAACATGCACAATTGCTGTACGCGCAGTGCCGTCTCAACCGGCAGCCGCTGTGCGCGTTGATGATCGACATGGACCACTTCAAGGAAATCAACGATACCTACGGCCACCAGGCCGGCGACCAGGTATTGCGGCAGATCGGCGGAGTGATCACCGCGTCGTTTCGCCAGGCCGATGTGTACGGTCGCCTGGGGGGCGAGGAGTTTGCGGTGTTGCTGCCCAATACCTCGCTGGAAACCGCCCGGGGTATCGCTGAGCAGTTGATCAAGGCCATCTCCTGCATGGCTTCCGAACCTGTGCAGGGCATGACCGCCAGTCTCGGCGTGGCGTCGACCTGCACCTTGGATGGCGACCTGCACGCGTTGATGAACACCGCCGACAAGGCGCTATACCGCGCCAAGGCCCTCGGCCGCAATCAAGTGGCCGTGGCGGAGTAGGGCTCAGTCCTTGAACATGGCCTTGGCCAGCACCCGCGCCACCTGGTCGGCGGAGTAGGGCTTGGCGAGGAACTCGAACCCTTCGTAGCCGCTTTCCGCGAGTTCTTCGCTGTAGCCGGAGGTGAGTACCACCGGCAGGTCGGCGCGACGTTGGCGCAGGAGCCTGGCCATCGCCACGCCGGTCATGCCCGGCATCACCACGTCTGAGAAAATCGCGTCGAAAGCCGCGGCATCCGGACCGGCCAGCGCCAGCGCCTGTTCGGCATCGGTCGCCCAGGTGGTCTGGTAACCGAGGTCCTGGAGGATCTGGTTGGCGAAACGGCCTACGTCCAGGTTGTCTTCCACGATCAGGATGTTGCGCAGGGTCGTGTCGTGGGGCGGTGCCGGGTCACTAGGGGAGGGCTCGTGGCGGGCGTCCTCCGGCTCGACCTCGGGCAGGTACAGGGTAAACACCGTGCCCTGGCCAAGACGGCTGGCCACGTCGACATTGCCACCGGACTGCTTGGCGAAGCCGAACACCTGTGACAACCCCAGGCCCGTGCCTTTGCCCACGGCCTTGGTGGTAAAGAACGGCTCGAAAATGCGCTCGAACGTTTCCCCCGGAATGCCGCTGCCGGTGTCGGCCAGGGCCACCGTGACAAACGGCTGGCAGGCTTGGGCATCGCCCCGGATGCGCGGCATCGCATCCAACGTGTCCACGCGCAGGGTCAGGGTGCCCTGGCCGTCCATGGCATCGCGGGCGTTGAGTGCGATATTGATCAGCGCGGTTTCGAACTGGCTCGAGTCGACCCGGACATGGCACGGCCGCTCGGGCAATTGAACCTGCACATGAATGCGCGCACCGGTGACACTCTCGAGCATCTCGCCAATGTCCTTGACCCGCTGCGCCACATCGAAGACTTCCGGGTTCAGCGGTTGGCGGCGCGCGAACGCAAGTAACTGGCTGGTCAACTTGCTGGCGCGCTCGACGGTGTCGGATACCGCGCGCATGTAGCGTTGGCGCCGTTCTTCGGGCAGCCCGGGCTGACGCAAAAAGTCCACCGACGAACGAATGATGGTCAGCAGGTTGTTGAAGTCATGGGCCACGCCGCCGGTCAATTGGCCGATGGCTTCGAGTTTCTGCGATTGACGCAACGCCGCTTCGGCCTGGGCCAGCGCAGCGGTGCGTTCTTCCACACGCTGCTCGAGGGTGGCGTTCAATTCGGTAAAGGCCGCCAACCCTTGGCGCACGGCGGCATCGGCGCGCACCCGTTCGATGTGCGCCCAGGACCGCTCGGTGACTTCGGCCAACAGCGCCAGGTCATACGGCGACCAGGTCCGCTCTGCTGTGCTGTGAACCGCCATCAAGGCCGTAAGGCGACCGTGTTTGATCAGTGGTATGCAGATCGTGGCGGTGATGCCCAGGGCCTGGAACGCCGCGGCTTCCTGCGCGGGCAGTTCAAGCCGGTTGTTGCCGATCACCAGTGGCTCACCGGCCCGCAGGCACTTGACCGCGGTTTGCCCGAAGGCCTGCAGGCGGTAGTGGCCGACGATGCTGGGCGAGCCGGGAGCCGTCCAGTTGTCACGGATGGTGAAGCCGTCTTCATCGGCGTCCATATCGGCGTAGGCGCAGATGGACACTTGCAGGTGCTGCGCCAGCAGGTGCGTGGTGGCGGTCACGATGGCTTCGGCATCGGTGGCATTGGCGACCGTGCTGCCGATGGTATCCAGCACCGCAAGGCGGCGCGAAAGGAACACCGTGGCGGTGGTTTCGGTCACGGTGTCGAGCATGCCGACGACGTGGCCCCGCGGGTCGCGGATCGGGCTATAGCAGAACGTGAAGTACGCCTGTTCCGGCGCCGCGCCGCGTTCGATCACCAGCGGGAAGTTTTCGATATAGGTCGCATGGCCCTGGAAAGCCGCGTCGGCGATGGGGCTAATGTCGTCCCAGACCTCGCTCCAGATCTCGCTGAACGGACGCCCCAGGGCATAGGGTTTATTGCCCAGTATCGGAATGAACGCGTCGTTATAGAGGGTCGTCAATTGAGGCCCCCACACGATGGCTTGGGGGAAACTTGAAGCAAAGCACAGCGCCACGGTGGTCTTGAGCACATCCGGCCAGTGTTCCAGCGGACCCAGGGGCGTACTGGCCCAGTCGTGCTGGCGTACCCGCTCGGCCATGTCGCTGCTGCTTTGCAGCCAATTCATCATCGGGTGAACACCTTGTTTGCCACGGTCTGTTTGGATGCCTGATGCGTCAGGCCAATAAGCAACAGACAGAAATGATTGCTGCCGGTTCAGCGCAATTATCCATGAGATGGCACTTTGATGCTTCACCCGCTGGGATAGATCTCATCGCGGGTGTTCACTTACTGTTGTGTTCCGAACACCGCTATCCAATAAATGCCTGCATCGCTCTTCGGGTCCATCGCGTAGGCGGCGCCCAATTCACGGAATTGCGGGTTCATCAGGTTGGCGCAATGGCCGGGGCTGGCGAGCCAGCCGTCCACCACTTTGCGCGGGGTGTCGAGGCCGGCCGCGATGTTTTCGCCGATGTTCTTCGCGCTGTACCCGGCCAGCTCGGCACGGTCGCCCGGGGTGCGGCCGTCGTGGTCCAGATGGTCGAAGAAATTGCCGTTGGCCATGTTGCGTGTGTGGCTGTTGGCGGCACTGGCCAAGGTGTCGTTCCACGACAGTGGCGTGGTCGCGGTGAACGCCTGGGGACCGCATTGGCGCGGTTGTGTGCGGGCGGCGTTGATCAGGTTCAGCAATTGCCTGCCTTCGGTCTGCCAATCGCCCAGGCCGCTGGACAGCAGTGGGCGGGCGAGCACGATGCGCCAGTCCTGGCCGCTGTTGCTCACGCCGATGTCGACGAATTGCGGGTCCAGCACCACGCGGCAGAAACTCTCGCGCACGGCTTTCATGGCCGCCTGGGCATCCTTGGGCCCGGACAGGCTGATTGCCTGCACGTTGACCATCGGGTACGCCGCGCGGGCCAGGGCCTGCTGCAAGTCGCCGACATTACTGGCCGGCAGCACCAGGCGTGTATCGCTGGCCAGCGGTGGCAGTTCCTGGGAACCTTGGTCGCCGCAGCGTTGCACCTGGCTGCGGTAAGCGTTGATCTGTTGCACTAACTGACTTTCTTCATTCGCCATCGCGCTGGCGCAGAACACCAGGCTGGCGGCCAGCGTCGTCAGACCCATCATCAATGACAGCACGCGCATGGACGTTACCCTTGAACTTGAAAGTGCCCATGATGCGCGATGTAGGGGCGTCCATGCACCCGTTGGTCCGAACTTTTTTCCTCGGGTTTTGAATGCCGGATGTTCACGGCCCTGGTCATGCAAGGCAAACGCCACCATCCGCCGCGCTGGCATGGCGAGGATGATCAACCCGCAATGAATGAGGATATTCAGCTCACGCCAGCTGACGCGCGGGCTGTCGCCGCCATGCCATGGCGCTGGCGAGCAGGATCAAAGCGAATGCTGCGGTAAAGGTTGCGTGCAGACCGTCAGCCACGGATTGCGGCGTGGCGTGGGTGACATCGGGAGTGGTCCAGGCAAACATCGCGCCCAATGCCGACGCACCGAAAATCAGCCCCAGGTTGCGTGACAGGTTCAGCAGGCCTGAGATCGTGCCTCGGCGTGCCGCATCGGCTTCGCTCATCACCGCAGTGTTGTTGGCGGCCTGGAACAGGCTGTAGCCCGCCGTCAGCGTAATCAGTGAGGCAAGATAAGTGACCAGCCCGGACGCAAGGCACAGCGACAGGGCGCCACTGCCGCAGACAGCCAGCCCCACGAGTGTCATGACGTGGCTGCCAAAGCGTTCGCTCAGACGACCGGCCGGAATGCCGGTGAGCGCCGCGACACCAGGGCCGACGGCCATTGCCAGGCCCATCCCGGCCGGATCGAGCCCAAGCCCTCGGGACAAGTAGAACGGCCCGACGACAAAGGTGGCCATGATCACCGCCGACACCAACGCACTCATCGCCAGGCCGGCGCGTAACGAGGTCGACTGCAATGAGCGCCAAATGCCGGTGCCGCTGGCCAGTGGCGCGGGTGGCTGATCCACCGGCAAGTAGCGCCAGGCGAGGGCGGCCGCGAGCAAGCCCAGCGGCATCCCCACCAGAAACAGCGCGCGCCACCCCCACACACTGAGCAACAGGCCGCCCACGCCGGGGCCCATGGCGGTACCGACGGCTGACATCGTGCCGAGCAAGCCCATGACACGCGCAATGCGCGCTTGGGGGACGGTGTCGCCGACCATCGCTAACGTCATCGCCATCATGATCGCCGCGCCCAAACCTTGCAGGCTGCGCGCTGCAATCAGCCACCGCAGGCCAGGCGCGACACCGCATAACCCGCCGGCCAAGGCGAACAGCAGCAAGCCAGCGATCAACAGCCGCCGTCGCCCCAGCCGATCGCCCAGGCGTCCGGCACTGACGATGACTGCCGTGATCGCCAGCAGGTAGGTGAGCACCACCCATTGCGTCGCGTGAAAGGATGCATTGAAGGCCTGCGCGAGGCTGGGCAGGCCGACATTGGCGATGCTGGTGCCAAGGGCGGCCAGCAACATGGACAGGCACAGGCTGACAAGACCGCCACGGGAAGAGGTATGCATGGAAGATTCCTTGAATGAACGCAACTGTCGCAAATCTACGGCGTGGCCTAACATGGCGGAAGACGCATGATTTGCACTAAATACCTGCATGTAACGCCTGCCATGGAGCACTGATGCCCGATCTCAATTTGCTGATCACCCTGGATGTATTGCTCGCCGAAGGCAGTGTCGCCCGTGCGGCCAAGCGCCTGCGGTTGAGCCCTTCGGCCATGAGCCGGGCGTTGGCGCGCTTGCGTGCGACCACCGGCGACCCGTTGCTGGTCCGCGCTGGCCGTGGCCTGGTGCCGACGCCCCGGGCGTTGGCACTGCGCGAACAGGTCAGCCAACTGGTGCAGGGCGCCCAGGCGGTGTTGCGCCCGGCGCAGGCGCTGGAGATGGCCCACGTGGTCCGCACCTTCACCCTGCGAACCAGCGAGGAGTTTGTCGAAGGCTTCGGTTCGGCGTTGCTCGCCCGTCTCGCCGAGGACGCCCCCGGCGTGCGCCTGCGCTTCGTCAGCAAGACCGACAAGGACACTGCGCAACTGCGCGAAGGCCGCGTCGACCTGGACATCGGCGTGGTCGACCCCACGGCCAGCCCTGAAGTGCTGACCCAGGCGCTGTTTCGCGATCGCCTGATCGGCGTGGTGCGCAGCGGCCATCCCCTGAGCCAAGGCGAGATCAGCGCTGCACGGTTTGCCGAGGGCCGACACCTTTACGTATCGCGGCGCGGCCAGGACCGCGGCCAGATCGACGACGTCCTTGAAGCCCAGGGCCTGAAGCGGCAGATCGGCAGCATCGTCGCGAGTTTTTCCAGCGCCATCGCCCTGGCACGCAACACCGACCTGATTGCCTCGGTGCCCGAGCGCTATACCCCAGACCGGCGCGACCTGTTCTGTTTTGCGCTGCCGGTGGCGTTACCCGCGTTTACCGTGGCAATGCTCTGGCACCCACGGTTGGACGCCGATCTGGCCCATCGTTGGTTGCGCGGATGTTTGCGCGAGGTGTGCGGACGATGACAGTGCGGCCCGTCCCCGGGGCGATGTGCATGCGAGCCGCCAGGCGTGCAGAGCATGGCGGGTATGCCTATCGATCCCGAACCTGCTGCAACAGGTACAATCCCATCTGCCTTGACGCGAAACCTCAGGAATTTGCATGTTCAGCCTTACCCGCTACACCACGCCGTGCCCCGAACCGATCAACAGCCAGATCCTGCAGATGGTGGTCGACAACCTCACCGACATCAGCAGCGTCGCGCTGCCGCCGAGTAACCTGCTCTACAACATTTACCAATATGCCATCGGCTTTGAGGTGCATTTGTACCTGCAGGCGCTGGACGGGTCGAAGGGGATCGCGGTCGAACTGATCGTCGCGACGTCTGCGCAAGACCCGGAAAAAGTCATTGGGTTTTTGCTGTACTTGCCGGTCAAGGACGACCCAGAAGCCTGCGGTGTGGCGTTCATGGCCGTACAGGCAGGCAGCCGGCGCCAGGGCGTGGCGCGGGGCATGATGCAAGAGGTGCTGGCACGTTACCCTCACGCCGAACTGGCCTGCGCCGTGGACAAAGTGCCGGCCTTCGCGGCGATGGGCTTTCAGGTGCGCGGCGCGCGCGGCACGCAGGTGCTGATGAACACCCGCGCCTACGCCACCGATGGCTTGATGGGCGTGCTGGATGTGGCCGCTATCTATAGCTCATTGGAAGTGCGGCAGATTCATACCTACCTGCTGCAAAAACATGGCAAGCGCGCCATGGTGGATGCCGAGAAGCAACGTGACCGGCACCTGGATCAACTGGCGCACAAGGTCCGCTTGTTTGTGCAGGGGCGAGGCTGAAAAACGCCTCTCAACGGGCGCTGTGCGCCCCGCGATTGACCATTGCCAGAATGGTCGCCAGCAACTCCTGTTGCGCCTCTTCGCGGCTGAGCTCACCGCTGGCCGCCGCATGAGACAAGGCCTCCGCCGCCCCGAGCATGGCCCGCAGCCCGGCCTGGGACACGCTGCCGCCCGGCGCGAAGGGGGCCATGACGTCGCGGCACTTATCGAGAAAGAGTGCTTCGTACTTGCGCTTGAGGCTTTCCAGCTCCGGCGAGCTGCTCAGCGCCGCGATCACCCCCGGAATTTCCCGGCCCTGCAACAACACGCAGTCGACATAGGATGAGGCGATCACCCACGCGCGATCTTCCAGGGTCGGGCTGCTGGCTTCGAGGGCGTCGGCAAGCACCTGATTCTGGCGCCCATCGAAATCCTCATACAACGCCGCCAGCAACCCCGCGCGGGTAACGAAATGGTCATAGACCACCGGCTTGGTCACGCCCGCTCGTTCCGCCAGGTGGCCGAGGGTCAGGGCTTCGGTGCCTTCTTCACGCACCAGTTGCCAGGCCACGTCCAACAATTGGCGCAGACGATCTTCACGCGACAGGCGACGACGCGGGGCAGGGGATTCACTGCTTGACATGCTTATATACCAAAAGTAACTTACCAAAGGTAACTTAAGCCCAGCATAAACCCAATGGGAGTCACTGTCATGCACGCACTGATCGTTGTAGCTCATCACGACCCGCAATCCCTCACCCACAGCCTCGCCGCGCAAGTTGCCGCCGGGCTTAGCGCGTCTGGCCATACGTTCGAAATCGCCGACCTTGCCGCCGAAGGCTTCGACCCGCGCTACAACGCTGCCGACCAGCGCGTACATCGCACCCGCGCCGAACCGCCGGCTGACGTCGCCGCCGAACAAGCCCGCATCGATCGCGCCGACGCCCTGGTCTTGGTGTTCCCCATTTACTGGTGGTCGCTGCCAGGCCTGCTCAAGGGGTGGATCGACCGCGTGTTCGTCAACGGCTGGGCGATCGACTACGGCCCCGACACTCCGGTGGTGAAGAAACTGCGGCACTTGCAGGTTCACCTGCTGGCACTCGGTGCTGCCGATCAAAGCGCGTTTGAGCGCCATGGTTATGCCAAGGCCATGCACACGCAGATCGATTACGGGATCTTCGATTACTGTGGCGCGCAGGTGCTGACGTCAGCGTTGCTGCTGGAGTCGGAAAGCGGCCAGGTGCAGGTGCATCTGGATCACGCCAAGGCAGTGGGCCAGGGTCTGTTCGAAACCGAGACGGTCGCCGGATGATTTCGTTGCGAGCAGGGAACCAGAAACCGTTGGACAACCAATCAAGGCGTTCACAATCACTGGAGATTTGATAATGACTTCAATTTCTGCTGTATCTGGATCCGCACCGATTGCTCCTCCCATTGACACATCCCAGGGAAAACCCACGCAAGATCAAGTGAGACAAGAGCAGGAAAACAATGCGGACCAAGACAGTCCGTTTCCAAATCTATCGAATGGCGACCTGCAAAACTTGACCTTTGATCAACACAATACGCTCGATAAATATCCCAATATGAACTTTCAGCAAGTGGTGGATGCACATGGGAAAGAGTTTCCAAATATATCGCCTAGAGAAGTTCAAGATTTGAACTCCGAGCAAGTGGACAGGCTTATCAAGTATCCCACTATGACTTACCAAGACGTGCTTAATGGGCATGGCGTGAAAGGTGGCGATAATTTCATCTGGTAACTACGTTAGTTGCGGCACGCGTCAGGCCTGGAGCAGCAGCTTGGTGGCGATGCACTGAAAGGACCGACTAGAGTCCAAGCAGGTCATGTGCATCCAGCAGCCGGTAGGCAATCTCCGGTCGTTTCTCCAGGCCTCGGCGAATCGCCGCCGGGATCGATTGCCGGGTCTTGCGGCACAGGCCGGGCAGTTCGTCGATGACGATCTGAATCCCGCGCATGCTCTTGACCTCGGTGTGCCCCGGCGCGACCTGCACGCGGATACCCAATAGCGCGTACATGCGCTGCTGCATGTGTTCGAGGTCTTGCAGGCTTTGCAGGTCTTCCAGGCGTTCGATCAGGCGTTTTTCTTCCTGGCGCGTCAGGTTGAGGATGCGCAGGTCGGCGCCTGGGGTTTGCAGCAGCTGTTCGCGGTCACAGACACAGGCGCCGGGCGGGCAGGGTTGGCGAATGTTCATGATCAAGCCCTCCCCATCTCGACGTCGCGGACTCAGTAGCGCAGGGCGACACCCAGGCTGCCCAGTGCCTTCCAGTAGTCAGGATAGGTCTTGGCCACGCAGTCCGGGTCCTGAATACGAATACCCGAGACCTTCAGCCCGGCCAGGGCGAAACACATGGCGATGCGGTGATCGGCGTGGGTGTCGATCAGTGCAGTGCAGGCCGTGCCTGCCAGTGCCGGATCGCTGGCCACCAGCAGGTCATCGCCTTCGATGCGGGCCAGGCCTGGGCGGATCTGGTTGAGGCCGTCGTGCAGCGCCTGCACGCGATCACATTCCTTGACCCGCAGGTTGGCCAGTTCGGTGAAGCGCACCGGGCTGTTGTTGAACGCGGCCAGCACGGCAAGTGTCGGGATCGCGTCCTGCATTTGCGAACCCACCACCGTGGCCTGCATGTTCGGGAACTGTGCGATCAGCGCCTGGGCCTTGGCGTCCGGCTGGGTGAAGTCGTGTGCGGCGACGCCGATATCGATGTGCCCGCCGGTCAGCACTTCAGCCGCCCACAGGTAGGTGGCGGCGGAGGCGTCCGGTTCGATCAGGTAGTCATGGGCGGTGTAGCCGCTGGGAGCGACGCGCCAGGTGGTGTCGTCGACCACCTCGACCTGCGCGCCGAATGCACGCATGCAGTCGAGGGTCAGGTCCACATAGCCGCGGGCGCCGATGTCCTTGCCAGTCAGCGCCACTTCAATCGGCGCTGCGCCGCAGGCCGCGAGCATCAGCAAGGCCGATACGTATTGGCTGGACAGACCGCCGTCGATCTCAAAGCGCTTGGCCTGGACCTTGCCCACGCCATGCACGGTAACCGGCGGGCAACCGGTCGGGCTGTCGACCTGGATGCCGTTCTGGCCGAGGGTGGCGAGCAGCGGGCCGATCGGGCGTTTGCGCATGTAGTCGTCGCCGTCCAGCACCACGGTGCCTTGCACGGTGGCGACGGCGGCGGTGAGAAAACGCATCGCGGTGCCGGCATTGCCGAGGAACAGCGGCTGCGCAGGCAATTGCAGCTGGCCTTGGCCCGTGACCACGAAGGTGGTGTCGTCCGGCTCGTCGATGATCACGCCCATCTGGCGCAGGGCCACCGACATGTGCCGGGTGTCATCGCTCTTCAACGCGCCGCTGAGGCGGCTGGTGCCCTTGGCCAGGGCGGCGAGCAACAGCGCGCGGTTGGTAATGGATTTGGAGCCGGGGGGCGCGACCTTGCCATTGAGGGGGAAAGTGGGCGGTGTAACGGTCACGGTTTTCTGCGAACTCAAGGTACAAGGCTCCTGATTCAAGGCAAGGTGGCACGGAGTGGCCGACGGGCGGACCCGAATAATCGGGCATAGACGTCACGCTTGTCGAGGCTTAGCGCTGGGCGAGCGAGTAATCATGCAGCGCCCGCGCCGCCGGTTCGATCTCGCTGACGCGCTGCTGATGCGCCTGTACATCGAGGTCCGCCGGCAGTTCGAAGTTGTCCTGTTCGGCGCACCAGGAGATTTTCTCCAGCAGTGCGGCCTGTTCGGCGGGCAGTTCAGGCCAGTTGCCGATAGCGGCGCCACGGATATAGCCAAAGCACCATTCTTCGGCGAGGGTCAGGGTCTGGCCCTGATGCTCCGTGTCGTCGAAGCGCGCCCGGAAACCTTTGGCGTCGGTGGCCAGTTGGGCGGCGCGGGCGTTCATGTGGCGAACGCACAGTTCGAGGAACTGCTTGGCTTCTTCGGCACTTTCCCACTGCGGGTTCTGCCCGCCCCAGATCGCCGGGAACCACTCGGCGATATCCACCGGTGCCGGGCTGGACACCAGCGCGCAGAAGTAACCATCGAGTTCGGCGAGGTTCAGCACCGAGTGGTCGTCACCGTACTTGAGCAGGGTTTCTTCGATCAGGTCGAAATCGGCGGGGGCCAGAGGTTGGGTGAGCATGGGGCGTATCCTTTAAACGTCGAGCGCCGCTGCGGCAGCGGCTTAAAGCGCGAAGGATGGCGCCTGAGGCGGTTTTTATCCAGCCTTTTCCAAGGCCGGCAGCCCGTCCCGGATGAATTTTAGCAGTCCCGTTTTTGGCTGATGCGCCGTGGCTCACCCTTGTTATAGTTCGGCTCTTATTACTCGCCAGTCAGGGATCACTGCCATGTCCGAATACCAAGCCTTCGTCGTCGAGCTCATTGGCAACGTTGCCCATGTGCAGATCAACCGCCCGGAAAAGATCAACGCCATGAACGCGGCGTTCTGGACCGAGATCATCGATATCTTCCGCTGGGTCGACGACACCGACGCCGTGCGCGCCGTGGTGCTCAGCGGTGCCGGCAAACATTTCTCGTCCGGCATCGACCTGATGATGCTGGCCTCGGTGGCCAATGATTTTGGCAAGGACGTGGGCCGTAATGCACGCCTGTTGCGGCGCAAGATCCTCGAACTGCAAGCCTCGTTCAACGCCGTCGACACCTGCCGCAAGCCGGTGCTGGCCGCGATCCAGGGCTACTGCATCGGTGGCGCCATCGACCTGATCAGCGCCTGCGACATGCGTTACGCCGCCGAGGATGCGCAGTTTTCCATCAAGGAAATCGACATCGGCATGGCGGCCGACGTCGGCACCCTGCAGCGCCTGCCGCGCATCATCGGCGATGGCATGCTGCGCGAGCTGGCCTACACCGGTCGCCAGTTCGGCGCCGAGGAAGCGCGCAGTATCGGCCTGGTCAATCGCGTGTATCCCGATCAGGAAAGCCTGTTGGCCGGCGTACTGGACATCGCTCGGGAAATCGCCGCCAAATCGCCGATTGCCGTGACCGGCACCAAGGCCATGATCAGCTACATGCGTGACCATACAGTCAATGACGGTCTGGAATACGTTGCCACCTGGAACGCCGCTATGTTGCAATCCAACGACTTGCGCGTGGCCATCGCGGCCCATATGAGCAAGCAGAAACCCGAATTCGTGGATTGACTGATATGACCCCAGGCTGGATTACCACCACACTGCTGGACAACCAAACCCCCGGCGGCTGGGCCGTCGCGCGCAGCCGCGAGGGTTTTTTACACGACACCAATGGCGCGCTGTTCCCGCGGGAATGGCTCAAGCGCCAGGACCTGGCGGTGTTCGCCGAACACGGTATCGGCCATCTTGACGGCGAGCCGGTGTACCTGCTCGAACTCAATGCCGCCAGCGACGTGCCTGGATGCAGTTGGCAAGGCCTGCGCGGCTTCATGCTGCAAGGCGATCACCGGCTGTACAAAGTGCTGGCCTATGCCGCGCAGATCGGCACCTGGGCGGGGGAACACCGTTTTTGTGGCAGTTGCGGCCAGGCCATGGTTCAGGTGCCTCGGGAGCGGGCGATGTTCTGCGAGGCTTGTGACCTGCGCAGCTACCCGCGCATCTCGCCGAGCATGATTGTGCTGGTGACCCGTGGCGACGAGATCCTGCTGGCGCGGTCGCCGCGCTTTGTCCCCGGGGTCTACAGCACGCTGGCGGGGTTTGCCGAGCCGGGTGAGTCGGCCGAAGACTGCCTGATCCGCGAAGTTCACGAAGAAGTGCAGCTGGAAGTCCGCAATATCCAGTACGTGGGCAGCCAGTGCTGGCCGTTTCCCCATTCGATGATGCTGGGCTTCCATGCCGAGTACGCCGGTGGCGATATCGTGCCCCAGGCCGATGAGATCGAGGACGCGCAGTGGTTCAACATCCACGACTTGCCGCCGTTGCCGGCGTCACGCTCGATTGCGCGTTACCTGATCGACCTCTACGTGGCCCGCCGCTTAGGCCACGCTGAACCAGTGCTGCCAGGCTAGGCGCACCGTCAGGCCGAGGACCACGGTGATAAACACCGGGCGAATGAATTTGGCGCCGCCGCTGATTGCGCTGCGTGCGCCAAAGAACGCGCCCACCATCACCGACACGCCCATGGCCAGCCCGACGATCCAGTCCACCGAACCGTTGATGATAAACACCGACAGCGCTGCCGCGTTGCTGACGAAGTTCATGCTGCGCGCCACGCCGCTGGCTTTGACCAGGTCGATGGGGTGCAGCAGCATCGTGCTCACCGTCCAGAACGCGCCGGTGCCGGGGCCGGCCACGCCGTCGTAGAAGCCCAGGCCGAAGCCTTGGGTGGCCTGCCATTTCTTCTTGATCGGTGCGTCGCCCTCCAGCGGCGCCTTGGGCGTGCCGCCGAACAACAGGTACAGGCCGCAACCGAAGACGATCACCGGGAGCATCTTGTTCAGGGTTTCGGCGGGCAGGTAGTGGGCGACGATGGCGCCGGCCAGGGCGCCGATAAACGTACCGACGATGGCATGTACCCACTGGCGCGGGTGAAACAGCTTGCGTCGGTAAAAGGTGAAACTGGCGGTGGCCGAGCCGAAGGTGGAGCTGAGTTTGTTGGTGCCCAGTACCAAATGGGGCGGCATGCCGGCGGTGAGCAGGGCCGGGGTGGTGAGCAAGCCGCCACCGCCGGCGATGGCGTCGATGAAGCCGGCGATGAACGCAACGACGGCCAGGATGGCGAGGGTAGTGAGGTCTACGCTGAGTTCGAAGGGCATGGGCAGGGCTTATGGTTGGCAGGGCGCTATGCGAAAGGCGGCCATCTTACCTGCCCGGTGTACGCAAATCCAAATGTGGGAGGGCGCAAGCCTCCTCCCACATTCAAACGGTGCCGGCCTGGCTATTTGTGGGTGCCCAGCCACTCCAGCGCGGTGCGCCAGATGCAGATCCCGAGGAAGTACGCCGACATCAGCGACCACAACCCAAACGTCCACGGGTTGGTGTTCGGGTAATCCACCACCATCAAGAAGCTGCACAGCAACCAGAGCGTGGTCACCGCGATGTTGATCGGCATGAACCGCTTGACCCGGAACGGGTGCAGGAACTTCATCGGCGTCACGGTCAGCAGCGCCAGGCCAATCACCGTGAGCAACGTCACCCACGCGTCGGGCTGGATGATATACACGCAGAGGGCCACCACGTTCCAGGCGGCGGGGAAGCCGACGAAGTAGTTGTCCTTGCTTTTCATGTTCACGTTGCAGAAGCAGAACAGCGACGACACCAGGATCACCGACACCGTGAACAGGTGGGTAAAGTCCGGCAGGTCGATATAGCGGTAGATAAACAGTGCCGGGATAAACACATAGGTCAGGTAATCGATCACCAGGTCCAGCACCGAGCCGTCAAAGCTGGGCAGTACCGTGCTGACATTCACGCGGCGGGCCAGGGAACCGTCGACGCCATCGACCACCAGTGCCAGGCCCAGCCACAGCAGGCACGCCTTGGGTGAGTTCTCCAGCAAGGCCAGCGTGGCCAGGAAGGCCAACACCACTCCGGTGGCAGTGAAGCCGTGGGCGCCCCAGGCTTTCAGTCTGGCTACATGCAGGGTCGATATCACGGGCGGTTCTCCAAAGGGTGAAACGGGGCAGCCGACGCTGTGGCAGCGTCGAGTCTGGCCAGGGGATGCAGGTATCGACCGGGAAGGGGAGGATAAGGTTCACCACCCCGGTGATTGCTTAGCGTAGCAAGCGTCGGACGTTTCGGCATCAGCCTTGGCGGAACACCAAGGCTTTCAAGCCGCTTTGCCGATCGATATCCGGGAATTCCGGTGGGTTTTCCAGCCGTTCGACAAAGTGCAGGCCCGGTGCTTCGCGGGTCACGCCGTCGATCAGGAAGTCCTCGCCGAACGCCGGGTCATTCATGCACGCCAGCACCGTGCCTTGTGGCGTGAGCAAATCCGGCAGGCGGCGCAGCACGCGCTGGTAATCCTTGGTCAGCAGGAAACTGCCTTTCTGGAAGGACGGCGGGTCGATGATCACCAGGTCATAGGGGCCGCTGTGGATGACCTTGGCCCAGGACTTGAACAAGTCGTGGCCAAGAAAGGTAACGCGGCTCAGGTCATGCCCATTCAGGCGATGGTTGTCGCGACCCCGGCTGAGGGCGCCGCGGGCCATGTCCAGGTTCACCACATGCTCGGCGCCGCCCTCGATGGCCGCCACGGAAAACCCGCAGGTGTAGGCGAACAGGTTGAGTACCCGCAGCCCCTTGGCCTGTTCGCGCACCCAGTTGCGGCCATAGCGCATGTCGAGAAACAGCCCGCTGTTCTGTTTTTTACCGAGGTCGATCAGGTAGCGCAGGCCGCCTTCGGTAATCGTCAGCTCATCGATCGCATCGCCCACCAGCCATTCGGTGGTGCTTTGCGGCAGGTAGCGGTGCTGCAGGGCTACCGTGTGGGCGCCGGACTGCGCCCATTCGAACTGAACCAGCAGCTGTTTCAGCGCGTCCAGGTGCGCCGCCTCCGGCTCCTTGAACAGCGCGACCAGCACCACGCCCTGCAGCCAGTCCACGGTCAGTTGCTCCAGGCCCGGCCAGCAACGGCCGCGCCCGTGGAACAGGCGCCGGGTTTCGGTCGGTGGCGTGGCCAGGGCGGTCAGCAGGTGGGCGTGCAGTGTGGCGAGGGCGTCGGGGTTCATCGTTGAGCGTCGTTCGTTGAGCGGGCGGCATTTTAAACACAATGGCGAGGTTTCGGGGGGTTGGAGCACAACGTGCTGGGAAACGTCTGATTGGCAGCGATTCATGCTCAAAATACGCTTTGGTACGCCTGACATCAGGCAAAAAATCCTCAGTCATCGACATAAACTGGAAAAAAAGCCTGGAGGTGCCCATGAACGGTTTTGCGAGCGCAGTGAATCACACCGCAACGGATCAGCTCGCCGGTGATCAAATCGAGCAGGACGAGTGGCGCGACGCCCTGGCCTCGCTGGTGGCCAACGCCGGCCCGGCGCGGGCGCGGCAGATCCTCGACGTGCTGGCCCGTGAAGGTGGCGCCCCGCACATCGACTGGAAACCCCGTCACGGCACCCCGTATATCAATAGCATCAGCGTCGAGCAGCAGCCGGCGTTTCCCGGCGACCTGGCCACCGAAGAACGCCTGGCCTCGCTGGTGCGCTGGAACGCCCTGGCCATGGTGGTGCGCGCCAACCAGGCGTATGGCGAACTCGGCGGTCATATCGCCAGCTACGCCAGCGCGGCGGATTTGTTCGAAGTGGGCTTCAATCACTTTTTCCGTGCCCGCCACGACGGCTTTGGCGGCGACCTGGTGTTCTACCAGCCGCATTCCGCGCCGGGCATTTATGCGCGGGCGTTCCTGGAGGGGCGCCTGAGCGAGCAGGACCTGGCGCACTACCGGCAGGAAATCGGCGGGGCCAAGGTCGGCGCGCGCGGTTTGTCGAGTTACCCGCACCCGTGGTTGATGCCGGACTTCTGGCAGTTTCCCACCGGCTCCATGGGCATCGGCCCGATCAGCTCGATTTTCCAGGCGCGCTTTATGCGTTACCTGCAGCACCGCGGCTTGCAGGACACCACCGAGCGCCACGTCTGGGGCGTATTCGGCGACGGCGAAATGGACGAGCCGGAAAGCATGTCGGCCCTGACCCTGGCCGCCCGCGAAGGCCTGGACAACCTGACCTGGGTGGTCAACTGCAACCTGCAACGCCTCGACGGCCCGGTGCGTGGCAATGGGCGGATCATCGATGAGCTGGAGGCGTTGTTCGGCGGCGCCGGCTGGAACGTGATCAAGCTGGTGTGGGGCTCGGACTGGGACGCCTTGCTCGCCAAGGACAGCGACGGCGCCCTGGTCAATACGCTGTCGCAGACCGTGGACGGGCAGTTCCAGACCTTCGCCGCCAAGGACGGCGCCTACAACCGCGAGCACTTCTTCGGCCAGAGCGCGTCCCTGGCCAGGCTGGTCGAGGGCATGAGCGACGAACAGATCGACCGCCTCAAGCGCGGCGGCCACGACATGGTCAAGATCCACGCCGCCTACCACGCGGCGCGGCGGGTCAAGGGCAAGCCCACGGTGATCCTGGCCCAGACCAAAAAAGGCTTCGGCATGGGCGAAGCCGGGCAGGGCAAGATGACCACCCACCAGCAGAAGAAACTCGATCGCGAGGCGCTGATCGCCTTCCGCAATCGTTTCCAGTTGCCGCTGACGGATGAGCAGACCGAGTCGTTGAGTTTCTTCAAACCGGCCGCTGACAGCCTGGAGTTGCGCTACCTGCATCAACGGCGCAACGCCCTGGGCGGCTATGTGCCCAGTCGCTGCCAGGCCGCCGCGCCGGTCAGTGTGCCGCCTCTGGCCGGTTACGCCGGCTTCGCCACGGCTGCCGCGGGTAAGGAGATGTCCACCACCATGGCCTTCGTGCGTATGCTCACCAACCTGCTCAAGGACAAGCACCTGGGGCCACGCATCGTGCCGATCGTCGCCGACGAGGCGCGTACCTTCGGCATGGCCAACCTGTTCAAGCAGATCGGCATCTACTCCAGCGTCGGCCAACGCTACGAGCCGGAAGATATCGGCTCGATCCTCAGCTACCGCGAAGCCACCGACGGGCAGATCCTCGAAGAGGGCATCAGCGAAGCCAGCGCCATCAGCTCCTGGGTCGCGGCGGCCACCAGCTATTCGGTGCATGGCCTGCGCATGTTGCCGTTCTACATCTATTACTCGATGTTCGGCTTTCAGCGCGTGGGCGACCTGATCTGGGCCGCCGCCGACCAGCGCGCCCGTGGCTTCCTGCTGGGCGCCACTGCCGGCCGCACCACCCTTGGCGGCGAGGGCCTGCAGCATCAGGACGGCAGCAGCCACCTAAGCGCCGCCAGCGTCCCCAACTGCCGTGCCTACGACCCGGCGTTCGCCGGGGAGTTTGCGGTGATCCTCGACCACGGCATGCGCCAGATGCTGGAGCATGATGTCGACGAGTTCTACTACGTGACCCTGATGAACGAAAACTACCCGCAGCCGAGCCTGCCCGAGGGGGTGGAAGCGGCGATCATCAAAGGTATGTACCGCTTGCAGGGCGCGCCTGACGCCCAGGTGCGCCTGCTCGGTTCGGGTACGCTGGTGCGTGAAGCCCAGGCGGCTGCGCAGCTATTGGCGGACGATTGGCAGGTGGCGAGTGAGGTCTACAGCGTGACCAGCTTCAGCGAACTGGCACGGCAGGCGCGGGAGGTGGAGCGTTGGAATCGCTTGCATCCGCAGGCGATCCAGCGCGTCAGTCATGTGAATGATTGCCTGCCCAAGGGCGCCCCGGTGGTTGCGGTGTCGGACTACGTGCGGGCGGTGCCGCAGATGATTGCTTCGTACCTGGATTCCCCCTACACCGTGCTCGGCACCGACGGTTTCGGGCGCAGCGATACACGGGCGGCGTTGCGGGATTTTTTTGAGGTGGATCGCCATCACCTGGTGTTGGCGGCGCTAACGGCATTGGCGGAGCAGGGCAGTCTGGATCGGCAGGTATGCCAGCAGGCGATTGAACGCTATGGCCTCCAGGCGGAGCGTGCAGCGTCCTGGACCTAAATGTGGGAGGGGGCTTGCCCCCGATTGCGCCGGGTCAGTGCCCCATAAGCTGACTGACACACTGCTATCGGGGCAAGCCCCCTCCCACATCATTTAGAGCGTGGCGATCAGGGCTGGCCCAAAGGCCTCTTTCAGGAACACGGGGGCGATATACCGCTGGTAATGCGCCTCGGACAGCAGGAAAAACTCGCGATCAATTCCATCGCGCAAATCCGCCAGGCTGTGCTCGCGAAACTCCGGCAGCAACACCAGGCCATATGCATCCAGCCTGGTAATCACCCGCGCACCCCGGGCAATCAACTGGTAGGCCCAGCAATACGGCGACTGATGCGGCATAAAGCGAATCTTGCGGCTTTCCAGTTGCTGGCGCAGGCGTTGTGGGTCGAACACGTCCAGCTTGGAGGCCATCACCTGCACCAGCAGTTGCTCAAGGCGCAGCCACACCGCCTGTTTTTCCTCGGCGTTGTAGCCATTCCACTGGATGACTTCATGGTGATAACGCTTGCACCCGCGGCAGACCAGATCACCGTAAACGGTGGAGCACAGGCCGACGCAGGGGGTCTTGATGGTTTGATTGGGCATAAAAAAACATCGACAGGTGAAACAACACGGCCCCTGAAGGGGCCGTTTTTTTCAATCAATCCCAGCTCAACGCACCGCCAGTCTGGTACTCGATCACACGGGTCTCAAAGAAGTTCTTCTCTTTCTTCAAGTCCATGATCTCGCTCATCCATGGGAACGGGTTAGTCGTCCCTGGATACTCTTCCTTCAAACCGATCTGCGACAGACGACGGTTAGCGATGAACTTGAGGTAGTCCTCCATCATCGCCGCGTTCATGCCGAGTACACCGCGTGGCATGGTGTCGCGCGCGTATTCGATCTCCAGTTGGGTCCCTTGCAGGATCATCTGGGTCGCTTCTTCCTTCATCTCGGCGTCCCACAGGTGTGGGTTTTCGATTTTGATCTGGTTGATCACGTCGATGCCGAAGTTCAGGTGCATCGACTCGTCGCGCAGGATGTACTGGAACTGCTCGGCCACGCCGGTCATTTTGTTGCGCCGGCCCATGGAGAGGATCTGGGTGAAACCGCAATAGAAGAAGATGCCTTCCAATACGCAGTAGTAGGCGACCAGGTTGCGCAGCAGTTCTTTGTCGGTGTCGACGGTGCCGGTTTCGAATTTCGGGTCGGAGATGGAGCGCGTGTATTTGAGGCCCCAGGCGGCTTTTTTCGCGACCGATGGGATCTCGTGGTACATGTTGAAGATTTCGCCTTCATCCATGGCCAGCGATTCGATGCAGTACTGGTAGGCGTGGGTGTGGATCGCCTCTTCGAAGGCCTGGCGCAGGATGTACTGGCGGCACTCCGGGTTGGTGATCAGGCGGTACACGGCCAGGACCAGGTTGTTGGCGACCAGCGAGTCGGCGGTGGAGAAGAAGCCGAGGTTGCGCATGACGATGCGGCGTTCGTCGTCGGTCAGGCCTTCGGGGTTTTTCCACAGCGCGATGTCGGCGGTCATGTTGACCTCTTGCGGCATCCAGTGGTTGGCGCAGCCGTCGAGGTATTTCTGCCAGGCCCAGTCGTACTTGAAGGGCACGAGCTGG
Organism: Pseudomonas sp. LY-1; assembly: GCF_053502595.1. Taxonomy (NCBI): domain Bacteria; kingdom Pseudomonadati; phylum Pseudomonadota; class Gammaproteobacteria; order Pseudomonadales; family Pseudomonadaceae; genus Pseudomonas; species Pseudomonas sp. LY-1. Next base: position 3,909,257 of record NZ_CP094353.1, on the reverse strand, counting down.
TTGAGGTCGGCGCGGCAGTTGATCATGCGCTTTTCGTCGACAGCGACGCGGGCGGAGGCGCCTTCGAGCTCGGCGAGGCCTTCGGCGATGTCGAGTTTGTCGAGGGCAGCCTTGGCGCGGATGATCGCGGCGGAGTCGTTGGCGGTGACGGCGCGGGCTTCGATGGCGGCAGCGGCGCCGGCACCGTCGAGGCGGTCCATGTTGGCTTCGGTGGCGTGGCCGGCGTTGGCGCCTCTGATCACCGCTGCACCGGTGTCTTCGTTGTCGACTTCATCCCAACTCAGCATTGAAATACTCCTTCCTGGTCTGTGCTGACGGTGTGTGAACCCGTCCAAAAATAAGTGATTTGCAGGCTTCAAGGCATTGAAATACTGCGCATAGTATGGTCAGCGTTTTACGAGTTCGCACACTATGTAGTGGTTGTTTGTTGGTGTGGGCACACTATATGGGGTGTGATCAGCATGGTCAACGGACAACGTGTGCGGTTTTAGGTCGCTGCCAGGCACACCTGTGGTGGCAAAGCCTGGGTTCACTGGCCTTTGATGCCCGTATGAACGCCCCGTTGAAAAGAACGTGGTGTCTCGCCGCGATATTAATTAGAATTAATCTCATTTGAGACTCAATCGCGCTGCGCAGGTTGCTTGCCATGAATGATGCTGTTGTCCCTTCGCACGCCGCCGAACCGACGTTGTCGAGCCTGTATCGCGACCATCGCAGTTGGCTGGAAAGCTGGCTGCGGCGGCGCCTGGGCAATGCCTGGGATGCGGCTGACCTGAGCCAGGACACTTTCGTGCGGGTGCTCGCCAGTGCCCAGCCGCTCGCGCAGATGCAGGAACCGCGGGCCTATCTGGTGACGGTGGGCAAGCGCCTGCTGGTCAATTTTCATCAGCGCCGCAGCCTTGAGCAGGCTTATCTGACCGCACTCGGCAACCTGCCGCCAGCCTGCGTGCCATCTCCCGAGCAGCGCTGGCTGGTGTTGGAAACCCTGCAAGCCCTGGATGAATTGCTCGACGGCTTGCCTGCACTGGTGCGCCGGGCGTTTCTTTGGAGTCAGCTGGAGGGCCTGGGCTATCGAGAGATTGCCGAGCGGCTTGAGGTGTCGGAGCGCACGGTCAAGCGTTACATGGCGCAAGCCTATGAACATTGCCTGCTGGTGGACCTGTGAACCGTGAGGTTGCGCGAACGGCCGCGCAATGGCTTGCGCTGCTGGAGTCGGGGGCGGCCACTGAACGCGATCATGCTGCGTTGCAGCACTGGCGCGACAGTCATCCGCAGCACGAACACACTTGGCAGAAAGCCCAGGCCCTGCGCCAGCGCTTCAGCGCGCTGCCCCAGGCGTTGGCGATGGCCAGCCTCGACCGCCCGCAAGTGGGGCGGCGGGCGTTGCTCAAGCGTGCGTTGGGCGTGGCGGCGCTGGTGCCGACGGCCTGGTTGATCAGTCGCCAGTTACCTATAGATAGTTGGCGCGCCGACCTGCACACCGCCACCGGCGAGCGCAGGCGCCTGCCGTTGGCCGAGGGCGGCAGCCTGCAACTGAATACCGCCACGGCCGTGGATGTGGACCCGGCGCAACGGCGCATCACGCTGGTGGACGGCGAACTGGCACTGAACGTGCCGGGCGCACACGCGATGACGCTACGCACGCGCTACGGCGAGGTGCGGGTCAGTCAGGCCGAGGTGTGCGTGCGCCAACTGGCTGCCGGCTGCCGGGTGTCGGTGCTCAAGGGCCGCGTGCAGGTGCGCGACGTGAACGGGCAACTGGCGACGTTGCAGGACGGCCAGCAAGCGCCATTGAGCGCCGGCGGGCTCGGTGCGCGGGTGCCGTTCGATGTGTTGCAACTGGGCTGGCGCGACGGCGTGCTGACCGCACAGAACCAGGCGCTGGGGGATTTCCTGCGTGAGCTTGCGCGCTATCGCCCAGGCGTGTTGCGCTGGGCGCCGAACCTGGAGACGTTGCGGGTGACGGGCAGTTTTCGCCTGGATGACACCGACCGCATCCTCAGCCTGCTGGCCTCGAGTCTAGGATTCGAGGTGCAGGCGCGGACGCGGTATTGGGTCACACTCACTTGAAGACACTGGCGATCAAAAATGTGGCAGTTGTTTTGTTTCGTTTCGACGGAAGGTTTCAGACACTGGGGCCCAGCAGGCTGACGGCTTCGCGTGGTTGCAAGGCCGGCCCACGCATGTTTACGTGGTTTCGAGCGGAGAAAGCTGTAGCGGGGAGGGCAAGCTGTTGATCGACTGTTGGCGGTGAAACAGCTTTGATATGCCCATATGGAATAAACAAATAGTTATATATTCCTTTTAATGTTTTTGTGGGTGGCGCACTTTGAGGCTCTGCACATTCGTGCAGATCGACCTAACAGCCAAAAGGAAAGCCGACATGACCATTAAAGCGATCAACGTGCGTAATCAGTTCAAGGGCGTGATCAAGGAGATTCTGCTGGGGGAAGTGGTGTCGGAAATCGACGTGCAGACCGCGTCCGGCATCGTTACTTCAGTGATCACCACGCGCTCGGTGCGTGACCTGGAGTTGAAGGTGGGCAGTGAAGTGATTGCCTTTGTGAAATCGACTGAAGTTTCCATCGCCAAACTCTAAAGACTTGCGTAATTCACTGTAGGCGCCCGCTTGCTGGCGATGGCGGCGCTGTTGACGCCGAGGCTCTGGTCGCCGGCGTTCTGGCTGGCAACTACGCCGCAGAGGGACTCGAAGTCCTGGCTGAGTCGAACCTGTCGGAGTATTCAAAGGGTGCATGGTTTTTATGAGCGTTGGTGCAGGGTATAAAATGAGATAAATGCCTGGAACTTAGTGAGGGGGCGCTGCAGGTAGTCAAACAGTTTGGGAGTGTCGTTGTGGGTTTCGACCTTCTTACTGTTGGCGCTGTTTTTGAACCGCGTATGGAGCTGCGTACCGATCTTGGGTGGAAGGGGGCAAGGGCATTGGTCGCGCGTATTCTTTAGTGTTTGAGTTTCAGGCGTGCAGTCGAAATATATTGTTATCAAACGATAATGACGGTAAATAGATAAGTCTGACAGTTGAATGCTTTTTGCTTTGCTAGTGTTTTCCGATCAAGGCATTCATCTATACAGGGAAGTTAAGTCGATAATATCATACTAACGACCCCCTATAAAGAAAATGGAGCGGACAAAGTAGCCGCGATAAGCGGGGCACGTCATTAACTTCAAGACGAATACGATCTCGATAAAAACCCAGGAATCAAATACGGAAGGGGTGAAGAAAATCGCGCATTTCCAGTCTTTTTCCAATGTGACTACGGTTGAACGAGGGCAAAGTTTTATCCAGGGTAATGATGAGAACCATATGTTCACGCTCAACGGTCAACTCTGGCTGGCGTGTTTCGCCCACCGGTGATTTATCCGTTGATACGAGCGGCGATACGCCGTGGAATAGCCGCGCACTTGTCTTCAACAATGCCTTTTCCAGCGATACGGAGGATGATCGGGCACGACCAATGTTCATCACCAACGACGGTGTGACTATGGTGATAAATGCGCCACGCCAAGCGGGCTCATCCATCCGGACTGTGCAGGTGAGCAGCATGAAAGTTGAAACTGGTCATCCTCAAACCTGACGCACGCCCAAGGGTGGGCCAACACCATCGAACGACTGGCTCCGGGAAGGAGCCAGTCAGTTTTAACGGGTGAGCAAGCTGCGTTCCATCCGCTGCAGACCCTCTTCCAGCAACGCCCGCGGGCAGCCGAAGTTCAGGCGCACGAACTGCTGGCAGTCATCGCCGAATTCGATCCCCGCGCTCAAACCGACCTTGGCCTGTTCCAGGAAGAACTGTTGCGGGTCGTCCAGGCCCAGGGCGCTGCAATCCAGCCACGCCAGAAAGGTGCCTTGAGGCGCATGCATGACCACGCCGGGCAGGCGGGTTGTTACCGCGTCGAGCAGGTAGTCGCGGTTGGCCTGCAAGTACTGCAGCAATGCCTCGAGCCAGTCGCTGCATTGGCTGTAGGCCGCGCGGGTGGCTTCCAGGCCCAGGGGGCTGACGCTGTCGACCATGCCGCAACGCGCCTGGTTGAAGCGCTCGCGCATCTCGGCGTTTTGCACTACGGCAAAACAGGTCTTCAGGCCGGCCACGTTGTAGGCCTTGCTCGCGGACATCAGCGTGATGGTGCGCTGGGCGATTTCCGGGCTGAGGCTGGCGGTGGGGATGTGGCGACGGCCGTCGAAGCACAGCTCGGCGTGGATTTCATCGCTGATGATCAGCGCGCCCTGTTCCAGGCAGGCATTGGCCACTGCGAGCAGTTCTTCGCGGGGGAAGACTTTGCCCACCGGGTTGTGCGGGTTGCTCAGCAATAATGCGCCGGCCCCTGTCAGCGCCTGGCGCAGCAGCGGCATCGGCGTGATGTACTGCGCGTTGACCAGCTTGAACGGCACTTCGATGCGCGGCAGGTTCCAGTTTCCGGGCGCCAGGCGAATCGGCCGATAGTTGGGGGTTTGCAGCACCACCGCTTGGCCGGGCTGTACGAAGGCATGCAGCGCCATATTGAAACCGGGTTCTACTCCGGGCAGAAACAGCAATTCGTCCGGCTGCACGCGCCAGGCGTATTTGGCCCACAGGTCGGCAACGATGGCCGCGCGCACGTCCGGGCCGGCCACGCTGTAGCCGAGAATCTGCTGGTCGAGGCGCTGGTGCAGGGCTTGAAGCACGGCGGGTGGCGCGGCGATGTCCATGTCGGCGATCCACATCGGCAACACGTCGGGCGGGTAACGGTTCCACTTGGTGCTGCCGGTGCCGAGGCGGGGATGGATCGTGTCGAAATCAAAGCTCATGGGGAGGCTCGTGTCGGAGAGTCAGGTGAAGAATGGCGCCGATTCTAGCGCCATTGGCCGTCGAGGCCAGCGCTGAATCGTTCCGTGACCGACAGGTTCTGTCATAAAAACGCCACTGCGCTGGGGATTGCATCCAAGTCGGGCTATTTTGGTGCATCTCAATAACCCGAGTAGCCAAGGATGAAATACCAACCCTTCAGCCGTACTTTGATTGCCACTGCGCTGGTATTGACGGTCAGCGGCGTGCAAGCCGCCTCCCAGGCCCCGGTGGCCGGTGAAAATGGCATGGTGGTAACGGCCCAGCATCTGGCCACGCATGTCGGCGTAGATGTGCTCAAGGCCGGCGGCAACGCGGTGGATGCCGCCGTGGCCGTGGGCTACGCGTTGGCAGTGGTGTACCCGGCGGCGGGTAACCTGGGCGGCGGCGGCTTCATGACCGTGCAACTGGCCGACGGGCGCAAGACCTTCCTCGACTTCCGCGAAAAAGCCCCGCTGGCCGCCACCGCCGACATGTACCTGGACAAGGCCGGCAACGTCGTCGAAGGCCTGAGCGCCAAGGGCCACCTGGCCGTCGGCGTCCCCGGCACCGTGTCCGGCATGGAGCTGGCCCTGAGCAAATACGGCACCCTCAAGCGCGCCCAGGTGATTGCCCCGGCGATCAAGCTGGCGGAAAACGGCTTCGCGCTGGAGCAGGGTGATATCGACCTGCTGCACACCGCCACCGGCGAGTTCGAAAAAGACAAGGACCTGCGCGCAATCTTCCTGCACAACGGCCAGCCGTTGCAGGTCGGCCAGAAGCTGGTGCAGAAAGACCTGGCCAAGACCCTCAAGGAAATCTCCGCCAAGGGCAGCGACGGTTTCTATAAAGGCTGGGTCGCCAAGGCGTTGGTGGATTCCAGCCAGGCCGGCAAGGGCATCATCACCCAGGCCGACCTCGACAAGTACAAGACCCGTGAACTGGCGCCCATCGAGTGCGACTATCGGGGCTACCACGTGGTCTCGGCACCGCCGCCGAGCTCCGGTGGCGTGGTGATCTGCCAGATCATGAACATCCTCGAAGGCTACCCGATGGCCGACCTGGGCTACCACTCGGCCCAGGGCCTGCACTACCAGATTGAAGCCATGCGCCACGCGTATGTGGATCGCAACAGCTACCTCGGCGATCCGGACTTCGTAAAGAACCCGATCGAACACCTGCTGGACAAAAACTACGCCACGAAACTGCGGGACGCCATCGAGCCGAACAAGGCCGGCGACTCCCAGGCGATCAAACCGGGCGTAGCGCCCCATGAAGGCAACAACACCACCCACTATTCCATCGTCGACAAGTGGGGCAACGCGGTCTCGGTGACATACACCCTCAATGACTGGTTCGGTGCCGGCGTGATGGCGAGCAAGACCGGGGTGATCCTCAACGATGAAATGGACGATTTCACCGTCAAGGTCGGCGTGCCGAACATGTACGGCCTGGTCCAGGGTGAAGCCAACGCCATCGCACCAGGCAAGGCGCCGCTGTCGTCGATGAGCCCGACCATCGTGACCAAGGATGGCAAGGCGGTGATGGTGGTCGGCACGCCGGGCGGCAGTCGCATCATTACCGCGACCTTGCTGACGATTCTCAACGTCATCGATTACAAGATGAACATCCAGGAGGCCGTCGACGCGCCGCGTTTCCACCAGCAGTGGATGCCGGACACCACCAACCTCGAGACCTTCGCGGTCAGCCCGGATACGCAGAAGATCCTTGAGAGCTGGGGCCACAAGTTTGCCGGGCCACAGGATGCCAACCACTTGGCGGCGATCCTGGTGGGCGCGCCGTCCCTGGACGGCAAGCCGGTCGGCAACAACCGTTTCTATGGGGCCAACGACCCGCGTCGCAATACCGGCCTGTCCCTGGGCTACTAAGCGCCGCAACTCACTGTAGGAGCGAGCTTGCTCGCGAAGAGCGTCAACGATAACGCGGGCATTCTGGATTAACGCGGTGTTCTTGCGTTTTTCGCGAGCAAGCTCGCTCCTACAGTATCTGTTTGACGGCTGCGAAGGCTTTGGCGCGGCGTTCTTCCCAATTTCCCCTGATCACCACCAGGGCCTGGCGATGCTGCTGCATCCAATCCAGGCTGTGCTGGAAAAACGCCTGGCGGTCGGCCAGTTCCGGCTGGCAACGCTGGCCGTCGGCGGTCCATTCCACGTCGTCGGGGGACAGCAGCAGGTGCAGGTCGTAGTGGCGGGCCAGCAGTTCGTCGTCAAGCCATGTCGGATAGTCGCCGAACAGGGTCTGGCTCCAGAGTCTGTTGGTCAGCAGGTGCGTGTCGAGGATCAGCAGCGCAGGGCGCTCGGCGCGGGCGGCATCTTCCCAGGCCAGTTGTCCACGGGCGATGGCCGGGATGTCGGCCAGCGTGGTGTCGCGCTGATGGTGGTCGATGAAGTGCCGCACGTACTCGCCCACCATCAGCCCGCCGAACTGCATTTGCAACTGCGCGGCCAACCAGCTTTTACCGCTGGATTCGGGGCCGGCCAGGACCACCACCTTCATGCGCGCAACGCCGCGTCGGCACGCCATTCGCGCCAGCCTTGCACGGCGATCGCGGTGAACAGCGCATAGAGCGCGGCGGTGAGGTAGAGGCCTTTATAGAGGAACAGCCCGACGAAAATCACATCCACGACAATCCACAATGGCCAGCACTGCACGCGCTTTTGCGCCATCCACATCTGCGCCACCAGGCTGAAGCCGGTGAGGGCGGCGTCGAGCCAGGGTTGGGCGGCGTCGGTCCAGTGAGCCATGGCGGCGCCGAGCAACAGGCTGCCGACCGCGCCGATAGCCAGGCTGGTAAGGATTGCGGACCAGCCCAGGCTGGTGACTTGGCGACCTGGCTTGATGTCCCCGGCGCGTCGGGTCCACTGCCACCAGCCGTAGACTTGCAGGGCGGCGTAGACCACCTGCAACAGCATGTCGGAATAGAGTTTCACGTCGTAGAACACCCAGGTGTAGAGCAGCACCATCACCAGGCCGATGGGCCAGCACCAGGGGTTTTGTTTGACCGTCAGCCAGACAGCGATCACCCCCAGCGCGGCGGCGAACAGTTCAAGCCCGGACATGGTGGTTCCTTGGGAGAGAGGGAAAGGGCGGGGATTGTAACCAATCTTCAAAACACAGGAAGGCAAATGTGGGAGGGAGCAAGCCCCCTCCCACAGTTTGAGTGGCGTCAGACTTTGAATTGACGCAGCAGGCCGTCGAGCTGCTCGCTCAACCCGCGCAAGTGTGCGCTGGCCACGCTGGACTGTTCGGCCGCCACTGCCGTGTTGTGGGACAACCCGGCGGCCTGGGTCACGTTCTGGTTGATGTCCTCGACCACGTGGGCCTGTTGCAGGGTGGCGCTGGCGATCGAGGCATTCAGGCCATTGAGGTTGCGCAGGGCCTGGCCGATGGCAGTGAGGCTGGCCCCGGCCTGGCCGGCCTGTTCGATGGTCAGTTGCGACGCGCTGTGGCTGTCGCTGATGACCTTGACCGCCGCTTCCGAGTGACCTTGCAGACGCTCGATCATGACCTGGATTTCAGCAGTGGATTTCTGCGTGCGTTGGGCCAGCAGCCGCACTTCGTCCGCCACCACCGCAAACCCGCGGCCTTGCTCACCGGCACGCGCGGCTTCGATGGCGGCGTTGAGGGCGAGCAGGTTGGTCTGGTCAGCGATGGAGCGGATCACTTCGAGCACGCCACCGATCTGCGTGCTTTCGCTCGACAGGGTGCGAATCACTTCCACGGCCTGGCTGATGGTGGTGGACAGTTGGTCGATCTGCTGCAAGCTGCTGTCGATGTTCACTTGGCCTTGCTCGGCCTGGGCCTGGGCATCGCGCATTTCGCTGGCGGCATGCTCGGCGTTCTTGGCCACGTCCTGCACTCCGTAGGTGACTTCATTGATCGCGGTGGCCACCAGTTCCATCTGTTGCGACTGTTGCTGGCTGCGGTCGTGGGCCTGGCTGGCGTTGTTGCCCAGCTCAGTGGAGGACTGGCCCAGCGCATTGGCGCACATCTGCAACTGGCCGACGACGTGGCGCAGCTTGGCGGTGAAGCTGTTGAAGTGCTGGGACAGTTGAGTGACTTCGTCGCGGCCATGGGTGTCGAGGCTGCGCGTCAGGTCGCTCTCGCCGCTGGCGATACTGGCCATGGCATTCACGGCGGCCTGCAGCGGGCGCACGATGCTGCGCACAATCAACGAGACCAGCAGGGCCATGACCACGGCGATGCCCAGGCCGACACCCGAGGCTTTCCACACTTGCGCGTTGAATTCGGCTTGCACGTCATCCACATACACGCCGGAGCCGATGATCCAGCCCCACGGTTCGAACAACTGGATATACGAGGTTTTTTCTATCGGCGTATCGGCACCCGGCTTCGGCCAGCGGTAATTGACGATACCGGCACCCTTGGCCTTGGCCAGGCTCACGAACTCGTTGAATATCGCAAAGCCGTCCGGGTCGCGAATCGACGAGAGGTTCTGGCCGTCGAGCTTGGGGTTGGCCGGGTGCATGATCATCACCGGCGTCAGGTCGTTGATCCAGAAATATTCGTCTTTGTTATAGCGCAGGCCGCGCACCGCGCTCAGGGCTTGTTTTTGTGCCGCTTCACGGGGCATGACGCCGCTGGTTTCGAGGCTGTGATAAAACGTCAGGATTCCACTGGCGGTCTGTACGACGTGTCGGGTCTGCAGGCTTTTGGCTTCATAGAGGTCGTCATGGATCTGTTTGAGCATCAGCAAACCCAGGGCCAACAGCATCAACACGGCAACTACCAGGATCAACCAGAGACGGCGGCTGATCGACATATTGCGTAAACTGTTCATCGTCCTGTCACTCCGTGCTTTTTATAATTGTCGGCGCTGCATCGACTTTTACGCCTTGTCTGATAGGCTTTCGGCCTGAAATCGAAAAACCTGAGTACTGCCTGATTTTTCACGGAATTTTTGCAGACCGGCGTTGATTATCAGCACCGGGCCTTTTTGTGCGCTCGTCGTCAGTGAACCATTAAAAAGACTAACGAGGCTTGTCTTAGAACAAGACCTTTGGGGGACGTATGGATTTGTGGACCGCCGCACAGGCGTTGATACTCGGCGTGGTAGAAGGGCTGACGGAGTTTTTGCCGATCTCCAGTACCGGCCACCAGATTATCGTCGCCGATTTGCTCGACTTTGGTGGCGAACGCGCCATGGCGTTCAACATCATCATTCAGCTCGGTGCGATTCTGGCGGTGGTCTGGGAGTTTCGCCGCAAGATCCTCGACGTGGTGACCGGTTTGCCGACCCAGCGCAATGCGCAGCGCTTTACCGTCAACCTGCTGATCGCATTCCTGCCGGCCGTGGTGCTGGGGGTGATTTTCGCTGACCTGATTCACCATTACCTGTTCAACCCGATCACCGTCGCCACGGCGTTGGTGGTGGGCGGCATCGTGATGTTGTGGGCCGAGCGGCGCGAGCATGAAGTGCATGCCGAGAGCGTCGATGAGATCAGCTGGAAGGACGCGCTCAAGGTCGGTTTTGCCCAGTGCCTGGCGATGATCCCGGGCACCTCGCGCTCGGGCTCGACCATTATCGGCGGCCTGCTGTTCGGCCTGTCGCGTAAGGCTGCCACCGAGTTTTCGTTCTTCCTGGCCATGCCGACCATGGTCGGTGCGGCGGTGTATTCGGGCTACAAGTACCGCGACCTGTTCCAGCCGGCTGACCTGCCGGTGTTTGCCATCGGGTTTGTCACCTCGTTCATCTTCGCGATGATTGCGGTCAAGGGCCTGCTCAAGTTCATCGCCAGCCATAGCTATGCGGCATTTGCCTGGTATCGGATTGCATTCGGCTTGCTGATCCTGGCGACCTGGCAGTTCGGCTGGATCGATTGGTCTGCGGCCAAGGCATGATGATTCAGCACCCACGCCTGAAGGCGCTGATCTTTGCGCTGTTGTGCGCGGCGCCGTTATTGGGCTCGGTATTGGTGTGGCATCGCGGCGAGACCGTGCTGCCGCTGGCGGTCTATGGCGTGGTCAGCGTGATTGCGTTTTTGCTGTACTGGAGCGACAAGCACAAGGCGCGCACCGACGCTCGGCGCATTCCCGAAAACATCCTGCACGCCGTCGAGCTGGCGGGCGGATGGCCGGGGGCGCTGATTGCCCAGCAGGTGTTCCGGCACAAGACGCGCAAGGTCTCGTATCAGGTGCTGTTCTGGGCAATCGTGCTGTTGCATCAGGTGTTCTGGCTTGACCAGTTGTTCCTCAGCGGCACGCTGGGGTCAGTCCTCTAGCAACAACCCGATCTGCGTGCGCTTGGGCAACTTGCTCACCACCAACTGGTGAGAGCGCTGCAACAGGCCACGCAACTCCTCGGTGCCCAGCGGGTAGGGCGTGTTCATGATGATCCACTGCGCGCGCGCCAGGTACGGCGCCGGGTGGATGCCCGGGCGGTCCACATGGCCGAGGAACAGTTCCTTGTCGACCTTGAACGCCAACGAGTCACCCCGCAGGTTCTGCAAGGCGAACATCTTGTTGCCGGCAATCGAAAACACTCGCACGCCACCCCATTTATAGTCTTCCCGCGCGCCGGGCAGGCTCAGGCAGAAGTGCGCGACTTGTTCTTCGGTCATGCTCATAACAGGCGGTCTCCACAGCTTTTAAAACCTTCTTCCAGGTAATCGATCCACGCGCGAATCGCCGGCAGCACGCCACGGCGATGCGGGTACACGGCCTGCAACCAGCCCCCCGGCAGCGACCATTGCGGCAGCAGTTGCACCAGTTGGCCGCTGGCCAGTTCTTCTTCGCAATACATCATCGGCAGCACGGTGAAGCCCAGGCCCTTGAGTGCGCTGGCTTTGCGCACGATGAAATCATCGATGCCCAGGCGGGCTTCCATCACCAGGTCTTCGGCGTTGCCTTGGGGGTCGAGCAGGCGCAGGTGGACCATGCGGTCGGCTTCCAGGGCGCCGAGTACCGGCAATTGTTTGAGGTCGTCGAGGTTGTCGACCTGTCGGCCGCGCATGAAGTCCGGGCTGGCGACCAGCAGCGTCTGGGCCTGGCGCAGGCGCTTGGTGACCAGCAGCGGGTCTTCATCGCCGAGCTCGCGCACACGCAACGCCACGTCAATGCCTTCGGCCACCAGGTCGACGCGGCGGTTGACCAGGGTCATTTCCAGCTGCACCTGGGGGTGGGCGGCGAGAAACCCGGCGACCAGCTCCGGCAGGATGTGCTGGGCCATGCCCACCGGGCAACTGACCCGCAGCCGCCCGCGGGGTTCGCTGGACATGCTGGCCACGGCTTCATCGGCCATTTCCGCTTCCAGCAGCATCGCCTGGCAATGGCGCAGGTAACGCTCGCCGACGGCGGTCAGGGTCAGTTGCCGGGTGGTGCGCTGCAGCAGGCGCGCGCCAAGGCGTTCTTCCAGCTCGGCGATCCGCCGCGACAGGCGTGACTTGGGAATCCCCAGCAGGCGCCCGGCCGCCGCGAAGCCGCCGGCTTCCACGACTTTGGCGAAATAGTAGAGGTCATTGAGGTCTTGCATGCTCGGCCTATTGTCCTGTCAGTAGGACGAACTATCGCATTTCAACTACCTTATCGGCTATTGGTTTCATGCGTAGGCTTAACACCATCTAATTCGCACCGCTGATCTTATTTGGAGCTTACCCATGAAACTGTTGCACATCGATTCCAGCATCCTCGGCGACAACTCGGCTTCGCGCCAGCTCAGTGCCGGCGTGGTCAAGGCCTGGCAAGCGGCCGAGCCGGGTGTGGAAGTGACTTACCGTGACCTGGCCAGCGAAGGCATCAACCACTTCTCCGGCGCCACCCTGGCTGCGCTGGGCACGCCGACCGAACTGCGCGATGCCGCGCAGCAGCACGAAGCCGACCTCAGCGCGTCGACCCTGGCTGAGTTCCTCGCCGCCGACGCCGTGGTGCTGGGCGCGCCGATGTACAACTTCACCATCCCGTCCCAGCTCAAGGCCTGGATCGACCGCATTGCAGTGGCCGGCCAGACCTTCCGTTACACCGAAGCCGGCCCGGAAGGCCTGTGCGGCAACAAGAAAGTCATCATCGTCTCCACGTCCGGCGGCCTGCATGTTGGCCAGGCAACCGGCGTGGCCCACGAGGAATACTTGAAAGTCATGCTGGGCTTCCTCGGCATCACCGACATCGAATTCGTCCGCGCCCAGGGCCTGGCGTATGGCGATGAGTTCCGCAGCAAGTCCCTGAGCGACGCCAACGTTGTCATCAACGAACAATTGTTCGCCGCCGCGTAAGGCTTGTGTAAAATTCGCTGTTGCTCGGTTTCAATCTGAAGCCGGGCGCCTAAACTCTGTATTCTGCTCGCCTGAACGCGACCGGAGTACGGAGTTTTTTCGTTGGCCCGCTGTCTTTACTTTGGCCCAGGTTATGCACGCATGGGTTTATCACTCGGTGCGAGTACCTTGAACCATGGACATCTTGAATAGACATGCCGGTTATCGCGCAGCAAAGGTGGACATCCTCATGATGCGTCTTTGTGCTGTTTTGGTTCTTTCCCTGCTTGGCGGCCTGGTTTCAGTGCACGCCGCGCCTGCGCCGCACCCGCATTGGAGTGTGGGCTTCCACCGCATGAGTTTTCTCGACCCGCTGGATCTGCAGCCGATGAATGCCATCGCGTTCTATCCGTCCACCGACGTTGAGCACACCACCCGGGTGGGTGGATATCACGTGGCCGCCACGGAAGATTCGAAGATCGCTATCGGCCGTTTCCCGATGCTGATGCTGTCCCACGGCAACACAGGAACGCCGCTGGCCCTGCATGACCTGGCGACCTCCCTGGCGCGCAAGGGCTTTGTAGTCGTGGCGGTGCTGCACCCTGGCGACAACTACAAGGATCACAGCCGCCTGGGCACGTTGAGCAACCTGTATGGGCGGCCGATCCAGATTTCCGAAGCGATCACCGCGACCCTGGGCGACTCGATGCTGTCACCGTTCGTCAACGTCGACCAAGTGGGTGTCATCGGCTACTCGGCCGGTGGCGAAACCGCGTTGATCCTGGCGGGCGCCAAGCCCGATTTCGACCGCCTGCGCCGCTATTGCCAGGAGCGTCCGGAAGACCGCGACGCCTGCACCACCAAAGGCGAGCTGGTGGTGGACCGTGATGACTTGCAGCCACAAGCCGACCCACGCATTCACGCGTTGATGTTGATGGCACCGCTGAGCTTGATGTTCGGCCGCCACACCCTGGCCGACGTCCATGTGCCGGTGCTGCTCTATAGCGGTGATGGCGACAAGCTGGTGGCGGTGGACAAGAACGCCGCCGCCCTGGCGCGCAAGCTGCCCGAACCGCCGGACTTCAAATTGCTGGCCGGGGCCGGGCATTTCGTGTTCATGGCGCCCTGCGACAGCGATCAACTGGCGCTGATGCCGGCGATCTGCACCGATGCCGATGGCGTCGACCGCGAAGGCATTCACCGCGATCTGACCTCCGAAGCCGGGCGCTTTTTCGCTCACACCCTCGGGCGATCCACCCGTGCCGGCCTGCAGACGGCGGATCAGTAAGCGCGACGTTTGAGCAGCAAAGTCACGCCCAAGGCGCTGAGCGACAGCAGTGCGGCGCAGAAGAAGATCCAGCCGTAGCCGAGGTTCAACGCCACCGCCCCCATCAAGGGCCCGGCAATCGCCAGGGCCAGGTCGAAAAACACGGCGTAGGCACTCAGCCCCGCGCCACGGCTGCTGTTGGGCACCTGCTTGATCGCTTCCACGCCCAGCGCCGGGTACACCAGCGACAAACCGAAGCCGGTCATCCCTGCACCGATCAATGCCACGCCGGTAGACGGCGCGAGCCACAACAGCGTCAGGCCCAGGGTCTCGATGATCATGCACCCAATCGCCGCGCGGAAGCCGCCAAAGCGGCTGATGGCCGAGATAAACACCAGGCGCGAAACGATGAAACACACGCCAAATACCGTCAGGCAATAGGCCGCGCCAGCCCAGCCGCGATTGAGGTAATACAGGGTGATAAAGGTGGTCAGGGTGCCGTAGCCGATGGACGCCAGGCACAGGCTGGCGCCAAACGGGGCGATACGCCCGAACACCGCCCAGAACGGCAGGCGCTCGCCGCGGACCACCGGCACGGACGGTTTATTGCGGATCAGCACCAAGCCCAGCGCCGCCAGCACCGACAGGGCGATGCCAAGGCTGTTGTAGCCGTATTCGGCGACCATTACCACGCCCAGCGGCGCGCCAATCGCGATGGCGCCGTAGGACGCAATGCCGTTCCAGGAAATCGAGCGCCCCGTATGCTCGGCGCCGACCTGGCCCATGCACCAACTGATGGTGCCCACGCCAATCAGGCCCTGGGCCACGCCGAGCAACAAACGAGCGACGATCAGGATGCCCAGGCTCAACAGCGGCAGGCTTTGCAGCAGTGTTGCCAGCAGCGTCAGCCCGCCGCTGGCCAGGATGCCGCCCAGGCCGAGCACGATTGCACGTTTGGTGCCCACGCTATCGGACATGCGCCCGGCCATGGGGCGGCTGAGCAGGGTGGCGAGGTATTGCGAACCGATGGTCAGCCCGGCCACCACCGCACTGAAACCCAATTGCTCGTGTACGTAGCCTGGGATCACCGCGATCGGCAGGCCGATGCAGATAAAGGCAATAAAGGTGTAGAAGACGATCGAGACGATCTGCAGGGTGATCGACAGTGAACTCGGGGCGGCAGCAGACATGAGCACTCGTTCGCGGGCGGGCGGTGAGGGCATCATCGCAAGGGCTCGGGGGAAAAGAAAGCACCCTAACTATCAACCCGGCTGACCGACAGATACAAAAAGCCCCGTCGCAGTGGACGGGGCTTTTTCTTGTCGCTAACAGCTGCTCGCGGTGCTTAGAAGACCACGCCTTGGCTGCGCAGGTAGTCGTCATAGGTGCCGCTGAAGTCGATCACGCCGTTGGCGCTCAACTCGATGATGCGGGTGGCCAGGGACGATACGAACTCACGGTCGTGGCTGACGAAGATCAGCGTGCCCGGGTAGTTTTCCAGTGCCAGGTTCAGCGCTTCGATGGATTCCATGTCCAAGTGGTTGGTCGGTTCGTCCATGATCAGCACGTTCGGCTTTTGCAGGATCAGCTTGCCGAACAGCATGCGGCCTTGTTCGCCACCGGAGATGACCTTGACCGACTTGAGGATCTCGTCGTTGGAAAACAGCATGCGCCCCAGGGTGCCGCGGATCACTTGCTCGCCCTGTGTCCACTGGCCCATCCAGTCGAACAGGCTCATGTCGTCTTCGAAGTCGTGGGCGTGGTCCTGGGCGTAGTAGCCCAGTTCGGCGGCGTCGGTCCACTTGATGCTGCCGGCATCCGGCGTCAGTTCGTTGACCAGGGTGCGCAGCAGGGTGGTCTTGCCGATACCGTTCGGGCCGATGATTGCCACGCGCTCGCCGGCTTCAACCTGAAAGCTGAAGTCCTTGAACAGCGGCTTGCCGTCGAAGCCTTTGGCCATGCGATCGACGATGACCGCCTGGCGGTGCAGCTTTTTGGTTTGTTCGAAACGGATGAACGGGCTCACACGGCTCGAAGGCTTGACCTCGGCCAGCTGGATCTTGTCGATCGCCTTGGCACGGGAAGTGGCCTGCTTGGCTTTCGAGGCGTTGGCCGAGAAGCGGCTGACGAAGGATTGCAGTTCGGAGATCTGCGCTTTTTTCTTGGCGTTGTCCGACAGCAGTTGCTCGCGGGACTGGGTCGCCACGGTCATGTACTCGTCGTAGTTGCCCGGGAACAGGCGCAACTCGCCGTAGTCCAGGTCAGCCATGTGGGTACATACGCTGTTCAGGAAGTGACGGTCGTGAGAGATGATGATCATCAGGCTGGAGCGCTGGGTCAGGATGTTTTCCAGCCAGCGGATGGTGTTGATGTCCAAGTGGTTGGTCGGTTCGTCGAGCAACAGCACTTCAGGGTCGGAGAACAGCGCCTGGGCCAGCAATACGCGCAGTTTCCAGCCGGGGGACACTTCGCTCATCGGGCCGAAGTGCTGTTCCAGGGGAATACCCAGGCCCAGCAGCAGTTCACCGGCGCGGGATTCGGCGGTGTAGCCGTCCATCTCGGCGAACTCGGTTTCCAGCTCGGCCACGGCCATGCCGTCGTCTTCGCTCATTTCCGGCAGCGAGTAGATGCGATCGCGCTCGGCCTTGACCTTCCACAGTTCTTCGTGACCCATGATCACGGTGTCGAGCACGGTGAATTCTTCGTAGGCGAACTGGTCCTGGCGCAGTTTACCCAGGCGCACATTCGGTTCCAGCATGACCTGGCCGCCGGACGGGTCCAGGTCGCCACCGAGGATTTTCATGAAGGTCGACTTGCCGCAACCGTTGGCACCGATCAAACCATAACGGTTACCGGCGCCGAATTTGACCGAGACATTCTCGAAGAGCGGCTTGGCGCCGAACTGCATGGTGATGTTAGCTGTGGAGATCAATTACTTTACCTATCAATAGCTTAGGGTGCGCTTATTTGAGCTGGGACCAATTTGGGACCAATCTGGAGCTCTTCCGATTCGCTCCAGTCCGAGCTTGGGTTGATCCAACGCGCATAAGTCGAGAGCAGCATCTGCGCACGATGGCCGAGCTGCTGGGAAATGAAGGCGGGGTTCATGCCAGACATACTGCATATTGTCGCATAGGTGTGACGACAGTTGTATGGCGGTCGACGACGGATGTTCAACACTTTCGGTGTTGGAACCCACTACGGTGCAGGTCGGTCGTCTGCTTCACGCACTCCGAGTGCGTCGGTGGCGAGAAAATCAACGGCATTTTCAAGTCGGATAAAAGGTCCAGTCGGAGTCGCAACTTTTTGGGCAGAGCGAAACGCGTACCGCTCAGTTGCTGCCGCATAAGTGAATCCCCGTTTAACCACACGTAGTCGATCGAGCAGAGTCGTATGGCTAAGGAAAACAGCCGTCTAAACCAGCGACTTTTGAATTTGATGATCAAATGTCTCTAGAAAGTCGTGCATGCTGAGTTCTCCGAGATCTACGGTTTTAGCGCCGCCGGCCGCGATAAAGGTTATGTCAGTGATACCCAGGACGTTCAGGATCAGTTTCAAATAGTGGGTCGCAATGTCACGGTCTTTAATCGGCGAGTCGTCGGTATATACACCTCCCGAGGCGAGCAGCACTGTTGCTTTTTTACCGGTCACCAGTCCTTTGCCATCAACGCCCAGGGTCAGGCCTTTACGCACCACATGATCGACCCAGGCCTTGAGTGCCGCAGGGACGTTATAGTTGTAGACGGGTGTTGAAATAACCAAGTGATCGGTTTCCAGCAACTCGGCCGCAAGTTCATCGGATAGTTGCAACACCGCTTTCATTTCAGGCGAATGTTGGGGGGCGGGGGTGAAGTAAGCCTGTAACCAGGGGGCTGTCACGAAGGTCAGCGGGGTGTCCGTTAGATCCCATATTTAGGCAACGCAGGCCGATGGTTGTTGAATGACCTGACCCGTCGTCTGTGCCTGTGAGGGTACGAAGATGACCGAGGTCGGCGGTTTGGTGACCTGGGCCGGGAGATAAGTTCGGCCGCAGGCGAGGGTTTCATCTGACGGGCAATTGGCTTATTTTCCGTAGCTCACTGTAACCGACTTTCTGGAGACGCAATGGACATGCCCTCAGCCCAGCAGGCGATTGCCAGCAACAAGGACGCCTGGGACGAATCCGCCCAACTGCACAAAGACACGGACACCTGGAGGGCGCTGCTGGCCTCGGTCGCCGAACCGGGTTTTTCGTGCCTGGACCCGACTCTCACCGCCTTGTTGCAAGATGTCGGTGTTGCCGGCAAAGACGTGGTGCAACTGTGTTGCAACAACGGCCGCGAAAGCTTGTCGTTATTCGGCCTGGGCGCACGCACGGTCGTCGGCGTGGACCAATCCCGTGCCTTTCTCGATCAGGCTCGGGAACTGGCGGCACTCTCACCCTACAGCCCGGAATTCATCGAAACCGAGATCCACCATTTGCCCGAGCGCTTGCACGCACGCTTCGATATCGCCCTGGTGACCATCGGCGTATTGGGCTGGATGCCGGATGTGGCGCGGTTCATGCGCCAGGTCGCCACAACGCTGAAGCCCGGCGGCACCCTGGTGATGTACGAAACCCACCCGTTCCTGGAAGTGTTCGACCCGCTGGCAGCCAATCCGCTGCTGCCTGCCAGTTCGTACTTCCAGCGTGAGCCTTTTGTGCTGCAAGAGTCGATCGTCTATGAAGGGCAGAGCGCGGTCGCGGGGCCGACGTCCTACTGGTTTGTACACACGCTGGGCAGTGTGGTCAGCGCAGCGATTGCGGCGCGGTTGCAGATCGCTCATCTGCAAGAATACCCGCATTCAAATCGCGAAGAACTCTACGACCAGTACGAGGATCAGACGGCCCAGTTGCCGCTGTGTTTTACCCTGACGGCGACCAAGCGCCTGCCCTGAGCTGTTTTGCGCGTAAAAAAAGCCCGCCGGGGGAGGCGGGCTAAGGGATTCACTGGAGTAGGTAGGCTTCACCCTATAGACCGGAAGGTGAATGCTTTGTGAAAATCCCGTCGCAAGTTCAGATGGGCGCGGGGCTCAGGATCGACGCACGAATGTACGCATTGTCTGCCCGGGGCCGGTGCTGAATACACACGGTCGCGGCATGCCTTCATCCGCCGCGATGAATACGAACTCGTCTCCTTCCAGGCGGTAGCTGGCCGGCAGCAGCTTGCCCGCGTCATCACCCATGGCATCGATCCAGGTGATGCTTTTGGGATGGGTGGTGCTGTCCAGGAAGAATCGGCCGGCCAGTAGTCGTTTGCCATCAACGGTGAGCACTTCAAAGTGGTCGTCGGTAATGGTGGTGATTGCACCGGGGGCGCTGTGGGCGTCGGGCGGGTTGAGCACGCCGCTGTCTTCGAGCGAGACCTGCTGCCATTCGCCCTGCAGGGCTTGGTAGTCCGAGTCGGAAATGGATGTCATACAAATTCCTTTTTGTTGGAGTTCATAGGCTGAATAGGCCGACTGAACCGTAAGACGGGCGCTTTTCCCGGCGTGAGCGCAAGGATGATCAGCCGCTGCCGTAACGTTTAATGCGAAAGGGCTTGTCCCATGACAAGCCCCCGTGCCCCCTCCAATTACAATCAGTGGACAGCTTTTCACAATTCTTAGTTAACCTTTAGTTACAAATTGTGGCTAAATATCGGGCGATGGTTATGAACCGAAGGGCTATCCGCCGGTCGTGCCGCCTGTATGTGAATTGTGATTTCATGTGCTGCTATCCAACCTCGGCCGTCGTGGGCCCGCAGGAGCAGCCTGTTTTCTCCTGACTTGTGACGAAATCCATTGAAACTCATTATTGTTTTCCTCTACGTTGCCTCTATTGCGTATGTCCACCTGCGTGGCCGGGTTCGGCATAAACTGAGACGCCAGCTCAGCGATCACTCTACGTTCCTGGCGCCGATCAACTGCTTTCTCTACCTGTTCTCCAAGCTACCCAGCCGACCGTATCTCTCACCCAGTGACTTCCCGGACCTGAGCCCACTGCAGGAGCATTGGGAAGAAATCCGCCAGGAAGCCCATACCCTGATGCAGGCGGGCGCGATCAAGCGTTCGGACCAATACGACGACGTTGGTTTCAACTCGTTCTTCAAGTCGGGTTGGAAGCGCTTCTACCTGAAATGGTATGGCGACAGCCACCCCTCGGCGATGAAGCTGTGCCCGCGCACCACCGAGTTGCTGCAGAGCATCGGCTCGGTCAAGGCCGCGATGTTCGCCGAGTTGCCGCCGGGCTCCAAGCTGGTGCGCCACCGCGACCCTTACGCCGGTTCCTATCGCTACCACTTGGGCCTGGATACCCCCAACGATCCGGGGTGCTACATCAATGTGGACGGCGAGAACTACTCCTGGCGCGACGGCGAACCGGTGATGTTCGACGAGACCTATATCCACTACGCAGAAAACGCCACCCAGAAGAACCGCATCATTCTGTTCTGTGACGTCGAGCGGCCGATGAAGTACCGCTGGGCGGCCGCGTTCAACCGCTGGTTCAGCCGCACGGTGATGGCCGCCGCCGGCGCGCCGAACGACGCGGGCGACAAGACCGGCGGGCTGAACCGTGCGTTTAGCCGCTTGTACAAAATCCGCCTGCGCGGCAAGGAACTCAAGAAGCGTAACCGCACGCGCTACTACCTGGAAAAGTGGGCGATCTTCGCGGTGCTTGCGCTGATCTTCATCCTGATCTGAACCTCGACGTGGCGCGACTCACTGCGGTGGCGTCGCGCCCAACGTGTCCCACATCTGTTTGCTGAGCCTCTGCCTGTTGGCATAACCCGCCCACGGGTCGCCCTTCAAACCCTGCAACCGCTGTTGCAGGTTGGCGACCGTCCACTGCTGGGCGCCGCGCAACCCCTTCAACTCCTCGCGACTGACTGGCACCGACACCGGCAGGCCGGGGCGTGCGCGCACTGAATAGGCCGCCACCGTACTGGCACCGCGCGCGTTACGCAGGTAATCGATGAAGATCTTGCCCTGTCGATTCTTCGGCCCGGAGGTGGCGGTGAAGCGTTCCGGCAGGCGTTGGGTCATGAACTGGGCGATCGCTTTGGCGAAGGCTTTCACGGTGGCCCAATCATCGCGGCGCGCCAGCGGGATCATCAGGTGCAGGCCTTTGCCGCCGCTGGTCTTGACGAAGGCTTGCAGGCCCAACTCGTCGAGCACCGACAAGGTCAACTGCGCCGCCTCCAGCATGGCTTTCCACGGCAGGGCCGGATCGGGGTCGAGGTCGAGGACGAACAGGTCCGGAGTTTCGATCTTGTCCGAGGTGGCACCCCAGGTGTGCAGTTCGACGGTACCCATCTGCACCGCACCGATCAGGGCGGCGAGGCTGTCGATCTGCATCAGGCGCGCATGGTCAGGGTCCAGGCGCTGGTCCAGTTGCTTGATATGGGGAATCGCCAGGTGCTCCGAGTGCTTCTGGAAAAATTGCTCGCCGTCGATGCCCTCCGGCGCCCTCAGCAAGGAAACGGGGCGGTGACGCAGGAAGGGCAGCAGCCATTCGCTGATGCTCTGGTAAAACTGCGCCAGTTGCAGCTTGCGGGTGCCGCTGGCGAGATCGATGACGCGCTCGGCATGGGTGATCTGCACACCGGCGAGGGTGACCGACGCGGCGGTCTTTTGCGGCGCAGGCGTGGGCCTGGCGTTCCCCACGCAGGCACCGCTGAGCACGCTTTGCGGCTGGGCTTCGGTGATGTCGTAGTCGCTGGCCGGGCGGGCGTGCCGGTCATTTTCCTTGATCAGCAGCCACCGTTCCTTGTCGCTGCTGCCTTTGAGGTGGGTGCGTACCAAGGCCCAATCGCCTGAGAGTTTTTCGCCGGCCAGGGTGAATTCCAGTTTGCCGGCGGCGTAGGCGGTTTGTGGATCGTCGTGGGGGTGCCAAATGCCACGGTCCCAGACGATCACATCGCCGGCGCCGTATTGGCCGGCCGGAATGCTGCCTTCGAAACTGCCGTAGCTCAAAGGGTGGTCTTCGACTTGCACCGCCAGGCGTTTCTGGCTGGGGTCGAGGCTGGGGCCCTTGGGCACCGCCCAGCTCTTGAGCACGCCATCGAGCTCAAGGCGCAAATCGTAGTGCAGATTGCGTGCGTCGTGCTTCTGGATCACGAACGTCAGCGCCGATGCATTGCGCTGCGCGCCCGATGCGGCGCCGGAAGGTTCGGCGGTGATCTTGAAGTCGCGTTTGCGGTTGTATTCGCTCAGGGGCTTTGCCATATCGTGCTCCCTATCTTGGTCGGCTCAAGAGGCCTTTTCGCTGGCTTTTTACACACCTGGCATCCGTGCGATCGCTGGCGTGGAAGTTGCGGTGCGCGGATGCTCGGACAGAACGTGTTACATCTAATGAGAAACTATTTAGTTACCAAAGGCGAACCCAAAGCGTAGCGTGGTATCGAAAGCACGTACTCCTCGTCCCAAGAGGCTTTGTCATGATCACCTGTGTTCGACACCTTGCAGCATTGGCGCTAGGCCTGGCGCTTTGCGCCAGTGCCCAGGCGCAAAACCTGCCCGGCAGCAATGACGCCAACAATAGCCCGATCCACCGGGCCAATCCCAACAGTATGCAGGGCACCCAGCCCAATGCGCCGGCGATTCGCGGCATCCAGACCGGGCCGACCACGCGCACGCCGACCCTGGAAAACGGCGGCATCGGCAATCGCTATCCGCAACGCCAGGCTGCGCCTAGCCGCCCGGCGACGGAAACCAAAGCCCCCACGGTTGACGCCAACGGCAATCGCCGGCCTTGAGCGCCGGTAAGGACCCCGTCTTATGTCTCTACGCAAAACCCTGCTTGCCGCGTGTTGCGCAAGCGCCTTATTGCCGCTGACAACGCTGTATGCCGCCGAAGCCCAGCAGTTTCCCAGCGAACAAGGCAGCATCAGCGCCACGCCGATCGCCAAAGGCCTGGATCATCCGTGGGCCGTGGCGTTTTTACCGGACAAACAGGGCTACCTCGTCACCGAGCGTCCCGGCCACCTGCGGGTCGTCAGCCCGGATGGCAAATTGTCGGCGCCGCTGACCGGCGTGCCTGAGGTCTGGGCCAAGGGCCAGGGTGGTTTGCTCGATGTGGTGCTGTCGCCGGACTTCAAACAGGACCGCCTGGTGTACCTGTCATATGCCGAAGGCGGCGGCAAGGGCGGCACAGCCGGCACTGCGGTCGGTCGCGGGCGGTTGGCGGATGACCTGAGCGGTTTGCGCGACTTCAAGGTGATCCTGCGCCAGGAGCCCAAGCTCTCCACCGGCAATCATTTCGGCTCGCGCCTGGCCTTTGATCGCGACGGCTACCTGTTCGTCACCCTGGGTGAAAACAACGACCGACCCACCGCCCAGGACCTGGACAAGCTGCAAGGCAAGGTGGTGCGGATCTACCCGGACGGCCGCGTGCCGGATGACAACCCCTTTGTCGGGCAGCCGGGCGTGCGCCCCGAAATCTGGTCCTACGGCCAGCGCAATCCGCAGGGGCTGGCGTTGAACCCGTGGAACGGCACGCTCTGGGAAAACGAGCACGGGCCGCGTGGCGGAGATGAAATCAACATCATCGAACGCGGCAAGAACTACGGCTGGCCCATGGCGACTCATGGCATCAACTATTCGCTGACACCGATCCCCGAGGCCAAGGGCAAGGTGGTGGACGGTACTGTGGCGCCGCACCATGTGTGGGAGAAATCCCCGGCGATCAGTGGCATGGCATTCTACGATGCCGACCGTTTCCAGGCATGGCAGCACAATCTGTTCATTGGCGCACTGGCCAGCCGGGAGCTGATTCGCCTGCAGTTCGACGGCGACAAGGCGATCCATGAAGAGCGCTTGCTCGGCGGCTTGAATGCGCGGATTCGCGACGTGCGGCAAGGGCCGGATGGCTTTTTGTATGTATTGACCGATGAGGATGATGGGGTGTTGTACCGAGTGGGTCTGAACCAGGATTGAGCAATAAGCCGCAAGCTTCACGCTTGCGGCTACAGGCTAGAGTCCCAACTCCGACAGCCCCGGATGATCGTCCGGACGCCGTCCCAACGGCCAATGGAACTTGCGCTCGCTGTCCTTGATCGGCATGTCGTTGATGCAGGCAAAACGGTTGGCCATCAGGCCGTGCTGGTCAAATTCCCAGTTTTCGTTGCCGTAGGAACGGAACCAGTTACCCGAGTCGTCGTGCCACTCATAGGCATAGCGCACCGCGATACGGTTATCGCTGAACGCCCACAATTCCTTGATCAACCGGTAATCCAACTCCTTGGCCCATTTGCGGCTGAGGAAGTCTTTGGCTTGTTCGCGGTTGTAGGCGAATTCAGCGCGGTTACGCCACTTGGTGTCCAGGGTGTAGGCCAGGGACACCCGATGCGGGTCGCGGGAGTTCCAGCCGTCTTCGGCCAGGCGGACTTTTTCGATGGCCGACTCGCGGGTAAACGGCGGCAGAGGTGGGCGGGTTTCTGCAGGGGATGACATTGGGCGGCTCCTTAAAACAATAAGGGTTGATCGAAAGTTGCGATGCCTGTGGGTTTAAAGTCCCAATAGCGTTCGTGCCATGGATTGCGCCGTATCCGCCGCGATTGCATCGCCCGTCACCAGGGCCACGGTAATGGCGCCATCGATCAGGATCAGCAGTTGCGCGGCCTGCCGTTGCGGCTCGGGCGTGCCATGGGCTTGACACAGTTCGAGCAGGTACTCGAAGAGTTTGTGTTTATGCGCCTTCGCCAGCAGGCGTACCGGGGCTTGCGGGTCGCCGGTTTCGCCGCTGGTGTTGATGAATGCGCAGCCGCGAAAGTCCGCCGAACCGAACCAGGCCTTGAGCGCGTCGAACACTGCGAGCAGGCGCTCGCCGCTGTCTTCACGGCGTTCCACCTCGGCCCGCAGCCAGTGCATCCAGCGCGCGTCGCGACGTTGCAGGGCCGCGATCACCAGTTCGTCCTTATTGGCGAAATAGCGGTAGATGCTCTTTCGGGAGACACCGGCGGTTTTCACCAGGAAGTCCATGCCAGTGGCGGCGATGCCGTGGCGATAGATCAGCTTCTCGGTGACGTCGAGGATAATGTTGCGGGTAATATCGTTCATGTGCCATACAGTAGAACGATCGTTCTTCTTTCGCAACAAGGTTTTTCACTGACTGGCCACGAGACCTGAGCACCCCCATGGTGTAAGCTCTGGGCCTCTTCGGATTCGACCCATTGCGAGCCTTATGCCGTCGTTCTTCAAACGTTCCCTGTTGCCCAAACTGCGCAGTTTCCCACTCTCCACCGAGGCGATTGAGGTGCTGTCCGGCGCCGCGGCGTTTCGTCGTTGCCTGCTGGAGAAAATTTCCCAGGCCACCCAACGCATCTATATCGTCGCGCTGTACTTGCAGCAGGACGAGGCGGGGCAGGAGATCTACGACGCCTTGCACGCCGCCAAGGCCGCACGCCCGGAGCTGGACATCGTGGTGCTGGTCGATTGGCTGCGCGCCCAGCGCGGGCTGATCGGCGCCGGTAAACAGCCGGGCAACAGCGCCTGGTACCAGGCCATGACCCAAAGCCATGCCACCGAGGTGCCGGTCTACGGCGTGCCGGTGCAGACCCGCGAACTGTTCGGCGTGTTGCACCTCAAGGGCTTTGTGATCGACGACAGCGTGCTGTACAGCGGCGCCAGCCTGAACAACGTGTATTTGCACAAATTCGACAAGTACCGTTTCGACCGTTACCACCTGATCCACAGCGCACCGCTGGCGGATTCGATGCAACACCTGGTGGAGCACGGGCTGATGGCATCCAAGGCCGTGCATCGCCTCGACTTGCCCAACCCGCCGACGACCCGCAGCCTGCGCAACGATATCGGCGACCTGCGCAGCCGACTCAAGCACGCGGCCTACGACACCACCAGCGGCCAGTTGCCCAACGGCCACCTGTCTGTCAGCCCCTTGCTCGGTGTCGGTAAGAACAACCCCCTGAGCCGGGTGATCCTCGAACTGATCGCCAGCGCCCAGCATCAACTGACCATTTGCACGCCATACTTCAACCTGCCGCTGCCGGTGACCCGGGAAATCAACCGCGCCCTGGCGCGCGGGGTGAAGATCGACATCATCGTCGGCGACAAGACCGCCAACGACTTCTACATTTCGCCCAGCGAGCCGTTCAAGGTGATCGCGGCCTTGCCGTACCTCTATGAAATCAGCCTGCGCCGCTTTGCCAAGCGCCATCAGCCGATGATCGACAGCGGCCAATTGAACCTGCACCTGTGGCGCGACGGCGACAACACCTACCACCTCAAAGGCATGTGGGTCGACCAGCGTTATACGTTGCTGACCGGCAACAACCTCAACCCACGCGCGTTCCGCCTTGACCTGGAAAACGCCTTGCTGATCGATGACCCCAAGAGCGAGTGGCTGGAACCCCGGCGCACCGAGCTGGCGCAGATTTTCCAGCACACCACGCGCATCGAAGGTTATCAGCAACTGCAGACCCTGGTGGATTACCCGCAGGCAGTCGGCAAGTTCCTGCGCCGCGTCAGCCGCGTGCGGATCGAGCGGTTGTTGTATCGCATTCTGTAACACGGGCATCGCGCAACGAACTCTCTTGCTGCCTTCAAAGCCTTGAGAGTTCGCCTACACGCAGCGCTGGCCCAGGCGGGTATGTTTTCTCTCGACAGTTCTTAAGGACAAGAACTCTTGCCATTCACTGGTAGAGAGGAACTAGAAATGTCGCCCGTCTCCCCAATCCTTCATGCCCGTTCGCCAATTCCGCTGGCGCTGAGCGCCGCGCCGGCGCCGATTGGCAGCATCATCCCCGAAACCGTTGTGCGCTACCGGCGCGCGGCGCCATCCGATCTACCGGCCAGCGCGGCGCCGCCATGGACCTTGCAGCCAGCGCCGGCCACGTCGGCGGAGGCCGATCATCAGTTACACACGGCGTTGAGCACCTCGGCCCTGCGTCAGTTAGCGGACTCGAGCGTCCAGATTCCCCATGGCGCCACGATTCGTCCAGGCTTCGAGGCGCTGCGCAGTGCCTTCAATACCGCCGAGATGCGGGCCTGGGTCGCCAGCAAAGGGATGGCCCTGGATACCGTCGTGGTCAAACCCGACTCGGTCAGCGGTTGGGTCGTCGACAGTGGGGTAGCGACACAAAAGACCTTCACCTTGAACGACACCTCGGGATGGTGGCAGGTCAGCGCCAGGCTGCGCGCCGCCGCTGCCGCCCTGGATGTGGCCGGCAACGGGCTTGCGTATGTGCATCCCGAGAGCGAAGGCTTGTCTCGCAACGCGGTGTTGCAGGGGTATGGTATTCCCCCGCCGCACACCGCCGACGAACTGCAGACTGTGCGCCAGGCACTCTCGACGGCGGATTGGTCTGCCTTGTCGCCGGAGGTCAAGGGGCGCCTGGAGCAGCGCAACCTGAGGGCTAGAAAAGTCATCGACGTGATGGACGAGCGCGTGCATCTGGCGGGCACCTTGAGTGAGCGCGTGCGGCACCTCTCCGATGAAGACGAGGTGTTGCTGGCCGACGTGCAAACGCCGATCAGCCGCAGCTCGTCGCTGGCGATTGACGGCGCCGAGCAGGCAGCGGTCAGCGAGGTGCTGGCGTCCCATGGGTTGTCGGTGCCGAAGACGGCGCGGGAGGTGCGCAATATCCTGCGCTGGCTCGACGCTGCGCTGCCGCCAGCGCCGGCGCTGGGGGGCTATGCACAGTTGATCGCGCGTCAGTGGGCCCCTGGCGTCTTGTCCGACGCCGACAAACGCTTCGTGGCGGAGTTGAGCGATGACGATACTCCTGGCAACAAGCCTGCGGTGAACCTGCTGCGTGTCCTGGATATCCGCGGGGTGCTTGCTCTCAACAGCGCAGGCACCTTGCGCGCCGACGCTGAGCGCTTCCTTGAGCAGGTCCTGAACAGCCCCGTGGTGTTGAACTGGGGCAGGGCCGTGGCGCGTAATCGCCAGTTCCAGGGCGCGTCCGGCAGCGATCAACTCTCGACGCTCGAAGCCAAGCAGTGGGTGCTGGCGGCCATCATGCTGCAAATCGATCCCGACGCCCCGGGACGCCCCGGGACCATTGCCGGTTATGACATCTACCAACCTGCCAACAATGGGCGGACGCTGGCCTCGGTACGCACGGATATCGAAACGCACCTGTGGAAAAAAACCTCACTGGACCCCAAGGTCGCGCCCCTGTTGGCCCACCTGTTTCTGGCCGCTGCCGCCCCTGAGTTTCTGATTCGGGATGTTCCTTCCACGCTGCGCATGGGGTCTGCGGAATGGGCGGATCTGCGCCTGGGCGTGACCTTTGCCGAACGTCAAGGCGGCGCGGGCAGCTCGCGGGCGATGAGTTACCCGGAAATCATGGCGCTTGCCCGGCTGGATGCACGCACTGCCGACGAGGCGGCAGTGCTGGATAACCACGGCGTCGACGTGCTGCTGGACTGGGGCTTGATGCAAGGGGTTTACGCCAAGACCGCCGACGGTCGCTATACACCGCAGCACTACCAGCAGGCCAGTGAAGCCTTTCAGGCCCAGCGCGAGCAACTCCTGCAGGCCCTGATGGCGTTCAAGACGCCGCTGCCGACACGCCGGGACCAGGCGGTCGCGAACCTGCAGAAGGTGTTCCCGGAACTCAGCGGGCCCCAGTTGCAAGCGTTGCAGGTCTACGTTGCGGACCCGGACGAGCGCCGCAACATGAAGGTCTCGGAACCCAAGATCCGTTCGCTGATCGAGACCTATATGACCGGCGACCTGGTCAGGGACCGCTGGATGCTGCTGGAGGCTGACACTCCCGGCGCCACTGGCGCTGCAAGAACGCCCTTTTCAAACGCACGCCCAAGTCGCACCGAACAAGCCGCCATCGTCAAAAACGTGCGCGCCCTGAATGCCAGGATCAACCGTTTGCCCGGCCTGCCGGGGCAAGTGGTGAGCGAAGTCGACGGCTACCTGGCGAGCCTCAAGCAAGGCTTGGGCATTACCACCAAGCGCATGATCGCCAACTTGCCCCTGGCTGATCGCCAGGCCCTGGAGTATGGCGCCGTCGAGCTGTTTACCCTGCGCGAACAGATCGACGGGGTGCCCACGCTGGACCAGACATCCGCGCAAGTCGAAGCGCGACGAGGGCGCAAAGGCACGCTGATCCGCTGTGACTACAACGGGGAGATCAGCTACTTTGAAGTGTTCCCGGCCAAGATGATGATCGTTAAGCGCACGGACTTACCCGAGCAACTGGTGCTGGGCGGCACCCTCGAAGAGACGCAGCGCACCTACGGACGTTGGGCGCCCTCGACGGTCCTGTTGCAGAACGGCGCAGTGGAGCCGTTCGACTTCACCGCCTACACCTCCGATGCCTTGCCGCGATCGGACGTTTCGTCCGCCGGCATCATTATCGATAAGCTCGGTGATACCTTGCCGGCCGCTCCCGCGGCTGCGGATGGCCGCGTGAGCGCGGCGGTGCCCAACAGCTTTGCATCGCCCCGCAGCCAAGCGATTGTCGACCGGATCATGCAGGGCAATTTCATTCATCACCGCGACAGTGTGCTCAAGTACGCCCAAGGCCAATTACCCCTTGAGCAACAACGAGAAGTGTCGCAACGCAACGACAGTATTTTGCTGAGCATGATTCCGTTTGTCGGGGCCATCGTGGACCTGGCCAAGGGCAATATCATCGAGGGTACGCGGGGCTTGTTGATCGATACGGCCGGTGCGTTTCTAGGTGGCGCGGGAACGGCGGTGCGCTCGTTGGTCAAATCCACCAAGGTCGTCGCGCCTTTTGGCGCCAAGGCATTCCGCGTGCTGGAAAAGGGCGTGAGCGTGGTCAGCGCGTTTTTGAATCCGGTAGATGGCGCTGCCGATCTGTTGGTCAACAGTGCCAAAGGCGTGCTCGCCTTGCCTCGCGCGTTGAACAGCGCGCCCAACGTGTCGGCGTTCGCGAACATGCTCGCGGCGCAGGAAAAGTTGCGCACATTCTTCGGCGTACACGCGGCAATAGATCGCGCGGTGGCAACGCACAATGGGCACCATCAAGGCGTGCCCGTTCGAGCGGTGCAAATGGGCGCGCATTGGTATGCGGCCAATCCTGAAAGCGGCTTGCCGGTCGGTACGCCGTTGGAAGGGTACCGACCGTTGAGCGAGACCTAGAGGGCTCAGTTCAAACCCAGTTTGCCGCGCAGGGTCGACAGGTCTTCAGCCAGGGTATTGACCGGGCCCACCAAGGCTTTGCGGTCGTTTTCCTTGACCTTGTCGTAGGTCTGGAAACCGCCGTCCGCCGTCTTGTACTTGGCCAGGATCGTGTCCACGCTGGCGAAGTTCTTGTCGACCTTGGCCAGGAAGGCAGTGTCCTGTTTCTCGATCTGGCCGCGGAACAGGTCGACGATTTTCTTCGCGCCGTCGATGTTGCCCTGGAAGTCATACAGGTCGGTGTGGCTGTAGCGGTCTTCCTCGCCGGAGATCTTGGTGGCGGCGACTTCTTCGAGCAGGGCTGCGGCGCCGCCCACGACTTTTTCCGGCGGGAAGGTCAGGCCGGCCACGCGCGTCTGCAGGTCCTTGACGTTGTTGTTCAGGCCGTCGGCCAAGGCGTCGAGGCCGTGGGTGGTGTTTTCGGCGAACAGGCTGTACTCGATACGGTGAAAGCCGGTGAAGTCGTCGGCCTTCACGCCTTTTTCGTGGTCGTCGACCCGCGAGTCGATGGCCGCGTCGAGGTCGCTGAACAGCTCGGCAATCGGTTCGATGGCCTCATAATGCACGCGGGTCGGCGCATACAGCTGCTTGGCGGTGGCCAGGTCGCCTTTTTTCACTGCGTCGGTGAACGCCTGGGTCTGGGTCGCCAGCTCAGCGATTTGTTCGGTGACGTAGATCTTGTAGTCCGACACCGGGCCTACCAGGTCCAGCGGCGCCGTGGCGGCGAAGGCCGCCAGGGGCGAGAGGGTGATTAACAGCGACAGCGCGAGAGTCGACTTGTTCATGGGACGGTTTCCGCTTTAAGTGTTGGCAGGAGGTTGAACGTGCGTTGCAGCAAGTAGCGTGCGCCCGATGAAATCCTTCGGTCCCGTTGCCCCCGGCAAGGTGAAGAAATACCCGCCGCCGACTGGCTTGAGGTACTCCTCCAGGGGCTCGCCGTTGAGCCGGGTTTGTACGCTGATAAAACCTTTTTCCAGGTCAGCCTGGTAGCAGATGAACAGCAGCCCCATGTCTAACTGACCGTTTTTGTTGACGCCGTTGGAGTAGTTGAATGGCCGGCGCAGGATCAGGTTGGCCTGGGTCTGCGGGGTGCGCGGGTTGGCCAGGCGGATATGGGCATCGAGCTTGGTCAGCTTGCCTTGCGGGTCTTTGCTGTAATCGGGCACTTGGGCTTCGTGCTGGCCACCCATGGGCGCGCCGGTGGGCTTGATGCGGCCGATGATGCTTTCCTGTTCCTGCAGCGGCGTGCGGTCCCAACGCTCGACAAAATTGCGAATGATCCGCACTGCCTGGTAGCTGCCATTGGCCGCCCAGGCCGGTTCGTCACTGCCGGGCTGCACCCAGACCACTTGGTCCATGGTCTTGGCATCGTTGGAATTCGGGTTGGCCGAACCGTCACGAAAGCCCAGGAAGTTGCGCGCACTCTGCGCAGGCTCGCCGGGGCGGGCGGGCGCCTGTGGCGGCACGCTGCCTTCCTGCTTCCAGCGCACCAGCAGCAGGTCGGGCAGGTTCTTCACGATGTCGCGCAGGGCGTGGATATTGGTATCCGGAGTGTTGGAGCAAAATTGCAGGCTCAGGTCGCCGTGGCACTGCGCCGCTTCCAACGCATCGTTGGGGAAACCGACCATGCGGATCAGGCGCTTGGGTTTGGCTGCGCTGAGGCCGAAACGCTCATCGAACAGCGATTCGCCGACCGATACGGTGATGGTCAGGTTATCCGGCGTAACCACCGGGCCGAGGATGCCCGAATCGGTGGGCGGCAGTTTCGGGTCGACCTGCGGCACGCTGCCGCCGGTCATCAGGAAGCTGATGCGCTCGTTGAGGGTGCGGAACAGCCGCTCCAAGTCGTCGCGATCAGCAGCCAGGACATCGAAGGCCACCAGCATGCCGCAGGCCGGGCGCGGGGTGACGATGCCGCTTTGGTGCTTGCCGAAAAAATCGTGGTGGTCCTGGGTCTTGTCGCTGCGCGGGGCGGTGGTCACTTGCTCGGCGGCAGCAGCCATGGCCGGGCAGCTCAAGGTGCTGCCGGCAAGCGCGGCACCGGTGGCGGCCATGCCCAGCAGGACGCGACGGCGTTGAAGGTCTAACGGTGGTAAATCACTCATGTATGCGGTCGTCTTCACTGTAGGCCGGAGAGGCCAAGGGCGGGGTCGATTCCATCGAGTGCGGCGGCCAGTACCTTGGCCTTGTCGGCGATCTGCTTGCGCTGATCGGCGGTAACACGGTCGTAGCGGCTGAACTGGCCGTCGACTTTCAAACCATCGAGCGCCGTCTCGAACGCGGCGAGGGCCGTGTCGATGTTCGGCAACAGGTCGGCGGCGGACTTGCTCAGCAGTGGACGCATCAGGTCCACCACCTTGCGCGCGGCATCCAGGTTGGCGGCGAAACCGTTCAGGTCGATATGGCTGTAGCGCTCCTCTTCGCCACTGACGGCGCGCACGTCGGCCAGGCTATTGAGGTTGCGCACCACGATGCTCACCAGTTGTTCCGGTGGCAGCGACTGCGCCAGCAACTGTTGTTTGAGGGTGCCGACGTCGCTCACCAGGCGCTGCGCCAGCGGGGCCAGGCCATCGAGGCTGCGTTGCTGGAACAGGCCGTATTCGAGGCGGTGGAAGCCGCTGAAGGCTGGGTCCTGCTCGCGTTTTTCGAAATAATCGGCGCGGGCGTTGATCGCGTTGTCCAGTTGCGCCAGGCGTTGCGACGCCGCGGCGAGACGCTGATAAGCCTCGCGGGCCGGCACATACAGCGCCTGAGCCTGGGCCAGGTCACCGGCGTCGATCGCTTGTTGCAAGGCGGTCGTGGCCTTGATCAGAGCGCTGGCCTGGCTGCTCAGGTACACACGGAATTCCGACAACGGTCCGATAAACGCCACCATCGACGGCTTGGCCTTGGCTTGGGCGTCGGATGCCGCCGTCGGCGTTACGTGCAAGGTGCCGCGCGGGTTGCTTAACAGGCCGCAGGTAATTGCATAGTCGCCGGGCAACAGATTGGCATTGATCACCTGGCTCAGGCCCGGCGCGATATTTTCGCGTTCTTCGACCACCAGCACGCCGTCGAGGATCTCCCATTCCACCGCGCGGTCGGAGCGGTTGATGATGCGAAAACTCGCGCGCCCGGCCGCAACGGTCAGTGCGTTGGGTTCGCAGGCGTGGCCGTGAATGGTCACGACGGTTTCATCTTGGTGGGTCTGGCGCTTGGTCGCTGCCAGCTGCGAGGCATAGTAGAACAGGCCGCCGGCGGCGATCATCACGACCGCCGAGCCGGCCACCGCCCAGCGCAGGGCGCGTGGCGGCGAGGCCGGTTGAGGAGTTGGGTTGGACAAGGGACGGTCCTTACGGGTGAGAAACGGAAGAGGGCGCGGCGACCGGCTTGGCGGGTGCCGCGGGCAGGAAGAACATCGCCAGGGCCACCACCAGGTAGATCAGGTAGGCCCCCAGCGTGCTGACGGTCGGCGCATCCTGATAGCCGAACATCCCGGCGAGTACCGAGCCCACCGGGCCATCCATCGGCAACGTCGCGCTGACATCGAACAGCACGCTTTGCAGGTGGTTCCACACGCCGGCTTCATGCAGGGCCTGCACGGAGTTGGCGAGGATGCCGGCGGCCACCACCAGGATGAACAGGCCAGTCCAGCGGAAAAACGCGCCGAGGTTCAGGCGCATGCTGCCGCTGTAAATCAGGAACCCGACGATGATCGCCAGCACCAGCCCGAGCAGGGCACCCAGCGGTGCGCCGGGGCCTTCACTCTGCTGGAACACCGCCAACAGGAAAAACACGGTTTCCAGGCCTTCACGGGCCACGGCGAAAAACACCATCAGGATCAGTGCGGTGACTTGGTGGCGCGAGCCGGCCAGGGCATGGTCGAGGGATTGGTGCAGTGAATGTTTGATCGAGCGTGCAACCTTGCGCATCCAGAACACCATGGAACTGAGAATGCCCACGGCGACCAGGCCGACCACGCCTTCGAACAATTCCTGCTGCTTTTGCGGAAATTCGGCACTCATCAGTTCCAGGCCACCACCGACCAGCAAGGCCAGGGCCGCGGCGAGGAAGACACCGACCCACACGGCGGGCATCCACTGGCCACGGCCGGTCTGTTGCAGGTAACTGGCGATGATGCCAACGATCAATGCGGCTTCAATGCCTTCGCGCAACATGATGAGAAAGGGAACAAGCATTCGACACCGCAGGGAAACTGGATAGGAAGCTAAGTTGTAACATAATGATACTCATTGCCAAACAAGAAACATTGACCTTTGCTGAACGGCGGCTGAACGGTGGTGGCAAAGCTCAAGCGCCCTTATGATGCACCCCACCTTTTGTGCCGTTGGATTGCCCCACACCCATGTCGGAAAAAGACACCATCTCCATCCACCTTGTGCGCGAAGCCCTGTTGCAGAGCTGCGCGTCGGAGGCAGCGAGCGTTGAGGCCTTGAGCAAGGCGGGCATTGCTCCCGAGCTGCTGTTGCAGCCTGGTGCACGTGTCTCGGCCACGACCTACGCTCGGTTGTGGCGCCTGCTGGCGCGGCGCCTGGACGATGAGTTTTTTGGCATGGACCCGCGCCCGCTCAAGTCCGGCAGCCTGGCGTTTCTGTGCCGCGTGGCCATGGCTCAACCGACGGTGGCGGCCGGGCTGGAAACCGGCTTAGCGTTCCTGTCATTGATGTTCGAGCATTTGCCTGCCCAACTGGTGCGCCAGCAAAGCCTGGCGGAAATCGTGCTGCTCGAAACCGAGCCCGAGCCGCGCCGGGCGTTCAGCTATTTCACTTATTGGATGATCGTCCACGGCGTCGCCTGTTGGCTCGCGGGGCGGCGTATACCGATCCTGGCCATCGAACTGCGCTGCCCACAACCGGATTTTTGTGACGATTACCGGGTGATGTTCTCCGACAACCTGCGTTTCGACCGGCCGCGCACGCGCATGATCTTCTCCGCCGATTGCCTCGACCTACCGATCAAGCGCAGCGCCGAAGAACTCAAGCGTTTCCTTGGCCACGCACCGGCCAATATCCTGGTCAAATACCGCGACCCCGACAGCCTGGCCACGCGCATCAAGCACGACCTGCGCCAGATGCCGCCCGAGACCTGGCCGGAAACCGACGGCCTGGCCGCCAACCTGTGCATCTCCGCCTCGACCCTGCGCCGCCGCTTGGCGGAAGAGGGGCAAACGTATCAGGGGCTCAAGGACAGCGTGCGCAAAGAGTTGGCGATTGTCTGGCTGGCCGAACCGCAGATCAGCTTTGCCGAAATTGCCACGCGATTGGGATTTGCCGATGCCAGTTCGTTCTACAAGGCGTTTCGTAAATGGGTCGGGTCGAATCCGGGGCATTATCGTAGTTTGATTTTGAACGAGACAAATCGCCTGTGATGGAGTGGGTGTACGGGATAAAGAGCCAAACTCAGGCACGCTCCTCTATCGAGAGATCACTGCGGGAAGAATTAACAAAAAATGCCCGTGCATTGATTGCATGATTGGCAGCGAACATGCCTTGAACATATTCGGGGATGCCTTGTGACCGCTTCACGTTGGGATGGCTTTCAAGAAACGAAAGGTAATCGTCCAGCTTTCGTTAAATAAGGCGATTGCATTGTATTTTACGTCTGTTTCAGCTTGCTGGCCGTTGGCATCAAAAGCACCCAGACCAGATATGAACATATGAAACGCCTCGCCATCAATTACGTCGTTTTCATAAAACCGTCTGCCGACTTTTTTAGTTCGTTGGTGGTGATCGATGTCATGTCGTAGTCTTTCAAAAATGCTTTCAGATCATCAATCGACTCTTGTTTTCGAAGCTTCAAGGTGTCCGAAGCTTTTGATTCTTCCGTTATCGTGAATGTATTGATAACCTGTTTCGGGTTCTTTATCTGGAACGTGTTAGACGCTTTGGTGTACCTCATTTGTTCCGCAGTCAATAAAACGGCCATAGTGAAATCCTCCATTAGTCGAAACGTACACTTTTATATCGGGCCACTCTTGTACCTACTTTAAAAAAGGGCCGTGACCGAATGGGCCGTGGGGCAAAGAATTGGCTGGAGGCGACCAATCCAAGGAGATTTTTACATCACAAGACGCTGATGGCCTTCGTGCCCGTTGCATTACTGTGGTCATGTTATTTAACGAAAACAGTCTGTTGGAATAGATGCGAGGAAGTGTCTGACAGCGATTAGCTTGAGAGGGGTAGTCCATTTCCCAAATTGATCTACCGCGTGCAAATCCACCGGCTAAATCCGCGACAACGCTTGAGCCGTTAATTAGATTACGACGCCATCTTCATTCAATCAGGAATGCATGCATGGCAAGCAACAGGCTCACATCAACCGGTTCCCTTCGCCCACTGCGGCTGAGAGGTTTTTAATGTCTCAGCCCTACGCGTTTATCAATGATTGGCAACAAACCTCAGTTGAACTCAAGGCAAGATTGCGCTTGAACCAGCACGCCGAAGCCAAGTTCGACAGGCTCAATACCCATATTCGAAACGTTGTGGTGCTGCCGGGGCAGTTGGTCATCATCGGTGATGACTCCACGGCGTTGTGCAAGCCGGAAGAGCATCTGCTGATGCAATCCGCCTGGCGTATCCGCCATAGCGTGATGGCCGAAGGGGGAGATGCCTTTGCCCTGCAAAACTACGATTTGTTGCAGAAACTGCTCGGCTACACGTCGCTCGGTATCGGCTCGGCGGGAGATGCGTGGAATCGCCACTTGAAGGCGATCGTCAAAACCCTGGAAGAAATCGATGCCCTGCATAAACAGGCGTTGCGCCGAGGCGGTGGCGTAGCGCGGGATGAGTTTTTGGCGCGTCGCCAAACGCTGTTCGCCAAACTGGAGGCACAACTGCGCGGGTTCGCCCGTTACGGCACGGGTTTGCGTAATGAAGGCTCGATCAAGAAAATGCTCGGTATTTCCACCAAGAGTTATTTGCATACTGGAGAGATCAGCCGGTATGCCGAGAGGATTTCGCGGATTTCCAGGGTGGCGAAAGTGCTCAAGGCAGGGACGCCGTTGGGGATTGCTTTGAGCGCTGCGTCCACTGGGCTGGAGATCAAGGAAGCCTGTTCCACGGGGAGGGAGGAGCAGTGTACGAAGGCTAAGTATGTGGAGGTGGGGAAGTTCACGATGGGGGTTGGAGGAGGCGCTCTAGGAGGTTATATAGGATCAAGTTTGTGTCTTGCCGTATTGATACCAACAACCGGTCCAGGCTCACTGGCTTGTCTATTAATCGGTGGCGCGGCTGGGGGGGGTGTAGGAGGTGCGATTGGTAGCAGAGGTGGGGAAATGGTGGGTGAAAAACTCTATGAATATTGACAACTTCCTAAATCCGCTCATCATTTTTTGGATTGAATTAGCCTTGTGTGTTTCGGTCGTCGTTGTCGTACTCATAGGTGTTTTCCTGGCCTATCGACGGCTGGAATATATGGAGCGGCTTTTGAATAAATGCAGTCTCGTCGTATTTCACTCCCGGTTTTGGGACAACTCTGCGCGAGGAAGAATGATGCGGCTGTCTGCAATTACAGTGGCAGTACTACAGCCAAAGAGGAATTTGAAGCGCGGCGTTATTGACTGGCAGCAAGTTCAGGAATTTCCTCGTGGCCTTAAAAACCTGTTCAGGGGAATGCTCTTCGTTGGTGTGGTTTTCTTTGTCTTTGGTACCTATTTTTGGCTTTGCAAATAGTGTTAGGTATTGACTATTTCTTAAATTCTCGCGTTATGTTTTGGTTTCTGGTGGCGTTAATACTCTCTATCAATATCGTTGTACTAATAGGCGTTTTTCTGGCCTGCCGACGTCTCGACTACATGGAGCGCCTTCTGAACAAATGCAGTCTCGTTACCTTCCACTCTCAGTTTTGGGGCAACTCGCCGCGAGGAAGAATGATGCGGTTATCTGCGGTTGCAGTAGCCGTATTACTGCCAACATGGAATCTGAAGCGCGGTGTCATTGACTGGCAGCAAGTCCAGGAGTTTCCTCGCAGCCTGAAAAACTTGTTTCGTGGTATCTATTTCGTCATCGTCGTTGTCTTTATGTGCGGCGTCGTTTTTTGGCTGCGTAAATGAAATAGTGCTCAGTAGGAGGATTCGTCTTAAGTTGCCGATCCAAAAAAGCCGTGGTCGAATGGGGTACGGGAATTGGCAGCAGAGGTGGGGAAATGGTGGGTGAAAAACTCTATGAATATTGATGATCTACTAAGTCCTCATATCATTTTCTGGTTTGAAATAGCGTTGTGTATTTCACTCGGCGTTGCCTTACTGATCTATGCTTTTCTGGCCTATCGGCGTTTGGAATACATGGAGCGCCTTCTGAATAAATGCAGTTTCGTTGTGTTTCACGCCCAGTTTTGGGACAACTCACCGCGAGGGAGAATGATGCGATTCGGTGCGGTCGCAGTAGCAGTATTGCTGCCAAAACGGAACTTGAAACGCGGTGTCATTGACTGGCAGCAAGTCCAGGAGTTTCCTCGCAGCCTGAAAAACTTGTTTCGTGGTATCTATTTCGTCATCGTCGTTGTCTTTATGTACGGCATCATTTTTTGGCTGCCTAAATGAATTAGTGTTCAGTAGGAATGTTTTTCTTAAGTTGCTGAGCCAAAAAAGCCCCGTGATCGAATGGAGTACGGGGTAAAAAACTGGCTGGATGCGACCAACCAAAGAGACTCTTTACATTATCTGGTACTAGTGACGTTTCGCGTCATTTGCGTTGCCGCAGTCATATTGGTTAAGGATGGTCTGAAGTAGCCATGTATTTCCCCGGCATACCACCTAGCGCAACTTTTAAACTCGCCAAATGATCAAAAAACAATCAATTCGACGAGTATTTCTTACGTTTTCGCCACCCGGACCCCACTCCGGTGGCCATTTCCCGCATTACAGGCGCACCTCTCCTGCATTCGTCAGTAAATGTCGGCGCGCCATCCACAGGTTCGACAGAGCGAACAGTGTCACCAGTTGCGCCGTGTTTTTGGCCAAGCCGCGAAAGCGCACCTTGGTGTAACCGAACTGGCGCTTGATTACCCGGAACGGATGCTCGACCTTGGCGCGCACCTGAGCCTTGGCCTTTTCAATCTTGCGCTTGGCTTTGTACAGCACGCTGCGCTTATCGAGTTTTTTGTAGGTGCTGCGGCGTGCCGCCACCTGCCAGATAACTTCACGTCCTTCATGCTCGGGCCGCTTTTCGACACCGGTGTAGCCTGCATCGGCGCAGACCACGTTTTCGTCGCCATGCAGCAATTTGTCCACCTGGGTGACATCCGCCACATTGGCCGCCGTGCCCACTACGCTGTGCACCAGACCCGATTCGTCATCGGCGCCGATGTGGGCCTTCATGCCAAAATAATACTGGTTTCCCTTCTTGGTCTGGTGCATTTCCGGGTCGCGCTTGCCGTCCTTGTTCTTGGTCGAACTGGGCGCATTGATCAGCGTTGCATCGACGATGGTGCCCTGGCGCAGCGACAGGCCGCGGTCGCCCAGATAGCCATTGATGACAGCGAGGATGCCGGCCGCCAGCTCGTGTTTCTCCAGCAAGCGGCGGAAGTTGAGAATGGTGGTTTCGTCGGGGATGCGCTCCAGGTTCAGCCCGGCAAACTGGCGCAGGATCGTGGTTTCGTACAGCGCTTCCTCCATCGCTGGATCGCTGTAGCCGAACCAGTTCTGCAGCAGATGCACACGCAGCATCGCCATCAACGGGTAGGCCGGACGGCCACCTTCACCTTTCGGATAATGTGGCTCGATCAAAGCAATCAAGCCCTTCCACGGCACCACCCGATCCATCTCGATCAGGAACAACTCCTTGCGGGTTTGCTTGCGCTTGCCAGCGTACTCGGCGTCGGCGAAGGTCATCTGCTTCATCGGGAAACTCGGTGGGTGGGGTCGCGGTATTTTGCCAAATCAGAAAGTCTTTTTCAGAGTTTCCTTAACGAAATTATTCCATTGGAATAGCTATTAGGAAGTGTCTGACAGCTATTGGTAGACGA
Organism: Pseudomonas sp. LY-1; assembly: GCF_053502595.1. Lineage (NCBI taxonomy): Bacteria > Pseudomonadati > Pseudomonadota > Gammaproteobacteria > Pseudomonadales > Pseudomonadaceae > Pseudomonas > Pseudomonas sp. LY-1. The sequence goes on along the minus strand of NZ_CP094353.1, from coordinate 3,868,856 downwards.
GGAGAAGTCCATTTCCCAAGTTGATCGACGATGCGCGAATTCACCGGCTAAATCCGCGACAGCGCTTGAGCCGTTAATTAGATTACGACGCCATCTTCATTCAATCAGGAATGCACGTATGGCAAGCAATACGCCCACATCAACCGGCTCCCTTCGCCCACTGCGGCTGAGAGGTTTTTAATGTCTCAGCCCTATGCGTTCATTAATGATTGGCAACAAACCTCCGTTGAACTCAAGGCAAGATTGCGCTTGAGCCAGCACGCCGAAGCCAAGTTCGACAGGCTCAATACCCATATTCGAAACGTTGTGGTGCTGCCGGGGCAGTTGGTCATCATCGGTGATGACTCCACGGCGTTGTGCAAGCCGGAAGAGCATCTGCTGATGCAATCCGCCTGGCGTATCCGCCATAGCGTGATGGCCGAAGGGGGAGATGCCTTTGCCCTGCAAAACTACGATTTGTTGCAGAAACTGCTCGGCTACACGTCGCTCGGTATCGGCACGGCGGGAGATGCGTGGAATCACCACTTGAAGGCGATCGTCAAAACCCTGGAAGAAATCGATGCCCTGCATAAACAGGCGTTGCGCCGAGGCGGTGGCGCAGCGCGGGAGGAGTTTTTGGCGCGTCGCCAAACCCTGTTCAAAAAACTGGAAGCACAACTGCGCGGGTTTGCCCGTTACGGCACGGGTTTGCGTAATGAAGGCTCGATCAAGAAAATGCTCGGTATTTCCACCAAGAGTTATTTGCATACCGGGGAGATCAGTCGATATGCCGAGAGGATTGCGCGGATTTCCAGGGTGGCGAAAGTGCTCAAGGCAGGGACGCCGTTGGGGATTGCTTTGAGCGCTGCGTCCACTGGGCTGGAGATCAAGGAAGCCTGTTCCACGGGGAGGGAGGAGCAGTGCAGGCAGGCGAAATATGTGGAAGTGAGCAAGCTAGGAGGAGGGGTTCTGGGGGGGATGGCAGGTGGGTCTATGGCGGCAGCTTTATGTTTCACCGTACTACTCCCTACAACTGGGCCGGGATCATTGAGTTGCCTGTTAATCGCAGGTGGGACCTTGGGCGCGGTTGGGGGCAGTCTTGGAAGCGAGTTGGGTGAGTACGCAGGGGAGAAAATTTATGAATATTGACTACTGGCTCAATCTTCCTCTTAAGTTCTGGTTTAGTGTGAGCGTTCTGTTTGTAGTCCTTAGCATCAATGTAGTTGGCATTTTCCTGATGTATCGACGATTGGATGAAATGGAGGATCGTTTAAATAAATGCAGCCTTGTCACTTCTAACAAACAGTTCTGGGGCGATTCGATACGAGGAAGAATGATTCGGCTGTGTGCCGTCACCTCAGCGGTTGTTATGCCGTGGTGGAACATAAAGCGCGGTACTGTGGATCGGCAGCAAGTTCAGGATTTTCCTCGCGGTCTCAAGCGCTTGCTTCAGGGAAAGATCCTTGGGGAAGTACTTTTTATGACGTCTGCCATATCCAACATATTTTATAAATGGCTAACACGCTGATCAGCGACACAAAAAAAGCCCCATGACCAAACGGACCACGGGGCTAAAAATTGGCTGGATGCGACCAACCAAAGGAACTCTTTACATCATTTGGCACTGGCGGGGGGAACCGCAGGCGCTGTAAGGGGCAGTTATGGGAGTTAGCTCGGCAAGTAAGTAGGAGAGAAACTATATGAGTATTGATTGTTTTATTTATCATCCGCTGAAGCTCTGGTTTGATTTGACTCTGTTTTTTTTTTTGGTCTTCATCGCCTTTGTGGTTTTGATATACCTGGCTTATCGAAGACTCGACGAAATGGAATATCTTCTAAACAAATGCAGTCTTATCACACCCAATCAACGTGTTTGGGGTAATTCGATTCGAGGAAGAATGATTCGACTATCTGCCGTCACCGCAGCGGTTGTTCTACCAAAGTGGAACGTAAAACGAGGTGCAGTGGATTGGCAGCAGGTACAAGCCTTTCCTCGTAACCTCAAGCGATTGCTTCAGGGAACCCTGCTTGTTGGAGTGCTTTTTCTAATGAGCGCCACCGCTGACATCTTGTATAAGTGGCTACATCAGTAACTGCGACACAAAAAAAAGCCCCATGACCAAACAGACCACGGGGCTAAAAATTGGCTGGATGCGACCAACCAAAGGAGCTCTTTACATCACTTGGCCGTAGCGACCACCGTATCCGGCTGCCAACCGCCACCCAGCGCCTTGTAGATCGCAACAATCCCGCGATACAGATCAACCTCGGCCTGGGCCTGGGAGTCTTCGGCAGCGAGGCGTTCGCGTTGTGCGTCGAGCAGCACGAGGAAGTCCACGGTGCCTTCGCGGTAGCGGATCGCGGCGAGGTCGGCGGCGGCGCGGCTGGATTCGCTTTGGCGGATCAGCGAGACCAGGCGTTGCTGACGCTTGCCGTAGTCGCTGAAGGCGTTCTCGGATTCTTCCAACGCCAGCAACACTTGCTGCTCGTAGTTGGCCAGGGCGCCATCGGCCTCGGCATCGGCGCCGCGCAGGCGCGCGCGCACGCTGCCCAGGTCAAACGCGGCCCAGGTGATGCTCGGGCCGAGGGCCCAGGCATTCGCCGCGGATGAACCGATCTGCGAACCGCGCCCGGCGGTGAAGCCGAGGAAGCCGCTGAGGCTGACCCGTGGGAACAGGTCGGCCTTGGCCACGCCGATGCGCGCGGTGGCGGATGCCAGTTTGCGTTCGGCACTCAGAATGTCCGGGCGCCGTTGCAGCAGTTGCCCTGGATCGCCGATCGGCAGCGCCTTGGCAATCGCCGGCAAGTCTTTCGGGCTCAGGTCCACGCTCAGCTTGTCGGGGCGCTGGCCGAGGAGGGTGGCGATGCGGTTGCGCTCGCGCACTTGTTCGGCCTGCAGTTGCGGCACGCTGGCTTCCACCGCCGCGAGGCGCGCGTCGGCACGTTCCACGTCGAGTTGGTCGCCCACACCGGCATCGCGCAGGCTGACGGTGATGGTGCGTGACTCCTGCTGGTTCTTCAGGTTGTCCAGGGCGATGCGTTCACGCAGTTGCGCGCCGCGTAGTTGACCGTAGGCGTCCACCAGTTCGGCAATCAGCGTGACTTGCAGCTGGTACAAGTCGGCTTCGGCCGCTTGCTGGTCGGCGTCGGTGGCTTCCAGGTTGCGCTGGATGCGGCCGAACAGGTCCAACTCCCAGGCCATGTCCAGGCCCAGGTCATAACGCTCGCTGTTGACGCGCTTGGTGGTCTGGCCAGGGATTTGCCCCTTGGCCAGGTCACTGCTGGCGCGGCTGGTGATGGTCGGCATCGCGTCGTTGCTGGCGTCATCGCGGATCGCCCGTGCGGCCCGCAGGCGGGCAAACGCCACACGCAGGTCGCGGTTACCGCTCAGCGACTGGGTCACCAACTGGTTCAGAGTCGGGTCGTCGAACTGCTGCCACCAGATGCCTTCGAATTTCCCGTGGTCGTATTTTTTGGCATCGGCGGCAGCCGTGATATTGGCCGCCTCCGGGGTCTGGGTTGTGTAGTCCGGGCCCACGGCACAGGCGCTCAGCGCCAGGACCAGCAAGCTCGGCAGAAAGACTTTCACACTCATTGCTGTGTCTCCAGCTTCAAGGCCTTGGCCGCTTTGCGCGCGTCTTGGCGCTCCACATAGCGACGGATCAGTACGTAGAACACTGGTGTCAGCAACAGCCCGAAGAAGGTCACGCCGATCATCCCGGAGAACACCGCCACGCCCATGGCATGCCGCATCTCGGCACCGGCACCGCTGGACAGCACCAGGGGCACCACACCCATGATGAAGGCGAACGAGGTCATCAGGATCGGCCGCAGCCGCAGACGGCAGGCTTCCAGCACCGCGGCGAGCGGGTCGAGGCCTTCCTGCTGTTTATCCTTGGCGAACTCGACGATCAGAATCGCGTTCTTACAGGCCAGGCCCACCAGCACGATCAGGCCGATCTGGGTGAAGATGTTGTTGTCGCCGCCCGAGATGATCACCCCGGTGATGGCCGACAGCAGCGTCATCGGTACGATCAGGATCACCGCCAACGGCAGGCTCCAGCTTTCGTATTGGGCGGCCAGTACCAGGAACGCCAGCAGCACACAGAGCGGGAACACGAACAGCGCGGTGTTGCCCGAGAGGATTTGCTGATACGTCAGGTCGGTCCACTCGTAGGTCATGCCGTTGGGCAGTTCATCCTTCAGCAGTTTTTCAATCGCGGCCTGGGCCTGGCCGGAGCTGTAGCCCGGTGCAGCGTTGCCGTTGATTTCCGCGGTGATGAAGCCGTTGTAGTGCATTACGCGGTCCGGGCCAGAAGTGTCGCTGACCTTGATGAAGGTCGCCAGCGGGATCATCTCGCCTTTGTTGTTGCGCACTTTCAACTGGCCGATCTGGTCTTCATCCAGGCGGAACTGCTGTTCAGCCTGCACGTTGACCTGGTAGGTGCGGCCGAAGCGGTTGAAGTCGTTGGCATACAACGAACCCAGGTAGATCTGCAGGGTGTCGAAGATGTCGCTGATCGCCACGCCGTGGGTCTTGGCCTTTTCGCGGTCGATGGCGGCATCGACCTGGGGCACGTTGACCGTGTAGCTGGTGAACAGGCCGAACAGCTCCGGCGTGGTGCGGCTCTTGGTGATGACGTTCTGCACTTCTTTGTACAGCTCTTCGTAACCCAGGTTGCCACGGTCTTCGATCTGCAGGCGGAACCCGCCGATGGTGCCCAGGCCCTGTACCGGCGGCGGTGGGAAGATCGCCATGTAGGCTTCCTGGATGTCGCTGTACTTGCCGTTCAGCGCACCGGCAATCGCACCGGCGGACATGCTCGGGTCTTTACGCTCGTCGAACGGTTTGAGGGTCACGAACACGATGCCGCTGTTCGGGCTGTTGGTGAACCCGTTGATCGACAGGCCCGGGAAGGCCACGGCGCTTTCCACGCCCGGCTGTTTCAGGGCGATGTCGGACATGCGCTTGATCACGTCTTCGGTGCGGTCCAGGCTCGCGGCGTCCGGCAATTGGGCGAAAGCCACCAGGTACTGCTTGTCCTGAGCCGGTACGAAACCGGTCGGGGTGTGGGCAAACCCGAACCACGTCAGCACCATCAGGCCGGCGTACAGGAACAGCGCGATGCCGCTGCCGCGGATCACCCGGCGCACGGTGCCGACGTAGCCATGGCTGGCTTTTTCGAAGAAGCGGTTGAACGGCCGGAACAACCAGCCCCCCAACAGCTTGTCGAGTATCTTGGAGAAACGATCCTTCGGCGCGTCATGGCTGCGCAGCAACACGGCAGCCAGGGCAGGGGACAAGGTCAGCGAGTTGAAGGCCGAGATCACCGTCGAAATCGCAATGGTCAAGGCGAACTGCTTGTAGAACTGCCCGGTCAAGCCGCTGATGAAGGCGGCGGGAATGAACACGGCGCACAGCACCAGTGCCGTGGCGATGATCGGCCCGGTCACTTCGCTCATGGCCTTTTCAGTCGCCTGGAACGGTTCCAGTCCCAGCTCGATGTTGCGCTCGACGTTCTCCACCACCACGATGGCGTCATCCACCACGATGCCGATGGCGAGTACCAGGCCGAACAAGGACAGCGCGTTGAGCGAGAAGCCGAACAGGTGCATCACCGCAAACGTACCGATCAGCGAGACCGGCACCGCCACCAACGGAATGATCGAGGCGCGCCAGGTCTGCAGGAACAGGATCACCACCAGCACCACGAGGATCAGCGCTTCGAACAGGGTATGCACCACCGCCTCGATGGAGCCGCGCACGAAGATGGTCGGGTCGTAGACGATGCTGAAGTCCATGCCTTCGGGGAAGCTCTTCTTCAGCTCCGCCATTTTGTCGCGCACTTCGTTGGAGATCTGGATCGCGTTCGAACCCGGGCGCTGGAAGATCGGGATCGCCACGGCCGGCTGGTTGTTGAGCAACGAACGCAGGGCGTATTGGCTCGAACCCAGCTCGACCCGCGCGATGTCTTTGAGGCGCGTGATTTCACCGTTATCGCCGGCGCGAATGATGATGTTCTCGAACTCTTCTTCCGTGACCAGGCGGCCCTGGGTGTTCACCGACAACTGGAAGCTGGTGGCATTCGGTGCAGGCGGCGCACCCAGCGCACCGGCGGCCACTTGACGGTTCTGCTCGCGAATCGCGGTCACCACATCGGTGGCGGTCAGGTTGCGCGAAGCGGTCTTGTTCGGGTCCAGCCAGACGCGCAGGGAGTAGTCGCCCATGCCGAACAGCTGCACATCACCCACGCCGCCCAGGCGCGCCAACTCGTCCTTGATGTTGAGCAAGGCGTAGTTGGACAGGTAAAGCATGTCGTAACGCTGATCCGGGGAGGTCAAATGCACCACCATGGTCAGGTCGGGGGAGGCCTTGTCCACGGTGATACCGATGCGCGTCACTTCCTCGGGCAGCTTGGGTTGCGTGCGCGTCACACGGTTTTGCACCTGCACCTGCGCGTTGTCCAGGTCGGTGCCCAGGGCGAAGGTGATGGTCAGGGTCAGTTTGCCGTCGGCGGTCGACTGCGAGGACATGTACAGCATGTTCTCGACGCCGGTGATCGCCTGTTCCAGCGGCGCGGCGACGGTTTCGCCGATGACTTTGGGGTTGGCGCCAGGGAAGTTGGCACGCACCACCACGGTCGGCGGCACCACTTCCGGGTATTCGCTGATCGGCAGTTGGAACAGCGAGATCGCGCCAGCGATCAGGATCAACAGCGAGAGCACCGCTGCGAAGATCGGCCGCGAAATGAAGAACTTGGAAAAATTCATCTTGAGTCGTATCCCTTAACCGCGTGGAGTCGCGACGGCTGCGAGCTTGGGCGCGGTTTTTTCCGGCGCCACTTGCTCCAGGTTGCTGGCTTCAAGCGCTTGTCGTTGTTGGGCCAAGGCGGCGAGGGTTTCCTTGCTGGCCATCGGGATGGTTTCCGGGGCGACCGGCGCGCCCGGGCGCACACGCTGCAGGCCCTTGACGATAATGGTGTCGTCCTTGTTCAGGCCGCTGCGCACGATGCGCAAACCTTCGATCTTCGGCCCCAGTTCCACCGAGCGGTAGGCTGGCTTGTCGCCTTCCATCACCAGCACGAACTTCTTGCCCAGGTCGGTGCCAACCGCTTCATCGTTGATCAGCACGGCGGAGTAAGTGCCGCTGCCGACCAGTTTCAGGCGGGCGTACAAGCCAGGGGTGAATTCGCCTTTGCTGTTGTCGAATACCGCGCGGCCACGGATGGTGCCGGTGGCCGGGTTGACCTGGTTGTCGACGAAGTTCATCTGGCCCAGGTGCGGGTTGCCGGTTTCATTCGACAGGCCCAGGTACACCGGGGTGGTCGCGCCACGGCGACCCTGGCGGGCGAGTTCGGTGTACTTGAGGTACACGCGCTCATCGGCGTCGAAGTAGGCGTAGACCTTGTCGGTGGAGACCACGCTGGTCAGCGCGGTGACGTCGGCGGTGACCAGGTTGCCAGCGGTGATCTCGGCACGGCTGACACGGCCGCTGATCGGCGCGATGACGCGGGTGAAGCTCAGGTTCAGCTTGGCCAGGTCCAACTGTGCCTGGATGCCGGCGACAGCGGCGCGGGCTTCCTGGGCGGCGGTGGTGCGCGAGTCGGCCAGTTCGGCGGAGATCGCGTTGCTCTGACGCAGGCGTTCGCCCCGTTGCGCTTCGTTATCGCTGCGGGTGGCGGCGGCTTTGGTCTGTTGCAACTGGGCTTCGAGGCGGCGCACCTCGGCCTGGAACGGGCGTGGGTCGATCTGGAACAGCAGGTCGCCTTTCTTCACGAGGGCGCCTTCGGTGAAGGCCACCTGATCGATCTGGCCGGACACCCGTGGACGGATCTGCACGGTTTCCGGTGCTTCCAGGCGTCCGGTGAATTCGTCCCACTCGTTGACCGGTTGCTCAAGCACCTTGGCCACGCTGATTTTTGCAGGAGGCATGGCGGCCGCTTGTTCCGGGGTTTTGCCGCACGCGCTCATCACCGCCACGGCCAGAATCGCCAGGGGCAAGCGTAAGTGTTTGAGTGTCTGTTCCATGAGGTGTATCCGCCAATGTATTTGAGATGGGCGGATCATGCGCGGGGAGCTGCTTGGTCACGAATCGAATGAAGCAAAGATAACTATCATTCGGAATGATATAAGCGCGGAGTGAGCCCTCTAGTCTGCGGGTTTCATTAGGCAGCTATCAATATGCTTGATGACAAAGGCATGTTGCGCGCGCTGCAAGGAACGCCGCAATGCCTACCTGGCACTGTCGCTCGCCAGCTGCGCAACGATGCGTTCTATCAACATTCTCACCCGTCTGGGCTGAATGCGCGTGGGCGGGTAGACGATGTTCAGCGCTGTGCGGCCCAGGTCGTAATCCTCGAGCACCTCGACCAAGCGGCCGGCGTCGAGGTCGGCACGCACGTCCCACACCGATTTCAAGCAAATCCCGTGGCCGGCCAGGCACCATTGGCGGACCAGCGCGCCGTCGTTCGCCACGCGGCGGCCACGCACCATGATCCGGTGGGTCTGCCCGTGCTGCGTGAACGCCCACTCCCGCGAAATATTGACGCCGAAGCGCATCACCAGGCACTCGTGCGCGGCGAGGTCCTCGGGGTGTTGCGGGGTGCCGTGGCGCGCCAGGTACAGCGGTGATGCACACACCACTCGGCGGTTTTCGCCAATCAGACGGGCATGCAGGGTGCTGTCGGCCAGCGCGCCGAAGCGCACGGCGAAGTCGATCCCCTGGCCGACGGGGTCGACATAGCCATCGCTGAGGTTCAGGTCGATGCTGACCTGCGGGTGCTCCTGCATGAACTGCGCGAGGATCGGCTCGATGTATTGGCGACCGAAGTCTTGCGGGGCGCTGAGGCGGATCGGCCCGCAAAGGGTGTCGGCGCCCAGGCGAATGCTGGTGTGCAACTCGTCGGCGTCTGCCAACAGGCGATGCGCGCCATCTTAAAAGCCCGCTTAGCCTGCGCGAACACGAGACCCTCTGAGCCCATCACCCAAGGAGATTTTTCAATGAAACCCTCACCTATAGCGCGCGCTTGCCTCATCGCCACACTCTTGACCTCGACCTTTTCCGGCGCCGTCCTCGCGGCCAACACTGAACTGGTCAAGCCGGGTGTGCTGGTGGTGGACAAGAGCCTCCCGCCTGCGCAACTGGCGCTCATGGAAACCGCCGCCCGCCGTTATGACACCTTCTGGGACACCGGCGACGAAAGCCTGGCCCGTGAGGCGCTGGCCGCAGATTTCATCGACAAAACCCCACCGGCCGGACGTAAACAAGGCCCCGAAGGCCCGTTGCTTGCCTCCCGGGCGTTTCGTGAAGCGGTGCCGGACCTGCGTTGCGAGGTCGAACACATGTTCATCGCCGGCGACCGCGTGGTGGTTCACCTGCATTTTCGCGGGCACTTCACCGGCACCTTCGGCCAGATCAAGGGCGGTGGGCAGCCCGTGGACTTTATCGCCACCGATATCTATCAGATCGACAACGGCAAGATCGCCGCCAACTGGCACATCGAAGACAACCTCACCTTGATGAAACAGTTGGGCGCCCTGTAATCCTTGAGAGGCATCGCGTGCCTGACACTTCGGGCCAGGTCGAAGCATGGCCGGGTGGCAATTCTTTACAATTGCGGCTTCTATTAGCCGTTGTGCTGCCACGCGAGGAAACGCCATGACTTCGTCCATCGATCCCGGCCTGCTGGCTATCTATGAAGCCTGGCACGCCAGCGTCTGTGCCGGCGACCTGGCCGCGACGGCGGCGTTGTATGCCGAGCAGGCGGTGTTCGAAACGCCGCTGGTGCTGGCGATCTACCCCGACCACGGCAGCGGCGTGCTGGTCGGCCGGGAGACGATCCAGCGGTTCATGGAGGACAGCAAGCGCCGCTTTCCCAATGACCTGGCTGAGTGGTATCGCAGCGATAAAGCCTTCATCAACGGCCGCAACCTGACGTGGGAATACCCGCGCAAGACGCCGACGGGGGAGCAGGTCGACCTGATGGAAATGATGGAGATAGAAAACGGCTTGATCACCTGCCACCGCGTGTATTGGGGCTGGTATGGCGTGCGCTTGCTGGCGCCAGTGCTGGCGAAGGCGCAAGCGCTGTGAACCCGCGTGCGGCGGTTGCGATCATTGGTGGGTCGGTGACCGGTGTCGCGGCGTTTATCCAACTGGTGCGCGCCGGCAACGCCAAGCGTATCGACATCATCGATCCCGAGGGGCTGGCGGACTCGATTGCCTTCGGCGTCTGCGAGGACGTGCTGTTATGCAATACCTCGGTGCAGACCCTGTCGATACTGGACGATGAGCCGCACGACTTTCAGCGTTACCTCCAGGCGCAGGGCATCGACGTCGGCGAAGACGCGTTTGTGCCAAGGACCTGGGTGGCGGGCTATCTCAAGCAACGCTATGCCGAGTATCGCGATGTGGCCGAGGCCCGGGGCATTGTGCATCGGATCGTGCGGGCGACGGTGCGGCATATCCAGCCGGTCGCGCGCGGCGACTATCGCCTGGTGCTGGATGAAGGCAGCGAGCTGCGCGCCTGTGCCGTGCTGGTCTGCACCGGCAGTGCCGCGCCGTTCGTGCCGCCGCTGGTCAGCCCGCATGCCGGTGCGCCGGGCATTTTCTCCACGCCATACCCGGCCAAGGCCTGGCTGGACAGCCTGGATAAACCGTCACGGGTCTTGGTGCTGGGCAGTCGCCTGTCGGCGGTCGACAGTGTGTTGCTGCTCTGCGGCGCGGGGCACCAGGTGCTGATGGCGTCGCCTTCCGGGCGTTTGCCGGGCGTGCGTACCGCCACCCCCCGGCGTGGCGCGGTGGCCCTGGATGAAGCGCGATTCGCCCGGCTGGACCTGGAAAACCCCAAGCTGTACTGGCACTTGCTGCGCATCGTTGCGCGGGCGACCAAGGCGATCAATGGCCGCTCGCTGCGCGAACAAGTCGATCGCAGCGCGGAGCCCACCCAGCGTCTGCGCGGCGAGGTCGCCTTGGCCCGACGGGGCGCGACGGACTGGCAGAACCTGTTGGTGCAGTGCATGGACCTGGCCGACGTGAAGTTGCGCGCGGCGCCGCCCTCGGTGCGCGTGGCGGCGCTGCAAAACTGCTGGGAAGCGGTCGGGCGTTACCTGTTCGCGGTGCCGTTGCAGACCGCAACCACGCTGCTGCGCCTGATCGATGAAGGGCGCCTGCAACTGGCCGCGCACTTGCCGACACAGCTTGAGTGGCAAGGCCAATGGCGGGTCCACGATGCCCAGGGGCGCATCGAGGCGGTGGATGCGGTGGTGTGTGCCAGCGGCTTTCATAAACAGTTTTTCCATGCCTCGCGCAACGGCCTTGAGCTGCAGGTGCCGCCGGCAACGCCGTGTACGCCGCCTTATGTGTCAGCGCAGTTGCAGGTCAGCCTCCCCGGCGCCGAGGCGCCGGAAGACATCTGGCTGCTGGGCGTGGCCTCGTACCTGGCGGCGCCGATGGTCAACTCGGTGTACCAATCGGTGCGCCAGGCCCGCGAGGTGGTGATGCTGCTCGCCGAGCACCCTTCATTCATGGACAAACACGCAACCGAGGCAGTGGCATGAAAGTGTATGGCGACAGAGGTTCGAGCAATACCCGGCGTGTACTGACGACCGCCGCTTACCTGGGGCTTGAGGTCGAATTCGTCTTCCTCGACCTGTTCAGTGGCGAAAACCGCACGCCGGAGTACCTGGCGCTCAACCCCAACGGCACGATCCCGACCTTGGTCGACGGCGACGTGGTGCTGTTCGAAGCCTCGGCGATCATGATTTACCTGGCGGAACGGGCCGGCTCGTCATTGCTGCCCGCGGGCAATGCCAAGTACGAAACGCTCAAATGGATGTTCTGGGCCGCCGAGCATTTTCGTCGCGGGCCCACGGTGCTGATCGAGCAGCGGTTCATGGACCGCCTCAAAGGCCGCGCCGAAAACCCGACCCTGGTGGCCGAAGCGTTGCAGGCGATCCACCGCTACACGGCGGTGCTCGACGGGCACTTGCGCACCCGGCGCTTTGTGGTGGGCGACGCGTTGAGCCTGGCGGACATCGACCTGGCGGCCCCGCTGAGTCATATTCCGCGGACCCAGGCGCCGTTTCTGGAGTATCCCCATGTGGCGGCCTGGTACGCGCGGATCAATGCGCTGCTCGCCTGGCAGCAGAGCGGGGTGGCCCAGGAGCGCCGCATCGCCGAAATCGAGCGCTTGTTCAGCTCGCAACAGGTGCCGGCATAAGGGTTTTCCTGGCCGGGGTCACGGCATGCAGCGGTGCTTCGAGATGGCGCAGATGCTCAATCCCCAGATGCAGCTTGAATGCACGCCAGCCCGAGCCGGTTACATACACCGCACGCGAGCCGGCGGTTCGGCGCAGCCAACCCTGCCGGCAAAAAGTCTCCAGCAGGTGGGTGCCGAGCGGCCCGGCGATGTGGTGTTGCCGTTCGGTCCAATCCAGGCAGCGGCGGGCCTGGAGGTGGTCGTACAAGCATGGCTCGCCGGCCTGCGGGGTGAGTGACTGCAGCCACTCGGTACCACGCCGGGTGAGCACGTATTCGCGCTCGTCGCTTTCAAGGAGAAAACCCTGCTCCAGCATGCCTTGGGTCACCGCTACGCCGACCTGGCCGGCCAGGTGGTCGTAGCAGCAACGAGCAAAACGCAATTCATGGGCCGAACGGTTGGGCAGGCTACGCCACGAACTGGTTTGCGGCGCGACCGCCGCCAGGCTTTCCAGCACATGAGACACATCGGGGCCGGCCAATTGATAGAAGCGGTTGCGGCCCTTGGTCTCCACGGTGAGCAAGCCGCCGTCGAGCAGCTTCGCCAGGTGCGAACTGGCCGTCTGCGGCGTCACGCCAGCGGCATCGGCCAAGGCGCTGGCAGACATCGAACTGCCATCTGCCAGGGTGATCAGGATCACTGCGCGCACGGGTTCGGCGATCAGGTAGGCGATGGATGAGATTTTTGGCTGGGTCATTCCGTCGAACTCCGTGCTGTGCCAGGTGAAATCGAATTTCAGGATGACATAAACATAAACACTTCGACACAGCTCGAAGCGTTTATCCCAGAAAGCTGCATATAGTCGAGCCGCCCCCTTAAAGGACGCTCGCGGTCATGACCTCCAACACCCGCTACCAACGACAAGTACTGATTGCGACGAGTCTGAGCTATGTGGTCGTTATCCTCGACACTTCGATTGTCAACGTGGCAGTGGAGTCGATTTCCCGCACCTTTGGCTCGGGTATCACCGGGCTGCAGTGGGTGATCAACGCATATACCCTGACCTTCGCCAGCCTGCTGCTGACGGGCGGCCTGCTGGGCGATCGTTTCGGCGCGAAGAAAATCTACGCCGTCGGCCTCGGCCTGTTTGCCCTGGCCTCGGCGTTGTGCGGCCTGGCCACCGACCTGCCGGAGTTGGTCGGTGCGCGGGTCCTGCAGGGGCTGGGCGCCGCGTTACTGGTGCCGTGTTCCTTGATGTTGATCAACAGCGCTTACCCGCAGACCCACCAGCGCGCCGGCGCCATTGGCGTGTGGGCCGGGTGCGGCGGCATCGCCATGGCGGCCGGACCGCTGGTGGGCGGCGTACTGATCGAGCTGTTCGGCTGGCGCAGCATCTTCTTGATCAACGTGCCGATCGCCCTGGTGGGCGTGTGGCTGACCTCGCGCATCCCGTCTTCGGCACCGTTGGCACCAAACCGGCACTTGGACGTCACTGGGCAAGTCGCCGCGATTATCGCGCTGGCGACCTCGGTGGCGGTGCTGATTGAAGGGGCGAAGCTGGGGTGGAACTCCGAATGGGTGTATGCCTGTGTGTTCGTGGCCTGTATCGCCTGGTGCGTGTTCTTCGTGACCGAAAGCCGCCACAAGGACCCGATGCTGCCGCTGCAGTATTTCCGCAACCCGGTGTTCTCGGGGGCGACGCTGCTGTCGCTGGCATCGGCCCTGGTGTTCTATGGTCTGTTTTTCCTGCTCAGCGTGTACTTCCAGAGCGAGCGTGGCTGGTCGCCGCTGGACACCGGGCTGGCTTTCCTGCCATTGACCGCCATGGTCACCCTGGGCAGCTTCACCTGCGGCCGGCTGACCCGTGCGTATGGCGCGCGCGCCGTGCTGTGTGCGGGGTTCGGCCTGTACACCGTGGGGTTTATCGGCCTGTTCGCCCTGGCCAGTGACGCACCGTACTGGCGTATCGCAGTGTGCTACCCGGCCGTGGGGTTCGGTGCCGGGATCATCACCCCGGCCGCCACCTCCGTGCTGATGAGTGTGGTTGACCGCACCAAGGCCGGGGTGGCGGCGGGCACGCTCAATGCCAGCCGCCAAAGCGGCTCCGCCTTCGGTGTGGCGATCTTCGGCGCCTTGCTCACCTCGATTCAGCCCCTGGGCGATGCCATCGACGTCGCCGTCAGCGTCGCCATCGGCTTGTCGTTGCTCGCCATGCTGATGGCCGCCCTGGTGCTGAAAGCGCCGGCAGCGCAACCCGTGGAAAGTTGATGGACCTGCACCTGTAAAGGCGATTGCCCGGCACGTTTTCGTGACATTCGCGAAGCGTCGCTGCACCTGAAAAACATCATCAATAGGGATAATGATCATGAATCTGCGTTCTGCACCTGCAGTTGTCGATATGGCAGGGATCGGCATCGGTCCGGCCAACCTTAGCCTGGCGGCGCTGGCCCAGCCCAAACCGAGCATTAGCGCAGCGTTCTTCGAGCGCAGCAGCGAATTTCAATGGCATGCGGGGATGATGGTGCCCGAGGCCAAACTGCAGGTGCATTACCTCAAGGACCTGGTCAGCCTGGTGGACCCGTCCAACCCGCTGTCATTCCTCGCTTACCTGGCGCAGAAAAAACAGCTGCTCAGTTTTATCAACGCGCATTTCGAGCAGGTGCTGCGCCGCGAGTTCAACCAGTACTACCGCTGGGCGTGCAGCCAGCTGCCGAATCTGCATTTCAACAGCGAAGTGCGTTCGGTGACGTTCGATAACGGTCTGTTCCTGCTCCAGGGCGATACCTGGGCGCAGCCGGCGCGCCACCTGGTGTTGGGCACCGGGCAGCAACCGTCGATCCCGGCGTGCGCGCAGGCGCATCTGGGCGATACGCTGTTTCACTCCTCGCAGTACATGACCCGCAAGCGCAGCTTCAAAGACCAGCGCGTGGTGGTGATCGGTGGCGGCCAGACCGGGGCCGAAATCATCCAGCACCTGCTGTCCGACACCGCCGCCTTGCCCGCCAGCGTGACCTGGGTCTCGCGGCGCTGGAATTTTTCGCCGCTGGATGAGTCGCCGTTTACCAACGAGCTCTACACCCCGCAGTACAGCGACCACTTTTTCGCCCAGCCCGAGGCCGTGCGCCGGCCATTGCTGGTCGAGCAGAAACTGGCGAGCGACGGCATTTCCCAGGCGTTGTTGCAGTCGATTTATCGCCGCCTGTACGAGCTCAAGCACGTCTTGCAGCACCCCTGTCACATTCGCCTGCTGCCCGGGCGCGAGTTGACCGCGATTCAGCAGCGCCCGCATCACTGGAGCCTGTCGATGGCGCACGGGCACAGCCAGGTGCAGGAGGAACTGAGTGCCGACACCGCGGTGCTGTGTACAGGCTATGCCTACCAGATGCCGGCGTGCCTGGCGGCGCTTGAATCACGGATTACCCGATGCAACGGCGAGTACGTCTTCAACGATGACTATTCCGTCGCCTGGGATGGGCCGCAGGGCTCGGCCATCTATGTGCAAAACGCCGCGCGCAGCCAGAAAGGCATCGCCGACCCGAACCTGGGCCTGATCCCCTGGCGTTGCGCGAACATCATCAACAGCGTCAGCGGGCAAGCCCTGTACGACTTGGATGAGCCCGAGGCGTTCGTCCAATGGGGCGCCAACGAAGTATTCGACGAGGTCGGCGATGCGCGTTTCGATCGCCTGACCGCTCTCGCCAACTAGACCCAGGAGCCCGGTCATGGAACCCATCACACTTGCCCCCAACGGCAATGCCCCGGTGATTCGAGAAACCGAGGAGCCCGTGGCGCCGGAAGGCGTGCGCCTGTACCTGCACCACTTTGCCGGCAAACTGGCCAATGCGCCGATCCAGTCATCGCGTTTCACCCTCGAGCCACACAGCGCGACGGACGAAGACAAGCACGCCGTGAACGAAATCTGGTTTATCAGCGGCGGGGAACTGGACGTCTGCTACGACGGCACCTGGCACGCGGTCAGAAATGGCGAAAGCCTGTATTTCGCGCCCTGGCGACCGCATTTCGCGCGCAACAACGGCATGACCCAGGTCCAGGTGTTTTCGGTGTGGTGGGCATGAGCATGGCACAGCACTTCGACCTGGTGATTGTCGGAGGCGGCATTATCGGTGCCTGGGCGTTGCATCATGCGACGCAACGCTATCCCCACTGGCAGATTCTGCTGATCGACCGCTACCGCATCGGCGACGGGGCCACCGCCCATTCGGCGGGTGTGCTGCTGGCCACCGGCCGCTCGCCGCGCGAACGGCGCCTGGCCGGGGAGAGCGCCGAGCTGTATCGGGCCCTGCGTGATCGCCTGGGCATCCGCACCACCCAGGCGCCGGTGTACTGGCTGGCCGAACGCAGCTTTAGCGCAGACATCGAGCAGGCCCTGGTCGATGCGCCGGTTCAGCCCGCCGACTTGTGCGTGGCGGACCTGGGCTCACGCCTGGGCGCCCCACTCAACGTTGGCACGAACGAAAGCCTGTTGCGTGGCGGCACCGCCGAAAGTTATGAGCCGCCGCTGGTGGCGCGGTTGCTGATCGGCCACAGCCTGGCCAGTGCCCATGTGCGCTGCATCGAAGGCGTAGGCGTGCAGCAGATCGATGCGCTGGGCAGCGGCACGCGCATCACCCTGGCCGACGGCGCCACGCTGCGCGCCCGCCGCACCCTGGTTGCCACGGGGCCGTGGGTCAGCGAGCCGCCGTTCGACGCGCTTGCCGCGCGCCATGGGCTGCGGGTGAAGAAGGTGGTGGCCCTGCATATCGACGGCGTACCGCCGAGCAACGCCGCGGCGCTGTTCCTGCCGCAATCCGACGCTTACCTGATGCCATTGGCGGCGCGTAACCAGTGGTTGTTCAGCTTCCGGTGCGATGAATGGGACGTTGCGCCGCGCAAACATGCACTGGAAATCAACCGCCACGATGTGCAGGTGGCCACCCGCACGCTGGCGCACTACCTGCCCGAGCTGGTGCCCCGCTGTCGCGGCGGCCGGGTGTTCTGCGACAGCTACAGCCCCGGCGGAGAGTCGCAGGTGAGCTTCGACGCCGGGCAGAACCTGGTGTTTGCCGGCGCCGGCAGCGGCGCGGGTTTCCGCCTGGCACCGGGCATTGCCCGCGAAGCCGTGGACCTGCTCGTCGCCCAGTGGCCCGATGCGCCCGCTACCGCCAAACCCACCCTTTCTACTGTTTCGATGGATTGAAAAGATGACCGCTATCGCCGCGCAAACCTTCTTCCTGATGCCCATCCCGCCGACTCCGAACGGCAGGCTGCACCTGGGGCATATCGCCGGGCCGTACTTGCGCATGGACATGCTGGGGCGCTACCTGCGCAGCCAGGGCCATCGTGTCGACGTGGTCTCGGCGGTCGACGGCTTCGACTCCTATGTGCTGTGGAAGGCCCTGCAAGAGCAGCGCACGCCCGAAGCCGTGGTGCGCGACTATCACGGGCAAATCGCCCATGACCTGCGCGCGCTGGATGTCGAGGTGGATGACTTCCTCGACCTGGTGCAAGGCCCCTATGCGCAGCAGCATGCGCGCAATGCCCAGCGCACGGTGGAGCGCCTGGTGGCGCTCGGGGTGACGCAAAGCGTGGTCGAACGCGTGCTGTATTGCCCGGACACCCGGCGCTACATGGCGGGGGCCTGGCTGCTGGGGCAATGCCCGTATTGCCGGGCGGGGGCGGGCGGCTATTTTTGCGAAGGCTGCGGCGCGCTGTTTCGCCCGGAAGCCATGCTTGACCCGCAACCGCGCATGGGCGACAGCCCCCTGCACTGGGTTGAGGTCGAAAGCCTGTTTCTGACCGTCGCCCACCCCGAGCAGTTGCTGCAGCGCATGGCGACCTCCGGTGCGCCGGCGTCGATCGTCGAGGTGATTGCGCGCTTCCTGGAACGGGAAAACGGCCGGGTGCGGCTGACCGCGCCGGG
This sequence comes from Pseudomonas sp. LY-1, assembly GCF_053502595.1. Lineage (NCBI taxonomy): Bacteria > Pseudomonadati > Pseudomonadota > Gammaproteobacteria > Pseudomonadales > Pseudomonadaceae > Pseudomonas > Pseudomonas sp. LY-1. The sequence continues at coordinate 3,850,757 of NZ_CP094353.1, read as the reverse complement.
GGAATGGGGCGTTGCCTGGAGCCCGGACCGCTTCGGCAACCCGCGCGTGTTGTTCGAGTCGGGCTGGGAGTATGCGCTGACCTGCGCCGACCGATCCCAGGAACAGGCGCCCGAGCACGGCCATGCCATGCTGCGCAGCAGCGAGGTGACGACGCTGGTCAGTTTTGGCATCGACAACGCGGTGCTGCTGTTGGCCGGAAGTGTCGCGGTGATGGATGCGTTGCAGGATCACCGCTCATTCGATTACGTGTTGACCAATTACTTCTACAACCTGCAAGGCGCGAAGTTTTCCACCAGCCGCCTGCATGTGGTATGGGCCGCCGATATCGTCGAAAAGACCCCGGCGACCAGCGACGCGGTGCGTTACTTCCTGAGCCGCGAAAGCCCCGAACACGGCGAAACCAACTTCGCCGTGGAGGAGTTTGTCGAGGTGGTCAATGTGGACCTGGCCGGTGCGCTCGACGGTCGCATCGACCTGGCGCTGGCCGTCCTCGATCACACGCGACCGCAGTCCATCGACCCGGCACTGTGGCCGGCCCTGGAGCTGGCCGTTACGCGGTTGGGGCAGGCCTTCCGGTTGGACGCGGTGTCGGTGCGCGAAGCCTGGGACGTGCTGCATCAATGGATGCAACGCCCCGACCTGGACGTCACGCAGCCCGCCCACGCCTACCTGTGGCTCAAGGGCCTGGCGTACCTGGCCGCGCCGATCATGCCGCGCCTGGCCGAGTACCTGTGGCAGCGCCTGGGGCATGACGGTTTGCCGCTGATCCAGGCGCTGCGCGCTGCCTCGCAGCCACGTCCGCAGACCTCGGCGCGCCCACGCTTTGCGCCGCTGTCGCCGGCCGCATTGGCGCCGTGCCTGCCGGCCAGCGTGGTGCTTGCCGGGGCCACCAGCGATGCATGAATATGCCGACGTTATCGTGATCGGCGCCGGCACCACCGGCACCGCCGCAGCCTGGCACCTGGCGCGGGCCGGGGCGTCGGTCAGGCTGCTCGATAAAGGCGCGATTGCCAGCGGTTCGTCGGGCGCATCGCCGGGGATCGTCCGGGCTTATTATTCCGACCCCGCCCTCAGCTACCTGGCGACGCAAGGTGTGCGGGCCTATCGCGAGTGGCCGCAGCACTATCCCGGCGCATGCGGCTACCAGCGCACGGGGTTCCTGACCGGTATTGCCGGGCACGCGCAAGCGACCACCCAGGCCAATGTCGCGCGTCTGCGGGCAGCGGGCGCGCCGCTTGAATGGCTCTGCCCCGAGCAGATACGGGAACGGGTGCCGGACCTGTACACCGATGGCCTGGCGGGCGCGGTCTACGAACCGGACGCCGGTTATTGCGACCCGCGTCTTACCGCGCGCAGCTTTGCCGCCGGTGCGAGCGCCCTGGGCGCGGTGATCGAAGAGGGCCGGGCGGCGCGGCGGATTGTGCGCCAGGCCGGCCGCGTCATCGGCGTGCAGACCGACTGCGGGTTTATCGCCAGCAGCCATGTGATCAACGCCGCCGGGCCGTGGGCCGCCGCACTGGCCGCCGAGTGCGGCGCGCCGCTGCCGATCCACGCCACACGGCAATGCGTGGGCATTCTCGAGGTCTGCGGCGCGGATAAGCCGATGCCGGGCTACTGCGACCGCGACGTCGGCTTCTACCTGCGCCCGGATCGCCCCGGCAGCTACGTGATCGGCGCGCTGGGCGGCGCCGAAGGGGCGCCCATCGACCCGGATGCCTTCGACGGCACCTTCAGCGACACTCAGGTGTTGGCCTACCGTGACCGCGCCGCGCAACGCGTGCAACGTTTACTGGGCGCACAGCCGATCGGGCGCCGCGTGTCGTTCTTCGACGACACGCCGGACGGTAATCCGCTGCTCGGCCCGGACCCGCGCGTGCCGGGGTTGATGGTCGCGGCAGGGTTGAGCGGGCATGGTTTCAAGTTCGCGCCGCTGTTCGGACAGGCGATTGCGCAGTGGGTGTTGACGGGGGAGATGTCGGCGGCGATGGCGCCGTTTGCGCTGCAGCGGTTGGTCGGGTAACGGTAATTCAGTAAATTGTGTGGCTGCGCGGGCCGCGATGCAATCTGGCCCCGGGCAACGTCTACTCCTCCATCGGCCTGATCAACGCGGCCGAGTAAGCCTCAACGCAAAACACCCCGGAAAGCCGGGGTGTTTCGCAACGGGTTAACCTATTGAGGCTTTACCAGAGCGCCAAGGTGTAATCGATGTTCACCCGCAGTTCGTTGTCATCGCGAAACGAAGCGCTGGGGGCGAAGTCATTGCGGTACCAGGCATGGCGCAAGCGGAACGCGACGTTCTTGAAGGTGCCGCTCTGCACCACATAAGACAGCTCTATGTCTTTTTCGCTCTCGCTGCGATCACTGCCGCCCAATGCACTCGGTAGTTCGATATGGCTGGCGTCCAGATACCGCAGCATGCCCTTGAGCCCGGGAACCGCCAGGGCGGCGAAGTCATAGTCGTAGCGGACCTGCCAGGTGCGTTCCTTGGGGTTGAGGAACTCGCTGCTCAAGGCGCCTTCACTGACCACCATCGGTTCTGAACCGGCGATGTAGGGCATTGCCGTGTCACCGCTCAGTTGCATGTAACCGAGCCCGAGGCTGTGGGCGCCCAGGCTGTAGGTGCTCATCACGCCGAAGGTGCGGTTGTCGACCTTGCCCGCTTTGGCGGGGCCGTCCTCGCCGCTGATGTGGTAGCGCACATCGGTTTTCACCCGCCCCGGGCCCAGTGGGCGATTGTCGATAAACCCGACGAAGTCCTGGCGATAAATGTCCGCAAGTTCCGCATGGTAGTACTTGAGTGTGAGAGCGTCGGACCATTTGTAGTCGCCGCCGGCAAAGCTGAAGCTGTCCGATTCGGCCGCACCGTTGAAGCGCCGGTTGGGCGAGGCCAGGGTGATCTTCTGGTAGTTGGTCGAATCGCGCTGGTTCATGCGGTCGAGCCAGCCGGCATTGAGCGTCAGGTTGTCGATGTCCTGGGACTTGAGCTGGGCGCCGCGAAAGGTCTGTGGCAGCAGGCGCGCCGGGCTGGCAAACAGGATGGGCAGGTTCGGCGCGAGTGTGCCGCCCTGCAGTTCGGTTTTCGATACCTTGACCTTGCCGGTCAGCCCCAGTTCTGAATAGCTGTCGTTCGGCTGGCGAGTGACCGGGTTGTACGACAGCAGGCCGGTGCCGGTGCGATCGGGGCTGGAGTCGAGTTTCAAACCGAGCAGGCCTTGGGCATCCAGGCCAAACCCCACGGTGCCAGGGGTATAACCGGAAGTGAAGCGCAGGATGAAACCCTGCGCCCATTCACGGGTGGCCGATTGCGCCGAGTCGCCTTTGTAGTCGCGGTCGAAGTAGTAGTTGCGTGAGGTCAGCGTGGCCTTGCTGTCTTCGATAAAACCCTGGGCCAGCAGCGTGGGGCTGATGCTGCACAGCGTACCGAGGGCGAGGGTGGTGTGAACCCGTTTCAGAGTACTCATGGACGTTGCCTTTTTATTATTGTTGTCGGGGTTATTCAGGGGCATGCAAGAGGACCCACTGCTGATCCTGCACCGTCACCAGTGCGCGAGCGCGCTGGTCGTGGCCGAAGTGGTCGGTGGCGCTCAGGTTGTACACGCCGTGGGTGCCGACCACGTTGCGGGTCTGCTCAAGCTGGTCGCGCAGTTGCTCGCGAAACGCTGGCGTGCCCGGTGTGCTGCCTTTGAGCGCGGCCGGCACGGCGGCCTCCACCAGGCGCATGGCGTCGTACAGGTAGGCGCCGAATGGCGACAGGCTGTTGGCGCCGTACTGGGCCTGGTAATCCTGCGCGTATTGGCTGGCGATGGCTTTGGACGGGTGGCTGGCGGGCAGTTTGTCCCATACCACCACGGGGCCCACGGGCAGGATCGCGCCGTTCAAGGCTTTGTCGCCGATGCGCAGGAACGCGCTGTTGGCCGCACCATGGGTGTGGTAAATGGTGCCCTTGTAACCCAGGCGCCGCAGTTCGGTGTGGGGCAGGGCCGCGGGTGTGCCGGTGGCGCCGATCAATACCGCATCGGGCTTGCTGCTCATGACCTTCAGGGCCTGGCCGCTGACCGATGAGTCGGTGCGGTTGAAGCGCTCGTCTCGCACCAATTGGATGCCTGCCGCCGGCGCCATCTCGCTCAGCACTTTGTGCCAGTCTTCGCCCCACACATCGTTGTAGCCGATATACGCCAGGGTTTTTACGCCGGCTTTTTGCATGTGCTCGATCAGCGCCTCAGCCATCAAGGTGTTGGTCTGGGCGACGGTGAAGATCCAGGTCTGTTCGCCACTTGCCGGGGCGAATGGGGCCAGGGCGATCTGCGCGGTCTTGCTCTCCTTGGCGATTTGCGCCACGGCCGCCGAGGTGGGCACGGTGGTGGAGCCGATCAACAGGTCGACACGGTTTTCGCTCACCAGTTTGCGCGCGTTCTTGGCGGCGGCCGTGCTGTCGCTGCCGTCGTCCAGTACCACGTATTTCACCGCCTGGCCGGCAATTTCCTTGGGCAACAGGGCCACGGTATTGCGCTCGGGAATACCCAGCGAGGCACCGGGGCCGGTGGTGGAGAGAATCACGCCGACGGTCATGTCCGCCTGTGCGGCGGCAGACAGTGAGGCCAGCAACAGCAAGGGAAAAATCGATCTCATACACGCTCCTGATATTTTTTTTATGGTGTGGCAAAGGCTGTGGCAGGGCGCTACGTGCCGGTAGCGCTGGTGACCTCCATGGCGGCTCGGGTGGGTGGGCGGCCCAGGTAGATTTCGGCCACCTGGGGGTTGTTGGCCAAGGCTTGGGCGCTGCCTTCAAGCACGATTTCCCCGACTTCGAGCACGTAGCCGTAGTCGGAAATCTTCAGCGCGGCGCGGGCGTTTTGCTCGACCAGCAGGATCGACACGCCGCTCTGGCGCAGGGTCTCGAAGATCGTGAAGATTTCGCCGATCACCCGCGGGGCCAGGCCCAGGCTGGGTTCGTCGAGCATCAGCAAGCGCGGCTTGGCCATCAGCGCGCGGCCGATGGCAAGCATCTGGCGCTCGCCGCCCGACAGGGTGCAGGCCGGCTGACTGCGCCGTTCGTACATGCGCGGGAACAGGCCGAAAACTTCGTCGAGGGTCTTCTGGTGGTCGCGAAAGCCACGCCGATGACGGCTGAAGGCGCCCAGGCGCAGGTTGTCCTCGACGCTCATCAGGCCGAACAGTTCGCGGCTTTCCGGCACCAGCGCCATGCCCTTGTCGATGCGCTGGGCGACGTCGTGGTGCGCCAGCAGCGGCTGGCCGGCGTAACTCACCTGGCCCTGTGCTGGCAGCAGGCCGATCAGCGCCGCCATCAAGGTGGTCTTGCCGGCGCCGTTGGGGCCGATCAGGCTGACGATCTGGCCTTCCTCCAGGCTCAGGTTGAGTTGGCGTACCGCTTCGACCTTGCCGTGGCTGATCGTCAGGTTGCGTACATCCAGCAGGCGACTCATTCGACACCTCCAAGGTAGGCGGCAAGCACCGCAGGGTTTTGCTGTATCTGCAGCGGCGTGCCACCGGCCAGGCGCTGGCCGAATTCCATCACCACGATCTGGTCGGCCAGGCCCATGACGAATTCCATGTCGTGCTCCACCAGCAGCACGCCGAGGCCTTCGCTGCGCAGTTGTTCGAGCAGGTGGGCGAGTGCCTGCTTTTCGCCATGGCGCAGTCCGGCGGCGGGTTCGTCGAGCAACAGCAACAGGGGATCGCTGCACAGCGCTCGGGCAATTTCGACGATGCGCTGCTGGCCCAACGGCAGGCTGCCGGCGGGGGTGTGCAGGGCGGCGCCCAGGCCCACGCGTTCGATCTGGCGCCGGGCTTCGGCCAGCAGGGCGGCTTCCTCTTCGCGCTCCAGATGCAGCATCGAGCGCAGCAGCCCGGCTTTGCCCCGGGCATGGGCGCCGAGGGCGACGTTTTCCAGGACGCTCATGTCCGGCAACAAACGCACGTGCTGGAAGGTGCGGCTGACGCCCAGTCGGGCGATGGCACGCGGCGACAGGCCGTCGATGCGCTGGCCGAGAAAAACGATCTGGCCGGCATTGGGCGCCAGCACCCCGGACAACAGATTGAACAGGGTCGACTTGCCGGCGCCGTTGGGACCGATCAGCGCGGTGATTTCGGCGCCATTGACGGTCAAGCCCATGTCCTTGTTGGCCACCAGTCCGCCAAACTGCTTGAGCAGACCTTCTGCGACCATCAACGGCTGCCCGTTGGCGGGCATCGTCCGGCGGGGCAGCGCATGGGCTGGGTGCTCGGGCAGCGGACGGGGTTGTGCCGTCGGGAACAGGCCACTCAGTAATGGCAACAGGCCGCCACGGGCGTATTGCAGGACCAGGATCACCAGCACGCCGAAGAAAATCATCTCGACGTTGTCGGCGTGTCCGAACAGCTGTGGCAGTACGTCTTGCAGCACCTGTTTGATCAGGGTCAGCAGGGCTGCGCCGAGCAGTGCGCCCCAGAGGCTGGCAACGCCGCCGAGCACGATCATGAACAGATACTCGATACCCATCACCACCGAGAACGGCGTGGGATTGACCACACGTTGCAGGTGCGCGTACAGCCAGCCCGACAACGCCGCGAGCAGGGCCGCGATGATGAACACCTGCAAGCGGCTGCGCGCCGTGTCGATGCCCATCGCCTCAGCCATGCCGGCGGAATCCTTGAGGGTGCGGATGGCGCGGCCCTGGCGGCTGTGCAGCAGGTTGTCGAGCAGCCACAGGCTGATCGCCAACAGCAGCCCAATCAGCAGGCTGAAGTCGGCCGGGTCGCGGACCTGCCAGCCGAACAGGCTGATATTCGGCAGGTTTTGCAGGCCGCCGAAGCCGCCCAGCCCGGGCAGGTTGCCGAACAGGTAAAACAGCGCCAGGCCCCAGGCCAGGGTACCGATGGGCAGGTAGTGGCCGGCCAGGCGCAGGGTCAACAGACCCAGGCTGGTGGCAACCACAAGGGTAATCGCCAGGCCCGCAAGCAAACCGAGCCAGGGCGACAGGCCATATTGGGTGGTCAGCACCGCGCTGGCGTAGGCGCCGATACCGACGAACGCGGCCTGGCCGAACGAGGTCATGCCGCCGATGCCGGTCAGCAGCACCAGGCCCAGGGCGACCAGGCTATACAGTCCGATGTAATTCAGCAGCGTGACATGGAAGGTCGGCAGCAGCACTGGTGCCAGGCCCGCCAGAAGCAGCAGGGCGAACAGGGGGATCAGTCGACGGATCATCAGTGTTGCTCCTCAAGGTGAGGGTGCTTCAACGAGAGCCACAGCAGTACCGGGATCACCAGGGTGAACACGATCACCTCCTTGTAGGCCGAGGCGCCGAAGTTGGCGAAGCTCTCCAGGACACCGACGAAAAACGCACTGGCCGCGGCAATCGGGTAACTGGCCAGGCCGCCGAAGATCGCAGCGACAAACCCCTTGAGGCTGATCAGAAAGCCCGAGTCGTAGTACAGGGTGGTCAGCGGGCCGATCAGCACGCCGGAAATGGCGCCGATCAACGCCGCCAGGCCGAACGCCGCCTTGCCGGCCAGCTGTGTGGGGATGCCCACCAGTTGCGCGCCCTTGCGATTCAGTGCCGTGGCGCGCAGGGCCTTGCCATACAGGCTGTGGCCGAAGAACGCGTAGAGCAGGCCGATCAGCAGCAGGGCGCTGGCGATCACCAACAGGCTTTGCAGGCCCACCGGCAGCTCACCGAGCATGAACACCGCTTCGGCCAGGGCATCGGTGCGAACCCCTTCTGCGCCGAACATCAGCAAGCTGATACCCACCAGCGTGATGTGTACGGCCACCGATACGATCAGCAGCAACAGCACCGAGGTCTCGGCCACCCGTTGATACACCAGGCGATACAGCAGCGGCCCCAGCGGCGTGACCAGCGCCAGGGTCAGCAGGATCTGCAACACGGCCGGCAAACCGGCCAGCTCGAAGGTGTCCAGCACCACCCACAGCACCGTCGGCAAACCCAGGTAGCGTGCCAGCAGGCCGGGCACTCGGCGCGATTGGCCACGGCGCAACGCGGCGATGCTGTCCAGTGTGCAGGCGGCCAGCGAGCAGCCGAGCAGCAGCCACAGGGTGCCGGGCACCAGCCCCAGTTGCAGGGTGGCCAGGGTCAGGGCGCTGTAGGTGACGAAGTCGCCCTGGCACACCAGGATGGTGCGCGTCACCGAGAACACCAGCACCAGGGCCAGCGCCACCAAGGCATAAATCGCGCCCGTGGTCAGGCCGTCCTGGGCGAGAAACGCCAGTATCGAGATATCCATGAGCGGCCCTCAGCGAGCGGTAGGGAAGGGAGGCGAAGGTGTGCGCCAGCGGGCGCCGGTCAATGCCGTGCCGGGGTGCTGTCGTCGAGAGGGCGAGGTGTCAAGCGCGCAGGGTGTGGCCGTGCGCAGGGGGGCATGCAAGTGCATAGTGAGGTACCCGTTTTCTATTCTTATTGTCGTGTGGATAAGCCTGAGGGAGCGCCATACACAGCTTTAAAATACACATGTGAATGTGTATGTATAGACTACGCGGGAGGGTAGGCGCTTTGTCAATAGGCGCCGCTGTAACGGTTTGTTTAAAGGCGGAGTTCTGATCTATGTTGTTGTTTTCAGATAAAAAAATAAAATAATCTTTTTCATCTGAAAAGTTCAGCACCCAGTGCGCGTGCTGCTTCGTGATCTTGAAAGATACATTTATGTATTTTTATGAATGCCGACGCAGGTCGGCATCCGGGCTCAGGCGGGGAGGGTGCAGGATTCGGGGATCAGGATGCCGGCCATGCGCTGGCTGCGTTCCAGGCGTTGTTGCGGGGTGTCTTCGCTGTGCAGCAATGACAGGCTGATCTGGTAGGCATAGATCAGGTAGGCGCGGTCCTGGGCATCGCCACTGGGCACGCCGGCCTGGATCAGCAAGCCTTCGATGTAGCTCAGGCGGTGGCTGTCGACTTCGTCGATGGCCTGGCGCGCCTGCTTGTCGCGGCGGGCCCAGCCGCGAATGCCCAGCTCGATCGAGGCGGCGTCCTTGGCGGTCTGCCCGTGGGAGGGCAGTTCGAGCAGGCGATGCAGTTGTTGCAGCGGCGAGCTGTGGGCATTGCGCAGGTGCAGAATCACATCTTCGGTGGCGCGTGCGCGCCAGTTGCCGAGGATGCCTTCGAGCAGTTCCCCGCGACTTTTGAAGTGGTAGTAGAAGCTGCCACGGGTGATCTTCAATTCCTTGGCCAGGGTGTCGACCCGCACAGCGTCGACGCCGCTGGTAACCAGGACTTCCTGTGCCGCATGAATCCAATCTTCCCGCGTGAGGTTGGTGCGTGATGACATTGTCTAGGGGCCTTGTCCAACAAGCTGGATAAGCGCCAGGGCACAGCAGCGTTCGACGCCCGCCTTGGCAGCGAGCCGCCATTCTAACGCCCGGCGCAACGACGAAGCTATTGCCAGCGCACCGACTGTGGCCCGCGCATGGGGGCTGCGTGTGCTCGGATTCTAGAGTACATATGTGTAGGTTGGCTTTTAGATTATTTGCACAAAGCCACGTTTTTTTAATTGACGCAGGTCAAATCGGTAAATAGCATACAGATACACATCTGTATGTTAAGAATAAGAACCGGAGGCCGACATGAGCGCAAATCCCAAGACTCTGCTTGCAGCAGGGCACCAGACTCACTACCACGAAGCCGGTCAGGGCGAGGCCTTGTTCCTGTTGCATGGTTCGGGCCCCGGTGTATCGGGCTGGGCCAACTGGGCCAATACCGTGCCGGTGTTCGCTGATCGCTGGCGCGTGGTCGTGCCGGACATCGCCGGCTTCGGCTTCACCGAGTTCAAGGACGACGCCAAGTACGACATCAAGCTGTGGGTCAACCATCTGCTCGGCATCATGGATGCCCTGGACATCGAAAAAGCCTCGTTCGTCGGCAATTCGTTTGGCGGCGCGCTGGCCATCGGCCTGGCGGTGTTCGCACCGGAGCGGGTCAACAAGCTGGTGTTGCTCGGCACCCCGGCCGGTGAGTTCGTGCAGACCCCAGGCCTGCGCGGCGCCTGGGAATACGAGCCATCGCTGGACAACATGCGCGAGCTGATGAAGCTGTTCCCCTATGACGTGTCGCTGATTACCGAGGCGATGGTGCAGGCACGTTACGAAGCCAGTGCGCGCCCTGGTGCCCAGCAGGCGCTACGCAAACTGATCCCGCAGCCGGCCGCCGACGGCCCGACCCTGGTCAAGGGCTTTCCTGCGGCCGCGTTGGCCAAGATCGTCGCGCCGACGCTGGTGGTACACGGCCGTGAAGACCGCGTGGTGCCGCCCGAGTGCGGGCTGCTGATCGCCAACAGCATTCCCGATGCCGACCTGCACCTGTTCGGGCGCTGCGGGCACTGGGTGCAGAGCGAGCAGCCGCGCCGCTTTGCCGCGCTGGTCCGCGATTTCCTCAGCGAGTAGGCCGGTATGAGCAGAAACGTTATGGAGCGTGCGCTCTGGCAGCTGTGCGTCGAGCGTGTCGCCAAAGAGCGCTTTCGGCAGGACGCGGTCGGGTTCCTCGGGCGTTTTGCCCTGGAGGAGGCCGAGGTCCGCATGATCGTCGAGTTCGATGTTGCCGGGCTGCAGGCGGCCGGGGTCAACCCGATGCTGACCATGGGCTTCTGGCAGGAGCTTGCCCCTGACCGCAACATGAGCCTCTACAAACAGCGCCTGGGCGCTACCGACGAACACAGCGCGGGATTTTCCGCCGCGCTCAAGGGGTGAACCGATGGGCAAGATAGTAGGCGGCTTCTGGATGCCGCATGACCCGGTAATGTTCGTGGCACCCGACGCGCCGCCGTTGGCGCAACGTGAGGCGGTATGGGCTGCATACGAAGCCTGCGCCGAACGCCTGGCGGCCTTGCAGCCGACCTCGGTGATCATCGTCGGTTGCGACCATTACATTCTGTTCGGCACCCATTGCCTGCCGCGCTATGTGATCGGCACCGGCGATGTGGATGGCCCCATCGATCGCCTGCCGGGCCTGGAACGTGGCGCGGTGCGCAACCATCAAGCGTTGGCCACGCACATTGTCGAGCACGGCGATGGGCAGGGCGTGGACTGGACCGTGGCGCGCAGTTTTACCGTAGACCATTCCTTTTCCATTCCGCACCAACTGGTGGTCAAGCCGGCCGAGGCCTTGCTCGGGCGTGAGTTGCCGAGCATCCCGGTGTACCTGGCGTGCGGCGTTGACCCGTACATCTCGCTCCAGCGGTCGGCCGACCTCGGCCGGCAGCTGCGCGCGGCCGTCGAAGCGTTCGATGCCGATGAGCGCGTGGTGATTATCGGCAGTGGCGGGATCAGTCACTGGGTCGGCACCGCCGAGATGGGCCGGGTGGCCGAAGACTTCGATCGCGAGATTCTCGCCCTCGGCGTCAATGGCGACCTGCAAGCGCTGTGCGCCTACAGCGACGAAGAGATCCTGCGTCGGGCCGGCAACGGCGCGATGGAAATCCGTAACTTCGCCTGCGCCCTGGCCGCCATCGAGCGCCCGCAGGGCGAAGTGATTGCCTATGAAGCCGTACCCGCCTGGGTCACCGGGCTGGGCTTTGTGCAACTGAGTGTGAGGGCCGAGCATGAGCCGTGTATTACTTTGCCAACGTGATGAGCTGGCGCCAGGGGAGCTGAAGAAGGTTGCCCACGGCGAGGGTGACGCCATCTGCGTCTACAACCTGGGGGGCACGTTCTACGCCACCACCGACATGTGTACCCACGCCACCGCTTCGCTGGCCGAGGGCGACCTGGAAGACGACCTGATTACCTGCCCGGTCCACTGGGGCCAGTTCCATGTGCCCAGCGGCAAGGCGGTGACGTTTCCCTGCGAGCGCCACTTGCGCACCTACAAGGTCATCGTCACCGACCGCGAGGTGTTCGCCGACATCGCCCTGGAGGCTGACGAGGCGCTGGCCGCCGCCAACAGCCCGGTGTGACCGGGCCGCTGTCCAACCGTATTCCTGTGAGTCTGAACCATGGATAACAACAAACACATACCGCTCAGAACCATTGAAAGCACGCCCGCCCTGGGCAACCTCGACCGTATCTGCGACATGGAGGAAGGGCGCCTGTCCGGCAAGGTCTTCTGGGACCCGGCGATCTACGAGCAGGAGCTGGAGAAAATCTTCGCGCGCTGCTGGCTGTTCGTCGCGCACGAGTCCCAGCTGCCCAAGTCCGGCGACTACCTGACCACCTCGATGGGTGAAGACGAAGTGCTGGTGGTGCGCCAGAAGGACGCCTCGATCAAGGTCTTCCTCAATGCCTGCCCGCACCGTGGCAACAAGGTGTGCTTTGCCGAGGCCGGCAACGCCCGCGGCTTTATCTGCAACTACCATGGCTGGTCGTTCGGTGCCGATGGCGGCCGGCTGATGGGCATGCACGAATCCAAATGCTACGAAGAAAGCCAGTTCGACAAGTCCAGGCACGGCCTGCGCGAGGCGCGTGTCGCCAGCTATAAAGGCCTGGTTTTCGCCACGTTTGCCAGCGATGCGCCGACCCTGGAGGAATACCTCGGGCCGATGACCTGGTACATGGACGTGATGCTCGACATGGATGAAGGCGGCAGCGAGTTTCTCGGTGGTTGCATCCGCTCCACCATTGAGTGCAACTGGAAGATCGCCGCCGAGAACTTCGTCGGTGACATCCTGCACGGCGGCTGGACCCACGATTCGGCGGCCAAGGCCATGCTCGGCGGGCCGGTGGCGAATGTCGGCGAGTTGCCCGAGTCGTACTCGGTGAACTGGAATGGCCACGGCTACGAGTTCGCCACCGACGTGGTCGGCAACGCCGCGACCCTGGGCGAGAAAGACATCAACAAATACCTGCACGTGCTGCGTCCCAAGGTGGCGGACCGCCTCGGCGAATTCCGCTCGCGGCTGATCGGGGCGATTTCCTCGTTCACCGTGTTCCCCAACTTTTCCTTTCTGCCGGGGCAAAACACCGTTCGCATCTGGCAGCCGCGCGGCCCGCACAAGATCGAGCTGTTCACCTGGGTGATCGTCAACAAAAACGCCCCGCAGGAGATCAAGGACAAATGGCGGCGCGGCGCGATGATGACGTTCTCGCCCACCGGGGTGTTCGAGATGGACGACGGCGAGAACTGGGAGTACTGCACCAAGAGCAGCCGTGGCGTGGTCACGCGTTATCAGGACCTGTACGTCGGCCTGGGCATGCACACCCGTCTCGAAAACAGCGAGTTGCCCGGCAATGTGTTCAAGGGCCAGCTCAACGAATGTAATGCGCGGGCGTTCTATCAGCGCTGGAAGGACCTGCTGCAGGCACCGACCTGGGCCGATGTTCCGGACCGCAACGGCACGCTGCGCTGAGGGGGCCAGATGACACACGAACAACAGGACAGCCTCGTTTCAGTCGAGGAAACCCGCCGCGTCGAACAGTTCTTGCTGCGCGAAGCGCGCCTGCTCGACGGCGAATGCTGGGACGCGTGGCTGCACGGTCTCAGCGAAGCCATCCACTACTGGATGCCGGGCATCGAGAACCGGCGCCGCGAGGACAAATCCGGGCCCTATCGCCTGGAACACATGGCCTTCTTCGATGACGGCATGCGCGAACTCAAGCGCCGCGTGGCACGCTTCAAGCAGCCGTCGGCCTGGGCCGAGAACCCGCCGACGCGCAACGTTCACCTGATCAGCAACATCGAAGTGTATGCCGGCCCGGCGCCGGGCGAATACCTGGCCTACTCGTGCTTTATCAACGTGCGCAGCCGCGGCCTGGACGAGCATCACCAGATCGCTGGCCGGCGCGAGGATGTACTGCGCCTGGAGGCCGACGGCCTCAAGTTGCTCAAGCGCAAGATCCTGATCCCTAACGCGATGTTGCTGTGCAAGAACATCAACACCTTCCTCTGAGGGCTGGCATATGGCTTGGTTAAAAGGGCAGGTGGCATTGGTCACCGGCGGTACCGGCGGGATTGGCAGCGCCATCGTCCGTCGTTACGTGGCCGAGGGCGCGCGCGTCGCGGTCATGGGCCGCGATGCGGCGCAACTGGCCGCGTTGGCTGACACGCTTGGCGACGCGGTCATCACGATTGAGGGGGATGTGTCGCGGTATCAGGACAATCAGCGTGCGGTGGCGGCGACCCTCGAGGCGTTTGGCAGGCTTGACACCTTCGTCGGCAACGCTGCCGTGTTCGATTATTTCACGCGCCTGGACCGTATTGCCCCGGAAGAGTTCGAGGGCGCCTTCCAGAAACTCTTCGCCACCAACGTGCAGGGTTATCTGCTGGGCGCGCAAGCCTCGATCGAGGCACTGCGCGAAACCCGGGGCAGCATGATCTTTACCCTCTCCAACAGTGCCTTTTATGCCGGCGGCGGTGGCATTCTCTACGTCACCGCCAAGCATGCGTTGGTGGGCATGATTCGCCAACTGGCTTACGAGCTGGCGCCGGACATCCGCGTCAACGGCGTGGCTCCGGGGGCGACCAACACGCCGATGAAAAGCCTGGAAGGCTTGAACAGCCGCAGTGTGCCGCTGAACCAGATCCCGGGCTTCGAAGCCGGTGCGGCGCAGGCGGTGCCGTTGCAACGGATTGCCGAGCCCGAAGACCACACCGGGCACTACGTGCTGTTGGCCTCGCGGGAAAATTCCGGCCTGACCACGGCGAACATCATCCACAGCGATGGCGGCTGGGAGATCCGCAGTGCCGGTGCAGCCAAGCCGCGCAAGGCCTGAGCCAGGCCGACGCCTTGATAACTAGAATAAGAGAGATGCGTGATGACAAGAACAAGCCTGAGTGCACCGCAACAGCAACTCCTGAACCTGTTTGCCGGGCTCAACCTCCCGGTCCTCGCGGCGCCGATGTTCCTGGTGTCGGGGCCGGGCCTGGTGGCCGCCTGCTGCCAGGCCGGCATCGTCGGCAGCCTTCCGGCGCCCAATGCGCGAACGGTCGAGCAATTGCAGGAATGGCTGGAGCAGATCAGCCGCGAGCGTGAGCTGGCGCAGCAACGCGGCGAGCAGTGGGCGCCATGGATGCTCAACATGATCGTACACAGCACCTACGACCGCTTCGACGCTGAGCTCGAGTTGGTGCGCCGTTATCAGCCGCCCATCGTGTCCACAGCCCTGGGTAGCCCCAAGCGCGTCCTTGAAACCGTACACGCTTATGGCGGCGTGGTGATCGCCGACGTGATCAGCCCGGCACTGGCGCGCAAGGCGGTGGCCGCTGGCGTCGATGGCCTGGTCCTGGTGTGCAACGGGGCGGGCGGGCATACCGGCAGCTACAACCCGTTCGCCTTCGTCGCCGAAGTGCGCCAGTTCTGGGACGGCCCTCTGGGCTTGGCCGGGGCGATTTCCAACGGCCGCGACATCCATGCGGCGCAGGTATTGGGCTGCGATTTCTCGCTGGTCGGAACCCGTCTGATTGCCGCCCATGAAAGCCTGGTGGAAGCCGCCTACCGCGACATGTTGGTGGCCTGCTCGCTGGATGACGTGACCACCACCAAGGCGGTCAGCGGCGTGCTTGCCAACTGGATGCGGCCGTCGCTGGAAAAGGCCGGTATCGACCCCAGCGCCGAAAACCGCGCCAGCATCGACTTTTCCGGTGACATCTCCACTGCCAACAAAGCCTGGAAACACGTGTGGTCGGCCGGCCAGGGCGTAGGCCAGATCACCGGCACCTACAGCGTGGCGCAACTGGTGGACGAGTTGCACCAGGGTTATCGCGAAAGCCGCGCACGTCAGTTGTGAGCCATCCAGAACCGTTCAGGAGCAACCCCATGCACCACGAAAACCTTCAGGCCGCCGCCGCTGCGCTGGCCCTGGCGCGGTCGAGCCGCAGCCCTTGCCCACGCATTTCCGAGCGTTTCGACATCCAGTCGTTGCACGACGCCTACGCCGTGCAAGAGATCAACACCCAGGCCGCCCTGGCTGCCGGTCGGCGCCTGAGCGGGCGCAAGATCGGCCTGACGTCCCTGGCGGTGCAGCAGCAGTTGGGCGTCGATCAGCCCGATTTCGGCATGCTGTTCGCCGACATGGAATACCGCGATGGCGAGACCATCGACAGCACCCGGCTGATCCAGCCCAAGGTCGAGGGCGAAATCGCCTTCGTCCTGGGGCGCGATCTCCCTCACCCCGATACGACCCTGGGCGAATTGCTGCGCGCTGTCGACCATGTGCTGCCGGCCCTGGAAATCGTCGACTCGGCGATCGAGGACTGGAAGATCACCCTGGTCGATACCGTGGCCGACAACGCCTCATCGGGCCTCTACGTGCTGGGCAAGACCCCTGTCAGCCTGCGTGGCCTGGACCTGGCGCTCGAAGGCATGCTGCTGGAGAAGAACGCGGCCCAGGCGGCCATCGGCGTGGGGGCCGCGTGCATGGGCAACCCACTCGACGCTGCGCTGTGGCTGGCGCGCACCATGGCCCTGACCGGGCGCCCGTTGCAGGCGGGCGACGTGCTGTTGTCGGGCGCGTTCGGGCCTATGGTGCCGGTGGTGGCGGGCGACAGCGTGCGCTTGCGCCTCACCCGCCTGGGTGAAGTGAGCTGTCGTTTCGGCTGAGGCCGGCAGGCAACAACCCTGCTACCGGGCTGACGACCCGGTGGCGATTACAACAATAAAACGAGTGAGCAGCGGGCTGATGGCCTGCCGTATTCACGAGGGCGTGCAATGTACGATTTTTTCAATGATCCGACCCAATTGGCCCCTGCCAAGGTGCTGTATGAGGCACGAGCCGACGGCAGCTTCGTGCTGAGTTCCCCCGAACCCCTGCAGCCCTATGCGCGCTGTATCGGGCAGTGGCTCGAACACTGGGCCGTGCAGACACCGCAGCGTGCCTACCTGGCCGAGCGGCGCGGCGCCGGCTGGTTCAGCCTGAACTATGCCCAGGTGCGCCAGCGCGTGGGGGCATTGGCCCAGGGCTTGCTCGAGCTGGACTTGCCGGCCGGGCGCCCGCTGCTGATGCTCTCGGAAAACGATCTGGACCAGGCGCTATTGACCTTGGCGGCGCTGCACGTGGGCATCCCGGTGTCGACGATTTCCGTGGCGTACTCGCGCAACACCGGCAGCGGGTGCAGCAAACTCAAGGCGATTGTCGAAGTGCTCAAGCCGGCGCTGATTTTCGTCAACGACGGCGATGCCTATTGCCGTGCCATCGAGTTGGTCAACCCGGATTGCCCGGTGGTGGCGGCGCGCAACGCCCAGGAAATTCGCGGGGCGCTGGCCTTGCCGCTGTTGTACAAGGCCGAAAGCCCAGCGGTGATGCAAGCGTTTGCACGGCTCGACGGCGACACCCCGGCGCGCTACCTGATGACCTCCGGTTCGACCGGTGCGCCCAAGGCGGTGGTCAATACCCACGGCATGCTCTGTGCCAACCAGCAGGCGATTGCCCAGTGCTGGCGCTTTCTTGAACACGAAGAACTGGTGGTGCTCGACTGGTTGCCCTGGAGCCATGTGTTCGGCGCCAACCACAACTTCAACCTGGTACTGCGCAACGGCGGCACCTTGTACATCGATGACGGTCTGCCGTTGCCGGGGCAAATCGACCGCACCGTGGAAAACCTCAAGTCGGTGCGACCCACCCTGTACTTCAACGTGCCGCGCGGCTACGAGGTCTTGCTGCCGTACCTCGAGCGCGACGAGGTACTGGCGCGCGCCTTGTTCGGGCGCCTGCGCATGCTGTTCTACGCCGCTGCCGCGCTGCCCCAGAGCAGTTGGGGGCGGCTGGCGGCGTGTGCCACCAAGGTCCGCGACACCCCGCTGTTCTTTGCCACCGAGTGGGGCTCGACCGAGACGTCGCCGGTGGTCACCAACGTGCATTTCGCCGCCGACAAGGCCGGCATCATCGGCCTGCCGGTACCGGGCACGCAGCTCAAGTTCGTGCCCTGCGGCGACAAGCTGGAGATGCGCGTGCGCGGGCCGTCGGTGTTCCCGCGCTACCTGAAGGACCCGGTCAGCAGCCTGGCGGCGTTCGATGAGGAGGGCTTCTACCGCATTGGCGACGCGGGGCGCTTGGTCGACCCGCAGCGGCCGGAGTTGGGGGTGCAGTTCGACGGTCGGGTGACTGAAGACTTCAAACTCAGCAGCGGCACCTGGGTGTCGGTGGGCACCCTGCGTCCACGCCTGGTCAGTGCCTTGGCGCCTTACGTCAGCGATTGCGTGATCTGTGGGCATGATCGCGACGTGATCGGTGCGCTGATCTACCCGAGCCCGGCCCTGCGCGATCTGCTCGGTGCCGCCGGACAACAGATGAGCGGCGCACAACTGGCGATGCAGTCCGAGGTGCGCCTGGCCTTGTGTTCGGGGCTGCTGGCGCTGGCCAAGGAATTCCCGGCGTCGTCCCAGCATGCCATGCGCCTGGTGATTCTCGATTCGCCGCCCAGCCTCAATGACGGCGAAATCACCGACAAAGGCTACATCAACCAGCGCATGGCGCTGAGCCTGCGCGCCGAGGCCGTGACACGGCTGTACGCCGACAGCCTCGAGCCCAGCGTCATCCTCCTCGCTGAAGTCTACGGAGAAGCCGTATGAACCCTGCAAAACTCAAAGTCGCCATCATCGGTTCCGGCAACATCGGCACCGACCTGATGATCAAGATCCTGCGCAACGCCAAACACCTGGAAATGGCGGTCATGGTCGGCATCGACCCGGCCTCCGACGGCCTCGCCCGCGCCCAGCGCATGGGCGTGGCCACCACCCACGAAGGCGTCGAAGGCCTGACCCGCATGGACGTGTTCCAGCACATCGATTTCGTCTTCGATGCCACCTCGGCCGGCGCGCATGTGCAGAACGATGCGTTCCTGCGCGCGATCAAGCCCGGCATCCGCCTGATCGACCTGACGCCAGCAGCCATCGGCCCGTACTGCGTGCCGGTGGTGAACCTGGAGCAGAACCTCGATCAGCTTAACGTCAACATGGTCACCTGCGGCGGCCAGGCGACTATCCCGATGGTCGCCGCGGTGTCGCGCGTGGCCAAGGTGCATTACGCCGAAATCGTCGCCTCGATCGCGAGTAAATCCGCCGGCCCCGGCACCCGCGCCAACATCGACGAATTCACCGAAACCACGTCCAAGGCCATCGAAGTCATCGGCGGCGCGGCCAAGGGCAAGGCGATCATCGTGATGAACCCGGCCGAGCCGCCGTTGATCATGCGCGACACGGTGTTCGTGCTGTCCGAAGCGGCGGATCAGGCGCTGGTCGAAGCCTCTATCGTCGAAATGGCGGCGGCCGTGCAGGCTTATGTGCCGGGCTATCGCCTCAAGCAAAACGTGCAGTTCGACGTGATTCCGGCAGACGCGCCGTTGAACATCCCTGGCCTGGGCAAATTCTCCGGCCTGAAAACCTCGGTGTTCCTCGAAGTCGAAGGCGCCGCCCATTACCTGCCAGCCTACGCTGGCAACCTCGACATCATGACCTCCGCAGCCTTGGCTACCGCCGAGCGCATGGCGCAGTCGATGCAACAGGCCTGAGGAGAGCGACATGAACGGTAAGAAAATCTACATCTCCGACGTGACCCTGCGCGACGGCAGCCACGCGGTGCGTCATCAGTATTCGTTGCAAAACGTGCAGGACATCGCCCGCGCCCTGGACAAGGCCAGGGTCGACTCGATCGAAGTCGCCCACGGCGACGGCCTGCAAGGTTCGAGCTTCAACTACGGCTTCGCCGCGCACACCGACCTGGAATGGATCGAAGCCGCCGCCGATGTGATCAGCCACGCCAAGATCACCACGCTGTTGCTGCCCGGCATCGGCACCGTGCATGACCTCAAGGCGGCGTACAGCGCCGGTGCCCGCGTGGTGCGGATCGCCACCCATTGCACCGAGGCCGACGTCTCCAGACAGCACATCGAATACGCCCGCGAACTGGGCATGGACACCGTCGGCTTCCTGATGATGAGCCACATGATCCCGGCCGAGCAGCTCGCCGCCCAGGCCAAGCTGATGGAAAGCTACGGCGCGACCTGCGTGTACATGGCCGACTCCGGCGGCGCGATGAACATGCAGGACATCCGTGATCGCTTCCGTGCGTTCAAGGCCGTGCTCAAGCCGGAAACCGAAACCGGCATGCACGCCCACCACAACCTCTCGCTCGGCGTGGCCAACTCGATCACCGCGGTCGAGGAAGGCTGCGACCGCATCGACGCCAGCCTCGCCGGCATGGGCGCCGGGGCCGGCAACGCGCCGCTGGAAGTGTTCATCGCCGCCGCCGAACGCCTGGGCTGGAACCACGGCACCGACCTCTACACCTTGATGGACGCAGCGGACGACATCGTGCGGCCGTTGCAGGATCGGCCGGTGCGGGTCGACCGCGAGTCCCTGGCGCTGGGGTATGCCGGGGTCTATTCGAGCTTCCTGCGCCATGCCGAAATCGCTGCGGCCAAGTACGGTTTGAAGACCGTGGACATCCTCGTCGAGCTGGGCAAACGCCGGATGGTCGGTGGCCAGGAAGACATGATCGTCGACGTCGCGCTGGACCTGTTGGCCGCTGGCAAGCACACACACTGAGGAGGCGCGCATGAGCTATCAACTGCAGATTCTTCCGGTCGGCCTGAGTTGTCCGCTACTGCCTGAACAAACCGTGCTGGACGCGGCGCTGGCCGACGGCCTGATGCTCAAGCACAGCTGCCGCACCGGCACGTGCGGCAGTTGCAAGGGCCAGGTGCTCAGCGGTGAAGTGGAGCACGGCGACAGCCCGCTGGAGGTACTTAGCGCGGCCGAGCGGGCGCGGGGGTTGGCGTTGTTTTGCTGCGCCACGGCGCGCTCTGACCTGGTGATCGAGGCGCCAGAAGTGACGGCGTTGCGCGGTATCGGCATCCAGCAGA
The DNA here is from genome assembly GCF_053502595.1 of Pseudomonas sp. LY-1. Classification (NCBI taxonomy): domain Bacteria; kingdom Pseudomonadati; phylum Pseudomonadota; class Gammaproteobacteria; order Pseudomonadales; family Pseudomonadaceae; genus Pseudomonas; species Pseudomonas sp. LY-1. The sequence goes on along the minus strand of NZ_CP094353.1, from coordinate 3,830,018 downwards.
TGGGCGTGCGTGTGGCCAGCCTCGACAAGGTCAGCAGTGACGTTGCAGTGCTGCGGCTGACACTCGCCCCGGGCGCCGGGTTTACTTATTTCCCGGGCCAGTACGTGCAGGTGTTGCTCAAGGATGGCAGCCGGCGCAGCTATTCGATGGCGACCCACACCCCACGGGACAACCAGTTGGAGCTGCACATTCGACACATGCCCGGCGGGGTGTTCAGCGGGCATGTGTTCAACGCCTTGCAACCCAAGGCCATCCTGCGCATGGAAGGCCCGTTCGGCTCGTTCTACCTGCGCGACAGCGAGCGGCCGATGATCTTCCTGGCCAGCGGCACCGGTTTTGCGCCGATCCAGGCCTTGCTCGAACAGCTGCGCGAACAGGGGCACAACCGGCGTCCGGTTTACCTGTACTGGGGCGGCCGGCGCCGTGAGGATCTGTATCGGCATGAACAGTTGCTGGCCTGGGAGGCACAGTTGCCGTGGCTGCGCTACACCCCGGTGCTGTCCGATCCTACCGCGGCCTGTGATTGGCAGGGTGCGACCGGCTTCGTCCACCGCCAGGTGCTGAGCGACTTCCAGAGCCTCAAGGGGTTTGAAGTGTATGCCTGTGGCGCGCCGATCGTGGTTGATTCAGCGCGGCGCGACTACGTCGAGTTGCGGCAACTGGAGGCGGCCGACTTCTATGCCGACGCCTTCGTCTAGAGCCTGACCGTGCGCGTTTTTAGCGTGCGTGCCCCCAGGCCAGGTGAATCAGGCGGCTCCCCGAGGCCGCCGGTTTGCTTGCCTGCCCAACAACAATAATCCTGAGAGGCTTGCGTGCTGAATCTTAGAAAATGGCGCATCACGACGCGTATTGGCGCGTTGGTGGTTGGCCTGGGCGTGTTGATCATTTGTCTGGCCATCTGGCTGGGCCTGTTGCTGCAGCGCTCGTTGCTCGAAGAAAAAATGGCGGGCGTCGACACCGCGCTGAACACCGCCAATTCGATCCTTGCGTACTACGCCGGGCAAGTGGAAAACGGCCACATGAGCCTGGCGTTGGCCCAGCGCCAGGCCGCCGAGGTGGTCGGAACCCTGCGCTACCTGGGCGATAACTATTTGCTGATCCTCGACTTGGACTATCGGATGATCATGCACCCGACGGCGCCGGCGTTGGTGGGCAAGGCGCTGGGCGACTTCAAGGACCAGAACGGCAAGCCGTTTTCCCGCCAGTTCGTGGAAGGCGCGCGCGAGCAGGGGCGGGTGTTGGTGGATTACTACTTTCCCCGTGCCAATGGCGCGCCGGCCGAATACAAACTGTCTGAGGCGCGCCTGTTCAAGCCCTGGGGCTGGGTGGTGGCGAGCGGCATCTACCCCAGCGATGTACAACGGGTCGTCAACCGCGTGTTGGTGGCGCCGGCATGGATCAGCGCCGTGGTGCTGCTCGGGTTGATGCTGTTTGCCTGGATGATCATCCGCAGCATTACCCGGCCGCTGCGGGAGACGGTCGAGGTGCTGGGGGCAGCGGTCAGCGGGCAAACCGACCTGACGATACGGCTGCCCGCCGTTGGCAATGACGAACTCACGCAACTGTCACGCAGTGTCAACTGCTTGATCCACGCCGCCCACGAAGTCAGTCGAGGCACGGCAGTGGCCAGCGGGCAGGTGTTGCGCCTGAGTGACGACCTCGGCGAGGTCACAGCGGCTACCCAGACCAGCCTCGATCACCAACTGTTGGAAACCGACAGCCTGGTCACCGCCATGAATGAAATGGTCGCCACCGTGCAGGATGTCGCACGCAACGCCGCCGTGGCGGCAGATGCCACGCGGCTGGCCGAAGGGCAGGCCAGCGATGGGCAGCACATCGTTCAGTCGACCATCGACGCTATCCAGCAATTGGTCGAGGCGCTGTTCGGCACCCATGCACTGGTCAAGCAACTGGAGGCTGACTCCAGCCGAGTCGGCAGTGTGCTGGATGTGATCAGCGCGATTGCCGAGCAGACCAACCTGCTGGCGCTCAATGCGGCAATCGAAGCCGCGCGGGCGGGCGAGTATGGGCGGGGGTTTGCGGTGGTCGCCGATGAGGTGCGGACCTTGGCTCAGCGCACGCAGGCCTCCACGGTGGAGATCAAGCAGATCATCGAGCAGGTGCAGTCAGGTGCCCGTGGGGCGCTGGAGCGCATCGTCGCAAACGTCGAAACGGCACGTGTGCCGGTCGAGATCTCGGCGCGGGCGGGCGACGCCTTGAAGCGGATCACCCAGTCGGCCGCGACCGTCAGCGACATGACCTTGCAGATCGCCAGTGCGGCCGAGCAGCAGGCGGTGACGGCAGATGAAATCAGCCGCACCCTGGCGCGCATCCATACGCTGGTGACGGTCAGCGGCGCGTCCAGCGTCAGCACGCGTGATTCCAGCGACGCGTTGCGGCAGTTGGCACGGGTGCTGGAAGGGCAGGTCGAGCAGCTCAGGCTTTGAAGGCTCGCTGTTTGAACCTGTGAGGCGACATTGGTCGCGCTTCAACCGACTGGCTGTTCGGTGTTAGAGTCGCCGCCATGAAACTGACCCGCTCAGACCGCTCGCTCATTGCCTGGACGCTGTATTTCTGCGTCCTGTTCAATGTGTTCGCCTGCGGTTTGGCTCACGGACAGGTGACGGGCCTGACGCTCAATGGCGTCGGCGGGCAGTTCTGCTCCTCCCAGGGCAGTTCCGCGCCGACCTCGAAAACAGACCTCGCCGATCTGTCCGCCAGTGGCTGGGCCGGGAGTTTTGCTTGTCCGATCTGCTCGTCCGTGACCTTGAGCATCGCCTTGCTGTTCTGTCTGGGCTGGTTGCTGCGGATCGCGCAGGTACGCCGGCCTGACCGCGAACAGCGCTGCAAGGCGCCCCCACGTTATTCCTGGCCCTCGGCCAACCCCAGAGCTTCCCCCGCACTTTGCGCATGACCGCGTTTGTCTAAGCCCCCTTGTGCCTGTCGACCCAGGTTCGTCAGGCGTCGCGGGGGGCTCCACGGTTAAAGGTGACACGGGAAGGAGCACAAAATGGCTCATGTATTTGCACGCCTCCGTCGCCGGCTACTGTCAGGATTGGCGGCGACCGTTTACGCAAGAAAACACGCAAAATCCGCAACTGCGCCGATCAGCCGGAGGTCGCCATGCGCGCGCTAGCCGTTCCATCGGGGGCTTCGCGATTGGTCAGCAAAACCTCGCGTCTGCGTAATCAAGCGGACTTCCTGCTGCCGTTTCCGGATTACCCAGGTAATGCGCGCAGTTTCGTACACCTGGATGCCCGACTGCTGCCTTACTGGCACACCTTGTTCGATGTGTGCCCCGGCTTGCTCAAACTCGATCCGCCCGATGGCCTGAATATCTTTCGTGGCTTCATGACCTGGGCCTATCGCAATCATCCGCCGTTGAACTGGACCTATTACCTGAGCATATGCCGCTGGCTACTGGGCTCAAAGTATCAGGCGCGGATCAACGAAGAGCACATCGAGTCGTTTATGTGCGCTGCGGCGGCACGCTGGATCAATAGCGATGACAGCCAGGCTCGGGGGCTGGTGTTGGCCTGGCAGGGCGCGCCGCAAATGGTGTTCGATTGGAAGCAGGCACCCCGTCCGGTGCCCGGGCTTGAAGCTGATCTGGAGGAGTTTCCGCCCGTGCCCTGGGACTTTGCCTGGTGCCCGTTGACCGGCAAGGGCGGTGTGGGATTTCGCCGCTGGCTGCCGATTCCTTGACGCACTGTTGACCCAGGAGGGCGCCAGTGGGCTGCGACAAAACACCACGCCTGATCAGCATTGATCACTCGCGCCGCCAGCACCGCGGATCGTGCCGATCAGCGCACGAGGTGTGGCCGATTGTCGCAGTTGTTGCCCTGAGACTGTGCTCATAAAGTGTGCAGGCTTTGAGCGGAGGCAGACACTTCCACGGTAGCTCGAAGCGCGGCATTTGAACCCGTTCATGTGCCGGTTGCCAGGCCCTCTTCCCAGAGGGCTTTTTTTTGCCTGATGTCCCGGTCCTCACTCGCCCGCGTGCCGGTTTGGCGTTCATGAGCCAGGTTCATGGGGCTCGGCACTGCGGTTGTTGGCGTTGAGCGAGGAGGCCGGTGCGACAGCCCGCCACAGTCAGGAGGGCAGAGCGCCAAGGCGTGGTTCTTGATTGTGCAATGAGGCGCTGTCTGTGGTGGTTTGTCGCAGGTCAGGTGGCGCGCACGGGCATGCTAGATTCTGCGTCGACACGACATTTTCCCTTGGCAGGGTTTGGGTCGCGTTACTGAGCGCCGGGAATCGCAAGGTTCCTGGCGCTCCTTCAATGTGCGTTCGAGCCTCAACCAACGGTTGCGGGCTCTGCAGATTAACGGTTGAAGCACGGAATATGTCCTGTCCACGGGCATTGCTGACGACATAACAATTGCAGGGATTCTTGCATGCTTTCCAACAGGCACCCACCGCACGCTCGGCCCACCCTCGGCCTTCTGGTCTGCCTGTTCGCGTGCCTGTTTCAAGCCCTGGCCTGGGCCAGCATGCCCGTGCCAATCGCCGTTTCAACGGGCGAGCGGGTAGTCTTTTGCACTGCCAACGATTGGCGCCTTAACACTACCGGTTTCACCGGCAGCAACCCTCAAGTGTCCGCAAGCGTGGTCATTAATTCATGCCCAGCCAGTTGGGCAGGGCCAGGGATATCCAAGGTACATAGGTAATCAGTATCAGGAACAGCAGCAAGAGCATCAGCCAGGGCATGGCCGCCTTTATGGTGGCCGGCACCGACATCCCCGTCACGGCGGACGTCACGAACAAGTTCAGGCCGACCGGCGGCGTGATCAAGCCGATCTCCAGATTGACCACCATGATGATGCCAAGGTGAATCGGGTCGATACCCAGTTTCATGGCAATCGGAAAAAGGATCGGCGCCAGGATCAGGATAATGGCCGAGGGCTCCATAAAGGCGCCGGCCACCAACAAGACGATGTTCACTACCAGCAGGAAGGTCACTGGTGTCAGTCCTGCCTCGATCACCCAGGCTGTGATCTGCTGGGGTAATTGCTCGGTGGTCAATACGTGAGCAAAGAGCATGGCGTTGGCAATGATGAACATCAGCATGATGCTCAACTTGGCAGAGTCCAGCAGCACTTTGGGTGTCTCGCGAAACGTCAGATCCTTGTAGACGAACAAGGCGATGAACGCCGAATACACGGCGGCAACGGCAGCGGCTTCTGTCGGTGTGAACATCCCGCTGTAAATGCCACCCAGGATGATCAACATCAGCAGCAAGCCCCAGATGGCTTTGCGCGCGGCGCTCAGAAACTCACGCAGGGTTGCGCGCGGCATGGCCGGTAAGTTTTTCTTAACCGCGACGATGTAGATCGCCACCATCAGCGCTATACCCAGCAACAGGCCAGGTATGACGCCGGCCATGAACAGCTTGCCGACGGACGTCTCGGTGGCGGCGGCATAGACCACCATCACGATCGAGGGCGGTATCAGGATGCCCAGAGTGCCCGCGTTACAGACGATTCCCGCGCCGAATGCCTGCGGATACCCGGAGCGCACCATGCCGGCAATGGCGATCGAGCCTACTGCTGCAACCGTTGCAGGGCTGGAGCCGGACAGGGCTGCAAACAGCATGCAGGCCAATACGGCGGCGATGGCAAGCCCCCCACGAATATGGCCGACGCAGGCGTTGGCAAAATCGATCAGCCGGCGTGCGACGCCGCCGGTGGTCATGAAGGCGCCTGCAAGCAAGAAAAACGGAATCGCTAGCAGGGTGTAGTGCTCTGACGTTTCAAACAGCTTTATCGCCAGGGAACGTACCGAGTCGGGGCTGAAAAATACAATGGTCAGCGAACCCGCCAGGCCCAAGGAAATGGCGATGGGCACGCCAATGAACATCAAGGCGAACAGTGTCGCGAACAGGAAGGCAATGGTCATGACTTGTCGTCCTCGTGTTCGGTCAGTTTCATCACGTCCGCAGCCTCATCGGCCAGGCCAAGGCCGGTTTGGCGGTGCAGCAGGATACGCACGAAAATTTCAGCGAAACGGATGAACACCAATGCAAAACCCACAGGGACAATCAGCCCTATGTGCCACTGCATGATCCCGTAGTGCCCCAGATCCTCGGCGCCTATTCCTGCTGACATCAGGGTATGAATCCACTCGAAGCTGGCCACACTGAATAGCCCGGCATAGAGCAGGCAGCAGAGACAGGCCAACATCCCAATGAGCCGCTGGACGGGTTTACTGACCAGCTTCACCAGCGCATCAACGCCGATATGCCCGGCCGTGCGCACGCCGTAGGACAGGCCGAAGAAGATCAGCCAGCCAAACAGCGCCTTGGTCAGTGAGGTGCTCCAGGTCATGGCTTGAGCCATGCTCATGACGCGATCGCCGAGGGCGAACAATAAGTCGCTGGCGCCTTCCCAGTTGTCGGCAAGTTTGTAGAACAGCGTATAGAGGTTGTTGAGAATGACGTAGACGAACGTTACCAATGTCATGGCGGCCAAAAGGAAGACAATGAAGCCTTCCTCGAAGTGTTCCCAGATGCGCCGAAAGGCCTGCATGAATGGCATCTCCCGTATGGTAATGACTGGCAGGTGCTACCACGTCGGCAACACCTGCCTCCCGGTCATTGAGCCTTGTTGGCGGCTTCGGCTGCGGTGATCAGCTCAGGGCCGATATCTGCTTCGAATTTTTTCCAGACGGGTTTCATCGCGACGCGCCATTGTTCGCGCTGTTCAGGTGTCAGGGTGATGATTTCGGTGGTTTTGGCGGCGATGATGCTTTGCTTGGCGTCCTGATTGAGCTGCTCGGCATCTTTGTTAACCTGCGCGGTCACCTGCACAATAATCTTGTCCAGTTCACTGCGAATGTCTGGCGGCAGGCCATTCCAGAACTTGGTGTTGGTGATCAGCATGTAATCGAGCACACCATGATTGGATTCGGTGATGTATTTCTGCACCTCATGCATTTTCTGGCTGTAGATGTTCGAGTAAGGGTTTTCTGCACCGTTGACCACACCGGTTTGCAAGCCCTGATACACCTCGGCAAAGCTCATCTTGCGCGGGTTGGCCCGCAAGGCCTTGAACTGCTCCTCAAGCACGGCAGAGGCTTGCACCCGAAATTTCAGGCCCCGGGCGTCACCAGGAACACGCAGCGGTTTGTTGGCAGACAACTGCTTCATCCCATTGTGCCAATAGGCCAGGCCGGTGATGTTTTTACTCTCCATGGACTTGAGCAGCCCTTGGCCCTGTGGGCTCATCTGGAAGCGGTCAACCGCAGCAATGTCATCAAACAGAAAGGGCAGGTCGTACAGCTGGACGGTCTTTGTGTACTGTTCGAACTTGGCCAGTGACGGCGCAATTAACTGCACATCCCCCAGCAAAAGGGCTTCCATCTCTTTGCCATCACCAAACAACGATGAGTTGGAATAGACCTCGACCTTGACCTTGCCGGGCAGGCGTTCCTCTACCAGTTTCTTGAACAGCAGTGCGCCTTGCCCCTTTGGCGTGTGGTCGGCGACGACGTGTGAGAACTTGATGATGATTGGATCAGCTGCCATGACTGCACTCATGCTCCCTAGAGCAAACGTGCAGGCAAGTGCCTTGCAGAAGGATTTGAACATTTCGGGGAATTCCTTTTGTTTTTTTAGTTTTGTACAGTCGATGTTCTGACGTGTATTCGTTATGCGGTCAAGCAGTCAGTCTAGGCAAAAATTTACAACTAGATGTTCGGGCATCACTGCAAAGATCCACTAATAAGTAGTTTCCGAACCTTCTGCTCCTGCACGACACCTACGGAGCTCGATCGGGAGCCTTTCCCACCAGCTCCCGGTATGCAATGGCCCCCTGACAACGGCGCTGTAGTACTACTCAAGGGGCTACTCTATAGCCTGTCAGGCCGCTAACTCGGGGCTGTGCAATTGTGGAGCAGAGCAGACGTTTAGGCGCTGCGCGGCCATTGAATTCACGGGCCTCACACCGTGTTCAGATCGCGCCGAAAAAGAAGGTTACTGAATATGTCGGAGCTACCAGGGCCTCAACAAAATCATGTACTCGCCGAGCTCCCGGGCGAAGTTCGGCATCGTCTGCGCCCCCAACTCGGGGGGGCATCTCCAGACTCAATCAGCCGGCAGCTGTGCCATTGGTTGTTGCTGTCGCTCGCCCGACGGCCCTGAACAGGCCTGGTTACCACGCTGCTCCGGCACACGCTCATTACCATTTTTAATCAGCGCGACAAGAACGTGTTGTGTGTGTATTGCGCCATTGGCCAGCGAGCGTCGGCAGTGGCCAAGGCGGTGGCCAACCTGCGTGAGAGAGGGACGCCGGCCGTCTTGCCGCGATGCAGCGCGCAGACCGCAACATCGGTGAACTGTTGCAAGACCTTGACGCCACCTATCACTGTTTGCGCCAAGCCGACATCGACGAGGAACTCTTTGACGTGATTTCAGGTTTTGACGCCCTGTCGCCGAACGCCGATGCCGGTCCCCAAGGCTGAGCAGGGCACCACGCTTGAAGAAGCGCAGGCCATCGCAAAAAAACTGTAAACCAAGGTCAAGGGGCTGTTCCACCTGAAGGCCTCGGAAGAGGATGTGATTTAAGAAAGGTACCGCCGCTTTCCATGGATCTGAACAACCTATGAAAGCGCCCCCCGCGTCAATGTGGACGCAATGTCTGCAGGTTTGAAAAAAAGTGCTGGGGCAACCCTCCTTAACCGCGCAGTCTTTGGAATAGGCTAAGGTTGGCGAAACGACTGATCGTCCATAGAAAATTTACGCAAAATTTACGGGCTCAAAAATGTTAGCAGTCCGATACTGCGCGGCGCTAATTTGGCAGGTTTTTTCTTATGTCCCTCGCGGCAATACGGCTCATCGGCTTTGTCTTAGGTCTTTTTCTTATTACGCTGGCTATAAGCATGGCCATCCCCATGATCACGCTGGTGGTCTATGAGCGCAGCGACGACCTGTCCGCCTTTCTTTGGTCCAGTTTGATTACGTTCATCTGCGGTCTGTTGCTGATCATGCGAGGGCGCCCAGAGACGGCTCAACTTCGTCCAAGGGATATGTACCTGCTGACCACCGGCAGTTGGGTGGTGGTGTGTACCTTCGCAGCGTTGCCAATGGTGTTTATCCATCACATCAGTTACACCGATGCTTTTTTTGAAACGATGTCTGGCATCACAACCACGGGCTCAACGGTGTTGAGTGGTTTGGACACCGCCTCTCCTGGGCTGTTGATCTGGCGATCAATGCTTCACTGGCTGGGAGGGATCGGCTTTATCGGCATGGCCGTGGCGATTCTTCCGCTACTGCGAGTAGGGGGCATGCGTCTTTTCCAGACTGAGTCTTCAGACTGGTCGGAAAAAGTGACGCCGCGCTCCCATGTAGCAGCCAAATACATCCTTTTTCTTTATCTGGGACTCACTGGCGCCGGAACGCTCGCGCTCTGGATTGCCGGGATGACGCCGTTTGAAGCCGTCAACCACGCCATGTCGTTGATCTCTACCGGCGGCTTCTCGACGTCGGACGCTTCTCTAGGGCATTGGACACAGCCTGCCATTCACTGGGTTGCAGTCGTCATCATGATTCTGGGTAGCCTGCCTTTTACGTTGTATGTCGCGACATTGCGCGGCCATCGGCGTGCGCTGCTGAAGGATCACCAGGTTCGCGGATTTATTGGGTTCTTGGTCTTCACGTGGCTGGTGGTAGGTACTTGGCTGTGTTTTCACAGCGATTACGGATGGTGGGAAGCATTTCGTATCGTGGCAATAAATGTGACTTCGGTTGTCACCACCACTGGCGTCGCCGTGGGCGATTACACCTTGTGGGGCAGTTTCGCCGTTTTGCTCTTTTTCTATTTGACCTTCGTCGGTGGGTGTTCAGGTTCCACGGCGGGTGGTCTTAAAATCTTCCGTTTTCAAGTGGCGGCCGCGCTATTGGTGAGCAGTTTGAAGCAACTGATCCATCCTCGCGCCGTGATTCAGAAAAAGTACAACGGCCACCCTATTGACGAAGAGATCTTGCGTTCGCTTTTGACTTTCTCATTTTTCTTCTCCATCACGATTGCCGCGATTGCCTTGGGCCTGAGTCTCATTGGGCTGGATTGGACAACTGCGTTGAGCGGTGCGGCTACGGCAGTGTGTAACGTCGGGCCTGGGCTTGGCACGATCATTGGGCCGGCCGGTAACTTCTCATCATTACCGGATGCCGCAAAATGGCTCTTGACCGTAGGAATGCTGCTTGGAAGGCTGGAAATCCTGACGGTGTTAGTGCTCGTCACGCCGGTATTTTGGAGATATTGATTATTCACTGTTCACAGGGCTCGAGCCGAGGTAGACGGTCAATACCCAGGGCCGTCGCGACGTGAAGCACCCATTGCGTCTCCCGCCTGGCCCTTGCCGTTAATCAGCATTTGCTGTGCGGTATCGACAAGTGCCCGCGCGCCTGTACAGGCGGCCCAAGTGCTATTCGATGATTTCATTGAGCGTGCAGTACCAGCGTGTCCACCAATAGCCTTGCTCTGCGTCCACAAGGACGACCAATGGCCGCCCCCCAGTTTATGTTCGGCGTCGAACAGGCTAACGGGTTGACTGAGATGAGGGGGAATAGTGATGACTTATCCGGCCTTGCACGTCCACATTTGAATAAAAGGCTGGCGAGCAGTTGGCGCGCCAATCCAGTGACTCAGGGCGTGACACTGGCCATCAACGCACAGCTGGTAATCGCCAGCCTCCGGTGTGCGCCCCAGGCGCAAGGGTTGCAAAGGCGGCAATTGGCGCCGGTAATGCCAACTGCCATTTTCCAGCCACGCCCCGTCGGGAACTTCCATTCCTGCACCGTTACCGCGTACACGAGCCTCTTCCAGCACCAGCCCTTGCTCGGTCACGCGGTAGTCTTCCTCCCAGCGGATCTTTTCAATGGTGTGATCCCATGCCAGCGTGAAGTGTGAAACCGACAACTGGGCCCACAGCACGCCGGTCAAGCCCAGGCATACGCCGATCATGGATTGGCTAGCGCGGCCCGGCGGGACCGCCAGACGTGCTGGACTATCACACAGAGTCCCAGCGCGAAGCCCAGTTCATCGGTCAGCGGTAACGCCACCACGAGGAGTGCCCCGGCAGCGACGCTCAGCAAACGCTCCCATAGAGGCATCTTGCGCTGCCAAAAGCCAGTGGATGCGATGCCCCATAACCCGACCGCGAATAGGGTCTTGAGCAGCATGTAGACGGACATCCACACACTGTCACCTTGCAGCATCAACGCTGGGTTGTAGACCGCCATGAACGGTATGACAAAGCCCGCCAGCGCTATTCGCACCGCCCATAGGCTGATCTTGAACCCGGTCTCTTTAGCGATCGGTGCCGCTGCAAAGCAGGCGAGGGCGACAGGGGGAGTCAGGTCGGCGAGGATGCCGAAGTAAAACACGAACATGTGCGACACAATCAGCGGTACGCCCAATTCGAGGAGGGCAGGGGCTGCGATCGAACTGGTGATGATGTAGTTGGGAATGGTCGGAATCCCCATGCCCAGCACCAGGCACGTGATCATTGTGAGTATCAGTGACAGCAGCAGGTTGTCTCGGCCAATGCCCAAGATATAACCCGCAAACGTAGAGGCGACGCCGGTCAGTGAAACCACACCAATAATGATGCCCACCAGCGCGCACGCGATCCCCACCGGTACAGCATGACGAGCGCCTTCGACCAACGCGTGCAGGCAGATGGTCAGCGTTTCGTGCCCTCCTTTGATGACCCCACAGCCCCCCACCAGCACTGCAATGACGGCAAAGATCACGCCGATACCCAGTTGGAAAAAGCCGGTACAGAGGATGCCGAGCGCAATCCAGAAGGCGCAGCGCAAGCCGAAGCTTTGCACTTTCAGGATGATCGCCGAGCCAAGAATCACGATGGCCGTGAGTGCAAGTCCGACCATTCCGGAAAACAGCGGCGTGCGCCCGGAAAACAGCAAGTAGACCAATACCAGCAGCGGAATGAGCAGGTACCACTTCTCCCTCACGGCGCCCAATGCACTGGGGCATTGATCCTTGGGCAGGCCCTTGAGGTTGGATCGCTTGGCTTCCAGATGGACCATCCAGAAGACCGAACCGAAGTAGAGGATGGCGGGAATCAACGCGGCCTTGGCAATCTCCACGAATGGTACGTTGATGGTTTCAGCCATGATGAAGGCGACTGCGCCCATCACCGGCGGCATCAGTTGACTGCCCATGCTGGCGGTTGCTTCCACGCCTCCGGCAAACGCGGCCCGATAACCAAAGCGCTTCATCAGTGGAATGGTGAATTGCCCCGTAGTCACCACGTTGGCGATGCCCGAACCGGTGATGGTGCCCATCAGTGCCGACGACGCAACGGCAACCTTGGCAGGCCCTCCCTGTTTGTGGCCGAACAGGCCCATGGCAAAGTCGGTGAACAGTTTGATCATGCCGGCCTGTTCGAGGAACGCTCCGAACAGGATAAACAGGAAGATGTAGGTCGCTGAAACATAGGTTGGCGTGCCGTACAGCCCTTCGGTGCCAAAAGACAGTTGGTTGATGATTTGGTCGAAACCATAACCTCGATGGGCCAGATCGCCCGGCAAATACTCGCCAAACAGACCATAAGCCAGGAACAGGCCGCAAATGACCGGCAGGGCAATGCCCATCACTCGTCGAGCGGCTTCGAACACGAGCACCACCAGTAGAATGCCGATCACCATGTCCGCCGTTGTCAGATCCCCGGAACGCTGGATCAGGTCAGCCTCATACCTCCATTGATACAGGGCGGTGGCAATGGCTGCGAGGCTGAGTATCCAGGCCAAGGGTTGCCAAGGGCGTTTGTTGCCATAGGCCGGATAGCTGAGGTAGACCACCCACAGCAGGAAACCGACGTGTATCGCACGCAATACCTGGCTCGAAAAGGGCGAAAACGCTGCCGTGACGATCTGAAAAATCGAAAATAACAACGCTACGTAAAACAGCGTTTTTGGCCAGTCTCGCGGGTTCGCAGAGATGTCGTGATGATCTTCACTCATTAGTTACCTGCCTCACTGCATGGAAAAAGGGCGGGCTGTTGGCGCGGCGATACTGCGCCGCTGCGCCTTGCGTCGCTAGAGCGCACCTTTTTCGGTGTAGTAGCGTTCGGCGCCCGGATGAAGCGCAATCGGCAGGTTCCTGGTGGCGTTTTCCAGTGTGATGTTCTTGGCGGCCGAATGAGCGTTACCCAGGCGCGGCAAGTTTTCGAACAGCAGTTTTGTCATCTGGTACGCCAACTCATCGGGTACATCCGAGCGGGTCACCAGAATGTTGACGATAGCAACCGTTGGCACCGCTTCAGGCTGGCCGTCATACGTATTGGCCGGAATCATCGCGCTGTGATAGGCCGGGTTGTCGATTTTTGTCACGACTTCCGGGGGGATGGCGACATAGTTCAGCGGCATCACCGACGACAAGTCGCGAATGGCCGCCATGCCCAGTCCTGACGACTGTAACGTCGCATCCAATTGCCGGTTCTTGATTAACTCGACAGACTCGGCAAAGGGCAGGTATTGCACCTTGCCCATGTCTGCATAGGTCAGGCCTGCCGCCTTTAAAATCGCTCGCGCGTTCAACTCGGTGCCCGATTTCGGTGCGCCGACCGAGAGGGTTTTGCCTTTAAGGTCCGCGAGCGTCTTGATTCCCGACTCTTTGCTGGCGACGATTTGAATGTAGTTGGGATACGCTCCGGCAATCGCGCGCAATTTGGTCAGCGGTGCGTTGAAGCCAGCTTCCTCGACGCCGTTCCTTGCATCCGCCACAGAGTCGCCCAGCGCCAGTGCCAACTCGCCTCGACCGGACTGCAGCAGGTTCAGGTTCTCCACGGACGCTTTAGTGGCCTGCACCGAGGTCTTCACGTCGGGTATGCCTTCACTGTAGATCTGCGACAGGCCAACCCCAATCGGGTAATACACCCCGCTGGTGCCTCCGGTCAGTATGTTGATGAACACAGGTGCCGCCTGGGCCGTGCAGGTGAGTGCCAGGGTTGTGGCGGCGGCCAGCAAGGTGAAGCGGTTCTTTACGCGCATGGGAATCTCTCCGTTTTGTTTGTTTTTATTCAGAGCGATTCAACTGTAGTTGATTGATCAGCACAGTGGCGAGCGGACAGTCCTACCCTGCATCAAATTGCCAAGGTAACTGCACGTGGAGTGGGTCGCAGGAGAAGATGATGGTTATAATCCTTTAGTCTCTGCTGGCTGGACCTGACCGTTTAACCCGGTAGTCTTGTTTTGTGGGGTTTATTAACCTCGACAACGGGAATCCGCTCGGGTGATCAAACCGATATTACTCATACGTCGTCGCTTTGCCTCGATCCGATGGCGTACTCGTGTGACGCTCTGGGCTGCTGCTACCTTCGCCGGGTTACTGGTTGTGCTATTCGCCCGGCTGGCCGACCTGGCGCTGATGCAGTTCGTTCAACAAACCGCCGGCCGGCCTTGGCTGCCGTTTATCTACACGCCTTTGATCGGCATGTTCGTCGTATGGATGACCACCCGTTTTTTTGTCGGGGCACAAGGCAGTGGCATTCCTCAGGTCATTGCGGCTACGCGGTTGGCCCACCAAGGTAAGCCCGTGGATAAGTTGGTGTCCTTGCGCCTTGCTGTTGCCAAGATAGGGCTAGGTACCCTGGCGTTGACCGGTGGTTTTTCAGCAGGGCGTGAAGGCCCGTCAGTTCAAGTCGCCGCCTCGATCATGCATTTCTTCCACCGTTATCTGCCTAACGCTCGAATCATCCGCCCCGAAGATCTTATTCTGGCCGGTGGTGCAGCGGGTATTGCCGCCGCATTCAACACGCCTTTGGCCGGCGTGGCTTTTGCGGTGGAGGAGTTGGGGCGCAAGTTGGAAACCCGTACCAGCGGGGTTTTGCTCAGTACGATCATCTTGTCGGGGATAGTCGCGATTGCTTTGCAGGGCAACTACAACTACTTCGGGCATTTCGACGTGCAAGAGGTCAATCTCGATATCATTGTCCCGGTGCTGGCGATTGGTATTGGCTGCGGCCTTATGGGAGGGTTATTCAGTCGGATGCTCCTGTGGCCGCAGAGGTATCGCCGATTTTTCGTCTGGGAATGGCGCCGCATGCACCCTGTCTGGTTCGCAGGTGGCTGCGGGATGATCGTGGCTATTCTCGGTTGGCTCAGTGGCGGGATGTCCTTTGGCAGCGGTTACGGGATCACATCCCAGATCATCGTGTCCGATATCGGTCTGCCCTGGCACGCGCCGATCACGCGTTTTCTCGCGACGGTAGTGACTTATTTTTCCGGTATCCCGGGCGGCATTTTTGCCCCGTCTCTGGCGGTAGGGGCTGCGGTAGGAGCCAACGTCGCTGAGTTCTTCACTCTGGCGGCACAGCCCATCATTGCCTTGTGCATGGTTGGCTTTCTGGCGGCTGTCACGCAATCGCCGATCACGTCCGCGATCATCGTGATGGAGATGATCGACAACCATGGCATGGTGATCAGTCTGATGGCCGTTGCGCTGATTGCCAAAGCAGTCAGTGCCAGGATGGGGCCTGAGCTCTATCAACAGTTGGCGCGTGGCTTTTTGCAGTCGGAGGGCAGTGACGCCGCCACGCAAAAAGCCAAACCATAGGCTGGGTCAGCGCAGCAGTGGTCGCGCCACCGCGCTGAGCTTGTGCCGGTCTTCTTCCAGCACAAGCGCATTGTTCGCGTGCTTGAGCAGCAGGCCCGCGTGCCTGGCACAGGCACTGCTGAACATCGCCGGGTTTATCTGTGCGAGGCACACAAGTGCCTTCATCATGCGCAGGTCGACTTCCACCAAACCCGCGCCATCCCTGGCAATCGGTGCGAAGAAGTCATCGAACAGGTCATCTACTGTCAATGCGCGCAGGTAAACCTGCTGGCAATCGGTGTCGATTTTCGCGGCGGGTGCTTTGGGTTTACCCCAGCATGTCAGGCTTCTGATGCCGCGCCCAATGACGTCAATGGCAGTGCCGGGGTCATTGACGGCCGGCGACAAGGCGCGGGAGGCGATCTCTGACAGCACCGACAAGCCGAACCGGGGATCGTGTTCAAACGTGCGACGTACACCGATAGTCAGGGTAGAGATGATTTTTTCGCTACTCGACTGCTGTTCGCCCTCGCGCGGCTTGCTCAGACTGACGATTCGGGCGAGCGGCATGCCGACATGCACGAAGCTACCTGGCAGGACCTCCAAAAAAATGCGTGTCTCGTCTGCTTTGGCGATGGCGCCTAACGCCTGAACGTCGATGTGCTGGACATACCCTGTGTGGAGACTTGTGATGATCAGCGCAGAGTTCGGGACCATCGAGTCGCAAGGGTAGGCGGCTGCACCCAAATGCGGCCATTGGAGTCGATTGGTTATGGCGTCAATGGTCGCCTGCTCGACACGGTCAATGGTTTCTCCCACCCGGCCAAGCTTGGACAAATGATCGATCCAGCGCAAAAGGGTGTAGACAATCAGCATCACCACGGCGAGGGTCACCGCAAATAGCAAAACCCTTCCTTGTGTACCGTAAGCGCCGGTGCTCAGCGCAATAATTCCAACCAGGCTGAACAGGAACGAGCCGATAAAGGTGGCCAGGGCATTTTGTGTCGTGGTGTCTTCCATCACCAGCGTGGTGGCGCGAGGCGTCACGCCGCTGCTGGCCGCACCGTAGGCAGTCACCATGGTGCTTAACGAAAAGGTGGTCACGGCGAGCATGCTTGAGGCAATGATGCCCAAGATCTTGTCGACGGCGTCGGCGCCTATACGGGCGGGCAATGATTCGGGAATGTAGTCCTTGAAGACAACGGCGAGTAACGCGGTTGCAATGCCGAGCAAGGAAAACAGGCTTGCCCTGAACCACAGCCGTTTGGTCAGTTGATGTAACACCCAGCGCCAGCGTGCGAGCATTTTTTATACCTTGTGTGAGTAATACGCAGGGCCCTGGCCCCAGGGTTCAGGGAAACAAAGGCGGTGAGCTGATTATCCCTAAAGGAGTCTTTTGTATGGCCGAAGGTTCATTCAGCGTCTCTGCTTGCGGCACATGGGATCACTCGCTTGACCCATTTACCGATGGACATGCCCTGGATCAGGACAGAAAAAACCACCACCAGATACGTCAGGGAAACCACCACATCGCGGGCCGCCCCAGATGAGCACGCTCCAAGCACCTTCTGGTAGGCGCAAGCGTTGACCCAATACCGCGATTGGAACCCCTACAGTCAGCAATCGCGATAACAACGTCAGCAATATGCCCATCAGGAGGCTATTAATCGTAGGTAGCACGTTTTTATTCGGGTTCCACGAGGTGCCGCGCACTCTTTCGGGACGCAAAAAAGGCGCCCGAAGGCGCCAAGGGGTTCACCCTGACCGAGGGAGCCGGGTGAAGCCGTTCACAGCAATGGTCGCGGTGGTAAGGCGCGACGGGAACGGAAGCGGGGCGCGCCGAGTGAAGGTGCGCAGGGGTTCATTTGGGGTGACACACGACGGCCTAGGCCGTCGCGGGCGTGCGTTGCGGCTGCCAGGTTTCGCTGGTGGTCTGGTCCATGGCTTCCTGGATCGCCCGCTTGCGGTTGGCTTCGGCCTTGCGGCTGAAATACCAGACCATGAACGTCATCAGCGACACCGCCATCAGGATCAGGCTGGCCACGGCGTTGATCTCCGGCTTGACCCCCAGGCGCACGGCAGAGAACACCTCCATCGGCAGGGTGGTGGAGCCGGGCCCGGAGACGAAACTGGCGAGCACCAAGTCATCCAGGGACAAGGCGAACGACATCATGCCGCCCGCTGCCAACGACGGCGCGATCATCGGGATGGTGATCAGGAAAAACACCTTGAGTGGCCGCGCGCCGAGGTCCATGGCGGCTTCTTCGATGGACAGGTCCAGCTCGCGCAGGCGTGCCGAGACCACCACCGCGACATACGCGGCGCAGAACGTGGTGTGGGCGATCCAGATCGTCACCAGGCCGCGTTCCATGGGCCAGCCGATCATCTGCGCCATCGCCACGAACAGCAGCAGCAGCGACAGCCCGGTGATCACTTCCGGCATCACCAGGGGCGCGGTCACCAGGCCACCGAACAGGGTCCGGCCCTTGAAGCGCGTGACCCGGGTCAGCACGAACGCGGCCAGGGTGCCCAGGGCCACGGCGGCCACGGCGGTGTAGCAGGCAATCTCCAGGGAACGGGCCACCGACCCCATCAGTTGGGTGTTGTCCAACAGCCCCAGGTACCACTTGAGCGACCAGCCGCCCCAGACCGTCACCAGCTTGGAGGCGTTGAACGAATAGATCACCAGAATCAGCATCGGCAGGTAGATGAACAACAAGCCGAGCACCAGCATCAGGGTCGAAAAACTGAAACGCTTCATGCCCGTGCCTCCATTTCTTTGGCCTGGCTGCGGTTGAACAGCACGATGGGAATAATCAGGATCGCCAGCATCACCACCGCCAGGGCGGACGCCACCGGCCAGTCGCGGTTGTTGAAGAACTCCTGCCACAGCACGCGGCCGATCATCAGGGTCTCCGGGCCGCCCAGCAGTTCCGGGATCACGAACTCGCCGACCACCGGGATGAACACCAGCATGCAGCCGGCGACGATGCCGTTCTTGGCCAGCGGCACGGTGATTTTCCAGAAGTTGTTGAAGTTGCTCGAACCCAGGTCCGAGGCGGCTTCCAGCAGGCTCTGGTCGTGCTTGACCAGGTTGGCGTAGAGCGGCAGCACCATGAACGGCAGGTAGGCGTAGACCACGCCGATGTAGACCGCCGTGTTGGTGTTGAGGATTTCAATCGGGCTCGATATCAGGCCGCACCCCATCAGGAACGCATTGAGCAGGCCGTTATTGCTGAGGATGCCCATCCAGGCATAGACGCGGATCAGGATCGCGGTCCAGGTCGGCATCATGATCAGCAGCAGTAATACGTTTTGCATTTCCTTGCGGGTCTTGGAAATCCCATAGGCCATGGGAAAACCGATCAGCAGGCACATCAGCGTGCTGAGCAGGGCGATCTTCAGCGAGCCCAGGTAGGCCGAGATGTACAACTCGTCGGCGCCCAGCAGGCTGTAGTTACCCAGGTTCAGCAGCACCTGGAGTTTCTGGTCGACGAAGCCGTAGATCTGCGAATACGGCGGAATCGAGACGGTCGCTTCGGAGAAGCTGATCTTCATCACCAGGAAAAACGGCAGCATGAAAAACAGGAACAGCCAGAGGAAGGGAATGCCGATCACCAGCTTGCGACCGCTGGGCAGCACACGGATCAACGCTTGATGGAAAGTGCTCATGGTCGATGTACTCATGCCCGCAGTACCACGCCGCTGTCGTCTTCCCACCACACGTACACAGTGTCGCCCCAGGACGGTCGGGAGCCACGGCGTTCGGCGTTGGCCATGAACGACTGGACGATCTTGCCGCTGGGCAGCTCGACGTAAAACACCGAGTGCCCGCCGAGGTAGGCGATGTCGTGGACCTTGCCGCTGGACCAGTTGTGCGCGCAGGTCGGCATTTGGGTGGTGACCAACAGCTTTTCCGGGCGGATGGCGTAGGTCACCGACTTGTCTTCCACCGAAGTGGCGATGCCGTAGCCGACGTAGATATTGCGATCCAGGTCCGCGCACTTGAGCACCGCGTGGCCTTCGGCGTCGTCGACCACCTGGGTGTCGAAGATGTTGACGTTGCCGACGAACTCGCAGACCAGGCGGCTCACCGGCGCTTCGTAAACGTCCACCGGGCTGCCGATCTGGGCGATCCAGCCCAAGTGCATGATGGCGATGCGCTGGGCCATGGTCATGGCTTCTTCCTGGTCGTGGGTCACCATCACGCAGGTCACGCCGACGCGTTCGATGATCTCCACCAGTTCCAGTTGCATCTGCGAGCGCAGCTTTTTATCCAGGGCGCCCATGGGTTCGTCGAGCAGCAGCAATTTCGGGCGCTTGGCCAGGGAGCGGGCGAGGGCCACGCGCTGGCGCTGGCCGCCGGAGAGCTGGTGGGGTTTGCGCCGGGCGTATTGGGTCATATGGACCAGCTTGAGCATTTCCTCGACCCGCGCCTCGATCTCGCCGGCTGGCAGGCGATCCTGCTTGAGGCCGAAGGCGATGTTCTGGGCCACGGTCATGTGCGGGAACAGGGCATAGGACTGGAACATCATGTTGATCGGCCGCTCATAGGGCGGCATCTCGGTGATGTCCACGCCATCCAGCAGGATGCGGCCTTCGGTGGGCCGTTCGAAACCGGCGAGCATGCGCAGCAGGGTGGATTTGCCCGAACCCGAACCGCCGAGCAGGGCGAAGATCTCGCCCTGGTGGATCTCCAGGGACACATCGTCCACGGCCACGGTTTCGTCGAACTTCTTGGTCACGCGGTCGATCTTCACCAGCACCTTTTGCGGTTGCTGATGACCTTCCAGTGCCTTGCGATAAATGCTGGAGGCGTTTGCCATGTGAAACTCCCAACAGGTCGTCGGGCCAATGCGGCCTGACGTAATAAGGTTGATTGCAAACCTGCACCCTCAGTGCAATGCAGGTTTATTCGGCACCGCCGTCCTGGCTGCCTGGCCTTGCTTGTTGTTGTTCGGGTATTGCCGTTCACGCCGCACGGCAGGCGCACACAGGTGCGCGCGCCGCGTGGGCAGGGCGTGTCAATCGGTAAAGCGAGTGCTGGCGGCCCGGCGCGGGCCGCCTGGTGTCAAAGGCGCTGACGCTGCGCGGCACGTTGCCGGCAGGCATCGCCAAAGGCCTGGAAAATACTCAGGTAGGCCGGGTTCGACAGGACCTGCCATTCCGGGTGCCACTGCACGCCAAAGGCAAACGCCTGGCTGTGCTCCACGGAAACGGCTTCGATCAGACCATCCGGGGCCAGGGCCTCGACCCGCAGGCCGTCACCCAGGCGGTCGACGCCCTGACTGTGGATCGAGTTGACCTGGATCTCGCCGGCCAGGCCCATGGCCTCGAACACGCCGCCGGGCTGGATCGCCACCGGGTGCGCCGGGGCGTACTGGACGTCGAGGCGCGGGTCGTCGGCTTCGCGGTGGTCCATAAAGCCCGGCAGTTCATGCACCTTCTGGTGCAGGCTGCCGCCAAAGGCCACGTTCATTTCCTGGAAGCCGCGGCAGATGCCGAGGACTGGCACGCCGGCCGCCACCGCAGCCCGCAACAGGGGCAGGGTGGTGGCGTCGCGTTGCGGGTCATGGGCGGTGCCCGGCGCGCTGGGAGCGCCTTGATAGTGGAAGGGTTCGACATTGGACGGCGAGCCGGTGAACAGCAGGCCGTCGACGTAGTGCAGCAGGTCCTTGATCTCGCAGAGGTCCGCCAGGGCAGGAATGATCACGGGCAGCCCGAGGGCCGCGACGCTGACAGCACGCAAATACTTGTCGCCGCTGACATGGTAGGGGTGTAAGCCAATCTCTTTGACGCACGCTGTAACACCGATCAATGGCTTGAGTGCCATTTTTATCACCTCGAAATTCACGCTGGAACGAGTTTTTCCAGAGCTTATCTCTGTTGATTTTAATTAACAACTTCAATGTAAAAAATTCTAAACGCTCGTGAGTATGTTTGTGTTGATTGGTTGGGTTTGCGCCCAGTTTTGGTGCTATAGCTACCAATATAATTAACGTGTGGTGCCTGTTCTCGCTATTGACTTCACTTTGGCTTTCGGATTGACTGCTGCTACGAAACAGCTTTGAACATAATAATTAACACATAGGTGCATCATGTCGGTCCCACTGCGTACCGTTCAGCTCAACGAAGCCAACGCCTTTCTGAAAAAACACCCGGAGGTCCTGTACGTCGATCTGCTGATTGCAGACATGAATGGCGTGGTGCGCGGCAAGCGTATCGAACGCACCGCCTTGCATAAGGTGTATGAAAAAGGCATCAACCTCCCCGCGTCGTTGTTTGCCCTGGACATCAATGGCTCCACCGTGGAAAGCACCGGCCTGGGCCTGGATATCGGCGACTCCGACCGCATCTGCTACCCGATCCCCGACACCCTGAGCATCGAGCCCTGGCAGAAGCGTCCCACCGCGCAGCTGTTGATGACCATGCATGAGCTCGAGGGCCAGCCGTTCTTCGCCGACCCACGGGAAGTGCTGCGTCAGGTGGTGAGCAAGTTCGACGAATTGGGCCTGACCATTTGCGCCGCGTTCGAGCTGGAGTTCTACCTGATCGACCAGGACAACGTGAACGGCCGTCCGCAAGCGCCGCGCTCGCCAATCTCCGGCAAGCGCCCGCATTCGACCCAGGTCTACCTGATCGATGACCTCGACGAATACGTCGATTGCCTGCAGGACATCCTCGAAGGCGCGAAAGAGCAGGGCATCCCTGCCGACGCCATCGTCAAGGAAAGCGCCCCGGCGCAGTTCGAGGTCAACCTGCACCACGTCAGCGACCCGATCAAAGCCTGCGACTACGCGGTACTGCTCAAGCGCCTGGTGAAAAACATCGCCTACGACCACGAGATGGACACCACCTTTATGGCCAAGCCCTACCCGGGCCAGGCCGGTAATGGCTTGCATGTACACATCTCGATCCTCGACAAGCAGGGCAACAACATCTTCGCCAGCGAAGACCCCGAGACCAACGACGCCCTGCGTCACGCCATCGGCGGTGTGCTGGAAACCCTGCCGGCGCAGATGGCGTTCCTCTGCCCGAATGTCAACTCCTACCGCCGCTTCGGTGCGCAGTTCTATGTGCCGAACTCGCCGAGCTGGGGCATCGACAACCGCACCGTGGCCGTGCGCGTGCCGACCGGCGCGGCGGATGCCGTGCGTATCGAGCACCGGGTGGCCGGCGCCGACGCCAACCCTTATCTGCTGATGGCCTCGGTACTGGCCGGTATCCACCACGGCTTGACCAACAAGATCGAGCCGGGGGCGCCGGTCGAAGGCAACTCCTACGAGCAGAATGAGCAGAGCCTGCCCAACAACCTGCGCGACGCCCTGCGCGAGCTGGACGACAGCGAGGTCATGGCCCGGTACATCGACCCGCTGTACATCGACGTGTTTGTCGCGTGCAAGGAAAGCGAACTGGCCGAGTTCGAAAACTCGATCTCCGACCTTGAGTACAACTGGTACCTGCACACGGTCTGACGGCCCTCCCACTTTTTGCGTTGAGCACACCCTATGACCAAGCATCGCAACGACTGGGAGCAGTACTTCCAGTCCCTGAACCTTGAAGGCCGGGCCTTTATCGACGGCGAATACCGTTGGGCTGCCAGCGGCGAAACCTTTGACAGCATCAGCCCGGTGGACGGGCGTTTTCTGGCCACGGTCGCCAGCACCGATGAGGCCGACGCCGACGCCGCGGTGATCGCTGCACGCCGGGCGTTCGAGTCCGGGATCTGGCGCTTGCAGGCCCCGGCGGCGCGCAAGCGCGTGCTGATCCGTTTCGCCGATCTGATCCTCGAACACCAGGAAGAACTGGCGCTCCTGGAAACCCTCGACATGGGCAAGCCGATCGGCGACTCCATGGCCATCGACGTACCGGCCACCGCCAACGCGATCCGCTGGAGTGCCGAGGCCATCGACAAGCTCTACGACGAAGTGGCGCCCACGCCCCACGACCAGTTGGGCCTGATCACCCGCGAACCCTGCGGCGTGGTCGCGGCCATCGTGCCGTGGAACTTCCCGATGATCATGGCCAGTTGGAAGTTCGCGCCGGCCCTGGCGGCAGGTAACTCGTTCATCCTCAAACCTTCGGAAAAGTCGCCGCTGACCGCCATTCGCCTGGCCCAGTTGGCCCTCGAAGCCGGCATTCCCGCAGGCGTGTTCAACGTGCTGCCGGGCTACGGTCACACCGTCGGCAAGGCGCTGGCCTTGCATAGGGATGTGGATGTGCTGGCCTTTACCGGCTCCACCGCGGTGGCCAAGCAACTGCTGGTGTATTCCGGCCAGAGCAATATGAAACGGGTGTGGCTGGAGGCCGGTGGCAAGAGCCCCAATGTGGTGTTCGCCGATGCCCCGGACTTGCGTGCTGCCGCCGCCGCTGCGGCTGCAGCGATTGCCTTCAACCAGGGCGAAGTCTGCGTGGCCGGGTCGCGCCTGCTGGTGCAACGGTCGATCCGCGAGCCCTTCATTGCGCTGCTGGTGGAGGCGTTCCAGGCCTGGAAGCCGGGGCATCCACTGGACCCGGCGACCAAGGTCGGTGCAGTGGTCGATCAGCGGCAACTGGACAACGTGTTGCGCTACATCGAGATCGGCAAGGAGCAGGGCGCCCAACTCTTGGTTGGCGGCCAGCGCGCCCTGCAAGACACCGGTGGCCAGTACGTGGAGCCGACGGTTTTCGACGGCGTGACCAATGCCATGACCATCGCCCGCGAAGAAATCTTCGGCCCGGTGTTGTCGCTGATCAGCTTCGACACCGAAGAAGAAGCACTGTCGATCGCCAACGACAGCATCTTCGGCCTGGCCGCCGCAGTGTGGACCGCCGACCTCAGCCGCGCCCACCGCTTTGCCCGGGGCCTGCGTGCCGGCAGCGTGTGGGTCAACCAGTACGACGGCGGCGACATGACTGCGCCGTTCGGCGGCTTTAAACAGTCGGGCAATGGCCGTGACAAGTCGCTGCACGCCTTTGACAAGTACACCGAGCTCAAAGCCACCTGGATCAAGCTCTAAGCCCAAATAACAACGGCGATTGCCGGCGCGTGCCGGCCAGTCGCCAGGGAGTCCTAACCATGCAACCCCATGTAAACAGCTATTACGCCGCGACCCGCAACCACACCGGCGACTTCCCTGTGCTTGAAGAGTTGGTCGAGTGTGATGTCTGTGTCATCGGCGCCGGCTACACCGGCCTGTCGTCGGCGCTGTTCCTGGCGGAAGCCGGCTACAGCGTCACCGTGCTCGAAGCGGCCAAGGTCGGCTTTGGCGCCAGCGGGCGCAACGGCGGGCAACTGGTCAATTCCTACAGCCGTGACGTGGATGTCATCGAGCAGCGCTACGGCGAAAAGAGCGCCGAAATCCTCGGCAGCATGATGTTCGAAGGCGCCGAGATCATTCGCCAGCGCATCCAGCACTACGACATCCAGTGCGACTACCGCCCGGGCGGGATCTTCGCCGCATTGAACAAAAAACAGCTCAAGGGCCTGGTCGAACAGAAAAGCAGTTGGGAGCGCTATGGCAACCGCAACCTGCAACTGCTCGACGCCAAAGACATGGCAGGCGAAGTGGGTTGTGAAAATTACATCGGCGGCCTGCTGGACAAGCAGGGCGGCCACGTCCATCCGCTGAACCTCGCCCTGGGCGAAGCCAGCGCCATTGTCGGCCTGGGCGGCAAGATCTTCGAACAATCGGCGGCCGAGGAAATCACCTACGGCGAACCCAACGTGGTACGCACGGCCAAGGGTGTGGTTCGCGCCAAGTACCTGCTGATCGCCGGCAACGCCTACCTGCCGCAGAATCTCGACCCTCGGGTGACGCGCAAAAGCATGCCCTGCGGCTCGCAGATCGTGGTCACCGAGCCGCTGTCGGAGGCAGTGGCACGCAGCCTGATTACCCACAATTACTGCGTCGAAGACTGCAACTACCTGCTCGACTATTACCGTCTGACCGCTGACAACCGTTTGCTGTACGGCGGCGGCGTGGTCTACGGCGCCCGCGAGCCGGACGACATCGAACAACTGATCCGGCCGAAGATCCTCAAGACCTTCCCGCAGTTGAAAAACGTCAAGATCGACTACCGCTGGACCGGCAACTTCCTGCTGACCATGTCGCGCATGCCGCAATTCGGCCGTATCGAAAAGAACGCCTACTACATGCAAGGGTATAGCGGCCACGGCGTCACCTGTTCGCACCTCGCGGGCAAGCTGATCAGCGAAGTGATCCGCGGTGACGCCGAACGCTTCGACGCCTTCGCCTCGCTGCCGCACATGCCGATGTTCGGCGGCCGCACCTTCCAGGCCCCGCTGACGGCCATGGGCGCCGCCTACTACGCCCTGCGCGACCGACTCGGTATTTGACCGGTCAGCCACACGCGCGCCGCGAGCCCCCGGCCCACGCCGCCTTCGGCCGCGGCCGCGGGCTTGCTTTTTTTGCGCATGCAGGCATATTCAGCAGCGCTACAGCTCCACCCGCAAACGTGATTTAATAGCCGCCTTTCAGGTTTCCGGGTCGGGTAATCGGCGAATTTCGCAACATTGCCTGCCCGCGCTCGCCCCAGCTCCTGCAGTGCTATCGCAACCAATAAACATCACGACACTCACCCCTTATATAAGGCAGCTATGGACACGGGCACCCGACTCAAACTCGTTCGCGAAAGCTACAAACTCTCCCAGCGCGAGCTGGCCCGTCGTAGCGGCGTGACCAACGCCACCATTTCCCTGATCGAACAGAATCGCGTCAGTCCCTCCGTCAGTTCCCTGAAAAAGCTGCTGGAAAGCATCCCCATGTCCCTGGCGGACTTTTTCACCTTCGACCAGCCGCCACGCGAACACCAATACGTCTTTCGCGCCAACGAACAGCCCGACCTGGGTCGCGACGGCCTGCGCCTGCTGCTGGTGGGCGCGCCGATCCCCAGCCGCCAGATGCGCTTTCTGCGCGAGCAGTACGCACCTGGCGCCAGTTCCGGCGAAGAGCCGATCGTGCATGTCGAAGGCGAGGAGTGCGGCCTCGTCACCCGTGGCACCGTCGAACTCACTGTCGATGGCCAGGTCAGCGTATTGAACCCGGGGGATGGTTATTACTTCCCCACCACCTTGCCCCACAGGTTCCGCAATATCGGGCAGGATGAGGCGGAAATCATCAGCGCGAATACGCCGGCAAACTTCTAGGCCGGGGGCGGCATAACCCGGCGGAGCAAGACGCTGTTTAAAACACATCCCGTAGCGGCCTCCCTCGAAGGAAAACCCTCGTCTGCTTTTGGCACCGTGCTACCATCGACGCCATGACTTGCAGCAACATAATGTTGCAATGAACTTCAATAATCGGCCTTTCGCTGACTCATGACCTCCCCATTCGACTCGCAATCCGACTTGCCCATGATCCTGGTAGTGGACGATGAGCTGCGTTCGCGCGAATCGTTACGCCGGGTACTCGATCAGGAATTCCAGGTGCTGCTGGCCGAGTCGGCCGGGCAAGCACGCGAACTGCTGGAACAGCATGTGGTCGCGGTGATCCTCTGCGACCAGCGCATGCCCCATGTCAGCGGTATCGAATTTCTCAAGGAAGTGCGCGAGCGCTGGCCGGGGGTGGTCCGCATCGTGCTGTCGGGCTACACCGATTCGGAAGACATCATCGCGGGCGTCAATCAGGCCGGTATCTATCAGTACCTGCTCAAGCCCTGGCTGCCTGAAAACCTGCTCAACACCGTGCGCAATGCGGTCGAGAGCCAATCGTTGCAAAACCATATGCAGCGACTGGACCTGGAACTGCGCGCCGGTACGCCAGCGCTGCGTCGCCGCAGCCGCGAAACCCTGGAGCGGGTACGCGACACCTTCGATTTCTCGCGCATCGTGCGCAGCCCCGGCGGCCCGTTGGATGCGGTCTGTGAGTTGGCCGCCCGGGTCGCCCGCTATGATTTGTCGGTGCTGCTGCTGGGCGAATCGGGCACGGGCAAAGAGCTGCTGGCCCGCGCCATCCATTACGCCAGCCCGCGTGCGAGTAATGCCTTTGTCATGGAGAACTGCGCGGCGCTGCCCGATACATTGCTGGAGTCCGAGCTGTTCGGGCACAAGCGTGGCGCCTTCACCGGC
Organism: Pseudomonas sp. LY-1; assembly: GCF_053502595.1. Classification (NCBI taxonomy): domain Bacteria; kingdom Pseudomonadati; phylum Pseudomonadota; class Gammaproteobacteria; order Pseudomonadales; family Pseudomonadaceae; genus Pseudomonas; species Pseudomonas sp. LY-1. The sequence goes on along the minus strand of NZ_CP094353.1, from coordinate 3,802,391 downwards.
GCGCATCAGGATCACATCGGGCTGTTCCAGCGTGCCAATGGCGGCACCTTGCTACTCGACGAAATCGGCGACACCTCGCCGGCTTTTCAGGTCAAGTTGTTGCGCGTCTTGCAAGAGGGCGAACTGCGCCCGGTCGGCGCCTCAAGCACGGTACGGGTCGATGTGCGGGTGATCGCGGCGACCCATCGCGACCTGGAGCAGGATGTCGCCACCGGACGTTTTCGCAGCGACCTTTATTACCGGCTGTCCACGGTCAGCCTGGGCTTGCCGCCGTTGCGCGAGCGCACCGCTGACCTGATGCCCATCGCCAAAAAGCTGCTCGACGATGCCCGCCTGGAGCTGGACCTGCCAAACCTGCACTTCGCCGACGACGCCCTGGCGAGCCTGATCGGTTACCCATGGCCCGGTAATATTCGCGAGTTGCGCAACGAAATCTACCGCGCCGCTGCGTTGTCGGAAGGCTCGCAAATCGGTGCTCATTCGTTTTCCTGGCGCGTCATGCAGGGCCAGGGACGCAACACCAACGACATACGCCTGTCGCCCCCCACGGGCACGTTGCAAGAACAACTGGACGCTATCGAAGCGACCATACTCAAGGAATCGCTGCTGCGTCACCGCTGGAACAAAACCCATGCGGCCCGTGAACTGGGCTTGTCGCGCGTGGGCCTGCGCCAGAAATTGCGCCGTCTTGGCCTGGAGGAAGCCCGATGAACACCCCCTTCCGAGTGCTATGGCTGCAATCGGGCGGTTGCGGCGGTTGCAACATGTCCTTGCTGTGCGCCGATACCCAGGATTTTTCCGCGATGTGGCGCAGTGCGGGGATTGAGTTGCTCTGGCATCCATCGCTGTCCCTTGAAAGCGGTGATCAGGTGCTGGATATCCTGGAGGACTGCCTGCAAGGTCGCACCCGGCTCGATGCCTTGTGCATCGAAGGCTCATTGCTGCGCGGCCCGCACGGCACCGGGCGCTTTCACATGCTGGCGGGCACCGATGCGCCGATGATCGACTGGGTGCGCAAACTCGCGGCGGTGGCCCAATACACCTTGGGCATCGGCACTTGCGCGGCCTACGGAGGCATCACCGCTGCGGGCAGCAACCCGACCGACGCCTGCGGCCTGCAATTTGACGGTGAGCATCGCGGCGGCCTGCTGGGTGCCGATTATCGGTCGTTGCGCGGCTTGCCGGTGATCAACGTGGCCGGTTGCCCGACGCACCCCGGCTGGGTGACCGACACCTTGATGGCGCTGGCCGCCGGGCTGTTCGCCGAGGCCGATCTGGACGTCATCGGGCGTCCGCGTTTCTACGCCGACCAACTGGTGCATCAGGGCTGCACGCGCAATGAGTTCTACGAATACAAAGCCAGTGCGGAAAAGCCCTCGGACCTGGGCTGCATGATGGAAAACCTGGGCTGCAAAGGCACCCAGGCCCACGGCGACTGCAATACCCGCCTGTGGAACGGCGAGGGCTCGTGTACCCGTGGCGGGTTTGCCTGCATCAACTGCACCGCCCCGGGCTTCGAAGAACCGGGGCACGCCTTTCAGCGCACGCCGAAGCTGGCGGGCATTCCCATCGGCCTGCCCATCGACATGCCCAAGGCCTGGTTCGTCGCCCTGTCGGCGCTGTCCAAGTCCGCCACCCCCAAGCGCGTCAAACAGAATGCGACGTCCGATCACCCGCTGATCGCGCCGTCGGTACGCACCCCCCGCCGTTAGGAGTTTGCATGTCACGTTTGGTGGTCGGCCCATTCAATCGGGTTGAAGGCGATCTGGAAGTACAGCTGGACGTGGAAGATGGCCATGTGCGTTCGGCACGGGTCAACGCCACCATGTACCGTGGCTTCGAGCAAATCCTGCTGCAACACGCACCGCTCGATGCGCTGACCTACGCGCCACGCATCTGCGGAATCTGCTCGGTGTCGCAATCGATCGCCGCCGCCCGCGCCCTGGCCGGGCTGGCCGGCGTACAGCCGCCGGACAACGGCCTGCTGGCAATCAACCTGATGGCCGCCACCGAAAACCTCGCCGATCACTTGAGCCATTTCTACCTGTTTTTCATGCCGGATTTCGTGCGCCCGGTGTACGCCGAGCGCCCTTGGTATCCAGACGCGGTGGCACGCTTTACCCCGCTTCAGGGCAGCCAGCAGCGCCTGGCCATTTCTGCGCGCAAACGCTGGCTGGATTTGATCGGCACACTGGGCGGCAAGTGGCCACACACCGGCTCGATCCAACCGGGTGGCTCGACCCGCGCCATCGATGCCGCCGAGCGCCTGCGCCTGCTGACCCGCGTTCGCGAGTTCCGGCAGTTTCTGGAAAGCGAGCTGTTCGCCGCGCCGCTGGAGCGTATCAATGGTTTCACCAGCGAAAGCGAGCTCTGGGCATGGCACGCCGAAGCGCCGGGGCAGGGCGACTTCCGCCAATTTCTGCAAATCGCCCTGGACACCGGGCTTGAGCATCTGGGGCCGGGGCCGGGGCTGTATCTTTCCTACGGGGCGTATCCGCGAGCCGACGGCTCGATGGTGTTCCCGCGCGGCCTGTGGAATGGCGTCACCCAGTGTGCGCAACCGCTGGACCTGGACGATATCCGCGAAGACAGCGCGCATGCCTGGCTCGACGACGCTGGCGGCCCGCGCCACCCGGCCGATGGGCAAACCCAGCCGTTGATGGAAAAACCCGACGCGTATACCTGGAACAAAGCCCCGCGCCTGGCCGGCGCGGTGCTGGAAACCGGCGCCATTGCACGCCAGTTGATTGCCGGCCAAGCGCTGCTGCGCGATGCCGTGGCACGCTGTTCGGCAACGGTTTATACCCGCCTGCTCGCGCGTTTGCTGGAGTTGGCGCAGGTGGTGCCGCTGATGGAAAGCTGGTTGATCGCCCTGCGCCCCGGCGAGCCGTATTACCGCGCCGCGGCATTACCCGACAAAGGCCGCGCGGTCGGCCTGACCGAAGCGGCGCGTGGCGCACTGGGGCATTGGCTGGAGGTGGAGCACGGGAAAATCTCCCGCTACCAGATCATCGCCCCGACCACCTGGAACTTCTCGCCACGCGATGCTCAGGGCCAGCCTGGGGCATTGGAACAAGCCTTGCAGGGTGCTCCCGTGTTACCCGGCGAAAAAAGCCCGGTAGCGGTGCAACATATCGTTCGTTCTTTTGACCCGTGCATGGTTTGCACGGTGCATTGAAAAGGAAATCCCATGGAACGCCTGACCATTTCCCTGGACCGTGGCCTCGCTGAGGAACTGGACGCGCTGATTCGCGACCAGGGTTACCACAACCGTTCCGAGGCCATGCGCGACATTTTGCGGCGGCATATCGAACAGGCGCGCCTGGAGCAAGGCCAGGAGCCGCATTGCGTGGCCAACCTGAGCTTCGTTTACGATCACCATTCGCGCACCCTCACCGAACGGGTGATGGACCTGCAGCACGCGCATCATCACCTGACCATTGCCAGCCAGCATGTGCATCTGGATCACGACAACTGCCTGGAAAGCCTGATGCTCAAGGGCTCGTCCGATGAAGTGCGCGATTTCGCCCATCGCGTGTGCGCCGAACGCGGCGTGCGTCATGGCTCGCTGAACCTGATCCCGGTGGAGCAGGGCGCGAGCCACGAGCAAGTCCACAACCACCTGCATCTGCACCCTAAAAGCTGACGACCATGGCCCGTAAACCGCCACCCGGCAGCCTCGACGAAGACGCCTGGATCGAAGTCATCGCGAGGATGGACGAGGTCTATTCCAAGCTGGTGCAAGACGAAATCGCCCTGGAAGAGAAGAACGTCGAACTGGAGCAGTCGCAGCAGTTCATCGCCGGGTTGCTGTCGTCGATGTCCGACGTGTTGCTGGCCTGCGACCCGCAAGGGCGCATCGAGGAGAGCAACAGCGCGCTGCGCACGCTGGTCGGCCGTGATGAACAGTCATTGTCCGGCAGCCCGGCCTATGTCTTGTTGGCCGACCCCCACAGTGAAACCCAGTTGCGCCAGACCCTCGCCAGCCTGCGCCATCCCAACGCCAGCGCCTCGCTGGAGGTCAACTTCAAGGATGTCAACGGCGCGCCGGTGCCCGTGGACGTCAGTTGCACCGTGCGCAGCACGGGCAATGGACGCTTTATCGGGCACGTGCTGGTGGGGCGACCGCTGGGCGAACTCCAGCACGCGTATCGCCAACTGCACGAGGCCCACGAGGCGCTCAAGCGCACTCAACAGCAACTGTTGCACGCGGAAAAAATGGCCTCGCTAGGGCGCCTGGTGGCTGGTGTCGCTCACGAACTGAACAACCCCATCAGCTTCGTGCTGGCCAACGCGCATGTGCTCGACAGCTATGGCAAACGCCTGCAGCAGTACCTGCAAGCGGTCCACGGCGGCGAGTCGCACGCCAGTCTTCAAGCCTTGCGCCAACAGCTACGCATCGATCCGCTGCTGAGCGATTTGCCGTCGTTGATCGAGGGCAGCATGGAAGGCGCGCAACGCACCGCCGACATCGTCAGCGCCCTGAAGCGCTTCTCGGCGGTGGATCGTGAAGCACTGGGCGAGGTCGACCTCAATGACGTCATCGAGCGCGCCATCCACTGGGTCTGCCGTGGCGTCGCGCCCGATCTGCAGGTGCATTGGCAGGCCGTTGACACACCGCCGGTGCGCGGCAATGCCGGGCAACTGCTGCAAGTGCTGATGAACCTGATGCAGAACGCCTACGATGCGGCGCAAGCGGCCAACCAGGCCTTGCCGACAGTCTGGATCGAGGTGACCCAGGAGCCGGGCTGGGTCACCCTGCGTTTACGCGACAACGGTGCGGGCATCGCAGAGAAACACCTGAGCCAGGTGTTCGACCCGTTCTTCAGCACCAAGTCCGTGGGCAAAGGCACGGGCCTGGGCCTGTCGATCAGCTACGGCATCATCGAACGCTGTGGCGGTCGGATGGTGGCCGCCAATCACCCCGAGGGCGGTGCGCAGTTCACCGTGACGCTGCCCGAAGCCGGGCCCGCCTGAGCCGATAATCCGGCAGCGGCGCTGGAAGCTCATTGTCCAGTTACCGGCTCGGCTGGACAGTCATTGTCCAGCCGCCATGTTCTGCGAGCGCCCGACCACGCCTGAATGGCACTCGGCACGCAAACTGGCACAGGGTTTGTATGAGGTTTTTTCGTTTCTTCATACTTGAACCCATCTTTCTGGAGTTCGCATGCCCTTGCATCCTGTTTCACCGACTCGTGCGCCTTTGACGTTCAAACATCGCGTCCTGGCCATTTTCGCCGGCCTGGTCGCTGCCAACCTGCTGGCCTGGGCCTGGGCTTTCACGGCCTTCCATGACTATCCGCTGTTGCTCGGCACCGCCTTTCTGGCCTACAGCTTCGGCCTGCGCCATGCCGTGGATGCCGATCACATCGCCGCCATCGACAACGCCACCCGCAAGCTGATCCAGGAAGGCCGGCAGACCGCGAGTGTCGGCCTGTTTTTCTCGCTCGGGCACAGCACCGTGGTGATCCTGGCTTCGCTCGGCATCGCACTGACGGCCACGGCGTTCAAAAGCGAAATCGAAGCCTTTCACGGCCTCGGCGGGCTGATTGGCACCTCGGTGTCTGCCGCCTTCCTGTTGCTGGTGGCGTTGATCAACCTGCTCATCCTGCGCTCGGTGTACCAGGCGTTTGGCCGCGTGCGGCGCGGCGAACGGATCGGCGAGCAAGAAATGAACGCGATACTCACCGGCGGTGGCCCCATCGCCCGACTGTTGCGCCCGCTGTTCCGCCTGATCAGCCGTCCCTGGCACCTGTATCCGCTGGGCCTGCTGTTCGGCCTGGGGTTTGATACCGCCACGGAAATCGGCCTGCTGGGGATCGCTGCGGTGCAAGCCTCGCAGAGCCTGCCGATCTGGTCGATTCTGGTGTTCCCGGCGCTCTTCACGGCCGGCATGGCGCTGGTCGACACCGCCGATAGCGTGATGATGACCGGTGCTTACCACTGGGCACTGGTCAACCCGGCACGCAAGCTCTATTACAACCTGACCATCACGTCCATGTCGGTGTTGGTGGCATTGCTGGTGGGCGGGGTGGAAGTGCTCGGGCTGGTCGCGGCGCGCTGGGATCTGCACGGCGGTGTGTGGGATTTCATCACTGCGCTGACCGACAACTTCGGCATGATCGGCTACCTGATCGTCGGGATATTCATCCTGACCTGGGCCGTTTCCGTGTTGTTCTACCGCTTCAAGGGCTACGACCGCCTGGACGCGACGCCCGCCTGAGCCTTCTCTTCCTTTCAGCGCCTGGCGAGGTTCTCTCGCCAGCCACTTGCCAAGCCGGACATATGGTTTCCAGGCTGCATAAATAGTGGAAACAAACATTCCAGTTGAGGTTTGTTACAAGGTGTCTCAATGCGCTCGGTAAAAAAGTAAAAGTCCTTTAAAAACAGATAGATAAATTAATTAGTAAGCAATTTATCTACGCCGCGGCGAAATGGCACAGGTCTTGTACTTACCAGATAACTGAACGTCATGGGTTACCCGCATGTTTCCAGCAGCCGTCGCAATCATGCCCAGGCTGCAGCCTCAACACCCCATAGAACTGATGGCCTTTGTAGCCGACGGCATGGCGCCCGACTCACCTGGTCGGGCACAGATTTCCAACACACCGAGTGCAGCCCCCGTTGAAGCACCTTCTCGGGGAGGAGAAATAAAGTAATGGAAACGTTTTACGAGGTGATGCGCAGACAAGGCATCTCGCGCCGCAGCTTTCTCAAGTTTTGTTCCTTGACCGCAACGTCGCTGGGGCTGGGCCCGGCATTCATGCCCAAAATCGCCTGGGCCATGGAGAACAAGCCACGCACGCCAGTCCTCTGGCTGCACGGCCTGGAATGCACCTGTTGCTCGGAGTCATTCATCCGCTCCGCGCATCCGCTGGCCAAGGACGTGGTGCTGTCGATGATCTCCCTGGATTACGACGACACCTTGATGGCCGCCGCCGGGCATCAGGCCGAGGCAATCCTTGACGAGGTCATGACCAAGTACAAGGGCAACTACATCCTGGCCGTCGAAGGCAACCCGCCACTGAACCAGGACGGTATGAGTTGCATCATTGGCGGCAAGCCCTTCGTCGAGCAGTTGAAGCGCGTTTCACGCGATGCCAAGGCGATCATTTCCTGGGGCTCCTGCGCCAGTTGGGGCTGCGTACAGGCTGCCAAGCCGAACCCGACCCAGGCCGTGCCGATTCACAAGGTCATCACCGACAAACCGATCATCAAAGTGCCGGGCTGCCCGCCGATCGCCGAAGTCATGACCGGGGTGATCACCTACATGCTGACTTTCGACCGCATTCCTGAGCTGGACCGTCAGGGCCGGCCGAAAATGTTCTACAGCCAGCGCATTCACGACAAGTGCTACCGCCGTCCGAACTTCGACGCCGGTCAGTTCGTCGAGTCCTGGGACGACGACGCGGCGCGCAAGGGCTACTGCCTTTACAAAGTCGGCTGCAAAGGCCCGACCACCTACAACGCCTGCTCGACCGTGCGTTGGAATGGCGGCACCAGCTTCCCGATTCAGTCCGGCCACGGCTGCATCGGTTGTTCGGAGGAGGGGTTCTGGGACAAGGGCTCGTTCTATCAACACCTGAGCGGAATCAACCAGTTTGGCGTTGAAGCGAACGCGGACGAAATCGGCCTGGTTGCCGGCGTCACCGTCGGCGCAGCGATCACTGCCCATGCCGCCGTCACCGCCCTCAAACGCGCCAGCAACGGCAAAGCGCCCACTACCTCGCCCGACGCCCCAGCGACAAGACAGGAATAAGCACCAATGAGCACCTATTCGACTCAGGGTTTCGACCTCAACAACACAGGCCGACGTATCGTTGTCGACCCTGTGACCCGTATCGAAGGCCACATGCGCGTCGAGGTCAACCTCGATGCCAACAACGTTATCCGCAACGCCGTTTCCACCGGCACCATGTGGCGCGGCCTCGAAGTCATCCTCAAGGGCCGCGACCCACGTGACGCCTGGGCATTCGTGGAGCGCATCTGCGGCGTCTGCACCGGTTGCCACGCGCTGGCCTCGGTGCGCTCGGTAGAGGACGCGCTGGGCATTCGCATCCCGCCGAACGCGCACTTGATTCGCGAGATGATGGCCAAGACCCTGCAAGTCCATGACCACGCCGTGCATTTCTACCACCTGCATGCACTGGACTGGGTGGACGTGGTGTCTGCGCTCAAGGCAGACCCCAAGCGCACCTCGGAATTGCAGCAGACCGTTTCGCCGGCTCACCCGTTGTCTTCGCCGGGTTATTTCCGCGACGTGCAAAACCGTCTGAAGAAGTTCGTCGAAAGCGGTCAGCTCGGGCCGTTCATGAATGGTTACTGGGGCAACCCGGCTTACCAACTGCCGCCTGAAGCCAACCTGATGGCCGTGACCCATTACCTTGAAGCCCTCGACCTGCAGAAAGAGTGGGTGAAGATCCATACCATCTTCGGTGGCAAGAACCCGCACCCCAACTACCTGGTCGGCGGCGTGCCCTGCGCGATCAATATCGATGGCGACCTGGCCGCCGGTGCGCCGTTGAATATGGAACGCCTGAACTTCGTGCGGGCGCGCATCGACGAAGCGCTGACCTTCTGCCGCAACGTGTATGTGCCGGACGTGCTGGCCATTGGCACTATCTACAAGCAAAAAGGCTGGCTGCACGGCGGTGGTCTGTCGGCGACCAACGTGATGGATTACGGCACCTACGCCAAGGTCAATTACGACGACAGCACCAACCAATTGCCGGGCGGGGCGATCCTCAACGGCAACTGGGACGAAATCCTGCCTGTCGACGCCCGCGACCCCGAGCAAGTGCAAGAGTTCGTGACCCACTCCTGGTACAACTACCCGGACAACGACAAGGGCCTGCACCCGTGGGACGGCATCACCGAGCCGAACTACGAGCTGGGCGCCAAGACCAAGGGCACCCGCACCAACATCGAAGAAGTCGACGAAAGCGCCAAATATTCGTGGGTCAAATCGCCGCGCTGGCGCGGCCATGCCATGGAAGTCGGGCCGTTGGCGCGTTACATCCTGGGCTATGCCCATGCCCTCAAAGGCAACCCGCATTGCCAGCGGGTCAAGGAACAACTGGAAGGTTCGCTGCGAGCCGTCAACCTCGACTTGCCAAAAGCCCTGGGCCTGGCGGAAACCAACCTCAGCGCCAAGCAACTGTTGCCCAGCACGATCGGCCGAACGCTGACCCGCGCCCTGGAAGCCGAGTACTGCGCAGAAATGATGGTCGACGACTGGAACGAGTTGATGACCAACATCCGCAACGGCGACCGTGCCACCGCCAACGTCGAAAAATGGGACCCGTCCACCTGGCCTGCCGAGGCCAAAGGGGTCGGCATCGTTGCCGCGCCACGCGGCGCACTCGGCCACTGGATCCGGATCAAGAACGGCAAGATCGAGAACTACCAGTGCGTCGTGCCCAGCACCTGGAACGGCAGCCCGCGTGACGCCAAGGGCCAGATCGGTGCTTTCGAGGCCGCGCTGATGAACACGCCGGTGGCCGTCCCCGATCAGCCCGTGGAAATCCTGCGCACGCTGCATTCCTTCGACCCTTGCATGGCCTGCGCCACCCACGTGATGAGCGAGGACGGCGCGGAGCTGAGCACAGTCAAGGTCAGTTGATCGATTGTTCAACGCTGCATTCGGCAGGCGCCACGGCGCCTGCCCATCCAAAGGTGACGCTATGACCCAACCTACTCAAAGCCCCCTCGACGCGTCGGAATATGTGTACGAGGCCCCCGTGCGCCTGTGGCACTGGATCAATGCCGCCTGCATTGTGGTGCTGGCCATCACCGGCTACCTGATCGGTTCGCCGCTGGCGACCCAACCGGGCGAAGCCAGCGACCATTTCGTGATGGGCTACATCCGCTTTGCGCATTTCAGCGCGGCGTACATTTTCACCATCGCCATGATCGGGCGCGCCTATTGGGCGCTGGTGGGCAATCACCACGCCCGCGAACTGTTCTCGGTGCCGCTGACCAGCAAGGTCTACTGGGCCGACATGCTCGCTTGGGTGCGCTACTACCTGTTCATCGGGCCGACGCCAAAACCGATGTTCGGCCACAACCCGCTGTCGCGTTTCGCGATGTTTTTCATCTTCTTGCTGTCCTCGCTGTTCATGATCCTGACCGGCTTCGCGCTGTATGGCGAAGGCGCGCAAATGGGCTCCTGGCAGGAACGCACCTTCGGTTGGGTACTGCCGCTGCTGGGGCAATCCAACAATGTGCATGTCCTGCATCACTTGGGCATGTGGGTGATTGTGCTATTCGTCATGTTCCACATCTATGCCGCCGTGCGCGAAGAAATCAACGGGCGCCTGAGCTTGGTCGGGGCAATGATTTCCGGCTACAAGACCTTTAAAAAATGACCACATTGGTAGAAACCGCCATGAGTCCTCTCCAACCGACACTGCCGCAGATCACTGTGCTGGGTATCGGCAATCTCCTGTGGGCCGACGAAGGCTTCGGCGTTCGTTGCGTCGAAGCCTTGCAACAGCGTTATGAGTTCGCCGACAACGTGGCGCTGATCGATGGCGGCACGCAAGGCCTGTACTTGATCCAGCATGTTCAGCAAGCCGATTACCTGCTGATTTTCGACGCCGTGGATTACAACCTCGCGCCTGGCGAACTGAAGTTCATCGCCGACGACGATGTCCCCAAATTCCTCGGCATCAAAAAGCTCAGCCTGCACCAGACCGGCTTTCAGGAGGTGCTGATGCTCGCGCAACTGACCGGCCATTACCCGACACGCGTGCTGTTGATCGGTTGCCAGCCGGAAAACATGATGGACTACGGCGGCAGCCTGCGCCCCAGCGTCAGGGCCGCCATGGAAGGTGCGCTGGATGAGGCGCTGCGTGTGCTCGAAAGTTGGGGCGCGGCACCGCACAAGCGCGCCTCGCCACTCGCGGGTGAAGAGGCGGTGACCCTGCCGCACCTCGAACTGCAACGCTACGAAAACGAACGCCCGTCCGAACAGCAAGCCTGCCGGATCGGCGACGAACGCATCCTCGCCAGGCGCGCCTGATATGTGCATCGGATTGCCCATGCAAGTGATCGCGGCCGAGTTGGGCTTCGCCCGCTGCCGCGACCGCCACGGCGAAGAGCGCCGTATCGACCTGTCACTGGTCGGCCCGTGTGCGGTCGGCGACTGGCTGTTGATCTTTCTCGACGCCGCCCGTGAACGCCTCGACGCCCAACGCGCCAGCGAAATCGACTCCACCCTGCGCCTGCTCGAAGCGGCCCTGTTCGGCACGGCCCCGCAGCCCGACAGCGTGCCGGGTTTCAGCCTGCCCTCGGCCATGAACGCCGAGCAACTGGCAGCCTTGTTGGGCCACGCGTCGCCACCCCTTGCGCCTGCCGCGCTCACCCCACCTCAACCGTCAGTCAAGGACCCCACATGAGCGACTCCGCTGTTTTCATGGCGCCCATTCCCGTGACACCCGCCATCCCGGCCTTGATCAGCCGGCTGGTGGAGCAATTCGACGCGACCTGGATCGACGCCGACAACCTCGATGCCTGGCTTGCCGAAGGGGGCGACTGCCTGTTGCTGCTGTGCGGTGACCCGGTACGCCATCCCGAATGCCTGGACGTGGCCGTGGTGTTGCCGGAACTGCGCGTGGAAATCGCGCGCCGCCACCAATTGAGCCTGCGCCTGGGCGTGGTCGGTCGCGCCGATGAAGAAGCCATCGCCGCGCGCTTTGCCGTGCGCCGCTGGCCGTCGCTGGTGTGGCTGCGCGATGCGGGTTACGTCAGCACCTTCAGCGGCATGCTCGACTGGGACGAATACCTGCGCCTGGCGGAAGCTGCCGTGAGCCAAAGCAACGCGCGCATTCCATTGCTTGCCGGTGCCCCGGTCAGCGCCCCCGGAGGTTGCCAATGAACCACGATGCCAATCACCGCGATGCACAAAGCCACGCCGTGGAGTTCGATCCGCTGAACTACATCCCCGTGGTGGATATCGGCCCCGGCTCGCAACCCGACGATGAGGACGTGCTCGAATACATCAGCATGCCTCAGGGCATGTATACCCATAGCATTCCGGTGCTGCCCGAACCTGAAGAGCTTGCGGCGCTGCCCGGTGCGCGGCACGCGTTGCAAGCGTTGCTGCAATGCCTGCGCGACTGCAATAACGGCCTGACCACGCAAAGCGTCGACCTCAGTGGCCTGGAAACAGGCGACCGCAAGCTGCTCGACCAATTGCTGGGCGAAGGCGAGGTCAGCGCGATCATTGCCGCGCAGCCGTCGTTGCGTATCCAGGAATCGATTTTCGCCGGCGTATGGCGCATCTACGGCCAGGGCTACGATCACGTCGAAGTGGGCGCCGCGCCTTCGCAACTGCGCGGCAATGCCCGCGCGGCGGCCCGACCGGCGGATTTCGACTTGTCGTCAGCGTTGCCGCTTGGCGTCATGAACGCCCCGGCGATCCTGACCGAGGTACAAGACCGCAGCCAACACTGGCAACCCGGCGATCAGGTGCATGTCATCAACCTGACCTTGCTGCCGTTGTCCGAACAGGACATCGCCTTCCTCGACGCCTACTTGCCCGCCGGCCCGGTGCGCGCCTTGGCCCGTGGCTATGGCAATTGCCTGATCAGCGCGACCCGGATACAGAACTGCTGGCGCATCACGTACTTCAACTCACAGGATGCGCAAATCCTCGACACCATCGAAATCACCGACCTGCCGGAAGTGATCTGCGCCGCCCCCGAAGACCTGGCCGACTCACTGGAGCGCTTCGAAGACGTTATCCAGTGGTTTGAAGGGCAGTGAGGTCACGATGAACGAAAAAACCGGCTTCGAAGGCAGCTACGGCGGCGACAACGCGCGGATCAGCGACGCCACCCGCCTGGAATGCAAAATCTGCTGGTGGGTGTATGACCCGCGGGACGGCGACCCGGTCTGGCAGATTGAGCCGGGTACGCCGTTCTCCGCATTGCCGGAACATTGGCGTTGCCCGAATTGCGATGGCGATGCCGAGCAGTTCATGGTGATCGATGAACCTGTCTGAGCGCCAAGACGGCCCGGCGCAACAGGCACAAACCCTGTGCGCGCACTTCCAGGGCATCGCCGAGACACGCATGCGCGGGTTGCCGTTTCTCAATCAACAACTGGTGGTCGAGGCGGTGGGTTTCAGCGCGCAAATCGCCGGGGAAAACGCGGCAACCGGGGTGCTGGGTGTTCTGATCACCCCTTGGTTCATGAACCTGATCTGGCTGCCGGAGAACCGCGACACACTCCTGGCCCAGGGGGCGTCAGGCGAACATCAATTTGGCGGGCAGTGCCTGACCTTCATTGGCGCAGACGGTGAAGGCATCGGTGGCTACGAGAGCTGTTCGCTGTTTTCACCGATGTTTGAATTCGCCGATCAGGACGCGGCCCGGCAAACCGCCGAGCAGGTGCTGGCGCTGTTGCGGGACGCGCCCGAACGCGCACCGGAACGCCCGGCCATCAGCCGCCGTGGCTTGCTGTTCGGACGCGTGTCCGGGGGGGCGCAATGATCGCCATGGCAGGCTTGGCACGGCTCGGCGGCTCATTGCGGGTGCGTCCCGGCCAGCAGCCCGCCATTGTCGGCGGGCGTCCGGCGCTGGCCGCCACCTTGTTGCGCGGCCAGCCGCCACAGACCGCCGCGCACCACTTGCCGTTGCTCTATAGCCTGTGCGGGCAAGCGCACCGCTTGACCGCAGCGTTGGCCGTCGACACCGCACTGCATGGCGAAACCCCCATCGACCCCAACACCCAGCGCATGCTGGAGGCCGAAACCCGCCGCGAGCATGTGCGGCGTATGCTGCTCGAATGGCCGCGGTTGCTGGGTAACCCGTCGGTGCGCCCCGATCTCAGCCTACTGCATGCCTGGGAACACGCCCCGCAACAGGCGATGGCCGCCTGGTTGGGCGAGTCGGTGGCGCAATGGCTTGAACGATGGGACGCCGAGCCGTTCAGCGCGCTCGATGAGTGGAGCCAGCGCAGCGATCATTGGCTGGCGCACGCCCTGGCCGATTGCCGCGAGGATGCCCACGCCTTGCAACTGCCGGTGCATGCCCTGTCACTGGCCGGCAACACCCAAGCGCTGCAGGTGGTGGCCGCCCAACTGCGAGAGGCCAGCGATTTTGCGTTGCATCCGGTGGCCTTCGGGCTACCCTGTGAGACGGGCAGTTGGACCCGCGCGCGTGAGGCCGACCCCCAACGCTACGCCAGCGTCTGGCTGCGTCTGGGCGCGCGCCTCGCCGAACTGGCGCGGCTCTCGCTGCCACAGCCCGCTGGCTTGGCACTCGGCGCATTGGCGCTGGGGCCCGACGAGGCGTTGGCCTGGAGCGAAACGTCGCGCGGCCTGTTGTTGCACCGGGTCTGTCTGGAGCGAATGAATGCCGGTGTGTTGATCCGCGACTATCAGGTCATCGCGCCGACCGAATGGAACCTTCATCCCCACGGCGCGCTGGCCCAGGGTTTGGCGACGATGTCAGCCGGCGATCCGGCCACGCGACGTCGCGCTGAGCTGTTGATCGCGGCTTTCGACCCGTGCATCGGCTTCACCCTTGAGCTTGAAGCCGTACCGAGCGAGGACATTATTCATGCATGAAGTGAGTCTGGCGGGCGGCATTCTCAGCGCCGTCGAGGCGGCGGCCAGGCGCGATCCGTTCGTGCGGGTCAGCCGCCTGCGCCTGGAGGCCGGTACGCTGGCCGGCGTTGAAATCGAGGCGCTGCGTTTCGCCCTTGAAGCACTGGCACCCGGCACCTTGCTGGCCGGTGCGCAAATCGATATTGAACAACCGCCGGGCCAGGCCTGGTGCCTGGATTGCGCCATCAGCGTGCCGCTGATCGAGCGCGGCGCCGGCTGCCCGCAATGCGGCGGCTTTTGGCTGCAACCCACCGGCGGGACTGAATTGCGCATCCTCGACCTGCAGGTCGAGGATCATTAATCGTTTGATTTTGGAGGTACACCATGTGCGTCGTCTGCGGTTGCGGAACCGGGCATTCACACGACAAGACCGAAGCTCCGGCCACCGATAGCGATGTGCAGGTCGACGCTACCGGCGACCTGCATTACGGCGCGGGTCAGGCGCGGGTTTCAGTGCCCGGCATGAGCCAGGCCCGCACCATCCGCCTGGAGCAAGACATCCTCGGCGAAAACGACCGGCACGCCGCGCGTAACCGGGAAAACTTCACCGCCCACGGCGTACTGGCCCTCAATCTGGTGTCCAGCCCCGGTTCCGGCAAGACCACCCTGTTGTGCAGCACCCTCATGGCCCTGCGCCAACGCCGCGCCGACTTGCCGCTGGCGGTGATCGAGGGCGATCAGCAAACCCGTCACGACGCCGAGCGCATCCGCGAAACCGGCGTACCCGCGATCCAGATCAACACCGGCAAAGGCTGCCACCTCGATGCCCGGATGATCACCGAAGCCTACAGCCGCCTGCCGCTGCACGACGCGCTGCACGCGGCCGGTCACACGCATCAGCCGTTTGTGCATAGCCACGTTGATCAGCAGCCGCACGCCCACGTACAGACTCAACAGCATCAACACAGCCATCACGCCCATGACGGCGGTGAGCCGGCCGGCATGCTGTTCATCGAGAACGTCGGCAATCTGGTCTGCCCCGCGCTCTGGGATCTGGGCGAGGCGGGCAAAGTGGCGATCCTGTCGGTGACCGAGGGCGAAGACAAACCCCTCAAGTACCCGGACATGTTCGCCGCAGCGCGCCTGATGATCCTCAACAAGATCGACCTGTTGCCGCACCTGGATTTCGACGTGCAGCGCTGCCTGGACTATGCGCGACAGGTCAACCCGCAGATCCAGATCATCCAGCTCAGCGCCCGCGACGGCACCGGGCTGGATGCCTGGCTCGACTGGTTGCTGGCCGGCGCCCCCGAGGTTGACCGACGCGCCGCGCGCATCGCCGAACTGGAAGCTGAACTGGCCCGCCTCAAAGCTCAGGTGGAGGCCCCGCATGCGTAGCGAAAAACTGCCTGGCGCGCAGGTCTGGCCGCCGGTGCTGGCTTGTGGCGCGTGGCTGAAGAACACCGCCTGCCTGTTGCAGGGCGATCAGGTGCTGTGGTCGCCACTCCACGGTGACTTGGGCGACCCGCAAAGCTGCCTGGACCTGGCGGCGTCGTTGGACGCTCTGTTGGCGTGCGCTGAAGTCACGCCGCAAGCCATCGCCCATGACTTGCACCCGGATTTCTATAGCTCGCAACTGGCGGTGACGCTGGCGGAAAAACTCAACGTGCCCGCCGTAGCCGTGCAGCATCACCACGCGCACATTGCCGCGCTGATGGCCGAACATGGCCTCGACGGCCCGGTACTCGGTCTGGCGCTGGACGGCGTGGGCCTTGGCAGCGATGGCGCAGCCTGGGGCGGCGAGTTGCTCTGGGTGGCCAGCGATGCCTGGCGCCGACTCGGTTATCTATTGCCGCTGCCGCTGCCCGGTGGCGATGTGGCCGCCCGCGAACCCTGGCGCCTGGCCGCCGCGGCGCTGCACCTGCTGGGGCGCGACGATGAAATCCTCAGGCGGCTCGGGCCGCTGGTCGGCGAACAAAGCGCGAACACTGTCGCGCAGATGCTCGCGCGCAATCTCAACTGCCCGCCGAGCAGTGGCGCCGGCCGTTGGTTCGATGCCGCTGCGGGGATTCTCGGCATCAGCGTGCGTCAACAATTCGAGGCGGAGGCCGCCATTGCCCTGGAGCGTCTGGCCGCTGAATACCTGGCAACCCACGCCGAGCCTGCCATCGACGGCCTGTGGCACCTCCGCGCTGACGGCGTGCTCGATCTGCTCCCGCTGCTGACCCGCCTGTTCGAACTCGCCGACAGCGCACGCAGCGCAGAAGGCGCGGCGCTGTTTCACCTGACGCTGGCCGCCGCTCTCGCCGACTGGATCGAGCACCAATCCACCACGCTGCCGGTGCTGCTCGGGGGCGGATGCTTCGCCAATCGCCTGCTCAGTGCCCGGCTCACGCAACGATTGAGCGCCAGGGGCTTGCCGGTTTTCAGCGCGCAGGCTGTGTCTTGCGGCGATGCCGGGCTGGCTCTGGGGCAAGCCTGGGTTGCCGCGCACTGGCGCGACCCGCAGCGCCAACCCGCTTTGCCATTGAAGGAATCCCAAGCATGTGCCTAGCCATTCCCGCACGCGTGATCGAATTGCGCGACGGCGATAACGCACTCGTCGACTTGGGCGGTATCCGCAAGGAAATCTCCCTGGCGCTGGTGCCGCAAGCCCAGGTCGACGACTACGTGATCGTCCACGTCGGTTACGCCCTCGGCCTGATCGACCCCGAAGAAGCCCAGCGGACCCTGGCCATGTTCGAAGAGCTGGACCGCCTGCAACCGGAAGCCCTATGAAGTACATCGATGAATACCGCGACGGCGAACTGGCACAACGCATTGCCGAGCGCATCCGCGACGAAGTCCGGCCGGAACGCCAATACCGCTTCATGGAATTCTGTGGCGGCCACACCCATGCGATATCGCGTTACGGCGTGAGCGATTTGCTGCCCGCCAATGTCCGCATGATCCACGGCCCCGGCTGCCCGGTGTGTGTCTTGCCGATTGGGCGTATCGACCTGGCGGTGAAGCTGGCGCTGGAGGACGGAGCGATCCTCTGCAGCTATGGCGATACCCTGCGCGTGCCGGCGTCCGGTGGCCTCTCGCTGTTGCGCGCCAAGGCACAAGGCGCGGATATCCGCATGATCTACTCGCCCAGTGATGCGCTGAAAATCGCCGAGGCCAACCCCAAGCGTGAAGTGGTGTTCCTGGCCATTGGCTTCGAAACCACCACGCCGCCGACCGCCCTGGTGATCCGCGACGCCGCCGCTCGCGGCCTGAAAAACTTCAGCGTGCTGTGCTGCCATGTCCTGACCCCGGCGGCCATCGAGCATATCCTTGCCGCCCCCGGGCAGGATCCGGCGGCGGTGGAACTGGACGGCTTCGTCGGCCCGGCGCATGTGAGCATCATCATTGGCTCCGAACCCTACGCCGAGTTCGCCCGCCGATACCGCAAGCCGGTGGTGATTGCCGGTTTCGAACCGCTGGACGTGATACAGGCGATTTTGATGCTGGTGCGCCAGGTCAACGACGGGCGCGCCGAGGTCGAAAACGAATTCGTCCGTGCCGTCGGCCGCAACGGCAACAGCGCCGCCCAGACCTTGATGGACGAGATCTTCGAACTGCGTGAGAGCTTCGAATGGCGCGGGCTTGGCGAGGTGCCGTTCAGCGCCTTGCGCATTCGCGCAGAGTTCGCCGCCTTCGATGCAGAAAAACGCTTCGACCTGCATTACCGCGCCGTGGCCGATAACAAAGCCTGCGAATGCGGGCCGATCCTGCGCGGCCAGAAAAAGCCCACCGACTGCCGCCTGTTCGGCAGCGTATGCACCCCGGAAAACCCCATGGGCTCGTGCATGGTCTCCAACGAAGGCGCCTGCGCCGCTCATTACGCCTACGGGCGCTATAAAGACATCGAGGTTGTTGCAGTATGACCGGCCGTTCCCCCGTAAAACGCGGTTATGTACGCCCCCTCAATTTTCGCGACGGCGTGGTCGATATGGGCCACGGTGCCGGCGGGCGCGCATCGGCGCAGTTGATCGAAGAGCTATTCGTCGCCGCCTTCGACAACCCGTGGTTGCGCCAGGGCAACGATGGCGCCGCCTTCAGCCCGGAACTCAAACCCGGAGAACGCATGGTCATGGCCACCGACGCACACGTGGTGTCGCCGCTGTTTTTCCCCGGTGGCGACATTGGCAGCTTGTCCGTGCATGGCACCCTCAACGACGTCGCCATGGGCGGCGCGCGGCCGCTTTATCTCTCAGCCAGCTTCATCATCGAGGAAGGCTTTGCCCTCGCTGACCTCAAGCGCATCGTTGAGTCGATGGGCCGCGCCTCCCGCGATGCCGGGGTGCCGATCATCACCGGCGACACCAAAGTCGTGGAACGCGGCAGTGGCGACGGCGTGTTCATCAGCACCACCGGCATCGGCATTATCCCCAACGGGGTCGACACGGGCGGGCATCGCGCACGCCCCGGTGATGCGATTTTGGTGTCCGGCAGCATCGGCGAACACGGTGTGGCGATCATGTCCAAGCGAGAAGGGCTGACGTTCGAGACCGAAATCCTGTCTGACAGTGCGGCGCTGCATGGCTTGGTGGCGCAGATGCTCGCGGTCGCTCCCGGCCTGCGCGTACTGCGCGACCCGACCCGAGGCGGTTTGGCGACCACGCTGAACGAAATTGCCGGGCAGTCCGGAGTCGGCATGCTGTTGGACGAAGCGGCGATTCCCGTGCAGCCGCAGGTTGAGGCCGCTTGCGAACTGTTGGGCCTGGACCCGCTGTACATCGCCAACGAGGGTAAGCTGATCGCAATCTGCGCCGAAGAAGACGCCCAGCCGCTGCTCGACTGTATGCGCCTCAACCCGTTGGGCGAACATGCGGTGCGTATCGGCACGGTCCTTGAAGACGCCCACGGTTTCGTGCAGATGCAGACCCGATTCGGCGGGCGCAGGGTGGTGGACTGGTTGTCGGGCGAACAACTGCCGAGAATCTGCTGAGGCCCTGAAGCCTTGAATCAGCAACCAACGGCGGCATCCTCCAGTTGCCGCCATGCGTTCCACAACCCTGCCAAGTCGGCAGGGGGTAAGGCTGACAAACGGCAGGACGGTGAGAGCCCCCTCGGATGTGCAGCCGTCACACCGCACATCATCCTCTGAGCGGCGTCAACGTTGCTCCAGCAGCATCGGCAGATACATATTTCCGATCACCAGCAACGGTCGCCGGTCCTCCACCAGCGACGAATACAGGGTCAACGAAAACACCCATTCCCCGCCATCCCGCTGCGGATTGGCTTGCTCGCGCCAGGTATCCACCGCCGTTTGCAGATTGCCCGCCGTACTGCTGTCGAGCGTCTGGTTGGGATACAGGTACACCGGCGTTTCCCCGACCAATCCATGGTTCGGTTCGAGTGGGTCGGTGGCCAGCTCGTAGGCATAGGCCACCCCGACGGTGATGCGTAGCCCGCCATTTTCCGCAGCGTCGCCGAACAGGCTGTCGAAGGCCGCCTGCAGGGCTGCGCTGATCGTGGTAGGGGCAGTCGCCAGCGGCACGCGCTGGTCCCAGGCATTGAGTGGGGTGGCCACGCTGGCGGCTTCGACCCGGTCGGTCTGGAACACGAACGCCGGATTGGTCGAGGGCCCGTCGGCACCCAGCAGTTTCTGGTTGCGCTGGACCAGGATCGAGCCCGTCGCGTTCTGCCAGCGGGCGACGTTGAGCCCCGCGAAGACCAGGCTGAAGGTCGGCCACGACGCCGGGACATGGACACCCGGCGCCACCTCGTAACGGGACTCGCTGGCCGAGACGCTTGTGCGCTCCAATTGCACCATCAAGCCCGCTGCGGTCAATGCCCAGACCTGCGGCCATTGCCCGTCGGGACCGACGCCAGCGCTCAGTGCCGTCAAGCCGAGACTGGCGACTTCGCGACTGGTCTGCGGCCCACCCCGGTCGGTGACCCGCGCCTGGAAGCTGAACTGATCGGTGTCCGGGGCCTGCAGGCGCGCATCCGGGCGGCTGTCGACCAGGCGCACGTTCCAGCTGTCGGCGACCGCACGGGCCAGATCGCGCAGCGTATTGGCTGCATTGCTCTGCACCGGTGTCAGGGCGCCGCTTTGCGGCAGGTCGCCGAGGATGTCCCAGAGACCATCGGCCACGGCGATATAGCGCGCCAACTCGACGAACAGATCCACGTCGCTGACGGCCAATCGCATCATCGGGTCGGGGCGCAGGTTGTAGCTCAGGGTCAGGCTGACGTCGTCCTGCTCGGCATGCTCGTGGGAGTAGGTGAAGCGGTGGTCCCACAGCGCCAGGCTGGCGAGGCTGACCTCGCTGTCTGCGCGCAGGGTACTGAGGGCGCGGCCGCTGCGCAGGCGCTGGCGCAGTTCGGCGTTCAGCGCGGTGGCACTGGCGCGTTGCTCGACGATCACCGGCAGCGCCGGGAAATCCCGCAGCGCAATCGGCACCGAGACTTCACCCAGGTCGACGCTCAACGCCGCTGGAAGGTCGCTGCCGCTCAGCGGCGGGACGAAGGTCAGCCATTGCGACGCAGCATAGCCGTCGGGCAGGCCGGCGCTGGTGATATTGCGCTCCAGGTCGGTGATGCCGAAGGCCATGTTGGCGGTGACCGTGCGGTGGCTGGCGGGATCGGACTCGGTCAGCAGCAGGGTGATGAACGGCGAGAAGTCAGTCAGCCAGCACTTGCCTGCGCTCATGCTCCAGGAGCGTTCCTCGCCGCCGCTGGTGACTTCGATGCCGCCGTACATGTCCGCTGGCAGCAATGCACTGTGCGGGTCTTGCCAGGCCGACGCGACCTCGCGGTTCAGTTGCACCAGGGTCGAGGCACTCCAGGCCCGGGACAGGTTGACGCCCAGTTGCTGTTGCAGGGTGGTGGCCGCAGCCGCCTGGCCGGCGACGGCATCCGGGTCGCTGATTGCCAGGACCGGCTCCAGCCCCTCGGGAATAGCTCCGGCCAGTTGGCGCTTGACCGCCACCAGGTCGCTGAGGGTCTGACGGGTATCCGGGGTACGGTACAGCGCGGCGACGTTGCTGGCGCCGAGGATGCGGTCCATGTCCGAGAGGAAACGCCCGGCCCAGGGCTCCACGTCGATGCCCTGGAAGTCGTGCTGGCTGCTGGCTTGCGACAGCGTGCCGTCGGGCAGCAAAACGTTGAGGCCGACGCCCTGGCGACTGACCAGGCTCTTGTACAGCGGGGTCAGGGCAAAGAAGCGTGGCTGCGGACCCGGAGCACCGGGCACCGTGGTGGCCCCGGCGATGCTCAGGGAGCGGATCCCGGTGTCGCCGAAGTTCACCGCCCACAGATCGCGGCTGTCCTCCAGGGCGCGGCCGGTGGCGATACGCAGGTCGGGCAGGGCCGCACGCATGGCGGCGATAAAGGCATTGAAGGCCAGGCCGCCGCCCTGGTCTTCGGCCGCAGGTACTAGCGGCGCCGGGATCGGGCTGCTGCTGCGCGACACGCCTGCGCTGTTATCGGCGGCGAAGTCCGGGTTGATCAGCGCCGTCGGCCGGCTCAGGGTCAGGCTCACATTGAGCGGGAAGGCCGGCCCCGGATAAGGCCCGCTGGCACCGATCGGCAGGCGGATACGCATCCCGCTTGGCGGTACCAGGGCCGGTGCCGCGGCGGCGAACAACGGTTTGTCGGCGTTCGCCGGGGTTTCGACGATTTCCTGGGCATTGACCTGCACCCCGGCTTCGGCGAAGCGCACGATCAGGCTGTTCAGGCAGTCGTTGGCCTGGGTGACCACGCTGGCCTGGCCTTGCGGGGCATCCAGGCGGATACCGCTGGCGATCAGGTTTGGCGTACCGACGTTGGCCAGGGCGAAGGCTCCGGCGCTGACCCCCAGCAGCCCGGCAATCGCCGATGGTGCGGTGGCGCTGGCGAATTGCGCAGGGGCGCAGATCAGCAGGGCGCCCGGGTTCAGCGCCTGGCTATCGTCGCCCATGCTTGCCAGCAGATCCGCCAGGGTCGCCGCAGGCGCCAGTTGTTGCAGCTGGCTCAGGGTGACGGCCAGGCTTTGCCCGCTGGCGGCGGTGGTCAGGCTGTAGGACTGGCCGCCGACGCGGATGCTCAGGGTCACGCCACCGGCCACGACCACTGGCATCTCCAGGTTGGCCGTGGCCAGGTCCAGGGTGTTCTGGGCGAAACGCGGGGCGATGGTGTCGAGGCTGTCGCCGCCCTGGATCGTGTAGGGCACCCGCACCTGTGCCGCGTCGCTCGGCCAGCTCACCCGGCCTGGCAGGGCGAAGGCGCCGTCCGCCGGCACCGCGAGATCCGGGTTGGCACCCAGCAGCAGTTCCGCCGGGCAGGCGTGGGCATCGGCGAACTGGTGCAGCGTCTGTGCGCCGTCGGCGCTGATCCCCGCACCGGCGTTGAAGTCGCCCAGATACAACAGCGTGCCCATCTCGAACAGATTGACCGAGCGGGTATTCAGCGCCGCCAGGGCTGCCTGGTCCAGACCGCTGCCGTTGTGCCCCAGGCTGTCGTCGTTGCCCGCGACCCAGACCGTGCTGGAAATCAGCTGGTTGGCCTGGAAGATCGCCGGCAGCGCCTGATGGCTCTGGCCCAGGTCGGTGACGCTGATATTCACCCCGAGGGCGGCGAAGGCGGTGCAGACCTGCGCCAGCGAGCGGATCGGCGCCGGTGCATCGGCCTCGGTCACCGTGACCGACACCTGCTCGGCCTCGGACACCGCGACCGAGAAGGTGATGCCCGGGGTGAGGATGGTCAGGCTGGCGTTATCCCCGGCCAGCAACCCCGGCAGGGTGCCGAGGAGATTGGCCAGGGTCGCCAGGTTGGCGCTGCCTTCGGCGGTATTGCGGGTCAGTGCAGGCGACACCTTGAGTACCGCGCCGCTGCGCAGCGGCAGCTCGCCGTTCTCGCGGGCAGCAAGCAACGCCTCGGCAGTGATGCTCGGCCAGCCGCTGGGGCGGGTGATAGCGGCGATGCTCTGCGCCGTGTCGTTTTCGGCGAACAGCGCATAGGCCGGTACCTTCAGCAGAGCACCGACACCGAACAGGGCCTGCATTGGTACTTGCGCGTTGGCCAGGGCCATTTCCGCGTAGCGCAGGCTGTAGTCCTCGGCCAGCGAGGCGAGGGTGGCATTGGCCGGGGCACGGGCGGCACCCAGGCGTGATGCGCTGGCGCTGAAGGCCTGGGACGCGGCGGCGAAGCGCCACAGCGGTTGCTGGTCGATACCGTGGGCGGCGCTGATGTCGAGGCTGGTTTCCACCGCCGCGCTCAGCGGCTGGCCGAGTTGGTAGTAGGCCTTGGCGTAGGCTTCGGCCTGGCGCTCGGCGGTTTGCGCGGCTGCATCGCCGGGCTGGCTTGGCGACGGCATCACCGTGGCCGGGCGCGCCTCCAGGCTGATGCTCAGGGTCACCTGGGCATCGCTGACGCTGACCGCCCAGGCACTGACCTGCGCCGGCCAGTCGCCGACGCCCAGCAATGGATCGGTATAGCCGCTGGGCAGGCTGACCTGGCCCTGGCCGGCGGGGTTGGCGCCGGTCTGGTTGCCGAAGATGTCCTGCAAGTTCAGCTCGACCAGGGCCGAGGGCAGGCTTGTGGCCCAGCTGAAGCCGCGATACGGGTCGTCGTCCGGGCTCGGCAGGCCGAGCACCCGCGGCAGTGGCGACGGTGTGGCGAAGCGGTACAGCGGCAGGATCTGCTCATACAGCCAGTACGCATCCCGTCGGGTGAGGCTGAGACAACCGAACTTCGCCGGGCTGATGCTGATCGTGTCCGCCAAGGGCAGTGGACAGGCCACCGGCGCCGAGTACTTGATCGGCGTCTGCCTGGCCATGGCTTCGGCCTTTTTCTACGCCGTGGCGGCGGCGATCACCAAGCGCCTCAAGGACTTGCCTTGGGCGCCGATGGGCATCACGTCGAAAGTTTTGATAGGCGCGGTGGCCACCTGGTGTGCCGGGCACGATGACCAGCCCTCGGCCGCACGGTGGAACCCGCCTTGTTTTAACCCGCTGTTAGACGATGGAGCGCTGCGTGTTCTTCATCACCTTCCAGCATGGACTGGAGGATCTCGGGGCCGCTCCGACTCAGGAGCGATATTTTCATAGTTGATCCTTGGTGTTCCGGGCAGGGTTGCGGGTGAGCGAAGGGCCTAACGGGGCGTGCCCAGTTCGCGTATCTCGTCGTAGCGAGCCTGCAGTTCCTGACGCTGTTGCCTGCGTAACTGGCCCTGGGCGTAGCGACGGCGCTCGGTCAGCGTGTCAGGCAGCAAGGGGCGCACGGGGCTGGGGCGCCCAGCGGCGTCGACGGCGACCATGGTGAAGTAGCAACTGTTGGTGTGGCGCACGGTACGCTCATGGATATTCTCGGTCATGACCTTCACGCCGATCTCGAGCGAAGTGCGTCCGGTGTAGTTGACTGACGCCAGGAAGGTGACCAGTTCGCCGACGTGGATCGGCTCCTTGAAAATCACCTGGTCAACCGAAAGGGTGACCACGTAACGGCCTGCATAGCGCTTGGCGCAGGCGAACGCCACTTCGTCGAGCATTTTCAACAACGCGCCGCCATGCACGTTGCCGGAGAAGTTGGCTTTGTCGGGGGTCATGAGCACGCTCATGCTCAGTTGGTAGCTGCCGGGTTCCATAGTTTCCTCATCACGGTAGGCATTGTCAGGGGCCCTTGTCGCCATGTAGGTCTGGCGCTTGAGGCTTTGCCTGGGGCGCATGACGTTAACAGCCAGCCGATGGAAGTAGCTATGTAACGAAGTGAAAGAGTGTATTTCGAATAAGTTAATAATTTACCGCAGTGCGTGTATATTTTAGCGCTAGGTATAATTTAATTTTGTAAAATAAGAGCGGATGATAAAGTGCGCTGAACACAGCGCGCCTGTTATTGGGCTTTATTGTTGCATTATCTGAAATTACTATTTGCGCCGGGTGAAATAATGCGTCGCTATACCACAGTTTTAAGCAGCTTTATGTTGGCATTGATTATTCCGCAATTGACCCAGGCCGCCGTTTTCGGTTGGCAGGAAAAGGCACTGATTCAACCTGAGCAAGGGAGTGTGGAGGTCGAACTTAGTCCCACTTCGCCGAAGTCTTCCATTGAAGTTCATGACCTCGTTCTATTCCAGAAAAATGGCGAGAATTGGGCGCGTTTCAGTGTACCGGTGATGCACGCATTGACGGGCACGACCGATTTGACGCTGGAGAGGAAAGTACTGCGCACCGAAAAAACCAAAAGCGCCTTTGGCAGCACTCAGCATCAGTTGGTGCGGATGTCGCTGTGCCTGGGTGACAAGGTATACGCCGAGGACCTTATGCTGAAAACCCACAGCAAAGGTGGTTCGCCGGTCAAGCTGGGGCGTGATGTGCTTGCGCACCTGGGCTTGGTTGATGCGTCGCGATTCGACACCCTCAAGCCTGATTGCAAGCCGTGATACCGCGCCAATCAGGCGTCGGGGGGCCCCGGAGCCTGATTGGCGATGATTTACTGGTTGAGGATCCCGCGATCCCAGTTCTGCTGATTCCTGCGCGCGTCCTGTATGAACGGCGACCACTGGATCAGCTTGAGCACCACCCGGTTCAGCAAGCGGCCTGGTAATGTCAGGGGCCGCTGCACATCCAGGAACAGCACCACGCGCCGCTCGTCAGTGTCGTTCCAGACCTGATGCTTGTAAGTGTCGTCGAATACCAGGCAACTGTCCTGCTGCCAATGGTGGACCTCATCACCCACCTCTATACGACACTGTTCGGCCTGTTGCGGGATGATCAACCCCAGATGCACCCGCAGCAATCCGTTGTAAGGCCCGCGGTGGGGCGGAATGTGCTTGCCGGGGCTGAGAATCGAGAAAAACGCGGTGTACATGCCCGGGATGGCCTCGATGGCCTGGGTCGTTTGTGGGCACTGGGCGCAATTGCCGTCGATCTTGTAGCCATAGCCGTAGAGGAAGAATGTCTTCCAGCGGTCGTCCTGGGTCAGTCTGGCCTGGTCTTTGGATATCTGCTGAAAACTGGGAATGGCATCGCTGTTGCGCAGCACGGCATCGAGCTCGGCGCGAATCACCGCCGACCGGGATTCCAGCTCCCGGGTCCAGGCGAAGATGGCCGGGTCAAAGAACGGCGTGTTACCCACCGTAGAGCTGCGCCGTATCAGATTTTCAAGGCGTTTGATGATCCACAGGCCGATGGCGACGCTGGGACGATGTTTGCGTTTTTTCTTGGGGGTCAAAGCCGTCTTCCTGGTGCTCATGGGAAATATCCTGTCGGTTTCATGTATGAGGTCGTTGTTTCAACAGCTTCCACAGCAGCGGCCAGCAGAACACCAGCGGATAGCGGCGCAACCGTTCCGGCTGTTTGATCGGCTCGCCCCAATGGCGCTCCAGTTTCCAGATGGCGTAATCCACTGCGCCCTTGACGGTAAACAGCGATTTGATCAGGCGCACCAGGTTCAATGCCCGGCCCTGAATGCGCCGGGTCCGCCAGTGCCGCGCCTGCCGTCGCTGCTGTTCAGCGGTGCTGTGGTTGATATACAGCTCGTCGGTCATCGACCCGGCAAAGCCAACGCCATCGACCTGGGCGGCCGCGACCAGGAGGGCGGCGAGGTAGCCTTGATTCTGCTGGGTAATCAGTGCCGGGCGGTTGCTGCTTTCGGGCCGCAGTTCGCTGCCGTAGGTAAAGCTCAAAGCGCGGGTCCAGAACGTGTCGCTGTTGAACAAGGGAGCTTGCAGGGAGACCGTTTCGCTGATCATGCGCAAGGCCGCGCGGCACACCGCTCGCTCCACGCGCCGTTGGATGGCGGGCGTGCGGCTGAACACCAGGCGGCTAGGCTGGGCAAAACGCGCCCACAGGTAGCTTTGAAACCAGCTATGGGTGCCTTGTTCAAAGTCGCTCACCGAAAGAATGGCGCACTTGGCGCGCAGGGTTTTGCCGGCGGTATCAGTGGCCGTGAACAGAAACACCGTGGGCGGCAGCAGGGCGTTGGCCCATTGACTGAGCCGGGAGGTGTGGATGTCCTGGTAGTTATCCACCAGGACGTACAGGTCGATCAACCCCTCATCGGTGGTGCGTGTGCGCAGGCAAGAACCGTAGAACAGGATCGCCGAGATGCCTGCGCCGAACCGCGCCATCAGCGCTTCAGTCAGTGCGTGCAGGTCTTGGTCCACCGGGCGCGCCAGTTCACGGCTCACCAACTCGAACAGGGGGAGTGTCGCCGGGTCCCGTTCAATCTCGATCATGGAATGTCCTTACAAGGTGATGAAGCGCACGGGCGGGCTGGCCTTGATTTCCAGTGTTCCGGTCACCGGGAATATCTCGCCGTCCAGTAGGTATTCGTGCAGGTGGTCAATGCTGGCGTGCTGGGCGTTGTGGCTCAGGTAGCCCGGATCCTGGCGCATGGCCGCGCTGGGTCGCCCGCGCAGTACGGCGGGCAAGGCCCGGCACAGGCGGGCAGGGGCCTGGGCAATGGCGGTCAGGCGCATGGGCTGGTGCTCGGCGCCCCAAAATGGCGTGCTGCCCAGCAGCAATTTGTCGAGGGTGGTGGCCAATACCAGCAGCCATGGCGCCTCGCGTGTCGTGCCGTTCACCGTGATAGGGGCGTTGACGGTCGGCAGCAGATGGCTGGCCGTGCGGGAAAACAACGCCAGCAGCATACGCACGAAGGCGGTCAATGGCCCTGCCAGCCCCTTGAGGCCGGTGGGGCGAACCCGTTCATGAAAATAGCGAACGCCGGTGACGATTGAACCCGCGCCAAAGAACAGGCCGCATTGTGCTCGCCGGGTGTGCGAGTCAGACACTTGCAGTACGGCCGTGGGTTTCTCCCGCGCGGTGTGGTCGTCATGGGTCAGCCAGCGCGTCAGTGCCTTGATTGCCCTGAGTGGGCTGCCACGCAACCCGATGGCATTGGCACTCATGTTGGTGGTGCCTGCGGGGACGATGAACACCTTGGGGACTTTCGCCCCCGGGGTTTGCAGCAGGCTGGTGAGCGCCGCCTGCAGCGTGCCATCCCCGCCCACTACGACCAACAAGTCGTTTTCCATCAGCGCCCAGCTGGCGATGGCAGTCTCGACCTCGGCCGGGGTGCGCACCTGCGCGACGCGGGCGCGGGGCAATCTATGGATCAGGCGGCACATGCGTGCCTGCTGGCGACGGACGCGGCCGCTGAGGGGGTTGATCAAAACGCCGATGCATCGTGGCTTAGCAATTGAAGGTGGGTTGATGTTCATGACGTTGCCTAGGCGTTTCGGTCGAAGCGATAGACCAGCATCAATGCCGCGCCCAGAATAAACAGCGGTGGCAACAAGGTGGTCAACAGCGGATTCAGGGCAAACAGCAGCCCCAGGTTGACGATGATCTGATTACCCACATAGGTCAGCAGACCGACGACAGCGCCCACCGCCAGGCGGCTGCCCATCCCGGGGTCGCGCTGTTGCACGAAGGTGAAGGGTACCGCCAGCAGGATCATCGCCAGCGTCAGGATCGGCCGGCCGAACTTCTGCCACAGGGCGATGCTGTACTGATCGACCGGTTGATCGGTGGCCTTGAGAAAGTGGATGTAGCGGCTCAACTGCTTGATGGAAAAACTGTCGCTGGGCAGGGTCAGTTCCTTGAGATGAATACTGGAAAAGATCGACGTCCATTGCAGGCTATCCAACTCGCGGACCGTTTCTTCGCCGTTGCTCCATTGCTTGAAGTTGACTTGGTTGAGTGTCCAGCTGCCGTCCTGGGATACGCTGGCATTGTCGGCGTGAATGTAACTGACCAGGGTGTTGTCCGGGTTGTAGTGGAATATCTCGATGCCCATGGGCCGGTTGTGCGCGGCCACGCTGTCGATCCTGGCGATTTCATTGCCGCGCCTGGCCCACAGCGTCCCCTTGGCATTGACTGCCTCATCGGAACTGGTGATGGCGGCGTTGCGCATCTGCAGGCCGCGTTGCTGCAACGGTGAGGCCACCCATTCATCCAGTGCTGCCAGGCTGGCGGTCAGCAGCACGCCTGCGGTGACGGCCGCCAGGGCAATACGCACGATGGACACACCAGCGGCGCGCAGGGCCGTGAGCTCCTGGCTGACCGCCAGTTGGCCGAGGCCGACGATGCCGCCCAACAGGGCGATGAAGGGCCCCAGGTCGATCAGGCGACGGGGCAGCGTCATCAGCACCACCGCCACCGCCTGGGTCCAGCGGTAGCCGCCAGCGCTGACATTGTCGAGTTCGCTGATCAGATCAAAAGTCGTGAACAACGGAATCAGCAGTGCAGCGGCAGCACCGAAACCCACGAACACGTTCCTGACCAGGTAGCGACCCCAAAGGCTCATCGCGAAAACCTCGGCAGCAGCCGCAGGTCACGAGCCATCAAGGCCCCCAGACCAACCAGCATCAGCAGGGGGACCAGCCACAGGCCCGGGATCAGGGGCAGGGCGGTATTGGCTACCAGGGTGCGGCACAGGTTGCCGGCATAGAAGATCACCGTAAACAGGATCGCGATCGGCAGCAGGGTTGAGAACCGGCCTTTGCGTGGTGCGGTCCGGCTCAGCGGCACGGCCAGCAGGGCCATGAGAATGGCATTCAGGCCGCGGCTTTCACGCCATTGCAGTTCGGCTTTGTCCTGGGGCATGGCCGACATGGCCAGCGTCGCGCTGGGGGTGGATTTGCGCTTTGACTCATCGGTCGGTTCCACCGGCTTGAGGTGTAGCAGCAACGCTTTGTAATTCAGTGTGCTGTCCTTGCTGCCGCGATGCTCCAGCGTATAACTGGTGCCCTGTTGCAGGGTCAGCGCCGGCGTCGTGGGGTCGGGATCGGTAATGGTCGCCACGTTGGCGCGCAGCACGCGGCTTTTGCCTTCGGTCGGGTCGTAGATCAGCGCGTCGGTGAGCTGGTTGGTGTCCGGGTCGATGTGCTGGGCCAGGATCATCCGGCCGTTGTCATCGTTGAGGTTGAAGCGTTGGGCCTGCAGGTGACTGACGTCGAGGTCGGAGCGCGATTGCTGTTCCAGTTGATAGGTTTGCGTATAGGCCCAGGGCCGGCCGTAGAACGACAGCGCAGCCACCGCCAGGGCCAGCGGTGTGGCGATGATCAGAATGGCCCGGTAGATACGCAACGGGCTGGCACCGGACGCCAGGATGGCGGTGATTTCCGAGTCGTTGTATAGCCGACCCAGCGCGATGGCCACCGAGGCATACAGCCCGACGGGCAGCAGCATCTCCAGCGCGATCAGCACTTTGTAGAAAACGATGTCGAGGACCACCCCCAGCGCCAGGGTGCCGTTGGCGGCCTCCGTCAGGTAGCGTTCGGCCGAGTAACTGGCGAAAACAAAGGTCAGGAAGCCAACCATCATCGTCACAGGACGGCGTACTTCGGAAATGATGTAGCGCTCGATCGTAAGCATGTACCGCAAGCCTTCAACGCGGCATCAGCCGTGCACAGTAAAAAGGGGAATGAAGCGGGTGAGTCGGTCAGGCCGCAGGGCGCCCGTGGTCCTTGGCCATCTCGCGCAGGGTGCGTTCCACTAGCGCGAAGTCGTTGGCTGAATCCACATCCACCGCCGCTTCCGGGAAGGGCATGACCACAGCGCCCACGCGTGCGCCGAGCACCCGGGAAAGCTGGTTCAGCGCATGCTTGAGGGACAGTTCGCCCAGCAGGTAGCGCACGGTAGCCAGCGGGCCAAGCGCACGGGCCACAACTTGTCGGGGACGCTTGCGCGCTTCTTCCATGCCACGCCAGTACTGCGCCACCTTGGCACCCTGTGGGGTGAGGAAGGCGAACAGGTTGCTGCCGCAATACGGGCCACCCTTGAGCCGGATGGCCGTTCTGGCCGTGCCAGGGAATCGTTGCAGCACTGTCTCCAGGGGCGTCACGGCAACCGCCACGTCACAATCCAGGGCGGCTGCCTGGGTGAGGAAGTAGTCGACCATGTCGCCGCGCAGCAAGGCATGGTCGGCGGTCGTCACCAACAATGGCCAGTGTTGTCGCCTGGCCAGGCCATGGGCGACGCTTGCAGCCGGGGTTGCCTGGGGTTGCAGAAAGCTCAACTGCTCGCTGAGGATCATCGACCGTACATGGAGGTCCTTCTCCAGCAGCGCCAGCGAAGGCCCGATCAACGTTACCCGGCCAACCTGGGCGCTGTCGTGCAAAGCGCCCAGCACACGGTGCAGCATCGGCACCCCTGCGATTGGCGTCAGCGCCTTGCAACCCGCCGAGCCCAGCGCAGCCACCGGGTCATGGCCATGGCGATCCGCACCCAGCACCAGCGCGTCGAAACGCGGTGGTTCAAATTGCTTTTTCATACAGGCGATACCGTTTGTAGGGGGCGGCACCGATGCGATCCAGAATCGTCCGCATACCGGTGTTGGTTTCCAGGATCCAGGACATTTCCAGTGCTTCGATGTCACGTTTCTCGAACGGCGCCTTCAAGGCTTCGATCAGCAACAGTGCGATGATCGGCCCCATTCGGCTGAACTGGTACTGCTGTCGCACACCCATCAGCGGTACCCGCGCGGTGCGTACGCCACTGACTTTCAGACGCCACAATAATTTGGCCCAGCCCAATGGCAGCAGGCGCCCATCCAGGTCGGCGATGGCTTCGTTGATGTTGGGCAGGGCAACGATGAAGGCACAGGGCTCACCGTCGACCTCGGCGATATAGATCATGTCTTCGGGCACCAGGAATTTCAGTTGCGCGCCCATCTCGTCGAACTCACGTTCGGTGAACGGTACAAACCCCCAGTTTTTCTGCCAGGCATCGTTGAACACGGCGCGTAGTACCTGCATTTCCCGTGCGAAATGCTTGCGGTCAAGCTGCCGGATGGTGACTCTACCGCGCATGCAGTCCATCAGTGATGTCAGCGCCGGGGTGAAGGACAGGTCGGTGCGTCGCATCCAGTAAGCCAGCAGGTCCATGCCCTTGGCGTAGCCCTGCTGCTCCAGGCGCGCGGCGTAGTAGGGCTTGCCATGCTCCATCAGCGCCGACGGCGGTGTATCGAACCCGTCGACCAGCAGGCCGCTTTCCTGATTGATGTTCAAGCCAAACGGGCCGGTGATTCGGTGGGCGCCCTGTTTGCGCAGCCAGGTCTCCGCCGTATGAGTCAACAGGCTGAACACTGCCTCGTCATCGATGGCGTCGAGCATGCCGAAATGGCCGGTGTCCATGCCGTGCAGATCACGATGCAGTGAATCCACCTGAGCGGTAATGCGGCCCACCACTTCACCGCCGCGTCGCGCAATCCAGGCCTGCCAGTGAATGTGGTCCGATGCCGGGTTCTTCGCCGACAGATGCTCGATACGTTCCACATGCAGGGGTTGGACCCAGTGGGGATCGTCTGCGTACAAGTGGGAGGGCAGGGAGATGAAGGCTTTTAAACCAGCCTTGTCGCTGACCTGTTCTATGGAAATCATGGCTGACCTAAATCCAACTAACTTCGAGGGGGTGTTAACTTAACTAACGTAACGCACGGTTGATCACCGCAAATGCGGCGTAAATGAAACCGCTATTAACTAAGTTTGTATATAAAATCTTCATCGCTGTTTCAGATGACGGGTATCTGATAAATGAATAGTCGTTCAGAAAACAACTCCTGTTAATCTTCGCGCCGAATTTGATTCAATCAGAATTTGAACACTGCGCAGGCAACAATCGCTTGCTGGCTGCGGCGCAGATGCGCTGTTTCCTATCTTATTGTCACCTGATAAATGCATCGGCCAAATGAAATGTTGCGGGTGGATTTGCCGTCATGCGATCAGGCCGAAGGTTCTCATCTAATGGCTGTGCTGTATATGTCAGAAACAAGCTCAAATCATTCCATACCCATGCGTCACGCAGACTTTGAAAGTCTGGTAGAGGCATTGGATTATGCCGCCACCGGTCAAACCGGCATGAACTTCTATGACCGACGCAGTCAGTTGGTCAGCTCGTTCGAGTACCGCATGCTGAAACGGCGCGCCCTGATGGGCGCACGTCGCCTGCTCGGCTTGGGGCTGGTGCGGGGCGACCGGGTGGCACTGATCGCCGACACCAATGCCACGTTCGTCGAAGTGTTCTTCGCCTGCCAATACGCGGGGCTGATCCCCGTGCCGTTGCCCATTCCCATGGGGGTTGGCCAGCATTCATCCTACGTGGACAAGCTGCGTGGGTTGCTGAACAGTTGCAGCCCGGCTGCGGTGTGCGGTGGCGAGGAATGGCTGCCGCTGGTGCGAGAGGCCGCTGCCGATATGCCGCCGATGCCCTTGCTCAGTGGTGTCGACATCGACGCGCTGCCAGAGGCCGAGGTCGAATTGCAGGCACCTGGCGCGGACGATGTGGCGTACCTTCAGTACACCTCGGGCAGCACCCGCTTTCCTCGAGGCGTGGTGATTACCCAGCGCGCGGTCATGGCCAACTTGCAGGTTATCAGTCGTGACGGCATCAAGCTGCGCGAAGGCGACCGCTGCGTTTCATGGCTGCCTTTCTATCACGACATGGGCCTGGTGGGGTTCGTCCTCACACCCGTCGCCACTCAACTGTCGGTCGACTACCTGCGCACGCAGGACTTCGCCATGCGCCCCTTGCAATGGTTGAAGCTGATCAGCCGCAATCGTGGCACGGTGTCCGTGGCGCCACCGTTCGGTTACAACCTGTGCCTGCGGCGTTGCAGTGACAAGGACCTGGCCGAGCTTGACCTGAGAAGTTGGCGGGTTGCTGGTGTGGGCGCAGAGCCGGTCCCGTTCGAGGCACTGACGCAATTTGCCGAACGTTTTGCGGCAACAGGTTTCGCGACAGAGGCGTTCATGCCGTGCTTCGGTCTGGCGGAAAGCACCCTGGCGGTCAGCTTTGCCGACACCCCCAAAGGCCTGCGGGCCGATGTGATCGATCGCGATGTACTGGAGCACAGCGGCAAGGCCGTACCGCCCACGTCACGCACACGTGCCGTCAGCACGTTCGTGAACTGCGGGGCGGTCCTGCCCGGGCACCGGCTGGAAATTCGCAACGCCCAGGGTGAGGTGCTCGGCGAGCGCGAGGTGGGGCAGATCTTCATTGCCGGCCCCAGCCTGATGAGTGGCTATTTCCGCGACCCTGACTCGCAACTGCAGGCCTCCCAATGGCTGGGCACCGGCGACCTGGGTTATTTGTTCGAGGGCAATCTACATGTCACCGGCCGCAAGAAAGACCTCATTATCATTCGCGGGCGCAACATCTGGCCTCAGGATATCGAGCACGTGGCCGAGGGCGAGCCTGGCGTGCGGCCGGGCGATGCGATCGCCTTCGTGACGTCGCGCGGTGATGAGTCAGTGGTGGTGATGCAGATCCAGTGCCGGGTGGCCTCGCCCGCATCGCGCGAGCAAATGGTCCGCTCGCTGTCGGGGCGCATCCAGAGTGAGTTCGGCGTCAGCGTCGACATTCAGTTGGTACCGCCGCAAAGCATTCCGCGTACCTCATCCGGCAAACCGGCACGTGCTGAGGCCAAACGTCGCTACCTGAGCATGCTCGACGCTCTTGCGTTGCCTGCCGCGGCCATCGCCTGATGAGCTTGACCGTGGCAATCACGGGGGCCACCGGCTTTATCGGCCGGCGCATTCTGCAGGCCCTGTTGGCGCGCGGTATCGCCGTGCGTGCGTTGACCCGCCGATCGGTGGCGAGCCTGGACGCCGTGACGTGGGTGCGCGGGTCGCTGGAAGATGAGGCATCGCTGGCCAGGCTGGTCAGCGGCGCTAGTGCAGTCATCCATTGTGCTGGCCAGGTGCGTGGTCGCAGCCGCGTAGTGTTTCAGCGCTGTAACGTCGAGGGCACCCGGCGCCTGGTGCAGGCAGCCAAGGCTGCCGGTTGCGAGCGTTTCCTGTTGTTTTCTTCGCTGGCTGCCAGGTACCCGCACCTGTCGTGGTACGCCGAGTCCAAGTTCGATGCCGAAGTCGCTGCCCTCCAGGCGGCCGCCGACATGCCCATCAGCATTTTCCGGCCTACGGCCGTCTATGGGCCAGGCGACAGCGAATTGCAGCCGGTACTGTCGGCACTGCTGCGTGGCTGGCTGCCCCGGCTTGGCCATGCCGATGCACGGCTGTCTTTTCTGCATGTGGAAGACCTGGTCCAGGCCACCCTGCGCTGGCTAGACGTGGAGGCCATTCATGCCGTGCGCTACGAAATCAATGACGGTGCCAAGGATGGCTACGGTTGGAAGCAACTGGCCGCCATGGGGGCGCTGATACGCGGCGGGCCGGTGCGTCTGATCGGTGTTCCCACAGCCTTACTCTTGCAGCTGTCACGCCTGAACCTGGCCTGGCATCGCCTGGCAGGTGGCGAGCCCATGCTGACGCCGAGCAAGGTCAACGAGCTTATCCATCCCGACTGGTCATCCAGCAACCGCCTTATCTCGAAGGACCTGGGCTGGTACCCGGCCATTGAGCTTGAACACGCGTTGCGTGAACGGTTGTTTTGATCCCACTTTCATACAGATATCAGACTCTTTTTATGTTGAAGCGCGAAGTCGTCACCGACTACATCCTGGAATGCCTGAGCGGCTTGACCGCCGACAAGCAACGGCCAGTAGGCCTGCACAGCAACCTGATCGAAGACCTGGGCCTTGAGTCCATCAAGATCATGGACTTGCTGATGATGCTGGAAGACCAGTTCGACCTGTCTATCCCAATCAATATCCTGATTGATGTCAGCACACCCGCCGATCTCACCGACGCACTGATGATCTACCTGGAGGAGCATCATGGGGTTGTATGACAGTTTTTCCCGCCTGGCACAGGAGCGCGAAGCGTTCCAGGACGACGGCCTCAACCCTTTTGGCACCTGCATCGATGAGGTCCATTGCGCCACCCAGGGACGCATCGGCAATCGTCGCGTCATTTTGGCCGGTACCAACAACTACCTGGGCCTGACGTTTGACCCTCAGGCCATTGCCGCCGCCCAGGCTGCCTTGGTCGAGCAGGGCACTGGCACTACCGGTTCGCGCATGGCCAACGGCAGTTACGGCGGGCACGTGGCACTGGAGCAGGAGTTGGCGGCGTTCTTCGAGCGGCCATCCGCCATTGTCTTCTCCACCGGTTATGTCGCCAACCTGGGCGTCATCAGCGCCCTGGCGACGCCCAAGGCCGTGGTGCTGCTCGATGCCGATTGCCACGCCAGTATCTACGATGCATGCGCCCTGGGAGGGGCGCAGATCATCCGTTTTCGTCACAACGACGCCGCGGACCTTGAGCGACGCATGGTGCGCCTCGGCGAACAGGCCAAGCATGCGCTGATCATCGTCGAAGGCATCTACAGCATGCTCGGTGACGTGGCTCCGCTGCAGGAAATCGTCGAGATCAAGCGCCGCCTGGGTGGTTACCTGCTGCTGGACGAGGCGCACTCCTTCGGCGTGATGGGCGCGACTGGCCGTGGCCTGGCCCAGGCGCTGGATGTGGAGCAGGACGTCGATATCATCCTCGGGACGTTCAGCAAGAGCCTCGCGGCCATTGGCGGCTTCGCGGTGGGTAATGACCGCGGCATGGAAGTGCTGCGCTATGCCAGTCGTCCTTATATTTTCACCGCCTCGCCGTCGCCATCGGCCATTGCCTCCGTGCGTTCGGCGCTGCAGACCATTGCACAAGCCCCTGAGTTGCGCGAAAAGCTGTGGCAAAACGCCCATCGCCTGTATGACGGCCTGGCAGCATTGGGTTACCAGGTGGGCCCGCATGCCAGCCCGGTGGTGCCGGTGATGATCGGCACCAAGGAGCAGGGCGTGCGCTTCTGGCGAGCGTTGATCGAGCACGGGGTGTATGTGAACCTGGTGCTGCCGCCGGCCGCGCCTGCGGGCATCACGCTGGTGCGGTGCAGTGTCAGCGCGGCCCATTCGGAACAGGAAATCGACGTCATGGTGGAGGCCTTCGCCGCCCTGCGTGACAGCGATATCCTGGAGTCGGTGGCATGAGAATCATCCTGGCATTCGGCAAATCCTACCCCCTTCGCACAATCTTGATGCTGCTCAGCCTGGTGGTCGCCGGTGTGGTGGAGGGCGCGAGCCTGACCACCATGCTGCCCCTGGTGTCGGTCATGCTGGGTGACAGCGGCCACTCAAGCATGGTGGCCGGCCATGTTGCCAGCGTGCTGCACAGTGTAGGGCTGGAGCCTTCCATCACCGTATTGTTGATTATCATCGTGGTCGGCATGTCCTTGACCAGCCTGCTGATTCTGCTGGCCAATCGTCAGGTGGGCTACACCGTGGCACACGTAGCCACGGACCTGCGTGTCGACCTGATCAATGCCACGCTGGGCAGCCGATGGGAGCATTACCTGCGTCAGCCGGGCGGGGCCCTGGCCAACGCCGTGGCCACCGAGGCGTTCCGTGCCTCGACGGCCTACGAGCACGCCGCCAACATGGTGGCCCTGACGATTCAGGCCATTGCCTACGCCATCATTGCCTTCGTGGTGTCCTGGCAGGCCGCCCTGGTGTGTATTGCCCTGGGCCTGACCATTTTACTGGCCTTGCGAGGCCTGGTGAAAACCTCGCGCAAGGCCGGCAAAAGCCAGACCGGGCTGATGCGCGAACTGCTGATCAACCTGAGCGACACCCTGGGTTCGGTCAAACCGCTGAAGGCGATGGCCCGCGAGGACATCGCCGATTCGCTGCTGCGCAGCCAGGCGACCGAGCTCAACATTGCCATGGAAAAGGAAGTCACCAGCCGCGAGACCCTGCGCGCCCTGCAGGAGCCGCTGCTGGCGCTGCTGGCCGCAGGCGGTCTGTACGCCGGCCTGGTGATCTGGAAGCTGCCGATGTCCTCGGTGATGGTGCTGATATTCATGGTCGTGCGCGTGCTTGGGCTGATGCACAAGGCGCAGCAGCGCTATCACCGCATGGTCGGGCAGGAGAGCGCGTTCTGGGCCCTGCGCGAGGCGGTGGAAGAAGCCGAGGCCCAGCGCGAACCCGCCGGCGGCAGCCTCCAGCCAACGTTGGCCCGGAACATTGTGTTCGATCAGGTTTCGTTTACCTACGGCGGTCGACGCGTCCTCGACGAGGCCAGCGTGAGTTTCGAGGTGGGCACCATGACAACGCTGGTTGGCCCGTCGGGCACCGGCAAAACCACGGTTCTTGACCTGCTGTGCGCTTTGCTGGTGGCTCAAGACGGCAGCATCCGCGTGGATGGCCGGGCGTTGGGCGATCTGCAACGGCGCAGTTGGCGCCGGATGATTGGCTACGTGACCCAGGAAACCCTGCTGCTACACGACAGTGTGCTGGCCAACGTCACCCTCGGTGAGCCGTCATTGACCGAAGCCGATGCCGAGCATGCGTTGCGTCAGGCCGGCGCCTGGGAATTCGTGCAGGGCCTGGATTACGGCCTGCACACGCGGGTTGGGGAGCGGGGCGGCCAACTGTCCGGTGGTCAGCGCCAGCGGATCATTATCGCCCGCGCGCTCGCGCACCGGCCCCGCCTGCTGATCCTGGACGAGGCCACCAGTGCGCTGGACGCCGAATCCGAAGCCGACATCTGCGCCACGCTCAAGGCGTTGACGCCGAACATCACCATTATCGCCGTGTCGCACCGTCCGCGCCTGATCGAGGTGGCGGACAAGGTTGTCGAGTTGGTCGAGGGTAAATTCAAGGTCGTGACAGGTGGGCATGCGCCGCTGCCGCGTCCCGCTCTGAGCCATGGCACGGGAGGCCGCTGAGATGTCGATGAACCATGAGAACGAACTAGCACCAGTGATCGCCTTTGTAGGCTGCGATGGTGCGGGCAAGACCACTGTTTCCGACGCTATCCTGGCGTGGATGCGCGAGTCCGGACAGGTTGAAAGCTGCCATCTGGGCATCCAATCCAAGGCCTTGGGCGAGAAACTGGTGGGCTTGCCGATGGTGGGGGGCGTACTCAAGCGTCTGATTGCCAAAAACTCGCCGAAAACAGTGTCGCCAGGCGAAGCGTCGCGAACCTCCATCGAGGCGCCGAGTACCCTGGCGGCGGCCGCGATTTTTCTGCTGTCCGTACGGCGTTGGCGGCGCTATCAGAAGATGATGTCGCTGCGACGCCAGGGTGTTGCGGTGATCGCCGATCGCTTTCCGCAAATTGCCGTGGCCAAAATGAAGATCGATGGCCCGGGCCTCAGTGGCGTACCGCATCGCAATGCGCTGGTGCGCTGCCTGGCACGTTGCGAGCGCTTGCTGTACTGCTACATGGTGAGCTATCGCCCTGACGTGGTGATTCGGCTCAATGTCGATCTGGAAACGGCCTACAAGCGCAAACCGGACCACCGCTACGCGTCGTTGGCCACCAAAATCGCGTTGGTGCCGCAGCTGGAATACCAGGGCA
Source organism: Pseudomonas sp. LY-1 (assembly GCF_053502595.1). Classification (NCBI taxonomy): domain Bacteria; kingdom Pseudomonadati; phylum Pseudomonadota; class Gammaproteobacteria; order Pseudomonadales; family Pseudomonadaceae; genus Pseudomonas; species Pseudomonas sp. LY-1. The sequence continues at coordinate 3,762,633 of NZ_CP094353.1, read as the reverse complement.
GTCCGATCATTGATCTGGACAGTACCCAGCCCCTGGATACCGTCATCGACCAGGCCAAGCATGCCATCAACGCATGCCTGGCCCGCCAGCGCGCCGTGTAATGGCCAGCCGTAGCGCCTTCCGGCGCCTGGCGCCGTTGGTCGCCATCATCGGCCCGGACGGTGCCGGGAAGACCACCACGGCGCACTACCTATGCTCAGTCATTGCCAATAGCCAATATGCCTACCTGGGGCTGGGCTCCGGGGCGCTGGGGCTGAAGATTCGGCAGTTGCCGTGGATAGGCGCGATGCTGGAGCGGCATCTGTCCGCCAAGGCCAGTCGGGCTCGAACGCCCGGCGAGCGTATTCCCGGGCCTGTCACGGCTGCGGTCATCTACCTGTTCGGCAGGCTGCGCTGGCGTCGTTTCCTGCACATGCTGCACGTGCGCGAGAGCGGGCGGCTGGTGATCTGTGACCGCTACCCGCAGGCGCAGATCGCCGGGCTCAACGATGGCCCTGGCTTGTCGGCCGCCCATGCCACTGGTTGGTTAACCGCGTTGCTGGCCCGGCGTGAGCGCGACCTCTACATCGAGATGGCCCAGATACCGCCCACGCTGGTCATCCGGCTCAATGTGGACGCCCACACGGCCTGGGCGCGCAAGCCCGACCATGACCTAGCCCTGATCGAGCGCAAGGTGGCCGCCACCGCGGCCTTGACGTTCCCCGGGGCGCGGGTGGTCGAGGTCGATGCGGGCTTGCCGCAGGCCCAGGTGCATGCCATTTGCCGTCAGCTCATCGAAACACTGGTCAGTGAGACCCCGGGCTTTTCCTCATCTCTTGAACCGCAGGTTACACGCGTTGAATAAATCTATGCCCCATCTCGGCGCCCAGCCCTTTGCGAATGCCTCTGGCACGCCGCTCCTGCGCCGTTCCAGTGCCCGCTCGCTGGCCGTCATGTACCTGTTTTTCTGGTATTTTTCCGGCCCCCTGCAATGGTTGATCTACCATGCCGATGTCGCCGGCCTTGACGGCTTCTGGCAAGCCAGCGCGGCAAGCCTGCTGTGGCTGATCCCGCCATTGCTGTTTCCGCGCTGGACGCGGCCCATCGTCGGGTTGATAGGGCTGGTGTTGTGGATGTGCTCGCTGACTGCGCTGGCTTACTTCCTGATCTATGGCCAGGAGTTTTCGCAAAGCGCGATCTTTATCATGTTCGAGTCCAACATGAGTGAGTCCAGTGAGTATATTTCCCAGTATTTCTCCTGGTCTAAATTGGCCGTGCTGGTGGCCTATACCGTCATCGCGCTGGGGTTATGGTTCAGGGTTCGCCCCGTTGCGTTCTCGGGGCGTGCCAAGGTGGTGTTGTGCCTGCTGATTGCCTTTGCATCGGTGGGCTACTCAGCCCTCCATGAGTACCGCAAGCGTGGCGACCTGGACATGCGCATCGGTAAGTTTCAGCAGAATCTACAGTCGGCATCGCCTTGGCAGATGGTCATTGGCTACACGCAGTACCGTCAGCAATTGGCCGATATGGCGAATATGTTCGAGGGCTGGAAAGCCATTGCGCCCTTGCAGCATCAAGTGGATGCCCATGCCGGGCAGCCAGCGACAATGGTGTTGGTTATCGGCGAGTCGACTGATCGCCAGCGCATGAGTCTGTACGGCTACACTCGCCAGACCACACCACAGCTGGATGCCTTGCGGCCCGAACTCGACGTGTTTGATCAGGTAGTGGCGCCGCGGCCGTATACCATCGAAGTGCTGCAGCAGGTGTTGACTTTTGCCGACCAGGAGCACCCGGACCTGTACCTGACGACACCTTCGTTGATCAGCATGATGAAGCAGGTTGGTTACAAAACGTTCTGGATCACCAATCAGCAGACCATGACCCAGCGCAATACCATGCTCACCACCTTTTCCAAGCAGGCGGACGAGCAGGTCTACCTGAACAACAACCGGAATCAGAATTCCACCAGCCAATACGACGAAGACGTGCTGGAGCCGTTTAGCCAGGTTCTCAAGGACAAGGCGCCGCGAAAGCTGATCGTCGTGCATCTGCTGGGCACCCACATGAACTACCGCTACCGGTTTCCCAGCGGCTACGCGCGGTTCCAGGACAGCGCCGAGGTACCGCGCTATATCACGGACAAGACGCTGCGCAAATACAACGACTATGACAATGCCGTGTTCTACAACGATTACGTGGTCAGCTCGTTGATTGATCGCTTCAAGCGCTCCAACCCGCATGGCTTCCTGGTGTATCTGTCAGATCATGGTGAGTCGGTGTACGACCCGGTGGCCCCGCACATGCTGGGGCGCAATGAAGAGGCGCCGACACGGCCAATGTACACCGTGCCTTTCCTGGTATGGCGCTCGCCGAGCTGGAAAGAGGACAACCCACTCGATCTGCGCGATGCATTACATCGCGAGTGGACCACGTCGCACTTCATCCACACGTGGGCGGATCTGGCAGGGCTGCGCTTCGACACGTTCGAGCCGTGGAAAAGCATCGTCAACCCGGCCTATCAGCGAGGTCAGCTACTGATTGGTGATCCGCGCCAGCCGGCCAAATTGCGTGACTTCAACACGCTGGGCAGCGCACCTTGAATTGCCGGCTAAGCAGCAGTGGCGGCCAGGTTGCCCATGTGCTGCTCTAGCCGGGTGCGCAACCAGCGCTCGGCCGGGTCGTTGTCAGTCAGGCTCAGCCAGACCATGGACAACTCCTGTGCCGGCACCTCGAACGGGCAGGGTTCGTCGCGCAAATTGCCCCACCCCAGCAACGCCTTCGCCGCGTAGTCGGGGCAGCTCGCCAGCAGATTGGTCGCGTTGAGGGCCGCCGGCAGCGAGCTGAACTGCGGAATCGACAGTACCACCTTGCGGTCGCGGCCGATTTTAGCCAGGCATTCATCGACGATACCGTGGATATTGGCCGTGTAAGAGACTTGAACATGGGGGCGGGTACAGAACTCGTCCAGGGTCAAAGGTGCGTCAGCGTTATCGGCGCGCAGGATGCGTGGTTCGACGCGTCTGAGCAGTTTGCGCTTGGCATTCGCGGGCAGTTCACGGGTCTCGGTGATGCCGACGGTGATGTCGCCAGACGCCAATAGGTCGGGAATGCGCCAATAGTCGGCATGCTGGATGATCACGACCACGTTGGGGGCTTCATCGCGCAGCGCCGCCAGAAAGGGCGGCAGCAGGGCGAATTCGACGTCGTCGGAAAGGCCGATCTTGAAGGTCAGGCAGCTTTCCAGCGGATCGAACTGGTGTGCGAGGCTGAGCGCCGTGGCCATGGCATCAAGCGCTGGCGACAGATGCCGGATGATTTCTTCGGCGCGGCGAGTGGGCTCCATGCGGTGGCCTACTCGAACAAACAGGGGGTCATTGAACAGCGTTCGCAGCCGTCCCAGTGCTGTGCTGACGGTTGGCTGGCCTAAATACATTTTTTCGGCGACGCGGGTGACGTTTTGTTCCTGCATGAGCGCTTCGAAAATGACCATCAGGTTGATGTCGGATTTTCGCAGTTCATTTCGATTCATGGGCGCCTTTCAACTGCCGTGCAAGTTGGCGCATGGCAGTGCCGGGAAAGTTGAGCTAAGAGTGTCTGATGGTCGAGCTAGACGCACTCAGGCCATAGAAAATATTTCAAATTGTTACGCGGCGCGAAACTTAGCATGTGCTTTTCAGTGGCACCATCGCGCTTTCTGGAATGCCTAGTTACCGTTTTCGCAACAATGGTGAGCGATCGCTGTTACGGAAGCTCCGAAAAAGACTTACTACGTCAACTTTTTGCGGGCAACGCAGATGTGTACCAACGGCGTGCGAGAGATGGGCGGGGCAGGCAGAAAAATTTCAAATATGCCCCCAATCTTGCCCCTAGGTCGCTCGTGATACACGAGCGAACGAAAATGGCGGGAGCTGGAAGAATTCCATCAGGGTTCTAATGGTTATTGTTAACTCCCCATTGGAGTCAGGGGTATCGTGAGTCGCTGTCAGGGCGTCCAGAAAATTCAGGGCGATTCATCCTTTGGCGTGTCCATGGCGCCTACCTCAGGAATGCTCTATCACCATCACTGCAGTAGTGTCCGCCTCAAGTGCTTCGAACACGTGAGGCACATTCGCCAGGTAGCTGATGTAGTCGCCGGCATTCAGCAATACAGGCCCAGTCGCCGGGCCAATATGGGCGCTGCCGCTGCACAGCACTACGTGCTCTACGGTTCCCGGTGGGTGAGGCTGAGACAGCCGAACTTCGCCGGGCTGCACCTTGAGCCGGTAGATGTCGCGCTGTACTCCCGCCTGGCAATCGGCAAGCAGTGTCGCTGCGTAATTGGCAGTCTCGGCATAGGCGGTCATGCCCTCGTTGGCACGAATCACCCGCAACGGCTGTTGGGGGTGCTCGAAGAACCGGGTGACTTGCAAACCCATTGCCATCGCCAGCGACCACAAGGTTTCGATGCTGGGGTTACCGATTCCTGACTCCAATTGAGACAAGGTCGACTTCGCCACCCCGGCGCGCTTCGCCAACTCGGTCAAGGAAAGTCCTGCGGCCAAGCGTTCGCGTTTGATTGAAAGCGCCAGCAGGTCGATTCGGCTCGGGTTATTTCTCGGCAGGTTGTTCGTTATGTTGGTCATTCGTTTTATAAATCATCCTTAACTGGGTTGACGCGCTTTGGCGCCGTGTTCATTATAATGGTTAATAGTTCATTATAAAGTTTATTTTGCCGAGGCAGCGTCCGCGAATGGCGGCTTAGGTTACGGCAATGTCGACAGCAAGGAAGCAGTGAGTGATGAAGTCGCAATCCCGTGGGACGCTCGAAATGATTTCGGCCATGGTCATCTCCGGCACGGTGGGCTGGTTCGTCATCATGTCGGGGCAGAGCCCGGAGGCTGTGGTGTTCTGGCGTTGTTTGTTCGGTGCCCTGGCGATGCTGGTCACGTGCCTGGTGCTTGGGGTGCTGCGTCGGTCCCTGATCAGCGCCCGGCAGTTCATTCTGGTATGCCTGGGCGGGGTGGCGCTGATTTTGAACTGGGTGCTGCTGTTCAGTGCCTACAAACATTCCTCTATCGCCATTGCCACGGTGGTCTACCACGTTCAGCCGTTCATGCTGGTCGGTCTGGGTGTGCTGTTTTTCGCTGAACGCCTCAGCGCCGCCAAGGTTGGCTGGCTGCTGTTGGCCTTCGCCGGGCTGATGCTGATCGTGTCCGCCAAGGGCAGTGGGCAGGCCACCGGCGCCGACTACGTGCTCGGCGTCTGCCTGGCCCTGGCTTCGGCCTTTTTCTACGCCGTGGCGGCGGCGATCACCAAGCGCCTCAAGGACTTGCCCGCGCACCTGATCGTGCTGATCCAGATGGTGGTAGGCGTGGTGGTCCTGGCCCCGTTCGTGGATTTCAGCAGGGTCGATACGGTCGAGGGCGCCTGGACATATCTGATCATTATCGGCGTGGTCCATACCGGGCTCATGTCGACCCTGCTGTACAGCGCCATCCAGAAAATCCCCACGGCGCTGGTTGGCGCACTGTCGTTCATCTACCCGATCGTCGCCATCCTGGTCGACTGGGTTGCCTTCGCCCATCCGCTCAGCACCCTGCAAGTGCTTGGCGCGAGCGCGATCCTGCTGGCGGCGGCGGGCATGAATTTTGGTTGGTCGCTGGGCCGTGCCCCGCGTCAGGAAGCGAACTAGGGCCGCACGTGACACCACGCGCCTCAGATAATTGACAATCAGCAAATTTCCAGCGGCCTGGATACCACGCCCGAATGGATAGAATCGCGCACGGGCATTCGTGAGCGTCGAATGGTCAATGATGGGTTGAGCATGCTCGACCTGGCAATCAAGGCTGGCGCGCGCTTGCAAGGTGTCTAGAGAATCCGGGGCGATTCAGTCGCTCAATTGGCTGAAATCCTCCAAGACCCCGCGCGAAGCGGGCACTTTGATACTATGATCATTGCCAATGCAGGGGGTCCAATTGCCGGCCGCCAAGGAGAGGAATCTGTATGTGTCTGCTTCTTCATGCCTGGTCCTGCTATTGGAACGACCGAATGAGTAGCCTGGTAACGCGTGTCCATCGGCCCTTCGTAGGGCGACACAACCGAAGAACTTGGGCAACTGGCCAAGGGCACTAACCCCATCAAAGCCAGTGTCGTTGGCCAGCAGTCCGATGCCGGCAAGACACTAGGTGGGTGGGCTTCAGGTTTTTTTAAAAGGCAATATGGAACAACCCCGCACGCGCCATACAGGGAAACGTTCAATGCCTGCGTCAAACTTCACAGTGTCGAAGATCTCCTATCTGCGGGCCAACTGCTCCAACCAGATCGAGCCGTCGATCCAGGCTGCCGGCAGGTGCGGGTGGATTACTGCTGGTCAATCCCTGGCACGTCGGAGAACAGCATGAACGCTAAACCAATCCACACACTCTTGTGGCGCTTCGCCGGCTGCGTGGCGGGGCTGGCGATAGTTGCCGCCAATCCAGCCCAAGCGGCTGACGATGGCAGCGCTGGCGGCCCGACCGCAGGCTATAGCATTGCCTTCAGCAATTCCTACGCGGGCAGCGATTTTCGCAAGGTGATGGTGCGCAACTGGCAGGAAATTGCGCTCCAAGCGCAAAAGGATGGCTTGATCCGGGAGGCCCCGGTGGTCAGTGCCAATAACTCGGCATCGGAACAGGCGGCCCATATCCAGGACATGATCGTCAAGGGCGTCAATGCCATTGTCATCCTGGCCGCTTCCGACACGGCCCTCAACGGGGTGATCCGCGACGCCTGCAACGCCGGCATTGTGGTGGTCGTCATGGCCAGCCTGGTCACCGAACGTTGCGTCTATACCGTGGATTACGACTGGTCCGCCATGGGCCGTGTGGAAATGGATTACATCGCCGAGCGTCTTAAGGGCAACGGAACGTTGCTGGAGATCCGCGGCATTGCCGGCGATGCCACCGATAAAAACATCAGCGACGGCATTCGCAAGGCCGCCAGCGACTATCCGGGACTGAAATTCGCCAAGACCGTGTACGGGAACTGGACGGCTTCCGTCGCCCGCAAGGAGGTGGCGCTGGCGCTGCTGTCGTTGCCCAAGATTGATGCCGTGGCGACTCAGGGGGGCGATGGTTACGGGGCGGCCATGGCGTTCAAGGCGGCAGGACGCCCTTTGCCGATCATCGTGATGGGGAACCGCCAGGACGAACTCGCCTTGTGGAAACAGGAGCGCGATGCCAATGGCTACGAGACCGTCTCTGTCTCTGCCTCGCCGAGTGTCTCCCAAGTGGGGTTCTGGGTGGCCCAGCAGATCCTGGCGGGCAAGCCGGTGCCGAAGTTCGTCGAGGTGCCGCTGGTGCGTATCGATGCGAAAGACCTGGACACCTGGCTCGCCACTATGCCGGTGGGCGGCGCCGCCAATCCTTTCTACAGCCAGGCTTCCGTTGCGGCGATGATCGACGCGGCCATCAACAATACGGCGGCGCCGGGGCTTTTGCCGGAGGTCAAGAAACAGTAGCGGCGGGCTAGGAGGCGAGGCCCCATGTTGACATTCAAATCAGCCACGGCCAGGCCCATTGCCGTCAGGATCGGCCTGGCGGTTGCCGCACTGGTGTTCTTGATGCTGGCGGTATCGCTGGTGAACCTCTACGGCCTGCGAGGCATGGTACGTGCGGTGGATTCCGCCAGTCATTCCGCAGAGATCCTGGCCTCGGTCAACGGGGCCACCGGGCGGGTGGAAAACTTCATTGCCACCCGCGACCAGGAAAGCTTGTCCCAGGCAGAAGGCATGGTGGCGACGGCTATCGCCGGCCTTGACGACATTCCGGTGGTAGAGGCGCAATCGCTCAAGGGCAGTCTGGAAAGACTCTCTGCGGCGATCGCCGCTTTACGGGCGGCGACCCTGACCATGGATGGCGAAACGGAGAGCATGACAGCCCACTACAGCCGAATGCGAGAGGCGACGATCCTCGTCGAACAGGGCATCGCCGATGGGCTGAAGGGGCTTGATTCCCGCGCCGCTGACCACAAGGCGCAGGTGAGCAATATTGAGAGCGCCCATCGCATCCTGGATATCCTGCGCAACGGCGAGCGGATCATCACCGCCAATGTGGCCAAGGTGCTGGTGACCGGTGATGGGGCGGCCGCCACTGCGGCGAGGAACGCCTGCGCGGCACTGCCGCCCGTGGTCGAGCAATTGCGCGAGTTGATGGAGGCGCCACAGGAGGTGGAGGCCCTTGGGCAGTTGGCGACGGCGATCACTGCTGCCAGCCTGGCGGTCGAGCAGCTTGGCAAGGCGCCCAAGCTCCTGGGAGGCGAGGCTTTGCGTGATCTCGGCGCGGTTGGGGATGTGGCCGAGCGCCTCGAAGCAATGTTGGGTGAGGTGGACGAGCACGTTGCCCGTGACGCCAGCGACATTCAGGCAGCCACCGGTTTACTGCAAAATGCAGCTGCATTGTCCAAGCGTTTCGCCGAGCGGGTGGCCACCCTGGAAGCGCAGACGTTGTCGTTTCGCCTGTCACCGTCGGCCGAGGTCGCCGACTCTGTCGGCGCCATCCTGGATGAGCTCTCCCGTCTCTCTCGCGTTCTCCCTTCGTCTGTGGGGCCGCAGACCAACGCTACACCCCTGACGGTCAGCGATCAGATTGCTGGCTACCGGGCCGCATTCGCCAGGTTCCATCAGGCGAGCAACGCCTTGAGCGACGCGCGTGACCAAGTTCGCAACGAGGCCCGGAGCGCGGGCCTGTTGGTTGCGCGCTTCGCTGGCGAGGCGCGCTCAGACGCCTTGGCCCACAAGGATCGCGGCATGCTTGCGGCAATCATCGCGGGCACCGTCGCCATCCTGCTGGCCGGTGCCATCGCCTGGAGCACCTCGCGGTTTGTCGCGCAGCCCATCGTCGCCCTGGCCTCGGTCATGCGCCGGCTTGCTGCCGGTGACCTGACCGCCGAGATCGCCAGCGTTGGACGCGGCGATGAGATTGGGATCATGACGCGGGCCGTGCGGGTGTTCCAAGAAAATGCGTTGCGCATCCGGGTGCTGGAGGCCGAAGCCGACGCCGAACGACAGCAGGTCCAGGCCTCGTTGGAGAGAATGGTCGCCGAACGAACCGACACGCTGCACCGGCAGACTGAGGTGCTGGAGGCGCAGGCCGTCGAGCTCATTCAGGCGCGCAACCAGGCCGATACGGCTAACCAGGCCAAGAGCGATTTCGTGGCCACGGTCAGCCACGAATTGCGCACCCCTCTGACGCTCATTCTGGCCCCGCTGGAGCAGCTCTCGGCGGCGACTACCCCGCCGGCAGACTGGCGCGTGCAGATCGAGCGCGCCCAACGCAACGCGCTGCGCTTGATGAACCGGGTGAACGACATCCTCGATTTTTCCAAGGCTGAAGCCGGCAAGTTTGAGTTGTGCCCGGCGCCGATTGATTTGAACCAGGCGGTGGGTGTGCTGGCCGAGGATGCGGCCATGGTGGCCAAGGGCAAAGGTTGCACCTTGACCTGCAGCATCGATCCCGCCCTTGGCACGGTGTTCCTGGACCCCCGGCACTTCGAGAAGATTCTGCTCAACCTGGTGAGTAACGCCATCAAGTTCACCCCCGCTGGCGGTACCGTGCATCTGGCCGTCACTGCGCTCGATGACGAGCGATTTGAGCTGTCGGTGCAAGACTCGGGCATTGGCATTGCGGCTGACAAACTGCCGCTGTTGTTCCAGCGTTTTTCCCAGATCGATAACTCCGCCACGCGCCAATACAGCGGCACAGGCATCGGTCTCGCGCTGGTCAAGGATCTGGTCGAACTGATGGGGGGCGAAGTCGGCGTCAACAGTGAGCCTGGACGGGGGGCGTGCTTCTTTGTTCGATTTGCGCGGGGGGCTGAGCAAAACACAGTGCCGACCGAAGTCAGCGATATACATGAGCAATCGTCACCCACCACGATCATCACAGCCGAGCAGCGCCACCTGCTTTTCGACGACGGTCGCCATGGCAGTAGCAACGACCAAGCCTCGACTGGAGAGGGCACCCCGGAGCACGCCTTGCAGTCCAGGGTGCTGGTGGTAGATGACAGCCCGGAAATGCTTAGCTACCTCAGTGAGCTTTTGCGCGACGACTACATCGTCGTCACCGCAGCTGATGGAGAACAGGCCTGGGCAACACTGCAGCGTCGAGCAATCGATGTCGTTCTCTCTGATGTGATGATGCCGGAGCTCGACGGCTTTGGCCTGACCGCCAGAATCAAAGCCAGCGCGGGTTTCGCCCATATCCCCGTCATCCTGTTGACCGCCCGCGGCGGCAGCGAGGCCTGCGTCTCCGGGCTGGAGAGTGGCGCCGATGACTATATTGCCAAACCCTTCTCGCCGCTGGAGCTCAAGGCTCGCGTACGCGCGGCCCTACGCATGAGCCAGGTGCAAGCCGAACTGAATGCAAAATCCCGTCAGGCGGGCATGGCCGAAATCGCCACGACGGTGCTGCACAACGTCGGTAATATCCTCAACAGCGTGAATGTATCGGCAGAACTGGTCAGCAGTCAGATGCGCACTTCCAAGGCCCAGGGCCTGGGCAAGGTGGCTCAGATGCTGAACGAGCATATCAATGACCTGAGCGAATTCCTTACCCGCGACAACAAAGGGAAGATGCTGCCCGACTACCTGCTCAAGCTGGCGGAGGTGGTGACGGCAGAGCAACAGGGCATCATCGAAGAGCTCGGGCAACTCACCAAGGGCATTGACCACATCAAAACCATTGTTGCGGCCCAGCAGTCCTATGCCGTTGCCGTCAGTGTCGTCGAGACAATACCGGTCTCAGAGCTGATTGATGATGCCTTGCGCATGAGTGCCGGGGCACGGGTGCGCCAGGAGGTGATAGTGGTCAAGGACATTGCCGACTTGCCCCTGCTGTCGCTGGACCGTCACCGAGTGCTGCTGATTCTGATGAACCTGATCAGAAACGCCAATCAGGCGTTGGACGGCGTGGTCGATCGCAGCCCGTGCATAATGTTCAACGCCGCCCTCGCGGACGGGCCAGTACTGCGTATCACGGTAACTGACAACGGCAGCGGGATTACGCCCGAGCACCTGACGCGTATCTTTTTCCATGGCTTCACGACGCGCAAAGAGGGACACGGTTTCGGCCTGCACAGCTGCGCGCTCGCCGCGCAGGAAATGGGTGGCAGCTTGACCGTGCACAGCGACGGAGCGGGACAGGGCGCAACCTTCATCCTCGAAATCCCTCTTGATGCTCAGCAGAGCAGGGGATGAGCACCGAACCTAAACCCATTAATTTGAATCATCTGCATCTGTTTGATGTTTTTGAAGGTCGCAGAGATAGGGTGGATGATGCTGTTTATGAGCAGCTGTGCAGGATTGTTGCTCAGTCGTGGAGGATGGTGTTACTGAGTAAATTTCCAGAAAAGAAATTTTGTGTGCAAGCGATAGTGTCTGATCAGGAATATGGTCCAGTGGTTACTTTCTCCCAGGTCAGAGAGTAGCTTCATGGATGTCATCTAATCGATGGCATTGCACTGCAGACCCGTTGGAATCCGTGGCGTGCCGTTGGCTTCACAGGTACGCCGCAGTGGGGCGCAGGCAGCCCACCAAGCCACTGCTGGGCAGGTCGCCGTAGCGGACACCATATCGAAGCCGTCTTCCACCAAGTCCACCACACGGTCGTTGGCCTGCAATTCGATATCCACTTCCGGGCGGGTCTTGAGATGCGCGGCGAGCGCCGGGATCAGTCGGTCCGAGGCCCAGGGTCGCCGAGGCGTAGCAATCCACTGGAAGTGGATGGAGCTCCATGGTTTGTGGAAAAGCAAAAATGATCAACTGAACCGCCTGCCAGACGACGCCTAAAGACTCTCAGGATCGCCAAAAAACATCTGAATCCGCGATCGCAACCAACGCTCACCCGGATCATTGTCCTGCGAGCCCCGCCATGCCATGTGCAACTCGAACGAGCGCACCGGCAGTGGCGGATCCTCGGCTCGCAAGCCGCCCGCCGCGGTCAGGGCCTCGGCGGCGTAGTCCGGCACGATGGCGACGATGTCGGTCCCGGCAAGCAGGGTGCCCAGGCCGTTGAATTGCGGCACGGCCAACACCACATGGCGTTTGCGGTCGAGCTTTTCGAGTTCTTCGTCGATAAACCCACTCAAATCCCCGGCAAATGACACCAGCGCATGAGGGCGGGCGCAGAAGTCGTCCAGGCTGAGGGCGCCGGGCACGCTGTCGGCGCGTAGCAGTTTCGGCAGGCTGCGGCGCAGTACCTTGCGCTTGGCGTTGGCCGGTAGCTCGGCGGTGTAGCTGACGCCGATGGAGATTTCGCCGGAGGCGAGCAGACCGGGCATCAGGATGTAATTGACACGGCGCACGACGAGCACGATGCCGGGGGCTTCGGCGCGCAGGCGTTTGAGCAGTTGGGGGAGCAGGGCGAACTCGACGTCGTCCGACAGGCCGATGCGGAACACGGCGGTGCTGGTGGCCGGGTCGAATTCTGCGGCGCGGCTGACGGCGGTGGAAATCGAGTCCAGGGCCGGGGACAGCAGGGCGAAAATTTCCACGGCGCGGGCTGACGGCTCCATGCTGCGCCCGGTACGCACAAACAGCGGGTCATCGAAAAGACCGCGCAGGCGCGACAACGCCGCGCTGATGGCCGGCTGGCCGAGGAACAATTTCTCGGCGGCACGGGTCACACTGCGCTCATGCATCAAGGTTTCAAATACGATCAAGAGGTTAAGGTCGACACGACGCAGGTCGTTACGGTTCATCTTGTGTCCTGGATGAGTCTGTAAACTTGACGAGAGCGGCCATACATGATCCCTATGATCTCCATGCTCGGAGCATGACCGGCATGAATCTTACGGGGAAAGGCTGGTACTCTGCACCGGCTAATTGAGTTTTCCTACGATAGTTGAGGTCTATTCCTCAGTCGCGGAATCAATGACAGACATGTCGACTATTAACGGCGACCGGTGGTCTTACCCGGAAAGCCCAGATAGAGTTCAGGGCAATAGAGGTTACTTTGACGAGGTTTGCGATGTCCCGCACGATCCGTTTTCACAAGTTTGGTCCGGCTGAGGTGCTCAAGTGCGAAGAGCATGCAGCCGCGCAGCCTGCACCGGGCGAAGTGCAGGTACGTGTCGAGGCAATTGGCATCAGTTGGTATGACATTTTGTGGCGCCAGAACCTGGCGTCTTCCCACGCACGTTTGCCGTCCGGCCTTGGCCACGAGATGGCCGGGGTGGTCGTAGCCCTGGGCGACGGCGTGGATGACTTGGCCGTGGGCGATAAAGTCGCCAGTTTTCCCGCCGAGAGCCCCAATGATTACCCGGTGTATGGCGAACAAATCGTCCTGCCCCGTTCGGCGTTGACCCGTTATCCGGATGTCTTGAGCCCGATCGAAGCCAGCGTGCATTACACGCCGCTGTTGATTGCATATTTTGCATATGTGGACTTGGCGCGGGTCAAACCCGGCCAGTTTGCCTTGGTGACCGACGCCAGCCACTGCGCCGGCCCGTCCTTTGTGCAACTGGGCAAGGCCTTGGGTGTGCGTGTGATTGCCGCGACCAAGGACAGCGCGGAGCGCGAGTACCTGCTGTCCCTCGGGGCGGAAAAGGTCATCGTCACCGAAGAGCAGGACCTGCTCATGCAAATCAACAAGTTCACTGATAATCGCGGCGTTGACGTGGTGTTCGATGGCTTGGGCGGCCCGCAGATGTCGTTACTCGGTGATGTCTTGGCGCCGCGTGGCAGCTTGGTGCTGTATGGCCTGCAAGGTGGCAACCAGACGCCATTCCCGGCCTGTGCGGCGTTCCAGAAGAATATTCAGTTCTTTGTGCATTGCATCGGCAACTTCACCGGCAAACCGGAGCTGGGCATCATCCAGGACCAAGTGGCATTGCAGCGCGCGTTGCGCGACATCAACCAGATGACCGCCGACCGCGTGCTGGTCCCGCTGAAAACCACCGTGTTTCCATTCAGCCAGTTCGTCGAAGCGCACCGCTACATGGACGAATGCCCGTGCCGTGAGCGCGTCGCATTGCAGGTTGAAGCTGTTTGAGCTGTAGGAGTATTCGCAAATGAATACTCCGGCGTCTGAACGGATGGGGCAAATGCGCCATTTGTCAGGGCTTAACCCTCGCGGCGTTTAAGCCGCCGTCAGGGCGCCAGGCCCCGCAAAACACGAGCTTTCCCCCCGATGCCGCGCTGTATTCCAGCGCGGCATCTGTGTGTGCGCGTAATCAACGGCTTGCCCAATTGCCATCTGAACTGGTTTCTTGCGGCGTTCTGTATCTGTTAATCATTATGCCAGTGCCGATAATCGTGACTTCACTCTCATCTCAAGGATTGAGCAATGATTGAATGTCTGACGTTCCGGCCTGATACATATGAAATTAAATTATCGCGATGCTTGCCTGCGAGACAGGGTGCAGCTGTTGGGTTAGGTAACTCCAATTTATTGAAGTTTGATTGGTTAAACTGGATCTTTTCTTTATGTCGGATGCATCCTTAGTTTCCTGCTTAAGCCGGTGTAGGGCATTGTCGGAACGGTCCTAGGGTAGTCAGGACGCCCTGGCGCAAGGGTCTCAAGGAGAGGCGGCGCGAAGGGCACACAATTGGCATTCCCTGTCGAATTGTTACGGCGTGCTAAGGTTTATTTATCGTTACGCCACGCGGTGTGACGACATTCCTACGCATCTAATGGGTCGAGCAAATAACCTCGGCAGTTACTTGGAACTGATATTTCAACTCAGGTAGTAGAACTATGAGCGCAATTCACGAACAAGCCATGAACTATGTTTATCAGCAAGTTCTGCAACGTTTGGTCGGGCACTTCACGCGCGCCGAACGTACCGCACTTCAATTATTGATTCAGCGAATTGTCGTGGCTGCCGGCGGCATGGAACAAGTGGGCGATTACAAAGTGTTGGTTGCCCATGAGGGCGGCGAAGTCAGCAGCTATACCCTGGCACTGCTGCGTGCGGCGCAACTGACTATCGCGGGCCGCGCGCCCAGGACTTTCAACTTGCGTGTGGCGACGCTCCGACATGCCGGCATGACCCAGGCCACGCTGGATAGCCTGCAGCGTGGCTACAGCACACTGTTTTTCCACGACGACCCGCGGGTCGAGTTGCTGATGGTGGAAAACCAGGTAGTGCAGCCGTTCAACCACCAGCGCCCGGCCTCAGGTGCGGGCCGGGAGGTCAGCCAGCGCAATATGCTGATGGTGGGGCACCTGACCTCCGGGGATATTCGCGCGACGTTGTGTAACGATACTTACCTGTCCCTGGGGGATTTCTACCAGCGTGTCACCACCTGGAACGGAGGGGTGCATGCGCTGGTCAGCGGTGATTCGCCGCGCAAGCAAAGCCAGTACCTGGCGTGGTTGAAAAAGGCGGCCCAAGCGGCCGGCGTCAGCACTGCGCCGGGCAAGCCGGCCTCGCTCACCGGGTTGTTCGCGCGCATGGAGGAGTGGAGCAACGGCTGTTATCAAGACCTCTATGGCGAGCAATACGTTGCCCATGAGAGCCCCGGCCGGGGTGGGCACCGCCATTTGGCCTACATTGGTATCGCCGACCTGCTTAACAACGTCGACGTTGCTTCAACCCCTCTGCTCAGCGACTTCCTGGGCTACGTCCCCGATCCGTTTGGTTTTCACTTCAGTCATCCGGCCTACCCCAACCCGCTGCTGATGGCTCACCTGCGCGGGGTGCAGGCCCAGTGCCTGCGCGAGCTGTCCTACGAGGACGGCGTGGCGGGTTTTCTGCGCCAGGCGATGGACTACCTGTGTCGCCGGCAAATTCCTGAACATTTGATCGCAGAGGCCTGCGGTGGGGAAGGGCGTGTGCAGTCGACGGCCTACGCCCAAGAGTTCTTTGGCCTGGAGGAGGCCCAGTTGACCTGTTTGCTGTTCTCGCCCTTCATCCATCATGGTGAGCGGTTGGAGGGTTACCTGCGTCAATGCCACCCCGGCATGCTGGTGGCACTCCCCGAGTTGCACAAGGTGCTCCAGGGCAAGCCGGCTGCCGACATGCTGCAGCAATGGGCGATCGACACCAGCGGCTTGCCGCTGCCTCTGCTCCAGCACCTTTACCGCAAGCGCCCGTTGGCGGTTGAACAGGGCGCCGATGCGCGCAAGCGCCGGGCCGCACGCCTGCAGACCAACGCCGAGGCGCGGGCGTTTCAGTTGTTCGGGCGCTAGGCGGGTGCGTCGGTGTGTGCGTCCAGGTAGACAGTCATGAACCTGCGAGGTGAGCGGCAGGCGGATTTCGCCTACCAGGCGGTGTACCGCTACATGATCAACCTGATCAACGAAGTCAGCCTGGACATGCCCGTCAAACTGCCTTCTTTGCGGCAGTTGGCGACGCGCCTGAATGTGTCGATCTCGACGATTCAATACGCGTACTCCCTGCTGGAAAAGGAAGGGCGGGTGTATTCGGTGGCCAAATCGGGTTATTTCGCCTGGCCCGTGGCAGCCAATCCGCTGATGGCGGCGGGCGCCGATCTGTTGGAGCGCCTGTATGCGGCGGCGCGGCGGCCCGGAATGGTGGTACTCAGCGGCGATGAACCGGCGCTGCTGGGAGCGCTGGACGGCGCATTGCTGATGCTCGAACGCCAACTGGTGCGCCGCCACCCACGCCAGTTGCAACCCTGGTCGCAGCCTTGCGGCGTCTGGGAGCTGCGCGCGGCGTTGGCGGCGCGTTACACCTCATCGCCGACCCGCTGCTGGCAGGCCGATGACGTCTACATCGGTGCCGATCTGCGCGGTGTATTGGAAATACTCATTGATGTACTGGGTCTCAAGGGCGCCGCGGTATTGGTCGAGTCCCCCTGCGACTGGTTAATACTGCGCCTGCTGCAGGCTGCCGGCGTGCGCGTCATTGAGTTGCCCTGGCAGGTCGACGGTCGCCTGGACCTGGCGCGGCTCGAACACCTGTTGCGCCATGAACCCGTCCACTTGGTGCTGCTGTCGTCGGTGGTGGGCATGCCGTCGGGCAACGTCATGCTCAACTATGAGCGCTTGCGGGTGGCTCAGTTGCTCGAAGAATATGGCTGCTGGCTGCTGGAGAATGACACCTTTGGCGAGTTGGGTTTTGCGCAGAACCACACGGCGCTGCGCAACCAGGTCAACCCCGAACGGTTGATCGTATTCTCGTCGTTCGAAAAAGTACTCGGTCCGGAAGCACCGTTCGGCTATGTACTGTCACGCCACCTGAGCAGTGAGCTGCAGCGCCAGTTCCTGCTGCGTTCGTTTCGCCTGTCGTCGATCCGCCAACGCGCGATTGCCCACCTGTATCAAAGTGGGCGGCTGGACCAGCACCTGCAGACATTGCGCCAGCGCCTGCGTGAGCAGGCTGACGCCATGAGCCAGCGCCTGGATCAGCGCCTGACAGGGCGGGTGACTTACCGCATGCCGCTGGCCGGGGCGAGTTTCTGGCTGCACGCGTCGGCGCCGGTGGACATGCGCCAGGTGTTCCAGCGCCTGCTGGCGCAACAGGTGGTGATTGCCCCGGGGGAATTGTTCAGCCTCAGTGGCTTGCATCATCAGCAACTACGGCTGAGCCATGCGTTCAACGGGCACCCGAACCTGGACGCGGCATTGGATGCGCTGGCGCTGGCCTTGCTGCAGGCGCAGAGCGCCTAGCGTGTGAAAAATCTCTTGCTGGTGTGGGATCTATAACATCGCGCGGCAGTCCAACTCTCAGTAAACTGTCATTTTTTCCGAATCCTTCTTTCCGAGGTTTATGCATGACAATCAGTCCTTTTGCGGGCAAGCCGGCGCCAGCCCAGTTGCTGGTAGATATCCCGCGACTGGTTACGGCCTATTACACCGGTCAGCCTGATGCAGCGATCTCCACCCAGCGCGTCGCGTTCGGGACTTCCGGGCACCGGGGCAGCTCGTTCGAACTGAGCTTCAACGAATGGCATGTGCTCGCTATCAGCCAGGCCATCTGCCTGTACCGCGAAGCCCAAGGCATCGACGGGCCGTTGTTCGTCGGCCTCGACACCCATGCATTGTCGACGCCTGCGGGGGCCAGCGCGCTGGAAGTCCTGGCGGCCAACGGTGTGCATGTGATGCTCGCCGAGGGCGATGAATACACGCCGACCCCGGCCATTTCCCACGCCATCATCTGCTATAACCGCGGTCGCACCAGCGGCCTGGCCGACGGCATTGTCATCACGCCGTCCCACAACCCGCCGCAAAGCGGCGGCTACAAGTACAACCCGCCCAACGGCGGTCCGGCCGATACCCACGTCACCAAATGGATCGAGGCCAAGGCCAACGAGCTGCTGGCCAATCGGCTGGCCGGGGTCAAACGCATCACCCACGCCCAGGCGCTCAAAGCCGACACCACCCATCGCCATGACTACCTCAACAGCTACGTGGCCGACCTGATCAATGTGATCGACATGGACGCCATTCGCAGCGCCGACCTGCGTTTGGGCGTCGATCCGCTGGGCGGCGCCGGGGTGCGCTACTGGTCGGCGATTGCCGAGCACTACCGCTTGAACCTGGACGTGGTCAACACCGAAGTCGATCCGACCTTCCGCTTCATGAGCGTCGACTGGGATGGCCAGATCCGCATGGACCCGTCGTCCAGTTACGCCATGCAGGGCTTGATCGGACTCAAGGAGCGTTTCGACGTGGCCTTCGCCTGCGACCCGGACCACGATCGCCATGGCATCGTCACCCCGTCCGGCGGCCTGTTGGCGCCGAACAATTACCTGGCCGTGTCCATCGACTACCTGTTCCAGAACCGTCCCGGCTGGCGCGCCGATGCGGCCGTGGGCAAGACCGTGGTCAGCAGCGGCTTGATCGATCGCGTCGCGGCGCGCATCGGACGGCGCCTGTACGAAGTGCCAGTCGGCTTCAAGTGGTTTGCCGACGGTCTGTTCGACGGTTCGCTGGGTTTTGGCGGTGAGGAAAGCGCCGGCGCTTCGTTCCTGCGCAAGGACGGCACCGTGTGGAGCACCGATAAGGACGGTTTGATCCCGGCGCTGCTCGCGGCAGAAATGACCTCGCGCAAAGGCCAGGACCCCAGCCAGATCTACCGTGGCCTGACCGACGCTCTGGGCGAACCGTTCGCGATTCGCGTCGACGCCAAGGCCACCCCGGCGCAGAAGGCGTTGCTGGGCAAACTGTCGCCGGAGCAGGTGACGTCCACCGAATTGGCCGGGGAGCGCATCCAGCAGATCCTCAGCCATGCGCCGGGCAACAACCAGGCGATCGGCGGTTTGAAAGTCATGACCGAAAACGGCTGGTTCGCCGCACGGCCATCGGGCACCGAGGACATCTACAAGATCTATGCCGAGAGCTTCATCGGTGAAGATCACCTCAAGCAACTGGTGCAAGAGGCGCAGGTACTGGTTGACGCTGCAATCAGCGCTGGCTGACACGCCTCAGCCAACGTAGGCGCGGGTCAGCCCGCGCCTACATTTCGCCTCGAGATCAGGCCAGGTCGACCAGCACGATCTCGCTGTCTTCTATCGCGGTCACGCGCAACAGCTGTTCATCTTCCACCGCGACACCGTCTCGCGCGTGCGCGCGCAAGCCATTGACCTCAATCACCCCCGTCGCCGGCACCAGGTAGGCGCGACGCCCGCTGTCCAGGCGGTATTCGGCAGTTTCCCCGGCTTTCAGGTTGGCCGCCACCAGGCGCGCATCCGCACGAATGCGCAGGCTCTCGCTGTCACCGGCCTTGCCGCTGGCCAGGGTCACAAACCCTTCGCGGTCACCTTTCGGAAACGGCTTGGCGCCCCATGACGGCGGCAGGCCGGCTTCGTTGGGGATGATCCAGATCTGGAAAATCTTGGTGGGGGTGGCTTCCAGGTTGTATTCGCTGTGAGCAATTCCGGTGCCGGCGCTCATGACCTGCACGTCACCCGCCTCGGTGCGGCCCTTGTTGCCAAGGTTGTCGGCATGGCTGATGGCGCCTTCGCGTACATAGGTGATGATTTCCATGTCGCGATGCGGGTGCTGGGGAAACCCGGTGCCGGGCGCGATGATGTCGTCGTTCCAGACCCGCAGGTTGCCCCAGTGCATGCGCTGGGGATCGTGGTACTCAGCGAATGAAAAGTGATGATGGGCGTCAAGCCAGCCATGATGGGCGCCGCCCAGGGCGGTGAAAGGTCGTAATTCGAGCATGATCGTCTCCAGTTGATGGGGTCATCATCCAACAGTGCATGATCGATAAAAAGCGTAAAAAATGCCTTATTCCTATCGATCAATTGGATTGGTTTCGGATGCTTTGACTTTCACTTCACCGCCTAACTGCATGATGGCAAAGCAATTGGCTGGAACTGCGCGGCGATTCCGGCGACCATGGCGCACTCGTCAATACCCAGCTCATCGCAGGAGTCCGCGTGCCGCAACAACAGCCTGATCTGCCCCCTGAATTGCGCCCCCTGGCCGAAATGCCATGGTTGAAACGGCTCGCCGCCCGCTTGTTCGGGCATGGCTTGACCCGCTTGCGCGCGCAACACCGGTTCTCTTGGCTGCATGGGCAGGCCGACGGTTTTCGCAGTGGGCACGAGGCGGGTGTGGAGTACGGCTATCGCGAGGGCAAGGCCGACGGCATCGAAGAAGGCCGGCAGGTCCTGCTGATTCGCGACTTCCGCCCGGAAGAACACCGTGCGCCGGGGGTGGATGACAACCTGTTCGATGATTGGCGGCTGCCCCTCACGGCCGATCTGAAAAAACGCATCAAGGCCGATGTGGCACGCTTGCTGCCGGCTCACGCGCAGCCCAGCGCCGCCCAATGGAAGATGATCTTCAGCGACACGCCGTCCACCTCGGTGATCGCCGGTGCCGGTGCGGGCAAATCCACATCGTTGGTGTTGCGTATCCTGCTGCTCACCCATTACCTGGGTTTTGAGCTGAGCTCGATGACCGTGGTGACGTTCACCCGTGAGTCGCGTAAGGACTTCATCAACAAGCTCATGGAAGTGCTCAGCTTATGGGGGCAACCCCTTGATATCAAAGAAGCCCAGGCCGTGGTGCGAACCTTTCACTCGCGCATCCTGCCGATGGTGCGCAGCCTGCCGGGCTTCGAGCGGCTGCAGGCGTTCGAGAACCTCAGTGCGGGCTTCGAGGACGCAGACAGCAACCCGTTCGACCTGCGCCTCAACGAGGCGCAACGCCAGCAGATGAACGCCTGCTACCACCGGCTGTACGGCCAGCACGCGCGCTTTCGCGAACTGATTGCACCGCTGGCGCGCCATGGTTTGCAGCTCAAGGAGCTGGAGCGTGATCACCCGGACGTGCAGAAGCGCATGGCCGTGACAGAACTGGCCGCCAAGCGCGATGAAGAGCTGTGTGACGTGATTGAAGACCTGTGGTTTCGCGCGGGCGCCTGGCCGATCAAAGGGATCGAGCCGAGTCGCCAGACCGTGGAGATCAATGGCGCGCAATTCCATTGCCATGGCTATATTCCCGAGCTGGATGCCTGGGTCGTGCTGGGCTTCGATTCGCGGGAAAACGCCCAGCTCAGCCGCCCCAATGCCAAGCTGTCGGTGCGTGCAGAATGGGCGGTCAAGCGCACCCTGTTTCAAGCATTCTGCCGTAAGCCTTTGATATGGCTTGATAGTTACGAGTCGTCCAAGCGTCTTTTAAGCAGCCTGGCCGGTGATGCCAGTGCGGGGCCGGGGTTCGATTACAAGGTCAAAGGCGAGCTGGCGTCGGCGCCGTTGCTGGACTGTTTTGTCATGGCCGCAGGTTTCATCGAGAACCTCGGTCTGGACGTGCCCAGTGCCGTGGGCCAGATGAGCTTCGCCAAAGACGATCCGGACCGCTGCTTCTTCGAGGCCTTGAGCATTTTCTGGAAAGCTCTGGAAGATCATCTGCTCGACCAGTCGCCGCCGATCATGACCTACAACCGCATGTTCTCGCTGTTTGGCGAAAACACCCCGGAAAACCTCAAGTTGCTCAGCGACCCTCTGTTGCGGCCGCTGTCACACCTGATGATCGACGAGTTCCAGGACGTCTCGCCGCAGATCGTCTCCTGGCTGCGCGCCAGCCTGCGTGAAATCCGCAGCCGTGGGCCAGCCATGCATGTAGGACGCGGCGCCCAGCATTCGTCACTGCTGTGCGTAGGGGATGACTGGCAGTCAATCTATGGCTGGCGCGGCAGTTCGCCGAAGTACTTCATGCAGTTCAACCAGGAATTCCCGGCACCGAGTACCACCCGCGTCATGCTCGGCGAGAACTATCGCAGCCATCAGCACATCATCGATGCCGCCGAACACATTGTGCGCGCCGCGCCGGCGATCCCCGGCAAGAAGGCCAAGGCCAGCGGCACACCCAAGGCGTTGGTGCCCGTCACGGTACTGGAACGCGACGATGCGGCCTTGGGCCGGCGTCTGCAGGAGCACTATCAAAAGGGCGATTCGGTGTTAATGTTGTATCGAAAAAGTAGCGATAAGTTATTGATTAATGAGCATATTAAGTCTGTAGTTAATGTGGATTCTAGCTTGCCGCCTGCGGCGCGCAGGCTCAAACAATTGACCTATCACAGCGCCAAAGGCCTGCAGGCGGATGCGGTGTTCCTGCTTGGGGATTGCCAGCACGTCACCCGCTCGCCGTACAAGAACCAGGTGTACCGCATGGCGGGCCTGGGCAAGGCCGGCGACACTGAACCCTACGACAACGCGCAAAAAGACGAAGTGTTGCGCCTGGCGTATGTCGGCATTACCCGCGCGGTCAGCCATTGCTACTGGTATGTGGAAAAACCCGAGGGCCAGGCCGTGAATGTGCCGAAGGCCTCGGAGCGGGTCGACGCCAGGAAAGCGTTCTTTGACGATCAGCGCTAAGCACTGCCTGGCACAGGCCCTATGTAGGGGCTTGCCCGCAATAGCGGTGCATCAGTCGATAGACCGCTCGACTGGCGCACCGCTGGTCGTGTTCAAGCCCTTAACAAATGCGGCGGCACAAAACACTCCAGCTCCGCTTCCACCGCTTCGATGATGCGCTCTACATCGGTAGCATTCATCACGGTGGCGCAGGGGATGCCGGCGATGGCGATCAGCGTCTCGCCGCTGGCGCGGTCGAACAGACGCGCGACCATACTGCCGGGAGCGTCCATGCTCCCTTCGAAGCCCATGGGATGGAAATGCCAGCGCATCAGCTGGCAGGCGTTGGGGAATGTCACTTTGTTCATGTTGCCCACCTTGTTCATTGAGCGCTTCCTTTAGCTCGCGGCAGGGGGCCATGACCGTCACTGGTCACAGCGAGTGAGAGTGTAAAAATAGCATTCGTTCATAAATGCAAGGGCAGTTTTTTCGCCCCGTTCGGCGGTTCTTTTCCTATAGCTTGACGTGTGTCATGTCTTGCTAAAGGCTGGGCAAAAGGCCATTAGTCAGAAGTTGCCGTCGGCCATTGATGGCAGCGCTGAAATTCGGCAACCTCCACCTTTTACCCGTCGTAGAGCCATGCATGCCCCACACCGCCGCGGACGATGATTGCCAGCACACCCACGCCACGCGCGAGCTAGTGACGCGCCACCACCTGTGCTGGCGTCATCGCGACCTGGATGGCGTGATGTCTTACTACCATCCGCACATCCAGTACCACGACTTCTTCCAGAACCGCGTCGTCGGCTACGCTGAGCTGCGCGAGTACCTGCAAGCCAGCATGCCGCGCGGGCCCGACGAGGCCATCGAGCACATGGACCGCATTCGCGCCGATGGCGACACCGCGTTCATCCAGTACCGCATCACCCTGCGCGGCGGGCAGGGCCTGGTGTCGTTCCGTACCAGTGAGGCCATCACCGTGCGCGACGGGCTGATCTGGCGGGTCAACGAATATGCGTCACTGGTGCATGAGCACAGCCCCCCAACCACGCGCCCGAGCGTCAGCCGCCTGGGCCTGTCGCCCCAGCAACTAGGGCATATGGCCAACGACCTGCAGCACTACTTCCAGCAGCAACAACCCTACCTGGACCCGGAGTTGGACCTGCAACGGGTTGCCAAGGAGTGCGGTTACAGTCGCAATCAGATTTCCTACTTGCTCAATCAAGTCCTCGGGCAAACCTTCTATCGCTATGTCAATCAGGCTCGGCTCGTGCATTTGCTGGCAGCGCTGGATAAAGCCAGGCCGCCCATACGCGTGGACGACTTGGCCTATGCGGCGGGGTTCAATTCGTTATCGGCGTTTTATAGCGCTTTTCGCCAGCACACCGGCCTGACGCCGAAGGCTTACATTAAAGGGCGCTTTGAGGGCGAGTCGGCTAGATCAACTGGCAATAAAAAAGATGTGGGTTAAACCTGTCATGTTCGACAGGTTTTTCATTCGCGGATTCGTAGTGTAATGCCCAGGCATCTTTTCTTTCAGTTGGAGTGTCGCTATGTCTAAGCACAATAAATCCGCTCACCCGAACGGTCCAGAGAGTGAAGGCCGCATGGACGGAATCATTAACATCGACGGAACGGGTCACACCTTTCAAGCGGACCGTGTGTATATGGATGAGCAAGACGGTGCGCTGAGGTTTTTCGGTGCCCGAACCGTTGACGAGAACCCGGATAAATTCGAAGCGGTTCAAGTGCAACTCACACCGCCCACCATTTCGACGGGTAAATACCAGGTGGGCGGGGAGAGTGTTAAAGATGTTATTTACGTCGACCATCAAACCGGTAACAGCTATACAGCTGACAAAGGCGAGGTGTCGCTCACCAGGAGCATCCCCCTTAAACAGTTATTCGGGGTAGTGAGTTGTGAGTTCAGTGTTGGCGGTCGAACGACTATCGTAAACGTCCAGTACGCCTTCAAGGGGTAGAATAAATAGTCGGCCCCGCAGCCTCTGCCCGCGTCGGTTAGCGCCAATCATTCGGCGTTGACGGGGCAGCAGGTCGCGCCAACATTTCCCTGCGTGCACGCGCGCAAGACAGCCCCTGACATCCCGCTCTAGGATCCAGCCTATCGAAACGAGGTAGGGGAACCTGGCATGCCGGCATGGCGCACTATCAGTTTATGGATGGACCAGTTGGACGACCCGCTGCTGGCGCGGCCGTCTCTGGAGCACGACCTGGACGTCAACGTGGCCATCATCGGCGCCGGTTACACCGGTCTGTGGACCGCGTATTACCTCAAGCGCCAGGCGCCCGAGCTGAACATTGCGATCATCGAGGCGCAAACCGCCGGTTTCGGCGCGTCCGGGCGCAATGGCGGCTGGTTGATGGGCAACCTGTTGGGGGAAGACCGTTTACTCGCCGGCCTCACGCCCGAGCAGCGGCGTGCTTCGTTTGACCTGCTGCACGGCATTCCCGACGAAGTGGCGCAGGTGCTGGCCCGCGAAGGCATCGACTGCGACTACCGCAAGGGCGGTGCCCTGTACTGCGCCGCGCGTTACCCCGAGCAGGAAAGCAGCCTGCGCCTTTATCTGGACAAACTCTATGCCCAAGGCCTCAGCGAGGCCGACTACCGCTGGCTGAACCCGCAACAACTGGCTGAGCAACTGCGAATCGCCAAGCCCTTTGGCGCGGTTTATGCGCCCCATGTGGCGACGATCAACCCAGCGAAGTTGGTCCGCGGCCTGGCGCGGGTGGTGGAACGCATGGGCGTCAAGATCTACGAAAACTCGCCCGTCACCCATTGGCAGTCCGGCCGCCTGCGCACTGCAAAGGCCGGCGTGCGTGCCGCCTGGGTAGTGCCGGCCGTCGAGGGTTACGCGACCACCTTGGCGCCGTTGGGTCGCTACCAACTGCCGGTGCAAAGCCTGATCGTCGCCACCGAGCCATTACCCGCCAGCACCTGGGACGAAATCGGCCTGAGGCATGGCCAGGCCTTCGGCGAAAGCAGCCGTCAGGTCACCTATGGCCAGCGTTCGGCCGACAACCGCCTGGTGTTCGGCGCCCGTGGCGGTTATCAGTTTGCCGGCAAATTGCGCCACGACTTCGATTTGACCGACAGCGAAGTGGCGCTGCGTCGCTACCTGTTCGGCGAGTTGTTCCCACAGTTGAAAAACGTGCGGATTACCCACTCCTGGGGCGGCAACCTCGGCATGTCGCGCCAGTTCCGGCCGCACATGCTCTGCCATCACGCCACCGGCATCGCGCTGTCCGGCGGCTACGGCGGGGAGGGCGTCGGTGCCACCAACCTGGGCGGTCGCACCCTGGCCGACCTGATCCTGGGCCAGGAGACGCCGTTGACCCATCAACCCTGGGTGATCCGCGAGCGTGGCCTGGAGGCGCTCAAGGCCTGGGAGCCGGAGCCGTGCCGCTGGCTGGGCTACAACGCGATCATTCGCAGTTTTGTCCATGAAGACCAGGTATTGGCCAATCCCAATACCGCGCCCTGGCGCCGCAAGTTGGCGATCGGCGTGGCCGGGTTCATGGAAAGTTTCATGCACTGAGCCGTTCCACTCACACAGGTAGCCCCATGAGCATCACTCAATTCAAAGACGCGCTGAATGCCCACCTGCCGGATTCGTCACCGGTCGCCGTGCCCCTGGGCGAGCCGATCGCCGTGGCGTCAAGCTTGAGCGTCGAGCGCAGCGACGGCGTCGAAACCGGTATCTGGGCCTGTACCCCCGGCCGCTGGCGCCGGCAGATCAAAGCCCAGGAGTTTTGCCACTTTATCCAGGGCCGCTGCACCTTCACCCCTGACGACGGTGAAATCGTCCACCTACAAGCCGGCGATGCACTGATGTTGCCGGCCAACAGCAGCGGAACCTGGGATATCCAGGAAACCGTGCGCAAGACCTATGTATTGATCCTGTAACGCTTTGATCCTTGATCGCCTGCCATAAAAACAGCCCTAAAACCGCCAGGAAATCGAACCATGAAAGCCATTGCCCTGTTGCCCTTGATGTTGGTGGCCTCTGTCAGCCAGGCCGCCGAGACGGTGAAGATCTACAACTGGTCGAGCTACATTGCGCCGGACACCACGAAGAACTTCCAGAAACAAACTGGCATCGGTTTCAGCTATGACGTGTACGACAGCAACGAAACCCTCGATGGCAAGTTGATGACCGGTAACTCCGGCTATGACGTGGTGTTCCCCTCCAACCACTTCATGGCGCGGCAGATCCAGGGCGGCGCCCTGAAGAAGCTCGACAAGAGCCAATTGCCCAACTGGAAGAACCTCAACCCGGTGCTGCTCAAGGCCCTGGAAAACAACGACCCGGGCAACGCCCACGGCTTCCCGTACCTGTGGGGCAGCACCGGCATCGGCTACAACGTCGACAAGGTCAAGGCGGTGTTGGGCGATAACGCGCCAGTGAATTCCTGGGACCTGATCTTCAAGCCCGAATACATGCAAAAGCTCAGCAAATGCGGGGTGGCCATCCTCGACAATGGCCCGGAATTGTTGCCGATCGCTCTGAATTACCTGGGGCTGCCACCCCACAGCAAGAAGCCTGAGGACTACAAGAAAGCCGAGGCGCTGCTGATGAAAGTTCGCCCCTACGTGGCGTACTTTCATTCCTCGAAATACACCGGCGACCTGGCCAATGGCGACATCTGCGTGGCCGTCGGTTTCTCCGGCGACGTGCTGCAAGCCGAAAGCCGCGCCAAGGAAGCCAAGAATGGCGTGAACATCGGCTATCAGATCCCCAAGGAAGGCGCCGCGATCTGGTTCGACATGGTGGCCATGCCCGCCGACGCCCCGGATGAAAAGGCCGGGTATGCCTTCATGAACTACTTGCTGGAGCCCCAAGTGATGGCCGACATCACCAACTCCGTTCATTACGCCAACGGCAACAGTGCGGCGGACAGCCTGGTGGACCCGGCAATCAAGGCCGATACCAAGATCTACCCAAGCGCGGAAATGATGGGCAAGTTGTTCGCGCTGGAAGCGATGCCGCTGAATATCGACCGGGTTCGCACGCGGGTGTGGAACACCATTCGTACCGGGCGCTGAAGAACTGATGTGGGAGAGGGCTAGCCCCCTCCCACATTTGGATTTCAGGGGTTTTCCAGGTCATGCCCCAACGACTGGATAAACAACGAAAACAGCTCCGGCTGCGAAGAAATATCCAGCTTGGCGTACAGATGCCGGCGATGCACTTTGACCGTATCCGGCGAGATATTCAGGCGCTCGGCCATGGCCTTGGAGGAGAACCCGCGCAGTACCAGGCGGGCGACTTCCAGCTCGCGGTCCGAGAGCACGCCGCAGCCGAAATGGCTCAGCGCATCGCGAATCTGGCTGGCCATCGCCTGCGCTGCCGGTACACGCTGGGTGCTTTGCTGCCAATGCTGCTGCATCAACGGCAGCACCCACGCGGCCAAGGTGGTCAGCAGCCCGGTTTCTTCAGCACTGAAGCGCCGCTGCATGCCCAATGACAGCGACAACGTGCCCGCGCCAGGTAGTTGCAGGATGAATTGCACCTCGTCTTCCAGCACGTTGTCGTGGAAGTAATTGAGGAAGTATTCGCTCTGGCGGAAATGGTCCGGCGCCACTTCCTCCAGGCGGTACACGCCGCTGGCATACCCTTCGCGACAGGCCTGGAAAAACGGGTCGAGCACGTACAGGCCGTTGAGGTACACCAGCATCGACGCCGGTTTGCTGCTGGGCTGGGCGTCGTATTCCTCCAGGGCCTGGGGCAGGCCGTCGAGCGGGTAGAAAATCGCCAGGGCGTTATCGAACGGCAGGCATTGGTGCAACAACAGCACCAGCTGTTTCCAGAATCGCTCGCTGCCGATCTGTGACAGGGTGCGCCCCAGCCCCGCATGCATGCCGACTTCCCTGAACAGGCTCATGTCACAGGTTCCCCTCATCAAAAGATCGGCCAAGGGTTCGGCTTTTGCCGGGTGTCGTCAAGGGGAGTACGCCAATAGGGGAATTGGCTGACAACAGCTCTGGCTTTAACTTCGCGATCATTGAGTGGGAAACATATCCCACGACTTTCAGACTTTTCGTTTCTGCCTCACACAAAAAACAACGACAGAGGATAACGATATGAGTGCTTCCCCCGCGCCTGACGGCGTGCTCAAGCCCACCCTGAGCGTCTTCGATGTGGTGGCCATTACCGTTTCGGCGGTGACGCCCGCCAGTTCGGTGTTCGTGATCGCCCCGTTCGCCATTCAACAGGCTGGCAGCGGCGTGTTCCTGGCCTTTGTCATGGCCGCCTTGCTCGCGCTGATGTTCGCCTTTTGCTACGCCGAACTGGGCCGCGCCCACAACAGCGCTGGCGGTGAATATGTGTATGCCAAGCGGGTATTCGGCGGCATGGCGGGCTATGCGACGTTCCTGACGGTACTGGTGATGTTGCTGTTTATCCCACCGGTACTGGCCACGGGCGCGGCGACCTACTTGAATAACGCCCTGGGCACCCGGTTCGATGCCCAGACCGTTGCGCTGGTCATTGTGGTGTGCAGTTACGCCCTGGGCATCCTCAATATCAAGCTCAATGCCTGGATCACCGGCACTTGCCTGCTGCTGGAAGTGGCGGCCTTGCTGGTGATCGTGTTCCTCGGCTTCGGCCATCCGGTGCAGCCGGTCAGCGTGCTGTTTCAGCCGCAGATCGTCGAAAACGGCATGTTGCACCTGGCGCCCTGGGCCCTGGTGATCGGCGCGGTCGGCATCGGCCTGTTCTCCTTCAATGGCTACGGGCCGGCGGTGCTGCTGGCCGAAGACATGAAATGCGGCGGCAAGGGCGTACACAAAGCGGTGTTGTGGTCCCTGGGGCTGGTGGTGGTGATCGAACTGGTGCCGATCACCGCGCTGCTGATCGGCGCGCCATCGCTGAGTGCGATGATCAGCAGCCCCGACCCCATCGGCTACCTACTGACCAGCCATGGCAACGAAACCTTGTCACGCCTGGTCAGTGCCGGGATCTTCCTCTCGGTGTTCAACGCCATCGTCGCCATCGTGATCCAGATCGGCCGCGTGGTATTCAGCAGCGGCCGCGACGCCCTGTGGACGCCGACCATCAACAAACTGTTCACGCGCATTCACCCGCGCTGGGATTCGCCCTGGCTGGCGACGCTGTTCCTGGCGATCCCTTCGGCGCTGCTGAGTTTCAGCTCCAACCTGGCGGACCTCACCTCGTTCAGTGTGCTGCTGATCATGCTGGTGTACCTGATCGTGGCCTTGAGTGCGCTGATGAGCCGGGTGCTGCTGCGTGAGCGCGCACATCCGTATCGCATGCCCTTGTGGCCGCTGCCGGCATTGCTGGCGGTGCTGGGCGCCGGGTATCTGTTGATGACCTTGATCGCGGAGGCTTCGGTGCGCGACATCATGGTCATCATCGGCTTGCTGGCGCTGTCGGTGATTCTGTATTGCATCAGTGGCCGGTTGAGTCCGGCGTATCAGAAACTGTAAGGAGTGGTTATGCGCGCACGTCAATTGGGCATCACGTTGGGGCTGGGCACGCCCGGCGCGTTGAATGCCATCACCGATGTTCCCGGCGTCCGGGTCGGCCACAGCACGCTCAAGACCCGCGTCGACGGTAAGCAGGTGTGTACCGGCGTCACAGTGGTCCAGCCGCGTGCCGGCGAGGCGCGGCAGCAGCCGTGCTTTGCCGGGTATCATGTGCTCAACGGCAATGGCGACGCCACGGGCCTGGAGTGGATCAGCGAAGCAGGGCTGTTGACCACGCCATTGGCGATCACCAACACCCACAGCCTCGGCATTGTGCGCGACACCCTGATTGCCCTGGAGCGCGAGCGTCTGGCGGACCCGGCCGTGTACTGGTGCATGCCGGTGGTGATGGAAACCTACGACGGCCTGCTGAACGATATCTGGGGCCAGCACGTCAAGCCTGCGCATGTGCGCGAGGCGCTGGACCACGCCGAAAGTGGTCCGGTACAGGAAGGTGCAGTGGGCGGCGGCACCGGGATGATCTGCCATGAATTCAAGGGCGGCATCGGCACCGCGTCGCGCCGGTTGCCGGCGGAGCAGGGCGGCTGGAAGGTCGGCGTGCTGGTGCAGGCCAACCATGGCAAGCGCCAGGAACTGCGGGTTGACGGCTACCCGGTGGGCCGGCAGTTGATGACGATCCCATCGCCGTTCGCCGAGCGGGGCACGCCGGGCATGGGCTCGATCGTGGTGATCCTGGCCACCGACGCGCCGTTGCTGCCCCATCAATGCCGGCGCCTGGCGCAACGCGCGTCCATCGGCATTGCGCGCACCGGCGGCGGCACCGAGGATTCCAGCGGCGACCTGTTCCTGGCCTTCGCCACCGGCAATCAGGCGCTGCCCCCGGCGGACTATGGGCGCAAGGACCTGGCGTTCAGCAGCGCGGTGCAGATGGTCAATAACGATCATATGTCCCCGCTGTTCCTCGCCGCGGCGGAGGCAGTGGAGGAGGCGATCGTCAACGCCATGCTGGCCGGTGAGAGCATGACCACCGACGACGGGGTGCGGGTGCCGGGTCTGGACGGCGAAACCCTGTTGCAGGCATTGCGCGAGACGGGCTGGAACAGCTGCCGATAATCCGGTGTATTTATAAAGATGCTGGCTCTTTAATGCGGCGAATGACACCGTGACAATATATTGGATCCATCTAAACAAGTGCGCCGCTCAAGTTGAGCGGCTTTACCGCTATTTAATATTTAAATAACAGCACGGCGCTTTTTGTCGGACAAAAGCAACTAACCCCCTACAAACATTGCACGCGACTTGCTTAAGTTGCCGGCTTGTCGGTTTTCACTGCGTAAATAGATGTAGACGAAAGATTTCAAGTTGTGTCAGTTTCGTGACGCCTTCAAAAGAGGCGAGTGATAGGACGATCTCGCCAGCGGGGTTCCTATCGACCCAAGACTGATGCACTTGCACACAAGGAAGTACGTTTATGTCAAAAGTAAAAGACCAGGCTATTGTGTCTGCCGCGCAAGCCAGCACTGCGTATACGCAAATCGATAGTTTCAGCCATCTGTACGACCGTGGCGGCAACCTCACGATCAATGGCAAACCCTCCTATTCCGTTGACCAGGCCGCCACCCAGCTGCTGCGCGACGGCGCCGCGTACCGGGACGTCGACGGCAACGGCAAGATCGACCTGACCTACACCTTCCTGACCTCGGCCTCCTCGAGCACGCTGAACAAGCATGGCATCTCGGGCTTCAGCCAGTTCAACAGCCAGCAGAAAGCCCAGGCCGCGCTGGCCATGCAATCCTGGTCGGATGTCGCCAACGTTGCCTTCACCGAGAAGGCTCGCGGCGGCGATGGGCATATGACCTTCGGCAACTACAGCGGCGGCCAGGACGGCGCGGCGGCCTTCGCCTACCTGCCCGGCACCGGCGCGGGCTACGACGGCACCTCGTGGTACCTGACCAACAGCAGCTACACACCCAACAAGACCCCGGACCTGAACAACTACGGTCGGCAGACCCTGACCCACGAGATCGGTCATACCCTGGGCCTGGCTCACCCCGGCGACTACAACGCCGGGAATGGCAACCCGACCTACAACGACGCGACCTATGGACAGGACACGCGCGGCTACAGCCTCATGAGTTACTGGAGCGAGAGCAACACCAACCAGAACTTCAGCAAGGGCGGGGTCGAGGCCTATGCCTCCGGGCCGTTGATCGACGATATCGCGGCGATCCAGAAGCTTTACGGCGCGAACTACGCCACCCGCGCTGGCGACACCACCTACGGCTTCAACTCCAACACCGGGCGTGATTTCCTCAGCGCCACCGCCAACGCCGACAAGCTGGTATTTTCGGTCTGGGACGGCGGCGGCAACGACACCCTGGATTTCTCCGGTTTTACCCAGAACCAGAAGATCAACCTCAATGAGACCTCGTTCTCCGACGTTGGCGGCCTGGTGGGCAATGTGTCCATCGCCAAGGGCGTCACCGTGGAAAACGCCTTCGGCGGCGCGGGCAACGATCTGATCATCGGCAACAATGCCGTCAACCTGATCAAGGGCGGGGCCGGCAACGACCTCATCTACGGCGCTGGCGGTGCGGACCAACTGTGGGGCGGCGCCGGCAACGACACATTTGTGTTCGGTGCCAGTTCCGATTCCAGGCCAGGTGCGGCGGACAAGATCTTTGACTTCACCAGCGGTGCCGACAAGATTGACCTGAGCGGCATCACCAAAGGTGCGGGCCTGAGCTTCGTCAACGCGTTCACCGGGCATGCCGGCGACGCGGTATTGAGCTATGCCTCGGGCACCCACCTAGGTACCTTGGCCGTGGACTTCTCCGGGCACGGCGTGGCGGATTTCCTCGTCACCACCGTGGGCCAGGCAGCGGTCAGCGACATCGTGGCCTGATGCACCGGCGCGGCGTTGTGGCGCCGCGCTTCCAGGAGGGGCATACACATGCCGCGTTTTGTGCATTTGATCGCCTGTGTCCTACAGGTGTTGTTCGTGTCGGCAGGAGCCCACGCAATGGCTAGCAGTCTCGTTTTACCCACCACCGCGCAGTTGGCCGGACATTGGCAACTGCACCGACAGGATCAGGTCTGTGCCCTGGATTTGCTGGAGCAAGCCACCGCGGTGGGGGGCGATGTGGCCTGCGTCGAGCAATGGCTGGGAGACAAACCCCTGACATGGTCGCCGACGCCGGACGGGATCTGGTTGATGAATGCCGAAGGTTCCGGGATTACCCACTTGAATCGTCAGCGCGACGGCGAATACCAGGCGCGCACGCCATCTGGCGATATCGTGACATTGCAACGAATACCTTAGTTTCCAGTTATAACGCTATAACTCGAATTTAATAGTTGGCCGCCGCTTATTCAGGGGCTGGGGCAACTATTGCCGGTCATTGGGTTCAAGGAAGATCAAACACCATGGCGAAGTCCCCTGTTGTTGCGCCTTTATTCAAGGCGCTGGGTGAATATAAAAGTATTTTGATCAGTGTTGGCTGTTTCACTGCATTAATTAACCTGCTGATGCTGGTGCCGTCCATTTATATGCTGCAAGTGTATGACCGCGTGCTGTCCTCCCAGAATGAAACCACTCTGGTGATGTTGACGCTGATGGTCGTCGGTTTCTTCGCCTTTATCGGCAGCCTGGAAGTCATCCGCAGTTTTATCGTGATCCGCATCGGCAGCCAGTTGGAACGGCGCTTCAACTTGCGCGTGTATAAAGCCGCCTTCGAACGCAACCTGCAACGCGGCCAGGGGCATGCCGGACAGTCCCTGGCAGATTTGACCCATCTCCGCCAGTTCATCACCGGGCCGGCGCTGTTCGCGTTTTTTGATGCGCCGTGGTTTCCGATCTATCTGTTGGTGATTTTCCTGTTCAACGTGTGGCTGGGCGTGCTGGCCACGGCGGGGGCCTTGCTGCTGATCGGCCTGGCCTGCCTCAATGAATACCTGACCAACAAGCCCCTGGCTGAGGCTGGCGGTTACTCCCAGCAATCCAGCCAACTGGCCACCAGCCATTTGCACAACGCCGAAACCATCCAGGCCATGGGCATGCTCGGCGCATTGCGCCAGCGCTGGTTTGCCGTGCATTCGCAGTTCCTGGGCTTGCAGAACGCGGCCAGCGACACCGGCTCGGTGATCACCGCGCTGAGCAAATCCCTGCGCCTGTGCCTGCAATCGTTGGTGCTCGGCCTGGGCGCATTCTTGGTGATCAAGGGCGAGATGACCGCCGGGATGATGATCGCCGGTTCGATCCTGATGGGGCGGGTGCTCAGCCCGATCGATCAGTTGATTGCCGTGTGGAAGCAGTGGAGTTCGGCCAAGCTGGCTTATCAGCGGCTTGACCAACTGCTGCGCGAATTTGCGCCGGACGTCGAGCCGATGGCCTTGCCCGCCCCCAAGGGTCAGGTGAGTTTCGAGCAGGTCAGCGCCGGCCCGCCGGGTCGACGCTTGGCGACGCTGCATCAGGTCAGCTTCCACCTGGGCGCTGGCGAGGTGCTGGGGGGGCTGGGCGCGTCGGGGTCCGGCAAGTCAACGCTGGCGCGGGTGCTGGTGGGCGTATGGCCAACCCTGGCCGGCACCGTGCGCCTGGATGGCGCGGATATCCATCGCTGGGACCGTGACGATCTTGGCCCGCACATCGGTTACCTGCCCCAGGACATCGAGCTGTTCAGCGGCAGCATCGCCGACAATATTGCGCGCTTTCGCGATGCCGACCCGGCGCAGGTGGTCCAGGCGGCGCAACAGGCCGGCGTGCATGAATTGATTCTGCGCCTGCCGCAAGGCTACGACACCGTGTTGGGCGACAACGGTGGCGGCCTGTCGGGCGGCCAGAAGCAACGGGTGGCCCTGGCGCGTGCGCTGTATGGCGGGCCGCGGCTGGTCGTGCTGGACGAACCCAACTCCAACCTCGACACCGTCGGTGAAGCCGCGCTGGCCAGCGCCATCGTGCAACTGAAGGCCCAGGGCAGCAGCGTGATTCTCGTCACCCACCGCTCTTCGGCCCTGGCCCAGGCCGATAAGTTGCTGGTGCTCAACGAAGGCCACCTGCAAGCGTTTGGGCCGAGCCAGGACGTGCTGCGCGCGTTGTCCGGCCAGCAGGCGGCGA
Organism: Pseudomonas sp. LY-1; assembly: GCF_053502595.1. NCBI lineage: Bacteria > Pseudomonadati > Pseudomonadota > Gammaproteobacteria > Pseudomonadales > Pseudomonadaceae > Pseudomonas > Pseudomonas sp. LY-1. Next base: position 3,727,335 of record NZ_CP094353.1, on the reverse strand, counting down.
CGCAGGAAAAAACCGGCGTCAGTTTCAGTCGTCAGTATCAAACCGCAAGGAATCCAGGCGCATGAGCATGCTCACTGTGGAACAATGCGACGCCGCTTTTTTCGTGCGTCTGGGCTGGTGGCTAACGGTGGTCGGCGCCGGTGGGTTTTTCCTCTGGGCCAGCCTGGCGCCGTTGGACCAGGGCATTCCGGTGCAGGGCACCGTGGTGGTCTCGGGCAAGCGCAAGGCCGTGCAGACCTTCAGCCCCGGCGTGGTCAGCCGCATCCTGGTGCGCGAAGGTGAGACGGTCAAACAGGGCCAGCCGCTGTTTCGTCTCGACCAGACCCAGAACCAGGCCGATGTGCAATCGCTGCAAGCGCAGTACCGCCTGGCCTGGGCCAGTGTGGCGCGCTGGCAGAGCGAGCGCGACAATCGCGCGGCCATCGTGTTTCCCGCCGAACTCAGCACCGCCCCGGACCCCGCGCTGGCCTTGGTGCTCGAAGGCCAGCGCCAACTGTTCAGCAGCCGCCGCGAAGCCTTTGCCCGTGAACAGGCGGGGATTCGCGCGAATATCGACGGCGCCACGGCTCAGCTCAATGGCATGCGCCGCGCACGCAGCGACCTGAGCGCCCAGGCTCAATCCCTGCGCGATCAACTGAGCAATCTGCAGCCCCTGGCCGACAATGGCTACATCCCGCGCAACCGCTTGATGGAGTACCAGCGCCAGTTGTCCCAGGTGCAACAGGACCTGGCGCAGAACACCGGCGAAAGCGGCCGAGTGGAGCAGGGCATCCTCGAATCGCGGCTCAAACTGCAGCAGCACAGCGACGAATACCAGAAGGAAGTGCGCAGCCAACTGGCCGACGCGCAACTGCGCAGCCTGACCCTGGAGCAGCAACTCATGTCCGCCGGGTTCGACCTGCAACACAGCGAAATCAACGCGCCGGCCGATGGCATTGCGGTCAACCTCGGCGTCCACACCGAAGGCGCGGTGGTGCGTGCCGGGGAGACCTTGCTGGAGATCGTGCCACAGGGCACGCGGCTGGAAGTCGAGGGGCATTTGCCGGTCCACCTGGTGGACAAGGTCGGCACCCACCTGCCGGTCGATATCCTGTTCACCGCGTTCAACCAGAGTCGTACCCCGCGTGTGCCGGGGCAGGTCAGCCTGATTTCTGCCGACCAACTGCTCGACGAAAAGACCGGCGCGCCGTACTACGTGCTGCGCACCAGCGTCAGCGAGGCCGCGCTGGAAACACTCCACGGCCTGGTGATCAAGCCGGGCATGCCCGCCGAGATGTTCGTGCGTACCGGCGAGCGCTCGTTGCTCAATTACCTGTTCAAGCCGCTGCTCGACCGCGCCGGCTCTGCGTTGACCGAGGAATGAACATGAAACCGCTGTTCATTGCCGTGCTGTTGAGCTGTGCGCCTGCCCAGGCCGCCATGGGCCCGTTCGATGTGTACGAGCAGGCTCTGCGCAACGATCCGGTGTTCCTCGGCGCGCTCAAGGAACGCGACGCTGGCCTGGAAAACCGCACCATCGGCCGCGCCGGGTTGCTGCCGCGGCTGTCCTACAACTACAACAAGGGGCGCAATAATTCCGAAGCGCACCTGCCTGACGGGCGTGGCGGCAGCTATCGCGACGCGCGCAATTACAACAGCTACGGCTCGACCTTCAGCCTGCAGCAGCCGCTGTTCGACTACGAAGCCTATGCCAACTACCGCAAGGGTGTGGCCCAGGCGCTGTTTGCCGATGAAAGTTTTCGCGACAAGAGCCAGGCGCTGTTGGTGCGGGTGTTGAGCTATTACACCCAAGCGTTGTTCGCCCAAGACCAGATCGAGATCGCCCGCGCCAAGAAAAACGCCTTCGAGCAGCAGTTTCAGCAGAACCAGCACCTGTTCCAGCAGGGCGAGGGCACGCGCACCGACATCCTTGAAGCTGAATCGCGCTATGAGCTGGCCACCGCCGAAGAAATCCAGGCGCTGGATGAACAGGACGCCTCGTTAAGAGCGTTGGGCGCGCTGATCGGCGTGCAGAGCGTCAACATCCACGACCTCGCGCCGCTCAATCAGCGCTTCGCCGCCTTCAGCCTGACGCCGGCCAACTACGACACCTGGCACGCGCTGGCGATCAGCAACAACCCGACGCTGGCCTCGCAACGTCAGGCCCTGGAAGTGGCGCGTTATGAAGTGGAGCGCAACCGTGCCGGGCACCTGCCGAAGATCACCGCGTATGCCAGTTCGCGCCAGCAGGAATCCGACAGCGGCAACACCTACAACCAGCGCTACGACACCAACACCATCGGCGTCGAAGTCAGCCTGCCGTTGTATGCCGGTGGCGCTGTCTCCGCCTCCACGCGCCAGGCCAGCCGCGCCATGGAGCAGGCCGAATACGAGCTGGAAGGCAAGACCCGCGAAACCCTGATCGAACTGCGTCGCCAGTTCAGCGCCTGCCTGTCGGGCGTGAGCAAGCTGCGCGCCTACCAGAAAGCCCTGACCTCGGCCGAGGCGCTGGTGGTGTCGACCCGGCAAAGCATCCTCGGCGGCGAGCGGGTCAACCTCGATGCGCTCAACGCCGAGCAGCAGCTCTACAGCACCCGGCGCGATCTGGCCCAGGCGCGTTACGACTACCTGATGGCCTGGACCAAATTGCACTACTACGCCGGCAACCTGCGCGATACCGACCTGGCGCAAGTCGATGAGGCCTTTGGGCCGGTGGGCAAGCAGCCGTAGCAGCACCTGGGACGTCATTGCGCTTTCTCGACAACTCCAACAACAGAGAGGCACTACCGATGGGAATCTTTGATTATAAAAACCTTGGCACCGAGGGTTCCAAGGCGCTGTTCGCCGATGCAATGGCGATCACGCTGTATACCTACCACAACCTGGATAACGGCTTTGCGGTGGGCTATCAGCACCACGGCTTGGGCGTTGGCCTGCCGGCGACGCTGGTCGGTGCATTGCTCGGTGGTGCCGACTCCCAAGGCGTGATTCCCGGTATCCCGTGGAATCCCGATTCGGAAAAGGCCGCCCTGGAAGCACTGCAACACGCCGGATGGACGCCGCTCAGCGCGAGCACCCTGGGTTACGCCGGCAAGGTCGACGCCCGGGGCACGTTTTTCGGTGAAAAGGCTGGCTACACCACCGCGCAGGCCGAAGTGCTGGGCAAGTACGATGACGCCGGCCGCCTGCTCGAAATCGGCATCGGCTTTCGCGGCACGTCGGGGCCGCGGGAAAGCCTGATCAGCGATTCCATCGGTGATCTGCTCAGCGATCTGCTCGCCGCCCTGGGCCCCAGGGATTACGCGAAGAACTACGCCGGCGAAGCCTTCGGCGGTTTGCTCAAGGCGGTTGCCGAGTATGCCGGTGCCCATGGCCTGAGCGGTTCCGACGTGCTGGTCAGCGGCCACAGCCTCGGCGGGCTGGCGGTCAACAGCCTGGCGGAGTTGAGCGACCAGCGATGGTCGGGGTTCTACAAGGACGCCAACTATGTGGCCTACGCGTCGCCGACCCAGAGCGCCGGCGACAAGGTGTTGAACATCGGCTATGAAAACGACCCGGTATTCCGGGCGCTGGACGGTTCATCCTTCAACCTGTCGTCCCTGGGCGTGCATGACAAACCCCATGAGTCGACCACCGACAACATCGTCAGCTTCAACGATCACTACGCCTCGACGCTGTGGAACGTGCTGCCGTTTTCCATTGCCAACCTGCCGACCTGGGTGTCGCATTTGCCCAGCGGCTATGGCGACGGCATGACCCGCGTGCTCGAATCCGGGTTCTACGACCAGATGAGCCGGGACTCGACGGTGATCGTCGCCAACCTGTCCGACCCGGCGCGGGCTACCACCTGGGTGCAGGACCTCAACCGCAATGCCGAGCCGCACAAGGGCAACACCTTCATCATCGGCAGTGACGGTAATGACCTGATCCAGGGCGGCAAGGGCGCGGACTTCATCGAAGGCGGCAAGGGCAACGACACCCTTCGCGACAACAGTGGCCATAACACCTTTCTGTTCAGCGGGCCGTTTGGCCAGGATCGGGTGATCGGCTATCAATCGAGCGACAAACTGGTGTTCACGGATGTGCAGGGCAGCCTGGATTATCGCGAGCACGCCAAGGCGGTGGGCGGCGATACGGTGATCAGTTTTGGCGCGGATTCGGTGACGTTGGTGGGGGTGAGCAACTGGTCGGGGGAGGGCGTCGTGATCGGTTGAAACCGCGTTGGCACGCGGTTCAAACGGTGGGAGCAAGCGGGCTCCCACATGTTTGATGAAGGATGCCGGGAGGGATCAGTCTTCCTTGCGAACCGTGGCCACATCATCGGCCCTGACGCGGATGCGCTTGCCGGCGATGTCGGTGAATTCATAGAAGCCGTCGGCGGTCTTGGTCTTCGGCGTGTCTTTGGTTAAATACTGCGTGCCGTTCTGCAATGTCACTACGGTTTGCGTCGCGCAACCGGCCAATACCAGAAAAGTGAGTGCAACCAGTGGCAGACCCAAATTCTTCATGTTCATAACCCTTACCTTAACCCTGAAAAGTCCCGCGGCCTGAGGCTGCGGGCCATAAATGTTACGCCATCAATTCCCCTATCTGATCACTTTTACGCAAAAAGTTGCGTGCGCCATTTATCTATTACCGATTGCAACAACGCGTCAGCGGCGGCACTCTGTATGCATAACCAGTATTCGATCGCTGCGGACCATGCCCGAACCCCTCGAAAATCCCCTGTATTACCTGCATAACTTCCGTCAGGTACTGGATTGGCTGGCACAACGCTATGCCGATCTGCTCGATGCTGAAGAAGCGCATTTCATTCAGCAATTCGACAGGTTGCCGCAGGCGTCCCAGGCATTACTGGTACGTCTGGTGATGCGCAAGGGCGTGCATTTTCGAGCGGGCAAGCTCAATTACCCGGAGATCGGCTGCGCTCATGCGGCAGCGCGTCCGCTGAAGGCTTTGGGTTGGGTGGATGATCAGTGCCTGCTGGGCTTTGACGAACTGTTCGGGTTGCTGCAAAAGGGCGAGTTGCTGGGCGCGTTCCAGCCGTGGATCGAGCAGCCCAAGGGCAAAAAGGCCGATTGGCTCGAGCAACTGGCGCCGCAGTTCGATGAGCGTCGCTGCTTTGCCCACTGGTGCCCCGAGCTGGATGACGTGCTCTACAGCGTCACCGTGATGGACTTGTGTGATCGCTTGCGCTTGATGTTCTTCGGCAACCTGCATCAGGACTGGTCCGAGTTCGTGCTGGCGGATCTGGGCATCTACACCTACGAAAAAGTCGAGTTTTGCGCACAGTCCCGTGGTTTGCGCAGCCGCGATGACGTGCTGGGGTTTCTGTTCCTGCATCAGTGCCAGCAAGCCTTTGAGTCCGCGCAGGCGCTGGACAGCGTGCTGGCGCAGATCGCTACGTTGCAGACCGACAACCCCTGGCTGGAAAAACGCCGGGCCAAGCTGTTGTTCCAGGTCGGCCAGTCTTGCGAGCGCAGTGCCGAGTTGGCGTTGGCCGAGCAGATCTACCGGGCCTGTGCTTATCCCGGCGCGCGCGCACGCTTGATTCGCGTGCTGGAGCGCCAGGAAGACTACGCCCAGGCCATGGCCCTGGCATGTGCCGCCCACGAGGCCCCGGAAAGCCCCGCCGAGCAGCAACACCTGCTGCGAGTGTTGCCGCGCCTGCGGCGCAAGCTGGGCGCGCCAGCCGTGCCCAAGGCCAAGCCTCGGGACGTCACGCGCCTGGACCTGGCGCTCCCGCCGCCGCCGCCCTCGATGGCGGTGGAGTATTGCGTGCAGGCGCATCTGAGCGAGCCCGATGCGCCGGTGTACTACGTCGAAAACGGCCTGATCAATTCGCTGTTCGGCCTGCTGTGCTGGGAGGCGATCTTCGCGCCGCTGCCGGGGGCATTTTTCCACCCGTTCCAGCGCGGACCGGCGGATTTGCACAGCGAAGACTTCCATCAGCGCCGTGCGTCACTGTTTGCCGCCTGTCTCGAGCAACTGCAGGATGACCGCTACAAACACACCATCCGCCAACGGTACGTGGACAAGTGGGGCATCCAGTCACCCTTTGTCTTCTGGAACCTGCTCAGTGAAGAACTATTGGAGCAGGCCTTGGCATGCTTGCCCGCCGAACACTTGCGTTGCTGGTTCGAGCGGCTGCTGCTGGATATTCGCGCCAACCGCGCGGGTATGCCGGACCTGATCCAGTTCTGGCCCGCGCAGAAAACCTACCGCATGATCGAAGTCAAAGGCCCCGGCGATCGCCTGCAAGACAACCAACTGCGCTGGCTGGAGTTCTGTGGCGAGTACCAGATGCCGGTCACCGTCTGCTATGTGCGCTGGGCGCAGTCCGCTTGAGCTACACCGTGGCGGTGCGCGCACTGTGTGAGTTCACGGCCAAGGTCGGCGACCTCGACCTGCGTTTTACCCCGTCGCCCAGCGCCCAGGAAGGCATCGCCGGCCATCGCACGGTCGCCTCGCGGCGCAGCGCGCACTACCAGAACGAAGTGGCCCTGGAGGGCGAGTACGAGGAACTCAAGGTGCGGGGCAGGGCGGACGGCTACGACCCGGACAGCAACCGCCTCGAAGAGGTGAAGACCTATCGCGGCGACCTCGACGCGCAGCCCGCCAACCATCGGCAATTGCATTGGGCCCAGGTCAAGGTCTACGGCTGGTTGATGTGCCAGAAGCTCGGGCTTGCGCATATCGATTTGGCGCTGGTGTATTTCGATATCGTCGGCGAGGGCGAAACCTTGCTGAACCAGCGCTTTGCGGCCGCCGATCTGCAACGCTTCTTCAACCGGCAATGCGCGTTGTTTCTCGGTTGGGCCCGCCAGGAGATGCAGCACCGCGACGCCCGCAACCGCGCCGCACAGGCCCTGGCGTTCCCCCACAGCGCCTTTCGCCCCGGCCAGCGCAACCTCGCAGAGTCGGTGTACAAAGCCGTCAGCACCGGCCGCTGCCTGATGGCCCAGGCGCCCACCGGCATCGGCAAAACCGTCGGCACGATCTTCCCCATGCTCAAGGCCTTGGCGCCCCAGCAACTGGACAAGGTGTTGTTCCTCACCGCCAAGACCCCTGGCCGCAAGCTGGCCCTCGACGCCGCGCAAGTGCTTTATGCCAGCAGTCCCGAACTGCCGCTGCGCGTGCTGGAGCTGGTGGCGCGGGACAAGGCCTGCGAACACCTGGACAAGGCCTGCCACGGCGAATCCTGCCCGCTGGCCAAGGGTTTCTACGACCGTTTGCCCGCCGCGCGTATCGCGGCCGCCAAGGTGCGCCTGCTCGACCAACGCAACTTGCGCGAGGTCGCCCTGGAGCACGGCCTCTGTCCGTATTACCTGAGCCAGGAAATGGCGCGCTGGAGCGACCTGGTGGTCGCCGACTACAACTACTATTTCGACTTCGGCGCGCTGTTGTTCGGGCTGGCCCAACTCAACCAGTGGCGCGTCGCGGTGCTGGTGGACGAAGCACATAACCTGGTGGAGCGCGCACGTTCGATGTACAGCGCCAGTCTTGATCAGTACACCCTCAAGACCGTGCGCGATACGGCGCCGGAGCCGTTGAAGAAACCCTTGCAGCGCTTGAATCGTGAGTGGAACGCGTTGCACAAGGACCAACTCGCGCCGTATCAGGCCTACGCGGCCAGACCCGACAAAATGCTCCAGGCCCTGAGCCTTTGCGCCAGCGCCATGGGCGACTATCTCAACGACCACCCCGAAGCACTCAACGGCGATCTGCAGGCGTTCTATTTTGAGGCACTGCAATTTGCCAAGGTCGCCGAGCTGTTCAACGAACATTTCATCTTTGATATCAGCCTGCGTCAGTGGCGCGGCAAGCGCAGCAGTTCCACCTTGTGCCTGCGCAATGTGGTGCCCGCCGAATTCATCCGCCCGCGATTGACGGCGGCGCGCAGCAGCGTGTTGTTTTCCGCCACACTCAGCCCGCGCCATTACTACGCCGACCTGCTGGGCCTGCCGGCGGACACTGCCTGGGTCGATGTGGAATCACCGTTCAATGCCGCGCAGTTGCGGGTGCGGATTGTCGATGAGGTCTCCACCCGGTTCGTGCATCGCCAGGCCTCGCTGGAACCCATCGTTGAATTGATCGCCGAGCAGTTCGCTCACCAACCGGGTAATTACCTGGCGTTCTTCAGCAGTTTCGATTATCTGCAACAAGTGGCGCTGTTACTCGCCGAGCGACACCCGCACATCGCACTGTGGCAGCAGTCTCGCGGCATGGCCGAAGCCGAGCGCCGGGCGTTTCTCGAACAGTTCACCGAACACAGCCAGGGCGTCGGTTTTGCGGTGCTGGGCGGCGCGTTTGGCGAAGGCATCGACCTGCCCGGTGCGCGCTTGATCGGCGCGTTCATCGCGACCCTGGGGCTGCCGCAACTGAACCCGATCAACGAACAGATGAAGCAGCGCATGGGCGTGATCTTCGGCTCCGGCTACGACTACACCTACTTGTACCCGGGCATTCAGAAAGTCGTGCAGGCAGCGGGGCGGGTGATCCGCAGCCAGCAGGACCAAGGCGTGGTGATGTTGATCGATGACCGGTTCGGCGAAGGGCGGGTGCGGCAGCTGTTGCCTCGGTGGTGGGCGATAGCGACTAAAACGGCTTCCAGGCCAATGCCTGAATAACCACCGGTGACGATGGCAGTCATACCGTGCAAATCTTTACCCGCCAACGCTTGCATAGCGGTTGTCGTGCCGTCGAATCCGCTCTCGATAGGGCGTTGTTTATTGATCATAGGGAGTTCTCCAGGGGGAGCCGTTATGTTCTCCCCTGGATGCCGGACGCGAAACGCCATAAAGTCCGTATTTCTGTCGCGATCGTCCGGAGTTTTTTTATGGATACCCTGTCTGACGTGGTGGCGCTGTTAAAGAGTCATCGTTCCTATTTCGCCGGTCTCAAGGCTGGCGGTGATTGGGCCCTGGATTTTCCACCGCCGGAGGGCATCAAGTTCAATGCCGTGGTGGAGGGAAAGTGTTGGCTGGAAGTCGAGGGCATGCCCGTACCGATGCCCTTGAGCGAGGGCGATTGCTTTTTGTTGACGCAGAACCGTCCCTGGAGGTTGTCCAGCAACCTTGCACTGGAGGGCGTTGACGCGCGCGTGGTGTACCGTGACGCCGTGGGGGGGATCGCTCGCCTGGGTGAGACTGTGGATCTGTTCCTGATAGGCGGGCGCTTTAGCTACGGTGACGACGCCCGTCTATTGCTGGAGGGGTTGCCGCCGGTGGTGCGTATCAGTGCGAGGTCCGAGCAGGCCAGCGTGTTGCGCTGGTGTCTGGATCGCCTGGCTCGGGAATATGCCAGCCCGATGCAAGGCGCGGCGTTGATGACCGAGCATCTGGCGCAAATGATGTTGGTGCAGATCCTGCGCCTCTATCAGTCATCCATGGGCGCCACTACCACCGGTTGGTTGGCGGCGTTGAACGATCCGCGGTTGGCGCCGGTACTGCAGCAAATACACGCCGCACCGGCACGCCGCTGTACCTTGAGCGACATGGCCGGTGTCGCGAGCCAATCCCGGTCGACCTTTGCCCTGCACTTCAAGCAGCGGGTCGGAATGGCGCCCCAGGAGTATCTGACGCGCTGGCGCATGCACCTGGCGTTACAGGCCTTGAACACGTCTGCCAGGAGTGTTTCCTGTATCGGCCAGTCACTCGGGTATCAGTCGGACAGCGCGTTCAGCAGTGCCTTCAAGCGCCTGATGAACTGCTCCCCGCGGGAATACCGCGAGCGAAAGCACGCGCCCCTCGGTGTCTAAACCACCTCCAGGTACGAGCGGTGAATCGCCCGCGCCAATTCGCGTACCGTGTCGATGAATTCCGTCAGGCGGCTGTGCAAGCCTGCTTCGAGGATTTCATCGATCCCGGTATAGCGCAGCCGCGCTTCGAACTCGGCGGCCAAGCGCTGTGCGGTGCGCCCATAACTGCCTGGCAAGTCCGCCAGAATGTGGCTCAGTTCCTCGATACAGGCATGCAACGAACGCGGCACATCACTGCGCAACAGCAGCAACTCCGAGACCGAGCGTGCATTCAGCGCATTCGGATACAGCTCCGTGTACGCCTCGAATGACGACAGGGCGCGGAGCAGGGCGCTCCACTGGTAATAACCGCGCGCCGACAAGTCGCTGACTTCCTCCGATTCCTCGCCGAACATCTCGTAGCGCGCATCCAGCAGGCGCAAGGTGTTGTCGGCGCGCTCGACGAAGGTGCCCAGGCGAATGAACCGGTAGGCGTCATTGCGCATGATGGTGCCGGACGTCGCCCCGCGAAACAGGTGCGAACGCTGTTTGACCCAATCGCAGAAGTGGCTGATGCCATGGCGCGCCAGCCCGCCGGCGGCGATGCTGCGCATTTCCAGCCAGGTGGCGTTGAGGTTTTCCCACATGTCGGCGGTGATGCGCCCGCGCACGGCATGGGCGTTGCCCCGCGCGGCGCGCAGGCAGTTGTAGATGCTGGCCGGGTTTTCTTCGTCGAGGGCGAAGAAGTGCAGCATGCGCTCGGCATCCAGTTGGCCGTGGCGCTCCAGGTAGCTGTCCAGGGTGCCGCTGCTGAGCAGCGACATCGCCAGTTCGTCCAGGCCATCGCTGCGCCCGGCCTGGGGCATCAGTGACAACGAATAACTGACCTCGAGCATGCGCGCCAGGTTCTCGGCACGCTCCAGGTAACGGGACATCCAGTACAGGTCTGCGGCGGTTCTACTCAACATACTCAGCCCTCCACCACCCAGGTGTCCTTGGTTCCGCCGCCTTGCGACGAGTTGACGATCAACGACCCTTCGCGCAACGCCACGCGCGTGAGGCCACCGGGTACCAGGCGGGTCTCCTTGCCCGACAGCACGAACGGGCGCAGGTCGATATGCCGGGGGGCGATGCCGTTTTCGACAAATGTCGGGCAGGTGGACAGGCTCAGGGTCGGTTGGGCGATATAGGCGTGGGGACGCGCCTTGATGCGTTGGCGGAAGTCCTCTATCTCCGCCGCCGAGGACGCGGGGCCGACCAACATGCCATAGCCGCCGGAGCCCTGGGTTTCCTTGACCACCAGTTCCGGCAGGTGGGCCAGCACATGGGACAGCTCATCCGGCTTGCGGCACTGAAACGTCGGCACGTTTTGCAGGACCGGTTCTTCGTCCAGGTAGAAACGGATCATTTCCGGCACGTAGGGGTAGATCGACTTGTCGTCCGCGACGCCGGTGCCGATGGCGTTGGCCAGCACCACGTTGCCGGCGCAGTAGGCCGCGACCAGGCCGGGCACGCCGAGCATCGATTCCGGGTTGAACGCCAGCGGGTCGAGGAACGCGTCGTCGATACGGCGGTAGATCACGTCCACGGCCTTGGGGCCGTCGGTGGTACGCATGAACACCTTGAGATCCTGCACGAACAGGTCGGCGCCTTCCACCAACTCCACGCCCATTTCCCGGGCCAGGAACGCATGCTCGAAAAATGCGCTGTTAAAGCGCCCCGGCGTCAGCACCACCACATTGGGGTTGTCCAGGCGGCTGGCGCTTTTCAGGGTTTTGAGCAGCAGGTTGGGGTAGTGGTCCACTGGCGCGATGCGCTGTTTGGCGAACACTTCGGGGAACAGGCGCATCATCATCTTGCGGTCTTCGAGCATATAGCTCACACCGCTGGGCGTGCGCAGGTTGTCTTCGAGCACGTAGTAGGTGCCGTCGCCATCGCGCACCAGGTCCACCCCGGAAATATGCGAGTAGATGTCGCGGTGCAGATCGAGGCCGACCATCGCCTTCTGGTAACCCTCGTTGCCCAGCACCTGGTCCGCCGGAACGATCCCGGCCTTGATGATGCGCTGGTCGTGGTAGATATCGGCAAGGAACATGTTCAGCGCAGTGACGCGCTGGATACAGCCACGCTCGATGATGCTCCATTCACTGGCAGGGATGCTGCGCGGGATGATGTCGAAGGGGATCAGGCGCTCGGTGTCCTGCTCGTCGCCATACAAGGTGAAGGTGATCCCGGCGCGGTGGAACAACAGGTCGGCTTCGCGGCGACGCTGGTCCAGCAGTTCTGGCGGTGTATTGGCCAGCCAGCGGGAGAATTCCTGATAGTGCGCGCGGCATACACCGTGTGCGTCATTCATTTCATCAAAGAAAGATCGAGCCATTCCAGTACCTTGTCAGTGCCGAGGGAAGCGCGGGGGGGCACTGCCGCTTTGAAAAACGCATTTTTTATGAGCCCGTGGCGCAGGGTGCCATCGGGCCAGGTCCTTACTTTCTTATGGGGTCGGCTCTGGGTCGGGGGGTAACGAATGCTCCTGTATCCGGGCATGGCGGGTGAACGATGAATGGATTAAGCAATGCCTGTGCCGAAACCGGCAAAGCGTCTCTATTCCCTGGTGGCGAGCGCGTTTGCTCGCCACCAGGGAACGGCGCGCGCACTACAACGGTGCATACGCGAACTTGAACGTCTCTGAATGCCCGGCCAGGGATTCACCGGAACTTTAACGACCCGCGCAGGGCCTCATCTTGACGCAGGCCGCGTTCTTCAAAAGAGCTACGCTATGTCAAGGCGATCAGAGGAGACGGTCATGTCAAAAGATTCGGAAGAAGACCTCAACGACCCCGGCAACGAAGACCCGGGGTCGCTGATGGATGATGCAGAAGTGCCGCTCAAGGAACCGGATGACGCCGCGGACCCTGGCAGCGGTGAACATCAAGACTGATTGTTCATACCTTGCCAGCGTTGGCCGGCTGCCGGTATGAGCATTAGTTGATCATGTTCCTATCCAGGAGTGTTCGGCGCCAATCTTTATCTGGAGTTGGTGAAGAAGTGATAGGTAGTGCTCCTTCATCTTTTTTATCTGATTACCCAGCAGGTCCGGCGGAGTAATACCCTTGCTCGCATAATATTGGCGCGCTTCACGTTCAATATCGACTATCGGTCCGGATGAGACCAGCTTACCGTCGACAATCTTCGATTCTTTAGCCAACCCATCGAGGCCCAGATGGTACATGTCAGGTCTTTTTGACTGGAGCACGTCATCAAACATTGTTGGGCCTACCGTCTCGAAAATCTTACTTTCGTAGGTGCGAAATTCAGAGGTGTATTGGATTTCCCCTCCGGGGCCTCTGGTGACGGTGGGGCGGTTGCTTTCAAAGTAAGCTTTGTTAGCGGAAAATCGCTTGTTCATCTCCGCGATCATATCGTTAATAACCGGATTGCCAGGCTGCGTCGCAAAGTTACTGGTGTTGTAGAAGGGTTTGTAGTCCGTAATAGTATGGGCGACGGGTCTGTTAAGCAGAATGTCGCTGGAGCCCGCCTTCAATGCGGTAGCGCCAATATTGACTGGAATCGCATCATCGGTGTCGAGGTAAATGCCTCCGTATTTATTCATCAGTGGGTAACGGGCGACATCCGAAGTGGCGGCGAGATTTTTACCTTGCCCCTGTCGAAAATAGTTGTACATTTCAGTGTCTTTCAATTGTTTGAAAAAATCGTCCTCGTGCAGATTCATGACGCTTAGGCCAGGCGCTTGAGTGTGCAATTTGCTTTTGATTTTTTCAAACATCGCCGGGCTGTCCGCATCTACATGGATAATGGATTTATACCCAGGTGCATTGGCGGAGTTGTTGGCGATGTTTTCTATCAGGTTCGGCGGAATGTCACTGCCGGCCCAAAAATAGTGAATCTGTTTGGGGATAGGGTGAGCATCTTTTGGAACCCGTAAAATTGTCGGAGGGGAAACATCAACATATTTAAACGCGCGGGCATCGACTTTTTTTGCGTGTTTAAACTCACTAAACGTTCCCCGTTGCCATTTTCCTTTGCCACTCCTCCAGAAGTAATCCTGATCTTGGGCACCGCTTGCTGGTTTGAGGTTGCTGGATTTCCACGTACCGGCATAGATGTTGAAGGTGACATCATGTTCTACGCCCTTGTGGTTCAGCGAATAGGGGTGTGTCGGGTTTCCCGTCAGGTGGATATCGTCCAGCGGGATTAAGTAGGTATTTTCTCCGGGGTTCCAGGGGTTGCCGCCCGCGCCCCCCAGGAGGCGGTCGGTTCTGGAGAGCGGTTCCCATCCGGAAAGCCCCAGATCCCTGACCGGTAGGTCAGGCCCCGTGCGCGCCGGATGCCGGATAACTCGCTGGCCATCCTTGAGGTGTGACTCATAAAACTTACCATCGATTTTTACATATTCTTTTTTACTGCGACCCACGTACACATTGGACTGTAAGCCTTTTGTCGATAACTCTTGGGGCGCAATGTACTTGACCTCATAGCCCAACAAATCGGCGTCCATCGACCTCACATCGCCATTGGCCGCGACCCGGCTCGGTTTGAAATCCGTCAGCGGCGGGCCGAAGGCACGTTTATTGATCGCGTCGTAGCGATGCCAATTACCTTGAAACAAAACCACGTTACCTTCGACCGTCTCTTGCCCCACGGTGAATCTGCCGGTTGCTGCCACGCCGTGCTGCTGACTGGCGGTCTTCACCACATCATTACTGCCGATCGAGTGCAGGCTATTGGGGTCATTCAACCTCGGCGTGTCAACGCTGAAATTGTCCAACGGCCTGCCGTATGCCTGCTTCGTGAGCGGATCGTAGGCGTACCACTTATTGGTCGCCTCATCGAATTTGCCCAGCGCTTTGCTTTCGCGTGTGCCATTAGCTGTTTTGAGTGTGCCTTCGGCGACATCGGTTTTTTTCGCCAATTCAAGTAGATCGACACCTCGGTAAGAGCCGCGCAGATGTTTGACCCCCTTGATCGCTGTGCTGACGCCTTGATGCAGGCCGTTCGCCACGCCGCGAACCAGGTCGGCAACCCCGTCCAATGGATTGAGTGCGCCCACGGTCGCGCGCCCTATAATCTTGGCGACCTGACCAACCTTGGCAACTGTCGATGCGCCGGCCGCCGCGACTTTCGCGCCTTTTGCCGCGGCTCCCAAGCCGACGGCGAAACCAAAGATATCGAAGGCAAGATCGACAACGCCCCCACCAACATTGCCGTTGGTAAAATTAACAATGGCTGACCGTAACGGGATCAGGTTGAGCGCGATCTCCTCAACGGTCTCATGCAGCGGTACTTCAGAGTCAAAGGTGGTTCTGCCCTTGGCGTACTTCTCCACCGCAGGCAAGTTGATATCCTCTACCAATGCATCAACGATGTATTGGGTTCTAGCGCTACTGAAACTATTGGGTGCGCCTTGTGCATCTTTGTTTTCATGGGTTATCCCCGCTGCATAGTGACCTGCGGGTTTTACCTCATCAAAACGTTTGCCTGCTTTTATAGAATGAACCGTCGGCTCATAGTCCCGATAAGTCTTGTCCGGCAGCTTGGTTACCGTCCCTTTTAGTCGGTCGATTTCATAGCTCATGCGCTGGCCATTGCGCTCGGTCTCGACCAGCAGAACACCGTCTGAAACACGCCTGGGCTGATCGGCGCGGTGGAACGACATTTCTTTGCGGATTGTTATTTTGCCAAACTCCAGATTCTGCCGATCCTCCAGCGGCTGTTTCGAAATAAGGTGCTTGAGCTGCGCGGCGGTCGTTTTTTTGACGGCACTGGAGTAATCCGAGAACGTCTCGTTGAATATCTCCGTCGGGCGCGGTAGTTCGTTAAGCCGTTCCAGCACATCGCTAATGCTGAACCCGTCCGAGGAGGACACCCATGCGCTGGGACGACCGTCCGGCCGCAGAGTGACGCCGCCAAATGTCAGTAGGTTCACGAAACCACGGCCCGCTTCCCCCCAATTATCCGCTGAGTCCGGTGCGCCTTTGAGTCCTCGACCATCGATATACATGTCCAGTATCGAGTAAGGCCCGGGGAAGTGCCGGTTGGAAGGCTGCAGGGTGATAGTTTTTTCTTCGAACAGTTCCGGGTCGACGTGAGGCAGCGCTACTTTTAACTGTTCCAGTGCAATGCCCCTCGTCGTCGGCATTTGCCCGATGTGCGTTTGCGCAGCCTCTCTCAACTCTCGAATCTGCGCGCTGTAGGCCTCGCGGGCAGTCGTCATTGAGGCATCCGTCGACGGGTAATCCATACCGTTGGCAACGCTCCAGTGTTTGATTGCGTCGGTCTGGGCGACATATTCGACAGTGCGTTCGTCGTCAGAGATCGGCGCAACGCTGGCTTCGAGCATAGCGTCGGCGTAGCTCATCGACGCCGTGTTTCCTGGCGCTTTCGCTTCGATTCGGGCAACCGCCGTGGCAAGACTGACCCAGCTGTGGGTGCCCACGACGACGCCTTCCGGGATGTCCTTGATCAGGAATTCCGGTGCCCGGCTGGCCAGTAACAGGTGAGCCTGAATCGTGGCTTTTTCCGGGGATGAGGCTTTACCTTTGGCGACCAGGTGATCCTCCAGCTCCTTGACAACCGTCGACGGTGATTTGCCCGAGTTCTCCGCCGAGACCAGCTGATAGCCTTCAATTTGACCAGGGGCTTGGTGATCGACGTCGTCGCCAGAGACGCTGGCGCTTTCGCTGTTCAGGGCCGTGAGCAGCCAGTCAGAAGCACTGCCTTTGACACCCCGCGTCTCGAACGCAGTTTGAATGGCCTCACCCAGCGCCTTGCCTCTGGGCGATGTGATCCAGGTATCGATCAGCCGTCGCGGGTTACTCTGTTCCGCCGCGGAAATTGTCCTGCCGCTCAGCAGGTAGTCCAAGACATTTTTTGACGGTCCTAAGTCAATATCGCCAATTTTGCCCGTACCAATATCTGCCTTCAGCTGTTGCAGGTCTCCCTGATCCAGCGGCACAGGCCAAGCCAGCGCTCCGCCGAGGTTACCGTGCGCTGGCATCTTGGGCGCCGGGGTTGAGAGGGCGGTTGCGAGGTTCTCCAGCTGTTCGTGATGGGTGGGAATATGCCAGCCATGATCTTCCAGGAATTGCACGAGGCTGACCCTGTTCGATTGGCTAGCACTGATGGGTTGGTAGGTACTCGGGGAAGACAGAGAGAGCGTCCGCCTCTTCAATTCGCCCGGGATTTGCTCGGGATTGCGGATGTCCACGGACTTTGCCAGGTGCCGCAGCTCGTTGATGGCCTCATACCGATTCAGCACATCGCCCACCGTGGCTTCCTGTTTTTGGAGCGCGTCCGCGCTACGCGATTCAATCAAGCCTGCCGCGCTGCTCGGGTCGAGAGGTGAAAAACCTTGGTCCCGGTCGAGCTCTTCAGCGCGCCTGCGCATCGCCGGCCCTGTAAGGTCTTGCCGCTCTTGATAAAACCGCCCCACCATAAACCAAGGTGCGGATTCACTGAGATCACTTGCCGGCGGCGTGAAGGCCGTATCCTCGTGCCCCGCGTTGATCACACGTGCGGCCTGGAGGATGGGGCCGCTGATCGCGCCCCAGCGCCTGTCGTCTTGCCCGACGGTATGCAGTTTCTGCTCGGGATCAACCGAAGGCTTGAGCTTGAAGGTGATCGTTCCCGATTCCGGCTTGAGTGTTATCGACTCAGCATTAATACCTTTGTCACGCATCCACTGAACGACGTCGGGTGATCGAAAGGCGGTACGCAACTGCCCCCACCACCGACCGAATGAGGAATCGGCAGGTATCGGGCGGATGTTGATATTGCTCGCGCGATTGGCCGCCAGCAGCAACGCAGTACTGTATTCGGCCGCCAATGCGCGATCGCCTTCGGTACGAGCGTCGCCTGCCGACTCGGTGGGGGCAGGGGCTTCGCGTTTGTGTCTGGCGAGTGGCAGGTGGGATAGGGCGAATGGCTGGGGTTGTGCGGTGATGTGCGTGGAAACACTGGTCATGAGGTCTGTCGCCTGAGGTTACGAGATGACGCCAGGGGGGCAGTGCCCGTGGCATTAACCTTGTGTAGCGACAGAAGCGGTCTTGATTCCTTCGTTCAGCCAAAACACCGTTACCCGGTATTGCGCAGTACCAGGCGCAGGTGCGGTTCACCCTGCTTACAGGCGTTCGCGCAACAGACGTTTTCGGTTCGGTATGAATACACTCAAACGAGTGTATGGAAGGCAAGGGCGGCGCGCCGCCCTTTTACCGTGCAGTGCTACTCAGAGCTTCACGCTGCTGATCACTTGGGTAGCGTCATCCGGATTGGTGACGGTGTGGAAGCCCAACGCGTTGGTCAACTCACGCAACGGGGTGTTGCTCGCTTCATCCACGGTGTACATCGACGTGAAGTTATTTGCTTTCGCCGCGGTCATCAGGTGTTGCATCAAAATGTGCCCAAGTCCCAGGTGCTGCCAAGGGTCCGCCACGGTGACCGCGCATTCGCATTCGTGCTCTTTGGCCGCGGCATAGCGCGCAACGCCGATTTCGATCAGTTTGCCGTTGTCATGCACCAGGGCAATAAACGCCACGCGTTGCTGATTGTCGACATCCATCAATTGATCGAGCAGGGTCTTGCCGGGCTCGTTGATTTCGCCGAGGAAGCGCGCGTGCCGGGACTCGCGAGACAAGCTCTTGATGAAGTTATATTCGCGATCCCGGTCTTCGATTCTCAGCGGGCGCACCAGCACATGGCGGCCGTCATTGAGCTTATCGATCCAGTGCGGTTCCGGGCTTGTTTTATAGGCGATGGCGGCTTGTCTGTTGTGCTCTTCGACGGTAAGCATGGTGTGAGCTCCGAGGTTTGGGGGCGACAGGAGCGGCCCCCTGTTGCTTCGGTTCTACGCCTTTGCCGACAGATAAAGCTGATTTGGATCAGATGAGGCCCTGTTACTCGGGACCATGCCGATGACAGCCGGATATGAACGTCTTGAGTTTCGCCAGGTCGAGAATCTCGACATTGCGTGCGCTGATATGCACCAGGCCCAGTTTGCGTAACTGCGCAATGCTGCGGCACACCGTCTCCAGGCGCAGGCCCAGATAAGAGCCGATCTCTTCTCGTCTCATGCGTAATATAAAAGATCGCGATGAATAACCACGCGTACTCATACGCATTGATATATTCAATACAAATGCACAAAGCCGCTCATCGGCGTTCATATTACCCATCTGCAATAACATGCCGTGATCACGCACAATTTCGCGGCTCATGATTTTGTTCAAGTTATGTTGCAACGACGGTATTTGACCGGCCAGTCGCTCCAGTTGGTTGAAGTGCAGAGGGCACACTTCGCTGTCTTCCAGCGCAATCGCGTTGCAGGCATGGGTGTCGGCACTGATGGCGTCGAGGCCGAGCATTTCCCCGGCCATCTGGAACCCGGTGACTTGCTCGCGACCATCCATGGACAGTATGCAGGTCTTGAAGAATCCGGTACGCACGGCGTAAAGCGAGCGTAACGGATCAGCGGTGCGATACAGCGAAGCACCTTTTTTGACTTTGACGCGTTGTGGAATCAATGTGTCCAGGCGACCCACTTCGATCTCGGTCAAACCCAGGGGTAAACACAACTCTAAAACGCTGCAGCTCGCGCAGGTTGTTTTTAAATGTTGGACTTGTACAAGAATTGGAGTTGACTTCATCACAAAAGCCTCTTGCACATACACATATACATTCCTCTCACTTAACATCCAAACATTGGAGAAAGATAGGTGCAAGGTTTATATATTTGAACCGCTGATCGCTTTTGAGTGCAATAAGCCTCGCTATGCCACCCTAATGAATGCCTTTGACATGCCCCTCGCTGCGAGTGTGCAGCGAGGGTGTGCATACGTTGCCGCGCTCAGTCGAGCACTTCCGGTTTAACCATCCACACGCTGCAAGGCATTTTGTACAGCAGCATTTCGGCGGTACTGCCGAGCAGGCGCGATAGGCCGCGATGACCGACCCGGCCCATGACGATCACATCGACGTTGTAGGCATCGGCATAGCTGGACAGCACTTTCGCCGGGTTACCCAAAATCATATGGCGCTGCGCCGGCGGAATACCGTTGCGCGCGGCCAAGTCATTGAAGGCCTGCCCCTGTTCGTCGAACAGCCGTTTGGCGGCCACCGAAGAGAAGAACCCGGCACCGCTGCCGAATCCATACTCCTGAGCGCCGAGATCGGACAGGTCATGGGCATAAATCACCTCGACCTCGGCATCACAGGCTGTCGCCAGTTTGACGGCTTCATGCAGGATGCGGTCGTTAAGGCTGTCGTAGTGCTCGTCGTGATGGAACGGGTCGACGGCCGCGACGATCTTGCGCGGTAACGCATGGGGCGCACCGCTGACAAAATGCAGTGGCACCGGGCATTCGCGAATCAGGTGGACGTCCAGCGGCGTAAACAACAAGCGCGACAACAGGGACTCATGCTCCAGCGCCTTGATCACCACGGCCATGGGCTCTTCCTTAAGACGAATCAGAATTTCCTGCAGCGGGCGCTCCACCCACGCCACTTCGGTGGTGACGGTCAGGCCGAGGTTGCGCAAAGGCCTGGCCTGATCCTCCAGCCACTGGTGATGGCGCTCTACATAGCCAATTCGCATCTGTTCCAGCGCCTGCTCGTTGACCAGGCCGGCGGTAGCCAGGCCTTCCAGGTAATCGAAGGCGAGGATGTGCAGCGCGGCGCCTTCAGCCTTGGCCAGGGCGGCGGCCCGGTCGAAGGCGGGGCTGTGTTCCATCAGTGGCGAAACCAGCAGTAAGAAACGTGCTTGAGCAGACATGGGCAATCTCCCTTGGGTAACCAGCAGATAGCATCGGGCAATGATACTTACTCTAGATCATGGCGCCGGGCGCCGGCGCCGGTTTGACTTGCATCAAGTCGCCTTGAGCCAGCGCACGCTCAGCGACATCCGGCCGGGTGTCTCGATCAATCAGAGGATTGTTGATAATGATCAACCCCCGTGTTGTCATCGCGGTGCAGTCTGGATGTCATTCAGGCTTTTCCAGACGCAGGAGATCACGCCGTGGCAACCATGAGAGCAGCTGTCTTCGTTGAAAAAAACCGCATCGTCCTCGACGACAAACCCATCCCCGAAGTCGGCCCGCTGGACGCGTTGGTGCGTATCACCACCACGACCATCTGCGGCACCGACGTGCATATCCTGCGCGGTGAGTACCCGGTGGCCAAAGGGCTGACCGTGGGCCATGAACCGGTGGGCGTGATCGAGCGGCTGGGCTCCCAGGTGCGCGGTTTCGTTGAGGGGCAGCGGGTGATCGCCGGCGCCATCACGCCCAGCGGGCAGAGTTATGCCTGCCTGTGCGGCTGCGGCTCCCAGGACGGCCCCGACACCCGGCATGGCTTTCGCGCGGCCGGCGGCTGGAAGTTCGGCAATACCATCGACGGCTGCCAGGCCGAATACGTACTGGTCCCCGATGCGCTGGCCAACCTGTGCCCGATCCCCGATGGGCTGAGCGACGAACAAGTGCTCATGTGCCCGGACATCATGTCCACCGGCTTTTCCGGCGCCGAGCGCGGTGAGGTGACCATCGGCGACACCGTCGCGGTCTTCGCCCTCGGGCCGATCGGCCTGTGCGCGGTGGCGGGCGCCCGGCTCAAAGGCGCGTCGATGATTATCGGTGTCGATGGCGTCAGCGAGCGCATGAACGTCGGCCGCAGCCTGGGCGCCACCCATATCGTCGACTTCAAGAAAGGCAATGTGGTCGAGCAGATCATGACCATCACCGACGGCCGTGGGGTTGATGTGGCGATCGAGGCCCTGGGCACCCAGGGTACGTTCGAGTCGGCATTGCGCGTGCTGCGTCCGGGAGGGCGGGTCTCCAGCCTGGGGGTCTATTCCAGCGACCTGCACATTCCCTACGACGCGTTCAGCGCGGGCTTGGGGGATTACAGCATCGTGTCGACCCTGTGCCCTGGCGGCAAGGAACGCATGCGCCGTTTGCTGGCCGTGGTGGCCAGCGGCGGGGTGGATCTGTCGCCCCTGGTGACGCACCGTTTCAAGCTCGACGATATCGAGGCTGCCTATGAGCTGTTTGCCCATCAGCGCGACGGTGTCATGAAGGTCGCGATCACGCCCTGAAGGCGCCTGTAAATGACGCAAACCCTCGGGCTGGCCGGTGCCGCCGCGGCGCTGGGCATCGGCATGCTGATCGGCCTTGAGCGCGAACGCCACAAGGGCCAGGGTGAGTTGCGCGCGTTTGCCGGTTTGCGCACCTATTCGATTACCGCGTTATTGGGCTACGTCTCGCAGCAAGTCGGCGGTGGCCTGTTGCTGGGCCTGATCGCGGGGTGCCTGGCCGTGATCGTCAGTACCGCTTACTGGAAGAGCCGGGACAACGACCCGGGGATCACCAGTGAAGTGGCGTTGCTCACGGTGCTGCTATTGGGCGCCTGGTGTGGGGTCGCTCCCGAACAGGCCACGGCCGTCGGCGTGGTGGTGGCCGGCCTGCTGGCCTATCGCGACAAGTTGCACAACTTTGCCCGCAGTCAATTGACCGATGTGGAAATGCGCGACGGCCTGTTGCTGTTGGTCGTTGCGCTGGTGGTCCTGCCGTTGGCGCCGGATCGCTATATCGGCCCCTACGGCGCGCTGAACCCGCGCACCATCTGCACGTTGACGGTGTTGCTGATGGCGGTCGGCGCGGTGGGGCACGTGGCGGTGCGCGCGCTGGGGCCACGTTATGGCTACGTCGTGAGCGCCATTGCTTCGGGGTTCGCCTCCAGTACCGTGACCGTTGCCGCCATGGGCCAGATGGTCGCCAAAGAGCCGGAGCACCTGCGCATCCTCGCGGCGGCGGCCATTTTCTCGAATATTGCGACGGTGGCCCAGGTGGCGCTGATCCTCGGCACCGTGGAACCGGCACTGCTGTCGCAGATGGCCTGGCCGCTGCTCGCCGGGTTTGCCACCACCGCGTTGTATGGTGCGTGCCTGATGTGGCACGCGCCGACGGCGGCGGCCAGCCAAACCATCAAGGTGGGCGGCGCATTCGACCTCAAGCTGGCGCTGATCATGGTCGTGACCCTGACCGGCATTACCTTCTTGTCGTCGCTGATGCTCCATCACTTCGGCCAGGTCGGCGTGATATTGACTGCCACCCTGAGTGGCTTTGCCGATGCCCACGCGTCCATCGCCTCGATCGCGGCCCTGGCCACCAGCGGCCAGCTGTCCCTGGAGGCCGCATCGATCCCGGTGTTGCTCGCGGTCAGTTGCAACGCGCTGAGCAAGTGCGTGGTGGCCGGGGTCAGCGGCGGTCGTCACTTCGCGGTGTATGTGATCGTCGGCCAGGTCTTGCTGGTCGGCGCGATGTGGCTGGTCACATGGGCCGGCTGATGCTCCGTCAGGCAGGGATTTCCAGGGTCGCCCGCAGGCCGCCGGCCGCCAGGTTTTCCAGGCTGACCTGGCCGCCGAGGCGTTGGGCAATGGTTTGTACGATGGTCAGGCCCAGACCTGCGCCTTGGGCATTGCCACGGCTGTAGAAGCGTTCGAACAGGCGCTCGCGCTGGTTTTCGTCGATGCCAGGGCCCTGATCGTCGACGGTAAGGGCAAAACGCATGGCGTTCTTGCGCAAGCCCACGGTGATCACCCCGTGTTCCGGGGAGAAATTCGCGGCGTTGGTCACCAGGTTGGTCAGGGCGATATTGATCGCGGCGGCGTCGGTATTCACCGGGCACGGGCCATCCTCGACGTCGAATACCAGCTCAAGGCCTTTGCTCAACAGCCATGGGGTCAACTGAATCAGGGTTTCGCGCACTGTTGTCGCCAGGTCGATGGCCTGTACCGGCGGTTGCCCGGCGCTGGGCTCCAAGCGCGCCATGGTCAGCAATTGGTTGACCAGTCGGCTGGTGCGGTCGACGCCGGCGATCAGAAAGGCCAGGGACTCGCGCCGTTCGGTTTCCGTGCCGGCTTCCAGCAGGTTCTGGGCATGTACGCGCAATACCGCCAATGGTGTACGCATTTCATGGGCCGCATCGGCAATGAAGCGCCGTTCGCGGCCGAGCATTTCCTGGATCTGCGCGAGCATGCGGTTGAGCGCCGCCTGCATCGGCTCAAGCTCCGTGGGCAGCGGCGTCAGTTGCATCGGTTCGAGCGAGCCCGAATGCCGCGCGCGCAGGGTGGCGGCCATATCGGCCAGGGGCTTGAGGCCCCAGCCGATCGCCAGCCAGACCATCGCCGCGAGAATCAGGCTACCCAGCACGTTGGGCCACAAGGTATGCCGCACGATGCGTTGCACCAGGTCGTCGCGCACGTCGTCGCGCTCGCCCACCCAGATCCGCAGGCCGTTGTCCTTGTCCTTGAGCACGAAGCCGCGCCATTGACGGCCGTTCAGGTCTTCGACGTTGCTGAAGCCCGGCTGGGTGGGCGCGGGGACAAATGATGGGGCGCTGGCGGTGAACACCAGCAGTTCGCCCTTGGGGTTCCACACCTGGAAGGCGACTTTGCTTTCGTAGGGGTGCCCATCCACCTTGGGCATCGCTTCGCCCAAGGCTTTGTTGAACGCGCGGTACAGGTCTTCCTGGTCCTGGCTGGCCAGCGGCATGCTCATCACGCCCTGGAGCAGGCGGGCGTTCTGCGCCAGTTGCGCGTCATAGACTTCGGCGATTTCATGGTTGCTGTCATGCAGGTTGAGCGCGCTGATCAGCAGCAGACCGGCGAGCAGCAGGCCGATGATCAGGGTCAGGGTTCGCCGTCGTATAGAAGTCATCCGCGCTCCTCAACCAGATAGCCGACGCCGCGAACGGTGCGGATCAGCTCGCTGGAGAACTTCTTGCGCAGGTGATGGATATGCACTTCCAGGGTGTTGCTTTCAGCTTCTTCGTTCCAGCCGTAGAGCAACTGCATCAACTGGTCGCGGGTCATGACGCGGCCCGGTGGCGACAGCAGTTCGTGCAGCAGTTGATACTCCTTGGGGGTGAGCAGCACCGGTTCGCCGTGGTAGCTGACCTGTTGCGTGCTCGGGTCCAGGCAGATGCCCGCGTGCTCGATCATCACCCGTGCGCGCCCGGCGCTGCGGCGCAGCAACGCGCGCAGGCGCGCCTTGAGCTCGGCCAGGTCGAAGGGCTTGATCAGATAATCGTCGGCGCCGGCGTCCAGCCCGGCGATCCGGTCTTCGGTGGCATCCCGTGCCGTGAGGATCAGCACCGGCAGGTTCGAGCCGCTGTCGCGCAAGCGGCGCAGCACCTCCAGCCCATCCATGCGCGGCAGCCCGAGATCGAGCACCGCCACGTCAAAGGTTTCGCTGAGCAGTGCATGTAATGCACTGCTGCCATCTTTGAGCCAATCAACGGTGTAGCCTTCCCGCACCAGCGCCTGGTGAATACCTTCACCCAATGCTTCGTCATCCTCGATCAGTAATAGGCGCACGCGGACTCCCGTCAGTTGAGTTTTTTGTTGATGTCGGCCAGCACGCTTTCGATCTCTTTGCGCCGCCCGGCATCGGCGGTTTCCCGGCCCGGCCGTGGAGCGGCGAGCAAGGCTTTTTGCAGGGCCTCGCGGGCTTCGCTGTAGCGTTTTTGCCGGTACAGGTGATCCCCCCAGAAATACAGACTATCTATGCCCGTCGGGTTCAGTTGCAAGGCCTGTTTGAGTAACTGGTCAGCCTTGTCGGCATCGCCAAAGCCGATCGGCCAGCCGGGAACCCGATCATACAATGCGGCGAGGCTGGTGTAGGCCGAGCCTTGCAGGGCCTTGGGGTCGAGGGCGAGGGCTTTTTCCAGGTCGACCTTGGCCGCCTTGACCTTGCTCAACGCGCCAAGCCCGCCCTGGGCACCGGCCCAACTGCTGCTGACGATGCCGGACCAGATCCAGGCCTCGGCCGCTTGAGGGCGCGCCTGGGTGAAGGCTGTCGCCTGGGCGGCAAGTTGCTCAAAGGCCTTGGTGCGCTGTTCCTCGGGCAAGTTGTATTGAATATGGGCCCAGCGTGTCTGGATCTCGGTCAGGCGTTGCTGGTCGGCGCTGTCCAGCGCCCAGGTGAGTGGGCTCAGGGCGGTGAGCAGCAGCGCGGCGAAGAGGCGTTTCATGGGTTCAGATCCTTTTTCACGGGTTTATCGCTGAGGCGGCGGACCAGCGGCAGTTGTTTGCGCAAGCCTCGGTCGACCAGGTTCGGCAGCAGGCTGTTGAGGCGCACAAAAAAGCGCTCCGGCCAGCCCAGGTAAAGGTCGCGGCGGTCGTTGGCAATCGCTTTGATCACGGCGGCGGCCACGCTGTGCGGGTCGTCGACATTGGATTTGAGCGCATCGTTCAAGGCCTGCGCCGCAGGGCTGTTCATCCGCGTGTGGGTGGCACGCGGCGCGACGTACAACACGCCGACCCGCGTATCGGCCAGTTCCCGGCGCAGGGCTTCGGAAAACCCGCGCAAGGCGAACTTGGTCGCGCAGTAGGTGGCATAGCCGGGGTAACCGATGGAGCCGTAAGTGGAGCCGACGTTCACCACCATCGCGCTCGCGGCTTGCTTGAGCATGGGCAGCAGCAGCTTGGTCAGGCAGATCGGCGCGGTGATGTTCAACGCGAGCATGCCGTTGATCTCATTTTCGTCGAGCTGTTCCAGCATGGCGAAGTGGTTGATCCCGGCTGCGTTGATCAGCAGGTTGACGCCGCCGATGGCTTGCGCGGCGGCCAGCACCTTGCGCCGGTCGTTGAGGAAGGTCAGGTCGGCGCCGACCCAGCACAGTTGTTCCGGGTATTGCGCCAACAAGGCTTCCAGCGGTTCGCGATGACGCGCCACGGCCAGCACATGCGCGCCACTGGCGCACAGTGCGGTGGCAATCGCCAGGCCAATGCCACCGCTGGCGCCGGTCAGCACCACACGGGCTTCAGACAGGCGCATGGGGAGCCTCCCCGCTACGCGGCAGGTTGCGGAACATGTCGGTGTACAGCGCGTACACGACTTTGGAGGCGCGGATCACGGCGGCCTGGTCTTCGGGGTCGTCCAGGCTGTTCATCAAGCGGCGGTACGTTTCCATGTGCCCGATGTCCAGGGCACCGTGGGAGCTCAGGTAGCTGAACGCCGTCTCCGGCAGTTGCAGGTGATCGCGGATGCTGCCGGCGGCGTGGGTGGCCAGGGCGATGCTGGTGCCTTCCAGCACATTGACCATGCCGAACAGGCCGACCGGATTGTCACGGGCGATCAGGTCGTAGAGGTAGCTGACCATCAACTCGATGGGCAAGCCCGGGCGTCCGTCACGTACCGCGTCGCGGTCGCCGCCACAGGCCTCGATGTCATCGAGCACCCATTGCTCATGGCCATATTCATCCTCGATGTACTCGCAGACTGCCTTGCGCAGCCACTCCAGGCGCGAGGGCAGGCGCGCACCGCAGGCCATCATCAACGGCACGGTGTGGCGCACGTGGTAGTAGGCCTGGGCGAGGAATTCACGGTAGCTCTCCAGGCTGACCTTGCCTTCCAGTGCATCACGGATGATCGGCAGGCTGAACAGGGTCTGGCGTTCTTGTTGGGTAGCGTCTTGCAGGGTGTCGAAAAAGTTCACGATGAAGTTTCCTCGTTGAGTGCAGGGGCAAGTTGGGATTGATAGCGCGCGACGATGGCGTCACGCCGTGGCCGGCCATTGGCGGTGAGCAAGCCGTTGGCGGCGGTGAACGGTTCTTCCAGGCGCGTCCAGCAATGCACCTGTGCGTAGTCGGGCAGGCCGCTGTTGGCCAGGGCCACGGCGGCGGCCAGTTGGGCGTCGGTGCAGTCGGCGCGATGAGGCCACAGCAGCGCGTGGTTCTGCGGCAGGGCTTCGCCGTAGACGAAGGCCTGGGCGATGGCGCCGCCCTGGGTCAGTTCGGCCTCGACCCAGTCCGGGTTGACGTTGCGCCCGTAACTGGTGACGAATTGATGCTTCTTGCGGCCTTTGAGGTAGAGAAAACCGTCGTCGTCGAACGCGCCCAGGTCACCGCTGGGCCACCATTGTTCGGGCTGTTCGGTCTGGCCCAGATAGCCGAGCAAGGTCGAGCCCTTGATCAGCACCTCGTTGTCTTCGGCGAGGCGGATCTCCACATGGGGCAGCGGCTGGCCAACACTGCCGGCGCGCTGGGCACCGGGCCGGTTGAGGCACACCACCGAGGCGCATTCCGACAGGCCGTAGCCTTCGAACACCGGCACGCCCAAGTGCTGCGCGCGCAACAGCAAGGCCTCGGAGACCCGCGCACCGCCCACCGCGGCAAAGCGCAGGCCTTGCGGGTTGAAGGCTTTCTGCTCGGCGGCGATGACCAGCATCAGTAGCAACTGCGGAACCAGGATCAGACTGTGGGGTTGGCGCACCGCCAGGCAACCGAGCAATTGCGCGGCATCCACCGCGCTGGCGCCCTGGATGCCCAGGCTCTTCTGGCTGGGCAGGCTCAAGGTGGCGCCGGCATACAGCGCGGCGTAGCACCCCAGGTTCTCGAGCAGGATGGCAAGCGGCAATAATGACAGGTGATGGCGCGGGTCGCTGGCATGGCTGGCCTGGAACAACTCGCGGGCCACCCGCAGTACGCTGTCGGCACTCAGGCACACGCCTTTGGGCGTGCCGGTGGTGCCGGAGGTAAAGGTCACTTTGGCCGTGCCCAAGGGCATTGAAGGGCGGCCGTCGAACGCGCGGCACCAGAAGTCACCGGTTTTGCGGTAACCGCCAGCGTGCAATTCGGCGTCCAGGTAGGGCTCGGCGATGACGCGCTCGGCGTGGCTCTGTTCCAGGCAGTGGGCGCGCTGGGTCGGGCTGAAGAACGGCGGCAGGGTCAGGCAGGTCAAGCCTTCGAACAGGATCGCCAGGTCCCACAGCATGGCCTCGATGCCATTGTCCAGGGCCAGCGCCACCACCTTCACGCCTTCATCGCGCAGGCGTTCCTGTCGAGCGGTCACCTCGGCGAACAGCGCGGTGTAATCCATCTTCAAGGTGTCGCCCCACAGGGCGACGGCGCCGTCATTGCGTTCGGCATAGCCGCGAAGAACAGCGTGGAAACGGCGGGTTTCAGGCGACATGGCTGGCATCCTCAATCGTGGTCGGCAACCCCAGGCGCGAGAACAGGCCCATGTTGCGCAGATGGATGAAGCCGGCGCGGATATTGCCGACATGCACCCAGGGTTGGCTTTCGTAATAACTGCCCCAGTGATGGCGCTCATCGCCCAGGCGCTGCGGGTCGGCGGCGCACAGGGTGACGGGCTTCAGGCCGAGGCGATGGAAACTGTTGACCAGGCCGATATTGCCGGTGAATGCCACCCACTCCAGGCCGGCCATGGCCAGCAACCAGGTGATGGCGATGATGCTCAGGCGCGCACTGCCGGTGTCGCTGGCGGCCAGGTTGCCGACTTCGGCGATGGCCCGGCGGTCTACCGGTTGCGCGGCGGCGGCGCTGATCAGCGGCTCGATCGGATGGTCGAGGTAGCGCTCCAGGAACAACGACTCGTCGCTCGCCAGGCGCACCCCGGCGACGGCGCAGAGTTCACCGTTGGCCTGGCTGACGCCAAACAGCTGCGGCATGAAATGACGGATATCGGCACCGTGGGCAATCCGAAAGCGCTGCTGGATGAAGGCTTCGAAGGCCGGGCGTTGGGGGTCTTGAGGCAGTGCTCGGGAAAGGCACAGCGATGCGCTGTCGGCTTGGCCGAACAGCAGGGGCAGGGGAATCTTCCAATCGATACCGGGCATTGGCGTTATGCCTCCCAAGTGAAGTTGGGAGAAGTATCAAAGGCATTTCTTAACGAAGTCTGAAGGTGGCGAAAATGATCGTTTCAGCGATCTTCAGATTGTCTTAAGACTAGCCGGGCAGGGTGACCGCGACTTTATCAAGGCCGGGTTCGGCCCCAACCCCTGCACAAGGTGCCTTTTCTATGAGCGAAAACCTGATGACAGCGCGCTATTCAAGGCTGTCGATGATTCTGCACTGGTTGATGCTGGCGTTGTTTGTCGGCGTGTACGGTTGCATCGAAATCAAAGGTCTGTTGCCCCGCGGGCACGCACTCAAGGGGCTGTTCCTCGGCGCCCATGCGCTGTTCGGTATCGGGATTTTCCTGCTGGTCTGGCTGCGCCTGCTCGGGCGCCTGACGCCGCGCCCACCGATCGTGCCGCGCCCGCCGGCCTGGCAGACGGGCGTGTCGCACCTGATGCACCTGGCGTTGTACGGCCTGATGATCGTCACGCCGCTGCTGGCCTGGCTGATGCTCAACGCCGCAGGCAAACCGGTGCCGTATTTCGAGTTTTCCTTGCCGACCCTGGTCGCAGCGGACCCCGACCTGGCCAGGCAGTTCAAGCACTGGCATGAATGGTTGGGCAGCGCCGGTTATTGGCTGATCGGCCTGCACGCCGCCGCCGGTTTGTTCCACCACTATTGGGTGCGGGACAACACCTTGCTGCGCATGCTGCCAAAACGTTAAGAACGCTGAGGTTGCGGTTAAGTCGCTTGGTGAAACGTTTCATCAAGCGACAAACGGGCTACGCAAGCGCTTGCGTAAGCAAATCTATCTGATTAGAGTCGGTGGTAATCGGCTCTGATCCAAGGAGCGCGAATACAAAAATAATAAATTCAGGAGCTCAGTCATGAGCCTCGAACCCTTGCTTGAAATGCAGGGCATCAGCAAAACCTTCAGCGGTTTGCGCGTGCTCAAGAATGTCAGCCTGAAAGTCTACCCCGGCGAAATCCACGCCTTGATGGGGGAGAACGGCGCCGGCAAATCCACCCTGATGAAAATCCTCTCCGGCGCTTACCAGGCCGACCCGGGCGGCACCATCCGCATCGCCGGCCAGCCTGTCGCCACGTTCGACCCCGCCACCGCCAAAGCCCTCGGCATCGCCGTGATCTATCAAGAACTGAGCCTGTGCCCGAACCTGAGCGTGGCCGAGAACATCTACCTGGGCCGTGAACTGCGCCGTGGCTGGACCATCGACCGCCAGGGCATGCAGGCCGGTTGCGTGGAGGTGCTGCAACGCCTGGGTGCCGAGTTCACCGCGGCGACGCGGGTCAGCAGCCTGTCGATTGCCGAACGCCAATTGGTGGAAATCGCCCGCGCCCTGCATGCCCACGCCAAAATCCTGGTGATGGACGAGCCCACCACGCCGCTCTCGTCGCGCGAGACCGATCGCCTGTTCGCACTGATCAAACAGCTGCGCAGCCAGGGCCTGGCGATCATCTATATCAGCCATCGCATGGCTGAGATCTACGAACTGTCGGACCGGGTTTCGGTGCTGCGCGACGGCCAGTACATCGGCGAACTGACCCGCGACGCGCTGTCGGCCGAGGTATTGGTGAAGATGATGGTCGGCCGCGACCTCTCCGGTTTCTACAAGAAGGAACACGCGGCCTATGACCCTGGCGCGGTGGTGATGCGCGTGCGCGACATGGCCGATGGCAAACGCGTGCGCAACTGCAGCTTCGACCTGCATGCCGGCGAAGTGCTGGGCATCGCCGGCCTGGTGGGGGCAGGGCGCACCGAACTGGCGCGGCTGATCTTCGGCGCCGACCCGCGCACCGGCGGCACCCTGGAAGTGGTGGGCAAGACCGTCACCCAACTGCGCACCCCGGCCGACGCGATCCGCGCCGGCGTGGTGTACCTCACCGAAGACCGCAAGGCCCAGGGCCTGTTCCTGGACATGAGCGTGGCCGACAACATCAATGTCTGCGCCTGTGTGCCGGACGCCCATGCCGGTGGCGTGCTCAATCGACGGCATGCCGCGCAACGCTCGCAGGACGCGATCAAGTCGCTGTCGATTCGCGTGGCGTCGGGCAAGGTCAACGTCGGCGCGTTGTCCGGCGGCAATCAGCAAAAGGTTTTGTTGGCGCGGCTGCTGGAGGTCAAGCCGCATGTGCTGATCCTCGACGAACCCACGCGCGGCGTGGACATCGGCTCCAAATCCGAGATCTACCGCATCATCAATCAACTGGCGCAGGCCGGTGTAGGCGTCGTGGTGATTTCCAGCGAGTTGCCGGAAATCATCGGCACCTGCGACCGCGTGCTGATCATGCGCGAAGGCCAGTTGGTGGCCGAAGTCGGCGGGGCTTCGGGCCACGTCATTTCCCAGGAACGTATTATTGACCTCGCCACCGGTGGCGATCAGGTGGCTGCCCATGGCTGATTCGAACAACACAATGACCCTCCCGCCAATCGGCAAGGCCGAGCGGCTCAGGGAACTGATGCGCAGCGTCGGCATGCTGCCGGTGCTGGTCCTGCTGCTGGTGGGCTTTGCCCTGGCCAGCGAAAACTTCCTGACGGTGCAGAACCTGTCGATCATCACGCAACAGGCCTCGGTCAACGTGGTGCTGGCGGCGGGCATGACCTTTGTGATCCTCACCGCGGGCATCGACCTGTCCGTCGGCGCGATCCTCGCGGCGTCCGCCGTGGTGGCGTTGCAGGCCTCGATGTCGCCGCAGTTCGGCATGTTCGGGATTGCCGCCGGGATTGGCTTTGGCCTGTTGCTGGGCCTGGTCAACGGAGGGTTGATCGCGTTCATGCGCTTGCCGCCGTTTATCGTCACCCTCGGCGCGCTGACCGCCATGCGCGGCCTGGCGCGTTTGCTGGCCGACGACAAGACCGTGTTCAACCCTGACCTGCCGTTTGCCTTTATCGGCAACGACTCGATCCTCGGCGTGCCGTGGTTGGTGGTGATCGCGGTCGCGGTGGTGGCGTTGTCGTGGTTCATCCTGCGGCGCACGGTGATGGGCGTGCAGATCTATTCGGTGGGCGGCAACCCGGAAGCGGCGCGGCTCTCCGGGATCAAGGTGTGGAAGGTGCTGCTGTTCGTCTACGCGATGTCCGGTGCGTTGGCCGGGCTTGGCGCGGTGATGAGTGCTTCACGCCTGTTCGCCGCCAATGGCCTGCAACTGGGGCAATCCTACGAGCTGGATGCGATCGCCGCGGTGATCCTCGGCGGCACCAGCTTTACCGGCGGCGTCGGCACCATCGGCGGCACGCTGATCGGCGCACTGATCATCGCGGTACTGACCAATGGCCTGGTGCTGCTGGGCGTCTCGGATATCTGGCAGTACATCATCAAGGGCATCGTGATCATCGGCGCGGTCGCGCTGGATCGCTATCGCCAGTCCGGTGCGCGGACCTGAGTTCACTCCTACAACAATCACAAGAGAGACCCACATGAACCTAAAACACATCTTTCCCGTCATTGCCTTGGCTGCCCTGATGTCCCAAGCCGTGGAAGCGCGTGAATTGAAAGCCCTGGGCATCAGCATGGGCTCGCTGGGCAACCCGTATTTCGTGACCCTGGCCGACGGCGCCACGGCCCGCGCCAAGGAGCTGAACCCGGGCGTCAAGGTCACGTCGGTGTCGGCCGACTATGACTTGAGCAAGCAGTTTTCGCAGATCGACAACTTCATCTCGTCCAAGGTCGACCTGATTCTGATCAACGCCGTCGACCCCTCCGCCATGGCCTCGGCGATCAAGAAAGCCCGTGACGCCGGTATCGTCGTGGTGGCGGTGGACGTGGACGCCAAGGGGGTCAACGCGACCGTCCAGACCGACAACGTCGAAGCCGGCAAACTGGCCTGCCAATTCCTGGTGGACAAACTCGCGGGTAAAGGCAACGTGATTATCCAGAACGGCCCGCAAGTGACTGCCGTGACCGACCGCGTCAAAGGTTGCAAGGCCGCCTTGGCCGCTGCGCCGCAGATCAAGGTGCTGTCCGATGACCAGGACGGCAAGGGCTCGCGTGAAGGCGGCCTGAACGTGATGCAGGGCTACCTCACGCGTTTTGCGAAAATCGACGGTCTGTTCGCGATCAACGACCCCCAGGCCATCGGCAGCGACCTGGCGGCCAAGCAGCTCAAACGCAGCGGTATCATCATCACCTCGGTGGATGGCGCACCGGATATCGAGAATGCGCTGAAGACCGACACCCAGATCCAGGCGTCCTCCAGCCAGGACCCATGGGCCATGGCGCAGACGGCGGTGAACATCGGCAATGACCTTCTCAACGACAAGGCGCCGGCCGAAACGGTTACGCTGCTCACGCCCAAACTGATCACCCGCGACAACGTCGCGACGTACAGCGGCTGGTCGAGTAAACACTGAGTCATTGAGGGGGACAGCGCCGTGGTCACCATGGATGACGTCGCAAGCAGAGCGGGGGTGTCGACGTCAACGGTGTCCCATGTGTTGAACGGCACCCGCAAGGTCAGCCCGGCCACGGTGCAAGCGGTGCAGCGCGCGATCCAGGAACTGGGTTATATCCCCAACACCCTGGCGCGCTCGCTGGCGCGTTCGAGCACCAACACCATCGGCGTGGCGATCTCGGCGCTGTCCAATCATTACTTCAGCGAAACCGTACACGCGATCGAAACCGAGTGCGCCAAGCACGGCTACATGATGCTGTTCGTCGATACCCACGACGACCCGGAGCAGGAGCTGCGGGTGGTCACGGCGCTGCATCACCGGCGCGTCGACGGCATTGTATTGGCGCCCTCGAACGGTTCGCTGGCCCTGGAGTATCTGCGGGCCAGCGAGATTCCGGCGGTGCTGGTGGACCGGATGATGAGTGAGCAATTCGATCAGGTCGGGGTGGCGAATACCCAGCCCACCCAAGCGCTGATTGCCCACCTGATCGCCCATGGGCATCGCCGAATCGGCTTTATCGCCGGGCGCCCGGGGTTCAGCACCACGGATGAACGGGTGGCTGGTTACCGCGCGGCATTGGCGGCCGCGGGGCTGGCGTTCGATCCGCAACTGCTGGTCAACGGCGGCTCCAACACCGAACCTGCACGCCAGGCCACGGTGCAGTTACTGGGCCTGGCTGCGCCGCCGACCGCGATCATGGCCGGCAACAACCTGATGACCCTCGGCGCCATGCAGGCCTTGCGCGATGCACATATCGAAGTGCCGGCGCAGATGGCGCTGGTGGGCTTCGATGATTTTGATTGGGCGGATTTCTTTGTGCCGCGCCTGACGTTGATCGCCCAGCCGGTCCAGGCGCTCGGCGCTCGTGCGGTCAACCTGTTACTGCAACGCATGGCCGCACCCGATGCGCCGACCCGCAGTGTGCGTCTGGAGCCGACCCTGCAAATACGTAACTCCTGTGGCTGTGATTGATTGGAATGACACGCGTATGAACACTGCTGTTTCCCTCGGCATCGACCTGGGCACCTCGGAACTCAAAGCCATCCTGATGGACGCCAGCGGCGCGGTGCTGGCTCAGGCCGGCGTGCGCTTGAGCGTCTCGCGCCGGCACCCCGGCTGGTCCGAACAGGCGCCGCAAGACTGGTGGCAAGCCTGTTTGCAGGCGCTGGATGTGTTGCGCGCTCATGAATCGTTTGCCCGTGTGGCGTGCATCGGCCTGTCCGGGCAAATGCACGGCGCGGTGTTGCTGGGGGATGACGACCGCGTGTTATACCCGGCGATTCTGTGGGACGACTCGCGCGCGGTGGCCGAAGCGGCACAGCTTGGGCCAGGGTTTGCCGACGTCACCGGCAGCTTGCCCATGGCCGGCTTGACCGCGCCGAAACTGCTCTGGCTGCAACGGCATGAGCCCGAGGTGTTCAAGGCCATCGATTGCGTGCTGTCGCCCAAGGACTACCTGCGCCTGCGCTTGAGCGGGGAGCGCGTCAGCGAGATGTCCGATGCGGCCGGAACGCTGTGGCTGGACGTGGCCAATCGTCAATGGTTCAGCCCCATGCTGCGGGCCACCGGCCTGGCGCTGGAACAAATGCCCAGGCTGGTGGAGGGCGGTGCGGCAAGCGCGTGTCTGACCGCCCGCGAGCTGGGTTTGCGCGCCGAGGTGGTGATTGCCGGCGGCGGTGGCGACAACCCGGTTGCGGCGGTCGGCATCGGCGCGATCAATGCTGGCGACGGTTTCATCACGCTGGGCACCAGCGCGGCGATTGTCGCCATCACCGACCATGCGGCGGGCAACCCGGCCAGCGCGGTACACAGCTTCTGCCATGCGCTGCCCGACCGTTGGTACACCATGGGCGCGATGCTGGCCGGCGCCAGTTGTTTGCGCTGGGTCACGCGCCTGACGGGCATGCCGGATGAACAGGCGCTGTTGGATCAGGTCCAGGCCCAGTTGCCCATCGGCCAATCGGTGCCGCTGGACACACCGTTGTTCCTGCCGTACCTGGCCGGCGAACGCACCCCGCATAACGACCCTTTATTACGCGGCGGCTTTATGAACCTGGGCCACGACTGCACCCCAGCGATGCTGGGGTATGCGGTGATGGAAGGCGTGGGTTTTGGCCTGCTCGACGCGTTGCGCGCGGTGCAATCGAGCGGCGCCGACGTCACCGCCTGTGCGCTGGTGGGTGGCGGCGCGCGCAGTGGGTATTGGGCGCAGTTGCTGGCCAACATCCTGCAGCGGGAAATCTTCACGCTGCACGGCAGTGAACTGAGCGCGTGCATCGGCGCGGCGAAGTTGGGCTTTTTGGCCATCGGGCAGGGCGCGGCGTTGCTCGCGGCGGGCATGCCGGTCAAGGCGCGGTATGTACCGGACGTGGCGCAACAGCCGGTGCTGGAGGCGCGTTATCGCAAGTTTCAGGGGCTGTTGGGCGCGGCCAAGGCTCTGCACGACTGACTTGACCTGGCCCTGTGGGAGGGAGCTTGCTCCCGATAGCGGAGTGTCAGTCACTGCATAAGTGCCTGAACCACTGTTATCCCCACCTAAGGTTTGTCGGCGTTAGTCCGTCAGCGGTGGCAGGCGCCGCTTCACTGGGGTTTTCTTGACGATGGCGGTGTTGGTTTCGGCATAGACGTTGAGCCGATCCAGCAGGCTGTCGAGGTGGTCCATGGTGCGTACATGCAGGCGTGCGATGAAGCAGTCCTCGCCGGTGACTTTGTCGCATTCGGTGAATTCGGGGATGGCCTGGATTTGCCGCTCCACTTCCTGCAATTGGCCGGGCAGGGGACGGATACGCACGATGGCTTGCAGCAGGTAGCCGAAGTGCTTGGGGTCGATGTCGACCGTGTAATGGGTCAGCACGCCGCGCTCTTCCAGGCGGCGCAGGCGTTCGCCGACGCTGGGCGAGGACAGGCCGGTGATGCCGGCCAGGGCCTTGAGGGACAGCCGGGAGTCGTCCATCAAAGCGCCGATCAGTTGTTGGTCGATGGTGTCGATCATGGTGTGTGCCTAATAAATAAAGGTCATTGAGGCTTTTCGCCTTTTTTAGGCGCTGGAGCCGCGGCGAACCAGCTTGCCATAATTGAACCTCACTTGAGGAGTCTCAATCATGGACACATCCATCCGTCGCGGGTCGTGGGAAATGGTCGCCGCCATGCTGATCTCGGGCACCATTGGCTGGTTTGTACTGGTGTCGGGCGTATCGGTGCTCGAAGTGGTGTTCTGGCGCTGCGTGATCGGGGCGCTGACATTATTGCTGGTGTGCGCGCTGCTCGGGTATCTGCGCCGGGACTTGCTCAGTTGGGCCGGGCTCGGCCTGGCGATGCTCAGCGGAGTGGCCATTGTCGGCAACTGGTTGCTGCTGTTCGAATCGTATTCCCGCGCGTCCATCGCCATCAGCACTGCGGTGTACAACGTGCAGCCGTTCATATTGGTGATGCTGGCGGCGCTGTTTCTCGGTGAAAAGCTCAGCGTGCCGAAGCTGGCGTGGCTGAGTGTGGCGTTCCTCGGGATGCTGGCGATTGTCAGCGCCCATGGCAATCAGCCAACCGGCGGCGACTACCTGGCCGGTATCGCCCTGGCCCTCGGCGCGGCGTTTCTGTATGAGCTTGCCGCGCTGATCATCAAGCGCCTGAAGGCGGTGCCGCCGCATTTGATCGCGCTGATCCAGGTCACGACCGGTGCGTTGTTACTGGCGCCGCTGGTGCCGTGGCACAGTCTGCCGGTGGCGCACAACGCCTGGGCGGCCTTGTTGACGCTCGGGGTGGTACACACCGGTTTGATGTATGTGTTGCTGTACGGGGCGATCCAGAAGTTGCCGACGGCCATCACCGGCGCGTTGTCGTTTATCTACCCGATTGCGGCGATTCTGGTCGATTGGATTGCCTTCGGGCATCGCCTGGGTTGGCTGCAATGGCTGGGTGTCGCCGCGATTCTGTTGGCTGCCGCCGGTTTGCAAAGGGGCTGGTGGTGGCGCCCCAAAGCGGTGGTGCAAGTGCAGTGATCGAGAGCGAGCGCGCCGTTGCAGCGCGCCCGCGGTTCGATCAATGCGGCGCGCGCGGGATGGTCTTGAGCAGATCGTCCGGGCTGATGTAGCCGACCACGCTGCCTGGCTGCGGCAACCCGAGGATGTGCCCCTTGATCTTGCCCACCACATGCATTTCGCATGGCTTGCAGTCGAATTTCAGGGTCAGCACTTCATCGCCATGGATCAACTGCATCGGCGCAACCTTGGTCTTCACCCCCGTCACGCCCTTGGCCTGTTTGGGGCAGAGGTTGAACGAGAAACGCAGGCAGTGCTTGGTGATCATCACCGGCACTTCACCGGTTTCTTCGTGGGCTTCGAAGGCCGCGTCGATCAGTTTCACGCCGTGGCGGTGGTAGAAATCCCGGGCCTTCTGGTTATACACGTTGGCCAGGAACGACAGGTGCGCTTCCGGGTACACCGGCGGCGGGCTGGTTTCGGCCTTGCGTCCACCACGCGGGTGAGCGTCGATGCGCGCCGCTGTCAGCGCTTCGATCACTTCACGGCGCGCGGCCTTGAGCTGCGAGTTGGGGATGAAGAATGCCTGCGGCGCATCCAGCTCAATGGCGGTGGCGTGGTATTCGGTGGTGCCCAGTTGGCCGAGCAGGTCACGCAGGGTGTCCAGCGCCTGTTCCGGTTTGTTGGCCACGCCGAACGGGCCGGGCAGGGCGACGCTGGCGGTGATGCCTTCTTCGCTGGTGGCGTTCAGTTCCAGGCGCTCTTCGCGCAGTCGGGCGACCCACGACAGGCCGATCCGGCGCTCGGCGGAGGTTTTGAGCAGCGCCTGTTGCCAGTTGTGGTCGAGGTTGCGGTTCAGCGGGTGGTTGGGGCGCAACTGATGCAGGCCGGCCGGCATTTCGTTCGGCTCGACGCGATAGCGGTAGCGCTTCTCGCCGTCTTCCTCGAACTCGCCCTTGGCTTCGGCGATATTGGCGCGGAAACCCACCACTTCGCGCTTGACCAGCACATTCAGGCCGTCGCCGTTGGACAGCGGCTCATGGGTGATCACTTGCAGGTCGCGTTTGCCGGCTTTTTCCACCACGCCCACCGGCAGGCCGGTGAAGGTCGGGGTGTCGAAGGCGCCGATGTCGATCTTGCGGTCGCTGACGAAATAGTCGGTGCTGCCCCGGTGGAAGGTCTTTTCCGGGTCGGGCAGGAAGAAATGCGAGGTCCGGCCGCTGGAGGCGCGGGCCAGGTCGGGGCGGTCTTCGAGGATCTCGTCGAGGCGCTGGCGGTAATAGGCAGTGATGTTCTTCACATAGCCCATGTCCTTGTAGCGCCCTTCGATCTTGAACGAGCGCACACCGGCATCGACCAGGGCGCGCAGGTTGGCGCTCTGGTTGTTGTCTTTCATCGACAGCAGGTGCTTTTCAAAGGCGACGACGCGGCCTTGATCGTCTTTGAGGGTGTACGGCAGGCGGCACGCCTGGGAACAGTCGCCGCGGTTGGCGCTGCGGCCGTTCTGCGCGTGGGAGATATTGCACTGCCCGGAGAACGCCACGCACAGGGCGCCGTGGATGAAGAACTCGATGGCGGCATCGGTTTCATCGGCAATGGCGCGGATTTCCTGCAGGTTCAGCTCGCGGGCCAATACCAGTTGCGAGAAGCCGGCCTGGTCGAGAAATTTGGCGCGGCCCAGGGTGCGGATGTCGGTCTGGGTGCTGGCGTGCAGCTCGATCGGCGGAATATCCAGCTCCATCACGCCCAGGTCTTGCACGATCAACGCATCGACGCCAGCGTCGTAGAGCTGATGGATCAGCTTGCGCGCCGGTTCCAGTTCGTTGTCATGCAAGATGGTGTTGAGGGTGGTGAAGACGCGGGCGTGGTAGCGCCGGGCGAATTCAACCAACTGCGCGATATCGCTGACCTCGTTGCAGGCGTTGTGGCGGGCGCCGAAGCTTGGGCCGCCGATGTAGATGGCGTCGGCGCCATGCAGGATGGCCTCGCGCGCGATGGCGACATCGCGGGCAGGGCTGAGCAATTCCAGGTGATGCTTGGGCAAGGACATAGTTTTTTTAGTCAGGCTTGTCACGGTCGAGGCGCGCATTGTAGCCGTGAAACGCCTGACCGGCACCTACCGCAGGGCCGCCGGCGGGCTTGGCCTGCAAGGTGCCAGGCCAATGACGGGGGTTTCAATCGACGCGGGTTCAGGCCTTGGCGGCCATCGCGGTGACTTCCACACGCATGCCTTCCACCGCCAGGGCCGCCACGCCAAGCGCGGCACGCACCGGCCACGGTTTGGCGAAGAAGCGCTTGTAGACCTCGTTGAACGCCGCGCGGTCGGCCATGTCGGTCAGGTAGATGGTCAGGTGCATCACCCGGTCCATGGAACTGCCGGCGCGTTCAAGGGCAACTTTCAGCGCTTGCAGCGTGCATTCGCTTTGCGCGGTGATATCGCCCAGTTCCAGGCTGCCGTCGGCGCGGGTCGGGATCTGGGTGGAGACCAGGATGCCGTTGAAGCCGATCACGTCGGAGGAAATCGAGTCGGCATCCGGATCAGGGGTGAAGGATAGGTCGTTGTTGGCCATGCGGATCTCTTGGCAGGGAAAGGGTGGTCAATTTAAACACAGGGCGCGCGCGGATCAGTACCCTTCGGCTTTGCAGGCGTGGCGAGCGACGGGTATTTGACGTCAAATGATATTTATTTTTCATCGGTCAAGTCCGGTATTTATTGGCCGATAGCGCAGGAAATAAACCGCGATTCCACACACGGCTGAGGCTACGTCATGTTCAATCACACACTAAAAACAGAACTGGCGGCCAGGAGGGCCGAAGTCGCTGAATACCAAGGATTGATTGCCGCGCTTGAACGCTCCATGGCCGTGGTCGAATTCGACCTCAATGGCAAGGTGTTGCGCGCCAATGACAACTTTATGAAAACCCTGGGTTACAGCAGCGCTCAATTGGCCGGCAAGACCCACCGTGATTTTTGCCCGTCGGCGCTGACCAGCAGCCCTGCCTATGCCGAGTTCTGGCAGGAACTCAGGGCCGGCAAGTTCGTCTCGGGCACATTCAAACGCGTGGACGCCCACGGCAAGATCATCTGGCTGGAGGCCAGCTACAACCCGGTGCTGGATGAGCGTGGCCAGGTTGTGAAAGTGGTCAAGTACGCCCTCGACGTCACGCGCAAAGTGGAGCAGGAGGCGGCGACCCGCAGCAAGCTGGCTGCGCTGGACCGGGCGATGGCCGTGATTGAGTTCGACTTGAACGGGCAAGTGCTCGATGCCAACGAGAATTTCCTCACGGTCATGGGGTATTCACTGACGGAACTCAAAGGCAAGCATCACCGTATGTTTTGCGAACCGGCCCAGGTCAACAGCCCTGAGTACGCCGACTTCTGGCGACGCTTGAACAATGGTGAATTCTTCACCGGGCAATTCAAGCGTATCGGCAAGCACGGCCGCGTGGTGTGGTTGGAGGCGAGTTACAACCCGGTGTATGACGGCGACGGCAAGCTGATCAAAATCGTCAAGTTCGCCAGCGACATCAGCGAGCGTGTCGAGAAGTTCGAGGAGGATTCACGCGGTGCTTCCCGCGCTTACCATATTTCCTCGGAAACCGAGCGATTCGCCGAACATGGCACCCAGGTGATCCACGAAACCGCCAGTGAAATGCGCCGCATTGCCGATAATATCGGCGCCTCGGCACGCCTGGTGGGGCAGTTGGGCGATCGTTCCGAGCAGATCACTGCGATCGTCAATACCATTCGCGGTATTGCCGACCAGACCAACCTGCTGGCGCTCAACGCCGCCATCGAGGCCGCGCGCGCAGGCGATCAGGGCCGTGGTTTTGCGGTGGTGGCCGATGAGGTCAGGCAACTGGCGGGGCGCACCAGCCGTTCCACCGCCGAGATTGCCGAGATGATCGGCCTGATTCTGTCGGAAACCCGTGACGCAGTCGCCAGCATGAGCGCGACCCAGGAAGGCGCGCAACGTGGCGTCAGCCTGGCCGACCAGGCGGGTGCGGTGATTCTGCAGATCCGCACCAGCACCAGCGATGCGGTGCAAGCCGTGAGCATGTTTGCGTCAAAGCTGGATGAGTCGGAGGTGGTTCCGAAAACCGCTGTCGGCTGGGTCGGCTAGACGCGCACCCGGGGTCAGTCTCACTCCTCTACATCCATGAACTCTTTGGCCCAGGCCACGTAGCTCTCCGGCAGGGTGTAGGTGTGAGTAAGCTCGGTGGCACTGAGGTTCGAGGTGCTGTGGGTGAGCTGACGTTGGGCGCGCAGGCTGTCGTAGGTGGCCTTGATCGCCGCGAAGTAGGCGCCGTGGCCGGCCACCACGATGCGTACTCCCAGGCTTGCCAGGCGCTGGCTGTCATTGAGTTTCGGGTTGCCGTAGGTCACCAGCATCAAGGGCACCGTGAGTTGTTGCGCAATCTGCTCAAGGTGCTCGAAGTCGCTGACACCCACCATGCAGATCCCATCGGCACCGGCTTTTTCATAGGCCAGGGTGCGTTCGATCACAGCCTCGGTCGGCAACACCTTCGCGTTAGTGCGGGCGATGATGGACAGCTCGGGGTCGACCCGTGCTTCAAGGGCGGCCCTGACTTTGCCGATGCCTTCCTCGATGGAAATCAGATCGGTCGATTTGCGCCCGAACTGCGCCGGCAACAGCGTGTCTTCAATCGTCAGTGCCGCTACGCCTGCGCGTTCCAGCTCCGCGACGGTACGCATGACATTCAGGGCATTGCCATAGCCGTGGTCGGCATCGGCAATCACCGGCAACTGCGCAACGCGGCCGATCCGGGTGGCTTGTTCAACGAACTCACTCAAGGTGATCAACGCAAAATCGGGTGCCGCCAGTACCTGCAGCGAAGCGACCGAGCCCCCCAGAATGCCGACCTCGAAGCCCAGGTCGGCGGCGATACGCGCCGACATCGGGTCGAACACAGAGGCCGTCTCAACGCACAGTGGCGTAGCAAGCAGTTCACGGAAATTACGACGCAGGGCTGAGTGGGACACTTTGGGCATGATCTTTCCTGGTTCTGGTCATTGTCGACTGACGATCAATGCCTATTCATAGTCGTCAGAGATTACCACGCCACAAAACCCAGGATTATGACGTTTGAGAATGGGCTATGCCCACCGCACATACGGTGGGCGCGAGGTGTGCGCCGTTCAGTCGGCAGGCTGGCTAAGCAGGTTGAAATGACAGGCGCTGCCACCGCGTCGTTTAGCCTGGTACATCGCGTCGTCGGCCCGTGCGAGCAGTTGCTCGACGCTTGCCCCGTCCCATGGATACAGGCTGATGCCGACGCTGATGTGTGTGTTCAGGCGGTGGGCATCGATCATGAACGGCTGGTTGATCGCGCCGATCA
Organism: Pseudomonas sp. LY-1; assembly: GCF_053502595.1. Taxonomy (NCBI): domain Bacteria; kingdom Pseudomonadati; phylum Pseudomonadota; class Gammaproteobacteria; order Pseudomonadales; family Pseudomonadaceae; genus Pseudomonas; species Pseudomonas sp. LY-1. The sequence continues at coordinate 3,684,223 of NZ_CP094353.1, read as the reverse complement.
ATTTATCGGCCAACACCTCGACCTGCCTGGCGTGGTCCATACCGGTCACCAGGATCGCAAACTCGTCGCCGCTCAAACGGCCGACGACATCGGACCTGCGCACCGACTGGCTGAGGCGTTCGGCCACCGCCACCAGCAATTTGTCGCCGCACGCATGCCCATGGGTGTCGTTGACCGCTTTGAAACGGTCCAGGTCGATAAACATCAACGCCAGCGGCTGTTGCTGCTGGGTGGCATGACTCATCGCTTGATTGAGCAGGCTCAGAAACAGGCTGCGGTTGGGCAAGCCGGTCAGTCCGTCATGGAACGCCAGTTGTTGCATGCGCGCACGTTCTTCGTCCATCACCTTGAAGTTGTGCAGGATCGCGATGAAGTGTGTGACCACGCCCTGCGGGTCGAGCACCGGGGTAATGACCTGATTGATCGTACAGTTGGAGCCGTCCTTGCGGCGCTCGACCATCTCGCCCTGCCAGGTCAGGCCCGCCATGATGGTCATCCACAGCTCCCGATAGAACGTGGTGGTTTGCCGTCCCGACGACAAAAGGTGCGGGGTTTTACCGACCAGCTCCAGCTTCGAATAGCCACTCAACAGGCTGAACGCTCGGTTGATCCACACAATGCAACCCGATCTCTCGGTGATCAGCACCGGGTTTGTCGCCGCGTCCAACGCCCTCACCAACACTTGCTGCTCATCTTCGATCATGGTGCCCTCCGACGGAGCCGGTGACGCTGCAAGTCTTGATGCAGGCTAGGGGCAAGGGGCCCGGCGGCTGTTGATGAAAATCAACTTTTGCGGGCACCAACTGATAAAGATCAAGTAGCCGCTGAGCCGGAACGCTCAATCTGAAGGCCTATCCACCGAATCAGATGGCCGCGTGCCGAGGTGCCCCCATGTTGCAGACTCAGCGTTTACTGTTGATTGCCCCTTCGTCCATGACCCGCACACCGGCGTTCGATCGTGCAGTTGCCTTGGCGCGCGCGATGCAGTTGCCGTTGCATATCGTGGCATTCGACTATTTGCAGGCCCTGGCGATCGCCGGGCTGTTTGCGCCCGAACAGATCAATCGGGCCCGGGAAGGGTACCTGGACACCCATCGCCACTGGCTCGCCGAGCAGGCCGAGGTAATGCGCCAGCGCGGGGTCGAGGTCACCAGCGAGGTGGTCTGGGTGCATCATCCTTATGAGGAAATCCTGCATTTCGTCAACGAGATGTCGCTGGCCCTGATCATCAAGGATGCCGAGGAAGAGCCGGCGTTGAAACGGGTGTTCTTCACCCCGCTGGATTGGCAACTGCTGCGCGACTGCCCGGTGCCGGTGCATCTGGTCACCGACTCGCGCCACCCGTTGCCACGCAAGGTGCTGGCGATTGTCGATGTGTTGCGCAGCGAGGAGCAGGACCAGATCTTCAATGACCAGATTGTCGAAGCGGCGGTCAAGCTGGCGGCGCAATGCCAGGCCCAGCTCGAGTTGCTGCATGTGTACGACTGGGCCGCGGTGTATGCCAAGGACATGGGCTTCGGCGCGGTGCCCCTGGCCGCCGGGCTCTATGAGTCGTTGAATGAAGCCCAGCATGAGGCGTTTGCCGCGTTGGCCGAGCGCCAGGGGATTCCCGTCGAGCATCGGCACTTTATCGAGGGCACGCCGCTCTTCAACATTTGCGACTTCGCCCGCGATCACCAGATCGACATCATCGTCATGGGCACCGTGCAGCACTGGGGCTTGAACAAGCTGTTGGGCACTACCGCCGAAAGCCTGCTGCACCACGCGCCGTGCAGCATGTGGGCGATCAAACCGACGCGCAGTTGATGAAGGATTGAACCTGGCGCCAGGACCAACCGGTGCCCGACGAGGTGCGAAATGAGCCAATATCAACGTCTGTTGCTGATCACCGACCGTTCGTTGTATCACTCCCCGGCGCTGCTGCGCGCGGTGGCCCTGGCCAAGGCCAGCGGCGCGGCGCTCGATATCAGGGCGTTTATCGAACCTGCGCCGATCATTCATTTGTGGGAAGAACACGTCGATGAGTCGGTTTTCCAGGACTATCTGCACCGCTATCGCGATTGGCTGGTCGACGAAGTCCAGCGCCTGGGCGGTAACGGGCTGAAGGTGACGGTTGAATTGCTCTTCACCACCCACCCTGTGCTGGAGATCCTGCGCACGATCGCCGATCTGAACCCGGACCTGGTGATCAAGGACGTGAAGCTGGAGCCGGTTCTCAAGCGCATATTCATCACCCCGCTCGATTGCCACCTGCTGCGCGAGTGCCCGACCCCCCTGCATCTGGTGAGTCAGGCACGCTACGGTTTGCCCCATCGCGTGGTGGCGGCCGTCGATCCGTTCGAGCCCGGCACGCAGATCAGCGGTCTGAACGACACCATCATTCAGTGCGCCTACTCCATGGCCCTGCAATGCGATGCGCCGCTGCATCTGTTGTACGCCTATGACCTGTCCCCGGCATTCAACGGCGATGCGCCGATGGCCATGGGCGGTTGGAACGTGGACTTCGCCGAAGAGCTGCGCCAGTCGTTGCACCAGGCATTCGTCACCTTGGCCGACCGTTATGGCGTACCGCCGGAAAGACGGCACTTTGTCATGGGCCAGCCAGTGCCGGTGATTCAGGAGTTTGTCGAGCAATTCCAGGCCGACGTGGTGGTCATGGGGACTGCTCACCGGGTCGGGCTCGACCGACTGATCGGCAGCAACACCGAACGGGCGCTGTATTCGGTGCCGGGCAGCATTTTAGCGATCCGCCAGCCGGGAAACGACGTCAAGGGCTAGCCCGGGCTCTGATCCTTTATTGACAAAGGTCAGAGGCACGGCGGGCCCACGCCGGATACTGAAAATGTGCGTTGTTGATTTCTTACCGCGATGAATCGAGGGGAAACACCATGAACCGCTACCTGTCCGTTTCACTGTTGGCGCTGGTATTGGCAACGTCCGCCGGGTGCAGTCAACATGTCAAGGAGCTTGAGGCTCGCCTGGACTCCGCAGAAAACAATGCCGCCACGGCGCGCCTGCGCGCTGACGAAGCCTACCTCAAGGCGGAGCAGGCGATGGCGCTGGCCAACCAGGCCCAGCGCACCGCCGACGAAGCCAACGAGAGAGCGATCCATATGCTGACCAGCGCGACCCGCAAATAGCCGCTGCTGCGTGTTATGGGGTCAGCACGATCGCGCCGTTGAACTGCCCGCTGCGCAGGTGCGCCAGTGCCTGATTGGCGTCTTCCAGGGCGAAGCGGGTGATGTCGCAGTGGATCGGCGTGTGCTGCACGGTTTGAAAGAACGCCGTGCCGTCCTGTCGGGTCAGGTTCGCCACTGAACGCACGCTGCGTTCGCCCCATAGCAGTCGATAGGGGAAGGCCGGAATATCGCTCATGTGAATCCCGGCGCAAATCACACAGCCGCCCTTGACGGTGGCGGCCAATGCCAGCGGTACAAGCGCTCCGACCGGGGCGAATATCAGGCTGGCATCCAGCAGGTGCGGCGGCAGTTGGTCCGAAGGCCCGGCCCACACGGCGCCCAATGAGCGTGCATAGGCCTGACCTGCGCTGTCACCCGGGCGGGTGAACGCGTACACCTGTTGCCCGCGGCCCAGCGCCACCTGGATCGCCAGATGGGCGGCCGCACCGAAGCCGTAAAGCCCCAGGTGGGCGGCGTCCGCGGCCATTTGCAAGGCGCGAAAGCCGATCAGGCCGGCACACAACAGGGGCGCGGCTTGAACGTCCGACAGTGTGTCGGGAATCGGCAGGCAGAAGCGTTCGTCCGCCACCGTGTATTCAGCGTAGCCGCCGTCCAGATTGCAGCCGGTGAACAGCGCCTGATCGCAGAGGTTTTCCCGGCCCGATCGACAGAAGGCGCACTCGCCGCAGGTCCAGCCGAGCCACGGCACCCCGACGCGGCGGCCGATCCAGTCAGCCCCGACCGTGGCGCCCACGGCCGTCACTTCACCGACGATTTCATGGCCTGGCACCCGTGGCAGTTGCGCTTGCGGCAACTCGCCGTCGACCAGGTGCAGGTCGGTGCGGCACACGCCACAGGCCAGGACCTTGATCAACAGCTGCCCGCTTCCGGGTGTCGGGATCGGGCGCTGCTCCAGTTGCAGCGGCTGGCCGGGGGTGTGCAGAACCATCGCACGCATGACGAATCTCCAGGTGTTCGGGCGGTAATGCTAGATCGGTCGGCGGCAGCCCGCGACCAGGCGCTTGAGACCTTCCAGGTCCAGGATCGTGACGTTGCGGCCGACGATCTGCGCCAACCCCTGGTCGCGCAGGTGCGCGATGCCGCGGCAGATGGTTTCCAGGCGCAAGCCCAGGTAGGAACCGATTTCCTCACGGCGCATTTTCAGCACAAAGTGCCTGGCCGAATACCCGCGGGAGCTGAAGCGTTGCGACAGGTTCAGCAGGAACGCGGCCAGGCGTTCATCCGAACTCATGTTGCCCATCAGCATCAGCAGGGTGTGATCCTGCACGATTTCACGGCTCAGCAGCCGCGTGAGGTTGTGCTGCAGCGACGGAAGGTTACGCGCCAGGCTCTCCAGATGGGCGAAGTGGATGGGGCAGACCTCACTGTCCTCAAGGGCGACCGCCGTGCAGGCGTGTGCATCGTCACTGATGGCGTCCAGGCCGAGCATATCGCCGGAGAGTTGAAAGCCGGTCACTTGTTCACGCCCATCGACAGACACGATGCCAGTCTTGAACGAGCCGGTGCGAACCGTATACAGCGAACGCAAGGGGTCGCCGGTACGGAATAAAGCTGCGCCTTTTTTGACCTTGAAGCGTTGCACCACCAATGCATCCAAGTGGGACACGTCAGGACTATCGAGACCGATTGGCAAGCTGCATGCCGACACGCCGCAACCGGAACATGCCGTTTTGGGGGGGATTACCGGTCTGGGGCAAGAGGTGTGCGGTAGCACCGTCGAGCGACCGACTAAACGCAGGTGATAGGAATTCATGCATGCGCTCCGTCCAGGCATGTGCCTGAGTGATAGAGAGAACGAGGAAAATGCGCTGCCGGCGCTTTTACTCAATATCCCGAGTTCCTGTTTCAATTGAGCTTCAGCGCCGGCTTTAAGACTTGATATACATCAAGCCTCGCGCAGTTGAGGCACCCAGAATCGACGAACGACAATCCACGGGTCGAGCCTTGACGGAGGGGTGTATGAGCGATTTTTTGAGTGCAGAGGAGCTGGACGGGCTGGACGCGTATTGGCGGGCGTCCAATTACCTGGCGGTCGGGCAGATCTACCTCAAGAGCAACCCGTTGTTAAAGACACCCTTGACCCTGGCGCACATCAAACCGCGCCTGTTGGGGCATTGGGGCACCACGCCGGGGCTGAATCTGCTCTATACGCACCTCAATCGACTGATCAACCAGTACGACTTGAACATGCTCTTTGTCGCCGGCCCCGGGCATGGCGGGCCGGCGGTGGTCGCGCAGACCTACCTGGAAGGCACCTACACCGAGTGTTATCCCTCGGTGGAGCGCAATGCCAATGGCCTGCTGCGGCTGTTTCGGCAGTTTTCCTGGCCCTATGGGATTTCCAGCCACGTTTCGGCGCAGATCCCGGGCTCGATCCATGAAGGCGGCGAGCTGGGTTACTGCCTGGCGCACGCCTACGGCGCGGTCTTCGATAACCCGGACCTGATCGTCGCCTGCGTGATCGGCGACGGCGAGACCGAAACCGGCCCGCTGGCCGCCAGCTGGCACTCCAACAAATTCATCAACCCCGCGCGCGATGGGGCAGTGCTGCCGATCCTGCACCTCAACGGCTACAAGATCGCCAACCCCACGGTCCTGTCCAGGATCAGCGAAGATGAACTGTCGGCGCTGTTGTATGGCTATGGTTACGATGCGTACTTCGTCGAAGGCGATGACCCGGCGCAGGTGCATCAGGAGCTTGCCCGCACCCTTCACACCATGCTGCTGAAAATCCGCGAGATTCAGCACGCGGCGCGCCAGCCCCGGCGGGCCGAGACGCCGGAGCGCCAGCTGTGGCCGGTGCTGGTATTGCGCACGCCCAAAGGCTGGACCGGGCCGAAATTTGTCGATGGCTGTCGGGTCGAAGGCACCTGGCGCGCACACCAAGTGCCGTTGGCCAACTTTCAGGCGCCGGGGCATGTGCAGCAACTGGCGGAATGGCTGAACAGCTACCGTCCCGACGAACTGTTCGATGCCGACGGCGCCTTGCTCCCGGAAATCGCCGCGCTGGCGCCCACCGGGCACCGCCGCATGAGCGCCAACCCGCACGCCAACGGCGGGCTGGTATTACGCACGCTCGACTTGCCATGCTTTACCGACTACGCGGTAGCCCTGCCGGCCCCCGGTTGCCTGCGTGCCGAGGCGACCCGGGTATTGGGCAGCTTTTTGCGCGACGTGATGAAAAACGCACAGGGCGCCGCCAACTTCCGCCTGTTCGGCCCGGATGAAACCGCCTCCAATCGCCTGGACGCCGTGTACGAGGTCAGCGCCAAGGCCTGGATGGACCCGTTGGAGGCCGACGACGTGAACCTGGCGGCGGATGGCCGGGTCATGGAGATTCTCAGCGAACACGTGTGTGAGGGCTGGCTCGAAGGCTACCTGCTCACCGGGCGTCATGGCCTGCTGTCGTGTTACGAAGCGTTCATCCATATCGTCGATTCGATGGTCAACCAGCATGCCAAGTGGCTGAAAACTGCGGCCGACGTGCCCTGGCGCAAGCCGCTGGCGTCTCTCAACCTGCTACTGACGTCCCATGTCTGGCGCCAGGACCACAACGGGTTCTCTCATCAAGACCCCGGCTTCATCGACCTGGTGGCGAACAAGAAGTCCGACGTGGCGCGCATCTACCTGCCGCCGGATGCCAACTGCCTGCTGTCGGTGGCGGATCACTGCCTGCGCAGCCGCAATTACATCAATGTCATCGTGGTGGGCAAGCAGCCGGAGTGGCAGTGGCTGGATATCGACGCGGCCGTGCGTCATTGCCTGGCGGGCATCGGCCGCTGGGACTGGGCCTGCCGCGATGATCAGGAGCCGGACGTGGTCATGGCCTGCGCCGGCGACGTACCGACCCTGGAAACCCTGGCCGCCGTGACATTGCTGCGCGAATACGTGCCGGATCTGCGGGTCAGGGTCATCAATGTGGTGGACCTGATGGTGCTGCAGTCGTCATCGCAGCATCCCCATGGCCTGGCGGATGCCGCCTTCGATGAGTTGTTCACCACCGACAAACCGGTGATCTTTGCCTTCCACGGCTACCCGGCGCTGGTGCATCGGCTGCTGTACAAGCGCACCAATCACGACAACTTCCATGTGCGCGGCTTCATCGAGGAGGGCGCCACCACCACCCCGTTCGATATGGCGGTGATCAACAACCTGGATCGCTACCGGTTGGCGTTGGACGTCATCGAGCGCGTGCCCCGGCTGCACGAACAACGCCACACCGCGCAGGCGCGCTACTGGGCGATGATGGAGAAACACAAGCTGTACCTGATCGAACACGGCGAAGACCTGCCCGAGGTGCTGAACTGGCAATGGACCCCGGCCGGCTAGGGGCTACTTGTTCTTCCAGTACTTCTGCATTTCCAGGAACAGAAAGGACGCCGTCCACGTGATCAGCACCAGACCGGTCAGCGCTTGCAGGCCGGTCAGGAACTTGATGTGGCCCATGGGGGTGATGTCGCCGAAACCGATGGTGGTGTAGGTCGTGAAGGAAAAGTACACGCAGTCCATGAACGAGCCATCGAACTGGCCCGACAGGCGGCCCCACTCGCCGTCGCGTGTCATCAGGTAATAGACCAGGGCGAAGCACCAGACTTCGATCGCGTGGGCGAGCAGGGCACCGAAGACCCCGATGACCATCCTGAAGCGGCTCCAGACCTTGAGCCGCGGCAACCAGTCGTTCAGGCGCAACAGGCATTCGTAATGAATGACCACGGCGATGATGACCACCAGCGTATTAATCAGCGTGACGGCCAGCATGGCGAGCCTCAGTGCGTGGTTTCAGGGCGACGCTCAACCTGCGGCGACCGGCACGGGTTTCATTGGCAGCAGCGCGGGGAAGTCCTCTGGGGTCAGGCTTTCCTTTTCCATCAACAGGCGCGCGCCGGCCTCCAGGTCGGCGCGATGCGCCTGGAGTAAGCTCTTGGCGCGGGCGTAGGCCTCGTCGAGCAGGGCGCGTATACACAGGTCGACTTCCCTGGCGGTCTGTTCCGAATAATCTTTCTGCCCCGTACTCTGCATCTGCTCACCCAGGTAGGTCATGTTTTGTCGCTCCAGCACCGACTGCCCCAGTTCGGCGCTCATGCCGAAGCGGGTCACCAACTGCCGCGCGATATCGGTCGCACGGGCCAGGTCATCGGCGGCCCCGGTGGACGTCTGAGCATATATCAGAAATTCGGCGGCGCGGCCGGCCATCAGCACGACGATGCGGTCTTTGAGCATCTGGTAACTGATCAGGAAGTGGTCCTCCGTCGGGCGCTGCAGCGTGTAGCCCAACGAGCCAATGGCGCGCGGCACGATGGACACCTTGTGTACCGGGTCCATGGCCGGCAGGTGGCTCGCCGCCAGTGCATGGCCCATCTCGTGGTACGCCACCACCTGGCGTTCTTCGGGGCGCAGCACGCTGCTCTTGCGTTCGATGCCCGCGATCAGGCGTTCCACGGCCGCGGTGAAGTCGTCCAGGCCGACCGTGTCGGCGCCACGGCGGGTGGCGACAATCGCCGCTTCGTTGACCAGGTTCGCCAGGTCGGCGCCGGTGAAACCGGTGGTGATGTCGGCAATGCGCTCGCTGTCGAGGGCCTTGTCCACGGTGATTTTCTGCAGGTGGACCTTGAGAATCGCCTGCCGCCCCTTGCGGTCAGGGCGATCGATCAACACCTGGCGGTCGATCCGGCCGGCGCGCAGCAGCGCCGGGTCGAGAATCTCCGGGCGATTGGTCGCAGCGAGCAGCACCACGCCCTCGCGGGGATCGAAGCCGTCCAGTTCGGCCAGCAGCTGGTTGAGAGTCTGTTCCTTTTCGTCATTGCCGCCCATTACACCGACGCCACGCATCTTGCCCAGGGCATCCAGTTCATCGATGAAAATGATGCACGGCGCCGCTTGGCGCGCCTGTTCGAACAGATCGTGGACCCGCGCAGCGCCGACGCCGACAAACATCTCGACGAATTCCGAGCCCGAGATCGAGAAAAACGGCACCCCGGCTTCGCCGGCGATGGCTTTGGCCACCAGGGTCTTGCCGGTGCCCGGCGGACCGACCAGCAGCGTGCCTTTGGGAATATGCGCGCCCAGCCGTGCGTACTTGGCCTTGTCCTTGAGGAACGAGACGATCTCCACCAGTTCGGCCTTGGCTTCGTCGATGCCGGCGACATCCGCGAAGGTGATCCCGGTGTCGCGCTGGACAAACACCTTGGCCCGGGACTTGCCGATGTTCATCAGCCCGCCCAGGCCCTGTTTTTCCGCGACGCCGCGAAACAAAAAGTGCCAGACCACCATGATCAGCATAAAAGGCAGCAGCCAACCCAGCAGGCCGCTTAAAAAGGTATTGTCAGTGACCCCGGTGAAGCTCGCGCCCGACTGCGCCAGGCTGGTGGCCAACGTCGGGTCGACCCGCACCGTCGTGAACAGGTTATGGCCGTCGATCGGTACTTGCAGCTTGCCGCTGATCTGGTCTTTCTCGACCTGCAGGTCGCTGACTTTCTGCTCGTTCAGCAACTGCAGAAACTGACTGTACGGGATGTTTTGCACCACGCGGTGTTCCGTCCATAGAAACTGCACAACGGTGAACACGACAAACGCGGTCAGAAAGTAAGACAGGTTCCACTGATGGTTCTTTTTCATGACCTTGACTCAAAAAAGGGCACGCAAGGCAGACACAAACGTTGAATGCCCCAGTCGGCGCACTGGAGCATGCATCACCTCAGGCGAGCAGCAGGTGATCTTCCACCCGCGTGACGCCCGGCACCGACCAGGCCGCCCGTTCTACGAGCTTGCGCTCGCGCCACAGGTGAACCTTGCCGTCGAGCCGAACCACATCACCGTCGACCCTGACATGAATGTCCTTGGCGTCCACTTCAGCATTGCGTTTGAGCGCATCTTCGATGCGTTTGCGGATATCGACGATGTCTACCCGCGGGCTCAGGGTCAGCCGATTATCCACCCCAAGCACGCCGGACAGCTTGCGCACCGCCTTCTCTACGGTTTCCTTCTGGTACTGCCAGTCGACTTGGCCTTCGAGGGTGATCCAGCCGTTCTGAACGATGACCTTAACCGCATTCGCCGGTACGTCGGCGCTCCAGTTGATGATGCTCAGGGCGCGGGAGGCGATGGTGTCGTCCGCGGTTCCGGCGCCTTTGTGCAGGCGCACCTGGATCTCCTCGGCGACTGCGCGCACGCCTTTGATGCCTTTTACCGCGCGCTCGGCGCAGACCTTCTGTTCATAGCTACTGACATGTCCGGTGAGCGTGACAACGCCGTTTTCCACGGCAACACCGATGCTGGCTGCATCGATCTGCGGTTGGAATTCAAGCTCTTCCATAATGGCTTTGCGCAAACTCAAGTCGCTCATGATGGTGTCCTCAATCGAATTCGTGGCTGATGACGGGCCGAGAGTGGCCAGTCACTGGTTTCTACGCTCGAACCACGGAAAATCATTGAGCTATATCAACAAGGCCTGAGTGATTCACTCATTGTGTGAAAGCCAGCCATTAGTTGACAAAGATCAGAGCGCGCGCCCTATGGCGCCAGATACTTGACCGACGGTTTTCAGTCACAACAACAGGGCGCCACGCTGCTCGCTAGGACGTCGGGTTGCAGTCAGGTGATTACATGCGCCCAGGCCGAGGTATCTAATGCTGCCACTCAAACGTATTTTATTGATTGCACCCTCGGAGATGACACGCACCCCGGCCTTTGACCGGGCCCAGGCACTGGCCATTGCAACCGGCGCGTTGTTGCACATTGTGGCGTTTGATTATGTCGCATCGCTGGAGGTGGCCGGCCTGTTTGACCATGACGCGATGGCCCGGGCCAGGGAAGGCTACCTGCAGGTCCACCGCCACTGGCTGGAGCAGCAAATGCGCGTTCAACGGCGTGCGGGGCTGGCGGTCAGCTGTGAAGTGGTGTGGGCCAAACCCAACCTGGCGCACGTGCTGGCGTATGTGAACGACTTTCACGCCGACCTGGTGATCAAGGACGTCCAGCATGTCTCGGCCCTTGACCGGACCTTCCATCAACCCCTGGATTGGCTGTTGTTGCGCGATTGTCCGGCCTGCCTGCACCTGGTCACCGACGCCAGGCACCCCAAACCGTTGAAAGTACTCGCGGCCATTGACCTGTCGCACCTCGAAGAACTCACATACGGGCTGAACGAGCGCGTGCTCGAACTGGCTTCGACATTGGCGCATGTGTGTGATGCCCATCTGCACCTGCTCAATGTCAGCAACTGGTCGGTGGTGGGCGATACCCCCACGAGCGTGCCGACCCAAAGCCTGGATAGCAGTTTGGGCGAGGCGGTCAATGACGCGCAGGTGGAAGCCTTCGATGTGCTCGCCGAACGCTATGGGGTCGAGCAGGAACGCCAACATGTGCTGACCGGCATTCCGCACAAAGTGATCAGCTTGTTTGCCCGGCGCAATGCATTCGACGTGGTGGTGCTTGGCACGGTCTATCGCGACAAGCTTGACCGACTGATCGGCAGCACCGCCGAGAGTGTGCTGAACCGCACCTCCTGCAGTTTGATGATCGTCAAGCCATCACCCTGGGTTGACTGAAACCACCGATCCCATGAGACCTCAAGGACATAGCCATGCGTATGACATTTCTCGGGGCGGCCGGTACGGTCACCGGCAGCAAGTACTTGCTGGAGCATCGCGACCTGCACGTACTGATCGATTGCGGCCTGTTCCAGGGCTATAAGCAATTGCGCCTGCACAACTGGGACACGTTCCAGCTGCCGGTTCAAGACCTGCACGCCATCGTGTTGACCCACGCCCACCTGGACCACAGCGGCTACCTGCCGGTACTGGTGCGCAACGGCTATCGCGGGCCGGTGTATGCCACGCCGGCCACCTGCGAGCTGGCGAAAATCCTCCTGCGCGACAGTGGCCGCCTGCAGGAAGAAGAGGCCGAATTCGCCAACCGGCATGGTTTCTCCAAGCACGACCCGGCGCTGCCGCTCTATACCGAACAGGACGCCGAGCGCGCGTTGAAGCTGCTGCGGCCGATCGAGCTGCACCACCGGGTCGCGATCGCGCCGGGCTTGACCATCCTGCTGCGTGACGCCGGGCATATTCTTGGCGCGGCGACGGTCGAAGTCGTCGCCGATGGCGTCACGCTGGTGTGTTCCGGCGACCTGGGGCGGCCAAACGATCCCCTGATGTTCGCCCCGGAAACCATCGAGCAGACCGATTACCTGCTGGTGGAATCCACCTACGGCGATCGTCGACACCCCGCTGAGCCTCCCGAACAGCAACTGGCGGACGTGATCAACCGCACGGCGCTGCGGCGCGGCATCACCCTGGTGCCGTCGTTTGCGGTGGGGCGCGCGCAACTGCTGATGTATCACCTGTATCGACTCAAACAACAGCATGCGATCCCGGACCTGCCGATCTACCTCAACAGCCCGATGGCCACCGAGGTCACCCGCCTGTACCAGCGTTTTCGCTCTGAGCATCGGCTGTCGCTGGAGGACTGCCAGGGTATGTGCGATGGCACGCACTTTGTGTGTTCCGTGCAACAGTCGATTGACCTGGACCAGCAGCGCACCCCCGCGATCATCATTGCCGCCAGTGGCATGGCCACCGGTGGGCGGGTGCTGCACCACCTCAAGGCGCTGGCGCCCAACCCGCTCAACACCCTGTTGGTGCCAGGCTTTCAGGCCGGCGGCACACGTGGCGCGCAGATTGTCGCGGGTGTGCCGTCGGTGCGTATCCACGGCCAGGACGTGCCGATCAACGCCGAGGTGGTGCCGATGCAAACCCTGTCCGCACACGCCGATGCCGATGAAATCATGCAGTGGCTGCGCGGCTTCAAGCGTGCGCCGAAACACACCTACGTCGTACATGGCGAGCCGAACGCCTCGGACGTGCTGCGGCGGCGCATCAGCCAGGAACTGGGCTGGTCGGTGTCGGTGCCGGAGTATCGGGACAGTGTCGAACTGCCGGCGGTCGCGCAGCCTTTGCCGGTCTAGCGCCAAAAAAACGCGCCTGAATCACCGCTCCCGCGCCAAGGATGGGTACTTTCCGACCTGCTGAAAAACATCGCAACCGGATACGCTTTGGCTGATTGAGACTTTTGAAAAATTCTGGAGCTTTTTTATGAATACCGATGAAAAGCTTAGGCAACAGGTGATCGAAGAACTGAATTGGGACCTGGCACTCAAAGCCGATCAGATTTTGGTTCAAGTGTCCGATGGCATCGTCACGCTTTCCGGCAATGTCGCCAGTCACGCCGAACGCTGGCACGCGGAACAGGCGGTCGCACATGTCGCCGGTGTCGTGGATCTGCTCAACCAGATCGATGTCGTGCTGCCTTCCAGTCATGTGCGGACCGACAGTGATCTCGTCGCGGCCGCCGTTTCCGCATTGCAATGGAATACCTCGCTGGCGGACCACCGCGTCAAAGTCAGCGTGACCGATGGCTGGCTGGTGCTCAGCGGAGAAGTGGATTCTGAGCATCAGCGCCAGACGGCCGGCTACGCAGTGCGCTATCTGCAAGGGATCAAGGGGATCAGTAACGATATCGTCGTCAAGGCCCATGCCTCTGCGCAAACCATCAAGACCGATATCGAATCAGCGTTTCGCCGCAAGGCGATCATCGACGCCCACGCTATCGACGTGCGTGTGGAGGGTGGGGAAGTCACGCTCTCGGGCGTTGTCGGATCGCTCCCGGAGCGGGATATGGCGCGGTTGACGGCATCGGGCACTGCGGGTGTGCAGAAGGTTGTCGACAATCTGATGGTATCGCCCAGCGGCCTTGAATCGCCGGGTTCGACATAACCGTCCGCGATTACCCGCCGATGAGCCCGTTGCGTTTGTCATTGGTAGCCGCCGAGAGTGTTTTTTCGCCGGCTGCCAGGGCGATGCGGGCGAGTTCGGGAATCGACCTGGCTTCGGTCCTGCTCATGATCGACGCTCGGTGCTTTTCCACTGTCCGTTGACTGATCCCCAGGTTGGCAGCGATGTTTTTGCTCGGATGACCGTCCAGCACCATCGCCAGAATCTGGCGCTGCCGTGCGGTGAGGTGGCTGATATGGTCAATCGCAGCCTTGCGAAGGACCTGGGAACTCTCGGTTGCGACTTGGCTGGCCAACGCTTTCTTCACGCTGGTTAACAGCTGCTGATAACGAAACGGCTTTTCAATGAAGTCGCATACCCCAGCCTTCATCGCATCGACGACATCGGCAACGCGGCTGTTGCAACTGATCATCAGAACGGGCAACTCGTCGCCCTGTGCTTTAAGACGGGCCACCGTCTCAAGCCCGCTGATGCCCGAGCGGCGCGCATCAATGATCAGGCAGCCCGGTTGGTCAGCGGTATAACTGTCGAGAAACTGCTCGGCAGTGCCGTAGTCGCGCACCAGGTAACCTTCCGACTCCAATAGCGTGCGCAAGTCGCTGCGCAGCGCGGCGTCGTCGTCCACCACGTAAATGACGGGTTGGCGCGACGGGGGCATGGCGTGAACAGCGTGTACTGCGGCGTGTGTACTCAATGCACTGGCGAGGGTGACGCGCAGCAGGTTCAGGCTCACCGGTTTGCGAAGGAGCATGCAGTCGGCGGTCAGGGCGGACTGGGAAACCTGCTTTTTCGTCTCGGCGGTCAATATGACCGCGGGTGTGGTTCGGCTGAATTGATCGCGAATCTTTTGCACCAGTTGGACACCGTCCGAGGACCGGTCGAGCACATGCTCGGTCAAGATCAGGTCCGGTTCAATGCCCGAGCGCGCGATCCATTCCAACGCGGCGACGCTATCGCGCACCGCTGCCGTTCGATAGCCCAGCGCCCCCAAACCGCAACTGAGCATATCGCCTAGCAGGGCGTCCGGTTCCACGATCAACAGCAGGCACGTGCGAGCCATGCCCAGCGCTCGAGCGTTCTGTTGCCTGCGCGCGCCGGGCTGAACGACTGACGGCGATAACGGCGCGCTGATGGAGATCAGTGTCGCGCGTTCGTCAGCGGTTTTGACCTGTAGCTGTAAACCCAGCATCGCGCTGAGCTCCGCTATCGAGCGAAGGGCAGGCTTGCCACAGGCACCCGGCAGTGAAGCCTCATAGACAGGCATCGATACGATACGCAAGGCGTCGTCGCGGCTTTTGCAGCCCGCGAACCACAGCTCGATGCTCAGCCACTCCGAGTGGCGCCTGCAGCCCAGTGTCAGGCGTGGCGTACTGGTACTGTCCATGATGTTGGCAAGCAGACCGCTCAAGAGTTGCCTGAGGCAATCGGGAAGGCTCCTGACCCACGACGAACACGGCACGATCCGCAGGTTGCGGCGCTGGGCGGCGGCCAACGGCAAAAAGTCTTGAGCCAATGCCTTGAAGAGGGCCTGTATGGGGAAATCCACCGCTGCGTGGCGATCATAGTCTGTCGCGGGGGCGGGTTGGTCGAGCCCGAATCGACTCAACAATTTCTCCAGCGTGGCATCCAATTGTTCAAGCACCCTGCGCGCCGGTGTCGCGGGGTCGAATTCACAGGCCTCAAGCTGCCCGACGATGAGTGAAACCAATTGCGCGGTCTGGCGAAGTTTCTGATCGATGCCGCTCAACCGTTCAGCGGGGAGAGGACAGTAGGCCGATGCCGGGCCTGATGCCTGACGTGGCAACACATCTGCCGACATGGATTGCTTGACTTGCATGATTACCCCTCCTGACAAGACGCAAAGTCGTATTGCCTGATGCGTAATCCTATGCAGTTTGTAAGGCGGCTTAATTGATCTATGTAAGTATTTACCGAGCCCCGACGGTTCTAAACCGCTCGGTTGATCGCGAGCGAGCAGGCCATTCACGCTGAGCGCCTTGTTCAGGCCGCCTTTCGGTTCACATCACCGCGCTTTGCGCCAACGAAGTGCGCCGACGGCACCGTTAGAGTGCCCGCTCTTCAGGCCCTGGCCCGGGCTCAAGGGGCAGACGTAAGTAGTTTCCGACGCTAGCCAGCTGAATGCATTCAGGCCAACGTAATGCCGGTTCGTGGGGACGGCGGCTGAAGGTAGCCGGTTGACGTTGGTTAACTCAATCTCATGGGAAGGCAACCGTTATGGCTTATACAACGATCAATCCATACAACGGCGAGTTGCTCGCACAATTCGATACGCTGACGGCTGAGCAACTGGAGCACAAACTGGCGGCTGCGGCGCAGTGCTATGCGACGTGGAAACACACAACGTATGCCCAGCGCGCCTCGATCATCGCGAAGGCCGGTGAATTGATGCATCAGCGCTTCGATGCCCTGGCCCGTAAGATCACGCTGGAAATGGGCAAGCGCATCGACGAGGCCCGAGGCGAAGTCAAATTCAGCGCCGATATCATGGCGTACTACGCCAAGAACGCGGAACGCTTCCTGGCCCCGCAAGCGCTGGAGCCGAGCCAAGGCGAGGCGCACATGGAGAGCAGCCCCATCGGCGTGATCTTCGGGGTCGAACCGTGGAACTTTCCGTTCTATCAGTTGGCTCGCGTGGCCGGTCCGCATTTGATGGCAGGCAACGTGCTGGTGATCAAGCATGCCGGTTGCGTGCCTCAATGCGCGATGGCCTTCGAGCAAATCCTGCTCGAAGCCGGCGCGCCTGCCGGGCTTTATACCAACCTGTCGATCTCCCATGAGCAGTCCAGACAGGTGGTCGATGACCCGCGTGTTCGCGGGGTTGCACTGACCGGCAGTGTCGCCGCGGGCCGCAGCCTGGCGGCCTGGGCCGGGCAGAACCTGAAACCGTCTTCCATGGAGCTGGGCGGCAGCGACGCATTCATTGTGCTGGAAGACGCCGACCTGGAGCTGGCCGTCAAATGGGCGATCTGGGGGCGGATGTACAACTGCGGGCAGACCTGTTGCGCGGCAAAACGCTTCATTGTCGTGGATAAGGTCGCCGATGCCTTCCTGAAGGGCTTTCAGGCCGGGCTCGCGGCGCTGAAACCCGGCGATCCCATGGACGAAGCGACGACCCTGGGCCCGCTGTCTTCGGAAGCGGCATTGGTGCAGTTGCTCGGGCAGGTTCGCACGGCGACCGATCACGGAGCGAAGGTTCTGCTCGGGGGCACACGTATCGATCGCCCCGGCGCCTTTATGACGCCGACCATTCTCACTGACATTGCCCCTGAAAACCCGGCGTTCCGGGATGAGTTCTTCGGCCCGGTGGCGCTGTTTTTCCGCGTCAAGGACGAAGACGCCGCGATTGCCCTGGCCAACGACTCCGACTTTGGCCTTGGCGGCTCGGTGTTCACACGTGACCTGGACAGGGGGCGTCGTGTGGCAAGTCGCGTCGAGACCGGGATGATGTTCATCAACAACATCAGTTGGAGCGATGCCGAGTTGCCCTTTGGCGGCATCAAGGACTCCGGCTATGGCCGCGAGCTGGGCGACATGGGTATCCAGCAGTTCGTGAATAAAAAACTGGTGCGTTACGTGTTGGCCCAGGCGCCGGTCTGAAGCCTTGTCCTGTTTACATTCCGGGTGCCCGGCCATGCGCGGGTGCCTTCAACGGAGCGCGCGATGTACGTCAATGTGGCTGTGCTGAAAGAAACCCACCCGCACGAACGACGTGTGGCCCTCGTGCCTGGCCTCTGCGCGAAGTTATGTGCGCTGGGGGCAAGGCTTCATATGCAGGCGGGGGCGGGTGAAGCGAGTTTTTTGCCGGACGCTGCTTATTCGGATGTGCTGTTCGTGTCCAGCGGCGGACAGTGGCTGCATGAGGCTGATGTGCTTCTCGCGGTGCAGGCGCCTTCGCTGGAAGTCGTAGGCAAGATGAAGCCCGGGTCGGTACTCCTGTGTTTTGTGTATGCGCAGAAGAATCCGGCCTTGGTGCAACGTTTACTGGAGCGCCAAATCACGTGTTTTGCCATGGAGCGCCTGCCGCGCATCACGCGGGCCCAGTCGATGGATGCACTTTCAAGTCAATCGGCGTTGTCTGGGTACTATGCGGTCCAACTGGGCTCGGTGCAGATGTCTCGCATCCTGCCAAAAGTCACCACCGCGGCGGGTATCGTGGGGCCGGCGCGGGTATTGGTCCTGGGGTTGGGCGTGGCGGGGCTGGAGGCGATCGCGACTGCCCATCGCCTGGGCGCGGTGGTGGAGGGCTACGACGTGCGCCCGGAAACCGCGGAACAGGCGCGGTCCCTGGGGGCCGAGTTTGTCGATGTCGGGGTCGATGCGCGAGGCAAGGGCGGCTATGCACGGGAGCTGAGTGAGGCTGAGAAAACCCAAGTCGCTCAAGTGCTGACGGAGCATATCCAACAGGCGGACCTGGTCATTACCACGGCGGCAGTGCCGGGGCGGCCGTCTCCGCGCCTGATCAGTGCCGCACAGCTTGCCGGGATGAAACCTGGCGCGGTGATCGTCGATCTTGGCGCCGAAGGCGGCGGCAACTGCGAAGGCTGCGTGCCTGGACAGACCGTCACGATCGGTCGGGTAACCCTGATGGCGCCGTTGAATCTGCCCTCATCCTTGAGCCAGGACGCCAGCCTGCTGTATGCGAAAAATCAGTTCAACCTGTTGGCGCTGATGTTGAAGAACAACGTCATCAGCATCGATTGGGACGATCAGATTCTGGCGCAAACGGTACTCACCCACGCCGGCAAACTCATGCATTCGCTGAACCCGGCGGATGCCGCAACCCAGGAGAAGACCTCATGAACAGTGTTGGCTTCGTCGGGCTTTATATCTTCATGCTCGCCGCGTTCGCCGGCTGGGTCATCATCGGGCGGGTCCCGGCGATTCTGCACACGCCGTTGATGTCGGGCTCGAATTTTATCCATGGCATCGTGGTGATCGGCGGGCTTATCGGCCTGCTCGATGCGGCGAGCGTGGCCGAACAGGCGGCTGGTTTTGTCGCGGTGTTGCTGGGCGCGGGGAATGCCGCGGGCGGGTACGCCGTCACGGGCCGGATGCTGGCGATGTTCCAGACCAGCGCGCCGGAACCCAAGCGGCGCAAAGCTCATCACTCTGCCACCCGGAAGCCTGAAAAGGTTTGAGGTTTGATCATGCTGATTATGACGTCGCAGTGGCTGATAGGGCTGGTGTATTTCTTCGCCGCTTTTCTACTGATTTTCGGGTTGTGGCGCATGTCTTCGCCGGTTACGGCGGCCGGTGGCATCCATGTCGCCGGTTGGGGCATGGCGGCCGCCGTTATCGTGAGTTTTCTCTACGTATTTTCGGTGAGTGAGGCGGCCCGGCCACATTTACCTGTCAACGTCAGCCTCGCGCTCGTCGCGCTGCTGCTGGGCGGTGGCGCAGCGTGGTGGAGCGGGCGCAAGGCGGCCATGACTGCCATGCCGCAGATGGTCGCGATATACAACGGCATGGGCGGGGGCGCTGCCGCCGCGATCGCCGCCATGGAGTTGTTCGGGGGCCGAGTGTTCGACCTTTCGGCATTGGCCGGCACTTTGTTTGGCGCGTTGATCGGTGCGATTTCGTTATCTGGCTCCTTGATTGCCTGGGCCAAGCTGGATGGCCGCATCAACAAACCACTGCACATGAAAGGCCTGCAACTGATCAACGCCTTGCTGATGCTGGTGACGCTTTGCGTAGGCGCTTGGCTGATGGTGGTCATGCACGCCGAACACGGTTCGTTGAACGGCGTGCTGTGGTTGATTGGAGTGTTCTTCGGCTGCGCGCTGTTGTTCGGTGTGCTGATGACGTTGCCCATCGGCGGTGCCGACATGCCGGTGGTCATCTCCATCTACAATGCCTTCACCGGCCTGGCGGTCGGCCTGGAAGGGTTTGTGTTGCAGGTTCCGGCCATGATGATCGCCGGCATGCTGGTCGGCGCCGCGGGCGTGCTGCTCACATTGCTGATGGCCAAGGCCATGAATCGCACGGTCGCGCATGTGTTGTTTGCCCGATTTGGTGGCCAACCCGTGCGCAAAGGCGCGGCGATCGTGGGTGAGCTCAAGCCGACGGCGGCCAGTGATGCCGGCGTCGCCATGCGGTACGCCAATAAAGTCATCATCGTGCCCGGCTATGGCCTGGCCGTGGCGCAGGGCCAACAAAAGCTCTATGAGTTCGTGAAGTTGTTACAGGCCCACGGCGTGCTTGTGCGATTCGCGGTCCACCCGGTGGCGGGGCGTATGCCGGGACAAATGGACGTGCTACTGGCAGAGGCCGGCGTGCCTTACGACCTGATCTTCCAGTTGGACGACATCAACACCGATTTCGCCGACACCGATGTGGTGTTGGTGATCGGAGCAAACGACGTGGTCAACCCCGCCGCGCGCAGCGACAAAGCCTCGCCCATCTACGGCATGCCGATCCTGGATGTGGACAAGGCTCATCACGTGTACGTGGTCAAGCGCGGGGAGGGCAAGGGCTATGCTGGTATTCAGAACCAGCTGTTTTATGCGGAAAACTGCAACATGGTGTACGGCGATGCACAGGCCGTCCTGGTCAAGATGATCGAGGCGGTCAGAGGCTTGGGGTAACCGAGCAGGGCGACGTCACCGCGCAGGCGGTGAGTGACTTCAGTAGCGATCGAGAGTGTGAAAAGCATGAACACGTTGAGCCCCGACCTCGATAACGGCGCGCGCCAGGCGGCCTTGCTGACGGTGCGCCAGATGGCGGAAGCCGACCGGCTTTCGGTGGTTGCCGGCGTGTCGTCTTTCGAGTTGATGAGCAATGCCGGCGCGGCGGTGGCACGCGAAATCCAGCGGCGCTGGACACCCCGGCCGCTGCTGGTGCTCTGCGGGCCGGGCAATAACGGCGGCGATGGTTTTGTCTGCGCGTACCGGCTTGCGCAAGCGGGCTGGCCAGTGCGGGTGGCGATGTGGGGCAGTCGCGCCGCGCTGAAAGGCGAAGCCGGGCAACATGCACAGCGCTGGCCGGGCGAGGTTCAAGCCCTGAGCCCCGCGGTGCTTGAAGGGGCCGAGCTGATTGTCGACGCGGTATTCGGCGCCGGTCTCGCCCGTGCGCTGGAGGGGCAGGTGTTGGACACCCTGGCTGCGGCTGGCCGTGGCACGGTGCCGATTGTCGCGGTCGACACGCCCAGCGGAGTGATGGGCGATACCGGTGAGTCGTTGGGCGCCGTGGCGGCGGTGCTGACGGTGACGTTTTTTCGCAAAAAGCCGGGGCATCTGCTGTTACCGGGGCGCGATCTGTGTGGAGAAGTGATTGTGGCCGATATTGGCACGCCCGAAGCGGTGCTCGACGCCATCGTCCCCCAGGCATTTGAGAATCACCCTGGGTTGTGGCTGCCCGACTTACCGCGAGCCGGTCTCGATACCGTCGCGGGGCACCCACCGGTCGTTGCGGCGGATGCCACGCAGGTGCTGACCCTTCACGAGAGCGAATTTCGGCGGATGTTCGACTTCGTCGGCGACAAACTGACCCGCACTCGAGCCGCTGCCCAGCACGGCTCGGCTGTGGTTGTGCATCGCGGCAGTGACACGGTGATTGCCTGCCCCGATGGCCGCGCCGTGATCCATTGCAGTGTGCCCTCGGCCGCCACCGGCGAGCTGTTGGGCGGCATTATTCGGTGGCTGCGGACCCAGGGCATGCCGGCCTTTCCGGCTGCGGCAGCGGGCGTGTGGTTGCATGATGTGGCCGCTGCCGAATTCGGCCCAGGGTTACTGGCCAAAGAAGTGCCGCATCTTTTACCTGGGTTATTGCGTCGACTGTACGGCTGATTGTCCGTGGACATGTCGGTGAGTGGTGTATTGCACGTCAAATGTCCGATTTGAAACGTGGATGGGCGTGCGTTTGATATTTATCAAGTACGCTTTGCCGGAAAAGCGCAGTTTACCCCCCAGAGGCTTCAGGTCATCGTCGTGTATCCAACAGAGCAGGCCGGGCTTTTTTCGGTTTTAACCTGATAGGCGCTCGTGCCCAATCTATCGACCTGACGAACAATCAAAAAGAAAGATGAAGCCACTCTTGAAGTACCTTGCCCCTCGAAAAGGTTATATACGAAGGTATTCAACTAATGGCCTCTCACTGCGGTGTTGCAGTATCTGAGCTTCAATACAAAAAGTTTAACTTTACCGGCTATGAATTGGCCGGTGATCTGCGATTGCCGCGAGGCGCCGAAAGCCTGGTCGTTCTCGTCCATGCCAGTGGCGGCGGTCATTCGAACCCGCGTAACCATTTTATCGCGGAGTACCTGGCGCGCCACGGGATGGGCACCTTGGTGATCGACCTGCTGACAAGGACAGAGCAGCGCTGGGATAACCTGACCGGTGTGCTGCGTTTCGATATTGCATTGCTCGCCGATCGACTGGTCAAGGTCATCGACGCGATCACCCGAGACGCTGAATTACGCCGACTTGCCATGGGCTTGTTCGGTGCCAGTACGGGCGCCGCCGCCGTGCTGGTCGCCGCGGCTCACGTGGGTGGTGTGCGGGCGGTGGTCTGTCGAGGCGGGCGCACCGATCTGGCCGCCCAGGCGTTGTGCGAGGTCAAAGCGCCGACGTTGCAAGTGGTGGGCGCGGAAGACCCGATGATCCTGCGCTTGAATGTGCGGACCAGTCGGGCGTTGCACTGCACGCAAAGCCTGGAGGTCGTCAAAGGCGCGACGCACCTTTTCAAAGAGCCGGGCACCCTGGCGGACGTAGCCAGGCTGACCGGCGATTGGTTCGAAAAGTACCTGCACAAGGAACCTTTGCCCAGCGAGCCTCTGCCTGGAATCAATGGCAAGGTTTCATCTTCTTAGCGCGGGCCTGTACAACCCAACCCGTCATGGAGCGAACATGCATTTCTTAGCCTTGGCGGTCGACTATGACGGAACCATTGCCGAAAACGGCAATGTTCCCGAACACGTCTGTACAGCGCTTGCCGGCCTCAAGGCCAGCGGTCGCAAGTTGCTGTTGATTACCGGCAGGGAGTTGCAGGCGCTCAAGCATCATTTTACCCAGCTCGATCTGTTTGACCTGGTGGTCGTGGAGAATGGCGCGCTCCTGTACGACCCGCGCACTGACACCGAGGAACTCATCGCCGATTCGGCCTCGACCGCACTGGTGGAGCGCCTGCGCGACAAAGGGGTTTCACCCTTGTCCGTCGGCAGGTCCGTCATTGCCACCTGGCATCCGTTCGAGGACGCGGTGATCAGCTCGATTCGCGAGCTGGGCCTGGAGCTGCAGATGACGTTCAACAAGGATGCGATCATGGTGCTGCCGACGGGGGTGAACAAGGCCTCGGGGCTGAGTGCCGCGTTGCTGAGGCTGGGCATCTGCGAACTGAACGTGGTCGGCGTGGGCGACGCCGAAAATGACCACGCGTTTCTCGCGATCTGCGGTTGTGCGGCGGCGGTGAACAACGCGATCGACTCAATCAAGGCCCGCGCGGACATCTGCCTGAGCCAGGATCACGGGCGCGGGGTCTGCGAGCTGATAGACATGCTGCTGCAAAAGGACGCCGCGCTGGTGCCGGTCGAGCGTATCGGCGTGCAACTGGGGCGGACCGCCGATGCACGCAAGGTGTGGTTGCCGCCGGAATCGGTGCTGCTGGTAATCGGCAATTCAGGCTCCGGCAAGTCGAGCTACGTGACCTGGCTGACAGAACGCATGGTCGAGGCCCACCAGGGCTTCTGCATCATTGATCCGGAAGGCGACTATCTGTCGCTGGACGGTGCGGTCACGGTCGGTGGCCTGACCACTCCGCCGACAACCGAAGAATCGTTGCATCACCTGTTACAGGCGCGGCTTAACGTGGTGGTTAGCACCCTGGCTCTGGACCCGGCCGCCCGCGTGCAGTTATTCGGCGAATTACTGCCGTTTATCCAGCAGCTACGCAGCAGCACCGGCCGCCCGTACTGGATGGTCGTGGACGAGGCCCACTACATGCTGCCCCATTGCGCTGCGTGGCCTCCGGGGTTTCTGGCGAATATGGGGGCGATCATCGTTGCCCTGGACTTCGATCAAGTCTGCCCGTCGCTGCTGGACGCGGTAGACGTGCTGGTGACCCTGGGCAGCACCGCCCGCGAACTGGTCCAACGCTACGCCCAGCATACGCAGCGACGCTGCCCCGAATTCCCGGCGCGCTCATCCGCGCCCGACTATTTCTGTCTGTGGGACGTTCGTCATGGCGGCGACGTGGTGCTGATGGCGCAGCAGCAACCCGAGCAGAAACATCATCGCCACAGCGGCAAGTATGCGGTCGGGGATGTGGGCGCCTGGCATGCATTCTACTTTCCCAGCCTTGACCAGCGCGCCTCGAACCTTGCGGAGTTTTTGTCTTCGCTTGCGCGCCTGGACGATCCCGCGTTCCGCCAACACCGCGAGGCCGGGGACTTTTCCAACTGGTTTCGCGAGGTGATCCGCGACGACGTGCTGGCCAACGAAACCCGTCTGCTGGAAAACGATGCGTCTGTGCCGCTGCGGGATGCCCAGGAACAGATCGCGCACCTGGTGCAATCGCGCTACCACTTGGAACCGCAGTGAATGGTCGGGCGGCGTGCGCGTCTACAGTTCCAGCTCGTGAACGATGCGATCAAAATCCCGGCCCAGATAGGCCGAGGTAAAACCCGATTGCTTGTACAAGCCATGAATCGGGTAATCGGTCGACAGGTCCGTCGAGCACATTTTGTGAAACCCCTCACGCCTGGCGGCATCGATCAGATGCCCCAGCAATAAACGGCCCAGGCCCTTGCGCAGCCACGGGTCGGCGACGGCGACCGCGCAGTCGCACTGTTCGTCCTGATCGGTGGCACGCCGGTAGCGGCTGACACCGATTACCTGCAACTCGCCGTCATGGTGGATCAAGGCCAGGTAGCCGCGGCTGATCTGCGCCGGCTCGCTCAGCAGTGTATCGATTGCGCTCGCATCGACATGGGTCACTGCGCCCAAAAACCGGAAGCGCAGTGACAGCGGCGACAACCGCTGGAAAAAATGCAGCAGGCCCAGGTGATCGTGCGTCGACAACGGACGGATAAGCACATGCGTTCCGTCGTGCAGTTTTTCCAGCCAATGCTCGGCGGGCGAGGTTTTATCCATCTCGGCAATCAGAGCAGCGGTGTGTTGATTAGCTAGCATTGGGGGGCTCCAGCGCACAGTGGGGTCGAAGAACGGCCCTGTTCACACTGAGGGGGATGCGCGGCAGGCGTATTGATCAAGGTCAGAAAGCGTGATGCGGACTAACAGACCGTCCAGGGGCAGGTTGACCTGGATCAAACGGCCCCGCCCAGACCGCGCCAGAATCGGACTCTCTGCTGATTCGCTCAGGGGCACGGCATGCCTGTCAAACCGCCCACTGCTGGTTTCATCGATCCGGCTGTACCTGAAGAGGAACAGCATTACAGCCGTTCCGCGCTGTGGCTGACGTGGCTGCTCGGCGCCGCGATGTTTGCGACAGTGGTCGGCGTGGCGCTGCAATTCACCGACGTCGAATCCTTCACACGCTTGCTGACCCAGGCAGAGCCGCTGTGGCTGGTCGGCGCCCTGGCGTTGCAAGTCTTGACGTATATGGCGCAAGGGCAGGTCTTTCGGGTGGTGCTCAGGGCCGGGACGCAGCCGCTTTCACTCTGGGAGGCAGGCAAACTCAGCGTGATGAAGCTGTTTGTCGATCAGGCCCTGCCGTCCTCCGGCATCAGCGGCGCCTTTGCGGTCGTGGCCTCCTTCGTCCGCCTCGGGTTCGCAAAACCGCTGGTGCTGGCGAGCCTGGTGCTGGATTTGTCCGGGTATTTCCTGGCCTATGCGGTGTCGGTCGGCGTGGCGTTACCGGTGGTGATCTTCCAGGGCCATGCCACGCCTGCGGTGATGACGGCGTGCCTGGTGTTCGTCGCCGTCAGCCTGTTGCTGGCAGTGGTTACGCCAAGGCTGGCCGGCAATCGGCGCCTGGTCGCGCATTTGCCGGGGCGACATTTTCCGATTGTCGCCAGAATTGCGTCATTGCTCACCGGGGCCGACAAGCAACTGGTACGCAGCCAAGGGTTACTCTGGCGGATTACCTTGCTGGAATTGGTGATCATTGTGCTCGACAGCGCCACATTGTGGGTGCTGGTGCGCGCGCTGGGTGTGTCCGCGCCGCCGTTGGGGCTGTTTGCCGGTTTTATGCTGGCCAGCGTGCTGCGCAGTATCGGCATTGTGCCGGGCGGGCTCGGCGCCTTCGAAGCGGCGGCGGTCGTCACGCTGCATTGGGTGGGGGTGAACATTGCGGTGGCGCTTTCCGCCACGTTGTTATTCCGCGGGCTGACGTTCTGGTTGCCGATGCTGCCCGGCCTCTGGTTGGCCCATCGTGAATGGCGATCCAACGTCAAGCCGCCCGCCCGCGTGGCAACCGGCGATTATTGGAGCCCGCCAGTCAGCCAGGTGTTCAGCAGCCTGCACAGCACGCCGCAGGGCTTGAGCGAGGCCGACGCCAACGCGCGGGTGCGCAGCGCGCCGGCCACGCCCAAAGACCGACCGCGCGGCCTGGCCCGGTTGGTGCTGGAGCAAATGCGGACGCCCTTGGTGCTGATCCTGATCGTGGGCGCGCTGGTCGCCGTGGTGGTGGGGGATTGGCTAGATGCGGCGATTGTCGGCTGCATCGTGCTGATCAGCGCGGTTCTCAGCGCCTGGTATGAAAATCGCGCCAGTACGGCGGTGGAGCAACTGCGCAGCAAGATCGCGCTGCGCGCCACGGTACGGCGCGACGGCAAGGCCGTGGACATCGCCGCCAGCGAGGTGGTGCCGGGGGATATCCTGATACTCAGCGCCGGCAGCCTGATCGCGGCCGATGGCCGGATCCTGCAGGCGCTCGATTGCTTCATCGGTGAAGGCCTGCTGACCGGCGAAACCTTCCCGGTGGAAAAATTGCCGGGCGACTGCGCCGCCGATGCCACGCTCGGGCAGCGGCATAATTGCGTGTTCATGGGCACCTCGGTGCGCAGCGGCACCGCCGAAGTGCTGGTCACGCGCTACGCCTCGGACAGTGAAATCGGGCGCATCGCCAAGACCCTGACGCTGCGCCCGCCCGAGACGGAGTTCGAGCGTGGCCTGCGTCGCTTCGGCAGCTTGCTGTTGCGGGTGATGCTGGTGATCACGATTGTGGTGTTCGGCATCAATATCCTGCTGCATCGTCCTGCGCTCGACACCCTGTTGTTTGCCATCGCGTTGTCCATCGGGCTGTCGCCGGAACTGTTGCCGGCGATCCTGAGCATCACGCTGGCCAAAGGCGCGCAACGCATGGCCGCCAAAGGGGTCATCGTGCGTCACCTCAATGCGATTGAAAACCTCGGGGCGATGGACATCCTGTGTACCGACAAGACCGGTACGCTGACCCGCGGTGTCGTGGTGCTGGACGGCGCCATGGATCTGGCGGGCAATGCCGATGCCACGATCCTGCAACTGGCGGTGTTCAACTCCAGCCTGCAGACCGGCATGCGCAACGCCATGGACGATGCGATCACCCTGGCCGGCAAAACCCTGGCGCCATGCCCCGGCGCGAGCAAGCTCGATGAAGTGCCGTATGACTTCGTGCGCAAGCGCCTGAGCGTGGTGGTCGCGAATGCGCCTGAGGCCGCGTGGCTGATGGTGACCAAGGGGGCGCTGGACAATGTGCTCGAGGTTTGCACACAGGTGCGCCGCGGCGAACAGTTGCTGGCGCTGAGCGACACCGAGCGGGCCGCCATCGCGCAGCGTTTCGCCGACTGGAGCGAGCAGGGCTTCAGGGTTTTGGGCCTGGCCACGCGGGTCTTGCCGGAACAGCCGCACTACGGCCGGGATGAAGAAAAGGCCATGACCTTCCGCGGTTTTCTGTTGTTCTTCGACCCGCCGGAGCCGGGGGTGAAAAACACTCTCGCCAACCTTGAGCGCCTGGGTGTGCAAGTCAAGATCATCAGTGGCGACAGCCATCTGGTCGCCCGCCATGTCGGCATGGCCGTGGGCCTGCCCGTGGAGCACATCATCACCGGCGCCGAGCTGGCGGCGATGAAAGACGAAGCATTGATGCACCTGGCGCCACTGACGACGCTCTTTGCCGAGGTCGACCCCAACCAGAAAGAACGCATCATCCGCGCCCTGCAGAAGACCGGGCACGTTGTCGGCTATATGGGCGATGGCATCAACGATGCCCCGGCGCTGCAAGTCGCCGATATCGGGATCTCGGTGGATAACGCCGCCGACGTGGCCAAGCAGGCCGCGGACTTCGTGTTGCTGGAGCACAACCTCGACGTGTTGCGCGAAGGCATCGAAGAGGGCCGGCATACCTTTGCCAATACCTTGAAGTACATTTCCATCGTCTCCAGCGCCAATTTCGGCAACATGATCAGCATGGCCCTGGCGTCGTTGGTATTGCCGTTCCTGCCGATGCTGGCCAAGCAGATACTGCTCAACAACTTCCTGTCCGATATCCCCTCCATGGGGATCGCCAGCGACAACGTCGACCGCGAATGGGAAAACACCCCGCACCGCTGGAACATCAGGGAAATCCGCAACTTCATGGTGGTGTTCGGGCTGGTCAGTTCGCTGTTCGATGTGCTCACGTTCGCGGCCCTGTACCTGCTGGCGGAAAAGGGCCCGGAAGTGTTTCGCAGCGGCTGGTTCGTCGAATCGCTGCTGACCCAACTGCTGACAATCTTCATCGTGCGAACCTACCGCCCGTTCTACCAAAGCCGCCCGGCCACACTGCTGTTGCTCAGCGCCGCGGCCATCGGCCTGCTGGCCGTCGGGCTACCTTACAGCCCGATCGCGTCCTGGTTCGGCCTGGTGCCCTTGCCACTGCCGATCCTGCTGACAGTGCTGGCAATCAGCCTGGCCTACATGGGCGCGGCGGAATGGGTCAAGCGGCTCTTTTACCGTCGCCAGCGGTTGAGCCGCGCTCGCGCTGCGCCGTAGCGGGGCGTGAGGGGTTACTCGTTACGTGCCCACGTGACGTTCACGCCGTACTGACTATCGCCGTAGCGGTACTGCGCCTTGCCTTTGAATGCGCCTTCCAGTGCATGCGCCAGGCGATTGGCCAGATGAATACCGGTGGTGGTCACCATCAGGTCGTCCGCCACCTCCGTCACGCGCATGATGCGCTCCAGCGCATGCTCGGCCATTTCGGTTTTTTCGGTGTTTTCGATCAGGTGGATGATTTCATCATGGTGCTTTTGCAAGAAGCCGCCCGATAGCATCAGGGTGCCGGCCGGCATGTTGTCCGCGATGCGGCGGCAGGCCGGGCAGGTGACGGTTTGGGCGTCATGCACCACCGCGTTTTCAGGTCTGTTCCAGGTCCAGTTCCCGGCCTGATACACCGCGTCGCACTGCGGGCACACCGCCGAACCTTCAACCCGCGGCAAGCAATAGGGATCATGGGGCGGCGTTTTGAACAGCTTGTTTTTCTGACTCTGCTGATACTTGTCCATGGTGTTTCTCCTGACGCATCGAGAGGGGCAAACCCACGTGTTGACGATCGGGTGGATTTCACAGGTTGATTTGGACGCTGTTTCCGCCCGAGCGGGTTGATTTTTGTCAACTCGCAGAGCGCCCGGCGACCGCCGGTGTAAGCGTCGCGGCGGGCGTCGGCAAGGGGTGTGAGTTTGTTGATAAAAGTCAACCTCGCCGCAGGCACTTCAGAGAAGCATGCAAGTTCCGTCGACGTGAGAGGAGAGCACCCTGATGGCTCACAGTAAAATCGTGTTTCGCGCGGCTGCCCGCGAGAAGATCCTCAGCGGCGCCACCCAATTGGCGGACGCGGTGCGCGTGACGCTGGGGCCGAAGTCCAAGTCGGTGTTGATGCAGAACAAGTGGGGCAACCCGACGGTCTGCAACGATGGCGTCACGATTGCCAAACGCATTGACCTGCAGGACCCCGAGGAGAACCTCGGCGCGCAAATGCTGCGCCAGGCCGCGGAACGCACGGGTGACGCGGTCGGCGACGGGACCAGCACGTCAACGGTGCTGGCCCATGCGATCCTGGCCGATGGCATCCGCAACGTGGTCGCGGGGGCCAGCGCGATCGATCTCAAGCGCGGCCTGGATCGGGGCCTGCTGCTGGTCGTCGAGTCGCTGGCGGCGCAGTCCCGCCCCGTCAGCACGCCCAAGGAAAAAGCCCAGGTGGCGACGCTGTCGGCGCATAACGACGCGGTCATCGGTCAACTGGTGGCCGACGCGCTGGAGAAGGTCGGCGTTGAAGGCGTGGTCAGCGTCGAAGAGTCCAAGACCACCGAAACGGTGGTCGAGGTCATGGAGGGCATGCGCTTTGACCGGGGTTATGTCTCACCTTATTTCGTCACCGACACCGAGAAAATGCAGGTCGAACTCGACGATGCCTGCCTGCTGCTCTGTGACCACAAGATCGGCGTACTCAAAGACTTGCTGCCGTTGTTGGAACAGGTCGCCAAAAGCGGCCAGCCCCTGGTGTTGATCGCAGATGACATCGAAGGCGAAGCGTTGACCACGCTGGTGGTCAACCACATCCGCGGCGTGCTCAAGGCCGTGGCGATCAAGGCCCCGGGCTTTGGCGACCGGCGCAAGGACATGCTGCAGGACATGGCCGTATTGACCGGCGCCACGGTGGTCTCCAACGAACTGGGGATCAGCCTCGAACAGGTCGACCTGCAGCAGTTGGGGCGGGCCCATCGAGTGGTGGTGTCGAAGGACAGCACTTCGCTGATCGGCGGCGCCGGTACACGCGCCGCGATCGACGCACGCCTGCAGCAGATCCGCGGGCAAATGGCGGCTACCACCAGCGATTACGACCGTGAAAAGCTGCAGGAGCGGCTGGCCAGGCTGTCCGGCGGCGTCGCGGTGATCCGGGTCGGCGCGCCGTCCGAAGCCGAAATGAAAGCGCGCAAGGACGCCCTGGATGACGCGATCTCGGCGACCCGCGCGGCGATCACCGAAGGGATTGTCCCCGGCGGCGGCCTCGCGCTGCTCAAAGCGGTGCCGCTGATCGCCGCCGAGGAAGCCCGGCAGGAGGGCGATGTCCGCACCGGCCTGCAGATACTGCGCCGGGCCCTGGAAGCACCGGCGCGGCGCATTGCGGAAAACTCGGCGGTGGACGCCGGCGTGGTCGTTGCGCGCATGCTGGCGGAGCCGGGCAACATTGGCTTTGATGCGTCCGCCAATACTTATGTCGACATGTACGAAGCCGGCATCATCGATCCGACCAAAGTCGTGCGTATTGCCCTGGAAAATGCGGTTTCCGTGGCCAGTATCCTGCTGCTGACCGAAGCGACCATTACCGATATCCCAGAAAAAGAACCGCCAGCCCAACCGTCGTTCCCTGAAGGTTGAGCGCCTGCTCGCGCCTTGCTTCGATTTGAATCGCCCTGATGGAGGCATGCACCCATGAACGTAACCAAGGCAATCGCCGGCCGGCGCTCGACACGTGACTACACGCCAGAACCGCTCGATGAAAAACTCATTTGTCGCTTGATCGATGCCGCCGCCCAGGCGCCCAGCGCGATGAACCAACAACCGTGGACGTTCACGGTGATCCGCGACCAGGCGCTGCTGGAGCGGGTTTCCCGCGAAGCCAGGGCCTGGATGCTCGCCACCACGCCCGCCGGAACGCACTCCAGCCACTTCCAAGCGTTGCTCAGCGAGGACAGTTTTCAGATTTTCTACCACGCGCCGGTCCTGGTGCTGATCTCGGGCAACGGGCCCAATCAGTGCATTGTCGAAGACTGTGCCCTGGCGGCCGAGAACCTGATGCTCGCGGCGTATGCCGAGGGGCTCGGGACGTGCTGGATCGGTTTCGCCCAGGGCTTTCTGAATACGCCGCAGGGTAAGCAGGCGCTCGGCCTGCCCGCCGAGTGGATACCCGTGGCACCGATTATCGTGGGGCACCCGAAGTCTGTGCCCGCGCCCATCGTGCATAAGACCCCAGAGATCCATTGGATAGGCTGATGCCCCAGGCAGGGCTACCGTTGATCCAGCGGTTGACCGGTGTCTCGGTTTTCTGACGTGGATCAGATCGCCCGCCAGGCCGGCTCCTATGCTCGGATTGAACCCACGACGTTGAGATGAGCTGAAATGAACAAGCCACGCTTGCTTGGCCAGTGCTTGCTGATCGCGGCAAGTGTTCTGCTGTTACCGTCCACCGGCGCATTTGCCAACCCCGCGATGCCAGGGTTAGGGCTAGGGCCAGGGCAGGGCGGTATGTTCCGTCACGCCTCGAATTTCGATTGGGTCAAGCATACGCAGCAGACCCTGGAAGAACTCAAGGGCAAGCTCAGCCTCAAGCCGGAGCAAATGCCCGCCTGGGAAACCTGGGCTGCAGGCGTCATCGCAGACGCCAATCAGCAAGTGGAAAAAGGCAACGCAGCCGCTGCTGACAAGGCAAGTGCCAGACAAGCGCTGAAGGACGAAACAACGCCGCAGAGAATGGCCAAAGGCATAGAGCGCCTGCGCACGCAAACCAGCTGGATGCAGGCGCAACTGGTCCGTCTGGACGCGGCTCAGGCACGCACCCAAACCTTCTACGATGCCCTCGATACCCAGCAAAAAACCATCTTCGATCTGTTCTGGACGGTGATGCATCACCGCATCGCCGATCAGGACGGTTGGCGAACGCCCATGCACATGCCCATGCACATGGCATGGCCGCAAGGGTGCGGCGGGCTCAACCCGACCAGCCAACCGTAATGCTATTCGCGAGCCTCCTGGGTAAACATCATGAACAGTGACTCAGTAAAACAGTGCGTGCTGACCGGGTTCATCCTGCTGGCTGCCGCCGTTGCATTGCCGGCGCATGCCGGGCCGCATGGCGGTGGGCATGGGGGCGGGCCAGGCTGGTGGGGGTTTGGCCTCGGCCTGGGACTGGGCTGGGAAGCCGCGCGCATCGCCACGCCGTATTACTACCCGACGTATCCGGTTTATTACTATCCCGCCCCGACGTACTACTACCCGGCCAGCCCGCCGACGGTGGTGGTCGAGCCTCAGCCCGTCACGGCTGCGCCATCGGCCTGGTACTACTGCGATTCCGCCAAAGGCTATTACCCGAGCGTACGCCAGTGTCCTGAGGGATGGCGCATGGTTCCCGCGACGCCGCCGCCTGGCCCCATCCGTTAAGACCGTGGACGCGTGGGCTGTTTTTCATTCCTCCCTGGAGCCAGATCATGAGCCAATACCAGTGTTTGTTACTGATCATCAATCCCGCCCTGCGTGACTCCCCGGCAATCGGCCATGCTGCCGCCCTGGCCAAGGCCAGCGGCGCGAGCCTGCATATTGTCGCGCTGGCAGCACCGTTGGACATCTTATTGCTACTGGCCGAGAACGTGCGTGAAAAGGCCCGGGCCAGCTACCTCGAGGACCACCGCGACTGGCTGAACGCCCAAACCAAGAATCTCCATGCCCTGGGGCTCAACGTGACCGCCCAGGTGACCTGGGCCACCAACCTCAAGCAAGACATCCTGGATTACGTCACCGAGACACAGCCCGATCTGTTGATCAAACAGGTTCAGCAAGAGTCCGCGTTCAAGCGCGCGTTCTTCACCCCGCTGGACTGGCAGTTGCTGCGCGAGTGTCCGATTCCGGTCTATCTGGTCGGCGGTGGTGGGCATGCCTTGCCGCGCATCGTCGTGGCAGCGGTTGACGTGTCGAATGTTCAACCGGCCAACAGCGCGTTGAACCAGCGCATCATTGAGCAGGCCACCAGCCTGGCGCTGCAATGCGATGCCGAGCTGCACCTGCTGTATGCCTGCGATATGTCGACGATCTACATGGCTGACATGGGCGGTATGGCCCTGTCCAATCTCAGTAAGGACCTGGCGAGCAAGGAGGAAAAAACCTTCCTCGAACTGGCGCGAGACTATGGCGTGCCTTCCGATCGTCATCACTTCGTTTTGGGCAATCCGGTTGCGGTGTTGAGTCAATTCGCCAAGGAACACCAGGTGGATGTGATCGTGATGGGCCGGGTCCAGTATCACGGCATCGAGAAGCTGCTGGGCAGTACCACCGAACACATTCTCTATCAGGTGCCTTGCGGCGTACTGGCGGTCTAGCGCGGCAAAGGCGGTGTGCAATGAAACCACAGATGAGGTGACCCATGAGTTATAGCCCTTCGCTGCAAACGCTCTGGCAGGATCGGTCGGTGGCCGGTCAAAGCCTGGTGGAGCCGTTGCTC
Source organism: Pseudomonas sp. LY-1 (assembly GCF_053502595.1). Taxonomy (NCBI): domain Bacteria; kingdom Pseudomonadati; phylum Pseudomonadota; class Gammaproteobacteria; order Pseudomonadales; family Pseudomonadaceae; genus Pseudomonas; species Pseudomonas sp. LY-1. The sequence continues at coordinate 3,650,091 of NZ_CP094353.1, read as the reverse complement.
AGATACGCCCGCCGCCCCGACGTGATCATCCTGGCCTTGCCGCGTGGCGGCGTCCCGGTGGCGTATGAGGTGGCCACGGCCCTGCAGGTGCGCCTGGATCTGATGGTGGTACGCAAGCTCGGCATGCCGTCCCAACCCGAATTCGCCATGGGCGCCATCGCCAGTGGCGGTATCCAGATCCGCAATGAAGAGGTGCTGCGGGCTCATTCGATTGATCAAGACAGTTATGACGCGGTGGTCGCCCGGGAAGCTCGCGAGTTATCGCGCCGTGAGCAGGTTTACCGGGGCACGCGGGCGCCGCTGCAGTTGAAGGATCAGGTGGTCATCCTGATCGATGACGGCCTGGCCACAGGGGCCTCGATGCTCGCCGCGATCCAGGCGGTACAGGTGCAGGCCCCGGCGCGGATCGTCGTGGCGGTGCCGGTCGCGCCGCTGGATACGGTGGAAACCCTGCGCTGCATCGTCAATGAAGTGATCTGCCCGCTGATTCCTGAGCGGATGATGTCCATCGGTTACTGGTACTCGAACTTCCCCCAGACCACCGATGCAGAGGTCATTGAGTTATTGCAGCGGGCCTGGCAACGCGAATCGACTGAAGCACACCCGCTGTAGATGCGTCGCGCCAGGTGAGCCTTACACACCGAACGGAAAGGTTTCGTCTTCCGCTTCCAGCTCCTCGTTTTTGGGCAGTGCCAGGGCCTTTACCGCCTGCGTCTGCTCGATCCAGAGCATGGCGTCGAACTGTTCGGCCAATACCGCTTCGAAGTAGTGGCTGTCGCGTTCGGTTGTGGGCCGGTAAATCACGCCAATCGCGCGTTCCAGCAGGGTGGCGGACAACACCGTGCGCAGCTCGGCGCGCTGCGGGTCGCGCCAGTCGGTCAGCGACGCCGGCACGCCGGCCTCAAGGAACTGATGCTCCCAACTGTCGGGACGGGAAGGCCGCACCGCCTTGATGAGCATCTCGGCGTCCCAATCGTCGGCCGCCGCCACGTGGCCACGGTCGGTGCTCATGCCGATCAGCACGGCGTCGCGCCCATAGGCACTGCGGCACAGCTGGCCGATGTTGAACTGGCCCTTCCAGCCCATCTCCGTGGCAGCCGCGTTGCCGATATGCGAGTTGTGCGCCCAGACCACCGCTTTGGCCTGCGGGCCCCGGTGTTCCAGCAGGGCGCGCAGGGTGTCGAACATGTGGCGGTCACGCAGGTTCCACGACGCGGTCGAGCCGCGATAGACGGCGCGGTAGTACTGTTCCGCCGCACGCACCACGCGGGCGTTTTGCGTGGCGTTGAAAAACCCTTCGTCATCCTGGATGAGCCCGGCCAATTGCTTGGCCAGCATCACGTTGAGTTGTTCGACCACCTGCGGTTCACAGGGCATCAGGCCATTGCGTTCGACGAAGTGACCGTACAAGGCCGGGTCATCCTGCCAGGGCGTCAGGCAGCCGTAGCGCCGCCGTGCTTCTTGGGCCAGTTGCGGGTCGACGCTGTCCAGATAGTGCAGCACCTCATGGATCGAGTTACGCATGCTGTAAACGTCGAGGCCACGGAACTCCACACGGTCTTCACTGGCGCGTTGATGGTTGTAGCGGTGCAGCCAGTGGGCAAAGGCTTTGACCTCGGCGTTGCGCCACATCCAGGTGGGGAAGCGGCTGAAGATATGGCGTTTCCAGGCCGACGGGGCCAGCCCTCGGACGTACTTGTCAACATGCCCTGCATCGGGCCAGTCGGCCTCAACGGCGACGATGGAGAAGCCATGCCGCTCAATCAAGCGTTGCGTGATGGCGGCCCGGGCGCGATAGAAATCACTGGTGCCGTGGCTGGCTTCGCCGATCAGCACCACCCGCGCATCCGCGTAGCGATCGAACATTTCGCCGAACGCTGCAGAATCGAACGCCGGCAGAGGCTCGGCAAATTGGCGCAGGACCGCTGCGATGGCGGTTCTATCGACCTGCCGAGACGCGCCATAGTGTTTATCCAGCATGCGTTGGGCGGGTGTGCTCACGGCCGTCGTCCCCTTCAGTGTTTATCTATTCCTACACCCTGACCCAGGTGAATCATTGAGTTTTGTCAATAAAGCCTGCACGGCCTTGAGCCAATGTGGCTGAACCCGGTACGCGCCGGCTACCGACGCGGCTCATGGAGGCTTGTGATATGAGGTGCTCTATCAATCGATCACACCTGACGCTTGCCCTCTGTGTGGTGGCCCTTGTGGGCTGTACCGACACCCGCGACCGGGCATCGCAAAAAACCGCGTCCATGCCCGCGCTGGCCTTGGTAAACGACGTGTGTTCGCTGTGCCACGGGCTGACGGGGGAGTCGGTATCGCCGTTGTTTCCCAAATTGGCCGGCCAGCAAAAAGACTACCTGAAGCAGCAGTTGACGGATTTAAAAAACCATACGCGCATGGATAAAGCCTCGACTCAATACATGTGGGGCTTTACCCATTTGACCGAATCGCAGATCACTGAACTGGCGGACTACTATTCAAAACAGCCGGCCATGCAGGCTGAAGCCGAAACGCCTGACGCGCGGGGCGAATTGATCTTTCGCCACGGCGTGCCGGAATCCGGCATCGCTCAGTGCAGCGCCTGTCATGGCGCCGAGGGCCGGGGCCATGGCCAGACCCCACGCGTGGCAGGCCAGCATGCCGCGTACATGATTCGCCAGATCCAGGTGTTTCAACAGGCCGACCTGCGTGAGCGCGGTGACCTGACGAGCCAGATTGCGCACACACTGTCGGACGCCGATGCCGAGGCAGTCGCGCATTACATGGCCAGGCTGGGGCCATGAAGCTCACGGCCGCACCGCAGGCACCCAGCACACCGACGTCTGCGGTCAAGCGCTCGCAGGCGGTGAGCAATGAGGACATTGCCGCGGTGTTTGACGATATCGCCGACCTGCTCGAAATCGATGACGCCAACCCGTTTCGCATCCGTGCTTATCGGGTTGCGGCGCGCACGCTGAGGGCGCTGACGGTCGAGTTGGCGCCGCTCATTGCGCGTGGGGAAACCTTGCCGAAACTGCCGGGCATCGGCGTCGATCTGGCGGCCAAGATCAGTGAAATCGCCAGCACCGGGGATTGTGCGCTGCGGCAGCGCCTGCGCTCGACATTGCCGCCTGGGCTGGTTGAACTGCTGTCCATCGCCGGCCTCGGCCCCAAACGCATCAAACACCTGTATCACGGCCTGGGAATCGAAACCGCGCAGCAACTGTGCGAGGCCGCCGAGCAGGGCCACATCCGCCATGTGCCCGGTTTTGGCGAAAGGCTCGAGGCGCGCTTATTGAGCGCCGCGCAGAAGGGGCTCGGAAAGGATCGCCGGTTGCCGCTGGGCGTTGTCGAGCCCGTGGCGCTGCAGTTGATCGAGTATCTGCGTCAACTGCCCGGGGTCGAGGACGCGAGGCTGGCCGGCAGTCTGCGGCGCATGCGCGATACCGTGGGCGACATCGACATCCTGGTGGCGGCAGCGCCCGCAGTGGTGGTCACTGCACACCTGATCAGGCACCCGGAGGTGTCCACCATATTGGTCAAAGGCCGCACGCGGGCCAGTGTCGTACTGGACTCCGGCCTGCAAGTCGACGTGCGGGTGGTCAAGCCCGCGGATTGGGGCGCCGCGCTGGTGTATTTCACCGGCAGCAAGGCGCACAACATTGCGATTCGCAAGCAGGCGCGGGAACAGGGCTTGAAGCTCAACGAGTATGGCGTGTTCAAGGGCCAGGAACGCCTGGCGGGTGCCACGGAGGTCTCGGTTTATCAGGCCCTGGGGTTGCCGTGGATCACGCCGGAGCTGCGCGAAGATCGCGGTGAGGTCGCGGCGGCACTCAGCGGGCGTTTGCCCAAGCTGGTGGAAGTGAGTGATCTCAAGGGTGACTTGCACGCGCACACCTGCGACGCGGATGGCGCCAATACCCTGGAACAGATGGCACTGGCCGCGCAGCAAGCCGGGTTGGAATACCTGGCGATCACCGATCATTTCCTGGACAGCGAGCGGCTGCTGAAGCAGATCGACCAGATCGATGCGCTCAACGCCCGCCTGCGCGGCATCACCTTGCTCAAGGGCGTTGAAGTCGAGATCCTGGAAGATGGCAGCCTGGGGCTGCCAGACGCTGTTCTCGCTCGCCTGGACCTTGTGGTGGGCGCGGTCCACACGCATTTCAACCTGACGCTGCGGCAACAGACGCAACGCCTGCTCAGGGCCATGGATCATCGCTATTTCACGCTACTGGCGCACCCGCTGTGTCGCCTGATCAATCAGCGCGCGCCGTTGAACATGGACCTGTCGGCCGTCATCAGGGCCGCTTCTGCACGCGGCTGCTGCCTGGAACTCAACGCGCAACCCCAGCGCATGGACCTGTTCGACCTTCAATGCCAATACGCCAAAGACCAACACGTGCTGATCAGCATCAATTCGGATGCCCAGCGCACCGCGGATTTTGCGTACTTGCGCTACGGCGTCGCGCAAGCCCGGCGTGCCTGGCTGGAAAAGGGCGATGTACTCAATACCCGTTCGCTGAGCGCGCTGAAGTCGTTGTTGGCCGCTACGGCAGGCGGGCGTTCGCAAGGCGCCGGGAACTGACGGTTCGGTCTGATTCTTGGTCGAAAGTTGACAAAAATCAGAGCCCCGCACCGACGGCGCCGGATACTTGAACCGTAGCCGGAGCGTTCCTGCTACGACCCTCAAGGAGAATACCCATGAATATGCGTTTACCCGTAGTGTTGCTCAGCGTCCTCCTCGCGTTATCGGCTGGTTGCAGTAACAAACCGGCCAAAGAACTGGATGCACGCCTGGAGGCTGCTCAAAGCACTGCGCTGTCGGCACGCGCCAGAGCCGATGAAGCCTACTCGAAAGCGGAGCAGGCGGCGATGGCGGCCAATCAGGCGCAACAGACTGCCGACCAGGCCAATGAGCGCGCCAGCCGGATGCTCGAAAAAGCCAGCCGCAAATAGTGAACGGTTGCAGCACCCGACACGTCGTCGGGTTTGCTGCAAGACAGCCGCAGGCCTGCAACCAGCCCTGCCAGGCAGCACATCTGGCACCTGCGCGTCGACTCAACAGCATTGGCTTGGTTTTCCCCGACTATCATCTCTTAGCGTAACGGACTGCCGCTGAACATGTGGCTTAGGCTGACGTTCGGCAGGCGTTACCTGTGCATTCGCACGCTCTTGAAGATCGAGCTGTTCGATATTTTCCGGGGATGAAGCGTTGAACCACTGCAGATAAAAAAAGCCCCTTGTCGGTTTCCCGCCAAGGGGCAGTGCCGCCTGGGATTCATTCGCCTTTGATCGGCACGACTTTATCCGCTTTCATGGCTTCTGGCTTTTTCGGCAACGAGATGCACAGCACGCCTTTGCTGAAACTCGCGTCGATCTTATCGGCATCAATACCTTTGGGCAGGTTGAACACCCGCTCGAAGGAACCGTAGTGACGCTCGCTAAGGTGGTAGCCTTTGCGTTTTTCTTCCTTGTCCTCCTGTTTCTCGCCTTTAATGATCAGGCTGCCGTTGGACAGTTTGACCTCAATGTCTTTCTGATCCATGCCGGGTACTTCGGCGGTGATCTCGTAGCTTTTGTCTTTCTCGGTGATGTCCACGGCAGGCATGCCATGGCCGATCAGCTCGCGACGCCAGAACGGTTCAACGTCGAACAGCCCCCGGCTGAAGGGCGACAGGCCGGAACCGAGATTGAAGTCATCAAACAGGTGGTCCACCTGTTGCCGCAGTTTTTCCAGCGGCCGCCACAGGTCTGTCGTCATGGGATGCTGGTCGGATTTGTGTTCGGTAGTGACCGGCATTTTTTTTGCGGAATTGCTCATCTTTCGGTACTCCTCTTCAGATAGAAGGCAGGCAGCAGAACGGCCTCTGCGCGGCCTGCCAGGACAGAACACGGGGGCAAGCCCATCGTTACAAGGTCAGCGTCCCCGACCACAGCATCCAGCCGGCATAGGCCGCGGCCGCCCAGATGATGATCAACAGGCCGGTCTCGGGACCGCTGAGCGCTTGTCCCTGACGGGCGCGCAGGGTGCCCAGGTAGATCAACGAGCCCGGGGCGTAGAGGAGGGCGCTGAGCAGCATGTATTTCGGCCCGGCGGCATAGAGCAACCACATGCAATACAGCGTGGCGACGGCCGCGATGGCCATGTCGCGCAATTGCAGGCCGCGGTGGCCGGCATAGGTGTCACCCTTCCAGGTCAGTTTCAGCGCATACAGGCCGCTGAACAGGTACGGCAATAGAATCATCGAGGTGGCCAGGGAGATCAGCGCGAGATAGGTAGCGCTCGAATACAAGGTCAGCAGCAGGAACAATTGAATGCAGCCGTTGGTCAGCCACAGCGCATTGGCTGGCGCGCCTTGGGTGTTTTCCACGCCCAGCGAGACAGGCATGACCTTTTCCTTGGCGGGCGTGAACACCGACTCGGCCGCCAGCAACGTCCAGGCGAGCAGGGCGCCGCCGACCGAAACAATCAGGCCGATGCTGATCAGCACTGCGCCCCATGGCCCGGCCGCGGCCTGCAGCACGCCCGCCATCGAGGGGTTCTTCAAGGCGGCGAGTTCCGGTTGTTTGAGCACCCCCAGCGACAGCAAGGACACCGAAATCAGCAGCAACAACGTGATGACAAAACCGATCACCGTGGCCCGCCCGACATTGGCCCGCTCCGCCGCACGGGCAGAAAACACGTTGGCGCCCTCGATCCCGATAAACACCCAAACGGTAACCAGCATCGTGCTTTTGACTTGATCGAGCGTACTGCCCAACGCCGGCGAGCCCCAGAAGTCGACAGTGAACGTTTCACGCTGGAACGCGGCGATCACCAGGCCGATGAACAACAGCAACGGCACGATCTTCGCGACCGTCGTCAACGCATTGGCCCGCGCAGCGGTGCGCAAGCCCCTGAGGATCATCCAGTGCAACGCCCACAACACCACGGACGCACCGGCGATCGCCGCCTTGTTATTGCCTTCGCCAAACACCGGGAAGAAGTAACTCAGCGCAGCGAACAGGATCACCAGGTAACTGACGTTGCCGATCCAGGCACTGATCCAATAACCCCAGGCGGAGTTGAAGCTCAGGTATTCGCCACCCAGCGCACGCGCATAGGCAAACACACCGTTGTCCAGCGCGGGCTGGCGGTTGGACAGGGTCTGATAGACCAGCGCCAGCGACAGCATGCCGACGCCGGTGATCAACCAACCGATCAGAATCGCACCGGCGCCCGCACTGGCGGCCATGTTTTGCGGCAGGCTGAAAATGCCGCTGCCGATCATCGAACCGACCACCAGGGCAATCAACAAGCTCAGCGACAAGCGCTTGGGTTCTACCTTGCGCAGACTGCCTGCCACGGGTTGGACAGCCGGCGGGACGATCGGTTGAGAGCCTTGCAGATGCGTAGCCATGACGAGCCTCCACGAAAACGTGAGTATCTGCACCGTCGAATGCGAGGGTGCGACTGCTGCATCTAATTTCTGCGCGAAGGGGCTGGGTCTGGTTGATTTAGATCAGATGTAAGTGTCTGCGGATCAGTCGCAATACTTAACTGATTGAATTGTTTTTCAAAAAAAAATTTCCCGCGGGTGTTTTCGTCGTTAAACGCCAAAGTGTTGTTCGTCAATGATATTGATGCGCCAGGAAAGCGCTGAACCGTAACGGGAACGTTTTATTGAGGAAGGTCAAGCAGCCGCGCCCCGTGGATGCCAGGATAAGGCCAACCTGGGGCAAGGTTCCCTGTAACCTCATCGAGTGTCGAGGCGGCCCATGATGCGAGCATTACGGTTACTGCTTGGCGGCTTCCGTCAGGCCGTGGATTCCCCGGCGTTGTGGAGCCGCGCATGATGGATGCCCCTTGCCCGGCGTTGTTGGTGCTGAATGCGGGCTCTTCAACCCTCAAGTTTTCCCTTTACTTCGTGGCGGCACCCACGGTCCATTGCCTGGGCAGCGGCATGATTGAAGTGCGCCAGGGCAGGGCAACGCTGGTGTATCAGGCCCCAGGATCCGAGGCCGAACATCAGGAGCAATGGCGCGCCGACAGTTGCATGGACGCAGTTTCCCTGGGCAACCTGATGCGTTGGCTGGGCAGCAACAGCCAATGGCAGATTGTCGGCGCGGCGCATCGGGTGGTCCATGGCGGCGCCCGTCGGGAAGTGGCTGCGCGGGTCGATAGCGCGCTGATCGACGAGATACAACGACTGATTCCAATGGCACCGTTGCACCAGCCCTTGTGCCTGGCACCGATTCTCCATATGGCCCGTGAGCATCCCGAGCTGCCTCAGGTGGCCTGCTTCGACACTGCCTTTCACCACACACTCGACCCGCTGGAAACCTTGTACGGCCTGCCCCGGGCACTGAGCGAGGCGGGCCTGCGGCGTTACGGCTTCCATGGTTTGTCCTACGAGTACATTGCCGGGGTCCTGGCGGATTACGACCCGCGCGCGGCGGCCGGGCGCACCCTGGTCGCACACCTGGGCAACGGTGCCAGCCTGTGCGCGATGCGTAACCGCATCAGTTGCGGCACCACCATGGGGTTTTCCACCCTGGACGGGCTGTTGATGGGCACCCGCCCGGGCAACCTGGACCCCGGCATCGTGCTGTACCTGCTGCGCGAACGCGGCATGAGCGCGGCGGCGGTCGAACACCTGCTGTACCACGAGTCCGGATTGCTGGGCGTCTCTGGCGGTGTGGCGAGTGACATGCGGACGCTGCTGGCCAGCCACGCCGAAGGGGCCGCGCAGGCCGTTGAGTTGTTTGTACGGCGTGCCGTCAAGGAGATCGGCGCGCTGGCCGCATTGCTCGGCGGGCTCGACGCGTTGGTGTTCACCGGCGGCATTGGCGAACATGCACCCACCGTGCGTGACGGGATTCTCGACGGTTGCGCCTGGTTAGGCGTAACCCGCAACCAGCACCCGCCCACCGGAGCCTGCCTGACGACGCCGGACAGCCCGGTATCGGCCTGGGTCATCGCCACTGATGAAAATGCCGTCATCGCTCGACACAGCCTGGCCTTGCTGCCGGCGCCGGCATCGAGCGAGGCGCTTTAGCCACTATCGCCTTGAGGTGTCGACGTGTATGCATTCTTGCCACGCGAACTGCCAGAGCAGTTGCGCGCATTGACCGAGCTTGCGCTTAACCTGCGCTGGACCTGGAACCATGCGCTCGATGAGCTCTGGAAAAGCATCGACCCGCAGCTGTGGGAGCGTACCCACAACCCCTGGTTGATACTGCAGAACACCTCGCCGCACCGGCTAGGAGAACTCTGCCGAGATGCGACGTTCTCGCAAACCCTCGCGCACGCCATCGAAGAGCATCGGCACTACCTCAGCGAGCCGGGTTGGTATGCGCAGCAGACAAGCGCCGGCGATTCCAAGCGGATCGCCTACTTCAGCATGGAATTCGGCCTGAGCGAGGCGCTGGCGCTTTATGCCGGCGGGCTCGGTGTGCTGGCCGGGGATTACCTGAAGACGGCAAGCGACATGGGCGTACCGGTGCTCGGGGTGGGGTTGCTCTATCAGGAAGGCTATTTTCGACAATCCATCGACGCGATGGGGCGCCAGCAGGAGGCCTACCCCTATAACGACCCCACCAGCCTGCCGATCCAGCCGACGTTTGGACAGGACGGCGCGTGGTTGAAAATCCCCTTGGCGCTTCCCGGCCGGACCCTGTATTTACGCGTGTGGCAGGCCATCGTCGGGCGTACCAGCCTGTACCTGCTCGACAGTAATGACCTGCTCAACGGCGCCAGCGACCGTGGCATCACCTCGAAGTTGTACGGCGGCGGTTCGGAGATGCGCTTGCTGCAGGAAGTGGTGCTTGGCATCGGCGGCTGGGCCACACTCGAAGCGTTGGCGATCAATGTCGATGTGTGCCACCTCAACGAAGGTCATGCTGCACTGCTGGTGCTGGAGCGTGCCCGGCGCTTCATGCATCAGAAGGGCACATCGTTCCAGGAAGCCTGGTGGGCGACGCGGGCAGGCAACGTGTTTACGACCCATACGCCAGTGGCTGCGGGTTTCGATGTGTTTTCCGCGGAACTGGTACTCAAGTATGCCCGCGGCTATCTCGACGACTGCCGCCTCACATCGCACGAGTTGCTGGCGTTGGGCCGACGCAATCCGTCGGATGCGGATGAACCCTTCAACATGGCTTTTCTGGCGCTGCGTGGGTGCGCTCAAGCCAATGGCGTGAGCCGCTTGCACGGCGAGGTCAGCCGACGGCTATTCAGCGATTTGTATCCCCGCTGGCCTGTTCAAGAGATACCGGTGGGGCATGTCACCAACGGTGTGCATGTGCCGTCCTGGGACTCAATGTGGTCCGATCATCTGTGGACCACAAGCTGCGGCAAGGAGCGTTGGCGCGGCGCAGTCGAGTTGCTGCCGGCGACGGTCGCCAACAATGACGACGAGGCCTTGTGGAACATGGCTGCCGAGCAACGGCGCGACCTGGTGAACTATGCGCGCAAGCGCCTGGCCTGGCAGCTCGAGCAGCGTGGCGAGTCGGCGCAGCAGGTGGCGGAGGGCGGGCAGGTGTTTGACCCCAACTGCCTCACGCTCGGGTTTGCGCGACGCTTCACCGACTATAAGCGCCCGAACCTGCTGCTGCACGACAGCGACCGCCTGGCGCGGCTGTTAACCAACGAGCAGCATCCGGTACAACTGCTCATCGCTGGCAAGGCTCATCCCGCCGATGAGCGCGGCAAGCAACTGATCCAGGCATGGCTCGACTTCGTGCATCGCCCGGGGCTGCGCCGGCATGTGGTGTTCCTGGAAGACTACGACCTGGAAATGGCCCAACACCTGGTGCAAGGCGTCGATGTCTGGATCAACACCCCGCGTCGGCCCTGGGAAGCCTGCGGCACCAGTGGCATGAAGGTGCTCGTCAACGGCGGGTTGAACCTCTCGGAACTCGATGGTTGGTGGGCACAAGCGTACCAGCCCGCCTATGGCTGGGCGATCGGGGATGACGCGCCGAGCGATGACGACGTCGACGCCGAGCGCTTGTACGGCCTGTTGGAAAACGAGGTCGTCCCCACGTTCTATTCACGCGATGCACAGGGTATTCCACGCGACTGGGTGCAACGCATGCGCGCCAGCATGTCGCAGCTGGGGCCGTACTACAGCAGCAATCGCATGCTGCAGGAATACCTGGAACATCTTTACCAACCGGCGATTCAGGCGTTTCGACGCCGCCGCGAGGATAACGCGGCACTGGCGCGCACGCTCCATGCCTGGCAGAAGGCGCTGACGGCGGCCTGGGACAATATTCACTTCGGCGCGGTCGAGGGGCATCGCGATGGCGACTGCCTGTGCGTTCGCGTGCCGGTCTATTTGGGTGAGATCTCGCCTCTGTGGGTCAAGGTGGAACTCTATGGCGGCCTGTGCGACGAGTACCCCGCAGAGTGCTTGCTGATGAAAGCCGTCGATGTGATTCCGGGCGCCATCCAGGGTTATATCTATTCCATTTCGGTCGCTGCCACGCGCCCACTGGAGCACTACACTCCGAGGGTTCGCGCCTGGCACGCGGATGCCTTTCTGCCAGCGGAAAACCCATTGATTGCGTGGCAGCGTTGAGCTGCGATGCGCCTATTGTCAGCGAGCCAAACCGGGGTAAAGCCTGGCGGCCAATAGCAGAAGAACGGTGAACACCGAGAGCATCACCTATCGCAACGAGCGCTGTCCCACGCGGCAGCAAAGCGCATTTGTTGATAAAGATCAGAGGCCATCGGGAGCAACCCCAGATACTCATGCGACCGACTTAACCGTCTCCCCGCACTCTCGACTCAACAAAAAGGAAAAGGATCATGGGCACAGCCGCCATTTCCCCGCAGGCTGAACGTTTCAACCTGCCGGTCAGTGAATGGGTTACCTCGACTGTTGATCCGCTGGCGCTAGCGCCGGTTTCGCTGCCCATTACCAGCGTGGCGGCCAGGGCCAAGGTCCTGTTCGTGACCTCCGAATTGGCCGGCCTCGTGAAAACCGGCGGGCTCGGCGATGTATCGGCGGCATTGCCCCGGGCCCTGCATCCCCTGCACGATGTGCGCGTGTTGATGCCGGGTTACCCGCAAGTGCTCAACAGCGGAAATCCGGTCCATGTGATCAGCGAGCTGGAGGGCCATGCGGCATTGCCGGCGTGCAAGATCGGGCGGATGGACATGACGGATGGCCTGGTCATTTACCTGGTGATCTGTCCTGAACTGTATGAGCGTGAAGGCACTCCTTACGGGGATAACAATGGCCGTGACTGGCCGGATAACCATATCCGGTTTGCCCGTCTTGGCCTGGCAGCGGCCGACTTCGCCGCAGGCGCGGTGAAGTGCCAGTGGCGTCCGGAGCTGGTACACGCGCATGATTGGCCGGCCGGCCTCGCGCCGGCGTACATGCGCTGGCGTGGGCAGGCCACGCCGAGCATTTTCACCATCCATAACCTTGCCTATCAAGGCATGGTCAGCAGCGGTTCCCGGCGCGAACTGGGCATCCCCGAGCACGCGCTGGCCTCGGACGGTATGGAGTTCTACGGCAAGCTCTCATTGCTCAAGGCCGGCATGGCCTATGCCAACCACATCACCACCGTCAGCGCGACCTACGCCCGGGAAATCACCACGCCAGCGTTCGGTTGCGGCCTGGACGGCTTTCTGCAGAGCAAAGCCGAACAAGGGCTGCTCAGCGGCATTGCCAATGGTATCGACGCCAGTTGGGACGCCGAAACCGATGAGCACTTGATCTGCCGGTTTGCCGCTAACGATTGGCTCGGCAAGGCGGTGAACGCCCACTATGTCCGTCAGTTGTTCAATCTCAAGCCGTCGACGGGGCCTCTGTTCGCGGTGGTATCGCGCCTGGTCTTCCAGAAAGGCCTGGATCTGACCATTGGCGTTGCCGGGCACATCGTCAGGCAGGGCGGGCAGATCGTCATCATCGGCCGTGGCGAACCGCAGGAAGAGGAGGCCGCACGGGAGCTGGCCCAGCGCTTCCCGGGCCAGGTCGGTGTGCTTATCGGCTTCAACGAAACGGATGCCCGGCGCATGTTTGCCGGCAGTGACTTCCTGCTCATGCCGTCGCGCTATGAACCGTGCGGCCTGAGCCAGATGTATGCGCAGCGTTTCGGCTCATTACCGGTAGCCCGTAATACCGGTGGGCTGGCCGACACGATCGAAGATGGCGTGAGCGGTTTTCTGTTCGAGGAGCCCACCGTGGAAAGCTACGCGGCAGCACTGACGCGGGCGATCAAGGTGTTCGCCAACCCTGAGCTGCTCAATGCAATGCGCTGCCGCGCCATGCGCAAGCCGTTCGATTGGCACCAAGCCATAAAGCCTTACAGCGCCCTGTATCTGCGATTGCTGAAGGCCAATCGGGTATCCCTGGCGGCCCCCTCACTCAATGGAGAGATATCGTGACCCATTCACAGCCGCACATTCGTTGGTTCAAGGACTTGGGTATCAACGACGTCGCACAGGTCGGTGGCAAGAACGCCTCGCTGGGAGAGATGTACCAGAACCTGACAGGCCAGGGCATCCGCGTACCCAACGGGTTTGCCGTTACTTCAGACGCGTACCGTTATGTCCTTGAGCACAACAAGGCGTGGGCGCCGCTGCATGCCGCGCTCGACGGCCTCGACCCCAACGACATCAAGGACCTGCAAGCCCGCGGCAAACGGGCGCGGGCGATTGTGTATGGCTGTACGCTGCCGGAAGACCTGAAGAGCGCGATACTGCACAGCTACGCCCAGCTCAAGCGCGAATACGGCAACAGCCTTTCACTGGCCGTGCGCTCCTCGGCAACCGCCGAGGACTCGCCGCAGGCCTCATTTGCCGGGCAGAACGAGACCTATCTCAATATCGCCAATGAAGATGCGCTGCTCGATGCCTACAAGCGTTGCCTGGCCTCGAACTTCACCGATCGGTCGATCCATTACAAATACGACAACGGCTTTGATTGCTTCAAAGTCGATCTCGCCGTCGTCATCATGAAAATGGTGCGCAGTGATCTCGGTGCCAGCGGCGTGATGTTTTCCCTGGATACGGAAACCGGCTTCAAGGATGTCGTGTTCATCAACGCCGCGTGGGGGCTTGGGGAGAATGTGGTGCAGGGCGCGCTGGCCCCGGACAGTTTCTACGTACACAAACCCAGCTTCGTCGCCGGTTATCGTGGCGTGCTCAAGCGTAGCCTGGGCAGCAAAGAAAAGAAGATGGTGTTTACCGATACCCTCAATACCGGGAACATCGCGCAGGAGTACACCGCGAATATCGAAACACCCGACGAAGAACAAACGCGCTTTTGCCTCTCTGACGGGGACGTGATGGTCCTGGCTGACTATGCCATCAAGGTTGAAAACCACTATTCGAGCAAAGCCGGTTTCTACAAACCCATGGACATGGAGTGGGCGAAAGACGGGATCGATGGCCACTTGTATATGGTCCAGGCGCGCCCCGAAACGGTGGCCTCGCAGAAAAAAGGCAGCGTGCTGCAGATCTATCACCTCAAGCAACGCTCGCCAGTGCTGCTCAAGGGGAAGGCGGTCGGCACCCGCATCGGCGCCGGGAAGGCCCGTATCGTCAACGACGTGAAACAGCTCAGCGAGTTTCAACCGGGCGAAGTGCTGGTCTCCGAAGCCACGACTCCGGATTGGGAACCGGTGATGAAAACCGCCGCCGCGATTGTGACGAACCGCGGCGGACGCACCTGCCACGCGGCCATCGTGGCGCGCGAGCTGGGTATTCCCGCGATCGTGGGCGCCACCAATGCGGCAGCGACAATCAAAACCGGCGCCTTGTTGACCGTCAGTTGCGCCGAAGGCGAAATCGGAACGGTCTACGACGGCATCCTGGATTTTGATGTCGAGGAAACGGACCTCAGCCAACTCGGGCATCCCGACACGCACATCATGATGAACCTGGCCAACCCCGACCAGGCCTTCAGCCTGGCCTCGCTGCCGGTCGACGGTATCGGTCTGGCGCGCATGGAGTTCATCATCAATGAATGCATCAAGGTCCATCCGATGGCCCTTGTCCACCCGGAAAAGCTGGATGACGCCACCCGTGAAAAAATCGACGTGCTGAGCGCCGCGCATGCAGACCCTACGGATTTTTTCATCAAGACCTTGGCCGAAGGCGTCGCCACCATTGCCGCAGCGGTGTACCCAAAACCGTGCGTGGTACGCATGAGCGACTTCAAGAGCAATGAGTACGCGACCCTGCTGGGTGGGCAGTATTTCGAGCCGGTAGAACACAACCCGATGATCGGTTTTCGCGGCGCGTCCCGGTACAGCCATCCGGCTTATGCCGAAGGGTTTGCGCTGGAGTGCGCGGCGATGAAATGGGCGCGCGAACACATTGGCCTCACCAACATCAAGTTGATGATCCCGTTTTGCCGCACCGTGGCGGAGGGCGAAAGGGTATTGGCGACCATGGCCAGCCATGGCCTGCAGCGCGGAGAAAACGGGCTGGAGGTCTACATCATGTGCGAAATACCCAACAACGTGATCCAGATCGACGCGTTCGCCAAACTGTTCGACGGCTTCTCGATCGGTTCCAACGACCTGACCCAGTTGACGCTCGGCGTGGACCGCGACTCGGAAATCGTCGCCTTCGATTTCGATGAGCGCGACCCGGGCGTCAAGCAGATGATTCGCCTGGCGGTAGAAGGCGCCAAGCGTAACGGCCGACACTCGGGAATCTGCGGGCAGGCGCCGTCGGATTATCCCGAGATGGCGGAGTTTTTGGTGTCGATTGGCATCGACTCAATGAGCCTCAGCCCGGATGCGGTGCTGGCGACGATTCGGCATGTGCTGGCGGTGCAGACGCAGCGGTTACCGAGCGATGAGGCCGAGCGGGGCAACATCGGCACGTGAGGCCTTTCACGCAAGGCCTTCGTCTCGCAATGCTTTGCGCACCGCAGGACGCACCTTGACCCGGTCATACCAGGCCCGGAGGTTATGCAAGTGCTCGAAGTGGATGTCGGCCTTGTAATAGCTGGTCAGCCAAGAGGCCTGGCCCCAGTCGGTCAATGCGAACAGATAGGCATCCGCCACCGTGAAGGCATCGCCCATGAGGTATGGACGGGTACTCAATTGTTCGTCGATCCAGGCGAAGCGCTTTTCCAGCTTTGGCTTGGCAGTCTCGACGTATTGACCTGCGAGTGTGGCGTACAACAGCGGAATGTAGCCCTTGTGAATCTCAGACGACAGGAAGCTCAGCCATTCCTGAAGTCGGTATCGATCGAGGGTGCCATGAGCGGGAACCAGCCCAAGCGCCGGCTTCAGGTCGCCCAAATACTGCACGATTGCCGGGCCTTCACGCAGGAGCGTGCCATCGTCCAGCTCGATGGCGGGTACGTAGCCCAGACGGTTGACCTCGAAGTAGTTGGCGCCCGATTCGGTAAGGTGCGTCTTGTGATCGACCTTGATCAGCGTGGCATCGAGCCCCAATTCATTCAGAACGATGTGGGGCGAAAGCGAGCAAGACGCGGGAATGTAGTACAACTTCATTGGCAAACTCCAGAACAGGGGGAGCGCTGTCAATCCAATGGAGAGCGCGCTTCAGCTGATTCTAGATGCCCGGTATAAAATAGGAAGAACGCACTATTTTGTAGTATAGGTACAAAAAATATACCTACACCCGGCCAGGACTCTGACCATGAAAGACAACATCTCCGGCTGCTCGGTCGAAGAAGCGATGCGTTTGTTGGGTGGCCGCTGGCGCCTGCTTCTTGCGTCCTACCTGCTCGATGGGCCGAAGCGTTTTAATGCGCTGAGGCGCGACATTCCGGCTATTTCGCAACGCATGCTGACCCTCGATTTGCGCGCCCTTGAGCAAGCCGGGCTGGTCAAACGGACGGTATTCCCCACCGTGCCCGTGACGGTTGAGTACGAACTCACCGTGGACGGGCGACGGTTGGAACCGGTCGTTGCGGTAATGAAAGAGTTTGGGCTGTGGGTCAAGAGTCGCCCATGCGAGGTGATACAGGTTGCCAGCCGCGAGTCGGATGCGCTTTAGCGGGAGCTCGCGGGGGCCTCAATCAGACGGGTCTTCCGATCTGGTGTAGGCCTCGACGAAGCCCGGTTAATCGCACCGGATTGTTCAAGCTATTCACCATTTCCTTCAAGAGTAGAACGCGCCTCGGTTGTTATCGTTTATCCGTGCCTTAAGCATTGCCTGGCAGCAAGTAAGTAAAGGCAAATATAAACATAACAATATGAGGCTTCAAAATGAGTGCTCAATCTAAACTCGCCGCTGTGTCTGCCGAAAACGGCAAAGTCACGTACTTGGACGCAATGGTGATTGGTGCAGGGGTAGCTGGCCTCTACCAGTTGTATCGACTTCGTGAGATGGGCTTGACGGTCCGCGCCTACGATACGGCTTCCGGAGTGGGCGGCACATGGTATTGGAATCGTTACCCCGGTGCGCGGTTTGACTCTCAGGCAGAAATTTATCAGTACTGGTTCTCTGAAGAACTCTATAAGTCCTGGCAACCCACCGAGCGTTTCCCGGCTCAGCCCGAAACAGAGCAGTGGCTGAACTTCGTCGCGAATCGGCTCGACCTCAAGAAAGATATCCAGTTCAACACCCGCATCGCTGCCGCGCACTTCTGCGAAGAGAGCGGGCACTGGAGGGTGACAACCGAGGCCGGCGAAACGATCAATACGCAATATCTGATCTCTTGCTGCGGGATGCTGTCCGCTCCGCTGTCCGATCGGTTCCCCGGCCAAACCGACTTCAACGGTCAGATCTATCACACCGGCCTGTGGCCAAAAGACCCCGTGGACTTCAACGGCAAGCGCGTGGCCGTGGTAGGCACTGGCGCCACCGGTATTCAGGTGATCCAGACCATCGCTCCGGCGGTGGGATCGATGAAGGTCTTCGTGCGTACCCCGCAGTATGTGATTCCGATGAGGAACCCTAAGTACAGCAAAGAAGACTGGGAAAAGTGGGGCACCCAATTCCACCAGCTCAAGAAGCGCGTGCGAGAGACCTTTGCCGGTTTCGACTATGACTTCGACGCCGGCCCCTGGGCCGAGAAAACCCCCGACGAGCGACAAGCCGTGCTTGAACAACTCTGGGAGGATGGCTCTTTGGCCATGTGGCTGGCGTCGTTTCCCGAAATGTTCTTTGACGAACAGGTCAATGAAGTCGTGTCGGAGTTCGTGCGTATCAAGATGCGTGAGCGCCTGCAGTCGAGGCCAGATCTCTGCAACCTGCTGATCCCGACCGACTATGGCTTCGGCACCCATCGCGTACCGCTGGAAAGCAAGTACCTTGAAGTCTATCTGCAACCCAACGTCGAGGCGGTCGACTGCAAGCAGTCGCCGATCGAGCGCATTGTGCCGGAGGGGATCCAGACCGCGGATGGAAAGATTCACGAGGTAGACATCATCGTGCTGGCCGTGGGTTTCGATGCAGGCTCCGGCGCACTCAGCCGGATCGACATTCGAGGGCGCGATAACCGGTCGTTGAGGGAGCAGTGGAAACAAGAAATCCGTACATCGATGGGGCTGCAGATCCATGGCTACCCCAACCTGTTCACCACCGGTGCGCCGTTGGCACCGTCGGCGGCACTTTGCAACATGACCACTTGCCTGCAGCAGCAGGTGGACTGGATCACCGGATGCATTGAGTTTGCCATCCAGCACGGCAAACAAGTCGTGGAAGCCTCCAAAGAGTTCGAGGACGACTGGGTACAGCATCACGACGAGACGGCGGCGAAGACCCTGGTCGTCAAAACCGACTCTTGGTACATGGGCTCCAACGTCGATGGAAAACCGCGCCGACTTGTATCGTATATCGGCGGCGTCGGTAATTATCATCGCCGCTGCGACGAAATAGCCGCACAGGGTTACCCAGGCTTTGAAATGGCTTGAGGTCGAACGACTGCTCATTGATTGCAGCTGTCACTCCGACTCTCTATTGCGCCGTGACAGCTGGATATTCGAGGTAACCTGAAATGAACAACTATTACTCCCAGGAACATCACGGTCCTTTTGAACTGATCAACATCGGAGCGCTTCAGCTTGAAGAAGGCTCGTGCATTCCTGAATGTCAGCTGGCCGTAGCCGTACATGGCACCCTGAACGCCGACAAGACTAACGCCATACTGGTTCCCACTTGGTATTCCGGCACAAGCAAGGCGATGGAGCAGATCTACATCGGCGAAGGGCGGGCGCTGGACCCTGCGAAATACTGCATCATCGTCGTCAACCAGATCGGTAACGGTCTTTCCAGCTCTGCGAGTAACACCGGCGGTTCATTGGCTGGCCCTGGGTTCCCGAATGTCAGAATTGGCGATGACGTCAGTGCCCAGCACACATTGCTCACCGAATACTTTGGCATCGAGAGCCTGGCGTTAGTGCTCGGGGGATCGATGGGCGCACAGCAAACCTACGAGTGGGCCGTGCGCTATCCAGACTTTGTCAAACGCGCCGCAGCCATAGCGGGCACCGCGCGCAATAGCGAACATGACTTCCTGTTCAGCGAAATACTGATTGATGCGATAACCACCGATCCGGCCTTCCGGGCTGGCTTATACGGCTCATCGGCGGCAGTGGCGGCCGGGCTCAAGCGCCACGCGAAAGTTTGGACATTGATGGGCTGGAGTACCGCGTTCTTCCGCGCCGAGCGGCATAAGGCGCTGGGTTTCGAGTCGATGCAGGTATTCGTCGACAGCTTTATGACGAACTACTTTGCGGCAATGGACCCTAACAACCTCCTGACCATGGCCTGGAAATGGCAACGGGGCGATGTCAGTCGAAACACGGGCGGTGATCTTGCGGCGGCCCTGGGGCGAATCCGAGCGAAAACCTATGTCATGCCCATCTCACATGACCAGTTCTTTACCGTGGACGATTGTCTGTCGGAGCAGAAAATGATCCCGAACAGCGAGTTCAGGCCATTGCAATCAATCGACGGTCACCTCGGACTTTTTGGCACCGATACGCAAATGCTCAATCAACTGGACGCCCATCTGGCAGAGCTGCTTTCGTCCCCGACACATTGAAACAAGCTTCAAAAAAATAGCACAGGGCACCTGTGCTAGACCCAGAACAATTTTAAAAAAAACAGGGTTGAAGATGAAAATAATAACAACAGCACATGCTTTGCGCGCGGCCAATACGCTCAAGTCGAGTTCTGCTGCTAGCGTCGACTGCCTGAGGAAAAACAATAGCCACTGCCGAATTATGTATGCGTTTCAGTTGGCGACTTTAATGCTTGGTCTACAACTTCCGATTGTGTGCCACGCACTGGATGTCGATCCTGGCGACTATACGCCAATGCCAGACGGCACACAGCTCGGGCTGCTGTATTTACAGCATGCAGAACGCCATGATTATTACGTGCGCGGCAATCAGTTAAGCGACAAATATAACCTGTACTCGGATGTCAGTATTCTGAGGGGGGTCAGCTATCAAGCGTTTGCAGGCGTCCTGACGAATATCCAACTGCTATTGCCTTTTGGCCACCTGTCGGCCGGTGGCGATATAAAAGGCATGGGCAGCGAAAGCGGAATGGGCGATCCGATTCTGGCCAATGCGGTCTGGATCCATCAGGACCCTTCAACAAACCGCGCATTGGCCGTCACTCAATATCTTTTTTTGCCAATAGGCGACTACAACAAGAATAAAGAGTTGAATATTGGGGAGAACCGATGGAAGTATGTCTTGCAGGGCGGATACATGCACGGCATCGGCAGCCGCGTCATTCTGGATTTCGTCGCTGACGTGACTTTTTTCGGCGACAACGATCGTTATTCCTCCCGCGACCTGACGCTGAAGCAGGACCCGCAGTATCAGATGCAGGGATTCATCAGGTACATGTTCAGTGAGCGCGCGGCTATGCATGTCGGTTATTCCCGGCTATGGGGCGGGCAGAGGAAAGTTGACGGAACCGAACTGGAAGATGAAAGCCGTCAAGCAAAAATAGTGCTGGGCGGGTCTTATTTCGTGACGCCGAAAGCTCAGTTGCTTGCGACATTGGGGCGAGACCTTTCAGTTGAAAATGGCTTCAAGGAAGAGTCTCGCGTCAATCTTCGATTGCTTTACGTATTCTAAGTCACTGAGCAACGCCGGCTACGCCAGGAAAATCAGCGAAGACATCACCAGGGCGGTGGTGGCCTGACAGCCGTCGCTCCGTTGCGAGAATCACTTCTCGCAGCCCCTTTACGGCCGCCCGGCGGTGGCCGTTTTTTTAGCGGGGCGGGAAACGTCCGCAACCTTCAACCCATGCAAATCATCTCGGTCACGCTTTATAGCCATTTAATCCCTGTGTTCGGTTTTTTATAATCACTTAAGTCGCATAACGTTGGATATTTTTTTCGACACTGCTCATCCCATGCTAGTATTCTGGTGAGCTGTAAATACTAATAAAAACAATACTCCACGGCCATCTCTCGAGTGCTTTCAAATTTGCGTAGGAGCGCAATAAGAGCCAAGGTGACGGCCCTCAAGTGAGACTTCAAGTATGCCGACCGTCATTACCCCAAAGGAACTTCTCAAGTGGGTGCCAGGCGTAGTTCTCAGCTCAAGCGAAGAACTCGGATGGAAAGATATGCAGCAACGCTCATATCGATATAAAGGTCAGGACGTCCTCATTCCACCCCTTGATCATTTCATGATCGTTTATTACTTTGGCGGCCACACACCAATGGATCGTTGTGTGGATGAGGGCTGGACACGTACCGCTTGCGCGCCGGGCGATATTTCCCTGCTTACGATGTCACAGGACTCCCATTGGAACTGGACGCAAGACATTGATGTTTCTCATCTCTATCTTTCCAATGCGCTGATGTCTCGTGTGGCCATGGATGTTATGGAGCGTCCGATTGAAGAGGTGCGCCTGCATGATCTGCTCC
The DNA here is from genome assembly GCF_053502595.1 of Pseudomonas sp. LY-1. Lineage (NCBI taxonomy): Bacteria > Pseudomonadati > Pseudomonadota > Gammaproteobacteria > Pseudomonadales > Pseudomonadaceae > Pseudomonas > Pseudomonas sp. LY-1. The sequence continues at coordinate 3,628,276 of NZ_CP094353.1, read as the reverse complement.
GTACCCAAGACACGATCCTCACGGCTATTGTCGGCGCAATTACCAATGAAGTAAGAAGTCGTGGGATTGGTGGCGCATTGTATGTGGAAGCCTTGAGCATGCAGTTGGCCATTCACCTTCTACGGCATTACGCCAGTGTCACCTTTAAAGAGTCCAGTGCACCTGGGCGGCTGTCGCAACAGCAAAAAAAGTACTTGCTCGAGTTCATCGATGCTCATCTGGAAGAGTCCATACGCCTGGACGAAATGGCCGATGCCGTAGGGTTGGGCGTCTGGACATTTTCCAGGAAATTCAGCGAATCGTTCGACTGTTCGCCACACACCTTTGTTACCGAGCAGCGCATCGAACGGGCCAAGCGAATGCTGTACAGCGGCACACTGTCGATTAAGGAAATTGCCTATCATTGTGGGTTTTCAGATCAGGCGCATTTGACCCGCGTCCTGCGCAGCAAACTCGGTGTAACGCCTACGCAACTAAGGAAAACAAACAACCTGGAATAGTGTTCTTACAACGATCGGAAAGTAATTTTCTGCTTCGCCGAACTACCATCAACGAAGTCAAGCCATCGCCGGCCAACGGCTACCGGAAAGAAACATGGACCTTTTAGATATTCTATCCTCGGCTGTCGTAACCGTATTGGTGGTGGCACTGATCGCACTTAGGCGCACGGACAGGAAAATCCCGATCGAAGACATCCCTCGGGAGCGTGCCAAGTGGGAAGAGAAAGTTCGCGGTAAGTCCCGGTCAGCCCTCACACGGCGCCCACTCGCACCCTCTATTCCAGAACCGTATGTGCCTCGCGAATCCGCAACCGTCGCCGAGGCCCCATCGGAGCCAGGCGATAAAACATAACGCCGGTATCCCGCGACGGCGAGCAGCGCGTTAACCCGCTGAAATGGTCAGAACGTCTGGCCCATGGAAAACTGGAACACCTGTTTATCCGCGTTCTCCGGCGTGCGAATCGGATATGCCAGCGTCGGCTTTGGCCTGGGCTTGGCCATCGCCGCGCGGGCAGTGCAGATGCACGGCGGCAGCATCGCGGCACGCAATGAGTCAGGCGGCGGGCTGACCGTGGAGGTCAACCTGCACAACGCGCGATCTTTACACGACATTACATTGGCTTGACCGCCCTGTACGTCGCCGCTCATTAGACTTGTCGCCATTGTTTGAGCGGAGGTGGCGATGTTTCAGGTGCATAAAAAGGGCTTTGTGCCCGGCAGGAAAATGGTCGATGGCCTGGTCCCGTATGACTTCTTTTGTGAAGACAGCCCGACGATCAATATCTTCGTGTTTACCGGCGCCGCCACCCCCGACGCAACCGTCGAGGAGCAGACGCTGTGGGGCTTCACCCGCCTGGAGCGGTCCGAGGCGATGACCAACGCGCTGGTGAGCAACAAGCAACACGCCGGCTGGTTTCAAAGCGTGAATGTACTGACCGGGCCCAACCAGAACGGCACGCAAAGCGTGAAATTCCAGCGCGTGCTGAAAATCATCAAACACGCCAGCAGCACGCAAAAAGTCGACTATGAGATTCTGACCGACGAAGGCGACACCTACTTCACCCGGCAAACCGTTGCGGCGAACAGCGCGCAAACCGTCATCTATTCGGCGGAGTCGTCCGCTCGTAGCGCGTGATTATCTCACGGGCCTGGCGGGCGTGAGGCGCGCCTGTTCATCCAGTCACGCGTGTTACCTCTGTCCAAGACACCTTACTTTTTTTCGCGCTATCGATCACCGTTCAGTCGCCCATTAAGCGTTTTTACGTGACTGGTACGGTTACAGCACGCGCAGACTTAATGAGAGCCCCAAGTATCGCGGGCCATGTTGCCAACATGCTTATCGGCTTCTGACGACACAGCACACAACGGGATCTTCATTCTGGCTGACGTCGCCCATAACACCTATTACGTCGCATTGAACCAGCAGTGGCTAGAGCCGTTCTACCTGTCCCAGGTGGCGTTTCTTGTCGCGGTTCTTCTACTTTCGCCTATTGCCTGGAACTTCACCCGTCGTCGCGTAGCACTAATCAACACGATTCGATTGTGAAGTGTTCCAATGAGGGGCAGCGTCGCTCAGTATGATCAGGATGTTCAATGCGCAGGGGCTCCTATGCAGCGTGTCATGATTATTGGCCAACCAGGGTCAGGCAAAAGTACGCTGGCTCGGGCGATGGGCAAGCACACAGGTCTTCCGGTCATTCATATCGACACGATCCATTGGCAACCGGGATGGGTTGAGCGAAACGCTGATGAGAAGACTCGCCTTTGTCACGAGGCCGAGGCTCGCGATCAGTGGATTTTTGAAGGGGGCCATTCGGCCACCTGGGATAACCGTATTGCCAGAGCCGACCTCTTAATATGGATTGATCGGTCGCCGGTACTTCGGTTTTGGCGTGTGTTTCTTAGAACTTTGACCCAGCGTGGTAGCACTCGCCCCGACCTTCCAGAGGATTGCCCAGAGCAGCTAAAGAACCTTCTAGCGCTTTTCAACTTCATGTGGACTACCCGTAAATCGGCGCGTGCCAAGATGAGGCAGCTTGCGGCAACGGCGCCCTCAACATGTCGCGTCGTCTGTCTGCGATCCAACCGCCAAACCAGGCAATTTCTATCGAGTATTCGGGACGTGCGTTGCGGACAGTCGTCGTGAAAAGTCCAGGTTCCGACAAAGCCGCTGCGTGCATGCCCTAAGCCGGCGTGTGTCTTACGCCAAGGATCAAGTCCGAAAGCGTCCCACCAGCCCGCTCAGCTCCGCAGCCAAGCGTGACAGCGCATGGCTCGCTGCGTTGGTCTGCAAGGCGCCCGCCGCGGATTGCGCCGACAGGTCGCGGATCGCCAACAGGTTGCTGTCGACCTCACGGGCAACCTGGGCCTGTTCTTCGGCGGCACTGGCAATCACCAGGTTGCGCTCGTTGATCTGGCCGATGGCCGCGAAGATATCCTCCAGCACCACCCCCGACGCCTGCGTGATTTCCAGCGTGCCTTGCGCCCGCGCCGTGCTGCTGCGCATCGAATCCACCGCGTGTTCGGCAGTGCTCTGCACGCTGGCAATCATCTGTTCGATCTCGCGGGTCGATTCCTGGGTGCGGTAGGCGAGGGTGCGTACCTCGTCGGCCACGACAGCAAACCCCCGACCGGCTTCACCGGCCCGGGCCGCTTCGATCGCCGCGTTGAGGGCCAGCAGGTTGGTCTGCTCCGAGACGGCCCGGATCACGTCGAGCACCTTGCCGATGTTGCGCACTTCATCGGCGAGGTGCTGGATACGCTCGGCGCTGCCCTGGATTTCGGCGGTCATCGATTGCGTACCGCTGATGTTTTCGCGTACCTGCTGACGGCTCTTTTCCGACAGCGTATTGGAGGCGGTGGCCGCTTGCGAAGTCGACACCGCGTTGCGCGCCACCTCTTCGACCGCACTGGTCATCTGGTTCACCGCGGTCGCGGCCTGTTCCAGCTGCATGTCCTGCTGCTGGAGGCCACGGTTGCTTTCTTCGGTGACGGCGTTGAGTTCTTCAGCGGCTGAGGCCAACTGCGTTGCTGAGTCAGCGATCTGGATCAGTGTTTCACGCTGGCTGGCCTGCATGCGTTGCAGTTCAAGGAACAATTCGCCAATTTCGTTGCGGCCAGGCGAGACGACTTCGCGGGTCAGATCGCCCCCGGCAATGCGCTTGAAGTGCTCGCCGGCCGCGCGCAATGGGCGCAGGACGGTGCCCGAGATGAATACCCAGCAGACGACAGCGAGTGCCAGGGTCAGCAGGATCAAGGCAATGGCCAGGGTTTGCGAAGTCTGCAGCCGCGCAGCCGCCTCCGTGTTGATCTCCTGGGCACGGGCATCCAACGCGCCGACCAGCTTCACGCGAATCTCCTGAAGCTTGGTCATGCTGTTGCCGGCATCGATGTTGACTTGAAAATACTCTTCGGCGGAGCGCGCGCGCGTGGCGGCGCGTTGTCCGACGATGGCCGTGCCGTATACGGCGAACGCACGCTTGAGATCTTCGGCGAGGGCCTTCAACTGCGGGTCACGCAAGTCTGTGGTCGAGGCATTGACCTTGGCGATGGCGTCACTCCAGATCGCCTCACTGCGCACCAGCCGGGCTTCCGCGTCGTCGAAACGCCCGCCGACGGTCTCGATGAACGCCGAGGACACGTTGGCGCTGGTACGGATTGCCAGCAGCAACGCGTTGTTGATCCCGTCGATTTGTCGCGAGGTACGCCCCAACTCGTCAATGTGCTCGTGACTGCGTACCGCCGACCGCCAGCCGTTCAGGGTCGAGAACAACAGTGCAATAACGAACAGCAGCAGCACCCCGATCATCCCGGTGCGAATTTTCAGATGGGCAAACATGGGCATACTCCGCAGACCACTTAAGTAATAGTGATCGTGCTATCCGCATTCACGCAGTGAACTTGAACGGCAGAAGTGGGAACCCGTTCGATTATCGAACCCTGAATTCAATGGCTCAGGTACATGGGCTGAATGGGGCGCGCACCGGGTTCAATCGAGCAGGCGACTGACCTCACGCAGACGCACGTCGTTCAGGTTCCCCGTCGACGCCAGCAGATTGAGCTGCGCGAGCAGAATCGCGTAGCGTTGCTGGGCCAAACGTTGCTGGGTGTCCGTGACTTTCTGCTGTGCGTCCAGCACCTCCGTGTTGATGCGCGCACCGGCCTCGAAGCCGTGGGTCACCGACGTGAGGTTGACCTGGCTGGATTTCAGCGCCTGCTTGAGCGCCTGGTATTGGCTCATGCCGCTGGTCACTTGCAGGTAGGCCTGGCGGGCCATCAGCCCGGCGCTGCGGCGCGCATCTTCGAGTTCATCCAGGGCTTTGCTCTGCAACGCATGGGCTTCGCGCACGCGGCTGCTGGTACGGCCGCCGCCATACAGTGGCACGCTCAGTTTGACCCCGACCACCGTCTGGTTATAACGATTCTCCGGCAGGGTGATGTCGTACACATCGCCGCCGACCGAGGCAAAACGGCCATGGGCGGCGATCAGGTCAAGCGTCGGCAAGTGGCCGGCTTGTTCCTTGTCGATGTCCATTTCGGCCAGGCGCTGGGCAATCTGCGCCCGCTGCACGGCGAGGTTGCCTTGTTGCGCGGTGGTGGCCCAGGCGCCGATCGCGGCGGGCACCGGAGCGCTGAATTGTGGCTCCTTGCCCGACCATGGGCGCGCCTGGGCGGCGGTCAATTGGGTGAGGGCTTCGGTGGCGATATCCAGCGCGCCGCGTGCGGCGATTTGCTCGGCGAAGGCCTGGTCGTATTTGGCCTGAACCTGTTCGAGCGCGTTGTGGGTGCTGGCGCCGTCGGCCAACAAACGCCGGGTGCGGTCCTGGCTCTCCTGCAGGGTTTGCAACTGTTGCGTGCGGGTGTTCAGCAGTTCCTGGTTAAGCAGTACGTCGAAGTAGGCGCGGGCGACACGCAGCATCAGGTCCTGGCGCGCTTGTTCGGTCTGCACCTCGCTGGCGCTGATCATCAGTTTGCTTTGGTCGTGGGCAACCACACTCTGCCAGCGCAACAGCGGTTGGGTGAGAACCACGGCATAGGCGTTGGTGTTATTGCGGTTGCGATGGTAGTCGGACGAATCCTCGGCATCGACCCACGCCGCGCCGCCGGTGACCGACAGGTCCGGTAACAGGTTGGCACGGCTTTGCGGTTCTTTTTCCGCGGTGGCCAATTGTTGCGCCTGTGCAGCGGCGAACTTCATGTCGTGGGTCAGCGCCTTCTGGTACAGCTGGTACAAGTCTTCCGCCGCCGCATTGGCCGGGCAGCAGGCGAGGCTGAGGCCGCACAGGAAAGTGAGCAGTGTGATCGGGTCGAGATGCAGCCCTGGAATACGCAAGGGGATGTGCTCCACTGGAGAAGTTATCGGCTGAGGGTGCTTCTGCGCATCATCAGCACCATGGGAACGCCGATGGCCATGACCGCGCCCAATGTGCCGAACAGCATGCTGAAGGCCAGCATTTGCGCTTGTTCACGCGCTTGCAGGTAAGGCATCAGGGCCAAGGCTTGTTGATGGCTTGCAAGGTTCAGGGACAGAAACAGCGGGTTGGATTCCACGCCGCCCCAGCCACTGGCAACCAGGCTGGACTCGGTCACATGCTCGGACAGCAGGCGATAGCGCTCCCACGAGAACCGCGTGAGCAGGGTCGCGGCAATGGCGATGCCGACGCTGCCGCCCAACTGGCGCATCAGGTTGAGCACGCCCGAGGCGCCCGAGATCAACGTCAGCGGCAGACGGCGCATGGCCAGGTTGGTCAGCGGTACGAAGATCATGCCCAGGCCCAGGCCGCGAATCACCAGGGGCCAATAGAGCGTGTCCGGGTTGCTGTCGAGGGTGAACTGGGTGTGCAGGAACATCGCGTAGCAGTACATGACGATGCCCAAGGTCACGAACACGCGCTCGTCGATCTTGTTTTCCTGGGACAGCTTGCCGATCACCAAGGTGCTGATAGCACTGGCCACCGCTCCGGGGAAAATCACCAGCCCGCTCTGGTACGCGCTCTGCGCCAGCAACGTCTGCAAAAACAGCGGCACCATGAATAACGTGCTGTACAGCCCGAAGCCCACGCAAAACGCGCAGATGCAGCCCATCAAAAACTCGCGGTTCTGAAACAACGCCACATTGACGATCGGGTTGGTCGCGCGCCGTTCCCACCAGAAGAACCCCACCAGGCTGAAGCTGCTGAGCAACAGGCAGGCAACCGTCCAGTTCGATTCCATCCAGTCCCAATGCTCGCCGCGCTCCAGCAGGATCTGCAGGCTGCCGACGCCCAGGGCCAGCAGGCAGAAGCCGCTGTAGTCGACGCTGCTGGGTTTGCTTTCATTGGCGGAATCGCCGATGCACAGCCAGCACAGCAGCAGGGCCACAGCACCGATAGGCAGATTGATCAGGAATATCCAATGCCAGGACAAGGTGTCGATCAGATAGCCGCCGACGGTGGGGCCCAACGTCGGCCCCATCATCACGCCAACGCCGTACAACGCCATGCCGCTGCTGACCTTCTCCTTGGGGAATACGTCGTAAATGATTGCTTGTGAAATCCCCAGCAACCCGCCGCCCGCCAAGCCTTGCAGTACGCGGAACGCCACCAGTTGCCAGAGTTCGGCGGAAAAGGCGCAGCCCACGGATGCCAGCACGAACACCGCCGTGGAGACCAGGTAATAAGTGCGCCGCCCGAACCAGGCCGACAGCCAGCCGCTGACCGGCAGGATCACCACGTTGGCCACCACGTAGCCGGTGGATACCCAGGAGATTTCATCGACCGACGCCCCGTAGGTGCCCATCAGGCTGGGAATCGCCACGTTGACGATGGTCACGTCGAGCAGTTCCATCATCGACACCAGCGTCACGGTCAGCGCAATCAGATACGGCGACTTCATAGCGTGTGGCTGCCGTGCTGTTGCGTGGCGACTTCGACGAAGGCGCTCATGCCGGGGCTCAACAAGGCTTTGTAGTCATCCGGCACGTCTTTGAGGGCAATCCTGACCTGGACGCGCTGCACCACCTTGGTGAAATTGCCGGTAGCGTTCTCTTGGGGCAGCAGTGAAAACTTTGCGCCGGTAGCCGGAGCGAGGCTCTCGACCACCCCGTCGAAAGCCTGCCCGGGAAACGCATCCACAGTGACCTTGGCCAACTGGCCGACCCGCACGCGCCCGACCTGGGTTTCCTTGAAGTTGGCGGTAATCCACAGCGGGTCGGTGGCAATCAGGCTCAACAGCTTCTGCCCGGCGACCACGAATTGGCCCGGCTCGACTTCTTTTTTCGAGACAATGCTGCGCACCGGCGCGGTCTGACGAGTGTCGTGCAGCTTGATCCGGGCCTGTTCCAGTTCGGCTTGCGCCGCCGCGATCCGGTAGTCCTGCACTTTCAGTTCGGCTTTGTTGGCCAAGGTGCTTTGCGCGGCAGCCTGGGCATTGCCGCGTGCCACTTCCTGGGCGTGGCTCAGGGCGTCGAAACGCGCCTTGGCCACCTCGAGATCCTGAGTGCTCAACACCCCTTGCGCGCCCAGGCGGCGGGCGCGCCCGTAGTCGTTGCGCGCCTGCTCCAGATTGGCGCTGGATTGTGCCAGCGCCGCTTGCGCCGCCTGGCGCATTGCGACCGCGCCGAGGACCTGGCTGTCCAACGCACCCGGACCGCCGCCGCGCCCTGCGGCGGCAAGCAACGCCTGCCATTGCGCCTCACGCTGCTCGACCTGGTATTGATATTCGCTGTCGCGGATCTGAAACAGCAGATCACCGCTTTGCACCGTGAGGTTGTCTGTCACCGGCACGCTCATCACCACGCCCGAGAGCTTGGCGCGCACCGGAATGATCACGCCATCGAGCTCGGCGTTATCGGTACTCACGTAAGCGTTGGAATACTGCCAACGCTGCCAGCCGAGCAGCAGTAACCCACCGACCACAACGCCGCACAGTGTCAGTTTTATCAATTTACCTTTGGTCATGTCCTGCTCCCTGTGGTCATGCGAGGCTTAGGCACTCAGGGCGGTCCGTGGCGTGTTGCGCTTTGTGCTGCAGGAAGTGATGCACGCCATCCCACAAATCGATGCGCGATTTGATCGCGGTCTTGGCGCTTTCGACCATGTGCTGGTGCTGCACAGGGGTGGTGACGATTTCAGCGATGATGCGTTTAGCGGCCGGGCCGTGATCGTCGCCATCCATTTCGATGTGGCGCTTCAAGTAATAGGTGAGCATCGGCACCTCGGTTTCGCTGACCGACCATTGCGACAGCAGGCGTCCGAACATGTCGGGGATGATGTCTTCACGGCCAAAGAAGAAGTACGCCAACACCGCTTCGGTGGTGCCGTGTTGCGCCACATCGAGCGTCTGGCACATGAACACTTTGGCCGCCAATGGGATATCGCGGTCGCTGAGGGCCTTGGCCAGCGGTTCCTTGGCCTGGATGGCAGCGAGGAAACGGCGGAATACCGAGCTGTCGGCGCCGATTTCATCCATGGCGGTCAGGTACAGGTCCAGGTGGCTGATAAAGCCGCCATCGGGGTGTTCGTCGGTTTCTTCGCCGACCACGATTTCATTGATCAAGCGCGCCGCCGTGATATGCGTTGGCGGTACCCACGGCAACTCCACACAGGTGAGGTCGCGCTGGATGCGCTTGAGCAGGGTCATGAAGTCCCATACGGCAAACACATGAAATTCCATCAGTGTGCGTACATCTTCAACGGTGCGGATATTGGCGAAAAGCGGGTGGCCGAATAACTGGGCGCGCTCGGTTTCAATGTGGCGGTCGATATCAAAAGGCATAGCTGCTCCTGCGGCCTGACGGTTCAGGCCAAAATCCATGGGAAAAGCAAGGGGACCGTTCAGTCGTTCAGCGTGTCGCCACGGTAAGGATGGCGACCGGAGGCGTACTTGAAGGACGGTATGAAGCGTGTCTCCAGCAGGTATTGCCGGTCTGCATACCACCCCGCGTCCAGCAGTTGGCGGTGGACCTTGGGCAGGCGCCAGCACGGCACCGCTGGATAAAAGTGATGTTCCAGGTGAAAGTTCGCGCCGGCGTGCAGCCAGGTGCTCAGGCGCGAGGTACGCGAGCGGGCAGGGGGCTGGTCATGGCCCTCGCTGAAGGCATGTTCCTGATAGGCATTGACTGCCGAGAGCAGGAACGCAACCGCCAGGCTCAAGGCAAACCCAAGCAGCAGCCCGTCGATCTGCCACAGGGCGACCGCGTACACGCTCAACCAGCCGACCTGGCACGCGATATTGCAGCGCGCCAGTCGTCGCACCTGGGCTGCGCTCAAAGGCGAAGGCAAGGGCGATGGGCTGACCGGCGGGCCGAAAGCCAGGCGCAACGTCGCCTGCAGATAGTTCGAGGTGGCCATCAACCGTGACAGCGCAAGGCGGCTAAACAGGCTCCGATAACGCGAGAAGTGCCGATAGTCCGGGTCCTGTTCGCTGTTGCTGTAGCGATGGTGTTGCCAATGGTCGACGAAGTAACCGGTCACGCAGAATCCAGGCAGCAACGAACTGGTGAGAATGCCCAGGTAGCAACTGTGCATAGGCCTGCTGCTCAGGTTGAAGTGGAAACCTTCATGCCCGAGGATCGCTTGCAGAAACCACCCGTACCCGGCCAGCACCCAAAGGGGCGAGCACAGCAACACCCACAGGGTGGCGGCCGTGTTCGCCACCCACACAAACAGCGCGAGGGGCAGCAGGAAGAGGCACAAGGCGTAACCGATGATCAACAGGGACTCACCCGACCGGGCCTTGAACAAGGCGCGATCGAGGCGGACCTGAGGCTTGCTGTGGAGTTGTCTGGCCATTGGCAACGCGTTACTCGATCAGTTCAGGTTTGAGCGCGAGGTGCCCGCCGCGGGTCAGCGTGCGCAGGCGCAGGGCGATAAAGGCGTCGACCACACTTGGTGCGATACGCGCGGTGTACATGGCCAGCGTGCCCATAAAGGTCAGCCCGCGGTTGCGCAGGCCGTCTTTTTGGCAGGCGCGAACCAGGCCATCGGCGGCGGCATCGAGTTTCTCTTCGAGAGACAGCAGGGTCCTGTCACCCCACATGAACGTCACCAGGCGCTTGACCGACAAACCCACGCGCTGGGCGGGCAAGTGAATGGCGGTGTCGATAAAGCCCGGGTACACGGTGACCACGTCGAGCTGCCCGCGATATTGCATGCGCAGCACGTCCGAATAAGCACTCAGCGCGCGTTTGCTGGCAGCGTATGCGGCCACATAAGGCGCGTTCACCAGGGCAAACAGCGACGACACGTTGACCACTTTGCCGCGCTTGCGCAGCAACCCCGGCAGGAACCCGGCCACCAGTTGCCATGGCGCGAACAGGTTCACATCCACCGCGCGGGTGACTGCGTCGGTGACGCCGGTTTCACCGCGTTCCAGGGTCAGGGTGCCGGCGTTATTCACCAGGATATCGATGTCGCCGAAGTCGGTGCTGATGGCACCAATCACCTGCGCCAGCGCCGTTCGGTCACACAGGTCGACTTGATAAAACCCATCCAACAACCCGGGCTCTTGTGGCGCAAGAATGTCCAGGCCGATCACGGTGGCGCCCTGTTTTTTCAATGTGCAGGCCGCCGCGTAACCGAGGCCGCGCGCGGTTCCGGTGATCACGACGATTTTTCCGAGCAGGTTCATGGGTGCGCTCCGGCGATGCTGAAGGTTGAGTGGGACAAGTAGGTGTCGAGGTTGCTCGCCATCGAGATCTTCGCCGGCGGGTGAAACTGCAGGCCACGGCAGGCCATCAACCAGTTCGAACTCTGGTTGCTGGTGATAAACGCCATCCCACCGAGCATGGCGTGGGCCTGGTCCGAAAGCTCGGTGAGCAGTTGTTCGATGCCGTAGCGCACCAGCAGCAGGCGGGCCAGCACGTTCGGCAGGTCCTGCGGGTTGCGTTCGATATCCAGCGCCGCGCCTTCCAGCGCACTGATCGCCAGTTGCAGCTGAGCCGCCAGCTCCACGCGGTGATGGGGTGTCCAGCGCCCGGCCTCGATCACAGACTCGACCAAACCGGCGCAGGCCCCCACGTAGGACGCGCAAATCAACAGCTCGAACCAGATGAAACCGACGGTTTGCACGTCGCCCAACAGGTGTTTGTAGCCGGCGGAAAACAACATGCGTTCGGGCACGAAGACTTCGTTGAGGCGCACCTCGATGCTTTCGGCGGCGGCCAGTGCGCTGTTCTGCCAGAACGGCGACCGCGTGATGCCCGGTGCATTCGCCGGAATCAGTGCGACCATCAGCTCTTCGCCCTCGGCGGTCTGGCGGGTGTAGCTGGCGGTGAGCAAGTCCATCGACTGACCCAGGCAGCAGGGCTTTTTGCTGCCGCTGAGCAATACACCTTCAGGGGTTTGCAGCGCCTGCATGTTCGAATCGAGAATGCCGGCGCCCGAGTTGCCTTCGGCAAACCCCGAGGACAGCAGCAAGCGCTTTTGTGCGACCGCCGCCAACAGCAAACCTTCGGCGCCGCCGCCGTTCTGGGTGAGGGCCAACAGGCTCGCCACGGAAAACTGATGCATGGTGCTGGCCACCGCCAGCGAGGGTGAACGCGCGCCCAGGGCGATCTGCACATGCACGGCATCAAGGATGCCCGCGCCCAACCCGCCCGCGGCACGATTGACCAACAGGCCGACCGGCCCTTGTTGCTTGAACAGGGCGATGACTTCGCTAGGCGGCGCTTCGCGTTCGGCGAATGCGATGCTCGCCAGGCGTTCGTCAAAACCTGGGGCGTAGCTGTGCAGCAAGGCACGCGAGCGATTCAACAGTGAAAGGGACATGGTTCAGGCCTTCAAGTAACTCGCCGGGAACAGACCGGTGATGATCGAGTGAATGTTGTCGCGGATGGCTTTGTGGGCCACGGGGTCGAGCATGTCGGCGAGCATCGGCAGGCCCAGGTCAAAGCGCGACGCGAAGGTGATGACCGCGTCTTTGCCGTCCGCCAGTACTTGCCAGGTGCCGGAGAAGTGATCGACATCGCCGCTCATTTGCTCGAAGTGGATTTCCCGGGTCTGGGCATTGAACGTGTCACGCTCCTGCCACTTGAGAATGCCGCTGTGGAAATTGACTTCCCAGGAGGTGAGCGACACCTGGTCGCTGACCTTATTGATCGTGATATTGCGCACCGACTCGCACAGCTCGACGTAGTTGCTGAAGTCGCTGATCACGGCAAAGACTTCATCAGCGCAGGCACTGGGGATGTGGGCCAGTACGTTGACTTCTTGCATGGGGGAAACTCCAATCAAAGGGATGGTATTGAGGTGGTCAGCGCGTGGGCGAACCCCTCGATCAACCGATTGCAATCCTGGGCTGTCAGCAGCGGGGAAGGCGTGAGCCTGACGACCCGGTGGTCATTGAGCGAGTGGCACACAATGATTTGCTGTTCGATCAGGGCCATGACCATGTTCGCGGCGACCGAGGCGTCGCTGAATTCAAAGCCCAGCAACAAGCCGGCACTGCGCAACTTGACGCGCTCGGCCAGGCCCCTCTGCTGCAACAGCGCGCTGAAGCGGGCGTGCAGGTCCTGGCCCATCAGCCGGGCACGTTCCACGAGGTCTTCCTGCACCATCACTTGCAACGTGGCCTGCACGGCCGCCATGGCCAGCGGGTTGGCGCCGAAGGTCGAGGTATGCACCGTGGGGTTGCGGTTGAACGGCGCGTAAATCGCCGCGCTGGCGACCATGGCACTGACCGGCACGCAGCCACCGGACAGGCTTTTGCCCACCAGCATGATGTCGGGCACCACCTGTTCCTGGTCGCATGCCCACCAATGGCCGGTACGGCCCATGCCGGACTGGATTTCGTCGATGATCAGCACGGCGCCGTACTGGTCGCACAGTGCGCGGACACGTGTCAGGTAGCCTGGCGGCGCGAGGATCACACCCGCTTCGGCCTGGATCGGTTCGAGAATCACACAGGCCTTGTCCGGCGAAGCGCGCAATTGCTGTTCCAGCGCGGCGCTGTCGCCGAAGGGGACGAACGTGCTTTCACTGAGCAGGCCGCTGAACGGCTCGCGGTAGCTTTCGCGGCCGGTGACGGCGAGTGCGCCGAGGGTCTTGCCGTGGAAGCCGCCGAGGGTCGACAGCGTGCGGCGGCAGCCGTTGAGCCGGGCGAGTTTCAGGCCGGCTTCGGTGGCCTCGACACCTGAGTTGCAAAAGAACACATAGTCCAAGTTGCCAGGGCAATGCGCAGCCAGGGCTTGCGCGGCGAAAGCCTGTTGCGGGTTGAGCAACAGCTTGCTGGCCAGGGCGTTTTGCTGCAGCTGCCGGGTGACGGCCGCCACCACCACCGGGTGGCCGTGGCCGAGGAAAAATACGCCATAGCCGCCGGCATCCAGGTACTTGCGGCCTTGGCTGTCGTAGATATAAACGCCATGGCTGGACTGTTCGATCGGCAAATTCATCAACGACGCGAGGCGCGCATACCCTGAATTCACGTGCTGGCGGAAGTACTGGTCGACCTGTGCGGCGTCGGCTGCGGGTTCGGTAAGAAGCGGGTTCATGCGACTGACGCCTGTGCGACGGTTGGCATCGGCTGCTTGAGCATGCGCGTCAACGCGCCCAGCTTGGGCGCCAAGTGGTTGAGCGAGAGCAGTAACTCACGGCTGACATCCCGTGCGCTGAACGCCGGTTCGCCGAGCAACTCAGGGAGTGACGTGGGCAGCGGGGTACGCAGGCAGGCATAGCGACACAGCTGGTTGGCGCGGCCCAGCGCGGCCTGGATATTGCCGGTCAGTGCCGGGAGGAACACTGGGCGGATCAGCCGCTCATAAATATCCGGCGCCATGCAGCGCGGCCGGGTGAAGGCTTGGGCCTGGGCTTCCATGGATTGGCACATCAGGTCCAACAGGCCGTTGAGATCAAGCGCCTGCGGGCCGCTGGTGAGAAAATAGTCTGCGCCGATCAAGCGCTGGCGCAACGCGTTGGCAATCGCCCGCGCCGCCACGTCACGGGCGATCAAGTCGATATACCCGGCAGGCGGGCAGGGCACGATAGGCAGCACGCCGGACATCATCAGCCCCATGGTCATATGAAACCCCTGGAAGTTGGGCATGTGCCCGCTGTCCGAGTCGCCGATGATGATGGAGGGACGAAAGATCGAAACATCGATACCTGCCGAGCGCACCAGCGTTTCAGCCTGGCGCTTGGCGACTTCGTAAGGCGTTTCTGCTTGCACGCCTTCGTAGTAGTCGCACGGATGGGTGAAGGCGGTGCTGATGTGGTAAAGCGGCACGTTGGCTTGCTGGACAAAGTTCACGACGTTTTCGGTGCCGAGGTAGTTCACCGAAAAGATCTGGTCGATATCGCCATCCATGCGGGTCACCGCTGCGGCGTGGATCACCCAATCGACACGCTTGAGCAGCGCTTCATAAGCGCCGACGTCCAGCCCCAGTCGCGGGCTGCATATATCGCCCTTGAGCACCTCCACTCGCGGGTGGCGAATGCGGCTTTTACGCGCCAGGCATACCAGGTCAAAGTCCTCTGCCAGGCAGTCGATCAGTGATTCACCGAGTACGCCTGAGCCCCCCGTGAGAAGGACGGTTAATTTTTGCTGTTCTGACATGTAGGACGCTTCCTGCGGACTCATCGAAAGAATTAACGGTGCGTTCCGCCAAATCCCGGGCACGGATACCCCTGGCGAACACTCTTGCATTCACTGTCGGTAGCGCTGAGGTGCTGTGTAAGGCCGGCAATCAGCGCTTATCGTTTTCGCGAATAAGATGCGATCGATATTGGCTTTTTGATATCAATGCGTCTTGAACGAAACGCTTGTCTTTCGCAAAACCCTGGCAGCGGTGCGGGGCGTCATGCCAATCATGCGGCGCATGATGCGGGCCAAGTGCGCCTGGTCGGAAAAGCCGCCGTCGGCGGCGGCATCCGACAAGGTGGAACCGTCAGCGAGGGATTTGGACGCGCGCTCGAGTTTGTTCCAGATGATCCATTGGGACAGCGACACGCCCATCTGGTGCGTGGCGACATAGCGCAAGCGCGGGCTGGACAGGCCGACCGCACTCGCGGCGCGGCTGACGGAGCCCGGACCGTCGCGGTCCAGGCGCAGAATGTTCAAGGCCTTGTAGAGGCGTTGGTCGATGGGCGACGTAATCGCCAGCAAGCGCCCCAGCGCTTCCACAAACTGAGACAGGGAGCTGGAGTGGCGAAAGCACTCGAGCAGTTCGTCACTGGCCAGGGCAATGCCATTGTCTTGCAGCAACGCGTTGAGCGCACGCCCCAACGGGGTATCCGGGTTGACGTAGACAAAGGCCACCGGATGAATGTCGGGCACGGCACGGTGCTCGACATTGGGCCCGATGATCACGCCGGCCGCGCGGATCGACTGGCCGGGCAGCTCCAGGGTGACGGGCTGGTGTACGCCGATGCACAGCTGAATGGCAACATGGGAGTGGGCAGTGTTCTGATCCGCGCGGCCAATGTAGCCGGCCCATGAATCACCAAAGGTAACGTTGCCATCCCACATGTAAGGTCTTCCTGACTCAGAGGGTGAATTTTCCGTGTGCAGGGTAGGCCTGCGCCGGACTTGATTCAAGCATCGGGCAGCGGGTTATACCTGCAACGCGGCGCGCATGCCCGCCAATTTGATGCAGGTTTCGTCGTATTCGCTGGCAGGGTCGGAGTGTTCGACGATGCCACAGCCGGCAAATAGACGGGCTTGGTTGCCGTTGAGCAAGGCGCTGCGCAAACCGACGATGAATTCGCCGTTGCCGTGGGCATCCAGCCAGCCTAACGGCGCTGCGTACCAGCCACGGTCAAAGCCCTCGAATTGGCGAATATGCTCCAGCGCCTGGCCGCGCTCATGGCCGCCGACCGCGGGCGTCGGGTGCAGGACTGCGACCATGTCCAGCAAACTGCTCTGCGGGCGCAGTGCGCCTTCGATCAGCGTCGCCAAGTGCTGCACGCGGCTGAGCCGCTTGATGTGCGGCGCCGGGGGAACGTGCAACGGGCGTACCCAGGGCGCCAGGTCACGCTGAATGATCTGCACCACCACGGCGTGCTCATGCTGGTTCTTCTGGCAGTCGAGCAGCGTTTGCGCCAGTTGCGCATCCTGCTCCGGGCAGGGATCGCGCCGGGCTGTGCCCGCCAGCGCGAGGGTTTGCAGGTGACCGTTGTGCAGTTTGACCAGGCGCTCCGGGGAGGCGCCGATAAAACACGCGTGGTTGCGTCGAAACGCAAACAAGTACGCCGTGGGGTCGTTGATCGCCAGGGCAGCCAAGGTGCGCCCGGCACTGATAGGCCGGGAAAATTCGCTGACCACTTCCCGCGCCAGCACCACCTTGTTCAACGCGGTGTCGCGCAACACGTCCAGGGCATGCGCGACTTTGCTTTCCCAGCAGGCCCGCGGCAGGCTCTGGTCGCGGGTGTGCTGCCGTGCAGCCGTCGAGGGCGCGCCGCTGACGTAGCGATCCATCAGCGTGTTCCACTCCTTCAGTACGTGCTCGCAACAGCAACGCGCCGCATCGCTGGGCGCGACGCGCTGTTGGCACACCAGCCAACAGTCTGCACCGTCGCGCACCAGCAATAGCGTCATCAGCCACAGGGACGCATCGCCAAAACCCTGCCAGGCGGGGCTGGCCTTGACCTGATGATCGAATCGAAAGCCGCCGCACACCGAAGGCGCCAGCGGGCCGTGTATCACTGCGCTTTGCAGCCAGTGTCGCCATTGCGCGTCGACCGAGGCAAAACGCTGTGTGCCCGCGCTGCTCAGCTCCGCCGCCACCCCCCAGCCGAACAGGCTTTTGTCGTCTTCCGGGGCCCGCCAGAACAGGCACTCGGCGCCAGGTTGGTCGACGCTGCCAAACAGCGCCAGCAAGTCCAGCGGGGCGATCCTCATCGAGTAACTGGCCAACACCGGTTCACCTTGTTCGACGGCACGCCGCTGGGCGTGCTCGAACACCTCGGTCATCTCCTCGGCATGGGCGTGCAACTGTGCAAAGGCCCTCATGCCAGCGTTCTCATCGCGCGCCAGTGCAACACTTGCTGGCCGATGTACCAATGGATGATCTGGGCAAACAGGGTTTCGACGAAGTGCGGGTCCAGCCCGGCCTGCTCGGCCCACTCGCGGCGTTGCGGGAGCATCTGGGCAACACGTTCGGGCGCGGCGATGCTGCTTTCGGTCGGCTTGAAGCGCGCGGCGGCTTTGACGTAAGCCATGCGTTGGCGCATGAGGTCGATGATCTGGTGGTCCAGTGAGTCGATGGCGTGACGGAGGTCCTGCAGGCCATCACAGGCGTCGGGGGTTTTCATTGACAGGTTTCCTTCAAGGAGGGCGATGGGGTCGACAGCGTCGCGACGATGGCGTCGATGAGTGCCTGGCGCTGCTCGACCAGGTAAAAATGTCCGCCTTGCCAGCGCTGCAGGTGCAGTGGCTGGTGGCTGGCGGCTTGCCAGGCCATGGCTTCATCAAGCTCGATTTCCGGGTCTTGCTCGGGGTAGAACACCCCGATGCGGCTCTTGAGTGGCCGCGGTTGCGCACAGGTGTAGGTTTCAACGATGCGGTAATCGTTGCGCAAGCCGGGCAGGAACAGTTCGCACAGGGCCGGGTTCTCCAGCAACGCATTGGGGCGCTCGGCCAGGCGCCGCACATCGTCCAGCAAGGCCGCGTCGGGGCCCAGGTGCAACTGCCCGCCGCGTTGGCGCTGCGGTGCCGGGTGGGCGGACACGAACAGGTGGTCGACGGCGATTGCCCGTTGTTCCAGGCGCGTCGCCACTTCATATGCCACCACCGCCCCCAGGCTATGGCCGAACAACACCAGCGGCCGGTCGGCGTAACACGACAACGCGTGCGCGGCACCGTCGGCGAGGCGCTGCATGTCGGTCAGGCACGGCTCGCTGAAACGGTCTTCGCGGCCCGGGTATTGGATGGCCAACAGGTCGATGTCGGCGGGCAGGGCGTGGACCCAGTCGCGGAAGAAACTCGCACTGCCCCCGGCATGCGCGAAACACACCCATCGCCAGCGTGGCATGGGCGTGAGTCGATAAGCGCGTACCCAGCGTTCGTCGTGCAGGTTCACGAAGCGGCACTCTGCAGCCAGGCCTGGCGCAGGCGCTCGCGCAGGTCTTTGCGGCTGACTTTGCCCACGCCGGTGTGCGGGAAGTGTGCGACGAACTCGATACGGTCCGGCACCTTGAACGCCGCCAGGCCGTGGCCGCGCAGGTAATGCTTGAGTGCGAAGGCCGAGGGCGCCGGGTCACGGGCGACGATAAAGGCACAGGTGGATTCGCCGAGCACCGCATCCGGCATCGCCACCAGTGCGGCGTCGTGTACCTGGGGATGGCCGATCAGCAGGTTTTCTACTTCTTCGGCAGCGACTTTTTCACCGCCCCGGTTGATCTGGTCCTTGTCACGACCTTCGACCACCAGGTAACCGCCGGCGGTGCGCCTGACCCGATCACCGCTGCAATAGAATCCATCGGCGGTGAACGCCCGGGCATTGTGTTCGGGCAGGCGATAGTAGCCGCGAATGGTGTACGGGCCGCGCACTTGCAGTTCACCCACTTCACCCTCGGGCACCAGTTGGCCCTGTTCATCGACAATGCGTACTTCGTCATCGGCGCTCAGCGGACGGCCCTGGGTATGCAGCAGCAGATCCGGGCGATCATCCAGGCGGGTAAAACACAACAACCCCTCGGCCATGCCCAGCACTTGTTGCAAGGTGCAGCCCAGCGTCGGCGTGACCCGTTCTGCCGCGCTGCTGAGCAATTTCGCACCGCCCACTTGCAGCACGCGCAGGCTGGACAGGTCGGCCTGGCGCTGGTCCTGGGCGTCCAGCCAGAGCATCGCCAGCGGCGGCACCAAGGCGGTGACGGTGACCCGCTGCTCGCTGATCAGCGCAAAGCAGGACTCCGGGTCCGAGCGGCGCGTACACACCACGCGCCCACCGGCCAGCAGGGTGCCGATCACACCCGGGCAACACAGGGTGAAGTTATGCGCCATGGGCAACGCGGTGAGGTAAACGGTACGCGCATCCAGCTCGCAGACTTCGCTGCTGGCGCGCACGTTATAGAGGTATTCGGCGTGCCACCTCGGGATCAACTTTGGCGTGCCGGTGGTGCCTCCCGACAGCTGGAAACACGCCACGGCGTCGGCGCGACCGGCGTCCCGTTCCAGCGGCGCGCTGTTGTAAAGCTCACTCAACGCAGTGAACTCCTGCGCATCGCCGTCGATCACCACATGGCGCAACAGCGGGTTGGCAGCGGCCAGTCGGCGCGCCATCGAGCGGCAATCAAAGCCCTCCAATTGAGCGCAGCCGATGTAGGCCGAGGCCTGGGCAAAGCCACAAAAGCCGCCGATCTCATGTTGACGGTGGGCGGGCAGGGCGAGGATCGGCCGGGCGCCCAGGCGGAACAACGCAAAGCACACTTCGATAAACGCAGCGCCGTTGGGCAAATGCACCAGCACATTGTCGCCCTCTGCGATCCCCAGCGCGTGCAAGCCGCCAGCCAGGCGCCGACAGCGGTCTGCCAGGCTGCGGTAATTGAGGTGCAAGGGGCCGTCGGTTATCGCAATGGCCGATGGGGTGCGCGCGGCGACCGTATCGAGGGCCTGAGCGAAGGTCTGGTCTTGCCAGTAACCGGCCTGGCGGTAGCGTTCGGCGAACGCGGCAGGCCAGTCGGGCGCGTCGCCAACGCTGTCTGAATCGGGTGCGCAGGTGTGCAATGACATGGAATCCCCTATTTGTAGAAATAATTGGCTACAAACATCTAAATGAGATCTATTATCATTGTCCTTCGCCGAGCGCTTCTCAACGCCAAGGCTTTCGGACCTGTGACTTTTTCATTAGATGAAATACACAGCGGCTATAAACAGGGAGGTTTACGGTTTAAAAGCCTCCTCCTCATTCAGGTCAGGCCCCGCGTAATGGCCTCAGGATCAAGGGAAAACCCAATGACTATTACGATCATCGCCCCCAGTCGACAAGAGACGCAGGCCGAACCCAAGGGCAACCAACCCGGAACGGTCTACCTGGACCCGCACATGACCCTGGTCACCGGCACGTTGTGGTCAGACAGCGAAAACTGGGTCGAGGACCCGCTGGAGCGCGGCCTCAAGTTGATTCTGGTGCAAAGTGGCGAGCTGTCGTGCCGCATCCCCGGGCACAGCGAGCAGTCGATCAAGGGGCCGAGCCTGTGCACCATCGTCAACGACGGCGAGTTCACCTCGTCGCAGATCTACGGCACCACCACGCCACTGCGCTACACCATCGTCCAGCTGGACCTCGAATCCCTCGACCGCCATCTCGGCCTGGCCCCGCGCAAGCTCCTCAGCAGTGGCGGCGGCGACCCGTACATGATGGTGCGCCCGGCTCCGCGCGCGATGCAGGCACTGGCCACGCAAATTGCGACGTGCCCGATGCAGGGCCCGAGCCGCTCGTTGTACCTGGGTGGCAAGGCGCTGGAATTGACCGCGTTGAGCGCGCAGTTCCTGCTCGGTGAGCGCGGGCAGCCGGAGCATAAGCTGCGCATCACCTCGTCGGATGTGGAGCGTGTACACGCCGCCCGGGACCGTCTGGTGCGCTCGCTGCTCGAACCGCCCAGCCTGAACGCCCTGGCCAGTCACGTGGGCATGAGCCCGCGCAAACTGACGGCGGGGTTTCGCAAAGTGTTCGGTACCAGCGTGTTCGGCTACCTGCACGAACATCGTCTCAACGAAGCCCACCGCATGCTCAGCGACGAGGAAAGCAATGTGTCTACCGTCGCCTACGGCGTGGGATTCAGCCCGGCGCATTTTTCCATCGCCTTTCGCAAACGCTACGGTGTATCGCCCAGCGAAATCCGTTGATCACGGCACGGTGTCTCTGAATCGAATGAAAAGGCCTGTTTATCTAAAGCCCTGAGCGCTTTCTGAAAAACCGCTTGCGATAGAGTTCCAATTGAGAATGGCTTCCATCTTGGTGAGCCAGGGACTTTATCTAGACGGGTCACAGGAAGCTTTTCATGAGCGAGCTGACAACAGCAGACACCACCGCACTGCGCAGATGGCTGATCGAACACCTTGCCCAGTTGCTGGGCGCTACCGTGGAAGAAATCGACAGCCTGGGCGATGAGGAAAACCTCTTGGGCTGCGGGTTGGATTCCATCCGCCTGATGTACTTGCAGGAGCGCCTGCGCAGCCACGGGTTGCGGGTCGACTTCGCCCAACTCAGCGCCGAACCCAGCCTCGCGGCCTGGCTTGGGCTGCTGCATGGCCAGGTGGTGCGACGTGTGGAGGTGGCTGATGTCGCCCCGTTGAGCTTAGCCGACGACAGTTTTGAACTCAGCGCGGTGCAACAGGCGTACTGGCTGGGGCGCGGGCCCGCCGAAGTGCTGGGCAATATCAGTTGCCACGCATGGCTGGAATTCGACTGCCAGGGCATCGATGCGCAACGCCTGGAAGCGGCGGTCAAGTGCGTGCAGGCGCGTCACCCGATGTTGCGTGCCAGTTTCAACGACGGCCGCCAACGCATTCTTGGCGCAACGCAATTGCCGGTTTTCGACCATCAGGATTGGCGCCACCACACTCAGGCGGTTGCGCAAGACGCCTGGCACGCGCTGCGTGAATGGCGATCGCATGAATGCCTGGCCGTGGACGCGGGGCAGGTGTTGCTGGTCGGCCTGGTGCAGTTGCCCGAAGGCCGTGATCGTGTGTGGTTGAGTGTCGACCTGCTGGCGGTTGACGTGGAAAGCCTGCGCCTGTTGATGGCGCAACTGGGCCAGGCCTATCAGGCGCCGGCCGCGCTTGCGCCCGCGCCGGACGTGCAGTTTGCCGACTACCTCGGCCGGCGCCGCCAACGTCGCGCAGAGGCGTATGCGCGAGATCGTGAGCATTGGTGCGAACGCCTTGCGCAGTTGCCGGACGGCCCCGCACTGCCGCTGGCCTGTGCCCCGGAATCGATCCGTGCGCCACGGTTTACCCGCCAGGCTTACGTACTCAGTCACGCAGAAGCCGAACGCCTGCAACGCCAGGCGACGGCCCATGGCCTGACGTTGCCCAGTGTGTTCGCCACAGCGTTCAACGCGGTGTTGGCACGCTGGAGTGAACAGTCGAGCTTCCTGCTCAATGTGCCGTTGTTCGATCGTCACGATGATCAGCCATCCATCGACCAGGTGATTGCCGACTTCACCACCTTGCTGCTGGTGGCGTGTGAAGACGCGCCGCAGTTGCCGTTTGCCGAAGGCGCCCGACGCTACCAGCGCGACTTGCACGCCACCATCGACCACGCGGCGTTTCCCGCGCTGGAAGTGCTGCGTGAGGCACGTCGCCAAGGTCATCCGCGTTCCGCGCCGGTGGTGTTTTCCTGCAACCTGAGCGATTCGGGTTTTGTCCCCGCCAGCTTTCGCGAGGTGTTTGGCGACCTGCACGACATGCTCTCGCAAACCCCGCAAGTGTGGCTCGACCACCAACTGTATCGGCTTGAGGACGGTGTGCTGCTGGCCTGGGACAGCGTTGCCGAACTGTTCCCGCAAGGCGTGCCGCAGGCGATGTTCAGCGCCTATGTCGAGCTGGTGCAGCGTCTCGCCGACAGCGACTGGAACCAGCCGCAACCGGTGCTGTTGCCGCTGGCGCAACAGGCGCGCCGCGACCAGCAGAACAGCCTGCCGGCGTTGGCGCCGGGGCGTGGCCTGCTCGAAGACTTTTTTCGCCAAAGTGCCCGACAACCCGACGCACTCGCCCTGATCTGCGGCGCGCAACGCTGGACATATAACGATCTGGCCACCCAAGCCCTGCGTATAGCGGCGGGTTTGCTTGAGGCTGGCATGCGTCAGGGCGAGGCGGTGGAGGTCTGCCTGCCGCGTGGGCCTCGCCAGATCGCCGCCGTATTCGGCGTGCTGGCGGCCGGTGGTTGCTACGTACCGGTGGACACCGCACAGCCGGTTGCGCGGCGCAGCCTGATCGAATCGGCTGCGGGCATCACCCGAGTGATTGCCGACCAGCCGCCGGGCAACGCGCTGCAATGGCTTGACCCGGCGGTGCTTGAGCAGTCCGCGCCATTGGCCGCGCCGAAAACGCTATCGCCGCGCGCCAGCGCGTATGTGATCTACACCTCGGGCTCTACCGGCATTCCCAAAGGGGTTGAAGTCTGCCATGGCGCCGCAATCAACACGATCGACGCGGTGCAGGCCGAACTGCAGGTCACGCCGGATGATTGCCTGCTGGCCGTGTCGGCGCTGGATTTCGACTTGTCGGTGTACGACCTGTTTGGCGTGCTGGGGCAGGGCGCTCGCCTGGTGCTGCTGCAACCCGAAGAAACCCGCGATGCGGCGCGTTGGGCGCAACTGATCGCCGAACACCGCGTGAGCCTGTGGAATTCGGCCCCGGCATTGCTGGAAATGGCCCTGGGCGTCGGCGCCGATGCCTGTGATTACCGAAGCCTGCGGGCGGTGTTGCTGTCGGGCGACTGGATTGCCCTCGACCTCGGCGCACGCCTGCGGCGCCACGCCACCGCGCAGTGCCGCGTGTATGGCCTGGGCGGCGCCACCGAGGCGGGTATCTGGTCGAACCTGCAAAGCATTGATGAGGTCCCCGACCACTGGCCGTCGATTCCCTATGGCAAGCCTTTGGCCGGCCAGGCGTATCGGGTGGTGGACGCCACCGGGCGCGATGTGCCGGACCAGGTGATCGGGCAACTGTTGATCGGTGGTGCAAGCCTGGCGCGGGGGTATCGCAATGACCCGCTGCTGACCGCACAGCGCTTTCGCAGTGATGAGCACGGGCGTTGGTACCACACCGGCGACCGCGGGCGCTTCTGGGTCGATGGCACCCTTGAGTTTCTCGGGCGCATGGACCAGCAGGTCAAGCTGCGCGGGCAGCGTATCGAACTGGGGGAAATCGAAGCGGCGCTCACCGCCCACCCACGGATTGAAAGCGCCTGTGCCGCCGTGTTGAACGGCAGCCTCGGTGCGGCCGTGGTGATCAGCCCTGAATCTGCATCGGCGCAGGCGCTGCCGGCCGTCTCGATGCTCGACGACACCTTGGCCGCAGAACACCAGGTCACCGCGCAGCTGTTGCGCAGCCTGCTGCAAGACCCGCCGCCCAGCGCCCTGCTCGACACGTGGCGCGAGTGGCTGGCCGAGCATGTCGAGTCGCTCAGCCTGCACGACGCGTTGGCGCACTTAGGGTGGCGCGAGGCGGATCTGCACCGCATGGTCGGTGCCTTGCAGGTGCTGTTGCGCACCGAAGACGGCGCCTCGCAAGTGTTGTTCGATCCGTTGCTGGCACCGCAGGCCATGGCGTTGAACCTGCCGGCGGGCCGCCAGGTGTTGGACACCCTGAGCCAGGCGCTCCAACAACACCGCGGCACACCGCTGAAAGTCGCGGTGCTGGATGTGCGCGGCGGGCAGTTGCTGGAGCAATGGCTGAACCATGCGAGTTCGCGCGACGTGCAACTGACCTTGTTCGAGAGCAGCCCCGGCCTGCTGGCGGCCAGCGTGGGCAAGCGCCGGCGCGTGGCGAGCCAACTGCTGGTGGAGGGCGTGCTGCCCGCTGAACACTGGTCACAGTACGACGTGGTGATCAGCTTCGCGGCCTTGCACAGTTATGCTCAGCCCGGCGATGGGTTGAATCTGGCGCAGGCACTGCTCAAGCCGCAAGGCCGCCTGTTGCTGGCCGACCTGCTGCGCGACTCGCCGTTGCGGCTGGTCAGCGCGGCGCTGCTGGATGAGCGCGCACCGGTATTGCCTGACGCTGCCGAACTGGCGCATCTGCTCGGCCAGAGCGGTTTTCGCCACCTGGAATGCCTGTGGCAAAACCCCGCGATGCTGCTGTTGAGTGCGCGTGCGGCGGATGAAACCCTGACCGCTGAAAGCCTCGACCAATGGCTGCAACAACGCTTGCCCCAGGCGATGCGGCCCGAACATCTGTGGTCCGTACCGCGCCTGACACTGAATGCCAACGGCAAGATCGACCGCGCGCGCCTGCACGCCAGCCTCAGCGACGCGTTGCAACGCAGGCAACCGGCAAACAACGAAGACGGCGAACTCAGTGCCGAGCTACAGCCCCTGGCAGCGTGCTGGGAGGCCATCCTGGGACGGCCGGTGCACAGCGCCCAGGCGAGCTTTTTCAGCCTGGGCGGCGACAGCCTGCTGGCGACGCGGCTGCTGGCCAGCGTGCGTGAACAACTGGGCGCCAGCCTGCGCATGAGCGATTTCTACCTGCAGCCGACATTGGCAGGCATGGCCGCGCTGTTGGTGCGCAGCGGCGAAGTGGCTATCGAGGAGGGCGTGTTATGAGCCTGGATGATGTGCTGCACATCTGCCGTGAACGCCAGATCGAACTCTGGGCGACTGACGGCAAGCTGCATTTTCGCGCGCCGCAAGGCGCATTGGACTCAGCCCTGGCGGAGCGTATTCGCGCCCAGCGGCCAGCGCTGCTGGTGCATCTCGCGCCCCAACAATGGCGCGCACAGCCGGAGCAGGCGCTGCAACCCTTCGCCTTGAGCGCGGTACAGGGCGCCTATGTACTGGGACGCAACCCGGCCTTTGACTATGGCGGCAACGCTTGCCACTTGTATGTCGAATACCCGTGGCCGGCGAACGTCGACACCGGACACCTTGAACAGGCCTGGAACGCCGTGGTGCAACGTCACCCGATGCTGCGCGCGGTGGTCGATAACCATCAGCAACGTGTGCAAGCCCAGGTGCCATGGCAACAGTTGCCGGTGCATGACCGCCGCGACGCCACGCCCGAGGCGTTCGAGGCGCACCTGAACAGCGTGCGCAAGCGCCTGGACCATGCCTGCCATGCGCTCGATCAATGGCCGATCCTGCTGCCCGAACTGAGCGTGGGACGCGAGCAGGCAATCCTGCATTGTTCGGTGGATTTCACCTTGTTCGACTACGCCAGCCTGCAACTGCTGCTGGCAGAACTCACCCAGCGCTACTTGGAACCGACGCGCCACTGGCCGGCGCTGGAAGCGACCTTTCGCGACTACCTCGAGCACGAACAGCAAGCGCGCGGCAGCACCGCCTGGCACGCCGACAAGGCGTGGTGGCTGGCGCGCCTGGACAGCCTGCCCGGGCGTCCGGACCTGCCGCTGAGCGAGCACGCGGGCTTGGGCTCCACGCGTTTCGCCCACCACCATGGCGTGTTGAGCAGCGGGCAATGGAACGCCCTGTGCGCCCTTGCCAGCGCTCAAGGCCTCAGCGCGGCGGGCGTGACGCTGGCCGCGTTTGTCGAGGTGATCGGGCGCTGGAGCCAAAGCCCGGACTTTTGCCTGAACCTCACCGTGCTCAACCGGCCGAACCTGCACCCGCAATTGGACCAGGTCGTGGGGGACTTCACCGCCCTGAGCCTGCTCGCGGTGGACGGCACCGAGGGCGCCAGTTTTGTCCAGCGTGCGCGGCGTATCGGCGCGCAGCTGTTCGATGACCTCGACCACAGCCGCTTCACCGGCGTGGAGGTACTGCGCGAACTGGCCCGTGTGCGAGGGCGTGGCGCCGACCTGATGCCGGTGGTGTTCACCAGTGGCATCGGCAGCGTCGAACGCATGCTCGGCGATGCCGGGCGTGTGTTGCAGCCGCCCAGCTACATGATCAGCCAAACCCCGCAAGTGTGGATCGACTGCCAGGTCAGCGACCAATACGGCGGTTTGCAGATCGGCTGGGATGTCCGCATCGGCGTGTTGCCCGAAGGCATGGCCGCGCAGATGTTCGCAGCCTACGTCGACTTGCTGCAACGCTTGGCCTGCGACCCGCAATTGTGGCAAGCGCGTGGCGATATCGTGCTGCCCGCGCAGCAGGCAAACCCGCCGATCCACGCCAGCGCCCCAGCGCGCAATATCGCCGACGGCTTCGCCCAACAGGCGCGGCGAACTCCGGATGCCCTCGTGATCAGCGACCGCGACGGCCGTTACCGCTATCGTCAGGTCGCCCAGCATGCCGCCGCGGTGCGCAAGGCGCTTGAAGCGCTCGGCGTGCAGCCGGGGGCGCGGGTGGCGGTGATGCTGCCCAAGAGTGCCTGGCAACTGATGGCGGTGCTGGGCATTACCCAGATGGGCGCGGCCTATGTGCCGGTGGACATCCGCCAACCGGCCTTGCGCCGCGCGGCGATCCTGCGCGACGCGGGGATTGCCGCGGTGATTGTCCTGCAAGCCCAGGCATGGCCGGACACCCTTGAACTTCCGCGCATCGCCATCGATACGCTTGCCGCCGACCCGCATTGGCCACCCCGTGAGCCGCTGGCGGTAGAGGCCGCGGACCTGGCCTACATCATCTACACCTCAGGCTCCACCGGCACGCCCAAAGGCGTAATGCTCAGCCATGGCGCGGTGGTCAACACCCTCGATGACATCAACCAGCGCTACGCGGTGAACGTCGATGACCGCGTGCTGGGCCTGGCAGAGTTGAGTTTCGACCTGTCGGTGTATGACTTCTTCGGCGCCACGGCGGTCGGTGCGCAGGTGGTGCTGCCCGACCCCGAGCGCGGCGCCGATCCTTCGCACTGGGCGCAATTGATGCAGGAACACGGCATCACCTTGTGGAACTCGGTGCCCGCACAAGGGCAGATGCTGGTGGATTACCTGGAGACCGAGCCCGGCGCAATCCCCGGGCCGCGCTGTGTGCTGTGGTCCGGCGACTGGATTCCCACCACGCTGCCGACGCGCTGGTGGCAACGCTGGCCCGAAAGCCAGTTGTTCAGCCTGGGCGGCGCCACCGAAGCGGCGATCTGGTCGGTGGAGCATCCCATTCGTACCGAAGATACGGCCTTGCCGAGCATCCCCTACGGCCGGGCTCTCAAGCACCAGACCCTGGAAGTGCTCGACGCGCTGGGCCGCCAGTGCCCGGTGGGCGTGCGTGGTGAGATTCACATCGGCGGACTCGGCCTGGCCCTGGGTTATGCCGAAGACCCGCAACGCAGCGCTGAGCGGTTTATCACCCATGCCAGCGGGCGTCGCCTGTACCGCACGGGTGACCAGGGGCGTTACCTGGACGCGGAAGGCTTGATCGAGTTTCTTGGGCGCCAGGATGACCAGGTGAAGATTCGCGGTCACCGCATCGAACTGGCGGAAATCGACGCGGGCTGGCTGGCCCATCCGCAGATCGCCGCGAGTACCACGGTGTTGCTCGGCGAGCGTCACGAACGTTCGCTGTGCAGCTTCGTCACCCTGCACACCAACGCGCCTGCGCCTCACCTGAGCACGCAGTTGGGCGAAGTCCTGCGCCAGGCACGCCACACCCTTGAACACGCGGATTTCGGCCCGCGCGCCGCCATCGAAGCGGCACTGGCGGCGCTGGATCGGGCGGCGGATGTGTCGTTGCTGCACTGGTTGGGCGGTAGTGGCTTGCTGATCCCGGGGCAGTCCGTGGCATTCGACTCGCTGTGCCAGGCCTTGCAACTCGACGCCGGTCAGCATCGCCTGTTGCGGCATTGGCTGACGTTGTTGACCGACAGCGGCTACCTGTGTGCGGACAATGACGGTTGGCGCTGCCAGGTCAGCACGGCTGACCTGAATCAGCACGATGCCTGGGCACAGTTCGCCCGTCTGGCGCCGAGCGGTCTTTGGCCGCTGGAATTGGTCGATTACCTGCGCACCAGCGCGACCCGCCTGGCCGAGCAATTGGACGGGCGCCTGAGCCCGGCAAGCCTGATGTTCCCGCAGGGCTCGGCACATATTGCCGAGGCGATGTACAGCCGTGGCCAGCATGCCCAAGTGCTGCATCGGGCCATGGCCGAGGCGGTTTGCGCGATCGTTGCGCGCCAGAGCCAGCGCCGCTGGCGCATCCTGGAAGTGGGCGCCGGCACCGGTGCCGCCAGTGCGTTGATCATCCCCGCGCTGGCGCCGTTGGTGGCGGACGGGGTGCAGATCGACTATGTGTTTTCCGACGTGTCGAGCTATTTCCTTAACGCTGCGCGCGAACGCTTTGCCGCGTATCCGTGGGTGCGCTTCATGCCGTTCGACATGAACAAACCCGCCTGCGAACAAGGGCTTGCCGCGGGGTCCCTGGACCTGCTGCTCAGCTCCGGCGCATTGAACAACGCCCTGGATACACCGCGCCTGCTCGCCGGGTTACGCCAATTGCTGCAAGCCGATGCCTGGCTGGTGATCCAGGAACTGACCCGCGAACACCGCGAAATCAGCATCAGCCAAAGCCTGATGATGGAGACGCCGCAGGACGTGCGCGCCACCTCCGGGCAGCTGTTTGTGCATACGGACCAGTGGCTGGCGTGGCTGAACAGCGAGGCCGGCGACCAGGCCGAATCGCTGGCGTCGGCCGACAGTGTGCTGCACCTGCTGGGCTACGACCTGTTGGTCGCACGCGTGAAAACCGACCGGCCATTACTGAGCCAGGAGACGTTGCTGGCCTTCATCGCCGAGCGCGTGCCGCGTTATATGGTGCCGGCGCAGGTGCGGATACTCGACCGCTTGCCGGTCACCGCCAATGGCAAGATTGACCGCCGCGCGCTGACCACCCAAGCCGAGCAACGCCAGCTCGAACCGGCACGCCGTGCGCGCACGGAAGTGGCGGATGAGCTGGTGCAGCGCTTGATCGCGCATTGGGAGCGAGTACTCGATTGCAGTGGGGTGTCGGCGGATCAGGATTTCTTCGGCGCCGGTGGTGACTCGCTGCTGATCGCGCAATTGATCGCCGGCTTGCGCGAGCAAGAGCCATTGGCCCGTGCGCAACCCTTCGACCGCCTGTTGCGCTGGGCTCTCAGCCAGCCGACCCCGGAAGGCCTGGCCCAGCGCTTGCGCAGTGAGTCGAGCAGTGAAGCCCCCGCAGTGGTGCCCTCCACGGACACCCGCCGTGCGCCGCAGGGTGGGCGCGGGCGGGTGGATGCGCTGACGGAACTGGCCGCGGGTGAAGGCACCGCGCGAGTGCTGGTGCATGAAGGGCTCGGCACGCTGCTGCCGTATCGCGGGTTGATCGCCGAACTGGCCGGCAGCGGCCCGTTGCTGGGGTTGGCGGTGCATGACAGCGACGATTACCTGAGCCTGCCGCCGGAGCATATCAACGCCACCCTCGGCAAACGGTATGCCCAGGCGCTGTGGGACAGCGGCCGGCGCCGCTTCGACTTGCTGGGCTACTGCTCCGGCGGGCTGGTAACGCTGGAGCTGGCCAAAGCCCTGCTGCAATTGGGCGCCGAGGTGCGTCGGGTGGACATCGTATCGAGCTACCGCATTCCGTACCTGGTGGAGGATGAAGTGCAGATGCTCTACAGCTTCGCCGGCACCCTGGGGCTGGACACTGCTGCACTGGGGTTGCCGGCGGCTGAACAGTTGCTCGACAAACACCTGGATCTGGACGCCACTGCGCTCAAATCCCGCGTACTGGCGGCGGCCAAGGGCATTGCCGATGAGCAGTTGTATCGGGTGTTCGCTCATTCCGTGCGCGCCAGTCACTACAGTGATGGCGCGCCGTATGTGGGCGCCATCCGCCTGTTTGTGCCGAGTGTCGCCAACCCATTGATCCCCGATCACCAGGCCGCTCTGCAAGCCTGGTGGCAGGCGGCGTCGTTGGCGCCGCTGACTGTGCAGACCCTGCGCGGCAATCACTTCGAGTGCTTGAACGCCGGGCTGAGTCGTTACTTGCTGGAGGAACGCCCATGACTATGCCTGTGAAAACCCTGGTGGTGGGCTCGCGCTTCGGCCAGTTCTACGCCGTTGGTGTGGCTGCGGCCGAGCACCTGGAACTGGTCGGGGTGCTGGGGCAGGGCAGTCGTCGCTCCCGCGCACTGGCTCGCTATCTCGAAGTGCCGTGTTTCGAGGCCTTGGCCCACGTACCCGCCGACACACAACTGGCTTGCGTAGCGGTGGGCGGCGCGGCAAGGGGCGAACAGGGCCCTGCCTTGGCGCAAGCGCTGATGGAGCGGGGCATTGATGTGCTGATCGAGCACCCGTTGCTGCCCCAGGAACTGCAAGACTTGCTGAGCACGGCGGCGCGCCTGCATCGGCGCTGCCTGCTCAACAGTTTCTACCCGCAGTTGCCGTGCGTGGCGCGGTTCATCGAGCTGGCGCGACAGCTGCATCGTCAACAGGGCATTCGCCATATCGACGCCGACTGCGCGGTGCAGGTGAGTTACGCGACCCTCGATGTGCTGGCGGCGGTGTTGGAGTCGGTAGGCCCATGGTCGGTGGACTGCGTGGCACCGGCGCTGTCGGCCTGGCGGGATATCAGCCTGGTCATGGCGCAAGTGCCGGTGTCGTTGCGCGTGCTCAATGAGTTGGCCGCCAATGATGACGGGCGCATGCAGAGGTTGCAGCGCATCAGCATCGCCACTGACAGCGGCACGTTGCTGTTGGCCTCGCCCCACGGACCGTTGCTGTGGCTGCCGGCCGTGCGTGCGCCGGTGCAAGATGCCGACGGGGTGTTCGACCTGTTTGGGCCGCAGGCCGATGAGTCGCTGCCGTGCGCCGAAGTGTTGGAGGCCGCGGCGACGGATTGGGCGCAGGTTTACCGCCGCGTCTGGCCGACAGCTGCGGCCAGTGCATTGCAACCGCTGATCACGGGGGTGGGGCTGGCGCGCCTGCAACAGCGCAGCCTGGAAGTGGTGAGGCTATGGCAACAGGTGACGGCGGCGCTCGGGTTCCCGCAGCAGCCGTCGCTGACGTTACCGGCTGCCGGCCTGGCCCAGGCATTGGAGCACGTCCGATGAGCCACTTGAGCGAAATGCTGCGTCCTTTCCGTGCGCGCTTAGGGGCGGCGATCGCGTTGCAGGCCGTCGCCGGGATCTGCTCGCTGCTGCCGCTGATAGCCTTGGCGCAACTGGCGGACAGCTTGCGCCAGGCGCCGCCGCTGGCGTCTTCGGCACTGAACTGGGTGGTGGTGGCGGTGGTGGCGTCAGCGCTGTGGTTGTGCGGCCAGACCCTGGCCTTGCACCTGACCCATCAGGTGGACGCCGACCTGTGTGACCGTCTGCGCGTGCGCCTGGCCGAGCATCTGCAACGCTTGCCCTTGGGCTGGTTTGCACGGCTGGGGCCCGAGGGCGTCACCCGTTACGCCGAGCAGGATGTGCGGGCCTTGCACCAACTGGTGGGCCATGCACCGACCGACCTGGTCAACCTGCTGTTGATTCCCATGGCCACCCTGGCCTACCTGCTGTCGAGCAACAGTGCCCTGGCGCTCTGGTGCCTGCTGCCGTTGGCATTGGGCGTGTTGGGCTATTGGCGCCTGGGCTCGGCGCATTACCGCGAGGACGTGGCCCAGCGCAATGGCGCAATCCAGCGGTTGTTCAGCGACTACAGCCAGTTCGCCGGCAACCTGGGCCTGGTCCGGCAATTTCCCAGCGCGGGCATTCATCGCCGTGTGCAAGAGGCGGTGCAGCAGTTTGATCAGCGCTTCAGCCATTGGGTGAGTCGCGCCGGTCATCTTGCTGCGCTGATCCAGGTCCTGCTCAGCGCACCGTGGCTGTTGGCCTGGGTGGTACTTGGCACACTATTTATCGGCGTGAGCGAAGTAGGCGCCGTGCAGGTGTGCGGCTTTTTGCTGCTGGTGCGCGCCATGGCAGCGCCGGTATTGGCGCTGGGGCACGGCTTTGATGCGCTGAACAACGCGCGCGCAAGTGCCCGGCGCCTACAGGAGGTGTTGAGTACACCGCCGTTGATCGAGCCCGACACGCCGCAATCGCCTCGGGACGCCAGCGTGGAGATGCTCGATGTGAGCTTCTCCCTGGGTGATGTCACGGTACTGAAGGCGATCAACCTGCGCCTGGAGCCGGGCACTACCACCGCACTGGTGGGGCCGTCCGGCGCGGGGAAAAGCACCTTGGCCGGTTTGATCGCCCGCTTTATGGACGTCGACAGCGGGCATGTGCGCGTGGGCGGCGTGGATGTTCGGCAGATCGCCAGCCGCCAATTGCAGCAGCATCTGGCGCTGGTGTTTCAGCAGGCGGGGGCATTGCGCCTGTCACTGGCGCAAAACATCGCCCTGTATCAGCCGCACGCCAGTGAAAAACAGATTCGCGCCGCGGCCAAGGCGGCCTGCCTGGATGACTGGATCATGGGGTTGCCCAAGGGCTACGCCAGCGTGGTGGACGATGATGTGCGGCTGTCCGGCGGCGAATTGCAGCGCCTGGCGATTGCGCGGGCGCTGCTGTCGCGGGCGCCGATCATGTTGCTCGACGAACCCACCTCCGCCACCGACCCGCAGACCGAGCGCGCCTTGCGTACTGCACTGCGCGACGACGCAGCCGGGCGCACGCGGCTGATCATCGCCCATCGCCTGGAAACCATCGCCCATGCCGAGCAGATCCTGGTGCTCTGCGAAGGGCGCATTGTGCAGCGCGGATGTCATGCACAGTTGTTGGCCGTGGACGGTCTGTACCGCCAGCTGTGGGACGAGCAAATGTCGACGGCCGATCAACTGGAGTTCGTGTCATGAGTGTACTTTCGCCGTTGCGTCATTTGCCCGACCAGGCCCGGCGCGTACTGCGCGGCGCCCTGGGGTGGATGCTACTGGCCGCCGTGCTGGATGGCTTGGCGGGGTTGGCGCTGGTGCCGCTGATACTGGCCTGGTTCGATCAACAGAGTGTGCAGCCAAGTGTGCTGCTGTTGCTGGGGCTGACGTTGCTGCAGGCCTTGGTCAGCTACGTTGCCCAGCGCCGTGGTTATCTGGCGGGAGCCGGGTTGGCGGCCGGCCTGGTCTCGCAACTGGTGCAACAGCTGCCGCGCTTGCCATTGGCGCGTCAGGGCCAGTTGGAAGACTTGGTGCGCGGGCCGGTGTTCAACAGCATGGGCATTCCGGCGCACTTGCTGGCGCCGCTGGTAACGGCGCTGGTGACGCCGACGATGGTGGTGCTGGGGCTGATCTTTATTGAACCGCGTTTGGCGCTGGCGTTGGCCCTGGCTTATCTGCCGTTGTTCGCTCTGCTGCGTTGGGCCGGGCGACGTAGCCTGGCGCTGGAGCAACTGCGCCAGCAAGTCGACCGTCGCGCCGGGCAGCTGTTGCAGACATTCGCGCAGCAACAGGCCTTGATCCGCAGCGCCGGTGATGCCAGCCAGGGCCAGTTGGCGTTGCGTCAGGCCTTGCACGAGCAACACCAGGCCACGCACCGTCTCAACCGCCGCGCGTTGCCCAGCGGGCTTGGCTTTGCGGCGGCGGTGCAGGTGGTGTTTTCGCTGGTGTTGGCAGGTGGCGTGCTGGCGGTGGCGGCGGGGCAGCTATCCGGCGCGCTGTTGGTAGCGGTGTTGGTGTTGCTGGTGCGCTTCATCGAACCGCTGTCGCAACTGGCTTATCTGGACCAGGCTTTGCGTATGGCGTGGCAGGCGTTATCTCAAGTGCTCGCGGTGTTGGCCATGCCGACGCTGCACAGCCCGCACCCCGGAGAGCAGCCTCAGGATGCAAGTTTGCAAGGGCAAGGCTTGAATATCTGCGGCGAAGGCGGCGAGCAGTTGCTCAAGGATGTGGACATCCATTGCGCGCCGGGAACGTTCACGGCGATTGTCGGTCCGTCGGGCGCGGGTAAAAGTACTCTGCTGGCCTTGCTGGGGCGTGGCATGGACCCGCAGACCGGCGCAGTACGACTCGGCCAGGTGGACATTCGCCAGCTAAGCGAACACACCTTGGCCAACCACCTCACGCAAGTGTTCCAGAATAGCGGACTGTTTACCGGCAGCCTGCTGTGGAATGTCAGCATGGCCCGGCCGCAAGCCACGCCTGCGCAACTGCAACACGCCGCCAAGGATGCTGCATTGGATGAGGTGCTCAGCAGCCTGCCGCAGGGTTGGCACAGTGAGGTAGGGCCGGGCGGCGCATTACTCTCGGGCGGCCAGCGGCAACGGGTCGGCCTGGCGCGCGCGCTGCTGTCCCCGGCGCCGATCCTGTTGCTTGACGAACCCACCGCCAGCCTCGATGCGCGCTGCGAAGCACGGGTCAATCGCAGCCTGCAGGCGCTGCATGGCAGGCGCACCGTGGTGTTGGTGTCGCACAATCCGATGTTGGTGCGCGGTGCCGATCAGATCCTGGTGCTAGAAGGCGGCAGCGTCAGTGGCTGCGGCAGTCATGAGCAGTTGCTGGCCACGCACCGCTGGTATGCGCAGTTCGTCGAGCAAAACCTGCCGGGCAGCCATTGAAAAAGTCCCTTAATCGAAAAGTCGCAGCGTTCGTTTAAACGATACTAATGCGAATTATTATCGATAAAGAGGCTGGGCAATGTCACACCGGGGAGCAACAAAGGCGGGGCGGGGTTTCCAACGTAATGGGGCGCAACTGGGGATGGTGCTGGTGCTGGGCCTGAGCCCGTTGGCACAGGCGATTGCGACCGTGCAATTGCCTGACATCAAGGTCGCGGGTGACGACACCTCGGGCGAGGTGACCCCGCCCGGCGTGACCACCATCGGCAAGCTACCGCTCAAACTGCGGGAAACGCCGCAGTCGGTGAGCGTCATCGACCATGAGCGCATCGAGCAGCAAAACCTGTTCAGCCTCGATGAAGTGATGCAGCAGGCCACTGGCGTGACGGTGCAGCCGTTCCAGTTGCTGACCACCGCGTACTACGTGCGTGGCTTCAAGATCAACTCTTTCGAATTGGACGGTGTGCCGGCGATGCTCGGTGAAACCGCCGGTTCGCCTCAGGACATGGCGGTGTATGAGCGCGTCGAAATCCTGCGTGGCTCCAATGGTTTGCTGCACGGCAGCGGTAACCCGGCGGCCACGGTCAACCTGGTGCGCAAGCGCCCACAAAAGGCATTCGCCGCCAGCACCACCCTCAGCGGCGGCACCTGGGACCGTTACCGTGGCGAAGTGGATGTCGGCGGGCCGCTGACCCAGACTGGCAACGTGCGTGGGCGCGTGGTGGCGGCCTACGAGGATCGCGACTACTTCTACGATGTCGGCAAGCAAGACACCCAGTTGCTCTACGGCATCACCGAATTCGACCTGAGCCCCGACACCCTGCTGACCCTGGGCGCGCAATACCAGACCATCGATTCGGTGACCAACATGGCCGGCGTGCCCATGGCCAAGGACGGGTCGAGCCTGAACCTGTCGCGCTCCACCTATCTGGACGTGGACTGGGACCGCTTCAAGTGGACCACGCGCCGGGTGTTCGGCTCTCTCGAGCAGCAATTGGATCACGACTGGAAAGCCAAGGTCGCCGCCGAATACCAGGATGCCGACTCAAGCCTGCGCTATGCCGGTGCTTTTGGCGCCATCGACCCGCTCACCGGCGATGGCGGTCGCTTGATGGGCGCTGCGTATAAATTCAGCAGCACTCAAAAGAGCGTGGATGCCTCGGTCAATGGGCCGTATTCGTTGTTTGGCCGCAGCCATGAGTTGCTGTTGGGCACCAACTACAGCCACGGCGAAACCGAGCAGCGCACTGCCCAGTTCACCACGCCGCTAAACGTGCCGGTGAATGTCTATCGCTGGGACCCGAGCAGTGTGCCCAAACCCGGTATCGGCGCCTACACGTCGCCCGGTTCCACGACGACCACTTCCAAGGGCGTCTACGCGCTGACCCGCTACAAACTGCTCGATCCGTTGACCCTGGTCATCGGCGGCCGGGCCAGTTGGTGGGACCAGAACGCGCCGACCAGCCACTTCACCCCCGGCCGGGAAATAACCCCGTATGGCGGCTTGATCTGGGACTTTGCGCAGAACTGGTCGTGGTACGCCAGCTACGCCGAGGTCTACCAGCCGCAGACCGGGCAAACCTGGAGCGGCGACCTGCTCAAGCCGGTGGAGGGCAAGACCTATGAAACCGGGATCAAGGGCGAGTTGGCGGACGGGCGTTTGAATGTGTCGCTGGCGGTGTTCCGTATCGACCTGGAGAACAATCCGCAGGTCGATCCGGACCACCCGGGTGTGGGGCCGACCACCTATTACATCAGCGGTGGCAAGGTGCGCAGCCAGGGCTTCGAGCTGGAGAGCAGCGGTTATATCACCCCCGAATGGAACGTCTCCGCCGGTTATACCTACACCAGCACCGAGTACCTCAAGGACACCAACGCTTCGGGTGAGCGCTATGCCAGCTTCACGCCGCGCCACATGGCGCGGGTGTGGACCCAGTACGAGTTGCCGTGGCAGGACCGCCGCTGGAGCGTCGGTGCCGGCGTGCAGGCGCAAAGTGATTACTCCACCCAATCCGGTGCCGTAACCCTGGAGCAGGGCGGCTATGCCTTACTCAATGCGCGGGTCGCCTACCGCATCGACGAGCATTGGACTGCCGCGGTCAACGGCAACAACCTGGCGGACCGCAAGTACTACCAGAGCCTGTCCAACGTCAATTGGAACAACCGCTATGGCGAACCGCGCAGCCTCAATCTGACCCTGCGAGGTACGTTCTGATGGCCGCGCCGGCCCTCGGTTCCTGGCCGCTGCGCATTTGTCTGGCGCTGGCGGGCAGTGTGCTCAGCAGCCTGCAACTGGCCGTCCTGCTGGCGCGGCATTATCCGTGGGGCGGTGGGCTGGAGCGGCTGTATGCCGGCGTGTTCCTGGGCTTGGGGTTTCTGGTGACGGTACTGCTGTGGTCGTTGCTGGCGCCGGATCGCAAACGCGTGGTGTATCGCTCCAGCGTCTGGCTGCTGCTGTTTACGCCCTGGCTGCTTTGGGATGGAGCCTGGCGATGAACCAGATGGGCGCACCGAGGGCATTGGTTCAGCGTGTACACGCCGGGGCAGGCGGGGTGTTTGGGGTACTGCTGTTCGTGATCCTGCTGACGGGGGCGTGGAGCATGGCCCATGAAGACTTGCGCGCCTGGTTTCGCGGCCCGGCGGCGTTGGCTCACGGGCCAGCGCTACCGGTCGCGCAATGGCCGGCTATCGCTCGCGAGCGCGGCCTGGCGCTCGGTGAATTGCGCATTCGTTTGCCGGACAGTAGCCACTCGGTGGTCGAGTTGTGTGCATCGCCCAAGGACTGCACGGTCGCCTTGGACCCCGTCAGCGGCCGTGAGCTGGCGTCAGGCAACGCGGCGGATATCCTGTTCAACCTGCACAAAAGTCTGTTCATCGGTTTTCCCGGCCGGATTTTGATCAGCTTGTTGGGCGTGGTGTTGTTGCTGATGATCTGGGCAGGCAGTGCATTACACAGTGGGCGCCTGCAAGACCTCAAGCGCCTGCGGCGCGACCGTGGGGCACGGGTGTTCGCCCATGACTTGCACAGCCTGATCGGCCGTTGGTGCGGGCCCTGGTTGCTGCTGTTTGGTATCACTGGCGCGTTGTCCGGCCTGGGGGCGCTCGGCACCTTGGGGCTTGCCGCGCAGGCGTTCCCGGGCGCGCCGCAGCAAGCGTTCATGCAGTTGCTGGGGGCACCGCCGCAGGTCGACCGAACAACGGCTTCGGCGCCGGCGGTCGATCTGGATCAGTTGCTGCACCAGGACGCCGTCGCCCATCCGGGGTTCTCTGCTCAAAACGTCGCTTTGCACCACTGGGGTGAGCCGGATGCCTGGGTGGAAGTGAGCGGTATCCAACAAGGCCTGCCCAGTACGGCCGTCTTTGAACGGCATGCCTATCGCGCCGCTGACGGCCTCGCCGTCGGTTCCAGCAGCGCCAGCGGGCGCGGTCTGTGGTTGCAGGCGTTTATTGCGGTGCAGCCGCTGCACTTTGCCGACTACCGCTGGGTGCCTGTTGGCGGGTCACTGCTGCGTGCCGTGCATTTCGGCATGGCGTTGGCGGCGGCGGGGTTGGTGCTCAGCGGCTTGTACCTGTGGCTGGAGCGTCGGCGCCTCAAGGCCGGCGGCGGTTGGCAGGTGCTACTGCGCCTGGTGATCGGCGGCGGCGGCGGGTTGCTGGCGGCCACGGCGGTATTGCTCTGCGCGGGGGCGCTGGGCAGTGCCAACCTGGCGTGGTGGTTCTGGGGCGGTTGGCTTGCCAGCCTGCTGCTGGCCTGCCTGATGCCCCCCAGGCGTCAACCGCTGCACCTGCTGCTGGCCGTGACGGGCCTGGGCTTCCTGGCGGCGGCGCTGCTGCACCTGGCCGGCAGCCTGAAACAAGGCAGCGTGCCGCTGTGGCCCATCGATCTTGTGTTGCTGCTGTGCGCGGCCAGTGCCCTGTGGGCATTGCGGCGCCTGATTTCTTTTACGCGTGCGGCACGGGCTGCCGCCGCCAATGTTGCCTGAGGGGAGACTTGTAATGCTGGATCTGTTGAAACATTGGCGCATGGTGCTGACCTTTGCACTGTTGTACCTGTCCCAAGGCATTTGCTTCGGCATCGCCATGGACGCCTTGCCGACCCTGCTGCGTCATGACGGCGCGGCGCTCCACGCCTTGGCCTTCCTGCCGTTGGTGGGGATACCGTGGGTGGTCAAGTTCCTCTGGGCGCCCCAGGTGGATAACCATTGGAGCCCACGCCTGGGACGGCGCCGCAGTTGGATCATTCCCATGCAGATACTGGTGCTGCTGTGCATTGCCTGCCTGGCAAGCATCGGCCTGCGCGTCGAGACGGCGGGCATCGCCGTGGGCCTGCTGATTGTTGCCTCGCTGGCCAGCGCCACCCAGGACATCGCCACCGACGGCATGGCGGCCGAGTACTTTAGCGGCAACATGCTCGCGCGGATTAACGCCATCCAAGTGGGCGGCACGATGGTCGGCTTCTTCGTTGGCGGCGCCGGCACCTTGCTGCTTAGCGGCTACCTGGGGCAAACCACCGCGTTCAGTCTGCTGGCTTTGGTGCCGCTGTTGAGTCTGGTGTGCGTCGGCTGGCTGCACGTGGCACCGGCCAAGGAAAAACAGCCAGATGTGGCGCATGCCTCATTATGGCGGTTTATCAAGCGGCCGAAGGCGCTGGCGCTGGTGGTACTCGCCTTGTTGTCGGCCATGACGTCAGTGTCGGGTTTTGGTTTGTCAAAGCTGTTCCTGAATGACGCCGGTTGGTCCTTGCAGGCTATCGGCCAACTGGGCATGAGCGGCGGCGTGGTCACCATCGTCCTCGGCTGCGGCGGTGGTGCGTGGTTGATCCGGGTGTTGGGGCTGTGGCCGACGTTCATCCTGGCGGTGGGCATGGCCGGCGCTGCCGCGTTGACCTGGCTGCTGCAAGCCAACGGCATGCTTGCCACGCAAACCGGACTGATCTGGTTGGCCGTGGGCCTGGGCTCGTTCGCGACGGGCGCCACCTCGGTGGTGATCATGACTGCCTCCATGGCCTTCGCCGCGCAAAGCGACCAGGCCGGTACGGACATGACCGCCGTGCAAAGCACGCGTGATCTGGGGGAAATGCTGTCTTCGACCTTGCTGGTGGGGTTGACTGCGCAGGCGGGGTATAGCGGTGGGTTTCTTGCGGGGATGGTGATGGCGATCCTGGCGTCGTTGGTGGCGTTGAATGTGTCACGTCAACGTGTGGGGGAAAGGGCCGCGGGCTGATTGATAGGTTGGGCGATCGTCAAAGGCGCTCAACGGGTCAATCAGTGCGAGCGCTCGTGATCTTCCGATCATCAAGCGTGCGGCGCGGAGCCGCAGTGAGTGCGCGCCTGCTGGCGTTATAAAAGGGGTACATACAAGCCTGATATTGTTCCGTAGGATGCTCCCGCCAGGACGCTACTACAAATCAATAGCCCGTCGATCGAGCTGTTAGCGCCCAACGTGCCCATGAGGGGCCTTTTGGGCCCACGTGTTCGCTACCCAGCGCGCTTTGATTGACTCGACGGGACCTCGGCCTAAATGTCTTATCTTGAATCTGGCGATTGCCCGGTGACCTTCAGGCAATCGAAGAAGGTGATAGTCGCGACAGTCGTTGGCAATGGCCTGGTGATCTACGACTTCACGGTATACAGCTTTTCTGCCGTGATCATCGGCAAGCTGTTTTTCCCATCGGACAGTTCGTTCGCCTCGTTGCTGATGGCATTGTTGACGTTTGGCATCGGTTTCGCGATGCGCCCGCTGGGCGCAATCGTGATCGGCAACCTCGCCGACCGCAAAGGGCGAAAAGCCGGCTTGAATGTCACCAATCTATTGATGGCAGCCGGTACCGCCTTGATCGCGTTCATGCCGACGCATGCATCGATCGGCGTCACCGCAACGGTGTTGCTGGTGCTCTCGCGGTTGCTGCAGGGGTTCGCGACCGGAGGGGAGATCGGCGTGTCGTCCGTGGTGCTGATGGAGCTGGCGGCGCGCAATCAACGCTGCTATCTGGTCAGTTGGCGTTCTGCCAGCCAGGCGGCCGCGGTTTTGGTGGGGGCGGTTGTCGGTGCCACCACGACCGCATTGCTGAGCCCCGAACAGTTGCTGGCCTGGGGCTGGCGTATTCCTTTCGTGCTTGGGCTTTTGATTGCGCCGTTCGGGTGGTTCATTCGGCGCAATATGGTGGAGACAACACGGCGTGGTATCCAGTCGCCGTCGCTGCGTGTCTTGCTGAAAAACCACCGCCCCCAGCTATTGCTGGGGATCTTGATGATGGCAACCCCCACCGCAAGCATCTACCTGATGGT
This sequence comes from Pseudomonas sp. LY-1, assembly GCF_053502595.1. Classification (NCBI taxonomy): domain Bacteria; kingdom Pseudomonadati; phylum Pseudomonadota; class Gammaproteobacteria; order Pseudomonadales; family Pseudomonadaceae; genus Pseudomonas; species Pseudomonas sp. LY-1. The sequence continues at coordinate 3,586,523 of NZ_CP094353.1, read as the reverse complement.
GCTCTACATGCCGACCTATCTGGTCCGCACGTTAGGCCTGTCGCCGAGCATGAGCTTGCTTTCGGCGTGCTTTTCCAGCGCGATGCTGTTCATTGCCGCGCCATTGTTTGCGCGGTTCGCCGACCGGCTGCCGCGACGCAAGCCGACCCAATACGTGACGATGATCCTCAGCATCCTGTTGGTCTATCCGGTGTTCCTGGCCTTGACTCATGGGGTCGGAGAGCTGGCTTCCTTGCTGATCATCGGCATCTATTCGGCTGTCGCGATGGGCAACAACGGCGTCGCTACCGTCATGATCATGGAGGCTTTTCCGGCGCATCACCGGGCCACAGGGATGTCGATGGTCTACAGTTTCGGCGTGACGATCTTCGGGGCGTTCTGCCCGTTTTTTGTGACGTGGTTGATCGGAGTTACCCAGAACGCAATGGCGCCTTCCTGGTATCTGCTGGGCGCGCTATTGGTCAGCCTGTTCGCACTGGTGAAATTTCCAGCGCGGCAGCCGGCTCACTGATCGATTCGGCCAGCGACGTTACGGTGCCCCGGCATAGCGTTGCCCATTCGCTGTGCCGCCATCAGGCGATGGTCCTGCGGCGCCAGGTCATAGCGACGACGAAACGCGCGGGTAAACGCCGATGCGCTGTTAAAGCCCAGGCTGTAGGCGATCTCAATCACCTGGCGGTCCGGATAGCGCACCAGTTCGTCCGCGGCTTCACGCAGGCGGCAGTTGAGGATGTAGCGACCCAACCCTCCTTCATGCTGGAACAGACGGTAGAGCGTGGCACGAGGCAGTTGCATGGCCATCAGCACGTACTCTGGCGTCAGCCAGGGTTGATACAGGTTGTTTTGCACATAACGCCTGGCTTTATCGAACATCGCACTGCGCGCCGCCGCCCGCACGTGCCCACCCAGCTTGGCCTGTTTCGAGAAGGCTGCGAGCATGAGTTGAACGGCGGTATCGAATGTCGACGCGGCCTCGGCGCTGCTGATAACCGGCAGTTTTCTGGAAAACGCCTCGACATGCTCGATCATCAATTGGGTCATAGGCGTCGTATTCTCGAAGACACGCCCGTGGATCGACTCGGCATGCGGCAGCGCCGCTTCCACCACCGTGCGCGAGACAAAGAAGGTCAATACGCGGCAACGCCCCCGGCTCATTTTGATCGGCTGGTTCATGTCCATGGCAACGATGCTCGCCCTGGCGGACACGCCATGTTCCTGGGGGCCGCCTCGAATGGACTCCATTGCGCCTTGGGTGAAGACCTGGAAAACATAGTCCCGGACCTTGTCGGTAGAGATGCGCGCAATCGAACGGTCGAGCAACAAGGCGTCGCTTGAGCAGTCGGTGAAGACGCGATCACCCAATTTGTAGCGGTCAATGCTCGCGTTGAAGGGCGTGGTGGTTGCGTGGGATGTAGGCAGGACGTCGATGACGTGTCCGACCCGATCACGCCAGGCCAGCAGTTGGTTGGCAACCGGCTCGGCGCTGACCTCGAAGTGATCATGGGCGTGCCTGGAGCCGACGTGTTTAGGGGCGCATATGAGTGAAGCTGGTTTATTCATGGATTCACTACAACCCGGAAAGCCTATGTTCACGCCCCGTGAACAGGCGTTGCATCTTCCCACTGTACGTCCGTGCTACCTAGCGGTAGCCAGTCAGAATGGGTTGTGGTGCTCCTTATAACCGGTTTCTCCATGAAAGTAATGACAATCCCTCTTGTATCCAACTTGTTGCGCACTTTCTGGCGGCGGTAAGAGCGGGGCAGGGCGCCTGAAAATAATTGAAAAGTTGCAACGCAGGGTCAAGCCATCTGCAAGGCGCTTGATAGATTGACGCAAATTCGCATTTGACAGCGTTTATGTGTTTCCACGCTGTGAATGCGTGCGCTTGTTTCTCAAGCAAAGTGCGCTGGGTATTGGCCTTGTTATTTTCGGCGCGATGATCTGAACGGGTACGTTAAACCGGTGAGAACTTCAGGTGTTCGCCCGATGGCCCCGGCGCCTTGGCTGACACATGCTTGTCCGACGGTCCAACGCGCGGGGCTTTGGCTTGGCAGATTACAGCCGCGGTGGGCGGAATATCGGGCCTTGGATCAATCAATGAAGATCGTCACCGCTGCATAAATCAACCCGGCATCAGCGGCGATTTTTTTACGCGGCAACGATGTATCAAACAACCTATTGAAGTAAGGAGTAACGGATGAGTTGCCTCGACCGGGAAGTAGGTTCGTTTGCGATCAGTTTGACTCATCCTGCTGGCGTTAATCCTCGGGAAGGGCTGGCTTTTTCCCTCGCGCAAATCGAAGTGGATAAATTGAACAATATCCACGCCGAGTCCGGAGTGGATTGGCAGAAAGTCGCCGATGCCTGTGTAAAAGTGCTGCGAGAAGAGGGCAAGGACTTTAATGCCGCGGTCTGGTTGTTATGTGCCTGGACCACTCTGCAAGGCATTTCCGGCCTGGCGACCGGCGTGCATATAGTGCGCGAAATGCTCGAGTTGTATTGGGAGACCCTGACCCCGCCGCCGGCTCGATTGCGTGCCCGCCGCAACCAGGCCGAGTGGATGCTCGAGTGGCTCGCCGTAAAACTTGAAGCCAACTTCGAAGCGGTGCCCGGGGAACAATTGGCGCAGTTGCTCGAAGACTGGGACGCCATCGATCGCTATTGGCGCGACCGGGACGCCGACGGCCCGAGTTTTTTTGCGTTGCGTCGTCGCCTATCGCAGTTGCCCGTGCAAGCGGGTGTCGAGCCAATAGCGGTGACGGCGGAAGAGGTTCCAGCGGCAGTCGATGCGCCTACAGCGCTCCCGACGCCGGTTGCGCACGCCCCTTCGGCGCCGCTCCCGGCCCTGGTGCCGGCTCCGCCATTGGGCCGTCTTGAGAGCGATGAAGCCATCGAGAACGCGGTCAATAGCGTGTTTGCCGCGCTTGCACCGCTGCTGGGGTTTTGCCTGGAGTCTCGGGCGACCTTGCCGTTGCTGTTTCGCCTCAATCGCCAATTGGCGTGGACGACGCTGGAGCAGGTCCCTCCTGCGCAAGGCTACACGACGCGCGTGCCGCCGCCTTCGGACGCGGAACTCGAAAGTTTCAGCCGCTTGCAGAGCGTTGGCGAGCCGCTGGACATCGTGCGTTTTTGCGAAGGTCGGTTACCAAGTTATCCGTGCTGGCTGGACCTCAATCGGGCCAGTCACGCCGCGCTCTTGAGGCTCGGTTCGGCGGCGCAGGCCGGTGCTGCCAGCCTGGCCCTGGAAACCCGTCATTTTCTGGCGCGCCTGCCGGCGCTGGTCGAGCTGACATTCGCCGACGGCCAGCCGTTCGCCGACGGCGCGACCCGCAGTTGGCTCGAAGGTTTGGCACCGGCGGCCGGCAGCGGCGCCACGGATGGGCTGCAAACGCTGATTGATGAAGTCGCGCGTGATGCCGCCGAAGGCCGTTTGAACGAATCGTTGGCGCGCTTGCAGAGCGCCGTGCGAGAGGCGGGCAGCGGCCGCGAGCGGTTTCGCCTGCGCGCTGCCCAATGCCATCTGCTACAGCGTTTCGACCCGCGCGCGCAGTTGGGTGTTGCCTTGGATGTGTTGCTCCAGGAAGCGACGGAGCAGGGCCTCGATCGTTGGGAGCCGGAGCTGGTCCGGCCGTTGTTGGAGTTGGCACTGACGCATGACGACGGCGGTTCGAGAGCGCTGTGGGCGCAACAGTTGGCGGCAATGGATTTGCCGGCGTTCTGGCGTTTGGCCAGCCCGCCGGCAAGTTGAATGGGCAACAGGCAATACCTGGCAGGCGTGTGCATATCCATGCCATGAGTTTTCTAACGGCTGCGTTGAGCGAGTCCGGTAAACAGGAGTGAGATTTAATGGCTAGTGAAGGTTCGGTCGCGCCTAAAGAGCGCGTCAATATTGTTTACAGCTCTGACACCGGCGGCGCGCAGGAACAGGTCGAGCTGCCGCTCAAGCAACTGGTGATCGGCGACTTCACCTTGCGTGAAGACGACACGCCGGTTGAAGACCTCAAACCGATCCGCGTCGACAAAGACAACTTCACCGATGTGCTCAAGGGCCAGAACCTGAGCCTGCAGTTGGCGGTGCCCAATCATCTGGCGGAAAACGCGCCGGAGGACGAGCAGATCCCAGTCTCGCTGACCTTCCAGTCCATTCGCGATTTTGAGCCGGATGCCATCGTGGCCCAGGTTCCCGAGTTGCAGCAACTGATCGCCCTGCGGGATTCGCTCAAGGCCTTGAAAGGGCCGATGGGTAACTTGCCGGAGTTTCGCAAGCAGCTGCAGGCCCTGATGAACGATGACGGGGCCCGCGAGCGTTTGCTCTCGGAACTTGGCGTAAAGGACAAGGAATAACCCATGAGCGAAGAAAAGAGTCAGGCAGCGAGCACGACCGGCCAGGCGGTCGAGTCGGTTTCCCTGTTGGATCAGTTGGTGGAAGCGACGCGCGTCAAGCCGGGCGACGAGGCGTATGCCGTCACCCGTCAGGGCCTCGAAGCGTTTGTCACCGAACTGCTCGAGCCGGCCCGGCAGGCCGAGAAGGTCAGCGCCGGGTTGATCGACGACATGATCGCCACGCTGGATGCCAAGCTGTGCCGGCAGGTCGACGCGATCATTCACCACCAGCAGTTCCAGAAGCTGGAGTCGTCCTGGCGCTCGCTGAAGTTTCTGGTCGACCGCACGGATTTTCGCGAGAACAACAAGCTGGAAATCCTCAGCGTGTCCAAAGAGAAGCTGCTCGAAGATTTCGAGGATGCGCCGGAGATCACCCGTTCGGGTCTGTACAAGGCGGTGTACACCGCCGAGTTCGGCCAGTTCGGCGGCCAGCCGTTTGGCTCGATCATCGGTAACTACGAGTTCAACCCCGGCCCGCAGGACATGAAGTTGCTGCAGTCGGTCGCCGCGATTTCGGCCATGTCCCACACGCCCTTCATCGCCGCGGCCGGCCCGCAGTTCTTCGGCATCGACAGCTTTGCCGACCTGCCCAATCTCAAGGATCTGCAAGCCGTCTTCGAGGGGCCGCAGTTCACCAAATGGAATGCCTTTCGTGAAAGCGACGACGCGCGTTTCGTTGGCCTGACATTGCCGCACTTCCTGCTGCGCACGCCCTATGGCGAAGACACGGTCCCTGCCAAGACGTTCCGCTACAACGAGAACGTCGGTGGCGGCAACCAGGACTTCCTGTGGGGCAACGCCGCGTTTGCCTTTGCCAGTCGCCTGTCCGACAGCTTTGCCCAGTACCGCTGGTGCGCCAACGTCATTGGCCCACAGGGCGGCGGCACCGTCGGTGATTTGCCGATCTACAACTACGAGGCCATGGGCGAAACCCAGACCAAGATCCCGACCGAAGTGCTGATTTCCGAGCGCCGCGAGTTCGAGCTGGCCGAGCAGGGGTTTATCGCGCTGACCATGCGCAAGAACACCGATAACGCGGCGTTCTTTTCCGCCAACTCGTGCCAGAAGCCCAAGTTCTTCGGCAATGACAAAGAAGGCAAGGAAGCCGAGCTGAACTACAAGCTGGGCACCCAACTGCCGTACATCTTTGTGGTCAGCCGCCTGGCCCATTACATCAAGGTCATCCAGCGCGAAAACATCGGCACCTGGAAAGAGCGTGGCGACCTGGAGTCGGAACTCAATACCTGGATTCGCCAGTACGTGGCCGACATGGATAACCCCGCCGCCGGTGTGCGCAGCCGTCGCCCACTGCGTCAGGCGGAGATTACCGTCAGCGACGTCGAAGGCGATCCAGGCTGGTACCGCGTCGGTTTGAAAGTCCGTCCGCACTTCAAGTACATGGGCGCGTCTTTCACGCTGTCGCTGGTGGGCAAGCTCGACAAGAGCTGATCGGTAGCGCGAATGGGCAACGCCGCCGTTGCCCATTCAGGTGTTCACCCGAGGGTCATTGCCTCGGCGTTTCCATAAGATGGATTCAACGCAGCGAGACAGGGCCAGAGGCGCTGATCGATGCCTGAAAACTCACTGATTAAACCCGGAGTACACGTTATGCCAATGCCATGCTACTTGAGTATCGAAGGCCAGAACCAAGGCAAGATCGAAGGTTCCAGCACGGTTACCGGTCATGAAGGAAAGATCCTTGTCCAGGCCGTCGAACACCTGATCGATATTCCCAAGAACGCGCAAACCGGCCTGCCGGCCGGCAAGCGTGTCCACCAGGGCATGACCCTGACCAAGGAAATCGATAAGTCTTCTCCAAAGCTGCTGCAAGCCCTGACTTCCGGCGAGCAGCTCAAGTCTGTTGTGTTGGAGTTCTATCGGATCTCGCCTAAAGGCACCGAAGAAAAGTACTACACCATCACCCTGAGCAATGCCGTGCTCGTTTCGGCCCGCACCTGGGTGCCGAACGTGTTGAGCCCTGAGTTCAAGCAAATGGGCCATATGGAAGACATCGGCATCACCTACGAAAAAATCGTCTGGACCTGGGTGCCGGACGGTATCGAAGCCGAAGACTCGTGGTTGGCGCCAAAAGCGTAAGCCCGGCTCGACGGTTCAATGCCGCCCTGGTCCAGGGCGGTGTTCTTGTTACTGCAGAAGGTACACCGCGTTGAGAGAAAAGCGATTGCTGGAGCGCATCACAAGCCTGCAGGCCGAAACCGGTCGCACGCACCTGACCCAGGCTGAAGTGTTGACGCAGTCGATCGTCCAGCATCTGCAACGCATTTTGAATACCCGGCGCGGCAGCGTGCGGATTGACGCCGAGTTTGGCGTACCCGACTTCACCAATCTGGCCGGTTCGTTTGCGACCGGCGAGACCACGCAAATAATCGAGAACATGACGCGCATGATCGCCCGCTACGAGCCTCGCTTGAAATCGCCGCGCATCCTGGTCGCCGAAGGTGCCCAGGAAGTGTTGTCGCTGAGTTTCAGTCTTGAGGGCGTGGTGTCGATCGATGACCGGGACATTCCTATTCACCTGGCAACGCGTGTGTCTTCGGACGGTCGCGTGTCCCTGGCGATGCACTAAGTCATGCTCAACAGCCATTATCAAAGTGAACTCAACCAACTGCGGCGTCTGGCCGATGAGTTTGCCCGCCGTAACCCGGCCCTGGCGCCGCTGCTGGGGGTGGACTCGGCCAATGACCCGGACGTCGAACGCTTGCTCGAAGGTGTGGCGTTTCTTACCGGGATGGTTCGCCAACGGTTGGATGACGAGTTTCCCGAGTTCATTCAAGAGTTGGCGCAGCTGCTCTATCCCCATTACCTGCAACCGTTGCCCTGCCTGACGCTGCTGCAATTTCAGCCGCGCACGGCATTGCAGGAGGTTACGCGTATCGAGCCCGGCTGCGAAATTGCCTCGGTGCCGGTCGATGGCCAGCGCGTGCGCTTCAGCAGCACCGCGGCGGTCGACCTGGAACCGCTGCAACTGCTCGGCAGCCGCTGGGACGGCGGCGCCGGTGAAGAGCGCAGCCTGGTCCTGGACTTCGCTTTTACCACCGCCGACCCGAATAGCTGGCTGGCTGACAGCCTGCGTTTCTATCTGGGGGATGGCCTGGTCGATGGCTCCAAGTTATTGCGTCTGTTGCAGCTCAACCTGCGCGAGATTCGCATCTCTGCGCAAGAGCAGCCCATGACCGTATTGCCGGCCAGCCATTTGCGTGGCCTGGGATTCGATGCGAGCAACGCCTTGCTGCCGTTTCCCGATACCGCGCACCCGGCCTATCGGTGCCTGCAGGAATACTTCGCGCTGCCCGAGAAATTCCTGTTTATCGAGCTTCGCGGCTTCAAACAGTGGCGAGCCAGAGGCGCAGACGGGCGCTTCAGCGTGCGCCTGATGTTCGAAAACCTGCCGGACTGGACACCGAACCTGTCGGCCAACAGCTTTTTGCTGGGGGTGACGCCGGCGATCAATCTGTTCGCCCAGGACGCACACCCGCTGCGCATCGACCACAAGCAAGTCGACTATCGCATCCAGCCTGCCGACCATGGCCAGCGCATGAGCATGCGGATTCATTCGGTGCTCAAGGTCAGTGCTTATTCCGCTGGAGGCGGGGAGCGGCTGCTGGAGCCGTTCAATACCTTCTCGCAGCGCGACACCTATAACCTGCGCATCCGCGCCTCGAGTATCGATGCCCAAGGTTATGACCACTATCTGAGCCTGCCCTACAGCGAAGGCAAAGTGCCGGGCGAGATGACCTTGTCCATCGGCTTGCTCTGCACCAATGGCAAGCTGCCGGAAAGCCTGCGCCTGGGGGATTTGAACCAGCCGACCGACAACACGCCGCCCAGGGTCGAGTTCAAGAGCATCCGTGGCATCACACCGTGCCAGCCGCCCAAGTTCGACGACAAGTTGCTGTGGCGCATGCTCTCGCAGCTCAATGCCAACCACTTCCGCCTGGCCGATCGCGACTACCTGCGCGGCCTGCTCGCGCTGTATCTGCCGAGCGTCGGCGAAGGGGCCCAGGACGCCAACCAGCGGCGCATCGATGCCATCGAAAAAGTCACCGTCAGCCACGAGCGGCGTTTTATTCGCGGGCTGCCGATCGAAGGCAGTGTGGTCCGGGTCGAGTGCCGGGGCGACTATTTTCTCAGCCCCGGCAATTTCTACCTGTTCGGTTGCGTGCTCGATGAGTTTTTCGCCGGCTGTACGGCCATCAACAGCTTTACCGCCTTCACGCTGTTCGACAGCGTCAACCACGAGACCTTGAAATGGCCAGCGAAGATCGGGCACCAACGCCTGTTGTGATCGATCCGCTGCTCGATGACGGCGGCGAGTTCGGGTTTTTCCAGGCCTTGCGCCTGTTGCGCCTACGTTTTCCGAGCGAAAAACACTTCGTCGACAACGTGCGGGTCCGGCCGCGGCTGGGGCTCGGGTTTCCGCTGCGGGATATCGAAGGGATCGAGCAGGACGACGACGGTCGTTATCGGATCGAGGCCAACTTCTTCGGGCTGTATGGCGTTACTTCGCCGTTGCCGACGTTTTACACCGAAGACCTGATCGACGAGCAACTGCTGGGCCATTCGGCGGGACGTGACTTTCTCGACATCCTGCATGCCTCGCTCTATCCGTTGCTGTTCCGTTCCTGGGAAAAGCACCGGATCTGGATCGACATTACCGAGCGGCGCGACGTCAAGAGCCTGCGTCAGTTGCAGGCGCTGATCGGCATTGCGGATGCGCGTCCGGAGCAGCGCGATCAATCCATCGACTTGCTGCGTTATGCCGGGTTGTTCAACCAGTACCCGCGCTCGGCCCTGGGTCTGCAGCAGTTGGTCAAGGCGGTACTCAGCGATGTGACGGTGGAAGTCGTGCCGTGTGTCGAGACGCGCTTGCGGATCGACCGCACGGCACGCACTTACCTGGGCACGCAGTGCGGTGTGTTGGGCGAAAACAGCCTGCTCGGTCGTGAAGTCATGGACCGCAGCGGCACCCTGGATATCCGCCTGACGTCACTGAGTACCGAGCGTTTTCACGGGTTATTGCCGGGGCAGGCGCTGTATCAAAAGCTCGAACGCTTGGTGGGATTGTATTTGCAGACACCGCTACGCAGCCGTCTGGTCATGCGTCTTGCGGCAGATAAGCAGCAGTGCGCTTCGCTGGGCGGCGGCTGGCAGCGGCTGGGCCTGGATACCTGGCTCGGTGACGGAGACACACAGGACGACGTTGTATTCATGCTGACGGCCGAACACGGACCAATGCTCGAAGAGAGGGCTCGCTAGATGATTCAGGTAGAACTCAAACCGCTGTTCGCACGGCTCAATGTGTACAGCACCAAGGCCCTGGAGAACGCGGCGGGCCAGACCCTGGCGCGCGCTCACTACGAGATTTCCCTGGAGCACCTGCTGCGCCAGTTGCTGGAAGATCCGGATGCCGATACGACGCGCATTCTCGCGCGCTTCGAGATCGATCCGATGCGCTTGCGTGCGCTGCTGGATGAGGGCCTGGCGCAGTTGAAAAACGGCAACCCGGGACGTCCGGTGTTCGCTGGCCTGCTCACCGAATGGATTCAGGACGCCTGGCTGATTGCCTCGCTGGTGGTCGGCAGCGGGCGGATCCGTGGCGGTTCGCTGCTGCTGGCGCTGGTATCGCGCCTGGGCTACTACAGCGCTGGCACGCGTTACGGCGAACTGCTCAAGCCGATTTCCACCGATGCCCTGACCGCAGAGTTCGCTCAACTGTTGGGCGGCTCCAGCGAAGGTCCGCTGGACAGCCTGCAGACCGGCACGGCCTCTGCTTCGTTGGCCGGCGCCGGCGGCAATGCGCCCGCAGCCGAAGACAATATCGCGCGCTTTTGCGAAGACCTGACCGCCAAGGCAGCGGCGGGGCGCATCGACCCGATTTTCGGGCGCGATGATGAGATTCGCCAGATGATCGACATCCTCGCCCGGCGGCGTAAAAACAACCCCATCGCCGTGGGCGAGCCGGGTGTGGGCAAGTCCGCCGTGGTGGAGGGGCTGGCGTTGTTGATCAGCCAGGACGAAGTCCCCGACTTCCTCAAAAACACACGTTTGCTCAGCCTGGATCTCGGTGCGCTGGAAGCGGGCGCCAGCGTCAAGGGCGAGTTCGAAAACCGTCTGCGTGGCGTCATCGAAGAGATCAAGGCGTCCACCACGCCGGTGATCCTGTTCATCGACGAAGCGCACATGCTGATCGGCGCCGGCGGCGCGGCGGGTGGCTCGGATGCGGCCAACCTGCTCAAACCCGCATTGGCCCGTGGCGAGTTGCGCACCATCGCCGCCACGACCTGGTCGGAGTACAAGAAGTACTTCGAGAAAGACCCGGCCCTGGCGCGTCGTTTCCAACTGGTCAAGCTGGACGAGCCGAGTGTCAAAACCGCGGTGTTGATCCTGCGCGGGCTCAAGGGGCACTACGAGAAAGTCCACGGGGTCAGCGTGCGCGACGACGCCATCGTCGCCGCCGCCGAATTGTCGGATCGCTACATCACCGGGCGCTTGCTGCCGGACAAGGCCGTCGACTTGCTCGACACCGCCAGCGCCCGGGTACGCATCGGCCTGGGCATCAAGCCTGCCGAGTTGGAGCGCATGGAGCGGCAGTTGTCCGGTCTGGCGCGTGAACAGAGCGCACTGGAGCGCGACCGTGGCAATGGTTTCCCCGTAGAAGACCAGCGCCTGACGGATATCGCCGACGAACAGGCTGAGATTGACGAGCGTCGGGTTGCGCTGGAAGTCCGCTGGCTGGCCGAGCGCGACGCGGCGCTGCGCGTCCTTGAAGCACGCAAGCAACTGACCCGGCAAGCACAGGATCTGCCGGTTCCGGCCGAAGGCGAGGTTGTGCAGGTACTGGCCTCGCTGGAGGAACGTCAGGCCGAGCTGGATCAGGCCCGTGAAGCCCTGGCCGCACTGCAAGGCGACGCGCCGTTGCTGTTCACCGAAGTCAGTCCCGATGCGATTGCCCAGGTCGTCTCCGACTGGACCGGCGTGCCGCTGGGCAAAGTGCTGCGCGATGCAGCGGGCGGCGTATTGGCCCTGGCCGACAACCTCAAGACGCGCATTCGCGGTCAGGACACCGCCGTCGAGCAGATCGCGGAAATCCTCAAGGCCGCGCAATCCGGCCTGCGCGATCCGCAACAGCCGTTGGGTGTGTTCCTGCTGGTCGGGCCATCGGGGGTCGGCAAGACCGAAACCGCTCTGGCTGTGGCCGAACATCTGTTCGGCGGCGAACAGGCGATGATCTCGGTAAACATGAGCGAGTATCAGGAGAAGCACACCGTCAGCCGCTTGGTGGGTTCGCCCGCCGGCTATGTCGGCTTCGGCGAGGGCGGCATGTTGACCGAGGCGGTGCGCAAGCGTCCGTATTCGGTGGTGCTGCTCGATGAAGTGGAAAAAGCCCACCTGGACGTGGTGAACATTTTCTATCAGGTCTTCGACAAGGGCAGCCTGTCCGACGGCGAAGGCCGGCAGATTGATTTCTCCAACACCGTGGTGCTGCTGACCAGCAACCTGGCCACCGAAGAAATCCAGAACCTGTGCGTCGACGGGCGGCCCGACCCGGACACCCTCGCGGAAAAAATCCGCCCGACCCTGTCCCGGCATTTCAAACCGGCGCTGCTGGCGCGCATGACCATCGTGCCGTTCTTCACCCTGGGTGGCGCGCAACTGGCGGGCATCGTGCGCCTCAAGCTGGGCCGGCTCAGCGAGCGTCTGCTGGCTTCGTCGAAAGTCCGTCTGACGTTTGCAGAAGAGGTTGCCGACGCCATCGCCGCGCGCTGCACGGAAGTGGAAAGCGGGGCGCGCAATATCGACTTCATTTTGCGTAAGAGCCTGACACCGCGCCTGTCTGACGTCTTGCTCGGGGCGATTGCCGATCAGCGGCCCCTGGCCGGCTTGCATGTGGCGGTGGATGCGCGCGGCGAGTGGATCATTACCACGCAAGACATCGATGCGATCAGGTCTTTACCCGAGCGTGAAGCGCTGCTTGAGCCCCTAGAGTGACCGCTCGTTTACCGACTGAAGAACAAGGATTGATTGATGGCTCTCAATGATCATGCGCTCTGCACTTTCGCCAGCCTGGCCCCCTCGCTGCTGCTCGAAACATTATGGGTGCAGCAGTGGCAGGGCGAGGAAAAGCTCTCTCAGCCCTATCGCTTCGAGGTTCGGCTGGCCACGATCAATCCATTGTTCGACGACGAAGCGCTGCTGGGCAACCGGGCGGTATTGACCCTGAGCGATGCGTTGGGGCAGCCGCATCCCTATCAGGGCGTGGTCACGGAGGTGGATTATCTCGACGCCGACTCCTTGTATTACTACTACCGCGTGGTGCTGGAACCGCGCTTCGTGCAGTTGCGGCATTTCCGCTTTTCGGAAATCTGGCTGGACAAAAGTCTGCCGGAGCTGATTCGCGACGTGCTCAAGTTGGCCGACCTGACTGTCGAAGGGCCGGGTATGAACGGTGTGCCCGGGGCGGCGTATGACTTCGATATCCGCCTGCCGCTGGCCGATGATCCGCTGACTCAGGCGACGTTTACCTGCCAGTTCGAAGAAACCAGCTTCGCCTTTATTTCACGTCTTCTTGAATATTTCGGCGTGTATTACTTCTTTGAGCAGGGGCCTGACGGCGAGGCACTGGTGTTCTGTGGCGACCGACTGTACCAGCCGCAACTCCCCAGCCTGCTGACCTATCGCCGCCAAGATTCGGAACTGGAGGTAGGCCGGGTCCTGGCGGTGGCGCGAACCTTCGAGCGCAAACTCGTGCGGCAAGCGGCGGGGGTCACGCTCCAGGACTTTTCCGCGAGCAACGCGCAGTTGAAGTTAGAGGTCAATGCTTCGGTGGCAGTTGCCAGCCTTGGCGCAGATGCCTCAACCGCACAACGAGAGGCCGTCTCTGGTTCGTCTGTATTTATCGGCGGGCAAGGGTTGTATGGCGAGCACTTCGGTTCGCTCGAACAGGGGCAATGGTTGGCGAATCGCCGCGCCCAGGCCATCGGTTGCCGTCAGCGGGAGTTTCATGGCAGCGGTCGAGCCACGGGGTTGCGCGCCGGTTATCCGATGCTGTTAGTCGGCCACCCGCGTCCGCTGTTCAATGCCGGTTATCAGGTGATTGAAGTTCACCATGACGGTTATCAGCCGTTGCCGGGCCTCGGCTCGGAGGGGGAAGGGCCGGGGCAGGGGATCAACACGCGGTTTATCGCCTTGCCCGGCGACGTGCAGTACCGCGCACCCTGTGTGACACCGCGGCCTTATGTGCAGGGCGTGCTCAGTGCGGTGGTGGATGGTGATGAAGATACCGGTCGGCCGCTGCTCAATGAGCATGGTTGCTACAGGGTGAGTTTCCCGTTCATTCGCGGTGAGAAGAATGCGACGCGTGGTTCGGCCTGGTTGCGTATGGCCACGCTGTCCAGTGGTTCGAGCCACGGCATGAATTTCCCGCTGCTCAAAGGCACGGAAGTGCTGGTTTCGTTCTTGGGCGGCGACCCGGACCGCCCGGTGATCACCGGTAGTGTGCCCAACTCCGAGAATCCCAATGTGGTCACCGGCGAAAACGCGACCCAAAGTGGCTTGAGCACTCCCGGTGGGCATTTGTTTGCGATGGAAGACAGCCCGTCCGGGCCGATGATGAAGATGGGGGCGTCCACCGGTTGTAGTTTTACCTTGGGTGAGGGCGATGTCAGTGGGGCGCATTTGCGCACGGACAAGCATATGCAGCTGGCGTCCAGTTCGTATAAGCATCAGGTGCCAGGTGTTTATTGGCAATCCATAGGGGGAGGGCATGCGCCGGCCCCGGTGGCGGGGACGAGCTCATCAGAGAGTTTGATGGGTGCCAACTTTAAAGATCGGCCTCCCACTCCCGCAAGTAGCAGCAAGCTTGCCTCCGCGCCAAGCACAACAAATAGCGCATCAGAGAAAAGCGGATTTGATAATTTCAAAGACGCAATAACCAACCCAAAACTGAGCACAAAATTAGACGTTACAACTTCAATGCTTCAGTTGAAGGGTGACGTAAATATAGCCAGCGGAAGTCTCTCTCTCTACGGGGTTGGCGTGTCAGTGAAACTTGGATTGGTTTCGCTTTCGGCTGACTACAGTTTGTATAAGAAAAGCGTTGGCAACAGTGCCTGGGAGTATCATAAGGCGAGTATTAAAAATTCAGAATATCTGAAAGGAATGCATATAGTTCGAGCATCCAACTCAAAGATGGAGTTGAAAAATACAGATATTTACTGCCATGAAAATGTAACTTCATATGAGATTAAGCTGGGTGGGAATAGCATACTTATCAATGCGGCAGGGATTGTCATAAAGTCGGACGAGATTATACATCTTGAAGGCCAGGTGCATGTTACTGGTGATGTTCTTGTGGATGGGGATTTAGAAGTTTGCGGTAACGCCTTTTTTAGTAAATTCATGAGAGTTAGCGGCACTATAGTGGGTGCAACGATCACTTCGGATCAAGTACAGGAATTTCCGTGTTTTGAACTAGCCCCCAGCCCCAGCCTGTTAAGTCTGAAGCTAGCATCACGCCCAAGTCTTGCTGCAGTGAAAGTGGCCGCGGGCGGAGCCAATGCGGTTGTAAACGGCGCCGTTGACCTGCTTGATGGCGCCGCCGATGCGGTCGCGGCAGCGGGCGATGCTGCTGCACCGCCCGCTGCCGCGCCGTGATACGGAAAAAAAGAGGCGTAAGTTTCCTATTCGGAGAGTCCGATGCAGCTCAAATGTGAACAGGCCAGCCTTTTATTGCTCGCCAATGCCAAACCACTGGACCTTCATTGCGTGGTCGTCACCCTGGGTCTGCTGGTGGACGCTGAAGATCAGGTAATGGCCGCTGGGGAAACTTGGGCCTGGTTAACCGAGCGACTTGGCAAGCAGATGCTTGATCGGGGTTTAAAGAAAAGTCGAGGCACATTTGCCGTACAAGGTAAGGCTTATCCGTTGACCGATGTGCAACGGGGTGGCATGGCGGTGCGGGTGCGTCTGGGGGATATGGAAAAAACATTGCATGTACTCGCGCCGCGGCAATGGCGCAAAGGGCCTCTGGGTTGGACGCCCGTTGTGAGCGGTCAACTGGATAACCTGCCGTTGGACTTTGAAAGCGCTTATGGCGGTAATAAGTGGCCAGATAATCCGACAGGCAAAGGCCATTATCCCGAGGTGGACGCCGCGCAAGGAATGCCGTTGGCACAACTGGAAGTGGCGAATGCCACAGTTGTTGACCCCGATGATCGGCCAGCCCTGGCGAGTTTTTTGCCATTGCCAGTACAAAGCGCTGAGCGCCGCCAGTATATGGGCACCCTTGACGAGCATTGGACTGCTTATCGCGCCCCATTCTTACCTACGGATACTGATGCGCGCTGGTTCGATGAAGTGGCGCAGGACCAATGCAATGCCGGTTTTTGGCGTGGCGACGAAGCCTGGTCGATCTCAGGCATGCACCCTACCGAGGCCCGGGTCGCCGGGCGATTGCCGGGCCTGCGGCCACGGCTGTTTATTGAGCGTGCGGATAAGCGTGTACCCGTTACCGAAATGTCGATGGACCTGGATACGGTATGGCTGTTCCCTGATGCGCAAAGTGCTCTTCTGCTGTACCGCGTCGAAGTACCGGTACTCGATATAGATGCGCAAGATATCGTCAAATTGGCTATGGCCCTCGAGCGAGCGGGTGATCCAGTGCTGGACGCGCAAGTCTGGATTGAGCGGCTTTGGCCACGCCCTCCCGTCGAGTCGGTCAAGGTTGCGCCTGTCGAACCAACCCCGTTCGACTCCGGGCCGATAATCGCCAGTTTGCAGGCCGCTGCGGATGCGCAATATGCAGCGTTAAGCGCAACTCATGAGCAGTGCATGCAATACGCTCAGATGATGGCGACTCGCATGAACCTGCCTTTCAACCCCACCGATTACCCACCATCAGCGAAAACGGACTTTACGGTTCTGATGCGCGAACCGATGCGCCCCCTCAAGCCCTTTGACCCCGAGGCATTGGCGCTGGAAATTGATTCGGAAATCGCCAAGGCTAAGGCCCAAGGCATGGAGTATGCCCAGCAGATGATGACCCGGCTGGGCATAGATGCAGAGCAAGCGTTGGCGCGTGCTAAACAGCCAGCACCGAAGGTCGATATCATGGACATGCTTGAGCGCCTGGAGCTGCCTCCAGACCAGCAGGCGCAAGCCAAGGAAAAACTGACTGCCGCCATAGCAGAGTCTCAAGCCGTGGAAGCTGAGATAGACCGTGTTTTAAGCGCCATGAACAAAGCGCTGGCGGCTGATCGAATCCAATTCGCCCCCATTCTCCCGCTTCCTGAATACTGCAGTCTGACCCGTGAGCGGCTGCTGGCATTGCACGCGGCAGGTAAGACGCTGCAAGACCTCAGTTTGGAGAGCCTTGATCTTTGCGAAATCGATCTGAGCAGCGCTGACCTGAGAAATACCACTTTTATGAGTTGCAAGCTCAATGGCACTCGACTGCAGAACGCCGATCTGAGCCACTGTCAGTTCATCGACTGCGACTTGGGTGCTTCGGATCTGAGCAAGGCGCGCTTGCAGGACGCAATGTTTCATAGGGTTCTATGCCAAGGCGCTTCGTTCTGCGGCACCAGCTTGATCGATATCCGCGCTCAGAACTGTGATTTCTCCGCTGCTGATTTCACCGAAGCCAACCTGCAACAAGCCCAACTCAACGAATGCAGCCTCGACAAGGCTCAACTGAGCAACGCCAATCTAAGCAAACTACGCCTCAATAAATGCGACCTGAGCGGCGCACGACTCACCGACAGCAACCTGCACAAAGCCAAGCTCTACGACTGCACACTGGACGCGACGGATATGCGCCGCGCCAATCTCAGCAAAGCCGATTTCGCCAAGGTGGTGGGCCGTGATCTGGACTTGCGCGAGTGCAACCTGCAGAACCTGCGCCTGGCCGCTCACTGCGTTTTGCCGGGTGTGCGCCTGGACGATGCCGACCTGACCGCTGCCAGTTTTCAAGACGCCGATCTGAATCACGCCAGCCTGCGCGGCGCACGGCTTAACGACGCGCTGCTGAGCGGTTGCGACCTGAGTGATTCCGACGGTGTCGGGCTGGTCGCGCAAGGTGTCTACCTGTCGGGATGTGACTTGAGTCGCGCTGATTGGTCCGGCGCCAACCTGCTTAACGGCCGCTTGCGCAAGGTATGCCTGGAGCAGGCCAACCTCAGTGGCAGCAACTTGCATGGCTTGGCCAGTGACGCTGTACACGGCAGCGGTGTGCGCCTGGAGCAGGCATTGATGACGCGCTGCCGACTCAAGGAGAGCCTGACTCATGCTTGAGGTATTAAGTGCCGAGCGTCTAAGGGCATTGCTGGCTGATTGGCAGCCCTTGCGCGCGTTGAATCTGGCCGGGGGCGACTATCGCGGTGTCGATTTGAGCAACGCGCGGCTGGAACAAGTGGATGCGCGTGGTGCGCAATTCAATGGCGCCATGCTGACCCAAAGCCACTGGAAAGACTGCCGCCTGGACGGCGCCAATTTTTCCGAGAGCACTGCGGACTCGTTGTACATGAACGGGTGTTCATTGCAGGGCGCATTGTTCACGAATGTGCGTTGGAACAAGACCAACTGGGCGCAATGCCACGGCGAGGATCTGGATCTGTCGGGCGCGCAGCTACAGGCGTTTACACTCGCGGAGTGCCGGGTACCGCGTATCAGGCTGGCAGCCGCCCAGTTGAGCAAATCCCAATGGAACCGCTGCGATCTGACGGGCCTTGATGCCCAGTCGGCGCATTTTGCGAAGGCACGGTTGATCGATTGCCAACTCGATCAGGCGCGCTTCGGTCTGGCGTCGTTGCAGCAGTGTGCCTTCGATGAGTCGTCGTTGAGTGGCGCCGATTTTCATGCCGTGCAGGCCGAGGGCGCGTCGTTCTACCGCAGCAAGGGAACAGCGCCGACGTTTGTCGGTGCCCATCTCAAGGGCGCTCTGTTCAATGTCAGCCATTTTGACTCGGTCGATTTCAGTGATGCCGTTCTGGAGATGGCCATCCTGATCGACGCCCAGATGCCAGGCGCGCGCTTTGACCGCGCCCTGTTGCGTTATGCCGATTGCACCGCGTTGCTTGCGCCACGCGCCTCGTTCGTCGCCGCCGACGTGACCGGCATGAATGCCCATGCCGCTGATTTCACCCAGGCCGACTGGCAGCAGAGCAACCCCCAGGCCATCCAGCCCGTAGATACCGAACGCCTCGCCGCCGAGCAATGGCAGCCTGCCTCTTTAGGAAAATCGAGATGAATGAAGCCCCGCAATATTGCGCTGCCGCTGTTCAATTGCGTCATGCGCAGGTCAACGCACTGGATGGCGAGCGTTTCGGCGTGGTCAGCAGCGATGGCCGCCGCTATTGGCTAAAACCCGCATTCGGTTGCCTGGTGCGTCCGGCAGTGGGGGACAAGGTGTTGGTCAGCCTGGACGCGCAAGGCGGTTACATCCTTAGCGTGCTGGAACGCGCCATCGCTCAACCGGCGCGTATGCATCTGGAGGGTGACCTGCATTTGAGCCTGCCCGCCGGCGCGCTGAGCATTCAGGCCCGCGACGGTGTGAGCCTTGACGCCGGTCTCGCATTACGGGTGTGCGCCGAGCAGGGCAGTGTGCAGATGCAGCGTGCCCATCTGACTGTCGGCACCCTGACCATGAGTGGCGAGCATCTTCAGAACCACTGGGTCGAGCGCCACGACAGCAGCGTTTATCACCGCGAAAAGGCTGTGCGCCACGAGGCGGATTTTGCTGACAGCCGCCGTCGCGTCGAAGGCCATGAAGAACTTCATTCCGGCTCCTTGCGCCAGCGCGTGCGCGATGACTGGAGCGTGCAGGCCGACACGCTGGACCTGAATGCACAACGTAGCGTTGCCATTGATGGCGAGCGCATCAAGCTGGGGTGAGATCGATTATGTATATGCTCAATAACGGCGGTGCGATGGCGCTGTCCACGGTGCCCGATATCTGCAAGACGCCCGTTCCGCCCGCCGGGCCAGTGCCATTGCCTTATCCCAACGCTGCCGATACCAGCGCCGCGGACCCGGGTGGGTTGGTGATGGACGTGCTGGTGGACGGCATGCCAGCGATGAATATGTCGAGCAAGGTGTTGATGACCAGTGGCGATGAAGCTGGGGTGGCCGGTGGCGTCACCAGCGGCAAGGTCAAGGGTGAAATGATCTTCATCGATGGCAGCGCCAAAGTGATGGTCGCCGGTAAGCCCGCCGTGCGTGTCACCTGCCAGACCATGCACAACGCCAATAACACCATGGGGACGGTTTCGCAGCCGAGCCAGACCGCTGTGCTGGTGATGGCGTGAGCAGCGCGGGGCGTGCGCCCTCCATCAAGTTTTCCATGGGCGGACTGGCCCTGTGCATCCTGCTCGCCGCCTGCAGCAGCCAGGACCTCACCCCCGAGCAAAAGGCCCTCACTGCGCTCAAATGGGACTACACCGAAAACGCCATCGAGCTGAGCTTCACCGCCGATAACGACCTCAATCAGTACGACGGCCAGGCGCATAACCTGTTGGTGGTGGTCACGCAGTTCGATCAGATCAGTGCGTTTTCCGCCTACACCGGCAGCTCCCAGCAACTGAGCAGCCTGCTGCTGATGAACAGCGCGCCGCCCGGGATGATCGGGCTGACGCGGCTGTTTATCGAGCCGGGCCAGACCCGCCAGTTGAGCCTGCCGCGACTGGAGGGCGCGAAGATGGTCGGTATCGCCGCCGGTTACGCGCACCTGGACCCGACGCGCAGCGTCAAGCTCTATCAGATCGGCGTCGACGTGACGTCGACAGGTTTTTTCAGCAATACCTGGACCGCCACCCCGCGCCCCATCGCCATTGACCTGCTCGTCGGGCCCGATGCGCTGTTGCGTGGCAAGGAGAGTCGCCTGGCGTTGCCCAAGCCGGTGCAGCCCCGAGAGGGTGAGGTGCGCCTGCCCGGCGCACAGGACTGAGCTGCTTGTCGTGAGCGTTGCAGTGGCCACGCTTTTTCAATTTTTTGCCTGAAACCGAGCCCTATGAATATCGATCAGTTGTTGTATTGGCACCAGGGCTTGTTCCTCCAGCCTCAGCATTTTCAACAAAACGATGCGCGTATCGAGCATCGTCTGACCCGGACCACAGAGTTGAACCATCCGTACCCATGGGGCTTGATCTCGCTGAAGATCAACGAGCCCGCGCTGGTTGCCAAACAGTGCCTGCTGGAGCAATTGTCGGTGCGCTTCGCCGAAGGCACGCTGGCCGAATATCCGGGCAATGCGATGCTGGAGTCGCGCACCCTTGACCTCGGCGAATTCAGTGGCGGCCGCACGCTGTTTGTGGGGCTACGTCGCTTGCTGCCAGGCGACGCCAACGCGCAAGTGTTCGAGACACTGTCGGCGGGGTCCCGGGCGGAAGCGCGCTTTATCGTGGCGGCCGACCCGGAAGTGATCGGTGACCGTCTCGGCGACTCCCCGGAAGCGCGGGTGCGCCCCATGTCCTATGTGTTGCGGCTGTTCTGGGACGATGAGCTGGAGCATCTGAGCGCCTACGAGCTGCTGCCGATTGCACGGCTTGAGCTGGACGGTGATCGCCTCCGGCCGGCCCAACGCTACGTGCCGCCGTCAGTCAATCTGGCGGCATCGCCGATGCTCCTGCAAACCTTGCGCGAAGTCCGCGACGAACTGGTCGGCCGGGCGCGGCAGTTGTCGGTGTACAAGCAGCCGGGGGAGTCGCGGCGGGGCGATCTCGACGCGGCCCAGGTCAACCACCTGATGGCCCTGGCGGTACTGAATCGCTATGGCCCGTTGCTGACGCATTTGCTGGAAACCCCGCAGGTGTCGCCATGGCAGCTTTACGGCACCCTGCGCCAACTTGTTGGTGAGTTGAGTCTGTTTTCCGATGTCTGCGACATGCTCGGCGAAACCCCGGATGGCCGTCTGTTGGTGCCGGCCTACAAGCATGAGGACGCGGGCGCGGCGACGATCGCACTGGTGGCCCTGATCGGCCAGCAGCTCAATGAGATCAGCATCGGCTCAGAGTTGCTGGTCCACCTGCAACTGCAGGACGGGTTTTATCAGGCTCCATTGCCGGACGCGTTTTTCGGCGCGCGGCATCGTTACTATCTGGTGGCGCGCAGTCTGGTCGATCCGGTGTGGCTGGCCGAGTGCCTGCCGTTGGATGGCAAGCTGGGAGCTCTCAGCGTCATGCAAGGCCTGGTCAACCGCGCCTTGCCCGGGGTTGAGTTGATCTATCTGCAGGTTCCGCCCCAGGGCTTGCCGCGGGTGGCCGGCGCGTTGTACTTCCGCCTGGAAACGCTGAGCGAGGGTTGGGAAACGCTGCAGCAGGAGCGTCAGGCGGCGTTCTTCCTGCCCCAGCCGCCGGCTGACCTGAGTATCGACCTGGTGGTGGTTCGCACATGATCAATCCCCGCCTGGCTGACTGCTGGATGTCGAGTTTCGAGGCTGCCAAGCGCGGCTTCATTGATCCGGCACAGTCCTATGAGACGCTTGCGCCGGCGCTCATCGTGCTGCTCGATGGCGCCGCGAATCGGGCCCGCGAGCTGCACTTTGCTGAAGCCGAAGTGCGCGAGGCGCTGTTCGCGGTGGTCGCCTGGATCGACGAAGCGGCCATGTCCGGCGAATGGCCCGGGGCGGCCGAATGGCGGCGGGCGCCGTTGCAGCGCCACTATTTTTCCACCAGTCGGGCCGGAGTCGAGTTCTTCCAACGCCTGGAGGCTTTGCCCGAGGCGGCGGTCGGTGCCCGCGAGGTCTTCGGCCTGGCCTTGCTCGGCGGTTTCCAGGGGCGTTACGCGACCCGCCCGGGTGGTGAACTGATGCAATACCGCCGGCTTTGCCTGGAGCGGATCATTCTCGATCGGCAGATGGTGCCGCTGGATGCCAACAGCCATCTCTTCGAACAACCCGAGGACCACCTGCCAACGCGCCTGCGTGTGGTGCGCCGGGGCTTGCCCGGTCTTTCGCTGCTGTTGCTGATTGGGGTGCCGTTGATTCTGTTGACCGTGCTTTACATCAGTTTCGATCTCTCGCTGGGTCGACAAGTCAGCCAATTGCTGGAGATGCGCTGATGTTGAAGAAAGCAGGGGTGTTGTTGCTCTGGGTGTTGCTGCTGGCGTGCATCGTGCTATTGCTCTGGGGCCTGGCGCTCTACAAAAGCTGGCCATTGTGGTACGTGCCGCTGATTTGCATCGTGACGCTGTTGGTGGTTTTTTGCCTGCGCGGGGTCGGGCGACGCTGGTACGCCTGGCGCTTGCGTCGCCGGATGAACAGCGAGTTGCCCCAGAGTCGTCGCGATGAAGCGCCGGCGCTTGATCAGGACTGGAACAGCGGCGTGCAGATGTTGCGCCAGTCGCGCCTGAGTCGATTGGGTTCACCGTTGTATGTGCTGCCTTGGTTCCTGACGCTGGGCGAGAGTGGCAGCGGCACCCGGAGGTTGCTGGGCAACAGCGGGCTGACCTCGGCCTTGCGTTCGACCCGCGGTGGAAAGCCGGCGGCCTCGACTGGCACTCTGGATTGGTGGTTCCTTGAGCGTGGCGTGATCATTGACCCCGCCGGCCGCATGGCGGAGGGCAACAGCGACGCCGGCGCGGAATGGCGACGGTTGCTGTACTGGCTGCTGCGTTCGCGGCGCCGCGAACCCCTCAACGGTGTACTGCTGGTGATCGACTGCCAGCGCTTGTTGAGCGACTCCGATGCGCGCCTGGCCGAGCAGGGACACAATCTGCGCCGCCGCCTGGATGATCTGGTGAAGGTCTTTGGTGCCCGTCTGCCGGTGTATTTCATCATTACCGGTGCCGAAGCCTTGCCGGGTTTCACCCAGTGGGCTTGCGCTCTCACGCCGCCACAACGCGAGCAACCGTTTGGCCTGCTCAGCCAACAGCGCACGGGGGCGGCGCAGGTGTTTCTCGAAGAGATGTTCAGCGGGCTTGGCCAGCGTCTGTTCGACCTGCGCATCGAGTTGGGCGTGCGTGGCCTGCCGGATGAAGAAGCTTTCAGCCTGCCGGAGCGCATCGTTGAACTGCGCTCGCGTCTCCAGCATCTGCTGTTACCCGCGTTTGACGCCAACCCCTACAGCGAGTTGCCACTGCTCTGCGGACTGTTCCTGACCGCGCAAGGGCAAGAGGCAGACGGCACAAGCGAAGGCTGGTTCAGTCATGAGTTGCTCGGCAGGCTTTTGCCTGCGCAACGCCACGCCTATCAACCCATCGATAGCTGGCATCGCTGGCGCAGGCTGTTGGCCCACGCCGCAGTCATCGGCTGGCTGGGGCTGTGTATCGGCTTTGGCGCATTGCTGGCGTATGCCGACCACCACACTCAAGCTGTGCTCACCGACGCGCTGGACGAGCCGCCAGCGGCCGAGGACTTCAACGGTGGGCTGGAGAGCGACCTGGATGCGCTGCGTCGGTTTCGCCAAGCGTTGATCAGCTTATCTGACCAGCAGCAGGGCGGATGGCATGGTTTGCTGCCGTTCTCACGCCATATCGAACAGGTCCAGGAGCACTACCGCTCTGACTACGTGAGGTTGTTCGACAGCGAAATACGCACGCCGGTATTCGATGGTTTCATTTCGCAGAACCTGCGCGGCGCGTTGAACAGCGGCGATCCACGGCTGATTGCCGCTTATGCCGAATTCCTCGTGCGCCGGATCAACCTGCTCGATGCCCGCCTGAATAACCAGTCGATGGATAACTTGCCGCTGCCGGGTTCCGAGGTGGGTTTCCTGAACTTGACCTACGGTTCCAAGGAAGCGACCAGCGCCGGGCAACTGGTCACCCTGGGGAGCAGCTATCGCTCCTATCTGGAGTGGCAAACCGATATGGCGCAGATGCAGGGCCAACGCGCCGCCTTGCTGGGCCAGTTGGAGAGCATGGGGCTTGAAGGACGCCCCCTGACGTGGCTGAAAGCCTGGGCGGAACTGCAGGGCAATCTGCAACCGATCCGGCTGACGGAATACTGGAGCGATAGCGATAACCCGGGGTTGAGTCTTTCCGGTGCCTATACGTTGCAAGGGCACAGCGCGATTTTTGCGTTCATGGATGAACTCGGCCTCGCCAGCCGTGACAGCGCGTTGTGGAAGACACAGCGGGTGAAATTCCTCGATCAGTACCAAAGCGATACCCAGGACGCCTGGTATCGGTTTATCCAGGGCAGCCTGCTCAGCGCACAGACACGCTTGAAGACGCGCAGTGACTGGCAATTGGCCCTGAGTGTGGTCGGTACGCCCAATGATCCGTTCCTGAAGCTGTTGCATCGCAGTGCCGAACGGTTTGCCTTGATCCCGCCCGAGCAGCGGGCACCTTGGGCGAGCCGCGCGGTGTCGCTCGATCGTTTGCTTGAACTGGCCAGTAACAACGATCTGCATGCCGAAGCGGGGGCGCTGGGCAGTCTGAAAATCACCAATGCCCTGGGCGGCGATATGCTCAAGGGCGTGGCCAGTGGCGGTTCGATCGAGAGTGGCGTCAACGGCTTGCGCGACGAGTTGACCCAAGCCCGTGCCTTGGCCAGGTTCCAGCAGTTGATGAAAGGTGTGGTGGCCGATCTGCAGAAAAGCGATGCGCAAGCGTTCCAGGTGGCCGTGGAGACTTGGGGCTTCGGCGCCGATCCTTCGGTGAAGTCCGCACCGCTCTGGGAAGCCGACAGCGTGCGCAGCGCCTTGATCCAGGCGCTGAAGGGGCCGGACCCGCGTGAAGATGCGGTCTGGGCGTTGGCCACCGGCCAGTTGGATTTCTCCTCGCATTACGCCGCCGAAGTGGCGGCCTGCCGCCTGCAAGGCGACTGGAGCGGGCAGTTGCTCAGCTCGATTCAGGGCGTGCAGGACCCGGTCATGCTCAACGAGCTGCTGTACGGCGAGCGCGGTCAACTGCCGGCCTTTATGAGCGGAGCGGTAAAAACCTTCGTGCAACGCGATGTGCTGCGCTACAGCGGACGGGAGGCGCTGGGTGTGCAAATTCCGCTGACCGGTGCGTTCTACGCCTATGTCAGCCGCATGCAGCATGCGCGCAACGATCTGCTCGGTGCCGAGCGACAGAGTCAGGCCAAGCAGGCCACGGAGCAGCAAAGCCGACAGGCACTGGAAGCCGAGCAAAAAGGCCTTGTGGCGCAACGGGCGGAGCTCAAGCAGAGCATCGCCATACTGCAGGCCACCGCGGCGGTGGTGGAATTGTCCGCCGCGCCGTCGCAGGTCAACCTCGGTGCCCGTTCGCTGCCCCAGCAGACGCGCCTGACGCTGCAATGCAGTGGCCGTTCGACGGTACTGGACAACTTCAACTTCCCCACCAGCGCCAGCTTCGTCTGGGCGCCGGGGGCCTGTGCCGATGTCGCCCTGGAGATCAGCTTCGCCAACTTCAAGCTGACCCGGCACTGGACCGGAGACCGGGCGTTCGTGGACTTCCTGCGGCTGTTCAACGGTGGGCAACACACCTTCAGCGCCGACGATTTCCCCGGCCAGCGCAATTTGATGGGCAGTGAGAATCTCATCGGCATCCAACTAACGTACCGCCAGGAAGGCGAACAGGTGTTGCTGGACAAGTACGACCAGGCCGACCAAATGCAGCGCCAGGCCAATCTCATCGATGCACGCTTGAGTGCCACCGCCGAACAGTTGGCGGCGATGGATACCCAGGCCGCCGCGACGAATGTGCGGCTGGCTGCCCTCGGTTCACCGGTCGAACAGGATGTCGCGAGTATTCAACCGCCGACCCAGATTGCCTGGTGCTGGACGCCCCGGCCCGTGGTAACGGGGCTGTCGGCAGGTGAAGGGCTGCGCTTGGATCTTGGCACCTATGGCAACGAGACGCGCTTGAAGAACCTTGAGGAACAGCTGCGTATCCTCGGCTTGACCAGCCGGCGCGAAGCCACGCAGGCGATAACGGGTGACAAGGTGACGCGGTTGCTGGTGGTGGCGCTGCGTGACGACGCGGCTGCGCAACGGGCGATCCGCGATATTGGGCGCAAAATGGGCGTGGCCGCCACGCTCGACAGTGCGGCCGCCAGTAAGGTCGACCTGTAGTGAAGGGTGGGCACGCGTCACTGGCATTGAGTTGGTGCGTGGCCGCCGGGCTTAGCGGCTGGCGCAGCGGAGGAGGGCGCCAGACGACTGCTGTCACCAGGCCCAACGTATTGCCAGGATGGCAGATGCTCGCAATATTTGGTTATGCGCTAGTCTCCAGTCTAATTCTGAACGACACTTTGAAGGTTGCGTTGAGCAGATGGCGAGTTGCCAATGCAGCTTCAAGACAACCAGTCACCGCGCCGGCGGCACCGAAAGGCGGAATATGAAAATAAATTCGGCGGATTTTAGAGTACGGGAAGGCGACAAGGTCAATCTCCACAAGTGGCCGACCAAAGTGGAACCTTTCTACAAGTCAAAGCAACAATATCGCAAACTTCTGAGAGCGCATGTTGCGCAATTGAGCGCGCAGCAACAGCTTCTTTACGCATCCAATCGCTATGCCATTCTGCTGATTTTCCAGGCGATGGATGCCGCAGGAAAAGACGGTGCCATCAAGCATGTGATGTCAGGTGTGAATCCGCAAGGTTGCCAGGTATTCAGCTTCAAGCATCCCAGCGCGGCTGAGTTGGAGCACGACTTTCTATGGCGAACCACACGCAACCTACCGGGACGCGGACAGATTGGCATATTCAATCGGTCGTACTATGAGGAAGTATTGATAGCCCGTGTCCATCCGGAAATTCTCCGAAGCGAGGGCCTCCCGGATGCTCTTGAAAACAACAGTACTGTCTGGCGGGAGCGATATCGTTCAATCTCCAATTTGGAGCGCCACCTGTCAGGTAACGGAACACGCATCATCAAATTTTTTCTCCATCTGTCGAAAGAAGAGCAACGAAAACGCTTCCTGGATCGCATCGACAAGCCGGAAAAAAACTGGAAATTCAGTGCTGCGGATATCGAGGAACGCAAGTATTGGAAAGACTATATGCAGGCCTACGAAAAATGCCTTAGTGCAACGAGCACGACTGAGACGCCTTGGTATGTTGTGCCTGCCGATGACAAGAAAAATGCCCGACTGATCGTATCTCAGATATTTTCAGATGTGCTGGATGGGCTGAAAATGTCATATCCAAAGACCAGTGAGGAGCGTCATCAAGAACTGCTGAATATTCGCAAGCAGCTTCTGGAAGAATGAATGAACGGTGCCGCTTTATCAGCATGCGTGAGAGGCGGATGGATGCCAGTTCAAAAAAACATGCTTTGGGACCTGGTTGAAAATCTGGCAGAACTTGGCAGGCTTAGAATTGAGCAGTGTGGTTTGTCCCGGAGCTGGTCGCTCATCATTCACTTCATGGGGACTCAGCGGACATCTCCATCTCTGGGCTGAGTGTGCCGAGCCAGGCAACCAGGCCCATAATGATCACCGCGACCGAGAACTCTAGAATCATGCTGCGCCGTAAAGCGTTGATCGCGACGGTGTGAGTATCTGCCTGAATGGATCGCTCAAGCAGCGGGCTCAGGTGAAAGCGGTTTACCGCCGCAAATACCAGCATCCCCGCGAACAAGAAGACCTTCAAAGACAGCAGAGCCCCGTACGTGCTGGAGATCAATGTCTCGAATGCTGGCCCGACAACCATCAGATAGTTGACGATCCCGGTGATAGCCAGGGTTGCGACGATAAGCGTCCCCGCTGATTCGAAACCAGTCAGCGTTCGAGCCAGCAACCGTATCTGCAGATCGCCTGTGAGGTTGGTTGAGCGCAATAACAGCGCAAATGCAGCGAGAGCGCCCAACCAACTGCCTGCACCCAGAAGATGGACAATATCGCTGGTGAAGTGCAGGTAGCGTCGACTGCCTTCATCCATGGCGCCATGTCCCGTCCAGGCGAGCGTCGCGAGGGCGATGGCCCCACACAATGTGGCCAGCCAGAGGCTCAATGCCGGGCTTCGTCGATTGAGAGTCGCGGCGATGACCGCCAAGGTCAATGAGGCTATCCGAACCATCCAGGTCAACCCGACGTCAGTGTCCATCAACATCATCTGCAGGATGTGGTGATGCAGCTCCATGACGCTGGACACGCCGCTCATCGTCTTGGCCATCTGTAGCATGGCCACCATCGATAGCAGTATGCCGATGAGGGCAGTTCCCACCAGCAACGACCCAAAATTCAACACGGCGCCGTCTGCACGTTCCTTTCCTCTGAGACTGTACAGGCCAAACAGTGCCAGCCCGAAGAGCAGCATCAAGTCGATATAGAGCGCGAAGCGAAGGCTTATGTAGATGGAGTCGTCCATGGATGGGGTTATGCCGAGATAAGGCAAAAATTAGGACATTCGTTCTGCAAGATATTGAACTAAAAGGAAATTTATTGAGTTCTTGATTGCTGGTCATCCCCCGCCTGACTAGCCGTCTATGCTGATGTTTTGCCTTACTTGGGGGATGAACTCAATGGCTTCGGTGGAAAGGACAGCCTACCCGCTCTTGCCCAGTCAGTTGCCAGCTAAGGAGCTGCATCGATGCTATTCCCTGTCTGATTCAGAGATCGAATGGGTCAATAACACCGCTAAGAGTCCAGCGCTATCGATTGGGCTGGCAATCCAACTAAAGGTGTTTCAGCAGCTACACTATTTTGTTCCGTTCGAGGAGCTTCCTCAGGAGCTCATCAGTCATGTCCGACAATGCCTTCGCTACGGCGCACGAATAGCTCCGCGCTACAGCAACCCCCGCACCCTTTACCGACACCAAGCGGCGGTTCGGCAGTACCTGCAGGTTACACCCTTCTATAGCAGCGACGGGCTAGCGATCACTGAGGAAATCGCACGTGACTGCGCTGTAGTGCTTGAGCAGCGAGTCGATCTCATTAATGCCATGCTTGATGAGCTGATTCAGCGTGGCTATGAGCTTCCGGCTTATTCGACGCTCAACAACATCGCAGAAACCGCTTTGGCGAGTGCTCAGGAAGTTACCTTCAACCTGATCGTGCTCCGAGCGCCAATCGAGGTGATCTACAAGCTAAAGGAGCTGCTCGACACGGATTTCGGGCGTCGGCAGAGTGACTTCAACGCACTCAAGCAGGCACCCAAGAAGCCTTCCCGCAAGCACCTGGAGGTGTTGATCGACCACCTGGCGTGGTTAGAGAGCTTCGGAGATCTGGATGCCATTCTTGAGGGGGTCGTCGATGCTAAGATCCGCCACTTCGCCACCCAAGCCGCCGCGTCGGACGTCGCCGAGCTGAAGGACTGCTCGCTGCCGAAACGCTACACACTGATGCTGGCCTTGATCTATCGGATGCGGGTGCGAACTCGGGATCACCTGGCCGAGATGTTCATCCGACGGATTTCGACGATCCACAAACGCGCCAAGGAGGAGTTGGAGCAAATCCAGGCGCGGCAACGCCAGAAGCTGGAGCAACTGGCGGCCACCCTGGATGGCGTGGTGCAGATTCTTGTTCAGGAACCGGATGACCAGGAGGCTGGCAGTCTGATCCGGGAATTCCTCTCTCCCGATGGCAACCTGGATCGGTTGCGCGAGACTTGCGCCGAAGTCCAGGCTACGGGCGGTAACAACTACCTGCCGCTGATCTGGAAGCACTTCAAGTCCCATCGCTCGCTGTTGTTCCGTCTGAGCCACCTTCTTCAACTGGAACCCACGACTCAGGATCGCTCACTTATCCAGGCGCTTCAGCTCATCCAGGACAGCGAAAATCTACACCGCGAGTGGATCGACGAGCATGTCGACTTGTCGTTTGCGTCGGAGCGCTGGGTTAAGGTCGTGCGTCGTCCTGCCAGTGAAGGGCCACCTACCAACCGGCGCTATCTGGAAGTCTGCGTGTTCTCTTACCTGGCCAGTGAGCTGCGCTCGGGTGATATGTGCGTGCTGGGGTCGGAATCTTTCGCCGACTACCGTAAGCAGTTGCTGCCCTGGGAAGAATGTTTCCATCGTCTACCGGCCTACTGCGAAAAGGTGGGGCTGCCTGGCACGGCGAAGGAGTTTGTCGCCTCCCTCAAGATTCAGCTGGAGGAAACCGCGCAGCATCTGGATGAAAAATTCCCTTCTTGCCGAGGTGACGTATCGATCAATGAAGCCGGCGAACCGGTGCTACGCCGAGTGATAGCGCGGGACATCCCGCCTTCGGCCATCTCGCTACAGACGGCGCTTATGCAGCGCATGCCGGCCAGGCACGTGCTCGACATCATGGCCAACATTGAGCATTGGATTCAGTTCACTCGGCATTTCGGGCCGATGTCCGGCAACGAGCCAAAGCTCAAAGAACCGGCCGAGCGCTACCTGATGACGATCTTCGCCATGGGCTGCAACCTTGGCCCCAACCAGGCCGCACGGCATCTGGCCGGTAATGTCACGCCGCACATGCTGTCCTATACGAATCGCCGCCATCTCTCGCTTGAGAAGTTAGACAAGGCTAACCGCGAGCTGGTGGAACTCTATCTGCAACTTGACCTGCCCAAGCTCTGGGGCGATGGCAAGGCGGTGGCCGCGGACGGTACGCAGTTCGACTTCTATGACGACAATCTGCTGGCCGGCTACCACTTCCGCTATCGCAAGATGGGGGCCGTGGCGTACCGACACGTGGCCAATAACTACATCGCGGTGTTCCAGCACTTCATCCCGCCTGGTATCTGGGAGGCAATCTATGTGATTGAGGGGTTGCTCAAGGTCGACCTCAGCGTCGAACCCGATACGGTGTACTCTGACACCCAGGGCCAGTCGGCCACGGTGTTCGCCTTCACTCATCTGCTGGGCATCAATCTGATGCCGCGTATCCGCAACTGGCGCGACCTGGTGATGTGCCGGCCAGATCGCGGCGTTTCGTATAAACACATCAACCGTCTGTTCACCGACACCGCCGACTGGCACCTGATCGAAACCCACTGGCAGGATCTGATGCAGGTCGCGTTGTCAATCCAGGCCGGCAAGATTTCCTCACCTATGCTGCTGCGCAAACTTGGCTCCTACAGTCGGCGCAACAAGCTCTATCATGCCGCGCAAGCGCTGGGCAGCGTGATCCGGACGATCTTCCTACTCAACTGGATCGGCAGCCGCGAGTTGCGCCAGGAAGTCACCGCCAACACCAATAAGATCGAGTCCTACAACGGCTTCTCTAAGTGGCTGTCCTTTGGCGGTGACGTGATCGCCGAAAACGATCCGGACGAGCAACAGAAACGCCTGCGCTACAACGACATGGTGGCCTCGTCGGTGATCCTGCAGAACACCGTGGACATGATGCGCATCCTGCAGAAGCTCGCCCGTGATGGCTGGCAGTTCACTGACGACGACGTATCGTTTCTCAGCCCCTACCTAACCAGCAATGTCAAACGTTTTGGGGAGTTCAACCTGAAACTCAAACGCCCACCGGAACCCTGGATCAAGGATTCCATTTTCCAGCAGGCTGCGGGATCAATGCGTGCGAAACAGATGTCTGACAGCAACGTTGAGGTGACGAACTGATGCATATCCCGCCAGCTTCGTTCCGCGTGACACCTTATGGGGACGTCGATACCAAGGTACTCGACTCTCTGCGTGCAAGCTACGACACCGCTCAGTTGCTCAACTTGGTCGACCGGCTGGATGCCTGCCTTGCTGAAATCGGAGGGGTCGGCAGCATTCGAGAAGACTTCCTACGCCTGCATGGCATGGCCATGACGGTACTGGAAGGTTTCCCCCTCACTGTGGCTACCAGTGATGTCGACAGTATTTGGGCGCAGGCGATGGCCCTTCAAGAGGATATTTCTGCTTTATGTTCATGCTTGCAGGCGGGTTCTAAACACGTTGCTCCTTTGGCAGCGCTTGCTCCTGACTATCAGGACTAGACTATTCGTGCAAATGGGCTGCCGGCAGACTGAATACAATGGAGGTGCAGAGTAAAACTGATGCTGCAGGACTGACGAGTAACTCTATAGCATCGCTGTACTGTGGGGTGAATTTGACTCTGGGTAGCCGGTTTTGACGCCCTGTAGGCACGCTGCCATCCTCCCGGGCATCGGCCTAGATAAAACTACTGACGAAGCCTTCGGGCTTACATTAGCCACGAGCGGACTTGCATTAAATCTCAATGGACTCACGCTTTCTAAAAAAAACCAGAGCCACTTTCCAGAGGCAAAGATTAGTCGTCGTGACGGGTACTGACCTCTGGTGTGCAGGGGTGATCAGGCTCGGATGCCGCTCTCTTATCCGCGCGCGATATGAAGCGCTGATAGCATTCAAGGCCACAGAAGTGCACGACGTACTCGGTACCTTCCGGCGTCAGTGCGGCGTCAAGGGAAATTTCCTTGCAACATTCGCAGCAACTGATAGTGGGGGTGTCGTTTGCGTTCATGATGGGGTTTCTCCATCGTCCAAGAAAACCTAGTAACTCTTCCACACCTGCGATCGAACCTGCGCGCAGATCGACCTGCGGCTGGCAGTGCAGCAACAATTCCCAACGCTCCCAAGCCTGCCGCAACTCGGCAGCGGAGACCGCGCCGTGCTCCGAGCGGGTCACGCCCGCTTCCGAAAGGCCCGTAGAGCCGCTCTCAGGAAGAGGACGAAGAGAACCGTCAGCACGAGCGTCGCGAGGCTCCAATGCTCGCTGACGAAGGCCCCGGCCGCAGTCCCCGAGAGCAGTAATGCCAGCACCGGCAGATGGCAGGGGCAAGTGAGCGCGGCGAGCACACCCCACGTGTAGGCGTGCCAGCGGGGCATCTTGATTGATTCGGATTGGTTGGTATTACGCATGGGTGTGACCTTCGATGGCACGATGAGTCAGCCCGGCCAACTCCGTTTTCACTGCGTCTAAAGCTGCCAGCCGGGTCGCGATTTGCCCAAGCAAGCGGTCGATACACCCGATCACATCGGTACTATCGTCTGCATCGAGCGCTCGACAGAGCCGCGCCAATTCGTCGAGCCCGATACCGGACTCAAAGGCGGCACGTACGAAGCACAGCCGCGCCAGGGACCGCTCATCGAAAATGCCGTAACCGCTTTCCGTGCGCCGCGCGGGGTGCAGCAAGCCGCGCAGCATATAATCTCGGACTATATGGACACTGACGCCCGCGTCCTCGGCCAATCTGGATATGGAGTAGGCATTCATCGCCGACACTCCCGACCTTCACCGCAAACTGGGGCGCTCAGATATTTCCTTCCGGCTAGGCGCTCAGGTAGCCAGATGAGCAACGGTGCAGCTCCCAGAGCCAGTAGCAGCCACAACCTGGAGAGATGCTCGCCGTTTTGGTCAAACACATAAGCCAATAGCGCACCAACTGCGAGCAACAGGAAGTGAGGCCCCGTTATGTAGCAGTGAAGGCGGCGACAACGCGTGGCGTTGACCAGGCAGGCGCCGCCCATCACGGCCAGCGCGGCGCCTGCTGCCAGGAACAACGCGGGGCGTCGATTAGACAGAACAATCGCTATCGTCGCCACGACGGCAGGCAGGCCCCAGAAGCTGACCAACTGCCATGTCTTGCGTAGGCTGTCGCACCTACCGAGATCGTCTGCCGTGTTGCTCATGTTTCAACCTCCCTCTCTCATTACCCTGCGCAGCAGGACAATTGTTTGACGTCTTTGTTAAAGGTCTGTGCGGCGAGTTTCAGTCCCTCGACCATCGTCAGGTAGGGGAACAACTGGTCAGCCAATTCCTGCACGGTCATACGGTTGCGGATGGCGAGTACCGCCGTCTGGATCAGTTCTCCTGCTTCCGGGGCCACAGCCTGCACTCCCAGCAGTCGGCCGGAGCCCGCTTCGGCAACCAACTTGATGAAACCCCGCGTGTCGAAGTTGGCCAACGCGCGCGGCACGTTGTCCAGGGTCAAGGTGCGGCTGTCGGTTTCGATCCCGGCGTGCTGCGCTTCGGCTTCGCTGTAGCCGACGGTGGCCACTTGCGGATCGGTGAACACCACGGCCGGCATGACGTCGAGATTGAGCTTGGCCTCGCCGCCGGTCATGTTGATTGCCGCGCGGGTGCCAGCCGCTGCCGCGACGTAGACGAACTGCGGTTGGTCGGTGCAGTCGCCGGCCGCATAGATATCCGCTGCGCTGGTGCGCATGCGCTCGTCGATCTGGATGCCGCCGCGCTCGTCCAGCTGCACGTCGGCCGCTTCCAGGTTCAGGCCCTGGGTATTGGGCGTGCGGCCGGTGGCGACGAGCAGTTGGTCGGCACGTAACTCACCATGGTTGGTGGCCAGTACGAACTCGCCGTTGGCGTGGGACACCTGGCTGGCTTGCGTTTGCTCCAGCACTTCGATGCCCTCCATACGGAAGGCCTCCGTCACCGCCGCGCCGATGGCCGGGTCTTCGTGGAAGAACATCGCACTGCGTGCCAGGATCGTGACCTCGCTACCCAGCCGGGCGAAGGCCTGCGCCAGTTCCACTGCCACTACGGAGGCGCCGATCACGGCGAGCCGCTTAGGGATTGTATCGCTCGCCAGTGCCTGGTCTGAGGTCCAGTACGGCGTGTCTTTCAGTCCTGGAATCGGTGGAACGGCCGCGCTTGCGCCGGTGGCGACCAGGCAGCGGTCGAAGGCTACGATGTGCTCGCCACCCTCGGCCAGTTTCACGCTGAGCGTGTGGCCGTCCTGGAAACGGGCGGTGCCGCGCAGCACGCTGATCGCCGGCGTGCTCTCCAGGATGCTTTCGTACTTGGCGTGGCGCAGTTCGGCGACACGGTCTTGTTGCTGCGCGAGCAGACGTTCGCGTAGGACGGTCGGCGTCATGGCGGAAAGCCCGGCGTCGAACGGGCTCTCGCGGCGCAGATGGGCCACATGCGCGGCACGAATCATGATCTTGGAGGGCACGCAGCCCACGTTGACGCAGGTGCCGCCGATGATGCCGCGCTCGATCAGGGTGACGCGGGCACCGCCTTCCACCGCCTTGAGCGCGGCCGCCATGGCGGCGCCACCACTGCCGATGACCGCGACGTGGAGCTTGTCGCCCTCTTTCCCGGCGTCAGTGCTGCTCAACCAACCCCGTGCCTTATCGAGCAGGCCAGGACGGGCTTGTACCATGGCGTCTTCGAACGCCGCTCGATACCCCAGGGCCTCGACAGCGGCCTGCATCTGCTCACGGCTTGCGCCCTCGTCGACCTTCAGTTCGGCCTTCCCGCTGGCGTAGGAAACATCCGCCCGATGCACGCCCGGAATCTTCTCCAAGGCCTCTTTCACATGCACGACACAGGAGGCGCAGGTCATACCAATGATTTTCAGTTCGGTCATTTCGTTACTCATTAGATCGTCTCTTGTCAGGTTCACTGGTTTGGCGGCGTCGGACAGGCATCCGGCCCACAACGGCGATGAGCGGGCGACACGAGATCCCATATCGACACCCCAAACATGAGGGCCAGGCCGATATAGAGCAGCCAACCGCTCCGCCAGCCATAAGCCCGCATAAAAAATACCGCTGCCAGTACCAGGGTAGGACCGATCAGGCCGAGCGCAGTCCGTCGCCACTGCCGATGATTGAGCCAGCCGAGGGCATTGACGAGCAGAGCCAGTCCAGCAAACAGAGGCAGCAGCGTGGTGATGAACAGGCCTTCCCACTGGCTCAAAAAGCCCAGACCGAACGCGGCCCCCAGACTAGCAAGGGCGGGAAAGCACATGGCGCAGCCTATGGCAGAAATCAGCACGCCGACGGAGCCGGCTTTGTCACCGATCCGCGTGAACAGATTGAGAGGATTTG
This sequence comes from Pseudomonas sp. LY-1, assembly GCF_053502595.1. NCBI lineage: Bacteria > Pseudomonadati > Pseudomonadota > Gammaproteobacteria > Pseudomonadales > Pseudomonadaceae > Pseudomonas > Pseudomonas sp. LY-1. The sequence continues at coordinate 3,550,518 of NZ_CP094353.1, read as the reverse complement.
CCATCGGAAGTCCCTCCTATTGCTTGACGCTGGACGGATAGCCAGCGTCCTCGGTCGCCTTAGTCAGCGCCAGGGCATTGGTCTTGGTATCGTCGAAGGTGACGATGGCCTCGCGGTTCTCGAAACTCACCTCAGCCTTGGTCACGCCATCGACCTTGGTCAACGCCGTCTTCACCGTAATCGGGCAGGCGGCGCAGGTCATGCCCGGCACCGCCAGGGTGACGGTCTGCGTGGCCGCCCAGACGGGTGTGGCGACCAGGCTGGCGAGGGCTAAGGATGCGAGCAGTTTTCTCATGGTGAACTCCTGATCAGTAGAACAAGGGAAGGATGTAGGGGAAGCCGAGCGCGACCAGCACCAAGGCCGCCACCAGCCAGTACAGCAGCTTGTAGGAGGTACGTACCTGAGGGATGGCGCAGACCTCGCCCGGTGCGCAGGCTTGAGCGGGGCGGAAAATGCGCCGGTAGGCGAAGAACAGCGCCACCAGTGCCGCGCCGATGAAGAGCGGGCGGTACGGTTCCAGCACGGTCAGGTTACCGATCCAGGCCCCGCTGAATCCCAGGGCGATCAGAACCAGCGGCCCCAGGCAGCAAGCCGAGGCGAGGATGGCGGCTAGCCCGCCAGTGAAGAGCGCCCCGCGCCCGTTTTGAGGTTCAGACATACGCTTGCCCTTTCAAATTTGGTTTGGATAGCTTAAGCTTACTTCCGTAGTTATGTACGGAGTCAAGCGATATGGAAAAAATTTGGAGAATCTGACCATTGGCGTTTTTGCCAAGGCGGCCGGGGTCAATGTGGAGACCATCCGGTTCTACCAGCGCAAGGGCCTGCTGCCGGAGCCAGACAAGCCCTATGGCAGCATTCGCCGCTATGGCGAGGCGGATGTAACACGAGTGCGGTTCGTGAAATCGACCCAGCGGCTGGGCTTTAGCCTGGACGAAATCGCCGAGCTACTGCGGCTGGAGGATGGCACCCATTGCGAGGAAGCCAGCGGCCTGGCCGAGCACAAGCTCAAGGATGTGCGCGAGAAGATGGCCGACTTGGCACGCATGGAGGCCGTGCTGTCTGAACTGGTGTGCGCCTGCCATGCGCGGAAAGGGAACGTTTCCTGCCCGCTGATTGCGTCACTGCAAGACGGAACGAAGCTCGCTGCATCGGCGCGGGGGAGTCACGGGGTGACTACGCCTTAGCGTGCTTTATTTTCCGAATTCTGAGACGACCCCAATACTGTGTCGCGGCTCAAGAAGCAGTGGGAGGCTGAGCACGCCGAGTGGCAGAAGCGGGGCTTATCAGAGCAGCGCTACGTCTACTGGTGGGCAGACGGCGTGTACAGCAACGTGCGCATGGATGACCGTCTGTGTCTGCTGGTGATCATCGGCGTCACTGAGCAGGGCCGCAAGGAGTTGGTCGTCGTCGAGGATGGGCAGCGTGAGTCAGAGGCCAGCTGGAAAGAGCTGCTCACGGGGCTACGCGAGCGCGGGCTGACGACGGCCCCCAAGCTAGCGGTTGGCGACGGCGCCATGGGCTTCTGGGCGGCGTTGAGCAAGGTCTATCCAGAGACCGAGCACCAGCGCTGCTGGGTCCATAAGACTGCCAACGTATTGAATAAACTGCCGAAATCCGTGCAGCCCAAGGTCAAGGCCGACCTCCATGAGATCTGGATGGCCGAGACCCGCGATGAGGCGCACAAGGCTTTCGATCGCACGGTGAAACGCTTCGAGGCCAAGTACCCCAGAGCCATGGAGTGCCTGGCCAAGGATCGGGAGGAGCTGCTGGCGTTCTATGACTACCCGGCAGAACACTGGGTGCATATCCGCACCACCAACCCGATCGAGTCGACCTTCGCCACGGTCCGCCTGCGGAGCAAGCGCAGCCGGAACTGCGGCTCCAGAGCGACGACCCTGGCGATGGTCTTCAAGCTGCTTCAGAGCGCCCAGAAGCGCTGGAAGCGGATCAAGGGGTTCAACAAGCTGGAGCTGGTCGTGAACAACGTCCAGTTCAAGGACGGCGAACCCTTGACCGATCAGTCAGACAGGACTGCCGCCTGACCGGCCATACACAGAATTTGACAATAACTCGCGTTACTTAGCGGAAAGCGCTCGCCATGCCAAGCTAGATACCACCAGCCGTTATTTGCACACCGAAGCCGATGAGTGGCATCAAGAGCAGCAGCGCCACCGCTTGAAAACGCCCCCAAAAGCAGGGGCTGAAACGTTATAATAGCCGCGACTGTGATTCATCAACGCAAAGGATACGCCATGGCAACTTCAGGCGCAGAGCTAGCCCAACAGGAGCTGGTCGAAGAGTTTGAGATGTTTGATAACTGGATGGACCGTTATCAGTACATTATTGATATGGGAAAGCAGCTGCCTGACTTTCCGGAGGAGCGTCGTACGGAAGAATATAAAATCCAAGGCTGCCAATCCAACGTGTGGACGTGCCATGAACAGGCAGGCGACAAACTGGTGTTCAAGGCTACATCGGATGCTGCCATCGTATCAGGGTTAATTGCCGTATTGCTGCGTATCTATAGTGAGCGCACAGCCGAAGAGATCAATCAGACCGAGCCGCATTTCTTGAAAGATCTCGGGCTTGATAAGCACCTTTCACCCACGCGCAGTAACGGCCTGCACGCCATGTTAGAGCGTATCTATCAGGTGGCTAAGCAAGGATAAACGTTAGTGGCGGCAGAAGGTTGAGCGGCAACGCTCAGTAGGGCGGTCGTCATTTTCACGGCAGAGCGCTTCGCTGCGCCCACCGGGCACCGGATCCATGCCGCCTGGGCTGCCTGGGTGGCATTTCACGATGCGTTTGACAGCCATCCAGCCGCCTTTGAAAGGGCCGTGCACCTGGATGGTCTCGATGGTATAGGAAGAGCAGCTTGGCCAGAAGCGGCAGCGAGGGCCAAGCAGTGGGCTGATGGTGTATTGGTAAACGCGAATACAGCCCACCATCACTGCTGTTAGCAGCTTAAGAAAAACCTGTTTAATGGCGAACAGCCAATTTTTCACGGCGCTTTTTTACCGTATAGCGTGGCCGGATCAATCAGCGGCTCGCTGGTAATCTTGGCGCTGTCTGCACCGAGCGACACATAAAAGCAGCTGCGACGGCCGGAATGGCACGCGGGACCAGTTTGCTCCACCTGAACCAGCAGCGTATCACCATCGCAATCTAGCGCTGCGCTTTTAAGGCGCTGTTGCTGTCCTGATGTCTCACCTTTGCGCCATAGCTTTTGGCGCGAGCGTGAGAAGTAGCAAACTCGCTGCGTTGTTAACGTCTCTTCCAGGGCTTCTCGGTTCATCCACGCCATCATCAGTACTTCGCCCGTATCATGTTGCTGGGCAATGGCGGGAATCAGGCCGTCTTCATTAAAGCGAATGGCATCTAGTAGCGTTGCAAGCTTGGGCAGGGAAGCTGTTGTGGTCGCTGACTCTAACGCCTTAAAAAGCTGTTGAGGGGCGAGTTCATCAAATTGGGACATTAGGCATTACTCACGGATCGGCATGCTTGACATAAGCCCTGAAGCTCAATCGTTTGGCGCTCAACGTTGAAGCCTTGGCGCTGGGCCAGGGCGGCAAGCTGATCGCTAATTTCATCAAGGTGCAGCTCTTCGACGTAGCCGCACTGGCGACAGATAGTGAGGTTATGCACTGGACGCCAACTCGCCTAAAGAGGTCTCGATCACCATCAGCTCTTTTCGGCGCACATCGATCTTCCGACGCAGTTGCTCGACACATCCGTGTACGCACTTGCTATCGCCTGCATCCAACGCCCTGCAAAGTCGCGTTAACTCGTCGAGCCTGGGTCCCGACTCGAAGGCCACGCGCAGGAAACGCAACCGTTCCAGTGTTTTGGCATCGAAAACGTTGTAGCCACCTTCGGTTCGCCAGGCGGGATGCAACAACCCGCGCATCAAGTAGTCGCGCACAACATGCACGCTTACGCCTGCATCTTCAGCAAGCTTCGAAATCGAGTAGGCATTCATGCCGTGTTTCGCTCGCTGTCTTCTAACAGCTTATGCGCGATCAGATGTCCGAGACCGAATGCATTCTCGACAGGCACGAGCTCTATCCCCGGGTGCGTCGAAGCCCATGCATTTGCAACAGAAGGCGATGCAAAAAAATGCACATGACAGCAAAAGGAACAGCGAATGTCGGGTGAAGCATCCGGCGTTAGCAGAGACACCATTGTTTCCGCCGGTTCAACCTGAAGCACTGCTTCTGGCGCAACTGTGAGCGTAATCGGCCTGCCGGTGGCAGCACAGCGCGACGTGACACGGGCTGTTTTGCCAATCAAAGCGGGAAACATCAAGGTGTCGAGCGCACACCAGGTGTATAAACGGCGGCCATCCACTTCAAAAACGTGAGGGGTTTCGCGTAGCGTCAGGGCCAGTCCAATGATATTGCCCTGCTCGTCATATTCGGTACCGGGCGCCGGCTCAAGTACAGTTGCAACCCTCTGCCCAGACCATCCGAGTGCGGTGCCGAGCGCTTCGCGTGACACAGGCCTTCCCATCACAAGCTGACGAAGCAGGGTGACGAAGAGGGTTGCGAACTCTTCTGGATGATTGCCAGATGAGAGGCTCTCGGCAATCTTTTTGGAATATATAGTCTTGTCCAATTTCCACCTCCAACATCCAAGCAGCGGTTACGCGGCATAAACCCACCCTTGGCGATTACATGCCGCGCTTTTCAAAGATCACGTCAGCGTGCGCTTTGCCGGCGTTTCCATTCCTGGACCAGCAATTGCGCTTGCTGCACCTGTTCGGGCTTCATTTGAGCCGCATAGTCGGCAATGACTTTTGCTGCCGTTGGTTCTCCTGACGCTGCTGCCAGACTCATCCACTTGTAGGCCTGAACCTGGTCGCGCGCGACCTCACCGAGCCCCTTCGCAAACAGTTGAGCCAGCCTGACTTGAGCCTGCGTGTGTCCCTGCTCGGCAGAGAGGCGGTACCACTTGAACGCCTGTGCATCGTCGGCAGGAGCCGCACGCCCTTTCTTATACATACCGTCGACTTCGCTTGCGTAGAGGCGCCCCAGGTTGAACTGCGCATCAGCTTCACCCTGCTCGGCCGCCCTGCGAAACCACTGGATCGATGCAGCATGGTCTTGTTTTACGCCCATACCGCATTTGTAGGCAAGACCCATGATGTTCTGCGCCATGGCATCGCCCGCCCTCGCTTTCTTTTCCCAGCCGTCGACGGTCTCCGGCGCCAATGTTTCGATCGCTGCTCCCAGCTTAGAAAAGTCGTAGGCCGCCAGCGCATTGTTTGACAAGCCAAACGCTGCAGTACCCGCCAACAGAATGGTTAAGCATGCACGGGTGCAACGTGCTGTTAGTCTAATATCGCAAAACATAAAAACTCCTCTGTCGCTCTTTTCGTGTCCTTGGTTTAGCCCGCACAGCACGATAGCTGTGTCACATCCTTCGAGAAAGTCTGTGCCACCAGTTTGAGACCTTCCACCATGGTGAGGTAGGTGAAAAGTTGGTTGGCAAGATCCTGGACGGTCATGCGAGCCCGGATGGCAATCGCGGCAGTCTGGATGATCTCGCCTGCTTCCGGTGTTACAGCCTGAACCCCAAGAATGCGTCCAGATCCAGCCTCAGCGACAAGCTTGATAAAGCCGCGCGTGTCGAAGTTGGCGAGTGCACGCGGCACATTGTCGAGCGTGAGAGTACGACTGTCGGTTTGCAGGCCGATGCGCTGGGCTTCTGCTTCACTGTAGCCAACCGTGGCAACTTGCGGATCAGTGAACACGACTGCCGGCATAGCGTCGAGATCGAGCGTTGCGTCGCCGCCGGTCATGTTAATGGCCGCACGAGTGCCGGCCGCTGCCGCCACATAGACGAACTGCGGCTGGTCGGTGCAGTCGCCGGCCGCGTAGATGTTCGGGCTACTGGTGCGCATGCCCTTGTCGATGACGATGGCCCCCTGCGCATTGACGGCTACCCCCGCCGCTTCCAATGCCAGGCTGCGCGTGTTCGGTGTCCGGCCGGTGGCGACCAGCAGCTTGTCGGCGCGCACTTCGCCCTGTCCAGTGGTCAGCACGAATTCGCCGTCCACATGGGCGACTTGGCTGGCTTGCGTATGTTCCAGTACCTTGATTCCTTCGGCACGGAAGGCGGCTGTGACGGCCTCGCCGATGGCAGGGTCTTCGCGGAAGAACAGCGTGCTGCGCGCAAGGATCGTGACCTGGCTACCCAGCCGGGCGAAGGCTTGCGCCAGTTCCAGCGCCACCACCGACGAGCCGATGACGGCCAGGCGTTCGGGAATGGTGTCGCTGACCAAGGCCTCGGTCGAAGTCCAGTAGGGTGACTCTTTCAGGCCCGGAATCGGCGGCATGGCCGGACTGGCACCCGTGGCGACCAGGCAGCGGTCGAACATCACGACGCGCTCACCACCCTCGTTCAAACTAACGATAAGGCTCTGGTCGTCCTTGAAACGCGCTTCACCGTGCAGAACGGTGATGGCTGAATTGCCGTCCAGGATGCCTTCGTACTTGGCATGACGGAGTTCTTCGACACGGGCCTGCTGCTGGGCCAGCAGCCGCTCGCGCAAGATCGTCGGCGGTGTGGGTGGCATGCCGCCGTCGAATGGGCTTTCCCGGCGCAGATGGGCGATGTGGGCGGCGCGGATCATGATCTTGGACGGCACACAACCGACGTTGACGCAGGTGCCGCCGATGGTGCCGCGCTCAATCAGCGTGACCTGCGCGCCTTGCTCGACGGCCTTCAGTGCTGCCGCCATCGCGGCTCCACCGCTGCCGATCACGGCGACTTGCAACGGGCGCTCGCCGCCGCTGCCCTTGTCGGCGGCACCCATCCAGCCGCGCACCTTGTCGAACAGCCCAGTGCGGTTGTCGGTCGGCGGGGCATCGGCGAGCATCGCTTTGTAGCCCAGGCCAGCCACGGCGGCGGTCAGTGCGTCCGGCGCTGTGCCTGGATCAAGGGCGAGCTGGGCCGCGCCCTTGGCATAGGACACTATGGCAGATTGGACGCCGGGTACTTTTTCCAGCGCTTCCTTGACGTGCGCCGCGCACGAGTCGCAGGTCATGCCGGTGATTTTTAGATGGGTCATGCGACAGATCCTTTTTCGTTTGTGGTAGCAGACAAGGGCGTCAGATGTGCTGCGCTGCCGTTTTCAGTGCCTCACTTCTTGACGCTGGACGGATAGCCTGCGTCTTCGGTGGCCTTGGTCAGCTTCTGCACGCTGGTCTTGGCATCATCGAAGGTGACAACCGCTTCGCGTGTCTCGAAGGTCACGTTAACTTTGCTGACGCCTTCGACCTTGGAAATCGCCTTCTTGACGGTGATCGGGCAGGTGGAGCAGGTCATGCCCGGTACGGACAGCGTGACGGTCTGGGTGGCGGCGAACACGGGGGCAACGAAAGCGGCGAGAGCGAGGGAGGCAAACAGTTTTTTCATGATGAACTCCTGGTTAGTAGAAAAATGGCATGACGTAGGGAAAACCAAGCGCGACCAAGACCAACACGGCGACGAACCAGAAAATGAGCTTGTAGGTGGTGCGCACTTGCGGAATCGCGCACACCTCGCCCGGCTTGCAGGCTGCGGTCGGTCGGACGATGCGCCGCCAGGCAAAGAACAGTGCAACCAGCACCGCGCCGATGAAGATCGGGCGATAAGGTTCCAACACCGTCAAGTTGCCGATCCAAGCGCCGCTGGACCCCAGGGCGATCAGAACCAGCGGCCCCAGGCAGCAAGCCGAGGCGAGAATCGCCGCAAGCCCCCCGGCGACAAGAGGGGCGCGCCCGTTTGATGGTTCAGACATGCATTTCTCCTTTCGAGCATTTGATCGATGGTTTAAGGTTAGTCCCGTAGTCATGTACGGAATCAAGCGGTATGAAAAACAATTTGGAAAGCCTGACCATTGGCGCTTTCGCCAAGGCGGCCGGGGTCAACGTGGAAACCATCCGGTTCTATCAACGCAAGGCGCTGTTACCCGAACCGGACAAGCCCTACGGCAGCATTCGCCGTTACGGTGAGGCGGATGTCGCCCGGGTGAAATTCGTTAAATCCGCGCAACGGCTGGGCTTTAGCCTCGATGAAGTGGCCGGGCTGTTGAGGCTGGATGACGGTGCTCACTGCGATGAAGCGCGTGTGCTCGCCGAGCAGAAGCTTGGGGATGTGCGTGGCAAGCTCGCGGATCTGCGACGGATCGAGTCAGTTTTGGAGCAACTGGTTCACGACTGTTGTGCGAGCCACGGGACTGTTTCCTGTCCGCTGATCGTTTCGCTGCATGGGGACAACTCGGGCGTTAACCGAGGATTTCCCGTTGCGTAAGGCGCCCCTGTTGGTCGGCTTGCGCTTAGAAAAAAGCGGCGCTCAATGAGCGCCGCTGAATGGCCAAAGGAGCACTTGCAAAGGGCACAGTTTGGTATTGCTATTTGCCCTCGCGCCTCAGCAGAGTGGGCTCACGTTGCATCTGGTCGAGTAGCACAGGCTCTACTTTGCAGGCGGACAGGCGGGCTGCGCTTCGCTACGGCCTGCCGCCGTGGGGCCCAGTTGCTTAATCTCCTTGACGGTTTCCGCCACCAGGGTCGCTTCAGCCCTCTCGCGTGCAGCAATTCGCTCAATCGCTCGGTCGCTCCCGCCCTCGGCCCATACGGTGGATGACAGCAGAGTCGCACCCACTACCAGCAGCAGTCTTAGGTGTTTCATAACGGCGATCTCCTCTCGGGTTTTCGATCCACGATTCAACTCTACCTCCGTAGTTAAGTACGGAATCAAGGAGAGAGGAGATGAAGGTCCTGGATTATGGCGCTGAGAGGAAATGGCAGGGCTCCGCCATGAAGACGGCGATTGCTTCAGGGCCGTCTAGGGCTGCTGCTGGGTCGTAGTCGTAAATTTTTTCGCTCATTCTGACCTCCACTCGCTGGCGAGTTTTTTAGCCGCTTCAATATCACGGCTTTGGCTGCTTTTGTCGCCGCCGCACAACAGCAAAACGAATTCATCACCTCGCTGCTGGAAATAGGGGTTGGGGGAGCAACGGAACAGAAAGTGCACTTAAGCTCAGTCGCTGCCCCGCAAACCCTTGCAACGTCTGGATAGTTTCGAAAAACGACCGTTTTATGAAACCGTTTCCGCTATCGCGAGGAAAGGTCACCAACACCCGAAAATCAGTGCAATAAACCTTTCTCACGAATCAAAGTTCGTTAATTCGCAGTCGCTGACGAGTAAAACGAACTCTAATTCGGCTTACGTTGGTTTTCAGTTCCATTGCTCCCCAACCCCCGATGTCGCCCGGGTGAAATTCGTAAAGTCCGCGCAACGGCTGGGCTTTAGCCTCGAAGAAGTGGCCGGGCTGTTGAGGCTCGATGACGGCGCTCACTGTGATGAAGCGCGCGTGCTCGCCGAGCAGAAGCTTGGGGATGTGCGTGGCAAGCTCGCGGATCTGCGACGGATCGAGTCTGTTTTGGTGCAACTGGTTCACGACTGTTGTGCGAGCCACGGGACCGTTTCCTGTCCGCTAATCGTTTCGCTGCATGGGTAAAACGCTCTGCGTTGGCCAGTGGTTGTGAAGGGAACCAGCGGACAAGGTCTACGGCTGCCGCGGCTGTGAAGCCGCACCGGTCACCGCCGACAAACCGGCTCAACTGATCGAAAAGAGCATGGCCAGTCCTAGCGTCCTGGCGATGCTGTTGATCACCAAATACGTCGATGGTCTGCCGCTGCACCGCTTCAAAAAAATCCTCGGTCGTCACGGCGTCGATATCCCCCGCCAAACCCTGGCGCGCTGGGTGATCCAGTGCGGCGAGCACCTGCAACCGCTGCTGAATCTGTCTACGAAAACAGCCCGGCGTGCCGCGTCGGCACGAAGGCCGTATTGCGGTGCAAACCAGCGATACGCGTTGGTGCTCGGACGGCTTTGAGTTCCGCTGCGAGGACGGAGCCAAATTGAGCGTAACCTTCGCCCTGGACTGCTGTGATCGCGAGGCCATCGGCTAGGTCGCGAGCCCGACCGGGTACAGCGGCGATGATATCCGCGACTTGATGCTGGAAAGCGTGGAGAGGCGCTTCGGTGATCAACTGCCCGCCACGCCGGTGCAATGGCTAAGCGATAACGGCTCGGCGTACACCGCCGACCAGACGTGCCTGTTTGCTCGACAGATCGGCTTGCAGCCGGTGACCCCCCAGTTCGCAGCCCGCAGAGCAACGGCATGGCCGAGAGCTTCGTGAAGACGATCAAGCGTGATTACGTGGCGCACATACCTAAGCCGGATCGAGAAACGGCACTACGTAACTTGGCCAATCCCTGTGATCCTGCGTGGTCGTCTTACTTTGCCCAACGTCGAGCTGCGATAGACGTGGATTGATTGCCCGGTACTAGACCATGGTGCTGACGAAAGACTTGAGCCGGATGAGGCGCGACTCTCATGCCCGGTTCTTTGGGGGCGGTGGCGCAGTAATGCGCTGCTGTTACCCGACGAAAGTGTACTTAAGCCCTACCATCTTATCTCGGCGCCATAAACCAGGACCTTCATCTCCTCCCTCCTTGATTCCGTACTTAACTACGGAGGTAGAGTTGAATCGTGGATCGAAAACCCGAGAGGAGATCGCCGTTATGAAACACCTAAGACTGCTGCTGATAGTGAGTGCGACTCTGCTGTCATCCACCGTATGGGCCGATGGCAGTTCCGATCGCCTGTACGGTAAGATGATCCAGGCCAACGAGCAATCCATGCGCGAATACGCTAGCGCCCAAGGCAAGAACCCGCCAGAAGTCACTCACTACCGCTATGGCATGAAGCTCGACATCGCCAAGGTCATTCACGTCACGTCGACCAATGGCAACTGCGATGTGATGCCTGCGCAAATGACCTACGAGGATTCGAGCGGAAACCTGCATATTCTGGAGTACCGCGTATCAGGAACGGACTGCAGGAGCCAGCACTGAGCATTGTTGACGTGTTGCTGACGGAAAAGTAATTTTCACGTCACCCTGACGTTATTTTGCATGTGGAAGTATGTAAGAAGCGCACCCGGCTATGCCCGGCGCGCTTCGGCATATACACAACCGCACAATGAAAAATCTGCCAAAACATCAAGAGCGTTTATGAACAACAAGGCCCTGTTGGGACTTTCTCAGATCGTCTTGAGCATCAGCGCTGCGCAGGCTGCAATGGCCGCCGAGGAAAAAGGCGAGGGATTCATCGAAGGCAGCAGCCTGAGCATCCTCAATCGAAATTTCTACTTCAACCGTGATTTTCGCAAAGGCCAGTCCAGCAGTACAGGAAATGGCTACTCGGAAGAATGGGCCCACGGAGTCATAGGCCGATTCGAGTCGGGCTCGGCCAGGCCGAGGACAATTACTCCAAGCTCGGCGGCGCCGTAAAGACCCGTTTCCTGGACACTGAAATCAAAGTAGGCGATGTCTTCCCTGTCACGCCTGTCGTGCAGTACGGCGATTCGCGACTGCTTCCGGAAAGCTTCCGCGGCGTCACCGCATACAACACCAGTGTCGAGGGCTTGGTGCTACAGGGCGGACGCCTGCACGCGATGAGCCAACCCAGCTCCAGCAGCATGCGGGATGATTTTGCAACCTTCTACGCAGGCGAAGTCGGCTCTCCGTGGATAGTCGGCGGTGATTACACACCCAACGACAACCTTGGCTTCAGCCTTTACACCAGTTGTCTCAAGGATGCCTGAAACCAATACTATACCGGCACTACCTGGAGCTACCCGCTTGCAGATGATGTCGCCTTGGTCGGTGGTTTGAATTACTACAAGGCCGTCGATGAGGGGAAGCAGCTCCTCGGCAGTTTTGAGAACGATATCTGGAGCGGCAAGGTCGGCCTCCGTGTCGGGGCGCACACCGGCGAGGGACGGAGACGGCCGACGTGAACCAGATCGCTATTGTGCCTTGCTATCGCCCTTCGGGGACTCCATTCCAATGTGTTGGTTCATGTTCTCCATCATTGTATTGCAGTTTTTCATCATCTTGGACATTTCCTGCATGTCCATCATCGGCATATGGTTGCCGTCCATCATGTGCATGTCCTCACCCTTATTTGTCTCGGCACTGCTTTGGGCGGGGGCTTTGGCCTGTTCGGCAAATCCCGTGGCAACAGTTCCAAGGGCTATGAAGGTAGCAAGGACGGTGTAGGTAATGGCGTTACGCATGGCGACTCTCCTCATCTACGACCTTGGTTTCCAGCCAGGCTGTGTATTGAAGAGTTGATTGCTCCACTGTCCTCCTGTTTGGCTCCTTTGGTTTGGAGGATGGTTTCAGGCGCCTGAGGTAGGCGCCTTTTTCGGTCAACAAGTCTTCGGCTTCATCGCTCTGGACTCTGCGAGCTGGCTTGACAGCACCGCGTTGTCTTGCACGAGAAGCTGCTTTTCTGTGGCCAACTGGCTCAATTGGCTTTCAGTTTGGCTTAAGCGTTCCGCCAGCAGGCTTCGCTCCCGTTCATTGACGGCCAGGTAAGTCCGCGTCTCAGCCAAACGCTGCTCACCTTGGCCATGGCGCTGCTCCAGTGCCTGATGCGACTGTTGCAAGTCGGTGAATTGAAGTAAGACGTGTTCATGCGCAATCTGACTCTGCGCGAGCGTCGCTTGCGTCGTGAGCAGGGTGCTCTCTAGACGATCATGGTCCTGCACCAGGCGTTGTTCCTGCGCCTGCAGTTCGCCCAGGCGGGTTTGCTGCGCGAGCAGACGCTGCCGGAGCGCTGCCAATTCGTGTTCCAGGCGCTGCTGGCGTTGCTCAGTGGCCTGGCGCTCGTCGCTGCGTTGTTGCGCGACCGATGCCTGGTAGTGCTCAAACTGCTCCCGCGCTTGTTGGGGAGCCCGCAGAATTCGGAAAAAATCGTACGCTAACAGCTCAAGTGTCCCGACCACGCCCGACAGTAGCTTGTTGGCTGGTCAATCTGGTTCACGGGTAAAGCGATAGAACAGGTTTGGCTCACTGACCACGTACAAATACCCTTCATCATCGATGGTTACGCCTTCGGCCTGGGGTATGCCTTTCAGCAAACCAGCAAAACCCCTCGCCAAGGAACGGAAACTCACCACCTTGCCCTCATCGGTCATTTCAATCAGCAGTTTCGACTCGTCGCTGAGCAGTATGAGATGGCCACTCTGTTGGTCGAAGACGACCGAAGACAAGTCAGTGGCAAATACCTTGTCCTTTACCAAGTTGGACAGGTCGCGCACGTGCAGGGAAAAACCTCCTGCCAGGCTGGCACGAAGGCCGCCCACTTCCAGCAATTGGCGAGGGTCACGCTCCTTGGTCACAAACAAGCGATCACCTTTCAGGTCGTAGGCGAGCCCTTCAAGGCCTTTGTTGTCCTCCTTGCCAAGCGCCAGGGTCAGAGCTGGATACTGGTCCCGGCTCAATGAACGATCGGGAGAAAGCTTACCGTCTTCGGCGATGGGGACATCCACAATAACCAGGCTCTGCCGGCGCTCCTCGGCGATTACCAGCTGGCCGTTGCCGGCATAGGAGACCGCCTCCACATCGTGGAAGCCATCCAGGTTGTAACGCCTTTCCACATCACCGTCACGACTAAGGGCCAATAGTTCGTTTGGGCCGTTGGTGACTGCCCACAGCAGGTTTAGGTCAGGGTCAAAGGTCAGACCCGAAAGATTGTTGTCCACACCGGGGACCGCCTTAGCATCCAGTTCAACCCGATAGCCAGGCAGCCACACAGAGCGCTCCTGCCAATCGTCGGTGTGCCAGCTGGTCTTTATCCAGAAGTACAAACGATCATCAAGGTGATGGGTGCGGACTTGGAATACGGTGAGCAACACAAGGCACAGCAGTGCCCACATCCAAGCGCTTGCTTTCCGTGTTCGGCTCAGCCAGTTTTTAGCCATCAAATACATTAGGAGCCTCGTTATTTGGGCTGACGCCACGAGTCGTGACGATTTCAATCCGACTCGGTGCGACTCGCACAGGTGATGCACAATGGCGTGGCCGGATCGAACTCCAGACGGCCCGAGGCGATCAACTCGCCGCATTGGTTACACCAGCCATCATTGCTTGCTGCTGGAGTGCATCAATTCTCGACAGACGCCCTACCTTGCTTTGATCCAGCTCTACCGATTGCGAGCGAGACTCAGCGTCTTCCAGCAATTGATCCAGCTCGGCAGCCCGCTGTTCCAGCAGGGTCTTGAAATGGGCAAGATCCAGGGCGTCGTCCATGGACATTAACGCAGCAGTAACAACGGACTGGTGGTGGTGCGGAGCATGCTGGTCGTGGTGCTACCGACCAGGAACTGCCGGATACGTGAATGGCCATAGGCCCCCATCACCAGCAGATCAATGCCATGCTCTTTCTGATAGGCGTGGAGGGTAGGCTCTATCTCGCCGTTCAGGGCCTCGGCGCGAACAGTGAATCCGGCGTTGAGCAGCACTTTCTGCGCCCAGTCCAGCTGCGCCGACGATTCGTCGCTCACGGGCCCAACCATGACCAGGTGGATCGGCAGCCCCTTCAGCAGGGGGCTGGCCGCCAGCATCTCCACACCCTTGCGGGTAGTAGCGCCGCCATCGAAGGCGAGCATCGCGCTCTCAGGCTTTTGGAAGTTGGCCGGGGTGACCAGAATCGGTCGGTGCATGATACGGATCACGCTCTCCAGCTGGCTTCCGACATGCTGACTCAGACCACCGCTAGATTCGCCCTGGCGACCGATGACCAGCAGGCGCGTTTCGGTTTGCAGCTCTTGCAGGCTTTCCAGCAGATCGCCATGACGTTGCTTGGACTCCGGCGCGGCCACGCCATCCTTAATGGCCCGCTCTTTTGCGGCCGCAAGCATGATCCGCCCTTGTTCAAGGGCCAACTTGCCACGCTGTTCATCCAGGGAAGCAAGCTCATCGAGCAGATGCTCGCGGCTGCCAAGGCCGATATTGCCACTCAGATCGGCCGTAACCGGGTACTGGCGCTGATCCAGCACATGCAGGAAGGTCAGCGGGGCTTCCAGGCTCAGACTGGCCCAGGCCGCGTAGTCGCACACGGCTGGAGCCGAGGCGGAAGCGTCTATACAGGCAATTACTTGGGTCATTGTTGTTCTCCTTCTTAGTGGCCCATGAGTTGATCAATGGCGTCGGGTTTATCGTGAACACCGAAGCGATCCACGATAGTGGCGCTCGCTTCGTTGAGGCCCAGCACTTCAACTTCGGTGCCTTCGCGGCGGAATTTGATGACCACTTTGTCCAAAGCGGCAACGGCGGTGATATCCCAGAAGTGAGCACGGTTCAGGTCGATGGTTACCTTGTTTAGGGCTTCTTTGAAGTCGAAGGCCGCGACGAACTTGTCTGCCGAGCTGAAGAACACCTGGCCGGTGACGTTATAGCTACGATGCTCGCCGGCTTCGTCCAGCAAAGAGCTGATCGCCATGTAATGGCCAACCTTGTTGGCGAAGAACATCGCGGCCAGCAGTACGCCGGCCAACACGCCGAAGGCAAGGTTGTGGGTGGCGACCACGACCACCACGGTGACGACCATGACAATGTTGGTCGACAACGGGTGCTTCTTCAGGTTGCGCAGCGAATCCCAACTGAAGGTGCCGATGGACACCATGATCATCACTGCCACCAGCGCAGCCATCGGGATCTGCTTCAGCCAGTCGCCGAGGAATACCACCATCAGTAGCAGGAATACGCCTGCGGCCAGGGAGGACAGACGAGAACGACCGCCGGATTTAACGTTGATGATCGACTGACCAATCATCGCGCAACCTGCCATACCGCCGATTAGGCCCGAAGCAATGTTGGCCACGCCTTGACCCTTGCACTCGCGGTTCTTGTCACTGGAGGTGTCGGTCAGGTCGTCGACAATGGTCGCGGTCATCATCGATTCCAACAGACCGACCACAGCCAGTGCTGCCGAATAAGGGAAGATGATGGCCAGCGTCTCGAATGTCAGCGGCACGTCAGGCCAGAGGAAGATCGGTAGCGTATCCGGCAGTTCACCCATATCACCGACCGTGCGGATATCCAGCCCAACCGACATGGCGACGGCGGTCAGCACGATGATGCACACCAGCGGCGATGGGATGAGCTTGCCGATCTTGGGGACATAGGGGAACAGATAGATGATGCCGAGGCCTGCGGCTGTCATGGCGTAGACGTGCCAGGTGACATTGGTCAGCTCGGGCAGCTGAGCCATGAAAATCAGGATCGCCAGTGCATTGACGAAACCGGTCACCACCGAGCGCGAGACGAAGCGCATCAGCGATCCGAGCTTCAGGTAGCCAGCAGCGATTTGTAGCACGCCACATAGCAGCGTGGCGGCCAGCAGATATTCAAGACCATGGTTCTTGACCAGGGTCACCATCAGCAGTGCCATTGCACCGGTTGCGGCCGAGATCATTCCGGGGCGACCACCGACAAAGGCGATAACCACGGCGATACAGAAAGAGGCGTACAGGCCGACCTTGGGGTCGACGCCGGCAATGATCGAGAAGGCGATGGCTTCAGGGATTAGGGCCAGTGCGACCACAATACCGGCGAGGATGTCGCCACGGATGTTGGATAACCAGGTTTGTTTTAACGAGTGGAGCATCAGAATTCCCAAGGCAATGGATCGCGCAGAACAGCATGGCGCAGGCCATGTGCAGCTGGTCGATACGAGGTCAAATTGTCGGATGTAGAGGAGCTGTGGCGGGTGTTAAAACCTAAAGCACAGCAGAACGCGACCGCTGGCAGAGCAAGCAGTCACAGATGATGCGGGGGGCGAAGCGCTATGGCGGCGTAGGCAGCCAGATCATGTTTTGCAGGGTAAGCATGAGGTCTTATCGAGTGTCTTTAGTAACTCAATGGCCGCAACAGTCTACAGGAAGAGGGCAATTTCTGCGAGTCACCCCCGGACTAGGGCGTCCTGTTTGGATGTCAGCCTGAGCTATACCCTAACTGGATGTCAGGCAAGGCCGCACCGCGCCTGTCATTTTCAGAAGACGACTGCACCAGTTGATTGGGCGTAATGGCTGTTGTGCAGCCAGCTCCTGACAGTTCAATATCAGAAGTGATCTGCACCAATCTCGACTATGCTCAATACTCGTGTGCACCAAAGCGAGGTGAGCATGGCGACGGACACCCCACGGATTCCAGAACAAGGCGTGGCCACTCTGCCTGATGAGGCTTGGGAGCGTGCGCGCCGTCGTGCGGAGATCATCAGTCCGTTGGCGCAGTCGGAGACGGTCGGGCACGAAGCGGCCGATATGGCGGCTCAGGCGCTGGGCTTGTCTCGGCGCCAGGTATACGTTCTGATCCGGCGTGCCCGGCAAGGCAGCGGCCTCGTGACGGATCTGGTGCCCGGCCAGTCCGGTGGAGGTAAAGGTAAGGGGCGCTTGCCGGAACCGGTCGAGCGCGTCATCCACGAGCTACTGCAAAAGCGGTTCCTGACCAAGCAGAAGCGCAGCCTAGCGGCCTTTCACCGCGAAGTCACTCAGGTGTGCAAGGCTCAAAAACTGCGAGTGCCGGCGCGCAATACCGTGGCCTTACGGATCGCTAGCCTTGACCCGCGCAAGGTCATCCGCCGGCGGGAAGGCCAGGATGCCGCTCGTGACCTACAAGGTGTGGGCGGCGAGCCTCCTGCCGTGACCGCGCCGCTGGAGCAGGTGCAGATAGACCATACGGTCATCGACCTGATCGTGGTCGATGACCGCGACCGGCAACCTATTGGCCGCCCGTACCTGACCCTCGCCATCGACGTGTTCACCCGCTGCGTGCTCGGCATGGTCGTCACGCTGGAAGCGCCGTCTGCCGTTTCGGTTGGCCTGTGCCTCGTGCATGTCGCCTGCGACAAGCGCCCTTGGCTGGAAGGACTGAACGTGGAAATGGATTGGCAGATGAGCGGCAAGCCCTTGCTGCTCTACCTAGACAACGCGGCCGAGTTCAAGAGCGAGGCCCTGCGCCGGGGTTGCGAGCAGCATGGCATCCGGCTGGACTATCGCCCGCTGGGACAGCCGCACTATGGCGGCATCGTGGAACGGATCATCGGCACGGCGATGCAGATGATTCACGACGAACTGCCGGGAACGACCTTCTCCAACCCTGACCAGCGCGGCGACTACGATTCCGAAAACAAGGCCGCCCTGACGCTGCGCGAGCTAGAGCGCTGGCTCACATTGGCGGTCGGCACCTACCACGGTTCGGTGCACAACGGCCTGCTCCAACCGCCGGCCGCGCGCTGGGCCGAGGCCGTGGCGCGTGTCGGCGTACCGGCCGTCGTCACACGCGCTACTTCGTTCCTGGTCGATTTTCTGCCGATCCTCCGGCGCACGCTGACCCGCACCGGCTTTGTCATCGACCACATCCACTACTACGCCGATGCGCTCAAGCCGTGGATTGCGCGGCGTGAACGCTGGCCGTCCTTTCTGATCCGGCGCGATCCGCGCGACATCAGCCGTATCTGGGTCCTGGAACCGGAGGGACAGCATTACCTGGAAATTCCCTACCGTACCTTGTCGCATCCGGCTGTCACCCTCTGGGAACAACGGCAGGCGCTGGCGAAACTGCGGCAGCAAGGGCGCGAACAGGTGGATGAGTCGGCGCTGTTCCGCATGATCGGCCAGATGCGTGAGATTGTGACCAGCGCGCAGAAGGCCACACGCAAGGCGCGGCGTGACGCGGATCGCCGCCAGCACCTCAAGACATCAGCTCGGCCGGACAAGCCCGTTCCGCCGGATACGGATATTGCCGACCCGCAGGCAGACAACTTGCCACCCGCCAAACCGTTCGACCAGATTGAGGAGTGGTAGCCGTGGACGAATATCCCATCATCGACCTGTCCCACCTGCTGCCGGCGGCCCAGGGCTTGGCCCGTCTTCCGGGGGTCGTCTCAGAAAACGGACCGCAAAGTACGCTAAGGCGGCTGCAGCGGTCGTAGGGGCCTGAATTTGCCAGCTCCGATCTTGGCGCTGCTGCGCCAGAGGTAATCGCCGGTCAGGTTGATGTGCTCCCAGCCCAGCGGCGACAGGTACTGCAACAGCGCATCATCGATGCCGAGACCGTTTCCACGCAGCGCATGCGCTGCGCGCTCCAGGTAGACCGTGTTCCATAACACGACAGCCGCCGTCACCAAGTTTAGGCCGCTGGCCCGGTAGCGCTGCTGCTCGAAACTGCGGTCGCGAATTTCACCCAGCCGGTTGAAGAACACGGCGCGGGCCAACGCGTTCCGCGCTTCCCCCTTGTTGAGTCCGGCGTGGACACGGCGGCGCAGCTCCACGCTTTGCAGCCAGTCGAGGATGAACAGCGTGCGCTCGATGCGTCCCAGCTCACGCAGGGCGACGGCCAGGCCGTTCTGGCGTGGATAGCTGCCGAGCTTGCGCAGCATTAGTGAGGCCGTCACCGTGCCATGTTTGATCGAGGTAGCCAGCCGCAGGATTTCATCCCAATGGGCACGGACATGCTTGATGTTGAGCGTGCCGCCGACCATCGGCTTGAGCGCCTCATAGGCGGTATCGCCCTTAGGGAGGTAGAGCTTAGTGTCGCCCAGGTCGCGGATGCGCGGCGCGAAGCGGAAGCCCAGCAGGTGCATGAGCGCGAAGACGTGATCGGTAAAGCCCGCCGTGTCGGTGTAGTGCTCCTCGATCCGCAGGTCGGATTCGTGGTAAAGGAGGCCGTCGAGCACGTAGGTCGAGTCGCGCACGCCGACGTTGACCACCTTGGCGTGGAACGGCGCGTACTGGTCAGAGATGTGGGTGTAGAAAGTCCGTCCTGGGCTGCTGCCATACTTCGGGTTGATATGGCCGGTGCTTTTGGCCTTGCTGCCTGTTCGGAAGTTCTGACCGTCCGACGATGACGTGGTGCCGTCGCCCCAGTGACAGGCGAAGGGATGCCGGAACTGGGTGTTGACCAGTTCTGCCAGCGCCGTTGAATAGGTCTCGTCGCGGATGTGCCAGGCTTGCAGCCAGGCCAGCTTGGCGTAGGTCGTGCCGGGGCAGGACTCGGCCATCTTGCTCAAGCCCAGGTTGATCGCATCGGCCAGGATCGTGGTCAGCAGCAGGTTCTTGTCCTTGGCCAGGTCGCCGGATTTCAAGTGCGTGAAGTACCGGGTGAAGCCCGTCCACTCATCGACTTCGAGCAGTAGTTCGGTGATCTTGACGTGCGGCAGGATCATTGCTGTCTGGTCGATCAGCGCCTGCGCGGTGTCGGGCACCGCCGCGTCCAGCGGCGTGATCTTCAGGCCCGACTCGGTGATGATGGCATCCGGCAAGTCGTTGGCCGCCGCCATGCGGTTGACGGTGGCAAGCTGCGCTTCTAGCAGTGTCAGCCGCTCGTACAGGTACTGGTCGCAGTCGGTGGCCACGTCCAGCGGCAATTCGCTGCCCTGCTTGAGGCTGGCGAACTTCTCGTGCGGCACCAGGTAATCCTCGAAATCCTTGAACTGACGCGAGCCCTGCACCCAGATGTCGCCCGAGCGCAGCGAGTTCTTGAGTTCCGACAGCGCGCACAGTTCATAGTAGCGCCGGTCGATGCCGGCGTCGGTCATCACCAGCTTCTGCCAACGAGGCTTGATGAAGTCGGTCGGGGCATCAGTGGGCACCTTGCGGACGTTGTCAGTGTTCATGCCGCGCAGTACGTCGACGGCGTCGAGCACGCCCTTGGCGGCGGGCGCGGCCCGCAGCTTGAGCACGGCCAGGAATTCCGGCGCGTAGCGGCGCAAGGTAGCGTAGCTCTCGCCGATGCGGTGCAGGAAATCGAAGTCATCGGGCTGCGCGAGCTTCTGCGCCTCGGTGACGCTCTGGGCGAAGGCATCCCAGGACATGACGGCCTCGATGGCGGCGAACGGGTTGCCGCCCGACTGCTTGGCGTCGATCAGCGCCTGGCCGATGCGTCCGTACAGTCGCACCTTGGCGTTGATCGCTTTGCCGGACGCCTGGAACTGTTGCTGATGCTTGTGTTTGGCGGCGTTGAACAGCTTGCCCAGAATGCGGTCGTGCAGGTCGATGATTTCGTCGATGACGGTGGCCATACCCTCGATGGCCAGCGCGACGAGGGTGGCGTAGCGCCGTTGCGGCTCGAACTTGGCCAGATCAGCGGGCGTCATCTGGCCACCCTCGCGGGCGATCTTGAGCAGCCGGTTCTGGTGAAGCAGCCGTTCGATGCCAGTAGGCAGGTCGAGCGCTTGCCAGGCTTTCAGGCGCTCGATGTGTTCGAGCATGTGGCGCGAGTTCGGCTTGACGGGCGACTGGCGCAGCCAGGCCAGCCAGGTCGTCTTGCCGAACTCGCGGCGCTTGAGCAGATCATCGAGGCGATGCCGGTGGGGGTCTGTCAGCGGCTCGGACAGCGCTTCGTAGATGCGCCGGTTGGCGCGAGTAATGGCCTCGGCGCAGATGCGTTCAATGACGCCCGGTGACGGGAGCAGCACGCTCTTTTGTCGCAGCCCTTCGATCAACTCCGTCGCCAACACGATGCCTTTGTCGGTCTGCCAAGCCAGTTCATCCAGGCTGTGCACGCTGGGGCGATAGTGCCGCGTTGCGAAGGCCTGGAAACCAAAGATCGATTGCAGTTCCAGCAGGTGCTCGCGGCGCGTCTCGGCGCGCTGGCCGTAGTCCGCCCAGGCTTCGGGTGGCACCTTCAGTTGCGTGGCTACCAGACGCAGCAACGGCGGAAACGGCTCCGTATCTACCGCGAGCATCATGCCGGGATAGCGCATGTAGCAGAGCTGCACGGCGAAGCCCAGGAGGTTGGCTGGACCGCGCCGTTGCCGGATGATCGAGAGGTCGGATTCGCTGAACGTGTAGTAGCGGATCAAGTCCTCCATGGTGTCCGGCAACGCCAGCAGGCTCTCGCGCTCGGCGGCGGACAGGATCGAACGGCGCGGCATGTCCGGCGACTCCCTCTCGAATTCGCTTGGTTACATCTTCGGCGGCCAGTTATGCGTCTCACTCTGGCAGTGCTTGCACCATGCATAGAACGCGTCGTACATCACCATGCCGTGCTTGAGCATTTCATGGTCGTCGCTGAAGTTCTGCGACAAGCCAAGAGATAGCGCGTACAACCCTGTCGACTGCGGCGTCAGGTCAAGTCGGGATGTATCGGCACCGCGAACAATCACGGCGAGCTGTTTGAGGGCAGGGTCATCCATCGCGTACTTGGCCAGGAAGGCATCGAAGCTGCAAAGCTCACCGTCATGGGAAAGTTCCACTCCAGGAATGTCATACGGGACCGCGCCGGTCTCCTGAGCGATGCGCAGCACGTCGCCTGCCGGGACGTAGAGGAACTCGGCATGCGTGTCGATGAACCGCGTCACCATCCACGGGCAGGCAATGCGATCGATCTTCGGGCGTTCGCGGGTAATCCATTTCATGAGAGTCCTCCTGAGGGTTGGTGACTAGCCCAGCGAATAGCCGCTCGTTGCCAGTCGATGTTGGCCATGAATGCATCTACATAGGCACCGGCCTTGGCGCCATAGTCGATGTGATACGCGTGTTCATACATATCAAGCGCCAGGATTGGCAAAGCGCCAGCCAAGGTGTGGCAGTGATCGGCGGCCCACTGGTTGCTCAACTTGCCGTCGCGCGCTGATTGGACCAGCAGCACCCAGCCGGAACCGCCGCCGAGCGCCTTGCCCATCGCCGAGAATTCGGCCTGCCAGCGCTCGACGCTGCCAAAGTCGCGCTCGATCGCCTCGCACAGCGGGCCTACGGGCAACACGCCGTTGCCGCCCAGCGAGTCGAAGTAGATCTCATGCAGCAGCATCGAGTTGTAGGCGATCAGTTCTTCGCGTTTGAGACCGTTCAGCAGGAAGCCGGCTTCCTGCGTGAAGTCAAGGGTGCCGAGCTTGGTGTGGATGGCGTTCAGGCGTTTGACGGCCCCGGAATAGTTGTTTTCGTGATGGCTGGCGATCAGCTTTTCGGACAGACCATTTAGGGTACTTGCGGGGAAAGGCAGCGGTTTAATGTCGAAGGACATGGTGTCACCTCACAAGATCAAGGTCTTCAATATCAGGCCCAGCACCGCACATGCCGCGATGACGTGAATCACGTTTCGCTTGAAGCGGAACAAGGCCACTGCCGCACCGATGGTGATCAGTGCCGACACCCAGTCGAAGAGCCCGGCGAGGCCTTTGGGCCAGAGCACGTGATAGGCGAAAAACACGGCCAGGTTCAGGATCACACCGACCACCGCTGCCGTTATCGCAGTCAGCGGCGCGGTAAACCGGAGATCTCCGCGCGTCGACTCTACGAACGGCCCTCCGGCGAGGATGAAAATGAAGGACGGCAGGAAAGTGAACCAGGTCACCAGCGCGGCTGCGACCGCACCGGCAACGAACAACATGTCGGGGCCGAATAGTGCCTGTACATAGGCCCCCACAAAGCCGACGAAGGCCACCACCATAATGAGCGGCCCCGGATTGGCCTCGCCGAGCGCCAACCCATCGACCATCTGCGTGGGGGTGAGCCAACTGTAATGGCCGACCGCACCCTGATAGATGTACGGCAATACTGCATAGGCCCCCCCAAAGGTCAGTAATGCGGCTTTCGTAAAGAACCAGCCCATCTGGGTCAGGGTGTGGTCCCAGCCATAGGTGCCGAGAAGGAATGCCATGGGGATCAGCCACAACAGGCAACCCATCGCGGCAACCCGCAGCGAGCCAGACCAGCGGAACAGGGCGTGCGACGGTATGGGGGTGTTGTCATCGATCAGCGCGGGGCCATAGGATTTATCGGCCGCACGATGCGCGCCGCCGGCCCTGAATTTGTCCGGGGTAACGCGACCGCCGATATACCCTATCAGCGCGGCCCCGGCGACGATGGCCGGAAACGGCACATTCATCGCGAAGATGGCGACGAATGCCCCAGCGGCAATCGCCCACATCAGGCCGTTCTTGAGAGCACGCGAGCCGATCCGATGCACGGCCTGCACGACAACCGCGGTGATGGCAGGTTTGATGCCGTAGAACAGGCCGGAAACCAGTGGCGTGTCACCGAACGCAATGTAAATCCACGACAGCGCGATCAGAAAGAAGAGCGAAGGCAGCACAAACAGGACACCTGCAACTATGCCTCCCCAAGTTCGGTGCATTAGCCAGCCCATGTATGTGGCGAGTTGCTGCCCCTCCGGGCCCGGAAGCAGCATGCAGAAGTTGAGCGCATGCAGAAAGCGACGCTCGCTGATCCAGCGCCGCTGTTCGACCAATTCGCGGTGCATGATCGCGATCTGTCCGGCGGGGCCGCCGAAGCCTATGAACCCGATCTTTAACCACAGGCGAAACGCTTGCCAAAAGCTGACAACTTGTGGGGAGGGAGGCACTGCCACAGCCTCCTTGGTTACGACGGTTTGAGTCATACGGTGAGGGTCCCTTTTTCAAAGCTGGCCAGTAAGCCATCGAACACAGTGGAGGCGATGGCCAATAGTTGATCGTCGTGGTCAACCGTTTCCCGCAAACCGGCCAGTACGCTTTCGATACCAGTGGCCTCTGGCGGCTGGATGCCGCCCACGTCGAGGTAATGCACCACAAGGCCAATCCTTGTGATGGCGGGCTGTTCCAGCCCAAAGCTCGCCGCCAGGACCTCGAACGTGACACGGCTGCCGACATGGCTGAACGTCGCGCCATCGAAGTCGAAGCCCAACGCATCCGGCGGGCAGTCCGCAGGGGTTGCCAACCAAAGGATGCGCGCCTGCGGGTCGATGAAGCGCCGGATCAGCCATGCGCTGGCGAGCCGATCAACCCAAGGACGTGCGCGAGTGGCCCAGGTACGGGCCTGGTAATCCAAACGATCCAAGCGGGTAATAGTCCCCTCTACAGCGTGCGGCTCGTCCGGCGACAGCGTGCGGGCGCAAGCTTGTTCCAGTTCACACAACGCACTGTCCGCTTGACGCTGAGCCTCGCCGGGGTAGAAGTCGATTTCAACCAGCGTAGTAAAGGATTTGCGAAGCTTACGCACCTGCCGCAGCACGTCTTGCACGGTATCCAATGTCAGCGTCTGCCTGAGATGATGGACATCGACTAGCAAGGCAGCAAAATCGTTGCTGCGGTCGAATAATGCGACGAAGTTGACCCCTTCAGGGTCTTCCATACGCAGCACATGAGCGACCCCACCGCCTTCACGCACATCGGAGGCCAAGTTATCCAGCACCGCGCGGCATTCGTCGCGGTCGGGCATCAGGTACACGCCGTCGCGCAGCACCGCAGCGCCGGAGGCTTTGAGGGCACGCCACGTCCGTTGCCGGACGGTCGCGTTTTCAGTAGGCAAGGAAAGGATAAGCGAAAGCAAATTCATTTCGTAGATGTTACTACAATAATGAGATAAGATCTACAAAATAAAGTCTTGAGTAGATTGCAAAAACGGTCATTTGCGCAATCACAATGGAGGCAGCACACCCATAAGGTGTTGTGCGTTGCTAAAACGTATTGCAAAATAAAAACAAATGGCAATAGGAATAAGCAATCATGCGCATCGGTTACGCCCGCGTTTCGACCCAAGAGCAAGACAACCAAGCTCAAATCTCTGCCTTGCAATCGGCAGGGTGTGAGTTGATCTTCCAGGAGAAGGCCTCTGGTGGGCGCTGGGATCGTCCGGAGCTGCATCGGTTGCTTGGCCACCTGCGCAAGGCCGATGTGGTGGTGGTATGGAAACTGGATCGCTTGTCCCGGTCCTTGAAAGACCTGCTGCTGACCTTGGAAAAGATTGAAGAAGCGGGCGCGGGCTTTCAGAGTCTCACTGAATCTATCGACACCACGACACCGGCTGGACGAATGATGATGCAGATCGTCGGTTCATTCGCGGAGTTCGAGCGGGCGATGCTACGCGAGCGCACGCGGCACGGTCTGGAAGCTGCGCGCAAGGATGGGCGCGTCGGCGGCCGACGTCCGAAGCTGACGCAGCAACAGCAAAAAGAGATCGTCGCCCTGATCACGTCGGGGCAGAAGACGGGGGCTGATGCTGCCCGCTTGTTTCGAGTCCATCCTTCCACCGTTGTGCGGCTGCTGGCCAAGCATCGGCAGGGGCCGGGGTAGTCCGGCTTAGCGTACTTTGCGGTCCGTTTTCTGAGACGACCCCTCCGGCGGACGAGCGCATCCAGCGCCTTCGCGCCGACCGCTGGATCGGCTATCCGCGCGCAGTCGAGGCGCTGAACCGGCTGGAAGCCCTTTATGCGTGGCCAAACAAGCAACGCATGCCCAACCTGCTGCTGGTTGGCCCGACCAACAATGGCAAGTCGATGATCGTCGAGAAGTTCCGCCGCACCCACCCGGCCAGCTCCGACGCCGACCAGGAGCACATCCCGGTGTTGGTCGTGCAGATGCCGTCCGAGCCGTCCGTGATCCGCTTCTACGTCGCGCTGCTCGCCGCGATGGGCGCGCCGCTGCGCCCACGCCCACGGTTGCCGGAAATGGAGCAACTGGCTCTGGCACTGCTGCGCAAGGTCGGCGTGCGCATGCTGGTGATCGACGAGCTGCACAACGTGCTGGCCGGCAACAGCGTCAACCGCCGGGAATTCCTCAACCTGCTGCGCTTCCTCGGCAACGAACTGCGCATCCCGTTGGTTGGGGTAGGCACGCGCGACGCCTACCTAGCCATCCGCTCCGATGACCAGTTGGAAAATCGCTTCGAGCCGATGATGCTGCCGGTATGGGAGGCCAACGACGATTGCTGCTCACTGCTGGCCAGCTTCGCCGCTTCGCTCCCGCTGCGCCGGCCTTCCCCAATTGCCACGCTGGACATGGCTCGCTACCTGCTCACACGCAGCGAGGGCACCATAGGGGAACTGGCGCACTTGCTGATGGCGGCGGCCATCGTCGCCGTGGAGAGCGGCGAGGAAGCGATCAACCATCGCACACTCAGCATGGCCTGTCGACAACCTCTCGCGCAACCAAGACATCGCGGTCGGACTGCAAGTGATCTTGAAGCCACGGGCCCGTCCCACCCCGACATGGACCTCGATGCCCGAACGGACGTTAGATTTCGAGTTCTAGGCGTTCTGCGATGAAGGTTGGATCCCAGCCGGGATTGAAAGTGTCGACGTGGGTGAATCCGAGCCGCTCGTATAGGCCACGCAGGTTCGGGTGGCAGTCGAGCCGCAGCTTGGCGCACCCCTGCGTTCGCGCGGCATGGCGGCAAGCCTCGATCAGCGCGGAGCTGACACCCCGGCCCGCATGTGTCCGTCGCACCGCGAGCTTGTGCAGATATGCGGCCTCCCCCTTGAGGGCGTCGGGCCAGAACTCGGGATCCTCGGCCGACAAGGTGCAACAGCCGACGATGCCGTCGCTGCAACTCGCGACTAGGAGCTCGGATCTCAGGACGAAGGTCTCCGCGAATGTCCGGTCGATCCGCGCGACGTCCCAGGCGGGCGTTCCCTTGGCGGACATCCACGCCGCAGCGTCGTGCATCAGCCGCACAACCTCGTCGATATCACCCGAGCAGGCGACCCGAACGTTCGGAGGCTCCTCGCTGTCCATTCGCTCCCCTGGCGCGGTATGAACCGCCGCCTCATAGTGCAGTTTGATCCTGACGAGCCCAGCATGTCTGCGCCCACCTTCGCGGAACCTGACCAGGGTCCGCTAGCGGGCGGCCGGAAGGTGAATGCTAGGCATGATCTAACCCTCGGTCTCTGGCGTCGCGACTGCGAAATTTCGCGAGGGTTTCCGAGAAGGTGATTGCGCTTCGCAGATCTCCAGGCGCGTGGGTGCGGACGTAGTCAGCGCCATTGCCGATCGCGTGAAGTTCCGCCGCAAGGCTCGCTGGACCCAGATCCTTTACAGGAAGGCCAACGGTGGCGCCCAAGAAGGATTTCCGCGACACCGAGACCAATAGCGGAAGCCCCAACGCCGACTTCAGCTTTTGAAGGTTCGACAGCACGTGCAGCGATGTTTCCGGTGCGGGGCTCAAGAAAAATCCCATCCCCGGATCGAGGATGAGCCGGTCGGCAGCGACCCCGCTCCGTCGCAAGGCGGAAACCCGCGCCTCGAAGAACCGCACAATCTCGTCGAGCGCGTCTTCGGGTCGAAGGTGACCGGTGCGGGTGGCGATGCCATCCCGCTGCGCTGAGTGCATAACCACCAGCCTGCAGTCCGCCTCAGCAATATCGGGATAGAGCGCAGGGTCAGGAAATCCTTGGATATCGTTCAGGTAGCCCACGCCGCGCTTGAGCGCATAGCGCTGGGTTTCCGGTTGGAAGCTGTCGATTGAAACACGGTGCATCTGATCGGACAGGGCGTCTAAGAGCGGCGCAATACGTCTGATCTCATCGGCCGGCGATACAGGCCTCGCGTCCGGATGGCTGGCGGCCGGTCCGACATCCACGACGTCTGATCCGACTCGCAGCATTTCGATCGCCGCGGTGACAGCGCCGGCGGGGTCTAGCCGCCGGCTCTCATCGAAGAAGGAGTCCTCGGTGAGATTCAGAATGCCGAACACCGTCACCATGGCGTCGGCCTCCGCAGCGACTTCCACGATGGGGATCGGGCGAGCAAAAAGGCAGCAATTATGAGCCCCATACCTACAAAGCCCCACGCATCAAGCTTTTGCCCATGAAGCAACCAGGCAATGGCTGTAATTATGACGACGCCGAGTCCCGACCAGACTGCATAAGCAACACCGACAGGGATGGATTTCAGAACCAGAGAAAGAAAATAAAATGCGATGCCATAACCGATTATGACAACGGCGGAAGGGGCAAGCTTAGTAAAGCCCTCGCTAGATTTTAATGCGGATGTTGCGATTACTTCGCCAACTATTGCGATAACAAGAAAAAGCCAGCCTTTCATGATATATCTCCCAATTTGTGTAGGGCTTATTATGCACGCTTAAAAATAATAAAAGCAGACTTGACCTGATAGTTTGGCTGTGAGCAATTATGTGCTTAGTGCATCTAACGCATAGTTGAGCGGCGGGCGCAGCCCGTCCGCTTGAACGCCGAGTTAGGCATCAGATGCCCTCGGCGCGGGTCGATGCACTTTTCGCACATGCCGCTCAACGCAAGATTCTCTCAATCGTTGCTTTGGCATATCGAACGAACGCGGCCGTCTCTTCGACGCGCATTGCTAGGTCGTCGTCCTCGCTACCCAGGTACGCCGCGCGTGCCTTGCAGATGAGGGGCCGATGCTCGGCAGGCAAACGCTCCGATACCCATGCGGCAGCAACGTCCTTAGGAGCAATGAGACCAGTTGAAGCGCTGTACCAAATGCGAGCAAGAGCAAGAACGACGTTCCGCTCGTCACCCTTCCAATCCGACTCTGCATTCCACTGGGCAATAGTGTCGAAAAGCGCCTTGGAGAAATGCTCCTTCGGCACCGGCTCGAAAAACGTGGCTGCGGATGGGCCTAGAAGCGCAAGGCTGTGTTGCCTCGCCTTGGTCAGCAAAATCGCAAGATCGTGATCCAGAACGGCAGGCTCGAACGTTCCGGAAAGGATGTCGTGGCGGAGCCACTCACCGAACTGAAGCTCACGCCGCGCCGGATAGCGCCAAGGCACTACTTCGCTTCGAGCGACAACAGTTAGCTCCAGCGGTCGCCATGTTCCGCCATCGCCTGGCGGTGATGAGACTTTCAGCAAATCGAGCATTAGCGCCTGCCGGAGCGAATCGTTAGGTGCGGCGCTGACGGTCACGAGCAAGTCTATGTCGCTGTCCGGCTTCAGCCCTCCATCGATCGCAGATCCGAACAGGTGGATTGTGTCCAGTGTCGCAGCCAGATGGCGCTCGATCACCGCGCGAGCGTGGGACAGCTGCTTGAAAACTTGTGCAGGGAAAAATTCACCCATGATGCCTAACTTTGTTTTAGGGCGACTGCCCTGCTGCGTAACATCGTTGCTGCTCCATAACATCAAACATCGACCCACGGCGTAACGCGCTTGCTGCTTGGATGCCCGAGGCATAGACTGTACAAAAAAACAGTCATAACAAGCCATGAAAACCGCCACTGCGCCGTTACCACCGCTGCGTTCGGTCAAGGTTCTGGACCAGTTGCGTGAGCGCATACGCTACTTGCATTACAGCTTACGAACCGAACAGGCTTATGTCCACTGGGTTCGTGCCTTCATCCGTTTCCACGGTGTGCGTCACCCGGCAACCTTGGGCAGCAGCGAAGTCGAGGCATTTCTGTCCTGGCTGGCGAACGAGCGCAAGGTTTCGGTCTCCACGCATCGTCAGGCATTGGCGGCCTTGCTGTTCTTCTACGGCAAGGTGCTGTGCACGGATCTGCCCTGGCTTCAGGAGATCGGAAGACCTCGGCCGTCGCGGCGCTTGCCGGTGGTGCTGACCCCGGATGAAGTGGTTCGCATCCTCGGTTTTCTGGAAGGCGAGCATCGTTTGTTCGCCCAGCTTCTGTATGGAACGGGCATGCGGATCAGTGAGGGTTTGCAACTGCGGGTCAAGGATCTGGATTTCGATCACGGCACGATCATCGTGCGGGAGGGCAAGGGCTCCAAGGATCGGGCCTTGATGTTACCCGAGAGCTTGGCACCCAGCCTGCGCGAGCAGCTGTCGCGTGCACGGGCATGGTGGCTGAAGGACCAGGCCGAGGGCCGCAGCGGCGTTGCGCTTCCCGACGCCCTTGAGCGGAAGTATCCGCGCGCCGGGCATTCCTGGCCGTGGTTCTGGGTTTTTGCGCAGCACACGCATTCGACCGATCCACGGAGCGGTGTCGTGCGTCGCCATCACATGTATGACCAGACCTTTCAGCGCGCCTTCAAACGTGCCGTAGAACAAGCAGGCATCACGAAGCCCGCCACACCGCACACCCTCCGCCACTCGTTCGCGACGGCCTTGCTCCGCAGCGGTTACGACATTCGAACCGTGCAGGATCTGCTCGGCCATTCCGACGTCTCTACGACGATGATTTACACGCATGTGCTGAAAGTTGGCGGTGCCGGAGTGCGCTCACCGCTTGATGCGCTGCCGCCCCTCACTAGTGAGAGGTAGGGCAGCGCAAGTCAATCCTGGCGGATTCACTACCCCTGCGCGAAGGCCATCGGTGCCGCATCGAACGGCCGGTTGCGGAAAGTCCTCCCTGCGTCCGCTGATGGCCGGCAGCAGCCCGTCGTTGCCTGATGGATCCAACCCCTCCGCTGCTATAGTGCAGTCGGCTTCTGACGTTCAGTGCAGCCGTCTTCTGAAAACGACAGCGCCGTCAGAATAGAATCCGCTTTCACATTCTTTGACACATGCTTGCCAAGGTCATAGATTTCAGCCTGACAAATTCAAGGCTTCGGGCGCAATGGAACCAAAAACCAACGTAAGCCCTACAGCCCATGGAGGCATCTTGCAGGGACAACGCATCGGTTATGTCCGGGTCAGCAGTTACGATCAGAATCCGGAACGACAACTTGAGCAAGTTGAGGTCGGCAAGCTGTTCACCGACAAAGCCTCGGGCAGGGACACCCAGCGTCCCCAGCTGGAGGCCATGCTCGGCTTCGTCCGCGAGGGCGACACCGTTGTGGTGCACAGCATGGATCGCCTGGCCCGTAACCTCGATGACTTGCGACGCCTGGTGCAGAAGCTGACCCAGCGCGGCGTGCGTATCGAGTTCCTGAAAGAGGGCCTGGTGTTCACCGGCGATGACTCGCCGATGGCCAACCTGATGCTGTCGGTGATGGGGGCCTTCGCCGAGTTCGAGCGCGCCCTGATCCGTGAGCGGCAACGGGAGGGCATCGCCCTGGCCAAGCAGCGCGGCGCGTACCGGGGCCGCAAGAAGGCCCTGTCCGACGAGCAGGCTGCTACCCTGCGACAGCGGGCGTCGGCCGGCGAGCCCAAAGCGCAGCTTGCCCGCGAGTTCAACATCAGCCGGGAAACTCTCTACCAGTACCTACGCACGGACGATTGATACATGCCGCGTCGCTTGATCCTCTCGGCTACGGAGCGGGATACCCTGCTCGCGTTGCCGGAAAGCCAGGATGACCTGATCCGCTACTACACCTTCAACGACTCCGACCTGTCGCTGATCCGCCAGCGGCGCGGCGACGCCAACCGCCTGGGCTTCGCGGTGCAGCTCAGCCTGCTGCGATATCCAGGCTATGCGCTGGGCAGCGACAGCGAGTTGCCCGAGCCGGTCATCCAGTGGGTGGCCAAGCAAGTTCAGGCCGACCCAACGAGTTGGGCGAAATACGGCGAACGCGACGTGACTCGCCGCGAGCACGCCCAGGAACTGCGCACCTACCTACAACTGGCCCCGTTCGGCCTGTCCGACTTCCGCGCCCTGGTGCGCGAGCTGACCGAGTTGGCCCAGCAGACCGACAAGGGTTTGCTGCTGGCCGGCCAGGCGCTGGAGAGTCTGCGGCAGAAGCGGCGCATCCTGCCGGCGCTGAGCGTGATTGACCGGGCCTGCTCGGAAGCCATTGCGCGGGCCAATCGCCGGGTCTACCGCGCCCTGGTCGAACCACTCACGGACTCGCATCGGGCCAAACTGGACGAGCTGTTGAAGCTCAAGGCCGGCAGCAGCATCACCTGGTTGACCTGGTTGCGGCAGGCCCCACTAAAACCGAACTCCCGGCACATGCTCGAACACATCGAGCGGCTGAAGACATTTCAGCTGGTGGATTTGCCCGAAGCTCTGGGCCGGCACATCCACCAGAACCGCCTGCTCAAGCTGGCCCGCGAGGGTGGGCAGATGACGCCCAAAGACCTCTGTAAGTTCGAGCCGCAGCGGCGCTACGCGACCCTGGCCGCCGTGGTGCTGGAGAGTACGGCGACCGTGATTGATGAGCTGGTCGATCTGCACGACCGCATCCTGGTCAAGCTGTTCAGCGGCGCGAAGCACAAGCATCAGCAGCAGTTCCAGAAGCAAGGCAAGGCGATCAACGACAAGGTGCGCCTGTACTCCAAGATCGGCCAGGCCCTGCTGGAGGCCAAGGAAAGCGGCAGCGATCCCTACGCCGCCATCGAGGCGGTGATTCCCTGGGACGAGTTCACCGAGAGCGTCAGCGAGGCCGAGCTGCTGGCCCGGCCGGAGGGCTTCGACCATCTGCACCTGGTTGGAGAGAACTTCGCCACCCTGCGCCGCTATACGCCAGCCTTGTTGGAGGTGCTGGAACTGCGCGCCGCCCCGGCTGCGCAAGGCGTGCTGGCGGCCGTGCAGACCCTGCGCGAGATGAACGCCGACAACCTGCGCAAGGTGCCGGCCGATGCGCCCACCGCCTTCATCAAGCAGCGCTGGAGGCCGCTAGTGATAACCCCGGAAGGCCTCGACCGGCGCTTCTACGAAATCTGCGCCCTGTCAGAGCTGAAGAACGCGCTGCGCTCCGGCGACATCTGGGTCAAGGGCTCGCGGCAGTTCCGCGACTTCGACGACTACCTGCTGCCGGCAGAGAGGTTCGCCGCGCTCAAGCATGCGCAGGCTCTGCCCCTGGCGATCAACCCGAACAGGAACCAGTACCTGGAAGAGCGCTTGCAGCTGCTGGACGAGCAGCTGGCCACCGTCACCCGCCTGGCCAAGGACAACGAGCTGCCCGATGCCATCCTCACCGAGTCGGGGCTGAAGATCACCCCACTGGATTCCGCGGTGCCCAATACCGCGCAGGCGCTGATCGACCAGACCAGCCAGTTGCTGCCGCGCATCAAGATCACCGAACTGCTGATGGACGTGGACGACTGGACGGGCTTCAGCCGCCACTTCACCCACCTGAAGGACGGTGCCGAGGCCAAAGACCGGACATTGCTGCTGGCAGCGATCCTGGGCGATGCGATCAACCTCGGGCTGACCAAGATGGCCGAGTCGAGCCCCGGCCTGACCTACGCCAAGCTGTCCTGGCTGCAAGCCTGGCACATCCGAGACGAAACCTACTCGGCGGCCCTAGCCGAGCTGGTCAACCACCAGTACCGTCATACCTTCGCCGCTCACTGGGGCGACGGCACGACCTCTTCTTCCGATGGCCAGCGCTTCCGGGCGGGCGGTCGGGGCGAAAGCACCGGGCACGTCAACCCGAAGTACGGCAGCGAGCCGGGGCGGCTGTTCTACACCCATATCTCCGACCAGTACGCACCGTTCAGCACCCGCGTGGTGAATGTCGGCGTGCGCGATTCCACCTATGTGCTCGACGGCTTGCTGTACCACGAGTCCGACCTACGGATTGAGGAGCACTACACCGACACGGCTGGCTTCACCGATCACGTCTTCGCCCTGATGCACCTGCTGGGCTTCCGCTTCGCACCGCGCATCCGCGACCTCGGCGAAACCAAGCTGTATGTTCCGAATAGCGTCCAGGACTACCCGACATTGCGCCCAATGGTTGGCGGCACCCTGAACATCAAGCATGTCCGCGCCCACTGGGACGACATCCTGCGCCTGGCCAGCTCGATCAAGCAGGGCACCGTCACTGCCTCGCTGATGCTGCGCAAGCTCGGCAGCTACCCGCGCCAGAACGGTCTGGCCGTGGCCTTGCGCGAACTGGGCCGGATTGAGCGCACACTGTTCATCCTCGACTGGCTGCAAAGCGTAGAGCTACGTCGCCGCGTGCATGCCGGACTGAACAAGGGCGAGGCGCGCAACTCCCTGGCCAGGGCGGTGTTCTTCACCAGTTGGGTGGCCGCCTGGGCAACATGCAGGTAGAGGACGCCGGAACGGGCCATGAACACCTCGGATTTTTTCGTACCGTATTATGGAAAACGTAATACCTCGATTTAAGTACAGAATAGTTCAGCCGACTGAGACCGTCAGTTGACCCACGATAAGCGCGGTTATCGTGAGTTAAGTCATCGCGATCGAGGGTTGTGTCTATAATCTGCGGTACACATGGCCTAAACAGGCGCTTCGTGATGACAGCCGGCAATAATGACGAAAACCTCCCCACCAGGCGGCACGAAGAGCCGACAGTACTTGCGCGTACCCCCGGTACGCTCACCACCCCCGAACAATTGGCTGAGCAACATCAGCGTTTTCTCGCCGCCGCGACAACCGACAACACCCGGCGCACCTACCGCTCGGCCATTCGCCACTTTCTCGCCTGGGGCGGCGTGCTGCCGTGCGATGAAGCCGCGCTGATTCGTTATCTATTGTCTTTTGCGGAAGTATTGAACCCGCGCACCCTGGCCCTGCGCCTCACGGCGCTGTCGCAATGGCACCGTTATCAGGGTTTTCCTGACCCTACCGCCAGCGCCACCGTGGGCAAAACCTTGCGCGGTATTGAGCGGGTGAACGGGCGGCCTCGACAAAAAGCCAAGGCCCTGGTCCTAGAGGATCTCGAACGCATCGTGGTGCACCTGAACACGCTCGACGGACTGGCGACACTGCGGGACAGTGCACTGCTCCAGGTCGGGTATTTTGGTGCGTTCCGGCGCAGCGAATTGGTCACGCTGGAGATGCAATACCTCGAGTGGGAGCAGGAAGGTCTACGGATCACGCTGCCCCGTTCCAAGACCGATCAGGAGGGCGAGGGACTCGACAAGGCGATCCCATACGGCGACAGCATCTGCTGCCCCGCGACAGCGCTACGCCGGTGGTTGGACGCGGCTCAGATCGTTCAGGGGCCACTGTTCCGGCGCATCAGCCGCTGGGGCGTACTCGGCGAGGTGGCACTGCACGAGGGCAGCGTGAATACCATCCTGACGGCACGTGCCGAAGCCGCAGGGCTGTTGTATGTGCCCGAACTGAGCAGCCACAGTCTGCGTCGGGGACTGGCTACCAGTGCGCATCGGGCTGGGGCGGATTTCCTTGAGATCAAACGACAGGGTGGCTGGCGGCACGATGGCACCGTACACGGCTATATCGAGGAAGCTGGAGCTTTCGAGGAGAATGCGGCTGGCTCGTTATTACGACGCAAACCGTAGCCAAGGTTTGTAAGCAGGGCTGGTTAGAATCCCAAGTGGCCACCCTCTATTCTCGACCGTCCTTCCGCAGCACATGAGCAGTTCCCTTAAAAACAGTTACTTACAGAACGAATGTCCTAATTTTTGGCTTATCTCGGCACGCCCCCTGGATCACTTGACTTTAAAGGTCACGGTACCTGTGATCGGGTGGGTATCGGAAGAAACCGCCCTCCACTCGACCTTGTATGTGCCAGGTGTGAGCGGCGCTGCCGGGGTGATGACCATCATTTTCGGATCGTCGCTACCCGCGACACTCGCTTTGACACCCATGGGGGAGTGGGTAGACATGCCCGGCATTTCAGTCATGATCAATTTCGCGCCGGAAAACTGGGTGGTGAGCTTTTCCGAGAAATTCAGTTCGATTTTTGCCGGTGCAGCCACGGTGGCGCCATCGACCGGAGTAGAGGACAGTAGTTTTGGATGCGCCTGGGCGGCAGTGCTCAACAACAAACCGATGCTGAGTGCAGCGACAGCACCGAGGGCTTTAAACGATGACATGCAAGGCTCCTGACGGCCTGGGCCGTGGGTGGGGTGTTACTGTTAGAATGGATGTATCTTTCGGTCAGGTTTAGAACCACATTCGCACACCGACGACAAAGCGCGTATCGCTCTGGTCTTCGCCTTCTTCGAGGCAGTAATCCGCCGTTTTGCCGTAGGCGCGGTTCCAGGTCACGCCGATGTAAGGTGCGAACTCGCGGCGTACTTCATAGCGCAGTCTCAGGCCGACCTCGGTGTCCGACAGCCCTGAGCCTGTGGCCCGTTGCGGGTCGTTTTTGCCATAGAGGTTGATTTCCGCAGTGGGTTGCAGAATCAAACGGTTGGTCAGCAAAATATCGTAGTCACCCTTGAGCCGCAGCGCGGTCTGGCCGGCCTCGCCCAGGTAAGCGGTGGCTTGAGTTTCAAAGTCGTAGAGCGCCATGCCTTGCAGCCCCAGCGCCGCCCAGGTCTGCGGTGCGCCAGGTTTGAAGTCTTGTCGCACACCACTGACCACGTCCCACCAGGGACTGACGGCGTGTCCCCAGAGTGCCTGAAGCTCAGCGCTTTCGGTCACGCCATTGGTTCGCTCGCCTTCGGTACGCAGCCAGAGACGATCCGTGTCGCCGCCAATCCAGCCGTTGGCTTCCCAACGTAATGCGCTGCCCTTGTCAGCGTCTTGCCATTCGAGTTGATCGATCAGGAAAAATGAGTTGATGGCGCTGTCGTGCATCTGGTGGCCGGCATGGCTTTCAAACACCGCCGCGCGATCGGCATCGGTGAGCGCCGGAATGGGTGTACGGCTTTGCTGGGGCGCTGCGGGTTTCATACCCTGCATCTGGGAGTGATCCATCTCCTGCATCTGGTTGCCGTCCATACCTTGCATTGGCTCGGTCTGCCCATAAGCAAGCGTCATGACACCCATCCCGAGGATGGCCAGGCCGGCGAGTAGCGGTTTAGCGGTTCTATCGAAGTTCATGTCTGGCTCCTACTCTTGTACACGGACTTCGCGGAACATGCCCATTTCCATGTGGTACATCAGGTGGCAGTGGTACGCCCATCGCCCCAGGGCGTCGGCGGTCACGCGGTAGCTGCGTTTGGTGCCGGGCGGCATGTCGATGGTGTGTTTGCGAACCATGAAATCACCGTTTTCATCCTCCAGGTCACTCCACATGCCATGCAGATGAATGGGATGCATCATCATGGTGTCGTTGACTAGAACCACTCGGATGCGCTCTCCATATTTGAGATGAAGTGGTTCGGCGTCCGCGAATTTGACGCCGTCAAAAGACCACGAGAACTTTTCCATGTGTCCAGTCAGGTGCAGCGTGATGGTGCGGCTGGGTTCCCGACCATCGGGATCCTGGAAGGTGCTCTTCAGGTCTGAGTAGGTCAGCACCCGGCGACCGTTGTTTCTCAGTCCCATGCCAGGATCGTTGAGTTTCGGTGTGGGACTCATCGTCTGCATGTCGACCAGCGGGTTATTCGCTTCCGAGGCCGGGTGAGGCTCCATCGAGTCCATGCTGCTCATGCCCGGCATCGAGTGCCCCGACGTGTCTGCCGAGACTGGCGTCTGACTGTGATCCATGCTCTGCATCGATCCACCGTCCATGCCCGTCATACCCTGCATGCCGTTGTCCTCGCCGGCCGCCATTTGGCTGTGATCCATACTCTCCATGCCTTGCATCGAGTCCTGGGTCATACCCGTCATATCGCCATGATCCATGCCGGCCATATCCCCCATGCCCATGTCGCTCATCGTGATCAACGGACGTGGATCCAGGGACGGCACAGGGGCCGAGAGCCCTTCATGTACAGCCAATGTGCCTCTCGCGAAACCGGTGCGATCCATCGACTGGGCGAACAAGGTGTATGCATTTTCGGTGGGTTCGACGATCACATCAAAGGTTTCGGCCACGGCGATGCGGAACTCATCGACGCTCACCGGTTTCACGTACTGCCCGTCTGCGGCGACGACAGTCATTTTCAGCCCAGGAATACGCACGTCAAAGTAGCTCATCGCCGAGCCGTTGATGAACCTCAGGCGCAGCCGTTCGCCGGGCTTGAAAATGCCTGTCCAGTTGCTGTCGGGAGCCTGTCCGTTGAGCAAGTAGGTGTAGGTGGCGCCGCTAACGTCGGCAAGATCGGTGGGGTTCATGTTCATTTCAGCCCACATTTTCCGATCCGCGACGGTCGCAGACCAACCGTTCTTGCTGACGTCATCAATGAAGTCGCCGACGGTGCGCTTGTGCAGGTTGTAGTAGCTGGATTGTTTCTTGAGTTTCTTCATGACCCGCGCTGGGTCTTCATCCGTCCAGTCGGACAGCATCACCACATAGTCGCGGTCATAGCTGAAGGGTTCGGGATCCTTTGCATCGATGACCAAAGGGCCGTAGACGCCGACCTGCTCCTGGAACCCGGAATGACTGTGATACCAGTAGGTGCCGTTCTGTTTGACCTTGAACGAATAAACGTACAGGCCGCCCGGTTCGATGCCGTGAAAACTCAGACCCGGTACACCGTCCATGTTCACCGGCAGAATGATGCCGTGCCAATGGATCGAGGTGTTTTCCTTGAGCCGATTCCTGACCCGCAACGTCACCGTATCGCCCTCGCGCCAGCGCAGTATCGGGCCGGGGAGGCTGCCGTTGATGGTCATGGCGGAGCGGGGCGTGCCCGTGAAGTTCACCCCCATTTCACCGATAGTCAGATCGAAATGAGTGCCAGCGAGCACATTCGGCTGCCCCGGACTGGTAATTGCCCACACCGGGCTGCGCCACAGCCCAAAGCCTGCGAGTACCCCGCCTGCCGCCAAGGCTTTCACGAAAGTGCGTCTTGATGTTCTGGAATGCATGGAGGGGTATCCAGTCAGTCGGAGTCCAGGCAGATACGAAAGCGCTGCCACAGTAGGGCCATGGCTCGCTTCAGAGAGTCGGTGCCAGCTGC
The DNA here is from genome assembly GCF_053502595.1 of Pseudomonas sp. LY-1. Lineage (NCBI taxonomy): Bacteria > Pseudomonadati > Pseudomonadota > Gammaproteobacteria > Pseudomonadales > Pseudomonadaceae > Pseudomonas > Pseudomonas sp. LY-1. The sequence goes on along the minus strand of NZ_CP094353.1, from coordinate 3,511,399 downwards.
CATTTTGCGAGCAAGATGTCACATCATCAGCCCGCGCGTGATTACATTTCCGTCAGGTTGGCGGCGGCAATTTGGCTGCGCTGCGATAGGGCAGCATCGATAGAGTTGTCTTGTTGTGATAGGCCGTGTCAGGTTAGCGCTGACGTAGTCGTCACAATCGGTAAGTGCCATGAGAAAAAAACCAGAGCATCACCTTCAACTTCGAGTACGCGAGCTTGGGCAGTTGTTTAACTCGATGGATCCGACACCTTTTCTTAACAAGGATCTCGATCGCGAAGCTGAAGCGTTCATTGAGACTTGGGCGGCGGAATTTTCGTCGGACAGCCGGCTTCGTATCACAATCCACCTTGAGCACCTACCAGCAGAGGGCGATCCAAGTGCGATCATGATCGAGGCAATCCACAATTACTTTGATCATAAGGCAGGCCTCACGCGCAGTGAGTTAAAACACCTCCTTCGAGATGGCCGCATCAGCCTGGTGATCGGCATCGCCTTTGTTACCCTTTGCCTGATTGCAGTCGATGTCATTGGCCAACTGGGCACTGGCGCTGTAGTCGGCACAGCGCGCGAAAGCCTGATGATCGTTGGCTGGGTGGCAATGTGGCGACCGCTGCAGATTTTTCTATATGACTGGTGGCCGCTTTTAAGATTGATGCGTGTCTACAAAGCCATCAGCCATGCACATGTTTGAGTGGTGCAAGGTAAATAATTTCTGCCGTAAGCCGAAAGAGGCCGGTATCGGCGATGTATCTGCTAGTCCACATTTGCCGCTATCAATAGTTGAGCATCTTTTCTAGCCCCTGGATGCAAATAGGCCGCCAATGACTGTAGGGAGGAAAGATTGGGAATGGGATGAATGGCCGCGTCATTGGTGAACCCGCGCTAGAATCTTTGCGTGGTGCATTTACGTTTAGCAGACGTACTGGGTGCTAGCGAGTCACCAAAGCTTCAGATACGGAAACGGAGATTCCGTGACAGGGCGACCTAAGGGCGGGTGTGAGAATGGAGCGCCAACAGCGCTGATTTTTCAGCAACCGGGGTTTTGTGGAAAAGCGACTAGGGGTAAGTGGAAATGGACAGCGCGAATCCGCGGCTTCCTAACCTGGCACATGATTTAACATAATATACATTATGCGAACCTTCGGATAAGAACCAGGGGGCCAAGAGGCGCGCCTTTCAACGTGCTGAAAGCCCCCGACCACGCTCAAATCTAACCTCGGTCAATCATCACGATAAGTTTCTGGATCAAATGATCGCAGCTGGACACCCAGCAAATCGATGGCTCTTCTAGTGAGCACTGCACCATCAAAGCCATTGAAGCCTGCCCCTGAGTGCCGAATGTAACCTTCTTGTTCGAGCCATTGGACGCATGCCATGAAATGCTTCTCATCAGAACTTAAGTCAATCCCAGGGCCCGATCCAAAATCTTCATCTCCAGCAGATTTGCTCACGACCGTATATCCAGCGGAATCAGCCTTTATAAATAGAGGTTCTGGAAAGGACATTCGAAGATGGCTAAAAATGTTGATCACAGCGGCATCAAATTTTTCGGCTTGCTGATTTACCATTAAATATTCCTCAATTAATAATGTGCATCCGCGTTGAATTTAAATATCTCTGCGGATTGACATATTGTACCACATGTGATTTTGACCTAATTTAATGGGTGATTCACAGAAAAGAACTGAACAAAGCCGTTTCGAAAAGCAGTAATTAGGGCGCGAAGTACCAGGTGCGTGAGCCTGGGAACGTGACCTGCGAAGATAACCCCAGTGGTCTAGCGATCGCTGGGGTTTTTCTTTGTCTGAAGACCGGCCGGCGTTGCCGGGTATCGGCGCGGAAAGATCAAGTTTTCACCGTGAAAAATTATGGCGCCTAATGCCCTTCGGGCAGTCGAGGTTTGACCTGTATCTCTACGTCAAGGCCAGCAGCTACAACCAACTGGGCGAGCTGTTCAAGGGTGAAGCGATCTATTTTGCCCTGGACTAACTCAGTTAGCCGCGGCTTGGTAATGCCAAGAAAAGCAGCCGCTTCCTTTCCCGAGCAGCTTTTGACGCGATTCTGCAAAACGATCAGCAGCTTCGACTTGAGCTTCATGACGGTCGCTTCACCTGGTGAATCGCATATTGCATCCCAGACACTGGCGTAGCTTTCTTGCTCTGTCATGAGTTTCACCTGGGCTCAGAAGCCACACTTGAAGGCGATACCAGAAATTTCTGATAACTGCAGTTATCAGAAATTTCAGAACGAGATGTTAAGAATGCGTGCCGCGCAGAAGAGAATCAGGAATCGCATTAATCAGCTCAAGCCCCTTGGCTGTTAACAGCACACCGGCCGCCCAGACGGGATGAACAGTTCCAGAAATATACTCTTCAGCTAAAAGAAAGCGGACGCAGTGCGAAGCGAACTGATGCTGAGGCGTGCTCTCCGTATCAAGATAACGACCATTTACAAGGTTAGAACCTGGGCCATCAGCAAGACCCAAGGCATGGAAATTAAGATCCATAGGCCTTGGAAAACTCTCGGCGAGAGCAGTCAGGACGCACGTTACAACACGATCAAACTCAGCAGCGTTTTTCAAATCCATTGGAAAAGCTCTTCGGCAAAAATGGGGGCACTTAGTGTAAACGATGGCCTCGCATAATAAACGTTATGGCTAAATCCTCGCCGGGGCTTCGCGATTTTCCCAGCGTCGGATTCTGCCCGTTCGGGCGGCTTCGCTACCATAACGTCGACCTCATTATGCGAACCTACATATGCAGAACTGTGGGCCTGTTGTGGTCAGATTTTATGCCTGGCGCTGCCTCTCGCCCTCAGACCTGAGGCCCAACAGGCCGAAAAAACAAACCCTCCATTTCACTTGCTCGCTTGCAACCCCGTTTTTCATTCTTCAGGATAACGTCCCATTCCAACGTTTGAATAAGGTTCTTCCCATGAAGCTACTGCGCATCTGGCGCGATCGTCAGGAACGCAAAGCGCTGCGTGCACTGCCGAAGCTTGAGCGTGCAACACAAAAACTGCGCAACCGTTATCCGCAATTTAGCTTTGGAATTGGCACCTATGGCGATCTCAAGGTACATGACTGGCATGAAGGAACCACATTGCGTGTAGGCGCTTATACGTCGATTGCCGGTAACGTCGAAGTCTATCTGGGCGGTCATCATCGCATCGACTGGCTAAGCTGTTATCCGTTTCCCGCCAAGGTCGAAGAAGTTGCCTACATCACTGACTTCGGCGGCAGCAATGGCGACGTCGTGATCGGCAATGATTGCTGGATCAGTTCCCATGCAAAGATTCTTTCGGGTATCACCATTGGCGATGGCGCCGTTGTGGCGGCCGGTGCGCTGGTGACCAAAGATGTCGCGCCCTATTCCATAGTAGGCGGAAATCCCGCCAAGTTTATCCGTTGGCGTTTTGATGAGCCTGTTCGCCAGGTCTTGGAAGAATCCGCCTGGTGGTATTGGCCTGAGACCGAGGTACGCAGCGTTGCACATCTGCTGTGCTCCTCTGATATCGAGCCGTTTATCGAGTACTTAAAACAACGCCAGTAAACTGGAAGAATATAGCTCAACTAAATAGCCATTTAGTTGAGCTATTAATATGCTCCTTCATCCCTTCCTACCTACTCTACAACTAAGGAAGGTCTGAAGTAGCCAGAAACTTACGCGTAAGTTTCAGCGTTCGCCTTTTGCAAACCCGAATAACATCCGTGGCGAGTCCACTAGCAGCGCACGCATAAGCTCCGTCGAGCACTCCAGTGCTTGAAGTTGATCGATCACCGTATCGAAACCGACGCCTTCTTCATGTTGCGTATGCGGCCAGTCGCTGCCCCACACCAAACGGCGACGGCCGAAGCTTTGCTCCAGCAGCGGTAACGCCATCCGGGCAAACTCGAGGTTCTGTTGTGGCGTACCTTCCAGTCGATAGATACCGGACACCTTCATCCACACTTGCCCGCTCAGCCCCAGTTCCAGCACCTCGGAATAACCTGGCTGATCAAGGCCAAAACGCGCGTCCGGACGCCCCAAGTGATCGATGACGAGTTTGATCCCAAACGGCATCAGCTGACGAATCAGTTTCGGTAAATCCTCCACCTGGCGGTGCAACTCCACGTGCCAGTCCAGTTCAGCGATGTGGCCGAAGAAGTCCTTCCAGGCAGCGTCGTGAAAGTCAGGTAAGGCTTTGCCCATGAGGTTCAAGCGAATGCCGACCACGCCCAGCCGAGCCATGTCGTTCAACATGACGCGGCTGACACCTCGCTCCAGCACCACTACCCCTCGCAATCGCTCCGGCACCTGCCTCAGCGCAGCCAGCAGGTAGTTATTGTCGGTGCCGAGAAAACTCGGCTGCACCAATACACCATGACTCAGGCCATGGGCTTGCAAGTGCTTCAGATACTGCGCAAGTGTGGCGTCGTAGCCAGGGGTATAGCGTCGTGCAGCGGCCAGGTTCAGCTCGCGGCTGAACACATGAGCGTGGGAGTCGATGCCGGTGATCGGCGCAGGACAGGTATCAGGCATGGATTTCATCTATCGAAGGTAATGGTCATCAGGCCCGGGCGGTCTCGTTGCCGTCGACCGTGGTTTGCACCGGTGCAGTCGAGGCCACGAGACTGCGCCCACGGGTTTCCGGCAGGCAAAGTGCCGCGATCACCGCCACACCGTAGGCGACCCCTGCGTCGATGCCAATTGCAGACCCCAAGGACATGGAGTCGCTCATGTGGCCGACCAGGAACGGGAACACCGCGGAAAGCACTCGGCCAAAGTTGTAGCAGAAACCGACACCGGCGCCGCGCACGTCCGCTGGATACAACTCGTTGAACAGCGCACCAAGACTCGCCGGAATGCCAGCCGCGAAGAAGCCGAGCGGAAACCCCAGGAACAGCATCTGGGTATTGGTCAGCGGCAGGAACACATAGCACTGCACGGTGACGACACAGCACAACGCAAACAACACGATGTTTTTGCGACGGCCAATACGGTCAATCAAAAATCCGCTGACCACACAGCCACACCAGAAGGCGAAGATAATCACCGCCAGGTAGCCGCCAGAGTTCAGCACCGACAGGTTGCGCTCTGTCTTGAGGAACGTCGGCAGCCAGGTCATCACTGCGTGGTAGCCGCCGTGCGCGCCGAGGCCCAACAGGCCACCGAACAGCGTCACGCGGATGAGTTCAGGGCGGAAAATGCCGGCCAGGGATTTGAAGAAGCTTTGCGGGATGGCGTTTTCTTTTTGCAGGCGCTGGAAGCTGTCGGGCTCCTCGACGTTGCGACGTACCCAGATGATCAGGAACGACGGCAGCAATCCGACCAGGAACATCACACGCCAGGCCATGTCCTGGGGTACAAAGGAGTAAATCAGCGTAAACACCCCTACCGCCAGCCCCCAACCTACGGCCCAGGCGCTTTGCACCGTCCCCATGACCTTGCCGCGATATTGAGGGTTGATTGTCTCAGCCATCAGCACTGCGCCGGCAGCCCATTCGCCACCGATGCCGAAACCCTGGAGCGCTTTGACGATCAAGAGCTGATTGAATCCCGTCACGAACGCGGACAGAAAGGTGAAGACCGAGAACCACAAAATCATCCACTGAAGTGTGCGTACCCGGCCGTAGCGGTCGGACAACGTCCCCCCTACCCAGCCACCAATGGCTGAAGTGACCAGGGTGACACCACTGATCAGCCCTGCGTCGCCCTTGGTCAGGGCGAACGCGGCGATCAACGCCGGAATCGCCAGGCCGAACATTTGTACTTCCAGCGCATCGAGCGACCATCCGCCGAAGCAGGCCCAAAACGTCTTGCGCTCCCGAGGAGTGACTTGGCGATACCAGCTAAACATGATTCTTATCCTTATAGGTGGAACGTGAGGCAGCCGAGAGCGAACCGCGCCGCTACGAGGCCAGTCAGAACAGACAAAACGATCAAACCAGCGGCGACCGACTCGCCGCTGAACGAAACGCTACCCAGGCACGGGTCAGCGAATATCCACGCGGTAACGGAAGTGCTCGGCATGCCCGCGAGAACGACGCCACTCCAGCGGTGTACCGGCGTAATCACGCGCCAGCCTCTCGATCACCACCACCGGGCTGTTGACCGGGACTTGCAGCAATCGCGCGTACACGTCATTCACCGACTCAGCGGTCAGCGTTTCTTCGGCCGAGGCGACGACCTGACCGCAGACCTCTTCATAGATCGGATACAACAACGGCCCTTTGCTACTCAGGTCGATCTCCAGCAGCGGCTGAAAGCGGTTGCGGGGCAACCAGATTTCTTCGGCGAGCACCGGCTGAACATCAAGCAGACGCACACGAACAATGCGGATCACCGGTGCGTCGAGTGGCAGCCCCAACGCCTGGGCCACCGCCGAGGGCGCGGCCACCGGTTCGATCGACAGGATGCGACTCTCTGGCACCCGACGCTCGCCGGCAGCGGTTTGAAAACGGAAGAATCGGAACAGCGAAGATTGGAACTGAGGCCGGCGAATGAAAGTGCCTCGACCTTGCTGACGTTCCAGGATACCTTCACTGACCAATGCATCGACCGCTTTGCGCACGGTGCCGGTAGACAGTTGGTATTCCGCTGAAAGCGCAGCTTCGGTGGGAATCGCTTCCCCCGGACGCCAGCGATTGTTGGCGATCTGTTCAGCCAAATGGTCACGCAGGCGTTGGTAAAGCGGCAAGCGAACATCACTGGAAAGAGAACTCATCGACTTTATTCACCCTGTCATCTAGTCATATATATGAATATGGAGGCGAGTATTTCCCCATACAGCTTCGCTGTCAATAAGCGGCAAGGCACTTTGCTGACGAATGGCGGGGCCAAGCCGTAGCCAATCTGCGTCAGTTCGACTCGGAAATCCTCACCGTTGTCTCCCCTGCCCTCACCGCAGACTAAGCACCCATTAGCCGCCACTACTCACTGGACAATAAGCCTTCGGTGAGCATCGATACTGCTTGCTCCGGCGAAGTCAGCGCGGTGTCTATGCAAAACGGAGCTTCGGCCCACGCTTCATATTCGTGATCCAACACAGATTGCCAGGTTGGTGGAATCAACCCGGGAATATCACCCAGCCTCGTTTCTATGCGGCGCCGATGTTCGTTTTTATCCGAGCAAATCACTTCAATATTTACCAACCGAACACCCGCTTTCGAGGCGGTTTCGTTCCACGCCATTCGGCTTTCGATGACTGGATTTACGCAATCAACGATGACCATACGGCCTAGACGAAGATTACTCAGGGCGAGTTCATTCGCGACCATGTAGCCACTGCGCCCCACGTCTTGCGCAAGAGCACCGGAGTTTCGAATCGCTTGTTCGATCGTATCGATCCGCAGGTAGAGGGCGCCTGTCGTAGCGACGAGGGCCTTGGCGATAGTGGTTTTTCCAGTGCCCGGAAGGCCGCTGAATACGATAAGCATTGTCTGTCCTTGGAAGAGTGCGAACACAATGTACCTTGTCACGTCGGTCATCAGATCACCGTTTAAGTTATGCCTCCCACAAGAAATCTGACGCCTCCATCATTCCTCCATGGTTCCTCCCATAAAACCCAACATTCTTTGCGCACAATCAGCATCTCTAAAGTCATCGCCGATTAAGCGGTGGGCGCTTGGATGACTAACTGACGGCCTGAAAAAGATGCTCCAAGGGTGCCTCAGCAACCCCATGCTTCAATCCCGGCCAGATCAGCCCCCTGCTTCAAATTCAAACTGAATGGCAAAATAAGGAGTGGCTATGTCTTTTAATATTGGGCTCAGCGGGCTGTATGCGGCCAACAAACAGTTGGATGTCACTGGCAATAACATCGCCAACGTCGCCACAACCGGTTTCAAATCATCCCGTGCAGAATTTGCTGATATCTATGCGGCTGCCAAGCTGGGTACTGGGCACAATGCTATCGGTAATGGTGTGAACCTGTCCGCTGTGTCCCAGCAGTTCACTCAAGGCGATGTCAACGGCAGTGGTGGCACACTGGATATGGCGATCCAAGGCGGTGGTTTTTTTGTGCAGAAAGGCAGCGACGGCTCTCTGCAGTACACCCGTAACGGTGCCTTCAGCGCAGACAAAGATGGCTACATCACCAACAATACGGGCACCTCACGCCTGCAAGGCTACGCCGCAGACGCCGACGGCAAGATCATCAAGGGCGGGTTGACCGACCTGCGGCTGAACCTGTCGAACTTGCCGCCAAAGGCTTCCAGCAAGGTGGACTCCACCAGCAACCTGAACGCGTCTGCGCCGGCGATCAACCAAGCCACCAAGCCGTTCGACCCAACCGACACCAGCAGCTTCACGACCCAATACAGCACCACCTTGTACGACACCCAAGGCAACTCGCACGCTATGGTGCAGTACATGGTGAAGACGGACGCCAATAAATGGATGTCTTACACCCTGATCGATGGGCGAAACCCAGACGGTACGGCAATCAGTGGCATTGCCGGTGTCGCGCCGAGGGGTTCCCTTTTGACATTTGATACGTCGGGCACTCTTTCGACTATCACGATCCCCCCCTCCGCAACGTCCAATACCACCCTGACGATTACCGACTGGAAGCCGGGCGCACTGGAAAACGGAGCATGGAAATATAACGGCGCTGCCGCCAACCCGGCCGGCGTTGCCATCAACATGGCCAACATTACACAGTACAACTCAGCCAGCTATCGCAACCCACCGATCACCGATGGTTACGCGACGGGGCAAATTACCGGCCTGAAAATCGACGGTAGCGGTGTGATGTTCGCCACGTTCAGCAACCAGCAAAGTAAAGCGATCGGCCAGCTATCGCTGGCGAGTTTCAACAACGAGCAAGGCCTGCAGCCGGCAGGCGGCACTGCCTGGAAGGAAACCTTTGCTTCTGGCCAGCCGGGTTATGACGTCCCTCAGGCCGGAACACTGGGATCGATCGTCGCCAATGCTCTGGAGAACTCCAACGTTAACCTGACCACCGAGTTGGTGAACCTGATCAAGGCCCAGAGCAACTACCAGGCAAACGCCAAGACGATTTCGACCGAAAGCACCATCAACAAGACGTTACTCCAGATGACGTGAGGCTCGTTCGGAAGTCAATTGTGTTTGCCCTCCCCGACAAATCCTAACCACGCAAAACGGCCGCCAAGGAGATTTGGATGCTTCCTGCACTGTATGTCGCAAAAACGGGGCTTTCTGCCCAGGACACTAACCTAACCACTATTTCCAACAATCTGGCGAACGTCTCGACTACCGGCTTCAAACGTGATCGCGCCGAGTTTCAAGACCTTGTCTATCAGATCAAACGACAGCCAGGCGCACAGTCAACCCAGAACAGCGCACTGCCCTCTGGCCTGCAACTAGGCACCGGGGTGCATGTCGTCGGCACCCAGAAAAACTTCTCTGCCGGCAGCCTGCAAACGACCGGTCAACCTCTGGACCTGGCGCTGAACGGCCGTGGTTTTTTCCAGATAATGCAACCCGACGGCAGCCTTTCCTACACTAGGGACGGCACGTTCCACTTAAATGCAAACGGTCAGATCGTCACAGCGAATGGGTTCGCCCTGGAACCGGCGATCGTTGTTCCCAACAACGCCCAGACATTCACCGTGGGCCAGGACGGGACTGTATCGATCACTGTCGCCGGCAGCCCTGCCTCGCAGGTGATTGGAAATCTGCAGATAGCCGATTTCATTAATCCGGCAGGCTTGCAAGCACAAGGCGCCAACCTCTTTCTGGAAACCGCCGCCAGCGGGGCTCCTCAAGTCGGCACTCCGGGAGTCAATGGTATCGGCACAACATTGCAGAGCACCTTGGAAACCTCAAACGTGAGTACCGTTGAAGAGATGGTCAACATGATCACCACTCAACGAGCCTATGAAATGAACTCCAAAGTTGTCTCTACCGCAAAAGAGATGCTAGGCAACCTTACAAAGAGTCTTTGATTGAGTAACGAGACAGCACCGATTCAATGCTGCCATGACGACTGTCACGATCGTATATCCCTAGCCGCCAGCCTACCAAACAGCCAAACCTCATCCCTCAGCCATCACGAATTGCCGATGGCTGCTGGCGTTAGGATTGAGTCGAGTTGTCTAAATCAGCGGTGATGCTCAGAGCCGAAATCGATCCACCGACTGCGACAATTTCCCCGCCAATGCAGACAACTCGTCCGTCGTCGAGGCCGTCGTGCCGATCACCTGGCTGTTGCGCTGCGACATGCTGGCAATCATCTCCACTTGATGGGCAATTTCGTTACTGGCCAGGCTTTGCTCGCTGATGGTGCGGGAGATGTCGTTGACCAACTCAGTGGTGTTGAGGGTGGCCTGGAGAATCTCGCGGATGGCGCGCTCGACTTCGGCGGTCACGGCCATGCCCTTGTCCACTTGTGTGACGCCCTCCTCCATGCTGGTCACCGCTTCGCGGGTGTTTTGCTGGATACGGCCGACCATGCTGGCAATTTCCTGGGTCGAGGCGCTGGTGCGTCCGGCCAGGCTGCGCACTTCATCGGCGACTACCGCAAAACCGCGCCCCTGTTCACCGGCGCGGGCGGCTTCGATCGCGGCATTCAGGGCCAGCAGATTAGTTTGATCGGCAATGCCCTTGATGACCTGGATAATGCTGAAGATTGCCTCGGACTCCTTGTCCAGCGTGCGGATGACGTGAGCCGACTGCTGCGCCGAACGGGCAATGCCGGCCATGTCACTGACCACTTGGTGGATCACCCGACCGCCGTCCTTGGCCAAGGCTTCTGCCTGGTTGGCCATGTTCAGTGCGCGCGCCGCATGTTGGGTGATTTCCTCGATACTGGCGGTCATTTCACTGGCCGCCGCCGCCATGGTGCTGGCGGCGCTACTTTGCTGCTGACTGCTGCCCGCCACCTCATGGCAACCCTGGCTCAGTTGCTCGCTCATGCCATTGACGCCATGGGCATTGCTGCGCACCACTTCGATCATGCCGCGCAGGTCCCGCTGCATGGTGCCGAGGCTGCGTATCAGCGCGCTGGCCTCGTCCTTGCGCTGGGGCTCGACAATCGGTTCGCTCAAATTGCCACGGGCGATGCTGTCGGCGATGCGGCTTGCGGCCTGCAACGGCCCCATGATGCTCCGCGAAACCCAGCGGCCCTGCGCCAGGAGCAGCAGCAGGCTCGCAATCAACACCACGCCCAAGGTGAAGTTGGCGTTGCTGATGGTTTGTCGGGTGCCGATGCTGGTTTGCTGCGTATTGTTTTCGATCAGCTCGCTGAGGCTCGCCATCTGACCTTCCAACTGGCTGAAGGCTGTATTGAAGGTCTCCAGTTCGCCGCGAGCGGCCTCCGGGTTGTCCAGCGCGAGTGCCGTAATGCGTTCAGCAGCGCTGATATAGGTATCCAGGCTGGGTTTGATTTTTTCCAGGCTGGTCTTGAGCGTGTCGCCCAGCGGCAGCTTGAGGTTGTCCTCCAGCACTTGGCGAAAGTGCTCGGCATGCTCCTTGAGCGAGTTGCCGACCTCGGCCTTGGTGCTGGTGCTTTTACCCAACCCGACCAACATCGCCGACAACACATCGGCGCGCAGGGCGTCGTGCATCATGTCGGCTTCCATGTGGTTGCGCAGCACCGTCATGCTGATCTCGTTATCCTGCACGGCATCGGCCATCCGGACGTTTCCCAGGTAACCGGCCAGGCTCATGATCAAAGCTGTGAGCAACCCGGTCGCAATCAATAGCCACAAGCGTAATTTGATCGTCATGCTGGTCATCCCCGTAGCCTGGACAGCCGGTTGGGAACCCAACCGCTAGAGCGTCACTGATACTGTTATCGGCATAGGCTCCCTGTTATTGAAGCTCAATTGCGCAGATCTGCGCAGATAAACTCAAAGCCTTGCCCGCCTTGTTTGCGCGGGGGCGGTTCTTTAAGCTGACCGACCTTTGCTTCACCCGGAACTGCCCATGCCTAAACGTATCGCCCGCCTTGCTTTGCTGCTAGGTCTGATCACGGCCGTCGGCCCCTTCGCCATCGATATCTACCTGCCGGCGCTGCCGACCCTGGGCGCCAGCCTGCAGGCCTCGCCGGCAGCGGTGCAGATGAGCCTCACGGTGTTCTTCATGATCATCGGCGTCTGCCAGCTGTTTTATGGCCCGATCAGTGATGTGTTCGGGCGCAAGCCGCCGATCTATGCCGGGTTGGTGATCTTCGCCGTGGGCAGTATCGGCTGCGCCCTGGCGCCGAGCATCGAAGTGCTGATTGGTTTTCGCGCCGTGCAGGCGTTCGGCGCGTGCGCGGGGATGGTGATTCCCCGGGCTATTGTGCGTGACCTGTATACCGGCCATGAAGCGGCACGCCTGATGGCTTTGCTGATGTTGGTGATGAGTGTGTCGCCGATCCTCGCGCCATTGGCCGGTAGCCTGGTGATTGCGCTCTGGAGTTGGCGCGAGGTGTTTGCCGTGCTGGCGGTGGTGGCCGTGTTGTGCCTGGGCATGACCATCGTGCAATTGCCTGAAACCCACCCCGCCGAGCGCCGACTGGGCAAGACCCTGGGGCATGCATTCAGCAGTTATGGGGCGTTGTTGCGCGACCCGGTGTTCATCGGTTTATCGGTGGTGTGCGGGTTCGGCCTGGCAACGTTCTTTGTGTTTATCGGCAGCGCGCCGTTCGTATACATCGAGTACTTCGGGTTGACCCCGACCCAATTCAGCCTGTGCTTTGCGCTGAACGCAGCGTCATTTTTTGCCATGAGCCAGCTCACCGCCCGCCTGAGCGCACGCTTCGGGCTGGCACCGCTGATTCGCTGGTCGGTGGTGGGTGTGGCGGCGGTCATGGTGGTGTTGGCCGCCACCACGCTGTGGGGCAGTCACCTTGCCTTGATGATGACACTGCTGTTTATCGGTTTCGGCTTTCTCGGTTTGCTGTTACCGGCGGCCGGTGTGTTGTCCCTGGAGGATCATGGCGCGGTGGCGGGTTCCGCGTCGGCACTGCTCGGCGCGATCCAGATGATCACGGCCGCGGTCTCCATGACCCTGGTGGGAATCTTCGCCGATCACACCCCGGCGCCGATGTTGATTGGCATCGCCCTGTGTGCGGTCGCGGCAATGTTCACCACGTTGTGGACCTTGCGCCGTTTACCGGCGCACCTGCTGCCCGGCGCCCCGCCTTCCTCCTGAGCCATGCCCGAGGATGGAGCGCGGCGACCGCGCTCGCCGGCGGCTACAGGTCAAACCGATCCACCGCGCGCCGGCGCTCATTGTCGTCGCGCATGTCATAGCTGGCGGTGGTCTGGATATTGGTGTGGTGCGCAAGTTTTTGTGCAATCGACAGGTCATGTTCCTCGATCACCCGCGTGATGAAAGACCGCCGGAAATCATGGGGCATGATCGTCACCCCGACTTGCTGACCGCGCTGGCGGGCGATGTAGTAAATCGCATGCTTGGTGATGCGTTCGCGGGTGATGTGGCTGCCCCGGCGGATGCGGTTGAACAGGAACGCATCGTCTGGCTCGCCCTCCTTGAGCTGTTCGCGCCGGAATTCGAGCCAGGCCTGTAATTTGGCGAAGGCCCAACCCGGCGCGTACTTGATCAGTTCCTTGTTGCCCTTGCCGATCACGCGCAGGCTGCGCTCGCCAAAGTTGATCTGCGCCAGGTCGAGGTTGACCGACTCCGACTTGCGCATGCCTGAGCCATACAAGATGCCGATCACTGCAGCATCGCGCAGGCCCTGAGGGCGCGGATCGGCAGCGCATACGTCCATCATTTCGCGGATCAACGTGCGACGCAGGTTGCGCCCCTGGCTCAGGCGTGTGCCGGGCGCAGCCTTGACCGTGCGGATTTTCAGCAGGTGTTCCTGGCTGATCAGGCTCATGCGCCAGGCTTCGTTCATGACCCCGCGCACAGCGTTGACATACAGCGATGAGGTATTGGGCGCGTAGCCGTCCTCGCGCAAGGCCGCAACCAGCGCGATCACCTGTTCGGGTTGCAGCAGGTGCCAGTCGATCTCCTCAAGGTTGATGTCCTCGAAGCCCAGGCGGTCGGCGGCATCCTGCAGCACGTAACGCATGGTCAGTTGGCTGGAGGGCGCCAGGCGGGTGAGGTAGAGGGTCAGAGGGTTGCGGATAGACTCAGTCAAGGTAGATCAGCCTTTGGATTAAATACCTCGAGTAACCAATTGTTTATTCGAGGTATTTATTGAATTGGCGACGGCCGAGTCTAACGCACGATCGGCCCTGGCGCCAAATCACGGGGCGCTCTCTTCGTCCTCGGTCGGCTCCTGGGACGGGGTCTGCGCCTGGCCCCATTCAGCATCCTGTTTCTGCATCAGCGCGAACCAGTGCTGACGCATGAACGTCAGGTAGGCCTCCGGCGCCTTGGCAAAGTCTTTCTCGTCGCTGTAGCAGCCCGGCAAAGGCAACTCGGTGCCCTGCTCCTTGTACTGGCTGACCAACGCCTGTTGCCCGGCGACGCTGCAGTCCCTGGGCAGCGGCATGCCACGCAGTGCCCCGGCCTCTTCGTCCCACCAGGCGGCGCCGACCCGGTCGACCCCGCGCAGGCGGTACTTCTGCGCCTTGCCGACATGCATGATCAGTTTGAATTCATTGGGGCTGACATCACTGGTGCAGGTGCGCGTGTAACCCACCGTAGCCTGGGTGGTGCCGTCGCCGGCAAGGTCGGTGACTTTGGTCGCCGCCATGTCGAAGCGCAGCGCGGCATCGAATTCACAGTGCTGCACGTCGTCGTAGAGCATCCACATGCGCTTGGGGCGGTCACCGTCGATCAGATACTGGGCCGCGTAGACAAACGCCGACTGGGTGCCGTCATCCTCGCGTTCGCTGATTTGCTCGGCCAACACCAGCAGGTTCTTGCCCTGGCGGTCGTCCCAGGTGTAGGCGGCAACTTCCTTGCCGCGCACTTCAACCCCTTCCGGCAGTTGGACCACCGTGGTCAGCGCCACTGCGTCATCGGCGCATGCGGTGGTGACGCAGGCTGCGCTCATCAACAATCCCATCAACACCGGCCGCCATTGGCCGCCTAAACGCTGCACGCTATTCATCCGAGTACCCTGGCAAGAGATGGCTTACTTTACCGGCACTTGAGGCGCAATGCAGAGAAGATTCTTCAATAAACACACGTAGCAGACACTGCCGCCACGCAGCACGCAGATCCGCGCCTACTCAGTGGAGCCCGGCGCCATGTAAAACGTTCCTATTACGCTAAATAAACAATGCCCTCAGTGCCTTAGTTGTGTAGCTGAACCCTAGCTGTCTACCTGTCAAATAAACGAGTTTTTCATACGGCTTTCATATTCGTTGAACATTTTTACGCTTAATCTTGGCCGCAGGACTTGAGAACGAACCGCACTGTGCCGAGTAACTTGTTGATTCGTCTTTATCTTTGTAATTTTTGATCTTTACTCTCGGCGGCACATGGAAGATCTCAATAACCCATCAGGATGGTCGGATGAACACACCAACTCCACAGCAGGTTCAACCAGACACCCGCCTTTTCGGCCAGTGACTGTTGTCTTTACGCTCCAAGTTGCTCAAACCCCGAGGTCATGAATCTTTGAAACCCTACCCTATTCATTGTGTGTCGATCGTCATCCCGGTCTACAACGAACAAGAGAGCCTGCCTGAATTGCTGCGTCGCACGACGGCAGCCTGCAAGCAACTGGCCTACGAATACGAAATCATCCTGGTGGATGACGGTAGCCGCGACAAATCCGCCCAATTGCTCGAAGACGCCGCCGCCGAAGACGGCAGCAATGTGGTCGCGGTGATCCTCAATCGCAACTATGGCCAGCATGCGGCGATCATGGCCGGTTTCGAGCAGTGCCGGGGCGAAGTGGTGATTACCCTCGACGCCGACCTGCAGAACCCCCCGGAAGAAATCCCGCGCCTGGTGGAACAAGCCGCGCTGGGCTACGACGTGGTTGCCACCGTGCGCAACAACCGCCAGGACTCGGCCTTCCGCCGCTGGCCGTCGCGCCTGATCAACCTGGCCGTGCAGCGTTCGACCGGCGTTGCCATGAGTGACTACGGCTGCATGCTGCGCGCGTACCGCCGCACCATCGTCGACGCCATGCTCGCCTGCCGCGAACGCAGCACGTTTATTCCGATCCTGGCCAACGGTTTTGCCCGTCACACGACTGAAATCCTCGTACACCATGCTGAGCGCGAACACGGCGAATCCAAATACAGCGCCATGCGCCTGATCAGCCTGATGTTCGACCTGCTGACCTGCATGACCACCACCCCGCTGCGCCTGCTGTCCATCGTCGGTTTCAGCCTGGCGGGCCTGGGCGTGCTGTTCGCCGTTGCGCTGATCGTCCTGCGCCTGGCCTTCGGCGCCCAATGGGCCGGCGGCGGCACGTTCGTGCTGTTCGCGGTGCTGTTCGTGTTCACCGGCGGCCAGTTCATCGGCATGGGCCTCTTGGGTGAATACCTGGGCCGCATGTACAGCGATGTGCGCGCCCGCCCCCGGTTCTTTATTGAAAAAGTGCTGCGCAACCAACCGGCAGCACCGGCACCCGTGGTCGTCGTTGACGGCATGGTGTCCTCCCATACCACCACTACTTCCCCTTCCGATCAGGTTTCGTCATGAATTCAAAAGCTGTTGTCTTCGCTTACCACGATATTGGCTGTGCTGGCATTGAAGCCCTGCTGACTGCCGGTTACGACATTGCTGCCGTGTTCACCCATGCCGATGACCCCAAGGAAAACAATTTCTACGGTTCCGTCGCGCAACTGTGCGCCCGCAAAGGCATCCCGGTGCATGCACCGGAAGACGCCAACCACCCGCTGTGGATCGAGCGCATCGCCAAGCTCAACCCGGATTTCATCTTCTCCTTCTACTACCGCAACCTGCTGAGCGAACCCCTGCTGGCCACCGCCCGCAAAGGCGCGTTCAACCTGCACGGCTCGCTGCTGCCGAAATACCGTGGCCGCGCGCCCGCCAACTGGGTGCTGGTCAAAGGCGAAACCGAAACCGGCGTGACCCTGCACCGCATGGTCAAGCGTGCCGATGCCGGCGCGATCCTGGCCCAGCAGAAAGTCGCGATCGAGCGTTCCGACACCGGCCTGACCCTGCACGCCAAACTGCGTGACGCCGCCAGCAGCCTGCTGCGCGACGCCTTGCCGCAACTGGCCGCGGGCAAACTGGCGGAAACCGCCCAGGACGAAAGCAAGGCCACTTATTTCGGCCGCCGCACTCCAGCGGATGGCAAGTTGGAATGGCAAAAACCGGCTGAAGAACTGTTCAACCTGGTGCGCGCCGTGACGCAACCGTACCCGGGCGCTTTCTGCGCCGTGGGCGAGCACAAGCTGATCGTGTGGCAAGCCGAAGTGGTCCAGGGCAACGAAGGCCTGGCGCCTGGCCGCGTGATCAGCGTCAACCCGCTGCGCATCGCGTGCGGTGAAGACTCGCTGGTGATCAAGTTCGGTCAGCGCAACGACAACGGTCTGTACCTGGCCGGCCCGTCCCTGGCCAACGAATTGGGCCTGGTAGACGGTTCCGTCCTGCGCGGCGCCGAGTCCGGCCGCAAGCCACGTCGCACCCGCGTGCTGATCCTGGGCGTGAACGGCTTTATCGGTAACCACCTGTCCGAACGCCTGCTGCGTGACGACCGTTACGAAGTCTACGGCCTGGACATCGGCTCCGACGCCATCGAGCGCCTGCGCAGCCACCCGAACTTCCATTACGTGGAAGGCGATATCAGCATTCACACCGAGTGGATCGAGTACCACATCAAGAAGTGCGACGTGGTCCTGCCGCTGGTGGCCATCGCCACCCCAATCGAATACACCCGCAACCCGCTGCGCGTGTTCGAGCTGGACTTCGAAGAGAACCTCAAGCTGGTGCGCTACTGCGTCAAGTACAACAAGCGCGTGATCTTCCCGTCGACTTCTGAAGTCTATGGCATGTGCCAGGACCAGTACTTCGACGAAGACACCTCCAACCTGGTGGTCGGCCCGGTCAACAAGCAACGCTGGATCTACTCGGTCTCCAAGCAACTGCTGGACCGTGTGATCTGGGCCTACGGCGCCAAGGGCCTGAAGTTCACCCTGTTCCGTCCATTCAACTGGATGGGCCCGCGTCTGGACCGCCTGGACTCGGCACGTATCGGCAGCTCCCGCGCGATCACCCAGTTGATCCTGAACCTGGTGGAAGGTACGCCGATCCGCCTGTTCGACGGTGGCGAGCAGAAACGCTGCTTCACCGACATCGCCGACGGCATCGAAGCCCTGGCGCGCATCATCGATAACGACAACGATGCGTGCAACGGCCAGATCATCAACATCGGCAACCCGGAAAACGAAGCGAGCATCCGCCAGCTGGGCGAAGAACTGCTGCGTCAGTTCGAAGCTCACCCGCTGCGCGGCAACTTCCCGCCGTTCGCCGGTTTCCGCGACGTGGAAAGCAAGGCGTTCTACGGCACCGGTTACCAGGACGTGGCCCACCGCAAACCAAGCATCGAAAACGCCAAGCGCCTGCTGAACTGGGAGCCGACCGTGGAGATGAGCGAAACCATCGGCAACACCCTGGATTTCTTCCTGCGTGAAGCCATGCTCGAAATCGCGGACAAGCGCTGATGCAGGCAGGTCTTCGCATTGATGTCGACACCTACCGCGGCACCCGCGAAGGCGTGCCACGGTTGCTCGAGTCCCTGGATGAAGCCGGGGTAAAAGCGACGTTCTTCTTCAGTGTCGGGCCGGACAATATGGGGCGCCACTTGTGGCGCCTGATCCGCCCGCAATTTCTGTGGAAGATGCTGCGTTCCAACGCCGCCGGCCTGTATGGCTGGGATATCTTGCTCGCCGGCACCGCCTGGCCGGGCAAGCCGATCGGCCGTGACCTGGGGCACTTGATGCGCCAGGCCAAGGCCGCCGGGCATGAAGTCGGCCTGCACGCCTGGGATCACCATGGCTGGCAGGCCAATGCCGGACGTTGGAGCGACGCACAGTTGATCGAGCAGGTCCGACGCGGTGTGGACACCTTGAGCGACATCCTCGGTGAACGTATCGACTGTTCAGCGGCCGCCGGTTGGCGCGCCGATGAACGCGTGGTGCAAGCCAAGCAAGCCTTCAACTTTCGCTACAACAGCGATTGCCGGGGCACCAGCCTGTTTCGTCCGACCCTGGCCGATGGCAGCGCGGGCACCCCACAGATTCCGGTAGACCTGCCGACCTTCGACGAAGTCGTCGGGCCGGTGGTGGCTGCCAAGGATTTCAACGGGTTCATTCTCGACCGCTTCGCAGAGTCGAAGCTGAACGTCTACACGATCCACGCAGAAGTAGAAGGGATTCTGATGTCCAACGATTTTCGCCAGTTGCTCGCCCAGGCAGGGCAGCGCGGCATCCATTTCAAACCGCTGGGCGATCTGCTCCCGGCGGACGTCTCCACCCTGCCCCAGCAACAACTGGTGCGCGGCGCCCTGAGCGGCCGTGAGGGTTGGCTCGGAGTGCAGCAGGCATGATCCGCCGTTGGGCGCTGCCCCTGCTGCTGTTGGCATTCGGCGCATTTTATCTGTTGCCCCTGGCCACCCATGGCCTGTGGATTCCGGATGAAACCCGCTATGCACAGATCAGCCAGGAAATGCTGCTGACCGGCAAATGGGCGTCGCCGCACTTTATGGGCATTCGTTATTTCGAAAAACCGGCTGCCGGTTACTGGATGATCGCGCTGGGCCAGGCGATCTTCGGGCAAAACCTGTTCGGCGTGCGCTTTGCGTCGGCCTTGAGCACTGGGCTCAGCATTCTACTGGTGTACTGGGTGTCGCGCCGGTTGTGGAATGACCCGCACAAGAGCCTGGTCAGCACAGTGCTGTACATGAGCTTTTTCAGCGTCGTGGCGCTGGGCGGTTATGCCAACCTGGACCCGCAGTTCACCTTCTGGGTCAACCTGACCGGCGTGGCGCTGTGGTTTTGCTTCGACAGCACCACCCGCAACGGTCGCGTCGGGTCCTGGGCGCTGCTTGGGGTTGCCTGTGGCATGGGTTTCATGACCAAAGGCTTCCTCGCCTGGCTGCTGCCGGTGCTGATCGCCCTGCCCTACGCGATCTGGCAGAAGCGCTTGCGTGAGCTGCTCGGTTACGGCCTGGTCGCCGTCGCCGTGGCGATTGTCATCAGCCTGCCCTGGGCGCTTGCGGTGCAGAGTCAGGAGCCGGATTTCTGGAACTTCTTCTTTTGGCATGAGCATATCCAACGCTTTGCCGGCGCAGACGCGCAGCACGCCGAGCCATTCTGGTACTACCTGCCGCTGCTGGTCGCATTCAGCCTGCCGTGGCTGGCGCTGTTGCCGTCCACCGTCAAGCAGGCCTGGCAGCAGAAGCGCGCGCCCGGCACCGCATTCCTGCTGTTGTGGCTGCTGATGCCGCTGGCACTGTTCAGCCTGGCCAAAGGTAAGCTGCCGTCCTACATCATGCCGTGCCTGCTGCCGCTGGCGTTGCTCATGGGTAACGCGCTCACCGACAAACTGGCCCAGGCCCGTGACCGTGCCTTGCGCATCAACGGCTGGCTGAACCTGATCCTCGGTGTCGTGGCCTTGCTCGCGCTGACGTGGTTCCAACTGAAAAAACCGCTGTACGAACACGGCCAGGAAACCCTCAGCCTGGTGCTGGTATTCACCGGCCTGTTCGGCTGGATCATCGCCAACCTGTTGCAGGTTGCACGCCCACTGAAACTGTGGGCCGCACCGGCGCTGGGCAGCTGGTTGCTGTTGGCATTGGCCCCGGCCGCGCTGCCCCATTCGGTGGTGTACAACAAGACGCCGGATCAATTCATCATCGACCACCTGCAGGAACTGCAACCGACATCCGCCCTGCTCAGCAATGACCTCGGCGCGGCATCGGCCTTGGCCTGGCGCCTGCAACGCACCGACATCACCCTCTATAACACCATCGGCGAAGTGAAATACGGCCTCGCCTACCCGGACGCCGCCCAGCGCAAGGTCGACATGACCCAGGTCCAGCAATGGATGAACGAGGCCCGCCGGCAAGGCTCTGTGGGCGTGGTGATGCGCGTCAAGGGTGACGAGGAGATCGCCGAAGTGAACCTGCTGCCCCCGGATGGCAAGCGCTATGAGCAAGGCAATATCGTGATCCTGATTTTCCCGCAGGTTGCGCCATGATCACCCTGTTCCTGTTATTGGCCGCCTGCCTGCTCACTTGCATGGGCCAGGTCGCTCAGAAGTTCGCCGTGGAAAGCTGGCGCGACCAGCCTGACGGTTGGGCCCTGAAACTGCGCTCTGCCTGGTTGTGGGCCGCGCTGTTGTGCCTGGGTTTTGGCTTGTTGGTCTGGCTGCTGGTGCTGCAGCGCCTTGAAGTCGGGATTGCCTACCCGATGCTCAGCCTCAATTTCGTCTTGGTCACGTTAATGGCGCGCTTCGTATTCAAGGAGCACATCGACACCCGGCATTGGCTGGGTGTGGCGCTGGTGATTGCCGGCGTCGTGCTGCTGGGGCGCCAGGTATGAGCCGGGCTCGCGGGTTTGCCTTCGCCCTGGGCAGTGTCGGCCTGGTCAGCGCCGCCCAGTTGGGGATGCGCTGGAGCATGACGCGCCTGCCCCTGCCGGACGAATGGCTCGGCGCATTCAGCAGCAACGCCATCGACCTGGGCGCCCTCGGCGTGGTGAGCCTGGCAATCCTCGCTTATGCGCTGTCGATGCTGTGCTGGCTCTGTGCGCTCAAGGATTTGCCCCTGGGCCGCGCCTATTCGCTGCTCAGCATCAGCTACGCGCTGGTCTACCTGTTGGCCGCCAGCCTGCCGGTGTTCAACGAACATTTTTCGCTTTCAAAAACCCTGGGGGTGGCCTTGGTCATCCTCGGTGTACTGGTTATTAACTCTCGTCGTGCTAGCACAGCAAGCCCCAGGAATGCCCCATGAAAATCAGTGTATTTGGTAGTGGTTACGTCGGTCTGGTACAGGCCACTGTATTGGCCGAAGTCGGTCACGATGTCATCTGCATGGACGTTGATCAACACAAGGTCAGGCAATTGCAGCAGGGCCATGTGAGCATTTTCGAGCCAGGGTTGGCGGCGATGGTCAAGGAGAACCTTGAAAGCGGACGATTGAGCTTCACCTTCGATGAAAAGCTCGCCGTCGAACATGGCGAAGTGCTGTTTATCGCGGTGGGTACGCCGTCGGATGAAGACGGTTCGGCGGACTTGAAATACGTGCTGTCGGTCGGCGATGCGGTTGCCCGCCATCGCATCGAGCCGGTGATCCTGGTGGAAAAATCCACTGTACCCGTCGGCACCGGCGACACCTTGCGCGCCCATATCGAAAAGGCCCTGCACGGGACCGGCCGGCACCTGGAGTTCGATATCGTCTCCAACCCGGAATTCCTCAAGGAAGGTTCGGCGGTTGCCGACTGCCGCCGCCCGGACCGCATCATCATCGGCTGCGAGCGTGAAGCAGTGCGCGAAGTCATGCGCGACCTGTACGCACCCTTCAACCGCAACCACGATCGCATCATCTTCATGGACCTGCGCAGCGCCGAACTGACCAAGTACGCCGCCAACTGCATGCTGGCCACCAAGATCAGCTTCATCAACCAGATCGCCGAACTGGCCGAACACCTGGGGGCGGACATCGAAGCGATACGCCTGGGCATCGGCGCCGACTCGCGCATCGGCTATCACTTCATCTACCCAGGCTGCGGCTACGGCGGCTCGTGCTTCCCCAAGGACATGCGCGCGCTGATCCACAGCGCCAAGCAGGCCCATTGCTCGAGCGACCTGCTCGAAGCCGTCGAAGCGATCAACCAGCGCCAGAAGAGCAAGCTGTTTGAGCGCATCAACGCCTTCTTCAAGGGCGACCTGCGCGGCAAGACCTTCGCCCTGTGGGGCCTGGCCTTCAAGCCCAACACCGACGACATGCGCGATGCCCCGAGCCGCGTGTTGATGGAAGCGCTGTGGGCAGCCGGCGCCAATGTGCGCGCGTTTGACCCGGAAGCCATGCAGGAAACCCTGCGGATCTACGGCGACGACCCACGGCTGATGCTGATGGGCACTCCGGAATCCACCCTGAGCGGCGCCGATGCGCTGATCATCTGCACGGAATGGCAGCAGTTCAAGGCACCGGACTTCGACCTGATCCACCAACGCCTGAACACTCCGGTGATCTTCGATGGGCGCAACCTGTACGACGGCGAGCGCCTGGCGCGCAAAGGCTTCCAGTACTTCCCGATGGGCCGTGGCGACTCCTGCCAGTTGCCGATTCCCCAGCAACAGTGGGTGCCGCAAGCACGGGAAGCCTGACAAGTGAACGATCAAATGCCCCAACTGATGAACGCAGCGATCCGGCGCCAGTCGCTGGGGTTGGCGCTGCTGGCGTTGCTGTTATTCATCGCCGGTAACTGGCACCAGGCAATCATCGGGTTTGACTCGCGCTTCGTGGTATTCGCCCAGGAGATGCTGCGCCATGGGCCGAGCTTCTTCCCCACGACCTACGGGCAACCGTATGCCGATTACCTGGCGACCTCGACGCTGATGACGTGGCTGCTGTCCTTGCCCCTGGGCCAGGTCAACAGCTTCACGGCCTGGTTGCCGACGTCCATCGCTTCGGCGCTGATCGTCATGCTGGTGTATCGGCTGACGGCGCCCTACTCCCAGCGTTGGGGCCTGCTGAGTGTTGCGCTGCTGTTGCTCAGCAGCACGTTTATCAGCGAAACCCGCGCTGTGTCGCTGGACCAGATGCTCGCGGCCGTGGCCCTGACGGTGTTCTACCTGGGTTATGCACATGATCACTTCGGTGCCGCCAAGCGCCTGCATTGGCTGTACCTGCTGTTGATTGTGGGCTTTGCGATCCGTGGACCGATTGGCCTGGTGATTCCCACAGGCGTGCTGTGCAGCTACTTCCTGATCAACCGTCAATGGCGCCAACTGTTCAGCTTCGGCCTGTTGGCCCTGGCACTGCTGGGGGCGTGCGTCGGCCTGCTGTTGCTGCTGGCCAAGCTCAGTGGCGGCGAAGCGTTCATGCAGGACGTGATCCGCATGCAGTTCCTCGGGCGGATGGATGGCAGCGAAGGCTCCAGCGGTGCGTTGTATTACTTCAGCAGTTCCCTGGGCAACTACGCGCTGGCTTACCCGCTGGCGTTGCTGGTACTGCTGGCGATAGCGCTGGGCGGCCGACGCGCACCTGATCCGGCGTTGCAGTTGGTGCTGTACTGCGCCGCGGCGGGCTTGCTGGTGATGCTCGGCTTGTCGGTGCCCCAGGCGAAGAAAGCGCGTTACGTGCTGCCGATGCTGCCGATGGCGGCCATTATTGCGGCGTATCCGTTTCAAGTCGCCCACGGCCGGTTGTTCGGCTGGCTGCGCGGTTTGATGCTGAGCCTGTGGACCGTGTTGCCTGCGTTGCTGATCGCCGGGCTCTGGATGGCGCGCCCGCGTTACCCGGAGCAGTTGGCGCACATCGGCTGGGTGTTGGGCGTGCTTGGCGTGCTTCAAGTGCTGGCGTTGGTGGCAGTGTTCCAGGCACGCCTGCGCATGCTGGCGCCGGCGCTGACTGCCGTGCTGGCGGTATGGACCACCTATATTTGGGTGGTCGAGCCACTGGAGCGTAGCCTCTATGACACGCGTACCTTCAGCCTGCAAGTCCAGGCCCAGGTCAACCAGCAACCGGCGCCCGTCGTGCTGCATGCGCTGGGCAAAGATGCCAAAGCCATCAAGTTCATCGTCAACCTCGATTGCGACCGAGTGCCGTTGTTCACACAGCAGCCCGCCGACCTGGCGACGTTGCAAGGCCCGGCGTGGCTGGTCATGAGCCAGGACGACTTCGAAGCGTTGCAAGACCCGCGATTGCGCTCGATCACACCGACGCTCACCGGCACGTTCGACAAGAATCCCTACGTGCTGCTGCACTTGGACAAACCCCTCCGACCTTGACCGCGCCGGCGGCAGCCGGCCAGTTGAGTCCATTATTTTTGTATTTAACCTGCATTAATATGCATTGGCGACCTTGCATCGCGCTCGGCACACTACGCAGGTTCCTCCCCCAAATGCAGGAACTTTCAAGGGCTTTTCCGGGAAACCAGACAAGCCTTTTTTTTGCCCGCTGTTTATGGAAGTTGTCGATGCTCGCTCGTTGGTTACCCGCCGCCATCAATACCCGCCCTGCCGAATGGAGCCGTGCCGCGATCGGCATGGCCTTGGGCACTCTGCTCAGCGTATGGCTCTGCGCCCAAGTGTTTGGCATGGAGGTCGCCCTGCACCTGCTTGGCCCGCTGGGCGCGTCGGCCGTGCTGCTGTTTGCCGTTTCATCCGGCGCCCTGGCCCAGCCGTGGTCGATCATCGGCAGCTACCTGTGTGCGGCCGTGGTCGCGCTGTTGGTCGCGCGGGTCCTGGGGCGCACCTTGGGCAGCGCCTGCCTGGCAGCAGGCATGACCGTGATCCTGATCTGCTGGCTGCGCTGCCTGCACCCACCCGCGGGAGGCCTGGCGATGACGCTGGTACTGGCCGATCCGGCCTCGGCGGCGCTCGGCTGGCAGGAACTGCCGGTGGTGATGCTCGGCGCCGGAGCGCTATTGACCTGCGCACTGGCCTACAACAATGCCACCCGCACGCGCTATCCCAAAGGTGCCAGCGAGTCGCCGACAGCGATCTTTAAGGATGCCAGGGCCGCGCGCGACCCGGCGATTACCGCCGCCGACCTGAAGCTGGCATTGGCCGAGATGGAACAGTTCTACGATGTGGAACCCAATGAACTGGAACAGTTGATCCACGCCGCAGAAACCCACGCGCGCCGCCGCAGTATCGGTGAGGTGCTGGCAAGCCGTGTCAATTGAGCCCGTGTATGGCGCACGACGAGTGGCGTGTCCACAGAGTTGCGACGCAGTACACGGCGGCTAAAGTTCTAACTATGTCAGTGGTTCACTTGAGGTCTGGAACGCCGTAACCCAGTAGCGAAGACACGCAGAGTCTGGCTGAGGGTTACGGCATGAACGAATGTCTGCAACACCTGCTTCGCACCCCATTATTTGCTGCTCGAGAACGTCACCACCTCCCCCTCAGGGCCTACATGGACCTGACCATCAGGCGTATGCACGCCATTTTCAATGCCGGGGTGATCAACAATGACATGTGGCTCGGCCAACCGGACGAATCACATTTCAGGGCGCTGTGCGAACAGATCGGCGTGATCGGTGCCTACGATTACGCACTGTATTCCTCGCTGGTCGACCATATGATTGCCGCCAACGCCTTACTGACCCAGGGCAGCCCGGAGCAAGTGGCGCGCTACCGCGATGAAGTCATTCAGATGCGCGCTGTGTATGCCTTTGGCTGCACTGAAATCGCCAGCGGCACCGACGTGCGTAACCTCAAGACAACCGTTACCTACGATCCTGCCCGGCACTGCCTGGTGCTCGACTCACCGTGCGCCGGCGCCTGTAAGTACTGGATCGGCAACAGTTTGTATGCCGCCCAGGTGGCGATGGTACTCGCGCGATTGCAGGTCAATGGCGAAGACCAGGGGCACCACTGGTTTCGCGTGGTGATTCGCGACACAGAGAACGGCCCGTTGCGCTCGGGTGTCAAGGTCATGGCTTGCGACCCCAAGGGCGGCATTCACGCCAATCAGGTCGGCGGTTTGCGCTTTTGCCAGATGCAGCTGAACACCGACGCCTTGTTGCAACGCCACGCCAGGTTTACCCGCAACGGCCAGTTCGTCAGCGACCTGCCCAAAAACGAACGCTTTATCAATGCACTGGAGACGTTCCTCCAGGAGCGCCTGCTGTTGATGGCCGCCTCGCGCCTTGGTGCGGGATTGAGCGCGCACCTGGCCTATCAATTCGCCCGCCACCGCCTGACACAGGCCGGCCCGCTACTGGGCAACCCGCTGTTTCGCCAGCGCTTGTACAACGTCCAGCTCAAGGCATTGGCCCTCAAGTATCTTGAGCAAGCCATCCTAGAACGCTTCGAAGCGCAATGGCCGCAGACCGAACGGCGTAAAGACCTGCACATTCTCGCGGCATTAAGCAAATGCATCGGCACCTGGATGGGCCTGGAAGTGATCGCCCAGTGCCGTGAGTTGTGTGGTTCACAAGGGTTTCACCACTACAACCAGATCGTCACCCTGCGCATGGACTTCGAGATCAGCCCGACATTCGCCGGGGACAACAGCGTGATGGCCTACCAAGTGATCAAGGATGCGCTGTCCCGTCCGCGATTTGACCGGGTTGCGCCCTGTAACCCGGGCCAGGCAATCGAGCGGAGCATTGTCCGGCAGTGCCGAGACGCCGGTGATTTTTCCCACCCGCAAGCGGTGGGGCTGACTTACGCCCGCGCCCTCGATCTGATCATTCAGGCGCTCGAAGGCCAGCCGCTCGAACCGGGCCTGCTGCGCGACTTGATCGCAGTGTTTGTCGCCTATTTGCACCGCTGGGGCCTCGCTCACGATGACGAACCGTGCGCCAGCATTGCGCGCATTGCCTGCCTCGGCGATTGGCTGAAGCCGCCTGACGAACTGGTCGACGCGCCTATCGCGAAAGCCGACTACATCCAGCAGTTCACCCGCGCATTGTATGAGGATCAATAACCATGAACCCTCAAGGCAAACCCGACTTCCGCGACCCCGACACGGTTCGCGATCCCTACCCGGCCTACGCGTTTCTACGCACCCATCATCCCGTGTATTGGAGTTCCCAGCACAAGGCGTGGATGCTGACCCGCTTCGACGACGTCTTCAAAGCGCAGAGCGACGCCACCCGCTACTCCTCAGATCGGATACGTCAGTTGGTAAACGCGCAACTGCCGCCCGAAAAACGCGCGATGTACGAGCCCTTTATTGAAAAAGCATCGCGCTGGATGTACGCCCAGGATGGCAAAGTCCATGAGACCAGCCGCCATCTGCTCGGCCGCGCGTTCACGCCGCGCTCGATTGAAGCGCTGCGGGCAGACATCCAGGCGGTTACCGATGAACTCCTCGCCACAGTGGGCCCTTCCGCCGAACTGATGAGCCGCCTGTTCAATCAGGTGCCGGCCAGAGTGCTGGCGATGCTCTACGGCATCCCCAAAAAAGATGCGCTCAAGCTGCGGCGCTGGACCGATGTGATCCTGATGTTTCTGGTCGGCAACCTGGACCCGGCGAATACTCCCGGCGCCGCCGCGCAAGGCCTGGAGGAGATGTACGCCTACTTCGGCAACCTGATCGAGCGACGCCGGCAGGCCCCGCGTGACGACTTGGTCAGCCGTGTCATTGCCGCCGCCGGCCCCGACACGAGCACAGACGATCTGCTGGCCCAGGTGGCCTTTGTTCTGGTGGCTGGCTACACCACCAGCGCCGATATGCTGGGCATCGGCCTGTGGTACTTGTTGACCAACCCTGCCCAGCTGAACGCACTGCTGGCCGATGGCTCGTTGATGAAACCCGCGATCGAAGAAATGCTGCGCATTGATCCGTCGGGGCAGTTCAGCCATCGCGTCGTGACGCAAGATATCGAACTCAGAGGCCAGACCCTGCGCAAAGGCGATCTGGTGTACCTGATACGCGCCGCTGCCAACCGCGACCCGGAGCACTTTGCCGACCCGGACCGCTTCAACATTCAACGCGCGAAAAACGACCACCTGGCCTTTGGCCGTGGCGTGCATTTCTGTCTGGGCCCGGCGCTGTTCCGACTGGAGGCCGAGGTGGTGTTCAGCAGCCTGCTCAAGCGCTTCCCGAACTTGCGCCTGCTGGAGAAAAAGCCGCCGGTGTGGCGTACCAGTAACCTGCAGTTCCGCGGCTTGAAAACCCTCCACGTCGAACTTGAACCGATTCCAAAAGGCGCATCGATCCAGCGCTGCTTTTCCGCCGCCCCCTGGGAGAAAAATGGCGGTTACTGCCGTGCCTTGCGCGTCGGTGAAACCATCGTCACCAGTGGCACGGTAGCCTTCGACGGGCAGGGCAACCCCTACGCCAGCGACGATGTGTACTTACAGACCCGTCGCTGCCTGGAAATCATCGAAGCGGCGCTTAAACGGCTGGGCACCGATCGCACCCGAGTGATTGCCACACGCATGTACACCACCAACGTGAAGTGGTGGCCGCAAATCGCCCAAGCGCATAAGGAGTTTTTCGAGGGCTGCGAACCGACCACCATGTTGTTGGGCGTCAAGGCGCTGATAACCCCGGACTACCTGGTGGAAATCGAAGCCCAGGCACAGGCACCGGAGGCCAGGCCATGAGCCCCGAGCAGGCACGCCGGGAAGTGCGTGATGCGGTGGTGATGGATGTCAGCGACCTGACCCTGGCCACACCGGGGCAGCCGGTGGCCGTGAGGCTGTACCGGCCGGCCCGTCCTGCGCCGGCAGCAGTGCTGATGTATTTCCACGGCGGCGGCTGGGTTACAGGCGACCTCGATACCCACGACAGCTTTTGCCGGGTGATGGCGGAGTGGGCCGGCTGCGCCGTGGTGGCGGTGGACTACCCCAGGCCACCGGAACAACGCTTCCCCGCCGCGGTAAAAAGCTGTTACGCCGCCACGGTCTGGATCGCCCGCCACGGTGCCAGCCTGGGCTTGGACACTCGGCGCATCGCCGTGGCGGGCGGTGGCTCGGGCGGCGGGCTTGCCGCGGTGATCGGCCAAATGGCCAGGGACCTGGGCGAGGCGCACATCGGTTTTCAATTACTGCTCTACCCGCTTCTCGACTGCCTGGCGCGCAATCGTTCCCGACATGACTTCGCCACAGGCTTCGGGCTGACGGCCGAATTGCTGGAGTGGTACGTGAGCCACTACGTACCCGCCGATACGCCGCGGGCGCATCCTTGGCTTTCACCCGCCCGCGATCCGTGCCTGCAGGGCTTGCCTGCGGCCTTGATCATCACCGCCGGCTGCGATCCGCTGCGCGATGAAGGGCGCGCCTTCGCACGGCGCTTGAAAACCGCCGGGGTGCCGGTGCGGCACAAAGAGTACCCAGGCATGCGCCACGGGTTTATCAACCACCCCGCTGCCGAGCCTGCGGCCAGGCGGGCCGTGCTGCTCTGCGCCGAGGCTCTGGCCGGCTATTTTCATCCTTCGGCGGCCTGATCGCCGGTTCTGCATAAATGCAAAAACGACCTGCATGATTCCGGGTTGTACTGGGCAAATTTGCACTGGTACGATCGCGGGAGCGTTCGTCCCCGAACATATTGATAAAGAACAATAAAAGCAGGGAGTTACAGATGACTGCTCAGGTTTCATCCGAGGCAAGCCACGCCGACAGGCTTCAGCAAGAGGTTCTGGCCGACGTTCGCAACCATATTGGCCACCTTACCCTCAATCGCCCCGCCGGCTTGAACGCCATCACCCTGAACATGGTTCGCAGCCTGACCGAACAGTTACAGGCCTGGGCAGACGATCCCCAGGTGTACGCCGTGGTCCTACGCGGTGCAGGTGAAAAAGCCTTCTGCGCCGGCGGCGATATTCGCTCGCTTTACGACAGCTTCAAGAACGGCGACAGCCTGCACCAGGATTTCTTCGTCGAGGAATACGCCCTCGACCTGTCCATCCACCATTACCGCAAGCCGATACTGGCCCTGATGGACGGTTTTGTCCTCGGCGGCGGCATGGGCCTGGTGCAAGGCGCGGATCTGCGCGTGGTCACCGAACGCAGCCGCCTGGCGATGCCGGAAGTGGCGATCGGTTACTTCCCCGACGTCGGCGGCAGCTACTTCCTGCCGCGCATTCCTGGCGAACTGGGCATTTATCTGGGCGTCACCGGCGTGCAGATTCGCGCGGCCGATGCGTTGTACTGCGGACTGGCGGACTGGTACTTGGACAGCACCAAGCTGGCCGACCTCGACCAGAAACTCGACCAGCTGTTGTGGCAAGACTCCCCTCTCAAGGACCTGCAAGGCGTGTTGGCCAAGCTGGCCGTGCAACAACTGCCGGACGCCCCGCTCGCCGCCTTGCGCCCCGCTATCGATCATTTCTTTGCCTTGCCGGACGTGCCGAGCATTGTCGAACAACTGCAGCAAGTGACCGTCGCCAACAGCCATGAATGGGCGCTGACCACGGCTAACCTGATGCAAACCCGTTCGCCGCTGGCCATGGCCGTGACCCTGGAAATGCTGCGGCGCGGGCGCCGTTTGCGGCTGGAGCAGTGTTTCGCCCTGGAACTGCATCTGGATCGCCAGTGGTTCGAGCGTGGCGACCTGATTGAAGGCGTCCGCGCCCTGATCATCGACAAGGACAAGAGCCCGCGCTGGAACCCGTCGACGCTCCATGGGCTGGACCCGAGCCACGTGGAAAGCTTCTTCCACAACTTCACGCAGGTTGCGAGATAAGCCATGCAAGATATTGAATATACTGAAGAACAGATCATGATTCGCGACATGGCGCGCGACTTTGCCCGTGGCGAAATCGCCCCTCACGCGCAGGCCTGGGAAAAAGCCGGCTGGATCGATGATGCCCTGGTGGCGAAGATGGGCGAACTGGGCCTGCTGGGCATGGTGGTGCCGGAAGAATGGGGCGGCACCTATGTCGATTACGTGGCATATGCCTTGGCCGTGGAAGAGATTTCCGCCGGCGACGGCGCCACAGGCGCCCTGATGAGTATCCATAATTCAGTGGGTTGCGGGCCAATCCTCAACTACGGCACACCTGAACAGAAACAAACCTGGCTGGCCGACCTCGCCAGCGGCCAGGCCATCGGCTGCTTCTGCCTGACCGAACCGCAGGCCGGCTCCGAAGCCCACAACCTGCGTACCCGTGCCGAACTGCGCGACGGCCAGTGGGTGATCAATGGCGCCAAGCAGTTTGTCAGCAACGGCAAGCGCGCCAAGTTGGCGATTGTGTTTGCGGTGACCGATCCGGAACTGGGCAAGCGCGGCATTTCTGCCTTCCTGGTGCCAACCGACACGCCGGGGTTCGTGGTCGACCGTACCGAACACAAAATGGGCATCCGCGCCTCGGACACCTGTGCCGTCACCCTCAACCAATGCAGCGTGCCTGAGGCCAACCTGCTGGGTGAGCGCGGCAAAGGCCTGGCGATTGCGCTGTCCAACCTGGAAGGCGGGCGCATCGGCATTGCCGCTCAAGCCCTGGGCATCGCCCGTGCTGCGTTTGAAGCGGCGCTGGCGTATGCCCGCGACCGCGTGCAGTTCGACAAGGCCATCATCGAGCACCAGAGCGTGGCCAACCTGCTGGCCGACATGCAAACCCGGCTCAATGCCGCACGTTTACTGATCCTGCACGCCGCACGCCTGCGCAGTGCGGGCAAGCCGTGCCTGTCGGAAGCGTCCCAGGCCAAGCTGTTCGCCTCGGAAATGGCCGAAAAGGTCTGCTCCTCGGCGATGCAGATTCATGGCGGGTATGGGTATCTGGAGGATTATCCGGTGGAGCGCTACTACCGCGATGCGCGGATCACGCAGATCTACGAGGGCACCAGCGAGATTCAGCGGATGGTGATTGCACGGGAGCTGAAGAACTACCAGCTCTGACTGACACGCCACCCCCCCTGTGGGAGCGTCCCACAGGGGGGGTGTGGCGTTTATAAGCTGCTTACTGGTCTTTGAATTCAGGCGCGCGCTTGGCCACGAATGCCGCCATGCCTTCCTTCTGATCCTGCGTCGCAAACGCCGCATGGAATACCCGACGCTCAAAGCGCACGCCTTCCGACAGGCTCACTTCAAACGCCCGGTTCACGCTTTCCTTGACCATCATGCTGATCGGCACCGACTTGCCAGCAATCAGCGTGGCGACTTTCAGCGCCTCTTCGAGCAGTTCATCGGCCGGGACAATACGCGCCACGACCCCACAACGCTCGGCTTCCACCGCATCGATAAAGCGCCCGGTCAGGCACATTTCCATGGCTTTGGCCTTGCCCACGGCGCGGGTCAGGCGCTGGGTGCCGCCCATGCCCGGCAGCACGCCGAGGTTGATTTCCGGCTGGCCGAACTTGGCGCCGTCGCCCGCCAGAATGAAGTCGCACATCAGCGCCAGCTCACAGCCGCCGCCCAGGGCGAAGCCGTTGACGGCAGCGATGATCGGCTTGCGACGGTTGGCCACGCGATCGGCCTCACTGAACAGGTCGTCGATATAGATTCGCGGGTAGGTCAGCTCGGCCATTTCCTTGATGTCGGCGCCGGCGGCGAAGGCTTTTTTCGAGCCGGTCAGCACGATGCAGCCGATTTCAGGGTTGCGTTCCAGGGTGTCCAGCGCCTGATTCAACTCGTTGATCAGTTGTGCGTTCAACGCGTTCAGGGCTTGCGGGCGGTTGAGGGTGATCAACCCGACACGGCCCTGCACGTCGAGCAAAATAGTTTCGTAACTCATATAGTGGCTCCTTAAAGATTGCGTGAGATGACCATGCGCTGAATATCGCTGGTGCCTTCGTAAATCTGGCAGACCCGCACATCGCGGTAGATCCGCTCCAAGGGGAAGTCGCTCAGGTAACCGTAACCGCCCAAGGTTTGCAAGGCGGCAGAGCAGACTTTCTCGGCCATTTCCGAGGCGAACAGCTTGGCCATGGACGCCTCGACCAGCGCCGGTTTGCCGCTGTCGCGCAGGGCGGCGGCGTAATGCACCATTTGCCGCGCGACGGCGATTTGCGTGGCCATGTCCGCCAGGCGGAAGGCCACGGCCTGGTGTTCGATCAAGGTTTTGCCAAAGCTTTCGCGCTCGCGGGCATAGTCGCGCGCCGCTTCAAAGGCAGCGCGGGCCATGCCCACCGATTGCGAGGCAATGCCGACCCGCCCGCCTTCGAGGTTGGCCAGGGCGATGCGGTAGCCTTCGCCCTCCTCCCCCAGACGATTGGCGAGCGGCACCTTGACGTCTTCGAACAGGATCTGGCAAGTGTCCGACGCATGCTGGCCCAGCTTGTCCTCGACCCGCGCCACCGTGTAGCCCGGCGAATCCGTCGGCACGATAAACGCGCTGATGCCGCGCTTGCCCGCCGCCGGGTCGGTGACGGCAAACACAATCACGATGCCGGCGTTTTGCCCGGAGGTGATGAATTGTTTGCAGCCGTTCAACACATAGTGGTCGCCTTCGCGGCGCGCACGGGTTTTCAGGCTGCTGGCATCGGAACCGGCCTGCGGCTCGGTCAGCGCGAAGGCGCCGAGCATCGCGCCGCTGGCCAGAGGCTTGAGGAACTGCTCTTTCTGCTGATCGTTGCCGAACGTGAGGATCGGCACGCAGCCCACCGAGTTGTGTACGCTCATGATGGTCGAGCAGGCCCCGTCACCGGCGGCGATTTCTTCCAGGGCCATGGCGTAGGCCAGGTAGCCGGTGTCGCAACCGCCCCACTGTTCCGGCACCAGCATGCCGAAGAAGCCCAGTTCGGCCATTTCGCCGATGGCCTCCTTGGGAAAGCGGTGCTCGCGGTCCCACTCGGCCGCGAACGGTTTCAGGCGTTCCTGGGCGAATTGTCGGGCCGCGTCGCTGATTTGCAGTTGTTCGTCATTGGGCAGCATGTTCAATCCTTAATACAGGCATTCGACTGCCATGGCCGTGGCTTCACCGCCGCCGATGCAGATGGCGGCGACGCCACGCTTGAGGCCTTTCTGGCGCAGGGCCGACAGCAGCGTCACCAGAATCCGCGCGCCTGAGGCGCCGATCGGGTGGCCCAGGGCACAGGCGCCGCCATGAATGTTGACCTTGTCGTGGGGGATCTCCAGCTTGCTCATGGTGATCAGGCTGACCACGGCAAAGGCTTCGTTGATTTCGAACAGGTCCACGTCGCCCAGGTTCCAGCCGGTCTTGCTCATCAACTTGCGGATCGCCCCCACCGGCGCCTCCGGAAACAGGCCCGGCTCATCGGCAAACGCCGCATGCCCACGGATCACCGCCAAGGGTTGCAGCCCGCGCTTGCGCGCCTCGGACTGCCGCATCAGGACCAAGGCCGCCGCACCGTCGGAAATCGAACTGGAGTTGGCCGCAGTCACTGTGCCCCCTTCACGGAACGCCGGTTTCAGGCTGGCGATCTTCTCCGGCTTGGCTTTGGGCGGTTGCTCATCATGCACGATGGTTTTTTGCTCCTTGCCCACTGTGACCTGCACCGGGACGATCTCGGCCGCGAAGCTGCCATTGCTGATCGCCGCTTGTGCGCGGCTCAGGGATGCGATGGCAAACGCATCCTGGGCCTCGCGGGTAAAGCCGTTATGTTGTGCGCAGTCTTCGGCAAAGGTGCCCATCAGGCGGCCTCTGTCGTAGGCGTCTTCCAGGCCGTCGAGGAACATATGGTCGAGCACGCGGCCGTGGCCCATGCGGTAGCCGCTGCGTGCGCGGTCCAGCAGGTACGGCGCGTTGGACATGCTTTCCATGCCGCCGGCAATCACCACATCAACGCTGCCGGCCAGCAGCGAGTCATAGGCAAGCATCGTCGCCTCCATGCCCGAGCCGCACATTTTGTTGAGGGTGGTGCAGCGGGTGGCCTTGTCCAGCCCGGCGCCAAGCGCGGCCTGGCGTGCCGGGGCCTGGCCGAGGCCGGCCGGCAGTACACAGCCGAACAGCACTTCATCCACGGCATCGCTGGCGATGCCGGCACGCTCAACGGCGGCGCGAATCGCCGCGGAGCCCAGTTGCGGCGCGGTCAGGCCTTTGAGATCGCCCTGGAACCCGCCCATGGGGGTGCGTGCGGCGCTGACAATTACGATGGGATCACTCATGACGCTTCCTCTCTTACTTGGCTGCCATGCGCAAGGCTCCGTCGAGACGGATCACCTCGCCATTGAGCATGCTGTTTTCAATAATGTGCCGAACCAACGCGGCGTATTCGCTCGGTTTGCCCAGGCGTGGCGGGAACGGCACGCCAGCGGCCAGGGAATCGCGGACTTCCGGGGTCATGCCGGCCATCATCGGGGTTTCGAAAATGCCGGGGGCGATGGTCATCACCCGAATACCGAAGCGTGCTAATTCACGCGCGGCGGGCAGGGTCAGGCTGGCGATCGCACCTTTGGACGCAGCATACGCTGCCTGGCCGATCTGCCCGTCAAACGCAGCTACCGACGCGGTATTGATGATCACGCCGCGCTCACCGTCGGCGTCCGCCTGGGTTTCTGCGATGGCCGCAGCGGCCAGGCGAAGCAGGTTGAAGCTGCCGATCAGGTTGACGTTGATCACCTGGGCAAAGCTGGCCAGCCCATGGGGGCCGTTCTTGCCGAGGATCTTCTCGCCGCGTACCACACCGGCGCAGTTCACCAGCCCGTGCAAGCCACCAAAGGCCGCAACGGTGGCCTGCACGGCGGCTTCGGCAGCGGCTTCCTGGCTGATGTCCGCCACCGCGCTGCGGGCGTTGTCGCCCAGTTGTTTGGCCTTGGCCGCGACGGCATCGGCGTTCAGGTCCACCAGCATCACCTTGGCGCCGGCGGCGACCAGCATGTCAGCGGTGGCTGCGCCGAGGCCCGACGCGCCGCCGCTGACCAGAAAAACCTTGTTTGCAATCTGCATCGTTGTTTCCTTGAAAAGTGGATCAGGCCAACACGGCTTGCGCCTTGGCGATTTCCTGATTACGCAAAATGAAGCGCTGCAGCTTGCCGCTCGGGGTCTTGGGCAAGTCGCTGACAAATTCGATTTCCCGCGGGTAGGCATGCGCGGCCAGGCGCTGGCGTACATGCAGGCGCAATTCCTCGGCCAGCTCGGGGGTGGCGCGGAACTGTTCGTTGATCACCACGAAGGCTTTCACCAGTTCGGTGCGTTCCGCGTCGGGCTTGCCGACGACCGCCGCTTCCACCACCGCCGGGTGTTCGACCAGCGCGCTTTCCACATCGAACGGGCCGACGCGGTAGCCGGAAGTGGTGATCACATCGTCACTGCGCCCGACGAAGCTGATGCTCCCGTCCGGGTTCAGTTCGACGGTGTCGCCGCTGAGGTAGTACTTGCCGACAAACGCCTTGGTCCGCACGCCGTCATAGCCGGCGAACCAACACATCGGCGATTGCTCACGGTCGACGGCGAGAATCCCTGGCTGGCCGGCGGGCAATTCCTGGTGATCGTCGTCC
This sequence comes from Pseudomonas sp. LY-1, assembly GCF_053502595.1. Classification (NCBI taxonomy): domain Bacteria; kingdom Pseudomonadati; phylum Pseudomonadota; class Gammaproteobacteria; order Pseudomonadales; family Pseudomonadaceae; genus Pseudomonas; species Pseudomonas sp. LY-1. The sequence continues at coordinate 3,474,574 of NZ_CP094353.1, read as the reverse complement.
AGCACAACGATGCGATGCCCTGGCGAGGCAAAACCCGCCGAACCGACATGCACCGGGTGTTCCAGGCCATGGTGGTTGCACAGCACCATGCCCAACTCGGTCTGGCCGTAATGGTCATGGATGGTCACCCCCAGGTTGTCGGCAAACCAGCGGATCACTTCCGGGTTCAGCGGCTCGCCGGCGCTGCTGACAATACGCAGCTTGCCCTTGATCGAGCGGGCGAATTGCTCGCCGCCGGCAATCAACAGGCGATACGCGGTCGGCGAGCCGGTCAGGTTGGTGATTCCGTATTTATTGATCACCCGGCAGGTGCTTTCGAGGGTGAACGGGCCATCGTAGAAAGTAATCGGGTGGCCCATGGACAACGGTCCGGTCACGCCGAAATAGATGCCATAGGCCCAGCCCGGGTCGGCAACGTTCCAGAATGCGTCTTCGGGGCGCAGGTCCACCGCGTCGCGGGTGTAGCTCTGGAACGCAACAATGGCCTTGAGCGGCACCGACAGCGCTTTCGACGGGCCGGTGGTGCCCGAGGTGAACATCAGCAGGAACGGGTCGTCAGCGCCCAGCAGCACCGGCTCGCAGTGGTTGGAATAGGTGGCCAGCTCGGCCCAGAAGCTGAAATCACCGCGTACCAGGCCTTCGCCCTTGGCGCCAGTGACCGTGACGATCGTCGGGCAGCCTTCCACTTGCGCGAGCTTGGGCCGGTTCACCGCATCGGTGACCACCACGGCCGCGCCGGAACTGTTCAGGCGATGCTCAATGGCCTTGGGGCCGAAGGCGGTGAACAACGGTTGGTAGACGGCGCCGATGCGCCAGGTCGCAAGGACCACCACCAGTAATTCGGCGGTGCGTGGCAACAGGCCGGCCACTCTGTCGCCGCGTTTGACGCCCTGGGCCAGCAGGAAATTGGCGAAGCGTGCTGCCTGGTCTTGCAAGTCGCTGAAGGTGGATGTGGCACTGCGCCCATCCTTGCCTTCCCAGAACAGCGCAATGCGCCCTGGTAACGCATGCCGGTCGCAGCATTCCACGCAGGCATTGAGGCCTTGCAGGTTACCGGCCAAGGTGCTGTCGACGGTGTGTTGGTAATCGAACTCGGTAGTGGCAGCCAAATAGTCACGCATCGCTTCAAATCCTTCAGTATTTTTATTTTCAGGACGTTTTTTCGGACAAGAACCGCGGAAATAGTCGCTCTAGAGCGCTGCAGCAGCAATGGTCAAAGCCACCAACATGCCTGACTGGTTTGGCCAATGCCGTTTGATCATAGACCCCGCCGATCAAGCGGTCGGCCCAAGCGATTGGACGCGCCGGCCGCCAGCTTCTAACCTGATGGCCTGCGCCACCGAAGAAGCCCCCCGATGATCGTTCGCCCCAAACCCAACCTGCTGGGCATTCTGTTTTCGCTCAAGGGCTCGATCGCCAAGCGCATCGCCCTGCGCAGCCTGCTGGTCACGTTGCTGGCCTCGGTCATCGTGCTGGTGGAAACCCTGCACCCGGCGTATTTCTCCAAGGTCAATGCCACGCCGTTCACCTTGCTCGGGCTGTCGCTGTCGATCTTCATGAGTTTTCGCAACAACGCTTGCTACGACCGCTGGTGGGAAGGCCGCAAGCAACTCGGGCAGATGACCATCGAAGTGCGCTCACTGATCCGTGAAACCCAGGTATTCAGCGACCCGCTGGAGCGGGCCGGGCTGCTGCGCGACCTGTGCGGCTTTGTCCATGGATTGATCGCGCGCCTGCGCCTGGAAGATGAGGCGCGAGCGGTGAAGCCCTGGATCGACGTCGAATCAGGCCATCCCAACCTCCCGGACCAGGTCCTGCAACAGCTCGGCGCGCGGTTTTCCGGGCTGGCCGAACGGGGCGTGATCAGTGAATGGCGCTACACCCAACTGGAAACCCGACTGGTCAGCCTGACCCAGGTGCAGGCAGCGTGCGAGCGGATCAAAAGCACACCGCTGCCCTTCCCCTACACCCTGCTGCTGCACCGCACCATTTACCTGTTCTGCATTCTGTTGCCGTTTGCCATGGCCGAACCGCTGGGCTGGCTGACACCGGTGTTCACCGCAATCGTCAGCTACACCTTCTTTGGCCTCGACGAAATCGGCGACGACCTGGAGGACCCCTTCGGCTTCGATGAGAACGACCTGCCCTGCAACGCGATCGTGCGGACCCTGGAGCGCGAGATCCTGGCGGCCCTCGGCGAAACGGCCTTGCCGCCTGCCCTGGAGCCGGTGGAATACGTGCTGACCTGATACAGGTTTGACACTCGCCGTGGTCTGACCGAAGCTGAGAGCTTTGCCCTAGCTGCCTAAGCTCTCGGACGCCTGCATGTCAAAGTCACGCCGTTACTCCATCATCGGCCTGTGCGCCCTGTTGTTGATTGTGCTGATCACCTGGTATTTCTCCCGTTCCACCCCGGTGGCCGTGCCGCCCGCCATTGCCCATGGCTACGCGAAAGCCTTGAAACAGGCGCGCAACGGCGAACCGGGCGCCGCCCGCGTGCTGTACCAGCAACTGGCCCGGCCGGACTTGTCCGACGAGCGTCGTGTGGCCTTGCATGCCGAGCTGCCCAATTACCCCAGCCCCCAGGCACTGAAGCTCGCCGACAAGGACCTGGCCGATGACTCGCCGCAGGTGCGTGAAGCAGCGATTCACAGCATCGTCGGCCTGGTGCCCACGGGCCAGCGCACGCTGCTGCTCGGGCCGTTGCTCGACGATCCGCAACAAGACGTGCGCTTTGCCGCCGCCAACGCATTGCTCGGCCTTTCGCCCGACACCCTCGGCCTGTATTTCGGGCCCTTGCAGCAGGTACTCGATGAGTTCGTGAAGAAGCTCAAGGCGCAACCTGAAACTGCCGAAGGTTGGCTCCAGCTGGCGCGCCTGTACATCCACAGCGCGCTGCTGCCGGAGGCGCAGAACGCCCTGGAGCAAGCGATGCGCCTGCAGCCGGACAACCTGCAAGCCGTGGTTGCGCAAATCGAACTGCTGGATAAACAAGGCAAGACCGACGAGTCCCGCCAACTGCTGGCCCGCCAGCTCGCGGCGCACCCCGAATCCGCGTACCTGCAACACGCCTTGGGCATGTGGTTGCTGCACCATGGCGAGCGTGCTTACGCCTTGCTCGGCCTGTCCAAGGCAGTGGAACTGGAACCGAGCAATCAGGATTACCGTTACGACCTGGCCACCACCCTGCACGCCCAGGAAGAACTCGAAGCCGCCCAGCGCCAGTTGGAAGAAATCATCCAGCGCCACCCGGCCAATCGCAAGGCGCGGGTGCTGCTGGTCAGCTACTGGAAAGAAAGCGGTCAATTGCAGAACGTTCAGGTGCTGCTGGCGCAGTTGGAGCAACAAAACCCGGATGATCCGGCGCTGCAACAGGGCCTGTAGACGCGCCGCATCGCCGCCCAGGCGCTGACATTGCGCGCAAAAGACGAAAAGGTGGAACCCCGCTCATACGCCAGGGTCAAGAAGGTATAGCGCGCTCGAACGAACGCGCACCCCTTACTCGTATGTGACCTGAGGGCACTTCTTGTCTATGTCCAACGCGCTGTTATCCGAAAAGGCGGCCACCGGTATCGAAGGTCTTGATGACATTCTTTGCGGCGGTTTGTCCCGCAGCCATCTGTTTCTGCTCGAAGGCGAACCAGGGACCGGCAAAACCACCGTCGCCCTGCACTTCCTGAAGGCAGGGGCAGAAAATGGTGAACGCTCGCTCTATATCACCTTGTCCGAAACCGAGCGTGAATTGCGCCAGGGCGCAAAATCCCACGGCTGGGATCTGGATGACAATATCCATATTTTCGAGCTGACCCCGCCGGAAAGCCTGCTCAATGCCGAACAGCAGCAAAGCCTGTTGTACTCTTCCGACCTGGAGCTGGGCGAGGCCACGCGGCAGATCTTTGAAGTGGTGGAACGGGTCAAGCCGACCCGCGTGGTGGTCGACAGCCTCTCCGAAATCCGCCTGCTGGCGCAAAGTTCCCTGCGTTATCGACGACAGATCCTGGCGATCAAGCACTATTTCGTGCGTTACGACGCCACGGTGTTGCTGCTCGACGACCTGACCACCGAATCCCTCGACAAAACCGTACACAGCGTCGCCCACGGGGTGATTCGCCTGGAAGAACTGACGCCCAATTACGGCGCCGAACGCCGTCGCGTGCGGGTCGTGAAGTACCGCGGCCAAAAGTACCGCGGCGGCTTCCACGATTTCACCATCATGGGCGATGGCGTGCATGTGTTCCCGCGGCTGGTGGCGGCCGAGCATCGCGGCGGCTATGTGCGCGAGACCCTGAGCAGCGGCATTCGCGAAATGGATGCCTTGATGGGCGGCGGAGTCGAGACCGGCTCCAGCAGCCTGATCCTCGGCCCCGCCGGCACCGGCAAGTCGCTGATCTCGATGGTGTTTGCCGCCGCCGCCGTGGCGCGGGGCGAAAAAGCCGCGCTGTTCATCTTCGATGAGGAACTGGGCCTGCTCTTCGAGCGCATGAAAAACATGGGCATCGACCTCGCCGCGCTGCAAGCCACCGGCAACCTGCTGATCGAGCAAGTCGACGCGGCCGAGTTGACCCCCGGCGAGTTCTCGCACCGCGTGCGGCGCTGCGTGGATGAGCGCGGGATCAAGACTGTGGTGATCGACAGCATCAACGGCTATCAGGCCGCCATGCCGGAAGAAAATGCGCTGATCCTGCACATGCACGAACTGCTGCTGTATCTCAACCGCCGCGGCGTCGCCACGTTCATGACCGTCGCCCAGCACGGCCTGGTCGGTGACATGCAGGCGCCCGTCGACATTACCTACCTCGCCGACACGGTCATTCTGCTGCGCTATTTCGAAGCGTTGGGCAAGGTGCGCCGCGCCATTTCAATCATCAAGAAACGCACCGGTGCCCATGAATCGACCATTCGCGAGTACCGCATCAGCAGCCAGGGCATGACTGTCGGCGAGCCGCTCGATAATTTCCAGGGCGTACTGCGCGGTATCCCCACGTACATGGGCGCCGGCTCTCCTCTGCTCAAGGATGAGGGCCAGTGACGAGCCTATCGCCCGTCTCCGAGCGCGCCATCGTGCTTGCGCCGATGGGCCGCGACGGCGCGTTGGCGCTGATGATGCTCAACGAGGCCGGGTACAGCGGCGTGATCGCCACGGGCCTGACGGCCTTGTGCAACGCACTGGAAGAAGGGGCCGGCCTGCTGATTATTGCTGCCGAAGCCTTGCGCGGCATCGATCTGGAGCCGCTGCTCGGGTATTTGCACCAACAGCCTGCGTGGTCGGATTTGCCCATCGTATTGATGACCCATCACGGCGGCGCCGAGCAGAACGGTTCCTCGCACCTGAGCGGGTTATTGGGCAATGTCACCTTCCTCGAGCGGCCTTTCCATCCTGTGACGTTGATCAGCCTGGTTACGGCGGCACTGCGCGGACGACGCCGACAATACGATGCGCGCGACCGGCTGATCGACCTGAGCGAAAGCGAACTGCGCTTGCAACGCACGCTGGAGACGCTCGAGCAGCAAGTAGAAGAACGCACGGCGCAGTTGCGCAGCAATGAAGAAGCGCTGCGTCAATCGCAGAAGATGGAGGCCGTCGGCCAGTTGACCGGCGGCATCGCCCATGACTTCAACAACATGCTCACCGGCATCATCGGCAGCCTGGAATTACTGCGCAGGCGCGTCTCCCGCGGCAAGCTGGATGACCTGGACAGCCTGATCGACCTGGGTGTCACCTCCGCCAACCGGGCCGCCGGCCTTACCCACCGCCTGCTCGCATTCTCCCGTCGGCAGTCGCTGGATTCAAAACCCGTCGAGATCAACCAACTGGTGACCTCCATGGGCGAACTGTTGCAACGCAGCATCAATGAAAGCATTGCGCTGGACATGCGCCTCAGCGACCCGCTCTGGACCGCCGAAGCCGACCCCAACCAGTTGGAAAGCGCGCTGCTCAACCTGGTGATCAACGCACGCGATGCCATGCCGAACGGCGGCAACCTCACCGTGGAAACCAGCAACCGCCATCTCGACAGCGTGTTCACCGCCGCCTACGGCACATTGCAACCCGGTGACTACGTTGAGTTGAGCGTCAGCGACAGCGGCTGCGGTATCCCGGAAAGTGTTATGGGGCGTGTCTTTGACCCTTTCTTCACCACCAAACCGATCGGCCAGGGCACCGGCCTCGGCCTGTCGATGATTTACGGCTTTGCACGGCAATCCGGTGGCCATGTGACGATCCACAGCGAAGTCGGAAAAGGCACTACCGTCAGCCTGTTCCTGCCGCGTTTCGTCGGTGAAATGGTCGTGGCCGAAGCGGCCAACCCCGCGCGGCTGCCCTTTGCCAATGCCGGTGAAACAGTGTTGATCGTCGAGGACGACCCGGCGGTACGGGTACTGATCAGCGCGGTGCTCAAAGAACTGGGCTATGCCTTTGTCGAGGCCAGCGATGCCAACACCGCACTGCCGATCATCGAGTCCGACCAGCGCATTGACCTGATGATCAGCGACGTCGGGCTGCCGGGCATGAACGGCCGGCAACTGGCGGAAATCGGCCGGCAGATTCGGCCGGAACTCAAGGTCCTATTTATCACCGGCTATGCCGAACACGCGGCGGTGCGCGGTGGTTTTCTGGACCCTGGGATGCAGTTGATTACCAAGCCGTTCACGTTTGATCTCTTGACGGCGAAAGTCAGGGAAATGATCCGCGCAGCCGCCAGCCAAGCGGAGGCGACCGGCAACAAGGTGCAATAAAGCCACGGTTCGAAAATGGAATCGGTCAAGGGGCTTGGGTACGAAGGATTACCACTGGGACCTGGAATTTTCACCCAGTGGACCTCAATCCTGATGATAGAGCCGCCACCCATGACGATTTCCAACAGCCTTGCCCACGCTTTTCCCCCGCATTCTTCCATTGCCAGCGACACGCTGGAGCCAGTCGAGCAGGTAGCTGTAGAGCCTGACCGCGAAAGCCCCCACCTCTCTACCCCTGGCGATTCCCCCCGGGCCAGGGGCGACAGTGCGTTGGCGCAGAACTACGGCAAGGCATTGCAGGGCTTCAGCGGCGTTCCCGCCCACGACAACGCGATCATGGTGGATATTCCGCCGGATTCAACATTTGGCCAGTGGTGGAAGTTACTAGGCAATGCCGCTCGGTCGCCGGAGTTTCTCGACTGGCGGCTCACGGTCAGAGCCCTGCCCGACTCGATCAAAATTCTGCCGCAAAGTGGTCAAGTCACCTACCGTGTAACCCCGGATGTTTCGCTCAATGCGCCCTTACAGTTGCGTGCGAGCGAGGACAAGCGCTGGTCGGCGGTGCGAGGGCCGTTAATGGATGCCGGAGGGGTCATCTCCGACAGGAACAGGCCGTTTCCCCTTCCGTCGTCCGAGAGCGCCAACCGTGCGCCGGCCTGGCTGGTTGGGCAGTTCTACAAAGAGCCGACGCGAATCGCCCCTTCCGAACTCCAGCAACGCGCCGCCGAGCTGGAGCGCGATAAAACCTTTGCCCCGCTTGACCCCGCTGTATTCCCTGGGCTCCAGGAAACCCGCAGCGAGGACGCACTCGAGCAGCAGCAGACGCTGCTGGGGAACATCAACAACCGGCACCAAGCGACTGTGTTGTTGAAGCATCTGGGGACAGTGCTTGCCTCAGGCAGCCTTCAGCTGTCGCAGGTCCCCGCGTATCTGCGTGAAACCACCTTCGAATTGAACCCCCACTCCTCATACGAACGGGACCGAGGCGTGCAGCAAGGAGGCGTGGCTAGCCTGGCTGATTTTCTTGAATATCACGGCTTTGAAAAACCCGGCACCGCACAGGACGTGGAGAACCTCAGGCGATTCCTCCTCACCCCCACACCGCGAAGCCCCGTCCATGGTAACTACGGCGGCGCCCTGTCCTGGCCGCAGCCGATTGACACGGACACCCAGCGCCAACTGTTGGCGTTCTTGCAGCACGGCAATGTGGGTGACCTGAACCTGGGGAGCAACCGCAATGTGTTGGAAGCGTTGATGCAAGGTGTAGCAGTCGAAGCCCACGAGCTTCGCAACCCACGGCAACTGCTCGACCGCATCATCCAATCGCCCAAGGGCCAGGCGCTGGGGGCGGCCATCCAGGCCAAGTTCAACACACTGTCGGTCAAAGGCAGCGTCAATGACTGGTTAATGGCGGCCTTGAACCTGAATTACACCGACGCATTCACCCAGGCAACCTTGCCCCATAAGCACATTTCAGGCTTTGACCTGGCCGGCCAGCAGCTTAAAGGCAGGCCTTTATCAGAGACGGCCCAGCGTGTGGCCGACCATTTGTACTACATCACAAAAGAGGCTTCGTCACCGGAAAAAGCCAATATCCAGGCCAACCTGAAACTGGCCTCCAGGGCGCCGGAGTTGCTGGTCAAGGATATCCCGGCCACGGTCACTCACGGCTCCCCCGCCCACGTCAGCTTCAGTACCGCGGTGGCGCGCATAGAAGCCGAGACGCCGGGCCGGGCATCCACCATGAGTTACGGCGAGGTCATGCTGTACGCGGATATCGCTCCAGTGTCCCAGGCTCAGCGTCAGATCGAATATGTCGCCCAGCATGACGCGCTCAAGGAATGGGGCCTGACCAACAGCATCGTCACAAGTGTGACGTCGCCTGCAGATATGCAAACCATCGCCGACGCCTTTAACCAACAGGTCGGCGAACTGCGAACAGCTTCCGAAGCACAGCGCACGCCCGCGCCGGCGTCTCGCAAGGAGATGGCCCTGGCCGAACTGCGCGAAGTTTTGGGCGATGACGCGCGCCTGGAACTGAAGTGCATCGTACTGGACACTTACGATAAAGATCGACCCGGGCCCTATTCGATATTGGACTTGTACATGGAGAACATGCTGCACAACCCGCCCAATGTGCCCTACCACCCGGCCAGGCACAACAACGCGTCACACCCCAATCAATGGGTGATCGAGCCTTACACACCACCGCGCAGGGGCCCCGGACGCTCTGCTGCCAACACGCCCAACTTCACCCTCGATGAGGTCTTGAGCAAGACGCAAAACCTGAAAAATATCAGCAGGGAATTCGTCAGTGAGTTCCAACAGTTTGGTCGCGCCCTCGACAGCAGCGTCGCCACGCAGGTCAAGCACCTGATCGCCCAGTTGCCGCTGGAGGACCGGCAGAATATCGAATACGGAAGCCTTTCGATCTTCAAGGAGTTCAAGGGCGAACATCAGCTCAGCGGTATCGTCCGGGTCCCGGCTGCCGACGGCAACCCTGTGCTATTGAAAGTGATGCGCGACGGGATTGCCCATATCTATGAACTGAATGTCCAAAAGAACACACTCGCTAAACGCGGGGACCTCGGCGATTTCCAGCCCGGTTATCAGCCTGGGGCTCATATAGAAGACGGAAAACCGCGCGATAACAACACGCCGTATACCGACATGGTCCCCGTCACACTGTCCATTCCCGATGAAGGTTCCCCGCTGGTACGGCAACAGCTGCTACAAGAAAACACCGACACCGCCGGGCCGTTGAACAGTTTCGCCAGCCCCCGGAGCGCGGCCATCGGTGCCACGGTGGCCAAGGTCAGCAGCGTATGGGGCGCGCTGGAGGCCGAGGCTCGAGGGGTGACGACGGTTGAGTCCGAGGTACCCTTTTACAAAAAGTTAAATGAGTTGCTTCTAAACCTGATCCCATTACGGTCAGCCATCAAGCATTTTACGGAGGGCAACCTCGGCGAAGGGATCATCGACTTATCACTCGACCTGTTTGGCATCATGACCGTTGGAGCCTCCACCGTAGGGAAACTGGCTAACGTTGCAACCAAGACCCTGTCTGCGGGTAGCAAGGCCTTGCATATAGGAAAGACCCTGGGGTTGAGCGCGATCAGCCTGGTTAATCCGTTGGACGGCGCGGCGGATTTACTGCGCGCTACCGGTCGCGGCGTGGCAAGCGTCGGTAAACGCGTCATCACCGACACGATTCAAGACATCCGGCACCTACGCGGCACCCACACTGGCTACGACCTGGTCGCCGCGAGCAAACAATACGACGCAGCAGCGATGGGTACCTTCAAGACGTCCGGCGAGACCTTGCAAGGTGCCGCGGTTCTTCAGGACGGTAAATGGTATGCCTTTGATACGACGACCCGACGCCCGTTTGGCAAAGCACTGGACGATTTCCAGCCGTCAATACGAGGCGGCACTCAGGAGCTTCATGCGTGGCAAAACACGCAGCGCGCGCTCTCGCCGGAGTCGATTCAAATTCGAAAAGACTGGGGAAAGCTACTGGATCGTTACCAGGGCGATGGGGTGACGCCCAGCGCAGCATTTATGAGTGGCTATGAGGACGGCGCGCCGGAACTGATTAAAGGCTATGCCAAGGGCATGAAATCAGAAGACGTGATGAAGCTGGCGCTACGCCCGGACAAAACAGCAAAAGAGGTGGGCACCTTGGTCCGCCAGCAGGAAAGGCTGGCTGTCCAGCACGGGCTCAACGGCACACAGCATTTCAACGCCCACGTAAATGCCGTCGGAGGAACGTTCACCCCCGTACCTCAGACCATCTACCTTAGCCAGGTCAACCACCTTTCCGATGGGCAGTGCGCCGCTCTCTCGCGTACGTTCGCATCGGCCAAGGCGCAAGGAAAAGAACGCGTATTTATTGACAACCTGTACGTTGCCGCTGCCAATCCGCGGGCTGAGGGGTCGCGAGTATTTGCTCGCACATTAGACGATGTGCAAAAAAGCATCAGTACACCGTTCATGTTTCACGCCGGTAACCCACAGCGCCAGGTAACGTATCAGGACATGATTACGGAACTGGCCAATGCGCCTGGGGGCAAGACCGTGATGATCGACTCTCCCGGCCACGCGATGGTGGCCGGGTCCGTGCCGGATGGCGACGGCAAAACGTTCTTCTTTTACGACCCGAATGTTGGGGTGGCCGAGTTTTCAAGCGAGGCCATGATGAGGCGTGGTCTCGAAAAAATATTCAATGACAAGAAGCTGCCGGTCCAATACAAAACTTATAGCAATGACCCCAAAAAACTTGAATTCAAGATCAGCGACCATCACGAGTCATGGATAAGCACCGCGAGTCTTCATGACAGACCGGTCAAACGGCTTTATGAAGAATCCATCCCGACGACGGTTACTCACCTGAAGCCCCCCGCCCCGACCCACCACATCGCTATGTCGGATTACAAGGACGTCACCGTCACTGACCCGACCGCAATCATCAGCACCCGTGGCATCAGTGATTGTACGGCCCTGGCGGTGCTTACCGACTTGAAAGAGGGTGTCTACCAGAAACGAACATTAATGCACTTCCAAGGCGGCGTGCCGACGACAGAACAACAGCGCGTGCTGAAACAACTGGAGGGATCGTTAGACCAGACAAGCAAAGTGATTTATGTGGGCGGCGATTATGTCCGGACCATTCCGGGATTAGGCATCGCTCTGAAACAAGGTGACGCCGGTGAACAAGTGCTGTTCAACATCGCAAACAAATACCCGGCGTCCACTACGATCGCAACGGCCAACCGTATTGACATAAAACCCGATGGATCGTTTGAGCTCTTCGAGGGAACCAACCCCGCACGGGTACTTGATTCACATGCAAAGGCCGAGGTGCTTGCCTGGTAATCCTGACCGGCCAGGGGCATCAGCGGTTGTTGGACTGACACATGCAGGTGTCACGCCAACAACCGCAGGATATGTTCTTGCAGCGTATCCAGGTCAAACGGCTTGGCCAGGATCGGCGCCTTGCGTGTGATCGGGCTGTCGCAGTCACGAATTTCCTGCGGGTAGCCACTGATAAAAATCACCTTCAGCTCCGGGCGCAACTTCACCGCCGGCTCGGCGATCTGCACGCCGGTGACGCCGCCAGGCAGGCGATAGTCCGTCACCATGAGGTCCAGGTGCGGTTTACTGGCGAGGATTTCAAAAGCCTGCTCTCCATTGATCGCCTTCAATACCCGATAGCCCAGGCCTTTGAGGTATTCATCCAGGACAAACATAATCGATTCGTCGTCCTCGACGATCAGAACGACATCTTGTGCATCTTCACTCATGGGAAGCCTTTGTCCGGTCAATTGCTGCACTTACGACCATGCAGTCACGCAGAGGTTGCGTCGAAGTGACGATTGTTTTCACGCCGACGCGTCCAGGGGCAGGCACACCCGGAACAGGGCGCCCTCGCCTATCTGGCTCTCCACCTCGATGGTACCGCCATGGGCCGCGACGATCTGTTCGGAAATAAACAGCCCGAGGCCCAGACCGGCGGCCACATGGCTGGCGGACACGCGCTCGAACTGCTGGAAAATGCGCTTCTGATTGTCGGCGCTGATGCCGATCCCGTGGTCCCGCACCTCCAGCCGTGCTTCGCCGTGTTCGCTGTACACCCGCACGCCCACCGGGCTCTTGGCCCCATAGCGCAAGGCGTTGGTCAGCAGGTTGGACACCACTTGCTCGATGCGGAATTCATCCCAGTTGCCTTCCACCGGACCTTCCGCCTCCAGTTGCATGGACGACTCGGCGGCGGCCACTTGCGGCGCGAAGTTTTCCAGCAGGTTGCGCACCAGTTGCGTGAGGTCGAAGCGCGCCGGACGAATCGACAGTTTGCCGGTGCGGATGCGCGACACGTCGAGCATGTCTTCGATCAGCCGGATCAGGCTCTGGATCTGCCGCTCATCGCGGTCGACCATGGCGCGCATCTTGTCCAGGGTGAACGCGGCGGCGTTGTCCCGGGCCAGGTGCATCTTGCGCAGTTGGGTTTCGAGAATCAGCCCGTTGAGTGGCGTGCGGACTTCGTGGGCGACGATCGACATGAAATCATCGCGCATGCGTACCGCCTGCTCCAACTCAGCCTGAGTGGCCTGCAGGCGTGTCAGCAGCAACTCCTGTTCGCGGCGGCTGCGCTCCAGCGCTTCCACCTGCTGCTTCATCGCCTTGCTCTGGCGGTACAGGTCGACGAACACATTGACCTTGCTCTTCACCGCATGGATATCCAGCGGCTTGTGCAGGAAGTCCACGGCCCCGCTTTCATAACCCTTGAAGGCATAGTTGAGTTCGCGGCCGGCGGCGCTGACGAATACGATCGGGATGTTCTTGGTCTTTTCGGTGCCGCGCATCAGCTCGGCCAACTCGAAACCGTTCATGCCGGGCATCTGCACATCGAGGATCGCCATGGCGAACTCGTGCTCCAGCAACAGGGACAAGGCCTCGTCGGCGCTCAAGGCCTTGAAGACCTGGCGGTCCTCGCGCTTGATCAGCGCTTCGAGGGCCAGCAGGTTTTCCGGCAGATCGTCGACGATCAGCAGTTTGGCCTGGATAGTACTTAACATGGGGAAGATTCCAGGGAAGCCAGCAATGAGGCAATGCGGCTCAAGGTCAGAATATGGTCAGGCGTGTGCAGGGCCAGGGCCGCCCGCGGCATCACGGCAATTCGTGCTTCGTCGGGGTCCTGTACGACAGTGATACCGCCCGATTGCTTGACGTGGGCCAGCCCTTGGGCGCCGTCCTGGTTCGCACCGGTCAGCAGTATGGCCAGCAGGCGCTTGCCGTAGACATCGCCGGCCGAGGCGAACAGGTAATCGATGGCGGGCCGGGAATGGTGTACCCGGTCTTCCTGGCTCAAAGACAGGCTGCGGTCATGCTCCACCGACAAATGATAGCCGGGGCTGGCGAAGTACAAGGTGCCCGGTTGGATCACTTCCTTGTCCTGCCCTTCGCGTACCGGAATCTGCAAACGTCGCGCAAACACTTCCGCCAACTGGCTACGGCGCTCGTCCGGCAGGTGCAGCACGGCAATGATCGGCAGCCCGAAGGCCTGCGGCAGATCGCCAAAAATACTCAGCAACGCCTCAACGCCGCCGGCGGACGCGCCGACGACGATGGCTTCTATCCCACACATGGGGTTGGCGGCAGCGTCGTTCATGATTTCCGGTAGATCCGTTCCTGTTTGACCAAGGGCTCGAATTGCTTGTTGTAGGCGGAAAAATCCAGGGTTTCCTTGCTGCCCAGCACCAGGAAGCCACGATGACACAGCGACTCATGGAACAATCCAAACGCCCGATCCTGCAACTTTTTATTGAAGTAAATCAATACATTGCGACATGAAATTAATTGAGTTTCTGAGAACACACTGTCGGTTGCCAAGCTGTGATCGGCGAACGTGACATTCTCGCGCAACGTCTTGTCGAAGATCGCATGATCGTAAGCCGCCGTGTAGTAATCGGCAAAGGAACGCTGCCCACCGGCCTGCTGGTAGTTGGCGGTATAGGCACGCACATTCTCCAGGGAAAAAATCCCCTGCTTGGCCTTATCCAGCGATGCCGGGTTGATGTCGGTGGCGTAGATGATGGTGCGTTCCAACAGCCCTTCTTCGCGCAGCAGGATCGCCATGGAGTACACCTCCTCCCCGGTGCTGCAACCGGCGATCCAGATCTTGATCGACGGATACGTCTTGAGCAGCGGCACCACTTCCTGACGGATCGCGAGGAAGTGCGACGGGTCGCGAAACATCTCGCTGACCGGAATCGTCAAAAACTGCAGCAATTGCATGAACGCTGCCGGATCGTGCAGGACGCGCTCCTGCAACGCCGAAATCGTCGCGCATTCAAACTGGCGCAGGGCGTGGGCCACACGGCGTTTGACCGACGCACCGGAGTAGTCGCGAAAGTCATAGCTGTACTTGAGGTAGATCGCCTCAATCAGCAGGCGCAGCTCAATATCACTGCTTTTTTCCAAAAAACTGCGTTCCACTTAAATACGTTCCATCTTCGGTAACCAGACGCGAATCAGCGAGAACAGGCGATCCAGGTCAATCGGCTTGGCCAGGTAATCGTTGGAGCCGGCCGCCAGGCAACGCTCCTGATCGTCCTTCATGGCCTTGGCCGTCACGGCGATGATCGGCAGCTTCTTCCAGCGCGGGTCCTGGCGGATCAGGGCGGTGGCCTCGTAACCGTCCATTTCCGGCATCATCACGTCCATCAGCACCAAGTCGATATCATCGACTTCATTGAGCCTGGCGATGGCTTCATGGCCGTTACGCCCGATCACCACCACGGCGCCTTTGTGCTCCAGGGCGCTGGTCAGGGCGAAGATGTTGCGCACATCGTCGTCCACCAACAGAATCTTGCGCCCTTCGAAGACCTTGTCGCGGCTGCGCGCGGTCTTGAGCATCTTCTGGCGTTCATGGGACAGCTGCGATTCGACTTTGTGCAAAAAGAGTGTGACTTCGTCGAGCAGGCGCTCCGGCGAACGGGCGCCCTTGATGATGATCGAGCGCGAATACTTGCGCAGCTCGGCCTCTTCGTCGCGGGTCAGGTTGCGCCCGGTGTAGACGATCACCGGCGGGAACGAGCAGATATCCTCGGTGGCCATGCGCTTGAGCAGCTCGTTGCCGAGCATGTCGGGCAACTTGAGGTCGATGATCATGCAGTCGTAGATGTTCGTGCGCAGCAGGTCGAGGGCTTCCTGGGCAAAGCCGACGGCGGTGATCTCGATGTCATCGTCGCCGATCAGGCGGGCAATGCTCTCGCGCTGCAGGTCATCGTCTTCCACCAGCAGCACGCGCTTGACCTTCTGGGTCAGCTTGGCTTCCAGGCGCGTGAATATCTCCTTGAGCTCTTCGCGGGTGGTAGGTTTCACCGCGTAACCGATGGCGCCCATGTGCATGGCGGCTTCGACGCGGTCTTCCACGGAGATCACATGCACCGGGATGTGGCGGGTATTGGCGTGTTCCTTGAGGCGTTGCAGCACCGTCAGCCCGGAATGGTCCGGCAGGCGCATGTCGAGCAGGATCGCGTCGGGGATGTACTCCTCGGCCAGGCTGTAACCCTCATCCGCGCCATGGGCTACCAGGCAGTGGTAGCCCAACTCATGGGCGAGGTCGAACAGGATGCGCGCGAAGTTCGGTTCGTCTTCCACCACCAGGATGCAGCGCGTGGCGAACGGCGCTTTCTCACGGTCGTCGGCAAAGCGCGGGATCTGTGTGGCATCGGCCACCGGCAGGGGCGAGACCGCGATGGGCTTGGGCGCCGGGGCGGCAATCACCTGGCGCGGTTGCTCGATAGGCGCAGCGTCTTCCTCGCGTTCGACGTACTGCTCCGGGATGACCAGGGTGAACGTGCTGCCCTTGCCGGGTTCGCTGGTGACGCTGATATAGCCGCCGAGCAACGCGGCCAGGTCGCGGGAAATCGACAAGCCCAGGCCGGTGCCGCCATACCGGCGATTGGTGGTGCCATCGGCCTGACGGAAGGCTTCGAAGATGCTCTCCTGCTGGTCCGGGGCGATGCCTATCCCGGAATCGCGCACGGTAAAGGCAACACCCTCCCCCGGCGCGCGGGACACCGACAGGCTGACCTGGCCCTGCTCGGTGAACTTGACCGCGTTGGACAGCAGGTTCTTGAGAATCTGCTCCAGGCGCTGGCGATCGGTAAAGAGCATGGTCGGCGTACCTTCCTGCACCTGCACCTGGAACCCCAGCTTGCGATCGGCCGCCAGCGGCTCGAACATCCCGCGCAGGCCATCGACCAGGCGCGCCACGCTGGAGTTTTCCGGGCGCATTTCCAGCTTGCCGGCTTCGACCTTGGAGATATCGAGGATGTCGTTGATCAGGTTGAGCAGGTCATTGCCGGCGGAATAGATCGACTCGGCAAACTTGACTTGCTCGGCGCTGAGGTTTTCCTGAGGGTTCTCCGCCAGCAACTTGGCCAGGATCAGCGAGCTGTTCAGCGGCGTGCGCAGTTCGTGGGACATGTTGGCGAGGAATTCTGATTTGTACTTGCTCGAGCGTTGCAACTCGTCAGCGCGGTCTTCCAGCTCAAGCTGGGCCTGGTTGAGCTCGACGTTCTTGCGGTCCATGGCATCGCGCTGCTCGGCCAGGGTAAGCGTCTGCTCGGCCAATTGCTCGTTGGTCTGCTCAAGTTCCGCCTGTTGCGTTTCCAGGTGGGCCTGGGACTCCTTGAGGATGCGCGATTGCTCTTCCAACTCTTCGTTGGCGGTCTTGAGCTCTTCCTGCTGCACTTGCAGCTCTTCGTTGAGCTGCTGGGTCTCGGCCAGCACTTCCTGCAAGCGCTGGCGATAGCGGGCGGCTTCGATGGAGGTACCGATATTGCCGGCGATGAGTTCCAGCAGTTCGATGTCGCGCTCCTGCAGCGGGCGCAGGAAACCCAGTTCGATCACGCCGTTGATCCGGTCGTCATCGCTGGTCGGCACCACCAGCACGCTACGGGTCGTGCCTTCGCCCAGGCCGGAACTCACTTTGAAGTAATCCACCGGCACGTCGTCCAGGCGAATCAGGCGACCGAGCTGGGCGGCCTGCCCCACGATGCCTTCGTCGCTGTAGATCGCCTGCTCCTGCTGCTCCTGCTCGCGGGAGAAACCATAGGCGGCCACGCGCTTGAGGCCGCCGTGCTCTTCACGCACATACAGCGCCGCCACCACCGAGCCCATGTACTGGGCAAAGAACTGCAGGATATTGCGCCCCAACATGTTCAGGGTCAGTTGACCGAGCACCTGTTCGGCCAGTTCGGTCTGGCCATTGCGCAGCCAAGCTTGTTGCTCCAGACGCAGTGCGATCTTCTGTTGCGACGCGAAGTTCGCACTGTAACTATCTGAAAGTGCTAGTAGATTTTTACGACCAATGTAAGCCAGAAAGCCGCTCAGCCCCAGCACGAACACCAAGTACAGGGTGACGCTGATGAGGGTGGTACGGGTGACTTCCGCGTTGCGGGTAATCCGGAACTGTTGCTCCATCGCCACCGCGTCGTCGTATTCATTGCGAATCTCATCGGTCAGGCGTTTACCCCGGCCGGCTTTCACCGCGCTGCGGTAGTCGCCGTTCTCGCGCTGCATATCAATCATCGACTGGGCGTAGTTGTTCCACTCCAGTTGCAGGCTTTCCAGGCGCTTGAGGCGATCTACCTGCTGGGGGTTGTCCGCCGCCAGTTCCTGCAAATTGTGTAAGTCAGCAATGATCCGCGGCTTGGCCACTTCATAGGGGTCGAGGAAATGCTCGTCGCCGGTGATCAGGAAGCCGCGCATGCCGGTTTCCAGGTCAACCGTCAGCTTGGACGTTTCGTTGAGGTTATTGATGACCCGGTCGGTGTGCTCTACCCACTGGATCACCGACAACAAATAAGTGATCAGGCACACAAAAAACACCGCGCTGAGCACACCTACACCGAGGGGCAGTGCGACGTTGCGGCTCAACAGCTTACGAAAGCTCTTTTCATCGACGATCGACGCGGGAGTCATGGGCATGCCTTGGCCAAATGCGGAAAAACCGGGAGTTTGCCCCAAAGTTGCGGTTGAACGCTATTTTTCTGCCATAAACCGCTGCAACCCGAAACGCCGTAATCGGGCAACGGCCCCCTGAACACCGCCCACATCCCGTCACAGTTTCAGTTGCTCACACTCCGCCCGTGCTGAACCGGAACCTGGTTGATCAGCCTTTCCACAGACTAAAGCGTCTTGGGAATAAGGAAACTCCGCGAGAAAGGCGCTCACCTTCTGTTCAACAAAACGGTGCTCGTATGACTATTTCCTTGCAAACCCTCCCCAGCGTTTCATTGATGCCGCTCTCCACGCCACCCGCAATACCCGCCGCTACACCGCCGACGTTGACACCCGTCCCCAGCCACGATTCGCCCGCGCCAACGGTGCAGCCGCCAGCCAGCGTCACCGTCGCGCAAAGCGCCAGCCTCAAGGCGAAGCTGGGGCATTATCACAACCTCAAAACACTTGCCGACAAACTCAACGAAATCGCCCTGCGGCTTGGGCCTGACGCCTCCACCCCGGCCGTGCAGGCAGCCCTCAAGACCACGCCGATGGACGTTCACCCCGACTCGGTTTATCACAGCGAAGTCGGCGGCAGCACCAGCGTGGATAGCTTTATCAATCGCCAGGGAGGATTGCTTTCACCCTATAGCCATTTATCCCTGACCGGGCTGTCGGACGCCATGGCCGTCCGATCCCAGGCGCACCCGTTGGGTAACCTGGGCGGCGCCCTCAGCTGGCCGGTGCCCTTGAGCGCCGATGAGCAACAACGCTTGCGCACCCGCACCCTGGATTACACCGACCCTCTTGGGCAAAAACAGCCGCTCAAGCACACCACTGGCGGAGTACTGGAGTTCCTGCGGCATCGAAACCCTCTCGTGGCCGAAGCGCTGACGAGCCCGGGCGCGACGTTGAACGCCCTTGTCAGTTCGCCAGAAGCACAATCATTGGGCCACGCGCTTCA
The DNA here is from genome assembly GCF_053502595.1 of Pseudomonas sp. LY-1. NCBI lineage: Bacteria > Pseudomonadati > Pseudomonadota > Gammaproteobacteria > Pseudomonadales > Pseudomonadaceae > Pseudomonas > Pseudomonas sp. LY-1. The sequence continues at coordinate 3,455,361 of NZ_CP094353.1, read as the reverse complement.
GGAACAGATGCAGGGCATTGCCACCGATAGCAGCAGCCTCGATTACCTGCTCGCGGCCGTGATACTGCAGCTGGACCCAGAGTCCATCACCGTCCCCCAACGCAACAACGTGGCCGGCTTCGACCTGGCCGACGACTCACTCAGGGGCAAGTCGGCCGCCCAAATCGTCGATGCCCTGCGCCAACACCTGGTGGCTCAGGGTAAAACCAGCCCAGAACTGGCTGGCGCAGCCGCCCAGCTGCTGCTGGCGGGTCGTGCGCCGGTATTTCTGGTCAAGGACATTCCCGACAGCGTGACCTTTGGCAGCCCGGCCTGGGTCAACCTCGCAATCGCCGCGACGATGGTCGACGCGCACATACCCGGCCGGGTCGCCAATATGAGTTTCGCCGCGGTCATGCTGGAAGCCGAACACGCCAGCGGCGCAGACGTGAACATGACGAACACCGCTCAACGTAACGCCTTGATCGATTGGGGCACGGCCAATGGCCTGCTGGAGAAAAAAGCCGAGCATCTGTACGCGTCCGATGAACTGAACAACCTGGTGACTCGCTTCAGCGAACGCCAGTCCGTGATGCTGGCCGCCTCAGAGGCCTTCGACAAAGACATCCCGTCCCGTAAAGCGATGGCATTGGCCGAGCTGAAACAACGCTTTCCCGACAAGGAGGCGCTGTTCGAAGAACCCTTGATTCGCGTCACCCATATGCCGGGCGGGGATATCCGGCGTAGAAATCAGGTGCCAGGCCTGCACTCGCTGCTGGATGTCGCGATGATGGACGTTGGACCCGACGCGGTCTACGGCTCCCGTGACAGCCGTATCCCCGTGGGGGCGTTGAACGCCAATCCCGAGTTTGGGGTGGCCACGGCGTTCGAGTCGCAATTCAAGCAGGTGATCGAGGAAAAGAAGAGCGCGGTCGGCACGTATATCAAGCACTTGATCAGCCAGTTGCCGGCAGACGACCGAAAAAACTTTGAATATGGCAACGTCACTTTTTATCAAAATCACGCCCATAAACTTGGGCTGGGTTTGTTCAGTGACAAAACCGAGCTGCCCAAAGGCGAAGAACTACTGGTAAGGATCGAGCGCGGTGGGGTGACCACGGCCTATGAGATCGACTTCAACGCCGGCGCTATCCGCAGTATTCCGCAGTGGCAGGCACAGCCTGGCTCTTCACGGAAGGCGAATATCGTCTCCGAAACAAAGGTGTTCACCCCCAGCGCCGGTCAAGCCACGCTTGATACAGAGCAGACACCGCCTGGCGATTCACCCAGCGATACCTTCGCCTCGCCCCGCGTCCAACTGATCGCCGATGCCTTCGTTGAACATATCAACCTCGATGATCCGGCGATCAAGCAACAGGCGCGTGGCCTCACCACCGACGACAATATTCGGAACCGGTCCGACATGATTGAAAACTTCCTGTTGGACCTTGTCCCTTTGCGCTCCGCGATCAACCACTTCCGCAACGGCAACATTGCTGAAGGCTTGATCGATCTGAGCCTGGACGCGTTCGGCATCGTGACGGCGGGTGTGGGTGCGGCCGGAAAAGTGGTCAAGATCGCAGGGACCACCGTTTCGGCCGCGACCAAGGTGGCACGGTCGGCCAAAGTCATCGGCATGGCCACGTTCGGCGCATTCAACCCGCTGAGCGGCGCAGGCGACCTGGCGGTTGGCGGGGCCCGCCTGGCCGGTGGCGGGCTCAAGTTCCGTAACTGATCCATAAACCCCACCTATCCAAACAGACGGCGCCTGAGGTGGGGAGGAATCAAATCATGCTGGCGCGGAGACGATTCTCGGCACAGTTACTTCATTTTTTCGGCCTGATATCCACCACCATCCCTGCCTGTACGTTTTTGATCGGTGACAGTAAGTGCGGCGAAATATTCCAGCGCTGGCCGGTGTCGGTTACCACTGTGACGGTTTTGCGGTTGAACTTCATGACGGTACCGGACAGGCGCTCACCATTGGGTGAATCGAAGCTTACCCGTGCTCCCGGATGGAACTGCATCATCGATTTATGAGCCTCCAATGACTCCAACATCTTCAGCCGTTCGATAATGTGATGATTCAATGTCACTAACTCATCGACGCTCAGATGATCAATGTTGATACTCATGATGCCCTCCAATTCCAGGGGAGTAACGCCTCAACATCTTCAACTGATTCAGCCTGCGGTAATCGCTCCAGTACGTGGCGCAGCCACGTATAGGGCTCCTGGCCGTTGGCTTTAGCCGTTTCGACCAGACTGTAGATCTGCGCACTGGCGGTGGCGCCCTTGGGCGTATCGCTGAATAACCATGCCTTGCGCCCTATGACAAACGGCTTTATCGCTCTTTCGGCGGCATTGTTGTCGATCGGTAAAAAACCGGCCTCCACGTAACGTTCCAGCCGGCTCCAGTTGCTACCCAGATAACTGAGCGCCTTGCCGAGAGCACTTTGCGATGCGACTTGCGGCTGAGTTTTCTCCAGCCAGCTTTTCAACTGCGCGAGCACCGGCAAGCTCTTTTCCTGGCGACCGGCAAAGCGCTGCTCATCCGTCATTTCTTTCAAATCACGTTCGATACCGTACAACTTGTTGATCATCGTCAGCGCAACATCGGCCCGACCGGTTTTACCCTTGGGCTGCACTTTCTGCGCATCGACAAACTTGCGCCGTACATGGGCCATACAAGCCAAACGCTCGACACTCGGCTGTGCGGCCAAGGCGTTATAGCCGGCGTAATCGTCAGTCATCAAATAGCCACGATAGTCGCCGAGCAGCCGCAACGGCACCTCCTGCGCTCGACTGGTGGTGTAGTCAAAAAGAAGGATTGGTCGCGCCGGTGGGCCGCTGGCTTGTACCCACATCCAGGATTGGCTGGTCGGGTCTCGACCTGGCTCTTTGAGCACCTGCACTCGCGTTTCATCGCAGTGAACAATCGGACTTTCCAGTAACCGATCACGCATCAGATTCAACAGCGGTTGGAAGTGTTCGCAGCACTGGATCACCCAGCGCGCCAGGGTTTGACGCGGGATATCGACACCGTGGCGAGCGAGGACTTTTTCGAAACGGTGCAGCGGCAGGCCATCGACATACTTGGCGGTCAGCAACATGGCCAACACGCTGGGGCTGGCCATGCTTTTTTCGATCAGTTGCGCGGGTTTGTCGGCGGTGACCGGTGCAGTTTCACAACCACGGCAGCCATAGACCTTGCGGATGTGTTTGATCACCCGGATCTGCATCGGCACGATCTCCAGCTGTTCGCTGGTTTCTTCGCCGATGGTATGTTTGCGGCAGCCGCAAATGCAGGTCAGTTCGTGTTCGGGGAGTTCGTGGATGACTTCGATTCGTGGCAAGTTAGCGGGTAGAGGCTTGCGTTTGCCACGGCGTTTGGTCGGGGCGACAACTTCTTCCTCAGCATCAACGGGCACTGGCGTGGCGATACTTTCAGCTTCATTGAACAACGGCAGCTGTGGTGTCATCGGATCAACGGTTTGCTCAGATTTTCGTCCGAACAGGCGCTGACGAAGCAGTGCATTTTCCTCTTCAAGAAGAGCGACTTTCGACTGCATCTGAGCAAGTAATTGCTTGAGCGCAGCCGGGTCATCGGGATGGTTGTCGGGCATCGAAGTCATGGCCCGGATTATACCCAATCAAGCAACAAATCGCGGCGTCAAAACCTGATGCGGACGGTTGCGCCACAGGTCAAAACCGTCAAGCAGCCAGTTCAGTTCCTGGACGCTCAATACGATGGCTTCGTCAGTCGCGTCGGACGAGGTTTTGAAACGCTCGGACTCCAGGCGCTTGAGCCAAAGGCAAAAGCCATTGCGCTCCCGCAAGTAAAGGATTTTCACCCGGTTACGGGGGCGATTTAGAAAAACAAAAAGTACCGGGTCGAATACCGCCACCTTGATATCCAGCTCGACCAGGGCGGCGAGGCCGTCGATGGATTTTCGAAAATCCACGGGCTTGGGGTAGAGGTAGACTTTTTCGACTTTGGCGTCGGGACGCATCATGAGGTGCTGGCTCCGTAAAGAGATCGGGAGCACAGCATCAGGCTTCAATGGGCGGCTTTGAATGTGTAGGTGATGGATCGCTTACCAAGTTCCTCGGCGCCAAAGGCGCGCAAGGTGTGAACGCATTGCGTGGCGCGTCGGGCCGTTACGACCTGCTCAAAGCCGCCAGCAACGAGCATGGCGTCGTCGCCACAGGCACCGTGAAGATCGGCGAACACAGTATCGACGGTGCCGCGGTGCTGAAAAATGGCCAATGGTATGCCTTCGACGCGGAAAAAATGCGCGCCTACGGCGGGCCACTCCAGGGCTTCGCACCCACCACGGTGTCGGCGAAGGGGCAGATCAACCAGAGCTTCACCGACTGGCTCTACAAGAAGCTGGCGGGCGAAATACAGTCGCCGGAGGGCCCGCCGACCGTACTCGGTCAATATGCACCCAAAGAGTTCGAAAACGAGTTGAAACGCGCGCAACGCCCCGAGAAGGTTTCCGACTTCAACGCCGGCTATGCGAACGGTGACCCGCACAAGGTGCCGGGCTTCTCGTCAGACTCAACGATTCTCGAGCTTCAGATGCTGGTCTCCCGTGGGTGGCTGGGCGCCGAAGACGTCGGCACGCTGGTCAAACAGATCGAACGCAAGAAAGTCAGACTGATCCAGGAAGGCTTTACCCTGTTCCAGCGGGATATCCACGCCGTCGGCGGCACCTTGACCCCGATGCCCCAGGAGTTTTACCTCAGCCAAGTCAATCTGGCTTCACCAGGCGAATGTGCGGGTATCGCCAATACCCTGGCATTGTCCATGCAATCGGGCCAAGAGACGACCTACCTGGGCAATATGTTCAAGGCGGCCGCCGATCCACGGGACCCTGTGGCGACGCAGTTCATCCGCACCCTCAGGTCGTTTCATGAAGCAGTCAAACACGTGGATACCTTTCATATGGGCAAGCAGCCCAGGCAGATTCCCTATCATCAGATCGCCACCGAGCTGACCGATGCGAGCCCGCCAAGGAGCCTGAGGATTGCAACGAAGGATCACGCCCTGCTGGCCGGTGTCATGGTGCGTGACGACAAACCCGTCTGGTTCTACTTCGATCCGAATTTCGGGATGGCCCAATTTGACTCGGCCGAGGCCATGAAAAATGGCCTGGAACGTACCCTGAACCGCGGCACCAGCCCGTTTCAGCATCGGGCTTACGGTACGAATCCGGGCACGCCTGAGTATCAAGTGAGTTATTTTGAGTCCGGTGACATGCAGTTCTACCGCGATTCCGCACAGGTCCACCGTATCGCGTCGGTCCCGTTGTAGTTTTTCCGCCCCTGACGCGACATTCTCCGGCGCGAAGCTCACAATGCCAGCAATTTTTCGGAACTTGCTGGCCTTGTCGCTACTCACTAGTGGATTGCCTTTAGACCTGTCGCGCCCAGCACCTTCACTTTTTCAGGAATGTTCACTATGTCGGCACCCACCTCAACCATTCTCGTAGTCGAAGACGACTCCATTGTGCGTATGCTGATCGTCGATGTACTCGAAGAGCTGGGGTTCCGTGTGCTGGAGGCTGAAGACGCCAAATCGGCGCTTGAATTCGTAGAGAACACAAATGAAGTCATTGATCTGATGATGACCGATGTCGGCCTGCCCGATATGAACGGCCGGGACTTGGCCACCCAGGCGCGTAAACTGCGCCCGCAACTGCCGGTCCTGTTTGCCAGTGGTTATCCCGAGAGCATCGAGGTTCAGCCGGGCATGCAATCGATCACCAAGCCGTTCTCCATCGATCAATTGCGCAATAAGGTTAAGCAAATGCTTGACGCAGCCTGACGTTGCGTTTTTGTCCAATGCCGCCCACAGAGGCGGCATTTTTACGTCAAGCTGTACGTCATACCGGGATTAACGTGACGTTCGGCCAATAAAGTTGGAAACTCGCCGCTTTGCCACACCATTCAATAGTACTCCTCACAAGCCCTCTGGAAGGACGCAACAAAATGATTGGAAAACCGACGCGCCTGCTGTTGGCGAGCCTCTCGATACTCATGAGCTCTGGTGCCTGGGCCGACTTCACGGCCACCCCCTCTGAGGCTCGGGCAATCGCCAAGGAAGCCTATTTGTATGGTTACCCGGTCGTGGAAATGTACAAAACGCTCTATACCCAGGCGGTCGACAAGGGCGGCGTCAACTTCAAGGCACCGTTCAACCATATCGGCAACACCGCCCAGGTCTTCACCCCCAAAGACACCACACTGGCCACGCCGAACCCCGACACGCCCTACTCCTTCGTCTGGATGGACCTGCGTAGCGAGCCGCTGGTGCTGACGCTGCCCAAGATCGAAGACAACCGCTATTACTCGGTGCAACTGGTCGACCTCTATACGCATAACTTCGCGTACCTGGGCACGCGCAGCACCGGCAACAATGGCGGCCACTACATGATCGCCGGGCCCGACTGGAAAGGTCAGCAGCCGGTCGATGTGGATCGTGTGGTGTATAGCGAAAGTAACCTCGCTTATGCGCTGTACCGCACGCAGTTGTTTGATGAAAAGGACCTGAACAAGGTCAAGCAGATCCAGAATGGCTACAAAGTGCAGTCGCTCAGCAGCTATGTGAAACAAGCCGCCCCGGCCAAAGCGCCGAAGATCGATTGGCCCAAGCCGCTGGCCAACATGACCGAAGGCCCGCAACTGTTTCGCTACTTGAACTTCATGCTCGCCTTCGCTGCCCCCCAGGACAGCGAGAAAGACCAGCTCGCACGCTTTGCCACCATCGGCATCGCACCGGGCGCGCCGTTCAAGGTCAACCAGTTGAGCGCCGAACAGCGTAAAGCGCTGGAAGACGGGATCGCCGACGCCAAGGCTGAGTTCGCGGCGTTCAAAAAAGACAAACTCGACACCCAGCAGGTCGCCATAGGCGACCTGTTCGGCAACCGCGATCACCTGAAAAACAACGACCTGTACCGCTATGCCGGTGCCGAGGTGGGGCTTTTCGGCAACTCTGCTGATGAAGCCACCTACTTCAATTACGTCGTCGACAGTGAAGGCAAGCCCGCCAACGGCGCGCGCCATAGCTACACCGTCCACTTCGCCAAGGACCAACTGCCGCCGGTCGACGCCTTCTGGTCACTGACCCTGTACAACGCCAAGACCAAGTTGCTGGTGCCCAACCACAAAAAGCGCTATGTGATCAATTCGCGGATGTTACCCAACCTCAAACTGGACGCCGATGGCGGCCTGACCCTGGCGCTGCAACACCACGAACCGCCAAAAGCCGAACAGAGCAACTGGTTGCCGGCACCGCCCGGCCCGTTCTACGCGGTGTTGCGCCTGTACCTGCCCAAACCCGAGGCGAACAACGGCCAGTGGAAGCTGCCGCCGCTGACGCCACTGAAGTGATACGGCAAGCGACTTACCGCTTTTTCAGTTTCAGATACGACTGATGCAAATCCGACGCCCAACCGTCGATCACGCTTTTCACGTCATTGGGCGTCATCACCTGCGAGTCGTTTTCCAGCGGCTTGCCGGTGCCCTTGCGTACTACCTCCGCAACCACCTTGCCGTTGGCGCCGTCAAGAAACTGCGCCTCGGTGCCCAGCACCGTGTCCTGGTCGCGGATGCCGGTGCCGCTACTCACCGCAGCGGCCACCAGGGCGACCGGCACGAACTCATAAGGTTTCAGGCCCTGGGTTTTGCTGCTGACTGCCGTAATCGCCGCACGCACCACTAACACTCCGGCGCCGGGCCCTTGGGCAAGGGGCAATGACTTGCCGACTTCGCGCTTGAGGGCCTGGTTGAAGTAGTCATTGATGCCACGCAACGTGCTCTCAGGAATTTTCGCGGTGGCTTGGGGCCTGGGGTAAAACTGCGTCGGTTCGATATACACCGCGTTGTAGCGGCTCATATCCAGTTTCGGATCGACCCAACGCAGCACCTCGACGCCCGAAGGCGACTTGGCCGGCTTGAGGCGGCTGTAATCGGACAGGAATCCTGAATACTCATCCGGTTGCGTGACTTGGCTGGCACAGCCCACCATCCCGATCGTGGCGATGCAGAGCGTGCTGATCATTAGCCTTAGTTTCATCATCGAACTCCTTGGCAGTCATCATCAGAACGTTGAGCTGTAGGTATAGCCAATCCTGGGAAAAAGCGCTGAAAAGCTCAGCTGCGTTCGCGCGGGATCAGGCTCTGCAACTGCGCGGCCAGGAAGTTCGCGTTGAAGGCGAAGGTGTCCGGGTCTTTCAAACCGTTGGTTTTCTTCCACAACCAGTCGTTTTTATCCGCCGGCAGCACCAGTGAAACACTGCCGTGCCGTGCCGCCGTCAGGCCCATGACCGACACCGAAATCAAGCCGCCGACGCCCATCACGTCCGGCACGAACTCCACATTCTTGCCGGTGATCTGCACGGTGAGTTTTTCGCTCTTGAACGGCGATGTCTCCACCGGAACGCTCGGGCCGCTGGCGACATACGCTTCACGGTGGACTTCAAGCAAACCAGCGGTATTGACCGGTTCCAGTCATTGTTCGATCTGCTGGAACAGCTCGCCGAGCTTTAGCGCCCAGCGCGCCGATTGCACCTCGAACTGCTGTTTTTTGTGCGCTTCGCTATCGGCGTAATGACGAAGCATCTCGCCCAGTTGCTGTACATCATCCATTGCGGTTTTCCTCGGGTGAGCCGTAGTGCGAACCGCGATCATGGCAGATGCGGCAACTCACCGTATGATTAACGCCTGCGAAACAGCGGGCGCGGCTCGATCACGCTACGCCCGTACTGCACGCTCATCCCCGCCAGCCCTTTCAGGGCGTCTTCAGCCGATTTGTCCGCGCGCACCGCAAACGCATCGAACCCGCACTGGCGCATATGGCTGAGCTGATCGCGTAGCACATCGCCAATCGCCCGCAACTCGCCTCGCCAGCCCATACGCGTGCGCAACAGATAGGCCTGGCTATAGGCGCGGCCGTCACGAAAGCTGGGGAAATCCAGGGCAATCAGCGGCAGCGTGGCGAGCCAGGGCTGCAGCAGTTCGACCTCATCATCCGGGCCCAGCCACACGCCATGCCCCGGCGCATAGGACGCCAGCGGCAGGATCAGTGCAGCGCCGTCCGGCACCTCGTCACGCACCAACACCCACGGATCATCCGCCACCAGACGCGCCTGCCCCTGCTCAAGCTTCAACAGATTGTTCATGCCGGCTGCTCCGCGTACACCTGCTCCTTGAACGGCTCCAGGCCAATGCGCTGCACGGTATCGACAAAGCGTTCTTCGCTTTCGCGGTAGCGCACGAAGGTGCTGATCACGCGCTCGATCACATCCGGAATCTCGGCGGCGCTGAACGACGGGCCGATCACTTTGCCCAGTGAACTGTGTTTGCCCTGGGCCCCGCCGAGGGTGATCTGATACCACTCACTGCCATTCTTATCGACGCCCAGGATGCCGATATTGCCGATGTGGTGATGGCCGCAGGCATTGATGCAACCCGAGATGTTCAGGCTGATGTCACCCAGGTCGTGCAGGTAGTCGAGGTTATCGAAGCGCTGCTGGATCGCCTGGGCGATGGGGATCGACTTGGCATTGGCCAGGGCGCAGAAGTCACCGCCGGGGCAGGCGATGATGTCGGTCAACAGGCCGATATTCGCCGCGCCCAGACCGTGTTCGCAGGCCAGGCGCCACACGGCATGCAGATGCTCCTTGGGCACATCCGGCAACACGATGTTCTGTTCATGGGCGATGCGGATTTCGCCAAAACCGAACTGCTCCGCCCACTCGGCCACGGCCTCCATTTGCGGGGCGCTGACGTCGCCGGGCGGCGCGCTGATACCGGGTTTGGTGGACAACACCACGCTGGCGTAGCCCGCGACTTTATGCGGCATGACGTTGCGGCTGACCCAGCGCGCAAAGCCCGGGTTGTCGGCCAGTTCGGTGCCGTAGGCCAGGCTGGTATCGCTGAGCGACGCATACGCCGGCGGCACGAAGGCCGACGCCACGCGCGCGTATTCGGCATCGGTCAACTGCGCAGGGCCATCGCGCAGGTACTGCCATTCTTCCTCCACCTCCTGGGAAAACGCGTCGATCCCCAGCGCCTTGACCAGGATCTTGATGCGCGCCTTGTACTTGTTGTCCCGCCGGCCATGCCGGTTGTACACCCGCAACACCGCCTCGACGTAGGACAGCAGGTGCCGCCACGGCAAACCCTCGCGAATCTGCAAACCGAGGATCGGCGTGCGGCCCAGGCCGCCGCCCACCATCACGCGCAACAGCATCTCGCCTTGGTCGTCACGGTAAAGGTACAGGCCGATGTCATGCATCATGATCGCCGCGCGGTCTTCGCGGGCCGAGCAGATGGCGATCTTGAACTTGCGGGGCAGGAACAGGAATTCCGGGTTGATGGTTGACCACTGGCGCAGAATCTCCGCCAACGGGCGCGGGTCCAGCAGCTCGTCGGCCGCGACCCCGGCAAAGGCTTCGGTGGTGATATTGCGCACGCAGTTACCGGAGGTCTGGATCGCATGCATGTCCACTTGGGCCAGGCGTTCGAGGATATCGGGCACCTGGTGCAGCTCGATCCAGTTGAACTGCAGGTTCTGCCGGGTGGTGAAGTGGCCGTAGCCACGGTCGTAGTCGCGGGCGATGCTGGCCAGGGTACGCATCTGTTCGGCGCTCAAGGTGCCGTAGGGAATCGCCACCCGCAGCATGTAGGCATGCTTTTGCAGGTACAGGCCGTTCTGCAGGCGCAAGGGCAGAAACTCTTCTTCGCTCAAGTCGCCGGCGATAAAACGCTCGACCTGATCACAAAATTGCGCCACGCGCTCGAACACCAGCGCCCGGTCGTATGCATCGTACTGGTACATATCACCGCCTCATCAGGGTTGGCCGCGTCCCAGGGCGCGGCTTCTAGAGGCGGCGACTATGCGCCTGCGGCGCAGGGCATTAAAGATTCAGGTGCAGGCTTAAAAAGCGGATCAGATGGGCTATAAGCCGTGCTTTCACGCCAAATAAACTGATCCGTAGTAATCAGCTTTTTCTGAGTCTGTTTTGTTTTACCCACACTTCCTACAGTGCCTGCCACTTGGAACCGTGGGAGGACTGAGCATGAGCACAGCAACAATCGGACAGGCCTATAACTACAAGGTCGTCCGCCAATTCGTGATCGCCACCATCGTCTGGGGCGTGGTGGGCATGGCCATGGGCGTGTGGATCGCTTCGCAGCTGGTCTGGCCGGAAATGAACCTCGATTTGCCCTGGACGACTTTTGGCCGACTGCGACCGTTGCACACCAGCCTGGTGATCTTCGGGTTCGCCGGCAGCGCGCAGTTCGCCGCCAGTTATTACGCGGTACAGCGCACCTGCCAGGTGCGGCTGTTTTCCGACAAGCTCGCCGCATTTACCTTCTGGGGTTGGCAATCGGTCATCGTGATCATGTTGATCAGCCTGCCGTTGGGCTACACCACCACCAAGGAATACGCCGAGATCGAATTCTCCGGCGCGGTATGGATGACGGTGGTGTGGGTGGCCTACGCCATTGTGTTTTTCACCACCGTGGTACGCCGCCAGACCCGGCACATCTACGTGGGCAACTGGTTTTTCGGCGCGTTCATCCTGGTGATCGCCATGCTGCATGTGGTCAACCACCTGGCGATTCCGGTGGACTGGTTCAAATCCTACCCGGTGTATTCCGGCGCCACCGATGCGATGGTGCAATGGTGGTACGGGCATAACGCCGTGGGCTTTTTCCTGACCACCGGTTTCCTGGGGATGATGTACTACTTCGTGCCGAAACAAGTCGGGCGGCCGGTGTATTCCTATCGCCTGTCCATCGTGCATTTCTGGGCGCTGATCACCTTGTACATCTGGGCCGGTCCGCACCACTTGCATTACACGGCGCTGCCGGACTGGGCGCAGTCGCTGGGCATGGCGATGTCACTGATCCTGCTCGCACCGAGCTGGGGCGGCATGATCAACGGCATGATGACCTTGTCGGGCGCCTGGCATAAGTTGCGCAGCGACCCGATCCTGCGCTTTTTGGTGTTGTCGCTGGCGTTCTACGGCATGTCGACGTTCGAAGGGCCGATGATGGCGATCAAGACCGTCAACGCCCTCTCCCACTACACCGACTGGACCATCGGCCACGTCCATGCCGGCGCGTTGGGCTGGGTGGCGATGATCACCTTCGGCTCGCTGTACCACATGATCCCGAAAGTCTTCGGCCGCCAGCAGATGCACAGCGTGACGCTGATCAACCTGCACTTCTGGCTGGCGACCATCGGCACCGTGCTGTATATCGCCTCGATGTGGGTCAACGGCATTACCCAGGGCCTGATGTGGCGTGCGATCAACGATGACGGCACCCTCACCTACTCGTTTGTCGAGGCCTTGCAGGCCAGCCATCCGGGGTTTGTGGTGCGCTTTGCCGGTGGCGTGTTGTTTCTCAGCGGCATGCTGCTGATGGCCTACAACACCTGGCGCACGGTGCGGGTCGCCGACTTGCGGGTTGCGCAGCTTGACGCGAGGATCGTCTGATGTGGAGCTTTCTGATGGTGGTGTGCCTGTATGGCGCGGTGGAGTACTGTTTGCGCGGTCAATCCGAGGAGACGCTGGATGAGGCCAGTTTGATTCCGTTCGCCGACGACCCGGAGGTGGCGCGCCGGGTGGAGCTGGCCACCGGCAAACAGATCCACGCGGTGGCAGCTGAGCAAGCCAGGCCGGGCTGGGGCAATCTGGATATGTGAAACTGCTCCGCTGATTTGGCGCGCAACTGCGTATGACTATTCGGCGGCCGATGGGTAAGGTGATGCGATATTTCTTGTCAGGAGCATCGCATGCACACCATCGGCCTGATCGGCGGCATGAGCTGGGAGTCCAGCGCCGAGTACTACCGCATCATCAACCAGCGCGTGCGCGACCAGCTCGGTCCGCTGCGTTCGGCGCAACTGCTGATGTACAGCGTGGACTTCGGCCCGGTGGAACAGGCCCAGCATGCCGGACGCTGGGACGACGCCGCGCTGATCCTCGAGGATGCTGCGCGCCGCCTGCAAGCCGGGGGTGCCGAGTGCGTGGTGCTGTGTACCAACACCATGCATTTGGTAGCGCCGCGGATCGAAGCGGCGGTGTCGATTCCCTTTCTGCATATTGCCGATGCCGCAGGTGCCGCGGCCGTCGCCGCCGGCACCCTGACCGTGGGTTTACTCGGCACCGCGTTCACCATGGAACAGGACTTTCTCACCTCGCGCCTGGCCGCCCACGGCCTGAACGTGCTGGTGCCCGATGCGAACGAGCGCCAGGCCGTCCACCGGATCATCTATGAGGAATTGTGCGTCGGCGTAATCAGCGAGGCGTCACGCCAGGTCTATCAGCGCGTGATCGCCTCCCTGGCCGCACGCGGCGCCCAGGCAATCATCCTGGGCTGCACGGAAATCGGCCTGCTGATCAAACCCGAACACAGCGACCTGCCGCTGCTCGACACCACGGTGCTGCATGCGCAGGCAGCGGTGGCGTTCGCGTTACGGGACTAAGCCGAGGTTCTTGACCCCGCCGCGCGGCGCCACAGCCGCGCAACATCCGCCGCTCGCTCGCGCAACAAGCGCGGTGCCTCGCTGCAGGCGTGCTCCAGGCTCATCGGCCCGGACGGCAAGGCGAAGGCTGCATCCACGCCGTGGGCGTACATCTGCTCGTAGCCTTCACCCAGCGTGCCGGCGATCACGATCACCGGGACCTGGTGCCGCTGGGCGATGCGCGCCACGCCGAAGGGCGTTTTACCGCGCAACGTCTGGGCGTCGAAACGACCTTCACCGGTGATCACAAGGTCAGCGCCGCGTATCGCTTCGTCGAGGCCGACCAGTTCGGCGACCACCTCCACCCCCGCACGGAACTGCGCACCGAGGAAGGCCTTGGCGGCGAACCCCAGGCCACCGGCGGCGCCACTGCCGGGTTCGTCGCGCACGTCATTGGGCAAGACCTTGGCGCAATGGTCGGCAAAATGGCCGAGGGCCGCGTCGAGTTGTTCGACCTGCTGCGGATCGGCGCCTTTTTGCGGGCCGAAAATCGCCGAGGCGCCATGGGGGCCGCACAACGGGTTATTCACGTCGGCGGCGATTTCAAAGCGCACCTGGGCCAGGCGCGGGTCGAGTTGTTCCAGGCTGATCCGCGCCAGGCGGGCCAAAGCCAAGCCGCCCGGTGCCAGAGGGTGACCCTCGGCATCGAACAACTGCACGCCGAGTGCCTGCATCGCGCCTGCGCCGCCATCGTTGGTGGCACTGCCGCCAATCGCCAGGATGATGCGCCGGGCACCGGCGTCCAGGGCCGCGCGGATCAGTTCGCCGGTGCCGAAAGTGGTCGTGGAGCACGCGTCGCGCTGCCCCGGCGCCACCAATTGCAGGCCGCTGGCTTCGGCCATTTCGATGAGTGCGGTGTGGCTGTCGGCCAGCCAGCCCCAATGCGCGTCAACCGCAGCGCCCAAGGGGCCTTTCACCGATTGGTGCCGCAGTTCGCCCTGGCAGGCGGCGAGTACCGACTCCACCGTGCCTTCACCACCGTCCGCCATCGGGCACTGGACCACGCGTGCATCCGGCCAGACCTGCGCCAAGCCTTCGGCAATGGCCTGCGCGACGCCTTCGGCACTCAGGCTGTCTTTGAACGAATCGGGGGCGATGATGATTTTCATGGGCGTTCTCCGGTTTTTATGCCGCCCATGCTGCCAGTTGGCAGCGGCAATGACGCTGGTCCGATGCACAAGTGCGAACCCGGCTTGTTGGTCATTCCGACAAAACCTGGGGCAGCAGCTGGACGCCAAGGTACAGCGCGAGCATGCCATCCAGCGTCAACGGGTCGACCCCGCTGAGTTCGGCAATGCGCTCCATGCGGTAGCGCAGGCTGTTGCGGTGAATGCCCAGCGCATCGGCGCATGCCTGGCTTTGCCCGTCGTGTTCGCACCAACTGCGCAAGGTCGCCTGCAGTTGGCCGTTGTTGTCCTTGGCCAGCACTTTTCGCAGCGGGTTGAGCAATTCGTCCAGGGCATCGTCGTTGCGATGCCGCCAGAGCATCACCGGCAGGCGATAGCGGTTGAGGGTCAGCAGCCGTGAATGCGGCAGGACATCGCGGCCGTAGGCCAGCAGGTCGCCCACGCGTCGATAACAACGACGCAACCCCGCCAAGCCATCGGCTTGCCCGCCGACCGCCACCCGCAGAATCGTCCAGCCCAGGCCTTCGAGCTTTTCCAGCAGGCGCGGATTGTCCACCGGCACCGCCGCCGGCCGGCACCATAGCAGCGAATACTGCGCGGAGCTGACGCACCAACTGTCCGGATAGCGCGACGTCAACCAGGCACTCAGCGCTTCCGCCGTCTGCCCCGCCCCCAACTCGAACAGATACGGCGTGCGCGCCATCTGCGGCTTGAGCCCCAGTTGCTGCGCCTCATCCACCAGGCGTGGCGAGTCGCCGGTGTCGGCCAGCAGCAACGCCAACAGATCGTCGCAGCGCTGGCGTCGCCATTGTTGCTCGGCTTGCTGATGCCGGTGGCTGACCAGCATTTCCGCGGTCATGCGTACCAGTTCGGCATACGTGCGCAGCCCCTCCGGCTCGCCGGTAATGCCGAGCACGCCGATCAGGCGCTGGTCGTGCATCAACGGCAGGTTGATGCCCGGTTGCACGCCCTTGAGGTGCTTGGCGGTCTGCCCGTCGATCTCCACCACGCGGCCGTTGGCCAACACCAGTTGCGCGCCTTCATGCCGCGTGTTGATGCGCTCCGGCTCGCCGCTGCCGAGGATCAGGCCCTGGCTGTCCATGACGTTGACGTTATGCGGCAGGATCGCCATGGTGCGATCGACGATATCCTGCGCCAGGTCATGATCCAG
The DNA here is from genome assembly GCF_053502595.1 of Pseudomonas sp. LY-1. Classification (NCBI taxonomy): domain Bacteria; kingdom Pseudomonadati; phylum Pseudomonadota; class Gammaproteobacteria; order Pseudomonadales; family Pseudomonadaceae; genus Pseudomonas; species Pseudomonas sp. LY-1. Next base: position 3,439,536 of record NZ_CP094353.1, on the reverse strand, counting down.
CTCGAACATGGGGCTAATTTCCTTGAAAGCGGCGGTTGTTCATCGGCACAGCGCAAAGGATGCTTCACTGTGCGCGAGCACAAAGACAGCACCCCGCCAGGTGGCCGAGACTCATGGGGCGATCAACGTTACCCTCGCATCGCAAAAAATCATAATAAAGAGAGACTCCCATGTCACAGAGCGCCGTTGCACCACTGGCCACCGATGACGATAAAAACGCCATCTACAAGCGCATTACCCTGCGCCTGATCCCCTTCATTTTTATCTGCTACCTGTTCAACTACCTTGACCGGGTGAACGTTGGCTTTGCCAAGTTGCAGATGCTCGATGCGTTGAAGTTCAGCGAAACCGTGTACGGCCTGGGTGCCGGGATCTTCTTTATCGGCTACGTGCTGTGTGGCGTGCCGAGCAACCTGGCGCTGACCAAGTTCGGTCCGCGGCGCTGGATTGCCTTGATGATGATCGTCTGGGGCACGCTGTCTACCTGCCTGCTGTTCGTCACCACGCCGACGCATTTCTATACGTTGCGCCTGTTGACCGGTGCCGCCGAAGCCGGCTTCTTCCCCGGTGTGGTGCTGTATCTCTCGCAGTGGTTCCCGACGTTCCGCCGTGGGCGGATCATGGCGTTGTTCATGTCGGCGATTCCGGTGTCCGGCCTGCTGGGCAGCCCGTTTTCCGGCTGGATACTCAACCACTTCGGCGCCGGCCAAGGCGGGCTCGCCGGCTGGCAGTGGATGTTCCTGTTGCAAGGCATCCCGACCGTAATCCTGGGCGCCCTCGCCTACTTCCTGCTCAGCGACAGTTTTGCCAACGCCAAATGGCTCCAACCGCATGAGCGCGCAATGCTGGAAGCCGACCACGCGACTGACCTGGCGAACAAGCCGAAAACCACCACCGACTCCCTCGCCGAAGTGTTCAAGAACCCGGCGATCTGGGCGTTCGGCTTGATCTATTTCTGCATTCAGAGCGGCGTCTACGCGATCAACTTCTGGTTGCCCTCGATCATCAAGAACCTGGGTTTCAGCGATAACCTGGTGATCGGCTGGCTCAGCGCGATTCCCTACCTGCTGGCCGCGGTGTTCATGTTGCTGGTGGGCCGCTCCGCCGACTTGCGCAAGGAGCGGCGCTGGCATTTGGTAGTGCCGATGTTGATGGGCGCGCTGGGCCTGGTGATCGCGGTGAATTTCGCCACCACCCCGGCCATCGCCATTCTCGGCCTGACCATCGCCACCATGGGCGCCCTCACCGGCCTGCCGATGTTCTGGCCGGTGCCCACTGCCATGCTCAGTGCGGGCGCGGCGGCCGGTGGCCTGGCGTTGATCAACTCGATGGGCCAGATGGCCGGCTTCCTCAGCCCGTACATCGTCGGCTTTGTGAAGGATGCCACCGGGTCCACGGATATCGCGCTGTACCTGCTGGCGGCGGTGATCGTCGGCGGCAGTGTGTTGGCACTGCGTATGACCCGCACCCTCAAAGTCTGACAGTTGGAGCAGGCTTGCTCCTACTCTGGGTTGGGGATTTACAACTGGCCGCCGCCGTCGATATCGATCACGGCGCCGGTCATAAAGCCATTTTCCATGGCCAGCACAAACCCCGCCGCCACTTCGTCGGCCTGCCCGACGCGACCTACTGGCAATGCGCTCTCCACCTTGGCAAACATCGCCAGGCGCTGCGTTTCGTCCAACCCGGCATACGCCGGCGTGTCGATCACGCCAGGACTGATCACATTGACCCGACGCGGTGCCAGCTCCTTGGCCAATTGCTTGCCCAGCGCTTCGGTGGCGGCATTGATACCGGTCTTAATGAACTGACCGGGCGCCAATTTGCGCCCCAGTTGACCGGAGGTCAGGCTGATGCTGCCGTGCTCGTCGAGGAACGGCAGCGCCCGTTGAATCGCACGCAACGAACCCCAGAGTTTAACGTTGAAATTATCCTGGGCTTCGTCCAGGTCGGTGTCGATCAGGTTCTTGGCGCGCACCGACGGGCCGGCGGTATAGACCAGATGATCAAAGTGCCCCACGGCTTCGAACAGGCGTTGCAGGGAGGCGCTGTCGGTGACGTCCACCGGTTCGCTGCGCACGCCGTTATCGACGCCGGAGGACACACGCCGTCCAGCCAGCACCACCTGTGCGCCACGCGCGGCTGCCGCCTTGGCCACTGCCGCGCCAATGCCGCTGCTGCCGCCGATAACGATGACAGTTTTACCGCTGAGGGAATGGGTCATGGGGAAAGATCCTGGGTCAAAAAATGAGCGTTCATCTTCCCAGCTTGGCAATCAGCGAAAAATCCCGGTAAAACGACAAGATATTTAAGGGATTTTTACAAATGAGCTCGATTCTCGACCTGGAAGTCTTCGTGCGCAGCGCCGACACCGGCAGCCTGTCGGCGGCCGCGCGCAGCCTCAGTCTCACGCCGGCCGCCGCGAGTATTGCGCTCAAACGCCTGGAAACCCGCCTGGGCATACGGCTGCTGGCGCGCTCCACCCGCAGCATGCGCCTGACCGAGGAAGGCCGGCGCTATCTGGACAGCGTGCGTGTGGCCCTGGAAGCCCTGTCCGAGGGTGAACAGGCGATCAAGCAACAAGGCCAAAGCCTCAGCGGTTGGCTGCAATTGGCCGCGCCTTCGGATTTCGGGCGCAACGTGCTGCTGGGCTGGCTGGATGAGTTCAAGCTGGAGCACCCGAACATCCGCGTTCAACTGTTGCTGAACGACAGTAACGCCGACCTGTTCCGCGAAACCGTCGACATCGCGCTGCGCTTCGGTGTACCCCGTGACTCCAGCCTGGTGGCGTTGCCAGTGGTGCCGGACCACCGCCGCATCGCCTGCGCCAGCCCCGCCTACCTCGCGCGCCATGGCGCACCGAGCACGCCGGCAGAACTGGCGCAACACAATACGCTGCGCTACATGCGCCAGGGGCGGGCCAACAACACCTGGTACTTCCGCCAAGGCGCCGAGCTGCAGGAAGTCGAGGTGACGGGCGACTATTTGAGCGATGACGGCGAAATCGTGCGGCGCTGGGCATTGGCCGGGCATGGCATCGCCTATAAAGCCAACCTGGATATCGCCAGCGACATCCAGGCCGGACGCCTGGTGCCGCTGTTGACCGACTGGCAGGGCGAACCCACGCCCTTCAATCTGATGTGCCCCCATCGCCTGCAAGTGTCGGAACGGGTGAAAGTGTTGCATCGCTTCCTCCAGACACGTTGCCGGACGCTGCTGAGCGTATGAAGAAACGCGCCCAGGGCTTGTCCCAGAGCCTGCGAGTCTGGTATTGCATGGCACACGTTTTCCTGATTTGAGGAGCTTTGTATGATTTATCGCACGTTGGGCCAATCCGGGTTGAAGGTCAGCGCCTTGACCCTGGGCACCATGATGTTTGGCGAACAGACCAACACCGAAGACTCGTTGCGCATCATCGACAAGGCCTGGGACCAGGGCATCAACTTCATCGACACCGCCGACGTTTATACAGGCGGACGTTCGGAAGAGCTGGTCGGTGAAGCCATCGCCCGCCAGCGTCAGGACTGGGTGGTGGCGTCCAAGGTCGGCTTTGGCCCACCGGACGGTTTGCCCAACCGCAGCGGCTTGAGCCGCAAGCGTATTTTCAATGCACTGGAAGCCAGCCTGACCCGCCTCGACACCGACTACCTGGATATCTACTACCTGCACCGCGAAGACCACAACACCCCGCTGGAGGTCAGCGTATCGGCGATCGGCGACCTGATTCGCCAGGGCAAGATCCGTTACTGGGGCCTGTCCAACTACCGCGGCTGGCGCATTGCCGAAGTGATTCGCGTGGCCGAGCGCCTGGGCGTGGACAAGCCGGTGATCAGCCAGCCGCTGTACAACATCGTCAATCGCCAGGCCGAGGTCGAACAGATCACCGCCGCAGCCGCCTATGGCTTGGGCGTGGTGCCTTACAGCCCACTGGCCCGTGGCGTACTCAGCGGAAAATACGCACCCGATGCCACGCCCGAGGCCGGCAGCCGCGCCGCGCGGCAGGACAAGCGCATTCTGGAAACCGAATGGCGGGTCGAGTCGCTGCGCATTGCCCAGCAAATCCAGCAATACGCCCAAGAACGTGGCGTGGGGATTGTCGAATTCGCAATCGCCTGGGTACTGAACAACGCGGCCGTCAGCTCTGCGATTGTCGGCCCGCGCACCGAAGCGCAGTGGGATGCGTATACCGGCGCACTGGATGTGAAGCTCACCGCTGAGGACGAGGCCTTTATCGACTCGCTGGTGACGCCGGGGCACTCGTCCACCCCGGGCTTCAATGATGTCGGTCATTTTGTGTCGGGCCGCATGGCACGCACGTAACCCCCGAAAAATCGCAGTTCACTGCCCTCCAGCCAAGGGCAGTGAGCAAACCTGGATGAAACGCCCCAAAACAGAGCCACCTTCTGACGCCAAAAGCACTATATTCCCCTGCTGAAATCCCCCCTCTTTTGTATCCAACGGTTTTCGCGAGGACAGCGTGTCTAAAGGTGTTGTGTTATCGGTCTTGGCTTCGGTGTTGTTTGCCGTGATGTATTACTTCACGTCGCTGCTGACGCCCTTGAGTGGCCTGGAGATTTTCGGCTGGCGCATGTTACTCACCATGCCGTGCATGACGGTGTTCATGCTCATCAGCGGCGAATGGCGACGGGTATGGGACGTGCTGCGGATGCTGGCGGCCAGGCCGCGACTGATTGGCGGCATCGTGGTGTCCTCGGCGCTGCTCGGCGTGCAATTGTGGCTGTTCATGTGGGCGCCGCTGAATGGGCGCAGCATGGATGTGTCGGTGGGCTATTTCCTGCTGCCGCTGACCATGGTGCTGACCGGGCGCCTGGTGTACGGCGAACGCTTGTCGCGGCTGCAACAGATCGCGGTATTTTTTGCAGCCCTTGGGGTGCTTAACGAACTGTATCAGGTCGGTGGTTTTTCCTGGGCCACGCTGGTGGTGATCATCGGTTACCCGGTCTATTTCGTGGTGCGCAAATACCTGACCACCGACCATTTGGGCGGGCTGTGGCTGGACATGGCGCTGATGCTGCCGGTGGCCTGGTGGTTTGTGCAGAGCGGCGAACAGGGCTTTGCGGTGATGGCGGCCCATCCGAAACTGTACGCATTGATCCCGATGCTGGGCGTCATCAGTGCCTCGGCGCTGGTGAGCTATATCATTGCCAGCCGCTTGCTCGCATTTAGCCTGTTCGGGTTGCTCAGTTATGTGGAGCCGGTCCTGCTGCTGGGGGTGGCGTTGCTGCTGGGTGAAGGTATCAAGGCGGGCGAATGGCTGACCTACATCCCGATCTGGCTGGCGGTGATGGTGCTGGTGTACGAAGGCTTCAAGCACCTGGTGCGCCAACGCAGGGCATAAGCGCGAGAGCGTGGGGGGCATCCATGCCCTCCTGCTCAGGGCTGCGCCGCCATTCAGCGGGTTTGCACCTGGACTGTTGGCTGAACAGGCGTGCCAAACTGCTTTTCCAACAGGTCGGCCACGGCGTTCAGTTGCTCGCGCCTTGAGCCGTAAATCGGGATGTCGCTCTGCACTTGATTGCCTACCTCTTCCAGGGAGGCATCCATCACTTCTTTCTTGACGCCAAACAGATTGCCCAGTCGATTGCCCTGGTTCAGCTCGAGCAACGTGCCTGTGACCGGGTTCTTGGCGATTTTTTCGATAGAATAAGCCACGTCTTCAGGAACGCCCAACGCCTCCAGCGCCGTCCCCAGGCCATGGCCAGGGTTTCTGAGCTGCTTGAGGAACTCGTCGTAGAGCCCATTCAGATCATTGGCGCCCGCATTGCTCAGGAGAAGATTACCGAGATCCGCTTTGTATTCCTTGGGCGTCATCAATACGAGCGGGTCGTTATTGTTCAGCCCGTTACGCACTAAGTAGGGACCATCCTTGCTACCGCCATGCAGGTTGCCGTAACCGTCATAATAATAAAGCACCTTATTGCCATCCGCGCGCGTCCCGATGTAGGTGGCTGTGCCGTCCGGCGATAGGTTGTGGAGGCGCGTGTCGGTCAGGCCGTTGACCGGCACCGGCGGGGTGCTGGCGTCTTTGTCCAGGCGCGTAAAGATGTCCCCCTTTTCATACCCAAAACTGCCGACCACCGCATTGGGATCGCCAGCGGCAAACTTTTCCAGCACCCGCTTGACACGCTCCACTTGCTTTGGCGCCGCGTCACTGGAGAAGTGTGCGGCAAGCTGGTCCACCTTCTTTGGATCGCTGAGCGCCGCCTTGAGCGAGGCTGTCATTTCTTCACGGGTGTTGAATGCGTGAAACGACTGACCTTCTTGCTCCGGCAAATACATCAGAAAGTTCGGCCCTTCGGCGGTCGCCGGCGTGCGCTTGGCCATGACGATGTCTTTGGCTTGTACGCCATCGACGGCAAAGGTCGACACCTGCACACCGGGTGCTCCCGGTTTGCCAGGCCTTACGACGGCAGTCGCCAGCGCTCGCCCGCCGGCACTCAGCGAACCGTCGCGGAACTCTGACTGTATGCGCTCCATGTAGTTTTGAAACGCCTGGTCGACTGGGTCCGAGTCGCTGGTCGAGCGGATGCGGCGAGTGGACACTGCGGGCTCGTTTTGCGCGTAAGGGGTAAGCAGATGTTGGCTTGCATAGGATGTATTGATCATAAAATGTATCCCGACGTGACTACTGAAGTTCGGCATCCCTGCATCAAGGCACAGGAGGTTTCCTGCGGCCCTGCCATCTTTGTGGACGCGGCTCGAAATACGGTTCCTCACACCTGGCGTACAAAAAAACCCGGCAGAGGCGACCTCGACCGGGCTTGTTGTGACAAGAAGGTGATCAGTCGGTGTTCAGTACACCGCGGCGCACCTGGTCACGCTCGATGGACTCGAACAGCGCCTTGAAATTGCCCTCGCCGAAGCCATCATCGCCCTTGCGCTGGATGAATTCGAAGAACACCGGGCCCATCAGGGTTTCCGAGAAAATCTGCAACAGCAGGCGTTTGTCGCCTTCAATGGACGAACCGTCGAGCAGGATGCCGCGCGCTTGCAGTTGGTCCACCGGCTCGCCATGGTTCGGCAGGCGACCTTCGAGCATTTCATAGTAGGTATCCGGCGGCGCGGTCATGAAGCGCATGCCGATCTTCTTCAATGCGTCCCAGGTCTTGACCAGGTCGTCGGTGAGGAACGCCACGTGCTGGATGCCTTCACCGTTGAACTGCATCAGGAACTCTTCGATCTGCCCGGCGCCCTTGGACGACTCTTCGTTGAGCGGGATGCGGATCATGCCGTCCGGGGCGCTCATGGCCTTGGAGGTCAGGCCGGTGTACTCGCCTTTGATATCGAAATAGCGCGCTTCACGGAAGTTGAACAGCTTCTCGTAGAAGTTGGCCCAGTAGGCCATGCGCCCGCGATACACGTTGTGGGTCAGGTGATCGATGACCTTGAGGCCGGCACCGACCGGGTTGCGCTCTACGCCTTCGAGGTAGACGAAATCAATGTCGTAGATCGAACTGCCTTCACCGAAACGGTCGATCAGGTACAACGGCGCGCCGCCGATGCCCTTGATCGCCGGCAGGTTCAGCTCCATCGGCCCGGTGTCGATATGGATCGGCTGGGCGCCCAGTTCCAAGGCGCGGTTGTAGGCCTTTTGCGAGTCCTTCACACGGAACGCCATGCCGCACACCGATGGGCCGTGCTCGGCCGCGAAGTAGGAGGCGATGCTGTTGGGTTCATTGTTGAGAATCAGATTGATCTCACCCTGGCGATACAGGTCGACGTTCTTGGATCGGTGGGTCGCGACTTTGCTGAAGCCCATGATCTGGAAGATCGGCTCCAGGGTGCCTGGGGTGGGCGATGCGAATTCGATGAACTCAAAGCCCATCAGGCCCATTGGGTTTTCGTATTGGTCAGCCATTTTCGGCGCCTCTTCATTCTTGGGATGAACGGATGTCAATTGCCAGCAAGGATGAAGTGGGAGGGAGGCGCACACGAGAGACCTCGCACGCTGCGGGCGAGGAAGTCACCGAAGATGAGGGGGGAGCCGAGTAGCTTCATGGGTACATCAGTCTCTGACGGCTGAGGCTTGCGTGAGCGCAAGTCCATATTCTTGTATGCGTAAATCGATTCTACACAGCGTAACAGCGTTTGTCCGTACTCTTATCAAATCCCCATTGGCCTGCTCGGAGCAAGGGGTTTGTTGCACAGGTAAATACCGAGCAGGATCACCGCGCCGCCCAACAGCATCGGCAGAGTCAGTCGCTCATCCAGCAACGCCGCGCCGCAAATGACGGCGGTCAGCGGATTCAGCGCGATAAACACACCGGCGCGGGTCGCGCCGATTCGGCGGATGCCGTCGTACCAGCCGATATACGCCAGCGCCGAGCCCAGCACCCCGAGGTACAACAGGCTGAACAGTTGCGGCCAATGCACGGCGGCCAGCGCATTCAGGCTGATCCTGCCACTGATGAGGGTGGTGGCCGTCAGCATTACTGTCCCCAGCAGAATCGACCACGTGACTGTTTGCAACGCGCCCAGGCTCTGGTTGAGCTCACGGGAACACAATGAGTACACGCCCCACCCCACCACGCAACCGAAGATCAGCACATCGCCGACCCACGCGTTGGCTGCGGCCTGCAGCAGTTGGGGGTTGCGGCTGACAATCACCGTGCCCGCGCCGACCAGGCACAAGGCAATCCCCAGCCACTTGGCCGCGCCCAGGCGCTCCTTGAACAGCCACCATGAAGCCACGCCGATCACTGCGGGGTTTAGGGCCACGATCAAGGAGGCTCGCGATGCATTGATGTAATGCAGGCCGTAAAAGAAGCACAGATTGTAGAAAAAGATGCCGAAAAAACCCAACACGGCCAGGCGCACCCATTGCCTGGCGTCAGGGCGAGTCAGGCGCACGCGTGCGCAGGCCATAAACAGCAACAGTGCAACGCTCGCCGATAGAAAACGCAGGGTCGCGGCCAGCAGCGGGTCAAGGTCGGCCGCCAGGTAGCGGCCGGCCACAAAGGTCCCGCCCCAGATCATGGTCACAGCGGTGAGCTTCAGATAAGTCGAGCGGTCGGGGGAAGATGTCATCGGCGGGTTGCTCTGTGGCCTGTAGGATTGGCGTATCCTCCAGCTAATGATCAATCATCGTAAAATGAGTAAATACTCATGACCCTCACGCAATTGGAAATATTCTCGCGGGTCGCCGAACTGCAAGGTTTCACCAGTGCGGCCCTTCGCCTGGGGATCAGTCAGTCTGCCGTGTCCCATGCGATCAAAGCCCTGGAGCAAGAGCTGGGGGTGGAGTTGTTTCGACGCCATCAGTCCCCAATCGAGCTCAGCGACATCGGCCGGCAACTGCTGATGCGCGCCCGCACGTTGCTCGGCGTGGCCGACACCTTGCAGCAGGAAGCCTGCGACGCGCGCGGGATGAAACGCGGTACGCTGCGCATCGGCTCTTTCGGCCCCACCTCATCCAATCGCCTGCTGCCGCGCATTCTTAAGCGCTATCGGCTACAGCATCCGGGCATTGAAGTGCATGTCGACGAAGGCCCGGATCGCCAAGTGATCCAATGGCTGGATGAGCGGCGTATCGACGTCGGGTTTGTGGTACTGGAGCACGAACGATTCGATACGTTTGCGCTGTTCAAAGACCAGATGGTCGCCCTTTTGCCCGCCGCCCACCCCTTGGCCGAACGCCCTTGCGTGGCACTGAAGGCGCTGTGCACTGACCCGTTCATCCTCACCGAAGCCGGCTCGCTGGAACTGGTCTCGCGACTGTTCGACAGCGCCCGGTTGACCCCGAATGTGCGTTATCGCTGTTCGCAATTGCTCAGCACCCTGGAGGCGGTGAGTCGCGGCGACGGCGTCAGCGTGGTGGCGCAGGCGTCGCTGCCCGAAACGCCGGATGCGCGCTACACCGTGCGCCCGCTGTCGCCGCCGGTCAGCCGCGAAGTTGGCCTGGCGGTGCTGGATCAACGCCAGTCGACGCCGGCGACCCTGGCCTTTATTCAAGTTGCACAAAGCGTGGATTTCTCTGCCGCGGCGAGCTTAATTGAGCCCGGCCATCTATCATCGAGTTAATCCTGCGCCTTGCGGCGTTCCGCCTCCCACCACAGACCGTTCGCCCCATGCCCCTGACCGTCAACGGCCCGCAAAAACGCGCCACCCGCTACCTGATCAGCGCACTCAGCGCGCTGCTGCCAATCGGCCTGGGCATACTCATCCTGCACTGGCAGGCTGAACGCACGCTGCAACAAAGTACCGCGCAGATGGCCCAGGAAGCGGTGCGCCAGTTCGACCTGATGCTCGACAACACCGCCCTCGCCGCCCAGGCCTTGCTGCCGCTGGCCGGTCAGCCCTGTGACAGCGGCGTGCAGTTGGCACTGCGCGAGCAAGTCACACGCCGGCCGTTTGTACGGGCAACCACCTTGTCCTGGCAGAAGAACATCTATTGCAGCTCCTTGTTCGGCGGCGGTTATGAATCGCTGGTCAACCCGGGCGATTATGTCGATGGGCGCTTGTGGTTGATGGATGGCAACCCGGTCACACCGGATACCGCGCTGCTGGTATACCGCCTGGTCGACGGCGATCAAGGCGCCTTTGCGTCGATTGACGGCTACCACCTGACCAATGCCCTGCGCCTGATCAGCCGCCATGCAGAGCTGATCCTGCAGGTCGGGCCGCACTGGATGGGCGCTGACGGCAAGGTGCAGGACACGGCGTTGCCGGTATTTGCCGTGGCCCATCACCATCTGGTGTCGCCGCGTTATCACTACAGTGTCGACGCCGGCATGCCGGCCGGGGAAACCTGGCGCTATATGCAAGAGCGTTACCCGGCGCTGTTCAGCCTGGTGGTGTTCTTCGGTGTACTGGCGGGCGTGCTGGCTCACTGGCTGCAGAAACGCTCGTCGGCCCCGACCCACGAGCTGCAACGGGCCCTGGGTGCCAATGAGTTCGTCGCCTATTTCCAGCCGGTGGTACGCGGCGATACACGCGAGTGGGCCGGCTGCGAAGTATTGATGCGCTGGAACCACCCCAAGGAAGGCCTGGTGCGGCCGGACCTGTTCATTCCGCTGGCCGAGGATTGCGGCCTGATCGTGCCCATGACGCGCGCGCTGCTGCGCCAGACGGCGGCGCAATTGGCGCCGCATGCCGAGCGTTTTCCCCGTGGCTTCCATATCGGCGTGAATATCACCGCGCGTCATTGCCAGGACTTGGCGCTGGTGCAGGACTGTCGCGAGTTTCTCGCCGCCTTCGCGCCTGGCCAGGTAACCTTGGTGCTGGAACTGACCGAGCGCGAGCTGATCAACCCTACGGACATCACCCGCCGCCTGTTCGATGCACTGCATGAACTGGGCGTGATGATTGCAATCGATGACTTCGGTACCGGTCACTCCAGCCTGGCCTACTTGCGCAACTTCAATGTCGACTACTTGAAGATCGATCAAAGCTTTGTCGCCATGATCGGTGTAGATGCACTCTCGCGGCATATTCTGGACAGCATCATAGAGCTGTCCGGCAAGCTCGACTTGGGCATCGTTGCCGAAGGCGTGGAAACAATCGAGCAATGTGAATACCTGGCGGCACAAGGCGTGGATTTCCTGCAGGGTTACCTGTTCGGGCGCCCGCTGCCCTGCGACGAGTTCATTAAATCCCTGATCAGCCATTGAATAGCCATCTACCGCGCCGATGAAAGAGTGTTAATTAGCTAAAGACATGATTTACTCGTGACGGATTAACTACTACAATTTTTCATACCTGTGCAGAACTCGCAGGAAGGCTTCTTTCTTGAGTCGCCTTACAGCTCTTGGCTTATAGCGTTATCTGCAGTTGATATCAGCCAAATACACTATTGGAGTAAAGATTTTGTCCAGACTCGCCGAATTTCGCGCAGCAGAAAAAGCCCTTCAAGAGCAGCTTGCCCAGCTGGAATCCCTGAAGAACGACGCTGGCCTGAAGAAAGAAATCGAATTCGAAGAAAAGCTGCAAGCGTTGATGAAGAGCTATGGCAAGGGCCTGCGCGATATCATTTCCATCCTTGACCCTAACCCAGGCAAGGCCGCAGCGGTCGCCACCGCACCAAAACAGCGTCGCGCACGCGTGGTCAAGGTTTACCAGAACCCGCACACCGGCGAACTGATCGAGACCAAAGGCGGCAACCACCGCGGCCTGAAAGCCTGGAAAGAACAGTACGGCGCTGCCACTGTAGATTCCTGGCTTCGCGGCTGATCGACAACGCACTTGCAAAGAGCCCCGCAACAGCGGGGCTTTTTTGGTTTAAACGTTCGAATGCGAACTTAAATAACATTTCACTTTGTTCAAAAACGCTTACCGTGGGGCCTTTTCAAAGTTTCAGGCTGTCACGCACCGAACGGACTTCATCCTTGCTCGCTTCGTATGCTTGCGCCTGCCCTGCGTATGAAAAAACAAAGGCTTTATCGGTATCAACAGCGCCCACCAATGTTTGCGAGAGTACGTGGCGGCCGTTCTCGGTAATCACACAAGTAGTTTCCAGCGCCTCAAGACGACTCAATGTTGTAGGATGCATCTTGCTGCACACACTTTGATAGCCGCCCTGGGCAAAGTCTTTCTGGATGGACTTGCGCATTTCCAGTAACACGCCCTCAAGATTGACGGCATGCCCGGCCTCGATCGGCGTGCCCGTCAACTCCATGACCATCACTGTCGCGCCATTTTCATCATTCTTGATTGCCCGTTGCCGAGACACCGGTTGAGTGTTGGCGGGCGTCTCCCCGGCAGGCTCCACTTCCTCGATTTGCCAGCCGCTGGGCCAGTGAATTTCCGGTTCGGCCGCCAGCGCCATAGGGCTACCCAAGAACAAACACAACGTGCTCAACAACGCTGTACGACATTCGCTCATTACAAAAACATCCCAGGTTCAAGCGCCGAAGTTTGCGGCCCAGCCCCTGCGGCTCGCAAGGCCTGCGTGGGCTTTTTCATTTGGCGCGGCGGGCGGGCGTTGCGTATCATGGCCCAGCCGCACGAATGCTTGCCGCAAGCCAAGGGAACGCACCGCTCATCTCACGCCGCGTTTGCCCCATTTTTTTCTGGAGGGCCCATGAGCCTGCATGATCTGAACACTTTCCCGGGCGTCACCGCCCAGCCTGACACCGCCACGTCGAACTTCGTGTTCAACCACACCATGCTGCGGGTCAAGGACATCACCAAATCCCTGGATTTCTACACCCGCGTCCTCGGGTTCTCGCTGCTCGAAAAGCGCGACTTCCCGGAAGCCGAATTCAGCCTGTACTTCCTCGCACTGGTGGACAAGGCCCGGATCCCCGCAGACGCCGCCGAGCGTACCCAGTGGATGAACTCGATCCCAGGCATCCTGGAACTGACCCACAACCACGGCACCGAAAACGACGCCGACTTCGCCTACCATAACGGCAACACCGACCCACGCGGCTTTGGCCATATCTGCATTTCGGTGCCGGATATCGTGGCCGCGTGCGAGCGCTTCGAAGCCCTGGGCTGCGACTTCCAGAAGCGCCTGAGCGATGGCCGCATGAAAAGCCTGGCGTTCATCAAGGACCCGGACGCTTACTGGGTTGAGATCATTCAGCCCACGCCGCTGTAAAAATCCGACGCCATCAAAATGTCCGATGCCACGCCTAGCGTGAGGACATGAGACGCCAAGAAAACCTACACGGCGCAGCCCTCCGCTCACTGAAGCACTGGCGCTTTGGTGGGCTGGGGGCCATATGGGTGTGCAGCGGTTGCACGCGTGGGCATGTCAGAACCAGGCCCCGGCAATCGCAATGACACGACCCAGGCCGGCGGACGTCATCGCGCAATCCCCAAGCGTGCCACGAATGGCGTGTTACGCAGACTCTCCATAACGAAAGAATTCTATGAAGGCCCGCAATGCAGGACGCATCAGTCGCCGGGAAGGATAGTAGATATAAAAGCCATCGAAGGGTGGACACCACTCTTCCATGACGGAAATCAGCCTGCCTGCGCGGACATCGGCCAAAACGTTTTCCTCAAACAAAAAAGCCAGCCCAATGCCGTCGAGGGCGGCCTGCCTCATCAGTTCCTGCTGTGGCAGGATCAGATTGCCGTTCACCCCGACACTGATGGCATGCCCGTCGTGCTCCAATTCCCAGCGGTAGATACGGCCACTCTGGAACCTGCGGCGGATGCAGTTGTGTGCGGCCAGGTCGCGGGGGTGCAGAGGTTTGGGATGCCCGGCGAAGTAAGCCGGGGCCCCAACGATCATGCCGCGCCGTGCCCCACCAGCACGTACCGCGATCATGTCGATCTCCAGACTCTCCCCGAGCCTGATCCCGGCGTCACACCCTTCCTCGACTATGTTCTCAAACGTATCCGAAACGCGAATGTCGAGCTCAATCGCAGGATAGAGCGCCACGAATGCCGGCAGTCGACGCATGATGACTTCCTGGACAGCGAGGAGCGGCATCGTGATCCGTAAGGGACCAGAAGGAGCAACAGCATCCTCCGTAACTTCCGCGAACCCGGTTTCGATTTCGGCGAGGGGGCCTGCGACCCGTGCCAGAAGGCGTTCGCCCTCCTCTGTCGGGCGTGTCGAGCGTGTGGTCCTTGCCAATAGGCGCAGCCCCAAGGCGCCCTCTAACGTGGAGACCGCATGGCTGACCGCAGAAGGCGCGATGCCGAGTTGATCGGCCGCCGCGCGAAAGCTGCCTGTCTTGGCGACGGCGACGAAAACGACGAGTTGGGAGAGCTGTGTTCTGTCCATTGTTCTAAATTTTAGATCAACACAATCTCGCTTGCACGGATTATCAGTACTAGTCGCTCGCTCTACCCTGTTCGTATTCCGGCTAACTTCACAGAGGAACACGTTATGGAACATCGCAAATTAGGCAAAATCGACGTCTCGGCCATCGGTTTGGGCTGCATGGGACTGAGCCAGGCCTATGGCGTCCAAGATGAAGCCAGTTCAATCCAGACACTGCATCGTGCAGTCGAACTTGGCGTAACCTTCTTCGATACTGCCGAGGTTTATGGCCCGTATCGCAACGAGATACTTCTGGGCAAGGCGCTCAAGCCGTATCGGGAACGCGTGGTCATCGCGACGAAGTTTGGCTTCATCTACAACCGGGATCGGAACGATTTCGGTGAAATCACCGGAACGGATGGCCGTCCCGAAAATGCCCGGGCCGTCGCGCACGCTTCGCTGAAGCGCCTCGATACCGACGTCATCGATCTCTACTATCTGCACCGTGTCGACCCAGCGGTGCCCATCGAAGAGAGTGTCGGAGCAATGGCCGAACTGGTCACCGAGGGCAAGGTTCGCGCGATCGGCCTTTCCGAAGTCTCTGCCGATACGCTGCGCCGAGCCCATGCCATCCACCCGATCACCGCGTTACAGAGCGAATATTCTCTGTGGACGCGTGATGTCGAAACCAATGGCGTTCTCGACACCTGCCGCGAGCTGGGCATTTCCTTCGTGCCGTTCAGCCCGCTCGGCCGCGGCTTCCTGACCGGCAAGGCGCCCGTTACCGCCACGCTGGAAGCAGGAGATTTCCGACACAATCTGCCGCGCTTCCAGCCTGGGCACGTCGAGGCAAACCGCAGGTTGGTGAGCGTGATCGAAGAAATCGCCGCCGCAAAAGGAGTGAGCGCCGCGCAAGTCGCCCTGGCTTGGGTGCTGGCCCGGGGCAACGACATCATTCCGATCCCCGGTGCGAAACGCCTCGAACATCTGGAGCAGAACGTCGCTGCGACCCGCCTGAAATTGACCGAAGAGGAATGCACCTGGCTCGAAGCGACGTTCTCGCCCGAAAACATCTCGGGCGACCGATACCCAGCAGCGTTTGAGGTGATGTCTCAGAAATAAAACCCGCACTGAAGGTGCAGACCTTGTGTATCGGGCAGTGGCGTAGCCCAGCAAAATACGCTACCGAAACCATCCTGAAATAAAAAACCCCATGTTTACACACGGGTTTTTTTATTTACGGCGCGGACTTCAGGCCGGCGCCGAGGTCCGGATCAGGTGATCGAACGCGCTCAGGGAAGCCTTGGCGCCCTCGCCCACCGCAATCACGATCTGCTTGTACGGCACAGTGGTCACGTCACCGGCAGCGAATACGCCCGGCAGTGACGTTTCGCCACGCGCATCGACAATGATCTCGCCCCGGGGCGACAGTTCGACGGTGCCTTTGAGCCAATCGGTGTTGGGCAACAAACCGATCTGCACAAAGATGCCTTCCAGGCCGACGGTCGTGAACTCGCCATTGTCGCGATTCTTGTACACCAGGCCGGTGACTTTCTGGCCATCGCCTTTAACTTCACTGGTCAGTGCGCTGGTGATCACGTCGACATTCGGCAGGCTGAACAGCTTGCGTTGCAACACAGCATCAGCCCGCAGCTTGCTGTCGAACTCGAGCAAGGTAACGTGGCTGACGATGCCGGCCAGGTCGATGGCCGCTTCGACGCCGGAGTTACCGCCACCAATCACCGCTACGCGCTTGCCCTTGAACAGCGGACCATCACAGTGCGGGCAGAAGCACACGCCCTTGGCCTTGTATTCCTGCTCGCCCGGAACGCCCATTTCACGCCAGCGGGCGCCGGTAGCCAGGATCACCGTCTTCGACTTGAGCGTCGCACCGCTTTCAAAACGGATTTCGTGCAAGTCACCGGCATTTTTCGCCGGCACCAGGCTGCTGGCACGCTGCAGGTTCATGATGTCCACGTCGTACTGACGCACATGAGCTTCAAGCGCGCTGGCCAGTTTCGGCCCTTCGGTTTCCTGTACCGAGATAAAGTTCTCGATGGACATGGTGTCCAGCACCTGGCCGCCAAAACGCTCGGCCGCCACACCGGTACGGATACCTTTGCGCGCAGCGTAGATAGCCGCCGCCGAACCGGCCGGGCCACCGCCGACCACCAGCACATCGAATGCGGCTTTGGCACTGATCTTCTCGGCGGCTTTTTCGATACCGCTGGTGTCGAGCTTGGCGAGGATTTCTTCCAGGCCCATGCGGCCCTGGCCGAAGTTCACACCGTTGAGGTAGACACTTGGCACGGCCATGACCTGGCGCTCATCGACTTCGGCCTGGAACAGCGCGCCGTCGATGGCCACATGCTTGATGTTCGGGTTCAGCACGGCCATCAGGTTCAGCGCCTGGACCACGTCCGGGCAGTTCTGGCACGACAGCGAGAAGTAAGTCTCGAAGCTGAACTCGCCTTTGAGCGCGCGAATCTGTTCAATCACTTCGACACTGGCCTTCGAGGGGTGGCCACCGACTTGCAGCAGGGCCAACACCAGCGAAGTGAATTCATGCCCCATGGGGATGCCGGCAAAACGCAGGCTGATCTCGGCACCCGGGCGGTTGATGGAGAACGAGGGCTTGCGTGCATCGTCACCCTCGGTTTTCAGGGTAATCAGCGTGGTGAGGCTGGTTACGTCCTGCAAAAGTGCAAGCATTTCCTGGGATTTCGCGCCGTCATCGAGGGAGGCGACGATCTCAATCGGCTGGGTGACCCGTTCCAGGTATGACTTCAACTGAGCTTTAAGATTGGCGTCCAACATACGGGCGATTCCTTTGAATTTGGTAAAAAAAACGCCCGAGCGAATCTCGCCCGGGCGTTTTTGAGGGCGGTTGCAGCTTACTTAGGTGCGGAATCCCGCCCTTGATGTGTCACAGACTTAGATCTTGCCGACCAGGTCCAGGGACGGAGCCAAGGTGGCTTCGCCTTCTTTCCACTTGGCTGGGCACACTTCGCCTGGGTGGGCAGCGACGTACTGAGCGGCTTTGATTTTGCGCAGCAGCTCGGAAGCGTCACGACCAACACCGCCGTCGTTCAGTTCAACGATCTTGATCTGACCTTCTGGGTTGATCACGAAAGTACCGCGGTCTGCCAGGCCAGCTTCTTCGATCAGCACGTCGAAGTTGCGGGAGATGGTCAGGGTTGGGTCGCCGATCATGGTGTACTGGATCTTGCCGATGGCTGGCGAGGTGTTGTGCCAGGCAGCGTGGGCAAAATGGGTGTCGGTGGAAACGCTGTAGATTTCGACGCCCAGCTTCTGGAATTCGGCGTAGTTGTCAGCCAGGTCTTCCAGCTCGGTCGGGCAAACGAAGGTGAAGTCGGCCGGGTAGAAGAACACTACGGACCATTTGCCTTTCAGGTCAGCGTCAGACACGTCTACGAAGTTGCCGTTTTTGTAGGCGGTCGCTTTGAACGGTTTTACTTGGCTGTTGATGATAGGCATCGTTGACTCTCCGTCAGGGGTTGGTAAGTTGATGAAGTGAATCCTACCCACTCTCTTGGCCGATGGCTCATTGGCAAACCTGATGCTCGCGATTGGCTTTCTCTATCAGTCGACAGTATTAATAGAAGAAACCTCAAATCAGCGGCGCAGTTGCCAGGGTCATGCCTAGAAAGGGTGTCGCTTCAACATAGCGCATGGCGGATTTCATGTCGTTCCAGCCGACGTAACTCATCAACGACTTCAAATCCCAACCACTGCGATGGGCCCACGTGGCAAAGCCCCGACGCAGGGAGTGGCTGGTGTAGTGCTCGGCCGGAATACCCGCACGCTCCAGGGCCTGGCGCAACAGCGGGATCACGCTGTTGGGGTGCAACCCCGCCTCGCCCAGGTTGCCCCAGCGGTCAATCCCGCGAAACACCGGGCCGCGGACCAGCGCCGAAGCGCTGAGCCATTCACTGTAGGCCTGCACCGGGCACAGCCGCAGCAATGCTGGGGTTTGGTAGGTCTTGCCGAGGTTGTCGCGGTCGCTTTTGCTGCGTGGCAGGTACAGGCTGATACCGGCCCCGGGCACGGCCTGAACGTGCTCGATGCTCAATCGGCACAACTCATCACTGCGAAAGCCGCGCCAGAAGCCGAGCAGGATCAATGCGCTGTCGCGTTTGGCGCGCAACAGCCGGGCGGGGTCCTGGGCTTCGCTCGCTGCGCGCGCCTCCCCTTCCAGGCACGCAACCACCTGCTCCAGATGCTTGAGCTGCAACGGCTGCGCCTGCTTCTCCCGCGCCGGGTGTACGGCGCGAATTCCCTTGAGCACCTGGCGCACGACCGGCGCCTTGGTCGGGTCGGGAAAACCCTGGCTCGTATGCCATTGCGCCAATGCCGAAAGGCGCAACTTCAAGGTATTCACCGCCAACACCCCGGCATGGGCCACGAGGTAGCGCGCCACGCTGTCACTGGTGGCGGGCAGGAATCCGCCCCAACTCACCTCGAAGTGCTCGATGGCTGCGCGATAGCTGCGGCGCGTGTTATCGCGGGTAGCGGCGTTGAGGTAACGATCCAGATCGCTCATGAAAGCCTTTTCGTACTGCTGATAGGGCGCACTCACGGTGAAAACCGCGCTGACACGGGATAATACGCCAATATCCCATCTGTTAGATCATGATTTTTAACTCGTTTTTATTCATGATATGATACGTAAATACATACCATGTACCACAGTACTAAATCGACGGAGACCCCATGGCTCGTGGCGGCATAAACAAAGCAGTCGTTCAAACGGCACGCCTGGCGATCCTCGCCCGCGGCGAAAACCCCAGCATCGATGCGGTACGCATCGAAATGGGCAATACCGGCTCGAAAACCACGATTCATCGCTACTTGAAGGAACTGGACGAGAGCGAAACGCGGCAGACCATCACCGAAGCGCCCATCGACGATGAACTCGGCGAATTGGTGGCACGGCTTGCCCAGCGCCTGAAAGAGAAAGCCCAAGAGCCCATCGACTTGGCCCTGGCGCAATTCGAGCAACAGAAAACCGCCCTGCTCGCCCAGCTCGAAACGCTGCAAGCAGCCCACAACCAACTGCAACAGCAATTCGATATCCAGGCCGCGGCCCTTGCCGAAGAAAGCGCAGCCCTGCAAACCACCAGCACCAGCCTGCAGACCGAACAAACCCGTAACGCCGGGTTGAGCCAGGCATGCAGTGACTACGAGCTGCGCATCAGCGACAAGGACGAACAGATTCGCTCGCTGGAAGACAAACACCTGCACGCCCGGGATGCGCTGGAGCATTACCGCAACGCCATCAAAGAACAGCGCGAACAGGAGCAACGACGCCACGAAGGCCAGGTGCAACAGGTCCAGGCGGAACTGCGCCAGGCCCAGCAGAGCGCCATGGTGCGCCAGGACGAGATCACCCAGTTGCACCGCGACAACGAGCGCCTGCTGATCGAACATCGGGTGACGGTGAAGGAGTTGGCGACACTGCAGGAGCAAGTGCGCAAGGACCAGGCGCAACAACTCCACCTGAGCGAACAGTTGAAGCAGATCGACAGCGAACGCACCCTGCTCCAGGAACGCCTGCGGGTCGCGGTGCAAGACAGTCAGTCACGCCAAGCCGCGCTGAGCGAATTCCAGCAGGCCAACAAGGCGCTGGAGCTGGACCTGATCAAGGCTCAGGCCAGCATCGAGGCGTTGCGTCTGACAGCCGCCGTTGCAGCGACCGCCGAGGCAACGCCCAGCACCTGATCAGTCGGCCACGGGCGTTCGCATGGTGACGAACTCTTCGGCCGCCGTCGGGTGTACGCCAATGGTTTCATCAAAATGCTGCTTGGTCGCGCCCGCCTTGAGCGCGATCGCCAAGCCCTGCACGATTTCCCCGGCGTCCGGGCCGACCATATGGCAACCCAGGACCCTGTCGGTGTCGGCGTCGACCACCAGTTTCATCAGGGTTTTTTCCTGGCAGCCGGTCAATGTCAGCTTCATCGGCCGGAAACGGCTTTCGAAAACCTTCACCTTATAGCCTTTGCCCTTCGCGTCCTCCTCGCTCAGACCGACCGTACCGATGTTCGGCAGGCTGAACACGGCCGTCGGGATCATCGCGTAGTCCACCGGGCGATACTGCTCCGGCTTGAACAGGCGACGCGCCACGGCCATGCCTTCGGCCAGGGCCACTGGGGTCAACTGCACGCGACCGATCACATCGCCAATCGCCAGGATCGACGATTCGGCGGTCTGGTACAGGTCATCCACTTCGACAAAACCGCGCTTATCCAGTTTGACCCCGGTGTTTTCCAGGCCCAGGTTATCCAGCATCGGCCGACGGCCAGTGGCGTAGAACACGCAGTCTGTTTCCAGCACGCGCCCGTCTTTGAGGGTGGCCTTGAGGCTGCCGTCGGCTTGCTTGTCGATTCGTTCGATATCGGCATTGAACTGCAGATCCAGGCCACGCTTGGTCAATTCTTCCTGCAGATGCTTGCGCACCGCACCGTCAAAACCGCGCAGGAACAAGTCGCCGCGATACAGCAAAGACGTCTGCGCACCCAAACCATGGAAAATTCCGGCGAACTCAACGGCGATATAGCCACCGCCAACCACCAGCACGCGCTTGGGCAGCGTTTTGAGGAAGAACGCTTCATTGGAACCGATCGCGTGCTCATGCCCCGGTATCTGCGGGATCTGCGGCCAGCCGCCGGTCGCGATCAGGATGTGCCTGGCCGTGAAGCGCTCGCCATTGATTTCCACCTGATGCGGATCGACCAGTCGCGCATGCCCTTCATGCAGGGTAACGCCGCTGTTGACCAGCAGGTTGCGATAGATGCCGTTGAGGCGGTTGATCTCGCGGTCCTTGTTGGCGATCAGGGTCGCCCAGTCAAAGTTCACCGCCCCCAGGGACCAGCCGAAACCGCTGGCCTGCTCGAAGTCTTCGGCAAAATGCGCGCCGTAGACCAGCAGTTTCTTCGGCACGCAGCCGACGTTCACACACGTACCGCCCAGGTAGCGGCTTTCCGCCACGGCCACCTTGGCGCCAAAACCGGCGGCAAAGCGCGCAGCACGAACACCGCCGGAACCGGCGCCAATCACATACAGGTCAAAATCGTAGGCCATTTCACTCTCCTCGGCAGGCAATCAGCATACCGACTTAGTTGGGGGTGAAAAACGAAAAAGCCACCCGAAGGTGGCTTTCTCTTACAACAGGCGGGCAACCGTGAATCAGTAAGCCTTGCCAGTCTTGTAGAAGTGCTCGTAGCAGAAGTTGGTCGCTTCGATGTAGCCTTCGGCGCCACCGCAGTCAAAACGACGACCCTTGAACTTGTACGCGATCACGCAACCGTCTTTGGCCTGCTTCAACAGGGCGTCGGTAATCTGGATCTCGCCACCCTTGCCCGGCTCGGTTTCTTCGATCAGCTTGAAGATGTCCGGGGTCAGGATGTAACGACCGATGATCGCCAGGTTCGACGGAGCATCTTCAGGCGCTGGCTTCTCGACCATGTCGCGCACGCGGATCAGGCCATCGCCGATGTCGTCGCCGGCGATCACGCCGTACTTGTTGGTTTCTTGAGGATCGACCTCTTGAACCGCGACGATGGTGCAACGGTACTTCTGGTACAGCTTGACCATCTGGGTCAGTACGCCGTCGCCTTCCAGGTTCACACACAGGTCGTCGGCCAGTACCACGGCGAACGGTTCGTCACCGATCAGCGGACGGCCGGTCAGGATGGCGTGGCCGAGGCCTTTCATCTGGGTCTGACGGGTGTAGGAGAACGAGCACTCGTCGAGCAGCTTGCGGATACCAACCAGGTATTTTTCCTTGTCGGTGCCTTTGATCTGGTTTTCCAGCTCGTAGCTGATGTCGAAGTGGTCTTCCAGCGCGCGCTTACCACGGCCGGTAACGATAGAGATTTCATTCAAACCGGCATCCAGTGCCTCTTCGACGCCGTACTGGATCAGTGGCTTGTTCACCACCGGCAGCATCTCTTTGGGCATGGCCTTGGTCGCTGGCAAGAAGCGAGTGCCGTAACCGGCTGCTGGGAACAAGCATTTCTTGATCATATGGGTCCTTACAAAGGGCTGTGCGTACGGAATTCGGCGCAGTCTAATCAGGCCGCAGTCACCTTACAATGGGTCCTGCTGGCGTTGCGATGTCATCATAGAGAAAAAATGTCGGCGTAAGTTCCGCTAATCCTACAAAGAGCTTCACCAATACCCCGACAAAAACAGCGTAGCCCTGTGGCTTGAAAAGGGCTGCAACCCTTTTAGCACGCTTCGGCGCCGCAAACATTGACCTGGAATAACTTGGGCGGTGGCGCGACAATTGGCGCTATCATTACGCCCTTGAACCAGACCACGAGATTGTTAATAGATGTCAGAACCCAAAGGCGTGAACGGCTACCTGATCACAAAGCGAGCGGACGGTTGGCACCTGATCAACTTCCACGGCGACAGCGTCGCTGGCGCATTCGCGACCGAGAGCCAGGCAACTGCGGTTGCGGAAGTGTTTGTGGATGAAGCGGGCCACGCATCGAGCAAGCGACCGAAGGGCAAGTAAGCCTTGGAAGCTGCGTAAAAACGCCCCGGTGAACGGGGCTTTTTTGTATCTTTTGTATAACCCTGGAATAGGCTTACACCTGACTTTCAGGACGAGACATGTCTATACGTAGATGGCAGTTCGCTATAGTCTCGTCGAAACGCCCCACGACAGTGTCAGCGCACCCTCCAACACCCTCGATGATGAACACATATGAACAAGATTCTGGCACTCACTGCAGTATTGGCGCTCGCCGGCTGCACGACCACGTCTGATGTCTACCTGAAAAACGGCGAACAAGGCCTGACCATCGACTGCTCGGGCGAAGCCAATTCCTGGGCCAGTTGCTACGAAAAGGCCGACGCCTCTTGTGCGGGCACCGGCTACCGTATCGTCGGTACCGAAGGCACGCCTTCGCTCAAGGAAAGTGAAAAGACCCTGGGCCAGGACGTGGGCAACTTCAAAAGCCGCAGTGTGGTGGTGGTCTGCAAGTAAGCGTTACGTCTACAGCTGGATATCGGCAAACTTGATACCCAGGCCACGGACGGTCTCCACCAGGTCATCCAGGCGCGAGAAAGATTCGACTTCATCCTGATCGTCCACCAGGAAAAAACTGCGACCGCCGCTTTTCTTGAAGAATACGATCCATTCCCCGAGGTCAGCCGGGTTCTGGATGATGTGAGTGGCCGATATCTGACCTTCGGCCTGGCGAGCCCTGACGTGTTCACGCTTCATGAAAGACTTCCCAAAAAAGACACATGCCGCACAAACCGAGGGTTTGCGCGGCATTTTTGCGTTGATTGGGCGAGAGTCTAACGGATGCCCTGCCCAATCAACACGCCTTCTACGGTTTGGCCGTAGAGATTGACCCCATCGTTGGCGTGGAATTTGACCCGGGTTTTCTCCACGGAACCGTCAACCAGGCGCGGGTCCTGCGGTCGCTCGTGGCTGTTGACGTAGGCCGCTACGTCCCAGGCTTGCTGGTCGCTCAGGCTGCCACCCTTGCCCAGCGGCATGTTGTGCTTGATGAAGGACGCCGCAGTATTGATGCGGTGCATGCCGGCGCCCCAATTGTAGGAGTCCTTACCCCACAACGGTGGCATCACGTAACTGTCACCGACCTTCTGGCCCTGCCCTTCGGGGCCATGGCAGACGGCGCATTGCCCTTTGTAAACCTGCGCGCCCCCGGACAGGTCATAACCTTTGGCCGGTTGGGCCACGTCGGGATACCCACGGCCTGGTAACTCCACGCCCAACGGTGCTTTGCTGGCCAGCCAGTAGGCGTACACCGAGAGCGCGGTAATTTCGCGACTATCAGCGGTCGGCGGCGTACCGCCGTTCATGCTGAATTGGAAACACCCCTGCAACCGCTCGGCAAAGGTGTTGACCTTGTCGTTCTTCTTTCGATAGGCCGGATACATCGGGTAGGCGCCCCACAGCGGCGCCGAGTTGGCCAGGCGGCCCTGATCCAGGTGGCAATTGCTGCAGTTGAGCCCGTTACCGACGAATGTCGGCGCCAGGCGTTTGGTATCCACGAACAACGCGTAGCCCTCCTTGACCAGCTTGCCGTAGGCATTGTCAGGCAGCTCGCTCTCTTGGGGCGGCTGGAATTGACTGACAGCCGCATGGCCGGCAGAAGGCTGCAACTGCGACTGGTCTTCCATGGCGATCGTAGCGGCGTGGGCGGACGGCAGACCCAACAGTCCTAGAACTAAAACAAACGGGCTCATGGCTTGGCCTCCAGTTTCAGTGAGGCGAAATACTGGGCCACGCCCTGTACTTCATCCGGGGTCAGGGATTTTGCGATGTGGCCCATCAGATCATTCGGGTCGTTGTGACGGGTGCCGTTTTGCCAGGCCGTCAACTGTGCTGCCAGGTAGGTGGCAGGCTGACCGGCAAGAGGCGGGAACGCGTCGCCGACACCCGTACCGGCAGGACCATGGCAACTTGCACATGCCGGAATCTGCCGCTCCCAGGCGCCCTGCTGGGCGAGCTTTTGCGCAGCACCGATAGGCATCTCGCTGCGATGGATCGGTTGCGGGACGGCGCCTGGCATCGCCGCCAGCGCCTGGCTGACAGCGTCGATCTCAGCGTCAGTGAGGGCATTCGCCAAGGGTTGCATCACCGGGTTGGCACGCGTGCCGCGCTTGAAGTCTTCCAACTGTTTACGCACATACAGGGCCGGCAACCCCGCCAACCTGGGGAAGCCCGCGGCGGCGAGCCCCGCGCCATCGGCGCCATGGCAGGCTACGCAGGGCATGGCGCCCGGCTGCGAGCCACCCTCGGTGAATATCTTCTTCCCATCCAGCGCGTGGGCATTGCCCAGCAGCAACATCAGCGCACTGCCTATCAGTACTCGTTCCAGAGACATCATCACGGCTCCATTTTTTATAGTTATATATTTAGGCGTTTATGTAATAAGCCTACAAATGGTAGGAGAACCTTCCCGCCGCGACAACTGCGAAACCACCAAAAAAAAGGTTCTTCACGGATTGCCGGGAAAGACGCTCTTGATCTTCATGAAAAAGAATTCGCTGTCCCGGTAACCGTACGCCATTCGTTTGATGACCTTTATTCGATTGTTTATTCCTTCCAACTGACCGGTGTGCATTGGCCAGCGTACCCGGCTCACGATGCCCCGCCAGTAGCCTTTTAGTCGCTTTGCGAACTGGATCAGTGCGGGTATTTCGCTTTCTTGAGCATGACGCAGCCACTGCTTCCAGGCTGATCTCCAGTCCCAGGCATCGCTCGGCGCCCAGAGCATTTTGAGCTCGGCCTTCATCAAGTAGACCGTCATTAACGATTGGTTAGCGGCCAGCAGATCCTGTAAATGAACCTGCTGTTCCGGCTTTTTCAGGTTCTCCGGGTTACGCAATAGCAACCATCGCGCTTGCTTTATGATCTTTCGAGCGGGCTTGTCATGGCGCAATCGGTTCGCCTCGTCAACGCGAACACGATCAATCACTTCTCGGCCATATTTGGCGACCACATGGAAAAGGTCATAAATCACCCGTGCTTTTGGGCAGTGTTGGCGAACCTCCAGGTCATAAGCCGTGTTCATGTCCATCGCTACCGCTTCAATTCGGGCGCACCCTTCTGGCCCCAGCTCTTCGAAAAACGGTCTGACTGCCGCTCGGCTACGGCCTTCGCCGATCCAAAGCACTCGCCGAGTATCAGCGTCCAACACCACGCTGGCGTAGCGATGACCTTTGAATAACGCGAACTCGTCCATTATCAAGCGCCGTGGTTGGGCCTTGGGTAAGGCACTCAACGCCGCTTGCAGAGCGCGCCGCTCCAGCAACCGAACGGTGTCCCAGTGCAGCCCGAACATTTGCGCAACATGCAGTGTAGGAAGGCGTTCGCAGGCTTGAATAACGGCCTCTGCCAGCCGGCGCGTCATGCGGGCATAGCGATCCAGCCAACTGACGACCTCCATGCGCTTGCCACAATCACGGCAACTAACACGCCTGAGCTGCACGTTGAGGCGGACTGCACGACCGAGAATCGGCAAGTCACGCACGACTCGATCGCAGTACTCATGAGTTGTTGAACAGAGCTTTTGGCAGCCACCACAGGTGGGAAATCGCGTGGCCTGGGGGATCAGATCGATTTGAAGGGCATCGCCGTCAGGTTTGATCGCAACGACAGAAAAGCCCTCCCAAAAAGGAAGGAAAGTATTAATATTGCGCATAAGAACGCCGGTTTTTTAGATGTGTTTGCTCGCACGAACATCATCCATCAAATCGGCGTTCTTGTTTCTGTGTTTCCCGGGATTCCGTGAAGAACCAAAAAAAAGCCCGACACTGCAACGGCAGTGTCAGGCTTCTTTATCGGATTCAAACGGACCGTGTAAACGCGCGGCCTCAGCCGGAAATGCAGTCCTCCCCGGCCTTCTTCACATCGCCCGGGCGGATCGGCACATTGGACATGCTCTCGTAGAGCTTGATGCTGCTGCCGCTGGAGCGCTCGTCAATCTCGAAAATAGCCGACGGGTCAGCGGAGAATTTCTGCGGCACAATCACCTGCACGCCGTTTTTATGCGGCTCGATCTGCGGCGGCCGGCGGGTAGTCGACAATTTGCGTACCACACAGGCGGCATATTCCTGCGGTTTTTTCCCTGAAATGACCGCCAAGGTCGGGGGGGTCTGCTTGATATCTGCAACCGAAGCACACCCACCAATCGCCAAGGCCAGAACCAACACACTCCACTTCATATAAAACCTCCGATAAAGACCCTAGGACAGCGGGGATGGTAATTTTCTCCCGCCAACGTAGGATTTATCCCTGATAACTCGGTAAATAACTGTTTTAAATTGTCGAAGTCGTCGACGACGGCCCGATAATAAACGCGCTGGGGCTGATAAACTCTATCTTAACCTACGTATCGTTCTGATTTTTCAGAAAAAGCCCTTCTGGAGACACCCGCCCATGAAATTCATCCACCAGCGTGAGCACCTCAACGAGGGAGATATTGTCGTCATCGAATGCTCACAGACTTGTAATATTCGTCTGATGAGCGATGCGAATTTTCGCAGCTTCAAGAATGGCGGCCGTCACACCTACCACGGCGGCGCGTTCGACAAGTTCCCGGCGAAAATCACCGCGCCGAGCACCGGTTTCTGGAACATCACCCTGGACGTTGTGACGCGCCGCGCCATCAGCGTTACCCGCAAACCTGCGCTGTCCCACAAGATCCGCATCGTTCGTCGCACCAACAGCAAATTGAGCTGATCCGAACACTCGACAGGAAAAAAGTTGTGACCACGACCAAATACGTCATCAAGTACAAACTCAACGGCGAACGCCGCTTTGAGTTTGCCCAACTGCACAGCAACAGCGTCGAAGAAGCCAAGCTAGTACTGGCGAAGATTCACGACGCCAGCGATGAAATCACTGACATCAACGTGAGCAAGGCGCTGTAAGCCCATGCCCGGCCCGACCGTCGACCTGTTCGCCGACGACGCCCTGCAACAACCCGCAGGGCGTGAGCAGATTGGCGAACAGTCCCACGTTCTGAGGGGCTATGCCCTGCCCTGGATTGAGCATCTTCTGCCAGCGTTGCGCTGCGTGCTGGCTCAGTCGCCGTTTCGGCAAATGGTTACGCCTGGTGGTTTCACCATGTCGGCCGCGCTGAGCAGTTGCGGAGAACTGGGTTGGACCACCGATCCCAGCGGCTACCGCTACACCGCGCTTGACCCGCGCAGTGGCCACCCCTGGCCAGCCATGCCCGAAACGTTGCGTCAACTGGCGGCACACGCGGCGGCCGACGCCGGGTTCAGCGATTTTGTGCCCGATGCCTGCCTGATCAACCGTTATGTGCCGGGGGCGAAGATGTCGTTGCACCAGGACAAGAACGAACGCTGCTATACCGCGCCGGTGGTTTCCGTGTCGCTGGGGCTGCCGGCGATCTTCCTGTTCGGCGGCCATGCACGCAGCGACAAGCCGCAAAAAATCTCGTTGTTCCATGGCGATGTGGTGGTGTGGGGCGGGGTCGATCGTCTGCGCTTCCACGGAGTCATGCCGGTCAAGGACGGCACGCATCCGGTCATGGGCCCGCAACGCATCAACCTGACCTTTCGCACCGCCGGCTGATTTGACCGCAAGCTTCAGAGTGCCAGGCCGCCGCGACACGACTAATCTGGCCGTGACCCGTCATGAGAGCAGGCAATGAATAACGAACATGACCCGCGCTGGGCAGCGATCCTCGCCCGTGATCCTCAGGCCGACGCGCTGTTTGTCTATGGGGTAAAAACCACCGGTGTGTATTGCCGCCCCAGCAGTGCCTCGCGCTTGCCGCGTCCGGAAAACGTCGAATTCTTTGAGACACCTCAACAGGCCGAGGCGGCAGGCTATCGCCCAAGCAAACGTGCGACCGGTGACCAGACGCAACGCGCGGCACGCCATGCCGAGCTGGTGGCCAACGCTTGTCGGCAGATCGAACACGCCGAAACCCCGCCCAGCCTCGACCAACTGGCACAGCAAGCCGGGCTGAGCCCGTTCCATTTCCATCGCGTGTTCAAGTCAGTCACCGGCCTCACCCCCAAGGGCTATGCCAGCGCACAGCGCTCGCGCAAAGTGCGCAAGGGGCTCAAAGGTCGCAACACCGTCACCGACGCGCTGTATGACGCCGGCTTCAATTCCAACAGCCGCTTCTATGAATCGGCGGACCAACTGCTTGGCATGAAGCCAAGCGATTACAAAGCCGGCGGCACGAATACTCACATCCATTTTGCCGTCGGCCAATGTTCCCTCGGCGCGATTCTGGTGGCGCAAAGTCATCGCGGCGTGTGCGCGATCCTGCTGGGCGACGAGCCGGACACGCTGGTGCGCGACCTGCAGGACCAATTCCCCAAGGCCGAACTGCTGGGTGCGGACCCGGCCTTCGAACAGTTGGTCGCCCAGGTGGTGGGGTTTATAGAAGCCCCGGCCCTGGGCCTGGACTTACCCTTGGACCTGCGCGGCACGGCCTTTCAGGAACGGGTATGGCAGGCCTTGCGCGACATCCCGGTGGGCAGCACCGCCAGCTACGCGCAGATCGCCGAACGGATTGGCGCACCCACCGCCTTTCGCGCTGTGGCCCAGGCCTGTGGCGCCAATCGCCTCGCAGTGGCGATTCCCTGCCACCGCGTGGTGCGCAGTAATGGCGAGTTGTCGGGCTACCGATGGGGGGTGGAGCGCAAGCGCCAGTTGCTGGAACGCGAGCGCGACCGCTAAAACAGCCCGCGCCACTACACGAAACCCAGGCTGCGTCCAGTGAATAAAACAGACTGGCCGGACGCCAAGGGCCCTGCTAAAACAGCGAAAACTCTTACCAACGCTGGAGACGCATCCCATGAGCACCTGGCCAGACACGCGCATTCTCGATCTGCTGGGCATCGACGTACCGATTATCCAGGCGCCCATGGCAGGTGCAACCACCGCGCAAATGGTCATCGCCGCCAACGAGGCCGGCGCGCTCGGTTCGATGCCGGCGGCGGCGCTGAGTATCGAGCAGTTGCGCGATGCGTTGAGCACTATCCGCCAGGCCAGTACGCGGCCGATCAACGTCAACTTCTTCTGCCATCAACCGCCCGAGGCGGACGACGCCCGTGATCGGCGCTGGAAAGACCTGCTGCAACCCTACTACCGCGAACTGGGCGCCGACTTTGATGCTCCGACGCCGGTGACCAACCGTGCGCCGTTCAACGAAGCGGCTTGTGAAGTGGTGGAAGCGTTCCGTCCCGAGGTGGTCAGTTTCCATTTCGGTTTGCCGGAAAAATCCCTGCTCGACCGCGTCAAAGCGACCGGCGCCAAGGTACTTTCATCGGCCACAACCGTCGAAGAAGCGATTTGGCTGGAACAGCATGGCTGCGATGCGATCATCGCCATGGGCCTTGAAGCCGGCGGCCACCGCGGTATGTTTCTCAGCGACGACCTCAACAGCCAGATCGGCTTGATGGCGCTGGTGCCGCAGATCGTCGACGCCGTGAGCGTGCCGGTGATCGCCGCCGGCGGTATCGCTGACGCGCGCGGCATCGCGGCCGCCTTTGCCTTGGGTGCTTCGGCGGTGCAGATCGGTACCGCTTACCTGTTGACCCCCGAAGCCACGGTCAGCCCCTCGCACCACCACGCATTGCGTCACGCCCAGGCCAGCGAAACCGCGCTGACCAACCTGTTCACCGGCCGACCGGCACGCGGCATCGTCAACCGGGTGATGCGAGAACTCGGCGCGATCAACCCGCTGGCCCCGGCCTTCCCCAGGGCCGGCGGTGCGTTGCTGCCACTCAAGGCCAAGGATGAAGCCGGCTTCAGCAACCTGTGGGCGGGCCAGGCGGTGGGCCTGCGGCATCCGTTCGCAACCCGCGAGCTGACCACCTGGCTGGCAGAACAAGCCTTGAGCCGGCTGTCTCGGTAACGCACGTCAGGTCAGTATCGGCTCTGCGGGAGGAAGGCCGCTGAGCCGACGTTCGTGCAGCGGCGTCAACACAGTAAACCGCTGTTGGCGCAACGCACAGATACCATATACGACTCGGGCAAAGTGTTCGTTGCTGTCGTCGTAGGGCTGGCTCGCCATGATCAGCGCGAAACAGCATTCGGCCTGGCGCTCCGGGGCCATCTTGCGGATCAATCCCAACCCTATCCCCAGCAACGCCCGGCTACTGGTCATGGTCAGTCGCTCATAACCGGAGCTGCGCTGGTGATGACACTCGCGCTGCTGGCCCCGGGCGAGCTGTTCATACAACGCATCCAGTTCGGCGGCGGTGTATAAATCCACCGTCGCCTGCTCGCCTGACACATGAAGTTCCAGTTGTTGTTTAAATAACAGTCGCCACGCATCGTCGTCGATTCCGGCCCGCACCGCGACCCAGTCGACACAATCGACCAGCGCGTTTTGCGCGCTCGCGAGCGTGCTTGGCAAACCGGCCTGCAGGGCTTCGAGGTGGATCAATGCCTGGTTGACCAAGTCTGCCTCCTCAGCCATCACGCCCTCCATCAGTTCTCGATAGCCGCCCCATGGTTCGTTACGCCATGCCTGAAGGAAGCCCAGCATCAAGGCCCGCAACTCACCGATCGCCTGCACGCCAATGGTGCGCCGCAATAGCCCTTCCGCCTCGTCGACCAGGCCGCTGAGGTTGCTGACTTGCGCCAGCAGTTCAGACTGATTGAAGGTCGCCGGCTCATTGAGCGATAGCGATGCATTGATCGGCAACTGGTGAAAGACCTGGGCCCAGACACGCTCCAACTGCTCGCGAACCCCGCAGACGAAATCCAGGGGAAACGACAGCACGCTGTAATCGCCGCCATTGACGAAGGGGCTCCAACTGATGCCCAGCGCAAACGCCCCGTCAACCTCCAGGCTTGCGTTGGCAAAGTCCGGATAAAACTTGTAAATCACCAACGCGCCCTCCAAGGCCGGCAACCCGCGCACGCAGTCCTCCCAGCCTTTCAACGTACCGAAATAGCCGCGACCATTCATTGAGGCATCGAGGTCGCCCAGGCTGAAATCGACCATCGCGGTGTCCGTCGCATCCCGAATCGACAACGCAAAATGCGTTTGCGGGCGCTGATCGCCGAGTTCGGAGAAAATCAGCACGCCGACGGCCTGTGTCTCCCAGCGCTGACTGCGCAAAAAGTCGGAACAGCTTTTCGCCTCGGCATACCCACAGGTGGCGGTTGCCTGGAGGTAACCTTTGAGTTCGGCGCCTTTGCCCCGGTCGTCGAAGGATTTTTCCATGCGCTGGCGCAGGTCGATCAACCAGAATGGCGTGGAGACAAAAGTCTCGGACTCACTGGTCTGTTTCAACTTTATCGGGGCGTCGTAGTCTATGGGCGCATTCAGAATCGGCGCCACGGTCCGACCGCCGAGCGTCGACTGCTTGAGCAATATGCGCAACTTGGCATTGGCGCTGGGCAGATCGGCCCCCAGGTCAACCATCGCCAATAGCACCCCCAGCTTGCACTCATGGATGTAGTGGGCATAGTCCTCGGGCCGATCGGTATTTTGCGCCAACGCATACGTAAGGCCGACATCACCGACATTGGCGATGAAGCGCGCCATGCCGGAAAGCAGCAGCGCGCCCAACCCGCTCAGAGGCCCGACGGCCGCCGTCACCAGGCCGGACACCGCACGGGCGACACTTTTGAACATCGCCAGTTTTACCCGGCGCCGCTCTTCGTCGGACGAAAACACTGCATAGTCGACCTGCCCCTTGATATCCGCGATGGCCGCCAACTGCAATTGCACGTTGATGTGCTGGGTATCACGAAAGGACACCGGCTCCGGGGCGAAACGCCGGTAATGGTAGCCATAGCGTTTTTTTTGCGGAAAAAAATCCTGAGGCACCAGGTTCATTTTCTGCGGGAAAGGGGAATGTTCCGCGACAAATCGCATCAACACCTCCGAGGGTTGCCCGGCGGTGGTGCTTGGTGCCCAGACCGCCCACTTGAGTTCGGTGAAGTTGAGGGATATCAGCAATGCCTTCTGTGAGTTGAATTTGAGCACTATCGCATTGGGCACCACCGCTTCGTTGAATAGCAACAGTCGCGGTTTCAACTCGCCTTTCAAGTAGCGGAACGCACACCCTCGCAAGTCTTCGTCGGCTGCATCGACTTGCGCGAGATAGCGTGCGACCCGCACCCTGGCGAGGGCGTCACAGGTTTCGCCGAACAGTTTCTGGTAGTCGTCGCTGGCGGCCAGCGCATCGATATCCGCCAGGAAGTCAGCCAGCAACACGTCGCGCATCCCGGTCAATGTCGCGACTTGCGACGCCGGCAAGGCTTGCCCCTGCACATCCACGGCACTGAGTTTTTCCTGGAAGTACGCACGCCGTTGCGGCTCACCCAACAGCACTTGTTCAAAGGAAAAGTACTTGTAGCGTGGCGGCACGAATGCACTCACGCCAGGAGAATATGTGGGGTGGCCTATCAGGTATTTGAACTTGAATTGGCGTTCTTTTTTGAACAATTGCTGGGTGTCTTGAGACAAACCGGACTTCTTCAGGCAGCGATCGATCAACGATTCGATATAGTCTTTGGCGATCTTGTTATTGCCCACGCTCTCCCTCAGCCCATCCCATTTTTGCCAGGCCTGGGTTGTGGTTGCCTCGGGCGTCGGGGGCGCGGTGGGGGCCTTCCAGCCGGTACGTTCGCGGGGCTGAATGCTGACCGCTATAAACAGCCGCGCGGCATCGCAGCGCACGAACCATTGATTGGGCCGCTCGCTCTGCAGCCGGATGCCGCCGTCTTCCTGCAAGACGCCGCAGTTGACCCAGGGGCAGCGGTAACTCATGTAGACGCTGAGATAGTAGTGCCAATCCGCAGCGGCGCGGCGCGAGGCCGGAACCTCTATGATGTAGCGCTCCTCATCGGCCTGATAAGGCATTGCGCTCAGGGTCACCTCGATCACTTCGTCGGCCTTCAGCGCTTGGTCGGCCAGGAGGACGGCACGGGGCGTCCAGCGCGGGAAAATGCTGAAATCGGCGTCGAGTACCGCCTCGCCGAACGGCTTGACCCACAGCGTGTTTTTGCCGGGCTCATCGGAATAACGAATGTGATCGCCGCTGCGTGCGCCAATACGCATCCCCGGCCAACCGGTGCCAATCGCCCTGGGCCATTGCCCGGCCCCCAGGGAAATCAGCGGGAGATCGAACCAGATATCCGCAAGCAGGCGCTTACTGGCCCCCCACACGGAGAACAGCACCACCTCGGTCTTGAGCAAAGGCCGTGTCGCGATCGCCAGGCCACGCTCTTCCCACTCGACACTCTGGGCCTGGCCTGACACTCGCAGGCTGTCGAGAAAGTATCGATGGGCCGTCAAGCGTTGGGCCAATGCCCCGTAAAACTTGGGAAACAGAACATTGACCTGCACGCTGTCAGTCGATTGGTTTTTTCCGACACTCGCGCGCCAGGTAAAGCGCTTGTCGAGTATTTTCCACAGGGGCATTTCCTGGCGCTCGACAATCAACGCAGGACTTCCCGGCTCGGCCCCCTCCTCCAGGATCGAAAACTCCACCGGTATCAACGATTGCGTGGTGATCAGCGCCTTGGCCTGCGGTTCCAGTGCCGAAGCGCTGAGTACGCGGTCCAGCCAGGCTTTCACGGCGGCCTCGCTGGTAAGGTTGTTCGGGGCGCCGACGTTGATATAGGCATATTCCCTTTGCATGGCCCTTGCTCCTTTGCCTGCTAAAGGAGCTGCACTATCAACGGGTTCCCATGCATTGGCTGTCAGGAGGCGGGCCGTTGCCGCCGGGAAATGTCAGCGCGGGGCCGGCGGATTCCCCTTGCCATTTTTTCGCTATATACCTATACATACACCGCTTGACCGCCCCCCTGGTCCCGCAGCGCTCAATCCTGGCTTTTTTCCTTCTCATACGGAGCTATCCATGACCTTCAGCCTCCCACGCTTGATTCGCCCCGGCCTGGCGGCCGTCATTGCGCTAGTCACCGCCGCTGCGGTCCACGCCGATGAAGTCCAGGTGGCCGTCGCCGCCAACTTCACCGCACCGATCCAGGCGATTGCCGCCGACTTCGAGAAGGACACCGGTCACAAGCTGATCGCCGCCTACGGTGCCACCGGGCAGTTCTATACCCAGATCAAGAACGGCGCGCCGTTCGAAGTGTTCCTCAGCGCCGACGACACCACCCCGCAAAAACTCGAAACCGAAGGCGATACCGTCAAGGGTTCGCGCTTTACCTACGCGGTCGGCACCCTGGCGCTGTGGTCGGCGAAGGAAGGTTATGTCGATGCCAAGGGCGATGTGCTCAAGCAGAACGCGTTCAAGCACCTGTCCATTGCCAACCCGAAAGCCGCGCCCTACGGGCTGGCCGCCACCCAAGTGCTGGCCAAGGAAGGCTTGACCGAGAAGCTCAAGGGCAAGCTCGTCGAGGGCCAGAACATCACCCAGGCCTATCAGTTTGTCTCCACCGGCAATGCCGAGTTGGGGTTTGTGGCCTTGTCGCAGATCTACAAAGACGGCAAAGTCACCAGCGGTTCGGCGTGGATCGTCCCGGCGTCCATGCATGACCCGATCAAACAGGATGCGGTGATCCTCAATAAGGGCAAAGACAGCGCCGCTGCCAAGGCGCTGGTCGAGTACCTGAAAGGGCCGAAAGCCGCTGCCGTTATCAAGTCCTACGGTTACGAGCTCTAAATGCCGCTATCGAGTGCCGATTTTTCCGCGATCTGGTTGACCATCAAACTGGCGTCACTGACCACGGTGATCCTGCTGGTCATCGGCACTCCGATTGCCCTGTGGCTGTCGCGCACGCGCTCCTGGTGGCGCGGGCCTATTGGCGCGGTGGTCGCCCTGCCGCTGGTGCTGCCGCCCACGGTCATCGGTTTCTACCTGCTGCTGACGATGGGGCCGCACGGTTACTTCGGCCAGTTCACCCAATGGCTGGGCCTGGGCACCCTGACCTTCAGTTTCGCCGGGCTGGTGATCGGCTCGGTGATCTATTCCATGCCGTTCGTGGTGCAGCCGTTGCAAAACGCCTTCTCCGCCATCGGCACACGCCCCTTGGAAGTGGCCGCGACCTTGCGCGCCAACCCCTGGGACACGTTCTTCAGCGTGATCCTGCCCCTGGCCCGCCCGGGGTTTATCACCGCGTCGATTCTCGGCTTTGCGCATACCGTCGGCGAGTTCGGGGTGGTGCTGATGATCGGCGGCAATATCCCGGACAAGACCCGGGTCGTCTCGGTGCAGATCTACGACCACGTCGAAGCCATGGAATACGCCCAGGCGCACTGGCTGGCCGGCGCCATGGTGGTGTTCGCGTTCCTCGTGTTGCTGGCGCTCTACTCCAGCCGTAAAACCAAGATGGGCTGGAGCTGATGCCGATGATTGATGTACGCCTGCACCTCACGTATTCCGCCTTTGCCCTGAAAGTGGACCTGCAACTGCCCGGTCGCGGCGTCACCGCGCTGTATGGGCATTCCGGCTCCGGCAAGACCACCTGCCTGCGCTGCATTGCCGGGCTGGAACGTGCCGAGGACGGCTTTGTCCAGGTCAACGACGAAGTCTGGCAAGACAGCCGCAACGGTCTGTTCGTACCGCCGCATAAACGTGCGCTGGGCTATGTGTTCCAGGAAGCGAGCCTGTTCCCCCATCTGTCGGTGCGCGCCAATCTGGAATTCGGCCTCAAGCGCATCCCGCGTGCGCAACGTCGCGTCGACATGGCCCAGGCCACCGAACTGTTGGGCATCGGCCACTTGCTTGAGCGGCATCCGCAGCACTTGTCCGGCGGCGAGCGCCAGCGCATCGGTATCGCCCGCGCGTTACTGACCAGCCCGCGCCTGTTATTGATGGACGAACCGCTGGCGGCTCTCGACAGCCAACGCAAAGGTGAAAT
Source organism: Pseudomonas sp. LY-1 (assembly GCF_053502595.1). NCBI lineage: Bacteria > Pseudomonadati > Pseudomonadota > Gammaproteobacteria > Pseudomonadales > Pseudomonadaceae > Pseudomonas > Pseudomonas sp. LY-1. Next base: position 3,402,508 of record NZ_CP094353.1, on the reverse strand, counting down.
CCTGCCGTACCTGGAACGCCTGCACGACGAACTGGACATTCCGGTGCTCTACGTCAGCCACGCCCAGGACGAGGTGGCGCGCCTGGCCGATCACATCGTGTTGCTGCGCGACGGCCAGGCCCTGGCCAGCGGCCCCATCGGTGAAACCCTGGCGCGGCTGGATTTGCCCTTGGCCTTGGGCGAGGACGCCGGTGTGGTGATCAACGGCACGGTAAGCGCTTACGACGCGCACTATCAATTGCTGACCCTGCAACTGCCCGGCAGCGCCTTGCAGATACGTGTCGCCCATGCGCCGCTGGCCTTGGGCAAAGCCCTGCGGGTCAAGGTGCAGGCGCGAGACGTAAGCCTCAATTTGCAGGCCGAAGCCCACAGCAGCATCCTCAACCGCCTGCCGGTGACGGTCACCCAGGAGATTGCGGCGGACAACAGCGCCCATGTGCTGGTGCGCCTGGATGCCGGCGGTACGCCGTTGCTGGCGCGCATCACACGCTTCTCCCGCGACCAGTTGCAACTGCACCCCGGCCAGACGCTGTGGGCGCAGATCAAGGCGGTGGCGGTGCTGGCGTAGCCGCGAAACCTTGTGGCCGCAGCGTCTTGCGTTGCAGTCAATCAGACAGACCGGCCTGATCTGTTTGTAACCTGCCGTCCGCCGACCTGCCCGCGACCTGCAAGGACATTACCTACGCAACGGGAGTGTCACACCTCGAGTTTTTTACAGGCGATCGAGTCCTCTCATACTTTGGTCTGGCATGACGCTGGCTGGAGGCTGGAAGCGGCCTGAGGTCATTGCGCCAGACATCAAAGCGCCTTACGGTAGTGGCCGCATAATCTCACCGAGGAACCCAGCCCGATGCTGCCTTCGTCCCAAAAGCCCTACGCCAACGTCGTACTCGCCCGTCAACAGCAATGGCGGGGTCGTGTCGGCATGATGCTGGTGGCCAGCCTGTCTGTGCTGGCGGGCATGACCGATGCCATTGGTTTCATGGCCAGTGGCGACTTTGTCTCATTCATGAGCGGCAACACCACGCGCCTGGCAGTAGCGATCAGCGAAGGTGACCTGGGCCTGACCGGGCGCCTGCTGTTGCTGGTCGCGACCTTCGTGGTCGGCAACGCCTTGGGTATCGTGGTCAGCCGCATGAGCGGCCGTCACGCCCTACCCCTGCTGCTGTGCATCGCGGCGCTGCTCTGCGGCGGCGCGCTGTGGCCGTTCGCCGATATGCTGCCCGCCTTGCTCGCGGCGATTGTGGCGATGGGCATGCTCAATGCCGCGGTCGAAGAGGTCAACGGCTTGCCGGTGGGGCTTACCTATGTCACCGGCGCGCTGTCACGCTTTGGTCGCGGGTTGGGGCGCTGGTTGCTGGGGGAGCGTCGCAACGGGTGGCGCGTGCAGTTGGTCCCCTGGACGGGGATGTTCATCGGGGCGGTGATCGGGGCGCTGCTCGAGCACCGCATGGGCTTGGGTGCGCTGCTGGTCAGCGGGGCGCTGGCTGCGGTTTTGGGCCTGGTGTCACTGAAGATCCCCCGGCGCTGGCACTTGGGTTATATGCCGCGCTGATGACCTGGGAGGCTCGCCCGACGTGACGGCCTCGACATCCGTGTACTGGTAAAGAGCTATTACGTCGAGCGAGCGGGGGAATCATAGGACAATGCCCTGCGACTGTCCCGCAGGGCATTTCCTAAAAGCACTACGGCAACAGATTACAGACAAGTCGCAAGTGCGGCCAAACGGCGCTTGGCGACCATGGAGTCTTCGGCGGTGTAGTAATCGACAGAGGAACCGGCCCCTGCGCTGCGCACGTCGGCAAAGTAATCGCCGCCGGTGGTGTACACCGTGAAACCGCCCGCCCCGATCGGCTCCTTGAAGCCGCCGGCGTCGACACCAAACACCGCCTCGTCCTGCCAGCCGAACTGGATACATTGGGCAACCACCAGCGCAGCCTTGTCCGACGCCAAGGTCTTGTAGGGCGTGCCGGTGCGTGCCGCGTTCATTTTCGAGCCCGCGCAGCCGGCCAGTGCTGCCAGTACCAATGCGCCAATTACCAGTTTCCGCATGCCATCGCTCCTTGGAAAAAAACGCGACTCTACCATTAGCAGGCGACACTCACGGATTATTACGTCACCCTGTCGCCTACTTGCGAGTTCGCTTCTACCTGGAAAACCGATGACACCCAATGCCGAACGCTACAACCCATCCACCGACTATGCCGACAAGCTGATCAGCCGCATCGGCCAGACGCCCACGTGGATCGCCAAGCGCATTGGCGTGACGGACAAGCGCATTCGCTACATTCTCGACGGCGAGCGCACGGTGAAAGGCGAAAGTACGCCGATCCAGATGACCTACACCGAGCAGTTCGCGCTGGAGTGCCTGGCGGCCGAGGCCAAGGCGAAAAAGAAGGCGACGCCGCCCACCGAATGAATTTAGTTTCACTGTGACAGCAGAACGCGCCACCGATAATGGCCGGGCTCACTTTTAGAAGTCTCCTTCAGCCCGCTCTCCCGCGGGCTTTTTTTCGCCTATGTGTTTAGAACCACCAGCGAAACAGGTAGAACAACGCCATGCTCAACAGCACGGTGAACAGCACATTGCGCGTCCAGACCATCAGCGCCACCGCGCAGATCCCGGCCAGCAGGTAGGGGTTGGCCGGGCTCAGGTTGAGCCGGTGGTCGGCGAAGAAAATGATCGGCCCGCAAATCGCCGTGAGCATGCCCGGTACCGCGAACCCGAGAAACTCCCGCGCACCACGGGTGAGCCGCACGGGCAGGCGCGGTTCGATAAACAGGTAGCGGTTAAAAAATACGATCAAACCCATTGCAACAATCATCACAAAAATCATGCCTGCCCGACTCCCAATCGTTTGCAGGCATACCCTGCACTCATGCCCAACACACCCGACACCACCACAGCCGACTCCCACTGCAGGAAGCTCAAGCCGACCGAGCACAACAGCGCCACCGCCACGCACACCACGGTGGGCACATCGCGCACCACGGGCGTGATCAACGCGATAAAGGTCGCAACAATCGAGAACTCCAGGCCCAGGTGTTCGAGCCCTGGAATGCTCTTGCCCAGGACAATGCCAGCGAGGGTGAACAGGTTCCAGGCGATATAGAACGTCAGGCCAACACCCAGCGCGTACCAGCGGTTGAAGGTTTCACGGTCGTACTGGCTGACCAGGGCGAAGAACTCATCGGTCATCAGGAAACCCAGGCTCATGCGCCAGCGCGGTTTGAGCACGGACAATGTAGGGCGCAGATGCATGCCGTACAGCAGATGTTGTGAGGTCAGCAGCAAAGTCGTGAGCAAGATGGAGATCAGGCTGGCGCCGCTCTTGACCATGCCGATGGCCACCAGTTGCGCGGCACCGGCAAACACGATGGCGGAAAGCCCCTGGGCTTCGAGCGGGGAAAAGTGCGCTTCGATGGCCATTGAGCCAGCCAGCAAGCCCCAGGGCGCGCACGCCAGGGACAACGGAATGACAGCAATCGCGCCACGGGCGAAGGCGTAGTGAGGTAAGGCAGTAGGCATGGAAACCGCTCATCGACAGACAGTCGACAAACATGCCAGCGCAATATGCAGGTTGTCTTGAACGATCTTGCTCAGGCGAGCCTTACCGACACCAGTTCCACCGAGTCCCGCGCTTCGCGCAGTTCATAGGCGTCCTGGTTGAGGCGGTGGATGGTATTGAGCAAGCGCTGGCGCAGCACTTCATCGCCGAGTTTTTCGACGGCACGCATCAGATCGAACGCCGCGGTTTCGTTATTTTCCGCGACGGAATCGAGGGTCTTGCGCAGATTGCGAGTGGCACGGGTCACGCGTGGTATTCCTTCATCAGCTATGGGCAGGCACTTTAGGACATTTGTGTTTCATTTTAATTTCAATCACTTGTGGCGTGTTTCCAGACATTTGATCCATATCAATTGAAACAGGATTTGACCGAAATATATGGAAATACGTATATTCGGATATACCTATACGAGCAGGCCTTGACCGTGTCAGTCCCTTTCTCACCTCCAACCCTATTCAAATGCCTGGCCGATGCCACTCGCGTGCGAATGACCTTGCTGATCCTGCGCGAAGGCGAACTTTGCGTGTGCGAACTGATCCATGCACTTGACGACAGCCAGCCGAAAATCTCCCGCCACCTCGCGCAACTGCGCAACTGCGGGTTGCTGCGGGATCGTCGCCAAGGGCAATGGGTCTACTACCGCATCAATCCGGCACTGCCCGACTGGGTGACTCACGTGCTGGACACCACCCTGCAAGCCAACCAGCCATGGTTGCAAAACGACGCGCTGCGTCTTGATGCAATGGGCGACAGACCACAACGAGCCAGCACCTGCTGTTGAGCCACCGGAGCGTTTATTCATGCTTGTCGCAATTGCGATTTTTATCTTCACCATCATCCTGGTCATCTGGCAGCCCAAAGGCCTGGGTGTCGGCTGGAGCGCGACCATGGGCGCGATCCTCGCACTGGCCTGCGGCGTGATCAGCCTGGCGGACATCCCGGTGGTGTGGCACATCATCTGGAATGCCACCGGCACCTTTGTCGCGCTGATCGTCATCAGCCTGTTGCTGGACGAGGCCGGGTTCTTTGCCTGGGCTGCGCTGCATGTGGCCCGTTGGGGCCGTGGTCGCGGCCGGCGGTTGTTTGCCTACATGGTGCTGCTGGGCGCGTTGGTGTCGGCGCTGTTTGCCAATGACGGCGCGGCACTGATCCTCACGCCGATTGTGATGTCGATGCTGCTGGCGTTGCGTTTTTCTCCGGCGGCGACCCTGGCGTTCGTCATGGGCGCCGGGTTTATCGCCGACACGGCGAGCCTGCCGCTGGTGGTGTCGAACCTGGTGAACATTGTCTCGGCGGACTATTTCAAGATCGGCTTCAATGAATACGCAGCGGTGATGGTGCCGGTGAACCTGGTCAGCGTCGCCGCCACCCTGGCGGTGCTGTTGTGGTTTTTCCGCCGCGATATTCCGCAGACCTACGACCCGGCCGACCTGGCAGCCCCGGCCAGCGCCATTCACGACCACGCCACTTTTCGCGCCGGCTGGTGGGTGCTGGGTATCCTGCTGATCGGCTGCTTTGCCCTGGAACCGTTGGGGATTCCCATCAGCGCGATCTCTGCAGTGTGCGCGGTGTTGCTGCTGGTGATCGCCGCCAAAGGCCACAAGATTTCCACGCGCAAAGTGCTCAAGGAAGCGCCCTGGCAGATCGTGATCTTTTCCCTGGGCATGTACCTGGTGGTCTACGGGCTGCGCAACGCCGGGCTGACCACATACCTGGCGACCTGGCTCGACACCTTCGCCACCTACGGCGTATGGGGCGCGGCGATGGGCACCGGGGTGCTGACGGCATTGTTGTCTTCGGCAATGAACAACCTGCCGACCGTGTTGATCGGTGCGCTCTCCATCGAATCCAGCCATGCCGTGGGCGTGGTCAAGGACGCGATGATCTACGCCAACGTGATCGGCAGCGACCTCGGCCCGAAAATCACCCCCATCGGCAGCCTGGCCACCCTGCTGTGGCTGCATATCCTGGCGCGCAAAGGCATCACCATCACTTGGGGTTACTACTTCAAGGTCGGCATCGTCCTGACCTTGCCGGTGTTGCTGATCACTCTCGCCGCCCTCGCCTTGCGTCTTAGCCTCTGAAGGACATACGCCAATGAAAGTCTTGTTCATGTGTACCGCCAACAGCTGACGGAGCATTTTGTCCGAAGCGATGTTCAACCACCTGGCGCCAGAAGGGTTTGAGGCGGTCAGCTCCGGCAGCTTCCCCAAAGGCCAGGTGCTGCCCCGCAGCCTGAGCACGTTGCAGGCGGCAGGCATCCGCACGCAGGGCTTGTACAGCAAGGGCAACGACGCCTTTGAAGGCAGCCCGCCGGATGTGGTGATCACGGTGTGCGACAAGGCCGCCGGTGAAGCCTGCCCAGTGTATTTCGGCCCGGCGCTGAAGGCGCACTGGGGGTTGGCAGACCCTTCGGATGTCGGGCGACGAGGCGAGCATCCAAGCCGCATTCGACCCGAGCGGCTTGCCATTACCCGATGATGCCCCGCGTGAGCATCCGAAGGTGCAGGAGCTGTTGGAACGGATGCAATGGTCGGAAGGCCAGGTCTGGTGTTCCCCTGAACGACACGGTTCGATGTCGGCGGTGTTCAAAGCGCAAATCGACTGGGTGCCGTTGTCCTTGGGCGCGGTCCGCCCGACCCAGGGCAAAACCCTGGCGGTGATGCAAGTGTGCGGCGGTTCCCAGTCCTTCAACACGGTCAACCAACTGCGCGTACTCGGGCGTTGGATGCGTATGTTCACCATCCCCAATCAATCCTCGGTGCCCAAGGCGTTCATGGAGTTCGATGATCAGGACCGCATGAAACCCTCGGCGCTCTATGATCGCGTTGTCGACGTGATGGAGGAACTGGTGAAGTTCACCGTGCTGCTGCGTGATCGTCCGGATTTGGTCGACCGCTACTCGGAGCGCAGGGAAAGCGCCGAAGAACTGTCGCAACGGGTCAATCAACGGTCGATCTGAGCCTGGCTGACGGCGTATGCTCACGTCCATCCCATGACTGAGCCGACCCCATGAGCACCCTGCAACACGCCTGGCTGGGCGACTACGAAATCAACAGCGTCCACTGCTCCGGCCTGACCTTTGCCCGCCACAGCCACGACGAATGCGTGATCGGCGTGAACCTGGTGGGCGAAGAAAACGTGTGGCTGGACCGCCGCGAATTCGTGGCCGGGCCAGGCGCCATCACCTTGTACAACCCCGGGCAGATTCAGGGCGGCGGTGCGGCGGAAGGCGCGCCGTGGCAGTTTATCAGCCTGTACGTCAGCGCCGAGCAACTGGCCGCCGACCTGGGGTTGGCGCATGTCGAATTCGATCGATCGTTGTGTTTCCAGCCGGATCTGGCGCGGCGCCTGGCGGTTGTGGCAAAAGGCGCATCGAGCGGCGACGTTCTGGTCCGCGAGCTGAACGAAGACGCCCTGGTTGTGCTGCTGGGAGAAGTGGTCGGCCTCAGCGGCGTGCGCTTGCCCGGCAACGCGGCAGCCGGCAAAAGCCTGATCGGCCGCGCCCAGGAATTGCTCGCCGCACAGTTGCATCAATCGCTGCCCCTGGACCACCTCGGCGAGGCGCTGGGGTTGTCCAAGTTCCACCTGCTGCGCACCTTTCAAAAAGAGACCGGGCTCAGCCCTCGCCAGTGGGCCATGCAATTGCGCACGCGCCGCGCCAAAGGCCTGTTGCGCAATGGGATGGCGGCCGGCGAGGTCGCCCATCAGCTCGGTTTTGCCGACCAGAGCCACCTCAACCGGCATTTCCGCGCCGCCTATGGCCTCACGCCTGGCCGCTATCAGAGTGTGGCGAAACGCTGAACAGCACAATCTGGTCCAAGACAACGTGTGCGTGCGCCAGCACACTGCCCGCCATCACTTGATGGAGCATAGGGATGCTGGCGATCTTCTTTTACGCACTGGTATTCGGTTTTGTGTTTTGCCTGTCCCCCGGCGCTGTGCTGGCGGAGACCTTGCGCCGCGGTTTGCAACACGGTTTCACGCCGGCGTTGTTGGTGCAGGTCGGTTCGCTGGTCGGCGATGCGGTGTGGGCCGTGATCGGCCTGACCGGCATCGCGCTGTTGATCCAGCATGACGCCGTGCGCGTGCCGCTGACCCTCCTCTGCGCGCTCTATCTCGCCTGGCTCGGCGTGCGCAGCCTGCTCGACGCCTGGCGTTTGCCCGCAGCCGACAGCGCACCGGCCGGCTCCGGCACGAATGCGCTGGCGGTGGGCGCAGCCATTTCGCTGGCCAACCCGAAGAACATTGTGTACTGGGGGGCGTTGGGCAGCGCGTTGTCGGGCATCGTCGGGGCTACGCCCAGCCACACGCAGACGCTGATGTTTTTCGGCGGTTTCATGCTGGCCTCGGTGCTGTCGTGTTTTCTGACGGCCGCACTGGTCAATCTGCTGCGCAAGAACGCCTCGCCGACCTGGCAACGCATCAGTTACGCGGCGTGCGGTGTAGTCTTGATCTATCTCGCCGTTCTCGCCGCGCAAGGCATATGAAGTTATATATGCCCGGTAACTTGTGAATATGTTTTATCTGAATAGACTCTGAACACTTGGTATTTTAATTAATCATGCGTTGACATTCCGCAACTGGCTGAGTAGATTGCCCCTGCCCGCAATTGGGGCCTTTTTTAAACCTCACAAAAGAAGCCAATGGACACAGTATCTAGTCGCTGTCCGAGCACCGCGTTGGCGGGCATCGGGCGCCCAACCCAGAAGATGACAGGACTTGCCTCTCCGGTCCGGTAAGCTGCGCTAGAGCTTGTGCTCCACCGTAACTGCCTCACCGGTCGCCCGTCCGGTCCCGAGGTGTGTTATGACCTTCCAAACCTTTGTTGTAAAAGATGTACGAACGCTGGCCGCGACCCTGCGGGCCAAGCTGTGCCGAGCGCCCGCAGGCGTTTGTGTTGCCCGCCCAACCTTTGCCGTACCCTCCCCTCGAATGCGCCCGGCCCATCCGCTGGCGCACTGGCGTGCCTGCCCGACGACTGGCCGACTGCAGCAGCATTGGGTTCACGCCGCCCCTCAAGACCCACAGAGACGTAACGTTTCCAACCTGGCTGAAGCCCGCCTGATGCCCGCTCTTTACCTGGGCACTCGCGCCGCTTGACCGCTTGGAAACAGCAACTTTCTGATCAATACCCTGGAGTTCTTTTATGAACCTTTCCAGTAGTAGCCCGCTGCGCGCGCAGTAACTAACGCGCACTTAGCGGGCCCATTGAAAGTTATTCAACACCTTATTTGAACCGATCGCGAAGTCCGCGGCTCGGCATGCTTTCGCTCGCCTGTCATCAGGTCAGTACCGGGTATGTTTTGTCGAGAACTGGCGACAGGAGTACACACCATGAGCGCCGTAAAAAAACCGCCACAGCCCAACAAAAACCGCACCGACGCCGACACTCGGCTATCGATGCGGGCCGCCCGCGAAGCCCATAACGGCCTGTCGGCCACCCTGGCCAATGTGCGAGCCACTCTGGATGGCCTGACCGAGTTGGATGCCTCTGCACGCCTGCAACGGCAAGGCCATAACGAAGTCGCCCATGACAAGCCGCCTCACGCATTCATCCAGTTCCTGCAGGCGCTGAACAATCCGTTTATCTATGTACTGCTGACGCTGGGCGCGATCAGCTTCGTCACCGATTACTGGTTGCCGTTGCAGGCCGGTGAAGAAGTCGACCTGACCAAAGTCATCATCATCATGACCATGGTCCTGCTCAGCAGCCTGCTGCGGTTCTGGCAGGAGCACCGTTCGGCCAAATCCGCCGAAACGCTCAAAGCCATGGTCCGCACCACCGCCACCGTACTACGCCGCGAACAGGTCGGCGCCCAGCCAACCCTGCGCGAAGTGCCGATGCGCGAACTGGTGGCCGGCGATATCGTGCAGCTGTCGGCCGGCGACATGATCCCGGCCGACATCCGTCTGATCGAATCGCGTGACCTGTTCATCAGCCAGGCGGTGCTGACCGGCGAAGCCTTGCCCGTGGAAAAATACGACACGCTGGGGGACGTGACGCAAAAGTCCGCCAGTACCCTTGCCGCCGACCAGGGCAACTTGCTCGACCTGCCGAACATCTGCTTCATGGGCACCAACGTGGTCAGCGGCCGCGCCAAAGCCGTGGTGGTGGCCACCGGACCGCGCACCTACTTCGGCTCGCTGGCCAAGGCGATTGTCGGCTCGCGGGCGCAGACCGCGTTTGATCGCGGCGTGAACAGCGTCAGCTGGCTGCTGATCCGCTTCATGCTGGTGATGGTGCCGATCGTGTTCTTCCTCAACGGTTTCTCCAAGGGTGACTGGGGCGATGCCTTCCTGTTTGCCCTGGCGGTCGCCGTCGGCCTGACCCCGGAAATGCTGCCGATGATTGTCAGCGCCAACCTGGCCAAGGGCGCCACCGCCATGGCCAAGCGCAAAGTGGTGGTCAAGCGCCTCAACGCGATCCAAAACTTCGGTTCGATGGACGTGCTGTGTACCGACAAGACCGGCACCCTGACCCAGGACAAGATCATCCTCGAGCACCACGTCAACGCCTTTGGCCAGCGTGACGACGCGGTGCTGTCGCTGGCCTGGCTCAACAGCTATCACCAAAGCGGCATGAAGAACCTGATGGACCAGGCTGTGGTGCAGTTCTCGGCACAAAACCCCAAGTTCCAGGCGCCGTTTGCCTACAGCAAGGTCGATGAATTGCCGTTCGACTTTGTACGCCGTCGCCTGTCGATTGTGGTCAAGGACGCCGCCGGTGACCATCTGCTGGTGTGCAAGGGGGCCGTGGAAGAGATGCTGAGCATTGCCACCCACGTGATCGAAGCCGGCGCCGCAGTGCCGCTGGATCAGCGGCGTCGCGAGGCGTTGCTGGCGATTGCCAATGACTACAACGAAGACGGCTTTCGCGTGCTGGTGGTGGCCACCCGCAATATCCCGAACGCGTTGGCGCGCCGGCAGTACACCACCGCCGATGAGCGCAACCTGGTGATCCAGGGGTTCCTGACCTTCCTTGATCCGCCGAAGGAAACCGCAGGCCCGGCGATTGCGGCGCTGCAACAGATCGGCGTAGCGGTAAAAGTGCTGACCGGCGACAACGCGGTGGTCACCAGCAAGATCTGCCGCCAGGTCGGCCTCGACCCAGGCCAGCCGCTGCTCGGCGTGGACATCGAAGCAATGGACGATGCGACCCTGCAGCGCCGCGTGGAAGAGCGCACGGTGTTTGCCAAGCTGACACCGCTACAGAAGTCGCGGGTGCTCAAGGCCCTGCAAGCCAACGGCCACACTGTCGGCTTCCTCGGTGACGGCATCAACGATGCGCCGGCGCTGCGCGATGCCGACGTGGGGATCTCGGTGGACAGCGGCACCGACATCGCCAAGGAATCGGCCGACATCATCCTGCTGGAAAAGAGCCTGATGGTGCTGGAAGAAGGCGTGCTCAAGGGCCGCGAAACCTTCGGCAATATCATGAAGTACCTGAACATGACCGCCAGCTCCAACTTCGGCAACGTGTTCTCGGTGCTGGTGGCCAGTGCGTTCATTCCGTTCATGCCGATGCTGGCGATCCACCTGCTGCTGCAGAATCTGATGTACGACATCTCCCAACTGGCCTTGCCGTGGGACAAGATGGACAAGGAATACCTGGCCAAGCCACGCAAGTGGGACGCGAAAAACATCGGCCGCTTCATGCTGTGGATCGGGCCAACCTCGTCGATCTTCGACATCACCACCTTTGCGCTGATGTGGTACGTGTTCGCCGCCAACAGCGTGGAGATGCAGACCCTGTTCCAGTCCGGCTGGTTCATCGAGGGCCTGCTCTCGCAAACCCTGGTGGTGCATATGCTGCGCACCCGCAAGATCCCGTTCTTCCAGAGCACCGCGGCATGGCCGGTGTTGCTGATGACCGGTGTGGTGATCGCCCTGGGGATCTATGTGCCGTTCTCGCCGCTCGGCACCCTGGTGGGCCTGCAACCGCTGCCGCTGGCGTACTTCCCATGGCTGGCAGGCACCTTGCTCAGCTACTGCTGCGTGGCTCAACTGATGAAGACGATCTACATCCGCCGCTTCAAGCAGTGGTACTGATCACTCCCGCCGTTCAGACGGTGGCGGTCGCTCGGCGGCCACCGTGCATTACAAGGATTTCAAGCATGCGCGTGTTGATCTGTGCAGGTCGTCATTACGCCGACACCCAACGTTCCCGCCACGTGCTGGACGCTTACCACCGCCTGCGCCCGGTGCAGGTATTGATCCACGGCGGCAACCAGTTCCTCGGCAGCGAGATCGAGGAGTGGGCGCGGGAAATCGGCATCGACGTGGTGCGTTATCCGCCCAATTGGCAACGCCATGGCAAGCAGGCGGAACGCCAGCGCAACCATTTCATGCTGACCGACAGCCGCCCTGATGTGGTCATCGCCCTGCCCGGTGGCGATGACACGTCAGAGCTGGTCTGTCAGGCCAAAGCCAGCGGCATCTCGGTGCTGACCGTAGAAAGCTGAATTCAAGCGAGGCACAACATGTACAAAAAACACCGCCACCCCTCGGACAGGGTTACCCGCTATCGAGGCGCTCGCCATACCCTCTTGTTGTTACCGCCAGCCAAACGGCGGGCGTTACGGCGCAACCTGATGTTTATCGGGCTTACACTCAGCGTCGTCCTGCTCATCAGCCTATTCTCGAAGGCCTTCGCGGCAGGGGGCGCTTATGCAGTCGACGACGGCGCGATCAATGCGCCGGGCGAATGCAACGTCGACGCCTGGTACAGCGCCCACCGACACGACGGCGGCACGCACAATGAGACACTGTCGCCTGCCTGCACCTTCGAGGCCCTGCCCGCCGTGCAATGGGGCGCGGCATTGTCACGGGCCAACCGCGAGACGCAAGTGAGCCCGCAAGTGAAGGCGCAGGTAATGTCACGTCAGGACCTGCGCCTGGAGATAGCCGTGTCCGCCAGCGCCCACGTTGCCCTGGACCGGCGACATGCGTTTGATGGCGCGGACTTCAACGTGCCGTTGACGTGGCAACCGCTGGAGCCCCTGCGACTGAACCTGAATGCCGGCTGGACCCACGCGTATGACGACGGCGAACAAAACCAGCGTCTCACATGGGGCGCCGGCGCCGAATATCGGGTAGCGCACTCGTTGACGCTGATTGTCGAACGCTACGGCCAAAAAGGTGCTGAGCAGGCCTGGCAAGCGGGGCCGCGGTTCCACCTTGGGCCGTTGATCGACATCGATGTGGTGGTTGGGCGCAGCCTGGTCGCTGAACGCGCGCAATGGTTGACCACCGGCGCCACGTTGCGTTTCTAGGCGTCACGCCTTCGCAGGGGTGGCGTCCTCTGGCGGAACCCGATGACCGCGGGGTGGGCACGCCTTATGATGGCGCCATCGCGCCGCCCAGACAGAGAGAAAGCCCGTGAACCGTATCGAACAGATCGCCTTGATGGCGACCTACAACCAGTGGATGAACCGTAAAGTCTACGACGCGGCCGCGAAGCTGACGGACGCCGAACTACGGATGGACCGCCGCGCATTTTTCGGCTCGATCCTCGGCACGCTGAACCACCTGACACTGGGCGACACCGTGTGGCTCAAACGCTTTGCCCAGCACCCCGCCAGCCATGCGGCGCTGGCACCGTTAAGCGGCATTGCCGCGCCCACCGATCTCAAGCAACTGGCCTTCGCCGACCTGCACGAACTGGCCATCCACCGCGCCTGGCTGGATCGACTGATCATCGACTGGGCGCAAAGCCTGCGCGAGCCAGACCTCGACCTGCGCCTGCATTACCACAACATGCGCGGGGTCGCGGCGGACAAGCCGTTCTTCGGCCTGCTGGTGCATTTTTTCAATCATCAGACCCACCACCGGGGCCAGCTGACGACACTGCTGACCCAGGCCGGACACGATGTGGGCGATACCGACCTGCTCGCGCTGATCGACTGAACTCAGCGGGCGCTGAACTCGGCGTAAGCCTGCAACAAACGCGGAAAATCCTCCGGCCCGGGCAATTGTGCAAAGTGCTCGACCGCCGGCGTCGTGGCCCAGGGTAATTTCTCGCTGGTCCAGGTTTCCATGAACGGCGGATAATCCTCGGCATTCTCCAGCATCGTCGCACGCACATTGACGAACTCATCGATGCCATGGGGCCGTGTAAACAGCCAGCTCATGCAATGGGGGCAAAAGTAATGGCGGTCCACGCCATGCATGCCGCCGATCACCGGGCAACCCTGGGTCACGGTGAACGCGCTGGCGGGAATCAGCGCACTGAGGGAGAACGCGCTGGCGGTCATCTTCTGACAACCGGTGCAATGGCAGGCCATGGTGATCACGGGGGGCTGGCTCACACTGAAGCGCACGCGGTTACAACGGCAACTGCCTTCACGAGGCAGGTTCTCGACGCTCATCACTCACTCCTTTTTATGATTGGACTTGAGGCAGGGTAACGTCGAGCCTTGCTGTTGAGAAGGGCCAGGCCCGTAAACCGAACGCTGCGACCAGCACGGGGTCGTAATTGTAGGTGTCGGGATCAATCGCAGCCCGCCCTCCCCGCGTGCATTGTGGATCTGCAGATGCGCGTATACCCAAGAAGGAGACGCTTACATGGTCATTCACTTCAAGGTCGCCGGGCACTTAGCCTGCGGCCATCACGGCGGCAGCCTCCCCTCCAGCACCGAGCTGAACCGCGTCAAATGCCGAACCTGCCGCAACACCGAGGCCTACAAGGAAGCGCGCCGCACCCAGCGCAACGCCGCCCGCCGAGCTTCGCGCGCAGCCAAGACCCACACCTCCAGCGACTGGCGCAGCGCCTGGGCGCAACACTTGACCGACCTGCCAGGGTTGCAGCGCCTGCCACGCGGCTTCAGTGGTCAGCCCTTCGTGTAGTCCCAAGCAGCAGAAGCCCCGGTTGCGCCGGGGCTTGGTTCTGCTGAATCAGTCACTCAGTCATCATTGGACCCCGACCTGCCACGCGCCTTGCGCACCGACAGCGTGGCCGCATAGGCCAGCGCCTGCTCGCGGGAATCGAAGGACGCCAACCGGTCCTGAGCCGTACACACCCGCCACGGCCCGAAATTGACCTGCACGATGTCATACCCATTCAGATGCAGCTTCTTGAGTGTTGGAGCGCTCATAGTCACCTCGCTTTTCCTGAGATTTCCAAGCGTTGCACGGCCTACCTTACACCCGCATCCAGCGCCGTTGCGGACCGCATGTCGCAGCGGCTTATGCCCAAGGCCGCCACTGCTGAGTCGTCCACTCTGAAGCAGCGTGACGGCGTATTGCCGCACCTGTCATTTATGAGGCGTATTCGCCGGCCCTGGGAATCTTCGGCTTTTGCTCAAAAGCCGATGTAGATCACTGATCTATCGAGCTTTTTCATCCCGATGTTTGTGCAAGAAAGGCAACCTCCGACCTTGCGCCCTGGCGCCCGGATCTATATATTCCCAACCCTGCTGCACCGCGCTGCCGCCCGAATGGCGAAACTGGTAGACGCATGGGACTTAAAATCCCCCGCTCGTAAGGGCGTGCCGGTTCGATTCCGGCTTCGGGCACCATAGATATCAAGGGCTTGCATGATGAACTTCATGCGAGCCCTTATCTTTTTTGCTCCGCAATTTTCAGACCTGTTCCGCAACTCTCCATTCCCCGGCGTCCTGCCGACCGAACACCAACGCCTATTTTGAAACACTCCTCACATACGCCTGGCACGCCCACAGCGCGATCAATCCTTGATCGCCGTCACCGGTGATGGCGAGAATTCGTTGAGCACTCGGTGACGGATGGTCCAGGCCACGGCGATCTGTCCGTCCAGACCTGCACCACGGACCTCACGCCAAAGGGGGGGCGCGCCAAGATATCCCGGTCTTTTCCGGTTGCAGTCATACTTTTCTCCCTACGAAAAAACCCCGCACAACGGCGGAGATTAGAGGTGAACAGCAGCTTGGTTTACGTGGGCGCGCGGTGCAGTACCAAGATGAATATTGGCAATACAGCTATTGCGACAACGAGTTCCCGCACCGTTATTATTTGACAGCCTCTAGATGGGGCACATCGCTATCATCTGCGCCAAATTACGCATAGCAGAAGGAGCGTGTTAATCGTGTTGAGACCCGCCAAAACTACCAATCGCCACGGATGGGTTTGGGTCTACAGAAAAATCAGACACCTTGGATTCTCTCATTTTACTGCTTTTTACAGGGTCAGCCTCTACGTTCTACGAGGAGATACCGGAACTTTCAGGTTCAAATATGGCTGGCAAAAATTCCGCTTCCGCCGTTAATTACGGATGGCGCCGGGCTTAAAGGTTTACGCCCGACGCGTGCCCTCATGCGAACTTAAAATCCCCCGCTCGTAAGGGCGTGACGGTTCGATTACGGCTTTGGGTACCATGGATATCAAGGGCGTGCATGATGAACTTCATGCAGGCCCTTATTTTTTTGAGCCACAATCATCTGTCCGGCTCCGCAATTCCCCATTCCTAAGCGTCTGGCCAACCGAACACCAGGTCTTTCGCCGTGCCCTCACTTTGTAGCGCAAGGTTCTGAACTTGCCGTCCAATACATCTATTACAAACAAATACCCCACGACAATCACATTATTCTTCCGTGCATTTTTCCTGTGCCTGACCGCTTCGGCTCGAAAGATAAAACCCACCCCACCGTACCGGCCCACCTTTTCTTTAGTGAAGTTGAGAGTCATCCCTATTTGACTTACAAACCCTGCAGCCAGGTGAAAAACTTAGTTACGCGAAGTATTAGCATTTACATCATTGGACTCAGACCTAAATACCGATAAATAGGCACTTTTATAACTCATCGCACCTTGCTTTAATTGAGGCAGACGCCTTACCCTCCACGCCCGATAAAAAACGCAACCAGTACTAAGTAGTGCGCGTCTTGCCGCGCGAGACGAGTATCAATTTCAATTAGAGAAATACACATGAATCATCAACAGATCTCTGAACAATCTGAAGACGAGGAATATAGTCAAGTCGCCCGCGCAGCGGCAGCCTCGCGATGCACTTGGATGAGCGTCATCGTCAATATCGCGCTGTCGTGCACACAGATTGTCGTAGGCGTAGTGTCAAAATCCCAGGGGCTTGTAGCCGATGGTATTCACTCGCTATCAGACTTGATCGCCGATTTCGTAGTGCTGTTCGCCAGCCACAAAAGCAAGGAGGATGCCGACGAAGGTCACCCCTATGGGCATCTGCGTTTCGAGACCGCCGCATCCATGGTATTGGGCATACTGTTGTTGATCGTGGGCGTGGGCATGATCGGTTCTGCAGTGTTCAAGCTTGAAACCCCTGAATCGATTCCAACGGTACACATTGCGGCCTTATGGGTTGCCATCGCAGCGCTGGTGGCCAAGGAGCTGTTGTTTCGCTTTATGCTGCGGGTGGCCAAAAAAGTTAAGTCTAGTCTGTTGGTTGCCAACGCCTGGCACGCAAGGTCCGACGCCGCGTCCTCCTTGGTTGTCGGCATAGGTATTGTGGGCAATCTGGCGGGCTACCCGATTCTTGACCCGATTGCTGCGCTGGTTGTTGGAGGCATGATCGCCAAGATGGGTTGGAGTTTCACTTGGGATTCATTGCACGACCTGATGGACCGATCGGCTGATGAGCAGGAAGTCGAAACTATCCGCAATACGCTTAAAAATACCCCCGGCATTAAAGGTGTACATGATCTACGCACTCGAAAAATGGGGGACATGATCATTGTCGACGCTCATATCGAAGTGGATGCCTCAATTACCGTTGAGGAAGGTCATGCCATTGCAGTTTGCGCAAGGGAAAATGTGATGCAGATTCATCGTGTTTTGAATCTTATGACGCATGTAGATCCCTGGCACCGCCCCGACCTTGATCATTAACCTGGCGCGACGCCGGCAACACGATCCGCCGACAGGGATAGTGCAAAAGCAACTCGCCAAGCATCACAGACATATCACAAATTTTTCACACAACACTTGATTGTCCAAGTACCGAAACAAACTTAAGCCTGCGAAATACTCTCAATTATTTTTATTCATGAGCGCTTTAACCAGAACGCTTAAATATTGAAATAACAGGCCAATAGTATTAATTCAAACCACCGTCACTTAATGCTGAGACGCTCGGTTTTGAGATTCGTACTACCCCCAACCCCATGCTTTCTCACGGCACTAAACAAGCGCAAGTTCGCGTCATCGACAGGAGCAGAAACCGAGTGTATTGGCTGGGGTGGCTGCCAGGCGCCGGAGTGAATTATTACTTTTTCAACAACAATGCTTTCCAGTCTTTGGGATTTATCAAAATCTCCATAGGCATAAACTAAACCCAGCTTCCAAACAAAGCGACGAAGCGCGAATCCATAGGGTCCAAGCAAACCACCCTCCCGCGCCTCGTAGAGCCTTCGGCCATAGCCAATCCGACTGAAGACGTAAATCGTTTGCATCGTTGGGACACTGAAAAAATGAAACTGTTTAAAATGTTGATTGCTGCTTCTTTTGTAATGCTGGGTAGCCAGATGGCGTTTGCCGATGAGCCTGCCGTTGAGCAATACAGCTACAGCTCGCACCTCGACATTGCCAAAGTGATTCACATGGACTCCATCCCTGACAATGTCTGTGCCGTAGTCCCTGTCCAGATGACCTACCTGGACCACCAAGGTCACGTACATGTCATGCAATACAGTGTCATGGCTAACGGTTGCTCCAACAGCTAACAGAGTCCCGACAAAGCCTGCCTGATGACAGGCTTGTTAAAACGCCCCACTGGGGCAAGCTGGGGGAAGTTCCCAGCACTATTTCCCGCCCTCTGCATCGGTGATGCAGACTAACCCCGCCCAGTGCGGGGTTTTTTATGCGCCGACAAAACCAAGCCAAGCCCAAGGAGCGCCAACTGCTGAAGCGGCGCTGCTCGATGAAAAGGCCTGGAACACGTCCAGGCCTTTTTCGAGTCGAACAACACTCGATTGCGTTCTATCAGCCAGATTGATCGAGTGTCACGTCATCCCGAGGTTGAGCCCACTCTAAGTTACGGTCGCCGGCATCCTCCAACGCCATCCGCCTATTCGATACGACGGTATCCAAGTTGTTGACATGGATCGCCTTGTTCCACCTGACTGAACTTACATCGTATTTAGCGGCAAGTGCTTTGACCTGTGCCAAACAAACTAACGGCGAAGTCTCTTCACGGCTGCCGCCTTCGGCAATAATTGCGAATTTCCACGCATCAAGATCCATCATGTGTTGGGCTCTGACGCGTCGGACCTTCTTGTGATCGCTCTTTATATAATGTATCTCGTAATCTGCCTGCATAAGTACCTGGCATTGTCTTTGATTATCACTCTTGCGTTGAATGTGCCACGACAGAGCCCCTCAGCTTTTGAAATGACAATCAAGCCAGTGGTCCAGCTCAGAGGCGGAATGGCGTTCGCGCGCGGGCACGTGGGCCAGGCTTTCCGCGACCCGGAGTCTATTTTCCAGGCTCGTGTCATAGCCTCTGGTTATTAAGAAGATCTCAATATACTCGGAGGGACTAATGACTTTACTGTCGCCCACGAGAACCGCTTTTACATTGGCTTTTTCGTGAAACTGGTTTTTATACGTATATTCCAATTGGCTCACCTTTTTAAGAGGGAATTTATTTCCCTACTTAAAATATGATCCTGTTTTTGCGGATTGACTCCAAAGTCAGCTATTTTATTTTTTAATGATGAGTGATTTAACAGTCAAAAATGTAACGTTCTTTATATGGCTCTTCAGCGCACAAAAACAGGAGGCCCGTGTGGCGCTGTCGTCGATAGCCGGGGAGTTCGATATACCCAATCAACAACGACCTATTGAGGCACTCTCCAGTATCCGGCACACTCCCGGGACTCTTGGAAAAAGGAATTCACCGATGCCATTCTCATTGGAAGAAAGAACAGCGTTGCTCGCACTCAAGGGGGTAGGCCCCACGGTGATTACCCGGCTTGAACAGATGGGCATTGAATCGCTGGACGCACTCAGCCAATCCAATGTGGGGGACATCCTCGCCCAAGCCTCTGCGGCATTGGGCTCGACGTGCTGGAAGAACAGCCCACAAGCGCGCGCGGCCATCACTGCGGCCGTGGCGCTTGCAAGACGCAACCCGCAGCGGTAAACGCGTTCAAGCGCCTCCCGCAGGGGTTGCTTGCTGACTACCTGCGCGGTCTAGCGTGGCTTCATCGCAGACAGCACGATTGATTCAACGAGACGCCGAGCAGCGACAAACTTGTGTTCGCTTGGCGTACTCCACTCGTTGTAGAGCACCGGGCCTTTGTCACTCACCCAGACATCGCCATCTTTCAGAATGCGGAACGCCCAGATTTCTGGCCACGCTTCTCTCCCCTGCTCGTCCAGCGTGTGCTTGCGAAGCACCACGCGACCAAAGGTGCCGCTGCCCTCATTAGCATAGAGCAGATTCGCTCTGATCAGGCCGAAATGACCTTCAAGCTGGAAGTAACCCTCTGGCGGAACGGTAAAGCTCACGCCAAAACGGCTGTGCGTAGATGTGAAGAGTTCAGAAAGACGCGTTCGCAGGCCTTCAGTGTACTTGGCGACTTGCTCGATATCCTGGACGACATGTCCGATACCGTTCAGCGACTCTTCAGCATATGCATCAAACAACATGGTCGGGTTTCCTTTATGGCTGGATGAGCGTCGTGTCGGGTTGCCCTCAACCCGTGTGCCAACCTGCACCCAACCAGTTTGGCGGCTCGGTGCCGGTCATCACTTGATCTGCGCTAAAGCATCGGCGAACTGCTGACCACCCGCAACGCCAACCCTTCATACGCGTCCAGGGTAATGGTGAACGCCCCTTCGGCCGTCAGATCGCCCTCGACCCGTTCATTGATGATGTCCACCACCGGCCCCGGCGCGATATTGGGCAGGTGCAGGGTTTCGGTGATCGGCGTGCTGCCGAAGTTCAACGCGGTGATTTGTGTGCCTTTACCGGCCGGCAGTTCGTGGACCATGACCAACAAACCAGGATGTTCGACGTCCGGCACCAGGATCTGGCGACTGGCCGCGATGTCATAGGCACGGCGCACGGCGAGGATTTTCTGCAACTGGGAGGCGAACGAGTCCGGGTCCTGCAATTGGCGGTTGAGGCTGCCGTACAGGGTTTTCGAACGCGGCATCTGCCCCGCCGAAAGCTCGGCCTGCGGGTTCAGGTCCACCAGGTCATAGGCGCCGCGGTGTATCCAGCGGGTATCGCCATCAGTCATCAGGTGCGCGACGTCATCCGCCGCCAACGGCAATGCACCGACCAGGTCCCAGCCGGACAAGGCGAACACGCCGGGCTGCATGGCGTTGTACATCACCAGGAGCAAATGGATCTGGCGAATCTGCTCGACATCGGCCGGCGTGATCGCCGCAAGGTCACGAATGCCGAGGGCCGCCGTGATGATGCTGGCGGTGGTGCAGGACACGCCATTGGTGACGAACTTGAGGTTGTATGGTGCATGTTCGCCGGCCAGGCGCTCGTACATCTGCTCGCGGATATGCTCGCGCAGGATGTTGCCGGGAAATGTCTGACCCTGGTAGAGGAAACTGTCATGGGCATGCAGGGTCCAGAAATGCACGAGTTCCAGGGTCAGTTCGTCATGGTTTTGCAAGGCATGGATCAGCGAGCCGGGGTCGATGCCGAGGTTGTGCATCTGGCGCAGCATCAGGCGCAGGAACTCGGTGTCGCCCATCAGCAACGCATGCTGATAGGCCGGACGCGTGATGAAGTCGTAGGAGAGATCAGCACCGCCGTGGGACATCGACGCGATGTCGTCCAGCGTCAGGTTCAGTTCCTGGAAGCTGAAACCGCCAGCCTTGCGAATCGCGCCGCCAAGCAATTGATTACCGGTGATCGACAGCGGATGGCTTTCCGACCAGGCCGTGCCGTCGAGCTTGCGCTCCACACCGAGGAAACCGTTGGCGTCCAGGCGCAGGATCTTGGCGCCCATCACATCGATCGCGTGCAGCGCATCGCCAATGATCATCTGCTGCGCGGCGAAGGATGGATCGAGCCAGTTAAGCGACGGTTGGCCCTCCTTGAAGTAATGCAGGTAGACCCAGCGCCGCGGCTTGCCATCGACGCCGATGACCACCGGCGTGGTGCTCCAGTCGGTTTCCTTCACGCCAGGCTCGAAGAAAATCACCCGCTGCAACTGGCCGACGATGTAGTGTTTATCGCGCAGCGCGTCCACCTGCAGCGGGCTGAGGTTCTGGGCATCGCGCCCGTCGGCGACCTCCGGCAGCAACGGCCAGTCTTCCTCGCGGATTTCCACCATGTGGTAGAGCCCCGGGTAGTCCTCGTAGGCCATCTCGGCCAGGCGGAAATCCGCGCCCTTGCCGGTGTGCGAGGGGATCACATCGTCGATGATCACCGCATTGTGAGCCGCCGCCATGCGTGTCAGCGCCTGCAACTGCGCCTCGGTGCCCAACTGCGGGTCGATGTCGAAGCTGATGCGGTCGAAATTGCCATCGATGGTCGGCGTGTGTTCCATCCCGGCCAAGCCGCCGGACTTTTTCAGCGGGCCGTTGTGAATACCCTGGATACCGATCTTCGACAAGGCATGCCACAGCGCCTCATCGCCCAGCGCTTCGAGCACCGTGCCGTTTTCACGGGTGACAATCGACGCCGGATACGCGGTGAACCACACCGACGACAAGGCCGAAGCATCACGCGGCCGGGTATGTGCATACGGCTGTTGCCACAGGCGCCCTTGCCCCGAATAGAGCTTGGCGCGCTGGCGCGCCGCGTGCAGCATCGACTGTTGCACCAGCCAGTTCACATGATCGTTGTCAGCCGCCGTCATAAGCCCATTACCTGTTGTCGTGAAAAGGTTACTCGTAAGCATAGGAGCGGCGAGCGGGGCTATTCGTTGCATCGCAATGCCGGCGGTTAGCCCAACTGGCGGTACTGCCTCGGCGTAAACCCCGTCGACGCCTTGAACTGGCGGCTGAACGCGCTGTGGTCGGTGTAACCGCACTGCAGCGCGACGTCGGTGATCGGCAGGTCGCTGTGCAGCAAGCGATGGGCGTGCTCCAGGCGCACTTTCTGGATCATCTGCCGCGGCGTCAGGTGGAACACGCGCTTGCAGTAGCGCTCCAGCTGCGCCACCGAGATCCCGGCGATACGCGTCAGTTCGCCCAAGGTCACGCGCCGATTGAAGTGCGTGCGAATGTGCGCGTCCACGGCGGCCAGGCGTTGGTAGGCGGGGTGGGTTTCGCTGGCCGATTGCAGGTCGACGGAAATGCCGGCCAGGCCGATGATCTGCCCGACGTGGTTGTACAGCGGCCACTTGTGGGTCAGGCACCAGCCCGGTTCGCGGCTGCCATAGAGATGCAACTCGAGCTGATCCGCCAATACAAACCCCTGCTCCAGCACGCGCCGGTCCTGCTCGGTATAACCCGGCCCCAATTGCGCGGGGAACACCTCGGCGCTGGTTTTGCCGAGCAACGGTTGCAGTTGCTTGAGCCCGCAACGCTGCACCAGGGTGCGGTTGGCGAGCACATAGCGGGCGTCGAGATCCTTGATGAAAATCGCGGCATTGGGGATCACGTCGAGCATCGGCAGCAGTTGCATGACGCCGGCCAATAACTGCTCGATACTCTGCGGGCGATTCGCCTCGCGCCCTTGGCACAGGGCTGCAAACGCACTCTGCAACATCACTCCGCCCCCCTCTTTGCGCCTCGACGTCCAGCAGATTGCCCCATGCACGGGATGCTGTCGAGCGTAGAAAACTGTGCTGAATTCGTCATCCAACCCGGCGCAAAACATCAATCGTCGCAGCGCTGACGCGTTCACGATATGGCCACTGCATGCCTATCCCATCGGCCAGGTTCACCCCTGAATGGAGCGTGTCATGAAACGACTGCACGTCATCGACTCTCACACCGGCGGCGAACCCACGCGCCTGGTGATGGACGGATTCCCCGCACTGGCCGGCAACAGCATCGCCGCGCAACTCGACAACCTGCGCACCCACCACGACGCATGGCGACGCGCCTGCCTGCTGGAACCGCGTGGCAACGATGTGCTGGTGGGCGCCTTGTATTGCGCGCCGGTCACACCGGGCGCCACCTGCGGCGTGATCTTCTTCAACAACGCCGGCTACCTCGGCATGTGCGGCCACGGCACGATCGGCCTGGTTACCTCGCTGCACTATCTGGGGCGCATCGAGCCGGGCGTACACACCGTCGACACGCCCGTCGGGCCGGTGGCGGCCACACTGCATGCAGACGGCGCCGTGACCCTGCGCAACGTGCCCGCCTACCGTTTTCGCCAACGGGTAGCGGTGGAGGTGCCGGGGCATGGCGTGGTCCATGGCGATATCGCCTGGGGCGGCAACTGGTTCTTCCTGGTGTCGGAGCACGGCCAGGCGCTGCAGATGGATAACGTCGACGCCCTGACCGACTACACCTGGGCGATGCTCAAGGCCCTCGAACGCCAAGGCATCTATGGCGAAGACGGCGCACTGATCGACCATATCGAGTTGTTTGCCGATGACGCCCACGCCGACAGCCGCAACTTTGTCATGTGCCCGGGCAAAGCCTACGACCGCTCGCCCTGCGGCACCGGCACCAGCGCCAAGCTCGCCTGCCTGGCCGCCGATGACAAACTCGCGCCGGGTGAAACCTGGGTACAAGCCAGCATCACCGGCAGCCAGTTCGAAGGCCGCTATGAATGGGACGGCGAACGCGTGCGCCCGTACATCACCGGTCGCGCCTACATGACCGCCGACAGCACCCTGCTGATCGATGCGCAGGACCCTTTCGCCTGGGGCATCTGAGCCCTGCATGGTTTGACTGAATATTCCAAGGAGTTAGCCCAATGAGCGACACCATCTTCACCGGCTGCATTCCCGCACTGATGACCCCGTGTACCGCCGCGCGCAAGCCGGATTTCGACGCCCTCGTCGCCAAGGGCCGCGAATTGATCGATATCGGCATGAGCGCCGTGGTCTATTGCGGCTCCATGGGCGATTGGCCGTTGCTCACCGAAGCCCAGCGCCAGGAGGGCGTGGCGCGCCTGGCCGCCGCCGGCGTGCCGACCATCGTCGGCACCGGCGCGGTCAACAGCCGTGAAGCGGTGTCCCACGCGGCGCATGCGGCCAAGGTCGGCGCCCAGGGGTTGATGGTGATTCCCCGCGTGCTGTCCCGTGGCGCTTCGGCCACCGCGCAAAAGGCCCACTTCGCCGCGATCCTCGACGCTGCGCCCCACCTGCCGGCGGTGATCTACAACAGCCCCTACTACGGCTTCGCCACCCGCGCCGAGCTGTTCTTCGAGCTGCGCCGCGAGCACCCGAACCTGATCGGCTTCAAGGAGTTCGGCGGCGCCGCCGACCTGCGCTACGCCGCCGAACACATCACCTCCCAGGACGATAACGTGAGTTTGATGGTCGGCGTCGATACCCAGGTGGTACACGGCTTCGTCAACTGCAACGCGACCGGCGCTATCACCGGCGTCGGCAACGCCCTACCTCGGGAAGTGCTGCAACTGGTGGCGCTGAGCAAGCAAGCCGCCAAGGGCGACGCCAAGGCACGTCGCCAGGCCCTTGAGCTGGAGGCCGCGCTGGCGGTGCTGTCATCGTTCGACGAAGGCTGCGATCTGGTGCTGTATTACAAGCACCTGATGGTGCTCAACGGCGACCGTGGCTACGCCCTGCACTTCAACGAAAGCGACCAGCTCAGCGCTGCCCAGCGTCGTTATGCCGAAAGCCAGTACACACTGTTCCGCCAGTGGTACGCGAACTGGTCGGCGGAACAGAATGTCGCTTGAAACCCCTAGCGCCGACATCGCCGTGGTCGGCGCGGGCATCATCGGCGTCGCCTGCGCCTTGCAGTTGGCACGTCAAGGGCACCAGGTCGTCGTCATCGACGCGCAGCCCCCCGGCATGGGCGCCTCCTATGGCAACGCCGGCCACCTGGCGAGCGAACAAGTGTTCCCTATCGCCGACCTGTCGATCCTCAAGCGCTTGCCCACGATGCTGATGGACCCCATGGGCCCGCTGCGCCTGGACTGGAAATACCTGCCCCGCGCCCTGCCCTGGTTTGCGCGTTTGCTGCTCAACCTGCGCCCGGCCAGCTACCGGCGCACGGTCGCCGGCATTCGCGCACTAAACGAAGGCAGCCTGGGCGCATGGCAGCGCCTGCTGCAAGGCATCGACCGGCCGGAGCTGCTGCGCGAAGACGGCTCGTTGCTGGTGTTCGAGCGCGCGGATTCGCGAGGGGCCATCGACGCGCTGCAGCAACGCATGGCGCAGCAAGGCGTGCCGGTGGCGTTCTGGTCGGCTGACACCATTCGCAAGGCCGCGCCGCAGTTAAGCGAGCACATCCAGGGCGGGCTGTTCTTTGCGGGCACCGGGCACTTTCTCGACCCCTATCAAGTGGTGTGCGAACTGGTGAACGCCGCCACAGCCAACGGCGTGCAATTTCTCACCCGCCAGGTGCTGGGCGGGCAAGTCGACGCCCAGGGCGTCACGCTGACCACCGATCAAGGCCCATTGGCCGCACGCCAGGTGCTGATCGCGTGCGGAGCCCACTCGGCGAAACTCACCGCCGCCTTGACCGGCAAGCACGTCCCCCTCGACACCGAGCGCGGCTACCACCTGATGCTGCCCCACGAACATGAACGCCTGCCCTTCGCCGTCACCTCCCTGGAGCGCAAGTTCATCATGACGCCCATGCGCGGCGGCCTGCGCCTGGCCGGCACCGTGGAATTCGCCGGCCTGGAGCGCCCGGCGAATATGCAACGCGCCTGGCAGCTGCATCGCCTGAGCAAAGGGTTGTTCCGGCAAGACCTCAATGCACAGGACGCGACGCCATGGATGGGCTTCCGGCCCTCCCTGCCGGACTCGCTGCCGATCATCGATCGGGTCGCCGACGGCAAGGTGTTGCTTGCGTTCGGGCATCAGCATCTGGGGTTGACGCAGGCGGCGGTGACCGCGGAGCTCATCGCGCAACTGGCTTCGACGCGGCCGCGGCTGTCGGGTTTGCCGGAGTTGGAGGGGTATCGGTTGGCGCGGTTCTGAAACGTATGATGAGAATCAGCACTCCGTGATCATGACTCGTCACACGAAAAATCCAACAACCTCCACGCTACTTGACCAACCTCTTTTCCTTCGACGGCCTGTAGCCGAAATACGAGCTATAACACTTGCTGAAATGACTCGGCGAAACAAACCCGCACGCCACCAGCACCTCCACCTGCGACAACTCAGTGTGTTGCAACAGCCGGCGCGCCTCGGTCACCCGCAGTTCCATGTAATAGCGCTGCGGCGTGGTGCCCAGTTGTTCCTTGAACAGCCGTTCGAGCTGGCGGCGGGAGCGGCCGGCGTAGACGGCGAGTTGGTCGAGCTCCAAGGGTTCTTCGAGGTTGGCGTCCATCAGTTTCACCACCTCGCGTAACGGCGCGCTGACGCAGATGTTTTCCGTCGGTTTGATGCGCCGGTAGCGCGACTCCTCGAAGGCCAGGATATCTTCGATACCTTCGACCAAGGCCTTGTCGTGCAGGCCCTTGATCCAATCCAGCGCCATGTGGAAAGCGCCGGACGGACTCGAGGCGGTCAGGCGGTCGCGGTCGATGACATACGGTTCGCTGGTGACGTGGGCCGCCTTGGACACTTCCGCCAGTGCCGGGCGATGTTCGGGGTGGATGGCGCAGCGGTAGCCCTGCAACAGGCCGGCGCGGCCGAGGAACCAGGCGCCGTTCCATAAGCCGGCCAGGCTGACGCCCTGCTCGGCGGCATTGCGCAGCAGGTGGATGAAGTCGTCGCTGGCCTTGAGTTCAGTGCGAAAGCCGCCGCAGATCACCAACAACTCCAGCGTTTGCAGGGCCGCCACGTCGAGGCGTGCATCCGGGCGGATCACCAGGCCCAGGTCGCTGATGACTTCGCCGTCGCCCCAGCCGAACGTGCGCGATGCGAACAACTCGGGGCGCAACAGGTTGGCGGTGACGAAGGTGTCGAGGGTCTGGGTGAAGGCTGGCAGGGAGAAGTGTTCGAGCAGCAGGAAGCCAACGCGGGTGGCTGACGCCGGCTGGCCGGGTGTTTCATTGAGGTAGCGCAGGTTCTTGCCTTTCATGCCACCGCTGAATTGACGTCTTTCCATCGAGGGTCGGCCCTCTCTTATTGTTGAGGCTGTGGGCGCCATCTTAGGGGGAAATGCTGCGGCTGTCTCAGGTGGCGCGCCGTACCCTCAAGACATGGCTCACCTGCTGATCTTGATAAAGCCAGCCCTCTCCAACCCCCCGGGCCAAAGCGTTGCGCGCGCATCTGATACGGTTTTTTCTTTACTATCTGCGCCTGTATCGAAATGTCATCGAGGCGGACAATAGGGCCACTCCCGACACCCTTGTCGAGCGCGACAGGAATGTTCCTGCCGCCCCCTTCCCTTCGGAGGCCTTATGACCAAGATGGCAATTTTCCTGTTTGGCTTTTTGGTGCTGACCATTGGCATCGGTCTGCTGGCGACCATCTCGCCCGTTTGACGTCAGCGCAGCCCCGGCCCTCAACTCAAAAACAGCCTCGGGTACAGCGACAGCACCAGCAAACTGGCCATCGACACATTGACTCAAGCCTTTCACAAAGCTTTCACAGGTGAACGCCTAGTGTTGTTTCAGCTCCTAGAGAAACACCTTTTAGCCCGCTCTCCCCATCGCGGGCTTTTCTTTGCCTGTGATTTAAGCCAGGCAAAAAAAGGCAAGCCACGCCTCATCAAGATGAATAGCGTGGCTTGCCCCAATAAGCCGTTACTTAACGCAGACCCGGGCCGCCCGGACCGCCATGGCCACCGCCCTGACCGTGGCCACCACCACCACCACCACCACCACCACCACCACCACCCGGCGGCATGAATATCCAGCAGCCCGACAGGGACGATAACAACGCGACAATCAGTGCCGCCTTAGTTAGATTGTTCAACTTCATCACAACACTCTCTAGTCACAAGCTTTAATGCTCGATGAATAAGACCGTTCAAAATGAAGTGCGTCACGCCTATCGTGTAACTTGATGGTATTAAATGTATTGGAAAGGCTACATGTAGTTATCTACCAGATTGCGCAGCGTTGTGCCTTGGAAGGCATAGTTGGAAACATGAAAGTGAGAATCCGCGAGTGGCTCAGCAGGTCTGGTGGAATTAGCGCTACGCTCTGGCGGTGACGAACACCCCGATGCTACTGCCATAAAAGCAACTAAAGCTGTCCGTTTCATTTGAGTTGCAACATCAATCATTTATTCATCCCATCTAAAAAATCACAACCTTCAACAGCGAATAATTCAGTCGTGTTGAGCCGAGCCCTGGGCGAGCGAGTCGACTCTCATCAACTCACAATTTTTGCGATTGCAGTGCCTGCGGCGACGGTCGAACCCACGGACACCGTTAGGGTGATGCGTCCTGCGCGGTGTGCCGTGACTTGCATTTCCATCTTCATCGCCTCCATGGAAGCGAGGGTGTCGCCCACAGCCACGTTGTCGCCGTCGGCGACGTTCCAGGACTGCAGGGTGCCCGAGATCGGGGCTACAACGGCGGCGGCATCCGTCGAAATGGAAGACACATCAGCCCCCTCGCGCTCAGCAGACGGCGCAGTGGAATGTAGCCCGCGCAGCAGTTCAGCCGGCAACCCGAGCGCAATCCTTCGGCCATCGATCTCCACGGCCGTGCGTACCAGCGCGATATCGGCCAGCGGTTCAGGCCGTACAGCGGCCGCCAGCGTGTCGGCAAAATCTGTCTCGATCCAGCGCGTATGCACGCTGAAAGCATCGGCTGATGTGAAATCGGCGTGTGCCATCACCGCCCGGTGAAAAGGAAGCACCGATGGCACCCCTTCGATTCGGAACTCCTTCAGCGCCCGGCGCGCGCGGGCTATAGCCTGGGCACGGGTGGCGCCAGTAATGATCAACTTGGCCATCAGTGAATCGAATGTACCTGGGACGGTAGAACCCGACTGCACGCCGGTATCGACGCGCACGCCGGGCCCCGACGGTGCCTCGAACAGATGCACCAACCCCGGCGCGGGTAGAAAGCCGCGCCCCACATCCTCGGCGTTGATGCGAAACTCGAAAGAATGACCGCGCGGCTTCGGCGTCTCGGTGACCGACAGCGGCAAGCCATCGGCGATGCGCAGTTGCTCGACGACGAGGTCGATGCCCGTTGTCTCTTCGGTCACTGGATGCTCGACCTGCAGGCGCGTGTTGACCTCCAGAAACGAGATTGTTCCAGAGGGACTCAACAGAAACTCGACAGTCCCCGCACCGACGTAGCCTGCCTTCGCGCACACATCGCGCGCCGATTGATGGATGCGCTCACGCTGCTCATCACTGAGGAAGGGCGCGGGGGCTTCTTCCACCAGCTTCTGGTTGCGCCGCTGCAACGAGCAATCGCGCGTGCCGAGCACGACAACATGGCCGTGCGTATCGGCGATCACCTGCGCCTCGACATGACGAGGCCGATCGAGGAACTGTTCAACGAAACACTCGCCACGGCCGAAAGCAGTGACCGCTTCACGCACCGCCGACTCGTACAATTCGGCTACTTCGTCGAGCCGCCATGCGACCTTCATGCCGCGGCCGCCACCGCCAAAGGCCGCCTTGATGGCGATCGGCAGGCCGTTCTTCTCGGCAAAGGCCACGACCTCCTGCGCATCGCGCGCGGGCTCCGACGTGCCAGCCACCAACGGCGCACCGACAGCCAGGGCGATCTTGCGCGCCTGCACCTTGTCACCCAGTGCCTCAATGGCTGCCGGCGAAGGGCCGATCCACTTCAGGCCCGCGCCAATCACGGCCCTGGCAAAAGTTGCGCTTTCCGAAAGGAAGCCGTATCCGGGGTGTACCGCGTCGGCGCCACAGCGGTCGGCCACGGCGAGCAGCTTTTCGATGTTCAAGTAGGTGTCGGCCGGGCGCTGGCCGTCAAGGCCGTAGGCCTCATCGGCCATACGAGCGTGCATCGCGTCGATGTCGGCGTCGGCATACACCGCGACGGATTTCACACCATAATCGGCACAGGCGCGCACGATGCGTACAGCGATCTCGCCGCGGTTGGCGATAAGAACTTTCTTCATGGGGTTTCTCGCAGGTCGGAAGAGAGGGCCGCGGTGAACGCGCGTATGGGGTTGAAGCGCACCTGCGCACCGATGGGGATCTGCCCCGCACGGTCGAGGTGGTAAGGGGCGACAGCGCCGATCACTGGGTAGCCACCGGTCAGCGGGTGGTCGGCAAGGAAGAGCACGGGCTGGCCGCTTGGCGGCACCTGAATCGCGCCCAACACGGTGCCTTCACTGGGCAGTTCGGCGATCTGTGCGCGCATCAACGGCGTTTCACCGGCCAGACGCAGGCCGACGCGGTTCGATTGCGGCGTCACAGTCCACAATTGGCTCGCCAACAATGCAATGGCCTGCAGTGTGAACCAGTCGGTGCGCGGCCCCATCACGACATCGAGCACCACGGTCTGCGTCGTCGTCGGGAGATCGGCACGAGGCGTTTCGGGCGCGCCGACGATGGAGCCATGCGTGACCACAGGTACCGGCAAAATGTCACCGGCTTTGATGGGCGGCGGACCGACCTGCGCGAGCGTGTCCGTCGATCGACTTCCGAGCACGGGCGCGATCGCGAAGCCACCGCGCACCGCCAGGTAGCTGCGGATGCCGGCACGCGGGTCGCCAAGCGACAGACTGTCGCCATCAGAAAGTGCGATGGCTTCATGGCCTGGCACACGATATCGAGCGCCGTTCGCACGTGTGAGTTCGATCGGCGCATCGGCACCGGTGAAGGCCACCACCGTGTCTGCGCGGCTCGTGATTTGGAAACCACCGTAGACAATCTCGACGCAGGCCATGTCGCTCGCATTGCCGACTAGACGATTGGCCGCGCGCAGTGCGCCCTTATCCATCGCCCCTGAGGCGGATACGCCCTGCCCGGCCAGACCCTCGCGCCCGAGATCCTGGAACAGCGCCTGCAGGCCGGTGCTACGGACAACAAGCGCCGGACCATTGTGGAGCGGAACCTCGACGGGGCCAGGCGACGGCGCTGGCAAAGCTGAAACCTGCCGCCCTGAAACATCGACGAAACGTACCTTGAAGCCCGGTTGCAGCAGCGCCGGCACGTCACGGCTTAGGTCCCACATCGGCGTGGCAGTCACGCCGATGATCTGCCACCCCCCCGGACTGGCCTGCGGATAGACGCCGCTGAAAGCGCCGGCCAACCCCACGGCGCCCGCGGGGATGCGCGTGCGTGGCGTAGTGCGACGCGGCACGTTGAGGCTTGGGTGGCCGCCGCTCAGATAGGCGAACCCAGGTGCGAAGCCAGTGAAGGCAACGGTGTAGTCGCAGCCGGTATGGCGGCGAATCACCTCTTCGCGCGAGAGATCAAGCATCTGCGCGACCTCGTCAAGGTCCTCTCCTTCGTAGGAGACCGGAATCTCCACGCGAGTGGTCGCACGCTCGATCTGCGCCGTGAGGTCGCGGCGGCTGATGCGCGTGACGAGTTCATCATGCGTCACCGTGTTAGGCCGGAAGTGAACCATGACCGTGCGCGCGGCCGGTACGAGTTCGACGATGCCATCGATGGGCTCGGCCTGTAGTGATGCAAGCAGCGCCAGCGTCTGCGACAAGTCATCTAGCTCGACCAACAGGGCGTCGAGATTAGCGGGCAGAAATCGCATCACGGTACGACTCCCATGTCGACGAAAGGAGCGACCTTGACGCCCGAACGCTCAAGCAGCGCACGCACTTGCCGCGCCATCTCCACCGCGCCGGGGCTGTCACCATGCACGCAGACCGAATCGGCCTTAAGGCGCACGATGCTGCCGTCAACGGCCGTGACCACACCCTCGGTCGCCAGGCGAAGCATGCGCTCGGCAACATCCTGCGCATCGTGCAGCACGGAGCCCTTCTCGCGGCGGGAGACCAGCGAACCGTCCGGCATGTAGGCGCGATCGGCAAAGGCTTCGGCCACAGTGCTCAGCCCGCTTGCCTGCGCCCAGCCGAGTAGCGGCGAGCCGGCCAAACCGACCAGCACCAGCGACGGGTCGATTGCGCGGATGGCGGCAATCACGTCGTGTGCCTGGCGCTTATCGTGCGCGATGGTGTTGTAGAGCGCTCCGTGTGGCTTGACGTATCGTACCGACGTGCCGGCCACCGCAGCCAACCCCTTCAGCGCGCCGATCTGGTAGATCACGTCAGCCTGCAGGTCGGCGCTTGCCACGTCCATTTGGCGGCGGCCGAAACCGACGAGGTCGGGATAGGCGACGTGCGCGCCTACTGCCACGCCGCGCTCCGCCGCTTGACGTAGCGTCCGCAGGATGCCGGCAGCGTCGCCAGCGTGGAAGCCGCAGGCCACATTGGCACTGCTCACGATGCTGAGCATCGCGTGGTCGTCACCCATGCGCCAGGCGCCCAGGCTTTCACCCAGGTCACTATTGAGGT
Organism: Pseudomonas sp. LY-1; assembly: GCF_053502595.1. Taxonomy (NCBI): domain Bacteria; kingdom Pseudomonadati; phylum Pseudomonadota; class Gammaproteobacteria; order Pseudomonadales; family Pseudomonadaceae; genus Pseudomonas; species Pseudomonas sp. LY-1. Next base: position 3,369,553 of record NZ_CP094353.1, on the reverse strand, counting down.
CTATCTTCATGTTGTTTTCTTTTCTTTAGCGAAACATCAGGAAATACAGGATGAAAACATTGCAAGTCAGCAAGGCCAGCGCCGTGGGCACCTGCGCGCGGATCACCGCGTTTTTGTCGGGCAGTTCGAGTAGGGCCGCCGGTACGATATTAAAGTTGGCTGCCATCGGCGTAAGCAAGGTGCCGCAATAACCCGAGAGCATGCCGATGGCTGCCATAAGGGCCGGGTTACCGTCGTACATGCCGACCAGGACTGGCACCCCGACGCCCCCTGTCATCACGGGGAAGGCGGCGAAACCGTTGCCCATGATGATGGTGAAAAGCGCCATGCCAACCACATACACCATCACCGCGAAGAAACGTACATCCATGTTGATGTAGCTGGTGGTGATATGCGCCACGGCCTTGCCCACACCGGCGTCGGAGAATACGAGGCCCAGCATGCCGAGCATCTGCGGCAGTACCAGCGCCCAACCGAGCGCATCGGTCAGCCGACGCGATTCGCGGATACCTTGCATCGGCGTTTCGTTCGTCATCTTGCAGACCAGCGCAAGCGCGACCATACAGCCCAGCCCTAGGCTTACCATCGTGGTGTTCTTCGGGTCGAGCAGCGGTATGCCGCCAACCACGAGGTACTTCGCCGACAGTGTGCCGATCATGGTCACGGCCGGGATCGCCAGGGCGGGGATGAAAAGTTTGTTGCCCAGCAAATTGGCGCTGGCCGAGTACTCCGCCGCCGAGCGGGCCACGTGACGGCCAATGCCGACACCGCCGAAGGCTGCAATCAGCGCCATCACCACAACACCGACGCCGACCCAGACCGGCGGCAACTGGTCGCCGAGCAAGAAGACGAGCGAATAAAGGCCCCAGAAAAAGGCACTGGAATAGCGCTTTGAGTGCTGGCGATCCATAAGTGTCATCACCGCGGTGATGGCGAGGATGGCACCGACGAGGTAGTACAGGTGCGTGATCGTGAGCGTCATGGTCGGGACTCCTTGCCTTCGACTGTGACGGTTACCGCCGCGGCCGCGGCGCCGCCGGCCATCTCGCGCATCAACCAAGTGTCAAGCCGGCGCAGGCGCCAAGCATGGATGGTGAATGCGCAAATAGCTGTCGGAATCCCCCAGAGCGCGACGCGGATCGGCTCGACTTCGATGCCCGCCTCACGCAAGAACGTGGTCATCAGCACGATCGCGCCGAAAGCCACGAAGATATCTTCGCCGAAGAACAGGCCGACGTTATCGGTCGCTGCGGCATACGCTCGCAGCTTGTGGCGAACCTTCTCCGGCAGTGCCCCAAAACGGGCTTCGGCAGCACCTTCTGCCATTGGCGCGAGCAGCGGTCGCACCATTTGTGGATGGCCGCCCAGGCTGGTAAGACCGATGGCTGCGGTCATCTGGCGTGCGCCAAGGTAGACAATCAGCAAGCGGCCCGCAGTCGCGGACTTGATGCTACTGATCCATCGCTGGGCGTGCTGGCGCAAACCATAACGCTCGAGCAAGCCAATCACCGCCAGCGGTAGCAGGATGATCAACGGCAGGTTACGTGTCTTGATGAAGCCTGTGCCGATGGCGGCAAGAATCCTGTCGACCGGAAAGTGCGCCGCGAAGGCGGTGACGACGGCCGTGACAATCACGACCAACATGGGATTAAAGCGCAGGACGAAGCCCACGATGATGACGACGACCCCCAGCAAGGGCCACAAGTTGATGTCAGTGGGCACGGGCGTTTCTCCAAGTTGTTTGAGTTATTTTCTTAGATCACTCAACCATCTTCATCCGATTGAATGATCATTTCAACAGAATTGTTCAACAATCCAACACGGATAATAAAAAGCAATATGCATGCCAAAATATGGATCCGTTTCAGCCCTACAGGAAAAAGCGACACTGCGAGTAGGGCAAAACCTGCTAGAATCCAATCGCCCCTGCCACTCAGAAGTCCGCTCGATGCCCCTTCCCGCCTCCCCTTCATTCGTAGCCCAGACGCTAAACGAGCGGATCGCCGAACAGTTGCGTCAGCAAGTCACCCAAGGCGAATTCACACCTGGGCAACGGCTGTCCGAGCAGGTGCTCAGCGAAAACCTCGGCATCTCGCGAAACACCCTGCGCGAAGTGTTCCGGACGTTGGCCAAAGACGGCCTGTTACGACACGAGCCCAACCGTGGGGTATTCGTGGTGGTTCCCAGCATCGCGGCTGTCATCGACATCTACCGCGTGCGACGCCTCATCGAATGCCAGGCGCTGGCAGAGGCTTACCCGCGCCACCCGGCGAAGAAGAACATGCGCGCAGCGGCAGAACAGGCCCAACGAGCACGGGACGCGGGGGACTGGCTGGCAGTGGGCACAGCTAACATGGACTTCCATACGGCAGTCGTTGAACTTGCGGACAGTGAACGCTTGAACGCCATGTTCCGGCGCATACTTGCAGAGCTACGGCTGACTTTTGGGCTGTTGCAGGACGCCGAGTTCTTGCATGAGCCCTACGTCGATATGAACTTTCAGATTCTTGAACTCGTTGAACGCAACGAGATGGCCAAAGCTCGCGAAGCAATGCTTGAATACCTCATTCATTCCGAACGCATTGTTTTGGCCGTCTATGCGAGGCGCCCTTCCCAGGAAGGGTGAGAGCTCCGACGTCCACGCAACATCTGCCCCACACAGCCGGTCGACTGGTCGATACAGTTAACCAAGTGGGGCTCCTTCAGAAACTTTTGCCGCCCTAGCGCATGAGCGAAGAACTGCCAGACATAGAGCCCCTGTGGCAGGATGACCTGGTTGCCTTCACCATCGGCTGCTCGTTTTCCTTCGAACAACCGCTCCTGGATGCCGGCACTGCCCTCAACAACAACGAATGGATGCAATGGACCAACAATGAACACAGCTCAACGGTCGATTCAGCAGTACATAAACGCCAAGGACAGTAACCGCCCGCATCTGCTGCGCCAGGCTTTTATGCCGGATGCACAACTGGAGATGGTGGTACACACGGGGTCTATCTCGTTTCCACCCCACGTTGAAGGCCTCGAGTCCATCGGCGACGTGCTGGTCAGTCGCTTCGGTCAGACATTCGAAAACGTCTATACCTTTTGTCTGGGACACCCACCGGAGCCGGATAGCAAAACGTTCCAATGCCAATGGCTGGTCGCTATGTCCGATAAAAACTCCGGCGAGGTCCGAGTCGGTTGTGGTCAATATGGATGGCAGTTCAATCCCGAGTCGGGACTTGTCGAGCGGCTCACTATCACCATCGAGCATATGAAAACCCTGCCACCTACCGATCTTCACACCATCATGGAGTGGGTATCCCGCCTGGACTATCCATGGTGCCGCCCAGAAGCATTAGCGAGCAACGCTCCAGACATAGGCACCCTTGAAGAGGTGATCCAGTACGTAATCCGGTCAGAACAGTGAAGTTGCGGAACACATCTGAAGCGTTGCGGAAGGGATCGTAAATCGCAGGTATAAAAAACCCCGTAGACGGTAATCTACGGGGTTTTTAAGAGTGGAGGCCGGGGTTGGAATCGAACTGGCGTAGGTGGAGTTGCAATCCCTAATTATTTGTAACCGTCCCCTCAAAGGACTTAGTTGAGCTTCGCGAAACGATACAAAGCTGAACCTCAATCATAGCCCGGCCCACCGGGCTTTTTCACACTCCAAGGTAAACTTAGGATCTCAGCATGACGACTATGGCAGAAGCCCTTCGCAGCTTCGTTGAGCAAGCAACCGGCGGCGTAACAAGGAAGCAAATCAAAGACCACATCGAAGGCAAATTTCCAGGCGAATGGGCACCAGGCACCCTGACCGCACATCTCTATGCATGCGCTGTAAACAATCCTAAGGCCTACATCCATCACAAATGGGCAGATCGTTTTCTCTACCGATCTGAAGACGGGCGTTTCCACCGATACAGCCCACAAGTGCATGGAGTGAATACATGGGCGCCTTCTGTTGAGAGTCAGTCGGATGAATTTGAAACTAGCGATGATGCCAGTATCGAGGAGCTTGTAGAAACCTCCATTACCCTGGAGCGGGACGTCGAAACCCATTTGGTTCGCAACCTCGATAGCATCGAGAAGGGCCTGCGCTTCGTCGATCGCCAGGTCAATATCGAAGTTGGCCGAGTCGACATACTCGCAGAGGACGCGGCAGGTCGCCGTGTTGTTATTGAACTGAAGGTCGGACAGGCGAAGGATTCTGCAGTTGGCCAGATTGCCCGTTACCTCGGCTGGTACGCCCGACAAGATGGTAAGAGACCTCGCGGAATGTTGATCGCAAGCGAGTTTCCCGAGGCGGTCCGGTACGCCACCGAGGCCATACCAGATCTCATGCTAGTCCAGTACAAAGTGCTGTTCGCCTTTAACTCTGTTTCGATTGATGAGTAGGGACGCGCTTCCTGCACAGCCCGGCCCGCCGGGCTTTTCACTCTCTGCAAGGAACGTTGATTGCCCATGCTAACGAACTCACAACGTGGCGACGTTCTAAACTTCGCAGTAAATAATTCACTCATTTCACACGCCGGAATTTTCGAGTTGTGGCAGTGGCTATTCGTCGTCGTAGAAGGCACCGAGTTGAATGCCTACAGACTAGGTGAATATCTGATGCCGCCCTGGACTCGCCCGGTTCATAAGCTTTTCAACTCGCGGATAGAAATTGCAGACTGGATCGCTCAGGACCCATGCCCGCTGCTTCGAGGCGTAAACCGATACTTGGACTTGCTTGGGTACTAACGTCATACTGACTCCTGTCCGGGCATCCAGCGTGGATGGAATGCCAGTACCTTGCTTTGTCAGCGCCGTAGTAGCTTTGGGCCTTAAAATTAGCCAGTAGGGAAGGCCAATGACCACTAACAGACAAAAATCGAAGCTAATTCGCGATGCCGTGGATAACGCTGGCACCTCTCTTGATGAGCATTGCAAAGCCAGGGAAGTGATAGTCGGCAACCTGATTCAAACAAAAATCCCGATAGTCAAAATATGTGACAAACATATAAGGGTCGACGAGAACGACCCGGCGCCCTATGAACTTAGCAAAGAAGCCAAGGAAATTTTCAAAGGCATAGCTGATGCGATTGAAAGTTCGAAACAGGCCGACTTAAGCGACACCGCCGACGACCTTGCTCTCTGGCACGACATCAGCCTCCTGCCATAGCGCAGGCTAAAGGATTTACCAGTCTTTTGCCTGCAAGCCCAAGGACTGGGGTTGCGCCAATTTCGGCGCGTTTATGACCCGGAGGTCAGTGTGAGTAGTTGCGCTTGCCGCTTTACCTTCTTGCTTAGACCTAGCGCACGAGCTCGTCGAATTTTTTAACGACGGTTGAATCGCAGTCCTTACCGGCGATAGTAAATACCTCACTGCCTGACTGGTTATCTATTAGAGATATATCAAAAATCGAGTATCCCCTAAGGTCCCAGATGCAGGTGTCTACCTGTTGGTAAGCTACTTTCAGGGTATATCGTGTATTGAATGTGTCGTAGTGCTGGAGTGAGGTTTCCTTACCCATTGTTCCTTCAATGATTGATGCGCCTTTGTAAACGCTCATTTTCCAACCATTTGACCTCAAAGATTGTTTGAGCCCCCCGAGTAGACCGCTAGACCCGACGGGCACCGTGACGCTTTTAGCGGATGAATCTATCCGCTCGAAATTGTTTACGTTTTGGCTATTGCAGGCCGTCAGGGACGTCATCATTAAAACTATCGCCAGTAACCTGTTCATTGTTTCCCTCTCGATCATGAGGGCCGAAAGCACCCTGCTGCTAAGGCCTGGACCCAGTAGGACTGGGCTTGGGCATTACCGGAATTTTTCCTAGGCCTTGGGCTTCGGGGCTGGAGACATCAACAGCCCGCAGGTTGCGCACAAATAGGTACCATCCGGACCATCTCTGAGCCCTGGATTGCCCCCAGCATCGACAACCACGTCCTAACCTCGATTATCGCAGACTCATGAGTACATCACCCGCCACCAAGATCGACAAAAAATGCACCTGACACAGGAAAACCGCTGCCAATTAAGGCTAGAGCCTCCTGTAAATCAGGCCGGTTGCGGAAGCGATTCAAAAAATTGCGGAAGCGATCTTAAATCGCAGGCAATAAAAAACCCCGTAGACGTTAATCTACGGGGCTTTTAAGAGTGGAGGCCGAGGTCGGAATCGAACCGGCGTAGGCGGATTTGCAATCCGCTGCATAACCATTTTGCTACTCGGCCTCAAACGATCAGTACCCTGGTTGCTGGCACTCACCGCATACAAACTTGAGTGGGCTATGTGAAGCGTGCCTCTACTCTAACTTATTGAATACATTGAAGTTTTTAATGCTTCATTGCGTTCGATGGGCGCCATTATGTACTCATTTGCTTTTGCCTGCAACCCCTTGATTTCAAAAAATATTCTGCCCTGGCATCAAGGGGTTGCGTGCGCGCCCTACTCTTTGATGACCTGCGATTGGTACTGCGGATCGGCCTTGATCTGCGCTTCGCTGAAGGGCAGCGGGCGGAGGTTTTTTTCGGAGAATGCGTGTGTCTGGTCCTTTGCGTATTTCGATGCAGGGTTGCTGGACAGGGAGAATGTCAGTAAGCCTTGGGCGCGGGGGCCGTTGGCGTCGAAGGTGACGATTTGCAGGTAGCTGCTGCCGCTGACCACTTCGCGTTTGCCATCGGCGCGGGGCACGGTTTGCATGGCGTTGTAGATGCCAAGCTGTTGCGGGCCGCCGTGGATTGGGGTCTGGCCGGAGACTTGTAGGTCGCCCCAGCGGCTGTTGGCGGTGAGCCCGAGTTGGCCGGCCTCGACGGTCGAGGCCAGCATGGCTTCGCGCAAGGCCTTGGCGACGGGCGCTCGCTCGATGGCCAGGCCGCGTGGGGTGGTGAGGGGTTGGGCCGGGTCGAAGGCGACACGCCAGGCGTCAGGGCTGTGCTGCAGGTGTTGCATCAGGTTGATGAAATGCACCAGGCCCAGGCCGCTGTCGAGGTTGGCGCGCTGGTCCCAGGTTTGCAGGCTGGCGCACAGCGGTTGCAGCGTGGCGGTGTCGGCACCGAGGTGTTTGGCGCAGAATTCGAGCAAATCGGGCATCACCTGGCTGGCGAGGTAGACCTGGTTGTCCATCACCATGTTTTGCAGGTCGGCAACGCTGATCGGCCGGTTGTCCAGCGACTGCAGGCGTTGCACGGCGAAACGCGCGCGGGGGCCGAGGCCGGTGTTGTCCTGGCTGATCACCGGGGAAAAACCGGTGAGGGGCGCCTTGGGGTTGACCATCCAGGCCGAATCGTTGGAATGCTGCACGTAGTCGGTACGTTCCAGTTGCGGCAACTGGTCGGCCGCGAAGATCCCGGCTTGGGCAGCGCGCGGGTCGACGTCCCAGGCGCAGGCGCTGCGGGCACCGTCGAGTACGATCAATTGCAGGCCGGCCCGTGGGTCACTGCATTGCGCGAGTTTGGCCGCGTTGACGTTGGGCACCACCGACAGGTTCATGAACAGGCTCTGCCCCTGGTCATCCGCAGCCAGGGTATTGACCCACGGGATGCCTTGCAGGGTGTGTACCGCGGTTTGCAGCTCCTTGACGCTGCCGGCGCGATTCATCGCGTACCACTGTTGCAGCACGCGGTCGTTGCCCAGGTTGGCATCGCGCAGGCTGAAGGCGTAACGGTTGTCCCAATCAAGCTTGCCAGGCCATTGCACGACCGGGCCGAATTGCGAACGGTAGACGGTATGCGCCTGCTCTTTGAGGCTGCCATCGGCTTGTTTGACCTGTACCGTCAGCGTGGTTTTATCCAGCGGGATGGATTTACCGTCCAGCAGGTAGCGCGTGACATCCTTGGGATCGAGGGTCAGGCGATACACGGTGAAATGCTTGGACGTGTCGACGGTATGGGTCCATGCCACATGCTGGTTAAAGCCGATATTCACCAGGGGCAAGCCCGGCAGTGCAGCGCCCATCACATCCAGTTGGCCAGGGATGGTCAGGTGCATCTCATAAAAGCGCATGCCGCCGATCCAGGGGAAATGCGGATTGGCCAGCAGCATGCCACGCCCGTTGAATGAGCGGTCACGGCCCACGGCGACGGCGTTGCTGCCTCGGTCCAGAGTGAAACGCTGTTGATGCGCAGCGGCCAGTTCAAAGGCCTTGGCGTCGCCCAGTCGATGGGCGGTGGTGTTGGGCGGCGTGGCGCCGACAAGGGCTTCGGCGAATTGGCCGACGCCGCCTTCCACCAGCAGCCTGCGCGTCAGCTTGATCACATCCTGCGGCGTGATCGGCCGTACCCACGCCGCCTGGCACTGGGCCGGAGCGCCCTGCTCTGTCAGATAACGGTTGTAGCCGGCGACGTACCCTTCGATACGCTGCTGGATCGGTGGGCTCTGCGCCGCCCAGAACGTGGCCACCGCCTCTGGTGTATTCAGCCAGGCAAAGAACACATCGCTGGTAACGTTGTTGCGCTCATCCAGGGTCGATTGTTCAGGGCCAAAGAACCTGGCGCGCTCTCCGCTCACCGTGACCACCTCGTTGGCCAGCAGGCACAGATTGTCCTGGGCATAGGCGTAACCGATGCCGAAGCCCAGGCCGCGCTCATCACTGGCGCGGATATGGGGCACACCGAAACTGGTGCGTCGGATGTCCGCCGCCTGCACCACCGCCTCGCGCGCGGATGCGGCCAGGCTCACGCCCAGCAATAGCGCCGTCACACACACCCTGGACAACCCGTTACAAATAATCACGCAGACCCCACCGTCAGATTGAACCGCCTCACAGGGCAATCACCCCAACGTAAGAACGCAACAGCCCGCGAATAATTTAGGTACGAATGCGGCCGCGTCATTTTCTGCGCTACGAGGGTGGTCAGTCCAAGCTCCGATGGCCTCCGTTACACATACTGACAACCCGCACCGCCCGCAAGCGGAACACAAGCACCTGCTTTCAACACCCAAACGAGCGCCTTCATACAAAGGCGTTCGTCGGCAAGGACTGCCTCACCGTGTGAAAGAAGGTACTCAGCATGACATCCGTCACCCTAACCTCCGGCTCGTCCCAGCAACCTGTTTACCCGCTGCTGCCCACGGCTTTAGCGACCGACGACATGGCTCCGGTCGCAGACCCGCCTACAGAGCAAGAAGTCGACAGCAATGACAACCGCCAGGCCCTCAAAACCGCATTGGCGCACAGGCGCAACCTGCAAACGCTCGCCCGCCAACTCAAGCAGGCCGCCCAGTCACTGGCACCGCAAGCCAGCGCCGAAGCAGTGCTGCGCGCACTGCAAGAAACCCTGATGGACGTCGATCCAGACTCGGCGCTTCAGCATCAATCGCCGCAGAAAATCAGCCTTGAGCGTTTCATCACACACCACGGCACGTACATTCCGGCCACGCGTGAAGACCTTTTCGACATGGCCGACGCACTGATCAATCATTCGTTGTCGCACCCATTGGGCAACTTGGGCGGCGGGCTCAGTTGGGCATTGCCGCTGAGCGTGGAACACCAGCGCGTGGTGCGCGACGTCGTGGCCGACAACACCGAGAAACTGCCGGGCGTGCCCCTTTTCGACCCTCGGCGCGGAGCATTGGGGTATCTGCTGGAAGGTAATCCGCTATCCGGTACCGAGCTACAGGACCCGGCCAAGGCGTTGGAGAAACTCCTCGATACCCCCAAGGCGCAGGAGCTGGGCCAGGCGATACAGGCCAAAGTCGGCGGCATCGCGACCGATACCAGCGCAAACGACTATGTACTGAGCGCGATCCACTTGGGGCTGGACCCCGAATCCATCGAACAGCCTGGCAGAAATACCGTCGCGGGCTTCAACCTCGCTGCCGAGAGCCACTGGGGCATGTCGCCAGCCAGTGTGATCAGCGCACTGGCCAAACACCTGAGCGACAGCGGCAAGACTTCCCTCGCTAGCGCGGATCTCGGCGCCAGGTTGCTGCTGGCACGGGTGGCGCCGCAATATCTGGTCAAGGATATTCCCGCCACGGTGGTGTACGGCAGCCAGGCATGGGCCAACTTGTGCATCGCCGTGGCTGCGATTGAAGCCCAGGCACCCGGCAAGGCAATGCACATGGATTTTGCCGAGGTCATGCGCCATGCCGACTCAATAGCACCGGCGGGTGAAGCGGCGCAGAAGGCCGCCTTGATCGATTGGGGCGTGGTGAACGGTTTTCTCTACGCCAAAGATGATGCGGCGTACAACAACGCAGAAATCGAGTACACCCGCGAAGCCTTCAATACCCAACACAGCGAATTGAGCGCCGCGTCCAAAGAAGTCGGCGCGACACTGCCCAGCCGCAAACAGATGGCGCTGGATCTGCTGAAAGCCACCTTCGGCGAACGCGATGACTTTGAGGATCGCGTGTTGCACATCAACTATAAATCCAACGACCCCAAGGCCCCGCGCTTCAGCCAAGCCTATTCGATGCTCGACATCACTCAGCAGGGGCTGGAAATCGACGCGCAGAGCTGGCTGGTCAGAGGCGCGCGCGCCGACATCGATCTTGAGGCGTTTGCGCAGTTCACCCGAAGCCCGTCTTTCAATATCCCGCAGGCGTTCGACACGGCATTCACCAACGCGTTGGACACTATCAAACAGGTAAAAAAATACTCACTCATCAGTGCCATTGACCGCCTGCCGTTGGCAGATCGAACACGCCTCAATTATGGAAAAATCAGTTTTTTCAAGGAAAACGACTACCGCACCAGCTTGATTCCTTTCGCCCAAGACAAGGTCTTCCACACCAGCCCAAAGATCCTCGTACACAGCGAATATCAAAACAGCCATCAGACATACGAATTCGATACCACAACCGGCATCATCTCCAAGGTTGACCAGGGCAGGATCAGCCGGCCCCACCAATACGTGTCGGACGAAGTCAACAAAATCGAAGCGTTTCATCCCAATCGCTCAACCCACAACTACGACGCCGAAGAAAAGGAACCGCAATACCCCACCTTCAACACGTTCCAAAGTCCGCGAACCCACTACATCGCCGACGCGCTGATCAAGGCGTTGGGGTTTGATGAGCCTGCCGTCAAGCGATACGCCGCAGGCGAAACCCCGGACGAGGCGCGACGCGAATGGGTCAGTTCAACAACGGACGCATTATTGAACCTGATCCCCCTCCGCTCGGCCATCACCCACTTGCGCAACGGTCACTACAAGGACGGCGCGATTGACCTGGCGCTGGATATATTTGGCTTTGTGACGGCCGGGTTGGGCGCTACCGCAAAACTCGGCAAGGCAGTGACAAACGCGGGTTCAACCCTGGGTGCCTTGGCGCGCGGCGGCAAAATCCTCGGGGTCACCGCACTCAACGCCTTCAACCCGTTGAGTGGCAGCGTTGACCTGGCGGTGGGTGCGGGCAGACTTGTCACGGATGGCATCAGCGCCAGCGCGCAAGGCATCCGCAAGCTGCGCGGCACGGCCAACGGCCAGTCGCTGGTCATCGCCAGCCAACGTTACGAGGCCGCCGCAACAGGCGTTTTACAGGTGGGTACGCAGCAAGTGGAAGGCTCGGCCATACGCCAACACGGTAAATGGTATGCCTTCGATTCAGACGCCATGCAGCCTTATGGGCCCGCACTCGACGCATTCACCCCTGTCCATACGCTGATGCCGCCCTCACCCACGGCCCAACACCCGGGGCGATCGGCTCGTGATCATCGCTTCAACCCGCTGAGTCGACCGTCACGTCCGCCACTCAGTCAACCGCCGGCTGGGCTGCCAGTCGAGCCGGTGCGTAAAATCGACCATTTGCCCGACGCCGAGTACGTGAGCAGCATTCGTGGCCGCCCCATCGAGGGCCATTTCACCCCCAGCAGAAAGCAGGCAACCCATGAGAAATTCGCCCAGGAAATGCGCGATTTTTATACGCACATGGCCGCAAACGGGCTGCCCCCTCGCCCCGAGTTTCCAAACATTCCCGCGCCAAAGAAAACGAGCGATGTGATTGCCGATGCTTTTCGCACGGCGCCTGGCCTGGTATTCGGCGAATCCCACAGCAGCTTGGCGGCTTTCCGAACTTTGTATGACAACGTCGATGTATTTGTTCAAAACAAGGTAAAAAAGCTATTCGTCGAAGGCCTGGTGTACGACAAAATCATGCGCTGGAAAGACGATGGCATGGGCCGGATCGGGCTCATATACCGCCCTCCCAACCAACGCCCGACCCTGGGCGAACTGTTGAAGAAATTCGAAGACAACGGGATCGAAATCGTACCGCTTGACCATTTTTACCTGACGCGGCACAACGACGAACGCCACCTGTTCGGCGGCCCCATCAAGACGCCTGAGCAGGCCAAACGACGACTCGAAGAGTTCAACTACTACGCCACCCGCACCATCGAGCAACACGCAGGCGAGGACAAGTGGGTTGCCCTGGTAGGGCGCCATCATCTCAATACCACCCAGAATGTTCTGGGCCTCTCCGAATTGACCGGCGCCACCGGCATCGCCGTGTATGGAAGAGCCGGACGCGTTAACTACGGCGTTCGCTCGGCAGACCCACGCCCCGGCCCCTCGGGCACCCTCACCCCTGCGGATGACTTGACCGGCGACCTGCAGATTTTCGCCGGCGAAGTGTGGCCGGTGTGACGGGAACAGCAGCCAGAAGACGTCTATCCAGAGCGATTGCAATGTGACAAAGCGGATACCGACAAATTTTCTACATCCGGCACTTCATGATTTGCATCGCTCGTTCGTCTTATTAGGTAACAGCGCCATCATTTTCCTGATCAGGCTCTGATAAGGAGTTTTTGCATGTACAACTCGCAACTGCCCACGGACGGACATTCACCGACCGCCGAGGCCGCTCATGGCAGAGGCGCCCAAGCGTTCGGCAACGCACCTGAACAGCACGGCAATCAGCGCATCCGCCATTTGCTCAAGTGTTTTGGTTTGCGCACCAGCCTGATCCGGCTGAAGGTCATCGACGCCCTCCTCACCGCCGCCGACAACCAGCGCACCCTTGGGGTACGCGGGGTACACAGCCATTTGCTGGAGCTGGGCATCCCGTTGTCGTTTCTCAGCGTGCGCGAGGTACTCAAGCGCCTGTGCAGCGAGGGCGTGATCACCCTCAATGCCGACAAAAGCTACAGCCTCCATGAAGAGGCTGCCAAAGTACTCGAAGGCCGCGCCTGACCCACGCAGCAGAATCAAAAGTTGGGCTTGACCTTGCGCCGCATCACACCGTTGATCACGACCACGGTGACCGCCACCGCAATGGCGATGTACTGGAACGTTTTTTCGCTGATAACCCCGGTGTTCTGCAAGTAGGACAGGCCAAACATCGTCCCCAGTACGACCAGGGAGATCAGAATCGAGTATTTCAAACGTTGCTTTTGCGTCATGACGGGTTCCTGAACCTTGAGAATGTATCCACTTTGTATCGCCGAACATGCCAAATACATACCCGCTGGCGGGGATGGAATCGGGTCGACAGGGTCTCATGTTACAGGCGATGAAAAACTTTGGCTTGCCCGTCGCCTGATTCAATCTATGAGTACCCTAGAGGATTTTGAAATGTTCCGTCGAATCACACTGCTGATTCCCTTGTTGATCATCCTGAGCATGAGCGGCTGCATCATTTTCCCACACGGTGGTGGCTGGCATGACCACCGTTACTACGGTGGCGGCCCGGGTTACTACCACCGCTGATCACACGTGCGTCTCGCTCTCCCTGCGCAGAGCGAGACCGCTCAAGCCGTCGCTTATCCACCTGCCTTCAAAGGGCGCGTTTGGCCCGCCGATCACCGCCGGCACGAAACATTTTGCACCAAGCTTCTCGCCATCCTGCGGAACACTTTCAGCCAACCCACCACGGAATGGGCAGCCCTGATGCGCAATCAGATGCTCACCTCATTGAATGTGAAGGCCCCGCCGATGCTATTTCCTCTCGTTTATTTCGCAGCCACTCATACCCACACGCCACAACCTGCCCCTCGCGATAAACCCTCGCCTTACGATCCCCCATCCGATCTGACGCCAGACGGCAACAACCTCAGAAAACACCCGCTGCACACTGACGGCGACGTGACAATCAGTCGACTCATTGACTGGAATACATCGGACCCCGAAAAACCGGAGATTAAGAGCAGTTGGCTTTTCGTGGAAAGCGGTAACCATTCGGACCGTATCCATGTACGCAGTTGGCCCGGCGACAAGCTGCAAATCCTGATCAACGACAAGCCCTATTTTTTCGACATCAAAGAAAAACAGGGCCCGGAGCAGCACCTCTGGATCGAGACCCAAGGGGGCGATGACACGGTAATAATCGACGATGACGTCAAGCTTCGTGTTGACGTTGAAGGGGGCGATGGCAACGACTACATCCGGGCAGGCGGCGGCCGGAGCAGACTCTATGGCGGGAACGGCAAGGACTTCCTGCAACTGGGCAGTGGTCTCGGCTATGCCGAGGGCAATGACGGCGACGACACCATCCTTGGGGGAAGCGGCCATGCCGTGATGTATGGCAATAAGGGTATGGACCTGCTCATTGCCGGCGACGGTCCCACCACCAAGCAGAGTTATCTGGACGGTGGCGACAACGAAGATGTACTCGTCTCAGGCAGCGGGCATACGGTTTCACATGGCGGCAATGACGATGATCTTCTTATAGGGCGCGACCGTACCACCTTCTATACAGGGAAAGGCGACGACACCATTTTGAATAATCAGCGCAAGGACCGTATCTACGCCAACGCCAGTGATCATTTCGACCGTACCCAAGGCTCGGCTTTCACCGAGGTGAAACCCAGCAACGCTGGCGAGCAGGCGTTCATCGTGAAAGACGGGCACCTGGAGTTCAAACAACGGGTAACCGACGACCTCGAATTCCTGCGCAGTTCGCCGCTAGGCCAACAGACCCTTGCCAAAATGGATGAACTCGCCGTGCTGAACGGCGGCAAAGTCACCATCGAACGAGGTGACTCGGGCAACACGTCATACGTTTTCGGGAGAACTGATCAGGACGAGCTGACACCTGAGGCATACGAAGCTCTCACCCCATCGGAGCAGGGAATCATCCAAAATGGTGTGGCCGGTTTGGGCGCCAATAGTGCCTACATTTTTTATGACCCCCAGTCTACCCGGGAGCGAGCTGACGGTACCTATACAGGGTTTCCCGTAACCGGCCTCCTTCACGAGATTGGGCATGCCTACAATGGCGCCACCGGCACGTTCCTGGCGGGTGAGAGTACCCAACGTCGGGAATCAGGCAGAACGGACGTCGTCCCGCATTTAGAACACCAAGTCGTTGGCCTGCCCAGCGATGCAGAACCTTTTGACCTCGATAACGACCCCGCCACGCCACCAAGCACCATTAATCCAAAACCCTTCACTGAGAACGGTTTGACCGAAGAAATGGGTAAACCGCTTAGGAAAAGTTACCGATTTGATCTCAGTGCTCAGGGGGACGGTCTCTAGTACACCCTTCACACGCCAGCCGGTCAGCCATATCAACAACCTCAGCACCCAGAACGCCACGGCTGCCGAGCAGCAAAGCGCTGTGACCGAGTGGATCAACCGCAGCATGGTCCATATCCGACATATGGTCGAAGAGCGGGTGCAAAGCGGCCATGCCACTGAAACCAATACGCAAAGCCTGCTCAACGCTAATGCCTGGGTGATCGCGCTGATGAGCCGCTTCAAGGTGCAGTGATAAATTAATGAGACACTCCCGTGCAATGCATGGGAGTGGGTCTATCCTGACAGCTCCGGGTGCAGAGTTTCACCACACAGGAGGTGTTCCATGCGCGCTGTCGAGCAGTCGGTCCGCCTGGAGCGGATCAGTCAGGAACGCTTTATCCAAGCGCCTATCGAGGCTGTCTACAACTATGTAACCCAGCCCGATCGCTGGCACGAATGGCACCCGACCTCCCTCAGTGCCGACACCGGCACCACCGGTTCACTCTCCGCCGGCACGCGCTTTACCGAGGTGATCGACCTGCTGGGCGTGCGGGTGCCAATGAGTTACCGCGTGCAGATCGCCCGGCCGCCGGAAGAATTCAAGGCGGTATTCACCTCCCTGGCCGTCGACGGCTCGATTCACTACAGCCTGCACGCCTGTCGTGACGGCACGCTGTTCAAGCGCGTGTTGACCTACGAAACCGAACTGCAACTGGCCGGCTTGCACGAGCGCATGGTGGAGCTGTCCACGGTTGCGCTGGACCAGCTCAAGCAACGCTTGGAAAACCCCGCCTTCGTCGAATAAGCCAACATACCGTCGAGCTTCCGCACGGCCGCGATGCGCCTTAGTCTCGACGGCAAGCCTATCGACCCAACGACCGGACAGCCTGCAAACATCTCCGGCAACATCTTGACAAGGCAAAAGCGTAACCTCTATTGTCTGACAACCTGACTACCAAGGTTTTTTCCATGCTTGAGCTCCAGCGCCCTGACTCGCTCGTTGTACGGGTTGTCAGCGCCATCCGCGCCGAAATCGATTCTGGCCAATTGGCGCCCGAGTCGCGTTTGCCCACTGAACAGCAACTGGCTGAACAACTGAACGTCAGCCGCTCAGTGGTGCGCGAAGCGATTGCCCAACTCAAGGCCGACGGTGTGCTGACAGCCAAGCGTGGCCTGGGCTCATTTATCTCGCAAACCCCTGCGGGTACGGTGTTTCGCTTCCCGGAAAAAAACGGTCGTCGTCCGGACCTGGCGCAGATGTTCGAAGTGCGCCTGTGGATCGAAACCCAGGCCGCCTCGATCGCCGCCCAACGCCGTGATGCCGACGACCTGCAGCGCATGCAGAAGGCGCTGCAGGAAATGCACGACCAGCGCGCCGACTTCGAGGCCGCCGCCCTCGCCGATGTCGAGTTTCATCGCGCCATCGCCGAAGCCAGCAAGAATGACTACTTTGTCGCCTTCCACGACTTTCTGCGCAGCCAGTTGGCCAGTGCGCGCAAAACCGCCTGGGAAAACTCGGCGTCGCGTTTTGCCAGTGGCTCGGCCGACGCCACCCAGGAACACCAGGCGCTTTACCAGGCCATCGCCGACGGTGATGCCCAAGCGGCCGCAGCCAATGCCGAAGCGCACCTGCGCGCAGCGGCCAAACGCCTGCAACTTGAGCTGCCTGCCACGAATTGAATGATCCAAGCTTTGTGCAGCGTGCCTCAGGCACGCCATTTTTTTAACAAAAACATTAGTCTGACAACCTGATAAGCAGACTGAAATGTGCAACCCTTAGGTACTCCAAACCATGATTTACGACTTCTGCATCATCGGCGGTGGCATCGTCGGCCTGGCCACTGCGATGGAGCTGCTCAAACGCCAGCCCAACGCCTCACTGGTGATCCTGGAAAAAGAAGCCTCGCTGGCCAAGCACCAGACCGGGCATAACAGCGGAGTAATTCACGCCGGCATCTACTACGCCCCCGGCAGCCTCAAGGCCGATCTGTGCAAACGCGGCGCCGAGGCCACCAAACGGTTTTGCCGCGAACACGGGATCAAGTTCGAGGTGTGCGGCAAGTTGCTGGTGGCCTCCACGCCCCTGGAAATGCAGCGCATGGAGGCACTTTATGCGCGCTCGCAGTTGAATGAGCTGAAGGTCGAACGCCTGGACGCCGACCAACTGCGCCAGCGCGAGCCCAACATCATCGGTCTGGGCGGCTTGTTTCTCGATGCGACCGGCATTGTCGATTACCGCGAAGTCTGCGAAACCATGGCCCAGGTAATTCGCCGACAAGGCGGTGAGATCTGCCTGGAGCGCACCGTCACCGCCATTTCGGAAGACACCGACAAGGTCACCGTCAACACCCGCGGCGAAGCCTGGCAAGCCAGGCACCTGGTGGTCTGCGCCGGCCTGCAGTCGGATCGGCTGGCGACGATGGCCGGAGTCAAGATCGACCACCAGATCATTCCCTTTCGCGGCGAATACTTCCGCCTGCCGGCCTCGAAGAACAACCTCGTCAACCACCTGATCTATCCGATTCCGGACCCGGAACTGCCGTTCCTCGGCGTACACCTGACGCGGATGATCGACGGCAGCATCACGGTCGGCCCCAACGCCGTGCTGGGCCTGGGCCGGGAGAACTACCGCAAGTTCTCGATCAACTGGCGCGACGTGGCGCAGTACGCCAGCTTCCCCGGTTTCTGGAAAACCCTCTGGCAGAACCTGGGTTCAGGCAGCGTCGAGATGAAAAACTCACTGTTCAAGTCCGGCTACCTGGAGCAATGCCGCAAGTACTGCCCGTCGTTGAACCGCGAAGATCTGCTGCCCTACGAAGCAGGCATCCGCGCCCAGGCCGTGATGCGCGACGGCAGCCTGGTCCACGACTTTCTGTTCGCCCAGACGCCCCGCATGCTCCATGTCTGCAACGCGCCCTCACCCGCCGCCACCTCGGCGATTCCCATCGGCGAAATGATCGCCGATCGCATGTTCACACCCGGCTGACACCGCATCCCCGGCCCTTCCCGGGCCATCGCCACAAGCGTCACTTTGACAATAAATATAATGACTCAGAAGGAAGTACAGAATGACGGCAACACCGCATACCGCTGCCCCGGAAACGCCGGCACAAAGCAAAAAACGCCTGCGCAAAGTCGCCGCCGCTACGATCTTCGGATCGATGCTGGAGTGGTACGACTTTTACCTGTACGCCACCATGGCGGCCATCGTGTTCTCGAAGATCTTCTTCGACAACAGTGACCCGAAAGCCGCCTCGCTCATGGCCTTTTCCACCTTCGCCATCGGCTTTATCGCCCGACCGTTCGGCGGCATTCTGTTCGGCTACCTGGGCGACAAGTTCGGCCGCAAACAGGTGCTGGTATTGACCTTCTGCATGATGGGCGTGTGTACCACGCTGATCGGCCTGATCCCCAGCTATGCCTCCATCGGCATCTGGGCGCCGATCATCCTGGTGTTCATCAGGATCATCCAGGGCCTGGGCGCCGGGGCCGAGTTATCGGGCGCGGCGGTCACTTCCTACGAGCACGCGTCGGAAGGCAAGCGCGGTAGCCAGGGCGCCTGGCCGGCGTTGGGCCTGAACCTGGGCCTGCTCCTGTCGTCATTGACCGTGTACCTGCTGACCATCAATGGCAACGACTTCATGCTGGCAGGCGGCTGGCGTATCCCGTTCATCTGCAGTATCGCGTTGGTGGGCGTCGGCCTGTGGGTGCGCAACAGCATTCCGGAAACCCCGGAGTTCAAGGAGCTGAGCCAGGCACCCAAGGTCGCCAAGCCTTCGCCGCTCAAAGCGCTGTTCAAGAACGATCTCAAGGGGTTGGCGGTGGTGTTCTTCGTAGCCATTGGCTACAACGCCCTGAGCTATATCTTCAAGACGTTTTCCCTGGCCTACCTGACTCAATTCAAAGGCGTCGATGTACACGTCACGTCGCTGTCGGTGACCATTGCCAGCCTTATCGCCATCGTCGCGGTGCCGTGCTTCGGCTGGCTGTGCGACAAATGGAGCAGCAAAAAAGTGCTGGTACTCGGCGGCGTCTGCTCGCTGTTGTTTGCCTACCCGTTCCTGGCCCTGCTCGACACTGGCGACAGCCTGATGATCTACATTGCCATCGGCGTCGGCACCGGCCTGCTCGCTCCCATGATGTTCGCGCCCCAGGGCTCGTTCTTAAGCCGTCAATTCCCGACCCAGACGCGCTCCTCGGGCTTCGGCACCGGCCGCGAAATCGGCACCGCTATCGCCGGCGGCCTGGCACCGCTGGGAGCCTTGTCCCTGGTGGCCGCGTCGCCGACCCACGCCACAGGCGGGGTGGTGATTATCCTCGCGATCGCGGCACTGCTGGTGGTGGTGTTCGCCCTGTGCGACCAGGGCCGTAAACACTCGACCTTCAAGAACTGAGCGAAAAACCTCGGTCGGCTTCAGCGCGGGGGCCAGGCCATGGCCTGAGCCCTTGCGCATGACCGACGTCAAGGCCGCTCTTCACGTAACCGGGTAACCTAAAAATGTGAGATGAGTATTCACTCCCCCGAAGAAACCCTAGGAGCACCCGTTGAAAACCCGTCACTGCCTCGTCGTCCTCTTCCTGATCACGACGTTGACGTTACTCATGGATATACCGGTCAAGACGTGGCTGACCTCAGCGACCCTCAGTTTGCTGCTCGGCACTTGCGCGCTGGTGTACATGGCGGCGTCCTGCGTACTGGCCAGTCGCTGGTCGGTGGTGGAGAACGTGTTTGGCGGCCTGGATCGCGTCTATGAAGCACACAAGTGGTTGGGCATCTGGGCGCTGGTGTTCGCCACGTATCACTTTGTGTTCAAAGCTAACCTGGATGTGTGGAACAGCGTGCCCATCCTGGAGCTGCCCAAATACTGGACGCGCCTCGTCCGTCAACTGAGCTACGTGGCGCTGGGCCTGATCGTGCTGTTGGCGTTGAACCGCAACATTCCTTACAACGTCTGGCGCTGGTGGCACAAGTTGTCTGGCCCGCTGTTCCTGATCGTGATCCTGCACGGGCTGAGTTTCAAATCGCCGATCACCCTGACCGCGCCATCGGGCGTCTGGTTGACCTTGTGCTGCAGCCTGGGCGTCATCGGAGCCCTCTATAAACTGGTGCTTTACCCCTGGGTTGGGCGTGCCGGCGAATACCGGGTGACGGCCGTCAACCGCGCCAACGGCGCGTTGCATTTGACACTGGCGCCAATTCACAACGGGTTTGACTTCAAGGCCGGGCAATTCGCGTTCCTGGCCATGCAGGTCAAAGGGTTGCGCGAGCCGCACCCCTTCACGATCGCCAGCGCCAACCGTGAAAACGGGCAGATTGCGTTCATGATCAGAGGGTTGGGGGATTACACCAACGCCCTGGCAGACTGCGCCAAGGTCGGCATGCGCGCCGATCTGTATGCGCCTTACGGGCGCTTCAAGCGTGCTGTGCAGGCCGAACGGGAAATCTGGATCGGCGCCGGCGTGGGTATTTCGCCGTTTATTTCCTGGCTGCAAGACCCTGCCGCCAAAGACTTCGACAAAGCCACGCTGGTCTATTGCTTCACGCCCGCGCGCGCCTTCCCGCCGGCCGAACAGGTGCAGACCATGGCCCGCTTACGGGGTGCGCAATTCGTCAGTAATGCCGGCGGCCTCGAACGCTTGGCCGACACCCTGCGCCAAGCCGTGGCCGAGACCGACCCTGACAAAGTGCATATCAGCTTCTGCGGCCCCAAAGGTTTGCTGGTCAAGGTTCGCGAGCTGATGAACGCCCACCGGATTCCACCGGCCAACCTGCACAGCGAACGGTTCGAGTTTCGCTGAAACCACAGGACGCAGGTCAACCCAGCACCTGAAGGGGGTTTGGCGGTGGACGTAAACTGGCATGATAGCGCCCATCCCACAACCTTCTCTGACTTGCGAGACGCCCCATGAAAACCCCATTGCGACTGGCCCTGCTTTCAGCCCTGTTGACCACCGGCCTGGCCCAGGCGGCCGAGCTGATCCCCATCGACGTACACCGCGACGCCAACTGCGGCTGCTGCAAACAATGGATCCGCCATCTGGAAAGCCACGGTTTCAAGGTCAATGATCACGTTGAGACCGATATGAGCGCGGTCAAACAACGCCTCGGCGTCGCGCCGCGCCTGGGCTCGTGCCATACCGCCGTGATCGACGGCAAGTTCGTCGAAGGTCACGTACCCGCCGAGCACGTGTTGGCGCTGCGCAAGCGCGATGATCTGCTCGGTATCGCCGCGCCGGGCATGCCCATGGGTTCGCCCGGCATGGAAATGGACGGCCACGGCGACGCCTACCAAGTCATCGGCCTGACCCGCGACGGTAAAGATGTGGTGGTGGCCGACTACCCGGCACACTGATCGATGCTGACGGGTTACCTGGGGCTGTTTTTTGCGGCATTCGGCGCCGCCACCCTCCTGCCCTTGCAATCGGAAGCCGTGCTGGTGGGTCTGCTGCTCAGCGGGCATTACAGCCTGTGGTGGCTGCTGGGCATCGCGACGCTGGGCAACGTGCTCGGCTCGCTGGTCAATTGGCTGCTGGGGCGCTCGATCGAGCACTTCAAGGCGCGCCGCTGGTTTCCGGTCAACGCCCGGCAACTCGACAAGGCGCGCCGCCACTACGAACGCTGGGGGCATTGGACGTTATTGCTCAGTTGGGTGCCGATCATCGGCGACCCGCTGACCTTGATCGCCGGGGTGATGCGCGAACCGCTGTGGCGCTTTTTGCTGCTGGTGACCCTGGCCAAGGGCGTGCGTTATGGCGTGCTGGCCGCGCTGACCCTGCACTGGGTGTTAATCCCCACTTAATCGCCTGCAAACAGCATCCGAGCTCCCCACTCGGAGCCCCGTCATGCCTCTACTGCGCACCTTTTGCCTTGCCGGCCTGCTCGCCGCCGGCGCAGCGCCCGCATTCGCCGCCACCGAAGGCCCCAGCTACGGGCCTGAACTGCAGGGTTTCCAATACCCTTATCCGGTTCAACACTTCCGTTTTCAGTCCCAGGGCAAATCCCTGCACATGGGCTACATGGACATCCCGGCCAGCGGCACCGCCAACGGTCGCAGCGTGGTGCTGCTGCACGGCAAGAACTTCTGCGGCGCCACATGGGAGGGTTCGATCAAGGCGCTGAGCGACGCCGGTTACCGCGTGATCGCACCCGACCAGATCGGCTTCTGCACCTCGAGCAAGCCCGACAGCTACCAGTACAGCTTCCAGCAACTGGCGATCAATACCCACCAACTGCTGGAAAAACTCGGCATTCAGAAGGTCACCCTGCTCGGCCACTCCACCGGCGGCATGCTCGCCACCCGCTACGCGCTGCTGTACCCAGAGCAAACCGAGCAACTGGCGCTGGTCAACCCGATCGGCCTGGAAGACTGGAAAGCCCTCGGCGTGCCTTATCGCAGCGTCGACCAATGGTACGAACGCGAATTGCAGGTGAGCGCCGACGGCATCCGCAGCTACGAGCGCGACACCTACTACGCCGGCCACTGGAAGCCCGAATACGAGCGCTGGGTACAGATGCTCGCCGGCATGAACAAAGGCCCCGGCCACACCCAGGTGGCATGGAACTCGGCGCTGATTTACGACATGATCTTCACCCAGCCGGTGTACTACGAGTTCAAGGACCTGCAGGTGCCCACGCTGCTGCTGATCGGCACCAGCGACACCACCGCCATCGGCAAAGACCTCGCGCCGCCGGCGGTAAAGGCAAAGATCGGGCACTACGCGGTGCTGGGCAAACAGGTAGCCAAGTTGATCCCCCGCGCCACCCTGGTGGAATTCCCCGGCCTGGGCCACGCACCGCAGATGGAAGAACCGGCGCAGTTCCACAAGGCCTTGCTGCAGGGGCTCGACCACCTTTAATCCAACGTTATAAGAGGCGCCCGCGTATGTCGCTACAGATCGCAGTCATTGATGATTGGCAGGACGTCGCCCGTGATGTGGTGGACTGGTCAGCCCTGGCGGCGCTCGGCCAAGTGCATTTTCTGCATGATTACCCGGCGGACACCGCCACGATGGTCGAGCGCCTGAAAGGCTTCGACGTGATCTGCGTGATGCGCGAACGTTCGACCTTCGATAGCCCGTTGCTGCAAGGCCTGCCCAACCTCAAGCTGCTGGTGACCGGTGGCATGCGCAACGCCGCCATCGACCTTGCCGCCGCCAAAGCCCTGGGTATCCAGGTGTGCGGCACCGACAGCTATAAACACGCCGCACCGGAGCTGACGTGGGCGTTGATCATGGCGTCCACGCGCAACCTGCTGGCCGAAGCCAATTCCCTGCGCGCCGGTCACTGGCAGGTGGGCCTGGGCGGCGACCTGCATGGCCAGACCCTGGGAATCCTGGGGCTGGGCAGCATTGGCCAGAAGGTCGCGCAATTTGCCCAAGTGTTCGGGATGCGGGTGATTGCCTGGAGTGAAAACCTTACACCGCAACGCGCGGCGGAATCCGGGGTGACGTGGGTCAGCAAGCGCGACTTGTTCGCACAGGCCGATATTCTCACCATCCACCTGGTCCTCAGCGAGCGTAGCCGTGGGCTGGTGGATGCCGAGGCGCTCGGCTGGATGAAGCCGACGGCACGCCTGGTCAATACGGCACGCGGGCCGATCGTGGACGAACCGGCGTTGCTGGATGCCTTGAGCAACGGCCGCCTGGCGGGAGCAGCGCTGGATGTGTATGCCGAAGAGCCACTGCCGGTCGATCATCCGTTGCGCCGTTTGCCTAACGTGCTGGCCACTCCCCACGTCGGGTATGTCAGCGAGCAGAATTACCGGCAGTTCTATCAGCAGATGATTGCCGATATCCAGGCTTGGGCCGCGGGCACGCCCATTCGCGTGCTCGGCTGACGCACCAATTCAGCGCACGCGCACTGCTGTGACGAGGCGCCTGCTCCCGAAACGCCCCTGAAGCGGGGCGCCAGCCCACCAACCGGACCGAGCGCCCTCGCTACGCACTGTCCGCGGATCGCCAGGCGCCCACACCGTGTTCCAACGTCGCATATCGTTACAAGTTTTTTTGTCCTACAAAATTTCCACATAAACCCTACAGTCTTTAGGATTTGTCCTAGACTCAAGCTCGATGGGTCCGTTCAAAAACAAAAGCCCCGCAAAAAATCGAAACTTTCAAACTCTGCCGTAGGTCAGGTTTAGGGTAAGGCGTGCATAAGCGGTTCAGACCGAATGCCCGTCCATCCAATCTATTTCAGCTAACCGTGCAACTGGCACAAGCCTTGCCAGTTTGTATAGCGCTTGTGCGTCTGGCCGCAGGAAGCGGTCTTCGGAGCTAGTGGCAGCGGGCCACCAGCCAACCAACATGTGGGAGAGAACTATGATCAGTGCCGCAGTAGAAACTCAGGGAGAGCGTTTTAGTAAATCGGCAGGGGGGCCAACATCGTTGGTCGATCTGCCCAATGCTGTGCGGCCGGTCGTGAGTCATAACCCCAATCGAAAGAAAGTCTTGTTCGTCACTTCCGAATTTGCCGACCTGGTCAAGACCGGCGGCCTAGGCGATGTTTCCGCCGCCCTGCCCCGCGCCATGGGGCACTTGCACGATGTGCGTGTGCTGATCCCCGGTTACCCGCAAGTGATGGAAAGCGACAACCCGATCCATATCATCGGCGAACTGGGTGGCCACGCCGCGCTGCCGCCATGCAAGATCGGGCGCATGGACCTCAAGGATGGCCTGGTTATCTACGTACTGATCTGCCCCGAACTGTACGAGCGCGAAGGCACGCCCTATGGCGCCAACAACGGCCGCGACTGGCCGGACAACCACATCCGCTTCGCGCGCCTGGGCCTGGCCGCTGCCGACATGGCCGCCAACCTCGCCCAGATCCACTGGTGCCCGGACCTGGTGCATGCCCACGACTGGCCCGCCGGCCTGGCCCCCGCCTATATGCACTGGCGTGGGTCACGCACACCGACCCTGTTCACCATCCACAACCTGGCGTACCAGGGCGTGGTCAGCCTGGCCTCCACGCCGGAGCTGGGCATTCCGCCCCATGCGCTGCAACAGGAAGGCATGGAGTTCTACGGCAAGATGTCGTTCCTCAAGGCGGGGATGGCCTACTCCAGCCACATCACCACCGTGAGCGCCACCTACGCCCAGGAAATCACCACCCCGGAATTCGGCTGCGGCCTGGACGGCTTCCTCGCCAGCAAGACCCAGCAAGGCTTGCTCAGCGGCATTCCCAACGGCATCGATGAAAGCTGGGAAGCCTCCACCGACACGCACCTGACCCACAACTTCAATATCGGCGATTGGGAAGGCAAGGCGGTCAACGCCGCCCACGTGCGCAACCTGTTTGGCCTGCATGAGTCCACCGGGCCGCTGTTCGCCGTGGTCTCGCGGCTGGTCTATCAAAAAGGCCTGGACCTGACCGAAGCGGTCGCCAGCTTTATCGTCGAGAACGGCGGCCAGATCGCGATCATCGGTCGTGGCGAGCCGGAAGAAGAACAGGCCATGCGCGAACTGGCGCTGCGCTTCCCGGGCCAGGTCGGTGTACGCATCGGCTTCAACGAAACCGACGCCCGCCGCATGTTTGCCGGCAGCGACTTCCTGCTGATGCCGTCGCGCTATGAACCGTGCGGCTTGAGCCAGATGTACGCGCAGCGCTTCGGCTCGCTGCCGGTGGCGCGCAACACCGGCGGCCTGGCGGACACCATCGAAGACGGCGTCACCGGGTTTCTGTTCAACGAGTCCACCGTGGACAGCTACCGCGAAGCCCTGAACCGTGCGTTCAAAGTGTTCGCCTACCCAGGCCTGCTCAACGCCATGCGCTGCCGGGCGATGACCCAACCGTTCAACTGGTGCCAGGCGGTCGAACCCTATGCCGAACTGTATGAACAACTGGTGGCCAAGGCGCTGGGGAAATCGACTAAATAATCAAGGGAGGTCTTCATAGATGCCGTTACGGACTCTGGAAACCTGGCCCCACGGCGCAATCATGCTGGACGCGCAACACACGCGTTTCGCCTTGTGGGCGCCAGACGCGTTTTATGTCAGCGTTGAATTGCAAGATGGCCGCTCGGTCGCCATGCTGCCCCAGGCAAATGGCTGGTTCGAAACGGAGATAAAGTGCCCCGCAGGCACGCGCTACCGCTACAACATCGATGGGGAAATGGATGTCCCCGATCCCGCATCCAGGGCCCAGGCCTCGGACGTGCATGGCTGGAGCCTGGTGGTCGACCCGCTCGCCTATGAATGGCGACACCACCCATGGCAGGGCCGCCCCTGGCATGAAGCGGTGATCTACGAACTGCATGTCGGCGCGCTGGGCGGCTTCGCAGCCGTCGAGCAGCACCTGCCACGCCTGGCCGAACTGGGCGTTACCGCGATTGAGTTGATGCCCCTGGCGCAATTTCCCGGCGAGCGCAATTGGGGCTACGACGGCGTGCTGCCCTACGCGCCGCACGCCGCCTACGGCAGCCCCGAACAGCTCAAGCATCTGATCGACAGCGCTCATGAACACGGGCTCGCGGTCTTGCTCGACGTGGTCTACAACCACTTCGGCCCCGATGGCAACTACCTGGGCCAGTACGCCAAAGACTTCTTCCAGCAAGATGTGCATACGCCATGGGGCGCCGGCATCGACTTCGCGCGGCGTGAAGTGCGGGACTTCTTTCTGGACAACGCCCTGATGTGGCTGCTCGACTACCGCTTCGACGGCCTGCGCCTGGACGCGGTACACGCCATCGACAACCCCGGTTTCCTGCGGGAACTGGCGCACCGGGTGCGCCAGCAGGTCGACATCGGCCGTCATGTTTGGCTGGTGCTGGAAAACGAACTGAACCAGGCCAGCCTGCTGAAACACGATTTCGATGCGCAATGGAACGACGACTTCCACAACGTATTGCATGTGCTGCTGACCGGCGAAACCGATGCCTACTACAGCGACTTTGCCCAAGCGCCTACCGCCAAACTCGCACGTTGCCTCAGCGACGGTTTTGTCTACCAGGGCCACACCACGCGCCACGGGCATGCACGCGGCGAACCCAGCAGCGGCTTGCCGCCCACCGCCTTCGTGGCGTTCTTGCAGAACCACGACCAGATCGGCAACCGCGCCCTCGGCGAACGCCTGCACCAACTGTGTTCGCCCCAGGCGCTGAAGGCGGCGACCACCTTGCTACTGATGTCGCCGATGATCCCGTTGCTGTTCATGGGCGATGAAGTCAACGCCAGCGAGCCGTTTCTGTTTTTCACTGACCACCATGGCGAACTGGCTGAAGCGGTACGCGAAGGACGTCGCAATGAATTCGCCGATTTCGCCGCGTTCCACGACCCCGAGCGGCGCGAGCGGATTCCCGATCCCAACGCGCTGCCGACCTTCGAGCAATCGGCGCCGTCATTCGCCGCCAACGAACACACCGAGTTCTATCGCCACCTGCTGCGCCTGCGCCACCAGCATATCGTGCCGCACCTGCCCGGCAGCGTGGCCCTCGGTGCGCAGGTGCTGGCAGACCGCGCTGTCAGTGCGCGTTGGCGCCTGGGCAACGGCAGCCTGTTACAGATCGACCTGAACCTGAGTGCCACGGCCCTGGCTCACCCCGCTGCGCAGCATGTGCTGTTCCAAACGCCAGCGCATGACCACGCGCACCTGGCGCCCTTCAGCGCACGCGTTACCCTATCCCCTGTTGGAGAGCACCCTTGAGCGAAGCGAACCTGGAAATCCTCGCCGGCCGAGCGGGCCTGGCGGTCGATTGGATCGACGCAAACGGCCGCCCGCAACGTGTCAAACCGGACGCCCTGCGCGCCGTCCTCAAAGGCCTGGGCCACCCGGCCGACAGCGATGCCGAGATCGACGCCAGCCTGCGAGACCTGGAGCAAGTGCAACAGGACAAACACCTGCCGCCCTTGCTCACCGTCGACAGCGGCGAAGGCCTGGACCTGGCGCGCTACTTCGCGCCCGACACCGTCTGCCGGGTCAGCCTCGAGGAGGGCGAAGTCCTCGAATTACGCCTCGACGGCAACGCGGTTCTGCCCGGCGTGATCGCCCTCGGCTACCACCAAGTGCATATCGCCGACCAGGCCTTCACCCTGGCCGTGGCCCCTCGCCACTGCTACAGCGTCGCCGATGCCGTCGACAGTCAAACCCCACGTGCCTGGGGCCTGAGCGCCCAGTTGTACGCCCTGCGCCGCCTCGGCGACGGCGGGTTCGGCGACACCCTGGCGCTGGAACACCTGGCCCGCTCGGCCGCCGAACGCGGGGCCGACGCCCTGGCGATCAGCCCGATGCACGCGATGTTCAGCGCCGACCCCGAGCGCTACAGC
Source organism: Pseudomonas sp. LY-1 (assembly GCF_053502595.1). NCBI lineage: Bacteria > Pseudomonadati > Pseudomonadota > Gammaproteobacteria > Pseudomonadales > Pseudomonadaceae > Pseudomonas > Pseudomonas sp. LY-1. The sequence continues at coordinate 3,340,919 of NZ_CP094353.1, read as the reverse complement.
CCATACTCGCCGTCGAGCCGACTGTTTCTCAATAGCCTGTACGCATCGCCCGGCTGCATCCTGGGTGAGCGCCAGGTGCGCAATGCCATCGAGGCCTGCGGTCTGGCCGACGAGCTGCACACCCTCGAACAACACACCCTGATCGACTGGCCCACCGCGGCCAAGGCCAAACACCGCCTGTTGCGTGCCCTGTACGACGACTTCCGCCACGGTCAACACCCGCAACACGCCGACTTCCTCAGTTTCCGCCAGGCGGGCGGTGAAGCCCTGGAGAACCACTGCCGTTTCGAAGCGGTCCAGGCCGCGCGTGCCGCCGCTGGCGAAGACCTCGACTGGCGCCATTGGCCAGAGCAATGGCGCAGCCCGCAAAGCCCGGCACTCCTGCGCTTCGCAGAGGAAAACCGCGAGGACATCGGCTTCTACGCCTTCGGCCAATGGCTGATCGCGCGCTGCCTGGAACGCGCCCAACAAGCCGCCCGAGGCAGTGGCATGAGCATCGGCCTGATCGCCGACCTGGCCGTCGGCGCCGACGGTGGCGGCAGCCAGGCCTGGAGCCGCCAGGACGAATTGCTCGCCGGCCTGACAGTCGGCGCGCCGCCGGACATTCTCAACCGCGCCGGCCAGGGCTGGGGCATCTCCGCCTTCGCCCCGGAAGGCCTCAAGCGCCATGGCTTCCGTGCGTTTATCGAGATGCTGCGGGCCAATTTCGCCCATGCCGGCGGCTTGCGTATCGACCATGTGATGGGCCTGCAACGCCTGTGGGTGATGCCCATGGATGCCTCGCCCCAGGACGGCGCCTACCTGTATTACCCGGTGGACGATCTGTTGCGTCTGCTGGCGCTGGAATCGCACCGCCACCAGGCCATCGTCCTCGGCGAAGACCTCGGCACCGTGCCCGACGGCCTGCGCGACAAACTCATCGGCCGCTCGATTCTGGGCATGCGCGTGCTGCTGTTCGAACAAGGTCATGATGGCCAATTCAAGCCGATCCTCGACTGGCCGGACAACGCCCTGGCCACCACCAGCACCCACGACCTGCCAACCCTCAATGGCTGGTGGCACAGCCGCGACATCGACTGGAACGTCCAGCTCGGCCTGATCGATGCGCCCACCACGGAGCAATGGCGCGAACACCGCCTGCGCGAACGCCAGGCACTGCGCCAGGCCTTGAGCCAGGACCCGCAGAACTTCGTCGATGAAGTGCGCAATGAAACCGACCACATGATCGACGCCAGCGTGCGCTACCTCGGCCACACCCGCGCGCCGCTGGTGCTGCTGCCGCTGGAAGATGCCTTGGGCCTCGAAGAACAAGCCAACCTGCCCGGCACCGTCGACACCCACCCCAATTGGCGCCGCCGCCTGCCGGGTGAGGCGGCGAGCCTGCTCGACAACGCGGGGGCCGCGCGCCGCCTGGAACTGCTGGCGGTGGCGCGCAATCAAGCCCATGAGCGTGACCGATGAAGGCTCTGCCCCTGCGCGCTACCCAGCGCCTGCAGTTTCATAAAGGGTTCACCCTTGATGACGCGGTGGCTCTGGTGCCGTACTTTGCCCGGCTGGGCGTCAGCCATTTGTATGCCTCACCGCTGCTCAGTGCCCGCGCAGGTTCCATGCATGGCTATGACGTGGTCGACCCCACCACCGTCAACCCGGAGCTGGGCGGCGAAGCGGCGTTGCGCCGCCTGGTGGCCGCCCTGCGCCAACACGACATGGGGCTGATCCTCGATATCGTGTCCAACCACATGGCCGTGGGCGGCGCCGACAACCCCTGGTGGCTGGACCTGCTGGAGTGGGGCCGGTTGAGTCCCTACTGCGAATTTTTCGACATTCAATGGCACTCGCCCGACCCGCTGCTCAAGGGCCAATTGCTCATGCCGTTCCTCGGCTGCGACTACGGCGAAGCCCTGCAAGCCGGCACGTTGACCCTGCACTTCGACGCCGCGCACGGCAGTTTTTCCGTCGAGCACTACGAACACCGCTTCCCGATCTGCCCACAAGATTACGCGACGATTCTGGGCGCCGATGAACTGCTCAAGCCCCTCGCCGACCGCTTCAGCACCCTCGCCTACCAGAGCGATGCCTACGCCGAAGCGGCCTGGCTCAAACAAGCCCTGGCCGAACGCGCCACCGACAACGCCGTGCGGCAGGCCATCGAACAGCGGCTGGGCACCTTCGACGCACGCCAGCCCGACGGGTTCCAGCGCCTGCACGGGCTGTTGGAGCAACAGGCCTATCGCCTGGCCAGTTGGCGCACCGCGGCGGACGATATCAACTGGCGGCGCTTCTTCGATGTCAACGATCTGGGCGGCCTGCGCGTAGAACGCAGTGCCGTGTTCGAAGCCACCCACGGCAAGATCTTCGAGTTGATCAGCCAGGGGCTGGTCGATGGCCTGCGCATCGACCATATCGACGGGCTGGCCGACCCACGCGGGTATTGCCGCAAGCTGCGGCGGCGGGTCGATACGCTGTCGCCCGAGCGTCACCTGCCGATTTTCGTCGAAAAAATCCTCGGCGAAGGCGAAACCCTGCGCGAGGACTGGCAGGTGGACGGCACCACCGGCTACGAATTCATGAACCAACTGTCGCTGCTGCAACACCGCCCGCAAGGCTTCGCAACGCTGGCCGAGCTGTGGACCCGGCACAGCGAACGGCCGTCGGCCTTTATCGAAGAAGCCTGGCTGGCGCGCCGGCAGATCCTCAACGGCTCCCTCGCCGGCGACTTCGAAAGCGTGGCCCAGGCCCTGCTGCAAGTGGCCCGCGACGACGTGATGAGCCGCGACCTGACCCTCGGCGCGATCCGCCGCGCCCTGCAGGAACTGATCGTGCATTTCCCGGTGTACCGCACCTACATCAGCGCCTGTGGCCGCAGCGAACGCGACGACACGTTTTTCCTGCAAGCCCTGGCGGGCGCGCGCAGCACCTTGAGCGAAGGCGACTGGCCGGTGCTGGACAACCTGGAAAAATGGTTGGGCGGCCAACCGTGGCGCAATCGCCCGCTCGGCCGCGAGCGCAAGCTGCTCAAGCACGCCTGCGTGCGCTTCCAGCAATTGACCTCGCCGGCCGCCGCCAAAGCCGTGGAAGACACCGCGTTCTATCGCTCGGCGGTGTTGCTGTCGCGCAACGACGTGGGCTTCAGTACCGAACAGTTCAGCGCACCGCTGGCCGATTTTCACGCGGCCAATCAGCAGCGCTTGCAGGCGTTCCCCGATAACCTGCTGGCCACCGCCACCCACGACCACAAACGCGGTGAAGACAGCCGCGCCCGCCTCGCCGTGTTGAGTGAGTGCGCAGGGTGGTATGCCGAACAGGTGACGCATTGGCGCCGCCTCGCCGCGCCGCTGCGCAACGACGCCAGTTGCCCATCGGCAGGCGATGAGTTGATCCTCTATCAGGTACTGCTCGGCAGTTGGCCGCTGGACCTGCACCTGGACGACCGGCCGGCACTCGAAGCCTATCAACAACGCCTCTGGCAATGGCAACAAAAGGCCCTGCGCGAAGCCAAGTTGCAGAGCAGTTGGAGCGCGCCCAACGAGGCTTACGAACAGGGCGTGGAAACGTTTCTCACGCGCCTGCTGCTCAGCGACGCAGGCCGCGCACTGCGCACCGCCATCGGCGCCGCCGCCCAAGCGATTGCCCCCGCTGGCGCGCTCAATGGGCTGGCGCAATCCTTGCTTCGAGTCACAGTGCCGGGTGTGCCGGACCTGTACCAGGGCAATGAGTTCTGGGACTTCAGCCTGGTCGACCCGGACAACCGCCGCCCGGTGGATTTCAACGCACGGCAGCACGCGCTGGCTACCCCACCGGACATCGGCAAGCTGTTGTTCAACTGGCGGGACGGGCGTATCAAACAAGCCTTGATCGCCCAGGTGCTGGCCTTGCGCAAGGCCCATCCTGAACTGTTCCATCGGGGCAGCTACACGCCCCTGGACGTGGTCGGTCGACACGCCGAGCACGTGGTCGCGTTCTGCCGCGAATACCAGGGCAAACGCGCACTGGTGGTGGTGCCGCGCTGGCCCTATCGCCTGCTGGAAAACGGTGTGCATCCCCAGGTCAATGCGCGGGTTTGGGGCGATACCCGAGTGAAATTACCGTTCGCCGCGCCAACCGAAAACTGGAAGGGACTTTTTCATACACGCGCAGTCACACCAGACAAGGAGCTGTTGATCAGCACTGCGCTGGGGGATTTCCCGGTCAACGTCTTTATCGATCCTGATGATCAATCAAGCTGAAATTTTCTGCGAGGAACATTGTGATGAGTACTGAAGACAAACGTGTTCGCGAATTCGCGTATCAGATCTGGGAGTCGGAGGGCAAGCCGCAAGGTCAGGATGCGCGCCATTGGGAAATGGCCCGCAAGTTGGCAGAAGCCGAAGCGCTGACGCCCAGCAAGCCCAAACCCGCCGCCAAACCGAAAACCGCGCCCAAGCCGGCGGCGAAAGCCAAGCCGGCAGCGGCCGCAGGCAAACCGGCCACGCCGGCGGCTAAAAAGCCGGCGGCCACAAAAAAGCCCAAGCCGTAAGCCCTGTGCCGTCATGAACCTCCGGCCGGCAACCCCGGCCGGAGGTCAGCCACTTGCCCGATTATTAGCTGACCCCTCGTCAGCAGGGCTACGTTCGGCCCGAAAAAAGACCCATGCAGGAGCAACACAATGAGCAAAGCCGATAAAAAACAGGCCCCCCCGGCCCACGAACCATCGCGGATTCGCGAAGGTTTGCCCTTCCCCCTGGGGGCGACCTGGGACGGCCTGGGTGTCAACTTTGCCCTGTTCTCGGCCAACGCTACCAAAGTCGAGTTATGCCTGTTCGACGACGCTGGCGTGGTCGAGCTGGAACGTATCGAACTTCCCGAATACACCGATGAAATCTTCCACGGCTACTTGCCCGACGCCCACCCCGGGCTGATTTACGGCTACCGTGTGTACGGCGCGTATGACCCGGCCAACGGCCACCGTTTCAACCACCACAAATTGCTGATCGACCCCTACGCCAAACAGCTGGTGGGCGAGCTCAAATGGTCCGAAGCGCTGTTTGGCTATACCATCGGCCACCCCGACGACGACCTCAGTTTCGACAAACGCGACAGTGCGCCCTTCGTGCCCAAGTGCAAGGTCATCGACCCAGCGCACACCTGGGGCGACGACCAACCGGTGCGCGTGCCATGGGACCGCACGATCATTTATGAAACCCACCTGCGCGGCATCAGCATGCGTCACCCCTCGGTCGGCGAGGCCGTGCGCGGCACCTGCGCCGGGCTGATGGAAGACGATCTGCTCAAGCACATCCGCCAGTTGGGTATTTCTTCCGTGGAACTGTTGCCGGTACACGCCTTTGTCAACGACCAGCATTTGCTGGAAAAAGGCATGACCAACTACTGGGGCTACAACAGCATCGCCTTCTTCGCCCCGGACCCGCGCTACCTGGCCAGCGGCAAGATCGCCGAGTTCAAGGAGATGGTCGCGCACCTGCACGAAGCCAAGCTGGAAGTGATTCTCGACGTGGTCTACAACCACACCGCCGAAGGCAACGAGCGCGGCCCGACCCTGTCCATGCGCGGCATCGACAACGCTTCCTACTACCGCCTGATGCCGGACGACAAGCGCTTCTATATCAACGATTCCGGCACCGGCAACACCCTCGACCTGAGCCACCCGTGCGTGCTGCAGATGGTCACTGACTCCCTGCGTTACTGGGCCACCGAGATGCACGTCGACGGTTTCCGCTTCGACCTGGCAACCATCCTCGGCCGTTATCGTGACGGGTTCGACGAGCGCCACAGTTTCCTCGTCGCCTGCCGTCAAGACCCGGTGCTGCGCCAGTTGAAACTCATCGCCGAACCCTGGGACTGCGGCCCCGGCGGCTATCAGGTGGGCAACTTCCCGCCGGGCTGGGTGGAATGGAACGACCGCTTCCGCGACACCGTGCGCGCCTTCTGGAAAGGCGATGACGGCCAGCTGGCGGACTTCGCCGGGCGTATGACCGCATCCGGCGAGATGTTCAACCACCGTGGCCGCCGGCCTTACAGCTCAGTGAACTTCATCACCGCCCACGACGGTTTCACCCTGCATGACCTGGTGTCGTACAACGACAAGCACAACGAAGCCAACGACGAAAACAATCAGGACGGCAGCAACAACAACCTGTCCTGGAACCATGGCGTCGAAGGCCCCACCGACGACCCGGAAATCAACGCCCTGCGCCTGCGCCAGATGCGCAACTTCTTCGCCACCCTGCTGCTCGCCCAAGGCACGCCGATGCTGGTGGCCGGGGATGAGTTCGCGCGCACCCAGCACGGCAACAACAACGCCTACTGCCAGGACAGCGAGATCGGCTGGGTCAACTGGGAGCTGGACGATGACGGCAAGGCGCTGCTCAAGTTCGTCAAGCGCGTGATCAAACTGCGCATGACGTACCCGATCCTGCGCCGTGGCCGCTTCCTGGTGGGCGACTACAACGAAGACATCGGCGTGAAGGACGTCACCTGGCTCGCGCCGGATGGAAACGAGATGAGCACCGAACAGTGGGAAGACAGTCACGGCCGTTGCCTGGGCATGCTGATGGATGGCCGCGCCCAGGAGACCGGGATTCGCCGTCCGGGTGGCGATGCCACGTTGTTGCTGGTGGTCAACGCCCATCACGACTTGGTCAATTTCCGCCTGCCCCCCGTGCCGGAAGGCCAGTTCTGGACCTGCATGCTCGACACCCATGACACGACGATACGCGGGCAGGAACGCTTTGATTTCCACCATGAGTACGCGGTCACCGGGCGCTCGCTGCTGCTGTTTGAACTGCAGCACGACGAAGAGGTGTGACATGGGCCTGCATGGATTCCTTCAAGGCTACCAAGGCTATGCGGACACGCAGGCCCTGGGCGCGGCCTTGAAGGCGCTGCAGACCGAGGGGCTGGACCGCCTGCCGCTCCCCGGCAGCGGCCAGACCCTCGAACGGTTCAGCCGCTTGGCCCAGGTCGCCGGACACGACCTGCGCTTGTGCAAGTTGTTCGAAGGTCACACCGATGCCTTGGCGATCATTGCCGAGCTGCGCAGCCCCTTGCCGCCGGAGGGCAGCCTCTGGGGCATGTGGGCGGCAGAACCACCGACGGCCAAGGTGCGGGTGCGGCGCACCGGCCATCGTCTGGTGCTGCAGGGGCGTAAAGCCTGGTGTTCGGGGGCGGCGGTGGTCAGCCATGGGTTGTTGACCGCCTGGGACGAGGAGGATCGCCAGCAATTGGTCGCAGTGGAGATGGGCCAGCCCGGCATCTGCGTGACCGATGAGGGGTGGCAGGCGGTAGGCATGGCGGCCACCGGCAGTGTCGACGTCCTGTTCGAGGCGGCCAGCGGGATTGCCATCGGCAGGCCCGGCGACTACCTCGCCCGCCCCGGCTTCTGGCAAGGCGCCGTCGGTATCGCAGCGTGCTGGTATGGCGCGGCGCAACGCCTGGCTGAAGTGCTGCGCGAGCAGTGCAACAGGCGTGCGGAACCGCATGCCCTGGCCCACCTCGGCGCGGTCGACAGCGCCTTGAACAGTGCCGCCTGCGTGCTGCGTGCCAGTGCGCGGCAGATCGACCGCGCCCCGCTGGCCGATGCCAGGCAACTGGCCCAACAGGTACGCGCGTCTCTCGAAGACACGGTTGAACAGGTCATGCGCCACGTCGGTCGCGCCGCCGGTGCGGGGCCTTTTTGCAAAGATCCGCACTTTGCCCAACTGATGGCGGACCTGCCGGTGTATGTACGTCAAAGCCATGCCGAGCGTGACCTGGCCGCCCTCGGTGAACAGGTCGCCGCCGAGCCACCTGGGAGGTGGCAGTTATGAAAGCCAATCCGATCGTGGGCCAGGGCACGTCGCTGCATCAGTGGCAGACCTCGTCCCACATGGCTGAACTGGCGCCGATCAGCGTCGAACAGTTGGTACCCGAAGGGCATCGCGCAGTGATCATCGCACCGCACCCGGACGATGAAGTGCTGGGCTGCGGCGGCCTGTTGCAAGGCTTGGCCGCACTGGGTCGGGCGATCCAGTTGATCTCTGTCACCGATGGCAGCGCCAGTCACCCCGGTTCGCGGCGCTGGTCGGTGGAGCGCCTCAGCGTGGTGCGCCCGCAGGAGTCGGCCCAGGCCTTGCACCGCCTCGGCTTGCCGCTGCACCGGTTGAAGTGGCTGCGCGCCGGGTTTACCGACAGCCAGGTCGCCGCCCGCGAAGCGCAGTTGGCCGCGTTCATTGAGCGCCACCTCAAACCCAGGGACGTGGTGTTCACCACCTGGCGCGAAGACGGCCACTGCGACCATGAAGCCGTCGGCCGCGCCAGCGCCAGTGCCGCACTGGCGGTCGGCGCGACCCTGTACGAGTTGCCCGTGTGGACCTGGCACTGGGCAACCCCGGAAGACAGCCAGGTACCGTGGCATCGCGCGCGCAAACTCCCGCTGAGTTGCCAAGTCGTCGCGCGCAAGCGCCATGCCATCCACGCGTTCGCCAGCCAATTGGAGGGCGATCCGCAGATCGGCTTGCCGCCGGTGCTGGCACCGTATGTCGTCGAGCGTTTGCTGCAGCCTTTTGAAGTGGTGTTTGTATGAGCGTGGCGACACCGTATTTTGATCGGCTGTTCGCCGACAACGATGACCCCTGGGCCTTCCGTCAACGCTGGTATGAGCGGCGCAAGCGCGCGCTGACCTTGGCGCTGTTGACCCGCCCGCGTTACGCCGCGATTTTTGAGCCCGGCTGCGCCAATGGTGAACTGAGCGTCGAACTGGCGCCGCGTTGTGACCGCCTGGTGTGCTGCGATACCGCGGCCGCGGCAGTGGCCCTGGCCAAGACACGTCTGATGGGATTTCCCCATGCCCAGGTGCAGCAGAGTCGCCTGCCCGCACAGTGGCCTGACGGCCGCTTCGACCTGATCGTCCTGAGCGAGCTGTGTTACTACCTCGACGCCGATGACCTCACCCGCCTGATCGACTGCGCCCTCGCCGCGCTGAGCGACGACGGTCAACTGCTGGCCTGTCACTGGCGCGCGCCGATCGACGGCTGCCCGCAAACCGCCGCCCAAGTGCATGCGCTGCTCGAGCAACGGCTGGCCATGCCGTGTGTTGCGCGGCACCACGACAGTGACTTCCTGCTCGACCTCTGGAGCCGCGACGGTACGTCGGTCGCCACCCATGAGGGCCTGCGTTGAGCAGCCTGAGACGGGGCCGTTAAAAAAAATCGAAGTTACAAGATGTGAAAGCAGCGAATCCTTGTCTATGCTGAGGACGCCTTGCCGGCAATCCAGGATTGAAATGCCGAGCAATCGCTGCAGCGGAGCCTGCGGCGACTAAAAAGAGCGTCGTCCCGTCCACGGGCTACGACCCAGCATCAATTGACAAGGACGTGCCCGCCATGAAACCCGCCTCCCTCAGCGAAAGCCGCCGCGGCCCAGCGCAGATCTGGAACAGTGCCCCGCAGTTGGCGCAAATCCCCGCCATTCATCCTCACTCGCTGGTGCCTGCGGGTGCGCGGGTGGTCATCATCGCGCCCCACCCCGGCGATGAAGTGTTGGCCTGTGGCGGTTTGCTGCAACGGCTGAGCACCCTCGAACACCCGATGCTGTTGATTTCCATCACCGACGGCAGCGCCAGCCACCCCGGCTCGAATGTCTGGCCGGCGAGGCGCTTGAGCGTGGTGCGGCCCCAGGAAAGCGTCGAAGCGCTGCGCCGGCTGGGCATGCCGCTGCACAGCCTGAAGTGGATTCGCGGCGGCTTTCGCGATGACGCGCTGGCCGCCAGCGAACACCCCATGAGCCAACTCATCGCCCGATATCTGCAGCCCGGCGATGTGGTCTTCAGCACCTGGCGCAACGACGGCAACGCCGACCACGACGCCGTCGGCCGTGCCAGCGCCAAGGCATGCAGCCTGGTCGGGGCACGTCTGTATGAGCTGCCGATCTGGGCCTGGCATTGGACGGCGCGCGAAGGTTCGATGATCCCCTGGCAGCGTGCGCGCAAGGTGCGCCTCGACACCTGGAGCGTGGCGCGCAAGCTGCATGCGGCCCATGCCTATGCCAGCCAACTGGCCGGAGACCCGGAGATCGGGCTCGCGCCGATGCTCGCCCAGGTGTTGCTGGAGCGGATGCGCGAGCCCTATGAGATCGTGTTCGTCTAGAAGCCCATTCGTCTATACCTGTTATTTCTGACAGTGGCGGCCCGTTTGATGTGCGACTAAGGTGCAAAAAACCTGCACTGCTTAAGGCGCAGTCGAGAAAGCCATGCCAACCCTTTGCATTGGCCGATGTTTTCAGAATCGGGTAACCGGTACTCCCTGATCCGTATCGTTCGTTGTTGCCATGGTCCGAACGCACCTGCTTGCCCAGGTGCCGGGAGATGTTCCCTTCGAACGAGGACGGGTCATGCGCGCACCAACATCTTCTTTGTGGTACCTAGGCATCAGCTCAATCATCGCCGTGACGGCGTGGCCACTCCCCTCTTATGGCGCATGCACGATCAACAACAGCGCCGGCGACGACATCTCCACCTGCGACAGTGCCTCGGCACCGGGGTTTACCGACACCGGCGGCAACAACGCCCTGAATATCAGTGGCAGCGGCGCCATCAACGGCAATGTCACCTTTGGTGCGGGTAACGACCTGGTGGACGTGAACGGGCCGACAGCGGCGCTCAACGGTGCGCTGAACCAAGGCGACGGCGCGAATATTTTCCGCCTCAACCTGGGCACCGTCACTGGCTCGGTCGCCCAAGGCGCAGGCGCGGATGTGGTGCAGATCACCGGTGGGCAAGCGGGTGCAATAAGCCAAGGCGGCGGCATCGACAGCTTTGCCATGAGCGGCGGCACCATCGCTTCCCTGGCCCAGGGCGATGGCCTGGACACCTTCAACATGAGCGGCGGGGTCATCACCGGGGCGTTTGAAGATGGCGACCAAGCCACGATGAGAAGCGGCACCATTGGCCGGGTCGATATGAAGCTCGATAACAACGTGTTCGACATGCAAGGCGGCACCATCCTGGGCAATCTGGTCACCGGGTTCGGCAATGACCATATTCTCGTCTCGGGCATCAGTTACATCGGCGGCAACATCAGCACCAGCGGCGGCGATGACTTGATTGAAGTCAGCGGCGGCACGGTCAACGGGCAAATCCTCGCCAGTTTCGGCAAGGACCAGTTGATCTGGCGCGATGGCGGCAAGGTCAACGGCTTGATCGTCATGGGCGCCGACGACGACACTGCGCTGCTGAAAAACCTCAACGAAACGTCGCTGTCCTCCAACCCCTTGGTGGATGGTGGCCTGGGTAACGACACGCTCACATTCGACAACACCCAGACCGACGTCCCCGCACGCTATACCGGCTGGGAACAGGTGCTGCTGGATAACGGCTCGGACCTCAAGCTGGGCGGTGCCTTCGTGCTGGGCGACAGCGCAACCGGCAGCGGCATCATGAGCCTCGACGGCTCGAGCAAATTGACTGTCACCAACGGTTCGATCGACCCCTTTACCGCCGGCCAATCCGTCACCTTGAACGACGGCGGCCTGATCGACATGACCACCGGCAGTACCAGCGCCACCGACACGCTGACAGTGAACGGGAACTACAACGGCAACGCTGGCCGACTCGCCTTGCAAAGCGTCTTGGGCAACGACGGCTCAACCAGCGATTTGCTGGTGATCGGCACGGGCCAGATCAGCGGCACTACCGCTATCAGCGTGACCAATCTCGCCGGGCCGGGGGCCGAAACCGTGCAGGACGGCATCCAGGTGGTCCGCGCAATCAACGGCGCCAGCGGCGCCGGCACCCAGTTCACCCTGGCAAATCGGGTTTCCGCAGGCGCCTTCGACTACTACCTGTTCAAAGGGGGCGACAACGCGGGCACGGGCGAAAACTACTACCTGCGCTCTTCAGTGCCGGTGGCGCCGCTGCCGGGCCCGGTGACGCCGCTCCCCGAACCTGTGGTGGGCACCCCTGAACTGCCGACCAATCCGGGCCTCACGCCGATCCCGATCTATCGCCCGGAAGTACCGATCTACGCGGTGTTGTTTCCTGCCGCGCAACAAATCGTACAGGCCATGCTGGGCACCTATCACGAACGCATGGGCGATCAGCGCCAACAACAGCAGACCGGTGCGTTTCCTGCCGGTTGGGGGCGTGTGTATGGCAACAGCAGCCGCCAGAGCTTTGCCGGCACGGTGAGCCCGACGCTGGACAGTTCGATGTCCGCCTTCCAGATCGGTACCGACGTGTACGCGAGCGCTACCGCCAACGGCGCGGTGCAGCGAGTCGGCTTCTTCGTCGGCCACAGCCGCTTGAAAGGTGACGTGAAAGGCTTCAACGGCGGCTGGCAAGACAAGGCCGCTGGCAACACCACCTTGCGCGGTGACAGCCTGGGCGTTTACTGGACACTGATCGGCGCCAACCAGGCCTACCTCGATCTGGTGCTGATGGGCACCCGTTTCGATGGCAATAACGAATCGGACCGTGGGGTGAAGATGAAAACCCGCGGGCATAACGTCGCCGCATCCGTCGAGGTCGGCAGGCCGTTCCAGATGACCGCCGATTGGGTGGTTGAACCGCAGGCTCAATTGATCCTGAGCCGAACCAAACTGGACAGTCAGAACGATGGCATCTCCGACGTGGCCTACAACGCCGACACCAACGTCACCACGCGCCTGGGCATACGCCTGCGGGGCGACTATCAGGTTCGTGGCCTGCCGTTGCAGCCCTACGCGCGGGCCAATATCTGGCACACCGCCGCCGGGCAGAACACCGTCACCTTTAACCGTGTGACAGACATCGACACCGAACAGAAATCCACCACCCTGGGCCTGAGTCTGGGCGCCACGCTGGAGGTGGCCAAGGGCGTCAGCCTGTACAGCGAAGTCGGCTATAACCGCAACCTGGACAGCCAGATGCTCAATGGCCGACAAGGCACCGTGGGCCTGCGAATGGAATTCTGACGGCGATTTTTTTCGCGGTGCCGTCGATTTGAGCGCCAGCCCATTGGCGCCCGCGAGCCCACGCAGCGGCGGATGATTTCGCGCTGGGAGCGCGATCTGTCCCCCCGACAGATGTGAAAAAGTTGTTAAGCAATTCTCCCCCAAGTCTTTTTTGCGCGGATCCAATCTGCCACACTTACGCGAATAATTATCAATACGTTTATTATTCGCCATGGATGGCGCTCGGGGGAGGCTCAGATTCATGTCCGTTCAACAACCTGTCGGTACGCGTTTTTCACCCAGTCTATTGGCATTGGCCATCTGCCTCAGCGGCACCCAGACAACGCTGGCGGCCGATACCGAAAAGGCAGCGGCACCGCTTGAACTGGGCGCCACCGAGATCAGCGGCCAGGCACTCGGCGAGACCACCGAAGGCACCCAGTCCTACACCACCGGTGCTATGGCCACAGCCACCAAATTGCCGCTGACCATGCGCGAGACCCCGCAGGCCGTGACCGTGATCACCCGCCAGCGCATGGACGACCAGGCCATGACCAGCGTCAACGATGTGGTCAAGAACACCCCCGGCCTGTTCCTCAGCCAGTCCAGCGGCCCCGGCCGGCAGACCTACAGCTCGCGCGGCTTCGACATCGACAACATGATGTTCGATGGTCTACCCAGCGCCTACTCGGGCTACACCAACAGCGTGCAGCCCAACCTGGCGATGTTCGACCGGGTCGAAGTGATCCGCGGCGCGACCGGCCTGGTCACCGGCGCCGGCAACCCTTCGGCGGCGATCAACTTCGTGCGCAAGCGCCCCACCGCTACGCCGCAGGTGTCGATCACCGGCGCGGCCGGCAGTTGGGATGACTATCGCATGGAGCTCGATGCTTCCAGCGCCTTGAACGACAGCGGCACCCTGCGCGGCCGCGTCGTCGGCTCGTACCGCGACGCCAACAGCTTCCGCGACAACGAAACCAGCGACCACGGCCTGTTCTACGCGATCAGCGAAGCCGACCTCAGCGAAGACACCACCGCCACCCTCGGTTTCTCCCGGCAGGAAGACCAGACCAACTTCTTCTGGGGCGGCCTGCCCATCGGCACCGACGGTCATCACCTGAACCTGCCCCGCTCCACCAACCCCGGCAGCGACTGGGAAAACAAGGAGCTGACGATCAACACCGTATTCGGCGACGTCCAGCACCGCTTCGACAATGGCTGGAAACTCAACGTCGCCGGCTCCGCGTCACAGCTGGACGGCGTGTTCACCGGCAGTTACCAATCGCGCTACCAGACCGAGCTGGCGCGCACCGCCTACCAGTCGCATCAGGACGACAAACAGTACGCCTTCGACACCTTCGCCAGCGGCCCGGTCGACGCCTTCGGCCGCACCCACGAAGTGGTGGTCGGCACCAGCAAACGCATCTACGACGCCACCTCCAAGGAATACAGCCCTTACGACACCAATTACCCGCTCAACGGCGCCAAACCCGACTTCCAGCGCAACGGCAAAACCCACACCCTCACCACCCAGGACGGCGTCTACCTGACCACGCGCCTCAACCTGGCCGACCCGCTCAAGGTGATCCTCGGCGCACGCTTGGACTGGTACGACTATGACGATCGCCAAAGCCAGGACGGCGACTACAAAGTCACCCGCAACCTGACGCGCTACGCCGGGGTGATCTACGACCTCGACGAGCACCACTCGGTCTACGCCAGCTACACCGACATCTTCAACCCGCAAAGCAGCAAGGACCTCTCGGGCAAGGTGCTGGAACCGATCGTGGGCGAAAACTACGAAGTCGGCATCAAGGGCGAATATTTCAACGGTGCGCTCAACGCCAGCCTGGCGGTGTTCCAGATCGACCAGAAAAACCGCGCCACCACCGCCGCCACCCAGGCCGGTTGCCCGGTGCTCACCTGCTACGCAGCCGCCGGCCTGGTGCGCAGCCAGGGCATCGACCTGGAACTGCAAGGCGCCCTCACCGAAAACTGGCAAGTCGGCGGCGGCTTCACCTACACCCGCGCGCATTTCATCAAGGACAGCGACCCGGCCAATGACAACCAGCGCTTCAGCTCCGATACACCGGAACGCCTGTTCAAACTCACCACGTCCTACCGCTTCCAGGGCCCGCTGGAAAAACTGCGCATCGGTGGCAACGTCTACTGGCAGAGCCGCATGTACAACGACATCGCCCTCACCAACGGCAGCTATCGCCTGGAGCAAGGCAGCTACGCGGTGGCGGACGTGATGGCCGGTTACCAAGTGAACCAGCACCTGGACCTGCAAGTGAACGCCAACAACATCTTCGACCGCACCTACTACTCGGCGATCGGCAACAGCACGATCTGGGGCTCCACCGACACCTACGGCAACCCGCGCAGCTTTGGGGTAACGGCGAAGTACAGTTTCTGACGCTGATGAGGCCGCTCGGGTAGCCGTTCTCGATCTTCAGGCAGGCGCAAAAGACGCACGAACGCGGGTTTCATCCGTGCTCTGCGAACTGCTGAGCTGACCGGCTTCATTGAGCACCTTCAACGCGCCATCGGCCTCCACCGTAAAGCCGTATTTCGTGCCGGCCAAATCCGGATAAGTCGCCGCGAGCGTTGACTGGAATGTCTTGAACGTGGCGTTCAGCACGCTTTGCGCGCCTTTGGCGATCTCGATGATCCGAGGAAGCGCTCGTGATGCCGAGCGGCCGACCCACGTATCGATAGCCTCCAGCGACTGCATTGGTTCAGCGTCTGCGCTGGGATGGTAGACAGCCGCCGGGCCGGCGCTGGCCACGGCGTCCTTCGCGAGGTCCGTCAGAGGCTTGGCCACGAGTATCTGGTCGGCAGGCGTAAGGTGGTATTGGCGGGCGGGATATAGGTAGAACTGAGGGTAAGTACCATTTCATCGGTCCATGATTGAGTGGTTCACAGCGGTTATCGACGTCAAGGGGGCAAACTTTAGGACTTGGATTGTCTTCTCCCCTCAAGCCCCTTTATCCTCGACCCTCCCCGCCAGTACCCGGAACCGCCATGGACCTCACCACCCTCGCCCTCTTCCTACCTGCCTGCTTCGCACTGAACATGGCACCCGGCCCCAACAACCTGCTGTCCGTCAGCAACGCCACGCGCTACGGCTACCGCACTGCCTGCCTCGCCGGCATCGGCCGCCTGCTCGCCTTCGCCGGCATGATCGCCCTCGCCTCCGCCGGGTTGGCGGTGGTGCTGCAAACGTCGGAGTTGTTGTTCTACGCGATCAAGATCGTCGGTGCGGCGTATCTGTTCTATCTGGCGTTGCAACTGTGGCGGGCCGATCCGCAGGCGCAGGACGAATCGATTACGGCCAAGGTAGGAATATGGGAGTTGGCGCGTCAGGAGTTTCTGGTAGCGGCGGGCAACCCGAAAGCCATC
Source organism: Pseudomonas sp. LY-1 (assembly GCF_053502595.1). Lineage (NCBI taxonomy): Bacteria > Pseudomonadati > Pseudomonadota > Gammaproteobacteria > Pseudomonadales > Pseudomonadaceae > Pseudomonas > Pseudomonas sp. LY-1. The sequence goes on along the minus strand of NZ_CP094353.1, from coordinate 3,324,611 downwards.
CTGATCTTCACCGCCTTCCTCCCACAGTTCGTGGTGCCCGGCCAGCCCATCACCCCACAGTTCGCCCTGCTCGGCGCACTGTTCCTGGTGCTGGAATGGATCGCCATCAGCCTCTACGCCTATATGGGCCTGCACATGCGCCGCTGGTTCGCCGAGCCACGGGGCAAGCGGTTGTTCAATCGCTGCTGCGCGGGGTTGTTGTCTGCGGCGGCGACGGTGTTGCTGATGGCGCGGCGGGCTTGAATGGCGTTCTCAAGGCGGCGGGATGCGCGCGGTGATGCCTATCGGCCTCATGGGTTGCTCTTCAAACACCAACACCGCGTTTTCGGGACGAATAAGCAGCAAGCCACGTTCAGGCCCTACTGAGTCGAGGTCCAGCCCCGCGCCTTTGTGCCTAAACATCCGTTTACAACAGCAATAGCCAAATGCCACCATTCGCTCATCTACGATTTGCTACAAGGACGTCGCGTGAGCCACAACTTCAAGTTCTTGACCCTGCCCCACCGCTCCGGCGAGGTCGCCAACATCTTTATCCACGGCTACTCAGCCGGCCACGATATAGAAGACCGGTGCGCGCTGAGCAAATGTATCCCGTCATCCCTCCACGAGTGCATCAACATCTTTGCGTTCTGGCCTTCCGGTCATTGGAGCCAGTTCGATAAGTTATCCAGCAGTAGCGTGGCGGCAATGGCTCGGCTGAACATCTTCGCGGGTACCGCGGCAGCAGTAGCCGATCGCGCCGTCCACTTCAACACCAGCCGCAAGCGCGCCACCGCCATGGGCAAGACACTGCTCTCGCAACTTGAGGGCTACCTGCTCAAACATCACCCCTACGTGTCGAAGGTCAATCTGGTCGGGCACTCGCTTGGCGGGCGGGTCATCGTGAGTGCGCTACTCGATCTGCTCGACAGGCCAACTGATCACGATCTTGAAATTGGCGATGTGTTGTTGATGGCGGCGGCTGCCGAATTGTCGGGAGACGAGGCTCGAGCCATCCGCAAGCGCACAAACTGCAGGCTGTACAATGCTTACTCAAAAGATGACGACGTTCTGCGATTGAATATGGGCGAAAGCAGCGCGGGTCGCCAGCCAATCGGTAACTGCAAAAACGTTCGGATGGAGTCCTTCGGTCATACAGACTATTGGCCGCGTCTGGAGCAAGTACTCAGGGCATCAGGCTTCCATGGCTACAAAAGTGGCCTGCCGGCGTCGAATCAGCCCCAACTGATCATCAAGAATCCCGATCCGGTCGTGACCGACCACTTCATTTATGACCTGCTCGAACTGACCAGCGATCGAATCCGCAATCAAGTCGCCAAGCACCTGCGTAGCAGCAGTTGGACGACCCTTGAGACCGACCATTCACTGTATCTGCTGACCAAGGAATTCCAACTACTGGGCGGCCACTGCTTGGCCAACCTGGCGCGTAGACGCGGTCTTAAGTATCTACAGATCCTGCTCATGCTGACAGAACACTACGACTTGGTAGACGAGTTGCACGATTGTGCTCGGGTGATTGAGATGGAGGGGTTGCTCATCAGCAAATGCTTCCACTCTTCTTTCGGTGAGGGTCATGTACTCGCGTCAAAACAGGACATTGTCCAGCATTTGGAGGTCATGTCCGAGAAAGCTTACTTTGAGCAGGTCGATGCGTTGGCGGCAAGCCTGACCGTTACGTCTTACTTCTCGACCCCTAGCGCACCGGCCCCCGTGTATCGCAAGGCGCACTCAACGCTGACCAGTAAGAACAAGGAGTTAACGCTGGCATCTGCAACGCGACTGCCCTCCCTCACTCATCTGGTTTCGACCGAGCGCATCAAGGCGGCGGTTACGAACCTGAAAAGTGCAGTCAAGCCCGGCTACTCGGCCTTGATTCCCGCGGTTGCGATTCTCTTCTATGCGCGCTTGAAGCTGAATAACGAAGGGCTGCTCTAACCCTAGCGTGCTCAATGGCTGTGCCTCGCCCTCGACACCTCAAACTGTTATTTGAGTACCGCGAAGTGCAGATCATTAATCACTGAGGGGATTGGGAATGACTGGCAGGGATGCCTTAAAACTAAAGAATGATGGGCGACAGCCGACAACCTGAGCGTGCGAAGGGGGATTTTAGAAGCCCAACCAAGTATCAGATAAGCAAAGTACGCAGGATCGCGATGGGATTTCAAACTGGAAGATCAGAAACTCACGCGACGGACATGGATGCTCAATCGACGCTTTCCGGATCATTCCGGGGTACGGCCTTTAGTGCAGACCCGACAAACATATTCTAAAAACCAACACAACCCACATAAGGCCGCACATGATTATTGTCGTAATAGCCGGAATTATTTTAGCCGTCGTTATGTTCAAGCTATTACTTCCACTTTTAGGGGAAATGGTAGGCGTGATAATCGGCGGGCTGCTGCTACTTGGCGCAATCGCTTTGTGCGTAGCTTTTCCACCGATCATTATTCTTTTTTTAATCATCGGGTTCATTATTGCCGGCAATAAAAAAACGAAGGACAAGCAATGAGCGTAACGACAGAGAAAGAACTAGCCGACGCGGTAAACCGCAATGAAGACACCATCGTGATTGAAGGCGATCTTGCAAAAAAAACCATTCGGATAAAGGCTACCGGCACGGTTGCATGGGCTGTGGCCATTGGTTCTATATGCATAGTCTTTTATGGCGTCATAGCCACCGTCGGTACGGGTGGTGTTGCCACACCGGTTGCTGGCTTCGCAGCGGTTGCCGGGTCAGGCGGAGCCCTCAGCGTTCTAGGGGCTGCAGCAACTTCGGCGGCTATTTCCATGGCCGTTTCGGTAAGAAGCCTTAGCGTGTTAAAAAAGTTAAGAGGCAACTATAAGATAGTCAGTGAGTCGGACAACAAAGTCACGCTTAAGCGCAGCTAAAACAGTGCTTCGCGGTTGGCCCCGGCATTTCACCCAAAACGACCAATTCCGAGCCAATAAATTTATTGCTCGGCGGTCGAATACAATTCATGCTCGGTACTTCGTCAGCTGCTGCTCAACATTCTATTAGCACTCGAATGAGTTTGGATTCGGTTGTTGCTCACTATTTGCTTAATGCAAACAGCATCGCGCGCGTACCCGCAAGGATCAGCTAACGCCAGCACCTACATCCGATGCTGTTCCAGCAGGAAGTCCACGAACAACCGCACCCGCGCCGGCATTGCCGAGCCCCCCACGAACACCGCATGAATCGGTTCCTCGTCGCCGGGGTTCCAGGCTTCCAGCAGCGGTATCAGATCGCCACGCTGCAGGTCCTCGCTCACGCTGAACTCGCCGATACGCGCAATGCCGGCACCTACTCGCGCGAGTTGGGCCAGCGCTTCGCCACTGCTGCATTCGATGTTGCCGCTGACCTTCAGGGAAAACGCTTTTCCGTCGCGGATGAATGGCCAGTTGGGTTCGGCACGTCGGAAGTTGAAGCGTAGGCAGTTGTGCCGCAGTAGATCCTCCGGTTCCAGGGGGATGCCGTGGCGCTGCAGATACGCGGGCGATGCCACCACTACCTGGCCGGTGGCGCCGATCCTGCGCGCGGTCAGCGGGCTGTCGGGCAGATAACCAAAGCGTACCGCCACGTCGGCCTGGCCGCCGAGAATGTCCACCACTTCGTCGCCGAGGGTGAGGTCGACGACGATGTTCGGGTAGCGCGCGCTGAATGCCGCCACCAAGGGCACGATGGCCAGCCGCCCATGACCAAGCGCGGCGCTGACGCGCAATCGCCCCCTTGGGACGCCCTGGTCGGCGATGGCTTCTTCGACCTCGGCCATGTCGGCCAGGATGCGCCGGGCGCCGCGCAGGAACGCCTCGCCCTCGGCGGTGAAGGTGAGCGATCGGGTGGTGCGCAACAGCAGCCGAGTGCCAAGACGCTGTTCAGTACGGGCGATGATCCGACTGACCGCCGAGGGTGTCAGCCCCAATGTCCGCGCGGCGGCCGACAGGCTGCCTTCCTGCGCCACGCTGACGAACACGCCCATTTCACCCGATCTGCCGTTGAAGTCCATTTGTGCCCCTTACGCAAAGGTGATTGCCAAAAATGCTATCTACCGCCGGAAAAGGCTGAATCGTAGCATTGGCGGCATAGATAAGGAGCCTTCCATGCGTATCAATCCACCACTTGTCGCACTCGCCATGGGTGCCTTTGGCATCGGCGTTACCGAGTTCGCTCCCATGGGCATGTTGCCGGGCATCGCGGCGGATCTCGGTGTTTCCATTCCCGCCGCAGGTCTGTTGGTCAGCGCTTACGCCCTGGGCGTACTGCTCGGCGCGCCGCTGATGACCCTGACCACCGGCAGGATTCCACGGCGCTATCTGCTGATCGGACTCATGGCGATTTTCACCCTGGGAAATCTGATGTCAGCCCTGGCGACCGATTACTACAGCCTCATGGTCGCCAGGGTGGTGACCTCACTGAACCACGGCGCGTTCTTTGGCGTCGGCGCCATCGTCGCCGCCAGCGTGGTTGCCCCGCAGAAACGTGCCGGAGCGGTTGCGGCCATGTTCATGGGCCTGACCCTGGCGACCATCGGCGGTGTGCCGCTGGCCGCCTGGTTCGGCGAACTGTTCGGCTGGCGCAGCGCATTCTGGGGGATTACCGGCCTCGGTGTGGTGGCCATGGCAGCGTTATGGTTCGCCCTGCCCAACCTGCCGGCGCCGCAAAGCGGCGGCGTACTGGCCGAAATTCGGGTATTGGGCCGTGGCCCGGTGCTGGGGGCACTGGCCCTCACTGTCGTCGGCTCGGGGGCAATGTTTACCGTCTTCACCTACATCGCGCCGATTCTCAGCAGCGAGACCCACGCGTCCACCGCCTACATCACCGCCATGCTGGTGCTGTTCGGTGTGGGGTTGACGCTGGGCAACATGTGGGGCGGCAAGGCCGCCGACCGCTCGATAGATCGCACCCTGATCGTTTCGCTGAGCGTGCTCATTCTCGTCTTGCTCGCGTTCACCGTACTGATGCGTTGGCCGCTGCCGGCCGCCGTTGCCATCCTGATATGGGGTATCGCCAGCTTCGCCCTGGTGCCGCCGCTGCAGATGCGCGTCATGGAAGCGGCCAAGGACGCGCCCAATCTGGCCTCGGCGGTGAACATCGGTGCCTTCAACTTAGGCAACGCGATTGGTGCGGCGCTGGGCGGAGCGGTGATCAATGCCGGGCTGGGTTATCCGGCGATTTCCCTGGCCGGAGCAGCAATGGCGGGGCTGGGGCTGCTGATGGTGTTGGCTTTAGCCTGGCGTTCCAGAACGCTTGCAACTGCGGTGGTGTGACGTACGCGCTGTCACAGCCCAACGGTTCAGGATGAACCGCTTTCGGTACCGCGCCCTTGCGTAATCACTGGCCAGATCATCCCCCGGTGCCTTCCGGCAGCTTGGCAATCACCTTGATCTCGAACTGGTAACCATACAGCCATGTGACACCCACGCCGGTCAGCGTCGGGTGTGGCGCCCGGCCCCAGAACTCCGGCACAACCTTCCAGATCGTCTCGAACGTCGACTCGGGATCGACGATGAAGACGGTGACGTCAATCACATCGTCGAAGGTGCAACCGGCAGCGACCAGGATTGCATTCAGGTTGGTGAACGCGCGTCGGACCTGGGCCTCCAGATCGGGTTCGGGCGAGCCGTCTTCGTGGCTGCCGACTTGCCCCGACACAAATAAAAAACCATTGGACTTGATCGCCGGCGAATAGCGATTGCGCTCGTAAAGCGCCTGGCGTCCAGGTGGAAAAACAACATCACGCTGCGTCATAGGTGCCTCCATCAATGGGTCAAAGCCGACCCGGAACTAACGATGCAGAGACTGTATGGACTTGTACCTGGGCGATAAACACGCAACCCTAGCTAGCACTGTTTGTAAAATCCAAACAATCCAATCGAGAGCGGGGGTTAGCAATGGACCGTTTTGATGCGATGCAGGCGTTTGCTCGCGTGGTGGAAGCTGGCAGCTTCACCAAAGCGGCCGAAACACTGCACATGAGCAAGACCACCGTGACACAACTGGTACAGCAGTTGGAGGCACGGTTGCGGGTTAAATTGCTTAACCGCACCACGCGCAAAGTCAACGTCACGGCCGACGGTGCAGTCTATTACGAGCGAGTGTTACGGCTGCTGGCCGACATGGACGACGCCGAGACCAGCCTGTCCGGCGCCTCGACACTGCCCAGGGGGCGATTGCGAGTGGATGTGCCAAGCCCGCTGGCCAGCATGATTCTAGTCCCCGCATTGCCCGAGTTTTACCTGCGCTACCCGGACATCCAGATCGACATGGGCGTCAGCGACCGGATCGTGGATATGATCGGTGAGAACATCGATTGCGTGGTGCGCGGCGGCGAGATAAAGGATCAGTCGCTGATGGCCCGGAAGGTTGGCGACCTCCAGCTTGGCGTTTTCGCCGCACCGAGCTACCTGGCCCGCGTCGGTATCCCCGCACATCCGCGGGAGCTGGAAGATTCGCAACACCGAATCGTCGGCTTCTTGTGGGCGCGCACCGGTAAAGCCCTGCCCTACTCCATGCGCAACCACGCTGAGAGCCTACAGGTCAAAGGTCGCTATGCGCTGGCAGTCGACGATGGCAACGCCTACCTCGCGGCCGGCCTGGCCGGGCTGGGTGTGCTTTGGCTGCCCAAGTACATGTCCACGACCTACGAAGCACGCGGCGAATTGGTGCCCCTGTTCAAGGACTGGCGTCTCGATCCGATGCCGATCTACGTGGCATTTCCGCCGAACCGGCATATCAGCATCAAGGTGCGCGTGTTCATCGACTGGGTCGCGGAGCTGATGGCGCAGCATGCGCCTGTCAGCGAGCGACTTGGTTCGTGACGGTGGCGTTGGGCGCGCGCAGACGTTTTGCTCATCTGCGCGTTCTTCGTCCTTGACGATCGGCTTGAGAGAATCGTGGGTGTTGCTGGCCCCAGCATGCTGATTCTGTATGCGGCCTCTGTCGGCGAGGCCGCGGTACTCGGTTCGCAACACCGCATCCGCCCTTCACCCTGATCTAAACTCCACACACCCATTCACCGTGGAGACCGAACATGAACAACAAAAACACCCTGTGCCTCTGGTACAACGGCACCGCCCTGGACGCTGCGACGTTTTATGCCAAGACCTTCCCGGACAGTGCGGTGAAGGCGTTACACCGCGCGCCGGGGGATTATCCCGCAGGTAAACAGGGCGACATTCTGACCGTCGAGTTCACCGTGCTGGGCATCCCGTGTCTCGGCCTGAATGGCGGTCCGGCATTCCCGCACACCGAGGCGTTTTCCTTTCAGGTGGCTACCGATGACCAGGCCGAGACTGATCGGCTGTGGAACGCCATCATCGACAACGGTGGCCAGGCCAGTGCCTGCGGTTGGTGCAAGGACAAGTGGGGCCTGTCGTGGCAGATCACGCCGCGTGTGTTGTCGGCCGCCGTGACCCATGCCGACCCGGCGACGGCCAAGCGAGCCTTCGAGGCGATGATGACCATGACCAAGATCGACATTGCCGCGATTGAGGCCGCAGTGGCTAATCCCTGACCGACAACGATCGTTTCACCGCCCAGGCACCGTTCAAGTGCCTGGGCGGTGCAACCTGCCGGTAACTACGCAGGGCTTGACACATTTACTCACACCCCCTGAAGATGGAGCCCTCATTCAGGGTGTGTCAGCTCATGCTTGCAACGTCTTTCGTTAACCTTTCCGTCATTGGCTTGATCGCCAAGGCGCAAGGTTGCGTTGCGCGCGCCCTCAAATCGAAGAAACAGTCGCTCATGTGACCGGGGCGCGCTGTCCCGTCAGATGAGCTGACAGGACATTGAGCGCGACGGACACCCTGCCCTTGCACAATTCCTTCTGCCCTTCTGACGGTGACTTAATCGGTCAATCATCAGGAGAGAGTGCATGTCAGCGTTTCAAGGTATCTGGGTTCCCGTGGTCACGCCGTTTCAGGACGGAGCCATCGACTTTATCGGCTTGCGCCGGCTGGTTGAGCATCTGCTGGAAAAGCACGTGGCCGGGATCATGGTCTGCACCACCACGGGCGAAGCCGCGGCGTTGAGCCGCCAGGAACAACTGGCGGTGCTGGATGCGGTGTTGCAGTGGGTGCCGGCGCACCGCGTGGTGATGGGCCTGGCGGGATATAACCAGATTGAGCTGTTGCAGTTCCAGGGCGAAATCCTCAAACGCCCGGTGGCCGGGCTGTTGGTGCCGGCGCCCAGCTATATCCGTCCGTCCCAGAGCGGCCTTGAAGCGTTCTTCCGCACGGTGGCCGACGCCTCCAGTGTGCCGATCATTCTCTATGACATTCCCTATCGCACCGGCGCGACCTTCGAACAGGCCACGCTGCTGAACATCGTCGCCCATCCGCGCATCGTCGCGGTCAAGGACTGTGGCGGCAACCTGAGCAATACCCTGGCGCTGCTGGTCAGTGGGGCGGTGGATGTGCTGTGTGGCGAGGACATCCAGATATTCAATGCATTGTGCCTTGGCGCCAGTGGGGCGATCGCAGCGTCGGCACATGTACACACCGAGCGGTTCGTGGCGCTGTGGCAGCAGGTGCGGGATAACCAGTTGAGCGAGGCGCGGCAGACGTTTTTCCAGTTGCTGCCGTTGATCGATACGTTGTTTATGGAGCCCAACCCGGCACCGGTCAAGGCCGCGCTGGCCTTGCAGGGGCTGATCGGCAGTGAATTGCGCGCACCGATGCAGCGGGCCGGCGATGCCACCGTCAGCCGTCTGCAAGCGTTGCTGTGAAGCCGGTTGATTGAGTGTCCCGCGCCACCTGCAACCGGTGCAACGTGATGTTGCGCACCTGCTGCTTGCTCAGTTCGATATGCCGCTTGAGCAGTTGCTGCGCCTCTTCACCGCGCCGTTGCAGGATAGCGTCGAGTATCTGCGCGTGTTCTTCGTAGGTCGCCGCGATCCGCGAAGCCTGGGTAAAGTCGAGCCGGCGGATGATGCGGATTTTTTCCGTAATGGCGTAGTGCATGCGCGCCATTTCGCGGTTGCCGGTGGCTTCCACCAGGGCGCAGTGAAAGCGCTCGTCCAGCGCGGACACCACCTGGGTGTCCTGCTGGCGTTCGCCCTCCTCCACCTGCCAGATCGCCTGTAACCCTTGCAACTGTGCAGGGCGCGGTTCATCCATCAGGCATAAACGGTTGACCGCCGCCAGTTCCAGAATGATCCGCAGGTCATACAGCTCTTCGAAGTAGGTGAAGTCGAACGGTTTCACCTGCCAGCCACTGCGGAAGTACACCTCCAGGTAACCTTCCTTCTCCAGACGATAGAGCGCCTGACGCACCGGGGTGCGGCTGACGTTCATGCGCTCGGCCACTTCGCCTTCGCTGAAGCGGTCGCCCGGCAGCAGGCGAAAGTCGAAGATATCCGCCTTGAGCTGCGCGTAGATGCGTTCGGCCAGGCTGTCGGGGCGCGCCTTGGGATTTTTCAGGGTTGAGCCCGGCATGCTCAGCCCCGGCTCGCGATAAAGGCGCGCCAGCCGCCGAATTCGGTGATGTCGAGCGCATCGGCCAGGGCCCAGGGTTCGCAGATAAAGCCTTTGACGTTGCGCCCGTCGGTCAGGCTCAGGTTGCCGATGCCCAACGGTGCGGGGACTTCGGCGACGAACTCGCCAAAGCGGGCGATGGGCATGTCCCACAGCTCGACGATGATCGAGCGGCCACTGTCCGCCCTGGCCAGCCCCGGCTTGGGTGGCACCGTGCCCGGTAGCGCGTAGAGTCGATAGCTGTCGGCGGTCAGCGTTTGCTCCACCAGCACCGCATTGCGCGTGGTCAGTTGGAAATTCAGCGGCATGCCGCTCAGGTGCGCGCCGACCACCGCCAGGCGCACGCTGCCGGGCGCGGGGGTTGGTGCGGCCGGTGCGGGCAACTCGCGCGCGGTGGCGCCCAGCGGCAGGCCGAGGCCGGCTTGCCAGCGCTTGCCCAAATGGGCCAGGGCCGTGTCGTGCCAGGCCGGCGCCAACAAGGTGATGCCGCTGGGCAAGCCATCTGCGCGCAAGCCGGCGGGCAGCGCCAGCGCGCACAGGTCCGCCAGGTTGGTGAAGTTGGTGTAATAGCCGAATTGCGAGTTGTAGCGCACCGGCTCCAGCGCCATCTCGGCCTGGGTGCGAATCGTCGGCGAGGTCGGCACCAGTAATGCGTCGAAGCCCGCCAGCGTGTCGTTGATGCGCCGGCTCAGGTCGGCGCGCAGGTATTCGGCTTTGTAGGCGTCGCAGGCGCTGTATTCAAGCCCGTTTTCGACGATGCCGCGCACCACCGGGTTGATCGCGTCCGGCTGCTGTTCAAGCATGCTGTGCAGGGCGACCGTGCGCTCGGCGACCCATGGGCCGAAATACAACTGGTCCGCCAGCGCCTTGAACGGGCTGAAATCCACCGGGGTGATCTGCGCACCCAACGCCTTGAAGCGCTCGACGGCCTGCTCGAATACGGCCTGGTTCTGGGTATCGCCGAAGAACTCCAGGGTCGCCGGAATGGCGAGTTTGATCGCACGCCCCACCGCCACCGGCGCGGTATGGGGGTTGGCGCGGGAATAGGCGTCGCTCGCGTCGTAGCCTTCGGCCACTTGCGCCACGGATTCGGCGTCTTCCACGGTCAGGGCAAACACCGAGATGCAATCCACCGTGCGGCACGCAGGCACCAGGCCGGTATTGGACAGGCGGCCTTTGCTGGGTTTTAACCCGACGATATTGTTGAACCCCGCCGGCACCCGACCGGAGCCGGCAGTGTCGGTACCCAGGGAGAACGCCACCAAACCCCGGGCGACCACCGAGGCGGAACCGGAGCTGGAACCGCCGCTGACATACGCCGGATTGAAGCTGTTGGCCACCGCGCCATACGGCGAGCGTGTGCCCACCAGGCCGGTGGCGAACTGATCGAGGTTGGTCTTGCCCATCAGGATCGCACCGGCCGCACGCAGCTTGGCGACGACGCTCGCATCCGACGCCGGGGCGTAGGCAAATTCCGGACACGCCGCCGTGGTCTCCCAACCGGCCGCGTCGATGTTGTCCTTGATCGCAAACGGCACGCCGTACAACGGCAACTGGGTCATATCGCCACCGACCGCCGCCAGCCGCTCGCTCAATTGCGCCAACTGCGCCGTCAGTTGTTCAGGCCGCGCGCGGGCGATCCAGGCGTTGTCGGCGGCGGCGTATTGCGCGGCCAGGGTCAGCACGATGTCCGGGGTGATCGTCCCGTTGCGATAGGCCTCACGCCATTCGCCGAGGGTCCAGCCGATAACGCTCTGCATAAGGGTCTCCATCTTGTATCCAAGTTTGGATTTGTTTCTAGCAAACCCCAGGCCAGCTGCGCACACCCAACGATTGCGCGGGTTCGCGCCCAGGCGGCGCTGCAAGACTGCCCACCGATGGCGCACCGAGCCTTCGCTCATGCGCCAAAAAAAGACAGCCGGCCGACCGCGCAGTTGCGACCCGTGCAATAGCGGCCTATGTTCCAAGCCACGCTTTGCCGTTTGCTGTCCCCCCACCCTACACCCAGGTGACGACATGCCCACGCTTGCCCGCCCCGCCGTGCTTGAACTGATCGGCAACACTCCGCTGGTGCGGATCAGCCGCTTCGATACCGGCCCCTGCACGCTGTTTCTCAAACTCGAATCGCAAAACCCCGGCGGCTCGATCAAGGATCGCATCGGCCTGGCAATGATCGACGCCGCCGAGCGCGACGGCCGCCTGCGCGTCGGCGGCACGATTGTCGAAGCCACCGCCGGCAACACCGGGCTGGGCCTGGCGCTGGTGGGCCGGGCGAAAGGCTACCGGGTGGTGCTGGTGGTGCCCGACAAGATGTCCACCGAAAAGGTGCTGCACCTCAAGGCCATGGGCGCCGAAGTGCATATCACCCGCTCCGATGTCGGCAAGGGCCACCCCGAGTACTATCAGGACGTCGCTGCGCGCCTGGCCAAGGACATCCCGGGCTCGTTCTTCGCCGACCAGTTCAATAACCCGGCCAACCCGCTCGCCCACGAAACCAGCACCGCGCCGGAGCTCTGGGCACAGACCGAGCATGACCTCGACGCGATTGTGGTCGGCGTCGGTTCGGTGATGGCCGAATACAGCCGCAGCGGCACTCTGGTCACCCCGGGTTCCTGGGCGGTGGAAGGTATCGGCGAAGACTTCGTCCCCTCGATTGCCGACCTGTCCAGCGTGCGCCACGCCTATTCCATCAGCGATGAAGAGAGCTTCGACCACGCCCGACAGTTGCTCAAGGCCGAAGGCATTCTCGGCGGCTCGTCCACCGGCACCCTGCTCGCCGCAGCCTTGCGCTATTGCCGCGCACAGACCGCGCCCAAGCGCGTGGTCAGCTTCGTCTGCGACACCGGCACGCGTTACCTGTCGAAGGTCTACAACGACCAATGGATGAGCGACGCGGGCTTGCTGCACTACAAGCACTACGGCGACCTGCGCGACCTGATCGCCCGGCGCTTCGAAGACGGCCGCGTGATCAGCGTCAGCCCCGACGACACCCTGCTCACGGCCTTCCAGCGCATGCGCCTGGCCGATGTCTCGCAATTGCCGGTGCTGGTGAATGGCCAGGCACTGGTGGGTGTGATCGACGAATCCGACATCCTGCTGGGCCTGCACCACGACGCCGCGGACTTTTCCATGATCGTCGCCAGCGCCATGACCGAAACCCTGCACACCCTCGACCCCAGCGCCAGCCTCGCCGAGTTGCAGGCGGAGCTGGATCGCGGCCTGGTCGCCATCATCGCCGACGCGTCGGGCTTCCATGGCCTGATCACCCGTGTCGACCTGCTCAATCACCTGCGGAGATCCCTTGCATGAGTCAGCCCGATAAAAGCGCGTTTGCCACCCGTGTGATCCACGCCGGGCAATCGCCCGACCCGACCACCGGCGCGCTGATGCCGCCGATCTACGCCAATTCCACCTACCGGCAAGACAGCCCCGGCGTACACAAGGGCTTCGACTATGGCCGCTCCCACAACCCCACGCGGTTCGCCCTGGAGCGCTGCGTGGCCGACCTGGAAGGCGGCCGCCAGGCGTTTGCCTTTGCCTCGGGGCTGGCGGCGATTTCCACCGTGCTGGAGTTGCTGGATGCCGGCAGCCATGTCGTCTCCGGCAACGACCTGTATGGCGGCACCTTCCGCCTGTTCGACAAGGTGCGCCAACGCAGCGCCGGGCACCGTTTCAGTTTTGTCGACTTGAGCGATGTGCAGGCGTTTGAAGCCGCGTTGCAGGACGACACGCGCATGGTCTGGGTCGAGACGCCCAGCAACCCGCTGCTGAGCCTGACCGACCTCAGCGCCATCGCGCGCATCTGCCGCGCCCGCGGCATCCTCTGCGTGGCCGACAACACCTTCGCCAGCCCGTGGATTCAGCGCCCGCTGGAGCTGGGTTGCGACATCGTGGTGCATTCCACCACCAAATACCTCAATGGCCACTCCGACGTGATCGGCGGCATCGCAATTGTCGGCGACAACCCCGAACTGGCCGAGCGCCTGGGCTTCCTGCAGAACTCGGTCGGCGCCATCGCCGGGCCGTTCGACGCCTTCCTGACCCTGCGCGGCGTGAAAACCCTGGCCCTGCGCATGGAGCGCCATTGCAGCAATGCACTGGACCTGGCGAGCTGGCTCGAACACCAACCGCAGGTGGCGCGGGTTCACTACCCGGGCCTGGTCTCGCACCCCCAGCACGCCCTGGCACGTCGGCAGATGCGCGGGTTTGGCGGGATGATTTCGGTGGTATTGAACAGCGACCTGGCCGGCGCCAGGCGTTTCCTGGAACACGTCAAACTCTTCGCCCTGGCCGAAAGCCTCGGCGGCGTGGAAAGCCTGATCGAACACCCGGCGATCATGACCCATGCCAGCATCCCGGCAGCGACGCGGGCGCAATTGGGCATTGGCGATGGGTTGGTGCGGTTGTCGGTGGGGATCGAGGACGTGGAGGACTTGCGCGCGGACCTCGCGCAAGCGTTGGCACATATCTAATGTGGGAGGGGGCTTGCCCCCGATAGCGGTGGGCCAGTCTCCTGATTCAGTGACTGACAGATTGCTATCGGGGGCAAGCCCCCTCCCACACTGGATACTGCGTCAGGCTGACATGATGTTGGCCCGCGTGCCGTGCAGTTTTTGCAGACGCCTCGTAGTCTGCCAGTTCCATCTTAATGTGGGAGGGGCGGTGCGACGATTCGACTTGCCCCCGATAGCGGTGGGCCAGTCTCCTGACTCAGTGACTGACAGATTGCTATCGGGGGCAAGCCCCCTCCCACAATGGATACTGCGTCAGGCTGACGTGATGTTGGCCCGCGTGCCGTGCAGTTTTTGCAGACGCCTCGTAGTCTGCCAGTTCCATCTTAATGTGGGAGGGGCGGTGCGACGATTCGACTTGCCCCCGATAGCGGTGGCCAGTCTCCTGATTCAGTGACTGACAGATTGCTATCGGGGGCAAGCCCCCTCCCACACTGGATGCTGCGTCAGGCTGACGTGATGTTGGCCCGCGCGCTATGCAGTTTTTTATAGCTCTCGATCAAGCGCAGATGCCGGTCCAGCCCTTCCAGCTTCATGCTGGTCGGCGTCAATCCATAAAAGCGCACGCTGCCGTTGACCGAGCCGATCACCGCATCCATCCGCTCGTTACCGAACATCCGCCGGAAGTTGGCCTCGTAGTCCGCCAATTCCAGGTCTTCATCCAGTTCCATCTCCAGCACCGCGTTCACCGCCTGGTAGAACAGGCCGCGCTCGACGGTGTTGTCGTTGTACTGCAGGAACATTTCCACCGCTTCCTTCGCTTCCTCGTATTGCTGCAGGGCGAGGTAGATCAGCAGCTTCAATTCGAGGATGGTCAGTTGGCCCCAGGCGGTGTTGTCGTCGAACTCGATACCGATCAAGGTGGTGATATCGGTGTAGTCGTCCAGTTCGCTTTCCACCAGGCGTTCGGCCAGGGCCTTGAGCTGCGCGTCATCCAGGCGATGCAGGTTGAGGATGTCGGCACGGAAAAACAGCGCTTTGTTGGTGTTGTCCCAGATCAGGTCGTCCACCGGATAGATTTCCGAGTAGTCCGGCACCAGGATGCGGCAGGCGGTAGCACCGAGGTGCTCATACACCGCCATGTACGATTCCTTGCCCATGTTCTCGAGAATGCCGAACAGCGTCGCGGCTTCTTCGGCGTTGGAGTTTTCGCCCTGGCCGGAGAAGCCCCACTCGACAAATTCGTAATCCGAGCGGGCACTGAAGAAGCGCCACGAGACCACGCCGCTGGAGTCGATAAAGTGCTCGACGAAGTTGTTCGGCTCGGTCACTGCGTGACCTTCGAACGTCGGCTGCGGCAGATCGTTCAGGCCTTCGAAACTGCGGCCTTGGAGCAATTCAGTCAGGCTGCGTTCCAGCGCCACTTCCAGGCTCGGGTGCGCGCCGAACGAGGCAAACACACCACCGGTACGCGGGTTCATCAAGGTCACGCACATCACCGGGAACTCGCCGCCCAGCGAGGCATCCTTGACCAGCACCGGGAAGCCCTGGGCTTCCAGCCCCTGGATCCCGGCCAGAATACTCGGGTACTTGGCCAGCACGTCAGCCGGCACATCCGGCAGGGCGAATTCACCTTCGATGATTTCACGCTTGACCGCCCGCTCGAAGATCTCCGACAGGCACTGCACCTGGGCTTCGGCCAGGGTGTTGCCGGCGCTCATGCCATTGCTCAGGTACAGGTTTTCGATCAGGTTGGACGGGAAATACACCACCTCGCCGTCCGACTGGCGCACAAACGGCAGTGCCACAATCCCGCGGTCTTCATTGCCCGAGTTGGTGTCGAACAGGTGCGAGCCACGCAACTCGCCGTCGCGGTTGTAGATATTCAGGCAGTAGGCGTCGAGGATTTCCGCTGGCAGTTCATCCTTGCGCCCAGGCTGGAACCAGCGCTCGTCCGGGTAATGCACGAACGGCGCGTTGGCCAGTTCTTCGCCCCAGAACTGATCGTTATAGAAGAAGTTGCAGTTGAGGCGCTCGATGAACTCGCCCAACGCCGAGGCCAACGCGCTTTCCTTGGTCGCGCCCTTGCCGTTGGTGAAGCACATCGGCGAATGGGCATCGCGGATATGCAGCGACCACACGTTCGGCACGATATTGCGCCACGAGGCGATCTCGATCTTCATGCCCAGGCCGGCCAGGATGCCCGACATGTTGGCGATGGTCTGCTCCAGCGGCAGGTCCTTGCCCACGATGTAGGTGCCCGCCTCGGAAGTGGAATTGGGCATCAACAGGGCCTGGGCGTCGGCGTCGAGGTTTTCCACCTCTTCGATCACGAACTCAGGGCCGGCCTGTACCACTTTCTTCACCGTGCAACGGTCAATAGAGCGCAAGATGCCTTGGCGATCCTTGTCGGAGATGTCTGCCGGCAATTCCACCTGGATCTTGAAAATCTGGTTGTAGCGGTTTTCCGGGTCGACAATGTTGTTCTGCGACAACCGGATATTGTCCGTGGGGATATTGCGTGTCTCGCAGTACAACTTCACGAAGTACGCCGCACACAATGCCGACGAAGCCAGGAAGTAATCGAATGGCCCCGGCGCCGACCCGTCGCCTTTATAGCGAATCGGTTGATCGGCGATCACCGTGAAGTCATCGAACTTGGCTTCAAGTCGAAGGTTGTCGAGAAAGTTAACCTTAATTTCCATACGGGATTACCAAAATAGCGAACTTCAAATTGGCCGCCATTATCCGGTATTTGCGTTTGAAGTCTTGTGCTTTCGCGTTTCGGCCGCCGACTGACAGTGCTGAATACCTGATTTAGACCGGTGAAATGTTGCTGTTTGAGATTGTCAGACAATCGGTCTTCAACTTATCTGAATGCTTGCCGATGTCCTACAGGCAATTCTGGGAGTAGTCGAATGCGCAATAACCAACCCGTGACACAGCGCGAGATTTCCCTCGCGCCTTCGCAGAAGCTCATCTCCGCAACTGATGTTAACGGGATGATCACTTACTGCAACGATGCTTTTGTCGATATCAGTGGTTTTGAACGCGCCGACTTGATCGGCGCCCCGCAGAATATCGTGCGCCATCCCGACGTCCCCTCAGCCGTTTTTTCCCATATGTGGTGCGCGCTCAAGCAAGGCCTGCCGTGGATGGGTATCGTCAAGAATCGCTCGAAAAACGGCGACCATTATTGGGTCAATGCTTACGTTACACCGATCTTCGAAGGCAGCCGCGTGGTGGGCTTCGAGTCGGTACGGGTCAAGCCGAGCGCCGATGAAATCCGACGTGCCCAGGCGCTTTACCGGCGTTTGAGCCAGAACAAATCGGCGGTTTCGCGCCGGGACAGTTGGCTGTCGACGTTATTCGACAGCGTGCCCTACGTCGCCACCGGGCTTGCCGGCGCCGTGGGCGGGCTGTTCCTCAGTGCGCCGCTGGCCATGGCCGTGGCGGTAGCCGTTGCAGTGCCCGTGAGCATGATCGGCGCGCAGGTGCGTCGGCGTGCAACGTTACGCTTGCTTTCGGGCATCGAACCGTCGACCTCGGATGCGCTGATTGCGCAGATGTACAGCGATGAACGCGGCCCCCAGGGCCGCCTGGAAACCGCGTTCCTCAGCCAGAACGCTCGGCTGAAAACCTGCCTCACCCGCCTGCAGGACAGTGCCGAGCAGCTCAACGCGCTGGCCGGGCAATCCAACCGACTGGCCACGGCCAGTTCGACCGGCCTTGACCGTCAACGCGTCGAAACCGAGCAGGTCTCGGCCGCCGTCAACCAGATGGCCGCAACCACCCAGGAAGTCGCCAGCCACGTGCAGCGCACCGCGGATGCCACCCAGCAAGCCAACGTGCTGACCGGGCGTGGCCGCGAGGTGGCCCGCGATACCCGCGAAGCCATCGAGCGCCTCTCCGCCGTGGTCGGCGAAACCGGTGTCACCGTGGCGCAGTTGGCCCGCGACAGCGACGAAATCGGCACTGTCGTCGACGTGATCAAAGGCATCGCCGACCAGACCAACCTGCTGGCCCTCAACGCCGCGATCGAGGCGGCGCGTGCCGGGGATATGGGCCGCGGCTTTGCCGTAGTCGCCGACGAAGTCCGCCAATTGGCGCAACGCACGTCGCACTCCACCACCCAGATCCATGACTTGATCACCAAGCTCCAGGCATCGTCCAGCAACGCTGTACAAAGCATGGAACACGGCCAGCGCCAGGCGCAGGAAGGCGTGGCCCGGGTACTTGAGGCCGACCAGGCGCTGGTCGGCATCAGCGAAGCGGTGTCCCACATCACCGAGATGACCACCCAGATCGCCGCCGCCACCGAAGAACAAAGCGCGGTGGCCGAAGAGATCAGCCGCAACATCACCACCATCGCCGAACTGGCCGACCAGACGTCGGTCCAGGCCCATCAATCCGCGGACCTGAGCAAGGAACTGACCCACACCGCGTCCACCCAATACGCACTGGTTGAACGCTTCAACCGCTGACGGCGGATAGGCACGCGCCCATTCTCCACATGCCGCAGGCAGCTGGAGGATGGGCGCCTTCGGCCGACCTCGCCTCAACTCACCCCCAACTCCACCACCCCCGCATTCAACCGCACCGGCCATACCCGCAAGCGCTGCTGCGGTGCCTCCAGGCATTGGCCGTCCGCCAGACGGTAATGCTGTTTGTAGATCGGCGCAGCCACCACCAGATCGCCCTTGATACTGCCGACCAGCCCGCGGCCGATCACGTTCGCGCCGGATTCCGGGTCATGGTTGTCGATGGCGTAGAGGGTCTGGTCCGGCGCGTCCGGCAGGTAGAACAGCGCGACTTGCGCGCCGTCGTACCACACCACCACGCCGGAATTGTTCACCAGGTCGCTTTCGCTGCACACGCTTTTCCAGGTGGCAAGGTTACGCAAAGTGTTGGACTGGCTCATCAGGCAAGCTCCTCGATGACGGGAATCAGGTTGAGTTCGGCGGCCATGATCGGCCGGCGCTGGCCGCGTTCGTGGACAAAATGGATGTCCGGATCCGGGCGTTTGTCGTTGACGAAGGTGCGGAAGCGTTTGAGTTTTTCCGGGTCTTTGAGGGCGTTGGCCCATTCGCATTCGTACCGGTCGACCACCAGTTGCATTTGCGCTTCGAGTTCGGCGCCCAGGCCCAGGCTGTCGTCGAGGATCACGTCCTTGAGGAAACCCAGGCCGCCTTCCAGGCTTTCACGCCACACCGAGGTGCGTTGCAATTTGTCGGCCGTGCGGATGTAGAACATCAGAAAGCGGTCGATGTAGCGGATCAGCGTGGCGTCATCCAGGTCGGTCGCGAACAGCTCGGCGTGGCGTGGGCGCATGCCGCCGTTACCGGCGATGTAGAGGTTCCAGCCCTTCTCGGTGGCGATCACACCGACGTCTTTGCTTTGCGCTTCGGCGCATTCGCGGGTGCAGCCGGACACCGCGAACTTGAGCTTGTGCGGCGAACGCAGGCCCTTGTAGCGGTCCTCGATCAGCAGCGCCATTTTCACGCTGTCCTGCACGCCGTAGCGGCACCAGGTGCTGCCGACGCACGACTTCACCGTGCGCGTGGATTTGCCGTAGGCGTGCCCGGTTTCAAACCCGGCGTCGATCAGCTCGGCCCAGATGTCCGGCAACTCATGCAGTTGCGCGCCAAACAGGTCGATACGCTGGCCGCCGGTGATCTTGGTGTAGAGCTGGTATTTCTGCGCGACCACACCGATGGCGATGAGTTTTTCTGCGGTGATTTCGCCGCCCGGAATACGCGGCACCACCGAATAGGTGCCGTTCTTCTGCATATTGGCCATGAACGTGTCGTTGGTGTCCTGCAACGGCACCAGCGAGGCGTCCATGATCGGTTGGTTCCAGCACGATGCGAGGATCGAGCCCACCGCCGGTTTGCATACATCGCAACCGGTGTGGCCACGGCCGTGCTTGGCCAGCAACTCTTCGAAGGTGATCACCCCTTCCACGCGTACCAGGGCATACAACTCCTGACGGGTGTAGGCGAAGTGTTCGCACAGGCTCTTGTCGACGCTGACGCCACGGGCGACCAGTTCATGCTCGAACACCTGCTTGAGCAAACCGGCGCAGCCGCCGCAACCGGTGCAGGCCTTGGTCTGCGCCTTGAGCAGGCCGAGGTCGGCGCAACCGCTGTCGATGGCCGCGCAAATCGAACCTTTGGTGACGTTATGGCAGGAGCAGACGGTGGCCGACTCCGGCAACGCGCCAGGGCCGAGGCTCGGTGCGCCGGCGGACGACGGCAAGATCAGGCCGGCCGGTTCGGACGGCAACGCAATGCCGTTCTGCATGTACTGCAGCAAGGTGTCGTAGTAGCTGTTGTCGCCGACCAGCACCGCGCCGATCACCTGCTTGCCGCTGGCGTCCACCACCAGGCGCCGGTAGCTGGCGCTGGCCTCGTCGATGAACTGGTAGCTGCGCGCACCGGGGGTGTGTGCATGGGCGTCGCCGATGGACCCCACGTCCACCCCCAGCAGTTTGAGTTTGGTCGACATGTCCGCGCCGACAAAGGGCTCGGCGGTCTGCCCGCACAACAGGGCGGCCACCCCTCGGGCCATCTGGTAACCCGGCGCGACCAGGCCGAACAGGCTGCCGTTCCACGACGCACATTCGCCGATCGCGTAGATGTCCGGGTCGCTGCTCAGGCATTCATCGTTGATCACCACCCCGCCGCGCGGGCCGATCTCCAGGCCGGCCTGGCGGGCCAGTGCGTCCTGGGCGCGGATGCCGGCGGAGAACACGATCAGATCGGTTTCCAGAAATTCGTCATTGGCAAAGTTCATGCGATAGCGGTACTGCTCGCCTGCGCTGATCGATTGGGTGGCGCGGGACAAATGCACGCCCACGCCCAGGCGCTCGATCTGCGCCTTGAGCGCCAGCCCGCCGAAGTCATCCAGTTGCACCGGCATCAAGCGCGGCGCGAACTCCACCACATGGGCTTCAAGGCCCAGGCTTTTCAGGGCGTTAGCGGCTTCCAGGCCGAGCAGGCCACCGCCGACCACCACGCCACGCCGCGCATTCGCGGCGGCGCCACGGATGGCATCGAGGTCTTCAAGGGTACGGTAAACCAGCCGCGAATCGCCTTGCGCGCCGTCGATCGGCGGCACAAACGGGTAAGAGCCGGTCGCCAGGACCAATTTGTCATACGCCACGCTGCCCGTAGCGGTGATCACCTCGCGGCGGGCGCGGTCGATTTCCAGTACCGGCGCCCCCAGGTGCAGGGTCACGCCCGGCGTCTGGTACAGCGAAGCGTGCGACAACGCCAGCGACTCGGCATCACGGCCAGTGAAGTATTCGGACAAATGCACGCGGTCATAGGCACGCATCGGCTCTTCGCTGAACACATGCAGGCGATAGTGCTCCAGGGCGCCGCGCTCGATCAGTTGCGCCACACAATGATGGCCGACCATGCCATTGCCGACGACGATCAGGGTTTTCAGCTGTTTCAGACTGGCGAGAGTGGAATTCATATCAAGCACCCGACAAAGCTCATCACGGTTTAAAAAGCAAAAAAAAACGCCTGAAACCTTGCGGTTCCAGGCGTCTTTGCCTGTTCTGATGCGGGGTCGACCCGGACGTCTTCGCCGGTTCTACCGCTGGTGCCCATGACCTGTATGGCCTGTCGATCGTCGTTGACCGAGCTGGGTTGTACAGAGTGCTTGCAGGCTCTGTGCCAACCAGCCGCCATGCCCGTCGCAAAGGCTGCAAACGGTGCTCAACCCTGCCAGACACCGCTGGTTGTGCCTCCAACTGGTGCGCTCCGGCGTCATAAAAGTGCATTTCTGCGCGTGACGAGCCCGCGCTGGGGGCAACCAGGCCCGTCACAGCGGCGTGTGAAAAACCTGGCGCGTGACTTGCTAGGAATACGCATACCAAGCAGTCAACGCAGACTGCCACTCACGACAAAGGCGCCGTGTAATCCCCGTTTCCAACGGAGGGTTGCAGGGCGTTTTTTTATGGGCGGCAGAAATGATCCGAGGGTTACCGATGGCAAACCAAAGTGTACGCAGCGTGTGTCCTTATTGTGGCGTGGGCTGCGGCATCGTCATGCAGGTCGAGCACAACCGCGTGGTCAAGGTGATCGGCGACAAGGCCCACCCCACCAACGCCGGCCGGCTCTGCACAAAAGGCACCACCTGCGGGCAAGCCATCGCCGAGTCCGGCCGCATGGAAAACGCCTACCTGCGCCAGGCGCGGGAGCATGACCCGGTGCGGATCGGCATGGACAAGGCCATCAGCGAGACCGCCGGCCGCTTGCGCGCCATCCTCGACCGCGATGGCCCGGACGCCCTGGCGTTCTACGTGTCCGGGCAGATGTCGCTGGAAGCCCAGTACCTGATCAACAAATTGGCCAAGGGCTTTGTGCGGACCGCCCATATCGAATCCAACTCACGCCTGTGCATGGCCAGCGCCGGCAGCGGCTACAAACTCTCCCTCGGTGCCGACGGGCCGCCCGGCTCGTATGAAGACTTCGACCGCGCCGACCTGTTCTTCGTGATCGGCGCCAACATGGCCGACTGTCACCCGATCCTGTTCCTGCGCATGATGGACCGGGTCAAGGCCGGCGCCAGACTGATCGTGGTCGACCCGCGGCGCAGCGCCACGGCCGACAAGGCCAACCTGTTCCTGCCGATCAAGCCGGGCACCGACCTCGCGCTGCTCAACGGTTTGCTGCACCTGCTGGTGAAAAACGGGCACACCGACCCGGCCTTTATCGCCGCGTTCACCGAAGGCTGGGAGGCCATGCCCGGCTTTCTGGAAGACTACCCGCCGCAGCGGGTCGCCGAACTGACCGGACTGGCCGAAGCCGACATCCGCCAAGCCGCCGACTGGATCGGCCAGGCCGCCGAGTGGATGAGCTGCTGGACCATGGGCCTCAACCAAAGCACCCACGGCACCTGGAACACCAACGCGCTGTGCAACCTGCACCTGGCCACCGGCGCGATCTGCCGCCCCGGCAGCGGGCCGTTCTCCCTGACCGGGCAACCCAACGCCATGGGCGGTCGTGAAATGGGCTACATGGGCCCCGGCCTGCCTGGGCAGCGCTCGGTGCTGGTCGACGCCGACCGCGCATTTATCGAAGCACTGTGGGACCTGCCCGCCGACAGCCTGCCGCGCCAGGCCGGCAGTGGCACCGTGGGCATGTTCGAACAAATGGCGGCCGGGCAGATCAAAGCCTGCTGGATCATCTGCACCAATCCGGTGGCCAGCGCGCCCAATCGCCAGACCGTGATCAAGGCGCTGCAAAGCGCCGAACTGGTGATCACCCAGGATGCGTTCCTCGATACCGAGACCAATCGCTACGCCGACATCCTCTTGCCCGGCGCGCTGTGGGCCGAAGCCGAAGGGGTGATGATCAACTCCGAGCGCAACCTGACCCTGATGCAAAAAGCCGTGGAGCCACCCGGCGAGTCGCTGGCCGACTGGCAGATCATCGCCAGGGTCGCGTGCGAAATGGGCTTCGCCGACGCCTTCACGTATGCGTCCGCCGCCGAGGTGTTCGACGAGATCAAGCGCGCCTGGAACCCCGCCACCGGCTACGACATCCGCGGCGCCAGCCATGCGCGCCTGCGCGAACGACCGCTGCAATGGCCGTGCGCGTCGATTGAGGCCGCAGAGCGCAACCCGATCCGCTACCTGAATAACGGCATCAACCAGCCCCTCAAGACCGACGCCGACGGCCACCAGCCGACGATCGTTTTCGCCACCGAACACGGCAAAGCCCGGTTTTTCCCGCGCCCACACCTGTCCCCGGCGGAAATGCCCGATGAAGCGTTCCCGTTCGTGCTCAACACCGGCCGCCTGCAACACCAGTGGCACACCCTGACCAAGACCGGCAAGGTCGCCACGCTGAACAAACTCAACCCCGGCCCTTTCGTGGAAATCCACCCCGACGACGCCGCCAGCCTGGGCATCAAGCACAAAGACCCGGTCGAGGTGCGCTCACGACGCGGCCGCGCCGTGCTGCCCGCGGTGATCAGTGACCGTGTGCGGGCGGGCAACTGTTTTGCGCCGTTTCACTGGAACGATGTGTTCGGCGACAACCTGGCGATCAACGCCGTGACCCATGATGCGGTCGACCCGATTTCGCTGCAGCCCGAGTTCAAGTTCTGTGCGGTCGCCCTGCAACGGGTCGAGCTGATCGAGCACCAGTTCCTCGATGTATCGGCACCGGCCGCCCACCCCGTTTCCCCCTTAACAGAGGAACTCGCCATGTCGCGCCTCGACGCCTTCGCCGACCTGGTCGGCATCCGCAACCTGCCGTCGCCGTCATTGAGCGACAATGAGCGCACCTACCTCGCCGGTTTTCTCAGTGGCCTGCAATCCAGTGCTGCGCGCCAGGCCAGCGGTGTTCCGACGCTGCCGGCGAATGCGCCCGTGGCCAGGGACGCGCGGCTGTGGCTGGACGGCCTGTTGGGCGGTTTGTTCAGCCGCACCGAGGCCAGCGCCGTGGCACCGGCGCCCGCTGCCGACACCCCGGCCGTCACCTTGCTGTGGGCCTCGCAAACCGGCAACGCCGAAGCCTTGGCCGAGCGCTTTGCCCAACGCCTGCGCGCCGGCGGCATCGCGGTGGAACTGAGCGCAATGGCGGACTTCCCCGCGAGCAAACTGGCGCACACGCAGAACCTCGCGCTGATCAGCAGCACCTTCGGCGACGGCGACCCGCCGGACAACGGCGAAGGTTTCTGGCACAGCCTGACCCTCGCCGAAACCCGCCTGGAGTCGCTGCGCTTCGCGGTACTGGCGTTGGGCGATCCCAACTACGACCAGTTCTGCCAGCACGGCAAAC
The DNA here is from genome assembly GCF_053502595.1 of Pseudomonas sp. LY-1. NCBI lineage: Bacteria > Pseudomonadati > Pseudomonadota > Gammaproteobacteria > Pseudomonadales > Pseudomonadaceae > Pseudomonas > Pseudomonas sp. LY-1. Next base: position 3,299,878 of record NZ_CP094353.1, on the reverse strand, counting down.
AACTCGACCGGCGCCTGCTCGAATTGGGCGCCACGCGCTTGCTGGAGCGCGTCGACTGCGATACCGAATTCGAAGAGCGCGCCGATGCCTGGTTCACACAGTTCCTACACACCCTCAACCCGGCAACGCCCGTCGCGCTCGCCACGCCGAGCGGCAAACCCAAGCCTCATGCGTCACGGTTGCTGCTCAACCTGCACCTGAACCAGCAAAGCCCGCACAAGGAAACCCGCCAGTTCTCCCTGGACCTGGCGGACTCCGCGCTGACCTACGAAGCCGGCGACGCCCTGGGAGTGATGCCACGCAACTGCCCGGAACTGGTCAGCGAGCTGCTCGAGCTGACGCGCCTGGGTTCCAGTACCTGCGTAAACATCGACAGACTCGGCGACGTGCCGCTGCACCAGGCCCTGACCGAGCACTTTGAAATTGCCCGGCCCAACAGCGAGACCCTGGCCTTCATTGCCGCACGCAGCGCCAAGCCAGGCCTGAAACACCTGCTCGAACCTGAGCGCAAAGCCGAACTGAAAGACTGGCTGTGGGGCCGGCAACTGGCGGACGTGCTGCACGAATACCCCATCGACTGCTCGGCGGACGAACTGCTCGGCACGCTCAAGCGCCTGCAACCGCGCTTGTATTCGATCGCGTCCAGCGCCAAGGCGTACCCGCGTGAAGTCCACCTCACCGTGGCGGCCGTGCGCTACGGCAAGCGCAAGGGGGTGTCGTCCACCTTCCTCGCCGACCGTGCTGGCAACGGCGAAGTGCCGGTTTTCGTGCAGCCCTCCAAGCACTTCCGGCTTCCCGCCGACGGCGATGTGCCGATCATCATGATCGGCCCCGGCACCGGTGTGGCGCCCTTCCGCGCGTTTTTGCAGGAACGTCGGGCCCTGGGGCATCAGGGCCGCAACTGGCTGTTTTTCGGTGAGCAACATGCGGCGAGCGATTTTTACTACCAGGATGAACTGCAGGGCATGCAGCGCGACGGTTTGCTCAGCCACCTGAGCCTGGCGTTTTCCCGCGACCAGGCGCAGAAGATCTACGTGCAGGATCGCATCCGCGAACACGGCGCCGAGCTGTGGCGCTGGCTGCAGGAAGGTGCGCAGTTGTATATCTGTGGGGATGCCAGCCACATGGCCAAGGATGTCGACCAGGCCCTGCGCCAGGTTGCCCATCGCCACGGCGGGCTGGGCGTCGAGAGCGCCGTCGATTACTGGCGGCGGATGAGTGAGCAGAAGCGTTACTTGCGCGATGTCTACTGAGCCGTGACAGAACGGTCACGCCACTTCAGTGTCGGCGTGACCGATGACATCAGCGCTGAAATCCCGCGTGTAGAACACCAATATTGCCACCTGGGTGGCGGGAGCGGCTTCGCTCCAGTCAGCCCTCATCCTGCAGTTGCGCCTCAAGCCAGGCCAACAGCGCCATCACCTCGGGGCGATTGCCGCCGCCCTGCTGTCGGTAGACCGAGAGCGCCTGCGGTAAATGCACGCTCTCGACACACGGCCTTACCAGCGCCCCGCTTTCAATCAGCCGGCTCGCGGTGCGCCGCCAGCCCATGGCGATCCCATGCCCTTCGACAGCGGCCTGGAGCATCAGCGGGTAGCTGTCGAACGAGGCGCTGCGCGCGTCGCTGGCCAGCGTCTGACCGAACACCTGCAACCAGCTGTCCCACTCCATCAAATGGGGCGGCTCGGAGCTGTGGTGCAAAAACGTACAGGGCTGCAGCTCGCTGAGGTGCAGCGGTCGTTCCGCACTCAGGTAGGCCGGGCTGCATACCGGGAACACCTCATCGGAGGCAGTGAACATCAGCGGATGCGAGCCGCTGGCGCGCCGCGTGCTTTGCAGGGCCACATCGAAGTGATCGTTGTATTCGGTGAGAGGCCGGGTGGACGTCACCACTTGGATTTCGATGGCCGGGTATTGCTGGTGGAAGCTCGACAGGCGCGGCATCAGCCAATAAAACGCTTCGCACAACTGACAGAGCAGGACCACACGGTTGCGCCGGGGCGACGCGCGCAGCGTGGCGGCGCCCTCGCTGATGCGGTGCAGTGCCTGGCTGACCACCCGCGCCAGTTCATGCCCCTCTTGCGTGAGAAACACCGCGCGATTGCGCCGACAGAACAGCTTCACCCCCAGGTTGCCCTCAAGCCCGCGAATCTGCCGACTGACGGCGGCTTGGGTGATGTGCAGTTCATCGGCGGCCTTGGAGAAACTCTCCAGACGCGCGGCCGCCTCGAAGGGCAGCAAGCTGGCGAGCGGCGGTAAGGTCTTGCCGAGTGTATTCATAATCTGAGGTTATGCATCCAGGACCGAGAACTCGTTTGTAGCACAGCCCCACGGTTATGCACCATGACCCACCACCTCATGGAAAACCCTGATGACTTCCAGTCACACCTCACTGTTCGCCGGTGTCGTCCTTGCGCTCATTGCGACCCTCGGCTGGGCGCTGAACTTCATTGCGCCCTATGTCACCGGCGACTACAGCCTTTACGACCTGATGGCCGTGCGGTTTTTGATCGTCGGTGGGCTGGGTGTCGTCGGGGTACTGCTGTGCCGCGGCCAACTGCGGCGGCTTCGGCCAGGCCAGCTCTGGCTCGCCGCAGCGCTGGGCGCATTGGGTTGCCTCGGTTACGGCCTGTGCATTGCCGCTGGCGTGATGTTTGGCGGCCCGGTGCTGACGCCCGCGTTTGTCGGCATGGTGCCGGTGTTGCTCGCATTGATCGGCAACACCCGGCACAAGACCGTTCAGTGGCGGCGCCTGGTGTTGCCCTTGGCGTGCCTCACGCTGGGCCTCGTGCTGTCGAATATCGGCAGCCTCCATCAGCCCTCAGTGGGCAACCGCTCGTGGTTGGCAGGCGTGTTGTTCTCACTGAGCGCGGTCGCCTTATGGTTAGGGTTCAGCGTGATCAACCAAAAACAGCTGGCAAACCTTCCAGCGCAAGTCACCGGCCTCTGGACCGCGCTGATGCTGGTCGGTGCCGGTGGCACGACCCTATGCCTGTTACCGGTCATGTATACCCTTGGCCTGCTCGAACTGCCGAGCCTGGGATTCGGCTTTGCCCATGCCGGGCCGCTGTATGCCTGGAGCCTGACCATCGCGGTGATGTCCACCGTGGTCGGCGCCTGGGCCTGGAATGCCGCGACCCGACGCCTACCCATGGTGCTCAGCGGCCAATTGATTGCGCTTGAATCACTGTTCGCCACCCTGTTGGGCCTGGGGTTTCACGGGCGCTGGCCGTCGCTGATGGAAACCGCCGGCCTCGCTGCGGTGCTGAGCGGTGTGGTCATGGCCATTCGTATCATCCTGACGGAAGGTGCATCGACGACCCGCACGCGGGGCATCTGGTGCAGAAAGACGCGCAAGCCATCGTTGCCGCGCTGATGACGGTGTTGCTCGACGGGATTAAGCCCATTGACATAATTGCCTAAGGCAACAATATAATTGCCCAAGGCAACTATTAGAGCGCACATCATGTCCACTCCCCTGCTTGTGCAGCGCGCCGGTATCGTGCGCGGCTTCAACCGTTTCTATACGCACCAGATCGGCGTGCTGCAGGAACACCTGCTGCAAAGCGACTTCTCCCTCACCGAAATCCGGGTGATGTACGAACTGTCCTCGCGTGGCGACCTGACCAGCGCCGACTTGTGTCAGATGCTCAGTCTCGACGCGGGTTATTTGAGCCGGTTGATCAGCGGGCTAGAGAAGAAGGGCTTGATCCAGAAAGTCCGCTCGATCACCGATGCGCGCGCGGTGCAACTGCACCTCAGCGACCTCGGCCGGTCAGTCCTGGCTCCGCTGGAAGAGAAAACCCAGCAAGAAGTCATGGCCTTATTGAGTGCCTTGCCCGAGCCGCAACAACAGCAATTGACCGCAGCCATGCAGCGCATTCAGACGTTGCTGCAAGGCAGCGCGCCGAGCTACGTATTGCGTGACCCACAACCCGGCGATATGGGCCTGGTGGTGCAGCAGCAATCGGCACTGTATGCGCGAGAATACCAATGGAATTGGGAGTTCGAAGCGTTGGTGGCGGAGATTGTCGCCAAGTACCTGCGCGAGTTCGACCCGACCCGTGAGCGCTGCTGGATCGCGGAGAAAGACGGCGCGGTGGTAGGTTCAGTGTTCGTCGTGCGCCATGACGACAGCACCGCTAAGTTGCGCATGCTCTACGTCGACGCGAGTGCGCGGGGCCTGGGCATCGGCCAGCGCCTGGTGGACGAATGCCTGCGCTTTGCCCGACATGCCGGGTACACGCGCATGATGCTGTGGACCATGAGCGCCCTCACCGACGCACGCAGGCTCTACCAGAAAGCCGGTTTTGAGCTGGTTGAAGAAGAGCCCACCCTCAGTTTCGGCAAGCCATTGGTCAGCCAGACCTGGGCGCGTGCGTTGTGATGCGGGGCTGGCACGACTCAAGCCCCGCCCGGTTTACAGATCGGTGATTTCCTTGTGGCGCGGCACGAGCGTCTTCATCACGCTCCAGGCCACCAGGTACGCCAGCGCACAGATCGCGAACATGATCATGTAGCCGGTGTGGACATCGCCGATGGACTTGTAATAATCGAACACCCAGCCGCCGACCTTGGTCATCACCACCCCGCCCAGGCCACCGGCCATGCCGCCGATACCGACCACCGAGGCCACAGTTTTCTGCGGGAACATGTCGGACACGGTAGTGAAGATATTGCACGACCACGCCTGGTGCGCCGACGCTCCCACGCCGATCAGCAACACCGGCACCCAGAAGCTGATATAGCCCAACGGTTGCGCCAGCAGCACCACCAGCGGAAACAGCGCGATGACCAACATGGCTTTCATGCGGCCGTCGTAGGGCGCATCACCACGCGCCATGAAGTAGCTGGGGAACCAGCCGCCGCCGATGCTGCCGACCATGGTCATGCTGTACAGCACCGCCAGCGGCATGACGATATCGGCGCCTTTCATGCCGTACTGCGCCGACAGATAAGTCGGCAGCCAGAACAGGAAAAACCACCACACGCCGTCAGTCATGAACTTGCCGAAGGCAAAGGCCCAGGTCTGGCGATAGGTCAGCAGCTTGAACCATGAGACTTTTTGCGACGCCGCGCCTGCAGCCTGCGCGGTGAACGGCTGGACCGTCTGATCGCTGCGGATGTAGGCCAGTTCCTCGGCCGACAGGCGTTTTTGCTGATCGGGCTTTTCATACAGCGCGGCCCACACCGCGACCCAGATGAAGCCGAGCATGCCGATGATCATGAACGCCGCTTCCCAGCCCCACACCCCGGCGATCAGCGGCACACAGATCGGCGCCAGGATCGCGCCGACGTTGGCGCCCGAATTGAAAATGCCGGTGGCCAGCGAGCGTTCTTTCTTGGGGAAATACTCGGCGGTGGCCTTGATCGCAATCGGGAAGTTGCCCGCCTCGCCGATCGCCAGTACCGCACGGGACAGCATAAAGCCCGCGATCGACACCGGAATCACCGCCAGGCCAATCGCGCCGCTCACGGCCGCGATCCCCTCACCCATCGGCACCGCGAACGCATGCATGATGGCGCCGGTGGACCAGATGCCGATTGCCACGACATAGGCCGCCTTGGTGCCGATCTTGTCGACGAACCGCCCGGCGAACAGCATGGAAATCGCATAGACAAACTGGAACACCGCCGCAATGTTCGCGTAATCGGTGTTGCTCCAGCCAAATTGCGTGGACAACTGTGGCGCCAACAGGCTGAGCACCTGGCGGTCGAGGTAGTTGACGGTGGTGGCGAAGAACAGCATCGCGCAGATGGTCCAGCGATAGTTGCCTACCGCTTGGCCCACGCGATGGGCGTTGATGGGCTCGTTCAAGTTCATGGCATCACTTTTTATTTTTGTTAGATAAGACATATGTAACGTCATATGTCGTCGTACAACTGCGACTTTTATAGCGGGCGCCCTCTGCGCTGTCAATCTGAAAGATTACCGTTTATCTGGGGGTTATGCGGATACAGCGCTGGCCATGAAAACCCTAGTTGTAGGATGACATGCCAAATCGCCAAGTTCGGCGCCTCACCGGGGACATCGTCGAGCACGCCGCATTCCGTGTGTGAGAGGGGGCGCAAAAACACATTCAGGAAGTGACTGTCTCGTAAAGGCGAATCTTCCGACATTAATCACCGAGACCAAATCTTTACTCTTCGGGCTTTCGCGCCTAGGAGTAAAAGGAATGGCTTCCAGCGTATTACCGAGCGTTTTCTTCGACCATCGTCGGCACACGCTCACTGTTTGCGATGTTGACGAGCCGCTCGACGTCCTGGCCTTCGAGGGCACAGAAGGCCTGAGCCAACCGTTCAACTATGCTGTGGAATTCACCAGCACCGATGGCGACATTGCCGCTGAAAAGGTGCTCGGCCAAAACGCCTGCTTCAGTCTGTACGGGGCGCCACAGCCTCCGCCCTTTCGCGGCCTGAGCGTGCCCTCGAGCGAACCGCTGCGTGTCTTGCACGGCGTGGTCACCGGCTTCAAACGCCTGTCCGGCTCCGTTGATGAAGCCCGCTACGAAATCACTCTGCAACCGCGCCTGGCCCTGCTTGGGCGTGGCCGCCAGTTCCGCATTTATCAACACCAATCTGTCCCGCAGATCGTCGAAAGCATCCTGCGCAGCCGCCACGACTTTGAAGGCCAGGACTTCCTCTTCAAGCTGGTGCGCGAATACCCCAGGCGCGAGCAGGTCATGCAATATGGCGAAAGCGACCTGGCCTTTATCTCGCGCTTATTGGCCGATGTGGGCATCTGGTATCGCTTCACCCACGATGAGCGGTTGAACATCGATGTGGTGGAATTTCACGACGACCAGCGTCATTACACGTTCGATGTCGAGCTGGCCTACCGTCCGCAATCCGGGCTCAGCAGCGGCGGAAAAGACAGCACGTGGGGCCTGCAATCGAGCCACCACGTGGTGGAAAAACGCGTCAACATCCGCACCTACCATCACCGCGTGGCCAACGCTCACCTGAATGGCGAGATCGACCAAACGCGTGGCGCCAGCGGTACCTACGGCGAGGCTTATCACTACGCCGAAGCGTACACGGGGATAGGCGACCGATACGCCCATGACGAAGACCTGCAAAGCGAAAGTGGCTACTTCTATGCTCGCCTGCGTCACGAGCGTTACCTCAACGGCCAGACCCGACTCAGCGGCGTCAGCAGTAGCGCCGCCCTGACGCCCGGCCAGGTCCTGAACATCTCCGGCGGCGCGCCGCAGGCCTTTGCTCCCGGCGCGGTGATCACGCAACTGACCACCCACGCCGCCCGTGATCGCAGTTTTGAAATCAACTTTGAAGCCATTCCCTACTCGGAAACCGTGTGCTTTCGCCCAGCACTGCCGCCAACACCTCGGATCGCCGGCACCGTCCCGGCCCGCGTCACCAGCCCGCAGGAGCACGACCCCTACGGCCACATCGACATCGAAGGCCGCTACAAGGTCAATTTCCTGTTCGACCGCGACACCTGGAAACCCGGCGAAGAAAGCCTCTGGCTCCGCCTGGCCAGGCCCTACGCCGGCGACACCCACGGCTTGCACCTACCGCTGATTCCCGGCACCGAAGTGGCGATCGCCTTTGAACAAGGCGACCCCGACCGGCCCTACATTGCCCATTCCCTGCACGACAGCCAGCATCCTGACCATGTGACCTTGCGCAACTACAAACGCAACGTCTTGCGCACCCCCGCCAATAACAAATTGCGCATGGACGACACGCGGGGGCAAGAACACGTGAAGCTCAGTACTGAGCACAGTGGTAAGAGCCAGCTCAACCTGGGGCATTTGGTTGATGCCAAGCGCCAACCGCGAGGCCAGGGCGCGGAGTTGCGGACTGATGGGCATGCCGCCATTCGTGCCGGCAGTGGGATCTTGATCAGTGCCGACGCACAACCCAAGGCTCAGGGACACATGCTGGAAATGAGCGCCGCGCTGGGCCGGTTGCAACAGGCGAGTGACCAGTTGGAAGGATTATCGACCGATGCCCAGGCCGCCAACGCAGGTCCAGCGGATGTGCAAGCGCAACTAAAATTGATGCGAGACCAGCTCGATCAACTCAAGGCCTCGGTCGTATTGCTCAGCGCCCCCCAAGGCGTTGCCGTCACCAGCGGCCAACACCTGCAATTGGCCGCTCAGGACAACCTGATGATCAACGCCGGAGCCGAGGCGGATATCAGTGTGGTCAAGCGCCTGTTCATCGGCGTGGGACAAGGGGTAAGCCTGTTCGTGCGCAAGCTGGGCATCCAATTGATCGCCAACCAGGGCCCGGTAAAGATCCAGGCACAAAACGACGCGCTGCAACTGATGGCCCGCCATGGTTTGGAGATCATCAGCAGCGAAGATGAAATCCGTATCGTCGCGAAGCAGAAAATCACCCTGAATGCCGGCGGCAGCTACATCACCCTCGATGCGAGCAGCATCGAGTCAGGGACCCTGGGCGACTACCTGATCAAATCGGCGTACTTCGAAGCCCTCGGTCCAGCCAGCCAGAAAGCCGCAGATCCGGAGTACCCACAAAGCCTGTTCAAACAAGCGCTGCGGTTCAACGTGCCGCAAACCCCCAATGCCCCTGATCAAGGCTGGGCAGGCATGCCCTACACGCTCTACGCCGATGGTGCAGTGCTCAATCACGGCGTATTGGACAAGTCCGGGCAAGTGTCGATCGACCACGCGGTCGTGACGCAGCAGTACCGAATGGTGTTGGCCAACGGGGTGAGCTACCAGATCCCGGTGCCTACTGACTATCGCAATGCCGAACAAGCACACCTGGCCAATGGCGGCATGCACAACCACCTCTCGCGAGCCGACACCGAGGTGAGCCAACCCACATCGCACACGGATCACCGTGCCCTGTATGCCGCCGTGATCAATGACCAGGAAGGGAAAACTTCATGACTGAACCCGATATCGTCGCCCCCGTCGCCCTGCAACACACACAGCAGGTGACCTGCTCCGCGCCCTGGTACGTGCCGAACACCGAGTACCCTCCTGCGAAAGCCACCTATAAGCCGCTGATCAACGGTGAAGAAGCCTTCGAGGCCGTGCATCTGGCTATCGCCCAAGCCACTAAAACCATCGACATCATCTGCTGGGGGTTTCAACCGTCGATGTACTTTATCCGCGATGGCAGTGCCCCAAGCATTGGCGAACTGCTGATGACCAAAGCCGGGAAAGGGATCGAGGTTCGGGTGCTCGGTTGGGAGATGCCGTTCAATGCTGCGGGCGCAGGGGGCGAGGCCAACCTTCCCGGTAAAGGACCGCTTCGTATCAAGGATCGGGCGATGCAGAGCTCCACCGCTGACCAATATACCGAAGATCGGAAATGGTTTTCCCGATGTGCATTCGCCGATCACTTAGCGCCCGCGATCCGAGTGGCTCGTAATGTGCCGGTGTTTGTCGGCCGCGGTTTCAGCATGTATGAACGGGCTGAAATTGCCTATCAGGCCAAATACAAAAGCCTCGACCCACAGCTCAGCCTCAGCACGTTGGGCGTGCTGGCCAGCACTGCGACCCACCATCAGAAGACCGTCCTGATCGACTATGAACAGACAGACCGCGCCGTTGGTTTTGTCATGGGCCACAACATGCTCGACGAGTACTGGGACACCGACAAGCACTCAGCACTGAACCGCACCGAGGGCAGCAAGCCTGCACCCAATCGCGGGCCGCGTGGCAACACACCACGCCAGGATATTTCCAGCCAGATCAGCGGGCCGATTCTGGAGCACCTGCACCATAACTTCGCCACCGCCTGGCGCAAGGAAACCGGCGAAGACCTGCTCGCATCGCGCAAAGCGATGGCGGTGGCACCCCAACTGCAATGCGCCCCCGGCGTCACCCGCCAGTTGGCCCAAATCGTGCGTACCCAGGCACAAGACGGTAAGCGCGATATCGAAAAGATCTACCTGAAGGCGGTCAACAACGCGACCCAATTCATCTACATCGAGAACCAGTACTTTCGCTGGCCGCCATTGGCCGAGGCCATCAAAGCGGCGGCCGAAGTCCAAACCGGCGCTGGGCGTGATCCGGGGCTGCATGGAAATTTACACCTGTTTGTAATCACCAATGCCAGCCCAGACGGCGTGGGGCCGGGGAGCTTGAACACTCAGCGCATGCTCGAAAGCCTCGGACGCGGCGATACCATTCCTGAAATCACCAAGTTGCAGCGCATTGAACAGGCCAAAGCCCAAGCCAACGCGCAGACGCCGACCTTGGCTGAACTGCTTGAGCGACAAGCCTTGCTCACGTTGACCAGCCTGACCGACGCACTGGGGGGTGGCGAGATAAGCGATAAGGCCCGTGACGCCCAACGGGACGCCGCCAGAAACAATGCGTCTCGACAGACAGCTCTCAAAGCCCAGATCGCGGCGATTGAGCAAAGCACGCTTGAACCAGAGTCGCGCCCAGGCCTGAAAATCCACGTGTGCTCGCTGGTCGCGCCTGATTCGCCGGCGGGGCAGCAGTGGATGCCGGTGTACATCCATTCCAAGCTGATGATCGTCAATGACGTGTTCACCACCCACGGCTCGGCGAACATCAACACGCGCAGCATGCAGGTGGATAGCGAGCTGAACATTGCGCATGAGTGGATGAGTGTGACGCGGGCGTTGCGGCGGCGGTTGTGGGATCTGCATACGGATGGGAGGGGGGCGCAGGATGATGTCGCGAAAGCATTCGATGCTTGGCAGGAGATCATCGATAAGAACAAGGATCGTCAATCCAAAAATTTGGCACCCATCACTCCGCTCGTCGAGTTTTATTACGGCGAAAAGTCCCTGACGGACCTCGACTAATGCACCGGGCCTTGTTGTTGACAAGCCTGCTGCTGGCCGCCTGCGATAACGGCAGCGTCCCTCCTCACTCATCCAAGGACACTTCTGTGAACCCGCTGACCGAGATCAAAAACAAGCTGGAGTTTACCTGCGTACATGAACAGATCCCTGCGCCGTCCGTCGAAACCGATGAGCTGTTCCAGTACGCTCGTTGGCTACAGAAAAACAACCTGCTGAAGCAGGACAAGACGGCCGATATTGAGATCGAGCGACTGTATCGCATCGCCACTGAGAATGGTCATCACAAAGCCAACATCAACCTGCAAAACGGCGCCATACGCGGCCACTTCGTGCTCAGTGGCGCCGAACACCTGCGCCTGAGCCAGCAACTGATCGACGCGAAGGTGGCGACGGGGTACTACTTTATCGGCCTCTTTCTGAAAAACGGCTCGGCTGGGCTGAAGCAGGATACGGCCATGTCATTGCGTTACTTTCGTAAGGCCGCCGATCAGGGCAGCGCGCAAGCCCAGTACGAAGTGGGGGACATACTGGCGCCAATCAACATTGCTCCGAACATCGCCCGGCAGATGCGCCGATGCTCGGCCGAACAGGGCCATGGTAAGGCCGCCAGGGCGCTAGGAGTTGACCTGTCGACAGATGGACACTATCAGGAGGCCCTTGAGGCATTTCAACTTGGGTTAATTGCAGGTGACAGCACCTCCGCGTCCTTTCTGAGTAAAGGCTTTCTCGGCCCCAAGTCGGATGATCGTTTGTACTACCTCGGCCAGCAGGAGGACCTTGAGCGCGCCGAACGCTATGAAAAAATCTGGCGAATTCTCGCAAACTACTCCTATGCTGCCCCCAAAGTCCCCGAAATCAACGACATCCTCCCCCTACCCCCAGCCAAACTCCCCACCTGGGACGGCAAACTGCAATGGCTGGAAGCACGCCTGGCTAATGTTCAGCCAAAAAAGCCCAGCGAAGCACTGATCCAGCAGTTGGCCAAAGCCAAACTCCTTGAACCGGCAACCGGCAGACCCACGCCCGACTCCCCCGCGTTCATCAAGGCCGACTACCCCGAACCGACCTGCACCAGCGGCCAGGCCTGCCCCCAGACTGGCTATTGGCGGGCATTCAGCCTGAGTCGCGATGTTTACGCGCGGTTCAACGATGGCGTGATCCGCCGTTTCGAGAAGAACGAGATCATGCCCACCCTGCAGGTTGAGAGTCACAAGCCGCGGTTTTTGCTGCCCGACATCATCACAGTCAATGAGGAAAGCATCGAATGGCGGCTGTTGGGGTGAGGCATCTTTCGCGTCGGCGACAAGACAACCGACGGCGGTACGGCTCTATCGGTCGCGTCGACATTATTAGGGTGGAAAGATCGTGAAGGACCTTGACTGATGCGCAGACTCCTATTGCTGACAAGCCTGCTGCTGGCTGGCTGCGATAACGGCAGCGCCCCTACTCACCCAACTCAGGACCCTGCCGTGAACCCACTGACCGAGATTAAAGCCAAGCTGGCCTTTACCTGTGTACACGAGCAAATTCCTTCGCCGTCCGCCGAGGCCGATGAGCTGTTCCAATACGCTCGCTGGCTCCAGAAAAACAACCTGCTCAAGCAGGATAAGGCGGTCGATCTGGAGATCGAACGGCTGTACCGTATTGCGTCCGAGAATGGCCATTACAAAGCCAACATCAACCTGCAAAACGGCACCATGCGCGGCCACTTCACGCTCAGTGGTGCCGAACACCTGCGCCTGAGTCAGCAACTGATCGACGTGAACGTGGCAACGGGATATTACTTTATCGGCGTTTTCCTAAAGAACGGTTCTGCCGGACTGAAGCAGGATACGGCTATGTCATTGCGCTATTTTCGCAAGGCGGCCGATCAGGGCAGTGCCCAAGCTCAGTACGCTGTAGGGGATATACTGGCGCCGATTGACATCGCGCCTGATGTTGCCCGGCAGATGCGCCGCTGTGCGGCTGAACAGGGTAATGGCGATGCAGCTATTGCTTTGGGTGTCGATCTTAAAAACGAGAGTCGGTACCAGGAAGCGCTTGAGGTCTTCCAGATGGGCGTTGTAGCTGGTCACGAGAGCGCTGCTGGTAGGTTGGAAGAAGCCTTTCGCGGTCATCCTCCCTCCGATAGGTTGTACTACCTCGGTCAACAGGAAGACCTCGAACGCGCTAAACGCTATGAAAAAATCTGGAGCCTGCTAGCGGACTACTCCTACGCCAACCCCAAAGTCCCCGAAATCAACGACATCCTCCCCTTACCTCCCGCCAAACTCCCCGCCTGGGACGGCAAACTGCAATGGCTGGAAGCACGCCTGGCCAACGTCCCGCCAGAAAAGCCCAGCGAAGCACTGATCCAGCAATTGGCCAAAGCCAAACTTCTTGAACCGACAACCGGCAGACCCACGCCCGCCTCTCCCGCGGCTGTTGGGATGAGGTTCCATGCCTCGAATCAACTAAGAGCACCCGCCCACACTTGAGCCAGGTACCGGGAGAATGGGCGCGCCGCGCCTCAAACGCTCATTTTCTGCGTAAGGCTGCCGATAGCCTGTCATCACCCTGACAAGCGGCGACGCCCTGCGGGAATCAATGCCAAATACCTTCGCCCCGATCATTCGTAACCTTTCCCAACGCACCAGCCTGTCGATGGCGCGCACGTCGTTGTTCCAGTGCGTGGCGCTGCTCGCCTGTGTGTTTGCGGCGGCCAGCTATTCGCTGGTGTACCTCGCCCAGGAACTGAACCGATTCGAAGACAGCGAAAGCGCCTTCTACACGCGCAAGGCGGTGCAGTCCCTGGAAAAATCCCAGCGCCTGACCGTCAAGGATTACGCATTCTGGGGCGATGCCTACAAACACCTGCACGTTTCCGTGGACACGGATTGGGCCTATACCCGCGAAAACGTCGGGCCCACGCTGTTTCATGATTTCGGTTTCCAAGGCGTGTTTGTCGTCGACGACCTGGACCGCACGGTATACGCGTTGGTCGAGGGCAAGCTGCAACCGATTGAGCTGACCGAATGGCTCGACCAGCCCGTCGCGGCGCTACTCGAACAAGCGCGCGCAGGCGCCGCGACGGACACACCGGTCACGACGTTCATTAACGTGCGCGGCAACCCCACGCTGGTGGCGGCAGCGGCGATAACGCCCGGCACTGACCCCAGCGTGATCGCCGATGACCGAAAAGCCTCGGTATTGCTCTTCATCAACATCCTCGACAGCGCCAAGCTGACCGAAATCGGCAACGATTTTGGCGTCGATCACCTGCACATCGCCACACCCGATGAAATCGGCAAGACCTTGTTGTTCTCCCTTGGTGAGAACGGTGCCGCCGGCAGCCTGCACTGGCACCCCGAGCGGCCCGGTATGCGTTTGATGGCTGTCGGTTTGCCGCTGCTGGGCCTGGCGGCGTTGCTGGTGTGCCTGATGACCTGGCTGATTGTGCGCCGCACCACGGCGGACGCCCAGGCCCTCGACAACAGCCACACCTCGCTGCAAAACAGTCAAAACGCGCTGGCCACCAGCGAAGCACGCTTTCGCGATGTGGTGGAAGCCAGTTCGGACTGGGTCTGGGAAATCGACGGCGAGTGGCGTTTCACCTACCTGTCGGAGCGTTTCGAAAGCGTCACCGGCCTGGACCGCCAGGCCTGGATCGGCGCCACGCTGTACGACCTGCTGGACACCGATGCCGGCGCCCTTTCTCAGTGGCTGACCACGCCCGGGCGGCTCGCGGATATCAGCCTGCAGTGTCGCTACGTCGACGCCCGGGGACGGGAGCGCACCACCCGGCTGTCGGCGCGCGAGATGCCCTGCGGCGGGTTTCGCGGCACGGCCACCGACGTCACCGAAGAAGTCGAGGCGCGTCGCCGCATCGAGTTCCTGTCCCAGCACGACGCCCTCACCGGGCTGCCCAATCGCACGCGCCTGCAAGCGTTTCTGGACGGTAAACTCAAAGCCTTGCCCACCCTCACCCACCCTTTGGTCATGCTCAGCCTGGACCTGGATCGGTTCAAACCGGTCAATGACTTGCTCGGGCATGCCGCCGGCGACCGGGTGCTCAATGAGGTATCGAGCCGCCTCTCTGATTGCGTGCGCCACGGTGACCTGGTCGCTCGGGTCGGCGGCGATGAATTTGTACTGATCCTGATCGATGCCGGCGCCCAGGACGAAGTCGAAGCCCTGTGCCGGCGCTTGATCGAGTCCGTCGAGCGGGTGATCAGGGTCGACGAGCAGGACGTGTTCATCAGCGCGAGTATCGGCATCGCCCTCGCGCCCAATGACGCCAACGGCGTCACCGAGTTACTGCGCTACGCCGATATTGCCTTATACGAAGCCAAGGCCGCCGGGCGCAATACCTGGCGTTTTTACTCCGGCGAAATGAACGCGCGGATCATCGAACGGCGTCGCCTGGAAAGCGACCTGCGGTTTGCGATCAAGCACGCAGAGCTGCGTCTGCACTTTCAACCGCGCTACCGCATCAGCGACGGGCAAATGGTCGGCGCCGAAGCGCTGGTGCGCTGGCAACACCCGGAGCGTGGCCTGATCGCACCGGACACGTTCATCCCGATTGCCGAGGAGTCGGGGTTGATCCTCTCGCTGAGCGACTGGGTGCTGGAAACCGCCTGCGCGTGCGCCGCGCAGTGGCCGGATGAGCTGTTTGTGTCGGTAAACCTGTCACCCACCGAATTCAAGCGCGGCAACCTGGTGGAGCGCGTGCGGTACGCCCTGAATAAGTCCGGCATCGAGCCAACGCGCGTGGAGCTGGAAATCACCGAAAGCGTGATGCTTGAAGATGCCGTCGGCGCGCTTGAAGTCATGCATACCCTCAAGCACCTGGGTATCCGCATCGCCATGGACGACTTCGGCACCGGCTATTCCTCCCTGAGCTACTTGCGCGCGTTCCCGTTCGACGGGTTGAAAATCGACCGCAGTTTCTTGAACCGGCTGGAGGACAGCGCCGATGACAAGGCCATTGTGCAGGCGATTGTCGGCCTGGGACGCGCCCTGTCGCTGACAGTCACCGCGGAAGGAATCGAAACTGCCGAACACCTGGCACTGCTCAAGGCGGTGGCCTGTGACGAAGGCCAAGGCTACTTCCTCAGCCGACCGCTGGACATCGACGCCTTCAACGGCCTGCTGGACGTGTGCGCGAGCACCCCGCCGTGTTAGCGCTCGACAGCGCCTTGCGCTAGCGGAAGAAATGACTCGGCGTCTTGCCGAACTGTTTCTTGAACATACTGGTAAAGGCGCTCGGGCTTTCATAGCCCAGCTCAAATGCCACATCGATGATCTTCTCGCCCACGGCTATGCGCTCCAGCGCCAGCAGCAACCGCGCTTGCTGGCGCCACTGGCCGAAGGTCAGGCCGGTTTCCCGGCGGAACAGGCGCTGGATGGTGGTCTGGTCCAGGCCCAGGCGCTCGCTCCAATCCGCCACGGTCGAGGCATCACCCGGGTCGTCCTGCAACGCCAGGCAAATCCGGCGGATGCGCGGGTCTGCAGGCTGGGGCAAGGACAAGGGCAAGGCCGGCAACAGCGCCAGTTCGTCGAGGATCAGGTGCATGATCCGCGCGTCGCGCGAATCCTCGGCATACGGCGGCTTCAAGCTGACCGATGCCTTGATCAGTTCGCTGAGCAGCGGTGAAATGCTGACGGCCTTGGTTTCGCTCGGCAGGTTCGGAAAACTCGCGGGGCGCACAAACACACTGCGCATTTTCAACGCCCCGACGCAGCGCAGCGAATGCACATGCCCACTGGGCATCCAGAAGCCGCGATTGGGTGGCACCGTCCACTGATTCTGCGCCGAATGCACCACCATCACGCCTTCGGTGGCGTACAGCAGTTGATGCTTCTCGTGGCTATGGTCGGGAATCACCCAGCTCTCCGGATAGTCGGTGGCCGAGCTGATGACGGCCCACTCGCCCTCATCGATATCCCGCAGAAATTTATCCAGTGTTTTGATGGCTTCGCCTCTTTTGCGATGTTTGCTGCCCGAATTTCGCGAGACAGGCGTTTTCGACAAATCTAGCATAAACGCCGAGTTCATCCATGGAGCGGCGGTTTAAATCATCGCTGCCCGTCCCCGTCGTTCACTGCCTTGTATGGAATGCCTGCATGTCGACCTTGACCGCGTCTCCCGCTGCCACCTCCAGCCCGCCCCAAGTCAGCCCATTGGTCATGCGCGTCCTCGGCGCCTGCGCCCTGGCGCATTTGATCAATGACCTGATCCAGGCCGTGCTGCCCTCGATCTACCCAATGCTCAAGGCCAACTACGGGCTGAGCTTCACCCAGGTCGGCCTGATCACCCTGACCTTCCAACTGACCGCCTCCCTGCTGCAACCGTGGATCGGCTACCACACCGACCGCCACCCCAAACCCTGGCTGTTGCCGGCGGGCATGGTGTGTACCTTGATCGGCATCCTGATGCTGGCGTTTGTCGGCACCTTCCCGGCGATCCTGCTGGCGTCAGCGCTGATCGGCGTCGGCTCGTCGACCTTCCACCCGGAAACGTCGCGGGTGGCCCGCCTGGCTTCCGGCGGGCGCTACGGCCTGGCGCAATCGACCTTCCAGGTCGGCGGCAACGCTGGCAGCGCGTTCGGCCCACTGCTGGCGGCGGCGATCGTCATTCCCTACGGCCAGGGGCATATCGCCTGGTTCGGCCTGTTTGCGGTGTTCGCGATTCTGGTGCTGTATGGCTTGAGCCGCTGGTACCGCAACCACCTCAATTTGTTCAAGCTCAAGCAAGGCAGCAAAGCCACCCATGGCCTGTCGAAAGGCCGCGTGACCTTTGCCTTGGTGGTGCTGGCCTTGCTGGTGTTTTCCAAGTACTTCTACATGTCCAGCCTGACCAGCTATTTCACCTTCTATCTGATCGAGAAATTCAACCTGTCGGTCGCCAGTTCCCAGCTTTACCTGTTCCTTTTCCTCGGCGCGGTGGCTGCAGGCACCTTCTTTGGCGGACCGATCGGCGACCGGATCGGACGCAGGACCGTCATCTGGTTCTCCATCCTCGGCGCGGCGCCGTTCACCCTGGCCCTGCCGTATGTCGACCTGTTCTGGACCGCGATGCTCAGCGTGGTGATCGGTTTCATCCTGGCGTCGGCGTTCTCCGCCATCGTCGTCTTCGCCCAGGAGCTGGTGCCAGGCAATGTCGGGATGATCGCCGGCGTGTTCTTTGGCCTGATGTTCGGCTTCAGCGGTATCGGCGCGGCATTGCTGGGGTTGCTCGCGGACAGCCATGGCATCGAGTACGTCTACACGCTGTGCTCGTTCCTGCCGTTGCTGGGGGTTCTGACGATTCTGTTGCCGTCGACCAAAGGCGTTTGATCGGTTGAGCCTGCCGGGGCATCCAGCGGCTCGATCGCACGGGGCCGGCGCCTACAGCTAGCGCTTGAGGACGCCGGTGCCCTTCATATCATGTTCAACACGAGCATCGCGCCCAACCCGATCAGACACGCCACGCCCACCCCATAGGCCAGCGTGCGCCAGGGCTGACACTCCATCAGGTACATGAGCGTGTGTGCCACCCGCGCCAGGGTAAAAACCCCGAACAGCACCCCCGTGGCTACCGAAGCGGTGCCCGCCACGACACACAGCCCGCCGAGGACAAAAAACAGCGGAATGTTCTCCTGGTCATTGGCCCACGCCCTGGCGGCACGGCCGACTTGCGGCAGTTCGTCTGGCTGCGGCGCACGGTTGAAGAAAGCCGCATCTTCGGGGTTGGTGAACGCCCGCGCGCGCAGGCGGAAGAAGCCCTGATAGCAGGAAATCGCCAGCATCTTCAGGCACAGCATCAACACGCACAGTGCGTAGACACGCAATAGCTCATTCATCCCGCAACCCCGTGATGACGATATAGAGCAGCGGCCCCACCGAAACGAACAGCGCCGTCAGCACCCAGTAAGGCAGCACCGACGCCACCGACCGCCCACGCCGCCGGGCGTCGCGGTACATCCACACACAAGCCAGCAGCGCCATCAGGTACAGGTCGATCACCACTTGCGCGGTGTCCGGGCGCGACAGCAACTGCCGGCCAAACGCCAGCAGCGACTGCTCCGCGGTCAGCATCGTTATCAGCGTATACAGCGAAAACCCGAGCAAACCGGCCAGGGCGATAAAGGGTCTGTGCATGGTCTCTTCCTTGAAGTGATCGAGGCCCACGATAGTGATAAGGTTCAGCCCCTCGCAATGACCTCGGAGGTCATGGTCACGCCATGGACAATCCTGCTACCGCCGGCGAACACTTGCGCCGGCTACGCCGCCAGGCGCAGTTGAGCCAGCTCGACCTGGCCCTGATCACCGGAGTCTCGCAGCGTCATCTCAGTTGCCTGGAAACCGGCCGCGCCAAGCCGAGCCCCGGCACCCTGCACAATCTGCTGAGCGCGCTGCAGGTGCCCCTCGACCAGTGCAACCGCGTATTCCTCGCCGCCGGCTTTGCCCCGCGTTATGCCGCCACCCCCCTCGCCTCGCCGGCCATGGCGGCCATTCGCGAAGCGGTCAGCCATGTGCTGCACGCCAACAACCCCGCCCCGGCGATTCTGCTCGGCAGTGAGTGGCAAGTGCTGGCGGCCAACACCAGTACTGCCGTGCTCTTTGGCTTGGTCGGGATCGACCCGGGCGCCGCCGATGGCGTGAACCTGCTGAGCACCCTGCTGCAATCGGGCGGCCTGGGCGATCACCTGATCAACGCCGAAGAGATCCGCACCCTCGCCTGGCAACGGGCAACCCGCGAGGCCTTGACCAACCCATCGTTGGCGGCGCTGCTGGCCAGCCTGCCGGTGCCCGCCCACACCGAGCTGCCCAGCGACATGCCGCCACTGGTGTTGACCCGCGTGCGCTCGACCCAGGGCGAGCTGAACTTTCTATCGACCTTCACCACCTTCGGCATGCCCCAGGACATTACCCTCACCTCGCTGCGGATCGAGCATCTGATTCCCGCCGACGACTTCACATGGCAGGTCATGCGCAGCGCTTTCGAAGGTCATGCGGCGCTGGTTTTGTGAAATATCTGTCCGTAGACTGCCGCCATACCCCCACTTGAAGGCGGCGAAAAAAACCTGATGCAAGTTACCGAAGTCTCCATTGCCCAATTGCGCGCGGCGCTTGAGTCCGGCCAGACCACGGCCGTCGAACTGGTCCAGGCTTATCTGGCGCGGATCGACGCCTACGACGGCGCGCAGACCGCGACCGCGCTGAATGCCGTGGTGGTGCGCAACCCCGCGGCCCTGGACGAAGCCGAGGCGTCCGATGCGCGCCGGGCCAAGGGCGCAACGCTGGGACCGCTCGACGGCATTCCCTATACCGCCAAGGACAGTTACCTGGTCAAGGGCCTCACGGCGGCGTCCGGCAGTCCGGCGTTCGCCAAACTGGTTGCCCAGCGCGACGCCTTCAGCATCGAACGGCTGCGGGCCGGTGGTGCCATCTGCCTGGGCAAGACCAACATGCCACCGATGGCCAATGGCGGCATGCAGCGTGGCGTGTATGGCCGCGCGGAAAGCCCGTATAACGCCGCCTACCTGACGGCACCGTTTGCCTCCGGCTCGTCCAACGGCGCCGGCACCGCGACTGCCGCGAGCTTCGCGGCATTCGGTCTGGCGGAAGAAACCTGGTCGAGCGGGCGTGGCCCGGCGTCCAACAACGGCCTGTGTGCCTATACCCCGTCCCGTGGGGTGATTTCGGTGCGCGGCAACTGGCCGCTGACCCCCACCATGGACGTGGTGGTGCCTTATGCGCGCACCATGGCCGACCTGCTGGAAGTACTCGACGTGGTGGTCGCCGAAGACCCCGACACCCGCGGCGACCTGTGGCGCCTGCAACCTTGGGTGCCCATCCCCAGCGTCGCTTCGGTGCGCCCGGCGGCTTACGCTGAACTGGCCGCGACCGCCGCATCCCTCGCCGGCAAACGCTTTGGCGTACCGCGCATGTACATCAACGCCGACCCCGACGCCGGCACCAGCGAGAAACCCGGCATCGGTGGCCCGACCGGGCAAAAGATCATCACCCGCGCCAGCGTCATCGCCCTGTGGCAAGCCGCGCGCCAGGCCCTCGAGGCGGCCGGCGCCGAAGTCATCGAAGTGGACTTCCCCCTGGTGTCCAACTGCGAAGGCGACCGCCCGGGCGCGCCGACGGTGTTTACCCGTGGCTTGGTGTCCAAGGAGTTCCTCCACGATGAGTTGTGGGAACTGTCCGCGTGGGCCTTCGATGACTTCCTGCGCGCCAATAACGACCCGAACCTGAACCGCCTGGCGGATGTCGACGGGCCGAAGATTTTCCCCCATGACCCCGGCACCTTGCCCAACCGTGAAGACGAACTGGCCGCCGGCATGGACGAATACGTGCGGATGGCCCAACGCGGGATCACCCCGTGGAACCAGATCAGCACCCTGCCCGACGGCCTGCGCGGCCTCGAACAGACCCGGCGCATCGACCTCGAAGACTGGATGGATAAGCTCGGCCTCGATGCCGTGATCTTCCCCACCGTCGCCGACGTCGGCCCTGCCGATGCCGATGTGAACGAAGCGTCCGCCGACATCGCCTGGAGCAATGGCGTGTGGGTGGCCAACGGCAACCTTGCCATCCGCCACTTGGGCGTGCCGACCGTTACCGTGCCGATGGGCGTGATGGCGGATATCGGCATGCCGGTCGGGCTGACCTTTGCCGGGCGCGCCTATGATGACTCCAGGTTGCTGCAGCTGGCGTCAGCGTATGAAGCCACCGGCAGCAAACGCCTGATTCCGCCGCGCACGCCGGCACTCACGCCACGCTGACGCGCGGTCCAACGGTGGGAGCCACCGCTCCCACTTGGTTGCGCTGCTCACTCAGGCAACCAGAGGCACGGCAATCAACAGGATCGCCGTGCCATGGGCGAGCGTCGCGGCCAACACACCATGACGCATGCGCAACAACGCGCAGGCCAGCCCTTCGATCAGGGTAAACAGCAACACCGGCCAGCCCAATTGAGTGACGCTCAGGGCCAGGAACGCATGGCAGGCCGCGAACGCCACGCCGCTGATCAAGGCCGCCCGCAGCGGCGTCAGTTGTTGTTCCA
Source organism: Pseudomonas sp. LY-1 (assembly GCF_053502595.1). Classification (NCBI taxonomy): domain Bacteria; kingdom Pseudomonadati; phylum Pseudomonadota; class Gammaproteobacteria; order Pseudomonadales; family Pseudomonadaceae; genus Pseudomonas; species Pseudomonas sp. LY-1. Next base: position 3,278,057 of record NZ_CP094353.1, on the reverse strand, counting down.
GATACCCCTGCAGATAACCGCGAAACAACACCTCTTCCAACGCATTGGCGCCATAGGCCAATACCACCATGCCTGGCAACCACACCCAGTAGTCGTGGATCGCTTGCGTATCCACGCCCTGGTAAAGCCGCAGCGGTACGCCGATCAGGCAGCCCACCGCCAGGCCCCTCGCCAGTCCGACGGCGCAATTGCCCTTGGACCACACGACCAGCCGCGACAAGTCCGGCGCTACCCACGCGAGCCCGGCAACCAGCAACAGCGATAGACCGCCCAGCGCCGCCAGCACAAAGGTGTTGGCGGTGAATGCTATCTGCACATCGTCACTGAGCGCCCACATGCGCAACGGCGTCATCGCATCGCGCATCAGCACAAACGCCGCCAACAGAATCAGGATGCGGATCGCCGTCATCGACCTGGGTGTGAGCGCGAACCACGCGCCGAACAGCAGCAGGCCTGGCGTCAAATGGATGCTGTAGTTAACCAGTGCCACCATGCCTTGAGTAATCATAAGCCGGCGTTTCGACGCTGCCACTCATCCACCACATCGCCCAGGGTTTTGGCCGTGTCGTTGCGAATCCAGGCCATGAATGCGCGATCGAACTTAAACCCCGGGCCGCAGTGTTCAAGCATGAAACGGCGCACGTTCTGGGTGTTTTTGTAGCGCGGGGTGATCGGGGTGCTGCGGGTGATGGGGTCGCTGTGCCAATTAAATTCCATTTTTTCTCACAAAGCGGTTTGTTGTTTTCGCCGTAGCATAGCGATGTGCCAGTTAAGCAGGAAGTGCCGGATAGCGTCACCACGCCACCACCTTGCGTACCGCCAGCAAGGCCTCGCGCAGCGCCGTCATGTCCACCGAGCCCAACGCCAGGCGCAGCGCATGCGGTACATGGGCGGATACGGCAAACGGTTCGGCGGTGGACACGGCGATATTTTCGCGCTGCAAGGTCATGGCGATCTGATCGGCGCGGGCCTCTTCCGCCAGGGGCAACCAGAGAAAATACGACGAAGGATGGCTGATGTACGTCAGCCCCTTCAGCACCTGTGCCGCCAATGCCTGGCGCGCCCGGGCATCCTGGCGTTTCTGTGCTTCCAGTTGAGCCACCGTGCCGTCGTCGAGCCAGGCCACGGCAATCGCGCTCATTACCCCCGGCACATTCCAGGTCGTGGCCATGATGCTGCGTTCCAGGGCCTTCACCCACGCCGCCGGGGCTGACACAAAGCCGACCCGCAGGCCGGTGGCGACGCTTTTCGAAAAGCCGCCGACATACACCGTGCGTTCCGGCGCGAGGGTCGCCAACGGTGGTGGCGCGTGTTCTGCCAGAAATGCGTAGGCCGCGTCCTCGATGATCATCAGGTTGTGCTGACGGGCGATGGCTACCAGGTGTTCGCGTTGCTCCAGGCTCATCACCCAACCCAGCGGGTTATGCACGGTCGGCATGCTATACACCGCGCGGACCGGATGCTTGCGACACAGGCGGTGCAGATGATCGAGGTCGGGGCCGCTGGCGGTGAGCGGGATCGCCAGCATTTCCAGGTGCAGGGTCTCGGCCAGCACCTTGAAGCCTGAATAGGTCAGCGCGTCGACGGCAATCACATCCCCCGGTTTGAGCAGCGCCATCAGCGTCACGGCCAACCCATGTTGCGCGCCGCTGACCAGCAGCACCTGATCGGCTTCGACCGTCAGCCCTCGACTCAGCAGATGGCGCGCCACCGCCGCGCGTTCATGTTGGCGCCCGGCGTGGGGCTGGTAACGCAGTAACGCTTGCAGATCGCCCGACAGCGCCAGTTGACGCAATGCCGTGCGCAGCAGCTCGGCCTGGCCCGGCAATGACGGGTAATTGAAATTCAGATCCAGCATGCCCGGCGCCACGCTCATCTGCCCACTGCCCTGCCCCGGCGGTAGCGAGATCTCGCGCACGAAGGTGCCGCGACCGGTTTCACCGCTGACCAGGCCCATCGCCGCCAGCTCGCTGTACACGCGGCTCGCGGTGACCAGCGCGAGGCCGTGGCGCGCGGCCAATTGGCGATGGGTGGGCAGACGCTCGCCGGGCGACAGCCTGCCGCTGCGGATGTCCTCGGCGAAGGTGTCGACCAGGTTTTTGTAACGGGCGCGAGGCATGGGCGATGTATCCATGACAATTTTTTGATTGTCTTAATCTTCCTGCCTAGCATGGCCCGCACGCAACCTCTCCTTTTTTCGGGCCCCCTTCATGGAACAGACCTCACCGTTCAATCCCCTGGCCAACAGCACCCAGGGTTGGATCAATGGCTTTATCGGCGTGGTGATTTTCAGCGGTTCGTTGCCGGCGACGCGCCTGGCGGTGATGGAATTCGAACCGGTGTTCCTCACCCTGCTGCGCGCCACCCTGGCCGGCGTGTTGGCGTTGTGCCTGTTGGCTTTTTTCAAGGAAAAACGCCCAACACGCGCGCAATGGCTGCCCCTGGTCATCGTCGCCCTCGGCGTGGTCATCGGCTTCCCCTTGCTGACGGCACTGGCCCTGCAATACGTGACGTCCGCGCACTCCATCGTGTTTATCGGCCTGTTGCCGCTGGCCACGGCGCTCTTTGGCGTACTGCGCGGCGGTGAGCGGCCACGCCCGGTGTTCTGGTTGTTTTCGATCCTGGGCAGCGCGCTGGTGATGGGGTATGCCGTCGCCCAGGGCCTGAGCGCCGCACCGGCCGGCGACCTGCTGATGCTGTTGGCGGTGCTGGTGTGCGGCCTGGGTTATGCCGAGGGCGCCAAGCTGTCGCGCAGCCTGGGCGGCTGGCAAGTGATCTGTTGGGCGCTGGTGGTGTCGTTGCCGGTGGCGCTGCCATTGAGCCTGATGCTCGCGCCGCCGACCTTCACCGGCATCAGCCTGCCGGCGTGGCTGAGCCTGGGCTATGTGGCGCTGTTCAGCATGTTGATCGGGTTTGTGTTCTGGTACCGCGGGCTGGCCCAGGGCGGCATCGCCGCGGTCGGCCAGTTGCAGTTGCTGCAACCGTTCTTCGGCCTGGCGCTGGCGGCGGGCCTGCTGCATGAGCAGGTCAGCCTGGGCATGGTGCTGGTGACAGTCGCGGTGATCGGCTGTGTGGCCGGGGCCAAGCGGTTTGCGCGCTAGCGTCTGCGGCGATGGCATTATTCCCATCCGGCGCGCGTCCTGTTAAACAGGACAGTCACCCCAGAACAATAAGGACTTGGCATGCACACCCCATCACTGCAAGACACCACCGCCCCCGAAGGCATCTGCTACGGCTGCGGCGGCAGCAACCCCCACGGCCTGCATATCAAGAGCCGCTGGGACGCCGACGGCGTTCACGTGGTCGCCGAGCACCAACCGGAAGCGAAATACAGCGGCTGGCCGGATCTGGTCTACGGCGGCCTGATCGCCATGCTGGTGGACTGCCACTCGAACTGGACCGCCATGGCCTACCACTACCGCGCCGAACAACGCGAACCCGGCAGCCTGCCGCGTATCGACTGCGTGACCGGGCATCTCGGGATCAAATTCATCAAGCCCACGCCCCTGGGTGTCACGCTGACCTTGCGTGCCCGGGTCGAGGGCGATGTGGGGCGTAAAAGCCGCGTGGTCTGCGAGGTATACGCCGGCGATGTGCTCACGGCGATCGGCGATTCGGTGTTCGTGCGCGTCGATACCGGGCAACTGGCCGCCGCCGCCCACGCTCGCAACGCGTGATCCTGGTCTACATTGACTGGCACCGCTAATCGAGGACTGCACCGATGACTCGTCTCACCGCGAAAGACTTCGCCCCCGAACTGCTGGAGCTCTACGACGGCTACGCCCACGGCAAGATCAACCGCCGCGAGTTTCTCGACCGCGCTGCACTGTTCACCTTCGGCGGGCTCACCGCGTCGGCGCTGCTCGCCGCCCTGAGCCCCAACTATGCGCTGGCCGAGCAAGTGAAATTCACCGACCCGGACATCGTCGCGGACTACATCACCTACCCTTCGCCCAAGGGCAACGGCACGGTGCGCGGCTATCTGGTGCGCCCGGCCAAGACCACCGGCAAAGTCCCCGCCGTGGTCGTGGTGCATGAAAACCGCGGCCTCAACCCGTATATCGAAGACGTCGCCCGGCGCCTGGCCAAGGCCGGCTTTATCGCCCTCGCGCCGGATGGCCTGACATCCGTGGGGGGCTACCCCGGCAACGATGAAAAAGGCGTAGCGCTGCAACAAAAAGTCGACCCGACCAAGCTGATGAACGACTTCTTCGCGGCCATCGAGTGGCTGATGCACCACGACAACAGCACCGGCAAAGTCGGGATTACCGGCTTCTGCTATGGCGGCGGCGTGGTCAACGCAGCAGCCGTGGCCTACCCGGAACTGGGCGCTGCCGTGTCATTTTACGGGCGGCAGCCAGAGGCCAAGGACGTGCCGCGCATCAAGGCACCGATCATGCTGCATTACGGCGAACTGGATACGCGGATCAACGAAGGCTGGCCGGCCTATGAAAAGGCCCTGAAGGCCGCGGGCACCACCTATGAAGCGTATATCTACAAGGGCGCCAACCACGGTTTTCACAACGACTCGACGCCGCGTTATGACGAGGCGGCGGCGAACCTGGCGTGGCAGCGCACGCTGGGGTGGTTCAACAAATACCTGGCCTGACCGCCTCTGAATGTGTAGAGGTTAGCCGCCGACAAATGTTTCATTTTGCTTCTTGATGAAAATTTCAGCCCTGCGCCGCCATCACCGTCAGCCAGGCCTTGAACGCCAGCATCGCCGAGGTTTCGGCGCGTGACTGCAGGCGCGTCAACCAATAGCTGCCGGTGCTGATGCCCACGTTGAAGGGCTGGCGGATCGCATCACTTTCCAGTTGTCGCGAGAACATCAGCGCAGGGGCCAACGCCACACCGACACCCTGCAACGCCGCCTCCATCATCGCCAGCGATGAGTCAAACACGATGCTGCGCGGCACCAGGGTGTCGGCAGGCAGCCCGGCGGCCTGGAACCACAGGTTCCACTCATCGGCGCGATAGGAGCGCAGCACCGTGTGCTTCAACAGCTCGGCCGGCGTGTGTAACTGCTCGGCGATTGACGGCACGCAAAGCACCGTCAGCGGCGCTTCGAACAATGGGCAGGCGTCGGTGCCATGCCAGGCCCCGGCGCCGAAACGGATCGCGTAATCCAGGCCTTCGGCGGCGACATCGACACGGTTGTTGTGCGTCGACAGGCGCAGGTCGATAAACGGGTAGCGGTGCTGGAAGTCCGCCAGGCGCGGCAGCAGCCAGCCCACCGCAAAAGTGCCGACCGCGCCGACGCTGAGCACTTCGCGGTAGTGCCCGCCTTCGAACTGGCCCAGGGTGTGGGCAATGCGGTCGAAGGATTCGCGCAGCACCGGCAACAACGTCTCGCCTTCGCGGGTCAGCATCAGGCCACGCGGCAGACGTTTGAACAGGGTGACGTTCAGTTGCACCTCCAGGCTCTTGACCTGGTGGCTGACCGCCGCCTGGGTGACACACAACTCAATGGCGGCCCGCGTAAAACTCAGGTGCCGGGCGGAGGCCTCGAATGCGCGCAGGGCATTGAGAGGCAGATGGGAACGCAGCATGCTTGCCCCTAATTTTTCTAATGGCTGGTGCGAAATATCATCGTTTGCCCAGGCCCGGCGAACTGTCTACCTTTGGCACGCCCGCGCAGGCTGTTCATTCAATCGATCACACTCATGGAAGCGATATCATGCCCCAACAAGCGGTATTTGGAGTGCGTCATTTAGCGGCGCTGGCAATGTTTCTCGGCGCCGGCCAGTGCCTGGCCGCCACCGACCTGCAGGCCGTGGTAGACGCCAGCGTCAAGCCGTTGATGCAGCAGCAGGCCATTCCCGGCCTGGCGGTGGCGGTGGTGCAGAACGGCAAGGTGCAATACTTTAACTACGGCATGGCATCGAAAGAAACGCAGCAACCGGTCAACCAAAACACCTTGTTCGAAATCGGCTCAGTGAGCAAAACCTTCACCGCAACCCTGGGCGGTTACGCCCAGGCCATCGGCAAGCTCACACTGTCGGACAAGGCCAGCCAATACTGGCCTGCGTTGGCCGGCAGCGCCTTTGACCGCATCAGCCTGCTGCAACTGGCGACCTACACCCCCGGCGGCCTGCCGCTGCAGTTTCCGGATGCCGCCGACAACGCCGACGCCATGCTCGGCTACTTCCAGCGCTGGAAACCCAGCTACGCCCCGGGCGCGCAACGTCTCTATTCCAACCCGAGCATCGGCCTGTTTGGCTACCTCGCGGCGCGAAGCCTGGGCCAGCCGTTCAATGTCGCCATGGAGCACACCCTGCTGCCCAAGCTGGGGTTGAGCAACACCCACCTCAGCGTGCCCACCGCGCAATCCGGCGAGTACGCCCAAGGCTACGACAAGCAGCAGAAACCCGTCCGTGTAAGCCCTGGCGCACTGGACAGCGAAGCCTACGGCATCAAGACCAGCACCCACGACCTGGCGCGCTACGTGATCGCCAACCTGCACCCGCAAACCCTGGAAAAGCCGCTGCAACAAGCCATCGCCAGTACCCACGCCGGTTATTACCGCGTGAACGGCATGACCCAGGGCCTGGGCTGGGAGTACTACCCCTACCCCATCGCCCTGCAAGCGCTGATGGACGGCAATTCGACACCGATGGCCATGGAACCTCACCGTCCCGATTGGCTGGCGACGCCGCAAGCGCAACCGGCCAACGTGCTGTACAACAAAACCGGCTCAACCGCAGGTTTTGGCGCGTATGTGGCGTATGTGCCAAGCAAGGACATGGGCGTGGTGATCCTGGCGAACAAGAACTATCCGAATGCCGAGCGGGTCAAGGTCGCCCATGCGATCCTGAGCGCGCTGGATCACTGAGCAAGGTGGGAGCCAGGCTCCCACATCGTGAGGTCTACATCCCCAGCCAGTGCGGCAGCGCCAGCGAGATGAACGGCAGGTAGGTGACCATGATCAGGAACACCAACAGGATCATCAGCCACGGCATCGCCGCACGAATGGTCTGCCCCAGCGTCAAGCCGGTCACCGCCGAGGTCACGAACAGGTTCAAGCCCACCGGCGGGTGGACCAGGCCGATTTCCATATTCACCACCATCACGATCCCCAAGTGAATCGGATCGATGCCCAGCTTCATCGCGATCGGAAAGAAGATCGGCGCCAGGATCAACACGATCGCCGACGGTTCCATGAAACTGCCGGCGATCAGCAAGACCACGTTGACCATGATCAGGAAGCCGATCGGCGTGAGCCCTTCGGACAGCACCCAGGCGGTGATTTCCTGGGGGATCTGTTCGGTGGTCAACACATGGGCGAAGAGCATCGCGTTGGCGATGATAAACATCAGCATGATCGCCAGCCGCCCGGACTCCAGCAGCACCTTGGGACAGTCGCGCAAACTCATGTCCTTGTAGACGAACAGCGCGACAAACGCCGAGTACACCGCTGCCACCGCCGCGGCTTCGGTCGGGGTGAACATCCCGCTGTAGATGCCACCGAGGATGATCACCAGCAGCAGCAAGCCCCAGAACGCACGGCGCGCGCAGGCCAGCCACTCGCGAAAGCTCGCCCGTGGCTGCGCCGGCAGCTTCTTGATGCGCGCCACGATATAGATCGCGACCATCAGCATCAGGCCCAGCAGCAGCCCCGGGATCACCCCGGCCATGAACAACTTGCCGACCGACGTTTCCGTGGCGGCCGAATACACCACCATCACGATCGACGGCGGAATCAGGATGCCCAGGGTGCCGGCGTTGCAGATGATGCCCGCGCCGAACGCCTTCGGGTAACCGGAGCGCACCATCCCGGCCACCGCAATCGAACCGACGGCCGCCACGGTGGCCGGTGACGAACCGGACAACGCGGCAAACAACATGCACGCCAACACCGCCGCAATCGCCAGGCCGCCACGGATATGCCCGACACACGCATTGGCGAAGTCGATCAGCCGCTGCGCCACGCCGCCGGTGGTCATGAACGCACCGGACAGCAGGAAGAACGGAATCGCCAGGAAGGTATAGGCATCCGAGGTTTCGAACAGCTTGATCGCCAGGGAACTCACCGAGTCCTGGCTGAACATCAGGATCGACACCGCGCCGGACAATCCGAGGGAAATCGCGACGGGCACGCCGAGGAACATGAACACAAACAACAGCAGAAACAGACAGAGCACGGCCATCAGTGACGCTCCTCATGGCCGCCGGCCAATTTGCTCGCTTCACCGGCCTCGTCGGCCAGCCCCAACCCGACCTGGCGGTGGGTGAACAGGCGATAGAAAATTTCCAGGTAGCGGATAAACACCAGGGCAAAGCCGACCGGCACGATGAGCACGATGTCGCCGACATCGATGCCGAACTGGTCGAGGTCTTCGGCGCCGATGTGCGCTGTCATCACCGCACTCACCCACCTGTAACTGGCGACCATGAACAGCCCGGCATAGGCCAGGCAGCACAGGCAGGCAAGCATCCCAAGCAAGCGCTGCACCCGGCGTCCGGTCAGCTTGACCAGCGCATCCACTCCAAGGTGGCCGGCGGTACGCACGCCGTAGGAAATGCCGAAGAAAATCAGCCAGCCGAACATGGCCTTGGTCAGCGCCACGCTCCAGGTCATGTCCTGGGCCCAGGTCATGGTGCCGTCGCCCAGGGCGTTGAAAAAATGGCTGCTCCAGGCCCACTGGTCGGCCAGGGCAAAGAACAGCGTGTAGATGTTGTTGAGCATGACGTAAACGAATGTCACCAGGGTCATGGCGGCCAGCAGGAAGGCAATGACGCCTTCCTCCAGGTGCTCCCAGACGCGCCTGAGCGTTTGCATGGCAAAACCTCGCGAAGCGGGAATAGGTTTCAGAGTGGAAACCGGATCAACCTGTGGGAGGGATCTCGGTATGCCCCGGCATTACAGGTTGGACGCATCCGCCGCCTTGATCAGGTCAGCCCCGATCTCGCCTTCGAACATCTGCCAGACCGGGCGCATGGCTTCGCGCCATTGCTGGCGTTGCGCGGGGGTCAGTTCGATGATTTCGCTGGTCTTGGCGTCGACGATCTTCTGTTTGGCCGACTGGTTCAGCGCCTCGGCCTGCTTGTTCACCTCAACGGTGACCTCGGCCATGATCTGCTCCAGGGTGCTGCGCACATCCGCTGGCAGGCCGTTCCAGAACTTCGCGTTGGTGATCACCATGTAGTCAATCAGGCCATGGTTGGACTCGGTGAAGTACTTCTGCACCTCGTTGACCTTCTGGCTTTCATAGTTCGACCAGGTGTTTTCGGTGCCGTTGACCGTACCGGTCTGCAAGCCCTGGTAGACCTCGGCAAAGCTCATCTTGCGCGGGTTGGCGCGGATCGCCTTGAACTGTTCTTCAAGCACGCTGGAGGCTTGCACGCGGAACTTCAGGCCACGGGCGTCCTTGGGTTCGTGCAGGGCTTTGTTGGCCGACAACTGCTTGAGACCGTTGTGCCAATAGGCCAGGCCGAGGATGTTCTTGTTCTGCATCGAGGTCAGTAACTGCTTGCCTTGGGCGGCCTGAAAGCGGTCGACGGCGGCCAGGTCGTTGAACAGGAACGGCAGGTCATAGATCTGCACCTGTCTGGTGTATTGCTCGAACTTGGCCAGGGACGGCGCGAGCATCTGCACATCGCCCAACAGCAGCGCTTCCATTTCCTTGCCATCGCCGAACAGCGACGAGTTCGGGTACACCTCGACCTTGACCACGCCCGGCAGGCGTTCTTCGGCAAGTTTCTTGAACAGCAATGCGCCCTGGCCTTTGGGCGTGTTTTCGGCAACCACATGGGCGAACTTAATCACAATCGGGTCCGCCGCCTGGGCCAGGCCCGCGACGAACAAGGTGGCGGCGCAGAACAGCGCCCGGGAGAGCTTGAGCATGGGAAATCACCTTCTTATTGTTGTGTTGTAGGGCAAGGTGCCTGATATGGCGCGTGTAGTGAATTTCGAGTTTTTGATACCTGCGTTCGGCTTAGATGAACGCCAACCTGAACGAAAATGCAGATCCTCTCTCGCCTCTGGCTTCGGCTGCGCCCGTCAGCGCCGGGCGGCGAGCAGCCGTTGTGCGCGCAACAGAACCGGGGCATCCACCATCTGCCCATCGATCTGATACGCGCCGGCCCCGTGGGCTCCGCCCGCCACCACGCGCTTGGCCCAGGCCAAGTCTGCGGCGCTCGGAGCCAAGGCCGCATGGATCACCGCCACCTGCCGGGGATGGATGCACAGCGCGCCGGCAAAACCCATTTCATAGGCATGCCGGATCGAGCGGCGCAGGCCTTCGGGGTCGTCGATGGCCGGGTGGACGCCGTCCAGCGGGGCCACCAGGCCGGCGGCGCGGGAATGCACGATCAGCGCCAGGCGCGCCTGGTCCAGGGCAAAGTCAGCCGCTGGCGAAGGGCTGCTCAGATTCAAGTCGAGCGCCAGGTCCAGGCCGCCGAACGACAGGCGCTCCACCTGCCGCGCATGGGCAATCGCGGCCACCGCCAGCAGGCCCTTGGCGCTTTCGATAATCGGCCAGATCCGTTTGCCGGCGGCGGCCACCACCGCGACCTGGGCGGCACTTTCGACTTTTGGCAGCAGCACGCCCGCCACGTTTGCATGGGCGCTGCAGAACGCCACATCGTCAGCGTGTTCGGCGTGCTCCGGCGCGTTGATCCGCACCCACACCCGGGCGTCGGGGTGGGCGCGCAAAAACGCGCCAAGGTTCTCCCGCGCCTGCCGCTTGAGCGGCTCTTCTACCGCGTCTTCAAAATCCACAATCACCGCGTCGGCACCGCTGGCCAGCGCTTTGGAAAACCGCTCCGGGCGGCTGCCGGGAACGAACAGGGCTGAACGAACTACAGGCGTTGGCATCACCACACTCCTTGTCAGATAACGCCGCGCGCGCGCAGGTCGTCGATGGTTTCGCCCGAATAACCGAGCTGATCGAGAATGCCCTGGCTGTGCTGGCCTAACGCGGGCACCGCATCCATGCGCGGGCTGAATGCAGTATTACGCGCTGGCGGCAACAGCGCTGGCAGCGGACCGGCCGGGCTCGCGACTTCGCGCCAGCTGTCACGTGCCTTGAGTTGCGGGTGGTCCCACACGCCGTGCATATCGTTGACGCGGGCACTGGCGATCTGCGCATGTTCCAGGCGCTGGATGACGGCCTCGGCGTCGAGCCGGGCGAAGCTGTCGACGATGATCCGGCGCAGCGCCTCGCGGTTGGCCGAGCGCTTGAAGTTGGCGCAGAAGCGCTCGTCCGTGGCCAGCGCCGGGGTGAGCAGCACCTTGTCGCAGAACGCCGCCCATTCGCGCTCGTTCTGCAAGCCGAGCATCACGGTACCGCCGTCGCCGGTGGGAAACGGCCCGTAGGGATAAATCGTCGAATGCGCCGCTCCGGCACGCGGCGGTGGCGGTGCTCCGTCGAAGGCGTAGTACATCGGGTAGCCCATCCACTCCACCAGGCTTTCCAGCATGCTCACGTCGATATGGCTGCCCTCGCCGGTCTTGCCGCGCAACAACAGCGCCGAGAGGATGCCGCTGTAGGCGTACATGCCGGCGGCGATGTCGGCGATGGAGCAACCGGCCTTGGCCATCTGGTCGTCAGCGGGCCCGCCGGTCACCGACAGAAAGCCGCCCTCGCTCTGGATCAACAGGTCATAAGCCTTCTTTTGCGCGTAGGGCCCGCCTTCGCCATAGCCGGAAATATCGCAGATGATCAAGCGCGGGAAGCGCGCATGCAGCGTCTCGAACGACAGGCCCATGCGCGCCGCTGCACCGGGTGCGAGGTTCTGCACCAGTACATCGGCGTCGGCGAGCAAGCTGTCGAGAATGGCGCCCGCCGCGTCTTGCTTGAGGTCCAGGGTCAGGCTTTCCTTGGAGCGGTTGGTCCACACGAAATGCGACGCCAGGCCGCGCACGCGTTCGTCATAGCCACGGGCGAAGTCACCGCTGCCGGGGCGTTCGATCTTGATCACGCGCGCGCCGAGATCGGCCAATTGGCGTGTGCAAAAGGGTGCGGCGATCGCATGTTCCAGGCTGACAACGGTGATACCGTCCAGCGGTCGTTGATTAGCAGTCATGACGATTCCTCAAAGCCAGTGGGCCATGCACGGGGTGTTGCGCAGCTGCCAGACCTTGGCGATCAACGCGTCGGCCTCGGCCGGGGTGCGCGCGCCGCTGAACTGGGTGAGGCGCTGGAATTTATCCGCCAGCTCGGCGCGGCTGAGGCTGTTGCCGGGGTCGCCCTTGGGCTCGTCGATAGCGCCGTGCAGCGTGCGGCCATCCTCGGTGGTGACGGTGACGCGGCCCAGCCAACGCTGCGGATAGGCGTCGTCGACTTCGCGATCGAGGGTCATGCTGACCTTGTCGCGAAAGGCCGAGACGGCGGGATCGCTCAGTGCCAGCGTGTGGAACTCAACCAGCCCGGCCTTGCCATGCACGGCGATCAGGCCCAGCACGGTGCCCATGGAGAACTTGGCCTGGTGAACGGTGGCCGGCGTAGTGACGCGCCCCAGCACATCGATGGCGCCCTGATGCACGCGGGTCTGCACCTTGGCGATCGCGGCGGCATCGAGGCCTTCACGCTGCATCAACTGCAGCAGCGCATCGGCGGCAGGATGGGTGTGGCGACACGAGGCATGGAACTTGAACGAGGTTTCCAGCAGCGCCCAGCGCCGGCCGAGGTCGGCGGACAGCTTGTGCGGTTCGGCATCGCGGGACATCCCGGCCGCCAGGCCCTGGTCGCCTTCGAGGATATTGCGCGCGCCCGTCAGCCCGTCCGCCGTCAGGTACGCGGCGAGCAAGCCATCCGCCGCCGCCTTGGCCGTGTGCAATTGCTTGGAGTCGGCGGCATCGCGCAAAAACTCCCACAGCCCGGCAGCCTGGGTGCCGGCGCTGCCGAGCAGGTTGATGAATTGCTCCTGATCGAACCCCAGCAATTTGCCCACGGCCACCGCCGCCGCCAAGGTGCCGACGGTCGCGGTGGTGTGGAAGATGCGGTAGTGGGAACGGCCCATGAATTCGCCGATGCGAATTCCGGCTTCATAACCGGCCACCGCGGCCAGCAGCAGTTCACGGCCGGATTTGCCGAGGTCCTGGGCCGCCGCCAGGGCCGCGGGAAAGACCACCGTCGCCGGGTGCAGCACCGAGCTGTTGTGCAGGTCATCCTGCTCCACCAGGTGCGACGAGGCGCCGTTGACCAACGCGGCGAAATACGCGCTGCTGCTGCGGCCATTGACGATCACCTGCGCCGGGCCGCTGCTCGGCCCCATTTTCTGCGCGTAGCGTTCAAACAGTGGTATCGGGTGCGCGCCCTGGCTGGCCAGCGCCGACGCCAGCCAATCGAGAAAAAGGTCTTCGGTGCGCGCCAGCACCGGTTCGGGCAACTGCGCATAGGTCAATTCGGCGAGGAACCGACACAGGGCTTGGGTATGGCTCATGTTCAGGCCCTCAGAAACTGCGTGGCAGTTCGAGCAAGTGCTCGGCCACGTAGGACAGGATCAGGTTGGTGGAGATCGGCGCCACCTGGTACAGGCGGGTCTCGCGGAATTTGCGTTCCACGTCGTACTCGCAGGCAAAACCAAAGCCGCCGTGGGTTTGCAGGCACGCATTGGCCGCCTCCCAGGACGCCTTGGCCGCCAGGTACTTGGCCATGTTCGCGCTGGCCCCGGCAGGCGCGCCACGGTCGTATTCCTCGCAGGCACGCCAGCGCATCAGGTCGGCCGCTTCGATTTCGATATGCGCTTCGGCAATCGGAAACTGCACGCCCTGGTTCTGCCCGATGGGCCGGCCGAACACCACACGGTCGCGGGCATAGGCGCTGGCCTTTTCGATAAACCAGCGGCCATCGCCGATGCACTCGGCGGCGATCAGGGTGCGCTCGGCATTCAGGCCGTCGAGGATGTACTTGAAGCCCTTGCCCTCTTCGCCGATCAGGCTGTCCAGAGGCAGTTCGAGGTTGTCGAAGAACAGCTCGTTGGTTTCGTGGTTGACCATGTTGGCGATGGGTTGCACGGTCAGGCCGTTGCCGATCGCCTCGCGCAGGTCCACGAGGAAGATCGACATGCCTTCGGACTTTTTCTTCACGTCGGCCAGCGGCGTGGTGCGCGCCAGCAGGATCATCAGGTCGGAATGCTGCACCCGCGAGATCCAGACTTTCTGGCCGTTGATCACGTACTTATCGCCGCGCTTGATCGCGGTGGTCTTGATCCTGGTGGTGTCGGTGCCGGTGCTGGGCTCGGTGACGCCCATCGATTGCAGTCGCAATTCGCCACTGGCCAGCTTGGGCAGGTAGAAGCGTTTTTGCGCGGCGCTGCCGTGGCGCAGCAGGGTGAACATGTTGTACATCTGGCCGTGGACGGTGCCGGAGTTGCCGCCGCAACGGTTGACCTCTTCAAGGATCACCGACGCTTCAGCCAGGCCGAGGCCGGAGCCGCCGTACTCTTCCGGGATCATCGCCGACAGCCAGCCGGCGGCGGTCAAGGCCTTGACGAAGGCATCGGGGAATGCTTTTTCTTCGTCGATCCGACGCCAGTACGTCGCATCGAATTCGGCGCACAAAGCGCGCACGCCTGCGCGGATGGCATTGAGTGCTTCATTGTCATTCGGGTTCATTAACGGCTCTCCGCCTGTTGTTCTGGTGTTATTCGAAATGCACACGGGCCTGCTGGGCCAAGCCATCGTGATTACCGGCCCACAGCTCTGCCACGCCGGCTTGGCTGATACGCCCGGCGACTTCAAACGGTTGCGCAGCGATCAGCGGGCGCACGCCGCGATAGTCGAAACGGCGCACCGTGGCGCGGGGATGGGCCCGACAAAAGGCGCGCAGGCTCAACGTGGCGATCAACGGCCCATGCACCACCAGGCCCGAATAGCCTTCCGTGCCGGTGACGTAGGGATAGTCGTAGTGAATGCGGTGGCCGTTGAAAGTCACGGCGCTGTAGCGAAACAGCAGGGTCGGCGTCGGCTCGATCGCTTCGCACCACTCACCCGCCGCCAGCGCAGCGCCGTTGCCCGGCTTGGGTGGGGTCGGTTCGCGGTAGACGATGTCTTGTTCTTCGCGGATCGCCAGGCGGCCGTCCTGGGTGTAGTCATGGCGCACGGTGACAAACAGCAACGCACCGGTGCGGCCGGTTTTTTCTTCGACCTGGGTGATGGTCGACACACGGCTGGCCGCCTCGCCGGCGCGCAGCGGATGCAGGAACTCGAGACGCCCACCGGCCCACATGCGATTGCGGTTATCCGCCGGCGGCAGGAAGCCGCCACGGGCCGGGTGGCCGTCGGTGCCCAGGGCCGATTCCGGCAGCGGGTCCTGGAAGAAACACCATTGCCACAACGGCGGCACCGCCGCGCCGTGTTCGGGCACGGGCTCGCCGAATGTCGCGGCGATGCGTGTGAGCAGGTTGTGGCTCAGGTGGTCGTGGGCCGTTTCGCTTCGGCCGATCCAATCAGTGGCGCTCATCGGGTGCAGGTCCTCGGGCTGTGAATGTGTGCTCCGGATCATGCAAGCGCCCGACCGTTCTGAGAATTTGCATTTCAATAAGCCAGCGTTCGGCTATGCTGAACGCCACGCATTGATGGGCAACGGGCTTGCTTCGGTTGGTTGGCATTTTCATCGCCGGCACACTGTCAGCGCAGGCAAGCCCCGCACCGCCGTTGCACCGAACAGCCCTGTCCACCCCGGAGCCGCCATGCACTTCGATCTCGCCGACCTGCGCCTGTTTATCCATATCGCCGAATCGCCCAGCCTGACCCAGGGCGCCAAGCGCGCCTTCCTCTCGCCGGCGGCTGCGAGTGCGCGCATCAAGGCCCTGGAAGGCCAGTTGGAAACACGTCTGTTGTACCGTGACAGCCGCGGCGTGGAGATCACCCCGGCAGGCGAGCGGCTGCTGCACCATGCGCGGCTGATCATGCGCCAGGTGGACTACCTGAAAAGTGAGTTCACCCAATACGGCGTCGACTCCGCCGGGCATATCCGCATCTTCGCCAACACCACGGCGGTCACTGAGTTTCTTCCCGAAGTGTTGGCCGGTTTCCTCTCCCAGCGGCCTGGTGTCACTGTCGACCTGCAGGAGCGCCTGTCCCGCGATATCGTGCGCGGCGTGCTCGATGGCACCAGCGACATGGGCATCATCGCCGGCCCTGTGGAGGCCGCGGGCCTGCAGGTGCTGCACTTCAGCACCGATAAACTGGTATTGATGGTGCCCGTGGGCCACCCCTTGGCGGACCAACCCTCGGTGACGCTGGAACAGACCCTCGCCTACCAGCATATAGGCCTGCACGAAGGCAGCACCTTGCTGAGCTTCCTGCGCGAGCACGTCGAGCGGGTCGGCAAGCAGTTGTCGCTGCGCATCCAAATGTCGAGTTTCGAGGCGATCTGCCGGATGGTCGAGGCGGGCGTGGGCATTGGCATCATCCCGGAATCCGCCGCCGTGCGGCACAGCCGGACCATGCAGTTGGTGGCGGTGAAACTGGATGAGCCGTGGGCGATTCGCGAACGCAGTATCCTGGTGCGCGAACTGGAAGCGCTGCCGGGGACCATTCGTGCCCTGATCGCGACCTTGATGCCGCAAAGCGCCTAGACTCCAGAGTCACCTTGCCAGAGGAGACTGCCCATGCAACTCGAAGGTTCCTGCCATTGCGGCGCTGTGACGTTCAGCCTGACCAGCGCCCACCCCTACCCTTACCAGCGCTGCTATTGCTCGATTTGCCGCAAGACCCAGGGTGGCGGCGGTTACGCGATCAACCTCGCGGGCGACAGCAACAGCCTGAAAGTGCGCGGGCGCAAGCTGATCTCGATCTACCACGCCAGGCTCAAGCCCGAAGGCGCCAGCCGCGCCCATGCCAGCAGCGCCGAACGGCATTTCTGTTCACAATGCGGCAGCGCGCTATGGCTGTTCAGCCCGCAGTGGCCGGAGCTGATCCATCCGTTTGCCTCGGCCATCGACACACCGTTGCCGGTGCCGCCACAGCACACGCACCTGATGCTCGGTTCCAAGGCGCCCTGGGTCGAAGTCAGCGTGCGCAAGGGCGACCTGCAGTTCGATGAATACCCGCAGGAATCGATCGCGCAGTGGCATGAGCGGTTGGGGTTGGCGCGTTAACAGTCTTTGACAGTTTTCCGACAAAGCTTGCAAAGATTGTCGGACAGCCCTTCCCTAGCATTCGAGCATCCAAACAGCCATCCGGGTGCTCTTCATGTTTCGCACATTGCGCGGTATTCCGCTGCTGGGCTGCCTGCTCGGCAGTATCGGTTGCCATGGTCAACCGCCTGCCCCGCCGCCGATCCCCAAGGGCGACTACAACGCGATCATTCGCTATCTACAAACCCGCATTCCGTGGGAGATGGCCCGGGAGCAGGTGCCCGGGCTGTCCATCGCCCTGGTCAATGGCCAAGAGTTGATCTGGGCCAATGGTTTCGGCGTGGCCGACAAGGCCCGGGGCGTACCGGTGACGCCGAATACGGCATTTCGCGCCGGCGCGATCTCCAAGCTCCTCACCGCCACCGCCGCGCTGCAACTGGTGGAACAACAGCAACTGGCCCTTGACGCACCGATCCAGCAAACCTTGCGCGAGTTCTATGTGCGCTCGCGCTTCCATGACGACCAGGCCGACGCCGACCGCGCCATCACCCTGCGCCGCTTGCTCAGTCATCAGTCGGGCTTGCCCAGCGAACACCTGCGCGGCCTGCGCAACACCTTCGCCATGGGCCAGATGCCAATGCGTATGTCGGGCGTGTGGCTGAGCACCCCGCCGGGTTCGCAGGTGGCGTACTCGAATCTCGGCTATGCGCTGGTGGGCGCGGCTATCGAACGCAGCAGCGGCAAGGCATTCGAGACCCAGTTGCAAAACAGCCTGTTCAAGCCGTTGAAGATGAACCAATCGAGTTTTGTCGGCGTCAGCGCGCACGTGCCCCACCGCGCGCTCGGCTATCAGGATGGCAGCGCCAGTACCGACGCCCAGGTGCGCGACCTCGCCGCCAGCGGCTTGTGGACCAGCCCCAAGGACCTCAGCCGCTACGTACAGATGCTGTTCGCCCAAGGCCTCTACAACGACACCCGCGTAATGGACCGCGCTTCCATCGAGCAGATGTTTACCCAACAAAATATCGGCAACGTGCTGGACTTCGATTGCCAGATGGGCCTGGGCTGGTTTCTCTCGCCCTGTGGCGACAAGCCAGTCAGCCCAGGCATACGCACGTTCCAGCACAGCGGCGGGGGCGACGATTTTGCCGCGCAGGTGACGGTGCTGCCCGACCAGCAGTTGGCAGTGATCATCATGGCCAACGACAGCAACGCCGAAGACATGGTGGTCGCGCTGAGCACCGACACCCTGCGCCTGATGCTCCAGGCGCAAACCGGCGCGCCGGTATGCGCCGACGACTGCCAGGCGCCCAAGCACGGGGGCAAGTTGCGCCAGGTGCCCGCCGCCATCGACCGTAAGCGCCTGGCCGGGTTCTACGCCACGGCCTGGGGCGTATTCCGGATCAGGGATACCCCTACGCGATTGTCCGGCGAGTTGGCCGGATACACCTTCGAACTGCTGCGCGATGAAGACGGCTGGTTGCGCGCGCAGCAAAAAGTCCTGGGGTTCTGGCTCAAGGATCTCGGCGGGCTGGGCCGCGTGCAACTGGACGTGGTGACGGTGCAAGGCCGGCAGATACTCACCGCGCGCAGTCACGGCCAGCGGGTGGCCGTGGGCGAACGCATCGACCCGCCGCCCCTGCCACTGGCCTGGGCCGACACCGTCGGCACCTATCAAGTGCTCAGCACCCACGAACCCGACGCGCCACTCAGCGGCATCAGCGTGCGCCTGGAAGAAGGCTTCCTGGTGATTCGCGGCCAACTGCACGACAAGCCGCTGACCGATTACATCCTGCTGCCCGTGGACCACGCCCATGCCGTGCTTGCCGGCAACGGCTATGGCCTGGGCGACACCGTCAGCCGCCAGGTCAACGGCCTCAGCGCCTCGGGCTACGCCTTCAAACGCACGCAGTCGCCCCATAAGCCCTTGATTTTCTAACCATGGATGCACCTGCTTATGCGTTCGAAACACCTTTGCCTGTCCATCAGCTCAGTGTGCCTGTCGAGGGCGCCGACAAGGCCCTGGGAAAAATCAAATCGCGCACGCAATTGGGCGTGAGTGCCAGCTATGACTTGGGCGGTGTGACTGTCGGCACAGCAGTCTGCGGCTTTTTGCAATCGCCCCCCCGTACCTGCCCCCCCCAAAAACCTTATTCGGTATACGCCCAACTCATCCGAAACGACGCCCCGCCCCACTCCGAATCGACTACCTGGACCTGCCCGCCATGCCATTGGCAAACCCGCTGCACCAGCGCCAGGCCGAGGCCGAAGCCGCCGGTGCGGCGGTCGCGGCTGGCGTCGAGGCGGATGAACGGCTGGAAGATCTTCGCCCGGCCTTCCTCGGGGATGCCGGGGCCGTCATCGCAGACCCGCACTTCATAACCACTGCCGAACTTGACCAGCGACACTTCCACGCGGCGGTCGGCGTAACGAATGGCGTTGCGCAGCAGGTTGATCACCGCACGCGCCATGAAGCGCGGTTCGATCTGGATAACGTCGACTTCACAGGTACGCAAGGACAACTGCACGCCTTCCGCCTCGGCCTCCAGGGCCACGCTGCCGATCACACTGTCGAGCCAGCTGTGGGCCTCGATATTTTCCTGCGTGACCTGGGTGGCGCCGCGCTCCAGGCTGGCGTAGGTCAACAATTCAGAGACCATTTCCTCCAACTCGCCAAGGTCGGCATACATGTCGGTGATCAGTGCGAGGCTCTGCCGGGGATCGGCCTGTTGTTTGAGCTGGTCGAGCTCGAACGACAGGCGCGCGATGGGCGTGCGCAGTTCGTGGGAGACCGCGTTGGTCAACTCACGCTGGTTGGCGATCAGGCTCTCGATGCGTTCGGCCATCTGGTTGAAGTGCCCGGCCAGTTCGCGCACGGTGGAGCGACGCGGCAACAGGATGCGTGAGCCGAGGTCGTTATCGCCGAAGCGCTGGGCGGCCAGGCGGATATGCTCCAGGTCGCGCCAATGCGGGCGCACCCAAAAATACAGCACGATAGCCAGGCACAGTCCGAGAAAGCCGTAGACCCACATGTACATCCATTTGGGTTCTTCCGGCAGTTTGATTTCCAGCAACTGCATGCCACTGTCGATGCGGGAGAGGAACTCCTTGAAGTCCCCGCGCACCACCAGCAAGCCGTCGTCCAGCAGCTTTTTTTCACGCTCGGACAGCCCCAGGGCTTCGCTTTCAACCAGCTTCAGGTGCAGCCCGTAATGGGGTTGCAATTCGGCCAAGCGGGCTTGCCGCGCTTCGCCGACATGCGGTCGCAGTTGTTCGACCAGGCCATAGGCCGGGCCGCGCACGGCCTCGCGGCTATAGGTTTCGTCGGTTTCGGGCAGCAACTCGTCGAACGTGTAGTTGACCAGCCAGATCGCTCCCGCCAGGCCCAGGGCCAGAATCACATACAGGCGTAGAAACAGGCGCAGCATCTAGACCTCCCACGCAAACGGATTGAACAGATAACCCTTGCCCCAGATAGTCTTGATGCACACCGGCTCACGGGGGTTATCGTTGAGCTTGCCGCGCAGTTTGCTGATGTACACGTCGACGCTGCGGTTCAGGCCATCAAAGGCGATGCCGCGCATGCGGTTGAGGATGTCATCGCGCGAGAGGATCTTGCCGGCGCTGCTGGCCAGCAACCACAACAGTTCGAACTCCATGGTGGTGAGGTCGATCTTCTCGCCGCCCAGGCTGACCACCCGGCAACTGCGGTCAATGACCAGGCGCCCGAACTCGATGGCACCGCGCACCGTCGGCTCCGGCGCCTGGCGCCGTTGCAACGCTCGCAGGCGGGCCAGCAGCACCGGCGGTTTGATCGGTTTGATCACATAGTCGTCGGCGCCGGACTCCAGGCCGAGAATGTGGTCCAGGTCGTCTTCCTTGGCGGTGAGGATCACGATCGGCGTGTCGGACACCGCGCGAATCGCGCGACACACATGCAAGCCGCTCTGGCCCGGCAGCATCAGGTCGAGCACGACAATCTTCGGCTTGAAGTCAAGAAAGGCCGCCAAGGCCGCATCACCGCGATGCACCGCCCGTACCTCAAAACCGTGCTGTGCCAGAAAGTGCGCGATCAGCCCTGCCAGCTTCTCATCGTCCTCAACGAGCAATACCTTGCCCAGCCCCAGGTTTTCCATAAGTTCTCAGTGCACAACGCGGATTGAAGTGCGCGCATTATAGGTGGCAAGTTGCCCGCCGGCAGCGCTTGGCCGGCCACACGCGATGAAGCTTCATGCTTTTAAGAGTTTTTAACAAATAGCCTGCAATTTTTAACGCCGTCACCGAGCGTTGTATGCGCAGCCGTCGCCTCAGGCTGGCACGCCACTGTGAAAGCGGAACTCGACGTCAGGGGACTCGATCAGTTCCTGCTCGGCCGCCCTCACCCGCTCGATCACCTGGGCAATATCCTTGGCCTCGCCATACTGATAAGCCAGTTTCAAGTAACCCTGGTAGTGCCGCGCCTCGCTTTTGAGCAGGCCGAAGTAGAACTTGCCGAGTTCTTCGTCCAAATGTGGCACCAGCGCCTCGAAACGCTCGCAACTGCGCGCCTCGATAAAGGCGCCGACCACCAGGGTGTCCACCAGTTTGACCGGCTCGTGGCTGCGCACCACCTTGCGCAAGCCCGAGGCATAACGCCCGGCGTGCAACTGACGCAGCGCGACCTTGCGCGTCTTCATCAGGCGCATGACCTGTTCGTGATGGACCAGCTCTTCCCGGGCCAGGCGCGACATCATATTGATCAAGTCGACATGGCTGTGATACTTAGCGATCAGGCTCAAGGCAGTGCTGGCGGCCTTGAATTCGCAGTTCTTGTGGTCGATCAGCAGGGTTTCCTGATCGGCCAACGCGGCCTGGACCCAGGCGTCAGGGGTGGGGCAACCGAGGAATTCGTGGATTTCGGGCAGGTTCATCGGGCTCACGGGCAAAGGATCACAAAAGGTCGCCGATTATACCGACCGCGCCGCAGACCACCAGCCGCTGGCCTTGATGTGCATCAACATGACGTCTGGCGGGCAGCAACTATAGTTGTTCAACGCCCCCTTTCTGGAGAGTCCCGATCATGCAAGCCATCCGCAGCATCCTGGTGGTCCTTGAGCCCGAGCATTCGGAAAGCCTGGCCCTCAAACGCGCCAAACTGATCGCCGGGACTACCGGCGCGCGCCTGCACCTGCTGGTGTGCGACAAGAAACATGAGCATTCGGCGCTGTTGAGCCTGCTCAAGTCCGGCCTGACCGAAGACGGCTACAGCGTCACCACCGAACAGGCGTGGAATACCAGCCTGCATGAAACCATCATCGAGGTGCAGCAGGCCGAAGGCTGTGGCCTGGTGATCAAGCAGCACTACCCCGACAGCCCGCTGAAAAAGGCGCTGCTGACCCCGGCCGACTGGAAGCTGTTGCGCTACTGCCCGGTGCCGGTGCTGCTGGTCAAGACAGCAACGCCATGGAACGACGGCGTCATTCTCGCCGCCATCGATGTAGGCAATACCGACACCGAGCATCGTGCGCTGCACCACATGATCATCGACTACGGCTTCGACATCGCCAGCCTGGCCAAGGCGTCACTGCATGTCATCAGCGCCCATCCATCGCCAATGCTCTCGGCCGGCGACCCGGTGTTTCAGCTCAAGGAAACCATCGAGGCGCGTTATCGCGAGCAGTGCAAGGCATTCCAGGCCACGTTCGATATCGACGACGCCCACCTGCATATCGAAGAAGGCCCGGCGGATGTGCTGATTCCCCATGCCGCCTACACCTTGAAAGCCGCAGTGACGATCATCGGCACCGTGGCGCGCACCGGGCTGACCGGCGCGCTGATCGGCAATACGGCGGAAGTGGTGCTCGATGCGCTGGAAAGCGATGTGCTGGTGCTCAAGCCCCAGGCACTGACGGATCAACTGGAAAAGCTGGCCAACAAAGCCTGATCGTCAGGCGCCCAACACATCCTTGAGAAACCCCGGCGCGATATAGCGCTGGTAGTGCGCCTCGGACAGGATGAAAAACTCACGGTCGATGGCATCGCGCAGCTGCGGCAGGTTCCACTCGCGGAACTCCGGCAGCAGCACCATGCCATAGGCCTCCAGGTTGGAAATCACCCGTGCCCCGCGGGCGATCAACTGGTAGGCCCAGCAGTACTCGGACTGGTGCGGCACAAAGCGGATCTTGCGTTGCTCCAGCTGGCTGCGCAGAGTCTTGGGGTCGAAAACCTCCAGCTTGCCGGCCATGACCTGCACCAACAGTTGCTCGAGCCGCAGCCACACCGCACGTTTTTCTTCTTCGTTATAGCCGTTCCACTGGATCACTTCGTGGTGGAAACGCTTGCAGCCGCGACACACGAGGTCACCGTAAACCGTGGAGCACAGGCCTACGCAGGGGGTCTTGATGGCTTGGTTGGACATGGGCGGCAACACGCAAATCAGCGAAACAGGGCGCCATGTTAGCCCTTTGTCTAAGGTTGATCACCCAGCAAACTTGGCTTGGCAACTTACGTTTAGATTTTTTTTGCCGTAGAATCATCCGGCCTTATAAGGCGCCAATAATCCGCTGGAAGCTGTTTTCAAAGCGTCACGAGCACAGTCGTTCCTTCAGAACGGTGTTGGCGATGGTCAATGACCCGGCAGGTCAAGCCAGCGCCAACCCTCATCAGCTCCGTTCTGCAGGCGTAAAACTTTGAAAGCAGCTTCTGTGAGGAATGTCGGCAGCGCTGGCTTTGCGGCCCAAAAAGCCCCCGAGCGCATGCGTGCCGTTCATTTCTGGATGAGCGTCCCGTGGGACCACTGATGAGGGTAATAACTGTGCTTGAAGCCTACCGCAAACATATCGAAGAGCGTGCAGCCCTGGGTATTGTTCCCCAGCCGCTTAATGCCGAACAAACCGCAGGCCTGGTCGAGCTGCTGAAAAATCCCCCGGCTGGCGAAGAAGAATTCCTCGTTGACCTGATCACCAACCGCATTCCACCAGGCGTTGACGAAGCTGCCTACGTCAAAGCCGGTTTCCTGTCTGCCCTGGCCAAGGGCGAAGCCACTTCTCCCCTGATCGACAAGAAACGCGCCGTTGAACTGCTTGGCACCATGCAAGGCGGCTACAACATCGTGACCCTGGTCGAGCTGCTCGACAACGCCGAACTGGCGCCTGTTGCCGCCGCTCAACTCAAGCACACCCTGCTGATGTTCGATGCGTTCCACGACGTGGCTGAAAAAGCCAAGGCCGGCAACGCACACGCCAAGGCCGTGATCCAGTCCTGGGCCGACGGCGAGTGGTTCAAGAACCGTCCGACCCTGGCCGACAAGATCAGCCTGCGCGTGTTCAAGGTCTCCGGCGAAACCAACACCGACGACCTGTCGCCTGCGCCGGACGCCTGGTCCCGCCCTGACATCCCGCTGCACGCCCTGGCCATGCTGAAAATGGCTCGCGACGGCATCGTGCCGGACGAGCAAGGCAAGACCGGCCCGATGAAGCAGATCGAAGAAATGCGCGGTCAAGGCTTCCCGATCGCCTACGTCGGTGACGTGGTCGGTACCGGTTCGTCGCGTAAATCGGCAACCAACTCCGTACTGTGGTTCTTCGGCGACGACGTTCCTTACGTGCCGAACAAGCGTGCTGGCGGCTTCTGCTTCGGCAGCAAGATCGCTCCGATCTTCTACAACACCATGGAAGATGCTGGCGCACTGCCGATCGAATTCGACGTCACCAACATGAACATGGGCGACGTGATCGACCTGTACCCGCATGCTGGCAAAGTCTGCAAGCACGGTACCGATGAAGTCCTGACCACCTTCGAAATGAAGACCCCGGTGCTGTTGGACGAAGTCCGTGCCGGCGGCCGTATCCCGCTGATCATCGGCCGTGGCCTGACCGAGAAGGCGCGTGCCGAACTGGGTCTGCCACCGTCCGACCTGTTCAAGAAGCCGGAAGCTCCGGCCGAAAGCACCAAGGGTTTCACCCTGGCGCAGAAGATGGTCGGCAAGGCATGCGGCGTGACTGGCGTTCGTCCAGGCACCTACTGCGAGCCTAAGATGACCACCGTGGGTTCCCAGGACACCACCGGTCCTATGACCCGTGACGAACTGAAAGACCTGGCGTGCCTGGGCTTCTCGACCGATCTGGTGATGCAGTCTTTCTGCCACACCGCGGCGTATCCTAAGCCGATCGACGTGACCACCCACCACACCCTGCCTGACTTCATCATGACTCGTGGCGGCGTGTCGCTGCGCCCAGGCGACGGCATCATCCACAGCTGGCTGAACCGCATGCTGCTGCCGGACACCGTCGGCACCGGTGGTGACTCCCACACCCGTTTCCCGATGGGCATTTCGTTCCCGGCCGGTTCCGGCCTGGTAGCGTTCGCCGCAGCCACTGGCGTGATGCCACTGGACATGCCGGAATCGATCCTGGTGCGCTTCAAAGGCAAAATGCAACCTGGCATCACCCTGCGTGACCTGGTTCATGCCATTCCTTACTACGCGATCCAGGCTGGCCTGCTGACCGTAGAGAAGAAAGGCAAGAAGAACGCCTTCTCCGGCCGCATCCTGGAAATCGAAGGCCTGGACAACCTGAGCATCGAACAAGCCTTCGAGCTGTCCGACGCCTCGGCTGAACGTTCGGCTGCCGGTTGCACCATCAAGCTGTCGAAAGAGTCGATCACCGAGTACCTGAACTCCAACATCACCCTGCTGCGCTGGATGATCGGCGAAGGCTACGGCGATGCACGTACCCTGGAACGTCGCGCCCAAGCGATGGAAGCCTGGGTTGCCAACCCGGAGCTGATGGTGGCCGATGCCGACGCGGAATACGCCGAAATCATCGAGATCGACCTGGCCGACATCAAGGAGCCTGTGCTCTGCGCGCCAAACGACCCGGACGACGCCCGTCTGCTGTCCAGCGTTGCTGGCGAGAAGATCGACGAAGTGTTCATCGGTTCGTGCATGACCAACATCGGTCACTTCCGCGCTGCCGGTAAACTGCTGGATCAGGTCAAGGGTCAGCTGCCAACCCGTCTGTGGCTGTCGCCACCGACCAAGATGGACGCTCACCAACTGACCGAAGAAGGCTACTACGGCATCTACGGCAAGGCTGGCGCGCGCATGGAAATGCCGGGCTGCTCGCTGTGCATGGGTAACCAGGCACGTGTAGAACCGAATTCGACCGTCGTGTCGACTTCGACCCGTAACTTCCCGAACCGTCTGGGCGATGGCGCCAACGTCTACCTGGCTTCGGCCGAGCTGGCGTCGGTGGCTTCGATCCTGGGTCGCCTGCCGACCGTCGAGGAGTACATGGAATACGCCGCGAAGATCAACACCATGGCCAGCGATGTGTATCGCTACCTGAGTTTCGATCAGATCGCCGAGTTCCGTGAAAGCGCTGCAAACGCCAACATCCCGGTGCTGCAAGCCTAAGGGTGTGTTGATGTAAAGGACGCCGCGTATCGCAAGATACGCGGCGTTTTTTTATGCCTGGGGATGGCTGTGCAACGCCAGTTGCACCGCACCATCGACGCTCAAGCCGCTGAGCAACACCTCGGGCGCCTGGGCCTCGGGCAGCGCCTGCAAGACTTCATGGGCGTCATGGCGCACCCGTGCCAGCACCAGTTGCTTGCCCTCCCCGCGCACCTGGGCAAAAAAAGCGGCCAGCGCTTCGACGCTGGTGCCGTCGAGGTCGGGGGACTCTTCCAGGCTCAACACCACCGTCTGCGCGGATGACTGACGCATCAGGCGCAGAGCGGCGCCGAGGATGCGCTCGGCATTCGCAAAAAACAGCGCCTCGCTTGGCCGTATGATCAACACGCCGGGAACGGTCAGTGCATCGGCATGGTGTTGACGGTCCACGAAGTCATGAGTGTCGCCCAGGCGCCCAAGCACCTGGATATCCGCCGCCGACATCTGGCGCAACATCAACACCACGCTGATCCCGACCGACAACAACAAGCCATCCAGCACGCCGAGCACCAGCACCGCCGCCACCGCACACACCACCAGCAAACGGTCGCGTCGCCACAGGAAGTAACGCCCCAGGGGCTGCAGGCTCAAACCCCGGCCCAGGGCATAGATGACCACCGCCGCCAACACCGGCTCCGGCGTGAGCGCAACATACGGCAGCACCGTCAACACAATCGCCAGGATCACCAGCGCCGCGACGATCCCCGCCAAACGCGAATAGGCGCCAGCCGCCTCATTCGCCGAGGTCGCCGAATACCCGGCGCCCGTCGGCATGCCGTGGAACAACCCAGACACCAGGTTGGCCGCGCCCAGCGCCAGCAAGTCGCGGTTGGACGACACCCGGTCGCCGTGCTTGAGAGCGAATGAACTGATGGACCCGTAGGACTCTGCGTACAAAATCATGACCAACGCAAACGCCAACTCACCCAGGCGCAGCCAATCGGCAAACGGCAGTACCGGCAAATGCCCCAGCTCCAGGCGCAGGTCGATCAGGCCGATCAGCGCGACGCCGTGGGCCTGCAGGTTCAGGCCCTGGCCGGCAATAACGCCGAGCACGATCACCACCAGCCCGCCGGGCAGGCGCGGAACGCGGGCGCATAACCACAACACCAGCAGGGCCACCGCAGCCACCAGCGCGGCGGGCCAGTTCCAGTTCGGCAACTGCTCCAGCAACTGCGGCAGGAAGCGGATCAGGTTGTTATCGGTCAGTTGGACGCCCACCACACTGGCCAGTTGCTTGAGGATGATGGTCAACGCCAGGCCGAAGGCAAACCCACGCAACACTGGCTTGGCAATAAACGAAGTGACGCCACCGAGCTTGAACAGCCCGGCCAGCAGAAAAAACACGCCAATGATCAGCACCAGCCCGAAGGCCAGGGACAGCCTCAGCGCCGGGTCATCCCCTGCCAGGCTGGCCGTTGCCGCCGCCAACACCGCCGCCGACGACGAAGTCGCCGAGACGATCGCGAAACGACTGGTGCCGAACAGGCCGTAGCACACCAGCCCGGCAAACAAGGCAATCACACCGGCCTGGGGCGGGAGCGCGGCAATGCTGGAATAGGCCACCGCCTCCGGCAACAGCAAACCGGCAATCGATAAGCCGGCAATTATGTCCTGGGTTCGCTTCGACGCAGCGACAACGGGCGTATCGGTTTCAGTGTTCAATCGGCCCCATCCATCCTGGCTAAAAATGTGTTCCAGCTTAGCGCCCATTGCCGTGCGGCGGTTGCGCCGTGTCAGGTTTTCCGAGCGAAAAAAAGGCCGACTCGCCACGCGTGCGAATCGGCCCTGTTCGGTGCAGCGTGCGGTCAGGAGAGCAGCGAGTAAATCAGCGCAGTAATCGCCACCAGGCCGACCGCCGTGACAAACACGTTGGACGCCTGCCCGCGGTACTTGGCCATCGCCGGCACCTTGCGGATCGCGTACATCGGCATCAGGAACAGGATCGACGCAATGATCGGCCCGCCCAATGTCTCGATCATGCGAAGGATGCTCGGATTGAGCGTGGCGACGATCCAGCACACCACCAACATGAAGGCGGCGGTCATGCGGTCCAGGGTCTTCGGTGCCGGACGCCGGCCGGTTTTCGCGACCAGGCCCTTGAGGCCTTCACTGGCGCCGATGTAATGGCCCAGGAACGACTTGGCAATCGCCACGAACGCAATCAGCGGCGCGGCGAAGGCGATGGTCCGGTTGTCGAAGTGGTTGGCCAGGTACGACAGGATCGACAGGTTCTGTGCTTTCGCTTCAGCCAGTTGCGCCGGCGACAGGGTCAGCACGCAACTGAACACGAAGAACAGTACCATCGCCACCATCAACAGGTGCGCGCGCGACAGGATCTGCGAACTGCGCTCATCGGCATGCGCGCCGTACTGGCGCTTCTGGTCCACCGCAAAGGCCGAGATGATCGGCGAATGGTTGAACGAGAACACCATCACCGGAATCGCCAGCCACAAGGTGTTGAGCAACGCCGAAGGCGCCGGGACCACGTTGGCGGTGCTGAGGATGCCACCGTTCCAGTGCGGGATCAGGTACACCGCCAGGAACAGCAAGGCGACGATGAACGGGTACACCATCAGGCTCATGGCCTTGACGATCGCCTGCTCACCGCAACGCACCACGGCCAGCAGGCCGAGGATCAGCACAAACGCCAGGATCGCCCGTGGCGGCGGCATGATGTGCAACTGGTGCTCCATGAAGCTGCCGACGGTATTGGTCAGCGCCACGCTGTAGATCAGCAGGATCGGGAAAATCGCCAGGAAGTACAGCAAGGTGATCAGCGCGCCGGCCTTGACGCCGAAATGCTCTTCGACCACGTCGGTGATGTCGGAACCTTCACGGCCGGACAGCACGAAACGCGTCAGGCCACGGTGGGCAAAGAACGTCATCGGGAAGGCCAGCAGCGCCAGGATCACCAGCGGCCAGAAGCCGCCGAGGCCGGCGTTGATAGGTAGAAACAAAGTGCCGGCACCAATCGCCGTGCCAAACAAGCCAAGCATCCAGGTGGTGTCCTGACGGCTCCAGCTTGTAAGGATTACAGGTGTCGTGACATAGCGTTCGTCGACGCTATTGGCCTGATCATTCATCCAGTCGGATCTCCGCATTTCCACAGCCGGCACGAGTCAGAAAAACCTGACAGGCAGCGCCCCGGCTATAACAGGGGCGCGATTGTCCGGGATTCTTTTAAATAAGCAAAGGCTTAGCTGAGGAATGGTTAAGCGGTGCAGAGGCTCAAGGACGAGGTTGTCGGCTATTTTTTTGCGCGCTTGGCGTGAAGAGCCCCCTGGGTAGTCGCGTGTCAGACGAGTCCCTTGTGGATGCCCGAAATATCGTCACGCCTTATAAGAAGTTGCCTGCGACGCTTGACAGCCAAACTTATGCCCCAGCATGATCGGCCATGAACCTTTTTCAGCAGCACCTCACCCGCACCACCACCACGACCGCTTCTGGCGGGTCGTGCGGTTGCTGTGGGTGCTTGAACTAGACACCTCACGGATTCAACCCAAGGCCCCGCCAGCAATGGACGGGGCCTTTTTATTGCGCCGCCATCCGGCACGCGAAAGGAGCAACACCATGGCTGACGCCCTGCTGATCATCGATATGCAAACCGGCCTGTACGCTGGCCCGGACCACCCCTTCGAACGCGAACGGGTGCTGCAGACCATCAACCAACTGATCGGGCGCGCACGCCACGCCGGCGCACCGATCTTCGTCGCCCGCCACACAGGCCCGGCGGGTTCCGCGATTGCCGCGGGCAGCCCGTATTGGCAGGTGTGGCATGAGCTGGATGTCGATGAGGCGCGTGACCAGTTCTTCAACAAAACCCGGCCCAGTTGTTTCCTCGGCACCGATCTGGCACAGCGACTGCGCGCGATGCAGCTCAATGAGCTGGTGATTGTCGGGATGAAAACCCAGTTCTGCATCGATACCACTTGCCGCGTCGCAGTCGAACTGGGGTTCTCGGTGATACTGCCCGAAGACGGCCACACCTGCATGGACACTGCAACGC
This sequence comes from Pseudomonas sp. LY-1, assembly GCF_053502595.1. Lineage (NCBI taxonomy): Bacteria > Pseudomonadati > Pseudomonadota > Gammaproteobacteria > Pseudomonadales > Pseudomonadaceae > Pseudomonas > Pseudomonas sp. LY-1. The sequence continues at coordinate 3,247,584 of NZ_CP094353.1, read as the reverse complement.
TGTCGGCGGCGGCGATCATCGAACATCACAATGCCACGTTGGCCGGGGCGTTTGTGCAACGCGTGAGCGCCGCCGCGATCAGTTTCTGACAACGCAAATACCGTAGGCACGAGCTTGCTGGGCGCGCGTCGCCCTCAACACCTGCAAGCTCGGCCCTACGACGATTTTTCTGCCACGGCAAAGCGATTTTGCTGACAAATCCCGCATACTCTTGCTCTCAAAACCTTCAGGAAGAGCCGTCCGATGACAACCACTGTTCTGGTCCTGGTCGAAACCATCAACGAATACCTGCCCATCATCGAAAGCAATGACTTTCATGTGATCCTGGCACCGACGCCCGCCGAACGCGCCCAGGCCATCAAGGCCCACGGCGGGCAGATCAAGGCCGTACTGACGCGTGGCCCGCTGGGCCTGTATGCCGAAGAAATCGCCGCGCTGCCGTTGCTGGAGATCATCTGCGTGATCGGTGCCGGCTATGAGCATGTCGACCTGCAGGCGGCAAGCAACCGCGGGATCGTGGTGACCAACGGCGCCGGGGTGAACGCGCCTTCGGTGGCGGACCACGCCATGGCCTTGCTGCTGTCATTGGTGCGCGGCATTCCGCAAACGGACGCGGCAGTGCGCCACGGCGAGTGGCCCAAGGTGATGCGACCTTCCCTGGGCGGCAAGCAACTGGGGATTCTCGGCCTCGGCGCGGTGGGCCTGGAGATCGCCAAGCGCGCCGCCCTCGGGTTCGGCATGCAGGTGAGTTACCACAACCGCCAGCCGCGCGATGACGTGGACTACATCTATTGCTCGACCGCCGTAGAGCTGGCACACACCTCGGACTTCCTGATCCTGGCCACGCCCGGCGGCCCGGGCACGCGCCACCTGATCGATCGGCATGCCCTGGATGCATTGGGGCCGAACGGCTACCTGGTGAATATCGGCCGTGGCAGCGTGGTGGTGACCGCCGACCTGGTCGCCGCCCTGGAACAGCGCCGTATCGGCGGCGCGGCACTGGATGTGTTCGACGACGAGCCCAAGGTGCCCGATGCCCTCAAGCGCCTGAGCAATACCGTGCTGACCTCCCATGTGGCCGGGCTGTCGCCGGAAGCCGCCCACGATACGGTGCAGCGGGTGGCCGACAACCTGCTGGAGTACTTCGCCGGCCGGCCGGTGCTGACGCCGGTCGCCTTGCCCCCGCCCGAAAAATGACCGATCAGGCACGCTGATCATCATCCAACACGCGAACCTATTAAGCCGCCCCGACCTTGTGGCCGGGCGGCTGGGCGCATTAGATTAGCCAATAGTCCGAGGCCTTTAGAATAAGCAGAAGGGATAAGCATGGCGCTGAACGACCAATCGACCCAGATCCGCCCAGGCGAAGAACTTGATGCCAGCCTGATCGATCCCTACCTCAAGGCCCATATCCCGGGCCTGAGCGGCACGCTCAAGATCAGCCAGTTCCCCGGCGGCGCGTCCAACCTGACCTACTTGCTGGAATACCCGGGCCAGGAATTCGTGCTGCGCCGCCCGCCGTTCGGGCACAAGGCCAAATCGGCCCATGACATGGGTCGCGAGTTCCGCATTCTCAATCAGCTGAAAGACGGCTTTCCCTACTGCCCCAAGGCCTACGTGCATTGCACCGATGAATCGGTGATCGGCGCCGAGTTCTATGTGATGGAGCGCGTCAACGGCATCATCCTGCGCTCCGACCTGCCGGCCGAACTGGGCCTGGACGCGAGCAAGACCGAAGCGCTGTGCAAAAGCTTTATCGACAAGTTCGTCGAACTGCACCAAGTGGACTACAACGCCTGCGGCCTGGCCGACCTGGGCAAGCCCGAGGGGTACGTGGAACGCCAGATCCGCGGCTGGAGCGACCGCTACGAAAAAGCCCTGACCCCCGACGCACCTCGCTGGGAGGCCGTGCGCGCCTGGCTCAACGACAAGATGCCGGCCGACCATCCCACCTCCAGCATCGTGCATAACGACTACCGCTTCGACAACGTGATCCTCGACCCGCACAACCCGATGCAGATCATCGGCGTGCTGGACTGGGAGTTGACCACCCTCGGCGACCCGCTGATGGACCTGGGCAACACCCTCGCCTACTGGATCGAAGCCGCCGACCCGGCGCCCGTGCAACTGATGCGCCGCCAGCCGAGCAACGCACCGGGCATGCTCACGCGTCGCCAGTTCGTCGACTATTACGCCGAGCGCGCCGGCCTTGAGATCGACAATTTCGACTTCTACTACACCTACGGCCTGTTCCGCCTGGCCGGCATCGTGCAGCAGATCTACTACCGTTTTTTCCATGGACAGACCCAGGACAAACGCTTTGCGCAGTTCATTCAGATGAACAAGCTGCTGGAGCAGATGAGCCTGAATGTCATCGGCAAATCCGCCCTCTGATCGACCGAGCCAAGACCCACAAGGAACCCCCATGTCCAAGACCAACCTGTTCGACCTCGACGGCAAGATCGCTTTTGTCTCCGGCGCCAGCCGTGGCATCGGTGAGGCCATCGCCAAGTTGCTGGCCCAGCAAGGCGCCCACGTGATCGTGTCCAGCCGTAAGCTGGAAGGCTGCCAGCACGTAGCGGATGCGATCATCGCCGACGGCGGCAAGGCCACTGCGGTTGCCTGCCATATCGGTGAAATGGAGCAGATCAGCCAGGTCTTCGCCGGCATCCGCGAGCAGTTCGGCCGCCTGGACATCCTGGTCAACAACGCCGCGACCAACCCGCAATTCTGCAACGTGCTGGACACCGACCTGGGCGCCTTCCAGAAAACCGTGGATGTGAATATTCGCGGCTACTTCTTCATGTCGGTGGAAGCCGGCAAGCTGATGCGCGAAAACGGCGGCGGCAGCATCATCAACGTGGCCTCGATCAACGGCATCTCGCCGGGTGTGTTCCAGGGCATCTACTCGGTGACCAAGGCCGCGGTGATCAACATGACCAAGGTGTTCGCCAAGGAATGCGCCGAATTCGGCATCCGCTGCAACGCCCTGCTGCCAGGCCTGACCGACACCAAGTTCGCCTCGGCGCTGGTGAAGAACGACGCGATCCTGAAAATGGCCCTGGCGCAGATCCCGCTCAAGCGCGTAGCGGACCCGAGTGAGATGGCCGGCGCGGTGCTGTACCTGGCCAGCGATGCATCCAGCTACACCACCGGGGTGTCGCTGAACGTGGACGGTGGTTTCCTGTCCTGACCACATAAGCAGCACAATCCCCAGGTGGGAGCAGGCCCGCTCCCACTTTTTTTATCGCGTTGTCATACAGCCCCTTTGGAGCAAACGTCGCCAGCGAGTAGTCTTGGACCGACTCAGCCCCTCAGGAAAAACATGGAACTGCACGTGATCATCAACGGCCGCAAGGACCTGGCCGAACAGCTTTACCAGCAACTGCGCGAAGCCATCGACTCCGGCCGCCTGGCCGCCGGGGCGCAACTGCCGCCCAGCCGCCTGCTGGCCGCGCAGCTGGGCGTGTCACGCAAGACCGTGTCCGACACCTACGCCACCCTGACCTACGAAGGCCTGCTGGTGGGTAAGATCGGACGCGGCACCTTCGTCAACAGCCGCACTCCGCCGACCGAACGCCTGCAAACCGCCACCGACCTGGCCTGCGCCGCCAACCTGGCGAAGTGGCAGGCACTGCCCTCGCCCATGCATCACCCCACGCGCGACAGTGCCCTGCGCTACGAATTCCTCGGCGGCGCCACCAGCCGCCACCAATTCCCCCAGGACGAATGGCGACGCTGCACCCAGGACGCCCTGCGCCGTATTGCCCAGAACAGTGGCCTCTACAGCCAGACCGAAGGCCTGCCGGCGTTGCGCAGCGCCATCGCCGGGCACATTGCGTTTTCCCGTGGGGTCAAATGCAGCGCCGACGACATCGTGGTCACCAACGGCGCGCAGCAGGCTCTCGACCTGATCGCCCGCGTCGTGCTGGAGCCGGGCAGCATCGTCGCCATGGAAGACCCCGGCTACACCCCGGCGCGCCAGTTGTTCATGGCGATGGGGGCAAACGTCATCGGGGTGCCCGTCGACGATCAGGGCATTCAGGTCGAGCGGATCCCCGACGGTGCGCGGCTGATCTATGTGACACCGTCCCACCAGTTCCCCCTCGGCATGCCCATGAGCCAGGCACGCCGCGAAGCCTTGCTGGCCCGTGCGTTCGAGCTGGGGGCGATGGTTATCGAAGACGACTACGACAGCGAATTCCGTTACGAAGGCCGTCCCACCGACTCCCTGCAAAACATGGACACCCGAGGCGTGGTGACTTACGTCGGCACCTTCTCCAAAACCCTGCTGCCGGAGTTGCGCCTGGGCTATGCGGTACTGCCGCCAGCCCTATATGGCGCGGTGCTCAAGGCCAAGCAATTGACCGATCAACACAGCTCCACCTTGCCGCAATGGGCGTTGGCCAAGTTCATCAGCGAAGGCTATCTGCTCAAGCATATTCGCCGCTGCCACAGCGTGTATGCCGGGCGCCGCGAGCGCATCCTGCAGCGCCTGGCGGGCGACCTGGCGCCGTGGTTCGAAGCGGTGCCCACCGTGGCCGGCTTTCATATGGCGGCCCTGTGCAAGGTGCCGGTGAATATTGCGTTGTTGATGCAGCTGGCACGCCAGGTCGACGTGGGCCTGTACCCGCTCGACGTGTTTTTTCACGACACGCCGGTACGCCCGGGCCTGATCATCGGCTTCGGCGCGATCGAAACCCTGGACATCGACCCGGCCCTGGACAAGGTGCGCGACATTCTCCAGCAGATTGGCTAGAGGTTTTTCGGCTGGATTGGTCATTGGTCGGCGGGAGCACGCGGCGTAGGGTGAAGACCTCTCGAACGACTCGGAAACTCGCCATGAAACGCTCACTCGCAACCGCCCTGATACTGGCCTCGTTCAGTGCCTTCGCCCATGAACCGGTGTACAACCAGGAGTCGATCAAGGTTCTGCAAGAGCACGCCCTGAGCAACGTGCCCGGCAAGAAAACCATCATGCTGAGCGTCGATTACGCTGCGGGCCAGGCCACCGTGCCCCACAGCCATACCGGCACTGCCGTGGCTTACGTGCTGGAGGGCGCCATCACGTCGCGGGTCAACGATGAACCGGCGATCACCTACACGGCCGGCCAGTCATTCTACGAACCGGCGGGCTCGCGGCACTTCGAGTCGAGCAATGCCAGCCAGACCCGACCGGCGAAACTGCTGGTGGTGATGGTGCTGGATGACAAGGCTGAGGTGCTCACCCCTCTGGCGCACGAATAGCACCGCTGCGAGACTCAAGGGCGATTGAATCGACGGCGCAGTGCTTCGATCGGCTCGCGGCAGGCGCAACCTTCAAGATGGTCATTGACCATCCCCGTCGCCTGCATCAACGCATACATCGTGGTCGGCCCCACGTAGGTCCACCCGCGTTTCTTCAAGGCCTTCGACAAGCGCACCGAAGCCGGTGATGTCGGGTTGGCGGTCCAATACGCCAGATCCACCCGCGTCGGGCGCTCGTCTGGCGTCGGTTCGAACGACCATAGCCATTTCGCCAACGAACCGCTTTCCGCCACCAACTCGCACGCCCTGCGCGCATTGTTGAGGGTCGAGACGATCTTCGCGCGGTTGCGCACAATGCCAGGGTCAGCCATCAGGCGTTCGATATCCGCTTCGCCGTACTGCGCCACACGGCGGAAATCAAAACCGTCGAACGCCCGCCGAAAATGCTCGCGCTTGCGCAGGATGGTGATCCACGCCATCCCCGCCTGAAACCCCTCCAGGCAAATCTTCTCGTACAACTGAATGTCATCCGCCACCGGCACGCCCCATTCATGGTCGTGGTAGTGCGGATATTCCGGCGCAGCGGTACGCCAACTGCAATGGGTCAGCCCTGCGTCGTTGGTGCTCAGTCCTGGTTTGTCCATCCGTCACCTCGCGTACTCAGCGGCGGATGATAAGCGAAAAAATTTGCGCCCCGTCAACCGCTCAAGCACCGCCCTCGCAGAGCAACTGGTCAGACCGCAACCGGACAAGCCGCGAAAATCACTTGTGACCTGGAAAAAACCCAGCGTAGACTGGCCACGCACTGGACTTACCGGTATGACCACAACAATTAAGCCTTGGACCCACCAGGGCACCGAATAGAGATCCCTCCCATGTTCAGATGGTGCTCGCGTTCGATTTTCCTGCAAGTCGTGATCGGTCTGATGCTCGGCATCCTCTGCGGCCTGGCCCTTCCCGAATTCTCCTCGCAACTCAAACCCCTGGGTGACGGTTTCATCAAACTGATCAAGATGTTGATTGGCCTGATCGTGTTCTGCGTGGTGGTCAGCGGTATCTCCGGCGCCGGCGACTTGAAAAAGGTCGGGCGCATCGGCCTCAAGTCGGTGATCTATTTCGAAGTGCTGACCACCGTCGCCCTGGTGATCGGCCTGCTCATGGCCTTCAGCACCGGCATCGGCAGCGGTGCGAATATCCACCTGGAGCAATTGTCCTCCGCCGGCTTGCATGAACTGGCCGACAAGGGCCAACACATCAAGGGCACCAGCCAGTTCCTGATGGACCTGATCCCCAACTCGGTGATCGGTGCGTTTGCCGACAACAACGTGCTGCAAGTGCTGCTGTTCTCGGTGCTGTTCGGCAGCGCCTTGAACCTGGTGGGTGAAGCGGCGTCGGGCATTTCGCGGCTGATCAACGAGCTGAGTCACGTGATCTTCCGCATCATGGGCATGATCGTGCGCCTGGCGCCGATCGGCGTGTTCGGCGCGATCGCCTTTACCACCAGCACCTACGGCCTGGACTCACTGCAGCACCTGGGCAGCCTGGTAGGCCTGTTCTACCTGACCTGCTTTATGTTTGTCGGGGTGATCCTCGGCCTGGTGATGCGCCTGTCCGGCCTGCGCATGCTGCCGCTGCTCAAGTACCTGCGCGAAGAGCTGCTGATCGTGATGGGCACCGCCTCGTCCGACGCGGTGCTGCCACAGATCATGCGTAAACTGGAACACTTGGGCATCGGCAGTTCCACCGTGGGCCTGGTGATTCCGACAGGCTATTCGTTCAACCTCGACGGTTTCTCGATCTATCTGACCCTGGCCATCGTGTTTATCGCCAACGCTACCGGCACACCGCTGTCGATGACCGACTTGCTGACCATCCTGCTGGTATCGTTGATCACCTCCAAGGGCGCCCATGGCATTCCGGGGTCGGCGCTGGTGATTCTGGCGGCGACACTCACGGCCATCCCGGCGATTCCGGTGGTCGGCCTGGTGCTGGTATTGGCGGTGGATTGGTTCATGGGCATCGGCCGTGCATTGACCAACCTGATCGGCAACTGCGTCGCCACCGTGGCCATTGCGCGCTGGGAAAAAGACATCGATATCCAGCGCGCCAACAAGGTACTCGCCGGCCAGCAGGGTTATGCGTTCCAGGCTAAAAAGCCGGTAGTGCCCGCGCACCAGGAGTTCTGACCCATTGGCATGAGCGACACAGATCACCAGTGGGAGGGGGCTTGCTCCCTCCCACACTCAATCGTCGCCTTTGTGGCAATTGTATTCGCAACATCAAGGAGCAATCGACGTGGTCACCCCCTCAACCGTCGTCAATTCAGTCGTAGAAAAACTCCGCGCCTCCCTGGCGCGGGGCCAGTGGCGGCGCGGTGAAATGCTGCCCGGTCAGCGTGAACTGGCCGAACAGCTGGGCATCAGCCGCCCCAGCCTGCGTGAAGCCGTGATCGTGCTGGAAACCCTCGGCCTGGTGCGCTCGATGCCCGGCAAAGGCGTGGTGGTGCTCGAAACCCACGTCAACGAGGCGCAATCGAGTGACGCCGTGGCCGACGCCAGCCTCGAAGATATCCTGCAACTGCGCTACACCCTCGAACCGTTTATTGTCGGCCTGGTAGCCCAATCCATCAGCAGCAAAGAGGTTGGCCAACTGCGCCTGACCCTGATGGACATGCGCGAAGCCCTCGACGCTGGCGACGCCGAAGCCGGGATGAATGCCTACATTGCCTTCCACGAAGAACTGTTCGCCCTCACCTCCAACCCGATCTTCCAGAACGTGGTGCAACAAACCAGCAACGCTCTCAAGCAAAGCGCACAGGTGCTGCGCAACTCCCCGGAACACCTGGCAGAACGCCTGCATGAAAACGATGCCGTGGTGCGCGCCATCCGCAACAAGAACAGCGCCCTGGCCAGTGCCGAAATGCGCAAGCACATCCTCCAGGAAGGCCTGCGCATGGGCATTCGCTTGACCATCCCGGACGACCATCTGGGCAGTTGATTTTTGGAGACCGGCCATGACCGCCCACGCCTTGCCACGCGACCTGCCCATCACCGGCCTGCCCGCCATGTGCCTGGTGGCCGGTAAAAAGCCCTCGGTGAATGACATCTACCCACGGCTGTTCGACGCCATTCTCGAACAGCGCATCGCCCCGTCCACCCGGTTGACCGAGGAAAGCCTGGGCCAAACCTTCGGAGTGAGCCGCAGCGTGATTCGCCGGGTGTTGGCCAAGTTGTCGCACCAGCACGTGATCATCCTGCGCCCCAACCAGCGCGCCCAGGTAGCCGCACCGGATGCCCAGCAGACGCGGCAGATTCTGGAAGCGCGGCGGTTGACGGAGATCACGGTGGTACAACTGGCCTGCGCCCAGGCCACACCGATGCAGATCCGCCAGTTGCGCGAGTTGATTGCCCGCGAGCGTGATTGTATTGAACGCGACCAGCGTGGGCCGGCGATTCGCTTGTCGGGGGAGTTTCATCTGCAATTGGCGGCGATGGCGGGGAATGCGCCGTTGGCGCAGTTTCTCAACAGCCTGGTGCCGTTGACGTCGCTGATCATTGCCCAGTACGAGGCGCAAGCCAGCAGCTATTGTGCGTGGCAGGAGCATGTGGCGATTGTCGATGCCATCGAGCAACGGGCCTCTGGCATTGCGGTGAACTTGATGACCCGGCACCTGGATCACCTGGAGACCCGACTACTCAAGCACCACTGATCCCAAGTCGATGGTGCTCACAATGAAGAAGGGGGCTTGCCCCCGATAGTGGTGGATCAGTCATACAGGTGTTGACTGATCCATCGCTATCGGGGGCAAGCCCCCTCCCACAGTTGTTTACCGCTCGATCAAACCGATGCCAGCACCGACTGACCGCTCAACGCCAGGTCCAGCAACTCACGGTTGGCCACCGCGTACATGGCGTAGTCCGTGCCGACCGCGGCACGGATTTCCACCATCATTGCGCGCCAGCGATCGGCCATGTCCTGGTGCTGCTCAAGCCACAGGGCCACGCGGGCTTCCATGTCTTGTGGCGCTTCGGCCATTTGCAGTACGGAAATGGTGATCGCCCGTTGCTGCCAGTCCACGTCGTCGCGGAAGGCTTCGCGGGCCTGGGCCTGCCAGTTGTTGGCGACCGGCAGATCGCTGATCTGCTGCAGGTACCATGGCAAGTCCAGGGCGCTGCCGACGGCGAAGTAGGCCTTGGCCACTTCGGCGGCGTCATGCCCGGTCACGTCGGCGGCTTCGATGATCGGCAGCAAGGTGTACAGGTGCGTCGTGCCTGCAACCATGCGTGCCAACAACTCCGGTACGCCGGCTTCGGTGTAGGCCTGGTAACGGGTCTGCCAGCCTTCGCGGGTCGGGCCTTCGAGCAGTTCGTCGAGTTTGAGACCCAGTGCGGCCAGGTGCGGACCGAAGTGCGCGGTGTCACGCCCGGCATCCTGCTCGTTGCGACGGCTGCGCAGGAACCAGCGCGTGGCACGACGGCCCAGGCGCATCAGCTCGTCCATCAGCTCCAGTTGCACGTCGGCGGAGACCTGATGGTCCAGGGCTTCGATCTGACGGAACCAGTGCGGGAGATGGAAAATGTCGCGCACGATCACATAGGCGCCCGCCACGTTGGCCGGGCTCATGCCGGTCGACTCTTTGAGCCGCTGCACAAAGGTGATGCCCATGTGGTTGACCAGGTCGTTGGCGATCTGGGTGCTGACGATCTCGCGCTTCAGACGGTGGCGACGCATCGCCTCGCCGAACTTGGCCACCAGGCTCGGTGGGAACGCGGTCTCCATGTCACGGGTCAGGTACTCGTCATCCGGCACCTGCGACTTGAGCAGGGCTTCCTTGAGGTCGATCTTGCTGTACGAGATCAGCACCGACAGCTCCGGACGGGTCAGGCCCTTGCCGGTGGCGGCGCGTTCGGTGAGCTGCTCCTCGGTCGGCAGATACTCGATGGCGCGGTCCAGCTTGCCACGGCTTTCCAGGTCGCTCATCAGGCGTTTGTACTCGGCGGCACGCTCGTAGGCACGGCGGGCGGCCAGGGACAGGGCCTGGGTCTGCTTGTAGTTGTTGCCCAACACCAGGCTGCCGACTTCGTCGGTCATGCTCGCCAGCAACTGGTTGCGTTGCTTGTCGGTCATGTCGCCGGCCTGCACCACTTCGTTGAGCAGGATCTTGATGTTCACTTCGTGGTCGGAGCAGTCCACGCCGCCGGCGTTGTCGATGAAGTCGGTGTTCGAACCGCCGCCATTGAGGCCGAATTCCACACGCCCCAGTTGGGTCATGCCGAGGTTACCGCCCTCGCCCACCACCTTGCAGCGCAACTCGTTGCCGTTGACGCGCAGGGCGTCGTTGGCCTTGTCGCCCACATCGGCATGGCTTTCGGTGCTGGCCTTGACGTAAGTGCCGATACCGCCGTTCCACAACAGGTCCACCGGCGCCTTGAGCAAGGCGTTCAGCAGTTCGGTCGGAGTCAGTTTGTCAGCCTGGATGTCGAAGCGTTCTTTCATCTGCGCCGAGATGGCAATGCTCTTCGCGCTGCGCGAGAAGATACCGCCGCCTTCGGACATGATGCTGGTGTCGTAGTCGCTCCACGCCGAACGCGGCAGCTCGAACATGCGCTGACGCTCGACGAAGCTGGTCGCCGGGTTCGGGTTCGGGTCGATGAAGATATGCAGGTGGTTGAAGGCCGCGACCAGTTGCAGCTTGTCGGACATCAACAGGCCGTTACCGAACACGTCGCCGGCCATGTCGCCGACGCCGACCACGGTGATGCTGTCTTCCTGCACGTTGATGCCGCGCTCACGGAAGTGACGCTGCACACCGACCCACGCGCCCTTGGCGGTGATGCCCATTTTCTTGTGGTCGTAACCGGCCGAACCGCCGGAGGCGAATGCATCGCCGAGCCAGAAGCCGTAGTCGATGGCGATACCGTTGGCGATGTCGGAGAAGGTCGCAGTGCCCTTGTCCGCCGCGACCACCAGGTACGGGTCATCGCCGTCATGCCGCACGACGTTGACCGGCGGCACCAGGGCGCCATCCTTGAGGTTGTCGGTGATATCCAACAGGCCGGAAATGAAGATGCGGTAGCAGGCGATGCCCTCGGCCGCGATCTCGTCGCGGCTGCCGCCCAGCGGCAAACGGCGCGGCAGGAAGCCGCCCTTGGCGCCCACCGGCACGATCACCGAGTTCTTCACTTGCTGGGCTTTTACCAGGCCGAGCACTTCGGTGCGGAAGTCTTCTTCACGGTCGGACCAGCGCAGGCCGCCGCGCGCGACATTACCGAAGCGCAGGTGGACACCCTCGACCCGTGGCGAGTAGACGAAGATTTCAAACTTCGGCACTGGCTTGGGCAGCTCGGGAATGGCCCGCGGGTCGAACTTGAAGCTGAAGTACGCCTTGTTCTGGCCGTTGGCGTCGGTCTGGTAGAAGTTGGTGCGCAGGGTGGCCTTGATCAGGTCGAGGTAGCGACGCAGGATGCGGTCTTCGTTGAGCACCTGAACCTCGTCCAGGGCGCTGAGGATCGCTTGTTCCAGGCGTTGCTGCTTGTCTTCCAGGTCGTCGGCGGTGAGCTTGCGCGCCAGGTAGAAGCGCGTCTTGAACAACCGGGTCAACTCGCGGGCGATGTCGGTGTGGTTGTTCAGGGTGCTGGCGATGTAACCCAGGTCGAAGCCCAGGCGGATCTGTTTCATGTAACGCGCGTAGGCACGCAGCAGCGCCACGTCGCGCCACGGCAGGCCGGCGGTGAGTACCAGGCGGTTGAACGCATCGTTCTCGGCATCGCCGTGGACGATATGCACGAACGCGTCCTGCAGGGTGTCGTTGAGCTGCTGGATATCCAGGTTCACGCCTTCGGCGGCAATGAACGCGAAATCATGGATCCAGAACTCACGGCCATTGGCATGACGCAGGCGGTACGGGAATTCACCCAGCACGCGCAGGCCGAGGTTTTCCAGGATCGGCAATACGTCGGACAGCGCCAGCGGGGTGTCGGCATGGTAGAGCTTGCAATGCAGCTCACGCTGGCCGGACACCTGGCCCAGCGGCTGATAGAAGCTCATCACCAACGGGTTGGCTTCGGTGAGGCTGAGCAAGTGCTGCATGTCGACCACCGCCGAATGCGCAGCAAAACGCTCGCGGTAGCCGGCCGGGAAGCCTTTCGGGAAATCCGCCAGCACGTTGGTGCCGTGGGCTTCGCCGAAGCTTTCGACCACCAGGCTGGAATAGTCGTCCTGCCAGCTGCGGCAGGCCTGCACCACTTCTTTTTCCAGTTGCAGCGGGTCGATGTCCAGGCGGTTCTTCGGGTCGACCCGCAGAATCAGTTGCACACGGGCCAGCACGGACTCGGAGAAGAACGTCCAGAATTCGCAGTCCGAGGCTTTCAGGCGATCCATCAGCACTTGCTGGATCTTCTGGCGCACTTCGGTGGAATAGATATCGCGCGGCACGTAGGCCAGGCAGTAGCAGAAACGCCCGTAGGGGTCTTTGCGCAGGAACACGCGGATCTTGTTGCGTTCCTGGATCTGCACGATCGACATCACGGTGCTGAACAGCTCGTCGACCGGGGTCTGGAACAGGTCGTCACGCGGCAGTACTTCGACCACCTGCGCCAGTTCCTTGCCCAGGTGCGCCTTGGCCTGGAAGCCCGAGCGGCGTTCGATTTCCGCGACCTTGCGGCGGATATAAGGAATCACCCGCACGCTTTCGCCATACACCGACGAGGTGTACAGGCCCATGAAGCGGCATTCCTTGATGACCTTGCCGTCGGCGTCGATCTCGCGGATCGACACGTAGTCCGGATAAGCCGGGCGATGCACGCGGCTCGGGTGTGCGGCCTTGGCGAACGACAACACGGTCGGCTCGCGCAGGTAGGACACGGCGTAGTCTTCGATGCGCAGGTCGTCGGCGGTAAGGCCGGCGCGCAGCAGCTTGGTCAGACCGAGGAAGGAGCCGGCGTCATATTCGATATGACCACCGTCCGCCTCGTCACGTACCACGAACTCTTCATAGCCGAGGAAGGTGAAGTGGTTGCCCACCAGCCATTCCAGGAAGTTCTTGATCTCGGCTTGTTCTTCGCCGTCGATGCTGAACCGGCTGGCGTCGATACCGACCAGCAGTTCCTGGACCTTGGCTTTCATCGGCTCGAAATCGGCCACGGCCACGCGCACTTCGCCCAGTACCTGCTCCAGCTCTTTGCTCAGCACGTTCAGTTCGGCGGCGTTGGCGCAGCGGTCGATTTCCAGGTACATCAGCGATTCTTGCTGGATGCCTTCGCCCTGGGTGCCCTTGGCCAGAATTTCCAGCAATTCGCCCTTGCTGCCACGGCGCGTGCTGAGCACGGTGGTTTGCAGGGTGTGGATGCTGTAGCCGCGGCGGTTCAGCTCGGTACGCACCGAGTCCACCAGAAATGGCAGGTCATGGTGCAGCACTTCGACCGCGGTGTGGGTCGACTGCCAACCATGACGTTCGTAATCGGGGTTGTAGACCCGCACCTGGGGTTCGGTGTGGTCGAAGCGCTCAAGCAGGCGCCAGGCAGACAGGGTGCAACCGGCCAGGTCGGAAAGGCGACGTTGGGTCAGTTCGTCCAGGGAAATGATGCCGAAAAATTGTTCAGCGAACAGCGCCACTTGTGGCAGTGCCTGTTCACTGATGTGCTGCGCCAGTGCCGCTTGCAGTTGATGCTGGAAGTCGGCCTTGCTGGCTGCGGTGAAGAACGCCATCTGTGGTACTCCGCTTGGGCTTGTTATTGATGGAAGCGTCGCGTGTTATCCCCTTGCGGGGAGACCGTCAGCCCTGTTCGCAGGTAACGATACAAGCACCATAAACGAATCAGGGTGACAGGTGGGTGAAGCTGGACAAGACGATCAGGTCACATACAACTTCCATTGGACATACACCTTGCCAGGCGACGGTGTGACGGGCAGGTCAGGCTCCCAGCAGTGAGCACATCCGTTGCGCAGCTTAACGAGAGTAGGAAGACAGCTGCTTGCGGCGCTGCGACATATTCGGTCATCGGCTGGCAACGAAGGGTTGCACAAAGGGCAACCACACACACCGAACTACAAAAAAGCCGGTCACCGGCGCTGATTTCAAGCCAATGATAGCTAACACACGCGAAGCCCGTCGGCACATACCTACGGCACATCAAGCAAGGGACCTCAAACATCAGGGAACTTTTCCTGCGCCAACCGCCAATCAAAAAAACACAGGGAGCGTGGTTTACCGACCGCCATCCATTGCAGGCCCGTCATGATTACGCCAACAGCACCCTCGCCCATCATTTCGCACCCCACCTCGTCACCGGATAACACCAATCCGCCGATTTCGTTCGCCGACAGCGGCGTATATTCTGCGCAATGGGATAAATATAACCAGGCGGCCCCCAGGCCACAGCCGACAGGCGTGCCGCCGTTTAGATAGTCAACCTATAAAAAAGGCAAAATCGTTGTGCTCAAGCCATGATGCACTGATGAAATTCACACCGACATAAATATGGCGGCAGTGGCAAAATCCCCCTTTTGCGGCCAATAAACCCATAGGACTGCCATGCAATTGATCACTACCAACCTGATCGCCAACCCATGTGACGAAGAAGAAGACAACATGGCCATGCTCTGCTGCCATAGCGCTAAGGGCGAGATGTTCATACTGGCCCGTTACCCGGATGAAGACGAGGTGGAGCTGACCTGGGACGACGAACCATCGACCCTCGAGGGCCTGAAGGTCACGCTGAGTGACAGCACGTTGCTGATTGAGCTGGCGGCAGGCGATGCCGATGCGCTGGGCGGCAAGGATCACTTGGAGATTCTGCACAGCACCGCCCCTGAGGATATGGCTGAAGTTGAAGAAACCCTGCAGAACATTCTCAGGGGCACAGGCACTTATATCCGTGCCTGAGGCTACTGACACACAAAATTCCTACACGTTTTGCGAAAAATACCCCGCGCGCCGTTAGTCGCCGCCCCCCCCGATGCATTAAAGTAAGCCCCCCAGGCCCGGCGTTTTTTCTCGACGCTCGGGCTCATCTCTCCAGGAACCGTCATCGATGGAACATCGTGAAGCGCTGCTTGCGCTGCGAACCTTTCTTTCTACGCAGATTCTCGGCCAGGAAAAACTCATCGAGCGCCTGCTGATCGCCTTGCTTGCCGACGGCCATATGCTGGTGGAAGGCGCTCCGGGCCTGGCCAAGACCAAGGCCATCAAGGAGTTGGCCGAAGGCATCGAAGCGCAGTTCCATCGTATCCAGTTCACCCCCGACCTGTTGCCCGCCGACATCACCGGCACTGAAATCTATCGCCCCGAAACCGGCAGCTTCGTATTCCAGCAGGGGCCGATCTTCCACAACCTGGTGCTGGCGGACGAAATCAACCGCGCCCCGGCCAAGGTGCAGTCGGCCTTGCTCGAAGCCATGGCCGAGCGCCAGGTCAGTGTGGGTCGCAGTACTTACGAGCTGTCGCCGCTGTTTCTGGTGATGGCCACGCAAAACCCCATCGAGCAGGAAGGCACCTACCCGCTGCCCGAAGCCCAGCTCGACCGTTTCCTGATGCACGTCAAGATCGGTTTCCCAGACGCGGCCGTCGAGCGGCGCATCCTGCAGCAGGCCCGTGGCGAGGCGCTCAACGGTGAAACCAAGCCTGAACGCCGCGTCAGCCAACAGGCGATCTTTGCCGCGCGCAAGGAAATCCTCGGGTTGTACATGGCCGATGCGGTGGAGGAATACCTGGTGCAATTGGTCATGGCCACGCGCACCCCGGCCAAATTCGACCCGGAAATGGCCGAGTGGATTGCCTATGGCGCCAGCCCCCGTGGCTCGATCGCCCTCGACCGCTGCGCCCGCGCCCACGCCTGGCTGGCCGGGCGAGACTTTGTCAGCCCGGAAGACATCCAGGCGGTGCTGTTCGACGTGCTGCGCCATCGCATCATTCTGTCGTTCGAAGCCGAAGCCGCCGGGATCGACCAGGACCGCGTGGTACAACGCATTCTCGACGTCGTAGCCGTCGCTTGAAATCGATGAACGCCAGCGATGGAGTGCGCGTCACGCTCAGTGAATTGATTGAGATGCGCCACCGCGTGCGTGAAGTGCAGCTGTTTTCCACGCCGAGCCAGCGCAGCCCGCTGATCGGCCTGCACCACTCCAAGCTGCGCGGGCGCGGGGTCGACTTCGACCAGGTGCGCGTCTACCAGGCCGGCGACGATGTACGCACCATCGACTGGCGCGTGACCGCGCGCACCCAGGAACCGCACACCAAGCTGTTCCACGAAGAGCGCGAACGCCCGATTTTCATCATGGTGGAGCAAAGCTGCCGCTTGTTTTTCGGTTCGGGGCAGATGTTCAAGTCGGTGCTCGCGGCCCAGGCGGCCAGCCTGATCGGCTGGGCGGCGCTGGGGCATAACGACCGCGTCGGCGGGCTGGTCTTCGGCGACAACGAGCACTACGAAATCAAACCGCGGCGCAGCAAACAGAGCCTGCTGCAACTGCTCAACCGCCTGGTGCGGGTCAACCAGAGCCTGAGCACCGAGAGCGGCCCCGAAACCGACGCCCTGGGCCTGGCCCTGCGCCGTGGCCGTGAAGTGCTGCGCCCGGGCAGCCTGGTGATCGTGATCTGCGACGAGCGCGCACTGACCGAAGGTGCCGAACAACAGCTGAGCCTGTTGTCACGCCATTGCGACCTGCTGCTGCTACCGATCTCCGACCCGCTCGACCACGCCCTGCCCGCCGCCGGGCTGCTGCGCTTTGCCGAACGCGGTGCGCAACTGGAACTGGACACGCTGAACTTCGATTTGCGCCAGGCCTACAAGGCCCAGGCCGAAGCGCGCAGCGCCCGCTGGGAACTGCTCGCGCAGAAACTGCGGGTATTGCTGATGCCCTTGAGCACCCAGAGCGAAATGGTCGAGCAACTGCGCGAATACCTCAACCCGCAACGCCCGGTTAAAAAGCAATGAGCAGCCTCGACCAACTCCAACCGCTGATCGCCCCACCGGCGATCGGTTTCTGGCCGCCTGCGCCAGGCTGGTGGCTGTTGCTGCTGGTGATCCCGCTGCTGGGCTGGGGCGTGTGGTGGCTGCGCCGTTTCCTGCCCACGCGGCGCCCCGTGTCCCGCGCCGAACAACCGCTCGACCCGCTGCGCATCGCCGCCCTGGCCGAACTGGCGCTGATGCCCAGACCCTACGACGGCGCACCCGCCGGGGCCTGGCTGCAGCAACTCAACGGCCTGCTCAAGCGCCTGTGCCGCAACGACTACCCCTACAGCCAGAGCCACACCCTCAATGGCCGCAAATGGCTGGCGTTTCTCGATAACCGCTGCCCCGCCGCCGGCCTCACACGCTGGATGGTGCTGGTGGAAGGCGCCTATAAGCCCGAATGCAAACTCGACGACAAAGCCATCGCCGGCCTGACCCAGGCCGTCGACACCTGGATTCGCAAACATGTTTGAGTTCGCTTGGCCGTGGATCTTCGCCCTGCTGCCGTTGCCCTGGTTGATGCGCCTGGTGCTGCCGGCGGCCGACAGCGGCGAGCCCGCGCTGAAAGTCAGCTACCTCAGCGACCTCGAAGGCCTGGCGGGCCGCCGCGCACGCTCGAACCTGCCCGGCTGGCGGCAACAGGCGCCTTTCGTCGTGCTGTGGCTGCTGCTGTTGACCGCCGCCGCCCGCCCGGAATGGCTCGGCGAACCGCTGCCGATTGCCGCCAGCGGCCGCGATCTGCTGGTGGCGGTGGACGTGTCCGGCTCCATGGATTTCCCCGATATGCACTGGGAGGACGAAGACGTCAGCCGCCTGACCTTGGTCAAGCACCTGCTCGGTGACTTCCTTGAAGGGCGCGAAGGCGATCGCGTCGGCCTGATCCTGTTCGGCAGCCAAGCCTACCTGCAAGCGCCGCTGACCTTCGACCGCCACACGGTACGCACCTGGCTGGATGAAGCGCGCATCGGCATCGCCGGCAAGAACACCGCCATCGGTGACGCCATCGGCCTGGCCTTGAAGCGCCTGCGCCAGCGCCCGGCGCAAAGCCGCGTGCTGATCCTGGTGACTGACGGCGCCAACAACGGCGGCCGGATCGACCCGCTGACCGCCGCGCGTCTGGCCGCCGAAGAAGGCGTGAAGATCTATCCGATCGGTATCGGCGCCGATCCTGAACAAACCGGTTCCCTCGGCGTGCTGGGCGTCAACCCGAGCCTGGACCTCGACGAACCGGCGCTCAAGGCCATCGCCGAGGCCACCGGCGGCCGCTACTTCCGTGCCCGCGATGGCGCAGAGTTGCAAGCGGTCAAGGAAACCCTCGACCAACTCGAACCGGTCGAACAGCAACCGACCCAGGCGCGCCCGGCCCAGGCGCTGTACAGCGGCCCCCTGGCATTGGCGCTGATCCTCAGCCTGTTGCTGGTGGTGCAGGAGCGCTGGCCGAACAACGCGCTGCAACGGCTGTTCAACAAACTGTCGACCAAGGGGCATTTTCTGCAACAGCACCCAGAATGGCGCCAGCGCCTCAAACGCCTGCGTTTGCGGAGGCGTCGATGATCGACCTGTGGCCGCACTGGTTCCGTCCCTGGTGGCTGTTGCTGCTGCCGCTGCTCGGCTGGTTGCTGTGGCAGCTGTGGCACCGGCAAAAGCGCGCCGGGCGCTGGCAGATGATCCTGCCGCCGGCGTTCCATGCCGTGCTGCTCAGCGGTGGCAATGGCCGTGAAAGCAAATCGCCGTGGGTGCTCCTCGGTATCGCCTGGCTGCTGGCAGTACTGGCCTTGCTCGGCCCCAGTTGGCAACGGGTGGAACAGACCAGCCAGAAGCCTTCCGACCCCTTGGTGGTGCTGCTCGAACTGACCCCGGAAATGCTCGCCACCGACAGCCCGCCCAGCCGCCTGGAGCAGGCACGGCGCAAGCTGTATGACTTACTGCAGGCGCGCAGCGACGCACAAACCGCCATCGTCGTGTATGCCGGCAGCGCCCACACCCTGGTGCCGCTGTCGGACGACCTGGCCACCAGCCGCAACCTGCTCGAAGCGCTACGCCCCTCGTTGATGCCCGAGCCCGGGCACCGCGCCGACCTGGCCGTGGAGAAAGCCCTCGGCCTGCTCAAGCAAGGCGGCCTCGGCCAGGGGCGTCTGCTGCTGATCGGTTCATCGCTGTCCAAGCAGGAACGCCAGGGCATCCGCTTGCTGCTGCAAGGCGGCCAGGCGCCAAGCCTGTCGATCCTCGGCATCGGTAGCCGCGAGGGCACGCCGGTGACCCTGGAGAGCGGCGAATTCCTCAAGGACGACCAAGGCGCCATCCTCGTGCCGCGCCTCGACAGCCCGACGCTCAAAGCCTTCGCCAGCGAAATGGGCGGCCGCTACCGTGCCGCGCGCCTGGACGACAAGGACCTGCGCCAACTGGGCATGCTCGACGCGCCGCAAGCCCTGCGCAACGACGGCCAACTGCTGCACCTCGACACCTGGGCCGACCAGGGTTACTGGCTGCTGCTGCCGTTGTTGCTGCTGGCCGCGTGCGCCGGGCGACGTGGCTGGTTGTTCTGCTTGCCGTTGCTGCTGCTTGGCGCACCGCAGCCCAGTTATGCCTTCGAACTCCAGGACTTGTGGCTGCGCCCCGATCAGCAAGGCCAGTACCTGCTGAAGAAAAAACGCCCCGCCGAAGCCGCCGAACGCTTCCAAGACCCGCAATGGCAAGGCGTGGCGCTGTACGAAGCGGGTAACTACGCCGAAGCCATCAAGCGTTTTGCCGAGGGCAGTGACGCCTACTCTCACTACAATCGCGGCAATGCGCTGGCCAGGTCCGGTGAGCTGGAAGCAGCCATCGATGCCTACGAACAGGCGCTGGAAGCCCAGCCCGATCTGCTGCCGGCCCTGAAAAACAAGGCCCTGGTGGAAAGCCTGATACAACAACAGTCGCAGCCCGAGCCGGCCCCGCCCGCAAAAAACGAAGATGACGAAACCACCCAACCCGGCCAAACTGCGCAACCGGGCGCCAGCGCGCAAAGTGCCACGGGTGGCGAGCAATCGCCGCAAAACCCGGGCGAAGCCGGCACCGCCGAGACCCAGGCCGGCGCCACGCCACAAGCGGGCGGCAATGACGTGCCGGGCAGCGAGCTGGAGGACGAGCAAACCACCACCCCGCCGTTGCGCCCCAGCGGCGCCAGCCTGGACGACGAACATCGCCAGGCCCTGGAACAATGGCTGCAGGAGATCCCGGACAACCCCGGCGAACTGCTGCGGCGCAAATTCTGGTACGAACAGCAACAGCATCAGGACAAGACTCGATGAGCCGCCGCACCACCCTTCTGCTTCTGCTCGCGTTGTCGGCAAGCCACGCCCAGGCGGCGAACCTGGTCGCCAGCGTCGACCGCAGCCGCCTCAATTCCGGGGAAACGGTGGAGCTGACGGTGGAATCCGGCGACGTCACGCAGTTCGGCAAACCCGACCTGTCGCCGCTGGAGGCGCAGTTCGAAGTCAGCGGCACGCGCCAGATCAACCAACTCACCACCCTCGGCGGCGATAACCACGCCACCACGCGCTGGATCATCACCCTGCTGCCCAAGCAGAACGGCACCGTGGTGATCCCGCCGCTGCAAGTGGGCGAATACACGACCCAGCCGATCAGCCTGCAAGTGCTGGAAACCACCAGCCAGGACACCAACGCCGAACTCGCGCCGGTGTTCGTTGAATCCAACCTCGACCAGAACACCGTGTACGTGCAGGCCCAGGCCCTGTTGACGGTACGCGTGTATCACTCGGTGTCGCTGTACGACGACAGCAGCCTCACACCGCTGCAGATTCCCGATGCGCGCATCGAGCAACTGGGCGAATCACGCACCTACGAGAAGGTCATCAACAGCATTCGCCACGGCGTGATCGAAACCCGCTACGCGATCTACCCGCAGCACAGCGGCAGCCTGACGATTGCCGCCCAGACCTTCAGCGCGACCCTGGTGGAATCGCGCCCGCCGCAGGAGAACACGCTGCAGGGCACCAAGCCGGGCAAGCTGATCCACGTCAGCTCCGCGCCCCTCGAGCTGACGGTCAAGCCCAAGCCCGAGCTGTACCCCGCCGAGGCGCCGTGGCTGCCGGCACGCAGCCTGACCCTGAGCGAAAACTGGAACCCCGAGCCGGACCACGTGCAGGTCGGCGATTCCCTGACCCGCAGCCTGACGGTCAAGGCCGAGGGCCTCTCCAGCGCACAACTGCCGGCACTGCCGAGCACCGAGATCAATGGCCTGCGCCGCTACCCGGACCAGCCGGTAGTCGGCAACCAGAACAACGACCGTGGCCTGATCGGCAGCCGAGAAGACCGCGAAGCCCTGGTGCCCACCCGCGCCGGCGCGCTGGACTTGCCGGCGGTGGAAGTGGTGTGGTGGAACACCCATGAGGACCACCTCGAACGCACCCGCCTGCCCGCCCGCACGCTGCAAGTGGCGAATAACCCGAGCCTGGTGGTGGACACACCCGCGACACCGACAGTGATCACCGCCCCCGACGATAGCCGCCTGTGGCTGTGGCAACTGAGCACCCTGCTCCTTGCCTGCACCACGTTGCTGGGTTTCGGCCTGTGGTGGCGCGCACGCCGCCAACCGGCGGTGCAACGCGCGGCACAAACCGGCCCGAGCCCGCGCACCCTGCTCGACGACCTCAAGCGCGCGACCCAGGCCAACGACCCCCAGGCCACGCGCCAGGCCCTCGACGCCTGGGCCCGGCAACAACCGGAAACCCTGGCCGACATGGCGGCGCGCTTCGTGCCGCTGTCCGACGCGCTGGATGGGTTGAACGGCGCGCTGTACAGCGAAAGCGGCCATTATTGGCTGGGCGAAGAACTGTGGCGTGCGGTAAAAGCCATTCCAATGGCCGACCGCGAGCAAGACCCGACGACCGACACCACCAGCTTGCCGCCGTTGTATCCCAAATAGCCCCCCTGATACGTCACGAATCGAAAGTCGGGACGGGTGGTGGGCCAGTCAACACCGAGCAAGCGGACCCACCACGCCGATAGCGGTGTATCAGTCAATTATGATGTCGGCTGACACGCCGCCATCGGGGGCAAGCCCCCTCCCACACTGGAGCTGCGTCGTCTGATCTACATGGCCCGAACCCTGTCCTTCCGCGCCCTGAATTGCCTGCCCGCCAAGACATAACGCACACCGCATCCCCCTGTGGGAGGGGGCTTGCCCCGATGGCGATGGGCCAGACAACACTGAGCAAGCGGACCACCACCATCGCAGGCAAGCCGCCTCCCACACTGGAGCTGCGTCGTCTGATCTACATGGCCCGAACCCTGTCCTTCCGCGCCCTGAATTGCCTGCCCGCCAAGACATAACGCACACCGCATACCCCTGTGGGAGGGGGCTTGCCCCCGATAGCGATGGGCCAGACAACACTGAGCAAGCGGACCACCACCATCGCAGGCAAACCACCTCCCACACTGGATCTGCGTCGTCCGATCTACATAGCCCGAACCCTGTCCTTGCGCGCCCTGAATTGCCTGCCCGCCAAGACATAACGCACACCGCATACCCCTGTGGGAGGGGGCTTGCCCCCGATGGCGATTGGCCAGACAACACTCAGCAAGCGGCCCCACCACCATCGCAGGCAAACCGCCTCCCACACTGGATCTGCGTCGCCTGGAGCAGCGTGTGCGCAATACAGGTAAACTCCCCTCCTTTTCATCTTCTCCACGGAGCTCGCCTTGCGTCTGTTTCACACCTCCGACTGGCACCTTGGGCAAAACCTGCATGGCCAGGAGCGCGACTTCGAACACGCCTGTTTCCTCGAGTGGCTGCTGCGCCAGCTCGGCGCGCACGCGCCGGACGTGCTGTTGATCGCCGGCGATATCTTCGACACGGTCAACCCGCCGCTCAAGGCCCAGGAGCGGCTGTACGATTTCATCATCAGCGCCCACGAACAAACCCCCAACCTCACGATTGTGATGATCGCCGGCAACCACGACTCCGGCTCGCGCATCGAACTGCCCGCGCCGTTGATGCGCCGTTTGCGCACCCATGCCCTGGGCCGGGTGTTGTGGCTCGATGACGGGCAACTGGATACCGAGCGGTTGCTGATCCCGCTGCCCGGCGCCGACGGCAAGATCGCCGCCTGGTGCCTGGCGCTGCCGTTCCTGCGCCCGGCGGAAGTCACCGGGGCGCAACTGGGCGACGATTACCTGCGCGGTATCGGCCAGGTGCATGAGTGGCTGATTGCCGCAGCCAACGCCAAACGCGAGCCCGGCCAGGCACTGGTTGCCATCAGCCATGCACATATGGCCGGCGGTTCGGTGTCGGAAGACTCCGAGCGCAGCCTGATCATCGGCAACGCCGAAGCGCTGCCCGCCAGCCTGTTCGATGCCAGCGTCAGCTATGTCGCCCTCGGCCACCTGCACAAGCCGCAGCGGGTCAACGGCGAAGAACGCATTCGCTACAGCGGTTCGCCGATTCCGTTGTCGTTTTCCGAAATCGGCTACCAGCACCAGATTCTCGACGTGACGTTCGACGGCGCAACCCTGCTCAGCGTCGAACCGCGCCTGATCCCGCGCGCGGTCAACCTGCAACGCCTGGAAGCGGCGCCGCTGGCCGATATCCTCAAGCAGCTCGGCGACTTGCCGGACATCGACCTGCTCGCCGAAACCCAACGCCAGCCGTGGCTGGAGGTGCGCGTGCGCCTCGACGAGCCGCAACCCGACCTGCGCCAGCAAATCGAAACCGCCCTGCAAGGCAAGGCCGTGCGCCTGGTGCGTATCGCTGCCGAGTACGCCGGCAAACGCGGCAGCGACGACACCGACAGCGAGCGCTTGATCGAACTCGACCAGCTCACCCCCCAGGAGCTGTTCAGCCGCGCCTGGCAGGACAACTACGGCAGTGAAGTGGATGAACAGACCTTGAAGGACTTCGCGGTGCTGCTCCAGGAAGTGCAACAGGAGGGCGAACAGCCATGAAGATCCTCGCCATCCGCCTGAAAAACCTCGCCTCCCTCGCGGGCCCGTTTGAGATCGACTTTACCGCCGAGCCCCTGGCCAGCGCCGGGTTGTTCGCGATTACCGGGCCGACCGGCGCCGGCAAAAGTACCCTGCTCGACGCGCTGTGCCTGGCGCTGTTCGGTGCCGTGCCACGCCTGGGCGATACCGGCCAGGCCAAGATGCCCGACGCCGACAGCGATATTTCCATCGGCGACCCGCGCACGTTGCTGCGACGCGGCACCGGCGGCGGGTATGCCGAGGTCGACTTTGTCGGCGTCAACGGCCGCCGCTACCGTGCGCGCTGGGAAGCCAACCGCGCCCGCGACAAAGCCAGCGGCAAGTTGCAGAACAGCCGGCAAAGCCTGATCGACCTGGACAGCGACCAGTTGCTGGCGAGCCAGAAAACCGAATACAAGACCCAGCTGGAGTTGGCCCTGGGCCTGAACTTCGAACAGTTCACCCGCGCGGTGCTGCTGGCGCAGAGCGAGTTCAGCGCCTTCCTCAAGGCCAACGACAACGAGCGCAGCGAACTGCTGGAAAAGCTCACCGACACCGCGCTCTACACCCAACTCGGCCGTCGCGCCTTCGACAAGGCCAAGGACGCCAAGGACGCCCACAAACAGCTGCAGGACCAGGCCACCGGCGTGGAACCCCTGGCCCCGCAAGCCCGCGCCGAGCTGGACCAACAATTGGCCAACGCGCAGCAACAGCTCAAGACCGAGCAAGCCCAGCTCAAGCAACTGGAGCTGCAGCACACCTGGCTCAAGGAACTGCGCGAATGGCAGGAGCGCAAGCTCAGTGCCGTCGAACAGTTGCAGCAAGCCCAGCAACACTGGGACAGCCAAGGCCCGCAGCGCGAGGACTTGAGCCGCCTGGAACAGTTGGCGCCGCAGCGCCATCACTTCGCGCGCCAGGCTGAGCTCGACACCTTGCTCACGCCGCTGGCCGCGCACATTCAAGCGCAGATCGAGCAGCAAACCGATCTGCATGGCCGCCAGGAGCAAGCCCTACAACAGCAGGCATCGGCCCAAACAGCGCTGGCCGCGGCCCTGCAAGCTCAGGCCGACGCCGGGCCTTTGCTGCGCCAGGCCTTCGAGGAACAGAACACCCTCGCCCACCTGACCAAGGAACTGGCCAAGCGCGACGAGGACCAGCAACAGCACGAAACGGCCTGCGCCGAAGGTCAGGCCTTGCTCAAGGGCTTGCAGGAAAAACACACCCTCGTCGCCGAGCGCCTGCAACGCCTGGCCGCCGGCCTGGAACGCAGCGCCGCCCTCGCGCCGTTGAGCGAGGCCTGGAATGCCTACCGCGACCGCCTGCAACAACTGATGCTGATCGGCAATCGCCTGAACAAAGGTCAGGCCGAACTGCCGCAGCTTGAACAGCGCGCCACCGCCGCCGCCGAGAAGTTCGCCCAACAACGCGATGCCCTCGACCTGCTGTACCAGGAGGCCGGCGCCGAACCTCACGCCGTCGCCGAGCAGATCCAGTTACTCGCCAGCCTGCTGCAAGACAATCGCAAGCAGCAACGCGCCTTCGAAGACCTGACCCGGCTGTGGGACAACCAGCAACAGCTGGACCAGCAAGCCAGCGTGTTGACGCAGAAACTCGCAGACGCGCAACAACAACGCGATCAGTTGAACCAGACCGGCCTGCACACCAAAGCCGAACTTACGCGCGCCGAACAGACCCTGACGGTGACCAAGCAACTGCTGGAGCGCCAGCGCCTGGCCCGCAGTGCCAGCGTCGAGGAGTTGCGCGGGCAATTGCAGGATGACCAGCCCTGCCCGGTGTGCGGCAGCCAAGCGCATCCGTATCACCAACCCGAAGCGTTGCTGCACAGCCTCGGTCGCCACGACGAAAACGAAGAGGCGATGGCGCAGAAAGCCGTCGACAGCCTCAAGGAAAAACTCACCGAGCTGCGCGGTGAAGTCGGCGGTTTGATCGCCCAGCAAAAGGAATTCCTGCAGCAACAGGAGCAACTGGCAATCCAACAGCAAGCCCTGGCGCCGAGCCTGGACGCGCACCCGCTGACGGCCGCGCTGTTCAATCAGGACGCTGCCCGGCGCAGCACCTGGCTGGCCCAGCAGCTCAGTCAACTGACGCAAAACATCACCCAGGACGAGCAACGCCAAGGCGCCCTGCTCAACCTGCAACAAAACGCCGGGCGCCTGCAGCAACAGCTGCAAGCCGCCCAGGACGCCAGCCAGCAGGCCCGCCAGTTGCTGATCGACCAGCAACGCGAACTGGCCAACGACCGCGAACGCCTCGACGAAGAACTCCAGGCGTTCGCCAGCCTGTTGCCGACCGAGACACTCGAGGGCCTGCGCAGCGAACCGGCGGCGACCTTCATGCAGTTGGACCAACAGGTCGGTCAGCGCCTCGAACAGTTGGCCCATCAGCGCGATGAACTGGCCGAGCAACAAACGCGTCAGCAGGCGATCGAGAAAGAACACACCCATCAGCAACATCGCCAGCAGCAACTCGACGCATTGCGCCAGCAGGTCAACGAACTGGCCGCCCAGCAACACGCGGCCCAGGAAAAACTCACCCACCTGCTCGGTGAACACCCACGCGCCGAAGACTGGCAACAGCAACTCGAACAGGCCGTGGCGCAGTCTCGCCAAAGCGAAGCCGACGCCAATCAACAGCTGCAGGACATCCGCAACGCCTTGATCCAACTGGCCGCCGACCTCAAGGCCCAGCAAGACCGCCAGCACACGCTGCACGCCGAACAACACGCGCTCGCGACACGCTTGGCCGAGTGGCGCGCCCTGCACCCCGACCTGGACGACGCCGGGCTCAAGCGCCTGCTGGCCTTGGACGAGGCCCATGCCAGCGCACTGCGCCAGCAACTGCACAACAGCGAAAAAGCCGTCGAGCAAGCCCGGGTTCTGCTGCAAGAGCGCGAACAACGCCTGGCCGAGCACCAGGCGTTGCACAACGGCAACCTCGACGCCGAACAACTGGACGCCCAACTGGGCACGCTCAACCAGCAACTGGCCGAGGGCGAGAAACACTGCGCCGAACTGCGCGCGCGGCAATCCGAAGACCAGCGCCGCCAGGATGCCAACCACGCCCTGGCCGAACAGATCACCAAGGCTTATGAAGAATGGCAACGCTGGGCGCGCCTCAACGCGCTGATCGGCTCGGCCACCGGCGACACCTTCCGCAAGATCGCCCAGGCCTACAACCTCGATTTGCTGGTACACCACGCCAACGTGCAACTGCGCCAACTGGTGCGCCGCTACCGCCTCAAACGCGGCGGCAGCATGCTCGGCCTGCTGGTGATGGACACGGAAATGGGCGACGAACTGCGCTCGGTGCATTCGTTGTCCGGCGGCGAGACGTTCCTCGTCTCCCTGGCGCTGGCGCTGGGCCTGGCGTCGATGGCCTCGAGCACCTTGAAGATCGAGTCGCTGTTTATCGACGAAGGTTTCGGCAGCCTCGACCCGGAATCCCTGCAATTGGCCATGGACGCGCTGGACGGCCTGCAAGCCCAGGGCCGCAAGGTGGCGGTGATTTCCCACGTACAGGAAATGCACGAGCGCATCCCGGTGCAGATCCAGGTCAAGCGTCAGGGCAATGGTTTGAGCACCGTGGAGGTGAAGTGAGCGAGGCGCTGCTGTACTCGTTTCGCCGTTGCCCCTACGCGATGCGCGCCCGCCTGGCCCTGCGCTATTGCGGCGTGCCGCTGCGGATTGTCGAAGTCAGCCTCAAGGCCAAGCCGGCCGAGATGCTCGCACTGTCGCCCAAAGGCACGGTGCCGGTGTTGAGCGTCGACGGTCGGGTAATCGACGAAAGCCTGGACATCATGCGCTGGGCCTTAGCGCAAAACGATCCGCAAGACTGGTTGCTGCAGGGTGATCCCGCGGTGCTGGCGCTGATTGCCGAGAATGACCTGGGCTTCAAACATCACTTGAATCGCTACAAGTATGCCGAGCGCTACCCGGAGCGGCCGATGGAAGCGTATCGGGCCGACGGTGAGGTGTTTTTGCAGAAGCTGGAGGCATTGCTGGCTGACCGTGCGTATTTGCTCGCCGAGCATCCAAGCCTCGCGGATATGGCTGTGGCGCCGTTTGTGCGGCAGTTTGCCCATGTCGATCGGGAGTGGTTTGCGCGCACCTCATATCGACGGGTGCAGGCGTGGTTGCAGTGGTTTCTGGACTCGCCGCTGTTTATCGCGGTGATGGCCAAGCCTGAATCTGTCTGAATCGATGTGGGAGCGGGTGCGCCGGCTCCCACAGGTCGCTCAATACTGGGTTTTGTGATCCAGTGCGGCGTAGAAGTTGGCACTCTGTTGCAGGTATTTCTGGGTGTAGGCGCTGGTGCTGGATTGTTTGCCGATGATGTTCACGCTGGCCGCAGCTGGCAGTACAACAGTGGCGGAAACAGCGGAGGCGGCGATGATCGAGAAGAGATTGAAGTTCATGTCGGTAACCCTTGTGTTCGTTTGGTTGAGTGGCCGGGGAGGCCTTGGAACTCAACTTACGCCCGAGGGTTGGGCCTTAGAAATGCTTTGAAACAGTAGCTGTTATTAATCGAATTAATAAAGAGGATCAGGCCCCGACGTGCGGGGCCTGTGGCTTATTGACGCACCAGAAACTTGAGGTCGCTGGGCGCATCGATCGGTAGTTTTTGCACGGTTTTGCCGAGCAGGCCGGTGTGTGGGTCGCGTTCGACCACCACGATTTCATTGCTTTTCTGGTTGGCGATCAGCAGGAACTTGCCGCTCGGGTCCAGGCTGAACTCGCGCGGGTGGTCGCCGTCCACGGAACGGCGCTGCAGTTCCTTGAGATGCGCGGTCGCCGGATCAATGCTGAACACCAGCAACTGATTGGCCGTGCCGCGATTGCTCACGTACAGGAACTTGCCATCGCTGGAAGCATGCAGCGCCGCGCCGGCCTTGTCGGACACCGGTTGCCCGGCGGCGAAGTCCACCAGTTGGGTTTGGTTGAGCGTGCCATCGTGGTAATCGAACACCGCGACCTGAGCGCTCATCTCGGTGGTCAGCCAGGCATGCTTGCCGTCCGCGCTGAACAGCAAATGCCGCGGGCCGCTGCCCGGCGGCAAGGGCACCGACGCCGGGTTGGCCGGGGTCAGGGGCTGTTCAGGGTTGGCCTTGGGATCGTAGCGGTAGGCAAACACCTTGTCCGCGCCGAGATCCTGCACAAACACATACTTGCCATCCGGCGCCGGCACCACCGAATGCACATGGTTGGACGCCTGGCGTTGCGGGTTGACGCGGCTCGCCGGGTGCCCGCTCAACTGCACGGGCGCCGCCAGTTTGCCTTGGGCGTCCAGCGGCAGAATCGCCAGGCTGCCGCCCGGGTCTTCAAGCACTGAATAGTTGGCGACGAACAGGTAGCGGCCATCGGCGGCTACGCTGGAATGCGTCGGCTCGCTGCCCAGGCTTTGTACCTGGTTGATCAGCGTGAGCTGATGGTTCTGCGGGTCGATGCGGTAGCTGCTGACGCGACCGACCGCGTCCTGTTGGCCGGGGCCGTTTTCATTGACGACAAACAGATGCTGCTGATCCTTGGAGACGGTCAGCCAGGACGGGTTGGCCGTTTTCGCCGCCAATACCGGCTTGCCCTGGAACCGCCCGGTGCGGCTGTCGAATTGCAGGCGATAGATCCCTTCGCTGCTGCCGGCGGTGTAGCTGCCGACCAGCAGTTCATGGGTGTCGGCCGGTGCAGCCTGTACCGACATCGCCCCGACGCTGCCCGCGATCAACAAGGGCCAGAATTTACGCATCAGCATCCGCTTCATCCTCGTCATTGTTATTGCCGGTGAAGGCATTCACGCAGACCAGGCGGTGCTCGCCCACATCACCGGTCAGCGTCCAGCTTTGCAGAGTCTCATCGAAGACCGCGGCCTGCAGCTGTTCCAGACTGAAACTCCAGCGTTTTTGCGCACGGCCATCCATGGCGATGATCAGCAGCTTTTCTTCATCCAGTGCGAACTCGAAGGCATGCAGCCCGTCGATTTCAAGCATGTCGCTGGTGGCAAGGACGGCCGTCAAAGTAGTAGTCATCACAGTCTTTCATCAGGTTCAAAGGGCTAATGATAGGCCACTTTGCCGCCAGGACCTAAAACCATAACCGGCTACCGCATCGGCGCCACACCGCGGATTACCGTGCGCGGGCACGTCTTTATTCAACGTAAAGGAATACCCATGCCAGACCGCAATCCCCCCCTCGCCGCCGACCCGCTGCGGGAAGCGCTTGAAGCCCAGTTTCTCAAGCGCCCGACACTGCGCGCAGTCACCGCGCAGATGCTGGCGCGCAACCTGGCGGAGAAATATCCGCCGTTGACACACCCCCTCGCCGACCTGCGACTGGCCGTGCCCCGTGACGGTGGCGGGCGGGCGTTGCTGCCGTTGCTGGAGGTCGCGCTGAGCCATCTCGCCGACGGCAGCTTTCCCGATGTGTCGACGCGCCACGGCCTGGATAGCTACTTGAGCGATGCCAGCGGCACGCGGCTCGGTTATCCGGCCAATGGCGCCCACGCCTATGATCTTGACGTCATCGAAGCCGTCATTCGCGAACTGCCGTCGCTGCTGTTTATCGGCTTCCAAGACGCCATGGCCAGCTATTGGGGCGAAGACAGCGACGCCGGCGGCAGCCGCTGGAAATGGCTGGCCGACGTGCTGCAAGGCACGCTGCTCGACGCCGCCGCACGCCACGCCCAACCGCTGGACATCCTCAATACGCTGGCGCGCTACCCAGACCGTGCCACCCGCGCACGCCGCCCGGCCCCCGACAACGCGATTCATGCCTATACGCTAGAGGCGCACCTGACGCGCGCAGGCAGCCTGCTCACGCTGCAAGCGAGCGACCTGCTGGTGGTGTGCCGCGAGCAGGTGTTGCTGTGCCGTCTATCCGGCGCAATCGAGACCTACCCTGACCTGGACGCCTTCGGCCAGGCCTGGTCCGACCACCTGCAACAGCGCTTCAGCGTCGACAGCATCACCTGGCAGCAGTACGAACCCGACGGCAATATTTTCGAGGTCCAGGCCGCGCTGATCCTCAACCAGCAATTGGAGGACCTGGCCGCCCTGCAACTCCCGGCCAACAGCACGGTGCAGGCCTTGGAACAACAGTTTGCCGACATCACCCAACCGGCGCGGTTTTTCGCCCGCGCCCGCGGCACGGCGCTGGCCACGCTGGCGTCTCTCCAGGCCGCCCTGCCCGACTGGCTGCAACGCGCCAGCGCCGCCGACCGCCTGGCTTACCGCGAATGCCTGCTTGAACAGGCCGGGATCAAGCGCCAGACCCTCGGCGATTCCGACTTCGATGGCCTGGAAACCCTGCATAGCTATGCCGCCGAGCACTTGAACCATCAACTGTGCCTGGATCGCGCTGTCGCCCTGGGCGGCCAGCGTACCTGCAACGACGCGGCACGCGCCGCCGGCTACCAGGCCGACGAGTTGACCCTGACCTTTCATGTCGCGGTGGGCAGCCTTGCAGGCGGTTACCTCGCACCGGTGTCCATGAGCCTGGTGGACCTGGCGCTGAAGAACCTGTCGGGAAGCCCCAGAGGCCGCATGACGCTCAGCCATCGCAGCGGCCGGGCGCTCGAAGCGTGGTTGACGCCCGCCTACGTGCTGCAACTGGTCCAGCGTGTGGACATCGGCAACAACTATCCCGCCTACCTGCGCCGGGAACTGATGGGCGACACCGCCGCCGCGCGCAAACGCCAGCGGCTGTTCAACCAACAGCGGCCCCTGCACCTGAAAACCCAGGCGCTGGAGCACGCGCTCCGCGGCGAAGCCGGCCTGACCGCGCGCGGCGCGCGCTGTGTGCGGGCACTGCTCGCAACCAACCCGCTGGCACGCCGGGTCGATGGCGACGAAATGGTCATCCGCCCCCTGGCCTTTCTGCGCACGCCGGCAGCCATAGCGGACGTGGTGCAGAACATGTTCATCATCGAACCGCTCGACACCCGGCTGGGGCCGCACCTGCTGTACCGTCCGGCCTATCGCGACGCGCTGCTCGAGTACAGCAGCCGCGAACACCTGCTGGCGGCCATTGTGCAACCCGGTGCGCTACAGGACAGCGTGCTGACCTGGCTGCCCGACCCGGCCAGGGCGATCTACAGCAACGGCGGGTTCAGCCAGCCGCACATCCTGCGCATCGGCATCGGCTCGGAGTTCGACCGGCTGCCCGAGGTGCCCAAACCCGCCGAATTGGCGCCGGCCGGCGATGCGAGCGGCGACGAAATCCTACAAGCGCTCAACCACGGCAGCCTGATGGACTATCTGTTCGGCTGCGAAACCCGCCAGTTGCTGGACCAGGCCGAGCGCGAGTCGACCTCGAACGCGCAAAGCCGCTGGGCGTTGATCCTCGAAGGCATGCAATTGGGCTTCAACACCTTGTTGATGGCCGTGCGCGGGCCCCTGGCGACGATCGGCTGGCTGATCCAGGCGACGCAAAGCCTGACCCAGGACCTGCCGGCGCTGGAGAGCCCTGACCCTATGGCGAAAGAGCTGGCGTGGGTCGACCTGCTGCTCAACATCGGCATGCTGCTGGTGCATCAAGGCCCCCTCAGCGCGCACAGCGCCAGCCTGCCGCTCGACGAACAGCCCGTCACGCGCACGCCCTTCCGACGCCCGCCCGGCCTGGCAACCCGCCATGCAGCGGCGGTCGAACGCGGCGTCATCGGCCTGCCCAGCGAACCACCCGGCGGTGGCCGCACGCCGTTGGACTTCGACCATTCGCTGGCCGGCGACACCGCCGCGGCCGCGCTGCTGGAGAAACTGCGCGCCGTCAACATGCCGTGGCCCGTGCCCGTGCCCGCTCCCGCGCCACTCGACACCGGGCCTCACCAAGGTTTGTACCGCATCAACGGCCAGTGGCATGCCTCGGTGGCCGGGCTGTTATTCAGGGTGAGCATCGTCCCGGGTTTTGCTGACGTGTTCATCGTTCATCCGCAAAAACCCGAACATCCCGGGATTTTGCTGAGAACCGATGGCAACGGCCATTGGTCGCTGGACCGCGGGCTCAAACTGCTGGGTGGCGGGCCCAAGCGCCTGGCCGCCTTGCGCGAA
This sequence comes from Pseudomonas sp. LY-1, assembly GCF_053502595.1. Taxonomy (NCBI): domain Bacteria; kingdom Pseudomonadati; phylum Pseudomonadota; class Gammaproteobacteria; order Pseudomonadales; family Pseudomonadaceae; genus Pseudomonas; species Pseudomonas sp. LY-1. The sequence continues at coordinate 3,214,372 of NZ_CP094353.1, read as the reverse complement.
GAAAACCTGCGCAAGAAACAAGAAGTGCTCGCCCGGGTGCAAGTGCTCAGTGAAGACATGCAGCACCTGATGGCGCCATTCCAGGCAGCGAGCACGCAGATATCACCCGCCCTGGACGCCTTGGTCAAACAACGCAAAACCGCGCAGCTGGTGTGGAACCTGCTGCAAAAAGCCAGCGACCAGCAAAGGCCCGCCCTGGAAACACGGCACCAGCGCGAAACCCTCAAGCATCAGCAATTGCGCACCGAATTCCAGATTCTGCTGGAGAACCTGGAATTGCTGTTTGCCCAATCACTGGCGCCGCGCCTGGAGATGGTCAAGCTCGGCGTAGAACTGGAAAAAGTCGGCGGCGCCGGCGTGCATGTGCATGACCGCGCAAAAATCCTCAAGACGGTCTGGGACCAACAACTGTTTATCCACGAGATGCTCCTGGGCCGGTTGAATGCCATGCGTTTTTCCGGCGCGGGCGAACCCATGGCACGAATGGCGCGCCGCATGTTCGTGAATAACTTGCTCGGCGACTCGACGGTCTACGACGAATACGTGCGCAACGCCATCGAGTCAGCGAACATCCGCCAGCACATGGCCGAGGTTTCCGTTGCCATGGAAACCACCCTGGAACAGCTGGAAAACGATTCGCTGGCGGGGCGCACGATACGCCAAGAGTTGCTGACACAGATCGAATACCCGCAGAACTTTTTCCCCGACAACCTGCGGCTCAACGCCCTCGACTACCTGGCCGTCAGCAGCGTGGAGATGACCGATGTACGCCTGCCGCCGCAGGAAGAGCTGTACGTCAAACGCCTGGAGCAAACCGACCTGAGCGCGGCGCTGCTGTCTCACGTCGAAGTGCGCAGCAGCACCGAATACACCCTGGTCGAACAACGGCAGGTGTACGAGAGCGTGCTGAAAAAGTACCGCCGTTATGAAGAGGCGATCCGCGTACTCAAGGCGCTCAACCCGAGCCGCCTGCGCCCGCAGGCCGAACGTCTGCTGGCGGGCCTCGAATACGCCCAGGCGCTGGCGAACAGCGAGCTGGAATCGGTGGTGCGCAAGCAGGAAGCGTTGGAGGTGGTGCTGCCGCTGTCGAAAACCCTGCGCGCCAAGGCGCCGACAAAGCGCGTGTTCAAGACCCGCAAAAAAGAGTATTTGATCGGCGAACTCAAGCCGGCCGATGCGCAGAACGCCGAGGAGCACTTCACCCTCACCGATACGCTGACCGGTGAAGCCGTTGCCTCTTTCAACAAGCACGCGGACGGCTGGGCGACCACCGCCGAGCCGCCTTCCCAAGCCCCCACGCAGCCCCCGCGAGGCCGCACGCTGGCGACCCTCAAAGGTTTGGCCCAGACGCTGATCGAACAGCGCCGCGACATTGAACGCGTCATTACCGCCGACCGGCAAAAACTCGACTCGCCGCGCACACGCCAACAGGTCAACCCGGGCGACTGGGATGAACTGCTCAGCGGGCACGCGGACAAGCTCACCGCGCTGGCCGAGGAAATCCAGCGCGACCACCTCGACAAACCCTCGGCCCAGGACCTGATCGACGAGTACCAGGCCCAGGCCCGCGATATGCTGCGGCTGGCGGAACGGGTGTGCAGCGAGGGCTACAAGCGTCAATGGCCGACCCAGGAGAGCCTCGAGTATCTGTGGCAACACCAGCAGATCGATATCAACCTGACCAGCCTGGCCGACCCGCAACGGCCGACCCTCAGTGGCGATTTCTTCACCGAATACGCGGTGTATGACAAAGCGAAAAAACCGCCGACGGTGCTGTGGTATGCCCACTTCCATTACGCCAGCGCCGACGCCCCGCCCGCGCGCTATACCCGCGCCCATCTGAAACTGGCGGAGCAGCGCAAATACACGCAGAAAGATTTGCTCAAGCAACACGTCCAGAGCAGCTTGCGCAACCCCCAGGAGCCGGGCGCCGAGCCGATCAGGCGGATTGTCTACGTATTGATCACGCCGCCGGTGGATCAGTTGTTCCTGGCGATCGCGCCCATACCGCGCGCAAGCCGGTGAGCGCAGCCTGACGTTGCCGGTGGGGGCGCAACCGCCCCCACCGCCGCACTCAGTGGGCGAACAGCGAGTTGCCTTTCTGCCCGGCCAACTTCTCCGGTTTGATCAGGAACCGCGCCAGCGCCGGCAGCAGCCACAGCGCACCGAACATGTTCCACAGCAGCATGAAGGTCAGCATCAGGCCCATGTCGGCCTGGAACTTGATCGCCGAGAAGATCCAGGTACACACGCCGATCGCCAGGCACAACCCGGTGAACAGCACCGCCTTGCCTGTGGACTTGAGCGTCTGGTAGTACGCCTCTTGCAACGGCAGGCCTGCGCGCAGGAAACTTTCCAGACGGCTGTAGATGTAAATGCCGTAGTCCACGCCGATGCCCACGCCAAGGGCCACCACCGGCAAGGTCGCGACCTTGACGCCGATGCCCATGAACGCCATCAGCGCGTTGCCCAGCACCGAGGTCAGCACCAGCGGCAGCACGATGCACAGGGTCGCCGCCCAGGAGCGGAAGGTGATCATGCACATGGTCGCCACGCACAGGTACACCAGGATCAGGATGGTCAGCTCCGACTCCTTGATCACCTCGTTGGTAGCGGCCTCGATCCCGGCGTTACCGGCGGCGAGGATGAACTCCAGGCCGTCCTTGTTGTTTTCCTTGGCGAAGTCCTGCACCGCATGCACGGCGCGGTCGAGGGTTTCGGCCTTGTGATCGTTGAGGAACACCAGCACCGGCGCCAGGGAGCAGTTGTTGTTGTACAGGCCATCGGCGCGGGCGATGGAGTTGTTCAGCACATCCGGGTTGCGCGACAGGGTTTCCCATTTCAGGTTGCCCTCGTTCATGCCCTTGATCATCTGCTTGGACACGGTCACCAGCGAGATCGCCGACTGCACGCCCTCGGTGTTCTGCATCTTCCACATCAACTGGTCGATGGGCGCCATGGCTTCATAGCGCGAGCAGCCTTCGGCCTTGGTCTTGACCATTACCACCAGCACGTCGGAACTGGTGGAGTAGTTGCTGATGATGAAGTTGTTGTCCTTGTTGTAGCGCGAGTCCGGGCGTAGCTCCGGCGCGCCCTGGTCCAAGTCGCCGATCTTGAGGTGCTGGCTGTACCAGAGGCCGCCGCTGAACGCGACCAGCGCCAGGGCGACGGAAATCGGCGCGACCTTCGGGTTGGCGAAATTCGACAGCAGGCGCCAGAACGGGTGTTCGCGATTCGCGTCTTTCTTGCTCCTGGCCACGGCGCGCTTGCTGATGCCCGCGTAGGAAATCGCCACCGGCAGCAGGATCAGGTTGGTAAACACGATCACCGCCACGCCGATGGACGCGCCGATGGCCAGTTCCCGGATCACCCCGATGTCGATGATCAGCAGGGTAATGAAACCCACCGCATCCGCCAGAATCGCGATCATCCCCGGCAGGAACAGTTGCCGGAAGGTCCGCCGTGCGGCAGTCAGCGCATTGTCCGCGTCGCTCGATTGCAGGGCGATACCGTTGATCTTCTGCACGCCGTGGGAAATACCGATGGCGAAGATCAGGAACGGCACCAGCATCGAATACGGATCGAGCCCGAAGCCGAAGAAGTGCATCAAGCCGAGTTGCCAGACCACCGCCACCAGCGTCGTGCTCAACACCGCGACGGTGCTGCGCAGGCAGTTGGTGAACCACAGCAACAGCACCAGCGTGATGACGAAGGCAACGCCGAAGAACAGCACGACCATCACCAGCCCGTCGATCAGGTCACCGACCTTCTTGGCGAAACCGACGATGTGGATCTTGACGTTGGGGTTCTGCGCTTCGAACTTGGTGCGGATCTTGTCTTCCAGTTCATGGGAGAACTGCCGATAGTCCAGCGCCAGCAACTTGCCCTGGTCCTGCGGGTCCGGGTAGGACTCCAGCAGCGGGATGTCGACAATGCTCGACTTGAAGTCGTTGGACACCAGGCGCCCGACCTGGCCGGACTTGAGCACGTTGTTGCGCAGTTGATCGAGGCTTTGCGGCGAGCCGTTGTAGCTCTGCGGGATCACTTCCCCGCCGGCAAAGCCTTCCTCGGTGACTTCGGTCCAGCGCACGCTGGGGCTCCACAGCGACTTGAGGCCCGAGCGGTCGACGCCAGAGATGTAGAACACCTCGTCGTTGATCTGCCGCAGGGTCTCCATGTAGTCCTTGGTGAAGATGTCACCGTCCTTGGCCTCCACCGAGATACGCACCGTGTTGCCCAGGTTGGCCAGGTCGTTGCGGTGTTCCATCATCTTTTCGATGAAGGGGTGCTTGAGCGGGATCATCTTTTCGAAGCTGGTGGAGGGGCGAATCAACGTCGCCTGCCAGAACAGGAAAATACTCACCAGCAGGCAGATGACGATCACTGCCGGGCGGTTGTTGAAGATCAGGCGCTCAAGAAAGGTCGCTTTATCGTTGTGATGACTGCTCATTCTTTCCCCGCCTTCTTATTGTTTTGTGGGTTCGGCGCCGGTTGGCGTAGCAACACGAACACCACCCTGCCCGACCAGAATCAAGTTGCCATTGCCCGCCGCCGTCACCGCCGAGAGTGAAATACGGTCCGGGCGATTGAATACGCTGAAGGTCTGGCCGTCGTCATGGCTGACCACCACGCTGCCGCCGTTACCGACCACCACCAGCGCGCCGTCATCGAGCAAGGTCGCCCCGGACAAGCCGAACTCCAGGGCGCCGCGCGCCGCATTCAGTTCGACCTGCTCCCAGGTGCTGCCGAAATCCGTGGAGCGGTACAGGTTGCCACGCAAGCCGTAGGCCAACAGGGTGTGCGGCTGGGCGGTGCCGATCACGCCGAACAGTGAACCCTCGTAGGGGCCTTCGAGTTTTTCCCAGGTCTGGCCGTCGTCGCTGGAGCGGAACATGCTGCCCTGCTCACCGACGATAAACAGGCCGGCGTCCTTGATCTCGGCGATGGCGTTGAGGTGGAACTGGTCTTCGTTGTCGAGGCGCTCGCTGACGTCTTCCCAGGTTTTGCCACCGTCGGTGGTTTCGATCAGCGCCCCGTAGGCGCCGACGGCCAGGCCGTGGTTGGCGTCGTTGAACCAGACGTCGAGCAACGGCGCTTCGCGCTTGAGGTCCTGGTATTGCTGGGCCCAGGTGGCGCCGCCGTCGACGCTGGCGAGGATCTGCGCATCGTGGCCGACGGCCCAGCCGTGTTTGTCATCGACAAAAAACACCGCCGTGAGCAGTTGGCGGGTGGGGACTTTGGCTTGGGTCCAGGTGCTGCCCTGGTCATCGGAATAGAGGATGTGCCCGCGATCACCGACCGCCACCAGGCGCGAGCCCGCGTGGACCACGTCGATCATCAGGCCCTTGGCGGCCTTGGGGGATTCAATTGCAAACACCGGCTGTGCGGCGGTATCGCTGGCTGCCAACAGCGGTGGCGACAACGCGGCACCGGCCAGCAACGAGAGCGCTGTGGCCAACAACGCAACCCTGCGTGCGGCGCGTGGGCGGCAAACAACCCAACCCATGACAGGCTCACTCATAGACCTTTCTCCCATTTATTATTGTTAGGTCGTCTTACCTTCCCGGGCTCTGAAACCTGCAATCTAGAGCGCCTGGAGGAAGTAGGGGCCATCCTATCGGGCTTTCGAATCGTCTGACAATCGGCGCTACGTTATCTTTTGTTAACTGGCGGCTTTTAACCCTGCGCTGAATATAACCACATCAACTGCAATGATATAGCTTCAGAAATGAATTATTTTTTCCACATATTGAATTATGAGAATTTATATTCCATTAATAGCCTCCCTGAAAACAATAATCCAAAGGACCACGGCTATGCGCAAACTCGGAATCGGCCTGATCGGCACAGGCTTCATGGGCCGCGCCCATGCCCTGGCGTTCAATAACGCCCGCACGGTATTCGAGCTGCCGGTCAGCCTCAAACTGGCCGCCCTGGCCGATGCCGACACCGAACGCGCCCAGCGCTGCGCCGATGCCTGGGGATTTGCCCAGGCCCATGGCGACTGGCAAGCGCTGGTCAACGACCCCACGGTCGATGTGGTGGCGATCACCACACCGAACCATTTGCACTACCCCATGGCCATGGCCGCGCTCGCGGCGGGCAAGGCGGTGTACTGCGAAAAACCGCTGGCGGTCAGCCTGGCGCAGGCCGACGCCATGCGCCACGCCGCGAGTGCGGCGGGCGTGGTGACGCGGGTCGGCTACAACTACCAGCACAACCCGATGATCGGGTGGGCAAAGCAGATCATCGCCAACGGCGAATTGGGCGAAATCATCAGTTTCCAGGGTGAGTTCAGCGAAGACTTCATGGCCGACCCGGCTTCACCCTGGTCATGGCGCTGTGAGGTGGAACATGCCGGTGGCGCCCTGGCAGACCTGGGCAGCCACTTGCTGTCGATGGCACGCTATCTGGTGGGCGATGTGGTCAGCGTGTGCGCCGATACGCAGACCGTGCATGCACAGCGCCCCGCCGTCAAAGGCGGCGACACACTCAAGTCGATTGCCGTGGACGACCAGGTACACGCCCTGCTGCGTTTCGCCAACGGCGCGCGCGGCACGGTGAGCAGCAGTTGGCTCAAGCACGGTTACAAGAACCACCTGGCGTTTGAGATCAGCGGGACGCAAGGCACGTTGGCCTTCGATCAGGAGCGCTTGAACGAACTGCGCCTGTGCCGCAAGGGCCAGGACGGCTTCCAACGCCTGCTGGCCGGCCCCGCCCTGCCCGGCTACGCGGCGTTCAGCCCGGCCGCCGGCCATCAGTTGGGCTACAACGAATTGAAGACGCTGGAAGTGCGCGAGTTGATTCTGGCAGTGGCCGGCCAGGGCGCGGACGGCAGCGACTTCGAGGCGGCGTGGGCGGTCGAGCGGCTGGCGACAGCGATTCGGGTGGCGGCTCGAGAACAGCGCTGGGTCAATGTGAACTCGCTCTGAAATGTGGGAGGGGGCTTGCCCCCGATGACGGTGGATCAGTCGATAGGCTCGGTGACTTCAACTCCGCTATCGGGGGCAAGCCCCCTCCCACATTTAGATCACCTAGAGATTCAAGCTAACGCGCGCGCGGCGCAGCACCTTGCCCACCGTGGTCTTGGGCAGCTCGGAGCTGCGAAACTCCACATGGCGGCTCGAGAACAGCGCTGGGTCAATGTGAACTCGCTCTGAAATGTGGGAGGGGGCTTGCCCCCGATGACGGTGGATCAGTCGATAGGCTCGGTGACTTCAACTCCGCTATCGGGGGCAAGCCCCCTCCCACATTTAGATCACCTAGAGATTCAAGTTAGCGCAGCGCGCGGCGCAGCACCTTGCCCACTGTGGTCTTGGGCAGCTCGGAGCTGCGAAACTCCACATGGCGGCTCGAGAACAGCGCTGGGTCAATGTGAACTCGCTCTGAAATGTGGGAGGGGGCTTGCCCCCGATGACGGTGGATCAGTCGATAGGCTCGGTGACTTCAACTCCGCTATCGGGGGCAAGCCCCCTCCCACATTTAGATCACCTAGAGATTCAAGTTAGCGCAGCGCGCGGCGCAGCACCTTGCCCACTGTGGTCTGGGCAGCTCGGTGCTGCGAAACTCCACATGGCGGCTCGAGAACAGCGCTGGGTCATGTGAACTCGCTCTGAAATGTGGGAGGGGGCTTGCCCCCGATGACGGTGGATCAGTCGATAGGCTCGGTGACTTCAACTCCGCTATCGGGGGCAAGCCCCCTCCCACATTTAGATCACCTAGAGATTCAAGTTAGCGCAGCGCGCGGCGCAGCACCTTGCCCACTGTGGTCTTGGGCAGCTCGGTGCTGCGAAACTCCACATGGCGGCTCGAGAACAGCGCTGGGTCAATGTGAACTCGCTCTGAAATGTGGGAGGGGGCTTGCCCCCGATGGCGGTGGATCAGTCGATAGGCTCGGTGACTTCAACTCCGCTATCGGGGGCAAGCCCCCTCCCACATTTAGATCACCTAGAGATTCAAGTTAGCGCAGCGCGCGGCGCAGTACCTTGCCCACTGTGGTCTTGGGCAGCTTGGGAGCTCGGAGCTGCGAAACTCCACGTACCTGGGCACTTTGTACCCCGTCAGGTATTCCCGGCAATGGGCCAGGATCAGGTCCTTCTTGCGGTCGACCAGGCGGATATAGCCGCGCGTATCCATCACCCCGATATCGCCGGTCGACAGCCAGCCCTCGGCGGTTTCCTTGGGCGGCGTGGGCGCTCAAGCGGCGGCTGGCGACGGCGATTCGCGTGGCGGCTCGAGAACAGCGCTGGGTCAATGTGAACTCGCGCTGAAATGTGGGAGGGGGCTTGCCCCCGATGGCGGGGGATCAGTCGATAGGCTCGGTGACTTCAACTCCGCTATCGGGGGCAAGCCCCCTCCCACATTTAGATCACCTAGAGATTCAAGTTAGCGCAGCGCGCGGCGCAGTACCTTGCCCACTGTGGTCTTGGGCAGCTCGGTGCTGCGAAACTCCACGTGGCGGCTCGAGAACAGCGCTGGGTCAATGTGAACTCGCTCTGAAATGTGGGAGGGGGCTTGCCCCCGATGGCGGTGGATCATCGATAGGCTCGGTGACTTCAACTCCGCTATCGGGGGCAAGCCCCCTCCCACATTTAGATCACCTAGAGATTCAAGTTAACGCAGCGCGCGGCGCAGTACCTTGCCCACCGTGGTCTTGGGCAGCTCGGTGCTGCGAAACTCCACATGGCGGCTCGAGAACAACGCTGGGTCAATGTGAACTCGGTCTGAAATGTGGGAGGGGGCTTGCCCCCGATGGCGGTGGATCAGTCGATAGGCTCGGTGACTTCAACTCCGCGCTATCGGGGGCAAGCCCCCTCCCACATTTAGATCACCTAGAGATTCAAGTTAGCGCAGCGCGCGGCGCAGCACCTTGCCCACCGTGGTCTTGGGCAGCTCGGTGCTGCGAAACTCCACGTACCTGGGCACTTTGTACCCCGTCAGGTATTCCCGGCAATGGGCCAGGATCTGTGCCTGGGTCAGGTTCGGGTCCTTGCGCACCACGATGATCTTCACCCTCTCGCCGGTCACGCCATCTTCCACACCGATTGCCGCCACTTCAGCAACGCCGGGGTGCAGCGCCACCACGTCTTCGATTTCATTGGGGTACACGTTGAAGCCCGAGACCAGGATCAGGTCCTTCTTGCGGTCGACCAGGCGGATATAACCGCGCGTATCCATCACCCCGATATCGCCGGTCGACAGCCAGCCCTCGGCATCCAGCACCTCGGCGGTTTCCTTGGGCCGCTTCCAGTAGCCCTGCATCACCTGCGGGCCGCGCACTTGCAATTCGCCCTGCTCACCGAGGTCGGCCAATTCGCCGTCTTCGCGCATGAAACGCACCCAGGTCGACGGCAAGGGCACGCCGATGCTGCCGGTGAATTCCATCTCGCGCATGCGGGAAATATCGATGGGGCTGATGCTCACCACCGGCGAGCATTCGGTCAGCCCGTAGCCTTCGATGATCGGCAGCCCGGTGACTTCCTTCCAGCGCTTGGCCACCGCCGTGTGCGTGGCCATGCCACCGGCGATCACCATGCGCAGGTCGGAAAAGTCCCGCGCACAGAACTCCTGGTTCTCCAGCAAGCCGTTAAACAACGTGTTGACCCCGGCAATCCCGTTGAAGCGCTCCTTGCGCAGGATCATCTGCACGCGCTTCACGTCCCGCGGGTTGGCGATCAGGATGTTGCGCCCGCCCAGGCACATGAACATCAGGCAGTTCACCGTCAGCGAAAAGATGTGATACAGCGGCAACAAGGTGACGTTGGTTTCCTGCTTGTCCTGGTCCAATTGGTTGCCGACCCAGGCCTTGGCTTGCAGCAGGTTGGCGATGATGTTGCGGTGGCTGAGCATCACACCCTTGGCGTCACCCGTGGTGCCGCCGGTGTATTGCAGGAAGGCCAGGTCGTCGAGGTGCATGTCCACCGGGAAATGGGTCAGCGCCCGTCCTTGCTTGAGCGCCTGATTGAAGCGTACCGAACCGCGCAGGTTGAACCTCGGCACCTGTTTCTGCACGCGGCGCAGGATGAAGTTCATCGCCGCGCCCTTGAAGGTGCCGAGCAAGTCGCCGATGGCCGCCACCACCACGCGCTTGACGCTGCTGCCGGGCATGGCTTTTTCCAGGGTGTGGGCGAAGTTCTCGAAGATCACCACCGTCTCGGCGCCGCTGTCCTTGAGCAAATGCTTGAGTTCATGGGCGGTGTACAGCGGGTTGACGTTGACCACCACCGCACCGGCCAGGATCGTCCCCAGCAGGCAGATCGGGTACTGCAAGCAGTTGGGCATCATCAGCGCCACGCGGTCGCCGGTCTTCACACCCTGGCCTTGCAACCAGGCGGCAAACGCAATGCCCTGCATGTGCCAGTCGGCATAGGTCATTTCGGTGCCGATGCTGACGTAGGCCACCCGTTCGCGGAATTTTTCCAGGTGCTCCAAGAACACCTCGCGCAGCGACGGGTAGTCCTCGATACCGGCATCGATGTCCGCCGGGACGCCAGGCAGGTAGGCGTTCAACCAGATGCGTTCGGTGTGTTCCAGGCTGATAGCGTTCATGGCAGTTTCCTTGTTGTTGTTTGGGATAGCGCTACTTTTCGACGATGGCGGTAATGCCCAGCCCGCCCGCCGCGCAGATCGAAATCAGGCCGCGCCCGCCGCCACGCTCGTGGATCGCCTTGGCCAACGCCGCCAATTGCCGGCCCCCGGTGGCGGCGAAGGGATGCCCGCAGCCTAGGGAGCCGCCGTTGACGTTCATCTTGGCGCGGTCGATGGTGCCCAGCGGTGCGTCCAGCCCCAGCCGTTCGCGACAGTAGTCGGCGTCTTCCCAGGCCTTGAGCGTGCAGAGCACCTGAGCGGCGAACGCTTCGTGGATCTCGAAGAAATCGAAGTCGGCAAAGCCCAGGCCCTCACGCTTGAGCATGCGCGGCACGGCATAGGCCGGCGCCATCAGCAGGCCTTCGCTGCCGTCGACAAAGTTCACCGCCGCGGTCTCGCCGGTGCGCAGGTAAGCCAACACCGGCCAGCCGTGTTCGGCGGCCCACGCTTCACTGGCCAACAGCACCACCGAGGCGCCGTCGGTCAGCGGTGTGGAGTTGCCCGCCGTGAGCGTGCCGTTCTGGCGGTCGTAGGCCGGGGACAGGCTGGCGAGCTTCTCCAGGCTGGTGTCGGCGCGCAGGTTGTTGTCCCGCGCCAGGCCGCGATAGGGGCTGATCAGGTCGTCGAAGAAACCGCGTTGATAGGCGGCATCCAGGCGCTGGTGGCTGCTGAGGGTCAATTCATCCTGGGCCAGGCGCTTGATCTGCCAGCGCTTGGCCATTTCTTCGCAGTGCTCGCCCATCGACAGGCCGGTGCGCGGTTCGCCATTGCGCGGCAGCAGCGGCTTGAAGAACATCGACGGACGCACCTTCAGCAGCGCCTTCACCTTGTCGCCCATGGCCTTGGCGCGATTGGCCGCAAGCAAGGTGTGGCGCAGCGCTTCATTGAGGCCGATGGGCGCGTCGGACGTGGTGTCGGCGCCGCCGGCGATGCCCACATCGATCTGGCCGAGGGCGATCTTGTTCGCCACCAGCAAGGCCGCTTCCAGGCCCGTGCCGCAGGCTTGTTGCAGGTCGTAGGCCGGGGTTTGCGCAGACAGCGTGGTCGATAACAGCGACTCACGCGCCAGGTTGAAATCCCGCGAGTGCTTGATCACCGCGCCCGCGGCGAACTCGCCCAGGCGCTGGCCATGCAGGTTGTAGCGGTCGACCAGGCCTTGCAGCGCGGCCACCAGCAAATCCTGGTTACTGTCGTGGGCGTACACCGTGTTGGAGCGGGCAAACGGAATGCGGTTGCCGCCGATGATCGCCACGCGGCGGGCCGGGGCCGGGTTGAAGCTGTAGTCATTCATTTAAGACGCTCGTTCCAGATAAAAAGCCCGCGCATGTGCGGTTTGTCACCGGCGAAGTTGCGCACTTCGAACTCACGCCGCGGGCCGCTCACGGGGCGGCGCCACAGCGCGACCTGGCCGGGCAGGAAGATCGGCAGCTTGAAGTCGCAATGCGCTTGCGCCTGATCCAGGCCACCCGGCGGTTGCTCGGCGGCCAATGCGCGTCCCAATGTCCACATGCCGTGGGCGATGGCGCGGCGAAAGCCAAAGAGTTTTGCGCCGATCAGCGAGGTATGAATCGGGTTGAAATCCCCCGAGACCTTGGCAAACCGCCGGCCCAGGTCGGCGGGCAGGACCCAGCGCTGGGTGCGCAACAGGCCTTCTTCCTGCAAGGGCAGCACGTCCGCCCATGGCTCACCCACCGGGTTTTTCACGTCGCGCCGCAGGTACAGGCTGTCGCTTTCCCACAGCAGCGTGTCCGCACCGTAGGCCCGGGTGGCGATGCTCAGCGCCTGGCCCTTGGGGTGCGCCACCCAACGCTCGCAGTACACCTCCAGGCGCAGGGCCTGGCCCGCGTGCAAGCGCTGGTGCTGACGAATGCGATTGGCCAGGTGGACCATGCCGCTGGCCGGGTACGGGAAACTCGGCCGGGTCAGCAGCATCAGGTGCAACGGGAACGCCAGCACCTGCGGGTAGGCCAGCGGCACGCCCTGCTCATGCCGGAAACCACAGGCGCGGCCATACGCGGCGATGCCGGTGGCCGGCAATTCCACCGCCGAACGCACCAGACGCGCCTTGGGCAACTCAGGCGCGCCGTCGAGCTTGGGTTTGCGCAAGGCGCGCAGGCCGTCCAGCAACAACTGGGGCTGCGACGGCGGCGGATCGATGATCTGCGTCACGTAGTCCATGGCTCAAGCTCCCAGCAGGCTTTGGCCGCACACGCGCACGACTTGGCCGTTGACGCCGCCGGACGCCGGGTGGGCCAGCCAGGCGATGGTCTCGGCCACGTCGATCGGCTGGCCGCCCTGGGACAGCGAATTCATGCGCCGCCCGGCTTCGCGGATCAGCAGCGGGATCTTCGCGGTCATCTGGGTTTCGATGAACCCCGGCGCCACCGCGTTCACCGTGACCTGCTGCGCCGCCGCCAACGGTGCCAGGCCGTGGACCAGGCCGATCACCCCGGCTTTGGAAGTGGCGTAGTTGCTTTGCCCGAGGTTGCCGGCGATGCCGGAAATCGACGACACACAGACGATACGCCCGCCCGGGTTCAGGCCCTGGCATTCCAGCAACGCGTGGCTCAGTTGCAACGGCGCTTGCAGGTTGACCGCCAGCACACTGCGCCACGCCGCTTCGGTCATCCTGGTGATGGTCTTGTCGCGAGTGATCCCGGCGTTATGCACCACCACGTCGAAGGCGCCGGATTGGCTGACATGGGCCTGCAACAGCGAGGCCGCATCTGCTGCGGTAATGTCCAGTGGCAACGCCGAGCCACCGACGCTGGCGGCGGCGTGTTGCAGCGCGTCCTCGGCTTGGGGCACATCCACGCACACCACATGGGCGCCGTCGCGGGCCAATACCTGGGCAATCGCCAAGCCGATGCCGCGGGAGGCACCGGTGACCAGCGCGCGGCGGCCGGCGAAGGGGGTGTCCCAGTTGACCGTGACAGGGCCGTCCAGCGGTTTTTCCAGGCGCACCACTTGCCCCGACACATAGGCCGAACGACGCGACAGAAAGAAGCGCAGGCTGCTCTCCAGGGCGTGTTCGGCCCCCGGCGCGACGTAGATCAATTGCACGGTGATCGCCCGGCGCAGTTCCTTGGCCAGCGAACGCACCAACCCTTCGAGGGCGCGCTGGGCGATGGCCTGGGGCAAATCCCGACAGTCTTCGGGAGCAGTGCCGAGCACCACCACACGGCCATGCTGGGCGAGGCGCTTGGCGTTGGTGTGGAAAAATACGTAGAGCTCATCGAGCTGCTGCAGGTCGACGACGCCAGTGGCATCGAACACCGCGCCCTGCACCTTGACCGTAGACGGCGCCTTGAGGGTCGCCGCAGTGGCGGCGACCGTGTCGGTGGCGCTGAAAATCTGTTGCACTTGCACAGCCAGGCGCCCTGCCCCCGCGACGATCACCGGGTTGGCCAGGCCTTGCTGGCCACGGCGATGACGTTGCAACAGCAACGGTTGCGGCAGGCCGATGGCCTGGGCCAGGCGTCGGCCCCAGGGAGAATTGACGAACGATAGGTAGCTGTCACTCATATAAACATCCACTCACGATACGGTATCGGTATGAACGCCCGAGCCATGTAGGCGCGTTCATTCAGTGCCACTCAATTGACCGAAGCATTCTCGCCCTGGCTGGTACGACGCTGGGTAGATGGTTGCAGCACGTGCTTACGCTGCTGCAACGCCTCCAGCAAACCGAAGTCCTGCGGGAAGTCGTCGACCTGGATGCCGTGGTCGGCATATTCCACATAGCGCGCGAGCAAGGCGTCTTCATCGCTGCTGATCAAGTCCAGCGCCCGCGCCTTGACGCGCCAGGCGGCAAAGGCCGTGGCGGCGATCGGCATCGGTTCGAGCAAGCCCTGTTTGATCGCAGGCTTGAGCCGTGCTTCGATCAGCTCCACCTGCGGCAACAGGCGGAAAGCCAATTCGCCGTAGGCCAGCTTGTCGATTTCCGGACGTGGGATATAGGAATTGGCCAGCAAGCGCTCACGGGTTTCGCCGGAGGTCTGCACCACATCCGCCACCTGGGCCAACAGCCGGTCCGAGGGTTTACGCAGGGGAATACCGAACGGAAAACTCAAGCCGCGCACCACCGCTGCCGCGGCTTTCGACGGATAGTTATCGAGTGTTTCGGCGAGGGCTTCATGGGCGCGCAGCAACGCATCCTGGGCCGACCAATGCACCAGCGGCAAATCCGCCTGGGGCCGGCCGTCATCTTCAAAGCGCTTGAGCACGCAGGACAAGATGTACAACTGCGAAAGAATATCGCCCAGGCGCCCGGTGATACTTTCCTTGCGCTTGAGCGCACCGCCGAGCACGCCCATGGAAACGTCCGAGATCAAAGCCAACACCACCGACAGCCGATTGGCCTGACGGTAGTAGGACGCCAACGCCGGCTCGGTCTTGGCGGGTGCGGAAATCAGGCGCCCGCCAGTGAGCGAATGCACTGCGGCGCGCACCGTATTGGCCAGCACAAAGCTCACATGGCCGAACATTGCGCTGTCAAACGCTTCAAGCGCCTTGCGCCGATCGGGGTTGCGCGCCGCTTCCATCTCGCGCAACACATAGGGATGGCAACGGATCAGGCCCTGGCCAAAGATGATCAGGCAGCGGGTCATGATGTTCGCGCCTTCCACCGTGATCGCAATCGGGCTTTGTTGATAAGCGCGAGCCAGGAAGTTGTTGGGCCCCATGCAGATGCCCTTGCCGGCGACGATGTCCATGCCGTCGTTGACGATCATCCGCGCGCGCTCGGTGACGTGGTATTTGGCGATGGCGGAGATCACTGAAGGTTTCTCGCCGGCATCCAGCGATGCCACCGACACCTTGCGCACTGCGTCGCAGGCATACAAATGCCCAGCCATGCGCGCCAACGGGGCTTGCACGCCTTCGAACTTGCCGATGGGCAGGCCGAACTGTTTGCGCATCGCCGCATAGGCGCTGGTGCCGCGTACTGCGACCTTGCCCAGGCCGACGTTGGCCGACGGCAGGGAAATCGCCCGACCGGCCGCCAGGCATTCCATCAGCATGCGCCAGCCGTTGCCGACCTGTTCGCGGCCGCCAATGACCCACTCCAGGGGAATGAACACATCCTTGCCGGTGGTAGGACCGTTCTGAAACACCGCGTTGAGCGGCCAGTGCCGACGACCGCTGTTCACGCCCGGATGGGAGGTTGGGATCAACGCGCAAGTGATGCCCAGCGAACCCGGCTGGCCGAGCAGACCTTCCGGGTCTTGCGCACGAAACGCCAGGCCAAGCACTGTGGCAATCGGGCCAAGGGTGATGTAGCGCTTGTCCCAGGTCACGTTGAAACCCAGCACTTCCTCGCCTTCGTGCAGGCCTTTGCAGACGATGCCCAGGTCCGGAATCGCCCCAGCGTCGGAACCGGCATACGGGCTGGTCAGCGCGAAACACGGAATGTCTTCGCCACGCGCCAGGCGCGGCAGGTAGTAATTACGCTGGGCATCGGTGCCGTAATGCAGCAGCAGTTCCGCCGGGCCCAGGGAGTTGGGCACCATCACCGAAATCGCCGCCGCCGAGCAGCGTGTCGACAGCTTCATCACCACTTGCGAATGCGCGTAGTGGGAGAAGCCTTTGCCGCCGTACTGCTTGGGAATGATCATGCCAAGGAAACCGGCGTCCTTGGTGTACTGCCAGCCCTCGGGGGACATGTCTTGCCAGACCTGGGTGGTTTCCCAGTCGTTGGCGATGTCGCACAGGGTTTCGACTTCGTTGTCGAGGAAGGCATGCTCCTCGGCACTCAGGCTGGCCGGCGCGGCTTGCAGCAGGCGCTGCCAGTCGGGTCGGCCGCTGAACAGTTCGGCATCCCACCACACGGTGCCGGACTCGATGGCCGCGCGCTCGGTGTCGGACATTGCCGGCATAACTGTACGAAATAGGCTCAGAGCCTTGCTGGTCAACAGGCGGCGACGCAGCGGTTTGATTGTCATCAGCAACGCCGGCAACACCACTAGCAGCGCCACGACGGTGGTGCCGAAAACGGCGACCACGTTGAACAGGTAGCCGGCCGCCAGCCAGGCCAGGCCGGCGCCCAGCCAGTGGACAGCGGCGGCTTGTCGATACGCCAGGGCAATCGCGGCTGCGAAACCCACCAATAACCAGATCACCATGGGGATACCTCTACTCGATTCAGGGCGTAGCAAACGCTGGCGCAGATCGATATGAACTGCGGCATAGGGCAACACTACAAATTTGGAAAGCTAGATTCAAATTATGTTTTGAAATTTTTATTTAACTCCTGGGCAAAAAAATACTGGGCTGAGCACGTCAGCCGGGGTCACGAATACGAACATCGGAATAGGTCACATGGCGACCCGTAAATGAGGGCAAACAGCAGGAAGAAGGCATTCAGATGCGCTTAGTGCCTTCCTCCATAGCCCTCGATATCTGTTAAAACTTGTAGGTGGCCGATACGCTGACCACATCGCCTGACGACTCAGCCTTGCCGTCCAGGCTGGCGCCACCCAAGCGGTCAACGTTTTTGGTTTTCAGCTTCACTTCCTGCACGAACTGATGGGAATACGCCAAGTCAAGACTCAAGCCCTTTACAGCCTTTACCTCGTAACCCGCACCGAACGACAAGAACGTACGATCACCATCCGGGATACGGGGGTCACGGGTCGAGTTGCGGGTTGGTGTCTGGTCAAGGGCCACACCGGCACGCAGCGTCAGTTCATCGGTGGCACGGAAGTCACCGCCGAGGGAGTACATCCACGAGTCCTTGTAGTTGTAGGGGATTGAGACGATGGTGATATCACCGGACTTGAGCGTGAGGTCCTTGAACGACGACCACTGCGTCCAGTTCACACTTGCGCCCAAGGTGAATCGGTCATTGAACTGATGCACCCAGTCAAAGCCCGCAGTCGCGGGAATATCCAGTTGGGTACTGGCATGTGCGCCATCCGGGTACAACGCCAGCCCAGGATAAGCCGACCCAACCAGCGTGCCAGTGCCAGTGAACGGGTTCGGTTGAGTCATCAGGGCATAGCTGTACGAGTCTGAACGAATGTTGTACTTGCCCGTCATCTTGTTCTTGATCTTGGCGTGATAGTTCAGGCCCAAGGTGTCTTGGTCAGTAGGTTTCCAGGTAATACCGGTAAACCAGCCGGTGGAGATATTGTCGACCTTGACCCGTATCAGCGCGCCTCCGACCCCTGCCGGCAAATCAATACTGCCCAGTAATGGGTCCTGGGAGTTGGCAGCAGCCGCCAACAAATCGATGTTCTGACTCACAAACCCTTTACTGTGTTGAACAATAAGCCCACCGCCGATGGCGAACTGATCGTTGACTTTGAACGAAAGCGAACCGGTCAATCCCACGGTTTCGATCTTGGTGTCTACAGCAAAATCGCGAAGTTTGGAGTCTTCGTCCCAAGTTGAGCGCATCCCTTGTGGCACCACTTGGCTCAAGCCAAAAGCGAACCGGTCCCCCAGGGGCATCACCATGAACCCGGTCGGCAACCAGGCAGTGAAACCACCCTCGCCACCATCATTGTTGTTGACCGTTGGCGATGAAAGGTCAGGGAAACCATCCGCACCTATTGGACTGTTCGAGACAGGGTTACCCAGATAATCATTAGCCGCGCCCTTATATTTGATTTTGATGCGCGCGTAGTCGACCGTCATTTGTGCGACGTTCTGGTCCACAAACGCCATCGCGGCGGGGTTGTTGTACGCCGAACTGGGGTCATTTTTGAACAACGAACCACCCCCGAACGCTCTCCCCCAGCCGGGAGCACCATAAGTTGGAGTTGAAAAGCCACCGGCCTGAACAGAGCCGGCCACGATCAAGCTGCTCAGAAGAGCAAACCCAGCGGTCACCCGCACCTGTTGTTTCTTATTATTCATGCTCCAATCCTTATTATTATCTGCCGCTCTACGCGTTGCCTTTGCGTCACCGCCCGGTAGGTGCCTGGTAAAAGGCACCCACTTTCTACGGGTGATCAGCCCTTTATGGAGTTACTGCATCAAGGAACAATGGTCAGACTTGGCGCCGTCACAGTCAGAGACTGCACAACGCAGTTCGGACTAGTGCCGGATGTGTGGCCAGTCAACGTCTGGTTGTTTGCGGTCAATGCGTGAGTACTGTTGTTCCAAGTCACGTTGATAGTGTCAGGGCCGCAATCAGTTAGCGGAATCAGTGGCTTGGTGATGGTGTAGCCAACGTTGGTTACTGTGCCGCCCGAAAGACTAGTGGCAGTCAATACCCAGCCAGGGGTGGGAATATTCTTCAGTACCGGCAAATCGCAAAGCCCCCCACCGGTGAGCTTCGCGTCGTTGATGGTCGCCACGCCAGATGTAACGTTCCCTTTAAAGGTAATACCGCAAGTCACTGCAGCACCAAATGAAGATGGCGACTTCACTACAATAGTACCGCTGGAGGTACTGAAAGCTCCATCTGGGCTAATGCTGACAGCATTAGCCATCGAGGCCGCACCCATGCACACGGCCAAAGCAGACAACGACACGAGAGTTTTCAAACTTTTCATTATTTTTCCTCACATGTTATGGCGAGTCATTCGCCAGGGGTAATGGCCATGAACGAGAGGTCACGGAGAAACTGCAGAACTTCCCTTTCCAGCCAAATTTCAATTCAATTACCGCTGCAACTATCGGATATATCTATTCGACAACTTTGAAGTTGGCCGGCATCTTGATCGACACCGTCTTGATCTTGCAGTCTTCGCCAATCGGTACATTGACGGCTTCCAACTTGCCGGTGGCGTTATCCCAGGTGCCGTCGGCCGTGGAGGGGCCGCACTTGCCGCCCAGGCCGAAGGCGTGGACGTCCACGCTGATCTTCGACATCGAGCCGCTTTGGGTGTCTTTGGCCACCAAGATCCACGGCAGGTTGATCGCTTCGACCCGGCTGCACTTGAGGCCGCCGTCGAATTCGACCTTGTCGACATTGACGGACGAACCGTCGGCGGCAACCTTGCCCGCCACCTTGATGGTGCAGTCGGCACTGATCAGCTTGCCTTTGGAAAAACTGATGGGCCCTTGGGCAGTAAACGCACTGCCGGCAGGTTCAATACGGGCAGCCTGGGCTTGCTGATAGACAATCAGACCCAATGCCGCCAATAAGATATGGGCGGTGAACTTGGCAGGTGTTTGCATGGTGAACGTCCTTCCCTTGCTTTTATTTTTGTGGGGTCAAACAACTCTCTTGCAATGAAATCGATAAACGCTGGGCGATAAGAAACCGCGCGATACAAAGATCCCGAGCACGCCAGGTAACTTTTTCAGTTCATCTCAGAACGTTTTGCTATTGCCGCCGTATTGTTTCAGATAGTGCAAACGCTTGGACGGTTGAAGATTGGTCAGAGTGATATCCCCGGCATAATGCCTGAGCACACGATGGTCCATCCGTCGTCGCCACAAATACGGCACGTAAGCCCAGACAATCATGCTTGCATAACCGTAGGGAAGTTGCGGCGATTCATCGAAGTGACGCAACGATTGATAACTGCGCGTCGGATTGGCGTGATGATCGGAGTGCCGTTGCAGTTGGAACAGAAAGATATTGGTCACGATCCGGTTACTGTTCCACGAGTGTCGCGGCGAGCAACGCTCATAACGGCCGTTGGGCAACTTCTGGCGTTTAAGGCCGTAGTGTTCGACGTAGTTCACCACTTCCAGCAGCGAGAAGCCGTAGATGCCCTGGATGATCAGGAACGGAATCACCGCCGCCCCCAACCAGGCAATCATCGCGCCCCACAACACCACGCTGTACAGCCAAGCGCTGAGCACGGCGTTTTTCCAGTGCCAGGCCGGCAGGCCGAGTTTGCGCAGGCGTTCGCGCTCCAGGTTCCACGCCGAGCGTGCGCTGAACCACACCGAGCGCGGCAGGAAAGCCCAGAAACTTTCCCCCAGCCGCGAGCTGGCCGGATCTTCCGGGGTGGCGACACGGACGTGATGGCCCCGGTTGTGTTCGGTATAGAAGTGCCCGTAGAACGTCGGCGCCAAAGTGACTTTGGCCAGGAACACTTCCAGCGGCTTGGGTTTGTGCCCCAGCTCGTGGGCGGTGTTGATCGCGATGCCAGTCGCCGCGCCCGTGGACATGGCCATGCCCAGGTACGTGAACGCACTGACCTGGCCGTGCAGTTGGGTGCGTGAGGTGAGATAGGCGGCCGTTTTCGCCAGCCAGCTCGAAGGTTCCAGCGCGGCGGTGGCCTGGAGCAAACCGCCGTTGATGATCCAGTCGATACCGCCGGCCGCCAGCCAACCGGTGATCACCACCGAAGCGATGACGAACAGCACGCCGGTGTAGATGATCCAGCGGTAATAGCGTTGCGATTCGAGGTGGTTGACGGCGGACTCGGGCGGGTTACTCACGTCTTCGCCCAACAGGCCATCGATCAGCGGGATGAGGCCGAAGATCACCAATACGCCAACCCACCACAGTTGTTGCACGCCGCTGGTGATTGCCAGTGTGCCGGAGAGTAAAGGCGTTGCCAGGGGCAGGATGCCAAGCCACCACAGGTGGCGTTTGCCGTCGGCCCAGACCTGCGGGGTGGCCAGGGTCTGATTCATGGCAACCTCCGGACGAGGCTGGTGCAAAACAGGTTCGAGGAGCGCGGAAGGCTCCGGGAAATCAACCATGCGATAAAAGACGTTTTTTTCATTGTTATTCGCTCTTAGGCATTTCAAAAATCATTTCAAAACAAACATTGAAATATTTTTTTAAATAAATAACGCGGAATCGTTAGGTCGTCAACTAGTTTATCGAGCCCTTTTTTGCGTGACCGATCAGTCTCTTTTTCAGCTGGCTGGTCAGGTGTCTAGAGCGCGCATTGACGCCGTTGTGCCGCGACTCGGATGGCCCGATTATTTGTCCGCCAGGGCCAACGGTGGATGCAGGACGGTGGTGTTTTGCGGTGATCGGGCCCGTTTGGCCACCTGTTCCACCACCGCCACAACACGCTCCGTCGCGGTGATCGGCAACATATGGCCGCGCTCCTCCACCAGTTGCAGCTTGAGGCCGGGCACCCGGCTCGCGAGGGCCTGGCCGTGCTTTTGAAAGTCCAGCACCTTGTCCTTTGCGCCGTAGATCAGGCCGATGGGCAGGGTCAGTTGCGGGTAGCGCTTGACCATGCCCGGCAGGTGATCGTTGACCTGGTTGATCTCGGTGGAGGCCGCGTAGAAGTTGGCCGGGCGCATGCCGAGCAGCCCGCCGCCGCGTGTAGCGAAGTCCGCTGGTGCAGGATCGGGGGCGAACACGCCCTTGACCACCGAGCCTTTGGTCAGCAGGCCGATCGGCATCGTCAGCGTGTGCGACAGCCAGCGACGCAGCCACGCCGGGCGCACCGCCAATGACAGGAACACCAGCGGCAACAGGCGCTGGGGATGGGTCAGCGGTGCCACCAGGATCAACCCGGAGACCGCGTGGGGATGGTCGAGGGCCAGCGCCAGGGCCACCGCGCCGCCGAGGGAATGCCCCAGCACCAGCGGTCGATCCAGGCCCAGCGCCTGGATAAAAGCCGCGATTTGCCGGGCCTGGGCCGGCAGGTCCGCCGCCGTGCCGGGATGCCGGGTCGAATAGCCCGAGCCAGGTCGGTCGAGCGTGATGACCCGGAAATGCTCGCGCAACTGCCCCGACAAGGCGTAGGTCAGGTTGCGACTGCTGCCCATCAGCCCGTGAATCATCACCAGCGGTGGGCCCTTGCCCTCGTCGAGATAATGAAAGCGCTCACCATCGACGTCCACAAAGCGCCCGTTACTTGGAACGGCCGCTTCGATGCGCCGTGTCATCCAGGCACTGAAGCCCCATGCCACCACGCTCGCACCGACCAGCACACCCGCAGCAATAACCCATTCGACAGCCATAGCTCGGTCCTCTGCTTCCCTGCTGCCGACCGCCCGACCGGAATTGATCAAGGCCTCAGCCATCGCCCACACCCTGGACCTAAACTTCGTGCATACCGTCGCACATAAGGAGCCAGGGACTAGCCTAGGCGATATTTTCAGGTAGATTATTTAAAATCTTTTTTAAAATAAGTAATTCAATTTTCCTTTGCAATGGTGTTCTATCTAAAAGACAAAACAAAAACAGGAGCACATCCGATGCCCACGCAGGCCCGCCTATGAATGCCCACAGTGATTCCATCGACATCGCCATCATCGGCTCAGGCTTCGCCGGCCTGTGCATGGCGATCAAGCTCAAGGAAGCCGGCTTTAGCAACTTCTTTATCGCCGAACAGGCCGAGACACTCGGCGGCACCTGGCGCGACAACCACTACCCTGGCTGCGCCTGCGATGTGCAGTCCCACGTCTATTCGTTTTCGTTTGCGCCCAACCCGGACTGGACCCGCCAATTCGCCGCGCAAGCGGAGATCCGCGCCTACCTGGAGCAATGCGCCCAACGTTTCGCGCTGGCGCCGTATCTGCGCTTCGGCATGGGCCTGCAACGTGCGGTGTTTGATGAGCAGCAACAACGCTGGCAGTTGAGCTTCAGCAATGGGCGCCAGGTCAGCGCGCGGGTGCTGGTGTCGGGCATGGGCGGCTTGTCGCGCCCGGCGCTGCCGGATATCCCGGGGCTGGACAGCTTCAAAGGCCAGCGCTTTCACTCCCAGCAGTGGGACCACGCCTATACCCTGAAGGGCAAGCGCGTGGCGGTGATCGGCACCGGCGCCAGTGCCATTCAGTTCGTGCCGCAGATCGCGCCGCAGGTCGCCCATTTGGACCTGTTCCAGCGCACCCCGCCATGGATCATGCCCAAGCCCGACCGAGCGATTTCCCGCGTTGAGCGCTGGGCATTCAAGCACCTGCCCTTCACCCAACGGCTGGTGCGCGGCGCCTTGTATTGGGCGCTGGAAGGCCGCGTGGTGGGCTTTGCCCGGCACCCACGGCTGATGAAAATGGTGCAGAAAGTCGCCCTGCGCCACTTGCACAAACACGTCACCCGCCCTGCCCTGCGCAAGGCGCTGACGCCGGACTACACCCTCGGCTGCAAGCGCGTACTGATCTCCAACGACTATTACCCAGCGTTGTCGCGCAGCAATGTGCAGGTGGTGACCGACGACGTGCTGCGCATCGAAGCCGATGGAGTGATCACCGCCGACGGCGTCAAGCACCCGGCCGATTGCCTGATCTTCGGCACCGGGTTCCAGGCCACCGACCCGCTGCCCCGCGACTGCATCATCGGGCGTCACGGCGTCGACCTGATGGACGCCTGGCATGACGGCGCCCATGCCTACAAAGGCAGCACGGTGCCGGGCTACCCGAACCTGTTCCTGATCATCGGCCCCAACACCGGGTTGGGGCATAACTCGATGATCCTGATGATCGAAGCCCAGGTCGCTTACATCCTCGATGCGCTGCAACAAATGCAGCGCCACCGCATTGCCACGGTGGAGGTCAAACCCGCGGTGGAACAAGCCTACAACCACCAATTGCAGGACAAACTCACGCGCACCATCTGGAACACCGGCGGCTGCCGGAGCTGGTACCTCGACCCTCGCACCGGCAAGAACACCACCCTGTGGCCCGGCTCGACCTGGCGCTTCAAGCAGATCACCCGGCATTTTGCGCTCAAGGATTATGTCGCCAGCATGGCACCGATTGACGCGGCGCCCCGCGCAATGGCTGCGCCACATTCCACCGCAGAAGGGAGCCTGTCATGAAGTCGTTCAATGGCCGCGTGGCGGCGATCACCGGCGCGGCATCCGGCATGGGCCGCGCATTGGCCCTGGCCCTGGCGCGCGAAGGTTGTCACCTGGCGCTGGCGGACAAGAACAGCCAAGGCCTGGAACAGACCGTGGCGTTGATTCAAACCGCCACCCTGGCGCCGGTGCGGGTGACCACCCAGGTGCTGGATGTGTCCGACCGGCACGCCATGCAAGATTGGGCGGCGCGCTGCGCTGCCGAGCACGGCCAGGTCAACCTGATCTTCAACAACGCCGGAGTGGCGCTGTCGAGCACCGTCGAAGGCGTGGACTACAGCGATCTGGAATGGATCATCGGCATCAACTTCTGGGGCGTGGTGTACGGGACCAAGGCCTTCCTGCCGTATCTCAAGGCCAGCGGCGACGGCCATGTGGTCAACACGTCCAGCGTGTTCGGGCTGTTTGCCCAGCCCGGCATGAGCGGCTACAACGCCAGCAAATTCGCGGTGCGCGGCTTTACCGAAGCCCTGCGCCAGGAGTTGGACCTGCAACGTTGCGGCGTCTCGGCCAGTTGTGTCCACCCCGGCGGCATCCGCACCGATATCTGCCGTAGCAGCCGCATCGACGCCAACATGACCGGCTTTTTGATCCACAGCGAACAGCAGGCCCGCGCCGATTTCGAAAAGCTGTTCATCACCGACGCCGACCAGGCCGCCAAAGTGATCCTGCAGGGCGTGCGCAAGAATAAACGCCGCGTGCTCATCGGCCGCGATGCGTATGTTCTCGACCTGCTCACCCGCTGCCTGCCGGCGGCCTATCAAGCGCTGGTGGTGTTCGCCAGCAAGCGCATGGTCCCCAAACGCCCAACGCCGCTGTTTGACAGCAATGACGAGAGCCGTCTCTGAACAGGAGCAAGCCCCATGCTACCAATCCGTCGCGATATCCGCTTTGCCTTGCCGGCCGAACGCATCAAGGACTGGCACGAACAAGGTCCGTTCATCACGCATTTTTTCAATGCGTTGTCGTTGCTGTTTCCCCAGGGCGAGCTGTTTTTCATGGACAGCGTGCGCCACTACCGCCAACGCATCGATGACCCGGCGCTGAAACAGGAGATCCAGGGTTTTATCGGCCAGGAGGCCATGCACAGCCGCGAACACCTCGCCTATAACGACTTGCTGCAAGCCGCAGGCCTGCCGGCACATCGCCTGGACCGGCGCCTGAAATTCTTCCTCGACCTGCAGAAAAAACACCTGCCGCCGGCGTTCAACCTGGCGGTGACCATCGCCCTGGAGCATTACACCGCGATGCTCGCGGAAATCCTCCTGAGCGACCCTTCGCGCTTCGGCGATTCACTCAAGGGTTACCAGCAGATGTGGTACTGGCATGCCCTCGAAGAAACCGAGCACAAGGCGGTAGCGTTTGACGTGTGGAACCGCGTGATCAAGCCGGGCCCCCTGCGCTACCTGCTGCGCACCGGGAGCATGCTGACCACGACGCTGCTCTTCTGGCTGGTGGTGTTCGACTTCCACCTGCGCCTGCTGATTGCCGACCGCAAGGCCGGCGGGCATGTGCAAGGGTTCTGGCGCGTGCTCAAGTTTTTGTATGGACCCAAGGGCGTGTTCCCGCGGATGCTGCGGCCGTGGCTGCACTACTTCAAGCCGGGCTTTCATCCGTGGGACCACGACAACCGTGCGCGCCTGGCGAGGATCGAGGGCTTGGTCGAAGAGATCGAACAGACCCAGCGCGAATACCGATCGGCCCAGGCCTAGACCCGCCGCGCACGCAACCTGGTACAGCACCCCGGCCACCGTGATCGCCGTGGGTGCTCGGGTCGGCGTCGAGGCGCACGCCGCTGACGCCGAATAACACACAGCGCGCCCTCGCGGCCGGCGCGCAGCCCCTCGAAGACAGGGCCGGGAACACACCGGCCAACGCCACACATGACCAGGCGCGGCGCGAAAAGCCGTTGCGGTCGCCCAGTTGATTTTTCAGGTTCCTCAGCACGCTCATGTGCGCGCTTGCGCTTTAGCGACGGAACTTTCTGATAAGAAGCAGCCCCTAAGCCTGTTTCAAGATGTAATATCTGCGACTTTTTCAGGGTTCCCGGATCGCGCAGCAAGGGAAACACGCTGAAATCGCCAGCAGCAAGGAGCTTGGCTTGAGATGCAACACAAACGGTCTAATACTATGCACCCATTGATGTTTAACGCACTGTTGTGGTTATGTGGGGTTGCTTTGCTCTACCTGGCCAAGGCGGTTATGGAGCTGTTTTTAGGGCCGATCAGCGAAACCTGGATCGACCTGACGCTGGTGCTGACCGCGTACCTGTTACTTTTCGTCCTCGACCCCATACGCACCCGGATAAACCGCCGCATGCGCAAACGCGCCCGGCGTAGACAGGCTTGCCAAGACACCGGCGCAGATGCCTGACTTTTTTTCGAGGAACCCACCTGTGTCCCAACCCGGCGATACCCATCAACTCGCGCTGGACCGATTTCTGCAGGCACACCCGGATGTCCTCACCCAACTGGACACTCTGAACCCGCTGGCCGCCCAGGCCAAAGGCGAAACCCTTGCGCAATACCGCGCCGAACGCCTGCATGAGGCGTTCGAAGCCGAAGCCGAGCGCCTGGGGCTGTTTGCCTGGGAGCTGACCCTCAAGCTGACGGCCGAATCCGCCCAGGCATTCGAAGCGCAACGCCTCGAAGTGCATAAGGAAGTGGCGCAGATGGCGGGGATGAGCTGGGACGAATACTGCGAGTTGCATGGCGTGAGCGGCTGACGCGGCACGCCCCATGCTGGTTTTATCACCTCACACCATCGCCAACGGATGCTTGCGCTTGGGCGCTCCGAACACCCGGTCGATGGCGTCGAGGTCGTGTTCGTCCAGCACCAGTTGAGCGGCGGCGGCGTTGAGCCGCACATGCTCTTGCGTGACGGCCTTGGGGATGGCGATCATCCCGTCCTGACGCACTACCCAGGCCAACGCGACCTGCGCGGGCGTTGCCTGATGCCGATGGGCGATCTGCTTGAGGGTCGGGCTGGACAGTAATTCGCCGCCTTGCGCGATCGGACAGTAAGCCATCAACGGCAAGTGATGTTGTTGCCACCACGGCAGCAGGTCGAATTCGATGCCGCGCTCCTGGATGTTGTAGAGCACCTGGTTGGTGGCGCAGGCCGGTGACGCAAGTTCCTGCAGGTCGGCCACATCGAAGTTGGAAACACCCCAGCGGCCGATCTTGCCGGCTTCGCGCAAGCGCTCGAACGCCTCGACGGTTTCTGCCAGCGGGTACTGACCGCGCCAGTGCAGCAGGTACAGGTCAATGTAATCGGTGCCCAGGCGCTGGAGGCTGGCATCGCACGCGCGCGGTACGCCCCGGCGGCTGGCGTTGCGGGGGTAGACCTTGCTCACCAGGAACACCTGCTCGCGCTTGCCGCGAATGGCCTCGCCGACCACGCTTTCGGCGCCGCCTTCGCCGTACATTTCGGCGGTGTCGATCAAGGTCATGCCCTCGTCGATACCGCACTGCAACGCCGCGACTTCGGCGCGGCGCCGGTCCGGGTCTTCGCCCATGCGCCAGGTACCCTGGCCGATGACAGGGACCGGAACACCGGCCAGATCGATGGTTCGCATGACAATCTCCTGATGCGTTCGCGGGTTAACAGTGTGGCATTCACCGGACAAAAGGGTTCAATCGAAGTATGGTTGCCTTTTGCCAAATCGCCGGAAGGGCCTGCAATGCTGTTTGTCGTGATGCTCGGGGGCAAGCACCCACGGGCCAGGATCGAAGTGCATGACGTGGTATTCGCCGTGGCGGATACGCTGGAAGCCACCTACCCACAGTTACGCGATGCCTGGTTTGGCAGCCCCAAGGGCGTGCATATCGATTCGTGGATGGCGGTCGATGGCGTCGACGGTTGGAAAGTCGAACTCAGCCACCTGGCGCCCCAGGCCGGCGCGCCGCACCTGTACTTCATCAACCTGGGCGGCTATGAGACCAACCGCTTTGGCGAGGCGCATCACTACCTGCTGGTGGTTGCCCGCGACAAAAAGGAAGCGACGGGCAAAGGCAAGCAACAGCTGCTGCGTCACTGGTCACAGGCCCACACCGACGGCGTGCTGGACATCGACGACTGCCTGCCCATCGATCTGGTCGACGGCCGTTACCTTCACCTCGTCCAAGCCCCGCACCGGCCGGTGCTCCAGCAGAACGACTACATTGTGCTGGGGTGAACCGGCTTTACCCGCTCCGCCGACGCTCAACCGCCGGCACCGGATGAACCGCTGCCGGAACTCAATTTACCCTATGGGCACATAGACGATGCCCTGCATGATCGGCTCCACGCTCCCGGTCAACACCACGCCGCCCTGCCCGTCCCACTGCACGGTGACTGTGCCGCCGTCGCATTGCACCTCGACGCGGTCGTCGAGCAAGCCGCGGCGAATCCCATTCACCACCGCGCCGCAGCAGCACGAGCCGGACCCGAGCGGCACGCCGCCGCCGCGCTCCCAGATCCGCAGGCGAATATGCCCACGATCGATGACCTGGACAAAATGCACATTGGTCCTGGCGGGGAACAGCACGTGGGTTTCCAGGGCTGGGCCCAGGGTCGCCACGTCGACAGCGGCGAGGTCCGCGACAAAGAAGGTGCAATGGGGGTTGCCCATGCTGCACGCCGCCGGGTCGCCTTCGAGGGGCAAGTACAGTGTGTCCATCGACTCGGCCAGCGGCACCGCGGCCCAGCCCAGCGATGGCGCGCCCATATTCACCGACACCCGCTGCCCCGACTCACGCACACAGGTCAGCAAACCGCGGTCGGTACGCAGCACGATGGTATCGGTGCCGGCTTCATGCATCAGCCGCTCGGCCACACCGCGCGTAGCGCTGCCGCAGGTTTGCAGGGGCGTGCCATTGGGGTTCCAGAATTTGATCCGTGCGGCAGCGTCTGCGCAATCGAGCACCACCGCCAACTGATTGAAGCCGATGCCGGTGTGACGATTGCCGAGACGGCGAGCGACCTGCGCGCTGATCGGATCATCCAGACCACGGCGATCGATGATGAGGAAGTCGTCGCCGTGGGCGTGCATCTTCACGAAAGGCAGCGTCATGGCGTGTGCTGTGGGCGGTGACAAATCAGAGCACACTCCCCATGGCTTTCATCAACACGGGGTCGCGCCCGTAGATATCGGGCGCATACACCAACTCGCCCTGGCGATCCACTTCCACGGTCCAGTACCCGAGCAACACCGGCACCGGCGTCGCCAGGCGGAATTCATGGGTCACGCCGGTGGCCAGCAATTCATCGGTGCGAACGCGCTCCGCCGGGCTCACCAGCAGGTCGCGCAGCAGCAACGGTTGTTCGACCCGCACACAACCCGAGCTGAACGCACGCGGGCCTTTGGTGAACAGCGGTTGGCTGGGCGTGTCGTGCAGGTACACCGAGTACGGGTTGGGGAAACGCAGCACGATCTTGCCCAGCGGGTTGCGCGGGCCGGCGCCCTGGCGCAGCAGGATGTTGCCGGGGCGGGCCCAGTCAATGTGTTCGGGGGCCAGCGGGCGGCCTTCGGGGTCGAGCACTTGCAGGTTCTGCTGGCGCAGGTATTCGGGGTTGAGGCGGATGGCCGGGAGTTTGTCCTCGCGCATGATGGTGGGCGGCACGGTCCAGGTCGGGTTGAGGGTCAACCGGTTGATGCGTGATTTGAGCAGCGGTGTCTGGCGTTCGGCGCGGCCGACCTGCAAGCGGGTTTGCCACACCGGGATGCCACTCTGATAGACACTCAATTGCGCGGCGGCGACGTTGACCACCACGCCTTCGGGCTCCAGGTCCTGGCTCAGCCAGCGGAAGCGCTCCAGGTTGATGCGCAACTGCTCGCGGCGCACCGCCGGGCTGATGTTGAGTTCGGCCACGGTGCCGGCGCCGATCACGCCGTCGGATTGCAATGAGTGACCGACCTGGAAGGCCTTGACCGCCTTGACCAGTTCGTCGCGGTACTGCTTGCCGTTGTCCTTGGGTTCGCTGGCGAGGTAACCGCCGCGGTAGAGGCGCCGCGCCAGTTCCGGCACGCGCGGGTCTTCCATGCCGGGGCGCAACAGCGGCCCGCCGGCGACCGCGTCCCAATGCGGTAATGGCTGCTTACGCAGCGTGGAATAGACGTTGCGCAGGCTGCGGTATAAATCCGTGCTGGGCCGGGCCTGGTCGAAGGCTTGCGCCATGTCGTGCAGCCCGGTGGCGGCGAAGGCCAACACCTCGGTATCCAGGTCGCGGGTGGGTGGCTGGAAATGCCACAGCGGTTCGAAGCGCGATTGCTGCAGGCGCCCGTAATGCAAATCCTGCAGGGCTTGCAGGTACTGTTCGCTGCTGCCGATATCGCTGCACAGCACGTTGTCCGTGGCGTTCGCCGGGGGCAGGCTATAGTGGGTGGGGTCCAGGCCGTCGTCGGCCAGCATCAGCAACTGCGCTTGCAGTGCCTGGCGGCGTTCGGCGACCCACAGCGGCACATCGCCCTGCTGCCGATAGAACGCCTGCAGACGCGCCAATGTCGCCGCGTCGATGCGCGACGCAAGGCTGGGGCACACGCTGGGCAACTGCGCGAGGGCCTGTTGGACCGGGCTGGCTGGAATCACCGGTAACGTGCCCATCGGTACTTCGTCGGCTGTAGCGACCAGCGGTGCAACGAGCAAGCAAATGCTCAAGTAACATGCGTGTTTTTTGAACAATAGCTTTGCTCCAATCCACAGTGGGGGGATGTACTGTAGATGCTGACTTTTATGTGCCGCCTCGGCCTGATGACCTTGACCGTGGCTACGCTGAGCACCGTTGTGCTCGCCGCCGACGGCAACCCTGTTTCCTTGTATAGCAGCCTGGCGCGCTCGGCTCCAGAACTCAATCCCACTGTACTCAAAAGCGCGCTGAACGCGGTGCAGTGCGCGGTCAATAATGGTGAAGAGCGTTCCGAGCGCCTGGCCGTGATTGACTATTCCCAGCCTTCGACCGCTCGTCGGCTATGGATTTTCGATTTGCGCAAAAAGACCCTGGTGCTGCGCGACCTGGTGGCCCACGGGGCGAAGTCCGGGGAAAACTTCGCCACCCAGTTCTCCAATCGTGAAGGCAGCCACCAGTCCAGCCTGGGCCTGTTCCGTACCCAGGAAAGTTACCTGGGCACCCATGGCTATTCGTTGCGCATGGACGGCCTGGAGCCAGGCTTCAATGATCAGGCGCGCGACCGTGCCCTGGTGATTCACGCCGCCGACTACGTCAACCCGTTGTGGAGCAAGCGCGAAGGCCGCATCGGCCGCAGCCAGGGTTGCCCGGCGGTGCGTCCGCAGGTGGCGCGCCAGGTGGTGGACAAACTCAAGGATGGGCAGTTCATGTTCTCGTGGTACCCGGACCAGCGCTGGCTGAAGTCTTCGACCTACCTCAACTGCAAACCCCAACAGGTGGCGAGTAGTCGTACAATCCGTGGCGGTTAGCCTGTCCCCACCGATATAAAGAGAGCGTCGCATGCTTCTACATAAGTCCACCTGGATCGAGATCGGGCAGTTTCTGGAGCGCAGCCGCACGGTGGTGATCCCGATCGGCTCGAATGAGCAACACGGCCCCACCGGCCTGCTGGGCACCGACTGGATGTGCCCGGAAATCATCGCCCACCAAGCGCAGCTACACGCAGACATCCTGATCGGCCCGACCTTCAATATCGGCATGGCCCAGCACCACCTGGGCTTTCCCGGCACCATTTCGCTGCGCCCTTCCACCTTTATTGCCGCGATTGGCGACTGGGTGCGTTCGCTGGCCGGGCATGGTTTCGAGAAGATCCTGTTTCTCAATGGCCATGGCGGCAACATCGCCACGATCGAAGCGGCGTTTTCCGAGCTGTATGCCGCCGCCAGCTTCGCCCGCCAACCGGCCGGGTTTGCGCTGAAGCTGGTGAACTGGTGGGATCTGGACGGCGTCAACGAGTTGGCTCACCGGCAGTTCCCGGTCGGCCACGGCAGCCATGCCACGCCGTCGGAAATTGCCGTGACGCAATGGGCTTATCCGGAGTCGATCAAGTCTGCCGATTATTCGCCGCAGATCGCCAACACCGGGCCGATCCGTGAAGCGTTGGACTTCCGCGCGCGCTTCCCCGACGGGCGCATGGGCTCGGACCCGGCCCTGGCGACCGTGGAGAAAGGCGCTGAATTGGTGGCGTTGGCGGCTCAAGGGCTGGTCAGGGTTGTCGACAGCTTCAGCCACGAAGCAACCCCTTGAGCCAACCCTCGCGCCCACCGAGTTAGGGGTGGCCTGCGGTTACTTGCACTCTTGCGCCGTCAATTCCAGGCGCGACGGCGTGATGGTCGACGCGAGCGGCTTGCGCTCATACAGGAACACCTTGGTGCCGTCCTGGCTCTTGTAGGCCTCCAGTACATCATCGGCGGCAACCTTGCTGGTCAACACCACCTTGGCGTGGCGCGAATTCTGCGTCACGGTCGAGGTGAGATTGTGTTTTTCAAGTTTGGGCAACACGCATTGCATATAACCTTCGGGGGTCTTGGCGGTATGCAGGGTCAATGTCGGAGCATTCGGAGCGGAAACACAACCGGCCAGTAACAAAGAAGCGACAGCCAGGGCCGGGGCAAAAAAAGAGCGCATAG
Organism: Pseudomonas sp. LY-1; assembly: GCF_053502595.1. Lineage (NCBI taxonomy): Bacteria > Pseudomonadati > Pseudomonadota > Gammaproteobacteria > Pseudomonadales > Pseudomonadaceae > Pseudomonas > Pseudomonas sp. LY-1. The sequence goes on along the minus strand of NZ_CP094353.1, from coordinate 3,181,536 downwards.
AAATCCTGAATATATAAAAGGAAAAGTTCACATCAACCCGCTCGGACTAATGCCTTGAGCGACGCATCAAATTGTTTCAAGGCATCGAGCTGTACATCGCGCTGCTGCTCGATCTGCGCGGCAATCTCCGGGGCCGCCTTGTCATGCGTCCACACCGACGGCACTTGCTTATGCACCGAGCCTTCGGCCTTGGCGATGTACTGCAGGTCCGCGTCATAGAAGCGCGCGATAAAATGCGCTTCGACCAGGTCGTTACGCGGGGTCAACAGTTGGTTATGGGTGTCGAGCATCACCACCACATCGGGGTGAGCCTGCACGAGCGCATCCAGCGTGTCGTAAACGGTCACCGACAAAAACGTGCCTTGCAACGAATTCATCAACCAGTCAATCGCCAACTCCGGGTCGGAACTGTTGACGAACGCCGCCCGGATGCGCCCATCAAGGGCATCTCTGGCGCCATTCAAGGCTGTGGCGTGGTAGCGTTCAAGGTAGCTGAGGTTGTCGACCGTGTTTTCACTGTACAGCACCCCCACTGACTGCTCGTGCCGCAGCGAGTCTACGCTAGCGCCGAGTGACAGCAAATGGCCTGCACGCAGTTCATCGGCGATTACCGGGTTGATCATGACCACAGTGCTCATCATCAGGGTCATTAAAGCCAGTTGAATAAACGTCCTCATCGCGCGATTTCCTTGAACTGCGTCTTGATGGGGAGATTTTCCGCCTTTGTGGAAAAAACAGAACTTGCAATCTCTGATGCTGACTATTATCTGAATCAATAGTGCTTACATAAAATCTATAAGGACCACGCTATGAAACCCCACCAGAAAACCTTCGACCGCATCCGCGAAGCCGTATTGCCGGATTTTCGCGATCGGGTCGCCGATTACCTGGTTGTCTATGAAGATGTGCTGCTGGACGAGGCCGCCGACCCGGACCAGGCCTACGCCATCGCCCAGCAATTGCTCGGTTACCTGCGCGGTTTGAACACCACCCGCGTGCTGGGCATGGCGGACTGGGAAGAGCTGGACCGACGCGTCGCGCAGGAATGGCCTAAAGCGCGGGCCTTGGCAGATTGACCCATTCCTGCACTGATGGCCGCTGCCATTGGCGCTGCGCATAGCTCACCAAGTCGGCCGGCATAGGGTCGCCGTTGAGGATCAGGCGGTTGAGCATCACCGCCAGGTCCACATCGGCAATTGACCACTCCCCGAACAAGTACGCCGGATTCCCCGCCAACAGCACCTGCGCCGCACTGATCAAGCGATGGGCGGCAGCTTCGGCCAATGGCGACAACGGCGGCATCTTCTGCCCATAGAACACCACCAACGTCGAACGCTCCTGGCGAATCGGCAGCAAATCGCTGCGCAACCACGCCTGGACCTGCCGCGCCCGCGCCCGCTGCTTCGGGTCGGCCGGGTACACCGCCGTTCCGGGGTAGGCCTCGTCGAGGTATTCGCTGATCGCCGAGGACTCCGACAGGGAGAAATCGCCGTCCACCAGCGTCGGCACGCGTTGGGTCATGGACAGTTGGGCAAAGCCCGCCATCTGGTGTTGCGCGGCATCGAGGTCGAGGGGCACGGTGTCGAACGCCAGGCCTTTTTCGCGCAGGGTGACGAACACCGACATCGCGTAGGGGCTGGTGAACAGCGAATCAACGTAGAGGCGCAGCGCAGCTTGATTCATGGTGGATCTCCTTGAGTGAAACCCCACGCTACGAGATCGGCGGCGATAAAGACAATGCGCAGTTTTTATGGGGGCATTCCCCGGCGGAATAGCGCCTCAACCGGCAAACCCGCCCTGCTCCAGAAACGCCCGTTCCGCCTCCGTGGTCGTCCTGGCCAGCACCTCGTTGCGGTGGGGAAAGCGCCCGAAACGTTCGATGATCCGCGCGTGTTCCTTGGCCCAACGGTAAGTGTTGGCATCCAACTGCTGGTTGAGGAGCAGGGAGCGTTGCTGGTCTTGCGCGTCTTCGGAATGCTCAAACGGCAGATAGCAAAACGCACGCAATGCCGGTTCGACCAATTGATCCAGCCCAGCATCCACCATGCGCCGCGCATACAAGCGCGCCAACGGGTCCGTGGCAAACATATGCGCTGTGCCGCGAAACGCGTTGCGCGGGTACTGATCGAGCAGGATCAGCAAGGCCAGCGCACCTTGCGCCGAGTCCAGCCAGCCCTCCAGCTCACGCCGCGCCGCTTGCAAATGGGTGGTGTGGAAGGTGTCGCGAAACGCCGCGTCGAACGCTGCGTCCTTGGCGAACCAACGCTTGGGACCGGCCTGCGTCCAGAAATCGACGACGGCGTGCGGGGTGTCGTTGTGTGGTTTGCTCATGATCAGCCTCTCCCGATGCCAGGCGCGAACCTGTTCGCTCTCGATGACTTCGCGCAGCGGCGCGCGCATGCGTTATAGGATAACATCCGTTTTCCATCCTGCCCTTGTGATCCACGCCCATGACCGATGCTGCTCCCCTGCGCCAACGCCTGCTTTCCATCGACGCCCTGCGCGGCCTGGTGATCCTGTTCATGCTGCTGGACCACGTGCGCGAAACCTTCCTGCTGCACCGTCAGGTCAGCGACCCGATGAGCCTCGACAGCACCGAGCCCGCGCTGTTTATCAGCCGTACCCTCGCCCACCTGTGTGCGCCGGTGTTTGTGTTGCTCACCGGGCTGTCCGCCTGGTTGTACGGGCAAAAATACCAGGGCCGTGGCGATGTGTCGGCCTTTCTGTTCAAGCGCGGGCTGTTCTTGATCGTGCTGGAGTTCAGCCTGGTCAACTTTGCCTGGACCTTCCAACTGCCGCCCAGCGTCATCTACCTGCAGGTGATCTGGGCGATTGGCCTGAGCATGATCGCCCTCGCCGCGCTGCTGTGGTTGCCGCGCCCGCTGCTGATCAGCTTGGCACTGGTGATCATGGCCGGGCATAACCTGCTGGACGCGCTGCACTTCGCTCCAGGGACAGCGCTGCAGACTGTGTGGGCGCTCCTGCATGAGCGTAGTTGGATCGAGGTGTCCGATCACCTGCGATTGCGCATCACGTACCCGGTGTTGCCATGGATCGGTGTGATCGCGCTGGGTTACGGCCTGGGCCCATGGTTTGCCACGGCCATGGCGCCGGCCCTGCGCCAGCGTTACCTGTTACGGGCGGGGCTCGGTGCATTGCTGGGATTCGTGGTGTTGCGGGCGGCCAATGGCTATGGCGAGCAGCCGTGGCACGCGTATGACAGCGGCGTGCTGACGTTGATGAGCTTTTTCAATGTCACCAAGTATCCGCCGTCGCTGTTGTTCCTCGCGTTGACGCTGGGCATTGGCCTGTTATTGCTGCTGGCTCTTGAACGCGTGGGGCAGCGGCGCTGGATCGGCGTGCTCGCGGTATTCGGCGCAGCCCCGATGTTCTTTTATCTGTTGCACCTGTATGTGCTGAAGATGCTCTATGTCGCGTGCGTGGCGCTGTTGGGCCTCAACCATGGCGCCTACTTCGGCTTCGACAGTGTCGGCGCGGTATGGCTGGTCGCGCTGCTCTTGCCGATGGTGCTGTATTGGCCGGTGCGCTGGTTTGCCGGGCTGAAGGCGCGGCGGCGGGATGTGGCGTGGCTTAAATACCTGTGACCTGTCACTGCGCCTGCGGTGAAAGGGCGCAAGCGCCCTAGCACCTTGTCAGGCCGTGTTACGCCAGTTCGGCGCGCAGTTGCCGCGCCGCCGCGACCATATGGATCAGGGCCGCTTCCGTCTCCGGCCAGCCGCGTGTTTTCAAGCCGCAGTCGGGGTTCACCCACAAGCGTTCTGCTGGAATGCGTTTGGCGGCCTTGCGCAGCAGGTTGGCCATTTCCGAGGCGTCCGGCACTCGTGGCGAGTGGATGTCATAGACGCCCGGGCCGATGTCGTTCGGGTAGGCGAAGGCTTCGAACGCGTCCAGCAGTTCCATGTCCGAGCGCGAGGTTTCGATGGTGATCACGTCGGCATCCATCGCCGCGATGGACTCGATCACATCGTTGAACTCGCTGTAGCACATGTGCGTATGGATCTGGGTTTCGTCACGCACACCGCAGGCGCACAGGCGGAACACTTCGGTGGCCCAGTCCAGGTAGTGCTGCCACTGCGCCTGGCGCAACGGCAAGCCTTCACGGAACGCGGCTTCATCGATCTGCACGATCTGGATGCCAGCGGCTTCCAGGTCGACCACTTCGTCACGGATCGCCAGGGCGAGTTGACGCGCCTGCACTTCACGGCTCACGTCTTCACGCGGGAAGGACCACATCAGCATGGTCACCGGGCCGGTCAGCATGCCTTTCATCACCTTGCGGGTGAGGCCTTGGGCGTAGCGGATCCACGCCACGGTCATCGCCTGCGGGCGGCTCAAGTCGCCGAAAATCACCGCCGGTTTCACACAGCGTGAACCGTAGCTCTGCACCCAGCCGAAGCGGGTGAAGGCGTAGCCGTCCAATTGCTCGGCGAAGTACTCGACCATGTCATTGCGCTCGGCTTCACCATGCACCAATACGTCCAGGCCGAGGTTTTCCTGCACCTCAACGGCGTGACGAATCTCGCTGTGCATCGCCTCGACGTATTCGGCTTCGCTCAACTTGCCTTGTTTGTAGGACTGACGCGCCAGGCGGATCGACGCGGTTTGTGGGAACGAACCGATGGTGGTGGTCGGAAACAGCGGCAACTTGAGACCGGCGCGTTGTGTCTCGATGCGCTGGGCAAACGGCGACTGGCGCTGGCTGTCCTGAGCGGTGATTGCCGCCACGCGGGCTTGCACCGCCGGTTTATGAATGCGCGGCGATGCGGCACGGGCCGCCTGTACGGCGCGGCTTTCGGCGAGTGCGGCGAGCACGTTCGGCGCGTCGGGCTGGTCGACGGCCTGGGCCAGCACGGCCACTTCGGCGCACTTCTGGACGGCGAACGCCAGCCAGCTTTTCAACTCGCTATCGAGCTGGTCTTCACGGCCCAGGTCGACCGGGCTGTGCAACAACGAGCAGGACGGCGCCACCCACAGACGCTCGCCCAATTTTTCATGGGCGTGCCGCAAGGTGGCCAGGGCATTGTCCAGGTCGCAACGCCAGACGTTACGCCCGTTGACGACCCCAAGGGACAACACCTTGTAGGCCGGCAGGCGGTCGAGAATGGTCGGGTACTGCTCCGGTGCGCGCACCAGGTCGATGTGCAGGCCATCCACCGGCAGGTTGGCGGCCAGGCCGAGGTTTTCTTCCAGGCCACCGAAGTAAGTCGCGACCAGCTTTTTCAGCGGGTCACGCTGGATCAGGTTGTAGGCACGCTCGAACGCGTTTTTCCAGGCTTGCGGCAGGTCGAGTACCAGAATCGGCTCGTCGATCTGCACCCACTCCACGCCCAGGTCAGCCAAGCGCTGGAAGATCTGGCCGTACAGGGGCAGCAGGCGGTCGAGCAGCTCGAGTTTGTCGAAATCACCGCCCTTGGCCTTGCCCAGCCACAGGTAGGTCAGCGGGCCGATCACCACGGGTTTGACGGTGTGCCCCAGGTCAAGCGCCTCCTTGACCTCGTCGAAGAGCTGGTCCCAGCCGAGGTGGAAGTGCTGGTCGACGCTGAACTCAGGCACCAGGTAATGGTAATTGGTGTCGAACCATTTGGTCATTTCCTGGGCGTGCGCCCCGCCGCAGCAATTGTCACTGACGCCACGCGCCATGCCGAACAAGGTCTGCAAGGTGGCTTTGCCATCGGCCGGGCGGAAACGCTCAGGGATCACACCGAACATCAGCGAATGGGTGAGTACCTGGTCGTACCAGGCAAAATCACCGACGGGCAACAGCTCGATGCCAGCCTGTTTTTGCAAGGCCCAATGCGCCTTGCGTAAATCGCGGCCGACAGCGTGCAGGCCGGCTTCGTCGAGTTCGCCCTTCCAAAACGCTTCCTGCGCTTTTTTCAGTTCACGATCGCGTCCAATGCGCGGAAATCCGAGGGAATGAGCGACTGCCATGACTTACAACTCCACTGTAGGTAGTAATGGCAGCCATTGTCGGCAGATGACGATAGTGAGACAAACTCATTTTATTCCTGATGATCACAAAATCTACTCATGTTAATACCGCGCTCACGTCGCCTGAACACCTGACCCTTGTAGGAGCGAGCTTGCTCGCGAAAAACCCAAGTGCGCCGCGTACCGTCAGATAGCCCGCATGATCGTTGGCGTTCTTCGCGAGCAAGCTCGCTCCTACAGGCTGTTACATCAATGGAATCGAATAGCTCACGAACAGCCGATTCTGATCCTGGTCCCGCGCGACCTCACTGCGCGACATACCGTTGCGCCAGCCGAACCCGACGTTCTTGAAGGTGCCGCTCTGCACCACATAATCCAACGAGATATCCCGTTCCCACTCGCTGGCGTTGTTCCCGCTGGCGGTGAGGATATGGTCGCCTTTCAAATACATCATCGACGCCTTCAAGCCCGGCACGCCCAACGCCGCGAAGTCATAGGCGTACTGCGCAAAGGCCGTGCGTTCGCCGGCCTGGATAAAGGTTTGCACTGTCCGGTCGGTGTAGAGGTACAGGCTGGAGCCGCCCTCCCCTTTGTTCACCAGGCCGCCCTGGTTGAGTTGGGCAAAGTTGCTGTCATCGGACACTTGCTGGTAACCGGCGGTAATCGCGTGAGACCCCAGGGAGTAGATGAAGGCCGCACTCCAGGTGTTGTTGTCGATTTCACCGCTGCCGTTTTTGGTATAGCCGCTGAACTTGTAGCCTTCGGCGCGCCCGGCGGCGCTGCTGTTTTTGCCGTCGGAGGTGGTCTTGAAGTAACGCAGGTCGGTTTTCAACGAACCGTAGTCGCCCAGCGGCAATACATGAATCAAGCCGGCAAAGTGTTGTTGGTAATAGTCTTCGAGGTTGGCGTAGTAGTACTGGACCATCAGGTCCTTGGTCAGTTGGTAGTCGGCACCGGCGTAGGTGAATTTATTGCTTTCCTGGGTGCCGCCCGCCGCCGCCAGGCCGCTGCGGTCGCTGGAGCCGCGCCCGGTGGTGTGTTGAAGCTGACCGCCGATCAGGGTCAGGTTGTCGATGTCTTTGCTGGTGACCTGCCCGCCTTCGAACGATTGCGGCAACAGGCGGCCATCGTTGCTCACCAGGATCGGCAGGTTCGGCCGCAGGTAGCCGTAGCGCGCTTCTGTCTTGGCGAAGCGTGCCTTGGCGGTGGCGCCGCCGCGAGCCCAGTTGTCCACGGCCTTGCCGTCGTCGGTAGGGATCATCGAGCTGCCCACATGGCGGCCGGCGCTGCTGTCGAGGGTCATGCCAAGCATGCCGACCGCGTCCAGACCAAAGCCGACGGTGCCGTCGGTGAAGCCCGATTGGTAATTGAGTATGAACGCCTGGCCCCACTCTTCAGTCTTCGACGGTGCGGCGCTGCCGTCACGGTTGTCGTTGTTGAAGTAGAAGTTGCGCATGCTCAAGTTGGCTTTGCTGTCGCTCAAGAAATCGGCCGACGCCAGGGGGCTCAGGGCGATGCCCAGGCTGCCGGTCAATAGGCTTAATACATTCAAAGTAGCTTTCATCAGGACGAACTCCGGCGCGGAATCCAAGTTCCGGGCGCTAAAAATGGACAGCAGGAAGCACACGGCCACACGTGAGTTGGCCGTTGCGTTAACTAACGTTCAGTTACTTGGTTGGGTGAAGTGAACCTCCGTAAAACCTCAGTCAATCAATCCATGAGCGTCATAAAACGGATATGGCCCCGGGTAGTCCCCGAATACGCCGTTGTGGCTGACCAACCCCTGTTGCGCATCCCAGCGATGCAACAAGTAACCCGCCGGTTCCAGGTTGAAATGCGCCGGTGCGGCGTCTTGCAGGTCCAGCACGATCTGATGCGACGTGCCAGGGCATACACAGCTCAAACTGCCGCCGAAACGCCGCTGCATCGACCGGTGCAAATGCCCGCACAGCAAGCGTTCCACCTGCGGGTGGCGCGCCACGACGGTTTCGAGGGCGGCGGCATTGATAAAGCGCTCGCGGTCCATATGGCCGATGCCGCTGATAAACGGCGGGTGATGCAGGATCAGCACGGTCGGCACTTGCGGACGCAGTGCCAACTGTTGGTCGAGCCACTGCAACTGGCTGTCCAGCAGTTGGCCGCCATGGCCGCCGGGGATGGTGGAATCGAGGCCGATCAGGCGCAGGGGGTGGGCGTCGACCACCCAATCCAACGGGCCCGCCGCCGAACTCGGCAAGTAGGTGTGATCGCGGAACGCATCCAGCAACGGCCCGCGCGTGTCATGGTTGCCGGGCACCAGGTAGCAAGGCATGTGCAGGCGCGCCAGTTCAGGGTGCAGCACGGCGTATTCATCGGCGCGGCCGAAGTCCACCAGGTCGCCGCTGATCACCACGATATCGGGGCGTGGGTGGCTGGCGTTCAGATGGTCGACGGCACGGCGCAGCGCGCCCAAGGTGTCGACCACGCCGTAAGTCAGGCGCTGGCCGGCTTTAAGGTGCAGATCGCTGATCTGCGCAACAAGAAACGGACGGTTCAAAAGGCAACTCTCACGCATTCAGGGTGAACAACATGTGCGGCGCGATGGCCAAGGCAATCGGCGCGCCGACGGCGTACAGCTGGTTGTCGCTGCTGTCGACCAGCAACGGTTGCGGGCCGCCCACATCCACCAGCAGGCGGCTTTGCGCGCCCTGGAAAAACTGCGCCAACAGATGGCCGTGCAGATGCCCTTCGTTTTCCATCACCCGCAAGTGTTCGGGGCGGCAATACACGGTGCCGGGCAACTGCGCTGCATGCCACGGCAATTCGCCGCCGCAGACTTTCAAACCATGGGGCGACGGCTCAATGACCTGGAAGGCATTCAGGTTGCCGACAAAGCCTGCGACGAAGGCGTTGGCCGGCTTCTGGTAGATGTCCCGCGGGCTGGCCAGTTGCGCGACGCGGCCGTGTTCCATCACCAGGATGCGATCCCCCAGGGCCATGGCTTCGCCCTGGTCGTGGGTGACAAACACCGAGGTGATACCGAGGCCGCGCAACAGTTGATTCAACTCACTGCGCAGGCGCTCACGCAATTGCGCATCGAGGGCGGCCAGGGGTTCGTCCAGCAACAGCACCTTGGGGCGCGGCGCCAACGCACGGGCCAAGGCCACGCGCTGGCGTTGCCCACCCGACAGTTCATGAATGCTGCGCTTGCCGTGGTGTTGCAAACCGACCAGTTCCAGCAGTTCCTCGCAGCGCTTGTTGCGCTCCGCTGGCGACACGCCGCGAATCTTCAGGCCATAGACGATATTCCCGGCCACATCCAGGTTGGGAAACAGCGCATAGTTCTGGAACACCATGCCCACATCGCGGCGCTCGATGGGCAGGCGCGTGACGTCCTGGTCGCCGAAGAACACCTGGCCCACGTCCGGGCGTTCCAGGCCGGCGATCAAGCGCAACGTCGTGGTTTTGCCGCAACCGGACGGGCCGAGGATGGCCAGGGTTTCGCCGCCTTCGACGGTCAGGTCCAAGTCATGCACGGCGACGGTGCCGTCGGCGAACGCCTTGCGGCAACCTTGCAGGCGGATAGTGATAGCGGTCATCGACGCTCTCCACGGGACAAACGAGCACTGATGGCCTGCAACGCAATCAGCAGCGGCACGATCATCAGCAAAAAGATAAGGGTGTAGGCGCTGGTGATTTCCAGGCGCGCCGAGGCGTAGCTGTCGGCCAGGCCCACCGGCAGGGTCTTGGTCATGGGCGTATGCAGCATCCAGGTCAGGTTGAATTCACCCAGCGACAAGGTGACCACCATCAGCACACCGGCGAGAATGCCCGCCCGGCAGTTGGGCACCACCACGCTGAAAAAGCGCTTGATGGGACCTGCCCCCAGGCTCGCCGCCGCCTCCTCCAGCACCGGCAGTTGCTGGCGTTGCATCACCGCCATCACCGGGCGCACCAGGAACGGCAAGGTGAACAGCACATGGCCGACCAAAATGAACAGCCAACTGCTGCGAAACGCGCCGAACTGGCCGTAGGTCAAGAGTAAGGCCAGCGCGCTGGCCAGCCCCGGCATCGCCACCGGCAGCACCATCAATTCCTCGAAGGCGCGACTGAAGCGATTGTTCATGCACACCAGGGCGTAGGCCGCCGGCACGCCGATCACGCAGACGCACACCGCGCAGGCCAGGGCCAGTTGCAGCGACAACCACACCGTCGGCGAATAGGCCTGCCAGACCTGAATCAACCAATCGAAGGTCAAGCCACTTGACAGGCCCACAAAGAAATTGCGCGTGAGCCCAGCCAGCAACGACATCAACACCGGCACCAACATGAAGGCGCACACCAGCAGGGTAAACAGCAATTGCATCACGAACAGCGATGAGCGCTTCACAGGACCGTCCCCGCGTTTTTCACCCAGCGCCGGGTGAGCAGCAACACTGCCCAGGTCAGCGCGCCCAACACCACGGAAAGCGCCGCGGCGACGGCAAAGTTGGCGTAGTTGGTGAACACGTTGTAGATCGCCACCGGGGTCACGTTCAGCCGCGTGCCCAAGGTGAACGCCGTACCGAAGGCGCCCATGGACGTGGCAAAGCAGATCGCCCCGCAGGACGCCAACGCCGGTGCCAGGCCCGGCACGATCACATCGCACACCACGCGCCAATGCCCTGCGCCCAACGAGTGCGCGGCTTCTTCCAGGCTGCGGTCGAGGCTTTCGCAGGCGGCCATCACCGTGAGGATCACCCGCGGGATCGAGAAGTACAGATAGCCGATAAACAACCCGGCCAGCGAGTAAGCGAAGATCCAGCGCTCACCGGCCAACTGCAGGCCCAGGGACGCCAGCAGACCCTGGCGCCCGGCCAACAGGATCACCAAAAAGCCCACTACGACACCCGGGAATGCCAACGGAAACGTCAGCAACGCAACCAGCGCCGAACGCCCGAAAAACTGCTGGCGCGCCAGGAATACACCGCTGATGCCGCCGATCAGTAACGCCACGAGTGTGACGAACACCGCAAGCGCACAGGTTTGCGTCAGGCTGCCTAGATACTGCGCGCTGCTGAGGACCTGCCAGTAACCGCTGCCGTTGCTGTCGCGGCTCTCGGCGCCGAGCACCATCAGGTGCGCCAGCGGCAACAGCCAGAACGCGAGCAGCACCGCAAAGGCCGGGGCCAGGGCCCAGGCGGTATGTCTTGCCGATGCGGCCACTTACTTGACCTCGTTCAGGTAACGAGCGGCAAAGGCTTCCTGCACGGCGGCCATTTTCTGGTAGTCCACCACGCCGGCGCGGGCGTAATCGCTGTCGGGCAGGAACTGCGCGGCGACTTCGGTCGGCATCTGCACCGGGCGTATCGGGCGCAGGTAAGCCTTCGCCCACAGCGCCTGGCCGGCATCGGACAGCACGAAATCCAGCACTTTTTCGCCATTGGCGCGGTGCGGTGCGTTGGCCACCAGGCTCATCACGTAGGGCACGCTGATGCTGCCTTCCTGGGGAATCACGAACGCGACGTTGGCGTTGTCTTTGTAGCGTGCGCGGTAGGCGTTGAAGTCGTAGTCCACCAGGATCGGCAACTCACCGGACAACACCCGCGCATAGGCGGTTTGCTTGGGCACGATGGGGGCGTTTTTCGCCAGTTTCTGGAAGTAGTCGATGGCCGGGGCGAAGTTGTCCAGGTCGCCGCCCAGGGCGCGGTTGATTGCCACCGCCGACACGTAGCCGACGAAAGCGCTGGACGGGTCGAGGTAGCCGACCATGCCTTTGTATTCAGGCTTGAGCAGGTCGGCCCAGCTTTGCGGCACCGGCAAGCCACCCAGCGCATCGACGTTGACCATGATGCCCAAGGTGCCGGAGTGGATCGCGAACCAGTGGCCGGTCGGGTCTTTCAAGCCGGCGGGAATCTGCTCCCAGCCTTTGGGTTTGTAGCCATCGACCACCTCGGCCTTTTGCGCCTGCAGGCCGAAGGTCACGCCGTAATACACCACGTCGGCCACCGGAGCGGCTTTCTCCGCCACCAACTGCGCCAGGGACTGGCCGGAGTTCTTGTTGTCCAGCGGCACCTGCACGCCAGTGCTGGCGGCGATGGCCTTGAGCTGGGTGCCCCAGTCGGCCCAGTCCGGCGGGCAGTTGTAGCAAATCGCCGTGTCGGCGGCCTGGGCCAGGCTGGCCATGCCGCACAGCAGCACGGCGGCCAGGGTTTTACTGAATACGCGCATCAAGGGTCTCCTCATGGGGTTGAGTGCTTTCACCCGGCCGGATATGGCAAGGCAGGCAATGGGAAATCGGGGCGTTGCCGGCGATCTGCGCCAGCAACTGGTCAATCACGGTGCTGGCAAGCAAGGCGATGGGCTGCACCACGCTGCACAGCGTCGGGTGCATCTGGGTGCCGAGGGCGATGCCGTCGAAGCCCATCACTGACAGTTGCTCGGGTACGTTCCAGGCGTTGCGGCGCAGCTCGGCGATCAGGCTGATCGCCAGGAAGTCGTTGGAACACACCAGCGCGGTCGGTGCATCAGGGCCGTTGAGAAACGGTGCAATAGCGGCGAACTCGGCCTGGGTGTGGGCCGGCATTTCGATCACCGGGCGGGGTTGGAGGCCATGCTCTTTCATCCCATCGCAATAACCGGCGTAACGCAGACGTGCGCGGTCGGACTGCAACGCGGGGCCGGCGACCATGCCGATGCGCCGGTGCCCCGCTTCGAGCAAATAGCGCGTCGCCAGGGCCATACCGGCGCGGTTGTCGACGGACACGGCGCTGTAGTCGGGGTTGCTCGGTTGGTGGTAGGCCAGCACGAACGGCGTCTGCTCGGTAGCCAGGCTGTGCAGCACGCTGTTGCTTTCGGCATCCGTCACCGTCAGCACCAGGCCGTCGACGCGCTGGCGCAGCAACTCCTCCACCACAATGCTTTCGCGCTCGCTGTTGTAGTCGGTGGTTGCCAGCAACAGGCTATAGCCGCGCAAACGGGCCGCTCGCTCCATGGCCTGCAATTGCTCGGCGAAGACCGGGTTGAGCAGGTTGGGCACCACCACGCCGATCAGGTTGGTGGTTTGCAGGCGCAGTTGGCGGCCGAGCAAGTTAGGCCGAAAACCCAGCTCGCGGGCAGCGGCGAACACCTGTTCACGCGTCGCCGGGCGTACTTGGTCGGGAGAGGCAAAGGTGCGGGCAGCGGTCGCACGGGAGACCCCGGCCAGTCGTGCAACGTCTTTCAAATCAGTCATGGTCACTCGCTTGAGATCGATCTCATTGGCGAGGACATTAGCGACGCAATGTGGCAGGAACGTGGTGGACAGATGACGGTTTGATGTCAGCGCCCTGGACACACCGCGATCCGAATGTGGGAGGGGGCTTGCCCCCGATGGCGGTGGATCAGCTGGCCTATCGGGCGTCTGGCACAACGCTATCGGGGGCAAGCCCCCTCCCACATTGGGTCGATGCATGCCGTTGGAGAGTCATATTCCGGGGCTATGCTTGGAAACCCGACGCGCAAAATCCGCCCGCTAACCTTTCGATCTGCTCCAAGTGCGGGCACAATGCGTGTCCTTTTTTGGCAGGCACCGCCGCAGGCTCTCAAAAATGATCAAAACGCCGTACTACCTCATCGATAAACAGAAACTTCTGATCAACATGCAGAAGATTGCTTACGTGCGCGAACAGTCCGGCGCCAAGGCGTTGCTGGCGCTCAAGTGCTTTGCCACCTGGTCGGTGTTTGACCTGATGCAGCAATACATGGACGGCACCACGTCGTCGTCGTTGTATGAATTGAAGCTCGGTCGCCAGAAATTCCAAGGCGAGGCGCACGCCTACAGCGTGGCCTGGGCCGACGATGAAATCGAAGAGATGCTGGAAAACTGCGACAAGATCATCTTCAACTCCATCAGCCAACTGCAGCGTTTTGCCGAACGTAGCGAAGGCAAGACCCGCGGCCTGCGCGTCAACCCGCAGGTGAGCAGTTCGGATTACCTGCTGGCCGACCCGGCGCGTCCGTTCAGCCGCCTGGGCGAATGGGACCCGGTGAAGATCGAAGGCGTGATCGAGCAGATCTCCGGTTTCATGTTCCACAACAACTGCGAAAACGACGACTTCAGCCTGTTCGACAAGATGCTCGGCACCATCGAAGAACGCTTCGGCGCGCTGCTGCACAAGGTCGAGTGGGTCAGCCTCGGCGGCGGCATCCATTTCACCGGTGAAGACTACGCCGTGGACGCATTCTGTGCGCGCTTGAAGGCGTTCTCCGAGAAGTACGGCGTGCAGGTGTACCTGGAACCCGGCGAAGCGGCGATCACCAACAGCGCCTCGCTGGAAGTCACCGTGCTCGACACGCTGTACAACGGCAAACACCTGGCCGTGGTCGACAGTTCCATCGAAGCCCACCTGCTGGACCTGCTGATCTACCGCCTCAATGCCAAGCTGGCGCCGAGCACGGGTGAACACACCTACATGGTGTGCGGCAAATCCTGCCTGGCCGGGGACATTTTCGGCGAGTATCAATTTGATCGTCCGTTGGCCATCGGCGATCGGCTGTCGTTCATCGACACCGCGGGCTACACCATGGTCAAGAAAAACTGGTTCAACGGCCTGAAAATGCCGTCCATCGTAGTGAAACAACTCGACGGTACAGTCGAGGTGGTTCGTGAATTTGGTTACGACGACTACCTGTCCAGCCTTTCGTAAGCTGGCGGATAAAGGAGAGATAAAGCAATTGAAAAAGAACGTTCTTATCATTGGTGCAGGAGGTGTCGCCAAGGTGGTGGCCCACAAGTGTGCGCAGCACAACGACGAACTCGGTCGTATTGCTATTGCGTCGCGCAACATCTCCAAATGCCAGGCCATCATCGACAGCGTCAAGGCCAAGGGTAGCCTCAAAGTACCCGCCGACATCCAAGCCTTCGCGCTGAACGCCCTGGACGTGGAAGCGACCAAGGCCCTGATCCGCGAGACACAATCGCAGATCGTCATCAACGTCGGCTCCGCCTTCCTCAACATGTCGGTGCTGCGTGCCTGCATCGATACCGGCGTGGCTTACCTCGACACCGCCATCCACGAAGAGCCGGGCAAAATCTGCGAGACCCCGCCGTGGTACGGCAACTACGAATGGAACCACCTGGAAGAGTGCAAACAGAAGAACATCACCGCCATCCTTGGCGTGGGCTTCGACCCGGGTGTCGTCAACGCGTATGCCGCGCTGGCGCAGCAACAGCATTTCGACCGCATTGATTCGATCGACATTCTCGACGTCAATGCCGGCTCCCATGGCAAATACTTCGCCACCAATTTCGACCCGGAAATCAACTTCCGCGAATTCACCGGACAGGTGTGGAGCTGGCAGAACAGCCAGTGGACCAGCAACACCATGTTCGAAGTCAAACGCACCGACGACCTGCCTGTGGTCGGTTCGCAGAACCTGTACCTGACCGGCCACGATGAAGTTCACTCGCTGTCGAAAAACCTCGACGTGCCCAACGTGCGTTTCTGGATGAGCTTCGGCGAGCATTACATCAACGTGTTCACCGTGCTGAACAGCCTCGGCCTGCTCTCCGAAAAGCCGGTCACCACCGCCGAAGGCCTGCAAGTGGTGCCGTTGAAAGTGGTCAAGGCCGTGCTGCCCGACCCGTCTTCGCTCGCCCCCGGCTACACCGGCAAGACCTGCATCGGCGACCTGGTCAAAGGCACCAAGGACGGCCAGCCGCGCGAGGTGTTCATTTACAACGTGGCCGATCATGAAGAAGCCTACGCCGAGACCGACAGCCAGGGCATCTCCTACACCGCCGGCGTGCCGCCGGTCGCCGCTGCGCTGCTGGTAGCGCGTGGTGAGTGGGATGTGAAGCGCATGGCCAACGTCGAGGAACTGCCGGCCGAGCCGTTCCTGAAAGCGCTGGACGTGATGGGCCTGCCGACTCGGATCAAAGACGAGCACGGCGATCGGGCCTGGGATGCGATTGCCTGACAGGCGATAGCAGACCGAACCAAAATGTGGGAGGGGGCTTGCCCCCGATAGCGGTAGATCAGTCACAGCTGTATTGACTGACACACTGTAATCGGGGGCAAGCCCCCTCCCACATGTGGATTCGTGATGCTTCCTGCACACACGGGAGCGGCCTCAAAACACCGACCACCCAATCCGCTCACTCAACAATTCCAACGCCTTGATCCCCGCCAGCGAATTCCCCGCCGCGTTCAACTCCGGCGACCACACGCACACCGTGAACTGCCCCGGTACCACCGCGACAATGCCGCCGCCGACCCCGCTCTTGCCCGGCAAACCCACGCGATAGGCGAAGTTCCCCGCCTCGTCATACAGCCCGCTGGTGGCCATGATCGAGTTGACCTGCTTGGTCTGGCGCGCGGTCAGGATCTGCTCGCCGCTGTGGGCACTCACCCCCTCGTTGGCCAGGAAACTGAACGCCCTGGCCAGGTCCAGGCAGCTCATCTGCAACGCGCAGTAGTTGAAGTAGCTGTGGAGCACCGCGTCGACGTCGTTATGGAAGTTGCCGAACGACTTCATCAGGTAGGCCATGGCCGCGTTGCGCGCGCCGTGTTGTGCTTCCGATTCGGCGACGACGCTATTGACCAGGATCTGCGGGTTGCCCGACAGGCGCCGCACAAAGTCGCGCATCGACAGAATCGGCACGGCAAAGCGTGACTGGTTGATATCGCAGATCACCAGCGCGCCGGCATTGATAAAGGGGTTGCGCGGGCGGCCGCGTTCGAATTCCAGCTGCACCAGGGAGTTGAACGGTTGCCCCGAGGGCTCGTGGCCGAGGCGCTCCCAGATGGTTTCGCCGCCGTGGTCGATGGCTTGCACCAGGCTGAACACCTTGGAAATACTCTGCACCGAGAACAGGGTATCGGCATCCCCGGCGCAGTAGGCTGCGCCGTCGTTGCCGTACACGGCGATCCCCAGTTGATCGGCGGGTACGTCGGCCAGCGCGGGAATGTAGTCGGCGACGTTGCCGAGGCCGATCAGTGGACGAACTTCGTCGAGAATCGACTCCAACAGCGCCTGCATGTCTTGTCCTGTCATCGTTCTTTGAATCAGTGGTAAGCGGGGCGCGGAGGATACTTCAATGCGCTCGGCAGTCCCACTGGCGGGAGGCGGTGCATCGCTTAGAAATACGTTACATCCGACACCTGCTCATCCAGCACATCCCGCGCCAGCGCCCACGCCTGGTCATTGGACGCCACCATCAGCAGCGGATAACCCCAGGCATTGCCAAACGTCGCGGCGAACGGCTTGAGTGCCCGGCGCTTGGCCGCGCAGGGCTCCACCTGGATCATGCCTTTGACATACGCACGCAGGGCCTGCCGGTGTGTCTTCATCCAGTGCGAGGCGTGCTCGCGCTCTTCGTAGGAGTGCGCGTGATTCAGTTCGTCCAAGGTTTTTTCATACAGCAACACAAAAGATTGCTGACGTGCCAGCAGGCCTTCGAACATCACGAAGCTGTCCTGCGACCCGCCTTCATTCGGCGCATCAAAAACGATCTTCACCACGGGAAATGCTGAACTGTCGAGTCGCATGGCAGAGTTCCTTAATGAGAGAGAATCTCACTATAAGGCTGACGAAGCTGGACGGCATTGCACAGAATAGCCAGAATGTTTCGCAATTCAGCCAAGCTGCGAGCTCACCATGAAACGCCATCGCCTGGACCTGCATGATCCGTTGTTAGCCAAGGATGCCGATCTGGTCCCGCGTGCGGTGGTGGCCGTGAGCGCGACCAGTACGTCCGAGCGTTGGGAGCATGTTCAGCACACCCACCGCAAAGGCCAGTTGATGTACACGCTGCGCGGGGTGATTCATTGCGAAATCGAGGCCGGCATCTGGATTGTGCCGCGCCAGTGTGCGCTGTGGATTCCCGGCGGCATGCCCCACGCCGCGCGTGGCGCCGGCGAAGCTGAGTTGTATTGCCTGCTGATCGACCCGGACGCTGCCGGCGCCCTGCCCTCGCAATGCTGCACCCTGTCGGTATCCGGCCTGTTGCATGAGTTGATCAGCAAGGCGGTGAGCTTCCCGCAGTTGTACGACGTGAACAGTGCGCAGGGGCGTTTGATCGACACGCTTTTGGACGAGCTGGCCCAGGCGCCCATCGAAGGCCTGCACCTGCCGATGCCCCAGGACCCGAGGCTGCGTCGCCTGGCCGACAGCCTGCTGGCCAACCCCGGCGACAAGGCCACGCTCGGCCAATGGGCGGCGCGCATCGGCATGAGCGAGCGCAGCATGACGCGCTTGTTGCTAGAGGAGTCTGGCCTGAGCTTCGGCCGCTGGCGTCGGCAGTTGCATGTGATCCTGTCGTTGCAACGACTGGCCAGGGGCGAAAGTGTGCAGCGGGTCGCCCTGGACTTGGGCTATGAAAATGCCAGCGGTTTTATCACCATGTTCCGCAAGGCCGTGGGCCAGCCGCCAGCGCGTTACCTGGCGGGCCGCGTCGGGGTGTCGACGTCAACCGAGGCCCCGGCGGCCATCGCATTGCACTCGCTCCAGGCGCTCGATCAGCGCTGAACCGGAATGCGGATATCACCGTCCCGGCACTGGGTTTTCACACTCTTGGGGCAGCCGGCAAAACGCAGTTCCTTGCTCAGGCACACGCGCACTTCGGACAGCACCTTGCCCTTGCAGATCACCGCCACGCCATGGTTGCCCATGGCCGGGTTACTCTCGCGAAAGAGCGCCTCGATCTCCCGTGCCTCCAAGTGACCCGGCACGTTGAATGGCTGCAATTGCTGTGGGATCTGCACCGTGGCCAAGGCCGCATCGGTGGCCTGCAGGTAACGCGTGGCTTCCAGGCCGCTGCAGGTGCCATGTTTGGACCATTCATGCTTGAGCAGTGCCTGCGTCGGGAATATCAACGCGCCTTTGGCCAGCTCATCCGCCGACAGCCGCGACTGCGTATCGCACGACGCCGGCCAGCCACCCCGCGCGTATTGCGGCCATAGCCCATGCAATACAAACCCGTAGCCTTTGCCGCTGCATTGCTCGTTGTTCGGGTGCGCCAGGCAGAACGTTGGCGACCACGACAGCGACAGCACATAAAAATCAAAGTCCCCCGCCGGCCGTTGCTCGCGTGGCGCCGCCTGCGTCGCCATGCTTGCCAGTACCCACCCCACGGCCAGCCAGGCTGCCTTGTATTTCATCCGTCTGTTCCTTGAAAAAAATAAGCCCGCATTGTGAGTGCAGGCCAGGGTCCGGCGAAAGTGGTGAATGCAACGCCGGCGCCAGGAAAACTACTCAGGATGATAGGGATTGCGTTGCAGCACCTTGTCCAGAATCCGGTCGGTCTTCAATGCCTCAATCGCCAGTGAGGGGTGCTCGGCTTCGCCGCGAATATGGGCATTCATGCCCAGCACATGGTGCCACTGGATATGCGTGTGGCAAGGCACCTCCAGCACTTCGGCGACCGCCCCTTCAAGCCGCAACGGCTGGTCGTCGAACACCGCAAACGTGATCCGCCCCAGGGTGCCGATCAGCTCGACGCGATCTTCATGGCGGTCCGCGACAAAGTTCCAGCAGCCCATGCCCAGCGCGCCGGAGCTGAAAGTCCAGCAGGCGGTCACCGCGTCTTCCGCCGCATACTGTCCGGCCTGTCGCGCGCTAAACCCGGCAACCTCGACAATGTCGCCGGCCAGGTACTGGAACAGATCAAAGCCGTGGCTGGCCAGGTCGGCAAAGTAGCCGCCGCCGGCAATGGCCGGGTCGGTGCGCCAGTTGGCGGCACTGGTGTCTTCGATGGCTGGCGGCTTGCACAGGGACCAGGTCAGGTGACGCAGTTGGCCGATGCGTCCATCGCGCAACCAGTCGCGCACTTGCTGGAAGCGCGGCAGCGAGCGGCGATAGTAGGACACAAACAAATGCAGCCCGGCACGTTCGAAAGTGCGCTGCATCAATGCGCCCTGCTCGGCATTCAGCGCCATGGGTTTTTCGACACAACAGTGCTTGCCGGCGGCCGCGACCATCAGGCTGTATTCGAGGTGGCTGTCGGGCGGTGTAGCGATGTACACCGCGTCCACCTCAGGGTCGTTGATCAGTGCCTGGGCGTCGGTATAGAAACGGCCAATGCCGTGGCGTGCCGCATAATCGCGCACAGCCTCTTCGCGGCGCCCCATCACGGCCACCAGGGCCGAACCTGGCGCTTTGTAGAAAGCAGGTCCACTCTTTAACTCAGTGACGCTGCCACAGCCGATCATGCCCCAACGTACCGTCTTCATCTGCTCCCCTCGTGCGTTGTCGTCAATCGACCAGTATCTATATCCTCACGCAGATACGCCACCACCATCCAGCATGACATTTGCATTACACTTTTATGACAGACATCTCGCTGCGGGGCACAGACGATGAAAATACGCGCAACGGTGATTTGCGAACACGAGGGGCATATCCTCTTCGTGCGCAAAGCCAGATCGAAATGGGCGTTGCCGGGCGGCAAGGTCGAACGCGATGAGCGCCCGGTCGGCGCCGCCGAACGGGAGCTGGAAGAAGAAACCGGGTTGAACGTCGACGGACTGCTGTACCTGCAGGAATTGAAGGCGCGCGACACGCTGCACCATGTGTTCGAGGCGTCGGTGGTGAACATCGCGCAAGCACGGCCGTGCAACGAAATCATCGATTGCCGCTGGCACGCCTACGGTGCGATGGACGAGCTGGACACTACCGATACCACCCGGCACATCGTCAAATCCTTTCTGCGACGCCTGTAGTTCCGCGCTCTGTCCGGCGACCTGTGCAGATTCTGCGTCAGGGCGCTTCACTCGAATGTGCTCAGGCAGGTTATCGACTTGCTCGCCACCGAAATCGGTAATCTCATCCAGCGAGTTGGATGGAACAGTGTGATGCTCGAGTTTGTCGAGAACATCGACGAGTTGCTGTACCAAGCCAAGCACAATGGTCGGATGCGCGCGGAGCTTGTTGATGCCGACAACAAATCCCAGGCAAAAAAAATCCCAAGTAGCTGATGGAAACTTGGGATTTAAAAAATGCATAAACCGTGGGAGGTGAACGCCCGGCTATAGTACCGATTGCCTAATTCCGCAACAAGATGGTTTTAATCCTTTCGTCGGAATAAAACAATCGTAAGTCCTTCAATAACCACACATTTATCAAGGTAGGGAGGTATATAGGTGCCACTTTTTGGTGCAAATACCATCGTGACTTTTAAGTACTATTTCCCTTTATAAAGAAGGGTTATCAATCGATTTCGGCGTCAGACTTTTCGATGACTGTCCGCTCAACTGTTTGCACGTATCGCTAAGTTCAATCCTGTTTGCCGACGCGGCACTGGCCACGCGCTCCACTTGCCTGCAGAGAGCCAGGTACTCGACGGTCTGTTCACGCTGGCGGTCGACTTTGGCATTGAGTTGTACAAAATAGATCCCCAGCAACACCGCAACGCACAACACCGCGACTGCGAAGTAGCGCAAGCTGTCGGGCGACCGGGGCTCCGGAGGGGTCATCATTTTAATGCGCCCTGCTCTTCTGGCAGCGAACGTCGGCGATCAGGAACAGCGCGGCGACATCATCCGACGTCGCCCCGGGAAAAAGCGTTTGCATACCAGTCTCCTCAATGACGGGGGCAATTGTATGCAAATAGAAACACTGAGATTGTCGTGGATTTGTAAACCGCGCTGCTCGACCAGCAAGAAGCGCCTTATTTGCGCGCCACTTTGTAGCGCACGCAATCCTGATAGAAACTCTGGCGAATCGCCTCGGGCTTGAGCCGTGAACGGCTGTCATAGGTCTGCTCGGTGATGCCCATGGCCATCATCCGCATCCATGACTTGTTGAACTTGATGGTCTGGATCTTCTGCCGCGCGGCATACAGTGAAACGCCCGACAGCTTGAGTTCCTGTGCCCTGGCGGCCGTACCCGCGCCCCAACTGCACATGTACTTGTCGCCCTCGCGCAACTCCCGTGCCTGTACGGCAGCCGCGCCGCCGGCCAGGGAACAGGCGATCAGCATGATTCCTACATTGCGCATTTGCTTCCTCACCTAACCAGCTGAAAATAAAAGCGATTCTGGCGAGAATTTTGTTACAAAGGGGCCACTAAATTGCCTTATCGCACGGATTGAAGGATCGCCACAACGCGGGCTCAACTCGCCGGCCGATATCTGGAAACCGGGCGGCAAGACAAGTGGTTTTATTTGCGCGAACAATGACGGGCGGTCTCGCAATCGGTCGGATCGACTTTTTGGGTAGCCCTTTCAATTGCTTTTTCGCGGGATTTTCCCTGGGCGTGTCAGCCCCTTCTGATTTTTCCAGCCGTTCGTCCAGCGTCTTTTTTCAGCGGCAGACTCCGACGTCTTACCCTTTGCCGAGACGTCACGGATGACTAACGCTTCCCACATTGCCTTTATCACACCTGAGCTGGATGGCGTGCATCAACGCCGGGCCGAGTATCCCCAGCAGGTCAACGCCGGGTATGGCGCACTGGATTCGCTGAGGCTGACCGATGCCGCACTGGACGGGCTCCTGCCGTTCGAATGGACGCGGTGCTACCACCCCCGTGCGGTGGATGTGGACTGCGGATTGGGGGTTGGCTGGAGCCACTCGCTGGCGCATCGGCTGACGCTGACGGACGCCTCGGCGATGTGGATCGAGCATGAGCACCGATCGACCGCCCTGCCCTTGCCGACCGAGACGCGACCGACAACCGGCAATCGCCAGGCCGACGCCGCGATCTACCGGGGGGCGCGGCCGGATGAGCTGGTGCTGTGCCAGGCATCGCGCTTCTACCACTTCTGCCACGGTGTGCTGACCGCGATCAGCGATGCCTACGGCAACCGGCTGCGAATTGTCCGCGATGTGTTGGGGCACATTGAACGCCTGGATAACGGTGTCGGTCGCTCGCTGTTTTTCCGTTATGAGCGCGGCCGCTTGGTGGCCCTCGATTACCAGGTTCAGCGGCCCGAGGGCCGTGCGGCCGGGGATTGGATGACCGAACAGACCGTGGTTTCCTACACCTATGACGACATTGGAAGACTGGTTTCGGCGACCAATGCCGTAGGGGAAAGCGAGACCTATCGGTACGACGAGCAACACTTGATCCTTGAACGCCAGTTGGCCGGCGGCGCGCGCTTCTTTTGGGCTTGGGAACGGGCTGGCAAGGCGGCGCGATGTGTCCGACATTGGGCGAGTTTCTTGCAGATCGACACGCGGTATGCCTGGGGGGACGACGGCAGCGTGACCCTTCACAACGCCGATGGGAGCCAGGAAACCTATGTTCATGCCCCGCAGGCACGGCGGGTGCAGCGGGTGGGTCCGGATGGCGCCAAGCATTTCAGATCCTATGACGACAAGGGCCGTCTCACGGTCGAGCAAGACCCCCTCGGCGCGGTAACGGCGTATCAGTACGACGACGCTGGATGCTTGGTCGCGTTTTTTCCGGGGGAAGATGAGCCAACGTCCTACGAGTATGACAATGGATTCTTAAGAGTTGTACGTCGTGGCCAGGCAGTTTGGAACTACGCGCATAACGACCAAGGCAATGTCATTCGTCAGACCGACCCCGATGGCAACGTTACCGACTATAGCTACAACCAGTATGGCCAACTGATCGGGGTTTGGTTTCCCGACCATAGCTGCCTGCGGCGGTGGTGGAATGAGCGTGGGCAGTTGCTTGAAGAACACTGGCCAAACGGCAGTGTGAAGCGCTATCGCTATGACGATCTCGGTCGGAGGGTGGCGCAAGAGGACAAGCATGGGGTGGCGACCCAGTACCAGTGGGACGGTGTCGGACGATTGGTTCGTGTGGTCATGCCCGGCGGTGGCACGCGGGAATACAGCTACAACCCCTACGGAAGAATCACCGCCGAACGCGATGAACTGGGGCACGTCACTCGCTACGAATACACCGACGGTCTGCCCCTGATCAGCCGGCGCATCAATGCGGACGGCACCCAGGTCAACTACCGCTACGACCACGTGCGATTGTTGCTCGCCGAAATCGAAAACGAAGTCGGCGAAATCTACCGCTTCGACTATCACCCCAACGGCCTGCTCCAGCAGGAAATCGACTTCGACGGCCGACGCACCGCCTATGCCTACGACCTCAACGGTAAGCTGCTGGAAAAAACCGCACACGGCACCGACGGCAGTCAGCTCGTCACCCGTTACCGGCGAGATCACGCCGGCCGGTTGGTCAGGAAAACCCTGCCCGATGGCGGCATTGTTGAATATACCTACGACCGCCAGGGCAACCTCCTCAGCGTCGACGACGGCTACCGCCCCCTTACCTACGAATACGACCCGCAAAACCGCCTGATCGCCGAACACCAGGGCTGGGGCACACTCCGTTATGGCTACGACGCCTGCGGCCGACTCAAATACCTGCGCCTGCCGGACAACAACCAGCTAGGGTTCAACCATGACAAGGTCGGCCACCTTGCGACCGTTGAACTCAATGGCGCGCTGTTGACGTCTCACCTGTTCGACGCCGGCCGAGAACACCAACGCGCCCAAGGCAAACTGCTCAGCAGTTACCAATACGATGAGCATGCACGCCTGTTCAACCATGGCATCTGCGATATCGAAGGCACTCGCTACCGCCGCCAGTACAGCTATGACAAAGCGGGCAACCTCAGGTACTTGCTCGACACCCGCAAAGGCGAGCACCGCTACCACTACGACACGCTAAACCGCCTGGTCCGCGCCGATCATTCCCAGGCCGCACAGGAACGTTTCACCTACACGCCAGCGGGTAACCGTCTGACGCTCCAGGATGACCGCCACTACGACTATGACGCCTTTGGCAATCTCATCCGCGAACGGCGTGGCCAGGCCCACTCTGTCGTTACCGAATACCGCTACGACTGCCAGCAGCGTCTGATCGGCCTCACCCGCCCCAACGGCCAAACCGTCCACTACCGCTACGACCCGTTTGGTCGCCGCATCAGCAAAACCGTCGCCGGCACGACCACCGAGTTTTTCTGGCAAGGCGACAGACTGATCGCCGAGCACCACGCGCAACGGCATCGCAGCTACGTCTACGAACCCGACAGTGTCCGCCCACTGGCCCTGCTGGAAGGCTTCGGCCCACACCGCACCACGCCTTTCCACTACCAACTGGATCACCTTGGCACCGCACAGGAACTCACCACCCCCGACGGCGAAATCGTGTGGTCCGCGCACTACCGCGCCGATGGCCGGACTACGCGATTGGACGTCGAAAAAATCGAAAACCCGCTGCGCTCCCAAGGTCAATACTTCGACCGGGAAAGCGGGCTGCACTACCATCGCCACCGCTACTACGATCCGGATAACGGTCGCTGCCTGACGGGTGGGCAGGATCAACGCCTATCGGTAAGCGCCCAACCCCACGGAGCGGGTCTGCAGGCGGGTGAACGCTCGCGGCGCGATCAGGCGATCAACTCCACGCCACCACCAACAACCCGGCGCCCAACAACAGGCACAACGGCGAATAAAAATACGTATCCCACCGTGCAAACCGCGAACCACCGACCTTTTTGAAAAAACCCACCAGCTCCGAATCGCCGATTGCCCTGGCAAACATGATCACGGCAATCGCGCTGATGCCCCATTGCAATGCGCCATGGGACACCGGCGAAAAATACAGCCCGGCCCGCAGGCAAACGAGCAAGGCAATTGCCACCAGGCCCATCGCCACCAGCAAGGTGCCCAATGCCGAAGGCTTGAACGCCAGGCGGGGGCCGCTGGCGAATTCGCCGGGAAGTTGAGGGATGGCGGCGAGGCTGCCGAGCTTGCCACCGGCGGCCCAGTACAAATGCACCATGCTGACAAAGGTGAAAATACCGACGATCCATCGTGCGACGATAAAGCTCATGGCGGCCTCTCCCGGAATTTGTGCGAAGTAGGATAGTCCCCCTGAGATTTTTTGCAGGCATTTCGTCGGCGGCCGATGGTAAAGTGCCACCCCATGAAAATCACCCGTGCCGACCGCTCGCTCATTGCCTGGATGCTCTACTGCAGCGTCCTGTTCAATGTGTTCGCGTGCAGCATTGGTCATGGGCAGATGGTGGGCATGCAGCTCAACGGCATCGGCGGGCAGTTCTGTACCGTCGACCCACGCACCCAGGCGCCCAAGCCGTCCACCCCCGCCGAGGAAAGCCTGCCGACGCTGTCCAAGGCGTTTGGTTGCCCGCTGTGCTCGACCGGCGGCATGGGCCCGGCGCTGAACTCCAGCCTCAACGTCGCGGTGTTGCCGCAACCCCACGCACCGCCGCCGGCTATCGTACTGGCGGCTGACATTCCTGCTCGCTTCACCTGGCCCACGGCCCACCCACGGGCGCCGCCCGCCCTCGCCTGATCCTCGCGCTTTCTGATCTGCACTGACACCGTTTCCGTAAGGAAGTACGGGCGACTGTGCGTTGTTTTCAAGCAGGTTTTTCAGGATTCAAGCATGAAACATTTACCTCTGTTGGCAGGCCTGTTCGGCTGCCTGCCAGTCTGTGCCTGGGCGCTCGAACTGGCCCCGACCACCATCGATGGCGAACCCTCCCACGAACCCGGCCTGGCCCTGGACCAGTCCAGCGGCGTGGCCTCGCGGCTGGGGTTGAGCGTGCGCGAAACGCCCGCCTCGGTGGCGATCGCCAACCGCAATGACATCGAGCGCCATGGCGCCAAGACGTTCCGGGATGCAGCCAATACCTTGCCCGGTGTCAACGCCAGCGCACCGCCGGGGTTTGGGGGGTTTGTCTCGTATCGTGGGTTTACCAGCAGCCAGATCACCCAGATGTTCAACGGCATCAACGTCGCCACCGGCCTGGCCCGGCCGGTGGATGCGTGGATCTATGATCGGGTGGAACTGGTCGGCGGCCCCTCGTCCTTGATCAACGGCGCCGGCTCCGTGGGCGGTTCGCTGAACTACGTGACCAAGCTGGCCACCCGCGAAGAACAGGCCGCCGAAGGCCAACTGACCTACGGCAGCTACGACACCGCCGGCATGGCATTCGGCCTGAACCACGCGCTGACCGACCCCAGCGCCGACGTGCAGCATTACGCACGCCTG
Source organism: Pseudomonas sp. LY-1 (assembly GCF_053502595.1). Taxonomy (NCBI): domain Bacteria; kingdom Pseudomonadati; phylum Pseudomonadota; class Gammaproteobacteria; order Pseudomonadales; family Pseudomonadaceae; genus Pseudomonas; species Pseudomonas sp. LY-1. The sequence continues at coordinate 3,154,638 of NZ_CP094353.1, read as the reverse complement.
GACGTCAGCCGCAACACCAACCACAGCTACATCGACCGCGACCAGCGCGACGCCTGGAGCGTAGCGTTTTCCCTGCTCAGCGACCTTACCCCCAACCTGTCCCATACCCTGGCCCTGGAATACCAGGACGAACATGAAGACAGCCCGTACTGGGGCACGCCGGTGCTGAACCCCAAGGCCGGCGAGCTGAAGATCGATAAACACAACCGTTTCAACAATTACAACGTCGCCGACGGTCGTTACGAACAGCGCACGCTCTGGGCGCGTTCGATCATCGACTACCGGATCAACGACAGCACTACACTGAAAAACACCCTGTATCACCTGGACAGCCAGCGCGATTACCGCAACCTGGAGACCTACCAATACAACGCCGACAACAGCGCGGTGAACCGCTCGACCGCGTACCAGGTGCGTCATCAGGGTGAGCAGAATGGCAACCAGTTCGAGCTGCGCCACGACGACCGCTTCGTCGGCCTCGCCACCACCTGGTCCGGCGGCTTCGAATACAAGGTCAACAGCACGACCAATAGCCCGCTGAGAGCCGCGGGCAACAGCACGGTCGATCCTGACCATTACGACCCGGGGTCCTTTTACGACATCCCAGGCACCCGACCGGGCTTTATCAGCGACAAGACCAACGAGGTCACCACCAAAGCGCTGTTCGTGGAAAATCGCCTGGGCCTGACCGATAAACTGACATTGCTGACGGGCCTGCGCTACGACGCCATCGACCTGGATGTCACCAACCACGGCGCGATAACCGCCAGCAGTCCACGGCACTTCACGCGCAGTTGGGAGCCGGTGACCGGGCGCGCGGGCCTGACCTACCAGTTCATCCCGACGGCCAACGTGTACGTGCAATACAGCACGGCCGCCGAACAGCCGAGTACCACCACCCAGGTATTCGACGTATCGACCGGCAAACAGTGGGAGGTGGGCAGTAAATTCGATTACCTGGACGGTCGCGGTTCGGCCACCGTCGCGGCTTACAAAATCGAGCGCAAGGACTTTGCCGTCACCGACCCGCTGGACCCCACCAACAGCATCCCGGTAGGCGCACAGTCGTCCAAGGGCATTGAGTTGGCCAGTTCGTTGCGCATCACGCCGCGACTACTCGCCGAAGGCAACTTCGCCTGGGTGGACGCCGAGTACGACGAGTTCAACGAAAAAATCGCCAGCGGCGCGGTGGTCTCGCGCAAGGGCAATACGCCGACCAATGTGCCCAAGCGCGTCGGCAACCTGTGGCTGACCTATGATTTTTCCGAGGATTGGCAAGGCGGCGTGGATGCGCGGTATGTGGCCCAGGTGTATGCGGATAACGCCAACACCCAGACAGTGCCGGCCTACACCCTGTTCGGCACATTCCTGCGCTACAAGGTGGACGCCCACACCTCGGTGACCGGCCGCGTGCGCAACCTGACCAACGAGGTGTATGCCGAATTTGCCCATGTGTCGCCGGCGTATTACCTGGGGTCGCCGCGCACGTTTGAAGTGGCGGTGCAAACCCGCTTCTGAGCCTGGAATGCTAGCCAATGTGAAAGCGGGCACACGCTGACAAGCCCGCTTCCACATTCTTGCCCCGCGTTCTGCCGCAGGATGGGACGCTATTTCAGGCTGGCTTCAACTTTCTGCGCCACATCCTCCGTCAACCAGGCCTTCCACACATCAGGATGCGCCTTGAGAAACGCCAGCGCGACGTCGCGTGGCGCGGTGTGATTCTCGCTCATGGTCGCCAAGGCTTTGTTCAGCGGCTCGATCGGGAACTCGACTTTCTCGAAGAACCCGACAATCTGCGGATGTTCTTTCTGGAACGGCGTGGACACGCCGATACTCAACTTGGACGCCAAAGACCGTGTCGGCTTCGGATCGGGATTGTCCGCATCCGTCAGCGTCTTCCACGCCTCGGCGTCGAACGCCGGCTCCTCCAGCTGGATCAACTTGTAGCGCCCCATCAAGGGCGTCGGCGACCAGTAATAGAACAGCACTGGCTTACCGCGACGAATCGAGGAAGTTATCTCGGCATCCAACGCCGCCCCCGAGCCACTGCGGAAGTTCACATAGCTGTCGTCCAGGCCGTAGGCCTTGAGTTTCTGCTTGTTGACCACTTCCGAGGTCCAGCCAATGGGGCTGTTGAGAAAGCGCCCTTTGCCTGGGGATTCGGGGTCCTTGAACACGTCCTTGTAACGCGCCAGGTCCGCGACACTTTTGAGGTCTGGCGCCAGGGGCTTAAGGCCTTTGGCAGGGTCGCCCTTGACCACGTACTCCGGCACCCACCAGCCTTCGGTGGCGCCCTTGACCGTATCGCCCACCCCGGCCACCTTGCCTTCGGCCTCGGCCTTGACCCACACCGGACTGCGGCCTGCCCATTCTTCGCCGATCACCTGAATGTCATTCTTCGCCAGGGCGGTTTCCAGGGTGATGGTGGTGCCGGGCAAGGTGTCGGTGGGCAGGTCATAGCCCTTCTCGACGATATAGCGCAGCACTTCGGTGATCAGACTGCCGCTTTCCCAGTTCAGGTCGGCGAAATGCACAGGCGCCTGTGCAGCCGAAACCGGCAACGAAGCCACCGACAGACTCAGGCTCGCCAGGGACGCCGCCAACAGGGATCTCAATCCTTTCATGCCTTTGCACCTCACGTGTTCGCTGCAATAACGGACGGCTTGGCCGCCACTGCGCGAAGCCTCTGAATAGTTAAGTCAACTCAACTGTAGTAGAGGTTCCGGGAGATAAAGGCTGTTTGCTGTACGAGCGGGTTATTCGCTGGCCTTGAAGGTCACCAGTTCACCCTTGCGCCACTTGGCGGCCTTGCCGGTCACGGCCTTGAGGGTTTTGGTCAAGCCTTCCTGCAATTGTTCGTTGGCGGCAAACACCAGCATCACGCTGTGACCTTCCTTGAACACAATGCCCTGGCCTTCGGCCGAGGAAACAAAGGCATAGTCGCCCAAGCCATACACCGTCAACTTGATATCGCGGAACTTCAATTCAAACTTGCCACCTTCGCGACTGGGCAATACCGCGGCACGAAAATGATCACCGACCTTGAGTTCAAGGCGTTGTTTGTCATCCACGACCAATGCCGATTCAGTATCGATCTCGGCGATATAGATGCCTTCCGGTGTCTGTTCAGTGATGTAAACAAAACGGGATTGAAACTGCTTGACCAACTTTGCGCGCAAATCACCCAGCACGAATAACGCGTGCATATCCAGATTACTGACTGCCAAGGAAACGCCCCCAGATCAAAAAAAGCACTGTCCGCCGGAACGGGCAGCACAAAAAAGCGGCCATACCGGCACGCTGACACAACGCATTGATTAAAAACCCTGAAAAAACGCCCCTGCGGTGCCGTAAGACTAATACAGGCATACACGACGAGCCTTATGCAGGCCATCGATCTTCACAGCAAATCACAGGTTTAACAGCCCGAGAAGACGGGTCGACCAGCTTCAGAGAATAACCCAATTAAAAAGCGCAGTTTCCGACAACCTGCACAAAACAAAACACCTGGAATGGAACCGAGTACCGATCGCCGACGACAATATTAAAACAGCAACACGGGTCAAAACCACCCGTTCCGCTGCTGGCGGGCCAACCAGATCGATCGACAGGAGCTGACCATGCAACGACGTCAACACAACGCTACGTCTTCCAGCACTCACTCATCCTATCAAGACGAGCGCCAATACTACTGCTTGCACAGCCATGATGGGTACTCAAACTCCGTGCTTTATCAAGTTGTACCGGCCGGGCGCAACTTCTTTCATATTATGGAAGTCACCAGCGGCAGGATCAAAGGCTTTCGCAGCAATCATATCCGCGCCTGCGAACTGGCAAAAACCCTCGAGGCCGCCCTGCACGCCCCGCACGGCGGGATCGTTTCGTCACCTGGATGACTTTACCGCGCCGTCGCCCCTCAACAACTGCCATACTGGCCCGTCCATTGAAGTTTGCCCCGTGCGGGTCAGGTTTCATCAGTGCAGTTACCTTGAAGGGAAGGTTATACGTGACGGAATTTGATATTGGCGAATTTTTTATCCATGGCGAAGCCAAGGAAGTAGACGGAGAATTCCAAGCAGTTATCGTAATGCGTGCCAAGCCCCCCTTGACCACGATCACAACGCACCAAGTGGAAAAAGATCGTTGGTTCAAGACCGCGGACGCCGCCGCCGTCGCGGCAAAAGAAGCCGCCAGGGCCCTCAAGACAGCGGTGGACTCAGGGGCGTTGACCTCCTGAGAATCCGATAGAACTCTACTGCGCGACAAGCCTCCGATGCATACCCCCCCAAAAACCGGCATGGAGAACGATATGGATGCGCCAGTACCAACCCTTGAAACCCTGTTTGATCAACTGGGCCTGGATTCCACCCCGAAGGACATCGACGCGTTTATCGCTGCCCATCCTTTGGCCGACGACGTCAAGCTGATCGACGCGCCCTTCTGGACGCCCCAGCAGGCTCGGTTTCTCAAGGAAGAACTTCGGGAAGACGCTGAATGGGCGATGGCCGTGGATGAACTGAACCAGCGTCTGCACCAAGCGCAATAACGCCCCTCAATGCAGGCTGTCTGACTGTTCCATGCGCAACAGCGCTTGCCAGGCGGCCCTGCACTCCTCGGCTTCATCACGGCTGGCGAAGGCGGTGCCACGCTGCTCACCGTTGAGCAGCACGACCCAACAAGCCTTCTGACCCAACGCACGCAGGGTTTTGGGTACGCCACTGCCAATCATCACAGCGACATCGACTTTGTTTTGCATGGAGCTTCTCCGCAACAATCGTTAGCTAACTAACAACGGCGGCCATGCTACGTTTTTCCTCCCGTCAGAAAAAGCTATCCCCTGGATAGCTCTATTGCGCAAACAGCAACAATCTCTAGTGCCTGGCGTTCGTGCCTTCGGGTTTATAGCCCAGGCGCAACCCGCCCCAATGCCGGCCCTTGACCATGATCGGCACCGACAAGTCGTGCATCAACTCACCGGTATCGCGGGTGTAAGTCTGCAACAGTACCGCTTGCTGATGGCTGCCACAGCGAATCCCGGTACGGTCGTCGAACTTGCGCTTGGTGCGATTCTGTAACGCATCCACCTGTACATCGCCGGTCAAGGGTTGGGAAAACGCCTTGTTGTGTGTCGGCACATACCCCTGTTGCGTACAGGCGATGGCAAATACCAAACCTTCGTGTCGCGGCAACAGCGCCTCTTGAATCGCCGGCAAAACCTGATCGGTGTAGCTGTCAAAACGCGTGTGGTACTTGCTGGGGTGGGTGTTGGGGATCGCCGCGTAGTTGCGGTCGAACAGATCCTCCAGGCTGACGCGGTTTTGCAGTACATCGGCCTCGAACTGTTCGGCGATGCGGCTCGCGCCTTCGCGGGCGAGGTCGTAGACGCGCTGGTGATAGTCATCCAGCCCGACGGCGGCCAGGCGTTCGCTGATGGTTTCGGCCTGCCCTTCCATTTGCACGGCGGCATCGGCCAGTTGACGGGTTTGCTCGTCGCTCACCGTCAGGTCGCTGCGCATTTGCTCCACGGCATGGAACAGGCTGTCGAGTTGCGCCCGATTGGTCTCGGTGCCTTGGGCGATTTCGTTGACCTGCGCTTCGACATCCGCGGCCAGGCTGGCGATGTTCTGCAACTGCTCACCGGCGTGTTCCACCTGCTCCACGCCGGTGTGCAGGTCCGCCGACAGTTGGCGAATCTGCTCCACCACCTGGCCGGTGCGTTGCTGGATATCGGCCACCATCACCCCGACTTCCTCGGTGGCGGTGGCGGTACGGCCGGCCAGCCCGCGGACTTCATCGGCCACCACGGCAAACCCGCGCCCATGCTCGCCAGCACGCGCGGCTTCGATGGCGGCGTTCAAGGCCAGCAGGTTGGTCTGGCTGGCGATGGACTGGATCACCAGGGTCACCCGCTGGATTTCCTCGCTGCGCTGGCTCAGGGCTTCAATCATCTCGCGGCTGGCATTCGCGCGCTGGCTGAGTTGGTGCATGCGGGTGATCGACTGGGCCAGCACTTCGCGGCCCTCGGTACTGCGCTGATGCGCCTGGCTGGCGGCGCCCAGCGCCTGGTGACTGAGTTGGGAGGTGACTTGTTCGGTGCCGATCATCACTTCGGCGCTGTTGACGATCTGCTGGGCAGCGCTCAACTGCGACTGCAGGCGCGCAGCCAGTTGCTTGACCGAATAGGCCACGCCGGCCGCCGACAAGGCGTTATGACTGGTGGTATAGGACAGGTCGCGGGTCAGGTCGCCAATCGCATCGACCGCTTCGGACGGCGCCGCGCTGGGTGTGCGTTTTTTCAGGCGAGGCAGCCAGATCACCAGCAAGGCCAGTGTCAGGCAGAGATAAATCGGCAGGCTGGCAAACGCAAGGCCGAGCAGGACCAGCACCACGGCGGTGCTCTGCAAAAGCGGCGTCAGCCAGCCGGGCAACCCGCGCACCACCGCGTGCGGTGGCACTGCTGCGCCCATCAGAGATCCGTCTCCAGCCATCTTCGTCACCCCACTGCTTGTCATTATTGTCTCTGCATTAAACGCCACTATCAGGCCATTATCCATGGGCCTTTAGTGGGGGAGCTTGCAACAGATCAATATAGCGGGCGTAACGGGTATTTTCCCTGGGGAGCGCAGTACTCGCCCCCCAGCTTCAGCGCATCAGGCTTGACGCTGGTGCTTGTCGATCTGCTCGTGGCGCTCTTGCGCTTCGATGCAGTACTTGGTGGTCGGACTGATCAGCAGGCGCTTGAGGCCGATAGGCTCGCCGCTGTCATCGCACCAGCCAAAGGAATCTTCCTTGATGCGCTCCAGTGCGCGCTCCAGTTGCGGCAGCATGCGCTGGTCGCGATCAATGGCATTCACCAACCAGGTGCGCTCTTCTTCCACGGAGGCGGCATCCGCCGGGTCGGCCGGGGTGTCCAGGCTCTCAATGGCGATGCGGTTCTGTTCAATGCGCTCGTGGTGTTCCACTTTCATGTCTTGCAGCAACTGCTCGAAAAAAGCGTGCTGTTCGGCATTCATGTAGTCATCCGCCGGCATGGCCAGCAACTTTTCCTTTGTCATTGATTTCTCTATAAAAAATACGTGCATTAAGGCGAATAAGGGAGCGTTCCGGTCAACCTCTGCAGGTCTCGGAAAGGCGCCATCCATTCCAAGCGCCACCCGGCACTCAATTTACGAGGGGCGGCAGTCTAAGGCCGACTTGAGGGCGCAGCAACTGAAAAGACAGGCATTTTTTCCAAGATAACCCCCAAAGGCACCAGGACGGGCTTGGCGAATGGTCATCGGAGTGTGTTTATAGCAAGAAATTCAGTGTTGTGGAGCTATATAGAAGACAAACGGTTGGATCTGACGAATACAGGCCTGAATGTGGGAGGGAGCAAGCCCCCTCCCACATTTTGCACTGCGTCAGCGTTTTAGCTTGCGCTTGTTGCGATATTGGTCGATCACCACCGCCGCCACGATAATCAGGCCCTTGATGATGTCCTGGATATACGCGTCGACCCCGACAAAGGTAAACCCGCTGGCCATCACCCCAAGGATCAGCGCGCCGATCACGGTGCCGGTGATGCGCCCTACTCCGCCGGCCAGGCTGGTGCCGCCGATCACCGCTGCGGCAATCGCATCCAGTTCGTAGGACATGCCCATGCCGGCCTGGCCGGTGGCGGCACGCGCCGAGGCCACCACACCGGCCAGGCCCGCCAGGAGCCCGGCGATGCTGTAGACGATGATCAGGTGGCGCTTGACGTTGATCCCCGAGGTGCGCGCCGCCTGCATATTGCCGCCGATGGCGTAGGTGTACTTACCGTACTTGGTGTAGCGCAGGGCGATATGGAAGATCACCGCCACCACCAGAAAGATGATCACCGGCATCGCGCCATGCCCGATGGCCGTGTAGGAATCCGAGAGCATGCTCACTGGCTGGCCTTCGGTGTAGTAACGCGCCAGGCCACGGGCCGACACCATCATCCCCAGCGTTGCGATAAACGGCGGGATACCGGTCACCGCGATAATGCTGCCGTTGATCGCGCCCGCCAGCAGCCCCACGCCGAGCCCCGCCACCACCGGAATCCACACCGGCAGGTCGGTCAGGGACGGAAACACCGCACGGGAAAAATCAGATGTTTGCGCAAGACTGGCAGCGATCATCGCCGATAATGCCAAGACCGAGCCGGAAGACAAATCGATCCCGGTGGTGATGATCACCTGGGTCACACCGATGGCCAGCAGGCCGATGATCGACACTTGCAGGATCATCAGCACCAGGCGCTGGGAGTTCATCAGGAAGCTCTGGTCTCGCACGATCCAGCCAAACAGCTCAAACACCAGGCCGATGCCGATCAGCACCAGGAAGATGCTCAGCTCGGTGGGCAAGCGCCGACGGTGCTTGACCGCTGCCGTGGCAGGCTTGTTGTCTGTTATTGCGTTCATAGCCAATCACCTTTTTATTCTATGGCGCGGGCCAACCGCAGGCCCGCGCGGCTGTTCGTCAGTGGACCGCGGTCATACCGGAGGCCAGCTGCATGACTTTTTCCTGGGTCGCGTCTGCACGGTCCAGGGTGCCCATCAGTTCGCCTTCATGCATCACCATCACCCGGTCGCTCATACCCAGCACTTCAGGCAGCTCCGAGGAAATCATGATCACCGCCATGCCCTCGCTGGCGAGGAACGCAATCAAACGGTAGATCTCGGCCTTGGCGCCGACATCGATGCCACGGGTCGGCTCGTCGAGGATCAGCAGGCGCGGGTTGGTCATCAGCCAGCGCGCCAGCAGGGCTTTCTGCTGATTGCCGCCGGACAAGGTGTCGATGCATTGCTCCAGGGACGGGGTTTTCACCCGCAGCTTCTTGCACATGTCTTCGCACAGCGCACGCAGGGCTTTCTGCTGGATAAACCCGTTGCCCGAGTAATGCGGCAACACCGCCATTTCCATGTTTTCCAGGACCGACAGGCACGGGAACAGCCCGCTGAGCTTGCGATCCTCGGTCAGCAGCGCAAAGCCTTTGTCGATGGCCATGTGCGGGTCGGTGATACGCAGCGCCTTGCCATCGAGGGTTATCTGCCCGCGAGTGCTTGGGCTGATGCCAAAAAGGGCTTCCGCCACGTTGGTGCGGCCCGAGCCCATCAGCCCGGCGATGCCAAGGATCTCGCCGGCATGCAGGTCGAACGAGACGTTGTTGAACACGCCGTCCAGGCCCAGGTCGCGCACCGACAGCAGCAACTCGCCGATGGGCGTTTCGCGCACCGGGAACAACTGGCTCAGTTCACGGCCGACCATCATCGAGATCAGGCTGTCGCTGTTCATGCTGTCGGCGCGCTGCAGGCCGATGTACTGGCCGTCGCGAAACACCGCCACTTCATCGGCGATGGCGAACACTTCATTCATCTTGTGCGTGATGTAGACGATGCCTTTGCCCTGGGCCTTGAGGTCGGCAATGATCGAAAACAGGTGGGCGACTTCCTTCTCGGTGATGGCGGACGTCGGCTCATCCATGATCAGGATGTCGGAATCGTAGGACACCGCCTTGGCAATCTCGACCATCTGCCGCTCGGCGATGCTCAGGTTGCCCACCTGCTCCTCGGGGTCGAGGTTGATGCGCAGGCGGGCGAGCAATTGGGCGGTGCAGCGGTGCATTTCGCGGTGGTTGACCATGCGCAGGCTGTTGAGCTGCTCGCGGCCGATCCAGATATTCTCGGCGATGCTCATGTGCGGCATCAGGTTGAGTTCCTGGTGGATCATCGCGATCCCGGCCTTTTGCGCGGCCAGCGGCGTCTCAAACACAATCGGCTTGCCGCGCAGGCGGATTTCCCCAGCGTCGGGCTGGTAGATGCCGGCGATGATTTTCATCAGGGTCGACTTGCCCGCGCCGTTCTCGCCCATCAGCGCCAGCACCGAGCCTGGGCGCACACGCAGTTGTACATCGGCCAGGGCCACCACACCGGGAAAGCCTTTGCTGATGTTGAGGATTTCCAGCAGGTACGGTTCTTCCAGCAGCGACGGCTGGATACCGGGCGGCTGCGAGACAGTGGCTTGAGCAAGCATAGGGCGGTACTCCATCGACAGGGCGGGCACGACCGCCCTGCCGGCTTATTGTTGTGATGTAAGGGCTACTTGAAGTCTTTGACGTTGTCCGGGGTGATCAGCTTGAACGGGATGACAATGTTCTGCTCGATCGCTTCCTTCTTCGCCATCTTGCGCGCCGCCTCCACCGAGCCGACTGCCTGGCCCTTGGCATCCTGGAACACCGACACGGTCATTTCGCCCTTGGTGATCGCATTCAAGCCGTCCGGCGTGCCGTCGACCCCTGCAATCAAGACGCTGCCCGGCTTGGTGCCGGCCGACTTCAACGCCATGGCCGCGCCAATCGCCATTTCGTCGTTGTTGGCCAGCACGGCATTGAATTCGCGGCCCTGGGTCAACCAATCGTTGACCAGGGTCATCCCGCGGTCACGCAGCCAGATGCCGGTCTGTTCCTGCTCGATCTTGATCTGCGGGTACTTGGCCAGGACTTCTTTGATGCCCTTGGTCCGGTTGGTGGTGGAGTTGTTCGCCAGGTCACCGAGCAGGATCACCACCTTGCCCTTGCCCCCCAGTTTTTCGGCGATGTACTGCATTTGCAGCCTGCCGGCCTCTTCATCATCGGAGGTCACGGCCGCCACGCCTTTGGGCAGGTCTTTCTGGTCAGGTCGGCGGTTGACATAGACCAGCGGAATACCCGCTTCGAGCGCCGACTTGCTGATCCGCGCCGTGGACGCCGTGTCCACCGGGTTGACGATGATCGCGTCGACCTTCTGGCTGATGAAGTTCTCGACCTGGCTCAATTGCTTGACCACGTCGGCGCGCGCGTCTTCGAACTGCAGTTGCACGCCATCGCCCTTGGGGTAGGCCTTGGCTTGCTTGTCCATGTACTCACGCACATTGGTCAGGTAGGTGTCATCGAACTGCGACATGCTCACGCCGATCTTCAGATCGGCAGCCATGGCAAAACCGCTGGCCAGCAGCAGGGACAACGCCAGCGCGGTAAAACGGATCGGGGTCTTCATGAACGGTCTGTCTCCACTTTCTTGTTGGTTTTTTGGACGTTGCGTTTTTCAGAGCGAGGATGACGGCAGGCGGACGAGCGGTGCTCCCGGAATGCAGCACACCAGGGCGCCTTGGTTTTCGACGCACAGCACGTTGAGGAAGGAGAAGTAAAACGGCCGGGTGCGGGGCAGACCGCGTGGCGCAAGGGCTGGGCGTAAAACTCGCAGTACAGCGTTGAAGATTTTCATCTGACGGTACCTGGTTGTTTTTGATCTTGTTTTTGTTGAGTCGTCGGGATCGAGTCCGGAACGTACTTTATGCAACCTGGAAAAGACTTTATTGGAAAATAATTTCTATATCAACCTGTTTTAGAATTTTATTCTATTTTTGTCGAAACCACTTGCTGGCGCTCGGCGCTCAGGCGTGCGGCGTCCAATATCCTTGTGGTTTCCAACGCCTCGTAGGCGTCCACCGGCAGCGGCCCCTGCCCTTGCACGGCGGCCTGCCACTGGCGATAGAACTGGGTCCAGCAGCCTTTTTCCGACGGCACACGCTCGCGCTCGGGGCCTTGTTCGAACCAGCCCCAGCGGCGGTGCTCCTCGGCCCCCCAGTGCTCGCCCTCGGTTTTGGGCGACTTGCCGGCCATCAGGGCGTCTTCCTGACCGTCCAACCCGTCGACGGTGTAGCAACCCAGGGCGCCGCTGACCCGCAAGCGCGGTGCGGGGCTGTTCTGCAAGGCGTTGCCCCACAGGTGGGAAATCACCCCGTTGGCGTGGGTCAGGGAGACAAAGAAGCCGTGGTCGATGCTGGGGTGTTCGGCGCTGTAGTGCAGTTGCGCGAAAACCCGATCCACCGGGCCGAACAGTTGCAGCGCCTGATCCACCAGATGGCTGCCCAGGTCACGCAGCCAGCCGCCGCCGCTGGCATTGCCCACCGATTGCGGGCTGAAACGCTCGACGCGGGATTCAAACCGGGTGACAGCGCCGAGGGCGCCGGCGTCGATCAGTTTGCGCAAGGTCAGGAAATCCGAATCCCAGCGCCGGTTCTGGTAGACGCTGAGCAACACGCCCTGGCGTTCAGCCGCGGTGATCAGCACCCGGGCCTGCTCGGCGTTGGCGGCGAAAGGTTTATCGCTGACCACGGCGACGCCGTGCTCGATGGCCTCCAGCACCAGCGCCGGGCGACCTTTAAGCGTGGTGGAAATCACCAGGGCGTCAACGCCGGCCTCGACGATCTGGCCGATGCTGTCAAAGGCTTTAACCCCTGGAAGATCAGTGCTCAATTGCTGACGGCGCTCGGGTGAGCGAGTCACCACACCAACAAAAGTAGCGCCGGGCAGGGTTGCAATCAGTGGCGCATGAAAGAAGCGCCCTCCATGGCCATAGCCGACCAGTCCAATTCGCATACATTCACTCCTTTATTGAAGTGCATACCCAATCCAACTGTGGGAGGGGGCTTGCCCCCTCCCACATTGACCGAGTGTTAGCCGTAGAAGGCAGGGTTGCAGTCAGTGGCGCATGAAAGAAGCGCCCTCCGTGGCCATAGCCGACCAGTCCAATTCGCATACATTCACTCCTTCATTGAAGTGCAAACCCAGTCCAACTGTGGGAGGGGGCTTGCCCCCGATGGCGGTGGATCAGATCCAGATTCATTAGCTGACCCGCTGCTATCGGGGGCAAGCCCCCTCCCACATTGACCGCGTGTCAGCCGTAGAAGCGCGGACGCTCAGGCAGGCTGACTTGGACAATTTGCCCACTGCCTTGGGCCTCGATACACGCATCCGCCGCGACTGCCGCTGCAAACCCATCCCACGCCGACGGCCCGCCCACTTGCCCGGCGCGCACGCTGTCGATGAACGCCTGCAACTCGACGTCATAGGCGCCGATAAAGCGGTCTTTCCAGTCCATCAGAATCGCATTGGACAGCTTGGCCTCGCTGCGCAATTGCACCTGCGACGGCTCCGGCAGCTTGGCGATACCGGTCTCCCCCACCACTTCGCACTGAATGTCGTAGCCGTACTGGCAGTTCACAAACACTTCCACATCGATGCGCGTGCCCTTGGCGGTTTCCAGCAGCACGATCTGCGGATCGCGCAGATGGGCCAGGGCCTTGCTGGTCTTGCGCGGGAACACCACTTGCACCGACACATAGTCGTCGTCGAGCAGCCAACGCAACACGTCCAGCTCGTGGATCAGGGTGTCGGTGATCGCCATGTCGGTCTTGTAGTTCTCACCCACCCGCGGGTTGCGGTGCGCGCAGTGCAGCATCAGCGGCTCGCCGATCCGGCCGCTGTCGATCACCGCTTTGAGGGCGCGATAACCTTCGTCATAGGGGCGCATGAAGCCCACTTGCACCAGGCGCTTGCCGTTCGCCACTTCGGCCTCGACGATCCTGCGACAGCCTTCGGCGGTGACCGCCAGGGGTTTTTCGCAGAACACCGGTTTGCCCGCCTCGATGGCGGCGAGCACGAATGCCTCATGGCTCGGGCCCCAGGAAGTGACGAGAATGGCTTCGACTTGAGGCGAACGGATCAGCGCATGGCCGTCCGGATACACCTCGGCGTCCAGTTTCAGATCCGCCACCACCTTGGCGGCCTGCTCCAGGTCGATGTCGGTCACCGCCACCACCTGGCTGTTGAGCAAGGTCTGGCTGCAACGACGAATATGGTCCCGGCCGATAGCGCCCGTACCGATAACACCCAGCTTCAACGACATACATTCACTCCTCTTGTTATTAGTACTGCCGGGCCTTGGCCAGCTGTTCATTGAGTTTTTTCGCCGCCGCGTTGGTGCGTTCGCTGGTGGAGACCTGCGCCACACCCACCCGCCACCACGACAGGTAGCCGTGGATCATGGTCTTGGGCAGCACCTTGATATCGATCAGCGTCGACACCGTTTGCGTGCGCGCATCGGCCAGCGCCGCTTCGAGCTGTTCGACGCTGCTGACCTTGTAAGTCTTGCAACCGTAGGCCGCCGCACTCATGGCGAAATCCACCGGCACCAGGCCGCCGTCGAGCTTGCCGCTCTCGGGGTTGCGGTAGCGGAACTCGGTGCCGAAGCTGTCCATGCCGTTGCCGATCTGCAGGTTGTTGATGCAACCGAAAGCCATGTTGTCCAGCAGCACCACGTTGATCTTGCGGCGCTCCTGGATCGAGGTGGCCAGCTCCGAGTGCAGCATCATGTAGGAGCCATCGCCGACCAGCGCATAGACCTCGCGCGTCGGCTCGGCGAGTTTCACGCCGAGGGCGGCGTTGATCTCGTAGCCCATGCACGAATAACCGTACTCGACGTGGTAAGTGTTGACGCCCTTGCTGCGCCAGCTGCGCTGCAGGTCGCCGGGCAGGCTGCCGGCGGCGGCGACGATGATCGCGTCGTCGGCCAGCACCTGGTTGAGCACGCCGAGGACCCGGCTTTGGGTCAGGCACGAACCGGTCAGCTCGATAAATTCGCGTAGCACGCCGCGGTCGAGGTGGTCGTCGACCTCGGGGACGAAGTCGTCGCCGGCGTATTCCAACTGATGCACCCGGTCGACTTCAGCATCCAGTTGCGCCCTGGCATCGCGCACCTGCTCGCCCCAACCGGCGCGATAATCGCCCAGCGCTGCGGCCAATGCCTCAAGGGCGACTCGTGCATCCGCCAGCACTTGCACGCCATCGAGTTTCAACGCATCGCCGGAGCTGATGTTGAGGTTGAGGAACCGCACCTCGGCGTGCTTGAACAACGACTTCGACGACGTGGTGAAATCGGTGTAGCGCGTGCCGATCCCGATGATCAGGTCGGCCTCGGCGGCCAACAGGTTCGCGGCCAGGCAGCCGGTTTCGCCGATCCCGCCGACGTTCAGCGGATGGCTGGACAGCACCGCACTCTTGCCCGCCTGGGTTTCGGCGAAGGGAATCTCGAAGCGTTCGGCAAATGCCTGTAGGGCCGCATTCGCCCCGGAGTACTTGACCCCGCCACCGCAGATGATCAACGGCTTGCGCTTGCCCTCGAAGGCCGCCACGGCATCGCCGATCATCGCCTCGGTGGGCGGGCGCCGATCGAGGCGATGGACACGTTTTTGCAGGAAGTAATCCGGGTAATCCCAGGCCTCGGCTTGCACGTCCTGCGGCAGCGCCAGGGTGACGGCACCGGTTTCGGCCGGGTCGGTGAGCACGCGCATGGCATGGATCGCCGCGCTCATCAATTGCTCGGGGCGGTTGATGCGGTCCCAGTATTTGCTCACCGAGCGGAAGGCGTCGTTGGTGCTGATGCTCAGGTCATGAAACTGCTCGATCTGTTGCAGCACCGGGTCGGGCTGGCGGCTGGCGTAGACATCGCCAGGCAATAGCAGCAACGGAATGCGGTTGGCCGTGGCAGTCGCGGCAGCGGTCAGCATATTCGCCGCCCCCGGGCCGACCGACGCGGTACACGCGTAGATCTTGCGGCGCAGGTGCTGTTTGGCAAACCCGATGGCGGCGTGGGCCATGCCTTGCTCGTTGCGGCCCTGATGCACCACCAGGTCGCCGCTGTCCTGCTCCAGCGCCTGACCCAGGCCGAGCACGTTGCCGTGGCCGAAAATCGTGAACACCCCGGCCACGAACTTGCTCTGCACACCATCAACTTCGATGTATTGGTTATCCAGAAATTTCACCAGGGCCTGGGCCATGGTCAAACGAGTGGTGGTCATGTCGCGCCCCTTAAAGGTCCAGCAGCCAACTGTGCTGCGGGTCGTTATGAAAATGCCAGGCGCGCTTGGGGCCGGCCATTACGTTGAGGTAGTAGGACTCGTAGCCATACGGCACGCTCACCGGGTGGTACCCCTTGGGCACCACCACCAGGTCGCTGTTTTCCACGGCCATGGCCTCATCGATGCTGCGATCGTCGGTGTACACCCGCTGGAACACGAAGCCCTGGGGCGGGTTGACCTGGTGGTAATAGGTTTCTTCGAGAAAGCTCTGGTGCGGCAGGTCGTCGGTGTCGTGCTTGTGCGGCGGGTAGCTCGACGAATGCCCGGACGGCGTGCGGACTTCCACCACCAGCAAGGAGTGGGCGGGCTCGCTGTCGGGCAGGATGTCGCACACGTAACGGGTGTTGGCGCCTTTGCCGCGCACGCTGCGCTTGCACTGTTCGGGGCGGATCAAGCGTGGCGCGAAACCCGTCGCGCCAGGCGCGGCGCAGACCGCGAGCTGCACGTCGCTCAATGCCGTCACCTGGGCGTCGGTGCCCGGCGGCAGGTAAGCGGCAAAGGGCGATTTGTCTTCAAACACCGACTGACGATCGCCGAGGTTCTGCCAGCTAAAACCGTCGCCTTCGATCGTCACCCGGCCGCTGAGCAGCACCAGGCACAGCTCCTGGTCGCCGGCGGTGACTGGCAGGGTTTCGCCCAGGCTCAGGCGGTAGGCGGCAAAGCCGACGTAGGCCAGGCGGCCCGCTTCGAGGGCGACCATGGTTTGCCCGCGCTTATTGCTCTTGACCAGCAAGCTCATTGCCCCGTCCTCTCGTTCAGCAGCGCACGCAAGGTGTCATAACCTTTTTTCGCATAGATATAGCTCGGCGCGACAGCCGGGTCCTGCTCGGCTTCGACCACCAGCCAGCCTCGGTAATGCGCGGCCAGCAGCACGTCGAGCAACGCGGCAAAGTCGATATCGCCGTCACCCGGCACGGTGAAGGTGCCGTTGACGATGCAGTCGGGGAAGCTCCACATCTGGTTGCGCGCCAGTTGCACCACCGCTTTGCGCACGTCCTTGAAATGCACATGGCACACGCGGTCGATGTGTTTGCGCAGTACGTCGAGGGGTTCGCCGCCGCCCATGTAGCAATGGCCCGAATCGAACAGCAGGCCGACTTCGGGGCCGGTGCGGCGCATCAGTTGATCGATGTCCTCCGGCGATTCGACATAGGCGCCCATATGGTGGTGGTAGGCCAGGCGCACGCCCTGGGACAGGGTAAAGCGCGCCAGCTCGGTGAGCTTGTCGGCATAGTCCTGCCAGGCCTGCTCACTGTGGAAACGCGGGCGTTCGATCAGGCGGATGCGGGAGCCCTGGATCGAATCGGCCACTTCGCCGTAGACCAACACCGTGGCGCCATTGTGTTTGAGCAACTCGACGTGAGCGGCGATGGCTTCGATTTCCTCCGCCACCGACCGCTGGGCCAGACGGCTGGAGTACCAACCGGAGACCAGCGCCAGGTCGTAGGGGCGCAACACATCGGCGACGCCCTTGGCGTCCTTGGGGAATTTGCCGTTGAGTTCAAAACCTTCGTAGCCGATCTGCTTGCCTTCGCTCAACGCCGTGCTCAGGGGCGTTTCGCCGCCCAGGGCCGGCAGGTCGTCGTTGCTCCAGGAGATCGGGTTGATGCCAATTCGGATTGCGGGCATGGCTGCACCTTTATTATTTTCAGGTATCACTGAGATCTGCATTATGTGGGAGGGAGCTTGCTCCCGATGGCAGTGTGTCAGGCAACACTTCTGTAACTGCACCACCGCCTTCGGGAGCAAGCTCCCTCCCACATTGGATTACATTTCAAATTAAGAACTGCGTTCAGCCTCTGGCACTGCACCAGGCACTGATCAATTGCTCGAAAGTGGCCCGGACTTGGCGGATCAGGGTCTCGTCATCAATCTCCCCCGCCATCCACGCGCGACTCGGCTCCTGGAAAATCGTGCGTCCCACGGCAAAACCACGGCAGGTGCGACTCTGGCTGGCTTGGCGGAAGCCCTCGGCCAGGTGTTCGGCCGACGCATTCAGGCCCAGCAGCACCACACCGCGGCAGTACGGGTCGCGTTCCTCGATCAGTTCGTCGAGTTTTGTCCAGTCCTCGGCCGACTGTGCCTCGATTTTCCACCACGCCGGGTAGATACCCAGGTTGTACAGGCGCTTGAGGCTGCGGTAGAGCACATCGGGGTAGGTCGAGGGGTGATCCTTGGGCGGGATGACTTCCAGCAACAGTTCATGCCCGCTGACCAGCGAAGCCTCGTACACCGCCTTGAGTTGCGCTTCCTGTTCCAGGCGCAGCAGCGGTTCGTCATCGGGGTGGTATTGCACCAGGCATTTGATGATTTGCTCCTGGGGCCAGGCGATCAAGTTGCTGCCGATCGAACGGCCGTGTTCGAACGCCAGGGGCCGCGAGTTCTGCACCTCCACCGGGCGTGCGATCCACCAGCCGCGACCGCTGGCGGCGTTGAGCGCGTCCTGGCCGAAGCGCTGGTCGGCGAGCAAACCGACATCGGCCTCGACGCCCTGCCCGCGCAGCGTCTTCTCCACGCGTTCGACGGCCTGGATAAACAGCTGCTTGATCGCGCTGATGCGGCTCGGGTCCTGGCCGCCGCGTTGCGCCAGGTCGATCAATTGCCAGCGATGGTCGAAGGCGAACACGAACAGTTGCTTCCAGGCCTTGCGTGGCACCGTGACCCGATGCAGGCGCTGCAGGGTCACGTCTTGATCGGGGCGGGTGATCGGCACCGGGCTGTTGAACAGGTAATCCAGTTCGGCCGGCGTCGGCATGGCCGGTGCGCAGGCGTGGCGCGACACCACCAGGCCGCCGCAGGCATTGGCCAACTGGCTGCATCGCGCGTCGCTGGCATCGTTCAGCCAGCCGCTGAGAAAGCCCGCCATGAACGCATCGCCGGCGCCCAGCACGTTAAGCACTTCAACGCGCACGCCGGGGTAGATCGCCCCCTCGTCCAAACGGGCCGGGATCGCGCCGTGGATCACCGTGCAGCCCTGCGGGCCGAGCTTGACCACCAGGGTCGCCGGGGTCAGTTCACGGACGGTGCGCAGGGCGCTGAGCAAATCTTCACTGCCGCCGGCGATCAGGAACTCTTCTTCAGTACCGACGATCAGGTCGAAGCGCGGCAGGATGCTCTGCACGTGCTGGCTGACGCTCTGGTCGGCGACAAACCGGGTTTCGCCATCGGCCTTGCCCGCCAGGCCCCACAGCACCGGGCGGTAGTCGATGTCGAGCACGCGCTGGACGTTGTGTTTGGTCGCGTAATCCAGGGCCTGGACGCTGGCCTTGTACACAGCGTCGGTGGAGAAATGCGTGCCGGTGATCAGCAGGGCCTTGCTCGAGGCGATAAAGGCTTCGCTGATGTCTTCGGCGCGCAGGGCCATGTCGGCGCAGTTTTCGCGGTAGAACACCAGGGGGAAGGTTTCGCGGTCCTTGAGGCCCAGCAGCACCAGCGCGGTAAGGCGTTGCGGGTCGACCTTGATGCCGCTGACATCGCAGCCTTCACGGACCAGGGATTCCGTCAGGAACCGGCCCATATGGTCGTCCCCTACCCGGCTCAACATCGCCGACTTGAGGCCCAGGCGCGCGGTGCCGAAGGCAATGTTGGCGGAAGAACCGCCGAGGTACTTGGCAAAGCTGGACACATCCTCAAGCCGCGCACCGACTTGCTGCGCATAGAGGTCGACGCCTAGGCGCCCGAGGCAAATCAGATCCAATTGACGCCCACTGGCAAAACGAGTCTGGCCCATGCTGGCTCCTGTTATTTTTATCAGCCTGCGTTGTGCCGCCGTGGCGACGGCACACGCTCTTGGTGGGAGCAGACTAGAACGTTCAGCGAGCCCAATCAATATTTATTCCATAATTATTTTTGGTAGAATATTTTTTCCAATACGTCAGGATAGGGGCACGCCAGCGACAGTGCATCGTTTCAGCCGCCCACTCGCTGGCGCATGCCGGGGTATTTTTTTGCGCCTACCCTGTAGACTTGCACCCACCATCAGCGCACCAGATGAACCCGCCAGAAGGATTGCCCATGTCCCGCACCGATCAGCCGGCCACGCCCGAGACCGCTTCCCAAGACACTCTCGCCAGCCCTGCGATCAATGCCGAACGCCTGTTGCAGCTGATCACCGACGAATACGAAAGCCTGCCACGCCAGCTCAAGCGCATCGCCAGCTACATGAGCCAGCAGAGCGACCGGATCATGGTCGACCGCATCAGCGACATCGCCCGCGAATGCGAAGTGCATCCGTCGGCCATCGTGCGGTTCTCCCAGCGTTTCGGCTTCAGCGGGTTCAGTGAGATGCAGGCGCTGTTTCGCGAGGCGTACACCCACAAGACCACGCCGGTGCAGAACTATCAGCAGCGCATCCGCAGCATGATCGCCAACAAGTCGCAGAAGGCCAGCGGCGGCGACCTGGCGCGCGAGTGTGTCAATGCCACGCTTTCGGGCATCGAGCGCCTGGGCCTGGAACTGGATGACGCGGCGTTCGAAAAAGCCGTCGACCTGGTGGTCAACGCCGACAACATCTACGTGGTTGGCGTGCGCCGTTCGTTTGCGGTGGCCGATTACCTGGTCTACAACCTGCAACACACCAACAAGCGCATCCACCTGATCTCAGGCCTGGGCGGCAGCTACCGCGAGCAGATGCGCAGCGTGCGCGCCAATGACTTGGTGATCGCCATCAGCTTCACGCCCTACGGCAAAGAAACCCAGCACTGCCTGCGTATCGCCCAGCACCACCAGGCCAAGACCCTGATCATTACCGACAGCAACCTGTCGCCCCTGGCCAAGCGCGCGAACGCAGTGCTGTTGGTCAATGAAGGCTCGTCGTTTGCCTTCCGTTCGTTGAGCGCCACGTTGTGCCTGTGCCAGGCGCTGTTCATTGCGGTGGCGTATCGCCTGGAGTTGAAGGTGGATGAGATTCATGAGCAGGTGGGCTTCGACGACTGACGGAGGATCCGTCACCGTAGCCGCCGATTGACACGCCTTCATCGCAGGCAAGCCCGCACATCGGAGTAGGCGGGTTTTATGAAAACTGTGTCAGTTTTGCCAACATGAAGTTTTATTTAGGAAGCGTTCAGCCATTTCTTGGCAAAATGCCCACACTTCTAGTGTGAATCGCTCACCAGGTAATCCTATGACCCGCATTTTGACCATTGAGGATGACGCCGTAACGGCCCGCGAGATCGTCGCCGAGCTGAGTAGCCATGGACTGGACGTAGATTGGGTGGACAACGGCCGCGAAGGCCTGGTCCGCGCCGTGAGTGGTGATTACGATCTGATCACCCTCGACCGTATGTTGCCGGAACTTGATGGCCTGGCCATCGTCACCACCCTGCGCACCATCGGCGTGTCGACGCCGATCCTGATGATCAGCGCGCTCTCCGATGTCGACGAGCGGGTGCGCGGCCTGCGCGCCGGTGGGGATGACTACCTGACCAAGCCGTTCGCCTCCGATGAAATGGCCGCCCGCGTCGAAGTGCTGCTGCGGCGCAAAAGCACGGTCAAGGAATTCGAAACCGCCCTGCGCGTGGCCGACCTTGAGCTGAACCTGATCAGCCGTGAAGCCAGCCGCGCCGAGCAGCCGCTGAGCCTGCTGCCCACTGAATACAAACTGCTGGAATTCCTGATGCGCAACACCGGGCAGATCCTGTCGCGGATGATGATCTTCGAGGAAGTCTGGGGTTATCACTTCGACCCCGGGACCAACCTGATCGATGTCCACATCGGTCGCCTGCGCAAGAAGATCGATCCACCGGGCCTCACGCCGCTGATCCGCACGGTACGAGGTTCCGGGTATGTCATTGCTGAACCCCTCTAAGGGCTGGCGTTCCTCCAGCAGCCGCTTGCTGGCGCTGTACAGTTCGCTGTTCGTGGCCTGGAGCTGCATCCTCATGGGGGTGCTGTATTACGAGGTGTCCGGTTACCTCAGCGACCTCTCGCGCCATTCGCTGATGCAGCGCCAGCACCTGTTCCAGCGGTTCGACGGCGAAGAACTGTTGGAAGCCCTGACCACCAGCATGACCTTCGACATGAAGGGCGTGGACGCCTATGGCCTGTTCGATGCGCAATTTCGCCCATTGAACGGACCGATCCAGGCGATACCACCCGACTTGCCCCTGGACGGCAAGATCCACGCCCTGGCCAATTGCGTCGACTCCGACGACCCGAAACTGCCCAAAGACAGCTGCGACGCCGTGGTCACCCACACCGCCGATGGCCGCTGGCTGGTGCTGGTGCGCGCCAACGGTTCGCTGTTCGGCGTAACCCGGATCATCTGGCACGCGCTGCTGTGGGCGGTGTCGCTGACCATCATCCCCGGCGCCGCCGGCTGGCATTTGCTGCGCCGCCGCCCATTGCGACGGATTCGCGGGATCCAGGCCAGCGCCGAGGCCATCGTCGCCGGCGACCTCACCCATCGCCTGCCGCTGTCGAACCGACGTGACGAACTGGACATGCTCGCCGCCATCGTCAACGCCATGCTCGACCGCATCGAGAAGCTGATGAACGAGGTCAAAGGCGTGTGCGACAACATCGCCCACGACCTGCGCACCCCGCTCACCCGCTTGCGCGCGCAGCTCTATCGCATCAAGCAACAAGCCGAACACGACTCGGCCCACGCGGTGCAGCTGGACGACGCCATCGCGGAGACCGACACGCTGATGGCGCGCTTTCGCGGGTTGTTGCGGATCTCGGAACTGGAAGACCACCAACGCCGCTCGGGCTTCCTGGTGATGGACCCACTGCCGCTGCTGCGCGAACTGCACGACTTCTACCTGCCCCTGGCCGAGGAAGGCGAACTGCAACTGGTGCTCGACACCCCGCCATCCCTGCCCTGGATCACCGGCGACCGGGCCTTGCTGTTCGAGGCCCTGGCCAACCTGCTGAGCAACTCGATCAAGTTCACCCCAGCGGGCGGCGAAGTGATTTTGCGCGCGGTCAACGATGCGGGCAGCACGCGTATCGAAGTCCACGACTCCGGCCCCGGCATCCCAACAGCGGAACGCAAGGCGGTGTTCCAGCGGTTCTATCGCGTGGATGAAAGCGACCAGCAAGGTGGGTTTGGGCTGGGCTTGTCGATTGTCGCGGCGATCATCAACCTGCACGGTTTCAATCTGGACGTTGGCACCAGCCAACGCGGCGGTGCGCGGTTGGTGCTGGAGTGTCGCCAGCAACTGATGCCCAAATAAACCAGACACGACACCAATCGATAACGGTGGGAGGGGGCTTGCTCCCTCCCACATTGGGTGTCGGTTGCCCGATCGATCAGGTCAAGCCGGGAAGTTGCCGCGCAGCGCCTCAAGCCCACCGCGGTACACGCCGGCAAACAAAGCCTCCACCGCCTCGTCGGTGGTGTCCGGCACCGGGGTGAACACGCCCGACCACGTCACCTTCGCCGACGATTCCGTCAGGGCTTCGACCCGCAACGTCGCCAGGTAGGCACTCACCGGAAACGGCGACTCCTCGATGCTGTAGCTGTAAGTGCGGGCCACGTTATCAAAGGTCTGCAAGCGCTCCACCACCACGCCGCCATCGGCGGTCTTCAGGTGACGCAGGCGCCCGCCGTCGCCCGGCTTGCTCTCGACGATCAATGGCAGCCAGTCCGGCAGCGCGTCAAAACCGCCGACCAATTGCCACACCTGATCGGCCGAAACCGGAACTTCAATGACAGAAGAAGCTGTAGGCACAATCAATACTCCAGACAATAAACAATTCAGATCGCCAGATCTGTCGCACCGACAGTTGCTGGCGACCGGGGTTGAACAATGTACGCCAGCCGATTCGTCACTTCACCCCCTATTCGTGGCGCGATGGATGCTCGAGATTGAAGCCATGCCGTCCCGGACCACTGAAATCATCTGCGTGCCTGGACGGCCCGCAGGGCACAAAAACACCGATGCTAACGCACAGCCACTCGTTCTGTACCTGTTAGAAATGACAGTTGTAACGCCCCCATCTCCAGCGTTTACTGGTACGCAACCGGCGCCTGCCCATACGGCACCGACAGGTAAAACACTCCAGGGAGGGACTCATCATGCCGCGTTATTTCAAAACCTCGATCACTGCGCTGACACTGCTCGGCGCCTCGCTGCTGTACGGCTATGGTGTAACCGCCAGTGCCGCCACATACGTCGACTCGGGCAGTGCGGCCGGGGCGCAATGTTCAACCAGTAGCGTCAACGATAGCGCGCAGGCCGTGGGCAATTGTTCATCCGCTACGGTCAGCGCCAACAGCAATCCTTGGTACGCCGCATCGCTGAGCGGCCCTCAACAGGTCTTGCCGCCGCTGGTGAACGGGCAACCGTGCAGCGTCGAGGCAATCGCTAACAGTGGCTGGATGCTGGGAAGTTGCGCCAACGCCGCCAATCTCAGTTTTGCCGTGTTCTGGAATGCAGCGACGCCCAGTGGCCTGCCGACGGCGACGGCCCCCTTGCCTGGCACCTTGCTATTTCCCCTGCTGCGACCCGCCGATGTCCAGACCGTACCCACCGCCCTGAACCCGCTAGGCGCTGCCCTGGCTCAAAGCATCAGCGCCACGTTACAGGCAACCGTGGTGCTGTATACCCCGGGCAATGCCACGCCGCAGCGCGTTTCCAGCTATGGCGACAACTGTGCCGGGGTCGACGTGAACAACACCTTGATCAACGGCTATCCCAGTGTCGTCATGAACTGTCCGGGGGCCAATGCCACGCCCAAACCCACCGTCGCCACCTGGAACGGCAGCAGCTACGTGTTGACCGCGCTGGCCAGCCCCTCCGGCGCCAGCTATTGCTGGGCGGTGGGCATGAACGATCAGCTTCAGGTGGTCGGTACCTGCGTGTTCAGCGGCGCTACCGGCGATGTGCCGCAAACGGCATTCTGGGGAACACCCAGCAGCGCGCCCCTGCTGCTGACCATGCCCCTCAATGCGCAGAATTACGCGGTGTCGATCAACAACCCCGGGCATATACTCGCGTATGGCAGGGACCCGTCGGGTTTCGAGAAAGCACTCTTTTGGCCAGACCCCACCAACTCGTTCAGCGTGCAGTCGATCCAGCCGCTGCCTGGCAGCGCCCAGACCAACGCGGTGGGTTTGGCGGATAACGACACCGTCGCCTTGAACAGTTTCGATGCCAACCAATACCCCAGCGGCGCCTACTGGGACGGCGTCAACAGCACCGTAGCGATGGCCCCGCTTTTGGGCGGACGGATGAGCCGGCTAGAGGGCATTACGCGCTCCGGGGCGATCGTGTATGGCACAGCAACCGATTCCACGCTCAACTACAGGGCCGTAGGCGCAACCTTGCCATGACGAGGAAAAGCGGTTTTTCTTGCGGCCTTAGGTGCGGCTCAATCCAACCGCCCCCATGCGGCGGCAGCTCATCACTGCAGGGTCTCCCGCAACCGATACCACAGCATGCCCAACGCCAACAACGGCGAGCGCAACAGCTTGCCGCCCGGAAAGGTCATGTGCGGCACCTGGCTGAACGCCTCCAGGCCCTGGCTGTGCCCGGCATGGATGGCTTCAGCCAGCAGCCGCGCACACCAATGGCTCACGTTCAGCCCATGGCCGGAATAGCCCTGGGCATACAACACGTTCGGGTACTGTTTTAGCCGCCCGACCTGGGGAAAGCGGTTGGCGGTGATGCCGATCTTGCCGCCCCACTGGAACTCGATCGCGGTATTGGCCAGTTGCGGGAATACCGTGAGCATCTTCGGTTGCATATACGCGGCAATGTCCTGCGGATCACGCCCCGAATAATGGCAGGCGCCGCCGAACAACAGGCGTCGGTCGGCGGTCAGTCGGTAGTAGTCCAAGCCGACTTTCTGGTCGCACAGCGCCAGGTTCTGCGGGATCAATTGCTCGGCCAGCCCTTCCGTTAACGGTTCGGTGGCGATGATGTAGCTGCCGGCAGGCAGTACTTTGCCGCTCAAGCGCGGCTCCAACGCCTCCAAGTGTGCATTGCAGGCCAGCACCAGGTTGCTGGCGCGCACCGTGCCGCCGGCGCAGCGTACCTGCACGGTGTCGCCGTGGAGCAGTTCCAACGCTGGGGTCTGCTCGAAAATCCGCACCCCCAGGGACTCGGCGACCCGCGCCTCGCCCAACACCAGATTCAATGGGTGCAGGTGCCCGGACCCCATGTCCACCAGGCCGCCGGCATAGACCTGCGAGCCGACGACCTGGTGCATATCCTGCGGACCTACCACACGGACCTCATGGTTGTAGCCCTGCGCCAACAGGCGCTCCTGCTCGCCCTTGAACGCGGCGAACTGCGCCGCGGTATTGGCCAGTTCGCAAAAGCCCCAGCGCAGGTCGCAGTCGATACCCTGCGTGCGAACGCGTTCGCCCACCAACGTGACCGAATCAATCCCGGCCCGCTCCAGATAACGCACGCCCTCCTCGCCCACATACTTGGCAAAGCCCGACACATCGTGGCCGATGCCGCGAATCAATTGCCCGCCGTTGCGCCCGCTGGCGCCCCAACCGATGCGCCGCGCCTCCAGCAGGATCACCGACAGCCCGCGCTGGGCCAGTTCGATGGCGGTATTGACCCCGGTGAACCCACCGCCGATCACACACACATCCGCGCTCAAGTCGGCGGCCAAGGCCGGACGCTCGGGCATGGCATTGGCCGAGGCCCGGTAATAGGACCGGGCGTGGTCGTTCGATTGGATCATTTGTCGGTCTTCACTTTGCTCCAGGCGCGGGTCATCAGGCGCATGGTCGCCGGGGTCGGCGTGGTGGAAATATAGAGTTTGTCGAGCACGGCCTGGGACGGGTACACCTCAGGGTTGTTCACCAGTTCCGGGTCCATGAAGGCATTGGCTGCCGGGTTGGCGTTGGCATAGCCGACCGAGGCGCTGACTTTGGCGATGACTTCAGGGTCGAGCAGGTAGTTGATAAACGCGTGGGCTGCTTTTGGGTTGCTCGCATCGGCGGGGATCGCCAGCAGGTCGAACCACAGGTTGGAGCCTTCCTTGGGAATCGAATAGGCAATGTTCACCCCGTTCTTGGCTTCCTTGGCGCGGTTGGCGGCCTGGAACACGTCGCCGGAATAACCGAACGCCACGCAGATATCGCCGTTGGCCAAATCCGAGATGTACTTGGAGGAATGGAAGTAGGTGATGTAAGGCCGCAGCGTCAACAGCTTGGCTTGCGCCTGTTTGTAGTCTTCAGGGTTCTCGCTGCGCGGGTCCTTGCCCATGTAGTTGAGGATCGCCGGGAACAACTCATCCGCCGAGTCGAGGAAGGCCACGCCGCACTGGTTGAGCTTCTTGAGGTTCTCCGGCTCGAACAGCACCGCCCACGAATCGACATGGTCGATGCCGAGCACCTGCTTGACCTTGTCGACGTTGTAGCCGATGCCGTTGGTGCCCCACAGGTACGGCACCGAGTGCGCGTTGCCCGGGTCGTTTTTCTCAAGCAGCTTGAGCAGCTTGGGGTCGAGGTTCTTGAAATTGGGCAACTGCGCGCGGTCGAGCTTGAGGAACGCGCCGGCCTTGACCTGGCGGGCCAGGAAGTGGTTGGACGGCACCACCACGTCATACCCGGTGCGCCCCGCCAGCAACTTGCCCTCCAGGGTTTCGTTGGAGTCGAACACGTCGTAGATCACCTTGATCCCCGTCTTGGCCTGGAAGTCGGCCAAGGTGGTTTCGCCGATGTAGTCGGTCCAGTTGTAGACACTGACCGTCGGCTCCGCCTGCGCGGCGCTGCTGAATGCTGCCACCAGGGCCAGCGGGAGAAGTTTTTTCATCAGACGCATATCGACACCCCTTTATGATTGTTTAGACGCTCAACAGCAGGAACTCACGCTCCCAGGAACTGATCACCCGCTTGAAATTCTCATGCTCGGCGCGTTTGACCGCGACGTAGCCGCGCACGAACTTGTCGCCCAGGTATTGCTTGACCGTCGCACACTCCTCCATACGCACCAGCGCATCCTCGAGCGTGATCGGCAGGCGCAGGTTGCGCCGCTCATAGGCGCGGCCTTCCACTGGTGCGCTCGGCTCAATCTTTTCGATCATGCCCAGGTAGCCACACAACAGGCTAGCGGCGATCGCCAGGTACGGGTTGGCATCCGCGCCGGGCAGGCGGTTTTCCACGCGCATGGCGTCGGGGTTCGATGTCGGCACGCGCAGGCCGACAGTGCGGTTTTCTTCGCCCCATTCCACGTTGACCGGCGCCGAGGTGTCCGGCAGGAAGCGGCGGAACGAATTCACGTTGGGCGCAAACATCGGCAGCAGCTTGGGGATGTACTGCTGCAGGCCGCCGATGTGGTGCAGGAACAGCGTGCTCATCTGGCCGTCGGCGTCGACGAACACCGGCTTGCCCGTGGCGATGTCGACCACGCTCTGGTGCAGGTGCATGGCGCTGCCCGGCTCGTCGGCCACCGGCTTGGCCATGAAGGTCGCGGCGACGTTGTGCTTGAGCGCGGCTTCGCGCAGGGTGCGTTTGAACACGGTGATCTGGTCGGCAAGATCCAGGGCGTCACCGTGGCGGAAGTTGATTTCCATCTGCGCCGGGCCGTCTTCGTGGATCAGCGTGTCGAGGTCCAGGCCCTGGGCTTCGCACCAGTCGTAGACGTCTTCGAACAGCGGGTCGAACTCGTTGGCGGCGTCGATGGAGAACGACTGGCGACCGGTTTCGGCCCGCCCGGAGCGGCCGACCGGGGTTTTCAGCGGCAGGTCCGGGTCATCGCAGCGCTGGGTCAGGTAGAACTCCATTTCCGGCGCGACAATCGGCTGCCAGCCCTGCTCGGCGTAGAGCTGCAGCACCTTTTTCAGCACGTTGCGCGGCGACAGTTCGATGGGGTTACCCTGCTTGTCGAAAGTGTCGTGGATCACGATGGCGGTCGGTTCAATCGCCCATGGCACCACGTAGGTCGCGTGGGCCACCGG
Source organism: Pseudomonas sp. LY-1 (assembly GCF_053502595.1). NCBI lineage: Bacteria > Pseudomonadati > Pseudomonadota > Gammaproteobacteria > Pseudomonadales > Pseudomonadaceae > Pseudomonas > Pseudomonas sp. LY-1. The sequence continues at coordinate 3,126,033 of NZ_CP094353.1, read as the reverse complement.
GCGGCAGACCATGTCGATGTCGGCCGGGTCGAGCAGGTCGTAGTAGACATCGTCGTCGACAAAGTCCCCGGTTACCGTTTGCAGCAACACACTTTCCGGCAGGCGCATGCCTCGCTCATGCAGGAACTTGTTGGTGGGCGCAATCTTGCCGCGTGCGATGCCAGTCAAATCACTGATCACGCATTCGACCTCGGTAATCTTGTGTTCTTTCAGCCAGGCGGACAGCTGATCGAAGGGGGCGTTCATAAGGACCTCGTCATGGGTGGGAGACTGCACCGGCTTGTACTCCTGGCGCATTGAGGTCTATCTTGGGCTCGCCGCGCCACGGCATCTATCCACTTTGCTCCGAACACAACGCACCAATAGAGTGCGAGCAGGTTCCCCCCATGACACAGGCAACCGCTTTGCGCGTACAGGCCTTCACCACCGGTGATGTGGCCGCTCAATGCCGTGCAACACCCGGCTGGGTGCAGCACTACCAGCAGATGTCCCCCGGGCATTTTGCCGGGCAGATTCGCTACCTCGACCTGCACGGCGTGGAGGTCTACGAAGAGAGCATGAACACCCGGGTGGAGCAGCATTTCAACGCGCCGCCGGGGGCCCTGGCGTTCTGTTTCGACGGCAGCGACAACACGCTGTACCTGCTCAATGGCGAGAGCCGCAACACCTGGATCACCCCGGAGAACTACCGTGAAGTGGCGGTGGTATTCGGGCCACAGTTCGTGCAGCGCCATCGGTTGGATGTGGCGAAACTCGAAGGGTTGTTCATGGCGCCGCTGACCTGCCAGCAGAATGCGTTATTCAGCCGCTGGCTCAGTGGCACGCTCACACGGTTGTCCGGCACCACCGACCCGATCAGCCGCGATGCCCTCACCCAGCAGTTGCTCGACGATTGCCTGTTCATTCTCGACAACGCCTGCGTATGCCTGGACCGCCAGTCATTGCAGCGCCGCAGCGAAGAGCGCCGGCTGATGACGCGCATCGGCGAATGGGCGGTCGATGCACCGGATGACACCGTCAACCTACTGGAACTGGCGCAGATCGCCGGCGTGCCGTTGCGCCAGTTGCAACAAGGCTTCAAGACCTACACCGGAATGAGCCCGGCGCAGTGGTTGCGTTTGCGCCGCTTGAACGGGGCGCGGCGGGAGTTGTTGAGTTCAGCCGCGGCCACAGTGGCGCAAGTGGCGATGAACTGGTCGTTCTGGCATTTGGGGCGGTTCTCCAATAGCTACCGGGCGTTGTTCAAGGAGCTGCCGAGCGAAACTCTCAAGCGCGCCGTTTGAAATGCACTCTAAATGGTGGGAGGGAGCTTGCCGCCGATGGCAATGGGTCAGTCACCAGGAATATTGACTGAGACACCGCTATCGGGGGCAAGTCGAATCGTCGCACCGCCCCTCCCACATTGGACTGCATCAAGGCTGGGAGTTGAGGAAGGTTGCCATCAACGGGTTGACCCGCTCCGCCGCCTCCAACTTTTGAAATGCACTCTAAATGGTGGGAGGGGGCTTGCCCCCGATGGCAATGGGTCAGTCACCAGGAATATTGACTGAGACACCGCTATCGGGGGCAAGTCGAATCGTCGCACCGCCCCTCCCACATTGGATTGCATCAAGGCTGGGCGTTGAGGAAGGTTGCCATCAACGGGTTGACCCGCTCCGCCGCCTCCAACTTTTGAAATGCACTCTAAATGGTGGGAGGGGGCTTGCCCCCGATGGCAATGGGTCAGTCACCAGGAATATTGACTGAGACACCGCTATCGGGGGCAAGTCGAATCGTCGCACCGCCCCTCCCACATTGGATTGCATCAAGGCTGGGCGTTGAGGAAGGTTGCCATCAACGGGTTGACCCGCTCCGCCGCCTCCAACTTTTGAAATGCACTCTAAATGGTGGGAGGGGGCTTGCCCCCGATGGCAATGGGTCAGTCACCAGGAATATTGACTGAGACACCGCTATCGGGGGCAAGTCGAATCGTCGCACCGCCCCTCCCACATTGGATTGCATCAAGGCTGGGCGTTGAGGAAGGTTGCCATCAACGGGTTGACCCGCTCCGCCGCCTCCAACTTTTGAAATGCACTCTAAATGGTGGGAGGGGGCTTGCCCCCGATGGCAATGGGTCAGTCACCAGGAATATTGACTGAGACACCGCTATCGGGGGCAAGTCGAATCGTCGCACCGCCCCTCCCACATTGGATTGCATCAAGGCTGGGCGTTGAGGAAGGTTGCCATCAACGGGTTGACCCGCTCCGCCGCCTCCAACTTTTGAAATGCACTCTAAATGGTGGGAGGGGGCTTGCCCCCGATGGCAATGGGTCAGTCACCAGGAATATTGACTGAGACACCGCTATCGGGGGCAAGCCCCCTCCCACATTGGATTGCATCAAGGCTGGGCGTTGAGGAAGGTTGCCATCAACTGGTTGACCCGCTCCGCCGCCTCCAACTGCACCATATGCCCCTGCCCCGGCAGGATTTCCACCTGAGCCTCGAGCCCCTCAGCATGTCTGGCCGGGATGATTGCGTCGTCGCTGCCCCAGATCACCAGGCTTGGCTGCTGCCCGACAATATTGCGCAGATCCAGGCGCTGCCGCCCGCCCTCGAACAGCTGGGCATTGAGCTGGCGCAACGCTTGATCCACGCCTTCGAGGCGCTTGAACTTGAGCATGTCCTCCAGCATCTGCCGCGTGACCAGCGCCGGGTCGCTGAACAGTTGAATCAAGTGCGGCTTGAGTGCGTTGCGGTTAGTCGCGTCGGTGAAGCCGTGCAAGTAGTCCGCGTTGATCTCTTCGCCGAGCCCGGCGCTGGCGATCAGGGTCAGCGAGGCGACCCGCGCGGGGGCCTGGCGCGCCACGGTCAGGCTGACCAGGCCACCCATTGAGTGGCCGGCCAGGTGGACGCGGTCGAGCGCGAGATGATCGAGCAACGCCAGCAGCGCCTGGCTCAACTCGTCGGCATCACCGCTGCGCAGTTGCTTGCCCGACTCGCCATGGCCCGGCAGGTCCAGGGCGATCACCCGGCGCTGCGCCGCCAACCCTGGGTGGTTGAACAGCCAGTTGTTCAAGTCGCCGCCAAACCCGTGGACCAACACCAACGGCGTGCCGCCCTCACCGAGATCGAGATAACGCAACAGCCGCCCGCCCACCTCGACTTTCTGCGCGCTGGGCCCGGACGCTTGCGCCTCGGCCGCACTCGACACGAAGCTGGCCTGGAAACCCTCGATTACCGCATCAATCTCGGCTTCCGTGGCCTCGCCCTCCACCACGATCCCGAGCAGCCCGCCCACCGGCAAGGTCTCGTCGCTCAGCGCCAGCACGCGGCGCAGCACGCCACTGAACGGCGCCTCGACGCTGCTGGAGATCTTGTCGGTCTCCACGTCGAGCACTTCCTCGCCCTTCTCCACCCGGTCGCCCGGCTGTTTGAGCCAGACATCCACGCGGCCTTCGGTCATCGACAAGCCCCACTTGGGCATGGTCAAGATATGGATCATGCGGCAGTCCTCTTATCGGCGATCTTCAACACCGCGGCTTCGATCTTCGCTGCGTTGGGGATGTACAGATCCTCCAGCGCATCGGAGAACGGCACCGGCGTGTGCGGCGCGGTGACCATTTCGATCGGTGTGCGCAAGAACGAAAACCCGCGCTGCGCGACCAGCGCGCTGATATCGGTGGCGATCGAGCAGCGCGGGTTGGACTCGTCGATCACCACCAGGCGGCCGGTCTTCTCCACGCTTTCCAGGATGCTGTCTTCGTCCAGCGGGCTGGTGGTGCGCAGGTCGAGCACTTCGCAGTCGATGCCTTGGCGCGCCAGGTTGGCAGCGGCTTCCAGGGCGATATGCACCATGCGCCCGTAGGTGACCAGGGTCACGTCATTGCCTTCGCGCACGTAATTGGCTTCGCCGAAAGGCACGGTGTACAGCTCTTCCGGCACTTCACCCTGCAGGCTGTAGAGCATTTTGTGTTCGAGGAAGATCACCGGGTCGTTGTCGCGGATCGCCTGGATCAGCATGCCCTTGGCGTCATAGGGCGTGGCCGGGCACACCACTTTGAGGCCGGGGATGTGCGTCCACATCGAGGTGAGCATCTGCGAATGCTGCGCGGCGGCGCGCAGGCCGGCGCCGTACATGGCGCGCACCACCAGCGGCGTGGCGGTCTTGCCGCCGAACATGTAGCGGAACTTGGCGGCCTGGTTGAGCAACTGGTCGAGGCAGCAGCCGAGAAAGTCGACGAACATCAACTCGCACACCGGGCGCATGCCGCGGGTGGCCGCGCCGACCGCCATGCCGACGTAACCGATTTCGGACAACGGTGCATCCAAGACGCGGTCGGGAAACTCCGGGTACAGGCCCTTGGTCACGCCGAGCACGCCGCCCCAGGCATCCTGCTCGCCGGGGGAGCCGGTGCCGCCGGACACGTCCTGGCCGATGATGAACACACTCTGGTCGCGACGCATTTCCTGGGCCAGGGCTTCGTTGATTGCCTGCTGATAACTGATTTTGCGAGCCATGATCAATTCTCCACGGATTATTTTTGTAGTGGGTGGCGATTAGCGGTAAGCGACGTAGACATCAGTGAGCAGGTCTGCGGCCTGGGGCTTGGGATCGGACTTGGCCAGGCGCACGGCGTCTTCGATCAGTTGCGCGACCTCCGCGTCGATGCGCTCGAACTGCGCCGCATCGAGCCAGCCTTCGGCGCTGCAGCGTTGGCGAAACAGCACCAGGCAATCGTGGGATTCGCGCAGGTTCTTCACTTCGTCGGGGCCGCGATAGGTTTGCGCGTCGCCTTCGAAGTGGCCGTAGAAACGGCTCAACTTGACCTCCACCAGCGTCGGCCCCTGGCCGCTGCGCGCACGTTCCACGGCTACCCCCAGAGCCGCGTGGACGGCGAAGAAATCATTGCCGTCGACGATCACCCCCGGCATGCCGAACCCCACGGCGCGCTCGGCGATGTCTTTGCACGCTACCGACCAGCCCGAGCCGGTGGCTTCGGCGTAGCCGTTGTTTTCAGCCACGAACAGACACGGCAGTTTCATAATTGCGGCCAGGTTCATGGCCTCGAACACCGCACCCTCGTTGGAGCCGCCATCGCCGAAAAACGCCACGGCCACGCCCTGGCTGCCCTTGAGCTTGGACGCCAGCGCCGCTCCGGCCGCCAAGGGCGCGCCGGCACCGACGATGCCGTTGGCGCCGAGCATGCCTTTCTCCTGGTCGGCAATGTGCATGGAACCGCCCTTGCCGCCGCACACCCCGGTTTTCTTGCCGTAGATCTCGGCCATCATGCCGAACACGTCCACGCCCTTGGCGATGCAGTGGCCGTGGCCACGGTGGTTGGAGGCGATGCAATCTTCATCGTTGAGGTGGGCCATGACCCCGGCGGCGCTGGCTTCCTGGCCGGCATACAGGTGGACGAAACCTGGGATCTCGCCAGTGGCGAATTCCACGTGCAGGCGTTCCTCGAAATCGCGGATGGTACGCATCACGGTGTAGGCATGGAGCAGTTGATCAGTGGACAGGTGAGTGGACATCTTGTTGTTCTCCAGGTTGTCTCGACACACAAAAGGCTGGCTGCAGCCAGTTGCAAGACCTTCAGCACAGCCTGTGCCAACGCCTCGATAAACCTCGCATAGACTTGATCTAGAGCAGTGCCACGCGGTTGTGCGGCGGCGACCGCCAACCACAGAATGAGACGCGCCATTGCAACCTGCCCGTGGCGTGCGTGGCCGGATGAGACGCTGCGTCTCACACCGGGCAGTTGGTCAGGCCGCCCTTGTCCGCCTGCGCGCATGCGCGCTTAATGGCGGGCATAACAACAAAAGATCGAGAACCGGAGGCCTTATGCTCGCCGCGAACTCCAAAGACCATGTCGACTGCGTCAGTCGCGTGGTCCGCAATGCCGATCGCCTGCCCCAGGCTCCGGTGCCGTCGCTGATTTTCGATTCATGGCGCCGTTCCATGGAGCAACACCACCTCGACCCTGGCTCGCTGCAAGGGCCACGCATTCTCAGTGAACCGCTGCTCAAGGAATGCCGTGAGCGCGCCGAACTGTTCATGCACATCGCCAGCGAAGAAGTCGGCCAACTCCACCACCGCGTGCGCCATGCCGACTACTGCGTGATGCTCACCGACGCCCAGGGCCAGACCATCGACCACCGCGTGGACACGGCGATTCGCACCGATTGCCGCAAGGCCGGCCTATACCTGGGCACCTGCTGGTCGGAAGCCGAAGAAGGCACCTGCGGCGTGGCCACGGTACTGACCAGCAAGGCTGCCGTGACGGTGCATAAGCGCGATCACTTTCGCGCGGCATTTATCGGGCTGACCTGCTCCGCCGCGCCGATCTTCGACCCCCAGGGCAACCTGCTGGGGGTGATGGACGCCTCGGCGCTCAAATCCCCGGATGACCGGCGCAGCCAGCATCTGGTACGGCAGATGGTGGCGCAGAGCGCGCAAGCCATCGAAAATGCCTTCTTCATGCACAGCGCCCGTCAGCACTGGGTGCTCCAGGCCCACAGTACGCCCGGCTATGTCGACAGCCAGCCCGACCTGCTGCTGGCCTGGGACCAGGATGGGCGCCTGCATGCGTTGAACAGCAAGGCGCGCCAGACCCTGCGTCGGCGCTTTGGCCAGGTGCCGACGCATATCGGCGAGGTCTTCGACCTGGATGCGTTGCGCGCGGTCACCGATCAATCGGCGCAACAGTTGCACTGGCTGGGCGAGCCCGGCGCATTGCATGTGCGGGTCAGCGCGCCGCGGCGTAAGCCGGCGCGTCCTGCGAAGGCCGTAAACAATCAGGTCGACCCCCGGGTGGAAGAACACCTGCGCCTGGCCTTGCGGGTCAAGGACCGCAACCTGCCGGTGCTGGTGCAGGGTGAAACCGGCGCCGGCAAGGAAGTCTTCGCGCGCCAACTGCATGAGCGCAGCGCTCGTCGCGGCGGACCCTTCGTGGCGGTGAACTGCGCGGCGATCCCGGAAAACCTCATCGAAAGCGAGCTGTTCGGCTATGTCGCCGGGGCCTTTACCGGCGCGTCGAACAAGGGCATGCCCGGGCTGTTGTTGCAGGCCGATGGCGGCACGCTGTTCCTCGATGAAATCGGCGATATGCCGCTGGCTCTGCAGACGCGCTTGCTGCGGGTATTGGCCGAAGGTGAAGTCGCGCCGCTGGGTGCGGCAAAAACCCGTGCGGTGGATATCCAGGTGATCTGCGCCAGCCACCGCGACCTGGCGGTGCTGGTCAGCGAGGGGCGCTTTCGCGAAGACCTGTACTTTCGCCTGGGCTGCGCACGGTTCTGCCTGCCGCCCTTGCGCGAGCGCAGCGACAAGCTGGCCTTGATCAATCGGCTGCTGGAACAGCAGGCGCACAGCGGCGCAATCTCCGTGGGCATCAGCCCCGCCGCGCTGGAGGTACTGCTCGGCTATGCCTGGCCGGGCAATGTGCGACAACTGCGCCATGTGCTGGCGTATGCCTGTGCGGTGTGCGACGGCGGCACCATCCAGTTGGCTGACCTGCCCGTGGAGGTGCGCGGCGAGCGGCTCGAGGCCGACGTGGAACAACGTGTCAGCCCGGAACGCCAGGTGGTGCTGGATGCACTGATCCGGCATCGCTGGAAGCCGTCGCCGACGGCCCAGGCGCTGGGGATTTCGCGGGCGACCCTGTATCGCCGGGTCAACCAACTGGGCATCGACATGCCGGGCAAACATATCTGACCCAGCACGGTCAAACATGTGGGAGCGGGCTTGCCCGCGAAGGCGGTGTATCAGCCACCGATGCCGTGACTGAACCGCCGCCTTCGCGGGCAAGCCCACTCCCACCTTTGAACCGCGTTATCGGTACACAATCCCACCATCGATCAACGGCGACTGGCCGGTCATGTAGTCCGCATCCGGCCCCGCCAGGTAAGACACCAGCCCGGCCACATCCTCAGGCGTTTCCGCACGGCCCAGGGCAATCCCGTCCACATACTTCTTATAGGTCGCACCGACTTCGGCGCCGGTAATCTCGGCCATGCGCTTGTCGATCTCGACCCACATATCGGTGCCGACCACGCCCGGGCAATAAGCATTGACCGTAATCCCGGCGCTGGCCAGTTCCTTGGCCGCCGCCTGGGTCAGGGCGCGCACGGCGAACTTGGTCGCCGAGTACACGCCCAGCAGGGCAAAACCTTCATGCCCGGCGATCGAGCAGGCGTTGATGATCTTGCCCTTCTGCTTGAGCGCCTTGAACTTCTTGCCGGCGGCCTGGATGCCCCACAACACACCCTGCACATTGATGCCCAGGGTGCGCTCGACCTGCTCGGGGCTGACGTCCAGCAGTGAATCGATCTGCGCCACCCCGGCGTTGTTGACGATGATGTCGAAACCACCGAGGGTCTGGTATGCGTGTTCGACGGCGGCCACCACCTGTTCGCGCTTGGACACGTCGGCGATGAACACCGAGGCCTTGCGCCCTGCCGCGACGATTTCAGCAGCCACGGCTTCGAGCTTGGCGCCATTGATGTCCACCAGCGCGATATCGGCACCGTCCCGTGCCAGGCGCAGGGCGATGGCGCGGCCGATGCCCTGCCCGGCGCCAGTCACCAGCGCAACTTTTCCAGCGATGAGGTTTCCAGCGGTACTCATGACGACCTCCTGCAACGATGAGAGAAGCCTCGTCTATCGCAGATGCACGCCAGGGCTGTCGAGGCGCACATGAATCGGCGTGCGCGCTGAGACCGGATGTCTCAATGCGCGAATCCTTGTAAATGCACGCACTTATGCCTAGCTTATGCGCCCCCCGTCCTGCGCTTTAAGGCCTTGCCCCATGGTTCTGCGTTTTCGCCCCGTCGTCACGTCACGTTTCGCCCTCGGCCTGCTGCTCAGCGGTGGCATCGGCAGCAGCCTGGCGGCGGAAATTGAACTGCCGGCGGTACAGGTCCAGGGCCAGGATGAGTCCGGTTATCGCAGTGAAACCGCCTCGGTCGGCGGTTTCAATGAAGCGCCGCTGCTGGACACTCCCGCCTCGATCAGCGTGATCAACGCCGCCCTGATCAAGGACCAGCAAGCCCGCCTGCTCAGCGAAGTGCTGCGCAACGACGCCTCGGTGGGCGACAGCTACGCACCGATCGGCTACTACGAAAACTTCGTGGTGCGCGGCTTCTCGCTGAACGCGGCGAGCAGCTACAAGATCAACGGGCGCACCATCACCGGCGAGCAGAACGTCGCCCTGGAAAACAAACAGCAGGTGGAAGTACTCAAGGGCCTGGCCGGCCTGCAAAGCGGGATCTCCGAGCCCAGCGGCGTGATCAACTACGTGACCAAGCGCCCGCAAGACGTGCGTTCGGTGACGGTGTCCAGCGACGACCGCGGCAGCGGTTATATCGCCACCGACGTCGGCGGCTGGTTCGGCAGCGAGCGGCAGTTCGGCCTGCGCGCCAACGTGGCCCATGAAGACCTCAATTCCTACGTGGAACACGCCAACGGCCAGCGCGACTTCCTGTCCCTGGCGTTCGACTGGAACATCAGCCCCGACGCGGTGCTGCAACTGGATGCCGAATACCAGAACAAACAACAGCGCTCGGTGCCGGGCTACCAACTGCTGGGCGGCAGTGAAGTGCCCCACGATGCATCGCCGAAACAGCTGCTGGGCCATCAAAGCGGTTCCAAGCAGGTCGGTATCGATTCGCTGAACCTCAACGGCAAGTTCGAATACCGCTTCAGCGACCAGTGGAAAGGCAGTGTCAGCGCGGCGCGCAGCAAGGTGGTGATCGATGACTACAGTTCGTTCGCCTGGGGCGGCGACACGAACGGGGTCGGAAACTACTTCGGCTCAGACGGCAACTACGACATCTACGACTACCGCAGCCCCGACGACACCCGCCGCGACGATGAAGTGCAGGCGGCCATGACCGGGCTGTTCGACACCGCCGGCCTGGGCCATGAATTGACCTTCGGCACCAGCGCGTTTCGCCGGGTGATCGACAAGCGCAAGGCGGTCAACGAGTACATCGGCAGCGGCAATATCAATCAGGACGCGCCGACGTTTGCGCCGACCAACGTACCGCTGAACGACAGCCATCGCACCCTCGACAGCCGCCAGTACGGCGTGTTCGTCACCGACCGCATCCGCTTCAACGAGCAGTGGCAAACCCTCCTCGGCGGTCGCGAAGTGCGCCTCGATGAACAAGCCTTTGACAGCAATGGCAACCAGGCGCGCCACACTCAGCAATACGTGTTCCTGCCCCAGGCCTCGCTGATCTATAAGCCGATTGAAAACATCTCGCTGTACACCAGCTACAGCAAGGGCCTGTCCCTGGGCGGCACGGCGCCGTGGTTCGCGAACAACGCGGACGAGACCCTGGCCCCGACCGTGTCGCGACAAATCGAAGCCGGCGTGAAATACGACTGGCGCCGCATCAGCTTCGCCGCGGCCGTGTTCCAGACGCGCCAGGCCTACCAGTACGCCAAGCCGGATGGCGCCGGGAGTTTCACCTACGTGCAACAAGGCGAACAGAAGAACACCGGGCTGGAACTGTCGGCGAATGGTTGGGCCACCGACCGCCTGCAGATCGCCACCAGCGTCGCGGCGATTCGGGCGCGGGTCAGCGGCAGCGGCACGCCGGACTACCAAGGCCACCAGGCGATCAACGTGCCCAAGCTGCGCGCCAGTGTCTACGCCGACTATGCGCTGCCGTGGGTCAACGGCCTGGCGGTCCTGGGCGGCGTGCAATACAGCGCCAAGAAGTACGCCAACCGCAGCGGCAACGTCGAGGTCGGGGACTATGCGGTGGTCAACGTCGGCAGCCGTTACACCACCAAAGTCGATGGCTATGAAACGGTGTTTCGCCTGAGCGTCGACAACCTGTTCGACAAACGCTATTGGCGCGACGCGGGCGAGTACATGGGCGATGACTACCTGTTCCAGGGCGCGCCGCTGACAGCGCGCCTGAGTGCCTCGGTCAACTTCTGACCGCCCACGGCCCCTGGCTTACTTGGGCATTTTGCGAAAGCCCACCGCCAGGCGGTTCCAGCTGTTGATGGTGGCGATGGCTACGCTCAGATCGACCTGTTCCTGGGGGCTGAACTCGGCGGCGAGTGCGTTGTAGTCTTCGTCTGCGGCGCGGGTCTGGCTGACCAGGGTCAGGCTTTCGGCCCAGGCCAGGGCGGCGCGTTCACGCGGGGTGAAGAACGGCGTTTCGCGCCAGGCCGACAATGTGTACAGGCGGCGTTCGGTCTCACCGCCCTTGCGCGCATCGGCAGTGTGCATATCGAGGCAGAAGGCGCAGCCATTGATCTGCGACACGCGCAGGCGCACCAGTTCCAGCAGGGGCAGTTCGATGGACAGTTTGCCCACTGCGGTTTCCAGGGCGAGCATGGCTTTCATGGCGTCTGGGGAAGCGGTGTAGAAATCGGTACGGGGTTGCATGGTAGAGCTCCTGAACACTGGAAATTGGTGGCCAGATTAGTCAGCGCAGCACTCAGGAGAAATAGCCAATTCCGGCAAAGATCAGGTAGCCAATGTGCCCACGGGCTCAGCCCCTCAGCGCGGCAACGGAATCACGCGCAAAGGCCGCACCGATTTGTAGGAAAAGCTCGAGTAAATCTCTTTGACGCACGGCAATGTCTGCAACACCTCCCGCGCGAATTCGCCAAACGACTCCAGGTCCTTGGCCACCACTTCCAGCAGGAAGTCATAGCGCCCCGAGACGTTATGGCAGGCGACGATTTCCGGAATGTCGAGCAAGCGCTGCTCGAACGCCCGCGCAATTTCCTGGGTATGGCTCTCCATCATGATGCTGACAAACGCCGTCACCCCATAGCCCAACGCCTTGGGCGACAGGATCGCCTGATAACCGCTGATCACCCCGCTCTCTTCCAGGTTCCTGACCCGCCGCCAACACGGGGAGGTGGTCAGGGACACGCGCTCGGCGAGCTCGGCCACGGTCAAGCGGGCGTTGCCTTGCAGTGCGTTTAAAAGCGCCTTGTCGGTGCGATCCAGACTGAGGGGCATAACGTGCCTCTAATCATTATTTTTAGGAAGGTTTCATCCCATTGCGCGGGATTTGTCAGCAAATATTGCAAAGTTCAGCTGTGGTTATGAGCATAGCATTGTAGGAAATAAGGAGTGTCCGACATGAACAATAAACACAATGCATTCGGCTTTTCCACCCGTGCCATCCACCACGGTTACGACCCCAAGGACCACCATGGCGCCCTCGTACCGCCGATCTATCTCAGCGCCACGTTCGCCTTCCCCACCGCCGAATACGGCGCCGCGTGTTTTGCCGGTGAAGAAAGCGGGCACTTCTACACACGCATTTCCAACCCGACCCTGGCCCTGCTGGAAGCGCGCATGGCGACCCTGGAAAACGGCGAGGCCGCCGTCGCCTTCAGCTCCGGCATGGGCGCGATTGCCGCCACCTTCTGGACCCTGCTGCGCCCCGGCGATGAGGTGATCGTCAGCCAGACACTCTACGGCTGCACTTTCGCCCTGCTGCACCATGGCATCGCGGAGTTCGGCATCAAGGTGCGCCATGTCGACCTCACCGACCTGGATGCGCTGCACGCCGCGCTGTCCCCGGCCACGCGCATGATCTACTGCGAAACCCCGGCCAACCCCAACCTGCAACTGGTCGATATTGCCGCCGTCGCCACGCTGGCGCACCAGCAGCCCAACGTCATCGTGGTGGTCGATAACACTTACTGCACGCCGTACCTGCAACGGCCCCTGGAGTTGGGCGCCGATGTGGTCGTGCATTCGGCCACCAAGTACCTCAGCGGGCATGGCGACATCACTGCCGGCATTGCGGTGAGCAACCACGCACTGGCGCAGCGCATTCGTCTGCAAGGGCTCAAAGACCTGACCGGTGCGGTCATGTCCCCGCAGGACGCATCGCTGCTGATGCGCGGCCTCAAGACCCTGGCCCTGCGCATGGACCGCCATTGCAGCAACGCCCAGGCAGTAGCCGAAGCCTTGCAGGCCCACCCCGCCGTCGAGCGCGTGACGTACCCGGGGTTGCGCTCATTTCCCCAGTACGAGCTGGCGGCGCGGCAGATGCGGATGCCCGGCGGGATGATTGCCTTCGAGCTCAAAGGCGGGATCGCGACCGGCCGACGCTTCATGAACGCACTCAAGCTGTTCAGCCGCGCGGTCAGCCTGGGCGATGCCGAGTCCCTGGCCCAACACCCGGCGAGCATGACCCACTCCACCTACACCCCAGAGGAGCGGGCAGCCCACGGGATCAGCGAGGGGTTGGTGCGTCTGTCGGTTGGGCTGGAGGACATCGCCGACCTGCTGGCGGATGTGCAGCAGGCTTTGGCCAAGTGTCTGCGGGCTGCGCCGCGTGCGACACAAGTGGTCGAGCATGCGATGAAATAGCGCTCAGTCCACGGCCACCGTGGCCTCGCCGCAGGCCCCTGTCTGCGGCACCAGGTGAATATCCACGCGACGGTTCGCGGCGCGCCCGACGTCGGTTTCATTGCTGGCAATCGGCTGACTGGCCGCGAAGCCCTGGACGGCAAAGCAACTGTCGGCGATGTCGCCCATGCGCTGCATCCAGTCGCGCACGGCAGAGGCGCGGGCATGGGACAGCGCCAGGTTCTGTTCGACGGAACCGGTCGCGTCCGTATGCCCGGCGACCACGATCAGCCAGCCGGGTTGGGCTTTGATGTCGACCAGGGCATTGATCAGCACCTTGGCCGAGCCTGGCTTGAGCGTGGCGCTGCCGGCATCGAACAGCGACAGGCTGTCCAGTCGAACGGGATCGGGCATAAGGGGTTCAGTGCCTGGACCGGCCAACCACATGCGCCAACCGAACCCTGCGAGCAAGGCAACGATCAGCGCCCCGACCAGCCCCCACAGCGCGATGCGTGGCCGGCGCGCCACCACTGCGGGTGGCGGCAGGATCACCACGGGGCTCACCAGCGCCGGCGCCGGCAACCTGAGCGGCGCGAGCATCGTGCCGTCCGGCGCGGGGCTTTGCTCCAGGCGCTGGATCAAGCCGCCGACCTGATAGCGCAGGGCGTGCAGCGGTTGTAGAGGGTGGTCTAGATGAGCCCGCAAACGCACCTGCAAACGGGCCAACTCAAGGTCCAATTGAACCAGCGCGGGCACGCCGTGGGCGGTCATCGCCCGGCTGCGCAGCACCAGTTGCAGTTGCTCGAACAACCATCCCAGCAAGTCCACGCGCGCCGACGCCATCGGCGGCCACAGGCGCACCCACTCGCCGCCCAGCGCCTCGATCAACGCCACACCTTGGGTGATGCCCTCGACCCCATGACGCTGGCCGCGAGCCAAGGTGTAAAAGCACGCGCTGTGCAACTCCGCGCCGTTTTGCTGGAACAGCGCAAGGCAGCCTTGCTCGACCTTGGCCCAGTCCACATCCGGGCAGGCGGGATGGCTGAGCTTGGCCAATTCCTCGCGCAAAGCGATGAACTCACTGAAGCCGCGCGGATCACCGCCGACTTGAATACGCATCTCAAACAACGCCGTCATCGGGTTTCCCTTGCGTTATCGGTTCAAGGCTTCGACAGGTAATGCTGTCGCTTCAAGTGACGCACCAGCACCCGGCCTTCGGGGGTCAGGCGGGTGCCGAAGGTCACGTGCTGCCCATCCTTCAATTGCATGTCCAGGGCATACTCCAGATGCCCCGGCAGCACCTGGGGCAGCAGCTCGATGGTGATCGCCGCCAGACGTGGCTCGTACTTGAGCAACGTGTCGGTCATGACGCCGATCAGGCCTTGGGCCGTGGCGGGCAACCCTTGCAGGATCAGGCCCATGTCCGGCAGCCCGTAATCCGGCAGATGGCTGAGCGCGCCCGCTCGGCTGTTGAGGATGCGCTGCAGGTTGTCCAGCACCGAGAGGGTGTGCTGGTCCGCCTCGCAGACCCGCGGCAGGTCCAGTTCACCGGCGAAATTCTGCAACAGGCGTTCGTAGAGCGAAGGGGTGTACTCGGTCATGGCTCAATCCTTCGTCAATGGGCGCAGGATCAAGCGGTTATCGCCCAGTTCGATCACCCGTGCGCGATCCGGGTCGAGGTCGTCACGCGTCAATGTCAGGCGCCAGCTGTTCTGCCGGGTATCGGGGTCGCGAAACAACGCCACCAACGTGACAAACTGCGTGTCCTTGTCCATCGGCACGTTCAGCTGAGCGCCTTCTTCGGGCTTTACCACCACCGAGTGTTTGTCCAGTAACGCACGCGCGAGCAAGCGCTCGTCATCGCCCAGCAGGCCTTCGTAGGTCGCCAGCTCCACCGCCTTGCTGTCGCGCAATTGGTAAACCCGCACCAGGGTCGGCACCGACAACGCACGCATGTCCGTGGCATCGGTGTTCAGCGCCGTGCGCGCGCTGAAATCCAGATGCAGGGTGTTGACCTGCTTGTAGAAGATCGCCTTGGCGGTGGATGCCGTGCCATCCGCCACGGTCTGGGCCAACCCACAACCGCCGAGCGGTAGCGTGAAAGCCGCCAGCAGCACAAGATTAAAAACGGTACGCGACATGCTGTGTCTCCCTGTTGCGCGGGTTAATCGAAAGGCCTTGGTAGCGCCCCAGGTTGATCGTGAGGGTCTCGCGTTCCGTCGTGCGCCAAGCGCTGCCTCCCAAGCCCAGCACACCGGTCATGCCGAGCCGGAGGGTGGCCAGCCCCAACACCGGCGCAGGCAGGCTGTGCAACGGCAGCGACAAGCGCAGTTTCGCCGTGCAACGCCACCCCAGGTAAACGCGCAACAGCACCCGCAGGTCGCGGTGTAGCTGGCCGTCGGGGAGCCAGCCACGGGCTTCCTGGGCGTGCTCGGTATAGAGCGTCAGACCGAACTGGCTGTTGGCGTCGCGGCCGATACGCCCCAGCGGCGTGCCCTGGGCCAGGCTCACCGGACGTTGCCGGGAGAGGCTGGCCGGCACCGCCAACGTAATGTTCTGCGGCCAATGCGGAGTCACCTGCACCTGGGTGTCGGGGGCGAGCAATTTGACCAGTGCGACGATGCCTTGTGCATTCCGCGTGGGCAGGCGCATCACGCTGAGCAAGGCCAGAAAACGCGAGACCGGCGTGGCGACCTGTTGCGCGGTGCCGGGAATGCCCAGGCCGATCAGGCCCAGCAGGCATTGCGAGGTGGCATCGGTGCCGCCCGCTTCGAACGTCGCCGGGTAGGAGTACTTGCGCCAGATCCGGTAGAACTGGGTGAAGATCCGGTGATTGAACATATCCAGGAAGGCTTCCAGCGCTTCATGCCCCTCCCGACGCTGCGCGATGTCATCCAGGTACACGGTCGGCATCGGCGAATCGACCCCGTACAACCCAAGCAAGCGGGTGCGTACCGTCGCCGCTCGCTCCGGGTGCGCTTCATCGATTTCAATCGACTTCAACTCGCCGGCCGGAAAGCCCATGCCCGGATCGGGCCGAAAGCGCACGGCGTCATCCGCCGGGTGCGCGGTGCTGCCCAGCGGCGGATGGTCGGGCAAGGCCTGTTCCAGCAACTGGCAAAAACGCTGCAGATTGGCCTCGGCCACCTGGCCCTGTAAGGCATCCAGCAAACCGCTGGCTTTCAGCCGGGAATACGCTGACTGTGATTCTCGTTCCATCGCAGGCACTTTCCAGTAGGTTGCAGGATCAGCGTGAGCTGGGTGTACACATGAATGTCGGCATACAAGGCGAAGAAGCGATTGAGCATCTCGCCGAACAGGCTGATGTCGCCCTCCCCTGAAAAGCCGTTGGCATCGAGGGTGATCTCGATATCCACGCCGCGTAGCAAAAAGCCTTTCTCGAAACGTTGGACCAAGTGATGACGGACCTCGACGATCGCCGCCAGACGACGACGGTTGAGTTCGCTGCCCGTCCAGTCGTACAAGGCCAATGTGCCGCGCAACACCTCGGCGTTGTCGAGCATCGGCAGGAAGTTCGAGCCCAGGTGGCTCAGCACCCGCCAGTGAAAGCGGTCGCGGTTCGGCGGGTAGCACGGCAAGCTCGGCGCACACAGGTTGCGCACCCGCAAACCGGCCTGGGGGCTTTGCACCAGCGTGTCGAGCACGGTGCTTTGCAGCGCCTTGCGCGGCAATTGGCCGTGGGTGCCGGTCAGTCGCAACGACAGGCTTTCACGCGTGCGCAGGCGGTCGCTGTCGAAGCCCTCGCCGCCGAGGATCAGCCAGGTGTCATGCAAGCCATTGGCGGCGCGCTTGAGGCGCGTATGGAAGTAGCGTTCGGGAGCCTCGTCGCGCAGCATGCCGCCTTTGTGGCGAAAGCTGCTGAACGGCACATAGTCCTGGCGCTCGGCGTTTCGCGAGGCGGTCACGCGGTCCACCGAATAGATCTCGGTATGGCCGTCCTGCAAACGCATGGGGCGCAGCAGGTAGTCGCTTTGCAACGGTGCCAGGGTCAGCGGGTCGGCCTCCAGCGCGAACAGGTTGATCACCGGCACCGCATGCAGGCGGATATGCTCGCGGCTCAGGTCGAAATCGGCCGGCCAGGGTTCGCGCAACACCACTTCAAGCTCGAACCAGGCGGCGTCGGGAGCAATCTGCAGATGCTCCAGGCCACACAGGGTCACGAACATGAATTTTTCGCGGAAACTGAAATACTCCAGCAATAACTGATAACCGCTGAACGCACTGTCGCCCTTGGGCCACAGCCGGTCTTCATCGGCAAACCCCTTGGGCGCAAAATGCCCGGCCACCGGCTGGCGTTCGGTCTGGCCGGGCCAATGCACGAACATCGCTTGCACATTCAAGGTCAGCGCCTGATGCAAAGCACTGGCCAAAGGGGCTTCGGCATTCAGGTACAGCGGCACGCGACTCAGGTCGATCTGGCTCCAGTCGGTCAACGCGCCGCAGGCAAAACGCAGGCGCAACACGGAGCGACCATCCGGGGCGAAGCCGCGCCCGACCGAGGCCAGGGCCAGCGGGCGCAGGGCCAGGTCCTGGGTGGTGGTGTAGCGGCAACGGGTACTTTGGGGCCCGATGGGTTGCGACAGCACTTCAAAGCCCTGCGCGATCAACTCGCTGTGCTTCATCTGCGCCAGTTCCGGCACCAGTTCGACGATCGACAGCGACGGGATGGTGCGCAGATAGTGTGGCCAGAGCAGGCTGACCAGGCCTTCGGTCAATTCCGGCAGGTCATCGTCGAGTTTTTCCCGCAGGCGGCCCATCAGGAACGCGAAGCCCTCGAACAGGCGCTCCACATAGGGGTCTTGCGCCCCCGGTTTGTCCAGGTTGAGCTGTGCCGCCCGATCCGGGAAGGCCTCCGCGAATTCCTTGCCGGCCTCGCGCAGGTAGCGCATTTCGGCATCGAAATAGCGCAGTGTGAGATTGTCCATGTTCACAGAACGACTCCTGATAGATAAGGGTTAGCCGCACAGCACGGCGGCGCGTACCGGGTCGATGGCGAACAGCGCCGCCAGCAGGGTTTCCATGCGCCGCGCCAGGCTGGGTTTGTCGGCGTCGTTGCGTTGGGCTTTCACGCGCAGCAGCTTGAGCAGGCGCGCCTTGACCTCGAAATGCAGCGCCGGCTCCCAGTCGGTCAGGGCCTGGCGTTGCGCGGTGGTGTCCAATTCCCCCAGCAGGTGAATGGCCAGGTCGCTCTTGCCATGCTGTTCGGCCACCCGCGCCATCAGCAGGCGCAGCAGCCAGCGCTGGCGCCCGCTGTCGATACCGGGCCGCGCAGCCAGCCACGCCAGCGCGTGATCCACGCCGTCGCTGTCGGCCTGGGCCACGGCCTCACCTTCCAGGGACAAGATGTCCGCATCACTGCTGGCCACGACCGCCGAGGGCACGGGCAGCCATTGCTGGGGTTGGTTGCCGCTGACGTGCTGGGCAATCCACTCGCGGGTGGTTTCGTCGGCGAACGGGGTGCCGTCACTCCAGCACAGCACCTCCAGACCCGGCAGGCGCTCGAGGAACATGCCCAGGTCACGTTTGGTGATAGCGGCCCAGCGGTCCTGCGGTGCGGGTTGTTTGCTCAAGGCCTGATACAGGTACCATTGCAGGTCGAGCCAGAAATGGTTCACGCCTTCGGCATACATCCGCTCGACCTGTTCGATCAACTCCGCCCAGTTCTGTTGCAGGTACAAACGCTTGAGCTGTGCCCGATAGTCTGCACGCGGCGGCGCCAGGCGCGTGTTGCCGTTGGCCTCCTGAGGCGGCGTCTGATGCACGGTGTCCCAGCGCAAGCTCTTCATCAGTCGGTGAGCGGCCAGCCAGCCCAAGGGTTGCTCGCGCAGGTAGCTCGTCAGGGCCCGGCCGCTGTCCAACAGGTCCCGTCCGGATTTGATCATCGTCGGCGGCGACGCATTGGCATGCACAGTCGACTCAAGGCTGGCGGTGTGTTGCGGGACCAATGCGTCCATCCCGCCGGACTGCGCCAGTCGCGCCGACAATGCCGCGTACAGCGGCTGCAGATCCGGACGCTGCTCCTGCGCCCACCCACTCAAGCCGCGCTCCAGCCAGGCGAGCGCGGCGGCGGTGCGCTCGGCTTCGGCCTTGACCACTTCCGGGTACAGCGACAGCGTGTCCAACACCTTGCCACTGGCCAACCATTCCAGGGCCATCTTGCGGCTGTTCGGACGGCTGGGCAGCACCGCGTCGGCAAAGCGCTCCACCAGCGCGGCCAACAGGCTCAAGCCATCCGCCAAACCGAGTTCGCCGTCTTTGTGCAAGCGCGCCCACAGGTAGTACGTGGCGACGCGCAGGTCCTTGCAGCGCTGGGTCAGCAGCTTCTGCGCCAGTTGGGCAACCTGCTCGGCATCGGCACCCGACAGTTTGTTGACTTCTTCGCGCATGCGTTGGAAGTCATCGTCGTAGCCGGGGTCGTCGCCGACAGGGGATTCGGTGCTGATGGGGTGTAGCCAGGGTTGCCAGTGGGCGGCGTGTTCGTGTGCGACAGACAGTGCGTCACGCTCCCCAAGGCAGCGGGCGATCAAGGTGCGCAGGCTCATTCGGCCCCCTCACTCACGCCAGCGGGCTGTGTTACACCCTCATGCTTGCCGCACTTCTGCACACGCTTTTGGAATGGATATAGATGCTGGCGCAGAATGCCGTCCGGCAACGGTTCGCCAAACACTCCGTAGCGCGTTGGCCAGTCCTTTGCGGGCAATTTGAATGTTCCAAACACCCTATCGATCAGCGGCAGGTGAATCGCATAGTTTTTGTAGCGGTAGTCTGGATGACGGGCATGGTGCCAATGGTGGTAGCGTGGAAGTACCAATACGTATTCCAGCCAACCACCTTTGATGCACACATTGGCATGAGCCAGCACCGCCTGGACGCCGACCAGCACCACATAGGCATTCAATGCCTGCGCAGAAAAGCCCAGCAACATCAGCGGCATCAGTACGGCGGTGCGCGTCAATAGCACTTCGACAAAGTGGACACGCGAACCGGCCAGCCAATCCATCGCTGTACTCGAATGGTGTACTGCACGGAAGCGCCATAACCACGGCACCGCATTCTTGGCATACAGCTTTTCCAGCGGAATAAAGACCGCCGCGGAGATGAGGAGCGCCAATCCGAGCAGTAGCAGGCTACGCGCCAATTGTTCGTTGTAAACCTTGCGCAGTTCGGTCGTGGTCAGCCACTCGGGAAGCAAGAAACACAACACGGCCAGCAGACTCAACAGCCCGAGTGCAGCGCAGATATAACCGCTGATACGCCCCTCGCCGAATTTGAATGGAGCGTGGCCATGGTCCCGAAGATAAGTTTTAATTTTTTGCATTACACATCCTTTGTATCCAATACCTGTTAAGGGTGTTCCTTGGTTAGGTCAGCGCGCCGATGGCGGCAGTGATTCACCGGAGTTCGAAACTCCCGTTCTGCGCATAGGGTTCTTCTGCGGCGCCCTCATTGAGAAATATCTGTTGCGGCAACCTGAAGTCACGCAGTTTGAGCAACGCCAGCGGCCCCGCATCCAATTCAGTGCGCAGGTGCCACGTCAGGCTCAGGCCGTCGGGCGCCTTGAGGGCCAGGCGGTAGCGGCTGTTGCCGTCGTCCAGTGGCGTGACCTGGGCGTTTTCCAGCAGGCGGATCAGGCCCCAGGGGCCGGGGTAGTCGCCAAACAGCCGCTCGCCGGCATGCACGCTGGTCCAGCTGAGGCTCACGCCGGGATAGTCGCTGCGCCCCGGCCAGTTGAAACGCTGCCAGTTTTCTTTCTGGTTGAAGTACTGGTGCCGGTCGCCGTTGAGGATGAAGGTGGTTTGCACCACGTCGCGCACGGGTTTGCCTTGCAGTTCAAAGCTCAGCCCCATGCCGCCGTCGGTGTAGAGCACATCGGCCAGTTCGCTCAGTTGATTGATCGCGCGCAGAAACTGCGGGTTGAAGCGCAGGCCTTGGCTATGGCGCGGATCGGCTACCCAACGGCTACCTTCCTTGCGCAGCACGCCGCTCAATTGCTGCTGTAAAAACTGTGCGATGCGCCCGGAGTCCGCGCGGATCATCTGCCCCAACATCGGCAACGACGCGTCGCTGGTGGTGGCGGCAAACGGGTAGCGGCTGGCGAAGGCGGCGTTCCAATGGCTGACGATCGAGCGCTGCCAGTGGCTGTTGAGGCCGGCGGCGGAGGGTTGCAACACGCGTTGCCAGGCCTGTTCCAGCGGCTGCACGAACAGCGTCTGCGCCGCCCCACCCCACTCCGCGCCCAGGCTGGCGGCCAGCAGGGCACCATAGGATTGGGTGTCGGTGAGGTCGATGCTGCGGCCTTGAAACACGCTTTGTGCCAGGGCCTGGGTCATTTCCAGCGGGTCGGGCGCGGTGCTGATCTGCTGCAGTTTCAAACGCACCCGTGTCACGCGGGTGAGGAAGGCCGGGAGACTGAGGCCGTCCGTGTTGGACTTGTCCAGCAGCGCCAATAACGGGCCGAAGGTCGCCGCCAGCGGCCCCGTGGCGGCCTGGGCCAACGGTTCGATCGCTGGAGCCTTGTCCGGCCCGATCAGCTTTTGCGCGGACTGCACCAGCGAGTCGGCCAGGGCCTGGGGGCGGCTGCCCGCCTGCGCCTGGTAGGCCACGCTGTTCAGCAGCGCGATCAAGGGCGATTGGCGCACGTCGCTCATCAGCGTCAATTGGTCGATTGACTCATCGAGACTCGCGGCCTGCTGCCAGCGCAGGCTGTTGAGCAGATCCTGCCAGGCGCTGGCGTAGTCCTGGAAGTAGCGTTCGGTGAGGCGGGCGCGCAGTTGGTCAGGGCTCAGGCGGGTGTCGACATCGGCGGGTTGGTCGCTGAGCACCCAATCGATTTCCTCGCGGCGCGCCTCGGCGATCGCATCGATGGCGTGGCGCACCGTGCCTTCCCAGGCCCGGCGGGTGAACACGCCGGGCACGCTGGCCTCAGTGGTGAACAGGGCCTGGGCGTCGGTGTCGCCGACCAGTTGCTGCAGGCCCAGGGCCGGGTAGTGATGGGCGGCGTCATCGAGCAGTTGTTGGTACAGATTGGCTTCGGCATTGCGTTGGCCCAGTTGGCCGAGCAGGACCTGCCGGACTTGCGCGACCAGCCGTGCGTCAGTGTCGATGCGCCAAGCTGGGTTTTCCGCCAGGTGTTCAGCGTAAAACTGCCACAAAGTGGGGCCCAGGGCTTGCCAGAGGCCCGCACGGGAAGGCTCGACTTCGCCGAGGGTTTTCACCAGCAGACTGGCGTCGGCTTTTGCCGGACGCGCCATCATCAGGTAGGCCTTGAGCTGGTCGTAGGCAGCACGGGCGCGTTCGGCGCGCTCGGGATTGTCCGGGGCCAGCTTGACCAGGGCCGTGAGCTGCTGGCGTAAAGCGGCGACGGCCGGGTCGCGGATCAGGCGGTTGTTGGCTTCGACGTAGCGCGGCCACACGGTTTCAAGCAAAACTGGGTTTTGATTCAGGCCGAAGCGCTGATACCACGGAGCGCCGCCTTGAACGCGATCATCCAGACGCGCCAATTCGCGGACCAGTTCATGAAGGGCCTGGAGCTGTTCGTCGCCTTGTGATGCGCGCTGCAAGGTCGACAACGAGCTGTGTAACTGGGCGATCTGCGTGCGGTTGCTGATGAATGACAGCAGCAGTCCTGCGCTCCACAGCATGGCTAGGCCGAAAGCCAATGCGTAGCCAACTCGCGGCACGCTCCAGCCCAGCCGACGGCCACGGGGGTTATCGCCGAGTACGCCATGCCACACCGGGGCCACCGACCACTCATGTTGGCTATCATGCGGCGAGCGCTGGACCGGCAGGCTGAACCACACCCCCCGCAACGGCACGCCACGGGCAAATTCGCCGGCCAGGTGCGCCAAGGTGTGACGCCAACGATCAATGCCCTCGCCCTTTAAATCCCGCGACAAACGCAGCAGAAAATCATCCTTCATCACCGCGTTCATCTGCGCCAAACCCGCGCGACGCAAAGGCTCCAGCAAACGATTCAGCGCGGCGTCCAATACCGCCGCCGAGAAGCGCTCGGGCAACTGACAGCCCACCGGCTGCGCTTTGCGCGTGTCCTGCGCCCACGCACTGCCGCAGACCTGCCAGAGAGATAACGGCAACTGCCAGCGCAAGTCACGGGCAAGGCGCTGCACCTGGCGTACACCTTTGCCCATCGCGACATCGTCGGCGGCCTGGGTTTCGTTTAGCGCCCAGACGACTCCGTCCAGCGCACGCCAGCGGCTGAGGCCGCTCCATCGTTTGAGGAAAGACTGATCCAGCGCGGCCTGGGCACTGCCGCCCCACAGCAGGATGGTGCCTTGGCCTTCGAGCCATTGGTGAGCGGCCAGGGTGGGGGCGATGGCTTCGATTTCGGTGGGTTCGCCGATGATGAGCAGCAGGCGGGTTTTGTGGCGCCAGAAGAGGCCGTAGTGCTCGCGTAGGTGCTCGCGCAGCTCTAAGAGGTGAGTAGTCGGTGAGTGAGGCAAAACTATCTGTGAGTCCGCCGGGGGATAGACCTTACCCACACGTCCCTGCTCGCGGTGGTTTTGACGTTTGAGATGCGCTAACCACCGTGGTGCCAGAACGCCGCCCATTGCGATGGCGATGATCAGTAGAAAAACCAACAGTTTGTGGTGATTCTCAGCTAGCCCGATCTGATCGCCAAAACGCCAGATCACCCAGCCCAGAGCGGCTACCAGCACAATGACCCAGACTGCTGCCCCCACACGGCGCCATGAATTACTCCAAACTTTCATGCCAACTCTCCCGTGACAACAGTGCTCATCCAGTGCCGCGATTCTTCTCGTGCCAATACCAACAAAGGCTCGCGCTGATGCCGGACAATTTCCACACACAGCGCAGCTACTAGCCAGTGACCGAACGGACCAGATAGCCCGCACAGACTTTCCTGAATCCACTGCTGCTCCACGTTGAGCGAAGCACCATGGGCGCCTGCTACAGCAAGCATTTTTCCGGTCAGTGGCTGCCAGTCGGCGGCGTCGGCCAACATGCCGGTTGCCCGGCAAGCACTCACTTGGGTTTGCAGAAACAACGGTAATTCACTGTCCAGTACATCGATATCCAATGGCATTGGCCGCAACAAACCAGCGGTGATCGGTAGCTCCAAGGCGATTGCCAGGCTGTCCGGGCATAGCAGCAAGGCGGCAAGCCCGTCGGAGTAAGAGTCTTCACCGTGAACCTGAAGCACCAGGATCAAGTCGATGACTGCGGTGGCGGCCTTCAACGTTTCATCGATCCACCGGTACGACAATTCGCTAATCAATGTGACCGTTACGGGTAGCGGCAGCCTCATCGTGATGACCAAGCTCTGCTGCCAGGTATCGCGCAAGGCTTCGTATTCGCGGGGATCGGCATCGCTCAGCAGGGTGACCCGTAGTTCCCGCCCCGTCGGCAACGCATGCAGTGCCGGCACCAATGCCTGAATCAACATCTGCAGTCCGGCTTGAGTACGTTCCGGCCCTACAGGCAAAGCCGCAATACGCCGCGCTTGCCCTGTGCGGGGAAGCAAATCAAAGGAACCCTGAGTTAATACACTTGCAGACACCTGATCAGGCAGCAGCACACAACTGGCAGACACTGCCAAGTAGCGCTGCGCCCAAGCCTGCCAGGAACGCTGCACACTTTGCGCCTCCTCCTCCAGAAACTGGCAATGGCTCAACGCAGTCCCATAGGCATAGGCACGCGCAGCGAACGCCAGGATCCAGACCACCAATGGCGAAGCGGACAATGCCCAAATGTTGAGCGTACTCAGTAACGGCATCCGTTCGGAGGTATGCAGCAAAAACAGCAGCACGCAGACCAGTACCGCTATGAGTGCAGCCAATAGCCAACGACCCGGCACAGGCGGTTTTGGAGCTTCCACTACATGAGGTGCCTGACGATCCCAGCCCATGACTAACCCACCCCGCAATCGAGAGCGCTGGAAATCACCTGGCAATCGCACTCGCAGCGGCAGCCGTTGATCACCATCGCCCGATCCCCCTCAGACCAGTCCGGGCAGCCATCGACAATCCGGTTGACGCCATGCCCCGGCAGCGGGCAACGAACCTCGTCTCCGACCAGTGCTACTCGCTTGCCATTTACGATCATCGTGGATGAGGCTGATATCACTTCTCCACCGTGGGTGGTTTTATCACCCAATAAAACAAATCCCTGGGACATAAATAAAACAATCCAAAACTCGCCCATTGAAAAACAGGCTTCCATAAAAACGATCAGAACATTCGTTAGAGAAATGATCTCGACCAATAAAAACTACTCCCCCCCAAAAACGCACTACCTTTTAGCTGGCCAGCGCCCAAGCGCTACGTAAACTTTCGCGGACAATTCAGCTCACCGCTGTCAGCATCTAATGCATTCCCAAGAGTCAACGTGTCGAGAACAAAAGAAAAAGGTAAGTCGATAATAGCTAACGGAATAATCAGTCCATTACTCCCCTTGATCAGGGTCCAATCAGTCGCCGCATGAAAATCCAGCTGAACGCCTTGATAAGGGCAAGTCGGGCCATTCATAACTGCCGCCCCTATTGCCGCACAGCCCGAATGCAGTCCGGCAAAAAGTCCTAAAACCCCGAACTTTAAGCGCTTCGCACAGCCACTACCCAGACTAACCCCGGCAATATTTTTAAAGCGAGACTGGCAAGCACCCGCAATTAAACTCAAATAAATCATCGCAACCACCCAATACAAGTACATGACTAGGCTTTATCTAAGACTCACGTCATCCGATATCCGGAATAAAACATAAAGAGTTAACGGTAAGGCCTGAGCAGAAGGAAACATGCGATTCATCGAACCTTCTCCGCAGTCAGGCGAATGGATTGCAGCTTCTTGAAGTTTGGGTCACTGCCACCAACCACAACACTGCCGTCAGAATAGGTGAAGATGTTGCGATTACCCTCTTTTTTCACCTTCGGCCCTACCGAATAAACGACGTAGTCGGCATGTAGCAGAGGCTCGAAAACCACCTTTCGCGTCGTTGGAGCTCGATAATACGAATACATTTCACCCTGTCCGACTATCCAAGCGAGCTTTTCATGTCGGCCCAGAAACTGTTCGTTTACCCAAGGGTAGTAATCCTTACGGATCAGCAAGTCGCCACTGACCTCTATCGTCGGCTCAAAAGCAGAACGTTGTTGTGGCAGATGCTGATCGAACATCACGATCACCCCGCCCCCAGGGCCCGCTTTAACATTCTCGCCAAAGTGCGTTGTATTGGCGTAGGTAACGCCAAAAGTCACATTGCTCAGTTGCCACTGGCATCGGCTACCACCATTGATGGGCAACTTGGCCTCATACAGGTCGCTCTGCCCCTGCTGTTGCGGTTGAACCGTAGTGGACAAGTAACCGTCCTCTTCATAAGTGGTCCAGTCTGGCCCGGAGCGTTTGATCGGGCATTTCTCCGAGCGGTACATCACCTGCATGGGTTCCGCCGCGAGGTTCTGCGGGACCTTCACCACGATGCTGACCTGCTCTCCACCCGGTGGCGGTGCCAAGGCCTGGTTCTGGGCGCAACCGTTTAGGCTGAGCAACAGCAACAAAGCGCCGCTCATGGGGCTTAGGCGAGCATTCATAGGCTGTGTTCCTCCGTGATCGCTGGCAGTGCGTCGGGAAACTCGACGGTTCTCGCATCTGGGTAACGGGAGGGAATGGGTTGGCTGCCCCTCCCAATTTCCTCGACTACGTGATAGTTCACGTGTTGCACTGGCCCCTGCGCAGGGTGGATCAGAATGTTCATGGTTTTATGTCTTCCCTTATGGCTAGTGTGTTGGGTGGGCTGTTGCACCCCGGATGCGTAGATTCAGGCCTGGGTGATCTCGATCATCACGCCAAATTCGCGCTCGCGGCAGAAGCGCTGCAGGGCTTCAGGACCGCCTTCCAGGTCTTGAGTCATGCGCAAGGCCATGGGTAACAACTTCTGCAAGGCAAGGAACTGCTCGTTGCGGTGTTTTTCCGCTTCGGGGACGCCCACCCCATGCATCTGCGTCTCGAACTTCGCCCGTTGCGCCTTGCGCTCCAGTGGCCGGTCGGGATCGCTCAACTCCAGCAACTGGTTGTGCAAGAAGGGTAAGTAGGCAGCGACCATCGAGTGATCCATCGGGTTACTGCGGAGAGTGCTGCGTTCAGGATTGGTGTGTGACGGAAAGAACCGAGTCAGACTTTCCCGGCTCATCGAGCGAATGAGGGTCTTCTGCTCTTCACGGGCGAAGCGGCTGAACTCATCGTTCAGACTGGGCACCAGATAGAGGCGGGTTCGGTGTGGCAAACGCTTAAGAATGGTGGTGTGGTAAGGCGCGCCCAGGCCTTCTCTACTCCGCTCGGCGGGGTTATTTGAGGCCCGTGACTCCACATGCTGGTCGGCACGGTAGAACATGGCGATTTGGCCGTGATGCCAGTAGGGGTCGCCAAAGCGCACCAGTTTGCCGGCCACCAGTTCACCCACGGACCATATGTAGCCCAGGTCGTGGCCCAGCGGCCCCAGGGCATCGTAAAGCCAGTTATCCAATTCCGCCTCGGGTGGCACGCTGGTGATGGTGTCGGCGTCGTTGACATGGCGAAAGTGGGTCACCGTTTTCAGGCGCTCCAGTGCCTTGGCCGTAAAGGTGCGAGGCATACCATAGGTATAGAGTAGAGGGCTGCGATCTATAAGCTCGGCAGAGTGGATTAGAGCCAGGGCACCACCCAAGCTATGGCCGCAAATAAATAACTTTTGTTCAACTACCGCTTTTTGAATGTCATCAAAGCGCTTAGGAAACAACCTCTTAGCCACCTCAAACGCATGCAAAAACCCATAATGCACACTGCCGACATCAGTCAAAGGCGTACACGCAGACTTCAAGTCACAGCCGCTGCCATCGGCCGGCATCGGGCGGTACAGCACATCCGTCAGCCAGTCCTTGGGTTCCTGTGTCCCGCGCCAGGCCACAACCACTTGTGTCTGGTTGATGCAATAGAACAACTGGGTGTTTTCGATGATGAGCCGCGGAATCTCGGAGGCCCCCGATGGTCGCTTGGCCTCCAGCGAATCCAGCATAACCGCCGTGGTGTAGCGCTGGTTGAAGGGGACGTCTACCACCAGTGCTGGCAGACGCGTCCCTCCAGAGTCAATCATCACCGGCGTGCGCGACAGATCCAGACACTGACGTAAAAAGAACTCCTCCACCGAGCCTGAGACGATACTGGGATCGGTGCCCGGTCGTTGCTTCAACATGTTCTGGGCGACAATGCTGTAGGACAGGTTAGCCATCAGCCCAAGGTTATAGGCATTGGCCATGCTGTATTCGGGTTGGTGATGCAGCACCAACGACCAGGCGCGGAAGGGGCAAACTTCCAACACGTGGCGGTGATTCAGCGCTTCGTACTCAACGGTGAAACCGCTGAATGCCGTGTCCGGGAAGTGAAAGGCCGGAGGCCGCTTCGGGTCCTCCAAAGGCGGATCAAGGGTCGGTAATCGGTCGCATAACTGACCGATACGCAGGTAGTGGTAGCGGTGACCTGCCGCGAGTGCCTGCTTCTCGACGGGCGAGAAACCCGAACGCTGCGGGCCATACAATGGGGTGCAGTTGCCGATTACAGGCCGATGCGGTTCGGCACGCAGGGCACGCAAGCGACGGGTTTGCAGCAACTCGGCAAAAGGATCGGCCTGCACCTTCAGGGTGATGGGGATGGGGTGCAGCCCCTCGATACGAATCACGCCCTGAGCATCGCTGAGCCCGGAGCATTCGGGGAAGCACCTCTGTCGGATGGCGTCGTTGATCGCCTGATAAGGCATATTCGCCAGGGGGGCCCCCTGCTCGTCCACCAACTGGAATTCAATCCAATGCTGTTTCTGTTTACCGCCAGTAAACTCCTTGCGCGAATTGAGCGTATCCGTGCGGTGCAGGGAATCATTCATTTATCAATATCTCCTGTGCCATCCTGACTCGATGGATCAGTGTTACGGTTGCCACCGCACGAAGGAATGATCTGGCTTCCATCGGCCAGCCGGGTGTACTGAAGATATTCCATGACTCCGGTCGCAGTTTTATTGACACAGAAGACGGCGTCGTAACTATCAGTAGAGCGATATGCATTACGCAGACTGAATATATAAGTTTGATTAACTTCAAGCAGCAGAGGGCGGGCTTTGATTTTGTAGTTGTCGTACTCGTACCCCTCAGGCACGGCACCTAAAACGATACAGGCACCTGGACTCAGCTCCAATGGTTTAAATCCCGGCAAAAGGGACGCCCCCCAAGTAGGAGGGTTTCGTATATAGCTTTCTGTTAATGATACGCGGCTCACTGCAAAGACGCCCTTAGCATTGCTAGGCACGCAAATAGCCGGTTTACCATTAACCGAAACCACATTCCCAGCCTCTCTGCGGCCATATGATGCAGCATAAACACTTTCGACTACTAACCATGGCAAGCTGAGCGTTAAAAACAGTGCAAGTTTCATACAACCCTCCTTTTCAACTTGGAAGATGTTTTTTGTCGACTGGCTTTTTAAGAAACGACTCGAGTGTCGACGCAAGAAGCTCTGGACTTTTGGTGAAGTTGCGTTCATTCCACACACCGTGCGGATTGCCCACCACACAAATCAAATAATAATCCGAGATAATTTCACCTTGCTGCTCCATGTTGTAGTCCGACAAGACGCTCTGTTCTGTCAGAGCATAGCGATAAGCAGGTGCGCCACGACTCGTAACCACCAACCCCATTCGCTTGACCGGATAACCCAACTGGTACTGCCATACATGGGTCATCTCATGTATGAATAGCGCTTTATCTCGATCATCATCAGTAGCGGAAAAATCATTCCTATAGTACCCAGTACTTGAAGGGTAATACATATTACCGTTAGGAGTTGCAGCCGTATTCTGCCGCCCCAGGAACCCCCACCACCCAGCGTGATGCACCTCAACTTTTGTATAATCAATAGCATCCTTAAAGATTGTTCCTGCCATGGCAATTTCCCCAAGCGTCAAAGAGCGCTTCTTGCCTCTAGGTAGAGAAACCTCCTTTACCGAGCTACCTATTGCTACCTCGTTAGTTGATACATCACTTGACGTAAGATCAATGACCATTGGGGTTTTAATGCTTTCCGCAGCGCAGCAGAAAGCCCCGAAACCCTCCGTAAGAAAAAGTTCTATTTGCGTGATCCGTGTCGGCTCCTGAGTTTCGAAGCGCTGGGTAAAACCCTGCGCACCTGTCACCCCCTCAAATACATGTCCATCTGCCAGAGTGACCGAATATTTAAAGTTACTTACAAGCTCGCCATCAGGCCCGATCAAGCGAAGCTGTTCGTCATAGCGTGTTACTGATTCTGGCAATTCAATTTTCAGGTCTCCGGGCAATAAGGTATGAACGCTCATCGTCTGCCCATGCTTATCCGTCACGCCATTGAATACCTCACCTTGTTGGGTGGTTATCCGGTAGCGACTAAATGGCAGTGGTGTCTCCGTGTCGTCTTTCAAGGTATAGCCGCCGGAGTAACCCGCCGGCAACAGTGACGCCGGTGTATTGAGGCTGGCGCTGCCAAACTTTTGCACATGGTTAGCTTTTAGATAAATATTGCCTGGCGCCCCTAGTTCTATATCACCGCCCTTTAAACGGATATAGGCACCGCCACAGTTGAGCACCAGTTCTTGCGGGGCGTTGATTTCTATACGACCTTCCACGCTTTCGATCTTAACGTCGGTCTTTGCCAAAGCATGGAGGTAACTGCCTTGAGCGTGCAGTTCAACTTTGCCTTGGGCCGCCTTGAATTGCAGGTCAGCACTTTGCGCAAGCACGCTGACGCCACCCTCGGCGGCTGCGGTGATATCGTGTCCGGCGCTGATGTCGGCGTTGTGCGCGGCGATGATACCCACGCTCTCTCCTCCGGAAGACAGACACACGGCTTTAGGACTCATTACGCCGATACCCGCCGGGGCATGCAGCAGTAATCCCGATTGCGCCAATCCTATGAGTGACTGAACCAAATCCAGTTGGCTCTCAATATCGCTAGGCTGCACTCCAGCACTACGAGCTGCCTGCGCCAGAGAGCGCGCCAGCGATAGCGCACTTTTCAGTTGCTCAATGGCAGCCACCATGTCGAGTTGTTCACCCCGAGCCTGGCCTTGGTCATCCGCACTGATAAACAAACCTTTCCCCCCACGAATCGCGCCCCAACTATCCGTGCGCAACTCAAAACCTTCCCCACGCTTTTGTTTCGCGGCATCCACCAAATGCCCCAGGTTCAGCTGGCTCTTACCTCCATACTCAGTACTCAGCTTGACGTGCTCCCGCCCCCGCGTGTCATCCATCCGCAGCTTGTTGTTCGCCGGGGTACGCAGCACGTTGCGTTTGTAGTTACGCAAGGTCACATGATCGACATGCTGGCTATCGTGCAACGCGTGCGCGATGTAGGGCCGGTCCGGGTCGCCCTGCTCGAACGCAATCGCCACTTCGGTCCCTGCAATCAACGGCAGGTGCAGGCCGTGGGTATCTCCGGCGTAGGGGCGGGCCAGGCGTAGCCATAGGCTTTCTTCGCCGGGTTTCCAGGTGTCGCGGTCGAACAGGAAGTTGACCTTGTAGCGCCCTTCGAAGTCGATGTGGCCGTAGGGGTCGTTGGCCTGTGGGCTGGTGACGCGGGCCGGGACGGTGCCGGCGATTTGGGGTTTGGGCTGCAGTGCGGGGCGAAAGCACACGGTGTCTGAATAGGGTATGGCCTGGAAGGTGGCGACCAAGCTGCTGTCGCGGGCGGCGGTGGTGGTCAGGCCGGTGATCACCGCGCCCGGTGTGAAGGCTTGGGGCGCGCCACCGGAGATGTGCAGCACCTGCCCCGGCGCTAACGTGGCGCTGCTGGTGATGCCGCTGAGTTGGGTCTGGGCGTTGAGGTAACGCTCATGGCGCAGGCGTGCGTAGAAGTAGCCGCTTTCGCTGAGCAGGTCTTCGTCCTGATCCAGCCGGTCGCCGAGGGTCGTGTAGGGCTCGGCGTAGTGGTAGGCCTCGCCGTAGGTGCCGCTGGAGCCGCGGCTCTGGTCGATCTCGCCGCTCAGGTGCGCGCCGGCGTCGCGGGGGTGGTAGGCGCGGATATGCACCTGTTGTTCGACCACCCGGTGGTTCGATTGCAGGTGCCACACCGCGTCCTGCCCGCTGCTGCCCAACCCGGATTGCGGGCGATACGGCAGCGCGATGTCAAACTGGTAGAGGCGCTGATCGTCGCAGAACTCGACCACATCGATACCCAGGCGTTCGTCGCTGGTGAAGCGGTACCAGATGCCGACGTCGGCGAGCAGGCGGTCGATGAAGGCCAGGTCGCTCTCGCCGTATTGCATGACCTGCTCGCGCCTGGGGTAGTCGCGTTTCAGGCTGAACAGAAAGTCCTGGCCTTCAAAGTCGTGGCGGCTGCGCAGGATGCTTTCGACGATCTGCGGCACGGATTGATGCTGGTAGATGCGAAATTGTCTGCCTTGGCCGAGCAGGGCCAGGCGCGACTGCAGAGTGATTTCATAACGGGCCTGGTCGTTCGAGCCGGATTGGCGCTTGAAGCCGGTGACCACGCCGTGCAAGGTGCGCAGCGGTTTGACCGCGGGCGCGCTGAAGCCTGAGGCCGGTGGTTTTTGCGGGGCGGCGTGCAGGCTGAAACGGGCGTCCTGGCCAAGCAGGGTTTCGGCGGCGAGGTCACGTTCGGTGCTGGTGAATTCCACGCGATAGGTGAAGGGCTGGCTCAGGTGTTCGTGGCCTTCAAAGGCCAACACGTCGAGACGGGCTTCGATGTTGCGCACACTCAAGGTGTGCCGGCTGTGGTCGAAGAAAGCCTGCACGTTCACACCTCCAGGGCGACGGCCTGCGCCGTGTCTTGAACATCGCTGAAATGCAGACTGATCCCTTCATCCTCGCTATAGCCCAAGCTCACGCCGTGGGTGCGCAGTTGCGCCGCTCGACGCGCCAACAGGTGTTGACTGAGGACCGGCAGGAGCTGCTCGTTAAGCAAGCTGTCGATGTTGCGTGCGCCTGAATCCGGTAGCAGGCAGGCGGCAACCAAGGCGTCGTTCAGGGTGTCGTCGATCCGGCAATCCAGACCGTAATGACGCTGCAGGCGCTTAGCGACCTGGGCCAGCTTGATCGCAACAATGCCTTTGAGTGCGTCGGCTTGCAGCGGGCGATAGATCAGGGTTTGAAAGCGCGCCAGCAACGCTGGCTGAAAGTGTTCGCGCAGGATCGGACGCAGTCGTTCATGCAGCACGCTGTCCGGTATCTCCGGGTGTTCCTGCACGCTGGTGTGCAGCAGATCGCTGCCAAGGTTGGAGGTCATCAGAATGACCGTGTTACGGAAGTCGATCTCGCGCCCTTCGCCATCGCGCATAAACCCACGATCGAAGACTTGGTAGAACAGGTTAAGCACATCGCGATGCGCCTTTTCCACCTCGTCGAGCAACACAACGCTGTAGGGCCGCTGGCGCACGGCTTCGGTCAATACACCGCCCCGGCCGTAGCCGACGTAGCCGGGTGGCGAGCCTTTGAGTTGACTGACTGTGTGGGCTTCCTGGTACTCGGAAAAGTTGAGGGTGATCAGTGATTTTTCGCCGCCGAACAGGCTGTCGGCCAAGGCCAGCGCCGTTTCGGTCTTGCCTACGCCGCTGGTGCCGACCAGCAGGAACACGCCCAACGGCGCCTTCTCATCGGTGAGCCCGGTTTTGGCCGCACGCAGGCGCTGAGCCAAGGCACTCAAGGCCGGAGCCTGGCCGATCACGCGCGCTTGCAATTGCTGTTCGAGCAGCAGCAGATTGGCCTGCTCGTCCTTGAGTAAGCTGCCCAGTGGCACGCCGGTCCAGTCGGCGATGACTTGCGCCACGCTACGTGCATCGACATCCAAAGACAGCAGTGGCTGGCTGCCTTGAATGTCACTCAACTGCCGTTGCAACTGTGCACAGGTATCCCGCTGCGGTGGCTGCGCCTGGCGCGCAGCAATCAATTGTTGGGCCAGATCGAGTTCTTGGCGGTATTGCTGTTCCAGATCGGCGTGCTGACGTTGCAGATCGGCGTGTTGCGCGGCAATCGTCGCCAGACGCTCATCCACGCTGTGGCCGCCAAGCCGCTGATCCTGCTCCAGCGCTTGGCCCTCCAGTTCCAGGGCCACTTGCAGGGCACTCAGACGGCGCAACGCCTGCGGTTCGCAGTCCAGGCTCATGCACACCCGGGCGCTAGCGGTGTCCAGCAGGTCGACGGCTTTGTCCGGCAACTGGCGCCCCGTCAGGTAGCGCCTCGACAGGCTGACCGCCGCCTGCACTGCCGCATCCTGGATATGCACACCGTGATGGCTGGCGTAGCGCGCCTTGAGCCCGCGTAACATCAGGCAAGCATTCGCGTCGTCCGGTTCCTCGACCTTGACCATTTGAAAGCGTCTTTCCAAAGCGGCATCACGCTCGAAATACTGCTTGTATTCACTCCAGGTGGTCGCGGCGATGGTGCGCAACTCGCCACGGGCCAGAGCGGGCTTGAGCAGGTTGGCCGCATCGGCGCCGCCGGCCTGGTTGCCGGCCCCGACCAGGGTATGGGCCTCATCGATAAACAACAGCACCGGTTGTTCGCACTGCTGTACGGCGTCGATCACGTTTTTCAGGCGTTGTTCGAACTCGCCCTTGACGCCAGCGCCGGCTTGCAACAATCCCAGGTCAAGGGTACGCACACTGACTGTTTTGAGACTGTCCGGCACCTTGCCTTGGGCAATGCTCAACGCCAGGCCTTCGACCAGCGCCGTTTTGCCGACACCAGGCTCGCCCACCAGGATCGGATTGTTTTTGCGCCGACGGCTGAGGATGTCAATGACCTGACGGATTTCATCATCGCGGCCGAACACCGGGTCGATCTTCCCTTGCGCGGCCTTGGCGGTCAGGTCCTGGGTAAACCTGTCCAGCAGCGCCGCTAACGCGTCGTCTTTCGACACGCTGGGCGGGAGTATGGCGAGTTCACTTGAAGGCCCCGCGGTCACTGACGTCTGCACCGCGGGGCGCTCTTCGGAGGTTTGGTCCAGCAGCACCTGCAGCCGCTGCAACTGCACCTCACTGAGGCTGAGCAAAGGCCATACGGCTTCGCACGCCAGCAGGTTGGGCGTCTCCATCAACGCGCTCAGCAGATGTACGGAACGCAGGCTGTCGTTGTGCTCGTCCAATGAGGCACGCAACCAGGCATTTTTGATCAGTTGCTGCAATGGCGCCGACAGCTGCGGCTTGCTCTGCACGCTACGCGGCAGACGATCGATGTGCTCCAGCAAGCCATACCACAACGTCTCCATATTCCACTCATAGCGACGTGCGATCACGGTCAGGTCGCCTTCACCTTGCCCCAGCAACTTGAGTAGCCAGTGTTCAACGGTGATCTGCGCGTGGGCACGGCTTTGGCACAGCGTGGCCGCTGCACTCAACGCCTGGGCGCAGTAAGGGTTGAGACGACGAAGCAAGCGCGTGGAATTCTGGGCCATACGGCTACATCCTTGTTCGGTGATGGTGGTACGTGATCTTTAACACCAGCCACGGGTTGGAAACTCGATGTGTTTGGCTGAACGCCCGCGAACGGACGCTCAACCCAGCACACCGGGAGCCAGCAGGCAAAGACCCACCTGCTGCTCCGGGCGTATCAAGCGCTTTGGCGTTCATTCCACGAATCGGAGTGGATGATGTTGCCGTCCTTGTAGGTCCAGGTGACCTTCTCGTAACGCAACTCCACCTGCTCGAGGTGGTTGTGCTTCTCTTTGCTGGGGTCTTTGACGTCGTGCATTTTCGGCGCGACTTTCACGACCTTGACCTCTTCGAGTTTGGTGATGAAGTACTCGACCTCCTGCCCCGCATCGTCGATGCGGTACCACTTGAACTCGGCACTCTTGAGGGTTTGCCCGGTGGTGACCGCCTTGTAGAGATAGGGGCTGGAGGCATCGATTTCCTTGGAAAACAGAAACGGGGTGTGAACCCGCGTACCGGTCAATTTCCCGGTGTTGTTGTCGGTGGGGATGTACAGACTGTGATCCTGGGCAACCACCTCGATGCTGCCCTCGCGTTGTTGCACGTTCACCGAACCCTTGATAGTTGCGCCGCCGTCGTCTTGCAGCCAGAGGTAAACGGGAATTGCCATGTGAAGCTCCTTTTTCTCGTAGATTTAAATGTCGCGGAATGCGACCGGGGGTTGCCTGTCCGGGCTTGCAACGGGAAGCGCGCAGGCCCCCGCCTCAGGCACCAGACGGATATCAACGCGGCGGTTGGCTGCACGCCCCGCCTCGGTGTCGTTACCGGCAATCGGCTGGCTGGCGCCGAAGCCTTGCACGGCAAAGCAGCTGTCGGGAATGCTGCCCATGCGTTGCATCCAGTCATGCACGGCAGCGGCGCGGGCGCGGGACAGTCGAAGGTTGTTCTCGGGGTCGCCAGTGGCATCGGTATGCCCCGAGATCACGATCAGCCAGCCGGGCTGGGCCTTGATATCGACCAGCGCATTGATCAGGATCTTGGCTGAATCCGCCTTGAGCTGGGCACTGCCGCTGGCGAACAGCGACAGGCTGTCCAACCGCACCGGGCTGGCAGCCCGCGCAGGCGATGCGGCCGGTGGCGGCTCAACGTGAGCAGCCAGTACCGCCAGCAGCGCAGCGCGCAGGCGTTCGCCGCGATACAGGCCCAGGCCGAATGCCGGGGGCGCACCGTGCCGGTAGTACGCGTCCAGACGCTGGGCGTCCTGGCGCAACACGCCCACGGCATTTTCACGCCCAAGAAACTCGCGCTGATTACGCTGGGTCGGTTGCGGGATCGCCGAATAACGTCGCAGGTCATCACTGACTTGGCGCAGCAACAGGGCGTTCTGCCACGCCGAACTGGCAAGTGCGACAACACCGGCGACGGCGAACAACCACAGCGCAACAACGCTCGCGCGTTGCACCGGGGAACGCAGCGGGCCGAGCGGCAGCAGGTTGAGCAAAGGGTCCGGGACCGGCAACACCGCATCGGCCACAACCGCCCTGTGATCCGCCAGCGCGACTTTGCTGCGTAACCATTGCTGCCACAGGTTCCCGTTCACGGCATGCGCCAATGCCGGCACCCACGTAACTGCGCAGATCGCCACTAGGCCAGAAGCGCTACGCATGACAAGGTGCGGCAGTACCGCTTCGTGAAGCCAGGCCACAGCGCTGTTCAGTTGAATGCTGGCGTGCATCCGAGCGGCCTGCCTGGGCGAGTCAGCGGATTGCTGTTGCCAGTCATCCAGGCTGACGCAAGCACCCGCATCACACACACGGACCTCGGCCTGCCCGCTGCCCCAACAGAACCAGGGTGCCTCGTCCTGCAGGGTTTGCAGGTAGCTCACCAGCAACAGCGGCAGCGCAACCCCGCGTTTGCGGGCCAAGGCCAGTTGATGACTGAAGGCGCGCATCTGACCGGCGAGTATCGCCCCATCACTGTGCGCGCCGGGGCTGACGCTGAACATCACGCCCAGTTGCCCGGCCCAGCCAGGACGCAAGGCCAGAAGGTGATCGGTGATAGCCGGCAGTTGCTCCAGGCTCGGTACGCGCACGTAGCACCCTCGCTCGGTTACCCGCAGGGCCAACTGCCCGGCGGCAACCCCGCCGAACAGCCCATCCAGGCCATCACCGCAGACCAGCACCACCGGCTGACGAAACCCCGCAGCGGGCAGCACCATGCCCTCGGCCAACCTCACCGACCCAAGCTGCCGCTCGGCGCGCAGGCGCAGCGATACCCAGGCCCACGTCACACAACACACCGCGATCAGCGCGCCGAGCACACGCGCCCACATCGCCAGCGGAATGATGAGCAGCAACGCGAGGACGAGTACACCGGCCCACAGGTAAAGGATGCGATGCAGATTGAAGGTCATCCGCACTTACCCCTGATCAGGCAAGAGCGAGGCAGTTGCATCGCTCAGCAGATGATCCAATCCCCACCACGTCGCAACCAGCAACAGGGCCACTGTCAGCAGATGAATCAAGGGCGAGCGCAGCCAGCCAAAACCCGCGCTGAGTTCGCCACCGACCACCTGCGTCGGCATGTGTTGGCTGACCTTGAACGGCGCCACCTGTGCGTTGAGAGCAGCCAATAGTTGCTCGCGTCCGGGGTCGCTCAAATCACGATAGCGCCCGCGAAAACCCAACATCAATACGCGCTGAAATACCGTCAACACATGCCGGTCCGGCGCGGGTTCGCTCAACACGTCACGCATGGCCTCGTACAGAAACTCACCGGCCTGATGACGATTGAAGAACTTGGCCTGCAGCGGTTCGCTGGCCCAGGCAGCGCGGGCATCTGCGTCGGCGCAGGTCAGCACCGTTTCGTCGAGTAACGCGCATTGAGCATGACTGATGTGGTCGATGTTGCGCTGACTCAGGCCCGCCCGTTCAAGGTGCTGCCGAGCTTGCTCAACCTGTTCGATACAAAGCTGGCCCAACTCCCGGCCAGCTTGCACCGAGGCGCCCTGGCGCAACTCGACCACCAATAGATAGGTGTCCTGTAACAGCGCGTCGATATCCACCGCTGCTGCGGCTTGCTCGTTGGAAGGCGTCGGTTTCATGAGCGCAGCACCGCAAACAATTCCAACTTGACGTCGACCAAGCTGCTGGGAACGTAGAAAGCACAGACCCCTTCGTCCAGCACCGCCTGCCCCTTGGAATGCCCGAGATCCAGGGCGAAGTACTGATTTTCCAGGCGCAATGGAATCGCCGCCGGCACATGGCTGAGGGACTGCAACGGCACCCCGTCGAGCGCCGCGTTGATCAGATAATCGACCTCATCCGGCGTACCGATCTTGCACAGGCGCGGGAACTGGTCCTGCACCTGCGCCGCCGGTAGCCGACTGCGCACCGACAGATAGAAATCGGCCCCCTCACGCTCGCGCAAGCGCGGATCATTCAGCGTGACTTGCCAACGATTGGCCCCCTGCACCTCCAGGTTCAAAGCAATGACCCGCGACGGCAGACTGGCCTCCAACAACAGCGACAGGGTGTGCATCAGCGGCGGGAATACCGCCTCCAACGAGGTGTGCCGATAAGCGGGGATTTTGTCCACGTCGTGTTCCAGCGAAAACGTGAGCAGGCCACCGGCGAGCTTGATCAGTTGCTGGTAAACCTGCTCGGGGTGGCGCGCGGGAAACTCCCGAAGATCGGCCAATACCGGCTGGTAGGTATTCAACGCATTGAGCAGCCAGAACAGCGACACGTCGGCGACGGCAAAGTCGGCCATGCGCTGATTGCTTTCCCGCCGCATGCCCATGAGCCGTTGCCGCTTGGCGGACAATTGCGTCAACAGGTTGTCCAGCTGGTTCAGCAACCCCGGGTGCGCGGCGAAGCTCAGCAACGGCGGCACATAGCCCGGGTCGAGGCTCCAGGCGCCCTGCCCGTCGCGCACCAGGCGCGCGACCGGACACGTCATGTAGTCCGCATTATCGTCGCGCTGCAGACGCAGGCTCAGAGCATGCTCCAGCACGCCTATCGACTGCACCTCATCGGCATACATATCCTGTACGTCGCGCCAAGACTGGCGATAGCGTGTGGGCCGATCGGCCCTGCCACCGTCGAACAGGCAGTTGTCGCCATTCGCCTGTTCCAGAGGCAAGGCCAAGTGCAATAACGCGTCCTGATCTTCGTCGGCCAGCAACTGCGCCAGCTCCAAGGCCGGAGGCAGACGGTCGACCTGCTCGGTGTCGATCCAGGTGCCATCGGGCATACGGACCCGCAACTGAGTCGCCTTGAGCTTACCCAGCCGTAATGCATCCAGGTCGAACCCTACCGCCTGGACACCCCAGGGGTGTGCCAGGGCCAGGTGCGCGAGTTGTTCGTTGGTCCAAGCCTCCCAGCGCGCCTGTTGCTGGAATTGTTGCGGCGACAGCAACGCCCCGGCGGCCCACAGAGGGCGATCGATATTCATGGCATCGTTTCCCTACGACTGAATCAGGCTTTGGCCTTGGGCATCTGCGAAACCAGCGACAAGTTCACGTCCATGCCCTCGACTTGGAAGTGCGGCACGGCATACAACTTGACGCGGAAGAAACCGGGGTTGTCCTCGATGTCTTCCACCGTGACCTTCGCCTCCCGCAGCGGGTGTGAGGCCTGCAAGTCATCGCCCGGATCAGTCATCTCGGTGACCAGCCCGCCGATCCACTTGTTCAACTCCAGTTCCAGCAAACGCCGGTCCTTGGTGGTGCCAATGTTTTCGCGCTGGATCAGCTTCAGATAGTGAGCAATGCGTGACAGCAGAAAAATGTAAGGCAGGCGTGCGTTGATTCGACTGTTCGCGGTGGCGTCGGCCGTGTCGTACAGCGCCGGCTTTTGCGCGGAGTTGGCCGAGAAGAAACACGCATAGTCGCGGTTCTTGTAGTACGAGAGCGGAATGAAACCGAGGTTGGCGAACTCGAACTCACGGGTTTCCGGAATCATCACTTCGGAAGGAATCTTGACCTGATTGCCAGTGCCCAAGTCATACAAATGGATAGGCAGTTCAGTGACCGCACCACCCGACTGCGGCCCACGTATCTGCACGCACCAACCGTTGCTGATGAAGCTTTTGACCATGTTCGCGGCAAAGGCAAACGATGCGTTGGTCCACAGGTACTTGTGGTGATCCGGCCCTTTGACATTCTCGACGTAATTGAAGCTGCGCACGGGAACGGTGTCGGGCCCGTAGGGCAAGCGCCCCAGGACGCGCGGCATGGTCAGGCCGATGTAACGCGCGTCGTCACTGTCACGGAATGACTTCCACTTGATGTATTCGGCACGATCAAAATAGTTGCCGATGTCCTTGATCGCGGCCACCTCCTCCATGGTTTCCTTGCCGAAGAACGCTGGGCCTACAGCCCCCACAAACGGCATGTGGGCGGCGGCGGCGACTTTGGAAATATTGCGCAGCAGCGCGATGTCCTGAGGCCTGCGATCGAATTCGTAGTTTGAAATAGCCGCCGCAATCGGCTCGCCCCCCGGTGTGTCGTACTCCTGCGTGTAGGTATGCAGGTACAAGCCGCTCTGGGCAATTTCAGGCACGTCCTCGAAGTCTTGCACTAGGTGGTTCTTGCTGACATCCAATAGTTCTATGCGAACGTTCTGACGGAAATCCGTCTGATCAATCAGCGATTTCACACCGCGCCAGGTTGACTCGACGCGCTGGAAGTCCGGATGGTGCATGACCGCATCGAGTTGACGGCCAATCTGCCGGTCCAACGAAGCAATATGCTCATCCAACAGGACTTTATCCAAACGCTCGATTTTTTGCGGCGATTGCTTAAGCAACTTTAAAAACACACTGACCGCTGCCGTCACCCGCTCATCGGCGGACACCTCGGACAGCGCATCCGAGTTCTGGAAGATATCAATACCGGCCAATTCAGCAACAGGACTTAAATTGATCTTGTTAAACAGCGCAGCATAAACACCCGCAGACTCTTCAGACAACACTGTGGCGCCGCGCGCTTGCACGTTGGAATGTTCTAAGGACATGCTTTAACTTCCCTTTTAAATTACCGCTATGAATTAACGCTCTTCTTCAGGCGCCAAGGCAGCCAACTCAGCGCGCAGTTCGTCACTGAGCGCGTCATCCTTGAGGATGCGCTCCAACTCATGGCGGAAGGTCACGTTGTCCAGCAGATTCGATTTGAGATCACGCAACAGGTTGCGCATCGCCAATAACGCACGCAGTTGTGGAATCTGCCGTGCGACCTGCTCAGGCTCGAAGTCCTTCATGCACCGGAAATTCAGTTCGACAGCGGTGTCGGACGCATCGTCGTCCAAGGTGTTGTCGACAGCCAGCTTCAGACCCGGCGAGAACTCGCCCAGGACGCTGTCAAAGTTGTTCTTATTGATATCAACCTTGCCGCGCTCGGAGAGCGGACGCTGTTCTTTACCGTTACTGTAGTCACCCAGCACCATCAGTTTCAAAGGTAACTCAACCTTTTTCTGCGCACCGCCGGTATGCAGGTCGAGCTTGATATTAACCCTGGCCTTGGGCACTTCATTTTGAAAGCTGCTTAGCGTCATCGTTTCATTCCGTGAGTTATCCAACAGCATTGATCTGCGGTCAGATGGAAATTAAAACCGGAATCCAATCAACTTAAATTCCCTTTCCGGAAACCAAAGCGCTACATGGCACATGGCGTCCGCTTGCTCACTAGAATGAAGTATCACTGCCGGAACTTACCAGCCCCCGGATCACGGACGGGAACTTTCCATTGCGCATCAGGGATATTTCCCACAAAGCACAAAGATTATCTTTCTTGCAAAGATTATTGAAGATTTAAACCACAGACAGGGATCTCGCTGTCGGATATTTCTTAACCGTGACGGCGCCCAATAAAAGATCAGTAGAAATATACAAACCCATATGAATTTCTTTCAACATCCTCCATTGTTTATAGTACTAAAACCTATAAAAAACACCCACGTGCCGACCAGAAGATAAACCATCTCCGTCTCAGCTTTACATCATAAACATTGAACTTCAGCAAAAAACGCCTACACCTCGCGCGCCTTGACCTTCAAATGCCGCGCATACCATGGCCGCTTCGGCACCCGTTTGAACAAACCCTGCAGCGCTTCGTCTTGCGCAGCAAACGTAATTCGCAGGGCGAGCTTCATGATCTCTGGGTCCATCTCCATCGAACGCCCCCTCTGCAAGCCTGGCGTGGTGCTGCAGCCATGGGTATCCGGGCCCAGCCACGGGTCGCCGACTTCAACCCACCGCCCCGGCGCGAACCATGCCACGCCATTGACCTCCAGGCGGCTGACCTGGCCGGGATGGAAGCGCTCATGGGCGCGGAACCAGTCTTCGATGCGGTCGTCGATCCAGCCATGGAAGTGCCAGAACACCGGGTTGACGTGGGAGGAAAACGGATCGCCAAGAAAGTCGTTCTCGGGCGCATACCAACGCGCGGCAAAGTCTGCCGGGTCGCGGGCGAAGGGCACGGGGGCGCCGTTGGAGGGGTCGCGGGGCACCGAGGCCCAGCGCATGTGCAGCCAGTCATGCAGGCCCAGTTCCATTTCGGAGCCGAGCTGGCCCAGGGTCAATTTGGCCAGGTATCGCGGGTCGCGGTATTGGGATTCCCAGACCTGGAAGTTGCTGTGGTAGGTCTCGGCGGCTTTGATATCGCTGACCCATTGGGTGTAGTCGCCGTCGTCCGGCGCCAGCCAGGTGGGTGGCAGGGCAAAGCCGTCATGGTTGTCGAAGTAGCGCAGGAAGCCCAGGCGATCACGTTCCAGGGCCGGTTGCGGTTCGGGGAAGGCGGACCACGACGGCAAGTCTTGCATCGAACGTGCGGTGCCGAGCATATGCCGATGCATGAAGAAGAAGTCGATGCCCGAGCCGTTGCGATCCTTGAGCTTGCCCCGCGCGTCGCGCTCCTTGCCCCGTGGGCCGGGCTGCCAGCCGATGCCACGCAAGGCGTCGCGTTTTTCCTCGGAGAGCTTGTGCCATTGGTCGCGCGTGGCGTGCCACAGTTGGTGGAACAGGCGGTGCTCGGGGGAAATCAGCCAGGCCAGCAGCGAAGGGTTGAGACCGATGCGTTGGCGGGCTTCGGGAAACGGCTGTTTGTGGGCAACAAAGCGATTATCCGGCGCGGTCAGCGCCAGGGGGCGGTCGAGGTCGAGGATCTGCCCGCTGAGGGTGCCGCTGCCGGCGTTGCCGAAGACGCCCCAGACTTCATCGACGGTCATGCTGAATTCATAGGCCGGCGCGCCGTCGGCGGCATCACGGTCGATCAGCCGCCAATAGAGCTCGGTGCCCTCGCCCGTGAGCAAGTCACCCAACACGCGATAACGGGGTTCGCCATCGCCGCGCAGGTGCTCGGCCGTGTCGAGATAACCACGCAAACCACGCCCACGCGGCGCGACATCGAGCAGCAACGCCAGGCCCTGCGCGGGCAAACCCTTGAGGCCGGCATCGCGGCCTTCAAGGCGCAGGTTCCACACCCCGCGCAATGTGTTCGCCAGGTGCTGGCCGGCGGTATCGGCAAGATCCACCGTGGCTT
The DNA here is from genome assembly GCF_053502595.1 of Pseudomonas sp. LY-1. Lineage (NCBI taxonomy): Bacteria > Pseudomonadati > Pseudomonadota > Gammaproteobacteria > Pseudomonadales > Pseudomonadaceae > Pseudomonas > Pseudomonas sp. LY-1. The sequence goes on along the minus strand of NZ_CP094353.1, from coordinate 3,081,735 downwards.
CGCCGGGGGTGATGGGGAATTCTTCACGCGTCCACTCGCGATGGGCATATAAGGCCGCCGGCACGGCGGCGCCGGTCAGCGCCAGGCCTGCGATGAACCCACGTCGAGAGATCGTCATTGTCTACCTTAGGAAACGGCGTTATCAGAGCTAGAACGTTTACTCGCGCGGGAAATTTACCGCGCCGTCGCCGAGGTCTAAATTTCCGCGCTCATCGCTCGTTCTTCCCAGATAGCAAAGGCCTCAACTGACTGAGACGGCAATGACAAAACCACGTTCGAAAAAGGCGCTGTTTATCGGCCTGCCACTGGCATTGGCCATCGGCGCCGGGGCCGGTTTCCTGGCCTGGGATCACTGGTTCCGAGGCAATGCCGGTTACCCGCTGGCGGTGATCAAGCAGGCCAATGACCTGCAGGAGCGCCTGTTGTCGTTCGACAGCCATATCACCGTGCCGCTGGATTTCGGCACTGCCGGCAATGAGGCCGACCACGACGGCGGTGGCCAGTTCGACCTGGCCAAGGCGCGTCGCGGGCGATTGTCCGGGGCGGCGCTGACGGTTTTCGGCTGGCCGGAAATCTGGAACGGCGCCAATGCTCCCCACAGGCCCAGCGACGGCTTTGTCGAGGAAGCCCGCCACGAGCAGGAGGTGCGCTACAAAATCATCTCCGGCATGGTGCGCGACTTCCCCAACGAAGTGGGCATCGCCTACACCCCGGATGACTTCCGGCGCCTGCATGGCGAAGGCAAATTCGCGATCTTTATCAGCATGCTCAACGCCTACCCGCTGGGCAGCGACCTGAACCAGCTGGACCTGTGGACAGCACGCGGCATGCGTATGTTCGGCTTCAGCTATATCGGCAATAACGCCTGGTCCGACTCGTCGCGGCCACTGCCATTTTTCAATGACTCCACCGACGCTCTCGACGGCCTCTCGGACATCGGCCAGCAATCGGTACACCGCCTCAATGACCTGGGGGTGATCATCGATGTGTCGCAAATGTCGACCAAGGCCCTGGAACAGGTTGCGCAGTTGAGCCGCACGCCACTGGTGGCCTCCCACTCGGCGCCACGCGCGGCGGTGGATATCCCGCGCAACCTCAGTGACAAGGAACTGCAACTGATCAAGCGCAGCGGCGGCGTGGTACAGATCGTGGCCTTCTCCGCCTACCTGCGCCCGCTGAGCCAGCCGACCCAGGACAAGCTCAACACCCTGCGCGCCCGCTTCGACCTGCCCCCCCTGCCCAACCTGGCCGTGGCCCTGATGCCGGGCGACGCAATCATCGCCGCCTGGCCCGAGCACACGTTCGGCGAGTACGCCAGCGCGCTGTACGCGATCCTCGATGACGAACCCAAGGCCACCCTCAAGGACCTGGGCGATGCCATCGACTACACCGTGCGCAAGATCGGCATCGACCATGTCGGCCTGGCGTCGGACTTCAACGACGGCGGCGGTATCGACGGCTGGAACAACGTCGGCGAAATCCGCAACGTCACCGCCGAGCTGATCCAGCGCGGCTACTCCGAAGCCGACATCGCCAAGCTGTGGGGCGGCAACTTTCTGCGGGTGTGGGAACAGGTACAAAAAGCCGCCAGGCCCTTGGCCAACCGCTCATCACCCTCGACGTAAGCCCGTGAGCACAACATGACCGTGCTGAGCCAGCGGTGGCGACGCACGCCCTTTGCCCTTTGAACGAGAGGCCCACATGACGCCATCCGCCCCCCTGACCGCTTTGGCCCTCACCGCCCTGTGCGCAGCGCTGCTGCCCAACCTGGCCGAGGCCGCCACGCCGCAACCCGGCAAAGTGTTCAAGGACTGCAAGGACTGCCCGGAAATGGTCGTGCTGCCCGCCGGCACTTTCACCATGGGCACGCCCGACGATGAGGTCGGCCGCGAGCCGGACGAAAGCCCGATGCATGCCGTGACCTTCGCCAAGCCGTTCGCCATGAGCCGCTTCCAGATCACCGCTGGCGAGTGGGACAGCTATATCCGCCAGACCGGGGTCAAGATCGCCGACGGCGATACCCGCCCCGGCCGCGAATGCATCGCCAGCAAGCCGCGCTACCCCCAGAGCCCGCGTCAGCCGGCAGTGTGCATGGACATGGACGACATCAAACACTACGTGGCCTGGCTGTCGAAAAAGACCGGGCAGCCGTACCACATGGTCAGCGAAGCCCAGCGCGAATACGCCGCGCGCGCCGGCTCCAGCGGGCCCTTCCCGTTTCCGTTCGACGAGGGCAAGGGTTACAGCATTGCCGAACATGCCAACACTTACGGTCCGGCGGATGGCTACAGTTTTTCCTCGCCGGCCGGCAGCTACCCGCCGAACGCATTCGGCATGTACGACATGCACGGCAACGTCTACGAGCGCGTGGCCGACTGCGAACACCCCAACTACATCGGCGCACCGACCGACGGCAGCGCCTGGGTGGAACCGAACTGCGAGAGCTACCAGATCCGTGGCAATGACTGGGGCGAAGCGCCAGTGTTCTCGCGCTCGGGCAATCGCAACAACATCTACCCGCAGACACGCGGGGACTGGATCGGTTTTCGGGTAGTGCGCGACCTGTAACAACAAATCCCCTCACTGCACCTACTGCACCCGCTGCACCCGCTGCACCTACTGCACCTACTGCACCTACTGCACCCGCTGCACCCGCTGCACCTACTGCACCTACTGCACCCGCTGCACCCGCTGCACCCGCTGCACCCGCTGCACCCACTGTAGGAGCGAGCTTGCTCGCGAAGCCCCCGAGTACGCCGCGTTTATCCAGGATAAACGCGTTATCGTTGGCGATTTTCGCGGGCAAGCCCGCTCCTACAGGGGGCGTGCGTCAGCCCTGTCGAGCCAACCGTTCCAAACCTTCATGCAACGCCGGAAACAGGCTGTTGTTGAAGTTGTTCCAGCGCAATTCGAGGATGGTGTCGTCCGGGGAAATCTCGGTCTTGAGCACGTCGTGGAACACTTCACCGGAGTCGATGCCGTTGTCCACGTAGTGGAACGACGCACCGGTCAGGTACAGCGGCTCGCACGGCTGCGTCTCCTTGGTCGTCCAATCCACCACCGCCTGGCCACGGGCACCGTACAAGGCGTTCCAGGTGGCGTAGGCGCCCCGGCGCTCGTAGGGCGATTCGATACGGGTAATGCCCGGGTGAATGTTCATGATCCGCCGCGCAAATGGCGCACCCGGGCGCACCAGCTCATCGAGGATCACCAACAGGCCGTCCAGCACCACGATATCGGCCTTCAGCTCCACCAGCGTGTCGTGCAGGCGGCGTTCGAAGTCCTGCTTGCCGGCGATGTGTTGCGCGCTGCCACGCGGCAGGCGGCGGTAGGTGGACGGCACGCTCAGCAGCAAATCGTTGACCAGACGCCCCTGCACCCGCAGGTCCGCCGGGTACAGCCACTGGCGGCCCGGCGCATAGGCAAAGCCATAGTCGGCGACCAATTGCCGGTCACGCGGGTTTTGCTCGTCGTCGTCATACACCACGCCCACCAGGTTATAGGCCTCGCCCAGCGACGTATCGTTGAGCGAGCCCACCAGAAACTCCAGCACCGACTTCATGTAGCGCTCGTGGTCCTTATAGGCCACTGGCTGCCCGGCCTTGTCGGCGGCGGCATTTCTCAGGGACCACACATACACCAGGTTCTTTTTCGTCATTGGTTCGCTCTCACTGGATAGATCCGGCACGCGACCCTACGCGTGCGCCTACCCAACAAGAACGAACCAGGCAGCGGGCAATTTATCCGCCACCGCCACCGCCGGGCACGCCGCGCTAAATACTCGCGCCGACGCTTCGTTTGTCATGGGTAAGGGTCTGTGTGCCCAGCCCCCTCCATTCACTTTCCGGGAAGTACCTATGACCGACCCCAAGCGCGGCGCCTTCAGCGGTTTGCTCGCATTGCTCAGGCCCTTTCGCGCCATCGTGAGCGTCTCCGTCGCCCTGGGCATGGCCGGTGGCCTGGCCATCACGCTGCTGCTGGCGACTATCAATAATGCGCTGCACTCCGCCGCCGGGATGACCCAGGGGGTGATTCTGACGTTTGCTGCGCTGTGTGTGCTGGCGCTGGTCAGTTCGATCATTTCCGATATCGGCACCAATTACGTCGGCCAACGGATCATTGCCGCCCTGCGCAAGGACCTCGGCGAAAAGGTGCTGTCGGCGCCGATCGGGCAGATCGAGGGTTATCGCTCCCACCGGCTGATCCCGGTACTGACCCACGACGTCGACACCATCAGCGATTTCTCCTTCGCGTTCACACCGCTGGCCATTGCGGCCACAGTGACCCTGGGTTGCCTGGGCTACCTGGCCTACCTGTCGGTACCGATGTTCCTGATGATGGTGGTCGCCATCGTGATCGGCAGTGCCGTGCAGTTCATCGCCGGCGGCAAAGGCATCCAGGGCTTCGACCTCGCGCGCAGCCACGAGGATGAGCTGCAGCGTTACTACAACGCCATTGCCTCCGGCGCCAAGGAACTGCGCATGCACCGGCCCCGGCGCTTTCGCATGAACACCCAGCGCATTCAGGAAACCGCGGACCGCATCGCCGACATCCAGGTGCGTTCCGTGAACATCTACATCCTTGCCAAGACCTTTGGCTCGATGCTGTTCTTCGTGGTGATCGGCCTGGCCCTGGCGATGCAGGCCTATAACCCCAACCCCGACCCTAGCGTGATCACCGGTTTCGTCCTGGTGCTGCTGTACATGAAAGGCCCGCTGGAACACCTGCTCGGCTACCTGCCTGTGGTGGGCAAGGCGAAGATTGCATTTGGTCGTATCAGTGAGCTGTCACAGCGCTTCTCCTCGCCGGAACCGCACCTGCTGATGGATGACAGCGAAGCCCCGCAACCGGTGGTCAACAGCCTGGAATTGCGCGGTGTGCGCTACAGCCCGCCGGCAGTGGCAGGCAGCGAACCGTTCCACCTGGGGCCGATCGACCTGAACATCACCCAGGGCGATATCGTGTTCATCGTCGGCGAAAACGGCAGCGGCAAGACCACCCTGATCAAGCTGCTGCTGGGGCTGTACCCGCCGCAGGCCGGGGAAATCCTGCTCAACGGCAACGCTGTGAGCGACCCCGAGCGCGACGACTATCGCCAACTGTTCACCACGGTGTTCGCCGATTACTACCTGTTCGACGACCTGGTCCAGGGCAGCGCCGCCCAGTCACTCGACAGCGCGACAAAATACCTGGAACGCCTGGAGATCGCCCACAAGGTCAGCGTCAAGGACGGTGTGTTCAGCACCACCGATCTGTCCACCGGCCAACGCAAGCGCCTGGCGCTGGTCAACGCCTGGCTGGAAGAACGCCCGGTGCTGGTGTTCGACGAGTGGGCCGCCGACCAGGACCCGGCCTTCCGCCGGATCTTCTATACCGAGCTGCTGCCGGACCTCAAGCGCCTGGGCAAGACCATCATCGTGATCAGTCACGACGACCGCTATTTCGATATCGCCGACCAATTGGTGCGCCTGCGCGCCGGCCAGGTCGTGCGCGAAATGACGCCAGCGTGAATTTTCTTTTCCGGTTTCCCGGGATAGGAACGTCTCACTAGTGGTAATGAGAACCAGACTCAATAAACACTTATAATTGCCCACTTAAAACATAGAAGAGAAAACACCCATGCCAGCACGACTCGGTCTCAGCCCACTGAGCAAAGCGCTATCCATGCGTCGGGCCCTGAACATCAACCTCCTGCCGAACGCCCTGGCCCTGGCCATATCACTGCCGGTGGCCGGCTATGTGCAGGCACAAGAGATCGAGTTGGACATTCCCGCGCAGCCGCTGGGGAGCGCGCTGCAGGCCTTCGGTCATCAGGCCAACATGCAGGTGCTCTACAGCCCGACCGACGTGCAAGGCAAGAACAGCACCGCCGTCAAAGGCAAACTGGACCCGCAACAGGCGATCAATACCCTGCTGTCAGGAACGTCGACCACCCACAGCCTCAATGGCAATTCGCTGACCGTCACCGCCGCCGGTACCTCCGCCGGGCTGGAACTGAGCCCGACCCAGGTGACCGCCAACCAACTGGGCAGCGTGACCGAAAACACCGGTTCCTATACCCCAGGCTACATCGCCACCTCGACCCGCCTGGTGCTGACGCCCAAGGAGACGCCGCAGTCGGTGACCGTCATCACCCGCCAGCACATGGACGACTTCGGCCTGAACAACGTTGACGACGTGATGCGCCACACGCCGGGCATCACCGTCTCGGCCTTCGATACCGAGCGCAGCAACTACTACGCCCGTGGTTTCTCCATCAACAACTTCCAGTACGACGGCATTCCGTCCACTGCGCGCAACGTGGCCTATTCAGCGGGTAACACCCTGAGCGACATGGCGATCTATGACCGGGTCGAAGTACTCAAGGGCGCCACAGGCCTGCTCACTGGCGCAGGCTCCCTGGGTGCGACCATCAACCTTGTGCGCAAAAAGCCCACCGCAGAGTTCCAGGGCCACGCCAGCGTGGGCGCCGGCTCCTGGGACAACTACCGCAGCGAGCTGGATGTGAGCGGCCCGCTGACCGAAACCGGGAATGTCCGGGGTCGGGCGGTGGCGGCTTACCAGGACAAGCATTCCTTCATGGACCGCTATGAGCGCCAAAGCCCGGTCTACTACGGCATCATGGAATTCGACCTGTCCCCGGACACCATGCTGACCGTGGGTGGCGACTACCAGGACAGCCTGCCAAAAGGCTCGTCCTGGTCCGGCAGCTTCCCGCTGATCGACGCCCAGGGTAATCGCAACAAGGTGAAGCGCTCGTTCAACAACGCCGCCGACTGGAGCAGCTGGGAGCAGTACACCCGCACCCTATTCGCCATAGTCGAGCACGACCTCGGCGATGGCTGGGTCACCAAGCTGCAACTGGACCACAAGATCAACGGCTACCACGCGAAGATGGGCTCGATCCAGGGCAGCACTCCCAACCTGGACGGCACTTCGCAGCTGACATCGGGCAAGTACACCGGCGAAACCGTCAGCGACTCCGCCGACCTATATGTGAGCGGCCCGTTCAGCCTGGGTGGCCGCGAGCATGAGTTGGTCCTCGGCGGCTCCATCAGTTCTTCCGAGTGGAACGGCAATGGCTACTGGAACCTCGCCCCCAACCTGGTGAACTTCTACAACTGGCACGGCAACGCGACCGAACCGGATTGGGGCACACCGCAGTCGAAGATCGACGACACCGTGCGCCAGACCGGCGCGTACATGACCACCCGCCTGAACCTCGCCGACGACCTCAAGCTGCTGCTCGGCGGCCGCGTGGTCGACTACACCGTCACCGGCAACAACCCGACCTACAAGGAAACCGGACGGTTCGTGCCGTATGCCGGTGTGGTCTACGACCTGAACGACACGTACTCGGTCTACGCCAGCTACACCGATATCTTCATGCCGCAGGAAAGCTACAACCGCGACCGCAACAACAAGCTGGTCGAGCCGGATGAAGGCCAGAACTGGGAACTGGGCGTCAAGGCAGACTTCCTGGACGGTCGTGTAAACGCCAGCGCCGCCTACTTCGAGATCCACGAAACCAACCGTTCCGTGTCCGACGACGAATACAACAACCGCACGCCGACACCGTCGAACTATGCGTTCAAGGGCACCAAGGCCGTGACCAAGGGTTACGAAGTCGAAATGTCGGGCGAACTGGCACCGGGCTGGCAGCTCCAGGGTGGCTATACCCACAAGGTTGTGCGCGACGATAACGACATCAAGATCTCGACCTTCGAGCCGGAAGATCAGGTCAGCGTCTACACCTCGTACAAGTTCAAGGGCAACCTCGACAAGCTGACCGTCGGCGGCGGCGCTCGCTGGCAGAGTGTTGGCTGGCAGGACATCTACAACAGCCCGAAAGGCGGCTACGAGGAGTTTTCCCAGGAAAACTACTGGCTGGTGGACCTGATGACCCGCTACCAGTTCACCAAGAACGTGTCGGCAACGTTGAACGTCAACAACATCTTCGATAAGACCTACTACACCAACATCGGCTTCTATAACTCTGCCGCCTACGGCGAGCCACGCAACTTCATGCTCAGCACCCGCTGGGACTTCTAAGACCTGCTCGTAGCCGCCCTGGCGGCTACTGAGGGTTCCACCCCTAACGCCCCGTGCATTCATTGCCCGGGGCGTTTTTGCAGGGGCCGGTCGTTGAACCCCACCCCACGAAAAAGCCCCCGGTCACCATCAGTGGCCGGGGGCTTGTTCGTTCAGGCCCGGTGTTACGCCATCGCGTCGGCGAAGCTGCGCACGAACGCTGCGTTGTCGATCAACCGATCATGACTGGTCTCGATCAGCACCGAACGTTCAATCCGGGACTGGCTGGCGACCTCCAGCATGCTCGCCTCAATCAACCGATGATGCACACCCGTGCGGCTCAAGGTCGCCCACCAGCAACTGATCGGCGCCTTGATCGCCTTGAAATCGGCATCATGCAGGCGCTGCCCCAGCATGCGGTCGACCTCCCACGAGATTTGCGCCTCATGGCCGCTGAGCAACTCTTCCTTGAGTTCATGGAAGCGCTCACCCAGCACATCCCCAGCCCACTGGTTGAACCCGGCCCATTGCTCATCGTCGCCGTCAACCGTGGCCTGCTGGCCCGACCACTTGGCATGGATCTGCGCCGTGAACTCAGGGAACATCGCGCCCAACAATTCCACGCGCCGGTCATTGGCGGATATTTCGCGCTCATCGACCATCACCGCCGTGTCCCAGAAGGGCTTGACCCACTGGGGTGGCGATGCGTCGATCCAGCCCACGCACTCCACTTCCCGCCCAGCCTGCTCCAGGCCATGGGCAACTTCCATCGCCAGGTTGCCGCCCAGGGACCAGCCCGCCAGACGGAAGGCCCCCTCCGGCTGCGCCGTCAACAATTGCGCGGTGTAGTCCTCGACCATCTCGTGCCAGGCCGGCACTTCACTGCCCTCCTCGGCCAACGCCCGGCAGATCACGCCCATTACCGGCCGCTGCTCGCGCAACGCCAGGGCAATGGCCTTGTAGCAATGCACCGAACCATAGCTGGGGTGAAACAGGTACAACGGTGTGCCACGGGTCTGGCTGTTCAACCTGACGATCAACGAGTTGCCGGCCTGACCATTAACACAAGCCACCTGCCCCGCAACCGTCGGGTTGAGCATCAGCTGACTCACCGAAAGCTCGACGCCGGTAGCCTTGCGGATACGCTCCTTGAGCATCAACACCAGCAACGAGTGCCCGCCCAGCTCGAAGAAGTTGTCCTCCACCCCCACCTGTTCAAGGCCCAGGACCTCGCGCCAGGCGAGCACAACGGTGTGCTCCAGCGGGTTGCTCGGCGCAACGAAGTGCCGCTGATGCACGCTGGCGTCCGGCGCCGGCAGGGCCTTGCGGTCTAACTTGCCGTTGGGGCTCAAGGGCATGCGATCCAGCACGACCCATTGCGCAGGCACCATGTAGTCGGGCAAATGCGCCAGCAAGTGATGACTCAGGGCATCACGCCAGGCGGCGGCCGGGTCGTGCAACACCAGGTAGCCCACCAGATGCTTGCCATCCTGCACTTGCACCGATGCTTCACGCACCTGCGGATGCTCCAGCAGGCGCGCTTCGATTTCGCCCAGCTCGATCCGCAAACCACGCAACTTGACCTGATGATCCAGGCGCCCCAGGTATTCAATCACGCCATCCCTGCGCTGACGGACCCGGTCCCCGGTACGATACAACCGCGCGCCAGGCTGGAACGGGCACGGCACAAAGCGTTCGGCGGTCAGGCCGGGACGGCGATGGTAACTGCGCGCCAGCCCGACCCCGCCCAGGTACAACTCACCGGCAACACCCGCGGCAACCGGCTGCAACTGCGCATCCAGCACATGGGTGCGCAGGTTGGCGATCGGCTGGCCAATCGGCACGCTGTCGCGGTTTTCATCGACACACGTCCAATGGGTCACATCAATGGCCGCCTCGGTCGGGCCGTACAGGTTGAACAGCCCGGCCTTGGGCAGTTTGGCGAACACCTGTTGCTGGGCGTCCACCGGCAGGGCTTCGCCGCTGCAAATGATGCGTTGCAGGCCCTGGCAACTGCCGGCCTGCGAGTCCTGGAGGAACGCCTGCAACATTGAGGGCACGAAGTGCAAAGTGGTGACCTGATGTCGATTGATCAACGTCACCAGGCGCGACGGCTCTCGATGATCACCCGGAGCCGCCATGACCAACCGTGCGCCGCTCATCAACGGCCAGAAGAACTCCCAGACCGACACGTCAAAACTGAACGGCGTCTTTTGCAGCACCGTATCACTGGCATCCAGTGCATACGCTTGTTGCATCCACAGCAATCGGTTGGTCAATGCACAGTGGCGGTTACCGGCGCCCTTCGGCTGCCCGGTGGAACCGGAGGTGTAGATGACATAAGCGAGGTTTTCGGCCTCGACGGCGACCTCGGGATTGAAGGTGGCAAACCCTGCCAGCCAGCTGTCACCCTGCTCCACCACCAGGCACTGTACGCAGTCACCGATGGGCAACGACGCTACCAGATGCGCCTGCGTCAACAGCAGTTGCACCCCACTGTCCCGCAGCATGTAGGCCAGGCGCTCGCGCGGGTATTCCGGGTCCAGCGGCACATAGGCGCCGCCAGCCTTGAGCACGGCCAGAAGCGCCACCACCATCTCCACCGAGCGCTCCATCGCCACGCCCACCAGCAGGTCTGGCCCGACACCGGCCTGTATCAGGCGGTGCGCCAGGCGGTTGGCACGAGCATTCAGTTGGGCGTAAGTGAGCACTTCGCAATCAAACAGCAATGCCTGGGCATCCGGCGTGCGTTCGGCTTGCGCTTCGATCAACTGCTGCACGCTCTGCTGCAACGGGTAATCCTGCGCCGTGTCGTTCCACTGCTCGACCATCACCTGCTGCTCCAGACGCTCCAGCATCGGCAACTGGGTGACCCGCTGATTCGGATCGCCGAGCATGCCCTGCAACAGGTTCTGCCAATGGCGGGCCATGCGTTTGGGTGTCGCGGCGTCGAACAGATCGGTGGCGTAGGTCAGGGTCGCCCACAGCCCTTCGGCGGTCTCCTGGGTGTCCAGGCTCAAGTCGAACTGCGCGGTCTGCGTGCCCCACTCCAACCCTTCAACCCTCAGGTCGGCAAGCTGCTGGCCGCTGTTGGCCAGGCGCGCTTCGCTCTGGTGATTGAACAACACCTGGAACAACGGGTTATGGCTCAGGCTGCGCTCGGGTTGCAGCGCCTCGACCAATTGCTCGAAGGGCAGGTCCTGATGGCTCTGGGCATCCAGGGCCCGCCGCTTGGCCTGCTGCAACAATTGGGTGACGGTCAGTTGAGCATCGATATCGGCCTTGAGCACCTGGGTATTGACGAAGAACCCCACCAGCCGCTCGGTTTCGACCCGGCTGCGGTTGGCGATCGGCACACCGACGCGAATATCCTGCTGGCCGCTGTAACGGTGCAACAGGGTCTGGAACGACGCCAGCAGTACCATGAACAACGTGACCCCCTCACGCTGCGCCAGGGCCTTGAGCCCCGTCACCAGCGCCGGGTCCAGGACGACATCCAGGCTCGCCCCGCGATAGCTCTGCACCGAAGGTCGCGGCCGCTCGGCGGGCAGTTCCAGCACCGGCTGTTCACCGCCCAGCAGCGTTTGCCAGTAAGCCAATTGACGCTCGCGCTCGCCGCCCGCCATCCAGTCGCGCTGCCACTGCGCATAGTCGGCGTATTGAATCGGCAGCGCCGGCAGTTGCAGCTCCTGGCCTTGGCTGTAGGCCGCGTACAGTTGCACCAGCTCGTCGACCATCACCTGCATCGACCAGCCATCGCAGACGATGTGATGCTGCACCAGCACCAGCACGTGTTCGTCGTCAGCCAGGCGCAGCAGGGTCACCCGCAGCAGCGGGCCTTGTTGCAGGTCAAACGGTCGCGCGATCTCGGCTTGCACCAGGCGCTGCACATCCGCTTCGTCGGCATTGGCATGCAGGATCTCCACGGCACCCGCATCCCGGATCATTTGCAGGGCGCGGCCTGCGTCCTGGTACACCTGGGTGCGCAGGCTTTCATGGCGTGCCACCAGCGTTTCGAAACTGCGTTGCAGCGCGGCCTGGTCCAGCCAGCCACGCAGGCGCAGGGTGCTGGGGATGTGGTACGCGGCGCTCTGGGGGTCCAGTTGCCAGAGGAACCACTGGCGCTCCTGGGCATAAGACAATGCCAACGGCTGCTGGCGGCTGACGGGCAGAATCGCCGGCGCACTGTCCGTCTCGGCTGCCGAACGCTGCAGCGTCTCGACAAACCCCTGCAACCGCGGGTGTTCAAACAGGGTTCTGAGGGGAACTTCCCGGCCCAGCAACTGGCGCAGACGGGAGATGACCTGCATCGCCAGCAACGAGTGCCCCCCAGATTCAAAGAAGTGGTCGGCCAGGCCAACCCGTTCCAGGCCCAGGATTTCACCCCAGATCGCCGCCACGTCCTGCTCCAGCTCGCTCTGTGGCGCCACATACACCTGCTGCATCTGGCTCACATCAGGACGCGGCAGGCCCTTGCGATCGAGCTTGCCATTGGGGGTGAGCGGCATTTGCGCCAGGAACATGAAGTGCGCGGGCACCATGTAATCCGGCAGGCGGGTTTTCAGGGCGCGGCGCAGGTTTTCACGGCAGGTGGACTGGGCCACTGCATCGTCCATCAGCACCGGATCCAGTGGCACCACATAGGCCACCAACTGCTTACCGTTCGGGCCTTCCTGGGCCACCACCACGGTTTCGCCGACGCTGTCCTGCTCGCGCAGCCGCGCTTCGATCTCGCCCAGTTCGATACGGAAACCGCGGATCTTCACCTGGTGATCGACACGGCCGAGGTAATCCACCACGCCATCCGGGCGGCCACGGGTCAGGTCGCCGCTGCGGTACACGCGGCTGCCGGGTTTGCCGAACGGGTCGGGGACGAAGCGTTCGGCGGTGAGTGCCGGACGCTCCAGATAACCGCGCGCCACGCCCTCGCCGCCCAGGTACAGCTCGCCAGCGACACCGATGGGTTGCAGGTTGAGTTGAGCGTCGAGGATGTAGCCGCTGCGGTTGCCCAACAGCGTGCCGATCGGTGCGTACACGGCGCCGCAGGAATCGCCCTTGCGTGCTTTCCACAGCAACGGCGTAACCACGGTTTCGGTCGGGCCGTAGCCGTTGAACAGATAAGTGGGTTTCAGCGCACGCCAGGCCAGGTCGTAGCTCGCTTGCGCCACCGCGTCACCGCCAAAGCAATACACGCGCACCTTCGGTGGGTTACCGTCGCGCTCGGCATGCTCGGCCAATTGTTGCAGGTACACCGGCGGGAACACGGCCATGGTCACGTGGTGACGGTGCATTTGCGCGTAGGTGTATTCCGGCAGCCACAGGCTGTCATCGCGGATCAGCACGCTCGCGCCGTTGATCAGCGGGTGCATCCAGCCTTCGTGGGAGCCGTCGAAAGCGAAGGACATGAAGTGCAATTCGCAATCGGCCGGGCCGGTTTCGTAGCGTTCGCCGGTGGCGATGATATGCGCCACCAGCGGACCGTGGGCCACCGCCACGCCTTTCGGCATGCCCGTAGAGCCCGAGGTGTAGATCACGTAGGCGAGGTTGTCGCCGTCGAGATCAACCGACGGCACAGTGTCGCTGAAGCCGCTCCAGGCTTCGGTGCGGTCGATAGCGAGCGTATCCAGGCCTTCGGCAATCGGCAGTTGCTGCTGCACGGCGGTATGGGTCAACAGCAGCTTGGCGCGGCTGTCCTGCATCATGTACAGCAGGCGATCACGCGGGTATTCGACGTCCAGCGGCACGTAAACGCCGCCGGCTTTCAGCACCGCGAGGAACGCCACCATGATCTCCGCACTGCGCGGCATGGCAATCGCCACGCGCACTTCCGGGCCGACGCCACGGGCGATCAACGCGTGGGCCAACTGGTTGGCCTGGCGGTCCAGCTCGCCGTAGGTCAGGGTTTGTGTGTCGAACTTGATCGCGATCGCCTGCGGGTTTTCCCGCGCACGCTCAGCCACCAATTCATGTACCAGGCGCTGGGCCGGGAAGCCGGCGTCGGATTGATTCCACAACTGCAGGATGTGCCGCTGTTCATCCCCGTCCAGCAGGTTCAACTGGCCGAGGGTCTGCTGCGGATCGGCGACCATCGCCTGCAACAGGTTCTGCCAATGCCGCGCCATACGTTGCACGGTCGACGCTTCGAACAGGTCCTGGGCATACCCCAATGTGGCCCAGATACCTTCGGTAGATTCTTGAATATCCAGGTCCAGATCGAAATGCGCGGTCCGGCTTTCCCACTCCAGCCCTTCTACCCGCAGCGTCGGCAATTGGTGCTGGACCTGGGCCTGGCCGACGTCGGTCTGGTGGTTGAACATCACTTGGAACAACGGGTTGTGGCTCAGGCTGCGCTCGGGTTGCAACGCCTCCACCAATTGCTCGAACGGCAGGTCCTGATGGGCCTGCGCCTCCAGCGCCCGTTGCCGGGTCTGCTGCACCACTTGCGCGACGCTCATCTGCCCGTGAATGTCGGCCTTGAGCACCTGGGTGTTGACGAAAAAGCCGATCAGGCGCTCGGTTTCACTGCGGTTGCGGTTGGCGATCGGCACGCCGACGCGGATGTCTTCCTGGCCGCTGTAGCGGTGCAGCAAGGTCTGGAACGAAGCCAGCAACAGCATGAACAGGGTCACGCCCTGTTGCTGGGCCAGGGCCTTGAGGTCGTGGGCGAGCGCGGGCGCCAGTTCGATCGGCAGGCGTGCGCCACGGTGGCTTTGCACCGCCGGGCGCGGGTGGTCGAACGGCAACTCCAGCACGCTCTGCTCACCGCCGAGCCGGTCGCGCCAGTAGTTCAGTTGGCGATCCTTCTCGCCCGCCTCCATCCAGCGGCGCTGCCACACGGCGTAATCGGCGTACTGGAGCGGCAGCGCCGGCAATACCAGGGTCTGACCCTGGCTGTAAGCCGCGTAGTGCTGCACCAGTTCCTCGACCATCAGTTGCATCGACCAGCCATCGGAGACGATGTGATGCTGCACCAGCACCAGCACATGCTCATCGGCGGCCAGGCGCAGCAGGCAGACGCGCAGCAACGGCCCTTGTTGCAGGTCGAAGGGCTGGGCGATCTCGGCTTCTACCCGGGCCTTCAGCACAGCTTCATCGACATCGGCGCATGCGATGTGCAACGACACCTGCGGTTCAATCACTTGAACCGTGCGCTCGCGCTCCTGGCGCAGGGAGGTGCGCAGGCTTTCATGACGGGCCAGCAAGGCGTCGAAACTGCGCTGCAACGCCGCGTGGTCGAGCTGGCCTTTCAGGCGCAGCGCGCTGGGGATGTGGTACGCCGCGCTGTGCGGCTCCAACTGCCAGAGAAACCACTGGCGCTCCTGGGCATACGACAGCGGCAACGGCTGGTCGCGCCCGGCCGGCAGCAGGGCCGGGGCTTTCGGGGCGGCGGGATCGGAGGTCGTCAAGGCAGCGACAAAGCCTGCCAGGCGCGGCTGCTCGAACAGCGTCTTGAGCGGGACTTCCAGGTCCAGGGCCTGGCGAATGCGCGAGACCACTTGCATGGCCAGCAGGGAATGCCCGCCCAGTTCAAAGAAATGATGGGCCAGGCCGACACGCTCGACGCCAAGGATATCGGCCCAGATCGCCGCGATCTGTTGCTGCAGCGGCGTGACCGGTGCCAACCATGCCTGCTGTGCCGAGCCGCCGACGGGTGTCGGCAGGGCCTGGCGGTCGAGCTTGCCGTTGGGGTTCAAGGGCATGCGCTCGAGGAAGATCAGGTGCGCCGGCACCATGTAATCGGGCAGTTGCTCGCGCAAAGTGGCCTTGAGCTGTTCGGCGGCGCTCACCTGCTGCGGCTCGGACAGTGGCTGCGTCGCCACCAGATAGGCCACCAACTGATTGTCGGCGGCCAGCACGAAGGCCTCACGGACGGCATCCTGGGCCAGCAGCAGCGCCTCGATTTCACCCAACTCGATACGGAACCCACGGATCTTCACCTGGTGATCGACACGGCCGACGTATTCGATCACCCCGTCGGCGCGATAACGCGCCACGTCGCCGGTGCGATAAAGACGCTCGCCCAGGCCGCCGAACGGGTCGGCGACAAAGCGCTCGGCGGTCAGGCCCGGGCGTTGCAGGTAAGCACGCGCCAAGCCGCTGGCACTGGCGATGTAGAGTTCGCCCACGGCGCCGACCGGCAACAGGTTGAGGTCGCCGTCCAGCACGTACAACGCCCGCCCCGGCAACGCGCGGCCAATCGGGCTGGCGCTGCCGCCGATCACCCCATCGTCGGCGCTGCAATCGAGCACGCTGGACACCACCGTGGCCTCGGTGGGCCCGTAGGTGTTGAGCAGCCGCACGTGCCCCAGCCCGGCTCGGCGCCACATCGCCGGGCCGTCCAGGGGCATGGCTTCGCCGCCGATATGCACCTGGCGCAAGGCCCCGTAAGACCGTGGGCCCGCCGCCAGGCAATCGTGCAGGAACAGTTTCCAGTAAGCCGTCGGCAAGTCGGCCAGGGTGATGCCCTGATCGATGATCTGCCGGTACAGGTCGGCGCCGTCCCACAACTGCGGGCCGCGCAACACCACGGTGGCGCCCAGGGTCAGCGCCGGGTACAGCTGCTCGACGAAGCCGTCGAAGTTCAAGGTGGCGAACTGCAGCACCCGATCCTGAGCGACCAGGCGCGAGTAGTCGGCCGCGATGCCGGCGAACTCACTCAGCGCCGCGTGGCTGATGGCAACGCCCTTGGGTTTGCCGGTGGAGCCCGAGGTGTAGATCACGTAGGCCAGGCTCTGCGGCTCGACGTCGAGCGTCGGAGCGTGTTCGGCATACGGCGCCAACGTCGCGTGGGCCAGGTCGATATCCAGGCAGGTCAACGACCCGGCCAACGGCAGGCGCTCACGCAGGTGAGACTGAGTCAACACCAGGCGCACGCCACTGTCCTCGAGCATATGCACCAGGCGCTCGCGCGGATACTCAGGGTCAAGCGGCACGTAGGCACCGCCCGCCTTGAGCACCGCCAACAGGCTGACCACCATGGCAAAGGAACGCTCGACGGCGATACCGACCAGGCTGTCCGGGCCGATCCCCTGGTCGATCAGGTAGTGCGCCAGACGATTGGCCTGGCGGTTCAGTTCGCCATAGCTGAGCGTCTGGTCATCCAGGGCCAGCGCCTGGCGTTCAGGATGCTGGCGGGCCTGGGCCTCGAACCGGTGGTGTACGGCTTGTGCGACGGCGACGCTGGCCGGCGCGTTCCAATCCTGGAGCATCGTCTGCTGCTGCGCACGGTCGAGCATCGGCAGCGCGCTAAGACGGCTGCGCGGCGCACCCACCAGCGCCTGGAGCAGGTTTTGCCAATGTTGCGCAAAGCGCTCGATGGTCGCCGCCTCGAACAGGTCGGTGGCATAGGTCAGCGCGGCCCACAGGCCTTCATCGGATTCATGGGTGTCCAGGCTCAGGTCGAAATGGGTGGTCTGGTTGTCCCAGTCCAGTTCCGTCACGCGCAGGCCGGGCAGGTGCTGGCCGTCACCGCTGGCCTGGGTGTCGGTCTGGTGGTTGAACATCACCTGGAACAACGGGTTGTGGCTCAGGCTGCGTTCAGGCTGCAACGCCACCACCAACTGTTCGAACGGCAGGTCCTGGTGCGCCTGGGCTTCCAGGGAACGATGCTTGGTCTGCTGCAACAGTTCGGCAAACGTCATCTGCCCGTCGAGGTCGGCCTTGAGCACCTGGGTGTTGACGAAAAAGCCAATCAGCCGCTCGGTTTCGACGCGGTTGCGGTTGGCATTCGGCACGCCGATGCGAATATCCGCTTGGCCGCTGTAGCGAAACAGCAGGGTCTGGAACGACGCCAGCAGGAGCATGAACGGCGTCACACCTTCTTGCTGCGCCAGGCGCTTGAGGCCCGCCACCAGGTCCGCCTGCAGCTGCACCTGCAGGCTCGCGCCGCGATGGCTTTGCTGCGCGGGGCGCGGGTGATCGAGGGGTAATTCCAGCACGGGTTGCTCACCGCCCAGCAGGTCCTGCCAGTACGCCAACTGGCGGGCCCTCTCCCCGGCCTCCATCCAGTTGCGTTGCCACAGCGCGTAGTCGGCGTACTGGATCGGCAGGCCCGGCAGGCTAAGGTCCTGGCCCTGACTGTAGGCGGCATACAACTGCACCAGTTCCTGGACCATCACTTGCATCGACCAGCCATCGGAAACGATGTGGTGCTGCACCATCACCAGCACATGCTCATCTTCCGCCAGTTGCAACAGGGTCACGCGCAACAGCGGCCCTTGTTGCAGATCAAACGGGCGGGCGACCTCGGCTTCGACCCGCGCCATCAGTTGCGCCTCGTGAACAACCTCCTGCCGGATCTCGACACGCGCCTCGGGCTCGATGGTTTGCAACAGTTGCTCACCGTCCTGGATCAGCCGGGTGCGCAGGCTTTCGTGGCGCGCCAGCAGGCTGTCGAAGCTGCGCTGCAACGCCGCCAGGTCCAGGCGCCCCTGCAAGCGCAATGCGCCGGGGATGTGGTAGGTGGCGCTGTCCGGGTCCAACTGCCACAGGAACCACTGGCGCTCCTGGGCATAGGACAGCGGCAGGCGTTGGCCGTCCTCGCGGATCGAGGCAATCGGCAGTTGGGCGAAGCTCATGCCACGGCTTTGCAGGCGCTGGTAAAACTGCTGGCGCTGTTCCAGCGGCAGGCGAAGAAAGCGCGAAACCAGATCGATATTAGGGTTGGAACGCATGGGTCAAATCGCCTCTAGTTCGCTCAAAAAGTCACGAAGGTCGTCGAAATCTTGCGCGCTGCCGGCGCGGAAGGTGGCAGCGGCCTGCACGTAGGCGCGCAGGGTTTCGGTCTGGAACACTTCCACCAGCGGCACTTCCAGGCCCAGTTCGGCCTGGACCCGCGAGGTGATCTGGATCGCCAGCAACGAGTGGCCGCCGACCTCGAAGAAGTTGTCGTTCAGGCCCACGTGCGGCAGGCGCAGCACCTCGGCCCAGATCGCGGCGATCTGCTGTTCCAGCTCGGTTTCGGGGGCGACGTAGGCCTGTTGCATCAGGCTCGCGTCCGGCTCGGGCAGGCCCTTGCGGTCGAGTTTGCCGTTGGGGGTCAGCGGCATTTGCGCCAGGAACATGAAGTGCGCGGGCACCATGTAATCCGGCAGGCGGGTTTTCAGGGCGCGGCGCAGGGTGTCGCGCCACTCGGTGTGGTTGGCCAGGCTGGCATCTGCCGGCACCACGTAGGCCACCAGTTGCTTGCCGGTCGGGCCTTCCTGAGCCACCACCACGGTTTCGCCGACGCTGTCCTGCTCGCGCAGACGCGCTTCGATCTCGCCCAGCTCGATACGGAAACCGCGGATCTTCACCTGGTGATCGACACGGCCGAGGTAATCCACCACGCCATCCGGGCGGCCACGGGTCAGGTCGCCGCTGCGGTACACGCGGCTGCCGGGTTTGCCGAACGGGTCGGGGACGAAGCGTTCGGCGGTGAGTGCCGGACGTTCCAGATAACCACGCGCCACGCCCTCGCCGCCCAGGTACAGCTCGCCAGCGACGCCGATGGGTTGCAGGTTGAGTTGGGCGTCGAGGATGTAGCCGCTGCGGTTGCCCAACAGCGTGCCGATCGGTGCATATACGGCGCCGCAGGGATCGCCCTTGCGTGCTTTCCACAGCAACGGCGTGACCACAGTTTCGGTCGGGCCGTAGCCGTTGAACAGATAAGTGGGTTTCAGCGCACGCCAGGCCAGGTCATAGCTCGCTTGCGCCACCGCGTCACCGCCAAAGCAATACACGCGCACCTTCGGCGGATTACCGTCGCGCTCGGCATGCTCGGCCAGTTGTTGCAGGTACACCGGCGGGAACACGGCCATGGTCACGTTGTGACGGTGCATTTGCGCGTAGGTGTATTCCGGCAGCCACAGGCTGTCATCGCGGATCAGCACGCTGGCGCCGTTGATCAGCGGGTGCATCCAGCCTTCGTGGGAGCCGTCGAAAGCGAAGGACATGAAGTGCAATTCGCAATCGGCCGGGCCGGTTTCGTAGCGTTCGCCGGTGGCGATGATATGCGCCACCAGCGGACCGTGGGCCACCGCCACGCCTTTCGGCATGCCCGTAGAGCCCGAGGTGTAGATCACGTAGGCGAGGTTGTCGCCGTCGAGATCAACCGACGGCACAGTGTCGCTGAAGCCGCTCCAGGCTTCGGTGCGGTCGATAGCGAGCGTATCCAGGCCTTCGGCAATCGGCAGTTGCTGCTGCACGGCGGTATGGGTCAACAGCAGCTTGGCGCGGCTGTCCTGCATCATGTACAGCAGGCGATCACGCGGGTATTCGACGTCCAGCGGCACATACACGCCGCCAGCTTTCAGCACCGCAAGGAACGCCACCATGATCTCGGCACTGCGCGGCATGGCAATCGCCACGCGCACTTCCGGGCCGACACCCCGGGCGATCAACGCGTGGGCCAACTGGTTGGCCTGGCGGTCCAGCACGCCGTAGGTCAGGGTTTGTGCGTCGAACTTGATCGCGATTGCCTGCGGGTTTTCCCGCGCACGCTCGGCCACCAACTTGTGTACCAGGCGCCCGGCCGGGAAGCCGGCGTCGGATTGATTCCACAACTGCAGGATGTGCCGCTGTTCATCCCCGTCCAGCAGGTTCAACTGGCCGAGGGTCTGCTGCGGATCGGCGACCATCGCCTGCAACATGTTCTGCCAGTGGCCGGCCATGCGTGCGATGGTCGTCGGGGCGAACAGGTCGGTGGCGTAGCTCAGGGACGCACGCAACAGCGTTTGGCTTTCCTCGACGTCCAGCGCCAGGTCGAACTGGGCGACGCCTTCATCCCAACTCAGGACCTCGACGTCAAGCTCGGTGAGGCGCTGCCAATGGCTGTCGACCGACGTCACGCGGTGGTTGAACAACACCTGGAACAGCGGGCTCAGGCTCAGGCTGCGCTCGGGCTGCAAGGCCTCCACCAACTGCTCGAACGGCAGGTCCTGATGGGCCTGGGCCTCAAGGGAGCGTTGACGCGTCTGGTGCAGCAAGTGCTCGACGCTCATCTGCCCGTGGATATCGGCCTTGAGCACCTGGGTGTTGACGAAGAAGCCGATCAACCCTTCGGTTTCCAGGCGATTGCGGTTGGCAATCGGCACGCCGACGCGCACGTCCTCCTGACCGCTGTAGCGGTGCAGCAAGGCCTGGTACGACGCCAGCAACACCATCGGCAACGTCACCCCGGTGCGCTGTGCCAGGCTGCGCAAACCGGCGAGCAACGGCGCCGCCAGCTCAATACCCAGGCGCGCGCCACGGTGGCTTTGCAGCGCTGGGCGCGGGTAGTCGACCGGCAATTCCAGCACCGGTTGCACACCGCCCAGTTGCTCACGCCAGTAAGCCAGTTGACGCGCGGTCTCACCGGCCTCCATCCATTGACGCTGCCACAGGGCGTAGTCGGCGTACTGGATCGGCAAGGCCGGCAGGTGCGGCGTGGTTCCCTGGCTGAACGCGGCGTAGAGCTGCACCAGTTCTTCGACCATCAGTTGCATCGACCAGCCATCCGAGACGATATGGTGCTGCACCAGCACCAGCACGTGGTCATCCTCAGCCAGACGCAGCAACGTGACCCGCAGCAACGGCCCGCGCAGCAGGTCGAACGGACGCGCGACCTCGGCAGCGACCTGCGCCTTGAGCCCGGCTTCGTCGCTGTCGGCCTGGTCGACGTCGATCAGGCCCGATTCTTCAATCACTTGCCGTGTGCCGCTGGCGTCCTGATGCAGATGGGTGCGCAGGCTTTCGTGACGCGCCAGCAAGGTGTCGAAACTGCGTTGCAGCGCCGCCAGGTCCAGCGTGCCTTTCAGGCGCAGGGCGCTGGGGATGTGGTACGCGGCGCTGTGCGGGTCGAGTTGCCAGAGGAACCATTGACGTTCCTGGGCATAGGACAGTGGCAACGGTTGGGTGCGGTCGGCCTTGAGCATCGCCGGCGCAACCACGCCCTCCTCGCCCAGCGCCGCGACGAAGTCACCCAGCGCCGGGTGTTCGAACAGGGTCTTGAGCGCCACTTCCAGCGCCAGCGCCTGGCGGACCCGCGACACCACGCGGGTGGCCAGCAGCGAATGCCCGCCCAGTTCGAAGAAGTGGTCGTCGAGGCCGACCTGAGGTACGCCCAGCACCTCGGCCCAGATCGCCGCCACCTGCTGTTGGCGCAGCGTGACGGGAGCGACATGGCCTTTTAGCAACAGGCTGGCGTCCACGCGGGGCAGAGCCTTGCGGTCGAGCTTGCCGTTGGGGGTCAAGGGCAGGCTGTCGAGGCACATCAGGTACGCCGGCACCATGTAGTCCGGCAAACGCTCGCGCAAGGCGGCTTGGTAGACCTGCGGCGTCTGTGGGGCGGAGGTCACCAGATAGGCGATCAAGCGGTCGTTGTCGGCCAGCACCACGGCTTCGCGCACACAGGGGTGTTCGCGCAGGCAGGCTTCGATTTCGCCCAGTTCGATACGGAACCCGCGCACCTTGACCTGCTGGTCGACCCGGCCGATGTACTCCACCACGCCGTGGTCGCGGTAGCGCGCCAGGTCACCGGTACGGTACAGGCGTTCGCCCGGCGCGCCATAAGGGTTGGGCACGAAGCGTTCGGCGGTGAGCGCTGGCCGTGCGTGGTAACCGCGCGCCAGGCCGACACCGCCGATCAGTAGCTCACCGGCCGCGCCCAACGGGCATGGGCTGAGCCCGGCGTTGAGGATGAACAACGCGGTATTGGCAATCGGCCGCCCGACAAAAGGCTGCGGCGCCAACAGCCGATGGGCCGCCGACCAGATGGTGGTTTCCGTGGGGCCATACAGGTTCCACACCGGGCCCTGCAGGTCGAGCAGGCGCTGGGCCAGGTCGGCCGGCAGCGCTTCGCCGCCGCACAGTGCCTTGATGCCATGCAGCCGCTCGGCACGCGGGCTGTCCAGCAGCATGCGCCAGGTTGACGGCGTGGCTTGCAGCACATTGGCGCACTGGTGGTGCGCCAGGTCGATAATCGCCTCCGGGTCGAGGGCCAGGGCCTGCTCGCTCAGCAGCACCGTGGCGCCAACCGTCAGCGGCACGTACAGCTCCAGGGCGAAGATGTCGAACGAGAACGTGGTCAGCGACAGCACTCGCGCCTCCCGGTCGATATCCAGGCTGGCGGCCATGCCGCTGGTAAAGCTGCACAGCCCGCGGTGGCGCACCATCACGCCCTTGGGCTGGCCGGTGGAGCCGGAGGTGTAGATCACGTAGGCCAGGTGTTCCGGGCTGACGTCCACTTGCGGGTTGTGTTCGCCAGCGTCGCTGTCATCGACCAGCAGCACGTGCAGGCCTTGCGGTTGCGCCAGTCGGCCGATCAGCGCTGGCTGGGTCAGCAGCACCCGGGCGCGGCTGTCTTCGAGCATGAACGCCAGGCGCTCCGCCGGGAACTGCGGGTCGAGCGGCACATAGGCGCCACCGGCCTTGAGGGTCGCCAGCAGGCCGACCGCCATGTCCAGGGAACGCTCTACATGCACCGCCACCAGCACGTCCGGGCCGACACCCGCCGCGATCAGGCGGTGGGCGAGGCGATTGGCGCGGCGGTTGAGTTCGGCATAACTCAAGGCGTCGTCGTTGAATTGCACAGCGATGGCGTCGGGCTGGGCCAGGGCCTGCGCTTCGAACAGCTGATGCACACAGCGCTCGCGGGGGTAATCGAAGGCCGTGTGGTTCCACGCTTCGAGCATCTGCCGCCACTGCGGCGCGCTGAGCAGCGCCAGCTCGTCCAGGGGTTGGGAGGCATCGCGCACCACGGCGCGCAGCAAGTTCTGCCAATGCTCGGCCAGGCGCTCGATGGTCGCCGGTTCGAACAGGTCGGTGGCGTAGGTCAACGCAGCCCAGAGGCCATCGGCCGACTCCTCGGTTTCCAGGTTGAGGTCGAACTGGGTGCTGTGGCCGGCCCAATCCACCGGTTGCAGGTCCAGGCCAGGCAACTGCAGCGGGCCGGCACGCAGGTTGTCCTGGTGATTGAACATCACTTGGAACAACGGGTTATGGCTGAGGCTGCGCTCCGGTTGCAGCGCTTCCACCAGTTGTTCGAAGGGCAAGTCCTGATGGGCCTGGGCCTCCACCGCACGTTGCTTGACCTGGGCCAGCAAGCGGTCGAAGCCCATCTGCCCATGCAGCTCGGCCTGCAGTACCTGGGTGTTGACGAAGAAGCCGATCAGCCGCTCGGTTTCCAGGCGATTGCGGTTGGCGATCGGCACCCCGACACGGATCGCGGACTGGCCGCTGTAGCGAAATAGCAAGGTCTGGAACGCGGCGAGCAGCAGCATGAACAGGGTCACGTCCTGACGCTGGGCGAGGGCCTTGAGTTCGGCGACCAGCGCGGCGTCCAGATGCAGTTGTCGGCGCGCGCCGCGATGGCTTTGCAGCGCCGGACGCGGGTGGTCCAGGGGCAGCTCCAGCAGCGGATGTTCGCTGCCCAGGCGGGCGCACCAATAATCGAGTTGGCGCTGTTTCTCCCCGGCGGCCATCCACTCGCGTTGCCACTGGGCATAGTCGGCATAGTGCAGCGGCAACGCCGGCAACGGCGCCTGGCCCTGATACAGGGCCAGCAGTTCGTCGACCATCACCTGCATCGACCCACCATCGGAGATGATGTGGTGCTGGGTGATTACCAGCACATGGTGCTCCGCTTCGACGTGCAGCAACGTGACGCGCATCAGCGGGCCGTTGACCAGGTCGAACGGGCGCTGGATCTCCTGTGCCACCGTCGCTTCGATCGCGGCTGCGGCGATGTGCTGATGCGCCAGTGCAATCGCCAGGTGGGGGTGGATCACCTGCCAAGTCTGCTCGCCCTCCTCCACGAAGGTGGTGCGCAGCGGTTCATGGCGCTGCACCAGGGCGTGGAAAGCGTGTTCCAGCGCAGCGATATCCAACGGGCCGCGCAGCTGCAGTGCGGCGGGGACGTGATAGGCGGCGCTGGTCGGGTCCAGTTGCCAGAGGAACCATTGGCGCTCCTGGGCGAACGACAACGCCAGCGGCCGGTCACGCCCGGCCGCCTGCAGCGTCGGTGCCGTATCGCCCTGCACGCCGGCGCACGCGGCCGCGAAGGCCTCCAGCGTCGGCTGCTCGAACAACGCGCGCAACGGCACTTCCAGCTTGAGGTCATGGCGCACGCGGGAGATCACCTGGGTGGCCAGCAACGAATGGCCGCCGCGCTCGAAGAAATGGTCATCGAGCCCCACGCGCTCGACCTGCAACACCGCTTGCCAGATCGCTGCCAACTGGATCGCCAGCGGGCTGTGCGGGGCGCGGTGGGCCTGTCGGGGCTGGTTCAGGTCCGGTGCCGGCAGTGCGCGGCGGTCCAGCTTGCCGTTGTTGTTCAACGGCAAGGCATCGAGCACCACCCACTGCGCCGGCACCATGTAGTCGGGCAACGCACGGTGCAAGGTCGCCGCCAGCGCCTGGGTGTCCAGGCGCTGGCCCTGGGTCGGCACCACGTAGGCCACCAACTGCGCACCCACGGCGCCCGGCTGCGCGATGACTGCCGCCTCACGCACCTGCGGCAAGCCTTGCAGGCTGGCCTCGATTTCGCCGATTTCGATACGGAAACCGCGAATCTTCACCTGATGATCGATGCGCCCGACGTACTCCAACGCACCGGCCTGGTTGTAACGGGCCAGGTCGCCACTGCGGTAGAGCCGCGCCCCCGGCACGGCGGAAAACGGGTCCGGCAGGAAGCGCTCGGCCGTCAGCGCCGGGCGGTCGAAATAGCCCTGGGCCAGGCCGTACTCGGCACCGATGCACAGCTCGCCGACGCCCTCGGTGGCCAACAGCTCGAACGCACTGTCGAGCACATACAGCGAACGGCCTTCGATGGCCTGGCCGATGGGCACGCCGAACGCGTCACTGGCATCCAGCAACTGGCAGTCATGCACGCTGGACACCACCGTGGCCTCGGTCGGCCCATAGGTGTTGACCAGCCGCACGTGGCCCAGGCCGGCGGCGTGCCAGGCGCGCAGGCCTTCCACCGACATGGCTTCGCCGCCCACATGCACCTGGCGCAGATTGCCCAGGGCGCGGTGTTCGACCGCACATTCCTTGGCCAGCAGGTACCAGTACGCCGCCGGCAAGTCAGCGAGGGTCACGCCCTGCTCGACGATTTCCCGCGCCAGTTGCCCGGCGTCCCACAGTTCATCGCCACGCATGATCAACGCAGCGCCTATACACAGCGGCGGGTAGCACTGCTCGACAAAGCCGTCGAAGCTGAACGTGGCGAACTGCAGTACACGGTCCGCTGCACACAGCCGGCTGTAGACCGCGGCGCTGTCGCAGAACTGGCCGAGGGCGGCGTGATCGATGGCCACGCCCTTGGGTTGGCCGGTGGAGCCGGAGGTGTAGATCACGTAGGCCAGGTCGGCGGCGCCCACGTGGCTGGGCGGATTGGCGCGCGGGTAAGCGGCCAACTCAGCGCCGGATGCGCTGAAGTCCACACGGATCAGACCTTGCGGCAGCGGCAGGTCGGCGAGCAGCCCGGTTTCGCTGAGCAGCAGGTCCACACGACTGTCCGCCAGCATGTAGGCCAGGCGTTCGTTGGGGTATTTCGGGTCCAGCGGCACATAGGCGGCGCCGCTTTTAAGTACCGCCAGCAGACTGACGATCAACTGCGGGCCACGTCGGCAGGCCAGGCCCACGCGCTGCCCAGGCCCCACGCCCAGCGCCAGCAGGCGATGGGCCAGGCGGTTGGCGTGGTCGTTGAGCTGGGCATAGCTCAAGCGCGCTTCGCCGGCCTGCACCGCCAGCGCATCCGGGGTGGCGGCGGCCTGGGCGGCAATGCGTTGATGCACGTGCAGCTCACGTAGGGCCGCGCCGGGTGCCCGGCCCAGGGCGAGCATGTCGCGCTGCGTGGTGGGGTCGAGCAGGCGCAAGTTGCCGAGCGGCGCCTGCGCATCGACGAGCAGTTGCACCAGCAGGTGCTGCAGGTTGGCGCTCAATCGCGCGACCTGATCGGCACTGAAACGCGCGCGGTCGTAGCTCCATTCCAGGCGCAGGCTGGCCCCCAACTCAATCCCCAGGGTCAGCGGGTAGTGGGTGCGTTCATGGTTGTGCAGGCGGCCAAAGGTCAGGCCTGCGGGCGCGCCCTGTTTCAGGGCTTCGGCCACCGGGAAGTTTTCGAAGACCAGCAAGGTGTCGAACAACGCGCCCTGCTGGCCCGCCCAGCCCTGGATGTCGTAGAGCGGCACATGTTCGTGATCGCGCAGGCTCAGGTTCAGCGCTTGCAGCTCGCTGAGCCAGCACGCGGCCGATTGGGCCGGCGCGGCCAGGCTGACGATCGGCAAGGTGTTGATAAACAGGCCCAGTTGCTGCTCGATCCCCGGCAGCGGCGCCGAACGCCCGGCGACGGTGGCACCGAACGCCGCGCAATCCTGGCCGGTGTAGCGCTGCAGCAACAGGCTCCACGCCCCTTGCAGCAGGGTGTTGAGGGTGATTTTCTGGCGGCGGGCAAACTCGCCGAGCGCTTGGGTGAAGTCGCTGTCGAGCACCACCTGATGGTCGGCCATCCCTGTGGCGTGGGCCGGCACGCGCAGCGCCTCCGCCAGCAAGGTGGGCGCTTGCAACGGCGCCAGCGTGGCTTTCCAGAAGGCTTCGCCCGACCCTTGTTGTTGCAGCCAACCCAGATAATCGCGGAACTGTCCCAGCGGTGCCGGCACGGTATGGCCGGCATAGTGGGCGATGACTTCGCCCAGCAATTGGGCGTTGCTCCAGCCATCCATCAGGATGTGGTGGCTGGTGAAAATCAGCTGCCAGGTCGCGCCGGCACCGCGTACCAGCAACAGGCGAAACAGCGGCGCCGCGTCGAGCGCGAAGCCCTTGTCGCGCTCGGCTGCGGCGAGAGCCTCGACGTCGGCGTCGAGGTCTTCGATGACTTGCAACGGCAAGTCGACCTGCCGCTGGATCAACTGATGGGCACTGTCCAGGCCCAGCCAGTGGAAGCTGCTGCGCAGGATGTCATGCCGCTCCAGCGCGGCCTGCCAGGCGCGACCGAACGCCAAAAGATCAAGGCCGCCGATGTCCAGGCGCAACTGGTTGATATAGGCCTGGGCCTCGGGCTCGTACAGGCTGTGGAACAGCATGCCCTGCTGCATCGGCGACAGCGGGTAGAGATCGGCAATGGCCGGTCCCGCGACGGGCAGTCCATCCAACTGGCGCTGGGTCAGCCGCGCCAGCGGGAAGTCCGACGGGGTGACCTGCCCTGCCGGCGTGGCACAACAATGCACGATCAGGGCCTTGAGTTCCGCCGTATAGTCATCCGCCAGGCGCTGGATCGTCGACGCCTCGAACATCTCACGGCTGAAGCCCCATTGCAGGGTCAATTCCCCACCGTACACCTGCCCTTCCAGCGTCAACCAGTTGGCCAGCGGCGCTTCGGGGTCCTGGGCCTGACCGCTGCCGCCAGTGGCGGGTACGAACAGTGCCGATTCGTTGAACTGGCGATCGAACTGGCCCAGGTAGTTGAAGGTAATGCGCGGCGCGGCAAGGCTTGATAGGGCTTCGCGGGCGTCCGGTGTGCCGAGGTAACGCAACAGGCCATAGCCGATGCCTTTATCGGGCACGCCCCGCAGTTGCTCCTTGACCGACTTGATCGCATCCGCCAACCCGCCCTCGGCCTGCAGGCGCAGCGGGAACAGGCTGGTGAACCAACCGACGGTACGGCTCAGGTCGACATTGTCGAACAGGTCTTCACGGCCATGGCCTTCCAGCTGGATCAGCGCAGCCGTCTGGCCGCTCCACCGGCAGATCACCCGCACCAATGCGCTCAGCAGCAGGTCGTTGACCTGGGTGCGATAGGCGGCCGGGGCGTCTTGCAGCAGTTGACGGGTGTGTTCGGCGTCAAGGCGGATTTCCAGCTTGGCGCCCAGGCGATTTTGCAGGCCGCCTTGCGGGTTGTCGCAAGGCAAATCGGTGTCGGCCGTCTGCGCCTGCCAGTACGCCAGTTGCGCGTCGAGGGTCTGTGCATGGGCCTGCAACTGCCGGGCCCACACTTGGTAGGCGCAGGTCTTGGCCGGCAGCGGCGCAGCGCCGTAAGCCTGTTGCAGGTCTTCGAGCAGGATGCGCCAGGAGACGCCGTCCACCACCAGGTGATGGACCACCAGCAACAGGCGCTGGGTACCGTCGGCCATGCTCACCAGGGCGGCGCGCAGCAGCGGGCCTTGTTCAAGATCGAGGCTGCGCTGGGCCGCCTCGCAGAGTGCGACCAGTTCCGTGTCGTCGCTGGCGTGGGATTGCCACAATCCGGGCGCGGTGATCGGCGCGGCATGGGTTTGCTGCCAGCCTTCGGCCTGCTCGACAAAGCGCAGGCGCAAAGCGTCGTGATGATTGATCACCTGGGTCAAGGCCGCGTCGAGACGCGCAGGCTCCAGGGCTTCGCGCGGGATCAACAGCAACGACTGGTTCCAATGCTCGCGCACCGGGATGGCCTGGGCGAAGAAGCTCTGCTGCACCGGGGTCAGCATCACCTCACCGCTGACCGGGCCCTGGTCGATGCTCGCGGCCTGCTCGAAGGTCGCCACCAACGCCAGGCTGCGCACGCTCTGGTACTGGAACAGGTCGCGCGGGCTGAGGCGAATGCCTGCCTGGCGCGCGCGGCTGACCACTTGGATGGAGATGATCGAATCGCCGCCCAACTCGAAAAAATTGTCGTCCAGGCCGACCTGCGGGATGCCGAGCACATCGCCCCAGATTGCGGCCAGCGCCTGCTGCACGGGGCTTTGCGGGGCGCTATAGGCCTGCTGCGCGGCGGCGTCCGGCACGGGCAGCGCTTTGCGATCCAGCTTGCCGTTGGCGGTCACCGGCAATTGGTCCAGGTGCAGCATGTGGGTCGGCACCATGTACTCCGGCAGGCTGCCGAGCAGCCACGCCTTGAGGTCGGTGGGCGCTTCGCCTTCCAACACCAGGTAGGCCACCAGTTGCTTGCCGCCCTGCACCAGCACCACCGCCTCACGCACGCCGGGATGCTGCAGCAGGCGCGTCTCGATTTCGCCCAGTTCGATGCGCAGACCGCGCAGTTTGACCTGATGATCGAGACGGCCGAGGTACTCGATCACGCCGTCGGCCCGCTGGCGCACGCGGTCGCCAGTGCGGTACACACGTGCGCCGTCAGCGAACGGGCTGGGCACGAAACGCTCGGCGGTCAGGGCCGCACGCCGGTGGTAACTGCGCGCCAGGCCGCTGCCGCCCAGGTAGAGCTCGCCGGAGACGCCGGCCGGCACCGGGTTGAGCTGGGCGTCGAGCACGTAGGTGTGGAGGTTGGCGATCGGACGGCCAATGGGCACGCTGTCGGCGCCTTCATCGACACAGCTCCAGTGGGTCACGTCGATGGCCGCTTCGGTCGGGCCATAGAGGTTGAACAGAGCGGCCTGTGGCAGTTTGGCGAACACTTGGCTCTGTGCATCCAACGGCAAGGCTTCGCCGCTGCAGACGATGCGCTTGAGGCCAGTGCAGGCCTGCACGCCCGGCTCATGGATAAACGCCTGGAGCATCGATGGCACGAAATGCACGGTGGTGATCGCGTGTCGGCCGATGGTCGCGATCAGGCGCGCCGGCTCGCGGTGTTCGCCAGGGGCCGCGACCACCAGGCGCGCACCGGTCATCAACGGCCAGAAGAACTCCCACACCGACACGTCGAAGCTGAACGGGGTTTTCTGCAGCACCGCATCGCTGGCCTCCAGCGTGTAGGCCTGTTGCATCCAGCACAGGCGGTTGACCAGCGCGCGATGGCTGTTGCCGGCGCCCTTGGGTTGGCCGGTGGAGCCGGAGGTGTAAATCACATACGCGAGGTTCAGCCCGTGAATCGCCACGGCGGGGGCTTCGCAGCTGTAGCCGTCGAGCCACAGCGCGGGCTGGTCCAGGGCAATCACCTGGACAGCCGCGACCGGCAGCGACGGCAGCAGGCTTTGCTGGCTGAGCAGCAGCTGGATGCCGCTGTCTTCGATCATGTAGGCCAGGCGTTCCGGGGGATACTCGGGGTCGAGCGGGACATAGGCAGCGCCGGCTTTGAGAATCCCCAGCAGGCCGACCACCATTTCGATCGAGCGCTCGATGCAAAGACCCACCAGGGCATCGGGGCCAACCCCCTGCTCGCGCAAGGCATGGGCCAACTGGTTGGCGCGGGCGTCGAGCTGGGCGTAGGTCAGCGTGGTCGCACCGAACACCAGCGCCGGCGCCTCCGGCGTGGCGCGCACCTGGTCTTCGATCAACTGATGAATGCCGCGCTCGCTCGGATAGGCCTGCGCGGTCTGGTTCCAGGCGCTCACCAGGACCTGCTGCTCATCGGCGGCGAGCATCGGCAACTCACCGACGCGCTGCTCGCCATCGGCGACCATGGCCTGCAACAGGCTGATCCAGTGCCGTGCCATGCGTGCGATGGATGGCGCGTCGAACAGGTCGTCGGCGTAGGTCAGCGCGGCATGCAGGGTGCCGGACTGTTCGTAAGTGTCTAGGGTCAGGTCGAACTGGGTGGTGCGGCCCTGCCACTCCACCGCGGCCAGCTCCAGGCCGGAGGCCGTGCGGATCGAGGCGATGTCGGCCACCACCGGCTGGTGGTTGTACATCACCTGGAACAACGGCGTATGGCTCAGGCTGCGCTCGACGTTCAGCGCTTCCACCAGGCGTTCGAAGGGCAAGTCCTGATGGGCCTGGGCGCCCAGGGCATGCTCCTTGATGGCGTGCAGCAGCTCGCTGACGCGGGTCTGCCCGGTCAGTTCGGTGCGCAGCACTTGGGTGTTGACGAAGAAACCGATCAGCCCTTCGACTTCGGTCCGGTTGCGGTTGGCGATCGGCACGCCGACGCGGATGTCGCCCTGGCCGGTGTAGCGATGCAGTAGCACATTGAACGCACCGAGCAGCAGCATGAACAGCGTGACGTTGTGTGTTTGCGCGCAGCTGCGCAGTTGCGCGGCCAGATCCGGATCGATCGCGAAGGTGTGGCGCGTGCCCCTGTAGCTGGGCATGGCCGGGCGTGGGCGGTCGCTGGGCAATTCCAGAACCGGATGCTCATCACCCAGCCGCGCTTGCCAGTATTCCAGCTGACGCGCCTGCTCCCCCGCTTCCAGCCAGCGGCGTTGCCACAGGGCATAGTCGCTGTACTGGATCGGCAGCGCCGGCAGTTGCGGCGCCTCGTTGCACTCATGCGCGTCGTAGAAACGGATGAACTCGTCGATCAAGACGTTCATCGACCAGCCATCGGAGACGATGTGGTGCAGGGTCAGCAGCAGCACGTGTTCCTGCTCGTCGAGTTTCAACAGCTGCACGCGCAGCAGCGGACCGTGCTCCAGATCGAACGGCAGCAGCGACTGGCGGGTGGCCGCGGCGTTGACGGCCTGCTCGCGTTCGGCGGGGGCCAGGTCGCTCAGGTCGTGCTGCTCGATCGCCAGCGCCGGCTGTGCCGCCACCTGCGCCAGACGCTCGTCGGCCTGGCGCTGGAACACCGTGCGCAGGGTTTCATGACGCTCGACCAGGCTGGCGAACGCCTGCTGCATCGCGCCCAGGTTCAGCGCGCCCTTGAGCCGCACGGCGCCCGGCAGGTTATAGGCGCCGCTGGCCGGGTCCAACTGCCAGAGAAACCACATGCGTTGCTGTGCGTAGGACAGCGCATCGCGGTCCTCCACATCCACCCCGGCAGGAATCGGAAACCGCGAAAAATCCACCCCTTCCTTCTGCAACGCCTGGAGGAACAGCTGGCGTTTTTCCAGGGGCAACCCGATAAACCGGCGAGCAAGTTTCAAGGAGTCTTCAGCATTCATTTCTTGGAGTCCGGAGCAATAGGCGGGAAGCACAAAGGCACGTCGTCCCTATAAAACGAACCGGAGAGGGAAAAATTAGCGGGGGGATGGCGGCGCGGAGCGAGGTGTCATCAAGGGTTACATCAATCCCAGGAACGACAGAGGAACCCGAGCTAGCATTGACGGACACCACTTTTTGCAACTACATTTAGTTACACGCAGGGAACGCCGTGTCCAAAAATGAAAAGCTGCTCGCCAAACTGCTCAACGAGCAAATGGCATTTACCTGGCCCGAGCTCGTCACGCTGCTGCGTCGTCTTGGCTACACACAGATTGAAGGGGCGGGAAGCCGCGTCAAGTTCGACATCGGCGACCCCAGTGCAATGATCACCTTGCACAAGCCTCACCCCGGCAATGAACTGAAACACTACATTCGGCGCCAGATCATCGAACAATTGAAATCAGGAGAACTGATTCAGTGAACAACCAATTGAAACACCAAGGCTACATCGGCTCCATCGAAGCCAGCCTCGAAGACAACTGCCTGTTCGGCAAGATCCTGTTTATCAAGGCGCTGGTGAGCTACGAAGGGAAAACCGTCGCCGAACTGGATGCGGCATTTCGTGAGGCGGTGGACGACTATCTCGCCACCTGCCTGGCCCTTGGGCAAACACCGGAAAAACCATGCAAGGGTTCATTCAACGTGCGGGTCGGGCATGACCTTCATCTGGCCGCAGCCCTGGAAGCTACACGCAAGAAGGTGACCCTGAACGACCTGACACGCCAAGCGCTGAGTGAGTTCCTGCTACATCACTGCGCCAAACCCACCCCCGCGATCGGCTGACTATCCCAGCCGCCGATACCCCAACACCGCCGAACCCAACACCACCGCCCCCGCCGCCAGCGCCACCCAGAACCCGCTGGCCGCGCCGAAGTGGTCGATCATCCAGCCGGAGCTGGCGGCGCCGATGGCCACGCCGATGCTCAGGCCGGTGATCAGCCAGGTCATGCCTTCGGTCAACCGGCTCGGTGGCACGATCCGCTCCACCAGGGCCATGGACACGATCAGGGTCGGGGCGAAGAACAGCCCGGAGATGAAGATCGCCACGGCCAGGCCGGGGATGTTGGTGACCAGCAGCAACGGCAAGGTGGTCAGCGCCGTGGCGACACCACAGCACAGGAACTGCCGGGGCAACGGCGCCTTGAGTTTCAACGTACCGAACGCCAACCCCGCCAGGCACGAACCGATGGCATACACCGACAACACAATGCTCGCCGCCGCCGGTTGGCCCTGGTGCTGGGCGAAAGCGACGCTGACCACATCCACTACCCCGACAATCACGCCCATGGCCAGCAGCAGGATCATCAGGATCAACACCGAGGGCGAAGCGATCAGCCAGCGCCCGTGATGATCATGGCGCTCATGCACGGGCGGCTCGGTCTGGCGTTGCATCACGAACACCGTGACACCGACCGCCAACAGCAACGCCGCCAGCAAAGGCCCGGCCTCGGGAAACAGCACCACGCACAACCCCACCGAAATCGGCGGGCCGATGATAAAGCACACCTCATCGAGCACCGACTCCAGGGCAAACGCGGTCTGGAGCTTGGGCTGGCCGCGGTACAGCTCGGTCCAGCGCGCCCGGACCATGGCTGACATGTTGGGCATGCAACCGGCCAGCGCGGCGAACACGAACAACGCCCAGTTCGGCGCCTGCAAACGCGTACACAACAACAGCAACAACAACGCACCGCCGCCGATCAGCGCGGCGATCGGCAGTACCCTGCCCTGGCTGTAGCGATCCACCAGCCGCGATACCTGCGGCGCGCAAAATGCCGTAGCCAAGGCAAACACCGCCGCCACCGAGCCGGCCAGGCCGTAGCCGCCATGCACCTGCGAGAGCATGGTGATCAAGCCGATGCCGGTCATGGAGATGGGCATGCGTGCGAGCATGCCGGCCAGTACGAACGCCCGGGCGCCGGGCGCCTGGAACAACTCGGCGTAGGGGTTTGCCATGATTGAAACGCCTTCTTTCCTTGATTTGCGCAACCTTTTATCACACCAGCCGTGTGATCTGTTTATGCCGCCACACCAACCGGTAATACGCGGTCTGCAAGCCGAGCATCGCCAGGTACGTCACCGGAAACGCCATCCACACCCCTTCCAGGCCGTACCGCGCATTGAGCAGGTAGGCCACCGGCAATTCCACGCCGAGCACACAGAAGATCGAAATCGCCACCGGGATCAGCACCACGCCGCTGGCGCGCATGATCCCGCCTATCACGGCCTGGAAGCCGAACACCAGGATGCTCCACAGCATGATATGCAGCAGGTGTTCGGCCTTGATCCGCGCGGCGTCGTCGGTGATGAACAGGCCGAGCAACCAGGGCGACAACAGGTAGCCGAGCAGGATCAGGCCGCCGGTCAGGCAGGTATTGATCAGCAACCCGGTGCGCAGGATCGGCCC
Source organism: Pseudomonas sp. LY-1 (assembly GCF_053502595.1). Lineage (NCBI taxonomy): Bacteria > Pseudomonadati > Pseudomonadota > Gammaproteobacteria > Pseudomonadales > Pseudomonadaceae > Pseudomonas > Pseudomonas sp. LY-1. The sequence continues at coordinate 3,046,547 of NZ_CP094353.1, read as the reverse complement.
GATCCGTTCCAGGCGCCCGGCACCGATGGCCTGGGCGCCGAGGATCGAGGCGGTGATGGCAATCGACAGCGCCGGAAACTGCACGTAGTTGACGATCTGCGTCACCGCGCCATAGGCCGCCGTTGCCTGGGAACCGTGGTTGTTGACCAAGGCCAGGATGACCAATTCGGATAATGACAGCACCACCATCTGTAGCCCGGTGGGCAGCCCGATGCGCAGGACTTTGCCGAGAATCACCCGGTCCAGCCGCAAGGCCGCGAGCAATGCGCGGTCCGGCGCCATCACGTGGTTTTTATGCCGCAGGCGCAGCACCAGAAACAGCATCGCCGCGGCGTTACCCACCAGGCCGGCATACACCGCACTCTGGATGCCCATGGGCGGCAGGCCGAACCAGCCGCGGATCAGCGCCGGCGTCAGCAGCAGACCGACGAATGTCGAGACCATCAGCGCCAGCAGCGGCGAAATCGTGTCGCTGACGCCGCGCAGCAGTTGGGTGTAAAGGATAAACACCAACAACAGCGGCATGATCAGCATCATCACCTGGGCATAACCTACCGCGTCATCCAGCACATCCAGCGGCGTGCCCAGCGCCAGTAACGCCGGACGCGCAAACAGGCTGCCAAGCACCGCCGCCACCAAACCCACCAGCGCGCCAAGGGTCAGGGTGGCGCCGGTGATCGCCTTGACCATCGAGGTTTCCCGGGCTCCCCAGGCCTGGCCGATCAACACCGAGGCCCCCGCCCCCAGGCCGATCACCAGGGCGATAAAGAAAAACACGATGGGGAACATCCCCGACACCGCCGCCAACGCCTGGGTACCGAGCATTTGCCCGACATAGATGCCATTGAGCGTGCCGGTAAAGCTCTGCAGAAAGTTCGACAGCACCATCGGTGCGAGGAAGATCAGGTAGATCTGCCATAGCGGGCGTTGTTGGGTCACTTCCATGGTAGTTCGAGTCCCTGGATGATGATCAGGCAGTGAAAGCGTTGCGCGACAGCCAAGCCAGGTACGTCTGCACGTCCACCGGCCAGAGCGCGATCTTGTTGGAAAAGTCTGCGGCGTTGTGGGCAAACAGCGCCCGCGAAGCCTCTTCGAAACCCGACAGGTCACCGCCGATGGCGCTCATGAAGCGATAGCTGGCCTCTTTGGCCTGGCGCATTTGATCACGACTGGCATGGGCATTGCGCGCTTCATCCACCAAGCGCCGCAACGCGGCCGACGCACCGCCACGCTGCTGGCTCAACCACTCCCAATGGCGCGGTAGCAAAGTCACTTCGCGGGCGACCACGCCCAGCTTGGGGCGCCCGACCGCAGGGGACGTCGGCGGCTCATCTGGTGCCTCTGCGGGCGCGGGCAGCTCGGGTGCATAACCCGGGGGCCAAGGGTAATCGACCTGGGTGCCGGTGGCATCGTCGAATACCAGGAAGCTGCCGGCCGGCAGATCAAGGTCTGCCAACGCCTGGGCAACGTGGGCATAGGGACCGTCCGCCACACGTCGGTGGTGAACGAAAGCGGTGCAACGAGGGGGATGTTGAGAGTCCATGATTTATACCCGGGTAGTATTTGTTTTACCCGGGTTATATTAGAGGGGAATTTTCAGACTGCAAGTCTTATTGCGCAGAACTACCCAGCGTATGCGTTACCTCGCGGTTTTTCCGTGGCCGTCATGGGGCAATTGCCCGACCGGGCAGGCGGCGACGCCCACGGTGCCGCGGGTGATTTTCTCCACGTTCTCCTGGGCTTTTTGCGCATCGAGCACCCAGGTGCGGTAGAACTCGAACGGGCAATCGGCCACGCCCTTGTCGCCGTCTCCCGAAGCATGCATACCGGTGTAGCCGCGGTGCAGCAGCTTGAACAGGTGGTTCTGCGACTGGTCATTGGCGCGCGCATCGCGGATCTGCGACACCGATAGCTGGGCGTACTGGATGCCCATCTCCTCTTCGCCGCATTCGCCTAGCGTGCGCCCGTCAAAACCGATGATCGCCGAGTGACCGAAGTACGAATACACACCATCAAACCCGGCGGCGTTGGCCACCGCCACGTAGCAGTTATTGGCCCAGGCCATGCTCTTGGACATCAGCACCTGCTGCTCCTTGGCCGGGTACATGTAGCCCTGGCAGCGCACGATCAACTCGGCGCCCTTCATCGCGCAATCGCGCCAGATCTCCGGATAGTTGCCGTCATCGCAGATGATCAGGCTGATTTGCATGCCTTTGGGCCCATCGCAGACGTAGGTGCGGTCGCCCGGGTACCAGCCTTCGATGGGGCACCAGGGAATGCACTTGCGATAACGCTGCACGATCTCGCCGAGGTTATTGATCAGCACCAGGGTGTTATAGGGCGCCTTGTGCGGATGCTCTTCGTGGCGTTCGCCGGTCAGGGAAAACACGCCCCAGGTGTTGGCCTGGCGACACGCGGCGGAAAAGATCGCGGTCTCTTCGCCGGGGATGCTTGCGGCGGTGGCCATCATCTCGTCGCGGTCGTACATGATGCCCATGGTGCTGTATTCCGGGAACACCACCAGGTCCATGCCCGGCAGGCCCTGCTTCATGCCGAGGATCATCTCGGCAATCTTCTTCGCGTTCTCGATGACCTCGGCCTTGCTGTGCAGGCGCGGCATCTTGTAGTTCACCACCGCGACACCGACGGTGTCCGGGCTGCTGGAAATATCGCCATGACGCATTGCAATGCTCCTGGTCTAGTGACTGATCATCCACGGCCGTGGACCGGTCTTGGTCTTGAGGCCCAGCGGGTTGGCCTTGCTCGGCAGCACCTTTTTGCTGGTGCCGCAGCAACTGCAACCGGCCGGGTGGCGACGGTTTTCCTGGTACTCGCCGACCGTTTGCGGCGCGTTGGCGCTGCGCTCGTTGCCGGCGATGGCCTTGCGCTGGTTGGTCGACAGCAGTTGCAAGGCCGGGGCCGACACCTGCAACGGCCCTCCCGGCCCGGCGCAGTACGGGCACTGGCTGGGTTCGTTGCGCTGGGCGATCGGCCGCAACATCGTGAACGTGCCGCACGCCTCGCAGGCGTATTCGTAGGTCGGCATGGCTACAGGTCCGGTGCGATGGGCAGGTCGACGCTGCCGTCGAGGAACTTGGTGGGACCGTTGGCGTTGGGGTTGATGTCGAACTCGAAGATTTCCGTAGGCAGCCACAAGGTCGCGCATGCATTCGGAATATCCACCACGCCGCTGATATGCCCTTGTACCGGTGCCGAGCCAAGCAGTGCATAGCCCTGGGCCGGTGAGTAGCCGAACTTGGTCAGGTAGTTGATCGCATTCAGGCACGCCTGGCGGTAGGCGATGTTGACGTCCAGGTAGTGCTGCTGGCCCTGCTCGTCGACCGAGATGCCTTCGAAGATCAGGTAATTCTTGTAGTTCGGCGTGATCGGGCTCGGCTTGAACACCGGGTTCTTGATCCCGTACTTGGCCATGCCGCCCTTGATCAGCTCGACCTTCATATGCACCCAGCCGGCCATTTCGATGGCGCCGCAAAAGGTGATTTCGCCGTCGCCCTGGCTGAAGTGCAAGTCGCCCACCGACAGCCCGGCACCCTTGACATAGACCGGGAAGAAGATCTTCGAGCCGCGGGACAAATCCTTGATATCGCAGTTACCGCCATGCTCACGCGGCGGCACGGTGCGCGCGCCGGTGGCGGCGGCATCGTCGCGGGCCTGGCCCTTGAGCTTGCCCATGTGCGCGGTGGCGGCCAGCGGCGCGTTGGCCAGCGGCGGGACACGGGTCGGGTTGGTGTCGATCAGTTCCTGTTCGCGACGGTTCCAGTCGGCGAGCATCACCGGGTCCGGCAGGCAGCCGATCAGGCCAGGGTGGATCAGGCCGGCGAAGTTCACCCCTGGAATATGCCGCGAGCTGGTGAACATGCCCTTGAAGTCCCAGATCGCCTTTTGCGCACTGGGGAAGTGATCGGTGAGAAAGCCACCGCCGTTCTGCCGCGAGAAAAAGCCGTTGAAGCCCCACTGGGAATCGGCCTTGGCGCCGATGTCGAGCAGGTCCACCACCAGCAAATCGCCCGGTTCGGCGCCGTGTACACCCACCGGGCCGGACAGATAATGCACGGTGGACAGGTCCACATCGCGCACGTCGCTGGCGTCGTCGTTGTTCTTGATCGCGCCAGCGGTCCAGTCGTAGGTTTCGAGGATGAAGTCATCGCCCGGCTTGACCCAGCAGGCCATCGGGATATCCGGGTGCCAACGGTTGTGGATCTGCTCGTTTTCGGTGACGGGTTGGTTGAGGTCGACTTTGATCAGCGTTTCGGTCATGGACTGGCTCCTGGACGGATGGCTTGTGGCGTTGAAACCAGTCTCGTGGAGCGAGGTAAAACGGGAAATACGTTGGATGACGTATGGCTCTGCCAGAGAGTGAAACCCAAACAAAAATGTAGGAGCTGGCTTGCCAGCGAAGGTCGTTAACGATAACGCGCATCGCCAGGATGAACGCGGCGCCTGGGCGTTTTTCGCCGGCAAGCCGGCTCCTACAGGTGGGTTCGCAGCCCTGCGTTTCTGTAGGAGCTGGCTTGCCAGCGAAGGTCGTTAACGATAACGCGCATCGCCAGGATGAACGCGGCGCCTGGGCGTTTTTCGCCGGCAAGCCGGCTCCTACAGGTCGGTTCGCAGCCCTGCTTTTCTGTAGGAGCTGGCTTGCCAGCGAAGGTCGTTAACGATAACGCGCATCGCCAGGATGAACGAGGCGCCTGGGCGTTTTTCGCCGGCAAGCCGGCTCCTACAGGGGGGGTCGCAGGTGTGCTTTTCTGTAGGAGCTGGCTTGCCAGCGAAGGTCGTTAACGATGACGCGCATCGCCAGGATGAACGCGGCGCCTGGGCGTTTTTCGCCGGCAAGCCGGCTCCTACAGGTGGGTTCGCAGCCCTGCTTTTCTGTAGGAGCTGGCTTGCCAGCGAGGGTCGTTAACGATGACGTGCATCGCCAGGATGAACGCGGTGCCTGGGCGTTTTTCGCCGGTGGGTTCGCAGGTGTGCGTTTCTGTAGGAGCTGGCTTGCCAGCGAAGGTCGTTAACGATGACGCGCGTCGCCAGAATGAACGCGGTGCCTGGGCGTTTTTCGCCGGCAGGTTCGCAGGTGCGCGTTTCTGTAGGAGCTGGCTTGCCGGCGAAGGTCGTTAACGATGACGCGCGTCGCCAGGATGAACGCGGTGCCTGGGCGTTTTTCGCCGGCAAGCCGGCTCCTACAATCGGTCGCTGCTAGACGGACAGGTAGCGGCTGATGGTTGCCTCGTCCACCCGATCCCGGGTTTCTTCGATCACGAACCGGCCCTTTTCGATCACCAAAAAGCGGTCGGCGATTTCCAGGGTGAACGACAGCACCTGCTCCGAGACCACGATGGTCAGGTCCCTTAAGTTGCGAATCTCCTTCAACGTGCGGGCGATGTCCTTGATGATCGACGGCTGGATGCCCTCCGTCGGTTCATCCAGCAGCAGCACCTTGGGGTTGGTCGCCAGCGCCCGCGCAATCGCCAACTGTTGCTGTTGCCCGCCGGACAGGTTGCCGCCCTTGCGCGACTGCATGTCGTAGAGCACCGGGAACAGCGCGTACAAGTCCTCCGGCACCTTGCCCCGCGCCGAGGCAGGCAGGCCGGTCTGGATGTTTTCCAGCACCGTCATGCTCGGAAAAATCATGCGGCCCTGGGGGACGTAGGCAATCCCGCGTTCAACCCGTTCATGGGTTTCCAGCGCCGACACATCGTGCCCGTCCACACTGACCTGGCCTTTCCACTGCGGCAGGATGCCCATCAAGCTCTTGAACAACGTGGTCTTGCCCATGCCGTTGCGGCCCATCACCGCGACGATCTCGCGCTTGGCCACGTTCAGGTCCAGGTCGTGGAGGATCTGGCTCTGCCCGTAGCCGCAGGACAACTGGTCGATCTTGAACATGCCGGACTCCTCAGTGGCCCAAATACACTTCGATGACTTTCGGATTACTTTGCACCGACTCCATGCTGCCCTCGGCGAGTACCTTGCCCTGGTGCAGCACCGTGACCTTGTGGGCGATGCTTTTGACAAACTCCATGTCGTGCTCGATCACCAGCACCGAGCGGCCCTGGCTGATGCGCTTGAGCAGCTCGGCGGTTTGCGCGCGTTCGTTGACGCTCATGCCGGCCACCGGTTCGTCGAGCATCAGCAGCTCGGGGTCCTGCATCAACAGCATGCCGATCTCCAGCCACTGCTTTTGCCCGTGGGACAGCAGGTCGGCCTGTTGTTGCAGCAAATCGCCAAGGAAGATCTCCCGCGCCACCTCCTCCACCCGTGCGATCACCTGGGCATTGCGCTTGAAAAACAGCGCACCCCAGACCTTGCGCCCGGCCGGGTAGGACATCTCGAGGTTCTCGAACACCGTGAGGTTTTCGTAGATCGACGGGTTCTGGAACTTGCGTCCGACCCCGGCGCGCACGATGTTGTATTCGCGCATCGTGGTCAGTTCCTGGCCGTCGAACTGGATGCTGCCGCTGGTGGCGCGGGTCTTGCCGCAGATCAGGTCGAGCACCGTGGTCTTGCCGGCACCGTTGGGGCCGATGACCACGCGCACTTCATTGCGGTCGATATACAGGTTGAGGTTGTCGACCGCCTTGAAGCCGTCGAATGACACGGTGAGACCTTCGATGGCCAGCACCGGTTTGTTCATTTCAAAGCCGACGGCGGTCATGGCTGGGTCTCCAGGATTTTGCTTTCAGTCTTGGGCTTGACCAGCGGCGCCACGGCTTTCACTGGTGGTTGACGGCGCAGCAGCCGGGCCAATGCCTGCCGACCATGGCTGTCCCACAAGCCGGCCAGGCCATTGGGGAAGTACATGACCACGGCGATGAACAGCCCGCCCATCAGGTACAGCCACAGCTCGGGAAAGGACTCGGAAAAGTAGGTCTTGCCATAGTTCACCAGCAGCGCGCCGTACACCGCGCCGAGCAGCGACATGCGCCCGCCCACGGCGGCAAAGATCACCATCTCGATCGACGGCACGATGCCCACGAACGACGGCGACATAAAGCCCACCTGCAACGCGAACATGGCCCCGCCAATCGCCGAGAACGCCGCGGCCACGCAGAACACGAAGATCTTGAAGCTGGCCACGTCATACCCGGAAAAGCGCACGCGCTCTTCCTTGTCGCGCATCGCCATCAACAACCGGCCAAGCTTGGACGCGAGGATGAAGCGGCCGATGAAGATGCAGCCGAACAGCAACCCGGCATTGATGAAGTACAGGAGCAGCTTCGCGCTGTCGGTGCGCAGGTCCCAGCCGAGCAGGGTCTTGAGGTCGGTGATGCCATTGACGCCGCCGGTCAGCCCTTGCTGGCCGACGATCAGCACGGTGAGGATCAGCGCAATCGCCTGGGTCACGATGGAGAAATACACATCGCCCACGCGCCGCTTGAACAAGGCCATGCCGATAATGAATGCGAGCAGCACCGGCACCGCAATCACCGCCACCAGGGTAAAGCTGAAACTGTGAAACGGTTGCCACAACCAGGGCAGCTCGGTGATCTGGTTCCAATCCATGAAGTCCGGGATGCCCGGCGTGGACTGGATCTTGGTACTTTCCGGGTCGGACGCTTCCAGCTTGAGGAACATCGCCATGCAGTAGCCGCCGACGCCGAAGAACACGCCCTGCCCCAGGCTGAGAATGCCGCCATAGCCCCAGCACAGCACCAGCCCCACCGCGACAAACGCGTAGGTCAGGTACTTGCCGACCATGTTCAGCCGGAACGCATCCAGGGTCAGGGGGAACACCACGAGAATCAGCAGCGCCAGCAGCGCGATGCCGATCAGGTTTTGCTGGCCGCCCAGCAGCTTGTCTAAAGCCTTCATCTGCTCGCCTCTACTTGCGCACTTTGATGGAGAACAACCCTTGCGGGCGCAGCATCAGGATCAGAATCACCGAGGACAAGGTCAGCACCTTGGCCATCGAGCCACTGAGGAAAAACTCCGACAGCGATTGCGTCTGGGCGATCACGAACGCCGAGGCAATGGTGCCGAACAGGCTTTGCGCGCCGCCGAACACCACCACCAGAAAGGTGTCGACGATGTACTGCGAACCCGCCGTCGGCCCGGTGGAACCGATGGTGGTGAACGCCGCACCGGCCACCCCGGCCACGCCGCAACCGAGGGCGAAGGTCATGCGGTCGACCTTGCGCGTATTGATCCCGACCGCGCGGCTCATCAGGCGATTCTGCACCGTCGCACGCACCTGCAGGCCCCAACGCGAGCGGTACAGCATCAGGAAGATCGCCGCCGTCAGCAGCACGGTCAGGGCCATCATGAACAGGCCGTTACGCGGGATTTCAATCGCGTCGGTGAAGTTCACCGAGCCCATCAGCCAGGCCGGCGGCTCGGCGCTGACCTCCCGGGCGCCGAACACCGAGCGGAAGGTTTGCTGCATCACCAGGGACAGGCCCCAGGTTGCCAGCAAGGTATCCAGCGGCCGCTTGTACAAGCGGCTGATCATCGCCCATTCCACCAACCAGCCCACCGCGCCGGCAACGAGGAACGACAGGGCAATGGCGAAGAAGAAGTAATAGGGTTGAAAACTCGGCGCAAAGTGCGCGGTGAGGCTGGAACACACGTAGGTGGTGTAGGCGCCGATGGTCAGGAATTCTCCGTGGGCCATGTTGATCACGCCCATCTGGCCGAAAATGATCGCCAGCCCCAACGCCATCAGCAACAGCACGCAGAACACGGACAAGCCGTTGAACCCCTGCATCGCCGCGATGGCTCCAAATTCCGATAGCCATTCCATGATGATGGTCTCCTGAGAGCGGGAGGTGATAGTTGGAATGCGATGTGCTTTTGCTCTATGTGGGAGGGGGCTTGCCCCCGATAGCGGTGGCTCAGTTATAGAAATGTCGACTGACACTCCGCTATTGGGGGCAAGCCCCCTCCCACATTTGAATCGGTGTGCTTGAAGGTTATTGGTAACCCTTTGGAAACGGGTTCGGTTCGATCAGATCCGACTCGTAGATCACCTTGAACTGGCCGTTGGGCTGCACTTCACCGATGCGCGACTTGCTCCACAGGTGGTGGTTCTCGTGAATCTTCACGTAGCCTTCGGGCGCGGTTTTCAGTTCGATGCCCGGGGAGGCGGCGACGACTTTATCCACGTCGAAACTGCCGGCCTTCTCCACCGCCGCTTTCCACAGCCATGGGCCGAGGTAAGCCGCCTGGGTCACGTCGCCGATCACCGCATCCTTGCCGTACTTGGCCTTGAAGGCTTCGACGAAGGCTTTGTTGTTCGGGTTGTCCAGGCTCTGGAAGTACTTCATCGAGGCATAGAAGCCGGCCATGTTTTCGCCGCCGATGCCGAGCAGTTCGTCTTCGGTCACCGACAGGGTCAACAGGGTTTGCTTGGACGCATTCACGCCCGCCGCGTTGAGCTGTTTGTAGAACGCCACGTTGGAACCGCCCACCACGGCGGCGAAGACCACATCAGGCTTTTTCAGCTTGACCTTGTTGATCAGCGAACCGAACTGGGTGTTGCCCAGCGGGTAGTAGTCTTCGCCGACCACGGTGCCGTGCAGTACGTTTTCAATGTGCTTGCGCGCGATCTTCATCGACGTGCGCGGCCAGATGTAATCGGAGCCGACCAGGTAGAAGGTCTTGGCGCCTTTGGTCTTGGCGATCCAATCCAGGCTGGCGAGGATCTGTTGGGTGGCTTCCTGCCCGGTGTAGATCACGTTTTTCGACTGTTCCAGGCCTTCGTAGAAGGTCGGGTAGTAGAGCAGGCCGTTTTCTTTCTCGAAGATCGGCAGCACGGCTTTACGCGAGGCCGAGGTCCAGCAGCCGAACACGGCGGCGACTTTGTCGTTGACCAACAGCTTCTTGGCCTTTTCGGCGAAGGTCGGCCAGTCGGAGGCGCCGTCCTCCTGGATCACTTTGATCTGGCGTCCCAGAATCCCGCCCGAGGCGTTGATTTGCTCGATGGCCAGGCGTTCGGCCTGGATCGAGCCGGTCTCGGAGATAGCCATGGTGCCGGTGGCCGAGTGCAACTGGCCGACGGTGACTTCGGTCGGCGTCACGGCCAGGCCTTCGTTGTCGGCCAGCACGCCCTGGCTGAACAGCGCGGCCGCCAGCAACGACAGGGCCAACAACGGTTTGGAGCGGATCAATCGTGGTTCCATGGGGCGACTCCTCTGCAATGAGGGCTCCAGCATGGCGGCAGCAGGCCAGCGCGGGTATACGCAGCCTGACGTAACGCAGTACGTCATTTGACGTATGCCGTTGCGCACCAATGCAGGGCAGGATCGCGCTCCCCTGGCCACTGCGATCCCATGTGGGAGGGAGCTTGCTCCCGATAGCGGTGGGTCAGTCAACTGATTGGCTACTGACCCACCGCTATCGGGAGCAAGCTCCCTCCCACATTTGGCTCCCAGCGCAGTCGAGGGCATGGAACTTGCTCACTCCCTTCGTCCACTCTGCGGAGCCTCACCATCGTGCAATCCCCTCCCGGCACCCAGCGCATCGTCAAGATCCGCCGCGACTACAACTCCTGGGTCGCCGACGAGACCATGGAAGACTACGCCCTGCGCTACACCCCCAAATCCTTTCGCAAGTGGTCGGAGCTGCGCATCGCCAACACCGCCCTGGGCGCGGTGTCGTTCCTGGCGCTGGAGGCGATCGGCGGCGTCTTGGTGCTGAGTTACGGCTTCACCAACACCTTCTGGGCGATCCTGGCCATCAGCCTGGTGATCTTCCTTACCGGCCTGCCCATCAGCTATTACGCCGCCCGCTATGGCGTGGACATGGACTTGCTGACCCGTGGCGCCGGCTTCGGCTATATCGGTTCGACCATCACCTCGCTGATCTACGCCAGCTTCACCTTCCTGTTCTTCGCCCTGGAAGCGGCGATCATGGCGCTGGCACTGGAGTTGTATTTTCATATCCCGCTGGCCTTCGCCTATGTGATCTGCTCGCTGCTGGTGATTCCGCTGGTGGCCTACGGCGTCACGCTGATCAGTCGCCTGCAACTGTGGACCCAACCGCTGTGGCTGTTTTTGCTGGTGTTGCCCTATGGCTTCGTGTGGTGGAAAAACCCCGACGCGTTCAGCGACTGGACCAGCTTTGTCGGGCGCAGCGGCGATGGCGGCGGTTTCAACCTGCTGGCGTTCTGCGCCGCCTGTACCGTGGCGCTGTCGCTGGTGACGCAGATCGGCGAGCAAGTGGACTACCTGCGCTTTCTCCCGGAAAAGACCGCCGCCAACCGCAAGCGCTGGTGGGCCGCCCTGCTCTGCTCCGGCCCCGGCTGGATTATCCCCGGCGCGTTGAAGATGTTTGGCGGCGCGTTCCTGGCGTTCCTTGCCCTGCAACATGAAATCCCCATGGAACGCGCCGCCGAGCCGACCCAGATGTACCTGGTCGCCTTCCGTTATGTGTTCAGCTCGCCGGAATGGGCCCTCGGCGCCATGGTGCTGTTCGTGTTCATCTCGCAGATGAAGATCAACCTGACCAACGCCTACGCCGGCTCCCTGGCCTGGTCGAACTTCTTCGCCCGCGTCACCCACAGTCACCCCGGGCGCGTGGTGTGGCTGGTGTTCAACGTGGCCATTGCGTTGATGCTGATGGAGCTGGGCGTGTTCGACGTGATCGATCAGGTGCTGGGGCTGTACGCGAATATTGCGATTGCCTGGATCGGTACATTGGTCGCCGACCTGGTGATCAACAAGCCCCTAGGACTGTCGCCCAAACACATCGAGTTCAAGCGCGCGCACCTCTACGACATCAATCCGGTGGGTGTCGGCTCGATGCTGATTGCCTCGCTGCTGTCGATCCTCGCCCACTTCGGCCTGTTTGGCGCCCTGGCCCAGGCCGCGCCGCCCTTCGTCGCCCTCGGCACGGCGCTGGTGATGGCGCCGCTGTTGGCCTGGATGACCCAGGGCAAGTACTACATCGCACGCACCAGCGACGCCCAATTGATTCACCCAGTGGCACCCGCCACCCATGCGGTCTGCGGGCTGTGCAGCAACCCGTTCGAGACGGCGGACATGGCGTTCTGCCCGGCCTACAGCACGCCCATCTGTTCGTTGTGTTGCTCATTGGATGCGCGCTGCGGCGACCGTTGCAAACCCCATGCGCGGCTGGTCAGCCAGTTCGAAGGCGTGCTGCGCCGGTTGCTGCCCAACAGCCTGATGCCGCGCCTGCATACGCGGCTGGCCCATTACCTGGGGCTGTTATCGGTGCTGGTGCTGCTGCTCGCCGGCGCCCTGGCCTTGATCTACGTGCAGGCGGCCCAGGGTTTGCCGCATTCCGAGACCTTGTACCAGGCGTTCTTCAAAGCGTTCCTGACCCTGTCGGTGCTGGCCGCCGTGCTCGCCTGGTGGGTGGTGCTGACCCGCGAAAGCCGCCGCGTCGCCCAGCAGGAATCCGACCGTCAGACCCTGCTGCTGATGCAGGAAATCGACGCCCACAGCCTCACCGACCAGGCCCTGCAACAGGCCAAGGAAGCCTCGGAAGCCGCCAACGCCGCCAAGAGCCGCTACGTCACCGGGCTGTCCCACGAGCTGCGCACACCGCTGAACAGCATCCTCGGTTTCACCCAGATCCTGCAGCGCGACAGCGCCATGCCCGAGCAACACCAGGACGCGCTGGCGACCATCCTGCGCAGCGGCTCGCACTTGCTGTCATTGATCGACGGCCTGCTCGACGTGGCCAAGATCGAGGCCGGCAAATTGCGCCTGGAACTCACCGAAATCCCCTTCCCCGAACTGATCCACGACCTGGAGCAGATGTTCACCCCCCAAGCCCAGGACAAGGGCCTGCGCTTTCGCCTGGACTGCGTCGGCAAGATCCCCGCCGTGGTGCGCGGTGATGAAAAACGCGTGCGCCAGATCCTGATCAACCTGCTCGGCAATGCGGTGAACTTCACCGACAGCGGCGAAGTGTGCCTGCGGGTCAGCTACATGCGCGAGACCGCCAACTTTGAAATCATCGACACCGGCATCGGCATCGACCCCGGGCAGATCGAGCGGATCTTCCAACCGTTCGAGCGCGGCGACCTGATGCGCCAGGACAAAGGCGTAGGCCTGGGGCTGACCATCACGCGCATGCTCACCGCGCTGATGGGCGGCGAGCTACGCGTTACCAGCGAGCTGGACAAGGGCACCTGTTTCCAGGTGCGCCTGTTCCTGTCCCAGGTACGCGCGCCGCAGGCGGTGGTGCATGTGGAACACGACATCATCGGCTACCAGGGCGCACGCCGGCGCATTCTGGTGGTGGACGACCATGTGGACCACCGCAAGGTGCTCAGCGGCATGCTCACACCTCTGGGCTTTGAGGTGATCCAGGCGAGCAACGGCCAGGATGCAATTCGCCAGGTCGCGCTGCTGGCGCCGGACCTGATCCTGATGGACCTGTCGATGCCGACCCTGGACGGCCTGGAAACCAGCCGGCTGATCCGCCGTAATGCGCTGTCCACCGCGCCGATCATCGTGATCTCGGCCAACGCCTTTACCGACGACCGCGAGCGCAGCATCGCCGCCGCCTGCAACGACTACCTGGCCAAGCCGGTGCGTACCCCGGAACTGCTCGGACGCCTGCAACAACACCTCGGCCTGCAATGGCTGCGACGCACCAAAACCTTCGTCGCACCGCCACCACCCAGCGTGCTGCCGAGCGCCGACGACCTCGCCGTGCTCGCCGAACTCAGCGCGATCGGCTACGTGCGGGGGCTGCACGAAAAACTCGACACGATCCTCGAACACCGCCCGGACGCCGCACCGTTCATCAGCAAAGTGCGCGGGTTGCTCAAGGGTTTCCGCCTGGATGAACTCAACCGAACCCTCAAGGAGGCCGAAGATGAATGTACTCACCCGTAGCACTGAACCCGGCGTGGTACTGATCGTCGACGACACCCCGGACAACCTGGCCATGCTCTCCGACGCCCTCGACGACGCCGGCTACATGGTGCTGGTGGCGCTCGACGGGCTCAGCGCGCTGAACCGCGTGCAACGCCGGCGCCCGGACCTGATCCTGCTGGACGCGATGATGCCGGGCCTGGACGGTTTCGAGACCTGCCGCCGGCTCAAGGCGTTACCTGCCAGCGCGGACATCCCGGTGGTGTTCATGACTGGGCTGACCGACAGCAAGCATGTGGTGCAAGGCTTTGAAGTGGGCGGCAGCGACTACGTGACCAAGCCGATCCAGACCGACGAGGTGCTGGCGCGGGTGGCGGCGCATTTACGCACCTCGCGCATCCTGCTGTCGGCGCGGGCGGCGACGCAACCGAGTGTGTTGACCCTGGAGGATGAGCCGGCGCACAAGCTGTTGTCGGCACGCTTTCAACTGACCGAGCGCGAGGTCGAGGTGCTGCGCTGGGTGGCGTGCGGCAAGACCAATCGGGACATCGGCGATATCTTGGGGCTGAGCCCGCGGACGGTGAACAAGCACCTGGAACATGTGTATGTGAAGTTGGGTGTGGAGACGCGCACGGCGGCGACGTCGGTGGCCTTGGCCGCGATGAGCCCGAGCCGAGCGCCCATGTTGGCGACGCTTTAATGTGGGGGCTGGCCAGTGCCCGCATCGGCTTGTCGTTGCTTGTGTACGCCAGCCAGTTCGGCGTCATCCTCGATGAGTTGTTCAACCGGGCCGAAACAGCGGCGCATCACCGTCACCAGCTCCGGATCAAAATGCACGCCCGATTGTTCAAGAATATAGGCCTGCGCCCGTTCAGGGCTCCAGGCCCGCTTATAGGGACGTTCCATACGCAACGCGTCATAGACATCACACAACGCGACAATCCTTGCCGACAGCGGAATGTCCTTTCCGGCAAGCCCTTGCGGATAGCCGCTGCCGTCCCATTTTTCATGGTGACCATAGGCAATGTCCGCGGCCATATCGGTCAGGTCCGTGGCGTGTGCATCTTGCAGGATTGCATGGCCGATGCGCGGATGCTCCATCATCTGCTGACGTTCCGGCACGGTTAATGGGCCTTCCTTGTGCAAGATCCGATCAGGAATGCCGATTTTCCCCAAGTCATGCATCGGCGCCGCCAATCGAATCAGCTCGCACCACCTCTGCGGCATACCGATTGCTTCGGCCATCAAGGCCGCGGTTTCGCCAATGCGCAATACATGGGCGCCCGTTTCATCATCGCGATAGCAGGCCGCGCGACTCAATGCGCGGATCATGGCGCAATAACTTTCCTGCAACTGAGCGGTGCGCTCAAACACCCTTTGCTCCAACTCGCTGTTCAGGTCCTGCAACTGGCGGGTGGCATGGGACAAGCGCAGAGCGTTGCGTATGCGCAATAGCAGCTCAGGCAAATCCAACGGTTTGGTCAGATAATCGTTGGCCCCCAGTTCAAGGCCGAGACGGCGGCTTTGCGGCTCGCTCAATGCCGTCAAGATAATCACGGGAGACCTTGAGCGATTGCGATCACTGAGTTGGCGCAGAATCTCAAACCCATCGGGCGCGGGCATATCCAGATCCAATAGCAGCAGATCCCACGGTTGCTCTTTGAGCCAAACCAGCCCGCTGGCCGAGTCGGCGAAACTCAAGACGTTGCGCAAACCGAAGGCTTTCAGGCTGGACTCCAGCAAGCGCAGGTTCGCAGCCACATCATCGATAATCACAATTCGGGTATCGGCGGGGATATCACTGAACATTCGGTTTCTCCACTTGCATCATCGCGCGTATGAGTTCGCGTAGCTCATTGGGTTCCAGCGGTTGTTTAAGCACTGCTTGAAACTCACACCCCAACGTCGCGAGCATGTGTGGTGATGTACACAGCAGAATAAGGAGGATTTGATCGCCACCTGGCAAACGTCGTAACCGCGACAGCGCGTCGATCAAGTCATTTCCCAGTAAGTCACAGTCAATCAGCATGACGTCCGGCGCCGTGTCGCGCCGTACCTGCTCCAGACACTGCGCAAGCGTTCCGTGGCGCAGGTCCACCATGCCCGTCAACGTGTCTTCAAGACAGCGCAGCGTCTTGTCGTCCTGCCCCACGAAACACAGCGAGAGCAAGCGCTTGTGGACCTTGGGTGCCGCGATGCCTTGGGGCAGATCGACCCAAAAGCGACTGCCGACACCCGTTTCGCTGATAAGCCCCATGCTGCCGTTCATCAACGTGGCGAGTTCTCGGCACAACGCAAGGCCGATACCGGTGCCTTGGATCGCAGTGTTTTCCTGGCCCAAACGCTGGAACGGCTCGAACAGCGCGCCTTGCAGGGCCGCGGAAATACCTGCGCCGCCATCTTCGACAAACACCCGCACGCGCCCCTTGTCATGGAGTTCAGCCCCCATGAACAAGCGACCGTGAGGGCGGTTGTACTTGATGGCGTTGGACAGCAGGTTCAGCAGGATCTGGCGCAGGCGTCTGGCATCGGCCAGCACACTCAGCGCGGGGCTCGTCGACTGCAACTCAAGGTCAAGACCCGCAGCCTTGGCCTGGGAACGGACCATTTCGGCACATTCGCGCATCAGTCCGTCGACCTCCAGGACACGCATCTGCAAGCGCGGCGCCTCCGCCTGCAGGCTCGACCAGTCGAGCAAATCGTCGACCAGGTGAGCCAGGTGCTGGCTGGCGCCCAGGATCTCATCAAGGGATTTGGCCTCCTCCTGCCCATCGGCCACTTGCAGGCGCAATAACTGGGCGAATCCATGAATCGAATTCAGCGGTGTGCGTAATTCGTGGCTCATGCTGGAGATAAAACGCGACTTCGCCTTGCTCGCCCCTTGCGCTTCAAGGGTACGGCGACGCAGATCCTCTTCAACCTGTTTAAGCGTGTCGATATCGACAAACGTACCCGCGGATAAACGCATGCGCGCATCGGGAGACTCGATCAGGCGTCCACGGCACAAAAACCAGATTGGCGAGCCATCGGGCCGCAATAAACGTAACTCCAGGTCGATCACCGACGCGGTGCCGGTGCGCAACGCGTTGAGCGCCTGATCAAGCGCCTGCACATCTTCGGGGTCGACGTGATCGTAAAAACAGAAGCGCTCCAGTTGGCACGCCGGCACCCCGAAACGCGTGCAGAACGCTTCGCTCAACGACAGGCGATCAGTATCCAGGCGGTATTCCCAGAGCCCGGCGGTGATGCTTTCAACGACAAGATTGAGGCGGTTCTGCGCCGCGTTGCGCCGTGCTTCACTGGATGACAGTTGGGCGCCCATTGACAGCACGTTGCCCGCCATTTCATCCAGCTCACGAATGCTCGAACGCGCGCGCTGCGGGAGCCACTGGCCGTGACCAATTTGCTGCAGCATGTCTCTGATATCGCGGATCGGCCGCCGCAGGCTATGGCTCAATTTGCGCGCACGAATCCACATGTAACTGAAGAACGCGAGGTAAAACATCACCAGGCCGGCAATCATCAAATAGCCGATGTTGCGGTAATGGAGCGCCAAGCTGTTCGTGGCCGCCATGACGTCCTCTTCATCGGCGACCGCCAGCAATCGCCAGCCCGCCGGCTTCACTTCGGCCCATGCGACCAGATGGGAGCGCCCGTTGAGCACGATTTCGGCGCTGCCACGACTATTGCGCGCGACAGCGGCCGCCAACTCCCGAGGGTCCACCGCATCGATCAGATTTGAACCCGCAAGGTTGACCGCGCCTTCATTCGTGGCCTTTGCCCCCGTACCACTCCAGTTGCCTTTTTCAAAGTCATGTTCGGCTTCGGGCGGTAACACCATGATCTTCATGTCCGCGCCGACGAGCATCAAGTACCCGCCCCACGGCACCTTAAGCGTGGAAATTTCTTTCAGCAGATCGCCCACGGTGATATCCAGCCCGACCACGCCTTCGAGAAAGTTGCGCTCATAAACAGGCGCGATCGCGGACATCATCAAGCCATGACCCGCCGGGTCGAGGTAGACGTCAGTCCAGCGAACCCCTCGCTGCGGGTTATGTTCGGCATCGGCCAGATAATAAAAGTTATAACCGGGTATCTGCATATCATGCGGATATTGTTCATCGGCACGAATCCACGGATAAATCCGGTTGTAACTGTCCCACGTATTGAAATAGACACTGGCGACCATCGCTTCATGATCTTTGATCGCACGCATCAATGGGTCGAGGCTGGACAACTTCTGCACTTTACCCAGGTTCTGTTGCGCGACAGGTGTGACCGACGAGTAGAACGACGCCGCTCCGCCCAGGTCTTTTCCACTGTAAAGAGCCCCATCAGCAGAAGTGCTTAATGTTTCACTCAAGGGTGTTGAAGCGGCACGCAGTGAGTTAGCCGTCATATCCGCAAATAGCTGAGTGACATCGGCGATGTGGGTTAATTGATCTTGGATGATTCGGGTGTTTTGGTCGGCAGTTGCGCCAAGGCTTTCAATTGCACTGCGTTCCAAATAATCGAGTTGCGATACACGGATCGCCTGATTGGTCAGCAGGTAACAAGCAATCAGAATCGTCTCCACCAGGACCAACGGGATTAATGCACTCTGCATGAACGCCCGCCAGATCCACTGACGCAAGCCTATTTGAGAAGAGCTTTCATTCACTACCAGCACTCCTGCAAATGGCATCAGCCTGTTATTTGTATAGTGGCAATACGATGTCAAAAAAACGATAGCTCATTCGGTGAAACGTTTCCATACTTTTTATGAGGGCAATCATTGAAAATGACTGGAGCGCTGTACTGCGCGCCGCAAGCGAAATGGAAGAATCAAGCGCGGCGGTCAATCGTCTGCTGACTGGGCTTGGCTCGCATCAAGGCGGATAAATCCAGGGCAAACAGCTTCCGCATTTAGGCAGACACCATCGCACCAAGCAAGAGTGGCATGAGGTCGTATTCGCCTGGCATACGTGCTCCCATACTTGCCGGTAAGATTACTCGCCGCTGGCCTTATCGATCAGGCTATGATCGCGCTCTATGAATCGGATATCCCCCATGACTTATGGCCGTTGACCTACAAGCGCTCTACCCCAAACTGATCCATCTGATGTTGGATACAGTGTTTGTGGTTGATAGAGACGACCACATTGTTTTTGTGAGTGATGCCTGTGAGGCCCTGCTGGGTTACCGTCCTGACGAGCTGAACGGCACCCCTATCACCCGCTATATGCATCCTGAAGACCTGGCTAGCACACGGGACTCGATTGCCCGCGTCATGAATGGTCAATTCCACTTCGATTTCCGCAACCGTTACATCCGCAAGGACGGAGGCGTCGTGTACATCCTGTGGGCGGCATTCTGGTCGGAAGAGGTTGGTGCAAGGATTGGCGTCGCACGCAACGTGACGGCTTTGACTCAGGCCGAGGAGGAGTTACGTTTCCTCGCGCATCATGATCCGCTGACAAAACTAACCAACCGCTCGATTTTCAGTGATCGACTGAAATCTGCCCTGCACGTCGCGCACCGTCACAATAGTCAGTTGGCTTTGCTGTTTCTGGATATCAATGACTTCAAGAGTATCAATGACGTCCATGGCCACGCCGCGGGGGATCGTATTCTTTGCATGATTGCTCGACGTCTAGAAAGCTGCATACGTGAGACGGATACCGTGGCCCGGATGGGCGGCGATGAATTTACGGTGCTGTTGACCGATATCCAGTCGAGAGACGCCATTTCCAAGAAGTTAGAACAGATTCACGACGTCATGGCTGCGCCACTACCGCCTGAATTCGGCGCACTCAAGATGCCGTCGTGCAGTATCGGCGTTGCCTATTATCCCGAGGACGGCAAGGATGCCGACACATTGCTCACCTACTCGGATAATGAAATGTACCGGATGAAAAGGCATCGTTTTTTAGACAATAAAGAGCCCGGTACATAAGTCAAACTCAAGAAGTGCGTCCGCCCGGCCAAGTCATCCAGCGGACGGCGCAAAAACGAGACATGGTATTCACTTACGTAGTCACCCGCCCATCAGATGAGAAATCGTTGAGGGCAGTTGAGTGGTTGGATCAATCCGAGGCAGGTGCGGGTTCTTGCTTCGGTTTGCTCTTGCTGAGAACGAACCACACCGCTAAACAAATAAGCCCGCCGCCGTACAAATGTGCCGCCGAAAGACGTTCACCAAGGAACATCACCCCCCACAGCACGCCAAAGGGAGGGATAAGGAAGGTCACGCTCAGCGAACGCACCGGCCCGATATCCGCGATCAGGCGGAAATACAGAATGTACGCACACGCAGTGCAGATGAAACCCAGCGCAACCAGTGCTATCCAAACCTGCGGGTTACCCCAGGTCGTCGGTGGGTTTATCGCGGTTGAGATTCCAAAGAACGGCACGAGAAACAGCGTCGCGCCAATCTGACTGCCAAAAGCTACGAGTTTCGCGTCCAGCCCCCCCTTGTCAGCTACCCATCGTTTAGCCAGAAATCCGGCTGCGCCGTAACAACCGGTGGCGACTAAACACGCCAGCGCGCCCATGACCACGCTCATTGAAAGTGTGACGGGGCCGGTGCTGGTCAGCAACGTAATGCCCATAATCCCGATCAACACGCCGGCGGCTTTTTTCAGTGTCAACGGATCGTTGAAACACATCCAACCGAT
The DNA here is from genome assembly GCF_053502595.1 of Pseudomonas sp. LY-1. Lineage (NCBI taxonomy): Bacteria > Pseudomonadati > Pseudomonadota > Gammaproteobacteria > Pseudomonadales > Pseudomonadaceae > Pseudomonas > Pseudomonas sp. LY-1. The sequence continues at coordinate 3,026,086 of NZ_CP094353.1, read as the reverse complement.
CAAGACGCCCATCATCGGTGTGGTCGCATTGAAAATGGCTGAATAGCCGGCAGGTAACAGCAGTGCCGCCACGCTATACATCAAAAATGGGATGCCCGAATTGATAACACCCAACACCATGATCTGCCGGAGCTTGCCGTTGAAGTCGACGCTGGTGTTTAAAATGGCAAGAATGACGGCCAAGCCAATGGCCCCCAACAACACGCGGAAAAATGCCGTCGGCAATGCGCCCAGAACAGGAGCCGAGATACGCATGAAGAGAAAACTGGCGCCCCAGATCGCCGCCAGCGCAAGTAGTCGAACATAATCGGATAATTTCATGGGTTGCCTCCGGCGCTGTTCGTTAACTAAAAAGATGACTCGAGAGTTGCATCGCTGATGTCGGGCAATCCAAAAAGTTGTTGCAGTAGTTAAGGGGAAAAGGCCAGTTATACGGAAGCCATGGTGGACGCCTCTAAGTTTGGAGTCTCACCGTAAGGGAGTTCGAAATGTACCCGCACTCCGATTCTTGCTGCCGAAAACGGATGTGCGGCAAGGGGCTTGGACGCTACGCTCTGGAGCTGGCGCGCAGCGGGTCTCGGTATCTGGATGACCTACCCACCAAAGGTCTGTGAGGGCCGGCGCAGCGTCGGATCAAACGGATTGATCCGGGGCCCGATCGCCGCCGCTTCGCGCTTGAGCAACTCCACCACCATCGGCAAGCGACTCGGCCCCAATCGGTCACTGATGGTCGCCACGCTCAATGCTGCCACCGCATGGCCGTCCCGGTTCAGGATCGGCACCGCCAATCCCGCCATGCCTTCCAGCACGCCGGTATTGCGCGCCGCATAACCCAGATTGCGCACGTTCTCCACTTCCGAACGCAACAGCACCTCGTCATACAGGTGAAAATCCTTGAGCCTTGGCAAGTTGTAGCGGATCACCGTCTCGCGCTCTTCCTCCGGCAAAAAGGCCAGGATCGCCAGGCTGCCCTGCCCCACGCCCAATGCCACGCGCCCGCCGATATCACCCGTGAAAGTTCGAATCGGGTACGGGCCTTCGCTGCGGTCCAGGCAGATCGCATCAAAGCCGCTGCGCGCCAGCAAAAACAATGAATCCCCCAGGGACGCACTGAGGCGCAGCATGCTCGGCCTTACCAGGTCGCGCAGGTTGCCGGTCTTGCCCGCGTTCGCCGCCAGAGCGAAGAACTCCAGGCTCAGGCGGTAGCGTTTGCTGCGCGCGTCCTGCTCGACCATACCTTCATCCATCAGGCTGCGCAGCAGGCGGTGGGTGGTGGGTTGGGACAGGCCGACCTGTTGTGCGAGCTGAGTCACGCGTTCGCCGCCGTCGGGCACGCCGCCCAAGGTACGCAGCAATGCGAACAAGCGAGACACGCCGCCCGCACCCACTTCCTTGGTATTTTCATTCCGCTCAGTAGAATTCATAGCGTGTTATCTCATCAATAATTCTTGTCAGTGAATAAAACTGAAAAAAACACTCCATTCAGTGAAATTCTATCTTTCGCCCATCCTAGTCTTCGTCCTAATCTGCGTCCACAGGGGCGAAATGAACAACAACCGGCAGCCGACTCAAGATCGAGCGCCAACGCACCCGCAACACCCTTTTCGCATCTGCCCAAAACAAAAAAGCGCGTTTCGACGCGACTCAAAAAAGGTGGAACGCAGACATGGCATTTCTCCAACTCAACGCCTTGAGCAAACGCTACGGCGCCGTCGACGCGGTGGTCGCCACTGACCTTGCGGTGGAAAAAGGCGAGTTCGTTTCCCTGCTCGGCCCCTCGGGCTGCGGCAAGACCACCACCCTGCAAATGATCGCCGGCTTCGTCGACGTGAGCGCTGGGCAGATCCTGCTCGACGGTCGCGACATCACCTACGCCAAGCCCGCCAGCCGTGGCCTGGGCGTGGTGTTCCAAAGCTATGCGCTGTTCCCGCACATGACCGTGCGCGACAACATCGCCTTCGGCCTGAAGATGCGCAAAGTGCCGGCCGCCGAGATCGCCGCCAAGGTCAAGACCGTGCTGGAGCTGGTGCGCCTGGCCCCCCACGCCGACCGTTACCCCCGGGAATTGTCCGGCGGCCAGCGCCAACGCGTGGCCCTGGCGCGCGCGCTGGTGATCGAGCCGCCGGTGTTGTTGCTGGATGAGCCGCTGTCCAACCTCGACGCGAACCTGCGCGAAGAGATGCAGTTTGAAATCCGCCGCATCCAGCACGCGGTGGGCATCACCACCCTGATGGTCACTCATGACCAGGCCGAGGCGCTGTCCATCAGCGACCGTGTGGTGGTGATGCAGGCCGGGCGCGTGACGCAGATCGACGTGCCCTACAAGCTGTATGAACACCCGCGGACGCGCTTTATCTCGGACTTCGTCGGCAAGGCTAACCTGCTGGCCGGCGATTACGACGCACGCGGCATCCCGCAGGTGCGCCACGCCGCGGGTGACGGCGAACTGGTCTTGAGCCTGCGCCCGGAAAAAATCCAGCTGGTGGGCGCAAGCGAAGGTCGCCTGCAAGGCCAGGTGCTCGACCGCTACTTCTTCGGCAGCCAGTGGCTGTACCGAATCCATACCGCGCTGGGCGAAATCACCGTGGTGCGCAGCAACGACGGCAGCGCGCCGCTGGGTTGCGGCGCGGCAGTCGGCCTGGACTGGCAAGCCGAGTTGCTGCGGGTGCTGACGGCGGATGAGGTACACCCATGAGTCGCGGCTATCTACTCTCGCTGCCGGCGTTGCTGCTGTTCGCCGGGCTGCTGATTCTGCCGCTGGGCCTGACCCTGGTGCTGTCGTTCAACGTGTTCGACTACCAAGTGGGGGTGAAGGCCGATGAGTGGACCTTGGCTCATTACCTGGCGTTGTTCAGCGACGCGTACTTCTACGAAATCTTCTGGCGCACCTTCTGGATCAGCGCGCTAGTGACGCTGCTCTGCGTGGTGATTGGCGTGCCCGAAGCCTACATCCTCAGCCGCATGGGCACGCCGTGGCGCTCGATCTTCCTGATCCTGATCCTCACGCCGTTGTTGATTTCGGTGGTGGTGCGAGCGTTCGGCTGGAGCCTGCTGCTCGGCGCCGACGGGCTGGTCAACCAGGTGATCCAGGCACTGGGCGGGCGCCCGGTGAAGCTGTTGTACACGCCGTTCGCGGTGATCATTGCGCTGGTACACGTGATGCTGCCGTTCATGATCATTCCAGTGTGGACCTCCCTGCAAAAGCTCGACCCCTCGGCCGAACAGGCGGCTTTGTCGCTCGGCGCGAGCCAGGCCACGGTGATGCGCAAGATCGTGTTGCCCCAGGTAATGCCGGGCGTGCTGTCCGGCACCCTGATCGTGTTCGGCCTGGCCGCCAGCTCCTTTGCGATCCCCGGCCTGCTCGGTGGGCGGCGCCTGAAAATGGTCGCCACCGTGGTGTACGACCAGTACCTCTCGGAACTCAACTGGCCCATGGGCGCGACCATCGCGGTGGTCCTGCTGTTGGTCAATCTGCTGATCATGCTGAGCTGGAACCGCATGGTCGAAGGCCGCTACAAAAAGTCCCTGGGGGTTTAAGCGCATGTCCAGAAACGGTCCTTTGGCCCTTGGCTTCCACGGCCTGGTGGTGGTGTTCATGATGGCGCCGCTGGTGGTGGTGTGCCTGGTGGCCTTCACCCCGGAAAATACCTTGAGCCTGCCCACGTCGGGCTTCTCCCTGCGCTGGTTTCGCGCGGTGTTCGAGCGTGCCGACTTTATCCAGGCGTTCTACAACAGCCTGATCCTGGCATTTACCGCTGCAACCCTGGCGACGCTGATTGCAGTGCCGGCGGCGCTTGCGATCAGCCGGTATCAGTTCCCGGGACGTAACTTCTTCAGTGCGTTGTTCCTGTCGCCGATCATCATCCCGCACCTGGTGTTGGGGGTGGCGATGCTGCGGTTGTTCGCCTTGATGGGCGTCAACGGCAGCTTCACCTGGCTGATGCTGGCGCACGTGGTGATCATCACGCCCTATGTGCTGCGCCTGGTATTGGCAGCAGCGATCGGGATCGATCGCAGTGCCGAGCAGGCGGCCGAATCGCTCGGTGCCGAACGCTTCACGCTGTTTCGCCTGGTGACGTTGCCGATGATCCTGCCCGGCGTGGCCGGCGGCTGGTTGCTGGCCTTCATCAACAGTTTCGACGAAGTGACCTTATCGATCTTCGTCAGCTCGCCGGCCACGCAAACCTTGCCGGTGCGTATGTACGTGTACGCCACCGAATCCATCGACCCGATGATGGCTGCAGTGTCGGCGCTGGTGATTGCCCTCACGGCGGCGGCCATGATTGTGCTCGACCGGGTCTACGGCCTGGATCGCGTGCTGGTGGGAAAACATTGATGGCCTTGTTCAAACGATTGACCGAAACCGCACGCCCTGCCCTGGCGTTTACCCTCGACGGGCAACCGGCCACAGGCTTGCTCGGCGACACCCTGCTGACGGCGGTACTGACCTGCGCCGAGCACCTGCGCGGCAGCGATTTCAGTGCCGAACGCCGCGCCGGGTTTTGCTTGATGGGCGCCTGCCAGGACTGCTGGGTGCGCCTGGCGGACGGACAACGCGTGCGCGCCTGTTCGACCCTGCTGGAAGAAGGCCAGGCGATCAGCCGCGACCCGGGGCGCCAGCTATGAAGCCGGTGGTGATCGTGGGCGCAGGCCCGGCGGGGATCAGTGCCGCGCGCACCCTGTTCGACCACGGCGTAACGCCTTGCCTGGTGGACGAAAGCCTGCGCGGCGGCGGGCAGATCTATCGCCGCCAACCCCCAGGCTTCCAACGCACCGCCAGGCAAATATACGGATTCGAGGCGGGTAAGGCCGAGGCCGTGCATCGCACCCTGGATGAACTGGCGCCGCTGATCGACTACCGACCCGAGACCCTGGTGTGGAATGCCGAGGATCGGCGCCTGGACTTGTTGAACAACGGTCACGCAGCCAGCGTGGAGTATTCGCGGATCATCGTCGCCACCGGCGCCACCGACCGTATCCTGCCGGTGCCGGGCTGGACCTTGCCCGGTGTCTACAGCCTGGGTGCGGCGCAAATCGCCTTGAAGTACCAAGGTTGTGCCATCGGCGAACGCGTGGCGTTTTGTGGCAGCGGGCCGTTGCTGTATCTGGTGGCGTATCAATACGCCAAGGCCGGCGCCAATGTGGTCGCCGTGCTCGACAGCGCGCCGTTCAGCGCCCAATGCCGCGCCTTGCCGGCGCTGCTCGGACAACCGGCGACCTTGGCCAAGGGCTTGTATTACCGCGCCTGGCTCACGGCCCACGGCGTTCCCGTGCATCAGGGCGTGACGCTGCAGCAGATCGACGGCGAACAACGGGTCAGCGGCATACGTTGGCGCGACCACACCCTGGCCTGCGACGCCGTGGCCTTCGCCCATGCGCTGCGCAGCGAGACGCAGTTGGCGGACCTGCTCGGTTGTGAATTTGCCTGGAATGCCTTGAACCGTGCGTGGCTGCCGCAACGGGACGGTGCCGGGCGCAGCAGCGTCGACGGTGTGTACCTGGCGGGCGACGGTGCCGGGATCATGGGTGCCGATGCCGCGCAGATGGCCGGTGAGCGGGCGGCGTTGGCGGTGCTGGAAGATGCAGGCGTCGCGATCGATCATCAGCGCCCGGCCCTGCTTGAGCGGCAATTGGCGCGCATCCAGCGCTTTCGCCAGGGCCTGGAGACTGCGTTTCCCTTCCCGGCAGACTGGGCCGCGCAGGCGCCGGACGACTTGATGCTGTGTCGCTGTGAAGAAGTCCGGGTTGGCGATATCCGCACGGTGGTGGATGAAGGTCATTGGGAAATCAATCGGGTCAAGGCCCATTGCCGGGTGGGCATGGGCCGCTGCCAGGGGCGCATGTGCGGGCTGGCGGCGGCTGAAATCGTCGCCGAGCGCAGTGGTCGCGGGATAGAAGACGTCGGGCGTTTGCGTGGCCAGGCCCCGATCAAGCCGCTGCCGTTTGGCGTGGAGGTGCAGCCATGATCGACGTCATCGTCCTCGGCGGCGGGATTGTCGGTGCGTCGGCGGCCTTGATGCTGGCGCACAAAGGTCAGCGTGTGGCGTTGGTGGAACGGGACTTCTGCGGCTCGCACTCCAGTGGCGTGAACTATGGCGGCGTGCGGCGCCAGGGACGCCCGTTGCATCAGTTGCCGTTGTCGCAGCGCGCCCATCAGTTGTGGGCCGACCTGCCCGGCTTGATCGGTATCGACGGCGAATACGTGCGCTCCGGGCATTTGAAACTGGCGCGCAGTCATGGGGATTTTGCCGCGTTGCAGGCGTATGCCGAACACACGCGGGGCTTTGACCTGGGCTTGCAGTTGCTCGATTACGCCGAACTGCGCGCACGTTTTCCGTGGGTCGGGGATATCGCAGTGGGTGCGTCGTTATGCCCCGAAGATGGCCATGCCAACCCGCGCCTGGTATCCCCCGCCTTCGCCCGTGCCGCGCAGCGCCTTGGCGCGTGTGTCTACGAGCAGGCCGAGGTGATCCGCATCGAACATGACAGCCGCCAGTTCCAGGTGGATTGCGCCAACGGCCTGCACCTGCAGGCGCCATGGCTGCTCAATTGCGCCGGCGCCTGGGCAGGGACCGTCGCCGCGCAATTCGGCGAGCCGGTCCCCATGACATCTGCGCACCCGGCCATGCTGGTCACCGAGCCGCTGCCCGTGGTGATGAACGTCAGCACCGGCGTCGAAGGCGGCGGGATTTATGCGCGCCAGGTGGCCCGGGGCAATTGCATCCTCGGCGGCGGTCGCGGTTTTGCGCTTGGCCCCCGGCAGGCGCGGCCCGGGCAAGCGGCGGTGCTGGAGATTCTGCGCCATGCCGGCGAGCTGTACCCGTTTCTCAAGGGTGCCCAGGCGATTCGCACCTGGAGCGGTACCGAAGGTTACCTACCCGATCATGAACCGGTGATCGGCCCCAGCAGCACCCAGCCTGGCCTGCTCCACGGTTTCGGCTTTGCCGGCGCCGGGTTCCAGCTGGGCCCGGCGGTCGGTGAAGCCCTGGCAGAGATCGTCTGCACAGGGGCCAGCCGGCAACCCATCGAAGCGTTTTCCATCCGTCGTTTCCAAGCCTGAGAGGAAAAACATCCATGAATACTCGTATTGCGCTGTCCTGCTTGTCCCTCGCTCTGCTCGCCTCCACCGCTCATGCCGCCCCGACGCTGTACCTGGGCATGAACGGCGGCACCATGGAACGGGTGTATGCCGACAAGGTGCTGCCCGCGTTCGAAAAGGCCAATAACGTCAAGGTGGTGATCGTGCCCGGCACGTCGTCGGACATCCTCGCCAAGGTCCAGGCCAACAAAGACAACCCGCAGATGCATGTGATGTTCCTCGACGACGGCATCATGTACCGCGCCATCTCCATGGGCCTGTGCGACAAACTGGCGCCGAGCCCGACCCTGGAGCAGATCCCGGCCAAGGCGAAAATCAAGGACCAAGCCGTGGCTGTGACCCTCGGCGTCACCGGCCTGGGCTACAACGCCAGGCTGTTCAAAGAGAAAGGCTGGGCTGCACCGACCTCGTGGATGGACCTGGCCGACCCACGCTTCAAGGACAAAGTGGTGTTCCAGTCCCTGGCCTCATCGACCTTCGGCCTGCACGGCTTCCTGATGTTCAACCGCCTCCAGGGTGGCTCAGAGACCAACGTGGAACCGGGCTTCAAGGCCTGGCCCAAAACCGTCGGCCCCAACGTGCTGGAGTACATCGCCAGCTCCGCGAAAATCTCCGAGATGGTGCAAACCGACGAAGCGGCGATCTTCCCCCTCACCCCGACCCAGGTCGCCACCCAGAAACTGCTCGGCGTGCCGATGGAATACGCGCAACCCAAGGAAGGCGCCGTGGTGTTGAACGTCGCCGAATGCGTGATCGCGCGTAACGACCAACCGGAACTGGCGCAGAAACTCGCGGCCTTCCTGCTGACCGCCGAAGCCCAGGCACCGGCGCTGGAGGAAGGTGATCAGATCCCGTCAAACCCGACCACGCCCACCAGCGACAAGACCCGCGCCCGAGTGGAGGCGATGCAGGGTTATTTGCAGACGGCGATTTCGATTGATTGGGACCAGGTGAACCAGGCGCGGCCGGAGTGGAATGCGCGGTGGAGTCGGTCGATTGAGCGGTAGCGTTTCATAAGCCTGCTCGGCGCCGAACTCTTTGGCGCTGGGTACGGATTATCCTACTGATGCGCTGGCGTTTTTGGCGCAGTTTTACCCATTCGTTGCGGGCTTCGCGGTGGCGTTTGCTGTTGAGCAGTAATAGAGCCAGCAGCGGGAACAGAATGCCTGATGCATAAAGTACTTTGTGGGGCCCATATTCGATGGTGGGTAAAACGCCCAGCAAGCACAAGAGCATCAAGATGACAGGGATCCATATCCAGCCTGGATAGCCACGGACGACCATGAAGTTGCAGTGAGCAATAGGAACGGCGGAGCCGATAGTAAAAAAAATGTGTATTTGAGATTTACGTTAACGGGCAAAGCGCCGAAGTAACGGTCAAACATCATCGGAATGCCAATTGCCAAAGCAAATAGCTGAGAAAAGTTTGCCGCAGCAAAGACCGGAAAATAACATTTCAGAAGACGCCAAAGCTCCTCCAGGCTCATCAGAAATATCATTCGTCAAACTCCTCGTAGAGCCCCACTGCGGTTGTTCGAAAGTTACCGGTCATGGCGCTGCCTATCGCGACCGGTGAGCCCCACCACATCCTTGTTTTGAACGAGAGTTGCTTGTCGCAGCTCGACTTGGGCGAACCTCTTTGGCAAATCACCCCTGCCCCGGCAATCGCCGGATCGGCATCGATGGAAGCAAACAGCCGACGCAGATTGATATTGCCTTCAATGCACTCACGGGTAGTGAGATGAGTGCAGGGGAAACATCCTTGAATATGCCAACTGCCATTCCTTTACTCCCGAACTCATAAGAGTGCAGAGCGTAAAGACTCAATATCCCGCAACAATGTAGGAAATTTTCCTTTTTCTTGACAGGCACTTCCCGTTCTCGGCTAAGCATCTTGTAGTTAATCGGAGGAATAGGAAAAGTACGCCATTCGTCACTACCGGCGAACGATCAGACAAGGAACGAGTATGGCAATTGATATGTTTTTGAAGCGACTCGTTAACTCAGCACGTTTTCTTGACCTCCAACCACTTTTGCAAGGATAGGCATTATGAGTGGAAAGCCCGCCGCCCGCGTTACTGACCCTACGGCATGTCCAATGCCGGAGCACGGCACCAACCCTATCATCGAAGGTTCTCCTGACGTCTTCTTCGATGGCTTGCCCGCAGCGCGCCAAGGTGATGTATCTGCTTGCGGGAGCCCGATCAGCTCGGCCGTATCATCGACGGTTTTTATCAACGGAAAACCTGCCGCAACGCTCGGCAGTGTCGGTGAACATGGCAACGTGATCATCGGTGGATCGGGAACAGTGATTATCGGCGACATATTCACACCGACCCCATTCACCCCCATCGTGCCATTGAGCCGTTCCACAGCCCCTTACTCCGGACGCTTTCAACTCATAGATCAGGAAACCGGCAAACCCATTGTTGGCCGCAAGGTAAAGGTCTGGTCTAGTGCCGGTTGGAGCACGCTCGACACCACGAATATCGAAGGCATGACATCGTGGGTTAGCCATGCTGCGTCGGAGTCTATCTATATTGACTTGGTGCAGGAAGGCGAAGAATGAATGATCAACCCGGCCTTTCTCAGGGTGGCATGAGCCCCGAAGGAAAAACTAACCCTGTCGGCATCCTGAAGCCGAAGCTCGATCCCCAGGACAAGAACGTACTTTGCTCGGCAATTTGCTATTGCAGCAGCACACCCAACATCAGCCAGGATGGCAAGCATCTCAAACAGGGCTGTGTGGCCCAGCGCCTTGGGGAGCTTGACGAGATTCTCCAGAGGCGCAGTCCGTATAAGCCCGAGGTCAGTTACGACATGACCAAGAATCCACCACAGCCAATCCTCGACAGCCAAACAGGGAACAGCCCTCATGGCTGGATACCGGGTTGGATCAACAAGTATTGGAATGAGGACCCAGAGCATCCACCGTTCAAGCCTGGGAAAGGGATGATTCGGCGGCCTGATGTCGTGATCGTCAAGGCTGCGAGCAAGCCGCCAACTCAGGACAATATCAAACAAGTTGTCGAGATGAAGTTTCCACCTGACCCACCGAAAGTGGAGCAGGCGCAGGATTATGCAAAAATTGCCGGCAACAAAAACAAGGTCGTTGAGATGACATCCACCGAATGCGACTGTAGCCAGGAAAATCAGCAGTCCAATGTGCCAGTGGAACAGCTCGGGTGGGCCGCAGCCATCGCTGGGAGTGTGATGTTTATCCTGACGCGTGGCCGCTCCCCTCGGCCAATGATCCCCGCTTACTGATTCTAAGGAACACCCATGGAACCGGAATTCAATGTAGCCGAAGAACTTGCCAAGCAACCACACCTGCTGGAAATACCCGGCCACTTGCTAATGAAGGGCGGGAGCCAGAACTATATTGGCGCAGTGCTATGTCTGCGCGGGACGCTTTATTTCAGGGATGCACACACACGCTTGGTACGCGAGTCACTATGCCAGTGCTTCGACGATTTCAAGCGCTTGGCTGAGCCCTACCTCACGTGGCTCTGGCGCGAAGAACCTCCTCAGGGTAAACCGCTGTCAGCTTATGCTGACGCAAAGCCATTGCGCGATATGGTCGAAGCAATGGATGAAGATGATCTTCTCAGCTTCTACTACCTCAGTGGCAAGCAACCAAATGACGCCAGCGCTTGGCTCTTCGATGTTTTTGGTATGCGGGGATGGAAGGCAAAGATGGGAGATGACCTAAGCGCTCTGGAGTTCTCAATACCACTTCTGTACCAAGAGCAGAACCCACTCAGTTTCCTGCGTTTGTTCCTTGACTCAGCACGCCGACTGGCTCCAGAGCAGGGCTACGCCGGACATGCCTTCAACCTTTCCGTCACCAACCGAGATGGCAACGAGCCTACCGAAGCTTTTATGGCGGCGCGCATGCCTGGCTTGGATGTGGGAACAGCAGGTCTGCTGACCAATATCCCCGAGTTCAAACCTACAAAAATCAAGACGGTCAGTTGGCTGACCTTGCTCGACCAAGCGCGCCTGGATCTTGTTGGCGGCCTGGAGGGGCTGCGTGCGCAGCTACCCTCAAGCCATTTTGCCTTCTATGACTACGGTAACGGCGTCGTGATTCAGGCCGGTGCATACCCGTACCTTGCCGGTGATGCCGATGATCCGAAGCCCGCTGCCTATGTATTACTGAACCATGTACTCAAGGGCATTCGCTACGAGACGGTGGGTTCATTGCACGGTGGCTCTCATGATGGCGAGTTGCGCCTGGTGGACTGGTCGGCTGACCAGTGGCTCAAGCGCTTGGATGTGGATGCAGACGACATACCCGGCTGGCGTGCCAAGTTACTTCGCGACGAACCCTGCCTGGATGCTACAAATACTCTGCCAGGGCGTTTGTAGAATAGATGGACTGCGCGGCTGCCGACGTAACAAATAATCTGGCTGCTGTCGCAGCTCCCTCTGGTCGCAGCCACTCTACAATCATCCTCCTCTCCCCCCGTTTGAAGCCCATTTGTAGATAAGTCCAAGCAAACACGCCTCCTCCCAATCCCTAGCGATAGAGGTGTCAAAAATGCATTGCAGAAATCAAGGAGCAATCGGCAGCGCGCGTTTGTGCGCTGTCTTGCTGTACGCCCCTTCGACAATCGTCCTCACCCGCTCACTCACTGGCTCGCCCATCAGGTACGCATCAATCTCTTCGTACGTGCAGCCGTAGGCATGTTCATCCAGTTTGCCCGGTACGAGTTCTTCCAGGTCGGCAGTGGGCTGCTTGTGCACCAGGTTCGTCGGAGCCCCAAGGGCACTGGCCAACAGGCGCACCTGGGTCTTGGTCAGGCCCGACAACGGGGCCAGGTCGCACGCGCCGTCGCCGAACTTGGTGAAAAACCCCATCAATGCTTCGGCGCCGTGGTCGGTGCCGACCACCAGGCCATTGTGCAGGTTGGCCATCGCGTAGTGCGCGATCATGCGGGTGCGGGCCTTGACGTTGCCTTTGATGAAGTCGACCTGTGCGGCGCTGGCTTCGGTGGCGGTGAGGCAGGCCATCAGGCCGTCGACGCTGGCGGCGATGTTGAGGGTGTCGATGTGGTCGGGGGTGATGAAGGCCAGGGAAGCCTGGGCGTCGCTTTCGTCGGCCTGGGTTTTGTAGGGCAAGCGCAGGGCGATAAAGCCTGCGGCGTAGTCTTCGCTGCGCAGTTGCTCTACCGCCAGTTGGCAGAGGCGCCCGGCCGTCAGCGAATCGACGCCGCCGCTGATGCCCAGCACCAGAGCCTTGCAACCGGAATGGCGCAGGGTGGTTTTGATGAAGTCGATACGCCGTTGGATTTCCCGGGGCGCTCCCCCCTTGACCAACGAGCGGTTGATATTCAGTTCCAGGGCAATACGGTCCTGGGTTTGCATGTCACACCTCCACGCTGCCGACGTTGAAGACTTGCGTTGCGTACCGCAAAAACGAGGCGTCTTCGCAGACATTCTTGATCGGGTCATCCGAGAATTTCACCACCGGCTCACCGTGTACCCGCACCAGTTTCATCACGATGCTCAGCGGCTCAACGCCTTCCACATCGCAGGCCAGGCTGGTGCCCATGCCGAAGCCGAACCTGGCCTTGCCGCGCACGTGGCGCAGGATCGGCAGGCATTTCTCGAAGTTCAGGCCGTCGGAGAACATCAGGTCCTTGGTCATCGGGTCGATACCCAGTTGCTTGTAGCGGGCCAGGACTTTATCGGCCCAGACGATAGGGTCGCCGGAGTCCTGGCGCAGGCCGTCGTAGAGCTTGGCGAAGTACAGGTCGAAGTCCTTCAGGACGAAGTCAGTGCTGATGCAGTCGGTCAGGGCGATACCCAGGCGGCCGCGGTATTCACGTACCCAGTTTTCCAGGGCGGCGTTCTGGCTTTCGCGCAGGCGGCCCAGTTGCTGGTGTACCATCAACCATTGGTGGGCCATGGTGCCGATCAGCGGCAGGTCGAACGCGTAGGCCAGGTGCGCGTTGCTGGTGCCGACGAACTGGCCGGGGAAGTCGCGGCGCATGATGTCCACCACTTCGCGCTGGGCCTTGAACGACAGGCGCCGGCGCGTGGAAAAGTCGGAGACGCGCAGGTCGGCAAGTTCGTCGCGGCTGAGGTTTTTCTCCAGCCAGTCGAATTTCTGGTAGAGCTTGCGGGTGACGTCCTCCAGGCTCACATCGGGGTATTTGTCACGGTTGCGCAGCTCGCTGACCAGCGCCAATACCGGCTGTTCGAACATGATGCAGTGCAACATCGGGCCGACGACGCGGATGTTCAGTTGGCCGTCGACTTCGCTGACGTGGATATAGCGCAGGTTGAAGCGGAACAGGCCGAGGAAGCGCTCGTAATCCGGCGTGAGGTATTCGCGAAAGCGTGGGTTGAACAGAAAGCGCAGCTCGCCTTCGCGCATCTGCAGGCCGGCGAGTTTTTCCAGTTCATCGCGCAGTTGCGGGATCAAGTGGCCCAGTTTTTCCTTGGAACGGACGATGAAGTTGTACTCGACGTCGACATTCGGATGCTGGTGCAACACAGCCTGCATCATGGTGAAGGTGTAGTAGTCGGTGTCGAGCAAACCCTGGATCACCGGGGTTTCGTAGTCGTAGGCACTTTCCATGGCGTATCTCCTTAACGCGTGGCCATCGCGGCCAGTTCTTCGCGGGTGCGGCTGATGCCGGCACCGGCCTTGAGCAACTCGTTGACGGCCTGTACGCCGCCCTCCTGCGTAATACCGCGGCACGCCGGCAGGTGCAGCACCACTTCCAGGCCGGCCTTGAGCAGTTGCAACGCGGTGGTCTTGACGCAGTAGTCGAGGGCCAGGCCGCCGACGATCACGCGGCTTACGCCCTGGGCCTTGAGGTACTCGATCACGCCCGTGGACAGCTTGTCGTGCAGGTCGTGGTAGCAGGCGCCGTAAGGGTGCAGGTCGGGTTCGACACCTTTCCAGATGAAGTAATCGTAGTCATACGGGGCGGGCAGTTCGTCGAGCAGGGTGAAGCCCTCGGTGCCCGGCACGCAGTGGCTGACCCAGGTGACATCGGCGTGAGCCAGGCCGGTGGGTTGCAGCATCTCGCTGTGTTGCTTGACCACCCACGGCGCATGCGGAGTGTGGGCGTCCTTGCTGCCGACACGGTAGCCCGCGAGGCTGGCCATGTAGTTGAGTTCGGCACCGATGAGGTCCCCTTCGGCCACTGGCAATTCGTTAGGGCACAGCGGCGTAAAGCTCTTCTGGGCGTCGACGTCGAATGAAGCGATGGCATGTTTCGAGAGGGTCATGGCGGGTCTCCTGTGGCCTGAAAACAAAAGTACACGTCATGTACTTTCATTGCAAGAAAGATTTGTTTATCTAGGCTTTAGTCAGTACATGACATATTTGTTCGATCCGTTAGACTGTGCCCCCCGCTGTTTAGAAGGACTGCACATGCCACTTAGCGCCTACCTCCACACCGTCGACCTGTGCGTGCTGTTCTACTGCCGCGCGGCAGGGGAACTGAAGCTGCTGCTGAACAAGCGCGACGCCGAACCCTTCGCCGGGCATTGGGCCCTGCCGGGTGTGGTGGTGAATGGCGGCGTGCAGGACCTGAGCCTCACGGATGCCGTGGAGCGCCTGCGCGCGAGTGACAAAGTCGGCCTCGACCTGGTGTGGAGCGAGCAAGTAGGTACGGTGGGCGACGCGTTCCGCGACCCGCGTTGCTGGTCGTCGTCCACGTTCTACCTGGCGATCATCGCGGATGAGGTGACGCTGGGCGAGCATCAAGGCTGGTTTTCGCTGGATGCGGTAGCCGACGGCCGCATCAAGTTGCCGTTCGATCACAACACCATCGTGGCCGCCGTGCAGGAGCGGTTACTGTCCAAGTCGCTGTACAGCAGCTTGCCGCTGATGTTCCTGGGCCAGGAATTCAGCGCCCCGGAAGCGACGGCGATCTTCTCACTGGTGCTCGCGCGGCCGGTGTTGAAGACCAGCATTCGCCAGCGTTTGCTGAAGCTGGCTGAGCTGGGGTATTTGCGGGAAACGGGGCGCAAGAAACAAGGCGAAGGCGGCAGGCCCCAGGCGACGATGGAGAACTTGAAGCCTGGGAAGATTTATTTCTTCGATCGCAGTTTTGCCGACTAGCTCGGTATTCAAAAACAACCACGATCAAATGTAGGACCGCGCTGCGGGCGGACATGGCGATCAACAGCTCCCACAGCGGATACAGGCCTCTTCACTTAAACCGTGCGGGAAAACTGGCCTTTGTGCGCGCCGCCCAGGTAGGCGTCAAAGGCCATCGCCACGCTGCGCACCATCAGTTGGCCCTTGGGCAACAGTTGCAGCGCATCGGCCTGGATCAGCAATAACCCGTCCGCCACCTGCTCGTCCAATTGCAGCAGTGCCTCGGCGAAATAGTCGTTGAAGCGCACGCCATGGGTGGCCTCGATCTGTGGGAAGTCGACTCGACCATCACACATCAGGCCATTGATCACCTCGCGGCGCAGTACGTCATCCGGGTTGAGCCGATAGCCGCGCTGCACCGGCAGCATCCCCGCGTCGAGTCGGGCGTAGTACTGGGACAGTTCCTTGACGCTCTGGCTGTAGCTGTCGCCGACTTTGCCGATGGCCGACACGCCGAGGCCGATCAGGTCGCAGTCGGCATGGGTCGAATAGCCCTGGAAGTTGCGCTGCAAGGTGGCGTTGGCACGGGCCAGCGCCAGTTCGTCGTCGGGCAAGGCGAAGTGGTCCATGCCGATGTAGACGTAACCGGCCTCGGTCAGGCGGCGGATGGTCAGTTCCAGCAGTTCCAGCTTGCGCGCCGGCGGCGGCATGTCTTCGGGACGGATCATGCGCTGGGCGCGGATCTGGCTCGGCAGGTGTGCGTAGCTGTAGGCCGCCACCCGATCAGGGCGCAGGGCGATCAGCTTGCTCAAGGTCACGTCGAAGCTGTCCACGGTTTGCAGCGGCAGGCCATAGATCAAGTCGACACTCACCGACTTGAAGCGCGCCTCACGCGCCGCGGCCACTAATTGCAGGATCTGCGCTTCGCTTTGCACCCGATTGACCGCCGCCTGCACGTCGGGGTCGAAGTCCTGCACGCCGAAGCTCAGGCGATTGAAGCCCAGGCCGCGCAACGTGTTGATCCGCTCAACGCTGATGGTGCGCGGGTCGACCTCGATGGAGAACTCATGGGCATCGCTGTCATCCAGGGTGAAGTGTTCGGCCAGGCAGGCCATCAGCTCGGCCAATTGCGCGTCGTCCAGATAGGTCGGCGTACCGCCGCCCAGGTGCAACTGGGTCAGGCACCGGGAACGCTCGAACAGCGCCGCCTGCATCTGGATCTCACGCTTGAGATACGCCAGGTACTCCACGGCCCGATGGGTCTTGCGGGTGATGATCTTGTGGCAACCGCAGTAATAGCAAAGGCTCTGGCAAAACGGGATGTGGATGTACACCGACAACGCCTTGGGCACGGCCACCTCATGGCTGGCGCGGACCGCCTGGTGATAGTCATCCAGGGCAAAGGCGCTGTTGAACTGCGGCGCGGTCGGGTACGAGGTATAGCGTGGCCCCGGTCGGTCGTATTTGTGGACCAGGGCACGGTCGAATTCAAAAGCACTCATGTGTCGATCACCTCGTCGTTGGCGCTGACCGGGGTGGCGAGCACGGCACGTTCAAACAATGCGCAAATACCGTCCACCTGCGGCAGGCCGGCGGGCAGCAACCAGATGAACGTCGGGGACAGCTCGATCAGACCGTCGCGGTGCAGCGCTTCCAGCAACGGCCAGAGGTAGGCGAAATAGCGTGCGAACACCAGGCCGTAGCGCCGTTCCACCGCCTGCACATCCAGCTCCAGGTCACAGGCCAGGCGTTCGGCCACGTGCAGGCGCACCGGGTCAGAGGTTTCGCGGAACCAGCCCCGGCATGTGGCGAGCTGACCATTGCCCAATTGCTCACGGTACTCGCGGGCATCGGCCGTGTTCTGCGCGCACAACGTGTCGATCTGGCTGATGGCGCCCACGCCGAAACCGATGTGGTCGCAGTAACCGTGCAGGGTGAAGCCTTCGCAGTTACGGCTCAGGCGCCCGCGTTCCTGGGCTTGCTTGAGGTCGTCGTCGGCCCGGGCGAACTGCCCCAGGCCGATGTAGTGATAGCCCGCCGCGGCCAGGAGCTGGAAGCAAATACGGCGCATCGCGCTCTTATCCGCCTCGCTGCTGAACGCCTGGGGTTGTTGGGATTGATAGCGCACAGGCGCATGGGCGTAATCGAATACCTGCAAGCGATCCGGCTCCAGAGCGATCAGGCTGGCCAGTTTCAGCTCGATACTGGCCGGGGTCTGCCAGGCATGGCCGTAGCCGAGGTCGATGTTCACCGAGCGAAACCCGAAGGTGCGGGCCGCATCCACCAGCGATTCGATCGGCGCCGGGTCCTGATACCGCGCCTGGCACAGCGGCCCCTCGCGGTTGGCGTCCGGCACGCCGATGCTTGCATGGTTGAAGCCTTGTTCGCGCAGCAGGCCCATGGTGGCCCAGTCCGTGTGCCCGGGGTCGAGGTCGACGCAGTAGTCACCCCGGTCGTGGTCGAGAAAATTGAAGCGCTCGTGCAACTGCGCCATCAACTGCTGCACCTGGGCGAACGCCGGTGTGGTGCCGCGCAGGTGAAAGTGATCGACCGGCTGGCGGCCGCCGAGTTGGCAGCCGATCAGTTGGATTTCCTGGGTGAGGCTGTGCAAATACTCAGCGCCAAGGTCGCCCGCCGGCCAGCGCAGGTTCAATGCCAGGGGCCGCTGGCACTGGCGGCTGTTGCGCAAGGCGCGCAACAGGTCAAGGGAGCCGACACCGGCATGGAAGCGACGGGTGTCCGTTTGGCAAGCCAAGTCCAACACGCCTTGATCGTGACGAAAGCGAGCGGGATGAAGAAGGGTACGCATGACGGACTCCGGTTCGGGCGGCGGTGGTGCATTGTCCGGTGCGCTTGGGCCACACGCCTTGATGTGCATCAAGGTCGCAGCCCCGCCCGTCTACCAGTTCAGGTAAAACATGCCCTTGGCCAGCAGCACAATGGCGACCATGTGCGCGAACAGGCTCAGATGCACCCAGCGGACATAACGCGCACTCACCGAGCCCCAGCGCATGCGCGCCATGGTCAGCAGAAAATGCAGGAGCACGCTGGCCGCCAGGATCAGCTTGAGGGTCAGCAAGGTGCCGAAAGCCGAGGCCGTCGGCGCAGCCAGCACCGGCAGGTAACGCAGCCAGACCATGCCCAGGCCTGCGCCGAACAGCACCAGCAACACCCACGGCATCAATACCCGGGCACGCTGGCCGACGCCCTGCTCCACCAACACCATCACCCGCGCCGGCAATTGCCGGTGCAGGTGCCCCAGGATCAGCACCTCGAAAAACACCGTGCCGATGAAGATCAGCGCGGCGAACAGGTGGGCCACTAAAAACACGGGGTAAAGCATGGTGGCCTCTCAAGGGGACCGGCCGTTGGGACTTCAGTGTGCGGCCTGGCGCAACGCGTGGCCTTGATACCGATCAAGCGTTGCGAGAGTGCGGCTTACAGCAGTGGGATGCTGTAGCTGACGATCAGTCGCGTCTCGTCCTTGTCGGCCGAGTCGTTACCGCGCCACACCGCACCGCGCCAGGTCAGGCCCAGGCCCTTGAACGTGCCCGAGGGGATCACGTAATCGACACGCAGGTCGCGCTCCCACTCGCTGTTGTCGCGACCGGCCGTCTGGATGTGGCTGCCGCGGATGTAGGTCACGCTCGAGCGCAGGCCCGGAAGGCCAAGGCTGCTGAAGTCGTAGGCGTAGCTGCCTACCGTGGCCTGTTCCCCGGCATTGACGAACTTCAGCGACTGGGAGTTGGTGATCAGGTACAGCGAACGGCCCTGCCCCTGGTTGATATGCGGAAAGTCACTTTCACCGGTGGTCTTCTGATAACCGAGACTCAGCGAATGCCCGTACAGGCCGTAAGTGAACAGCGCACTCCACAGGCGGTTGTCGACCTTGCCGGCGTTGACGCCCGCGCCGTAATACCCCGAGCTGACATAGCCTTCGCCACGCCCGGCGGCGCTGGCGTTCTTGCCGTCGGCGGTGCTGTAGAAATAGCGCAGGTCAGTCTTGAACTGGCCCACCGGCAACTGCCAGTTGTGGATCAGGCCCAAGAAGTGCTGCTGGTAAAAGTTCTCCAGGTTGGCGTAGTAGTACTGCAGTTGCAGTTGCTTGCTGACGGCATAATCCACCCCACCGTAGTAGAACTGGTTGCTGGACTTGCCCTTGACCGGATCATTCGCACCGACAATGGACATGCCCTGGCCGTTACTGGAGTTACGGTCCAGTACCTGCTCGATTTTACCGGCGATCAGGTTGAAGCCCTGCAGGTCCTTGGAGTCCACTTGATAGCCACGAAACGTCTGCGGCAACAGCCGGCCGTCTTCAGTCGTCAGCACGGGCAGCTTGGGCATCAGCGTGCCGGCTTTGAACTGGGTCTGGGAGATACGCATCTTGCCGGTGGCGCCGGTCTTGCTGAAGTCGTTGGCGGCCTTGCCATCGGACAACGGGAAAACACTGCCGGGGGTGTTGTCTTCACCAGCCTTGCCCGCGCGCCCCGAGGCGTCCAGGCGCAGGCCATACATGGCTTGCAGGTCCAGACCAAAACCAACCAGTCCCTCGGTGAAACCGGACTGGTAGTTGAACATGAACGCCTGGCCCCACTCCTTATCCGTAGGGGCTTTGGCGTTACGGGTGTCTTGGTTGTAGTAGAAATTGCGCAGGTCGAGGCTGGCTTTGCTGTCGTCGATAAAACCCGACGCAGCCACCTGCTGCGCGGCGCCCAGTGAGACGGCGAGCGCCATGCAAGTCTTGTGGTTCATGAAGGCTCCTGAAAGTAATTGAGGCGACCCGTCACAGCCCAACCCTGTTCTTTGTTGGTCGGGTGGTGCTGCATCTAACGGGTGCGCGCACGGTATAGCGTTGGGCAGCCGGGAAATAGTCGCTAAAACCGTTATTCAGTTTTTCACTTTTTGTAACAATCGCCGGAGCCCACCAGCCTCGCCGGGGCGTGCAAGCCTCCACGGGGCGTCGGCGGCGGGCACTTCACGGCACCGGCAACCAAGCGCTGAAACCGCCACGCCGGGTCAACGGGCACCAGGCGAAGTCCCAGGCGGGAGGCGGCAACGGCGGCTGTTCATCAAGCGCAAACGCGCTGCCCTTCCAATCGAAGACTTCCGAACCCTGCCAGACCAGGACCACACCCTGGGCCTGGCTGTCATCGGTGTCGACCCACCGCGCCGCCGCCGCGGCCATGAACGTGTCGATCGGTTCATCGTCGATCTGCGCGCGGTACGGCGAGCCCAGCAGCCAGCGGCCGATGTTCAGGTGCCAGGTCCAGTCCTGCGCCAGCTGGTTGCGGTAGGCCCAGGTCATGAAGCTGCGAAACAGGTTCAAGCCTTCGGGCGGGTCGAGCTTGAGCAGCGCCGGGCAGATGTCGAACAAGGTGTGCCAATAGGGCAACAGGCGTGCATCCAGATGCACGAAGCTACGCGAATTGCTCGGGTATTCCGGCCGCGCCGGCTCCGTGTGCAGGCGGCGCGACGCCTTGCTGACCAGGCGGCTGGCGCCGGCAGGCAATAGAGGGTTCATAAAACGCACTCACAGTCGTGACGATAAAACGCCTCCTGATCACAGGAAGCCCAAAGCACACGTCAGAATGCGGGGGATGCGCGGGGGTTGGCCGAGGGCCAGGAATAACGCGGCGGCGCCTTGTTGCGCCGTTCGTGGGCCGGCCGCGGGGTCTGGCCGAGGCCCAGCAGCCAGGCCAGGCCGATCAGGAACACGATGGCCACGCTCGCGGCAGCGCACAGCGGGCAGGCAAAGTAGTTCCAGATATCGCTGGAAGCCGGGCTACCCAACCCTTTGTCGGAAAGTGGCGCCTGGTTGCTGTCCACCGAACAGAACGCGCCACCGACACCATTGAGCTGCTGGCCGAGCATCTGGCCATGGCCCAAACCGCACACAAACAGGTTCAGCAGGACACAGAAGTACAGGGTCCAGGCGATCAGCGAACGGTCCGAGCGGCGCAGTTTCATGGCGGCGACTCTACCATCGAAGCCCCGCAGGGATGAAGCGCGGCGCGCCCCTGTGGCAGAACGTCGCAGATTACGCGCATCGGCCAGGGTTGGTAGACTTGGCGCCCTCCGCGTTTACTCCTTTTCAACGCCTGGCGTATAGATCCAGAGCAAGGCAGGCGCTTCACAGGATGCACAGTTGATGAGTACGTTATTCACCCGCCGCAAGGTCCTGACCGGCATGGGCCTGTTGGGTCTGGGCCTGCTGGCCGGTTGTGACAACAGCCCCAAGTTGAATTTCAAGTACGGCAAGGACTTGAGCGACAAGATCATGGGCCGCACCTTCAAGCTCAAGAATACCCAGGGTGAAACCGTCACCTTGAGTTCGTACCGTGGCCTGATGCCGGTGGTGTTTTTCGGCTTCACCCAGTGCCCGGCCGTGTGCCCGACCACCCTCGCCCGCGCCGCCCAGGCCAAGAAACTGATGGGCCGCGACGGCGAGATCATGCAGGTGATCTTTATCACCCTCGACCCCGAGCGCGACACGCCAGAGATCCTCGACCGCTACGTCAAGGCCTTCGACCCCAGCTTCGAAGCGCTGTATGGCACCCCGGAAGAGATCGCCGTGGCCGCCAAGGAATTCGGGATCTTTTATGAAAAGGTCCCCGCCGGCGACACCTACACCCTGTCCCACACCGCCACCAGTTTCGTGTTCGACACCCGCGGCAACCTGCGCCTGGGCCTGTCGGCATCCCTTAACGCTAAAGAGTGTGCAGAAGACCTGCTCACCGTCATGGAGGTCTGCTAATGACTGCCGTTCAACACCTCAAGCGCACCCTGATCGGCCTGTCCCTGCTGGGCCTCGCCGCGCACGCCAGCGCCCAGGTCCAGGTCAGCGACGCGTGGGTGCGTGCCACGGTGCCGGGCCAGCCATCCAGTGGCGCGTTCATGACCGTGACGGCCGACAGCGACAGCAAACTGCTGCGCGTCGCCTCGCCGGTGGCCAAGGACGTGCAGATCCATGAAATGAGCATGAAGGACGACGTGATGCGAATGGGCCCGGTGGACTCGATCACCCTGCCCGCAGGCACCCCGGTCAAGCTCGACCCGGACGGTTATCATGTGATGCTGATGGGCCTGACCGGGCAGATCAAGGAAGGCGACCAGGTGCCGCTGACCTTGACCGTGGAAAACGCCAAGGGCGAGCGGCAGACCGTCGAGGTCAAGGCCGCTGCCCGCGGGTTGGATGGCATGGCCCCTGGCAAGATGCATTGATGGGCTGGCGCCGGTTCAATCCACAATGAACAGCTTGGCGCCAACCCGCGTCGAGGAGCGATGCCCTTCCATGTTGTTTCCCACCTGATAACTCATCCCGGCCGTCAGCGTGAATTGACGGCCATCTTCCAGTTCCGTGTGCAGCTCGCCTTCCAGGCACAGCAGCACATGCCCACGCCAGCACCAGTGATCGGCCAGGTAGCCGGGGGTGTATTCGACCATGCGTACACGGGTGGTGCCGAAGTGGCCAGTGCGCCACCAGGCACTGCCGGTGATACCTGGATGAAGCTCGGGTTCGAGGGTGGACCAGTCGGTGATGCCAAACGGGACAGCAGTGAGTTCCATGGTGGGCTCGGTCGTCAGTTAACGTGAACCGACCCTAACCGTCTGGAATGCTGCACGACAGACACAGATCGCCGGCTTTTTTGGGATACACGCCCACTGCAACCCCGACGGCGAGTGGTAAATCGCCTCATCGTGCCCCACCTACCCGCACCGCCGGTAACGGGTGGCCGCATTCAACCTCGCATCCAGCACCAACTCCTCGATCCTGAGCGTCCTCGCCAGCGCTTCGAGGTGATCCAGCATCGCCTTGCCATCGCCTGCCGAGGCCCTTTGCATCCGATATTTATGCTCACTTCCCAGCTTAATAATATTTTATTAAAAACCGCCCGCCCCCTACCTTGAAGTCATGCCCAAGCTGAATCCAACTGCATTACGCAAGGACAGACACATGACGCAAGCAATCACCCAAACAGACACCCTGGTGGTAGGCGCCGGCCAGGCCGGCGTGGCCATGAGCGAGCATTTGAGCAAGCACGGCGTGCCGCACCTGGTGCTGGAACGCAGCCGGATCGCCGAGCGCTGGCGCAGCGGCCGCTGGGATTCGTTGGTGGCCAACGGGCCGGCCTGGCACGACCGCTTTCCCGGCCTCGCCTTCGAAGGGCTCGCCCCGGATGCCTTCGCGCCGAAAGAGCGCGTGGCGGATTACTTCGAAGCCTATGCACGCCAGTTCAATGCGCCGATCCGCACCGGCGTGGAAGTCACCTCGGTGCTGCGCAATGTCGGCCGCCCCGGTTTTACCGTACACACCAGCGACGGCGTGATCGAAGCCAACCGCGTGGTGGCGGCGACCGGGCCGTTCCAGACGCCGGTGATCCCGGCGATCGCGCCGACAGACACGGCACTGCATCAGATCCATTCCGCCGACTATCGCAACCCCGGCCAACTGCCCCAAGGCGCGGTGCTGGTGGTGGGCGCCGGCTCGTCTGGGGTGCAGATCGCCGATGAACTGCAGCGCAGCGGCCGTCAGGTTTACTTGTCGGTCGGCGCCCACGACCGCCCGCCGCGTGCCTATCGCCAGCGTGATTTCTGCTGGTGGCTCGGTGTGCTGGGCGAATGGGACCAGGCCGCGATCAAGCCCGGCCGCGAACACGTGACCATTGCCGTGAGCGGCGCCCACGGCGGCAAGACCATCGACTTCCGCGAGTTGGCCCTGCGCGGCATGACCCTGGTCGGGCCCACCGAGTCTTTCCATGGCGGCGTGGCCACCTTCCAACCCACCCTGTTGGAGAACCTCGCACGCGGCGACGAAAACTACCTGGCCCTGCTGGACGCGGCGGATGCGTATATCGAACGCAACGGCCTCGACCTGCCCGTGGAGCCCGAAGCCCGGCGCGTCTTCGCCGATGCCGAGTGCGTGAAACAGCCGATCCTGCAACTGGACCTGGCCCGCGCCGGCATCACCTCGATCATCTGGGCCACCGGCTTTGCCGTGGATTACCGCTGGCTAAAGGTCGATGCGTTCGACGCTGCCGGCAAGCCGCAGCACCAGCGCGGCGTGTCCAGCGAGGCCGGCATCTACTTCCTCGGTTTGCCCTGGCAGTCGCGCCGTGGCTCGTCGTTTATCTGGGGCGTGTGGCATGACGCCAAATACCTCGCCGACCATATCGCCACCCAGCGTCAGTACCTCGAATATCGCGTCGCGGCCCCGCTCGTGCGCCCGTCTCCTGTCAGCGCCTGATCATTTTTCCCGGAGTTTTTTGATGCCTACCCACACGCGCATCCGCATGTTCAACACTAAACAAACCTACCCCAACCAGAGCCTGGACAATGACCTGTGCCAGGCCGTGCGCGCCGGCAACACCGTGTATGTGCGCGGCCAGGTCGGCAGCGATTTCGACGGCAACCTGGTCGGCCTCGGCGACCCGCGTGCCCAGGCCGAGCAGGCCATGCGCAACGTCAAGCAACTGCTGGAAGAAGCCGGCAGCGACCTCAGCCATATCGTCAAGACCACCACCTACCTGATCGACCCGCGCTACCGCGAGCCGGTGTACCAGGAAGTCGGCAAATGGCTCAAGGGCGTGTTCCCGATTTCCACCGGGCTGGTGGTATCGGCCCTGGGCCAGCCGCAGTGGCTGATGGAAATCGATGTGATCGCCGTGATTCCCGAGTAAGGAGCCGTACATGACCTTTTCAATCGTCGGCCGTTGCGCCGACACCGGCCAACTGGGCATCGCCATCAGCTCTTCGAGCATCGCCGTCGGCGCACGCTGCCCCTGGCTGCGGCCGGGTGTCGGTGCGGTCGCGACCCAGAACATCACGCTGCCGGCCCTCGGCCCGGACGTGCTCGACCTGCTGGAACAAGGCCTGGCCCCCGCCGCCGCAATCGACCTGGCGCTGACCCGCAACGGCTACAGCCAATACCGCCAACTGACCGCGATCGATCACCTGGGCCGCAGCGTGCATTTCAGCGGCAGCCAAACCCTCGGCAAGCACCACGCGGTGTCGGGCGAACAGTGCGTCGCGGCCGGCAATATGCTCGCCGACCGCGCAGTGATCGAGGCGATGGTCCAGGCCTTCGAGCAAGGCGAAGGCCAACTGGCCGATCGACTCTTGGCCGCGATGCATGCCGCCATCGCCGCCGGTGGCGAAGCCGGCCCGGTGCATTCGGCCGCGTTGCAGGTGGTGGGCGAGCTGACCTGGCCGATCATCGACCTGCGGGTGGATTGGGCCGACGCCAACCCGATCGGCCAACTGCACACGCTGTGGGATGCCTATCGCCCACAAGTGCAGGCCTACATCGACCGCGCCCTGGCCCCCGACCACGCGCCCGGCTATGGCGTCGCCGGGGACGAGCGATGAGCCGCAGCCGCGCATTGCTGCAGACGCTGGTGGGGTTCGATACCACCAGCCGCGAGTCCAACCTGCAGTTGATCGCCTTTGTGCGCGATTACCTGGCGAGTCACTGCGTGGCCAGCGAACTGATCTACAACGAGGCCCGCACCAAGGCCAACCTGTTTGCCAGCATCGGCCCGGTGGAGGTGCCCGGGATTGTGCTGTCCGGGCATACCGATGTCGTGCCGGTGGATGGGCAACCGTGGAGCGTGCCGCCGTTTGAACTGACCGAACGCGACGGCCGGCTGTTCGGCCGGGGCACTGCGGACATGAAGGGCTACATCGCCTGCGTGCTGGCCCTGGTGCCGGCGCTGGTCGCAGCGACGTTGCGCCGGCCGGTGCATATCGCCCTCTCCTACGACGAGGAAGTCGGTTGCCTGGGCGTGCGCTCGTTGCTCAGCGTGCTGGCGCAGCGGCCGGTGAAGCCGATGCTGTGCATCATCGGCGAACCGACCGAACTCAAGCCGGTGCTCGGCCATAAAGGCAAGCTGGCGATGCGCTGCGATGTGCATGGCGCGGCCTGTCATTCGGCGTATGCGCCCCATGGCGTGAATGCGATCGAGCATGCCGCCGAATTGATCGGCGAACTGGGACGCATCGGCCAACGGCTGCGCGATAAGCAGGATGCGCGCTTTGATCCGCCGTTCAGCACTGTGCAAACCGGGGTGATTGGCGGGGGCAAGGCGTTGAACATCGTGCCCGCCGACTGCCGGTTTGATTTTGAGGTCCGCGCGCTGCCGGGCCAGGCCCCGCAAGCGGTGGCGGATGAATTGCGCGCCTACGCCGAGCAGCAGGTATTGCCGCGCATGCAGGCGGTGAGCGCGCAGAGTGCGATTCGCTTTACCGAGCTGTCGGCGTATCCGGGGCTGATGACCGATCAGCATAGCGAGGCGGCCGAGTTGATCGCGGCATTTTGTGGCTCGCGGGCGTTCGGCACGGTAGCGTTCGGCACCGAGGGCGGGTTGTTCGACGCGGTGGGCATTCCCACGGTGGTGTGCGGGCCCGGCAGCATGGACCAGGGGCATAAACCGGACGAGTTTGTGAGTGTGGCGCAGTTGGCACAGTGCGATCAGATGTTGCACAGCATGCTGAACGCGCTGCGTTGACGACCCTCGGCTGTGCCGGCGACATACCCTGCATCAATCGCTACCCGCAGCTGATGGAACCGTACTTGAAGGCGGCCCACATAGGAAAACGGCTAATAGCCGTTTTCACTTCAACAGCCTTTGAGTATTGACCATGATAGGAATTCCACCGCACTCGCCGTTGAACAACCCGCTCAACGCTGCGCCGCCTGAAGAGTTGCGTCAGCGCCCCGAAGCGGGTGTACCTGACAGGGAAAGCATACGCATGGGCGTAAGAGAAGAGGATGCATACCGCACGCTGGATGTCTTTTTTGACGTGGCAGAAGCTAACGGTATCAAGGATCTGAACCCGAGCCACGGCAGGCCCTACCTCGATAACAACTTGAACCCGCCGGGCAACGTGGTGCCGCTGTCCGTCCACTTCCGCCCGGACCGTCCGGATGACACTTACAGCCCAGGGCACTTGAAGGCGGTCAACAACTTCGGCACACAACTCGACGCACGGTTGAAGCAACTGAACATCCGGAATGTCGGGCCCGAGGAGTAATCCCAGCGCCGATCAGAGTTGACGCCTGCGTGACCCAGGACAGCCGGGCCGATGCGTTGTTGGCCCAGGCTTGAGCACGCCGATCAGGCGAGCAAACGCGCCAGCTCCTCGCGACAGTAATCGACGAACAACTGCACCGGCTTGGTCAACGGTGCGCGGCGCAACCACACGGCCGACAAGCCCGAGCCGGTGACGGTTTCCGCCAGCGGCAGGCACACGACTTTCTGGCCATCATAGGTGTACTCGGTAAACGGCCTGGTCACCAGGATCGAAAAGCCAAACCCGCGCCCCACCATGCCCCGCACCATCTCGATCGACGGCGAGCTGAACACGATGTTCGGCGTCAAGCCGCGCTCTTCAAAGATGCTCACGAAGTACGTGCGGCTCGGCAGTACATCCAGCAGGATCATCGGCTCCAGCACCAGGTCCGCGAGCGACACCTTGGCCTGCTGCGCAAAGCGGTGATCGGCCGGCAACAGCGCATACGGCTGCTGCGGCGGCATCAACGGCGTGGTCTCGATGGTCGCGCCCAGGTCATGCTCGAACAGCATCGCCACGTCGATACTGCCGGCCGTCAGCGCCTGCACCAACTCCTGCTGCTCGCCATCGCGCATGCGGATTTCCACCCCCGGCCAGCGCGCCTTGAAACCGGCGATCAAACGCGGCAGGTACAGCGGCGCGACGGTTTCAAAGCAGCCGATATCGATCTGCCCCGCCACCACGTCATTGTCGGCCAGCGCGTTCTGCTCGAACTCGTGGGCCACCCGCAGCAGCTCCAGCGCCTTGCGATAAAAGCGCGCGCCGCTGGGGGTGAGCGACACGCCCTGGGCGTGATGGCGGATAAACAGCTGCACGCCAAAGCTGTCTTCCAGTTGCTTGATCGCGGTGGACACCGACGGTTGCGCGATATACAGCTTGCGCGACGCCTCGGCGACGCTGCCGCACTCGGCCGTGGTGACGAAATATCTGAGCTGGCGCAGGTTATAGGCAGCCATCGGGCCCTCCGCAAATGTGGGACTTCGCCCCAGGACACAAGCGGGCAACATACCGGAGCGCGTGGCCATGCGAGATACTTTTTTTAAGGTCTATAGCAACAAACTTACTAATTTACCTCCCCGCCCCCATTGCAGATGATCGCTCCAACAACAAAGCGCCGCTGAGCGGCGTACAGCGAAGTACGTCAACGTACTCACCTTGCCTTGGAGCTCGTCATGGTTACCACTGCAACATCCAGCGCCCCGCTTATCGAAAAACACACGATTGGATACGTGCCCCCGGAAGATCGCCACGGAAAGGTAAGAGACCTGTTCACCCTGTGGTTCGGCGGCAACATCGCGCCGTTGCCGATCGTCACGGGTGCGCTGGGCGTGCAACTGTTCCACCTCAACCTGATCTGGGGCATCGTCGCCATCCTCGTCGGCCACCTGGTCGGCGGCGTGCTGATGGCATTGCACTCGGCCCAGGGCCCGCAGATGGGCATCCCGCAAATGATCCAGAGCCGCGCACAATTCGGCTCCCTCGGCGCGTTGCTGGTGGTGGTGATCGCCGGGGTGATGTACATCGGCTTCTTCGCCTCCAACATCGTGCTGGCCGGTAAATCCCTGCATGGTGTGGTCGACAGCGTGCCCGTGCCGGTGGGCATCGTGATCGGCGCCATCGGTTCCGGGATCATCGGCATCATCGGCTACCGCTTCATCCACGTACTCAACCGCATCGGCACCTGGGTGCTGGGCGCGGGGATCGTGCTGGGTTTCGGCTACATCTTCAGCCATATACAGACCAGCGACTTTCTGACCCGCGGCAGCTTCAACCTCTCCGGCTGGCTGGCCACCGTGTCCCTGGCGGCGCTGTGGCAGATCGCGTTCGCGCCCTACGTCTCCGACTATTCGCGCTACCTGCCGGCCGACGTACCCGTCGCGTCGACCTTCTGGACCACCTACCTGGGCTCGGCGCTGGGTTCGAGCCTGTCGTTCATCTTCGGCGCCGTCGCGGTGCTCGCCACCCCGGTGGGCATGGACACCATGGACGCGGTCAAACTCGCCACCGGCGCCATCGGCCCATTGATGCTGGTGCTGTTCTTGCTCAGCGTGATCAGCCACAACGCCCTCAACCTGTACGGTGCGGTGCTGTCGATCATCACCCTGGTGCAGACCTTCGCCTACCGCTGGATCCCCACCGCGAAAAGCCGCGCCGTGATCTCGATCATCGTACTCGCGGCCTGTTCGGTGGCCGCGGTATTCGCCTCGAAAGACTTTATCGGCCATTTCGTCGACATGGTCCTGGTGCTGCTGGTGGTACTGGTGCCGTGGACGGCGATCAACCTGATCGACTTCTACGCGATCCATAAAGGCAAGTACGACATTGCATCGATCTTCCGCGTGGACGGCGGGATCTACGGGCGCTACAACCCCCAGGCGCTGCTGGCCTATGCGGTGGGGATCGCGGTGCAGATTCCGTTCATGAACACACCGCTGTACGTGGGGCCGATTTCGCAGCACATCAACGGCGCGGATTTGTCGTGGGTGGTGGGGTTGGTGGTGACGTCGCCGTTGTATTTCTGGTTGGCGAGTCGGGACAGTGCGTATAAGCGGCGGATGGCGGAGGGGACGCTGGTGGGTGGAGTTTGAAACAGCCTGTCGGTTGCGCCTCGATTAACCGCACCTTATAGTTCGCCCCGTCGCTGGCATTGGTCGGCGACAGGGTTTCGCAGCCCTACACAATAGAATCAACCTGCACAGTCATCAGACCCTCAGGCGAAGTCCGCCTGCGCCTCGTTTATGGCGGCTGTGCGTGGGAGACCTTCGGGTCTGCCGGGGGTGATTCTTCCTGGTCTGCGAACCCGCGCACAGTTGCCACCCAATCTGTTTCGCAGCAGCAAGGTGGTGATTCTTTTTACCCAAATAGAATCGAACCTCATGACCAATCAAAATCCGCCCCGCCGCTTCACCCCCATGTCCCAAACCGCAACCGACTACCCGGTCCTGCTGATCGACAGCGACGCCCCGCTCAGCGAGTTGCACGCCTGCGCCAGCGAGCGCCTCAATGCCGCGCTCGCCTACCTGCACCTGATGGCCTGTTCCAAAGTGTCCGACTATGCCGAGCACGACATCAATACCGTCGCCAACACCGCCCGGATCATGGTCCAGGATGTGGCGGATGTGTTTACGGTGATGGAGCGGCGTGGGTTTGATTCGCCTGCGGTGAGTTGATGTAAGTGCTGAGGAAACCCGCTTTGGCGGGTTTTCTGGTTTCTGGTGAACTGGAAGTTGGCGGGGGAAGTGGATTTGATGGTGTTTGTACCGCCGCCATCGCAGCCTCGCTGGGGCTCGACAGCTCCCACCGTTGACCGAGTCCGGCCTCCAGCAGTTGGACGTTCACCAAGCCCCGTCACTTGGCCCCGTTAAACCACGCTGGCCGAACATCCTGGTCGACCCAGAGGCCACAATGGCGGCGCTATAGACACCCGGCTATCATGTGGCCTTTCGCTTACCCCCCGAGGAAACCGCATGCCCGCCCTCTCCTTTCGCAACGCCCTCCCCAGCGACGCCGCCCATTGCTTCGACATCGAAACCACTGCCTACGAAGGCGACGAAGCCGCGACCCTGGAAAAGATCGCCACGCGCATTGCGCAATACCCGCAAGGCTTTTTGATCCTGGAGGCAGATGGCGAGGTGGTGGGCTTCATCAACAGCGGCTGCGCCCACAAGGTGGTGATGTCGGATGAAGCGTTCAAGGAGTTGGTCGGCCATGCGGCCGAGGCGCCGAATGTGGTGATCATGTCGGTGGTGGTCGCCCCGGCGCACCAAGGCAAGGGCTATTCCACCGCGTTGATGCGCGAGTTTGTGCAGCGCATGCGCGCGTTGGGCAAGCAGACGATTCACTTGATGTGCAAGGACCGCCATGTGGCGCTGTACACCCGCCTGGGCTACCGCTACGTGCAGCCGTCAGCGTCGGATCATGGCGGGATGGCGTGGCATGAGATGGTGATGGCTTTTTAATAGCCACCCTGGGAACTTATCCTTGTTGCAGCGCCCAACAAGGCACCACGAATTGACTCGGAGTGCTTTGATGTCCAGGGCACGTATCAGCCGCTTGTTGACCTCCTCTTTGATCGCAGCCCCGTTGATGGCCATGGTGCCGGTTGCATTCGGTGCCACTGCGCAGGACATCGAGCACCTCCGAAACTTATCCGTCGACCAGTTCCGCCGGGAGGCCAAGTAACGCGCCGAGGAGCAGGCGCGCCAGGAAGCCAGGGAAAAGCAGTTGCAGGAAGAGGAGGTACGCGCTTTATTGGTCGAAAAACCCTGATCACGCCCACACTCAATCGTATAAAGAACTGTCTAGACGCTTGTCGGACAACGGGCCACAAGGAATCCAGCGCGATGCAGCCTCCTCTCATTGAAATCAGCGACCAGCCCAACCCCGACGCCGAACGCATCCTCGGCAACGGCCTGGCGGCGTTCAACGAACAAGCCACCGGCTACCATGACCGACGCCCGCTGAGCGTGCTGGTCAAAGACCCGCACACCCAGCAGGTGCTCGGCGGCATCACCGGCCGGAGCGCATTCGGCACGGCCTTCCTCGACCTCTTCCACTTGCCCGAGACCCTGCGCGGTTCCGGCATCGGTAGCCGATTGCTGCGCGCCTTCGAAGACGAAGCCCGACGCCGCGGCTGTCGCAATGCCGTGCTCTACACCATCAGCTTCCAGGCGCCGGGGTTCTATGAGAAGAACGGTTGGGTGCGGTTTGGCGAAATCGCCTGTGAACCCGAGGGCAACAGCCGGGTGTTTCTGTCGAAACAGCTGTGAGATTCAGGCGTTCACTGGTTGGAGATCAACGTGCCGGTACCGACGGGTGAATAGATGATGGCCTGGGTATCCAGGTTCTTGATGCCCGAGCTGATTTCTTCAATCCATCGATACAGCCTCACAAAAGCAAACCAATATCATTTGCGCACAACCCGACGCTTTGGTTTAATCGCGAGCAATTCTTATTTACACCAAAGCCTTTGCGCTGGATGGACAGTGTGTCGACCTCCTTCACCCACCTCTATGGCACCCACCACAGCTGGCTGCTCGGCCTGCTGCGGCGGCGCCTGAACGACCGCTGGGATGCCGCCGACCTGGCCCACGACACGTTTATCCGCATCCTCGGCCGCCCGTTGGCCGAGACCGATCACGTCGGCCAACGCTCCTACCTGGCCACCATCGCCCGTGGCCTGTGCATCGACCACTGGCGCCGCCGCCAACTGGAACGCGCCTGGCTGCAAACCCTGGCCGAACGCCCGGAAGCGCAGCAGCCGTCGCCGGAGCAGCGGGCGATCATCGTCGAAACCCTCTACGAAGTGGACACGATGCTCGCGCGCCTGCCGAAGAAGGTCAGCGAGGCCTTTTTACTCGCGCACTTGCACGGCCTGCCCTACAAGCAGATCGCCGTACAGCTTGGCGTGTGCGAGCGCATGGTCAAGAAGTACATGGCCCAGGCCCTGCTGCACTGCGCGATTCTGGAAGCCGAACTCGACGGGATGCTGGTGCAATGAGCCGCCCCGGCCAGCTCAGCCACGCCAGCCTGGAGCAGGCTGCGCACTGGTACGTGCGCCTGCAGGCCCCAGGCGGTGCGCTCGAACAGTTGCGCTGGCAAACCTGGGTTGCGCAAAGCCCCGAGCACCTGGCGGCCTGGCAGTACGTGCAGCGCGTCAGCCAGCGTTTTGCGCCGTTGCTGGAGCAACCCCATGGCGCCAGCCGGGCCTTGCGCAGCTCGCGGCGCCAGACGCTCAAGACCCTGCTGGTGCTGGGTGTCGGCTCGACACTGGCCTGGGGCACCTGGCGCCACAGCCCCCTGCCCCGCCTGGCAAGCGGCTGGAGTGCCGACTATGCGACTGCCAACGGCGAGACCCGCGACGCGCTGCTGACCGATGGCAGCCACGTGTGGCTGAACGCACTGAGCGCGCTGGATGTGCGCTTCGATGCCGCGCAACGCTTGCTGCGCCTGCGCTTTGGCGAAGTGTTGATCGACACCGCCAAGGACCCCAACCGTCCGTTCCTGGTGGACACCGAACAAGGCCGGCTGCAGGCGCTGGGCACGCGCTTCAGCGTGGTGCAAGGTGATGAACATACCCAGCTCACGGTGTTCGAGGGCCGGGTGCGGGTGAGTACGCTCAACCCGCACCCACGGATTGTCGACACCGGCCAACAGCTGACGTTTACCCGCAACCACTTCAACACCGCCAGCGTCGCCTCCCCGGCCCGTGAAGCCTGGAGCCGTGGCGTGCTGCTGGCGGACAACCTGCCGCTCGGCGAGTTGATCGCCGAACTCAACCGCTATAGCCCCGGCCACCTGGGCTGCGATCCGGCCGTGGCGCAGTTGCCGGTGATGGGTTCGTTCCCGCTCAAGGACAGCGACCAGGCCCTGCACCTGCTGCAAGCCGCGCTGCCGATTCGGGTCGAGCGGCCGATGCCGTGGTGGGTCAGCGTCGGGCCGCAGTAAAAAATTTCACCCGCCAGTTCCCTTTTTCGACACTCGTTCGGTTAACCCTGCAGACGCTTTCAACTCGCCGATCGACTTGATCCAAAGGGACACCTCCATGCCGCAACCTGCTCGTTTCGCGCTGCGCCCACTGGCGCTGGCCACCTCCCTGCTTTGCCTCGGCGCACCGACGCTGTACGCCGCCGAGCCGACCTCGACCCAGGAAGCCGCGCGCAGTTATCGCATCGCTGGCGGCGCCCTGGTCGCCGTGCTGAACAGCTTCGCCGAACAGTCCGGAATGTTCATCGCCGGCCATAACAGCCTCGCCGCCAGTAAAACCAGCCCCGGCCTGAACGGCAGCTATACCCCGACCAGCGGTTTGCAGCGCCTGTTGCAGGGCAGCGGTTTGCAGGCGCTGCCCCAAGGCAACAACGGTTACGTGCTGGAGCTGATCCCCGCCCACAGCGGCGCGCTGGAGCTGGGCGCCACGACGATTTCCGGCCAGGGCCTGGGCGCTATCACCGAAGACACCCATGCCTACACTACCGGTGTCATGGCCTCGGCCACCGGCTTGCCGCTGTCGATGCGCGACACCCCGCAGTCGGTCACGGTGATCACCCGCCAGCAGATGGACGATCAGGGCTCCAACAGCATCGCCGACACCCTGCGCCGCGCCCCCGGCGTGAGCGTGCAGAACTACGACAGCGAACGCTGGGAGTTCTCCAGCCGTGGCCTGCCGATCACCAATTTCCAGTACGACGGCGTCAACGCCACCTATGACGGCGTGTACGACTACGGCACCACCAGCACCGACATGGCAGTGTACGACCACCTGGAAATCATCAAGGGCTCGGCCGGCCTGCTCAGCGGTTCCGGCGACCCGTCGGCCACGGTCAACCTGATCCGCAAAAAGCCCACGCGGGAATTCAAGGCCTCGGTCACCCAGACCTTCGGCTCCTGGGACAACTACCGCACCGAAGGCGATATTTCCGGCCCCTTGACCGAGTCGGGTAATCTGCGCGGACGCTTTGTCGGCGTGTATCAGGACCGCCAGTCGTATCTCGATCACTACCAGCACACCAAGGACATCGGCTACGGCATCCTTGAAGCGGACCTTACGCCCGACACCCTGCTGACCTTCGGTATCGACCAGCAAGACACCCGCTCCCGTGGCGCCAGCTGGACCGGTTTCCCGATGTTCTTCAGCGACGGCTCGCGCACGCACTTCTCGCGCTCGTTCAACCCGGCGGCCGACTGGAGCCGCCGCGACTTCCAGAACCAGACGCTGTTCGCCTCGGTGCAACAGCAGTTGGCGAACGACTGGTCGCTCAAGGTCAGCCTCGACCGCAAGCGCAGTCAGCACGACACCCTGCTCGCCTCCGCCAGCGGCGGCAACCCGGACCCGGTCAGCGGCGACGGCATGTACATGTTCATGGGCAAGTACAAGGGCGACCAGTTACAGAACACCCTGGACGTCAATCTCAGCGGGCCGTTCAACCTGTTTGGCCGCGAGCACGAGCTGATCATGGGCTTTATGGCCACCTGCTCGAAGCAGGACGTGCCGGTCTACGGTTCGATTTACCCCGCCGTGGGCGGCAGCATTTTCGACTGGCACGGCGAGTACGCCAAACCGGATATCCCGCGCAGCGGCCAGAACGATATCGTGCAACGCCAGACCGGCGCCTACCTGGCCACGCGCTTGAAACCCACGGACGATTTGTCAGTGATCCTCGGCACGCGCGTCAGCACGTTCAGCGGCACCGACACCACCGATTTCTATGACCCGACCAAGGCCGACAACCGCACCACCTATCGCCAGAGCGGCGTGGTCACGCCGTATGCCGGGATCGTCTACGACCTCAACGACACCTGGTCGGTGTACACCAGCTACACCCAGATCTACCGCCCGCAAAGCAGCAAGGACGCCGACCGCAAACTGCTCGACCCGATCGAAGGCGCCACCTATGAAGCCGGGCTCAAGGCAGCGTTCTACGACGGCCGCCTGAATGCCAGTTTTGCCGCGTTCCGCATCGAGCAGGACAATGTCGCCGAGTACGTGTCGGGCTTCGAGACCGATTCGGTGTACCGCCCGATTGCCGGCGCCACCACCAAGGGCTTCGAGGCGCAACTGTCGGGTGAAGTGCTGGACGGCTGGAACATCTCGGCCGGCTACACCTACCAGCACACCCGCGATGCCAACAACAGTTATGTGTACAGCTCGGTGCTGCAAACCACCACGCCGCAGCAGGTGGTGCGCCTGTTCAGTAGCTATCGCCTGCCCGGCGCGCTGGAGCATGTCACCGTGGGCGGCGGCGTGAATTGGCAGAGCGAGTTTTTCGGCAACGTGTTCCAACCCGACCCGAACGACACGGTCAACTTCGGCCAGAACGCACGCATCACCCAGGACAGTTACTACCTGGTCGACCTGATGGCCCGCTACCGCTTCAACGAGCACCTGAGCACCACGCTGAACGTGAAGAACCTGTTCGATAAAAAGTACTACACGGGCCTGGGCAACTTCGGCACCGGCTTCTACGGCGAACCGCGCAGCCTGCAACTGGCGACTAAATGGGACTTCTAGGCTGACGGCCCCGGCAGTCTGTGCAATGATCCTCCCTCGATCTCCCGAGGGATGGAGCCGCCGCCATGTCGCTGAACACCGCCACTCACCCCGCGCAAGCGCCGCGCTTCTGGCGCGACGAGCGCTTGCCGTTCATCGAAGCGCGGACCATCGCCGATGGGCGCAAGGTCACCTACACCCGCCACGCCCACGAGCATTTCTCCATCGGCGCGATCACCACCGGGCGCAGCTATTACCACTACGGCGCGGACACCTTCCAGATCAGCGCCGGCACGGTGGTGCTGATGAACCCCGGCGATGTGCATGCGTGCAACCCGATCCACGACCAACCCTGGTCGTATCACATGCTCTACCTCGACACGCCCTGGCTGACGGACCTGCAATACCAGTTGGGCTTCAGCACCGACCAGGGTTATCGACCGTTCAATACGCCCTATACCCGCGACCCGGTGCTGTACAACGGCCTGATCGAGCTGTACCGGATGCTGTTGGATGAGCACGCCGAACTCCTGCAAAAACAGAGCCTGCTGGTGAGTTATTTCAGTGAGGTGCAGCAGCGCCTGAACCCTTCGAACACGCCGGTGCGGGAGGTCAATCACAAGCTGGAACGCGCCGCCGAATACATCCGCGAACACTGCACCCAGGCCTTGAAACTCGAAGACATCTGCCTGGCGGCCGAGCTGTCGCCGTCTTATCTGATCCGCGCCTTCAAGCAGTATTACGGCTTGACGCCCCATGCGTTTCTGGTGAACCGGCGCATCCAGTTCGCCCGCACCCAATTGCGCAACGGCGAACTGATCGCCGACGTCGCCCTGGCCGCCGGCTTTGCCGACCAGGCGCACTTCCAGCGCACCTTCAAGCAGCACTTCGCCGCCACGCCGGGGCAGTACCGCGACTTGCTCAAGCCATCAGCAAATAACCCACACTGGCCACCAGCAACGCGGCCATCGAACGGTTGAACACCCGCACGCCCTGCGCGTTGCCGAGGTAACGGCGCAAAAACGTGCCGGCGTAGGCCCAGCAGGCTACCGACAGGTAGCAGATCACCAGGTAGAGCGCCGCAAACAGCCACACTTGCCGGGCGTCGCCATCCGCGACAAACAACCCCATCCCCGCCACGCAGGCCAGCCAGGCTTTGGGGTTCAGCCATTGCATGATCGCGCCGTAGAGCATCGACGGTGCCGTTGCGGTGCCTTCGGCGTCCAGCCGGCCATCGTCCACCGCAAGTTTCCAGGCCATGTACAGCAGGAAGGCGACCCCGCCCCACTGGATCAACTGGGTCAGAATGGGCCAGCGCAGCAGCACTTCATGCAGCCCCAGGCCGATCAGCACCAGCAATAGCGTGAAGCCGGTGGCGGCACCGAACACGTGTTTCTGGCTGGCGACAAAACCGAAGCGCGCGCCCGAACTGAGGGCGACCACATTCACCGGGCCCGGTGTGATGGAGGTGGCCAACGCGAAGGCGGCCATGGAAAGGATCAAGCTCATTGCGGTTCCCTGTTGTGGTGATGAACAGGGGCCACGGTAAACACCCCGGCGAGCCGGGTATTGAAGAAAATGCCCCTGCTACTCGCCGGTCATGCGTTCCAGGCTGTTGCTCAGGTGCAACAACATGGCGGCGCGGGCGGCGTCGGGGTCCTGGCGACGGATGGCGTTGAGGATCGCCTCGTGTTCCAGGTTGGCCAACTGGCCCAGCTTCATCAGGTCGGTATTGCCGCGCTCTTCGGCGTTGATGCGCGTGCGCGGGATCACCGAGTTGCCCAGGTGCTGGATCACATCGGTGAAGTAGGTGTTGCCGGTGGCCTGGGCAATCAACTGATGGAAGCGCACGTCGGGTTCGACGCTGCTGTCGTTGTTGGCCAGCGAGGCCTGGTAGTCGTCGAGGGCCTCGCGCATGTGCTGCAACTGCGCCTCGCTGCGGCGCAGCGCGGCCAGGGCGGCGGCCTGGGTTTCCAGGCCCAGGCGCAACTCGAGGATGCCGCGCACGCTGACGGCGGTGTCGTGGTTCAGGTGCAGGCCCTGGCGCTGGTCCCGCGCCAGCACAAAGGTGCCCACCCCGTGCCGGGTTTCCACCAGCCCTGCCGCCTGCAACTTCGACAGCGCCTCACGCACCACCGTGCGACTGACACCGTACTCGCCGACGATGGCCGACTCGGAGGGCAGCTTCTCGCCCGGCGCCAGTTGGCCGAGGAGAATGCGCTGGGTCAGCGTGGTCACGATGTCATGGGCCAGGCCCTGGGAGCGCTTGCGGGGGGTGTCGTTGTGCATCGGTCATTCCATCGGTTGGGCCCGGTCAATACTAACATCCCCCTCCGCCACCAACTTGTATGACAACAAACAAATTACGCCGCAACCGCGCCGCGTTTTCATGGAAGCTGGATTGCCTGCGATTGCATCGGCGCGATTGATTTCATGCGCTATGACGCCTGTAAAACAGGATTACCAGCCCTGTCGCGTGCTCGTACAGCCAAAATTTACGTTGCGACGCGGAAAAAAGCAGTTGTATGATGTCTATCAAGTTGCCAGGCACCCCCGGCAGCCCTGAACCCATCCCCGCACAACAATAATCCGTGGGAGTTCTACCCCGTGACCGCTTCCAACCCTGCGACAGCTGCGCCTGCCCTCGACCCCGTCCTGGCCCGCGCGATCAAGAAGGTGAAGCAGCATGTGCTGCCACTGTTCGTGATCATGTTCATCGTCAACTACATCGACCGCGTCAACATCGGCTTTGTCCGCACCCACATGGAACACGACCTGGGCATCGGCGCGGCCGCTTACGGTTTCGGCGCCGGCTTGTTCTTCATCGGCTATGCGTTGTTCGAAGTGCCCTCCAACCTGCTGCTGCAAAAAGTCGGCGCGCGTATCTGGCTGACCCGCATCATGTTCACCTGGGGCATCACCGCGACGCTGATGGCCTTTATCCAGAACGAAACCCACTTCTATATCCTGCGTTTTCTGCTGGGCGTGGCCGAGGCCGGGTTCTTTCCGGGGGTGATCTACTACTTCACCCGCTGGCTGCCCGGGGTGGAGCGCGGCAAGGCGATTGCGATCTTCCTCAGTGGCTCGGCCCTGGCCTCGCTGATCTCCGGCCCGCTGTCCGGCGTGCTGCTGCAAATCAGCGGGCTGGGCCTGCACGGCTGGCAATGGATGTACATCATCGAAGGCATGGCCTCGGTGCTGTTGTGTTTTTTCGTGTGGTTCTGGCTCGACTCCAAACCCCATGACGCCAAGTGGCTCAGCCGCGCCGAACAGGACGCGCTGGTGGGCGAGATCGAGCGCGAACAACGCGAGCGTGACGCCGCCACCACCGTCAAGCCGAGCCTGGGCACGCTGCTCAAGGACCGCCAGATCATGCTGTTCTGCGCCCTGTATTTCTGCATCCAGCTGACTATCTATGCCGCCACATTCTGGCTGCCGAGCATCATCAAGAAGATGGGCGACCTGAGTGACATCCAGGTGGGTTTCTACAATTCCATTCCCTGGCTGATTTCGATCATCGCCATGTATTCGTTCGCGGCCCTGGCCGGCAAGTACAAGCATCAACAGGCGTGGGTGGCCACGGCGCTGTTGATTGCTGCGGCGGGAATGTTTTTCTCCACCACCGGCGGGCCGATCTTTGCCTTTGTCGCCATCTGTTTTGCGGCGATCGGGTTCAAGTCGGCATCGTCGCTGTTCTGGCCGATCCCCCAGGGCTACCTGGATGCGCGCATCGCCGCGGCGGTGATCGCGCTGATCAACTCCATCGGCAACCTCGGTGGGTTTGTCGCGCCCACCACCTTCGGCTTTCTGGAGCAGACCACCGGGTCGATCCAGGGTGGTTTGTATGGGCTGGCCGGCACCTCGATCCTCGCGGCGATCCTGGTGTTCTTCGCCAAGACCCGGCCCGGCGCCCAGAGCCCGAGCGTGCTGCACCCCGCCCCCGTCCTGAGCAAATAAGGAAGCGTTTTGATGAATACAGAACACCAGCACCACGCCAGCCATGCCCCCATCGTCACCCACCTGCAAGTGATCCCGGTGGCCGGCCACGACAGCATGCTGCTCAACCTCAGCGGCGCCCACGGGCCGTTTTTCACGCGCAATATCGTGATCCTCAGGGACAGCGCCGGGCACATCGGCGTGGGCGAAGTACCGGGCGGCGAACGCATCCGCGAAACCCTGGAAGACGCGCGCAGCCTGGTGATCGGCAAGCCGATCGGCGCGTACCAGAGCATTCTCAATGCCATGCGCCGCACCTTTGCCGCCCGCGACAGCGGCGGCCGTGGCCTGCAGACGTTCGACCTGCGCATCACCATCCACGCCGTCACCGCGATGGAAGCGGCGCTGCTCGATCTGCTCGGCCAGTTCCTTGAAGTGCCGGTGGCCGCCCTGCTCGGCGAAGGCCAGCAGCGCGACGCGGTGAAGATGCTCGGCTACCTGTTCTACATCGGCGACCGCCAGCAGACCGACCTGGCCTACCGCAGCGAAGCCGATGGTGACGATTGGTGCCGCCTGCGCCATGAACCGGCCCTGACCCCGGACGCCATCGTGCGCCTGGCCGAAGCCGCCCAGGCCAAGTACGGCTTCAACGACTTCAAGCTCAAAGGCGGCGTGTTGCGCGGCGCCGAAGAAATCGAAGCGGTCACGGCCCTCGCCGAGCGCTTCCCCGACGCACGCATCACCCTGGACCCGAACGGCGCCTGGTCACTCAAGGAAGCCATCGCCCTGTGCCGCGACCAGCATCACGTATTGGCCTACGCCGAAGACCCATGCGGCGCGGAAAACGGCTATTCGGGCCGCGAAGTCATGGCTGAATTCCGCCGCGCCACCGGCCTGCCCACCGCCACCAATATGATCGCCACCGACTGGCGCGAAATGGGCCACGCGATCCAGCTGCAATCGGTGGACATCCCCCTCGCCGACCCGCACTTCTGGACGATGCAAGGCTCGGTGCGCGTGGCGCAGATGTGCCATGAATGGGGCCTGACCTGGGGCTCGCATTCCAACAATCACTTCGATATTTCCCTGGCGATGTTCACCCAGGTGGCCGCCGCCGCACCGGGCGACATCACCGCGATCGACACCCACTGGATCTGGCAGGACGGCCAGCGCCTGACCAAGGCGCCGTTGCAGATTGTCGACGGTCACATCCAGGTGCCGACCAAGCCGGGGCTGGGCGTCGAGATCGACATGGACGCGGTGGCCCAGGCCCACGAACGCTACAAAGACATGGGCCTGGGTGCGCGCAATGACAGCGTGGCCATGCAGTTCCTGATCCCCGGTTGGAGTTTCGATAACAAGCGCCCGTGCCTGGTGCGCTGAGCGCCGATCGCGGCCAGCCTCAACCGTGAATCAACGAAACGTGCGCGCCCACCCCGGCGCGCACGCCCTCGGCCACCGCCAGCGCCACGGAACCGGCGGCAAGGGACGCATCGCCACAGGCAAACACGCCGGCCACGGAGGTCTGGCGGGTTTCGTTGGTGTGCAGGTACGGGCCGGTGGGGCCGTCGGCCAGCACACAGCCCAACTGCTCGGCCAAGGGGCTGAGGCGAGTGCGGGACATCGTGAATACGCCGTCCAGCTGAATCACGCGGCCATCAGCCAGTTCCAGAGCCACGCGCTCACCGCTGATCCGTGTCACCACCGTGCGCTCCAAACGAACCCCGCGCCGATCCAACTGCGCCTGTTGCTCGGCATCCGGGGTGAACACACCATTGGTGAACAAGGTGGTGCTGCCCCAGTCCGGCAACATCAGCGCATGGTGCATCGCCAGCGGCGAGGTGGCCAACACACCGATGCGGCCTTGATCCAGCTCATAGCCGTGGCAGTAAGGGCAATGAAACACGTGCTTGCCCCAGCGTTCCGCCAAGCCTTCGAGGGCGGGCAATTCGTCCACCACCCCGGTGGCGAGGATCAGGCGCCGCCCCTCGAATCCGCCGTTGTATTGCGTGTGCACCCTGAAACCGCCCGGCGCCGTTGCCGCCTGTAATACGCTGTCCTGCACCCAGGTGACGCTCGGATACTCCATCAGTTGGCTGCGACCTTCGGCGGCAATGACGTCCGGCGCCTGGCCGTCCTGGCCGAGAAAGCCATGGG
Source organism: Pseudomonas sp. LY-1 (assembly GCF_053502595.1). Taxonomy (NCBI): domain Bacteria; kingdom Pseudomonadati; phylum Pseudomonadota; class Gammaproteobacteria; order Pseudomonadales; family Pseudomonadaceae; genus Pseudomonas; species Pseudomonas sp. LY-1. Next base: position 2,983,771 of record NZ_CP094353.1, on the reverse strand, counting down.
CGGTGGCGGCAAACCGATTGCGCCGCTGCCCCGCGTCGATCACCAGAACCTTGCGTCGCGCCCGCGCCAGTTGCAGGCCGGCGGACAAGCCAGCATAGCTGCCGCCCACGATAATGACGTCATGCATCATGAAAGTGCCCCTTGTCAGGTGCGCGCGGTTATCCGCGCGCCTTCACGACACACCATAAGTTACGTAAAAATAGCACGTCAAGTGTCTCGCAACTTTTTGGGTTACGAAGGATACTTTCGACCGAATCGACTTGAGGTTTTTTGATGAGAAACGACACCCGCCTCTCGCGCATGCTGCACGTGCTGATCCATATGGACCGCCATGAAGCGCGCGCCACCTCGGAGACCATCGCGCAGATGCTCGGCACCAACCCGGTGGTGGTGCGGCGCACACTGGGGCTGCTCAAGGAAAAAGGCTATGTCCGCTCGGAAAAAGGCCATCAGGGCGGCTGGACCCTGGGCAAACCATTGAGTGAAATCACCTTGCTGGATATCCACAATGCCTTGGGCACGCCGTCGATATTCGCCATCGGCTTGTCCACCGACCACCCGCAATGCCTGGTGGAACAGGCAGTGAACGCGGCACTGAGCGACGCGTTCGACCAGGCCCAGGCACTGTTACTGGCGCGGCTGGGGGATGTGACGCTGGCGCAGTTGGCCGAGGATTTCGACGAGCGTTGCCGCCTTGCCCCGGCACCCTGATCGCACTACAGCCGGCGTTTGCGCAACCACTGCAGGAACCCCTTCTTCACCGGCACCACCGGTGCTTCCTGGGCCAGGGTCTGCGCCGCATGTATGCGGAAATCCAGCAGCGCTTTCATCGCTTCGCCGATGTCATGCCGCGCATCCAGGCACGGCTTGAGGTATTCCTTCTCGATGCGATAGAGGGTGCAGAAGGTCTTGGCGCGAAAGTCCGCCAGCGTGGCCTCGTCGGACAAGATCCCAGCCTCGCCGATCACCTCCCCCGGCCCCATGCGCCCGGCTTCGAACATGTGCCCAGCCTTCTCCAGCATCACCGAGACCACGCCGGATTCGACGATAAACAAATGATCGCTGACCTCCCCCGCCGGCAGGATCACCGCGCCGGCACGGTAGCTGTGCAGGGTCATGTTCTGGCTGAAGGTGTCTTTCTCTTCCTGGCGCAGGGTGGAGAAAATCGACGAGCGCTCCAGCAACGCCCGCGCCCCCGACAGCGCCGGCGGCGCGCTGCTTTCGGTGGCAGACAGCAAACCGACGCCCGCCGCCTGCAAGTGCCGGAAAGCCAGGTCGTACAGCTGGTTGCGCACTTCGCGCTTGAGCGGCATCGACGGCACAAAGCCGCTGATTTCATACTCCACGCCGTCGCTGGCCGAGGTTTTGAACGCCACGCTCGGCGCCGGTTTGGCCAGCAGCAGCCGGCACCCTTGCATCGCCCGCTCCAGCGCCTCGATCACCGTCTGCGGGCGGGCGTGGGGGCTGACTTGCAGGCTGACCGACAGCCCGAACATATCCGCCGGGCGCGAAAAGTTGACGATCTTGGCCTTGGCCGCCAACGAATTGGGGATCACCGCCATGCTGCCCTGGGAGGTCTGCAACCGCGTAGCGCGCCAATCGATATCGGTGACGCGCCCCTCGGTGCCGTCGATGGAAATCCAGTCATCGAGCTGGTACGGCTTGGTGGTGTTGAGCACGATCCCGGAAAACACATCGCTGAGGGTGCTTTGCAGCGCCAGGCCGACGATGATCGCCACCGCACCGGAGGTGGCGAGCACGCCCTTGACCGGCAGGTCGAGCACGTAGGCCATGGCGGCGATGATCGCAATCAAGAAAATCACCGCGCCCAGCAGGTCCTGCAACAGCCGACCGGTGTGGCCCACGCGCTGCATCATCACCGCGCCGAGCAACACCGTCAGGGTCCGCGCCGCGAACAGCCACCAACCGATCTGCAACGCGGTGGCGGCCAGGTGCAGCGCGGTGTTGTCGGCATACGGCGCGACGAGCATCGGGTTCATGCCGTCGTTGAACAACACGGCGCTGAACACCGCAAAAATCACCAACCGCGCCGCCAGCTTCCAATTGGCCAGCTCAGCGGAAATCAAGCGCCACACACCGATGTCGATAAAGATCAGCGCCAGGGCGCACAACATGGGGTGATCAGCGATAAATGAGGGCATCCAGGCGACTCCAGGGTGAATGCCGAGAAGATCGCATGAAATGGGGATGTGGGGGTATAGCGCGGAGCAAAATGCGGGTGGGAAATTGCACCGTATCTGACCACCTGATTGCATCAGCACTGACCAGGCGTTTGCATCGCGCCGGATTATCTAGACACCTTGTAAACTCATACTGATGTTTCTTCAGACCGCTATGCCACGTCGCTTACACAAAGGAGTTCCCTATGCGTAAGGATTACCTCGCCTTTTTTATCGCGCTCTTTCTATCGAGGCTGGCGGATCAGATCCTGTTGTTTATTGTGCCGCTGGTGGTGTTCCAGACCACCAACAGCGCTTCATGGGCAGGGCTAGCGTTTTTCGTCGAATCGCTGCCGCGATTTCTCGCGTTCCCGCTGTGCGGCGCGCTGTGCGACAAGTACCCGCCTATTAAGATCCTGCATATCAGTCAGGTCTACCGGGCATGGCTCTGTGTGCTGGGGGTGGTGCTCTACGGAATCTTTGGTGGCATCGGTTGGATAGTGGTGCTGTCGGCACTGTGCGGAGTGCTGACCACGCAAGGCATCATGGCTCGCGAAGTGCTGATGCCGCATATCTTCCAGCACTACAGCTACACCAAGACGTTGTCCTACTCCCAGATCGCCGACCAGGCGGGACTGGTCCTCGGGCCTCTGGTGGCGGCACTGATGCTTGAGGTTTTGGCTTGGCACTGGGTGGTGCTTTGGATCGCCGGATTGTTCCTGCTGGCAGACCTGAGCATGCTGGCGTGGCAACGTCTTGGCCGTATGACGCTAGAGGTGTTCGAGCAGCATCAAGACATCTGGCTGCAGCCCTTGAGGATCGCTTTTGGGCATATCCGTAGCCTGGCGGAATTGAAAAAAATCATCATTCTGGCGGTAGGCGTCAACCTGATCGTTGGTGTCACCTTGGCAACTTCGGCGGCCATGGTGATCGGCCAGTACAGCGCCGGCAAGGATAGCTATGCAGGGCTTCAGGCGGCGGGTGCGGTGACAACAATCGTGATCCTGTTCCTTCTCGCTCGGGTGGTGCTGCCTCTGCGAGTCCTCGGGGGTGTCGGATATTCGATGATCGCAACGGGGGCATTCATCAGCGCCCTGAGTCCGAGTCTGCTCGGCTATGTGCTGGGTTTCCTGTTGATCGCAGGTTTCGACAAAATGTTCAACGTCTACATACGCACTATCCGGCAGCGGGTGATACCGCCTCAGGACTTCGGCAAGACGGTAGGTGTGATCACGCTGCTGAACAACATGTCCCAGCCTCTGGCAGGTTTACTGGTGGCTTTGTTAGCTGCGCCCTTGGGCACCCAGACCGTAATCCTGATTTTGGCCGTGTTAACGACTATTCTTGGGACATTTGCCCTGTGGTGGTTCGCAAAGGCTCACGGCCCATCCCCGAGCTTGATTCTCGAAGCTGACCAAGAAGCCGGAAAATAGAAAGTTGCGTCGGCAGGCTTGTAAGCATATTCCAAGGAAGCATACGGATCATGTCCGCAAAGAAGAGTCTGCCGGTTCGAACTCATGATCGCCGCCGAACGTTTACAGCATAACGACCACTCTCGGCCTCACGGGTCAAGTCCATGCAATTGCGCATGTGGGGGCTTGCCCGCTCCCACATTAGGCTTGGTGTCAACCTTTCAGCGCTGCATCTGCCCGAAATGACCGGAGTTAAAATCAGCAAACGCCTGATGGATCTCCTGTTCGGTATTCATCACGAACGGACCATGGCCGACGATAGGCTCGTCGATTGGTTCGCCACTGAGCAGCAGCACCCTCGCGTCGTCGCTGGATTCCAGCGACAGTTGCGTGCCGTCGCGCTCAAACAGTGCCAATTGCCCCTGGCGCGCGATTTCTGCGCCATTGACCAGCACCGTACCGCGCAAGATCACCAGCGCGGTGTTGCGTCCGGCGTGCAGGTCCAGGGTCAACGCCTTGCCGGCGTTGAGGCGCAGGTCCCACACGTCGATCGGCGTGAAGGTGCGCGCCGGGCCTTTGGTGCCTGCGAACTCACCGGCAATCAGGCGCAGCTGGCCAGCCTCATTGGCCAACGGCAGCAGCGGAATATCGCTGTCGACAATCGTCTGGTAACCGGCGTCGGCCATTTTGTCCTTGGCCGGCAGGTTGACCCACAGTTGCACCATCTCCAGCACCCCACCGCTACGGGCGAAGGCTTCGGAGTGGAACTCTTCGTGGAGGATGCCCTTGGCGGCGGTCATCCATTGCACGTCGCCGGGGCCGATCGTGCCGCCAGCCCCGGTGGAGTCGCGGTGCTCGACTTCGCCGTCGTAGACGATGGTCACGGTTTCAAAGCCGCGATGCGGGTGCTGGCCGACACCGCGACGCTGTGTGGTCGGGGTGAAATCGGCCGGGCCCGCGTGGTCCAACAACAGGAAGGGGCTGATGTGCTTGCCCAGGGTGTCGTAGGAAAACAGCGTGCGTACCGGAAAACCGTCGCCGACCCAGTGGGCGCGGGGGCTGGTGTAGATGCCGATGAGTTTTTTCATGGTGTACCTCCAAAGTGCCTACACCATAAGTCCCACGGGTCTTGGGGACTAGCCGGCAAACGCGGCGTTGTTCGTTCTATGCATAGGACAATCAACACGTCCTCAGTTTGTTTTTGCTGGCTGGGGACGCCGTCCCGCTAGACCGACCTCAACCAAGGCCCCTGCACCGCGCTGACCCGATTGCGCCCGCTGCTCTTGGCGTCATATAACGCCTGGTCGGCATCGTTGAGCCAACTGGTCGAATCGCTATGCCCGACCCGATAAGGCGCCAGGCCGATGCTCAAGCTGACACGCAGGGTCGGGTCCTGGGCATAGGCCAGCGCATTGAAGCGATCGCGCAGGGTATCCATCACTTGCGTGGCGCGGTTGAGCGGCACGTCCGGCAGGATCACGCAGAACTCGTCACCGCCGTAGCGTCCGGCCAGGTCGGTGGCGCGCAGGTTCTGGCGCAGCACTTTACTGAGTTGGCGCAGGACGAGATCGCCGGTGACATGGCCGTAGGTGTCGTTGATCACTTTGAAATGATCAATGTCGATCAGGGCAATCACCGCGCCCTGCTGCCCGCCGTGGCAGCGCTGGAACTCGATGTCCAGATGGTCCTTCCACGCGCCATGGTTGAGCAGGCCGGACAAGCTGTCGGTGCGACTCAGGGCCAGCAGCTCACGCTTGTGCCCGGCCAGGGACACGGCCTGGCGATAGCAAATCCAGCCCAGGGCCAGCGGATACAGCACCAGGATCGGTAAACAGGCATACAACTGCGCCTGGCTGGTTATGCCGATGAAGGCCGGGGTGAAGATCAGCAGCGACACGCCGACACCCAACGCCTGCGCCACCCAGCCCGCCAGCATGAAACGGGGACCACCGATGGCCACATTGTTCATGGTCATCATCGACAACGTGGTGACGCTGGGCAGTGGGTTGAAGTGCATGGCACCGACCCAGAAGCCACCGCAAAACGAATCGAACAGCAGGTTGTGGCGCTCGCAACGCAATGTGTTGGCGGTGCGGCGTGCCCATTGATAAGCCAGGTGCGGCCAGACAAAGCCGTTGATCAGCATCAACGCCCACACCCAAAGCGGTGGGTTCAACGCAGACATGCCGAAGGCCACGCAGGCAAAGCCAAGTGTCAGCCCCAACGTGCGGGTTTTGTACAAGCGGGTAGCGAGCGGAACTCCATTTCCTCCGGCGGCTGGCATGGTGAGGTGCGATCCTGGGTAGGTGCCTGGAGTCTATCAGGGCAACAGCATATCGCCACTACCCCTTGTAAGCTCAGCGCCGTCAGTGGGAAAAGCCCCGCGCCAGCATCCCGGCGACGCCCAGCAACAACAATGCCGTGATCCGTTGCAACCAGACCCGCCGCCGGGGGTTTTCCAGCACCGGCTTGATGCGCTGGCCAAAATAGCCATACAGGCAGCCGCTGGCGAACTGCAGCAATAGAAAGGTCAGCCCGAGGATAGCGATGTCCGACATCGAGTTGTGCTCCCCGGTCCCGGCGAATTGTGGGAACACGGCGCTGAACATAATGATCGCCTTGGGGTTGGAAAACCCGGTCAGCAAGCCCTTGCCGAACAGACTGCGTGCGCCTTCCACGGCAACGACCCCGTCGATGGACACGCCGCTGCCGGTCCACTGTTTGTAGGCCAGGTAGAGAATGTAGGCGACGCCGACCATCTGGATACCCTGGGTAATGGCGAGGTTGCCTTTGATCAACTCCGAGAAACCCACGGCAAAGATCAGGATAGAGACCAGGTACGACACACTGGCGCCGAGCTGCGCCGGGATCGAGCCGCGCAAGCCGTCCTTCAAGCCCAGGCTCAGCAGCAGCAAGGTCATGGGGCCGGGGCTGAACGTCACGGTGGCGCAAAACAGCAGAAAGTAGAGAAACGAAGAGAGCGTCAACGCGCTTGTCATAGCCTTGGACCTTGGGAAGACAGCCGGAAAGTGGCCGGATAGCCGGCAGTCTAGGGCCGCGGCATTGCGCAGGGCAGGTAAAGTAAGGCCTAATCCGGCCCTACTTCACCGGTAAAATCACCAGCAAAGACAAGGAAGCCGCATGTTTGTATCCGCCATCGCCTTTCGGGCTGGCGCACCCAAGGTGCAACAGATCGTCGAGGCGTTCAGCCAGGCCATCGAGAACGGCGAATGGGCGCCCGGCAGCAAGTTGCCGTCGGTGCGTGAGCTGACCCAAACTCTGGGCGTGAGCAAGTTCACCCTCAATGAAGCGCTGGACCGCCTGCGCGGGCGCAACCTGTTGACCTCGAGCCAGGGCCTTGGCCACTTTGTGACAACAGACATCATCCGCGCTGCCTCGACGAGCTGGGTCGACCTGTTGCCCCAGGACTTGCTCAGCGTGTTACGCCGGCCGCTGGTCACCGTCAATGGAGATCTGCGCCCCGGTGGCGGGCATTTGCCGGAGGAGTGGCTGAACAGCGAGGCGCTTCGCCAAGCCATGCGTAGCGTGGTGCGCGCGCCGTCGCTGCGCCTTGCCGGGATGGGCACGCCGGCCGGGTTCCTGCCGTTGCGCCAGGCACTGCAACACAGACTGCATGCCGAAGGGTTGTCGGTGCCGGTGGAGCAAATCATCACCACGCCCAACACCCTGCAAGGCCTGGACATGCTCATGCGCCTGCTCGCCCGCCCCGGCGACACGGTGCTGCTCGACGCGCCCTGCTACTTCAACTTCCACGCCAATCTGGCTCTGCACGGGGTCAAGGTGATGACGATCGAGCGGCGCCCGGATGGCTTCGATTTCGACGCCCTCGAACAGTTGCTGGCCGAACATCGCCCCAGCCTGTACCTCACCACCAGTGTGTTGCATAACCCCACCGGGCACTCTTTCAGCCCCAGCCAGGCGTTTCGTCTGCTGCAACTGACCCGCCAGTACCACTGCCATATCGTCGAGGATGACCTCTACGGCGACCTGCACCCCAACCCGCCGCCGCGCCTGGCCACCATCGCCGGCCTGGACCAGGTCACCTACCTGTCGGGCTTCTCGAAAATCCTCAGCGCCAACACCCGCGTCAGCTACGTGGTGGCCGCGCCGCAACTGGCGGCCAACCTGACCCATATGAAGTTGATGAGCGGCGGCGTGACCTCGGAGCTGTTCGAGCAGATCGTCTACCGCATGCTCAGCGAAGGCAGTTACGCCCGGCACCGCAAGCGCATAGTGCAGCGCTTGCTGGAAGCCGGTGCGCGTGTCGAACAATGGCTCAAGCGCTGCGGCTGCCAATTGCCGATGGCGTATGAAGGCGGCATGTTCATCTGGGCCCGCCTGCCGCCGGGGGTGAACGGCGAACAGTTGGCCCAGGAGGCGTTGAAGCAGAACATGGTGCTGGCACCGGGGGCATTGTTCGGTTACGACCCGGCGCGGCCTGATTCGATGCGCTTCAATGTGGCCCACAGTGACGGGCCCGGGGTGCAACAAGCCTTCGAAACGCTGTTGCTCAAGGCTGTGCGCGAGCCGCGATCACTATCGACATGAAGGCTCATCGGCGATGCGCCAACGACCTGACGCAGCGATCGCCCAGGCTTTGCACGCCCTGCACGAGCACCACCAACACCACCACCGTCACCACCATGATCTGGTTGTTGAAACGCTGGTAGCCGTAGCGAATCGCCAAGTCGCCCAACCCACCGCCGCCGATCACCCCGGCCATGGAAGAAAACCCGATCAGCATCACCAGGGTCAACGTGACCCCGGCCACCAGCGCCGGCAAGGCTTCGGGCAGCAGCACCTTGAAAATCACATGGCGGATATCGCCGCCCATGGCCACGATTGCCTCGATGCGGCCCTTGTCCACGTCATCCAGGGCGGTCTCGACGATGCGTGCGAAAAACGGAAAAGCACCGATGGTGATCGGCACCACTGCCGCCGTGCTGCCCAGGGTGGTGCCGACAATCAGGCGGGTCAGCGGAATCAGCGCGATCAGCATCACCACAAACGGCAGCGAACGCCCGAGGTTGATCACCGCACCCAACGCACGGTTGAGCCTTGGCAGCGGGAACAGCCCACCCGCGCGGCTGATAAACAGCAGCACGCCCAATGGCAGGCCGATCAACAAGGTGAACAGCCCTGCCAGCAGCACCATGTACAGGGTTTCGCCGGTGGCGTTGAGCAGCAGTTGGAGAACTTCATTCCAGTCGGTTTTCATCCCGCCCTCACCACCTGCAGGTTGGGCGCCAGCGCGCGGCCCAGGCGCGAGGACGGGTCGGCCTGCAGTTGCAGCAGCGTGCCGCTTTCCACCACGCGCCCCGCCGCCAGGGAAACCGCGCTGTCGCAGATCGCCTTGACCACGTCCAGCTCATGGGTGATCAACACGATGGTCACCCCCAGTTGCCGGTTGATATCGCACAACAGCGCCAGGATCGAAGCGGTGGTTTCCGGGTCCAGGGCGCTGGTGGCTTCATCCGACAATAAATACGCCGGGCGCGCGGCCAGTGCGCGAGCGATGCCGACACGCTGCTTCTGCCCACCGGAGAGTTGCGACGGAAACGCCGCCGCCTTGTCGCTCAAGCCAACCAACGCCAGCAACTGCGCCACCCGCGCGACGCGCTCGTTCTTGGGCACCCCGGCAATCTCCAACGGCACCGCGACGTTATCCGCCACGTTGCGCGAGTGCAGCAGGTTGAACCCCTGGAAGATCATGCCGATGCGCTGGCGTTGCTGGCGCAGCGCCTTGCCGGTTAACCGGGTCAGGTCCTGGCCATCCATGAGGATGCGCCCGGACGTCGGCCGCTCCAACAGATTAAGGCAGCGCAGCAACGTGCTTTTACCGGCGCCGCTGCGGCCGACGATGCCGAAGATCGAACCATCGGCGATCTGCAACGACACGTTGTCCAGCGCCGCCGGCTGGCCGTCGGCGTAGGTTTTGCTGACACCCTCGACGACGATCATTCGAGCGCCACCGGGATCACCGAACCGGCATATGTCTCGCTGATAAACTTGGCCACCGCCGGCGAGCGCAGGTCTTTGGCCAGTTGCTGGATGCGCGGGTCCTGCGCCAGTTTGGGCGTGGTCACCAGGATATTTGCGTAAGGGTTGCCCTGAGCCTTCTCCAGCCCCAGCGCATCCTTGGCCGGTTGCAGCCCGGCTTCCAGGGCGAAGTTGCCATTGATCACTGCCAGGTCGACATCCTCCAGCGCCCGGGGGATCTGCGGCGATTCGATTTCCAGGATCTTCAGGTGCTTGGGGTTCTCGGCAATGTCCCTGGGCGTGGCCTGGTCCTTGGACGCATCGTTGAAGCCCGGCTTGAGGGTGATCAGGCCATTGGCTTGCAACAGGTACAGGGCGCGGCTGAGGTTGGTGACGTTATTCGGCACGGCGACGATGCCTTTGTCCGGCACCTGGTCGAAGCGGGTGTGGCGGTGCGAATAGATCCCCAACGGTTCGATATGCACGGTGGCCGCCACCGCGAACGTCTGGCCGAGCGCCTGTTCCTGGGCCTTGAGGTACGGCAGGTGCTGGAAGTAATTGGCGTCGACATCGCCATGGGCCAGCAACTCATTGGAGTTCACGCCGCTGGGGATCTCGATGATGTTCAGCTTCAGGTCCGGGTCGAGCTTCTGCACGTATTCGAGGATTTGCGCATGGGGAATCGGGTCGGCGGCGACGCGCAAGGCATCGGCGGCCGCCACATTGAAAGCGCTCAGCAAGGTCGCCAGGGTAAGTGTGAATGTCTTCAACAGAGTGATCTCCTGATCAGGCGGACAGTGCATGGGGCAGTGTGGCATCGGCGTAGAAACGCTGGGCCACATCCGGGTGGGAACGCAGGCGGCCCTTGAAGTAGTTCCAGCCGACGTCGCGCAGCAACGGGTTGCGCGGGTCGCTGGTGGGGCCGTGGGCATCGCGCAGCAGTTCGGGCGCCAGCGGGTACACCGGCACCACCGCATCCAGCTGCGCGCCGAGGAAAAACGCCAGGGACACGCGCTCGCTGCCCACCGGCGGCGACACCACGCGGTGGACCGTGGCGCGCAGATAGCCGTTACTGGCCAGCTCGAGCAATTCGCCGATATTCACCACCAGCGTGTCGGGCCGCGGCGCGGCGTCGATCCAGCGCCCCTCCTCCACTTCCACCTGCAAACCGGCCTGCTGATCTTGCAGCAGGAAACTCAGGAAGCCGGAGTCCTTGTGCGCGCCAACGCCCTGGCGACTCTGCCCGGCGTGGCGACCGGGGTAGCGGATCAGCTTGATATGTTCGTTGGGCTTGTCGCCGTACAGCGCGTCGAACGCATTTTCGGGCAGGGACAAGGCCTGGGCGAACGCGCGCAGCAGGCGCAACGACATCCGGGTCATCGCGTGCTGCCAGGCCAACACCCGAGGTTTGAGCTCGGGCAACGCCGCCGGCCATTGATTGGGGCCTTGCAGGCGCGCCCAGGCCGCGGGGTGTTGCTCAACGGCCAAGGGTTCGCGCTCGGCACCGACGTCGAACTGCTCACGCAGGTCCGGCTGGCCCCGGGTGATTTCCGAGGCCGCGCGGTTATAGCCGCGAAAGTGCGGGGAGTTGATCATCCCGACGGCCAGCTTGTCTGCCTCGGGCAAGGCGAAAAAAGCCCGCGCCTGCTGCTGCACCTCGGCCAGCAACGCCGGGGCGATACCGTGACCGGTGAGGTAGAAGAAGCCGACATGCCGCGCGGCAAAACGCAGCTCATCGAGAAACGCGCTGCGCTGCGCCGGGCTGCCATCGAGCAACGACAGGTCCAGCAGCGGCAAGGCGGTGATTGATTGCAGCATCGGCGGCTCACTCCATGAACGTCTTGGGGGAGCGATCAAGCTAAACGATCTTAAAAATCGGCAATAAATACCTTTTTAGAATTAGCTTAAGCCGTCGTCGGATCCGGGAGGACCGCGCAAGTAAAGCGCAGAATCGACAGCACCGGGCTGGCGTCGATGGCAAATTCCTCGCGGTTTAAGGCAATTAGTCGCCCCGTCACCTGGCCTCATGTATAGAAAAAATTAAATCGCCACAGGCCTAAAAACCAATTGACCTAAGATACTTATTGCACACTAACAATCTGCACTAGCATATGTGTACACCCATGCAAACGCCGCACCCGCAACACCTCCCTCTCACCCCGCCGCCGCCTTTAGAATAAAGCTACGAATGTTAAAATTTGTCACGTTTTGGCGGAATCAATTCGATTAGTATCTAACGCTAGCAGCGATTGAACTGTCGGCCTTGCATGCCAGAAAAGGGAGTAGGTGATGCATTTTTCCAACGTCCTCGCTATTGCACGGACTGCGTCTAAAACTGAGGATTTCAGAGCACTTATAGTTCGTACTGTACCGAATGATTTAAAAGTCGATACACGCAGCTACGGTCAACTAGTCGGTCATCATGAAGATCACGTCGACTATCGCGCCATCGTCATAGAAATCGACACACCTTCTGCCAGCAATCAAACCCTGGACATCATAAAAAAAACCAGGCACAAAAACCCGACCTGCCTGATAGTTGTCTTCATCACGTTTGCCTCTACTCAAAGTAAAACCAAATATTATTTGGCCGGCGCGGACTACTGCCTAAAAGCCACCGAAACTTCCCCTGAAGAAAAGTTGAGTTTAGTCGAGGCATTTCTCAATGAAACGTATCGCTTGGACTGCTGCAAACTTATTCTCGATCAAGACCGGATGTGCATTTACGGCAACGACCAGAAACTTGAAATTTCCTTCATCGAAATGAAAGTTCTCGAGGCGCTGATCTATAACCGACTGCTCAGTCACGATGAAATCGCCAATGTTATGGGGCTCAACACCAAATTCTACGACTCTCGAGCCCTGGAGAAATCCATTAGCCGCCTGCGCAGCAAAATCAAGGCGCGCTATGGCGAAAATATCATTCAGAACATCCGTGGCTACGGTTACAAGTTGAGCCGTGGGATTATTTCCGCCCAGTATTTGCACCCAGCCCAAGAGAGACAGCATCGTGAATAACGAGAAAATATCGCCTGTCGCAATAGCCCAACCCAAGCTCTTCAGGCAAGCGATAGTTGAACGCAGCTGCGCACTTTGGGGCAATGAGATTCGCGTAACCAGCGCACATAATCTGCTCAATCTCCCAGAGCATTCGCAGCCTTTGTATAGCGCTCAACTTAAATGCGCCTACCGTGACGCCCTGTCGCGCATCGACCCACGCATGACTGCTGATTTCAGTCACTTACCACTTGCTTCTGCACAGCCGGCGACTCATAAATTTCTGCGCATCGAGCAATCAGCGCTTATGTCCGACGACACGCTCAAGGAACTTATCCAGGTCGCGCATGTATTGGAAAGCTATAAGCAGCAACTCGTTATCACTATAGAAAACCCCTTGGATGCACTTCCCGGCCCCACGGAGCGCCGCGCGATGGTGCGCCAACTGTATAACCTCAAAGACCGCAGCAGTATCAAGCTTGCCTACAATAACTACACACTGGATACAAAGCAGGCCGACCTGTTGATCGAACTGAAACTCTATGACTATATAAAAATGCCATTTCCGGATGCGCCCCTGAGACTGAGTCTGAATATACGCTCGGATTTTTTCGACCGGCTCTACGACCGCATGTTAGAGCTGATAAGCGCCAGCCGAGTCTCATTCATTGCAGACAAAGTTGAATTCTCTGACAGTGCAACACTCGCCAAACGCTTGCCTTTCAATTACTTTCAGGGCGGTTACTACTCGCCGGCCGAAAATTTATAACACTCAACCCACAGGACCATGGTAACCACTATGAGCTCACTCAAAAAACACCTGTCCACCGCTACGCCCATCTTTATTCCGCTGCCCGACTTTGCGTCGAATGTGGAGTTACTCTATGGCGATATCGCTTGCCCGCCGCGAACCAAGACAGCAGAAACCCAGGCAACCAGCACGCCATTGTTTGGCAACCAGTATTTCAATTCGCACTACACTAACAATTCAACGATCGAAAAACCCGACAGCGCCAATAACGCATCAACGCCGGTCATTTACAAAACATTGCAACCCTACAATAAACTGGAACTAAATGTTCAACTCCACAGCACCGACAGGCCTCAAAAAGCGCTGGCGACCCTCACCGAAAAACCTCCGCTACAGGCACCCGACTACTGGACCTTTACACAACATGACCGAATGTTGGTCAAGGGTGGTTTACGCATTTCCTTGACCACGATCGAGTCAGCACTTATCAAAAAAATGTTACACCATGAAGAACGCGTGGTGAGTAAAGAAGAACTTATTCGCAATATTGGTCGCGAACCCGAGTTGTATCGCGGCCTGGAAATGTGCCTCAGCCGACTTCAGGAAAAATTCAAGCGCGTCAACGATGGCGAGCGTTTGTTCCGTTCAGTGAGAAATCGGGGCTATTGCTTGACCCAGAGGATAAAAAACCCCCTGGAACTCGCCCAGCAGTTTCGCTGAAAAAATATAATAATTCCAGAGTCGTTAATCTTGGCGTTGATCACGCTCCACTATCTGCCTTTTTATAACAATCCGTCTCACCCAGCAGCCACTTAACTATCGCTATGTGCCTGTTATAACTCGTCAGCTACTGCCCCCTGCCGTTGATTAATATCAATCTGTGCGCGCCTACGCGTGCCTGTCTATTTGGCTGTTTCAATGCCACGCCTCGCTTAAGCCTGCCACCATGAGTGGTCACCACTGGGAGCAGTAGTATGCTGAATAACCGGAGAATGCATCGTAACCTAACACCCAAAGGTCTGACCTTTTGGGGACAGTGGACGCTGGCGTCAAGTTTGGTCGTCACACTGTTATTTGCATTGGTTATTTCAAAGACTGGCCAGCTGGAATATCCCTACCGGGTATTGGCTGCCTTTAGCATATTGGCCTCGATCCCGGCCTATATGTTATGTGACGTCTACAGCAAGAAAGATGATTACGCAGTGGGACTGGGCCGACTCTTCATGGGCTGGTTACTTACCCTGCTGATACTGGTTGCGGTGGGTATCGCCTGCAATGCTAACGGGTTGTTCCCCGTCGAAATCCTGCTACTGTGGGCGGCGATTAGTTATGCCGTGCTGGCGCTCTGTTACATCCCTATCCACAGTCTTTCCCGCTATTACCACGGGCAACTTCACGAGCGACATAAATCGCTGATCGTGGGTACCGGTAAACTTGCCGCCGACCTGGCGAAAACACTTTCCCGGCAAAAACGCTCACCGCTGGTCGGCCTCGTCGGCGCCACGGCGACCGCAGCCCCGGGCGTGCAATCACAGATACTCGGCGAGCTGCCGGACCTCCCGCAGTTGATCCGGCAGCACGGTATCCGCAGGCTGTACATCACCCATTCGCTGCAGGAAGCCACCCATATCGAGGCGCTGTACATCAACCTGCTGGAGATCAGCGTCGATGTCATCTGGGTCCCCGACCTCAACAACATGCTGCTGCTCAATCACTGCGTGGCCGAGGTCGATGGCCTGCCGGCGATTTTCCTCAATGAAAGCCCGCTGACCAGCCGTCCGACCGCCGCACTGAGCAAGTCGCTGCTGGACAAAAGCGTGGCCTTGCTTGCGCTCATCCTGCTGAGCCCGCTGCTGTTGCTGTTCGCCGTGCTGATCAAACTGACCTCCCCCGGTCCGGTGATCTTCAAGCAGGACCGTCACGGCTGGAACGGTCAGGTGATCAAGGTCTGGAAATTCCGCTCGATGCGCGTGCATGACGACCACGAAGTACGCCAGGCCAGCCGCCATGATTCACGCATCACCCCCGTGGGGCGTTTCATGCGCCGCACGTCCATCGATGAACTGCCGCAGTTGTTCAACGTGCTGCAAGGGCACATGGCCCTGGTCGGTCCAAGGCCCCATGCGGTCGCGCACAATGACTACTACTCAGGGAAGATTCACGCGTACATGGCGCGCCACCGTATCAAGCCCGGTATCACGGGGCTGGCACAGATCAATGGGTGCCGGGGCGAGACCGAGACCCTGGAGAAGATGCAAAAGCGCGTCGACATCGACCTGCGCTACATCAACACCTGGTCACTGTGGCTGGACATCAAGATCCTGCTGAAAACGCCGTTCACACTGCTGTCCAAAGACATTTACTGAGGCAAACAAAGGGGGACTTCACGTCCCCCTTTCCTTGTCTATTCAGTGATCTTCTCGAAGTTCCGATAGAACAGGTCACTGTCGCGGCCATCGGTCATCGTATGCAGCGAATACGCGCGATTGAGGCGCGCGCCGCCATCGCGGGTCAGCGGCGCCCACACCAGATTGGCGCGGCGCATCGTCGACAGGCTCATCAGCTCATCAAAGGGAATTGACAGGTAAAGGCCTTTGTCGAAGCTGCCTTCGCCAAAGGCTTCTTTTGACGCGGTGGTGCGGGTGACCCAGGCGCCAATCCGCACGCCATTGTTGAACTCGCGCGACAAGTCCAGGGTGGCGCCCCAGTCCCGGGCCAGGTAGCGACCGACACTCAGCGCACCCTGTGTGTTGAACGGCAAGTCGGTGTAGCCGGTAATATGCCCCGTGACCGTGCGGTAGTCGCGCAGGCTGAAGTCCTGTTCGAACCCGCGCTGGCGCACGTAGTTCAGGTCGGCGCCCAAGGCCCAGCGCTGGCCCATCGGCCGGTACAGCACCTCACTGCCGACACCGGCGTACATCGATTCCAGCAACCCGCCGTAGACCATGCCATACAGGTCCTGATCCAGTCGCACCGCGTGGTTGAGCTGGAACGTCGGCACGGTCACGTCAGAGCTGGTCATGTACTTGCGCAGATCGGTACGCACGCGCGGCAAGCCGCTGGGCGCGTCGTAGGTGAAGCCATCGTAGTTGTTCAGCAGGTTGACGCTGAGCAGGCCGCTCCACCAGGTGTTGCGGGTGAAGCGATATTCGGCGTCGAGGTCGGCGGAAATCTGATACAGCAGGCCATCCGGCCCGCCGACGTTCTGCTTGTAACCCAGCCCGACGCCGTAGCTCAGGGGCTTGGGCGCTTGGGTGTAAAGCAGCGTTTGCGCCTGGGCGCTGGGCGGGTTGACTTCGGTCTGGCGATGCAGGGTCTGCAGGGGCTCGCGTTGGTTGACCACCTCGCGGAACGTCTCGCGGGGCACGCTGGTTTCTTCGATCGGCATGGCGTACCGCTCGCTCACCAGGGTGAACCAGCTGATCTGGTCATTGACGCTGTCGTCCAGGATACGGCTGGCGCGCCCCACGGCCTTGGCGCTGTAGAAATAGCGCTGCTGCTCGCCATACACCAATAACTCAGGGCCGCGCTGGGCAATCCGCTGCACGTTATAGCCGGCATTGTCCTGCAAACGCTTGGACACCGCGGCCCAATCCACTTGATCCATCGCGACGCTCGGCGCCTGGGCGGGCAGCTTGGGGGCCGGCGGGTCGTAGGTTTTGACCGGCGCCTTGCGGCTGACGAAATTGGTGTGCAGGGTGATACCGAACATCGCCGTGTTGCCGCGTTCCCAGGCAGCACTCAGGTCGACGGAGTCGGCCACCTTGTAAACCAGCCCGAGGTTGACCGGCGAGTCCTGGCGCAGATGGTTGTTTCGAGGCTCGTTCTGGTAGTCGTTGCCCTCGTATTCCAGCTTGAGGCTCAACGGCGCCCAGGGTGTCTGGTAGGCGACGCCGCCAAACAGCGCGGGCCGGCCGCGGAAGTAACCGTTGGAGAAATTGCCGGAACCTTCGGCGGTGGGCCGCTCGTTGAAGCGATCACTCAGCGCGCCCAGCGGGTTGCCGAAATCGCCCCGGCTGCCCAGGTAACCCCAGGCGATGCCCGCACTGAAATCGAATTCGCCATAACGCTTGTTGGCCACCAGGTACTCGCTGGAAAACAGCCCGGTGCCGCCCAGGTCGAGCATCCCCAGCGCGACCTGGGGCAACCAGTGGCTTTCCTCGTAGAGACGCACTTTGGCGTCGACGGCCTTGTCCTTGTAGCTCTGGCTGCCACTGAACGATTCGGGGCCATAGGGGCGGTTGGTGATGGCGGTGTAGCGAAAGGTGCCTTCGAGCCAGTCCAGCGGTTGCGCGGAAAAACTGTAGCGACTGTAAGGTTCGGTGCGGTTGGCATTGACGCTGAGTTCGCCGGCCGGGGCCATGCGTGCGGTCGGGGTTTGCAACAGCCCGACCCCGCCAAAATCACTCTGGGTGTAACGCGGATCGCCGTGCGCGACGCCACAGGGCACCAGCAGCACGGCTGCAATACATAATTTCAAGGCGTGACCTCAGCCAGGGGTTGGGTGGCAAGAAACTCGGCCAGTTGTTGGTTCAGCTCAGGGGTGGGCGGTTCCAGGTCGTCGCTGCGCAGCGGCACCAGCAGCGTGCTGCCCGGTGCCGGCGCGGCCGCCGTCTCGCGGTTCCAGGGGGCAATGCCCAGGCGCGTGACCAGGCCGTCGGGCTGGATCAGCCACAGGTAGTCGACGTCGGCCCCCGCCACCGCCGGGCATTCGTCGAGATAATCGCGTGCCGCCCGCATCGGTTGGAACACCAGGGTGCAAGGCTGCGCGACCGCGCCCAGGACGCGCACACCTGCCGGCCTGGGCGGGTAGATCAGTCGATCGCCGTCGCTGACCCGCAGGTTGGGCGCAAAGCCGACCTCCACCGCCACCGGGTCCAGCATCGCGCGTTGCCGGCCGGTCACCGGCAAGGCCTGCACCTGTCGATAAACGCGCGCCGCCAAGTCGGCCCGGCTGTCGTACCCGGCGGCCAAGGCAGCCTGGCGCAACGTATCCAGGTCAAACAGCACACCGGCTTTGAGCCGGGCCTGGGGCTCGATCAATGGCTGGTGCAGCCAGGCCGCCGCCAGCCAATAGCCCTGGGCATCCGGTTGTGACGCGATGATCGCGTCGAGCAAGCGCGCCTCGGGCGGCAGGGCGATCGGCCCGGGGTGCAGGACTTGGCCGCTCACCGTCAGGGCGGCGTGGCATGCACTGGCACAACTCCACAACAGCGCCAGCGCCCATCGTTTGCGGGCGGTCATCGGGCCTCCTTGCGGGCGGGTTGCAGTTGGGTGATTTTCAACGTGAGGCGCGGGCTGAGGTGCTGTTCGCTTTGCACAATGAAGCCGTCAGTGGGGTCGACCCAATAACGGTTGCGCGCACGAAACCCCAGCGCCTCGGCTTCGATGTCCTCATCGACGCGCAACAAGGTGTAAGGCTTGTCGAGGATCTCGAGCGTCTCCATGCCCTCGCGGGTCAGGCGGCTGGTGACGGTGATGCCGACGCGATAGCCATCCACCAGGTCGATCTGCCGGCGGCTGCGGTAGCCGTCCGGCACGCGGTGCAGCCCCTGCTGGAACGGCGACTGCCCTTGCCAGCGCGTGCCATCCAGATCAGTGCCGAGGCCAACGGTACGCACCACCAGGCCATCGCGCATCAATAGCACCTGTTTGCCGGAGGCGACCCAGAACTGCAGGTCGTCGCGCTGACGAATCAACGCCATCACGCCTTCGCTGGACACCGTGGTCACTTTGATCTGGGGAAACGGCACGGCGTCCACCTGGGCCTGGCTCAGCACCAATGGCGCAGGCCCGACGACGGCCGCCTTGAAGGTATCGAGCGAGGCCTGCATCAGTGGATTGCAGCCGCACAACAGCCACGCAAGGCACACGTAAATACCGGTTTTCACACTGTTCACGCAGGTTCCACCCTTATCGGCTGTTGGCTTCGCTCAGGTTGTTTTGGGTGGAAGCACCGGTACCGATGATCGAGGCGGAAGGTATCAACTGACTGATGACCCGGTTCCAGCGGGTGATATTGGCGGGGCCGACGAACACCACGTCCTGGGGCTGCACATCGAAGCGCGTGGCCAGGGCCATAGCTGCCGGGGAGCCGGCTTGCAGATGGAAGACCTTGGCCGGTTGCGTGTCCAGGTTCTGTGCGCCGCGGATCACGTAGATCGCATCGGCGTTCGAGGTGTTCTGGTTGATGCCGCCCACCGAGCCCAACACATCCGTGAGGTTCATGCTGCGTGTCTTGAAACTCAATGCGCGGGGCTGCATGACCTCGCCCATCACATAGATGCGCTTGCGGTCGTTGTAGGGCAGGTACAACTGGTCACCGTCCTTGAGGTAGATATCGTTCAAGCGCGACGGGTTGAGATTGAACGTGTCCAGGTCGAGTGTGTAGCGCTTGCCGCCGCGGGTCAGCGTGAGGTTCGAGAGGTCGGCATTGATCGGATCGACGCCGGAAGCACCGATGGCCTCCATGACGCTCATCGGGGTGGTGGTGATCGGTACAGGCCCAGCCTTGAGCACTGCCCCGGTGATCACCACTCGCTGGCTGGCAAAACGCAGCACACTGATATCCACCTGGGGGCTGTCGATGTACTGACGGAGCTTATCGGTGATTTCACTGCGCAGCGCCGCGAGGGTGCGGCCCTTGGCAACCACTTCGCCCACGTAGGGGTAGAACAGGTTGCCGTCGGGGTTGACCAGGCGCCCGTTGGCATCGATTTGCTGCTGCGGACCGGAAGGCGCAGTCAATTCCGGATGGTCCCAGACCGTGATGTACAACGCATCATTTGGGCCGATCAAATAGGGCCCGGGTTTATAATCGAGCAGTTCTTTGGGAAGCGCATAAGAGACTTGAGTCGCCGCGTCCATGGCCAGCAACTTTGGAGTAATCGGGATCAACTCCACGCGACTGCTTTCAGCACCGCCCTCCTTGGTCATTGCCTCGGTGTCCATATATTGACCGGGCGCAAACATGCAGCCTTGTAACAATGCGGAGGCCACGACCGCCACAGAAAAAATACGCATCATAGTGCTAAGACACTCGCGATAAACGACAAGAAAAAAAGACTACTTGGGAGGGGTTTCCAAGCAGTCTTATAAAGCGGAAGGCGTTCTGTTAGTTGCCGGTACCGGTGGTACCCGTGGTGCCAGTGGTGCCTGTGGTGGTGCCTCCATTGGCGCTGCCACCGCTGCTGGACGCAGCGGCGACGCCCGCGACCAGGGCCGCGCCGACCAGCAGGGTTTCCCCCACCGTCACAGAGCCGACCACCGCGGTACTCAGGCCAAGCGGCAACTCGGCAGCCATGGCAGAAGTACTCAAGAGACTGAGCACAATAATAGCCAGTTGTTTTCTCATATCAGACTCCTTATCGATAGTGAGCATTTAGCAAACGAGCGTGTGCCGCTGAAATACACCTTGATAGTGCCACTCAAGTAAACAACGCACCAGCCCGGACATTACCCGGAAAGTTGAACGTATTCGTTCGAAAATAACATTTCTCGAAGCCAGCCCCCGTGTATCAACACGTTGAGGCCGCGAAACTAACAAGGCTGGCGGTTTAACATCGGAGCAAATGTTATTAATTGTCGGAAAACCTCAGGCCCGGCCGTACTTGTCTTCGAAACGCACAATATCGTCCTCGCCCAGATAAGAACCCGACTGCACTTCGATCAATTCCAGCGCAATCACGCCAGGGTTCTCCAAGGCATGCACCTGGCCAATGGGGATGTAGGTCGATTGGTTCTCCGAGACCAGGTACGTCTGTTCGCCATTGGTGACCTTGGCCGTACCGCTGACCACGATCCAGTGCTCCGCACGGTGATGATGCATCTGCACCGACAGCTTGGCGCCGGGCTTCACGGTGATGCGTTTGACCTGGTAGCGGTGGCCGCTGTCGATGGCGTCATACATGCCCCAGGGCCGGTAGACCTCACGATGGTTGAGGTGCTCATGACGCCCGTCGCGCTTGAGTTGGTCGACAATGCCCTTGACCTGCTGCACCTGGTCCTTGTGCGCCACCAACACCGCGTCCTTGGTTTCGACGATGATCAGGTCCTGCACGCCCACCGTGGCGACCAGGCGGCTGTCGGCGTTCACGTAGGTATCGCGGGTATCCAGTTGCAGCACATCGCCCTGCAGCACGTTGCCGCCGTCGGTTTTCTCGCTGGCTTCCCATAACGCCGACCAGGAACCGATATCACTCCAACCGGCCTGCAACGGCACCATGATCGCGTCGCTGGTTTTTTCCATCACCGCATAATCGATGGAGTCGTCCGGGCAGGCGGCGAATAGCGCCTCATCGACCCGGGTGAACAACTGATCCTGGCTACCCGCGGCCAACGCCGCGCGGCAGGCCGTGAGAATCGCCGGCTGCAAGCGTGCCAAGGCGTCCAGGTAACGGCTGGCACGGAACATGAACATGCCGCTGTTCCAGTAATGATCGCCCCGCGCCACGTAGTCGGCAGCGGTGGCGGCATCCGGCTTCTCGACGAAACGCTTCACCGCATACCCGCCCTCGCCCACCGCCTCGCCCTGCTCGATATAGCCGTACCCGGTGTGCGCGCTGGTCGGCGTGATGCCGAACGTCACCAGCTTGCCGGCCTCGGCCAGCGGCAGCGCCACCGCGAGGCTGGCATGAAACGCGGGAACATCTTCAATCAGATGATCCGCCGCCAGCACCAGCAGAATCGGGTCGCGGGACTCGTCGAGCGCCTTGCAGGCCGCCAGCGCAATCGCTGGCGCGGTATTGCGCCCCATGGGTTCGAGCAGGATGCTCGCCTGCTCCATGCCCAATTGACGCAATTGTTCGGCCACCAGAAAACGGTGCTGCTCATTGCAGATCACTTGCGGCAAGGCGACATCCGCGCCCTCCAGCCGGCCGATGGTCTGCTGCAACATCGACAGGCTTTTATGGGTCAGGCGCAAGAACTGTTTGGGGTTCAGTTGCCGCGAGAGCGGCCACAGGCGCGAACCCGAACCGCCCGCCAAGATCACCGGTAATAACATGAACGCGTCCTTCGATAGAGGGTCAGAAATAGGCACGGGTGTTCTCGTGTACACGTGGGCTGTAGCGCAGCTCATCCAGCGGCCACCAGCGGTAGTGCCGATGCTGCTCGGTGGGCGGTTCCAGGACCTGATTCTCGGCAAGGGTCAGGCAATAACCCAGCACCACGTAGTGGGTGTCCGGGCCGTTCCCGGCGTTGGCGAAGACGCTGTCGTCGTAGAAGTGCTCGAACACGCCCAGCAGCTGCGCATCGGCGCGTTCGAAGGTGTGGCCGAGTTCTTCGTGGGTCAGGCGGCGGAAGGCGTCGTCCAGGGTTTCGTTTTTCTGGATGCGCCCGCCGGGGACGAACCAGAAGCCATAGGCCGGCCGGTTGATCCGCAAGCCCAGCAACGTATCGCCGTTGGGTTTCCTCACGATCAAGTCGATGGCCACCAACGGCGTCGACATCACGACCGTATTGAAGGTCGGTAAATCAAGCCACATAAGCGTCAGACCTGTGCCATAAAGCGTTGGAGGACACGCTCTTTATCAAGAAAATCCGCGGCGTAGTTCAACGCCACTACGTTGCGCACAGGCAATGCCAGCACCCGCTCGATCCCTGCATTCAGGGCGCTGACCGATTCGGGTTCGACCCGCACGGCAATGCCCGGATGCTCGTCGCACAGCCGGCCAAGGGTGGTGTCGGGGTCGGCGGTGATGATTGCATTGCCGCCGACGGCCAGAATATTGGTCAACTTGGAGGGCAATACCGAATCCGCCGCGCCGCGTTTCTGGATCACCAGGTGGACGTCCGCCGAGGCCAGCAGCGCAGGCAAGTCTTCATAGGCCTGCAACGGGGCGAAGACCACGTTGTGCAGGCCCTCGCTGTGCGCGCGCTGCAGCAGGCGGGCCTGGCCGGCGCCCTGGCCGACGATCAGAAACACCAGCTCCGGGCGATGGACGTGAGCCTGGGCGGCATCGAGGATCAGTTCGAGCCCCTGCTTCTCGCCGATGTTGCCCGAGTACAACAGCACCCGCTTTCCCGCCGGCACGCCGAGCCGTTCCAGCAGCCCGCTGTTGCGCGGTACATCGAGGAAACGCTTGGTCTCCGACCAGTTGGGAAAGAACAGCAGGCGCTGCGCCTCGACGCCTTTGCCGGCCGCCTTCTCCAGCATGCCGCTGGATATCGTCGAGACCCGGTCAAAGCGCCGCAGCAAGCCGCGCTCCACGCCCCACGCGAGTCGCCGCAGTAACGGGCTGCCGCCCAGGCCCAGGCCGAACATCGCATCGACTTCATAATCCTGGATATGCAGCACGGACTTGGCGCCACACAGCCTGGCCAACAACAAGGCCTGGGGCGCGCAGAACAAGGTCGGCACCACCAGGATGACCAGGTCCGGCTTCCAGCGCAGTTGCGCCAATACCGCCAGGCACGAGCTGGCGGAAAAGCTGATCAGGTGCAGCAAGCGCTTCAGCGCCGTGGGCTTGCGCGGCACGTACAACGGGCAGCGCACCACCGTCACGCCGTCGACCTGTTCGGTGCGAAAACGCCACGCCGAGTAGCCCTCGCCGACCTGCCATTGCGGGTAATACGGCGGCGCCGTGACTACCCGCACCGCGTGGCCCTTGCTGGCGAGCCAGCGCGCCTGTTCACCGCTGTACTTGCCGATGCCGGTCAGCTCGGGGCTGTAGTTGATGCCATACAAAAGGATCTTCATTAATGGCCCCGAGGCTGTTCGAGGGCCGCGAGATACGCGTTGTAGGCATCGCGCAGCCCCTCCTCCAACGGCACGTAGGCTTCCCAGCCGAGGGCGTTGATACGGCTGACATCGAGCAACTTGCGCGGCGCACCGTCGGGTTTGCTGGTATCGAACCGCAAACGGCCCTTGAAGCCCGTGACCCGGGCCAGCGCCTCGGCCAGTTCGCGGATGGTGCAATCCACACCAGTGCCGACGTTGACGTGGGAACGCATGGGCTCGGTGTGTTCGCCATAGCCCTTCTGGCTGAGTTCCATCACATGCACGCTGGCGGCCGCCATGTCATCCACATGCAGGAACTCGCGCCGTGGCGCGCCGCTGCCCCAGATCAGCACTTCTTCGTCACCGCGCTGTACCGCCTCGTGGAAACGGCGCAGCAAGCCGGCGATCACATGGCTGTTGTCCGGGTGGTAGTTGTCGCCCGGGCCGTACAGGTTGGTCGGCATCACACTGCGGTAATCGCGCCCGTGCTGGCGGTTGTAGCTTTCGCACAACTTGATGCCGGCGATCTTGGCCACGGCGTAGGGCTCGTTGGTCGGTTCCAGCGAGCCGGCAAGCAGCGCTTGCTCGGTCATCGGCTGGGCGGCGAGCACCGGGTAGATGCACGACGATCCGAGGAACAACAACTTGAACACCCCATGAGTGTGGGCGGCGTGGATCACATTGGCCTGGATCATCAGGTTCTGGTAGATGAAATCGGCGGGGTACGTGGCGTTGGCGTGAATCCCACCGACCTTGGCGGCCGCCAGGTACACCTGGTCGACCCGTTGTTCGGCGAAATACGCGTCCACGGCCGCGGGGTCCAACAGGTCCAGTCGATCGCGGCCGGCGGTGAGGATCTGGGTATAACCCAAGGCCCAGAGGCGGCGCACGATGGCCGAGCCGACCATACCGCGATGGCCGGCGACAAAGATCCGTGCGTTCAGATCACGTGCCATGCTCAGTTCTCCACGGCAATCGGCGCATCGTGGCCGTGCAGGCGCAGCAACGCATGGCGCCGCGCGATTTGCAGGTCTTCGCGGACCATCTCCGCACACATCTGCTGGGCGCTGATTTCCGGCACCCAGCCCAGCTTCTGCTTGGCCTTGGACGGGTCGCCCAGCAGCGTCTCGACTTCCGCCGGGCGGAAGTAACGCGGGTCCACCCGCACAATCACGTCACCCACCAGCATGCCGGGCGCCAGGTCGCCGTCGATGTGCTCGACCACCCCGACTTCCTCCACGCCCTCGCCGACAAAGCGCAAGCGCAGCCCCAGTTCCGCCGCCGACCAGCGAATGAAATCGCGCACCGAATACTGCACCCCGGTGGCAATCACGAAGTCTTCGGGACTGTCCTGCTGCAGCATCATCCACTGCATGCGAACGTAGTCCTTGGCATGGCCCCAGTCGCGCAAGGCGTCCATATTGCCCATGTACAGGCATTGCTCCAGGCCCAGGGCGATGTTGGTCAAGGCGCGGGTGATCTTGCGGGTGACGAAGGTTTCGCCACGACGGGGCGACTCGTGGTTGAACAGGATGCCGTTGCAGGCATACAGCCCGTAGGCTTCGCGGAAATTCACGGTGATCCAGTAGGCATACAGCTTGGCCACGGCATAGGGCGAGCGCGGATAGAACGGCGTGGTTTCCTTTTGCGGGGTTTCCTGCACCAGCCCGTACAACTCGGACGTGGAGGCCTGGTAGAAGCGGGTCTTCTTTTCCAGGCCGAGCAGACGGATGGCCTCGAGGATGCGCAAGGTGCCGAGGGCGTCTACGTCGGCGGTGTATTCCGGCGAATCGAAGCTGACGGCCACATGGGATTGGGCGCCGAGGTTATAGATCTCGTCCGGCTGGATCTGCTGGATGATGCGCGTCAGGTTGGACGAGTCCGCCAGGTCGCCATAGTGCAGGATCAGGTTTTTATGCAGGGCTTGGGGGTCTTGGTAAATGTGATCGATGCGCTGGGTATTGAACGACGAAGAGCGGCGTTTCAAACCATGCACGACGTAGCCTTTTTCCAGCAACAGTTCCGCCAGGTAAGAACCATCCTGCCCGGTAATCCCGGTAATAAGCGCGACTTTTTTCATGTCTATCTCCCAAATAATAGGCGAGCGAAGGCCGACACCCGAACTTGGGTGTTTGTTAAAAACGGTCAGTTATTTCGGTATGGGCAGCGTCAAGTTATGTCCGGTCAACTTTGAAAGTTCGCGGACGATTGAGTCCTTATCGTCTAAGTGAGCGATCGCGGTTTCCAGTTCAAGCACCTTGGCGCCCACCAGAAAGCGGTACCAGTAACCTTGCAGCAAGTGATAAACCAGGCCGCTGCGGCCATCGAGAAAACCCAGTTGAACGATGTAGCGCCAGAGGAAGTACGCCGTCGAACTCAAGGTAAACGGCACGCGGTTATACACCCGGTTTTTAACCAGGCGCTTGAGCTTGGCCTGGAACGAACTGTGGCCCTCATTCAATTCATGGCGCACCGCAAACAACCCCAGGCGCGAGTTGATGATCTCAATCGCTTCACGGGTCGCGTACTGGTTGTGCTTGTGGGTGAAGAACGTCAAGTCGTGCAGGTTGTGATCGGCAAACCCGCCCTCCAGGGTGATGGTGCGACCCTCGGCCACCGAGATGTGCTCGTCCATCCAGCGATCTTCGATGCGCCCCTGCCCCGTGCGCCACAGCCGCAGCATCTTCAACGGGTAACGGCCGCCATGGCGCACCCAGCGGCCCATGAAAATATGCTTGCGCTTGAAGTTGATGCCGGTGATGCCCTGGTCCAGCGTCGGCAGCCGCGTGTTGATCTGCGCCGCCAGGTCGGCCTCAATGATTTCATCGGCATCCAGGCGCATCGTCCAGTTACCGGTGATCGGCAAATTATCCAGCGCCCACTGGAACTGCTTGGCCTGGTTGACGAACGCGTGCTGCACCACCAGGGCGCCGTGGCGCCGGGCGATCTCGCAGGTGTCGTCGCTGGAGAACGAGTCGACCACCAGCACTTCGTCGCTGAAGGCGCGCACCGACTCGATCGCGCGGGCGATATGCAGGCTTTCGTTGTAGGTGAGGATGATCACACTGACGGTTTCGCGTTTCATGTCAGCCACCGTGCAGGTGAGGCAGGTTATGCGGTGCGGTCATCAGGCTTGACTCCCTTGTCGTGGTGCAGGCTCTTGCAGATGCTGGGTACGCTGGCCGATAAGCCGGGTCGGATGCCCGGCATGCACGGTCCACGCTTGCGCGATGTTTTTGATGACGAGCGCGCGGGCGCCCACTACGACGCCATCGGCAATACACACGCCCAGCGTGATAAAGGCATCGGCACACACCCATACGTGCTCTCCGAGCACGATCGGTTTGGCGTAGAGTTGAAAGTTGCGACTGTTGTAGTCATGCGACCCGCCGCACAAATGCGCGCCCTGGGAAATCACGCTGTAACGCCCGATAGAAATCAGCGCCATGTTGTAAATATTGGTGTCATCGGCAATGCCGACATGGTCACCCAGCTCGAGATTCCACGGCGCCCACACTTTGGCCCGCGGATAAACATGCACACCCTTGCCCAGGCGCGCGCCGAACAGCCTCAACAGAAACGCCCTCCACCCATGAAAGGGACGCGGGCTGGTACGGAATAGCAGCACATAGACCGTGTTCCACAGCTGCCGCCGCAACCGATGGGACAATGAAAATGAAGCGGCGCGATACGGATCATTGCCTTGGAGAATCATGCAAGGCACTCCCGCACGATCTCCAGCAAACGCTGCGCGCCGCGTTGGATATGAAAGCGCTCGGTAAAACAGCGGCGGGCGCGCCCGGACATGTCCGCATACTGCTGCGGGTCGAGCCGCAACCAACGGCGCAGGTTATGCACGGCGCCCAGCACCGTGTCGTCGCTCACAAAGCCAACCGCGTCGGCTTCGATTTCGCGCCAGATGTTGACCTTGTTGCTGATCAGCACCGGTTTGCCGCAGGCCAGCGCCTCCGCCACGACCACGCCGAAATTCTCCTGATGGGACGGCAGGCAAAACACCTCGGCGGCGTAAAAGGCGCCCCATTTCGCGGCGCCCTGCAACATGCCCGGCCACGTCACGCGGTCGGCGATTCCCAGTTCCACGGCCTGCGCCTGCAGCGCCTGCACCCAGCCGCCTTGATCGGGCCCGGCCATGACCAGGTGCAAGCGTTCGTCTTCGCCAGCCACTTGGGCAAAGGCTTGCAGCAGGTGGTCGCAGCCCTTTTTTTCGTGGATGCGGCTCAGGAACAACAGCACCCGTTTGCCCTTCAACACCGGATGCTCATCAACAAAGCGCTGCGCCAGCGCTGCACCGCCCGCAGGTGGGCTGGCGGTGCCGTAGGCGGTGACCGTCTCTTTGGCGCGGTACAGCCAAAATGACTCGCGCGCACGGATTTTCTCTTCTTCACTGGTAAACACCACGCGCTGGGCATCCCTCAATACGCGGTATTCACCCCATGGCCAGTACAGCCATTTCTTCAAATGCTTGAGCGGATATGCGTGCTTGAACCAGGGGTCGAGCATGCCATGGGTATAAACGATGTAAGGCCGCCCCAACTTGTGCAGGACCTGGCGCGCAATAAACCCGTGGTACTGCCACAAACCGTTGACGATAAAAAAATCGTAGTCACTGGCGTGTTGTTCCAGCCATTGGCGGATCCTGGCGTTTACGCCATACCCAAACAGGCTCGGCCCCATGAAGTGAACGGTTCCCGGGTAGTCGACGGCGAAGTCCGCATCCAGCGTCAAGACATCCACGAGATGCCCGTTCTGCTGGAGAATCTTGTCGATTTCACGGGCAGCGTTGATGGGGCCGCCCTTTTCCGGTTTAACCGAAGAGATGATTCTTAATAACTTCAAGTGCTGTCCGCTCATCCGTTGAATTGATTCAAGTCTTCTTGCAAGCGGCAAGAATCAGGCAGGCGTAGAACACGCCAAAGGCCAGGAACGTGCCCTGCATGGTCATGACCCCATTGAATAAAATCGGCGCCAGGAAACCGCACAGCAGCAATGGAACGCCGGTGCCCTGCCTGATCAGCGCTTTATAGGCTTTGAGCAGTAACCAGATCAGCAAGAAGATCCTGAACAGGATAAAGAGCGCCCCGATGGGAAGGCCCAGTTCCAGGATGATCCGCGACCATTCATCTTCGGCCAGCAAAAACCCCGCGCCTTGCTCGCGCCCTGCGCGCAATATCGCTGAGGCGGCATTCGTACCCGAGCCGATGCCGTGTCCCCACAGCGGTGCATCGTCGATCACGCGAGTGAACGCATACAGACTGGAGAACGCCCGGGTCACCGGCGAACCTTCACTGGCGACGGCACTCCGGTTGCGCTCGACGAGAATCTGGTAACTGTCGGACGACATGAAAATCAGCAGGCTGACAAACAGTGCCGCCACCAGGAAAAACAGCGACAACAGGTTTCTTTGCGATTTCTTGATCAAGGCGACCATCAAGGCCGCCAACAGCACGATGGCGGCATACGCATAGATGGCCCGCGATCCGGTCAAGAAACACATCACCGCCACCGAGATGGCCGACACCGGGAACAACAGGTATCGCCCGGCAAACACTGCGCGGAACAAGGCCCGGTCGAAAATCGCCGCCACCAGGAAAGCAAAGCAGGCGGACACGTAAACAACGTGCCCGGCGGTGAACGTGAACGTCCCATACGGCCGGACAACCCCGTCGGCGATCATGAAAATGAAGTCATCGTCCCCAATGCCTTTATTGACGAAGGCTTGCGGCCCAGACGAATACTGCATGACCACCAGCACGCTGATGGGAATCGCCGCAAACAGCGTGATCCGGGCAAAACGGTAGACATCGGCCAACTGCAGGGTTTTTCCGGCAACGAATATCAGGGGGAAATACAGCAAGTAGTTCCTGACGCCATAGCCGTAGATGACCAGCCCTTCAGGGCTGCTCAACAAAAATGCGGAGACCAGAACAAAGAACACCACCAACAACATGACGAAGTACGCCGACAGCAGGTTCTTGGAAAAAAAGCCAAACCTGAACGCGTACCAATAGATATAGAGAACGATCGGATCCTTGATGAAATAGATGGCCGAGCTCAGGCCCGGCAGCAGCCACTTGCGCAAAACCCCTTCAAACAAAATGAACAGATAGATCAGGACAAACGCACTGACCACGCGCTTTCTGTAACGCTCCTTCAGGCTGGACAGCTCAGGGTTGGCCAAGGATTGCATCCAGCACCTCCTTGGCGTAGGTGTCCCAGGTCGTCCTACCTGCCGAGAACACCGCGTTGTGCTTCAGCGCACTGAGTTTTTCACTGTCATCGGCCAGCTCGACCAGACGGGCAGCAATGGCCTCGGCGGAACGGATCGGCACCACATACCCGTTGAAACCGTCGATGATCAAATCCGCCGCGCCACAATTCTGCGAAACGATGACCGCCGTCCCCGTGGACAGTGCCTCGCCCACCACCAGGCCGAACGCTTCGGCGAGTGAAGGCAAGACCAGCACGTCGGCCGCCAGCAATTGGCGGATGACCTGATCGTGGGGCGCCGAGCTGAGCCAGCGATACTTCTTCAGCTCGCTATTGAGCGCCTGGTTACGCCCATTGGCATAGTCGGCACCGATGACGGTGACATCCAGGGCAACGCTGCCCGAGGCGATCTTCAGCGCCTCGAAAAAATACGAGATGCCCTTCTGCTGGGTCAGCGCACCGACAAAAATCACTTTGAGCGGCCCCCCGGCCCGGACATTCACCTCTTTGTGGACCATCGGTGCGGGTGCGCCATAGGGGGTCACCGCAACTTTTTGGTGGGCGATGCCGGATTCACCCAGGGTGCGTTTGGCAAACGTGCTGGCCACGATGATCCGATCCGCCAACGCCAGTTCGGCGGTCTGCTTGCGAATGGTGGTTTCGCTGAGGTTGGGAATGCTCGCCCGCCACGCGGGGTTCGCTTCACGCTCATGGTCCAGCATCCCGCACGCGTAGGAAATGGAGCCGAAGGCCGCCTCATAATTGAGCGTGATCCCGCCAACCGCCTTGGCGGCGGTGAACAGGGCCTTGCACTTGCCGTCATAACCGTACACCTGGCTGGGTTTGCGCACGGTGTTGTACAAGAACTGCGCGCTGGCCCGATCAATGTGTTCGTACACATTTTCCGGGCAGAACATCCCGATGTTGCGCTGCGTAAGGCTGTACCACTTCAACTTGTCACAGAGCACGCGAGGCACATCGTAGCGCGGGTAGCTGTGCAGCAACGCACCGTCGACCATGTCGAACGTGCGCCGCAGGCACTCTTTGCCAACGACCGGAAGACGGCAAAGCCAAGAGTCTTTATGCAACGCCAGCGAGCTATGGAACGAATGCAGCAGGCGCCGTTGATTCAACGCCCCCAACAGCGCGCGAACGTTTTGATTACCCACCGGATGAGCGACCAGGATCATCTTATTTACCCATCCAGGCTTCAACCACGGCACTCGACCTGACCGGGCTGTAGGTGAACGCGCACTCGGCGCGACGTTTGATCGCGACCGCCGGGTTACCGGCGACGATCGTGAAAGGCGCTACATCGCGGGCAACGACACTGCCCGCACCGACCACGGCGCCTTCACCGATGGTCACCCCCGGCAAGATGATCGCGCCCGTGGCAATCCACGCGTAATCGCCAATCACCACCGGCGCGACCTTCAACCGCCAAGCGGGATCGTCCACGCCGTGCGTGCCCGTCAGGATTCGCACACCGTCATTGATCGCAACATGCCCGCCAACCTTCACGGGGGCGTGCAATTGGATAAACGTGCGCTTGCCGATAAAACTGCCCGCGCCGATGCTGAAACGGCCGACGGCGCCTTCAAACTCCGCATCGTTGATCATCACCAGCGCACCGATGGTCGCGCCCTGTCGGCGCAGCCGGCACTGGCGGTGGTTGGCCTGGAGCAATCGGCTGAGCAGCAGCGCACGCTTGGCCAGGTATTTCAACCCGACGAGCTTGAACGGGCTCACCTTCAGCCGGTGCTGGAACAGGTAATTAATTAACACGGGCCATCCTCTGTTCAAGACGATAAAACCCGCGTTTGGCAAAGCAGAACAACACCCCTTCCGTGGCCACCAGCACATAACAGACACCCAGCAGTCCGAAGTCTTGAGCCAGGCAAAAAACCGCGAGCACACTGACCATCGACACCAACATGAACACCACGGCAAACGCCGAGTAGGAAGCGGTTGCCATCATGGCCACCCAGTAAACCTGCCACGCCACATGCGTCAGTGCGCCGACAATCAGTACCAGCATGACGGTAGCCGAGTAATCCGCCTTTCTGCCCGACCAGACATCGAATATCGACCCGCCGAATACCACGATCAGCGCACCCATCACACAGGCAATGGGCAGTGAAAACCTCAGCGCATAACGAATCATTTTCCTGACCAACTGGTTGTCACCGACGGAGAATGCATAAGAGATTTCCGGCCAGATCGACTGATTCACCACCGTGGAAAACTGCACCAACACCCTTGAGATCGTTCGGTAAAGACCGAATATCGCGGCATGGGCCGGTGACAGCAGTATCGACAACAAAATCGTCAGCCCTTGAACATTCAGCGCCAGCCCGATCGGAAAGGCCAAAGACGCCAGCGAGGGTCTGATCAAGGTGATGAACGCCCGCTTCCCGACCACCGAAGGATCGAAGCGCAAACTGATACCCAGCCGGTCGGCCAGCAGATTCTTGACCACAATTCCGCTCGAACGGACGATCAACAGCGCCAGGCTGGTGGCAACCAGGCTATGGGTGAGATACGCGCACAGTAAGGCGGCCGACCATTCCAGCATCCTGATCACGTTCATGATGAAGGACGACAAAGGCAGCGCCTTGGATGCGCGGTAACGTATCGAAACCATGTTGGTCAGCAGGCACAGCAACGAATACCCAGTCAACGCCGAAAGGATCAACACCCCATCGCCGCTCCGGATGGACTTGAGATTGAGCAGGCTGAACAGGTCGAAAAACGCCAGAGAGCCAACAGCCAGCAATAACACGCTAACCCCCACCAACAGTAAAAACGCAAAGCTGGTGCTGTAGACCGCACTGGCAACCTTCAACCGGCCTCGCTCATGCCATATCACCACCTTGCTCGAGGCGGCGGTGGTTACCCCCAGGTCGGATAACGCCAGGTAGGTGGGGATCGCGGACAACACGACCCATTCGCTGTAGGCGCCAAACCCCCAACTGGCGATAAGGACCGGGACACTCACCAGTTGGATCAGCAGATTGACCACCTGACCAAACGAGTTGGCGCCAATGCCGTTGACGACTCTTTTAAGCACACTCATGGGAGGACCTATACCGTATTGAGAGGTCGCCCAATGGAAATGTACTCAATGCCTTTCTTCAGCACGCTGCCGGGATCGAACAGGTTGCGTCCGTCAAAAATCAACGGCTGTTTGAGTTGCCGTTTGATCACGTTGAAATCCGGCGCCTTGAATGCCTGCCACTCGGTGACGATCATCAACGCATCCGCACCTTTGAGGGCTGCCTCCTGGGTGCCGCACAAGCGCAAGTCGTCGCGGTCGCCATAAATGCGCTGGGTTTCTTCCATGGCTTCCGGGTCATAGGCCTGCACCTTGGCACCCGCGCGCCACAAGGCCTCCATCAGCACCCGGCTGGGTGCTTCGCGCATGTCATCGGTGTTGGGTTTGAAACTCAGCCCCCAGAGCGCAAAGGTCTTACCCGCCAGCTCGCCGTTGAAGCGACTGGAAAGCTTGTTGAACAGCGTCTGTTTCTGTTCGGCATTACGCCGTTCCACGGCCTTGAGCAGCGTGGCATCGAAGTCGATGCCGTCGGCGGTCTGGATCAACGCCTGGACATCTTTGGGGAAGCACGAGCCGCCGTAACCGACGCCCGCGTAAAGAAATTGATAGCCGATGCGCGGGTCGGAGCCGATCCCCTGGCGAACCATCTCGATATCGGCGCCCAAGCGCTCGGCCAGGTTGGCCATCTCGTTCATGAAACTGATCTTGGTGGCGAGCAGGCAGTTGGCTGCGTACTTCGTCAGCTCGGCGCTGCGTACATCCATCACGATGATTCGGTCGTGATTGCGATTGAACGGCGCATACAGCTCGCGCATGACCGCTTCGGCCTGTGGACTGGCCGTGCCGATGACAATGCGGTCTGGCCGTGTGCAATCGGCAACCGCACAGCCTTCCTTGAGAAACTCCGGGTTGGACACCACCTCGAAGCTCAAATCGCTGCGGTCGCGCTGAGCCAGCATGGCCGCGATACGCGCGCTGACCTTATCGGCCGTGCCCACCGGGACGGTGGATTTGTCGATGATCGTCAGCGCCGCGTCCATATGCAGACCGATGGTTTCAGCCACCGCCAGCACGTACTTGAGGTCCGCGGAACCGTCTTCGTCGGGAGGCGTACCCACGGCGATAAACTGCACTTCGCCATGCTTGACCGCGGCCACGCCATCGGCGGTGAAGTTCAGGCGACCGGCAGCACGGTTATCCCTGACCAGCGCCTCCAGGCCAGGTTCATAGATCGGAATATGCCCCTGATTGAGACGTTCGACCTTCGAAACGTCGATGTCGATGCAAAGCACGTCGTGACCGACGTCAGCAAGTACCGCGGCCTGGACCAGGCCGACATAACCGATGCCAAAAACTGTAACTTTCATAGCGTTTCTCTTTGAACCTGCGGCCAGTGGTAAAAAGGCTGCTCGTTGGACGTCGATTGCCGGTAGCGCAAGATCAAACGCTGTCTGACTTGTAGTCGTAGTTGTAATAGCTGTAGGCGCCATAGCCGTATTTGGCGGATGAGCGTTTTTCGATGCCATTGAAAATCGCGCCTTTGAGCTCGATGCCACTTTGCTGATAGCGACGCATCGTCAACTCCACTTCACGCACGGAGTTCACTTCGAAGCGAGCCACGATCAGGTTGGTGCCCGACTGACGCCCCACGATGGTTGCGTCCGTCACCGCGAGAAACGGCGGGGTATCCAGAATCACCAGGTCATACAGCGCGCTGACCTGTTCGAGGAACGCGCTGAAATTGGCGTGCATCAATAGTTCAGAGGGGTTCGGCGGTACTTGCCCGCGCCCGAGGAAGTGGAGGTTGTCCACGGCCGTGTGGTGGATGGCTGCGGTGAGTTCGCAGTTTTTGGCCAGCACGTCAGACAAGCCGTTTTCAACCGATACGCCGAAGACCTTGTGCAAATAGCCTTTGCGCATGTCCACGTCGACCAACAACACCCGCTGCCCTGAATGGGCAACCACCGCCGCCAGGTTCGCCGACACAAATGTCTTGCCGACCTGCGGGCTCGGCCCGGAGATCATCAGGCGATTGTTAGCGGCTTCCAGCATGGCGAAATGCAAGCTGGTACGCAGGCTGCGCAAGCCTTCGATCGCTGGGTCCGAGGGGTGAGTCATGGCCAACAGTCGTGCGCCACCGAGCTGGTCTTTACGAAAGGTTTTTTGATCCAGCTCTTTTTGTATCGTGCTGAACGGGATCGCGGCATAGACCGGCAAGCCGAGCTTTTCCAGGTCATTCGGGTTGGTAACACCGCGGTTGAGCGCTTTGCGGAACATCACCAATGCGATCGCGATAAAGGCACCGAGCAGTGTCGCAATCACGATGATCAGCGCTTTCTGCGGCCTGACCGGGCTTCGCAAATCAACATCGGCGGTATCGATGAGCCGCACATTGCCCACGGTGCCGGCGCGCATCACGTCCAACTCTTGATACTTGTTCAGCAGCAGCGTGTAGATCTCGGTGCTGACCTTCAAATCGCGGGTCAGGCTCAGCAGCTCCTGCTGGGTGGTGGGCAGGCTCTCGACCTTCTTGGCCAACTCATTCTGGCGCTCGGTCAGCTCTGCCAATTGAGTCAGTAACGCCCGGTACACGGGATGCTGAGGGGTGAACTTGCGCTCTATTTCCGCCTGCTGCATCTTGAGTTCGGAGATGCTGGCATCCAACGCGACGATCTGATCCAGGATGGCTTTCGCTTCCAGGCTGATATCGATGGTCTTGTTGCGGATCTGAAATTGATTCAACGCCGCTTCCGCCTGCTCGACATCCTTGCGCACTTGCGGCAACTGACCCTTGAGAAACGCCAGGCTTTGCGCGGCTTCTGCCGAGGTGCGGTCAATGTTTTGCCGCACATAGATGCGTGCGACCTCATTGAGCACTTGAATCGCGTCGGCAGGTCGCGGGCTTTCCAGGGCCAGCCCGATAATCCCCGATTCCTTGCCGCGTTCAGCCACATCCAGCAATTTCTGATAGCGCAAAATGGTGCTCAGGCGCGGTGAACGGACCACGCTGAAAGTGGCGCCGGGGTTGGCCCGAAGCTGTTCGACACGCAGCTTGATGCCATTGCTGTCGTAGGCGCGCCCCACTTGGCCCTCAAGCAAAACAGCCTCGTCCTGGTCCGACAGCGTGAAGCTGCCGCCATTGCCGGCGGTCAACGTCAGCTCCTGGCCCAGCAGTTTGGTGGGAAGGCGCAGCTCGGAAAACTTCAGCTCCTCACCACCCCAGGCAAAGCTGCTCAACCCCAACCACGGTGCAGCCACTGCCTCCTGTTCGGTGGGTTTGAAACGACGGGCAATAAAGTCCCCCAGCAATGGGAAACGCTTGGGTTTGACGTCAAGGTCCAGGTTCAGGTTATCGACGGCGGTCCCGATGGTGATCCGCGAGCGGATGAGTTCGATTTCGGTCACCGTCGGCGATTCTTTACCGAGCAGGCTGCCGACATCCGAGAAGCCCAGCATGTCGCCCTTCTTCGGTTCGACCTGAACTAACGCGGTCGCTTGATAGATCGGCGGCGTCAATACCGAATAGGCCGCGCCAAGGGCCATAAAGGCAATACTGATTCCACCGATCAGCCATTTATGATCCAGTAGAGTACCCACCAGCGCCATAAAGTCTAAATCAGTGTCATCCGAATGGTGTGAAGTTACCGCAGTTGCTGATTGCATAAGTCAGTTCTTTTTCTTACAGATAGTCTAGGAATGGCACAGGGTGCAAGACGCCCGGCTCCATGCACGTACAACGGCTATACTCGACACACAAACGCTCACTAGAGCCTGACAACACAATCTTCTCAACACTTGACGCTCAATTCACGAGTCACTTTCCCAATATTCCAGTAGAGGGTTCAAGCGATCATGTCCGACCTTAAATAACATTCAAACAACCTCAACCCGCCAACAACTGCGCCCACGCACCCGTCGCTTCTTCAATCAAGCCATACGCTTGTAGAAATGCAGGTTTGCCTTGGCGGTAAGGGTCTTTGATTTCTCTATTGCACTGCCACTTGCCCAGCAGGAATACTTTGCCCCGAGCCACCGGCGCGAGTTTGAGCACCTCCTCGATCTGCCACTGTTCCATCACAAGAATCAGGTCCGCTTCACTCACCGCCCCGCTCGTCAATTGCCGTGCCTGGTGGGGCTGAAAAGCATGCCCGTGTTCTTCCAGTACCCGCGAAGCCGTGGCTTCCAGCGGGTGTTGATGCAGCGCCGCCAACCCCGCCGAACTCACCTGTATATCGCTGGAAGCAAGTGCGGCACGCAGTAGATTTTCCGCCATGGGGCTGCGACAAATATTGCCGACACACACAATCAAAATCTTATTAAACACCGCCATCTCCCACGCGCCGCAAAGTACTCATGAGCCAAAGCAAAGAATAAATAACATCAACGCCAGCCAATAGCACCCTGAAACAAGCCAGGCAATTATGTTCACAGGCAATAAGTTTCGACCATCTCTTCAGCCGGACAATAAATAACATAATTGCCTATTGACCGACTAAAAATAACATTCCCTTACTTTTGCGCCTCTTCATAATAAAGTGCCCACCGAGCACAGCAACGAGGCACGGCCATGAAAAGTTCAAAGTTACTGGTAGAGCGTATTGGCCTGTTCCCGTCTTCGGGAAACATTCATGTCAATGTCGACAACTCGACAACGGTGGTTGAGCGAATGCACATGTTATATGCCAGCAACTCTTTAGACTTCGACGAATCCGGTTCCGGGCTGTCCATGGTCTTCGCCGACTGGCGCTTCAAGTTGCAAGTCAGTAATGCCCTGTCCGTCTGCCTGTGCGTAGAGAGCCGTGGCGACCGCCATTTCATGCAAACCAAGACCGACGAGCTGCTGGCGAACATCTTCAGCACCGAGGGACGCCCATCAACCGGTATGCCCGTTCAAGACACGCCTCCACTCATTGCGCCTTGATCGGCCCGGAGCCGACGCGCCACGCGGGCTCCTGATGGGCGCGTGACGCCCCGGAGACGCTGACGGCGACATGGTTAAGCAGGTTCTCGGCGTTGTACTTGGGCACCAGCGCACTCAATAACACGACCACTGCCCCAGCGCCGATCAGCGATGGCGACACATTGACCTGCGCGACATCTATTCGCCACAAGAACGTCAGCGCGGCCACCGCGCCCAATAACCCGCCCGCCAGCGCCTCGTTCAGAGGGTGGATGTACGGCGCGACACAATAAGCACTGAACCAACCGGTGGCGATCAATCCGGCGAGCGCCGCGGGCCAGCGCAAGGCCGGGTTGAACTGGCGCGCCACCAAACTCATTGCCACGGTGACCACCAGGCATGTGTTCATGGCGTGGCCACTGAGCACGGCAATATCAAGGTGTTGAAACGAAACGCCCCAGCCCTTGAACAGCAACTTGCTGAACGCCACGATTGAATAAGTGCAAGCGACGGTGATGAGCCATCCCTTGAGCGCCCGCGGCGACGAATAGCGCAGCCACACAGCGATGACCAGCGCGGCCGGAATCATGACGGTAATACCGCCATAGTGTGCGAGTTCTTCGCGCATGAGTGACCCACCTGACCCAGCAATTTTCCGCGCCCATCAGACCTCAGGCCCAGGGAAAACACAACGTTATCTACGGTCAGGTTAAAGCCCTTGCCGCCCGCGCCCCTACACGCCCACAGGGGTCAAGCGGCGTTGCGGATCTTGTGCAAGGCGTCCGCCACCCACTTGCCGAACGCATCCACCGGCCCTTGCAGGTTACCGAGGAAGTGCGGGTAGATCAGCCACAGGTTCATCACCGGCTTGAAGTCCTTGAGCGGCATCACTGCCAGTTGCTCGCGGTGGGCGCTACGCTCCAGCAACGGGCGCGGCATCAGGCCCAGGCCCAGGCCGTCCGCCACCAGGCCCAGTTGCAGCTCGGTGCCGAAGGTTTCCAGGTTCACCCGCAACGCCAGGCCCTGATCGGACAAGGTGCGTTGCAAGCCGGCACGGAAGCCGCAGCCGTCCGGGTTGAGGATCCAGCCGTTCTGGTACACATCGGCCAGCTTGCACGGTTTCTTCGGCAACTGTGCCTTGGCGCAGACCACCACCAACTCCATCTTGCCGATGGATTCACCCACCACGTTGTCCGGGAAAATCTTGCCCGCCGGGAACAACGCCGCCGCCGCATCCAGCTCGCCGCGTTCGATCTTGCCGACCAATTGGCTGCCCCAGCCAGTGGCTACCTGGGCGCGCAGGTCAGGGTATTCGGTGCGCAAGTGCTTGAGCGCATCGAGCAGCACCACGTCGCCGATGGTTTGCGGCACACCGAGGCGCAACAGCCCGGTGGGCGGCGCATCGGTGGCCACCAGTTCGCGCAGGGCATCCATCTCACGCAGGATCAGCCGGCACTGCTCATAGACGCGCGTGCCGATCAGCGTAGGCTTGAGGGGCTTGGTGTTGCGGTCGAACAGCTCCACGCCCAACGCCTGCTCGAAGTTCTGCACACGGCGGGTGATGGCCGGCTGGGTCAGTTGCAACGACTCGGCGGCATGGCTGATGGACTGGCACCGAATCACTTCGACAAAAGCATCGATATCGTCAATTTTCATTTGGGCCGCACATAGAAAACAGTCATTAAGATGTGTGCGAAGCATAGTTGCAGGCACGTTTTCTGGATAGCCCGGGCTGCGTTCGATAACGCCTAACACGATGCAGAGCAGTTCTAAATCACCTTCGGCTATAAGCTAATCATTAAAAAATAGCATATTAACTACAAACATTATGCTTAGATAAACCGATCAACAGTAGCCGATGGAAGTGTCATGACCCAGGCCAAGCACCCCGAAAGACTCAGGGCCTTCATAGGCGCCCTGGCGGAATTGATTGACGCTAATCCACGCGAAGGCGACCTGTTGCACCGTGGCGGCAAGCTGCTCGCGCAACTGGTCAGCCATGACGACTGGCTCCCCGACGAATACGCCCAACCCGACCCCGAGCGCTACCAGCAATTTTTGCTGCATGCCGATTCGCGCCAGCGCTTCAGCATCGTCAGTTTTGTATGGGGGCCGGGGCAAAGCACGCCGATTCATGACCATCGGGTCTGGGGCCTGATCGGCATGCTGCGCGGTTCGGAATTCTCCCAAGGCTTCGCGCGCGCCACCGACGGGCGCCTGGTCGCCGCGGGCCAGCCGATCCAACTGGTGCCGGGCCAGGTCGAGGCCGTGTCGCCCAAGGTCGGCGATATCCATCAGGTCAGCAATGCTCACCCCGATCAGGTGTCGATCAGCATTCATGTGTACGGCGCCAATATCGGTGCCGTGCGCCGCGCGGTGTACCAGCCTGACGGCAGCGAGAAGCTGTTTATCTCCGGTTATTCCAACGCCTTTCTCCCGAACATCTGGGACTTGTCCAAAGAAAAGAGCCCTGCCCTATGAGCACCGTATCGCACCGCAGCTTTGCCCAGATTCGCCAGGCTCTGTTGGACCGCGAAGAAGTCGCCCTGGTGGACGTGCGCGAAGAAGCGCCGTTTGCCGAATCCCACCCGCTGTTCGCCGCGAACATCCCGCTGTCCAAGCTGGAACTGGAGGTGTACTCGCGCATCCCGCGGCGCAATACCCAGGTGACGGTCTACGACAACGGCGAAGGGCTCGCCAGCCGCGCCGCCGAACGCCTGGTTGCGCTGGGCTACACCGCAGTCAGCCTGTTGGAGGGCGGCCTGGACGGTTGGCGCAACGCCGGTGGCGAGCTGTTTATCGACGTCAACGTGCCGAGCAAGGCCTTCGGCGAGCTGGTGGAGAGTGAGCGCCACACGCCGTCCCTGGCTGCCGAAGAGGTGCAGGCCCTGCTCGACAGCCAGGCCGATGTGGTGGTGCTCGACGCCCGCCGCTTCGACGAATACCAGACCATGAGCATCCCCACCGGCATCAGCGTGCCCGGCGCCGAGCTGTTGTTGCGCGCCCGTGAGCTGGCGCCCGACCCGGCCACCCGCATCATCGTCAACTGCGCCGGACGCACCCGCAGCATTATCGGCACCCAGTCGCTGATCAATGCCGGCGTAGCCAACCCCGTGTCGGCCCTGCGCAATGGCACCATCGGCTGGACCCTGGCCGGGCAGACACTCGCCCACGGCCAGTCGCGCCGCTTTGCGCCGACCGGCGAAGCCCACCGCCAACTCGCCGCCCAGGATGCACGCCGAGTGGCCGACCGCGCCCGCGTCGGCCGCGCAAGCCTGGCCGACCTGCAACGCTGGCAACAGGACACGACGCGTACCACCTACCTGTTCGATGTACGCACCCCGGAAGAATTCGACACCGGCCACCTGCTCGGCGCCCGTTCCACCCCGGGCGGCCAACTGGTCCAGGAAACCGACCATGTCGCCAGCGTGCGCGGTGCGCGATTGGTGCTGGCCGATGACGACGGCGTGCGGGCGAATATGTCTGCATCCTGGCTGGCCCAACTGGGCTGGGAAGTGCATGTGCTGGATGACCTGCAACCGGCACACTTCAGTGAAACCGGCGCCTGGGTCGCCCCGGTGCCCGCCGCGCCCCAGGCCGAACTGATCAGCCCGCAAACCCTGGCCGAGTGGCAGGCCCATGGCGACACCGTGGTGCTGGACTTCACCGCCAGCGCCAACTACGTCAAGCGCCACATCCCCGGCGCCTGGTGGTCCCTGCGCGCGCAACTGCCGCAAGCCCTGGCCAAGGTGCCGAACGCCGAGCGCTACGTCCTGACCTGCGGCAGCAGCCAACTGGCACGCCTGGCCGTGGCCGAAGTCGAAGCCCTCACCGGCAAACACGTGTTTCTGCTGCAAGACGGCACCGCCGGCTGGATCGCCGCCCAACTGCCGCTGGAAGCAGGTGAAACCCGCCTGGCCTCGCCGCGCATCGACCGCTACCGCCGGCCGTATGAAGGCACCGACAATCCCAAGGAAGCCATGCAGGCCTATCTGGATTGGGAGTTCGGGCTGGTGGAGCAATTGGCTCGGGATGGGACACATGGGTTTTATGTGATCTGAGTCTGCCATCAGCGCGGGCTACGCTGGCTGCGTGTGCATAGGCAGACGCGGCCGCATTCGAAATCGCTGATGACGCGCCGTCGACGTTGATGTCCGGGCGAGCCGCCAAATGTGC
Source organism: Pseudomonas sp. LY-1 (assembly GCF_053502595.1). NCBI lineage: Bacteria > Pseudomonadati > Pseudomonadota > Gammaproteobacteria > Pseudomonadales > Pseudomonadaceae > Pseudomonas > Pseudomonas sp. LY-1. Next base: position 2,941,352 of record NZ_CP094353.1, on the reverse strand, counting down.
GTCGACATGGAAGAACGGCTTGTAGGTTGTTAGTTAAGCACCAGTGTGTTTTTCAGGCCCGTCCACTGTGCGTTTTCGAGGTCGCCCATGGGCTGGGCCTTGATGTAACTCAGGGCAAGCAGTTGGCGAGTGCCAGGTACGATCAGCCCTAACTGATACTGATAAATGCGTTCGCCACCTCTGCTGAACTGGTTGTGGACCTCGAGGGCGTCAACATCTTGCCTGGCACCGACGCGAACATTTTGCAGTGGTTGGTAGCGTAGTTCCTGAACCTGCTGCTCAAGCTTTTTCAGTTGCTCTGTAAAGTTACTGCGCAGGGTTTCTCCATCAGCGAGCACGGCACGGGTGATGATCAATGAAGTGCTCAGGTCGGCGAATTTCAGAATGTTGATGGATGAGTCTTGGACATCATCAGTGGGCAGCGTGAATTGCAGTTCGTTGAGTCGATAGGTCATGGTGGGTTGCTCTGCCTGTCAGTAGTAGATTGGCTTGGGCGATATCGAGTTGGCAGTAATATCAATTCGGATTTTTATGATGCACGTCAAAGCCATCAGGGACTTGGCCTTTTGTCATTCTATCTACCCCTGCCCGGCCATGTTTTTTAAGCAATTTTGGATCTTTTGCCACTTTCTTCAGATACTTTTCCTTAGCTCCGCCTTTTTTCCAAGGTTGGCACGCATCTTCTTGATTTCACTTTTCGTTCTCTTCTGATAGCAGGTTTCAAGACCCCAGGGGTCAATCCACATGAATGGATTAGGTGTGTACTGATGGATATTGAGTCTAAAAATCATACACCTGATACGCAGCAACAAACCCGTTGTCGATGGTGAACGAATTGGGGCTGTTATGGGTTTTGTACTTATCTGACAGACGTGCTTGTACTTGTGCAATGCTTTCTCCAATGGTTATTCCACCGTTCGAAACTTTTGGTACTATTGCGTTAGTCAAATTCATAACCACCTCTATTTCGGAGCGTTCACTAATGCCCTGCCTAAAAAAACTGGGCTATCGACAATTTTTTCGTATTTTACAAAATCTGTTGGGGCTACGCGTCCTTGGACTTCCCCATTTCGGTACACCTTACAATACCCGGATGGTAGTCCGGGACATCTTTGTTTCCGGATTTTGTGATCCTAGTAAACTGCGTCTGCTGAGTCTTGTTGGTGTTAAAATTTGTGATGCTTTTGGTATAGCCTTTTTTCAATAACGACATTTCAACTTGCTGAGGCGTTTTGCCGAAAAGCTTGCTCGCCCACTTTTTAGAAATGTTTTTCCCTCCATTAAGGGCTTTAATGCAAGTTAACCCGAGAGGGTCTACCCATTCAATCGGGTTAGGCGCGAATTGGTATAGATTTAGCCCCCCCGCCAAGCCAATCGGATCCGGCGTCGTAAACCGCCCCCTAGAAGTCAATAATTTACCTGGCCGATCGTACACACTATTTTACCCATGAGGAAAAATCAGAAATATAGATCTCATCTAATCTTAGATTTGCGGGGATATCTTGAATACTGTCGGCAATTTCATCGAAAGGTGAAGGTATTACGTATGAAATACCGAAGTCTTCCTCTAGGATGAGGGAGCCATTGAAAATGCGTTGTCTTTTTGATAGCTCAGCTATTTCATAAAAAAACATGCCAGTCCTGAATGTTTTCCGGTACGTACCCTTATAGTTTTTATTGCAACCCAGCGAACATATAGCACCGTCAGCCTTGGTGGTAATAGTTATTGTATTATCCACCCAATAAGCCGTCCTGATTTCATTATCAGGCAAAGTATAGTTTTTAACTACGACCTCATGATGCTTATGCAGCTCTTTAAGGTAAATAGAAACATTGCTATCGAGTACAATGTTTGCGAGAGACTCCCCGGATTTTATTTCAGCATTGAAGTCAATCATTTATAAACTCCCGTTCATTAGTGCGCCATCGACATAGACTGGAGAATCTTTGATTAAATCGTAATTTTTAAATCCCCCGTGACCGATTCGGCCAAAAACCACATCTTCCCCCGATTTATTTACTTTATAAATCTTCCAGTAGTCGTTACCGTGAATATTTTTTTGGCTTTTATTTCCACCCGGGTGATAATCCAGCTTATACATGGACCCGGATTTTGTAGTTCGAGAAAATTGAACGTGCTGAATGGCATCAGGTCTGCCAGCTTGAGGATAACTTTTAGTCCAGCCACGAGTGCTTAGATAGCCGTCAAGGTCAGCAGATTTCTTGCCTGTCAACTTATCAATCCAGCGTTTGGCTATCGTAGATTTCCTGGAAAAACCCTTCGATGAGCCACAGTTTAATCCTATAGGGTCGACATATCCAAAAGGGTTTGGTGCATATACGTATAAGTTAACCCCACCCATCAACCCAATCGGATCAGGCGTCGTAAACCGCCCCACATCCGGATCATAAAACCTGAACGTATTGAAATGCAGCCCCGTCTCCCGATCCAGATACTGCCCCTGAAACCGCAGGTTCTGTTCTTCGATGTAATAAGGCTCACGCACCTCCTCCAGCGTATTGCCCCACACCCGATAAGTCGCGCGCCAGACGTTGTGCCCGTCGCCTTCGGTCAATTGTTCCGGCAAGCCGTTGAGGTCGTTGTGGTAGTAGCGGATTTTTTGCAGCGGGCCGATGCCGTCGACTCGCGCTAAGGGTTCGTAGCCTTCGTCTGCGTAGACGTAAAGGCTGGTCTGGCTGTGTTTATGCTCCTGCAACAGACGCAGGCCATCCCAGGTGAATCGGGTTTCTCCCAGCGCATAACCCCGGCTGTCGTGTTCGGTTTTGGTGATACGTCGACCGAGCGGGTCGTAGGTCATGTTCACGACCGTTTCTCGCCCGTTTCTCTGGCTGCGTACTTCTATCAGCCGACTTTCGGCGTCGTAGGCGAAATGCTGCACACCTCGCGCAGCGCTGCGCTTTTCGATCATTCGGCCAAAGCCGTCGTAGCGGTAACGCTTGTCCTGATAGGTCAGCAATCGGTTATGGCGCACCAAGCCGCCAGAGGTTTGCGGGCCGTCGAGCAGGTTGGCGGCCGCGTCGTAGACGAAGGTTTCGCGCTGGCCTTTTACGTTGTCCTGGCTGGCGATGATTCGAGCGGTCGCGTCGTAATGCAGTAACTGGTGCTGGCTCCCTTCCCGGCGGCCGATCAGGTTGTCGGCCGGGTCGTATTCGAAGTTCTTTTGGTGGGTCGGCGGCAGTTGCCAGGGCTGGCCGGTGGGGCTGCGTTTGCGCTGGCGCAGGCGGCCGCTGCGGTCGTATTCGCTGCGGGTGCTGAGTTGGCCTTGGGTGCGCAGCACTTCGCGGTGCAGGCGGTCGCGCTCGAAGTCGCTGATGACCTGGCCGTCGAGGTTGATCTGGTGCAGGTGGCCGCTGCCGTAGTACAGGCGATTGAGCCAGCGGCCGTCCGGTAGTTGCGTCTGGATCAGGTTGCCGAGTTCGTCGTAGTGGTGGTGCAGATTGCCCGCCGAACTCTGTTCGGCAAGCAACTGGCCAAGGACGTCGTAAGCGAAACCAAGAGCCTGGGTATTGCCCTGCAAGTCGGTGAAGGTGACGGCGGTTAGCTGGTCCACCGCATCGTAGCTGTAGTCGGTGCGGCCATCGTCGGTGGTCTTGGCAATCAACCGGCCAACCGCATCGCGCTCCAGCCGATGAATGATGGGGGCCGGTGGCTCCTCGGGAACTATCGCCAAGTCATTGCCATAAGTCGCCGCAACGGCGGTCACCGCCGTGATGTTATCCAGCAGGTCATAGGTGTAGCGCTTGGCGCTGCCGTCGAGGTCTTGTTGTTGGGTCAGCCGATCCCCGGCATCCCACGCGAACCGATAGCTTTCGCCGTTCTCGTTGACCAGCGCTTGCAGCCGCCCATAGCTGTCATAGCTGAATTGCACCTGTCGTCCATGGGCGTCGGTGCGCTGGCGTACCTGGCCGCGACGGTTGTGCTGGTAGAGCGTGGTGTGACCGGCGGGGTCGGTATAGCCCACCAACTGACCGCTGGCATCGCGCTGATACTGCTCGGTGCGCCCGTCCGGCAGTTGGCTGCTGAGCAAGCGTCCTTGAGCGTTGTAGCCAAATTGAGTGCGCTCGCCGAGGGCGTCGGTGATGACCTGCAAATAGCCGCGCTCGTCGTAGCGAAAGCGCGTGGGGTAGCCTGAGCAATCGACATGCTCGACCAGTTGCCCGAACGGGTTCCAGCGCAGCTTTTTACTTTTGCCGGTGGCGTCGATGATTTCCACTGCTTGGCCAAAGCGGTCGTATCGATAGCGCGTTGTCTGACCAAGTGGATCGATTTCGCTGACGCAGTTGCCGCGCGGGTCGTACCGGTATTGCCAAGCCTGTCCGGCGGCATCGGTTTCCACCAACGGCAGCGACCAATGCTGCAACCACAAGGTGGATTCGATCCGCCCCAACGGATCTTGCGTCTCGCACAGGTTGCCGGACTCGTCGTAACCGAACGTCCACTGACCGCCCTGAGGATCGGTGGCGCCGAGCAACTGGCGCTCGTCATTCCAGTCGAATTGCCAGGTTTGGCCGAGGTTGTCGGTGTACTCGGTGATCTGGTACTGCGGATTCCATTGGCGTGTGCTGACCCGTTGCAAACCATCGGTAATCTGCGTGATCCCAGCGTGTAGGTCATAGTCGAACTGGTAGTCATCGCCTTCGTCGGTCCAGTGTCGGACCACGCGCCATTCGGCGTCTTCCACACAGGCCCACTGGTAATAGCAACGCAGTCCGGTGGGCCGTTGGTGCTCGACCATGCGCTGGCCGCTGTCGTAGGCAAAGCGGCGCTGCACATGCCCAATTGCATCGCGAACTTCGGCCAGGTCGCCAGCGGCATCGTAGTGATAGCTGGCTAACACTTCGCGGCTTTGATCCGGGAACAGCCGTTCGATCTGTTCCACGCGCCCGGTCCATTGACGGCTGTAGCCCAGTTCAATTCGTACATCATTGAAGGAATCGTGTAACTGACTCAGGCGACCTTGGGCGTCGTAGTCGAGGAGGATGCGGTTGTCATTGCGGTCCCCCAGCTGGCCCAGGCGCAGGTGCGACGGGTTGCCTGGCGTTGGTTCGAACAGCCGATAAATACCGTCGACGCTTTCAATCAGCACCTGCCCGTTGGCATGGCGCCGCACGCTCAGGCCTTCGCCCGCGCTGAACACCGCACCGCCCAGGGGGATGACGCCCATGTCAATCTGCCGGGCCTGCTCGTCGGTGTAGATCAGGCGCTCGCCGCACTCAGCAAGCCCCTGCATTTCGACGAAAACCTCGTAGATCACACTCCAACCGGCGCCGAACAGGCCATCGCGGCGTTCGTCCCGACTGCTGTAGTAGCGCTGCCACTCGATCGGCAACAGGCCAGGCAGGGTGAAGTCCAAGTCGTCTTCACCGTCGAGAATTTTCGCGCCCGTGGCACTGTGTACCGGGTTGGGCGAACCGGCGACCGCCGAGGTAATGACATTGCTCACCTGGCTGCTGCCCCACGACACCAGCCCGCTCACCGCCATGCACGGCAGCTTGCTGAAAAACTTCGCGCCACCGCCGCGCAAGGTCAGCAGCGCCGTCACCGCCAGCCCGACACCGGGCGTCTTGCCGCTGCGGATTTCGCGGACGACGACCGGGGCGCCGCCGATGATTACATTCGGCGAAACCTGCGCCGTCCCAACCTTGGCCTCGCAGGTGCTGCGATCCCCACTGCGCACGGCGGGCTGGCCGTTGATAAATACGCGACTGGAACCCTCGGCCATGTACTGCTCTGGCATCGGCGGGTGTTTATCGCAGTCGACTTTATCGCCAGGACAAGGCACGGCGCCCAAGGCTGGCGTAGCGACTGTCGGGCGCCATAGCTGAGAGAAAAAGCCTTCAGCGATATCCAGATAAGTAGGCTCACCCTCTGGCGCCGCGATTACATCCGAGATCTTGCCAGCCGCCCGCGCCGCGGGTTTGCCGTTGATGAATACGTTGGGCGAACCGCTGCTGATGAAGGCGTCGATGACGGGAGGAAACAGGGCATTGGCAAAATACTCACATAATCGTGAAAGGCCTTTATCCGCGCCGGATTTGCTCATGCCGACGCCGACCACCGCACCCACCACGGCGCCGAGTACAACGCAGCCGAGGCCGCCAGTCGCCACGGTGACACCCGCCGCCGCAACCACCGCCGCTGTCGCCAATGCGGTCACGGCCACATTGGCGGCAATTTCCAGGACGCCGCCTAAAACGTCGGCCAGCATGGAACTGTGCAGAAGCGCATCGCCCTCGCGGGCAGCCCAAGGCGTGTCAGTCATGCGCAACGATCCGTGTTTGAAAAAGACCCGGATCAAATCACGCGGTGGTTGCCTTGCTCAGGTGAGACTTTCCGATGCGCTCGTAGGAATACTCCGAATCAGCAGCCAAACTAAATGCATCAAAGGAATAATCATAAACAATATAATCAGTTATTTTAATAATTACCATATAACCAAAAAGAACTTCACAGCAGGTTTTTATGGGAATAACGTTAACCCCTCACCGACCCCTTCTCCAGGCGGAGGTAGCCGAACCCTTTCTTGATCTGCCTGGAGCCTGTATCCCATGGTCTTTGCCTCCCCGTTCAAACGCCTGCTCCTGGGCACCGCACTGGCCTTCGGCCTGAGCACCGGCGCCCATGCCGCCGACCTGCAACCGCTGCGGGTGGCCAATCAGAAATCGACGATCAAGGCGCTGCTGGAAGTCTCCGGCGAAGCCAAGAATGTGCCCTATGAAATCCAGTGGGCGGAATTCCCGTCCGCCTCGCCGCTGGGTGAAGCCTTGAATGCCGGCGCCGTGGATATCGGTGCGTTGGGCGATGCACCGTATGTGTTCGCCCTCGGTGCCGGTGCGGCGCTCAAGGTGGTCAGCATCATCCACGCCGACGGGCGTAGCACCACCGCCCTGCTGGTGCCGAAGGACTCACCCATCAAGACCGTGGCGGACCTCAAAGGCAAGCGCATCGTGACAGGCCGTGGCTCCATCGGGCATTACCTGGCGATCAAGGCGCTGGCCAGCGCCGGCCTGACCACCCAGGACGTGCAGTTCATTTTCCTGCTGCCCAGCGAATCGCGCCTGGTGCTGGACAATGGCAGCGCCGATGCCTGGTCGACCTGGGACCCCTACACCACTGTGGTCACCTCACAAAGCCAGGCGCGGATCGTGGCCAGCGGCAACACGCTGTTGAGCAACCACCTGTACCTCGCGGCAACCAGCCAGGCCATCAGCGAAAAACGCGCGCAGCTCGACGACTTTGTCGCACGCGTCGACCGCGCCTACGCCTGGGCCAATACGCACCCCAACGAGTACGCCGCCGCCCAGAGCAAAATCACCGGGCTGCCGCTGGCTGTGCATGTGGCCGTGGCCAAAGAAACCCACCTGACCCCGGTGCTGATTGACGACGCCGTGATCAGCGGCCTGCAAGCGACCGCCGACACCTACCAACAAGAAGGCCTGCTGCCCCGGCACATCGACGTATCGCAGGGTTTCGACAAGAGCTTTAACGCCAAGCGTGCCCCCCAAAACCAAGCATCGCGTTAACAGGAGCAGAACATGAGCAAGCCACGTCAATTGAAACTCGGCGCCATGGTCCACGGTGTCGGCCACGGCTGGGGCGAATGGCGCCACCCACAGGCGCAACCGAATGCCAGTACGAATTTTGCGTTCTACAAGCAGCAGACTGAACTGGCCGAAACCGCCAAGTTCGACTTCGTGTTCATCGCCGACAGCCTGCACATCCATGCCAAATCCAGCCCGCATTACCTCAACCGGTTCGAACCGCTGACCATCCTCTCGGCCCTGGCCGCGTTGACCACGCATATCGGCCTGGTCGCCACCGTCACCGTCAGCTACACCGAGCCCTACCAGGTCGCACGCCAGTTCGCCTCGCTGGACCACATCAGCGGCGGCCGCGCCGGCTGGAACGTGGTCACCTCGTGGCTGAGCGGCACCGCCGATAACTTCGGCAAGGCCGAGCACCCGCCGCATGCGGTGCGCTATCGCATCGCCAGGGAACACCTGAATGTGGTCAAGGGGTTGTGGGACTCCTGGGAAGACGACGCCTTTGCCTACAACAAGCAAAGCGGTGAGTTCTTCACCCCGCACAAGCTGCACACGCTGAATCACCAGGGCGAGTTTTTCTCGGTGAAAGGCCCACTCAACATCGCCCGTTCGCGCCAGGGCCAGCCGGCGATTTTCCAGGCGGGCACCTCGGAGGACGGGCGCAACTTCGCCGCCGAGCATGCTGATGCGATCTTTGTGCATGTCGACAGCATCGAAGACGGCCTGGCCTACACCCAAGACCTCAAACGCCGCGCCACAGGCTTCGGCCGCGACGCCGACAGCCTGTCGATCCTGCCGGGTATCCGCCCGATTGTCGGCCGCGACGCCGCCGAAGTGGAACGCCGCTATCAGCAGGCAGTGGACCTGGTAACCGTGGAAGATGCGATTGTCGCCCTCGGTCGCCCGTTCAACGACCACGACTTCAGCCAGTATCCGCTGGACGAACCGTTCCCCGAGTTGGGCGAGCTGGGTTCCAACAGCCAGAAAGGCGGCTCCGACCACATCAAGCAACTGGCCCGGGACAAAGGCCTGACCCTGCGCGAAGTGGCCTTGCATTTCTCGCGGCCCAAGCGTGATTTTGTCGGCACCCCGGAGCACGTCGCCGATACGATCCAGACCTGGTTCGAGACCGGCGCCAGCGATGGTTTCATCGTCAATTCGGTGCTGCCCGATGGCTTGCAATACTTCACCGAACGGGTGGTGCCACTGCTGCAACAGCGCGGTCTGTTCCGCAGCGAATACAGCGGCCAGACCCTGCGCGACAACCTCGGCCTGGACGTACCGGCCAACCGCTACAGCGTCGCCGCCGAGGTCGAAGCACAGCAGGAGGCATTGGCATGAGCGAATCCTTCCACAACGGGGAGCCAGCCCGCGCCCCGATTTCTGACCGAGTCCACGCATCATGACGTCATCCTCGCCACCGTCCTTGCGCGCCGTGGAAGTCGCCAACTTCGACGCCCTGCTCGACCGTCTCAGCGCCGAACTGGCCGGCAGCGCTCAGCTTTTCGACGAGAGCAGCGCCTTCCCCCACGCCAACTTCAAACGGCTGCATGAACACGGCCTGCTCGCCCTCACCGTGCCCAAGGCCCTCGGTGGCGGCGGCGCCAGCCTGGCCCAGGCACGCAAAGCCATCAGCGCGATTGCCAAGGGCGAACCCTCTACCGCGCTGATCCTGGTGATGCAGTACCTGCAACACACGCGCCTGCAAGACAGCAAAACCTGGCCCGCGCACCTGCGTGTAAAAGTCGCCGAAGACGCGGTGCGCCACGGTGCGTTGATCAACGCGCTGCGCGTCGAGCCGGACCTCGGCACCCCCGCCCGCGGCGGCCTGCCGGCGACCACCGCAGTGCGCAGCCCTGAAGGCTGGCGCATCAGCGGGCGCAAGCTCTACTCCACCGGCAGCCACGGCCTGAGCTGGTTCAGCGTGTGGGCGCGCAGTGACGATGCCGACCCGCTGGTAGGCGCCTGGCTGGTCCCCAAAAACAGCCCCGGCATAAGCATCATCGACAGCTGGGACCACCTGGGCATGCGCGCTACCTGTAGCCATGACGTGGTGTTCGACAACGTGCTGGTGCCGCTCGACCACGCCGTCAGCGTCAGCCCCTGGAGCGCACCGCAGCCGGAACTGGATGCCGAGGGGTTGCTGTGGATGTCAGTGCTGCTGTCGTCGGTGTATGACGCCGTGGCCCAGGCCGCGCGCGATTGGCTGGTGAACTGGCTGCAAACGCGCCAGCCGTCCAACCTCGGCGCCGCGCTGGCGACATTGCCGCGTTTCCAGGAAACCGTCGGGCATATCGACACCCTGCTGTTTGCCAACCGCAGCCTGCTCGACGCCGCCGCCGAAGGGCATACCCCGGCCGGCAATGCGGCGCAGTTGAAGTACCTGGTGACCGGCAACGCGATCCGCGCCGTGGAGCTGGCGATCGAAGCCTCGGGCAACCCCGGCCTGTCCCGCCACAGCCCGCTGCAGCGCCACTACCGCGACGTGTTGTGCAGCCGCGTCCACACCCCGCAGAACGATGCCGTGCTGCAAGGCGTCGGCAAGGCGGCCTTCGCCCAACGGCAGAAGGAACGCACATGAGCAAGGGCACCACCCTGAGCATCCTCGTCTGAGGTGCGCTCGGCCAACGCCTGACTCGGTTAAAAAAATGTGGCTGAGGCCTTGTGTCGGCTGGCCAATCTCATTTGATGCGGTAGTGAAAGGTATTGCGCACCGCCGGCACCGCTACCGCCTTGCCGTCAACGATCCTCGGCTGGTAGCGGAAGGTATTCGCCGCCGCCAATGAAGGCCGGATAAACAGCGGATGACAGCCGTCCAGCACCTTGGGGTTTTCCACGCGGCCCAGGGAGTTGACGGTGTACTCCACCGAGCAATCGCCTTCGATGTTTTTGTCCAGGGCGCGTTCGGGGTACTGCGGTGCTTCTTTGCTCAGCGGCAAGTATTGGCGACTGTCGAACGCCGGGGCTGGAGCAGGTGTGGCAACCCGCGCGGTTTCAGCGGCCAGCCGCGCCTGGTTCAGCCGTTGTTGCTCCAGCTCGCGGTTGTGCTGTTCGGTGGCCTGGCGTTCCTGTTGCTGTTCAAGGCGCTTTTGCTCGACGCGCTTACGCGCCAGGGCCGCTTTCTCCAGTTTTTGCGCCTGGATCTGCGGGTCGAGGGTGGGTTTCACCGGCGTCGGCACCACCACGGGCTCCGGCGGTGGCGGCGCCACCGCCAGCGCTTCAGGCAGCGGTTCAGGCACGGGGGCCGCGGCCGGCGGCAGCATCACCAGTTGCGTATGCATCACCTGCGGCGCTTGCACCATCGGCTTCTGCGGTGACCAGCCCAACATCAGCCCGGCCACCACACCCACATGCAGCGCAACGGCCAGGCTCGCCGCCAAGCCTTTGCGCCACCACCCGCTGCAATCCCGAGGCGCCATCACCAGGCTCGGACTGTGCATGATGATCGCCGTCATTGCGGGGCCTCGGTCACCAGCCCCAGGTGGCTGACGCCGCCCTTTTGCAACACCGCCATCGCCGCGACCACGCGCCCATACCCGGCGTCTTCGTCAGCGCGGATATAGACCTGGGTGTCACTGCGCGCCGCCACCACTTGCATGACCTTGGCGCCCATGTCCTCCAGGCTCACGGCGCTGTCGGTCTGGTGCTGCGTGTCCAGCTCGTCGCCGAGGTTCCAGTAGTAACTGCCGTCGGCCTTTACCGACAACGTGAGGATCTGCTGGCGGGTGTCGGTGGCCAGCGCCTCGGCGGCGACCTTGGGCAGGTCAATCTTCACGCCCTGGGTCAGCATCGGTGCGGTGACCATAAAGATCACCAACAGCACCAGCATCACATCGATATACGGCACCACGTTCATCTCGGCCTTGGGCCCGTGCTTGCGTTGCGGCCTGGTTAACATGGGCTTGCTCCTGTTCAGGCGGCCGTGGCCAGGTGGGTCGGCATGCCGCTCAGGCTGCGATGCAGGCGCACTTGCAGTTCATTGCCGAAGGCGTAGTAGCGGGTGAGCAGCGTCTGGCTGCGCGCCGAAAAGCGGTTGTAGGCGATCACCGCCGGGATGGCGGCAAACAGGCCGATGGCCGTGGCGATCAAGGCTTCGGCGATGCCCGGCGCCACCGTGGACAGCGTGGCTTGTTGCACCTGGGACAAGCCGAGAAAGGAATTCATGATGCCCCACACCGTGCCGAACAGGCCGATGTACGGGCTGACCGAACCCACGGTGGCGAGAAACTGCAGGCCCTTTTCCAACTCGATTTCCTGCGCGGTGATCGCCACCTGCAAGGCGCGCTCCACCCCTTCGAGCACCGCCGGATCGTGGCTGTGCAGGTGCTGGTATTCCTCGACCCCGGCGATAAAGATCGGCGCCACGCCGCCCTCGCCCGCCTGCACGGTGTCGCGGTACAGCGCCTGCAGGTCCGGAGCCGCGCGAAAGCGCGGCAAAAACCCGTTCAACTGGCGCTCCAGGCGCCGCAGCACACTGCCGCGCTGGAGAATCAAGTACCAACTGAGCAAGGACGCCAACAGCAGCGTGACCATCACCGCCTTGACCAACAGGCTGGCGTCGCTGATCAACCCCCAGATCGTCATATGTTCCATCGTCGCGTGCATGGTGGTGAACTCCTATTCGATTAAAAAGTGATGACCGGGTGATGACGGCTTACGGCAATTTCAGCGCGCGGGTCACATCGCGCCAGGGCACGAACTTGAAGTTCTGGGTTTGCTCGGGCATGCGCTTGCGCCCGTCCTGCACCACCAGCATGCCTTGGCTCCACGGCCCGCCGAGGTTGACGGCGGTGACTTCGAGGCCATCGGTTTCCGACGCCCCATCGATCCCGGCCTCAGCGTTCAAACCGACGCGAAAGGCGCCGTGGGCGGCGAACGGCGGTTCGGCATCCACCACCAGGTAGCTGTCATTGCCTTGGCTGGAGATCACCAGGTAATCGCGCGCGCCGCTCTGGTACAGCGCCAGGCCCTCGACATCCGCGTGCAGTTGCGCGCCGACCTTGATCACGCTGGTCAACGTCGCCGGCTGATCGGCTCGGGCGTCCACCGCCCAGACGCCGACATCTTCTTCACCGATGAACAGGCGCTGACGCTGGTCATCGGCGACGCAGCCTTCGGGTTGGCTGTCGACCTTGAACTGGCGCACCAACTCGCCCTGCACGCGGCCAGCCGGCGCGCTCAAACGGTATTGCAGGAAGGTGCCGTCCTTGCCGTTGGCGATTGCGTACAGTTCACCGCTGGCCGGCTGGAACAGACAGATGCCGTAGATTTCCTTGAGCGGCGTCGGCACTTCGCCGGCTTCGCGCAACTCGCCGCTCTGACGGTCGATGCTGAACAGGCTCAGGCTGTTGTGATCGCGATTGCTCGCCACGGCGAGGTCGACGGTCTGTTGGCCGAGCTTGAAGTTGGGGCGGACATCGACGTTGTTCAGGCGCCCCACCGCCAGCTCCTGCAACAGCTTGCCGTCGAGGTCGTAGGCCAGCAGGCCTTGTTTTTTGTTGGTGCCGAGCACGCGGCTCTGCGCCGGTCGTTGCGGGTGAATCCAGATCGCCGGGTCGTCCGCCGCATCGCCTTGGCGCCCGACCGGGTCGGTCTGGCGCTGGGCGGCGACTTCCGGCAGCACCGGCAGCGGCGCGACGGGCGTAGCCTGCCACGTCAACTCGGCCTGATAGAGGTTGCCGCTGTCGTCGTCGCGCAGCAACAGTTGCCGGCCTTTGATTGCCAGGTTTTCCGCCTCCTGCACACCCGGCAGGTGCAGGCTCGGCTGGGCCACCCAGCGCTCGCCGTCCTGCTGGAACAGCTGCAGTTGCGCGGTCTTCGGATCAAGCGCGACCAGCCCACCCGGCACCAGCGCCATGGCCCCGGCGGCGCGCCCGGGATTGTCGAACAGCGCCACCGGGGTGCGTTTCACCTCGGCTTCCGGGTGCGCCGGGTAGGCCCACCAGCCGACGTTTTCTTCGTTCACCACCAGTTGATGGGTCGCATCGTCCACCTGGCAGAACTGCGCCGACGGCGGCAGCGGCAAGCCGCGCACACGCTGGGGTCGGGCCAGCAACGTCGGGCCATTGCCCACCAGCCATTGCTCGCCCTTGCCCTCTTCGCCCACCAGGAACACAAACAGGTTGGCCGCCGAGTCGCGATACAGGCACACGCCGTTGACCGGATAGTCGCGGGTCGGCAGGTACAGCGGCGTGCCCCAGCGTTTGCCGGCGCTATCCAGGCTGATCAGCATGGCCTGCTGGCGTTGGTTATCCAGGGTCGCCACCAGCACCTGGGCACCGGCGGCACGGCTGTCGAGGCTGCTGAAGTTGCCCTTGAAACGCGCCAGTTCGGCGCCTTTTTCGTCGAGCAGCAACAGGCCGTCGCGGGTGCTGGCGGCCAGGCGTTCGGGGCCGTTGGGCAGGAAGGCCAGCGCCTCGGCGTTCAGGTTCGGCGCCCAACGCGTCAGGGCCAGGTCGGCGGCCAGCGCATGGCCGCAGGTGGCCAGGGCCATCAGCAGGTATAGCTTGGAAAATCTCATGAACAGGCAAATCCTTCGAAAACGATGAACAACCCATGTGGGAGGGGGTTTGCTCCCGATGGCAGTGGTTCGGCTAATGAATCCGGCGACTGACATACCGCTATCGGGGGCAAGCGCCCTCCCACATTCGGATTGAGGTGTTGGTTAAAAATGGGTGAAGGTCAGGCCGAGCTTGTAGGTCGGGCCGTACTCTTCGTACTGGCCGTTGTAGCTGCGGTGGCCGGTGTAGACGAAGTACGACTCGTCGGTGAGGTTCTGCGCCTCAAAGCTGACTTGCAGGTTCTTGGTCAGCGAGTAGCGTGCGCTGAAGTCGACAAAAGTCTGTGCGTCGACGTGCAGGTCGTGGGCCTTGTCGTTGATCGAGGCCAACTCATACAGGTAGGCCGATTTGTAGTTGGCCGACACGCGCAGGCTGAGCTTGTCGTTTTCCCAGCCGAGCATCAGGTTGCCGACAGTGTCCGACTGGTTGGGCAAGCTGATGTTGCGTGTGCGGTTGCCGCCGCTGGCCGCGTCGAAGCCTTCGATATCGGCGCTGGAGCGGCTGAACGTGGTGTTGGCACCGACCAACAGGCCGTTCCACGGCGCGGGCAGCCAGTCGAACTTTTGTGAGTAGGCCAGTTCCAGGCCATAGAGCTTGGCGCTGTCGCCGTTGGCGTAGGTGTGGGCCTCGGCGAAGTTGGTCCAGGCGCCGGTGCCGGCCACGTCGGTGTTGTAGACAAAGTGCTTGATGTCTTTGTAGAACACGAACGCCGACACGGTGCCTGCGCGGCCCATGAAGTGCTCGATGCCCAGGTCGAGGTTGCTCGACTCCAGGGGCTTAAGGTCCGGGTTGCCGAAGGTGGCTTCGTCATCGTCGATCACGAACCCCGGCGCCAGTTGGCCAAAGGTCGGGCGCACCACGGACTTGGTCCAGGCCGCGCGCACCTGGGTGTTCTTGTCGATCTGGTAACGCGCATGCAGGCCCGGCAACCAATGGTGATAACGCCGCTTGGTCTCGGTGGCGCTGAACTGGCCGTCGGTGGCGCCGGTGCCTTTGGCTTCGAACTCGGTGCCTTCGTAGCGCATGCCCGCGATGAAACGCCAGTCGTCGATGTCGATGGTGTTCATCAGGTAGCCGGCGTTGATGTCCTCGCGGATGGTGAAGTCGTTGACCCGGGATTCGGTCTCGTCATAGAAGTCATCACGGTTGAGGCTGCCGATCAGCTGCTTGATACTCCCCGCGCTGATACCCGGGCCGTAATTGCCGAGACGATAGTCGACGCTGCCCTTCTGGAACCGGGTGAGGTTGAGTTGTTCGTCGGTGAAGCCCAGGTCGTCGAAGTTCTTGTAGACCCAGGCTTCCAGGTCGTTGTCCTTGTGCCGACGGCTGACCTTGCCGCCGAACTTGATCTGGGACGCGTAGCCGCTCAGGTCGTAGTCGCGGGCCAGGTCCAGGCGCAGGTTTTTCTCGGTGTCTTGGGTGTTCTGTTTTTCCCAGTCGACCTTGTCCAGGGTGAAGTTGCTCGCGTCGTAGAAGCCGGCGCCGACGATCGGGCGCGGTTTGTCTTTGTCGTAGAAGCCGCTGTCGGCAAAGTCGCCGCCATCGAAGGTGGCGCCGGCGATATGCGCCGGGCTGTCTTCGCTGGATTGGCTGTAGCCGGCCTGGCCGCTGAGGGTCCACAGGCCGAGCATGCGTTCGCCGCCGAACACGTAGGACTGGATTTCCTGGGTTTCCTCACGGTTCTTCAACTTGCGCTTGCCCTCGGCCACACCCAGCTCGCCAGGGGCCTGGGGGTCGGCAAACTCGAGGCTGGCGGCGTTGCGGGTCTCGGTGTCGGTGTAGCGGCTGTAGAGGGTGCGCAGGTAGTAGCTGCTGAGGTCATCGGGCTTGTAGTCGAAGTTCAGGCCACCGCCAGCGCGTTCGCGGCTGATGTCGTAGTCACGCTGTTCGAACTTGTTGAGTTTGGCCCCCTGGCTGAAGTCCCAGGCGCCGCCGGTTTCGACGTTGTCCGAGCCGAAGTCGCGCTTCTGCCAGCTCAGGGCCGCAGCGACGCCGAAGTTGTCGATACCATCGCCGAGGCTGAAGCGGTTGCTTGCCGCGCCGGAGAATTTCGGGCTGGTCTGGCGCGTGTTCTTGTCGTAGCTGGCCTCGGTGCTGCCGGTGTAGAACAGGCCTTTGTGATCGAACGCCGACAGGCTCTTCACATCGACGGTGCCGCCGAGGGAGTTGGCGTCCATGTCCGGGGTCAGGGTCTTGATCACCGACAGCGACTGCACCAGCTCGGAGGGCAGCACATCGAGGGCCACGGCGCGACGTTCGCTTTCGGGCGACGGCACCAGGGTGCCGTTGATGGTCACGCTGTTGAGGTCCGGGCCGAGGCCGCGCACGCTGACGAACCGCCCTTCGCCCTGGTCGCGCTCGACGCTGATGCCGGGCAGGCGCTGCGCGGCTTCGGCAACGTTTTCATCCGGCAACTGCGCCACGCCGTCGGCATGCACCACGCTCTTGATGCTGTCGGAGGAGCGCTGCTCCTTGAGCGCCTGGTCGATGGCGGCCGCCTGGCCGACCACGTCGACGTGCTCGGTGTGGGTGGCGTCGGCGGCCTGGAGCCGCTCGCTGGCCATCGCCAGGGCCAAGGCGGTGAGCGTAAAGCTGACGAGCCCGGTGCGCTTGTACATGAAGTCCTCCCCAAGAGTCCGTTGGCGCCAGGCAAGAGGCCCGGCAACTGGGAGGGCACGCTAGGGCCGGGGGATGACGGTTCTGTGACAGGGGTTGGCCGCAAGGCCCGTAAACCGGGAGTTTTGCCTGGTTCTCAACGTGGAATGAGCCGAAATGACCTCTGGAGGTCAACGGTGGGAGGGGGCTCGCCCCCGATAGTGGTGGGTCAGTCAATAGATAAGCCATCTGGCACACCGCAATCGGGGGCAAGCCCCCTCCCACCGTTGGTTTTCATCGCGTGTGGGGTGAGCTGATTCGACCCTCCCCCAGCGTCATCCAATCGTCACATCCATCTGCTGTGCTGGCGCCCATCGCTCATTCGCCAGAGGACTCGCGGCCATGTTTTGCGTGCTCAAACCCCACCGCTGGAAACTCGCCCTGCTGCTGCTCGCGGCCAATCTGGGGCTGATCCTGCACCTGGCCTGCGGCGAGCTCAAAAACGTCAGCGAGTGGGTATGGCTGGATATCATCGGCGAAGGCGGCTCCGCCCTGCTCGCCCTGGTATGGCTGGGCCTGGTGCTGAAAAGCCGCCCCGCCGGGCGCGTCACCAATTACCTGGCACTGGGCCTGTCGTGCATCTTTTTCTCCTGGTGGATCGACAGCCTTGACGAATTCATTCGCCTGCCCGCCAGCATCACCTGGGATCACTGGCTGGAGTCCGGGCCGATGCCGGTGGGCATGATCCTGCTGACCCTGGGTATCTACCACTGGCACCGCGAACAACTGGCGATCAGCGCGCAAATGGAGAAGCGCGAGCGGCTGTTTCGCGAGCACCGGCTGTTCGACACACTCACGCCTCTGGGCGGCGCCGATTACCTCAAGCGCCAACTGGCCGACAGCCTGCAAGACAGCCGCGACCAGCAACAACCGCTGTCGCTGCTGGCCCTGGACCTGGACAATTTCACTGCGATCAACCAGGCCTACGGCCACGCCGAGGGCGATGCGGTATTGCAGGCCCTCAGCCATGTGCTACTGCTCAATCTGCGCCGCCAGGACTTACTCTGCCGCCTGGCCGGCGACCGCTTTGTGGTGGTGTTGCCCAACACCGGCGAGCGCCAGGCCCAGGCGTTGGCGCTGGAGTTGGAGCAAGCGGTGCGCAGCCTGGCGCACAAGACGCGACAACACGGCGAGCGCCTGCAACTGGCGGCGAGCACGGCCGTGGTGATGGCCCTGGACGAGCCGCCCCAGGACTTGCTCAAGCGCCTGAACCTGACGCTCGCCCGGGCCAAACAACCGCTTGCGAAAAGCGCCTGAGATGGCCGTGAAAACCCGTTGGTATGAGGCCGACAGCCGCTTCATCCCAGGGCATTACCAACCCGCCGCGTTGATCGACCTGGCCTTGTCCCGCGACATCGACAGCCATCGCCTGTTGCGCGGCACCGGGTTGTTCCACGAGGACATCCTCGCCGGTACAGCACAACTGAGCCCGCAGCAGTTTCTCGGATTGATCGGCAACAGCCGGCGCCTGCTCGCTGCCGATGAGAGCAGCTTCCTGTTTGGCCAACGCCTGCTGCCCGGCTATTACGGCGCCGCCAGCCATGCCCTGGGCCACGCGCAGAACCTGGATCAGGCGCTGGAGATCCTGATCCAGCAACAGGTGCTGCTCAGCCCGCTGGTGACGCTGCAATTGGAGCGGGATGAACACCATGCCTACCTGTACTGGCGGGACAGCTGCGGCGCCGGCGAACACTGGCGGTTCCTGCTGGAAGCCAGCATGACCTCGCTGGTCGCCATGAGCCGCTGGCTCAGCGGCCAGCGCCTGCCGTGGCAATGCAGCTTCAGCCATGGCGAGCCGCATTACGTCGAACAATACTGGGTTCACCTGGGCGAACACACGCGCTTCGCACGCCCGCTGGACATGATGTGCATCCCGCGCGAATACCTGGTCATGGCCTGGCCCGGCGCGTCCGCCACCGCCGGCCAAGTCGCGCGCCAGCAGGCCCGCGAGCAGATCGAACAGCTCGGTTTTGCCGACAGTTTTCTCGATTGCCTCTACGACTACCTGCGCGAACAGGTGCGCCAGCCGCCCAGCCTGGAACAGGCGGCCCAGGCGTTCGCCATGAGCCCGGCGACCCTCAAGCGCAAACTGCACAAGCACGACACCGGCTTTCAGCAGCAGGTGGATCGGGTGCGCAAGCACGTCGCGTTGCACCTGTATCAGGTCAAGGGGTTCAGCAACGATGAAGTGGCCGCGTACCTGAACTTCAACGATGCGGCGAACTTCCGGCGTTCGTTCAAGCGCTGGACAGGCACCACGCCGAACCTGATCCGTCAGTTGTTCAACAGCCGTTAGCCAGGCGCTCGCGCAGGAACTCCACCAGCGCCTGCACCGGCCTCGAACTCTGCCGGTGCTGCGGGTACACTGCCGACAGCGTCAGGGCCTCGGGGGCGAAGTCTTGTAACAGCGTCACCAGGCGCCCGTCCGCCAAGGCATCGGCGACGATAAAGGTCGGCAGGTAGGTGACGCCCAGCCCGGCGATGGCGGCGTCGCGCAGCAACTCGCCATTATTGACGCGCATGCGCCCGCTGACGTTCAGCGACTGCGGCTTGCCTTTGCTCTGGAACCGCCATTGCACCTGGCGGCCGTGGCCGTAGGGCAGGCAATCGTGGTCGGTCAGGTCGTCGGGTTTCTGCGGTGTGCCACGCAACGCAAGGTACTCGGGGCTGGCGCAGTACACACGCTGCACGCTGGCGATACGCCGGGCGATCAGGGTGGAGTCTTCGAGGATGCCGATGCGCAACACCAGATCGTAGCCTTCGCCGATCAAGTCCACCGGGCGGTCGCTCAGATCGACTTCCACCGACACCTGCGGATAGCGCTGCAAAAACAGCGGCAGCAGGCAACCCAGATGGGCCATGGCAAACGACAACGGCGCACTCAGGCGAATGGTGCCGCGCGGTTCGCTGTTCTGCCCGGCGATGCCCTGCTCCACTTGCTCGACTTCGCTGAGCAGGCGCAAGGCCGATTCGTAGTAACTCTGCCCCAGGGGCGTGACATCCAGGCGGCGGGTCGAGCGGTTGAGCAGGCGCACGCCGAGGCGGTCTTCGAGTTGGATCAGGCGGCGGCTGACGAATTGCTTGGACAGACCCAATTGCTCGGCGGCGGCGGTGAAACTGCCGGACTCCATGACCTGGCAAAACAGGCGCATGTCTTCGAAGGGATTCATTGTCGCGTCTCGGTGGACATTTTGCTGATTTATAGCCTGTCAGGTGCTACACCACAAACCTAATGTGCCAACACAATCAAAAGTGGGAGGGGGCTTGCCCCCGATAGCAATATGTCAGCCACTACATGCATGACTGATCCACCGCTATCGGGAGCAAGCCCCCTCCCACAGGGGATTACCGAGATTCCCGAGGTCGGGTTACTTGGTGGTGAACGCCGAGTAGCTGTTCATCAGGTTGCGGTAGTTGGGAATGCGCGGCGACAGCAGGTTGGCCAGGCCTTCCATGTCGTTGCGCCAGTCAACCTGCAGCTCGCAGGCCACGGAGAACCAGTTCACCAGTTGCGCGCCGGCCGCGGTCATACGGGCCCAGGCAGCTTGTTGCACGGTTTCGTTAAAGGTACCGGAAGCGTCGGTGACCACGAACACCTCAAAGCCTTCGGCGAGAGCGCACAGGGTCGGGAACGCTACGCACACATCCGTCACCACACCGGCAATGATGATCTGCTTGCGGCCGGTGGCCTTCACCGCCTTGACGAAGTCTTCGTTGTCCCAGGCGTTGATCTGGCCAGGGCGCGGGATGTACGGCGCGTCCGGGAACAGTGCTTTGAGCTCGGGCACCAGCGGGCCGTTGGGGCCGCTTTCAAAGCTGGTGGTGAGGATGGTCGGCAGGTTGAAGAACTTCGCCACGTCGGCCAGGGCCAGCACGTTGTTCTTGAATTCGTTGGGGGAGAAATCCTGCACCAGGGAGATCAGGCCGGTCTGGTGATCCACCAACAGCACCACGGCGTCATCTTTGTTCAAGCGCTTGTAAGTCATGGGTTAACTCCTTTGTGGGTTTAGGTATCAGAACGCAAAGCACGAGCAGCCAAACGCACCCCAGAAGCCCTGGAAGTCGCTGACCGGCACGTTGGAAAGACGCGCTTTCTCATGGCCATGAGCATGCACGCCACACGGGCCACTGCAGTGGTGAGCCTGCGCCTGCAGCGGCGAAGCGGGACGCCAGTGCCCCGGCACCTTGACCACCGGCGACCAGTCCGGCAGCACCGGCACGCGCGGCGGTGCGAAATCTTCGAAGTCGCCGGCGCCATACACCACCTTGCCGCCGACCACGGTCAGCACCGACTCGATCCACTTGATGGCCTCTTCATCGACGCTGAAAAAATCCGCCGACAGCGCGGCGACGTCCGCCAACTGGCCGACCTTGATCTGACCCTTCTTGCCCTGCTCGGACGAGAACCAGGCGCTGCCGTGGGTGAACAGTTCCAGCGCGGTCAGGCGCGGCAGGCCTTCGGCGTGCAGCTCCAGGCCACCTACGGTACGGCCGCTGACCATCCAGTACAGCGAGGTCCACGGGTTGTAGCTCGACACCCGCGTGGCGTCGGTGCCCGCGCCGACCGGTACGCCTTCGGCGAGCATGCGTTTGATCGGCGGCGTGGCTTCGGCGGCCTTGGCGCCGTAGCGCTCGACAAAGTACTCACCCTGAAACGCCATGCGGTCCTGGATCGCAATCCCGCCGCCGAGGGCGCGCACACGCTCGATGTTGTGCGGGGTGATGGTTTCGGCGTGGTCGAAGAACCACGGCAGGCCATTGAACGGGATGTCGCGGTTGACCTTCTCGAACACGTCGAGCATGCGCGAGATCGACTCGTTATAGGTGGCGTGCAGGCGGAACGGCCAGCGCTGCTCGACCAGGTGGCGCACCACCGGCTCCAGTTCCTGCTCCATGCTCAGCGGCAGGTCCGGGCGCGGTTCGAGGAAGTCTTCGAAGTCGGCGGCGGAGAACACCAGCATCTCGCCGGCGCCGTTGTGGCGCAGGTAGTCGTCGCCCTGGTGCAGGGTGACGCTGCCGGTCCAGTGCTTGAAGTCGCTGAGTTCTTCCTTGGGCTTCTGTGTGAACAGGTTGTAGGCGATACGTACCGTCAGCTGTTCATCCTTGGCCAGTTGCTCGATCACCGCGTAGTCATCGGGGTAGTTCTGGAAGCCGCCGCCGGCGTCGATCGCACTGGTCAGGCCGAGGCGATTGAGTTCGCGCATGAACTGGCGGGTCGAGTTGACCTGGTATTCCAGCGGCAGTTTCGGGCCCTTGGCCAGGGTCGCGTAGAGAATCATTGCGTTAGGCCGCGCCACCAGCATGCCGGTGGGGTTGCCGTTGCTGTCACGCACGATCTCGCCGCCCGGCGGGTTGGGCGTGTCCTTGGTGTAGCCGGCCACGCGCTGGGCGGCGCGGTTGAGCAAGGCGCGGTCGTACAGGTGCAGCACGAACACCGGCGTGTCCGGCGCCGCCTGGTTGAGCTCGTCCAGGGTCGGCATGCGCTTTTCGGCGAACTGGAATTCGTTCCAGCCACCGACCACGCGCACCCATTGCGGCGTCGGGGTGCGATCGGCCTGATCCTTGAGCATGCGCAAGGCATCGGCCAGGGACGGCACGCCTTCCCAGCGCAGTTCGAGGTTGTAGTTCAAGCCGCCACGGATCAGGTGCAGGTGCGAGTCGTTGAGGCCGGGGATCACCGTGCGGCCCTTGAGGTCGATGACCTGGGTGCCGCTGCCGCGCAGGGCCATGGCCTCGCCATCGGTGCCCACGGCCACGAAGCGCCCCTGGCGAATGGCGACGGCGGTGGCGCGTGGGTTTTCACGGTCCACGGTGTGGAACTGGCCATTGAACAAAATCAGATCGGCGTTCATAGGGTTTCCTTTACAGAGGCTTCAAGCCAGGGAGCGAACAGGCGGGTAGCCGCCGGCATCAGCAGGTACACCACCAGCAACACGATGGTCAGGGTGATCAGGAAGGTGGCGACCACGTAGTTGGACAGGAACGGGTGCAGGCCCAATATCGGGCCCCACACGATCGGTACCAGCAGGGTCAGCGGCAGGATCACGCACAGGGTGACCACGGCCTGTTTCCAGCGCGGCGGTTTGGCGACGCTGTCGGTTTGGGGGGTGAACCAGAACTCGTTGACCGCACCGATTTCGGTGTGGTCGCCGTCGGCCAGCATCGGCGCGGCTTCTTCGATCAGGGTTTTGCGCTCGGGGGAGTCGAGCCAGCGTTGCAGGTCGTCGGTGGAGCGGTAGCGCAACACGCAGGTGAACAGCGACAGGCCGTCGTGTTTACCGCGCACGACGTCGACGCCGAGGTGGCCCGGGCGTTCGCCGGCGATGCGTACTATGCGGCGTAGCCACGCTTCGTAGTTGGCCTCGCTGCCGGATTTGATCCGGTGTTTGACGATCAGGGTGACGACTTCGTCGGAACCGGTTTCAGGTGTTGGGTCCATGGTGTGTTCTTCCCCCCTGGAGAGCTGAGCGATGAGGCGAGTTTGGCGGCGACGGGCGATTCGAAATTGGATGTTTGTGCTGTTTGGCGTGGTGACCTGCGAGGCCGCCTACGCGGGGAAGCTGGACATGTGCGCGCTGATCCGGCTCCTCAACCAGCGCTCCGCCGGGTCGTTGTCATGCACCCCGCTCCACACCATCGACAGCTCTGCGGCGTCGATCGCAAACGGTGGGTCCTGCGCGCGCAACGTGGTGCCTTCGGTCAAGGCGCACGCTGCGTAGTCCGGCACGGTCGCGATGATCTGCGTGCCCGCCAGTAACGCCCGCAAGCCACTGAATTGCGGCACCGCCAGCACCACCCGGCGCGCCCGACCGATGCGCGCCAGGTCGAGGTCGATATTGCCGCTCAAGTCCCCCGAGAACGACACCATGGCATGCGGCCGTTCACAGTATTCGTCCAGGCTCAGCGGTGCGGTGCCGCCATCGCCGCGCAGCACCTTGCACGGAATGTCGCGCAGTTTCTTGCGCTTGGCATTGGCCGGCAGATCCGTGGTGTAGCTGACTCCCACGGTGATCTCGCCACTGGCCAGCAGCGACGACATCAACAGGTAATTGGCGCGGCGCACCACCACCACGATCCCCGGTGCCTCGTCGCGCAGTTGGCTGAGCAACGGCGGGAACAGGCCGAATTCGGCGTCATCGGACAGGCCGATGCGGAACACCGCACAGCTGGTGGAAGGGTCGAAATCCTTGGCGCGGCTGACCGCGCTCGAGATGGTGTCCATGGCCGGTTGCAGCTCCTTGAGTATTGCCATTGCGCGTGGTGTGGGCTCCATGCCGCGCCCATTGCGCAGCAGCAACGGGTCGTCGAACAAATCGCGTAAACGGCCCAAGGCCGCGCTCACCGCCGGTTGGCCCATAAACAGTTTTTCGGCGACCCGGGTCAGGTTCTTCTCGAACATCAGCGCTTCGAAAATCACCAGCAGGTTCATGTCGACGCGGCGCAGGTCGTTGCGGTTCATGGCGGTCCCCAAACAGTTGACAGAGCACCAGCTAAGCACGCGGCGCGGCGAGCGCGATTGCACACCTGTGCTGTCTTTTCCACGCCAACAACTGGCGAAATTAACAACGATTAACTCGTCAGTCGGACGGCACGGCACCAAGAATGAGGCCGTCTACACTGCATCCATTCACCGGGAACGCTCCCATCGACTGCGGATATTTCGTCATGGCCCGACTTGAGCACGGTGCTCCAAGCTTCTGCGCGAC
The DNA here is from genome assembly GCF_053502595.1 of Pseudomonas sp. LY-1. NCBI lineage: Bacteria > Pseudomonadati > Pseudomonadota > Gammaproteobacteria > Pseudomonadales > Pseudomonadaceae > Pseudomonas > Pseudomonas sp. LY-1. The sequence continues at coordinate 2,916,865 of NZ_CP094353.1, read as the reverse complement.
CGGCGGCCTCTGCCCCCGGCGCGAGCGTATCGCCAAGCAACTGATCCTCGCCAACCTCGGCGAAAGCCTGGCGATTGCCGACCTGGCCCAGGCCTGCGCACTGTCGCGCAGCCATTTCTCCCGCGCCTTCAAATGCACCACCGGGCTGTCGCCGCAGGAATGGATTCGCCAACAGCGCATCCAGCGCGCCAAGGAGTTGATCACCGGTACGTCCTTGAGCCTGACGCAAATCAGCCTCGAATGTGGTTTCTGCGACCAGGCGCACTTCTGCCATATGTTCACGCGCAGCGAAGGCGTCAACCCGATGACCTGGCGCAATCACCAATTGCGTCGCAAGCAGGCGATTGCCGCCTAGTGGTCAGCGCAAGCGTGGAATATGCTGGGCGAACCCTTTTTTCAGAGCTCGGGCTGGCATGAACGACCTCAGCGAACAGGCCGTACACTTCGGTCCGTATCGGATACACCCGCGCCAACGCCTGGTGCTGGAGGCTGGCCGGCCGTTGCGCCTGGGACGGCGGGCAGTGGACATCCTGCTGATCCTGCTGGAACAGGCCGGCAATGTGGTGAGCAAGCAGGAACTGATCGCGCGGGTCTGGCCCAAAAGCGTGGTCGAAGACGGCAACCTGCGCGTGCATATGGCGGCGTTGCGCAAGGCCCTGGGCGATGGCCAGGCCGGGCAGCGCTACATCGTCACCGTGGCCCAGCGCGGTTACAGTTTTGTTGCGCCACTGAGCATCGAACCGATGGCCCTTCCAACCGACGGCAGTGCGCAAAGCCAGGCCCATAACCTGCCGCTGCGCAGCACGCGGATGATCGGCCGCCAGGCGCTGATCGATGCGCTGGTGCAGCAACTGCCGCAACAACGCTTTATCACCCTGACCGGCGCGGGAGGCATCGGTAAGACCACGGTCGCGCTGCGTGTCGCCGAGTTGTTGATCGGGCATTACCGCGACGGCATTCGCCTGCTCGACCTCGCCCCCCTCAGCGCGCCGTCGATGATCCTGCCCAACCTCGCCGCCCTGCTCGACCTCACCCCCGACGAACACGCGCCGCTGTTGACCCTCGCGCGCAGTCTCCACACACGCCAGTTGCTGTTGGTGATCGACAACTGCGAACACCTGCTCGATGACATCGCCCTGATCAGCGAGACCCTGCTGCGCCACGCCCCCAACGTTCACATCCTCGCCACCAGCCGTGAAGCACTGCGCGCCGAGGGTGAATACGTGCAGCGCCTGGAGCCGCTGGCCTGCCCGCCCGCCACCGGCAACCGTGCCCAGGCGCTGGGCTATCCGGCCCTGCAACTGTTGATCGAGCGCGCCATGTCCCATCAGGACAGCTTCGCCCTCAGCGAAGCCGAACTGCCATTGGCGATTGATATCTGCCAGCGCCTCGACGGTATCCCGCTGGCGATTGAACTGGTGGCGGCGCAGATCGAACGTTTCGGCCTGCAAGGCCTGCTGGTGCAGATGGAAGACAACTTTCGCCTGCTGACCCGTGGCCGCCGCAGTGCCCTGCCCCGTCAACAGACGCTGCGCGCCACGCTGGACTGGAGTTTCGACCTGCTCGCGCCGTGCGAACAGATCTGCCTGCGCCGCCTGGCGGTGTTTCGCGGCGGCTTCAGCCTGGCCAGCGCGGCGGCGGTGATCGCCGGGGAACAGATCGCGCCGGCCGAGGTGCTGGGTTCGATCACCCAACTGGTGGCCAAGTCCTTGCTCAATGTCGAGCCCGGCGATGACGAGATGGTCTACCGCCTGCTGGACATCACCCGCACCTACGCCCTGGAAAAGCTCAGCGTGGCCGCTGAACTCGACACCACCCGCGAGCGCCACGCCGCACGCTGCCTGGCCTTGATGGAACAGGCCCGGGACGATTGGGAACTGACCGCGACGCAGCCCTGGATCGACCGCTACGCGCCCCTGCGCGAAGACATCCGCGCCGCACTGGATTGGGGCCTGGGCGACCAGGGCACGCACCTGTTGGGTATTCGCCTGACGGTCAGCGCGATGCCCTTGTGGCAGGAACTGTCATTGCTGGGGGAACACGGGCTGTACGTGGGCAAGGCGCTCGCACGGCTGGCGCAATCGCCCGCGCCGAACCCGCACTTGCACATGGCGTTGCAACTGGCGCTGGGCAGTTTTTCGTATCACACCCAGGGCGGTACGCCGCAGACCATTGACGCCTTTGCCTACGCGCGGCGCCTGGCCGAAGCGAACAACGATCTGAGCGGCCAGTTGCGTGCGGTGTCGGGCCATATGGCGGTCAACCTGTGCTGCGGCAATTATCGCCAGGCACTTGCGCAAAGCCTGCACTTCGATCAACTCGGCCCCCAGGCCGACCCCTTGCTCGACCTCAGCGCCCAGCGCCTGCGGGTACTGGCCCAGCACTTTGCCGGTCACCAGGCATTGGCCCTGCGCAATGCCGAACAGGTGATCCAGCGCATGGCCCACAGCGGCCATCTGAACCGGTTCACCCATGGCTTCGGCGTGCAGTACGACCAGGGCGTGGCCTCGCTGACGATCCTCGCTCGCATCCTGTGGCTGCGGGGGTTCCCGGAGCGGGCCTGGCGCACCGCGAACCAGGCCCTGGAACTGGCGCTGCAGATCAACCACGGCACCTCGATCTGCTACACCCTGGCCCTGGCCGGGGTGGTCATCGCCCGCTACAACGGCGACGCGGCCGCGGCCCATTCGCTGCAGGAACTGTTGTTGCAACAAGCGCAAAAGCACTCGGTGCAGCTGTTTCATACCTGGGCCCGACACTACGCGGGCGCAACGCCGACGCAAGCCATGCCCGGGCTCGGCCTGATCGCGGATACCCTGGTGACCTTCAACGCGGGCGCGGTGGACGCGGCGATGTTCGAACGCGCCAAAAGCGGCGCGGCCGGCTGGTGTTCGGCAGAGATCCTGCGGGTGCGCGCCGAGCACAGTGACGACATCCCGGCAGAAGCGCTGTTGCTCGAGGCACTCGGCCTGGCGCACCAGCAAGGCGCCCTGGCCTGGGAGTTACGCAGTGCGACCGCGCTGGCGCGGCTGTGGCAGCGCCAAGACCGCCGGCAAGCGGCACGCGAGTTGCTGGACTCGGTCTACGGGCGATTCAGCGAAGGGTTCGCCACCCAGGAGCTAATCGGCGTGCGCCGCCTGCTCGACGAGTTGCAGGACAAACGGCCGGCCTGAAAACGCCCCCAGATAATGCCCATACCCTTGCTGCAGACGCGCCACTTGCAGCGGGTCGCGCAGTTGCGCCAGGGCGTAGCTGCGCACGCTGTTGAGCAGGCGGTAACGCTCGGGACCGAGGCCGGGCTCCACGCTCAGCAGCGAGATGTCGACCAGTCGCCGCAGCAGGTATGGCAGGTCGGCGTGAGCCAGCTCGGTGCCGGCGATCAACTGCCCCAGGACGGGCAAGCTCACCGCCATCTTGAACAGGCCCAGTTGCAGGAACAGCCAACGCTCCGGCAGGCTCAGGCGCTCGTATGACCAGTCCAGGGCCGCCGCCAGGGATCGGTGGCGTTCCAGCGCCGTGCGCCGACCGCGCGCCAGCACTTGCAGGCCGCTGCGCAATTGCACCTGCAAGCCCTGCACGCCGAGAGCATCGACCTGGGCCGCCGCCAGTTCGAGGGCCAACGGAATACCGTCGAGCCGGCGGCAGATATCGCGCAGCGCCGGCAAGTCCTGGGGCCGCAGGGCAAACCCTTGCTGACTGGCGCGCACGCGCGCGACGAACACCTGCACCGCCGAGTAGGCCATCGCCTGCTCGACGCTGCCCCAGGCGGACGGCATCGGCAGCGCCAGGCGAGGCACGCGCTGCACCCACTCGCCGGGCACCCGCAAGGCTTCGCGGCTGCTCAACAACAGCGTCACCCCAGGCGCGCTGGCCTGCAGCGCGCGCACCAGATGACGGCAGGCGCCGAGCAACACGTCGGCGCCATCGAGCACCAGCAATAACTGGCGCGAGGCCAATTGACGGAAGAGTGCCGCGCCACTGTCAGCCGCGTCGAGCCCGAGGGTCTCGGCCAAGTGGCGCAGCATTGCCGTGGGCGTATCGACACCGGCCAGATCCAGCCACCACACGCCGTCGCGATAACGCGGCGACACACGCTCGGCCAACGCCAGCGCCAGGCTGCTCTTGCCGACGCCAGCGCCTCCGGTGAGGGTCATCAGGCGTTGCCCCGACAGGCGTCGGACCAGCGTCCCCACCAGTTCGTCGCGACCGATCAGCGGGCTGAGCCGGGTCGCCAGGTTGTGCCGCGGTGCCGCGTTCCCAGCGGCCTCCTGCAGCGGCGCAACCAGGCAATAGCCGCGTTGGGGTTCATTGAGAATGTAGCGACGACCGTCCAACGCACGGCGCAGGGCGGCGATATGCACCCGCAGGTTGTTCTCTTCCACCACGCTGCACGGCCAGACGCGGGCGATCAGGGTGTCCTTGCTGACAAATTGCCCGGGCGTTTCGAGCAGCACCGCCAGGATGTCCAGCGCGCGCCCGCCCAACGGCACGGGCATGCCTGCCTTGCTGACCAGGCGCTGCTGGCGATGAAAGGTGTAAGGGCCAAAGCGCATCGCATGGTCGTTGTTCATCTGCGTAAAAGCGCTGAAACACCCGAGCTTGGGCTTCCGCGCATCCTTCTTCCATGGGCCTGCCGTTATCTTGCCAGCTCGTTGTAACAGGACAATGCTGGCACGGGGAGCGATACGGACAATCGGGTGCGCGAGACGGACATCCTGTCGTTAACTGAACTGCTGTCGGTATTGGGTGGGGTTGAGGCCGAGTTTTTCACTGAACAGAAAGCGCATATGCCGCACGCTGCCGAAGCCTGCGTGAAAGGCCACGGTTTTGAGCGGCAGGTCGGTGGTTTCCAGCAGGTGCCGGGCGCGGTCGATGCGCGCGCCCTGCAGGAAGGCCATCGGCGTCATCTGCACCTCTTTGGCGAACAACCGCGCAAAGTGCCGCGCACTCATGCCGGCGAGTGCCGCCATGGATTCGATGGTGAACGGCTGGTCCAGATGCGCCAGCACATGGCTCTGCACCCGCGTGATCGCGGTTTCCTGGGGCGCCACGGCGGCGGTCATCGGGCTGAACTGGGCCTGCCCGCCCTGGCGCTTCATCACCACCAGCAGCACTTTGGCCACGTCCACCGCGACCTGCTTGCCGTGGTCCTGGGCGACAACCGACAGCGCCAGGTCGATACCCGCCGTCACCCCGCCGGACGTGATCAGGCGGCCGTCCTGCAGGTAGATGCGGTCGGTTTCGACAACGGCCTGGGGGAAGGCCTTGATCAGCCGCTCGGTGTAATGCCAGTGGGTGGTCACGCGGTGGCCGTCGAGCAACCCGGCATACCCCAGCACAAAGGCACCGGTGCAGATCGAGCCGAAGCGCCGCGCGCGTGGAGCCGCGGCCTGGAGCCAGGGCAACAGGTCGGGGTGGCATTCGTTATAGGCACCGGGACCACCGGGCACCAGCAGCAGGTCATAGGCCTCGTGCGCCTGGGCCAGCAGCAGGTCGGGCTGCACGACCACGCCATTGGACGCACGCAGCGGGCCGGGCTCGGTGCCGACGATCAGGATCCGATAGTGCTGCGCCGCTGGCAGGTAGCGGTTGGCAATCGAAAACACTTCAAGCGGCCCAGCCATGTCGAGCAGGAGGAAGTCCGGAAACAGCGCCATGGCCACGGTGTTCATAGAGGGAGACGTCCATCAGGAAGGAAGGCAGCGGGTATTATGCCACGTCCGCAACTGTCAACCTCAATGCGACAGTTATTCAGATATCAGCTTCTTAATGAATATTCCAGTAACCAGTAACCTTCTTCTCAACGCAAGCGCCCTGCATTTCGCAGCCCGCTCTGACTTGAGGACACCACCATGCTGACCCTTCGCAAAGCCTCCGACCGCGGCGCCGCCAATCACGGTTGGTTGAAGTCGTTCCATACCTTCTCGTTCGCCAACTACTGGAACCCCGCCGAACAGGGTTTTTCCGACCTGCTGGTGATCAACGATGACCGCGTCGCCGCAGGCCGTGGCTTCGGCCAGCACCCGCACCGCGACATGGAGATTTTCTCCTATGTGCTCGAAGGCGCCCTGGAACACAAGGACACCCTGGGCACCGGCTCGGTGATCCGCCCCGGCGATGTGCAACTGATGAGCGCCGGCAGCGGCGTGGCCCACAGCGAGTTCAACCATAGCCAGAGCCGTGGCGTGCATTTCCTGCAGATCTGGATCGTGCCGAATGTCTCCGGCGCCGAGCCACGCTATCAGCAGGAGCACTTCAGCGCAGCGCAGAAACGTGGACGCTTGCAGTTGATCATCTCGCCGGATGGCGCCGAAGGCTCCCTTCACGTGCGCCAGGATGCACGGGTCTATGCCGGGCTGTTCAACGCTGACGAAAGCGCAAGCCTGGACCTGGCGCCGGACCGCCACGTGTACATCCATGTGGCCCGCGGCAGCATCGAGATCAACGGCCAACGCCTACAGGAAGGCGACGGGGCCCGCGTGCGCGATGAGCGCCAGATCCGCCTGAGCCACGGTGACGATGCCGAGGTGCTGGTATTTGACCTGCGCCCTCTGGAACTGCCGCAGATGCCATGACGGCTGCACGATAGCCCGCCGACGCGGGCTATCGCTGGCGTCGATAGTCAACATCAGCCCAATGAAGTTCTCTTAAAAATGCCAACGCGTAACATCAAACCCACACCAGGCAACACCCTAATCAAACACTCGGAGCACACTCTCATGAAACGCCAACTCTTGCTTAGCCTCGCTTTCTCGGTACTTGCTGCAAACGCTTTTGCCCACCCAGTCGTCGCTGAAGGCGGCGCTGATCGCCTCAACGAAAACCGCGTCGCCGAAGGCGGTGCCGAGCGTCTGCAAGGCAACCGTGTCGCCGAAGGCGGTGCTGAACGCCTGCTGGAACGTCGCGTCGCTGAAGGCGGTGCGGATCGCTTGCAAGAACGTGGTCTGGCCGAAGGCGGTGCAGATCGTCTGCAGGAACGTGGTCTGGCTGAAGGCGGTGCGGATCGTCTGCAGGAACGTGGCCTGGCCGAAGGCGGTGCAGATCGTCTGCAGGAACGTGGCCTGGCTGAAGGCGGTGCGGATCGTCTGCAGGAACGCGGCCTGGCTGAAGGCGGTGCGGATCGTCTGCAGGAACGTGGCCTGGCTGAAGGCGGTGCTGATCGCCTGCAGGGCAACAACGCTTGACCCCGCGCTGTGTGCGCGGCACCCCAAACCGGCCTGATCAGCCGGTTTTTTTTCGCCTGCTTATCGGGTACTGGCCTGAAATCGCTTGCGATACGCTGCCGGCAGCATCCCCACCCGCTGCTGGAACAGGCGCCGGAACGAGTTGCTGTCTTCGTAGCCCACCGCATAGGTGATGCTTTCGAGGGTCATGCGCGTCGACTCCAGCATCTGCTTGGCGCGCTCCAGGCGCAGGGTCTGCACATAAGCGATCGGCGTATAGCCGGTGGCTTCCTTGAAACGTCGCTTGAAATTGCGCACCCCAAAACCAAAGTGCCGGGCCACCTCGTCAATCACCAGCGCCTCGGCGCAGTGCTGCTCCAGCCAATGCTGCACGCGCAGTATCTGCGCGTCGCCGTGGCTCTTGGGCAACGACCACATCGCGTACACCGACTGCACCGTCCGCACCGTGTCGATCAGCAGGTATTTGCCACAGGTGTGAGCCAGTTCCGGCGAGCCGAAGCGGCGGATCAGGTGGAGCATCAAGTCCATTGCCGCACTGGCGCCACCACAGGTGATCACGCGGTTTTCTTCGCAGAGCATCTGCGCGTCATCGAGGCTTACGTCTGCGTAGCGTCGCCGGAAAAGCTCGGCAAACGCCCAGTGGGTGGTGGCGCGCAAGCCTTGCAGTACACCAGTTTCAGCCAACAGAAAGGCGGCGGTACACATCGACGCCAGCACGGCGCCGCGCCCATGCTGTTCGCGCAGCCAGGGGCCGAAGGCGGCAAACGTCGGCAAAGCCTCTTTCAAGGTGAAGAGAAAGCCGGGGATCAACACCAGGTCGGTCTGTGCGATCTGCGCGGTCGAACAGGCCACTTGCAGACGCTGCCCGCCCCAGGCATTCACGGCCTGGCCGTCGAGGGACGCAACCACGATCTCGAAGGGCGGATGGTCGGCAAACAGGTTGGCGGCGCTGAGCATTTCCAGGGCCAGGGTGGCGCTGGCGGCGGAGCAGTGATCGGCCAGGAGCAAGGTAATGTGCATTCACGGACCTTTTTGCGCTTTTCGCATTAAATAAGTCATTTGCGCACCTACCTTAGCCGATTTGGCGCCCTTACAGTGCTGCCACTGTTCAACTCTGTGGCGTCTTTATGAATCTCTGGTTTCGATTGCTCTACATGCTCTGCCGTCGCCCCTGGCGCAAGCCTGCCCATGGCCTGGCCACCACCGTGGTACGCATGCGGGTATGGCCGCTGGACCTGGATCTCAACCGGCATGTCACCAATGGCCGCTACTTCACCCTGGCGGACGTTGCACGGATGGATTTTGTCTTGCGCACTGGCGCTTTTCGCGTGGCCCTGCGCAACAAGGCGCTGCCGATCGTGGGCGATACCTGGGGCAAGTTCCGCCGCGAACTCAAGGTGTTCGAAGTGTTCGAGGTACACACCCGCATACTCGGCTGGGACCACAAGTGGAGCCTGATGGAGCACCGTTTCGTCAGCAAGGGTCGGGTGGTCGGCGTGGTGGTGATGCGCGGGCTGTTCCGCTCAGCCAAGGGCACCCTGCCCCCGGCGGATTTCCTGCGGGAGCTGGGGCTGGCCGAAACATCGCCGCCCCTGCCGCAGTGGCTGAGCGACTGGGCGCAGAGTTGCGAGGCGATGAGCGTGCAGTTGCGAGGTGAGGAACAGGATTGAGGATCATCCGCTCATCATCGTCTTGAGGCATGCGCGCCTTGGCCAACATGTCCTTGGCGATTTTACGAGTCGTCGCGGCGCCTTCCAACTGCGCGCTGGATATAGGAGTCCACCAGATACCGAGTGTTATCGCGGTATTGGGGAGAAGACGCCACTGCCCCGCCCAAGCTGGACGTCAACGACTCGACGCCGTGAACAACCGCCTCACAAAAGTCAGTGATGCACAAAAAAAACGCACTGCCGCACTCGCTGCGAAGCTCCAGGGTCTTACTCGCGCAAGCCCGGGACATCTTGATAGCTGCCCATGCGGCCTCTTTCTTGAGACCCGGCGCTGGATATCGACGAAACTCGTCCCAATGCAGATACCGGCCCTAGTCATCGACAGCTTTATAGATTGAGTCGCCAGGCGCTGCTCAGACTGATCAAGTCATACCTACCAGCTCTCCCCCAACCCCAGCAAGCCAAGTATCTGCCGGCGCAGGTCCACCAGATAAGGATCGTCGCGGTGCCGGGGGTATGGCCGCTCGACGGTCAATTGCGCCTGCAGGGTCGCCGGGCGGTCGCTGAACACGATCACGCGGTTGGCCAGGAGCAAGGCTTCTTCCACATCGTGGGTCACCAGCAACGCCGTGTAGCCCTGGCGTTGCCACAGGTCGATCAGTTCCTTTTGCATGGTGATGCGGGTCAGGGAATCGAGTTTGCCCAAGGGCTCGTCGAGGATCAGCAGGCGCGGCTGGTTCACCAGCGCACGGGCCAGCGCAACCCGCTGCGCCATGCCGCCGGACAGTTGCCGAGGGAAGGCGCGGGCGAATTGGCTGAGGCCGACTTTTTCCAAGGCTTCATCGACTTTGGCGGCATGGGTCTTGAGCAGGCCCTGGGCTTCGAGGCCGAGGGCGACGTTGTCCCACACGCGGCGCCACGGATACAAGGTCGGGTCCTGGAACACCACCACGCGGCTCGGGTCCGGGCCGCTGATCGGCTCACCATCGGCGAGCAAGCGCCCGGAATCCGCCGGTTCCAGCCCAGCGACCAGACGCAGCAAGGTGGACTTGCCGCACCCCGAAGGCCCGAGCAAGGCAACGAACTCCCCCGCTGCCACGTCCAGCGAAACCCGCTGCAACACCGGCAGATGCTCACCGTCCAAGGCAAACCCGTGGCTCAGGTTTTCGATGCGCAGCGTCAATCCCACCGCGGCTTCTACTGCGGTTGCCAGGGCTACCATTTCATCGCTCCTTTCTGCCAGGCCAGCAAGTGGTCGCGCAGCCGGAACAAGCCGCTGATCAACCCCGAGCAGGCCAGCGCCATGATTAACAACGCTGCATACATATTCGCGTAGGCCGCCCACCCCTGGGCCCATTGCAGGTACCAGCCGATGCCGGATTTCACGCCCATCATTTCCGCCACCACCAGAGTCGAAAACGAGGCGCCGAGGCCCATGAACAGGCCGACGAACACATGGGGCAAGGCGGCGGGAATCGCCACCTTGAAGATCAGGAAAGGCTGTTTTGCACCAAGGGTGCGCGCCACGTCGTAATAGGCTTTATCGACACTGGCCACGCCGGACCAGGTCAGCACCGTGACCGGAAACCAAGTGGCCAGGGCGATCAGGAAGACGCTGGCGCTCCAACTGCTGGGGAACAGGAAAAAGCACAACGGCAACAGCGCCGTCGACGGCACCGGGCCGAGGATGCGCAGCACCGGATGCAGCCAATAGCCGATACGCGTCGACCAACCGATGGCCACGCCGGCGATAAACCCGGTTGCCGCGCCCAACGCCACGCCCGCACCGAGCAGCAACGCCGAATGCAGCAGGCTGTCGGCCAGGCGCGCGTAGTCTTCGACATACACCGCGAGCAGGGCCTGGGGCGGCGCGAAGAACGGCACCGGCAGCAGCGCGAGTTTCGCCGTGAGCAGCTCCCAAATGCCCAACAGCAGCGGTAAAGCGATCAGCCATGACGCGGCTCCGCGCAGGCGCAGGCCGAGCCTGGCGAACCGGCGCCCGGCCACACTCGACACCCCGAACACCGCCGCCACGCCCACGCAGAGATGGGCCAAGCCTTGGGTCATCGGCCAGTCGCGCGTCGCATTGGGCCAGTAGCTGATCAGCAGCGCCACGGCCAACCAGGCGCCGACCACCGCCAGGCCCGGCCACCAGACCTTGAACGCCACGGGTGGGTTGAGGGTGGTCGCGTCAACTGAAGACATCGGCGGTGATCTCCTGGGCGAACGCCAGCGGGTCGGTGCCCTGGCTGATCACTTCCACGGTTTTCAGGTCGGTGACGTAGGTGGTGATTTCCGCGGTCAGCGCGGCGCCGACCGCATGGTGGCCGTGGGTGTGGTCGTGGAGAATCGCCTGGACTTCTTCGGTGGAGGTGTTCAACGCATAGGCCTGGAAACCCTTGGCGACGACCTCGGGGTGTTGCACGGAATAGTCATGGGCTTCGAGGATCGCCTGGGTCAGCGCCGCGACCACGCGCTTGTCTTCGCGCACCAGCTTGCCGGTGACACCGACCACGCAGCAGCTGAGGTTGGCGTAGGCCTCCACCAGGTTGGTGGACAGTTCCCGCGCCACGCCGGATTTGATCAGGCGATACATGAACGGGTCGCTGCCGCTGACCGCCTGCACCTCGCCGCGCTCCAGGGCGGTGCCGAGCAGGTCGGCCGGGTACAGGCGCCATTCGACGTCGCGCACCGGGTCGATGCCGTGCTTCTTGAGCAGGATCGAGAAGAAATTGCGGTCCGGGCTGGCCATGTCCGTCACGCCGATCGTCTTGCCCTTGAGGGCTTCGAGTGTGCTTACGCCGCCGTTCGCCGCACTGAGCAAACGCAGGCAGCCGCCATGAGTGCCGGCGGTCAGCTTGACGTCGAAGCCCTGCTCCAGGGCCTTGAGCCAACGCAGCGCCATGCCCACACCGGCATCGGCCTTGCCGGTGGCGATGGCTTCCAGCAGCACCTCGGTGGAATTGCCGAAGTTGACCAGTTCCACATCCAGGTTGTGCTGTTTGAAGAAACCTTGACCGTGGGCGATCACCACCGGGGCCAGGCACACGGCATTCAGGTTGACCGCCAGTTTCAGCGCGCGAGGCGCATCCAGGCGGATGAACTCACCGGTGCCGGCGGGCTCCTGGGGCGTGTGGTGCGCGGCGTGCTCGTCGGCGGCGAAGCCCAGGCGGGGCAGCGACAGCAGCAAGGGGCTGGCCAGGGTAATACCGGCCATGCCCAGGAGGCGGCGGCGGGTTAAAGGATCGAAAGCGGCCATGCAAAAACTCCCATGATTGTGTTCGCTAGGTAGATTGCGCGCCTTGCGTCATGCAGGGCACCTGCGACAAAACTACAATTTGATTATATTAATCAGCGACAATTATGAAAGAACCATATAATTCTATGGTTATGCCCGATGCCTCGAAACGCACAAAAAGCGCCCTAAGCTCAGATCGGAACAGTATTTATCGGGGGTGTACGCGCAGTGGGTACAGGCCGGGAAATGGGTGAAACCGCACCTGTAACCGGGGACGATCGATCAGTTGGCTGAGCAGCAGAAGATCGCGGATGCGTTCTTCAAGGCGGTGGATGCACAGGACGTGCAGACCTGGAAGTGATGCAGGGGGAATGCGCTTGATTCCCCCCTTTTTCGATTCAAGCCGGGCTGCGCGCCTCCCACCCGCGCGCCGCCAACGCCCCCAACACCCCGCCGGCAATCGGCGCCAGCCAGAACGCCCAGAGTTGCGCGAGGTACTCGACCCCGGCGAACAACGCCGGCCCAGTGCTGCGCGCCGGGTTGACCGAGGTGTTGGTCACGGGGATCAGGATCAGGTGAATCAAGGTCAGCGCCAGGCCGATGGCAATCGGCGCAAAGCCGGCAACCGCGCCCGGTGCGGTCACGCGCATGATGATCAGGACAAAGAAGAACGTAGCGATCAGTTCGGCCAGCAACGCCGCCTTCATGTCGAACTGGCCGGGGCTCAGCGGGCCATAGCCGTTGGCGGCAAAACCACCCGGCTCAAAACCCGACTGCCCGTTGGCAATCACGTACAGGGCGGCAGAGGCGACAATCGCTCCTGCGACCTGGGCGGCGATGTAAGGCAGCACATCGGCACCGGGAACGCGGCGCCCGGCCCATAGGCCGATGGTCACCGCCGGGTTGAAATGCCCGCCTGAGACACCGCCCACCGCGTAGGCCATGGTCAGCACGGTGAGCCCGAACGCCAGGGACACCCCCAGAAACCCGATCCCCAGCGTCGGGAATGCCGCCGCCAGGATGGCACTGCCACACCCGCCGAACGTCAACCAGAAGGTACCTGCAAACTCTGCGGTCAAACGCTTTTGCACAATCGACTCCATTGCTTTTCAAACACCACGGCCCTGATCGAAGGGCGTGGTGATCGCCGTCACCACAGGATGTGGGAGGTCCTGGGAGACGGTAGCAACAGGCATCAAATTGCCCTGTAAGACTTGTCTGATTTCAGTCGCGCGCGACACCCTGGCCGAACCGTCGGATCGCCAGGCAATAACCGATCAACGCCAGCGCCGCCAACAACCCGCCCGCCGCGCCGATCCAGGCGAAGCCGAAGTGGCTGCCGACCCAACTGCCCAGCAACGCGCCGCCGCCGATGCCGATGTTGTAGATGCCGGAGAACATGGCCATGGCCACGTCGGTGGCGTCCGGGGCGAGGACCAGGACCTTGGACTGCATGGCCAGGCCGAAGCCCATGATCGCCATGCCCCAGAACACGCTCAGGCCGACGAGGTAGGATTCGGCCCCGCTCAACGGCAGCATCAGTGCCAGGCACGCGCCCAGCAGGAACACCGCGCCGACCACGAACAGATGCGGGTTGAAGCGGTGTACCAGGCTGAACAACAGCGAGCCGATGATGCCCGCGCCGCCGAACACCAGCAGGAACAGGGTCACGACGTTACCGCTCAGGCCAGCGACACGTTCGACAAACGGTTCGATATAGCTGTAGGCGGTGAATTGCGCGGTGACCACCATGGCGGTGAGCACGTACAGCGCCACCAGCGCCGGGCGCTTGAACAGCAGCGGCAGGCTGCGCAGGGAGCCCGAGTTCTGGCTTGGCAACAGCGGCAAGGTGCGCGCCAGCCAGAACACCAGGCCGGCGGCGAAGGCCGCAATCACCAGGAACGTGGTGCGCCAGCCCATCGCTTCGCCCAGCAGGCGGCCCAGGGGAATGCCCAACACCATCGCCAGCGACGTGCCGGTGGCCAACAGGCCGAGGGCTTGCACCTGTTTGCCGGCCGGCGCCAGGCGTACCGCAAGGGACGCGGTAATCGACCAGAACAGCGCATGGGACAAGGCGATGCCGATCCGGCTGACCATCAGCAGGCCGAAGCTGGTGGCGACGCTGGAGAGGATATGACTGGCGATGAACAGGCCGAACAACACGATCAGCAGCTTGCGCCGTTCGATGTTGCGCGTCAGCAGCATCACCGGCAGCGAGGTCAGCGACACGATCCAGGCATAGATGGTGAGCATCAGGCCGACGCTGGCAATGGGCATGTCGAAGCTGGCGCCGATAGCGCTGAGCAGGCCGACGGGCACAAATTCGGTGGTATTGAACACAAAGGCGGCCAGCGCGAGGGCGATGACCGGTTGCCAGTTGGCACGGGGCGTTGCGGTTGAAAGGCTCATTGAAGGGCGCGGCACTCTGACGATGATCAAACGGCCACCCAGGACAAGCGCCGCCGCCGAGCATTCTATAGGTTTCTCGGGCGGCTGTTGACGCTCATCCGGAGCAAATCGCCTGCGGATCGATCAGGGCGAGGTCAGGGTGATCAAGTAGCTACCCGTCTGAATGGGCTTATCGAAGGCGTCCACCAGGACATACCGCTGGTCGTAATAACGTCCGTTGGGGGTGTCGGCCATCAACCGCACATGGGCGTTGGGTGCGCCCACCGCCTTGACGCTGCGGACCGGCTGCACCGCGAGCTGGTTGCCGCGACTGGCCTGCGGGCAGCCTTTCAAGTCCATTATCGAGCCGCTCGCCGCCGCCGTGGTGCAGCCCGGCTCGACGATACTGCCGTAGAATCGGACGACGCCACCCTGCGGCGCCGCCATGCACGTCCCCGTCCATACAGCGAGGAAGCCTGTAACCAGTGACAAACGTATAACGTTCATGTCGACGCTCCTTCTTGGGTTGACAAGAAGTGAGTCGTCCGTTTTGACGCAGGCTTTAGGCCTTTCGTCGCTTTAAGAAATGTCTGATAGACCGATCACGGATCCACCTGCCCCATCAGTTCCGGAATGCTTTCCGGGCGCTGCGCATAACGTTGCGCCAAGGCCGCACACACCATCAACTGGATCTGGTGAAACAGCATCAACGGCAGGATCAACACACCCATGGTCGCCCCGGCGAACAGCACCTGGGCCATCGGCACTCCGGTCGCCAGGCTTTTCTTCGAACCGCAGAACAGGATGGTGATGCGGTCCTCCTGATTAAAGCCGAAAGCTTTGCCCAGCAGCGTGGACGCCAGCAATACCAGGGCGAGCAACACGCAGCAGGCCACCACCAGGCCGCCCAGCTCCCACAGCGGAATCTGCTGCCAGATGCCTTGGATGACCGCTTCGCTGAACGCGCCGTAGACCACCAACAGGATCGAGCCCTGGTCGACGAACTTCAGCCAGGCCTTGTTGCGGCCGACCCACTCGCCGATCCAGCGGCGGGCGATCTGCCCGGCGATGAACGGCAACAGCAGTTGCACGCTGATTTTCAGGATGGCGTCGACGGTCGAACCGCTCTCGCCGTGGACATTCAGCAACAGCGTCACCAGCAGCGGCGTGAGGAAGATCCCGAACAGGCTCGACGCCGCCGCGCTGCAGATCGCCGCCGGGATATTGCCGCGCGCCAGGGACGTAAAGGCAATCGCCGACTGCACCGTGGCCGGCAACGCGCACAGATAGAGCATGCCCATGTACAGGTCTTTGCCGATCAGCGGCGACAACAGCGGTTTGAGCGCCAGGCCCAGCAAGGGGAACAGCACAAAGGTCAGGCTGAACACCAGCAGGTGCAGGCGCCAGTGCCCGGCCCCGGCGACGATGGCCTGGCGTGACAGCTTGGCGCCGTGCAGGAAAAACAACAGCGCGATGGCCAGGTTGGTCACCCAGCCGAAAGCCACGGCGGTCTGGCCGCTGGCGGGCAGCAAGGACGCGAGGAGCACGGTGGCAATCAGGGTCAGGGTGAAATTGTCGGGCAGAAAACGCGGGCGAGTCATAAGCAGGATCTTCCGGGGTTGCCAAGAACGTCATCGCGACTCTAACGTAACGCTTTATTACCGACTAACGCCAATGAGCCAGTAAATGCCGCCTAAAGGACATGACAAGACCGTCCGCCGCAGCGTGCCCGGGCTTTCCAGCCTGCCACGCCCGGTGTACGGACGCACCGAATCCTTGCCCAACCGCGCCTTGACCCGTCGGCACAGCCATCCGTGGGTGCAGTTGTCCTACGCGATTTCCGGGGTGCTGGAGATCCAGACCAGCGTCGGCCGCTTCGTCGCGCCGCCGCAGCGCGCGGTGTGGATTCCGGCGGGCATGCCGCACCGGGTCTACAGCTCGCCGCACACGGAGATGCGCAGCCTGTACCTGGATTGCAGCGTCACCGCCTGGGCGGACGAACGTTGCCAGGTGTTGGAGGTGAGCAGTTTGTTGCGCGAGT
This sequence comes from Pseudomonas sp. LY-1, assembly GCF_053502595.1. NCBI lineage: Bacteria > Pseudomonadati > Pseudomonadota > Gammaproteobacteria > Pseudomonadales > Pseudomonadaceae > Pseudomonas > Pseudomonas sp. LY-1. The sequence goes on along the minus strand of NZ_CP094353.1, from coordinate 2,900,344 downwards.
TGATCCGCCGCTTCAGCGAACTGCCGGTGGAATATGCCGAAGAGGGCCCGGACGGCAGGCTGGCCCAGGTGGTGCTGGACCAACTGGCGGCGGCGCCCCAGGTGGATTTGATGCTGCCGTTGCCCCTCGACCCGCGCTTGCGGCAGATCTATCGCAGTTTGGAGCTGCACCCGGAGCAACCCACCACGCTGGAGGATTGGAGCCGCAAGCTGGCGGTCAGCGAGAAGACCCTCAGCCGCCTGTTTTTGCGTGACACCGGGCTGACCTTCCGCGCCTGGCGCCAGCGCTTGCGCCTGCTCGGCGCCCTGCCCGCCCTGGAGCAAGGCGAGCGGGTGACGGATGTGGCGTTGGCGTGCGGGTATGAATCCACGTCGGCGTTTATCAACGCGTTTCGCCAGCAATTCGACGCCACTCCCGGCGAGTTCTTCCGCTAATGCAAAGGAAGGAGCTCAGCGTTGCTTCATGCGGTCGATCACCACCGCCAGCAGCAGGATCGAGCCGCGGATCACGTACTGGTAGAAGGTGTCGATGTTCTTCAGGTTCATTGCGTTCTCGATGATCGCCAGGATCAGCACCCCGGCGATCACATGGCGGATCATGCCGATGCCGCCGCTGAGCGACACCCCGCCCAGCACGCAAGCGGAAATCACCGTCAGCTCGAAGCCCTGGCCGATCATCGGCTGGCCCGAGGTCATGCGTGACGCGAGGATCACCCCGGCCAATGCGCCGATCAGGCCATGCACGGCAAAGATCAGGATCTTCGTGCGGTCCACGTTGACCCCGGCCAACAGCGCCGCTTCCGGGTTGCCGCCGATGGCCATGGTGTTGCGCCCGTAGGTGGTGTAGTTGAGCAGCCAGCCGAAGAACACAAAGCAGACGATGGTGATCAGGATCGGCACCGGCACGCCCAATAACTGGCCGTTGCCGAACACGAAGAACTGATCCTGGGACACTCCTACCGCCTTGCCGTCGGCAAAGATATAGGCCAGGCCGCGCACGATCTGCATGGTCGCCAAGGTGGTGATCAGCGCATTGACCCGCAGCTTGGCGATGACGATGCCGTTGATCAGCCCGACAATCAGGCCCATCAGCAGCGCCGCGCCGATGCCCAGCATGACGCTGTCGGTGTCGCGCATCACAATCGCGGCCACCACCCCGGCGCAGGCGATCACCGAACCGACCGACAAGTCGAAGTGCCCCGACGCCAGGCAGAACAGCATGGTGCAGGCGGCGATGCCCACGGTGGAAATCGCCAGGCCCAGCCCGCGCATGTTCAGCGGCGAGAGGAAGTTGTCGATCAGCAAGGCACACAGCAGGAAAATCGCCAGCGCCGCGAGCAGCATCGCCCAGTTGTCGAGCAGCGCGCGCAGGTCCACAGGTTTGCGTGCCGTCGGCAACGCGTTGTGTTGGGTCGTCATAGTCGTCTCTCAGTTCGCCAGGCCACGCGGCAAGGCCAGTTGCAGCAAGTTGGATTCAGTGGCGTGTTCGCGCCGTTGTTCGCCGCGCAAAGCGCCTTCACACAGCACCAGAATGCGATCGGAAACCCCCATCACCTCCATCAAGTCGCTGGACACCACAATCACCGCGATGCCGCTCGCCGCCAGGTCATGGATGATCTGGTAGATCTCCGACTTGGCGCCGATGTCGATGCCCCGCGTCGGCTCGTCCAGCAGCAGCACCTTCATCGGCATCGACAGCCAGCGGCCGAGAATGGCCTTCTGCTGATTGCCGCCGGACAGGTACATGATTTTCTGCGCGGCGCTCGGCGTCTTGACCTTCATCCCGCGGATTTGCTGCTCGGCGTTGCCCTGCTCCCAGCCCTCGCGCAGCAGCCAGCCGAACCGGGAATGGGCGCCGCGTGCGCTGATGTTGATGTTCTCGGCCACGCTGCCCAGCGGGATGATGCCCTCCTTCTTGCGGTCCTCCGGGCACAGCAGCACGCCGGCGGCGATGGCGTCGCGCGGCGAGCGCAATTGCAGCGCTTGCCCGCACAGTTCCAACTGCCCCGCCGTGGCGCGCTGCAAGCCGCTGAGCAGGCGAAACAACTCGGTGCGCCCGGCGCCGACCAAGCCGAACAGGCCGAGGATCTCGCCCTTGCGCACCTCAAAGCTGACCGGTTCACGCAAGCCCGGGCCGAGCAAACCGTCGACCTTGAGCGCCACCTCGCCGTGCTCGCGCGGCCGATAGTCGTAAATGTCCTGGATATCGCGACCGACCATGCAGGTGACCAACTGGTCGTGACTCAGCGCACGCATGTCGTCGAAGGTACGCACGTAGCGGCCGTCCTTGAACACCGTGACCGCGTCGCAAATGCGGAACACTTCTTCCATGCGATGGGACACGTACAGCACCACTTTGCCCTCGTCGCGCAGGCGCGTGATGATCGCCATCAGCCGGTCGATCTCGCGGGCCGACAGGCTGCTGGTGGGCTCATCGAAGGCAATCACATGCGCGCCACGCGACAGCGCCTTGGCGATTTCCACCAGTTGGCGCTGGCCCAGGGACAGGCGCCCGAGCTTTTCCTGCGGGTCGATTTCATCGGCCAGGCCCTTGAGGCACGCCAGCGCCCGCTGGCGCAGCTGGCTGCGGTTGACCACGCCGAAACGCGCCGGCAAATGCCCGAGGAACAGGTTCTCGGCGACGCTCATTTCCGGCACCAGATGCAGCTCCTGGTGGATCACCGCGACGCCGCTGGCAATGCTGTCGGCCGCGCATTTGAAGGCCATGGTCTGCGCGCCGATCTGCACGCTGCCGCTGCTCGGGATGTAGGCGCCGCCGAGGATCTTCAGCAGCGTCGACTTGCCCGCGCCGTTCTCGCCCATCAACGCGTGTACCTGCCCCGGGTGGGCAGTGAAACTGATGTTGTCCAGCGCCTTGACCCCGGGGAAGGTTTTGCCGATGCCGTCAAAGCGCAGTGCCGCTGCGGTCATTTCCACAGCCCGATCTTGGTCAGTTCTTCCTGGAAGTTGGCGCGGGTGATCAGCGTCACTTCGTCCATCGCGGTGTACTTCGGCGGTTCCTTACCGGTGGTGACCCACTCGTACATCATCAGCGCGGTGTTGTAGCCCTCGATGTGCGGGCTGGGCAGCATCGAACCGAAGAAACCGCTGTTGGCTTTCTTCAACTCGCCGATGGCGTCGGTGCCGTTGATGCCGATGCCGATCACGTTGGCGGCTTTGAAGCCGGCGCTTTCGGTGGCGCGCACGCCGCCGAGCACGGTGTTGTCGTTCATGCCGCCGATGATCAGGTTCTTCGCGCCGCTGGGCAGCTTGACCAGCGCCGAGTTGGTGGCGTCCATGCTGCCGGGCACATCGAGGGTCTTGAGCGCGGCGGTGAGGATATGGTCTTTAGGAATGCCGGCCTCTTCGAGGGATTTGATCGAACCGTCGGTGCGTTTTTTACCGGTGTCGAGTTCGTTGAAGGTGTTGATCACCGCGTAGATATCCTTCCAGTCCCAACCGCGCTTTTTCGCCTCGGCGGCCATCGCCGCGCCTTGCTTCTGACCGACTTCGAACGCGGCCATGCCCAGGTACGGCACGTCTTCCATGAAATTGCCCTTGGCGTCGACGAAACGATCATCCACGGCCATGACTTTCAAGCCGTTGACCTTGGCCTTGGCGACAATGGCCGGGCCGAGGGACACGTCCGGCGGGCAGATCACAAAGCCCTTGGCGCCGTTGGCGGCCAGGCTGTCGATGGCCGAGAGGGTCTTCTCGCCGTCGGGCACAGCGATCTTGATCACAGTGAAACCATGTTCCTTGCCGGCTTTTTCAGCGAAGGCCCATTCGGTCTGGAACCAGGGTTCTTCGGCTTGTTTGACCAGGAAGCCGATTTTTACTGCTTCAGCGGCCAGCGACAGCCCACTCAAGCTGATGGCCGAGACCGCCACAGCGGCGCAGCACAAGGAACGGATAGCACGACGACGATTCATACGGTTGACTCCTTATTGTTGTTTTCTTTTTTTGTAGGAGCGAGCTTGCTCGCGAAAAGCCTGAGAGCGCCGCGTGCATTCAGGATGCACGCGTCATCGTTAACGTTTTTCGCGAGCAAGCTCGCTCCTACAGGGGTAAAGCGGTGAAGCGGTATAGCGTTTATCCGGCAAAGCGGTGACAGGGTTTACCGGGCACATCGACCTCGATGGCAAGCACCGCGCCATCCAGGGGGTGTTCGAGAGGGCTGGCGGCGCTGGTGATGTACAGGGTCGTGAGGTCGGGCCCGCCGAACACGCAACTGGTGGGGCGGCTGACGGGCAGTTCGACGATGCGATCGACTTCACCGTCCGGCGTCAGGCGCAGCAGGCAACTGCCGTTCCAGCGCGCGTTCCAGATGTAGCCCTGACTGTCCATCGCCGACCCGTCCGGCCCGCCGCGCCCATGCGGGCCGAACCAGGGCTGGGCGGGGTCGAGTTGGCCGTTCGCTTGGATCGCATGCCGATACAGCGTGCCGTCGAGGCTGTCGCCGAAATGCACCTGGCGCCCGTCGTCGCTCCACAGCAAGGTGTTGGGAATACCCAGGCCGTGCAGCAACGGCGTGACCCGCGCATCGGCATCCACACGGAACAGCCCGCCGGAACGTCGTGTAACGGGCAGGTCTTCGCCGTGCTCGCCGATGTTGTTCTGCATGGTGCCCAGCCACAGGCGGCCCTGGGCGTCGCAGCGCGCTTCATTGCCACGGTTGCCCGCGTGCGGGTCGGCCACGCAGAACAGGCTCAAGGCGGCGCTCGCCAGGTCCAGTCGGTAGACGCCGCTGCTCAAGGTCACCAGCGCATCGCCGCGTTCACACGGGATAAACGCGGACACATGCTCCGGCAACCGCCAGGCCTGCAACTGCCCGTCCAGCAGGCGCAGCGCCTGTTTGCCAGCGATGTCGACCCAATACAGGGCCTGGGTGGGCACGTCCCAGAACGGGCCCTCCCCCAGTTGCGCACGGTGTGCGCTGACGGCGTGAAACGACATGTTGCCTCCTGGATTGTTATTGTTCTCAGGTGCGCGTTACAGCGAGTCGCGTGACGGAGTGCCATCCACCAGGCGCTGGATACGCAACGGGTTGGCGTTTTTCAACGCGTCGGGCAGCAGGCTGTCCGGGTAGTTCTGGAAACACACCGGGCGCAGGAAGCGGTCGATGGCCAGGCTGCCGACCGAGGTGCCACGCGCATCCGACGTCGCCGGGTACGGCCCGCCATGCACCATCGCATCGCAGACTTCCACGCCGGTCGGGTAACCGTTGAGCAGGATACGCCCGACTTTCTGCTCCAGCAGCGGCGTGAGTTCGGCGAACTGTTGCAGGTCGGCCGGCTCGCCGATGATCGTCGCCGTGAGCTGGCCGTGCAGGCCATGCAAGGCGGCGCTGAGCTGGGCCTGGTCGGCGACTTCGACGAACACCGTGGTGGGGCCGAACACTTCCTCTTGCAGCACTTCATCGCCGTCGATCAGCAGGCTGACATCGGCCTTGAACAACTGCGGCCGCGCCTGTTGCCCGGCTTGAGCCTGACCGGCCAGGTGTTGGATGCCGGGGTGCGCCAGCAGTTTTTGCAGGCCCTTGTCATAGCTGCTCAAGGTGCCGGCATTGAGCATGGTCTGCGCCGGCTGATCGCCGATCAGTTGCGCCACCTGCTGGGTGAACGCGCTGAAGGCCGGCGACGCGAGGCCGATCACCAGACCGGGGTTGGTACAGAACTGGCCGCAGCCTTGCACCACCGAGGCAGTCAGCTCGCGTGCCACGGTTTCGGCCCGCGCCTGCAGGGCCTGGGGCAACACGATGACCGGGTTGATGCTCGACATCTCGGCGAATACCGGGATCGGCTGCGGACGCGCCGCCGCCATGTCGCACAGGGCGCGCCCGCCCTTGAGCGAGCCGGTAAAGCCGACCGCCTGGATCGCCGGGTGCTTGACCAGCGCTTCACCGACGCCGCCACCAAAGATCATGTTGAACACGCCCGCCGGCATCTCGGTGGCCTCGGCCGCGCGAATGATCGCATCGGCGACGCGTTCGGCCGTGGCCATATGCCCGCCGTGGGCCTTGAACACCACCGGGCAGCCGGCCGCCAACGCGGCGGCGGTATCCCCGCCCGCCGTGGAAAACGCCAGGGGGAAGTTGCTCGCACCAAACACGGCAACCGGGCCCAGGCCGATGCGGTACTGACGCAGGTCCGGGCGTGGCAGGGGCTGGCGATCCGGCAGGGCCTTGTCGATGCGCGCACCGTAGAAATCGCCGCGACGCAAGACGTTGGCGAACAGACGCATCTGCCCACTGGTGCGCCCGCGTTCGCCCTTGATTCGCGCGGCGGGCAGCGCCGTTTCGCGGCACACCAGGTCGATGAAGTTATCGCTCAGGGCATCCAGCTCGTCGGCGATCGCGTCGAGGAACTGCGCACGCCGCGCGGCACTCAAGACGCGGTAGGCCGGGTAAGCCGCCGCGGCAGCCTGGGCGGCGGCGTCGACTTCTTGCGGGGTCGCCTGGTAAAAATCCTGGGGCAAGGCTTCGCCGGTCGCAGCATCCATGCTCTGGAGCTTGACGCTGCCGTTGGCGCTGCGCTGGCCGCCGATGTAGTTGTGACCAAGGAACTGGGGCATGTGGCTCTCCTTTAAAGGGTGATGACGTCGCCGGGTTCGAAGACGGCGTCGGCACTGCCGACACGATTGACCAGCGGAGCACCGAACTCGGCCTGGCTGATCTCGAACACATCGCCCGGTTGAGTACGTATACCGTCGGCGAATGACAGGGTGGCGGTGCCGAAGAAATGAATGTGTACATCGCCGGGTTTGAGGAACTGGCTGTACTTGAAGTGGTGGTACTCAAGGTTTTCCAGACTGTGGCACATATTGGCCTCGCCACTGAGGAACTCGTTCTGCCAGATCGCCTCGCCGTTACGCAGGATGCGGCTGGTGCCCGCAAGATGCCGGGGCAACTCGCCCACGCGCAACTCCGGGCCGTAGCTGCAACTGCGCAGTTTGGAATGGGCCAGGTACAGGTAGTTCTTGCGTTCCATCACATGGTCGGAGAACTCGTTGCCCACCGCGAAACCCAGGCGATAGGGCTTGCGGTCGTGGCCGATCACATACAGTCCGCCGATCTCCGGCTCTTCGCCGGCGTCTTCGGCAAAGGGCGGCACCGGGAACGCCGCGCCGGGGCGCACCACGATGCTGCCGTCGCCCTTGTAGAACCACTCCGGCTGCACGCCCGCCTGGCCGGCCGCCGGTTTGCCGCCTTCCACGCCCCACTTGAAGATACGCATGGTGTCGGTCAACGCGCTGTCGTCACCGGCCTGCTGGTGCATCTTGTCCCGCGCCGACGCGCTGCCCAGGTGGGTCAGGCCGGTGCCGCTGATCAGCATATGGGCCGGGTCCGGGTGGTCCAGCGGTGGCAGGATCTTCAGGGCGGCCAGCAGCTCGGCGTAATGATGACTGTCGCCCAGGCCGAGGCTCTGCACCTGCTGCACCAGGCCCACGCCGGCTTCGATCGCGGCCAGCGCCAACTCGCGCACACTGTGGGCGCTGAGCACTTCGCGCACCTGGCTGCCCTCCACCACACCGACCCGGCGCTCGCCGTTGGACACCTCGAACTGAACTAAACGCATGAAACTTCTCCTCGATTAAGTACGTGTGGCGCCACGGGCACTGGCGGCGAATTGCTCGGCAGGCAGCACATGCTTGCGCTCCAGCACGCGGTAGACCACGCCGGTCAAGACCAGCCCGAACACCATCACCAGGGACAAAAAGTACAAGCCCGAAGCCAGGTTGCCGGTGTATTCCTTGAGCGCGCCGATCACGAACGGGCCGATATAGCCGCCGAGGTTGCCCACCGAGTTGATCAACGCAATGCCCGCTGCCGCACTGGCACCGGCGAAAAACCGCCCCGGCAGGGTCCAGAACACCGCCGTGCAGGAAAACAGTGCGAACGCCGCCAGGCACAGCGCGGCCATTTGCAGCACCGGCACACTCAGCCAGGCACTGCAGAACAGGCCGATGGCACCCAGTACATAGAGCACCGCCAGGTGGCCATAGCGGTCGTTCAAACGGTCGGAACTGCGCGGGATGATCAACAGCCCGACGATGCCGAAGATATACGGCACCGCCGACACAAAGCCGGTAACCAGGTCCGTGCCGCCGAACTGCTTGATCAGGGTCGGCAACCACAGGCCCAGGCCGTAGATGCTCAGGGTCACCGGCAGGTAGAACAGCGCCAGCAGCAACACGCGCTTGTCCTTGAGGGCGTGCAGTGGATTGCCGTGGCGGGTCTGGCCGTAGGCTTGCAGGTCCTTGGCCAGTTCGCCGGTGAGCCAGGTTTTTTCGTCCTCGCTCATCCAGTTGACCTGCTTGGGGCCGTCCGGCAGGTAGCGCAGCACCGGCCAGGTGAGCAGGAGCGCCGGGGTGCCGATGACGATGAACAGCCATTGCCAGCCGTGCAGGCCGAGGACGCCGTCCATGCCCAGCAGGCCGCCGGACACGGGGCCGGTGATCATCATCGCGATCGGCTGGGAGAGGATGAACAGCCCGAGGATCTTGCCGCGATGGCGCACCGGGAACCACTGGGTGATGTAGTACAGAACGCCGGGAAAGAACCCCGCCTCCGCCGCGCCGAGCAGAAAGCGCATCACATAGAAGCTGTGTGGCCCCTGCACGAACGCCATGCCGATGGTGATGGCGCCCCAGGTGAGCATGATGCGCGCGAACCAGCGCCGCGCGCCGAAGCGATCGAGCATCAGGTTGCTGGGGATCTCGAACAGGAAATAGCCAATGAAGAACAGACCCGCGCCCAAACCGTAGGCCGCATCACCGATGCCGACGTCGGCGCCCATGTGCAGCTTGGCGAAACCCACGGCGGAGCGGTCCACGTAGGCGATCAGGTACAGCAGGATGAGGAAGGGAATCAGTTTCAGCGTGATGCGCCGTATAAGCCGCAGTTCCTGGCTCATGGGGGTCGATCTCCGATTGTTGTTTTTATAGAAGCTCGGGGGACGCCTCTCGCGAAAATCCGCCAGGGCCATACCTCAGTTAAGCCAGACTATATAGTAGGACTATTTGCAAAACAACTCTTCCAAAGCTTCGATTTTGCGCTTATGTTTAAGCACGCATAGAACATATAGTCATACAATAAGAGAAACCATCATGCCTGATAAAAAGCCCGGCCTACGCTCCGCCCAGTGGTTCGGTACCGCCGACAAGAACGGCTTCATGTACCGCAGCTGGATGAAGAACCAGGGCATCGCCGACCATCAGTTCCATGGCAAACCGATCATCGGTATCTGCAACACCTGGTCGGAATTGACGCCGTGCAACGCGCATTTCCGCCAGATCGCCGAGCACGTCAAACGCGGCGTGATCGAGGCCGGCGGCTTCCCCGTGGAATTCCCGGTGTTCTCCAATGGCGAATCGAACCTGCGCCCCACCGCCATGCTCACGCGCAACCTGGCGAGCATGGACGTGGAAGAAGCGATTCGCGGCAACCCCATCGACGGCGTGGTGTTGCTGACCGGTTGCGACAAAACCACCCCGGCGCTGCTGATGGGCGCCGCCAGTTGCGACGTGCCGGCCATCGTGGTCACCGGCGGGCCGATGCTCAACGGCAAGCACAAGGGCCAGGACATCGGCTCAGGCACGGTGGTGTGGCAGCTCAGCGAACAGGTCAAGGCCGGCACCATCAGCCTGGATGACTTCCTCGCGGCCGAGGGCGGCATGTCGCGTTCGGCGGGCACCTGCAACACCATGGGCACCGCGTCGACCATGGCCTGCATGGCCGAGGCACTCGGCACCTCCCTGCCCCACAACGCGGCGATCCCGGCGGTGGATGCACGGCGTTATGTGCTGGCGCATATGTCCGGCATGCGTGCGGTGGAGATGGTGCGCGAAGACTTGAAGCTGTCGAAGATCCTCACCAAGGAAGCCTTCGAAAACGCGATCCGCGTGAACGCGGCCATCGGCGGCTCGACCAATGCGGTGATCCACCTCAAAGCCATCGCCGGGCGCATCGGCGTGGAGCTGGACCTGGACGACTGGACGCGCATCGGGCGCGGCATGCCGACCATCGTCGACCTGCAACCGTCCGGGCGTTTCTTGATGGAAGAGTTCTACTACGCCGGCGGCCTGCCGGCGGTGCTGCGCCGGCTCGGTGAAGCCAACCTGATCCCGCACCCGAACGCCTTGACCGTCAACGGCAAGTCGCTGGGCGAGAACACCAAGGACTCGCCGATCTACGGCCAGGACGAAGTGATCCGCACCCTCGACAACCCGATCCGCGCCGACGGCGGCATCTGTGTGCTGCGCGGCAACCTAGCCCCGCTGGGCGCGGTGCTCAAGCCGTCGGCCGCCAGCGCGGAGCTGATGCAGCACCGTGGCCGCGCCGTGGTGTTCGAGGATTTCGACATGTACAAGGCGCGCATCAACGACCCGGAACTGGAGGTGGACGCCCACTCGATCCTGGTCATGAAAAACTGCGGGCCCAAGGGTTATCCGGGCATGGCCGAAGTCGGCAACATGGGCCTGCCCGCCAAGCTGCTGGCCCAGGGCGTGACCGACATGGTGCGGATCTCCGATGCGCGCATGAGCGGCACGGCGTATGGCACGGTGGTCTTGCACGTCGCACCGGAAGCCGCTGCCGGCGGGCCGTTGGCCGCGGTGCGCGAAGGCGACTGGATCGAACTCGACTGCGCCAACGGGCGCTTGCACCTGGACATCCCCGACGCCGAGCTGGCGGCACGCATGGCTGACCTGAAACCACCGCAGAAGCTGATCGTCGGCGGCTACCGCCAGCTGTACATCGACCATGTGCTGCAGGCGGACCAGGGCTGCGACTTCGATTTCCTGGTGGGTTGCCGCGGGGCCGAAGTCCCACGTCATTCCCACTAATTGGGATGCTATGATGCCGCCTATTTAGCCAGAGCATCCCTGTCGTTATGGATCACCAGCCGTCCAAGCCGCGCAAGAGCATGCATGCCCAGATCGTCCAGGACTTGGGCATGCACATCGTTTCCGGTCGCTTCAAGCCAGAAGAACGACTGCCCATGGAGGCCACGCTGTGTGAGGAATACAAGGTCAGCCGCTCGGTATTGCGCGAGGCGACCCGGGTGCTCAGCGCCAAGGGCCTGGTGTATTCCAAGCCACGGGTGGGCGCGGTGGTGCGGCCGCGGGTGAAGTGGCACCTGCTCGACCCGGACGTACTGTCCTGGTTGATGCAGTCCACCCCCCATAGCGAGTTCTTCAACACCCTGGCTGGCGTGCGGCGCATCCTCGAACCGGAAATCGCCGCCATGGCCGCGACCACCGCGACCGCTGAAGACATCGCCACCATCGAAAAAGCCTACCTCGGCATGGAAACCGCGCAGACCCACGACGCGCTGCTACAGGCCGACCTGGACTTCCACCGTGCGATTGCCGACGCCACGCGCAACGACCTGCTGGCGTATATGTGCAACATGCTGTCGCTGCCGCTGCGCGAGTCGATCAACATCACCAACCGCCGCCCGGATATCCAGGGCCTGAGCCTGCCCCGGCACAAAGCGATCCTCACCGCGATCCAGAACCGCGACGCCCTCGGCGCCCGGCATGCCTCGCTGGTGCAACTGGACGACACGCGGGTGGCGCTGGATACGGTGATGAATGTGCTGACGCCGTTATAAGCCACACCCTCGTTCGACAACCGTGAGGCTCGACGGCACCCGCAAGGTAGGGGCGCAAGAACACTTTCTGTCAGCCCTGGAGATCAAATGTGGGAGATGTCGAGCCCCAGCGAGGCTTCGATGGCGGCGGGCCTGCCGGCATCGGTGTGACATCTCCCACAGGTCGGGCTGAGCGGCCGCCTCAGCGATAGCGTTCCAACCAATAGGCATACGGCGCAGGCAAGGTCCAGGAGGCGTTCTCTACCCCCAGTTCCTTGGCGGCAAAGTACGCCCAATGCGGATCAGCCAGATGCGCGCGCCCCACCGAGACCAAATCCACCTGCCCGGCCTGCAACGCACCTTCCGCCAATTGCGGCGTGCCAAACCCCCAGGCCGAAGTGACCGGGATGCCGGCTTCGCGACGCACGCGCTCAGCGATCGGCCCGAGGAACGCCGGGCCCCACGGGATCTGGGTGTCTGCAATGGTGAAGCCGACGCTGACGCTCAGCAGGTCGAGGCCACCGGCCTTGAAGCGACGGGCCAGTTCGATGGATTCGGTCAACGTCTGCTCGTCACGGCCGTCGTATTCGATCACGCCGAAACGCGCGGTCAACGGCAGGTTTTCCGGCCAGACTTCGCGCACGGCGGCCAGGGTTTCCAGGAGGAAACGGCTGCGATTGTCGAAGCTGCCGCCGTAGGCGTCGGTGCGCTGGTTGGAATGTTCGGAGAAAAAGCTCTGGCCCAGGTAACCGTGGGCGAAGTGCAGTTCGATCCATTCAAAACCGGCGTCGCGGGCACGGCGGGCGGCGTCGACGAAGTCCTGGCGCACGCGGGCGATGTCGTCCAGGGTCATGGCGCGCGGCACGTTAGGCAGGTTGGCGCCGAACGCAATGGCCGAAGGCGCAATGGTTTCCCAGCTGCGCGCATCGGAAGCGGGGATATGGTCGTCGCCTTCCCATGGGCGGTTGGCACTGGCCTTGCGACCGGCGTGGGCGATCTGAATGCCTGGCACCGCGCCAGCAGCCTTGATGGCCTTGACCATCGGCACGAACGCCTGGGCGTGGGCGTCGCTCCAGATACCCGCACAACCGGGAGTGATACGGCCTTCAGGGGACACCGCGGTGGCTTCGACCACCAGCAAACCAGCGCCGCCACGGGCCATGCTGGCCAGGTGAACGTGGTGCCAGTCGTTGACGATGCCGTCGTTGGCCATGTACTGGCACATCGGCGGGATCGCGATGCGGTTGCGCAAGGTCACGTCTTTGAGTTTGTAGGGTTCAAACAAGGCAGCCATCAGGCACCTCCAGGAGCGAGTGATTGATTCGATAGTTCGATGGTATTCGAACTATGGTATTCAACACCAGCCCTGTTATCATTTGTTTTATGCGAGCCTTCAAACACCCCGCCCTGCAAGACCTGACACTCGAACGCGTGCTCTACGCCTTGAGCGACCCGGTGCGCCTGGAAATCATCCGCTACCTGGCCGACGTGCCCGAGGCCACCTGCGGCGAACTGGACGGCGGGCGGCCGAAATCCAGCATGTCCCACCACTTCCGCGTGCTGCGCGATGCCGGGCTGGTCCACACCCGCAGCGTCGGCACCACGCATCTGAATTCGTTGCGCGCGGATGTGCTTGAGGCGCGTTTTCCCGGGTTGCTGGCGAGTGTTCTGGCTCAGCGGTAAACGATAGGATCAGGACAGCGATCCGAACGTATTACGTCACTGCTCTATTTTGCGGACGGGGGCGTATCGATCAGTTGTGCTCGATAGGTTTTGTAGATCTGTTGAACCTCAGGATCGTCCAGATTTTCGTAAGTTATCCCTTCTTTATCCAGGCCATCCAATCCCTTGATGCCACCTATCATGCCCGGCCATTCATCACGGTGGGCAATATCGACGACAAAGGGTTTCAAGTAATTATTCAGATGCCCCTTGAACGGTGCCCTGAGCTCTTCGCTAAGTGCCCGAAGATAATCGTCCTTGTTCGTTTTCGACCACTCAATGGCGAACTTGGAGCGATAACAAAGCTCCATGAAAACAAGCAGAATCGTGCGCCCATTACCATCAAGAAAAGGGTGCGCAAATGCTAGTTGCCCCATCACATCGCCAGGACGCTCTCTGAAGCGCTTCTTGTTCGACGCCAGTTCAAGCGCATAGTCAATGGAGCGCTTGATCGAGCCAGGATGTTCAAAGACAGTGTGCCAAGGATCGTCGTGGGAACCCTTGAATACGGCAAGATGCGGCACCAGATCATTTCGATCTTTACCCGCCCAGTGATAGAAATCAGAAAACAAGATTTCGTGTACTTTGAGGACCGACTTGTAATCAATCGGTTTTTTCTTGGCCAAATAACCCAGTGCATCTTCCACGCTCAACTCAAAGGACAGATGCTCGGACTCCTTGACCTCCATAGGATCTTTAAGCTGTAACGCGTTTTGAAGATATCCAGCGGTATCAAAATCTCCGAAAGGATCAAAACTCATGCGCTGAGTTTCTTCTTGGCGCGGCGCTTCTCCTGAAGATAACTGCCTTGAAGTGCAAGGGTTTCCGACTTGCTCAAAATACCCTTGCGCTTAAGGTTGACCAATAACTGTTCCACGCCATCCAATTCGACCGCATCACCAGCCAGTCCGGTGATGGCAACCGCCATTCGGCTGATGCTGTCACGTTCAGCGGTGACATGATGCACTTTAGCCAGCCTGCGCACTTTGCTGGCAATACTGACATCGGTTGTACTCGTCATTTGGAATCCCTCTGTTAGCTTTTCGAGCATAGCATGGTGGTGATCCTTGCTCTCTACCCAGCTCGACGGGCGCAATCATTGATTTGATCCGGTGTACCGCCCTCCTTCACCGAACCTTTCACGGCAAACCAACGTCCGAGCTTAGGCACTGTTGCTTACCGCTCGCCGCGAGGTCTCCGTTTGAAAGCCGCCATCGTCAAAAAATACCGCCTGATCATCAAAACCATGGGCTATGTCGGTTGGGCCCTGTTCTGGCTGTTGCTGTGGGACGTCGCCGTCACCGTGGACTTCATGCTGTTTCTCACCACCAAGATCAACCTGCCGCTGATGCCGCTGACCTTGCTCGGTTCAGCGCTGGTGGTGCTGATCAGTTTTCGTAACAGCAGCGCCTACAACCGCTGGTGGGAAGCGCGCACCTTATGGGGCGCGATGGTCAACAATTCGCGCAGTTTCGCGCGGCAGGTGCTGACGCTATTGGATGACCTCGGCAACGACGTGAACCCGGTAAAGGCCACCCTGTTGCGCCGCCATGTGGCCTATGTGAACTGCCTGGCCGCCCATCTCAAGGGCCGGTCGTGCCCGGACGAGGTGCGAGCATTTATTCCGGCCGAGGAATTTGCGCGCAACGGCGCCACCAATAATTTCGCCAATGACATCCTCACCGGCTCGGCGGCGCTGTTGGCCAGGGAATACAAGGCCGGGCACCTGGACAGCATCCGCCTGGCGCGGCTGGAGTCGACGCTGGTGGATTTGTCCAACGCCCAGGGCGGCATGGAACGCATCGCCAATACCCCGCTGCCCTACCCTTACGTGTACTTCCCGCGCCTGTTCATTTCGTTGTTCTGCCTGATCGTGCCGGTGGGCCTGGTCGAATCCCTGGGCTGGTTCACCCCGCTGGCCTCCACGGTGGTGGGCTTCATGCTGCTGGCCATCGAGCGCATCGGCACCGACCTGCAAAGCCCGTTTCACTCCAGCGAACATCAGATCCAGATGGAAACCATCTGCGAAACCATCGAGAACAACCTGCAGTCGATGCAGCGCGATGCGCTGGGCGGCAACCGTATCGGCTGAACGCCTCCACGGCCTCAAGTGCGTGCCCCGACGGTCGATATAAGGGGTACGCATGGGCGCACCCCTCATAACAATACATGCGACGCTACTGTTTTCCCCTTGCCAAAACTATAAATACCCGCGGGAGAAGTCATGAATATCAAGCAAAAGCTGACCTGGGCGTTTGCGGCCATCGCGTGCGTGCCGGTTATCCTGGTGGCGGTGCTGGTGGTGCTGAACCTGCGCGAGGCGGCTGTGGCCAATTTCCTCGACAGCAGCGGCCGCGAGATCCGTCAGATCGATAACGGCATGAAGCAGTTCTTCGACGGCATCAGCCAGAACGTCGAGTACGTGGCCAAAGACCCTCGCGTTGTCGCGGCCAAGGAGCTGAAGAACTACGCCGGTGCCGACGCCGCACAAATCCCGCTGACGCCGACGAATAAAGAGCTGCTGGCGATATTCGAGCAGTTCGCCAAAAGCCACCCAAGCACCGCCTACCTGTCCCTGGGCCTGAGCGACGGCGGTTATGCGAGCTGGCCTGACGACACCAAACTGAACAACTACGACCCGCGTGTACGCCCCTGGTACAAAGCCGCCGTGGCCGCTCCGGGCACCACCGTGCGGACCGGGGCCTATTACTGGGCACCGGACGATGTGGTGCTGATCGGCACGGTCCACACCGTGGTCGACGCCAGCGGCACCCTGCTCGGCGTGGTCGGCCTGGACGTCTCGCTCAAACAGCTCACCGAACTGGTGCGCAACATCAAGCTGGGCGACAGCGGCTACCTGATGCTGGTGGAGGCCAACGGCAACGTGCTGGTGGACCCCAGCGACGCCAAGCACAACTTCAAGCCGATGGCCGAACTCGGCGCCAACTACGCCGAACTGGCCAAGCGCGGCGACGGCGTGACCCAAGTGGATATTGATGGGGTGGCCTACATGGCCAACGTGGTCAGCTCCAAAGACCTGGGCTGGCGCTTTATCGGCTTGATCAAGCGCGACGAAGTCATGGCCGACGCCACCCGCCTGACCTGGCTGATCGCAGCCATCGCAGCGGTACTCGCCGTGGTCTTCGCAATTGTCGGCGCGAGCTTCGCCAGCATGATCGTGCGCCCGATTCGCGGGGTCGCCGACGGCCTGCAAGAAATCGCCGAAGGTGAAGGCGACCTCACCCGCCAACTCAAGGTGCAAGGCAAGGACGAAACCGCCAGCCTGGCCGGCTGGTTCAACCAGTTCCTGGGCATGATCGCCCAGCTGGTACAGCGCATCGGCAGCGCATCCTCCGACCTGCAAAGCGCCGCCGCCGACACCCGCGAAGTGGCCAACAACCTGAACCAGGCCGCCGGTCGCCAACGTGAAGCCGTGGAGCTGGTGAGTACCGCATTCAACGAAATGGTGGCCACCGCCAACGAAGTCGCCCGCTCCTGCAGCGCCGCCGCGTCCAGCGCCGACGCAGGCTACCGCGATGTACACGACGGCCAGCAGCATATCGGCGAAGCCACCGGCAGCGTGCTCAAACTGAGCGAAGACCTGCAAAAGTCGACCCAGACCATGCAGCAGTTGGAGCAGGACAGCAAAAACATCAACACCATCCTCGACACGATCCGCTCGATTGCCGAGCAGACCAACCTGCTGGCGCTCAACGCGGCGATTGAAGCCGCGCGCGCCGGTGACCAGGGCCGCGGCTTCGCGGTGGTCGCCGACGAAGTGCGCGCCCTGGCCCGCCGCACCGCCGACTCCACCGGCGAGATCGACAGCCTGCTCGGCAACCTCGCACGCCGCACCCAGGAAGTCACCCTGCAGATGCAAGGCAGCCTGCAGGTGTCGCAAACCAGTGTGGAACGCATCCAGCAGGCCCGCGACAGCTTCGACAAGATCCAAGGCTCGGTGGACTCGATCCGCGACCAGAACACCCAGATCGCCACCGCCGCCGAGGAACAGCACCAGGTCGCCGAACAGATCAACCAGCACATCGCGCAAATCCACGCCGATGCCCAACTGGTGGAAGACTTTGCCCACTCGGCGCAGACCGGCTCTGGCCGTTTGACGGATATCTCCGGGCAGCTCAAAGGCCTGGTAGGCCGCTTCAAGTTCTAACCCCCGCCAATGCAAGGCGGTGAGCCACTCACCGCCTCTGCTGCTTACCCCACGCCAGCCTCTACCTTGAGCCCGACCGCGCAACCGGTCGCCTTGAGGTGCATCAATACGCCAATACCTCCCGCCGACCTCGGCGTCACTGTCCGCATCCGCGGATAAGGCTGGCGTGCAACCGCCGATCATTCGAACGTGCTGACGTCTATTGCGATTCTCGTATTATGGTATACCATCATACGCATACCTCTCACATCAGACGGAGCAGCCCATGAGTTTCGAAATCCGCAAGATCGTCAGCTACGTAGAAGAAACCTTTATCGAAGGCGGTAAAGCCGCGGACACTCCCGTGACCATGGTCGGCCTGGCCGTGGTGCTGAAAAACCCTTGGCTGGGTCGCGGTTTCGTCGAAGACCTCAAGCCTGAGATCCGTGCCAATTGCTCCGACCTCGGCGCGCTGATGGTCGAACGCCTGGTGGGCATCATCGGCGGCGCGGAAAAAATCGAGGCCTACGGCAAGGCGGCAGTGGTCGGTGCCGACGGCGAGATCGAACATGCCAGCGCGATCATCCACACCCTGCGCTTCGGCAACCACTACCGTGAGGCGGTCAAGGCCAAGAGCTACCTGAGTTTTACCAACAAGCGCGGCGGCCCGGGCACGTCGATCCAGATCCCGATGATGCACAAGGACGACGAAGGCCTGCGTTCGCACTACATCACCCTGGAGATGCAGATCGAAGATGCGCCGCGTGCCGACGAAATCGTCGTGGTCCTGGGTTGCGCCGATGGCGGCCGCCTGCATCCGCGCATCGGCAACCGTTATATCGACCTGGAAGAGCTGGCGGCTGAAAAAGCCCAGTAAGCAAGACCGGCCACCCCAACAAAAAGCATGCAGGAGCGCTCCATGATTCGGCTCACCGCTGAACGCACCCCGGCTGGCACCAGTTATCTGGCGACCGGCCAAGGCCAGCCTGTGGTTTTGATCCACGGCGTGGGCCTGAATAAAGAAATGTGGGGCGGGCAAGTCGTTGGCCTGGCCACGAACTACCGCGTGATCACCTATGACATGCTCGGCCATGGCGCCAGCCCGCGCCCGGCCGCCGACACCCCGCTGCTCGGCTATGCCGACCAGTTGCTGGAACTGCTCGACCACCTGCAACTGCCCCAGGCCACGGTGATCGGGTTTTCCATGGGCGGCCTGGTCGCGCGGGCGTTTGCCTTGCATTACCCCGAGCGCCTGAAGGGCCTGGTGGTGCTCAACAGTGTGTTCAACCGCAGCCCTGAACAGCGTGCCGGGGTCATCGCACGTACCGCCCAGGCCGCCGAACACGGCCCCGACGCGAATGCCGAAGCCGCACTGTCGCGCTGGTTCAGCCGTGAATACCAGGCGGCCAACCCGGCGCAGATCGCCGCGCTGCGTGAAACCCTGGCGGGCAACGACCCCCAGGGTTACCTGACCACCTATGAACTGTTTGCGACCCAGGACATGTACCGTGCCGACGACCTCCCGGGGTTGCGCGCACCGACCCTGGTCGCCACCGGCGAACTCGACCCTGGCTCGACCCCGGAAATGGCCCGGCAACTGGCAGATCGCATTCCCGGCGCCAGCGTTGCGGTGCTGGCCGAGCAACGGCATATGATGCCGGTAGAATCGCCGCGCCTGGTCAACCAGTTGCTGCTGGGGTTCCTCGACACGGTGTACGCCCAAAACACTCCAATCAAGGGGATCGTTGCATGACACTCGCACGCTTCCAGATGTGCATCGGCGGTGAATGGGTCGATGCCCTCTCCGGCAAGACCTTCGACAGCCTCAACCCGGCCCTGGCCGAACCCTGGGCGCAATTGCCCGACGCCGACGAAGCCGACGTGGAGCGCGCCGTGCAGGCCGCGCAAAGCGCCTTCGACAGCCCGGCCTGGCGCGGCCTCACCGCCACCGCGCGGGGCAAACTGCTGCGCCGCCTGGGTGACCTGATCGCCGCGAACAAGGAACACCTGGCCCAGCTGGAAAGCCGTGACAACGGCAAGCTGATCCGCGAAACCCGTGGCCAGGTCAGCTACCTGCCGGAGTTTTTCCACTATACCGCCGGCCTGGCCGACAAGCTCGAAGGCGGCACCCTGCCGTTGGACAAGCCCGACCTGTTCGCCTACACCGTGCATGAAGCCATGGGCGTAGTCGCTGCGATCATTCCGTGGAACAGCCCGCTGTACCTGACCGCGATCAAACTCGCGCCGGCCCTGGCGGCGGGCAATACCATCGTGATCAAGCCGTCGGAACATGCCTCGGCGACCGTCCTGGAACTGGCGCGCCTGGCCCTCGAAGCCGGCATTCCAGCGGGCGTGGTCAACGTGGTCACAGGCTTTGGCCCCAGCACCGGCGCCGCCCTCACCCGCCACCCGCTGGTGCGCAAGATCGCCTTTACCGGCGGCGCGGCCACGGCAAGGCATGTGGTGCGCAGCAGCGCGGAGAACTTCGCCAAACTCTCCCTGGAACTGGGCGGCAAGTCGCCGAATATCATTTTTGCCGACGCCGACCTCGACAGCGCCATCAATGGTGCAATCGCCGGCATCTACGCGGCGTCCGGGCAGAGTTGCGTCTCCGGTTCGCGCCTGCTGGTGCAGGACGCTATCTACGACGAATTCGTCGAGCGCCTGGTAGCGCGCGCCCAACGCATCCGCATCGGCAACCCGCAAGACGACGCCAGCGAAATGGGCCCCATGGCCACCGCGCAGCAACTGGCCGTGGTCGAAGGCCTGGTGGCGGACGCCATCGCCGAAGGGGCACGCCTGCGCACCGGCGGCAAGCGCCCGCAGAACCTCGGCGAAGGCTGGTTCTATGAGCCGACGCTGTTCGAGTGCGACCGCAACTCGATGAAGATCATGCAAGAGGAAGTATTCGGGCCGGTGGCCTCGGTCATCCGTTTCAAGGACGAAGCCGAAGCACTGGCCATCGCCAACGACTCGCAGTTCGGCCTCGCTGCCGGTATCTGGACCCGCGACCTCGGGCGCGCCCACCGCCTGGCGCGCGATGTGCGCTCGGGGATCATCTGGGTCAACACCTACCGCGCGGTCTCGGCCATGGCCCCCATCGGCGGCTTCAAGAACAGCGGCTACGGACGCGAAAGCGGCATCGATTCGGTGCTGGCCTACACCGAGCTGAAGACGGTGTGGATCAACCTCTCCCAGGCGCCCATGCCTGATCCTTTTGTGATGCGTTAAGAGTCCACAACCATGATCGAACCCGGCATTTACAAAGACGTCATGAGCTCGTTCCCGTCCGGGGTCACGGTGGTCACCACCCTCGACCCGGACGGCGGCATCGTCGGCATCACCGCCAGCGCGTTCAGCGCGCTGTCGATCGACCCGGCCCTGGTGCTGTTCTGCCCCAACTATGCGTCGGACACCTACCCGATCCTGCGTGACAGCAAGCGCTTTGCGATTCACTTGCTGTCCGCCGACCAGACCGCCGAAGCCTATGCCTTCGCCAGCAAAGGCAAGGAAAAAGCCAAGGGCATCGAGTGGCACCTGAGCGAATTGGGCAACCCGCTGCTGGCCAAGGCCACGGCGATCATCGAGTGCGAGCTGTGGCGCGAATACGACGGCGGCGATCACGCGATCATCGTCGGCGCCGTGAAGAACCTGATCCTGCCCGAGCAACCGATCACGCCGATGATCTATCACAAAGGCAAGCTGGGCCCGCTGCCCACCCTGGCTTGAGGAGCTGTGTGCAATGAGCAACGAAAAGTATGAGCAGGGCCTGAAGATCCGCACCCAGGTGCTGGGCGAAGCCTATGTGCAGCGCTCGATCGAGAACGCCGACGACTTCACCCGCCCCTTGCAAGAGATGGTCACCGAATACTGCTGGGGCCATGTGTGGGGCCGGGAGGGTTTGTCGCTTAAAGAACGCAGCATGATAAACTTGGCAATGATTTCGGCCCTCAATCGGCCTCACGAGCTCAAGCTGCATGTGCGCGGCGCCTTGCGTAACGGCCTGAGTCGTGAACAAATACGCGAAATTCTGCTTCAGGTCGGCATCTATTGCGGGGTTCCCGCCGCCGTGGACAGCTTCCGGCTGGCCCGGGAAGCCTTCGCCGAAGCCGATGCCGAGGCATCCCGTTAACCGCCCCATTCAGAGCAGCCCCCATGAAACGCCTGCCCCTCGACGACAGCTTCAAGGTCAATCACAACCCGGTCACCCTGCGCGAAATCGTGCTGGAGAAACTGCGCAGCGCCATCATGAACTTCCAGCTGCTGCCGGGTGATCGCCTGGTGGAACGCGACCTGTGCGACCGCCTCGGCGTCAGCCGTACCTCGGTGCGCGAAGCCTTGCGTCACCTGGAGTCCGAAGGTCTGGTGGAATTCGCCGATGCCAAGGGGCCCCAGGTGGCGATCATCACCCTGGCCGATGCCGTCGACATCTATGAACTGCGTTGCGTGCTCGAAGGTTTGATCGTGCAGCTGTTCACCCTGCGCGCCAAGGCCAAGGACATCAAGGCCCTGGAAAAAGCCCTGGAGGAAAACCGCAAGGCCCTCAAGGACGGCGAACTGCAACAGGTCATCGATTCGGTACAGGGTTTCTACGACGTGTTGCTTGAAGGCTCCGGCAACCGCGTGGCCGCCACCCAGTTGCGTCAATTGCAGGCGCGCAT
Organism: Pseudomonas sp. LY-1; assembly: GCF_053502595.1. Classification (NCBI taxonomy): domain Bacteria; kingdom Pseudomonadati; phylum Pseudomonadota; class Gammaproteobacteria; order Pseudomonadales; family Pseudomonadaceae; genus Pseudomonas; species Pseudomonas sp. LY-1. The sequence continues at coordinate 2,878,221 of NZ_CP094353.1, read as the reverse complement.
CAGCTACCTGCGCGCCACGTCGGTGTCCCAGGAAAACCGTCGCGGCACCAGCAATCAGGAAATGGAACGCATGGTCCAGGCGATCAAGAGCGGCGACCCGCTCGCCGCCCACCAGGCCTGCGTCGACCACGTGCGCGCGGCGGCGGCCGTGGCCCTGGATTACCTCAAGCGCAAACAGGAAGAGACCGGCAAGATCCCCGAGATCACCCTGCCCATCGCCCTCAAAGAACCGCGTATAGGTCACTGACCGTGTTCAGGCCAAGCTTTTGCCCCAAATGCGGCGGCAGTGACCTCGGTCACCAGTTGCCTCCGGGCGATACGCATGAGCGCCTGATGTGCCGCGGTTGCGGCTATATCCACTACATCAATCCCAAGATCATCGCCGGCTGCATCATCGAGCAGGACGGCAAGTACCTGCTGTGCCAACGGGCGATCCCACCGCGCCCCGGCACCTGGACCCTGCCGGCCGGTTTCATGGAAGGCGGCGAGACCACCGAACAGGCCGCGTTGCGCGAAGTCTGGGAAGAAAGCGGCGTGCGCGCCGAGATCGTCTCGCCCTACTCAATCTTCAGCGTGCCGAAGATCAGCGAGGTGTACATCATCTTCCGCGCCATCGCGCAGGAGATCACCGGCCAGTTCGGGCCGGAAACCCTCGACTATCAATTCTTCGCGCCCGAGGACATTCCCTGGGACAGCATCTACTACCCGGCGATCCGGCAGATCCTCGAACGCTACATCGAGGAACGCCAGGCCGGGGTGTATGGCATCTACATCGGGAATGACGACAGCGGCAAGATCCACTTCATCCGCTGATCCTCAAGCTGAACTCGGTTCAAATGTGGGAGAGGGCTTGCTCCCGATGGCAGTGGCATATTCAACATCGTCGTTGGCTGACACACCGCTATCGGGGGCAAGCCCCCTCCCACAGTTTGAAGCGCGTTTATTCAGCCACGAATCAGCCCTGCTCATCGTCGAAACCAGGGCGCTGCAACGCATCCTACTCCACACCACCGAACCCAATGTGGGAGGGGGCTTGCCCCCGATAGCGGTGTGTCAGCCACTGAATGAGGTGACTGAACCACTGCCGTCGGGAGCAAGCCCCCTCCCACATTGGGAACAATACTTGGACTGATATACCTAAGGCGCCAGGCCTTCCACGATGATGATCTGCGCCTGTCCCACGCCCTCGCGGTGGACCTTCGCCGCCTGATACTCGGCGGATTCGTAACACGCCACCGCCTGCTCATAGCTATCGAACTCAATCACCACATTACGCTGCCGCGCCGGCCCGCCTTCCATCGCTTCGCTGCGCCCGCCCCTGGCCAGAAACCGCCCGCCAAACTGCGCAAACGCCGCCGGCGCGCGTTGGGTGTACTGCGTGTACTGCTCTGCATCGGACACATCTACATGGGCAATCCAGTAGGCCTTCATCGCAACATCCTCTTGCTTGATTTTTGTGGTATACCATAATACATACAACCAACAAATCGAGCACCCAACATGTCCTTCAACAGCATCGCAGACATCATCGAAGACTACCGCCAAGGCAAGATGGTGCTCCTGGTAGACGACGAAGACCGGGAAAACGAAGGCGACCTGCTGCTGCCTGCGGCGTGCTGCAGTGCCGAGGCTATCAGTTTCATGGCCCGTGAAGCCCGTGGTCTGATCTGCCTGACCCTCACCGACGAACACTGCCAGCGCCTGGGCCTGGAGCAGATGGTACCGAGCAATGGCAGCGCGTTCAGCACCGCGTTTACCGTGTCCATCGAAGCGGCCAGCGGTGTGACCACCGGTATCTCTGCCGCCGACCGCGCACGCACGGTGGCGGCGGCCGTGGACGTGAATGCCGGGCCGGCCGATATCGTGCAGCCCGGGCACATCTTTCCGTTGCGCGCCAAAGACGGCGGCGTGCTGACCCGCGCCGGCCACACCGAAGCCGGCTGTGACCTGGCACGCCTGGCCGGGCATACGCCAGCCTCGGTGATCGTCGAAGTGATGAACGACGATGGCACCATGGCCCGCCGACCTGAGCTGGAGATCTTCGCGCGCAAGCACGGGATCAAGATCGGCACTATCGCCGACTTGATTCACTACCGCCTCAGCACCGAACGCACCGTGGCGCGCATTGGCGAACGCGACCTGCCCACGGTGCATGGCACGTTCCGCCTGATCACCTTTGAAGACCGCATCGACGGTGGTGTACACATGGCCATGGTGATGGGCCCGTTGCGCCGCGATGAACCTACGCTGGTGCGCGTGCATGTGATCGACCCGCTGCGCGACCTGGTCGGTGCCGACTACAGCGGTCCGTCCAACTGGACGCTGTGGGCCGCCCTGCAACGCGTCGCGGCCGAAGGTCGTGGCGTGGTGGTGGTGCTGGCCAATCATGAATCGTCCCAGGCATTACTGGAGCGCGTACCGCAACTGACCCAGGCGCCGCGCCAGTTCAACCGTTCACAATCGCGGATTTATTCGGAAGTCGGCACCGGGGCGCAGATATTGCAGGACCTGGGCGTCGGCAAGCTGCGTCACCTCGGCCCGCCCCTGAAATACGCCGGGCTGACTGGCTACGACCTGGAGGTAGTCGAGAGCATTCCCTTCACCGAGTGACGGATAACCGGTAAGGCAAAATGCTTGCACAAAGTTTGGAATACCATAATATGATATTCCATAGACCGAACGCTTTCGCCAAGTGCGCCCGCCAGGGACAGCACCAATAACAGCCCTTGGCACGGTCGCCTTTTGGGCCTCGATTAGAGGCTCCGATGGACCTACTGCTCCCGATAGGCGGGCATTACCAAGCCCGCTCAAAAACACAACAAATGAGGGCGTGAAAATGGTGTTGAACAAACGTGCAACCGCAGTGCTGTTCGCGGGTTTATTGGCTACGGTCACTCACGCGGCCCTGGCGGCCGAAAGCGTGAATTTCGTGAGCTGGGGCGGTAGCACCCAGGATGCGCAGAAGCAGGCGTGGGCCGACCCTTTCAGCAAGGCCAGCGGCATCACCGTGGTGCAAGACGGCCCGACCGACTACGGCAAGCTCAAGGCCATGGTCGAAAGCGGCAACGTGCAGTGGGACGTGGTAGACGTAGAGGCCGACTTCGCCTTGCGCGCCGCCGCCGAAGGCCTGCTCGAACCCCTGGACTTCTCGGTGATCCAGCGCGACAAGATCGACCCGCGCTTCGTCTCCGACCATGGCGTCGGTTCGTTCTTCTTCTCCTTCGTGCTCGGCTACAACGAAAGCAAACTCGGCGCCGCCAAGCCCCAGGATTGGACCGCGCTGTTCGACACCAAGACCTACCCCGGCAAACGCGCCCTCTACAAATGGCCAAGCCCTGGCGTGCTCGAACTGGCCCTGCTCGCCGACGGCGTACCCGCCGACAAGCTCTACCCCCTGGACCTGGACCGCGCCTTCAAGAAACTCGACACCATCAAAAAAGACATCGTCTGGTGGGGCGGCGGCGCGCAATCGCAGCAACTGCTGGCCTCCGGTGAAGTCAGCATGGGCCAGTTCTGGAACGGTCGCATCCACGCCCTGCAGGAAGATGGCGCACCGGTGGGCGTCAGCTGGAAGCAGAACCTGGTCATGGCCGACATCCTCGTCGTGCCCAAGGGCACCAAAAACAAAGCCGCCGCGATGAAGTTCCTGGCCAGTGCCAGCAGCGCCAAGGGCCAGGCCGATTTCTCCAACCTGACCGCTTATGCACCGGTGAATATCGACAGCGTGCAGCGCCTGGATTCAGTCCTGGCGCCCAACCTGCCGACGGCGTATGCCAAGGACCAGATCACCCTCGATTTCGCCTACTGGGCCAAGAACGGTCCGGCCATTGCGACACGGTGGAATGAATGGCTAGTCAAATGAAAATGACGGCAACCACACCGACCGGGAGCGCCCTCGGCGCTGCCGGCGCGGTTTGCAGCAAAGCCGTATCGCCGCCCCTGGCCCAGCGCTGGCGCGGGGCGGGCAACCTGATCCCGGCCCTGCTGTTCCTCGGCCTGTTCTTCCTCGCACCGCTGATCGGGCTGTTGCTGCGCGGCGTGCTGGAGCCCGTGCCGGGCCTGGGCAACTATGAACAGCTGTTCGCCAACTCGGCCTACGCCCGCGTGCTGCTCAACACCTTTTCGGTGGCGGGCCTGGTGACCCTGTTCAGCCTGTTGCTGGGCTTCCCGCTGGCCTGGGCGATTACCCTGGTGCCACGCGGCTGGGGCCGCTGGATGCTGAATATCGTGCTGCTGTCGATGTGGACCAGCCTGCTGGCCCGCACCTATTCCTGGCTGGTGTTGCTGCAAGCCTCGGGGGTGATCAACAAGGCGCTGCTGGCCATGGGCATCATCGATGTGCCCCTGGAGATGGTGCATAACCTCACCGGCGTGGTGATCGGCATGAGCTACATCATGATCCCGTTCATCGTGCTGCCGTTGCAGGCGACCATGCAGGCCATCGACCCGATGATCCTGCAGGCCGGCTCCATCTGTGGCGCGAGCCCGTGGACCAACTTCTTCCGGGTGTTCCTGCCGCTGTGCCGGCCGGGGTTGTTTTCCGGCGGGTTGATGGTGTTCGTGATGTCCCTCGGTTACTACGTCACCCCGGCGTTGCTCGGCGGTGCGCAGAACATGATGCTGCCCGAGTTCATCATCCAGCAGGTGCAGTCGTTCCTCAATTGGGGCCTGGCCAGTGCCGGTGCCGCGTTGCTGATCTTCATCACGCTGGTGCTGTTCTACTTCTACCTGAAGCTTCAGCCGGAATCCCCGGTTGGCGCCAGCCATGCGAGGTAAGCCGTCATGCTGCTGACTCCGAATGCCATGAGCCGCAGGATGCGTCTGGGCCTCTACGCCACCACCGGTTTGATTGGGCTGTTCCTGCTGCTGCCGATCGTGTTTATCGTGCTGCTGTCGTTCGGCTCGTCGCAATGGCTGGTGTTCCCGCCACCGGGCTGGACGCTGAAATGGTACGGCCAGTTCTTCTCCAACGCCGACTGGATGAACGCGGCGCTGGCCAGCCTCAAGGTCGCCGTGCTGACCACCGTGTTCGCCGTGGCGCTGGGCCTGCCCAGCGCATTTGCCCTGGTGCGCGGGCGCTTCCCCGGCCGCGAACTGCTCTATGGCCTGTTCACCCTGCCGATGATCGTGCCACTGGTGATCATCGCCGTGGCGGTGTACGCGCTGTTCCTCAAGCTCGGCTACACCGGCACGATGTTCGCCTTTGTGGTCAGCCACGTGATTGTCGCGTTGCCGTTCACCATCATCTCGATCATCAACTCGCTGAAACTGTTCGATCAGTCGATTGAAGACGCCGCGGTGATCTGCGGTGCGTCGCGCCTGCAGGCGGTGTTCAAGGTGACCTTCCCGGCGATTCGCCCGGGGATGGTGGCCGGTGCGCTGTTCGCCTTTCTCGTGTCATGGGACGAAGTGGTGCTCAGCGTGATGATGGCCAGCCCGACCCTGCAAACCCTTCCCGTGAAAATGTGGACCACCCTGCGTCAGGACCTGACACCCGTGATCGCCGTCGCCTCGACGCTGCTGATCGGCCTCTCGGTGCTGGTCATGGTCATCGCCGCCGCCGTTCGCCGGCGCACAGAAACCCGCGCTTGAGCGCCCAGGAGCAGAACATGAGTGCAGTGATCCAAGATGCCGCGCAGACCCCTGGCCAACCTCTGGTCAGCCTGCGCAACCTGAACAAGTTCTATGGCGAATTCGCCGCCGTGGACAACATCTCGCTGGACATCAAGGACGGCGAGTTCCTCACCTTCCTCGGCTCCAGCGGCTCGGGCAAAAGCACCACCCTGTCGATGCTCGCCGGCTTTGAAACGCCGAGCAGCGGCGAGATCCTGGTGAGCGGCCAATCGCTAGTCAACGTACCGCCGCACAAGCGCGACATCGGCATGGTGTTCCAACGCTACTCGCTGTTCCCGCACCTGTCGGTACGCGACAACATCGCCTTCCCCCTGGCGATCCGCAAACTGGCCAGTGCCGAGCGCGAGAAGCGCGTCGACGCCATGCTCAAGCTGGTGCAACTGGAACAGTTCGCCCATCGCCGCCCGTCGCAACTGTCTGGCGGCCAGCAACAGCGCGTCGCCATCGCCCGGGCGCTGGTGTACGAGCCGCGTATCCTGCTGATGGACGAACCGCTCGGCGCCCTCGACAAGAAGCTGCGTGAAGACTTGCAGGACGAGCTGCGCCAGTTGCATCGGCGCCTGGGCATCACCATTGTCTACGTGACCCACGACCAGGAAGAAGCCATGCGCCTGTCCCAGCGCATCGCGATTTTCAGCCACGGCAAGATCGTCGGCCTGGGCAGCGGTTTCGACCTGTACCAGAACCCGCCGAATGCGTTTGTCGCCTCATTCCTGGGCAACTCCAACTTCCTCAAGCTCAAGGCCCAGGGCAACGCGGCGGCGTCGTTCGAAGGCCAATCCCTGTCGATCCGCCTGACCGGCGGCCTGCGCAGCGAGCAGGACGTGCTGCTGATGGTGCGCCCGGAAAAAGCCCTCGCGCTGAGCGTCGAACAGGCCGCCGGGCAACCATTGGCCGCAGGCTGGAACGAAGTGTCGGCCATCGTCGGCGAAGTGCTGTTCCTCGGTGAAAGCCAGACCTGCAGCGTGAAAACCCTGGGCGGCACCTCGATGACGGTCAAGGCATTGTCCGCCGCCGGCATGCCGCTCAAGGCCGGCGACCCGGTGCGCGTGCGCTGGGCCACGGCGGATGCCTGCGTGTACACCGAATGGGCCGAAAGCGATCTGAACAAAGCCGCCGGCGCCCATTAAGCCAAACAAAAAGCTGAACCATCCCCTGTAGGAGCTGGCTTGCCAGCGAAAAACCCACAACCACCGCGGGCATCCAGGCTTCCCGCGTCATCGTTGACGACCATCGCCGGCAAGCCGGCTCCTACAGAACTCTGCGCTCGAAAATCGCGCCCTCGATGCCCAGCACCTCGCAGGTATCGGCATAGATCCCCACGCCCTTCTCCCATACGTGCTTGATCGACTGGTCGGCGCAACGAATCTGGTAATTGAGCTCGAACGGTTCCTGGCGCGACAACGCATATTGCACCTCGCGCCATACGTAGTCGGCATCCTCGGCGAGGATCAGGCTGTTGTAGGTGAACTCATGGTTGTCCACCAACCGCTCGGCGGGGTAGCCGGTCAATTGCAGGCAGCCGGCACTGACGAATTCCATGGTCCAGTCGCGGTTGTTACGGCCGCGATAGATCAGCCCAGGCATGCTGTCGAGCAAGCTCATGCTGCTGCGTTGGCTGGCCTGCAGGGCGATTTCGCGGCGCTTGTGCGCGGTGATATCTCCGGCCACCAGGTAGAAGCCCTGCGGGCCGCGCTTGAGACTGACCTCGAACCAGCGCAGCTCGCCGCACGGATGCACGAAGCGCAGGCGTTGGTTGAACGAGGTCTCGGGACGCCGGCGTAGCTCATGCAAGGCCTGGCGCCACAGCGGGCGGTCTTCCTGGTGGACGTAGTCGACGACGTTGCGTTCCGCGCCCGGCGCACCCATCAACTCGGCCCAGGCCAGGTTGAAGTGGGCGATCTGGCCGTTGTCGCGCAGGTGCAGCAAGGCGGCGGGAAAACAATCCATCAGGTGCGCGGGCGATGTCTGCCCCCAAGCGTCAGGGCTTTCCCTCATCTAGTGACGCTCCTCGTGTTTGAGCAAGGCGCCGCTGTGTACCCTGGCCGCCAGCTCCAGGCGCGAATGCAGGTTGAGTTTCTGCAACAGGCTGCGCACATAGATTTTCACCGTGCCGTCGCTGATCCCCAGCTCCCTGCCGATCTGTTTATTGCTCATGCCGGCGGCGATCAGCGCCAGGGTCTGGCCTTCGCGTTCGGTGAGGTTTTCACCGCCCGGCGTCTCACCGTGTGGCCTGGGCTCGGCCGGGTCGGCGAGCAAGGCGATCAGGGTTGAGTCGAGCATGATCGCGCCCTTGTGGCAGTTGCGCATATACGCCAGCAACGCCTCGGGCTCGGTTTCCTTGAGCACATAACCGCTGGCGCCCAGGCGCAGGGCGCTGAGCAGTTCGGCGCGGTCCATCGAAGCGGTGAGCACCACCACCTGGCAGTCCAGGCGCAATTGGCGCAGTTCGTCCAGCACCTGCAGGCCGCTGAGGCCAGGCATGTGCAGATCCAGCAACACCTGCTGCGGCGTCAGGCTCACGGCCAGATTGATGCCCTCCCGGCCACTGGCCGCCTGCCCCACCACTTCGAAGTCGTCGCTGGCATCGAACAGTTGCGCCAGGCCTTTGCGAAACAGTGGGTGATCATCGATCAGTAATAAGGTCGTGCAGTCCATCGAGACTCCCGTGTGGCAGGTCGTGGTGGCGGCGCAGGCCAAGATGCACGCGCACGCCGTGCGGGCGGATCGCTTCAATGCTCAGCCGCGCGCCGATACTGGCGGCGCGCTCGCGGATAATCGCCAGGCCGAAATGGTTATGCTCATCGCAAGCCGGGCTCAAGCCGATGCCATCGTCCTCCACCGACACCGAGGCATCGCCGTCCTGGGTCTGGCGCAGTTCGATACGCACATGCCGCGCGTGGGAATGGCGCACCGCATTGGCCAGGGCCTCGCGAACAATCTGCAGGATCTGCAATTCGGTTTCCGGGCTCAGGGCATTGTCGGCCAGGCGGTTATCCAACTCGAACACGATGATGCAACGCCGCGAAAACTCCGCGACGGAGTCGGCCAGGGCCTGGCGCAGTGAGCGTCCGTCCATGGTCAGGCGTGCGCTGGTGATCAGCTCGCGCACCTGGCGTTGCAACTGGCTGAGGCCGGCGCACAGGTCCTGCAGGGCAGGCGCGCCCAGCTGTGACTGCAAGCCGTGGGCCTGGAACGCCAGGTAACCCAACTGTTGCGCCACCGAATCGTGCAGCTCACGGGCCAGCGCGCCGTGGCGCGACGTTGCCTGCCTGCGCTGCTGCTCACGGTTGTCGCTGCGCAGACGCACGCTGACCGCCACGGCTTGCGCCGCTTCCTCCAGCAACTGGCGCCAACTGGCACCGGCCCGTCGGGGGGTGTCGAGCAGTAACGCGCCTTTTTCACCCTCGGGCAAGGCGCACACCAATCGGTGTACCCCGCGCTGCCGGCAAGGGCCGCAGGCCTGGGGCGTGTCCATCGCACTCGCGTCGCGCCAGGGGCAGCGCGCCACGTTCTGGCAGCCCTCGATCAAGCCACGTCGCGTCGGGCCCAGGTCTTCGCCGCCCAGGATCAGGTTGAGCCTGGCGGCGGGCAGCAGTGCGTCGAAACGGTCCAGAAAACCCGACAAGGCACCGTCAGCGTGCAGGGGCAACCCGGCCAACAGCCTGCGCACGCTGCGCGCCTGTTCGGGGCGCACAGGCCCCAACCAGAGCGGCCAGCTCTTCGGTCGCGTTCGCACTCTTCGATAACTCCCCGTCCGGTTGCTGAGCATTACTGCAAGACCAGCAACTTCCATGCCCCGAACGCCAGTGCGGCAAGGCTTATCTCCAAAGGCATAGCCCTTTTTCCAGATTGAGAAGATTTTCCTCATAGGAAAGTATCTCTCCCAACAGGAAACAAAACGCACCTTGGAGAGCCCGCATGACGCACACCCACAACCGCCCCATCGTGGTGATGCAATCGGCAACCGCCGGCATGGCGGTTGCCGCCGACCTGCACAAGCCTTTGCTGCTGAGCGGCGAACAACCCGACTTCAGCCGACGTTTACAACAGGCATTGGCCAGCGCAACCGTGGGTTGTCGGCTCTACCTGTTGGGCGATGAGGCCTTTGTCTGGCGCATTCACACCGAAGCCCGCGCCGCCGGCCTGGAAGACGACGAGATCAGCGTGACCTGCACGATGCCCGGCCTGCGCCAGGTGTATTGCGCCCATTGCGGGCTGACCCAGACCGCAGGCCCAGAGCCGGTGTTGAACTGCATCGGCTGCAACGTCGGGCTGGAAGTGCGCGCACACTTTTCCCGGCGCCTGGGGGCTTACCTCGGCGTGTGCATCAACCCCGACCAGCCCTACGCGGGGTTCCAGCCATGAGCGCCGCCCTCAAGGTTCAGGTCAGTGCGGCCAGAATGCTCACCCCCGTGGTGCGCGAGTTCACCCTGACTGCCTGCGACGGTGCCCTGCCCGCTTTCTCGCCCGGCAGCCACGTACAGGTGCATCTGCCGCTGGCCGAGGGCACGGTGCGTAACGCCTACTCGCTGACCAGCGACCCGGCGCACACTCGCCACTACCGCATCGCCGTGCGCCTGCAGGACGCGTCTCGCGGCGGTTCGCAGTACTTGCATCGCCAGGTGCAGGTCGGCGACACCTTGCGGATTTCGCCGCCGGCCAATCTGTTCGCGCCCCATGGCACCGCACGCCGGCACATCCTGATCGCCGCCGGCATCGGCATCACGCCGTTCATGGCCTATATCGCCACGATGGAACAACAGCAGGCCGACTTCGAACTGCATTACCTGTTCCGGCCAGGCCTCAGCGACGCCTACCTCGATGAATTGCAACAGCGCCTCGGCCCGCGCCTGCACGCCTACGACCGCCGCCCGGACCTGAGCCGCATCCTCGCCAACCGGCCGCTGGGCAGCCACGTCTACACCTGTGGCCCGCAACCCTTGATCGAGGCGGTCGAGCAACACGCCGATCGCCTCGGTTGGCCGCGCAATCGGCTGCATGCCGAGGCGTTCAAAGGCGCGCAACCGGGCCAGCCGTTCGACCTGCAACTGCTGCGCAGTGGCCGCACCCTGCGCGTGGAGGCCGAGCAGAGCCTGCTCGAAGCCTTGGAGCACGCGGGGTTGCAGGTGCCCAACCTGTGCCGTGGTGGGGTCTGCGGCCAGTGCATCACGCGCCATCAAGGCGGTGCCATCGAACACCGCGACAGTTTCCTCAGCCCGGCCGAGCAGGCCGAATTTCTGATGCCCTGCGTCTCACGCGGCAGCGGCCCCTGCGTTTCGCTGGACCTATAGGAGTGAGTGCCATGCCCCTGCAATCGAGCCCTGTGCTGAGCTATCGCGACGATTTCAGCTTTCGCAACAGCCCGGCGGCGATCCGTCGCTTCCCGTTTCCGTTTATCGAGGACAGCTACCTGTACTCGGTGAACATCGAACCGGCCACCTCCCGCGCCCCGGGTTCCGTCTACGAGCACGCCTTCGACATCGACGAGCACTACCGCTCGGAAATGGCCGAACGCGCCCTGATCCTGGACAACGACCCGCGCCGCTACCTGGTGATGCCGCACATGCAAGCGGCGGCCTGGGATGCGCTGCAAATGCTCATGGAAAACCTCGCCGTCGACTACCCGCAGTGGTTCAGCCTGGTGCGTGACGGCGACCGCTGGCACTGGCGCAACCACCTGCTGCAGATCGATCAACCGTTCATCTTCGGCGATGCCGCCAGCCTGCCCTGCGCACCGCTGGAATACATCGGCCGCCAGGTGCAAGGGGATTTCGCCCTGCTCGACCAGCGCGACGGCGACCTGTACATGGACGCCGGCCTGGTCACCAGCCCGGCCGACTGGTCACTGGCGTTCGATGCCGGGATGAGTTTCAAGCAGTGGCATGCACCGGTGCCCATGGCCCACCAGATGGGCGTGTTCGAGCGCGCGCTGAAGTACCTGCTCAACCTGCAGGCCGGCCAGCCGGTCCGGCGCCTGAACTGGACCCTGACCATCAACCCGCGCCTGGATTCGTCGCCGGAAACCTTCCATCAATGGGGCGCCGACCGCGGCCGGATCACCGTGCAGAACGTCGGGCAACAGGTGCATCTGCGGGTCGAACTGCAAGTGATGGCGCGCCTGCCGCGCAGCAACGCAGTGATGTTCAGCATTCGCACCTACCTGATCAGCCTGGACGAACTGGTCAGCCACCCCGGCTGGGGCTGCCGCCTGCACCGCGTGCTGCGCGACCTGCCCGATGCCATCGCCGACTACAAGGGCATGACCCGCTATCGACACACCCTGGTCGAGTGGCTGCGCCAGTTCGATCCACTCGCCTGAACCATTTCCCGGTGCTCCTTTTCACAGCAAGGAATCTCACATGACCCACTCCTGGCGTATTTCTGCATTGGCTGAGCGGCACCGCGCGCTCGGCTCGAACCTCGAAGACTGGAACGGCATGGGCACCGCCTGGACCTACCGCAGCGCGCTGGCCGACCACCACGAAGCGATCCGCACCCGCGCCGGCCTGATGGATGTATCGGGCCTGAAAAAAGTCCACTACGTCGGCCCGCACGCCGAAAGCCTGTTGCAGTGGGCCACCACCCGCGACATCGCCAAGCTCTATCCCGGCAAATCGGTGTATGCGTCGATGCTCGACGAGGACGGCAAATTCGTCGATGACTGCATCGTCTACCGCACCGGGCCCAATGCGTTCATGGTCGTGCATGGCGCCGGCACCGGGCATGAAATGCTGGTGCGCTCGGCCCAGGGCCGGCAAGTGGCGGTGCTGTTCGACGACGACCTGCACGACCTGTCGCTGCAAGGCCCGCTGGCGGTGGATTTTCTCGCCGAGCATGTGCCTGGCATCCGCCAGCTGCCGTACTTCCATCACCTGCAAACGCGCCTGTTCGAGCGCCCGGTGATGATCTCCCGCACCGGCTACACCGGCGAGCGCGGCTACGAGATTTTCTGCAAGGCCGCGGACGCCCCGTTCCTGTGGGACAGCATCCTCGAACAGGGCGCGAGCCTGGGAATCATTCCCTGCGCCTTCACCGCCCTGGACTGGCTGCGAGTGGAAAGCTCGCTGATGTTTTTCCCCTACGACAACTCGCAGATGTACCCCTTCGCCGACCAGAAGGCCGGCGACACCCTGTGGGAAATGGGCCTGGACTTCACGGTTTCGCCCGGCAAACAAGCGTTCCGAGGCGCCGAGGAACACCTGCGCCTGCGCGGCCAGGAGCGCTTCAAGATCACCGGCGTGCTGCTCGACGGCGTGCGCCCGGCCGAGGCTGGCGACACCTTGTGGCAGGGCAACCAGCAAGTCGGCGTGATCACCTGCGGCATGTATTCGCGCCTGAGCAAACGCTCGATGGCCATCGCGCGCATGAGCGTCGCCTGCGCCGTACCCGGCATCGCGTTGCAGGTGCGCGGCAGCTTCGAAGGCACCGCCACCACCCACGCCCTGCCCTTCGACGACCCGCAAAAAACCAAGCGCACGGCCAAGGGCTGAGCCTTCCTTCACCGCATTCAGGAGCCTTCGATGGACGCCTCAAGCGAACATTACATTCTCAAGATCACCTGCCCGGCGGCGTCCGGGATCGTCGCCGCGATCAGCGCCTGCCTGGCCCGGCAGCAGTGCTACATCAGCGAGTTGGCGCAATTCGACGACGAGTTCACCGGGCAGTTTTTCATGCGCGCGGTGTTCCGTTTCAACAAGGGCGTCAGCGGTGATATCGGCGACCTGCGCAAAGGCCTGGGCGAGCTCGCCGGCGGCTTCGACATGCAGTGGCAGTTGTTCAGCTCACGCCAGCCGACCCGCGTGCTGCTGATGGTCAGCAAGTTCGACCATTGCCTCACCGACCTGCTCTACCGCCACCGTAAAGGCGAAATGGACATGACCATCACCGCCGTGGTCTCCAACCACCTGGACCTGCGGGCGATGGCCGAGCGTGAGGGCATCCGCTTCATCTACCTGCCCATCACCAAGGACACCAAGGCCGGCCAGGAAGCCGAACTGATGCGTATCGTCGAAGACACCCAGACCGATCTGGTAGTGCTCGCGCGCTACATGCAGATCCTGTCCGACGGCCTGTGCCAGCAACTGTCGGGGCGGGCGATCAACATCCACCACTCGTTCCTGCCCGGTTTCAAGGGCGCCAAGCCGTATCACCAGGCCTATGACCGGGGGGTGAAGCTGATCGGCGCCACCGCCCACTACGTCACCAGCGACCTCGACGAGGGCCCGATCATCGAGCAGGAAATCCAGCGCGTCGACCATACCCACTTGCCCGATTCACTGGTCGCCATCGGCCGCGACACCGAAACCGTCGCCCTTTCCAAAGCCCTGAAATACCACCTGGAACACCGGGTGTTCATCAACCACGACAAGACAGTGATCTTTCGCTGAAACCCTTCAGGAGGCACGCTCATGACTTTACGTGTAGCAATCATCGGCGCCGGCCCATGCGGCCTGGCACAACTTCGCGCCTTCCAGTCGGCCCGCGACAAGGGCGCCGCCATTCCCGAACTGGTGTGCTTCGAGAAACAGCAGGACTGGGGCGGCATGTGGAACTACACCTGGCGCACCGGCCTGGACGAAAACGGCGAGCCGGTGCATGGCAGCATGTACCGCTACCTGTGGTCCAACGGCCCCAAGGAATGCCTGGAGTTCGCCGATTACACCTTTGAAGAACATTTCGGCCGGCCCATCGCCTCCTATCCGCCCCGCGAAGTGTTGTGGGACTACATCAAGGGCCGGGTGGAAAAGGCCGGCGTGCGCGACTACATCCGCTTCAACAATGTGGTGCGCCAGGTCACCTTCGACGAACAGACCCAGCGCTTCACCGTGTACGCCCACGACTACACCCACGACACCTTGACCTGTGAAGAATTCGACTACGTGATCAACGCCTGCGGCCACTTCTCCACGCCCAAGGTGCCGTACTTCGAAGGCTTCGAGCAGTTCGCCGGGCGCATCCTGCATGCCCATGACTTTCGCGAGGCGCTGGAATTCAAGGACAAGGACCTGCTGATCATCGGCAGCAGCTATTCGGCTGAGGACATCGGCTCGCAATGCTACAAATATGGCGCGCGCAGCATCACCAGTTGCTACCGCACCACGCCCATGGGCTATGCGTGGCCGGACAACTGGGAAGAAAAACCGCTGCTGCAACGCCTGGAAAACAACCGTGCGTTCTTTGCCGATGGCAGCAGCAAGCACATCGACGCGGTGATCCTGTGTACCGGCTACAAGCACCACTTCCCGTTCCTGCCGGATGAGCTGAGCCTCAGGACCGACAACCGCCTGTGGCCGATGAACCTCTACAAGGGTGTGTTCTGGGAACCCAACCCGCGGCTGATCTACCTCGGCATGCAGGACCAGTGGTACTCGTTCAACATGTTCGACGCCCAGGCCTGGTATGCCCGCGATGTGATCCTGGGGCGTATCCCATTGCCCAGCCAGGCCGCGATGATCGCCGACAGCCAGCAATGGCAGGCACGGGAACTGACCCTGGAAACCAACCAGCAGATGTTCGAGTTCCAGGGCGCCTACATCCAGCACCTGGTGGACGCCACCGACTACCCGGATTTCGACATCGCCGCCGTCAACGAGACCTTTCTGCACTGGAAGCACGACAAGGCCGAAAACATCATGGGCTATCGCGACAAGTCCTACCGCTCGCTGATGACCGGCACCCAGTCGCCGCCGCACCACACCCCGTGGCTGCTGGCCCTGGACGACTCGATGGCGGCGTACCTGGGCGAGCCCGTGACGCCCATCAAATCAGTCGGCTGAGCGGGTGCCCATGATGAATGCTCCGCGTGTTTCCCACCCGCGAGAACCCGGGCTGTTTGCCCGGGCGCCGAACCTCGAACGCTACCGCGTGGCCGTCGGCGGTGTGACGCTGGTCGACCTGCAGCCCGGCGACGGCCTGCAGGTGATCGACCTCGAAGGCCGGCAAATCTGCGAACTGCTGGCCCTCGACGCCAGCGGCCGCAGCGCCCTGGCGAGCTGGGGGCTGAGTGGCTCGAGCGCCTGCCGCGTGCCACCGCGTGTCGGCCAGGCGCTCAAGCGGCGCGGTATCGACGCGCAGGCATTGCCCCTGGCCGCCGCGCTGTGGGACGACGCCAGCCCGCCCGGTCACACTCGGCAGTTTGTCGCCCATGATCGCCTGCTGGTGATCGTCGCCGCTCCCGCCGGGCCCACCGCCGTCGACCGGCAATACCGGCCCAGCGAACTGCGCCTGCTGGTGACACGGGCCAACCCGTCGCCCCTGCTGGTGCCTGCCCTGCCCGAGCCATTGGGCGAGGTGCTGGACGAGTTCACCGTGCGTGCGGGCACGGCCCACGGCTACAGCGTCGCCAAGGGCCAGTACGTGCAGGTGCTGGACGTCGCCGGCCGCCAGTGTTCGGACTTCGTCGCCCTCGACCGCCGCGCCCTGGATCGCGGCATGGAGCTGGACCTTGACCAGACCGTGACGCGCACGCTGAACGGCAGCGCCTACCCGGCGCCGGGGCTGTTCTCGAAGTTTTTCGACCGCCGGATGCAGCCGATGCTGGAGGTGGTGCAGGACACCGTCGGGCGCCACGACGCCTTCGCCCTGGCCTGCGCGGCGCGCTACTACGAATCCCATGGCTATTTCGGGCACGACAACTGCAGCGACAACCTCAGCCGCGTACTCGCGCCCTACGGCGTGCAAGCGCGCAACGGCTGGCCGGCGATCAATTTCTTCTTCAACACCGGCATTGATGCACACCAGCAGATGACCCTGGATGAGCCCTGGTCGCGGCCCGGCGACTACGTACTGCTGCGGGCCATGACCGAGCTGGTGTGCGGCAGTACCTCGTGCCCGGATGACATCGACCCGGCCAATGGCTGGAACCCGACCGATATCCATGTCCGTATCTACCGCGAGAAGGAGCGTTTTTCCATCGCCATGAGCACTCGAACCACGGCCGATGCCGACCCGATACTGACCCGTGAGACCGCGTTCCACTCACGCACCAGCGCCCTCACCGGCAGCTTCATCGACTACCGCAACTGGTGGCTGCCGTTGCGCTACGACGGTTATGGCGCCACCGAGGAATACCTCGGCTGCCGCGAACGCGTGGCCGTGATGGACCTGACCGCCCTGCGCAAATTCGAGATCATCGGCCCCGACGCCGAAGCCCTGTTGCAATACTGCCTGACCCGCGACGTGCGGCGCCTGGCGGTGGGCCAAGTGGTCTATTCGGCGATGTGCCACGAACACGGTGGCATGCTCGACGACGGCACCCTGCTGCGCCTGGGCCCGGACAACTTCCGCTGGATCTGCGGCGAAGACTACGCCGGTGTGTGGCTGCGCGAGCAGGCCCACAAACTGGGGATGAAGGTGTGGGTCAAGTCCGCCAGCGAGCAGATTCACAACCTGGCGGTGCAAGGGCCGCTCAGCCGCGAGCTGCTCAAGCAGATGGTCTGGACGCCGCCCACCCAACCGAGCGTGGACAGCCTCGGCTGGTTCCGCTTCCTGGTCGGCCGGCTGGACGGTTTCGAGGGCTGCCCGTTGATGATTTCGCGTACCGGCTACACCGGCGAACTGGGCTTTGAGGTGTGGTGCCAGCCCGAAGACGCCGAACGGGTGTGGGACCGCATCTGGCAACTCGGCCAACCCTTGGGCCTGGTGCCCCTCGGCCTGGAAGCGCTGGACCTGTTGCGCATCGAAGCCGGGCTGATTTTTGCCGGCTACGAGTTCAACGACCAGACCGACCCGTTCGAGGCCGGCATCGGCTTCAGCGTGCCACTCAAGAGCAAGACCGATGATTTTATCGGCCGCGACGCCCTGTTGCGGCGCAGCGCCCATCCCAGCCACAAACTGGTCGGCCTGCACCTCGGCGGCAACGAGGCGGCCCACCACGGCGACCCGGTGTACCACGGCCGCGCCCAGGTCGGGGTCATCACCAGCGCCTGCCGCTCACCGTTGCTGGCCAGCAATATCGCGCTGTGCCGGGTCGACGTGAGCTGCGCCGAGCCCGGCACCCTGCTTGAGATTGGCAAAGTCGATGGCCTACAGAAGCGCATCAGCGCCACGGTCAGCGCAGCGATTTTCTATGACCCGGACAAGAGCCGCGTGCGTAGCTGATCGTCCCGATACCGATGTGTGCCACCCCACTTTGACTGCCCACTTTGATTGCCCTTCTTAACCGCTACTCAGACATGGGAATACGAAGATGGAAGCGACGACGTTCGAGGCTGTACCGCAGGCTGCCCGCTCAGTGGGCAGCCTGCACCGCAAGATCGATTGGCGCGGTGCATTCTGGGTCGCCAGTGGCGTGCCCGCGCTGGTGCTGTTCTCCATCGGCGCGATTGCCGCCACGGTGGGCAAACCGGCCTGGATCGTGTGGATCGTGTCGATCCTGTTCGGGTTTATCCAGGCCTTCACCTATGCCGAGATCGCCGGGCTGTTCCCGCACAAGTCCGGCGGCGCGTCCGTGTACGGCGCGGTGGCCTGGGTGCGCTACAGCAAGTTGATCGCACCGGTGTCGGTGTGGTGCAACTGGCTGGCCTGGTCGCCGGTGCTGTCCATCGGCTCGGGGCTGGCGGCGGGGTATATCCTCACCGCGCTGTTTCCCGCCGATGCGCTGATCAACACCTGGCAACTGACCCTGCTTGACCTGGGTTGGGTCAAGAGCGGCCTGTCGTTGCGCATCAACGCGACGTTCGCCATTGGCCTGTTGATTCTGCTCACGGTGTTTGCCGTGCAGCATGGCGGCATCCTGCGCTCGGCGCGGCTGACGCTGGTGCTCGGGGTCACCTCGCTGATCCCGCTGTTGCTGGTGGGCGTGGTGCCGTTGTTCACCGGGGACGCGACCCAGGCCAACTTCCTGCCGCTGTTCCCGCTGGCCCATGACGCGGCCGGGCAAGTCATCGACGGCCCGTGGGATATGTCCGGCTGGTCGCTGATGGCCGGCGGGCTGTTCATGGCCGCGTGGTCCACCTACGGGTTCGAAACGGCGGTGTGCTACACCCGCGAGTTCAAGGACCCCAAGCGTGACACCTTCAAGGCGATCTTCTACGCCGGCCTGCTGTGCATCCTGGTGTTCACCCTGGTGCCGCTGGCGTTTCAAGGCAGCCTGGGGCTGGGCCAACTGGTGACCCCGGCGGTGCTCGACGCCAGCGGCGCGGTAGTGACTCCGGCGGTGTACAGCGGCCTGCTGTCGCCGGCGATCTACAGCGGCATGGGCGTTGGCCAGGTGATGGCCGACAGCATCGGCGGCGGCAAGGTGGTCGCCAATATCGTGCTGATCATGCTGGTGCTCGCCACGTTGCTGGCGATCATGACCTCGATGTCCGGCTCGTCGCGCACCCTGTATCAGGCGTCGGTGGACGGCTGGCTGCCCAAATACCTGGGGCGCACCAACGAACACGGTGCGCCCACGGCGGCGATGTGGACCGACCTGTCGTTCAACCTGCTGTTGTTGCTGATGTCGGACTATGTGTTCGTGCTGGCGGCGTCCAACGTCAGCTACATCATTTTCAACTTCCTCAACCTCAACGCCGGCTGGATCCACCGCCTCGACCGCCCCGACTGGGTGCGCCCGTACAAAGCCCCCACCGTGCTGCTGGCGGCCGGCGGCGTGCTGAGCTTCGTCAACCTGGCGTGCATGGGCCTGGGTGCGGATATCTGGGGCGCAGGCACGCTGGTCACCGGCTTGCTGCTGGCGCTGTTGATCCTGCCGGTGTTCTGCTACCGCCACTATGTGCAGGACAAAGGCCGCTTCCCCGCGGCCATGCTCAGTGACTTGTATATCCAGGTCGATGACGGCCAACGCCGCGCCGGCTGGCTGCCCTACGCCACACTGATCGCCGGTGTGCTGGTGGTGTATGCCTGCCATCAACTGGTAGCCTGAATGCCCTGGGCTGCCTATTGCTGAGGGATTTATCCCTCAGCGCCCCTATTTCTCCAGACAACGGTGACGCTTTTGACCAGCACTCTCCCTTCCCTTGCCCGCGATATCGACGGCAAGGCCATTTCTGCCCAGGTTCTCGACGAGGTTCGCGAAGAGGTCCTGCTGCTTGCCGCGCAAAAAATCTTCCCGGCCCTGGCTGTCGTGCTGGTGGGCGACGATCCGGCCAGCGAAGTGTATGTGCGCAACAAACTGCTGCGGGCCAAGGAAGTCGGGATTCGCTCCCTTGAATACCGGCTGCCGGATGACGCCAGCCAGGCGCAAGTGCTCGATCTGCTGGCCCGGTTGAACGCCGACGTTTCGGTCAACGGCGTGCTGGTGCAGTTGCCGTTGCCGGCGCATATCGACGAGGCGGCCGTGATCCATGCGATTGACCCGATCAAGGACGTGGACGGTTTCCACCGTGAGAACGTCGGCGGCCTGGTGCAAGGCATCGAGGTGCTCACGCCTTGCACGCCCAGCGGCTGCATGCGCCTGCTGCATGAAACCTGCGGCGATTTGAGTGGCTTGCACGCGGTGGTGATTGGCCGCTCGAATATCGTCGGCAAACCGATGGCGACCCTGCTGTTGCAGGCCAACTGCTCGGTCACCGTGGTGCATTCACGCAGCGTCGATGCTCAGGCATTGTGCCGCTTGGCCGATATCGTCGTCGCCGCGGTCGGGCGGCCGCAGTTGATCGATGCCAGCTGGCTCAAGCCTGGCGCGGTGGTGATCGATGTGGGGATCAACCGCATCAGCACCGAGACCGGTACGCGGTTGGTGGGCGATGTGGACTACGCCAGCGCACGCACCGTGGCCAGCGCGATTACGCCGGTGCCGGGTGGTGTGGGACCGATGACGATTGCCTACCTGCTGAAAAACACCCTGGTGGCGAGCCAGTTGCAACGCAAAGCCCTGCCCCAAGCGCTGGCGCCGCTCCTACAGGGTTCTCAGGGGTTGTAGGCGGCCAGGTCCAGGCCCATTTCTTCCACCGACGCATGGGCACGCAGGCTGAAGAACAAAGCCCTACCCCGAGCGCTGGCGCCGCACTTGTAGGAGCGAGCTTGCTCGCGAAAACCGTCCAGGCAACGCGGTCATCCAGGATGCCCGCGTTATCGTTAACGACCTTCGCGAGCAAGCTCGCTCCTACAGGGTTCTCAGGGGTTGTAGGCGGCCAGGTCCAGGCCCATCTTTTCCACCGACGCATGGGCACGCAGGCTGAAGAACAAAGCCCTGCCCCAGGCGCTGGCGCCGCACCTGTAGGAGCGAGCTTGCTCGCGAAAACCGTCCAGGCAACGCGGTCATCCAGGATGCCTGCGTTATCGTTAACGACCTTCGCGAGCAAGCTCGCTCCTACAGGGTTCTCAGGGGTTGTAGGCGGCCAGGTCCAGGCCCATCTTTTCCACCGACGCATGGGCACGCAGGCTGAAGAACAAAGCCCTGCCCCAGGCGCTGGCGCCGCACCTGTAGGAGCGAGCTTGCTCGCGAAAACCGTCCAGGCAACGCGGTCATCCAGGATGCCTGCGTTATCGTTAACGACCTTCGCGAGCAAGCTCGCTCCTACAGGGTTCTCAGGGGTTGTAGGCGGCCAGGTCCAGGCCCATCTTTTCCACCGACGCATGGGCACGCAGGCTGAAGAACAAAGCCCTGCCCCAGGCGCTGGCGCCGCACCTGTAGGAGCGAGCTTGCTCGCGAAAACCGTCCAGGCAACGCGGTCATCCAGGATGCCTGCGTTATCGTTAACGACCTTCGCGAGCAAGCTCGCTCCTACAGGGTTCTCAGGGGTTGTAGGCGGCCAGGTCCAGGCCCATCTCTTCCACCGACGCATGGGCACGCAGGCTGAAGAACAAAGCCCTGCCCCAGGCGCTGGCGCTGTACCTGTAGGAGCGAGCTTGCTCGCGAAAAACGCCCAGGCAACGCGGTCATCCAGGATACCCGCGTTATCGTTAACGATCTTCGCGAGCAAGCTCGCTCCTACAGTGGGCCGTTAGTGGTTGTAGGCGCGCTCGTTGTGCTCGGCCAGGTCCAGGCCCATTTCTTCCACCGACTCATGGGCACGCAGGCCGACCAGGGCATTGACCACCTTGAGAATGATCCAACTGACCACGAAGCAGTACACCGTGGTCAGCAACACCCCCTTGATCTGGGCGACGACTTGGCCGCCCATGGTCACGCCTTCCACCAGGCCGCCCATGGACGGCACGCAGAACACCCCGGTGAGCACCGCGCCGATCATGCCGCCGATGCCGTGCAGGCCGAATACGTCGAGGCTGTCGTCGTAGCCGAAGCGCCGCTTCAACACGGTCACGCTCAAGTAGCAGAACACCCCGCACAGCAAGCCGATGGCCAACGCGCCGCCGACGCCGACATAAGCGCACGCCGGGGTGATCCCCACCAGACCGGCCAATGCACCGCTGGCCAGGCCCAGGGCGCTGGGTTTGCCGACCTTGAACCACTCGGTGAACATCCAGCCGAGAATCCCCGCACACGCGCCCAGTTGGGTGTTGAGCATGACAATCCCCGAGGTGCCGTTGAGGCCGCCGCCGGAGCCGATATTGAAGCCGAACCAGCCGACCCAGAGCATCGCCGCACCGGCCATGGTCAGGCTCAGGTTATGCGCGGGCATCGGCGTGTTCTGGTAGCCCTTGCGCTTGCCGAGGATCAGGCATGCGGCGAGCGCGGCCACACCGGCGTTGATGTGTACGGCGGTGCCGCCGGCAAAGTCGAGCACGCCCCAGTTATGCATCAAGGCCCCCGAACCGCCCCAGACCATATGCGCCACCGGGGCATACACCAGGGTGAACCAGATGGCCATGAACAGCAGCGCCGCCGAGAACTTCATGCGTTCGGCGAAGGCGCCGGCGATCAGCGCCGGGGTGATGATCGCGAAGGTCATCTGGAAGGTCACGAACACGCCTTCCGGAATATCCCCCACCAAGCTCTCGGGGGTCATCCCCGCCAGGAACGCGCGGCTCAGGCCGCCGACAAAACTGTTGAAGGTCACCTGCCCTTCGACCATGCCCGTGGTGTCCACCACCATGCTGTAGCCGTAGATCACCCACAGCACGCCCACCAGCCCGGCGACGCCAAAACACTGGGTGAACAGCGAGAGCATGTTTTTCGCCCGAACCAGCCCGCCGTAGAACAGCGCGAGCCCCGGCAGGCACATGAACAGCACCAGCACCGCGGCGGTGACCATCCAGGCGGTGCTGCCGGTGTTCAAGGTGGGCGCATCGGCGGCCTGGGCCAAGGGGGCGAAGGCACTGGCGGCCAATAAGCCGAAGAGGGATTTGCCGAGAAGACGATTGATCATGTTCAAAGCTCCTGCAAAAGATAGGGGAGATGCATGTAGGAGCGAGGGGGACGCCTAGTTCTTGCTCGCGAAAAACGTCCAGGCAACGCGGTCATCCAGGATGCCCGCGTTATCGTTAACGACCTTCGCGAGCAGGCTCGCTCCTACAGGGGTGGAACGCCGTAGCAGCCGGCAAGCCGGCTCGTCACTCAGTAACCGGAACCCGGTATCCAACGGGTCCCCGCCAACGGCACCCGGGCCATGGCGGCCGACTCCACCGTCAGCGCCACCAGGTCCTCGGGGTCGAGGTTGTGCAGGTGCGACTTGCCGCACGCACGGGCCATGGTCTGGGCTTCCAGCACCATCACCCGCAGGTAGTTGGCCAAACGACGCCCGCCTTCCACCGGGTCCAGGCGTTTCGACAGCTCCGGGTCCTGGGTGGTGATGCCGGCCGGGTCGCGGCCGTTCTGCCAGTCGTCGTAGAAGCCGGCGGCCGAGCCGATCTTTTTCAGTTCCGCGTCCAGCCGTGGGTGGTTGTCGCCCAGGGCAATCAACGCCGCCGTGCCGATGGCCACCGCATCCGCGCCCATCGCCATGGCCTTGGCCACATCGGCGCCGTTGCGAATCCCGCCCGACACAATCAACTGGACCTTGCGGTGCATGCCCATCTCTTGCAAAGCCTGTACCGCTTGCGGGATCGCCGACAAAATCGGGATGCCGACGTGTTCGATAAACACTTCCTGGGTCGCCGCGGTGCCACCCTGCATGCCGTCGAGCACGATCACATCGGCACCGGCCTTGACCGCCAGCTTCACGTCGTAATACGGCCGGCTGGCGCCGATTTTCACGTAGATCGGTTTTTCCCAATCGGTGATTTCGCGCAACTCGGCAATCTTGATCGCCAGGTCGTCCGGGCCGGTCCAGTCCGGGTGGCGGCAGGCGCTGCGCTGGTCCACGCCGATCGGCAAGGTACGCATGCCGGCCACGCGTTCGGTGACCTTCATGCCCAGCAACATGCCGCCACCGCCGGGCTTGGCGCCCTGGCCGAGGACGATCTCGATGGCGTCGGCCTTGCGCAGGTCATCGGGGTTCATGCCGTAGCGCGACGGCAGGTACTGGTACACCAGGTGCCGGGACTGGCCGCGCTCTTCCGGGGTCATGCCGCCGTCACCGGTGGTGGTGCTGGTGCCGGCGATACTCGCACCACGGCCCAGGGCTTCCTTGGCGTTGGCCGACAACGCACCGAAACTCATGCCGGCGATGGTCACCGGGATCTTCAGGTAGATCGGCTTCTTGGCGAAGCGGTTGCCGAGGATCACATCGGTGCCGCACTTCTCGCGATAGCCTTCCAGCGGGTAACGCGACACGCTGGCGCCCAGCAGCAGCAAGTCATCGAAGTGCGGCAACTTGCGCTTGGTACCGCCGCCGCGAATGTCGTAGATGCCGGTTTCGGCGGCACGCTGGATTTCCTGGATGGTCAGGCGGTCGAAGGTGGCCGACTCGCGCAACACTGGAGGGTTTTTTTCACTCATGGTGTAGCTCCTGGTTCAGTACGCGGAGGCGTTATCGACTTTGAAGTTGTACAGCTGGCGGGCCGAGCCGTAGCGCTTGAAATCCGCCGCGCGGTGGGCGAAACCGGCACGATCGAGCAGCTCCTGCAGCTCTTGCAGGTGCTCGCTGCGCATCTCTTTTTCGACGCAATCGGAGCCCAGCGACTCGACCGTGCCCTTCACGTAGATGTGGGTCTCGTACAGCGAATCGCCCAGCGCATCGCCGGCATCGCCGCAGACGACCAGACGCCCGGCCTGGCCCATGAAGCAGCTCATGTGGCCGATGCTGCCGCCGACCACGATGTCGATGCCTTTCATGGAAATCCCGCAACGCGCCCCCGCGTCGCCTTCGATCACCAGCAAGCCGCCATGGGCCGTGGCCCCGGCCGCCTGGGACGCGCTGCCTTTGACGCGCACCGAACCAGACATCATGTTCTCGGCGCAGCCCACGCCGACGTTGCCGTGTACGGTGATCGACGCCTGTTGGTTCATGCCCGCGCAGTAGTAGCCGGCGTGGCCTTCGATATCGATGGACACCGCCTGATTCACCCCCACCGCAAGGTTGTGCTTGCCGTTGGAGTGGGTGACGCGCCACTCGTTGTCGATGGCCTGGGCGTGCAGCGCCTGGTTGAGGTCACGCACGGTGGCGGTGGAAAGGTCGATGGTTTTCATGTGTGCGCTCCTTAAGCTGACTGGCGTTCCCATATGTACAAAGTGGCCGGTGCGGGCTCCCAGATGCGGGCATTCTCGATGCCTGGCAGGCTCGACAGCGCCTGGTACTCGGAGGCCATGGCGACGTAGTCGTCGGTCTCGGCGAGGATCGCCGGCTTGCACGCGATCGGATCGCGGATCACCGCAAAACCGTTGCGCGTGCCGATGGCGAAGGTGAAGAAGCCGTCGAGGTCTTCCAGGGCGTGGTCCAGCGCGTCTTTGAGCGAGTCGCCCTGTTGCAGGCGCCAGGTCAGGTAGCCGGCGGCGACTTCGGTGTCGTTGTCGGTTTCGAAATGGATGCCTTCGCGCTTGAGTTCCTGGCGCAGGCGGAAGTGGTTCGACAGCGAACCGTTATGCACCAGGCACAGGTCGGCACCGGTGGAAAACGGGTGGCTGCCTTCCATGGTCACCGCGCTTTCGGTGGCCATGCGGGTGTGGCCGATGATGTGGCTGCCCTGCATGCTCGCCAGGCCGAAGCGCTGGGAAATCTCCTGGGGCAGGCCCATGCCCTTGAGGATCTCGATGCTCTGCCCGGCGCTCATGACGCGCACGCTCGGCGCCAGTTCGGCCAGGGCCAGGCGTACCGGGGCTTCGTCGGCGTGGACCTTCAACACGGCGGCGCTGGCGTTCTGAAACCAGTCCAGCGAACAGCCCAGGCGCCCTTCCAGCTCGCCCATCAGGGCTTTCCAGTCGAAGGCCTCGGTGGTCGCTTGCAGGGTCAGCTTGACCCAGCCGTCGGCGACTTCATCACCGTAGATGGCAAAGCCCGCACTGTCCGGGCCACGGTCGGTCATAGCCTGCAACATCGGTTCAAACAGCTGGCCGAGCTGGGGTTCCAGCCGGGGGGTTTTCAGGTACAGACCTACGATTCCACACATATCAAGTCTCCGTCACACGGTGTCAGAAAAATTCGGTATAGCGCTGGACTTCCCAGTCGCTCACATGGCGGCTGTATTCCACCCACTCCATGCGCTTGAGTTTGATGAACTCACCCACGATCTGCGGGCCGAGCACCTCGGCGAACAGCGGGTCGGCTTCCAGCGCGTCGCAGGCTTCCTTGAGGGATTGCGGCAAGGTCTTGATGCCGCGCTCGGCGATCTGCTCCAGGCTCAGGCTGTAGAGGTTTTCATTGCAGACGTGGTCGATTTCCAGCTGGCGATCGATACCGTCCAGGCCCGCCGCGATGATCGCGGCGCTGACCAGGTAAGGGTTGCAGCCGGCATCCGGCAGGCGGAACTCCAGGCGGCCGTAAGGCACGCGCACCATGGCCGAACGGTTGTTGGCGCCAAACGCGATAAAGGCCGGGGCCCAGGTGGCGCCGGACAGCGAGTGGCCCACCACCAGGCGCTTGTAGGAGTTGACGGTGGGCGCGGCGAACGCACACAGCGCCGGGCCATGGGCGAGCAGGCCGGCGGCGAAGTGATAGGCCAGCTTCGACAGGCCCATGCCGCTCGGGTCGCTGGCGTCGTGGAACAGGTTCTTGTTCTCGGCGCTGCTGATCGACAGATGAAAGTGCATGCCGTTGCCGGCGCGCTTCGGGTCGGGCTTGGGCATGAAGGAACAGATCATGCCCAGGTCATTGGCGATCTCGCCGGCAGCCATGCGGAAGAAGGTGAAACGGTCGGCCGAGGTCAGGGCGTCGCTGTAGGTGTAGTTGATCTCGAACTGGCCGTTGGCGTCTTCGTGGTCGATCTGATAGACCTCGAAATCCACCGCCTGCAAGGCTTCGGTCAGGCGCTCCAGGAATACCCGCGAGCGCGACAGGCCCTTGTAGTCGTAGCAGGGCTTGTCGAGGTTGTCGCTGGGGTCGACCAGTTGCAGCTTGCCCTGCTCGTCGCGGCGCATCAGGTTGAATTCGGGTTCCAGGCCGGTGTTCAGCGTCCAGCCCTTGTCCTGCAGGCGCTGCACCTGCTGCAGCAGCACGTAGCGGCTATCAAAGGGATGGGGCTTGCCGTCGACATGCCCGACGCACACCACGCGCCCGTAACCCGGCTGCCAGGGCACCGGGGTCAGCGTGGACAGGTCACCCCGCGCCATGAAGTCCGGGCCGTGGGGTTCCATGCCCATGCCGCTGATGGCAAACCCGGCAAACCCGGCGCCCTCTTCGGCCACCGTTTTGAGCCCGCAAATCGGCACCGACTTGGTCTTGGCCGCACCGTGTATATCCACAAACTGCGCAAGCACGTACTTGATGCCGTACTTGTCGATGATGCGCTGGGTTTCTGCTGGCAACATTGCGTGTCACTCCTCGCGAAAGGCAAAACCGTGTGGGTGGGCCTGGACTGTCTTTTTATTCCTAAAAAGAAAGTTAGTTTCTCCACAGGAATGCAATACCCTTGCCAGATTCGCGAGCGGCCGATTGAAGTGCCGGTGAAAGCGCTTTTGTGCTGTATATATGGGAAAATTGTTTTCCCCGTGGGAATACGTGCCTGGGCACGGCCGCCAAGCGCCGTTGCTTGCACTTTCCTAGTGCGAAACTAATATTACTGAACGGAAAGCGTGCAGGATCTGATGACTATGTCCACCGAAACCGCCCCCCGCCTCAAACTCGAGCAATACCTGGGTTTGCAGATCAAACGCCAGCGCCAGGCCCAGGACCTGAAGCTGTCCGACGTGGCGAAGATTGCCGATATCAGCCAGGGCATGTTGAGCAAGATCGAAAACGCCCAGGTCTCCACCAGCCTCGACACCCTCAGCCGCCTGTGCGATGTGCTCGGGCTGCCGTTATCGAAATTGTTCGCCGAATACGATCAACAGGACGGCAGTGCCTTGCTGGTCAAGGCCGACCAAGGCATGGAAGTGGTGCGCCGGGGGACGGAAAAGGGGCATACCTACCATCTGCTCAACCATACCCGGGGGCCGAAGAAGAGCTTCGAGGCGTACATGGTCAGCATGGATGACGCCAGCGAGGAGTTCCCGACCTTTGCCCACCCTGGGACCGAGTTTCTGCACTTGTTGGAAGGGGAGCTGATTTATCGGCATGGGAATCAGCTGTATCGGATGGAAGCCGGCGACAGCCTGACGTTCGAGGGCGAGATTCCCCATGGGCCGGAGCAATTGGTGCGGGTGCCGATTCGCCTGCTGTCGATCATGAACTACGGCAACGACAAAGAATAATCCGGACTCGCGATACACCTGAAGCACAGAGATCCAATTGTGGGAGGGGGCTTGCCCCCGATGAGGGGGGGCAGTGAAAGATGCATTCACTGACACTCCCTCATCGGGGGCAAGCCCCCTCCCACATTTTTAACAGCGTTCGATGCCGCTGGGCCTGTAGAAAATTTCCCCTCAGTTAAAAAACTTTCCCAAAACCCCTAGACGCCCCGCGTCCATTCCCCTATAAAGCCACTTCAGGAATATTTTATTCCTCATAAGAAAATGCGCTCACGAAATGAGCCTGCTGTCCTCTGACGTTTTTTCGCTATGCGATGAGCTGCCGCCATCATCCCGAGGACGTGTC
This sequence comes from Pseudomonas sp. LY-1, assembly GCF_053502595.1. NCBI lineage: Bacteria > Pseudomonadati > Pseudomonadota > Gammaproteobacteria > Pseudomonadales > Pseudomonadaceae > Pseudomonas > Pseudomonas sp. LY-1. Next base: position 2,849,668 of record NZ_CP094353.1, on the reverse strand, counting down.
ATGCAACACGAAAAAAACCATTTCATCATCAAGGTCACTTGTCCCGCGGTGTCCGGCATTGTCGCTGCCGTCACCACGTACCTGGCGGACAACGCGTGCTACATCGGGGAGATGGCGCAGTTCGATGATGACTTCAGCGGTCGCTTCTTCATGCGTGCCGTGTTCCGTTTCAACGATGGGCACGCCGGCGACCTGGAACAGATCCGCGCCGGTTTCGCCGACGTCGCCCAGGCCTTCGACATGCAGTGGGCGCTGTACGACACCCGCGAGCCGATGCGCGTGCTGCTGATGGTGAGCAAGTTCGACCATTGCCTCACCGACCTGCTCTACCGCTACCACAAGGGCGAGATGGACATGACCATCACCGCCATCGTCTCCAACCACCTCGACCTGCGGCCCATGGCCGAGCGCGAGGGCATCCGCTTTATCTACCTGCCCGTGACCAAGGACACCAAGGCCGCGCAGGAAGCCGAGCTGATGAAGATCGTCGACGACACCCGCACCGAACTGGTGGTGTTGGCGCGCTACATGCAGATCCTCTCCGACGACCTGTGCCGGCAACTGTCGGGGCGCGCGATCAATATCCACCATTCGTTCCTGCCCGGTTTCAAAGGCGCCAAGCCCTATCACCAGGCCTATCAGCGTGGCGTGAAGTTGATCGGCGCCACCGCGCATTATGTGACCAGCGACCTGGATGAGGGCCCGATCATCGAGCAGGAAGTGCAGCGCGTGGACCACGTGTACAAGCCCGACGACCTCGTCGCCATCGGCCGCGACACCGAAACCGTGGCCCTGTCCAAGGCGGTCAAGTACCACCTGGAGCATCGGGTGTTCCTCAACCAGGACAGAACGGTGGTGTTCCGGTGAGCGCGCCCAAACTGATCGACGGCAAAGCCGCCGCCGCACGGGTACTGCTGCAAGTGCGCGAAGACGTGGCGCGCCTGCACGAGCAAGCCATTCAACCGGCCCTGGCGGTGATCCTGGTGGGCAACGACGCCGCCAGCCAGGTGTATGTGCGCAACAAGATCCTGCGCGCCGAAGAAGTGGGCATCCGCTCCGTGGAGCATCGGCTGCCCAGCGACACCAGCACCGAACAACTGTTGATCCTGATCACCCAGTTGAATGCCGACCCGGCGATCCACGGCATTCTCCTGCAATTGCCGCTGCCCAAGCAGATGGACGAACTGCGCGCCCTGGAAGCCATCGCGCCGCAGAAAGACGTCGACGGTTTCCACAGCCAGAACGTCGGCGGCCTCAGCCAGGGGCGCGCCGTGCTCACGCCCTGCACGCCCAGCGGTTGCCTGTACCTGCTGGAGCAAACCTGTGGCGACCTGCGCGGTAAACACGCGGTGGTGGTCGGCCGCTCGAACATCGTCGGCAAGCCCATGGCGGCGCTGCTGCTCAAGGCCGATTGCTCGGTGACGGTGTTGCACTCGCGCAGCCACAACGCCCAGGCCCTGTGCCGCCAGGCCGACATCGTGATCGCCGCCGTGGGCCGCCCACGCTTGATCGATGCCAGCTGGCTCAAGCCCGGCGCGGTGGTGATCGACGTCGGCATCAACCGTATCGATGACGACGGCCGCAGCCGCCTGGTGGGCGATGTCGACTTCGACGCCGCCCTGCCCCACGTCGCCGCCATCACCCCGGTCCCCGGCGGTGTCGGCCCGATGACCATTGCCTTCCTGATGAAAAACACCGTGACCGCCGCCCTTGCGCAACATCACGCCCTACGCAGCCAATCGGAGGCCGTATGCCATTCAATCTATTGAAATACGGGCTGAGTTCGGAGTACCCGGTGGAGGTGGATCTGCCGCCGCCCAAAGAACTCAAGTCGAGTTACGACGTGGTGATCATCGGCGCCGGCGGCCACGGCCTGGCGACCGCCTACTACCTGGCCAAGTACCACGGCATCAGCAACATTGCCGTGCTGGAAAAGTCCTATCTGGGCGGCGGCAACACCGCGCGTAACACAGCGGTGATCCGCTCCAACTACCTGACCAGCGAAGGGGTGCGCTTCTACGCCGAGTCAGTGAAGATGTTCCAGGCGCTGTCCAACGAATTCGATTTCAACATCATGTATTCCGAGCGCGGCCAACTGACCCTGGCCCACACGGACGCCACCGTGCGTTCGTTCCGCCAGCGCGCCGAGGTCAACAAGCACTTCGGCGGGCGCACCGAGATGATCGACCGCCAGCAGATCCGCGAACTGGTGCCCAGCCTCAACCTCGACCCCGGCCACCTGCCGGTGCTCGCCGGGCTCTGGCACATCGACGGCGCCACCGCGCGCCACGATGCCGTGGCCTGGGGCTACGCCAAGCAGGCGGCCAAGCGCGGCGTGGAAATCCATCAGCTCACCGAAGTGCAAGACCTGATCATTGAAAACGGCGCCATCACCGCGGTGAAAACCAATCGCGGCACCATCCGGTGCGGCTGCGCGGTGCAGGCGATTGCCGGGCACAGCTCACTGTTGATGGCCAAGGCCGGCATCCGCTCGCCGATCCAGACCTTCCCGCTGCAGGCCATGGTCACCCAGCCGTTCAAGCCGTTCCTCGACCCGCTGGTGAGTTCCTCGGCCCTGCACTGCTACGTGCAGCAAACCAGTCGCGGCGAAGTGGTGTTCGGCGGCGGTTCCGACCCCTACCCGCTGTTCAACACACGCTCGACCCTGGACCTCAAGGAAAGCCTGCTGGCCCATGCCATCGAGATGTTCCCGTTCCTGGCCAACGCCAAGTTGATGCGCCAGTGGGCCGGGATCACCGACATGACCCCGGACTACAGCCCGATCATGGGCCTGTCGCCGGTGAAGAATTACTACCTCGACGCCGGTTGGGGCACCTGGGGTTTCAAGGCCACGCCGATCTGCGGCAAGACCATGGCCGAGTTGGTCGCCAGCGGCGGCAAGGTGCCGGAGCTGATCAAACCCTTTGGCCTGGAACGTTTCTCGACCTTCCAGCAAGTCAATGAGATGGGCGCCACGGCGGCCAGTCACTGATGGAGAGCGGACTATGAAAATCATGATGTGCCCGCTCAACGGGCCGCGCAATATCAGCGAGTTCACCTACGGCGGCGAGTTCAAGCCCATGCCCGATCCGGTCAACTGCAGCGACGCCGAATGGGCCGACTACGTGTTCAACACCGACAACCTCGCCGGTGTAGTGCGTGAATGGTGGATGCACACGCCGTCCAGCTACTGGTTCCTCGCCGAGCGCCACACCGTCACCGACGAGATCCTGCGCACCTTCGACCCCAGGGAATTGTTCAACACGCGCGTCGACTTCAACACCGCCAAGGAGATCGCCGGATGAACCGCCTCCCCGCCCCCATGGGCCTGCTGATCCAACGCGATCAGCCACTCGATTTCAGTTTCGACGGCCACCCCTACCAGGGTCTGCAGGGCGACAGCATCGCCAGCGCCCTGCTCGCCAACGGGCGCTTTCTGATGTCGCGCTCGTTCAAATACCACCGCCCACGCGGGCCGCTGAGCATGGCCGGCCAGGACGCCAACAGCCTGGTGCAATTGCCCCAGGAACCCAATGTGCTGGCCGATGCCCACGCACTGAGCAACGGCCTGGCGGTGACCGCGCAGAACGTCAACGGCACGCTGGACCACGACCGCGATGCCTATATGGGCAAGTTCTCCAAATTTATGCCGGTGGGTTTCTACTACCGCTCGTTCTACAAGCCCAAGGGCATGTGGAAAGTGTGGGAGCCGATCATCCGTAAAAAAGCCGGCCTGGGCGTGCTCGACCTGAACTTCCAGCCCGAGTACTACGACAAGGCTTACCTGTTCACCGACCTCGCCGTCATCGGCGCCGGCCCCGCCGGCTTGCAGGCGGCGCTGACCGCCGCGAATGCCGGGGCGAAGGTGCTGCTGATCGAGCAGCAGCCGATCCTCGGCGGTTCGCTCACTTATGCGCGCTTCGATATCGCCGGCACCCGCGCCGACAACCTGCGCCGCGAATTGCTCAGCGCGGTGCAGCAACACGCGAATATCCAGGTACTCACCGAGGCCACCTGCAACGCCTGGTTCACCGACAACTACCTGCCGGTGATCCAGGGCAAGCGCCTGTACAAGGTGCGCGCGCAGCAGTGCCTGGTGTGCAGCGGCTCGTTCGACCAGCCGGTGATCTTTCGCAACAACGACCTGCCAGGGGTGATGCTGACCAGCGCCGCGCAACGCCTGATCAAGCTCTACGCCGTCAAGCCCGGCAAACGCGCGGTGGTGCTCACCGGCAACGATGACGGTTACCTCGCCGCCCTCGACCTGCATGACCAGGGCGTGGACGTCGCCGCCGTGATCGACCTGCGCCACGCCCCCGCCGACCAGGCCATGGCCGGCGCGCTGGCGCAGCGCAAGATCCGTTGCCTGACTAACAGCACGGTGTTCGAGGCCTTGCATGAAAAAGGCCTGCGCCATGTGAAGGGTGTCGATGTGCGCCAGATCACCGCTCAGGGCCAGGTCAGTGACAAGGGGCAGGTGATCGACTGCGACCTGCTGTGCATGTCGGCCGGCTATATGCCGGTGTACCAACTGCTGTGCCAGGCCGGCGGCAAATTGGCCTATGAGGACTCGCGTGCAGAGTTCAGCCTCAGCGGCCTGCCGCAGAACCTGAATGTGGCCGGTTCGGTCCACGGTCGGCACCAACTGGACAATGTGCTGGCGAACGCGAGCAACGCCGCCCACGACATCGCCTTCGCCCTCGGCTTGAGCCCTGCCGCAGCGCCTACCCCGCTGCGTAGCGAAGCCCAGGTCAACTTCAACTGGCCGATCTTCCCGCACCCCAAGGGCAAGGATTTCGTCGACTTCGACGAAGACCTGCAAGTGGCGGATATCGTCAACGCCACCCGCATCGGCTACCGCGATGTGCAGTTGGTGAAACGCTACTCCACCGTCGGCATGGGCCCGTCCCAGGGCCGCCACTCGGCGTTGCCGACTGCGCGCCTGGTGGCCTGGGCGACCCAGCGCAATATCAGCGAAATCGGGGTCACCACCGCACGGCCGCCGTTCGTGGCGGAGAAACTCGCCCACGTCGCCGGGCGCGCCTTCGACCCCTACCGGCAAACGCCGATGCATGCGCGGCACCTGCAGGCCGGGGCGAAGATGATGCCCGCCGGCATCTGGCAGCGCCCGGCCTATTACGGCAAGGCCGAGGACCGCGACGCCTGCATGCAGGCCGAGGCCCTGCATGTGCGCAACAAGGTCGGGCTGATCGATGTGTCCACCCTCGGCGGCCTGGACGTGCGCGGCCCGGATGCCGCCGAACTGCTCAACCGGATGTACACCTTCGCATTTCTCAAGCAGCCGGTGGGCCGTTCGCGTTATGCGCTGATGACCAATGAACACGGGGTGGTGATCGACGACGGCGTGTGCGCGCGGCTGGCCGACAAGCACTTCTACGTCACCGCCACCACCAGCGGCGTCGACCGCATCTACCAGCAGATGCTCAAGTGGAACGCGCAATGGCGCCTGGACGTGGATGTGGCCAACGTCACCGCCGCGATCTGTGCGGTGAACGTGGCCGGGCCGGATTCGCGCAAGGTGCTGGAACAACTGTGCAGCGACCTCGACCTGAGCGCCGAGGGTTTCCCTTACCTCGGCGTGCGCCAGGGCACGGTGGCCGGGATCAAGGCGCGGCTGCTGCGGGTCGGTTTCGTCGGCGAACTGGGTTATGAAATCCACGTTGCCGCACGTCATGGCCTGGCATTGTGGGATGCGTTGATGGCCGCCGGCAAAGCCTTCGACATTCGTCCCTTCGGCGTCGAAACCCAGCGCCTGCTGCGCCTGGAAAAAGGCCACGTGATCATCAGCCAGGACACCGACGGCATGACCCACCCGGCGGAAATCGACATGGGCTGGGCGGTCAGCCGCAACAAACCGTTCTTCGTCGGCCGCCGCTCGGTGGACATCCTCGAAGCCCAGCCGCTGAAACGCAAACTGGTCGGCTTCAGCTTGCCCAAGGGCAGCGTGCAGCCGCTGGAAGGCCACCTGGTGCTCAACGGCCCGGACATCAGCGGCAACGTCACCTCGTGTGAATACTCCGCCAGCCTGGGCCGGATCATCGGCCTGGCCTATGCGGGGATCGACCAGAGCACACCGGGGCAATGCATTCCGATTCGCGTCGAGGGCGGCATCGTCGTCCAGGCCGAGGTGGTGCAGTTGCCGTTCTTCGATCCCGCCAACCAACGCCAGGAGGGTTAAGCCATGACCAGTCTGAAAGCCCACGAATTGCTCACGCAGCCCTGCCGCCTGATCGACCAGACCGACCTGCCCCGGGTCGGCTTTCGCGGCGCACACAGCGCCGAGTACCTCACGGCCCGCGGCTTCACCCTGCCCGACGCGCCCAACCGAGCGACCGCGCAGGCGGACGGCAGCTGGGTGGCGCGCCTGTCACAGAACGAATACCTGCTGCTGGGCAGCCCGGCGGACCAGGGCCAGCGCATCGCCGATGAAGAAGCGCGCTGGGAACTCGACCACCGCGCCCACTACCTGCTGCCGCGCCAGGACAGTCATGCTTGCGTGCTGCTCAGCGGCGCGGTGATTGCCCAAGTGATGGCCAAGCTGTGCGGCGTCGATCTCAGTTTTCCGGCCTTCAAGCCGGGAGCGGTGGCGCAGACGGCGGCGGCACGGATCAATGTGATCGTCATCCACTCGGGAAGCGTGGACGCGCCAGCGTTCCACATCCTCTGGGACCGCGCCTCGAAGGACTACTTCGACGGCGCGTTGCGGGATGCGTTGGAGGAGTTTGGCGGGGTGGGGCTTGCCGATCGCGCGTAAAACCAGGGTCAACGCGGCGCTCTCGGGTTTTTCGCGAGCAAGCTCGCTCCTACAGATGACCCCGTCACCGTAGGAGCGGAGCTTGCTCGCGAGGAACGTTAACGATGACGCGGTAAGCCAGGATTAACGCAGCGGCATCAGGTTTTTCGCGAGCAAGCTCGCTCCTACAGATGACCCCGTCGCCGTAGGAGCGGAGCTTGCCCGCGAGGGTCGTTAACGATGACGCGGTAAGCCAGGGTCAACGCCGCGCTCTCGCCAGAAAAACCTGTTCAGTCGGTATACCCCAACCGCCCCGCCCTGACCGCCTGCGTGTGCTGTCGCGTCGCCAGGCAGCAATCGATGAGGATCACGCCCGACAGCGCCACACGCCCCCCAGTTTTTCACACGACTGATCCGTAGCTCTGGCGCTAATCTGATCTGCTAATGTGCCGCATGGCCAATAGCCATTTATCGCCTTTACCCCAGTATTTATTGGATACAAGACCAAGAATTGACGTTCATCGGGCGATTGAAAAAGCAGTTGCATGCTTTGTATTACGGTATACCATCATACCTACAAGCTTATAAAAACCGCTCCACCGCCGAGGACCGTCCCATGATCGATGCCGCTATCTACAAACAAGTGATGGGTTCGTTTCCGTCCGGGGTCACCGTGATCACCACGCTCGATGACGACGGGCAAATCGTCGGGCTGACCGCCAGTGCTTTCAGTTCGTTGTCGATGGACCCGGCGCTGGTGCTGTTCTGCCCCAACTACAGCTCCGACTCGTACCCGGTGTTGATCAAGAACAAACGCTTTGCCATCCATGTGCTCTCCGGCGGCCAGCAAACCGAAGCGTATGCCTTTGCGCGCAAGGGCAAAGACAAGGCCCAAGGCCTCGAATGGACGCTCAGCGAGCGGGGCAATCCGATCCTGGCGAATGCCACGGCGGTGATCGAATGCGAGCTGTGGCGCGAGTACGAAGGCGGCGACCACGCGATCATGGTCGGCTCGGTGAAGAACCTCATCGTGCCCCAACAGAACGCCGGACCACTGGTGTATTGCCACGGCAAGATGGGCGCATTGCCCATGCCGGTTTAAGCCACACATCCAATCATGTGGGAGGGGGCTTGCCCCCGATGGCGGAGGAACAGCCAGCTTATCTGTAGCTGAACCACCGCTATCGGGGGCAAGCCCCCTCCCACAGTTTGAGAACCTCATCGTGCCCCAACAGAACGCCGCGCCATTGGTGTATTGCCACGGCAAGATGGGCGCATTGCCCATGCCGGCTTAAGCCACACATCCAATCATGTGGGAGGGGGCTTGCCCCGATGGCGGAGGAACAGCCAGCTTATCTGTAGCTGACCCACCGCTATCGGGGGCAAGCCCCCTCCCACAGTTTGAGAACCTCATCGTGCCCCAACAGAACGCCGGACCACTGGTGTATTGCCACGGCAAGATGGGCGCATTGCCCATGCCGGCTTAAGCCACACATCCAATCATGTGGGAGGGGGCTTGCCCCCGATGGCGGAGGAACAGCCAGCTTATCTGTAGCTGAACCACCGCTATCGGGGGCAAGCCCCCTCCCACAGTTTGATTGCGGGGTGTCAGCCCCTCCCAGTGGCGTGAGACCACGCGATCATGGTCGGCTCGGTGAAGAACCTCATGCACGTTGAGGATGATCAGCACAGCCACCAGAATCACCGGTAGGCTGGCAACCACCGCAAAGGCCAGGATCAGTTTTTGTTTTATGTTCATCAGGCTCGCCTTCCTTGTGAGGTGAGGGTGTAACCGTTGGAGAGAAAAGTTTTGTGGATATTCCATATTATGGTATACCAACAATCAATCCGCCGAACAGCCGTTATCCCCGGCAAGCGTTACAACGGCGAGAGCACTTAGGGGCCCGCGGTCGACAGGCCGATCACAATAGATCCGAGGTAAGCGTCATGAAGTTTTCCCTGTTCGTACACATGGAACGTTGGGACGAGAGCATCAGCCACCGCCAGTTGTTCGAAGACTTGACCGAATTGACCCTGATGGCCGAAGCCGGTGGCTTCAGCACCGTATGGATTGGCGAACACCACGCCATGGAATACACCATCTCGCCAAGCCCAATGCCGTTGCTGGCTTACCTCGCGGCCAAGACCACCACCATTCACCTGGGCGCCGGCACCATCATCGCGCCGTTCTGGCACCCGCTGCGGGTGGCGGGTGAATGCGCCTTGCTTGACGTGATCAGCAACGGCCGCATGGAAGTCGGCCTGGCCCGTGGCGCCTACCAGGTCGAGTTCGACCGCATGGCCGGCGGCATGCCCGCGGCCAGCGGCGGCCAGGCGTTGCGTGAAATGGTCCCGGTGGTGCGCGCGTTGTGGCAAGGCGACTACGCCCACGACGGCGACATCTGGAAATTCCCCATCTCCACCAGTGTGCCCAAGCCCGTACAGAAGCCCAACCCGCCGATGTGGATCGCCGCCCGCGACCCGGACTCCCACAACTTCGCAGTGGCCAACGGCTGCAACGTGATGGTCACGCCGCTGATGAAAGGCGATGAAGAAGTCCTGGACCTGAAAAACAAATTCCAGACCGCCCTCGACAACAACCCCGGCGTGCCGCGCCCGCAATTGATGGTGCTGCGCCACACCCACGTACACGCCGCCGACGACCCGGAAGGCTGGAAAGTCGGGGCCAAGGCGATCTCCAAGTTCTATCGCACCTTCGATGCCTGGTTCGGCAACAAGGAAGTGCCGGTCAATGGCTTCCTGGCGCCAAGCCCAGAAGAAAAATTCGCCGGCCGCCCGGAGTTCGAGCTGGACAGCCTGCACAAGACCGCGATGATCGGCACCGCCGCAGAAATCATCCCGCGCATCAAGTACTACCAGGAACTGGGCGTGGATGAGTTCAGCTTCTGGTGCGACAACAGCCTGCCCCATGCCGAGAAGAAAAAGTCCCTGGCGCTGTTTATCGAGCAGGTCGTGCCAGCGTTTCGTTGATCGGTGAATGACCAAGCCGCTTGCCTCTTCACGGAGCAAGCGGCTTTTTTCTAGGCCGCGCCTTGCTGGTATTCCCGCGGCGTACAGCCAAACTCACGGCGAAACACCGTATGCAGGTACTGCGCCGACTTGAAGCCGCACTGCTGCGCCACATCGGCAATCGCCAGGGCGTGGTTTTCCAGGCCCTTGGCGGCGGCGGCGAGTTTGAAGCGCAGGATCTCGTCATGCACGCTGCACCCGCGTGTCTTGCGAAAGTGCGATTCCAGGGATGAACGCGATACGCCGACATACGCCGCGACCTGGGCGGTCTTGATGCCTTGGCAGGCGTACTGGCGGATGAACAGCAGCGCCTGCATCACATACGGATTGCCCAACGGCTGATGCAAGCTGGAAGCCTGCACATTGATTGCATCCGGTGGCACCAGGATCTGCGTGCCGGTGCAGGGTTTGCCGTGCAGCATCTGATGCAGCAGCGCGGCGGCCGTGCGGCCCATGGTTTCCGTGCCCTGGATCACCGAACTCAGCGGCACCCGCGTGAGGGTGCGGGTCAGCGGGTCGTTGTCGATGCCGATCAACGCCACCTCCTCCGGCACGGCGATACCGGCAGTGAGGCAGGCCTGCAGCAATTGCCGGGCGCGGGCGTCGGTGACGGCGATGATGCCGATGGGCTTGGGCAGGCTTTGCAGCCAGGCGATCTGCTGCTCCACCGCGCTGTCCCACAACGGCGCGCTGGTGCCCAGGCCGCGGTACACCTCCACCGGCAAACCATCACGTTGCAGCAGGCGCTTGAAGGCCGTTTCGCGTTCCTGGGCCCAGCGATTGGCCTGGGCTGGCGGCAGGCTGAAACAGGCAAACCGGGTCAGTCCGGCCTCGATCAAATGCTCATACGCCAGCTTCATCAGCGCATGGTTGTCGGTGGCCACGTAGGGGATGCCCCTGGGGTAGGCACGCGCATCCTCATAGGAACCGCCCACCGCCACCACCGGCAGCTTGATATCGGCCAGTGCCTCGCCGATCAGTGGGTCGTCGAAGTCGGCAATGATGCCGTCGCCCTGCCAACGCTCGATGCCTTTGAGGCGGCACAAAAAATCTTCCTCCAGGAACAAATCCCAGGACGCGCGGGTGCTGCTTAGGTAATTGCCGATGCCGGTGATGATGCCGCGGTCGTAGATTTTGCTGCCGTTGAACAGCAAGGCGATGCGGTGGACGGGCGGTAGGGTTTTCATTGTTTTTGTCCTGAGGCCGGTCGCCACAGGTTAGACCCCGCCACTCAAAATCGCACTACACCTTGACGATTTTCATAATCGCCGGGCCCAGTGCCGTTGCTAGTATCCAGACACCGCCAAGAACAATAAGGAACACGCCATGACGTACTTCCCCGGTGTCGAGAAGGTTCGCTTCGAAGGCCCCGCCAGCGACGCCCCCCTCGCCTTTCGCCACTACGACGCCAACAAACTGATCCTCGGCAAACCGATGCGCGAACACCTGCGCATGGCCGCCTGTTATTGGCACACCTTCGTCTGGCCCGGCGCGGATATGTTTGGCATGGGCACCTTCAAGCGCCCGTGGCAGCGCAGCGGCGAGCCGATGGAAGTGGCGATCGGCAAGGCCGAGGCGGCCTTTGAGTTTTTCTCCAAGTTGGGCATCGACTACTACAGTTTTCACGACACCGACGTGGCGCCGGAAGGCAGCTCGCTCAAGGAGTACCGCAACCACTTCGCGCAGATGGTCGATCACCTCGAACGCCACCAGGAACAGACCGGCGTCAAACTGCTGTGGGGCACCGCCAATTGCTTCAGCAACCCGCGCTTTGCCGCCGGCGCCGCGAGTAACCCGGACCCGGAGGTGTTCGCCTATGCCGCCGCCCAGGTGTGCAGCGCGATGAACGCCACGCTGCGGCTCAAGGGCGCCAATTATGTGCTGTGGGGCGGCCGCGAAGGTTACGAAACCCTGCTCAATACCGACCTCAAGCGCGAGCGCGAACAGCTCGGGCGCTTTATGCACATGGTGGTGGAGCACAAGCACAAGATCGGCTTCAAGGGCGACCTGCTGATCGAACCCAAGCCCCAGGAGCCGACCAAGCACCAATACGATTACGACAGCGCCACGGTGTTCGGCTTCCTGCATGAGTACGGCCTGGAACACGAGATCAAGGTGAATATCGAGGCCAACCACGCGACCCTGGCCGGGCACAGCTTTCATCATGAGATCGCCACCGCCGTGTCCCTCGGGATCTTCGGCAGCATCGACGCCAACCGCGGCGACCCGCAGAACGGCTGGGACACCGACCAGTTCCCCAACAGCGTCGAGGAGATGACCCTCGCGACGTATGAAATCCTCAAGGCCGGCGGCTTCAAGAATGGCGGCTACAACTTCGATTCCAAGGTGCGCCGCCAGAGCCTGGACGAGATCGACCTGTTCCACGGCCACGTCGCCGCCATGGATGTGCTCGCCCTGGCGCTGGAACGCGCGGCGGCGATGGTGCAGAACGATCGGTTGCAGCAGTTCAAGGACCAGCGCTATGCCGGCTGGCAGCAACCGTTGGGCCAGGCGGTACTGGCCGGCGAATTCAGCCTGGAATCCCTGGCCGAACATGCGTTTGCCCACGAACTCAACCCGCAGGCCGTGAGTGGTCGGCAGGAGATGCTGGAGGGCATCGTGAATCGATTTATCTACACCTGATCACGCAGCCCTCTGTGTAGGAGCGAGCTTGCTCGCGAAAAACGTCAACGATGACGCGTGATGCCTGGATAAACGTGTCGAGTTCGCGATTTTCGCGAGCAAGCTCGCTCCTACACAGGGGGCGGCGGTGACATTTGCGCGACAAATCTACGCACAGAGCGTCGAGGGACGCTCTACAGTTCTACCCGCATCACGCTGTGTCTTTCCAACAACAATAAAAGGACGCACCACCATGAAGTCATTTAAACGCACCCTGCTCGCCTCTGCCCTGGCCCTGCTCGCCCTGCCGGTCATGGCCGATCCGGCCCATCCGAAAATCGGTTTTTCCATTGACGACCTGCGCCTGGAACGCTGGTCCCGCGATCGTGACTACTTCGTCGCGGCGGCGGAAAAACTCGATGCCAAGGTGTTTGTGCAGTCGGCCGATGCCAACGAGCAAAAGCAGATTTCCCAGATCGAAAACCTGATCTCCCGCGGCGTCGACGTGATCGTGATCGTGCCGTTCAACGCCACCGTGCTGACCAACGCCATCGCCGAAGCCAAGAAGGCCGGGATCAAGGTGGTGTCGTATGACCGCCTGATTCTCAACGCGGATATCGACGCCTACATCTCCTTCGATAACGAAAAGGTCGGCGAGATGCAGGCCAATGGCGTGCTGCAGGCGGCGCCCAAGGGCAACTATTTCCTGCTCGGCGGCGCGCCCACCGACAACAATGCCAAGGTCCTGCGCGAAGGCCAGATGAAGGTGCTGCAACCGGCCATCGACAAGGGCGACATCAAGATTGTCGGCCAGCAGTGGGTCAAGGAATGGAACCCGACCGAAGCCCTGAGCATCGTCGAAAACGCCCTGACCCGGAACAACAATAAGATCGACGCCATCGTCGCCTCCAACGACGCCACCGCCGGCGGTGCGATCCAGGCCCTGGCCGCGCAGAAACTGGCGGGCAAGGTGCCGATCTCCGGGCAAGACGCCGACCTCGCCGCCGTCAAGCGCGTGATCGACGGCACCCAGACCATGACCGTGTACAAGCCGCTCAAACTGATCGCCACCGAAGCCGCCAAGCTCTCGGTGCAACTGGCGCGCAACGAGAAGCCCACCTACAGCTCGCAATACGACAACGGCAGCAAGAAAGTCGACACCATCCTGCTCACCCCGACCCCGCTGACCAAGGCCAATATCGACCTGTTGGAGAAGGACGGCTTCTACACCAAAGAGCAGATCGGCCTGTAGGAGCGGGCTTGCCCGCGAAAAACGTCAACGATGACGCGGGCATCCTGGATGTGCGCGTTGCCTGGGGGTTCTTCGCGAGCAAGCTCGCTCCTACGGGAAACCGCGTTTCTTCGGCCTTTTGTGTGAGCCATCGCCATGTCGCACTACCTGCTGCAAATGAACGGCATCGTCAAACGCTTTGGCGGTGTCAACGCGCTCAACGGCATCGATATCAAGGTACGGCCGGGGGAATGTGTCGGCCTGTGCGGCGAGAACGGTGCCGGTAAATCCACCTTGATGAAGGTGCTGTCGGCGGTTTATCCCCATGGCACCTGGGACGGCGAAATTCTCTGGGACGGCCAGCCGCTCAGGGCCCAGTCGATCAGCGAAACCGAGGCCGCCGGCATCGTCATCATTCACCAGGAACTGACCCTGGTGCCGGACCTGTCGGTGGCCGAGAACATCTTCATGGGCCACGAGCTGACCCTGCCCGGCGGGCGCATGAACTACCCGGCGATGCTGCACCGCGCCGAAGCGTTGATGCGCGAGCTGAAGGTGCCGGACATGAACGTCGCGCTGCCGGTGTCGCAGTATGGCGGTGGCTACCAGCAACTGGTGGAGATCGCCAAGGCCCTGAATAAACAGGCGCGCCTGCTGATTCTCGACGAGCCCTCCTCGGCCCTGACCCGCTCGGAAATCGAGGTACTGCTGGAGATCATCAAGGGCCTCAAGGCCAAGGGCGTGGCTTGCGTGTACATCTCCCACAAGCTCGATGAAGTGGCGGCGGTGTGCGACACCATCACGGTGATCCGCGACGGCCAGCACATCGCGACCAGCGCCATGGCCGACATGGATATCCCCCGGATCATCACGCAGATGGTCGGGCGCGAAATGAGCAACCTCTACCCCACCGAGCCGCATGAGATCGGTGAGGTGATGTTCGAAGCGCGCCATGTCACCTGCTACGACGTCGACAACCCCAAGCGCAAACGCGTGGACGACATCTCCTTCGTACTCAGGCGCGGGGAAATCCTCGGCATTGCCGGGCTGGTCGGCGCCGGGCGCACGGAGCTGGTCTCGGCCTTGTTCGGCGCCTACCCCGGCCGCTACAGCGCCGAAGTCTGGCTCGATGGCCAACTGATCGACACGCGCACGCCGCTCAAATCGATCCGCGCCGGGCTGTGCATGGTGCCCGAGGACCGCAAGCGCCAGGGCATCATTCCCGACCTGGGCGTGGGCCAGAACATCACCCTGGCGGTACTCGACACCTACGCGCACCTGACGCGCATCGACGCCGAGGCAGAACTGGGCAGCATCGACCGGCAGATCGCGCGCATGCACCTCAAGACCGCCAGCCCGTTCTTGCCGATCACCAGCCTGTCCGGCGGCAATCAGCAAAAGGCCGTGCTGGCGAAAATGCTCATGGCCAAGCCCAAGGTGCTGATCCTCGACGAGCCCACGCGCGGTGTGGATGTGGGCGCCAAGTATGAGATCTACAAACTGATGGGCGCGCTGGCGGCCGAAGGCGTGGCGATCATCATGGTCTCCTCGGAACTGGCCGAAGTGCTCGGCGTGTCCAACCGCGTGCTGGTGATCGGCGACGGCCAGTTGCGCGGGGATTTCATCAACGAAGGCCTCACCCAGGAACAGGTCCTCGCCGCTGCGCTCAGCCAAAATAATAATGATCGGAAGACCGCTTAGATGAATCAGCTCAAACAGCTGTTTACCCGCTACAAAATGCTCGCGTTGGTGATCGCCGTCGCGTTCATCTGGCTGTTTTTCAGTTGGCAGACCGAGGGCGGTTTCCTCACCCCGCGCAACCTGTCCAACCTGCTGCGGCAGATGTCGATCACCGGGATTCTGGCGTGCGGCATGGTGCTGGTGATCATCAGCGGCGAGATCGATTTGTCGGTGGGCTCGTTGCTCGGCTTGTTGGGCGGGCTCGCGGCGATTCTGGACGTGGTCTATCACCTGCCGCTGCTGGCCAACCTGAGCCTGGTGGCGCTGTGCGGGTTGATGATCGGTTTAACCAACGGCTACATGACCGCGTACCTGCGCATCCCGTCGTTTATCGTCGGTTTGGGCGGCATGCTGGCGTTTCGCGGGATTCTGCTGGGCATCACCGGCGGCACCACCATCGCGCCGGTGTCGCCGTCGCTGGTGTACGTGGGCCAGGGCTATCTGCCGCATGCGGTGGGCATCGGCCTCGGGATTTTGCTGTTTGCCCTGACCCTGTTTTTGACCTGGAAACAACGGCGCAACCGTGCACTGCATGGCTTGGCCTCACACTCATTGACTCGCGACGTGCTGCGCGTGGCGGTGATCGGCGCGGTGCTGGCCGGGTTCGTCACCATCCTCAACAGCTACGACGGCATCCCGGTGCCGGTGCTGCTGTTGCTGGTGCTGCTCGGCGTGTTCAGCTACGTCACCAGCCAGACCGTATTCGGCCGCCGCGTGTATGCGGTGGGCAGCAACATGGAAGCCACGCGCCTGTCGGGCATCAACGTGCAGGCCGTCAAACTGTGGATCTTCGGCATCATGGGCGTGATGTGCGCCCTCGCCGGCCTGGTCAACACCGCACGCCTCGCCGCCGGTTCACCGTCGGCGGGCAACATGGGCGAA
The DNA here is from genome assembly GCF_053502595.1 of Pseudomonas sp. LY-1. Taxonomy (NCBI): domain Bacteria; kingdom Pseudomonadati; phylum Pseudomonadota; class Gammaproteobacteria; order Pseudomonadales; family Pseudomonadaceae; genus Pseudomonas; species Pseudomonas sp. LY-1. The sequence goes on along the minus strand of NZ_CP094353.1, from coordinate 2,833,409 downwards.
CTCGACGCCATCGCCGCCTGCTTTATCGGCGGCACCTCCATGCGCGGCGGCTCGGGCACGGTGTATGGCGCGCTGCTCGGGGCGCTGGTGATTACCAGCCTGGATAACGGCATGTCGATGCTGGATGTGGACAGTTACTGGCAGATGATTGTGAAGGGCAGCATTTTGGTGCTGGCGGTGTGGGTGGATGTGAGTACGCGGGCGGGTCGGCGGTGAGCCCCACTCTCCCATGTGGGAGGGGCGGTGCGACGGTTCGACTTGCCCCCGATGGCGGTGGGTCAGTCACTGCATGAGTGCCTGAACCACCGCCATCGGGAGCAAGCTCCCTCCCACATGGACCGCATTTCATTGGAGTTAGTGGCATTTGGTCATGGTTTTTAAAGGGCCAGCAAGCCGGGTCGCTTTAAATTGCAGGACGTTTCCTAGACAATCTGCGCCGCCTTGTGCCTGTTGGAATCGATGGCTAGTCTGCGGTCCGTCACTGCCAAATCAGTGATCGGGTTTAGTCGCCCGGATTCAGAACAGGCGCATGGTCCCATGAAGCTCAATGGTGGCTGTGCGCAGGGCGCCTTCGGGCGCGCCGGGTTCCTGTTCTGACCGGTCGACTAACCTGCGTACAGCCGCCACCTTCGTTTAGTCGCGAAGAGTGCCGTCTCCTTGATCAGACAGGAGTTTCACCATGACCAAAGCCCTACCCGACCCACCCCACGACCCCACCAAAGACCGCGCTGCCTTCAACCGCGCCATCGACCATTACCTGCCCACCCAAGGTTTCCACGCCGTCAACGAAGACCTGAGCTTCGAAGACGCCCTGCTCTACACCGCCAGTTTGCTGGACAGCGCTTCGGCGACGGCGCTGGATTGCGGGGAGCTGCTGGAGAAACCGGAGCGGGCGAAGATTCTGGCAGTGTGGCATTTGCTGGAAATCGCCAAAACCACGGTTGACCGCTCCATCGAATGCCTCAGGCCCACGAAGACCACTGCCTGACCACGCACAAAAAATGTGGGAGGGAGCTTGCTCCCGATAGCGGTGGTTCAGGCACTCATGCAGTGACTGCCACTCCGCCATCGGGGGCAAGCCCCCTCCCACATGGACCGCATTTCATTGGAGTTAGTGGCATTTGGTCATGGTTTTTAAAGGGCCAGCAAGCCGGGTCGCTTTAAATTGCAGGACGTTTCCTAGACAATCTGCGCCGCCTTGTGCCTGTTGGAATCGATGGCTAGTCTGCGGTCCGTCACTGCCAAATCAGTGATCGGGTTTAGTCGCCCGACCTCTCATCACGTGCACGGTCTTCCATCAGTTTTTATGGTGGCTGTGCGCAGGGCGCCTTCGGGTGCGCCGGATTTTCGTGATGACCGGTCGACTAACCTGCGTACAGCCGCCACCCTACGTTTAGTCGCGGCGGGGTGGCGAATCTCAATCCATCACGGAATTACACCATGACCAAAGCCCTACCCGACCCACCCATCGATCCCACCAAAGACCGCGCTGCCTTCAACCGCGCCATCGACCATTACCTGCCCACCCAAGGTTTCCACGCCGTCAACGAGGACCTGAGCTTCGAAGACGCCCTGCTCTACACCGCCAGTCTGCTGGACAGCGCTTCGGCGACGGCGCTGGATTGCGGGGAGCTGCTGGAGAAACCGGAGCGGGCGAAGATCCTCGCGGTGTGGCATTTGCTGGAAATCGCCAAAACCACGGTTGACCGCTCCATCGAATGCCTCAGGCCCACGAAGCCCACTGCCTGACCACGCACAAAAAATGTGGGAGGGAGCTTGCTCCCGATAGCGGTGGTTCAGGCACTCATGCAGTGACTGCCACTCCGTCATCGGGGGCAAGCCCCCTCCCACATGGACCGCATTTCATTGGAGTTAGTGGCATTTGGTCATGGTTTTTAAAGGGCCAGCAAGCCGGGTCGCTTTAAATTGCAGGACGTTTCCTAGACAATCTGCGCCGCCTTGTGCCTGTTGGAATCGATGGCTAGTCTGCGGTCCGTCACTGCCAAATCAGTGATCGGGTTTAGTCGCCCGGATTCAGAACAGGCGCATGGTCCCATGAAGCTCAATGGTGGCTGTGCGCAGGGCGCCTTCGGGCGCGCCGGGTTCCTGTTCTGACCGGTCGACTAACCTGCGTACAGCCGCCACCTTCGTTTAGTCGCGAAGAGTGCCGTCTCCTTGATCAGACAGGAGTTTCACCATGACCAAAGCCCTACCCGACCCACCCATCGATCCCACCAAAGACCGCGCTGCCTTCAACCGCGCCATCGACCATTACCTGCCCACCCAAGGTTTCCACGCCGTCAACGAAGACCTGAGCTTCGAAGACGCGCTGCTCTACACCGCCAGTCTGCTGGACAGCGCTTCGGCGACGGCGCTGGATTGCGGGGAGCTGCTGGAGAAACCGGAGCGGGCGAAGATCCTCGCGGTGTGGCATTTGCTGGAAATCGCCAAAACCACGGTTGACCGCTCCATCGAATGCCTCAAGCCCACGAAGACCACTGCCTGACCACGCACAAAAAATGTGGGAGGGAGCTTGCTCCCGATAGCGGTGGTTCAGGCACTCATGCAGTGACTGCTACTCCGTCATCGGGGGCAAGCCCCCTCCCACATGGGTTTCTCTGTGTTCCTTAGGCTGTCATTTGGAGACGGGCATCGCAAACTCCGCACCTTGCTCAATGCTCTCCGACCAACGCTGCATGATCGACTTCTGCTTGGTGTAGAAGCGCACGCCTTCGGTGCCGTAGGCATGCATATCGCCGAACAGGCTCTTCTTCCAGCCGCCAAAGCCGTGCCAGGCCATCGGCACCGGGATCGGTACGTTGATGCCGACCATGCCCACTTCGATACGCCGTGCGAATTCGCGGGCGATGTTGCCGTCGCGGGTGAAGCAGCTGACGCCGTTGCCGAATTCGTGGTCGTTGACCAGTTTCACCGCTTCGGCAAAATCATTCACGCGCACGCAGGCCAGCACTGGGCCGAAGATTTCTTCGCGGTAGATGCTCATCTCTTGAGTCACATGGTCGAACAAGGTCGCGCCGAGCCAGAAGCCGTTTTCCAGGCCGGGTTCGGTCGGCACGTAATCGCGGCCGTCGAGCAGCAGTTGCGCGCCGGCCTGGACGCCTTGTTCGATATAGCCGCTGATGCGCTCCAGTGCCGCGCGCGAGACGATCGGGCCCATTTCGGCCTTGAGGTCGCGGCCGTCGGTGATGCGCAGTTGCTTGGCCCGCTCGGTCAGGGCGGCGATGACTTTGTCACCCACATCGCCCACCAGCACCGCCACGGAGATGGCCATGCAGCGTTCGCCGGCACTGCCATAGGCGGCGCCCATCAGCGCGTCGACGGTGCGTTCGATGTCGGCGTCGGGCATCACCACCATGTGGTTTTTCGCGCCGCCCAGGCCTTGCACGCGCTTGCCGTGGCGCGCACCGGTTTCGTAGATGTATTGGGCGATCGGCGTGGAGCCGACAAAGCTCACGGCCTTGACGTCCGGGTGTTCGATCAGCGCGTCCACCGCTTCCTTGTCGCCCTGCACCACGTTGAACACGCCGCTGGGCAAACCGGCTTCACGCAAAAGCTCAGCCATGAACAGCGCGGCGCTCGGGTCGGTCGGGCTGGGCTTGAGGATGAAGGTGTTGCCCGCCGCGATGGCGATCGGGTACATCCACATCGGCACCATCACCGGGAAGTTGAACGGCGTGACGCCAGCGACCACGCCCAGGGGCTGGCGCATCGTCCAGTTATCCATGCCACGCGAGACCTGATCGGAGTGTTCGCCCTTGAGCAGGTTGGGAATGCCGCAGGCGAATTCGAGGATGTCGATGCCACGGTCGACTTCGCCCTGGGCATCGGTAAACACCTTGCCGTGTTCGGCGACGATGATGCGCGCCAGGTCGTCCTTGCGTGCGCGCAGCAGGTGCAGGTATTCGAACAATACGCGGGCGCGGCGGATCGGCGGGGTATCGGCCCAACTGGCGAAGGCGGCTTGGGCGGCGGCGACGGCTTCGCCGACGGTCTGGCGGCTGGCCAGGGCGACGCGCCCGGTCACGGCGCCGGTGGCCGGGTTGTAGACATCCTGATAGCGATCATCGCGGCTCACGCGCTGGTCGTTGATGTAGTGTTCGACGGTGCTGGTCATGGCAGTAGGTCCCAGGTGGGTAGCGTTGGGACACACGATAGGCTTTCGATTTGTTCCGAACCAGAGCAGAATCCAGAACTGATTGTCCTTATAGGCGAACAATAACCCCATGGAAAAGTCTGAGATCGAAGGGCTGTGGAGCCACATTCACTGGCTCTCGGTGCTGGAAGAACACGGCACCTACACCGCCGCCGCGGCGCGCCTGGGGGTGAGCAAGTCGGCGGTCAGCCAGCGCATCAGCGACCTGGAAAAAGCCACCGGCACGCGCCTGGTCACCCGCACCACCCGTAGCGTGCGCCTGACCGACGCCGGGCAGTCACTGACGCGGGACGTGCGCAGCGCCTACGAACAGATCGCCCGCAGTTTTTCTTCGGTGCGCGACGCCGCCGGGGAAATCCGCGGCTTGGTGCGCTTGACCGCGCCGGTCGCGTTCGCCCGGCAGCAACTGGTGCCGCACCTGTCGGCCTTCCTGCAACTGTACCCGCAGGTGCGAGTGCAGTTGGAGGTGTCGGATGCCTTGAGTTCACTGGCCGCCGAAGGCTACGACCTGGCGGTGCGCCACGGTTTTCAGGTGCCGGAAACCCACGTCGCATGGAAGCTGTGCGACACCACCTCGGTGCTGGTCGCCACCCGCGACTACCTGCAACGCCACGGCGAACCGCGCACCCCCGGCGAGCTCAGCGCGCATAACTGCCTCTACTACCCGCGCGGCACCGAGCAGCCCGCCTGGACCTTCGAGCGCGGCGGCAAAACCCTCGAACGGGTCACCGTGCCGATCGCCGGAAGCTTCTCGACCAACAACAGCGAAGCCTTGCGCGACTCGGCGCTCAATCACCTGGGCATCGCCCTGCTCCCGGATTTCAGCGCCCATGCGGCGCTGGCCGGCGGCACGCTGGTGCAGGTGCTCAAGGGCTGGACGCTCAAGGGCGCGTTTGCCGATGAGATTTACTTGATACGGCCCTACTCGCCCCATGTACCCAAGTCCGTAAGTGCATTGGTGGGTTATCTGAAGGAAAAACTCTCCGGTGGCTTTCGTGTCACGGGTTGACCGCCTCATCGCTGAGACGCTGCCGGCTGGCGCGTTTGGGTGGGCGGCAGGTAGGCGGATCGCTCGATCACATCCGTGCGTACCGCCGAAGGTTGCCCCGCCGGGTTACGCGCAAAGCTGCACAGGGTGACGGGCAGTTGCGAGAGCGGGTAACTCGTTCCGCCCGTGGCGAGGATGTAGCGGACGTCGTCATTGTCACGGCAGGCAGCTTCCGCCGAGGTGTCCACATAGAAGTAATGGTGGCTGAAGGCGGTCTGCGGGTCGTCCCAGTTGACGCTGTAGTTCAGGCCGATGCGCGGGACCGGCGCCGGGTCGGTCAAGAACACCGAGTGGGTGAACGCATTGTGCAGCAAGGCCGGCGTCAACGGCTCGCCGGGGGTTTGGACGCCGATGATGCACAGCACATACGCCCCCAGCGCCGGGCCGATGGCCTGATTGATGTAGCCCTGGGTTGACGCAATGGCACGTTGATAGCCATTGGGCAGCCTGCATTCATTGACGTTGCGCACAGCCTTGAAGCGATAGAACGGGTCCTGGATCGAGAACCTGATGTTCCAGGTGGGCTGCACACTCTGCCCGAATTCGCCCAGTTGCATATGCACATAGGGGTTGAGCTTCCAGGGTTCCTCAAGGTGGATATCGACGGCTTTGAGCTGGCAAGCAGGCGTATCGTTCGAGAATTGGCCCTCGACAAAACAACGGTGCAGGTCGTTGGCGGGATAGCTGTAGTTGAACTTGGCCGCTTCACACGCCGAGACGTTCTGGCAGTTGTTGAGGATGTCTTTTTTAATGACCGCCGCGACTTTGCTGACAATGCCGGTGACTTCATTGGTATGCCGGTCCAGCATCGGGCTGCCGGAACTGCCGTACTGCAGGTCATTGCAGCGGTTTTTCAGGGCACCGGGAAACACCCCGGGATGCTCGACAAAGCTGTTGGTCGCGGTTTCCTTGCAGGCACTCATACGCAAGCCCTTCTGGCGAAACCCGCTCGGCGAACCGACATTCACGACCTCACGTTCCCCGGTACTTTGATGGGTGGCGAGCTTGAGCGGCATGATGCCGTCGGTGATCAGCCCGGCGAGTGAGGTATCCAGTTCGAGCACCGCCAGATCAGTGCCGACCATGCTGGTCCAGTGCGCCGTTTTAATGCGAAACGTGCGCTGTTGCGCCGGCGTGTCGTGGAAATAATTGAACGTGATGCTCGCCTCGATGGCTTGGTTGACATGGGCCGTGCCGAAGCTGAAGTACACGCAATGCCCACTGGTCAAGACATACGCCGGGCCGACGGCCTTGCTCTGGCGGTTGCGGGTGTCCAGCAGCACCGCGTTGCAGGTTTGGCCGATCGCATTTTTCAACAACCCGATACCGGACCACAGCGCGTAACGCTGGTCGTGGTTCTGCAGCGCCAGGGAGGCGCTGCCATCGTTCAATCCCTCGGCCAGGTCTCTGGCGTGGGTGTGGCCGGTAAGGCAAGGCAACAGCAGTAACACGAGGGGGAAAATGCAGCGGGTCAGCATGGTCGAACGTCCGGGTGGCAACAGGGGTGGTGCCGAAACGTACTTGAGGCGTGGCGAACAGGTGACCTACATAGATGTGGGGGCGGCCGGCTTGAGCGTATTTTTTTCGCCGGGATATTGCCAGCAACGACTAAAAGTCCATAATGGACAAATTAGTTTACAGCGGAGTTCCCCATGTCCAGCACGCCCCATGTCATCCAGCAGGCCCAAGCGCGCGAGTTACTCGCTCAGATCGACGTACCCCAGATCCTGCACAAGCTGTTCCGCGACCTCGCCGCCGGGCTGGCGGTGCAACCGCCGCAACAGTTAGTGGCGTTTCCGAAGGGCGCCGGCGACTTCATCAACTACCTGGGCGTGCTGGCCGAGGACGGCGTGTACGGGGTCAAGACTTCGCCGTACATCGTAGGGGAGCAAGGGCCATTGGTGACGGCCTGGACGCTGTTGATGTCGATGCACAGCGGCCAACCGTTGCTGCTGTGCGATGCCCATGAACTGACCACCGCACGCACCGCCGCCACCACGGCCCTCGCGGTGGACGCCCTGGCGCCATTGGCCGCCCGGCGCCTGGCGATCATCGGCAGCGGCAAGGTCGCCCAGGCGCACTTGCGCTACGTGCAAAACCTGCGGGACTGGCAGCACATCAGCCTGTTTTCACCGAGCCTGGCCAGCGCCAGCCCCGCCACCCTCGCGCAGCTCACCGGCCTCGACCCGCGCCTGAGCATCGCCGACAGCTGCGCGGCGGCCGTGGCGGATGCCGACGTGATCATGCTGTGTACCTCGTCGGCCGGCCCGGTGCTCGACCCGGCGCACCTGAGCAAACCGGCGCTGATCACTTCGATCAGCACCAATGCGCCCCGCGCCCATGAAGTGCCGCCCCACAGCCTTAACGCGATGCAGGTATTCTGCGACTATCGCCAGACCACTCCGGACGCAGCCGGCGAAATGCTGATCGCCAGCGAACAGCACGGCTGGGACAAACGCGCGGTGATGGGCGACCTGCCCGAGCTACTCAGTGACATGGCACAGCGCCCGGACTACCAGCGCCCGGTGTTTTTCCGGTCCATCGGGCTGGGTCTGGAAGACATTGCACTGGCTAACGCGCTGTACCAGCTGCAGCGCTAACCCCACCTTCAGGAGATGTTCATGAGCCACGCAGACTTCATCATCATCGGCGGCGGGATTGCCGGCGCGTCCACGGGTTTCTGGCTGTCGCCCCACGGCAAGGTACTGGTACTGGAGCGTGAGGCCCACCCCGGCTATCACTCGACCGGGCGTTCGGCCGCGCTCTACAGCGCCGCCTACGGCACCCCGCAAGTGCGCGCACTGACCCTGGCCAGCCGGGCGTTTTTCGACAACCCGCCCGCCGGTTTCTGCGAACACCCGCTGCTCACGCCCCGGGGCGAGATGACTGTGGACTTCAGCGGCGACCCGGCCGAACTGGACAAGCAATACCTCAGCGCCAAGGCCACCGTGTCGCAGGTCGAACGACTGAGTGCTGACGAAGCCTGTGCACGCTTGCCGATCCTGCGGCGTGACAAAGTCCACGGGGCGATCTACGACCCGACCGCCAGCGACATCGACACCGACGCCCTGCACCAAGGCTACCTGCGCGGCATCCGCCGCAACCACGGCGAAGTGCGGACCGACAGCCACGTGCTGGGCCTGAACCGCACTGCCGACGGCCTGTGGCACGTACAAACCCAGCATGAAACCTGCACCGCGCCGATCATCATCAACGCTGCCGGCGCGTGGGCCGACCATATCGGCGGGCTGGCCGGCGCCGCGTCCGTCGGCCTGCAACCCAAGCGTCGTTCGGCGTTCATCTTCGCCGGCCCCGAAGGCGTGGACAGCCACGCCTGGCCGATGCTGGTGGCCCTCGACGAAGCGTTCTACATGAAACCCGATGCCGGCATGTTCCTCGGTTCGCCGGCCAACGCCGACCCGGTGGAACCCCAGGACATCCAGCCCGAAGAACTGGACATCGCCATGGGGATCCACCAGATCGAAGAAGCCACCACCCTGACCATCCGCCGCCCGACCCGCACCTGGGCCGGCCTGCGCAGTTTTGTCCACGACGGTGATTTGCTGTCCGGCTTCGATCCGCGGGTGGCCGGGCTGTTCTGGGTGGCGGCACAGGGCGGGTACGGCATCCAGACCTCGCCCGCGATGGGCCAGGCCAGCGCGGCCTTGGTGCGCGGCGCGGCGCTACCGGAGCCACTGACGCGGTTCGGCCTGGACGCTGGTATGCTCTCCCCCGAACGCCTGGAGCCGCATTGATGAACACCGCTGAACAAGACAAGGTCCTGCAGAACTTCCGTGCGATCGCCGATGCGATCGCCACGTTGTTCTTCCCCCACGCCGAAGTGGTGCTGCACGACCTGCGCACGCAAAAGGTCGACTACATCGCCAACAACCTGTCGAAACGGGCCATCGGTGACGATTCGGCGCTGGAAGACATGCTGAGCGACGACATCCGCGAAGTGAATATCGGCCCCTACGAAAAGCTCAACTGGGACGGTCAGAAAATCCGCAGCCTGAGCACCGTGCTGCGCGACCACAAAGGTCGCCCGCTGGCCGTGCTGTGCATCAACCTGAATATCTCGCTGTTCGAAAACGCCAAGGCGGCGCTGGACCTGTTTCTGTCACCCAGCAAGCTGATCCCGCAACCGGACTCACTGTTTCGCGATGACTGGCAGGAACGGATCAACACCTTCTTGCACGCCTGGCTGCGCGAACGCCAGTTGAGCCTGAACCTGCTGACCCGCGACCACAAGCGCGAGCTGGTGCTGGCGCTGCACGCCGAAGGCGCGTTCAAGGGCAAGAGCGCCTCGAACTACGTGGCCAATGTGTTGGGCATGGGGCGGGCAACGGTCTACAAGCACTTGAAGGAACTGAAGGGCTGAAGCCGGCAGCCGCGATCAAATGTGAGAGCGGGCTTGCCAGGGCTCGACAGCTCTCACACTGACCTACAGCGTTTTCAAGTGCGTATTCAGCATCAGTCGCCGTAGATATCGGACTTGAAGTACTGCGCGGAAATCTTCTGGTACTCGCCATTGGCGCGGATGCCGTCGATGGCCGCATTCAACTCACTGACCAACGCGCTATTGCCCTTGCGCACCGCAATGCCGGCGCCCTCGCCCACGTATTTCGGGTCTTTGAGCTCCGGCCCGACAAACGCATAACCCTGGCCTCGCGGCAGCGACAGGAAGTCACTCAGGGGGATGGTGTCGGCAAAGATCGCATCCAGGCGCCCCGCCGCCAGGTCCATGTAGATTTCTTCGTTATTGCTGTAGCGCTTGACGTTGATGCCCTTGGGTTCGAACACCTCGGTAGCATACCGGTCGGTGGTGGTGGCCCGCTGCACGCCGACGGTCTTGCCTTTGAGGCTGGCGTACTGGTCGTCCACCACCGCGCCGTCCTTCATCACCAGGCGCGATGAGGTGAAGTAATACTTGTGGGTGAAATCCACCGACTTCTTGCGGTCTTCGTTGATGGTCATGGACGACAAGGCCATGTCGATTTTCTTCACTTTCAGCGAAGGAATCAGCCCATCGAACTCGCCTTCGACCCACACACACTTGACTTTCATCTGCGCGCACAAAGCGTTGCCGATGTCATAGTCGAACCCGACGATTGTGCCTTCCTGGGTCTTCGATGCGAACGGCGGGTAAGCCGCCTCGATGCCGATGCGCAGGGTTTTCTCGGCGGCCAGGGCGTGGCCGTAAGCGAACAGGCTCAGGGCCAGGGCGGTGATGAGGGAGCGTTTCTTCATGGTCGTGGTCTCGCAAGTTATTGTCGATTTGGCAAGATTGAAGAAAAAGTCAGGCAGGTTTTTGTACTTATAAATCCATAATGGACTTTAGCGTATTTTCCGTCAATTGCTTCCAGGCAACCCACGCACGGGGCTCAGGTGCAGGGGGAATCGGCTTCGGCGTGAGCGGATGGCGGGATCAGCGAAGCCAGGTATTCGCCAAACCCGCCCTGGCACTTGTAGTCCCGACGCGCGCTGGTAATCACCGGAATGGTGGCCGTCCAGGCGATCCGCGCGCCGGTCCGTTCAAGGTCGGCCACCAGGCGGACGTCTTCATCGGCGGCCAGGTGCTGAAACCCACCGGCGGTGCGATAGGCCTCGGCACTCAACCCAAGGTTTGCCCCATGGATGTGGCGGTGGTTTTCGATGAATCGGTAGCGCTCCAGGTATTGCGCACGCACCCGTTCGCCGTGCTCGTTCCAGCTGTCGACCTCGACGGTGCCGCACACCGCATCAGCGCCAAACCCGAGCTGGCGCACCAGCCAATCCTGGGGAACCCGCGTGTCTGCATCCGTGAAGGCAAGCCACTGCACGCCGCGCTTGAGCAACGTCTCGGCGCCGACGGCTCTGGCCTTGCCCACATTCTGAAAACGCACGTCGAGTGTCGCCGCACCGTGGGCCGCCGCCAACGCGTCGGTGCGGTCGGAACAGTCATCCAGAACCACGAGTATCTCAACCGGGCGGCCGTCAAGCGCGGGATGTTCACTGGCGAGCCGCACAGAAGCGAGGCACTCGCTGATCTGCCGCTCTTCATTATGGGCGGGTATCACGACTCCTATCATTGGCGTTGCCTCAGTTGGCGAAGTATGTCCAGCTATCGACATAGCGCTGAGGCAGAAGGTTTAAACAATCTTGTGCCGCCGCCTGACGACGCGCATCGTTGCCGCCGTGCCTCCCCAAAAAATTCGCACGAATGGCTTGCCTTCGCCTCATAGAGTGGTGACGCTTAGGTATTTGGGTAACCGTCAAAGGGCAAGGCGCATGCATCGAGTCACCACGAGCCGTTTTTTCACCGGGCTGTTCGCCCTGCTGATGCTGTGCGCTACGTTGCCCAGCCTCGCGCAGGCTGCGCCTTCGCTGATCAGCGACCCGCGCAGTGTGCCGCTGCTGGCTGAAGACGCCAGTGTGCAAGACCTCAACGACCAACTCGACCTGATCCGCCAGAAAGTCACGGGCAGCGCCAACGACGACCTGCTCTCGACCTTGCGCCAGGCCGCCTTGCAGGTGCAAAAACAGGCCGACACCCTGGCCGCCAAACAAATCCTCGATCTTGAACACCTGGATGACCAGCTCAACGTGCTTGGCCCGGTACAGGTCAATGAGCCTCCCAGCCTGACCCAACAACGCAGCGCATTGACCCGGCAGAAGAACACCCTGCTCAACGAGCAGCGCCAGGCCAGCAGCCTGAGCCAATCCGCCAGCGACATGGCCGCGCAGATCTTCAGCCTGCGCCGCAGCCTCTTCGACTCACAGATCAGCACCCGCTCGGCGAGCCCGATCAGTGTGGTGTTCTGGTCCAACATCATCCGCCCGACCGACGACGATCTCAGCCGTTTACGCGGCCTGTACGCCGATGTACGCAGCGTGACGGACACCGCCGTGGCGCCGGGAAACCGCTGGTTTTTCATGAGCATGCTGTTCAGTGCGCTGCTGGTCTGGGTGACGGGACGACGGGTGTTGGAGCACACGCTGGTCCGCCTGACGGTGCGCTGGATCCCCGAAGGCCGCCTGCGTCGCAGTGCGCTGGCGCTGGCGGTGGGGCTGGCCACCGTGCTGACCATCAGCCTGGCCGCCACGCTGCTGCGCTGGGGCGTGCTACGCGACACCGTGCCCAGCGCCGATATGCTAACGCTGCTCGATCAATTGCAGACCCTGGTGGTGTTCTGCGCCTTCATTGTCGGCCTCGGTCGCGCCCTGTTGATGCGCGCGCATCCGTCCTGGCGCCTACCCCAGATCCCCGACCAGATCGCCGTCGCCCTGGCCCCCTTCCCCGTGCTGATGGGCCTGGCCTTGATGCTGATCGGCACCCAGGAACGCATCAACAGCGTCATCGCCAGCAGCCTGGCACTGACCACGGCGGTGAACGGCCTGACCGCGCTGGCCATCGCGCTGGTGTTCTTCTTCGGCCTGCTGCGTTACCGCCGCACCCGCCGCCGATACGCGCTTGAACGCATGAGCGGCATCGCCGGGCTGATTCCGTTTGTCGCCGGGACCTGGATCGGGATCAGCCTGCTGGCGCTGTTGAGCGGCTACCTGACCCTGGCTTACTTCCTCACCGTCAAGCTGCTGTGGATGAGCGTGGTCGCGGCAACGGCTTATCTGCTGATCGCCTGCTTCGGCGACCTCTGCGAGACCCTGCTCTCGCCGAAACAGCCTGGCGGCCTGGCGCTCGGCTCGGCCCTGGGCCTGTCCGAACGCCACCAGGCACAGGCCAGCACGATACTCGCGGGCGTGGGCCGCACCCTGCTGATGTTCACCGCGGTGCTGCTGGCGTTCCTGCCCTCCGGCTCCAGCCCGGGCGAGCTGCTGGCGGGCCTGACGCAACTCGACCTGGGCAGCAAGCCGCTGGGCAACCTGAACATCGCCCCTGGCGATATTCTGCTGGCCCTTGTCCTGCTCGCGATCGGCCTGTTCGGCGTGCGCGTGCTCAAGAACTGGCTCGGCGAACGGCTGCTGCCGGAAACCAACATGGACGCCGGCATGCGCGCCTCGCTGGTGACCCTGGTGGGTTACATCGGCTTCGTGCTGGTCGCGGTGGTGGTGATGTCCACGCTGAATATCAGCCTGACCAACTTGACCTGGGTGGTCAGTGCGCTGTCGGTGGGCATCGGTTTCGGCCTGCAGGCGATCGTGCAGAACTTCATCTCCGGCCTGATCCTGCTCACCGAACGCCCGGTCAAAGTCGGCGATTGGGTCAGCCTCGCGGGCGTCGAAGGCGATATCCGCCGCATCAACGTGCGCGCCACGGAAATCCAGATGTCCGATCGCTCAACGGTGATCGTGCCCAACTCGCAGTTCATCACCCAGAACGTGCGCAACGTGACCATGGGCAATGCGCTGGGCGTGGTCGGCATCACCCTGACCCTGCCGCTGGAAACCGATGTGCTGCAGATCCGCGAACTGCTGTTGACGGCATTCACCGAACACGAAGACGTGCTGGACACGCCGGCGCCGTCGGTGACGTTCAAGGACCTGACCGCCAACGGATTGGTCATCGGCGTCAGCGGTTACGTCAACAGCCCGCGCTCGGTGGGAACAGCCCGCAGCGACCTGCTGTTCACCGTCCTCGGGCGCCTGCGCGAACTCGGCGTGGCGCTGTCATCGCCGCAGAGTATGGTGCTGATCAATGAGGCGGCGGAAAAAGCCTCGCCGGCCGATTAGAGCGCCACACAACCAAGCATCAGCACTCCGCCAATTGCGTTCTGATTTTTTCCACCACGCCCTGCATGGCCGGCAGATAGCGGCGGGCGGCTTCCTCAACTGACATCGCCTTGGCGATGTAGACCAGATTCAGGCAGCCCATCACCCGCTCCTCGTGCCTGATCGGAATCGCAATCGCAGCGATTTTACGCTCAAGGCCCCAGTGGGAATTGTTTTCGCCGTAGCCCTTGCCGAGGGTGTGCTCGACCAACCGATCGACAAAGCCGCGATCCGCCGCCAGCGCCGACTGTTCATCGTCGCGGCTGATCAACAACTCGATCAGCTCTTCGCGCTCGGCCGGCGGGCAGAACGCGAAGTACGCGCGCCCGATGGCGGTCATGAGCAAGGGTAAACGCCGGCCGACCATGGAGCGGTGAAACGACAGGCGACTGAAGCGATGCGTGGTCTCGCGTATCACCATGGCGTCGCCGTCCAGCGTACACAGGTCGGTGGGCCAGACCACTTGTTGCAGCAACTCGCCGAGCAGCGGTGCGGCAATCGACGAAATCCATTGCTCGTCGCGAAATCCCTCGCTCAGTTCACGGACTTTCAGCGTCAGGCGATAGCTGTCATCCGACTCGCTGCGGCGCACATAACCCTCGGCCTGCAAGGTCTCCAGCAGCCGGCGAACCGTGGTCCGGTGCAGCCCGCTTTGCTCGGCCAACTGCGCCGTACTGGCCCCGCCATCGAAACGATTCAAGCCATTGATCAGGGCCAAACCCCGCATCAGCCCACGAACGGTTTTGTATTCTGTTTCGCTCATGGACGCTCCATTATCGTTTCAAATCAACGCTGTGCACCTGGTGCACACTAGCAGGGGTTTTCGTTGTCCACCAGCCTCGTGATTTCCATACTGCGCCCCACAAGAAATCCAAAAACGCTGTACGGAGATACCCATGAGTCTTGCACCCGCTCCTTCCACATTGGAGCTGACCGCCGACGTTGCCATCGTCGGCGCCGGCCCTGTCGGCTTGATGATCGCCAATTACCTGGGACAACGTGGCGTGAACGTCACCTTGGTGGAAAAGCTCGACACCCTGATCGACTACCCCCGCGCCATCGGCCTGGACGATGAAAGCCTGCGCACATTCCAGGCCGTCGGTCTGGCGGACAAGGTGCTGCCGCATACCACGCCTTGGCACGCCATGCGTTTCCTGACGCCCAAGGGTCGCTGCTTTGCCGATATCCAACCGAAAACCGACGAGTTCGGCTGGTCCCGCCGCAACGCGTTCATTCAACCTTTGGCCGACCGCGTGCTGTTCGACGGCCTGCAGCGCTTCAGCAACGTCAAGGTGCTGTTCAGTCGCGAGCTAGACAGCTTTGAACAAAGCGACAGCGCGGTGGTGCTCAACCTCAAGGATCAGCATGGCCGCAGCGAACGCCTGAATGCCCGTTACCTGATCGGTTGCGACGGTGGCAACAGCCTGGTGCGGCGCAGCCTGGACATCAGTTTCGAAGGCAAGACCGCGCCCAATCAGTGGATCGTGGTCGACATCGCCAACGACCCGCTGGCCACGCCCCATGTCTATCTGTGCTGCGACCCGGTGCGTCCTTACGTGTCCGCCGCCCTGCCCCATGGCGTGCGTCGTTTCGAGTTCATGGTGATGCCCGGCGAAACCGAGACCGAGCTGAGCAAGCCCGAGAACCTGCGCAAGCTGCTGAGCAAAGTCTTGCCCAACCCCGACCGCATCGAGCTGATCCGCAGCCGCGTCTATACCCATAACGCGCGTCTGGCCGGGCGGTTCCGCCAGGGCCGGGTGCTGCTGGCCGGCGATGCCGCGCACATCATGCCGGTATGGCAAGGCCAGGGTTACAACAGCGGCATGCGCGATGCCTTGAACCTGGCGTGGAAACTCGCGCTGGTGATCAAGGGCCTGGCCGCCGACAGCCTGCTCGACAGCTACGAACAGGAACGCCGCGACCACGCCAAGGCGATGATCAACCTCTCCGTACTCGCCGGCCACGTATTGGCGCCGCCGAAACGCTGGCAAGGCACCCTGCGCGATGGGGTGTCGTGGCTGCTCAACTACCTGCCGCCGGTCAAGCGTTACTTCGTCGAAATGCGCTTCAAACCGATGCCGCAATACACCCGGGGCGCGTTGATCGTGCCGACTGCAACGGGCTCGCCGGTGGGCAAGATGTTCATTCAGCCAAAGGTCTTGACCGACGCCGGCACCACTGTGCTGCTGGACGAAGTGATTGGCGACAACTTTGCGATCATTGCCTGGGGCTGCGATCCGACCTGGGGCCTGTCGGCCACGCAAATCGCCCATTGGAAAGCCCTGGGCACGCGCTTCATCCAAGTGTTGCCGGACGTCCAGCTCCGAGTACCGAGCGATGCCGGCCAAGACGTGATCCGCGTGGGTGACAGCAGCGGGCGCTTGAAAGAATGGTTCGCGCTCGGCACCTCGTCCATCGCCCTGGTGCGTCCGGACCGCTTCCTCGCCGGCCTGGCCATCCCGCAAACCGTCGGCCAGGCCTGCGATGACCTGGCCCGGGCACTCAAAGCCGTGCCACCGACCTCGGCGAACGCTGTTGTCAGCAAGGTCGCGTGACATGAGCGCCTTTGTGCATTGTTTGTCTCATACGCCGTTGGTGGGCTACGTCGATCCGGCGCCGCAGGTATTGGCTGAAGTCGACGGCGTGATCGACGCCGCGCGCGAGCGTATCGCCCGCTTCGACCCGCAGTTGGTGGTGCTGTTCGCTCCCGACCATTACAACGGCTTTTTCTACGACGTGATGCCGGCCTTTTGCATCGGCATGGCGGCCCACGCGATTGGCGATTTCGACACCGCCGCCGGCCCGCTCGACGTGCCCAAAGCGCTGGCCGAATCCTGCGCCCAGGCGGTGCTGGATGCCGGTGTCGATGCCGCGGTGTCGTATCGCATGCAGGTCGACCATGGGTTCGCGCAACCGTTGGAACTGTTGCTCGGCGGCTTGCAGCGCTGCCCGGTGATTCCGGTGTTTATCAACTCGGTGGCGGTGCCGCTGCCGAGTTTCAAACGCGCCCGACTGCTGGGTGAAGCGATCGGCCAATGGGCCAAAGCGCTGGATAAACGTGTGCTGTTCCTCGCTTCCGGTGGTTTGTCCCATCAGCCACCGGTACCGGAACTGGCCAAGGTCGACGCGCGCATGGCTGACCGTCTGATGGGCAGCGGGCGTCAGCTCCCCGCCGATGAACGACAGGCCCGCCAGAACCGGGTGATTCAAGCCGCCCGCGCTTTCGTCGAAGACCCGAACAGCCTGCACCCGCTGAACCCGGCCTGGGATCAGCAGTTTCTCGACAGCCTCGAACAGGGCCGCATGCGCGACCTCGACAGCTTGGGCAATGACGCGTTGTCGGCGCTGGCCGGCAAGTCGACCCATGAAGTCAAAACCTGGGTCGCCGCCTTCGCTGCCCTGAGTGCCTTCGGCCCGTATCAGACCGAAGGCCGCTACTACCGCCCGATTCCCGAGTGGATCGCAGGTTTCGGTGCGCTTGGCGCACAGCCGCTGCCCCCTCACCCATGAATTCAAGGAACACTGCCATGACTGCCACTGCTTTCAGTGAAGCCTCCACCAGCCGCTTTGCCCGTATCAAGGAAGGCGACCTGGACCTGCAACTGCACTACAACGACCTTGGCGAAGGCGCCGAAACCGTGGTCATGCTGCACGGCTCCGGGCCGGGCGCGAGCGGCTGGGCCAACTTCAATCGCAATATCGAGCCGCTGGTGAATGCCGGTTTTCGCGTGATCCTGATGGATTGCCCCGGCTGGAGCAAAAGCGACACGATCGTCAGCGAAGGCTCGCGCTCGAACCTCAATGCCCAAGCGCTCAAGGGCCTGCTCGATGTGCTGGGGCTGGAGCGCGTGCACATCATCGGCAATTCGATGGGGGCCCACAGCACCGTCGCCTTCGCCCTGGAATACCCTGAGCGGATCGGCAAGCTGATCCTGATGGGCGGCGGCACCGGCGGCCCGAGCGCCTTCGTGCCGCAGCCCACCGAAGGCATCAAGCTGATCGGCGCGCTGTACCGCGACCCGACCATCGAGAACCTGAAGAAGATGATGAATGTCTTCGTTTTCGACGCCAGCGGCCTCACCGACGAGCTGTTCCAGACCCGCCTGGACAACATCCTGTCGCGCCGCGATCACCTGGACAACTTCGTCAAGAGCAGCACGCTCAACCCCAAGCAATTTCCGGATTTCAGCCACCGCCTGCACGAAATCAGCGCCGACACCCTGCTCGTCTGGGGCCGCGAGGACCGCTTCGTGCCGATGGACACCGGCTTGCGCCTGCTGGCCGGCCTGCCCCGGGCGCAGTTGCACGTGTTCAACCGTTGCGGCCACTGGGCGCAGTGGGAACACGCCGAGAAGTTCAACCGCATGGTCCTGGACTTCCTGACCCACTGATCATCGAGGCTGACATGACACTGACTCAAGACACCCTGCAACAACTCGCCGCCGACCTGCGCCAGGCCGAAGACCACGGCGAAGCCATCGGGCCGCTGCGCGAGCGGATCGGTGCAGACAACGCCGCCGCCGCGTATGCCATCCAGCGCCTCAACGTCGACCACGGCGTGGCCAACGGGCGCCGCGTGGTCGGGCGCAAGATCGGCCTGACCAACCCCAAGGTCCAGGCCCAGTTGGGCGTGGACCAGCCGGACTTCGGCACCCTGTTTGCCGACATGTGCTACGGCGACAACGCCACCGTGCCGAGCGGCCGCGTACTGCAACCGAAGATCGAGGCTGAAATCGCGCTGATCCTCGAACGCGACCTGCCCCGCGCCGACACCACATTCGCCGACGTGATGGCGGCCACCGGCTGGGTCGTGCCGGCTCTGGAAATCGTCGGCAGTCGCATCCAGGGCTGGAACATCCGCTTCGTCGATACCGTGGCTGACAACGCGTCCAGCGGCTGCTTCGTACTGGGCGGCCCGGCTCGACGTCTCGATGGGCTCGACCTGCGCCAGGCCAGCATGCGGATGACCCGCAACGCTGAAGAAGTGTCCAGCGGCAGTGGCGCCGAATGCCTTGGTCACCCGCTCAATGCGGCGGTCTGGCTGGCCTGCGCCATGGCGCGCCTGGGCGATCCGCTGCGCGCCGGCGACATCATTCTCACCGGCGCGCTGGGGCCGATGGTGGCGGTCGCTGCCGGTGATCGGTTCGAGGCCGAGATCGACGGCATCGGCCGGGTCGGCGTGAACTTCTCGGTAGACAGTCGCGCCGAGTAATCGGCGACTTGCGTGCATATGAGGCAATAACAATGAATAAACTCAAAGTCGCCATCATCGGTTCCGGCAACATCGGCACCGACCTGATGATCAAGATCCTGCGCAACGCCAAACACCTGGAAATGGCGGTCATGGTCGGCATCGACCCGGCCTCCGACGGCCTCGCCCGCGCCCAGCGCATGGGCGTGGCCACCACCCACGAAGGCGTCGAAGGCCTGACCCGCATGGACGTGTTCCAGCACATCGACTTCGTCTTCGATGCCACCTCGGCCGGCGCGCATGTGCAGAACGATGCGTTCCTGCGCGCGATCAAGCCCGGCATCCGCCTGATCGACCTGACGCCGGCAGCCATCGGCCCGTACTGCGTGCCGGTGGTGAACCTGGAGCAGAACCTCGATCAGCTCAACGTCAACATGGTCACCTGCGGCGGCCAGGCGACTATCCCGATGGTCGCCGCGGTGTCGCGCGTGGCCAAGGTGCATTACGCCGAGATCGTCGCCTCGATCGCGAGTAAATCCGCCGGGCCCGGCACCCGCGCCAATATCGACGAATTCACCGAAACCACCTCCAAGGCCATCGAAGTCATCGGCGGTGCGGCCAAGGGCAAGGCGATCATCGTGATGAACCCGGCCGAGCCGCCGTTGATCATGCGCGACACGGTGTTCGTGCTGTCCGAAGCGGCGGATCAGGCGCTGGTCGAAGCCTCCATCGTCGAAATGGCGGCGGCCGTGCAGGCTTATGTGCCGGGCTATCGCCTCAAGCAAAACGTGCAGTTCGACGTGATCCCGGCAGATGCGCCGCTGAACATTCCTGGCCTGGGCAAATTCTCCGGCCTGAAAACCTCGGTGTTCCTCGAAGTCGAAGGCGCCGCCCATTACCTGCCAGCCTACGCCGGCAACCTCGACATCATGACCTCCGCAGCCTTGGCTACCGCCGAGCGCATGGCGCAGTCGATGCAACAGGCCTGAGGAGAGCGACATGAACGGTAAGAAAATCTACATCTCCGACGTGACCCTGCGCGATGGCAGCCATGCGGTGCGTCATCAGTATTCGCTGCAAAACGTGCAGGACATCGCCCGCGCCCTGGACAAGGCCAAGGTCGACTCGATCGAAGTCGCCCACGGCGACGGCCTGCAAGGCTCGAGCTTCAACTATGGCTTCGCGGCGCACACCGACCTGGAATGGATCGAAGCCGCCGCCGACGTGATCAGCCACGCCAAGATCACCACGCTGTTGCTGCCCGGCATCGGCACCGTGCATGACCTCAAGGCGGCGTACAACGCCGGTGCCCGCGTGGTGCGGATCGCCACCCATTGCACCGAGGCCGACGTCTCCAGACAGCACATCGAATACGCCCGCGAACTGGGCATGGACACCGTCGGCTTCCTGATGATGAGCCACATGATCCCGGCCGAGCAGCTCGCCGCCCAGGCCAAGCTGATGGAAAGCTACGGCGCGACCTGCGTGTACATGGCCGACTCCGGCGGCGCGATGAACATGCAGGACATCCGTGATCGCTTCCGTGCGTTCAAGGCCGTGCTCAAGCCGGAAACCGAAACCGGCATGCACGCCCACCACAACCTCTCGCTCGGCGTGGCCAACTCGATCACCGCGGTCGAGGAAGGCTGCGACCGCATCGACGCCAGCCTCGCCGGCATGGGCGCCGGGGCCGGCAACGCGCCGCTGGAAGTGTTCATCGCCGCCGCCGAACGCCTGGGCTGGAACCACGGCACCGACCTCTACACCTTGATGGACGCAGCGGACGACATCGTGCGGCCGTTGCAGGATCGGCCGGTGCGGGTCGACCGCGAGTCCCTGGCGCTGGGGTATGCCGGGGTCTATTCGAGCTTCCTGCGCCATGCCGAAATCGCTGCGGCCAAGTACGGTTTGAAGACCGTGGACATCCTCGTCGAGCTGGGCAAACGCCGCATGGTCGGTGGCCAGGAAGACATGATCGTCGACGTCGCGCTGGACCTGCTCAAACGCTGAACCGTGCATCCCCCCGTCCGGTCGCCCACGCAGCGGCCGGACGGTTTTGCTGTGCCCATTACAACAATAAAACGGGTATTTCCCATGACATCGCTAAACGTGCTGACACCGTTGTACATGGCGCGGACCATCGGTCTGTGCTTCCTCGTCGCCCTGATGGAAGGCCTCGACCTGCAAGCCTCGGGCATCGCCGCCCAAGGCATGGCGGCAGCGTTCCAACTGGACAAACTACACATGGGCTGGGTCTTCAGCGCCGGCATTTTCGGCCTGCTGCCCGGAGCGTTTCTCGGCGGTTTGCTGGCTGATCGCATCGGCCGCAAACGGGTGTTGATGGCCTCGGTGGCCCTATTCGGATTGTTCTCGCTGGTCACGACCATGGCCTGGGACTTCAACAGCCTGCTGGTTGCGCGCTGCCTCACGGGCGTCGGCCTGGGCGCGGCACTGCCTAACCTGATCGCGCTGACCAGTGAAGTGGCTGGCCCGCGCCTGCGTGGCAGCGCCGTGAGCCTGATGTATTGCGGCGTGCCCCTGGGCGCGGCGCTGGCGGCCAGCATTGGCATCGCGCAACTGGCCGGCGGCTGGCAAGTGGTGTTCTACGTCGGTGGTATCGTGCCGTTGCTGATCGTGCCGCTGCTGGGGGTTTATCTGCCGGAATCCGCGGCGTTTCGCAGCGTGCGCGACGCCGCGCCGATCAGTGTGGCCAGCGGGCTGTTCCGCGGGGGCGCGGCATGGCCGACCGTGATGATCTGGGTCAGCTACTTCTTTACGCTCATGGTGGTTTACATCCTGATCAACTGGCTGCCGAGCCTGTTGGTCGGCCAGGGTTTCAGCGGTTCTCAGGCCAGCTGGGTGATGCTCGCGCTGCAATTTGGCGCGGCGGCCGGCACGTTGCTGCTGGGCTGGGTCATGGATCGCCTGCCGGCCTGGGCGTTGTCGGCGTTGATTTACCTCGGCATCCTCGCGTCACTGACTGCGCTGGGCATGGCCACCCAATTGCACAGCATGCTGGCGGCCGGCTTCGTCGCCGGTTTCTTCGCCACGGGCGGGCAATGTGTGCTGTATGCCTTGGCCCCGCATTTCTATCGTCCGTCAATTCGCGCCACGGGCGTCGGCAGCGCCGTCGCCATTGGCCGGTTGGGTGCGATGAGCGGCCCGTTGGTGGCCGGCAAGATGCTCGCACTGGGCACCGGCACCACCGGCGTGATGATGGCCTCGGCACCCGGCATTGTCATCGCCGCGCTGGCGATGTTTTACCTGTCGGTACGCCGCAACCGCTGCCCGGCTGACTGAGCGCCAATCCGTACTCGCCTTCCGCGCCACGATGGCGCGGGGCTTACCCCTACAACAATAAAAGTGAACACTGCCATGCTCAGGAACTTCTTTCGGGGCGTCAGCGCCTGCACCTGTGTTTTTTTCGTAGACCAGGCCTGCGCCGCCGGTTTTGTCGACGACAGCCAGGCCGATCTGGTGATACGCAACTATTACTTCGATCGCAATTACGTGAACGCCACACCGCAGGCGGCTGCCCGCGAGTGGGCGCAGGGCTTCATTCTCAACATGCGCTCGGGCTATACCGAAGGGCCTGTCGGCTTCGGCCTGGACGCCCAGGGTTTGCTGGGCGCACGTCTGGACTCCTCGCCCGCACGCACGGGCACCGGCCTGCTACCGTACAACCACCAGACCCGTGAACCGGCCAGCGAATATTCGGAGCTGGGCCTGACCGCCAAGGCCCGGGCCTCGAAGAGCGAGTTGCAACTGGGGACCATCAGCACGTTTCTGCCAATCGCCTTCGCCAGCCCTACCCGCCTGCTGCCGCAGACCTTCCGCGGCACGTACCTCAAGTCCCAGGAAATCGACAACCTGACCCTGCACGTCGGCTGGCTCGACCGCATCAACCTGCGCGACGCCACCCACTACCAGAAAATGTCGGTAGCCTCGCCCAACGGCCGCTTCAATGGCGCCGCCGAATCCGACCGTTTTACCTTCCTCGGCGGCGACTATGCCTGGTCGCCGCAACTGACGCTCAAGTACTACCACGCCGAACTGGCTGACCTTTATCGCAAGGATTTCTACGGTTTCGTCGACAATCGCCCGATGGGCCCCGGCCGCCTGAAAAGCGACGTGCGCCTGTTCGTCACCGCTGAAAACGGTGCCGCCAAGGCCGGCCCCGTGGACAATCGCAACGCCGCCCTGATGCTGACGTACAGCCTGGGCGCGCACAAATTCGGCGCCGGCTACATGCAGCTGACCGGCAAGACCGCCATGCCTTACCTGTTCGGCACCGAGCCGTTGGTGATCACCGAAGGCACGCTGAGCTCGGAGTTCCTCAACCCCAAGGAGCGCAGTTGGCAGGTGCGCTATGACTACAACTTTGCCGCGCTGGGCTTGCCCGGGCTCAATGGCATGCTGCGTTACGTCAGCGGCGACAACATTGAGTTACCCAAACTGGGCGGCAGCAACCTGAAGGAAAGCGAAAAAGATATCGAACTGAACTATGTGCTTCAGAGCACACCCCTTAAAGGCCTGAATCTGCGCGTGCGCAACGCATGGTACCGCAATGATTTCGCCGCCCAGGCCAGCCATCGGGACGACAATGAGCTACGGGTGAATGTCGATTACACCTGGAAGCTGTGGTGAATGACCGCCCAGTGATTCACCTGGGCTGGGCGGATCGTTCAAATGTGACCGTCGCATAGGCCTTCTGGAGCAACACAAACCCGGCCTCGGGCCGGGTTATCAGCCGACAAAAATGCAATCAGTGGATCCATAACAAACAGATGATCGATAATCGCCCAAATAAAACGCAATAAAACCGCAGAGCATGTTGACTCAAAGTGACGCACTTCATTTAATGGATCCATTAAATAAGAACAATCACTCGCCTGGAGAGTCACCATGTACCCCAAGAACACGTGGTATGTCGCCTGCACCCCCGATGAAATCGCGCAAAAGCCGCTGGGTCGGCAGATCTGCGGGGAAAAAATGGTGTTTTATCGCGGGCTGGAAGGCGCCGTCGTGGCTGTCGAGGACTTCTGTCCGCACCGCGGCGCGCCGCTCTCGTTGGGCTATGTGGAGAACGGCAAGCTGGTCTGCGGCTACCATGGCCTGGTCATGGGGGACGATGGCAAGACCGTCGAAATGCCCGGGCAGCGGGTGCGCGGGTTTCCCTGCAACAAGACCTTCGCCGCGGTGGAACGCTACGGTTTCATCTGGGTGTGGCCCGGCGATCAGGCCCAGGCCGACCCGGCGTTGATCCACCACTTGGAATGGGCCGTGAGCGACCAGTGGGCCTATGGTGGCGGTCTGTTTGACATCCAGTGCGACTACCGCCTGATGATCGACAACCTGATGGACCTGACCCACGAAACCTACGTCCACGCCTCCAGCATCGGCCAGAAGGAAATCGACGAAGCGCCGCCCGTGACCACGGTCGAAGGCGATGAAGTCGTCACCGCCCGCCACATGGAAAACATCATGGCCCCGCCGTTCTGGCGCATGGCCCTGCGTGGCAATAACCTCGCCGATGACGTGCCGGTGGACCGCTGGCAGATCTGCCGCTTCACCCCGCCCAGCCATGTGCTGATCGAAGTCGGCGTGGCCCACGCCGGCAAGGGCGGCTACCACGCCGCGCCCGAGCACAAGGCCGCGAGCATCGTGGTGGACTTCATCACCCCGCAAACCGAGACGTCGATCTGGTACTTCTGGGGCATGGCGCGCAACTTCAACCCTCAGGACCAGGCACTGACCGCCAGCATTCGCGAAGGCCAGGGCAAGATTTTCAGCGAAGACCTGGAGATGCTTGAACGCCAGCAACAGAACCTGCTGGCCCACCCGACGCGCAATCTGCTCAAGCTCAATATCGATGCCGGTGGCGTGCAGTCACGCAAGGTCCTCGAACGGCTGATCGCCAAGGAGCGCGCCCTCGCACCGCAACTGATCACCACGACCCGCGCCTGAACCGCGCGCTAACGCTACGAGGACTGAACATGATCGATGTGGTGGTGGTATCCCGCAACAACGAAGCCCAGGACATTTGCAGCTTTGAATTGGCCCGCGTCGACGGCCAGGCGCTGCCGGCCTTCAGCGCTGGCGCGCATATCGACGTGTACCTGCCCGACGGCGTGGTCCGTCAGTATTCCCTGTGCAATCACCCGGAAGAACGGCATCGCTACCTGATCGGCGTGCTCAACGACCCGGCCTCCCGTGGCGGCTCCCGTTGCTTGCACGAACACATACAGAAGGGCGCCCACCTGCAGATCAGCGAACCGCGCAACCTGTTCCCGCTGGCGCACGAAGCCCGACGCAGCCTGCTGTTCGCCGGCGGCATCGGCATCACCCCGATCCTGTGCATGGCCGAGCGCCTGGCCCATGTCGGGGCTGACTTCGAACTGCATTATTGCGCCCGCGCCAGTGAACGCGCCGCCTTTGTGCAACGCCTCAAGGACTCATCGTTCGCTGAGCGCGTGTTCCTGCATTTCGACGAGCAGCCCCATACGGCAATGAACACCGCCCAGGTGCTGGCGGCGCCCGACGCCAACGTCCACCTGTATGTGTGCGGCCCCGGCGGTTTCATGCAGCATGTGCTCGACAGCGCTCGGGCCCAGGGCTGGCAGGAGGAATGCCTGCACCGCGAATACTTCGCTGCGGCGCCGCTGGACAGCAGCCTCGACGCAGGGTTTTCGGTGAAGCTCGCCAGCAGCGGCCAGGTCTTCGACGTACCCGCCGACCGGAGCGTGGTCCAGGTCCTGGAAAGCCACGGTATCGAGATTGCCGTGTCGTGCGAACAAGGGATTTGCGGAACCTGCCTGACCCGCGTGCTCGAAGGCATACCGGAGCACCGCGACCTGTTCCTCACCGAGCAGGAACAAGCGCTGAACGACCAGTTCACCCCCTGCTGCTCGCGCGCGAAAACCCCGCTGCTGGTGCTCGATCTCTGAAAGGCGTCACGCCGTGGGCAAAATGACCTTCATCCGCGCGTTGGCGGTCGCGGAACCGAAGATCTCGGCATAACGCAAGGTCGCGTTGGCGTGCTCGCGCATGATCGCTTCGGCCCGCGCGCCCTGGCGATTGACCAGGGCATCGAAGACCGAGTGATGTTGCATGTGGGCATAGTTGAAACGCCGGTATTCGCGGACCATGTCGTCGCGATCCACCGCCAGCGCGGTGACCGATGCGAACGGCAGGTGATCATTGCGTGCCAGAGCGTCGGCGATCGCCGGGTTGTGGCTGCCTTCCACAATGACGCGGTGAAAGCGCATGTTCAGGTCGTGATAGACCTCAAGGTCGTCCTCGGTCACGTACCCTTTGTCGAACAGTTGATCGCCTTCCACCAGGCAGCGCTCGAGGGTGGCACGCGCCGCGGCGGACAACCCGCGCTCGGCGGTTTGACGCGCAGCCAGGCCCTCGAGCACGCCACGCACTTCGACGGCGCCGGCAATGTCGTCCGGGCTGACCGAACGCACCTGATACCCACGCCCGCCAAACGGCACCAGCAGCCCTTCCTGCTCAAGGGTACGGAACGCCATACGCACGGGCATGCGTGACACACCGAACAGTTGCGCCGTGGGAATCTCCATCAGCCGCTCGCCCGCCGCCAACTCGCCGCTGGCGATCATCTTGCGCAGTGCAACCAGCACCAATTGACCGGGTTTACTCATCCAGGCAACTTCCAGAAAACGTGGGTCGCCATAGTACCGCTAGTAGTACCGCTAGTAGTACTGCTAGTAGTACCGCAAGTAGTACCGCTAGTAGTACTGCTAGTAGTACCGCAAGTAGTACCGTAAGCATCCGACCGCGTCAGACGAACGCCAACGCCGCGCGTGCCGCGTCTATCGCGCCCAGGTGCTGCGCCAACCGGGACGGCAGGTAATCGAAAAAGAACCCGGCGCTTTGCAGCTTGGCGGCGCGCAACGGATCGTCCTCGGGCAATGCCCGGGAAACCCGAGCGGCCCGCGCCCATGCCAGGGCCAGCAGGGCCACGCCGCATAACTGGAGAAAGTCCGGCGCGGCCCGATAGGGGTACTCGCTGTCTTCCAGCGCCCGTTCACGTATGGCCTCGACCACACGGGCCAGTGCGTCACACAGGCTGCCCAGCGCGTCGGCGAAACCTGCACACGCGGCGCATTGGCCGCCCTGCCCGGCCTCGGTGCGCAGCACTGCCAGCAGCAAGTCGAAGGCTCGCCCCTCATCGCCCAGCACCTTGCGCAGCAGCAGGTCATTGGCCTGGATCTCGTTGCTGCCCTCATAGATCATCGCGATGCGACTGTCGCGCAACGTTTGCTCGATGGCGAACTCGGCGACGTAGCCGTAACCGCCGAAGACCTGCAAGGCATTGCTCGCCTGACGGAAACCCTGCTCGGTGAAAAACGCCTTGATGATCGGCGTCAGCAACTGCGCCAGTTGACCGGCGCACGCTTGCGCTTGCGGGTCCGGGTCATGCTCGGCCTGATCGAGCAAATGCGCGGTCCAATAACCGATGGCCCGCATCCCCTCGCTGGCCGTGCGCAACTCCAGCAACACGCGGCGCATCGCCGGGTGATAACGGATAGGGTCAGCCGCTTGGGCCGATGCCCCTTGCGGCCTCGACGGCGCACGCATTTGCACGCGCTCGGCGGCGTATTGCCCAGCGTTCTGCCAAGCCGCCTCGACATGCCCCAGGCCTTGCAGGCCGACATGCAGGCGCGCCGAGTTCATCATCACGAACATCGCCGCCAGGCCGCGGTTGGCGTCGCCGATCAGCCAGCCTAGGGCGCCGTCGAACACCAGCGAGCACGTGGCGCTGCCCTTGATGCCCATCTTGTGTTCAATGCCGTCGCAATGCACTGCGTTGGCCTGGCCGTCGTCCAGTCGCTTGGGCACCAGGAACAGTGAAAGGCCGCGACTGCCCGGCGGCGCATCGGGCAGGCGCGCCAGTACCAGGTGCAGGATATTGGGCGTGAGGTCGTGCTCGCCGCCGGAGATAAACAACTTGTTGCCCTGCAGGCGATAACGGCCATCGCCCTCGGGGGTCGCGCGACAGCGCAGCAACCCGACATCGCTGCCGGCCTGGGGCTCGGTCAGGCACATGGTGGGCAAGGCATGCCCACTGACGATCTCGGGCAAGTAACGCGCCTGCAACCAGGGCGCGGCGTGGGTCTTGAGGCAGAGGTAGGCGCCGTGGGCGATCCCGGTGTACATGGCCCACGCGTGGTTGCTGGCGTAGAGCATCTCTTGCAGCGCCGCGTCGAGCAGTTGCGGCAACCCCTGGCCGCCCTGCCCTTCGGCGCACGCCAAGGCCGGCCAGCCACCGTCGACATAGGCGCGATAGGCCTCGGCGAAACCGTCCGGCGTGCTGACCTGGCCGGCGTTCCAGCGACAGCCTTGACGATCGCCGCTACTGTTCAGGGGCGCCAGCACCCCCTGGCTGAAGCGCGCCGCTTCCTCCAACACTTGAACGGCGAGAGACATGTCCAACGCTTCGAACGCCGGAACATGGCTCCACGCCTGGGGGGCTTGCAGCCAATGTTCAAGCACAAATTGCATATCGCGCAGCGGCGCCTGATAGCTCCACATGGCAAACCTCATCGAATAAAAAGGAGTTACACCGTTGAACGCTCAACCGCGATAGGCCGGGTTCTCGATCAACAACGCCATGCCCTGCCCACCGCCGACGCACGCAGCGGCAATCCCGTAGCGCAGGTTGTGCCGGCGTAATTGCCCGGCCAGCGTCATGACCAAGCGCAGGCCGGTGGCAGCCAATGGATGCCCCACCGCCAGCGAACCGCCCTGGACGTTGAGCCGGGCGCTGTCCAGCTCCAGTTCCTGGGCCACCGCCAATACCTGGGCCGCCTGCGCTTCGTTGATCTCGAAACGGCCGATGTCATCCAGGCTCAACCCGCTGCGATGCAGCAGCAAGCGGATCGCCGGCGCCGGACCGATGCCCATGAACTCCGGCGCCACACCGACCACCGCGCTGGCCAGCAGCCGGGCCAGGGGCACACGCGGGCAGGCCGAGGCGCGCCCGACCAGGGCTGCCGCCGCACCATCGACCACCGCGCAGCTGTTGCCAGCGGTTTGCACGCCATTGGCATGCACGGCGCGCAAGCGTGCCAGGGCCGCAAGGTCGGTGGGCCGTGGGTGGCTGTCCTGGGTGACGGCAGCGGCGCGGCGTGCCAGGCTGATGCCACGCGGCTGATACCCCTCCAGCTCGAACACTTGGTTATCGACCGTCACGATCTCTTCAGCCCACGCACCGTCACGCTGCGCCTGCAACGCACGCTGATGGCTCGCGCAGGCGTAACGGTCCACGGCCTCGCGGCTCAGGCCATGGCGGCGCGCCAGGTGGTCGGCGGTGGCGATCATGTCCAGCCCCGGGGCCGGGTCGTATAGGGCTTCCCAGAGAAAATCCTTGAATTGCACTTCGCCACCGAGACGAAACCCATCCCGGTGGGTGTAGGCCGCAATCGGGTTGCGGGACATCGACTCACTGGCCACGCACAAGGCCAGTTGCACCTCGTCGCGCAGTTGCTCAGCGGCCTGGCGCAACAGCTCGAAACCCGTGGCGCAGATGCGCTGCACCCCCAGCGCCGGGACCGATTGCGCCACGCCGCTGTACAACCCGACATGCCGCGGCAGCAAATAGGCATCGAAGCTGGCCTGGGCCATGGAGCCGGCCAGCACGCTGTCCACCGCCAGCGGGTCGATACCGGCACGGGCCAGGACTTCACGGCCGACCTTGATCCCCAGGTCGATGGGCGAGACCAGGGACAAGGCGCCACCGAGGTCGACCCACGGCGTGCGTAGCGCCTCGTAAATCGCCACGTCGGCAAACGCCGAATATTGCCCCACGCCGCTCAAGGCTTGGGCTCGGCACGCAGGATCGCAGCATCTTCACCGCGATACAGCGCCTCGACCTTGGCCGCGCGCCATTGCAGTACTGCACGCTGGTTGATCGACCCCTTGTCGGTAATTTCCCCACGGTCGATAGACGCCGGCTCGTCGAGCAAGGCAATCCATTCCAAACGGCTGGCATTGCCGGTGGCGTCGCGATTGAGGCGCTGCAACCAGTCGCCGAACCATTGGCGCACCGGCACGCTGGCGAGTACGTCGGCGTCGCTCGCGTCGGCGTTCAAGCCCGCCAGCCGGCGGCATTCGTAGAGCCTGGGGAAGACCAGGGCGCCCAGGCATTCGCGGTCCGGCGCGGCAATCACCAGGTCCTGCACATACGGCGAGCCTTCCAGCACCGCGCGATTGCGCAACGGCCCGACGCTGACAAACACCCCGGAGGACAGTTTGAAATCCTCGGCGATGCGCCCGTCGAACATCAGCCCCAGTTGCGGCCGATTCGGGTCGGCGAGCTTGATCGCGTCCCCCGAACAATAGAAGCCGTGCGGGTCGAACACCTCGGCGGTTTGTTCCGGCGCCCGCCAGTACCCCGGCATGATGTGCGGCCCGCGAAAGCGCCCCTCGAACTTGCCGTCCACCGGCACCAGGCGCACCTCGCAGCCCGGCGCGGGCAAACCGATATAGCCGGCCATGGACAACGGCCCGGTGGTGAAGGTGCAGGATGGCGCGGCTTCGGTCATGCCCAGCCCGGCCATCATGCGGATGCGTTCTCCGCAGTGCTGTTCGGCCACCCGGTCGAGGCGGTCCCAGACACTTTGCGACAGGCCCGCGGCGGCGAAGAAAAACAATTTCATTCGCGCAAAAAAGCACTCGCGCAACTCGGCATCCTGCTCCAGGGCGCTGACCAATTCTTCCCAGCCCTTGGGCACCGTCAGATAGGCCGTGGGCGACACCTCCTTGAGGTTGCGCAGGGTCTCGGCAACCCCCTGGGCCGTGGGCTTGCCAGCGTCGAGGTAAAAGGTGCCGCCGTTGTAGAGCACGATGCCGACGTTGTGGCTGCCGCCGAAGGTGTGATTCCACGGCAACCAGTCCACCAGCACCGGCGGCTCTTCGCCGAACACCGGAAACGTCTGCAACAACATCTGCTGGTTGGCGCAGAGCATGCGTTGCGTGGTGATCACCGCCTTGGGCAATTTGGTCGAGCCCGAGGTGAAAAGAAACTTGGCGATGCTGTCCGGGCCGGTGGCATTGAACGCCTGATCGGCCGCACTGCCGCCCGGGGTTTGCAGCAGGCTCGCGAAGCTGACCTGGGTGCGTCCCGGCACATGGCCGCGCACGCAGATCAGCGGCGTCTCGGCCGGCAATACCGCGTCGATCGCGCGCTGGTAGGCCGCCGCATCGCTGACGAACACCAGCCCCGGCTGCAGCAGGTCGCATACATGCCGCAGCTTGGCGAAGTCCTGGGACAACAACGAATACGCCGGCGACACCGGGCAGTAAGGGATACCGGCGTACATCGCGCCGAGGGCCAGTTGCAGATGCTCGATGTCGTTGCCCGACAGCAACGCCAGCGGCTTGTCTGCTGACAGGCCGTAACTCAGCAAGGCCTGGGCAATCGCCCGCACGCTCTCAAGCATCTGCGCGTAGCTGACGCGACGCCAGTCACCATCGGCCTGGCGTGCGGCAATGAAGGTCTGCTCGGGACGCACCCGGGCCCAATGCACCAGACGATCGAGCAAGCGCGCCGGCAACTCGGCCAATGGCTCCAGGGAACGCATATGCAGCACGCCCTGCTCTTCAGTGACCGCCACCGGGGCGTGGCCGATGGAGACCTCGCGGTAGCGCGGTGCGGGCTGGGGTTGCGGTCTGAATTCGGAACTCACAAGGGTGTCCTCCAGCAAGGCGGATCACAGCCGCCTTGTTATTGTTATGTCGCGACGCCTGCTCAGATCGGGTAATGCCGCGGCCCGTTCTGCAAGGTCACCCAGCGCAATTGCGTGAAGTGTTCAATCGACGCCTTGCCGCCAAAGCTGCCGTAACCGCTGGACTTGACCCCGCCAAAGGGCATCTGCGCCTCGTCATGCACGGTCGGCCCGTTGATGTGGCAAATGCCCGACTCCACCCGCTGCGCCAGCGCCAGCGCACGCCCGGTGTCGCGGCTGAAGATCGCCGCCGACAGGCCGAACTCGGAGTCGTTGGCCAGGCGCAGCAGTGCTTCATCACCGTCACCGCGCAGCAACACCGCCACCGGGCCGAAGGATTCTTCGCGGTACAAGCGCATGTTCTCGGTGACGCCATCGATCAGGGTCGGCTGCAGGATGCTGCCCTCCAACTGGCCGCCCGCGACCAGCCGTGCGCCCTTGCCCAGCGCATCGTTGATCAGGGCCTTGATGCGTGTGCCGGCGCTGGCATCCACCAGGGAACCCAAGACCGAATCCGCCGCCGCAGGGTCACCGGCGCGCAGGCTGGCGACCTTGGCGGTCAGCTTGGCGATAAACGCATCGGCGACCTTGGCATCGACAATCAGGCGCTCGGTGGACATGCAAATCTGCCCCTGGTTGAAGTAGGCACCAAACGCTGCCGCGGCAACCGCCGCATCCAGGTCGGCGTCGTCGAGCACCAGGAGCGGCGCCTTGCCGCCCAGTTCCAGCAAGGCCGGCTTGAGGTGACGCGCCGAGAGCTCGCCGACAATCCGCCCGACATGGGTCGAGCCGGTGAAGTTGACCCGGCGCACCGCCGGGTTGGCGATCAGCCGTTCGACAATCGCGGCGGCATCGGCCGGTGCGTTGCTGATGACGTTGACCACACCATCGCCCAGCCCGGCATCCTGCAAGACCTGGCCAATCAGGCGATGCACTGCCGGGCTTAACTCCGAAGCCTTGAGCACCACGGTATTGCCGCAGGCCAGCGGCATGGCGATGGCGCGCGTGGCGAGGATGACCGGGGCATTCCACGGCGCAATCCCCAGCACCACGCCGCACGGCTGACGCAGGGCCATGGCGAAACTGCCGGGCACATCGGAGGGAATCACTTCGCCGGTGATCTGGGTGGTCATCGACGCTGCTTCACGCAGCATGTTGGCCGCCAGGCGCACGTTGAAGCCATACCAGTTGGCCATGGCGCCGGTTTCGCCGGCGGCGGCAATGAATTCGGCGCTGCGCGCCTGCAAGTGTTCGGCCGCCTTGAGCAACCGGGTGCGGCGTTCGTTCGGCGCCAGCGCGGCCCAGCCGGGGAACGCCGCCTGGGCTGCGGCCACGGCGGCGTCGGCATCGTCCAGGGTCGCGGCGGCAACCCGCGAAACCACTTCACCGGTCACCGGGTTGCGACGCTCGAAGGTTCGACCGTCACGGGCGGGGCACGACCGGCCGCCGATCAACAGGGGCACGTCCAGCATGGTGATTCCTCTTTATTGTCTTTATGGGGAATGCATTCAAGCGATGTCACAGTAGCGCCAGGGTGAGGCGGCGAACAGCGGGATGCGCCCGCCATTCGCCGACCAGCCTCAGCGTTTGTACGTTTGCAGGCCGGGCTTGATGCTCTTGTCGTCGAGGAACTGCTTCATGCCCTGCTCGCGGCCGCCTTCGGTGTCGAGCAAGCGCGACTGATCGAGCTTGGCGTAGAGGTAATCCTCGTTCTGCTCCCAGGTCAGTTCGCGGCAACGTTTGAAGCCATGCTTGGCCGCCCGCAGCACCACCGGGTTTTTCTCCAGCAGGTTGCGCGCCAGTTCGATGGTCACTTCGCGCAGTTGCGCCAGCGGTACGCTTTCGTTGACCAGGCCCATCTCGGCGGCCTTCTGCCCGCCGAAGGTCTTGCCGGTCATGATGTAGTACAGCGATTGACGATGGCCCACGGTGTCGGCCATGGCCTTGCTCACCAGGTTGCCCGGTGGGATGCCCCAGTTGATTTCCGAGAGGCCGAAGGTGGCTTCGTCGGCGCAGATCGCCAGGTCGCACGCCACCAATGGGCTGAAGCCGCCGCCGAAGCACCAGCCATTGACCATGGCGATGGTGGGCTTGGCGTACATGCGCAGCAGTTTCCATTGCCATTGCGAGGCTTCGCGGCGGATTTTCTCCTGGAGGATTTCCGGGCCGGCATCCACTTCGCGAAAGTATTCCTTGAGGTCCATGCCGGCGGTCCAGGCTTCACCGGCACCGGTCAGTACCAGTACGCCGGCGGCGGGGTCCTGCTCCAGGGTTTCCAGGACGTCGATCATTTCGCGGTTCAGGGTCGGGCTCATGGCGTTGCGTTTTTCCGGGCGATTGAGAATGACCCAGGCAATGCCTTCCTCGATTTCAACCTTGACGGTGGTCCAACGGCCTTCGTAATTGCTCATGACGGTACGCTCTTGTTCTTGGTTGGAAGATGATTCGAAATTAAACCGCAAATATAGTTATGTCAATTAACTATTAACCTTGATAACCAATATTTTCCCCTTGTAAAACCTAAGCCGCTCGGGCGTTATGAAAAGCCGGCATAGCCATGGCTCGCGAACCTCGGCAAACTAGATAGCTTTCTTAACCTCCACCTTCTGAGGATTGCACTGTCAATGGCCAAGCCTTCCAACATCGCCGACGCCAACCTGGCCCTGCCCGACACCACCGAGGGGCGTGCGCCGCTGGATTCGGCCCTGGACGACCTGATCGGTTACGCCATACGGCGTGCGCAGCTCAAGCTGTTCCAGAACCTGATCGGTCGGCTTGCCGAGCACGACCTGCGCCCCGCTCAGTTCTCGGCCCTGGCGATCATCGAGCAGAATCCCGGCCTGATGCAGACCGACCTGGCTCGCGCGCTGGCGATTGAGCCGCCCCAGGTGGTGCCGTTGCTGAACAAGCTGGAAAGCCGCGCCCTCGCCGTGCGTGTGCGCTGCAAACCAGACAAGCGCTCCTATGGGATCTTCCTCAGCAAGACCGGCGAAACCCTGCTCAAGGCGCTCAAAGAGATCGCCGTCCAGAGTGACCTGGACTCCACCGCAGCCCTGGACGGTGAGGAACGTGCAGAGCTGCTGCGCTTGCTGAAGAAGGTGTATCAGGACTGACGGCTTACCAGAGCGCCACGGTGTAGAGCACCAGGAAACGGGTCTGGTTTTCATCGCGAAATGCCGCGCCAGCCGGGAAGTCATTGCGATAGATCGACTTGCGCGCCAGCAGCCCGACGTTCTTCAGCGGGCCGCTCTGGATCACGTAGCCCAGCTCCATCTGGAACTCGCGCTCCTTGCGATCCTCGGCGTTGAATGCCGCCAGCTCGATGTTATCGCCGCGCACGTAACGCAGCCGGCCCTTCAGGCCCGGTAAACCGGAAGCCGCGAAGTCGTAGTCGTAGATCGCCTGCCAGGTGCGCTCCTTGGCGTTGAGAAAGTCCGAACTCATGGTCAGTTCGCTCATGCCCATCAGCTCCGTCCCGGAGATATAGGGCGTGGCCGTCTCCCCACTGGAATGCATGTAGCCCAGGCTGAATTTGTGACCGCCCAGGCGGTAGCCAAACAACGCCGAGAGGTTGCGGTTATCCACGTTCCCCGCCTTGGCACTGCCGTCCTCGCGACTGAAGAAACTGCGCAAGTCGCTGGTGAGCACGCCATCGCCCACGGGCAGATTGTGCAGCAACGCCAGGGTGTCCTGCTGGTAGAGGTCGGCTATCTGCGAGTGATAGGCGCGCAGGCTGAGGTCTTTGTTGACCTGGTAGTCACCGCCGACGTAAGCCAGGTGCGAGGTGGTGGCGGTGGCATTGAAACGCCGGTTGGGCGAGGCGATGGTCATGGCCTGGTAGCTGGTGGAGTCGCGTTTGTTGATGCGGTCGATATAGCCGGTATTGAAGGTCAGGCCGTCGATGTCCTTGGAGCTCAAGGTGGTGCCGCGAAAGGTTTGCGGCAGCAGGCGCGACGGGCTGGCAAAGGCGAACGGCAGGAAGATCGACACGTCACCGGTCTTCACGGTGGTTTGGGCAAACCGCATCTTGGCGGTCGGCGCCAGGCGCGAGTACTCATCGGCGGCACGCTTGTCGCTGGCCGACACCGGCAACAACTCGGTGCCGCTGCGGTCCGGCGAAGAATCGAGCTTGACCCCCATCAACCCGCGCACATCCAGGCCAAAGCCCAGCGGGCCCGGGGTGTACCCCGATTCCAGGTTGAGGATGAACGCCTGGGCCCATTCTCGCGCAGCGGTCTTTGCACCGTCGTCCTTGTAGTCGCGATCCAGATAGTAATTGCGCAGGGTCAAGGTGCCGTGGCTGTCGTCGATAAAGCCGGCCGCCCACAGCTGGGAGGGCAACACGCTCAAGGCCAGCAACGCCATGACCAGGCCTGGCTTGCGGTTCGACACACAGGAGACGGACGCCACTGCAACGGCGTCCTCCATCGGGAGTTTTGGCATGTTCGTTGTCCATTTTTTGTTGTTGTTTTTGGGGGTGGCACACGCTCGGCCCGTTCGGCTTCGCCAATAGAGAATGGAAACAGCCGACGGCACTCGTCAACAGCGACTGACCGATAATCGAACATTAATAAAGCTATCTATTTTTATGATGAACACTTACACGCATCACAACACCATGAATTTAAAGCACTTATTTACTGTTTTTAGCATTTTTAATACGCCATTCATTTTTTAGTTATCTTTGTTATCTTAATCAGCAGCAGCCACTTGCGCTCGCCACCACAACAAAAACAACAACAATGAGGTTTGCCCATGGACAGTCCATCGCGTCGTTCGACGCTGACTATCGCGTTGTGCTTTATCGTTGCGCTGATCGAAGGGTTCGATCTGCAAGCCGCCGGAACCGCCGCCGCGGGGTTGCGCCAGAGTTTTGCCCTGGACCCGAAGATGCTCGGTTGGGTGTTCAGCGTCGGGATCATTGGCCTGCTGCCGGGGGCGTTCTTCGGTGGCTGGGTCGCCGACCGAATCGGGCGCAAGAAAATCCTGGTGATCGCGGTGCTGCTGTTCGGGCTGTTCTCGCTTTGCACCGCGTTTGTCGAAAGCTACTCGAGCCTGCTGTTGGTGCGCTTTCTGACCGGCCTCGGGCTGGGTGCCGCGCTGCCCAACCTGATCGCGCTGTGCGCCGAAGCGGTCAGCGAACGCAGCCGGGGCACCGCCATCAGCGTGATGTACTGCGGCGTGCCGTTGGGCGGCGCATTGGCGGCGGTGGTGGCGATGTTTTCCAGTGAACACTGGCAGACCACCTTTATCATCGGCGGCCTGGCGCCCTTGCTGGCCGTGCCGTTGATGATCCTGCTGCTGCCCGAGTCCAACGCCTTTCGCCAACAGCTCGACAATACCCTCAGTGCCCGCCCCTCCACCCGCCAGGCGCTGTTCGGCGAAGGGCGCGCAGGCACCACGCTGGCCTTGTGGCTCAGCTACTTCTTCACCCTGACTGTGATGTACATGCTGCTCAACTGGCTGCCGTCGTTGTTGCTCGAACAAGGCTTCAGCAAACCCCAGGCGGGCATGGTGCAGATGCTGTTCAACATCGGCGGCGCCCTTGGCTCGCTGCTCGGCGGTGTCCTGCTGGACCGCTGCAATGCCCTCAGAGTGGTGCTGTTCGTGTATGCCGGGCTGCTCGCGGCCCTGGCCGGGGTCGGGCTGTCGGTGGGCATCGTGCCCATGGCCATCGCCGGTTTCGCCGCGGGCTTGTTCGTCATGGCCGCGCAGTTGGTGCTCTATGCGTCGGCACCGCCCTCCTATCCAACGGCGGTGCGCGCCACCGGCGTCGGTGCGGCCGTGGCCATCGGCCGGCTGGGCTCGGTGGCCGGACCGCTGGCGGCGGGACAACTGCTCGCCGCAGGTGCGGGCACCACAGGCGTCCTGCTGGCGACCTCTCCCGGGTTGGCGATCGCGGCGCTGGCCATCATCACCGTCATGGTGCGTAAGGCGCCACTGAACCTGTCCACCCCGGAAGCGGCCGGGCACACCAAAGCCTAGAACTTGTGCAGCCAATTGAGCACCAGTTTGTTGCCCTCGGTGCGGTTCTCAGCCTGCTGTTCAAAGTAGGCGTTCACCGATAGCACGTTCTCCTTGTTGAAGGCGTATAACAGGCCTGGGCCCATGGCCCAGACCTTCTCCCGGCGCCCGCTCACGGCGTGCCCGTCCACCTGGGTGTCGGTGATCTGCTTCAACCAGTAGCCGTTCACCCCCACGCTCAGTTGCTGGCTCAAGGCATATTGCACGGTCAGGTTGGCATGCAACGCCTGGCCGGCCTGGGTATCGGAAACATCCCCAAAACCGGCCTGCGGCTCATCATTCTTGCCATTCCACAGGTACATGAAACGCCCGCTCGCCGACCACTTCGGGCTGAACCAGTACGTTGCCGCGTAATACGGGTTGAATGACCAGAAGTTGCTGCCTGGGTTGATCGAGCGCTTGCGGTCATAGGCCCCCACCGGCACCGAGATATCGGCTTCGACACGTTGGGTCAACAACGGGCTGCCATCGGCGCGGCTCAGGGTCGGCAGTTGCAGGAAGGGCCCCACAGTCACATCACCAAACCCGGCGCGAGAACTCAGCGCCGCATTGTTCAAACCATCGTCGACATCTGCGTGGACCAAGGAGGTGTTGATCAGGGTGAATCCCGGCATCGCACCATTGGCCAGGGGTTGCCCGAGGTAGATGATCTGCGTGGTGGGCGCCACCACGTCCAGGTCCTGCCTGGGCAACGCCAGCTTGTGACCGTTGGCGTCATTGAAGCGGCTGGCCCGGGAGTACGTCAGGTATTCCTCCAGGTACCAGCCAGGGCCGGCCGGAGCCGGTGAGCCGTCGTAGAAACTGGTGCTGCCGAGGTTGAGCCCGGGCAGGTCGTAAGCGTGTGCAATCGATGACAGTGCGACAAAAGGCATGGCCGCAACCGTCCGCAAGATAGGCTTGAGCATCTTGGATGTCCTGTATTTTTGTTGTTGTTCAAGACCCCCGGCGCGGAGGCGCCGCGCCGGGGTTTAGCGCCGTTGCAAG
Organism: Pseudomonas sp. LY-1; assembly: GCF_053502595.1. NCBI lineage: Bacteria > Pseudomonadati > Pseudomonadota > Gammaproteobacteria > Pseudomonadales > Pseudomonadaceae > Pseudomonas > Pseudomonas sp. LY-1. Next base: position 2,794,524 of record NZ_CP094353.1, on the reverse strand, counting down.
CGCTACACGTAGGTCGCGGCCAAGCCACCGTCCACCGGCAGATTGACCCCGTTGACCCAGCGCGCAGCGTCCGAGCAGAGGAAGGCAATCACCGCCGCCACCTCATCGGCCAGGGCTGGCCGGGTCATGCGCTGGCTGTCTGCGGCCACCCGTTCCGGCCCGAGCATGCTGACGAAATCGCCGAGAATCGGGGTAAACACCGGCCCCGGCGCGACGCAGTTGATGCGTACCGAGTGATCGCGAAACCAGCCCTGGGATTGCTGGAAGCTCCACACGATCAGCGCTTCCTTGAAGTACTGATAACAGTTGTCCTGCTCCACCGGGTTGGCCGCCAGCCACTGCTGCCCTGCCTCGAAGCTTGGCGTCGCGGCCAGGGCCTTGTGCCGCTCCAGCCGTTGCGGCCATTGCGCACCGAGGACCGAGGCGACATTGACGATGCTGCCGCCCGCCGACATGCGTGGCAGCAGCGATTGGGTCAGGTGCCGCAGCCCCAGGTAATTGACCGTGGCCACCGCTTGCAAGGGCGCCGTACCGGGCACGCCGGCAATGTTGCACAGCCCATCGATGCGCGCCGGCAGGCGTGCCACCAGCGCATCGATGCTGGCAGGGTCGCCCAGGTCAGCCTGGACGAAGCTATCCAGGGTCAGTTGCGGTGCATGGCGATCAACGCCGATCACCGTGGCCCCCTGGAAGCGCGCAAGCCGCGCCAGCTCGGCGCCAATGCCGGAAGCGACGCCAGTGACGATCAAGGTTTTGTTCTGCAGGTTCATGTTCAAGCCCTCTTGTTTTTGTATAGGCATGGGTGGATCAAACCGATGAGCCAGGGCTCAGAACGGATAGGCAGGCGGTGTATTTTTCAGCGTGACCCACTGCCACTGGCTGTACTCGTCCCAGTCGGCCGGCCCGCCCACGCTGCCGCCATTACCGGAGGCGCCGCGCCCGCCGAACGGGTTGATGCATTCGTCGGCCACGGTCTGGTCGTTGATGTGCAGCAGGCCGCAGTCAAGCCGCTCGCCGATGGCCATGGCGCGCCCGACCGACGGCGAGATGATGGCGGCCGACAGGCCGTACTCGGTGCGGTTGGCCAGTTCGATGGCCTCCTCGTCCGTGGCGAAGCTGACCACCGTGGCCACCGGGCCGAAGATTTCATCCTCAAACGCGCGCATCCCCGGACGCACGCCACTGAGCACGGTGGGCTGGTAGAACAACCGGTCATATTCGCCGCCCGCCTCCAACCGCGCGCCCGCTTGCAGGCTGTCGCTGACGATTGCGTGTACGCGCTGCAATTGCCGTTGGTTGATCAATGGGCCGAGCGCGGCCTCACCCCGGGCGGCATTGCCCACCGTCAACGCCCGGGCCTTGTCCACCAACTTGCGCGTGAGGCGTTCGGCGATGGATTCATGGGCGAGAATCAAGCCGGTCGCCATGCAGATCTGCCCCTGGTGCATCCAGGCGCCCCAGGCGGCATTGCTCGCGGCCAGGTCGAGGTCGGCGTCTTCGAGAATGATCAGCGGGTTTTTGCCGCCCAGTTCCAGCGCGACTTTTTTCAGGTGTCGCCCCGCCACTTCGGCGACTTTGCGCCCCGCCGCGGTGGATCCGGTGAACGCAATCATCCGCACATTCGGATCGCGGCACAGCGCCTCCCCCTCCGGCGCAGCGCCGGGCAACACCTGCAGCAGGCCCTTGGGCAAGCCCGCCTCTTCGAACAGCCGGGCGATGAGAAAACCACCGCTGACCGGCGTCTGCGGGTCGGGCTTGAGCACCACCGCATTGCCCGCCGCCAGCGCCGGCGCCACCGAGCGCAGCGACAGGATCAGCGGAAAATTGAACGGCGAAATCACCCCGACCACGCCATGGGGCTGACGCCGCGCATAGGACAGGCGCCCGGCTTCACTGGGCACCACCACCCCGTGCGGTTGGGACAACAGCCCCGCCGCCTGATGCAGCAGCACTATCGCTTCGCGCACTTCGTGTTCACCCTTGAACAACGCGCCGCCGGTTTCCCGCGCGACATACAGCGCCAGTTCCGCAAAGGACTGCTGAGCCAGGTCCGCCGCCTTGCGAAACACCTCGGCACGCTCCCGAGGGCCGAATGCAGCCCATGCCGGCTGCGCCAGGGCCGCGTTGCGGCAGGCGATGGCGATGTCGGCCGGGGTGGCCATGGCGCAGCGCATCAGGGGTTCGCCGGTGGCGGGTTCGATCACTGGGATCACGGACCCCGAGGCGGGTATCCAATCGCCGTTGAACAGGCATTCGGACGCAATGGCCCGCTGTAGAAAGTGAGTGGTTTCAGACACTGACATGGCAACTCCGAGTTCTTGTAATTGTCATCGCCTGCACAGGGTGCAAACGCCGCATCAAGCCTTGAGCAAAGGCTGTGCCGCTTGCGCGCAAAGCTGCTGACGTAACGCGTCGAGGGCTCTGGGTCGCGGCCCGCCGCGCTGCGCTCACACCCCACCGAGCGGTTGCCTGCAAGAACCGGGGCCCTGCCACTTGTTCAATTGATAAGGTTATGTTTAATAACTATCTGAGCAGTTACTCATATCGTTCACTCGCTTTGCAGGGGCATAACAATGACTAATCCCCCCAGTGCGCTGCCCGACGACCGGGTGGCCAATGCGGCCTTCCATCCGCGCGGCGACAGCCGCCAACTCAGTGCCGGCAGCTCGCCCACGCCGGCGGAACTGACCGACTGCCTGTTTTTTTCTCCCGAAGACGGGCGTATCTGGCTCAACGATCAACGCATGTTGTTGCTGCACAGTTCGTCGTTCGGCGCCCTGCGCGGGGAGGTCATCGAACGCCTGGGCCTGGAGCAGGCGCGCGGCCTGTTCACCCGCACCGGTTATGCCTCCGGCGCGCGGGATGCGCGGTTGATACGCGAGCGCTGGCCACAGGCCGATGCCGCCGCGGTGTTTCGCGCCGGGACACACCTGCACACCCTGGAGGGCATGACCAAGGTCGAGCCGCTGCACTTCAAGTTCGATGCCGATTCGGGGTTCTATGAAGGTGAGTTCCTCTGGCACCACTCCTGCGAGGCCGATGAGCATGTGCGCGCCTACGGCATCGGCCAGGACCCGGTGTGCTGGACTGAAACCGGCTATGCGATCGGTTTCGTCAGTGGCCTGTTCGGGCAAATGGTGATTTTCCGCGAAGTGGAATGCCGTGGCATGGGCCACCGCAGCTGTCGGGTGATTGGCAAGACGGCCGAGCAATGGGGTGACGTCGAGCAGGACCTGCGCTACCTGAATGTGTCCCAAGCCGTCACCAGCACCACGCTCGCGCCCACGCCCGAGCACCCGGTGAGCCGCAGCGCCAGGGCCAACCCGCCGCAAACGCTGGTGGGCGCCAGCGCGGCGTTCAACGCCGCGACACAAGCCCTGCAACGCGTCGCGCTGACCCCGGCAACGGTGTTGATCAGCGGTGAGTCCGGGGTGGGCAAGGAGATGTTTGCGCGCCAGTTGCACCAGCTCAGTCACCGCCATGACGGCCCGTTCGTGGCGCTCAATTGCGCCGCCATTCCGGATAACCTGATCGAGGCCGAACTCTTCGGTGTCGAACGCGGTGCCTATACCGGCGCGACGCACTCGCGCCCTGGGCGTTTCGAACGGGCCCAGGGCGGCACGCTGTTCCTGGATGAAATCACCAGCCTCAGCCTGGGCGGGCAGAGCAAGTTGCTGCGGGCCCTGCAGGAGCGGGAAGTCGAACGGGTCGGCGGCGTGCGCGGTATCAAGGTGGACGTGCGCGTGGTCGCCGCCACCAATATCGACCTGCGTAAAGCCGTGGCTGACGGTACGTTTCGTGAAGACCTGTTCTACCGGCTGAATGTCTACCCCATCGCCCTGCCACCGCTACGCGAACGCAGGGACGACATCCCGCTGCTGATCAACGCATTCCTCACGCGCTTCTGCCAGGAATACGCGCGAACGCCGGCGGGCCTGACCATGCGCGCCCTGAAGGTTTTGCTGCGCTATGACTTCGCGGGCAATGTGCGCGAGCTGCAAAACCTAATCGAACGCGGCCTGATCGCCAGTGACGAAGGCCAAGCGATTGACCTGGTGCACCTGTTTCGCAACGAGCCGATGCCCGCCGATCCCTATGGCCTGGACGACCACGGCAGCCTGTCAAATAGCGGGCCGCAGCTAACCACCACAGCGCCCCGCCCTGCACTGCTGGACACCCTTGGCCAGCTGGACCAGGGGTTTTCCATCGACGGCCTTGAATCGCGCCTGATCAATGAAGCGCTGCAACAAAACGCCGGCAACCTGGCCGCCGCCGCCAGGCTCGTGGGGCTCAGCCGCGCTCAATTTGCCTACCGATTGAAGAAGCATCAGCGGCAAACCCCTTGAATGGCAATTAGTGCTTTAAAAGCTTTACCCAATTAAGTATTTTGCAGGGATACCGGGGCGACAAGCGCCCCTCTTTTTACTCGTGACAAGGATCTCCTGTGAGCGGACTGCGTGAACGTCAGAAAGCCGAACGCCGGCAAGCCATCAGCAAGGCCGCGATCGAACTGTTTGAACGCCAGGGTTTCCAGAACACCACCATCGAACAGATCGCCAGCCAGGCCGGGGTGTCGCCGCCGACGGTGTTCAAGTACTTCGGCAACAAGCAGGAAATCATCCTGGAAATCCTGCACCACGCCGATCAACGCGCGATCATCGACACCCGCAGCCGGATCCACGAAATAGACGACCCGGTCGAGGCGCTCTGCCACCTGGAACGCCTGCTTACCGGCTATGCGTTGGAAGTCATGCACCCCAGCCTGTGGCGTGAACTGCTGCCGCTGATTCTCTTCGGTGGCAACAATGAACTGCCGGCAGGCTATCGGGCCATGAACGATGCGCTCAGGGCCGAAATCAGCGAATTGCTGCGGGAATTGCAACGGGCCGGCAAGCTGCGCCCGCAACTCGATGTGGAATTGGCCGCGTTCCTGTTGAACGACTATTCGCACCTGCAACTGTTCCGACTGGTGAACCAGGAACACCCGGATATCGACGCGCACTCTACCCAGGTCAGGCGTATCACCGAGTTGCTGTTTTACGGCATGCAGGCCTGACCCATTGCGGGGTCAGGCCATACTGATCAGCGGTTGCTCTTGATGGCGGTCCAGGTGCGGGTACGGATGCGCTCCACGGCGGCCGGGATCGGCTCCAGGGCGAACAGGGTCTTGCGCGCTTCCTCCGGCACATACATGTTGGGGTCGTTGCGGATGCTGGCGTCCACCAGCGCAGTGGCGTCCTTGTTCGGGTTGGGGTAGCCGATCTTGTTGCTGATGCGCGCAATCACGTCCGGGCGCAGGATGTAATTGATGAACGCATGGGCCTCTGCAGTATCGGGCGCATTGGCCGGGATCATCATCACGTCCGCCCACATCGGCGCGCCTTCCTTGGGCAGTGCCATCTCGACCTTGACGCCTTTGCCGGCGGCATCTGCCAGTCGCGCGGCCAATGCGACACCGCCGGACCAGCCCACGCCCACACAGATATCACCGTTGGCCAGGTCCATGCCGTAGCGCGACGAGTTGAAGTAAGTGACGTAAGGGCGGATCTTCATCATCACGGCCTGGGCTTGCGCATAGTCCTCACGCTTCTGGCTATTGGGGTCGAGGCCCTTGTAGTGCAAGGCAATCGGCAGGATCTCGTTGCCGGCGTCGAGGAAACCCACGCCACAACTGGCGAGCTTGGCGAGGTTTTCTTCCTTGAAGATGATGTCCCAGCTGTTCATCTGCACGTCGGGGCCCAGGGCTTTGCGCACCTTGTCGACGTTGTAGCCGATCAATGTGGTGCCCCATAGGTACGGCACGGCGTAGCGATTGCCGGTGTCCCCCACCGTTTCCAGGGATTTCATGAACTCGGGGTCCAGGTGCTGCCAGTTCGGCAACTGCGCGCGGTCCAACGGTTGGACGGCACCGGCAGTGATCAGGTGCCCCAGGTTGGCGGTGCCCGGGAATACCACGTCATACCCGGAGTTTCCCGTCAGCAGCTTGGACTCCATGGTTTCGGCGCTGTCGAATACATCGTAGATCGGGCGGATTCCGGTCTCTTCCTGGAAGCTCTTGAGCACTTCCGGCGGCAGGTATTCGATCCAGTTGTAGATCCTTACGGTTCGTTCTTCGGCCAGGCAAAAACCGCTGATCAACAACGAAGCGACTGTGCCCAGCAGGGTATTACGCAAAAAACTGTTCATGATAAAAACACTCCAGCGCGGCCGCAAAGGCTCGCGGCACTTAATAGCGATAGGTGAAATACAGTTCCAACGCACTGAAGGTCTGGTCGTCACCGAACACCTGCTTGGCGGCGGCCAGTGGTTTGACCCAGTTATAGGACAGCGACGTATAGAACGACGGCGTGGGCGTCCAGTCGAGGAATATCACGCTCTCATCGGCAAAGCGCCGATCGCGGACCGCCGCGCCCATGTAGTTTTTCTCATCGAGCCAGAACTGGTAGTGAATGGCGCCGAGGGTCAGGGTCTCGTTGAGGTGGGTCTTGAGCGAGAACTGTTGGACATTTTCGTTGCTGTTGAACAGCAGGTAGTTGCCGACCACGTCGCCGACGAGCCACGTACTCCAGTCGACGAAGCCCTTGCTCAACGGGTCCCAGGCTTTCTGGCGGTTATCGCTGAGGTTGTCATCACCGGAAAAGCTCGCGTAGCGATAACCGATGACAGGCGTCAACGGCAACGTGCTGAAGGCATAGTCGGCCTGGCCGTACCAGGCGTTGGCATCGTAATCGACCCCCTCGCCGCTACCGCGCTCCAACGCGTACTCCGCATTCAGGGTCAGCGCCGGTACGCCGGGCACCTTGGCATTGAGCGCCCGCAGGTTGTACACCTGCATGCCGTCGCGACGACGAGGCAGCGTACTGCCTTTGGGCCCCAGGGCGTTGACCCGCATGGCCATGGCACCCAGGGTCACTTGGTCGTCGAGGTTGTAATCGAGGTTGACGCCGGTCATGCGGAAATCACCCAGGTCATCGTCGGTGCGCAGGGTGAATGCCTGAGACTTCAAGGCGCCATGTTCCCAGGCCAGGATCGCCGAATCCTTGAAGGCGGTTCGAGGGCCCAGCCAGTAGGCGCCGTCCTTGAGCTGGTCCAGGTTGCCGTCCATGACGATGAACCCCGTACCGACCATGTAGTTCTGGCGGCCAGCCGTGAACTTCCACTCACCGGCGCGGAACCCGCCGTACAGTTCTTCAGCGGCAACCTTGCCGTCGGAACTGCGGGTAAAACCGCCCGCGTCGCCGTCGCCGAACGTGCTTGCCGCGACCAGGGAACCGCCGGCCAGCAAGCTGAAATCGGGTTGCAACGCATACTCGAGTTTGACCCCGGGTTTTACGTAGAACTCTTGCCAGTCGATCTTGGTGCCGCCATTTTTACCGTTGCGCGCATCGACCCGGCCGCTGCCGAAGTTGACGCCGCGGGTTGATAGCGTCGCGCCCCCCGCGGTGAGGTTGACTTCGCCCTTGAGATCGCCGTCCTCAAAGGTGTAGCCCGCCAACGCGAGGTGGGTGGTCAAGGGTAAGCCGACCGCTATGAGCGCTCGAGAGAAACGCTTGATGAAAACCATAAGAAGCTCCTGTGTGATTATTGTTGTTACAGGGCAGTCAATGGCGACGCAAAGCGCCGCCAACACATGGCAAAGCCAGGTGAATAGAACGCAAGACTCTTATTTTTCGGGGTGTGTCAGTGACTCAGGTGAGCGCTGATAGCGCGCAGCATTCGCACGCTATCGGCATCGAACGGGCCGACCGCATCGGTCAGCGACGATTGCTTGACGATCACGACGCCGGAGGGCTTGTCGATGAACAGGTACTGGCCGTGGATGCCACCGGCCATCAGGGCCTGGCTGTGATCGTTGAACACGTACCACTGGCTTCGATAGGACGCACCCGGTGTCCAGCCGGAGAACTCGGCATTTTGCGCGTAGATCGCCGGATCCCCGCCGGCGGCGATACGTGCCACGGTCTCGGGCGACAGCAGCTCAACCCCCTCGTGACAGCCATCGTTGGCCAGCAGACGACCGAAGCGCGCCATGTCTCTTAACGTCGCACTGAAACCCGCCCCGGCGACGTTACGTCCCCAGGGATCAGCCATGAAATAGCCGTCTCGATCACAGCCCAGCCGGCTCCAGATTTCTGCCAACAACTGACTGCAGGCCTTGCCCGAGGCGCGCTCCATGACCCAAGCCAAGGCTTCGGTGGTCGCGGTCACATAATGGAAAAAGCCACCGTGGCTGGCGCGCTTTTTGAGGGATGGCAGGTACTGGTACAACGACTCGAATTGGGCGTATTGCGCCGGTGCCGGTTGAAACCCGCAGGCGTAACCGTACTGCGAGCTCTCCGAGTTGGGATCGTCGTACACCTCGCTGTAGTCGATGCCCACCGCCATATCGAACAACTGGCGCACCGTCGCATCGCCAAACGCGCTGCCCACCAGTTCGGGCACGTAGTACGCGACGGGTAACCCAGGCTCGAGCACGCCACTGGAAACCAGCTGTTCGCCAAGGGTGCCGATCAGCGATTTGGTCACCGAAAACATGATGTGCCGGTCGCAGGCCTGCTGACCGTTGAAGTAGCGCTCGAACAATACCGTGTCGCCCTGCATCACCAAAAAGGCGTCGGTCTGGCTGGCCTCGAGGTGATCGATGACGCTGATGCTCAGCCCACACTCACTGTCGAAACACAGCTGGTCCAGCGCATTGGGAGCCTGCTTGAGCATACCGACCGGCCCTGGGCCCGCCGGTACGTCAATAGTGGGGCGCAAGCGCGCCAGGTTGCGGAACCCCCACTGGCTGAAGGGCGGACGCATCCAGTTGTGCCACGTGACTCGGTGTTCCGGCTCGGCGGGAAAGCCATGCATCAGCAAAGGGGCCGCGCAAGTGGCCGACGACGATTCAGTGGCCTCGACGTAAAGCGTCGCAAGAAAAGACGGGTTTTTATGACTCATCGGGAGATGACCCTGGAGATGACTCTGCATGAGAGCAGATGCGCAGAAATCATTACCCGATATTTATCTTTAGTCAATAAAACTTTTTACTCGATAACACTCACTCCGCTATCGCTGCATCGAGCCGGTCGCCGGCGGTGCGCGGCACATTGGCCGTCATGAAAAGCACACTCCACACCGACCTCAGAAATCAACCGTGGCCGACAACTGCAAGGTGCGCGGAGATCCCGGGGAAAAGGCGCCGTAGGACGCGACGCCCGACCAGTACTCACGGTCGAATACGTTCTGCACGGTGGCGCGGAACGTCGTAGGTCGCCCTTCTATCTTCGTGGCATAACGCGCGCCCGCATCGATGCGAGTCCAGGCGTCCAGTTCCTGGGTGTTGGCCTGGTTGACGTATTGGCTGTCGGTGTAGATCGCGCCGCCGGTCAAGGTAAAGCCTTCCAGCCATGGGGTATCCCATTCGGCCCAGAGGTTGGCCTGGATGTCGGGTACGCCGACCGGTTTGTTGCCCCGGTTGGCCGCGGTGGCGGACTTCGTCAACTCGCCGTCGAGGAACGTCACGCCCCCCATCAAGCGCGTGCCCGGCGCGACTTCCCCGTACAGGCTCACCTCCACGCCACGGTTGCGTTGCTCCGATTGCACGGAATACACATTGTTGGCACCCAGCTCGCCGCTGGGTTTTTCGATCTGGAACAACGCCACGGTCGTGATGAACGTGTGGTGTTCATACTTCACGCCGAGCTCGTGCTGTTTGGACACATAAGGGGCGAATGTCTGGCCGCCGTTGTTCGCGGTGCCTGGGGCGGTATCGCCCTTGCTCAAGCCCTCGACATAGTTGTAATACAAAGACACGTCATCCCAGGGCTTGACCACGACGCCCAGCAACGGCGTCGTGGCAGTGTCTTTGTTGCGGGAGCTGACAGCCCCGGCGGCATTGTAGTTACGCGACTCGATCGCTTGCCGACGCAGGCCGAGGGTCAGTTGGAGGCGGTCGTCCAGCATGCCCAGGGTGTCCGTCAGTGCGACGCCGGACAGTTCCGTTTCCGAAATGCGCAGCACTTTGGGGGCGTCGAGGTATTGCTTGGGCGTATCCACCGGGTGATAGATGTTGGAGCGGATCTCCTTACCATTGGTGATGCCTCGGGACAGTTCGTCCCGGTAACGGGTCGCCATCAGCGTGGTCATGTGCGTCACCGGCCCGGTGGCGAACAGCCCGCGAAGGCCCACATCGGCGGTCGAACGGTCGACGTTGAACTTGTAATAACCCGGGATATTGCTGGTATCGCCGGCGTCGTTGAGGATCCTGGGCACCTGGTCGGACAGGCGCTTCACGTCCGACTTGCCCCCGCCGGCATGGGCGAATACGGTCAGCGCATCGCTCAAGTCATACTCGCCGCCGAGCAGTGCCGACTGTTCCTTGGTGTCCGACCAACCCCATTTTTGCGGCAGGCTGGTGCGGCCATTGGCGGCAGATGGCACGTCGACACCCGTTGCGACGGTGAAGGGGCGCGAGGCGCCGTCAAAGTTTTCTTTCTGGCTGATGTAGTCAAGGTTCAGGCGCAACCGCTCGCCGCGATAATCCAAGGCAATGGCCCCGATATCCACCTCGCGCTTCTGATTATCGACGGCGGTGTCGCCGCCCTGGAGGCTGCCGTTGAAGCGCAGGCCAAACTGGTTTTCTTCACCAAAGCGCCGGCTGATGTCCAAGTGGCCGCCCACTTGGGAGTCCGATGCGTAACTGCCGGTAAAGCGCGTCAGGTCTTCATCCAGCGCCCGTTTCGGCACGATGTTGATGACGCCGCCAACGCCGCTGTTCGGCGAGACACCGTACATCAGCGCACCGGGCCCCTTGAGCACCTCGATGCGTTCGGCGTAGTCGGTGAACGTCCGGTAGTTCGGCGCCACACCGTACACGCCGTCATAGGCCAACTCGCCAAGGTTGCCTTCGCCGATGGCAAACCCACGGATGAAAAACGAATCGACGATACCGCCCGTTTGCCCCGTGGACCGCACCGAAGGATCGCGCTCCAGGGCGTCGGCCGCCGTCACTGTCTGCAGGTCGGCCAGGGTTTTGGCGGTGTAGCTGGTCACACTGAACGGGGCGTCCATCACATCCTTGTTGCCCATCATCCCCAGGCGCGCGCCACGGGCGACCTGCCCGCCGGCCAGTACCGGCGGCAATGCCGTGGGGCCAGCCTCGCGGGCGTCGATGGTGGTGGTGTCGAGGATCAGGCTCTGCGCGCTGTCAGGCGTTGACGCGTCGCCCGCTGCGGGCTGTGGCGTAGCCGCCGAGGCGTTGGCGCTGCATGCGACCAAGACGACATTCAGCATGGCGCTCCGAATCGCGAGGGTTAACACGCGTTCACCATAGGGACGACAGATAACGGGCATGACGAGAGGATCCTTTCAACGTAGGAAAATGGGAATCACTCCTAATGCCAGCCGACTTGCGAAAAAGTATCATCCCTCCCTGTTTTTTTACCGGGTTCATCCGCCGAGGCCGTCTCATGTCCCATGCAGGTGTCATTCAGGGTTCAAGTGTCAGAACCCTTGTTTATCTTTTGTTCGCGATCCAACTGGTCTCCATGGGCGCGATGGAAATGAGCGGGCCGTTCTGGCCCGTACACCTGCGCGGGCTGGCCTCTTCGGAGGCGCTTTTCAGTTTCGCCAGCATCGCTGTGTACGTGGGACCGATGCTGGGCATCATGCTGACCAGTGCGTTCTGGGGCCGTATCGGCGATCGATACGGGCACAAGTTGATGATGATCCGCGCGCTCGCCGGGTTGTCCTTGACCCAGCTCGGCCTGGCGTTTTTCAGCGACATCTGGGCGATCCTGGCCCTGCGTTTCCTGCAGGGTGCCTTCGCGGGCTACATTGCCCCGGCGCAGGCCTACGGCGTGAGTATCGAAAGCCCGTCGCGCCGGGCCCGGCTGTTCGCGATTCTGCAGATCTCGACCAACGTCGGCTCGTTGCTGGGCGCCGTGCTCGGCGGCCTGATTCTCGATTACGCGACATTTTTCTGGATCAATATCGTGGCCTCGGTGTTATGTGCCGCCTGCACGGTGATCGCCGCCATGACACTGCCGGACGTCCCCCCCGTGAAAAAAACCGCGCCGGTAAACACCTCTGCCCCCGCCCAGGCCAGCGCTGCCGGCTGGCGCGGCTCGCCCCTGCTGTCGCTGTTGGGCATCATGGGGATTCTGCTGTTGGCGCGAATGCTGCCCCAGACTTCGTTCTCGCTTTACGTCAGCTCCACATTCGATGTCAGCCACTCAGTGGTCGGCCTGTGCTACGGGCTATTGGCCCTGGGCTTCATTCTTTCGGCGACGGCATGGTCGCGCTACTTCGAGCAGCGCTCTCTACGCCAGACGCTGCAGCGCATCACTTACGTGGTGATCGGTTGCATCGCGCTGACCGCCGTGGCGGGCATTACCCGCAACCCCGTGGTGTTTATCCTGGCCTACTTCGTCTGGGGAGTACTGCTGGGTGCCACGACGCCAGTGCTGATGGCCCTGATCTCGACCACCGCCGACAGCGCCCGACAGGGCTATGTACTGGGTATCGCGCAAAGCACCGCGCAGTTTGCCTCGATTGCCGGTATCTGCATCGGCGGCTTGCTCAGCCAAGCGTATGGCCTGCCCTACACGTATCTGTTCGTTTGCCTGGCGTATGCGCTGGCGCTGGTGCTGATCGTCGCCCTACGTTATTGGCCCGCGGGCAAGCAACCCCACCGAGTCGCGGGTCGGGATTGAACCAGGTGCCTGGCGATGAAGGACACGCCAGCACAGGGGATCGCACCGATCGCGGGGCACTGATCCCCCCTTGCTTTTCAAGCATCTTGTCAACTAGCATTGGGAATACTTCTCAATTAGATGCACGCCCGCGCCATGAGCCAAACCCACTCCGCGAACAACCCGAGCCACCTGCGCGCGATTGAGGCCCTGTACAGCGGGCATCACAGCTGGCTGTACGCGACGCTGAAAAGAAAACTGGGCAACGCCATGGATGCGGCGGATCTGGCGCAGGACACCTTCACCCGCATCCTGGCTTCACAGGTCACGGTAATCGAGCAGCCTCGCGCCTACTTGAGCTGCGTGGCCAAGGGCATCCTGATCAACTGGTACCAGCGCAAGGCGCTGGAGCGCGCCTACCTGGAGGCACTCGCCAATGCGCCCGCGCAGGATGTGCCGTCGCCTGAATCGCACTTCATGGTGCTGGAAACCCTGCACGAAATCGACGCCATGCTCGATGCCCTGCCGCCGCTGGTGAAGCGGGCGTTCCTGCTGTCGCAGATCAACGGGCTGAAATACGACGACATCGCCAAGCAACTGGACGTCTCGCTGATCACCGTCAAACGCTACATGAAACAAGCGTTCCTGCACTGCATGATGATGGTCGAATAGATGCGCTCGCTGCGCAGAGAGCCACCGCTGAATCCCGACGTGCTTGAAGAAGCCGCCGAATGGCTGATGCGTTTGAGCGACAACGGGCTGAGCGACAACGAACGTGCCGAGTGGGAGCGCTGGAAGGTCAGCAGCCCCGAGCGCGATCGCGCGTGGTCGCGGGCGCAATTGCTGCAAAGCAAGCTGGGCGGCTTGCCATCTTCCCTGGCGATGTCGGCGCTGGATCGGCCAAGCAATCCGGAGCGGCGTGCGGCCCTGGGTAAATTGGCCCTGCTGCTGGCGGTGATACCGGCGGGTTGGGGCAGCTGGAAGCTGGTGGAGTCAGGCCGATGGTCGTCCGACTACCGCACTGCCGTGGGCCAACGACGCGAATTGACCCTGGCCGATGGCTCACGCATCACGTTGAATACCGACACCGCCATGGATGTGCTGTTTGATGGCCAACAGCGGCTCATCCATCTGCGCGAAGGCGAAATACTGGTGCAGACCGCACCGGATACCGCTTCCGTCCCCCGCCCCTTCCTCGTCATCACCCGACAGGGCCGCATGCAGGCCCTGGGCACGCGCTTTACCGTGCGTGAACTGGGCCCGCGTACCCAGCTCGCCGTACTGGAAGGCGCAGTGAAAGTGGAACTGGCCGAAAACCGCCAAACGGAGCCGCTGATCGTCAACGCCGGGCAGCGCACCGACTTTTCCTCACAGACCTTTGGAGCGCTGACTGCCGCCGGTCGCTACGTCGGTGCCTGGGCCCAGGGCATGCTGATGGCGGACAAGATGCGCCTGGCGGATTTCGTTGCCGAGCTGGCGCGTTATCGTCGTGGTTTTGTGCGCTGCGATCCGGCCATTGCCGACCTGCGCGTCTCCGGTGCCTTCCCGATCAGCGATACCCAACGCACCTTGAACATGCTGGTGCAAACCTACCCGGTGCTCGCCACCGGCCATTTGAACGGGTATTGGGTCACGCTGTCGCCCGCCTGACGCCGCGAAGGCAAACCTCGCAAAAAAATAAAGCGTTGCCAGGCTGATACTTTTTTTGATCTCAACTGGCAATGAAGGAACAGCCACTTCCTCTCGCCACAGGGCCCCCCATTGATGCCGGTCATTCGCAGCGCGTTGCTCAGCCTGACCCTGATCGGTGCGGCCTGCCCTTTGGCCCGGGCGGACGCGCCGGTGCAGCTGGATTCAGTGACCGTGCGCGCGTACAACCTTGCCCCCGGACCGCTCGGCGCAACCTTGTCGAGCTTTGCCGTGGAAGCCGGCATTGCCTTGTCCTTCGAGCCGTCGATCACTGAAGGGTTGATCAGCCCAAGGCTTTCTGGAAATTACTCGACCCAGGCAGCAGTCGCGCATTTGCTGGCCGGCAGTGGCCTGGACATGCTGCTGCGCAACGACGGCAGCTACACCTTGGCGCTCCGCAGGGTCACCCTGGCGCAGACCACGATCAGTGGCCACGACCAGCCGGCCGAGACCTTGCCCCCGGTGTATCCGGGGGGCCAGGTGGCCGCGGGAGGACGCCTGGGCATGCTGGGTAATACCGATGTAATGGACGCCCCCTTCAGCGTCAGCACTTACACCTCGGCGCTGATCAAGGACCAACAGGCAACGACCGTGGGCGACGTGCTGGAGCGCGATTCGTCGGTCCGTGCCACCGGGCAGACCGGCGGGATTGTCGATTCTTTTTTTATCCGTGGGTTTCCGGTCGGCGAAGGCAACCTCGGTGAGCTGGCCTTCGACGGTGTCTATGGCGTGGCCTCCAACTATCGGGTGTTCACCGAATACGCCGAACGCATCGAGGTCGTCAAAGGCCCGAGCGCACTGCTCTACGGCATGTCGCCCAACAGTGCCGTCGGCGGGGTGATCAATGTGGTGCCCAAGCGCTCTCTGGATGAAGACTTGACGCGGTTCACCGCCAGTTACGCCCAGGATGCGCAACTGGGGAACCATATCGACATCAGCCGGCGCTTTGGCGAGGAACGCCGATGGGGGGTGCGGGTCAACGCCAGTGTCCAGCAAGGCAACACCGTGATCGACGACCAATCGCGCGCCGTCGGGCTCGGTGCCGTGTCCCTGGACTACCGGTCCGATCGCCTGCGAGGCAGCCTGGACCTGATCTCCCAGCAAGAAAAGTTCGACGCGGCATCTCGACCGTTCCTGATCGACACGGGCGTGGAGATGCCTTCCGCCGCCAATGGCCGGACCAATGTGAGCCAAGACTGGGGCTGGTCCGAAACCCGTGATAAATCCGCGTTGCTCAGCGGTGAATACGACCTCACCGACGCCTTGACCGTCTTCGCCCATGCCGGTGGCGGCAGGTCGGCTGTCGCGCGCATGTCCGACCAGACCCCAACCCTCCTCAACGCCGCCGGCGACACCGCCTCGACACCCGGCTATTACAAGTTCAACGTGCAGCGCTACACCGTCGATGCGGGCACGCGCCTACGCTTCGACACCGGGCCGGTCGGCCACGTCACGGCCCTGCAAGTCTCGCGTTATCGCGATGAGTTGTCCCGTGGCATCACATCCGGCGCGGTCATCCTGTCGAACATCTACCACCCGATCGATCAGCCCAAGCCTTCGATTGCCGAGCCGGATACGCCAAAGGTCTCCGCGACGCAATTATCCGGCATCGCCATCGCCGACACCCTGTCGGTGCTCGAACAACGCCTGCAGGTCACCTTCGGCCTGCGCAGACAGCATATTGAGTCGAGCAACTACAACGCCTCCGGTACGCTGAGCACGGCGTATGACGGAGGCAAGACCACGCCGCTGTTCGGGGTGGTGGTCAAACCCTGGGACCATGTGTCGCTCTACTACAACTACCTTGAGGGCCTGAGCAAGGGCGACGTCGCCCCGGCCAACGCCGCCAATGCAGGCCAGATCTTCGCCCCTTACGTTTCCCGGCAGCAGGAGATCGGGGTCAAGCTCGACTACGGCACGTTCATGGCGACCCTGGCGCTGTTCCAGATCAAGAAGCCCAGCGGCGAGTTGTCGGGCGGGACGTTTTCGGTGCAAGGCGAACAGCGCAATCGGGGCATCGAGCTGAACCTGTTTGGCGAGGTCGCCCCAGGCGCGCGCCTGCTCGGGGGGGTGACGCTGCTGGATGCGCAGTTGACCAAAACCGGCATTGCCGCCAACCGGGGCAACACCCCGGTCGGCGTGCCGGATGTACAAGCCAACCTCTGGGCCGAATGGGACATCCCCTGGGTCGAGGGGCTGACGTTCACCAGTGGCGCGATCTATACCGCCCGCCAGTACGTCAACCAGGCCAACAGCCAACAACTGGATCCCTGGACCCGCATCGACCTCGGCGCACGTTACACCACGCGTATCGCACAGCGGCCGACAACGTTCCGCGCCACGGTGCAAAACCTGTTCGATCGCGAGTACTGGTCGGGTGTCGCCTCTTATGGAGCGTTTTCCCAGGGCTCGCCACGCACGCTTTTACTCTCGGCCACGGTCGACTTCTGACACCTGCAAAGGCTTTAACCATGGTTACCATCGTTCGACGCAGCCACGCCTTCGCGGCGCTGTTAGTGGCTGGCTTGCTCGGGGCTTCACTGCCCGCCCCCGCCGCCGAGGCGGATACCGCGCGCAGTACCGTCACCGACCTGCTCGGCCGCGAGGTCAAGGTCCATCTGCCGGTCAGGCGGATGATTCTCGGGGAGGGTCGCCAGTTGTACCTGGTCGCCGCCCTGGATACGCAAAACCCCATCGAACGCATCGTCGGCTGGCGCAAGGATCTGATCCAGTCGGACCCGGACACCTACGGAGCCTACCTGCGCAAATTTCCCGCCATTGCCAGGATTCCCACCTTTGGCGGCTTTGAAGACGGGACCTTCGACATCGAACAAGCGATCGCCCAACACCCCGACGTGATCATCCTCAACATCGAGGCACAGCATGCCACCGAGGATGCGCGCTATATCGAGAAGCTCGATGCCCTGGGCATACCGGTGGTGTACGTCGACTTTCGCAATCAACCGATGCAGAACACCGAGCCGACCATGCGCCTGTTCGGCCGGCTGTTGGGCAAAGAAGCGCGTGCCGAGGCTTTCATTGATTTTCGCAACCGGCAGATCCGCCGGGTGACCGACGTGATCGCGGCGCAGCAGCCTGTGCGCCCCGCGGTGTTTATCGAACGCATCGGCGGTTACACGGACGATTGCTGCCTGAGCTTCGGCAACGAAAACTTCGGGCTTTTTGTCGACATGGCCGGTGGCAACAATATCGCCAGAGGCATTATCCCCAGCACCTTCGGCCAGTTGAATCCCGAACAGGTCATCGTCGCCAACCCGGCGCAGGTGGTAGTCACCAGCGCCAACTGGGAGGCGTTCGCCCCTGGCGGCCATTGGGTCGGCGTCGGCCCGGGCGCCGACATGACGCAAGCCCGGCACAAACTGGCCTGGTACACCCAACGGCCAGCCTACGCAGGGATCAAGGCGCAGGACAACCAGGCCTTTCATGCGATCTGGCATCAGTTCTACAACAGCCCTTACCAGTTCGTGGCCATCCAGCAATTGGCCAAATGGTTTCATCCCACGCTGTTTGCCGACCTGGACCCCGAGGCCTCCTTTCGCGAGCTGCACGAGCGGTTTCTGCCGGTACCTTACGAGCCGGGCTATTTCGTCAGCTTGCGCACCCCCGAGGTCAAGCCATGAGCGCACCGAGCGACACCCTGGTGGTGCAGCGCGAGACCTACCGTCGCCTGGTGCTGCGCAAGCGGCTGATCCTCGCCGGGCTGATGACGCTGCTGCTCTGCAGTGTCCTGCTTGACCTGGCCCTGGGCCCGGCGAGTTACAGCCTGCGCGAAGTACTCGGCGCACTGTTTTCACCGGATGACGCTTCGGCGCAGGTGCGCGTGGTGATGTGGGATATCCGCCTGCCTGTCGCCCTGATGGCGGTTGCCGTGGGCGCGGCATTATCACTGGCGGGCGCGCAGATGCAGACCATCCTCAACAACCCGCTGGCCAGCCCCTTCACCCTGGGCATTTCTGCCGCCGCCAGCTTCGGCGCGGCCATGGGCCTGGCGTTTGGCGTGGCCCTGTTCCCATTGGCGGCACAGTACATGGTGCCGGTGAACGCGTTCGTCATGGCCATGCTCTCTGCCTTGCTGATCCACTTCCTGAGCATGCGCCGCGGCGTCACCGCTGAAACCATCGTGCTGCTGGGCATTGCCCTGGTGTTCACGTTCAACGCGTTGTTGGCCCTAGTGCAGTTTTTTGCCACCGAGCAAGCCGTGGCGGCCGTGGTGTTCTGGACCATGGGCAGCCTGACCAAAGCCACCTGGCCCAAACTCGGAGTGATCTGCCTGGTGATCGTGGTCACCCTGCCGATTTTCGCCAGGCGCGCCTGGGCCCTCACAGCCCTGAGGCTGGGCGATGACAAGGCCGCCAGTTTCGGTATCAACGTGCGCAGCCTGCGCTTTCAGACGTTGATCATGGTCAGCCTGCTCGCCGCGTTTCCCGTGGCCTTCGTCGGCACCATCGGCTTTATCGGGCTGGTCGGCCCGCACATTGCGCGGATGTTGATTGGTGAAGACCAGCGGTTCTTCCTGCCGGCGTCGCTGCTGACCGGCGCACTGATTCTGTCCGTCAGTTCGGTGGTCAGTAAGACCCTGATTCCGGGCGCGATCTTTCCGATCGGCGTGGTCACATCGTTGATCGGCGTGCCGTTCTTCATATCTCTGATTCTCAGCGGGAAGAAAAACTCATGGTGACGATCCAGCTGGAGAACCTTGGCGCCCGCTACGGTCAACGCACGATCATCAGCGGTGTCACCACCGGCGCATTTATGGGTGGCCAAGTGGTCGCGGTGGTCGGCCCCAATGCCGCCGGCAAGTCCACCCTGTTCAAGCGCATGGCAGGCTTGATCGACGGCCCCGGCCGGGTGATTCTGCATGGCTCGAAAAAGGGCGTGCGGGGCATCAGCTACATGCCGCAGGGCTTGAACGGCAGCGCTCGATTGACGGTGTACGAATCGGTACTTCTGGCACGTAAACAACTGTCGCCCGGCTGGGTCGTCCACGATGATGAGCTGACGCTGGTCGACGAGATATTGCAGGCGCTGGGGATCACCGGCCTGTCCTTTCGCAACCTCGGCGAACTCAGCGGCGGGCAGCAACAGCTCGTGTCCATCGCGCAGACCTTGGTGCGCGAGCCGGAGATCCTGTTGATGGACGAACCCACCAGCGCCCTCGACATGCACCGCCAGGTCCAGGTGTTGGACTTCATGCAGGCATTGGCCCGCCGGCGTCGGGTCATTGTGTTCATCGCCATCCATGATCTGAACCAGGCGTTACGTTTTGCCGATCAGGTGCTGGTGATTGCCGACGGTACCGCACAAGGCAGTGGCGCGAGCCGTGAGGTCATTACAGAACAGATGCTGCGCACTGTGTACAAGGTCCAGGCGCGCATTGAACAGTGCAGTCGCGGGCAGCCTCATATCCTGATCGACGATATTGTTTGAGGGCCGCGAGCACTCCAGCCTGTATTCCACGGCCGCGCCGGCCATCAGTGCCTGGGCTTCGATGGGCGGCGCATCCGGATAGTGTCAGCGGGTAACTTGATCCCGAGGTCGAACCGCGCGGATCAAAAGTCGTCCTTTACGTTGCCATCGTTGATCTTGAACTCCCGGTGTTGCAGATAAACGCTTCGAATGAAGTTGTATTTATCCCCGGTGATGAGCTTTTCAGATTTCATGTATTGAGCGCGTCCGTCGATCATGCCCAGGCCGTACAGGCTATTACGCGTCGGAACGTCGCCGATGTAACGAACCGGGTTGGCGTAGATATCGGGAAAGATGGCCGGCGCATCGCGAAGTGTGCTGGGCCCCAAGAGCGGCAGCACAAGATAAGGACCACTACCTACCCCCCAGTAACCGAGGGTTTGACCGAAATCTTCGTCATTGCGCTGCAGCCCCATGGGCGTCGCGACATCGACCAATCCTCCCAGGCCAATGGTGCTGTTGAGTAAGAAGCGGCTCGTATCAACCCCGGCGCTATAGAACTTGGCTTGAAGTAAGTTGTTCGCCAGGTTCTTGACCTCCCCCAGATTGTTGAAAAAATTATGCACGCCGTCTTGCGCAATGCGCGGGGTGACAAATTGATAACCCTGGGCAAGGGGTTTCAGTGCGTAGGTATCCAGCGTGTCATTGAATGAGAAAATGGGTCGGTTGATACGCTCCCACGGGTCCTTGTCGGAATCCGCCTGGCAAAGGGCTGAAAGCGTTATGAAACTGGCGCAGGTCAGTACCTGAGCGCAACGGCTTAAAGTGGAACGAGATGCACGCATGTTGATTTCCCATTGAATGAAGTCAGCCGATTTGACGCGCGCCAGCGCGTCGGCCACTTCGCGGAACGCGGTCTGCAGGGTCTGCTGATAAGTCTGTATCTGGATGTCACGCTCGACCTTGGCCGAATCCAGGGTCGCGCGGTTACTCCCGGCGTCGAAAATCGGCACGCTGATGCTCGGGGCAAAGGTCCAGGCACCGCTGCCGGATTTGAACAGGCCGGCCAATGCCGAGCTGGACGAGAAGGCCATCCTGCGCCGCGGGCCCCAACTGCTGGCCAGCTCGGCGCCGCGACTGCTGATCGACGAAGCGCAGTATCGCGCCTCGATAGACGGCATCGCCCTGGACCTCACCCCCCTGGAACTGCGACTGCTCAGCACCTTCGCCCGCTCTGCCGGCCGCGTGTTTTCCCGTGACCAACTGCTCGACAAGATCTACTCCGACCACCGCGTGGTCACCGACCGCACGGTGGACAGCCATATCCGCAACCTGCGACGCAAGCTGGAGCAGGCGTGCCCAGGGGAAACACCCATCGAATCGTTGTATGGGGTCGGTTATCGGTTTCAGCTTTCCGAGGCCTGATACCTCGGAATAACACACATCGGCACCGTCAACGAGGCGCAAGCGGAACGCCTGCAACCATCTCCAGATACCGGAGCACGCTAAACCTAGGTCAGATTCAACCCGCCGTCTGAGAGGAGTATCTCGCCGGTCAAGTCGTCCGACTCGACCAGCATTACAACTACCGCATAGGGAATAGATGCGCCCTTAGGACGGATACCGGCATGCGAACTGATGTTTACGACGCAACCTGCTCGACGGTAACAGGCGGCATCGCGCAATGCCGACTCGGCAACGCGACTAGGTGGAACGGCGCCACGACATTAACCTCGTTAAGTTCGTGCCACCACTAACGGGTCCGCAGCTTCCCCTGGGTCAAGTTTTTTGACGGGGACTAAGCCTCCAAAAAGCCAGCGACCACTGTCCAGTAAGATCAGTGTAGAACGCAGTATTTCTAATCCAATGAGCCGCGGAGCGCCGGGGAGGCGGTTTTTTAGTATGGATTTTTCTCGCTCAAACCAGGCGATCCGAGCTTCCAGCTCCTGAATGTTCTGCTGCTCTGGGGTCAGCGTCTTGCTCTGCGGCGTGACGCCTTGGGGCCCTTTCTGAACCTGGTCAACCCAGCGGCGCAGCGCTGACTCACCAATGCCGAGTGAGCGGCTGGCTTCGATAAGGCAATGGTTTTCAGGTTGCTGACAGGGTAAACCAACGGCTCGTATTCAGCGCATGGCGACCAGCTTGACGCCGAACCCCAGCAGGCAAACGCCGGCCAAGCGCTCCAGCAGATTGGCGATGCGCGGGTTGGCCCGCATGCGCTGAGCGAGCTTGTGGGTCAATAGGACGGCTATCAAACCATAGAGGAACGTCACCACCGCTACGGTCGCGGCCATGAACGCGAATGTCACTATGCCCTGATGCTTCACCGGATCGACAAACAACGGGAAAAAGGCCATGTAGAAGATGATCGCCTTGGGGTTGAGCAACGTGATCATCATGGTCTGACGCAGGAAGTGGCCGTTATCCATCCGGCTCTTGCGCGGCGCGGCCCCAGCCTGACTAAACAACATTCGCAGGCCCAGCCACGCCAAGTACGACGCACCCAACCATTGAATGAGATGGAACGCTGCCGGATACGCGGCCAGCAGGGTTGCAACGCCAGCGACCGCCAACCATAAGAGCACCTGGTCACCGAGTATCACTCCGCATGTCGCAGCCAAACCCGCTTTTATCCCGCCTTTGCCGGTCGCCGTGATGAGGGCAAAATTGCCGGGGCCAGGAATGGCCAGGACGATGATGAAGGCGATGATGAAAGCGCCATAGTCGGTCACGCCAAACATCGGTTATCTCCCGCGCAGGATGGTTTGGGACGCAAAACCTATCATCAACCTCGCCTCAATATCTAGCGACGCAGGTGAGAAAACCATCCAGGAACTATCGGCAAAAGTGATCAACTGCGCTTCTCGTCGTGAGGAGCCAACGGTATTGGCAGCCGCCCGAGCGACTGCCAATGGCCCGTCAATGACTCAAATCAATCACCATGCGGCCTTTGATTTTCCCTTGCTGCATTTCATCGAAGATCTCATTGATATCTTCGATCGGACGCAGTGTCACCTTCGGCACCACCTTGCCTTGCGCGGCAAACTCGAAGGCTTCTACGAGGTCTTGTCGAGTACCGACCAGTGAGCCGACCACCTCGATCCCGTCAAGCACCAACCGAGGAATATCGAGGCTCATGGCTTCAGGCGGAAGCCCAACTGCGACCAGGCGTCCACCGGCACGCAGGGCATCCACCGCAGAGTTGAACGCGACCTTGGCGACGGCCGTCACGACAGCCGCGTGAGCTCCGCCGACCTTCTCCTGGATAACTTTTGCGGCATCCTCGTTGCGGGAGTTGATGACCAGGTCAGCGCCCATTTCCCTGGCGAACTGCAGTTGATCATCGTTGATGTCCACGGCGATCACTCGGGCGTTGAATACATTTTTTGCGTACTGCAACGCCAGATTCCCCAGGCCGCCCAGCCCGTAGATCGCAATCCATTGCCCAGGGCGGATATTGGAAACCTTCACGGCTTTATAGGTCGTTACGCCAGCACAGGTCACGCTGCTCGCCGCCGCAGAATCAAGCCCATCAGGCACTTTCACCGAGTAGTCGGCGACGACAATGCACTCTTCGGCCATTGCGCCATCCACGGTGTAACCGGAGTTTTTTACGTTGCGGCAGAGTGTCTCGTTGCCGCTGTTGCAGTATTCACAGTGCCCACAGCCCTGGAAGAACCAGGCTACGCTGGCCCGGTCACCGGGCTTCAGAGAGGTGACGCCTGGTCCTACCTGCTGCACGATACCGATGCCTTCATGGCCTAGGATCACTCCGGTTTTATCACCGAAATCGCCGTTCTTGACGTGCAGGTCGGTATGGCAGACCCCGCAGCACTGCATTTTAAGGAGAGCCTCACCATGTTTCAGAGGCCGTAATGTTTTTTCGATCACATTCACGCGTTGCCCTTGGGCAACAACAGCAGCTTTCATGCTTATCTCCTTGTATCCGTGAGTGAGCTTGCGTTACAGCGGGCCCAACAAATGCCAAAGCAGTACAGCACCACCCTTCCAGCGCTCCGAAGTCTGGCGCAATGCCCGCCACCCGGCCCCAGGGTCGGGGAGTCAATGGATGCTATTGCTGCGCCATCGGGTCGCCAACGCTACCGGTCTTATGGCACAAGTCGCGCGAAAGGGGGATGCCTATTAGTCAGGCAACCCGCGCAAGGACGCCTCTTCTTTGCCTTTCTATGACAAAGATCAACAGGAGACGCTGATCGGCAGATCATCGTGACCGCTTTCAGTGACCGTCGCCGCCGCCCTGAACGTCAAGTGAGCTCCCCGATCTCTCGGGTCTGGGTGGGCCTGCGACCTTTGGCTCCATGTTTGAAACCTGTTCCTCGTGTACCTTCGGCAGGCCCGGCATATGCACTCAGCGGCGGGTTGGCCATTTAGTCGAAACGGTTCTGGAGTAGCTTTTACATGGCATACGCAACAATCAATCCCTATACGGGCGAGACACTGCAAACCTTTCCCGATGCGACCGATGCAGAAGTCACCGCGGCCATCGGCAAGGCCCATGAGGCTTTCCTGGCGTGGAAGGACACCTCTTTCGCCGAACGTGCGCGCATCCTGCAGAATGCGGCCGATATCCTGCGCAAGGACAGCGACGCCTTTGCCAGGGTACTGACGCTGGAGATGGGCAAGCTGTTTGCCGAGGCGAAAGCCGAGGTCGAGCTGTCGGCAAAAATCTTCGAATACTATGTGCGCAATGCCGAAACCTTGCTCAAGCCGGAGAAACTCCCGGTCCTCGACCCTGCCGAGGGCGAGGCGGTTCTCGTCTGCGAACCGCTCGGCGTGCTGCTGGCGATCGAGCCGTGGAACTTCCCTTATTACCAGATCGCCCGCATTCTGGCGCCGCAGCTTTCTGCCGGTAATACCGTGCTTCTCAAACACGCAGCGAATGTGCCGCAAAGCGCCGCTGGCTTTCAAAAGTTGATGAAGGATGCCGGCCTGCCTGACGGCGCCTTCCGTAATCTGTACGCCACGCGTTCGCAGATCGAGCTGATCATCAACGATGCCCGCGTGCAGGGCGTTGCCTTGACCGGCTCGGAAGGCGCCGGTGCGGTGGTTGCGTCGCAGGCGGGCAAAGCGCTGAAAAAGTCCACCCTGGAACTCGGCGGCGCCGACGCCTTCGTCGTGCTGGCCGACGCGGACCTGGCGAAAACGAGCAAATGGGCGGTGTTCGGCCGGCATTGGAATGCCGGGCAGGTCTGCGTGTCCTCCAAGCGCATGATCGTGGTCGATGCGGTCTATGACGACTTCCTCGCGCTCTATCGCAAGGGCGTCGCGGAGTTGGTGGCCGGCGATCCCTTCGATGCGAAGACGACCCTGGCACCGCTCTCCTCGCAAAGCGCGGCCAATGAGGTCAAGCAAAAGATCCTCGAAGCCGTGAAGCTTGGCGCCAAGGCCGAAGAAGTCGGGCCGCCCGTGCCTGTCGATGGGGCATTCGTGCAGCCGACGACCCTGACCGATGTCGCCGAAGACAACCCCGCTCGCTACTGGGAGTTCTTTGGCCCGGTGTCCATGGTGTTCCGCGCCAAGGATGAAGACGATGCAGTGCGTATCGCCAACGACTCGCCGTTCGGCCTCGGCGGTTCGGTATTCACCTCGGACACGGCGCATGGCGCAGAAGTCGCGAAGAAAATCTCCACCGGCATGGTGTTCGTCAACCATCCGACCAAGGTCGAAGCCGACCTGCCTTTCGGTGGCGTGCGCCGCTCGGGGTACGGCCGCGAGCTGATCGGGCTCGGGCTCAAGGAGTTCGTCAACCACAAGCTCATTGTCGTGGTCGATATCGACGCCCCGTTCTGAGTTCAACAGCGCTCTTTGTCCCAAGAAACCGAAATCGAGGAGACCTGACAGGATGAACGTCATCGGGATAGACCACTTGGCTATTCGTGTCAGCGATCTGGACCGCTCCAGGGCGTTCTACGATCAGGTACTCGGTTTCTTGGGATTCACCATAGAGTGGGAGTTCGACCGGGTTATTGGTTGGACCAATGGCGAAACCCTGTTCTGGATCACCGAAGCCGATGCCCAGGGGCGCAAACACAAGCACCGGACCGGCGATGTGGGCTATCACCACTATGCATTCGAGGTTGCCGCGCGCGAGGACGTCGATGCGCTCTACGCGTTCCTGCTGGATCAGGCGGTTACGATTGTCGACGCGCCCGCTGACTATCCGGATTATGGCGAGGGCTACTATGCGGTTTATTTCCTCGACCCCGATAATCTGAAGCTCGAGGTGATGTTCTTCCTGGAAAAACAAAAGCGGCGCTTGCTTGGAAAATCGCGAGGAAGTGATCGCCGGGAATAAAATTTCTTCATCGGCATACACGCTTGAAGAGATTGATAAAACGAGCGTGCCAGGCCAGTACCCGCGCAACGATATTGTCTATGACTGACATAGTCCTTGATCGCGTTCTGTTCGCCTTGCCCCGGCACCGCGCAAGAATGGCTTCAGCTCAGGTAGCAAACGAGTATTGAGCACGTCATGGGGCTCCAGCCAGGCTCGACGGGCCTGAGCGACCCCGAAACCGAGCGTTTCAGTCACTACTTCGAGTCCGTGCCAGCAGATCAATTCGATGCCATGATCTGGATTGAGCACACCAAGCCGGTTGCCGCGCTGCCGTGGCCGAAAACCCAACACCTGGAACCAGAAACCTATCCGTTTGGTGTGTGATGCTGAATGCAGCCCTCTCAGGGGTGCGGGGACTGCAGGTATTTTTCAAACCATTCGCCAGCGAGTCGGGCGACTGTCTCCAGGGCGCCAGGCTCTTCGAATAGATGCGTGGCGCCCTCCACGACTTCCAGTCGTTGCTCGCACCGCAGGGCCCGGCTGCTTTGGCAATTCAAGTCGAACACTACCGGGTCCTGTGCGCCGACAATCTGCAAGGTCGGTGCCTTCACCCGGGCCAGCGCCGGTCCCGCCAGGTCGGTCCGCCCACCCCGGCTGACCACCGCCCCGACCACCTGCGCACGCTCGGCCGCCGCCACCAGTGCCGCGCCAGCGCCGGTGCTCGCGCCGAACAGTCCAATCCGCAGCAAGCGTAATTGGGGGTCCCGAGCGGCCCAGTCGATGACATCGATCAAGCGTCTGGCCAACAGCGGAATATCGAAACGCAGCTCCCCGGTCAAGTTATCCAGGCGCTGCTCCTTTTCCGTGAGCAGGTCAAACAACAGCGAACCCAAGCCCCGATGGGCCAGTACATCGGCCACATATTGATTACGCGGGCTCAAACGGCCACTACCGCTGCCGTGTACGAAAACGACCAAGGCGCGGGTGTTGGTCGGCAAACGCAAATCGGCGTCCAGTTCAACGCCCGGCAGGTCCATGGATCGTGATATTGGTTTAAACATCAAGATGCTCCGTCCGCGAGCCTGGCAGCGGCAATCCTCGACCGGCTCGATCGATCGACTGCACCCGCATCGCGTCGTCATTAAGGATTTGTATACCTCCGCTGGCAATGGCGCCCATGGCATATTCCGGGTGTGAAGGCACGCCGAGCTTGCGTACCAGCATCAGGTCCAGGCGAACCTTCAGGGCTGTGGCGACTTCATAAGCCACCGGAACACCGCCTCGGGGCAACGCGAGAATGATGACGTCAGACCTGTTGGCGTATTTGAGCAAGGGTTCCACCAGTCGTCGACCGGCCTCGACGCGGTTTGGCAAGAGGGTTTGCAATGAGGGACTAAGGATCACGAGGACCTCCTCCGACGATAACGCCTGTGATTTCGGAATAGGCGGCCCTCGCCGCGCTAGATAGCCAGAATGCTGCAAGACACCTGATACAGGAGATGTTCGGTGGTGCTGCCCAGCAGCTTGTCCAGTCCGTGGGACTGGACCTTGCCCATCACAATCACATCCATATGCTGCTCATCGGTGAACGCATGGAGCACCGCGACAGGCTGCCCTTCGATGAAATGCCGCCGGTCGGCAGGCACGCCATAACGGTCGGCCAGTTCGAGGAATGACTTTTCATGACCTTTGCGCAACTGCCTGCCAAGGTCCGAAATTGTCAGGCCCCCGCCGCCCATATCGCCCAGGTACACCATGGAAATGTCGCAGGCATACAGCAAGTGCAACTCGGCCTGACACTGGATGGCGAGACTGGAAGCCTGCTGGATGATCCGTTCATTGAGCTCGTTGTCCTGGGCAAGGGTATTGGAGGCGTCGACCGCCGCCACGATCTTGCGCGGCAAGGGCAGGTCGTCTTCGCTGAGCAGATAGACCGGTATCGGGCAGTGACGCAGTAAACGCCAATCCAGCGGGGTGATGAATGCACGCTTGAGTGCCGGTTCGCGCTGCACCTGTTTGATCAGCAGGTCTGGCTGCATTTCTGCGACGTAATCGAGAATCTCCTGCTGAAGGTCGTCGGCCCACTTCGCTTCAGCCGTCACTTCGATACCTTTATTACTATCACGCAGATGAGCCGCCTGGTATTTGAGCCAATCGCGATGATCTTGCAGATAATTTTCGCGAGCTTTTGCCCGGTCACCCTCTTCGAGCAGCGACAACAGATTCCAGGTAGGGATCAAGGCAGCAATGTGCAGGCTGGCACCGCTGACCTTGGCCAGAGCGGCAGCATGGTTCATGGCTTGAGACCGGCGCAGCGCCGGGTTGATGATCAGCAATAACCGTTGATACTGGCTCATGATCGGACTCCATGGGCTTGCACGTTTGTCATTGCCCGCAATGGCGGACAACTGTCGTGTTCACCGCCGAACCGAGCACCTTCTTTATGAACTCAGAATCCTCCGTCGATGCGGCCTTGGAGTTGATTTATATCAAGTGCCCGGGCAAGCAATACATTCACTCGCGACAGCTTGTGCCCACACCTCTGGCGCCACCGCCGATTCGCGTCGGTTGAAAGGATCGGGCGTTGGATTGATCGCGATTGATCAATATCAATCCTGCCAGGGTCAGCCGGTCTACATTGACCCAACATGCACTCGCAAGGGTGCGGCGCCTCAGGAGTTCAGACTCGCCGATTGCACACGTATCTCATGGCATACGCCTGCTGCCGTAGCCGGCACCGCATGACCCCATGTTTCCCGAGCAGGAGAAAGCAATGACGATCCTAGTGGCAAGTCAACGGTTGCGCCTGTATGACAGTGATGAGCTGGATGTTGTGTTGCAGACGATGGCGCGCAAGGCCGCCACCCTTCTGCCACCGACGCATACGGCACTGATAGGCATCGAACGCAGGGGCCAGCCCCTGGCTCAACGGTTGCGCGAGTACATTGCGCGTCAGACCGGCCGGCCGGAACTCCCTGTTTACCCGCTGCAGGTCAAGCGCTACGCCGACGACCTGCAAGTGCTGCATACCTACACGCAATTGACCGAAAACCCGGCCCTGGGCAGGTTGGATCTGGCCAATACCACGTTTCTGGTGGTCGATGATGTGCTCTTCGAAGGCCATTCCCTCCTGCGCACTTGTGCATATCTGGCACAACTGGGGGCTCGTCGGGTCCATACGGCGGTACTGGTCGACCGGCATGTCCGTCAGCAGCCGATCCGGGCCGACATTGTCGGTATACACCTGCAAGTCGCCGCCACTGATATTGTCGAATGCAACGTACCGCCCTACGAACAGGCCTTTTGCATAGAAGTGGTACGACACGGCGCAGCCCGCTGACGGTGGAAGCGTTCAGGGCTTCGCCGAGTCACCGGGCTTGAGCGGTGGAGAACGCTCGGCGCCAACAATTCAGGGCTTAAAAGCACTGGACGGTGCTGGATGTCAGTGGTTCCCGCCGGAACGGAAAAAGGACCCGGAGGTCCTTGTTTCGATCGCTGACAGAATTCAGTGGAACTCTGTAGCGCTATGTTTGGAGCGGGAAACGAGACACTCGTTTCCCGCGCAATTCGTTGATTCCAAAGAGGTTTTAGGTACGCCTCGTTGGTTTACGTTGTGTACTACTTCGGCAAAGCTGGCAACCCCTACCTGAAAGGCCGATAGCCAGCAGTGCAGAGATGTCCGTGGAACGCTGCACGGAGTATGCCCAACCCACTCGCAAGACCTCTAACCACATCCACCGCCGAAAGACGCCCGCCAAAGACAGTCAAAACTGACAGATTATTACACCAGCAGTTGTAGGACGTCTCTTGATCGTCCACGCCCTATTGAAGCGCCAAATCTTGTCTGCCTAGAGTGGCGACAGCTGTAGGACTGGCGTTGCAGCTCTCAACCAATATAGATAGAAGAGTGCACGCGATGAGTGGCGCCATTTCGAACAGAGCCACCCACACAGAACCAACACCTATCGCCTCGCCCGAAAACACCCTTGAATCGACGCCTACTGGCACCAAACCTGAACCGCTGCTTGCAGATCCCGAATTCGACCTGCGCGGCGTGGCCTGGAACCCGCTGTGCGATGCCGCCACGCCGCTGATCGGCCTAGTAATTCGCCTGCGTCGTTTAGACCGGCACGACGATGTGTCCGCACTGTACCAAAGCGTCAGCAACCAGATCACCACGATCATGGAAGAAGTCAACCAGCTCGACTACGACGCCGGCATGCTCAAGGCCTACTCCTACAGCCTGTGCCTGCTGTTGGATGAGATAGTCATGAGCACTACCTGGGGCAAGTCCTCCACTTGGAGTGCATGCTCACTGCTCAGTCAGTTTCATGAGGAAACATGGGGCGGCGAAAAATTCTTTACCGTCATGAACAACATGATCCCCGAAGCGGCCAGGTACCAGCATGTGCTGGAGTTCATGTACCAGTGCCTGATCTCCGGTCTCAAAGGCAAATATGGCGCCCATGCCAAGGGCGATGACGAAATACAAAAAATCATCGACCAGCTGCACGGTCTGTTGCGCCCCCTGCGCGGCGAAACACCCAAGCGCCTGACCGACCCGTTGACCAACGTTGTGCCACGTAACTACCGGATCAAACGTACGTGGCCATTGTGGACGCCATGGGCACTGGCCGCCGCCGTACTAGTCACGGCTTACACGATCTATACCCTACGACTGAACGCCATCACCCAAGAAGTCCTTGCCTCACTGGACAAAATTCTCAAGCTCTAACTCCCATGTGAAAGCCATAAGGAGGCTCTATGCCTGCCGTCGTTTTGGTCGGTCACGACCATGCTTGTCCAACGTGTGGCCCAGTCACTGTCGCCAGTGGATCAGGGAGCTTCACTGTCAATGGCCGGGCTGTTACCCGCGCTGGCGACACACTCAGTTGCGGTGCCGTGATCATCAGCGGCTCGCCGTCAATGATCATCAACGGCAAAGCCGTGGCCCGCGTCGGTGACACCACCGACCACGAAGGCGTGCTGGAAAACGGCGACGACAGCTGGTTGATCAACTGACCCACACTCACCACAAGGAGGTTTCATGCCCCGTCAAAGCGACCTGCGTTACACCTTCCAACCGCTGCGGGGCGATCCCTTCGAAGTGGTCTCGTTCACCCTTGAAGAAGGCCTCTCCCAACCCTTCAAACTTGAGCTGGAGCTGGTCAGTCATCACCCCGCCATCGACTTCTACCGCATGCTCGACCTGGCCGCCGTGTTCACCATTTGGCGCGACGACACCCCGGTGCGCTACGTGCATGGTTTGGTCAGCCTGTTCCAGCAGGGCGACACCGGCTTTCGCCGCACCCGCTACACCGCCGTGGTCGAACCGACTCTGAAGCGTTTCGATCTACGCTCCGACTGGCGCATCTTCCAGGCCCAGACCGTGCCCGACATCATCACCAGCATGCTGGCCGAGCAGAAACTGACCGACATCCGCAGCGAAATCTGCTTCGAACACCAACCCCGTGAATACTGTGTACAGGCCGGCGAAACCGACCTCGATTTCATCGCTCGCCTCGCCGCCGAAGAAGGCCTGCTCTACACCTTCGAACACCGCGCCGACGGACACACCCTCGTTCTTACCGACCGCGTCGGCGGCCTGGGCACCATCGGCACGCACACCGATTGCCCGGTGATCTACCAGCCCATGAGTGGCGGCGACGCCCTGGAACCGGCATTGACCCGCTTCCACTACACCGAACAAGTGCGCACCGCGCGCCAGGTGCAGCGCGACTACACCTTCACCCACCCGCGCTACAACCAGCAGCACACCGCCACCGGCGACCAGGACCTGAACAACCAGCACAAGGACTACGAACGCTACGACTATCCGGGACGCTACAAACGCGACATTGCCGGCAAGCCCTTCACCAAGACGCGCCTGGCCGCACTGCGCAACGACGCCAAGCTGGCCCATGTGGAAGGCGACGATGAGCGCCTGCAACCGGGATTGGCCTTCGACCTCAACGATCATCCCCGTGAGGACTTCAATGATCGCTGGCGCACCATTGCCATCAGGCATGAGGGCAAACAGCACACCAGCCTGCAGGAAGAATCCTTTGGTAGCGGCCTCGGTACGTCTTACTCGTTGAAGGCCAGCGCCATCCGTTGGACCTCCGATTGGAAGGCTCCGCTGCGTCCCAAACCCTGCATCGACGGCCCACAGATCGCCACGGTGGTTGGGCCTCCGGGGGAAGAGATCTACTGCGATGAATGGGGCCGAGTCAAGGTGCAGTTCCCGTGGGATCGCTCGGACAAAAACAACGACCACAGCTCCTGCTGGATCCGCGTCACCCAAGGCTGGGCCGGGGCGACCTGGGGCTCCATGGCGATCCCGCGTGTGGGTCAGGAGTTAGTGATCAGCTACCTGGACGGAGATCCTGATCAGCCGATCGCCACTGGGACCGCCTACAGACAGACCAACCTGCCGCCCTACCAACTGCCGAAACACAAGACGCGGATGACCATCAAGAGCCGAACCCATAAAGGTGAAGGTTTCAATGAGCTGCGCTTTGAGGATGAGCTGGGGCAGGAAGAAGTTTATATCCATGCTGAAAAAGACAAGAACGTCCACATCAAGCACAACAACACCACCTACGTGGGTAACGACCGAAGCGAGAAGGTCGAACACGACGAGCAGGTAGACATCGGCCATAACCGCAACGAGCGAGTAGGTAACGATGAGCACATTGCTATTGTGCAGGATCAGCATTTGGAACTGGGCCGTGATCGAATTCAGACGCTGGGGCGTAATCATCACACCAGCATCGGCGGGGACCGAGTCGAAGAAATTGCCAACAACCGGCATGATAAAATTGCCGCTGACCATAACATCCAGATCGGAGGCAGTGCTGAGCAATCAGTCCGGAACCGCTACTACCTGTCCGCAGGGCAATGCATTGAGCAAAAAACGACAGTGTTCGATGTCACATCGGGCGAACGCATTGTTCTGAGAGCCCCCGGTGGCAGCATCACGATTGATAGCGATGGCATTACCCTTGATGGGCTGACCATCAAGATCAAAGGCCCCGTCACCACAGATGCAATCGGTACGGGCAATCCGCTTGGCAGTCCACAATCGCCTCCCGCACCGCTTGGAGCATTCCTGGGACGTTACACGTTGCTGAAGAACGATCAACGTGCTTTCGCGGGCTATCGATATCGCATCACCGATGGAGCCACCCTACTCACCGAAGGCCTGACCTGCCCCCAAGGGGGAACTGACTGGACTGTTACCGAGGCATCCAAATCCGTGCAAGCTCATAAGGCAATCATGCGCGACGATCAGCGAATCACCGAAACCTGGCAGCCCTATCTGATGGCTTTCGACGATGAAGCCCCACCCGTAGAGACCAAGGCCATTTTTCCTGATGACTTTCTTGCTCAGCACAGTGGAGACCTCGACTGATGCCAGTAGCCCCCATTGCCCGTACTCTCGCTCACGTTATCGATAGAGCCTATCGGGCCTACCGAGCAAACCAGGCTTATGAAAACGCCAAAACCGCCGCCGAGTTAGCCCAACTCGCAGTAGAGATTAACGAGCGAAGAAACCAGATTAAAAAAATGCTTCGAGCAACTATTGAAGCAATGACGCGTGAAATCGACGTCAAAAGCTCCACGTTTGCCGCAGTGGACCGGGGTGGCAATAGCACGGTTTCTCGAAGAGGCAAGGAGAACTTGAATTTCAAGGAATACATTGAACGTAAAGTGCCTTTTCGCCCAGCCATTAGCCAAGTCTGCACAGTTGCTTTGCAACTGCCGATCAAAGTGCCACGCCGTATCAGCAAGAAAATTGCCGGCGATAAAATTGAGACCACTATTGAAGTCGCCCTAAAGCAGTTCACGGCTTCTCTGTTTTTTGAAGCCGTAGATGAGGCGCTGCAATGGCGAAGTTCACTCAAGGCCGAGCCCAATTACAACGGCACCAGCAAGAAAGCCTTACTGGGGATCCCTGCAACTCGTCCCAAACGGTTCGGCAGCGATATTCAGCCGTTTTGGCCACGGCCTGGAGGATTGCTAGCGCCTGATCTAGTCGTTGTTGAGTACCGACAAGAGCCATTCGAATCGGAAAATGTGTTTGCGGCAGTTGAGATCAAGTTTCCAGGGGATTGGGTAAAACAAAAACAGATCGACCAGTACGCTGAGCTTATGGAGCCGAGAACTGGCGTCAACCGAGAAAAAATTGGTCGGGGGAAAGTGGCCTTGCTACGCGTTCCGGAGGATTGCACTGGCTCTGAAACGGATAACAAACAGCCCCCGACATCCAAAGGCACCAAAAACAGGAGGTGAACGTGAGTACAACCCATGGTTTGTTTGATGAAGATGAGCGTGCTGAATTCATCGCAGAGCTCAAGGAGTGGCCAAACACTGATTGGGGTACGGATGATGCTCGACACAGTGTGAGCCCTTTCATCAACTTCTATTTCCCCCCTGCCCCAGACAAACACCAAGAAGAAGCGCTGCTGATGGTGGATATCCACGAAGCCTTTGAACAGCTCCTTGGCAAGCCTTACACCGTTGGCACCCATCCAATTTCGGAGCGCCCACACCCATATGGCTCGAAACGCCTGCCAAATCTGCGTGAGCAGGCCAGGAAAAGTTTCGACGACGAATCCTTTGTTTTTAATTTTACCGACGAAAAAAATCATGCCTCGTCACCGACGACAGCAGGATATTTCTGGCGCACATGGTTCAAAAAATACGAAGGAAGAAGAACCGCGTACTCCTCAATCACGTTTTATTACCGCTGGCAATGGTGGCTGGACAACCGCGAAGCGTGGCGCTGCTTTGTGCTTAAAACCATTGACCTGCTCAAGGCGCATCAGGTCTACAGTGGCTTCGCCATGGCCAACCCACTCGAATTTGGTACGCGATCAGCCGTTACCACTTGGGAGCGAGCACTAGCCCCCAACTTTCACGGCCTGGATATTGACTACGCCTTTAACATGCGCGGCGAACTGCTCAACGGCATTCGCCCCCCCACCTGGGCCTTCCTGCTTGCCGACCACTGGCGCGAAAAGCTTGACCTGACCCGCGAACAAGTGCATACGGCGCTGTCTCACCCACACATCAGCATCACCGAATTACAGAGCGGCCAATGGATTGAGCTGGGCGAACAGCCAGAATTGTATCCGGTCGAGCAAGGCGTGCCCGAACTGCCCATGCTCTTGAACAAACTGCTCAAGCCCATCCGCTACGACGATTTGGGATTGCTGGGCTTCGGCCAATGGGACGGCGACCCCAACGAACGTTTCACTGACGCTGACAGTCGTCGCTGGATGTCCCGCTTTGACGCCGACAGCGATTGGCCTACGCCAGCAATGCGCTTCATTGCTCCATCGCCCATGCCTTCCGCCCAAACCTCTACGCCAATGCCTCTTCGTATGGTAGCTGGAACAGCTTGTATTCAAGCCGGATGGTGGCTGGTTCCAGGGCAAGCGGAAACCCGGCGAGCCTTCAAACAGGGCGAGATCATGCCAGACCTCAATGCGGCGTCCACAGATGATTTGGTGACATGGCAGCGTGACTTTGATCAAACACCACCAGAGCCTGCCCGCTATGCCAATACCCATGATCCGGCTCCTCGCGCAGGGCGCTGGGAAGTTGAAAACGACCGCTTCATCGCACGCGATGTTCAGTTGAGCGAACCGCTACCCGCCCACGAAGGCCGAGTCGTGCGCTGGCACTGGACGGTCAGTGGCATGCGTGCGAACAGCGGTCAACCCTGTCCGTATCCGGGTGCCTGGGTGTGTGAGTATAAGCCGGGGAGTAAGCAAGTCATCGAGCATGGCGTTCTGATGCCGACAGTGGGTGGTGAGAGAGTCGTCTGGCTTTGGATGGGACTGGAGCCATCGTGATAGTGACGGACAGCGGCCCAATAAGACAATCCTCCAGCATCTAAGCCCCCCTTCACCAGCCAGTGGCAAGTGAACCGCAACGCGGTTCGCGCGCCAGTGGCCGACAAGGCCGTCAGGCCGCGTCAGCCTGAATTGGGTCATCTGTGCCAAAGAGTGATCGCGAGTAAGGGCCGTCACTGCCGCCGCAGTGACGACCCCCAGCAGCCCCGCAACAATGCGGCATCGCGCAGTTCCTATTTACGTTGGCACTGCATGACGATGCCCTGCACACTGAGCCTGCAACGACCTGCCGGTGGGTCTCATCACCGGAACCCCTGGCGCGGGCAGTAAGCGTCACACCGTGCGATTGACTCGCCGATGCCGTAGCCATCCGGTTGCCCAGAGCACAGGTTCCTGAAAGTGCTATCCCATCTCGGGAGGAACCATCCCAGATGCGCCCAGGTTCCACGCTGCGCATCGCCCCCTACCCACGGGGTGGAACCCTGTTCATCCATGGCAAGCACCTTGCCTTCCTCCCTCTTCCGTGCCCTGGGCACGTGTTCGTCTGCGGCAACGTATTCAGGCGCAATGTCTGTCGCCTGCCTTCCACTCTCTCACTCCACAGGAGGTGTTTATCACGGCAACCAAACGTGTCGTTTCTTGGCAACATCCCTCCTCGCGCTTCCCACAGGAAGCACGGCGGACGCCTCATCGAGGCAACAGGTGATCTGAGCACCTGGCCCTTGCCCCTCGGGGATCTCGCCTTGGCGAGTTGGCACCAACACTCACCGAATGCAACTCAGAACAACACAGAACACCGCAGCCCCCCATGGAGCGCACTATGGACGATCTCACCTATACCTTGCGTCAACTGTGCCAGCGCAACCGCGATGGAAGCCACACGACACAAGCCGACCGCCAGCGCAGTCTCCCCCTGATCGCTCGCCAATTGCGCGAAGCCGGTTTTCGGCAGATGCGGGCCACTTCGCTCAAAGGCAAGCATATCGAAACGCTGATTGAACGCTGGCAGGCCGAAGGGTTGTCTTCAGGCACCCTCAAGAACCGTTTGGCCCATCTGCGCTGGTGGGCCGAGAAGATCGGCAAAGCAGGACTGATTCCTGCCGACAACACCCGATTGGGTGTTTCTGCGCGCCGCGCCACGCCCCATACCAACAAAGCACAGGCGCTGGGTGACGGCCTGGATCGCGTGAGCGATCCCCATGTGCGCATGAGCCTGGCCTTGCAAGCCGCATTTGGTTTGCGGCGCGAGGAGTCCATCAAATTCCAGCCACGCTTCGCTGATCACGGCGATCACATCACCCTCAAGGGGTCATGGACCAAGGGCGGGCGTGAGCGCGTCGTGCCGGTCACGACGCCAGGGCAACGAGCACTGCTTGAGCAAGTCCATCAGTTCGCCGGAGTCGGCTCTCTGATTCCGGCGCACAAGACCTACATCCAGCAACGCCATGTCTATGATGGGCAGTGCAAAGCGGCGGGACTGAGCCATATGCACGGTCTGCGCCATCGCTACGCGCAGGAACGTTACGAAGCGTTGACAGGGTGGAAGGCGCCCGCCGCTGGCGGGCACACGGACCGGCCGACCAACTCCGCTTTGGTAGCTTTCACAGACCTAGGCCTGGGATGAGATCGCCATCAATTCATCCAAGTTTTCGTCCGTACCTCCGGTGAGTCGACTTTGTATCGGTACTAACCCCTTGGGGTGATGTACCCGATCCCAGACAACCTGATCAGCTTGATTGGCTCGGTAGCATCGTTGCTGTCGGCTTTCGAAACAGCTGCGAAATTAATTCGACTGACTTAACCCACAATCCGCAGCCCCTAACTTGCAAGTATTAATGCCGGTTGAGCCTCTCGATGACGTGCCCGCGCATCGATTGCACCGTTCATTGCCTGACTCCTACTGATAGTGATGCAGGCGTTGAAGACGCAGGGCTACGTCCACGCCATCGCACCAAAACTCTTTGCAAGGTTCGACAGCGTTGATCGATTTGACCACCTACGTCTACCCAGCATCATGCAGGTAACGTCGCTGATCGGTCCGAGAACAAACCTCTAGAAACATCACAAGCTGAAACGTATCAGCCTCAACAAAAAACTCAATTATGCATAAATGCATTTTTTCCCTTGACCCGAAGGGAGGAGTCTTTTACAGTTAAATGACTGTATATAAATACAGTATTTTTTGATCAGTATTTATTTGAATCCATTCATGGACGAGGTTTTTCCCTATGAAAAGCAACACTGAGAAATTTGGCAAAACACCCCATCAACCCAGCCTGTGGACCCGAGCCGATGCGCTGAAAGTCCGCGCGGACGACCCCACTACCACCCAGCCACTGGTCAGTGCGAACTTCCCGGTACTGAGCGACGAGGTGTTTATCTGGGACACCATGCCGCTACGTGATATCGACGGCAACATCACCTCTGTCGATGGCTGGTCAGTGATCTTCACCCTGACTGCGGATCGTCACCCGAACGACCCGCAATACCTCGACCAGAACGGTAACTACGACATCACCCGCGACTGGAACGATCGCCATGGCCGGGCAAAGATGTACTACTGGTTCTCCCGCACCGGCAAGGACTGGGAACTCGGCGGCCGAGTGATGGCTGAAGGGGTTTCGCCGACCGTTCGCGAATGGGCCGGCACGCCGATTCTGTTGAACGAGCAAGGCGAAGTGGACCTGTACTACACCGCGGTCACGCCGGGCGCGACCATCGTCAAGGTGCGTGGCCGTGTGGTGACCACCGAGCATGGCGTCAGCCTGGTCGGCTTCGAGAAGGTCAAGCCGCTGTTCGAGGCCGACGGCAAGATGTACCAGACCGAAGCGCAAAACGCCTTCTGGGGCTTCCGTGATCCATGGCCGTTCCGCGACCCGAAGGATAGCAAGCTGTACATGCTGTTCGAGGGCAACGTGGCCGGCGAGCGCGGCTCGCACAAGGTCGGTGAAGCAGAAGTCGGTGATGTGCCGCCGGGTTATGAAGACGTCGGCAACTCGCGCTTCCAGACCGCCTGTGTCGGCATCGCAGTGGCCCGTGACGAAGACGGCGACGACTGGGAAATGCTGCCGCCGCTGCTGACCGCGGTAGGCGTCAACGATCAGACCGAACGCCCGCACTTCGTGTTCCAGGACGGCAAGTACTACCTGTTCACCATCAGCCACACCTTTACCTATGCCGATGGGGTGACCGGGCCGGACGGTGTGTACGGCTTTGTCGCAGATTCGCTGTTCGGTCCGTACGTACCCTTGAACGGTTCCGGCCTGGTACTGGGAAATCCGTCTTCCCAGCCGTTCCAGACCTACTCGCACTGCGTGATGCCCAACGGCCTGGTGACCTCATTTATCGACAGCGTACCGACCGACGAAACCGGCACGCAGATTCGTATCGGCGGCACCGAAGCACCGACGGTGGGGATCAAGATCAAAGGGCAGCAGACGTTCGTGGTTGCCGAGTACGACTACGGTTACATCCCGCCGATGCTCGACGTCACGCTCAAGTAATCGCTACCCAGGGCTTTCAGGCAGCGGGTTTGAGCTCGATGAAAAACTCGTTGCGGATAGGATCGAGATATCCCACCTAACTTACTGCGACTTTGCTCGGGAACCCTCTTGAACAATACGTAGTAACAACCCTTTGTTACTGGCTGCAAGGATGCAGCCAGTAATGGGTATCCCCCCCTGACAACAACTACATCCGCGCGCTCGTTTATCTCGTCTGCTAAACAGCACGTGAAGATTCTCAGGATTTGCGAGAGCGTGCTCTGGCGCCCCTCCTTCAGGCTCAGCCTGCGGAACTCCACCCATAGATTGAAGACGGCCTCGAAGGCCTGCTCTGCCGCAAAACGAACAGCACGACGCTGCTGTTTACGGTGCTCATAGGGTCGGCAAAATTTGTCTGGATATCTAAGCGCGCATAACTGTGCATGAGAAGACCTTAAGGTTCGCCATGTGATTAGCTCTTCACGGCTTGCAAGGTTCGTCATTCAGACCTCAATGTAGGAAAAACCCACCCACAATAGTTGCCTCTCACTGTTCATGACGGCGTATGCGACCTCTGCAACCGTCCTGTCTTGAAAGCAATGCGCTAACCGGACTTTCTCCTGAGTGCGGCAGATGTCAAAACCACCTAGAGAGGCTTCAGGGTGGAGCGTAAGGATTGCATGCCGACTTGCATAGGCCGGCCACCACCCTTGTACGTAATCGAGAACCTTGTATAACTTTTTGCAAGGTGCCTAGAGAATCCTGGGCGATTCATTTTTCTAGCTGTCGCCATTCTGACACGTATCGTCGAAATCATTAAAAGCTTGTGATGGCACTGCGCCATCACTGTGCTATATTCATCCAATCATCCATATCAATATTGATTATACCTGCCCCCCTTCTCAGATGACCGCGCCAGTTTTCATCGGTCACGGCTGATTACCAAAGGAACGCTATGAACTCTTGGTTCGCGAATATCAGCGTCATGCTCAAGCTGGCCTTGGGCTTTGCTGTTGTACTCCTTCTAACCGCCATCCTTGCCGCGACCAGTTGGTTCAGCTTGGGAAAAATGATTGACCGTAGTAATCGAATGGCCAGCATCACCGAACTCGGCAACCGTCTTGATCATCTACGGAGGGCCCGTTTTCAGTATCAGGTGGACAAGGGTGACGAGCAGCAAGGTGCATTGATCCAGGATGCGCTGGAACTGTTTGTCGCCAAGCAAAAAAGCCTCGCAAAAGAACTGCAGCAACCTGAAAACTTGCAAAGTCTTGCGCTGATCAACCAAGCCACCACTCAGTATCAAATGGCAATTAATACGATGCGCGAGGCCTATCGCAATAGTGCGGCCACCCGTAAGGAAATGGCCACCAATGCGGTCAAAGGCGCCGCGCTGATTGCCAAGCTCATCAATGACGTAGAAGCAATGCCAGTCTCTGATCAGCGCCGTTATGAGTTATACAAAGTCATCCTCAAGGCCAAAGAGGATGTCGCGCTGGTGCGTTATGAAGTTCGTGGCTACACCGGCAATCCCAACAGCACCACGGAACAAGCCGCCGCCCGCCAGCTTGATAGTGCGCTCAAGGGCATTGAAACCCTCAACAACACCTTTGGTGCTGCCTATGCCGATCCTATCAGGCAACTGGAAACCGCTCTGATGGCTTACCGCCGCTCAGTGCAGGATTTTACAGCCAGTAATGGGGCTATCGACCACTCCGTGCAGGACACTGTCAATTTCGGAGGGGCCATCACCCGTCTGACTGATGAAATGTATGCCAGACAGCTGGCCGCCCTTGAAACAGATAGTGCTCAGGCCCGCACGCTGCAGTTGAGTTGCACTGCTTTGGCAATGTTATTGGGGCTTCTTGCAGCTCTGATAATCACCCGCCAGATTACCCGCCCATTGCAGGAAACTCTGGCTGTGGTCGATTGCATTGCAGCGGGCGATCTCACGCAAAACATGGTCGTGACCCGTAGAGACGAACTGGGTGTGCTGCAACAAGGTATTCAGCGCATGGGTCGTACCTTGCGCGATCTGATCGGTGGTATCCGCGATGGAGTCACCCAGATCGCCAGTGCAGCGGAAGAGCTTTCAGCTGTCACTGAGCAGACCAGCGCTGGGGTCAATAGCCAGAAAACCGAGACCGACCAAGTGGCTACTGCGATGCACGAAATGTCGGCCACTGTGCATGAAGTTGCGCGGAATGCGGAACAAGCTTCCGTTGCCGCATCAGAGGCCGATGCTCAGGCGCGCGCGGGTGACAAAGTAGTCGCGGAAGCCATCGCCCAGATTGAGCGTTTGTCCAGCGAAGTCGGGCGTTCAGCGGAAGCTATGAATGAGCTTGAACAAGAAAGTGGGCGCATCGTTAAGATCATGGACGTGATCAAGGCGGTGGCTGAGCAAACTAATTTATTGGCCCTTAACGCGGCCATTGAGGCTGCTCGCGCAGGTGAGGCAGGGCGCGGTTTTGCAGTGGTCGCTGACGAAGTACGAGGACTGGCTCAGCGTACTCAGCAGTCCACTGAGGAAATAGAAAGCTTGGTGGCAGGCTTGCAAGGTGGAACACGTCAGGTGTCCAGTATTATGCAGAGCAGCCGCGAACTAACCGATAGCACTGTGGCGTTGGCAGGTAAAGCAGGCGCATCTTTAGCTAGCATCACTCAGACGGTTTCTGGGATTCAAGCCATGAACCAACAGATTGCTGCCGCCGCAGTACAACAAAGTTCGGTGGCGGAGGAAATAAGCCGCAGCATTTTGAGTGTACGCGACGTGTCTGAGCAGACCGCCTCAGCTAGTGAGGAGACAGCGGCCTCCAGTATCGAACTCGCGCGCCTGGGGGTACAGTTACAGCAACTTGTCAGTCACTTCAAGGTTTGACCGATGAGCCGTTCCCTCGACCTTGCTTCATCTTTCAAGCTCGGCGCATTAGGACGCCTGGATTCGACAGCGAGGTCGATCTGGTCAAGCGAGCACGCAGTATTCTGTCGATAGTCATCGTTTTACCTCGTCTCGGAATGGAGTGAACATTGTTGAGGACTTCATCAAACCAGTGCTCGAGCAGCAGGTTTCTTCCGGCTGAATCGCCACGGACTCTCTAGACACTTTGCAAGCTCATTGCGTAACGCTGATTGGCGCGCCATTCATGGACGATGACGTGTCCAACAGCAGTATGCAGGGGCATCGTTGCTCCGGATTCTCTGCAAACTCGGCGTCCGCAAAAGGTTGCTGCTCAAAATCGGTCATCTTGTCCCCTTTCAGTCCCTGACGAAGCTGTCATACGTGATAGCACGATAACATTGCGGATCATAGAACGCACAAAATGATAGGGACAGCCTTCCGCAGCAGCATCTCTCCCACCCCGCCCAGACGCCGTGATGGACAGGCTTGCTATGCCCCACCGCACAACAGGGTGATGTGCTTGTCCGCCGCCACCAGCACATGTTGCTGGCTGGCGCTGAGCTCCACGCTCTGATCCGCCTGCACCCGGATGCTGTTGTGCTGGGCCTGCAACAGCAGTTGGCCGTTATGGGCGATATGGCGCATGTCGCCGCCTTGGGCAAACAGACCGATTTCGTCGCCTGCATTGATCACCACTTTTTTGCCGGCGGTGAGTTGCTGGTTTTGTTGTGCCACGCTATCGATATGCTCGCCTGCGCCTATGGCGATGCTGCGGGACGTCGCGGCAGCGATGCCGGCAGGCCCACTTAACGCGATGATGGGTTGCGCGCCATTGCCGATGCCATTGGCCTGATCATTGGCACCATGGCCCAA
This sequence comes from Pseudomonas sp. LY-1, assembly GCF_053502595.1. NCBI lineage: Bacteria > Pseudomonadati > Pseudomonadota > Gammaproteobacteria > Pseudomonadales > Pseudomonadaceae > Pseudomonas > Pseudomonas sp. LY-1. The sequence continues at coordinate 2,751,316 of NZ_CP094353.1, read as the reverse complement.
CGCGTTCACGGCATCAGTCAGGGACTGCTGCGGCTGCGCATCCAGGGCAATTGCCTGGGCGTTTTCGGCAGATGCTCCCAGCTGTTTGGCCAATGTCAGGGCGGCTTGCAATACATCAATCACCTGCTGGCGTTCTAGCTGACCCGCACCGGCCTTCAGTTGCGCTTCGGCAGTCAGCAACAATCCTTTTGCTGCACGCAACGCACCATGACCATCCGTGCGTAATTCAAAGCCTTCGCCCCTTGGCCGGCCACCACCATAGTGACGTGGATGCGTGAGGTAACCCAGGTGCAGAGCGCTGTGCGTGTGCTCGCTCATTAATGCCGCACTGATTTGCCCGGTGGTGTCGTCAATACGCAACTCATTGGCTTGGGTGCCGCCAAACTCGCGGCTTTTGGTTGTTGCTATAGCTTTCAGCTTGGGTAGCTCATAGGGCGGCAAATTGGTCTGCCGGTACGCTCGCCCAATGGCGATCGGCTGATCGGGATCTCCGTCCAGATGGCTGATCACCAATTCCTGACCCACACGGGGGATGGCCATCGAGCCCCAGGTCGCCCCGGCCCAGCCTTGGGTGACGCGGATCCAGCACGAGCTGTGGTCGTTGTTTTTGTCCGAGCGATCCCACGGGAATTGCACCTTGATCCGGCCCCATTCATCGCAATAGATCTCCTCACCCGGCGGCCCGACCACGGTGGCGATCTGCGGGCCGTCGATACGGGGTTTGTTGGGTAGAGGAGCTTTCCAGTCGGAGGTCCAGCGGATGGCCGTGGCCTTCACTTCATAGGAAGTGCCGCTGTCACTGCCAAACGCTTCTTCCTGCAAGCTGGTGTGTTGTTTGCCTTCGTGCTTGATGGCGATGGTGCGCCAGCGATCATTGAAGTCTTCGCGCGGGTGGTCGTTGAGGTCGAAGGCCAACCCCGGTTGCAGGCGTTCGTCGTCACCTTCCACATGGGCCAGCTTGGCGTCATTGCGCAGGGCGGCCAGGCGGGTTTTGGTAAAAGGCTTGCCGGCAATATCGCGTTTGTAGCGGCCGGGATAGTCGTAGCGTTCGTAATCCTTGTGCTGGTTGTTCAGGTCCTGGTCGCCGGTCGCGGTGTGCTGCTGGTTGTAGAGCGGGTGGGTGAAGGTGTAGTCGCGTTGCACTTGTACGGCGGTGCGCACTTGTTCGGTGTAGTGGAAGCGGGTCAACGCCGGTTCCATGGAATCGCCGCCACCCATGGGCTGGTAGATCACCGGGCAATCGGTGTGGGTGCCGATGGTGCCCAGGCCGCCGACGCGGTCGGTGAGGACGAGGGTGTGGCCGTCGGCGCGGTGTTCGAAGGTGTAGAGCAGGCCTTCCTCGGCGGCGAGGCGGGTGATGAAGTCGAGGTCGGTTTCGCCGGCCTGTACGCAGTATTCGCGGGGTTGGTGCTCGAAGCAGATTTCGCTGCGGATGTCGGTCAGTTTCTGCTCGGCCAGCATGCTGGTGATGATGTCGGGCGCGGTCTGGGCCTGGAAGATGCGCCAGTTGGAGCGCAGATCGAAACGCTTCAGGGTCGGTTCGACCACGGCGGTGTAGCGGGTGCGGCGAAAGCCGGTGTCGCCCTGTTGGAACAGGCTGACCAGTCCGTGCACGTAACGTACCGGAGTTTCACCGCGCCAGATCGTGAACAGCCCCGCCAGGTCGAGCACGTTATTGAAGTCGATGGCGGCGTTGTGGTTGGCCAGTTCCAGGGTGAGCTTGAACGGCTGGGACAGGCTTTCGTCGAGCTTGAACGAAATCACGTCGAAGGCGTCGCCTTTCAGGGGTTCGAAGGTAAAACGCAGATCGCTTTGGCGGGGCACGTGACTAGTCCTTACGTTCACTGATAATGGTTGCCACCTTCTGATACAACTCCGGCTCCCACCCCTGCGCCGCGGTCTCGCGCATCAACCGCGCCACACTGGCGTACAGGTCATCCGCCAGCCACGACAAGCCACGCGAGGCCAACAGGTCGGCAGCAATCACTGTGGCGTAGCTGCGCTGGCGCGGAGCCTCATGGGTGGCGTGCAGTTCCTGCAGGCGCAGCAGCACCACTTCCACGCCTTCGGTATTGAGCTGGGTGGTCAGTTCGTCGCGCAGGCCGGCGTATTCCTGCACCGGGCTGCCGGTGGTTTGCGCCTGGTCGGCGCCGGTGATCCAGGCCTGGGTTTGCACATCCACGAACGGTGTGCCGTCGCTGAAGCACAACTCCAGCAAGGCCGGCAAACGGCAGACAAACCGCTCGCAGGTCTGGCGAATGGCGGCCGCCACTTCTTCCATCGCCAGGCGCGAGGCGACCTCGGCGGCCAGGTAACTGCCGCGTAGCCAGTACGGCGAGGCGCAGACGCTTTTTTCGATGCGCAGCAGCAGGTTCGGCTCAATGGCGTTGTGGTTCAGCGCGTCCTGGTAGCCGTCGACGATATCCTTGGGCACGGCGGTCAATTCGGTGCGACGGTCGCGGGTGATGGGCGGCGCAGTACGCAAATGCGACCACAGGCCGAATCGTCGTAGTTGGTAGCCGGTGGGGTCGTAGGGATCTTGTTGGTTGATCTGCTCGGCCATGTTCAACACGGCGCGGCGTTGTTCGCGCTCGTTGCTCGGCGCTTGCGGTTTGGGGCGGGCGAAAAAGGCCGACTCCAGCACACTGCCGGAGGCGGCCGCACGGGCGGGCTCAGTAGCAACAACCGGCTCGCTGTATTTGTCCAACTGGCGTTGCAACGCGTCCAACGGGGCCGGGTCGAGCTTGGCGCTTTCGGCACAGCGTTGCAGATTGGCCAGGGCCAGTTCCGCCGCGGCTTGGTAGGCCGGTTCAAAACTGCTGCGCTCCAGGGTCGGCAACACCTGCCCCAGGTCGCCCAACAGGCGCTGCACTTGCTTGCGTTTGTTCAGGTAGCCGGTGGGGCCGGGCTTGGGGTGAGCGCTGTCCCAATACAACTCGACCATGCCGGCCAACAAACCCAGGGCATCGGCCCAGCGCGCCCATTGCCGGGTGCGCAGCCACACCACCTGTAGGTGCGCGACGACCCGCCAGTGCTTGCACTGGGTCGCCAGGTATTGGCGGGAGGCTTCGTCGATATACGGCCAGTCGATATCGCCTTCACGCAGGCCGCCGAGCTTGACCATCTCTTGGTCGATGGCCTGGTAGGTTTCATCCTCCACATCGAAATGCCCGGCAGGTTGCTCCGGGTCGATGGGGGTCAGCAGCAACTTGACAGTGTCCGCCGGCACGTCGATTACCAGCGACATACTTGGCGCTCCTGTTCGATCAGTTCACCCAGCCCTTCAGCGTCGAAGACCAGGCCGTGCAGCCGCGGATAGTCGCTCTCCAGTCGTAGACGCTGGCCACCGCCCATATTGCGCAACAAGGCAATCGCCTGCAGCCCGCGCCCGGCGTCGACCACCAGACCCGCGTCGTCCAGCACCTGCCACTGATAAGCCCCGGAGACTGGGCGCTCATCCTTGAACAGTTGGATGCGAATCTTGTTAGGCTTGGCCGGTTCATCCAGCACCAACTGCAGGCGCGAGATTTTCGACTCACAACTGATGGCCAAGTAAGGCCGAGGCGGTAGCGCGCCCAACGCTGGGGCTGAGATCACCAGCCGCTGTTGCTGGTCGTTGTCCGGCTCCGGGAATGACGACAACAGAAAACGCTGATCCTCGGATGGACGCTTGGCCTCATTGCGTTGGACCAGATCGACAATCGGCAACACCCGGCCCAGGGCACGTGGCGGCGCAGGTGGCTGATGAATGGGCGTGCCGGCCGCCAGATCAAAGCATTCCAGGCGTTTCAAGGGCGAGACGATGGCAGGGCAATCCTGGGTCGCTGCCCGCGCCTCCATTACCGCCACAACCGTCAGGCAGAGCGCCCATTTCCATCCTCGCCATCCGTTGCGCATCAACGCCTCCTGAATATGCCTCGTTGAATCCAAACCGGATATTTTTCAACTTTCGAACTAACGCGGCTTAGACCGAAAGTTAAATTCATTAACTTGCAAAGCGTCACCCGCCCTCAATGGATAGGCAAGTAAAAGACGAGCAACACACTGCCAAATCGAGAATAAAAAGAGATATCTTTCAGATAGCTCCATAGCGAGCGTAGGAAATTTAGAAATCCTTATCGCGATGCCTTTTCCTACATCCAAAGCCCACGAATCGCGTCCATTTCGTCCTACAAGACAAACCTTGCAACAGCTGGTTCTAATACGCCGACCTTACGAAAAGGATTTTTCCAATGTCGAAAACTCAGGGTTCTGTCGCCCCAAAAGAACGCATCAACATCAAGTACGTCCCAGCCACAGGCGATCAACAAGCAGAAGTAGAGCTTCCCCTGAAGCTGTTGGTTACCGGCGACTTCAAAGGCCACGGTGAACTAACCGCCCTTGAAGACCGGCAATCCGTTCGAATAGATAAAGACACCTTCAATGAAGTACTCACCAAAGCCGAAGTTGCTCTGGACATGGCGGTGCCGTCTGTTCTGAACAACGATCAAGACACCGACTTGAACGTGCAACTTCAATTCAAAAGCATCAATGACTTCGGCCCCGATGCGATCGCCCGCCAAGTACCGGAGTTGAACAAGTTGCTGGAACTGCGCGAAGCCTTAGTTGCGCTCAAGGGCCCGATGGGCAATGTCCCGGCCTTTCGTAAACACCTGCAAAACCTGCTGACCGATGAAACCGCCCGTCAACGCCTGGCCAGTGAACTGAATCTGGTGCTCGACGCGCCCAACAACTGACTTGAACACCCTTCTCAACGGAGTACTCCCCATGCCTATGGAAAGCGCCGCCGCCAAAGTATTGGTGGCTGACGAACCGCCGTCGTTGCTTGACCAACTGCTGGCCAACACCACCATTCGCCCGTCCCAGGAAGGCTATGCCGTTGCCCGCCAAGGCGTGGCTGCGTTTATCAGCGAGATCCTGCAAAGCGGCGATCACCAGCAGCCGGTCAATAAGCACCGCGTCGACCAGATGATTGCCGAAATCGACCGCGCCTTGAGCAAGCAGATGGACGTGATTCTGCATCAACCGCAGTTCCAGCAACTGGAGTCGTCGTGGCGTGGTCTGAAGCTGTTGGTGGATCGCACGGATTTCCGCGAGAACATCAAGCTGGAAATGCTGCACGTCACCAAAGAAGAGCTGCTGGACGACTTCGACAACGCCGGCGACATCACCCGCAGCGGCTTGTACAAGCACGTCTACACCGCCGGTTATGGTCAGTTTGGCGGCGAACCAGTGGGCGCCATCGTCGGCAACTACACCTTTGGCCCCAGCTCGCCAGACATCAAGTTGCTCAGCTATGTGGCCTCCATCGGCGCCATGTCCCACGCGCCGTTTGTCTCGGCGGCCGGGCCTGAGCTCTTCAACCTCGAAGGGTTCCAGGGTCTGCCCGACCTCAAGGAAATCAGCGATATTTTCGAGGGGCCGCGCCACACCAAGTGGCGTGGTCTGCGGGAATCCGAGGATGCCCGCCATCTGGCCCTGACCCTGCCGCGCTTCCTGTTACGCACGCCGTACAGCACTGAAGACAACTCGGCGCGCAGCTTCGGCTATGACGAAACCGTCGACGGTAATCACGATAATTATCTGTGGGGTAACACCGCGTTTCTGATGGCCTCGCGCATCACCGACAGCTTCGCCCGCTACCGCTGGTGCCCGAACATCATCGGCCCGCAATCTGGCGGCGCGGTGGATGACCTGCCGGTGCACCTGTATGAATCCCTGGGCCAATTGCAGGCCAAGATCCCTACCGAAGTGCTGATCTCCGACCGCAAGGAGTTCGAGCTGGCCGAAGCCGGTTTCATCCCACTGACCATGCGCAAGGACAGCGACAACGCGGCGTTCTTCTCTGCCAACTCGGTACAAAAACCGAAGAACTTCCCCAAGACCCGCGAAGGCCAGGAAGCCCAGACCAACTACAAGCTTGGCACCCAGTTGCCGTACCTGTTTATCGTCAATCGCCTGGCCCACTACATCAAGGTGCTGCAACGCGAACAGATCGGCAGTTGGAAGGAACGCCAGGACCTGGAGCGCGAGCTGAACGACTGGCTTAAGCAGTACATCGCCGACCAGGAAAACCCTTCGTCCGATGTGCGCAGCCGTCGCCCCTTGCGCGCCGCAAAAGTCGTGGTGCAGGACGTGGAAGGCAATCCAGGCTGGTACCAGGTGTCGCTGGCCGTGCGCCCGCACTTCAAGTACATGGGCGCCAACTTCGAGATCTCCCTGGTCGGTCGGCTGGACACCCAATAAGTGGGCGCCAGCCTGTTCGAACGCTTGGAACCCGACGCACCGCGCTACCGCCCCGGCAGCGCGGATGAGCAGGCGCGCCAGCGGGTCGAGGCGATCAAACGCCACTTGGAACAGGTGCTCAACTCACGCCAGGGCTGCTCGCAAAGCAGCCCTGAACTGGGCCTGCGCGATTTCAACGGCGTCACCCAGGCCAGCAGTGACTTGGTGGTGGCCATCAGCGCAGATATCCGGCGCTCGGTGGAAGCGTTTGAACCGCGCATCAAGGTCAGGGGCGTACGTTTTCAGCCCGACCCGGACCTGCCACTGGAGCTGAACTTTCGCCTGGATTGCCAGGTGCAGGTCAACCACAAGGAAGAACAGGTGCAGATCGAGGTGGCCATGCACGGCCGCGACGGCTACACCCGCGTGCGATGAGGATGCAATGGACTTGAAACAACGCTTTGCCGAGGAGCTGCGCTACCTGCGCGAACTCGGCCGCGAGTTTGCCGAGGACAACCCGCAACTGGCGCAATTTCTCGGTGATCAGGCCGGCGACCCGGACGTGGAGCGGCTGCTGGAAGGCTTTGCCTTCCTCACCGCCAAGCTGGGCATGAAGATCGACGACGATTTGCCGGAGCTGACCCATCCGCTGTTGCAGATGCTTTGGCCCAATTACCTGCGGCCCCTGCCCAGCGCGACCATCATCCGTTTTACACCGTTGCCGGATGCGATCAGCCAGCGCCAGGTGATCCCAAAGGGCACGCCGTTGTTTGCCAAACCGGTGGATGGCATCTCCTGCCAGTTTCGTACCTGCACTGACGTCAACCTGTATCCATTGGCGTTGCAGGAAGTCAGCGATGCCCACAGCCGCGAGGCCTCGGTGATGCGCATCGACCTCAAGGTGTTGACCGAGCAACCGCTGACCAGCATGGCCTGCGACCAACTGGATTTTCATCTGGGTGGAGATAACGCCACCGCCATGACGTTGTACCTGTGGCTCGCCCACTACTTGGACAGCGTCACGTTACATATTGATAAGCAAAGCTATCGCCTGCCAGCCAAGGCTATCGGCTTTCCCGGTTTCACCGCCGAAGAAGCGCTGCTGCCCTACCCGCGCAATGTGTTCGATGGCTACCGGATCCTGCAGGAGTATTTTGTATTCCCGCAGCGTTTTCACTTTTTCAGCCTGACCCAGCTGGCGCGCGTCTGGCCGGAGATCAGCGCCACCAGCCTGCGCTTTGAATTTCAGTTCAGCCGGCCCATGCCGCCTGATATCCGCCTGCGCACCAGTGACCTGCACCTGTACTGCGCGCCGGCGGTCAACCTGTTCCGCCACGATGCCAACCCTATTGCACTGGATGGGCGCAGTCTGGAGCGGCGTATCAGCCCCAGCGGCAACCGCCCCGAGGCCTTCGAAATTTTCAGTGTCGATAACGTGGCCGGTTGGGATGCCGCCGACAAGGAGCGCAAAGGCGATCCGCTGCGACGCTTTACTCCATTCGAATCGTTCCAGCATGAGATCGAACACGCGCGGGGCCGCACGGCACTGTATTTCCGCACGCATATCGAAGAGTCCCACGGGCGCGAGGGCTTGCGTCATCGCATCGCTTTCGTGCGCGGCGATGAAAGCCTGTACATCGGTGAGCATGAAGCAGCGTCCATCGAATTGACCTGCAGCAACCGCGATTTGCCGCAGTTGCTGGGCGTGGGAGATGTATCGCTGTCCACCGAAGTCACGCCGTCGTTTGCCACCTATACCAACCTGATCGCACCGACCCGAAGCTACCGGCCCGTGCTGGACAGCAGCCTGCACTGGACGCTGATTTCCAACCTGTCGCTGAACTACCTGTCGTTGCTGTCGGCCGAGCCGCTCAAGGCGGTGATCCGCGCCTATGACTTCGCCGCCCTGCACGACCTGCAACAAGCCCGCGCCACCCGCAAGCGCCTCAACGGCATCCGTGATGCGGTGACCACGCCGATTGACTGGCTGATGAAGGGCCAGCCCGTGCGGGGCGTGCAGACCCGCCTGCAACTGGACCAGAACGCGTTTCTTTGCGAGGGCGAGTTGTACCTGTTCGCCAGCGTGCTTTCGCACTTCTTCGCCCTCTACGCGAGCATCAATTCCTTCCACCGCCTGGAAGTGATCAATACCACTAACAACGAGCGCTACGAATGGCCACTGTTGACCGGCAGACAACCCGTGATCTAGCCGATATGCTGCTGGCCGACGCGCGGAACTACTCGTTTCACCGTCTGCTGGAGCATCTGCACGCTTTGCACGGCGATGACCTGGAGGCGCAGCCCTTGAGTGCGGCGGCGAGACGCCGCGTGCGCCTGCAAAGCCATGCAGGGTTGGGCTTTCCGGCCTCCGATGTGGTCGAAGCGGCACGCATTGAGGAGGACCGCGAAGAAGTGCGCTATCGCTTGCAGACCAGCTTCTTTGGCCTGCACGGTACCGACTCACCGCTGCCCGGCTATTACCTGGACCGCCTGGCCTACGAGCAGGCTCAGGAGCGCGGGATTCGCCCGGCGTTCATAGACTTTTTCAATCATCGCCTGCTGACCCTGCTGCATACCAGCTGGCGCAAGTACCGCTACTACATTCGCTTTCAGGCCGAGGCCAGCGATCGTTTTTCGCGCTACGTATTTTCCATGGTTGGGCTGAACGACAACGACCTTCGCGGTGCGACACCGCTGCCGTGGGGCCGATTGCTGAGCTTTGCTGGCTTGATCGCCAGTCGCAGCCGTTCACCTTCGATAGTGTCCGGCATTGTTGAGCACAGCTTTGATCTGCACGGCGTTTATATCCGTGAGTTCGAGGTGCGCTCGGTAAATTTGCCGCAGCGTCAGCGCCTGGCGTTGGGCAAAGCCAACGGCACCCTGGGCAGCGATTTTGTGGTGGGCGACCGCAGCAAGACCCGCGCCAGCAAGTTCACCCTGGTGATTCCCAACCTGACCCAGACGCGCTTTCGGCAGTTTTTGCCCAGCGGCGAGCAGTTCGGGCGATTGCGCCAGTTGATGGATTTTCTGCTGCGCGATGCCACCGCCTACGACCTGGAACTGGGGCTGCGCGAAGAAGATGTACCGCCGTTCAACCTGCAACGCACCAGCGGTACCCACCTGGGCTGGACCAGCTTTATCGAACATCAAGAACACCGCCATCCCGCCGTGGTGCGGATTCGGGGGCGCGCATGAAGTTGACACTGGTCATCAACAATCCTGCGCAGTTGTTGCACGGGTATTTGCCTCTTCACCGGTTTGGCCCACAGGGCGGCAGCATCGGCAGTGCCGCTGTGGACTGGCGCCTGGAAGATCGCCACAACAGCGTACGCCCCAACCATTGCGATATCCGCGTCATCGAAGGGCGGTTCTGCGTGATCGACCGCAGCGGTAGAACCTACGTCAACGGTCACGAACTGCCGCTTGAGCGCCATGTTGCGATAAGCCTCAACGACGGTGATCGATTGCAGATTGGTGCGTATCAGGTTGCGGTGCAGTTGGGCGAATACGCCCCCGGACAGCATTCGCTCGATGAGCTGCTCGGCGACCACCCTGAGGTCATGCACGTATGGCACCAGGAAGACCTGCCGAGTCGGCCACCAGCGGATAAGCGACCTGCCACTTGCCCGGAGTTCGAGCGTCTTTGCCAGCCAGTGGATTTGACGGAGCAAGGCGATCCGCTGCGAGCACTGGAAGCAGCGCCGCCTTCAAAAAATCAGCCGCCTGAAGTTCGCTCGAAGGTTCCAAAACCTCCCACCATTTTGTTCAGCAACCTGCGCCTGGGCACCCTGTTGCTCGCCTGCCTGGCCCTCGGCGGCTGCACCATGCTCGGCAAGATCGGCCAAGTGATCTGGACGCCCTCCATCCCGGTCGGCGGCCCCGACGATCAGCCCAGCCGCTACTCCCTGAGCCTGCACGCCAGCGACGACGTCAACCCGCGCCTGATCAGCACCGGCACGGCACTGGATGAAGACGCGAGCCGTTCGCCCTACACCCTCAACGTGCAAGCAACCAGCCCGCAGGCGCTGACGGACAAAGTACAAACCTTGCTCAGTCACCTTTACGAAAGCGTACCGGCCCAGTCGCCACTGAGCTTGGAGCCAGACCCTGTAGTGCCCATGTCGCCTATCGAAGACGCGCTGCTGGGCGACTACGACGCTCAAGGCGTGAGCCTGACCACGCCCTGGGGCAACCCGGCATTGCAGCACGTCGCCACGCCCATCGCCTTCAAGGTCTTGCAGTTGACTGACGACTCGCTGCTGGTCAACGCCAGTCCCCAAGCCATGGCCGACGACCTGAAAAAGACCCTGGGCAGCACCTACATCCGCGCCGACGACTACCTGCTCAACCCCGGCCAATTCAAGTTCATCGACCTGCGCGCCCTGGATGAAGACACCCGCTTTATCGCAGTGATTGCCAACTACCACAGCACTGATGTCGGCCGGTGGAAACAGCGCCTGCGCGTCGAGCCCAAGGGCCGCCAATACGCCGTGCTGGTGCAGTTGGACGCCGCCCAGGTCAGCCTCAAAGGAGAAACCCGATGACGCCTTTTTCAGTCGCTTTTGCCCCGAGTAATCACCGATGAGTTCACGCAACCCCGTCATCTGGCATGAAGGTTTGTTCGTCAAACCCCAGCACTTTCAGCAACAGGCCCGCGCCGCCGAAGCCGCCGTGCACCAGCGCCTGCACAGCCTCAACGACGCGCTCTATGGCTTCAGCGAGCTGGCGTTGAACGACGAATACCTGAGCTTCGGCAAAATCGCCATTACCCGGGCACGCGGGATCATGCCCGACGGCAGCGTCTTCGACATTCCCCACGACCTGGCACCGCCCTCCCCGCTGGAGATCGCTGACAGCAGCGCGGTCGGCCAGATCGTCTACCTGGCACTGCCGTTGCGCTCCAACGGAGCCCTCGAAGTGCGCTGGCCCGACCAGTACGGCAACAGCCGCTACATCGCCCGCCGCGAGGAAATCCGCGACACCCACAGCGATGACGGCGATCAAGTCGGCATGGACCTGGCCGTGCCCAACCTGCAACTGATGCTCGAACGTAGCGACCGCAGTGCCTTTACCGGCATCGCCCTGGGCAAAATCAAGGACAAACGCCCGGACGGCAGCCTGGTGATGGACGAGCACTTCTACCCCACCAGCCTGTCCCTGCAAGCGGTGCCGGCGTTGCATCGCTACCTGGGTGAAGTGGCCGGGTTGATGCGTGAACGCGCCAAGAACCTGGCCCAGCGGATCGGCTCACCGGGGCAATCGGGGGTGGCCGATGTCACCGACTTCAACCTGCTGCAAACCCTCAATCGTTTGTTCCCGCTGTTCCAGCACCTGGCCCGGCAACGCCAGGTTCACCCGGAGCGGCTGTACATCGCGCTGGCGCAAGCCTGCGGCGAACTGGTGACCTTTACCGACGAGGGCCACCTGCCCCAGGAATACCCGGCCTACCAGCACGACAACCTGCGCGAATCCTTCCAGATGCTGGAGCACACCCTGCGCCGCGCCCTAGGCACAGTACTGCAACCACGCGCGGTGTCGCTGCCGATTGTCGAGCAGCAGTACGGCGTGCGCAGCGCCGCCTTGAACGACAAGCGCCTGCTGGACAACGCCGAATTCATCCTCGCCGTGCGCGCTGAACTGCCCGCGGAAACCCTGCGTCAGCAACTGCCGAGGCAGATCAAGATCACCTCCACCGAAGGGCTGGAGCAATTGGTCAGCCTGCAACTGCCGGGCATCCCATTGCGGCCGCTGCCGGTGGCGCCGCGCCACCTGCCGTTCCATGCCGGCTTCAGCTACTTCGAACTCGACCGCCATCACCCTGCCTGGCAAAGCCTGAGCAGCGGCAGCGGGTTCGGTTTCCATATTGCCGGTGATTTCCCGGAGCTGGAGTTGCAGTTCTGGGCGATCAGGAGTGAGAGAGATGACTAAGACCACACCAAATTCATGGCACCACGAGGAAGTCTCCGGCGCCATCGACTTTGCCGGCGAAACGATCACTGCCAACAGCCAAAGACAATTGGCCGACCCTGAATTCGACTTGCGCGGCGTAGCCTGGAACCCGCTGTGCGATGCCGCCACGCCACTGATCGGCCTGGTGATCCGCCTGCGCCGCCTGGACCAGCACGATGACGTACCTGCGCTGTACCTGAGCGTCAGCAACCAGATCACTACGATCATGGAAGAAGTCAGCCAGCTCGACTACGACGCCGGCATGCTCAAGGCCTACTCCTACAGCCTGTGCCTGTTGCTCGACGAAGTGGTCATGAGTACCACCTGGGGCCGGCTCTCCAGTTGGAGCGCACGCTCATTGCTCAGCCAGTTCCATGGCGAAACCCAGGGTGGCGAAAAATTCTTCACCGTCATGAACAACATGATCCCCGAAGCCGCCCGGTATCAGCATGTGCTGGAGTTCATGTACCAGTGTCTGATCTCCGGCCTCAAGGGCAAATACGGCGCCCATATCAAGGGCGATGACGAGATACAGAAGATCATCGACCAACTGCATGGCCTGTTGCGCCCCCTGCGCGGCGAGACACCCAAGCGCCTGACCGACCCGCTGAAAAACGTCGCGCCGCGCAACTACCGGATCAAACGCGCATGGCCGCTGTGGACGCCTTGGGCCATGGCCGCCGTCATGCTGACGGTCGCCTACACAATCTACTCAATCCGCCTGAACACCATCACCCAGCAGGTGCTGGTGTCGCTGGAGCGGGTGCTGCACCTGTAACCGATTTTCAGCGTGCTCATCCCGAGCGCCTGCAAAGCCATGGCCGTATAGGCCATAACCCGCGACCCCATGGGTCGTTCACTTGATCGCGACAAGGAGCATGTCATGCCAACACCCGCGTACATCAGCATCCACGGCAAAAACCAGGGCCACATCACTAAAGGTGCCTTCACCGCTGATTCGGTGGGCAACGTCTTTGTGGAAGGCCACGAGGACGAAATCCTCGCCCAGGAAATAGACCATCAAATCGGTGCCCCAACCGACCCGCAAAGCGGCCAACCCACCGGACAGCGCGTGCATAAACCGCTGACCTTCACCAGCGCGCTGAACAAAGCCTCGCCGCTGCTTTACCAGGCCTTGGCCACTGGCGAAATGCTGCCGACCGTTGAGGTCAGGTGGTTCCGCACCTCCACCGACGGTAAACAGGAGCACTTCTTCACCACCAAACTGGAAGAGGCCACCGTCGTCGACATCCACACCGTGTTGCCTCACGCCCAGGACAGCGAGAACGAAAACTATACCCAACTGATCAAGACCAGCCTGGCTTACCGCAAGGTCAGCTGGAGTCATGTGGTGGCCGGCACCGAAGCCTCGGACGACTGGCGCAAACCGGCTGCAGCGGGTTAAGCGCGCCCATTCCGCCGCTGCGGTTCGCGCAGCGGCAGAACCTTCACTGACTCAACCCATTTAAGGAGGCTCTATGCCTGCCGTCGTTCTGGTCGGTCACGACCATGATTGCCCTCTGTGTGGCCCCACCACTATCAACAGCGGTACGCGCAATGTCACCGTCAACGGTCGCGCCGTCGCCCGTGTCGGCGATACCACCGACCACGATGACGAACTCGAAAACGGTGATAGCAGTTGGTTGATCGACTGACACTCACATACTTGAAATGGAGGCCCCATGCCCCGCCAAAGCGACCTGCGTTTTACCTTTGAGCCCTTGAAGGGCGATTCATTCGAGGTGGTCTCGTTCACCCTTAACGAAGGCTTGTCCCAGCCCTTCAAACTCGAACTGGAACTGGCCAGCCACAACGCCGCTGTCGACTTCAATCGGGTGCTCGATCTGGCGGGGCTGTTCACGATCTGGCGTGGAGAAACGCCGGTACGTTACGTTCACGGCCTGGTCAGCCTGTTCACCCAGGGCGACACCGGCTTTCGTCGCACCCGCTATACCGCCGTGGTCGAGCCAACCCTGAAGCGTTTTGATCTGCGCTCCAACTGGCGCATCTTCCAGGCCCAGACCGTGCCCGAGATCATCACCAGCATGCTGGCCGAGCATAAGTTGACCGACATCCGCAGCGAAATCTGCTTCGAACACCAACCCCGTGAATACTGCGTACAGGCCGGCGAAACCGACCTCGACTTCATCACCCGCCTCGCCGCCGAGGAAGGCCTGCTCTACACCTTCGAACACCACGCCGACGGCCACACCCTCGTCCTCACCGACCGCGTCGGTGGCCTGGGCACCATCGGCACCCACACCGATTGCCCGGTGATCTACCAGCCCATGGGTGGCGGCGATTCCATGGAACCGGCGTTGAACCGCTTCCACTACACCGAACAAGTGCGTACTGCGCGCCAGGTGCAGCGCGACTACACCTTCACGCACCCGCGCTACAACCAGCAGCACACCGCCACCGGCGACCAGGACCTGAACAACCAGCACAAGGACTACGAACGCTACGACTACCCCGGCCGCTACAAACGCGACATCGCCGGCAAGCCTTTCACCAAGACCCGCCTGACCGCCCTGCGCAACGACGCCAAGCTTGCGCATGTGGCCGGTGACGATGCGCGCCTGCAACCGGGGTTGGCGTTCGACCTCAACGAGCATCCCCGTGAGGATTTCAATGATCGCTGGCGCACCATTGCTGTTACCCACGAAGGCAAACAGCACAGCAGTCTGGAGGAGGAAGCATTCGGCAGCGACAGCGGCACTTCCTACAAAATGAAGGCCAGCGCGATCCACTGGATGTCCGACTGGAAAGCGCCGCTGTGCGACAAACCCTGCATCGACGGCCCGCAGATCGCCACCGTAGTCGGCCCGCCAGGGGAAGAGATCTATTGCGATGAATGGGGCCGGGTCAAGGTGCAGTTCCCGTGGGACCGCTCGGACAAAAACAACGATCAGAGTTCGTGCTGGGTTCGAGTGGCGCAAGGCTGGGCGGGCGCGACCTGGGGGGCGATGGCGATTCCTCGTGTAGGGCAGGAGCTGATCATCAGCTACCTGGATGGCGATCCCGATCAGCCTATCGCAATCGGCCGGGCTTACCACCAAACCAATCTGCCGCCGTATGAGCTGCCAAAACACAAAACACGAATGACCATCAAGAGCCGCACCCACAAGGGCTCTGGCTTCAACGAACTGCGCTTTGAGGATGAGTTGGGCCACCAGGAAGTGTTCATCCATGCCGAGAAAGACAAGAACGTTCATATCAAGCATGACAACACAATATTTGTGGGAAATGACCGCAAAGAAGAGGTAGGCAACGATGAACAGATCACTATCGGGAACGACCAGTCCCACGTGATCGGCCGGGACCACACGCTCTCGTCCGGACGTGATCACGAAACAACTGTCGGTCGAGATCGCAGTGAGCGGGTCGGCAATAACCGCTACGACACCACAACGGCCAACCACCAAAGCGAAGTGGGCGGTCACTGCCAGCAAACGATCTCAGGGCAACATCGTCTGACTGCCGGCCAAGGCATGCACCACACCACCACGGTCTATCAACTGCAAGCCAGTGAGCGTGTGGTCTTCCAGAGCCCCGGCGGCAGCCTCACGCTGGATGCGCATGGCATCCACCTCAATGGCATAGCGATAACCCTACGGGGTCCGGTGACTTCCACGGCCCCAGGCACCGGCCAAGCCCTGACCCTGCAATTGCAACCCGAGTCAGGGCAGACCTGCGTGGAGAAAAACCGATGACCCCGGCTAGCGTCCAGGCGTTCGTGGCCGAACAGCACGCACCCGATGCTACGCTTTACGTGTTACTCGACCTCTTGGCCGACTGCGCCGCAGATGATCCGTTACATATCGAGGCATTGCGTCAAACGCTTGGCAATGACGCCGTCATGCCTCTGCATCGGCCCGATCTAATCCATACGCCATCGGCCTGCCCAGTGCTGGTGGCCCTCGCCACGCCCGGGACCTCACCGTCGCAAGAACTATTGACGCTATCCGCCTTACGCGCTCATGAAGATCTGGACCGTTACAAACGTTACGTGTGCGGCTGGCTCAGTAGCAGCGCTCCATCCCGAGACCTAAGTGCCCACATCGTGTTGCTCGGACAACTTCCCGTGGAGCAGGGCCGAGCGTTTTTTCCGGTCCATGAGCCCCTTCGCCTGGAGTTGCTGGCTGGCACCTTCCGTAGCAATGAGGGGCCTTGGTGGCCGATCCGTCACTGGCTGGTGCCCACCAGCAGCGGTACCGGCAGCGTTTTGGTGGGCAAACCCGAACATAGCACCGCCATGGGTATCTGCACGGCGGCCGTGCAGTTGGACGCCCTCATGGTGTCCTCCTTACTGAATAGTTGGCGACGCGCCCTTCGCTTGCCGCTGGCGTATGCCCCCGCCCGCTGGAACGGCCCTGCTGCACTCCCGCCCCAAGCGGCGGCACAGGCCTATATCCAGATCCAGCAAGCCCGCCAGCTTGGGCTTAGCCACCAGGACGACATCCTTACATTAGCCTTGCATCGCCTGATGCTGCATCCGCACCTGCACCAGCACACCGGCGTTCGAGCGTTGATTGAGCAAGCGGTCCAAGGGCAAGCGCCGCTTAGCCAATTGCTGGCCCCCTACAACGACAACGCCTGGCAGCGGGCCGTGTCGGATCTGACCCATGCCGGAGCACTTCAATGACCTTGGGCACTCAACTGAGCATCGCCATAGCCGAAACCGCCGTTTCAAACGATCAATGCAAGGCCTGTCAACGTAAAGGGCTGCCCATCCTGCCATTGCGCCACGCCCTGGTGCCGCGCTCACCGAATGAGCCAGTGCGGCCAGATACCGTGCGCATTGATACACGCCTGGGCTTACGCACGTTACGCGCGGGTTACCTGTATGTATTGTTGGATCGCAAAATCTGGCAGGCCTATCAGGTCAGCCCGGACGGGTATCTACGTCAATTCAACCCCTACGCACCACCGCCTGCCAACGAGACCCCGCTGTCCGTTGCTTGCGTCGCGGCCAACCACGACTGCCCCGCATCGTTCCTCAACATCGACACCGACAAACATACCCAAGCGTGGCTGGCCTTTGCCAATGACCCGTGGCCCGCCAGTGTGCTGGACGCCTACAAGGACGGTCAGGCTTCAGAGCGATTCCAAACACTCGACCTCGCCAGCGCACGCGACAACCCTGCCAGCGTTGGCCTGGCCATGACGGATGAAAATCTGCGGGTAGACAAGCAGGTCTACGAATATCAGCAACACCCGACGAGCCCATTGCCCCTTTCTACCGAAACCGACTGGCGCTTTTATGAGCATCCGCCGCAAGAGGTAGCGCCAAGATTCGACAGCGTGCATGGTTTCCATAGCCGTACCCATCGCCTGAGCGCGCTGAAGGGCTTCCTGCGCAGCGCCATCCCACAGCATAAGCTCCAACACGGCGTCCTTGCGTTTGTACTGGATGACATTATTGGTCTGGTGCAGGAACTCAACGACACCCGCAACCGCTGGGTCCAGCAGCGCCAGGCCTGGATAAACGACCCGGACCGGGCTTATCGTTACCAGACCTCTCAGTTACTGCTGGCCATTCGCGAAGTCCATCGCGAACAGGCAGAAGGCCAGACGCCCCTACCGGCGTCTGTCGAGCCCATGACCGGTGATGGCCCACCGGTATTTTCCAGCCCTGAGCAGCAACGCGAGCGGATCGTCCAGAAGCGCACACTCGCCAACAACCAGAAACTGGAAGAGCGCTACGATGAACAGAGCCGTGCCCTGTTTCACCAACTGTATGAGGAGGAATGGGCCAATTATCAGCGTTACATCGACCAGAGCGCACACGCCTATGCGGCAGCGTGTCGCTCCAGTCTGTTTGCATGTGTCGAGCAAAATGACTACGACGGTAATGACCGCCCATCAGGGCGGGCCTACAGCCAGACCATGGCGCTGTGCCTGGAAGGTGGTATCAGTGAAGCGCCCGCGACTCTAGATGACGGCCATACCGCCTCCCTGTGGAGTGAATGGCTGAACGACCCACAGAGCCCGATCTACCGCGCCCTTCTCTTGCGTGACAAAGGCTTGCTGGCCGATCTGTTGCCCAGTTTCAATGCCACAGGTGATAGCGACTGGAACGACAGCGAAAAGCTCTACTCCACCATTACCAAGCTCATCGCCAACGACGACTTCAAGAAGCATGTCCGCCCCCGTCTACAGCATGCCATGGCGCAGCTTCTCGGTGCCCTCAACGCCGCTGCCGCCCGCTTGCAACCGTCGCTCGGCCCTGGCGTGGGCCGGGCGGTTTCGCGCATCAACAGTGCCAGCCAACTGCTCTACAACGGCATTCATCTGACCGAACTCAAGATAAAGATGAAGCTCGGTGAATACTACGCCCTGCAATGCGAGCACCTGCGCAACCTGCAACGCAAAGCCGCTGATGCCATCGACCGCACCTGGGAAGGCCTCAAGGACGAGTTGGGTAAAACCGACGATGAGGCCCGCAAGGCGCGCAAGCAAGTGCGCCCGCTGATTCAGGGCGGCCTGCTCAGCCTGGCGGTGCTGGACCCGAAAATAGCCAACCTCAGCGTGACCCTCAGCGTTTGGGTGGAAGGCCAGGTCACCCAACTGCAGGACAGCCTGATGCGCCAGGCCAACCTCGGCGTGGATCAGCTAGGCAAAGGTGCCCACGCTGCGCTAGTCGAAATCGCTGCTGGGGTTGGCACCCTGGACCCGCAGGCGCGCAAGGTGCTGCAGGGGGTCAAGGTGTCCTCGTACCTGGCGGCTGGATGGGTTCGCAGCGGCTTTACCGGGTTGCGTGGCGTGGTCGGCAGTAGCGAGTTTTTGATGGCGATGGGCGGGATGTACCTGCTTAGTGACTCGCTGAATAAAAGTCTCAAGGAAGCGGAGAAAGCCATGGGCGAAAAGGCCGTTGAGGCCAGGTTGGCGTTGTATGGAAGTAGTTTGGGGGTGTTGGGTGGAGGGGTGGAAATCGTAGGCATCGCCTTGGAAAAAGGGGCGGTGCAGATGCAGAAGGCGGGCAGCTTGTCTACCCAGGCGATGACTGCCGCAAAAGCGACTGCACGCGTAGGCAACGTATTTGTACGGGTCGGGGGGAGTATTGGTGCTGTGGCGGGATTGTACGATGCGACGCGGGCGGGGTTTGCTTTTAATCGCACTCGGAACGAAGGGGATACTCCAGCAGCAACAGCCTATTTCCTGTCTGCCATTGCCTCTGGTCTGGGAGCGGGGGCCAGCATTTGGGCAGCAGCCGCAGGTACCAGCACACTACTTGGTCCATTGGGTATAGCCATACTTCTCGGCCTAGTAGGATACGGTTTGTACAAATGGGCCGAGGGAGAAGAATCAACACCACTCGACCGCTGGGCGCGCCGTTGTTTTTTTGGTTTGCACAACGAAGTTCCCCCCATTCATTGGAACAAACCTGAACACGCCCACATCGCAATCGCCGAACTCAATGCCGCGACCATAGGTGTTGAAGCAGGAATCAATTTTCGCTTACGAATCGTCGATAGCGGCTCACATGGCTGGGGCGGCCCCATGGGTAGCGTAGGCGCGCAGGTCCATGAACAGCACCTTGAATATCACCTGATTCTGCCGCTCTTCGACGCCAACCGGTCGGCCTATCGCTGGTCGCTAACGGTTCATCGTCACGGCGATGGCTCGGCCAACCAGTACACCGGCGGCGAAGTGCTGGCCGAAGGCGAGCTGAATCCCCCCACCCTGGCAACCGCCGCCAGCGAACGCCGAGCAGCGCTGGCTGTGCCCAAACGCCCGAACAAGCCAGATTACCGGGCCGACAGCACCCTGCCCACGCAGGAAGTTCGCACCGTCTCGTTGCCCGATAACCGTACCTCGCAGGTCAACGACATCAAAGGCGCGGTTGTACTGTTGCCCGACCGCCGCCGGCACAACATTGAAGCGGCGACCTTGTCGGTAACCTACTGGCCCGATTGCGACATTCACGATGCCTACGCCGAGCTCATCTTGATGGATAGCTTGTAAACCACAGCCTTGGGTGAACTTGGCATGGGCATTTGCCTACTTTTCCCATGGCGACCATCGCTGCTCGTCATCAACAGTGTGCCTGCCTGCTGGTTATCTGCTGCCTGATCGACAAGCCAAAGGTCACACACAGCTCTTACCCCGAACTGGAACTTTCCATCATGTTATTTACAGCACCGTTACTCGACAAACCTGCTCCTGGCTGGACGCGCGACCTGCCGGGGCCAAACGAACAACCGTTAAGTGAACCATACCCTCCTGTACTCTCAAACCCACCCAATCACGTTGATGATGTATGCCTTGAACTAGCACGCGCCACAGTGCGATCTCGCGGAGTGGGTATTTGGATAGCACTTTTTATGTTTCTGCTGTCCATGGCTATACCTGTCGGTTTGATTAGCTATGTTGTCGCGGAGCAATATCTCCCTCCCTTTGTGCTGAGTTTTCTCAGCCTCATCTTATGTACTACTGGCATATGGCTAGGCATTTATATCTGGCGAATGGACGTTACCCCTCCCCTGGACGAACCCATCCGCTTCAACCGCTTTCGACGCAAAGTCTATGTCTACCGCTTTTACCGTGATGGACTCAGGCCCTTCAGCCGCACCGCCTGGGGCGTAAGAACCGAAGTCTATGACTGGGACAATCTGCGCGCCGAAGCTTGCAGCGTATATGGCCCCATGGGCAGCGGCGGCCTCATCGAAACTGTGACCTTGGCCGTTGTAAAAACCGGTACAAACCAAGTCATTGACCGCTTTCATTTCGCCCACGAAATCCAGCAAGGCGAAATGTACTGGGCCATGGCTCAACTGTTCATGCAACAGGGCCCGCAAGCCCTGCCCACCTTCCCCCACCAGCCCCGGGACTGGAACAACGAAGACGTGACTTTCAATCTCGCGCGTCGCTTGGCCCCCAAAGTGCGATGGCCAGCCGAAATAGACCTGGAGTCACGCAGCGCGCCCTGAATAAAAGTCATCAACCAAAGCAGCCTTAATACGACGACCGGCTAAAGATACAAGCGGCGATCACCCCGAACTGGAACTGCTCATCATGGTATTTAAAACACCTTTACTCGACAAACCTGCTCCTGGCTGGAAGCACGATCTGCCAGGACCAAACGACTCGCCCTCCAATGAACCGTATCCTCCCGTACTATCGAATCCGCCCAATCATGTTGACGATGTGTATCTCGAACTGGCGCGCGCCACGATGAGAGTTCGTGGAGTTGGTGTTTGGATGGTTCCTTTCATCTTTCTATTGTCTCTAGGATTTCCGGCTACGCTGGTTGCTTTTGCAGTTAAAGAGCATAGTGCCCCCCCTACCTCTCTCGTTTTAGTAGCATTTTTTGGACTCATCACAGCTTTGTGGCTAGGGATTTACTTCTGGCGAATGGACGTTGCCCCTCCCCGTGACGAACCCATCCGCTTCAACCGTTTCCGACGCAAAGTCTATATATACCGCTTTTACCGCGACGGCCTCAGACCCTTCAGCCGCACCGCTTGGGGCGTTCGGGCCGAAGTCTATGACTGGGATAACCTGCGTGCCGAAGCCTGCAGCGTGTACGGCCCCATGGGCAGTGGCGGCCTCATCGAAACCGTCACCCTTGCCGTGGTGAAACCTGGCACCCATCAGGTAATAGAACGTTTTCATTTCGCCCACGAAATTCAACAAGGCGAAATGTACTGGGCCATGGCCCAACTGTTCATGCAACAAGGCCCGCAAGCCCTGCCCACTCTCCCCCGCCCACCTCGTGACTGGAACAATGAAGACGTGACCTTCAATCTCGCGCGTCGCTTGGCCCCCAAAGTGCGATGGCCAGCCGAAATAGACCTCGAGTCACGCAGCGCGCCCTGAATACAAGCCATCAACTGAAGCAGCCTATATCCCTCATGACCTGGCGCCGCCCTACTCGCTGGAAATCGTCGACAGCAGCGCGGTCGGCCAAATCGCGTATATCAGCATCCACGGCAAAGAGCACTGCCCGGTGATCTACCAGCCCATGGGCGGCGACGATGCTACGGAGCCGGCACTGACCCGCTTCCACTACACCGAACAAGTGCGCACCGCACGCCAGGTGCAACGCGACTACACCTTCACCCACCCGCGCTACAACCAGCAGCACACCGCCACCGGCGACCAGGACCTGAACAACCAGCACAAGGACTACGAACGCTACGACTACCCCGGCCGCTACAAGCGCGACATCGCCGGCAAGCCTTTCACCAAGACGCGGCTGGCCGCACTGCGCAATGACGCCAAATTGGCCCATGTGGAAGGTGACGATGAACGCCTGCAACCGGGGCTCGCGTTCTTCACCGAACCTTTGCTCGACCCACCGGCCCCCGGATGGAAGCGCGATTTGCCGATGCCGGATCAGCCTCCCAGCACCGATCCTTATTCACCGGTGCTGCCCAACCCAACCACCTAAACTCCGTTTACTTGGATTTGCCGCGCTCTACCGTTAGAACGCGAGGGATTGGATTATGGTTAGCAATTGCCATTATTACCATATCCCCGTTCCCACTCATGAATTGGTTTAGCTTTCCACCTTAAACACAGTTTTCCCTATTCTTCGTGTTCACTCTCGGCAGTCTATTGCTATTCATTACTGCGCTCTGGTTCGGCATTTATGTAGTGGTCAACCCTGCCGATAGCGCTGCGCCGACTGTCGTGCAGCACGTGCACAATGTTTTGTGCCGTCGACACGAATCTCCCCGCTGTCGACGTCGTAGAGTCGCAGCAGCAAGTTCATCAGTGTGAACTTGCATCACTAGAAGGGTTTTACGATGCCCGGGAGTGCCAAAATCTCCGGCTTATTCACTGCAAAAATAAAGGCAGCGCCCGCTTTTGCAAGCGCCACCGTCATCATCTGCCAGCTAATCAGGCCTTCTTGCCCGCCTCCTCCAGAGCCTTTTCAGCGTTGAACCCGTCGAAGTTCTCGAACACGCCCATAAAGCCCGGCACGGTCACTTCTCGCGCCCAGTCGCGCTGCAGTTCGCAATACATCTGCACGCGGCTTATGAGCTTCGCGCCCGCCTGTTCCATTCTGCGCAACGCTGCCTCATGGGCGGCGAGCGATGTGCCGCCAACCGCATCGACCGGCACATACACCTCATAGCCTTCCTGGATAGCGTCGAGCACCGGGAATGTCAGACAAGCTTCGGTCCAGAGCGCAGTCATAATGAGTTTCTTACGCCCAAGCGCCTTGACCGCCTGTTTGAATTCAGTGTCCTCCCAGCTATTGATAGAGGTGCGGTCATAGGTCGGCAGGTGGCCAAGCACCTCTTGCAACGCCTGAATCGGCGGCTTATTGCGACCGGTTGCCACATTAACGGTCGAGTGGATGATCGGAACGTTGTAGTTGACCGCCGCCTTGGCGACGCTGGTGATGTTGAAGACGAGTTCCTCACGCGGCATCGAGCGGATCGAGGACACCTGAACAGGCTGATAATCGATGATAATCAACGCCGAGTTTTCCGGGGTCAGTAGTTGGTCGGTGTGGGGGTTGCGGAGAGTCTCGCTTGCCATTGGCAAATCCTTTTTATGGGTGACGCACGTTTGTGAAAGGGCCGAAGCCCATGCGGGTAATGGATTCCAGGACACGTGCGAAGGATGCTGCGCCTGGGAAATCCATTGTGCTGTTCCCATGCTCGAGGCAGTAGTAGCATTGCGCGATATGCTGTGTCGCGAAAAGAGGAACGCAAGCATGGATATCGAAGAACTGCAGACCTTCGTGGAAGTGGCCGATGCCGGCGGCATTTCGCAGGCTGCACTGCGTCTTGGCGTATCGAAGTCGATCGTCAGTCGCCGCCTGTCCCGGCTTGAAAGCGAACTGGGTGTGCAACTGCTGGCACGCTCCACTCGCGGGTCGGCACTCACTGAGTCCGGCGCGACATTCCGGGACTACGCCGCCAGAGTCTGTACCGAGATAGACATCGCCAAGGAAACGATCCTGCCTGCCGGCACCCTTCGCGGCCGCCTGCGCGTGGCCGTTCCGCTGTCGTTCGGCCCGACTCATTTCGCACCGGTGCTGGCGGAAATGGCACGCCGTCATCCTCAGTTGCATATGCAGACTTGCTACAGTGATCGCTTCGTTGACCTCATCACCGAGGGCTACGATTGCGCCATTCGGGTGGGTTATCTGAAGGACTCCAATCTGATCGCAAGGCGCATTGGCCCGGTCTACACCAAGCTTGTCGCGAGCACGGACTACATCAAGGCGCACGGTGCGCCCGAGACGCCGGACGACCTGGTCGATCATCAGGCGCTCCTGCAGGGCACCGAAGCCTGGCAATTCATGGACGGCGACAAGATCATCACGGTTCGTCCGCAAGGACGCTTCAAGGCCGACAACGGCATCGCCCTCGTCGCCGCCGCGACCGCAGGCCTCGGCGTCGCCTACCTGCCCGACTGCCTCACCCATGAACACGTGGCATCGGGCGCACTGGTGCCGATTATGACAAACCATCCGCCCCCCACGGCCGGTGCCTACATCATCCGCCCGCCTGGTCCGCATCCCGCCCGGAAAATACGCGTGCTCACCGAACTGCTGATCGAGTTCTTCGGCGAATCTCCGCACCTGGCGGCGCAGCCGCTGTCACATCAGGAAGATGCGTTGACATATAGCTGAGCAAAGCAGGAGCGACAGACATGACCCTCAAACGAATGGACAACGTGCTGATCGTTGTCGACGATCTCGAGACGATGAAGGCCTTCTTCATCGCGTTAGGCCTCACGCTTGAGGGTCAGACCACGGTCGAAGGGCCTGAAATCGGCAACCTCATCGGGCTTGGCAACATGCGCGCCACCCTGGCGATGCTGCGCACACCCGATGGACAAGGCATTGAACTGGACAAATTCCACACACCCAACGCCGTCAGGTTCGGGCCCGTGGACACCCCGGTGAATGCTTTGGGGCTGCGGCGCATCATGTTCGCCGTTGACGACATCGAGGCTGTCATAACGCGGATGCAGGCCCACGGCGCAGCCGTGATTGGTCAGATGCAGTACGAGCAGTCTTATCGACTGGCCTATCTTCGCGGGCCTGAGGGCATCATCGTAGGGTTGGCTGAGCAACTGGGCTGAGGGTTGGCACTTTTGACTGAGCTGGCCTCGTGCGTGAATCAAGGTCCAGTGCTTTGTTTGTTCAAGCCAAGACAGGAGATGTAATTTGCTTCAACGCTCGCAACAGTCAATGCGTCGGACTGCGTTTTTTGCAGACACCACGGCGCTAATCCTGTTTTTCACAACCACCGGCATCATCAATGAACGTTTCATTGCCGGCATGACGTGGGATCAGGTCCTTCATGCGCGCCTTCTGGGTGCAGCGCTGATGGTGCCAGTCGCGAGACCTTACGGCCTATGGCGGGATTGGGTGATGAAGCGGGCCAGTCAGCGCCGGGTTTCCAGGATGCTGTGGGACAGTCTCGCCCTCGTCAGTTTCCAGGTGCCCATCTATGCAGCGATCATTGCCTTCAGTGGTGCATCGGGAGGTGGGCTGGTGCGCGGCACGCTCGGTGCGGCGTTGATGATGCTGGCTTTGGGACGACCTTATGGGGTGTTTCTTAATGGGGTACGGAAGGTGTTTGGGTTGCCTCCGGGTGGCGACAAGCCGATGTCGCTGAACAGTTAAGTGATCGCTACTGGCCGATTCTGTTGAAAACAGTCGAATTTTTAGCTTGCCTGACCTCAGGCACGACCACCACTGGAGAACCGACTCACCACATTGAGTGGTTTCTCGATCCTTCGTTGACCGCTGTTGCTCAGTTAGTGGGTTAATTTGGTTTTTTTTGCTGAATGCAGGCATACCTATCCCGTGAGCGGTGCCCCATATATGGACACTGCCGGTTGTGATCAGCTAACCGATCATGTTCTTCCATTCCCGCTTACAGCCGCCTTGGAACCTGCGCCATGGCCACCCGCTTGGCGTTCAGTGAGTTTTTTTTGCTCTTGCTTGAATTGCTGATGCCAGCGCACCAGCGCGTCAGCCCCGTCCGAGGCCTGCACTGCCAGTGGAGTCGACACGATCATGCCGAAAAGCGTCCAAATAAGAAGTTGCTTCATTTCATCTCACCCTGACTGTTTGAATTGAAACGGGTGCGGATATCCGCGTTTGTAATGCTTGAGTACGTGTCGAGCAGCCCCGCTAAATCCTGGTAGCAAGCTGCCAGATCGTGAGCACCTAGCCGCATCAACGATCTCGACGTTCGGCGTGCCTGAGCCGCGCTGATCGCTGAATTGAAGGCATACCTTGAAATTCGCCGATCTCCCCGTTGCGCGCACTTGGCGATCGCTGAGTCGGGTTCCAACTCGTGTGTTTTGCGTTGTAGAGCCAGCAACCGGCGACTCAATTGAAGGGACACAGAGCCGGCCTGGTCAGCCTGTTGGTGATCAGCACCCAAAAGTGCCTGCAAAGCGACTAATCGGTGCTGTTGCCTGGCCTGCCACTTGAGCAGATCCATGCGTCGCCCGTGACGGAGTAATCGTCGCGTATCCCTGTGCAGCGCCTTGGTCAGGACGTGTACGTGGCTGCCGGATTTTCCCGGCAGTAGCTGGAAGGCCAACAGGCAGATGGCAAGCGCTACCAGCCAGGCGAACGCTTGATTGGCGAAGTCGGTGAAATCGTATTGGGCTGTGCCGCCGGTGCTGACGAGCGTGTTAAAGGCGATCAGGTAGGCAATGCCTTGCATGGCGTGACGTGGCCGGGTGGTGGCATGAATCCCGACGCCCCAAAATGCGATCAGCACGAATGTAAGCAACGCGAACCCGCTGATGTGTGGCAACACCAGAAACTTGCACGCCGCTGCCGCCAGTATTCCGTAGAGCGTTCCCTTGAAGAAGCGGGCAATGCCTTGAGCGGGCGCCGCGCTAGTGGCCAGCAAAGTGCAGCAGGGGCCTAACACCGCCAACAACGTTGGCCCTTGGTCCCAGGCGGTCAGGTACCAGACAGCGGCGGTTGCAAGCGTGGTCACCAGGGCACGCAAACCGTTACGCAGCGCGTCGCCGTAATGGCGGTGAAAACCGACGGCGCGGGTCGCTGTTTGGGGCGCGCGCTCAAAGCAGGCAAAGCACAGCAAGGCGCTGGACAGGTCTGCCAATTGTTCACTCAAGCGCTGCTGGCTTTTACTGTTTTCATGATTGTGGGCGAAGCTGTGCTGCATCTCCCGGACACGATCAGCCGCCGCAGAAAAACCCGGCTGTGCGTCGGCCAACTGCTGCAACTGCTCGCCAATTCGATCAAGGGCAGGCAAGCCACAGCGATTGACCGGTGACTCGTCCAGGATCACGGCATGCAAATACGCAAGCCCTGCCTGCAGGGGCGCAAGCCTGGAGCGGACCAGGTGGGACTCACCTCGGCCGATCCCGAGCAGCTCGTCCACCTTACTTACATCAATGGCGAGCGGGCCCTGCGCTATAGCCGATTGCGCGCTGTGTTCCCCCTCAAATCGCAAGGCCAGCAACCGCATGGTGCGGGCAGAGACGTCCTTAAGCGCCTTGTTCAGTTTGTCCTCGACGGTTTTGCGGCTGAACAACGTCGCCACAAGGCTCAGGCTCAGCACCCCAAGTACCACCGCCGTGCCCCGCGCCACGATATGATCGAAAGCTTGCTGTGGGGCGACAATGGCGGGGCCCAGGGCAAGGCAAACGGTGTAGCCTGCGACAACTGCCGCCGTAGCCTGGTAGTGCCGAAGCACGGTCATGGCACCGACACAGAGACCTAGCCACACCCCGACCCCGAGGATGAACAGCAGCATTTTTTGCGCGAACAGGCCGGTCAGGACCAAGGCTGCGACCAAACCCACCATGGTTCCCAGTACCCGATTGAACCCCTTGCCGACCACCGCACCCTGTAGCGGATGGATCAGCAACAACACCGTCGAAGCTCCCGAGAACGGCGCCTCCAAGTGCAATTGGAACCCCAGCCACAGGGCCAATGAGGCCGCTGCAAGACTGCGCAATACATAACCTGATACGTCGGGCGACCAAGCCCCAGGCAGCGCGCCCAGCATTCGCAGCGCAAGGGCCATCACATGAACTCCTGGAGCCACTGCGTAAGCCTCCAGCGGGTTGCAGCCCCTGCCTCGACGACCTCGATACTCGCGGTCATCCCCGCCGCCAGTTCAACGCCTGCCGGCACCTTGTCCAGTTCAATCCGGACAGGCACACGCTGGGCAAGGCGTATCCAGCTGAACGTTGGAGCCACTTGAGGCAAACCACTGTTACTGCGCAGCTCATTGCCGTCAGCAATACCTCTGCCAATACTCGCCACATGCCCTTCGAGCAGCGGTGAAAAGCCCATGAGCTTGATTGACGCCGTAGCCCCCACTCGAACACCGGGCAGCTTGGTCTCTTCGAAGTAACCGGTGACCCAGAAGCTATGGCTATCGACCACAAAGATATTGGTATCGCCCGCCGCAGCGTAGTCACCCGGCTGAAGCCGCAGCTGGGTCACATACCCGTCGACCGGCGAACGAATAGTCGTGCGGTCCAGATCCAACTGCGCATGGGCCAACTGGCTCTGGGCCGCATCCAGACGCGCCCTGGCCACCACCAGGTCCCGGGCCGCATTGTCGGTTTCCTCCCGCGCAATGGCATCGCCGAGTTGCTTGCGGCGGTTGAGCTGTGAGCTGCGCTGCTCGAAGACACTGCGCGCCTCGGCAAGCTCGGCCGTTCGCTGTTGCTGCGCCAGCAGATAGGCGCTCCGGTCGATCTGATACAGCAACGCGCCCTTGGCGACCCACTGGTTGTCCCCAACGAGCAGTTGTTCAACCTGGCCGGACACTTCAGGTGCAATACGGATGACTTGCGCGCTGACACGCCCGTCCCGCGTCCAGGGCGCCAGCTCATAGGCGCGCCACAACTGCGTACAGAGCAGCAGCGCGGTCAAGCCGAGCACAAGGGTTACGAGGGACTTGAGGATGTGTTTGATCGTCATCGCGCCCTCCTTAAAACTTCAGGACGAGGATCGAGAGTACGATCAACGACACAAAGAAACGCGCCATGCTCGGGTGCCAAGTCCAGTCCAGCCAGCGCCGCATGATCCGCTCCAGCAGCGCGTAAACCAGCGCTGTAATACCCAGGTAGAGCAAAAAGGGCGGCATGTAGAGGTGGGCAATCGTGATTTCGCTCAGCATCGGTTGAGTCTCGCAGTCGGCAATGGCCTTGATGACGATGGTAGGGGCTGCAAGGTCTTGCCGATATTGAGTAGGCTGCCAAGATATAATCAAATTCGGACAATTGAGGAGGGCGGCGTGGACGGGACAAATCTCTATGCGGTTGATCAATTCGAACTGGACAGTTTCGACCAACCCGCGGTGGCGTTGATGCTGGGGAGCCAGCGAAACGACACCGAATTCCCTGTTCACACGCACCGCAAAGGTCAACTGGTAGTGGCTTATCACGGCGGCATCGTCTGCACCGTAGAGGATGGCGTGTGGATGGTGCCGTCGGGATTCGGCGTGTGGATTCCGGGCGGTATTGCCCATAGCAACCGGGTTACCGCCAACGGCAAGATCGGCTATCTGTTTGTAGAACCCGGTGCGGCCGCATTACCGCACAAATGCTGCACGCTGGTGCTTTCACCGCTGGTCCTGGAGTTGATCCTGCACTTGAGCACCCAAGCCCAGGACTACCCGCCGGCGTCTGCCAATGCACGCTTGGCGAGTGTGCTCCTCGAACAATTGGAACTGGCCCCCTCGGAACAGTTGTACCTGCCGCTTCCCGCCACACCGCAGTTGCGTTTCATCGCACGAGGCTTGGCCCAAGACCCGTCAAATCGTTGCACCATGGCCCAGTGGGCACGCCGGGTCGCCATGAGCGAGCGGTCCCTGGCGCGCCTGGTCAAAAGCGAAACCGGGCTGACATTTGGTCAATGGCGCAAGCAATGGCAAATCATCGTGGCATTGCAGAGCCTGGCCGAGGGCGAATCCGTGCAACGAACCGCCGAAGCACTCGGGTACGAGTCGGTCAGTTCGTTCATCAGTATGTTTCGCAAAACGCTGGGTTCATCGCCGGCTCGATACATCCGCAGTACGGCTACTCGTTAGCCGGGGGGTTGCGATGGCTCAGAACCAGCGATACGCCAGGTTCAAATGGACCTCTTCGCACAACCGCCGCTCTGAGCGAATGCCGTAGCAATAGCCCACACGATCAGCATGCGAATCATCATTTCGGGATCAATCGACGGACGCTCAATCAGGGTATAGAAATCGGCGAGGTGATGGCGCAAGTCGCTCAGATCGAGAGACTGATCAATGCTGCGCAGAAGGTGATTGGCGGGGATGTGATCTTCAAGGTGAACGAATGCCGCTCCTGCCCAATCGATAGCTGTCCCATCATGCTGTGTGATCCCCAGCCGACCAATGAAGCAATTTTGCCGCTGGCCAAACAGGGTAGCTACTTTTTCAACAGAATCGGCCGTCCGCTGCCTATCGCCACGGCAGCTTTTGGCGAACTCCTGCCTATTCTCGACGGAGGGGATGATCGACAACGTTCGAATTCAGGAGGTTTACCATTCCGCATGCGGCTCTGAATTTCTTGCAGACCGACAACGTGCTGACATGTAAAAAATCCCGAGTTCGATTCCACCAAACGCCATAACTAGCTGATTTATTTATAGCTACTAGTGGGGGTACGCTAAATTTTCCATCGAATTCCAAACCCGCTTCAAACCTAGTCCCGTCGGAGACTACCGTACGTCTGGTGCCGATGACGGAGACGCAGATCGATGCCTCCTAAGTGGAAGCGAACGGTGTGCAACCAGCGACGACGGGATAGAGGTCGTCCGGCTCCTTCAGGACGCCATAGAAGTGCAACTGCATCTGCCCAACGACTGATCACTGACCTGGCCCACGGTCAGCATCGCTTCCGCGCGCCGCACGAGGAAGCGATGCCCCCCATGCCTGATATCCTTCCCATCAGGAATCCAACCCAAGCGCTTCAAGGACGTAAATGAATCCGCAAAACATAGTGCGCTATTGGCACGCTGTCGAGCTACTGCAACCTCAGGCGGTCCCCAAGCTGAAGAAGCGCGATAGCGACTATCAGCCCTATTTCCAGGACATCCCCGTCTCAGCCCAGATTCTGCCGTGGATGCCAGCCAACCCCCTGAGCAGGCAGCCCTTACCCAACAAACGTGCATGGAGCCACACGCTCTACGCGCACCTCTACGACAATCTTGATGTAGCCCGACAGTTGGAAGCGCTCTACGGTGCAGACCAAGGCTACAAGGAGCCGCAACGTCGGCAGTCGGCCCTGTTCGCATTGAAATTCAACGGCCAGGGCATGATGGTGATCGACAGCCTGGTGCTGTCTAGTGTGCTGTCTCACAAATAAAGCTCCTCATACCTGTGAGACCATTGCCTCACGGGCTCGCTGTACCTTGTTCAAAATGTCTTCCCCCTTGGCGTTCCAGACGTAGCGAGTCGGCTGCGCATTTCGCAGTGCCAGGAACATGGTGATTGAGCTCTCCAGTTCGCGAACCGAACTGAAACTGCCGTTACGCAGGTACACCGTGATGTCGCGAAAGAAGCGTTCAACCATGTTCATCCATGAACTGGCAGTCGGAGTGAAATGCATGTGGAAGCGTTTATGCTTTTCCAGCCACGCCTTCACTTTTGGATGCTTGTGCGTGGCATAGTTGTCGACGATCAAATGCAGCTGAAGATGCTTGGGCGTTTCTCGATTGATCTTTTTGAGAAACTCCAGCCACTCCTGATGCCGATGTTGGCGCTCAATGCTGCTGATCAAATGCCCCTGAAGATAATCCAGCGCGGTGAACAAGGTAACGGTGCCGTGGCGGACATAATCGTGCGATTGCGTGCGGATATGCCCGATTCCCAAAGGCAGTCCAGGCTGAGTGCGTTCGAGGGCCTGAACCTGGCTTTTTTCATCGCAACAGAGCACCAGTGCCTTATCCGGCGGATCCAGATACAGCCCAATGACGTCCCAAAATTTCTCTTCGAAGTTTGGATCGTTGGACAGTTTGAAGGTGCGTGTCAGGTGCGGTTTTATGTCGTTGGCGGCCCATATACGCTGGACGCTGGCCGGTGAGATACCGGCCACTCGCGCCATGCTTCGACAGCTCCAGCGAGGCTGGCCAATACGCGGCTGAGTGACTTGCTCAAGGGTCCGTTTCAACGCTTCGGCCGGTAGGGACGGCTTACGACCTCGCCCGGGCAGATCCACCAGGCCTTGTAGACGCAGCTCTTGAAAACGCTTGCACCAGCGGGTGACTGAAACAACGGAGAGACCGGTCAACTGGGCGATCTCGTTACGAGAACAACCTCGAGCGGCTAGCAAAATCACCCGCGCCCGACGACCGTCACGCTGACTGATCGTGGCTGATCTTATGCGCCGACTCAGTTCAGTTTGTTCGTCTTCACTGAGCACGATGTCCTGAGAGTTCATGTGATCACTCCAAGCACTGACTGACCACAGAAGCATAGCTCAGGTTAGAAATTTATTTAAGAGACGGCACACTAGCGAGGCGTGGTTTGTCGGCTGCGCCATCAACCATAAGGATTGGACTCGTGGCTTCGACGAAACCCAGGAGTTCCTTCGCGAGCAGGCCAACAGCCTGCTTGGAGGTGTGGTCATGGCTGCCGACCTGGCAAGCATGACCGAGCTTATCCGCCAGACCCTTGGGCTCGATGCGTTGTTCGGCGACAAGCCGCGCATGCATCGCTTCCGCTCGGCGCCGATCAACCCGGACAAGCCCGAACAAGAAGACGATCCACTCAACAGTTTCCTGCTCAGCGATCTGGCCGACGTGGCCGATGCCCTGGCCCACGGCAAGACCAGTGAACCGCTAGCCCGCTATCTGAGCCTGCACGACTCCAGCCAGCGGCTGCATCTCGACCAACCCCGCGCGGACCTTGCGCTAATCGATCGCCTCGCCCCCTCGCGCTACGCCGTCGGCTGCTGGCCTGCCGAACGGCACCTGGGCCTGGTGCACTCCCAGCAATTGGCGGTCAACAGTCTGCTGCAGACTTTGGGCAACGACACCGGCGTGATGGGCGTCAACGGTCCGCCAGGCACCGGGAAGACAACCCTGCTGCGCGACCTGATCGCCGCCGTGGTGACGCAGCGAGCCGATGTGTTGGCTTCGCTGAGCAAGGCCTCGGAGGCCTTCGTCCAGAATGGCCGCGAGTCTGCCAACGATGGCGGACGCGAGCGCTATGCGTACCAACTTGATCCGCGCCTGTTCGGCTTCGAGATAGTGGTGGCCTCGTCCAACAACGGTGCCGTCGAGAACGTAACCCTCGAGTTGCCCCAGCGCGACAAAATCGACCCGTCCTGGTTGCCCGATGCCGAATATTTCAGTGAGCTCGCCGAGCTTACCAGCGGCAGACCTGCCTGGGGCCTGATCTCTGCAGCGTTGGGCAGCAAATCCAAGCGCACCCAGTTCGTCGAACGCTTCTTCTATGGCAAACGTCCTTCTAAAGCGACGAAGTCAGAAAACGAGCCTACGCCTCTAAACCTGGAACCTCTCGACAACCAAGCCCCGGACGAAGACTTGTACACCGGTGAGCCCATGCTCGACAACCCGGAAGCGAACAACGAGCCGGCGCCCAAGGGCATGCGTGAGTGGCTGAACGCGCAGTCGCAGCAGATAAAGCTGCTCACGCCCGCCGAAAAAGCCACCCTCTGGCGTGCCGCCGTCAAGCAGTACGAAGACGCCAAGGGCGCCGAACAGGCGCTGCGTGCTCAGGTCAGCGACATCCTGGAACGGATCCAGGCCGTAATCAGTGCCAAGGCGCGGATCAGACAGAAGGAACAGGAGCGTCAAATCCGCCTGACGCAGCGCCGCAGCCTCGACGAGGAACAAACCACGCTTGAAATCCGGCAGCTAACGCCCGCCCGTGAGCAACTGCAGCGTGAACTCCAAGCCCTCGAAGCGCACCTTGTACAAAAGCCCGGCCTGCTCGCAAACCTTTTCAGCCTATGGGGTGCTCATCGCACTTGGTCCGCCCGGCAACGCCTGCTCGACGGCGCCCATGCCCTGGCCCGTGAGGCCTTCGACAGCGTCCAACGCCAACTGCAGCGACTCAGCGCCCAGCTCAGCCAACTCAATCGACAATTGGCCACGGACGAACAGGAGATCAACGAAGCCATACGCCACGCCACCCTGCAAATCGACAAGGCTCGCGGCATTGCCCAGGCCGGCCAGGCCGAACACCTGCTGATTTGGCTCGCGCAAGGCCAGCTTGGCAGAGGCAGCGAGCTCGAATTGCTCGAACCCTGGATCCTCGAAGGCTGGCGCCAGGCCAGGTCAAAAGTGTTCATTGAAGCGCTCAAGCTACATCGCACCTTCTTCCAGATCGAAGCCTCGCGCCTGGGCAATAACTTGGCCTTCATCACCAGCCTGCTGACCGGAAGCCGCTATCGTGGTGTGTCCCAAGCCGTGATGCGCTCGGCCTGGGCGTCGCTGTTTATGGTGGTGCCAGTGCTCAGTAGCACCTTTGCCTCATTCGCCCGCTCATTCGGCAGCCTCGGTTGCGGCGAGATCGGCTGGCTGCTGGTGGACGAAGCCGGCCAGGCCACCCCACAGGCTGCGGTGGGCGCGCTATGGCGCGCGCGCCGTGCCGTACTGGTCGGTGACCCGCTGCAATTGGAGCCCATCGTCACCGTCTCCAACGCGGTGCTTGAACACATGCGCACCCGCTACCAGGTCGACGCCCACTGGCTGCCCAACCGCCAGTCCGCCCAGACGCTTGCCGACCACGCCACCCCCTGGGGTCGCATGGCCGGCCCACAAGGCCAAAAATGCTGGGTAGGCTTGCCGTTGGTGGTGCACCGGCGCTGCGACAAACCGATGTTCGACCTGGCCAACCGCATCGCCTACGACGGCGCAATGGTTTATGGCACCATTGCCCCGACCCCAGCCAAGGAAACCCCTGCCCGCCTATCCACCGGTTGGGTTCACGTAAACGGTCGCTCTTCCGGCAACTGGGTCGACAACGAAGGGCACGCCCTCGAACGCCTGCTGGCGTTGCTTGATGCCGACGGCGTGCCGCCCGACAGTATCGCCGTAATCACACCCTTTCAGGACGTACGCAACCAGCTCAAGGACCGCCTCCTCGGAAAGATCGTACATGGCACCATCCACACCATGCA
The DNA here is from genome assembly GCF_053502595.1 of Pseudomonas sp. LY-1. Taxonomy (NCBI): domain Bacteria; kingdom Pseudomonadati; phylum Pseudomonadota; class Gammaproteobacteria; order Pseudomonadales; family Pseudomonadaceae; genus Pseudomonas; species Pseudomonas sp. LY-1. Next base: position 2,716,057 of record NZ_CP094353.1, on the reverse strand, counting down.
GGGCAAGGAAGCCGCTGTCATCATCCTCGTCCTGGGCGGAAACAGCGAAAACGCCGGCGCTCGTAATTGGGCAGTGTCTCAACCCAACCTCCTCAACGTCGCCGCCACCCGGGCCAAGCGCCGGCTGTATGTGATCGGTGATCGCAATGACTGGAGGCAGCGTAATCTCTTCTGCAACGTCATGGACCTGCTACCCGCCATCCCCAGATGACTGCCGATACACCCGCATGACAGAAGACCGCCTCCAGTATTCGAGGCGGCCTGACGACTCCACCCCGCAACGTCTTCCGATCAGTGGCATTTTGCAGATAACCGTTCTTACACACGGCTTGTAGCATCGCACTCTGATGCGCCTGTAGCGTAACGAGAGCGGAGTTGTCGACCGGTAGACGTAATCTAAGAGGTGATGAGTACGCGTCGTGTGGCCGGTGAAGGACTGCTGGGCTCATCTCGCTACGAGCGAGCAAGCTCCCTAATCGATGATGATTTTTTGAGCATCTGCGGACAGAGGCACGTTCGCCTCGTAGAGCGGTTCGCTGAATCGCCACGGACTCTCTAGACACTTTGCAAGCTCATTGCGTAACGCTCAGCGCCATATTCCTCACGCCTTGGATACTTTGTTTAACGGAGGTAGCAAAGAACTGCCTGGCGCGGATGGAGTTTCATACGCCACCGCCACCTGCACTGCATCGGACTTTTGCGCTTCGACCTCACCATTCAAAGCCTTGTGCATTTTCACCACATCCAGTGCTCCGACCCACTTGGCAATGGCCATGGTGCCCACACCGTTGCCGATGGTGTTAGTGATCGCCCGAGCCTCCGACATGAACCGATCAACGCCCAACAGCATTTGCGGATAGCGACCCAGAGACATACGCTTCTGCACGCCCGCCCAGCAGTATTGAAACGCCAGATTTTCCCGCCGCGGGCCGTCACGTTGAGCGCAAGCCCATCCGTGTCGCCTAGCGTGTAGTCATTGCCGGTGATTCGGGCTGGCCGAACGGTCGTATCCGAGAGTGCCATAGCGAGCTCCTGAACAGAGTCAGGAGCGGATGCTCGTCTCGCTATCCAAGCTGCTCCAGCAAAAAACCGATTCAGTGCATATCCAAATCCAAGATCCTCATTCGGGACATAAATCGGGACTTAAACGCACTGGATGGTGCTGGATGTCAGTGATTCCCGCCGGAACGAAAAAAGGACCCGAAGGTCCTTGTTTCGATCGCTGACAGAATTCAGTGGAACTCTGTAGCGCTATGTTTGGAGCGGGAAACGAGACTCGTATCTGGTGTCCGACCCATTGAAATCTAAAGGGTTTCTTTTCTTACCAGGGCAGGAAAAGACTTAATTTTGGACTTGTTTTTAAAGTACTTCAACGGTCAAAAAGGGGTTTATTCCAAGCTGCGCTACTGGATTACATCCGTAGCCAATTGGACGAACCCGCGCCGCCGTTACGAACGATGAGCCTACCAGAACGGTAAATAACATGATGCAACGCCTGACCGCGCCCAACCTCAATACATTCCCAAAACCAGTGGCCGCGGCTCGTGTTCGATGAGTACACAGAACTTTATGGCGCTGCGCTGGGCTCAACGATTGAGGAATTGAGCGGCTAGGGTGATGATGAAACTCGGAACCCACCGAACCAAACAAGAACCTGCTGCTCCATCCGCGCCTTCTGCCACCCCCGGCACGAAACGCAACCCGTTCGGCCTAGCCTAGGCCTAGAACTGTGCTCTCCTGTTTTCGAAGGCTGACGAGGCCCACATCAAGCGGTACAGCTGCATTTTGCTCGGGAACTCTTGATAGTAAACCATGCCAACGCAGGTCAAGGCCGGTTGCATGATATACAAGTTGCGATCACACAAGTCCGGCTTTTGTTCGGCAAGACGGTCTAACGTCAATTACTCAAAGCCGATCTGGCGATTGCAGACTTGACGTCGATAATAAGTCTAGGAAGAACAAAACACTCAGCGCGATTGGTCGATCCGGGTGAGCCCTGCCAATTTTATTTACAACGAGAGTTGCCGTAGTAATGTAAAGGCCTGCTTCATTTGGTCTTCACTGACGACAAACGCCCGCAGCTGCCCTGCCATGTCCAGCCCTTTGGCTACCAGCCCCTGTGCCTCAAGGTTGATCTGCCATTGCAAGTCCTTCCGGTTGGTTTCTCCGGCCAGGTGCAGCGGCATTTCCGGGGTCTTGATCTTCACCAGCATCGCCGGGAACTTCACTTGCTCATCGCCACCCAGCACATTACTCGCCAGGGTCATGGCGCTTAACTGAATGGGTTGTAGAAACGGCAGCAGCTTGCCCTGGATTTGCGCGCAATCGCCAACGGCAAATATGTGTGGGTCAGAGGTGCACATGCGTTCATCAACTTCAATGCCACGATCAACCCGTAGGCCAGCCTGCGCCGCTAACGTCGTATCAGGTTTCAATCCGATTGAGGCAATGATCACATCGGTGGTGATTTGCCGGCCATTGGACAAAGTCGCCAACAGGCTATCGTCTCTCTTTTCAATGGATTCCAAAGCCTGGTTGAACACCATTTCCACCCCCATCTGGCATAACCGATGCTGCAAGCGGCTACTCACCTCAACAGGCAGCAACGATGCCAGCAGGCTGCAGGACTTATCCATCAGTACCACTTGCTTTCCGGCACGATTGACATCCATTGCCAGTTCACTGCCAATCAAGCCGGCTCCCAGAATCAGTACGCGCTCTGCCGCTCTCAGAGCGTGTTGTGCATGACGGTATTCTTGCTGACTATTCAAAGTCACCATCCACTCCCGTCCGGGAATTGGCGGAACGATGGCTTGCGCACCCGTGGCAAGAATCAGTTTGTCGTAGCTGAACGCCTCACTGCCGGCGCTGACACGCTTGTTTTCACGATCAATTGCAGTCAGCTGGCAACCAGCATTCAGGGTTAACCGATACATCTCGGCAAACTCCGCCGCAGACTGACGAGTCATGTCGTCCGCTGTCTGATTGAGACTGATGACGTGACTCAGGTCGGGCTTGTTGTACTCATCGCAACTGTCTGCAGCAATCAGCCGAATGGGCACCGCTGCATCGAGCCTGCGCAAGTTCTTGACCACCTGACGAGCAGCGAAGCCGGAGCCCACAATGACGATTTCCTTGTTCATTTCGCCTCCGAAGCAAGCTCATCGAATACCGATTTACCCAGTGAACATTCCGGGCACAGGAAGTAATCAGGCACATCACACCAGGCCGTATCGGCCTGCACATCCTGCATTGGTTCCCCGATCGCCGGGTCGTAAATCCATTGGCAGACACTGCACTGCATGCGCGGGCCGTTGTCCGCGATTGGTTCTGCCTGGGCAGTTGTGGCTGCGGCAGATCGTGCGACTTGTGCTTGCGTCGATGGTTGCAGCGCCCATTGCCGAGCAATTTCGCGGCCATGAGCTCGGCAAACCTCAAGCGAGTCACCGTCTGGCCGCCACTTGGCTTTGAGCGTCAATGTGGTTTCAAAACCAGCGTCCATCAAGCGTGTCTGAATGCGGTCTACCGCCCCACCATTCCAGCCGTAACTGCCAAACGCCGAAGCCTTTTTGTTACGAAAACGCAGCCCGGTTATTTCCTCCAGCAGGGCGGCGACTTTCGGCATCATGACGTTGTTCATGGTGGACGAGCCCACCAGAACACCTTTTGAGCGGAACACGTTGGTCAGAATCTCATTCTTGTCGTGGCGCGAGACGTTGAAAATCTTCACCGCCACACCCGGATCAACTTCGTGAATGCCTTGTGCGATGGCATCGGCCATCATGCGGGTGTTATTCGACATGGTGTCGTAGAACAATGTGATGCGGTCCTCCTGATAGTCCGCCGCCCATTCCAGATAGCGGTGCACAATCTGCGTCGGATTATCACGCCACACCACGCCATGAGCGGTGGCAATCATATCGACCGGCAGATTGAAACCGAGGATCTCGGTAATCTTAGGAATGACCAGACGACTGAATGGCGTGAGGATATTGGCGTAGTAACGTTGGCACTGATCGAACAGTTCGTTTTGATCCACTTCATCATTAAACAGGTGTTCGTCGCAGTAATGTTGGCCAAAGGCGTCGTTACTGAACAGTACGGCATCGCCGGTTATGTACGTCATCATGCTGTCTGGCCAATGCAGCATCGGAGTTTCCACGAAAACCAGCTGTTTGCCATTGCCGACATTTAGGGTATCGCTGGTATGTACGACGTGGAAATCCCACTCTGGATGATGGTGATGACCGTTGATCGAGTCCACGCCATTGGCGGTGCAATAGATCGGCGTATTCGGGATCAGCGACATCAGTTCTGTCAGCGCCCCTGCATGGTCCTCTTCGGCATGATTGATGACGATATAGTCCAGCGTGTTCAGGTCGATTTCCATCGCCAGGTTCTGTATGAACTCCCGGCTGAACCTGTGATCAACCGTATCAATCAGCACGGTCTTTTCTTCACGGATCAGATAGCTGTTGTAACTGCTACCTTTGTGGCATTTGTATTCTGTGCCATGAAAGTCCCGCACTTCCCAATCGCGCTGACCGACCCAATGGATGTTGTTCTTGACGAGAATTGACATAACCTACCTCGGTAAAAAATGATTTCTACACCGAAGATGGCAATGTTCGTGCCAGATAATAAGACATTGATTTTAAACGACAAATAAAAAAATATTGTCAATATGACATTACCCGTTTACTGTCTTTATGACTAATCATTGTCAAAGTGACAAAACATGAGTCTGTCCGTTGAATCCTTGGCGCGCATCGCTATTCAGTTGCAAAGCGGCATTTCCCATCAGGATCGCTTTCAACGTCTAATCAATACCTTGCGCCAATTGCTGGGTTGCGACGCTTCTGCCTTGTTGCGTTATGAACAGCGACAGTTCCGTCCGCTGGCGATTGACGGCCTGGCACCGGATGTTCTGGGGCGTCGCTTCAGCCTTGATGCACATCCGCGACTGGAAGCCATCGCTCGCGCCGGTGACGTGGTGCGCTTTCCGGCAGAGAGTCATTTGCCTGATCCCTATGACGGACTGATACCGAACCGGCAGGACCTCAAAGTGCATGCCTGCATCGGATTGCCGTTGTTCGCGGACCAGACACTGATTGGTGCGTTGACGATCGATGGCATGGACCCGGCACAGTTTGATCACTTCAGCGACGAAGAGCTGCGACTTGTGGGAGCCCTCGCTTCTGCTGCCTTGGCCAATGCATTGCTGGTGGAGCAACTGGAAAGTCAGACAATTACGCCTCTCTCCATCAGCAATATCCCGGCGGGCAAACCCGGCACCGAAATGGTCGGGCTCAGCGAAGTCATGCGACAGTTGAAGAGAGAGATCGAAATGGTGGCAGGTTCCGACCTGAACGTCTTGATCACTGGAGAAACCGGAGTCGGCAAAGAACTGGTCGCCAAGGCCATACATGAAGGTTCATCGCGCGCCGGTCAGTCTGTGGTTTATCTGAACTGCGCTGCGCTACCGGAATCAGTGGCTGAAAGTGAGTTGTTCGGCCATGTCAAAGGGGCTTTTACCGGTGCAATCCATCATCGCACCGGCAAGTTCGAAATGGCTGATAACGGCACACTGTTTCTCGACGAAATCGGTGAACTGTCATTGAATCTGCAAGCAAAACTGTTGCGGGTACTGCAATACGGCGACCTGCAACGGGTTGGTGACGATAACGTCTTGCGGGTCAACGTACGGGTGCTTGCCGCGACCAATCGTGATCTGAAGCAGGAGGTGTTGAACAATCGGTTCCGTGCAGACCTGTTCCACCGTTTAAGCGTATTCCCTGTGCATGTACCACCACTGCGTGAGCGTGATCAGGACATCACGTTGCTAGCGGGTTTTTTCTGCGAGCAGAGCCGGGAACGCATGGGATTGAAACGGGTGGCTTTGGCTGCCAACTGTCTGTCGTTGCTCAAGCAGTACACGTGGCCAGGAAACGTTCGCGAACTGGAGCACGCTGTTTATCGGGCGACGATCATTGCTCGCGCGACCCAGCAAAGTGACGAGCTGCTGCTTGAAGCACAGCATTTCAATCAAGTACCCGAGCAGATGGTAGCGCCGCCTGTTGCTCTGGATGTATCTTTCCTCGGCGTTGAACAGGGCCTGCGGGATGCGACGGATGACTTCCAGCGTCAGCTGATTGATAACACGCTGAATAATTGCGCAAGGAAATGGTCTGCCTGTGCTCGAATGCTGGATATGGACGTAGCTAACCTGCACCGACTGGCGAAGCGGCTTGGTTTGAAATAACACTCACGGCCGATCAGGGCTCAATTCAACCAGAACCAAGCATTGATCGACTGGCCGATTGCAGTCAGTCAAGGCCGTCGGTCCCGCCGCCAAGCCATCCAGCATTAAAGGACTGTCTGGAGATCATGGGATCTCGGGGGGCAGGCAGGCTCCCAAAGCTTGGGAAGACGGTTTTTGAATCCGCAGGGGTAGAGAAGAAAACCCGCTAGCAGGGAAAAACGCGTTCACTGGTTCCTTATCCATCGCTAGTGCAATCCGACTGGTGCGGCCCAGCAGCTCTTCCATCACGATCCGTAGTTCCAGTCTTGCAAGCGGTGCACCGGGGCAGACATGAATGCCGGCACCATAGAGCAGGTTCAGCTCGGGATCGCGATCGAGGCGCATTTCATCGGGATCTCCAAAAACCGCTTCGTCCCGATTGGCCGACGCCCAGTTGAGGGCGATACGCGCCCCCTTTGCCTGCGTGCGCCCGCCCAGCATGACCTGTTTCGTAGTCACCCGACGGTTCATAATCAGCGGTGCATGAATACGCAGTATTTCATCGATGGCGGCAGGTAGCAGAGCGGGTTGTTCGCGTAATTGCTGCTGCCATTCGGAGTTGATGGCCAAATAATGCGCGAGAATGCCGACTGAAGCGGAAATGGTTCCGAGTTCGCCGACCGTCCAGTTGCGTAAAATGCTGACGATTTCATCGTCTGTCAGAGTCCTTCCCAAGGACTGATCGCGTAGCAAGATGGTCGTGATGTCATTCGGCGCAGCAGCGCCGGCCGTACGGCGCACCTCCAGCAAATCCTTGATATAACCGTCAAACTCGAGGGCCACGGCGGCCAGGTCAGCGTCGTCTCTGGCCAGCGTGGCCGCGTGATTCTTCAGTGTCCACAGGCGCAGCGGTTCATGAAGATCAGCCGGCCAGCCCAGCCAGGCACACTGGATCCGCAACGCAAAGATTTGAGCAAATTCCCCTATCAGTTCCGAAGGGCCTTCATCCGGTAACGCCCGCACCAAACGAACAGCTATATCCCGGCACACCGGGGCAAAAGCATCCATATGCTCCGGGCTGAAATAAGGCTCGATGAGGTTCCGGTACACCGTATGCTCGGGCGGATCCATGCCATTGGGAACAGAGGGAAAACGCGAGACCGCATTACTGAAGGATTCATGATCCTTAAGTACGCGCAGCACATCCTCATGCCTGAACAAGGACGTATAGCCATATTGACTGTATGCGACCGGGCAACGGCGGCGCATGTCGTCGTAGGCTGTCGTCTGATCCTTTAACACAGCTTCTGACCTCGGATCCCAATCAGGTAGTGATTTCTCGTCCATCGTTTACTCCATAAACCCGTCCAAGTGAATCTGGAAAAGGTAGCAAGGTTAGTCGAGCTAGCCGCACTCGGTCGGGACATGTCCGAAAAGCCCGCTAGACTGAAACCATGCACGACGTCCATTACGTCGGCATCATCCGGGTGAAGTCTGCACGGGCTTGTAGGGAAAATCGGGTCACTAGCTGGCCAGGGAGACGTGATGAGTAAGCTTCAGCACAGGTTAAACTCGCAGGGTAGCACTGCGTTGTGGGTGGTGTTCTGGCTCTACGGCGTAGTGCTCAGCAATGTACTATTTGGCCTGATCCTGGTCGCCTTCAACAAGGTTGCCCCCTCCCTGTTTGGTCTGATGCTGCTGGGTTTCGTGGCCTACGCCGCTTGCATGCTCAATGCTGTATGGCGCAATGCGGATAATGTCCGTGACCCCATCTGGGGTCAGATCGCTCGTTTCCTCACAGTGGCGTGGTCGATCAACGCGGTATTGGTTTCGGGTTTTCTCTTCCTAGGTCATCTTAATGCCATTGCCTACCCCCTGCTGCTCCCTTTTTAACCCCAAATGACCAGGGCCCTCAATCCTACGGGAGGAATAGGGTGGCAGGTGGGTGGTGATACGATTGACTCCGAGCTCCTCATCGTCAGAACATCAATCATTTCAGCAAAGCCATACCTCAATGATGTTTTCTTTCTTTCGAGAAGCTATTTTAATTCAATCACCGCGGATATAGTGCCGAGCGTACACAGGGCTTTGCTGACGTCCAGCATACCCTCCACGCCCTATTTTAATTCAATATATTTTAGCGACTTACACAACACAACTTATAGGAAGAGCCATGAAGATAAATAATCAGCGCTCAACCCCGGGAGTTGCGAACACGACACACTTAGCAAGCATCAGTTAATTATCCACGGGCGGCAATTAACCACACGGGACCGGCCAACGACCACCCTTCGGTCGGCCTTGACCCCTTTGTATTTGGCATCGAAGGCATGAAGCTTTTCCACGGGAATGCCGATCAGCAAAATCGGCTCATGGTGCTCCAGCACGTAGGCATCCTGGATGACGCCGTGGGTATCGAGGATGACCTGCATGTTGATCGGTTGCCCGAGTAAGCCGGAATATCTACCACGTTCTGACTCTGAAACACGTAACCGAGCACCTCTTTGCCGGTGCGCATGGTGCGAACCTTAAACTCGCCGTCAGGCTCGGAAAGTCCATCGCTACCGGGAAATATGGTTTCTACACGCTGCTGCTCGAACCCGCCATAGTCCTTCGCCTGTAATCCGAAAAAACCATCGAACACCAAGCACAACAAAATAATCAGCCCATAGTGAAATGGCCGCCGGACACCGGGCATTGGGAGTTTGGAAGCACGCATGGGTTCGCTGAGCGATCGACCTCTGAAAAAACACCCGTCGAGTAACGGTTATGCTCAATCGCTCTTAACTGAATTATGTGATCAACACTCCCCCTTACTCACGAAAATAGCAATCATATTCTATAAACGGGTCAAGCCAATTATCAGCACCCGTGGTTCAATATTTATTTAAGAGATTATCCAGTAGATAAATAGTCATCTTCCAACAGGTCGATATATTTTTCGTCATTGCACGAAAACCTCTCCTGACAGGTATTCATGCCTGATTTTATCGCCTTTCGTCTAAAATACAGATTTGAATAAATTATTTATTGACCATGACCGAAATTTCCGCGCCAACCCCCCGATGTTCATTGTCATAGTTAGCACTTTTGGTATTGTTGGACCGAGGCAATATTCAAGTTGCAGCAACTTACATATCCGAACCGCGCCCACACTAATGGACTCTGGATCAGATAACGTTTTCATAACTATGGCGACCATGCATCGTCCGAAGAATTTGAACAGGCTTTTTTGCGTTTGCAAGAACTCAGTCAGGACCAGCGATGCGATCCTATGTGGGAGGCCGTCTGGTGGCGTTGTCATCGCAGAATCGTAGCGGACTACCCTCTCTTTGATTACTAGCTTTTTCCAAGGCAAGAGCTCGGCTTTGAAGGCAGACTGATTCGGCACCCGACAACTCTGGAATCTCGGTAGCCGCCATGATTGCAGATCTACTGCTGCTCTTGTTGCCCGCGCCGATGCGTCACACATTCTCAGGCGGTGGATTGTCTATTAGCGGCGCTTCACCGTCTGTCCCGTAAGCTGCCGCCGAACAAGCCACCAGTCGAGAAGTCATATTGACTATCGTTTTGTCATTATGACCCTTTCCGGACTAGGTCGTAATGACCATTCAATTACTTAACTGATTGATATAGTTGAATAAAATTCTTGGCCCGTTTTGTGTATTGAGTATTGAACTTAACGCAAACCCCAAAGGGACAATGTCATGACTCGTTCAATCGCGCTCAGTTTTACCCTGTGTACTCTACTGTCTCCGCTATGCCTGGCAGACCAGATAATCCGTGAAGTCCCCGACACAACTGCCGGCAAGGGTTTCGGCGCCTTGACCGGAATGATGGTTGGCGCGGTAGGGGGGCCGATTGGTGCATTAGTCGGCGCAGCTGGCGGTTTTTTCGCAGGCAGTGCGGTGCAAACAGGGATTGGTAAATCTGAAACCGCTTATCAAGTAAAAAACACACAAGGTGAGACTAGTACAGTGCGCTCACCCAATGCCAGGTTTGAAGTCGGGCAGCAAGTCACGCGTAAAGGTGCGCGACTGGTGGCAGTTGAGGAGTAAGAAGCCGGAACAGTTTCATCCGACTAATAGCCCCCCCTTTTTAGGCCCGCTTGCGGGCCTTTTTAAGTCGTTTTTGATATTTATCATTAACGATTCCATGTATGATCCTATTCCTAAATGGATTCCCACCGTTCGGACTGTTTCGAGCTGCGCCGCCCTTGATTACTCGATCGACTCTATCTAGATCGGAAATTTGAATCCAGGATCATGAAAAGAGACGAAATACCGATCTCAAAATATCATGACGCCATCGAGCTTACGGTTGATCATGGCTGAATGCCATGCGCCTCCGCGCTCAATAGAGATATGCTGATCATTTGCTTCACCTCGATTATTTCAATTTCTTCTATGTATCCGTCACTACGACTGGTTAAAATTTTATAGAATTTCTTGACAGCCATGCAAAGCCTACTACCCTCAAGATCATTCATTCTCACAACTTGAACCACTACACTCAAATATGCAGCGCTTGGTATCGTTAATAATACCCAACCGGCAGAGCGCTTTTCCAGGAACTTTCCAACTGCACTTTCTACTCGGATGCAGCCGTGCAAAAAACTTTGAAGATAGTCAGTTATGCCGCGCTCGTGCTGATGGCCAGCGCGGTCGTTTATGCCAGCGTTATCGGCATCACCTATTGGACGGGTATCGGCGTCTAGGGAGTTCGCAATGAACAAACGCCAGACACGCTCGTTCGCGCTGATATCGACGGCCATCGCCGCCGTTGTGTTTCTCGGCATGACGGTTGATAGTCACCGGCAGTTTCCAAAATTGACCAACGCTCAACAGATCACGCCAGAAGTCACTCGCGGCAAGGATGTATGGCATGAATACAATTGCATCAATTGCCATACGTTGTTTGGTGAAGGCGCGTATTACGCTCCGGACCTCACGAAAATCACCCAGCAGCGCGGCACCCCCTATCTCACCGCGTTCCTCAAAGACCCCTCAAAGTTTTATGACGAGCAACGTCATCGCCGGTTGATGCCGAACCTAAAACTCAACGACGAAGAAATCGCGGCGTTGATCGCCTTTATGGATTGGGTGAGCAAGGTCGACAATCAAGGCTGGCCACCGCGGCCGATCCTGGTGACCGGCACGTCGATTCCCGGCATGGACCTCACCGTTGCGCAACAGAACGTCGCCAGTGGCAACCAGCCACCAGCCGCACGCCCGGTGTCCGGCAAGGAAGACCCTATCGCCTTGGGCGAGGCGCTGTTTCGAACCACTGCCACACCGGTGTGCAGCGCTTGTCATTCGATTGCACCGGGGGTCAATCTCGCCGGACCGACACTGGCCGGGTTGGCTGCTCGGGCCAAACAGGTCATTGCCTCGCCTGACTACAAGGGCAAGGCCAAGGAGGTCGAAGGCTTCATCCGCGAATCCATCGTCACGCCAAGCGCGTACCTGCATCCGGGCGACATGTATTCCGCCAATGGCATGTCTTTCATGCCGGACACCTTCGCCAAATCGCTAACACCCGAACAGATCGATCAACTGGTCGCCTATCTGGCGTCGTTCCAGTAATCAAAGGGGATGACCATGCGTTACAGATCTCAATCCGTCGCTTACTGGTACTTCGCCGTCGCCATGGCGCTATTCGGTCTGCAACTGGTATTCGGCTTGCTCTCGGCGGCTAAATACCTCGGACCGGATCCCCTGCTGGACGTGTTGCCCTTTGATGTCACCAAGGCGATACACACCAATCTGTTGATCGTCTGGGTGCTGACCGGGTTCATGGGGGCAACCTACTGGATGGTGCCGGACGAGTCCCGTGGCGAGTTGCACAGCACCAAACTGGCGTATATCCAGCTCGGGTTGTGGACGGCCATGGGCGTCACCGCCGTGCTGGGCTATCTGTTCGGTTATGGCACCGGGAACAAATTGCTCGAACAACCGCTGCCGCACAAGATCGTGATCGTGATCTGCATGCTGATGTTTCTCTACAACATCGGCATGACCATCAAGAAAGCCGGGCGCTTCACTGCCACCGAAGGCGTTCTTTTGTTGGGGCTGGCCAGTGCCGCCGTGCTTTATCTGCCGGCGCTGCTGCACTATGAAAACTACGTGGTATCGATCTACTACCGCTGGTGGACGATTCACCTGTGGGTCGAAGGTGTCTGGGAAATGATCCAGGGCGGCTTTCTGGCCTATCTGCTGATCAGACTGTCCGGTGCTGATCGCGAGGTCATGGAGAAGTGGCTGTACGTGATTGTCGGCCTGGTGTTCATTGCCGGTATCCTTGGCACCGCCCACCATTATTACTGGATCGGCGTCCCCCATTACTGGCTTCCATTGGGCGGTTTCTTCAGTGCACTTGAGCCTATGGCGCTGGTCGGTATGGCGATCTACGCTTACAACGCAATGCGCCGCTCCGGCCTCTCTCATCCCAATAAACTGGCCTTGCACTGGACCATGGGCAGCGCCCTGTTCACCATGTTTGGCGCTGGCCTCCTCGGTCTGGCTCATACCTTCCCCGACGTCAACAAATGGACCCATGGCACCCTGATTACCGCAATGCACGGCCATGCGGCCTTCTATGGGGCCTATGCCATGATAGTCCTGGCGATGATCACCTACGCACTTCCAGGCATGACCCGTCGTCCCGTGGAAGAAAGCAGTATCGGTTATTGGGCATTTTGGCTGCAGTTGGGAGGGATGTTCGGCATGACCCTGTCATTTGCCACTGCGGGCATTGCTCAGGTGTACCTGGAACGCATTCTTGGCATGGGCTATCTGGATGTGCAGTTGAAGATTCAGGTGCATTTCCTGATGCTGGTGGCGACGGCGTCGATGTTCAGCCTGGGTGTCGGGCTGTTTATCTTCGATTTTTTCCGCCATGCGCCGCAATTCAATGTCGATGAAGCCGATCCGGTTCTGGTGCCTCGTGCGTCGGGCGCAGCGTTGTGATTGATCGTTCACGAATGCAGCAGAACCTGTCGGCCGCAGAACCCGCATCGCCGCAAGCTGAACCCTATTACCAGCCCAGCGGCGACGAGGTGGCGATCTTCGATCAATGCCATGCACAGCAGCTGGCTGTCATGCTCAAAGGACCCACCGGGTGTGGCAAGACCCGTTTTGTCGAACACATGGCCTGGCGTCTCAAGCGCCCGCTGATCACTATTTCCTGCCATGACGACTTGAGTGCCAGCGACCTGGTCGGGCGTTTCCTGATCGGTCACCAAGGTACCCATTGGACGGAAGGCCCGCTGACCCGGGCGGTGCGCGAAGGCGCTATCTGTTACTTGGATGAGGTGGTCGAAGCGCGGCAAGACACCATTGTCGTCCTGCACCCGCTGACCGACCACCGACGCATTCTGCCCCTGGACAAAATTGGCGAAATCGTTGAAGCCTCGCCACACTTTCAATTGGTGGTGTCCTACAACCCCGGCTACCAACGAATACTCAAGGATTTGAAGCCGAGCACTCGACAGCGCTTTGTGGCGCTGGATTTCGATTTCCCGCCGGCCGAGCGCGAAATCGCCATTGTCATCCATGAAGGTGGAACCGACTACGCCATCGCCCACGCGCTGGTCACCCTCGCCCAGCGACTACGCGCCCTGCAGGACCGGGGCCTGGCGGAAGTCCCCAGTACCCGTCTGTTGATTGCCACTGCGCGACTGATTACCAGCGGCATTGCTGCGCCCATCGCCTGTCGGGTCGCGTTGATCTCGCCGCTGTCCGACGACGCGGTACTGGTCGCTGCCATGCGCGACCTTGTCGACCTGACATTTATCTAAATGGCCGAAGCCGAGGACCTCATTACCGATGTTGCACGTCACGCGACGGTGTATGCACAGGCATTGTGGCGTCGTCACCGCCCCCCCTCGGAAACTGAAAAAATCGTCACCCTTGGGGATGTCGCACAACACCTCGACTTGCTGATCAAGGCAGTGTTCAACACCCACTATTCGCTGCGCGTCGCGCAACCGCCCTCGCCCCCTACGCTGTTGAAGAAACTTTTTGTGCGTCACGAAAAGCCGTGTCAGCAAAGCGCCGTCCCAGCGACCGATGGCGTGACTATATGGCTACCGCAGGATTTGGGAAGCAGCGAGAATCCGCCCACCCTGAAGCGTTATAGAGCCCTGGCCTTGCAACAAGCGATGCGCGCCCAACGAGGCAGTGCAAACGCCCTGTCAGCCCTCGACAACCCGATGCAGCGCAGCGTCTATCTACTTCTCGAAGCTTGGGCGGCTGATGCGGATTTGATACGCCTGTTGCCGGGATTGGCGCCCTCGATCCATGACTTGCGCCAGCATGCCCTGGCGACCCGCCCGCCGCTTCACACCTTTCCCAGCCAGCGACAACCCCTGGAAAACTTCCTGCGTTTACTGCTGAACAATGAATGCGGCGCGCCTCTGGAAGAGTTGGCGACCCCCACCCACACCGCCGATTCGCTGCAACTGTCGGAAGCACTCGCGCAACGTCTCCTCCTCTGCGAAGAATCTCACGGGCTCGGCGCAGACAGGCTTCTCCTTGATGCCTGGACCGGCGACCTGCGCGAACCGTCGGCGGGTCAGGAAGTGTCGCCCTCGCCCGGTGAAATCGGCACCGACGATGCCCTGCCACGCAGTGCCCGCCTCACACGTCAGCCCACTGCGCGCGAGGCCTGTGCCGATGAGGACGATCAGGAACAAGGCCTATGGATGGTGCAACCCGCCGAACCGCTGGAAAAAGCCGAAGACCCCATGGGCATGCAGCGCCCGACCGACCGGGATACCGATACCCCTGCGGCTGATTTCGCTGAGTCTTTGTCCGAACTCAACGAAGCCCGGCTGGTGGTGACGGCAGGTCGCCCGAAAGAAGTGCTGCTGTCCCTCGACCCGCCACGGACCCGATTTCAGCACCGTGCACAGGACCTCGCAACCCACGCGATCAGCTATCCCGAGTGGGATTATCACCACCAGGTGTACCGTGATCCGGGGGCGACCCTGCAACTGAGTCCTGTTCGGGAAGGCCCGCAGCAATGGGTTGAGCGAACCCTTGATGCTCATCGTCCGGTGCTGGATGCCATCCGTCGGCAATTCGAAAGTCTGCGGGCCCAACGCGTCAGGCTACGCAAACAATGGGACGGCGACGAAATCGATCTGGAAGCGTATATCGACGCTTGCGCCGAGGCCCGCGCTGGCCTGAGCATGCCGCAAGCGGTGTATCTGACCCAGCGTCGTGGTCGTCGCAACATGGCGATCATGTTACTGATCGATGTCAGCGGCTCCACCGACAGCTGGCTGTCCTGCCATCGTCGGGTCATTGATGTCGAGCGCGAAGCGTTGCTGCTGGTCTGCCTGGCGCTAGAGAGCCTGGGCGAGCCCTATAGTGTGATGGCGTTTTCCGGCGAAGGGCCGCAGCGGGTCACGATCCGAACTCTGAAAACCTTCGATGAGCGTTACAGCCTTGAAGTCGGTCGGCGCATCGCGGCTCTCGAACCGGAACGCTACACCCGGGCCGGCGCCGCCCTGCGCCACGCCAGCACGTTGCTGATGCGCGAAGCTGCCACGCACCGTCTCTTATTGCTGATCTCCGATGGCAAGCCCAACGATGTTGACCAGTATGAAGGCCGCTACGGCGTCGAAGACATGCGTCAGGCCGTAACCGAAGCCAAGCTCCAAGGCATCTATCCCTTCTGTTTGACTATCGATCGCCAGGCGGCGAACTACCTGCCAGCGGTATTCGGCTCGCGGCAATATGCCTTGTTGCACAGACCCGAGTTGCTACCCAGGGTGCTGCTGGACTGGATCAAACGACTGGTATCAGCGTGAACGAGAGACGCCCGCCAAGGTTTTTCATGGCAGGCGGTTTTCGGCTCATGACTGAGTTTCCCGTCAGTGGGGAGATGACTTCATGACTGCGCCTTTCCTGATTCCATTGGTGACGCACACAATAACTTCTAAACCTAATCTTTGAATGCAGGGCAAGCTTTGTCGCGCAGGCCAGGCCGCTCAGTGCTCATATTTCCGACAGCTTTCGAAATCTCACTGCACGGTCGACGCTGTTGACCATTTGGGATGCGGCATGAATCGTCAAAGGGTGCTGGGTAAAACCCGGTCTAGGCCTAATGTAGCCAGCCATTTCCCGGGCGACCGTAAGCTGTTGATCCGTCCCTTGGGCGAGCAACGCGATAACCAGATTTTCCAGAGCAATCACACGAACACGAAGGTGAACCAACTCGGTATTTGATAATTCGGGAAGCTCATGAGTGCCTTGGGTGGGAAAAGCTTTTGATGTGTCTTCAGCGTCCCATCTCGAAAGCGTCATCTGAAGTTGTTGTGCAACAACCGACGATGGGGTCTTGTCTCTAGGCATAAAAGGATTCTCCAAAGAGAAGGCGAATTGTGGAAGCTCAAGCCATCACCAGCCTTTTGATCCACTTCAGCAACACGCCGGGCAACAACTCGGGTCTGGGCAATAAGGCGTATTGACGCGCCAAATACCGCAGGCGGATAGTTTGCTGCTTGCCTGTCGATAGTCAAACAGAAGGAATAGATGCCTTGCAAATCAGCTTCGGTGACTGCCTGGCGCATGTCTTCTACACCATAACGACCCTCATATCGATCGATATCATAGGTTTGCCATCGGAAATCAACAATAGCAGACTATTCCTGCTGGCTTCGCGCATCAGTAAGGTGCTGGCGTGGCGTATGGCGGCCCCTGCCGTCTTCGACCATGATAGTCGGTCCGCCATCCAGCACCCAGGAAAACCAGCGTGGCAATCACCAGATCGGCTTCGAAAAATAACAATAGATCATCTCGGCTAATTGAGCCTAGCGTATACCACCGCCATGCATTTCTCCTTCAGTTAATTCAGATGGCGTGAAAAAAAAAAAAAACAGTTGGGTTCAATGGGAGAACTCCTATCAGCAATTGATCACTCCTGTCATTACACCAGCCATTGAATTCAACACCCTGCGCTCGCCTGGATTTTAGCTCCTTAAATAAAAAACAGCTGCAAAATTGGAATTTATACCATACGCCATTGATTACAACCTTTTGAACAACTCCGAACTTTCAGCGCAAAATCCGAAGCGAAATTCGAGTTACGCTAGCATCCAAGCCACTGAATTATAAGCATATTTTTCTGAAAAAGCCCAGATCCTGGATGGTGAATTTGGGCGGCATTTACAATACTAACAAATCGTACCGAACATCGAGTTTCGCTAAAATGTCACATATCTGAACGACCAATTGCAGCGATCACACCATAAATACTTCAGTGAATGCCGCAGTCGATATCTCAGAAAATCCCGACAGAAGTTTTTGAAAATCTCGGAACCTCAACTACACTTTCCACTGCATCCGAAGCTTACCGGCGCGAATGCTGTATTGATTGATAAAAAACGGAACAGATTACTGACAAGCGGTACTAGCAAAGCACACCCAGATGAGGAAATAAAAAATGAAGAAAAAACTTATGCATCTTTTTATCTTCGGCACTTTGCTGAACCTTCAACCAGCCCAAGCCGTTGATGGTGAAGCACTGTTCAAGAGCAAACCCTGCGTAGGCTGCCACATGATCGAAGCGAGACTAGTCGGGCCTAGTTATAAGGAGATCGCAGCTAAATATGCCGGACAAGCTGATGCCTCGGCCACCCTGGTAAAAAGCATCAAGGAAGGTAGCTCCGGAAAATGGGGCGCCGCGCCAATGCCGGCCAACCAAGTAACCGACGAAGAAGCGAAAACGTTGGCGGACTGGATCTTGACGCTCAAATAATTTTTGCTAAAGCAAGGTACCGCAATCCGACCGCCAATAAAATCGCAGAAGTGGGTCCAGCTCTCTTCTGCGAGTCGGTTCGGTAAGTTCCTCAGACAGCCCTACTCAGGGAAGCGGCTCAGTTACAGCGCAGGCGTTTGCTGTAAAAGCGTTAAATCGATGTCTTCAAATCGCAATACTCTGCCGCCCTGCTCGCTGGCCAGCTTGCGCGCGGCGGCCTCCTCGGAAAATGACGCAAGGACCACGCCCATGGAACCTTTGAGCCGGGTCCCGACGACGTAGTAGGCTTGGGTGGCATCAATCAAGTAATGGTCGTCGGGTTTCTCCCAGGCACTTTTACCCATGTCGTGCACATACAGTTTCGCCTCAGTGAGGTGATTCTCTGGCTGAAGCCACCATCCAAGCATTTCTGCGGTGGAACAGAACTTCTTGACTGAACCTTTTGCCACGACTTCACCCTTGGGGCCCGGGAAGTCGGCGATCACCATGCCGCAGACATGACACTCGTCGCTCTGATGGAAAGCCACCGGCGCAAGGGTTTGCTTTTCTTCTGCGCGATCATTACAAGCCGCCAACCCCAAACAGATAATGATGACCAGGGCACGGGTTCCGATCAGGTACAGAGTGTTCATCGCAATAGCCTCGAGCGTAATGAATCAAGTCAGCCGACGGCGAAACATCCAATAAGCCAGCAACAGCAAAGCGCCGACCCAGAGCAACAAGCAGAGCCAGAGCACCGAAATCGACACCGGTAAATCACTGCTCAATGCCATGAGACCGATGGCATTACCGCTGCCCTCGAAACCAGAGAGATTGATCAGGCGATAGATATCGGTGGGGTTGAGCAGCAGAAGCCACGGTAAGAGGTCCGGGTTGAACCGGCCCTTGCTGAGCACGAGCAACGCCAACAGTGCCAGGTCGAATACCAATACGAAGAGAAACCACACGCCCAATGCCATCCCGGCGGCGCTGGATTTCTCGCTGGCCTTGCTGCTCAAGACATAAGCCAGCGCCACGAAGACCCAACCCAGTAGCGTGGAAGACACCATGAAGCGACCGAACGCCCAGAGCAGCAGCCCCAACTCGACGTCATCGACCAGCAAGGCGATGGCCACTGCGGCGCAACCAAATCCAATCAGGGTGGCCAAGGCCAGAATCAGGCCATGACCGACAAACTTGCCCAACAGGATCTGGCCACGACCCAGCGGGTAGGTCAGCAGCAGCATCAGCGTGCCACCCTCCTCCTCCCCGACAATGGCATCGTAGGCCAGCAGCAGCGCAATCAATGGCATCAGGAACGTCGCCAGGCTGGCGAGGCTGGCAATGGTTGCCGGAATCGAGGTAAAGCCCACTTGCCCGGAGGCCGCCGCGCCAAGCCAGGCGATCCCCACCGCCAGAACGGCGAACAACAGACTGATTGCCAGCAGCCAGCGGTTACGCAGGCCGTCGCTGAACTCCTTGGCGGCGATATTCCAAATCTGCGTCATGAATGAGTGCCTTCAGTGGCGGCGCTTGCATGGCTCATGTAATAGCCGTAAAGGTCCTCAAGGGACGGTTGCAGTATCTCGATGTCCTGCGGTTGATCCTCGTGGAACAACTGGCGCAGTAGATCAACTTTGTAGCCATTGACGGCCATCACCTCGATCCCGTTGCCGCCCACCGCTGTGGCGGTGTGCCCGGCGGCATTCCAGCGCTGCAACCATTGCTCGCGTCGGCAAAGACCACTGGCCCGGATTCGCGCCGGCAAGTCGGCGTCTTCTCGCAGTCTGGACAGACTCCCGATCGCCTGTAAGCAGCCATTGGCCAGGATGGCCGCACGGTTGATATGCACTTCGACACCTGCCAACACATGGGAACAGAGGATGATGCTCGCGCCCTGTTGGCGCAGACGGTCGATCAACAGGTAAAGTTCTTGGGTGGCGATAGGGTCAAGACCCACCGTGGGTTCGTCCAACAGCAACAGGCGAGGTTCACCGAGAACCGCCTGGGCCAGCCCTAGACGCTGGCGCATGCCTTTGGAGTAGGTTTTCACCCGACGGTCTGCGGCGCCGGCAAGACCGACCTGCTCCAGTAGCTCGTCCACTTGTGTCAACGCGGCGCCCTTGAGGCGGGCGAAATAGCGCAGGGTCTCGCGACCACTGAGTTGTGGGTAGAACGTCACGTTTTCCGGCAGGTAACCGAGTTGGCGACGCACGTCGGCTTGTGCGGGTCGGCAGCCCAGTACGTGCACCTGGCCGGCGCTGGCCTTGAGCAGGCCAAGGATCAATTTCATCACCGTGGTCTTGCCCGCACCGTTGTGGCCAAACAAGCCCAGCACCTCGCCTTCGCCCAGACTCAGGGTCAGATCGTGCAGCACGGTCATGCTGCCGTAGCGCTGGCTAACCCCTTCAATGTCGACTGCGTTCATAAGTTCGGCTGCTGTGTCTGGGGCATGGTCGGAAGATTCATCAACGGATAGCTGTCCTTGACCCCTGGCGACTTGGTCACCGGGAAACTTTGCTGCACCCAGCGCAGCAGTTGAATGCTCGGGCTATTCATCAGCAGACGGACCTGCGGGTACAACCAGAGCAGGCGGTCCACATTGTCATTGGGCTCATAGATCACGTCGCCAATCGCATCGTTATTGCGATCCCAGCCCAGGTAATCACTCCAGTAATTGCCGTGACCGTCGGCCGACCACTCCTGCAAGCGGGTGGCAACGTATTTGACCTGCTGCTGGTTGTCGACGAAGGCGTTGTCGGCGATACGGTTGTCTTCGGAGCCTGCGGTGAGGTGAATGCCCACGGCACTGCGCTCGAAGTGGTTGTGTTCGATGACATTGAACAGCGAGTTGTAGATGAACAGCGCCTTGCCTTCGGCACCGCTGACCATACCGCCATCGGCGGAACCACTGCGCACGTCGCTGACGAAGTTGTCGCGCAGCTCGGAATAGGTGATGTAGTTCATGAGGATGCCATAGCCTTCGTCCTGCTCGGAGCGATTGCCAATCACCGTCAGCTTGCGGCTCTGCATCAAGGCATAACCGGTGCGTGTGCGGCGGGTGGTATTGCCCAGCAACTGGTTGTCGTTGGCGTACATGTAGTGCACGCCATAGCGCAGGTCTTCCAAAGTATTGCCCTGCAGCAGGTTGCCATTCGAGGTATCGATGTAGATCCCGTCCCGGGTCTGTCGCACGTGATTACCGATAACCTTGGCGCCGTGCACGGCATACAGATGAATCCCATTGCCGCGGTCTTGGGAGCGAATGCTCGGGTCGCCTTCAATATCGTTGTCAATCAGGCTAACGTCATGCGCCCTATCCACCCATATACCAAATCCCGGCCCGTTCATTGTATTGTTGCGTATCATCGCGCCTGTCGCTTGAGGGCCGATGAAAATCGCAGCGTTCATCGCTGTCATATCGCGCCCCCAGTTAAGCAAAGTACAGCCTTCGACGCGCACATCGGGCGCACTGATAAAAAGCGCGTTCCCAGCACCTTCAGCGTCAAAGACCGCACCTTTATCACAAACTATCTGCATAGATTGCTCAATAGTAAATTGGCCTTTGTATTCTCCTAAAGGAAGTCTCCAGCGGTTGGCGCCCTCTGCATGCATTAACAATTCAGTGATGGGCCGAGGCGACGAATATGCGAGGGACGTTAACATCAATGAAAATAGAGTTAACGCCCATCGCTTCTTGAACAAGAGATGCCTAGACACTGCATTTTCCTTCTTGGCAGCGCGGGGGGCCGTTAAACTCGCTCGACTTTCATACGCCCAACCATTTCCATGTGCAGTGCATGACAGAACCAACTGCAGTAGTACCAATGCAGACCGGGCTTGTCAGCAATGAAAGTTATCGACGATGTTTGTTGCGGGCTAATCTCCATACTTACACCATGATTAGTCATGACAAAGCCGTGAGAGACATCCTCAATCTTATCGATATTAGTTATCGTCACAGTAACCTCATCGCCTTGTTTTACGGTAAATTCTTGCATTCCATAGGCAGGGGCCATAGAAGTCATATAGACACGAACTTTCGTGCCCTCTCGGACAACCTTGTTATCAGTCTCCAGTTTAATTCCGTCCTTCGCAGCGATAGCCACGGTTTCTGCAAAAAACGGATCGTTGCGGTCCCAGATCTTTTTAGTCTTGATCTGATCTCGACGGGCCATGACGCAGTCATGTGGTTCAGCGAAGGCCGGGCCGTCGTGCACCAGCTTCATCTCGTCACCGGAAATATCGATCAACTGGTCGTTTTCCGGGTGCAGCGGACCGGTCGACAGAAAGCGATCCTTGGAAAACTTGCTGAGTACCACCAGCCACTGGCCGTCGGCCTCACGGGTTTCGGTCAGCGACGCGTGGTTATGTCCGGGTTGGTACTGCACGTCGAGTTTTTGCTTAATGTAGTTGACCTTCTCTCCCTTGTAGGCGCGGATCGCCTCTTCCATGTTCCATTTCACTACCTGGCTATCGATAAACAAGGTGGTATAGGCGTTACCGCGGCCGTCGAAGGTGGTGTGCAACGGCCCCAGTCCCAGTTCAGGCTCACCGACTACCACGTCCCGTGGGTCTTTGAGCTTGTCATCAAATAAATCGTCGAGCTTGGCAGTTGCAATGATTGTGCATGTAGGCGAGAGCTTGCCGTTGGCGATGAAATATTTGCCGTCAGGCGAGGTATTGAGCCCATGAGGATTTTTCGGCACAGGGATATAGCGGGTAAATTCAGAATCCTTGCCGTCGCTTTTGCGCCCATCCACCACAGGGACCTTAGAACCGTCCAGGGTGATGAACTTGCCGGCCTTGATCGCCGCTTCGATGCGAGGGATGTTGAACACCACCACCCAGTCGCGCTCGTTGCGCATCATACCGCCCAGGTCGTAGGCCTTCTCGGAGTTGTAGCAGGTGCTGGCGGCGTATTTGCCGGTGTAGTCAGCGTCGGTGTTGTCCAGGTTGCCGTCGACGATCACCTGGAAGGCCATCTCCATTTTCTCGGCATCGACAGCGTTGAACATTGTGAAGCTGTTCTTATCCTGCAAGTCGAAGGTGCTACCGTCGTTGGGATGCGGAATAACGAACTCAGCGTTGGCGAACACATACTGAGTATGGGGCACCTTTTGCAGCCGTAGGCCATGGATCGCCTGTACGTTGGGCACAGTAAGCATCTTGTCGCACTTCATAATGTCTAGGCGAATGCGCGCGATCCGGGAGTTGGCCTTGTCATTGATGAACAGGTACTTGCCGTCGTACTTACCGTCAGTCATGGACAAGTGTGGATGGTGGCAATCGCCATTCATGAATCTTGCGCTATCACCCAGTATCCGCTTGCTTTCGTTGGTCAGCCCCCAACCGGTGGCAGAGTCGACGTTGAATACCGGTATGCGTAACAACTCGCGCATCGATGGAACCCCCATGATCCGCACTTCGCCCTGATGGCCGCCGCTCCAGAAACCGTAATACTGGTCCAGTTCACCCGGCGCCACGTGAATTTTCGACTGCGCATCCTTAGCCGCAGCCGCCCAGGATTCGCGGGTGAAGACCACGCTGCCAAGTGCCGATGCACCGGCTAGCGAAGCGCTGGCAAGCGCACTGGTACCGAGAAAACCGCGACGGCTAAGGCCGGGCGATTTAAATTCCTGCGTTGCCTCCTTAGGTTCATGATCAGCATTCGTTTTGTTGTCAGTCATGGTTGCTGCTCCATTGGATGCGGGTGAAAAAACAAGAATCGCAATGTTTCGTCCAGCTTAGATATTCATGGCTTGAATACCTGCACCACCGGAATCAACTCAGTGTGTTCTGGCACCGGCGCCGGTTTGTCCCGCGTCTTGCGCTTATTCTTGAGCACCAACGGCGGGCATTTGTTTTCGTTGTGGTAAGTCATCTGGCAATCCAGACAGTAATGACACTCGTTGACGTTGATATGACCGTCCGGGTGAATCGCCTGGATTTCACATTCCTTGGCGCATAGTTGGCAGGGCGAGCCGCATTCCTTGCGTCGTTTAAGCCAGTCGAACAGACGCAGCTTGCTAGGAATGGCCAATGCAGCGCCCAACGGGCAGACGTAGCGGCAATAGATCTTGCGGGTAAAAATGTTGATGATCAGCAGCCCCCCTGCGTAAGCCACAAACCACCATTGGCGGTCGAACTTTAGGGTGATGGCGGTCTTGAACGGCTCCACCTCAGCAAATTGCTCGGCGGTAGTCATCGACTCAAGCGAGATGCCGAACAGCACTAACAAAACGATGTACTTCACCGCCCATAGGCGCTCATGTAATGCAAAAGGCAGCTCATATTGGGGAATCTTCAGCTTGCGGGAGGCTTCGTTGATCAACTCTTGCAACGCGCCGAAGGGACACAACCAACCACAGAAAACTCCTC
This sequence comes from Pseudomonas sp. LY-1, assembly GCF_053502595.1. Classification (NCBI taxonomy): domain Bacteria; kingdom Pseudomonadati; phylum Pseudomonadota; class Gammaproteobacteria; order Pseudomonadales; family Pseudomonadaceae; genus Pseudomonas; species Pseudomonas sp. LY-1. The sequence goes on along the minus strand of NZ_CP094353.1, from coordinate 2,691,690 downwards.
TTCCCCACAGCAGAATACTGGCGGCGGTGAACGTCCAAAGAATGAACACAATCGGGTCGGTAAGAAACAATTCCCAACGGAAGTTATCGAACAGAGCATGGGCGAAGGTCAGTACATTAACCACAGAAATCTGCCCCAGTGCATACCAGCCGATGAACACGACGGTGAACATCAGGTAAGCCCGACGCAACCAGTGGAGAAAACGCGGGTACTTGGTGAAGGTATCTTGCAGGAACAAGATAATCATCAATACAGCCAGAGCCGTGCAAAGAACCCCGATCTGAAAGGCTTTCTGATACCAGATATTGACCCATGTCGGTCTATTGGCAACCTCGATAGCCTCCAGCTCTTGAGCGGTGGGTGGCGGACGCAAAAGGTATTGTTCTGGCAATTGGTAAGGCAGTTCGAAGCTGCTGAAGGTACCACCGACAGCGCCGGTCTGGCGACGCACCAGCAATTCCAAGGTCCAGGGCGATCCTGGATCGAACCGGACGGGCTCACGAACAATGAAAATGGACATTTCATTGAACTCGGGCATGCCCGTTGCGAACACGTCGGACAAACGTTGATGGTCCATGTCGCGAAAGCTGATGATGTTGCCGAACTGACGCAATTGCACCCTATCGAAAATTCCTCCTCGCACATAACCGGAGCCCTTGTAGGAATAGAGGCCACGACCTAGCACTACGATGGCGTGCTCACCTGGCTTGAGGTCTTGCATCAAGAAGCGATATTGATTATCGCCCAGCAGGTTTCGACCAATGGCGGGTGGGTTCAGATCGGCGGTGTATAGTTCTATGAAAGTATCGTCTTCCTGTCCGGGCGGAGCATTGTCAACCCCCTCGGCCTCAGTACCCTTGAATGCAGCGTCGACTTGACCGCGGGTTAGGCTTAACCGGCGGATTGCGCCGTTGCCGGTCAGTTGCTCCCAGGTGGCAGGCTTAAAAAAATCTTCACGCACGGCAGCAGGTTTCTGCTTAACGCCGCTGTTGTCCTCGATCAGTTGCAACGACACCGCCACTTTATGTGCCGCACGCATGATGATTTCATTCACCACCATGGCGGTTACTGTGGCTCCGGCGATCCCGTCAACTGTCACCGTCTCTGGATCGCTGGAACGACCCACGACTACCCGTCGATCAGCTTTGATGCCCTTGTATTTATCGTCAAATGCGTGGAGCTTCGCCACTGGAATTCCGATTAACAGAATTGGTTCATGGTGCTCCAATACATATGCATCCAGTATTACGCCTTGAGTGTCAAGAATGACCTGCATATTAATGGGTTTACCCGAATATGCGGGTATATCTACGACATCTTGGCTTTGGAATACGTAACCTTTGATTTTTCCTTCAGACTTTACGACGCGCACCTTAAACTCATCCACCGGCGCGGAAATATCTACATTACCTGCAAACACTTCGCTGATGCGCTGCTGCTCCATCCCACCGTAATCCTTAGCTTGCAAGGTAACAAAACTAATGCATAGCAATATGCACATAAGCACGGCAAAACGACTGAAAAGCAAGACGAATTTGGAGACGAATTTTTTATAATTATCCATGCGACAACGGCGCCATCCAATTTGCATTAAGTATAAAACACGCTTTTCCACCGCACTATTCTACTCTAGTTTTTCTTGACCTTAGACTAGAGACATGAACATTTCAAGTTCGTTGCTTAATAAACGACGCATTATCAGCGCTCCCCTAAAAATATAAAAAAAATATTTACAAAACAATAGGTTACCCACGCAAGATGCGTCATCCGTCAAAGAAGCACCTATAGCCCCCGCGACAGTCACTTTCGTACGACAACACGCGAGTACTCAAAAGCACTAATTCGAACATTTTTTATCGCATTTTTGACTAAGGCGGTAAATAAACCCTTCTTGCGGTTCGTTCCTACAAGCTATTAGCCGCTCAATTGCAGTGCGCAAGAAATTCGTAGATGGACACTATGCCGAAAATAGCGAATCAGACCGATATTCAGACGATTAGGAAATAACTCATTGCCAGTCAAAGCTGACGGATCAAAACCGATGATGTTCGTGGCGAAACCAAACCTGCCCCATGCACGCTAAGCATTTTGTGGCATGGAAGCTAACGACACGCTCACATTCCCGGCGTTTTTCAAGGTAGTTGTCGCGTCACCGTCTAATTATGCAGCTCTTTTCTCAGCTGGCTGCTCCCGGTCTGGGTTCAGCAGCACCGTGCCTATCGGCTCCCAGTTGCGTGTCTGGCCAGGCCAGCGCTCCGGATTTTTCTCCCTCGCCTGCTTGTACACTACATGACGCCGCGCCAGGATCTTTCGGTCCAACCCTTGGTGGCGTTCGGCCGGGGTCACGAATCGGATTCGGCTAAGCCGGCGGTTGTGGCTGGCTAACCTGGACGGCAGAATGCACCTCTCCGGCCCTCCACTCATCCCGATGCATAGATAGGGTTAAGGGAGCACGCGGTGCCATCGGTCAGTGCAATGGCGTAGAGGTGTGAGTCTATGGGCACAAAGTTAGCATTCAGATGTGTTACGGGCGATCGTTCTCAAGCCCGGCGACGGTAGACCGACGGTGTTGGCATAACCCGATTCAGCATTGCTTGAACCCCAGCGCACGACGGCAACATCTTCGGGTGGTGCCGCGCCCCTCTCCCAAGGGCCGAGGATCTGCAGCACATCAACGCTATTACGACGCTCAGGAGGTGTTTTGCGGTTCAACAGCTTGGCATTGCGCTCAAGGCACCGCTGATCGCGGGGATCGATACCCTTCGCGACCAGCGCCCTTGCTATATCACGCAGAGCGCGAGCATCGCCTACCGCTCGCTTATTCAACCGCACTTTGTTTCCACCCCTTCCGCTGCTACGCTCTTGAGTCCTCGATTGGAGCCAAAACGATGCCCAGCGAATATTCACTTTCTGATGTTCTTGAGCGGCTATATCAAAATAAGCTAGCCCTGGAGGCTGCGGTGATGGAACTGACCTTGAAGGTAGAAAACCAAAGTACAACAGATATTGGCGCCAACGTCCGAGGGGCACTTCACACGATCGGCGAGAACGCCGGACACATCAAACAGGCTTGGCTAAGCTGAGAGCCCAGGCACTGATTAGCGGACCCAACGCACCGGCGAGCTTGGCGGTTATCCTGCTCAGCAGGAAGGCTGGACTTGCCGAAGTGTCAGACTTCCCGCGTGTTGCACGGCGACATCGTGAAGATACGGGCCCTCTCAATCTTTCGTTATCAAAAGCGGCGCACCTTGATAATCCTGCCCGAAGCTATCTTATGCTTGGGCTTGGCCACTCGAATAACCTTGTGCTGACCATCGGCCGTTGTATCAACGAGCACGCCATTCATGACTTCCATCACACTGAGTCCGGCCGCCAGCGTATTGATATAGGCCGCATTAATCGTGCCTTTCGCCATCGCTGGAATTTTCTCCTCCAGCCGGCTCACCAGTTCATCACACAACGGTTGGTTGTCATTTATAATGAGAACCACATCCAAGGCCAGCAAGGAGCCAGCCATCGTGTCATTTCTGCGTTCCGGGACAAGTGCCGCCCTTCCTTGGGATGCACGCAAGGCGTTTGGCCGTCGACGCCGCATAAACCTTCTACGGAACCACCGACACCCCACAGAAGCCCGCCCTCCTCAGCAAGTCCTAATGAATGGCGATTTAAGCCATAGAGAGCGGATTCCAGGGACCACTGTTCTGGCATCGACTGTACGTCTTTGAAGCAGGCCTGGCGCTGTGCAGTCTCGCCGCCGTCGTCGTTCTCAAACTGCCTCCGGGAGAGCGGATCAAAATCTTTGAATCGCTGGACTTCGTAACCTTCGCGCTACTTGCTCCGGGGCTGGCATTGATAGCTGCGGTGCTGGCCCAGGGCCGCGTGCAATGGTGGAACAGCCAGCTATGGATGGGGTATGCGCTGCTCGCATCGGTCATTTTGCTGACCGCTGCCTTCATCATCGAGTACAACCGCAAGAACCCATTGCTGCAAACTCGCTGGCTGGGATCATTGGAGACTTTGCGTTTCGCCATGGGCGCAATGATGTTGCGCTTCATCCTCTCAGAACAGAACTTCGGCGCCGTCGGACTACTACAGACACTTGGTATGGGCGCAGACCAACTGCATTCGTTGTATGCAGTCATGCTTGCAGGTTTGCTGGGAGGTATGTGCACCAGCGCTCTGACGTTCAGTCAGAAGGCGGTGATTCCGCAGATCCTGACGTCCATCGTCCTGATAGGCCTGGGTAGCTTCATGGACGCCGACGCAACCAATCTGACGCGTCCACACGATATGTTCCTCAGCCAGGGACTGCTCTCGTTTGCAGCCGGGATGTTCATGGGGCCGCTGATGCTGATTGGCGTAATGAGCGCCTTGAAAAACGGGCCGCAGTACATGGTCAGTTTTGCCGTGCTGTTCTCTCTCACCCAAAGCATAGGTGGGTTGGCGGGCCCCGCTGCTTTCGGCTCTTTCCAGGTGATGCGCGAAAAATTCCATTCGAGCCAGATCAATGGCCATCTCGACCCGACCAATCCTGTGGTGGCTCAGCGGTTGCAGATCCAGAACCAGATCTACAGCGCGACCCAGACCGACCCTGTTCTACGTCAGGCCCAGGGCATCTCGCAACTGAGCCAGGCAGCCAGCCGTGAAGCCAATGTGCTGGCATTCAATGACGTCTTTCGTGTTATCGGCTTGCTGACCATCAGCTTCTTGAGTTGGTCGCTATTCCACACCGTGCGTGCCGCACGGGCGGCAAAGAAGGCCGAACAGCCCAAGCCCGACATTACCCATCCTGTGACTGTGTGACCCTCTTATGACCCGAAATGACAAAGCCGGAAACGGACAGCCCAACCCGCAGAATCCAGCGACGCAAGACTCCATCTCGGTGGCAGATACTGGCAGTGCGGCCCAGGACCCGCCAAAAATCATAAAGCCCCGACGGGGTACGGTTTTCATAATGATTGGTGTGGCTTTGGCGGGTATTCTGGCGATTCTTTACGCTTGGCAATTCTGGCCTTTCAACAGCGCCATCACCACCACTGAAAACGCCTATGTCCGGGGACAGATAACGGTCATGGCACCTCAGGTCAACGGTTATGTCGCAAAGGTATTGGTGCGCGACTTCGAGGCTGTGCGTCGAGGCCAGACCCTGTTGCAAATCGATGATCGGATTTATCGCCAGCGAGTCGAGCAAGCACAGGCCGACCTTGACGCCCGGAAGGCAGAACTGGACAACTCTGTGCAAACCCAGGCGTCAGACCAGGCGACACTCACCTCTCGAGGGGCGGAACTCTATTCGGCGCAAGCAGAATATGCCCGTGCGCAGGCCGACGAACTGCGGGTCAACGAGTTGGCCTCTCGTGGGTCGGTCTCTGTACGTGAACGCGACCAGATTCGCGCGACCGCTCGGGCCGCCAGTGCGAACGTCAAAAAAGCGCGAGCCGCCATCAACATTGCAGAAGAGACCGTCAAGTCCACCCGTGTTTCACGAGGGGTGCTCCAGGCGCAGGTCAGAACCGCACAAGCGGCTCTTCATCTGGCTGAGATCGATTTGGACAATACACAGATCAGGGCGCCGCGCGACGGCGTTCTCAGCGAGGTATCGGTGCGTCTTGGCCAATATGTATCGGCGGGCTCGCAACTGCTCTACCTGGTGCCGGAACAACTGTGGGTGATCGCCAATTATAAGGAAACCCAGATTCACCATATGCTAGTGGGCCAACCTGTCAGCCTTGATGTGGACGCACTGGACGGCGCACGTCTGACGGGGCGACTCGAACGTTTGGCCCCAGCCACCGGCTCGGAATTCAGCGTCCTGCGTCCGGACAACGCAACAGGCAACTTTACTAAAGTCGCACAACGTATTCCCGTTCGAATAGTCCTGGATCCAGAGCAACCCTTGTTGCACCGGCTGCGTCCAGGCATGTCGGTGATCACCCATGTCGATACCAGCGACACCTCGAAGCGGAGTTCGGCGCCATGAATATCAAAGCGTATGGTGCCCTGCAGTGGATGTCGTTAGGCGCCGCATTCGGCTTGATTGCTTGCGCCCCGGTCAAAACAGCCTCACCCCAGGAGGCCAAAGTATTTGCCCCGGCGGCCTGGCGCGCACCCATCGGAGTCCCCGCACCGATATCCGGCACGTGGTGGCAAACGTTCGATGAACCAGCGATTAATGACCTGGTTGAGGCTGCTCTGGCCCATAACACTGACATTCTAGAGGCCATATCCAGAGTTGAAGAAGCCCGACAGCAGATCAGGCTGTCCCACTCAGCGCTGTTGCCGACTCTGGACGGTTCGGTCGGCGGACAAACCAATCGCAGTTTGGGGACTACCGGCATCACCCATACGCGGTCCATACAACCGGAGCTGCAGGCGTCTTATGAACTGGACCTCTGGGGCCGCCTGCGCACCTTGGAAAACGCGGCGCAGATGAGTTATCAGGCAAGCCAGTCTGACAGGGATAACATTCGCCTGTCTGTGGCCAGTACCACCGTGCGGGCCTACATTTTACTGGTGTCCCTGGACACCCAGTTAAAGGTTACCCGAGATACCGCACAATCACGCCGTGACGCATTGCGTGTCGCTGAGGATCGAGCAAACGAAGGCTACACCTCGCAACTGGAACTTACCCAGGCGCAGTCTGAGTACGAATCTGCCGCACAGATGATCCCCGAACTTGAGCAGGCTATCCGTCAGCAAGAGAACGCCATTCGTTTATTAACCGGCACGCTGCCGGGCGATCTACACCGGGGACGAGAGCTTCAAACCCTTACACCGCCCACGGTGCCAGGACTCTTGCCCGCGCAATTGCTGCGCAGGCGCCCTGATATACAGCAGGCCGAACAGTTGGTCGCCGCTGCTGACCTGAAGCTGGATGCACGGCGTGACGAATTCCTCCCCCAAGTGCAACTGTCGAGTGGCATAGGACGGCTTTATGTAAATGCCTTGGATTTCGATCCAGTCAAAGTTTGGGATCTGGGGGCGAGCGTCTTGGCACCGATCTATAGCGCTGGTCGACTCGAAGCCCAAGTCGGGGTCGCCACCGCCCAACGCAATCAAGCGGCTTATTCGTACAGGGCCACTGCGCTCAAAGCTTTTGGTGAAGTTGAAAATTCATTATCTGGCGTCAAACGCCTCGAGGAGCAGATAACGCGAGTGCATGCTCGCCGGGTTACCTTGGCTCGCTCACTGGAAATCGCCAGGGATCGTTACCAAGGGGGCTACTCTTCGTACCTTGAAGTACTGGACGCTCAGCGCAATCTGTTTAACACCGAATTGTCAGCCATTCAGATTCGGGAGAACCAGCTTAAGAACGTGATTTCTCTGTATCAGGCGCTTGGAGGGGGATGGGTGCCGGAAAAATGAACAGGGTCCCAGCAATGAACCCCGCGGTCGAACAGGTCCCATCACCATGAAGCAAATCCCCCTCACCTCTTGTCTCATTCTGATACTGACACCCTTCGCCCTAGCAGAACTGACAGTTGTTGAGGGTCTGCCCGGCGACTTCGCTCAAACCGATCTTCGAGTATTCGATGCTCAGATGAATGGAGGGACACCTAACGGACTTTTCCGTGCCGAGGTCTCCCTGCTATCTGATGAGGCCTGGATGCTACCCATCAGCAGTTCTCGGTTGAGCCCAGGCAAGATCACACCTCGAACCCTGGACATGCCTGGCCTGCCGCCCTTCTTTCTGGTGGGGGACGATCCCAAGTCACTGGCTTGGCTTCAGGAGCGGGGCACAGTCCTGCGCGAGCTGGGTACAGTTGGCCTGGCTGTCGAAGTGGCTGATTTAAAAGCTCTGGCTCGGATTCGCGCAGCCGCTCCCGGGATCACCATTCTCCCGCTCAATGGCAACAGCATCGCAACACGCTTGCAGATCAAGCATTACCCAGTCCTGGTCACTGCCACCTCGCTGGAACAGTGAATCGAGGAAATGGCCTTCGAAACAGAACACCCTGCGAAAGTTTAGATTTTACAGGGGTGACTATCTCATCAAGCGCCCTGCTTTTCTATTGCCTCAAGGTATGCAACCAAGGCGCGTGGCGCCTCGTTTAGAATAAGCAAACTTTTAAAATTATCATTTTCAAATGCTGCGCGACAAAGACCAGCAGGTAACGCCAACATTGCAACCGCATACACTTCACACATTTCGGTACTGACATTAGGAATGCGTAACATAACAACATGACTATAAATTTCTTTGAGCTGTACCTGTAAATCAGAAGCCTGAAGCTGGCCAGCAGAGAAATTCGGGCTGATCATATGCAGAAAATCAGGATTTTTCTCAACATACTCCAGCAATGGAAGCACTAAATGTTTAACTGTATCCGCCGTACTAAATCCAATCCAGGTGGCGGGTTCAATAAGAAGAAGCTCACTGGCAATTTTGCCTAGCGCATCAATATGGCGACGGCCCAATGCGCTCAGGACCTCCTCCTTATCCCTAAAAAAATGATAAAGCGACCCAATGGAAGTACCCGCTTCCTTGGCAATACCATGCATGGTCAGACTGAGCACACCTTTCCCCACCATGAGGCGTGCACAAGCATCCAGAATCATCTCGACACGCTCATGGCCACGCATCTGTTGTGGACGACGTTTGTATCTCGGGGAGGCGGGTGCCTGTGAGTCTGTCATGATCTTCAAAATCGAGAGGGCTTTCCATTATGGCATGGCGTCCAGTCGATCACATCGTCGGCCAGGCAGGCCGCGAACAGGAAGCCTGTGGATCGCTGCGCTCTCAGAGCGTCGAAGGGCTTACTTGCGCATCAGTCATGTCAAACAGAGGGACGCCATTAAGCAAGCCGTATCAATCGCGTATGCGGCCCTTCCGCCAACATAGGCAGAGCGCCACTAGAAACCCGCCTGCTGACATCAGTGCAGCACAGAGAAATATCGCAGCATAGCCAAAACCTGAGGCAACCAGGCCCATCACCGGGCCGGCGATCCCCACTGCAATATCAAAAAATATTGAAAGGGCACTGAGCGCCGAGTTACGGTTCGCGGCCGGAGTGCTCGCCAATGTCTCCACGCCTAGCCCCGGATAGACCCATGACACCCCTATCCCGGTCAACGCCCCGCCGGCAATGGCCAGCGCAGGAGACGGCGCGAGCCATATCAGCAGCATGCCCAAGGTCTGTACAAGCAGGCACCCACCCACCACCTTGTACCCTCTGAATCGCTGCAGTATTCCCGGCGACGACAATCGGGCAACGATAAAACCTGCCCCGAAGCCACTTAGACAGTAGGCGGCGTGATCCCAGCCCAGACTGTCGAAGAACAGTGCGACGAACGCCGTCAGCCCGCCAAACCCCACCGAACTGCAAACCAGGACCAGGCCATTTGGCATGACGGCGAACAGGACTCGATAAAATGCCAGACGGGCGCCTGTCACTAATGGAGCTGACCGCTTGCCCAGAGCCAAAAGCAGGAACATCAGGCCAAGCAACACGGTGCTCAACCCCACACTGGCGATACCCAACGAATTGTGCAGCAGCACACCCAGTGGCGCGCCAACAGCCGTGCCGCCGTAAGCCGCTATTCCGTTCCACGACATGACCTGTGCTGCCCGAGGGGCACCGCATAACCCGATGGCCCAGGTGCAGCAGGGCGTGGAAATCATGGCTGTGGACGCCCCCAACACCAACCTCCCCAGCAGTAATAGTGTCAGGGTCAACCAGGGTTGGGTGTGCAGGATAATGGCGAGCGCAGTCAGGGTGCCGCTCAACATCAAGCCACTGAACCCACACACCACTGCGTATTTGGCACCCAGGCGATCGGCCACGCCACCAGCCAAGGGGCGGGTCAGGAGCGTCGCCAGGTACTGCGAGCTGATCACCACACCAGCGAAAACCGAGGGCAGGCCCAGGTCATTGAGGACGTAGCCCGGCAACACAGCAAGCGGCAAGCCACTGCATACGTACGAGATAAAGTTGAAGCTGATAATGGACAGAATCATCCAATGGCTACGGGTCGCCTTGTCGCTGCCATGGCTCAAAACACCGATATCACCCATCATTGATCACTTGATTGCATAGCAGCCCACGGCGACGATGTACCCGTTCACCCGCTGCAGAAAAGTCCTCTTGTATTCGTTCTGCCCGGTCATAGGGTTGCGCCACAGATAGGCGATCTCCCCTGTTTCATGGGCGCTCATCTGCTTGAGAATATCCTCGCCAATAGGCTTGCCGTCGGTTGAGCGCAATGACTTGAAGTCGGTGCCGATCAACCGGGGCGAAAAACCGTGAGCGACAAACCGCTGGGTTTTCAGGTCCACCACAAAGGCATAAAGATCATCCCGGGTGAGCTGCTTATCGTGCTGATTAATGAGGCCGAAGGTGGTTTTAGCGTCGTTGGCAACTTGCCCCGAGATTTGGCGCAGCAGTTGTTGTGCCTGTTCCGGGCTCGACCGTGGCATGTAGTAACCCACGGAGATCACCCGATCCTGCACACGCTGATAGAACACCCGTTTGCGCTCGACCTTGGCGTGTTGCCAGTTCCACCAGCGGTATTCGGCGCTATGCACAACGCCGTCATCTGGCTGTGAAATGGCTTGCTGGAATACAGCTTTGAGGTCGTCGTCCAGGAAGCTGACCACCGGTTTGCCGACCAGTGAAACTGAAGGCCCGCCGCTCGCAAGCATTACACCGGAGGTATCTACCACGTAGATGTACAGCTCACCATCGACATAGACCCCCTGCCGGCTGAACTCGGCTAACGCTGTGTCGCCCTTGGCTTTGTACTCGGCGACAGCTTTTGCCAGCAAGGCTTTGGCACGCTGGGTGTCGGCACCATAGGCATCCGCTGGGGCTTGCTGAGCAACGCCGACTAGAGAGACAAAACACAGGCAAAGCGCAGCGAATGCTCGATAAAGACCCACTGTCGTTTCCTTTGGTGATCTTTCTGTTTTCACGATGGACTGAGGCCCCCCTTTAGACTGTGTGGTGATGCATTCCGTGATGGTTAATTCAGTCACCCAGGCGAAGATCCACCGTCAAATTATCGATGAGTCGCGTTTTACCGATGCGCGCCGCCACCAGGATCACAAAATGAGTATCAGTGCTTGTCACAGGATTTAAATTCTGGGCATTCCTGACCTCAAAGTACTCCAGCTGAAAACCGGCGTCGCTTATACGTCGACGACATTCCATCAACTGGCCCTCAGCCACCCGACCCTCAACCTGGATAGACGCCGCCATTTGTTGCAGGCATGCATAAAGCACTGGAGCAATGGCACGCTCTCTATCGGTCAGATAACCGTTGCGGGAAGATAACGCCAACCCATCCGGGGCTCGAATGGTCGGAGCAGCGACAATGTCGACTGTCATATTGAGATCCCTGGCCATTGAACGAATGACCGCCAACTGCTGATAGTCCTTCTCCCCGAAAACCGCGACGTTCGGCTGAACGATATTCAGCAATTTGACAACGACCGTAGCCATGCCATCGAAGTGTCCTGGGCGCGCTGCACCGCACAAACCTTCGGAGACGTTCGGCACACTAACAATGGCCTGGTTAAGCATTCCTTCGGGATAGATCTGTTCGACAGCCGGGACAAATAGCGCATCACAGCCAGCGTCGACCAGTTTCTCTCGATCCGCCTCCGGCGTCCGAGGATAGTCGGCCAGATCCTCACTCGCCCCGAACTGGAGTGGATTGACGAAGATACTCGCGACCACATAATCAGCCCGCTGCCTGGCCCAATGAACCAGGGCTATATGACCCTCATGTAAATTGCCCATGGTTGCCACCAGAGCGACTTTCTTGTTTTCACTGCGCGCGCGGGTTACCAACGCGCGAAGTGCACTCACTGTGTCGACCGTCTGCACGCCTAAGCCTCTTTGGCCAACTGTGTATTTATCGCGTCAAGCAACCGAGGGTCATCCGCCGTAACGTCCGGAGCGAAACGCGCAACCACCGCGCCGTGGCGGTCGATCAAAAATTTCTCGAAATTCCACAGCACGTCCGTGGTGTTGGCCGACTCGATGCCATATCCCTTCAACCGCTCACGGAACGGACCGTCACCGATGGCTTCAGGTTGCGAGCCAGTCAGTTGAGTGTAGAGAGGGTGCTGATCCGCGCCGACCACCGAGATTTTCGAGAACAACGGAAAGTGGACGTCATAGTTGACCGAACAGAACTCGACGATTTCCGCGTCGCTCCCCGGCTCCTGTTCCCTGAAGTTATTGGCCGGGAAACCCAACACCTCAAACCCCTGGTCTTTTTTACTTTGGTACAGCTTTTCCAACCCCTCGTATTGCGGGGTCAGGCCGCATTTTGAAGCGACGTTGACCACCAGCAGAACTTTGCCCTGGTAGTCGCCCAGGCGGCTGGCACTGCCATCGTTTTTTTTCAAAGGAATGTCATAAAGGGAGTTATTCATCTGATTGCCTCCTGCGGCAGTACTTCAAAGGGTACGGCCGATAATTTCTTTCATGATTTCCGAGGTGCCGCCGTAGATCCGAGCAACGCGAGCATCTACCCAGGCACGGCTGATCTTGTATTCGCTCATGAAGCCATAACCACCGTGCAATTGCAGGAACTCGTCGAGCAGCTTGCCCTGCATTTCCGACCCCAGTAGCTTGGCCATCGCGGCGATTTCAGGCGTCAACTCACCGCGCATCACCTTGGTCAGGCAGTCGTCAACGAACACCCGCAACATGGTGGCCTGGGCCTTGGCTTCAGCGAGTTTGAAACGGGTGTTCTGGAAGTCGAGCACCGGTTTGCCGAAGACCTTGCGCTCACGGGTATAACCAATGGTTTCCTCCAGCAGCGTGTCGATCGATTGCGCGGCACGGATCGCGATAATCAGGCGCTCCCAGGCCAGTTGATGGGTCAGGTATTTGAACCCCATGCCCTCCTCGCCCAAACGATTGCCGACAGGCACCCGGACTTCATCAAAAAACAGTTCGGCGGTGTCTTGCCCTTTCAGGCCGATCTTTTCCAGCAGGCGTCCCTTGGCGAAGCCGGCACGGTCTTCTTCGACGCAGATCAAGGTCAACTCTTTGGCCGCGGGGTCAATCTTGGTGGCAGTGACCACCAGGCCAGCATTCCCACCGTTGGTGATAAAGGTCTTCTGGCCACTGACAATGTAGTCGTCACCGTCGCGCCGCGCCGAGGTGCGCATGGCCCTCAGGTCACTGCCGATCCCCGGTTCGCTCATGGCGATCACGCCAATCAATTCACCACTGACCATACGCGGCAGCCATTGCTGCTTCTGCTCTTCGCTGCCGTAGGCCACGATGTAAGGCGTTACGATTTCCGAGTGGGTGGTGAAACCCACGGCAGTGGCGTTGGCTCGCGCCAGCTCTTCGATCATCACCGCCGAATGACCGAAGTCACCTCCGGGGCCGCCATATTCTTCTGGCACCGTGGAGCACAGCAATCCGTTCTCGCCGGCCTTGAGCCAAACCTCCTTGGGAACGATGCCGTTCTTTTCCCACTCATGCAGGTAAGGCACGATTTCGCGGTCGACGAAGCGGCGGGCCTGATCACGGAACATGTTGTGGTCTTCTCGAAATACGCCACGCATTTTGCTTACTCCAGATCGATTCTTGTTGTGGGCAATGGGTGATCAGCGGTCCTGATAATCGGGATCGCGCTTGTCGACAAAAGCCGCCACCGCCTCTTGATGGTCTTCGGTGTGATGCGCCAGCGCCTGATACGCCGCGGACAATTCCAGCAGCGAATCCAGGCGCATATGTTGGCCTTCACGCAGCAGGCGCTTGCACAGGCGCAACGCATGCCCCGGATTACTGGCGATTCGTCGCGCCAGCGCCTGAGCTTCCGTCTGGAGCGTTTCGTGCGTGCAGACTTGCTCCACCAGGCCCCATTCCAGCGCCTTTGCGGCATCGATGGCATCGCCGGTAAACGCCATGAGACTGGCTTTGGGAATGCCGATGATGCGCGGCAACAGCCAGGCACCGCCGTCCCCGGGAACAATGCCCAGGCGCACGAAACTCTCGGCGAAGATCGCCTTGGGCGCCGCCAGGCGGATGTCGCACATGCACGCCAGATCGAGACCCGCGCCAATCGCCGGGCCGTTTACCGCCGCGATGACTGGAATATCCAGCTCGTAAATCGCCAGGGGAATGCGTTGAATGCCATCGCGGTAGGTATTGCGCAACTCATAGGGCGAACCGGCGAAGATACCGCCACGCTCGTGCATATCCTTGACGTTACCGCCGGCACAGAACGCGCTGCCATTGCCCGTGAGCACCATCACCCGCGCCGACTTGTCGCGCCGCAGTTCCGCACACAGGTCGACAAACTCCTGAATCTGCTCGGGCGTCGTCAGCGCATTGCGGGTATCGGGATGGTTCATGCGCACAGTGACGATGCCGTCCTCGCGCTCGATCTGAAGAAAGTTGCTCATGCCGGGTTACTCGCAGGACAGATTAAGGATTGCTGGCCGTGGCTGGTCAGCAACGGCCAGTATCCATCGCTGCCTCCCTGGCATATTTGAGCGCCGAAACGTTGACTCCAAACGCTGGCCGATCCGAATTCGCTGCGCCACGCCCACAACCGCCGCGTGAGCAAATGCAGGGGGTACTCCTCGGTAAACCCGATAGCCCCATGCACGGAATGCGCAATGCCGGCGCCAACACTGGCCGCTTCTGCCGTGCTGATTTTCGCGGCAGCAATGGTCAGCGCGGCCAGGCCCCAACGGGACTCTGCAAAGGCGGCCTCGGCGGCAATGCCGGCGGCAGCAGCCTGTTCGGCGAATACCGCCAATTGCTGTTGAATGGCCTGGAACGAACCAATGGCCTTCCCGAACTGTTTGCGTTCGCCGGCGTAGTTGGCGGTCATGTCCAATAGCGCGTGCAAAGCCCCGGCGGTCTGCGCCGCACGCAGCATCGCACCGCCCAGTTCCAGGACATCGGCGTCGAGCCCGGCGGGTAGCGGCGCTTGCGCCAGTACCTGGGCACTGGTGAACCCCAGGTCATCCCGTGGCTCGCCCGCCACATTCAAGCTCGGCGTGAGTTCGCTGGCAGCACTGCGCTCAAGCAACACCACATGTGGGACACCGGTTACGCTATTGGCAATCGCTACCAGCGCTTCGACATTGCGCCCCCAAGGGACCGAATAGGCAGCGCCATGAACGCGCTCGCCATCGAGCACCAGATCAGCGCTGGCCGCCATGCTCAGGGCGCCTGCCCTGCCCTCCAGGCCGGCCTTGCTCAGTAGCCAGTTGGCGAGCAGGGCCTCACCCAATGGCGCGGGCACCGAAAAGCGCCCGGCGGCACGGACCAGCACATACATATCGGCCCAACTGGCTTCAGCACCTCCCAGCGCTTCGGTGACACCCGCCTGGGTAAAGCCCGACTCGTCCAGCGCGGCCCATAATTCGGCCGGCCATTCGCCGCCTTCACAACCCATCACATAAGCCGGCGTCGCCACATCGGCAAACAGGCGTTCAATCGTCGTTTCAAATATCTCGCGCATTATCGCAACCCCAACCCGCGGGCAATGATGCCGCGTAGAATTTCGCGCGTGCCCCCGCGCAGTGAGAATGAGGGCGCCATCTGAGTCAGGTAGGCCAGCACCCGTGCATGTTCGCTGCCGCCGTCTTGCCGTGGTTCGGTTTCCAGTAACAGCTGGGCAACCTCGGGAATTTCCTGCTCAAAGGCATTGCCCAAGTCCTTCACGCAGGAAGCCGCCCAGGCCGGATGCTCACCCGCTGCCAGCTGTGCCGTGACCGACAACGACATATTGCGCAGTGTCAGCAACTTGGCCGAAAGCCGCCCGATCTCCCGCGCCTGTAGCGCATTGGGTGTCTTACCCACCGCGTCAATCAGCGTTTTCAACAAGGCCATGCAACTGAGGAACCGCTCAGGGCCGCTGCGCTCGAAGGCCAGTTCAGCGGTGACCTGGTCCCACCCTTTGCCTTCAGTGCCGATCAAGGCGTCGGCGGGCAGCCGCACATTGTCGAAAAACACTTCGTTGAAGTGCTCGCCACCGGCCAGGTCGCGAATCGGTCGGATGGTGATGCCGGGCAGGCTCAGATCGACGATGAATTGCGACATGCCCTCATGCCTGGCGGCCTGTTTCTCACCGGTACGCACCAGGGCAATCATGTAGTGCGAATGGTGGGCGTTGGTGGTCCAGACCTTCTGGCCATTGACCAGCCAATCATCGCCCTCACGCACCGCAGTGCTTTTGATCGACGCCAGGTCCGAACCGGAATTGGGCTCGCTCATGCCAATGCAGAAGTAGCTTTCACCCCGGCAAATGGCCGGCAGGTAATGCTGTTTTTGCTGCTCGGTGCCGAAACGATTGATCAGCGGCCCGCTTTGCCGGTCGGCGATCCAATGAGCCGATACCGGCGCACCGGCAGCCAGCAACTCTTCGATAATCACATAGCGGGCAAACGGGCTCGCCTGTGCACCGCCGTAGGCGTTGGGCAAGGCCATGCCGACCCAGCCCCTGGCGCAGAGTTTCTTGCTGAACTCGGCGTCGAACCCCATCCAGGACCGCGCACTCAGGGTGGGAGGATAATCGGCCAGCGTGTCGTGAATGAACGCTCGCACCTCTGGGCGAAGCGCTTCCGCCTCGGGAGGAATACTGCTGTAGGAAAATTTACTGATGGCCATATGCGCTCTCTCACGCTCAACACAGGCGCAATCGCTTCGAACGAAGCGACCACAGAACGGCAACCGCTCCACAGCCGCCATTGGCCGGCGACTGTGGGAGCAGCGACAACTTACAACGCGGTTTGCGCGTCAGCCTGGGCGAACATCGCATTGATGTCGCCGGAGGTGACCGGCTTGTTGTCATGGCGACCATGATCGGCGCCGCCCAGGCCCAGGGCAGGCTCGATGCTGACGTGCGTGGCCTGAGCCCGTAGCGCGCCGACCGTGCAGTTTTCCCGGCCATGGATGGAGAACGGATCGAAGGAAAACTCACGCATGGCATTCAAGTGAGTGACCTTGTCGATCATCTCCTTGGGCAGGTGCTGCAACCCTTCCCAGGCGGTTTCCGGCGAGTTTGGCCAGGTGCAGTCGGAGTGCGGGTAATCGCTTTCCCAGGTGACCATCTCGGCGTTCAAGTAATCGAGGTTTTTCAGGCCGAAATTATCTTCGATGAAGCACGTGATGAAGTGCTTGTTGAAAATGTCACTGGGCATTTTTCCGTCGAAATTGGAGTTGGTCCAGGCGTTGTGATGACGGTGGGTGAAGTCAGCCCGCTCCAGCAGGTAAGGAATCCAACCGATACCGCCTTCGGAAAGCGCCATGCGCAGGTCCGGGAATTTTTTCCACATGGGCGCCCAGATCCAGTCGGCGGCGGAGTTGGCGATGGAAATCGGCATGGAGGTAATCCAGGCATCGATGGGTGACAAATCCGATGCGTGGTTGGCTTTTACGCCGGTACCGATGTGACAGCAGATCACCACCTTGTTATCGCTGCAGGCCTTCCACAACGGGTCCCAGTAATCGCTGTGAATCGACGGGTAACCGTGAATGGCCGGGTTATCCGACAGCGATAGCGCGTGCACCCCCTGCTTGGCCAGGCGCTCGACCTCGGCGGCAGCGGCCTTCATGTCCCACCACGGCACGATCATCAGCGGGATGAAACGGCCTGGCGCTGCATTGCACCAGTCATGCAAATGCCAGTCGTTGTAAGCCTGGATGGCCGCCATCGACACGTCACGGTCAGCGTGCACCTGGAAACGTTGCCCGGCAAAACCCGGGAAGGTAGGAAAGCACAATGAACCGAGCACGCCGTTGGCGTTCATATCGTCGACGCGGTCCTTGATACTCCAGGTGCCACGACGCATCTGCTCGTAGCCCAGCGGCTCCATGCCGTATTCCTCTTTGGGTCGGCCGACCACGGAGTTGAGGCCCATGTAGCCAGTGGCCTGCTCCTCGAACACCCAAACATCGCGATCGCCTTTCTTGATCACATGCGGCTCGCGCCCCTTGAAACGGGCAGGCATGTGACGAGCAAAGGCATTTGGCGGCTCGATCGCGTGGTCATCGACACTGACGAGAATCAGATCTTCAACTTTCATTGTTTTCCCCTTCGCATTCGGGCTTGTTGTTGTGCCTGAATCATAGTGCACATCTTGATTTAATTAAACACATTTTTTATTTGTGTTCATATTAAATCAGACCCAAGCGCCCATCAGTCCCACTGCACATGCAGGTAGTGCGGGCCGCGCAGCTGCGCGCCGACGATTTGCGGGCCGGGTTTGCTCGGGTCGAGGCGAATGTTGGGCATGAGGTCGAGGATGGCATTCAGCGCACAGTTGATCTCGGTTTTGGCAACGAACTGACCGATACACATGTGCGGACCGAAGCCGAAGCCGAACGAGGGTTTTGGCTTTCGGTCGATGTCGAATTGATCGGCATTTTCGAACGCCTCTTCGTCGCGATTGGCGGAAGTGACAATGCACTGCACCATCGCCCCTTTAGGGATCGGCACGCCACGAATCTCCAGGTCTTTGGCGGCCTGACGCACCTTGAAAGTGGCCACCGGTTCAAAGCGCACCGCTTCATCGATGGCTTTGTTCACGAGGCTGCGGTCATTGCGGACCCGCTCCAGTACGTCCGGATTTTGCAGAAGCAAGGACATCAAGGTGCCGAAGGTTCGGGTTGTGGTTTCACTGGCAGCCGGAAGCAGCGAACGCACAAAGGTGGCAATCTCATGATCGTCCAGGGAGCGTCCCTGGTATTCGGCGTTAATCAGCCGGCTGATCAGATCATCGCCCGATGCCCCGCTTGCGCGACGCTCGGCCACGACTACTTTCACCACATCATACAAGGACTGCGCCGCTTGCATGGCGGCGCCCCGGGCAGCCGCGGCTTTTTCCGGGTCGACTTGCGGACCCGCCAGGATGGCCAGGGCCCAGGCGGCGTATTGCTCGATCTGCTCGGGACGGTCCTCGGGGAAGCCGATCAACGAGTAAATTACCCGGATGGGGAAATACAACGCGAAATCCATCAGGTCCGCGCCTTTGGCCGGCACCATTGGCTTGAGGTATTCCTCGCGAATCACCCGGTCGATCTTGGTTTCTTTCCAGCGATTCACCGTCTCCGGCATGAAGACCGGCTGCAACAGGTTACGGATGTTCTTGTGGGCATCCCCGTCCATTGCCGTGAGGATCAAGCCATCGAAAAACGCACCCAGCCCTTCGGCGATGAAACCACTGGTGAAGGTGCCGGCGTCACGCATGACAGCCATGACATCGTCGTATTTGAACAATGTGAAGGTCGGTCGACTGGCATCCAGTCCGGCAATCGAGGGCACGCCCAGCCGGGCCATGAAATTGTCTTGCAGCACCGGCGAGTTGGCGCGCATGTCGCGGTAGACCGCGTGCAAGTCGATATCGCTGGTGCCGCGATAATTACTGGCTACGTCAGTAAAAACCTTGACCAGGTCACTCTGTGCGGGTGTGGACATGATCGTCTCCGTAATTTTTGTCATTATTTTTCAAGAAAGCTCGCTTAAGGCCATACTTTACGGCCAATCATAGGCCTTGCCCGAACACTATTGGACACTTATTAAAAAATAGATCATATATACCTCGACATCGAAGGTATCAATAGGCCTGCTGCACCAGGGTCATACGACCTCCAGCCAACATCAGCGCGCAATACAGCCCAAGCTCTACCACTTGGGCCGTGGAGAAGAAGTCCCCAAGCTGGAGGAAATCGGTGTCGTCAATTGCCAGGTAGTCGCCGGCAAACAACTCGGCATAACGCAGCGCAGCGCGCTCGGCTGGCGTGAAGGACGCGCTGTCCGTTGCCATGCACGCAATATCTTCCTCAGTGACCGCATCGGACTTACGCGCCAGTTGACAGGCCTTGCAGGTGGTGATGCTGGCAATCTTCAGCCGCACCAGCTCGCGCAAGCGCTCATCGAGCACACTGTCGTTGTGCAAGCTCTCCATCAAGCCCAGCCAAGCCAGCGCTACCGCCGGTCGATGCGCCCAGACCTGAACCGGCGTCGTGGAACTGAGCATGCGGCTGTACCGACCACGCTCGACTGCGTCCTGCAACGCAACCGGCATGGCCTCCAGCGAAACCAGCGGTAGGCGCGCCATCTCAATCGAGCCGTTCGATGATGGTCGCCGTGCCCATGCCGCCAGCGCAGCAAATGGCTTGCAGGCCAAAACGACCACCACGGCGTTCGAGCTCGTTCAACAAAGTCGTCATCAATCGCGCACCGCTGGCACCCAACGGATGACCGAGGGCGATGGCGCCACCGTTGACGTTCAACTTATCGTGAGGCACACCGGTTTCCCGCATCCACGCCAGCGGCACGGAGGCAAACGCCTCATTGACTTCGAACAGGTCGATGTCGTTGATGCTCAGCCCGGCCTTGCTCAATACCTTCCAGGTGGCATCGATGGGGCCTGTGAGCATCAACGTCGGATCGGAACCGACCGTGGTGAAGGCCACAACCCGCGCGCGCGCCCTGAGCCCGAGTTTTTTCGCGGTTTCGGCACTCATCAACAATAAAGCCGCAGCACCATCGGAGATCTGCGACGAGTTGCCAGCCGTAATGCGTCCAGTGTCCGGACGAAAACTGGTCTTAAGCGTCGACAGCTTTTCCCGCGACGTGTCACGACGAATGGTTTCATCCTGACGCAACACAGCGGCCGGCGCCGCCAGCACCCGCTCAGACAACTCCTCGACCGCAACCGGCACGATTTCATGATCGAAATAACCGGCATCGGACGCCGAGGCGGCGCGCTGATGACTGGCGAACGCAAAATCATCCAGGGCATCACGGCTGAGCCCCCATTTGTCGGCGATACGCTCGGCTGCCTCGCCTTGACCAGTCAGTTCATAACGCTGCGCCACCATCCAGCCAAACGCCTCGCCGTGAATTTCGCGATTGCTGCCCATGGGCACGCGGCTCATGTTTTCCGCGCCCCCCGCCACCACGACATCAGCGGCGCCAGCAGCAATAGCGCCAGCAGCCACATGCACCGCCACTTCACCCGAGCCACATTTGCGGTCGATGGTCAGCCCCGGAACAGTCACTGGCCATCCGGCACCGAGCAAGGCTGTGCGGGCGATGTTGGCGGACTGCTCACCGATTTGCGTGACGCAACCGAAGATCACATCATCGACCAGATTCGGCGACACATCGACCCGCTCCAGCAAGCGGTTGAGCACCAGCGACCCAAGATGATCGGCGCGCACGCTGGCAAGGCCGCCACGGAACTTACCGATTGGCGTACGTACGGCATCAACAATGACTATGTCTTTCATAGCGCGCTCGCCTTGAGCCCCGAACCCGGAACTTGTTTACCCTCTTCGTAGCGGTAGACCCCCTGCCCCGACTTGCGCCCCAGTCGCCCGGCGGCGACCATTTTGATGATCAGCGGGCAGGGCCGGAATTTTTCGCCCAAGGTCTGGTGCAGATAACGCAGAACAGACAGCCGCGTATCCCAACCGGTCAGGTCGCCCAGTTCCAATGGACCCATCGGATGGTTGAAGCCCAGGCGCAGCGCCGTGTCGATGTCTTCGGCGGTCGCCGTACCCTCCTGGAGCATCCACATCGCCTCGTTACCCAAGAGCGCAGACATGCGGCTGGTGGTCAGTCCTGGCGATTCATTGACGACGATAGAGGTTTTGCCGATCTGCTCACACAGGGTGCGCGTACGCGCCACGACTTCATCGCGAGTGGCCAACCCTCGCACCAGCTCCACCAGCTTCATCTTGTGCACGGGGTTGAAGAAGTGCATGCCGATCACGCGATCCGAACAGTCCACCGACGCAGCAATTTCGGTCACGCTGAGGGCCGAAGTATTGGTCGCGATAATCGCGTCCGGTGCCAGCAGTGGCGCCGCTTGAGCGAGCACCGCTTTCTTCACCGCCAACTGCTCGGAGACCGTCTCCACCAGCCAGTTGGCACCAATCGCGGCTTCGCTCAGGTCGCTACAGGTCAGCAGATTGGCCAGTGACTGTTGTGCTTTTTCGTCACTGACTTTGCCCAGGCGCACACCATCGGCAAGGATCTTTTCGATGCTTGCCCTGGCATTTGTCAATGAGGCGGCATTGGTATCGACCAGCAACGTGTTGAACCCGGAGCTGGCGAACGCATGTGCAATACCGGTACCCATCAAGCCAGCACCGACGACGACTACTTTTTCTTTATTGGCGTTCATGTTTGGCTCTCGATTAGGCGCGGTTCTTTTTACTGACCACATTGCGCAACGTGCCAATGCCCTCGACGCTGGCTTCGACCACGTCGCCTTCCTTGAGGAACACACCGGTGCCCATCCCCACTCCCGCCGGCGAACCGGTGAATAGCACGTCGCCACCGGCGAAACTCGAACGCTGCTGCACGAAGCGGATCAGTTGACCGACATCCCAGGTCATTTCCGCTGTCGATCCGTCCTGACGTACTTCACCGTTCACCTTCAAGGTCAGGCGCAGCCGCGGCGAACCTTCCGGGAACTCGTCTTTAGTGACGATCCAGGGCCCAAGACCAGTGGTCTGGTCCTGGCTTTTCGCCGCGAACAGGTCCATGCCTATACCCGCCGGCCCACTGCGCTGCAGATCTCGTGCACTGACGTCGTTACCGACGGTATAACCGAGCACGCAAGCCAGCGGGTTTTCCAGATCGATCTCGTCAGTGCCAATGACCGCCACCAGCTCAACTTCGTGATCGAGTTCCTCAGTCAACGGTGGAAAGCGGATAGGGTCATTGGCGCCAATCAGCGCGCCATAGGCCTTGAGAAATGCAACCGGCTGTGCCGGCGCCTGCAAGCCGAACTCCACCAGATGCTTGGCGTAATTGGCTCCCGCCACCACCACTCGGTTGACAGGTTCAATAGGCGGCAACAAACGTACTTTGGAGAGCGGCAACGAGGGCCCGGCGAAACGCACCGAGCTGATACCGCGCCCGGCCGCCACCGCGGGTGCCCAGTCTTTGAACTCTCCGCTAATGGGGGTTACCTGATTCTGGGCAACATCGACTACCGCCCAAAAAACCCCAGTATCAAAGTACTCACAACGCGCCAGTTTCATCAGGCACCTACCTTGCCCAACTTGGCAGGATCCAGGTGCAGCAAGCGGCAGGCGTTTTCATAGCGAATCTTGCGCAGGTCTGCGTCGGACAACTTCAGGCCATGGGTCAGGTCGTGACGCACAGCATCGCTGCCCCCGAAGTTACTGCCGTACAGCACATGGTCCGCGCCGATGATGTCGACCAGGGCCTGGCGCATCGGCACTTCATGCAGCTCTACGTCGAAGTAGAAGTTTTTCATGTACTCGAGCAGCGGTTTTTTGTTGTATTTGACGTCGAGGTTTTCGTTGGTCTTGGCCAGGCGACCGAGCTGGTACGGGACATAACCACCTCCATGGGTGATGTACACCTTCAAATCGGGAAAACGATCCAGCACACCGCCGCAAATCAGGTTCCAGAAACAGCGGCTTTCGTCGTACTGCATGCCTACGATGGCAGTGGTTTCGTAACGGTCATCATTGGCGTTCTTACCCCACGTGACCGACTGGTTGTAGCCGTGGATGAACATCGGCAGATCCAGGTCGCAGAGGGTTCTCCATACCACGTCGAGCTCCGGCGAATCGAACTCCAGGCCGCCGAAGTTGGCCCCTCCGGCGACCAAGCCCTTGGCGCCCAGCTCGGTGCAGGCGTAGCGCAATTCAGCCGCCGCCGCTTCGGGAGCATTGAGCGGTACATGGGCCCAGAACATCAGGCGATCAGGGGCGGCGGAGCAGTATTGCGCCAGCGTCTCATTGACGGTGCGGGCGAACGGTACGGCAAATTCGGCTTCGGTCCAGTACATGTAGCAATGGGATGGGACAGAAACCACCTGCAAATTCTGTCCCGCGGCATCCATGCCGGCCAGACGCGTTTTCGGGTCAGCCCAGCGAGCAAAATACTCCTCAAGCTTGGGACCGTTGCCCGAGCGCACGGCCGCCTTACGCTCGGGCGACCCAAGCCCGAGAATCCAATCACCTACACGCAGCTTGATATCGCCGTCGGCATGTTGTTCGAAGAACGGCCCCCAGTGAGGGTGCTGGTTGTAATAGCCAGGGTGTGGTGCGTGGGCGTGTAGATCGATAAGCATGTCTGGTACCTCGAGGTTGGCACTTTTTGTTGGTTTATTAGCGCGGCGCCTTCACATGGACAGGATCGACCCGTCACGAAAAGGCTTACTACCAGGACCAGAGCTTAAATTTAAATTGAGCATAAATCAAAATACTGTTCAATTTATTTTGAAAAATCGCCAGGAAGCCTGACGCAGGGCCTTCGACCTAAGTCTTGAAACGCATCGAGGGATTGGAAAGCACGAGCCAAGCTCGAAAAATGAGGAGTGCAGCGGCGAAAAAACTAGCGCCCGGAAACGCGAAGCCCTCGATATGCGAGGGCTTTAGTCAAGCGATGGGTGATTTGTCGAAGGTCAGCGGCGGGTACGGGATGTGGAACCCATGATCAGCGCACCCAGCAGTTTTTTCATCCGCACCGGGAACAAGCGTCGCCCCGCGGCTTCCGGCACCAGGATTTCGCTCAACACATAACGAATGATCATTTCGCAGATCAACTCACGGTCAAGACGTACCCCCAGGCGCTCGTCCCAATCGTCGAAAACAATGCCCAAGCCATCCTGAAAACGCACGATCGAATCGTGGAAAATCCGCCGGAAAAAACCCAACGCATAATCAGGGGCAACCACCAGAAGGCGCCGCGCCCGACTTTGCTCAAGGTAATTGTCGAGATAAGCGAACAGCGCATTCAGACGCGCTTCCGGATCACTGATATGCCCCAGCTCCTGGGACAGCGAGCTGTGGAAACTTTCGCGTTTGTGCCGCGAAAAAGTGTCCAGCAGATCCTCTTGGGAGGCGAAATAGCGGTAGAAGGTCCCCCGCGAAACACCCGCGACCTGACACACATCCAAGATCGAAATACGATCGGCACCGGACAACAACACCACTTCTTCAGTGGCCTTGAGGATATTGGCGATTGTTTCTTCCGAACGTCGGTTCGGCTTCACCTTGATCCCTGCCCCTCCATTGGCAGCGATACGTCGCTCGCCCGGTTTAACCTGGCTCGCCCCTGTATCAGGCAACGCCTTTTTCTTCGTTCTGGAGGCCGGCGTAGGCGCTTCTGTTTTCAGGGATGCGGCTTTTGGCATGGATCGATGCGCTCAAGGAAAGTAAAGATGGCGCAACGTTACCACAGGATCTGGGCATAAATAACAGGATATGTTCAACTTATTGCTAAAGACATTTTCACATTTTCTATTTAGAATCTCATTCTCTCTTCAAAATAAAATCAGGCAACCCTTACCAACGTGGGCGCCTAAAAGGAGAAAACTGATGGGCAGCAGTGGAAATCCAGAGACGTGGGCAGTGGGAGAACGAGACACTGTTATCGATGCGTTAGATCGGGCGGTAGCAAGGCATCCAGACAAGATACTGCTGGATTTCAGCGGAGAGTTATACACATATTCACAGATTGACTCACTCTCAACAAAAATGGCGCATGCCTTGATCTCGCTGGGCGTCAAGACCGGTGACACGGTGCTGACAATGCTCGATAACAACATCGACGCAGTCACCACTTGGCTGGCCATCAACAAGCTCTGCGCCGTGAGCGTGCCAATCAACACCGCCCTCAAAGGGGAGTTCCTGCGCCATCAGATCGCCGATACCGGCACCTCGGTGGTGATCTGCGAAGCAGCCTACCTGCCGCGCATAACGCCACTGGCCGGACAACTGCACGACGTACAGCACATTCTCCATCGCGGCGCACTGGAGACAGTCCCCGATTGCCCGATTCATATTGCGCCATTGGATGCATGGCGCGGACATGACACGACCCCGCTGGTCAAGAAACCACAGCCTTCAGACCTGGCTTGCCTGATCTACACCTCAGGCACCACCGGCCCCTCCAAGGGCTGCATGATCAGCTACAACTTCATGTGCAATCTGGCGCGCCTGCAATTGCGTGCCGGTCCAGCCAGTGCCGATGACGTGACCATCACCCCGCTGCCGCTGTTCCACATGAATGCACTGTGCGTATCGATCATCGCCAGCATTCTGGTGGGCGCGCGCGCCGCCATTCTCCCGCGTTTCTCGGTCTCGAATTTCTGGCCCGAAGTGGAGCGCTCGGGCGCGACCATCGCCTCGATCCTGGGCGGTATGGGCGGCCTTCTCGCCCAGGCGCCAGATAACGAAGCGATGCTGCGCTGCGTCGGTCAGATCCATACCGCGCGTGGCAACCCCTACACCGAAGAAACCAAAAAAATCTGGCGCGAGCGCTTCGGTACCAAACTGGTAGGCGGCAATGGCTATGGCCTGACCGAAGCCTGCGTCATCACCTCGCTGGCTGCCGGAGAATACGCCGCGCCCGGCTCGTCGGGAAAACGTATTGCGGATTTTGATGTGAGAATCGTCGACGACCTCGATCAGGAAGTACTGCCCAACTGCGCGGGCGAAATCGTGGTACGCCCGCTACGTCCGGACATCATGTTCCAGGGCTACTGGCGTCGTCCGGAGGACACCCAGAAATTGATGCGCAATATGTGGTTCCACACCGGCGACGTTGGCAAGTTCGATGATGATGGCTTCTTTTACTTTGTCGACCGCAAGAAGGATTACATGCGCCGCCGGGGTGAAAATATTTCCAGCTTTGAAATGGAAGCAGCGTTTGCTGTTCACCCGGCACTGGCCGAAGTGGCGGTACACGCTGTCCCGTCAGATAGAGGCGAGGATGATGTGAAGGTTACTGCCGTGCTGCATGAAGGCGTGACGCTTGAACCGGAGCAACTGTTCCATTGGGCCACAGATTCGGTACCCTACTACGCCCTGCCGCGCTACATCGAGTTTCGCAGCAGCTTGCCGAAAAATCCGCAGGGTCGAGTGTTGAAGTATCTGCTGCGCGATGAAGGTAAAACTCATACCACCTGGGATCTGGAAACGACATCGATCGTGGTGTCCAAGAAGTAGCCGCCTCTTACCTGGCACGCGTCAACACAGAAAGCCCGCTTAGAAGCGGGCTTTCGCGTTTCTTGGGTCTGGTGCCGCTTTTTCGTAGGAGCAAGCTCCTACATTAACGGGGGGCACTCAGTATTCCCGCACGGGAACGCCTTTGGGGCGGGAGTTATAACCAGGCAGATGCAGACCACCGTCAACGTGGATTGTCTCGCCAGTGATAAAGCGCGACATTTCCGATGCGAGGAATACCACCACCGGACCAATGTCGGCTTCAGGCTCGCCACAGCGGCCCAACGGGCGCATAGAAGCAGACATTTCGGCAAAGCCGGGGTTTTCCGCGGCGAGTTTGTGGAAGGTGGCGCCCATCGCGGTAGGGGCAATGGCATTGGTGCGAATGTTGAAACGGCCCCATTCAGAGGCCGCGCTGCGGGTTAGCCCGACGATCGCCGACTTCGCCGTGTTGTAGTCGCCATGCAGCCAGGCACCGATCTCGATATCAATGGAGTAGAAGTTGATGATCTTGCCGCCGCCCCGCGCTTTCATATGGGGCAGCGCGGCTTTCATTGCCCACCAGGCAGCCCATACCGTAGAGCCGAGGGTTTGCTCCAGCATTGCATCGGTTTTCTCTTCCAGAAGGACATTGGGGGTGGGTGCAAAGGCGTTATTGACCAAAATGTCCAGGCCACCAAATTGATCAACGGCCAATTGCACGGCGGCTTCGATATCGGTCTTGCTGCACACGTCGGTCTTGATGAATACCGCCTTGGCGCCGAGCGCTTTCAGTTCGGCGACTACGGCCTCTCCACTGGTGACATCCAGTTCGGCGACCACCACGGCAGCGCCCTCTTTGGCAAAGTTCAGTGCAATACCGCGGCCAATTCCGCCACCTGCACCGGTAATCAGCGCAACCTGTTCGTTTAGCAGTGCCATAGTCACTCCAATTCTTGTTTTTTAGTGAACATTTTTGATTATAGTGTTCAAATATAACTGATTTCTTCAGGCTGAACAGTATTGGAACAAGGATATTGAGGATGACTGTATTTCGTCGACGCGTGGACATCATTGCTCATCATGCCAATGGCATGGATGAAGTCCGCGCCGCTCTGGAAGACGACTTCCACCACTTCCGTGTATGGGTCCGCCACCATGAAGGTGAAGTCACCGCCATTGGCGGTGAAGCGCTGCGCTACCCCTATTCCTTATGCCCGCAGGCTTGCGGTCGATTACAGCAGTTGCTGGGCATGAAACTGGACCGGATAGCCCACTCCGTCACCCGGCAGACCGACGCCAGTCATCAATGCACCCACCTGTTCGACCTGGCGGGTCTCGCCATTGCAGCTGCCGCACGCGGTACTCATCAACGCCGCTATGAAATTAACATCGGCCGGCGCATCGACAACCGTACCCGCGCCATCTTGATACGCGATGGCAATGAAGACCTGACCTGGGAAGTGAACGGCACGATGATCGAAGGACCCTCTCCCTATTCCGGCATCAACCTTCGCGAAGGCATGGCACGCTGGGCACTGAAGGCCCTCAGTGAAGAAGCCGCTGAAGCGGCTCTGCTACTTCGCCGCTGCACGCTGATTTCAATGGGACGCGCCTACAACCTCGACGAGCAGGTTCACGCCTCGAGCACCGCCCGGTGTTACAGCCAACAACCCGAGCGCGCCGAACAGGCACTGCGAATGAAGGGCTCGACCCTGGACTTCAGCCATCAACAGCTAGAGCTGTGTGCCCAGGACCAGGCGTGGCTTAGGCAGAGGCTTTAGCCACACCGTTTTTGCGTCAACAGGAGTGCGGCCAATGCCCTCAAGGCCTGGCGATCCGGAAGCTACCCAGACCGCCGATAAAACCTAGAGGAAAATGGCCAGATTGGGCGTTCCGAGCACCGCCTGATCGATGATGACTTCGCGCCGTGCCAGCTTGAAGCCCGCCTCGCCGAGACGCAATACATCACGCCGCTCGCCACTGATGATATCGACATGGTGGTCTTTGAAACGGCTACGGGTCAGCAGCAGGTAACTGGTCACCACGAACTCATCGGGCTTGTCGGTTTCTTCGACAAACACGTTGGTCACCAGACGCCGGGTACGCGAGGGAGGGTCTTCCGCCCAGGCGCTTTTGCCGGACAGGCGCAAAATGCGGCCCATGATCGAGCGGTAATCGTCGTGGTAATGCTGAACGCTGCGCACGATGGTGGTTTTCAGTTCCGCCGCCAGGCGCGTCTGGCGCAGCGGCACGGTGTACACCAGGTCGGTGTCCAGGCGCTCGGCCCATTCCTGCAGGCGGATCTGGTCGAGCAGCGTGGCTTCCTCGTACAAAAAGGTCACCACGTCGTTGTATATCGGCGACCCCACCGGCACCCGCTTGGTACCGACTGGGGAACCCGGCTGGATATCTTCCACGCCGCGCTGTTGAACCTGAGCCATGAGTCATTCCCTCACTGTTATTCTTGTTAATGCTGTTACCGCCGACGGCGGCCCGAGGACCGCAGTCGAACCTGGCCTGACAGCGGGCGTTACTGGTCATCCGATGCCGTCATCAGCTCATGCCAGTACAACCACCAGTGCCACTGGGTATCGTCCTTGGTGAAGCCTTCATTGACGATGCCGGGGCCAGGCCAGCCTTCAGGTGCGCCGGTTTCAAAGCAGGCCTGGTATTTCAGCGTGCTCTTGCGGCCCATTGCCCCTTTGGCGGCCAGGGTCATGTGCGGCCAGGTATCGGAGTCATCCTGCTCGACCATGCCCGAGGTGCCAAAAAGTTGGATGGTTTGCTTGAGCATCTTGTCGCGCAGTTCCGGGGAGGCGTCTTTCTCGGCAAACACCCAGTTGACGAACTCGAGCTTGTCCGGGCCTTGCGGTACGTAAGCATGCAGGGTCATCGAGCCAACGACAGAGCCATCTGGCTGCGGAATGTAGACAAAGCCGAAAAGAATGTTCGGGAACATCCCACCGACCTGGGGCGGCATGCTGGTGAGCACGTTCAATTGATCTTCGGTCAGATTGCGTGCCAACTGCTCGACCATGTCGGCCGTCATGCCGGCCGGCGGCAATGCTTCAAGTTTCTGCTGCACAGTCAACTCCGCCGGATCGAGGCCGGTCAGGCGCTTGATCTTGCGCGCCAGGTCGATGCAGCGCAGTGCATGACCGTGCGGCGAGCTGATTTCCACGCCAATCATTTCCGGGCTGAGGTCGGCTGTCTCGCCCTCGCCTTTCTTGGCGTAATTACCCACCTCACCCAACCAACGGTGCAGGGTCAGCGTGTGGAAACCGTCCGCCGCCGATTGCTCGCCCGCCGTTTTCCAGTTGGCGTTGACGATAAAGCGCTGCGGTGGGCCGAGGACTTCCATGCCCTTGTCGGAGCGACAGAACAGCATGTCGTAATACCACTTGGCATCGCCCAGGAACTCGTCGAACGAGGGCCCATCGATATTCCAGGTGGCAAATACCAGGCCGCCATACAGCGTGACCCGCGCCTTCTTCAGGCCCAGTTCTTCCTTGGGCAACATCTTGCCGTGCATGCATTCACGTTCGACGGGCGAGCCGATGAAATCGCCATTGGGGCGGAACGCCCAGCCGTGATAGATGCATTTATGAATTTGCGTATTGCCGCAGTCGGCGGTGCTGATGCGCATCCCGCGGTGCGGGCACACATTAAGGGTCACGAACACCTCGCCCTGCTTGCCACGGGCCACAATGACGGAATCGGACCCCAGGTCTCGGACCATGAAGTCTCCGGAGTTGGGAATTTCCGACTCGTGCCCCAGGAGTACCCAGATCTTGCCGAAGATCTTTTCCATCTCCAGTTCGTAAATTTCGCGGTCAGACAACACGCGCATTTGCACTTCACGGCTAGAGGGGTAGATGAGGTCCGAGACCTTGGTTCCATCGGACAATACGGGGCTTGTTTTTGTTAGCATGATTGCCTCCTGATCAGAGCGTTACACGGTTGGTCGCCACAAAATATAAGACACTTTCTGTATTTCTGTACATTTAATTCGCGAGCGGTGAATGTCTCCGTCCTCGCATCATAGTCATTCCCTGTCGGGCGCCTTGCCCACTTGAGTCCGCAGCACGCCAATGCCATCGATCTCCAGCTCAACCACGTCGCCGGGTTTCAAATAACGCAATTGCTCCAGGCCACAGCCGTTGCCGACCGTGCCGGAACCAAGAAACTCACCGGGGTACAAGGTTTCCGAACGGGACACGTGGGCAATCACGTCTTCAAAACTCCAGCGCATATCACGGGTATTGCCGCGCCCCCACTCCTCCCCATTGACCCGGGCAACCATATTCAGATCGTAGGGATCACCCAGTTCATCGGCGGTCACCAGGCATGGCCCCATGATGTTGGCGGTGTCGAAATCCTTGCTCTTGGCCGGACCGAGCATGCCGGGCATTTCCAGGGCCTGCGCGTCGCGCGCACTCATGTCGTTGAAGATGGTGTAACCGACGATATGCCCACGGGCTGCTTCACGGCTGATGTCCTTGCCGCGCTTGCCGATGTAGCAACCGAACTCCAGTTCGAAATCCATCGCCCGGCTAAAGCTCGGCCATTGGAACTCATCGTCGATGCCAATCACCGCGAAACGGTTGCCCTTGTAGTAGATGGGCTGCTGGTTGAAGGTCTCGATCACCCGGTCGTCGGCACGAGTGTTCATCGCTTTCAAAGTAGCTTCCGGATCTTCGGTACTTAGCGCGCGGGCGCGACGGGCCGCAGCGAAGCTCTGGCGCAGATGCAATTCGAAGCACGAACAGTCGCGCATCTGTGGGGGTGGCTGAATCGGTGCGCGCAGTTTCACATTGGCACGTTCCAGCACCGCCGCCGAGGGTGCCTTGGCAACCAGCGAACGGGCCAATTCCAGCGCCGGCTCACCGCCCTCCACCAAGGCCAGAATGCTGCTCAGTGCCACACTGTCGCGACTTTCCAGCAAGCGGTAAGCCCTTTGCAGGTCGAGCACCTGCTGGTCCTGGTTGAGCAAGGCTCCTGCGCGGTCAAAGCCTTCGGCGTCGGTATAGGTCACCAGTTTCATACGCGACCACTCACGGGCAACAGCGCACCGGTTACAGCGGCGGCATCATCCGACAGCAGAAAGGCCACCACCGCCGACAACGCTTCTGGCGTCACCCAGCGGCTGCTGTCGGCATCCGGCATGTCGGCACGGTTGGCTGGGGTATCGATGATGCTTGGCAGCACGGCGTTCACCGTCACGCCACGCTCCTTCAACTCTTCGGCCAGGGCTTCGGTCAACCGGGCCACACCAGCCTTGGAGGCCGCATAAGCCCCCATCCCCGTTTCGGCCTTGACCGACGCCAGCGCACCGATATTGACGATGCGTCCCGCGTTGGAGACCAACAGGTGCGTCAGCGCCGATTGAGAACTGATGACCGCGGTACGCACGTTTATCTGATAAAGGCGATCCCAAGTCTCCAGGCTGCCGCCTTCGACGGTCTCCCAGGCAAAACCGCCCGCGACATTGACTAAACCGTCGATGCCGCCCCACTGCGCCGCGACCTGCTCGAACGCCGCGCTGGCCGACTCGGTCGAGGTCAGGTCGACACCGCCCAGGCACAGCAGATTCTTTGTATCCAGCAAGGCGGCTGGCGCCTGGCTACGGTCCAGCAAAGCGACCCGGGCGCCGCGCGCCAGCAGGCATTTGCCAAGTGTGCTGCCAAGGGCACCAAACCCGCCGGTAACGACTACCCTCTTGTCCAGTAATGACTGGGACATCGCAAAATCCTCTTGTTGTTGTTTTACGGCGCGAACGGTCGATTCGTGCCTTCGTCGGAACAAATATATGACACTTTTAGAAAATATGTACAAATGATACCGTATGACTTCCAGTCAAATACTCACCTGCGGAGCGCTGATGCCCAGAAAACTACCTGCACTCAACGCCGACAACCGCGCCTTCTGGCAAGGTGGCGAACGGGGCGAACTGCTCGTTCATCGTTGCGCGGCCTGCAGCCGGTACTTCCATCCACCGGCCCCGCTCTGCCCGCATTGTGCAAGCTTTGACGTGGCACCGCAGGCGGTGTCAGGCAAGGGAAAAGTGCTCAGTTACACCATCAACCACCAGCCTTGGGCTCCTGACCTGGAGGTGCCCTATGTGGTGGCAATCATCGAGCTGGTCGAACAGTCCGGATTGCAGTTCGTAAGCAACATCGTGGGCATGCCGGTCACGGATGTGCATATCGACATGCCGGTACGGGTCAGCTTCCTCAATGTCGAGGATGTGTGGTTACCTCTGTTCGAGAAGGATCAGTGATGTTCGATCATCGTTATGAAAAAGACGTCGCCATCACCGGCGTCGGCCAATCGGAAGTCGGGCGCCCCTCGAACAAGTCGGCGATGCGCCTGACGCTGGATGCCTGCCTGGAAGCGATTGCCGACGCTGGCCTGCAACGCAGCGATATCGACGGCGTGGCCTGCTGGCCGGGCGACAACAATAACGGTGACCCGTTCTCCCCGGTCGGCCCCAGCGCACTGAAAAGTGCCCTTGGGCTCAACGTCAACTGGTTCGGCGGCGGTTATGAAGGACCTGGCCCACTCACTGGCGTGATCAATGGCGCCATGGCGATTGCGGCGGGCCTGTGTAATCACGTACTGGTGTTTCGTACTATCACCGAAGCGTCGGCTCGCAGGGTCAACAAACAAGCGGGCGCTCTCACCAACAAGACTCAAGGTCGCGACAGCAGCTACGCCTGGCAGTGGTTTACCCCTTTCAATGTGCAATCGGGCATCAACCTGATGGCGCTGTATGCCCAACGTCACTTCCATGAGTACGGCACCCGGCCAGAGCAACTGGCGCAAATCGCCCTGACGTGTCGCCAGAACGCCATGCGCAACCCCAAAGCGCTGTACCGAACGCCCATGAGCATGGACGACTACATGGCGTCGCGGATGATTTCCTCTCCTCTGCGCATGTTCGACTGCGACGTGCATTGCGATGCATCCACCGCCATCATCCTGTCGCGTCGCGATATCGCGCGGGATCTGCCGAACGCACCGATCCGCATCGAGGCCATGGGCGCGGCGTTGAACCAGCCATGGTCGTGGGACCAGATTTCCCTGACCAGGATGGCCGCCTTCGATGTCGGCCAGATGATGTGGGCACGCACCGACTACACTCCGCAGGACGTTGGCTCTGCGCAGTTGTATGACGGTTTTTCGATTTTGACCCTTATCTGGCTGGAAGCCCTGGGGTTGTGCCCGACCGGGGAAAGTGGCGGGTTTGTCGAGGGTGGCACGCGCATTGCGCTGGAGGGCACCTTGCCCATCAACACCAATGGCGGGCAACTGTCTGGCGGGCGCATCCACGGCCTGGGTTATGTGCACGAAGCCTGCCTGCAATTGTGGGGGCGTGCCGAAGGCCGACAAACCCGCGAACACCGCGTCAGTGCGGTGGCCGCCGGCGGCGGTCCGCTGGGAGGCAGCCTGCTGTTGGTGCGCGAGTGACCGCGCGCCTCAGTAGAGAACGCCAGCCACTTCGTTACAGAACTCGATCAGCGCCTTGCCCAGTTCGGCAAGGCCCGCTTCATCCCGTTGTCCACGGAACATCACCGCTGAAACGGTGAAGTCGATGCTGTTGGTCGGTGAGTAAACCGGCGCCGCAATGGCAAGAATCCCCCCCGAGAAATGGCCATCATCCACCGCCCAACCACGCTCGGCAGCTTGTCTCACTTCCTTGCGGTAAACCTCCAGCGACAGCGGTTGAGCCCAGCGGATGGTCTCGAAACTGCTTTGTACCTCGGGGTCGTCAAGGTCGATCTGCGTGGCGAACAGACGGCCACTGGCACCCATCAGAATCGGCAGGCGCTGACCTTCGGCCATGTCGATGCGCACATCGGTCGGGCTGGCCGCGGAGCTGACAATGACGATGCGATCAGGGCTCATCTTGCGCCACAGGGTGATGGTCACTCGCAGGCGTGCAGCCAGGTTCTGCAACAGGGGTTTGGCCATCTGTACGCGGTGGCCCTGGGTGACCAATTGCTCGACTAAACGCGCCAGCCCCAGGCCCACGGAGTAACGCTTGGACATGGGACTGAAATCAACCACTTCCTCCTGGACCAGGGTGCGCAGGATATTGAAGCAGGTGCTGGGATTGATCTTCAGTTGCCGGGCGATATCCACCGAACGTTCCGGTGTGCCCACCTGACTGAGGTAGCGCAGGATGCGAATGGCGTTGGAAACGGGCTTGACGAGGGTTACGCCGGCCGATTTGGTGCTGTCATTGACGTCAGTGAATTCCATGCCCGATCCCGTCACTTTAAAGTGCCGGCATTCTAGCCTGAGAATGAACGACAACGTGAAAGTTTTATCTGGGAATTAGTCGAACACTTGAGACGGAGTATTTCTCTAACGGCTGGTAAATCAGCCGGCGGGTTTGCAGGTTCTCTCGACGAAAACGCTCAATGAGACACTCCTGGGCATGGTCAGCCTGGGTCACCCGCATCTGCTGGCGCAGATACTCCAGCCAGGACTCAACAATAAAGCGCTCGCTGTAGAGTTGCGGGTCCGCCATGTCGCGGTAAAGGCACCAGTTTTGCGCACCGTTGCGCCGTCGCGCCTTACCTACAGCGTACACGGCGATCAAATTCATCGCGCTCTGGCGCCGTCACTTGGTACAGGATCTTTCACTTATCCAGCGGCAGGCCCAGTCGCCCGACCGCACGGGCGGGGCTGAGCGGGCGTGGCGCAGCAATGGTATTGCGCAGTCGGCCGATGCCTTCGATTTCGGCCTCGACGCGGTCACCCGGGCGCAAAAAGCGCCCGCTTTCCAGCCCCACGCCGTGGGTGGAACCGGTAAACACCAGGTCACCCGGGCGCAGGCTGATGCGCGCATCCAAATAATTGAGCAACTCGTCCAAGGGAAAAATCATCTGCCGGGTATTGTCCTGCTGGCGCAACTCATCGTTGACGCTCAGGCGCATCTCCAGAGCCGGTTGCCCCCTGACGGCCACTTCGTCCGTGGTCACGATCCAGGGACCTACCGGCGTGGTGCGATCCATGGCTTTCTGCGTCAACAGGTCCAGGCGACCAATCTGCTTGCCGGCATCCCGAGCACTGATGTCATTGCCCACCGTGTACCCCAGCAGGCAATCGCTGGCATGGGGTTCATCCAGCAACGGTCGGCCCACCACGGCGACCAGTTCGACCTCATAGTCAAGTTGGGCGGTTAAGGGTGAGTAGTCGATATCGTCATCGGCACCGACCAGCGCCGACCCAGGCTTCATGTAGGCCAGCGGGTGCGCCGGCGCATCACTGCCCAGGCGCTTGAGATGACTGAGGTAGTTGAGGCCCACACCAAAGACGCGGCTGCCCGGCTCCAAGGGCGCGAGCAGGCGCGCGGCTGACAACGGCAACCGTTGGCCCGCCAGGTCCAGGGCGTCTATCGCAAGATCCGCGCACAGCCCGACCCAGTGGGAAAACGGCGCGTTAATCCGCCGCAAATGCTCGGTTTGCCCATCCAACAGTGCCCAGAACGCCTGCCCAGCGACTTCGACCCGCGCCAGACGCATATCAGCGCTTGGCCAGGTACGTCGGCAGGTACTCGGCATCGAGCACTTCTTCCGGCGTCTTGACGCTGGGACCGAGGATCGGGCCAACCATTTCGTGGCCCCACAGGCTGAGTTTTTCCGGGTTCAACTCATAGGGATCGCCTTGCCATGGCTCGATTTCAGCAATGGTCTCGAAGGCAAAACCGGACGGATTGAAATGGTAGAACGACAGGTGCGGGTCCTGGGCATGTTGGCCGAGGGTCATCATCATCGGCAGCCCACGCTGGCGCACGATGTCGTAGGTTTCCCCGACATCCCGCACATTGCGCACGAACAGCCCGACATGCTGCACCCCCATGCGTCCTGGCCCATGGCCATAGGCAATATCATGGCTGGTGTGATGGTTGAGCTTGGAGCGGAAGAAACCGGTTCGCCCTTTGCCCGCACCCGCGCCATACCAACTGAAGCCCATGACGTTTAGCAGGAAGTCTTCCAGTTCCGGGGTGTAGTCCGGGGTGATCAGCACCACATGGCCCGCGCCCCGTTCGTCAGCCAGGAAACCACTGTGGGGACGCCCTGGCTGGAACGAGCGCGGCAGCCATTTCTGCCCGTAAAACAGTTCGTGCTGATACCCCACGGGGTCGCGGAAGCGCACCAATTCGCGCACACCGCGCTTTTCACACAATTGAGCATCGCCACGGCTGTAGTCGACATTCGCCGCCGCCAGCTTCCTGATGCCCTCTTCGAACGCCATGCGCCCCACCGCTTCCCAGCCGATGTAGGCAATTCGGTCTACCTTGCCTGGGTGAAAAGCGAAGCGATGGCGTCGATCGTCGACTTTGAAGTACAGCGACTCCGGGTCACTCTCGGGATTCTTGCCGATACCAAAGCCCATTACCTGCGGGCCGTACTCACGCCACGCCTCGAGATTGGGGGTTTCGAAGCCCATGTAACCGATACCGATGATGTCCACGTTATTCACCTTTTTATTGTTCGAGATGAAAGGTGCCTGCGGCACCCGCCCTGACGCCGCGCTAGACAGCCAGCAACCCACCGTCGATGACGAAGTCTGAACCGGTGATGAATGAGGCCTCATCCGAAGCGACAAATACCGCCATGGCCACCACTTCCTCAGGCTCGCCGGGGCGATCCATCAATACGCCGTCCAGCAGCATGGCGCGAATCTTCGGGTCTTCCAGAAACGGCCGGGTACCTGGGGTGGCGACAAATCCCGGACTCAAGCTGACCGCACGGATGCCGAACGGGGCGCCCTCCACCGCCAGCTGGCGAGTGAACGACACCACGGCCCCCTTTGCTGCCGAGTGGGCGCTGATGCCGGCGACTTTCGAGCCGCCCCAGGCTGCGGTGGACGATACGTTGATGATCACCCCGCGCTGCTCGGCCAGGTGGGGCCAGGCATACTTGGTGGTATAGAACAGCAGGTCGATTTCATTGCGCATGGTGTACTGCCAATCCTCGATCGACAGTTCGCTGACCAGTCCGAAACGAGCGGCGGAAGCATTGTTGTAGAGAATGTCGATGCGCCCATGTTCGGCGACGGCGGCATCGATCCAGGCCTGGGCCTGTTCATGATCGCCCAGGTCCACGGGCGCCGAGCCATACAGGGTATGGCCCTCGGCCCGCAGCAAGGCCGCCGTCTCCTCATGACCTTCGGCAACCACGTCGCAACCAACCACGATTGCGCCTTCGCGGGCAAAACGCAGCGCCGCCGCCCGGCCCTGGCCACCACCGGTACCGGTGATCAACGCCACTTTGTCTTGTAAACGTCCCATCAGCACACCCTCACCTCTGTGGTTATCACATTGCGGCAAACGTTCATGCCGTCAAACGGCTTCGTTTTCCGAGGTGATGGGTTCAAGCCAGATCGCCTCGGCGGGACAGGCGGCAGCGCCCTCACGGGCCTCCTCCTCCAACTCCGGGGGGATATGGGCGTCGTCGAAATACACCAGGCCATCGGCATCGAGCTTGTACAGGCTGGGGCAAATCGCGGCACATAAACCATAACCACAGCAGCGGCTACGGTCTGCCACGGCTTTGAATTGCGCTTTTTCTGAACTCATTTTTTTCTCCTTATCAGGTTCAGCCTCGGCAAATTATGAACACTATTTTATTTTATGTGCAATTAATATTTGGCACGGCTATGCTGGCAGTCACCTGGGACGATCGCCGTGCCAGACAAAGATCCATGTGGGCGAACTTGCTCGCTCCCAGAGGCCCAGATTGGTCCGAAGGAGGCCCCCACGCAGGGAATTCGTTTGTCTCTAAGTCAGATGGTTGGGCTGGACAAAGCGGAATTTTTGATTTTATTCTGAATAAAAAACCAGATTCTGTTCAAAGAATCTGCTGAGGGTGGATTCATTTCCCCCTTGTAGCAATGCTTGGCTCAACAAAACCTATAAGGAAGCCAACCCCATGCACCCGTCTACAAACCAAGCCGCAATCGATCCGCGCGAATTTCGACAGAGCTGGAAAATTCTCATTTTGTCCGTCGCCGGTGTTGCCATCAGCATCAATGCCGCCCTGCTCTATGGCTTCGGCACATTGGTCGTGCCGCTCGGCGATGCCTTTGGCTGGAGCAAAAGCGAGCTGCAGGCCTGCATCACCTTTCTGTTTGGCGGCGCCGTGGTGTCACTGCAACTGGTGGGTTGGTTCAACCTGCGCTATGGCATGAAGCGCGTCACGGTCATTTCCCTGCTGTTGTTGTCACTCGGCTACCTGGCGACAACCCAACTGACCCAATCGATCTGGTCGATGTACATCGCCTTTGCAGTGCTGCCGATCGTGGGCATGGGCGCACTGGCGGTGACCTGGACACAACTGTTGAGCCTTTGGTTCGACCGCAATCGCGGCCTGGCATTGGCCATCGGCCTGTCCGGCACCGGTCTCACCGCCGCCACTATTCCCCGGTTGATGGCATGGGGGATCGAACAATGGGACTGGCGCGCGGCCTTCGTGATTCTCGCCCTGCTCAACCTGCTGGTTTTGTTGCCTCTGATTCTGCTGTGGTTCAAGCTGCCCGCTGCGGCGGGTAGCCAAGACGACGGCCATGCACTGGAGCGATTGCCCGGCATGGGCTTTCGTGAGGGTATGGGCTCGCTGAAGTTCTGGACCTGCAACCTGGCGCTCAGCCTGGTGATTTCTTCGATCGTTGGCATGGTCACGAGCACCGTGCCCATGCTGCAATCCAGGGGGTTGTCCGCTGCGGATGCCGCCACCATTTTCAGCGGTTTTGGTATTTCGCTGATCTTCGGCCGGATGTTGATCGGCTATCTGCTCGATCGCCTGTGGCCACCGGCGGTGTCCGCGCTCAGCCTGGTGTTGCCCGCCGTCGGTTGTTTTATCTACCTGAGCCCCACCGCTGAATTTGCGCCGCTGATGCTGGCTGCCGTACTGATCGGCTTTGGCGCCGGGGCAGAATTCGATATTGCCGCCTTTTTGATTGCCCGCTACTTCGGCCTGCGCGAGTACGGTCGTCTGTTTGGCGTCCATCAGGGCTTGAATACCGTGGCTTCGGCGCTGGCGCCATTGCTTTTCGCCTACCTGCTGGCACGTACTGGTTCGTACACGGCAATGCTGGTGTACAGCGCCGCCTGTTGCCTGGTCGGTCCGCTGCTTTTACTGACCCTGGGACGCGTACCACGCTTCAATGCGCAACCACTTCCCAGCCAATCCTGAGCCCTCCCCCCACAACAAGAACCGGAGCAGAACATGCCCACATTGACGTTTATCGAACACAACGGCACCACCCATCAGGTCAAGGGCGACATCGGCCAATCGGTGATGCAAGCCGCGACCTTCGCCTCGGTGCCCGGTATTTCCGCCGACTGCGGTGGCGCCTGCAGTTGCGCTACTTGCCATACCTACGTGGACGAGGCCTGGCTGGGCAAGGTGCAAGCACCGCAAGGCATGGAAAGCGACATGCTCGAGTACGCCTTCGAACGCCGCGACAACAGCCGCTTGAGCTGCCAGTTGATCATCAGCCAAGAAATGGACGGCATGGTGCTGCACCTGCCGTCGTCGCAATTCTGAATGCACTTGAAGGAGCTCTCATGACCCTCGCCTCAGTCGTTATCGTCGGTGCCGGCCAGGCCGGCTTTCAGGTCGCTGCCTCCCTGCGTCAGGAAGGCTATGACGGGCGCATTACCCTGATCGGCGATGAACCAGGCCTGCCCTATCAGCGACCGCCGCTGTCCAAGGCCTATCTGCTCGGCAAAATCCAGGCGACCAATCTGCTGTTTCGCCCGGCGGACTTTTACGCCACCCAGCGTATTGAACTGCTACATGACCAGGTCAGCGCCATTGACCGCCAGAACCAACGGGTGATCCTGGCCTCGGGTGCGGCTGTCAGTTATGACCATCTGGTGTTGGCCACCGGTGCGCACAACCGTCCCCTGCCGGTTCCCGGCGCAGAGTTGGCGCAAGTGTTCGGTATCAAGACCAAAGCCGATGCCGATGCCCTGGCGCCGCTCGCGAAAGCAGCGCGCAACGTGGTGGTGATTGGGGCCGGGTTTATCGGCCTGGAGTTCGCGGCAGTGGCCGCTGCCTTGGGGGCCAGCGTGCACGTGTTGGAGCTGGGTGAGCGCCCCATGGCCCGTGCCGTGTCGCGGGAGATGTCTGCAGTGTTTCGCCAGGCCCATGAAGCCTGGGGCGTGCATTTTGACTTCCGCCAGGGCTTGAGCCGCATCGATGGCGACAACGGCAAGGTGTGCGCGGTGCAAACCGGTGACGGACGTGTCCTGCCCGCTGACCTGGTGGTCTTTGGTATCGGCGTGATCCCCAACGCGCAACTGGCGACCGAAGCAGGCCTGGACATCGAGAACGGCATCAAGGTAGACGCCAGCCTCCTGACTTCTGACCCGCGAATCTCCGCGGTGGGCGACGTCGCCAGTTTCCCTTGCCAGCAGAACGATGAACAACATACCCGCCTCGAGTCGGTGCAGAACGCCGTCGACCAGGCCCGCGCGGTCGTCGCGCGCTTGATGGGCAAGCCGGCGCCTTACAGCGCCCTGCCCTGGTTCTGGACCGATCAGGGGGACTTGAAGCTGCAGATTGCCGGGCTCTCCAATGGCTACGACAGCACCGTTGTCCTCGGCTCCGTCGACGAGAAACAAGTCTCTGTGCTGTGTTTCCGCAATGACCGCCTGGTGGCCGTGGAGTCTTGCAACCGCATGGGTGATCATATGGCCGCGCGCAAGATCCTCGCCCGCGCGCCCAAGCTGACGGCTGTCGAAGCCGCCGCTGACGGTTTCGACCTGAAGGCCTGGGAAGTGGCCAATCGCGACTGAGCACTGCGGACCTGTAAACCCGCAGCCGCGCCCGCCCCAAAGCTGACGCGGCTTTTTTTTGCACAATGCCTGGAGCGATGCGATGAACAAAGTCTGGTTTATTACCGGTGCGGCCCGAGGCCTGGGTGCCGCCATTGCCAAGGCCGCGCTGACCGACGGCGACCGTGTGGTGGTCAGCGGCAGGCGCACCGACGCGCTGGAAAATGTCTTCGCCGAGTATGGCGAGCGCGTGCTGGCAGTGGCCCTGGATGTGACCGATGAAGCCCAGGCGCTTGCCGCCGCAGAGAAGGCCGTTGCGCGTTTTGGCCGAATTGATGTGCTGGTCAACAATGCCGGCTACGGGCAACTGGGGCCCTTTGAAGACAATTTCGTCAGCGACGCCGACAAGCAGTTCGCGACCAACGTGTTTGGTGTGTTCAACGTCTGCCGTGCCGTCTTACCCATCATGCGCCAGCAACGCAGCGGCCATATATTCAATCTGTCCTCGATGGGCGGCCTGGTGGGCATGGGCGGTGCGGCGCTGTATTGCGCGTCGAAATTTGCCGTGGAAGGTTTTTCCGAATCCCTGGCCCTGGAGGTGGGGCCGTTCGGTATCAAGGTCACGCTGGTGGAACCCGGTGTTTTCCGTACCGACTTTCTCGACGCCAGTTCAGCGGTCTTCGGTGCACGTGGGCTAGAGGATTACGCAACATTCACCGCCAAGGTCAAAAGCGCTTCGGCCGCCTACAACCACCGGCAAACCGGCAGCCCGACGAAACTGGGCGGCGCGCTGGTACAGCTGGCCAACAGTGCGCAGCCACCGTTGCGTTACCTGGCAGGCTCCGACGCTTATCAGCAAGTCCGCGACAAGCTCGACAAGATGCTCGCGCAAATCGAGCAGTGGCGGCCGCTGACCTGCTCCACCGATGGCGAATAACCGCAGGTGCGCACAGCCTTTCTTGACAAAAGCTGCACGCACCAGGGCGTCCACGGTTACTGGTTGATGAAATAACGCACAGACAACTTTGCGTCTTCGAATCGGTACAACTCGATCGTCTCGATGCCACCTTCCTGCTCGCGAAAGGCGTTCAGGTGATGACAGGCCGCCTCATTGCCATTGACGATGCACTGGCGCACCTCCACGCGAATCTTCGGCTGCTGTAGCGCCCACATGCCTTCCAACACCTGCCAGGCATCATGCAGGGGTTTGCCGACATATTCGATACTCAAGCCATTGGCCGAGACGCTGCGGTAATGGGCGAAAAAACCCTCTTTGTCGCCTTTATTCCAGCAGTCGATCTGGCCGTGCAGGAAGTGCTCGATTGCTTGTTTGTCCATGCTCATATCAGGTTCATCCTCAGGTGGGGTCAGGCGTGTTGTCCTTGCTGCGGGTTTTGTTGACGGGCCAGGAATGCCGGCTCCATCTTCAACCACAACAGAATGATCGGACCGATGATGGCGCAACAGAAACAGCACACCAGCACCGCCGAATAACTGCCGTACACGTCATAAAGATGACCGAACAGCATGGGCACCAGCCCGGAGACGATGGTAATCAGGCACAGGTGCAAACCAAAGATTCGCGCGTAGTCCTTCAGGCCGAAATAGCGGGCCATCAGGAAGGCCGCCAGATCGAATTCAGCCCCGGCACTGGCGCCAATGCACAGGGTGGCAAGGACCAGCAACGAGGTGTTCTGCGCCCCGCCCAAGAGGAAGATCGCACAACCCAGCGCCGGTAGCGCCAGGCTCACGGCCGCGACCACCGAAGGTGAATAGCGATCCAGCAGATAGCCCACCAACAAACGTCCGCCGATGATGGAAATACCAAAGCTGCTGAAAATCTGACTGGCCTGCTGGGGGCTCAAGCCCTTGCTTTGCAGCATCGGCACGAGGTTGGTGACCATGCCGACGGTCAACGACACCGACAATATCAACGCGACGTTGAAGCCCCAGTACATCCCTGAGCGCAAGGCTTGTCTGAACGACATGCCAGTCAGTTGCGCAAGCGCTTTCTGAGGCGTGGCATCAGCACTGGCGAGCGGTGCCGGCATGCGTAACCACATCAATGACAAAGGCAGGGTAAACAGCATCGGCATCGCCGCCAACGCAATGAACCCGGCCTGCCAGCCGTAGGCGGCAATCAACCGCGACAACAGCGGCGGCAGAATCATCGCCATCAAGCCGGTGCCACACAGGATCACGGCCAGCGCCAACCCACGATTACGCTCGAACCACAGGTTGACCAGTTGTGTCCAGGTAATCGCAATGGTGCCGGCGCAGATGATCGGCATGATGAAGAATGCCAGGTACAACCAGCCAATCGAGCCCTGGATCCGGGTGATGGCCAGGTAACCGACGATCTGCAGCACCATCGAAACAATCGCCACTCGGCGCAATCCGTAACGGCGATACAACCCACCCACCAACTGCGTGGAAATCGCCACACCAGCAAACAGAAAGGTGATCGAGGCCTGCAAGTCGCCACGACTCCAGCCGAACGCCTGCTCCAGCGGAATCACCAGGGTGCCGAAGGAATACAGCAACGCAGCGGAAATGCTCGTGCAGATGCCAAACAACCCCAGCAGGACAATGTGCCAGCCACGCTTGAACTCGGAGAAATCATTGCCGGCGTGGGCCGAGGTGGTGCTGTTGCGTGTATTTGTAGTCATGACCTGA
This sequence comes from Pseudomonas sp. LY-1, assembly GCF_053502595.1. Classification (NCBI taxonomy): domain Bacteria; kingdom Pseudomonadati; phylum Pseudomonadota; class Gammaproteobacteria; order Pseudomonadales; family Pseudomonadaceae; genus Pseudomonas; species Pseudomonas sp. LY-1. Next base: position 2,647,308 of record NZ_CP094353.1, on the reverse strand, counting down.
CTCCCAGCGCGGCCCGCCATTGCGGACGCGCGACATGATTAGTGGCCCTTGAGGATTTCTTCGACTTTGGGCAGCGCGACCATGGTGGCGCCTCCATCCACCAGCAGCGAGGTGCCAGTGATGTAGGAGGCCTCGTTGGAGGTCAGAAACAGTACGGCATTGGCAATGTCGGCGGACTCACCCAAACGCCCCACGGGAAAATGTGCCGCGAGTTTATGCGGCAGTTCATTGCCCAGGGTTTCCAGCATATGGTCAGTGCCGATCAGCCCGGGCTCGACAACATTGACCAGAATATTCATGGCGCCGAACTCCACCGCCAAGCCACGAGCGAAGGCGTTCATAAAGGCTTTGCTGGAGCTATAGGCAATCAGTCGAGGCGTATATTTGCGGTTGGCTTCGCCGGAGGAGATGAATATCAACCGGCCTTTATCGACCGCCCGGGACAGGTAAAAGGCGCTGTCCTTGGCCAGCCAGAACAACGACTGGATGTTGCTGCGCACGATGTGATCGAAGGTGTCATCGGCCATGTCGGCGATCAATCCGTGGCTCGTATCGGCCGCGCAATGCACCACGATATCCAGGCCGCCAAAACGCTCCACGCCACCTTCCACCATCGACTTGATCGCCTCGCGGTCGGCGATGTCGCCACCGACCAGACAGGCCTCACCGCCCAGGGCCTTGATCTGGCTGATCGTTTCTTCGCCGTATCGAGCGGTGCGTGCCGATACGACCACCTTGGCGCCCTCGCGGGCATAGGCCAGGGCAATGGCACGGCCCATGCCTCGACCGGCACCGGTGACCAGCACGACTTTGTCACGGAATTTCATTGCGGTTCCTCATTGTTGTTATTAGAAGAGGCTTTTGACGCAGCGCGCGCGCCGGGTAACCCATCGCAACCCGGCGCACCCGACCGACTACAGGTCCCTGCCTGGAACGTTACGGGCCGAGCCGTTACGTCGGTCCGATTCGCCCCAGCCCAGCCAGTGCGAAGGCTCACGGGTATCGCCCACCCGACGCCAGCGTCCTTCTTGCTGCGCCGTGATCGGGAAGCCACCGACGAAGTCGATCATCTCCCCCTTCTCGTCGGGCAGGAACTCCCACTCTTCCTGGCCTTCCAGGACAATTTTGGCCGACTTCAGGAAGTAACTGCCGTCCTTGTGCACGGTTTGCCCTTCGATATCGGTGGTGACCCGTACCTCGCCCTTTTCATTGTTGAAAATGGCGTAGCCCAAGTGGTCATGGCCGACCATGAAGGAACCGGTGTCCCAACTGCCGTCTTTGTAAACGGTGACAAAGGACCACCAGATCACGTGCTTGTTGTTGTTCACCACCAGGTCTTTCTTGAAGTGAATAGCGCCGCCTTCGGCCATGTAGAACTGGTCCAGCGCCATGGCGCCTTTCACCGCCCGCCCCTCGCAGACACCGGCGATGTCCCACAACTGCGAAACGTAGAAGGTGCCCCAGTCCACACCCGGCAAGTACCACTGCAGTCCCGGGCCGAGCAGACGCCCTTCCAGGTGAAACAGGCCTTCTTCCTTCCAGGTCAGGCGCTCGCTGCTGGCCGTGATTTCCCAACCATTACCGGGCTCACCCGGTTGGCTGGCCCAGCGTGCGACATCGCCTTCCAGGCTGTGCACGGGCAACGGCGTCAGGGCCTGCCGGGCCATTTTTTCGTGGTCCATGCGCAGGTTGACGTTGTCGACGTGGTTGTTCAGGTAGAAGAACTTGGTCGGGTTCGGGGTGCCATTGGGCGCCATCAGCGAACGCACGAATGAATAGATGTTGCCTTGTTCATCGCGCACCGACCCGAACGGGGAACTCTTGCTCAGGTGCAGCCCGAAGAAACCGCGTTCGGCGGACATCGAAGCCCCCGTGACCTTGTGCGGCCCGACCAGTTGTTGAAAGCCAAAATCACCGCGTTCCGGAATGGTCTTGAACGTTCTCATAATGCCCTCTGTTGTTTTTGTTGAGGCCTGGAGATGGCTCTTAGGCGTGGTTAGTCCCAGATCACCGGAAGCTTGGACACGCCGCGCAGTTGCGCCCCGCCGATCTGCGGGACAGGCTCGCTCGGGTCGAGGCGCAAATTGGGGAATAGATCGAGGATCGCGTTGACCGCGCAGCTGATTTCCACCTTGGCTACGAATTGACCGATGCACATGTGCGGGCCAAAGCCAAAACCAAAGGAGGGTTTTGGCTTGCGATCGATGTCGAATACATCGGGGTTTTCAAAAGCGTCTTCGTCGCGGTTGGCGGACACCACCATGCACTGGACAAACGAACCCTTGGGAATCTTCACGCCGTGAAACTCCACTTCTTTGGCGGTTTCACGCACCTTGAAGGTGGCGACCGGCTCGAAGCGGGTGGTTTCGTCCATCAGTTTACCGATCAGCGAGCGGTCGGCCTTGACGCGCTCCAGCAGGCCGGGCGTGGTCAGTAGCAAGGTCATCACCGAGCCGAACATGCGCGTGGTGGTTTCGCCAGCGGCCGGCAACAACGAGCGGGTGAAGGTGATCACTTCATGGTCATCCAGCGTGCGCCCTTCGTATTCGGCACGCAGCAAACGCCCGATCACATCATCGCCCTGGCTACCCTCGGCACGGCGTTGCACCACGACCTCGGCCAGCGCGTCGTACAGCCCTTTGACGGCGATGCCGGCCTGGCGGCGCGCTTCAACCATTTTGCTCGGGTCAATCTGGTTGCCGCCGACAATGGCCAAGGCCCAGGCGGCGTATTGCTTGTACTTGGAGGGGTCATCCGAAGGGAAGCCCATCAAGGCGTACATGATGCGAATCGGCAGTTCGAGGCCGAACTTCATCAAGTCGGCCTTCTTCGCTGGCAGCATCGGCCGGATGTATTCTTCGCGAATCACTTGATCGATCTGCGGGCGCCATTTGTTCACGGTCTCCGGCATGAATGCCGGTTGCAGCAAGGCGCGGACCTTGCGGTGTTCGTCACCGTCCATGGCAAGAATGATCAGGCCATCGAAGAACGCGCCCAGACCTTCGGCAATGAATCCACTGGTGTAGGTCGCACCGTCGCGCAGGACGGTCATCACATCCTGGTACTTGAACAAGGCGAAGGTCGGGCGAGTGCCCTGCTGGGTCCCGGCATTGGTCGGAACGCCGAACTGGGTGATGAAGTCGCCTTCATAGATGGGCGATTTCAGCCGTTGCTCGCGGCACACCGCGTGAATATCCAGGTCGGTGCCGCGGTACATTTGCGATACGGCAGAATAAGCGGTTGCCAGGTCCAGTGCTGCGCTTTCGTTGCTCATCAGGATCTCCTGTCTTGTTTTTCTTCTTCTTGCACACCAAGATTGCCCGGCTGCCATTTCATGGTATGCGGTTGTGTCTGCACCGGTAGTCCGCTTCGTTTGACTCAGGGTCAAACGATGGCGCTCAGGTCTATGCTTCAAGTTGTGACCCCATTCAGGCAGGAGGAGTACGAGGTGGCGGTAAAGGCAGCAGAAGGTGGCGAACAGGGCAAACGCAATACGATGAATCGCCTGCTCGCTGCTGCGCGCGTGGAGTTCGCTAAAAAAGGCCTGGCCGGCGCGCGCGTGGAAGAGATTGCCCGGGATGCCGGCGTCACCAAGCAACTGGTCTACCACTACTACAACTCTAAGGAAGGCCTGTTTGTAGCGGTACTGGATGAATCTTCGGACAACATCATGTCCGAGCTGGTCAACCTCAATATCGAAGAGCTTTCACCGCCGGTGGCGATGCGCGCCGTGCTCAACCATTTCTTCGACCAGTACCGTTTAGACCCCTTCCTCGGCAGCCTGGCGCTGGAGGGCATTCGCTACCACGATACCCACGAAACACCGCGCAACCATTTTCTGGAAATGGCACCGAAGCTGATCGCCAAGCTCGACGCGATTCTGATGCGCGGGGCTGCCAGTGGTGATTTTCGCGCGGACATCAATCCGCGCCTGCTACTGGCCAGCGCATCCCTGGTAACCACTGGCTGGTTCACCAACCGCTATTCAATGTCGGCACTCGCCGGGCTGGACACGGACTCGGCGCAAGGCATGGCTACCTGGCGCCAGTACTCGGCGGATTTTGTATTGGCGAGTATTTCTCTGGGCGCAGAAAAAAACGCCGACAGCGTTTAACGACTGTCAGCGCGTTGCATAAATACGATCTCTTTGTGGGAGCGAGCCTGCTCGCGAAGGGGCAGGCACTTCCACCATCATCGCCGCCTGACACTCCGCCTTCGCGAGCAGGCTCGCTCCCACAGGTTTTATCTGTCGACGGCTCAGTTACCTTTTTTACTCAGGTACTTGCTCACCCGCTTGGCCGCCAACCGCCCGGCCATGCCGTTTACCCCGCCGCCCGGATGAATGCCCGCACTGCCCAAATACAATCCCGCCACTGGCAAGGTATCGCCTCCCAAACCGTACGCCGGGCGCATGGTGCTCGAGCGCATTGAGGTGGTGTCGATATGCACCACGCAACCATTCACGGTGTTCAAGCGTTCGGTAAAGTCCGGGGCGGCCTCGATGCGTCGGCCAATCACCTGCCCCTCAATCCCTTCGATATAGTCATACAGCTGTTCTTGTGCCTGGTCGGCCACCCGCTCACGCAACGCGTCCCAACCTTCGTTGGGGTTCACCGGCATCACAGGCGGATAGATGTACAACACATCCTGACCGGCTGGCGCTTGGGAGGGGTCGGCGGCGCTCGGTGCGGCCACGGTGATATAGGGCAACTTCGGCACCTCGCCACGGGCGCAGGCGGCGAAGTTTTCCAATACGGCCTCTTCGGTGCCGATCAACATCACGGTTTTGCGCAGATCCACACCGTCGCCGCGAATTGCAGCAAAACGTGGCAGGGAAATCTGCCCACGCAAGGCAACATCCACCTTCAGTGGCCCCGAGCCCTTGCCGTTGGCGGGTGCCATGGCGATGCGGGTGAGCAGGTGTTGAGGGATCTCGCCGCGGGTGACCATGTCCAGCGCTGGTTTGGGGTGGCAACCCGCGATGACTGCGCGGGCCGTAAACTGGCGGCCATCGGCCAGTTTCACGCCTTTGATCAGCCCATCCCTGGCAACGATTTCACTGACGCTGGCCGACACCAGCACCTGGCCGCCCAGCTCTTCCAGGCGAGCCTGCATGGCATTGCTCAACTGCTGCATACCGCCCATCACTCGACCCACGCCAAAACGATGGAGGAAACCGAGCAAGGCGTAATAGATACCACCGCCATCGGCGCTGATATCTCCCGCCAGGCCGGTGAGTGCGCACATCGCGGAAATGGTCACCGGATGCTCGAAGCGCTCACGCGCCGCCTGCAACGCGGAGCCCGTCATCAGCGCCATCAGTTCGGGTTTCAAGGCTTTGTGTTTGATCGCGGTGCCGAGCATTTTCAGCTTCACGCCAAGGTTCGTTTTGGCCGGGTCGACACGCATCATCGGCAGCGCGATATCGAGGAACATGTCGATGACTTTCATGAACTGAAGAAACGCCTCGGCGTCCTTACTGCTGAAGCGGCGTATCTCGGCAGCGGTTTTCTCACGGTCACGCCAGAAAATCAGCGACTGCCCATCCGGGTGCAGGTACACATACCCTGGCGCGAGTTCCACCGACTTGAAACCGTGTCGCTCCAGTCCCAATTCCATCGGCACATGGGAATGTACACGCATCGACATCATGTCCAGGGCACAGGGGTGCACCAGATGCTGCGGCGCTTCGGGTATCAGGTAGCCAGACGATGCCATCCCGCCGACCTTATCCAACGCCTCCAGTACCAGCACTTTTTTGCCTTCCATGCCCAAGTAGCAGCCCGCTGACAAGCCATTGGTGCCACCACCGACCACGATTACATCGAAATCAGTGTTTCTCACAATTTGGTTCTGGTTCATCACATGCTTCCATGTCGAAATTCAACCACGGCGGCACGCGGCGGCTGTGGCGGCGAAGATCGGCCTCGGCGCACCGCGCAGGGTGCGCCGCGCCAAGCGTTACATGCCGGTGCGGCCCATCTGCGCAAATAGCGCGCGCATCGCCACCAGGGACGGTGTGTGGCTGCTGAAACCACCGTCGGCGACCAGAGTGGTGCCGGTTACAAAGGAGGATTCATCACTGGCCAGGAACGCCACTACATCGGCGATCTGCCGAGGTGTGCCCAGCTCGGCGGTGCAGTGGTTGTCGCGCAGAATGTCGAGCACCGGTTCAGGCATGGCGTGCTCCGAGGGCGCCAGACCGATCTGCACGGCGTTGCCGCGAATGCCTTGCTTGCCGTACTGCGAGGCCACCATGCGCGGCAGCATCATCAGCCCCGCTTTGGAGGTGGCGTAGCCGGTCAGGGACATATCGCCCTGCATGCCCAGACCCGAGGTGGCGAAGATAATCGAGCCCTTGCCGTTCTCCAGCATGACTGGAATCACATGCTTGGTGCACAGCACCGCGCCACGCAGGTTGACGGCGATGGCGCGGTCCCAGGCCTGCATGTCGAGGTTGACGAAGTCGCGGTCCAGCTGACGTTGCTCCGCATTCAGAATCGCCGCGTTGTTGTGCAGTATGTCGATACGGCCAAAACGCTCTTTCACCTGGGCGACCATCGCCCGAACGTCGTCTTCCGAGGACACATCCGTGGCGATCGCCAAGGCCTGATGCCCCGTGGCAAGCAGAGACTCGGCAACGGCAGTGGCCCCCTCGAAATTGATATCGACCACCGCAATACTTGCACCATGCGACGCCAGTACCCGGGCGCACTCAGCGCCCAGGCCGCCACCGGAGCCGGTAATAATGGCTACTCGCCCTGCCAGTTTTCCTGTGCTCATGTCCTGTTCCTTATTGTTTTGGATGGCGCTTTACTCGCCGGTAAAACGCGGTTCGCGCCGCTCGCTGAAAGCCTGGGCCGCTTCGCGGGCATCCTTGGTCGGGGCCAGCAAGGAGAACAGATCAAGCTCCAGGTCCAGGCCACGCTTAAGGTCCATGTCCAGCGCCGCGCGGGCCGCTTGTTTGACAAACGCCGACGCGGTGGGTGGTTTGCTGGCGATGCGCTGAGCAAAGGCCCGTACTTCGTCCAGCAGGCTGGCGTTGTCACTGGCCAAGCGGCTGACCAATCCGATGCGCTGCGCTTGTTCGGCACCCACTCGGTCACCGGTGAGCAACATGTCCAATGCCTGACCCGGCGCCACCACTCGGGAAAGTCGTTGCGTGCCGCCGCCACCGGGAATCAGGCCCAGGCCGGTTTCCGGCAGGGCGAACACAGCATCGGGCGCGGCGAAACGGATGTCACACGCCAGTACCAGCTCCAGCCCACCGCCCATGCAGTAGCCATGGATGGCGGCGATCACCGGTTTGCTGATGCCATCCAGCGCTTCGATCCAGCGCACCTTTTCCATGCGCTGGCGCACTTGCAGGCTCGACTCCGGACCACGACGTTCCTTGATATCGGCGCCCGCGCAAAATCCCCGTTCACCTTCCCCGCGAATCACGATCACGCGAATCTCAGCGTCTTGCTGCAACAGCGCCAGTGCCTGTGGCACGCCCTGGCGAATGTCGTCGTTGATGGCATTGATCTGCCGGGGCCGGGTCAGTACCACCCAGCCCACCATGGCATCACGCTCCAGGCGCACCGCATCGTTGATCAGCACGGGAGGCTGCGGGTTTTGCGCTGTGCTCATACAGGGCACTCCTCGAACTCGAAGACCTGGCCATTGAGTTCTTGTGGATCGATCTTGATCAACGCACGGCCGCCTACAGCTTCCGAGGATTCGATCCACTGGAACCGCGTGCCGCGTGACCGCAGATCCTCAGCCTTGGCCGCCAGGTCGTTGACACCGATGCGGATGTAGTACGGACCCGGGCCCCAGTTATTGACGTAATGGCCGGCGTCGGTGTTCCAGTAGGTAGCCTCGAGTACATCGAGGGTGGCGCTGTTGGGCACGGTGAACCCCATACGCGCACGGCGGTAACCTTCGCTACCGATCGTCTCGACCGGGCCACTCGGCTCCCAGTCGAGGTTGGTCGACACCTTGCGCAGGGTTTCATCGAGGTCGCGTACCAGGAAGCCACGGGCGGTGACACGCACCATGTCCCCGGGCTTGAGGTCGCGCGGCTGCATCGGCGGCAACTGGTAGGTTTCCGGTGGCATCTGCAACGGCTCGGTCGGCATGATTTCAATGCACAGGCCGCCATCCACAGTGGGTTGGTAATACGGTTGCTCGGGAGTAGCACCCAGCCATAGGCGATCGAACGGCATTTCCGGGGTGCGCTGCGCCATGCGGAATGGCAAGCGACGACGCATCAGTTTGTCCACCAGCGCGTCGAACTTGTCCCCGTGCAGAGCCAGCACGATGGAGTGGGTAATCATCGGCCGATGATGGCCCTGGAAATCTTTCAGACTTTCCAGAAAATCATGGAACAGCGGGTCGCCAGGGTTAGGGCGATCCAGGTGCCACTGCGGTTCGATGCGCGTTGGCGACACCGCCAGGGATTTGTGTACACGCAGAAAATGCGCGATGTACGGGTGATTATCGAACGCCTGGCGCCAGCGCTCGTGTTTGTAGATCCCGAGCTTGTCGACCAACATTTCCGTCATGCCGTCCGGGTCTGGAACCATCATGTCGGCACTCATCAATAACTCGAACATCTTTATCTCCTTGCAATTGCCAGCCAGGGCCTGGGCCCGGCTATTAGTCAGCGGGCACGCCGGGGTAAGGCGAGCTCAGTCAATGAGTGTGTAGGTGCGCCGGCCGCGGGTTTACGCGGCTCCTGTTGCGCTCGGGCGTCTTCAAGGTCGAGGGTCACTCCGGCCTTGGAATTGCCCTTGGGATTGAGCAGGTAATGCGACAGGGCCGGGATCAACACCAGCGCACCGAGCATGTTCCACAGGAACATGAAGGTCAGCAGAATGCCCATGTCCGCCTGGAACTTGATCGGCGACCAGGCCCAGGTAATCACCCCCGCGGCCATGGTCAGGCCCACCAGTGCGACGACACGGCCGGTGAAATCCAGCGAGCGGCGATAAGCGACGGCCAAGCTGCCACCACGTTCCTGTACCGCCAGTTGCACGCTCAGCAGATACAACGCGTAATCGACACCGACACCGACACCCACGGCGATGACCGGCAAGGTGGCCACTTTCAGGCCGATGCCCAACCAGACCATCAGCGCCTTGCAGATGATCGTGGTCATCAGCAGAGGAATCAGTGCAACCAGAGTTGCGCGCCAACTGCGGAAGGTCAGAAGGCACAGCAAGGCCGTGGCGCCATACACCGCCAGGTACATCGTGATGATGCCCTTCTCCACCTCGATGTTAGTGGCGGCCTCGATGCCGGCATTACCCGCGGCCAACAGGAATTCCACGGGCTGTTCAGCGCCGGCGGCGGTGTTGTTTTCCTTGGCGAACTCTTCGGAGACCTTCAATACCCGGCTCAGGGTGTCCGCCTTGTGATCTGCCAGGTAGGCAATCAATGGGGTCACCGAACACTGCTGGTTGGTGATCCCCGGCGCGGAAATCATCGCCGCATCCACCGCCGAGTTGGTGATCGCCTGGTCACGGCTGATGCTCAACCATTTCGGGCTGCCTTCAGCCATGCCGGAGCTGATCATCCGCACGGTTTCGGCCAGCGACTGGGTCGTTTGTACTCCTGGTGTCTGGCGCAGGCGCCAGGCCAGTTTGTCCATGCTCTGCAGCGATTGGTACAGACGGCAGCTGTCTTCATTGGTCTTCATGATGACCACGAACTGATCACTGGAAAGTCCGTAATGACTGGTGATGTAGGCGTTGTCGCGGTTATAGCGCGAATCCGCGCGCAACTCGGGTGCACCGGGGTCCAGATCGCCCACCTTGAGATGCATCATCACCACGCTGCCCAGCAGGGTCACCAACAGCGACAAGGCAATGACTGCCGTGGCCGCCGGCCGTTCGGTGAAGCGGTCGAGACCACGCCAGATATGCCCAAGCAAACCTCGGCTGGCTTCATCGGCCTGGTCTTTGGCGATGGCGATACGCGCGGCTTTTTCACTCACACCCAGATATGACAGCGCCACCGGAATCAGCAGCAGCTTGGTGAAAATCAACACCGCCACACCGATGCTGGTGGTCAGGGCCAGGTCGCGGATCACCGGGATATCAATGATCACCAGCACGGCAAAACCGACGATATTGGTCAGTAGCGCGGTAAGGCCGGTGAGGAACAAACGGCGGAAGGTATATCGCGCGGCCACATACTTATGAGTGCCCCTGCCAATATCCTGGAGGATGCCGTTCATCTTCTGCGTGCCATGGGAAATGCCGATGGCAAAAATCAGGAACGGCACCAGAATCGAATACGGATCCAGCTCGTAGCCGAGGATCTGCATCAAACCCAACAGCCACACCACACCGGCCACCGCCACGCTCACCAGCAACAGGGTGCTGCGCAGGCAGCGGGTATAGCAGTAGACGAACAGGCCGGCGATCACCACCGAGGCGCCAAAGAACAGCATCACCGAATACAGGCCGTCGATCAGGTCGCCGACCAGCTTGCTGAAACCGACAATGTGAATGCCCACCTTGTCGCTTTCCAGCGAGCGAATCTGTGCTTCCAGCTGCTTGGAAAAGTCACCGTAGTCCAGGGGTTTCCCGGTCTGCGGATGAGTATCGAGCAGTGGCGCGACAATCATGCTCGACCGGCCGTCGTTGGCCACCAGGTTGCCGATAATGCCGGCGCGCATGATGTTGCGGCGCAGCGCCTTTATCGACTTGTCGCTGCCGTCGTAATCGGCTGGCATCACCGCACCGCCATCGATGCCCTCCTCCGTCACTTCTTTCCAGCGAACGATGGGCATCCACAGCGACTTCATCCAGGAACGGTCGATACCCGGAATCAGGTACAGGGTGTCGTTGACCTTCTGCAGGGCCAGCAAGTAGTCAGCGTCGTAGATGTCACCGGTCTTGTTTTCCACCACCACGCGAATGCTGTTGCCCAGGCCTGGTAACTGGTTTTTATAGGCCAGGTAATTCTTGATGTACGGGCTGGAGCTGGGAATCATTTTCTCGAAGCTGGCATTCACCTGCAGCTGGGTAGCAAAGAAGCCCAGCACGACCGTGGCGAGCAAGCAGGCAACGATGACGACCATGCGATGACGGAAAATGACCCGTTCAAACCAGCCACCGGAGTGCTTGTCAAAGTCCTCCAGGTTGGCAATCACTGGCATCCCGCTGTTGAATTTTTGCTCGACCATTTTTTCTTTCTCGTAGGGGAATCGTGCCGGCGGCGTTAGTTGGCCGGGGCGATATCGATGACCTTCGCGCCGCTGAAGCGCGTGACGACCAGGCTCCCAGCCTGTTTGGTGGCGGTGGCTGCATACACCTCGCCTACCCGCGCATCGGTCAACGGGCTGACCTGCAAACTCTGCCGATCGACACTGACCAATTGCCCCCCCTGGCTTACGACGATCAAGGCGTTGCCCTGCTCGACGATACTGACCAGGCTGCTATTGAGCCGGGTCTCCACGGGCTGCCACTGCTGGCCGTCATCACGGCTGGCCAACAGATTGCCGCGCAGTCCGTAAGCCAGCAGTAGATGATCGAAGGCACGGACGCCGAAGTAGGTGCCGGTGTAGGGCGTATCGATTTTCACGAAACGTTGTTGCTGACCGTCGAGACGCAGCAACAGCCCCTGTTCACCACCGATATAAAAAGTACCGGCATGCTCCGCCAGGCCATACAGGTGCATGCGCCGATCGTTGTCACTGCGCTCGATCCATGGCTCCCAGTTCTGGCCGTTATCAGTGCTGTGCAACAACATGCCAAAGGCACCCACGGCAAATCCGCTGCCGTGCTCATCGAACATCACATCCAGAAACGGTGCGGCCAACACGTCCGGCGTCGCCGAGGTGCTGGCGGCCATGGCAACTTCCTTGAGCATCTGGGCTGCGGATTCATCGCCCTTTTCGGCCCGCGGGCCGTAGTAAGCGTTGAGCAACGTCAACAGGCGGCGCCCGTCAAGTTGCACCTGCCAGCTGTCACCACCATCGGTGGTGTGCATGACCAGAGCGTCGTGACCGACAATCCAGCCATTGCGCTCATCGCGAAACCGTACTTGCACCAGATCGCTTGAAACCGGACTGTCAACCTGTTGCCAGGTTCGGCCCTCATCGGTGGAGCGCTGAATCAGCCCGTGCAGGCCGACGCTGATCATCGCATCGCCAGCCCTGGCGACCGACAGCAAGGGTGCGGGCAGACGCTCGTCCACCCGCTGCGCCGGCACGTCCAGCGAATCGGTGGACGACGCGACTGCGCTATAGGCAGGCGTCGTCACCCACGGACTCGCGCCGACGGTCAACGCGACAGCCAGTAGCAGGCGCGACGTGGAGAGGAGAAAAGAAGCAGGGCAAGGGCTAGTCATTATTTTTATTCCTTAACCATCCCGCGTGGCAAACCCACCCGTTCTGCCTACCAGGCTTGATGCGCAAACCGGCAGGCGGAACAGACGAAGTCACGTCAGCGCTGAGTAACCCGGGCCACAATGGCTTCAGGGTTCATGTCACGCTCGGAAAGTGGTTTGTCGACGAACTTGTAGCCACCCTTCAAAGCATCGTTGAGCAGCGCGTACATGCCTTTGTTGAAGTCATAAACGACGTTCTTCACGTTATAGGGAATGTTCTTGTCGTAGAGCTGAACACCACTGAGGAAGATCGAGCGATACAACGCGCCGCTCTTGTCCCAGGCGTCATACAGGCCAACGCCGAAGGTATCTTCATCCAGGTAATAGGTGCGCTTGCTGTAGACGTGGCGCATGCCCGGTTTCAATGTTGCCTCCACGACCCATACCCGATGCAGCTCCCAGCGCTCGTTCGCCGGGTTGGCGTGGTGCGGCATGAACTGATCTTCCTGCTTGTTGACGCCGAAGTAGAATTTGTAAGCGTTGTAAGGGATGTACATTTCTTTGCGGCCGACCAGTTTGTAGTCGAACCGGTCCTGACTGCCGGAGAACATTTGCAGCTCGTCGAACAGCGTCACACCACCCTGGCTGGCGACCGGCGTGTCGAAGGCGAATTCCGGCGCCAGTTTTACCCGGCGCTGGCCTGGGGAATAACTGAACGAACGACGCGCCTTGGCCAACGGATCGAGGAAGTCGGTCAGTACCACCACTTCACCAGAACGTCGCGCCGGATAGTCATTGCGCGAGAACACCCGGGCATACATCAATGGGTCGCGATCCTGCTGAGTCACTTGGTAATAAGGGGTTTCCTCGAAGGTCGCCTGTTCAGCGGTCTTGGTAATCGAGCCGTTCGCATCGACTACCCAGCTATTGGAAGAAGACGTGGTCGAGTAGCCGGTGCCGATCTTGTAACGCACCTGCTGGTTCCACATCACTTCGTTGCCGGTTTTCGGAATCGGGAACGGCAAGCCGCCACGGCAGGCCGGATCGACTGCCAACCCGTCCTTTTGGATCTGACAGCTGGTGGCGTTGCGCACGGTGGCGTCAAGTACCGCCTGAGGATAGGCCGCCGTACGGTGGCTTGGGTAAACGTCGATGTAGTAGGTCGGGTATTTCTTGATCAGGGCCTTTTGCCCTTCACTGAGCTTGTCCCCGTACTGGTCAACGTTTTTGGCATCAATGCGAAACAGTGGTTTCTCGTCCTTGAACGGGTCGACCCAGAACCCGCTATCCGCTACGAAGCCGGCCGGTGCCTTGGTCAAGCCGCCATCATAGGCAGGAATCGTACCTTCGGCGTTACCTGCCTTGATCGCCCCGAACGGGGTAAGGCTTTTGCCCAGTTCCGAGGCGTCACCGCCTGCCGCCAGGGTGTAGGTCGCCATGCTCATCAGGGCAATGGATAGGGCAAGTTGTCGTTTCATGAACACATTCTCCGATTCTTGTTGTATTTGTCAGAAGGAGGTCTTGAAGGTAAACGCCAGCCAGCCGCGGTCGGTGCCGCCCACGGGCCCGTTACCCGCCACGGTCCCGTTCGCCAGGTGCTTGGGTTGAGCCCGGGTGTCGGCATAGCGCAACCCGAACTCATAGAGTTGCGCGTAAGTTGCCTTCAGCCCGATCGAATAGGACAGCGCTCCCTCGTTCCCACCACCGGCAGTCGGTGCGTTGCCATGCAGACCGTAGTTGACGGTCAATGGAACATCCAGATCCCAGGACGGAAAGATGGAAATGTACTGTGGCGTATAGTTGACGGCGACGGCGTAGTAGTTCTTCGACGAACAGCCATCGGCTTCGCTGCCCGAATCAGGAATGCCGGGAGTCCTGGCATTGGTACAGGCCGCCGTACCGACGCCCTTGTACAGTTCTTCGTGTTCGGTCACCCGTTGCAAATGACTGTAGGCGAACTCACCGACCAGCGTGGCGTTGTCCGAAATGAAGTTACGCGGTACGCCGTAGACAGCGTTGGCGATGAAGTGGATCGTATCGCCGCGAGGGCCTTCATCATCCAGGGCACTGACACCGGTGGCATTCAACGCGCCGCCCATGCGATAGGACAACTCGGTCCCTACCGCCACGGTGTTGAAGACCCGGGCAAAACTGACACCAGCGAGTTTCACGCCGCGTGGGTAGACCACCCGATAGGAGCCCGATGCCGCTTTGACCTGCGGTGCCAGCCAAGGCTGGTAGTCATCGAACTGACGATAGTAGGCGCCAAAGGTCGATTCGATTTCTTCGACGTTGAGCTTACCCATCACGCCCCAGTTCTTGCCGTCACGCCCGAAGCGCGAATCCTGACGCTGCAACGTTGCCCCATTGGCAGCCACCGGCAATTGGTCCGGACCTTCGAACAGAGGGTCGGCGCCACCGAAATAGGTGCCGCCGAATGGAATCCGGGTCGGTTCCCATTCATAGAAGTACTGAGCGGCAAGGGAGAGTCGGTCGGTGACCTGCGCTTTGGCCGACACTTGTCCGACGGGCAGGAACACTTCCTTGGTTTCGATACCTGGGCTGGTTGACGCCTTCACGCCATCGCTCGGGGCTTGCGAGTAAGACACGGAGTGGGCGCCGAAGAGCAGGCCCTCGCCCCAATAGTTGGTATGGCGACCGACTTTCACGTTGACTGGCGTGTCGCCGATGTTGAAGTTGCGCCAGACGAACGCATCGAGGATCTCGCCCGACGGTCCGTTCATGTAGCGATCCACTTCATCGCTGTACTTATTGTTGTGATAGCTGGTCGCGTAGCCGGGAATGTTACTGGTCACCGAGTCGTCGTGATAAGCCTGGTCAAACCAGGCGGCGGCACTGAGTCGCCCTCCCCATTCGTTGAGGTAGGAAAGGTCGAACTCACTCAACAGATCGAGGCGATTTGTCACGATATCGCCTTTATCGAACTTGCCGTCCGACTCGTCGTAGTTCGGCGTGTTCATGATGTGGCTGTCTTGACTGTCGGTGCGCATCCCGAGGTTGTAACGGACCGTATTGTCCCAACGCACACGGTAGTCCGGGTTCGACATGTCGAACGAGGCCGCCATCGAAACCTGTGCGCCGCCAACCATCAACAGTGTCAGCGCACCTTGAGTCAGCACCCGCCGACCCTGTTTGGTCTTCTCTTTCATACACACTACCTTTTATTTTTATTTTCAGTCGTTTAGTGCGTTCAAACAGTCCTTCCAACAATCTGCGAAACCTCACAGGATCGTTGCAAGTCCCGCCTGGACAGTCCGCTCACGGAGGCCTGGCACGCTCCAGGACCGCTTCCCTCCTCAGCTGAAGTTACCGTAACGGATAAGAACCAAAAATTCCACATAAAGATTTCAATTCTATATACAGAATTATCGATCGACTTCCTTGGGATACCGATTTCAGCCACAGGCGATGCCAGGAATAATACTGCACACAAAATCTATAAACGTTCAAATAGTCTTTGACGCTTTTCCTCTTTCAGCTTTCAATAGCTCCGGAAAACCCAGTGAATTTGGGATGTTCCCCAGCAAAAAACGGCCATCGCAGCGGCAGATAAAAACAAGAGGAGCCACCATGAACATTGATTTGAGTGCCAAACGCGTGATCATCACGGGCGCTTCGCGGGGCATTGGCCTGGCCATTGCCCGGGCTTTCGCGGCCGAAGGCGCACGGGTAGCGATTTGTGCCCGCAGCGAGACTGCCGTCCACGAAGCCGCAAAGGAGCTCTCGCAACACGCCCAAGCGGTCATTGCCCGGGCTGTCGACGTGACCGACAGCGAGGGGGTCAAAGCATTCGTGGCTGAAGTTGCACAGGCCTGGGGCGGTGTCGATGTGCTGGTGAACAACGCCGGTCAAGGGCGTGGCGGCAATCTAGAGACCCTGACGCCGGAAGCCATCCTCGAACATGCCAACATTCTGCAGATGGGGCATTTCCGGTTCGTTCAGGCCGTGGTGCCGTTCATGCGTGAACAGCGCTGGGGGCGGATCATTGAGATCAATGCCCTGGCCGGCGCGATTCCGACGCCCGACGGAATTCCCTCGGTGATCAACCGCGCCTCGTGCATCGCCCTCTCCCGCTCCTTGGGCATGTCCCTGCCCAAGGACAATATCCTGGTCAACAGCCTGAACATGGGCTGGATCGATACCGGTCAGTGGGATCGCCACTACAAGGAAATGGGCCCGGGCGTCAGTCGCGAGGAATTCGACGCCATGGTGATGAAGGTCGTACCGCTCGGGCGTTACGGCAAACCTGAAGACGTGGCCGGCATGGCGCTGTTCCTGGCCAGTGAATATGCCAGCTTCATCAGCGCCGCCTCGATCGACATTGCCGGTGGCATGGGCGGACAGATTGCCTACTTCCCAACCCTCAAGCGCGATTTTGCCGCTGCCATCGCGGCGCGTAACGCTGCCAGCGAATAACACGGGCATGGCCGCCTGGCGGCCATGCCTGGCAGGCTATTCCATCACGGCGTCAATATCCGGTCAGTGCTGGCCGGCACCGTCAGCTTGAGCAGTTCAATCGCGTTACCACTGCGAATCCGCTCGCGGTCCTCAGTGGATAAGCCGATGCCTTCGGTCAGATCGCCATGGTCGTAGGCACCGCCGAAGTTGGTGCCGTACAACAGACGCTGCGCGCCCACCACTTCGGCGACACCACGACGCAAGCCCGGAGCATGAACGTCGAGATCGAAGTAAAAGTTCGGCAGGTAATCCATCAATGGCCGCTGGTTGCGCGAGTCCGGCGCCATGGCCCGGTTCAGTTCGCTCAGGCGCCCCAACTGGAACACCGCCATACCGCCGGCATGGGTGATGTAGGTTTTCAGGGTCGGAAACACATCCAGCGCGCCGCCGCAGATCAGGTACCAGAAAAACAGTGTTTCATCGACACAGTCGCCCACGATCGACGTCGTTTCGAATTTGTCTTGCGTATGTTTCTCGCCCCAATAGATCGACTGGTTGAAGCCGTGCACCATAATCGGCACATCCAGCTGGGTCAGCTTTTCCCAGACAGGAAACAAGCGCTCATCGTGAGCCTCCAAACCATTGAAATTAGCCCCACCCACGCAGACACCCTTGGCGCCTAGCTGAGTCACGGCGCGCTCGATCTCCCTGGCCGCGTTTTGCGGGTCCGCCAGGTTGGCATGGCACCAGAAATCGAAATGGTCGGGGTCGGCCCGGCAAAACGCGGATAATTCATCGTTGCAGATGCTTGCGTACTCATTGGCGAAGTCCCCCGCCCAGTACATGAAGCAGTGGGACGGCGTGGACATCACCAGTTTGTCGACACCCCGCTCGTCCATCAGCTTTCGACGGCTGGCGTGGGTCATGCGCGCCAGGAGATTGGCCTGCGCTTCGGCATCCGTAGCCGCTTTGGCCGGTTGTTTGGTACCGAGGGAAAAATGCCCCACGGTCAGCCCCTGGACCTTCATGAACGGCCCCCAGAACTCATGGCGGTTCAACATGCCCTCGGTCAGCAAGTGGGCGTGGACATCAATCAGCATGGCGTTCTCCTTGTTGTAATGAGCCAGCAGACCGAACGCCCCATTGGCAGGGGCTCCGGATCGATTTGAGGGTATAAATGCATCGCCAACTATATAGACACATTTTAATTAAGTGTTCATTTAATTATTGAGTGAACGACTAGAACAGCCACCTGCCGGTAGCGGCTACGAGGCGCAGGCCATGATCAGGAACTGCCGGAACGCCTGGGCCGGCGCCGACAACCGGTTATCCGGCAGCCAGATCAGCCCCAGTTCCATGGGTGGAATCACATCCACCAGCGGCCGGATCTCAATTTTCTTGCCTTCCAGTGACCAGGCCCGGTAGAGCATGTCCGAGAGAATGGTCACACCGAAGCCATGCGCCACCAACCCGCGCAACGCCTCCATGGAAGAGGTGCGAAAAGCTACCTTGGGGGCCAGCCCACGGGATTCCCAATAGCGCAAGGTCGACGCCTCTCCCTCATCCACCGTGGAGAGGATATAGGCATGCCCGGCGACGTCCTCGAGATTGATCGAGGTGGCAGCCATCAACGGGTGCTGGCTGGCCAACCAGAGTTGGCGGCGGGAACGGACCAGCACATGGTGAGCAAATCCGTCGAGGTTCGGTGTGTTGGAGACGATCGTCAGGCCGAGATCGAGGTCGCCATTGCCCAGGGCCTCCTCAATGCTCTGGCGGTTCATATCGATCAGGTCGATCTCGACCTGAGGGTAGCTACGTTTGAAGCGTGCCAGCAGCGCAGGCAGAAAGTAACCCAGCACCGTGTAGGAGGCGCCGATGCGCACGGTCCCCTGCATGGTGTGGCCGAGAAACAGCGGTTCACTGAGGGCATCCTGCAAGGTGTCGAGGATGTGCCGCGCATGCTGGGCAAACTTGTTGCCCTCAGCGGTCAGTGTCACGCCATGAGGTAAACGGTCGAACAGGCTGACGCCCATGGACTGCTCCAGGTGCAGCACCGCCGCAGTAATCGCCGACTGCGAGACATGCGCCTTGAGCGCCGCTTGGGAAAACTGGCCCGCGTCGGCGGCGGCAACGAAATAGCGCAGTTGACGCATGGAAATATCTTTGCCTTTCGTCATCGGATTTTCTGATACCTGTCACCTGAATATGTGAAACAGCTCGACTCACGCGCTGGGTACACTCAAAGCCGGGTAACTCCCTGACGTATCGTTATCTTTCGAATTTCAGCGCCAATAATAAAAATGGCTGAAGGTTGAACCATGAACGCGATCCACTACAGCGAGTACGACTGCGAAGCGTCGGGTAATTTCCTGACTGAAGCTTCATTGGCCAGACAAGGCTTCGACATCCGGGTTGAACACGCGCAGTGGTCCAACACGGGCACCGCCTTGATCGAAACCGGCGACAGTTGCCTGTTACGCCTGATGCTGCCGACCAGTGCCCAGACCAAGCCTAACTTCGGCAGTTTCCCCAGCCACGGCGCGCATCGATTCCACCCCCTGGGTAATCTATTGTTCATTCCCCGCGGCACCGAATTTCACCTGCGTCACGCGGCCAGCGAGCAAAAAGCGCTGGTCTGCCTGTTCGATCCCTCCTCCCTCGGCGTCCTGGGCAGCTATCGCTGGAATTGGCAAGACGGCGTCAGCGAAGCCATGCTCAACCTGCAAAGCGGTTACCTGCACGCCTCCCTGCAGCGTCTGGCCGAAGAGGTGGCCCACCCCGGTTTTGCCAGCGAACTGCAAACCGAGTGCCTGCTCACCAGTATTGCCCTGGACCTGCGCCGCGAGTTCATCGACGCGGACGACGATGCCGTCCACTCCTCGCACAGCGCGGAAAAACTCAGCCCTCGTCAACTCAACATTCTGCGCGAGCTGCTCGACAGCGCCAGCGATGAGGGCCGCTCCCTCGGCCACCTGGCGCAGACCTGCCAACTGCCGCTGCGAACGCTGTCCAGTCGCTGCAAAAACACCACCGGCATGACCTTGCGTCAGTACGCCGCGCAAAGTCGCCTGCAAAAAGCCGTGGCGCTATTGGCCGACTCACGACTGCTGATCAAACAAGTGGCCTATCAGGCCGGCTTCAACAATGCCGCCGCTTTCAGTGCCGCATTCCGTAAAGAACTCGGTGTCACACCCGAGGAGTTTCGCCACCAGCGCCAGCGCTGACAGGCGCCCTGACAAGGACGCCCTTTTCGCGCTCATGGCTTCAGCGATGAATCTTGGCGGTGATTTTGGCGTGTGGCCCATTGACCTGCGCGGCCCAGGCTTCAGCCGCCTGGTCGAGGGTGTAATCAAGGTAATCCACCTGGATCTGCTGCTCTTTGGCGATCTTCAGCAGTCGGAGCCAGATCTGCTCACGGTCTGCGGGCGGGCGTTGACCCGTGCCAATGCACGACAAGTTGCGAAACAACAGATCGGCAATATCCAGATTGAGCTGGCGACCGGCTCCCGTGCCAATGGTCATGATCCGCGCCCCCCAATTGGTGGCTTTCAGGGAGGTCAACATGGGTTGACCGCACACGAGGTCAAGCACCACATCAAATCCGCCATCGGCCGCATCCTTCAGTGCAGCCACATCATCGCTGCCACCCAGCGTCACCACAGCGTCGGCCAGGCCCCGCGACTTCAAACGGCCCAGCGCTTCGCCCGACCGTGCAGCACCGACCACTTTGCCAGCCCCCATGCCACGCGCCAATTGCAGGGCAATCTGGCCGAGGGTGCCGGTGGCGCCCAGTATCAGGACCTTTTCACCTTTCTGGATCGCGGCTTTTTCCAGCGGCACGATGGCACCGGTAGCGGCGATGCCCATGCTGATCGCGGTTTTATCGTCGACGTCGTCCGGCACATTCCATACCTCGGCTTGCGGAACCAGGGTGCGCTCTGCCCAGGCACCAAACGGCAACACCGAGCGCTCGCCGAAATACACCCGGCGACCATCCGGTGCCCGGCCCACGCCTTCGCCGCGAATGACACAGGGGTATTCAACCCCGAGTCGGTACGCGCCGAGGACATCCCAGCCGCCCAGGCCGGCGGTATCGACATCGATCAGGACTGCGCCGTCTTGCGATTGCGGCTCACAAAACTCACCGACGACTGGCGGTGCATTGCGCTCGGAAATGATTGCGGCACGCATGGCATTCTCCTTGTCTGTTTTATTGTCAGGCTGCACTCGAGCAATAATTGAACATTTTTCTATTATCTGTCCAGATTTACTTAAGCGCCGCGTTTAACTGCTCGTCAATGGCTCGACCTGATAACGCGGGTACCCACCCAGCGTCAGGAGTAGCAAGGGCCCGACGACAAAGCAGATGGAACTCAACAGCAGCATGGCCGAGTAGCCACCGGTGAGCTTGAACAACCCCGCGAACAGTAACGGTGAGATCGCGGCACCGGCGGTAATCAGGCCCAGGTGGGCACCAAACAAGCGGCCGTAGTCACGCATACCGAAATAGCGGGCGATCAGGAATGCCGCGATATCGAACTCGGCACCCGCCCCCACGCCCACCAGCAACGTGGCGAGGATGTACAGCGCAATACTGGAATCCCCATAGGCGAAAATGCCGCAGGCAAATGCCGGCATCAGCAGCGCCAAAGAGGCGACGCCGGGCGCCCACAACCGGTCAATCAGGTAGCCCACCAGCAGCCGGCCAAGAATCAGCGACACGCCAAAACTGCTGAAAACCTGGCTGGCCTGCAAGGCGCTCAGGCCTCTGTCCTGCAGCAACGGCACGATATTGGTGACCATGCCCACCACGCAGGAAACCACCAAGGTCATCGACAGGTTGCAAACCCAGAACCGCCATGAACGCAGCGCCTCCCGCAGTAACAGCCCTCCAGCTTGTCCGTTGGCGGCTGGGAGTTGTGTGGTGTTGTGGCTGACATTGGCCGTCGGTAATAACCACCGCAGTGCCAAGGGCAACGCCAGCAGCACCGGCAATACGCCCAGCGCCAGGAAACCGGCCTGCCAATTCCAGCGGCCGATCGCCCAGGCGGTAACCAGCGGCAGCATGATGGCGGCCAGCCCGGAGCCGCTGAGGATGATCGCCAGCGCCAGGCCACGGTTTTCCTCGAACCACAAGTTGACCAGGTGCGACCAGGTCACCTGCAATGTACCCAGCCCGGCTAGCGGCACCAGGAAAAACCCCAGGTAGAGGGTCCAGATCGAACCGTTGATACAGGTCAGGGTGAAGACACTCAGGGACAGCGCCAGCAGCGACAGCAACGTGACCCGGCGCAGGCCATATCGCAAGTTCAGCGAGCCCGCCAACTGCGACGCGACAATGGTGCCCAGCGACAGCGCGGTGATCGCTGCCTGCAACTCTGCCCTGCCCCAGCCCATGGCCTGTTCCAGAGGAATGACCATGGAACTGAAGCTGTACAGCAGCAACGAACTGGAACTGGTCGCGACGCCGATCAGGGCCAGGATCAGCACTTGCCACCCGCGTTTGAATTCTGCGTTATCAAAACCTTTCATGGGGGTGACCTCAGTCGTTGCCGATAAACACAGCCGCTTGCGCGCTCTTGCCCAGCACATGGGCACGACGTGCCGCACCGGGTGTATCCGCGCCCTGGGCGAGGATGTCTTCGGGATGGATCAGCGTCGGGCCATTGCCCAGTTCCTCAAGCGCCAGGAGCGCCAGGTCTTCAGCCTGGGGCAAGGTCATGGTCAGAGCGTCGGGAATGTTCAACTTGACCATAGCATCACGCATGGTCGGTGTGTCGACGGTGCCGATGAGCAGGTTGAGCACATCCACGCCACGGTCTTTCCACTCGGCCCATAACGACTCGCCGAGATTCAATGCGAACCCCTTGGTGGCGGCGTACATCGCCAGTTTGCGAATACCGCCCAATGCAGCCTGGGAACCCACCAGCAGCAGTCCGCCCTGTCCGCGCGCCAGCATGGCGGCACCAAAGGCATGGCTGCATTGCATCACGGTCGAGCAATTGAGGCGCAGCAAGGCGCCCCAGTCCTCAACCGAGGTGTCGAGGAAGCGTGTGATGTAAGGGTCACCGCCAGCGTTGTAAATAAACAGACCGACTTGCCGTTCACCCACAGCCGCCATCAATTGCTCGCAGGCATTCGGATGAGCAAGGTCTTGGGTCACCACCAGCACATCGATGGCGTACCGTTGCTCCAATTCGCTTTTCAATTGCGCCAGCGCGTTACCACGGCGCGCCACCAGCACGCAGTTGAGGCCACGCTCGGCCAGTGAACGGGCGAACGCAGCGCCCAGGCCATGGGAGGCGCCGGCAATCACGGCCCATGGGCCATACCGATGCGCGAAGGCATTATTAGGAACAGGCATAGGGACTCCAAAACGAGGGTCCGGTGACCGATCACCGGACGAGGAAGGTTTCAGCGCGTCAGATGACAGGCGGCAGGTCGATGTGGCTGGCGGAGGCGCCAATGGCGGTGCTGCCATAGACCAGGACGCGGCGCTCGATTTGCGCCATGAACAGGCGCAGCAAGGGCTCGTCGTATTCGGGCCCGGCGCTTTTGACAAAGGCCTCCAGCTCTGCATCGATCTCGTTGTAGCCACTGAAGGTGCGGTCCAGCAGGTCTTGCGCTTCTTGTTGTTCCAGCTCGCGCAAGTGCAACTCCATGGCATCACCACGACCCAGGTATTCCACCAATTTGCTCACTGCGCGCAGTTTAGTCTTCTGGAAGTCACTGCTCACTTCCACCTGTGCCAGGGCATCGGCGAGCATGGTCAGCAACGCTGCATTCGGGCCACTGCTGACAATGTCCAGTGTCGGCGTTTGCAGAGCGACCCCCATGGCTTCGGCCAGCGCATGCACCACCACCCGGCGCAGGGCGAGGTCAAACTCGGCGTAGGTGTCATGGGGGTCACCCGGTTGTGGCGTAGCCACCGACGCCGAGAACTGCATCGTGCTGACGGTGGCAAACAGGGCGGTGTGATAACGCACGACATCGGGGTCCGCCGGTTCACCGGTCACTTGCTGGTAGTAGCGATACAGGGCCGCGAAGCTGTCCCCGAGCGGCTCATAATTGTCGCGCATGCGCGCCGAAGCCAGGTCGGCCAGGGGATCGCCGATCATGGCGAATTCAAAATCATAGAGGCCAAGCACCTGGCCGTTCTCGAACAGGAATTGCCCCGAGTCATACTGAACGAAAGCAGGCCGGGTGCGGTGCCGTGGCACGTTGCGGCGCAGCCAACCGAGGGCGAATTCGGCCAGCGGTTGCGGCTTGGTTTTATTACGCGCGTACAGCGGGTAATAGGCCTCCAGGCCTGCCAAGGTCATGTCCTCGGCACCTGTTGGGAGGTCAATACCCTGCTCGACAAAGGGTTGCAGCGGCAATTGATGCATGCGTGCCATGGCGTCGACCCACTGGCGTGCGACCCCATGGCGTTCGGCATCGCTCTGCGCGGTGCTGACATCACGACTCCCCGGCACCCACTGCATCACGATGGCCTGCGGATCTTCGCAGAAACCGTAGATACGCGGTACCGGCACGCCTTGCTGATCGAGCACAGTGAGAATATCCGCTTCCCGGCGTAGCTCCGGAAATGGACTGACATCCCCCCCGCGCTCGCCACGAATGTGCAGTTGAAGGGTTTCGCCCTCGCGTTGCAGTTCAAGGTTCCAGGCCGGGCGCCAGCGCGGCAGGCGTTGCATGGCAGTGACTTTCCCACCCAGCAGCCCTTCGACAAAAGTACGCAGCTTTTCTTCGAGCGGATCACAGGTCGCATTTATTGTTGTTGACATACAAGGTCCTCATCAGGCGCTGATGACCAGCGCCGTTTTCAATGGGTGTCGGTCACTCCAGCCCCAGGCCCGCCCACCTGTTCCAGCGGCACGCCTTTTTTCCTGGCAAGGTCGGCGGTGTCCAGGTACTCGCGCCAGGCACAGATGAGCCCGTTTTCATCCAGCTCATACACCGCCACCATCGAGTGCGGCATGGGGATGCCATTGCTGACGCAGTAATCGTCGCGCTCGGTCATCACCACGCGCTCGGAAGAGACAATGTGGCGCGTGGTGCAGCGGTTATGCGTGACATAACTCATCTGCCGCTCGATCTCGCGACGCAACGCAGCATGCCCGCGGATCACCGGGCCACCCGGCACCCACAGTTGCCAGACGGCGTTGTCGGCGAAGGTGGCCATGATGCGGTCGATATCGGGGCGGCTGCCGTCGCTGCCATCGCCCCAGGCGGCCAGCATGTCGAGGATGAAGCGTTCCTGTTCGAGTGCCATGAAACGGGCTCCAGTGCAGTGAATGGATCGGCATCAGACCGAGGCTTTGGGCAGCAGGAAATTGCGCACCACCGGCACCATCGGCGTGCCGCAGCTCATGCCGCCGTCCACGCGCATCAGCGTGCCGTTGACATAGGCCGCGTCGTCGCTGGCGAGGAAAGCAGCCATGGCGGCGATATCTTCCGGCTCGCCCAGTTGCGGTACGTTTTGCAGATCGAGAAAGGCGGCCTTCATGGCCTCGTTGGCCCAGCTTTCCATGGCAGGCGTGCGAATCACCCCCGGTAAAATGCCATTGCAACGAATGCCGCGCTTACCGAAGGTGGCGGCAATGCTTTGCACGTACCAGTTGAGCGCGGCCTTGGAGGCGCCGTAGCTGAACTGGGATATCTCACCGGCAATCGAGCTGGTGGACGAGGTGAACAAAATCGAGCCACTGCCCTGGGCGAGCATGTGCGGCAAGGCGTATTTGCACGCCAGCACACCGCCCAGCACGTTGACACGCATGCAGTTGTGGAACAGCTCGGTGTTGAAGTTGATGAAGTCGATATCGCGCGTGGTGGCCGGGTTTCGGTACACGGCGTTGTTGAACAGCACGTCGATCCAACCGAAGGTCTGGACGGTCTGCTCAATCATCTGCCGCAAGGCGTCTTCATCACCGACGTCCACCTGCAAGGCCAGGGCGTTGGCACCGATTTCCGCTGCCACGGCCTGCGCCGATTCAGCGTAAAGATCGGTGACCACCACCGTGGCGCCTTCCCTGGCAAAACGCAGTGCCGAGGCACGGCCAATGCCGCTGCCTGCGCCGGTGATCACACAGATTTTGCCGGCTAGACGTTTCAGGATCTCGCTCATAAAGGAATCTCGGGACGGATAAAAAAAATCGGCGCCCGTGGCGAACGCCGAAAAGGAGCATGACGTCAGCGGGTCTGCCCCCCGGCGATGGTCTGCGGGTTGGCTTCACGCTCAGCCACCGGTGCCTTTCGGTAGCGCGTCGGGCCATTGCCGAACATGCCGTATTGGTCACGGGTGAAGTCGTACAGCGAGTAGGAATCCTGTTGCGGATTGTTGGGAATGCCGTAGGCCTCGATGTTGTACTGCGAGCCGGTACGGAACAGTGCACCGCTGTCGTCCCAGGCGTCGTAGACCGCAGCGCCGTAGGTGTCCTCGTCGATGTAGTAGCGACGTTTCTTTTGCGCGTGGCGCACCCCGTCCTTGCGGGTCGCTTCCACCACCCAGACGCGGTGCAGCTCCCAACGCTCACAAGCGGGGTTGATGTGTTTGGGCATGAGCTTCTTGTCCATGTCGCAACCCCATTTCAGCGTGTAGTTGCTGTAGGGAATGAACATTTCCTTCTTGCCCACCAGCTTCCAGTCGAAGCGGTCCATCTTCCCGGAGAACAGGAAGATTTCGTCGTAGAACGCCACCCCGCCGAACGCCGAGTTGGGGGTGTCGTAATTGAACTCCGGGGCCTTGCGCACACGGCGCTGGCCGGTGCTGTAGCTCCAGGCGTATCGGGCGTCGGCGACCGGGTGGAGGTAATCCCAATACCCGGATGCCTGCCCGGCGGTGCGAGCCGGCGCGACAATGCGCGACCAGATACGCTGGGCGATTTTTGGATCGCGCCCTGGCACCTCCAATTGGTAGAAAGGTTTTTCGCCGGTGGACTGGTTGGTGTTGGTCAGCGTCGCATGGCCTTCGTTGACCACATAGGCACTGTGGTTCCAGTCCCAGCCATTCACGCCCTGGTAGTTGAGGATGTAATTCCACATCAACTCCCGACCGTCACGCGGCAACGGGAATGGCAGGCCGCCACGGCAGCCTTCGCTGATCGACAGACCGTCGTTTTCGGTTTTGCATTCCTTGCGGCTGGCGTTGCGCTGGGTGGCGGCCAGAAAGTCAGCCGGAAAGGCCGCCGTCCGGTGCGTGGGGTACACCTCGAGATAATAGGTGTCGGGGTTCTGCTTGAGCAGTTGCAATTGCCCGGCCGCCAATTGGTCGGCGTACTGATCGGCGTTGGCCGCCGTGATGCGCAAGCGTGGTTTTTCATTGGCGAACGGGTTGGGCCAGTTCCCATCGCCGGGCACCAGGCCTGCAGGCACTTTCAAACCACCGTCGTACGCCGGGATCGTGCCCGCGGCGTTGCCCGCGACTATCGCGCCAAACGGCGTGAGCTTGCCGCCCAGGTCGGCCGGGGTGAAGCTGTCATCGGCCAACGCCGAACCCGCCAACGCGATGACCACCAGGCCTATCGCATGAAAATCAACCATCATGACATTCTCCGATCAGAGGGGGGTGATCACCGAACCCGGCGATCACTGCATTGCATTCAGAGGCTGTTCAGAACGCGGTGCTGAGGGTCAAGGACACCCAGTTACGGTCGGTCAGACCAACATCGCCGGAACCGCCAACCACCGTTTTGCCGACACCGGCGACGTCCGCGTAGTGGCGCTCACTGCCGTAGCCGATGTACGACAGGGTCACGTCAACGCGCTCGTCGTAAGTGCCCTTGATGCCAGCCTTCCAGGTGTATTTCCCTTCGTTGCCACCGCCCGTTGCGGCATTGCCGTTGACGCCGTAATCCACACTCATGGGGGTGGAAATATTCCAGCCGGGGAACACCCCAAGCCATTGCGGCGCAAAGCTGACGGCGAGGCCGACATAGTTCTTGGTGGCGCAGCCGTAGTGCTTGTCCTGGCCGGCCGGGCAGCCGCCATAGCCTTCGCCCTTGAACAGTTCTTCATGCTGGGTCACCCGTGCCACATGGCTGAAAGCCATTTCGGCAATCAGGCTGCCGGTGTCGAAATAATCGGTGCGCGGCAGCAACCACAAGCCGTTGACCACCATGTGCCACGTATCACCCCGGGCACCTTGGTTGTCGACGGTGCTGATATTGCTGGAGACCAGCGAGGTGTTCTGGCGATACGACAGGTCTACTCCCAGGGAGCCACCACCCAGTACCGGGCCAGCGGAATAACCCAGGCCATAGAGCTTGACGTTCTCGGCGTACACGTACCGGGCGAAGGTGGGCGCCACCTGCAGGCCCCACGGGTTGTAATCGTCGAACTGGCGATAGAACAGGCTGACCTCCGAGTGCAGGAAGTCGAAGCTGTAAGTGCCCATCACCCCCCAGTTGCCCCGGTCCTTGGGCTTGACCGGATCGATCAACGGCCGTGATACACCACTGAACAGCGGCAAGCGGTCCGGCCCCTCCAGGGCGACGTCGGCAGACGCCAGATAAGTGCCGCCTTCCGGTGCCCGAGTGGTGTCCCATTCGAAGAAATACTGCGCCGCCACCGATAACTTGTCGGTGACCTGTGCCTGGGTGGAAAGCTGCGTCAATGGCAGGAAAATTTCGCGAGTCTCGGTACCGGGGTTGCTCACGGCCTTGCGCCCATCCAGCGGTGCTTGCGAATAGGAGACCGCATGCCCGGCAATCAGCAGGCCATTGCCCCAGTACACGGTGTGTCGACCGGCACGTACGCTGACCGGAATGTCACCGAGTTCGAAGCGGGTAAAGGCGAAGGCGTCCAGCAACTCACCGCTGGGGCCGCGGTGGTAGCGCTTGGTAAAGCCCGAGTAATGGCCGTTGGTGTAGCTCGGCGTGCTGGTACCGGGAAACGCGCCGGGGTAGTAGACATTGCCAGGGCTGGTTTCGACATCGGTGTCCGCATATGCCTGGTCGTACCAGGCGGCGCCGCTGATGCGAAAGCCGTTGTACTGCTTGTAAGCCACCTCCATTTCACTCATCCAATCGATGCGATTGGTCACCACATCGCCTCGATCGAACTTGGAATCGGACTCGTCGTAGCTGGCATTGTTGGCCAACGCGGAGTCGCGTCCCTCGGCCCGTATCCCGAGGTTGTAACGTACGGTGTTGTCCCAGCGCGCGGTCAGGTCGGGATTGCCGGTATCAAACTCGGCAGCCTGACCAGGGCTGACGATGAAGGCACACCCGGTCACGCTGAACCAGACGGCCAGGCTTAACGGCTTTAACTTTGCATCGATCATCAACACTCCCCCTACATTCTTGTTGTTATTGGCAGCCGAGGCGTTGGGCCGTTTGGGCCGCGCGATAAGCGCCGGCCCGACGGCATTCGGTATGGCCTGAAGTAGACGGGAGGGGGAGGTTCGGGCACAACGGTTGGGAGCATTGCTCAAATGCATTTTGGTATTGATCAAATGCTCAGGCCCACGGAGGGCGTGCAACACGCAAGCTGTGTCAGCACGGACCGCTGGACGACTGAGCGGTATTTGAATAACCAATACCGACCCGTCGTTTTTGTGATTTTACGATGACAGAAGCACTCCCTAGACTCCGGCCAATAACTAGGCAACGCCGCTCTCCTGGCGCCGCCATGACAATAAAGCCTGGAGGATGAACATGAGTGCGCCCCCGTCCCTGGATGACAAATACGTCCAGCACAGTGGAAACGTTTTGCTCAGCGGGATTCAGGCGCTGGTGCGCCTGCCGCTGATGCAGCGCCAACGCGACCTGGCCAATGGCCTGAACACCGCCGGGTTTATTTCCGGGTATCGGGGCTCGCCGCTGGGTGGTTTCGACCAGGCATTGTGGAAGGCGCGCGACTATCTCAAGGCGCACCACACAGTGTTCCATCCAGGCATGAACGAAGACCTCGCCGCCACCTCGATCTGGGGTACGCAGCAGGTCAACCTCTTCGAAGGCGCCACCTACGATGGCGTGTTTGGCATGTGGTACGGCAAGGGTCCGGGCGTCGACCGCTGCGGCGATGTGTTCCGTCACGCCAACGCCGCCGGCACCTCGCCGTTCGGCGGTGTACTGGCCATTGCCGGTGATGACCATGGCGCGCGTTCCTCCTCGCTGCCTCACCAGACCGAGCACATCTTCAAAGCAGTCATGATGCCGGTACTGGCACCATCGGGCGTGCAGGAATACCTCGACTACGGCATGCACGGCTGGGCCATGTCACGTTATTCCGGGTGCTGGGTTGCACTCAAGGCAGTGGCCGATACCGTGGAGAGCGCGGCCATTGTCGATATAGACATTCATCGCGTGCAGCCGATCATTCCCGATATCCCGCTGCCCGAAGGCGGCTTGAATATTCGCTGGCCAGACCCGCCCCTGGCGCAGGAACAACGCCTGCTGGAACACAAGCTGTATGCCGCCCTCGCCTACGCCCGCGCCAATCGCCTCGACCGGATCGTGATGGACTCGCCGAAGGCGCGGATCGGTATCATCACGTCCGGCAAATCCTACCTCGACGTGTGCCAGGCACTGAAAATCCTCGGTATCGATGAAGCCCTGGCGCAGCAGATCGGCTTGCGCGTGTACAAGGTCGGCATGGTCTGGCCGCTGGAGGCTGAAGGCGTGCGGCAGTTCGCCGAGGGCCTGGAAGAAATCGTGGTGGTCGAAGAAAAACGCCACATGATCGAATACCAGTTGAAGGAAGAACTCTACAACTGGCGCGAAGATGTCCGCCCGCGCATCGTCGGCAAGTTTGACGACAAAGGTGAATGGAGCCTACCGCACACCGATTGGTTGCTGCCCGCCATCAACGACCTGACCCCGGCGATGATCGCCCGTGCGCTGGCCAAGCGTATGTTGCGGGTACATCAAAGTGGCCCGCTGCAAGTGCGCCTGGCCGTGCTGGATGCGCAGCTGGCCAGCAAAGGCCAGTTCAGCAACCTGATGGACCGCGTCCCCCATTACTGCTCCGGTTGCCCGCACAACACCTCGACCAAAGTGCCCCAGGGCAGCCGGGCACTGGCCGGCATCGGTTGCCATTACATGGCCGCGTGGATCTACCCCCAGACCCAGACTTTCAGCCAGATGGGTGGCGAAGGCGTGGCGTGGATCGGCCAGGCGCCCTTCACCACCACCCAACATGTTTTCGCCAATCTGGGTGACGGTACCTATTTCCACTCCGGCATTCTCGCGATCCGGGCTGCCGTCGCGGCAAATGTGCAGATCACCTACAAGATTCTCTACAACGATGCCGTAGCCATGACCGGTGGGCAACCGGTGGACGGCAGCCTCAGCGTGGCGCAGATCAGCCGACAGCTCGCCGCCGAAGGCGTACAGCGCGTGGTGGTGGTCAGCGACGATGTCGAGAAATACCAGCATATCCATGATCTGGCTGATGGCGTGCCGGTGCTGCGTCGCGACAAGATGGACGAGGTGCAGGAACAGCTGCGTCAATTCCAGGGTGTGTCTGCAATCATTTATGACCAGACCTGCGCCGCGGAAAAACGTCGGCGTCGCAAGCGCGGCAAGTTCCCCGATCCGGCCCGCCGGGTAGTGATCAACGAAGCGGTGTGTGAAGGCTGCGGTGATTGCAGCAGCAAATCCAACTGCATGTCGGTGGTGACAGTGGAAACCGAGTACGGCCACAAGCGGGAAATCGACCAGTCCTCGTGCAACAAAGACTTCACCTGCCTCAACGGCTTCTGCCCGAGTTTCGTCACGGTCGAAGGTGGCGCTTTGCGCAAACCCAAGGCGCTGGCGGCTACGGCGGATGACGTCTGGGAACTGCCAACCCCTGCGACCGTTACCCTGGATGAGCCCTACAGCATTCTGGTGACCGGCGTAGGAGGCACCGGCGTGGTGACCATCGGCGCACTGCTGGGAATGGCAGCGTTTATCGAAGGTAAAGGCACACTCAACCTGGACATGGCGGGCATGGCGCAAAAAGGCGGCGCGGTGTGGTCGCATATCCGCATCGCCGCGCATCAGGATCAGTTGTTCGCGCCCCGGATTGCCGAAGGTGAAGCAGCGCTGCTGCTGGGCTGCGACCTGGTGGTCAGCGCCAACACCGAAACCCTGTCCAAGCTGCGCCAGGGCGTTACCCATGCGTTGATCAACAGTGAAGAAAGTATTACCAGCGCCTTTGTGCGCACCTTTGCCCAACAGGCCGAAAGCGGCGATTTGCAGAAACACCCGGACCCGACATTCCAGACCCAAAGCATGTCGGCACAAATCGCCGAAGCGGTTGGCCAGGCCCAGGCCGACTTCGTCGACGCGAGCAAAATCGCCACGGCATTGATGGGCGATTCGATTGCCACCAATACCTTCATGCTCGGCTATGCCTACCAGAAAGGCTGGTTGCCCGTGGGCGAAGCGGCGCTGCTACAGGCCATCGAATTGAATGGCACTGCGGTCCCCTTCAACCTTTCAGCCTTTGCATGGGGCCGGCGCAGTGCCGAAGATTTGCCACGGGTCTTGCGCA
Organism: Pseudomonas sp. LY-1; assembly: GCF_053502595.1. NCBI lineage: Bacteria > Pseudomonadati > Pseudomonadota > Gammaproteobacteria > Pseudomonadales > Pseudomonadaceae > Pseudomonas > Pseudomonas sp. LY-1. The sequence goes on along the minus strand of NZ_CP094353.1, from coordinate 2,615,085 downwards.
AGCTGGAAGCCGGCAACGTGCAGAACGCAGATCGCCGGCTGTCGCAAAGCCTGGAGGAAACGCTGGAACGCCGCGTGGCATTTCTCACGGCGTACCAGAACAAGGCGTATGCCCAACGTTACCGACAACGGGTCGAGCAAGTCATGGCAGCGGAAACGGCACTGCTCGGGCAGCCGGGCAAGCTGTCGGCAAGCGTCGCCCGTTACTACTTCAAAGTGCTGGCGATCAAGGATGAATACGAAGTGGCACGTCTGTTTACCGATGGTCAATTCCTGGAAAAAATCCAGGCGGGCTTCGAGGGCGACTACCGCCTGCGCTTCCACCTGGCGCCACCGCTGCTCAATGATAACGGTACCGGTCGTGAGCCGAAAAAGCGCAGCTTCGGCCCGTGGATGCTGCAAGGCTTCAAGCTGCTGGCCAAGCTCAGGTTCCTGCGCAACACCTGGCTCGATCCATTCGGTCGCACCCACGAGCGCAAGGTGGAACGTAACTGGCTGGCCAACTATGAAAGCATCCTCGACGAAGTGTTGAGTGATTTGACTGCGGACAAGCTGGGCCTGGCTCAGGATCTGGCGCAGTTGCCAGACAGCGTCCGCGGTTATGGTCCGGTTAAAGAACGCTTCCTCGCCCACGCCCGAGAGCGCCAGGCACTTTTGCTTGAGCAGTGGCGCAACGGCACGGGGGCAGCGTTTCACGATGCCAGTCGAACCACAGGAAAAATCACCGTCACCCAACTTTAAGTTCGACACCCCGGCGCTGCGGCGTCGGGGTGTACGTTTTTTTGCCACGTGGCAGGGTATGACGTTCTCTTCTTTTTCAACCTGACAACAAGGTCGACTAATGGACGAAAAGCTGGCGAAAAACTACCGGGAAATACTCCAAGGCGTGGGCGAGGATCCGCAGCGAGAAGGCTTGCTGAATACGCCAGAACGCGCGGCCAAGGCCATGCATTACCTCTGCCATGGCTATCGGCAAACGCTCGAAGAGATCGTCAACGGTGCACTGTTCGAGTCGGACAACGATGAGATGGTCATCGTCCGGAATATCGAACTTTACTCGCTGTGTGAACATCACATGCTGCCGTTTATTGGTAAGGCGCATGTTGCTTACATGCCGACGGGCAAAGTGCTTGGTCTGTCAAAGGTGGCGCGTATTGTCGATATGTTTGCCCGCCGCCTGCAAATTCAGGAAAACCTCACCCGTCAAATTGCCGAAGCTATTGCCCAGATCACCCGTGCCGCCGGCGTGGCGGTGGTAATCGAGGCGAAACACATGTGCATGATGATGCGCGGCGTTGAAAAGCAGAACTCTGTAATGAGCACTTCGGTAATGCTCGGTACTTTTCGCGAGTCGTACAACACGCGCCAGGAGTTCTTGCAGTTGATCCGCAGCCGCTAGGCGATGCACCTGATTCGCCCAGGCATGGCGGCATTCAGTTCAAACATTGACTTGAGGTGCCCTAATGACAACTGAATCTACCCTCAGCTTTGTTCTCCATGACGTTGCCCGTTTGATGCGAAAACGTTTCGAGCGATTGACTCGTGCAGCCGGCCTAACGCGCGCTCAATGGCAAGTTCTATCCAAACTGTCCATGCATGAGGGCATTTACCAAAAGGGTCTGGCCGATCTGCTGGAAGTCGAGCCTGTCACTCTGGTACGCCTGCTGGACAAAATGCAGGCGCGCGGTTTGATTGAGCGTCGCAACCACCCCACTGACCGTCGTTTTTTCTTGTTGTTCCTAACCCCGAGTGCCCACCCGCTGCTGAAGTTCATGCGCTCCATTGGCGAGCAGACGCGACTGGAGGCCATGGCAGACTTCTCCCCTCAGGAGTATGACCAATTGCAGCAGTACCTAGAGCGTATGCGTGAACATTTGCTGACGGCTTGCAGCCTGCCCCCGGACGAAGCCACAGCAGGCTAGGTGCAACGGGAATCCACCAAGCACCCATCCGTAGGCGCCCTGGATCGGTCGGTCATATTTCAAAGCGAAAACGTCCTACCGCCAGATTCAGCTCATCGGACAGCTCCCGCAAAGAAACCACGGCTCCGGAGACTTGATGAGTGATCGCATCGCCCTCGCCGGCCATGCGTGCGATGTGCTCGACGTTCGCAGTGATGCCCCGCCCACCCTCGCTCTGCACACTCGCCGCGTCCGCAATCTGGTCCACCCCGCGCGTGGAATCACCGACCAGTTCCGCTGCCTGTTGTAGCGTACTTTCCAACTCAGTCAACAATCGGCCGCTATCATCCAACGCCACCGTGCCGGCGCGCAGGGCTTCGTCGACAACCTCAGACTGACTCTCCAGCTTCACGGTCAGTTCGTTGATCGAATTAGCGGCCGTCGCAGAGCGTTGTGCCAAGTTGCGCACCTCGTCGGCCACCACACTGAAACCGCGTCCGCTCTCTCCTGCCCGCGCCGCCTCGATCGCCGCATTGAGGGCCAACATACTGGTCTGTGCGGAAAGATCCTTGACCTGACCGATGCTCGTAGTGATCGCCGTCGTGCTCTCGACGAAATCGCCCACCGAGCCGCGGATCGCTGAGAACGCAAGGCGCACGCTGTCGATCTTCTGAAGCAGTCGTGCCAGTGCCAGGTGTCCATCTTGCGCACCACGCAAACTGGCTTCGGCACAACTGCGCAGGCTCTCTGCATGACGGGAGATTGCTGCAATCCCGTCGCTCATCTGCTCGATGGTCATCGAAACCGCACCCACCGCACCGGCCTGTGCGGTAGAGCTTTCGGCCACCCGAGCAGAGGTTTCCACAAGTTCCTCCGCCGACGCGCCAACCGATGCCGCAACGCCGGCTACCTTGCGCATGGCCTGCTGGAAGCTATCAATGAGCTCGTTGAATGCCTGGGCGGTATGGGCAACCTCATCTCGCCCCATGACCCGCACACGTCGGGTCAGGTCGCCGTCGCGCAAGTCGATCGACGCCTGCTCGATTTCCCGGATGGGCCGGATGATCTGTGAACGCAATAACAGACTGACCACCACAGCCAGTATGCTGGCGACCAGCAATACCACGACCAGCATCTGCGATACCTGTCGTTGCGTGGCACCGGCCTCGGCAAAGGCGCCAGAGGTCAGCTCCGCCTGCAGCCCCAGAAGGCGGCTGAATTGGCCTTGTAGCCCATTGTTATCGGCGCGCACCCTTCCGAGCAGCGAAGCAGCCTGTATCTGATCGCTCAGGGCGGTGCGCTTGAAATCGGCAAGGCCCTCGCCAACGACCGCGGCCTGTTCCTGCACGGCCTGGTAGAGGGCTTTCTCCTCGTCACCCAGGCGCGTCTCACGGGCTACCTTGTCCAGCCCCACGCGCATATCGTCGACACTGGCCTGCATGTCTTCCAGATAGGACTCAAGGTCTTCAGCAGAAGCTTGCCCGTTGGATTCGAGAATTCGCGCGCCTGCCGCATAAGCGCCGACCATCGCCGCCTGCGAGGCGGCCGAGGTTTCCAATACCTGGCGATACTGCTGAAAGCGCAACTGGTCTATTTCCTCAATCACCGCTTGCTGCTTGGCAAGCCCCCGGTAGGCCAGACCGGAGACAACCAGGAGAGCGAGCATGAATAACCCGGGCAACACGAGGAGTTTGCCGCCGATAGAAAGGCCTTTGAGAAGTGACATGATGGGTACCGTTTTTGTTTTTATAGGGACATGACTGGGCAGGCAACTCTCCCGCCTAATTCTTTATACAGTATTTAATTCTTCTTTCAGAATAAAAATAACTATTTGCCCCCCATCAATGACCGGTTCCAGCGAGCGCGCACGCGCATCGACGCCTCATCACCTCATATGCCGGCCAAGGCGCATGGCTCATTCAGAACGAACCCGAAACCGCGCCCGATATCGCCCCGGACTCTCCCCCGTCCACTTCTTGAACGCCCGATGAAACGCACTCGACTCCTGAAATCCCAACTGCTCGGCAATCTCGCTGATGTTCGCCTTGCTCTGGCGCAACCATTCAAACGCCAGCGCGCGCCGCACTTCATCTTTGATTTCCTGATACGAACAACCTTCACGTCCTAACTTCCGGCGAAACGTGCTGGGACTCAGGTGCTGCTCCAGGGCGAAGGCCTGCAAGGTCGGCCATTCGCTGTAATGGCTGTGGCGCAGGCGTTGATGAACCTGCGACGCCAGCCCATGTTGGTTGCGAAAGCGGATCACCAGCCATTGCGGTGCGGTGCGCAAAAAAACTTTCAGCGAGGCAAGGTCTTGGACTACGGGCAAGCGCAGGTAATGACTGGCGAACTCGATTTCGGTGCGCTCGGCACCAAAGGTCAAGTTGGCTCCCCAAAGCAACGCATCATCACGCAACGACAAGCGCTGATGACGAAAGTCTGCCCGATCGATAGGAATGCGTCGCCCGCCCAGCCAGCACAGCAGACTGATCATCAACACCAGGAACGTTTCTTCTCCCAACCGGCTGACCTCACTGTCCTGCGAACCGCTCTGCAAGCTGATCACCGCACGTTTGCCACGCACAGTTAGCGTGCCGCGATAATCACCTAGGAACAGGGCAAAATTGGCCAGGCACTGACGCATGGCTTTCTCCAACGTCGGCTCCTGAATCAATGCCCTACATATCAAGGCAAAACTGCCCGGCGGCATGCCATGGGCGTCCAATTGAAAAAACTCGTCGTTCAGCTCACGAATTTGCACCAGCCACAACGCGGCGAAGGCCTTGGCCGGTACCCGTGCTGTCGGTTGACCCAGCAATGCCGGATCGATGCCCACCTGCTCCAGTATTGAACGCAAACGCTGCGGTTTCTCACGCAGCGCATGGATCATGGGGAACATGAAGTAAGCCGCCACCGAATCCGTTTCCCGCATTTGAATGCCTCTCTCACATCTGAATATGGCAAAAAACGCCATCACCCTTGAACAGTTCTGGCATAGGCCAGTGGCGCTGCTGATTCTAAACACGTGTCCAACATAAAAGACCTGCTTAGAGGGCAACATGAAGCATTCCGATATTTTTGTCGTGAGCGCCGTCCGTTCTGCCATTGGCAGCTTTGGCGGCTCGCTCAAGGACGTGCCGCCTATTGACTTGGCAACCGAGGTTTCCCGCGCCGCTATCGAACGGTCAGGCCTGGCGCCCGAACACATCGGCCATGCGGTGATGGGACATGTGATCCCGACCGAGGCACGTGATGCCTACATCTCTCGGGCTGTCGCAATGAATGCCGGCCTGACGAAAGAAACCCCCGCCTTCAACGTCAACCGCCTTTGCGGTTCGGGTCTCCAGGCCATTGTCAGTGCCGCGCAAAGCTTGATGCTCGGAGACGCGGGTGCTGCGCTGGCCGGTGGCGTCGAGTCCATGAGCCGGGGGGCGTATTTGTTGCCGCAGGCGCGCTGGGGGGCACGAATGGGCAACGTGCTGGCCATCGACTATATGCTTGGGGTATTACAGGACCCATTTGCCGGTTTCCATATGGGTATCACTGCTGAAAATATCGCCGAGCACTATGGCATCACGCGTCAGACCCAGGATGAACTGGCGCTTCTGAGCCAGCAGCGGGCTGCCCGGGCGATTGCCGAAGGGCGTTTTTCCGGGCAAATCGTGCCGATCGAAGTCGCGACCCGCAAAGGGCCTGTTTCGTTTGCGACGGATGAGCACGTACGGGCCGAGGTCGACGCCGAGCAATTGAGTCGCATGAAGCCGGCCTTCAAGAAGGATGGCAGCGTCACCGCTGGCAACGCGTCTGGCCTCAATGATGGTGCCGCTGCACTGATCCTGGCCACGGGCCAGACTGTTCACGAACAAGGCCTCAAGCCCCTGGCGCGACTGGTAGGTTATGCCCACGCCGGCGTTGAACCTTCGATGATGGGGTTGGGACCGATTCCCGCCACCCGCCTGGTGCTCCAACGTGCCGGCCTGAGCGTTGCCGACCTCGATGTGATCGAGGCCAACGAAGCCTTTGCCGCCCAGGCCTGTGCCGTAGCGCAAGAACTGGGCTTCGATCCGCAGAAGGTCAACCCCAACGGGTCGGGCATCTCGCTGGGCCATCCTGTGGGCGCCACTGGCGCGATCATTGCGACCAAAGCCATTCACGAACTGTATCGCTGTCAAGGCCGTTATGCCCTGGCGACCATGTGTATTGGCGGCGGCCAAGGCATCGCCGTGTTGTTCGAACGGGTTTGATAAGGAAATACGCATGACTCTTCAGAATATAGGCGTCATCGGCGCCGGCACCATGGGCAATGGCATCGCGCAGGTCTGCGCCCTGGCTGGTTTCAATGTGACCTTGATCGACATATCCGAGGGCGCCCTGCAAAAGGCAGTCGCAACCGTCGATAAAAACCTTAATCGACAGGTTTCCAAAAACACCCTGACGCATGAGCAAAAGCTCGCGGCTCTCGACAGGATACGCACCAGTACTGAATACCACAGCCTGCAAAACGCGCAACTGGTGATCGAGGCCGCCACCGAAAACCTCGACCTGAAACTGCGCGTGCTACAACAAATCGCCGCGCAGGTCAGCGCCGAATGTGTAATCGCCTCCAATACCTCATCGCTGTCCATTACCCAATTAGCTGCCAGTGTGAGCCGGCCTGAACGCTTCATCGGCCTGCACTTTTTTAACCCAGTGCCGGTAATGGGCCTGATCGAAGTGATACGCGGTCTGCAAACCAGCGATGCTACCCGTGCCCTGGCGCTGGAAATGGCATCCACGCTCGGCAAGACCGCGATCACCGCTGCCAACCGTCCGGGTTTCGTGGTCAACCGGATCCTGGTGCCAATGATCAATGAAGCAATCCTGGTGCTTCAGGAAGGCTTGGCCAGCGCCGAAGATATCGACGTGGGCATGCGCCTGGGCTGCAACCAGCCAATCGGCCCGCTGGCGCTGGCGGACCTGATCGGCCTGGATACCCTACTCGCTATCCTTGAAGCGTTCTACGTTGGTTTCAACGACAGCAAATACCGCCCCGCGCCACTGCTCAAGGAGATGGTTGCCGCCGGTTACCTGGGACGCAAAACAGGGCGTGGCTTCCATGCCTATGCCTGAGCGTTGCTCGCGCTTCGCCGAGTATCGGGACAAGGTGCTGGAGCTTTTTGCCAGCAAAGGGTTCGGTCAGGTCGGCATGCGAGAGCTTGCCACGTGCCTGGGGCTGTCCCCAGGCTCGCTGTATCACCACTACCCCAGCAAACAACACTTGCTGCTCGACCTGATCGAAGAATTTTACGAAGAGCTGCTGGCAACCCTGGCGCGCATCAAGCAAACGGCTACGACAAAACGCGACAGGCTCAAGCCATTGATCCGCGCCCACCAGGATCTACATCGGGAGATGCCTTGGCATTTTCGCCTGGTGGAGCGTGACAGCGGTTGTTTGAATGAAGAACAGCAAGAACGGGTCCGACAACTTCGCGAACAGTACGAACGCCAACTGCTAATGATGCTCGGTGTCCGCTCCCGACTCAGTGAACAGGGCCGAGCCGTCGGTCATGCCATTGCCACGCTGCTTAACAGCGCGCCCGGTTGGCTGACGCACTATTCGCTGGAGGAACGAGAGCACGATAGTCTGATAGAAAACCTGGTGAGTGGCGCCATCGAGAGGTCGCTGGCATCTGGCAATAAGCCTGGCCTTGGTTTCAAAAAACACCCCCAGGAAACTCATACCCCCGCCGCAGTCCAGAAAACTTATTCGGAGCTCCACTGCAGGAAGACATCGTAGCAGAGGGCAGTTGTTGGGAGCAGGCGCGGCTCCTGTGAACACTGCCCTAGTCTGCACTCGTTTCAAAAACTCCCCTCGATACTAGCAGGCGCAGATCCCCGATGCCCCCTCTCCCAAACATGTGAATCAATTGATCGGCGTAACGAACCGATATTTGAATCCGAACGGCTCGCGCCGCGGAAACGCCTAGCGAAACACTTTTGCTACTTACAGTGGGGTGGTTATGCCCGCAAATCTGCTAAAAGAACAACCGAACGTTGCGTACCGAGCTATGGGCGAAGACTATATTCATCGAACGTATGTAGCTCAACGCTGCAAGAAAGCCAACTGGCTATGATCAGGTAACAAACGCATCAATCGTTACCAACATCAATAGTTGAAATTCTTACTATTTTTTTCTCATGCCCCCATGATGGTCCGAACACTACAATAGTGGCCAGGAACGGACCGTACGTACCTGGGGATAGTATAAAGTTTTTAATCTATTGACACCGGGGCTGGACGAAAGAAAAATGATGGATTCGACGTATAATTTATTCTAGGAGTCCATGATTTACAGGAATAGGAGGTTCCTTCGGTGTACATATCTCAAAGCTGTAACCCACTGGCACAGGTATTCTATCGCCCCATCGATGCAGCAATACGTTGGTGCAACTTAATGGCCTACGAGACGCAGATTCTCGAGGTAGCCTGGCGATCACCTACCATGCTCAGGTCTGCCTTCCCACAATGGCCATGTCTGTACGCAAACACTGAGAAAATTTTCGATGCTATTCGTCATGGAGAACTTCCCTACGGCTGCCTCGGCATACAGGTAGCCATTGGGACTCGCGTCGAGTGCACTCAAGTAACCATCCGCCACACTGATCTTAAACTTTGGATGTCTCGCTTTCACCCTGAACAAAAGCCAGCTTTCCTTTTCGATCAACCATTGAACCAGAACGGAACAATCAGCATTGGTACCTACTTGGCTCTACAAGCCGATCGTGATGCTTTGCAACTACAGGTGAGGAGTACAGAAACAGCTTATCAACAACTGTTGAGTGAACTTGAAGCTGTCGGTTTGGAAAAGGAGAACATCGAGCATCTCATCAAAATTAACGGCAAAGTAAGCGACCGAAGTGAGGCCACTTACCTCCACATCATCGGAGCGATGCTCAGTCTACTGCTCGGTCACTCTCCCTCAGGAAAACCTCATTCAGTTTTCCGTTCCCAAGCCGCCATTGTCGACGCACTGACCGCCCATTATGACAAGCTGCCAGGCATATCCAAGCGAAATCTGGATGAGAAATTTGCTGCTGCCAAACGCAGCCTCTCGGAGCGCTAGGGCAGATTGCGCTGCAATCGCTGTAGTTGCAGCGCAATGACGCCAACCCGTTTCAACGATTCAATTCAGGTCACGTCTTATCACGCGCCAATCGACGCCAGGAGTGACCATTATGTCCAGCCAGTCCTTCCCCATCGCTAAGCATCAACCACAAGTCGAACGCCATATTATGCGGCGTGAAGAGGTGGAGCAAAAAACCGGCTTCAAGCGCGCGCACATTTACAGCTTGATGAAGGAGGGCAAATTCCCACAAGCCAAGCGCATTGGATTGCGTGCTGTGGGATGGGACTCAATGGAGATCGAGCGATGGGTCACCGATCGCTTGGCGCAGCAGCGCTGATGTTACGCGCGAGGTGTCGGTGGCTTCCACTAAAGGTGGAACAGGTAAACCCACGGTTGCCGTCAACCTCGATAGCCACGTGTGAGGAGGCTCAATGAAACGAATTACCAAGCGGGTGTTTCTCGCCCGGCCATATTGTTTGACCGGCCTCGACGCCAATAGCATTGGCAAGGATCTCTTCGATGTTAGATAAACTACCCATCGTCGTTCAGCCATCCGATTGGCTGCCCCCTCCGCCGTCCGAAGAGTATTGCACCGTGGTATTTCACCTGCAGGGCGGACGCTCTACCATGGGATCGTTCCTAACAGAACTTTCCAGTCACTTCGAAGATGCGCGGACTCTCAAGATCGTCAAATTCGAGGTCGGGGACCATTTGCGCAACCGGCGCTAACTGAGACTATTCAAATGAAGAAGCTCAGTCAGGAGGAGGTCGCCGACAAACTGCACCAGAACCATTTTCCTCGAGGTCCAGAACTGGAGCGACTCTCCGATCCGGTCGTCGACACTCCCATGCTGGTCACACTGGAGCAGTTACGACCCTACGAACACAACCCACGCTTCATCCGTAATCCGCTTTTTGACGATATTAAAGCCTCCATCCGTGAACGCGGGCTGGATCAACCACCGCCGATTACCCGCCGCCCGGGTGGGACCTATTTCATTATCCGCAACGGCGGTAATACGCGGTTGGCAATTCTCGGCGAGCTGTGGCAGGAAACCCGCGACGAGCGCTTCTTTCGCATTCATTGTCTGTTTCGGCCTTGGAGCAATGAAGTCACCACCCTGCTCGGCCATCTGGCCGAAAGCGATCTGCACGGTCAACTCACCTTCATCGAACGGGCTCTGGCGGTGGCCAAACTCAAAACCATGATCGAATCAGACGGAGCGACACTCTCGCAACGTGAGCTGGCGCGACGTATTGCCGCTGGGGGTTACCCAATTTCACAGTCGCACATCAGCCGGATGCTCGACACCCTCGAACATCTCCTGCCCGCCATTCCACAGACCCTGTATGCCGGATTGGGTAAACCCAAAATTGAACGCTTGATCGCTCTGCGTAGCCAGGCTGAACGAACCTGGAATCGTTACCCAACCGACATCATTTCGTTCCCCGAGTTTTGGCTCGACACCTTGGGGCAATTTGATGCCGATCCCGAATCTTTCCACCTTGAGCAAATCAAGGATGAACTGCTCGAACGCATGAGCCGCCTACTCGGCCAGTCCTACCGCATGTTGGCCTTGGAGTTGAGCTCCACACAACGGCCTGGCGTTGTCAGCACTTCCTTAGAGAACAGCCATCTGCCAAGCATTGATGAAGCCGCAGCAGGACCTCCCTCCTCCGAGTCCCGCCCCCCATCAACTGAAACCGGAACCCGGGCCGAAACAGCGCCAGAGGAGCAGCTCACGCTGCCCGAAACGAATGTCGCATCAGCAGTCAGCCCTCGGTCACGTGTCCAACAAATTCGCGAACAGATTGAACGCGACACTGCCCCCGAACCAGCACCGACCGTCGAAACCTGCATGATCGACGACCTCTGGATCATCGCACCAACACTGGATACCCCCGAGCAGCTGCGTTTAGCCATTGCTGGGCTGGCTCGGGAACTGGCGACCTATGCCGGGTATCCCGAGAGCGTCAGCGATCAGCAGCGCGACTTGGGCTTCGCCCTGAACATCGACCAACTTGATCTTGCAGCGCCCCGCGCGACCGGCGTTCACCTATTGCTCCTGGCCCTGCTGCGCGCTCAAGACAAAGTGAACTGGGAAGATCGTAAGCAATTGCCCTCAGCCTTGTTCGGACAACTGCTATTGGGGGTCTATCAACTCCCGCTGACAGATCGTCCCGCCATGGACGTAGGACTGGAGCGACTGCCCGACAGTCTGTTAATCAAACTGTATCGTCTCATTCGCTTAGCCCGGCGCCTGATCGACTTATCGCTTTCCGCTGAAGTCGATTCACCAAGGGAGGAGCCATGAACCTGTCCTTCAACGTGCTCAACCAGGCCATGCTGACTCAGGTCCTTCACGAGTTGCGCCTGGGTAACCTGCAACGCTGCAAAGCACTCGGGCTGGGTGAGGAGGACATTTACTTATTGCAATCCTTACCGCCTACCACGCTGTCACGCCTAGCCCACGCCACCGTCCCCTGGGTTGAGATCAAAATTGATTCGCCGGTGCTACATCGCTTGATCGACCAGGCCGAACGCGACGAACAGAACGAGCGCCTGATCAACCGAGCGCTCAAGCTCGGTGCCAGCAGTACCATCATGTATCAGTGCTTCGGCTTGGCGCATTCGGAGACCGCCCTGCGCCGACGGCTGCTCAAGATAGAACCCCGTAAGGGCCGGCCCCAGAGCTTGAGCGAAGCGCAGGAACATGCGCTCTGGCAGCGTTGGTGCCAGCTACGCGCTGAGGACGGTGCTGAGGATCAGCTCGACGCCATGATGATGTTGGCGGAGGAGCAACAAATCAGCTTGACCATCGTTTGGCAGCAGATCGACCATTACAGCAACGGAACATGAACACTACCCCTTCCAGTCGCTGGCAACGTGTTCTGCAGCAATGCACCCAACAACTAAGTGAACGTTGGCCCGCACGCCCCACCACTGAACATCCTTCCAACCAGGCCCTGCAGGCGGGCTTTTTGTTCAGTGGCCAATCTAACGAAGTCGTGCCACGTCGACTGCTGCTGGATAGTCGGCTGACGCCATTGGAACGGAATGCCTGGCAAGTATTTCGACTCATGCTGCAAGACCAGGGAGTGGTCACGCCGCGCTATGAAGATCTGCAACCTTACTTGTCGAGCGTGCCCTACGGTGCGTCAGCCTCTCGTGAAACCATCGCTCGCGTTTTGACGATGCTCCGGCTGACCCGCTGGCTCAGCTTGGTAAGTCGTGGCCGCGATCAGCTCAGCGGGCGCCTACAAGGTTCTCTATACGTCCTGCACGATGAACCGTTAACCCCCGCCGAAGCCATGGAGGTGGATCAGGATTACCTGGAGCTAGTCGGACACGCCCTCGATCATGCAACCAAGGCTGTGCGAATTGTCGCTCGGCATGTTTTGGAAGAAATTCGTCAGGACACCGATATCGATTTGGGTCGGCTCCCCACCCGACTCGACAGTTGGGGCGACCATTGGACAAAACAAGGATTGGATCAGACGACCGATGAAGCGTTACACGATTCCGAACTGGGTGGCGACCACCTCGTTCGGAATCGTGCGGGACCCGGTTCGGATTCCGAACCGGGTCCGAGCGCCAATGTTTCCGGCAGCGTTCGGAATCCGAACGCTGCCTGTACTGTATTAAAAGAAAGTATTAGTACGGTACCGCGCGCGACCCCAGCGGTGGATAACCTGCGCTGGCCCGATCCGCTGCAATTGAGTCCAAGCGAACGTCAGGCGGTCACCGTGGCGCTGGGCAAGCTTAAACCAGCGGATCGACAGGCGGTGCTCAACGAAGCAGGGGCGCGATGTGCGGCCGGCGGTATCCGCAAACCCACGGCGTATCTGATGAGCCTGGTCCAGCGGGCGCTGAAAGGCGATTTCCGCCCTTGGGCAGGTCAGGCTGAATCGTTACCCATTGCAGAACCGCCACCCGCTCCCCCGCGCCCACCTAGAAAACAGGGCGAGCCCGCCTCGGCCCTCGCCCAAGCGTGCCTGGACGAACTGCGTCAGCTACGTGGCAAACGCCCTGGACGTCAGTAGATTTGATGCCACTGGCATCACTGAGGAACGTCTCGAAAATCAACCGTCTCGAACCAAATCGAACAGACAGCATTCAGCTTTTCGGATGTCCTTTACCTTCGTCTACCGAAACGTTCCCGTCCAAGCCTATGCGAGGACGACACCATGGCCGATCACTATCAGCTCAACCTTGGCTCACTGCGCAGCAGCATCACCCTGACACTGCACACCCACCACGCCGCCCGAATCTGGCAAGGTCGAACCGCACGCGAAGGCGTCCACTCGATCATGGGTATGGCGGGCTACATCAGCGTCACTAACCTGATCAAACAAGCCGCAGCGCAGGACGATCCTTATGCCGACTGGGCGATCGTGCAGCTCGAAGAAAAATTGATGCAGGCCAAGGCTGGGATGCTGGAACTGACCCAGCAGTTGGACCGGATCAGACAGGACCTGCCGACACAGATCGACATGGGCGATAACCTCAACATCCACCCCGTCACCTTACCCTTGTACATCGGCAGCCAACTGGGGTTTCTCGCCGTCTACCTGCTGACTGACTACGACACGCTGGTGCGGCATACCCTGTTGGCCCATCACACCGCCTTGATCGGTCGTAGGGACATGGAAGCCTGGATCGACGACGGTGCTCATCTGCTGCGCAGCTTGTTTGGCCAGGCGCAGCGTTATCGGCATGCCGGCGTCACCCGTGATGATATGGCAGCGAATAACGCTCGTGCTCTGGCGGCCATGGAGAAGTTTGGACTACCCCCTATGGACATCCTTGAGGGGCATCGCCGCTCCCAGTTCGCGCCACCCATCGTTCGTCATGGTGCTGTGGCAATGGATGGCACTGGCGCGTTGACAGAGGAAGCAGTAGACCCATCTGCGACAGTCGATGAGCCGGAGGACGGAGTATGAAGCCTCTAATCCCGACTCAACCAATGCCCCACGAAACACTCACACCGGATGCCTATCGACAGCTCGAACATTCTGCCTCCCTAAAAAGCCTTTTAAAACCTTTTAAGGGTAAGGGGGAGCTGGAATACCTGGCGCAGGTGGCGAGGGAAACCGAGGCGCAGTTACGTCGTCTGATGGAGGCTGTGGTGCAGCAAGCCGGACAACCGCCTTACTCGTTGCTGGATATTCGATTGGTGCTGCAGAACACCAGTGCGGGCAGCACCTTTTTGCGATGGCGCACCCGCGACTTTGCCCGCATGGGCGTTGCGGCCTGGGAACGCCAGGTCTCCAACAAGGCTTTGCCGCAAGCCGTACGCGAGGGATTGCACCGTTTCGAATGCGAGCGCATTGCACTGAACTTGCAGATGAGCGTGGTGCATTCGCTCTACCGTCAGGCTTCAACCTGCACGATCAAAATGGCGAGCGCCGAACGGCTGCTGCGCCAATTCACACCAGCAGCGGAGATATAACAATGAGTACCTTTTTCGTCGGCGAAGGCAACATCGGCAGTGCGCCAGAGTTCCAGGAGTTCCCGTCAGGCAATGACGAGCCACGGCGCTTGCTGCGCCTGAATGTGTACTTCGACAACCCCGTGCCACGCGATGGCAGCTATGAGGATCGAGGCGGCTATTGGGCGCCGGTCGAGCTCTGGCACCGCGAGGCTGAACACTGGAGCACGCTGTACCAGAAAGGCATGCGCGTGTTGGTAGAGGGCCGCACCGTGCGCGATGAGTGGGAGGACAGTGAAGACAATGCCCGGGTCACCTTCAAGATCGAGGCGCGTCGTGTCGGCATCCTGCCTCATCGCGTGCAGAACGTGGTCATGCGGGAGCGCTCAAGTGAATCAGCCTCGTCTGCGGCTCCCGTCGGGCAGGCTACAGACCAGGCCAGCTCGCCTGCGTCGAAGTCCAAAAAGCGCAGAGGGCAGCCACCATCGGCATGACGGACTTGAGGCATAAAAATTCCGCCTTTGCGTGAAGTCCCCCGGGCTGTCATTACTCGCTGCTCGTGAAGCACTGTCGTCCATGTGACTACAAGGTAGCCGCCTCGCCCCCATTCAAGGTTGCCCTCACCGACTAATATGAGGAACCTGCCATTCAGGTTTCTCATAGCTTGCCACTGCTGTTTCCAACAACGCTGCTCCGAACTCAACCCGGAGCAGTTCTATGCGTCTCTTTCTCTGCGAGAAACCCTCCCAAGGTCGTGACATCGCCAAGGTTCTCGGAGCCAGCCGACGTGGCGATGGTTGCTTGATCGGACGCGAGACAACCGTCACCTGGTGTATCGGTCACCTGCTGGAAACGGCCCCACCTGAAGCCTATGGCGATCAGTACAAAACCTGGTCGCTGGATCATCTACCGATTATTCCCGCGCAGTGGAGGGTTGAGGTCAAACCCAAGACTGTCGCGCAGTTCAAAATCATCAAACACCTGCTCAGCGAAGCTACCACCGTCGTCATCGCCACCGACGCCGATCGCGAAGGTGAAATGATTGCCCGCGAGTTACTAGAGCTCTGCAACTATCGTGGTTCTGTTGAGCGCCTCTGGTTGTCCGCACTCAACGAGGCGTCGATTCGCAAAGCACTGTCCTCGCTGAAGTCTAGTCAGGAGACCTTCCCGCTCTATCACTCAGCCCTCGCCCGCAGCCGCGCCGATTGGCTGATTGGTATGAACCTCAGTCGTTTGTTTACCCTCCTAGGACGGCGGGCGGGCTATGGCGCCGTGCTGTCGGTTGGACGCGTCCAAACGCCCACTTTGCGCTTGGTGGTTGAACGAGACCGCGCGATTGCCAGCTTCGTCTCGGTGCCGTACTGGGTGGTGAATGCGCACCTGTCCTCAATGGGGCAACAACCATTCATCGCATCGTGGATACCACCAAGCTCAGGACGTGACGAAGCCGGTCGCTGCCTGCAGCAGGCGCTCGCAAGTCAAGCCCTCCAAGCGATTTCTAGCAGCAAGACCGCCACCGTAGTCTCGCTGCGGACTGAGCATTTGCGCGAAGCGCCACCCCTGCCCTTCGACCTGAGCACACTGCAAGAAGTCTGTTCACGCAAGTTGGGACTCGGCGCTCAGGAAACGCTGAACATCGCTCAAGCCTTGTATGAAACCCACAAAGCCACCAGCTATCCGCGCAGCGATTGCCGCTATTTGCCAGAGAGCATGTTCAACGAGGTCGCCGCGGTATTCGATGCCCTGCTCAGAATGGACCCCGCGTTACGCCCAGCGCTCGGAAGCATCGATCAATCATTGCGCTCACGAGCATGGAACGATGCCAAGGTCACCGCGCACCACGGCATCATCCCCACCACCGAGCCGGCGAACCTTGGGCGGATGTCTGAACAAGAGCGCCAAGTCTACGAACTGATTCGTAGCCACTACCTCGCGCAATTCCTGCCGCATCACGAGTTTGATCGAACCGAGGTCGAACTGGAGTGCAGCGCCGAGCGTTTGACTGCTGTTGGCAAACAGATCCTCGTCCAAGGCTGGAAAGGCTTACTCTCCGACAACCCCGACGATGATGAACCTAGTCAAAAGTCCCAGGTGTTGCCCGCCCTACAACAGGGTAGGCAGTGCGCAGTGGACGACGTTGAACTCAAATCCATGCGCACCGCTGCGCCCAAATCGCTCACCGAGGGCGATCTGATCAAGGCGATGAAAAACGTCGCCAAGCTGGTCAACGACCCGCGCCTTAAACAGAAACTTCGGGATACCACCGGTATCGGCACGGAAGCCACGCGAGCCGGCATCATCAAGGGCTTGATTGATCGCGGTTACTTGCTGAAGAAAAAACGTGCCTTAATGGCCTCCGCAACGGCCCATACGCTGATCGAAGCGGTACCCGCTGCAGTCGCGGATCCGGGCATGACAGCGATCTGGGAGCAAGCGCTGGATGAAATCGAAGCGGGACGTCTGAGCTTGGATGCATTCGTTGCCAAGCAGGCGCACTGGATTACGCAGCTGATCGCAAACTGCGGAGCGCTTACCTTGTCGGTACCGGTCGAAGCCGGGCCTGTCTGCCCCATTTGCAACGCATCAATGCTTAGGCGGAAGGGTAAATCAGGGCCGTTCTGGTCATGCTCCCACTACCCAGACTGCAAAGGCACTGTGCCGATCAGTAAAGGTATACGTCGTCCATGAGGCACCATTTGGCGCTCACATGAACCTCGGGGGAAGTCATCAGTGCATCATCAACGGCGCCTGATCCTTCTCCAAATCGTCTAGCGGTTGTCCGATTTCACGGGCCAAGGCGATGCCTGTCGCGATCCATATCTGCCCCAGTTCGTTGAACGCTTTCAGGTGAGCAGGATCTTCGTTGAGCCAATGAACAAGGCTATCGAGATGTTCAGGATTATCAGGGCAGTCATGGATCTTGATGAACAGCTCCAGTGTTCGATCCCAGATCAGGTCCATGTCGTGCTCGCGCTGCTCATCCATGCTCAACCTTCCTCCCTTTGGCCCCATCAGACCACTCAGTCTCGCTGGTCACTTCGGCCTCTAATTCCTGGAGGAGTAGATGTCACGTCGCGACAAACAGCTATTTCAGTCAATATAACAACCCTTTAAGTCGATACTCAACCGTTAAGGATGTTCATGTCAATGGGTCTTTGCTCAACCATTCGGGTTGAATTGGAGAGCTCATCACTTGGCACATAAACATCCAACCCAAGCCCAAATTGGGCGCATGATCGCGAAGCACCGCACTCAGCGTAATCTGACCCAGGAAGAGGTGGCTGAACGCCTGGGGATCGGCAGCGAAGCCATTTCGCGCCTTGAGCGGGGTGTGGTGGAGCTTTCCGTGGTCAAGCTGATGCAACTGGCGGACATCTTCGACTGCCGGATGGATGAACTGCTGACGGAGTCGAGCAGTCGCCCCAACGACCAGGGCCAGATGATCGCGGGCCTGCTGAGCGGCCTTCAAGAAAGCGACCGTGCCTTTATCCTGACGACCGTCGAACAGCTGGCCGCTCATCTCAGTAGCAAATAACCGCTTCGCACACTGGCTTGACGTCGTCACACCCGCTCTGCTGTAGTGCCTCAGGATCATCGCTTACGGCGACCCAAGACCGATTCGCTCCGGGTAGCTCGGTCGGACTCTTAGAGTTCGGAGCCTTCTCTTCTGCGGAATTTCATTCCCTCTTTGTGCTCGACCGGATCAATGTGGCGGATGACCACTGTTGCCTCTGCCAGGCAGCAGCGGTCATCCGCTACGGCGATCGCATTCAGTCCCGGAGCCCGCCGGGGAAACACTGGGCACCCTTTGTGCGCGGATGCGTGCCAGCGTATTCCGACCCAGGCCACGATAAGGGTCGGTTGGCGAATCATGGCGCAGTTAAATCAAGTTTTGCGAGGAGCTTGTCGACTGCGTCAGACCGCCTAAGGTGGCTTTTCTATTCCTCGCCTGGCACCCCGCCAGGCCTACTCTTCATTTTCTTCAGTCCATTAATTTCCACTGTATTCCGGCTATAAAAAATCAGCTTGCGGCGTCTTGACGCTTTCCTGTGACAGGCTTATACAAAGGGCGTGGTTCGCTGTCGTTGACAGCCCAGCCCAGGTAGCTTGAACCTTCAAGGCTACGCCACGTTCGTGGTGGTTTACCCAAGTGCGATCAGCATTCGGAAGCTCGCCCGGTTACCGCTTCAGCGGTGATGAATGCTCACTGTCCCCAGATCCGCAAACCACTGCTGCGGATCCTCTTCTGCTGCATCGCTATTTTCCCAGACGCATCGTTCTGATCGTCATCGGCTTACCGGTGACGAGTCGTTCATCGTTCGCCTTCACCTCACTCACCCTGACGGGGCTCACTTCCCCGTTAGGGGCTGTGCGTCGCCGTTTTCCCTTGAAATAGGAGAACCACCATGGCCCACGCCAACCAATCCCAAGAAGCGACCACTTACTTCAATCTGCACACTGCCGGTATCGGCTACCTCAACCGTGTTCGTGAAGTACAAGTCCGCCGCGGTCAGCCGTTCATGGCCTGCGATATCGCGGCTCTGCACGGTGCCACTGATGCGGTCGAGTACACCCGCTTCGACTGCAAAGTCGCTGGAGGCGAAGCTGAACGCTTGATTCGTCTCTATATGGACGCCGTCAGAGCCGAGAAAAAGGTCTTGCTGTCGTTCCGTATCGGCGATCTGTGGATTGACCCATTTCTCTATGAGAAAGGCGATAAACAAGGCCAGCCGGGTGCCAGCCTGAAAGGTCGGCTGCTGTACATCGACTGGATCAAGGTCAACGGCACGTTCGAATACAAAGCGCCTGCCAGGCAGGAGGCAACAGCACCTGCTGAGCAAACGCCAAACAGTGAGCCATCCCCAACGTCGGCTGATGCCGAAGCTGAGGATACCGACAACCCAACAGAGACCAGGATCAAACCTGAATCTGCACCCACTCCCCGCACAGCCCGCCGTGTTGCCACACGCACTGTTCAGTCCGCCTGAACACAATCCCCGATGTTTTACATCAAGGCGCTCAATCGAGCGCCTTTCTTCAATCCGCACAGGAGAACCCACATGGAATCCTTCTGGCTTTGCGACGATTGCCTGTTCGCTGCGGCTTACGAGGACTACAGCACGTTATCGCTCTACTACACGACGGATGAAATCGAGAAACGCATCGCCGGTCTCCATCGCGGGCTGGTTCGGCTAATGCCCGTCAGTGCCGACTTCGACCCCGAAACTGGTCGCGGAATAAAAACCTTCTCCCCCTTGCCCTGCGATGGTTGTGACTCAGACCTGTACGGACAACGCCACCGATTCACTCGGCTGTAAAAAGTGCGTCATCGGCTAATAGCCGCGACTCTATATCCACCTTGGGGACACCACTCCCCACGGGTGTGTACCCCTGAATGTTCGCTTCGGAGGTACCCCATGAGCACCCCACTCACCCTGATTGAAACCTCGGATGTCGAGGCTGATCGTATCGCCCACGAAAACCAGCTGATTGATGAAGCGCTACGTATTCTGGACCGTCGGCTGTTCACCCGCGGCCCTAACCTAACGTCACCTGACGCCGTGGCCTCATACCTAAAACTGCATCTTGCACCACAAGAGCATGAAGTCTTCGGTGTGATTTTTCTCGATGCCCGCCATCGCGTTCTGGCATTCGAGATCCTCTTTCACGGGAGCATCGATGGCGCCAGCGTTTACCCCCGCCAGGTCGTCAAGCGCTCCCTAGCGCATAACGCAGCAGCTGCCATTGTCTGCCACAACCACCCCTCCGGTTGCACGGAACCCAGCCTGGCGGATCGCGCCTTGACCGCACGGTTGAAAGAGGCCTTGGACTTGATTGAAGTGCACTTATTGGATCACTTCATCGTCGGTGAAGGTCGTCCTCTCTCTCTTGCCGAGCATGGCTGGCTTTAACCCCCCCCAAAGGCGTCTACGGACGCCTTATTCATTTCCCTTCTGGAGAATCCTCATGAACCCAACACCCCAACCCTTAGCTCTGCCGGAAACCTCGAATCCATTTGCTCGCGGCTACGACAAACTGCATATCAAACGACTGCTACAGATCACTTACGCAAATGACTGCCCTCCCTGCTTTCGCCCCGTACACGACGCACAAGCCCATCTGCTCGATGATGCGTTAGAACTATTTCCCTGCCTGTTCAATGACGACGTGGCTCTGATCAGCGAGGGTCAGTCCATTCCGGATGAATTGGATGAACGCTTCCAGTCCACCGGGCTGGTACAGCAAGTGATCTATGACGTGACTGGCGAAATGCTCAACGAGCGACATCACGTCGGTGATCTGTACTCCTTGGAAGAAGCCCAAGCCTTGGTCCATCGTTTGAGCTTCGACACAGGACATTACAGCCGAACCTGGGAGCTCAGTACCGTACACCTCACTGACGAAGCGCTGCGTCACTTGGAACGCCGGGTTGGCAATTTTGACTCCAGGCCAACCGGACTGCTGTTTGAACCCTTTGCCCTACCAGACTGCAATGGCGTCGGGTGTAAGCTGATCGGCACGCCCTGGACCGACGATAACTTGGTTAAGATCGAGGGCAATCCTTACTCGTCGTTGAGGCAAGAACAGCTCGACGCCGGTACGCCGGAGGCTTTGGTCAACGTACTGTATCTGGCGGCATTGGCGGATGTGAGGTTGTTGATTTTCGACCCCGACGCTGCCGTCCTGGATGGGCTCGCCATTTATGACGAAATAGCAACGCGTTCTACTTAAACACGACCCGTCTTGAATCAACTTACTCACTGAATCGCTCCTTCACCTCATGTCAGGTTCTGCACTGAATCTGACATGAGGTTTTTTCCATGGAGCGTTTTTTCACGCCTGTCTGCCTGCTGGGTTTGTTGAGTGCCTGCACGGCGCAGATCCCGACCCCATTGCCGACTAGTCCAGAGAATGGCGGTAGTTCCCATCGGGCCCAGCTTTCGAGAAGTACAGCCGAAGAGAGTCACCCGACAGAGCTCCGCTATGGCCGCTATACGCTGATCAGCACCGAGCCCACGGCAGAGCAACGTGATCTTCTCGCTCAAATCATTGACGTGAGCATTCCGACCAACCTGAATCCCTCGGTACAGGAAGCGATGCACTACGTGCTGCAGCGCTCAGGTTATTCGCTCTGCCCTGCTGCCGAACCAGTAAAGATACTGTTTGCCCGGCCTCTGCCCGCCGCCCATCACCGGCTCGGCCCGATCTCACTACGCAACGCGCTACAAGTGCTGGCTGGCCCCGCCTGGCAACTCACGACCGATGAGGTCAGCCGTTCGGTCTGCTTCGAACGGCAAAAAAATGATGCTGCCGTCGTGCGGCTCGCACCCAGCGCGGCCCATCAGCCGGAGGCACGCCCATGAAAGCCACGACGTTTCAAACCCTCATTGTCGGCTCACTTTGCCTGGCGGTCTCCGGGCTGAGTGGTGGTTTGTATAACCAGTATCAACGCGTGACCGAGCTGGAAAATGCGAACGCCCAACGCCTACAGACCCTGGATACCCTGCAACGTGATTCAAGCACCCTCTTGGATGCACAGGAGAAGCTGCAGTACGCACTGAAAGACCTGAAGCAGATGGTCGATTCCGGTGAGCAACAGGCCAATACCCTCGATCCGATGTTGGATCAATGGGCGCAGGAGATACAGGAACTGCGCGATGGTCTGGCAGCCCGTGCTACCGAAGCCGACATGATCGCGCTACGCGCACGACTTGAGCGCGTCGAGCAGCAACTCCTGGACCTCAAAAGTCAGCCACCACTCCCACCACCGACGCACTCCTCGGCCAAGCCGAAAAAAACCGCTCAGCCCAAGCCTGCCCCGCTCCTGCCGCCATTTTCAGTGTTGAGCGTCGAGTACCGCGGTGGGGAGCGCTTTCTGGCTGTCGCACCTCCTGACAGTCGCTCGCTCAATGATATCCAGTTGCTGCACAACGGCGAGCAGTTCGGCACATGGCAACTGAAGGTGCTGGAGCCGAACGCGGCCATCTTCGCGGTGATCAATCACTCAGACCAGACCGTGCACCTTCCTTGAGAAACGATCATGAACAGAGCGCTGCTGCCCGCCGTCGTTTGTCTCGTTTCACTGTTTAGCACGGGCGCTGCGATGAGCAACCCTATCACGGCACCGTCACAGAACCGGGACACACAGTCCATTCCCTTGGAGCGCTCGCACTCTGAACAAGCTGCAAGCTGGGGTCTCACGGAGCAGGAGTGGACACGCTTCGAAAAAATTCAAGCCGGCCCGCGCGGTTTCTGGAGCCCGAGCCTCGACCCATTGACCGCGCTTGGGGTAGAGGCAGAGACCGACCAAGAGCGCCAGCGCTATGCCGAATTGCAGGTAGCGCTGGAAGCCAAACGTGCCGAGCGCGAGTTGGCTTACCAAAACGCCTACACCGCAGCTTGGGCCAAGCTGTTTCCGGGGCTGTTGCCGATTCAGGGTATGGCATCCCCGCCCGCTGCTAGCTCACCGGTAGAGCCCCGCCGTGCTCTGTTTGTCGAAGACCATTGCCCTGCGTGCACCGCTGAAGCGCAGCGTCTGCAAAGCAGTGATACAGCGTTCGATATCTACCTGGTGGGTAGCCATGGTGAGGATGAACATGTCCGTGGCTGGGCGCGGCAAGCAGGCATTGATGCGAGCAAGGTCCAACACCGGCAAATCACCCTGAACCATGATCGCGGGCGCTGGTTCAGCCTGGGAGCCCCGAGACCGTTACCCGTCACATTTCAGCAGGTGAACGGACAATGGCAACGTCTCGATTGATTGCTATTGCGCTCCTGCTGACGGTGCACGCCGTCCGGGCAGACGAACTTCCGCCTCCGGCTTATCAACTGGCAGCGCATGACGCCAACGTCCCTTCCACGGTGTTGTTCGCGATTGCCCTGCAGGAGAGTGGCGCCCGCCTTCGTGGTCGACTGCTGCCCTGGCCCTGGACGCTGAATATTGCCGGTAGCCCTTACCGTTTCGCCAATCATCAGACCGCCTGTCACGCCTTGCTTCAGGCGCTTGCTCGGTATGACGCCAAGCGCGTCGATGCCGGGCTTGGGCAAATCAACCTGGGTTATCACGGACAGCATTTTTCCAGTCCCTGCGAAGCCCTTGAACCCTACCGCAATCTGGCCGTGACTGCCGCGCTGCTGCAAGAACATCACACCGTTACCGGTGATTGGGTGTCAGCTGCTGGCCGCTATCACCGCCCGGCAGGAGGAACGCCGGCCGCGCGTTACCGCGTCGGCTTTTCCCGACAACTCGAACGATTGCAGGTTTCCTCTAAAGAGGGCACACCACCATGAAGCGAATTCCCAGTGCGTATAACTTCGCCATGCTCTTGGCAGCGTTCGCCCAGCCGGTACTGTCGTTTGCAGAAGTTCACACTCGCCCCCAGTTTGAAGCTTCCACGCCGCCAATAAACAACAAGACCCAGCCTGCTCGGGCCATACATGCAGACCTATCTGCATTTGCCGATGAAACCTGGATACTGCCCGTGCGCAGCTCTCACTTGAGCCCAGGCCAAATCACAACTCGCACCCTAGACATGCCGGGCTTGCAGCCATTTTTCCTTGTCGGGGAGGATCCCCAATCGTTGGCTTGGCTGCATCAGCGTGCGACTGAACTGCAAGAAATGGGGGCAGCCGGCCTCGCCGTCGAAGTGACCGATACTGAAGCCCTGGCCCGAATTCGAGCAGCCGCGCCGGGCATCACCATCCTGCCGGTCAACGGGAACGACATCGCCTCTCGCCTGAAAATTAAGCACTACCCTGTCTTAATCACAGCCATCTCACTGGAACAGTGAGTCTGGGTCATGGCCGAGCATGCGATGGAGTCCAAACTCCGGCCCGCAATCGAGCTGTATACCGTGGCGATCTGCGTCGCCGCGGCGGTGTTATGCGTGCATTCGCCCTGGGCCGTGGCGCTGTCACCCGAGATCGGTCTGATTGCGGCTCTGGCCTATGCCCTGTTCGGTTTGATCCGCCTCCGACAAGCCTGGGAGGTGTTGCGCTATCGGCGCAATATCCGCCGGCTGCCTCGCTACGAGCTGACCAGCCGGCAGATTCCGGTGAGCTGCAAACGTCTGTTCATGGGCCGCGGCTTTCGCTGGACCCGCCTGCATACCCAGCGCTTGGTCGAGGCCCAGGATCCGGCCGTCGCTCACTACGTCGACCAACCGACCCGTTACCGCCTGGCACGTGGAGTCGAACGTCGCCTAGAACATGCACCGTTTCCGCTCTCGACACTGGCCCTTGTCACGGCCTGGGACAGCGCCTTTAATCCGCTGCGCCCTTTACCCCCAGTCGGTGGCTCACCGCTGTTGCATGGGGTTGAGCCCGACGAAACGGAAGTCAGTCTGCCGCTGGGTGAACGAGTCGGGCATACCCTCGTGCTGGGCACGACCCGTGTTGGCAAGACGCGGCTCGCCGAGGTGTACATCACCCAAGACATCCATCGCGTTAAACACGAGGTAGTGATCGTCTTCGATCCGAAGGGCGATGCCGATTTGCTCAAGCGCATGTACGTCGAAGCCAAACGTGCCGGTCGGGAGAAAGAGTTTTATGTGTTCCATCTGGGTTGGCCGGAGATCTCCGCCCGCTACAACGCCGTGGGACGTTTCGGGCGCATCTCGGAAGTAGCGTCGCGCATCGCCGGGCAGCTCAGTGGTGAAGGTAACTCGGCGGCGTTTCGCGAGTTCGCCTGGCGTTTCGTCAACATCATCGCCCGCGCCCTGATCGAGTTGGGCCGACGTCCGGACTACCTGCAAATCCAGCGACATGTGGTCAACATCGACGCGCTGTTCATCGAGTACGCCCAGCAGTTTTTCGCCAAGACCGACCCTAAGGCGTGGGAGGTGATCGTCCAGCTCGAAGGCAAACTCACCGAGAAGAACATCCCCCGGCATATGATCGGACGCGAAAAGCGCGTGGTGGCCATCGAGCAGTACCTGGCGGTGAAGCGGGTATTTGATCCCGTAATGGACGGGCTGCGTTCGGCGGTACGCTACGACCGTACTTACTTCGACAAAATCGTTGCCTCGCTACTGCCGCTGCTGGAGAAACTCACCACCGGCAAGACCGCCCAGTTACTGGCTCCCAACTACACCGATTTAGATGACCCGAGGCCGATCTTCGACTGGATGCAGATCATCCGAAAGCGCGGCATCGTTTATGTCGGCCTCGATGCGCTGACCGATGCCGAGGTGGCCGCCGCTGTGGGCAATTCCATGTTCGCCGACTTGGTCTCGGTGGCGGGACACATCTACAAACATGGCATTGACCATGGCCTGCCGCCATCGGGTAGCAACGCTGGCAAGCTGCCGATCAACCTGCACGCTGATGAGTTCAACGAATTGATGGGCGATGAGTTCATCCCGCTGATCAACAAGGGCGGTGGCGCCGGCATCCAGGTAACCGCCTACACCCAGACACTCAGCGATATCGAAGCGCGAATCGGAAACCGCGCCAAGGCCGGCCAGGTGATTGGCAACTTCAACACCTTGCAGATGCTCCGCGTACGCGAGACCGCCACTGCGGAGCTGCTCACCCAGCAGTTGCCCAAGGTCAACGTGCTGACCAGAACCCTGGTATCGGGTGCCACCGACACCTCCGATCCTGAAGCCAATACGGACTTCACTTCCTCCTCTCAGGACCGCGTCAGCAGCACTAGTGTGCCGCTGATCGAGCCAGCGCATACCTGTCCGATCCGTATGGCATTCCGTGCATTGCCGGCGAGCGCCGCTCGAACGCCCAGCAATACCTCGGCAGCCAGAGTCTGATCACAGCAGCTGGCGCAGGTGTCGCTGCCTTGCTCGGGGATGAGCAGAACAACAGCAGTGTGATCAGTTCGGGCGGCAGTACGCTCGGGGTTACCAACAGCAAAGGCAACAGCGCGCTGAATTCAATTCTCAGTGGTGGGGTCAGCGACATCCGCGAGTGGATCAACAAACTGTATGGCGAGACCTTTGCTGCCGTGTACGTGCCACCGGCCGCCCAAGTCGCGCTGCACCTCGACCATGAGATCACCATCGACTACGAGCCCAAGGGCCGGAGCGTTCGCCATGAAAAAGACCATGCTTCTCTGCCTGACCTGGATTAGCCTGTTCTGCTGGGTCTTGGCGGGGTGTTCCACCGAAAAGGAGACGCTTCTGCCCCATGGCGAGCAAACCATGCTGGACATCTGGAACGGTGCCGGTTCGCAAGGCACCCAGCAGCAGCTGCTGGATGCTCGGCAGCAGCTACGCCGCCCGCTGACCCAGACGGATTTCTCCGCTTCTCTCCAAGAGCCGTATACGCGCACGGCGTCGAACGAGATCCACAGCCTGTTCCCTCGCCTGCCCAATCCCGATCTGGTGCTGTACGTGTACCCACATTTGAGTGGAACCGAACAAGCACCCGTGCCGGGTTACTCAACCGTCTTTCCGTTCTACCAACGGGTGCAATACACACTGCCTGGTGAACGACAGGAGGACCTGTAGTGCGTACCCACGATTCGGGCAACAGCACTTCGGCATGGAAAGCCTGGCGCCACCCAGCGCGCCCTCGCGCAACCTTGGCCGATGAAGCCGCACTCTATTCGCACAACCCCAGCTTCACCGACCACCTGCCGTGGGTCGAATACCTCGACACCGAGCAGTGTTTTCTACTGGATGACAATCGCTCGGTGGGGGCGGTGTTCGAATTACTGCCCATCGGCACCGAAGGGCGCGAACCCGATTGGTTGATGGCGGCCCGCGATGCCCTTGAGGATGCCCTGCAGGATAGCTTTGACGAGCTGGATCAAGCGCCGTGGGTGGCGCAGTTTTTCTGCCAGGACGATAACGATTTCACCCCCTACCTGACGCGGCTCACCGATTATATTCAAGACAGCGCGCGAGGCACGGTCTTCACCGAAACGTTTTTGGAACTCAGTCGTCGTCATCTGCAGGCCATCGCCAAGCCGGGAGGTCTGTTCGAGGACAAGTCCGTCACGCGCCTACCCTGGCGCGGCAATAACCGCCGGGTGCGCCTGGTGGTCTATCGCTGGCTTGAGTCTGGCGCTGAGGAGACGGGACTCACCCCTGTGCAATTCCTGCAGCAGGCTTGCGAACGTATTGCGGCTTCGTTGCAGGCGTGCGGCGTGCAATCGGCGCGAGTCGATGGCCACGGTCTGTATGCTTGGTTATTGCCCTGGTTCAATCCGGCACCCAGGCTCACCGATGAAGCACCCGAGGGCTTTTACCAACGTGTTGCCTATCCGGAGCCTGCTGATGGCGAGTCGCTGGAATTACCCTTCGATCACGACTTCGCCGAACGGCTGTTTTTCAACGAACCGCGTTCGGATGTGCAACAGGGACTTTGGTACTTCGATGGGCAACCCCATCGGGTCATCGTGGTGGACAAACTGCGACGCGCACCATCGATTGGGCAACTCACCGGAGAAACCCGTAAGGGTGATGCAACCAATGCCCTATTCGACCAGTTACCCGAAGGCACGGTGATGAGTCTGACCTTGGTGGTCAAGCCGCAGGATGTGCTCGAAGACCAGTTAAACCGATTGGCGCGCAAAGCCATCGGTGAAAACCTGGCCTCGACCCAGACCCGTCAGGATGTCGAAGAGGCTCGTGCGATCATCGGTCGCCAGCACAAGCTATACCGCGGCACCCTGTCGTTCTATGTGCGCGGTCACGATGAACAGCAACTGCACCAGCGCTCGGTCAGCCTGGCCAATGCGCTGTTGGGTGCGGGGCTGCAACCGGTACGCGAAGGCGATGAAGTCGCCGCCTGCAATAGCTACCTGCGTTGGTTGCCGATGGCTTACAACCCGGCCCGCGACACGCGCAACTGGTACACGCGCCTGATGTTCGCCCAGCACTTGGCGAACCTCGTTCCAGTCTGGGGCCGCAGCACCGGTACCGGCCACCCGGGTATCACCCTGTTCAATCGTGGCGGCTCGCCATTGAGCTTCGACCCATTGTCACGCCTGGACCGGGCCATGAACGGTCATTTGTTGTTGTTCGGCCCCACCGGCGCCGGCAAGTCCGCCACCCTGGTAACCCTGCTGATGCAGATCATGGCGGTGTACCGCCCTCGCCTGTTTATCGTCGAGGCTGGCAACTCCTTCGGCTTGCAGGGCGACTACTTCGCGACACAAGGCCTGTCGGTTAACAAGGTCCAATTGAAACCTGGCGCCTCGGTCAGGCTCGCCCCGTTCGCCGATGCCTGGCGTCTGGTCGAGCAACCAGATCAAGTGGCGAGTCTGTCTATCGATGAGTGGGAGGATGAGGCGGTAGCCAGTCGCGAAGACCAGCGCGATGTTCTCGGCGAACTGGAAATCACCGCCCGACTGATGATCACCGGCGGCGAGGCCAAGGAAGAAGCCCGCCTGAGCCGAGCCGACCGAAGCCTGATCCGCGAGTGCATCCTGGATGCGGCGCAGACCTGTGTCGCAGCGGGTCGCCAGGTGCTGACCCGCGACGTTCGCGACGCTTTACTGCGCGTCGCCGCCGACATGCACTTGCCGGAGAAGCGTCGCGAGCGTGCCCAGGAAATGGGCGAGTCCATCGACCTGTTTTGCCAGGGTTTCGAAGGCGAACTGTTTGATCGCGAAGGTACGCCTTGGCCCGAGAGCGATGTGACCATTGTCGATCTGGCCACTTACGCTCGCGAAGGCTACGAGGCACAGATGTCCATCAGCTACATCAGCCTGATGAATACCGTGAACAACCTCGCCGAGCGCGACCAGTACCTGGGGAGGCCAATCATCATGGTCACCGACGAGGGCCATATCATCACCAAAAACCCGCTGCTGGCGCCATTCGTGGTCAAGGGCACGAAGATGTGGCGCAAGCTCGGTACCTGGTTCTGGTTGGCGACGCAAAACCTTGCCGACTTTCCCACGGCTGCGCAAACCATGCTCAACATGATCGAGTGGTGGATCTGTTTGAACATGCCGCCCGCGGAAATCGAAGAGATCGCACGGTTCAAGAAACTCACGCCGGCGCAGAAAGCCTTACTGCTCTCCGCCAGTAAGGAGACGGGAAAATACACTGAGGGGGTCGTGCTATCGAAGAAGCTCGAAACGCTGTTTCGGGTCGTGCCACCTAGCCTCTATCTCGCCCTGGCCATGACGGAACCCGAGGAAAAAGCCGAACGCTGGACACTGATGCAGGAGAACAGCTGTTCAGAGTTGGAAGCGGCTCACCTGGTAGCTGAGCACATTGACCAGGCCCGTGGAATCGGGACGTAAGTATCGATTTTTTAAGCCCAAACAGCATTACATCTGCACAGAGTTGGAGAGCGGTGTTGTGCTGGATATGCCCGAACTATCTGAGTAGATTACTCGTCACCATTCAGCCAGCAGAAGGAGTCGTACATGAATAGAAACGATCTCGTCGAGGCCATAACGAGCTCTGCCGACCTCCCGAAATCCACTGCCGGACGCGCACTGGAAGCCCTTACAACCATCATATCCACTGCATTGAAAAGCGGTGAGAACGTCACCTTGGTTGGTTTTGGTACCTTTGCGGTGAAAGCGCGTGCAGCGCGCGACGGCCGTAACCCTCGAACGGGGCCACCATCAAGATCGCTGCTTCGAAAATTCCTAGCTTCAAAGCCGGTAACTCGCTGAAAGACGCGGTTAACTAGACGCTGGTGGCGATTACCCCATACCAACTCTGCGAGAGCGCTGGCGTTGGGCTTCAGCAGCCGAAACGCTTGCTGAACTCCGGGAGCCGTCCAAGCCATGTGTATGAACCCGTCTTAAACGTCGTTTTTCTCAGCTTTGATTTGGGCAGGGTGACACACTGCTTAGCCGCTGCTGGATTCTCAACAAGAATCCGGTTTCAAAAGCATCTTGACAGTCGCCAACAGGAAAGGTCGTACGTGTTTGCGCCAGTTCCCACCATAGGGGAATCTCGCCGGGCGTATCAAGCCAAGCCTGAGCACATTGCACGCCACGTTCGATCATCGAGGCAAACTCGTTGCCCCAAGGTGTCAGAAGACTTGGGCAACCATCCGCCGCAGGAATTGAAATGTAGTTTTGGTCCATACCCACCCTAGATGTCTGATTTATTGTTAGACGTGGAATCCAACCTCGAAAAGCGTAACGGCACCAAATAAACGCTCGATAACCGAGATGCCAATGGTGAAAACCTGGGTGACAACTGAGCAGGACAAAAAATCAATTAATTGAATGATAACAACTTGCGGAGTTGACAGGCCGATATTAGATGGCGTGCAATCGAAGAAGTAGTTTTTCTTTGATTTGTTTCGTGAAGCGACCTTCGTCGCTTGAAGCAGACCTAAAAGCGATGCTTATGATTTAATACTCTAAATGAGCAGTCATATTTGCGCGCTTCAATAGCCCACCACTCACCACTCGAAAGGCCCCATGCATGTTTCTCTCTCGCTGGTTGCCCGGCTTGGCCAACCTGTTGCAGTATCGCCGCGAATGGTTTCGACATGATCTGCAGGCCGGCTTGTCGGTGGCGGCAATCCAGATACCCATTGCCATCGCCTATGCGCAAATTGTCGGCCTCCCGCCACAGTACGGTTTGTACGCATGTATTTTGCCGATGATGGTTTACGCCCTGATCGGCAGTTCGCGACAGTTGATGGTCGGCCCGGATGCCGCTACCTGTGCCATGGTCGCTGGGGCGATTGCGCCGCTGGCGATGGGCGACCCGGCGCGTCTGGCGCAACTGTCGGTGATCGTCACGATTCTGGTTGGCTTAATGCTGATCGGTGCTGGCCTGGCACGGGCGGGGTTCATCGCTAGCTTTTTCTCGCGGCCGATCCTGATCGGTTACCTCAACGGTATCGGTCTGAGCCTGTTGGCAGGGCAACTGGGCAAAGTGCTGGGATTTCAGATCGAGGGCAACGGTTTCATCTTCAGCCTGATCAATCTGCTACAGCGCTTGGGGGACATTCACTGGCCAACGCTGGGGATCGGCGTCGCAGGCCTGGCCTTGCTGATCTGGCTGCCACGTCGCTACCCGCACCTACCGGCGGCGCTAGTGACGGTGGCCGTCGCAACCTTGGTCGTCGGCCTGTTTAGCCTCGACCGTTTTGGCGTGGCAATTCTGGGTCCGGTGCCGGCGGGCATGCCGCAATTGGCTTGGCCAAAAACCAATCTTGAAGAAATGAAAAGTCTACTACGCGATGCCCTGGGCATCGCCACCGTGAGCTTTTGCAGCGCTATGCTCACCGCCCGCAGCTTTGCGGCTTGCCATGGTTATTCGATCAACGCCAACCACGAGTTCCTGGCCTTGGGCGTTACCAACATCGCCGCCGGGGTCTCTCAGGGCTTCGCCATCAGCGGTGCCGACTCGCGCACCGCAGTCAACGACATGGTCGGCGGTAAAAGTCAGCTGGTGGGGATCATCGCCGCTTCGGTCATCGCTTTGATCCTACTGGCCTTCACCACGCCCTTGGCCTGGATTCCGCAGGCCGCCTTGGGGGCGGTCCTGCTGATGGCCGGCTGGGGACTGATTGATGTGCAGTCACTGCGAAAGATCTACAAGCTCAGTCGCTTTGAGTTCTGGCTGTGCGTACTGACCACCATCGGCGTGCTTGGGGTCGGCGTACTGCCGGGCATCATCATCGCCGTGACCCTGGCGATCCTGCGCTTGCTCCAAAGCATCTACCAGCCCACCGATGCGGTGCTCGGCTGGGTGCCGGGTATCGAAGGCCAGGTCGATATCCGCCACCATAAGGATGCGCGCACGGTGCAGGGGTTGGTTGTGTATCGCTTTGACGATGCCATCCTGTTCTTCAACGCCGACTACTTCAAGATGCGCTTGCTTGAGGCCGTGCAGCATGAGGAACAACCGCGAGCGGTGCTGTTCGATGCTGAGGCGGTCAGCTCGATAGATGTCAGCGGTATTGCCGCACTGAGGGAGGTGTGCGATACCCTGAAAGCGCGCGGCATCTACTTCGGCATCGCCCGTGCACGTGGGCGTTTTCTGCGCATGCTGATACGTTCGGGACTTGCGCGGGAGATGGAGGGCGAAAGGTTATTTGGTTCAGTGCGTTCGGGCATCAGAGCCTATCGGTTGTGGCGTAATCGCAGTAGCAAGGGACGGGGTCTTTAGAATCGACAAGGGCTAAGCCTTGCTTGCATCTCGAGAACGCCAAATAGCCAGGGCATTGCCCTGGCTATTGCACTGAACAGGACCTGCCTGGAATGCGGGCCACCCGCAGACAATTCCAGCGAAGGCTAATATCGTGGAGTTTTCTTACAGGTCTTTGATCGTCCGTACTTGGTCTTTGTTAATACGTTGAAATTTACCATCCAATTGCTTGAACTCATAGAAACCACTCTTTGCGTCATATTTTGGCGCATCCAGCGTTTGAAGTTCGCGGCCGTCGTTGAGCACAATCGACGATGGGGTGGCACAGCCAGCCAATACGCAGAATGCAAACGTAGAGGTGACGTATTTTACATATTTCATAACAGAACTCCATTATTGATGATTCAAAAAACACAAAGACTATTTAACTAACCTAATTGGTCACTATGCGCGTTTTAATTACTACTCTACTGAGTAGTTACTTCGTATTAGCTCCGCAGTCCCACTTCAGATCCAGCCTAGCCAACTCCAGTAGGTACTGGCGAATACCAGTAACAACACATAACCAATCAAAGTGATGAGAATACCGACCCGAGCAAACTGTTTGGGGGTAAACGTGTCGGTTCCCAAGCAAACCATATTCTGCGGTGCATTGATGGGCAGGATGAAACCGAAGCTCACAACGAACCCGAGCAACATAGTCATTCCTACGCGACTGAACTCGCCTGGAAGCGTGAGGAGCACAGCCATGAGAATGGGTAACAGTGCCGAAGTCAGAGCCGTAGCACTGGCAAACCCCAAGTGGATCACGATCAGAAACGCGCTGAGTATCGCAAAAACGCCCAGCGGACCGACCTTGTCCAACCCCGTATGCTCCACCACCTGCGCACCTAGCCACTGCCCGGCCTGTGTGGTCAACAACGCAGTGCCCAAGCTGATCCCGACACCGAATACGATCACCGTGCCCCAGGGAATACGGGACTGAACGTCCTTCCAGGTCATCACACCGAAACGCGGTAATAGGAGAATGACTAATCCGGCATAGGTGGTCGATGTGGTGTCGAACGAATGCAACCGGCCTTCGCTTGCCCACGCCAATAAAAGCAGCAGCGATACCACTCCCAAGCGTTTCTGCGGACCAGTCATAGGTCCAAGCTCGGCCAAACTTTGCTTCACTGCTGCCAATCCACCCGGCACCCTGTCGCTTTCAGGGGGGAGCACTTTCAGCACCACCACAATCAGCACTAACGACATGATCACTGCCCAGGGAGTCCCCGCAATCAACCAATCGATCCATGACACTCTTTGGTCCAGCATCTTCTCCATGAACCCCACCGTCAGCAAGTTCTGTGCGGCAGCTGTTTGAATACCCACGTTCCAAATACTGGTACCTTGGGCAACAATTATCATGAGACCGGCTGCGATATTGGAGCGCTTGGCCACGCCAAAGGCGGCGATCACCCCCATCATGATAGGCACCACGCAGGCACTACGCGCGGTGGCGCTGGGTACTACCAGGCTCAGTAGCACGATCACCAGCATTGCGCCGAACAGGATCCGCCGTGTGCTGGCCCCGACCTTCGTCAAGGTCACAAGTGCTATGCGGCGATCCAGCCCGGTATGAGTCATCGCGGCAGCGATGAACAATGCCCCAACCACCAACGCAAGGGCTGGATTGGAAAAGCCGGTGAGTGCCATTGAAACACCAGCCGATGAACCATAGGTGAGTGACGGGGCCTGCACGGTTGGTGCAGTGCCGATCAATATCGCTATCAGCGAAGTGATCATGATGGCACTGGCCTCGTATGAAACCGCCTCGGTCACCCAGACCGTGACCGCAAACACCAGGATGGCCAGCATACGGTGTCCGGCTACCGGCAACTCCGTAGGCAACGGCAAGAACAACACGATCACCATGGCCACAACCGCGACGATCAGTCCCGGCGGAAAGCGTAGCTGTTGCTGTGGGGTAGCAGTTGAGGCACCTTCATTCATAGGATTCTCGCTAAAACGGTAAAAGGGAATTAAACAGCCTCACGCATCGGAAAAGGTCCAGCCGCACGCTTGGCCCTAACAAATGGGGGACTGTGGCTGGCCGTAGTCAGCTGTCCAGTGCCGGTTGCGGATCCTGGGCACGTCCTCGAAATGCTCGCGAGGAAAGCATCGTGGTTGCACAACCGGCTTCGAAATAGCTCATGCCATACCGCCTCTGGAAAACAGCCGAGAGGCAGACAACTTATCTATCGCGAACTCATAGCGACTCATGCTGTTTAACACGACCAGAATGGTGTTGTAGTGCTCACGTGATGAGATCCCCCATACATGAAAGCGCGCCTCGTTCGCGGATACCAGTTTCTACATTAGCCACTAAGCTACTCCCGCCTCGGTTGTCAGCAAGTTCCCCGCGCACTACAGCACTACATCCGGTCCCACCCTGCCGATCCAGGTGGCCCTGCCCCTGAGCCAGAGGTTAATTTGCTCATAGGCTATGCCGCCAAACAGAGATGACTTCAAGCTTGAGGAACCGGCCTTAAGCACCAGCAACAATCCGCTGGTCTGGATCGCCATGCGTAGTTCCTGCAATGCGAGGCGGACGGGTGTTACTGGCTGAGAATGACCTTGATCGCTTTTTCCTGGGCCGCGTTGCCAAAGACCTCGTAAGCCTGAAGTATGTCATTCAGTGCGAAGCGATGAGTGATCAACCGGCCCGCATCGATTTTGCCAGCTTGCACCGTCTTGATCAGCATCGGGGTAGTGTTGGTGTTCACCAACCCGGTGGATATGTTGATGTTTTGGATCCATAGCTTTTCCAGATGTAGCTCCACGCTCTTACCGTGCACTCCCACGTTGGCAATATGGCCACCTGGGGCTATCACCGATTGACAAGTATCGAAAGAAGCTGGAATTCCCACCGCCTCAATTGCGACATCCACACCAATGCCATTGGTCAATTCAAAGATACGCTCGATAGCATTTTCGGTCTTGATGTCGATCACGTGGGTGGCACCGAAACGTTTGGCAACCTCCAGGCGATTGCTATCACCGTCGACCGCGATCAGCATGGCCGGAGAATAGAATTGAGCCGTCAACAATGCCGCCATACCCACCGGCCCCGCCCCGACTATCACCACGCTGTCACCAGGCTTGACCTTGCCGGCCAAGACCCCGATTTCAAACCCTGTGGGCAAGATATCGCTCAGCATCACCAGGGCTTCCTCATCCGCACCCGCAGGAACCGGATAAAGGCTGTTATCGGCATGCGGAATGCGGACGTATTCAGCCTGAGTTCCATCGATCATATGGCCAAGAATCCAGCCGCCGTCAGCGCAGTGAGAATACATCTGACGCCGACAGTTGGCGCAACTGCCACAAGAGGTCACACAGGAGATCAGCACATGATCACCAGGTTTGAAATTGCGTATAGCCGAGCCGACCGTCTCGACAATGCCAACCCCTTCATGGCCAAGGGTCCGTCCAGGCGTAACCGCAGGAACATCGCCCTTGAGGATATGCAAGTCAGTGCCGCATATTGTGGTGTGCAACAAACGAATAACGGCGTCAGTAGGTTTATCGATGACAGGGGTAGGCTTGTCGGTCCAGTCTTTAATGCCAGGACCTTGATAGACGAGGGCTTTCATAGTGTCTTCCTTTATCCGATAGAACATCAGGATGGAGCGCACGTGCTGGACTGGCGGCCTTCTTTGAGGCACTGAGTATTCCCTGACCGGCAAAGTAAAGGCTGGCCCAATTAAATCATCACTCATTGAATAAATCAAAGGATTACCAACCCGGCACGCCCTCACGGATCCTCGCGGAAAACCCTGTGGAGTCCTCCTTCGCACGCTCAGTGATGCGGCCGACCTCTCGCAGTGCTTCAAGCGAATAAGCCGGCTGCAGGCCACCGACATCGTGAACATAGCCAGGCAGGTAACCGGTCAGGAGCAACCGGTAATCCATCGGCAACCCTGTCACAATGGTGTTCATCATGTCGAAAACAATGCTGGTACAGTTGGCGCTGACGGTATTGTAAAAGCGCGGGTGACTCAGCAAATCATTGGCCTGCTCAACGTAGGACAACAACAATGCTTTGCGCTGGGGCGCCGATAACACAATACGATAGAGGTAATCGTCCTCACCGCGCACGTTGGTTCTAACCCGCAACGCGTCACGTTCATCGGTCGCCAGAATACTGACTTCGTACTGCTTGAAAAATCCGCTGATCGCAGAATAGCTCTCGCCCTTTTCCTTACGGGTTTCGACACTGAACAGCAAAAACCTACCATCCTCGAAACCGAACGACACCAAGATGTGGGCTATGGCAGGCATCCCCCAGTACGAAGTGATGAGGTCCACCGAAGACAAGTGCTCCAGGTCATATTCACGTGTTTCCCAACGGGCACGGTAATCTTCATCCGTCTGCCACTCGAAGTTGCGCACATTGCTCATTGTCAGCCGGCTGCCTTCAAGTTTCCCGGAGGTCATCTGCGCGACATCGTCTGCCCAGATGCGCTCGTTCGACGGTGTGAGCGTACCCCACCAGACTCCGATAGTTGCCAGTAATACGGCGTAACCGAGAACGGCTCGCCAGGGCCTTGTGCTCCATGTCAGTACCGCAAAACCTATTCCGCATAGACACCATACGAAGATCACTGCATTACAGGCCCACAACGGCAATGGCAGTCGATAACTCAACGCCAGTGCACCCCAGGCGATAAGAACGGTACCTATCAGGGTCAGCAGGCTGCGCAGCAATAGGTCGATAACCTTACGCACAGGTCTCATTGGCGCCTCCCTGGGGAGTCTTTCATATCTGCAAGATGCTGTTGAAGGACACGGCGAATCTCGATAATTGCTTCGGGGGTTTCTTGCACGCTATGACCTGAGGACACTATTTTTTCCGATTGCGCACCGAGCAGATGGCTGCTGCTATAGGGCACTACTCCGTCGTCAGAAAGGGTCAGCGCAATAGACGGCGTGTAGTTACCGATAATGCTGTGATACTGCACCTTTGGGGAGATAGGAAGATCTGCCACCGCCATTACAAGCGGATCATGATTGCTCAAGTTGTCGATACTGTTTAGCGGACGCACCATAGCGGCTGAGGAGGCACTGCCAGGCATCACCAACAATTGTCCCAATTGCTTGAACCGATCGAGCACCGACACCGGCAACTGTACTAGTCCGGCTGCCCAACGTGAAATGCGATTCTCGGCGAACGGCGTACCCTGGTGCGGAGCGGCGACGAAAATCGCGCGGCTGACCTGAGGCAAAGGCGAGAACTTCAGAAACGGATCTAGATTTTTGTGTGCAGCCGCCAGTTGTCGATCATTCAGTTTGTACTTGGCCAACAACGTATCTCCCACCCCGGCTCCAGACGTCGATACCATAAGGCGCGACAGGACACCACCCATGCTGTGACCTACCAGAACCACGTCACGACTGGCCCGCGCTGTTCCCTCGGGATCGAAATGCTGCAACGTCTCCTCAATGACGCTACGGATGGTGGCATTGTTTAGCGCAAGCGGCAGGTTCGTCGGATAGTACAACTGCCACACTTGGTAATTGCGTCGCAGGTGTTCATCACCGAGGACTTCATTGGCAACGTTAATCCAGGCCTCGGGGCTACTTGCCAAACCATGCAACATGATCACGACATGGCGCTCTGGGTCGTACGGCTGCAAGAGATATAGATGGGGCTTTTTCAGGACATCCCCCCTCCCTACCAACGTAAGCAACGATTGACGCGCAAAACCGGAACGCGCTAGCCACAAACCATAGCCCGAGGTGAAGTTGGCCGCCAACGGCGTTTCAATGCCGCCAAGCGTCACAGCGTCTTGGTGATACGGGTCGTAGGCCAGCACTTCGACCTCATCGGTGGCTAACACCTGCTCAAGGGTTTGGCCTGGAAAACGAGCGACTGCGGTCACCGCTGGAAAAGGCGTTTCGCTCCAGGACTGTTCGTCGCTGTCGCTGTTAACCACCTTTTTCGCTGTGACAGCCACTAGTTCAGCACCGAGTCCATCACGGCGATACTGGTTGCGCAGTCCTGCAAAAGATAATGAGGCGGCAGGAATCAATTCTTGTGGCAAAAAACGTTCATTGGCCAGACGCACATTTTCCATACGTCCGAACACCGTCCAGCGTCCTGCACGTAGCCGGAAATTCCCCCGGTCATCCTCGGCCTGTGGCGGACGACCGCGATACCGTTCGAACAACTCACTGAGTGCTTGCTGGACGGAAAAGTTGTAGTAATCGCGCACCTGTGATTGACGGTCTTCCAAAGCTCTCTGACTGGGCGATCTAGTTGTCAGGAACAGATAAGCGTAGGCATAACGTGCGCTCTCCAAAAAAGCATCGGTACGGCCTTCGGCACTTAACGAACTGCGCGAATCCTGAGCCTCTTGTAGCCATAATTCAGACAGCGTGGAAAGACGCTGTTCCTCGCCCAACCCTGCGTTAAGACGCACCTGTTCACGGCAGGCACTTGGGTTCTCACTGCAGTCTTTTTCGGCAACTCCGGCGACCTGTAGCGAGGTACGCGCGGCGACACTGAGCTTTCCTGACGTCAGCGCATCGCCACGACGAAGCGAGAGATAATCGCGATTATCAACGGCATTGACCTTGACCCCGGCGCAACCGACGGTAGCGATCATGAGTACGACCAACATTGCTCCAGGACAGATACGAGCCAAGCCATTCAATTGTTGCAACGACACAAAAAGACCTTACTAGTGAACTAACGAAAATGAGCGCATCCGCCGTGCGGCGGAAGACGTTGCTATCAGGCCATTTGGCTAATCGTTCTGCGAAAACGGGAAAGAGGACTCGCCTCGACGTCCACACTGAATAACGATGGTTGAGCCCCGATCGAGAGCAGCCGTCGCATGTAAGACGCATCACAGCTCAAATGCTACGATTAGCCCATCATGAAAATTTATTCATCGATCGCTGATTAAATCCCTGCTTGGCTCTGCATGTCAACCAACCCGTCTAGACCAAGGTATTTGAACCAATGCACACCGAACTCACCAAACGGCGAGGCCGACCACCGAAAGCCAATGAGATCAAACCTGATGCCATCATTCGGGCGGCCCTAAAGTCGTTTGCAGCGCACGGCTTCGAAGGCGCTAGTCTGCGGCGCATCGCTTCCACTGCAAACGTCGACGTGGCTCTGATATCACACCGGCACGGCACAAAACTCGAGCTTTGGAAGGCTGTCGTAGACGACATCGCAGATAAGTTTGTCGTGCAACTGAGCCGACCACACGAGCCCTTCGATCCCGCTAACCAGACATCCATGCAGCGACTGCTGTTTGCCGTCGACCAGATGATTGATTTTTCAGCTGCATCACCTGAAATATCGATGTTCGTGATCAAGGAAGTCGCGCAGCAGCACGAAAGATTCCTTTATGTTTATGAGCGTCTCATAGGGCCCGCCCAAGAAGTGTTGCTACCCATTGTTGAGCATGCTGTCGCTGATGGTTTTCTAAAAAACGTCGACCCCCATCTGTTTTTTTATAATGTTTCTGGTGCCATTGCTCTGACGGTTTCGTTGCGATCTTTCGTCGGGCAGTTTGGGCGTAATGCATTCAGTTCAGAAAGCTTTTCATCCAGTATGAAATCGTTGTGGAGGGTACTTCTTCAGCAGGAAATCTGAGCGTCCCGCTGTGTCCCAAGCCGTAACCGTTTGATATCGCTGCCCGCAGATGGGGTTGTTTGTGCCATCGATACCAAAGCCAGACAGTCTGGTCCTTTTAATTGCCTTTTTACTAACCAAACACAAGTTATTACTAGCGAATGAGGCGCAGATTTCTGCTCTCCAACTGCGAAAGTAAGGCCACCGTCATGCCTCCAGCCGCATCAGCAATTCTCCTCGCCACGACCATTGGCTTCTCGGCGCTAGACGGCTTGATGTTGGGCATGCGCGGCGATGCGATGGACCCGGCGCGGTGATTTCCTCATGGAAATCTGGAAGCTGGGCCTGGAAAGAGTCAGCCATAAGCTCTACCACGAGTCAGGCCTGCTGGGGGTTTCCGGAATTTCCAGCGACCCGCGTGAACTGCTTGAGGTAGAAGCCGGTGAACCTCGCGCAGCCATGGCCCTTGCCTTATAAATGTGCCGTTTCCTGCATGAAGCCGGCGCGCTGCTGGCGACCTTGGACGGCCTGGACGTACTGGTGTTCACCGCTGTCGTCGGCGAACACAACGCAACGATTCGGGCACGCATGTGCGCGAGCCTAGAGTATCTGGGCATCGAACTGGATGCGGTGATTTCGAGTCCGACCAGCCGGGTCACCGTGGTGGTCGAGCCCAGCAATGAAGAGCGGGGTTGCGCCCTGGATGCTTGGCATATAACCCAGGTGGGCATCTGATTGGGCTCGGGTTCGTGTGCCAGGCAATGCCCAACGGCGGAGTCCAGCGTAGACGCTAGGCCCATTGGACAAAGCGTCGCGTGCGCGCCAACGCACGCGATCGTCAATTCAAGGACTTGCGCAGGCGTGAAAGCGCGACGAAAAAGAACACGCTGCCAATCGTCACCAACGCCAGTAGCTGCGGCCAGATGATCGACAATGAAGCACCACGAAACAGAATCGCCTGACTGAGCTCGACGAAATGCGTGGTGGGTGCCGCCAGCATGATGTTCTGCACCCCTTCGGGCATGCTTTCACGGGGGGTCATACCTCCCGAGAGGATTTGCAAAGGAATCAGCGTCAGGATGATCAACAGCCCCAACTGGGGCATCGAGCGGGCCAGGGTACCGTAGAAAATTCCGATCGATGTGGTGGCAAACAAATGCAAAGCAGCGCCCGCCAGGAACAGTGCGAGCGAGCCATTGATAGGAATCTGCAACCACTTCTCGATGATAAAAAACATCGACAACCCCGCTGCTGCCAGCACTACCAGTGCCATTGACCAGACTTTGGCCACCATAATTTCAAACGGAGTGATGGGCATGACCAACAGATGTTCGATGGTCCCGTGCTCACGCTCGCGAATCAGCGCTGCACCGGTGAGGATGATCGATAGCATGGTGATCTGGTTAATCACCTCGTTGATCGCTCCGAACCAGCTGGAAATCAAATTCGGATTGAACTCCATATGGACCACCGACACGACCTCGTCGGCCGTGACAGCGCGGTAATGCTTGAGAAACTCGGCCACCTCCGTGCCTATGATCTGCTGGATATAGCCAGCCCCAGAAAACGCCTGGCTAATCTGGGTGGCATCGACGTTGACCTGTATCGTCGGCTTACGCCCGGCAAGCAGGTCCTGCTGGAAGCGCGCGGGGATATTCAGCGTGAAGGTATAGACGCCCGAGTCCATGCCACGGTCGATCTGGGAGTAGTCGATATCCACCGGCTTGAGGAAGTACGGCATCTGGAACGCGTTGATGATTTGGTTGGACACCTGCGACCGGTCTTCATCGACGATCCCAATGCTGGCCCGGTGCGGCGTCTCCGGCACACTGGTGGCAGCCGAGTAAACACCGAGGGTGAACGAGAATACGATCAGCGCCAGCAACGCCGGGTCGTGGTACAAGCTACGCAGTTCCTTGATGCCCAATTGCAGGATGTTGGAGAGACTGGACACTCACTTCTCCTGCTTTTTCAGGCCGGCGACGCTGAACAGCGTCAGCAGCGGGATGGCAATCAATAACGGGATGAAATAGCCGTACAGATCCGCCAGCCCTAACCCCTTGGAAAACACCCCACGGCTGATGGTGAGGAAGTGACTGGTCGGATACATATTGCCGACCAGCGTGCCCACGCCTTCCAGGGATGACACCGGATTGAGCAACCCGGAAAACTGAATCGCGGGCAGTAGCGTGACGATCGCAGTGCCGAAAATCGCCGCAATTTGGCTGGAGAGGATAGACGACATCAAAAGCCCCATACCCGTGGAACAAATGAGGTAAAAAAAGGCACCGATGATCAAAGTTAGCAGGCTACCTTTGACTGCGACACCGAAGACCATCACCGCCAGCAGCAACAACAGAATAAAATTGATCATCCCCAGGGCGATATAGGGCAATTGCTTGCCCAGAAGGAACTCCAAACGCGTCACGGGCGTGACATACAGGTTGGTGATTGAACCCAGCTCCTTTTCCCGGACTACACCCAAGGCGGTAAGCATGGCCGGGATCAGCATCAGCAACAGCGGGATCACCGCCGGAACCATCGCCGGAAGGCTCTGTACATCGGGGTTGTAGCGATAGCGCAAGGCGATGTCCACCGGGCTGCCGGACGCCGTGCCAGTCGTTTCCAGCAAACGCTGCTGCAAATAACTGGCATGAATCCCGGCCACATAACCCTTGATGGTTTCAGCCCGGGTCGGCATGGCACCGTCGACCCAGAAGCTCACCTCGGGATGGCTGCCGCGCTTCAGGTCACGGCCAAAGCCAGGCGGGATCTCTATCGCCAGGCTTATATCACCTCTTCGCAAGCGCTGATCCAGGTCGTCGTAATCGCGCAGATCCTGCTTCTCGGTGAAGTAACGCGAGCCGGAGAGGTTGAGGATATATTCTTGACTGGATCCCGTCTGGTCGCGGTCAAGCACTGCGTAGCGCAGGTTCTCTACATCCAGATTGATACCATAGCCTATAATCAGCATCAGCAGCCCGGTGCCCAGCAGCGCAAGCGTGGCGCGGACCGGATCACGGCGTAACTCCATGGCCTCGCGACGGCTGTAACTGAGCAGGCGGGACAAGCTGAAGCGCGACTGCCGAACGGTCCTGACAGCATCCGCTGCTTGCGCGACGGCCGCTGGGGCCTCAGCCACTGTTTGCGGGGCCGCGACATCCTCCAGGTAGGCGATAAAGGTTTCTTCCAGCGTTGGTAAACCACGCTTGTCCATCAAGGCTTGCGGCGTGTCACTGTCCAGTACGCGACCGGCATGCATCATCGAAATTCGGTCGCAACGCATCGCTTCGTTCATGAAGTGCGTGGAGATGAAAATCGTCACGCCCTCTTCCCGGGATAACTGGATCAGCAACTCCCAGAAATTATCCCGCGCAACTGGGTCGACACCGGAGGTCGGCTCGTCGAGGATCAGAATTTCCGGATTATGGATAACCGCCACCGCCAGCGACAGACGTTGCCTGACGCCCAGAGGCAGATCATTGGGCAAGCTGTCGGCTACGGAAACCAGGTCAAAGCGCTCAAGCATTTCTTTGATACGCTGGCCCTGCCGCTCCTTGGGTAGATGAAATAGGCGCGCGTGCAACTCAAGGTTCTGCAAAACGCTCAACTCGCCATACAGCGAGAAGCCTTGAGACATGTAGCCCACGCGGCGTCGAGTCTCGATGTCCTTGGGGTCGACATCCTGCCCGAACAGCTGAGCCTTGCCTTCGGTAGCGGGCTGTAACCCAGTGAGCATCTTCATGGTGGTGGACTTGCCACAACCATTGGAGCCCAGGAAGCCGAAAATCTCGCCCTTCTCGATACGAAAATCCACATGATCCACGGCGACGAAATCCCCGAAGCGACAGGTCAGGCCGTGGGCTTCAATCGCCACAGCAGCTTCTGCTCCTTGGGTTTTACGTGGCGGAATGACCAACGTGTGATGGCCACGGCGCTTTTCTTCTGGAAGCAAGGCGATAAAAGCCTGCTCCAAATTTTCGCTGTGGGTGCGCTCCAGCAGCTCAGCGGGCGAGCCGGTGTCCAATACCCTACCGGCATCCATGGCCATCAGCCAGTCAAAGCGCTGAGCTTCGTCCATGTAGGCAGTGGACACCAGTACGCTCATGCCGGGACGATTGCTGCGAATGCGCGCGATCAACTCCCAGAACTGATTGCGCGCAAGGGGATCGACGCCAGTAGTCGGCTCGTCAAGGATCAGCAGGTCAGGATCATGGATCAACGCACAGCACAGGCCCAGTTTCTGCTTCATGCCTCCGGAGAGTTTGCCCGCTGGGCGATCGGTGAAGCCATCGAGGCCGGTGCTGCGTACCAAATCATCGATACGTCGCTTGCGCTCGGCTTGCCCCTGCCCGAACAGACGGCCGAAAAAATCCAGGTTTTCGAATACCGTCAGAGTGGGGTACAGGTTTTTGCCCAAGCCCTGAGGCATGTAGGCAATGCGCGGGCATACCTGACGTCGGTGCCCGGCATTGGCCATGTCGCCATCCAGCACCTGCAACGAGCCCTGTTGCAGTTTTCGCGCACCGGAAATCAGTGCCAGCAGACTGGATTTGCCAACCCCATCGGGGCCGATCACCCCAACCATGCAGTCAGCCGGTATCTGCAGCGTCACGTCGTCCAGCGCACATTGCTTACCGTAGTGCAGGCTTATTCCGGCAAGCTGCGCGACGGTGGTTTGAGGCGCGGTCATTGCGGCACATTGATCTGAAGTTCAGCCGGCCATTGTGCATCGGTATCCAGCTTGAGGTACGCCATACCGGGCAGGCCA
Source organism: Pseudomonas sp. LY-1 (assembly GCF_053502595.1). Lineage (NCBI taxonomy): Bacteria > Pseudomonadati > Pseudomonadota > Gammaproteobacteria > Pseudomonadales > Pseudomonadaceae > Pseudomonas > Pseudomonas sp. LY-1. The sequence continues at coordinate 2,570,202 of NZ_CP094353.1, read as the reverse complement.
GTTTTGACCTGATTCAGATGTTTTTCCAGCAGCTTGCGATCAATCCGCGCCTTGACCCGAAACATCAACTTTTCCCGCTCACTGCTGGTCTCCACGGTCTTGGGCGTGAACTGCGCCACACTGGCGACATAACTGACCTGCGCAGGGATCACATACTGTGGCGCAGCATCCAGAATCAGCCGCACGTCAGAGCCCAGCGCCACGCGCCCAGCCTGGGCCGTGGGCAGGAAGAAGGTCAGATAGACGTCATTGAGGTCTACTAGGTTAAGCACCTTGCCGCCGGCGGCCAACACCTCGCCAGGTTGTGCCACTCGGTACTGGACCCGCGCCTGGCGGTCGGTTTTGAGCTGGCTGTCAACGATATCGGCCTGCAACCGATCAACCCCTGCCTTGAGCGCTTCAACGCTAGACTGCGCTTCGATGACCTGGGATTTGGCGGCAATAATCGCTGCTTCGGCCGACCAGACCTGAGCCTTGGCCGAAGCCACCGCCGCCTGGTTGCTTTGCTGCACGGCTAAATCGTCGTCCAACTGCTGACGAGCCACGGCGTTGTACTTGATCAGTTGATCGGTACGTCCGTAGCGTTTTTGCGCGGCGGTCAATTCGGCAACCCGCTGATTGACAGTGGCTTCGGCAGCCTGCTTTTCGCTCTGGCGTTGCTGAACGATGGCGCTGGCGGTTAGCACCGCATTGTCGGCCTGCCGTACCTGGGCCTGGGCCTGTTTCAATTGCGCTTCAAGCACTTGCACATCCATGGTAGCAAGCACCTGGCCAGGCTGAACGAAGTCGCCTTCATCCGCATCAATGGTCAGTATGCGCCCCGCCAACTTGGTGGCCACATCGATTTCAGTGGCCTCGATGCGTCCATTGCCACTGGCAAAACCCTCACCCAGCCCGGATGGTCGAAGCTCCATCCAGGCCCAGAACCCCAAGCCGACGACAATCACCCCGCCCAGCACAAACTTCATCGCGCTTTTCTTGCCTGCCAAGTGCATCACTCTTCCTTAACATTCGATCACAAAGGCGCTCCCGGAGCGCCTGCCCACCAAACCTGGCCGGTAAAAAAATCGCGCACGTTTATTTGAGGCTATCAGGCACATCAAGCGCATAAACTGATCTGGATCAGTATTCCGCTAGAAATTTTTGGCAGGTTTGCCAGAACTATCTAAGTAGATTTACTCGTCAACATTCAGCCAGCAGAAGGAGTCGCACATGAATAAAAACGAACTGATCGAGGCTATAGCGAGCTCCACCGACCTCCCGAAGTCTAATGCCGGGCGCGCACTGGAAGCCCTCACAACCATCATATCCACTGCGTTGCAAAGTGGTGAGAACGTCACCTTGGTTGGTTTTGGTACCTTTGCGGTGAAAGCGCGTGCAGCGCGCGACGGCCGCAACCCTCAAACTGGGGGCACCATCAAGATCGCAGCCGCGAAGACGCCTAGTTTCAAAGCCGGTAAGTCGCTGAAAGGCGCGGTTAACTAGACGCCGGCGGCGATTACCCAATACCAACTCTGTGAGAGCGCTGGTATTGGGGCTTCAGCAGCCGAACACGCTTGCCGGACACAGGGAACTGTCCATGTCATCCATACGAAGCCTGCTTAAACGTCGTTTTCCTCAGATCGTTCATTCGGCACAATTTAATCGCTGCTGAATCCTCAACAGGAATCCAGCCTCAAAAGCATCTTGGCGGTCACCGACAGCAAAGGTCTTGCGGGTTTGCGCCAACGCCCACCACAGGGGAATCTCGCCGGGCGTATCAAGCCAAGCCTGAGCGCATTGCACGCCACGTTCGATCATCGGGGCAAACTCGCTGCCCCAAGGTGTCAAAAGACTTGGACAACCATCCGCAGCGGGAATTGAAAGGTAGTTTTCGTTCATACGCACCCTGGATTTCTGATTTATTGTTAGACGCTGGGCCCAGCTTCGAAAATCTTAACGAAACCAAATGAACGCTCGATAACAGGCATGAGCATAAAATGGCCTAGATCAATGTCAATGTAGACTATACCCCGTGGATTGAGAGTCCCTCTAGGCGCAATTTGCGCGCATGACTCAAGACTACGAACAGCTTCGTCTGCATCTGGCGGAAAACATTCGCCTGATGCGACGCGTGAAAAACCTTACCCAAGAGCAATTGGCGCTCATGGCAGAGGTGGATCGCACCTACGTCAGTCAAATAGAACGATGCACGGGCAATCCGTCGCTATTGGTCCTGTGCAAGCTCGCCAATATTCTCGAAATCACCACGGATCAGCTACTTGCAGAACCCGATACTCTGCGCAGCGCCCTTCACGTCAAATAATAGTCTCACGACTCACAAATCCGATAGGTCCGCCTTCATAATTTCCACTGACAGCCTTCAGTCCGTAATCGAACCTGCCCAGGCCATACACCGAGAGCCTGGATCATGCCTGTTGCCTGCTCGTCAATTTCGCCCACAAAGCTACGGCCCCTGGCGCTAAGCATCCTGCTGGCGTGCGGCCCAAGCATGGCGCTGGATACTGGCAGCATCACCGCCTCTGTGCTTTCGCCAAATTGCCTCGCCTACAGGGTCGTCGGTATTTGTTTCTGGCTGCTCTGCACGCCCTTCGGCTGCACAGTCAAAACCTCGACCAAGGTTCGTCATTTCATTCCTGAACTCGTGGTCTCGAGCTGTGCCATCACGGGCAATAACCCCTGGACCGAGATGGCCACCCTCTCCGCTCCCATCAGCGGTGCGGAGGGGGGCGGCAACCTGATCACCCCGAACACCCACCGCGACAATTTGCCTCGCTTCAAAAACGTTGATGGCATAGGTCACCCCGGTGGCTGGGCCGCCACGCAATTGGCTTCTCAATCCGGCTACGCCTGCGCCAGCGGCGCTACTGCGTTCATGCCCTATTACCTGAGCACCCTGGACACACTGGCCTGGCGCCATGGCATTCAGAGTGTTCTCACTGATGCGCTTGCTCAGGTCGCTTCGATGCGCAAACAAGTAGCGTTGCGCAGGGACAACCTGGTCCAGCAAGTGACGCACGATCTCCAGCGCCTGTACCGACAGCGGCACGATATAAGGCGGTACATTTTGGGTCTGTTTACCTGGCTTCCGCATCGCTAGCTGAAGTTGTTTCACCACTTCCGCTGGTATGATCCACAAGCGCTTCTCCAGATCGAACTGATCGGGTGTTGCCAACCGCAATTCGCCCGTGCGAACACCGGTCAGCAGCAACAACCGAAGGCCAAGCCGAGTTTGGTTGGCGCCACCGTAATTTCGAAGAGCAGCCATCAATCCCGGAAGCTCGTCCATACGAAGAAATGGGTTGTGCGTAACCGGAGGTTTGGGGAGTGCGACAACGTCAAGATCTGAAGCTGGGTTGTGTTCCAGCCCCTCGATTTTCACCAGCGCATAGCGGAACAATTGGTTGAACCAGGTCCGGCATTTTTCGGCTGTCGTTAAGGCCTTGCGCTGTTCGATCCTGCTCAGTAAATCCAGCAGATCGTGACGATTGATATCATAGATGGACCGCCCGCCCAGGGTGGGCAGGACGTCTTTATTGAAGATTCTCAAGATCTGCGAGAGCGTGCTCTGCCGCCCTTCCTTCAGGCTTAGCCTGCGGAACTCTACCCACTGATTGAACACGGCCTCGAAGGTGTGCTCTGTCGCAAAACGAACAGCAAGCCGCTGTTGTTTGCGATGCTCATAGGGATTGATGCCCTGGGCAACCAAGGTACGGGCTTCATCACGACGGGTACGGGCTTCTTTAAGCCCAATTTGGGGATAACTACCGAGGGACATGCGCTTCTGCTTGCCTGCCCAGTAGTAGCGGAAGAGCCAGACTTTTCCGCCCCTGGCCGTCACATTGAGTGTGAGACCATCACTGTCGCCGAGGGTGTAGTCATTACCGGTGATTCGGGCGTGCCGAACTGTCATTTCTGAGAGTGCCATCGCGAGCTCCTGAACAGAGTCAGGGCCAGATGCTCATCTCGTTGCGCAAACTGCTCCAGCATCAAACCGATTCGGTACGCGTCAGGATTCTGGACTCAATCCTGGACTTAAACGCACCGGATAGTGCTGGATTTCAGTGGTTCCCGCTGGAACGAAAAAAGGGCCTAAAGGCCCTGATTTCAATCACTTACAGAATTCAGTGGAACTCTGCAGCGCAATATTTGGAGCGGGAAACGAGACTCGAACTCGCGACCCCGACCTTGGCAAGGTCGTGCTCTACCAACTGAGCTATTCCCGCGTCTTGGTGAGGCGCATTCTATAGAATCCTCAGCACCCGTCAACCCCTTGATTCAAAAAAGTTTTATTTTTTTTCAACAGTGGTGCGCAGATGAGGCCAGGCAGCGCGTAAATACTGGAGCATGGACCACAGCGTCAGGCCGGCAGCGATGAGCAGCAAGGCGTAGCCCAGCAAGACCCAGAAGGAAAAGTCCGACGGGTTGGCCAGCAGGATCACCAACGCGAGCATTTGCGCGGCGGTTTTCCATTTGCCCATGTTCGACACGGCGACGTGGGCGCGGGCGCCGATTTCGGCCATCCATTCGCGCAGGGCCGAAACGACGATCTCGCGGCCGATGATCACCGCAGCCGGCAAGGTCAGCCACAGGTTGCCGTGTTCCTGCACCAGCAGCACCAGGGCCACGGCCACCATCAGTTTGTCGGCCACCGGGTCGAGGAACGCGCCGAACGGCGTGCTCTGTTCCAGGCGTCGGGCCAGGTAGCCGTCGAGCCAATCGGTGGCGGTCGCAACGGCGAACACCGAACTGGAGGCCATGTAGCTCCATTCGTAAGGCAAATAGAACAACAAAATGAAAATTGGGATAAGCAGGACGCGTAGAACGGTGATCAGATTAGGGATATTCATCGGCACAACTGGCTGCGAGGTGAGAAGGCATTCTACTCGCTGTGCAGATTTGCATAAATCAACTCAGCGAGCTTTTTACTGATACCGGGTGCTTTGGCTATTTCGTCAATGCTGGCACGGGAGAGCTCTTGCAAGCCACCAAAATGTTTAAGCAGGTCGCGTCGGCGTGTCGGGCCTACTCCGGCCACGCCTTCCAGGGTTGAGGTTCGCCGGGTTTTGCCGCGACGGGCGCGATGGCCGGTAATGGCGAAACGGTGGGCTTCGTCGCGGATCTGTTGGATCAGGTGCAGCGCAGGCGAGTCGCCCTTCAACGTGAACTCATGGGCGGCATCATTCAAGTACAACGTCTCGAAGCCGGCCTTGCGCGTGGCGCCCTTGGCCACGCCGAGCAGGATCAGGTCGGGCACCGCCAGTTCGTTGAGCACGTCGCGAGCCATGGACAGCTGGCCCTTGCCGCCGTCCACCAGCAGAATATCGGGGAGCTTGCCCTCCCCCTCCTTCAATTTGCTGAAGCGGCGCGTCAAGGCCTGGTGCATGGCGGCGTAGTCGTCGCCGGCGGTGACGCCTTCGATGTTGTAGCGCCGGTAATCGGACTTGATCGGCCCCTCCGGCCCGAACACCACGCAGGACGCCACCGTGGCTTCGCCGCTGGAGTGGCTGATGTCGTAACACTCCAGGCGCTGGGGCGGTTCGTCAAGGTTGAGGACTTCGGCCAGAGCCTCGAAGCGCGCGGCCACGTGCTGTCGATTCGCCAGACGTGCGCTCAGGGCCTGCTCGGCGTTGGTCACGGCCAGTTGCTGCCAGCGCGCCCGCGTGCCGCGCACGCGGTGGCTGATGTCCAGTTCACGGCCACGCAACGCGTGGATGGCCTCGATCAACGTCGGGAAGTCTTCATGCACCACGTTGACGATCAGTTCCGACGGCAAGTCGCGCTCGGGACTGCTGACGTAATACTGGCCCAGGAACGCGGCCATGACTTCAGCGACCTCCTCGTCGATCCCGGTCTGCGGGAAGAAGTTCTTGCTGCCCAACACCCGACCGCCACGCACACTGATCAGGTGGACACAGGCGCCACCCGGGTTGACGAACGCAGCGATCACATCGACGTCGCCGGTTCCGCCCTCCATGCTTTGCTGGTCCTGCACACGCCGCAGCAGGGAGATCTGGTCGCGCAACTCGGCGGCTCGCTCGAAATCCAGGGTGCTCGCGGCTTGTTCCATGGCGCCGGAGAGTTCGTCGGTGAGGGCGTTGCTGCGCCCTTCGAGGAACATCACCGAATGGCGCACATCCTCGGCGTACTCCGCCGGTTCAACCAGGCCGACACAGGGCGCCTTGCAACGCTTGATCTGATATTGCAGGCACGGCCGGGTGCGGTTCTTGTAGAAGCTGTCTTCGCACTGCCGCACGAAAAAGGTCTTTTGCAGCAGGCTCAGGCTTTCGCGGATCGCACCGGCGCTGGGGTAAGGTCCGAAGTATTTGCCCTTCTGCTTCTTCGCGCCCCGATGAATACTCAGGCGTGGGAAGTCGCCGTCAGATAAAAACACGTAGGGGTAGGATTTATCGTCACGCAGCAGGATGTTGTAAGGCGGCCGCCATTCCTTGATCAGCGTCTGCTCAAGCAGCAGCGCCTCGGTTTCGTTGGCGGTGATGGTGGTTTCGACCTGGGCGATACGCGCCACCAGGGCCGCGGTTTTCGGCGCGAGGCCGGTCTTGCGGAAGTAGCTCGCCAGGCGGTTTTTCAGGTTCTTGGCTTTGCCCACATACAGCAGGCGCGCCTCGCTGTCGAACATGCGGTACACGCCGGGGCGGCCGCTGCAGGTCGAGAGAAAGGCACTCGGATCAAACGGTGTGGTCATGTCAGGCGCTGGCGTCCACCATGCCGTGGCGCACCGCGAGCAGGGTCAATTCAACATCACTGCTGATGGCGAGCTTCTCGAAAATGCGATAGCGGTAGGTGTTGACGGTCTTGGGGGACAGGCACAGCTTGTCGGAGATGGCCTGCACCTTCTGGCAGCCGACAATCATCAAGGCGATCTGGATTTCACGCTCCGACAGCACGTCAAACGGCGAATCGCTGGTGGGCTGGAAGGACTTGATCGCCAACTGCTGCGCGATCTGCGGGCTGATGTAGCGCTGGCCGGCAAATACCAGGCGAATGGCTTGTACCATCTCCGCCAGGCCTGCGCCCTTGGTCAGGTATCCCGCCGCCCCCGCCTGCAGCAGACGTGTAGGAAACGGGTCTTCTTCGCACACGGTGACCACCACGACTTTGATGTCCGGGTGGCTGCGCAACAATTTGGTAGTGGCGCCAAGGCCGCCGATCCCAGGCATCTTGACGTCCATCAACACCACATCGGGTTTCAACTCCCGGGCCTTGATCAGGGACTCTTCACCCGATTCAGCCTGGCCGACTACTTGCAGGCCATCGATGTCAGCCAGCATTCGTGTAATGCCTGTACGAACGAGATCATGGTCATCGACTACTAGCACCCTAATCAAGCAGACACCTCGCGATATGGTCTTATAGGTTGCTGAACACCTTAGCAAAAAACCAAGGCGCAGACCTAGTTGCAAGTGTCATATATATAGCGCTTGAGGGCGAAGAGCGTGCCCGTCGAACGACGAGCAGCGCTGTTTCCTGGGGGAAAGGTCAGGAATCCTGGGCTACAGCTTTAATTTGCCGTTCACTTTCATCGTCAGCGAATGCTCGGCCAGGGTAGAGGTCAACCGCCTGATTGCATCCTGGTCCTCTTTGAACATCGCCCGATAGTTGCCCAGCACCTTTTCTTCGATCTGACTCAAGTTATCCATTTGCGCCGGCGTGGGAGCGCCTGTTAATACGTACAGAAGATCCACGCCTCTTTCGGCCACACGCGATAAATAATCGGCCTTCGGCGCCCGCCCGCCGTTTTCGTATTTGCCTTGTGCGTTCGCTTCAACGCCTCCAATTTCACCAAACACTTTTTGCGACAACCCAAGCCGCTCTCTTTCCTGCCTTAGACGCAAACCGATTCCACTCATTTGGATGTATGATCCTAAATTGGCACACCCCAAGAGGTGATACGCTGATCCCTTGGTTACACAAACTTGAACGGTTTTGAACTATGCCCGGAATTCGTACTGCTGCACAAGCCAAGGCTTGGCTTGAACACCAAGGTAAGTCGGTTCAAGCGTTCGCCCGGGAACACGGTGTCGACCCGGCAACCACGTATCAGGTGCTCGCTGGGCGCAAGAAAGGACGGCGGGGAGAGGCCCATAAGGTAGCGGTCCTTCTGGGCATGAAAGAAGGCATCATCCTTGCCGAGAATGAGCCTCTGAGGCAGGAACAAGAAATATTGCCCTAGGTTCAGTATGCGCTTATTAAGCCGTTGTGCCTGTTTTGCGCAAATGAGTCACTTATTAGTCTGCGGACATGGACCGACAATCGCGTTCCATGCACCAGAAGCACGCTTCCTCACCCGCAACTTGCAAACCCTTGCGCTGATAAAGCCTTTTTGCCGGATTGGTTTTAAACACGGTCAACCGTAAAAGACCGCGACCTTGACCGCACGCCTTAAGCGCCATTTGCTCCAGTACCCAGCTGCCTGCTCCACGGCCACGGAACGGTTCGAGAATATGCAACTCGCGAATGTACAGCGCCTGGCTGTCGCGACTCAGGCTGATAAAGCCCACCACGGTATCGTCGCTGCAGATCAGCCAATTCTCGCGCCCCGCCCAGGCCACGTCGAAACCATCGTTGGACCACAGCAAACGGTATTGCGCGTAGTAGCCGCGCATGGCTTCGTAGGTCAGCGTCCGGGCAAATGAGCGGTCCTGGTCAGTCGCCGCGCGCAAGTGAAACGTCATGTCATCGCGCCCCTTCAGCCCACAGTGCTACCGCTTGACCGGTCCAGCGCCCGCCATCGCGACGGGCAATGACCAGCGCGTCGCCCCCCCCCGGCGCGGCGGCAAGCACCTGCCCATCGGCGCCCCAGATAGCACTGCGTCCCGCGCACGCCCAGCCGCCCGAGGGGCCACCGTGATTGGCCATCAATACCACCAGGCCATGCTCGGCGGCGTAGCCCTGGAGCAACGCGCTGTCCGTTGCGTAGCCGCCTTCACTGATCAGCACACCGGCGGCGTATACAGTGGCGCCCGCTTGCGCAGCCTGACGTGCATGGCTGGCGTGGGAAAAGTCGGCGCAGACCGCCAGCGCGATCCGATCATCCCGCCACTCAAGCACGTCACCGCCCTGCCCCGCGACAAACGCCACCTCTTCGCCGAGATGCAGATGCTGCTTGGTGTAAACCGCAAGCGAACCGTCTGCTCCCAGCACCAACGCGGCGATCGACACGCCCGCCCCTGGCGCCAAGCGGATCGGCATGCCCACCACCGCCGTCAAGCGCAGCTCCCGCGCCATCTCGCGCAGCGGCGTCAACAGCGCGTCCTCGGGGGCGATTGCCAGCTCAGCCGCCAAGGACGGCTCATACCCGCTCAACGACAGCTCCGGAAACACCAGCACTTGCACACCCTGCTCAGCCGCGGCGCGCATGAACGCCAGGTGCCGCAGGATATTGGCCGGTACGTCGCCGGCGATGGAAATGGATTGAGCAGCGGCAAGGGTCAAGGCAGTCATGGTCGCGTCCCGGCAAGCATTATTGAGTGGCCACCAGCATATCGGCACTCCCCCCATAGTCGTAAGTACCTCCACACAATAGAAATTACCGATTGAATCCACCCGTGCGCCTCTAGTAAGCTGCCACCATCATTTGGAGAGCCACCATGTTGCAACTCACCCACACCCAGGTTTGCCCTGCTGCCAGCGCCTCGCGCTCGGTATCGGCTACCCGTGTGAACGGTTTGAGCGCACTGGTCAGCTTTTATTTTGGGTATTGGTTTAGCCACTGGCGCGCCTGATACCTGAAATCGGCGCCCACTGCTCAAGGGGTCGCCTACCAAAGAAATCTAACCCCCGGTCGGCTCCCCGATCGGGGGTTTTGTTTTTTCAGCCCTGAACACTTTGTTTGATCAAGACCATTTAAAGGAATCACGACATGAACTACGCCACCTATTACCGCTACGACACCAGCACTGCATGGCGATTTAGCAAGCTCCGCTCGGGACAGCCTGCCGCCTCCGATCGGTCACCTATCGGTGGCAAGCCAACACACGTAGCCACTACGGCCAATTGTCGAACACCCCAGTAGGGCAGAGCGTGCGGGAATCGCCCGCCGCTTGCCCAGGAAGCCTTGAAGATGAACTCCTCCGTCGCCGCTCTGCCCGTTTCTACCCTGACCAGCGCCAATGAAGCGCTGACCCTGCGCTTGCCCAGTTCCCTTGAACTCAAGCACCAGTTACCTCTCAGCCCATTCCTCAATGAGCAAATCCACGCCCATCGCCAAGCCGTGCGCGCCATTCTCAATGGCGAAGATTCACGTTTGCTGGTGATCGTCGGTCCGTGTTCGATCCACGACCCGGAATCGGCCATGGAATACGCACGCAACCTGAAGAAACTGGCGTTGGACGTCAGCGACCAGATGCTGCTGGTAATCCGCGCCTACGTCGAAAAACCGCGCACCACCATTGGCTGGAAAGGCCTGGCCTACGACCCGCACCTGGATGGCAGCGATGACATGGCCGCCGGCCTCAGCCTGTCCCGCGAACTGATGCGTGAGATGCTGCGCCTGGGCCTGCCGGTCGCCACCGAGTTGCTGCAACCGATGGCCGCCGGCTACTTCGACGACCTGCTCAGTTGGGTCGCCATCGGCGCACGCACCACCGAGTCGCAGATCCACCGCGAAATGGCCAGCGGCCTGGGCATGCCCGTCGGCTTCAAGAACGGCACCGACGGCGGCGTCGCCATTGCCTGCGATGCGATGCGCTCGGCGTCCCACCCGCACCGGCACTTCGGCGTCGACAGCCAGGGCCACCCGGCGATCATCCAGACCCCGGGCAACCCCGACACCCACCTGGTGTTGCGCGGCGGTCACCGTGGCCCGAACTACGATGCGCAGAGCGTGGCCCAGGTGAAACAGGACCTGGCCAAGTCCAAGGTGACCGCGCGGATCATGGTCGATTGCAGCCATGCCAACAGTGGCAAAGACCCGCTGCGTCAGCCGGCAGTGTTCAATGAAGTGCTGGAGCAACGCCTGCAGGGCGACACTTCGCTGATCGGCATGATGCTCGAAAGCCACGTGTTCGAAGGCTGCCAACCATTGGGCCCGGCGATGAAATACGGCGTGTCGGTGACCGACGGTTGCCTGGGCTGGGACAGCACCGAGCAGCTGTTGCGCAGCGCAGCTCAACGCTTGCGCGAACACGCCATCGGCTGAGCAATGGACACCGGCTGCCTGCAAAGCGCGGGCAAGCCGGACGGCCGCCAACCTGGAGAGCAACCTCAAGGCCCTGTAACTGACCTTGAGCGCTGCCGACAAGCTGCACCTGACAGCCCCAAAGGCATCGCGCCGACGCGGAACTAAACCCCGGCCACCGGCGTGCGCGATAATTCCCGCAGCCAGGGCAATACGCGCAAGCCCGCGGCGGCCTCAGGTGGGTCGATGATGTCCATGAAGTGCTCAAGGTTGATGTTATCCGGTACGCCGGGCAAGCGGACCAGTACCTGCGGTGTCAAGCCGACGGGTACGCCCAGGTCCAAGTGATCGTAGACCAGAACGTGGCGCACCTGGGCCTGCGGCCCACCGGCGTGGGCCGCCAAGCCTGCATTGACGATCAGCACATCAAAGGGTTCGGCCGGGATCGCCGTGAGGATCTGGACCTCTTCAAAGGTTTGCACCGGCACAATCCGGTGATACCCCAACCGGTTGAGCATTTTTTCGATATACAACCGTTGCAGGTGCTGTTCATCGGCAATCAGGATGGTCAGTGCTTTGTTCGGCATGGCAAACCCCTGGCAGGCTGTGCTCGTTGAGTGAGAGCAGCCCATTTTCCAGACATATCCCGCAGACAAAATCAGGCATGTTCCCCCTTCATGTAGGAGTTGTCCCAAATCCACCGAATAACCACCCAACCGCGTCAAGGTTGATTGCAATAAACGCTCAAGCTGTGATGCAAATCATCGATCGCCTGCTCGACGCCCTCAACCGCTGGCCCCAACGCCTGGAGGTCCTGCCGTTCGCACACGGCCTCCAAGGCTTCGCAACAAGCGATCAGCGCGTGCGCCTTGACCATCCGCGCGCCGCCTTTGGCGCGGTGTGCCAGGTCATGCAACTGGGCAAAGTCGGCCTGACGTCGCAATGACGGCAATAGCCGTTGATCGGCTTCCAGACTGTCGAGCAGCGGCATCAACAATTCGTTGAGCGCTGCATGATCGTCCCCCGTCAGCATGATCAGCGCTCCCAGATCGAACGCCGGTTCGGCTTGCGGCTCGCATAGGCTCGCCATGCGCGGCGCCAGGGCCGATCGCAAGTCTTCGAGCCCGGTGGGCTTGAACAGGCACCCGTCCATGCCCGCCTGGCGACAGCGCTCGGCTTCTTCGGGTTGGGCATTGGCGGTAAACCCCAGCAGCAGGCACGGCACCAGGCCTCGTTCGTGCTCTTGAGTACGAATATCCCGCGCCAATGTGTAACCGTCCTTCAGAGGCATATTGCAATCGGTGATCACGCCATCGAAGTGCCCGGCCTGCCACAGCGCGAGCCCCTGTACACCGTCCTCGGCCGTGGTAATGCGATGCCCCAGGAAGCTCAACTGCCGGGCCAGCAGCAAACGGTTGGCCGGGTAGTCATCCACCACCAGGATACTCAACGCGCGTGTCGGTGGGCTGTGCGCAGCAGGCGCCGAAGCCGGCTCCGGCAGCGCGGCCGCCAGGCTCAGCGCCACACTCACGTCCACCCGGGTGCCCTGCCCCAGCACGCTGCTCAGGTGCAACTGACCGCCCATCATTTCGCATAGACTGCGACTGATCACCAACCCCAGGCCGGAACCGCTGCGCGCCGATTGTTCAGCGTTGCTGCCCTGGCTGAACGGGTTGAACAGCCGCTGCTGGTCCTGAGCACTGATGCCCATACCGGTGTCTTGCACCCACAACCTGAGCCGCAGTTGATCCTCCGCGACATCGCCCTGGGCGCCCAGTTGCACCTGGCCTTTGCTGGTGAACTTGATGGCATTGCTGAGCAGGTTCGAAACCACTTGCTTGAAGCGCAGCGGGTCGATCAGCACCGGGCGATCGAGCGCCGGATCGAGCGTCACCCGCAGCGCCAGCCCTTTGGCCCGCGCGAGGCCTTCGAAAACCCGCACCACCGAGGCCAGCAGCTCACGCAGGTTGGCGGGCTCCTGGGCCAGGGACAGGTGGCCGGATTCGATCCGGGCGATGTCCAGGATGTCGCCGATCAATTCCAGCATGCCGCGCGAGGCTACCGACGCCACTTCCAGCGCATCGCGATCCGCCCGACCTTGCTCGGCGCTTTTGAGTGCCAGCTCGATCATGCCGATCACCGCGTTCATCGGCGTCCGGATCTCGTGGCTCATGGTGGCCAGGAACGTCGTCTTGGCGCGGTTGGCGGCGTCGGCATCGTCCTTGGCTTCCTGCAACTGGCCCAGCAAGCGGTGGCGCTCACTCACATCCACCCAGCCGGCAATCATACCCACGACCTTCTCGTCGCCGTCGCGGTACGGCAGCATCCAGTGGTAAATCGTGAGGACTTCGCCGCCCGGCACCCTGAGGATCCGGTCATGAATCTGCGGCTCGCCCCGCGCCATCAACTTCAGGTAGTCGTCATGGTACGACTGGGCTTGCGGCGGGTTACCGGTGTCGGTTTCCACCACGGTCTTGCCGATCACGTCTTCGAGCTTGAAACCGAACACGTCGAGGTAGGCATTGTTGCAGGCCATCAACCGCCCCTGGCGATCGCGCACGTAAATCGGGTGAGGCGTGCCGTCGATCAACACGCTCATAAAGCGCATCTGATCGCTCAACGCCCGCTCGGCCTGGGCGCGCTTGCGAATCAGGCTGCGCAGGTAAAAGGCCCAGCACAGGGTGATCAACAACAGCACCGCGGCGAGACTGAAACCCTGGATGATTGCGTTGCGATGGCGCAGCCAGTAGCTGTCTTCAATGATGATCTCGCTGCGCCAGTGATTGGTCAGCTCATCCAGCTCCTCAGGTGTGATGCTCAACAATGCCTTGTCGAGGATCGAATACAGCTCCAGTTGGCTGCGGTTGACGCCAAACGTGATCCGCGCCGGCTCCGTGCCGACGGTGCTGGTCATACGCAAGCGGTCGCGGTAATGACGCGCAATCATGTAGCGCGCACTGATGAGCGAAATAACAGTCGCATCGGCCCCGCCATTGGCCACCAACTCCATGGCGGCTTCGGGGTTTGCGCTGTCGATAAACTCAATACCGGGGTAATCCCGCGTGATTTGCTCACCCAGGCTGTTGCTGCGAATGAACGCCAGGCGCTTTCCGGGCAAGTCTTCCAGGGTAACCAGCCGCTCGTCTTCGGCGCGCACCACCAGCACATACGGGTTGGACAGGTAAGGCCGGGTGAAGCGCAACTTCTCGGCCCGCTCGACGCTGGGGGTAATCACCGCCAGCATGTCTGCCTGGCCAGCATTGACCTCATCGATTTGTCGAGGCAACGAACTGCCCTTCACCACATCGAACTTCAGGCCCGTGCGCAAGCTGATCCGCGCCAGCACCTCCGCGCTAAGCCCTTCGAATTGCCCTTGCTCATTGAAAAACGACAATGGCACGAACTTGTCGAGCACCGCCACTTTCACCCGCGGGTGTTTCTCCAGCCAGCGCTGCTCGCTGTCACTCAGGCGCAGCCGTTCGGCTTCCATGAAACCGCTGCCGCCAGCACTCCAGCGGCGCAGAATATCCATCTGCTGGTTGACCGGCACGATGGCCAACGCGGCGTTGATGATATTGCGCAGGCGAATATTGTCCTTGGTGAACGCAAACCCGAAAGGGTTGACCTCCAGGCCGGAAAAATCCGCCACGCGCACGTTATTGAGGTGGTTCTTGTTGATCAAGTACCGGGTGCTGATGGCATCGCCCAGGTACGCATCGGCCCGGCCGAACGCCACCGCACCGATGGCTTCGAAGGTCGAGGCAAACAGTTGCAACTGCGCGTGGGGGTAGAACTGCTGCACGGCATCGGGCTGCATGTAGTGATACAGCATGGCCACGCGTTTGCCGGCCAAGTCCGCGCTCAGGGCCTGGGTGTCTCCGATGCGGGTGACCAGGGTGGGTTGATCGTTGGCGTAAGAGCGTGACAGCTCCAACTCAGGGTCTGCGGCTTCATAGCCGTTGGCCGAGCCAACGAAATCCACCGCGCCCTGCTTGAGCGCTTCAATCACTTCATCGCGGGTGTCGTAGCGTCGCACCTCGATGATGATATTCAACGCCTGCGCCACCAGCGCCGCATAATCGGCGGTAATGCCCTCAAGCTCGTCGTTGTTGTTGCTCAGGTCGAATGGCGCGTAATCCGGCGCCGACACCCCCATCACCAACGTGCGCCGCTCACGTAGCCAGCGCCAGTCGGTTTCATCCAGCGTCAGGCTGGGGTTTTCGAGCTGAGAGTGCCCCAACAGGAACAGTGCATGTGGCTGATCGACGGCCACTGCGATCATGGGCAACAGGCCCATCAACAAGATCGCGGCGAGCCGCTTAAACACAGTGGCAGTCATTTCAGATCAGATGATTGCGCTGGGCGAACTTGGATAAATGCACGACGGAGGACATGCGCAACTTCTCCTTCAGGCGGGTTTTGTACGTGCTGATGGTCTTGTGGCTCAGCAGCATGTCCTCGGCGATTTCCTTGTTGCCCAGGCCCAGGGCCAGCTTCTGCAGCACCGTCAACTCGCGGTCCGAAAGAGCTTCCACCAACTCGTGCTCGGAGGTCTGCAAATCATCGCGGCGCACCGAACTGGTGGGCAGGCTGGGAAAGCAGCTGTAGTTGCACATCACAGCCTTAATTGCTTTTTGCAGCTCGTCCAACTCGCCGGTCTTGGCGACAAACCCCATGGCACCGGCCCGCATGCACCGGGTCGAAAAAAACACCGCCAAGTAGGACGTGAGCACCAGGATCTTGCACGGCAGGCCCAAGGCCTTGATCCGACTGATGACCTCCAGGCCACCCAACTTGGGCATCGCCAGGTCGAGAATCACCAGGTCCGGACGCCCTTCTCTGGCCTTCTGCACGGCATCCGCGCCATTACCCGCTTCATCAATTTCAGTAAAACCTTCCTGTTTCAACAGAAATTTGACAGTGGCACGAATAAACGGGTGGTCATCCACTACTAACGCTTTGCTCATAAAACACCCCTGAGAGGACAAAGTACGCTGACACATCACACGGGACGCAGCCACCTGTGAGAATTGACAGTCCCGACGAACGGTACGGTCCCTCAGAGCGCCAACAGACGGGTGCCTGGTCCCTTCCCTTGAAAATCACCACGAACATATGAAGCCATATCATTGCTGCCGGCCAGCCGCAGCGATCAACCTTAGCAATGGGGTGATGTTTCTTACGAAGGGATAATCCTGACTGCGTGTAGGACTTTTCCTTACAAAAGCATAGCCAATCCTGGGTTTACCTAGGCTTGACCAGGATGGATCAGTCGGTGGTACTTGGGCTCCAGAAAGCCTGCACCACCAGGCTCGACATGGAAATGCGCGTCACCAGGGCGTCCAGTTCATCACCGTCCACGGAAGTGGCCGCCAGGGTCGCCTCGATCTCCACTTCTTCGCTGCCAAACGGGCGCACATCGACATCGCTGGCGGGGTAGTTGCAACGTGCCAGCTCGGCTTCCAGCAACACCATGACCGCCTGTTGCTGGCTACGCCGTGCAATCACATAGAGGATGTTGGTCACCTCCGCCGACACCACATCCAGCGGCTGGCGGTTGATGTTATTGACGATCGGCCGCAGCAGCGTATTGGCCGCCAGTACGAACAACGTGCCCAGCAGCGCTTCGAGGATCAGGTCGGCACCGGCACAGGCGCCCACCGCGGCCGAGGCCCAGAGGGTGGCGGCGGTGTTGAGCCCGCGCACGTTGCCTTCTTCGCGCATGATCACGCCGGCCCCCAGAAAGCCGATGCCCGACACCACATAGGCGACCACCCGCACAGCACCGTCTGCACCGCCCAGGCGGTTGGCCATGTCGACGAAAATCGCCGCGCCCACTGCGACCAGCACGTTGGTGCGCAAGCCCGCCGTGCGCTGGCGGTACTGGCGCTCGAAGCCGATCAAGCCGCCGAGGATAAACGCGGCGGTCAGGCTGACCACGGTATCGATCAGGGAATCGAGGTTGATGTTGTTGATTGCCTGCATAAAAACTCCATGAATGCGGCGGCAGCCCCACTGCCATCGCGGGCAGGCCCGGCTCCCACCGGGCCCAGGGGCGTTCGATACAACTGTTATTGCCAGCCAAACTTACGGATGTAGTAGCCCTTTACCGCCTGGGTCAACGCCATGTACCCCAACAGAATCACGGGCAGGAACACAAAGTACAGCGACGGCAATGCCTGCAGTTTGAAGTAGTGCGCCAGCGGCCCCATCGGCAGGAAAATCCCTACGGCCATGATCACCCCCGTCATCACCATCAGCGGCATTGCCGCACGGCTTTGCAGGAACGGGATTTTCGGGGTGCGGATCATATGTACGATCAGCGTCTGGGTCAGCAACCCCACCACGAACCAACCCGACTGGAACAGGGTCTGGTGGTCCGGGGTGTTGGCATCGAACACATACCACATGAGTGCGAACGTGGTGATGTCAAAGATCGAACTGATCGGCCCGAAAAACAGCATGAAACGGCCCACATCCCCCGGTTGCCAGCGTTGCGGCTTGGCGAGCATTTCTTCATCGACGTTATCGAATGGAATCGCGATCTGCGAAATGTCGTACAGCAGGTTCTGCACCAGCAAATGCATGGGCAGCATCGGCAGGAACGGAATGAACGCACTGGCGACCAGCACCGAAAACACGTTGCCGAAGTTGGAGCTGGCGGTCATCTTGATGTACTTGAGCATGTTGGCGAAGGTGCGCCGGCCTTCGAGCACGCCCTCCTCCAGGATCATCAGGCTCTTTTCCAGCAGGATGATGTCAGCCGCTTCCTTGGCGATGTCCACCGCGCTGTCCACCGAAATACCGATATCGGCCGTGCGCAGCGCCGGTGCGTCGTTGATCCCGTCGCCCATGAAGCCCACCACATGGCCGTTGGCCTTGAGCAGGCGCACGATGCGTTCCTTGTGCGACGGCGTCAGCCTGGCGAATACGTTGGTGGTTTCCACGGCCTTGGCCAGTTCGGCGTCGGTCATGTCCTCGATGTCGTTGCCCATCAGCAGGCCTTGCTGCTCCAGGCCCACTTCGCGGCAGATCTTGGCGGTGACCAGTTCGTTATCGCCCGTCAGCACTTTGACGGCCACGCCGTGGGCTTTGAGGGCCTTGAGGGCAGGCGCGGTGCTTTCCTTGGGCGGATCGAGGAAGGCCACATAACCGATCAACGTCAGGTTTTTTTCATCCGCCAGGTTGTAGGTATCGCGCCCCGCTGACATCGGCTGCGCGGCGACCGCGACCACCCGCAAGCCTTCTTCGTTGAATGCCGCGGTCACTTGGCGGATGCGCGCCAGCAACTCATCGGTCAGCGCTTCGTTGGAGTCGCCGTGGCGCACCCGGTTGCACACCGACAGAATCTCTTCCACCGCGCCTTTGCAGATCAACAGGTGCGGCTGGCCTTGCTCGGCCACCACCACCGACATCCGGCGCCGGTTGAAGTCGAACGGGATCTCATCGACCTTCTGGAACGCGGTGGCGACTTTCAGCTCGCGATGCACTTCCACGTGTTCCAGCACCGCCACGTCCAGCAGGTTTTTCAGACCGGTCTGGTAGTAACTGTTGAGGTAGGCCATTTCCAGCACGTCGTCGGACTCTTCGCCCCACACGTCCACATGGCGCGCCAGGAAAATCTTGTCCTGGGTCAGCGTGCCGGTTTTGTCCGTACACAGTACGTCCATGGCGCCGAAGTTCTGGATCGCGTCCAGGCGCTTGACGATGACCTTCTTGCGCGACAGAAACACCGCGCCCTTGGCCAACGTCGAGGTGACGATCATCGGCAGCATTTCCGGGGTCAGGCCCACGGCAATCGACAGCGCGAACAGCAGCGCTTCGGTCCAGTCGCCCTTGGTGAAACCGTTGATGAACAACACCAGCGGCGCCATCACGAACATGAAGCGAATCAGCAGCCAACTGACTTTGTTGACGCCCTGCTGGAACGAGGTGGTCGCGCGATCCGTGGCGGTGACGCGCTGGGCCAACGCGCCGAAATAGGTGCTGTTGCCGGTGGTCAGAATCACCGCCGTCGCCGCGCCGGACACCACGTTGGTGCCCATGAACAGGATGTTTTCCAGGTCCAGCGGGTTGCGCGTCTTGGCATCCTTCTGCTGGGCGAACTTCTCCACCGGCATCGATTCGCCGGTCATCGCCGCCTGGCTGACGAACAGGTCCTTGGCATTGAGCACGCGGCAGTCGGCGGGGATCATGTCGCCGGCCGACAGCACGATCAGGTCGCCCGGCACCAGTTGCTTGATCGGCAGCTCGATGGGTTTGGCCGCCTCACGGCGCAACACCGTCGCGGTATTGCTCACCATGTCCTTGAGTGCGTCGGCAGCCTTGTTCGACTTGGCCTCCTGCCAGAAACGCAGCAGCGTCGACAGCACCACCATGGAAAAAATCACCGTGGCGGCCTTCATGTCTTCGGTCAGCCAGGAGATCACCGCCAGCAAGGTCAGCAGCAGGTTGAAGGGGTTCTTGTAGCAATGCCACAGGTGGACCCACCAGGGCAGCGGCTGTTCGTGTTCGACTTCATTGAGGCCGTGTTGCTCCCGCAACGCGTCGGCTTCCTGGACGCCCAAGCCTTCGGCGTGACTGCCCAGGGTGCCCAGCAATTGTTCCGCGCCGCTGTTGGCCGCAGCCAC
This sequence comes from Pseudomonas sp. LY-1, assembly GCF_053502595.1. Classification (NCBI taxonomy): domain Bacteria; kingdom Pseudomonadati; phylum Pseudomonadota; class Gammaproteobacteria; order Pseudomonadales; family Pseudomonadaceae; genus Pseudomonas; species Pseudomonas sp. LY-1. Next base: position 2,550,432 of record NZ_CP094353.1, on the reverse strand, counting down.
CAGGGTTTGCGCCAGGCTCGGCGGGACTTCGCGGCTGACGCTGGCGTCGGTGACGCTGTCGAGCAGTGCCAGGCGACGGAAATGCCGAGCGATATGCCGGGTCCGCAGGAAGCCGGCAAAGAACTCTTTCAACAGAGTGAAGTTCATGGTGTTACTCCTGCGCGAGGAAACCATCGTGCAGGTACGACCAACTGCGCCGCGCCCGATCAAAAAGGCACAGCCAGCCTGGCCCGCCCGCCGCAAAAAGGCAGGCGCGTCCGTAGCAACCTGAGGTGAATCAGGTGCTGGTCAGCGTCGATGAGAGTGGATCGAGGCAGGCGCCAGGACTGGTCGCTGCCGGGATGCCGCTTCTCGCTGTTTGGCGAGACAACGGCATCGGAAGAATGCGCGTTACCTTGCCAAGTCTGTGCCGGTTACCGAAACCGGCCGACGACTGTCACTTGAACAAGTACCCACTGAGGGTCTCCGCTATTGATGAAAACGCGCGAAGCTTACGCCCCGATTACAGGAGAGTAAACCGTAGGAAAGTACCTGCATGATGAATAAGAGGATTCTTCAGGATGGGTTCAGGAACCCCTATCTTGAAGCCCTCCAAGGCTTAAATGTGGGAGGGAGCTTGCTCCCGATGGCGATGGTGCAACTAGAGATAAGCTAACTGCCCCACCGCCATCGGGAGCAAGTCGAGTCGTCGCACCGCCCCTCCCACAGGTTGAATGTGTCTATCCGCAGCTAAGGTGCAACAGGTCGATCTCGCGGCACCCGTATCAGGTAATCATCCAGCTGCCCACCCACCAGCGCCTTGACCTGAATCGACACCGTATTCAGCTGTCGCCCCATCCTGACCCCCTCGCGAATACGCACCGGCACATACCCCAGTTTCGGCCAGAAACGCTCGGCCTTGCGATTACCGACCACCACCGTCAGGCGCAGCCACTCGGCCCCCTGCGTGACGGCCCATGCTTCGAGGTCGGCGTGTAACCGCCGCCCTCAATCATCGCGCGTCAGTACTTCCAGCAATTCAATTTCAAAGCGCAAAGGGCTGTTCGGCTTGATATGCGCGCCCATCGAACGTTCGCCATACGCCAGGTGCGCCGGTACGAACAATGTGCGTACACCGCCGACTTGCATGCCCATCAACCCCTGGTCCCAGCCCTTGATCACCCGGCCCGTTCCAATCACACACTGAAACGGCTTGCCCCGTTCCCACGACGAATCGAACACCGTGCCATCTTCCAGGGTGCCGGTGTATTGAGTGGTGATCAACGCGCCCTTGACCACGGCCTTGCCGGTGCCGGGGCGGATGTCGGTGATCTGGAGTTGTTCGTCGCTCATGGGGGGCTCTCGTTGACTGCGCAAAGGCTGGGGTTTTCCCAGAATTGGGTGGGTTTGGCAAGTGGAGGAAGCGTCGGCTCAATGACATTTCTCTTTAACCTGCGGGGCGTTTCCGCCGGCTGGGCGGCACCTCGCGCAGGGGAGTTACTTCGAGATCGCACTCGATGAACATAATCGGAGGGGGGGCGGTGAATTGGTCGCTGGAGTACATGAAGCCGCGCTCGTACAGAAAGAACCTCCAGCTGTGGAGGGGCGGGTCCCATTATCGGTCGTCCGTCATACACCGCCCCAACTAATTAACTCGCACCTACTGTCTTTCATGAGGCTCGTTCACCTACGAAAGACTGCGAAGCACCCTAATCGAAAATAACACTCTGCTTATTTCCTGCCTCCAATATTCAAGCTCAATCTATAAGACACCAATCAGTACTGAACAAGGAAAACAGAATGACCATAGGATCTGACTTCAACTACCCCGCGGACATAGCGCAACAGCATCAACGAGGCAAGCGATCCGCTACTCATCATTGGAAAGCTAGATTCCCTAACCCGCCAGACTTATGTTTTGACTATCGCACCCTAGTAGAACAAAAAAATGGAGTCGCCATAGCGACTGAAACCAATCATAAAATCTGCATCATAGGTGCTGGCATTACAGGTTTGACGAGTGCACGGGAACTACATAGATGTGGCTTCACAAACATAACCTTACTCGAAAAATCAACGCGCATTGGTGGCAGACACTTCACAGCGCTTGGAAACAATAACATCAACACTATTGGCAGGCCGCCTTTTGAAATGGGTGCAATGAGAATGCCTTTTTTCAACAAATCAAATGAGTCGCCCAAAGATGGGCGTTCACTCATGGCCTATTACGCTAGCGAATTTAATTTAACTCACTCAAATTTTCCAAACCCCGGCAGCCCTACGGTTCGATCAACTGGAATATATCTGCGGGAAGGCAGTATAGATGGAAACAGCCAACCAACAATGCTGATCTGGAAAAATACCGACGGAAAAACGCCGCCGCCTGGCGATACCCTAGGAGCAGTTTTTGCAAAATGGAAAACATTCGCCGAACGTATGACCACGAAAGTCAGCGAGTTCTATGGCACTGAGCACTGGGAAAGTATGTGGTCAGCCATAGTAAAAAAATACGAAGGTGTTTCATTTCGTGACTTAGTTAAAATGCCAACCATAGATAGGTGGTATCAAAGGGACCCTGGTCATTTCGGCGGTATGGGCATGACTGCAGATGAGTCTGCCGTTTTTTACTCCATCGGAATTGGTGATGGCAGTTGGGGAGCATTCTATGACGTTTGCTCGCTTTACCCACTACGCACAGCTATATTTGGATTCAGCAGTCATCTACAGTTGATCCATGGACGGGTAAATGCGGATGGTGTTCCCATAGCCTCACCGTATTTGAACGCAATAGAAACCGTGGATTCGAAAGGACTTAAGTTCAACAAGCCAAATTACATTGGACTTGCTGCCCTGGCTGAATCCCTGCTTTTCATAAAGCCAAATGAGACCCGCGAATCATTATACGAGCATTTGGTAAATCGTGAATTCGGATTAATCACCAACAGCTCAGTAACAAAACTAAAAAAACTTACAAATGGAAAAATACGAGTACATTATGACTGGAACACCTCACAGCCAGAAATAACGGAGAAGCATTTCATCGACTTTGACTCCGTGATAGTGACGCTCCCATCCTGGCTGATAGAAACACAAATCTTACTAGAGGGATTCAATCATGAAATGCTTCCTTTCGAAATAATAGCAGCCTATAAAACTGCTCACTGGGAAACCAGTTGCAAGGTGTACGCCCCACTTAAAAAGACCTTTCTCTCAAACAACAACAGCATTCCTCAAGCCATAGTAACTGACAGCTTCATACATGACATTTACACCTATCGCTACAATGACAATAGCACCTATGACTGCATCCTACTCAGCTACACATGGGAGGACGACGCAACAAAGCTATCGCTATTCAGCGACAACGAACTTGTCGACAAATGCATAGATGAACTCGACAGAATCCTCTTAAAATCAACGAACATAAGGCAAAAGATATCCCCCTATATAGGACGAAAACAGGCAATCGTTCAACGATGGATGAATGACAAAAACTCGCTTGGCTGTGCGAAGCTTTACCGGCCAGGCACCTATTATGACGCTGTCAGCCTAATGAAATACAATAGAGATTTTTCTCACAAGTCTGGGCTTTATCTTTCCGGCGAGTCTTTCTCCGTCGATGCAGGCTGGACCGAACCCTGCTTCAGGGGCGCCATTGATGCGGTGATCAATATATGCAGCAAAACCCACGCAAATTTTAATGGTGGCTTTAGCATGCAAGACTACCCTGAATTTCAAACCGAAAACTAACAAAGCTTGAGAGACGGACTACAACACAACAAGAATCATCCGACTTCCAATTAAACACTTTATCACCTCTTATAAACATTCAACCACCCCGGTTGCATAACAATAAGAGGTCACATCCATGAGCGAACCAACGAGCCCCGCCCGCATCGCTGTCATTCAACTTGATCCCCAGGTCGGCATGGCCAATAGAGCCGATAACCTGCGTCAAAGTCTTGCCCTCGCCACCGAGGCCGCAAACGGCGGTGCCACTCTGATCGTGCTGCCTGAGCTTTCCAATTGCGGATATTTTTTCAGCAGCCGTCAGGATGCCTTTGATCACGCCGAGGCGGTTCCAGACGGTATCAGTGTGCGAGCGTGGATAGACTTTGCATGCAGCCATCAGGTGTATCTGGTTGCCGGTCTGAACGAGATAGACGGTCATCAGTTGTTCAATACTGCCGTACTGCTCGGCCCCGGTGGGTTTATTGGAAAATACCGCAAAGCTCATTTGTGGAATCTAGAAAAGCTTTGGTTCACACCTGGTGATACAGGTTTCCCAGTGTTTGAAACGCCGATCGGACGCATCGGCTTACTGATCTGCTGGGACATTTGGTTCCCAGAAGTGCCGCGCATTCTAAGCCAGCAAGGCGCCGATATCATTTGTAGCCTGAACAACTGGGTTTGGACACCTCCTCCGCTGTTCGATGAGGCGGGTAAATGCATGGCGTCGTACCTGACGATGACCGCCGCCCATGTAAACAACGTGTTCATCGCTGCCGCCAGCCGCATTGGCGAAGAACGGGATGCCCGTTACCTCGGATGTTCGTTAATTGCCGGGACCAATGGCTGGCCAATCGGCGCTGTGGCTTCGGCCAACCGCCAGGAAATCCTGTTTGCCGACATCGATATCACCAGCGCCCGTAGCGCACCGATCTGGAACAGCCTTAACGATCTGCATCGCGACCGACGCAACGATCTCTACGATCAGATGCTCGGATATTCGCAACATCCTGCTCTACCGCGCTAATCGGAGGGCACATCATGGAAACTCTATTTGCCAAGACATCACCTCTGCGTTCCCGCGCGGACATCACAGTTCTGACCCTTGGGTTTATAAGCATATTGCTGGTGGTTTGGGTTGTAATTAGTCATCGCGGATCCTGGCCGGGGTATAGCGAGATGGTTGCGAACCTGCCTAGTTCTACCGCCTGGTTACGCTGGGTGCTGGGGGATATCAGCGAAGTAGCCTTTTATAAACACGAGCTTGCTTCTCTCGGATTGCTGAGCGGTGCATACATTGCCTGGTGGGCGAGCACGCGCGGAAAAGCGTGGCAAGGCTTTTCCATTTCCTACGGTACAGGATTGTGGCCTTGGCTCGTGACCAGTTCATTGTTGGGGCTAGTACTAAGCAACTTGCTCTGGGGGTGGACCGTAACTACCGGGACATGGCAACCAACATTCGCAGCATTCGTTTCACTGCCGGCGGCGATGGTGCTGATGTTCGGCGGCGGTTGGAAGGTAACGCTCAACGGTGCAATACTGGGGGCGTTGCTGGTGACGCCAACGTGCTTGTTGATCGTGAACTTCGTTTGCGTACCGCTCGGGTTACCTGCGGTGATCGGTAATGTGCTCGGCATGGCCGCTGGTAGCATCATCGCGTTTGAAATTTGTCGTCGGCTGCCCTCGCTGGTTCGTTCGAACTACACCGCTCCCGTAAAACCAATGCCAGCCAAACCGCCCACCTACGGTGTGAGCTGGAGCCTGCGTCGGGTGCTGGCGGACTTTTCAGAAGCCCCTTTTTTCGGGAATGAACTCGCTAGTCTTGGGCTGCTGGCAGGTGTGTTACTGGCGTATGCTCTGAATCCCATCAGCCCGGCTTATGGTTCAGGCTTGCTTATAAACCTTATAGGTGCGCAGGCATTGACGTCAGCAATCGGTGTGGTGATCTGGCGATATCAGTGGATCAAAAAGGGCTGGTATCCGACCTATGTTCCATTGGTGTCAGTGGTTCCTGCAGCCGTGTTGACTTATGGAGGTAGCTGGATGGTTATGGGCTCTAGTGCGCTCTTTGGGGCATTGATCGCGCCGCCGTTAGCCTGTGCAATTGCAGGGCGGTTGCCCGCGCACTTTCATCCCTACATAGGCAATGTGATCGCAATGGCGATGAGCACGCTATTGGTGGTGCCGCTGGTGGGCTGGTTAGCCTCAGAGTAAAGATTTTTCCCATGCTACATTCCTCATGTAGCGTGGGAACCATAAGTGATTAGACGCTAAACGCGCTCTTGCGCAAGGCGCATTTTTTCGAAAAATGCATTGTGGCGGGGGCCGATTGCCTCACCACAACAAAAGCAATCATCGCCTCAAGGCTCGAGGACCGACAGAAAGGTTTTGCCGCTGGGGAGTAATGCTAATTTTTGCAATACGTCATTGACGACACCGACGACACCGAGGTCTTCAGGGCTGGCATTCCCATCGACCACACGACTCAACACCGTCAAAAACTTAACCCGACCCGAATCCACCTTGTCCGACCTGCTGCCCTTGAGGGATATACGGCTCTCGGCAATAGAAGTCTGTTGCTTAAGGTAAACGCGAAACTCTGATTTATTCATTGCCAGTTTCCTTCTTCAACAATGAGTAGGACACGCACTGCAGATTAAGGAGGTCACTGCACCTTGCCTACTGTCAAAGTTCACAGATCTGTATCAGTTACCGGGTGTCGCTCTCACAACCAATGCCAAAACCGGCTCCAGAACCCACGCCCCAAATCATTCTTGCAACCCGCATATTGCTGCGCATACAGCTGCGAGCGAGCCTGCACTTTGCTGGCCACGGGGGGTAGCCAGGCTTTGCTGGCGTAGGTGCGCTGGCGATAGCCGCCCCAGCCTTCGTGGTAGTTCAGGTATTGGCCGTAGGCGTCGTACTTGTAAACGCCGTTGATGGTGTAGGTCTTGTCCATGTACCAACCGACGAAGTCGATGGCGTCGTCGAAGTCCTGACGGCTGGCGCCGCTGCGGCCGGTGCTTTTGCGGTAGTCGTTCCACACTTCATCCTTGGCCTGGGCATAGCCGGCGGCGGTGGAGACGCGGCCCCAGGGGATGATCCACAACAGGTAGTTACGCGGAGCCTTGGCGTCCTGCCGGAAGGCCGATTCCTGGTACATGATGGCGAACGGCAACTGGATCGGCACGCCCCAGCGCTTTTGGGTGACTTGGGCGGCGTCGTACCAGTCGGCCTTTTCGCGAAAGATGCCGCAGAGGTCGTTGGGCGTGCGGGGTGGCGAGGTGCCGCAGGCCGCCAGCAGCGAAGTGAGTAATAACAAGCCGACGAATTTGCCTGCGTTCAAGATGCACCTTTGCGGGATACGCGTAAAAAGCCGGCATTTTACCCATTCAACGCGGCAGGTGAAGAAAGGAAACGCTCAGCGCCGTGCGCAACAGCAGCGTGCGCCAGATCGCACGGGGCAGTTGCGCTGCACTATCGCGCAGCCTGGGTGTCGTAACTCGCATGCGCCCATTCCCAGGAGAAACCATGAGCCAGGACGTCCTCGCCAAAGAAACCAACCGCCGCCAATTGCAGCAGATCATCTCCGGGTTGTCCGACGGGGTGATTTTGGCCGAGCTCGACCAGACCATCCTCTGGGCCAACGAGGCCGCGCTGACCATGCACGGGGTCAGCGCGGTCGAACACCTGGGCGCCAACAATCAGGACTATGCCGAGCGGTTCGCCTTGCGCTATCGCAATAACCACCCGCTGTTGCCGGACAGTTACCCGCTCAGCCGGGTGGCGGCCGGCGAAGCGTTCAGCGACGTGATCGTGGAAGTCAGCCCCACCGGCGACGACGAGCGCAGTTGGGTCCATCGCCTGCGCAGCCTGGTGCTGACCGATTCACGCGGCGAACCGGAGCTTTTGGTGTTGATCCTCAGCGACGCCACCGAATGGGCGAGCGCCGAGCAGCGCTTCGAAAAAACCTTCAACGCCAACCCCGCGCCCGCCGTGATCTGCCGCCTCAGCGACCTGCGCTATATCAAGGTCAACCAGGGCTTTCTGGAGATGACCGGCTATAACCGCGACCAAGTGATCGGCCGCTCGGTGTATGAACTGGACGTGCTGGAACACGCCGAGCGCAAGGACCTGGCCATCCAGCGCCTGGCCGAAGGCGCGACCATCCCGCAGATGCAGGCCGAATTGAGATTGCCCGAGGGCGGCAGCAAGTTGGTGATCGTGGCCGGCCAGCCGTTGGACATGAACGAGGAAGACTGCATGTTGTTTTCCTTCACCGACCTGGAACCGCGGCGCAAGGCAGAAATCGCCCTGCGCCAGAGTGAGGAGCGCTTCGCCAAGTCGTTCCGCCTGACGCCGGTGCCAACCCTGGTGTGCAACGCCGACAACCGTCAGGTGGTGGATATCAACGAAGCCTTCATGAGCATTACCGGCTACACCAGTGAGGAACTGATCGGCAAAGCCATCGAAGACATCGACTTCATCGACAGCGCCCAAGCCTGCGCGCAGTTGTTCGCCACTCTGGAAAAAGCCGGCAACCTCGACGGGCTGGATCTGAAGGTGCGCAAGAAAGGCGATGAGGTGATCGACTGCGTGGTGTCCGCCGATACCGTGAGCATCCAGGACGTGCCCTGCTACCTGCTGGTGCTGATGAACATCACCGAACGCAAACGCTCGGAGCTGGAGCTGGTGGCGGCCATCGAAGAAGTGATGCAGGACGCCTCCTGGTTCAGCCAGACCCTGATTGAAAAGCTGGCCAACGCCAAAGGCGCCAACCGACCCAATGTGCCAGGCATTGCCTTCACCGACCTCACCACCCGCGAGCGCGATGTGCTGGGTTTGATTTGCGAAGGCCTGGCCGACAAAGAGATCGCCTCGCGCCTGAAGCTGGCGCCCAACACGGTGCGTAACCATGTGGCCACGGTGTATTCCAAACTGGGGGTGCATAGCCGTAGTGCAGCGATAGTCTGGGCCCGTGAGCGCGGGCTGTTCGCCGGTGAACTGCGTCTGAAAAACAAGCGCTGAAAGTGCAAATGCACTAGTGCGGCTAGTGCGAATTCGCCTTATTGCGCCTAGGTGTAATGCTTAACCTTCCTGGGGTGGGCACAGGCTTTCGATCCTGTGTCGTCGTATTCCACACCCGGAAGGAATTAGCATGTTTACCCTGTCTCAATTGCGAAACTGCATCGAAGAAGGCCTGTCGCCGCTGACGTGCGAATTCACCCTGTGCCGGGACGCGTCGCTGACCCTCAAAGTCTTCGACGCCGAAACCGGCCGGGTCGACCTGGTGGTCACCGGGATCAGCACCAATCGGCTGCAGACCCCGCAAGAAGTGGACAAGATGGTCGAAGAATTACGCTACGAGCTGCACAGCAACCACCTGGGCAAACTCACTCTGGATGACTTGCCTTCAGCCTCGCACCCATGAAATAGAACACCCCGCCACCGACGATAAACGCCCCCAGCATGTAGAACATGTAATGCGCCGGCAGGCTGGCCAACACCAACCCGCACAGCACCGGCCCCAGCGCGGCGCCGAGGTTGGACAGGTTTTGCGCGCCGTAATACATGCCGCGCAGGTGGTCCGGGGCAATACGGTCGATAAACATGTACTCGGCCGGGAACACGACGATTTCCCCCACGGTAAACACCGCCATCGCCAGCACCCACCACAGCACGCTGGTGGACAGCGCAAAGCCGATCAACCCCAGCATGAACATGCTCAAGCCGAAGATCAGCCACTGGCTCAGGTAACGGTGCGAGATGCGCCGGCCGATCACGTATTGCAGGGCAATCACCAACACGGCGTTCGTCGTAAGCACCGCGCTGATGACCTTGTAGGTGTATTCAGCAGTGGTGGTGGTCACCAGGTATTGCGACAGGTAAGCCGTGAACTGGCCGAACACCACCGCACTGAGCACGCCGCCAACGGTGAAGCACACCAGGCGCCGATCCTTCAACAGCACGCGGCCGACAGCCAGGAACGACACCGGCTTTTGCGTGGCATCGACAGTGGCCAGCGCACGATCACCCCAGCGCCAGTACAGCAGGAAAAACCCCGCCCCCAACAGCGCCGACAGCATAAACGGCAAGCTGATATCCAGCCTGGCCACCATCGCGCCGAAGAACGGCCCCACCGCATAGCCGATATTGGTCAGGGTGTACTTGATGGAAAACACCTCACTGCGCGCGTCTTCCGGCAACAGGCTGGCAAAGCCGGCTTTGATCGCAATATCGATGACCGCGTAAGCCAGGTTGATCAGGATCAGGCAGCCATAGAACGCCCAGATAGTCTGCGCGAGCACCGTACCGATAAAGCCCACGACAAACAGCGCACTCAAGCCCAGCAGTAACCGATAGCTGCTGATGCGATCGACGAGAAACCCGCCATACACGCTGAGCAACGAACCGACGATCAGCGAACTGCCGATCACCAGGCCGACCTGAGTGATGTCCAGGGCAAAGTGCCGGGTGAGGTAGATAACCAGGTACGGAAAGGTGATCGCCTTGGCCAGCGTCAGCATCAACGTGGCGGACAGCAACAGCTTCACTGTGCGGGGGTAGTGTCTTAGGGTGGCAAGCATCCTGCTCTCATTCCATGAAGGTAACGCGGCCATTGCAGCCGGTCACCTTACCTCAGGAACCCGAAAAAAAGCAGGCGTTGCCAGCGGATTATTGCTTGACCGGAGTGATCTCGAGGATGGTGCCGTTAGTGGTTTTGAGCAGCACAAACCTATTGCCGACACGGGCCCATTGGCTGTCCTCTTCGGGCTGCTTCAAGCCGCGTTTCTTCCAGTCAGTGACCGCCGATTCCTTGCGCATCAGGATATCCGGCGCGCGGTCGCCCTCTTTCAAGTCACGGGTATTGATGCTGGAAGGCTTCACGGTTTCCTGCGGGGAATCACCGGCCTGCACCACAAAGCTGGCGGTGGACAGGCTGGCAACGACCAACAGGCTGGCGACGAGGGATCTGGACTTCATGGGTGCTCCTTCAAGTAGTGAGGCGTACCCAGGTTCCGACCGCGGGCGTGTGGAATCATTCAGCCAAAAACCCGAGCGCCCGGTTTCCCTCGCCACAGGGTGTTCGCCGCAACGCCTGCGCTTGCGTAAATAAATGCTGCTCCAGCCCCCTCACCCATTGCCCGCGTGAAATTTATCATGTAATTTTTCATGAAATTTAACGAAATAAATTTCATGAACCAACAAGAAGAACTCGAAGCCCTGGCGATCCTGATCCACGACCTGCGCAAGTACAAGAAACTCACCCTCGCGCAATTGGCGCAAAAGATCGAGCGTTCGGTGGGTTTCCTGTCTCAGGTCGAACGAGGCCTGTCACGCCCGACCGTGGCGGACCTGACCGCGATCAGCCACGCCCTTGACGTGCCCACCACCTATTTCTACAGCCTGAGCAAGCCCAAGGCCATCAACTGGGTGACGCGCCCCAACGAGCGGCGCACGGTGTATTACGCCAATGGCATCACCGACATCCTGGTCTCCCCCAACATGAACGGTGCGTTTTCGATGCTCGACAGCCTGCTGGCCCCCGGAGCCAATAGCGGTGAGCAGACCATGAGCGACCGCGCCGAGCAGGCCGGGTTTGTGCTGGAGGGGGAGTTGACGCTGTGGGTGGAAGGGGAAGCCGACTCGGTCACCCTGCACCAAGGCGACAGCTTCCACCTGGCCAGTTTCGCCCGCTGCCGCTACGCCAACCTGACCGAACTGCCCGCCCGCGTGCTGTGGGTTTACAACTAGGAGCTACACCCGTGAAAAGCCATTCCTCCACGCTGCTGGCCGAAGTACGGAGCTTTCGCCAGAACCACCCCGACGTGCGTTATGTCGACCTGATCGCCCTGGACATCCCCGGGCATTTCTACGGCAAGCGCTACCCGGTGGAGATGCTGGAAAAAGTCGCCGCCGGCGGCCCCTTGAAGCTGCCGCAGAACGCCGTGCTGCTGGGGGTTCAGGGCGGGTTGTTCAAGATCGGTGATTACTGCTTCAACGACGGCGACCCCGACGCCAACCGCCGCCTGGTGCCGGGCACGCTCAAGCCGGTGAGCTGGGAGTCGCAGCCGCTGGGCCAGATGCTGATCACCTCGGACGGTACGCAAGCGCCGATCGAATTCGAACCGCGGGAAGTATTGGCCAAGGTCCTGGAACGCCTGCACCACAAAGGCATTCACCCGGTGGTGGCCTTTGAACTGGAGTTTTACCTGTTCGACAAGCAGCTCGACAACGGCCTGCCGCAATTCGCCCGCGACCCGCTGAGTGACGACGCCGACGACCAGCCCAACCTGCATATCGAGCGACTGTCGCGCTTCAGCGAGGTGCTCGACGATATGGCGCAAACCGCCAAGGACCAAGGCATCGACATCACGGTGATCACCGCGGAACTCGGCCCTGGCCAGTTCGAGATCAACTTCGGCCACTTGGACGATGGCCTGCGCGCTGCCGACTGGGCCGCCCTGTTCTGCCGCAGCACCCGTGGCGTGGCGCTCAAGCACGGCTACCGCGCCAGCTTCATGGCCAAGCCCTACCTGCAATTCCCCGGCAGCGGCATGCATGTGCATGTCAGCCTGTACGACGGCGCCGGCAACAACATACTCGCGGCCCATCAACAGCAACCCCTGCGCCACGCCGTGGCCGGCTGCCTGGAGTTGCTGCCGCACTGCATGCCGATCTTCTCGCCGAACCACAACGCCTTCCGCCGCCTGGGCGGTACGGTCAACGCCGCCACCCGTGCCAGCTGGGGCTTCGAAGACCGCGATGCGTGCGTACGCATCCCCGAGTCCGACCCACGCAACCTGCGTATCGAACACCGCCTGGCCAGCGCCGATGCCAACCCGTACCTGGTGTTGGCGGCGATTCTGGTGGGGTTGGAGCATGGGCTTGACGCCAAGCGCGAACCCATCGCCCCACTGAACGACGACCGCAACAGCGGCACCGACTTCCCCCTGGAAATGCTCGAGGCCGTGCGCGCCATGCAACATCAAGCGGTATTGCGCGATAAGCTGGGCGCGGAATTTGTCGACGTGTACTGCGAGAACAAACGCCAGGACCACTTGGCGTTTCAGCAGGAGATCAACGCACGGGAATACCGCTGGTTTCTCTAACCCCCCATGGAATCACCGATGACCGACCAAAGCGCCCCGGCCCTCAAGGAAATCTTCAACGCCGAACGCCTGCAACACATCGCCACCGAGATGACGGCGGTGTACCCGGCGTTCGACGCCAAGGGCTTTCTCCAGCACGCCAAGGCCGGGCTGGCCGAGTTGTCGGTGATGCAGCGCGTGGCGCGGGTCAGCGACAGCCTGCATGCGGTGATCCCGCTGGATTACCCACAGACTCTCACGCTGCTCTATGCCCTCGCGCCGCGCTTGAACAGCGGCTTTGTCAGCCTGTTCCTGCCGCACTACGTGGCGAGTCATGGCCGGGATGACTTCGAGCGCTCCATGGCCGCGCTCAAATATTTCACCACCTTTGGCTCCGCCGAATTCGCGATCCGGCACTTCTTGCTGCACGACTTCCAACGCACCCTGGCGGTGATGCAACAGTGGTCGCTGGATGACAACGAACACGTGCGCCGCCTCGCCAGCGAAGGCTCGCGACCGCGCCTGCCGTGGTCATTCCGCCTGGCCAACGTACAGGCCAACCCCGGGCTGTGCGCGTCGATCCTCGACAACCTCAAGGCCGACAGCAGCCTCTACGTGCGCAAGTCCGTGGCCAACCACCTCAACGACATCACCAAGGACCACCCCGATTGGGTCCTCAGCCTGATCGAAGGCTGGTCGCTGGATAACCCGCACACCGCCTGGATCGCCCGCCATGCACTGCGCAGCCTGATCAAGCAGGGCAACACCCGCGCGCTGACGATCATCGGTGCGGGAGCCAAGGCCGAGGTCAAGATTCATCACCTGCGCGTCACGCCGGCGGTGATCGCACTGGGGGAGCGGATCAACCTGACCTTCAGCCTCGAATCCACCGCCGCCGCACCACAAAAACTGGTGGTGGACTACGCCATCGACTACGTAAAAAGCGCCGGCCACCGTGCGGCTAAAGTGTTCAAGCTCAAGGCCTTTACCCTTGGCGCAGGCGAGCAGCAGCACATCAGCCGCGAACAACATATCCGTGAACTGACCACGCGCAAGCACTACCCGGGCAAGCACGCGGTGCATGTGCTGGTGAATGGAGAACGGCTGGGCAGCGCGGAATTCGTCTTGCGCGATTGACTCAGTTCAAGCAACACCACAGCTTCAATGTGGGAGGGGGCTTGCCCCCGATAGCGGGGCTTCAGTCATGCATGTTTTGGCTGACACACTGCTATCGGGGGCAAGCCCTCTCCCACATTTGGATCTCCATAGATCAGATAGACCCTGATCTGCTTTTGCTCTGCTCTTGCTCTTGCTTGGCCTTATAGCCGACCTGATCTTGGAAGCTGAATCCGGTCAAAAATGTGGGAGGGAGCTTGCTCCCGATAGCGGTGCTTCAGTCATGCATGTTTTGGCTGACACACTGCTATCGGGGGCAAGCCCCCTCCCACATTTGGATCTCCATAGATCAGATAGACCCTGATCTGCTTTTGCTCTTGCTTGGCCTTATAGCCGACCTGATCTTGGAAGCTGAATCCGGTCAAACGTGTGGGAGGGGGCTTGCCCCCGATAGCGCTGCTTCAGTCATGCATATTTTGGCTGACACACTGCTATCGGGGGCAAGCCCCTCCCACATTTGGATCTCCATAGATCAGATAGACCCTGATCTGCTTTTGCTCTTGCTTGGCCTTATAGCCGACCTGATCTTGGAAGCTGAATCCGGTCAAAAATGTGGGAGGGGGCTTGCCCCGATAGCGCTGCTTCAGTCATGCATGTTTTGGCTGACACACTGCTATCGGGAGCAAGCCCCCTCCCACATTTTTGATCCAGGTTCTTCAGGTGGACCCGCCGAGCAACAGTGCCTGCTCCCGCGCGCACAACTCCACCACGTAATCCCACAACACCCGCAGCCGCACCGACTTGTGCAGTTCCCGGCGCGAGCTGATCCAATAGCTGCGCTGAATCCCCTCCCCTGGCAACAACGCCACCAGGTCCGGATCACCGGCCGCCATGAAGCACGGCAACACCGCAATCCCCAGCCCGGAACGCGCCGCCTGGTGCTGGGCGATCACGCTGGTGCTGTGGAACACCACTTTGGGGTTACGGCAGAAGCTGCTGAGCAGTTTCAGTTCCTGGCTGAACAGCAGATCGTCGACGTAATCGATCCAGGCATGGGCGGCGAGGTCTTCGCGTTTTTCAATCGGCGGGGTGCGCGCCAGATACGCGCGGCTGGCATAGAGCGCCAGGCGATAGTCGGTGAGTTTGCGCGTGACCAGTTGATCGACGCTGGGACGTTCGAGGTGGATGCTGATTTCGGCTTCGCGGTTGAGGATGCTGACGAAACGCGGCACGGCCACCAGCTCCACTTCCAACCCCGGATAGCGCTCGAACAGCCCGCCCATGCGGCTGGCGAGGAACATCACCCCCAGCCCTTCGGCCACGCCCAGGCGGATCTTGCCCAGAGGCGCGGCGGTGTGGGTCAATTCGTCTTCGGCCAGCAGCGCGACGTTTTCCATGGCTTCGGCGTGTTTGAGCAGGGCCTCGCCGGACGGCGTCAACTCATAGCCGTGGGCGTGCTGCACAAACAACGCGGTGCCGAGGCTTTTCTCGATCGCCTCGATATGCCGCGCCACGGTGGCGTGGGTGGTTTTCAGGCGTTGCGCGGCGGTAAGCAGGCGGCCGCTGCGCTGCAACTCAAGAAAAAACCGCAGGTCATTCCAGTCGAACATAGCGCCTCCAATCCGTGAGTCTGGGCCGCGCTGTTTAAAAACGCACAGCCACTGGGTAAAAACTAACATTTTTAAGACGAAAACTAACAACTAGGATGGAGCCAATAAGAAAAACAAGCGAGACCTCAGATGCCCACTGCAACTGCTGAATACGATTACATCGTCGTAGGCGCCGGCCCCGCAGGCTGCCTGCTGGCCAATCGACTGTCCGCCAACCCCGCCCACCGTGTGCTGTTGCTTGAAGCCGGTGGTCGCGACAATTACCCCTGGATTCACATCCCCGTCGGCTACCTGTTCTGCATCGGCAACCCACGCACCGACTGGTGCTTCAAGACCGAAGCCCAGGCCGGCCTGCAAGGCCGCGCCCTGAGTTACCCGCGGGGCAAGGTGCTCGGCGGTTGTTCGTCGATCAACGGCATGATCTACATGCGCGGCCAGGCTCAGGACTACGACGGCTGGGCGGCGGCAGGCAACCCGGGCTGGGCGTGGGAAGACGTGCTGCCGCTGTTCAAGCATAGCGAGAACCATTTTGCTGGCGGTTCGGCATTTCACGGCGACGGCGGCGAGTGGCGCGTCGAGCAACAACGGCTGTCGTGGCCGATTCTGGATGCCTTCCGTGAGGCCGCAGCGCAAAGCGGCATCGCCAACGTCAGCGACTTCAACCAGGGCGATAACGAAGGCTGCGGTTACTTTCAGGTCAACCAGAAGGCCGGCGTCCGCTGGAATGCGGCCAAGGCGTTCCTCAAGCCGATCCGCCAGCGGCCGAACCTGACGGTATTGACCGAAGTCGAAGTCGACCGCGTGTTGCTGGAAAACGGCCGCGCATCGGCAGTGGTCGGGCGTCAGCACGGCCAGTCGCTCCGTTGGAAGGCCCGTAAGGAAATCGTGTTGTGTGCTGGCGCCGTGGGTTCGCCCGGCATTTTGCAGCGTTCGGGGATTGGCCCCGCCAACGTGCTCAAGCCGCTCGGCATCAATGTGTTGCATGAACTGCCGGGGGTCGGCGGCAACCTGCAGGACCACCTGCAACTGCGGCTGATCTACAAGCTGGAAAACGCGCGCACCCTGAACCAGATCGCGGGCAGCGTGTGGGGCAAAATGGGCATGGGCCTGCGTTACCTGTATGACCGCAGCGGCCCGCTGTCGATGGCGCCCAGCCAGCTCGGTGCGTTTGCCCGCTCGGGCCCGGAACAAACCTCGGCCAACCTTGAATACCATGTGCAGCCGCTGTCCCTGGAGCGCTTCGGCGAGCCGTTGCACGCGTTCCCGGCGTTTACCGCGTCGGTCTGCG
This sequence comes from Pseudomonas sp. LY-1, assembly GCF_053502595.1. Lineage (NCBI taxonomy): Bacteria > Pseudomonadati > Pseudomonadota > Gammaproteobacteria > Pseudomonadales > Pseudomonadaceae > Pseudomonas > Pseudomonas sp. LY-1. The sequence goes on along the minus strand of NZ_CP094353.1, from coordinate 2,533,618 downwards.
ACCTGCGCCCGCAAAGCCGCGGGCGTATCGATATTCGCTCGGTCAACCCGGCGGATGCGCCGTTGATCCAGCCCAATTACCTCAGCCATCCGCAAGACCTGCGGGTGGCCGCCGACGCGATTCGCCTGACTCGACGGATCGTCGCCGCGCCGGCCCTGAGCCCGTTCAAACCGGTGGAATACTTGCCCGGCGATGCGCTGCAAACCGAAGAGCAACTGCACGAAGCCGCGGCGCGCATCGGCACGACGATCTTCCATCCGGTGGGCACCTGCCGCATGGGCAGTGACCAGGACGCGGTGGTCGACGCGCAGTTGCGGGTGCATGGCGTGCCGGGGCTGCGCATCGCCGATGCCTCGATCATGCCCCGCATCACATCCGGCAATACCTGCTCACCGACGCTGATGATCGCGGAGAAAGCCGCGCAACTGATCCTTTCGCCGAACACTGTAGGAGCGAGCTTGCCCGCGAAAAACGCAAAGGCGCCGCGTTCATCCAGATTTCCCGCGTAATCGTTGGCGATTTTCGCGAGCAAGCGCGCGCCTACAGAGGAACGGAAAACAGACCGGCGCTGAGGTTGGCGCCGACAGTGGAACAACAATAAATAATCACTGTGAGGGATACCCGATGTCAGAACATGCTCAAACCCTGGGCTCGGCGGTCAGCACGAGCACCGTCAGCGAATCGAGAAAAGTCATCTTCGCCTCGTCCCTGGGGACGGTATTCGAGTGGTATGACTTCTTCCTCTATGGCGCCCTCGCGGCGGTGATCAGTAAACAGTTCTTTGCCGGGGTCAACGACACCACGGCGTTTATCTTTGCCTTGATGGCCTTCGCGGCCGGCTTTGTGGTGCGCCCGTTCGGCGCGCTGGTGTTTGGCCGCCTGGGCGACATGATCGGGCGCAAGTACACCTTCCTCGTGACCATTATCCTGATGGGTGTGGCGACGTTCTGCGTCGGCCTGTTGCCCACGTATGCCAGCATCGGCATTGCCGCGCCGATCATCCTGATCGTCCTGCGCATGCTGCAAGGCCTGGCGTTGGGCGGCGAGTACGGCGGCGCGGCGACCTATGTCGCCGAACACGCCCCCGCCGGCAAGCGCGGCCTGCACACCAGTTGGATTCAATCCACCGCCACCCTGGGGTTACTGTTGTCACTGCTGGTGGTGCTGGCCTGCCGCTACTTCACTGGCGATCAGTTCGAAGTGTGGGGCTGGCGCATTCCGTTCCTGTTTTCCATCGTGCTGCTGGGCATTTCCACCTGGATCCGCATGAGCCTGCATGAATCGCCGGCGTTCCTGAAAATGAAGGAGGAAGGCAAGGCCAGCAAGGCGCCGATCCGCGAGTCCTTCGGCAAGTGGGAAAACCTCAAGGTGGTGCTGATTGCGCTGTTCAGCATCAACGGCGGGCAAGCGGTGACCTTTTACGCGGCGCAGTTCTATGTGCTGTTCTTCCTTACGCAGTTCCTGAAGATGGACCCGGCCCTGGCCAATATGCTGCTGATCATCAGCGTGGTGATTGGCGCACCGTTCTTTATCTTCTTCGGCTGGCTGTCGGACAAGATCGGGCGCAAACCGGTGCTGATGCTCGGCCTGCTGCTGGCGACCGCGCTGTACTTCCCGATCTTCAAGGGCCTGGCGCACTACACCAACCCGGCGATGGACCAGGCCAGTCGCCAGGCGCCGATCACCGTGCTGGCCGACCCGGCCACCTGCACCTTCCAGTTCGACCCGGTGGGCAAGGCGCGTTTTGACAGCCCCTGCGACAAGGTCAAGACCTTCCTGGTCAAGCAAGGCCTGCCCTACAGCAGCGCCGCCGCCCCTGCGGGCAGCCCGGTGCAGGTGAGCGTGGGCGACGTGCGCATCGATGGCTTTGACGAGTCGGCCCTGCGCGCCGCCGTGACCCTCGCCGGCTACCCGACATCGGCGGATGTGGCGCAGGTCAACAAGGTGATGGTGGTGGTGCTGATCGTGGTGCTGATCCTGATCGCGGCCATGTGCTACGGCCCGCTGGCGGCGTTGATGGTGGAACTGTTCCCGACACGCATCCGCTACACCTCGATGTCCCTGCCCTATCACATCGGCAACGGCTGGTTTGGCGGCTTCCTGCCGACCGTGTCGTTTGCCCTGGTGGTGTACACCGGCGATATCTTCTATGGCTTGTGGTATCCGGTGGTCGTGACCGGGGTGAGCCTGGTTGTCGGGATGTTCTGCCTCAAGGAAACGCGGCATGTGGATATCGACAACAACTGACCCGACCACCTGAACACCGCAGGTCCCCTGTGGGAGGGAGCAAGCCCCCTCCCACATCTGCTCTGCGGCGCCACACAAATTGCTGTACATCCATACAGATAATGGTTGCTCAAATCCCTCGGACTACGCATCCTGCAAGGCATCAACCCGATCTGATGTGATGACCATGCGGCTGTTCCTCTGTGAAAAACCCTCCCAGGCCAAAGATATTGCGGCCGTGCTCGGCGCCACGCGCCGTGGCGACGGTTGCTGGCTGGGCAACGGGGTGACTGTCACCTGGTGCATCGGCCACCTGCTGGAAACCGCCCCGCCCGACGCCTACGACGCCAAGTACAAGCGCTGGGTGCTCGCCGACCTGCCGATTGTCCCGGACAAATGGAAGATGCGCGTCAAGCCCAAGACCGCCGCCCAGTTCAAGGCGGTCAAGCGCCTGCTGGGGGAAGCCTTGGAACTGGTGATCGCCACCGACGCCGACCGCGAGGGCGAAATGATCGCCCGCGAGCTGGTGGAACATTGCCGCTATCGCGGGCCGATCCAACGCCTGTGGCTGTCGGCGCTGGACGACGCCTCCATCCGCAAGGCCCTGGCCGCGCTCAAACCCGGCGCCGAGACCTTCAGCCTGTACCACTCGGCCCTGGGCCGTTCCCGCGCCGACTGGCTGATCGGCATGAATATGAGCCGCCTGTTTACCTTGCTCGGCCGCCAATCCGGTTACCAAGGCGTACTGCCGGTGGGCCGGGTGCAAACCCCGACCCTGCGCCTGGTGGTCGACCGTGACCGCAGCATCGCCGATTTCGTACCGGTGGCCTACTGGGCCATCGACGTCGACCTGCGCCACGCGCACATGACCTTCACCGCCCAATGGCGCGCCGTCGACGATGCCTGTGACGACCAAGGCCGCTGCCTCAACCCGCAACTCGCCCGGGACGCCGCCGACGCCATGACCCACGCCGCCAGTGCGCGGCTGGTGAAGTTGCGCACCGAACGCATGCGCGAGGTCGCGCCCCTGCCCTTCGACCTGGGGACGTTGCAGGAAATCTGCTCGAAGAAGCTCGGTCTCGGCGCCCAGGAAACCCTGGACATCGCCCAATCGCTGTACGAAACCCACAAGGCCATCACCTACCCGCGCAGCGATTGCGGCTACCTGCCATTGAGTCAGCATGGCGACGCGGCGAAGATCCTTGCCGCCCTGGGCCGTGCCGACGCGGCCGTCAACGAACTGATGCCGCATCTCGATCCCCAGCGCCGCTCGCGGGCGTGGAACGACGCCAAGGTCAGCGCCCACCACGGCATCATTCCCACTGGCGCCGGCAAGGATGCAGGGCAACTCACCGGCAAGCATCGGGCGGTCTACACACTGATTCGCGCGCGCTACCTGGCGCAGTTTCTGCCCAACCATGAATACGACCGCACCCAGGCGGATTTCGACTGTGCCGGTCAAGCGCTGCGCGCGGTGGGCAAAGTCGTCATCGAGCCAGGCTGGAAACGCGCGCTGCCCGAAGCCCTTGCACCCGCCAAAGGCCGTGAGGCGCCGGCACCGCAAGCCTTGCCGGCGCTGGTGCAGGGCCAGGATTACGCCGTTGCCAAGGTCAACCTCAAGGACCTGTGGACCCAGCCGCCCAAACCCTTCACCGAGGGCGACCTGATCAAGGCGATGAAAAACGTCGCCAAGCTGGTGGAAGACCCGTTGCTCAAGCAAAAGCTCAAGGACACCACCGGCATCGGCACCGAAGCCACCCGCGCCGGGATCATCCAGGGCCTGCTGGAGCGAGGCTACCTGGTGAAGAACGGCAAGGCCCTCTCGGCCACCCCGGCGGCGTTCAGCCTGATCGATGCGGTGCCGCGCGCCATCGCCGACCCCGGCACCACGGCGATCTGGGAACAGGCGCTGGACATGGTGCAAAGCGGCGAAATGAGCCTGGAAGAATTCGTCGCCAAGCAAGCGGCCTGGATGAGCAAGCAAGTGGCCCGCTGCAACGGTATGCGTATGACCATCACCGGCCCCGCCAGCCCGGCAGGCCGCGGCGCCACCCCGTGGAAGAAGAAACGCACGGCCGCGCCCCGCAAGACGGCGGCCAGCCCAAAGCGGGCGAAAAAGCCGACAAGTACCGGGTAAACCATGAATAAATCCGGCGGATGACGTTTTTCGACAGCTTTAACGCCGCTTTGGTCCTTGCTCCGGCGCCGGCCGTCTAGGATTCTGTAGGGGATTGCTGACTTCCCAACAACAACACCGGAGTGGCCACCATGAAAACCGTCTCAGAAGTACTCAAAGCCAAAGACAAGCAAAACCAGGAAGTCCACACCATTGAATGGGACCACACCGTATTCGAAGCGTTGGTGGTGATGTCATCGAAAAATGTCGGGGCCCTGCCGGTCGTCAAGCAGGGTGAGGTGGTTGGCATCATCAGCGAGCGCGATTACGCACGGAAGCTGATACTCAAAGGCCTTTCTTCCGTCACCACCAAAGTCCACGAGGTCATGAGCTCTCCAGTCATCACGGTCGATGCCCACAAGACAGTCGAAGCCTGCATGAACATCATGACCGACAGTCACCTGCGCCACCTGCCGGTGGTCGTCGACGGAAAACTGCTGGGCCTGCTCTCCATCGGTGACCTGGTCAAGGAAGCCATTGCCGAACAAGCCAACCTGATCAAGCAACTGGAGCAATACATTCGCGGCGAATAGGAGAGCCCATGCTCGACATGCTCGAACATCAAGAAGACCACCTCGAGACCCTGCACCGGGCCATGGCCGCACGGCGTTTTCTGGTGCTGACCGGGGCGGGGATCAGCACGTCATCAGGTATCCCGGATTATCGGGACAGCGAAGGCGTGCGCCGAGGCAAGGCGCCGATGATGTACCAGGAGTTCCTGGCCACCCCGCAAGCGCGGCGCCGTTATTGGGCACGGGCGATGCTGGGCTGGCCACGGGTACGGATTGCGCAGCCGAACCAGGCCCACCTGGCGCTGGCCGCCTTGCAACATCGCCAGCGTATCAGCGGGCTGATCACACAAAACGTCGACACGCTGCATGACCAGGCCGGTAGTGAGGATGTGATCGAGCTGCATGGCAGCTTGCATCGCGTGCTATGCCTGGATTGCCATCGGCCCAGCGCACGCGATGTGATCCAACGGTTGATGGAGGCCGAGAACCCATACCTGGCAGGCGTCGACGCCGTGCAGGCACCCGACGGCGATACGCTGCTCGACGTAGCGTTTGAACAACGTTTTCGCGTGCCCCGCTGCCCCCATTGCGACGGTGAACGGCTCAAACCGGACGTCGTGTTCTTCGGCGAAAACGTTGCCCAGGCCACCGCCGCCAGGGCGATGGCGGCGGTGGAACACGCCGAGGGGCTGTTGGTGGTGGGGTCGTCGCTGATGGCCTACTCGGCGTTTCGCCTGTGCAAGGCGATGGTCGAGCAAGGCAAACCGGTGATTGCCATCAATCTGGGCAAGACCCGTGGGGATGAGTTGTTGCAACTGAAGATCGCGGCATCCTGCGAACGGTTGTTGCCGCTATTGGCAGAGCGCCTGGGATAGCCAGGGCACCGCCCCTCAAAAATCAGCGGGAGACCCGGGCAGGCCAACGAACTGCAGCGACCCACCGCACAAAAAATGACGCCTGAGTCACACCTCCTCGCATGCCCCCGCCCCCACGGCGATTCATGTAGTGATCAAAAATAATCACTACATAACCGTTGACGTAACCTTTTTGTCCTTGCATGATCTAGACGTCTCCCGGATCGGGAGCGTTGGTAACAAGCGTTTTGAACAAGCTCGTCTGACCGCCGAGCTGTTTCTTCCGGATGTGCACTGCCCACAAGGCAGATTGATGAAGCTGACCGACCCGAAGGGTTCGGTACAAGGAGCTCAAACGCTGCTTGTCTTCGTTATGAAACCATTGCGTAGCAGTTCATCAGCAAGACTACATGCATCAGGTTCAAGACCCTGCCCGTATTCGGCAGACCGTCACTGACGCCCGGTTTTCGGAACCGGAGACAACTAAGCAGTTTTAACGAATCAATTGATAGATCGCCAACTGGTCAAGGGGCTTACACATGAATCTGAACAACCAACCAACTATCGAAGAATTGGCTGAGATGTTCGCAGCGCAGAAAGACACACTCGACGACCATATCCTGTGGATTGGCAAATCGGGCAAAGTCCAAATTGACTGCCTGGCGCCCCACACCGAAGAAGCCGAGTTCGACAAAAACAACCGTGAACTGGCGGCGCGCCTTAAGATGTACCGCCGTGGCCAGGGTTATGTCGGCAAGAAAGCGGCGGCCGATCGCAATTTCATCGAGCAAGTGTTCGACACACTTAACCACGCGTGGGAGTCTTTCAAAGACAACTCGCAAGTTAAAGTAATCGACCGCTACTACTAAGTACTTCTCAACTAATGTGGGAACTGGCTTGCCAGTTCCCACATTTTTTATGCAACTTCAAAAGTTGGGGTAACGCCCTTTCCCCGCTTCATCGCGGAAAATATCAAACAACACCTGTGCCGCCGCCGACAGTTCATGCCCCGGTTTGGTCAACACACCAATCGGCCGCTCGATCACCGGATCGGTCAAGGTGATGCAATGGGCGCCCGCCTCCTGCATCTGCTGCGCACATAATGCCGGTACGGCGCTGACCCCCAGCCCACTGGCAACCATCTTGCCCACCGTCGCCAATTGATGACTCTCCAGCGCCACCGGCAATTTCATCTGCAAGGCGCCCAGATGCTCCTCCAGCATCACCCGTACCGTCGAGGGTCGTTGCAGGGCAATGAACGGTTGCTCCAACAGGCTTTTCCAGTCGATTTCAGCACGCAGTGCCAAGGGTGAATCCGTGGGCACCACGGCAATGAAGCGGTCCAGGTATAACGGCGTAAACGCCAGCGACGACCCCTCGGACGGTTCGAACGCCACGCCCAACTCGACCTGGCGATCGCGGACCATTTCCAGCACCTGTTCGTTGATCAGGTCATGCACCGTCACGTTCACATGGGGGTAACGCGCGCGGAATATCTTCAGGATCGGCGGCAGCAGGTTGCCCGCAAACGACGGCATCGCCGCCACCGTTACGCGCCCGCGCTGCAGGGTGAAGCGCTGGCGCAGTTCATCCTCGGCGTTGTCCCAATCGGCAATCAGCCGACGCGCCAGCGGCAATAAGGATTCCCCTTCAGGGGTCAGCGCGACATTCCGTGTATTGCGGCTGAACAAGCGCCCGCCCAGCCCTTCTTCCAGGCCTTTGATGGTCAGGCTCAGCGCCGACTGAGAGAGGTGCAGGCGCTCGCAGGCGGCGGCAAAACTCAGGCTCTGCGCCACGGCCAAAAAGGCACGAATCTGTTTGACGGTCATGACATTACTCCGGACGACGGTTCGACTATGCAGTTTTTTAAATCAATCAACCTTAAAAAACAACTTAACAAATCAATCCGTCGGCGCAACACTCGAGGCATTGGCTGGCCCACTAACAATAAAAGAGGTGCATATGGCAGGTTTCGATAAACGCGTGGCGTCCTATGAAGAAGCCCTCGCAGGCCTGGAAGATGGCATGACCGTACTCGCTGGCGGCTTTGGCCTGTGCGGCATTCCGGAAAACCTCATCGCCGAGATCAAGCGCAAAGGCACCCGCGACCTGACCGTGGTTTCCAATAACTGCGGCGTCGACGGCTTTGGCCTGGGCGTGCTGCTGGAACAAAAGCAGATCCGCAAAGTGATCGCGTCTTATGTGGGCGAAAACGCCCTGTTCGAGAAGCAACTGCTCAGCGGCGAAATCGAAGTGGTGCTCACCCCCCAAGGCACCCTGGCGGAAAAAATGCGCGCCGGCGGTGCTGGCATTCCGGCCTTCTTCACCGCCACCGGCGTCGGCACCCCGGTAGCCGAAGGCAAGGAAACCCGCGAATTCAACGGTCGCCCGTACCTGATGGAAGAATCCATCACCGGTGACTTCGCCATCGTAAAAGGCTGGAAAGCCGACCACTTCGGCAACGTCGTCTACCGCCACACCGCCCAGAACTTCAACCCGCTGGCCGCCACCGCCGGCAAGATCACCGTGGTTGAAGTCGAGGAAATCGTCGAACCGGGCGAGCTGGAACCGTCGCAGATCCACACCCCTGGCATCTACGTCGACCGGATCATCTGCGGCACCTTCGAGAAGCGCATCGAACAGCGCACCGTCCGCAAATAATCCCTCCAGCCCGAAGAGAACAAGAGGAACAGCACAATGGCTCTCACCCGCGAACAAATGGCTCAACGCGTCGCCCGCGAAATGCAGGACGGTTTCTACGTCAACCTGGGCATCGGCATTCCGACCCTGGTGGCCAACTACATCCCGGAAGGCATGGAAGTGATGTTGCAATCGGAAAACGGCCTGCTCGGCATGGGCCCGTTTCCCACCGAAGACACCATCGATGCCGACATGATCAACGCCGGCAAACAAACCGTGACCGCGCGCATCGGCGCCTCGATCTTCTCCTCCGCCGAGTCCTTCGCAATGATTCGCGGCGGCCATGTCGACCTCACCGTGCTCGGCGCGTTTGAAGTGGACGTACAGGGCAACATCGCCTCGTGGATGATCCCGGGCAAGCTGGTCAAGGGCATGGGCGGCGCCATGGACCTGGTGGCCGGCGCGGAAAACATCATCGTGATCATGACCCACGCCTCCAAGGACGGTGAGTCCAAATTGCTCAGCCAATGCACCCTGCCGCTGACCGGTGCCCACTGCATCAAGCGTGTGCTGACGGACCTTGCATACCTGGAAATCGACAACGGCGCCTTTATCCTAAAGGAGCGTGCCCCAGGGGTCAGTATTGAAGAGATTGTCAGCAAGACAGCCGGTAAACTAATCGTCCCCGACCACGTTCCAGAAATGCAATTCCAGTGAGGACACATTCCATGCAAGACGTTGTGATTGTTGCTGCCACACGTACCGCCGTAGGCAGTTTTCAAGGATCGCTCGCGAGCATCCCGGCACCGGAGTTGGGCGCTGCCGTAATCCGTCGCCTGTTGGAGCAGACCGGCCTCGACCCGGCCCAGGTGGATGAAGTGATCCTCGGCCACGTACTCACCGCAGGCTCAGGCCAGAACCCGGCGCGCCAGGCGTCGATCCTCGCCGGCTTGCCCCATGCCGTACCCGCGATGACCTTGAACAAGGTCTGCGGTTCGGGCCTCAAGGCCCTGCACCTGGGCGCCCAGGCCATCCGTTGTGGCGATGCCGACGTGATCATCGCCGGCGGCATGGAGAACATGAGCCTGTCCCCCTACGTATTACCTGGTGCGCGCACCGGTTTGCGCATGGGCCACGCCAAGATGATCGACAGCATGATCACCGACGGCCTGTGGGATGCATTCAACGACTACCACATGGGCATCACCGCCGAGAACCTGGTGGACAAGTACGGCATCAGCCGTGAAGCCCAGGACGCCTTCGCCGCCGCGTCCCAGCAAAAAGCCGTCGCCGCCATCGAAGCCGGCCGCTTTGCCGATGAGATCACGCCGATTCTGATCCCGCAGCGCAAGGGCGACCCGGTGGCCTTCGCCGTGGATGAACAACCGCGCGCCGGCACCACCGCCGAGTCGTTGGCCAAACTCAAACCCGCGTTCAAGAAAGACGGCAGCGTCACCGCGGGCAACGCATCCAGCCTCAACGACGGCGCCGCCGCCGTGCTGCTGATGAGCGCCGACAAGGCCAAGGCCCTTGGCCTGCCCGTTCTGGCGCGTATCGCCAGCTACGCCAATGCCGGCGTCGACCCGGCCATCATGGGCATCGGCCCGGTCGCGGCCACCCGCCGCTGCCTGGACAAAGCCGGCTGGAGCGTCGGCGACCTGGACCTGGTCGAAGCCAACGAAGCCTTTGCCGCGCAATCCCTGGCGGTGGCCAAAGAGCTGGAATGGGACGCCGACAAAGTCAACGTCAACGGCGGCGCGATTGCCATTGGCCACCCGATCGGCGCATCAGGCTGCCGCATACTGGTGACCCTGCTGCACGAAATGATCAAGCGCGACGCCAAAAAAGGCCTGGCGACACTGTGCATCGGTGGCGGCCAAGGCGTAGCCCTGGCCCTTGAGCGCAGCTGATTCAAGAGCAACACACGAAAAGGCCCGGTTCCACGAAAAACCGGGCTTTTTTTTGGTTCTTCACGGAATCCCGGGAAACACAGAAACAAGAACGCCGATTTGATGGATGATGTTCGTGCGAGCAAACACATCTAAAAAACCGGCGTTCTTATGCGCAATATTAATACTTTCCTTCCTTTTTGGGAGGGCTTTTCTGTCGTTGCGATCAAACCTGACGGCGATGCCCTTCAAATCGATCTGATCCCCCAGGCCACGCGATTTCCCACCTGTGGTGGCTGCCAAAAGCTCTGTTCAACAACTCATGAGTACTGCGATCGAGTCGTGCGTGACTTGCCGATTCTCGGTCGTGCAGTCCGCCTCAACGTGCAGCTCAGGCGTGTTAGTTGCCGTGATTGTGGCAAGCGCATGGAGGTCGTCAGTTGGCTGGATCGCTATGCCCGCATGACGCGCCGGCTGGCAGAGGCCGTTATTCAAGCCTGCGAACGCCTTCCTACACTGCATGTTGCGCAAATGTTCGGGCTGCACTGGGACACCGTTCGGTTGCTGGAGCGGCGCGCTCTGCAAGCGGCGTTGAGTGCCTTACCCAAGGCCCAACCACGGCGCTTGATAATGGACGAGTTCGCGTTATTCAAAGGTCATCGCTACGCCAGCGTGGTGTTGGACGCTGATACTCGGCGAGTGCTTTGGATCGGCGAAGGCCGTAGCCGAGCGGCAGTCAGACCGTTTTTCGAAGAGCTGGGGCCAGAAGGGTGCGCCCGAATTGAAGCGGTAGCGATGGACATGAACACGGCTTATGACCTGGAGGTTCGCCAACACTGCCCAAAAGCACGGGTGATTTATGACCTTTTCCATGTGGTCGCCAAATATGGCCGAGAAGTGATTGATCGTGTTCGCGTTGACGAGGCGAACCGATTGCGCCATGACAAGCCCGCTCGAAAGATCATAAAGCAAGCGCGATGGTTGCTATTGCGTAACCCGGAGAACCTGAAAAAGCCGGAACAGCAGGTTCATTTACAGGATCTGCTGGCCGCTAACCAATCGTTAATGACGGTCTACTTGATGAAGGCCGAGCTCAAAATGCTCTGGGCGCCGAGCGATGCCTGGGACTGGAGATCAGCCTGGAAGCAGTGGCTGCGTCATGCTCAAGAAAGCGAAATACCCGCACTGATCCAGTTCGCAAAGCGACTAAAAGGCTACTGGCGGGGCATCGTGAGCCGGGTACGCTGGCCAATGCACACCGGTCAGTTGGAAGGAATAAACAATCGAATAAAGGTCATCAAACGAATGGCGTACGGTTACCGGGACAGCGAATTCTTTTTCATGAAGATCAAGAGCGTCTTTCCCGGCAATCCGTGAAGAACCTTTTTTTTCGCCTGTCAGTCCGCACGCGGCACCGCAAACACCGCGTTCGCCCGCGCCACGACTTTCTCCCCCACCTGCAGACTCACCGTGGCAAACGCCATTTGCCGGCCACGCTTGTGATGCTCCAGTCGTACCACGATCCACTCCCCCACTTGCACCGCGCCCAGGTAATCGACAGTCATGCTCGCGGTAATCAACGGCAATGGCGGCTCACTGGAAAACGCCATCGCGTAGCCCATGCCGATATCCGCCAGGGTCGCCAACACCCCGCCATGCACCGTGCCGCGGCCATTGGCATGACGGTTGTCGGCGCGCAGGCCGATTTCCAGTTGCAGACCTTCACCCCGGCAATACGCCGGGCCCAACAAGTCGAGCAGCGGGCTGCTGCGCGGCAGTGAGACAAAACCTTCGGGCACGGCGTGAGCGATCATCGCAGAGTCTTCCTTGGAGTCAGGCATGAGGTGTACCCCAGGCCTCACACGGCGACCATTACCATCAGCCGCACATATCCTCTGCAATGCCTGGGGCTGATTCGCCAACCCCGCTCAGGACCGGCCTCAGCGCTTCATACAACGCTGATAGCGCTCGTCCACCCGCTGGGCGAACCAGGCAGTGGTCAGGTTGCGGGTGATCTTCGGACTCTTGAGTACGATGCCCGGCAGGATCGCGCGCGGCAGCGGTTTGCCGGCCGCCGTGTCGGCCAGGGCAAACACGCGTGTGTAGAGCGTGGTCTGCTCAAAATCCAATTGCTCGCCCTGCTCCAGCTGACTGCGGATGCTGGGGTTGCGCATGCCCAGCCGGACGCCGAGGGAACGCACTGCCAATTCGGTGCTGCCGGGCAGCAGCGAGCCGTAGCGGATCAAATCCCCGTCCAGCGCCAACTCGGTGCCTGAGACGCGGCTGACGGCGGCCTGGAACGCGGCGTTGCGGCTGGCGTACCAACCGGCGTTGAAGTCGGCAAACCGGTACAGCGGCCGGTCATAACTCACCGGATAACCAAGCAAATGGGCGATGCCGAAGTACATGCCGCCACGTCGCGTGAACACTTCCCGACGGATCGTGCCGTCTACCGTGTAGGGATAACCCCGCGCCTGCTTCTGCGCAAAGTCGATGCTGACTTGCATCGGGCCGGCGGTGTGTACTGGGTTGAAACCGCCGAACAGCGTGTTGCCCAAGGGCACCATGCTGATGAAGTCATCGAAGATCCCGCTCAGGTCTTTCTCCGTGCGTGCGGCGTTCAAGCGATCGGCGTAAGACTTACCAGTGGGCGAACGCAGTTGCAGTGCCGTGCGGACCAACACCGCCGGCACATGCACCTTGCCGGCACGGCGCAGGATTTCATCCTGGGCGATCTTGCCCATGTTCGGCACAGGTGGGTCGACCTGGAAAGTGGACTCTTGCTCGGTCACCGCCAGCACGGCGCAGATGTTTTCGGTACTCGGGTAGATGTGCTGGGTATCGAAAGCGGTGTAGATATCCTGGGCCCAACCGTTGCGATCGGCGACCTTGGCGGGCAGCAAACGCACGATCTGCGCCTTGACCTCAGCTTCACTGCGCTCCGGCTGTTGCGGGCCGCGTGTGGTCGAGCAACCGGCCAGCACCAGCAAGGGCGTGAGACACAGGATCAGGCGGCGTAGGTGCATGGGGCTTCCTTGAGGGGCGATGGGCCGGGCGATGCAAATATCGACCGATAAGTCTAACGCGGGTTCGCCCTGTGGCCCCCTCGCCAACACAATGCGAATATGACAGGATCTTTCACCGACCATTCGTACAAGGAGTTTGAATGTCATGCTCAGCATGAACTTTCTCATCACCTGCCTGATCGTTGTGCTGATTCCCGGCACCGGCGTGATCTTTACCGTGTCCACGGGGCTCATGGCCGGCAAGCGCGCCAGCGTGTTCGCCGCGCTGGGCTGTACCGCTGGGATCATCCCGCACTTATTGGCATCCATACTCGGCCTTTCCGCCCTGCTGCACACCAGCGCATTGGCATTCGAAGCGCTGAAATTCGCCGGAGCCGCCTACTTGCTGTACCTGGCCTACGCCACTTGGCGCGATCGTTCGGCCTTCGCGGTGAATGACACACCAACGGCAACCACGGCCCGTGGCCTGATGCTGCGCGGTTTTTTGCTGAATATTCTCAACCCCAAGCTGACGATTTTCTTCCTGGCCTTCCTGCCTCAGTTCGTCACACCGGCCAGCACGGCGCCGGCCTTGCAAATGCTGGTGCTGAGCGGCGTGTTCATGGCCATGACGTTTGCGGTGTTTGTGGTGTATGGCCTGCTGGCCAATGTGTTTCGCCGCGCAGTGATCGAGTCACCACGGGTACAGAACTGGCTGCGGCGCAGTTTTGCGGCGGCCTTTGCGGGGTTGGGCTTGAACCTGGCGCTCGCACAGCGCTGAAAAACACTGCAACCCACTGTGGGGACGGGCTTACCCGCCCCACAGATTGGGCGCTTTAGATCCCTGCCAGCGCCAGGTCCATGGCGAAGTAAGTGAAGATCAGGTCCGCGCCGGCGCGCTTGATCGAACCCAGGGTTTCCCGCACCACGCGGTCCTCATCGATCGCGCCTGCCTGAGCACCGAATTTGATCATCGCGTACTCGCCGCTGACCTGATACGCCGCCACCGGCAGGCGCGAGGCTTCGCGGATGTCGCGGATGATGTCGAGGTAGGCACCGGCCGGTTTGACCATCAGCGCATCCGCGCCTTCCTGCTCGTCCAGCAGCGATTCACGCACGGCTTCGCGGCGGTTCATCGGGTTCATCTGGTAGCTTTTGCGGTCGCCCTTGAGCGCGCTGCCACCCGCTTCACGGAACGGGCCGTAGAGGGCCGAAGCAAATTTGGTGGAGTAGGCCATGATCGGAATATGGGTAAAACCGGCGTCATCCAACGCCCGGCGAATCGCCTGAACCTGGCCGTCCATCGCCGCCGACGGCGCGATCACATCGGCACCGGCACGAGCCGCCGCCACGGCTTGCTTGCCGAGGTTGACCAAGGTCGCGTCGTTGTCGACATGGGCGCCATGCATCACACCGCAATGGCCATGATCGGTGTATTCGCAGAAACAGGTGTCAGACATCACGATCATTTCCGGCACGGCGTCCTTGATGATCGAGGACATGCGCGAGACCAGGCCGCGCTCCTTCCAGGTGTCGCTGCCACTGGCGTCCAGGTGGTGGGACACGCCAAAGGTCATCACCGATTTGATCCCGGCGCGGGCATAGCGCTCGATTTCCCCGGCCAGCTTTTTCTCAGGGATGCGCAACACACCCGGCATGCTGGTGATCGGTACGAAGTCGTCGATTTCTTCTTCGACGAAAATCGGCAGCACCAGATCGTTGAGGGTGAACTCGGTTTCCTGGAACAAGCTACGCAACTCCGGGGAGCGGCGCAGACGGCGTGGGCGGGCTTGAGGGAACTGGCTGGTCATGGCTGTCCTGAATAAGGCTAAAAACGTTGGGGCGAAAGCGTATGCCCCCCGACCCCGGCAGCGCAAATGCCAGGCAGACAATAGTTTATGGCAAGGCCCACAACAATTGCATTGATCTAGAGCTGTAGACGCCCTTCGATGCACACCGCCACGGCACCGCCGACCCAGATCTCATCGCCCTGGCGCTCGATGCGGATACGCCCCGCGCGCCCCATGGCCGTGCCCTGGCTGACCACGTAACAGTTCGGTGCCAGGCCTTCGTCCAACAGCCATTGGGCCACCCCGGCATTCAAGCTGCCGGTGGCAGGGTCTTCCGGGGACCCGTCGCCGGCGATGAACGCGCGCACTTCAAAGTGCGTGTCTACAGCGTCGCGTTCGGGATCGCAGGGGGCAATCACGCCCACCGCCAGACCGAGCAACTGCGAGTAATCGGGCTGCAGATCGAGCACCGCCTGGCGGTCGGCCAGCATCACCGCCAGCCAACCTGCGCCGTTGTCCACCCACTGACTGCGCACAATAGCCTCCGGCGCCAGGCCCAACCCCAGCCGCACGCGCTCCAGCAACGCCGCCTCCAGCGGGCCCGAGCGCAACAACGGCGGCGCGATAAACGCCAGCTCATCGCCTTGGCGACGGATACGCACCAGGCCGATTTCGCACTCCTGGATAATTTCCTCCCCTCGCGCAATGCCCCCCGCCTGCAACCATGCATGGCAACTGCCCAGCGTCGGGTGCCCGGCGAACGGTAGCTCCTGCAAGGTGGTGAAGATTCTTACCCGGTAGTCAGCCCGTGGATCGCGGGGCGTGAGTAAAAACGTGGTTTCGCTGAGGTTGGTCCACTTGGCGAAGTCGGCCATCTGTTGCTCGTTGAGGCTGTCGGCCCCCAGCACTACTGCCAGCGGGTTGCCTTTGAGCGACACACTGCTGAAGACATCCAGTTGTTTGAAATCGAAAGTCGGCATGGGCTCAGCTCGGAATGTTCAGGCCACGGATCACTGCCGGACGTGCGACAAAGCCGTCCAGCGCGCGCAGCACATTGGGGAAATCGGCGATGCCGACCAGGTCACCGGATTCGTAGAAACCGATCAGGTTACGGATCCACGGAAACGTCGCGATGTCCGCGATGCTGTAGTCGTCGCCCATGATCCAGGTGCGGCCCAGCAGGCGTTTTTCCAAGACCTCCAGCAAGCGCCGCGACTCGGCGACGTAGCGGTCGCGCGGGCGCTTGTCTTCGTAGGCCTTGCCGGCGAACTTGTTGAAGAACCCCACCTGGCCAAACATCGGGCCGATGCCGGACATCTGGAACATCAGCCACTGAATGGTTTCATAACGTGTCGCCGGGTCTTCGGAAAGCAACTGGCTGGTTTTTTCCGCCAGGTACAGCAGGATCGCACCGGACTCGAACAGCGCCAACGGCTGACCGCCGGGGCCGTTGGGGTCGATGATCGCGGGAATCTTGTTGTTGGGGTTCAGCGACAGGAACTCGGGCGACAGCTGGTCCTGGGTCTCGAAGCTGACCTTGTGCGCCTCATAGGGCAGGCCCAGCTCTTCGAGCATGATCGAGACTTTTACCCCGTTGGGCGTGGGCAGCGAATACAGTTGCAGACGCTCCGGATGCTGGGCGGGCCATTTACGGTTGATCGGGAAAGCGGCGAGTGAATTCATCGGGATATCCCTCGGCGAAAACCCCCATGATAATCATCTGCCCGGCATCCTGCATGGGTCATCATTGCGCAACATGCCCTCGCTACTCTCCCCCACGAGCGAACCAAAGTGGCCGAGTGGACTCTTAAGTGCGCTGAACGGTGAATGGAGGCACCCTGTTAATAAGACACGGAACCCGCAGGACGCCGCGTGTGTCACTGGGGCCGGGCTTGTCCGCCTTAATCCGATGCACTGAAGACTCGAACCCAATGACAATAAAGCCTCTGTGCCTTGCGCAACGCCTCAAACGATATTCATACATCATATTACCGCTGTTGCTGGTCGGCGGCGCCCTCGACCTGACCCTGCAATCGCGCATCAGCCGCGCCGAATCGGTGGACGGCGTGCAAACCCTGGTGTTCCTGCGCCACGGCGAAAAACCCGTCGGCGGCCTGGGCCAACTCAATTGCCAGGGCCTGAACCGTGCGATGAACCTGGCTACCGTGCTGCCGGAAAAGTTCGGCAAGGCCAACTTCGTCTTCGCCGCCAACCCGACGCGCAATGTCGAGGAAGGCGAAAAAGATAATTCCTACAGCTACATTCGCCCACTGATGACCATCAGCCCCAGCGCGATCAAGCTCGGCTTGCCGGTGAACATCACGTTTTCGGCGAATGACACCAGCGCCCTCGCCGACGAACTGGTGGAAAACAAGTACCACAACGCCATCATCTACACCGCCTGGTCCCACGGCTATCTGCCGGAATTGATCAACAAGGTGGCCAGCGAAGCGGTGGGCGAAAAGCACACCATCACCCAAGACTGGTCCGGCAATGACTACGACACGTTGTATGTGTTGACGCTCACCTGGCATAACGGCAAGGCCTCGCTGCTGAGCCGCAACTACAAGCAGGGCCTGAACAACGGCGAACAAACCTGCCCACCGGCGACGCAGATCAGCGCAGATATCTGAAGGATGGGCGATAGCGGCGTATGATGCGCGGCTATTGACTCATCTGCGGATCAACACCATGTCCAACCTCGTCTCCACCCAGCCCAACCGGGGCTGGTCGTTCTGGTGGAAACCAGCGCTGTTCCTGCTGGTCGCCTGCATCGGCCTCTACTACGTGAAGTGGTCGCCCTACTACTTCAAGGCATTTGTCGCCGCCGACAACCACAGCATCGGCGCGTCGATTCTCAATGACCAGCAAACCTCGCCACTGGCCGCGGCGCTGGCCTATGCCCAGGTGTATTTCCTGGCGATTTGGAAAGCCGCCGTTTTGGCGGTGATCTTGGGCTCGTTGCTGCAAGTGTTGATCCCCCGCGACTGGTTGCTGCGCCTGTTCGGGCGTGCCGGGCTGGGTTCGACCCTGCGCGGCGGGCTGTTCGCGCTGCCCGGAATGATGTGCAGTTGCTGCGCGGCACCGGTGGCGGCAGGCATGCGCCGGCAGCAAGTGTCGGTGGGCGCGGCGCTGGCGTTCTGGATCGCCAACCCGGTGCTGAACCCGGCCACCCTGGTATTCATGGGGTTTGTGCTGGGCTGGGGCTTCACGGCGTTAAGGCTGGTGGCGGGGATTGTGCTGGTGGTGGGCGTGTCCCTGGTGGCCCAGCGCATCGCGCGCCCGGAACAAGTGCCGGAAGCAGCGCTGGGCGCGGTGGCCGAGGCCAGCGTGATCGAGTCGCAACCGTTTTTCAGCCGCTGGTTGCGCACCCTGTGGCAACTGTTCTGGAGCACGATCCCGGTGTATATCCTGGCAGTGCTGGTGTTGGGCGCAGCGCGGGTCTGGCTGTTTCCTCATGTGGATGGGGCGATGGCCGACAGCCTGCTGTGGCTGGTGCCGCTGGCGATTGTCGGCACGCTGTTCGTGATTCCGACCGCCGCGGAGATTCCTATCGTACAAACCATGATGACGCTGGGCATGGGCAGCGGCCCGGCAGTGGCCCTGTTGATGACCCTGCCGAGCGTGAGCCTGCCTTCGCTGCTGATGTTGCGCAAGGATTTCGACGCGCGGGTGCTGGTCACCGTGGCCGGCTTGACCATGCTGGTAGGCGTGGTCTGCGGCTTGATTGGAGCGGCGATTCTGTAAGTGGCAGGCGGGGTTGAGGGCCTTATTGCAGGCAAGCATCAACCTCGCAACGCACCACGCTCGCGCAAATACTCCACCACCGCTGCCTGCTCCCCGACAAACTCGATGCGCGCGCCTTTGCTTTCACGCTGGAAGGCGTACATCGGGTCGTAGTACTCGCGCAGCAACCCTTCGATCCACACCCGGTGCAGGTCCACAGCGCCGCTGCGGGTCTGTTCCGCCAGGGCGTCCTGCAGAATCGCCTGCAACCGCTGGAAACGCTCGCCGCCCAGGCGCTTGTGGATATTGGCCAGGCTCTGGGTCAGGCGCTCGCCAAACAGGACGTAGCCGGTTTCGCCAAATACCGCGATGAATTCGGCGCAAAGGTCGACCACGTAATCGCGCAGGATACGTTCAACCCGGCCTTCGACAGTGTCTTCCAGCCACACCATCGCAAAGGTCTGCATGCCCTTGTGCAACGGCAACGGCAGCGCACAACTGCCGATCATGCGGCTCTCATCCTCGACCACAAACTGCTCGACGCCGCCCGCGCGTTTTTTCAGCAGGTCCACCGCCAGGCGGTTCTCGAAGTCGATGTTGGACGGTTGCACCGTGGCCCGCTTGCCGAAGCTGGAACCGCGATGGTTGGCGTGGCCCTCCAGGTCCAGGGCGTTGCGCAGTTGGCCGAGTACTTCGGTCTTGCCAGTGCCGGTCATGCCGCCCAGCAACACGAAATCACACTCGGCGACTGCCTGTTCGACGGTCTCCAGCAAAAAACCACGCATGGCTTTGTAGCCGCCGCCGACGCGGGGGTACTCGATACCGGCTTCGGTTTTCAGCCATTGCTGCACGATCTGCGAGCGCAGCCCGCCACGAAAGCAGTACAGGTAGCCGTCGGGATTGGCCTGGGCGAACCGCGCCCATTGCTCGATACGCCCGGCCTTGATCGCCCCGGACACCAGTTCGTGTCCGAGCACGATAGCCGCTTGCTGGCCCTGCTGTTTGTAGCAAGTGCCAACCCGCTGACGCTCGTCATCGGTCATCAGTGGCAGGTTGACCACGCCCGGGAACGCGCCCTTGACGAACTCGACCGGCGCGCGGGTATCCATCATCGGCCGGTCGTTGAGGAAGATGTCGCGGTAGTCGGTGATGTCAGTCGCCATCAAAACACCTCTACCGCGTGGGTCTGTCGCTCAACCAATTCACCGATGGGCTCAAGGGTCAGGCCCAGTTCGCCGGCGACCGAATGAAACTCGGCGTCGCCCGCGGGCGTAACGGCGATCAGCAGGCCGCCGCTGGTCTGCGGGTCACACAGCACGCGCTTGTGCAGCTCCTGCAGGCGCCCGAGCTTGCTCGCGTAGCTGTCGAAGTTGCGCAAGGTGCCGCCCGGCATGCAGCCCTGGTCCAGGTAGTCCTCGATCCCGGGCAGGCGTGGGACTTTGTCGTATTCGATGCGTGCCGTCACGCCGCTGCCGTCAGCCATTTCCACCAAGTGGCCCAAAAGCCCGAAGCCGGTGACGTCGGTCATTGCCGTGACGCCGGCCAGTTTGCCGAAGCGGCTGCCAGGCTTGTTGAGGGTACACATCCAGTCACGAGCCAGGCCGATATCCGCCTCGCGCAATTTGCCTTTCTTTTCGGCAGTGGTCAGGATGCCGATGCCCAGGGGCTTGGTCAGGTACAAACGGCAGCCGACGGTGGCGGTGTCGTTGCGCTTCATATGGCGCTTTTGCACGATGCCGGTCACGGCCAGGCCGAAGATGGGCTCCGGCGCATCGATGGAGTGGCCACCGGCCAGGGGAATGCCGGCCTCGTCGCACACGGAGCGGCCGCCACGGATCACTTCGCGGGCAACCTCAGGCGCCAGGACATTCACCGGCCAGCCCAGAATAGCGATGGCCATCAACGGGTCGCCGCCCATGGCGTAGATATCGCTGATCGCGTTGGTGGCGGCGATCCGGCCGAAGTCGAACGGGTCATCGACAATCGGCATGAAAAAATCAGTGGTGGAGACCACGCCGCGCTCGTCGTCGATGGCGTACACCGCCGCATCGTCCCGCGAGGCGTTGCCCACCCACAGGTTGGGGTCAAGGTTCTGTGCGCCGCTGCCGGCGAGGATCACTTCCAATACCTGGGGCGAAATCTTGCAGCCACACCCCGCGCCATGGCTGTACTGGGTAAGGCGAATCGGCTCGTTCATGGTGGACCTCAAGCTATCAAGTGCGCGGATTCTAACAGACGGCAAAAAGCCGGCGGGGCTCTTACGAGCACAGCCGGCCTTTTTGGGGTGCTGCGATTACTGGCGGGCGGCCAGCAACCGCTTGTGGCGGTTGCGCCGGGCGATGTTCAAGCACTCGATTGCCGCCGAGAACGCCATGGCCGCATACACGTAGCCTTTTGGCACATGGGCGCCGAAGCCTTCGGCGATCAGGGTCATGCCGATCATGATCAGGAAGCCCAGGGCCAGCATCACCACGGTTGGGTTGTCGTGGATGAACTTGGCCAGCGGTTCAGCCGCCACCAGCATCACGATGACCGAGGTCACCACGGCAACGATCATGATCGGCAAATGCTCGGTCATGCCCACGGCGGTGATGATGCTGTCGATGGAGAACACCAGGTCGAGCATCAGGATCTGGCCGATGGCCGCAGCAAAACCGATGGACACGGCATTGCCGCTGCTGGCCTTCTCTTCAGGCTCCGGGTCCATGCTTTGATGGATCTCGGTGGTTGCCTTCCAGACCAGGAACAGGCCGCCGGCGATGAGGATCATGTCCTTCCACGAAAACGCCTGGCCGAGGATCTCAAACACCGGCGTGGTCAACTGCACGATGAACGCAATGGTGCTCAACAGGCCCAGGCGCAACACCAACGCCATGCTGATGCCGATGCGCCGCGCCTTGGCCCGGTGCTGCTCGGGCAATTTGTTGGTGAGGATCGAGATAAAGATCAGGTTATCGATGCCCAACACGATTTCCATCACGATCAAGGTCGCCAGTGCGACCCAGGCGGTGGGGCTGGCGGCCAGTTGTACAAGGTAGTCCATAGATCAATCCTGACGTTGTGCTGGGAAATTAGGCTTCTTTACGCGTCGATTCAGACTCGTTTTGCGGCTGATCGTCTTTTTTCTGCGGACTGATCAGGCCTTGGGTCGCTTCACTCAATGCCTGCTCGGCGGCCTTGTGAGTGTCATCGATCACTTGCTTGGCCGATTCGCTGGCCTTGCCCATCACCTGCTGTGCGCTTTTTTCGACCTGATCACAACCGCTGACCACCACTAATGAAAGCGCAAGCAACGATGCCGCGCCCAGAGAATTGAGTTTCATGATGTTTTCCTCATTAGAACCATTGGGTCCAAACAGCGACCCCTCGATAGCGATGCATTCTATGCAGGGGAACACTTCAGGAAAATTCGTATTTTTCTCGCGTATACTTCGATTTTAACGAAGTGTAGGCCGGCATGCTCAATTACCGACAATTGCATTACTTCTGGGTGGTGGCCAAGACCGGCAGCATCGTGCGCGCCTGTGAGCAACTGAACCTCACACCCCAGACCATCAGCGGGCAGATCAGTCTGCTCGAGCAAACCTTCGGTATCGCCCTGTTTCAGCGGGTCGGCCGTCAGTTGGAGCTGACCGAAGCCGGGCGCCAGGCGTTGCCCTATGCCGAGCAGATGTTCCAGACCGGCAACGAGTTGGAGGCGATGTTGCGCGCCCAGCCGAATGAGCAGCAGATTCTGTTTCGCGTCGGGGTGGCGGATGTGGTGCCCAAATCCATCGTCTACCGGCTGATCGCGCCGACCATGGAGCTCAGCGAGCCGATCCGCATCACCTGCCGCGAAGACAAACTCGAACGCCTGCTCGCCGACCTGGCGATCCAGCGCCTCGACCTGGTGATTTCCGACAGCCCCATGCCCACGCATCTGGACATCAAAGGCTACAGCCAGAAGTTGGGCGAATGCGGCATCAGTTTTTTCGCTACCCAAGCATTGGCTGACCGACACCGCGGCGTTTTCCCACAGTGTTTACAGGGCGCGCCGCTATTGATTCCGGGGGCAGAGACCGTGGTGCGCAGCCGCTTGCTGCGCTGGTTTGCCGAGCAACAGATCCAACCGAAGATCATCGGCGAGTTCGACGACAGTGCCTTGATGCAGGCATTCGGCCAATCCGGCAGCGGGATCTTTATCGCCCCCAGCGTGATCGCCGATGAGGTGGTGCGCCAGTACGGCGTCGCGCTGATTGGCCAGACCGAGGCGGTGACCGAATCGTTCTATGCGATTTCGGTGGAACGCAAGGTCAAGCACCCCGGCATCGTGGCGATTACCGAAGGCGCCAGGCGAGAACTGTTCACCGCCCTGCCCTAAGGGTTCAAGCGCCAGTCGGCAGCGGTTTGGCGCTCATCAGCCACAGCGCCAGCAGCATCGACACCAGGATGAACCCGGACGCGGCCAGGCCCAGGCTGGCCAGGCCGAGGGTGTCGATCACATGCCCACCGACCAAGGCGCCGAGACCGATACCGAGGTTTCCACCGGCAATATTCAGCGACGCGGCAAACGCCGGCGCATGCGGCGCGGCCTTCATCAGCCGCACATGGCTGACCAGGAACATCGCCGCCTGGGTCACGCCCCACACGGCCATCGCCGCCGCCAGGCCGATGGTGGAGTGAATCGCCGGCACCAACGCGACCATGCCGCCGATCATGAACCCGCAGAACACCATCGACGCAATCAAGGGGTGGCGATCCACCGCGCGGCCGCCCAGGGAGTTGCCGATCAACCCGACCGCGCCAAAGCCCATCAGGCACCAGCCGACCAGCGTGCCGTCGAAGCCGGCCAGGCGCTCAAGGATGTCGGCGAGGTAGGTGTAGGCGGTGAACATGCCGCTGAAGACCAGGATCGACAGCAGGATATGCCCCTGCATCAACGGGCTGCGCAACAGCTTGAATTGCGAGCGCAACGTCACCTGCGCGTTCTTCGCCTGTGTCACCGGCAGGTAGACAAACAGCAGCAGCGCCTTGGCCAAGGCAATCACCGCGAGGACCGCAAACGCGCTGCGCCAGCCGAACATATCGGAAATCAATGTGCCCACCGGAATGCCGAAGACGGTGGCGCAGACGATCCCGAAGCCGATCTTCTCGATGGCGCGACCGGCGTATGCCGGGCCGACGATGTCCACCGCCGTTTCACTGGCCAGCGCCCAGAACACCGGCAAGCCCAACGCCGGAATCAAGCGCGCCAGGGACATCACCCAGATATTCGGCGCCAGCGCCGCCACGCCATTGGCCACGGCGAACATGATCAAAATCGTGATGAACAGGCGCTTGCGCTGGAACCGCGCGCAGTAGGCCGTGAGAAACGGGCCGAACGCCGCCACGGTGAACGCAAACAGCGTCACCAGCAGGCCGGCCTGGGACACGCTGACATTCAGGTCCCGGGCAATCGACGGCAACAGGCCGACGATAATGAATTCTGTGGTCAGCACGGTAAAACCGGCGGCCGACAGCAGCAGGATGGGAAACAGCATGAAAACTCCAGAAACGACGACATCAACGAAAGCCCGGAGGCCCGCTGACGAAGAAGAAAGATGAGAGACGGCGATATTAACAGGATCTGTGCGAATTGGCCGCAAATGGGTGACGGAATGCCGCATCAACAGGGACATTTCCTACAGCATGATAGACTCCGCGCCCGCTTCCTACAGCGCGCTCCACCTGCAATGCTGCGTCCTACTAAAAAAACCAGAGACAACCGTTTATGACTGCTGCCCCTTCCCTTTTCCAACGACTCACGCGCGTCAGCCTGGTCACGCAAATCGTCATCGGCCTGATCGCCGGCATTCTGCTCGCCTTCGTGTCGCCCGACGCCGCCAGGGCCACCGGTTTCATTGGCAAATTGTTTGTCACCGCGCTGAAGGCCGTGGCGCCGATCCTGGTGTTCGTGCTGGTGATGGCGTCGATCGCCAACCACAAACACGGCCAGGAAACCCACATCAAGCCGATCCTGTTCCTCTACCTGCTGGGCACCTTCGCGGCCGCCGTGGTTGCAGTGATCGCCAGCACGCTGTTTCCCTCGCCGCTGGTGCTCGCCACCCACGACGCCACCGTGAGCGCCCCCGGCGGCATCGGCGAGGTGTTGCAGAGCCTGTTGCTGAGCGTGGTGGACAACCCGGTGAGCGCGCTGATGAACGCCAACTTTATCGGCATTCTGGCCTGGGCCATCGGCATGGGCATCGCGATTCGCCATGCCGGCGAAACCACTCGCACGGTGCTCGATGACCTGTCCAACGGCGTGACCTTGATCGTGCGCGTGGTGATCCGCTTCGCGCCCCTGGGGATTTTCGGCCTGGTGGCCTCGACCCTGGCCACCTCCGGCTTCGGCGCCCTGCTCGGCTACGCCCACCTGTTGGTGGTGCTGATCGGCTGCATGCTGTTCGTGGCGCTGGTGGTCAACCCGGCCATCGTATTCTGGAAACTGCGCCGCAACCCCTACCCGCTGGTATTGCTGTGCCTGCGCGAAAGCGGCATCACGGCATTCTTCACCCGCAGTTCGGCAGCGAACATTCCGGTGAACCTGGCGTTGAGCAAACGCCTGGGCCTGCATGAAGACACCTACTCGGTGTCGATCCCGCTGGGCGCCACCATCAACATGGCGGGGGCGGCGATCACCATCACCGTGTTGACCCTGGCCGCCGTACACACCCTGGGCATCGTCGTAGACCTGCCCACCGCCGTGCTGCTCAGCGTAGTCGCCGCCATTTGCGCGTGCGGTGCGTCGGGCGTGGCCGGCGGTTCGCTGCTGCTGATCCCGCTGGCGTGCAGCCTGTTCGGCATCTCCAGCGATATCGCCATGCAGGTGGTGGCCGTAGGTTTCATCATCGGTGTGTTGCAGGACTCGGCGGAAACCGCGCTCAACTCGTCCACCGATGTGCTGTTTACTGCGGCGGCGTGCCTGGGCAAGGAAGAGCAGCCTACTTAAACAAATGACAAAAAACGCCCGTGGCCGTTCCCTGCAGAACGACCTCGGGCTTTTTTGAAATGCATCACTGTAACGGCCGGGCCTCACCCTCTCGAAACGAAGTCAGGTGCTCAGCCAGGTTACATCGCCGGTATTCGCAGCAACTTCATCAGCGGTGCAGATGAGCAATCCCTGGCTCGCACGCACTACAAACATTATGTAACACTGCCAGCATGAGCCTCGGTCGATAAGGATTGTTCACCGCCATGCCTGGACAGCATCCACTGATTCAAAAACTGTACGAATTCGTTTACGCAGAGCAGGCTGCCAACCTGCAAAAACTGGGTGATATATGGGAACGTGCCTTGCAGGACAAGCTGTTGCAAGGGTGGACACAGGGCTTTATTCGCCTTGAACGCAGCGAAAATCCCAAACAACTGTGGGCCCACCTAGACGACAACGAATCGCGCTTTCGCACAGGTGACCTGCTGCGGTTGCACCTTGGCGATGCCCGGGGGCAAGTATTGTGTCAGGGCATGAAGTTCGAAAAGGAAGAGGATGACCGCTGGCTGCTCAGCTCAGATCGGGCAATGTTTGTCTGGGATGACTATCAGGAAGGTCACTGCTACGCCGACCCGGATGGCATTGATCTGACCCCTAGGTACATTCAAGCCCTACAAGACATAGAAAGTGACTCACTGGGCAACAACGCAATTTTGCCACTGCTCGGCAATACGCCGGACATTAGCTTCAATGACGCTGACGTTGAATACGGCGAGCAAACTGCGCTCGGAGAAGGTTGTAACGAGAAACAGGCGTATGCCGTGGGCCTTGCCTTGGGCGCGGAACAGATTGCCTGCATTCAAGGCCCACCGGGTACCGGAAAGACCCGAGCGCTGGCCCTGATCGCTCAACTGCTGGTAGCACGCGGCGAACACGTGCTCATCACTTCACATACGCATATGGCAATCAACAACGCCCTTAGTAAGATCGCTGCGCGCAATGTGCCGACCCTCAAGGTTGGCGGCCGCCGGGAAGACCTCGACAAGAGCGTGGATTGGGAAGCCGAACCAGCCAATTGGGAGCATATGCCTGACGCAGGCCAAGGCTATGTGATTGGCGCAACACCCTTTGCGACTTGCAGCTCATTGGCCAATTACAGTTTCGACACCATCATCTTCGACGAAGCCAGCCAGATCACCCTGCCTCTCGCCTTGATGGCAATGCGCAAGGGCAAACGATTCATTTTCATCGGTGACCAAAAACAACTACCTCCTGTGCTGCTTTCATGCTCGATTCTGTCCAAGGAGTCCATGTCGGTGTTCGCGCGCCTGACAGCCCAAGACGCCGATCACACGGTGATGCTGGAAGAAACCTACCGAATGAATCGCTGGCTGACAGAGTGGCCCAGTCAGATGTACTACAGCGGACAATTACAGTCTGCGGGGCATAACAAAAACCGACGGCTGATGGTCGGTCATCAGAAGGCCGTCAGCGAAGCGCTCAATCCGCAAGCCTGTGCAGTTTTCATCGCTACGCAAGACGTAAAGGCCAGGAACCGAAACCCGACGGACGCAAAGTACGTCGTCCAGTTGTGCAAAGAAGCGCACGAACTGGGACTACCACTGCACGAAATCGGTATTGTCACACCCTATCGTGCTCAAGGTCGCGCGATCCGCCAGGCACTCGCGAAACAGTTCGGTCGTGATGCCGCCAATACAGTCGTGGCCGATACCGTCGAGCGCATGCAAGGTCAGGAGCGCGAGTTGGTCATTCTGTCGCTGGCCAGTGGCGACGAGGCCTTTATCAGCGCAATAGGGGAGTTTTTCTTCCAGCCCGAACGCCTGAACGTTTCCATCACTCGTGCGATGACCAAGTTGATAATCATCGGCCCGGAACTGACTCGCGGGATTGCCTGCTCCAACGATGTCGTACAGGTCTGGGCCGAGCAATACCGCCAGTTGATCAGCCAATGCCATAAAGTCGAGTTTGCGCGATGACCCTGTTCATACCTGAATGGCAGCGCAGCAGTGGCTCACGATTGCAATGCAAGCGCGTACTCAAGAAGCTTGAGGGTGATTACGTCGTACGCCAATGCATTACGCAGGGCATCTGGTCGCCAGACTTCTTCCTGCAACGCGATGAGCTTGAGTGGCTGGCGCTGATGGTATGCGAGCTGCAGTTCGACACGCTAGATCCGAGTCAGTTGTTTATAACCGCAGAGCAAACAGCATTCAGCCAGATGTTGGAGAAGCTGTCGACATTCGAGTCACTGACGGATATCCCTGCCATGCGCAAGCTGGTAGTGATGTGGGGCTGCGACTCGGATCAGTGTAAAGCTTTGTGGTCGAGGCATTGCGAAGGCCGTGGCATATGGTTGATGTCAAAGAAGACATTCATTGACTCCGGCGCGGAGCAACTGCCCAAACTGCTTAAAGGCCTATCTACGGACGCCAGACAGACCATCATGGGCCATTACTTCCCAGAGGCGGAAATAGCCGGAATCCGTACTACGCGCCGTCAGTTCGTCCGCGACAATAGTGCCCGGACGCAACGCTACTTTCTGGACGTTCAGCAGGAGTGGGCCAGCAAGCTTGATCTGGAGCTACCGGATGAGCAGACAGAAATGGCAGGTGACTTTTCTGTAAGGCTGGTCAATGGTGTAGCGGGCAGTGGCAAAACGCTCATCGCTGCCAACCGCGCCCTTATCCTGGCCAGGAAGTTTCCTGACCAACGGGTGCTTATGCTGATCCACAACGTCCCAGTAGTGAAAGATCTCAAGCACCGCCTGCAACGCGTATATGGGGAAATACCGGCCAACCTCACCATCATCACAGCGCTGAGCTGGATCTCAAAGCAATGGAGGACGCTGTTCAAAGAAACCCCGAAAATGCCCAGCTACAACAAAGAAACCCTGGATCTTATCCAGCACTTTCGGAACATAGAATACCCTGACCTGAAGCCGGGTAACGAGCAACTGCTCGACGAATTCAATTTTATAAACGACACAGTGATCATCAACGAGGTTGATTACTTCAAGGTCGAACGCGCTGGCCAGGGCTTTGCGTTGCGAAAAGAGGAACGACAGCAGGTCTGGGCACTTTACGAGCGCGTAACCACCGCTCTGCTGAAACAATCCGGCCTGCGCTTGTGGAGCTCCCTGTCCCGTGATCTATGCCTGGCCAATTGCCACGACACGCTAGACGTCTATCAGCACATTCTGGTGGACGAGGCCCAGTTCTTCGCACCTTCTTGGTTCCAATTGATCAAACTCACTCTGGAAAAAACCGAGGGGACGTTGTTTCTATGTGCCGATCCGAATCAGGGCTTTCTGAAAAATCGCCTCAGTTGGAAACGCGTCGGCCTTGATGTGGCAGGTAAGACTAAAAAACTGCGCAAATCGTATCGCACAACCCAGGCAATCCTGAGCGCGGCCAATCAGATGCTGGCAGGAATCACCCAAACCGATCCGGACGATTATCTGCAACCGGACTTCGAAGGAATGGCAACGGGCACGCCGCCGCTGTTTGTTTTGTCGCACTCCCCACAGGATGCGATCGCACAGACCTGCAATGAAATTGCTGCTCACCAGAAAAGCGCTGAATGGTCTTTGTCGGGTATGTTGTTGCTGTACGGCAAAGGGATCGACAAGGCGCTATTGGTTAAAACGCTGAAGACGCGTTTTGGTGTAGACCGAATCTGGGACATGAACGATAAGCGCGCGGCGCCCGGTCATGATGAAAGTCTGCGGATCGCCACGGTAGAAAGCGCGACCGGACTGGAAGCTAATGCCGTGTTTCTGGTCGGGCTGGAAAAGCTGCTGCGAAACACTGTGCAAAGCCACAGCGTTACCGAAAGCGAGCTTGAGCAAAACGCTCGCAAGCTCTACATGGCAATGACTCGCGCAGGCCAACGCCTGGTGCTGATCTCGTCAACACCGCTTCCGGAGAAAATCGCCGGGCTGTTTGAACACACATGAGATATCACCCTCAAAACACCCAGGGTCATTGTTTAAACAATGACCCTGGAGGCTCAAGCGCTTAGAAAGCGCCCATGTAATCACGCTTGCCCACTTCCACACCGTTGTGACGCAACAGCGCGTAGGCGGTGGTGACGTGGAAGAAGAACTGCGGCAGGCCGTAGGTCAGCAGGTAGGACTGGCCGCTGAAGCGCTTCTCTTTCGGCGTGCCTGGGCGAGTGATGATCTCGATGCCTTCTTTGCCGTCGATTTGCTCGGGCTTGATGCTGTCCATAAACGCCAGGACCTTGGCGATCAGCGCTTGCAGGTCGGCGAAGGTCACTTCGTTGTCTTCATATTTCGGCACTTCGATCTCGGCCAGGCGCGCGGAAACGCCCTTGGCGAAGTCGACGGCGATCTGCACCTGGCGCACCAGTTGGAACATGTCCGGGAACAGGCGCGCTTGCAGCAAGGCGTTGGGTTCGATGTTCTTCGCGGTGGCGTGGGCTTCGGCTTTGTCCAGCACACCGCTCAGGGCGGTGAGCATTTGCTTGAAGACTGGGACGGAAGCGGCGTACAGGGAAATAGTCATGACAGTCTCATCGGTAAGGGCTGGGTTGGAACCAGCAGCGATTATAGCCATGCCGGCCGCTTGTCTTTTATTTTTTCAGGATTAGGCTAGTGCGTTCACTGCATAGGGAAAGCGCGATGACCGCTGAGCACGATACCGACACCCCTGAGCCGCGCCTGAACAGCACGGAAATCCGCATCCTGGGCTGCCTGATCGAAAAACAGGCGACCAACCCGGAAACCTACCCCCTGACCCTCAACGCGCTGGTGCTGGCCTGCAACCAGAAGACCAGCCGCGAGCCGGTGATGAACCTCAGTCAAGGCCAGGTCGGCCAAAGCCTGCGCGTGCTGGAAGGCCAGGGTTTCACCCGCCTGGTCATGGGCAGCCGCGCCGACCGCTGGGAACACCGGGTCGACAAGGCGCTGGAATTGGTGCCGGCCCAGGTGATCCTGACCGGGCTGCTGTTTCTGCGTGGGCCGCAGACGGTCAACGAACTGCTGACCCGCAGCGGGCGCATGCATGACTTCGAAGACGCCGACCAGGTCGTACACCAGTTGGAACGCCTGATTGCGCGGGGGCTGGCCGTGCTGGTGCCGCGCCAGGCGGGGCAACGCGAGGATCGCTATACCCACGCGCTGGGCGACCCGGCGGATATCGAGGCGATTATCGCGGCGCGCGGCAACCCGGTGGAACGCGGGGCCGGCGGGGTCTCAGTCGAGCGCATCGAAGAGCTGGAAGCGCGGATTGCCGCGCTCGAAGAACGGCTGGCACAGCTGGAACAGGCCTGACACGCTCAACCCCCTGTAGGAGCCGGCTTGCCTGCTCCTACAGGTGATTGGCCGCGCTGTTCAGCCTCGCGCAAACGCGACGGCGCTTTCGAACTGCTCCTGGGTCGGCCGCACCCCGGTGTACAACACAAACTGCTCCAGCGCCTGGATCGCGATC
This sequence comes from Pseudomonas sp. LY-1, assembly GCF_053502595.1. Lineage (NCBI taxonomy): Bacteria > Pseudomonadati > Pseudomonadota > Gammaproteobacteria > Pseudomonadales > Pseudomonadaceae > Pseudomonas > Pseudomonas sp. LY-1. The sequence goes on along the minus strand of NZ_CP094353.1, from coordinate 2,502,377 downwards.
ACTTCCAGCCCGGTGATCACGCGCTTGCCTTGGGCACGTGCGCGCACGATCAACGGTGTTTCCGCCGGGATCGCCACCACATCGAACACAGTCTGCGCCTGGTCCACCGCGTCAGCCTCGAAAGCCAACTGATCGGCCTCGGCCCCGCCGGTCATGCCGATCGGCGTGACGTTGATCAACATCTGCGGGCGCAGATCGCCCAATTGCGCCTGCCATTGATAACCCAGGCTCTGCGCCAGCGCCCTGCCCGCCGCTTCGTTACGCGCCACGATCACGCCATTGGCATACCCGCCGTCGCGCAGGGCACTGGCCACGGCTTTGGCCATGCCGCCGCTGCCGCGCAGGGCAAAGGTCGAATCTGTCGGCACTGCATGCTTTTTCAACAGTTGCGCGATGGCGATGTAGTCGGTGTTGTAGGCCTTGAGATGGCCGGCCGTGTTGACGATGGTGTTCAGGGACGCGATGGCTTTGACCGAACTGTCCAGTTCGTCCACCAGGGCAATACTGGCCTCCTTGAACGGCATCGACACCCCGCAACCGCGAATCCCCAACGCCCGGATACCGCCGATCGCGCCGGCTAAATCCTGGCTGCTGAAGGCTTTATAGTAGAAATTCAGACCCAGTTGTTCATACAAATGGTTATGAAATCGCAGGCCGAAATTCCCGGGACGCGCCGACAGTGACATGCACAGTTGGGTATCCTTGTTGGGGTGCATCTGCATGGGTAACTCCTTGAAGTAAGCAAATCGGTACAGACCTTACACAACCTTTACCAATCGGCCGTGCTGTTTTTCAGAAATACGTTGTCTTAAAAGTATCCCGCGACATTACTTGAGCCAATTGATTGCAGGCCACAAGCGCAGGGGCTAACCGAGGAATGACCATGATTCGTAAAATCCCCAAGATCGCCTTGCTTATCGGTACACTCGCTATGGCAGGCCAAGCCTCCGCCCACGGTGGTGGATGGGGTGGTCCGGCCGTCTTGGGTGCGTTAGTCGGCGCCGCCGTCGTAGGCTCCGTGGTTGCCAGCCAACCCCGTGAAGTCTATGTGCAGCAGCCGGTGTATGTGCAACCGCAACCGGTTTACGCCGCACCGCCGCCTGTGTACTACGCACCGCCGCCGGTGTATGTGCAACAACAGGTCTATTACCGCCCGGCGCCGGTGTATTACGGCCCACCACGTGGCTATTACGGCCACCCCCACGGCTATTATGGCCGCGGTTGGTAAGCTTGAACCGATCTGCCTGAACCGGCCTCGCCCACCCGCGAGGCCTTTTTTTGCATGGCGTTTTATTGCACATCGTGCGGATTGATCGTACCAAGGTCGTTATAAGGACAATGGCCGAGTCGTAATCCCACATCATCGAAGCCGAAAGTCTACTTGCCCGACCGGGTCTCGCGCTGTCATGTTTGTGTCACGACTCACTTTCACTATCCCACCTCTGAACCCGATAACAACAAGGACGGCTGACCATGCCCACGCAAAACCCACACCACGTAGCCGGACTCTGTACGTCCAGCAAGGTCTACAGCGCACTGACCGAACTCAAGCACCTGGAAGGCCACCGCAGCGCAAAATTCCTCGCGCTGCTGACCGAAAGCCTGGTGCGCAAAGGCCTGCTCAATGAGCAAGAAGTGGTACACATGCTCGATCAAGTGGTGGAGTGACGCCTGGCGTTGATGTCGACTATCAAGCCGGGTGATTTTTCCTCGACGCTGGCACCCCGTAAGGTGACCCTCATAGCGATTGGAGGTCCATATGCCCACTATTCAGATCATGTCCGTCATCGGCAGCGCCGTTCCTGCCCCCCTGCGCAAGCTGGGTGTACTCGCCTGCTGGTACCTGATGCACGATGGCGAACCCGTCAGCGGCCCGCTCACCTCGTTATCGGCTGCCGAGCAACAAGCGGCAACCTTCAGGCTGCGCGCCTGAGGCCTAGGGCAACGGCAACTTGAGCCGCGGCTTGCTTTCGACAAACAACGCCCAGCTGGACATGAACAACGCCGCCACCAGCGGCCCGATCACAAAGCCGTTGAGGCCGAACACCGACAAGCCGCCCAGGGTCGAGATCAGAATCAGGTAGTCCGGCATCTTGGTGTCCTTGCCCACCAGAATCGGGCGCAGCACGTTATCCACCAGGCCGATGACGAACACACCGAACAGGCTCAGCACCACGCCTTGCCAGATCGCCCCGCTCAGCAGGAAGTACGCCGCCACCGGCCCCCACACGATCCCCGCGCCCACCGCCGGCAGCAGCGACAAAAACGCCATCAGCACCGCCCAGAGCAACGCGCTGGGAATGTCCAGAAACCAGAAGATCAAACCGCCCAACGCCCCTTGGGTCACGGCAACCAGCACGTTGCCCTTGACCGTGGCGCGCACCACGCGGTTGAACTTGAGTTGCAGGCGGCGCTTTTGCGGCTCGGCCAGCGGCACCGCCGTGCGGACTTTTCGCACCAGCTCCGGGCCGTCACGCAGCAGGAAAAACAGCAGATACAGCATGATGAAAAAACTCACCAGGAAATCGAACGTGCCCTGGCCAAAGCTGAACGCCTGACTGGCGAAGAACTGGCTGCCCTGCATCGCACTCTTGACGATTTTCTCGCGCAGGCTTTCCAGGTTGCCCATGCCGAAGCGATCCAGAAGGTGCTGAAAATAAGGTGGCAGGAAGTTCTTGAACTGTTCGATATACCCGGCCACGTCCAGCTTGCCGCTTTCGACATTTTTATACAGCGTGGCCCCCTCCTGCACCAGCAAGGCGCTGGTGATGATCACCGGCAGAATCGCAATCACCAGGCACACCGTCAGGGTGGCCAGGGAGGTCAGGTTGCGGTTCCAGCCTGATTTCACCTGCAGGCGCCGCTGCATCGGGGCAAAGATGATGCCCAGGATGACCGCCCAGAACACCGCGCCGTAAAACGGCAGCAATATCCAGATAAAGGCAACGGTCACCAGGGCCAGCAGTAACAGCAGAGTCTTGAATTGCAGGTTGGTTTGATTCATGTCCGATCCAGGTCAAAAAAGCCGGGCGCGCGCTTGCGTCCAAGTGCTTAGTCCGTCGCAAATCCCGGGAGTGCCTTTTTTGTTGCAGCAAGCGTAGACCTGGATCAATAAATCCCTGCACGCGTTCGGCTACGCTCGCGGCCTTTTGGGCCCCACTCCCCATGTCTCTCGTCCTTGCACCCGAACTGCTCGCCCCCGCCGGCACCCTGAAAAACATGCGCTACGCCTTCGCCTACGGCGCCGATGCGGTATACGCCGGCCAGCCGCGCTACAGCCTGCGCGTGCGCAACAACGAATTCGACCACGCCAACCTGGCCCTGGGCATCGAGGAAGCCCATGCACTGGGCAAGCGTTTCTACGTGGTAGTCAACATCGCGCCGCACAACGCCAAGCTGAAGACCTTCCTCAAGGACCTGGCCCCGGTGATCGCCATGGGCCCGGATGCGTTGATCATGTCCGACCCCGGGCTGATCATGCTGGTGCGTCGCCACTTCCCGATGATGCCCATCCACTTGTCGGTGCAGGCCAATACCGTGAACTGGGCCAGTGTGGAATTCTGGCAACAGCAGGGCATCTGCCGGGTGATCCTGTCGCGGGAATTGTCCTTGGAAGAGATCGGCGAAATCCGCGAGCAAGTGCCGGCCATGGAGCTGGAAGTGTTTGTCCATGGCGCGTTGTGCATGGCCTATTCCGGGCGCTGCCTGCTCTCCGGCTATATGAACAAGCGCGACGCCAACCAAGGCACCTGCACCAATGCCTGCCGCTGGAAATACCAGGCCACGCCGGCGGTGGAAAACGTCACCGGCGATATCGTCCAGGAATATCAGCCGGAACCCACACTGGGCATTGGCGCGCCGACCGATCAGGTGTTCCTGTTGCAGGAGGCCAACCGCCCGGATGAACAGATGCCCGCCTTCGAAGACGAGCACGGCACCTACATCATGAACGCCAAGGACCTGCGTGCGGTGCAGCATGTGGAGCGTCTGACCCACATGGGCGTGCATTCGTTGAAGATCGAAGGCCGCACCAAGTCCCACTTCTACTGCGCGCGCACCACCCAGGTGTATCGCCAGGCCATCGATGACGCCGTGGCCGGTCGCGAATTTGACCGCAACCTGATGACCAACCTGGAGTCACTGGCCCAACGCGGCTACACCGAAGGTTTCCTGCGCCGCCATGTACACGACGAGTACCAGAACTACCAGAACGGCAGTTCGGTGTCGGAACGTCAGCAGTTCGTCGGCGAATTGACCGGCGAGCGCCGGGGCGAGCTGGCGGAGGTCAAGGTGAAGAACCGCTTTGCGGTGGGCAATCACCTGGAACTGATGACCCCCGCCGGCAACTTTCACTTCGACCTGGCCACCCTGCACAACGCCAAGGGCGAAGCCATCGAAGTGGCGCCGGGGGATGGGCACACGGTGTATGTGCCCTTGCCGGCGCAGATGGATCTGCGTTTCGGCCTGTTGATGCGCGACGTCGAGTAACCCCGCTCAGATCCTGAACTGGGCCACCAGTTGGCCCAAGCGCTGGCCGAGGTCGGCCAGGCTGCGCGACGTCTGGGCGCCCAACTGGGTTTCATCGGCCACGCTGTCGACCGCCACGGCAATCTGATGCACGCTGCGGTTGATCTCTTCGGCGACCGCGGTCTGTTCTTCGGCGGCGCTGGCAATTTGCGCGTTCATCGAGTTGATGGTGCCGATCAACTGCGCCATGGTGTCCAGCGACGCCCCGGCTTCGTTGGCTTGGGCCGAGGTGCCGTCCCCGGCATCGCTGGAGCGGCGCATGGCCTCCACGGCGGCGACGGTGCCTTTTTGCAGGCGGTCGATCATGCCCTGGATTTCCTGGGTGCTGGTCTGGGTGCGACTGGCCAGGGCACGCACTTCGTCGGCGACCACGGCAAAGCCGCGACCGGCCTCCCCCGCCCGCGCCGCTTCGATCGCGGCGTTAAGGGCCAACAGGTTGGTCTGCTCGGCTATCGAGCGGATGACGCCGAGCACGCTGACAATCGACGACACGTCCTGCTGCAAGCTGTCGAGGGACACGCCGCTGCTGCGGATATCGTTCACCAACGCATGGATCTGCGCGATGCTGCCGTCCACCACGCGCTTGGCGGCCTGGCCCTCGGCGTCGGTCTGTTGCGCAGCCACGGAAGCGCCTTGGGCACTGCGCGCCACTTCCTGGGCGGCGGAAGACATTTGATTGATCGCGGTGGCCACCTGGTCGGTCTCGTGACGCTGACGCTCCATGGCCTGCTCCGAACGCTGCGCCTGGTCGGACACCTGGCCCACCAGCCCGGTGAGTTGCGCGGTCATTTCGGTGATCTGGCGCACCAAACCGTGGATCTTTTCGACAAACCGGTTGAAGGCCCCGGCCAGATCGCCCAGCTCATCCTGGCTGGTGATAGCCAGGCGCCGCGTCAGGTCGCCCTCACCGGCAGCGATATCGTCGAGGTTGGCTTTCATCAGGTGCAGCGGACGCAGGATGGTATTGGCCAGGACCATGCCCGCCGCCGCAATCACCAGCAGCACCAGCACGGCCACACCGAAGATACTCAGCAATACGCCCTCCATGCGTTTCTTGACCTTGGCCTCGACCACCGCCACCTGGGCATCGATGCCATCCAGGTTGACCGAGGTGCCGATGACCATGTCCCACTTGGGCAGGTACTCGGTGTAGCCGAGCTTGGGCACCAGTTCGGTCTGGCCGGGCTGGGTCGAGCTGTATTGCAGGTAGTGGGTGCCGTCCTTGCCGACCTTGACCAGGTCGCGGTTGACGTAGACGCCATTCGGGTCGCGGTTGTCCTTGAAGCTCTTGCCCACGCCGTCCGGGCTGTTGCCCTTGAACAGGCGGATGGTTTCGGAGTCGTAGCCGAAGAAGTAGCCATCCTTGCCGTAGCTGGTATTGGACAGCAGCTTGACCACATCGGCACGCGCCGCCGTATCGCCCGGGGCGGCGGCGTCGTAGAGCGGCTTGATGGTGGTCATGGCCACTTCCACATAACTCTGCAGAGTGGCCTTGGCGGCGTCGAGCAGGTGCTGGCGGGTCTCATCCACCTCGTTGCGCGCTTGCCCCTTGAGGATCCACACCGTGGTCAGGCTGATCACCAACGCAAACAACAGCACCGGCACGATGGCCAGGCACAGGACTTTGACCTTCAGGCTCAGACGCATGGCTTTTCTCTCTTATTAGTGGCGGCTTGAGAGGTTAACGGCCAGTTGCGCGGATTCTGTAGGACGACCTCGTCAGAGCGTCATCGCCGCCACCCAGCCAAACACCAGCAGCGGGATGTTGTAATGCAGGAATGTCGGCACCACGGTGTCCCAGATGTGGTGGTGCTGGCCGTCGATATTCAGGCCGGACGTCGGGCCCAGGGTCGAATCCGACGCCGGCGAACCGGCATCGCCCAAGGCGCCGGCCGTGCCGACGATGCACACAATGGCCAGCGGGCTGAAGCCCAGTTGCACACACAGCGGCACGAAAATCGCGGCCAGGATCGGCACCGTGGAAAACGACGAACCGATGCCCATGGTCACCAGCAGCCCCACCAGCAACATCAGCAACGCCCCGATCCCACGGCTATGGCCGATGAGCGCCGCCGACGTTTCCACCAGCGAGCGCACGTCTCCGGTGGCCTTGAGCACTTCGGCGAAGCCTGAAGCGGCGATCATGATGAAGCCGATCATCGCCATCATCTTCATGCCTTCGGTGAACAGGTCGTCGGTCTCGCGCCAGCGCACAATGCCCGATACCGAGAAAATCAGGAACCCGGCCAGGGCGCCGATGATCATCGAGTCCAACCACAACTGAATGATGAACGCCGAGGCAATCGCCAGGCCGGCCACCAGCAGGGTCAGTGGGTTGTATTGCACCGCGACCTGTTCGACCCGCTCGATTTTCTCCAGGTCGTACACGCGCTTTTTACGGTAGCTGACAAACACCGCCACCAGCAGGCCGACCACCATGCCCAGCGCCGGCAGGCCCATGGCGTGGGTCACGTTGACCTGGCTGATGTCCACGCCGCTCTTGGCCACGTTGGCCAGCAGGATCTGGTTGAGAAAGATGTTGCCGAAGCCCACCGGCAGGAACATGTAGGGCGTGATCAAACCGAAGGTCATCACGCAGGCGATCAGGCGACGGTCCAGTTGCAGTTTGGTCAGCACATACAGCAACGGCGGCACCAGCAGCGGGATAAACGCGATATGAATCGGCAGGATGTTTTGCGAGGCGATCGCCACCACCCACAGCAGGCCGATCAGTAGCCATTTGACGTGGCTGCCGCCGCTGGCTTCCTGGCGATCGACCAGCAGCAGCGCCTTGTCCGCCAGGGCATGGGCCAGGCCGGACTTGGCAATCGCCACCGCGAAAGCGCCGAGCAATGCGTAGGACAAAGCCACTGTCGCGCCACCACCCAGCCCACCGTTGAAGGCCTGGAGCGTGGCGTCGATGCCCAGGCCACCGGTCAGCCCGCCCACCAGGGCGCCGACGATGATGGCGATGACCACATGCACGCGGGACAGGCTGAGCACCAGCATGGTGCCGACCGCGGCGATGACTGCGTTAATCATGGTTACCTCAAGCAAAAAACAAAATACAGGCATGCCCGCACCCGCGCGGCCATGGAGGATGACTGCCGGTGAGCAGGCTGGAAGGAGGTCTTATTAGAGGGCGCGCACTTTGCAGCAGGCGCGGTCGCATGTCAAAAAACGGCGTCGCCTGCAAATTTAAATTGAACGTTTGAATAAAGAAAAAAACATAGCCGCCGATATAAAGGCTCTCTATGTTTTCAGGTAAAGGATGCTCCGCGATGTCCCTCAGACAGCTGTCCATTCAATGGAAAATCACCCTGCTCGCCGGCCTCTGCCTGCTGGGGATCGTGACCCTGCTGGTGGGTCTGTCGCTGTATCGCATGGAACAGAGTTCGCAGCAGGTCAAAGCCTCCAGCATGCACATGCTCGACGAAGCGGCCCGGGCGCGTATCGAAGCCCAGGGCGAAGCGCAGGCGCTGGGCATCCGCCAGCAGTTCATGGATGCCTATCAATACGGTCACGGGTTTTCCCGCCAGGTGCTGTTCCTGCGCGAACAGGCGGAAAAGCGCTTCCTTGACGCCTTCGACACCCGTGAAGACTTGACCCGCCAGGTCAAGGCCGCCTTGCAGGCCAACCCCGACCTGCTCGGCTTGTCCCTGGTTTTCGAAGCCAATGCCCTGGACGGCAAGGATGAGCTGTTCGTCAACCAGCCAGAGCTGGGCAGCAACGACAAAGGCCGATTCGCCCTCTATTGGTCACAGCCGACGCCCGGCAAACTCACCGCCATGTCGCTGCCCGAAAGCGACATGTCCGACACCAGCGTCGGCCCGAGCGGGGAAAAGGCCAATGCCTGGTTCACCTGCCCGCGCACCACCCTTAAACCGTGTGTGATCGAACCGTACTTCTATGTCATCGACGGCCAAAACGTACTGATGACCAGCCTCGTGTTCCCGCTGATGGTGAATGGCAAAGTCATTGCCTCGCTGTCGGTGGACATCAACCTCAACAGCCTGCAGGCGGTGAGCCAGCAGGCGAGCCACACGCTGTATGACGGCCAGACCCAGGTCAGCATTCTCAGCGCCACCGGCTTGCTGGCCGGCTACAGCCCGGATGCGAGCAAGCTCAGCCAGCGCCTGGACCAGGTCGACACCGCCAGCGGCGCGCAATTGCTCAGCGCCCTGGCCGGCAGTACGCGGATCAGCAGCCTGCGTGCCGACCATCGACTCAAGGTCCTGGCACCGTTCACGCCGATCCCCGGCGGCAAGCCGTGGGGCGTGTTGCTGGATGTGCCGGAAAAAATCCTGGTGGGCCCGGCCGAAGCGCTCAAAGCGCAACTGGACGCCGACAACGCCCGCGGCACCCTGCTCGAGTTGAGCCTGGGCCTGCTCGCCGCCGTGATCGGCCTGGGGCTGGTGTGGCTGATGGCGCGCAGCGTGACCCGGCCGATCCTGAGCGTGGCGCACATGCTCGAAGACATCGCCAGCGGCGAAGGCGACCTGACCCGCCGCCTGGACTACGCCAAACAGGACGAGTTGGGGCAACTGGCCGGCTGGTTCAACCGCTTCCTCGACAAACTGCAGCCGATCATCGCTGAGGTCAAACGCTCGGTGCAGGACGCCCGCGGCACCGCCGACCAATCCGCCGCGATCGCCAGCGAAACCAGCGCCGGCATGGAGCAGCAATACCGCCAGGTCGACCAGGTGGCCACCGCCTCCCATGAAATGAGCGCCACCGCCCAGGACGTCGCCCGCAGTGCGGCCCAGGCCGCCCACGCCGCGCGCGATGCCGACCAGGCCACCCGTGACGGCCTGCAGGTGATCGACCGCACCACCACCAACATCGGCCATCTGGCGGCGGACATGAGCACCGCCATGGCCCAGGTTGAAGGCCTGGCGACCAACAGTGCGCAGATCGGCTCGGTGCTCGAAGTGATTCGCGGCATCGCCGAGCAGACCAACCTGCTGGCCCTCAACGCCGCCATCGAAGCGGCCCGGGCCGGTGAGGCCGGCCGTGGGTTTGCCGTGGTCGCCGACGAAGTGCGCAACCTGGCGCGTCGTACCCAGGAGTCGGTGGAAGAAACCCGCCTGGTGATCGAGCAACTGCAAAGCGGCACCACCGATGTGGTCGGCGCCATGGGCAACAGCTATCGCCAGGCCCAGAGCAGCGTCGAACAAGTCGGCGAGGCGGTCACCGCCCTGCGCCAGATCGGCGCCGCAGTCACAGTGATCAGCGACATGAACCTACAGATCGCCAGTGCCGCCGAAGAGCAAAGCGCGGTGGCCGAAGAGATCAACAGCAACGTGGCGACAATCCGCGATGTCACCGAGTCGCTGTCAGAACAGGCCAACGAATCGGCACGGGTCAGCCAGGCGTTGAACCACCTGGCCAATCAGCAACAGGGGTTGATGGATCATTTCCAGGTGTGAGTGACCGACACCAACGCTGAAGAAAATCCAATGTGGGAGGGGGCTTGCCCCCGATTGCAGTGGGTCAGTCAAAGGCTACATCGACTGATTCACCGCTATCGGGGCAAGCCCCCTCCCACACTTTTGATCGGCTGGTCATCGCCTGGCCATGATTAATACATGTAAACGATGTCTCCGGTTTCAAACGTAAAGAATGTCTCCGGTCTGCACCGGGGTAAGCCCCTCCCCCCATTTTTGATCGACCTCAGCGTTTGGGCAGTTCGATCAGCACCTTGAGCCCGCCCAGTTGGCTTTCCTGCAACTGCAACACCCCGCCCCACACCTCGACGATATCACGCACGATCCCCAGGCCCAGGCCATGGCCGTCGGTCTGCTCGTCCAGGCGCGTACCACGGCTGAACACCCGGTCGCGCTGGGCTTCGGGAATGCCGGGGCCGTCGTCTTCCACCGCCAGCAGGTAACTGTGCGGCGTCTCGCCGATGCTCAGGCGCACCTGCGCATCCGCCCATTTGCAGGCGTTGTCCAGCAGGTTGCCGAGCAGCTCCAGCAGGTCTTCGCGGGCCCAGGGCAATTGCAGGCCAGGGACGGCGTGGTGGCTCAAGTCCAAGTGGTCGCCGTGGACCATGTTCAGGGTCGCCAGCAGGCCAGGCAGTTCGTTCGCGCAATCAAACAAGGCGCCCGGCAGGGTGTCGCCGGCCAGGCGTGCGCGGTTGAGTTCGCGGTCGAGGCGCTGTTGCACCTGTTCAAGCTGTTCGCGCAGCAGCGTGCGCAAGCGCGGCTGATCCTTGAGCGCGTCGCTCGACGCCGCGCTCAACAGCACCGACAGCGGGGTTTTCAGCGCGTGGCCGAGGTTGCCCAGGGCATTGCGTGAGCGCTTGAGGCTGTCTTCAGTGTGAGCCAGCAGGTGGTTGATCTGCGCCACCAGCGGTTCCAGCTCCTGCGGCACCTGGGTGTCGAGTTGCGAGCGCTGGCCCTGTTGCAGCTGGGCGATCTGGTTGCGCGCAACTTCCAGCGGGCGCAAGGCGCGACGGACCGTGACCCGTTGCAGGATCAACACCAGCAACAGGGCCGCCACCCCCAGCACCAGGCCGATCTGACGCATCAGCCGAAAGCTTTCACGCACGGGCGTGTAGTCCTGGGCCACGCTGATGGAAATCAATTGGCCGAAGCGCTTGTAGTCCGAACGCAGTACCAACAGTTGCTGGCCTTCCGGCCCCAGTTGCAGATTGCCCTTGAGCCCGGCCGCGGGCAGGCGTGGCAACTCCTGGTCCCACAACGAGCGGGAGCGCCAGTGGGTGTCAGCGAAATCGATACGGAAATAATGCCCCGAGAACGGCCGCTGATAGGCCGGCGCCAGGCGTTGCTCGTCGAGTTGCACGCCATTCGGCCCGCGCACCAGCGCCACCAGCAGGTTCTCGCTGTCGTTGCGCAGACCGGCCTCCAAATAGCGCTGCAAACCGGCTTCGAACAACCACAGGCTGGTTTGCGCCAGCACCACGCCGACCACCACCATCACGCTGATCAGCCCCAGGCTCAGGTGCCGCTGGATCGACTTCATGCAGGACTGGCGCCGAACCGGTAACCCTGGCCGCGCCGGGTTTCGATCACGCTGCGGCCCAATTTGCGGCGCAGGTGGTTGACGTGGACTTCAAGCACATTCGAATCGCGCTCGGTCTCACCGTCATATAAATGCTCGGCCAGATGGCTTTTCGACAGGATCTGTTGCGGGTGCAACATGAAATAGCGCAGCAAGCGAAACTCGGCGGCGGTCAGTTGGATTTCGTCGCCGTCGCGCAGCACGCATTGGCGCCCTTCATCCAACTGCAGGCCGGCCGCTTGCAAGGTCGGCTGGTTGACCTGGCCATGGGAGCGGCGCAACAGCGCCTGGACACGCAGGTGCAGTTCTTCGGGGTGAAACGGTTTGCTCAGGTAATCGTCGGCGCCGGCCTTGAGCCCTTCGATGCGCTCGGCCCAGGAATCGCGCGCGGTGAGGATCAGCACCGGGGTGGCCAGCGCGGCCGCGCGCCATTGCGCCAACACCTCGAGCCCGGGCAAGCCGGGCAGGCCGAGGTCGAGAATGATCAAGTCATAGGGTTCGCTGCGGCCCTGGTACGCGGCATCGCGCCCATCGGCCAGCCAATCGACGGCATAGCCCTGGCGCTGCAGGCCGGCCAGCAGTTCATCGGCCAGCGGTACGTTGTCTTCCACCAACAGCAGGCGCATCAGTCTTCCTCGTCTTTGATCAGCGCACCGCTGGTGGCGTCGAGTTTGATCTCGCGCACCACACCGTCGGTCGTCACCAGTTCCACCTCATAGGCATATTGCTCGTCCTTTTTCTCAAGCTCGGCCTCCAGCAGCCGCGAGCCGGGGTGGCGCGCCATGGCCTGCTGCAACAGTTGCTCGAGCGGCAGGATCACCCCCTGCTGGCGCAGTGCCAAGGCTTCGTCCTGGTTGAGGTCGCGGGCTGACAGGCTTGAGCAAAACGCCAGGAGCACCAGCCCCGCCCAGCCAGCGGCGCGTCGATATACCTTCATTACGTATCCTGATGATTCTTGAGCACATGCCCGGTGAGCGCGTCCAATTCAACCTCCCATTCGATGCCGTCGACATCCTCCAGTTCGACCTCGTAGAGGTACTTGCCGTAGACCTCGTCCAGGTCGGTGTCCAGCAGCGTCGAACCGGGATGCAAGGCCAGGGCCGTGGCGTCCAGCTGATCGAAGGCGACAATAGTAACAGTGCCGGGCCCGCAGAGTGACTTGTCGGGGTCGACTGCCTGGGCCTGTGCCGCCAAAGAGGCAATGAACCCGGCGGCGACCAGCATTGTAAGACGCTTCATGCTGAGTCTCCGTTTCACGATATTTGTCCTACGCCCGCCAGGGTATCCGCGGCAACTTAACTGAAACTGAATTGCCACCATGGCAATTCGCGTCACCCGCGTTTTCCTTCACCCGGCGAGATTTTCTATACTGCCCCGCTCGCTTCAACAGAGACCGGTATGACAGCCATCCACATCAAGTTTCCCGCCCTGACCCTCAAGGCCGGCAAGCGCGCCTTTGCGCGCATTCGCGAGCAAGGCCTCAAGCCTGCCGATGTCGGTATCCTTCCCGGTGCGGCAGGCGGGCCCAAGGCCTTGGGCATCCAGGGCCTGGACCTGGCGCTGTTCGGCGAGTGGCTGCCCCGCGCGCCGCGCGAACGTGCGCTGATCGGTGCCTCCATCGGTTCCTGGCGGTTTGCCAGCGCCTGCCTGCCCGACCCGGTGCAAGGCCTGCTCGACCTCGGCCGCCTGTACAACGAGCAACGCTTCGCCAAAGGCGTGACCATGGCCGAGGTCAGCCAGAGCTGCCGGCGCATGCTCGATGACCTGCTGGCCGGGCGCGATGCGCGGGTGCTGGACAACCCCGACTATCGGCTGAACATCATGGTGGTCAAGAGCCACGGCCTGCTCGCCGATGACCACCGCGGGCGGCTGGGCCTGGGCCTGTCGTCGGTGATTGCCGACAACCTGCGCGGCCGCGCGCGGCTGTCGCGGCATTTCGAGCGGCTGATCATCCATGACCCGCGCCAGGCGCCGCCGGTGCATGCGCTGCGGGATTTTCCGTCGCGCTTCCTCGACCTGAACCTGGGCAACCTGCGCCAGGCGCTGCTGGCGTCCGGCTCGATTCCCCTGGTGATGCAAGGCGTGCGCGACCTGCCTGGTGCCGGTGCCGGCACCTACCGCGACGGCGGCCTGCTGGATTACCACCTCGACCTGCCCTACCACGGCGATGACATCGTGCTGTACCCGCACTTCACCGACCGGGTCATCCCCGGCTGGTTCGACAAGGGCCTGCCGTGGCGACGCAGCAATCAACAAGGCTTGCAGGACGTGTTGCTGCTGGCGCCGTCGAAGGACTACCTGGCCCGCCTGCCCCACGGCAAACTGCCGGACCGCAGCGACTTCAAGCGCTTTCTGGGCGATGACGCGACTCGCAACAAATACTGGCAAACCGCAATGAGCGAGAGCCGGCGCCTGGGCGATGAGTTTCTGCAACTGGCCGACCAGGGTGGCCTGGGCGAGCGCTTGCAGGCGCTTTGACCCAGCGGTATGCGCGAGGCGCGATGTAGCTGTTAAACTCGCCGCCTGCCAGAAACCTGACCGAGCTGAAAAATACTGTGGAAATCTTCAAGGAATTTACATTCGAATCCGCCCACCGCCTGCCCCACGTGCCAGACGGCCACAAATGCGGGCGCCTGCATGGGCATTCGTTCAAGGTGGCGATCCACCTGAGCGGCGACCTGGACCCCCATACCGGCTGGATTCGCGACTTCTCGGAGATCAAGGCGATTTTCAAGCCGCTCTATGAACGCCTCGACCACAACTACCTGAACGACATCCCCGGCCTGGAAAACCCCACCAGCGAAGTACTGGCCAAGTGGATCTGGACCGAATTGAAACCCCTGCTGCCCGAACTCAGCGCGATTCGCATCCACGAAACCTGCACCAGCGGCTGCATCTATCGCGGCGAGTAACCCTCACGTCAACGCCCTGCGGGAGCGCCCCATGGAAAACACCTGGCTGGCCCAGGCCAAACGCTTGCAGGCATTGGCGTCCACGGGGCTGCACTTTTGCACCGACGACTTCGAACGCGAGCGCCTGGAAGAAATTGCCGAGATCGCCCACAGCATGCTCGCGCAATTGGGCAACGTGCCGCTGGAGCGCATCAGCGGGCTGGTCCCGGATTTCGCCCAGCGCTATTCGACGCCAATGATCGATGTCCGCGGCGCAGTGATCGACGGCGAGCGCATTCTGCTGGTGCGCGAGGCGACCGATGGTTGCTGGGCACTGCCGGGGGGCTATGCCGATATCGGTCTGTCGGCCGCAGAAAACATCGTCAAGGAGATCCGCGAGGAAGCCGGGCTGACCGTGACGGCGCGGGCGCTCTACAGCGTCACGCACAAGGCCAAGGGCTTGTATCGCCCGGATGTGCGGGACTTCTACAAGCTGTATTTCCTGTGTGAACGGGTCGACCAACTGGCGCCGACGGCCGGGTTCGAAACCACCGAGGTGGGCTTTTTCGCCCTCGACGACCTGCCGCCGCTGTCCCGTGGGCGCACCATCGAAAGCGATCTCGAGGCGGCCTTTGCGTTTCATCGCGGCGAAACCACGCTGACGCTGTTCGACTGATCCAATTTGTATCACCGCTGCACCGCTTTCGTGCCCGATTGGGCACCGCGACCACTCCCGCCCGCGTTCCGCGCCTGTCTGGCGATAAATCCTGTGCATACTGCACAACACCCACCGTGCGCCCGTCACTGCTGCTCAATTGGCACGCGCGGTGCAATAGGCCTGCGTCACTCATTCAGGGAGCAAGGCACATGACGCAGCAAGAACCGGGCAACGATTACCCCCTCAGCGAAGTCCCGATGCACGCACGCAAGGGCCTGGCGTCCACCGCCATGGTGCTGCTGGGCTTCACCTTTTTCACCGCGACCATGTTTGCCGGCGGCAAGCTGGGCGTGGCATTCAGTTTCGTCGACATGCTCGGCGTCGTGGCCTTGGGTAACCTGCTGTTGGGCATTTATGCCGCAGGCTTGGGTTACATCGCGTTCAAGAGCGGCCTGAACTCGGTGCTGATGGGGCGCTTCTGTTTTGGCGAAGTCGGCAGCAAGCTCAGTGATTTGATCCTCGGTTTCACCCAGATCGGCTGGTACGCCTGGGGCACCGCCACCGCCGCCGTGGTGCTGGGCAAATATTTCGAGCTGAGCCAGGGCAGCGTGCTGGTGCTGATGGTGCTGTTTGGCCTGCTGTTCTGCGCCACGGCCTACGTGGGCTATCGCGGGTTGGAGATTCTGTCCTACATCGCGGTGCCGGCCATGGGCATTCTGTTGTGCCTGTCGATGTGGGTCGCCACGGTGAAAGTCGGCGGGCTGCAAGGCTTGCTGGCGGTGGTGCCGACGTCGGAACTGGACGTGTCGACGGCGATCACCCTGGTGTTCGGCACCTTTGTCAGCGGCGCGACCCAGGCCACCAACTGGACGCGCTTTTCGCGCTCGGCCAAGGTCGCGGTGCTCGCCAGCCTGATCGGTTTTTTTGTCGGCAATGGCTTGATGGTGCTGATCGGGGCTTATGGCGCCATCGTCTATCAACAGCCCGACGTGGTGGAGGTGTTGCTGCTGCAAGGCTTTGCCACGGCCGCGATGGCGATGTTGCTGCTCAATATCTGGAGCACCCAGGACAACACCATCTACAACTTCGCCGTGGCCGGTTGCAACCTGCTGCGCACCCGCCGCCGCAAGACGGTGACCCTGGCAGGTGCGGTGATCGGCACGCTGCTGGCGCTGCTCGGCATGTACGACATGCTGGTGCCGTACCTGATCCTGCTGGGCACGGTGATTCCACCGATTGGCGGGGTGATCATGGCGGACTTTTTCTATCGCTACCGCGGCCGCTACCCGCGCCTGGCCGATGCGCGCCTGCCGGCGTTCAACTGGCCGGGGTTGACCGCCTACGCCGTGGGCACCGTACTGGCATTCAATTCGCCCTGGGTGGCGCCGTTGGTGGGGATCGTCGCCGCGTCGCTGACCTACATGTTACTCAGCGCCGTACTGCGCGTGCGGGCACCGTTGGCTGACGCACAGGCATGAGCCTGACCATCGCCGATGTGCTCGCCCTGCCGGGGCTGGATTCCCTGTGCCTGCGCGCCGGGGCGGCGGGCCTGGAGAATGCCGTGCGCTGGCCGTATGTCGCAGAGAACAGCGGCATCGCCGAGTGGGTGCTGGGGGGTGAACTGGTGTTCGTCACCGGTATCAATCACCCACGGGACGAAGCGAATTTGCTGCAACTGCTGGAGGAAGCCTGCCTGCGTCAGGTGGCCGGGTTGGTGATTCTCACCGGGCCGGCCTATATCCAGGCGATTCCCCAGCGCTTGCTGGACGCCGCCGAAGCCGCCGACATGCCGCTGATCGAACAGCCTTACTCACTGAAAATGGTGCTGGTGACCCAGGCGATCGGTTCAGCGTTGATCCAGTCCGAGCAATTGGGCCGCTCGCGGCACGATGTGCTGGAGCGGTTGCTGGCCGGTGACTATCAATCGTTGGATCTGCTGCTGCACCGCGCCGCCCAGTTGGGCATGCCCCTGGCCGGCCATTGGCAAATCGTACAGTTGCAGTTGGAGGGCAGCGACGCGTTATTTGCCCAGGGTGAGGCGGCGCAGATGGAAGCGCAGTTGGCGCGGCAACACGACAGCATTACCCGGCGCCTGCGGCAGTTGTCGGCCGCGGTGCCGGTACTCGGGCGCGCCGGCCAATGGACGTTGCTGCTGCCGGCCGCCGATGCCGTCGCGGCGCTGGCTAACCGGGAGCAACTGGCCAATTGGTTGAAGCCGCTGAACCTGCGCCTGGCGCCGCTGAAACTGTTCATCGGCCTGAGCGCCGCCGCCCACCCGCCGGCGCGCCTGGCCCAGGCGCAGGATGAAGCGCGCCAGGCGTTGGCCGCCGCGCGGCGCTTCAGCGAACGCGCCGGGCTCTGCGTGTATGACGAACTGGGCGTATTGAAGCTGCTCAGCGGCGTGCGCGATCGTGCGCTGCTCGACCAGTTTCTCAATGACCGCCTGGGCCCGTTGCTGCGCCACGACCTGCACCATGGCCCAAGCCTGCTGCCGACCCTCGAAGCCTGGTTCCACGAGAATGGTAACCTTGTGGCCGCCGCGCAGCGCCTGGCCGTCCACCGCAATACCCTGACGCACCGCGTCCAGCGCATCGAAGCCCTGTGCGGGCTGAGGCTGGATAATTCGTATGACCGCCTGGACATCGGCATCGCGCTGATGATCTGGCGGCTGTCTGCCTGATTGTTTTTAGCCAAGAGGAACTTGCCCATGCACATCATCAACGCCCGCCTGCGCAACCGTGAAGGCCTGCATGATCTGCACCTGGAACACGGCCGGATCGCCAGCATCACGCCGCAAACCACAGCCCCCACGGCGGGGCCCGACGACCTCGACGCGGCCGGCAACCTGGTGATACCGCCCTTCGTCGAACCGCACATCCACCTCGACGCCACCCTCACCGCCGGCGAGCCGCGCTGGAACATGAGCGGCACCCTGTTCGAAGGGATCGAGTGCTGGGGCGAACGCAAAGCCACCATCACCCACGAAGACACCAAGGCCCGCGCCAGGAAAACCATCCAGGCCCTCGCCGCCCACGGTATCCAGCATGTGCGTACCCACGTCGACGTCACCGACCCGGACCTCACCGCGCTCAAAGCCATGCTCGAAGTGCGCGAGGACACTGCGCACCTGATCGACCTGCAAATCGTCGCCTTTCCCCAGGAGGGCATCGAGTCGTACCGCAGTGGCCGCGAGCTGATGGAAGAAGCCGTCCGCCTGGGCGCCGACGTGATCGGCGGCATCCCTCACTTTGAATACACCCGCGACCAGGGCGTGAGTTCGGTGAAGTTCCTGATGGACCTGGCCGAACGCAGCGGCTGCCTGGTCGACGTGCATTGCGACGAAACCGACGACCCGCACTCGCGTTTCCTCGAAGTGCTCGCCGAAGAAGCGCGCAGCCGCGACATGGGCGCCCGCGTCAGCGCCAGCCACACCACGGCCATGGGCTCCTACGACAACGCCTACTGCGCCAAACTGTTCCGCCTGCTCGGGCATTCCGGTATCAGCTTCGTCTCCTGCCCCACCGAAAGCATTCACCTGCAAGGGCGCTTCGACAGTTTCCCGAAACGGCGCGGCGTCACCCGCGTCAACGAACTGCTGGAAGCCGGCATGAATGTGTGCTTCGGCCAGGACTCCATCGTCGATCCCTGGTACCCCCTGGGCAACGGCAACATCCTGCGGGTGCTCGAAGCCGGGTTGCACATCTGCCACATGCTCGGCTACCGCAACCTGCAAAACGCCCTGGACCTGGTCACGGACAACAGCGCCAAGGCCATGGCCCTCGGCGATCGCTATGGGTTGGAACCCGGCCGGCCGGCCAACCTGTTGATCCTCTCGGCCGACAGCGACTATGAGGTGATTCGCAGCCAGGGCCTGGCGCTGTACTCGATCCGCAACGGCAAGGTGTTGATGAAGCGCCAGCCGGCGCAGGTGACGTTTTTGTAGCACGCGGGGTTCGATGGACAGCCGCTAATACGACTCGACGCGATCAGCCGCGCGGCCCCGCATCGAGCTGCGGCCGCGCAGCCCCGAACAGGCTGACGCTCAGCACTGTCGCATCCTGAATCTGCAACCGAACCGGCACCGTACCGCCCGGCATCACCACCGCGACCTCCCCGCCTGCGACCCAACCGGCGCGCCACGCGGCGCACGCCACGGCACAGGCGCTGGTCCCGGAGGACGCCGTCGGCCCCTCTCCCCGCTCGAACACCCGCGCAAGCACTCGATTGCCGGACGCCTGGGCAGCCCATTGCAAGTTGACCCCGGCCACACAGGGCTGGCCACGCCCGGCAGGTGGCGCAAATGCAATCGCCTGCAAGGGCTCGAACAGTGCGCTCTGGTGCATCGACAGATTGTCCGGCAGCGCAGCGGCCTGGTACACCAACGTCACGCAATGGGGGTTGCCCACCCGCACAAACTGGCTGCGCGTCCATGCCGGGTTGATCGCCGCCAGCGCGGGCACATGGCTGAACGCCCCCTCTTCGGCGCCGGGCAGGTCCGCGCCGACCGCCAGCGGGCCGAACGCCGGCTGCCCCAATGCCAGCCAGAACCCACGCACCTGCTCGTGCAGTGCCGGTTCGACATAGGTGGCCAGCGGCGACTTCGCATCCTGTTTATCGTGATGCACCCGCAGCTCGCAGCCCTGCGTCATCAAGCCCTGATCGCTCAGCGCCTGGGCGAAGATGGTCAGGCCATTGCCACTGCGCTCCGCAAGGGAGCCGTCAGTGTTGACGATCAACAGGTCGAACGGCGGCGCCGCCTGGAACGGCCCGACCAACAACCCATCACAACGGTGCGCCTTGGCACCGGCCGGACGCGGCGAAGGCCCCCAGCCACATTCGGCGGCAATGGCCGGCAGTGCCCAAGCGTCGCGCCGGCTCGCCGCGAGGGCCGCAGTGTCGGGCACCTCGACCCCGTGGCGACGCAAACAGGCCGGGCTGACCACCCCATAGATATTGCCGCGGGCATCGTAGAACCGGGTCGTGGGGTCGCCTGGCTGAAAGTCCTTCATCGCGTCGTCCGTCCAATCGTCTGCACACAGAAGCAGCAGCGTATTACAGAACGGTCGGCGCGTGGGAAGTGGTCTGGAAGGTGCGTCATCCGCCGCAGGAAGCCTGGGGTTCAGCAATTCTCACGGGGATTACGCACCTTCCAGACCACCTCCTACACGTCGATGTCCTCTAGGTGGCAGCCAGTGTCCAGAGCGTTCCGTGCTGGCGAAAATAAAACCCGTCGCCAGCGCAAACGCCGCGTGAACCTGGCTCGCTCGATCAGGCTTGATGTGTAAGGATGTCGCGCCGGACATCGTTCGTTGAATGCAAAACCAAGGATTCTCCATGACTGCCATCCCCACTCCAGCGCCCGTGGTTCCCGGGCGGCTGGAGCAAATGTCGACGCGCATCGCCTTCTTCATCGCCGGCTTCGGCATCGCCGCCTGGGCGCCGTTGGTGCCGTATGCCAAGGCCCGCGCCGAACTCAACGAGGGCACCCTGGGCCTGTTGCTGCTGTGCCTGGGGGGCGGCTCGATCATCGCCATGCCGGTGGCCGGCGCACTGGCCTCGCGCTATGGTTGCCGGCGCGTACTGAGCGCCGGGACGGTCCTGATCTGCCTGGCGTTGCCCATGCTCGCCACCGTCAGTTCGATCCCGTTGCTGATGGCCGGTCTGTTCCTGTTCGGCGCGGGCCTGGGTACGGTCGACTCCACGGTCAACCTGCAAGCGGTGATCGTCGAGCGCGCCAGCGGCAAAACCATGATGTCGGGCTTCCATGGGTTGTTCAGCCTGGGCGGCATCGTCGGCGCAGCGGGGGTCTCCGGGTTGCTGGGGCTGGGGTTTTCGCCGCTGCAGGCGACCCTGGTGGTGATCGTCATCATGGCGCTGGCGCTGTTCAAGGCCGCCCCCCACTGGTTGCCCTACGGCAGTGAAAGCGCCGGGCCGCCGTTTGCCATTCCCCACGGCGTGGTGCTGTTTATCGGCGGCTTGTGTTTCATCGTGTTTTTGGCCGAAGGCGCCGTGCTCGACTGGAGCGCGGTGTTCCTCAGCGCCGAACGCGGCCTGGATGAAGCCTACGCCGGCCTGGGCTATGCGGCCTTTGCCCTGACTATGACTGCCGGGCGCCTGACCGGCGACCGGATTGTCCGTCGACTGGGGGCTGCCCGGGTGATCGTCACCGGCGGGGCGCTGGCGGCGGCCGGGATCTTCCTCGCGACCCTGTCACCGGCCTGGGCCATGTCCCTGCTGGGCTATGCGCTGGTCGGCGCCGGATGTTCAAATATCGTCCCGGTGCTCTACACCGCTGTCGGCAAGCAGACCGTCATGCCGGAACACATCGCCGTGCCGGCCATCACCACCCTCGGCTATGCCGGCATTCTCGCGGGGCCCGCAGTGATCGGTTTCATTGCCCATGGCAGCAGCCTGGCGACTGCCTTCCTGTTGATCGGGGGATTGCTCGCAGCGGTGGCGGTCAGCGGCAAAATACTGCGGGTATGAGCAAAGGACATGAGCGGCCTGAATCCTTCAAGTAGCTCATGTACGCCTGATCGTTTCTTCCCTGCCTTATCGTTTCCCGTCCGCAGCGCTGTGCCTGGCAGAACGGTTCAGTGGTTAGCCCAGATGCCGCTCGGTGTCATTGGCCAGACGGCAAGACAACTTATGCCATAACCCGGCGAGCGTGGAAAACACAGGGCTGGACAACGGTTCCTCCGTGAATGTTCGAGAACCTTTATCGAAGTCTTCGGCGGTGGGCGCCCTGAAGCTGAACTTCGGCGAAGACATGAGGTTGAGTGCCTGCGAACGGGATGTGCTTGGGAGGCCTGCTTCCCGTGCAGGCATCGCCAGGCTCGCAACCGTGTACTGGGAGGGCTGAGATTCAAAGGATGTCGAATTCATAGTCCAGACCTGATTCGGTAGGTGAAGACACCGGCAGCCATTCAACGGCCGATGGCAATCTCTTCGTGGTAAAACCCTTCCTCCCTGACTGAAGTGGTGCTTCCTGCTCACTACGCTTGCCAACCTATGCCGCGAGTGACGCGGCATTCGGCTGTGCCCGAGTTAACGCAGCAGTTTCAGCAGTTCGCGTCGCGAAATCTTGCCGTCGCGCTGCCACTCGTCAACATTGTCCATCCGCCCCTGCAGAATCGAACGGGCCATGACTTCCTTGGCCAATTGGATGAGATGGTCAGTGAAGGGGTTGCCCGTCAACGCTTGCGCCGCAAACTCTTTGAGCTTGTCGAGCTTGATGCTGTCGCCCCGCCCGTTGCCCTTCAACTGTTGGAAATGGCCGAGCATTTCCTTGATCAGCTGTTTGTCGTCTTTGAGTTTAAAGGGGTTATCGGAACCGATGACGCTCATAATGTCGTCCCTGGACAAGCGGCCATCCGAAGCACCGGTGCTCATGTTTCGATCGAGCGCGCGTACCAGCTCGGGACGCCGCAGCAGTTCCTTCGCCAGGCGGATATTGGCGTCCATCTGCGGGTTGCCGGTCAACGGTCGCTCGGCCATTTTCTTCAGGCTTTCGAGGGTGACTTGCCGCGAAAAATGCCCTTCCCTGAACGCGCCGTAATTGCTCAGCAGCGCCTGGGCCAGTTGCTGATTGCTTTGCTTGGAGTAATGCGGGTCCGGCCGCTCGGGGGTTGGGCGCGGTGGTGGGCCGGGGTTCGGGCGCACATTATCGGGCAGCGGACGTTGCGGCGGCCCCGAGTGATAATGACCGTGGCCGAAGTACGGGCGCGACGACGTGCTGCCGAATGCTGAGCCGAAGTGATACGAATCCCAGAACAGGCTCTGGCTGGCCGATGAGCTCATAGACCGCTCGGCAATGGACATGGGGTCTCTGAAAGACTTGTCATCAGAGGAGTGAGCGACAGACTGCATGAATACTGATGCCGACATTTAGTTCTCCAGTTCGGTTTGATCAGACGCCTTGCCTCAGCGCTCCAGGCGCCCCGACGATCGACAAATCGTCAAGCAAACCAGCGGAAGCAGGCTTATCCTGTGTGGCAGAACTGTGGGAGTCGGTTCCTGATCGCGCTGAAAGTTTCCAGCGCCCAGGTAGGAAGAGCATCTGCTGAGATACGGAACTCATCACCTTCCCAAGCCGTTTCGGCGCAGCCAGCCCCCTCGCCGCCCAACCCGACCCAGGCGCGCAAAAAACCTCGGTTCACCAGCATCAACCGTCAGCGGCGCATGTGCATGGACTGCAGAATCGCGGCTGGAATTTGTTCGAGCGGCAACTCGCGCTCCACCGCACCGAGCTTGAAGGCCTCCTTAGGCATGCCGTACACCACGCACGACTCTTCATTCTGGCCCAGCGTCAGCGCGCCGTTGTCGTGCATCTCCTTCAACCCGCGAGCGCCATCGTCCCCCATGCCCGTCATGATGATGCCCAGCGCGTTGCCGCCGGCGCTGCGGGCGACCGAACGAAACAGCACGTCCACCGAAGGGCGGTGCCGGCTGACAGGGGGCCCATCAACGATTTCAACCAGGTATTGGGCGCCGCTGCGCTTGAGCAACATGTGCCTGCCGCCGGGAGCAATCAACGCACAACCGGGAATGACCCGGTCGCCATTTTTCGCCTCCCTGACTTCGATCTCGCACAGGCGGTTGAGCCGCTCGGCAAATGCCGCGGTGAAGTGTTCCGGCATGTGCTGCACGATCACGATTCCCGGGCACACCCTGGGCAAGGCGGTCAGCACCAACTCCAGGGCTTGCGTGCCGCCGGTGGACGTACCAATGGCGACGATGTTTTCGGTGGTGCGCGCCATGGCCTGCGTGCTCGCCGGCAGTATGACGTCGGCAGTCAGCTTGACCGGGGCTCGCTCGCTGGACGGCACCATGCGTTTCATGTTGGCCCGGGCTGCGGCCTTGACGGCACCGGCCAATTCATCGGAACTGTCGGTCAGGAACTGACGCAAATTCAGTTGCGGCTTGGTCACGATACTCACCGCTCCGGCCGCCAGCGCTTGCATGGTGGTGGCCGCGCCCTTCTCGGTCAGCGTGGAGCAGATGACCACTGGCGTCGGATGTTCGGCCATCAGTTTCTTGAGGAACGTAATGCCATCCATCCGCGGCATCTCGACGTCCAGCACAATGACGTCCGGCCATTGCTTGTTCATCTTGTCCATGGCGAACACCGGGTCCGCCGCCGCGCCGATCACTTCAATGGCCGGGTCTTGCCCAAGGGTCGCCGTCAGCACCTGGCGAACCACCGCGGAGTCGTCAATGATCAGTACTTTGATAAGGCTCATATCGCACGCTCTCCATGAGGGCTGCTGAGTGGCCAATGCAGGGCCAGGTAGTTGAGTTCGATGTTGCCATTGGCCAGATCGAACACCACGGTTCGATAACCCACGCCTTCCACATGAAAGTTGTGACACCGCAAATGATGCGAATCGAGCAGGTGCCTGGCTTGCTCGACATTGCGCTGGCCAACGTAGTGATTGTCCGAACGCGCCAGCCCCGGAAACATATCCCCGCCGCCATACACGCTGATTCTGAACTCCGTCGGCGGCACCTTGATCGCGTGCATTCGGCCGAGCAGCAATTGGAGCGCCTCATCGCCGTAGCGACCATCCAGTGCAGCCGATCTGTTCACTGCGCGCCGGGGCAGCAGGTAGTGGCACATGCCGCCCAACAAGCGCCGCGGATGCCAGACCACCAATGCAACGCATGAGCCCAGCACGGTGCGCAGCCGAATGGCGCCTGAACCGAAAAACCACTCGCCGGGATTCAGGTACACCTCGCGGGACGGTGGGGTGTCAGGCATGCGGCCTCCGATAGATCGAAGGCTTGACCAGTCGCAGTTCATCGGTCACGCCATTGAGACTTTCCGAATGGCTGACCAGGAAATAGCCGCCGGGCTTGAGGTGGCTGACCAGGCGCTTGACCACTTGCACTTTGGTCTCGCTGTCAAAATAGATCATCACGTTGCGCAGGAAGATCACGTCAAACATTCCCAGTTTCGGCAGCGGATTGTTCAAGTTGATGGCCTGGAAATCGATCCTCGACGCCAGCGCCGGTTCGACCATGAAGCAACCGTGGTTGGCGCCGACGCCCTTGAGGCAATATTTGTTGAGCAACGCTTGGGGAATGCCGCGCGTGCCTTCGAGGGGGTAGCGCCCCTGGCGGGCCGTTTCCAGTACCCGGCTGCTGATATCCGATGCGACGATTTCCCAGGGCCGGCCGCCGAGGCTGTCCGCCAGGACCATGGCCAGGGTGTAGGGCTCTTCACCGCTCGAGCAGGCGCCGCTCCATACACGCAAAGGCCCGCTGCCACGCAGTTCGGGCAGTGCGACATCGCGCAGGAAATCAAAATGCTTGGGCTCGCGGAAGAAGTAGGTTTCGTTGGTGGTCAGCATATCGACCGCCACTTGTAGTTCCGTCGCGTCCTTCATCAACACTTTGTAGTACGCGCCGTAGGTATTGAGCTTGAACACTTGCAGGCGCTTGGCGAGCCGAGCGCTCACCAACTGTTTTTTGGCATCCGACAGGCTGATGCCGGCGATTTGATGAATGAGAGTGCGAAACTGCAGGAACTCCGCATCGGAGAGAATCACGTTCATGAGGACACTCCCAAAAAACAATCAGGCAGTTGAAGGCAGCAAGGGATCAAGGGTTGCCAGCACATCGACCTGTTCCAGGGACAACACGCGACCGATATCCAGCAACAACACAAAACCGCTCTCCAATTTGCCGATGCCCAACAGGAAGTCCGCTCTGACATCGGTCCCGAAATTCAAGGACGGTTCGATATCCTGATCGGCGATTTCAAGGACCTCGCTGACCGCATCCACAATGATGCCCACCGGCTTGCCCCCGGCATTGGCCTGTACCTCAAGGATCACAAAGCAGGTCCTCGAGGTCTGCACCGTGCGCTCGCCGCGAAAGCGCACGCCCAGGTCCAGCACCGGAACCGCCGCGCCGCGCAGATTGATCACGCCGCGGATGCTGGGCGGCAACAACGGCACGCTGGTGATCGGTCCGTATTCGATGATCTCTCGCACGTTGAGCGTGCCGACGGCGAACATCTCATCCCCCAACTCGAAGGTGAGGTATTGGCTAGGGCTCGAGACCGTGGCTTTACCTGGACTTGCGATGGATAACGCCATGACTCACCTCGCATCGATTACTTTGCGGCCGCGCCGGGAGGCGCGGTCGTACACGTCAAGCTCGCATCAAGCCGGCCATCTCATCGACACACAACACCTGCTCGATTTGCAGCAGCGTGACAAAAGCACCTCGCACCTTGGTCATCCCCCGGATGAAGTCGGTACGGATAGGGTTACCAAAGGCCGGCGCGGGCTTGATATCGATATCGAGGATCTCGATCACTTCGCTGACCGAGTCCACCACCACCCCCAGCACCTGGGACTCGCCCTCCTTCGCCGCTTCAAGAATGACGATGCACGTTCGGCTGCCCAGCACCGTCACACCCTTGCCAAACCGCGCCTTGAGGTCCACTAACGGCACCACTGAACCGCGCAGGTTGATCACCCCGCGCAGGAATGTCGGCATCATCGGCACCGTGGTCACCTGGTTGTATTCGATGATTTCGCGAACGTTCAGTGTATTGACCGCATACATCTGCTGGTCAGCCAAGAAGGTCAGGTACTGCAAGGGCTCATCGACCTGCGGCGCTGACTCCAAAGTGTTTGGCATAACGGCTGTGGCGCTCATGGGTCAGCTCCCGAAGCGGACGAAACCGCTCTCCACCGCACGGGTATCCTGGTCGAACGTGGATGCCGCGCGATTGATCACGGGCATCGAGGCGGTCCGCCCGGCGCGCTTGCTCTGTACGCTGAAAAAGCCCATGAGTTCCTGCAACTGCTCGGCCTGGCCGCTCATTTCCTCGGCCGTCGCCGCCAGTTCCTCGGAGGCCGAAGCGTTTTGCTGGGTCAGTTGGCTCATCTGCGACATCGCGCTGTTGATTTGCTCGGAACCGATGGATTGTTCTTCCGAGGCGGCCGCGATTTCCTGCACCAGGTCAGAGGTCTTGGCGATCGAGGGCACAATCTCGTCAAGCAGGTTGCCCGCCCGTTCCGCCAAGGCCACGCTGTTCTTAGCCACTTCACTGATTTCCTGCGCCGCGATCTGGCTGCGCTCGGCCAGTTTGCGCACTTCGGCCGCCACCACCGCGAAGCCTTTACCGTGCTCGCCGGCACGCGCCGCTTCGATCGCCGCGTTGAGCGCCAACAGGTTGGTCTGGTAAGCGATGGAGTCGACGATGCCGATTTTCTCAGCGATGGTCTTCATCGCCGCCACCGTGTCCTTCACGGCGCGACCGCCTTCCGAGGCTTCCTTGTTGGCTTTACCCGCCATGCCGTCGGTCACCTTGGCATTTTCGGTATTTTGAGCAATGGACGCCGACATTTGCTCCATCGATGCCGAGGTCTGCTCCACCGACGCGGCCTGTTCGGACGCCGACTGCGCCATGCTTTGCGCAGTGGCGGAGATCTCCTCGGAAGCACTGGACAGCGAATCGGCTGAGCCGCGCACTTCGCCGATGATTTCCGAGAGTTTTTCCACGGTGCCGTTGACCGAGTTTTTCAGTTCCAGGAACTTGCCTTGATAGTCGCCGTTGATGGTCCGGGTCAGGTCGCCATTGGACATCGCCGACAAGACATCCATGGCTTCAGTAATCGGCACGATGATCGCATCCAGCGAACCGTTGATCCCCAGGATGATGCGGCGGAAATCACCTTGATGCCGAGCGGCGTCAGGCCGGGTATCGAGTTTGCCGATCAGCGCGCTGTCGCTGATCTGGCTGGTGTCTTCGACGAGCGCCAGGATATTGGCCCGCAGTTGCTCGATGTTCTCGTTGATAAAGGCTTTTTTGCCGGGAAATTGCTCAAGCGGTGCCGACAGATTGCCTTCGCCGAACGCGCGGATACAGGCCATGGCTTTTTTCTTCACGCTGATATGGCCGTTGACCATCTCGTTGATGCCCTGGGCCATGGAGCGGTAACTGCCATGAAAGCGGCCAGCATCGATCTGTGCATCGATGTCGCCCTTGTCGTGTTCACTGGACATGCGGTTTATCTCCGCGACCAGCCCATGCAGGCTCGCGCCCAGTTGTTGCATGGACGCCATCAAGCTCGTGGTGTCACCGGGCTTGAGCGTGGCTTTGGCATCCAGCTCCCCCGCTGACAAGCGAGCGGCGAAAGCGCGCACGGCCACCGGTTCGCCGCCGAGTTGGCGCATCAGGTTGCGTCCCAGAAGTGCGCCCACCAACGCCGTGGCTAAAAATGTCAGCGCGCTGACCAGCAGGATGAGGGAGCGGGCATTCTTCTCAGTGGCGGTGGCAACCAATTGGCCCTTGCGCCCCAGTTCCAGGTTGTATTCGCGCAGCTCACCGATCGTCGTCAGCACCGCGCTCTGCAATGGCTGGCTCGCCTCGATCAATGCGCGGGCCGAGGCTTGATCACCGTCGTCGATGAACTTGTCGAAATGCGCCTGCAGGGTCGCGAATTCAGCCAAGCGGCCACGTAACTGCTTCAACAGTGCTGCGTCATGGTCGTCGGAGACCAATGCGGCCTCATAGTGATCCAGGGCTTTGCCAATCGCGCTGAAGTTCTGTGCCACGTTCTGTGCATAGCTGGACACGAAGTTTTTTTCGGAATCGTTCAGACGTTGCCATTCCAGGGTGTGAAGGTCGGTGAACGCAGCCGCCGCACGGTCGATTTCCAGCAAGCTGGGCACGGTATTGGTGTTGGCATAACTGGCGCTCGTATTGATTTCACCGGCCAGGTAAAGGCTGGTACCACCCAACACGACAACGCCGAGCGCTGCGGTGAAAACCAACAGCATGATATTTCTGATAACGGTCATGGCGAGGAACTCCTGATGACGCTCATTAAGTCGATAACGGACTTGGGATCGAACGGTGGGTGGCGTCCTTGGCAACGTGTCCTAACAAATTGGGTATATCCAGAATCAGGGCGACGGCTCCACTGCCAAGGATGGTGAACCCGCCGAGCCCATGGGCCTCACCAAACACTTTGCCCAATGGCTTGATCACGGTTTGAAACTCCCCCTGCAAGCGATCGACCACCAAGCCAGCACGCAGGCCGGCGTATTGCACGACGACCACGTTTTCTCGACTGCCTCGAGGTTCTTGCACATCGAACATGTCCCGCAGGCGCAGGATCGGCAGCACATCTCCACGCAGGTCCAAGTAGCCGGTGTCTGCGCCCTGTCCAGGCGCCAGCTCGATGCACTCCTCCACCATGTTCAGCGGGATGACATAAGAGGCCTTGCCCACCCCGATCAGAAAGCCGTCGATGATGGCCAGGGTCAGCGGCAGACGAATCCGTACCGTTGTGCCCTGCCCTTCTTCGCTCTCGAGGCTCACGCTGCCGCGCAACGCGGTGATATTGCGCTTGACCACATCCATGCCCACCCCGCGGCCGGACAGGTTGCTGACCTGGTCGGCGGTGGAGAAGCCCGGCTCGAAAATCAAGTTCAGGATGTCTTTATCCGCCGGTAGCTGGCCGTCCCCCACCAGGCCACGCTCGCGGGCCTTGGCCAGGATTTTGTCCTTGGCCAGGCCACCGCCGTCGTCCGACACTTCGATCACGATACTGCCGGACTCGTGGTAGGCATTCAGGCGTACCGTGCCCTGGGCCGGCTTGCCCCGTTGAAGGCGCGTCGATACGGCCTCGATGCCATGGTCCATGGCGTTGCGCACCAAGTGCGTCAACGGGTCGCCGATACGTTCGACGACGGTCTTGTCCAACTCGGTCTCGCCACCGCCGATCTGCAGCACGATGTCCTTGCCCAGTTCCTTGGAGACGTCGCGCACCACCCGCTGGAAGCGCGTGAATGTCGCGCCGATCTGTACCATGCGCAGGGTCAGTGCCGAGTCACGCACCTCTTCCACCAAGCGCGATAACAGGCTGGTGGCTTCGATCATCTCGCCAATCCCGCTACGCACTGCCACCAGGTTGGCTCCGGCTCCGGCGATGATCAGCTCGCCAACCAGGTTGATCAGTTGGTCCAGCTTGGCGGCATCGACGCGGATCAGGTTGCCTTCGTTGCTCGCCGCGCCCTTGCCGGCCTTGATCAACGGCGCGACTGAATCGGGGGGTGCGTCCAGCTCGCCGCGCATCTCGACTGGAGCATGCTCACCCTCCTGGGTGACGAGCAGGGCCTGGGACTCCGTCAATGTGCCGCAACGCACCAGCAGCTCAAGCAGCACGGCATTGTCTTCCGGCAATCCGTCGAGATGCGCGCGACAGGCTTGGACAGAGGCTTGCGGTGCAAGGATCTGGACGAGCGCGTCATCGCGCACAAAATCAAAGGCTCCGTCGATGACCTCCCGCGAGGCATCGCTGAGCAGCGCGAGTTCAAAGCCCAGGTAGTTGGTTTCCGGGTCCATCGACGCAAACGGCGGCAACCCCTCGCACAGTGTGACGGTATGCAGCAACTGCCCCAACGTGCTCAGGTAACGCAGGAACGCCAGCGGGTCCATGCCGTTGCGCAATACATCCGGACCAAAGCGCAGGGACAAGTGCCAGTGGCCGGGACTTGCGCCCGGCTCGTCCGCCGGCAGCGTGGCTGGAGCGGGCGAAGCGCTCGGCACCGAGCCTTCCAGGTACTGCGCGAGCCGCTCGCCCAGGCATTGGCCCTGGACCCGCAGCGGTTCGTCCAATCGGTCAAGGTTGCCATCCTCGGCCAGCAGGTCGATCAACTGGCCGATATGGTCACGGGCATCGAGAAACAACGCACTCAATGCCTCGTCGACGCGCACTTCCAGGCTGCGGACCCGGTCCAGGACGCTTTCGGCGACATGGGTGAACTCAACGATGGGCATCAAGCCAAACAAGCCGGCCGAGCCTTTGATGGTGTGGGCCACGCGGAACAAGCCGTTGATGGTGTCGAGGTCCTGCGGCGACCTCTCGATCTGCAGCAGTGCGTCTTCCATTTGCAGCAGGAGCTCGCGACTCTCGGCAATGAAAGTCTGCAGCACGTCATCCATGTTCATGGGCTGGGCCATACGATCATGCTCCAAGCGACTGGGCGAAAAGCGGATTGGCGAAGTAGTCGTCAAGACCGCTGAGCCGTATTGCTTCGATTACGGTCGCGCTCGGGTTGCTCAGCAACAGCTGTGTTCCGTCCTTGAGCGACTCGCGTTTGATGAGGATCAACAATTGCAGACCGGCGCTGTCCAGTTCGTCGACATTGGACAAGTCCAACTCAACCTCATGCGCCAGCGGAAACAACGACAACAACAGGTCTTTTTGTTCAGTGGCGGTGTAGATCGTCAGGGGGCCTTCCATGACCTGGATTCGACGTAGCATCGGTACGGTGCTTTTCATGGAAACCTCCTGGCCAGCGGTCGCTGGTCATTGCTATGGCAGGATCAACTTGGAGACGGCAGTGAGCATTTGCGCTGGCTGAAAGGGCTTGACCATCCACGCCTTGGCACCGGAGGCCTGGCCTTGCTGCTTCATCGCATCACTGGCCTCGGTGGTCAGCATGATGACCGGCGTGAACTTGTAGGCCGGCAATAGCTTGGCCGCCTTGACGAAGCTGAAGCCGTCCATGTTGGGCATGTTCACGTCGCTGACAATCAGGTGGATTTTGCGTCCGTCCAGTTTGCTCAGCGCATCTTTGCCATCACAGCCTTCGATCACGTCATAACCCGCGCCTTTGAGAGTGATGCTGACCACCTGCCGGATGGAGGCGGAGTCGTCGACGATCAGAATGGTTTTGCTCATCGGAAAAGCTCCTCTAGAAAAAGGTGATTTCGCTGTCATCGGACTTGGCGTGCGTGTTACCGCCATGGATAGCGTGTTGCTCCGGCATGGTGTAGGCCGTTGAAAGCTCTTGCAGCCAACGATCACTGACCATCGGGCTGAGGGAATGCCCGCTCAGGCTCGATGCCTGGCGCTCGTCCAATTGCTGCTGGAGCTTGTCCAGGTCGCGGGTAATCAGCGTCAACATCTGGCTGACGCGGTCCTGGAACTGCAAGGCGACCAGCACCTGGGCAATCTCGTCGGCGACGTTGGCGCTCTGCTGTTGCAGGTCATGGCTGTTGCGCACGAGGGTCTGGGCGGTACCGCGAAAATGTTCGATGACCTGCGAGACCACACGCTCCGAATCCGCGAGGGTCAAAGTGTCTTGTTCAGCGTGGTGGCGGGACATTTGCACCGTGCGGGCAATGGCCGCGTTGACGGTATTCACGGTTTCACTGATCTTGCGCCCGGTCTCGCCGGACATACTCGACAGCTTGCGCACTTCATCGGCGACCACCGCAAAACCTCGCCCCGCTTCACCGGCGCGCGCGGCCTCGATGGCGGCGTTGAGGGCAAGCAGGTTGGTTTGACTGGCGATGTCACCGACAAACTTGGCCATCTGCTGAAGTTGTTCGGTGAAGCCGGAGAGCTGCAGGACTTCTTTGAGTTCGCTCTCTTTATTGGAGAGCGCGGAGCGCAGGGCCAGCACGATGGAATTGAGGTCGCGCTGGCCGACTTCCAGCAAGTCGACCAATTGCTGGGAAGCATCTTGCCCGCCGTTGCTGGCCACGCTGTGGCTGATGTTCGATGACAGCGTGCCAAAGCGTTCGCTGAGCTTGAGGATGGACGTTTCGCTGATCAGGCGCGCGGCTTCAATCTGCCTGGACCAAACGGGAAGCACGCTGAGGCACACGTCTGCCAGGCCGTTATCGACGGCCAATGTCGCCGAGACCTCGGGCGGCTGATCGAGCTGGCGTTGCAGGCTGTTGCAATGCGCCTGGAAGCATCTGTTTGCCCAAAGGCCCAAGCCAACGCACAGCACCAACAACGCGCCCCCTGCCGCCACAGCCCATGCGCTGAAGTCATTGCTGTAGGCAACCGCAAGGCCTCCGAGCAGACCGGCCAAGGCGACCGGAAACACTATCAAAGCAGCCGAGGGGGGTGTGGTCTGTTCGCTCACGGTCTGTCTCCCAATCGAAGCATCTCGTCGCCGGTTGATCGGCAGTTCGATTGCTTGAGAGGGATACTGGCCCAATAATGGCACCACGACCATCGGACCATCCCTATTCCAGGGTAGGGATACCGGCAACCAAGGTAGGAAAATCCCTACACAAGGGGGTTGCTCACGAAATACCCAGGGTCATGGCGAAGCGCACAATGTCCGCCGTAGAGCCGAACCCCATCTTTTCCATGAGCCGGGTCTTGTGGGTGCTGACCGTCTTGTTGCTGATGACCAACTGTTCGGCGATCTGGTTGACGCTCATGCCATGAGCCAGCAAGCGCAGAATCTGAAACTCGCGATCGGACAGGCTTTCAACGTAGGTCTGTTGCTTCAGGCCACTGCTTTGCAGGGCAATCTGCTCTGCCAGCGCCGGGTCCAGGTAACGTTGGCCGCTGGCCACTCGTCGCATGGCAACCAACAGGGTCTCGGGGTCGCGGTCCTTGGTGAGGTAGCCGAGCGCACCAGCGCGCAGTGCGCGTTGCGCAATGTGGATTTCGTTATGCATGCTCAACACCAGGATCGGCAGCTCCGGGTACTGGGTATGCAGGCGGGCGATCAGGATTTCGCCGCTGATACCCGGCATGTTCATATCGAGCAGCAGCAGGTCGATCTCGACCTGGCGCAACAGCTCGATCACTTGCGTGCCACTCTCGGCTTCGGCCACCACCTGGACATCGGCGACCAGCATGAACAACTGCTTGAGCCCTTCGCGCATGATGGTGTGGTCATCGGCGATCAGCATGCGAATCATTAATACGTATCCTTGTGCATCGGAATGAATGCCTGGACTGTTGTGCCCTGTCCGGGATGGCTGAAAACAATCACTTTGCCGCCCAACATCAGGCCACGCTCACGCATCCCGGCCAACCCCAGGGTCTGCCGGGTGACGGCGTCGGGGTCAAACCCCTTGCCATTATCCTGGACCTCCAGCAGCCAGTTGGTTTCCTGCGGGCTCAGGGTGACGCTGACCTGTGTCGCTTCGGCGTAACGCGCGATATTGGTCAACGACTCCTGCACGATGCGAAACGCGGCGGTGACGTGGGTATCGGGGAGCATCAGGGGAATCGACGGCAGGTGTAACACACAGGGAACCCGGGTCAAGGTGACGAACTCGGTGGTCAGCCACTCAAGACCGGAAACCAGCCCCAGGTTTAACGCGGACGGTCGCAGGCTGGTGGAGACATCACGCACGACCTGGATCGTCTTGTCGGTCAGCACCATCAGCCGCTCGACCTGCGGGGTCAGCTCGGGTGTCGAGGCGCCGAATTGAAACCTCAACAGTGATATCCCCATGCGCAGTGCCGTCAAGTGCTGGCCCAGCTCATCATGGATCTCCCTGGCGATCAGTTTGCGCTCCTCTTCCCGCGCCGTTTCGCGACGGGTCGACAGATCGCGCAATTGTGCATTGGAGTTGGCCAGGCGCCGCTCGGCAGCCCGCAGCCTGGAAATATCGCGCCCCACCGCCAGCACACTCACGACCCGCTGGCCGTCGACCTCTGGAACAAAGTGGATCAGTACCACTTTGGGTGCGCTCTTCAACCCCGAGAGCAGAAACTCCTGCTCCGTCGCTTTATTTTCCTGAATCACTTGGGCCACCAATTCGCGAAACAGCTGAGACTGGTGGTTCAGCGGCGCCACCGCGTCCATGGGCATGCCCATCAGTTCCGGCCAGGCCCCGCCCACCCATCTTCGCAACTGTGCATTGACGTAGAGCACTTCGCCATGAGCACTCAACCGAGCGATAGCGTCCGGGCTGTTTTCGACCAGTGCGCTGATGTCGTGCTGGCGTCCGAGTTCTTTCTGCCGGGCCCTGATCAACAGGGTAATGTCGCGGCTGATCACCAATATCCGTGCCGCCACACGCCCTGAATCCGCCACCGGCACCAGCGTAAAGTGCAGTTGACGGACTTCGTTGCGAAGCACCATGCCCTCATCCGACTCAACCACCCGCCCGGCGGTTGTGCATTGCTCACAAAGCGCCTGGATTTTTTGCGCGCCCAACCGACCAAAGATCAACTCCAGCGGCTCACCGATGACATCGGCATGCGGTTTGCCCAGCGCGCGCAACAACGCCGGGTTGACCTCGACACAACGCAGGCAACCGACCGCCGTCATTTCCAGCAGGCAAAGCATGTCCAGGGTGTGGTCGAAAATGTCACGGTAACGACGCTCGCGCTCGCGGAGCAACGACTCTGATTGCCAGCGTTCGATCGCGATCGCCGCAATATGACAGGTCTGGCGCACGCGCAGGATGTCGCTCTCATCCGGCCCGGTGCCGGACGACTGAGACAACTCGAAAGTGCCGAGCACGTGGCCTTGTTTGTCCACGATCGGCTCGGACCAGCCTACGGCAGACGCCGTATTCATCACCGCGCCGGGGGCGAGCGGCGCTACCAGCTGCACCCGGCAGGACCGATGGGGCAAGGCCAATTGCAGATAGTCCACCAGAAGCCCGAGCGTTTCCTCCAGGGGCGCGCC
Source organism: Pseudomonas sp. LY-1 (assembly GCF_053502595.1). Lineage (NCBI taxonomy): Bacteria > Pseudomonadati > Pseudomonadota > Gammaproteobacteria > Pseudomonadales > Pseudomonadaceae > Pseudomonas > Pseudomonas sp. LY-1. The sequence continues at coordinate 2,466,845 of NZ_CP094353.1, read as the reverse complement.
CGTCGCCATTTTTTCGAAAATCCCCAAGCGCGCGTCTTCCAGGACCTGTTGCTTGCACAACTCGGTAATGTCGTGGGCCAGCGCCAACACGCCGATCACCTCGCCTGTCGGGCTGCGCTCGGCCGTCAGGCTGACCGCACAACTGACCAACTCGGTACTGTCCGCGAAGGTCCAACTGTCGAGGAATTGCGCGGTTTCGCCCGTCGCAACGACATGGCGCAGCTGGTTGATATAGTCACCCGCGTCCTCGTCGGGGCTCACGCCTATCGACTCGTCATAAGACATGCCGGTCAAGCGCAAAAAGGCCGGGTTGACGTAAGTGCGCAACAGGTTGCGGTTGTAGCGAACGATGATGTTGGGTGAACTTTCCGCGAGGGTGAGAAATTTGAGTTCGCTGCCCACCAGCGTTTCGCGCAGTTGCCAGTTCTCGGTGATGTCCTCCAGTTGGGACACAAAGCAGAGCGGCTGCCCCTGATCGTCCCGCACCATGCCCACGGTCAGCCGCGCCCACACCACCCGCCCGTCGCGATGGATATAGCGTTTATGCAACGTCGCGCCCGACCTCGCACCGCGCTTGAGTTCGTCGATCAACTGCTTGCCGACCTCGCGGTCCTCGGGGTGGGTCAGTGCCATGAACGTGGTGGTTTGCAACTGCGCTTCGCTATACCCAAGCAATGTGCAAATGACGCCATTGGCCCGTAGCCAACGACCGTCCAGCGACACCAGCGCCAGGCCGGTACCGGAGGAATCGAAAATCGACCTGAGCGGGATCTGCGCGTAGCTTTCGGTTTCGGATGGCGGGGCCGACGCGCCCTGGCGGGCAACGACCTCGACAATAAAATACGCATCGCGCCACAGCGTCAGGGAAACGTCCAGCCCGCACGCCCCTCTGCTCAATGCCGCGAAACCAGCCCGCGTGTTCCCTGCGGCCGTTTCTAGCGCGGCATAAAACAGTCCATGGTCTTCGGGCCGCAGGAGGGCGATGAACTCGCCGCCCGCTGTCGGAGAAACGCCATTTTGAACTTGCAGATGGGCGAACGCGGGATTGCCGGCGACAACCCGAGCGGCGCGGTCCAGCGCCACAACCGCAATGGACAGACAGCCGAGCACACTCTCGAGGGTTCGCAACGTATCGTCGTCAGCCACTGCCTGTGCGTCGCGAGCCATCATCCCTGTGCCCTCGGTCGTTGAACGGACTTAACGATATTTGCAAGGCGGGTAAAACGCCTAGCAACCTTCTACGCAGCGCTGGAAATCGGAAACGCCTGAACATTGACCTTTTTACGAGAGCACGGACCCTCACCGCCAACTTGTCTATCTCGTGTTAAAGCGCCTTCAGACCCACGACTCAATCCTTTGCTCGAACTGTAGCCCAATATCAGGCTTCGAAGAGCTGCAGCACGATAGAAGAGAAGGCGCTACAGGAGATGATCCAAGTCAATACACATGGGCGGCCGCGGGTTTTGCATCACTTCTTGTCTATGCTCACCCGCACCGCCGAGGCGCAGACCTTTGAGCCTTGCAGCGAACGAAAAAATGATATCATAATGACATCATCACCTGATACCTTGTAGGTAGAACCAAGCAATTGCGAGGGTCATCATGGGCGAAGGCGCTCCTATTCCGTCGAATGAAGCTGAAAGGCTAAAAGAGGTCGCCAAATTTTGCCCCGTGGGCAGCGACTCCGACGAAGTCTTCGACAAAATCGCCGCAATCACCTCGGCGTACTTCAACGCGCCGGTCACGCGGGTCTCAATCGTCGATGAACTCTGCATTATTGACACTGTCACGCGCGCGCCCATGAGCGAGTTGGACAGAGGCATGCTCAATGACTTCACTGAATGGGTCACGATGCGTATCTGCAACAGGCGCGCTCGTAACTTCATAGACCAACCCACCGGGTTGTTTAATCGATTGAGGTTTGAGGAAGATATACATCAAACGAACCGGGTAAACAGCGCATACGAGATTGACGCAGTCGACGTCATTACGCCGAAAGTCCTCAACGATATAGTCAAGGCACCGGGTTATATCTGTGCGCAAGACTTGATCCTGGCGATAACGTCGCGCCTACAAAAGTGCTACCCAATAATTGCTTGCTTTATAAAATCAGTCCGACGCGATTCGGCTTCATTCTCAATGAATGAGCCGGGCCCTGAGCAAATTTGCGAACGTATTCTGCATAACTTCAAAATATCGGCTACCGAGTCGTTGCAGAAGGCGTAGAAAACCAAGAAGTTCTGCAGCGTTACTTGATAGAAAAACCTATGAGTTCCAAGGCTTTAGAAACCTGGATAGGACAAAGAAACCAGGAGGCAATCATGACTTTGAAGGACTCGCACGCGGCGATTGCGCGCTATTTATATAACGCCACGTCTGCGCCAGTCGTCTACCGATTATATAAACCACCGCTGCCGGGCCGTTTTTTATTACAGCCCTTACTTACCGCCCCGGTAAAACCGAATTATTTTACCGCTGACCGACGACTGACCTGTTCTGCGCTCAAGTTGATCTTGGCCCGAGCCGATAGGCTGATGTGAGAAGGATCGCTATTTACTGATTCAGGGAGGAACCTATGTCGTTATACGGCAACTTGCAGCCGCTTCCTCAGGCTCGCACTTTTTTCCGCTTACCGCTCGTACCCGCTGCCTGTGGCGCATGCGCCCTGCTATTGAGCGACTGGCGCGCCGACAACCAGGCAACGCGCCCAGCAAACGCCTGGGCAAACCGCTGTTTATTCCTCGAACGATAGCAAACCCGGCAATTCAGCCAACCGCACCGCACATGGAGAGGCCTTTCAATGAAATGGTTCTACGATTTAAGGATAGCTACCAAGCTCATCACTTCGTTCTTGCTGGTGCTGGTGCTGACGGCCATGACGGGCGTGTTCGCCATCATCCAGTTGGGCCTGGTTAACGAAACTGCCACTGAAATGCGCGACAACTGGTTGCCTTCGGTGCGGGTTGTCTCCGGCATTCGTTTTTTTTGTCGCCAACTATCGGGTCAAGGAACTGCGCTATCTGATGGCCGACAGCCCGACGGAACAGGCGCAATATGAACAGGAGATCGTCGATGCTCGCAAGGAAGTCGAGACCCGCATGGCGCGCTATGAAAAAGAGCTGATCTCAAGCCCAGTGGAACAGGCGTTGTTCGATACGCTCAAGACCAACTGGAACAGCTACCTCAATACCAGCAAGAACCTGTTGGCCGAGTCGCGGCAGGGTTTGAAGGAACAGACCAGTGTCATTCTCAAAGGGGATTCGAAACGGGACTTCGAACAGATCTCCAGCGACCTGGTAAAACTCGTCGACCTCAACGACGCCGGAGCCACGGCAGCCAATCAACGCGGTAACGAAATCTACGCCAATGCGCGACTGTCCATCATCGCCGCGGTACTCGTGGCTTTGCTGGTGGGTATCGCGCTGGCGTTGTTTATTTCACGCATCATTTCCACCCCGCTGAAAAGGGCCGTGGATGTGGCCAGCCAACTGGCCGAAGGTAACCTGGCCGTGAAGATCGAAGGTGGCTCCAAGGACGAAACCGGGCGTGTGCTCACGGCGATGCAGGCCATGGTCGGCAAGCTTTCGCAGATTATCGGTGAGGTGCGCAATGCCGCCGACGGTCTGGCCAGCGCGTCGGAGGAAGTCAGCGCTACCGCCCAGGCCATCAGCCAGACCACCAGCCAACAAGCCGCAAGCGTCGAAGAAACCAGTGCGTCCATCGAACAAATGAGTGCCAGCATTAACCAGAACACCGAGAACGCCAAAATAACCGACGGCATGGCCAGCAAGGCAGCCAAGGAAGCAGGAGACGGCGGCGACTCTGTTCAGCAAACGGTGCAGGCTATGAAAAAAATCGCGCAACGCATCAGCATCATCGATGACATTGCCTACCAGACCAACTTGCTGGCCTTGAACGCCGCCATCGAAGCGGCGCGAGCCGGCGAACATGGCAAGGGCTTCGCGGTGGTGGCGGCCGAAGTGCGCAAACTGGCCGAGCGCAGCCAGGTGGCCGCTCTGGAAATAGGCGAGCTGTCCACCAGCAGTGTCGAAATGGCCGAACGGGCCGGCCATCTGCTTGGCGAGATGCTGCCGTCGATCAACAAGACCTCCGATCTGGTCCAGGAAATCACGGCCGCCTCCGAAGAACAGGCAGCCGGCGTGGCGCAGATCAATTCGGCGATGAACCAACTCAACCAGGTCACTCAGCAAAATGCCTCCAGCAGCGAAGAGCTCGCTTCCACCGCCGAAGAAATGAGTACCCAGGCCGAACAGTTGCAGCAGGCCATGAGTTTTTTCAGGCTGGACGCAGGCGATCAGGCATCGAACGTCACACTGGGCAAATCCAGCCAGGCAAGCAGCGTATCGCGTGCGATGGCGCGGGCACCGCGAGCGGTCCCGCAGAAAACCTTCCTCAAGAGCGCAGGCCCCGACGAAAGCGAGTTCACGCGGTTCTAAGCGCAAACCGGACGCGGTGCTTTTTTCATGCAGGAGAGCGACATGGGCGCGTTAACCGATACCCGACAGCCGACGGCGATTCAAAAGCAGGAGGCGCAGTACCTGACGCTCCTGCTGGGCGGCGAAATGTTCGCCATCGATATCCAGGGCATCAAGGAAATCATCGAGTACGGACACGTGACTCCGGTGCCGATGATGCCCGACTTCGTGCGCGGCGTGCTTAACCTGCGAGGTGCCGTGGTGCCGGTGCTGGACCTCAAGGCACGGTTCGGGCAGCCATGCACGAAGGTGAATCGACGCAGCTGTGTGGTGATCCTCGAAGCCAGCAGCGAGGACCACCAGGCCCAGGATATCGGGCTTCTGGTGGACAGTGTGTCAGAGGTACTGGAAATTCCGGCGGACGAGATCAAGCCGGCCCCCAGCTTTGGCGCGCGCATTCGCCCTGACTTCATCAGCGGCATGGCCAAGGTCGCCGGCACGTTCGTCATCGTTTTGCAGGTGGACAAGGTGTTATCGATGGATGAAATGTCTCAACTGGCGGACGCCGGTGACAGCCCCAGCCTCCAGGACCTGTAAGTCACGAACAAGGAGTTCGGATTGAAACAGATCAATCTTGAAGATCGTGAATTCACCCAGTTCCAGTCCTGGCTCTATGGTGCAGCGGGCATCCACTTGTCACCCATGAAAAAAGCCCTGGTTGCCGGGCGTCTGTTCAAGCGCCTGCAGTTCCATGAACTGGAGAGCTACGGCGCGTATTTCAAAATGATAATGGGCAAGGAGAACCCCGACGAACTGCAGTTCGCCCTGGACCTGTTGACCACCAACGAAACGTATTTCTTTCGTGAACCCAAGCACTTCGAGTTCCTGCGCGAACGGGTATTGCCCTTCGCGTCGCCAGGCAAGACCTTCAGGGTGTGGAGCGCGGCCAGCTCCTCGGGCGAAGAACCTTACAGCCTGGCCATGACCCTTGCCGAAACCCTGCGCAGCACGCCCTGGGAGGTCATCGGATCGGACATCAGCACCCAGGTACTGGCCAAGGCCCGGAACGGGCATTACCCGATGGAACGCGCGAACAGACTGCCGCAGTCCTTGCTCAGTCGATACTGCCTCAAGGGCATCGGCCAGCAGGAAGGCACCTTCCTGATCGATAAATCCCTGCGCCAGCGGGTCAGTTTCGTACAAGTCAACCTGATCGAAACCCTGCCCCAACTGGGCGAATTCGATGTGATTTTCCTGCGCAACGTGATGATTTACTTTGATCAGGAGACCAAGCGAAAAGTGGTCAGTCGCCTGCTCCCATTCCTGCGACGTGGCGGCTATTTCATGATCAGCCATTCGGAAAGCCTGAACGGCGTCAGCGATGCGTTCAAGCTGGTGGCGCCTTCGATTTATCAAAAACCGTGAGGCGCCGAAGCTGTCGAGCCACTATTCGCTGATGAGCTTCTTCGGGTTGTCACGTTCACGCAGCACACATTGCATTTCCAAAGCCTCATCAAGGGTGAGCTGAAGCTCTTCATCCTTCCAGGGTTTGCTGATGTAGCGAAAAATGTACCCATCGCTGAGTGCCTGCGTGATCATGCTCATGTCGGCATAACCGGTCAGCAGGATATTCATGCAGTGCGGATCGCGCTTATGCACCTCACGGAGCAGGGTTGGGCCGTCCATGAACGGCATGCGCGCGTCGCAGACGATCAGGTCTATGGGGTGCAGTTCGAAAAGGCTCAGCGCCTGCGCGCCACTGGTGGCCAGCAGCAAATCGTAAGGCTTGCCACGCAGCAAGCGGCGCAGGCTGTTGAGGATACTTTCTTCGTCGTCCACCAGCATGACGGTGTAGCGTTTTTCGCTCAACTCGGTGGTGTTCATGCTCAGCATCCTTCAACGGCAGAGGTAGCGTGGGCCTGTACCTGGGGCTGACGTAACGGGAGCCACGCGCGGAAGCAACTGCCCCGGCCCGGTTCACTTTCGACGGTGAGCCTTCCATGGTGCTTGACGATGATGCTGTACGACAGCGACAGGCCCAGGCCCGAGCCCATGCCTACCGGCTTGGTGGTGAAGAACGGTTCGAATATCCGGTTCTGGATGTCCAGCGGGATGCCGTGACCGTTGTCGACGACCTCGACGAACACACCGCCGTCTTCCCTGCCACTGTTGATGATGATTTCGCCATCAACGCCCACGGCATGGCTCGCATTGATGAGCAGATTCAAGAACACCTGATTGATCTGCGAGCCCATGCACTCGATAGGCTCGATATCGCCGTAGCGCTTGATCACCTGAGCCTTGAACTTGATCTCGTTCCAGATAACGTTGAGGGTGCTATCCAGCCCCTTGTGCAGATCGGCCAACTGCCATTCGTAACTGTCGACATGGGAGAACTCGCGCAGGTCCTTGACGATACGAGTGACCCGGTCCAGCCCCTCGACCGACTCGACGATCAGCTCGTCGATGTCCTGCCGCATGAAATCGTAATCCGCCTTGTCCCGCATGGCCGCAAGCTCGGGATGAGCCTGCGCATGTTTTTCGTCACTGGCCTGTTCGTAGGCGTCGAGCAATGCGAAAAGATCCACCAGGTAACGCCGCAGGCTGTTGACGTTGGAGCACACAAAGCCGATCGGGTTATTGATCTCGTGGGCCACGCCCGCCGCAAGCTGGCCAATCGCAGCCATTTTCTCGGACTGCAGCAACTGCGCCTGAGCCTCCTCGAGCCGTGCGATCAGCAGCGCCTGGGCGCTCTTTTCCTCTTCCAGCAACTCGTTGAGGTGCGTCAGTTCGAGTTGGCGGGCAGCGGTGTCGGTCGTATCGCTTATCGCCAGGCCCACCCCCAGACTGCCACCATCGGCGTCCTGCACCGGGAAGAAGGTGCAGTTCTGATACATGTGCCCGACCAAGCCACTGATCGGCCGGGTGCTTTCGAAGTTGAACAGGTGCGGCCGTTGCTGCCAGGAGGTGAACGCAAAGTTCTGCAGCGTGACGACGCTGTTGATCTTCTGCCGGGTCCAGACCTCGGGCAGTTCCGGAAACACTTCGAACAGCGTGCGACCGACGAGTTCTTCGGCGCTGCGGCCGCTGTTGATGGACATGAAGTGGTTGGAGAACAGCACTTTGCAGTCATGGTCGACCAGCAGCACGCCCATGTTGATGGCCTTGAGCATCGACTCAAGGGTTTCCCGGGAAATTGCCTTGTTGTCTGTCATGAAGACGCCCCTTCAAAGCTCATAGAGCAAGCGATCGATGGCCCGGACCACAACGCCTGCTGTACGTTCGGTGATACAGATCAGCAGGTCGCAGGAGAATTGATGAGCCTGCACCTCGAAACGGATTTCCAACACCATCGCCAGGTGTTCGTTCAGGTTCAATTCATCCAGTGCGTTCGTGGACTCTTCTCTGTGGACCAGAATCGACGGCGCGTCATAACTCACTTGTATCGCCACCTGCTTGGCCAGGCCACTGATGCAGGCGCCGGACAGGATGTTGGTGACATCCAGCATCAGTTCTTCCTGCTGCGCAGGGCCGCCGTCGCTATAGCCGAGCAATTCGGCGAGCTTGTCGGCCCCCATGGAACCAAAGCAAACGAACACCTCTCCGCGTAACTCCCCCAGGAACGACTGGCGGGTGACGATCATGGAGCTTCGACGAAGATGGTCCGGAATCAACAGGTTGTCCTGCTCCCGGATCAGTGGGTGAATGAAAGGAACCGAAAGCGTAACCATGGTGTTGGTCAGCCGGGCCAGTCGTTCGGCGGCCTGCCCCATGGCAATGTTCATCAATTCCTGCAAGGCGTCACGTTGGTCTTCGGTTAGCGCGGCCAAGGTTTCCATCAAAGTACCCCTATGACGTGCAAGGCATTGAGTACAGCTTGCGCCGTAACCGGCTTGGCGACGAATGCAGCAGCGCCCAGATCGGATACGCGCTGCCTGGCCAGCGGCTGGATGTCGGCGCTGATCACCACGACAACCACATTCGCATCCTCGCGCTTGAGCGCCTCAAGGGTCTGGAAGCCATCCATGACCGGCATGGTCAGGTCGAGAAAAAGCAGGTCCACCAAACCGGCGTGATACGCCTCCATCACCTCGGCACCGTTACAGGCCTGGCGAACATCTTCGGTCAGTGATTCTGGCAGGGAACGCAAGACCAGCTTGCGGGACATGGATGAGTCATCAGCGATTAGGACTTTCATGATGCACTCCACATTATGAAGTGTCCTGCAGCCTCGGGAGGGGTCGCAGAAACGAAGATTCGCAAGAACCTTTTAATCACTCTAACCCGACATCTAGCAAAGAGCCATCATCCAATCCTGATATTGCGCGAGGGATTTTCGGAGCCTGTAGGGGTTTCCCTACAGGCCGCCAAAAAGTGTGGAGCGTGATCTTCGCCCGGCATACCACCGGATCAACCGACGAGGCACATCGCGCCGAGCGCTGACCGCTCTACAGAGTGTAGGAAATACCCACTTGCACCGTGCGCGGCTCGCCAGGGTAGGCGTAGAAGTTCAAGAACGAGCCCTCTTCGTACTCGCGATTGAACAGGTTCTTCACGTCCAGGTTGAGCCTGACCTTTTCGTTGACCTTGTAGTAACCGAGCAGGTCGACGACCGTGTAGGCGTCCATCGCGAACGTGTTGTTGGCCGTCTGCCCGGCACGCTCGGCCACGTATTTGCCACCGGCGCCGAGGCCCAAGCCTTTGAGCGCGCCATCCTGGAACTCATACACGTTGAGCAGGCTGAAGCTATTGCGTGGAATGTTGGCCAAACGCGTTCCGGTACGGACAGTGGTGTCCTTGGTGACGGCGGCATCCACATAGGCATAGCCGCCGATCATCCGCCACTCGGGCGTCAGGTTGCCGGCCACGTTCAGATCAAAGCCGCGGCTGCGGACCTGGCCCGTCGCGACATTGAAGTCGGAGTTCAAGGGGTCGACACCCTGGACATTTTTCTTCTCGATCTGGTAGATCGCCGCATCGACGCTCAACTGTCGGTCAAGCGCTTCCCACTTCACGCCCATCTCGTAGGACTTGCCCTTCTCCGGATCGAACCCACCGCCCTGACGACTGGCGCCAGTGTTGGGCTTGAACGAGCGCGCGGCATCCGCGTAGAGCGCGATGGTGTCGGTGAGGTCATACATCACGCCGACGCGCGGGGTGACGGCGTTGTCGGCGGCGTTCCAGCTTCTGACACCGGGTACGTAGGACTCGTAATCGTGCTCGAAGCGCTCGAAGCGCGCACCGGCGAGGACTTTCAAGCGCTCGGTCAGTGCCACCTGGTCCTGAACGAAGGCCGCGTAGGTCTTGAGGTTTTCTTTATCGTGTGTCGGCGTGCGGGTCAGCGCCGGACGAGGCTGGCCGTAGACCGGGTTGTAGATATCGATCGGAAAGGTCCCCGCCACGCCGCTGGAACGCTGGATGATCGACTTGTAGTCGTAGTCTTCGTATTCGATGCCAGTGAGCAAGGTGTGCGCAAAGCCGCCGGTGGAGAAGTGCCCGGTCAGGTTGAGTTGGTAGTCCTTGTCGGTCCATTCCAGCTTGCGGTAGTTGAAGTTGCGCTGAAGTGTGCGGCCATCGGCATCCAGGCTGGTCGCGCCGTTGGCCTCGACACCATTGCCCTTCATCGTCCCGTCCAGCCACTGGAAACCACCGCCCAGGGTCCAGTTGTCGTTGAGCAGATGTTCGAAGCGCAACTGGGCCATGTTGTTATCGTTGTGCAGGTCGCCGGCGTACTTCTCGCCCCAGAAGGTGTCACGGGACGGCGTCCCACGCTGGTTGGCGAAGCGTGTCAGGCCGCGATCCAGCGGGCGATTGTTACGCATGAAGTCGCCTTCGAAGATCACCTTGGTGGCGTCATTGGCCTGCCAGGTCAACACCGGAGTCACGCCGTAGCGTTCGCTCGAGACATGGTCGCGGAAGGTGTCGCCGCCCTCGCCCACCACGTTCAGACGATAGGCCAGCGCGCCTTGCTCATCCAGCGGGCCGGACGCATCGAGGGTGCCGCGCTTCATGCCCTGGTCATTCAATTGGCTACCCAGCGTGACCGTGGGCTCGGCCAGCGGCTGCTTGGATACCACGTTGAAGGTGCCACCGGGATCGCCACGGCCATACAGCATGGTCGCCGGCCCGCGCAACACTTCAAGGCGCTCGATGCTGTTGGCGTCGGGCATGCTCGGATAGCCGCGGTTGATCGGGAAACCGTTGCGGTAGAACTCGGCAGTGGTAAAGCCTCGCACGGTGAAGCTGGTAAGCCCTTGCCCGCCGAAGTTGTTCGCCCGGCCGACGCCGCCCGCGTAGTCCAGGGCTTCCTGCAGGCGAGTCGCACCAATGTCCTCGACCACGTCCTTGGGCACTACGCTGATGGACTGCGGCGTTTCATGAATCGAAGTGTCGGTGCGGGTCGCACTGGCTGAACGTGTTGCGCGGTAGCCCTTGACCGGCCCTTGAGCCGTCTCGTAGTCCATTTCGCCGGTGACCGTGGTCGCCTGCAACTCGAGGCTGCTTTGTTCAGAGGCGGCAACCTGCGCCCAGGCAAAAGGAGTAAACGCCTGAAGCACGCAGAGGGAAATCAGGGTGTGACGCATGGATGTTGGACCTCATGGATGAGCCGACGCGCAGGCAAACCTGCCAAGAATTCGCGGCGCATGATATACCAAACCATTCGCGCATGACATGGATTCTCATTAACTGTTTTTCGCGTATCAGCTTTGTATCAACCGCGTAAAAATCCAGGCAAAAAAAACCACTCGCTAGAGTGGTTCGCTTTTGCCATGGCCGCCTGCCACGGCAGTGCTGGCGCTTGCCTTCATGGGCTCGGAGTCGTGAGGCTGGCGAGAAAGTCAGCGACCAGCCGGTTGAACGTCTCGCCCTGATCGTCGTGGACATAGTGACTGGCGTGCGCGACTTCCACCGTCTGCACCTGCCGATTGCTGTCACGCATCGCCTGCAGCGTCGCGGTGGGCAGGAAGTCCGAACGCCCGCCACGAATGAACAGGGTCGGGCAGTCCAAGGCCCGCACCGCCGGCCACAGGTCGGTCGGCTCGATGCTCAGGCGCGCCTCGGCGATGCCTTGCTGATCGTGCCGCCAGCTGATCAGCCCTTCGTGCGCTTTCATCGAATGCGCCAGCCTGGAAGCGAGGCCCTGCTCCGACAAGCCCGGGCGCGACGCCTGCCAGAAAGCGCGGGCGCTCGCCCAGCTGTCGAAGTGCAACGGCGTCTGGCTCATTTCACGGCGAATACGCGCCGCGCCGTCGCCCTGGCTCGAGGAGCCGGGACCGATGTCTTCGATGATCAGCCCGTGCAAACGCCCTGGGTTTTGCCGTGCATATTCAAGGGCATTGGCGCCACCCAGCGAATGCCCCAGCAACACGAAGCGTTGCAAACCGAGGTGGGCGACAAAGTCCTCCACATCCTCCACATAAGATTGCGTGTGGTAGCTGCTCGGCGTGGCCCAATCGCTCAACCCGCGACCGCGCTGGTCCAGGGCGTAAACGCAGTAACCGGGGCCCAACGCCTGCACCAGCGACTCCCAGGTCTGCGCATAGGCCCGCAAGCCGTGCAGCAGAACCAGAGGCACGCCGCTCGGCTCGCCCCATTGCAGAAAATGCAGGCGCAAGCCTGTGCGATTAGTAAAAAAACAGCTGGCAGGCGACATCGTTGTGCTCCATGAAGGCTGGGCTTGGGCCGGCTTAGAAACGATCGAAACGATACGGGCTCGGATCGATGATCGGGGTATGCCCGCTGACGATATCCGCCGCCAGATGGCCGGCCGCCGGCGAGGTGCCGAAACCGTGCCCCGAGAAACCGGTGGCGACGGTCAACCCGGGAATTTGCGCGACCGGCCCAATCACCGGGTTCGAGTCCGGCGTCACGTCGATGGTGCCCGCCCAGGCCTGGGCAATCCGCGCCTGCTCGAATACCGGCCAGGCGGCCTTGAGGTTGTTCATCGCATCGTTGTTGAGCCGCGGGTTGGCGGCCGGGTCCTGCACCCGTACCCGTTCGAACGGGCTGATACTGTCGGCCGACCAACGCCGGGCCAGCGCCAGGTCGTTAAAGAAATACTTGCCCAGCGACACGTTCAACACGCTGCGCTGCGCGCGAAACTGCGGCATGTATTGCTTGGCGAGCAACAGGTGATCGAGGGTCAGGTAGGCGTCCAATTTGCCGCGTTGGGTAATGATGAAACCGCCGTCCTTATGCTTGCGAAAGGAAAAGTCCGGCGCGCCCACGGCGATCTCCGTAGGCCCGTCCATCGGATGCGTGCGCAGCACCGAACAGGTCAAGGCCAAGGTCGGCAACGCCACGCCGAGGTTGCCCAAAAAGCGCCGCGACCACATCCCCCCGGCCAGCAATACCTGATCGCAGCGAATCTCGCCCTTTTCAGTGACCACCCCACTGACCTTACCGGCGGACATCTGCAGTGTACGCACCGCACACTGCTCGATGATCACCACGCCCTTGGCCATGGCCGCCTTGGCGATCGCACTGCTGGCCAGGGTCGGCTCGGCCCGCGCATCGGATGGCGTAAAGATACCGCCGGCCCAGTCAGCCACGCCGCCCGGCACCCGTTGCGCGATCTCGCGCTGGCTCAGCAACCGCGAGTCGAGGGACAGATGTTCGACCGATTTCAGCCAGCTTTCATGCATCGCCATCTGCACCTCGTTGCGGCCCAGGAACATGATGCCCTCTTGCCGATACCCGACGTCGGCGCCGACCCGCTCAGGCATCTGCGCCCACAAGCGATCTGCGGCGAGGGCCAGGGGAATATCGGCGGCGTGCCGGCTGGTCTTGCGCACCCAGCCGAGGTTGCGTGAGGACTGCTCGCCGGCGATACGGCCTTTTTCCAGCACCACCACCGCGATATTGCGTTCGGCCAATGTCAGCGCAGCCGTCAAGCCGATGATCCCGCCGCCAATGATGACGACGGACGTCGCGAAGGGGAACGTAGTTGACGTGTTCACGGGCGCTATAGTCGGGGCCATGATCAAGACTCTGTGAGCGATTGAGGTCGGCCGCGCAAGCGCACGGCCGCGTAGCAGTCATTGCGACAGGCGGATGACTTCGACCTGCGCCTTGGAGGCGTTGCGATAGGCCGTCACTTCCAGTTCCACCTTGTAGACCGTCGAGCCCAACGGCGGGCAGGTCACGGTACTGGCCGGATCGACACCGCGAAACTTCTCGCCGATCAGACCCATGACCGCCGGAACGTCCTTGGGGTCCTGGATGAACACCCGCGAGCACACCACATCGGCCAGGCTGGCGTCGACGGCGGCGAGGGCCGTTTCGATGTTGGCGAATACCTGATGCGTCTGTTCGAGGATGTCCTCGGGGATCAACTTGGTTTGCGGGTTGCGGCCTGCGGTATTGGAGACATAGATCCAGTTGTCCACCACCACCAGGCGTGAATAGCTGGCTTGGTCTTCAAACGGGGAACCGGTCTTGAGCTTGATGATTTTGGTCATGTCGTTGCCTCTTCAGATGGATAAGGGTGGCTTAGCGCAACGCGGGGGTTTCCCATAGATTCAGTTTCACGCCGATGCCTTTTGCGATGGCATTGCGGTACACCACCGTGCCCCAGGCCACGTCTTCCACGGGCATGCCGCCCACCGACATGATGATGATCTCTTCATCGTTCCGGCGGCCCTGGGCATCGCCGGCAACGATCTTGCCGATGTCTTCGAGCTCGTCGCGCTGCATCTTGCCTTCGGCGATCATGTCCATGAACCGCACACCGATCACCGGTACGCAGTGGTGCGCGGGCTTGGGCAACTCTTCGAACCAGGCTTCATAGAGGCCGGTGTTATCCAGCACCTTGCGCACCTCGGAGCTCTCCATGCCTTCATCCAGGGAGCAGGACGCCGGCATCGCCATGAAGGCGCCCGGTTTGACCCACTCACGCTTAACGATTGGGTAGTTCGAGGGGTCGCCGACCTCACCGGAGCTACAATAAGTAACAAGGTCGGCGTCGCGGACCACATCTTCGAGGGTGTCGACGACTTTTATCGTGGTCACCTGTGGGTAGGTTTGCTTTACCCAGGCAATAAAATCGTTGAGGCTTTTCTCGCCGCGTCCCTTGATCTTCAAGGTATCGATCTGCGGGCACACCGCGATGAAAGCGGCCAGCGTGGTCTTGCCCATCACCCCCGGGCCCAGCAGGCCGACGACTTTGGCATCCTTGCGGGCCAGGTGGCGCGCGCCCACGCCGGGAATCGCGCCGGTGCGATACGCCGACAGCAGGTTGGCCGACATGTGCGCCAGCGGTGCGCCCGTGTCGGGGTCGTTGAGCGTGAACATCAGGATCGAGCGCGGCAGGCCTTTGTCGCGGTTGGCGATGTTGGAGCCGTACCACTTCACGCCGGCGGTGCAGAAGTTGCCGCCCAGGTAGGCCGGCATCGCCATCATGCGTCGGTCAGCGGTGGGTTTGGGCATGTTCGGGAATGGTGATTCCTTGGGGAAAATCACCATCGCGCCGTGGGAATCGTTGTTCGGGCCCGCCATGCGGTAATCGCCGATATACAGCAGGCCGAACATCTCTTCCATGGTGTCGACACAGGCAAGCATGTCGGTGACGCCAGCGCGGATCATGTCCTGCTCGGACAGGTAGATGAAGTCTATTTTTGTAGTCGTGGACATAATTATTCTCGGGCTGAAGGTGATATCGCTGCGGTAGGCGCGGCTCCCACGCTGTCGAGTCCGAGTATCGGGCTGGGCTTATCGGCGGTATTGTAAATTTCGGACATCGGCGCTTGCCGCGGGCACCTGAGTTGGCGCGATAAATGCCTGAATATTCGCGCATATTGCCAATCGAAGGTTCCGTCATGGTCAACCTGTGTGCGCCGAGGCCGCGGCACCCAACCGCCTACGAACAACCCTGGTTCGTACTCAACTCATCGCGGTATTCGGTGATGCCTTCCGAGCACCCGGCGATCTCGCATTTCTATGCCTTCGATGTCGCCCAATCGACCGACGTGCTGGCGGTGCCGGATGGCTGCGTGGACATTGTTTTCGACTGCGATACCACACGTCCCACCGTGCGGATCTGCGGCACGCCGCTGGAGGCGCAGCGCGTCGAACTGCATCAGCATCATCACTACTTTGGCGTGCGCTTTTCACCGGGGGTCATTCCAGGCTTCATCAATGTGCTGGCCGCGGACCTGACCGAACAGGAGCTGGATCTGCTCAAGGTCTCGGGGTTTGCCCAGCGCATGTTCGAGAACATCGTGCAAACCCCACGGCTGGAAGAGCAGATGAGGCTGTTCAATGACTACCTGGCCCCGCGCCTGATGGGCAGGACCTCGAAACTGACGGCGATGGTGATTCAACAGGCCCTGGTGCATCGCGGTGACCTGCGCATTCAGCAGCTTGAAGACCTCAGCGGCTACACCAGCCGCACCATCCATCGCCAGTTCAGCCAGGACACCGGCATGTCGCCGAAGATCTTTTGCCGCATCATTCGCTGCCAGGCGGCCCTGGAAACATTGAACACCCAGCACGATGTATCCTTCTCGGAACTGGCGCTGGACCTGGGCTTCTCCGATCAGTCACACTTCCTGCGCGACTTCAAGAAGCTGGTCAGTACGACACCCTGTGACTACCAGCGCAAAATTGTGCAGAACGCCTACAGCGACCGCATCAGCTTCGCCTGAACGCGCCGCATCAGGCAGCGTTCACCCCCCTCCCCCGCGCGACGAAAAATAAACCTGCGTCTCCATCATTTCTCCATAAAGCCTACGCTGAAAGTGCATGCTTGCCGTGCATCATCCAACCCGTTGCCAGAAAACCGCGCGCCGTTGCAGCATTGTCCGGCAGCACAGGGCACATCGACCGAGCAGAACATGACCGAATCACTCGTTACATCAACCGCTAATCAGGCACTGATCCTGATCGCCGAAGACGAACCGGAAATCGCCGATATCCTCACGGCCTATCTCAAACGCGCCGGCTTTCAAACCGCGCATGCGCAGGATGGCCGTCGCGCACTCGAACTGCACCAAACGCTCAAGCCCGACCTGGTGTTGCTCGATGTACTGATGCCGAAACTGGATGGCTGGATGGTACTGGCGGAGGTTCGTCACCGCGGCAACACGCCGGTCATCATGCTGACCGCACAGGACCAGGACGTGGACAAACTCATGGGGTTGCGTATTGGCGCCGACGATTACATCGTCAAGCCGTTCAACCCGGCCGAGGTCGTCGCCAGAACCCAGGCGGTGCTGCGCCGCTGCGTCGACAATGGCTATTTGACGGGGCGCAGCGTGCTGCGCGTGGACGCCTTCGAAATCGACATCGACAACCATGACGTGAGCGTCAGCATCGACGGGCAGAAACACCCATTGAACCTGACCGTGACCGAATTCAAGTTGCTCGCGCAATTGGCAAAGGCGCCCCGGCGCGTGTTCAGCCGCGCCGAGTTGCTGGCCCTCTGCTCGCCCGAGAGCGACAGCCTGGAGCGCACGGTCGACAGCCATATCAGCAAATTACGCAGGAAAATCGAGGACCTCGGACTGCAAGGCGTACCGGCCAGTATCCGCGGGGTCGGCTACCGGTTCGGGAGCCTGCCATGAAAGGCGCCAACAGCTTGAGTCGGCAGATTATCCTGTCGATGTCGGCCGTGGTCCTGTGTGTGATAACCCTGGCGATTGTCGGGACCTATGTCTTTTATGGGCTGCTGTGGTCGTTTGCTCCGCTGAGCGACGCGGAAATGGATGAGTGGCTGCCCAGCGGCATGGAGTGGGCCTGGATGAGCCTGATCACCTGCGTCAGCCTGGGTGTCGGCGTCGCAGCGGCGATCAAGTTGTCCCGGCGCATTCTGATGCCCTTGAACTCGGTGGCGGCCAGCCTGCGCAGGCTGGCCGATGGCGACCTGGATGCCCGCGCAGTGGCGCCGGATCAATCCTTGGGCGAAGCCGCCTTATTAGTGGATGACTTCAACAGCATGGCCAACCGATTGAAACGCATGGCCGAAGAACAGGCGTTCTGGAACGCAGCGATCGCCCATGAGTTGCGCACGCCGCTGACCATCTTGCGCGGCCGCCTGCAGGGGCTGGCCGAAGGTGTGTTCGAGCCGGACACCGCGCAGTTCTACAGCCTGCTGACGCAAGTGGAAGGGTTGACGCGCCTGGTTGAAGACCTGCGCGTGGTCGGCCTGGGAGACAGCGGCTACCTCAAGCTCGAACCCGACTACGCCGACCTGGCCACCGACCTCGAAGCCGAAGCACGGTTGTTCGAATCGAGCCTGCGCAGCGCCGGCTTCGTGCTGCACCTGGACCTGCTCAAGGGGCCGATACGCTGTGACCGCGCGCGGATTCGCCAGGCGTTGCTGGCGCTGCTGGACAACATCCGCCGGCATGCGACGCCAGGCAACGTCTGGGTGCAACTCGGCAGCCAACACTCGCGCAACTTCCTGAGAGTCACGGATGAGGGGCCGGGGGTGGACGACGCTTTCGCGACGTATATTTTCGATGCGTTCCAGCGCGGCGAAAGTTCTCGCTCCCGTGCCCAGGGAGGCAGTGGGCTGGGCCTGGCCGTGGTGCGCGCGATTGCCATCGCCCATGGCGGCACGGTGAGCTGTCGGACATCGATTAATGGCGGCACCGTGTTTGAACTCAGTTGGCCAACAACAACGCAGAGCCTGGATACCGACACGGAGTCTACTGAGGTGTAACTGCATATAACGCCAAACTCGCTTGAATATTCAAACCGACAAAGGTGATGGCATGCGCCTCTCTATTTTTATAGTTAATAGAGCCACGAAATATCGCCACTTTGCCTTACTGAACTCACAAGGATGTTGTATCGCGTTCAAGAGCTGCGAAAGGATGCCAACTCAGGGCGAATGGGTCGAAATCACAGCAATCAATCTTGCCTGGTTCAATCAAACCCTTCCAGGCCACGGGCGCCGGGACAATGAAGCAACACCTGGCAAATGACGTTCAATGTTTTACGCGGACAACTGTTATGCCGACTCTGCATTCCGCTCGCCCCCTTGTTGACTCGAAACAGCTGGAAGCGTCACTGACGCTCTACACACTCAAACTGCGAAAGTTGCAGCGCTTCTGGATTCCCCTGCAGAAGTACGCGCCGCATTGCGTATTGGCATTGTGGTTGATTGGTGTGTGCGCGTCGTTGATCACACAGTCTTATTGTCACTGGCTGATTACAGCGCCGGCCATTTGCATATTGATCGCCATGGAAATCGTTATCGAAGAAGTGCAGATCAATTTGTTATTGATGACCGAGGAGGCGCGCTATCTGCTCGGCGTCGCCCGCGGTATCTATCCTCCCATGATGCGCTCGACAGGTGGCCCATGCCGTCCGTAACCCCTAGGATTGTGCTCGAAGAAAGCAAAAAGCTCGGTCAGCAATCCGCCAGCCAAACCCTCAAGGCCATTGCCAGGGCCTACCCCGGCAAGCTGTTTGCGACCTTGTCGCTGGTGGCGCTGGAAAATGCACTGCTGCTCGCCTACCCGCTGTTTGCCGGGTTTGCCGTGGACTCGATCATCCGTGGCGATGCCGCCAGCGCGCTGCTCTATGCCGGCGTGGTGCTGGGGTTCTGGGTGGTGGGGGCGGCGCGGCGCGCGCTGGATACGCGCACCTTTACGCGCATCTACGCCGATCTTGCGGTGCCGGTGATCCTCAATCAGCGCCTGGAACGCCAGAGCACGTCCAAGGCGGCGGCGCGGGTGGTGCTAGCGCGGGACTTCGTCGACTTTTTCGAGAAGCACGTGCCGATCATCGCCACCGCGCTGGTCTCGATCATTGGCGCGGCCGGCATGTTGCTGGTGATCGAGCCTTGGGTTGGCGTGGCATGCCTGCTCGCGCTGCTGCTGTGCGTCACCGTGATGCCCGGCTTCGCCCGACGTAACCAGCGCTTGCATGAGCGCTTGAACAATCGCCTGGAAAAGGAAATCGGCATGGTGGAAGCCGTCGGCGCGCATACCCTGCACCGTCATTATCGCCTGCTGTCGCGACTGCGGATCCGCTTGTCGGACCGTGAGGCCATCGCCTTCCTGTCCATTGGCATTCTGGCGGCGCTGCTGTTTGTGGTTGCTATCACGCAACTGGCATTGTCGCCGGCCGTAAAAGCCGGGCATATCTATGCGGTGATGACTTACCTGTGGACCTTCGTCAGTTGCCTGGATGAAGCCCCCGCGATGATCGACCAACTGGCGCGGCTCAAGGACATCGGCAAGCGCGTGAACCCAGGGCTTGGCGAGGCGGCGGACTGATCGCGCATCAGCGCTCGGCCCTGCGCGTTTCCGAGGGCGACTCGCCAAACAATTCGCGGTAATGCGCCGCGAAGTGACTCAGGTGAAAAAAGCCCATGGCCACGGCGACCTCACCGACGTTTTTCTCACTGGCCGCGGTCGCGATCAACCGCCGCCGGACCGCGTTGAGGCGCAGATTGCGCAGGTACTCGACCGGGCGCAGGCCGGTCACCGCCTGAAAACTGTTCTGCAGGGTCCTGCGGCTGACGCGCAATTGCTCGCACAGATCGAGGATGCTCAACGGGGTATCGCCACTGGCAACGATCAACTCCTGGCAACGCCGGACCAGGTAGGCACTGACGGCGAAATTGCCGCGCCGGCAACGCACCTCGTCGCTGGCATGGGTGAACAGGTCCAGGAAGGTGCCGAGCAGCTCATCTTCCAGGATCTTTTCCGAGACGGCGCTGATCGCGTCGGTATGTTCCAAAAGGTGACGAAACAACGGGTGGATACGCTGGTGTATACGCAGCAGTAACGCCTCATCCACACGCAGCTGAGACACAGTGGTCAGGCGTTTAAGCTGCTCGCCGGATAACTCGAAAGCCGCCAGTTTGGCAAAGCGTACCGCGTCGACGTTGATCGCGAAAAAATGCGTGCCTTCCGGGGCATGCAATACGAACTCCTCTGAATCGCGCAGCAGCACCACGCTCTGCGCGTCCACTTGCTGCCCTTGCACCACCGGTGCGCTGCCCAATGACATGGCGGCGCACAACCGGCCTTTGGGCGAGGAACCATGCTGCACCACACGCTTGTCCAGCACCTCCTGGAAGATCTGGAAGCGATCGCAGGACAACTGGCGCAGTTCACTGGTGAGGCAGCCACGGCCCAGTTGGTCGTAGATCTGCTGCCAGCCCTGGATCGAGCCGGCGTGCTGTTGAGGATCATTGAAGGTTCGGACTTCAGCGAGCATATTCGTCGTTCCTCGGCGGCCTGTGTCTGGTCATTGGCCTGAAGGGGGCTCAGTCATCCCTGACGGCAGCTGGCATTCACACGGGCACAGTGTCCGCCTGGAAAATCAAAGCCAGTTCCGTGCCAAGCATCTGCAGACGATAGGTTCCCGGCTGTATATCGATCGGTGCCAGCAACGCGCCCGACAGCACCACCTGCCCAGCCTCGATACGGTGACCGTCCGCCAGGAGCCGGCGCACCAACCAGCACAGATTGAACAGGGGGTTGTCTTCCCGAGCCTGCGTATCGCCGCTGCCCAGGTGAACCCCTTCGTGCTCCAGACGATAGGGCACGCAGGCATGCTGTTGCGGCTCGAACGGCGACCTCGGCCCCACACAGTAAAGCCCCGCCGCCGCGTTATCGGCGAGGAAGGCGCCAAGCCCGAAACGCCAGCCTTGCCATCGGCAGTCGGCGATTTCGAACGCGGGCGCCACCTCGGCGATGGCCGTCAGAATGTCCTGGTCGCGGTAGTCTCCCGGCGCCAGCGCGTGCCCGAAGACGAACGCCAGTTCGACCTCCAGCTTGGGCTGGATCAGCCGCGCCAATGGCACCGCACTCCCCGGCTCAACCTGCATCGCCTCCGTGAGGCCGCCGTACACCGGTTCGTCGAGAGCAAAGCGTGCTTGCGCGGCGCGGCCGGCGAAGGCGACCTTCCAGCCGCTCGGTTTCTCCCCGGCGGCCACGCGTCGCTCCAGGGCCTGGCGCAACAACGCGTAGCCTTGCTGCCGGTCCAGCGCCTGCGGTGCCAAAGGCGCTATGGCATGAGCGCTGAGCCTCGCTTGGCGCAGTTGGCCGAGTACATCGTCGGGCGTGCTCATGACAGTTGCTCCGCCAGCTTGCGCAATACACCGTCAAGCCGCTCTGGGGTGGTAATGGCCGCGACAAAGCGGTCCGGACGCACCACGACGATGCAGTCGCGCACCTTGGAGAACCACTCGGCCAGCCGGTTATCCACGTCCTCCACACTGATCGCGTCCATCGCCGTCAGCGGCTGGTTGCGCCCCACGCCGCTGCGCGAACGGTTGACCTGGATAAAGCGCGTGTTCCAACGCGCCCAATACGCGGCCATGTCCTCGCTCAGTGGCGCCCGGGGATTGGTGCGGTACCCCAACACGGCATACGAGTTGCCCAGCATGTCGTCGAGGCGCCGACGTTGGCCCTGGGCATCTTCGATGTAAGGCTGCACGAACAGTTGCCCGACCAAATCGTCTTCGCGCAGCTCGGCACGCTCGTGATAGACCAGGCCTTGGGTGATGGTGGCCTTGGGTTTGAACTTGAATTCCAAGAGGTGCGAGCGCAGGTTGTCGACACTGTTGACCGCCTGGAACAGCCAGTCGCGCACGCCGGCCATCAGCGGGTTGGTCAACCCCAGCACGGCGCCCATGTTGTCGGCCAGCGCCACCAGCTCGGTGGCGTGGCCGCGGCGTTCCTGGTCGTAGCTGGCGAGGATCGACGGCGCCGCGCGGCCCTGAATGATCGCCGCCAGTTTCCAGGCCACGTTGGCCACGTCGCGCAGGCCGGAATTGAGGCCCTGCCCGGCCCAGGGCGGCGAAATATGCGCCGCATCGCCGACCAGCGCGACCCGCCCCTGGACAAACCGCGCCGCAACGCGGGAGTGGTGGGTGTAAGCGCGGATCCGGATGATGTTCAACTGATCCACGGCCGCGCCGATATGGCCGCGGATCAGTTCACGAATCGTCGCCTCGTCACACATTTTCGCTTCGTCTTCGCCCTCCAGCAGCATGAACTCCCAGCGCCGCTGCTGATAAGGCAGGTAGATGCACACGAAGGGCCGTTGCGGATCGGCATGCAGGGCGGTGTACGGCGCATCCAGGGTGTCGTTGGCCGTATCGACCACCACCCATTTGCGCGGATGCGTGAGCCCGAGCAGTTCGACGCCCAACTGTTTGCGCACGGTGGAGCGCCCGCCGTCGGCGCCAATCACATAGTCCGCCTGCAATTGGTAGAACTCGCCGTGGGCATCGCGCACCTGCAAGGTCACGCCCTGCTCGTCCTGCTCCAGTTCGAGCAGTTCATGGCCCTGGCGCAATTGGACGCTGGCGTGCTGCACGAGATGTTCGCGCAGGGTGCCTTCGAGCAATTGCTGCATGAAGATGTTCCGCATCGGCCAACCGTACTGCGCGACGCTCGGCTTGACCTCGGCGAAACACACGCCACGCGCGTTGTAATAGCGCAGCGGTACATCGCAGATCATGTCACGTGCGGCCAGCTCGGCAATGCCGATCCCTTGCAGCACGCGCAGCGCTTCATCGTCCATGCCGACTGCGCGGGGATAAGGCAGGATGCCGTCGGCCAGTTCAAGGACGACGCAGTCGATACCGTACATCCCCATATAGTGTGCGGCCGTGATCCCGTTCGGGCCGCCGCCGACAATGACCACCTGGGTTTTGTCCTGCTTCATCGCTAGTCACCGCTTTCTTGTTGTGGTGTTGATCGAATGCCACGCAAGGCCTTGCGCCCGGGCTCAGTGCAGCCCGTCGAGACCTTGCACATCCGCCGCCTGCAAACCGCCGAGCCGTGCATGCAGGCGTCCGCGCGTGGCGAAGGCCCAGATCACAACGATCTCGTCCGGCGAAGGACCGTCACCGAACATCAGCGACATGCTGTCGTAATGGGAGCGCACATACAGCGCGTCCTTGTGAGCCAATGGCACATCAATGGTCGAACCCGGACCGCCACGTTTGCCGGTGGACGGCACCCAGGATTTGCCACCGCCCAGCGCGACACGGATCGGATCGGCGGCAGGGTTGGTCAGGAACGCGTTGCCGTGCTCGTACTCGCCCTCAGTGCCCACCAGGATAGCCTTGCCGTAGCTGACAATCTCGTGCTCGCCGGCCAGTGCGTTGATGCGCCGGCCGAACTCTTCGCCCAGCAACGGCGAGTCGTCCACCAATGCATCCAGCGTCTGGCTGAAGCGGCCGGCATAGGGGTTGGCAATCACTGCGGCGATGGCGTACTTGTACACAGGTTCGCCATCGGCCAACTGGCCGGTTTCGTTGGCCAGGGTTTCTTCAATGAAGCTGTACCATTTGCGGATGTGATAGCTGGCGAAATTCGCGGTTTTCATCAGAGCTGCCTCTATTCAAAGTGGGTCGAGTTTAAAGTTCCGGCTCGGCGCGCCGGCGGCCTTGAAGCGGGCCTTGCCAAGTGCGTCGTCGTGCTCGGTCTCGAGAAAGAATTCCATGCGATTACAATCCGGATCGTGGAAATACACGCCATGGCCGATTTCGTGATCGGTGATTTTCACCACCTCGACGCCTTTGCTCAGCAACATGCCGTAGAGCTGGCGCAGGGTGGTCATGTCGCCGGCGATTTCCAATCCGTAGTGCTGCAACCCCAACCCGCCCTGATGGGCGCCGGGTTCGGCACGAATCAACGCAATGTCGTGGTGCTTGGTGCCAAACGCCATCATCACCCAGCTCTCGCCACGGGCACTTTCGTGCATACCCAGGATGTCGGCGTACCAACGTGCTGACACATCTGGATCACTCACCCATAGCGATAAGTGAGTACGAAGGACTTCGACTTTCATCGCGCACTACCTCAGTTTTTCTTGACGATGGATTGATGCCCCGCCTTGATCTGCGCCACAGCGGGGGTCCACAGCACGTCAGCGATCTCACTGAATTCGCGCCACTGCTTCTGCCAGCCGTCACCGCCGTTCTCGGAGGTGAACAAATGGCCGTACTTGGTGCCCGCGACGATTTGCCGAGGGTTCGCCGGGTTGAAGGCGATAGCCCACACACAGGAATTGGGCTGTTGCGGCAGCGGCAACACCTGCCAACTGAGCGCGGCATCATGGGAGACCAGGATCTTGCTGGTGGTGCCCGGCGTGCCGTCGGAGATGCTCAGGTACAGCGTATCCTGCGTGCCCAATGGCGCACTCATGGCGCGCGCGTAATACAGGCCAAACGCTTCGCGGGCGACGATGCCGGTCCAGGTCAGCCCTTCATCGAGGCTGCGGTAAACCGCATTGACGCAAACCACCACGATGACTTTCTCACCGTGATTGGGCAGGACCAGGATGTTGTGGATGTCCGAGTTGAAGTCCCACAGCAGCCGATCATCGACGCGCATCCAGCTTTCGCCGCCGTTACGCGAATGGAACAGCCCGCCCTCCTCGAGGCCGAACCACACCTGGTTGCGGTCGGTGGGGTCGTAGGCGAAGGCCAGCAACCGTGGACGACTGACGCCGTCACAGAACTCCGGGATTTCCACCGGCGCGCGATCCCAGCTCAAGCCGCCGTCCAGGGTGCGCCACAGCTCGGCGCGCGAAGGCGCACCGGTGCCGACGAATATCCGCAGAGCATCCTGCGGGTCGACCGCCACCTTCCACACGGTCTGCCCGTTGAACGGCGTGTCGACCTGCTGCCAATGGCCGCCGGTGTCGTGGCTGACGCACAAACCAATGTCGGTGCCGGCATAAATCACGTCCGGCGTGCCGGGGTGAAAGCTCAGCGAACGGGTGATCGCATCGAACTCCAGATCCTGCCCGAGACCGAGACGATGCCAACTGCGGCCATCGTCGGCGCTACGGATCACGGCCTGGCCGACGGTGGCGACTAATAGGGTTCCGTTACTCATCGCAGTTACTCCTCAGATGAAGATGCCACGGGTCAGGCCGCCGTCGATGCCGATGGATTCACCGGTCACCGCGCCAGCCTTGGGGGACGCCAGGAAGCCGATCAGCCAACCCATTTCAATGGGCGCCAGCGTGCGGCGAATCGGCGTTGCGTCGATGTAGCCCTGCTCGACCTGCTCCGGGGTCTTGCCCTGCTTGATCCCTTCGCGCTCGTACAGCTCGCGGATGTGCGGGGTGTCGACCACGCCCGGATGGATCAGGTTGACCGTGATGCCGAACGCACCCAACTGGTCGGAGAGGGTTTTGGTCATGTGCGCGATCGCCAGGTTGCGCATCCCCGAGAGGACTTTGCTGCTGCGCCCGGTGAGGCCGCCGATGTTGATGATGCGACCGAAACCGCCCGCCTTCATGTGCGGGGTCACGGCCTTGGCACAGCGGAAGTAGCCGATCACTTTGGTGTTGAGGTCCGACAGCAACTCGTCGTCGCCGGCATGCTCGATGTCATTGCGCACCACGCCCGACGGCGCCGCGGCACCGTTGACCAGGATGTCGATGCGGCCGAAGTGCTTGTGCGCGGCGGCGACCATTTCCGACACGGCCGACATATCGTTGGTGTCGCAGAACAGCGGCAGTACTTCGTTGCCGGTCTGCGCGCTGATCTCTTCGGCGGCCAGCTGGAGAAACGCCATGCGCCGCGCACAGATCACCACCTTGCAGCCTTCTTCGGACAGAAAGCGCGCAACTTCCTTGCCGATGCCCATGCCACCTCCGGTGACGATTGCCACGCGGCCTTTCAATTCCAGATCCATAGCAGTTCCTCTTGTGATTATTCTGTTCAGCCGAGATCGACAAACACACTTTTGGTCTCGGTGTAGGCGTCGATAACGTTCTTGCCCATTTCCCGGCCCCAGCCGGATTGCTTGTAGCCGCCGAACGGCGAAGCCGCATCGACCACGTTCCAACAGTTGATCCACACCGAACCGGCCTGGAGCTGCGCCGCCAGGCGGTGCGCCGAGCGCAAGTCGCGGGTCCACAGGCCGGCGGCCAGGCCATAGGGCGAGTCGTTGGCGCGCAACACCAGGTCATCGACGTCGGTCCAGCTCATGACGGTGAGCACCGGGCCGAAGATCTCTTCGCGGGCCACGCAGGCACGCTCGGCACGATCGAGGAACACGCTCGGCTGGATGAAGTGCCCGCGTTCCAGGTGCTCGGGGCGGCCGCCGCCGCAAATCAGTTCGGCGCCCTCCTCCTGGCCGCGCTGCAGGTAGCCCTTGACCGTATCCAGCTGCCGCGCGGACACCAGCGGGCCCATGCTGTTGGCCGGGTCCAGGCCGTTGCCGAGGACATGGGCAGCAGCGTGGCGCTGCAATTCTTCAAGCACCTGATCCAGCACGCTGGCGTGTACGTACAGACGCGATGCCGCCGTACACACCTGGCCCTGGTTGTAGAAAATCCCATCGGCGGCGCCCTTGGCGGCGCGCACGATGTCGGCGTCGGGCAAGATGATGTTCGGTGATTTGCCGCCCAGCTCCAGCGAGACCTTCTTCATGTTGCCGGTGGCCGCCTGGGCGATCAGCCGCCCGACCTGGGTCGAGCCGGTGAAGGCGATCTTGTCCACGTCAGGATGCTGCGCCAGCGGTGCGCCAGTCTCGGCGCCCAGGCCGGTGATCAGGTTGACCACACCCGGCGGGAAGCCCGCCGCCTCGATCAACTGCACCAGCCGGATCGCCACCAGCGGCGTCTGCTCGGCGGGCTTGAGCACCGCCACACAGCCGGTGGCCAGCGCCGGGCCGAGCTTCCACACGCACATGTTCAGCGGGAAGTTCCACGGCACGATCAAGGCGCAGACGCCCACCGGCTCGCGCAACGTGTAGTTGAGCATCGGTGCGCCACTGGCCGGCGACACCGGCAGCGTGCTGCCTTCGATCTTGGTCGGCCAACCGGCGAAGTAACGAAGGATGCTGGCCGCGCTGGCCGCCTCGCCGCGTGCGTTGGCAATCGGCTTGCCGTTTTCCAGGGTGATCAGCTGCGCCAGCTCTTCGCGGTGCTGGTCGAGCAAGTCCGCCAGGCGAAACAGCAACACGCCGCGCTGGGCCGGTGACTGCTGCGCCCAAGCCCCCGTGAATGCGGCGCGGGCGGCGGCTACGGCCGCATCCACATCGTGCTCGTCGCTGCGCGCGACTTCCGTGAGTGTTTCTTCGGTGGCCGGGTTTTCCACCGCGAACCGGCGACCGCTGGCCGCGTCTTGCCAGGTACCGCCGATGAACAGACGGCCGGGTTGAGACAGGAACGCCTGGACGGCGGGTAACACGTCAAGCTGATTCATCATCGACTCCTTCACAGTGCCATTTCGATCAGGCAAGGGCCCGCATCGGCGGCGGCATTGGCCAGCGCCCGTTGCAGTTCGGCATTGGTGTGTACGGTACGGGCCGGTACGCCGTAGCCGGTGGCCAGGGCTTTCCAGTCGATCCGCGGACGGTCCAGCACGGTCAGGCTGAGGGCTTGCGGGTCGAGTTCGGTCATGCCGAAACGGCGCAGTTCGTTCTGCAGGATCGCGTAGCGGTGGTTGGCGGCGATCAGGATCACCACCGGCAATTGCTCGCGGGCGATGCTCCACAGGGTTTGAATGGTGTACTGCGCGCTGCCGTCCGATTGCAGGCAAAACACCCGGGTACCGGGCTCCGCCAGCGCGGCGCCGAACCCGACCGGAATGCCCTGGCCAATCGCGCCGCCGGTGTTGGTCAACACACGGTGCCGCGCCGCACTGGCAGAGGCGGTGAAAAACGGATAGCCGCAGGTGCCCCCTTCGACCGAGACAATGCAGTCGTCCGGCAGCGCTGCGGCCAACACTTGGCCGACCGACTGCGGCGTCAACGCGGCCTCGCCTGGCGGCAGCTCGATCCCCCGCGGGGTCGGCACATAAGCCGGTGCATTCAGCGCGTCGGCCAGCGCGGTCAACGCCCCGGCCACGTCGTCGCCGACTTCGGCCAGCGACAGCAAGCGCTCACGCTCGGCCAGCCGCGACGGAATGCCTTCGTAGCCGAAGTAACTGATGGGTTCCGGGACACCGGCGCACACCACCTTGTCGTACTGCTCGAGGATCTCGATGGCCACTTCCGGGAAGTACGGCAGGCGGTCCAGGTCCGGCAAGCCGCCGCCCCGGTAGCTGAGCCGGGGAAAGGTTTCGGCGAACAGCCGCACACCGGGCAATTGCGCCAGCCGCCCTGCCGCTTCCAGGCCAGCAACCGACAAGCCTTGATCACCGACGATGAAGACCAGCCGCTGACCATCACGCAAGGCCTGCGCGACCGCTTCGATACGGTCGCCGGCAAAGCGGCGGATCGGCGCCTGCATCCGCGTGAACACACCGTTGTGCGTCACCGCGGCGGCTTGCAGGTCCATCGGCAGGATCAGGCTGGCGATCTGGCCCTTGGCTTGCCAGGCGGCACGCACGGCTTCCTGCAGGTCCTCACCGATCGCCGAGGCGGTGCGCGACGTGCGAACCCAGCCGGACACGGTGCCGGCCAGGGCCTGGATATCGCTGGCCAGGGGCGGGTCGTAGTTGACGTGCCATGAGGCGTGGTCACCGATCACATTGACGATAGGCGTGTTGGCGCGCCGCGCGTTGTGCAGGTTGGCGATGCCATTGGCAAACCCCGGGCCCAGGTGAGTCAGCGTCATCGCGGGCTTGCCGGCGATCCGGCCGTAACCGTCCGCCGCTCCGGTACAGACGCCTTCGAACAACGACAACACCGGCTTGAGGGCGGGCGCGCTGGCCATGGCCGCCACCAGCGGGATCTCCGTGGTTCCCGGGTTGGCGAAGCAGTACTCGATACCGCTTGCCGCTGCCGCATTCACTATCAGTTGCGCACCATTCATTATCAGCCCTCTCGCTTGAGCATTTTCTTTGATGAGATTTATCACATACAAAATCACATCAAACAAGCTGTTTTTTACCATTTGTCTCTATTTATGAGATAAATGCCAATTAATAGGTTATGAAAAGTGCGGCGACGATTGCTTTTTCGCTTAACTGCGATAGTGTGGCGTGACGGCCCCCCATCGGGTCGGCCGTCTTTTCAGCGCGGGCGGGCGTGCCTATAGTGCTCACCCGCGTGCCATCCCCTTTTCTAGGAACGAAATGAGCAGTCTGAGCAAGTTGTTGAGTGTCCTGGACCTGTTCGGTCCGCAGACGTTGAAGATCGATCCGGACACCATCGCCGAGCGCATGGGCCTGTCGCGCGCCACCGTGTATCGCTACGTCAAGGACCTGTGTGACGCCGGCCTGCTGACCCGCGTGGATGCCGGCAGCTACGGCCTGGGGCCGCGCGTGATCGAACTGGACTGGATGATGCGCCAGTACGACCCCATCCTCCTCGCCGGGCGCGAGCTGATGCACGAACTGTCCGCCCAGACCGGCCTGGCCGTGTTCGCCAGCGTTTTTTATGACGGGCGAATCATCAACACCTACATCGCCGAACCCAGCGACACCTACCACTTCTCCTTTGGCCGCGGACACCCGCTGCCGTTTTTTCGCGGCGCGCAATCCAAGGTGCTGATCGCCTTTCAGAAAGGTCGACGCTTGCAACGCCTGTTCGAAGAACACATGGCCAACGACCCGGACAGCCCATACGACTGGGCCAGCTTCTCCAAGGCCGCGAAAAAGATCCGCAAGGACGGCTACTGCCTGACCCACGACGAACTCAACCTGTGCCTGACCGGCATCGCCGCGCCCATCATCCGGCCGGATATGGACGAGGTGGTCGGCAGTCTGTCCGCCGTCGGCAGCAGCCAGAGCTTCAAGCTGCTGCGTCAGGAAACCGTGATCGAAATGGTGATGGACACCACGCGGCGAATTGCCGAAAACATGCGCAACCCACCGAGCGCCCCCGCGTCCTGAGGGTCAGGAACGCGACGGCAGTCAACCTCAGAACGGCACGGCGACCGTGAGTTGGCTGTACAGGTTGGTGCCATTGCCGACCGTCTGGTTGCCGCCGCTGGTGGAGTCCTGCTTCGGCTTGTAGAGGCCGATCAGCGGCGTGACGATCAGGTGCGGGTTGACGGCCCACTCGACGTAGACGTCCAGCTCCCGCGCATCGAGGTTCAGCGCATTGCTTTTGCGCAGCGTATCGAAGTCGAAGTACAGCGCGCCGACCGTCAGGTTCTCCAATGGCGTTGCCTTGAGACCGACGTGATGGATACCGGTGTTGCTGTTGAACGGGCCGGCATAGTTGGAGGCCACCTCGCCCTGGAACCAGGTGCCGTAACCCGTGCTGAGCCCGGTAAACAGCGAATCCCACTTCTGCGAATAACGGGTATAGCGATAGGTGACTTTCGGCGCCCAGGCGATGTCGGCAAAGGTGTAGCCGGCTTCGCCGTACCAGGCTTTTTCAGGCCCGGCGTCTTTGTCCTGCCAGGCATACTCGAATGCCAGGCTGACGTTCGGCAGCCCGGCATCGCCTTCGCCGCGCACGCTGTAGACATTCATGCCTTTGCGCTGGCGCTGAAAATCACTGGCCCAGCGCTCGTTCACATCGATGCCATGCACCCAGGTCAACCCCAGGGTGCCAGGCTTGGCGGTGTAATCCAGGGTGCCGGCGGCCAGTTCGGTTTCAGCCTGGGCGCGGTTGTCGGACTTGAGCCACAACACGCTGCCATGCACGCCATCCTGCCCGCCCAGGCGCAGGACCGCGGTTTGATCGAAGGCATGCCGCGCCGCCAGGTAAAAGGCCCCGCCACGGTTCAGCGCACCATCCGCCGGGCCCTTGCCCAGGTTCGGCCCATCGTCGTTGATCAGGAAACCACGACCGAGCTTGACCACCTGGCGCCCACCGGAAATATCCACACCGTCCTTGCCCAGTGCCGGAAACAGGTCGCCGGAACGCCAGCCGAGGTAAGCGTCTTCAATTTTCGTGGTGCGTTCGGTGCCGAGGGTATTGCCGGCCGGATCACCGTCGCCCCAGGTCGCGGAACTGACCAGCGAGAACGCGCCATAAGCCGTGCCTTTGCCCGCCAGGGCCTGGTCGCCGCTCAAGCCGTATTTGATGAAACCTTCGCGCCAGGTCGAACCGCCCGGGGTGCCGTTATAGTTTTTGCGACTGTTGAACTGACCGAATACGGCGGTCATATCGGCGTTGAGATGTCGGCTCTCGTCGCTGTAAATCTCATAGGCCTGGGCCTGGCCGACGGCGCAAAGCGCCAATGTGGCAGCCAGGGTGCCGCGGCGAAAGGGAGGGGATGGATACCGCATGGTTGAAACTCCTTGAGGTGCGCCTTCAAAGGCTGTCTTAGGTATTCGCATAACACTGGCGCAGCCGCGCTGCGCCAGGCTCGCAAGGGCTAGCCGCAAGCGGCGAGCGCGGTGTCCAGCGCCGCGACGATCAATTCGGCCTCCGCGCCCGTGAGGGTCAGCGGTGGCGACAGAACGATTTTGTTGCCGATCGGCCGCACCAGCACCCCGGCGCGACGCGCTTCGTCAGCGATCCGCAAAGGCTGCCCGGCCGCCGGGTTCAGCGGTTCGCGGGTGGTTTTGTCCGCCACCAGGTCGAGGGCAATCATCAAGCCCTTGCCGCGCACTTCACCGACCACGGCGTAACGCTCGGTCAGTGCTTGCAGCTGTTCGAGCAATTGCCCGCCGACCTTGGCGGCGTTGCCCGGCAGGTCCTCGGCTTCGACGATATCCAGCACCGCCAGGGCGGCCGCGCAGGCGGTCGGATGCCCGCTGTAGGTGTAGCCGTGCATGATCACGTTGCTGAAGCCTTCGCCGTGCTCAATCGCGTCGACGATGCGCTGATTGAACATCGTTGCGCCCAGCGGGATATAACCGGCGGTGATGCCTTTGGCCAGGCACAGCATGTCCGGCGCGACACCCCAGCCGCGGCTGCCGAGCATGCAGCCCGAGCGACCGAAACCGGTGACCACTTCGTCGGCGATCAACAGAATGCCGTGGCGGTCGCACACCTCACGCAGGCGCTTCCAGTAGTCGTCCGGCGGCACGATCACGCCACCGGCGCCTTGCACCGGTTCCGCGATCAACGCGGCGATGGTCTGCGCGCCCAGCAAGGCGATCTGATCTTCAAGCTGGCGAATGCAGTGTGCGGTCAGCGCTTGCGGGTCCCGGCAGTCCCAAGGGTTGCGATACAACCATGGGGTGTCGAGCAAATGGCATCCGGCCAACAACGGCCCGTGGTTGTAGTGATAAACCCCATTGCCGCCCACTGACGTGCCACCCATGTGTACGCCGTGATAACCGTTGCGCAGGGACAAAAAGCGCGTGCGCCCCGGCTCGCCGCTGGCGATCCAGTACTGGCGGGCCATTTTCAGCGCAGTCTCCACCGCATCGGAGCCACCGGAACTGAACAGCACGCGCGTCATCTGCTCCTGGGCGAACATCGACGTCAGCCGCTCGGCCAGGTCGAACACCCGCGGATGGGCAATGCCGTCGAAGGTCTGGTAATACGCCAGTTCATCCAGCTGCGCGGCAATCGCGGCCTTGACCGACGCACGGTTGTGCCCGATGTTGACGTTCCACAGGCCGCCCACGCCGTCGAGCATGCGCTGGCCGTCGATATCGGTGATGTAATTGCCGTCGCCACGGGCAATGATCAAGGTCTTCGCGCGATGCGCCGGGGCGCTGGAACTCATTGGGTGCCAGAATTTCTTCTGTGCGGTTTTATATTTTTCGTACATGGTTCAGGCCCTTATTCAGCGTCACGCTTGTGGACAAACAGCAACTGTTGCCCGGTGAATTCGAGCAGGCCCTCAAGGCCGAACTCGACACCGAACCCGGACATCTTGCTGCCGCCGAACGGCGTGTTCGGCTGGATGCGGGCATGGCAGTTGACCCATGCCACGCCGCTTTCCAGACGGCTGGCCAACGCCGTCGCCTGTTCGACGTCCGGCCCCCAGACCGAGCCGCCCAAGCCCATGTCGCCCGCATTCGCGCGACGCAGCACGTCTTCCACATCCTGATAGGCGATCAACGGCAACACCGGGCCAAACTGCTCCTCGTCGACCAGCCGCTGGCCGTCGGTGACATCGGCGACCAGCGTCGGCGGGTAAAAGAACCCCGGATGGTCCAGGCGCGCACCGCCGCACAAAATACGGGCGCCGTGCTGCCGCGCATCGTCGACCAGGGCCTCGACCAGTTGCAGTTGCTCGAGGTTCTGCACCGGGCCAAACGTGACCCCAGGCTCCAGGCCATCACCGACCACCTGCCGTTCGGCGATGCGGGTCAGCGCCTCGGCAAACGCTTGGTATTGGGATTCATGAATGTACAAACGCTTGAGGGCGGCGCACGTCTGCCCCATGTTGAGGAAGGCCGCCTGGAAAATCTCTTCGGCGACTTCATCGACCGGCGTGCCAGGCAGCACGATCGCGGCATCGTTACCGCCCAGCTCGAGGGTCAGTCGCTTGAGGTTGTTGGCGGCGCCGCGCATCACGCTTTGCCCGGTGGCGGTCGAGCCGGTGAAGACGATCTTCTGAATCCCCGTGTGGGCGGTGATCGCACTGCCGAAACCTTGCTCACCGGTCACGCAATTGATCACACCGTGGGGCACATGCCGAGCGATGATGTCCACCAGGCGCAAGGTGCTCAATGGCGTCAGGCTCGAGGGTTTGCTGATCACGCAATTGCCGGCGCGCAATGCCGGCATGATGTGCCATATAGCGATCATGAACGGCCAGTTCCACGGCGTGATCGAAGCCACCACGCCCAGCGGCTTGCGGTGCAACTCGACACGCTGGGTGGGGGTTTCTTCCACCAGTTCCACCGCGATCTCTTGCCCGGCGGCATAGCGGGTCCAGGCGGCACCGCCCATGACTTCGGAGAATGCCAGCTCCAGCGGTTTACCTTGCTCGAGAACGATCAGCCGGGCCAGTGCCTCGGCGTCCCGCTCAATGTCTTCGGCGATCGCCAGCAGGCGCTCGCAACGCAGCGCGTGAGTGCTGTGCCGCCACGTCTTGAAGGCCGCCTGGGCAGCCGCCACCGCCTGGTCCAGTTGCGCCAGGGAACCGGCCGGGCACTGTGCGAATGCGGTGCCGGTGGCTGGGTTGATCACGTCAAACTGCCCGTTTTCACCGGCAACCTGAACCCCGTTGATCAGCATCGTGTAATGGTGCATGTGCAATTTTCCTTTAACGCAGGCACGCCTTGTCGGACACCGACAAGCGCACAGTTCGCAGTAGAGTTGTACCGGGTTGATGCCTTAGAGCTTGTGGCTGCCCAACGCCAGGAACCGCTGGGGCGATACCTTGCGCAAGCGCGCGGCGAGAAAGATGCCGCCCAGCAGGGCCAAGGGAATGACGGCGCACAGGCTGTACGACAACAGCTTGCTGGCGCCCGTGAGCACATCGAAGTGCGCCACTGCCAGGATCAGCACCATCAGCAATGCCAGGCAGGACAACCCCGGCAGAATACGCCCGCGCAAAGCGCCGACCTTGAGCTCGGGATGCCGGTGAAAATACACACACACCGCGACCGAGGTCATCGCCATCAGCAAAATCACGCACAGGGTGGCGAGGTTGGAGAACCAGGCGAACAGTTGCAGGATCGGGTCCGCATCCATGGCGGCGAAGATCAGCACCACCACCGCAGCGATCAGGCTCTGCAATGCCGAACCCATATGCGGGCTCTGATGCACGCGGTGGGTGGTGCCCAGCAGACTGTGCAGCAAACCGTCACGCCCGATCGCGTAGAAGTAGCGCGCGGCGGCGTTATGGAACGCCAGCAGCCCGGCGTAGATACTGACCATGAACAGCACGCGGATAATCTGGGTCAGGTGAGGACCGACAAAGTGATCGGACATGCCGTAGATAAAGGTCGTGGGGTCCTGCAATGCTTGCAGCATCGGCACGATCTTGTCGGTGCCCACACCGACCACCATCGCCCAGACCGACAGCGCATAGAAACCACCGATCAGCAGCACCGAGCTGTAGGTGGCAATCGGAATGGTGCGTTGCGGGTTCTTCGCTTCTTCGCCGTAGATCGTGGTGGCCTCGAAGCCGATGAACGCGGCGAAGCAGAACAGCAGGCCGATCGACGGGGTGCCGCTGAACACGTGCTGGCTGCTGAACGAGTCGAGATTGATACCGCTGTCGCCACCGGTCCTGAGAATCGCGAAGTCGAGGGTAAGGATTGCCAGGTACTCGGCGATCACCACGACTGACAAGACCCGCGCGGACAGATCAATCTTGCGATAACCGAGGACCGCAATACTGGCCATCGCCATCAGCGAATAAGACCACCAGGGCATCACCAGGCCAAACACGCTCTCCATGGTGCCGCTGACCACGCCACCGAACATGCCATACAGGGCGATCTGGAGAATGTTATAGGCAAACATCGCCAACACCGCCGCCGCGCCGCCGGCCAAACCGCCCAAGCCGCGCGAGGTGAAGGCATAGAAACCACCGGCGTTGGTCAGGTGACGGGACATGGTGGTGTAACCCACCGAGAACGCCAATAGCACCAGCAACGCCAGGATCAGCAATGCCGGGGTGCCGGCGCCGTTACCCAGCATGATACCAATCGGAAAACCGCCGGCGATGACACTGAGAGGGCTCGCCGCCGAAATCACGAAGAAGATGATGAAGCCGACGCCCAAGGCGCCTCGCTTCAACTCCGTGGAGCTGTTGACCTGAATAGATACACTCATGTTATTGACCTTATTGTATGAGGCAGTCGCTGTGGGGTGGCTCCGATCAAGGCTCTATCGGCACCGGGTAGCGCTTTTATTTTTTGGCTTGCACGCTGTATTCGATCCTATGCCCCCCTACAAACCCCTCGCTATCCCAAATCGGTAGCATCGCCTGCATCGCCCCAAAACAGTTCAGCGTCCAGCACCGTTCCCCGCCGATTTGGGATAACCCCCCGGATGTTCATCCCTGCACTCTAGGGTCGCCGTGCTATGCCCGGATGTCGGCTAGCAACAATAAGAAACGACGGCGCCCACCAGGCTATTACAGCCCATAGAGCGCTCACGCGCAGGAACCCCCAGCCATGCCTTTTGCTCACCTGACTATTCAATGGCGCATCACACTCCTGAGCGGGCTGTGCCTGCTGGCCGTTGTCGCCGCATTGACCGGCGCCTCTCTGTACCAGAATCAACAAAGTGCAAAACTGCTCAAGGCACGCAGCACTCAGTTGCTGGCGCAAGCGGCCACGGAGCACTTGCAGGCCCAGGCGGTTGCCCACGGTCAGCAGGTTGCGCGGTTTTTCAATGAGACGGCGCTGTATGGCGAAGGCTTCGCGCAACAGGTCCTGCAACTGCGCGAACAAACCCTCAATGGCCGCCTCTCGGCGACACAACTGCGCGAGACACTGGTGAACATTACTCGCCAGACACTGCTCAAGCGCGACAAAGTGCTCGGCCTGTACGTGGTGTTGCTACCCGATGCGCTGGCAGGTGCCGACGCGCAGTTCACCGCGCAACGTGCGTTGGCAGGCAACGAAACAGGCCGGTTCGCGCTGTATTGGTCGCAGAGCCAACCGGGGCAATTGGTCCAGGAAGTACTCACTGAGCCGCAAATCACCGCCAACCATGCGCCGGCGGGCAGTGAGCCGGAAAACGCCTGGTACGTCTGCCCGCAGGCCCAGGGCCGCACCTGTGTGGTGGCGCCCTATGAAAGCGAGGTGGAGGGCCGCAAAGTCCTGATGAGCAGCATTTCGATTCCACTGATCGCCAACGGCACGACGATCGGCGTGGTCGGCATGGACATCGGCCTCGATACCCTGCAGAAACTCGCGGCCAACCTGCGCCAGGACCTGTACCAGGGCGCCAGCGCAGTCAGCATAGTCGCGAACTCGGGCCAGGTGGCCGGGCGCAGTGGCGAGGTCTCGGGCGCCAGCATCGACATCAGCCAGGCCGTCCAGACCGTGGCGGGCAGCCCACCGTGGACGTTGCAGCTGAAGGTCCCGCAAGCCGTGGCGCAGGCCCCCGTTCGGCAGATGCAGAGCGAACTGGATGCCCAACGCCGTCAGGCCAATTGGCTCAACCTGAGCCTCGGTTTGCTCGCCAGTTGCCTGGGCATGCTGCTGATCTGGCTGGCGGCCTATGGCGTGACGCGCCCGCTGCTGAAGGTGGCCAGCCTGCTTGATGCGATTGTCGACGGCGACGGTGATCTTACCCAACGCCTGCCGGTGGCTCGCCACGATGAGCTGGGCGCACTGAGCAACGGTTTCAACCGTTTCCTGGACAAATTGCAGCCGATCATCCGCGACATCCAATCCGCCTCGCGGGACACGCGCACCAGTGCCGACACGTCCTCGGGCATTGCCCGGGAGGTCAGCGCAGGCATGCAGCGCCAGTACCGTGAAGTGGAACTGGCGGCGACCGCGCTGCATGAAATGAGCGCCAGTGCCCAGGAAGTGGCGCGCCACTCGCACTCTGCCGCCGACGCCGCGAGCGCCGCGGAAAGCGCGAGCCGCTCCGGTCAGGCCGTCTTCGCCAGCGCCGTACACAACATCGAACACCTCGACCAGCGCCTGGACGCCACACTCAAGCAGGTACACGCCCTCGCCGACAGCAGCAGCCAGATCAGCCAGGTGCTGGACGTGATCTGCACCCTCGCTCAACAGACCAACCTACTGGCCTTGAACGCGGCCATCGAAGCGGCCAGAGCGGGCGAACAAGGGCGCGGTTTTGCGGTGGTGGCCGATGAAGTCAGGCACCTGGCCAGCAACACCCAGAGCTCGGTCGAACAGGTGCGCAACGTGATCGAGAGGTTGCAACAGCTGAGCCAGGAGGTGGTACACAGCACTCAACTGAGTCGCGAACAAGCCGGCAGCAGCGTGATCCAGGTGCAACAGACGCGTGCGGCGCTGCAGAACATCTCCCAGGCCGTGGACGTGATCGAGCAGATGAACCAACAGATCGCCAGCGCCGCCCTGGAACAAAGCACCGTCGTGGACGATATCAGCCAGCGTGTCAGCGACATCCGAGGCATCAGCGAAACACTCACCACGCGCATGAACGAGGCCTCCAGGGCCAGTGACTCACTGCATGAAATGGCCAACCATCAACAGAACCTGGTGGGCCATTTCCGTGTGTGAGGGGCAATGCAGCGCAACTGAGCTACAGTGGCCGGCCTTCGACACTTTACACATAGAGCCTTGCCCATGACCGCTTCGCGACGCTGGTTGATCCTGGCCATTATTTCCAGTGCATTGCTGCTCATCGTGATTGACATGACCGTGCTGTACACCGCGTTGCCGACACTGACGCGCGAGCTTGGTGCGACAGCGTCGCAGAAACTGTGGATCATCAATATCTATGCGCTGATCGCCGCCGGGCTGTTGCTGGGCATGGGCACGCTCGGCGACCGCCTGGGGCATAAACGGCTATTTATCGGGGGCTTGAGTGTATTTGGGCTGTGCTCGCTGATCGCGGCCTTCTCGCCTTCGGCCGGCGTATTGATCGGCGCGCGGGGGTTCCTGGCGGTCGGCGCGGCGATGATGATGCCCGCCACATTGGCCCTGGTCCGGTTGACGTTCACCGACGAGCGCGAACAGGCCATGGCGTTCGGGATCTGGGCCTCGGTGGCCTCGGGGGGCGCGGCGTTCGGGCCGGTGGTGGGTGGCCTGTTGCTGGAGCATTTCTGGTGGGGCTCGGTGTTTCTGATCAACGTGCCGATTGTGCTGCTGGCGTTGCTCGTCGGCGTGCTGTTGATCCCCGACCACCCGGGAAACCCCGAACGACGTTGGGATTGGCTGGGTTCGCTGCAGGTGATGATCGGCTTGATCAGCATGGCGTATGCCGTCAAGGAGCTCGGCAAACGGGTGCCCTCCTTCGAAGCCATGCTGGTGGTGGTGGTCCTGGGCACGCTGTTTCTCACGCTGTTCATTCGGCGCCAACGACGTGCCGCGCAGCCGATGCTCGATCTGTCGTTGTTCACCACATCCGGGTTCCGAAATGCGGTGATTGCGGCCGTGGTGTCAGCCGCCGCATTTATCGGCATGGAGCTGGTGTTCAGCCAACGCTTGCAACTGGTGCTGGGCATGTCGCCGCTGGAAGCGGCACTGTTCATTCTGCCGCTGCCGCTGGGTTCCTTTGTCGCCGGCCCGCTTGCCGGCTACTACCTGCCGCGCCTGGGCAACCAGCGCATGCTGTTCTGGACATTGCTGCTTTCATCCGCCGCGATGCTGGCCTATGTGTTTCTGTACCAAGCCGCGGTGCCCCTGCAAATCGTCAGCCTGGCGCTGCTGGGCCTGACCATGGGGGCGGCACTGACTG
Source organism: Pseudomonas sp. LY-1 (assembly GCF_053502595.1). NCBI lineage: Bacteria > Pseudomonadati > Pseudomonadota > Gammaproteobacteria > Pseudomonadales > Pseudomonadaceae > Pseudomonas > Pseudomonas sp. LY-1. Next base: position 2,427,361 of record NZ_CP094353.1, on the reverse strand, counting down.
CGGCGTCGAGCACTATCATGCTCAGCGTGCCCGCCGACAAGGCCGGCATGGCCGCCTCCCTTGAGGAAGTCTCGTTCGAACTGGGCGGTGCGGTGGGCGTGACACTGGCAGGCAGCCTCTTGTCAGCGATCTACGCGTACTCGACAGGCTTGATGATCCCGTCATGGCTGAGCCGAAACCCCATGACATTCGAGAGCCTCGACGACGCGCTGAACGTCGCCGGGACGTTATCACCCGAGGGCGCCGCCATGCTGACCGCGTTCGCCCGTTCGGCGTTTGATACAGGTTTCGTTGCCGTGCTGGTGACGATGACAGTCCTGTTGTTGATTGCGGCGCTGCTGGTGAAGCGGAGCCTGCCAGCAGCGGCGATCATTACGGATGATCTGGCTTAGCAGGCGCCTTGGCGTTATGCCCGCGCGCCCGCCCGCAGGATCGACGGTTCCTCCCCGCGATACAACGCCTCGACCTGGGACGCGCGCCACTGCAAGACCGCGCGCTGGTTGATCGAGCCCTTGTCGGTGATCTCGCCACGGTCGATGGACGCCGGTTCATCGAGCAGGACCAACCACTCCAGGCGACTGGCATTGCCCGTCGCGTCGCGATTGAGGCGTTGCAACCAGTCGCCAAACCACTGGCGCACGGCAGCGCTGGTCAGCACCTCGGCGTCGCTGGCGGCGGTGCCCAGCCCCGCCAGTCGGCGGCATTCGTACAGCCTTGGAAACACCAGAATGCCCAGGCATTCGCGGTCGGGCGCGGCGATCACCACGTCCTGCACATAGGGCGACCCCTCCAGGACCGCACGGTTGCGCAACGGCCCCACGCTGACAAACACCCCGGACGACAGTTTGAAATCCTCGGCGATGCGTCCGTCGAACATCAGGCCCAGGTGCGGGTTGTTTGGGTCGGCAAGTTTGAGCGCGTCGCCCGAGCAGTAGAACCCCTGGTCGTCGAATACCGCGGCGGTCTGCTGCGCCGCTCGCCAGTACCCCGGCATGATGTGGGGGCCGCGAAAGCGCCCCTCGAGCTTGCCGTCCACCGGCACCAGACGCACCTCGCAGCCGGGCGCGGGCAAGCCGATATACCCGGCCACGGACAACGGCCCGGTGGTAAAGGTGCAGGATGGCGCGGCTTCGGTCATGCCCAGCCCGGCCATCATCCGAATGCGTTCGCCGCAATGCTGCTCGGCCACCCGGTCGAGCCGGTCCCAGACCCGCTGCGACAGGCCCGCGGCGGCGAAGAAAAACAATTTCATCCGGGCAAAAAAGCACTCACGCAAGGCGGCGTCCTGCTCCAGGGCATTGACCAGTTCTTCCCACCCCTTGGGCACGGTCAAGTAGGCCGTGGGCGAGATGTCCTTGAGATTGCGCAGCGTTTCGGCAAAGCCCTGCACCGTGGGCTTGCCGTCGTCCAGGTAAAACGTGCCGCCGTTATAGAGCACGATACCGACGTTATGACTGCCGCCGAAGGTGTGGTTCCACGGCAGCCAGTCCACCAGCACCGGCGGCTCTTCGCCAAGCACCGGGAAGGTTTGCAAGAGCATCTGCTGGTTGGCGCAGAGCATGCGCTGGGTGGTGATCACCGCCTTGGGCAATTGGGTGGAACCGGACGTGAAGAGAAACTTGGCAATGCTGTCGGGGCCGGTGGCCGCGAAGGCCCGCTCGGCCTCGGCGCCGCCCGCGACCTGCAACAAACTGGCGAAACTCACCTGGGCGCGCCCCGCCACTTGGCCACGCACGCTGATCAACGGGGTCTCGGCGGGCAGACCATAGCGAAGCAAACTCTGCGCAATGGCCCGCACACTGTCGAGCATCTGCGCATAACTGACGCGACGCCAACCGTCGCCGTCGCGGGCGGCGACGAAGGTCTGCTCCGGGCGTACCTGGGCCCAATGCAGCAGCCGGTCGAGCAACCGTTGCGGTAATTCGGCCAACGGTTCCAGCGAACGCATGTGCAGCACGCCGTGGTTTTCGATCACTTCCACCGGCGCATGGCTGATGGACACGGGGCGGTAACGCGGCGTGGGCCGTTCGGGTTGCGATCTGAATTCGGAACTCACGGGATGGTCCTCCAACAAGGCACGCCGACGGACACCCGTGGGTGTCATGTGGCGCCAGCCAGCGGCTGCGCCCTGATTATTGTTATGTGGGTCCGCCCTTGGGCGGCGCCTCAGATCGGGTAATGCCGTGGACCGTTCTGCAACGTGATCCAGCGCAGTTGCGTAAAGTGTTCGATCGCGGCCTTGCTGCCAAAACTCCCATAACCGCTGGACTTGACGCCGCCGAAGGGCATTTGCGCTTCATCGTGTACGGTCGGGCCGTTGATGTGGCAGATCCCCGACTCCACCCGCTGCGCCAGCGCCAGCGCACGCGCCGTGTCACGGCTGAAGATCGCCGCCGACAGGCCGCCAATCAACAGGGGCACGTCCAGCATGGTGATTCCTCTTTATTGTCTTTATCGGGAATACGTTCAAACCCTACACCGCCGACACCGCCGTGCGGCGCGGCCAAGGGCTGGCTTCAGCGTTTATACGTCTGCAGGCCAGGCTTGATGCTTTTGTCGTCGAGGAACTGCTTCATGCCCTGCTCGCGACCGCCTTCGGTATCGAGCAGGCGCGACTGGTCGAGCTTGGCGTACAGGTAGTCTTCGTTTTGCTCCCAGGTCAGCTCGCGGCATCGTTTGAAACCATGCTTGGCGGCACGCAGCACCACCGGGTTTTTCTCCAAAAGATTACGCGCCAGCTCGACAGTGACGTCACGCAGTTGCGCCAACGGCACGCTCTGGTTGACCAGGCCCATTTCGGCGGCCTTCTGCCCGCCAAACGTCTTGCCGGTCATGATGTAGTACAGCGACTGGCGATGGCCCACGGTGTCGGCCATGGCTTTGCTCACCAGGTTGCCCGGTGGAATGCCCCAGTTGATTTCCGACAACCCGAAGGTCGCTTCATCGGCACAGATCGCCAGGTCGCACGCCACCAAGGGGCTGAAACCGCCACCGAAGCACCAGCCGTTGACCATGGCGATGGTCGGTTTGGTGTACATGCGCAGCAACTTCCACTGCCATTGCGAGGCTTCGCGGCGGATTTTTTCCTGGAGGATTTCCGGGCCGGCGTCGATTTCGCGAAAGTATTCCTTGAGGTCCATACCCGCCGTCCAAGCCTCGCCCGCGCCCGTCAGCACCAGAACACCGGCAGCAGGGTCCTGCTCCAGGGTTTCCAGTACATCGATCATTTCCCGGTTCAGGGTCGGGCTCATGGCATTGCGTTTTTCCGGCCGATTGAGAATGACCCAGGCAATGCCCTCTTCGATTTCGACTTTGACCGTTGACCAGCGACCTTCGTAATTGCTCATGGCGATGCTCTCTTGTTCTTGGCTTGACGATGGTTAAAAGCTAAACCGACAAATTAGCTATATCAACTAACCATTAATGAAATTAACCTAATCTTTTTCAGGTATTGGAAAGGCGTATTTGCAGGGTGTATTGAAACAGAGCGATGGCTATCGCCAGCCAGTCTCGGAAAACTGCATAGCTTTATTAACCACTGCTCAAGGACCCGCCCTGCCATGGCCAAGTCTTCCCGGCTCACCGGCCCCACTGGACGCCGCGCTGGATGACTTGATCGGCTATGCGATGCGCCGCGCGCAATTGAAGCTGTTCCAGAACCTGATCGGCCGGTTGTCGGCTCACGACTTGCGGCCGGCACAGTTCTCGGCCCTGGCGATCATCAATCAAAACCCCGGGCTGATGCAGACCGACCTGGCCAGGGCGCTGGCCATCGAGCCACCGCAAGTGGTGCCGCTGCTCAATAAGCTGGAAAGCCGCGCGCTGGCGGTACGGGTGCGCTGCAAACCCGACAAGCGTTCCTACGGGATTTTCCTCAGCAAGGCCGGCGAAGCGCTGCTCAAGGAACTCACGCAAATCGCTGCCGAGAGCGACAAGAATGCCACCGCCGCCCTCGACAACCAGGAGCGCGACGAACTGCTCCGGCTGCTGAAAAAAATCTACCGTGACTGAGCGCCCAGGCACGCATTCACCGATGCCATGCGCTGACGCCATGGCTGGGCGATCTCCAGTTGCGCCGCCAACGCCAACAACGTCGCATCCTCGCCAAAACGCCCGGCGAAATGCGCGCCCATGGGCAGCCCGCGCTCGCTCCAGTACAGCGGCACCGACATCGCCGGTTGCCCGCTGGCATTGAACAAGGCGGTAAACGGTGAATAACTGTGGAAGCGCTCGATCAGCTCATCCAGACCCAGGCTGTCATCCTGCAGATCCAGTTCACCGATCAGGGCTGGTTCCCGCGCCAGGGTCGGGCTGAGGATCACGTCGTAGTCGCACATGAACAGCGCCAGTTGACGGCCGAGGGCGTGAATCCATTCCACCGCCGCAGCGTATTGCGCGCCACTGACCGCACCCTTGTCGCGCAGAATGATGCGCGTGCGCGCCTCCAGTTCCTCAGGCCGTACCGGAGCCCCGCGCAATTGGCCGAGGACGTCCACATAGTGACGCGTGCTCGCGCCGATGATGGTGAACACCTGGTCGAGAAACTCCGGCAACACCACCGGTAACTGCGCAAGTTCCACCCGATGCCCCAAGGATTCGCAAAGCTTGGCCGCCTGACGCACGGCATCCAGGCTTTGATTGGAGATCGGCCACGTGCCGACCCGCTCGACCAGCGCAATCCGTAAAGGCCGCGGCGCCTGTTGCAAGGCCCACGCATACGGGTGCGCTGAAATCGGCGCGGCGTAGGGTGCGCCCAGTTCGTGGCCGGCGGTGGCGTCCAGCAATGCCGCACTGTCACGCACCGACAGGGTGAGGCAATGATTGGTCGCCATCCCCGCCCAGCCCTCCCCGACCATCGGCCCCGACGGCAGCAGACCACGGCTGGGCTTGAGGCCGAACACGCCGCAACAGGACGCCGGCACGCGCAAGGAACCGCCGCCATCGTTGCCGTGTGCGAACGGCACAACGCGCGCCGCGACCAACGCCGCCGCCCCGCCGCTGGAACCGCCGGCACTGTGCTGGGTATTCCAGGGGTTTCGGGTGGCGCCAAAACGCATCGACTCGGTGGAATAGGAGGTGCCGAATTCCGGTGCCGTGGTGGTGCCGACGAACAGGCAACCGGCGCGGCGCAGGCGCGTGACCACCTCGGCGTCGAAGTCGACGCGGGCAGCCCCCAGCGCAAGTGAGCCGTTGGTCATTGCCGCACCCGCCACGGGCGCGAACAAATCTTTGATCAAGGTCGGCACCCCGGCGAACACCCCTTCCCCGGACGTGGGGGCGAGGGCGTCCTCGCGCGCCTGGTCGTACAGGCGTTCGGCGACGGCATTGAGGCGTGGCTCGACCTGCTCGATCCGCTCGATGACGGCCTCCACCAGTTCCACCGGTTGGACTTCGCCGCGCCTGACCCATGCGGCCAGACCGATAGCGTCTTCATTGTCGATTAACTGCTGAATGTCGCGCATACCCATTACTCCGGATGTATTTCAATGACGTGCAAACTGACGGTATTCAGATGACCGAGCGCAGGCGTGACACGCCGGCAACGCCCCACAGCACAGCCGCCGCCAGGCTGGCGCAGGCTAGCCATTGGATGGCGTGGCGCAGGTCGCCGGCATAGACCACCAGCGCCGCGACCACCAGCGGGCTGACGAACTGCCCCAGATACAGGCAGGCGGTCAAACCGCCCAGGCCCCGGCCACGGGTGCGCGCCGTCAGGGCTTCCATCACCGGCGCCATCACGTTCGGCACCAGCAGGCCCGCTCCCAGGCCATGCAGCACCATCGCCAGCGCCACTTCGTTGTAGCTCTGCGCACGGGTCAGCAACCACAGCCCCAAGGCGAACAGCAGCAGCAACACCGTATTGGTCCCCGCGCCCTTTAAGGTGCGTCGCAACAGCGGCCAGGCGAGAGAACCGCCCAGGGTGGAGATCAGGCTCAGACCGGCGGCCAACCCCATCAGGGTGCTGGAGGTAATGCCCAACTGCACCAGCAGAATCGGCACCTGCACCGGCGCGATAAAGGTCAGCACCATGCCGCCGAAGATCAACAGGTAGCCCAGCACCAGCGGCCACACCGCCACCCGCTCGGCGTCCTGGGCAACCGTACTCGGCTGGGAACGCGCCGGTTCCCACAGCACTTTCAGCATCGCCGGCACCAACAGCAACGGCAGCAGGTACAACAGGAAAGGCAAGCGCCAGGAATACTCGCCCAAGGCGCCGCCGACCACGAAGAACAACGCGCCGACCAGGCCAATGGTCACCATCTGGCGATTGATGTAGCGCAGCCGCTCGCCGCCGTGCCAATAGTCGGCGATCAAGGTCGAGCAACACGTCATCACCGCCGCTTCGGCGCAACCGAACAACAAGCGCACGACCACGATGGACTGCAAGTCACCGAGGATCACCGGGGTTACGCCCAGCAGCGCGTAGAGCAATGTCGCAATGACCAGCAAGGCTTTGCGCCCGATCCGGTCGGCGAGCCAGCCCGCCAGCGGCGCGCACAGCGCGATGGCCAGCGCGGGGCCGGTCACGGCCAGCGGAACCAGCAGGTCGGCATGGGGATTGAGGGGGCCGAACTCGGCACCGAGTTTGGGCAAGATAGGCGCGATCATCACCGCGCCCATGATGGTCAGGCTGCTGCCGAGTATCAGCACCACCCCTTCGCGACGGCCCGAGGCTTGGCGGGTGTCAGCGGTCGATAGGTTTGTGGCGGCATTAACAGTGGTCATGATCCGGCCCTCAGAAGCTATACGAAACGCGCAAGGCGGCGGTGTAGCCTTCGGCGCGATTGTGCGCGTCGAACTCTTTGTAAAGATGCAGCCACAGCGGTGGCAGCCCCGGCGCGATGTAGCTGATCGCCGGGCCCAGGGCCATGACCCCCGCGCGGTTGCCGCGCGTCAGGTTCGGCGCATCGTCGTCGCTCAACTGGCGGTAGTAATAGCCGCCGAGGCCCGCCGTCCAAGGCCCGAAATGTTGCCCCACGGCAAACTCATGGCGGTACTCCACGCCATTTTTGTAGTGGGTGTCGGGATTGCGCGTGTTCACATCGACCTGGAAACTCGACGACACCTCAAAGCCGGTGTCGCTGATGTAGGTGGCGTTGACCGCCGGGGAGAATGTCCAGTGGTTCAGCCCAGGAGACACCAGCCTTTTTTGGTCGTAGTCGCCGGTCGGCGCCTGGATCTGGAACTGGGTATTGACGAACAGGTTAGGCGACAGGTTCCACTGCAGGATCAGCGGAACGATCTGCGCATCCGCCATCCGAAAGGGGTCGGCCGACAGTTTCAACGGCCCGCCCGGTGTCGGCACTTGCAGCGACGCATCCATCTTGAAGAACGGTACGACGGCACCGAAGCCGTACTGGCCACCCAGCACGCGATAGTCCGTCATGCGCAGGTAGACCACGCCGATGGACAGCACATCCAGGGAGAGACGGTTATCCACCGCACGCCCTTGGCTGTCCTTCTGCACGTTGGCGGAATAGAACGCCGTGCGCAGCCCCACGGTGCCGTTCGGTGTCACAGGTGGCGTCATCCCGGCGCCGAAATCGTAGACGCCCACCGCGGTGGTGGGCGCGCCGTTTTCAGTGGCCTGTGCCCCAAGGCAAAGACCGAGCAGACCCAAGGTGACCCAACTGACGTGGCGGATGTTTGAATTGTTGTTGTTCATTGAATGCCCCTCCCAACCTCATGGTGTGGGCCATCCTAGTAACGGCACGCCGCAGCGGGTTAGCCGTTTTCAGCACAGTTAGCGCCGTTGCAACGTCTGTGACGGTGACTCGCCGAACAGGGTCCGGTAGTCGCTGGCAAAACGGCTCAGATGCCAGAACCCCCAGCGTGCCGCGACCTCTTGGACACCGTAGGCTTCCTGGCGCTCGCGCAGCTCGCGACGCACCGCATTCAAGCGCAGCGCACGCAAATAGGCCACGGGGTTGATGCCCAGGGTTTCCTGGAAACAGTATTGGAGTTTGCGCCGGCTGGCGCCGATGTGACTGCACAGATCGAGGATCGACAGCGGTTCATCCAGATGCCCCAAGGCATATTCGCGCGCCCGATCAACCATGCGTTTGCGCGCCGTCGGACTCAGGCCGGCGAACTGATCCGGGGCGACCAGGTCCAGCAACTGCACCATCACCGCATCGCGGACCCCGTGCCGAATCGCTTCATAGCTCAACAGCGCTTCGTGCCCCTGATCAGCGCAGACCAACTCATCCAACAGATTGGCCAGCTCGATTTGCACACACGTCCCGCCCAAACGGTAACACTTGGGAAGATCGGTAAAGCGAAAAGCCACTTCCTGATGCTCTAACAGACGCTCCAAAGCCTCGATGTCGACGGCAACGCTCAACAGGTCGAGGTTCTCAGGCACGCGCAGGTCAGGCAAATGATCGCCATGGGCGACCAACAGGCCGTGTTCATGGATCGGATGCCCGGCACAAAACAGCGGGCCGCTCGCGTTGAGCGGCATGCTGAAGGTGATCGCGCCTTTCCAGGCACTGCCGCTTTTGAGCATCGACTGGTTGGTGCGGTCACGCATCAGTTGCATCCAGCCGGCGTGTAGCTCGATCAACTCGCCCTCAAAGCGGCCTGGGGACAATTGGTCATAACGGACCTGCCAACCGCCCATGTTGCGCGCGTGCTGATCGATGTCATGGGTGTGAAAATGCCGGATCGTTGAAGGAATGCCCCATGCCGGGCGAACCATCTGCACGCTGGAATTATTATTGTAAGTGTTCATGGATTTTTCCCTTTGAGCCTGAAGCACTGTCGCTCAGCACGCAATTTCCATTCCCCGCATGGCGCCATTGGGTAAGGTGTGCCGAAATCGGCTAGTGCGCCCATGAATCAGGTACGTCACCACTACCAAAATGAGTGCTTTAAAATTTTTACCCCATAAAATATTTTTGCGGGAATGCCTGGACCAATCAGGCCCTTCTCTTTACACCACAAGGATTTACCGTGAGCGGACTGCGTGAGCGGCAAAAGCTCGAACGACGCCAAGCCATCAGTAAAGCGGCGATCGCTGACGGCCGCGCCCATATAGTTCTTTTCGTCCAACCAGAACTGATAGTGGATCGCTCCCAGCGTAAACGTCTGGCTCAGGTGCGTCTTGAGCGAGAACTGCTGGACATTTTCGTTGCTGTTAAACAGCAGGTAGTTACCGACCACATCCCCCACCAGCCAGGTGCTCCAGTCGACAAAGCCTTTACTCAACAGGTCCCAGGTTTTTTCCGGTTGTCGGCAAGGTTGTCGTCACCGGAAAAGCTCGCGTAACGGTACCCGAGGACCGGCGTCACCGTCGCCGAAGGTGCTGGCGGCGACCACCGACGCACCGCCCAGCACACTGATGTCAGGTGTCAGGGCATAGTCGAATTTGATCGCGGGTTTGACATACACCTCCTGCCAGCCGATGCGGCTGCCGCCATTTTTGCCGCTGCGCTGGTCGACCCGGCCACTGCCGAAGTTGACGTTGCGCGTGGTGATGGTCGCAGCGCTCGCGGTCAGGTTGACCTCGCCCTTGAGGTTGCCGTCCTCGAAGGTGTAGCCCGCCAAGGCAACCTGGGCGCTAAGCGGCAGGCTGACCGCCACCAGCGCGCGGGTAAAACGCGTCGTGAAAAACATAGTGAAGCGCCTGTGTAATTATTGTTGTTACAGGGCAGTTGCAAGCGGCGCAGTACACCGCCAACACCTGGGCAAGCCAGGTGAAATCCAGACGCTGGATGGTTCTTGTTGTGAGTGGAATCAGTGAGTCAGGTGAGCGGCGATCGCACGCAGCATGCGCACGCTGTCGGCATCGAACGGGCCGACCGCTTCCGGCAACGAGGATTGCTTGACGATCACCACCTTCGACGGCTTGTCGATGAACAGGTATTGGCCATGGATCCCGCCCGCCATAAGGGCTTGGCTATGGTCGTTGAAGACGTACCACTGGCTGCGGTAGGACGCGCCGGGCGTCCATTCGGAAAACTCGGCGTTGGCCGCGTAGATCGCCGGGTCACCGCCTTTGGCGATGCGCGCGATGGCCTCGCTGGAGATCAGTGGCGAACCCGCGTGCCAGCCATCGTTGGCCAACAGCCGGCCCACGCGCGCATCGCCGAAGGCGCTGCCCGCCAGCTCGGGCACGTAAGCACTGACGCTGCGCATGGGGTCGAGCAGCGCCTCGCTGATCAGTTGTTCGTCCAGCAGACCGATCAGCGACTTGGTCACCGAAAACATAATGTGCCGGTGCTCGGGACGCTGACCGTTGAAATAGCGCTCGAACAGCACTTGATCGCCCTGCATCACCAGAAAACTATCGGTGTGACTGGCCACCAGGTGGTCGAGCACGCTGACGCTCAGGCCACAGCAACTGTCGAAGCGCAGCTCGCTCAGCGCTTGCGGCGCGTCGTTCAAGGGGCTGCGTGGCGCATTCCCGGCCCGCACGTCGATGGACGGCCGTAGGCGCGCGAGGTGACGAAACCCCCAGCGGTTGAACGGCGGGCGCATCCAGTTTTCCCAGGTTACGCGCTGCTCGGGCGCGGCTGGAACCCCCTGCATCAACCCCGGCGCGGTATGCCCGGGAAGTAAGGATTCATTGGCCTCGGCGTAAAGCCTGACGAGTAAAGGCACGGTGTTCTGGCTCATCTGTGTGATCCTGAAAAAGACTCTGCGTGGAGCAGATGCAGGAAAATAATTACTATCATTAATTATTTTAGTAATTAAAATATTTAATTTAATAAATTATATTAGTCGCAGTAAATAGATCCATTAAAGAGCGAGATACGATCCTTATCGTCCGACAATCGACAAAAAATCACTTGAGTCAGAAAGCATGAGGCTGACCAAAAATGCCGCGAGCATTCAATGGATCCACTAGGCAAAAACAATGCGTTTCCTGGAGAGCTGTCATGCACTCAAAAAAACACGTAGGCCGGCAAACTTGCGGAGAAAATATGGTGTTTTGCCGGGGCCTGACGGGCCAGGTCGCCACGCTTGAGGACTTCTGCCCCATCGCGGCGCGGCGCCTTCTCTAGGCGCTGTGGAAAATGGAGAACGGGTCTGCGGCTACCACGGCTTGGCGATGGGCCGCGACGGCACCACCGTGCGGATGCCGGCCAGCGAGTACGGAGGGGGCGTGCAACAAGACGGTTGATCCCGCACCTGGAATGGGCCGAAAGCGAACAGGGGCCTACGGCGGCGTGCGGTCGCGCAAGATCCTGGAACGGCTGAGCGCCCGGCGCACGCGCGGGCAGATTTCGAGCTGCATTATTGCGCCCGCGCCGGCGAGCGCGGGGCTGGCCGGAAGATCGCCTGCACCGCGAATACAGCCCTCTGCGCACGGTGCGCTACTAAAGAGGACAGTCCATGCACACTTAGTGGGCAGATCCTTAGCACAGTAACACCGCGCGCAGGGTCGCCCCCCATGTGCCGTGGGCGCTTACTCAGGCGCGCGCGCACACGGCGATGGCGGCACGCGCGGTGTGGGACGGCAATTCGGCGAACAGCGCGTGGTACTCCGCCGCGAAGTGGCTGAGGTGATAGAAGCCCCATTGGGCAGCGATATCGCCAATCGAGAGGTCCGACGCACGGGTCGACATCAAGGTCCGGCGTACGCCGTTAAGCCTTAGGGAGCGCAAGTAGTTCAGGGGCGTGGTCTCGGCCACCGCGCGAAAGCTGTTCTGCACGGTGCGCCGACTCACTTGGAGGCGCTGGCACAACTCGCTCACGCTGGGCACGCTGTTCATCTCGGCCGTCGCCAAACGGTGGCATTTCTCGACAATGAAGCTGCGCGTGGAGCTCGCGGTACGCTGCTGTTTATCGCAGGCCGGGTCGGTCAGCAGTTGCAGCAACTCGTCGAGCATGGCCTGTTCCAACGCCTGCTCCCGCTCCCGATCTCGCGTGCTGTCGAGCTCTTCGTGCATCAGGGCCTGGGTGAACATCGCCAGCAATCGGTGCCGAGCGCCCGCGACGCGCTGGGTGGACACCTTGATCACCGGCTGACGCAACAGTTGGCTGACTTCCTTCGGCGACGCCGTTTGCGCCAAGGCTTGCTCGAACAATTCACGCTCGAAGGTGATGGACAACAACTCCATGCCCGTCGGCATATGGAACATGAACTCCTCACCACCGTGAAGAAAAAACAGGCTGCTGTCGTCCACCTCCCGCCCCTGCATTCGAATCGAACCGGGCACGGTGATCGGCACCGCAAAGCACATCTTGCCCCGGGGCGCCGCACCCTGTTGCACCACACGCTGGTTGATCTGCTCGCGAAAGACATGGCATCCGGCGGTCGACAGTTGCATCAGCGAACTCTCGGACGAGCCTGCGGTTAACTGGCTGTAGTCCTGATTCCATTCATGGATGGTGGCCGCATGGACATGGATGTCGCGAAAATGGCCGATAAGCTGATTTTTCATTAGGTCGAAAGCCTCCGCCAATATTCTTTTTTTTTGAGGAATCTTTTGCGTGATGTTCGCACATAGCAGAAAACCTGCACATTTCTTTATGCAAGATGTGTGCAGGAAAGCGCGCTCAGGATGGAATCCCCAAGTGCCAATTCGGGCTAACGGCAACCCGTGCGCTATGGGGATGATCGGCATACGTGAACCTACATCCCAAAGAGACCGTCATGAGTGAAGCCCAACTTGAATCCCTGCACTTCGCGGATGCCCCGCGGATAACCTCTAGCGCCCTGCCCGGCCCCAAGACCCTCGAGGCCCTGGCACTGTCGGCACGTACCGAGTCGATGGCCCGGGGTGGTGGACGCATGCCGGTGGCGATGGACCGTGCCTTCGGCGCGACCTTCAAGGACCCGGACGGCAACACCTACATCGACCTGTCCGCCGGCGTGGGCGTCAGCAGCGTCGGCCGCTGCCACCCCAAGGTGGTGCAGGCGATCCGCGAGCAGTCCGAAGTGCTGATGCATGCCTTGGAAATCAACAGCACCCGGCGAACCGAATTGGCGGCCAAACTTTCCGAGATCGCGCCCGACGGCCTGCGGGGCGATTGCGTCACCTACTTCACGCAAAGCGGCAGCGACGCACTGGAAGCCGCGATCAAGTTCGCCAAACGCATCACCGGGCGCCACCAGATCATCGCCTTCCATGGTGGCTACCACGGCGTATGGAACGCCTCGGGCGCCCTGACGACCGGCACCGCCTACCGCAAGGGCTACGGTGCCCAGATGGGCGGCGTGATTCACGCGCCCTACCCGTATGCCTACCGCTTCCCCTTCGACACCACGCACAAAAGCGCCGAGCAGATCGCCGGCGAGTACGTGGACTACCTGTTGAACACCCCTTACACCGCCGCCGATGACGTGGCCGCCGTGATCGTCGAGCCGGTGCAGGGCGAAGGCGGCTATGTCCCCCCGTCGCCGGAGTTCCTGCAGTTATTGCGCAAGGCGTGTGACCGCAGCGGCACGCTGCTGATTGTCGATGAAGTGCAGTCCGGCGCAGGGCGTACCGGCAAAATGTGGGCGGTCGAGCATTCGGGCGTAAAACCAGACATGCTCACCTTCGGCAAGGGTATCGGCAGCGACCTGCCGATGGCAGGCCTGATCATGCGTTCGGACCTGGCGGCCGCGATTCCTGACGGCTCGATGCCCAATACCTTCGCCGCCAACTCGTTATCCGCAGCCGTGGCGCTGACCAACATCGCCATCCTGCAAGACCCGGAACTCGATCTGCTCAACCGCGCCCACGCCCTGGGCCTGGAGGCGCAGGCACGTATCCGTGGCTTTGGCAGCCCGTGGGTCGGCGAAGTCCGCGGCCGTGGCCTGATGATCGGTATCGAGCTGGTCGAAGACCCCATCACCAAGGCTCCCCTGGCGCCCGAAAAAATCGGCCAGCTCATGGGTTACCTGCTGAACCACGGTGTGCTGATGATTCCCTGCGGTCGCTACAGCAACGTGATGCGGGTCATGCCCTCATTGACGATCTCACGCGCGCTGTTCTTCAAGGCGCTGGATATCTTCGGCGACGCCCTGGCCAGCCTCAACGCTTGAGGCGCTCACCCCGTCCACCCTACGTCACTTAGGTTCCCAACATGACTGAGCACTTGAATCACTTCATCGAAGGCACTGGCTGCGAAGCCTCCGACGGCCGACGCATCCCCTTGGTCGACCCTGTGACCGAACAGGTATACGGCAGCTGCGCGCGCGGCACCGCCGACGATGTGGACCGCGCCGTAAACGCCGCGCACCACCAACTGGAGCAGGGCGCCTGGAGCCAGCTCGATGGTGCCCAGCGCGCTCGACTGCTGTTGAAGCTGGCGGATCTGGTAGAGCGCGACACCGAATTGCTCGCCGACATGGACGCCAACGCCATCGGTCGTTCGCCGATCGAGCCCCGTCGGATGGACGTGCCCAACGCGCTCGCCAACCTGCGCGCCGCCGCCGGCTGGGCCAACCAACTGGAGGGCCGCACCATTCCCTCCGGCGGTTACTTCGGCACTAAGACCCTCTCGTACACGGTTCGGGAACCGGTGGGCGTGGTCGGGGCGATCGTGCCCTGGAACTCGCCGCTGATGATCACCGTCTGGAAACTGGCCGCGTTACTGGCGGCCGGCTGCACGGTGGTCATCAAGCCTTCGGAAGAAACACCACAGTCCGCCCTGCACCTGGCCGCGCTGGCTCGGGAAGCGGGCTTCCCGGACGGTGTGATCAACGTGGTCACCGGCTATGGCGCCGAGGTGGGGCGTGCCCTGTGCGAACACCCGCACATCGCCAAGATCAGCTTTACCGGCAGCCCCGAGGCGGGGCGCGAGATCCAGCGCACCGCGGGCGTGTTGTTCAAGCATGTGGCATTGGAGCTGGGCGGCAAGAGCCCCCAGATCGTTTTCGACGACGCCTCGTTTGAAGACGCGCTGCGCGGCTGCACCCTCGGACTGTTCGCCAACCAGGGCCAGATCTGTGCCGCCGGCTCGCGCATTCTGGTCCAGCGCGGTATCGCCGATCGCTTCGCCGCGGCGCTTGCCGACGCCGCGCAAGCCGTCAAGGTGGGCGACCCTCGGGAGCCCGGCGTGCAGATGGGCCCGGTGGCCAAGAAAGCACAATTCGATCGCGTTAACCGTTACATCCAACTGGGCATTGACCAAGGCGCTACTCTGCTCGCCGGCGGTGTATCGACGCCTGAGCGCGGCTGGTTTGTGCGGCCGACGATCTTCGCCAACGCCAACAACGACATGGCGATCGCCCGCGACGAGATCTTTGGTCCCGTCGGCACGGTGATCACGTTCGACAGCGAAGAGGAGGCTGTCGCACTGGCCAACGATTCCACCTACGGCCTCGCAGCCACCGTGTGGACCACCGACCTGGTGCGCGCGCACCGCGTAGCCGGCGCCGTGAAAGTCGGTGCCGTGGGCGTCAATTGCTGGAGCCCGTTGGATGCCAACCTGCCCTGGGGCGGCGTCAAGACCAGCGGCATAGGCCGTGAAGGCGGGTTTGGCGGCGCGCTGGCGTACACCGAAGAGAAGGTCATCACCGTGCTGCTGCCCAAGTAAAAACAATCTTCGCCCTGACCGAGCCGGCCAAGCGTTGCTCGGTAAGGGCGGACGTTCAAACGTGCATCACTTCACTGATGCCTTTGATATAAATGGAGAGCCTATGATGAACCCGACAGATAAACTGACAACCGATCAGTACTCGACGTCCCTGCGCATTTTGCACTGGGTGCGCGCCTTGCTCGTCATCGGCCTGCTCTGGGCAGGCTGGCATATGACCGGCATGAATGACGAAGTGGCGAGCAAGTTCGAACTCTATTACCCATGGCACAAATCGTTCGGGGTGCTGACATTCCTGGTGGTCCTGGTTCAGCTCGCCGTGCGTGTACGCACCCCCCTACTCCCGCAGCCGCCGTTAACGCTGGCCAGGCATGAGCGGTTTCTGTCAAGACTTGCGCAACGCACCATGTATGCACTGCTCGTGATCGTGCCCTTGATGGGTTACTCGATGTCGAGCACCTACACGATGAGCGACGGGGTGTTCTTTTTCGGGATCAACCTGCCGGAGCTGCTGGCGAAAAATGACGACTGGTTCGTCGTCTTCCAGTGGCTGCACAAGGTACTTGCGTATACCTTGCTCGGGCTGATCCTGTTGCACATCGCCGGTGCGCTCAAGCACCGCTTCTACGACAAAGATCCTCGTAGCGACGTGCTGCGCCGCATGTTATGAATTGGCGCACGCCAACAACGCCGGCCAGCAGCGAACCCAACGCTGGAAGTTGACGGCCGACGCGTTACCTCTCAGGCTGACCACGCGCCGCCTCGCCCGCTCGGTGCGTGGTGGCTGACGTTCCCCGACCCACCGTTACACAGGTAGGTACTCATTTGAAGTGGAGCAGTAACGCGTGGAATTAAGACAACTGCGCTATTTCGTCAACATTGTCGAACACGGCAGCCTGGGCCGCGCAGCCCTTGAGCTGGACGTGGGCGTGTCGGCGCTGAGCCAGCAGATCGCCAAACTCGAAAGCGAACTCTCGACCCGCCTGCTGAACCGCACGACCACCGGCGTCACACCGACCCCGGCCGGCATGGCGTTCCTGCACCATGCGCAGTTGTGCTTGAGGCAAGCCGAGAATGCGATCCTGGCGGCACACCGTGGGCGGATGAGCGGGTATGTCACCGTGGGCTTGCCGCCCACCACAGCCACGGTGCTTGCCCTGCCCTTGATCAATGCGATGCGCGCGCGGTATCCGGATATTCAGTTGCACCTGATCGAGATGCTGTCCGGGCATCTGGCCACGCAACTCAATGCCCGGCAGATCGATCTGGCCATTTTATTTCAACTTGAAGGGGGCAAGCGCTGGAGCGTGACGCCGCTGCTTGACGAGAAACTGTTTGTCATCTGCTCGCCACACTTGCCGGATGCCCCGCAAGGAAGCTCTGTGCAAATGGCGGACCTGGGGCAACTGCCACTGGTGATGCCGAGTGCGCAACACGGTTTGCGCTCAACGCTGATGGCGGCGTTCGAGCGGTCGGGGTTGACGCCCAACATCATCATGGAGGTGGATGGCCTGGCCGTGTTGATGAACGCTGTACGCGCCGGCCACGCGGCCACCATCCAGCCCGGCGCGGCGGTGGCGCTCAAAGGCGAGTCGGGGCTTTCGGTGGTGGAAATCGCCGATGCTCATGTCGGCCGGCGAAACCTGTTGGCGACACTGCCGGATGATGAGCTGGCGCCCGCGGCACTCGCGGCGCGGCTGGTCATCACCGATGTGGCGCGGCAGCTGGTGATCGATCATCAATGGCCGGGCGCCTCGTGGATCGAAGACATCACGCCCTGATCTCCAGCCGCCCTCGCCCGCGCTTCAGGGCCAGCGGCAACCCGCAAAGCCTTTACGAAAACTAAACACCCCAACCGCTAACGCGCCTTTCGACCCAACGCTCGCTGCCCTAAGGTCTCGCCACTCGCGAGGAGCCCTTCGTTCACGCCTCCTCGCGATCGAGGAGTGATGATGATCGACGTATTAGTCATTGGCGGCGGCAATGCCGCCTTGTGCGCGGCGTTAATGGCCCGAGAGGCCGGCGCCAGCGTGATGTTGCTTGAAGGCGCGCCCAAAGCCTGGCGCGGCGGCAACTCGCAACACACCCGCAACCTGCGCTGCATGCACGACGCGCCCCAGGATGTATTGGTCGAGGCCTACCCCGAAGAGGAGTATTGGCAGGATCTGCTGAAAGTCACCGGCGGGATGACCAACGAGAAGCTCGCTCGTCTGGTCATCCGCGCCTCATCGAACTGCCGTGACTGGATGCGCGCCCATGGCGTGCATTTTCAGCCGTCGTTATCCGGCGCGTTGCATGTCGCGCGCACCAACGCGTTTTTCATGGGCGGCGGCAAGGCGTTGGTCAACGCGTATTACCGCAGCGCCGAGCGGTTGGGCGTGAACATCCGCTACAACGCGCAAGTGACCGACATCGAATTGAACGGGGGAACATTTGTCGCGGCCCACCTGAGCGCGCGCGATGCCGAAGGGCAACGTCTGCCCGCCGAACGTATCCAGGCCAGGACGTGCGTGCTGGCGGCGGGCGGGTTCGAATCCAACCGCGAATGGCTGCGTGAAGCGTGGGGGCAAAACGAGCGCGGCGAGTGGCCTTCGGACAACTTTCTGATTCGCGGCACGCGCTTCAATACTGGCGTACTGCTGCGGCGCATGCAGCAACTGGGCGCCGATTTTATCGGCGACCCGACCCAGGCGCACATGGTGGCCATCGACGCCCGCGCACCGTTGTATGACGGCGGCATCTGCACGCGTATCGATTGTGTATCGCTGGGCGTGGTGGTCAATCGCGACGGCGAGCGCTTCTATGACGAGGGCGAGGATTTCTGGCCCAAGCGCTATGCGATCTGGGGGCGCCTGGTCGCGGGGCAGCCCGGTCAACAGGCCTATTCGATCATCGACCAACAAGCCATCGGTCGGTTCATGCCGCCGGTGTTTCCGGGCACCAAAGCCAACTCACTGGAAGACCTGGCGCGCCAGTTGAAGCTCCCGGTGGCGCCATTTGTCAGCACCATCCAGGCCTACAACGCGGCCTGCCGCGTCGGTACGTTCGACCACACCGCCCTGGACGATTGCCGCACCGAAGGTTTGACGCCCGCCAAAACCCATTGGGCCCGCCCATTGGTCAAGCCCCCCTTCTGCGCCTACCCGCTCAAGCCGGGCGTGACCTTCACCTATTTAGGCCTCGCCACCGACGCTACCGCCGCCGTTCGCTTCAATGGCCAGGCGAGCCCCAACCTGTTCGTCGCCGGAGAAATGATGGCTGGCAACGTATTGGGCAAGGGCTACACCGCCGGCATCGGCATGGCCATCGGCACCGCATTCGGTCGCATTGCCGGCGTGCAAGCCGCCGCCGCGGCCGGCTTCATCACCCGTTCATCCCAGGAGCCGCAACATGCAGCTGTTTGATCCCAAGGCGCCGGGCACGCTGATTCCCGTCCTCAACCTTGATGAAAGCGAAGTCCAGCGACAAATGACGGTCTGCAATGCCTGCCGTTATTGCGAGGGCTTCTGCGCGGTATTCCCGGCCATGACCCGGCGCCTGGAATTTTCTCAGGCGGACATCCATTACCTGGCGAACCTTTGCCATAACTGCGGCGCGTGCCTGCATGCCTGCCAGTACGCCGCACCGCATGAATTTGCGATCAATGTGCCCAAGGCCATGGCCAAAGTCCGCCTCGACACGTATGCCGAGTACGCCTGGCCGCAAGCGATGGGCACGTTATACCGGCGCAACGGGCTGACCCTGGCGCTGGCATCCGGCGCGGGGCTGGCGCTGTTCCTTTGCCTGACGTTGATGATGATGGGCAATCTGTTCACGGCAATGCCCGGGGGGAATTTCTACGGGATCTTCCCGCATAACACCCTGGCCCTGATGTTCGGCGCAGTGTTTGGTTTCGCGGTGCTTGCATTGGCGATCGGCGTGCGGCGCTTTTGGCGCAATGTCTCGCCGGTCGAGGCCTCCCGCGAGCAAACAACATCGGCGGCCCTGGAAGCGAGCGCCAATGTGGCCACGCTCAAGTACCTGGATGGTGGCCACGGCGAGGGCTGCAACAACGCCGATGATCGATTCACCTTGTGGCGGCGGCGCTTCCATCACTTCACCTTCTACGGCTTCATGCTGTGCTTCGCCGCCACCGGCGTGGCCACGCTCTACCATTTCCTGCTGGGCTGGTCGGCGCCCTACCCCGTCTTGAGCGTGCCGGTGATGCTCGGCATCGTCGGCGGGTTCGGGTTGCTGGTCGGCCCGGCGGGGCTCTTGTGGTTGAACCTGCGGCGCAACGCCGAACACGGCGATGAACAGCAGAAACCCATGGATCGCGGCTTCATCGCGCTGCTGTTTCTCGTCAGCGCCAGCGGCCTGGCACTCCTGGCGTTTCGCGAAAGCATGGCCCTGGGCCTGTTGCTGGCGATCCATCTCGGCCTGGTCATGGCTTTTTTCCTGACCATGCCCTACAGCAAATTCGCCCACGGCATCTTCCGCAGCGCCGCGCTGCTCAAATACTCCATCGAAAAACGTCAACCCAACCCCATCAACGCCGCAAGCGACTGATCGTCAAGACCGTCATTCCAAAAACAAGATTGATCACCACGGTAGCCATAATGAAAACAACAACACAAAACACCCCGTCCAAGGGTTCAAAACTGGGCGCCATCCTTCGGGTCACCAGCGGCAACTTTCTCGAACAGTTCGACTTCTTTCTGTTCGGGTTCTACGCGACCTACATCTCCCAGACGTTCTTTCCTGCCACCAGCGAGTTCGCTTCGCTGATGATGACCTTCGCCGTATTCGGCTCCGGGTTCCTGATGCGTCCGCTGGGCGCTATCGTGCTGGGGGCGTACATCGACAAGGTGGGACGGCGCAAGGGCCTGATCGTAACGCTGTCGATCATGGCGGCCGGGACGGTATTGATTGCGCTCGTGCCCGGCTACGCCAGCATCGGAGTGGCAGCACCGGTATTGGTGTTGATGGGACGACTGTTGCAGGGCTTCTCCGCCGGGGCGGAGATGGGGGGCGTTTCGGTGTACCTGGCTGAAATCGCCACGCCGGGCCGCTGCGGGTTCTACACCAGTTGGCAATCGGCCAGCCAACAAGTGGCGATCATTCTTGCGGCAGCGCTGGGTTACACGATCAACGCGTCCATGGCAGCCGCCGAGGTAGCTGCCTGGGGCTGGCGCATCCCGTTCTTTATCGGCTGCGTGATCATCCCGTTCATCTTCATCATTCGCCGTTCGTTGCAGGAAACCGAGGCGTTCAAAGCACGCAAGCATCACCCAACGGCCAATGAAGTGTTCCGCTCAATGCGCGACAACTGGCGCACGGTACTGGCTGGCGGTCTGTTGGCGTCGATGACCACCACCACGTTCTACCTGATCACCGTCTACACCCCGACTTTCGGCCGTTCCGTACTGAACCTGAGCACCACCGACAGCCTGGTGGTCACGCTCTTCGTCGGCCTGAGCAACTTCATTTGGTTGCCCATCGGCGGCACACTCTCCGACCGTATCGGCCGGCGCCCGTTATTGCTGGCGATCTCTTTGTTGTGCCTATGCACCGCTTACCCCGCCATGCATTGGCTGGCCGCCGCGGCCAGCTTCGAACGACTCCTCAGCGTGCTGCTGTACTTCTCGTTCTTCTTTGGCATTTACAACGGCGCAATGGTTGCCGCGCTGACTGAGGTGATGCCACAGAACGTCAGGGTCGTCGGGTTCTCCCTGGCGTTCAGCTTGGCGACTGCAGTGTTTGGCGGCTTTACACCCGCCGTATCCACCCTTTTGGTGCAAGTAACCGGCGATAAGGCATCACCGGCCTACTGGCTGATGTTTGCGGCGTTATGCGGGTTCACGGCGACGACGATCTTGTATCGCAAGCAAAACGCGGTGACGGTCAGCGCCTGATAAGCGCGGTATCCCTGCAGGGCAGCCTCAGATTTTGAATTGCCCCAGCAAGCCTTGCAGGCGGCTGCCGATCGCATACAACTCGTCGACGGTCTGGACCCCCTGCTGCGTCTGGTTGGCAACCGCGTCGATGGCGCGTGCGATCTGATGCACTCCGCGGTTGATCTCTTCAGCCACCGCGGTTTGCTCTTCCGCGGCACTTGCGATTTGCGCGTTCATTGCATTGATCGTGGCGATCAGCTCGACCGTGTTGCCCAGAAACTCACCCGCCTGGTCGGCTTCGGCGTTAGCGCCCTGGGCGGCTTCGGTGGATTGGTGCATGGCCGTGACCACCCCGCCGGTAGCGCTCTCCAGACGCTCGACCATCGCTTGGATTTCCTGGGTACTGCGCTGAGTGCGACTGGCTAACGCCCTCACTTCATCGGCAACCACGGCAAACCCGCGCCCGGCCGCACCGGCACGCGCGGCTTCGATGGCTGCATTGAGGGCTAAAAGGTTGGTCTGTTCGGCAATCGAGCGAATGACGTCCAGCACGGTGACGATAGACGTCACGTCGTTTTGCAGATTTTTCATCGACAGGCCACTCTCATCCAACTCGACCGTCAGTGCCTGAATGCGCGCAATACTGCCGTTGACGATCTGCCTGGCGTGACGGGACTGCCTGTCGGTCTCGACCGCTGCGTTTGCCGCATTGTGCGCGCTGGCCGAGACTTCCTGCGCCGCCGACGACATCTGGTTTATCGCCGCGGCCACTTGGTCGGTTTCCAGGCGCTGCCGATCCATGGCCCGGTCAATCTGCCGGCTCTGCTCGGCCACATGGCTGACAGACCCGGTCAACTGTTCGCTCATCGCGACGATCTGGCTGACCAGGCTGTGAATCTTTTCGATAAAGGCATTGAACGAACCGGCCAGTTGTCCCAGCTCGTCGCGACTCACAAGCGGCAGACGCCGTGTCAGATCCCCCTCGCCCGCGGCGATTTCATCGAGGTGAGCGCGGATCAAGGTCAAGGGCCGTAAGCTGCGCTTGACCAGCAGAAGCGCGAGTACCCCGATGATGCCGATCAGCGCGCCAGCGATAAGCGCAATGCTGAGCATCAAGTGGTGTATGCGCAGCTCGACATCTGCCCGCACGCTGGCGACCTGGGTTTCAATGCTGTCCAGATTGACCGCGGTGACGACAACCATGTCCCACTTGGGCAAATAGAAACTGTAAGCGAGCTTGGGCACCACCTTATCGGTGTTGACGACCCCACCCGAATAGGTGACGAAGTGCGTTTGGTTTTTGGCCGCTTCGACCATCTCGCGGTTCAGGTACTTCCCGTTGATGTCTTTGCGATCACTCATGTTGGTGCCGACGCCTTCGCTGCTGTCACCGCGAAACAGGCGCACGACCTGACTGTCATAGCCGATGAAATACCCGTCATCACCATACTTCACGCTGGACAGTCGGCTGATTGCCAAGGCTCGGCCGGAAAGGTCCCCGGCAGCCGCCCGCTCATACAGTTCGGTGATGGACGTCTGAGCGATGCTCGCGTAATCCTTGAGTCGGGTGCGGCTTTCCTCGAGCAGCCGTTCACGGGTCTGTGCGACTTCCTGCTCGGCCTGGGCCTGCAACGTGCTGCGCGCGCTCAACCCTAAAACCAGCGCAAACAACAGCACCGGCAATAAGGTCAGCAACAGTATTTTGGTTTTGAACGACATTATTTGATTCCTTCACCCCGATCCTATGAAGCCGCCGATGCAAAAGCGGCCCGCGAATGTCGCGTGGCCGCGAGCAGTGGATCACCAGAGCGCGATGTCGTAGGTGAAGTAGATCCGATTACTGTCACGACCACGGGAGAAATCCGAGCGGTAGACGTAGTTGCGCAGCTTCACTCCCAGGCCTTTGAAGGTGCCTTGCTGCACCACGTAGGCCAGTTCGGCATCGCGTTCCCATTCCTTGACCGTGGTGTTGGACTTACCGTCGTTACCGCTCAGGTAGCGCGTGAAAAAGGTCAGGCCGGGGACACCCAGGGCGGCGAAGTTGAAGCCGTAGTTGAGCATCCAGGTCTTCTCGTCCTCTTCGATGAACTTACCGATACCGGCGTTGCTGAACGAATAGACGGTCGCGCCACTGATGTATGGCAACCCGGCATCCCCGCTGAGGGTCTGATACCCGCCACCGAAGGTATGCCCGGAAATGGCGTAGGACAGTTGCCCACTGAGCATGTTGTTATCGATCTTGCCGCCGTAGGCAGAGCCGCTATCGACACTGTTGAAGTAGCGCAAATCACTGGTCAGCACGCCGCCGCCCAAGGGTAGATCGTGCTGGATGCCGGCAAAATGCTGCCGGTAGAAGTTCTCCAGTTCGCCGTAGAAGTAACTCAGGCGAATGTTTTTCCCCAGCTTGTATTCTCCGCCGGCATAACTGAAGTCCCCGGATTCGGCGCCGCTATAGCCGTCGGGCACAATCGGCATGCTGTCGGTGGAGTCACGCAGCTTGAATCGATCGAGGTGGCCTCCGGTGAGGCTGAGGTTCTCGATGTCGAGGCTGTTGATCTGTGCGCCTTGGTAGGTTTGCGGCATCAGACGCGCATCGTTGTAGATCAGTACCGGTGTCTTGGGCAGCAAGGTCCCGTATTTGAGCGTGGTCTTGGCCAGTCGGGCCTTGGCGGTCATGCCCAGGCTGGCGAACTCGTCGGCCGCCCGCCCGTCAGCGTGAACCGGCAACAAGCCTGTACCGCTGCGGCCACGTCCAGAGTCGAGCTTGACCCCGAGCAGGCCCAGGGCATCCACCCCAAACCCAACGGTGCCTGGAGTGAATCCCGACTGGTAATCCAGCAGGAATCCCTGGGCCCATTCGGTGCGTTCGCTCTTGGCGGTCCTGGCTGATCGGGCACTCAAGCCATGCTCGTCGCGAAAGTTTTCATTGAAATAGACGTTGCGCAATTGCAGCTTGAGCTTGCTGTCATCGATAAATCCTTCGGCGCTGGCACTGGCCAGCGGCAACAAACCAAGCAGTGAAAACAGCACCCGTTGGGTATGTACAGTGTTCATAGCAAACTACTCATTGTTGTTATTTGGCGTGCAGGAGATCGCGCGCCTCGCGGGTGAGGCGCGTCAGTGAAAAACAGGAGATTGGGTTGAATCAGGTGAAGAGACTGATCGCCCCGGTCAACAAAGCCAGCGCCGTGATGACCAATGAGGTGAGCACGGCCCACTTGACGGTGGCTTTCTGGAAATCGCCGATGTCGCGATCGACCATCCCGACCAACAACAGGGTCGAGGCGACCAACGGGCTCATCAGATGCACCGGTTGCCCCAGAATCGATGCGCGGGCGATCTCCAGCGGATCAATGCCGTAGGCCGCAGCGGCGTTGGCCAGGATAGGCACCACGCCGAAGTAGTAGGCATCGTTGGACAGGACGAACGTCAGCGGCATGCTGGTAACGGCCACGACCAGCGGGAACAGGTGCCCCCAGGACGGTGGAATCCAGTCAACCAGTGTCTGCGCGAGAGAATCGACCATCTTCGTGCCAGAGAAAATCCCGGCAAAGATGCCGGCGGCAAACACCAACAATACGACCGTCATGGCGTTGCCCGAATGGGCAAGGATGCGTTCCTTCTGAATGTCCAGTTGCGGATAGTTGATCATCAGCGCCAGGACGAACCCGATCAGGAACAGGATCGCGGAATGCATGATCCCCATCACCAGCGCGACCATCACCGCGATGACCAGCAGCAGGTTGACGTAGGCCAGTTTCGGGCGCTTGTGCGGCGTGTCCTCGAGTATTGCGTTGATGTAGCAGTTACCGCCGCCGCTCTCCAATTGAATGTTACCGATGCGCTTGCGCTCGGCGCGGCCCAGCAGGAACGCGGTGAACACCACCCACATCGCGCCGCCGATCATGGTCGGCAGCAAGGGTACGAAGTAGGCCCCGGCATCCAGGCCCAGTGCCGCAATCGCGCGGGTCGCGGGCCCTCCCCAGGGGGTCATGCCGCTCATGATGCTCAGCGAAAGCATGGAAATGGTCGCCAGAATCATCGGGTTCATGCCGATGCGCTTATACAGCGGAAGCATGGCTGCGCAGGTGATCATGTAGGTGGTGGTGCCGTCACCGTCCAATGCCACCACCAGCGAAAGCAACGCGGTGCCGACAGCGATTTTCATCGGGTCGCCGTTGACGCGCTTGAGGATCTTGCGAATCAGCGGGTCAAACAGGCCGGCGTCGATCATCAAGCCGAAAAACAGGATCGCGAACAGCAGGAGCGCGGCCGACGGTGCGACCATTTTCAAGCCGTCGAGCATCATCTTGCCGGTAGTGCCGCCGAAACCGCCAATCACGGCAAACACTATCGGAACCAGCGTCAGGGCGACAATCGGCGACAGCCGTTTAGTCATTATCAGGAAGGTGAAAACCACCACCATGGCCAAGCCAAGTAATGCGAGCATAAGTCAGTTCTCTTGTTCTTATAAGTAACGGGGCCGACGCACAGGCGCACGACTCCGCGCCCGCCAGTTGTGCCTGGCGGGGAGTGTTTATTGAGGTGTTTAAGGTGTCTGGGCGCAGCCGCGACCGGTCAGACGCGGTCCGTGACCGTCACACCATCCCAGTCCGGGTTCTGGGCCTGGGCCGAGATGGCAATGGGGGAAGGTTTGCCGTCCAGCGTGCGCATCAGTACTTCGCGATCGCAGGCATTTTCCGAGAGGGACATCACCACAGTCGCCACCGCATTGCTGGCCAGGCTGGTCAAGGCCCGGGCTTCCGACATGAAGCGGTCGATACCGATCAGCAAGGCAAGGCCGGCCAAGGGAATGTCGTGAATGACCGTCAACGTTGACGCCAGTGCGACAAAACCGGAGCCGGTGACACCGGCGGCGCCTTTCGAGGACAGCAGCATGATTGCCAGCATGGTCACGGTCTGGGTCAGGCTCAGGTCGATGTTGCAGGCCTGGGCAATGAACACCGCCGCCAGCGAGAGGTAGATCGCCGTACCGTCGAGGTTGAACGAGTAACCCGTGGGCAGTACCAGCCCGACCACGCCTTTGTTGCAACCCAGGGCCTGGAGTTTTTCCAACATCCGCGGCATTACCGGCTCGGTGGACGACGTGCCGAGGACCACCAGGAACTCTTCGCGCAAGTAGCGCAGCAACTTCCACAGACTGAAGCCATGCGCGCGGCAAATGCTCCCCAGCACCACAAACACGAAGAATGCGCAGGCGATGTACAGCGTCATGATCAGCTTGGCCAACGAGCCCAACGAGGTAATGCCGTACTGCCCGACCGTGAACGCCAAGGCACCAAAGGCACCGATCGGCGCAAAGCGCATCAGGTAGGAGAAGATCTTGAAGACCATGTGCGAAGCGGATTCCAGTACATCCAGTACCGGCTTGCCGCGCTCGCCAATGGCCGAAAGCGCAAACCCGCACAGCACCGCAATGAATAGAACCGGCAGCACCTCACCTTTATTGAAAGCACCGATGAA
The DNA here is from genome assembly GCF_053502595.1 of Pseudomonas sp. LY-1. Lineage (NCBI taxonomy): Bacteria > Pseudomonadati > Pseudomonadota > Gammaproteobacteria > Pseudomonadales > Pseudomonadaceae > Pseudomonas > Pseudomonas sp. LY-1. The sequence continues at coordinate 2,400,524 of NZ_CP094353.1, read as the reverse complement.
CGTGTCGGGGATGATGTGCATGAAAAACTCGACCACGCCCAGCTTCGCCGCAGAATCGGTGTAGTGCGACAGCCCCTTGGTGCTCAACTGAGTAGGGTCGATGTTCATGCCCACACCGGGCTTGAACAGATAGACCGCCACCAGGCCGATGATCAGGCTGATCACGGTCAGGCCCAGGAACAGCAACATGGTCTTGCTCAACAAACGCCCAAGGGAGCGCTTGTCGCTCATGCCGGCGATTCCGGTGACGATGGTGCAGAACACCACGGGAGCGATCATCATCTTGATCAGCTTGATGAAGGCATCACCCAGCGGCTTCAAGGCTATGGCCTGTTGTGACCAGAAATGCCCGACCAGCACGCCCAACAGCACGGCGAAGAGAATCTGGACGTAGAGCGATTTTACAAACTTCATGGCATCACCCATTTTTAGAATTGTGCTGATGCAGAAACGACAATGACTAAAGGACGTTATCCGGCAAGTCGTTGGGAAGCCGCGGCGTAGACATAACCGGAGAACAGCCTGCGCGATGTTCGCACTACCGAAGCGCGAATTGTCTCACCCTGAGCCCCGGTGTAGGACAGTACAACGTCTATTGCGCCACTGGGATGTTCAATTCGAACGTGTTTCAAGCGCGGTTCACTCACCCCGCCAAGCAATTGAGCAATCACGCTGCCTTCACTGACGCACGCGGTGGCCAAGCCGATAGAGCCGGTAATCGCCAGTGCCCGGTGGCAGTTGTGCGGCATGAAATAGCGCACCTGAAGGGTGCCGCCCGCCTTGGCCGGCGACACCAGTACGGGCTTGGGGATCACTTTATCACTGACGTCGCCCAAACCCATGGCCAGGCCGGCCTGCAGCCGCAGAGACTCCAGGCGCCCCAGGAAGGCTTTGTCGGCATCCAGTTCAGCAGGGCTTTCGTCCCCACGTTTACCCAATTGGCCAGCCTCGATGATCATCATCGGCATCGCCATGTCGATGCAGGTCATCGGGACACCGTCGATCAGGTCCTGAGTCTGCCCCGTCGGGAACAGCTTGCCGGTTTTGCTGCCCGCGGCATCCAGGAAGGTCAACTGCACGGGAGCGGCAGTCCCCGGCACGCCATCAATGGCGGTGTCGCCTTCATAGCTGACGGTCCCCTCGGGAGTGTGTACGTCTGCGTTCACAAACGTCCCCGTGTTGAGGTTGCGAATACGCACACGCGTCAGGCCTTTAGACGCCTTGACCAGCCCCTGCTCGACCGCAAACGGGCCAACGGCGCAAAGCATATTGCCGCAATTGGGCGCGGTATCGACTCGACGCTGGGAGACCATCACCTGCACGAACAAATAGTCGACATCCGCGTCCGGGTGCAGTGATGGGCTGACGATGGCGACCTTGCTGGTTTGCGGGCTCCCACCGCCAATGCCGTCAATTTCCAGCTCATGGCCGGAGCCCATCAGGTTGAGCAGCAGCTCATCACGCTGTTCGATCGCATCAGGCAGGTCCCAGGCGAGAAATACTGGCCCCTTGGAAGTACCGCCGCGCATAAGCACACAAGGAATTCGTTGCATGACCACTGACTCTTATTGATCAATCGGGTTGATTAATGCTCTTGAGGCAAGAGTCGCAGGCTTTGAAAAATGTTTCCAATGCAAATATCAGCCTGATTATTGCGTTTAGCGAATGACAAACTTAGGATGATTGAACGCCGCCGCCCTCTTCCATCGAGTTATAAAAAATGCAATATGAGCTAAATGACATACGATCGTTCGTGAAAATCGCCGAACTCGGGAGCTTCCACGAGGCTGCCGATGCATTGCACCTGTCCCAGCCGGCGCTGAGCCGGAGGATGAAAAAACTGGAGGAAGGCTTGGGAACCGCCCTTCTCGATCGCACCACCAGAAGGGTGAGTCTCACGAGCGTTGGTCGGGACTTTCTACCCAAGGCACGCCGCCTGCTGGACGACTTCGACGACTCGATACTCAACATCCGAGAGCTGGCAGAGCGACAGAGCGGACGGGTCACCCTTGCCTGCATCCCGACCGCAGCCTTCTACTTCCTGCCTTCGGTCATCCGCCTCTACAACGAGCGCTATCCGCAAATCCGTATCCGCCTGCTCGATCTCAGCGCCAACGAAGGCCTGGAGGCCGTGCTGCGCGGAGAAGCCGACTTCGGCATCAACATGATGAGCGGCCAGCACCCCGACATAGAATTTGTGCCATTGGTCGACGAGCCTTTTGTATTGGCGTGTCGACGCGATCATGAACTGGCGGAACGTAGCGCGGTGACCTGGTCTGAACTCAGCAATTACCGCTTGATCGGGGTCGGACGCCTGAGCGGCAACCGGATGTTGCTCGATCATGCGTTATCGGGCTTGAGCTGGCGCCCGCAGTGGTTCTATGAGGTGCAACACCTTTCGACGTCGCTGGGCCTGGTGGAAGCCGGCCTCGGTGTCTCGGCCGTGCCGAGCCTGGCGATGCCTGCCGTGGATCATCCGACGTTGGTCAGCATCCCGTTGATAGAGCCCATTGTGAACCGTTCATTGGGACTGGTTTACCGCCGCGGAGCCTCGTTATCCCCAGCGGCGGAGAAATTTGTTTCGATTCTGCTTGAGCAATGGGAGAAGTGAATGGGTTCTGCTGGCGCAGTGGTGTGTCATTTACCGCGAGCGCCAGCCAAGTTGTGGTGTTTTTCGGTGAACTTGTGCCCTGCCCCGCCAGTCAGCTAACTGAACGCAACTCAACGGTGGGTAACGGATGCATCTCTCGCGGCAGCAACAAGTAGCCTTGGTGACCGGGGGCGGCAATGGTTGATTTCAAGCACGAGCCACAGAGCGCCATCGACGCCCACGGCATCATCGGCGACATGCGCAGCGCCGCCCTGGTGAACGACAAGGGCAGCATCGACTTTTTCTGCTGGCCGGAATTCGACAGCCCGTCGATCTTCTGCGCGCTGCTCGACACGCCCGACGCCGGCATTTTCCAGCTCACGCCAGACCTGCCCAACGCCCGCCGCGAACAGATCTACCTGCCCGACACCAACGTGCTGCAGACCCGCTGGCTCAGCGATGACGCCGTGGTGGAGATCACTGACCTGTTGACCATCGGTGAGGAAGACGACCTGCCCCTGTTGATTCGCCGCGTGCGTGCGGTCAGCGGCCAGGTGACGATCCACCTGCGCTGCGCCGTGCGTCATGACTATGCGCGCGCCCCCACCCACGCCAGCCTCGACAACGGCACGGTGTGTTTCGCCGCCCACGGCCAGCCCGCTCTGCGCTTGTCGAGCAGCCACGCACTGCAGGTCGAAGACAACGCCGCAGTGGCCAGCTTCGTCCTGGCCCAGGAGGAAGGCGCCGAATTCGTCCTCGGCGGGCAGGACGACCCGCGCGTCGACAGCAGCTGCACCGACCTGGCGTTGACGCACACCGTCGCGTTCTGGCGCGGCTGGATCGCGCAATCGAACTACCGCGGGCGCTGGCGCGAAATGGTCAACCGCTCGGCCCTGGCCCTGAAGCTTTTGACCTCGCGCAAACATGGCGCAATCATCGCCGCCGCCACCTTCGGCCTGCCCGAATCGCCCGGCGGCGAGCGCAACTGGGACTACCGTTACACCTGGATCCGTGACGCCTCGTTCACGGTCTACGCGTTCATGCGCCTGGGTTTTGTCGACGAAGCCAACCACTACATGCGTTGGCTCAGAGGGCGGGTCAGCGACTGCAGCGACCAGCCCGTCAAGATCAACATCCTGTATGGCATCGACGGCCGCCAGCAACTGCCCGAAACTCAGCTGACGCACCTGCGCGGGCATGGCGGCGCGACGCCGGTGCGTATCGGCAATGAGGCGTTCGACCAGGTCCAACTGGACATCTACGGCGAGTTGATGGACGCGATTTATCTGGTCAACAAATACGGCGAAGCCATTTCCCACGACGGCTGGAAACACACGGTCGAACTCGCGGATCAGGTCTGTGATATCTGGAACCGCAAAGACGTGGGTATCTGGGAAATGCGTGGCGAGCAGCACCACTTCCTGCACTCGCGGCTGATGTGCTGGGTGGCGCTGGACCGTGCGATCCGCCTGGCGTCCAAACGCTCGCTGCCGGCGCCGTTCGCACGCTGGGACCAGACGCGCCAGGCGATCTACGCGGATATCTGGGGCAATTTCTGGAACGAAGAACGCGGGCACTTTGTGCAGCATACCGGCAGCACCGCGCTGGACGGTTCGATGCTGCTCATGCCGCTGATGCGCTTCGTCGCCGCCACCGACCCGCGCTGGCTCTCGACGCTGGCAGCGATCCAGAAAAGCCTGGTGCGCGACGGTATGGTCTATCGCTATCGCAACGACGACAGCCGGATCGACGGCCTGCCAGGCACCGAAGGCGCGTTTGCCGCCTGCTCGTTCTGGTACGTCGAATGCCTGGCCCGCGCCGGGCAGGTCGAAAAGGCGCATCTGGAGTTTGAACAGTTGCTGCGCTACGCCAACCCGCTGGGGTTGTACGCCGAAGAGTTCGACAACCAGGCGCGCCACCTGGGCAATACGCCGCAGGCGTTGAGCCATTTGGCACTGATCAGCGCGGCAACGTTTCTGGATCGCAAGTTGAGCGGCGCGAAGACGGTGTGGCAGCCTTGAACGCCACCCGTCGAGGGTCAGCGAGGCCGCGATGACGGAGGGTCGGGCGACCGGAATGCCGGACACTCTTGGCCCTCGACCCTCTCAGCCTTGTGGCGTTAATGGATCGGCGGTAGTGTCATCGGCAGTCATCGCCCACCCGATAGGAGCCCATCATGCCCATCGCCCCTGCGCTGTTTTATGTACGCACCTCGATGCTCGATGTGGCGTATGAAGCCCACGGCCCCGTCGACGGTGAACCGGTGATCCTGCTGCACGGTTTCCCCTACGACCCTCGCGGCTATGACGATATCGCCCCGGCCCTGGCCGAGCGCGGCTGTCGGGTGTGGGTGCCGTACCTGCGTGGTTATGGCCCGACGCGGTTTATCAACGCGCAGGTGATGCGCTCCGGGCAACAGGCCGCGTTGGCCAAGGACCTGCTGGAGTTCATGGATGCGCTGTGTATCCCGCGGGCCACCCTGGCGGGCTACGACTGGGGTGGGCGTGCCGCCTGTATTGTCGCGGCACTGTGGCCGGAGCGCGTGCGCGGGTTGGTGAGCGGGGACGGCTACAACATCCAGGACATTGCCAAGTCGCTCGAGCCCAGGCCGCCAGAGACGGAGCATCGGTTGTGGTACCAGTACTATTTCCACACCCAGCGTGGCGTGGATGGGTTGACCGCCAATCGCCGGGCGTTTTGCCAATTGCTGTGGTCACTGTGGTCGCCCTCCTGGGCGGCAGGCCCCAGCCTCTATGGCCAGAGTGCGCCATCGTTCGATAACCCGGACTTTGTCGACGTGGTGATTCATTCCTACCGTCACCGCTTCATGTATGCACCGGGCGATCCCGCACTGGCGCCCATCGAACAGGCGCTGGCGCTGCAACCGCCGATCGCGGTGCCGACGATTTCGCTGTGCGGCGCCGATGATGGCGTGGGCCCGCCGCCGCTGGAGGATAACGACGCGCAGCACTTCAGCGGCTTCTATCGGCGGCAGGTGTTGCCCGGCGTCGGCCACAATATCCCTCAGGAAGCGCCGCAAGCGACCCTTGAGGCACTCCTGGAATTGCTCGCCTAGGCCGCTGGCGAAAAGCGCTCGCGATAAGCCTGCGGCGTGACTGACAAGACCCGCAGGAAGCTGCGCCGCAAGGTCTCTTCACAACCGAACCCGCACTGCACGGCGATGCGTTTGATCGATGTGCTGCTGTCCGCCAGTTGCCGGCGGGCGGTTTCGACGCGGATCAGCTCGACCGCGCGCGCGGGGGTCTGGCCGGTTTCGGCGCGGTAGTGACGCACGAAGCTGCGCTCGCTCATGCCGGCCTGGGCGGCCAGGGTGGCGAGGGTCAGGTCGAGGGTCAGGTGCTCCGCGATCCACGCGTGCAACTCGGCAAAGCGGCTGTCGCCTTTTTGCAATGACAAGGTCACGCTGAACTGCGATTGGCCACCGGGGCGTTTGAGGAAGACCACCAGGTGCCGCGCGACTTCCAGGGCCACGGCGCGGCCCAGGTCTTGTTCCACCAAGGCCAGGCACAGGTCGATCCCGGCGGTTACACCGGCCGACGTCCACACGGTGCCCTGCTGGATGAAAATCGGGTTGGCCTCCACCGTCAGCGCCGGGAACTTGCGCGCCAGCTCTTCACAGCGTGTCCAGTGCGTCGCCACGCGACAGCCGTCGAGCAAGCCACTGGCCGCCAGCAGAAAAGCCCCGGTACACACCGAGGCCATGCGCCGGGTGTGCCGGGCTTTTTCGCGCACCCAGTCCACCAGCGCCAGGTCTTCGGCGGCGCCGTAGACACCCCAGCCGCCGGCGATGAGCAGGGTGTCGCAAGGCGTGTCGACGGCGGGCAACGGCTCGGCCACCAGCGCCAGGCCGGCGGAGGTCATCACCGGCGCCGCCTGGGCGGCGATCACCGAAACCGCGTAGGGCAACGGCGCACCGCGCTGGCGCGCAAGGTCGTTGGCCGAGGCGAACACCTGCAAGGGCCCGGTCACGTCGAGCACTTGGGCATTATCAAAAGCGAGTACATGAATGATGCGCGGCATGTTTGGCGTGATTCGTGGGTTCAATGGCGTATTCGCCAAAGCCTAGGCCTCTAGAGTGAAACCGTCCACCCCTTATCGGAGCTTCATTCATGACCTTGCAGATCGGTTTTCTGTTGTTCCCCGGCATCCAGCAACTGGACCTCACCGGCCCCTATGACGTCTTGGGCTCGCTACCGGATGTGAAGTTGCACCTGGTGTGGAAAGACCTTTCGCCGGTTACCTCCAGCACCGGGCTGGTGTTCACGCCGACCATGACCTACGCCGATTGCCCACACCTGGATGTGCTCTGCGTCCCTGGCGGCAGCGGCGTCGGCCCGTTGATGGAAGACCCGCAGACCCTCGACTTCCTCAGGGCCCAGGCGCTCACCGCGCGTTATGTCACCTCGGTATGCACCGGTTCGCTGGTGCTCGGTGCGGCCGGTTTGCTGCGCGGGCGCAAGGCCACCACCCATTGGGCCTATCACGACCTGCTCGCCCCGCTCGGCGCCATTCCGGTTCAGGCGCGCGTGGTGCGGGACGGCAACCTGCTCACCGGCGGCGGGATCACTGCGGGGATCGACTTCGCCCTGACCCTGGCCGCTGAGCTGTACGACGAAGCGACAGCGCAATTGGTGCAGTTGCAGATCGAATACGCCCCGGCGCCACCGTTCAATGCCGGCCGGCCGGATACCGCGCCGAAGGCCGTGCTGGAAGAGGCCAACAAACGCACGGCCGAGTCGCGCAAGGTCCGCGCAGAAATCACTGCGCGGGCGGCAGCGCGCCTGGGTTGATACGCGTCGCAGTTGCCGCTGCGCGGCGGGTCGCCGATGATACGGGGCAGCGCGATTGCGACGAAGCTCGATTCCGAAGCGCGGGCTGCCCTTTCCCCCCCAAGAAGTTTATTGATGAATACCCACGACGGATTAATTCCCTGCATCATTTCCGGCGGTTCGGGTACCCGACTGTGGCCAGTCTCCCGGCAAAACATGCCCAAGCCGTTCATGCGTATGCGCGATGGCCAGAGCCTGCTGCAGAAAACCTTCCTGCGCGCCAGCCGCCTGCCCGGGGTGGAAAACGTGCTGACGGTCACCAACCGTGACCTGCTGTTTCGCACGCTGGATGACTATCGCCTGGTGAACACAGCCCGCCTGCCCCTGGACTTGTTGCTGGAGCCCTTCGGCCGCAACACGGCAGCGGCGATGGCGGTGGCGGCGCTGCATGTGCTGGAGCACTTCGGCGACGACGCACCGTTGCTGGTGATGCCCGCCGACCACTTGATCCTCAATGAAAGCGCGTTCGCCGCGGCCGTGAGCCAGGCCCGCGAGCTGGCCGCAGCCGGCTACCTGGTGACCTTCGGTATTGAGCCTGATCGCCCGGAAACCGGCTTCGGCTACATCGAACAAGGCGCCGCGCTGAGTACGGGAAACCGGGTCAAACGCTTTGTCGAAAAACCCGACCTGGCCACCGCGCAAGGCTATCTCGACGGCGGCCAGCACCTGTGGAACGCCGGCATATTCTGCTTCAAGGCCAGCACCCTGGTGAACGAGCTGACCACCCACGCCCCGCAGGTGCTGACGGCCGCCAAGGCCGCGCTGGCGCACAGCCAGAGCCTGCAGAATACGACCTCGCGCCAGCGCGAACTGGATGCCGATGGCTTCGGCGGCGCACCGGACCTGTCCATCGACGTGGCGCTGATGGAGAAGTCCACGCAGGTGGCCGTGGTGCCCTGCGATATCGGCTGGAGCGATATCGGCTCCTGGGAAACCCTGCGCCAGCTCACCCCCAGCGATGCCCAGGGCAATCAGGTCAATGGCGAAGCGATTCTGCATGACGTCCACAACTGCTACATCGACTCGCCCAGGCGGGTATTGGGCGTGGTGGGCGTGCGCGACCTGATCATCGTCGACACCGCCGACGCCCTGCTGATCGCCGATGCCCACCGCAGCCAGGATGTGCGCCACATCGTGGCCGAGCTCAAGCGCCAGAACCATCCGGCGTACAACCTGCACCGCACGGTGACGCGGCCATGGGGCACCTACACGGTGCTGGAGGAAAGTGCGCGCTTCAAGATCAAGCGCATTGTGGTCAAGCCGCTGGCGTCACTGTCGTTGCAGATGCATCACCACCGCAGCGAACACTGGGTGGTGGTCAGCGGTACCGCGCAGATCACCAATGGCGAGCGGGAATTGCTGATCAACGCCAACGAGTCCACCTACATTCCGGCCGGGCACAAACACCGCCTGACCAACCCCGGCAGCATCGAGCTGGTGATGATCGAGGTGCAGAGCGGCGAGTACCTGGGCGAAGACGACATTGTGCGCTTCGACGATATCTATGGGCGCGCGCCCGCCGAAGGATAAGCCTCAGTCATCCAATGGCTGAGGGGCCGGTTTGCTGCCGGGTTTCGCCGGTTTGGCGGGCTTGGCGTTCTTGCCTGGCGCGGGGGCGACAGGTTCGGGTTCCGCAACGGCAGCCGCTTCTTTCTCGGCCATCGGCATCTGGTCGATGGCGCTGAAAAACTCGCTTAAGTTGAGGGTATCCGGCGGCACGGTCTTCTCGACTTTCTTCTCGCCGTCCTTGCCGACCAGGATCACCTTGGTGCCGCTGCCGGCGCCTAATTTGAGGGCGCGGATCAGCGCGTTGGTTTCAGGCGGAGCAAGCTTCTTGTTGTCCTTGGGGTCCTTGGCGAACTTCTCCCCTTCGGCACCGATGCTGCCGAACTTCACGGTGTACAACACCATGCCGCGCTCTTCAAAGGACTGCTTGGTGGCAGGCTCGTCCAGCTGTTTCTTGAGCTTGGCCAATGTGTCATTGCCGGAATCAAGCTCCACCACCACCAGCGGCCGGGCCTTGCCCAAATCCTGCTTGAGCGGGTTGATATCATCAGCAGCCAACAACGGCCCCGTAAAAGCCATCAAGGTAGCCAGGGTCAGCGACCGGATGAGCATGCGTACCTCCTTTGAATTCCATGCAGGGTTCTTGAGTTTCATGTCTGCGACAGCCAAATTCAAGGATGATTCCTACACCGCCTTGAGAAAGCGTAGGTCAGGACGCCGGCTACGCAAGGGGTGACGAGTGCTAGCAGTCATTGTTTCCTTTGATTGCGCAGGCCCAGGCCGCAAGTTTTTCGCAGGCTTGCAGTGCGATCTGCTCGTCAGGCTTGCCTCGATAGTGCCGGTCCACCGCATCACCGGCGATCAACCCGGCAATCAGCGGCGCACCCACGGCATCGGTCAAATCCAGCCACTCCCCCCAATTGGCAGGGCGATCGTACCAACGCAGATAACCATCGCGGGAAACCGGCCACCAGCGCTGGTCGAATTGCAGCACGACCTTTTCCAGGCGGCCCATGGTGAAAAACGCCAGGGCCTCTCGGTAAGCCGTCGGCAAGCCTGGCGTAAAGTGCAGGTGTTTGAGTACCGGTATCGGCACCGTACAGATGCAGGCATCTGCATTGAGGGCATCGACCCACACGCCGTGCTCGTCCCAGGCAACGTGCTGCACGGGGTGATTGAGGTGGATATTCAGGCCGCTGGCGGCGTCTTCCAGTAATTGCCGATAGCCTTGAGGCAGAAACTGGTCGCCGTGGCCAACGCCCTCCTCGTCGAGCGTATGCGTCGACAACTGGTCCAGGGGCAACCCGGCTTCGAGGATCAGGTTAGCGTCGATGGCATAGCGGGCAGCGCGGCGTTCGGGGGCATTGAGGGTCGCAAGGTATTGATCGATGCCCTGCGCCAAGGGTTGATGACGATCAATGGCCTGTTTCAAGCGTTCATACGCGCCATTGATGTCCGGTACGGGGCCGTCCCACGCGGCAGCCAATGGTTGCGAGAAATCGGTAGGCCGTCGCTCCAGGCCCAACTGCTCGGCACGTCGGGCCAGCGGGTTGAGGGCATAGTGCTGCAACCAGGCGGCCCCCGCATCCACCGTATGGTCACCCAGGGCCACACTGTTCACGCGCCCGCCGATGCGGTTGCGCGCCTCGAGTACGCGCACCTCCAAACCCTGCGCCTGCAACGCACGTGCGGCACTCAGGCCGGCAAACCCGGCACCGATAACGATGACCCTGCGGGCACGGGTGCCGGCCACCGCATCCGCCGCGCGGATGCCACTGTCCCAAGCGCTGTGGGTCATGGCGCAATGATCGTGGTTGAAGGCTTCGCCAGCGAGGAACAGACGATTATCAATCGGCGTCGAGAGCAGGCGCCGCAGGCTGACATCGCCTCCCGGCAACATTGCGCTGTAGGCACCTTGGCTATAGGGGTCGTCGCACCAGCGCGTGACGTGCCAGGCGATAGGACGCGGCACTGTCATTGCTGCGGCCAATGCCGAGCGAACACCGGCGCGACGAGCGGGTCGGCGTCCACCCGGGCCAGGGTCTGGGCGAACGCCGGCCGCGAGGCTTGCAACGCTTCTCGCGCCGCATCCCAGTGCGACACCGCCGCCGCCATGATGCCCAGGGCATTCGGCTGCTGGTCGGGGGCGAACAATTGGTCGGCAAACTGATCGGCGAACACCCTCCAGGCCTGGTGCAGGTAGTGGCGCGTGCCGCTGATCAATTGCGCTTGCGCCGCCTCATCGGCGTTGCCCAGCCAGCGTTGCGGGTAGTCGATGATGCCGATCGCCGAGTAGCAATTGGCGGCGATGTACACCAGGCCGCGGAGGATCTGGCCGCGGTTGCCGGCGAGCAGGTTGGCGGCCGGGAATTCCAGGCCCAGGTGGATCAGGATCGCCGCGCTTTCCGTCAGCACCTGGCCGTCCGGCGTCACCAACGTGGGGATCTGTTTGAGCGGGTTGATCCGTGCGAGCGCTGCACTGCCTTCGCCGTCCTGCCAGGAACTGGCGTCCACCCGATGCCACGGCACCGCGCAACGCGGCAGGGCAATTTCAATCATGCATGAGCCGGAGTCGTCGGTGCCGTAGAGCGTGTACATGGGGGTTCCTCCTGAATGTGAGGTAGCAGTTGCCGAGCACGCCAACAGCGTAGCCGCTTAGCCACGCGAGGCAAGTACTTCAGAACAGGCCCATTTGCCCGCCGACCAGGGTGCCGAAGTCGTCATTCACAAACGGCAGAATCGCATCGGCCACCGGCTGCAATTGCCGCGTGACGTAGTGGTCGTAGTCAATCGGGGCCTGGCGCACCTCCAGCGGCTCCGGGCCGTTGACGGTGATCACGTAGCTGATCCAACCGCCGCGCTGGTACTGACGCGGGCGGTTCATGCGGTCGTTGTAGTCGTCGGCCAGGCGCGCGGCGCGCACGTGGGGCGGGACGTTGCGCTCGTAGTCGTCCAACCGGCGGCGCAGGCGCTTGCGGTAGATCAGCAACTCGTCGAATTCGCCGCTCAAGGTGCGCCGCACGTAGTCGCGCACGTAATCCTGATGGGGCTGGCGGTGGAAGATGCGCTGGTAGAGTTCCTGCTGGAATTGCCGGGCCAGGGGCGACCAGTCGCTGCGCACGGTTTCCAGGCCCTTGTAGACCATCTCTTCGCTGCCATCGCCGCGCACCACCAACCCGGCGTACCGCTTCTTGCTGCCCTCCTCGGCGCCGCGAATGGTCGGCATGAGAAAGCGCGTGAAGTGGGTTTCGTATTGCAACTCCAGCGCGCTGTGCAGGCCGAATGCGTTGTGCAAATGTGCGCGCCACCAATCGTTGACGTGCCGTACCAGCGCCTGGCCGATGCGGCTGGCGTCCTCCTGGGAATGCGCGCTGCCGAGCCAGACGAAGGTCGAGTCGGTGTCGCCGTAGATCACTTCATACCCCTGGGCTTCGACCAGTTCGCGGGTCTGGCGCATGATCTGATGGCCGCGCAGGGTGATCGAGGACGCCAGGCGCGTATCGAAGAAGCGGCAACCGCTGGAGCCGAGCACGCCGTAGAAGGCGTTCATGATGATTTTCAGCGCTTGGGACAACGGTGCATTGTGTTCACGCTTGGCCTCTTCGCGGCCTTCGGAGATACGCGCGACGATGGCGGGCAGGCAGTGCCGGGTGCGGGAGAACCGTGCGCCGCGAAAGCCTTCCACCGACGCACTGTCATCGGGGTGCTTGAGGCCTTCGACCAGGCCTACAGGATCGATCAGGAAGCTGCGGATGATCGACGGGTAGAGGCTTTTGTAGTCCAGCACCAACACCGATTCGTAGAGGCCGGGGCGTGAATCCATGACAAACCCGCCGGGGCTGGCCTGGGGCGGCTTGTCGCCCAGGTTCGGCGCGACGAAGCCCTGGCGGTGCATCAGCGGCATGTATAAGTGGGTGAATGCGGCCACGGAGCCACCGTTGCGGTCGGCTGGCAAGCCGGTGACGCTGGCGCGTTCGAGCAGGAACTTGAGCAGCTCGGTCTTGGCGAAAATCCGCGTGACCAGTTCGCAGTCCTTGAGGTTGTAACGCGCCAGGGCCGGCTTGTCCTCGGCGAACATGCGGTTGATCTCGTCCATGCGCTGGTACGGCGTGGAGATGTCCTTGCCTTCGCCGAGCAGGGTTTGCGCGACGTTTTCCAGGCTGAAGGATTCAAAACTCCAGGTGGCCGAGCGCAGCGCTTCGATACCGTCAATGATCAACCGCCCCGCCGCGGCCGCGAAGTAATGATTGCGGCTGCCGTGTTCGCGCCAGGTCATGGGCTCTTCGCCGCGGCCGAGCAGGAGCGGCACGTTGAGGCGCTGGGCATGTTCGTGGAGTACGCGCAGGTCGAACTGCACCACATTCCAGCCGATGATCGCATCGGGGTCATGGGTGGCCAGCCATTGGTTGAGGCGTTCGAGCAATTGGCCGCGGGTGTCGCAGTAGTCGAGCTTGAAGTCCACCGCGTCGCTCTTGTTCGGCGGGCCGAGCATGTATACCTGGCGCTCGCCGCAGCCTTCGAGGGCAATGGAATACAGATCGCCCTGAGCGGTGGTCTCGATGTCCAGGGACACCAGTTTGAGCGGCGGACGATAGTCGGGGGCGGGTTTCATCTGCGCTTCGAGCAACGCGCCGCTGGCGTCGGGCGTGCCGTCGAACCACACGGGGGCGGTGATGAAACGCTCCATCATGTAGCGCTCGGGCGGGCGCACGTCACCTTCGTAGACATCGACACCGGCGGCGCGCAGGCGCTTTTCCAGGTCCATCAGTTGCCGATGCTGGCGGGTGTAGAGGCCTAATACCTTGCGGTGATGGAAATCGCACAGCTCCAGCGGGCGCAATTCGATATCGCGTTCGTCCTTGAGCAGCCAATCCAGCGGCTTGCGATGGGCTTCGGGGATGAATATCACCGAGCTTTGCACGGGGAGGCGAATAAGCCGCGGCCCCTGGTCGGTGGCCAGCCAGAAGCTGACCTGCGTCCCCGCCGGGGTGTCGCGCCAATGCCGGGTCAGGACAAAACCCTGCTGTAAATCCACCGTGCCGCACCTCAGGAATCACGTTCAGTGCGTGATTCTACCCGGCATCCGGCCAAACGCAGCACGTTAACGCGCACACAGTGGGCAATCGCCTCAGGCGATGCCTTGGTGGAAGTGGCTCAGGTAGCCTTCGATATTGCGCATTTGCTCGTCCCAGCCGCGGGAATTCATTTTGAAGGCTTTCAGGCGGCGGGCTTCGGGCACTGTGTCGAAGCCGGATTCAACGACCCGCAGCAGAATGCCCGGGGCGCGGTCTTCAACGGTGAACTCCACCAGCGTCGGTGTTTCCTTGTCGTAGTCGAAGCCCTTTTCGACGGCGAAGGGGTGCCACGAGAAAGAAAACCGCGTCTGCGGCAGGATGCGTTCGATCTTGGCTTTCCAGATCACGTGTTCGTAACCTGGGTAAGTGATCGGCGCTTCGATCGTTTCCCCGGCGACAAAGGTCTTGCCCTTGAGGGCGATGCCAAACCAGCGGCCGAATTGCTCGGCATCGGTGAGTGCCTCCCACACTTTTTTGCGTGGAGCGTTCAGTAGGACTTTCCGTTCTATACGATCTGATACGTGCATACGTCACCTCCTCCATTGACAGTAGGCGACATCGACCAATGCGCAACCTTGGGTTCTGCGCGATGATGATGCCCCCATTGTTGTCCAGGCCCTTAGGTTATGACTGACCCGTTGAATGGAAGTTGCTTCTGTAAAGCCGTGCGCTACCAGGTGGACAGCCTGGACATGCCCATCAGCCACTGCCACTGCGACAGCTGTCGCAAGGTGCATGCGGCAGCGTTTGTGAGCACCGCCGGCGTAATGCGTGAGCACTTTCGCTGGACCCAGGGCGAAGAACTGTTGGCGGCCTTCGAATCCTCGCCAGGCAAATTCAGGCGCTTCTGCTCGCGCTGTGGCTCACACCTGATGGCCGAGCGCGGGCATCAGCCCCATGTGATTGTGCGGGTGGCGACGCTGGACGATGATCCGAGCATCAGGCCCACCGCGCATATCTGGACGGCCCACGATGTGCCGTGGCTGGCGCATGAGGGCGTGCAGCCGTGGGACGAATGGCAACTGTGAGTCAGACGTGGGGGTCGCCGGGGGCTTTGCTCGGCGTCGCATATTGCGGCTTCAAGTGGCCTTCGTGGTCGAGCAGCCAGGCGTCCATGATCTGGCGCACCACCGGGCCTGCGACGCGGCCACCGGCCTCGCCGTTTTCGATCATCACCGAAATCACGATCTGGGGGTGCTCCGCTGGCGCAAACCCGACAAACAGCGCGTTGTCACGGTGGCGCTCCTGGGTTTTGTCGCGGTTGTAGCGCTCGCCCTGTTTGATCGCCACCACCTGCGCGGTACCACTCTTGCCGGCGATGCGGTATTGCGCGCCTTGCGCGGCCGCCCGGGCGATCCCGCGCGGGTCGTGCATCACCAGTTGCATCCCGTGGTTGACCTGCTCCCAGTCACGCGGGTTCTTGAGGACCACGTTGGGCATCGGGTGCTCGTCCACCGGTGCCACGCCGTTGATGGTCTTGGCCAGGTGCGGCCGATTCCACACGCCTTTGTTGGCAATCAACGCAGTGGCCTGGGCCAGTTGCAGCGGCGTGACTTGCATATAACCCTGGCCGATGCCGAGGATCACCGTTTCGCCCGGAAACCAGGGCTGACGCCGGGTCGCGCGCTTCCAGGCCTGGGACGGCATCAGGCCGGCCGACTCTTCGAACATGTCCAGGGAGACTTTCTGGCCGAGGCCGAACTCGGCCAGGTAGTCGTGCAGACGGTCGATGCCGAGCTTGTGGGCCAGGTCGTAAAAATAGGTGTCGTTGGAGCGCATGATGGCGGCGTCCATATCCACCCAACCGTCGCCGCTGTGGTTCCAGTTGCGGTATTTGTGGTCAAAGTCGGGCAATTGATAGTAACCGGGATCGAACACGCGGGTCTGGGCCGTCACTACCCCGCTGTCGAGACCCGCGATGGCCACTTCCGGCTTGATCGTCGAACCCGGCGCATAGAGACCGCGCAGGACGCGGTTGAACAGCGGCCGGTCGATGGAATCATGCAGGGCGGCGTATTCCTTGAAGCTGATGCCCGTGACGAACAGGTTGGGGTCGAAGCTGGGTTTGCTGACCATCGCCAGTACTTCGCCAGTTTGCGGGTCGAGGGCTACCACGGAGCCACGACGATCGCCCAGCGCTTCTTCCGCCGCTTCCTGGAGTTTGACGTCGAGGCTCAGCACGATGTTTTTGCCGGGGATCGGATCGGTATGCTTGAGCACACGCAGTACGCGCCCCTGTGCATTGGTCTCGACTTCTTCATAGCCGACATGACCATGCAGTTCTGACTCGTAGAAGCGCTCGATGCCGGTCTTGCCGATGGACTGCGTGCCGCGGTATTCCACCGAGTCGAGGGCTTTGGATTCTTTTTCGTTGATGCGGCCAACGTAACCGATGGAGTGAGCGAAGTGCGCGCCCAGGGGGTAGTGGCGGACGAATTGCGGTTCGACGTCTACACCGGGCAGGCGGAATTCGTTGACGGCGAGTTCGGCGATCTGTTCTTCGGTCAGCTCATAAAACAACGTAACCGGAACAAAAGGATGCCGCGCCTGCTTCAGCGCCTTGTCGAATACGGCACGGTCTTCTGCCGGCAGGTGCAGCAGGCTGATGATCGCGTCCAGCTCGCCCTTGAGGTCGGTGGTGCGCTCGCGGGTGATCGTCAGGTTGTAGCTTGGACGGTTGTCGGCCAGCACGACGCCATTGCGGTCATAGATCAAGCCGCGAGTCGGTGTGATGGGCAGTACGTGGACACGGTTGTTTTCAGAAATTGTCGAGTGATAGTCGAATTGCACGACCTGCAGGAAATACAGGCGGCCCACCAGGGCGCAGGTGATGCCGATCACCAACAAGGCGCAGGCGAGCAGGCGCTTGTTGACCAGGCGGTTTTCGTTTTCGTGGTCTTTGATCGGGATTGGTTGAGGCATTTCTACAGCATCTCGTTGAAAAAGGTCGACGCCGCGTCCTGCGGATAAAAGCTCAATCCTTGTGAAAATGTGCTGCACCATACCAAAAATGCAGAAACACTTTGCATCGATTTCCCCAACGGTACCTGGGAAGAGCCGTGTGGTGCCGTTGAGTCAGACGGCACCGAGCATCAGGGGATGAAGCCACTGTTACCAGATGGCAAGGGTGGCCTCGAACAGCGGGGGGATTTCAGATCCACAGGTCGTTCATGGCGGTGCGGTCTCCCCCTTCATGGCCGGTGTTCAAGATGCCGCGTGGTTCGATCATCATCAATTTGGCTTCGCCTTCGGCGGCCGTCCGATGCTCTATTCCGCGTGGAACGACATACAGCTCACCCGGTGCCACATACACGGGACCGTCCGGAAGGTCGATGCGCAGTGTCCCTTCAAGCACGAAAAACGCCTCGTCGGTTTCTGGATGTGAGTGCCAGATGAACTCGCCTTCGATGCGTACAACCTTGAACTGGTAGTCGTTCATCTCGGCGACGACTCTCGGGCTCCACTGCTCACTGATGAGCGAAGCCTTTTGCGCGAGATTGACAGGTTGTGCTGGGTGCTGCTGAGTCATGACAGATCCTCTGGTAGGTGAGAGTTGTCAGACTATCGAAGGAAGGGTCGAGCGCTCTTGTACGATCTTGCAGTTTGAGGAGAGCGATACAAAAGCCTTTAGTAGACACTGCCAAGGAAGCACTGAAGACCACCGCAATGAGGCGCCCTTTCCGACCGCCCAAAACAAAACCCCTGTCTGCGCGAGCAAACAGGGGTTCTGGAATTTAATCTTGACGATGACCTACTCTCACATGGGGAAACCCCACACTACCATCGGCGATGCATCGTTTCACTGCTGAGTTCGGGATGGGATCAGGTGGTTCCAATGCTCTATGGTCGTCAAGAAATTCGGGTACTGAGTCGTGGCCAGCTGGCCTCGCTTCAGCAAATTGGGTATGTGATAGCTTTCGGTGTTTTGTAAGAGTCGAACTTTCGGTTCGTTTCGTCTTCACACACCGCAATCTGGTCTCTTTCGAGTTCGCAAATTGCTTGGGTGTTATATGGTCAAGCCTCACGGGCAATTAGTATTGGTTAGCTCAACGCCTCACAGCGCTTACACACCCAACCTATCAACGTCGTAGTCTTCGACGGCCCTTCAGGGGACTCAAGGTCCCAGTGAGATCTCATCTTGAGGCTAGTTTCCCGCTTAGATGCTTTCAGCGGTTATCTATTCCGAACATAGCTACCCGGCAATGCCACTGGCGTGACAACCGGAACACCAGAGGTTCGTCCACTCCGGTCCTCTCGTACTAGGAGCAGCCCCTCTCAAATCTCAAACGTCCACGGCAGATAGGGACCGAACTGTCTCACGACGTTCTAAACCCAGCTCGCGTACCACTTTAAATGGCGAACAGCCATACCCTTGGGACCGGCTTCAGCCCCAGGATGTGATGAGCCGACATCGAGGTGCCAAACACCGCCGTCGATATGAACTCTTGGGCGGTATCAGCCTGTTATCCCCGGAGTACCTTTTATCCGTTGAGCGATGGCCCTTCCATACAGAACCACCGGATCACTAAGACCTACTTTCGTACCTGCTCGACGTGTCTGTCTCGCAGTCAAGCGCGCTTTTGCCTTTATACTCTACGACCGATTTCCGACCGGTCTGAGCGCACCTTCGTACTCCTCCGTTACTCTTTAGGAGGAGACCGCCCCAGTCAAACTACCCACCATACACTGTCCTCGATCCGGATAACGGACCTGAGTTAGAACCTCAAAGTTGCCAGGGTGGTATTTCAAGGTTGGCTCCACGCGAACTGGCGTCCACGCTTCAAAGCCTCCCACCTATCCTACACAAGCAAATTCAAAGTCCAGTGCAAAGCTATAGTAAAGGTTCACGGGGTCTTTCCGTCTAGCCGCGGATACACTGCATCTTCACAGCGATTTCAATTTCACTGAGTCTCGGGTGGAGACAGCGCCGCCATCGTTACGCCATTCGTGCAGGTCGGAACTTACCCGACAAGGAATTTCGCTACCTTAGGACCGTTATAGTTACGGCCGCCGTTTACCGGGGCTTCGATCAAGAGCTTCGCGTTAGCTAACCCCATCAATTAACCTTCCGGCACCGGGCAGGCGTCACACCCTATACGTCCACTTTCGTGTTTGCAGAGTGCTGTGTTTTTAATAAACAGTCGCAGCGGCCTGGTATCTTCGACCGGCATGAGCTTACGGAGCAAGTCCTTCACCCTCACCGGCGCACCTTCTCCCGAAGTTACGGTGCCATTTTGCCTAGTTCCTTCACCCGAGTTCTCTCAAGCGCCTTGGTATTCTCTACCCAACCACCTGTGTCGGTTTGGGGTACGGTTCCTGGTTACCTGAAGCTTAGAAGCTTTTCTTGGAAGCATGGCATCAACCACTTCGTCATCTAAAAGATAACTCGTCATCAGCTCTCGGCCTTAGAATCCCGGATTTACCTAAGATTCCAGCCTACCACCTTAAACTTGGACAACCAACGCCAAGCTGGCCTAGCCTTCTCCGTCCCTCCATCGCAATAACCAGAAGTACAGGAATATTAACCTGTTTTCCATCGACTACGCTTTTCAGCCTCGCCTTAGGGACCGACTAACCCTGCGTCGATTAACGTTGCGCAGGAAACCTTGGTCTTTCGGCGTGGGTGTTTTTCACACCCATTATCGTTACTCATGTCAGCATTCGCACTTCTGATACCTCCAGCAAGCTTCTCAACTCACCTTCACAGGCTTACAGAACGCTCCTCTACCGCATCACTTACGTGATACCCGTAGCTTCGGTGTATGGTTTGAGCCCCGTTACATCTTCCGCGCAGGCCGACTCGACTAGTGAGCTATTACGCTTTCTTTAAAGGGTGGCTGCTTCTAAGCCAACCTCCTAGCTGTCTAAGCCTTCCCACATCGTTTCCCACTTAACCATAACTTTGGGACCTTAGCTGACGGTCTGGGTTGTTTCCCTTTTCACGACGGACGTTAGCACCCGCCGTGTGTCTCCCATGCTCGGCACTTGTAGGTATTCGGAGTTTGCATCGGTTTGGTAAGTCGGGATGACCCCCTAGCCGAAACAGTGCTCTACCCCCTACAGTGATACATGAGGCGCTACCTAAATAGCTTTCGAGGAGAACCAGCTATCTCCGAGCTTGATTAGCCTTTCACTCCGATCCACAGGTCATCCGCTAACTTTTCAACGGTAGTCGGTTCGGTCCTCCAGTTAGTGTTACCCAACCTTCAACCTGCCCATGGATAGATCGCCCGGTTTCGGGTCTATTCCCAGCGACTAGACGCCCTATTAAGACTCGCTTTCGCTACGCCTCCCCTATTCGGTTAAGCTCGCCACTGAAAATAAGTCGCTGACCCATTATACAAAAGGTACGCAGTCACCTAACAAAGTAGGCTCCCACTGCTTGTACGCATACGGTTTCAGGATCTATTTCACTCCCCTCTCCGGGGTTCTTTTCGCCTTTCCCTCACGGTACTAGTTCACTATCGGTCAGTCAGTAGTATTTAGCCTTGGAGGATGGTCCCCCCATATTCAGACAAAGTTTCTCGTGCTCCGTCCTACTCGATTTCATGACTAAGAGATTTTCGCGTACAGGGCTATCACCCACTATGGCCGCACTTTCCAGAGCGTTCCGCTAATCTCAAAGCCACTTAAGGGCTAGTCCCCGTTCGCTCGCCACTACTAAGGGAATCTCGGTTGATTTCTTTTCCTCAGGGTACTTAGATGTTTCAGTTCCCCTGGTTCGCCCCTTACACCTATGTATTCAGTGTAAGGTAACCATCTTATGATGGCTGGGTTCCCCCATTCAGACATCTCCGGATCAAAGTCTGTTTGCCGACTCCCCGAAGCTTTTCGCAGGCTACCACGTCTTTCATCGCCTCTGACTGCCAAGGCATCCACCGTATGCGCTTCTTCACTTGACCATATAACCCCAAGCAATCTGGTTATACTGTGAAGACGACATTCGCCGAAAATTCGAATTTCTCAATTAAGAGAACTCACAAATTTTACCTTAGCCTGATCCGTTACCAGTGAAAGTAACGTTCAGTCTATCTTTCTATCACATACCCAAATTTTTAAAGAACGATCTAATCAAAGACTAGAAATCAACATTCACCATCATCACGATGGAATGCTCATTTCTAAGCTTTTAACTTCTAGAAGCAGTAGTGGTGGAGCCAAACGGGATCGAACCGTTGACCTCCTGCGTGCAAGGCAGGCGCTCTCCCAGCTGAGCTATGGCCCCGTATTTCTACAGGTTCCCACACAAAATTGGTGGGTCTGGGCAGATTCGAACTGCCGACCTCACCCTTATCAGGGGTGCGCTCTAACCAACTGAGCTACAGACCCAATTTCGGGCTGCTTCTTATCGTCTTCTTCAATGAATCAAGCAATTCGTGTGGGAACTTATGGAGCAGCTGATGTCGTCGATTAAGGAGGTGATCCAGCCGCAGGTTCCCCTACGGCTACCTTGTTACGACTTCACCCCAGTCATGAATCACACCGTGGTAACCGTCCCCCCGAAGGTTAGACTAGCTACTTCTGGTGCAACCCACTCCCATGGTGTGACGGGCGGTGTGTACAAGGCCCGGGAACGTATTCACCGCGACATTCTGATTCGCGATTACTAGCGATTCCGACTTCACGCAGTCGAGTTGCAGACTGCGATCCGGACTACGATCGGTTTTCTGGGATTAGCTCCACCTCGCGGCTTGGCAACCCTCTGTACCGACCATTGTAGCACGTGTGTAGCCCAGGCCGTAAGGGCCATGATGACTTGACGTCATCCCCACCTTCCTCCGGTTTGTCACCGGCAGTCTCCTTAGAGTGCCCACCATTACGTGCTGGTAACTAAGGACAAGGGTTGCGCTCGTTACGGGACTTAACCCAACATCTCACGACACGAGCTGACGACAGCCATGCAGCACCTGTCTCAATGTTCCCGAAGGCACCAATCTATCTCTAGAAAGTTCATTGGATGTCAAGGCCTGGTAAGGTTCTTCGCGTTGCTTCGAATTAAACCACATGCTCCACCGCTTGTGCGGGCCCCCGTCAATTCATTTGAGTTTTAACCTTGCGGCCGTACTCCCCAGGCGGTCAACTTAATGCGTTAGCTGCGCCACTAAGAGCTCAAGGCTCCCAACGGCTAGTTGACATCGTTTACGGCGTGGACTACCAGGGTATCTAATCCTGTTTGCTCCCCACGCTTTCGCACCTCAGTGTCAGTATCAGTCCAGGTGGTCGCCTTCGCCACTGGTGTTCCTTCCTATATCTACGCATTTCACCGCTACACAGGAAATTCCACCACCCTCTACCATACTCTAGTCAGTCAGTTTTGAATGCAGTTCCCAGGTTGAGCCCGGGGATTTCACATCCAACTTAACTAACCACCTACGCGCGCTTTACGCCCAGTAATTCCGATTAACGCTTGCACCCTCTGTATTACCGCGGCTGCTGGCACAGAGTTAGCCGGTGCTTATTCTGTCGGTAACGTCAAAACAATCACGTATTAGGTAACTGCCCTTCCTCCCAACTTAAAGTGCTTTACAATCCGAAGACCTTCTTCACACACGCGGCATGGCTGGATCAGGCTTTCGCCCATTGTCCAATATTCCCCACTGCTGCCTCCCGTAGGAGTCTGGACCGTGTCTCAGTTCCAGTGTGACTGATCATCCTCTCAGACCAGTTACGGATCGTCGCCTTGGTGAGCCATTACCTCACCAACTAGCTAATCCGACCTAGGCTCATCTGATAGCGCAAGGCCCGAAGGTCCCCTGCTTTCTCCCGTAGGACGTATGCGGTATTAGCGTCCGTTTCCGAACGTTATCCCCCACTACCAGGCAGATTCCTAGGCATTACTCACCCGTCCGCCGCTCTCAAGAGAAGCAAGCTTCTCTCTACCGCTCGACTTGCATGTGTTAGGCCTGCCGCCAGCGTTCAATCTGAGCCATGATCAAACTCTTCAGTTCAAACATCTTTGGGTTTTTAAGAAACCCTAAACTTGGCTCAGCAATCGTTGGTTACATCTTTGATTTCTCGCGGAGTAACTTGTGATGCTGATAATCTTGTTGACTATCAGTCTGACTCCACAAGCACCCACACGAATTGCTTGATTCAGTTGTTAAAGAGCGGTTGGTTAAGATCTTTCGTCTCAACCGAGGCGCGCATTCTACAGCAGCCTCATTTGCTGTCAAGTGATTATTTTCAGAAGTTTTCAAAGTTTCCTTTGTAACTTCAACCACTTGCGCTTCCGATCTCTCGTTAGCGGGAGGCGAATTCTACAGCGTTACACGCTGCTGTCAACACCTCTTTTTCTCCGCTTTCGACCGAGAAGACCGAAACGTTAATAGAGCCAAACAACCCTGCTCTACCAACTCCTTCCAGGCTTCGATGAACTGAAGCAGGTCGCTGTCGAATCTTGCGTAACTCTTTGTTTACCAATGAGTTTTCCGTTTCGACTGCGCCGGAAGTGGGGCGAATTATAGACGTCCAGGATTTGCCGTCAACCTTTAATTTGGTTTTTCTATCAAACAGCGGAAAACCTCCAAAGCCACTCTATATAGAAGGTAGAAAACTGATAATTGAGCAATATATTGCTCAGCGACACACACTTAAGCATCATAGGGCTCTTTGCTACTCAAATATGACCTCGGACGAACACCCCAATGACCACCTCCCCTCGCAGCCTGGCCTCGGCACTGTTTCCTGTCGGCCTGCTGTTGATCGCCATGGCTTCCATCCAGTCCGGCGCTTCGCTGGCCAAGACTATGTTCCCTATCGTCGGCGCTCAAGGCACCACCACGCTGCGCCTGATTTTCGCCAGCATCATCATGTTGCTGATATTGCGCCCATGGCGGGCCACGCTGACGGCCAAATCCCTGCGCACCGTGATTGTTTACGGAATGGCGTTAGGCGGCATGAACTTCCTCTTCTATATGTCGCTACGCACAGTCCCCCTTGGTATCGCAGTAGCCCTGGAGTTCACCGGGCCGCTCGCCGTTGCCCTCTATGCATCGCGCCGCGCGGTGGACTTTCTGTGGATCGCCCTCGCGGTTGTCGGTCTTCTGCTGTTGATCCCCACGGGAGAAACCAGCACCGGGATTGACCTGGTCGGTGCGGCTTATGCACTAGGCGCAGGTGTTTGCTGGGCGCTCTACATTCTGTTCGGCCAAAAGGCAGGGAATGATAACGGCGTGCAAACCGCTGCCCTCGGCGTCATGATCGCCGCCTTGTTCGTCGCACCGATCGGCATCGTTCATGCGGGTACGGCATTGCTGACGCCTGCGCTGATTCCAGTTGCCATCGGCGTCGCCATCCTGTCCACGGCGCTCCCCTACACCCTGGAGATGGTTGCGCTGACTCGCCTGCCCGCCCGTACTTTCGGCACCTTGATGAGCATCGAGCCCGCATTCGGCGCGCTCTCGGGCCTGTTCTTCCTGCAGGAGCATTTGTCGCTCGCACAGTGGCTGGCCATCTCCTGCATTATCCTGGCCTCCGTTGGCGCCACGCTGACCATGCGAAACGAGGCCAAACCTCTAGTACCAGCCGATTAATCATCTTTGACGGTAACTCTGGTATTTGTCGCTCATTTGGGCCATGTTTAGGCCGCAAACAAATGTCATTCATGGAGAGTTTCGACAAGGACAGCGCGAACGCTACAATCGAGAGCGAGTAAAGCCAGCTTCAGGCAATTTTTTCGAAGCGGCTATTAAGGATGGGAATGAAGCGAATTTTGATACTGTTAATGGTCGTGACCATTGCTGGCTGTGCCGCGACCACCAAGACAGAAGTGAAACGGGGCAAAAAAGGGCTGCATATCAACTGTTCCGGGCTGTCCTCCTCCTGGGACCAGTGCTACACCAGTGCAGTCAACTCATGCGGCGCCAAGGGCTACCGGGTTATCGCCAAGTCCGGTGACAACTCCGAGGAGCCTGGGGACTACCCCTTCGGCCTCAACCCTGCTGGTTACACCAGCCGGAGCATGATCGTCATCTGTAAATAGCGGCCCGAGCAGTCCACTTCCGACTGCTCCGCAGCGCCCACCGAACGCCTCGACCCCGCGCAGCCCTTCGCGACGCTGCGACCGGCCGCCTGCGCGTAAATCGCAAGCGGCACTTGCCGAGCAGCGACCGATCAAATAGCCGCGGTGCGTACCTGCAACCACTCCAGCGCAGCGCCACTGAGCAATGGGCTCAAACGCTGACACACCTCGGCATGGTACGCATTGAGCCACTGGCGCTCCTCCGCCGTCAGCAACGACGGCTCCAGACAACGGGTGTCGATCGGGCACAAGGTCAGGGTTTCGAACTCGAGGAACTCACCGAACTCGGTCTTGCCCGCTTCGCGATTCAACACCAGGTTCTCGATACGCACGCCCCAACGCCCCGGACGGTAAGTACCCGGTTCAATGGAGGTGATCATGCCCGGCTGCATCGCGGTTTGCGGCGCAGTAGCGGCCTGGTAGGCGATGACCTGCGGACCTTCATGCACATTGAGGAAATAACCTACGCCGTGCCCCGTGCCATGGCCGTAGTCCACACCTTCGGCCCAGATCGGCGCGCGCGCGATGGCATCGAGCAGTGGCGACATAATGCCCTTGGGAAAATGAGCACGGGACAGGGCGATCACCCCCTTGAGCACGCGGGTGCAATCACGCTTCTGTTCATCACTCGGCGCTCCGATAGGCACCATCCGCGTGATATCGGTAGTACCGCCCAAGTACTGGCCACCCGAGTCGATCAGCAGCAGGCCATCGCCTTCGATCAGCGCATGCTCTTCTTCGGTGGCGTGGTAATGCGGCATCGCGCCATTGGCATTGAACGCAGCGATGGTGTTGAAACTCAGCGACACATAACCGGGACGGCGGGTACGTGCGGCCGTCAGGTGTTCGTCGATGGTCAGTTCAGTGATGCGTTCACGGCCCAGCGCACTCTCCAGCCAGGCGAAGAACTCGCACAAGGCCGCGCCATCCTGCTCCATGGCCAGGCGGATATGTTCCGCGTCGGCCAGGCTCTTGCGGGATTTGGCAAGCGTCGTCGGGTTCAGCCCTTCCACCAGCTTGACGCTGGCATCCAGGTGTTCCAGCAAACCGGCGGTCACGCGTGCCGGATCAACCTGCACACTCGCGCCCGATGGCACCGCGCGCAGGGCATCGGCGACTTCGCTGTAATCGCGCAAGGTCACGCCATCCTGCTCAAGCACCGCCCGCAGCGCGGCATCGACTTTGCTCAGCGCCACAAACAACGTGGCCTGTTGCGCACTGATGAGGGCGAAGGACACAAACACCGGGTTGAACGATACGTCGGCACCGCGCAGGTTAAACAACCAGGCGATGTCATCCAGGGTGGCGATGAAGTGCCAGTCGGCGCCCTTTTCTTTCAAGCTGGCGCGCAGTGCAGCGAGTTTTTCGCCACGGCTGACGGTGGCCTGCGGTGGCAGGTGCTGGTAGATCGGCTGATTCGGCAACGCCGGGCGGTCGCTCCAGACTTCATTCAACAGGTCGATATCGGTACGCAGGCGAGCACCGCGCTCCGCCAGTTTGCCGCCCAAGGTACGCGCCGACGCCACGGCCATTACCGCACCGTCGACCGCCACCACGGCGCCCTGCGGCGTCTGTTCGGCCAGCCACTCCAGCGGGCCAGGTTGACCCGGCTGCAGCTTCACCAACTCGATACCGCTGCCCTTGAGTTCCTTGGTCGCTTGTTCCCAGTAGCGGCTGTCGGCCCAGACACCGGCGAAATCCGCGGTGACGATCAGCGTCCCCACCGAGCCGTGGAAGCCCGATAACCATTGACGCCCCTGCCAGTAGCCCGGCAAGTATTCGGACAGGTGCGGGTCAGCGGACGGCACCAGCAAGGCATGAATGCCTTCGCGGCGCATCAATTCACGGGTATGCGCCAGGCGCTGGGGAACCGTTCCATGGGTCAAAGGCTGCGTACTCATTGTGTCTCCTGCTAACCACGAATAATTGTTATGGGTTACGAATGAAGAATCAGACCGCCCAGAACGCCGGCGCACTGGCAAGGGCGGCCTTGATCAACTGCACGGCCTGGTCGATATCCTGCTCGGTGGTGAACCGCCCCAGGCTCAAGCGAATGGTTCGACCGGCGCTGTGGGCATCATGCCCCAGCGCCAGCAGCACATGGGAGGGCGCATTGCTCGCCGAATTGCAGGCCGAGGTGGCGGAAAAAGCAATGCCCGCACTCAAGGCCGCGGCGTTGAACTCGCCTTCACCGAAGGTGAGGCTGAGGGTGTGGGGAATGCGCTGGGTGGCGCTGCCATTGAGACGCACACCGGCGACCGACGCCAGTTGATCGAGCAGGCGCTGGCGCAAGGCCACGATCGCCGCCTGCTCTTCACTGAACGCCTGCGCCGCCAAGGCGAACGCCGCGCCCATGCCCGCAATCTGGTGGGTTGCCAGTGTACCGGAGCGCAAGCCGCCCTCGTGGCCACCGCCGTGAATCTGCGCCAACACCTTCCGCTGCGCCCGCGGCCCGACATACAGCGCGCCGATCCCCTTGGGGCCATACACCTTGTGCGCGGAAAACGACATCAAATCCACCGGCCATTGCGCCAGGTCGATCGCCACCTTGCCCGCGCCCTGTGCCGCGTCCACATGCAACAACGCGCCGTGTTCACGCACCCGCGCGCCAATGGCGGGGATGTCGTTGAGGGTGCCCAACTCGTTGTTCACCAACATCAGCGATACCAGGAAGGTGTCCTCACGCAGTGCTTCACTCACCGCCTCGGCACTGATCAACCCATCGGCGTCCGGCGCCAGGTAGGTCACCGCCACTCCGGCCTCCTGCATCTGCCGCGCGGTGTCCAGCGTAGCCTTGTGCTCGATCTGGCTGGTGATGATATGCCCACCCGCCAAGCCCCGCGCTTGAGTCACCCCCTTGATCGCGAGGTTGTTGGACTCCGTCGCGCCGGACGTCCAGACGATCTGCTCCGGCTCGGCACCGACCAGCTCGGCCACCTGGCGACGCGCCTGTTCAACCGTTTGCCGGGCCGCTTGGCCGAAGGCGTGGGAACTGGACGCAGGGTTACCGAAATTGGCATGCAAGCCCAGACACTCGACCATCACCTGGATGACCCGCTCGTCCACCGGGGTGGTGGCGGCGTAGTCGAAATACAACGGACGTTTATTCATAACCTTAGGGACTCGCAGAGCAGGTTCCCGAGAGCAACGTCTCAGGGGCATCGACCGGAACAGAGGTCGTCAGGTTTACCCGATCGAATGCCATTAAAAAAGGACCACTTGACGTAAATGTGCGTAGGAACGCTCCTGAAATTCAGCTTAACAGGCTGACATAGCGCCATGGCAAACAAAAAGCCCGAGGCTTCTTGAGAAACCTCGGGCTTTTTGCCACTGAGCACCGGCTCAACTGGAGCGGCCATGCAGGGTCACATTACGTTCGGCGTTCATTTCGCCCTGGTGAGCAAAACTGAAAGGTTGTTGTGCCTGACCGGTCAGGGCAGCCCGCTGGCGTTGATATTCGTCAAACGACAAGCCGCGACGGCTCAACGCCTCCAGCGCCAGTTCCCGGGTTTCTTGCGCCGTGTAAGGGCGTAATTCAGGCGAAGGATGGGTCGCACAACCGGCAACGACAGAAGTGACGAGTAATAAGGAAACAGCAAAAAATCGGTTCATGGCGACGGCTCTGCGAAGAAGGTCTCAAGTCAATGAACACAGGCTACTCCCGCCCCTGGACAGTGAAAAATCACCATCCGTGATAGTCGCTATCACCCGTCGCCACACCCTCATCAGTGCCACCCTTATATTCTTTTAGGATCTATAAATATGTAAATACGTTCATTTACGAAATAAGCATAACCTTCTACAAATGGCTCCACGCGAATTCGACACTGTTCGCCAGGCAACTGTTGCGCAGGCAACAGCCATTCAACAAAACACCAGGCAGACAACAGCAACGTTTTTCAGCAGTGAGCCCGCAGCCCAGGCGGATCAAGGCCTGCAGCCGTTGGTACAGCGCTTGCTCAGACCGGCTCACTTCCCCTGCTATGCCACTGTTGAAAAAGGAACTGTTGATGACCCGTCCCCTGAATGTCGTTGCCCTCTCCGGCGGAACCTGGCGCCCGTCCCGTACCCTGGTGTTGACCCAGGCCGTGCTGGCCGAACTGGCGACGTTGTTGCCGATCCAGACGACCCTGATCGAACTCGGTGATATCGCCCGGCCACTGGGCGGCGCACTGTCGCGCGATGAGTTGCCGGCCGAGGTCGAATCCCAACTGTTGGCCATCGAACAGGCCGACTTGCTGATCGTCGCCGCACCGGTCTATCGCGGTTCTTATCCAGGCCTGCTCAAGCATCTATTCGACCTGGTTGGCCTCAACTCGTTGATCGACACCCCTGTGCTGCTGGCCGCCACCGGCGGCAGCGAACGTCACGCGCTGGTACTCGATCACCAGTTGCGCCCGCTGTTCAGCTTCTTCCAGGCCCTGACCTTGCCGATCGGCGTATATGCCACCGAAGCCGATTTCACCGATTACCAAATCACCAACGAAGCCTTGAAAGGCCGTATTCGCCTTGCGGCAGAACGCGCAGCCCCTTTGTTCGCCGCGCACGCCCCCTCAGTGTTGAAAATCGCTTAAGGATTCGTCATGGATGTTTTCTGGTTTCTGCCCACTCATGGCGACGGTCATTACCTGGGCACCACCCAAGGTGCCCGTCCGGTCACCCTCAATTATCTGAAGCAAGTCGCCCAGGCCGCTGACAGCCTTGGCTACTACGGCGTGTTGATTCCTACCGGGCGTTCGTGCGAAGACTCCTGGGTAATCGCCTCGGCGCTGGTGCCGCTGACAGAACGCTTGCGCTACCTGGTGGCAATTCGCCCTGGCATCATCTCGCCCACAGTGTCGGCGCGCATGGCGGCGACCCTGGATCGCCTGTCCAACGGCCGCCTGCTGATCAACGTCGTGACCGGCGGCGACCCCGACGAAAACCGCGGCGACGGCAGCTTCCTCGACCACCGCGAACGCTATGAAGTCTCCGACGAATTCCTCAAGATCTGGCGCCGCGTATTGCAGGGCGAATCGGTGGACTTCGAAGGCAAACACCTGCGTGTGCAGAATGCCAAGGCACTTTACCCACCGGTGCAGAAGCCTTATCCACCGCTGTACTTCGGCGGTTCCTCCGACGCCGCCCACGACCTCGCCGCCGAACAGGTGGACGTGTACCTGACCTGGGGCGAACCACCCGCCGCCGTCGCCGAAAAACTCGCGGATGTACGTGAACGGGCCGCGCGCCATGGGCGGTGCGCGCTGGAGCGACACCCTGGCCATCGTGCGTGAATTCGCCAAGGTCGACAGCTCCATCGCTCATGTCTTCGGTTTTCACCACCTGATGCTCGCTACGATGCGCCTGTTTTCGCGGCCGGACCAATGGCAGCCGTGGTTCGAACAGACCGCACGCAAAAACTGGTTCTGGGGCAACGCCCTCAACCCGCTGGACACGCGCACGCAGGTCAAGGATTTCGGCGGTTGGCGTGAGTTCTCCGGCAAGAAGAGCTTCTGCTCCGGCGCCAGCGACTCGGAAATGCTGATCGCCTCGGCGGTGGATGAGAGTGCCGGCGGCAAGTTGCTGATCGCCGCCATCCCCAGCGGGCGCAGCGGCATCACCTTGCACAACGACTGGAACAATATCGGCCAGCGCCAGACCGACAGCGGCAGCGCCAGTTTCGAACGGGTGCGCGTCGAGGAGTCGGAATTGCTGCTCGACCCGGGCCCTCTGAGCACACCGTTCGCCTGCCTGCGCCCACTGATCGCGCAGTTGACCTTCACGCACATGTTCCTCGGCATAGCCGAAGGTGCCTTTGATGAAGCGCGCAACTACACCCTCACCGAAACCCGTGCGTGGCATAAATCCACCGCCGAGCATGTGCGCCAAGACCCTTACGTGCTGCACCACTACGGCGAGTTCTGGGTGGCCCTGCAAGGTGTGCGCCTGCTGGTGGAACGCGCCGCCGCGCTGCTCGATCAAGCCTGGGCCCAGGGGCCGAACCTCAGCGAAAACGAACGCGGCCAACTGGCCATCGCCATCGCCACCGCCAAGGTCGCCGCCAGCCGCCAGGGCCTGGAGTTGTGCAGCCGCCTGTTTGAAGTCACCGGCGCGCGCTCCACCCATGCGTCACTGCGCCTGGACCGGCACTGGCGCAACCTGCGCACGCAAAGCCTGCACGACCCGGTGGACTACAAACTCCACGAACTGGGGGACTGGGCGTTGAACCAGTCCCTGCCGACTCCTACGTTCTATTCATAAAGAGGTGCCCATGCAGCTTTTAACCTTACCGCCCTCGCCCGCCCTCGCCCGCCCTCGCCACCTCGATCCGCGCCACGGCCCAGGTCTTCGAAGACCCGAAATCCCAGGCACTGCTCGACCATATCCAGCAAGTGGCGCCCAGCGAAGCCAGCGTGTTGATCATCGGCGAAACCGGGACCGGTAAAGAGCTGGTGGCGCGCCACATTCATAACCTCAGCGCACGACGCAACCGGCCCTTCGTGGCGGTGAACTGCGGGGCGTTTTCCGAATCGCTGGTGGAAGCCGAACTGTTCGGCCATGAAAAAGGCGCCTTCACCGGCGCCCTCAGCGCCAAGGCCGGCTGGTTCGAAGAGGCCGACGGCGGCACCTTGTTCCTCGATGAGATCGGTGATTTGCCGATGGCGATCCAGGTCAAGTTATTGCGCGTACTGCAAGAGCGGGAGGTGGTGCGCCTGGGCTCGCGCAAGAGCATTCCCATCGATGTGCGCGTGCTTGCGGCGACCAACGTGCAGCTGGAAAAAGCCATCAACGCCGGGCACTTCCGTGAAGACCTCTACTACCGTCTCGACGTGGTCAGCCTGGAACTCAGCCCGTTGCGCGAGCGTCCCGGCGATATCCTGCCGCTGACCCGACACTTCATCGAAGCCTACAGCCAGCGCCTGGGCTACGGCCCGGTCACCATCAGCCGCGAGGCCGAACACAAGCTGAAAAACTACAGCTGGCCGGGCAATATCCGCGAACTGGAAAACGTGATTCACCACACCTTGCTGATCTGCCGCAATGGCGTGATCGAACGCGACGATTTACGCCTGTCGAACCTGCGCATCGAGCGTCAGGACGACAGCCAGCACGGCACCGACAACAGTGCCGAAGCCTTGCTGGAACGGGCCTTTCAAAAGCTGTTCGAGGAACAGGCCGGTGCCCTGCATGAAAAAGTCGAGGACGCGTTGCTGCGTGCCGCCTACCGCTTCAGCCACTACAACCAGGTCCACACCGCCAACCTGCTGGGCCTGAGCCGCAACGTCACACGCACGCGCCTGATCAAGATCGGCGAACTGGCGGTGAACAAGCGCCGCCCAGGGGGAAACGTTCAGGGTGAGCGCATGCTGCACCTATCCATTTAAACGGCAGTGCAACGCATTGTCATGGCTGCGCTCGAAACTGTGCAGCACCTGGAACGAACCGAAGGTCACGGCCGTGGCCTGGTGGGCGCGTATCAGTGTCCAGAAATCTTCTTCGCCGTGCTCAACGCACTGGAAGGCCGCCTCGCCGTCCTCGCGTGAGCGCCATTGCAGGTAATTGAGTACCCGCCGCCCGTCATCGCTGACCTGCACACTCGCATTGAGAAAGCCGCCGTGCCCTTGGGCCAGGCGCTCGCTCTGGATGGACAATGCCGCGACCAGGGCGAGCTGTTGCTGGGGCTCGACCTGAAACTCGATCAATTGAGTGAAACTGCGATTCTTCTCTGATACCTGCATGAACACTCCCCTTTCTCTGTAGGCAGAATCTTGTGATTCGATACCACGCAGGGTAAAACCTCTAGTTAAGTCAAGGTCAAGGGTTAATCCGGAGTTTTTCATGGTTACCAAGGAGCTTACTGTTGGCCAACTGTCGGCCCGCAGCGGCGTGGCGGTCACGGCCCTGCATTTCTACGAAACCAAGGGGCTGATCAAAAGCAATCGCAATGCCGGCAACCAGCGGCGCTACCCGCGCGATGTACTGCGTCGGGTGGTGGTGATCAAGATCGCCCAGCGCCTGGGGATTCCGCTGGCGACGATTGGTGAAGCGTTGCAGGCCCTGCCGGATGGACGCACGCCGACGGCTAAAGATTGGCAGCGTTTGTCGGCATCGTGGCGGGCAGATCTGGACGAGCGCATCAACAAGCTGATGCTCCTGCGCGACAAGCTCAATGGCTGTATTGGCTGTGGATGCCTGTCGCTGGAAGCCTGCCCGTTGCGCAATCAGGGCGACCTGCTCGGTGAGCGTGGGCCGGGGGCTCAGTTGTTGGAGCCCAGCTGAAAAACCGCTCCCTGTGGGAAATGTTCACCTTAACCCCCTGGGACAGCGCCGCGCCCTGAACCCCGTGATGTCGCTGCGGCTGGCGCCCGCCGCAGCACTTATGGCGCAACGATCTGCCTGTTCACTGTTGCCTGGGCAACACCTCGTCGGTTGCCCGCAAGCCACGGCCGGCGTGGCCTATAGTGAAAGGGCCGTCCCTTCATAAACACAATTCAGGGAGAATGATATGAGCGTAAAACCTATTCCCGAGGGCTATCACAGCATCACGCCCTACCTGGGCGTCGAAAAAGCCGCCGAAGCCATCGAGTTCTACAAAAAAGCCTTCAACGCCACGCAAGTCATGCGCCTGGACATGCCCGACGGCAAGGTCGGCCACGCTGAACTGCGTATCGGAGACTCGGCGATCATGCTCGCCTCGCCCTGCGGTGAAATGGCCTTCGGCAGCCCGCGCGATGGCCACACCAGTGTCGGCCTGCATTTATATGTGGACGATGTCGACGCGCAGTATCGACAAGCGGTCGCAGCCGGCGGCCTGTCCATTTCCGAACCCAAGGACCAGTTCTACGGCGACCGCTCCGCCACGCTGAGAGATCCGTTCGGTCATGTGTGGTTCCTCGCCTCCCGCAAGGAGAATCTGAACGAAGCACAAATCCGCCAGCGCGCCGAAGCGCTGTTCAAGCAAGGCTGAGCCTGGGAACGGGCTTGCTCGCGATGGCGCTCGGGCAGGCCCGCTGCCACTGTTTGATCGAGGGTCGGCTTGAGACGGGGGCTGCCCAGCACCGCGGCCTCAGCGCCCCGAATGTGAACCTGAAACATTTGCTTTCATATCTGGGTTAGGGATTTCTCATTCTCATCCGTCTTAACTTAGATACAGCCTGTCGCGTCAGCAAAAGCTACGACCGGTCTTTTCCGGGCCCTCATTGCCCCCCTCCGATCAAGACTCCCATTCACATGTCGAAGAAGTCGCGCTCAAAACTCTGGTTTCTCGTACACAGCTGGCTGGCATTACCCATCTGGTTTTTTGTACTGATCGTCTGCGTCACCGGCACCCTGGCCGTGGTCAGCCAGGAAATCGTCTGGCTGGCCAACCCGGAAATCCGCGCCAGCAAGCCGTCGGACGCCGCCGAACCGCTGAGCTATGACCAGGTGATCAACGCCATCAAACGCGCCGAGCCCCTGGTGATCGTGCAATCCATCATCCGCCCGGACGAGTCGCACTTCGCCCTGAGTGTCACCCTCAGCTACCCCGACGGGCGCTCGGTGGAGGTCTATGTCAACCCTTACACCGGGGCGATCCAGGGCATCAGCCCGGCGTTCGACTTCAAACAATTCACCCGCGCCCTGCACGGCTGGTGGCTGGTGCCATTCACCAATGGGTTCAGTTGGGGCTGGTACCTGGTCTCCGCGCTCGGCCTGCCGTTGCTGGCGTCGTTGATCACCGGGCTGGTGGTGTACAAGCGCTTCTGGAAGGGCTTTTTGCGCCCGACCCTGCGCATCCGCCATGGCGCGCGAATCTTCTGGGGCGACTTCCATCGCCTGAGCGGTATCTGGTCGATCTGGTTCATCGCGGTCATTTCCATCACCGGCACCTGGTTCCTGATTCAGGCGATCCTGGGGGATAACCAGATTTCCATCTCCAGCGAACCCATCGTGCCGGTGATCGCCCGGGAGAACGTGCCGACGTCCGCCCCCGGCGTGCCGGCGCCGATGATTGCCCTGGACGACGCGATCGAAATCGCCAGCCAACGGATTCCGGGGCTGGAGACCAGCTTCGTGTTCCTGCCACTCAATGCCTACAGCCATCTGCAGATCGGCGGGCGGGGCTGGTACCCGTTGATGTTCCAGACCGCACAGATCAACCCCTACACCGGCGAAGTGGCGGTTTCGCACCTGCTGTCCAACCGCTCGACGCTGGAGTTCGTCACCGAGTCCATGCGCCCGCTGCACACCGGCGACTTTGGCGGGCTGTGGATCAAGCTGATCTGGGCATTCTTCGGCCTGGTGTTGAGCATGATGGTGTTGAGCGGCCTGCTGATCTGGACCAAACGCACGGCCCTGGCCACCCTCCATGCCCTCAAGCGCAGCCACAAGGCGCCGCGCCAGGCGGCAGCGGTCGCGGCCCTGCAGGCTGAAATGGCGGAGGGCAACCAATGAGCAAGGTCGCTGCCGCAACGCCTTCGCCACTACGCGCCGTGTGGCTGAAATGGCGGTTCCACCTTAACGTCCTGCTGTTGCTGGTGCCCCTGGGCTTCATGCCCAAGTACTTTGCCGACGCCGCGCTGTTTCGCGGTGACAGCGGCATCGGCGAGCGGGTGGCCGGCGAGGTGCAGGTCGGGCCCTGGAGCCTGACCCTCGCCGAGTTCCGCAACGAAGGCCCGCGCCCCGACCCGGCCGGCCCGATGAAATTCTTCAATGCGGCCCTGTGCGCCAACTGCGCCGAGCAGGTCAAGGCAACCTACCTGCGTATCGGCAAACCGCGCAGCCTGCGCGCCGCCGGGGTGATCTTCTTCGGCACGCCGTACCGCATGGGCGCGCTGCTCCCGGTGCCCGAGCGCACGCCGGCCGACGCCGAACTGTGGGTCACCATGGAAGGCTGGGACGGCACGATGCACCAGGGTTCCATTGCGCTGAGCCAGGCCTCGCCTGCCACCATTGCCTGGCTGAACAAGCAAGGAGTCAAACCATGACATTGATACGCCTGAGCCGCGCCTGCGCCACGTTGTTGCTGTGCGTCGGTTTCTGTCCCACAGCCGTGGCCCACAACCCGATGTGCGAATGCAAGGAAATCCCCGGCGAACAGATCCAATGCACCGGCGGTTTTTCCGACGGCAGCGGCGCCCCCGGCGTGACCCTGGATGTGATCGGCTACGACGAAACCATCCTCGTGCCCGGCAAGCTCGGCGCGGACTCGACCCTGACCTTCAAGAAGCCCTCAGCTGAGTTCTACGTGCTGTTCGATGCAGGCCCCGGTCACGTCGTTGAAATCGACCAAGCGGATATCCCGTCCCAATGAGTACGACACAGGTG
Organism: Pseudomonas sp. LY-1; assembly: GCF_053502595.1. Lineage (NCBI taxonomy): Bacteria > Pseudomonadati > Pseudomonadota > Gammaproteobacteria > Pseudomonadales > Pseudomonadaceae > Pseudomonas > Pseudomonas sp. LY-1. The sequence goes on along the minus strand of NZ_CP094353.1, from coordinate 2,364,197 downwards.
GTACGCCCAGCCGGGGCCGGGCACGAAACCCTCTATGTCCTGCTGCTGTGCCTGATCATTCTGGCGGTGGCCGGTACGGTGGTGGCCCTGCACGGTGAAACCCAGGCCGTGGTTGCCGTGCCCAGCCACCAGTTGGACGCGCGCCGCGACCTCAGCGCCGCCGAGCAAGGCATCTACGCCGACCTGCGCGTGACCCTGGATGAAATCCACTGGCTGCAGCAGGCACACAGCGCCCTGCCGACGCCCGCGCAACTGGCCGAAGAAGGCTTTGCGCCCTTTGCCCAGGACGCCAGCTCGGTCAGCCGTGGCGATCATCGCTGGCAGTTGCTGGCGCCGTCGGCCTACCTCGGCGTGAGCCAGGCGCCGGCCACCAGCGGCTCGCTGCTGATGCGGGTAACGGGCGCCGAGCCGGACATCTGGCTCAACCGCCGCCCAGACCTGGCCGCCCCCGCCGACCTCACCGACCAGGCGCTGATCGCGGCCGGCTGGCAGCAAGTGGTCGCGCAATTCGACGCCGGCGTGACCCGCCAGCACCGTCACTGACCGAGAAGACCGATTGCCCATGTCTATTTCATCGCCCCTTGTACGCCTGCTGCTGGTCAGCCTGATCAGCCTGCTGCTCGCCCCGCTGGCCAACGCCGAGGCAGCCAAGCGCCTGCGGATCGGCATCACCCTGCATCCTTATTACAGCTACGTCGCCAACATCGTCGGCGACAAGGCCGAGGTGGTGCCGCTGATTCCTGCCGGTTTCAACCCACATGCCTACGAGCCGCGCGCCGACGACATCAAGCGCATCGGCACCCTGGATGTGATCGTGCTCAACGGGGTCGGCCACGACGATTTCGCCGACCGCATGATCGCCACCAGCGAGCGGCCGGACATCCCGGTGATCGAAGCCAACGCCAACGTGCCGCTGCTGGCCGCCACCGGCAACGCCGCGCGCGGCGCCGGCAAGGTGGTCAACCCACACACCTTCCTGTCGATCAGTGCCTCGATTGCCCAGGTCAACAACATCGCCCGCGAACTGGGCAAGCTCGACCCGGACAACGCCAAAACCTACACCCAGAACGCCCGCGCCTACGGCAAGCGCCTGCGGCAGATGCGCGCCGAGGCCCTGGCCAAGCTGACCCGCGCGCCCAACCCGGACTTGCGCGTGGCCACAGTCCACGCAGCCTACGACTACCTGCTGCGCGAGTTCGGCCTGGAAGTCACCGCCGTGGTCGAGCCGGCCCACGGCATCGAACCCAGCCCGAGCCAGTTGAAGAAAACCATCGATGAATTGCGCGCCCTGGATGTGAAAGTGATCTTCTCGGAGATGGATTTCCCGTCCACCTACGTCGAGACCATCCAGCGTGAATCCGGGGTCCGGCTGTACCCGCTGTCGCATATCTCCTACGGCGAATACAGCGCTGAAAAGTACGAAGTGGAAATGACCGGCAACCTCAACACCGTGGTGCGGGCGATTCAGGAGTCGGGGGCATGACGGCGGCGCAACGCTTGAGCATGGTCAGCGTCGGCCCGACGATCGACTTCGACAAGGTGTCGCTGACCCTGGGCCGCACCGTGATCCTCGATGGCGTGAGCTTCCAGGTGCAGCCGGGCAGCATCCATGCACTGGTGGGCCCGAACGGCGGTGGGAAAAGCTCGCTGATCAAGACGCTGCTGGGGCAAACGCCGCACCAGGGGCAACTGCGCCTGACGTGGCCGGACACGCCCGGCACCATTGGTTATGTGCCCCAGGCGCTGGAGTTCGACCGCGGCCTGCCGATGACCGTGGATGACTTCATGGCGGCGATGTGTCAGCGGCGCCCGGCGTTTCTCGGGCTGTCCAGGCATTACGCCGGCGCCATCGGCGAGGCCCTGGAACGGGTCGGCCTGCAGGACAAACGCAAACGGCGCATGGGCGCGTTGTCGGGCGGTGAACGTCAGCGCGTGCTGCTCGCCCAGGGGCTGATCCCGGCCCCGCAATTGCTGGTGTTGGATGAGCCGATGTCGGCCCTCGATGAAGCCGGTATCCAGGTGTTCGAACGTCTGCTCAATGACTGGCGCCGCGCCGGGATCACCGTGCTGTGGATCGAGCACGACCTGGACGCCGTGGGCCGCCTCGCCGACCGCGTCACCGGCCTGAACCGCCGCGTGCTGTTCGACGCCACACCCAAAGCGGCACTGACCCCGGATCGCCTGCTGACCCTGTTCTCCACCCATCCTCGGAGCCTGGCGCCATGAGTTATGAAGCGTTTCGCCTGATGGTCCAGGGCTGGGCCTCTTCCGGTTACCTGCCGGAGGCGCTGGCCTATGGTTTTGTGGTCAACGCCCTGCTCGCCGGCCTGCTGATCGGCCCGGTGCTGGGCGGCCTGGGGACGCTGGTGGTGGTCAAGCGCTTTGCGTTTTTCTCCGAAGCGGTCGGCCATGCCGCGCTGACCGGCGTGGCCGTGGGCATTCTGCTCGGCGAACCCTACACCGGGCCCTATGGCGCGCTGTTCGGCTACTGCCTGCTGTTCGGCATCCTGCTCAATTACCTGCGCAACCGCACCGGCCTGGCGCCGGATACCTTGATCGGCGTATTCCTCTCGGTGTCCCTGGCGTTGGGCGCAAGCCTGCTGTTGATACTGGCGGGCAAGATCAACGTTCACATCCTGGAAAACGTGCTGTTCGGTTCGGTGTTGACGGTCAATGGCAACGACCTGCTGGTGCTGGCGATTGTCGGTTCGCTGGTGATGGCCCTCGCCCTGCCGCTGTACAACCGCATCATGCTCGCCAGCTTCAACCCGCAATTGGCGGCGGTACGCGGAGTGGCGGTGAAGACCCTGGATTACCTGTTCGTGATCCTGGTGACGTTGATCACCGTCGCAGCGGTCAAGGTCATCGGGGCGATCCTGGTGGGCGCGCTGCTGGTGATTCCGGCGGCGGCGGCACGCCTGCTGAGCCAGTCGCTCAAAGGCTTCTTCTGGGTCTCCGTGGCGATTGCCACCGTCAGCACGTTGTGCGGCATCCTGCTGCCGATCATCTTCGACCTGCCCATCCCCTCCGGCGCCGCGATCATCCTGGTCGCCGGTATCGCCTTCGCCCTCGCCGCCATCGCGCGCGGCACCGTGCCCAGCCTCAAAGGGAATCTTGGATAATGCACCCTGCCTTTCGCCCAATGGCCTTGGCCATCGCTTGCCTGATCAGCGCGTCGGCGCTGGCCGTCGACGGTTTTGATCCGAAGAGTTTCAAAGTCAACCAAGGCCTGGGCCACGCCGCGCTGACCAAAGCGAAAAAGCCTGTGAAGGTCCTCGCCTCGTTGCCCATTACCTATGGCCTGGCGGAGCTGCTGCTTAAAGGCAGCGACGTACAGCTCGAACGCGCCGCACCGGCCAACCTGCCCGGTTCGCGGCAGGTGTCCTACTTCACCGGCCGTGGCGCGCCGGCCTTGAACACGTTGGCGATGGATGCCGATGCCGTCATCGGCTTGCGTTCGCTGTGGGCCGATGACCCGCTGTACCCGGTGGCGCGACGCAGCAATATCCGCATCGTCGAAGTGGACGCCGCGCGCCCGGTGGACGGTGGCCTGCCGGGGATCGCCGTACAACCGGGCGTCAGCGATGGCTTGAACAGCCAGCCGTGGCAATCGAGCAACAATATGGGGCGCATGGCCGATGTGATGGCCGCCGACCTGAGCCGCCTGGCACCGGGCGCGAAGGCGCAAATCGACGCCAACCTGGCCGCCCTCAAGCTGCGCCTGCTCAAGCTCACCGCCGACAGCGAAGCACGGCTGGCCCAGGCGGATAACCTGAGCGTGGTCAGCCTGAGCGATCACTTTGCGTATCTGCTCGGCAGCTTGAACCTGGAAGTGCTCGACACCGACGCACGCCCAGATGCCGACTGGACGCCCGAGGCCTTACAGCAACTGAGCAGCCGCCTGAAGGACAACGAGGTGGCCGTGGTGCTGCACCATCGCCCGCCAAGCGCGGCGGTGCAAACCGCGGTGACGGCCGGGGGCGCGCAACTGCTGGTCTTGAACGTCGACGGCGCCGACCCGGTGACGGCGTTGGAAAGCAATGTGGATCAACTGATCAAGACGCTGAGCCCATGACATCCACGCCCACGTGGATGGCATCATGCCGCCAGAACTCCAGGTCGCAGTCGATCAAACGCTGATGCTGGTCATAGTTGACCCGGGCGATACGCAAGCCCGGGCTGCCCACCGACACGCGCAACGCGGCGGCGGCTTCCACCGGCAGTGAGGTCGGCACAATCTCGAAGCGTACCCGCCCGTAGTGCAAATCGTACTTGCGCGCGTACAGCTCGGTCATCGACTGGTTCAGGTCGCAGGCCAGAATCCCGGGGAAATACTGCGGGTTCAGGTAGTGCTCCACATACAACACCAGGCGCTCATCGATCCTGCGCCGGCGGCAGATCTGGATCACGCTGGACAGCGCCGGCAATTGCAACCACGCACACACCGCCGCCGATGCCGGTTGCAGCCGCGCGCTGATCACCTCGGTCGACGCCACGCGGCCCTGGTCGTTGACCATTGCGTGAAAGTGGCTGCGCTGCATCAGGTTGTAGGCCAGGCGCGGCGGCGAGACAAACCAGCCACGGCGCTCCTCGCGATAGATCTGGCCTTGGGCCTCCAGTTGTAACAAGGCTTCCCGCACCGTAATCCGGGTGGTACCAAACAACTCGCTGAGCTTGCGCTCGGCGGGCAGTTTGCTGGCTGGCGGCAAAAGGCCATGGTCGATCTGCTCTTGCAGCGCCAGGCCGATGGATGTCACCGCCTTGATTGCCTCATCACGCATCAACGTTACCTATCTGGACTAGACCAGCACCGTTCAGGTGCATAAACCGCTCATTAAATGGGCCTGTATTACTGCATGCCAGCCTAGGCATTGCAGATGACCGACAGATGACAACCCCGGTCGAGCCTCGTGATAAACCTTGCAATCCGTCGGCCAAGTCCAAGGCCTGCGGGCGCTTGGGCATGGTCTACGCTAAACCTGCGCCGAGCGACATCGGTGCTTCAAAAACGACATCGACATGAAACTGTCATCCATCCCGCCTAGATTGGCTCAGGTATTGCTGACCTAGACCAACACCACCGCTAACGTTCATATAAAACGCCGCGTTGAAAACGCCCAAAGGAGCTTCGGATGAAACAGCTTTTCCTGGCATCACTGTTAGGCTCGACCATTGCCATGAGCACCGCCGCCATGGCCGCTGATACCGATCTAAAAACGCTCGAAGCCGCCGCGAAAGCGGAAGGCGCCGTCAACAGCGTCGGCATGCCCGATGACTGGGCCAACTGGAAAGGCACCTGGGATGACCTGGCCAAGACCTACGGCCTCAAGCACATCGACACCGACATGAGCTCGGCCCAGGAAATCGCCAAGTTCGCCGCCGAGAAAGACAACGCCAGTGCCGATATCGGCGACGTCGGCGCGGCCTTCGGCCCGATCGCGGTGAAACAGGGCGTGGTCCAGCCTTACAAACCAAGCACCTGGGCCCAGGTCCCGGATTGGGCGAAAGATAAAGACGGCAACTGGGCGCTGGCCTACACCGGCACCATCGCCTTTATCGTCAACAAAAAGCTGCTGCACGGTTCGGACGTACCAACCAGCTGGGCTGACTTGAAGAGCGGCAAATACAAGGTCTCCATCGGTGACGTGAGCACCGCCGCCCAAGCCGCCAACGGTGTGCTGGCCGCCGCCATCGCCAACAAGGGCGACGAGAAAAACCTGCAGCCGGCCCTGCTGATGTTCGCCGACATCGCCAAGCAAGGTCGCCTGTCCCTCGCCAACCCGACCATCGCCACCATGGAAAAAGGCGAAGTGGAAGTCGGCGTGGTCTGGGATTTCAACGGTTTGAGCTACAGAGCCAAGATGGCCAACCCGGATGACTACGTGGTGCTGATCCCATCGGACGGTTCGGTGATTTCCGGCTACACCACCATCATCAATAAATACGCCAAGCACCCGAACGCCGCCAAACTGGCCCGCGAATACATCTTCAGCGACGCCGGCCAGATCAACCTGGCCAAGGGCAATGCGCGGCCGATTCGCGCCGAACACCTGACGTTGCCGAAGGAAGTGCAGGACAAGCTGCTGCCGAACGAGCAATACAAGCACGTCACTCCGATCAAGGATGCCGACGCCTGGGAGAAGAGCTCCAAGGCACTGCCGCAGAAGTGGCAGGAAGAAGTCATCATCAATATGCAGTAATGCCTGAGCTGTAGATGCGGTCAGTGTGGGAGCAGGTTTACCTGCTCCCACATTTGTTCCGGTCCCAACCGCAAACCCGATCCAAACCCATCTGTTGCGGAGCGTCTCCCCCTATGAAGCACAACGTCATCCTTGTGGTGCTCGACGGCCTGAACTTCGAGGTTGCCCGTCATGCCATGGGGCATCTGCAAGCCTACGTCGGCGCAGGACGCGCAGCCCTCTACAAACTCGAATGTGAACTGCCGTCACTCTCCCGGCCGCTCTACGAATGCATCTTCACTGGCGTGCCGCCGATCGACAGCGGCATCACCCACAACCATGTGTCGCGCCTGTCCAACCAGCGCAGCCTGTTCCATTACGCCCGCGACGCCGGTCTCACCACCGCCGCGGCGGCCTATCATTGGGTCAGCGAGTTGTATAACCGCACGCCCTTTATCGCCGCCCGTGACCGGCATACCGACGACAAGACCCTGGCGATCCAGCACGGGCACTTCTACTGGCAGGACCACTACCCGGATTCGCACCTGTTCGCCGACGCCGAAAGCCTGCGCTGCAGACACGCGCCGAACCTGCTGGTCGTCCACCCGATGAACATCGACGACGCCGGCCACAAGCACGGCCTCGACAGCGCGCAATACCGCAACAGCGCACGCTCGGCCGACATCCTCCTGGCCGACTACCTGCAAGGCTGGCTCGACGCCGGCTATCAGGTGCTGGTGACCGCCGACCACGGCATGAACAACGACCGCTCCCACAACGGCCTGCTGCCGGAAGAACGCGAAGTGCCGCTGTTCGTGCTCGGCTCGGCCTTCACCTTCGATCCCGACGCCACGCCCAGGCAAACCGAGCTGTGCGGCACCGTCTGCGCGTTGCTGGGCGTGCCCCACGACAAACCTGTATGCCGGGAGCTGTTGAAGTGAGTGCCATGACCCGCAGCAAATGGCTGGCAATCCTGTGCCTGGTGCCTTTCGCGTTGTTCTTCATCGTGTTTGAAATTGCCCCGCTGGCGTGGGTGATGATCAACAGCCTGCAATCGGAAGAGTTCGGCTGGGGCCTGGCCAACTTCAGCAAAATCTTCAGTTCGAAGTTCTACCTGCAGGCGATCCAGTACAGCCTGGAGATCAGCTTCTACTCCAGCGTGTTCGGCATCATCATTTCGGTGCTCGGCAGCTACTCGTTGCGCCGCGTGGACTCGCCGCTGCGCAACTTCGTCACCGCCTTCGCCAACATGACCAGCAACTTCGCCGGCGTGCCCCTGGCCTTTGCCTTCATCATCCTGCTCGGTTTCAACGGCAGCATCACCATCATGCTCAAGCAGGCCGGGATCATTCAGGACTTCAACCTGTACTCCAAGACCGGCCTGATCATTCTCTACACCTACTTCCAGATCCCGCTGGGCGTGCTGCTGCTCTACCCGGCCTTCGATGCGTTGCGCGAAGACTGGCGCGAGTCCGCCGCCCTGCTGGGTGCCAACGGCTGGCAGTTCTGGCGCCACATCGGCCTGCCGGTGCTGACCCCCGCGCTGCTCGGCACCTTCGTGATCCTGCTGGCCAACGCCCTCGGCGCCTACGCCACGGTCTACGCGCTGACCACCGGCAATTTCAACGTATTGCCGATCCGGATCGCGGCGATGGTGTCCGGCGACATCTCCCTGGACCCGAACATGGCCAGCGCCCTGGCCGTGGTGCTGGTGGCGCTGATGACCGTGGTCACCGTGGTCCATCAACTGCTGCTCAAGAGGAGCTACCATGTCTCGCGCTGAAGCCGGCCCGGCCTCCCTCTACCACCGGGTGGTGGTGTATCTGTTATTCGCGATCCTGGTGCTGCCGCTGATCGGCACCTTTGTCTACTCCATTGCCAGCAGCTGGTCGGCGACGATCTTGCCGGCCGGCTTTACCGTGAAGTGGTACGTGCAACTGTGGAGCGACCCGCGCTTTCTGATGGCTTTCGGCCAGTCCCTGCTGGTGTGCGTGGGCGCGTTGATTTTGTCGGTGGTGCTGATCCTGCCGCTGCTGTTCGTGGTGCATTACCACTTCCCCAGGCTCGACGCGTTGATGAACATCCTGATCCTGCTGCCGTTCGCGGTGCCGCCGGTGGTGTCGTCGGTGGGCCTGCTGCAACTCTATGGCTCCGGGCCGCTGGCGATGGTGGGGACGCCGTGGATTCTGATCGGCTGCTATTTCACCGTGGCGCTGCCGTTCATGTACCGCGCGATCACCAACAACCTGCAAGCCATCAACCTGCGCGACCTGATGGACGCCGCGCAACTGCTCGGCGCCAGCACCTGGCAGGCAGCGATCCTGGTGGTGCTGCCCAACCTGCGCAAGGGCCTGATGGTGGCGTTGCTGCTGTCGTTTTCGTTCCTGTTCGGTGAGTTCGTGTTCGCCAATATCCTCGTCGGCACGCGCTACGAAACCCTGCAGGTGTACCTGAACAACATGCGCAACAGCAGCGGCCACTTCACCAGTGCCGTGGTCATTTCCTATTTCTTCTTTGTGCTGGTGCTGACCTGGGCCGCCAACATCTTGAACAAGGACAAAAGCCAATGAGCTTCGTCAGCGTCCAACACCTGCAAAAAGGCTACGCCGGCACCCCGGTGTTCAGTGACATCAACTGCGAGATCGCCAAGGGCGAATTCGTCACCCTGCTCGGCCCGTCCGGCTGCGGCAAGTCCACCTTGCTGCGCTGCATCGCCGGCCTGACCTCGGTCGACAGTGGCCAGATCCTCCTCGACGGCCACGACATCGTGCCCTTGAGCCCGCAGAAACGGCAGATCGGCATGGTGTTCCAGAGCTATGCGCTGTTCCCCAACATGACCGTGGAACAAAACGTCGCCTTCGGCCTGCGCATGCAAAAGGTCAACGCCGACGACAGCCACAAACGCGTGCAGGACGTGCTGCAACTGGTGGAGCTCAACGAGCTGGCCGGGCGCTACCCGCACCAGATGTCCGGCGGCCAGTGCCAGCGCGTGGCCCTCGCCCGCTCCCTGGTGACCCGCCCGCGCCTGTTGCTGCTGGATGAACCGCTGTCGGCGCTGGATGCGCGCATCCGCAAGCACCTGCGCGAGCAGATCCGCCAGATCCAGCGCGAGTTGGGCCTGACCACGATTTTCGTGACCCATGACCAGGAAGAAGCCCTGACCATGTCCGACCGGATCTTCCTGATGAACCAGGGCAAGATCGTGCAAAGCGGCGATGCCGAAACCCTCTACACCGCGCCGGTGGATGTGTTTGCCGCCGGGTTTATCGGCAACTACAACCTGCTCGACGCGGACAAGGCCAGCCAACTGCTGCAACGGCCGATCAGCGGGCGCATCGCGATTCGCCCGGAAGCCATCGAACTGAGCCGCAGCGGCGAACTCGACGCCCTGGTGCGCAGCCACAGCCTGCTGGGCAACGTGATTCGCTACCGTATCGAAGCGCGCGGCGTGGAATTGGTGGTGGACGTGCTCAACCGCTCGGCGGACGATCTGCACCCCGACGGCCAGCGCCTGGCACTTTCCATCGACCCGAGCGCACTGTGTGAAGTAGCCTGAGCAGCAGTGATTTTTTAAGAGAGTGTGACGGATGGCATTGGTAATTTTTGATTTGGACGACACCCTGATCCACGGCGACTGCGCCACCCTGTGGAGCGAGCAGATGGGCCGCCTGGCCTGGGTCGACCCCGAGTCGTTCATGCGCAAGAACAACGAACTGATGGACGCCTACAGCCAGGGCAAGCTGGCCATGGAAGAGTTCATGGACTTCAGCCTGGAGCCGATGATCGGCCGCACGCCGGAGGAGATCGAGCACCTGGTGGAGCCCTGGGTCGAGGACGTGATCGAACCGCTGATCTACAGCGACGCCACCCGCACCATCGCCCGCCACCGCGCGAACGGCGACCGGGTGCTGGTGATTTCCGCGTCGGGCACCCACCTGGTCACGCCGATTGCGGCGCGTATCGGCATCGATGAAGTGTTGGGGATCGAGCTGGATGTCAGCCACGGCGTGTACAGCGGCCGTACTGTCGGCGTCCTGACCTACCGCGAAGGCAAGATCACCCGTTTGCTCGAATGGCTGGAGCAGGAAGGGGAAACCCTGGAAGGCGCGTACTTCTATTCGGATTCGCGCAATGATCTGCCGTTGCTGCTGAAGGTGGATAACCCGCAGGTGGTGAACCCCGACCCGGTATTGCGCGAGCACGCCGAAAAAGCCGGCTGGCCGGTCCACCGCTGGGCCTGATTCGACCAAGATCCAACTGTGGGAGGGGGCTTGCCCCCTCCCACATTGACCACATTCCAATTCGGGATCAGGTCAGGCTGTCGTCGATCACCAACACCAACTTGCCGGAAATCTGGTTGGTCGCCAGCTCCGCAAACGCCGCCTCGGCATCGTTGATCGGGAAGGTCTTGGCCAGTTGCGGGCTCAAGCGGCCTTCGGCAAACAACGGCCAGACATGCTGGCTCAGGTCACTGAACAGGTCGGCCTTGAACTGATCGTCACGGCTGCGCAGGGTCGAGCCCAGCAGTTGCACTCGCTTGCCCAGCACCTGCGCCAGGTCCAGTTGCGCCTCGCGCCCGCCCATCAGGCCGATCAGCACCCAACGACCGTCCAGGGCCAGCAACTTGAGGTCCAGCGCCGCGTAGCTGGCGCCGACCGGGTCGAGGATGACGTCGAACGGCCCGAAATCCCGCAGCCCTTCAATACCGTCCGTGCGGACCACGCCGCCCTGGGCGCCGAGGGCTTCACAGTAGGCCAACCGATCCGCCGAGCCGACACTGACCCAGCACGGGCTGCCGAACGCCTTGCACAACTGGATCGCCGCCGAACCCACGCCACTGGCGCCGGCATGCAGCAACACCTTCTCGCCGGGCTTGACGCCCGCCAGTTGGAACAGGTTCAACCACGCGGTGCTGTACACCTCGGGCAATGCCGCCGCTTCGATCAACGACAGGCCTTCCGGCACCGGCAGCACGTGACGGGCGTCCACCACCACTTCCTCGGCCATGCCGCCGCCGGCCAGCAGCGCGCAGACGCGGTCGCCGACCTGCCAGGACGAACCCGCGCCGACCTCGCTGATCACCCCGGAACACTCCAGGCCCAACACCTTGCTGACGCCCGGCGGCGGCGGATACAGCCCCGCACGCTGCAATAAATCGGCACGATTGAGGCCCGCAGCCGCCACCCGAATGCGAACCTGACCTACATCGCATGTAGGACTTGGCTCTTCCAACCACTCCACATGACCTTCAACGCCTTGCAATGCTTTCACAGTGCCTCCATAGTGAGTCTGGACTGAGCCCGTAGCTGTATCGCCGGGCTTTTTGCATTATGCGACCGGCCCAAATGGAACCGGCGACTTCAAAGACGGCCTAATATGCGTTATCAATTGCCCCCGCGTCGAATCAGCATGAAGCATTTGTTCCCCAGCACCGCCCTAGCTCTTTTCATTGGTCTCGGCTTGTCGTCGATGTCGACCAATACGTTCGCAGCCAACAGCTGGGACAATCTTCAGCCTGATCGCGATGAGGTGATTGCCAGCCTTAACGTCGTCGAGTTGCTCAAGCGTCATCACTACAGCAAGCCGCCGCTGGACGACGCTCGCTCGGTGATCATCTATGACAGCTACCTCAAGCTGCTGGACCCGTCGCGCAGCTACTTCCTGGCCAGCGACATCGCTGAGTTCGACAAGTGGAAGACCCAGTTCGACGACTTCCTCAAGAGTGGCGACCTGCAGCCCGGGTTCACCATCTACAAGCGTTACCTGGACCGCGTCAAAGCGCGTCTGGACTTCGCCCTGGGTGAATTGGACAAAGGCATCGACAAGTTCGACTTCACCGAGAAGGAAAGCCTTCTGGTGGATCGCAAGGACGCCCCGTGGCTGACCAGCACCGCCGCCCTGGATGACCTGTGGCGCAAACGCGTCAAGGACGAAGTGCTGCGCCTGAAGATCGCCGGCAAAGAGCCGAAGGCCATTCAAGAGCTGTTGACCAAGCGCTACAAGAATCAGCTGGCACGTCTGGACCAGACCCGTGCCGAAGATATCTTCCAGGCCTACATCAACACCTTCGCGATGTCCTACGACCCGCACACCAATTATCTGTCGCCGGATAACGCGGAAAATTTCGATATCAACATGAGTCTGTCGCTGGAAGGCATCGGTGCCGTCCTGCAAAGCGACAATGACCAGGTGAAAATCGTGCGTCTGGTACCGGCCGGTCCGGCAGACAAGACCAAGCAGGTCGCCCCTGCCGACAAGATCATCGGCGTGGCCCAGGCCGACAAAGAGATGGTCGATGTGGTCGGCTGGCGCCTGGACGAAGTGGTCAAGCTGATCCGTGGGCCGAAAGGCAGCGTGGTGCGCCTGGAAGTGATTCCGCACACCAATGCGCCGAACGACCAGACCAGCAAGATCGTGTCCATCACCCGTGAAGCGGTGAAACTCGAAGACCAGGCCGTGCAGAAGAAAGTCCTCAACCTCAAGCAGGATGGCAAGGACTACAAGCTGGGCGTGATTGAAATCCCGGCCTTCTACCTCGACTTCAAGGCCTTCCGTGCTGGCGATCCGGACTACAAGAGCACCACGCGCGACGTTAAGAAGATCCTGACCGAGCTGCAGAAAGAAAAAGTCGACGGCGTGGTCATCGACCTGCGCAACAACGGCGGCGGCTCCCTGCAGGAAGCCACCGAGCTGACCAGCCTGTTTATCGACAAGGGTCCGACCGTGTTGGTGCGCAACGCTGACGGCCGTGTCGACGTGCTCGAAGACGAGAACCCGGGCGCCTTCTACAAAGGCCCGATGGCGTTGCTGGTCAACCGCCTGTCGGCCTCGGCCTCGGAGATTTTCGCCGGCGCCATGCAGGACTATCACCGCGCCTTGATCATCGGCGGCCAGACCTTCGGCAAAGGCACCGTGCAGACCATCCAGCCGCTGAACCATGGCGAGCTGAAACTGACCCTGGCCAAGTTCTACCGGGTTTCCGGGCAGAGCACCCAGCATCAGGGCGTGCTGCCGGACATCGACTTCCCGTCGATCATCGACACCAAGGAAATCGGCGAGAGCGCCCTGCCCGAGGCCATGCCGTGGGACACCATCCGTCCTGCGATCAAGCCCGCGTCGGACCCGTTCAAGCCATTCCTGGCGCAGTTGAAGGCTGACCACGACACCCGCTCCGCCAAGGATGCCGAGTTCATGTTCATCCGCGACAAGCTGGCCCTGGCCAAGAAACTGATGGAAGAAAAATCCGTCAGCCTCAATGAAGTGGATCGTCGCAAGCAGCACGCCGACATCGAGAATCAGCAACTGGTGCTGGAGAACGTCCGCCGCAAGGCCAAGGGCGAAGCCCCACTCAAGGAACTGAAGAAAGAAGATGAAGACGCGCTGCCGACCGAGGCGGATAAAACCAAGCCGGAAGACGACGCCTACCTGGCCGAGACAGGCCGGATTCTGCTGGACTACCTGAAAGTGACCAAACAGGTGGCCAAGCAATAAATGATGGCTATTTAATGTGATCACGCTGCAGAGTGTCATCATATAGACATCATTCTGTCGTGAAATAAAGGACCGTCGGCTCACCGCCTGCGGTCCTTTTTTTTCGATCGAGATCGAGATCGCCATGACCATGACCGAACAGCTGAATGCATTGGGCTCTATCCTGGCTCAAGGCAGTTTACACAGCCTGTTCCAACCGATCATCTGCCTGTCCGAGCGGCGTATCCTCGGCTACGAAGCCCTCAGCCGTGGCCCGTCCAACAGCCCGCTGCACTCCCCGGTCGCCCTGTTTGCCGTGGCCGGCCATGCCGGGCGCCTCAGCGAACTGGAAATAGCCTGCCGCGAAAGCGCATGCCGACGCTTCAGCGAGCAGAAGTTGCCGGGCAAGCTGTTTCTCAATATCTCGCCGGAATCCCTGATGGAAACCGCGCACCAACCGGGCCGCACCCTGCAACTGCTGCGGGACTTCGGCATCCCCCCCAGCCAAGTGGTGATCGAACTCACCGAGCAGTCGCCCACCGACGATTTCGACCTGCTGCAAACCGCCCTGCATCACTACCGCGACATGGGTTTCGCCATCGCGCTCGATGACTTGGGCGCAGGCTATTCCAGCCTGCGCCTGTGGTCGGAACTGCGTCCGGATTACGTGAAGATCGATCGGCACTTTATCGACGGCATCCACCAGGACGCGCTCAAGCGCGAATTTGTCGGCTCTATCCTGCAGATCGCCCGGGCGTCGCGCGCCCAGGTGATTGCCGAAGGCATCGAGCTGCCGGAAGAACTGGCGGTGCTGACCGAGATGGGGGTCGACCTGATCCAGGGTTATTTGCTCTGTCGTCCCCAAGAACACCCGCCGCAGGAAGCGCGCCTGATGCTACCCAAACCCGACAACTCCAACATTGCCCTCAGCGAAGAAGGCAGTGACCTCAGCGCCCTGCTCAACGAGCAGCCGGCAGTGAATCAGGACACCGCCACCGCCCAGGTGCTGGAGTCCTTCCGCCGCCAGGCCAACCTCAACTCCCTGGCGGTGCTGGATGGGCGCGACCGGCCGGTCGGGATTGTGCATCGCCATTCGTTGTCCGACGCCCTGCTCAAACCCTTCGCCACCGACCTGTTCGCGCGCAAGCCGATCAGCCGCCTGATGAGCGATGATTTTCTCGCGGTGGAGTTGAGCCAGTCCCTGCAACAGGTCAGCCGGCTGCTGACCAGCCGCGCCCGCCAACGCATTGAGGAAGACTTCATCATCACGCTGAACGGCGACTACCTCGGCCTGGGCCGGGTGATCGATGTGCTCAAGCTGATCACCGAACTGAAGATCCAGCAGGCGCGCTACGCCAACCCGTTGACCCTGCTACCGGGCAACGTGCCGATCCAGCAGTGCCTGACGCGACTGTTGCAGCAGCAACGCGAGTCGGTGATTTGCTACGTGGATATCGACAGCTTCAAGCCGTTCAATGACATCTATGGCTACGGGCGTGGCGATGAAGTGCTGCTGTGCCTGGCGCAATGCCTGAATGACCGGGTCGACCCCAGCCGCGACTTTGTCGGGCATATCGGCGGCGATGACTTCTTGCTGGTGCTCGGGCCGCAGGATTGGCGCAAACGGCTCAATCAACTGCTGGACGATTTCCACACCCAATGCCGACGCTTCTATCGCGCCGAACATCTGGACGCCGGCTGCTTTGTGGCCTTGAACCGCCAGGGTGTGCGCCAGGAATATGCTCTGTTGTCGCTGTCCATCGGCGTGGTGCATTTGTATCCACAGGCCTGTGGACAACTCGATGCCAGCCAGTTGGCGGAGCTGGCGTCCCAGGCCAAACACCATGCCAAGGACATCGCCGGTTACAGCATCCACGTGATCGACAGCCTGGACATGCTGCCCCTGCCGGTTTAAGCCTCGGCGGATTCCGGGTACTCGTATTCGAACACGCGCACCACCTCCGAAGCGTGCCAGGACGCGGCGGCCACGCCATCGGAAGGCCCGCAAAAACGCCCCAGGCGCTCCACGCATTCAAAAAAACCGGTACGCGGCAGGCGGCTGGCACCCTGGCTGATCACCAGGGAACTGCGCAACGGCTGCTCGGCCTTGGCGTCCAGCGCCGCCAGATGTTCCAGGGCGGCGGTGAGGGTCTGCATCGCCGGCGTGGGAAATTGCAGGCGCTCCAGCAGCGCACGGTAAGTCAGCAAGTGGCGCTGGCGGCGCGCCTGGTCCAGTTCGTGGAGTAACCCATCCCAGTGTTGACGGCTGATACGTAGGCTCAAGATTCATCCCTCCAACCTGCCACGCCCAATTCCCAGGCCAGACTGCGGCGGATCGCGGCATCCGGCTGGCGTTCACCACTTTCGATCAATCCGAGGTACGAGGGGCTGATCCCCACGGTACGGGCCAGGGCTTCAATAGCCAGGCCCTTGGCTTCGCGCAAGCCGCGCAGGTCTGCAAGCGGGTGCAGGTCCTGGGCTGGAGCGGCGTGGGCAGTAGAAGAAGGTGCTGGTGCGGGTTGCTGCTGACCGGCGGCTTTTAGCAGCGCCTGGTACTGATCCCATGGCAACACCGCATATTCGGGTTCGCCATCCCGTGAAATTATCTGAATATCCATGACAGCCCCGTAGGATAACAACACTTACTAAGTAAGCACTTTCCTTAAGCGCTTTCCTAAGGAGTGTAATCCTAACAGCCACAAAGGTCGCAGGGGGATCGCCGTATCATGGGGTTTTTTGCCGGTTTTCCTGGGCCAGCAGCGCGGGCGTCGCAGGCAGGCGCTCAACCACGGCGAGCTTTTCCGGACGCTGCGCCTCACGCCAGGCGCGAAAGGCGCTCAGTTCGGCGCTCAGGCTCTTCATGACCCAGGCCAGCACGGCGATGTCGTCGAGCATGCCGAACATGGGAATAAAGTCCGGTATCGCATCGATCGGACTGAGGAAATACATCAGTCCTGCGACGACCGACACCAGCGCCTTCGGGCTGATCGCGCGGTACTCGCCCCGCCAGTAGGCCAGGCACAGGGCCTGGAGCAACTTGAGGTCATCCTTGAGCTTACCGAGGCGGTTGCCCTGGCTTGCGCCCTTGGCCGCCACGGCGAACAACAGCGTCGGCAAGCGCCCACGCCCCAGCAAGCGCGCGGCCATGGGCAGAAAACGGGCGAAATTGAAGGGTGGTTTCATTCGGCACTCCAGTTCCATGGGACAGAGAAGGTTATCCACACAAATTGTGGATAACCTTGTGAACAGAGCCGGTTTTCACCGCTGAGAGCCACGGTTTACAAGGCCTTCAGTCAGATCGGGCGTTTTTTGCGCACATCAAAAAAACCCAAGAATTCATTGACTTGGCGCTTGCGTCCGGCTACCTGCACTCGAGTCTTGATCAGACTGCCGCACCTTGCGGACGTTCGTTTGGGTTTGCACAGGCTTGAGTGTGCAAGCGTGCGGCAGAAACAACAACGCCCCGTCGAGACGGGGCGTTGGGTGTTCAGGCGCCGATTACTTCTTGGCGGCTGGTGCGTCAGGAGCTTCAGCCTTGGCCGGGTCCTTGATGCCCAGCAGTTCCAGGTCGAATACCAGCACGGAGTTGGCCGGAATCGCCGGGCTCGGGCTCTGGGCACCGTAAGCCAGGTCGGACGGGATGTACAACTCGACCTTCTCGCCGACGTGCATCAGTTGCAGGCCTTCGACCCAACCCGGAATCACGCCGCTGACCGGCAGGTCAATCGGGCTGCCGCGATCCACGGAGCTGTCAAAGGTGGTGCCGTTGGTGAGCTTGCCGGTGTAGTGAACAGTCACTACGTCGGTCGGCTTAGGCTGAGGGCCGTCGGCTTTCTTGGTGATCTTGTACTGCAGGCCGGAAGCCGTGGTGACTACACCGTCTTTCTTGGCGTTGTCTTCGAGGAATTTCTTGCCGGCGGCTGCCGACTCTTCGCTCATTTTGGCCATGCGTTCTTCAGCACGCTTTTGCAGTGCGGCAAACGCTTCAACCAGTTCGTCGTCTTTCAGCTTCTGCTCTTTCTTGCCGACGGCATCTTCAATGCCCTGGGCTACCGCTTTGGAATCCAGGTCATCCATGCCTTCTTGGGCAAGGCTTTTGCCCATGTTCAGGCCGATACCGTAGGAAGCTTTCTGCGCCGGGGTTTTCAGCTCTACGCTGGTCTGCGAATCACAACCCGCAAGTACCAGGCTAACCAGGGCCACCGCCGCCGCCAACCGATGCTGTTTCATGCTATTTCCTTGTTCATGCGCCAAAAGGGCAATCGAATAAAGTCGCGAGCTTATCAGGCGGCCACGACCAATGGCTACCGGCATCTGAGCAGGAAACTTCTGATAAGTTCACGTGTTTAAACGCATTTTCATTCATGATGGGCGCCCGCGACGGATCGCGGGACTGCCTGTCAGCAGGACATGGCCACTTGCCGCACCTGTGGCGTAGTGGCATAACAACGCAATCACTCGACAAGGATAGTTATCTTGCGCATTTTTTCCCGTGTTTTATTGCTGATTCTCGCCCTGCTGGGCCTGATCCTGGCGGTGGTGCTCTATTACACCGTCAACCCCAGGCTGCCGGACTACGTGCCCGTGGAACAGGTACGCTACCAGGACCAATGGAGTGCCGCCGACCGCCAGACCTATTACTTCACGCCCCAGGGCACCCAGGTAAAAGGCCTGCATTACGACTGGTTCACCGCGCTGGAACTGCCGTTTTCCGAACAGCGCTTCGCCGCCCCGGAGTACCTGGCACGCTTCGGCTTCCTGGTCGACCCCAAGCAAGTGCCCAGCACACAAAACCCCGGCAACCTGCCGGTCGGCTTCGCTCGGCACAAGAATGCCGGCAACAATACCGAATACCTGGACATCACCTGCGCCGCCTGCCACACCGGCGAACTGCATTTCAACGGCCAGGCCCTGCGCATCGACGGCGGTTCGGCCCAGCACGTGCTGCCGTCCAGCGTGCCGACCTTGCGCGGCGGCAGTTTCGGCCAGGCCCTGGTGGCCAGTCTCGCCGCGACGTATTACAACCCTTGGAAATTCGAGCGCTTCGCCCGCAAGGTGCTTGGCCACGATTACGACACTCACAATGAACAACTGCTGCGCCAGGACTTCAAACAGTCGCTGAACCAGTTCCTCAAAGTCGCCTGGAACGACACCCATCGCGGCCTCTACCCCACCGAAGAAGGCCCGGGGCGCACCGATGCCTTCGGCCGTATCGCCAACGCCAGCTTCGGCGACGCGATTTCGCCGGACAATTACCGCGTTGCCAACGCGCCGGTGGACTACCCGCAGCTGTGGGATATCTGGACGTTCGACTGGGTGCAATGGAACGGTTCAGCGCAACAACCGATGGCGCGCAATATCGGCGAAGCCCTCGGCGTGGGAGCCACCCTGGGCTTCTTCGACAACGCCGGCCAGCCGCTTCAGGGCGACGCGCGCTACCCGTCGAGCGTGCGGGTGCGCGACCTGAACCTGATCGAAGAAACCCTGCAGCGCCTCAAGCCGCCGACCTGGCCGGAAGACCTGTTCGGCGCCATCGACAAGCCCCTCGCCGCCCAGGGTCGCGCACTGTTCGTCGAAAACTGCGCCGGCTGCCATGTGCCGGCCGTCACCCAGCAAAATGGCCGCCCGGTACAGCAACTGAAGATGCTCCCGGTGGACGCCATCGGCACCGACCCTGGCGCCGCCAACAACATTGCCGACCAGCGCTATGACCTCAGCGCCTTGAAATGGGACCCGGCGGAGCTGGCCAAACTGAATGTCGAGTTGCACCCCACGCCCACCGAACCGCTGGACCTGAAAAAAATCTCCGTGGCCAAGGGCCTGGCCTACGTCACCGCCTTCGTTGAGGACCACGCCTACCGCGCCGCCGGCGTTACCCCGGCCGAGCGCCCACGCCTGGACGGTTACGGCCTGCCCATCGGCGTGCGCGAGTTGCGCGCCTATAAAGCGCGGCCGCTAGCCGGCGTGTGGGCCACCCCGCCGTTCTTGCACAACGGCTCGGTGCCGACGATCTACCAGTTGCTCTCGCCCCAGGATGAGCGCGCCACCACCTTCTATAAAGGCACCTTCGACTACGACCCGCGCCACCTGGGCTTTCAGACCGACGCGTTCAAAAATGCCTTCCTGTTCGATACGCGCATCACCGGCAACCACAACAGCGGCCATGAATTCCGTGCCGGCCAGCGTGGCAACGGGGTCATCGGCCGCGGCTTGCTGCCCCAGGAACGCTGGGCGCTGCTCGAATACCTCAAAGTCCTCGGCGGCCCGCTGGAGCAACAACTGCCATGATTATCCACTCGCACAACCAGCAACCTTCCATGCTCGCGCGCCTGTGGCTGCGCCTCGGCGCCGTGCTCGGCAAAACCCTGGCATGGCTGCTGGCCCTTGGCCTGCTCGGCTGGCTGGCCGCCACCGCCTGGTACGCCTGGCAGTACAGCGGTCCGGTGTCGCCGGATGAGCAGATCCCGTCCGGTGAAGCGGCAATGACCCAAGGCATTATCCAGACGGCAGTGCGTATCGTTGACCAACACCGCGAAGGCACGCGCTACCTGCGCGACGCCCACGCCAAGGCCCACGGTTGCGTGAAGGCCGAAGTCAGTGTGCTGGCCGACCTCGACCCGGCGTTACGCCAAGGTGTGTTCGCCGAACCGGGCAAGACCTGGCACGCCATGATGCGGTTGTCCAACGGCAACGCCTACCCGCAATTCGACAGCATCCGCGATGCGCGCGGCATGGCCATCAAGCTGCTCGACGTGCCGGGCAAACAGCTGCTCGCCGACCAGCAAGCGCGGGCCGAGCAGGACTTCGTGATGTTCAGCCACCCGAATTTCTTTGTCAGCGACGTGGCCGAATACGCGCAGAACATCGGGGCCCAGGCGGACGGCAAGAAGGTCCTGGCATTTTTTCCCAAGCTCGACCCGCGCAGTTGGCAGGTGCGCCACCTGTTCATCGCCCTGGCGACCCTGGCCCCCGCGCCAGCCAGCCCGACCCAGACCACGTACTTTTCCGTCTCGCCCTACAAGTTCGGCGCGGCCAACGCCAAGTTCCGCGTCGCACCCGACCCGCAAAGCTGCCCGGATTACGTGCCGCCCAAACAGAACCAGGACCTGCCGAACTTCCTGCGCAGTGCGCTGAACCAGCAACTGTCCACCGACCGCGTGCCGGCGTGTTTCGTGTTGCAGATCCAGCGGCAGAACCCGCAGAAGTTCATGCCGATCGAAGACACCAGCATCGAATGGAAGGAAAGCGATGCGCCCTATGAAACCGTGGCCAAGGTGACGATCCCCGCCCAGGATTTCGACACGCCGGCGCTGAACCTGGCGTGCGACAACCAGTCGTTCAACCCGTGGTTCGGGCTGGAGGCGCACCGCCCCATCGGCGGGATCAACCGGTTGCGTAAAGCGGTGTACGAAGCTGTCAGCGACTATCGGCATAGCCGCAACTTGTAAGGTTGGGGCTGTGTGGGAGGGGGCTTGCTGCCTCCCACATTTAGATCTCATTACAATAAGCAGATGTTGTGTCGTTCTGCTTTTCGTAAAGAATGCGTATAGATTGCCAATTCACCATAACGATTACGTCGCCTCTATTGAGTCACTAAGCGCGAACGTTCTACCGTCACTTCCTACCCCCAAACATCCGTAGGAAGTCATCGTGGAAAGTTCAACTTTAGGCATGGTCGTCCTCTCAATGATTGCACTCTTCGGCACCGCCGCGTTTTGCTTCGAGCACCTCGCCACCCGCAGCGAGAAGAAAAAGAAAGCCAAATAAACAGCGCGTCAACATCAGCAGGACCCCAGTTTTTCAAGGGATACCCGGGCGGCGGGCTATCCCTTTTTTTCGTTCGCCCCGCATAATTTCGTCTCTATACCGTCTTAATACCGCCGCCGCTAATCAGTGCCTGGGCTTGATACCCCAGCGATTAACCTCCCCGCGTCCGCCATTGCGGCTTATTCATTCAGGGGAGTTACACCGTGTTCACACTCACGTTCATTTATATCGCCAGCGGCTTATGCGCCGTGGGGCTGTTCGCTTACTTGGGCTACGCACTTATTCGCGCAGAAAAATTCTAGGGAGTTCGCCATGTACAACCTGATGTTTATTGGCCTCTCCCTGGTGTTTTTTGTTGCGACCGCCATGGGCGCTCGGGCCAGCCGGTCCACCTGACGCCCATCGAGTACCGCTTGCTCTGCGCGATGATTCGCGGCCAGAGCCGGGTGCTGACTCACCGGCAACTGCTGCTGGAAGTGTGGGGCCTGGACTACGTCGACCGCGCCCACTACCTACGTGTACACATGGCGCATTTGCGGCAAAAACTCGAGGCCGACCCGGCGCAGCCGCAGTACTTCATTACCGAGTTGCAGGTGGGCTACCGGTTGGTCGGGTTGTGAACAGGCGCGCGGCGGCGAAGTCCACGAACACGCGGATTTTCGGCGAGAGATGGCGGCTGGACGGCCACAACGCCCAGAACTGGCCCTCGTCCTCGCAATGGCCCTCCAACACGGTGTCCAACTGCCCTTGGGCGAGCGCCTCGCGGGCGAGAAAGTCCGGCACGTAGGCAATGCCGTGGCCATCGACGGCGGCGCTGAGCATGGCTTCCATATTGTTCAACGTCAGCGCCGTGGGCAAGCGCAACGCCGTGATCGCGGGGTTGGCGGACAACGTCCAGTCCATGATTTTGCCGGTGGTGGCAAACCGATAACGCAAGCATGGGTGGCGCTCAAGATCGGCGAGGGTTGCCGGCCGTCCGTGCTCGCGCAGATACGCGGGCGATGCACACAGCACAAACCTGAACGGCCCCAGCTTGCGGGCCATCAAGCTCGAATCGGCCAGGCCGCCGCTGCGGATCACCACGTCGAAGCCCTCCTCGATCACATCCACCAGGTGGTCGTTGAAATCCAGTTCCAGCTCGATCTCCGGGTAGGTCTGCCTGAACGCGAGCATATGCGGAAAGAGAAAGCGGTAGCCGATGGTCGGCAGGCTGACGCGCAATTTGCCACGGGGCGCTTGTATGGCATGGGAAAGCATGGCGCGGGCGTCGTGCAGGTCGTCGAGAATTTTCCGACAGCGCTCGTAGAACAAGTGACCTTCGGCGGTCAGGCCGACTTTGCGCGTGCTGCGGTGCAGCAGGCGCACATTCAGCGAGGCTTCGAGTTTGGCGACATTCTTGCCCACCGCCGAGGCGGAAACCCCCAGTGCCCGCGCGGCCCCCACGAAGCTGAGGGCTTCTGCCGTTTTGACGAAGGCGATCACGCCGCTGAGATTATCCGTCACGCCATTACATCCATTCAGTCCGCTATAACTGGAATGTAAGGCTGTTTATCGACGATTGCATCCTGTCTAGAGTCTTTGTCTTCATAAAACAGCCGGAATGCCCCCCATGCACACCACCACCGAGACCCTGCCCGCCCCGGGCCGCCATGCCATCCTGGCCGCGATTTGCCTGGCGGCGTTGGTGTTGCCCATGAGCTTTACCGGCGGCGCTGTCGCCACGCCATTTATCGGCCAGACATTCGCCGCCCACCCCACGCAACTGGCGTGGATCACCAACGCGTTCATGCTCAGCTTCGGCAGCTTGTTGATGGCCGCCGGCACCCTCGCCGACCGCTATGGGCGCAAGCGCCTGTTTTTATGGGGCATGGCACTGTTTACTGGCGCCTCCCTGTGGCTGACGGTGGCACCGGGCATGCTCTGGCTGGATGCCTTGCGCGCACTGCAAGGCGTCGCGGCGGCCATCGCGCTGGCCAGCGGTTGTGCGGCGCTGGCCCAGGAATTTGACGGGCATGCGCGCACGCGCGCCTTCAGCCTGCTGGGCACCACCTTCGGCGCGGGGCTGGCGTTTGGCCCGCTGTTGTCGGGGCTGCTGATCGAACAGTGGGGCTGGCGCGCGATTTTCCTCGGCACGGCCGTGCTGGCAGGCCTCTCGCTCATGCTCGCCGCGCCGACCCTGCGAGAAAGCCGCGATCCCCGGGCACTGCGCCTGGACACGGCCGGCGTGCTGACGTTTTCGGCCATGCTGGTGAGCTTGACCACAGCGGTCATCCTCGCGCCGGTGCAGGGTTGGGGCGCGGCGAGCACGCGGTACCTGCTGGCGGCGACCGCCGTGTTGCTGCTGGTGTTTATCCTCGTTGAACATCGCGTCCGCCACCCGATGCTCGACCTGCAGCTGTTTCGCTTTGCGCGCTTCCTTGGCGTGCAACTGCTGCCGATCGGCACCTGTTACTGCTACATCGTCCTGATCGTGTTGCTGCCGCTGCGCTTTATCGGCGTCGAAGGCCACGGCGCGTCCGAGGCAGGCTTGATGATGCTCGCACTGTCGGCGCCCATGCTGGGGGTGCCGATGCTCGCGGCGACGCTCACGCGCTGGCTGTCGGCGGGCGTGCTGTGCGCCATTGGCCTGCTGATCGCGGCGACGGGCTTGTATGCGCTGAGCCTGGTTCAGGTCGGCCAGTCGTGGCAGACAGTGGTCGCGATGCTGATCATCGGCATCGGCACCGGGTTGCCATGGGGCTTGATGGACGGGCTGGCGATCAGCGTGGTTCCCAAAGAACGTGCGGGTATGGCGGCGGGGATTTTCAATACCACACGCGTGGCCAGTGAGGGCGTGGCGCTGGCGGTCACCCTGGCGGTGTTGAGCGCCTTGGTTGCGCATCATCTGCCGCAGCACACGGCGCTGGACGTTTCCGTCATTGCGCAGAGCCTGGTCATGGGCAATGTGCAGCACGCCAGTGCGAGCCTGCCCGTGGCGGTGTTGCGCACGGCCTATATCGCCGGCTTCAACAACTTGTTGCAACTGCTGGCGGGCGTCACCTTGCTGACGGCCGCGGCGGTGCTCATTTTCCTCGGTCGACGCCCCATCGCGCCCCTCCACGCCGAGGCCGCACAGGGAGCGCCGAGCTGAATGGCAGGCACAAAAAAAGGTTCTTCACGGAATCCCGGGAAACACAGAAACAAGAACGCCGATTTGATGGATGATGTTCGTGCGAGCAAACACATCTAAAAAACCGGCGTTCTTGTGCGCGATATTAATACTTTTCTTCCCTTTTGGGAGGGCTTTTCTGTCGTCACGATCAAACCTGACGGCGATGCCTGTAGGCGCCGACGCCAAATTGAACCAAGTGCCGATGCAAGACTGACCCCACCTCAAATAGACACCAATGTAGAACAGGCAATGGTTTTTGAGGAATCAGACTGGGTCAGTGACATCTCGGCAACTAGGTCAATTCGGCGTCGACGCCAACAGGCAACTTAAACAGACGGCATTAAGGTTTAGCACAACGGCGAAAAGCTCGCGGGCAGGTAGACGATAGAATGCATGGTTCGCAGTTGCGGCCCTGAGTTTTCCGGAGGCCAAACTCCGTCGGCCACTGCGCGCGTACGCACGTCAAGGCGTTGCTCCAAGTTGGTGTAGGGCCAGATGTGCAGGTAGCGAGGTAGGACGCCCGAGGTGGCGTAAAAAGCCGCATACACCGATGAGTAGTTTGCGCCAGTGCGCGCCGACACGGCTTTGGCCCAGCCATCGAGAGTCGGTTGCAGGCCGGAAGGAATCAGATCGTATTCACGCAATTCGTAGAAAGGCCCGTGGGCGCCGGGAGCCAGGGGCTTGAGGAAGGGAAACAGGCAGTAGTCGTCGGCCTGCATGTCGAGCAGGAATTCGCCGATACCGAAGGCATCGTCAGCCAGCAGATAACGCTCACGTTCGGCCTGGCGCAGTGCTTCACTGGGAAAGCCGCGTAGCAGAACGATGCGATTCTGCGGACCAATCTCCGAGAGCCAGCAGCCCATCAACTCTACGCCATCCAGGCTCTGCGCCAGGGCCGCTTCGATACGTGCCAGGGCGACGGTCGGGGTGCGCACGCGCACGGTGAAGGTGATCAGTTCATACAAGCGCATGGGTACTCCAATCGGTCAGTAGGCCCGCACAACGGCGGGCCGCATGTTGAAGGTCAGCCATTCGGCCGAGAGGTCATCTATGTCAGGGCAGCCCATCAGGTTGAGTGTACGTCGCAGCTCCTCTGCGAGCAGGTCGAGCGCACGAGCCGTGCCGGCCTCTCCCGCGACCGCGACGCCATATAGGCTGGCTCGCCCTAGCAGCACGGCATCGGCCCCCAGAGCCAGGGCCTTGACGATGTCGCTACCTCGGCGGATGCCGCCATCGAGCAGCAGTGTCAGCCGGCCACGGGCCAACGGTGCGATCAGGCGTAGGGCATCGAGTCCGCTCGCCGCGCCGTCCAACTGCCGCCCACCGTGATTGCTGATCACCACACCATCCAACCCGAGGGCAATGGCGCGCTCGGCATCTGCCGGGTGCAACACGCCCTTGAGCAGCAATTGCCCGGCCCACTGGTCACGCACGCAAGCCAGGGCGTCCCAATCGAGGAGCGTATCCATCTGCTCACCGATAAATTGCATCGAGCCCAGAGCCGTGCGTTCGTCTTCAGGCAGGTAAGGGTCGAGGTTCCCCATCGATGGCAAGCCATGAGGCCACATCACCTGACGCAACCAACGTGGATGGCGCAGCACCTGCAGCTTGTTGCGCAGGCTGAGCTGGCGGGGCCGCACGAAGTTGCGCCGGTCCCACTCGCGATTGCCCAGCACCATCGCATCGCAGGTCAACAATAGGGTACTGACACCGGCCTCCCTAGCGCGGGCCAGGAGGCTAGCCTGAATGCTCGCATCGCGCATGGCGTAGAGCTGGAACCACAAATCGACGCCAGGCACCTGGCGAACGATCGTCTCCAGTGCAGCATTGGCCACAGTACTCAGACAGAAAGGCACGCCTCGCGCAGTCGCGGCTCGCGCCAAGTGAATATCCGCATCACGGTGCAACATGCCGTTGTAGCCAGTGGGACCGATCAGCAGCGGCAATGCAGCCGACTTGCCGAAGAGCGTGCGGGCGGTACCTGGTACATGGCAAGGCACTAACGCGCGCTGCTGCAGGCCGACTTCGACATAGGCCTGGCGATTGCGCTGCAAGGTCAGCTCATCCTCGGCGCCGCCGGCCAGGTACTCCCAGACGAAATGGGGCAGACGCTGGCAGGCCAGCGTTGCCAACTCAGCAATGCTATGGACGCGACTCAAGTCGGTACCGCGGTAATAACGACGCATGTTTCGATCCTCAGCGATACCTACGGTATCGTCCAACGGTAAAAAAGCTCAGGAGAGCGACCCGGGCAAAGGAGCAGGAACTCCATAAAAGGACACTAGGCGCTTGCCTCCTGCATGGCATATGGGCGATTACGGCTGATGCTGAGTAGAGTCAGGGTCGTGATCACGCTGAAGAACACCAGCATCAGCGATACCGGCCAGGCATCGCGGTAAACGGCGAACAGCGCCGTAGCAGCCAGAGGCGCCAGACCGCCGGCAAAGATCGAGGCGATCTCATGCCCCATGGCCAGGCCGGTGTAGCGCACATGGGTGGGGAACAACTCGCCCATAAGCGCCGGCTGGGTGCCTATCATCGCCGCATGGCTAAACGGCAGGCCAAGTAACAAGGCCAGGTACACCAGCAGCGGCTGGTGAGTGTCCATCAGCCAGAAGAACGGAAACGCGAACAGCGCGAGGCTCACCGAGCCGATGGCATACACCGCACGCCGGCCGATACGATCGGACAGCCAGCCCCAAAACAGAATGCTGAAGGCCTCCACGGTCATCGCCAGCATCACCCCGATCAGCACCACCTGAGTCGACAGGCCGGTGAACTTGGCATAGGCCATGGAGAAGGACAGGAAAATGTAGGCACCACCATTCTCCGCCACCCGCAGCCCCATAGCCTGCAGTACCGCCTTGGGATGCTCGCGCAGAACCTGGAGCGCGGGCGGGTGCGCCTGAACCTCATTTTTTGCGACCGCCGCCTCGAACTCGCGACTTTCCGGCAGGCGCCGGCGAATGTAGATGCCGACACCAAAGATCAAGATGCTGAGCAGGAACGGCAGGCGCCAACCCCAACTCATGAAGTCCGGTTCAGGCAGCATCTGTACCAGGTAGAAAGCTACGGCAGAGAGTACGAAGCCGCCCGAAACACCCAGTTGACTCCACGCCGCGTAGAAACCTACTCGTTTGGCTGGGGCGTTCTCGCTGAGCATCAGCACCCCTCCCCCCCACTCACCACCCGAGGCGATGCCCTGAACGATGCGTAGAATCACCAAACAGATCGGTGCCAGATAACCGACCTGCTCGAAGGTCGGCAACAGGCCCATCAGGAAGGTCGCTCCCCCCATCATTGATAGAGTGATCACCAGGGCGTTTTTGCGGCCATGGCGATCCCCAAGATGGCCGAATATCAGCCCCCCCAACGGTCTGGCGACGAAGCCAACGGCAAAGCCGGCAAAAGCACCGAGAGTGCCGATCACCGGGTCGGTGCCGGGCGGGAAGAACAACGGACCGAACACCAGGGCAGCGGCGGTACCGTAGAGAAAGAAGTCGTACCACTCCAGGGCGTTGCCGAACACCGAAGCGACGACGATGCGGCGCAGCGACCTGGGTTGTTCACAGTGAGCATGCATAGAAAACTCCACATCCATGCTGCCCGCATACGGTTTTCGCCATAAGCGGGCAAGGGGTCGACGTCGAGTCTGCTCACGACCTCACAAGCCAGGGCCAGACAAAAGTAGCTTCACCCTATCTGACCGACTCGAAACAGATCGCGGGCAGCCTCTTAGAAAACGTTCCAGGTGTAGGTGACGTAGACGCGGTTCTCGCTGAAGTCATGACCGAAGTCGCGCTGCTGCACCAGATAGTTCTTCCACTCCACGCCTACGCCTTTTAGCAGCCCCTCCTGCACCACGTATTTCACGGCGAGGTCGCGCTCATTCTCTGCGCCATCCGGGCGACCGGCCTGGGCGATGTCGCTGCCCTTGATGAAACGGCTACTGAAGGCCAGGCCCGGCAAGCCCAGCCCGGCGAAGTTGTAGCCGTAGCCGAGCCCCCAAGAGCGTTCTTGTGGACGCATGAATGGCTGGTTGGCCCAGTTCAGCAGGTAGAACTGCGGGATGTAGCCGTTGGGCGTCGGGAAAATGCTTTCGCCGAACATGCGCTGATAGACGATGCTCGCCTTGTGTCCCCCCTTAGTCAGAGTGAAGCCGCCGGAGAATGCGCGGTTATCGATCTTACCGTTCAACGCGTCACCGTCTTCCTTGTTGTTGAAGTAACGCGCATCGGTACGCAGACGGAAGTCACCACCTAAGTCGACAGTGTGGGCGAAGCCGACGTAGTGCTGTTTGTAGATGTCATGCATCACGCCATAGAAGTAGCTGGCCTGGAAGTTCTTGGTAACGTTCCAAGTCGCACCGCCGAAGTCCAGGCCTTTGTCGCTATCGAGGTTGTCGGTGGAGCCGTACTTGTAGAACTTTTCGTGGTTGGACGATTCGCGAGTAACCGCTGACCAGAAACGTCCACCGGTGAGGGTAAGACCGTCGATTTCCTTGGACTCGACCACAGCCCCCTGGAAGATCGTGTCAAGCTGACGGCTCGGGTCGTGCCAGGCGACTGGCAATTCTGGTCGCATATCACCGACCTTCAGTTCGGTCCTGGAGTACTTCATCTTTAATGTGGCACCCGCGCGGCCGTAGTTATCCGAGGCGCGGCCGCTGCTGGAGTCCATAGGCAAAGAGCCGTCGTCGCCATGGGAATCCAGGCGAATAGCGTACTGGGCATCCACGTCCATACCGAACTGGATCGGCGTATTGGTATAGCCAGACGTAAATTGCAGGTCGAAGCCCTGGGACCAGTTGCCGACCTTGGACTGGACAGCGTCGCTGGTGGTGAAGTCACGGTCCAGATAGAGATTCTTCATGTCCACCTTCAGGTGGCTGTCGTCGACCAGGTCTGCCTGTGCGGCTATCGGTGCAATGCCCCCACCGATAAAG
This sequence comes from Pseudomonas sp. LY-1, assembly GCF_053502595.1. Lineage (NCBI taxonomy): Bacteria > Pseudomonadati > Pseudomonadota > Gammaproteobacteria > Pseudomonadales > Pseudomonadaceae > Pseudomonas > Pseudomonas sp. LY-1. The sequence continues at coordinate 2,334,685 of NZ_CP094353.1, read as the reverse complement.
CACAGACTTTTAAACACGCATGCAAGTGATGATTTTTGGAACATGTGACGCTCCTTTTTTTATCCGGCGAGCCGGGTGTTGTGGTGTGAGCAGATCAACAAAAATCGATAACTTGGCAGTCAATTCACGGGGTGCTCTGAACGGCACAGTTATCCGCGAAGCAGGCAACAAGAGCCCTTCCCCGGCACGCAAGCGTCGGGGGTTTTATAGGTTTGGAAGATTTTTAAGTTACGACCAATACAGCGTCAGGACAGCGCCTTGGATACGTCACAGAGCTTGTGATATGCCCGGTTGAAGTACACCAATCCCTCTTCAGCACTGCCCTCTTTGATACGCAGAACTTCGCAGTAAAAAATGCTGTGCGAACCCACTTCATGAACTTGAGCGATGCGGCAATCGAAGTTGACCAGAGCCTCCTCCATCACCGGCGAACCACTTTCCAGGGACGTCCAGGCGGTCGAGGAAAATCGCTGATCGGAGCCAAGCTCGCGATTGGCGAATACGCCCGAAATGTCCTTCAGGTCTGCACTCAGTACATTCACGCAAAGCACACCGTTGTGCTTGAAGTGCGCGTTAGAAGAGGACGCGCGGTTCATACACACCAGCAGAGTGGGTGGTGAATCGGTAACACTGCACACCGCCGAAGCAGTGAAGCCAAAACGTCCTGCGGGGCCATCGGTGGTGATCACCGAAACGGCGCCTCCGAGTCGGGACATGGCATTGCGGAATCCGCTTACATCGACCATCGCTTTACCTCCTCAGATATCCAGAACCAGCTTTTTCGATTTGGCGCGAGAACAGCAGATCAAGATCTGGTCGTTGGCCTGCTTCTCATCGTCTGTGAGGTACACGTCGCGATGATCCGGCTCGCCTTCAAGCACATCACATAGACAAGTACCGCAGATGCCCTGCTCGCAGGAGATCTCGATCTGGATGCCGACGTCCGCCAGCGCCGCGAGGATCGTCTGCCCCTCGGCGACCTGCACCGTCTTGCCGCTGCGCGCGGCGACCACCTCGAAGCTGGCACCGCTGTTGTCCACTTCAATCTGGAAGTATTCACGGTGGATATGGTCATCGGCATAGCCATGCTTCACCGACTCACCGATCACCCAGTCCATGAATCCGGACGGGCCGCAGGTATAGACATGTACGCCGCTCTCGGCCTGGCCGAGCACGCGGTCCATGTCGAGCTTCTGCGCGGGTGCCTCATCGTCGAAATGGGTGTGAACGCGCTCGGCGAAAGCGGCGCTCTGCAACTCGTCGAGAAAAGCACTGCGGCTGCGCGAACGGCCACAGTAATGCAGTTCAAAATCCTCGCCTTTGGCATGCAGCGCATAGGCCATGGCGATCATCGGGGTGATGCCGATGCCGCCACCGATAAGGATTGAGCGGCGCGCCTCGCTTGCCAGAGGAAACAGGTTGCGCGGCGCACTGATCTGCACCTCTGCCCCTTCTAGCAACGTGTCGTACACACTCGTGGAACCGCCGCGCGAGGCGGGGTCCCTGAGCACGCCGAGGCGGTATACAGCGCTGTCCGCCGGGTCGCTGCACAGCGAGTACTGGCGCACCAGGCCGGGGGCGATGTGGATATCCACATGGGCACCGGCTTCAAAGGCCGGCAGCTTGGCGCCACCCACCGGAATCAGGTCAAGAACGACGACACCGTCGCCCTGGAGCTGGCGCTTGCGCACCTGCACCGTCAAGAGCTCTTCAATCATCTCGGGCTCACCCGCATTGGACGTCAAGGTAAGAACGCGGCCGCTGGTTCGGCCGTCGCATTATGTTTTCGTTGAAACTCAGCGCATGAACAAACCACCATTCACGTCCCAGGTTGCCCCGGTAGTGAAATAGGCTTCCGGCCGTGCCAGTTGCACGATCAGGTCGCCGATAAAATCCGCATTCCCCAGGCGCCCCACCGGAATATTGGCGAGCATTCCTCCCATGCGCTCCGGCGATACCACTGCATGCACCATGGGCGAGTCGATCGGCCCTGGCGCAACGGCATTGACCGTCACACCGCTTGCGGCCAACTCTTTGGCGAAAATCTTGGTCAGGGTGACGATGGCGCCTTTCGATGCGGCGTAGTGCGCGCCGGTAGCGGTGCCACCGTTCTGCCCAGCCAGCGAAGCCATGTTGACGATGCGCCCGTAGCCGACCGCCGCCATGTGCGTGCCAAATACCTGGCAGCCGACAAAGATGCTTCTGGTGTTGAGGCTCATAACGCTGTCGAACTCTTCCGGGCTGATCTGCATGACCGGCGTGGTCATGGTCATTGCCGCATTGTTTACCAGTACCTGTAGAGCACCGAAGCGTTCCAGAGTAACGGCCAGTGCGGCCTCGAAATCGGCCTTGTTGGTAACGTCCAGTTTGAGCGCCAACACCCGCTCACCACTGGCATCCAGTGCCTCGGCAGCCGCCTGGGCGCGTTCCAGGGAAAGGTCGCTGATAACCACTGTGTAGCCAGCGGCGAACAGCCGGGCGGCAATGGCGTAGCCCAATCCTTGGGCTGCACCAGTGACCAGTGCGATCTGCTTCATAGCCGGACCCTCAAAGGATGTAGCCGATACCCGCGAGGGTATCGTCGGAATTGATCAGCCGGATCAGCTTGCGCTGGATCTTGAAGCTCTCGCCGCTGCGTTGCAGTTCGTACACCGTGTCCGAGCTGTAGTGCTTGAGCACGTCCTTGCGGAACTCGCGCAGGTTTTGCGCACAGCGCACAGTTACAAACTCGCCGTCATTGAACAGGACGCGAAAACGCGAAATGGTGCGTACAGTACGCGGTCGCGGAGTCGTCGAGATCGACTCACCACCGATCAGCCGCTGCACCCGCAGCTCACGCATGTGCGCGTCGTCATAGGCGTAGTTCAGGCTGTTCTCGAAATCCTCCTCGCACGGGTCGATGGGGATGATGTAAGTGCCCTTCTGCGCCCACAGCGCCAACCAGGCGTCGTATTCGCTGTGATCGAGCATGTCGCCTTCCTGCCAGATAAAGGCGGTGACTTCCTGAAGCAATTGCAGATTCATTTTCGCGTTCTCCGTCGGTCTGGTCGGTCAGGCCGACATCATTTTTTTCCACTGCTGGTACGCTGCGCGCATACCTGTTTCGGCTGACACGTCGCTGATCCGTCCGTCTTCGCTCGGCTTCTCGCCTGGCAGGCCACGGTTGAGCATGATCCATAGATCTTCGCCAGCATTGGCCCCCTTCTGCACACGCTCCCAGGCTTCGGAATCGTCCGGCGTACCGAAGCCCATCGGACCTTGGAAGTGCTCATGCAGACGCAAGCGGTAGCGGTTGGCGGCTGCCGGGCCACCATCCATGGTGATCACCGAGTGATGGATCTCCGTTTCGTTGACCGAGATCGGCTGCAGCACCCGGAAGAACGCCATAGAGCAGGCAACGTTGGGAAACAGATTGAGGTTGAAGCCCGAACCACCGACCGCACGGACGATGCGGCGGACCTGAAGGTCCTCAATACCTTCGTCACGCAACTCCTGGGCCAGGCTTTCAAAGCGGGTCGGAATCGGTGCATCAAGGTTGGCTTCCAGGTCGATCAGGTCAGGGATCATGACCATCACGCTGTGGCCGTTGCCGAGGTCTTCGACATAGCCTGAGCCATCAACGAAATCGAGCATGTCCATGGTCTGCTGATCCACCGAGTGCAGGAACGACTTGTGAACCAGCGGAAAGTGGTAGGCGTCCGTGGTGTTTTCCAGTTGGATCTTCCAGTTGCCCGGGAAGCGGAAGCGGTGTTCGCCCGGCACCTTGATGCCATAGCCAGCACCCTGTTTCATGAACAGATCCATCCATTTTTTAGCTGGACCGAGGAAGTCCACCAGCGGCTCGATGTCGTCCTTGAAGGTGGCAAAGACCATCCCGGCGTAGCTCTCTGTACGCAGGCTGACCAGTGGCAGTTCGCTCTTGTCCAGGCAATCGCCGTAGCTGTCAGGGTGCGGAATGCCGCGCAGAGAGCCGTCCAGGGCGTAGCCCCAACCGTGATAGGGGCAGACGAAGCTGTTGGTCTTGCCCTTCTTGTGCTCGCAAACAGTGGCACCACGGTGGCGGCAGCGGTTGAGCAGGACATGGATCTGCTTCTTGCGATCACGCACGGCGATCACCGGCTGCTTGCCGATATAAGTACTCTTGTAGCTACCAGAGTCAGGGATTTCGCTCTCGTGAGCGACCCATACCCAGGTGCTGTAGAAGATTTTTTCCATCTCGGCATCGAACAGCTTCGCGTCGGTGTACAGCGAGGTGTGTACGCGGTCCGCCTGCACCCGTTCGGCGGGATCACATTCGAGGTTCACGACATCGATCATGTTATTCACAGTTGGCTCCTGGTCGGTTTGTTTGGCCGACTTTAAAAAGTCTTGGTTCATTCAGCCGAGGGTCGGCTTGGAACGGGCAAGGCCGCCTCGCTGTTCCAGGCATCCACCGGACGACTGAACAGGTTCTCGGTCTGGAAATGTGCCATGCGCCATTGCCCGTTTTCCTCGGCGAAACGCACGGTCAGCCGCGCGGCATTGAGGTGCGAAGCGCCACTGGCGAAGGTTGAGGTCTGCAACATCACCCAACTGCCCGATGCGCCGTCGGTGCCGACCTCGATCAGTTCGCTGGTGAGGAAGTGCACGTTGAGGGCGAAGTGCGCCGGGGTCTGCATGTAGGTGGAGAACATCGCGCCGATCTCCTCACGCCCACGATAGCCGCCGAAGCTGTTGGCGTACTTGGCGCCCTTGCCTTCCCAGACCGCATCGATCGTGAACAGGCCAGCCAGCTCAGTCAGTTGCGTGCTTGCGTCGAGGGCATCGCATAGCACCATGTAGCGATTCATACAGGCGCGTATGGCGTGCTCGGCCTCGAAGCGCTTGAGACGCGCTTCGAGATTGGCGATTAGGGCTTCGTTCAACATGTCAATCACGCGCGCTGGATGATCAGTTCGCGGCCAGTGCGGGCCTCGACCTTGGCATAACGCCACAGTTTGTAGGTGCCTTCGCCCACCGGTGTGGTTCGGAACAGGTTGCAGGCCGCGTGTACAGTCTCAATGTCCGGCACATCGGCCAGCAGGTAAGTGGTCCAGGGGTATCCGCTGGATGGCCCGACCATGCTTTGGTCATCGTCCATGTTGCCGAACACCGTCACTCCAGGCAGATCGTGAATGCCGTTCCACATGGCACTGAACGCTCCCCATACTTCCAGTTGCTCCTCGCGCGGCGCATCGAAGAAGTTCTGGTTGATGCCCATGCAGAACAGCACGCGCAGTGGTTTTTTCTCACTCATGATTGGCTCCAGATAAGGGTCAGAGATAGCCCGGCAAGGGCTGCTTGCCGAAGAAGACGGCGCCGGCATTCTGGTAGGTAATGTCGCCCATGAAGGCATGCTGGGTGACCACCTGCGCATCGTTCACGCAGCGTGCCAACGGGCTGCTGTTGTAGACGCCGGTCATGCCCGACAGCATCTGCGCGGTGCGCGCCACCTCGGCGGCGACGCGGGTAGCGTGGGTCGAAGACAGACGTAGCAGGTTGGTTTTCTCGACCGACAGCGAGTCACCCCGCAACACCGTTTGCCAGGCGTCCTCGATGGATTCGAAGAAGAAAGCTCTAGCCGCACGCAGCGCAGCCTCAGCCTTAGCGATCTCAACCTGGGCCAGTGGCCTGTCGGCCACAGCCGGCGCACCGGTTACCGAGATGCGCCCAGCGGCCATATCGCGGAGCTCGTCCAAGGCAGCCCGGGCAACGCCAAGACCGACGACGGAAAGGACCTGGGTGGCGAACGACAGCGAGGGGTAACGGAAGAACGGCTCGTCAAGATTGGCCGCGCCACCGCGCACGAACGTCCACTCCTCTGATACGACCACATCCTCGACCACCAGGTCATGACTACCGGTACCGAGCAAGCCGACGGTGTCCCAAGTCTGCTCGATACGCACCTTGCTTTGTGGCATTACCGCAAGGCGCGGCAAGTCCAGCTTGTCACCGTTTTTTGGTGCGATACCGACGCCCACCAGTGAAGCCCCCATGCAGCCGCTGGAGTACTTCCAGCGGCCGTTGACCTTGAAGCCACCTGGCACGGCCTCGGCTGGTTGCGGCGGGAAAATGCCACCGGCGAAGACTACGTCGGGGCCATTTGCATAGACCTGCCGAATGGTATCCAAAGGCAGCGACGCCAGGTAGACCGGGCTCATACCGAAGCTGGCGACCCAGCCAGCAGAACCGTCTGCCCTGGAAATCTCTTCGACCATGGCACAGAACTCGCCTGGCGAGCACTGGTCACCACCGAAGCGGCGGGGCACCAGAGCACGGTAAACCCCCAGCGTCTTGAAGGCGTCAATCACGTCTTGGGCGATATAGCCAAGGCGGTCGAATTCGCCACTACGGGCGCGTTTTTTGATATCGACCAACAATGCCGAAAAGGCCTGATTGTCGGTAATGGCGGCAGACGGCGTATTGCCGACCAGGGTGAGCGAAGTCATGACAGGATCCACGATCAGAGAAGGTTGGAATCGAGACGCCGCAACAACTCGCCAGCGACCGCCAAAAGCAGTTCGTCAGCGCCTTTGGCGGCGATAAGTTGCAGGCCGACCGGCAAACCGGATTCCCCTTCAAAGGGAATGCTCAGAGCCGGATGACCAGAAAGATTGAAAGGCCTCACGAACGCGGTCATCCCCAGCACCGCACGGGTGTCTGCCGCGTCCTCGAGACGCAATGGGTAGTCAGGCATAGTCGGCAAGACCAAAACCGGAAAACGCTCAAGGGCGGCATCTACCTCGGCGGTAAACGTGGTGCGCACTCGTTCGGCGGCGGCCAGCGCGTCATCGCTGGTCTGCCCGGCTGCCTGCAAGCGACCGGCGACATCCGGGGCGACCAAGCCGGTATCGAGTAGATGCCCGCAGGCATTCCAGGTCTCGCGGTTGATCACCACCATGCCGGCATCATAGGCAGCCTGCATGCTATTGAGCTGTACATTGCCGAGCGTCAGGTTGGTGGCATGAAGCACGGCGTCGATAGCGCGCTGCACCTCACTCGATGCCTGCACCGAGACCACACCGAGACAAATGTCTGCGACTTCCGGTAATGGCTTGAACGAAGGATCAATGATGCGCATCGACTCAATCAGCAGGGACAAGCGGCTCGCGAAGGGGCCGACGCAATCCAGGCTGCTCTGCGCGGGCATCACCCCCCGACGATCAATGCGGCCGAACGTAGGCTTAAAGCCGAACACACCGCAACAGCACGCAGGAATGCGCACAGACCCACCGGTATCGGTGCCCAAGGAAAAATCACAGAGCCCAGCAGCGACGGCCGCCGCCGAGCCACTGGAGGAGCCGCCAGGAATACGTCCGGGATATCGCGGATTCTCGGCAGTACCGGCGTAATGGTTGATGCCGGTAGTGCCATAGGCAAGCTCATGCAGAACGGTCTTGCCGACAACCTGGCAATCACCATCAAACAGGGCATCGACCACGGCGGCGTTCTGCGTGGCTGGACCGACATCCTGTAGCGCCCTACTGGACGCGCGGGTCGGATAGCCAGAAATATCGATGGTGTCCTTCACCATCACCTTCAGGCCAGTACCCCCTACCTTCATTTGCTCGATCACCATTGTCATACCGTCTACCTTCTCGAACGTTGTTGGCGTGGCGAGCACGAGGCCGCCGATTCGCTAAATCTAAAATCGCCATAATTACGTGAATTGTCAATTGAATTGTACTTAATAATATCGATCGGATTTGGTGCGAATTTCCATGAATCGCACCAGTAACGTGCAGATTGGTAACGCTTTATCAAAGGTTCACCCCATCATCGATAAATAAAAATAAATTCATATAAAACAATAAGTTATACATACAAATCCGAGTCAACAGCAATCAGACAAGTGTTACCAGGTTGATTTTTGAACAGAAAAAAGGCTCAAGAAAACACCTGTCGAAAAAAAATATTCGTCATTTTAAATCTTAAAAAACCACGCTCTTTGCCTACATTTTTATCCATAAAAAGCAGAAAAAAAATCACTTAAATCGCTGTTTTTACTGACGATGCGACTGACCAACGACGATTGCCGATCGCCGGCTTTTTTAGTCGAGAGGGGAGATGAGCGAGGTGTGCGCACTGCTGGTGCAGCTCAAGTTCTGGCATGCAATCTGCAAATTCGTCGCTAGCACGCCGACCGCTGTCAGGCGGTGATGCTTTCGCCGGTGAATATCACCAAGCGCATTACGAGAGGCTATGCGGATACCCCATAGGTACCGCAACTCAGCCCGCTTATTAGCCTTGCACCCTGGAGCACGACATGCTGTTCAAGAAAGCTGTGTCCACCCTGATGTTAAGTGCGCTCTGCGCGTCGATGGCGGCTCAGGCAGATGTGAAAGTCGGTGTCGTCACCTCTTCGACCGGGCCTATCGCACTGGTCGGTATCCCTCAGAAGAACAGCGTGGCGCTCATGCCGAAGAAAGTCGGCGACCAGAACATCACCTACATTTCGCTGGACGACGGTAGCGACCCGACGGCCTCGGTGAAGGCGTTCAAGAAACTGATCGACGAAGAACATGTCGACGCAATCATCGGCCCAAGTGGCTCGCCCAATGCCATGGGGGTGATTCAATTTGCTGCCGAGTCGGGCACGCCAATGCTCGCCCCAACCGGAAGCGCCGCCGTGGTACTACCGATGACGGAGCAAAAAAAATGGGTATTCAAGACCACCCAGAACGATGACCTGATCGCCCAAGCGCTGGTCGAGCACATGGTCAAGACCGGCGTAAAGACACTCGGCCTGATCGGCACCGCCGACCCCTATGGTGAGAACTGGGGCAAAGTCATGACGGCCCTGGCCGAAAAGAACGGGATAAAAATCGTCGCCAACGAGCGCTTCCAGCGTCAGGACACATCCACCACCGGCCAGAGCCTGAAGATCCTCATGGCCAAACCGGACGCCGTACTGGTCGCCGCACCGGGTAGCTCGGCAGTGCTGCCGCAGACCACCCTGTTCGACCAGGGTTACAAGGGCCAGGTCTACCAGACCCATGGCGCGGCTCTCCCGCCGTTCCTGCAACTGGGCGGGCGCAAGGTCGAAGGCACCATCCTTGCAGCCAGCCTGATGCTGGTGATTGACGAAGTACCGGACGATCACCCATCCAAGAGTGTGGCGCGCAAATACATCGATGATTACACCCAGCTAAATGGCAGCGCGCCAGCGACATTCGGCGCCAATGTCTACGATGCCGGTTTGCTGCTGGAGCACGCCATTCCCACCGCGTTGCAAAAAGGCAAACCAGGTACCGCCGAGTTCCGTTCGGCACTGCGCGATGCACTGGAACAGACCCATGAGCTGGCTGCGACCCAGGGCGTGTACAACATGAGTCCTGAAGATCACAGCGGTTTCGACAAACGCGGCCGCGAGCTGATCACCGTCAAGGACGGTAAATGGGTGCTGCTCAAGTAACACAGCAGCCACGCCTTAGCCGGTGCCTGGCACCGACCGTACGTTAGACGCCAGACCACTACCTGCCTTCTTGGCCGGTAGTCGCTGCGCGCGATACGAATCCTGTCATCGAAGGATATTGCCTCCATGAATTTTCAGATAGCCATGCTGCTGGGTCAGGATGGCGTGACCAATGGTGCGATCTACGCACTGTTGGCGCTTTCCATTCTCCTGGTCTTTACCGTGACACGGATTCTTTTGATCCCTCTGGGTGAGTTTGTCACCTTCGGCGCTCTGACCATGGCGGCTCTGCAAGCTGGCCAGCCAACCCGACTGGTCTGGCTGCTGCTCGCCCTGACAGTCATCGACTGCACCTTGGATCTGCTCGGCACATTGCACAAAGGCCACGGCTTTCGTTTACCCAAATACCTGCCGATAAAGCTCGCCTACGCCGTGGCCATGGTGTTGCTGGTACAGAATCTACTACTGGCAAACCTGCCCATGGCGATCCAGGCCCTGCTGACCCTGGCCCTGCTGGTGCCAATGGGCCCACAGATGTATCGCTTGTTCTTCCAGCCAATCGCCGGCGCCCACTCGCTGGTGCTGCTGATCGTCTCGATTGCCGTGCATGTGGCCATGGTCGGGGTCGGCCTGCTGCTGTTCGGCCCCGATGGCGCACGCACTCGACCGTTCTCCGAAACAGGGTTGGAGCTCGGCCCAGTGACACTGAATAGCCAGACACTGTGGGTGATCGTTGTCTCGCTGGGCTTGATCGTCGGCCTGTTCCTGTTCTTTGAACGCAGCCTGTATGGCAAGGCGCTACGCGCCACTGCGGTGAACCGCATGGGGGCACGGCTGATGGGCATATCGCCGAGCCTGGCGGGCAAGACGACCTTTGCTCTGGCCGCCTTTCTCTGCACCCTCTCGGGAATTCTCATCGCCCCAATCACCACCCTGTATTTCGACTCCGGCTTCATCATCAGCCTGAAAGGTTTCGTTGGCGCCATCATCGGCGGCCTGGTCAGCTACCCCATCGCCGCCCTAGGCGCGCTGGCAGTTGGTCTGGTGGAGGCCTTCTCGATGTTCTGGGCCAGTAACTACAAAGAGATCATCGTGTTCACCCTGATCATCCCGTTCCTGCTCTGGCGCTCACTGACTAGCCGTCATGTGGAGGAAGAAGAATGAAACCGCGCCTCCTCGTCACCCTGCTGGTCGTCATCGTCGGCGTCGCGCCGCTGCTACTGCCGTCCTTCCAGATTACCCTGCTCAACTACATAGGCCTGTATACCCTGGTGGTGCTGGGCCTCGTCCTGCTCACGGGGGTCGGTGGCATGACCAGCTTCGGCCAGGCCGCGTTCGTTGGCCTCGGGGCGTATACCAGCGCCTATCTGACCACCGCCGAGCAACTGCCCGTCTGGCTCGCCTGGACCGCCGGTTCACCCTGGCTGTCATTACTGGTGGGCATCGCCCTCACTGTCTGTGTAGCCGTGCTGCTCGGTGCCCTGACCCTGAAGCTGTCCGGACACTATCTGCCGCTGGGCACCATCGCCTGGGGCATTTCGCTCTATTACCTGTTCGGCACCCTGGATGGGCTGGGCGGCCAGAGCGGCATCGCCGATCTGCCGTCGATCTCATTGTTCGGTCTGACGCTGGATAAGGGCGAGAAGATCTATTACCTGATCTGGGCGGTGCTGCTGGTCGCCATCCTGATCACCCGTAACCTGCTCAACTCCCGCGAAGGCCGAGCCATCCGCGCGCTCAAGGGCGGCCAGGTGATGGCCGAGTCGATGGGCGTGAATACCTTTCGCTCCAAGCTGGTGGTGTTCCTCATCTCCGCGCTGTTCGCCACCGTCTCGGGCTGGCTCTACGCACATACCCAGCGTTTCGTGAACCCGACGCCGTTTGGACTGAACATGGGCATCGACTACCTGTTCATGGCACTGATCGGCGGTGTGGCCAGCGTTTGGGGCGCCCTGCTCGGTGCCGGTATCCTGACCATGCTCAAGCAGTGGCTGCAGGACTGGCTACCGACGCTGATGGGCAGCCAGGGCAACTACGAAACGATCGTTTTCGGCCTGCTTATCGTGTTGCTCATGCAGCGTGCTCCGGGCGGCCTGTGGCCACTGCTGGTGCGCTTGGTTCCAGCCCGTTGGCGCCACGACCACAACGCGCCCAGAGCAGATGACCTGCCGAGCGGCCTGCCGCGCCGGGACCTGCCAGATAGCGGCCAACTTATCCTCGAAGCACGTAACGTGACCAAACGCTTCGGTGGCCTGGTTGCCAACAACCAGATGAACCTATCGATCCGCGCCGGAGAAATCCTCGCGCTGATCGGCCCCAACGGCGCGGGCAAGAGCACCATGTTCAACCAGCTCTCCGGGGTAGACACCCCCACCGAGGGTGAGGTGTTGTTCCTTGGCGAGAAGATCAACGGCATTCCCTCGCGACGTATCGCCCACATGGGCATGAGCCGCACCTTCCAGCACGTGAAGCTGCTATCAACCATGAGTGTGCTGGAGAACGTAGCCATCGGCGCCCACCTGCGTGGCGACAAGGGCATCGTATCGTCGCTGCTGCACATGGAGCGCGCCGAAGAAGCCGACTTGCTGCGTGAGGCCCGGCGCCAACTGGAGCGGGTTGGCCTCGGCGACTACCTCTATGAAGAAGCTGGCAGCCTCGCCCTTGGCCAGCAACGCATCCTGGAAATCGCTCGCGCGCTGTGTGCTGACCCATGCCTGCTGCTCCTCGACGAGCCCGCCGCCGGCCTGCGTCACAAAGAGAAGGAAGCCCTCGGCAACCTGCTGCGCAAGCTGCGTGACGAAGGCATGGCAATACTGCTGGTGGAACATGACATGGACTTTGTCATGGGCCTGGTGGACCGCATCACGGTCATGGAATTCGGCCAGAAAATTGCCGAAGGCCTGCCAGATGACGTGCAAAAAAACCCGGCGGTGCTCGAAGCCTATCTCGGCGGAGCGGAGTGAAGACCATGAGTAATCAACCTCGTAACATCCTGCTCGAAATAAAAAACCTGAGCGTGGCCTATGGCAAGGTCGAGGCGCTAAGCAATGCCAGCCTGACCGTCGGCGAAGGCCAGATCGTCACCGTGATCGGTCCCAACGGCGCCGGCAAGACCACCCTGCTCTCGGCGATCATGGGCGTGCTTGGCTCCAAGGGCCAAGTCAACTTCGACGGAACCCTGGAAGCCGTACCGGAAGTCGAGGTGCTGGTCGGGCGCGGTTTGGGCCTGGTGCCGGAAAAGCGCGAACTGTTCGGCAGCATGAGCGTCGAGGACAACCTGCGCCTCGGCGGCTTTATGCGCTACCGCAAAGGCGATAAGTACCTCGACGGCACCCTTCAGGAAGTCTACAGCCTGTTCCCGCGCCTGTTTGAACGCCGCAAGCAAGAGTCGTCGACCCTTTCCGGCGGCGAGCGACAGATGCTCGCCGTAGGCCGTGCGCTGATGGCCAAGCCCAAGCTGCTGATGCTCGACGAGCCGAGCCTGGGCCTGGCGCCGCTGATCACTCGAGAGATCTTCCGCATCATCGCCGACCTGCGGCGCCAGGGTGTGTCGATCTTGCTGGTGGAGCAGAACGCCCGCGCGGCGTTGCGTGTTGCCGACTACGCCTACGTGCTGGAAACCGGGCAGATCGTCATGCAGGGCCCGGCCGCCGAACTGGCCGATGACCCGCGGGTGATTGAGGCCTACCTAGGCCTGGCCAGCAAGCACCAGGAAATGCTCGCGACTTGATCCACCATGCGCCCGTCTCGCGGGCGCAACCTATTTGCAAGGAGAAAGCCCCATGGCTCGCTCGATCCCTTCACGCCTGTGCATTGTTGGCGCCGGTGCCATTGGCTGCACCCTGGCGGCGCGCCTGGCGGCCACAGGTCAACCAGTGAATATGTTCGCCCGTGGCAACACACTCACCGCGCTAAACGAAAACGGCGTACGCCTGACCGACCTGGATGGCGAACATAACGCCCCGGTAAACGCCAGCGACGACTGTGTCCTGCTCGGCGAGCAGGACGTGGTTTTCCTGTGCGTCAAGGCACAATCTTTACCCACGCTGGTCCCCCATCTGGCACCGTTGATCGGCCCACATACAACCGTGGTTCCGGTCGTGAACGGCGTGCCATGGTGGTACTTCCACGGCGAGTCCGGAAATATGGCTGGTCAACCTATACAGGCGGTTGATCCAGACGGAACCCTGCTGGCATCTCTCGATCCGGCACATATCCTCGGGTGCGTAGTATTCATAACTGCAGAAACGATAAGCCCAGGACAGGCACGCTCACACAATCCGCACCTGATGATTCTTGGCGAGCCAAATAACCGCAAGAGCCAACGACTCGAAACGATCCGTCAACTGATCGAAGACGCGGGTATAGAAGCCAGAGCAAGTGATCGTATCCGAGACTCGCTGTGGACCAAAATCCTCGCCAATCTGACCTCCAACCCCCTGTCGGTAATCACTGGGGCAACACTCGAAGAGCTCTATAGCGAGCCCGAGTTAACCCCTCTGGTGGGGAAAATACTTCATGAAGGGCTACTCACTGCCGCAGCTTATGGCGCACGCATTGATTTCGACCCACCAACATTCATGAAACTTGGTGCAGGCATGGGCGCAGTCAAAACTTCGATGCTGCAGGACTATCAGCATGGGCGCGCTCTGGAACTCGCCGCTATCGGTGACGCGGTAGTCGAACTTGCAGAGCACCACGGCCTCGGCGTACCCACCACTCGCGACATTCTTTCGCTAGCGCGCTTTTTAACTCGGCACCCTTCACGCAGCAGCACTGACATCGTTTCGGTCATCGCGCCCACATCTACCCCATCACAGGAAAGGAAAAAACCATGACCTCCCTGCTTACCCAAAAAATCGATTCACCCTGCGCCTGGCGTGGCGAAGATTTGGTGAAAGACCCTGAGCAAGCCTGGATATATCACCTATCCCCTGACACGCTCGCTGTGCTTGATCGCGCCATGGTGCAGGTTAGAGATCGTGGCCTAAAGGCTCCGAACTTCATACGTGAGGATTTCTTGATACCAGAGCTGGATAAGGAGATCCAAAACCTTGCGAACGAATTGGAGAATGGCCGCGGTTTTCTTCTCCTTCGTGGCCTGCCAGCCGAGCTCTACGGCGAAGAGGAAATGGCAATCATCTATTACGGCCTGGGCCTGCACATGGGGACTCCTGTGACTCAGAATCCACGCGCCGACCTGCTGGGCGTGGTGACCGCCATAGGCAACTCCAAAGAGAAAACTACTCGTGTCTACGAAACTAACGCCTACTTGCCCTACCACACAGATCTGTCCGATGTAGTTGGACTCCTGTCCATACGCAAGGCCAAGCAAGGCGGACTCAGCAGCCTGGTCAGCGCTGCGACCGTCTACAACGAGATCCTGGAGAGGAACCCCCACTATCTGGCGTTGCTCTATCGCCCACTATATTTCGCACACTTGGGTAATGACCTACCGGTCCCCTCTCCGATTTTCAGCTACCACGAGGATAAGCTCAGCTGTCGTTACCTTCGTGCCTATATCGAACTCGGCCACGAACAGAGCAACGTCAAGCTCTGCCAGGTAGAAGTCCAGGCGTTGGATTTGATCGACGCCATCATTCATGACCCAGCGATCCGTCTGGACATGATGCTGGAACCCGGCGACATGCAGTTCGCCAACAATTACGCCGTGATGCATTCGCGTAGCAACTTTGAGGATCACGACGATCCAGACCTCAAACGCCGCCTACTGCGCCTGTGGCTGAAGATGCCCAATGCACGCGTACTCGCACCGGAGTTTCCCGGCCGAAACGGGTTCCATGACAACCTGCGCCTGGCTCCTTGCGCCTGACATAACGCCATCGTGCCTGACAGGTGCGTCCTACCGCCCTAGAGAAACCACCATGACCGCAATGATCCAAACCCTCAAGCCCGAAACCTGTAGCGACGAAGAATGGGCGCTGCGCATCAAGCTCGCCCACTGCTACCACCTGGTCGATTACTTCGGCTGGACCGAGACCATCTTCAATCACATTTCCGCACGCCTGTCTGGCCCGGCCCACCATTACCTGGTCAACCCGTTCGGCCTGAACTACAGCGAAGTCACTCCAGCCAACCTGCTCAAGGTCGACCTGCACGGTAATAAGCTCGACGAGTCACCCTACGACGGCAACCCCGCAGGCTTCGCTCTGCACAGTGCCGTGCATGGCGCGCGCGACGATATCCAGTGCCTCCTACACACCCACACCACGCCGATCTCCGCCGTGGTGCAGAAAAAGCGCGGCTTCACCCATGACGACTTCTACGGCGCGCAACTTTACGGCCGCATCGGTTACCACACCTTTGAAGGCATCACGCTGTTTGAAGACGAGAAGACCCGGATGATCGAAAGCCTGGGCGACAAGCACATCCTGGTGCTGCGCAACCACGGTATCGCAGTGGGCGAAAGCAGCATCGAGAAAGCCTTCTTCCTGCTCTGGACGGTGCAACGCGCGGCCGAGAACCAGTGTGCCGCCGGCGCCCTGGGCGGCGAAGACAACCCGCTCGAAGCCGGTATTGCCGAGAGGTGCGCGGACCTCACCGCCATGCTGATCCGCGAGAGTGGCTTCGCCACCAAGTTCTACGACGCCATGGTGCGCAAGATGCGCGCCGAGCGCGTGCTGCCCTGGTAACCGCGAGGAGTCGTGCAATGAATGCTGCCATCCACCCCAACCTCCCGCACTTCGATGAACCGCCGATATCGCGCCTCGATCCAAAAGGCGTGCTGCTCAGTTGCAATGCGGCCTACCTGCGAATGTGCGGCCTGCGCGAAGACGAACTGATCGGCAAACCCCACGAGCAGATCAATGACCCGCGCATGCCCGCAGTGGTCATCGACAGCATGTGGCGTGCGCTGCGTGCCGGCGTACCTTGGACTGGCCCCGTGATGGGGCGTCACAGGCAGGGCGGGCATTACTGGCACACGCTCTATGTCGTGCCGCTGTTCGATGGCGGAGAACTCTCGGCGCTCGGCACCGTCTACCAGCCGATCAGCCGTGAAGAAATACTCGCAGCCAGTACGCTCTATGCCCGCCTCGACCGTGGTCAATCGCCGTGGGCGCCAGGCCAGCGTTCCACTGCGTTGCTCGCCAGTCATGGCCTTCAACTGAGTCTTGGCCTGCTCGCTCTGGGCGCAATCATCACCGCGCAACTGCCCTTGGCCACAGGTTTGCTGGCCCTCTTCGCGCTGCTGCTGGCCGGGCTGCAACCAGCCCTGCGCCAGCGCCGACTGACCCGCAAAATCCTTGGCCAGTACCGGGAAATATACAGCGAGCCGCTACTGGCGCCGCTGCATAGCGGCCACGCCGACAGCAGCGCCCTGCTAGCGATGGCCCTGAACAGCCAGCGCGCGCGGATGACTACGGTGATGTCACGCATCAGCATCAACAGCGAGGTTCTGCGCCAGCAGGCACATACTTCAGCCGAAGTGGTGGAGAACACCGCCGAACAACTGAACAGGCAGGTACGCGAGACCGAACAGACCGCCGCGGCCATCAACCAGATGAGCGCCACCATCCAGGAGCTTTCACGCAACCTGCAGAGCACCGCCCAGGCCGCGCAGAACGCCAACCAGTTGGCCTACGACGGTGAACGCCTGTCGGACGACAGCCAGAACTCCACTCAGACCATGCGCTCTTCGGTGGAAGAGATCGGCAGCGCCGTCGGCAACCTGGCCGATGCTATCGAGTCGATCGGCGGCATCGCCAGCGTGATCCAGAGCATCGCCGAACAAACCAATCTGCTGGCCCTCAATGCCGCTATCGAAGCCGCCCGCGCCGGCGAATCCGGCCGGGGCTTCGCCGTGGTTGCCGACGAAGTACGCAGCCTCGCCTCACGCACACGTGACTCGACTCATGAAATCCAGCGCTCTATCGAAAGCCTGCGTAGCGGAAGCGGCAACGCGCTGACCACCGCGAAACGTGGCGAGCAGGCCGCGCTGCGCGCCAGTGCCGATGTGCAGCAAACCCGCCAGGCACTGGTGCGTATCTGCGAGGAAGTCGGCCAGATCAGCAGCATGAACCAGCAGATGGCAGCGGCCATTGAGCAGCAGGGCCAGGTCGCCGAGCAGATCAACCAGCAGATCACCGAGATTGCCGGCCTCACAGAGCGCACCAGTCAGCAGGCAGGACGCACCACCGAGATCAGCCAGACCCTGCACCAATTGGCCGAATCGCAACTGAGTCTTGCGCAGCGTTTCATCAAGGGCTGAGATTCGTACAACCGGATGATCGGTAAAACCTGGCAAGCACGTACAACAACCTGGCCACCAGGATCAATTTCCTGTCGCTGGTAAAGGCTTGAATAGAGCCTCATAAAAATCCCTTCGGGACATTAGCGAGGCCCCCCCATGTCCACTCAGGAATACGATTACATCGTGATAGGCGCCGGCTCGGCAGGCTGCGTGGTTGCAGCCCGGCTGATCCAGCAGAATGCCGGCAGCGTGCTACTGCTTGAGGCCGGAGGCAAGGACAGCAGCCCCTTCCATACCATGCCCGCCACCGTGGTACAGGTTTTCCAGCAGAAGTCCTGGCCGTACATGACCGTGCCGCAGAAACACTGCAACGACCGCGAAATGATCATTGCCCAGGGCAAGGTGCTCGGCGGCGGTAGCTCGGTCAACGGGATGATCTACATCCGTGGCCAACACGAGGATTACGACGACTGGGTAAAAGATTGGAACTGCCCGGGCTGGGGTTATCGCGATGTGCTGCCCTACTTCAAGAAAGCCGAAGCCAACGAGAGCCTCAGCGGTGAATTCCACGGACAGCAAGGCCCATTGCCGGTCAGCGAGAACCGCTATCGCCACCCAATGACCATGGCCTTCGTGCGCGCGGGCCAAGAGATGGGCCTGCCCTACGTCAACGATTTCAATGGCGCATCCCAGGAAGGTGTCGGCTTCTACCAGACCACCACGCACAATGGTGCCCGTGCCAGCACCGCGCGTACCTATCTGAAATCGGTACGCGACAACACCAAGCTGACCGTGATCACTGACGCCCTGGCGCACAAGGTGATCGTCGAGAACGCCCGCGCTACCGGAGTGAAGTTCAGCGAGAAGGATGGAGCGCCGATAATCGCCCACGCCCGCAAGGAAGTAATTCTCAGCGCCGGCGCCTTCGGCAGTCCGAAGATTCTCATGCTCTCCGGCATCGGGCCGAAGGAACACCTCGCGGGTCTCGGCATCGAGACCTTGGTCAACCTACCGGTTGGCAAGAACTTTCATGACCACCTTCACCTGTCGCTCAACGCCACCACCCACAAACAGAACAGCATCCTCGGCGAAGACAAGGGCCTGCGCGGCATCAAGCACATGATCCAGTGGCTGGCGTTCCGTAGCGGCCTGCTGACCAGCAATATCCTCGAAGGCGGCGGTTTCGTCGACAGCCAGGGCGTCGGTCGGCCAGACATCCAGTTCATGTTCCTGCCGGTAATGGACAACTTCGACAACACTCCCGGCGAAGCCCCTCCCGCCGCCGAGCATGGCCTCACGGTCAAGGTTGGTCACCTGCGCCCCAAGGCTCGTGGCGACGTGCGCCTGCGCAGCACTGACCCGGCCGACATGCTGCTCATCGACCCCAACTATCTGGGGGACAAAGACGACCTGCAAGGGCAGATACGTGCCGTGCAAGCCGGCCTCAAGCTGATGCAACAACCCGCGTTGAAAAGCCTGATCAAGAAGATCGTCGCGCCCGAGAATATCGACTGGCAGGACACTGCCGGCATCGAGACCTTCATACGCCAGGCGATCAAGACCGTCTACCACCCTGGCGGTACCTGTTGCCTGGGCATTGATCCGGGCAGCTCGGTGGTCGACCTGCAGATGCGCGTACATGGCGTGCCGAACCTGCGAGTGATCGACCTCTCCGTATGCCCGCAGATAGCCAGCGGCAACACCAACGCGCCGGCGATCATGCTTGGCGAACGCGGCGCCGATTTCATTCTCGGCAAGGCACCGCTGACGCTGAGCGCACCACATGAGCAAACGCTGAATCTCGATGCGGTGATTGGCACACCTCAGTCACTCGCCGGCTCCAACCGCTCCTAATCGACCTTTCCCGACCTGGCGCGCATATCGCGCCAGAGCTTTCCTACGCCCTGAAACCGGATCGAGGATCACACCATGCACTTCTTCCCGCAGCGTCATCTGATCAGCGCTATTGCACTTTCCGCACTTGTCCTTGCCCAGAATGCCCACGCCACCGAGGGTGGTGGCGGCGCCTACGCCAATGGCAGCGAAGGTTTCATGACCGGCGCCCTGCCTCCGCCTGGCAACTACCTGATCAGCTACAACACCTATTACACCGCCGACAAGTTTGCCAATACGAACCCGGCGTTCGACCACTTCAAAGTCAGTACCGCCGCTACCATTCTGCGCGCCATCCATGTCACTGATAAGAAGATCCTCGGTGGCAACTGGGCGATGCACGCCTTCCTGGTTGCAGCCGATGTGGACGTCAATATGGGGGCGGGCGGCCGCCAGGATCGCGCCGGCATGGGCGACCTCATCGTCAGTCCACTGGCGGTCGGCTGGCACGCCGGAAACTGGCACTGGATTGCAGCCGTCGACCTGTACCTACCCACCGGCCGCTACGACAAGAAAGAACTGGCCAACATCGGGCGTAACTACGCCACCGTCGAGCCGCTGTTCGCCTTCACCTACCGCAACCCGCAGGGTTATGAGTTCTCGATGAAGACCATGTTTGACCACAACTACGAGAACAACGACACCCAATACCGCTCAGGCAATGAACTCCACGCCGACTTCGTCGCTGCCAAGCACTTCGGCAACTGGGGTGTGGGTATCGGTGGCTACACCTACAAACAGCTCACCGGCGACAGCGGTGACGGTGCGGTATTCGGAGACTTCAAAGGCCGCGCCACTGCACTGGGCCCGCAACTCTCCTACACAACTGCCTCGGGCTTGAACATCCAGGGCCGCTACCAACATGAGTTCGACGTATTGAACCGTCCGGAAGGCGATAAGTTCTGGCTCAACATTGCCATCCCTCTTTGATTTTATCTGCCAGGAGTCACCCCATGAGCGACATTCAATTGCTTCCCCAAGTGCAGGCGTTCCTACAACGCCAGCACGCCCATTTCGTCGATGGTGCTTACCGCTCTAGCGCCTCCGACAAGCGTATCTCGATCATCAATCCGGCCAATGGCGAAGCCATCGCCCAGGTAACCGCCGCTGATGCAGCTGACATCGAAGCGGCCGTCAGTGCAGCACACTGCGCTTTTAAAGGCAGTTGGGCCAAGACCTTGCCCTATCAGCGTGGCGTAATACTCAATCGACTGGCCGATCTGCTCGAAGCCAACAGCGAAGAACTGGCCCAGTTGGAAACCCTCTGCTCAGGCAAATCTATCCACCTATCCCGGATGTTTGAAGTCGGCCAAAGCGCGGTTTTCCTACGCTACTACGCCGGCTGGGCGACCAAGATCAACGGCGAAACGATGTCCCCCTCCTTCCCGTCGATGGCCGGCGAACAGTACACCGCCTTCACCCGTCGTGAGCCAGTGGGCGTGGTGGCCGGTATCGTGCCGTGGAATTTCTCGGTAATGATCGGTGTATGGAAAATCGCTGCCGCTCTGGTCACCGGCTGTACGCTGGTGCTCAAACCCAGTGAATTCACCCCACTGACTTTGCTGCGCCTGGCCGAACTGGCAATGGACGCGGGTGTGCCAGCGGGAGTGTTGAACATCGTCAACGGCACCGGCGAAGTCGGTGCACAACTGGTCAACCACCCGCAGGTAGCCAAGGTTTCGTTCACCGGTTCGGTGCCGACCGGACTCAAGGTCGGCCAGGCCGCAATGGCCGCCAACCTCACCCGAGTGACCCTGGAACTGGGCGGCAAAAATGCTGCGGCGCTGCTGCCTGACGTCGACCTCGATGCTGCCATCGGTGGGCTGATCCAAACCGGTTATGTGCATCAGGGTCAGGTGTGTGCGGCACCAGAACGGCTCTACGTACCGCGTTCACGCCTGGATGAGACCCTGGAGAAATTCAGCGCGGCACTAAAAGGCATGAGCATTGGCTCGCCTCTTGATGAGAGTGTCCAGTTCGGGCCCCTGGCCAATAAGCCGCAGTTCGACAAGATGGTGCAATTCTTCGAGCTGGCACGCCAGGAAAGCCGCATCGTCTGCGGTGGTAATGCGATTGCCCGTCCCGGCTACTTCGTTGAGCCGACCCTGGTACTCGCGGGTAACGCCAAGGATCGCATCCTGCACGAAGAAACGTTCGGCCCGTTAATGTGCGTGCTGCCTTATGACGACGTCGAAGAACTTCCCGGCCTGATGAACGACTCGCCGTTCGGCCTCACCGCAAGCATCTGGACCAACGACCTGTCCAGGGCACTGCGCCTGATCCCCCAGATTGAGGCCGGCACGGTATACATCAACATGCACACCTTCCTCGACCCTTCGGTGCCCTTCGGCGGCATTAAAGCCTCGGGCACGGGCCGCGAATTCGGCAGCGCGTTTATTGACGATTACACCGAACTCAAGTCAGTGATGATCCGCTACTGAATCGCCTCTCGGGCCGGTTTACCGGCCCTGCCCTCCCTGTTCGAAAACTCACAATACTCAACTCGTTTCTGGCACGAGGAATGCTTGAATTTTCCCGTAATTAGTCATATGTGCAAAATCGATCCAATTGCGCACCAAAACTATTAGAAATCCCTTCGAGGTGCCTTGTGAGTGTGCAAAACCGCCACGATTTCGACCACTGGAATCAGGCAGTACATGCCGTGTGTGGCCGTTTTGTCACGCAACGCTGCACTCATGCGGACAATTTCATTGGCAATATCCAGCACCATCAATTGGGTGATCTGAATCTGGCGGATATCCAGGTTAACGCCTTGTCGATCCGCCGCGAACGCGGCAGCGCAAGCCGTGGTGATGATCGCTTCTATTTTTTAGTCCTGCAGCGTGAAGGCAGCATGGCGATCAACCGTAGTGCGCAAACATTCACCTTGCACCCTGGCGACATGGCCCTGCTGGACTCAGCCGAGTCCTTTGAAATGCAACCGAATGGGTTGATCGCGCAACTGTCGATCCACCTCTGCCGTGACGCCGTGGATCGGCTCCTGCCGACACACGCCTGGCGCTTCGGCAAAATCGAACAGAGCGGCCTGAGCGGACGTCTGCTCCACGGCATGTTGCAGCAGATCAGTGACGGGGAAATGAATCTGGGCGCCGGCCAATCTCATGGCGCGGCATTGCAGGACGCCCTGATCAACTTGCTGCAGCCCTCTTTACATCCCGATGATGTACCGAACACCGGCCGCCCCCTACGACGACTCGCTGAGCGAATGATCAACAAAACGCTGCTGGCGCCCCCGACACCAGCCGAACTGGCCGCGATGCTGAACATCTCGGTACGCCAGCTCTACCGCCAGTTTGAACTCGATGGTGACAGCATCGGACGCTACATCCAGCGCCAACGCCTGCACTGCGCCGCCCGAGATTTGGCACAGACCGGTGACAATGCCCTACCCATCACCACCATCGCCTACAAGTGGGGCTTTACCGACTCCGCGCACTTTTCCCGGGTATTCAAG
Source organism: Pseudomonas sp. LY-1 (assembly GCF_053502595.1). Classification (NCBI taxonomy): domain Bacteria; kingdom Pseudomonadati; phylum Pseudomonadota; class Gammaproteobacteria; order Pseudomonadales; family Pseudomonadaceae; genus Pseudomonas; species Pseudomonas sp. LY-1. Next base: position 2,311,672 of record NZ_CP094353.1, on the reverse strand, counting down.
CGCCACTACAGCATGCCGCCCAAGGATTACCGCGCAAACGTCCAAGGCGCAACCAGCGCGCACAATAACCAAGGACACCCTTGAATATTGCCATCATCGCCACCGGGGCCATGGGCTGTTTGTTCGCTTTACCTCCGGTAATTAGCGGCGTGCGGGGCAGCCTGCGTCCTGGTGAACACCAACATCCGCTCAGGCTTCCTTTTTAGCGTGGAAGAAATGAAGTACTGCTTGATGGGACGCGCAGATGCCTTCCCCGAACCGGGTAAGCCCTACCGTATCGAATGGATGCAATTCCAAGGCACCGCGTCAACGGTGCAGTCGATGCTCGCTGGCGCACGCGACTGTTCACCTCAGGCCCCGTCTTCGCTTGATCAGGGCACATTGTCCAGCGAACTGCCGGCTTAGCCAGTGCCCAGCACGTGGCCGAGGCACCGGGGCCATTCTCGCTGTACTGAGCCATGCAGGAGGATTCGCCTATCAAGAGCATTACAGACCTCAAGAGCAAGACCGTCGGCATCAACGCCTATGACTCCTATGGCCAGATCGCCATGGTGCTGAAGTATCACGGGCAGAATCCAGCCAAGGGCATCTAGCTGGTGGAAACCGGCCTCCCTGGCTCCGAAGCAGTGCTGCGTGCCGGCCAGAATATCGATGCCTAGAAAGCGCAGCGCACGCAGGAATTCTTTCGTCTGCCCGATGCCACATGGCTTACGACACGCTTCGATCCGGCATTGGAAAACAACAGCTGACCATCTGTTCGGACAGATCCACACACCTGCAGCACCATTGAGCGCCCTCCGCCGGCATAGCGGCGGATGCCAAATTTAGTAGAAATGTCTATGATTGTCCGTCGACTTTCACAAAGCAGTTCCTTTGATGTCCATTCCCAAGAAACGCCGTAACCGCTACAACCCTGCCAGCGAAGACTTTCACAAGGAAGAGTTTCCTTTTTACTGGCTGGCACGCGTGTACGGGCGCTACGCCATGGCCATGGAAAAGCTGCTCAAGCGGATCGACCTGGATATCCCGCGTTGGCGAGTGCTGAACATTCTCTTCGAGAACGACGACTCCAGCATTTCGGAGATATCCGAACACGCCGTGGCCAAGCTTTCGACCATCACCAAAATCGTCTACCGAATGAAGGATGATGGTCTGGTGGAAACCAGCCAGAGCACCCAGGACGGCCGCGTAACTCAAGTCAGCCTGACCGCGGCAGGTCGCCAGGCGTTTTTTGACATGCACGAACTCACCGACGAGTTATTCCAAAAAAGCTTCCAGGGTCTAACCGAAGCTCAACTGCGCAAACTTAACCAAGTCTTGGCGAACATCTTCGCCAACCTGCCGGAACACTGACCGGCTTCGAGAACTCGCCGCACCCTGCTCGCTACCGTCAACTCAAACAAAATACTAGATTCTTATTAGTCCTCCAGCGCCCCGCTCGTTCAATAACCAGACCTGCGAAGTGCTGATGCGAGCTCAAGGTCTGGTTCAGCACCCTGCGAGCGAGTCCGGCGCGCAAAACTCGACTGAAGCCTCACGATCACCACCAGTACCCTTCTTACTTTTCGTCAGTTTTTTACTTCGGAACTCATGCCAGCGACCAGCAACCGCTTCAAACGTGTTGTTGGCGGCGTGAGAGGCTTTTTGGTGCTCGGCGCGACGATGTGAGCGGGGATCGATATTGTTGGCCACCAGCGCACGTGCAGCCTCTCTCCGCTGGCGAGCCTCCTTGAGACTGACGTCGGGATAGATGCCAAGGGAAATACGCAATTGCTTGTCATGCCAATAGAAACGGAAATGCCAGCGCTTCGAACTCGTCGTGGGCACTTGCAGAGATAAGCCATTCCCATCAGTTAACGTATAAGGCTTGCTGGCGGGCTTGGCTTTCTTGAGCGCTGTATCTGTCAGAGCCATCAGACACCTCCTTCTGCATCAAGGAGGGGAATACAACCCAGCGGTAGACGGACCAATACGAAAATTGATGCGCAAGAAATCGTAAAAGGCTGTGCCAGCGGCGTACTTAAATGTGTACTTAAAAACCGTGGCTGGAGATGGATTCCAGTGGAATTCAGAAAACGAAAAAAGCGGCACAAGGCCGCTATTTCCGTGGCTTCCAGGCGTTCAGTGGGCCTTAGTGGAAGCAAATATGGCGCAGCGGACGGGACTCGAACCCGCGACCCCCGGCGTGACAGGCCGGTATTCTAACCGACTGAACTACCGCTGCGCGTAACACTTGAAGCGAATGGTGGGTGATGACGGGATCGAACCGCCGACCCTCTGCTTGTAAGGCAGATGCTCTCCCAGCTGAGCTAATCACCCTTCACTTTCGGTGTGGGCCGCATCATATACGAAAAATCCGCAATGTGTTGATTTAAATGCAATTTATTTTAAATATTTTTCAATGAGCGGCGCGCCCCGGTAAAAACGGGCTTCTTCTGGGCCAAACGCGGCGCTATTGCGTTTACCCGATGGCCCATTATCAGGTCACCCCGCACTGGGCTTTCCAAAGCCCAGACCGCAAAAAGCCCGCTCAATGAGCGGGCTTGCCGTGCCCCACCTCCGTCAGAAGTCGAAGAACACCGTTTCTTCTTCGCCCTGTATGCGGATATCGAAACGATAAGCCAACTTGCCATCAACCGTGCAACGCGTGGCGACCAGCGTCTCCCGACGTTGAGGCTGCTCGATCAGATTCAGCACCGGATCGACCGCATTGGCCTGGGCTTCATCGTCGAAGTACACCCGGGTCTGCAAGTGAATATTGATGCCCCGTGCGAACAGCGAAACATTGACGTGCGGCGCCATCGGCACACCCGCAGCGTTCTTCACGGCGCCCGGCTTGACGGTATGGATCTGCCACTCGCCAGTATCCGTGGTCGCCGTGCGGCCAAAACCGTTGAAGGGCTTTTCCAGGTTGTAGTCGCTGTCGTAAACGCCTTCGTGGTCAGCCTGCCAACATTCCAGGAACGCATCGCGGATCAGGTGACCGTTGCCGTCATAGACATGGCCCAGCAACAGGATGTGCTCCCCCGGCGCACCAGGCTTGGCCATTTCGCTCCAGATTTCCTGCTCGCGGGGCGGGTTGCCTGCCGCCTCCAGCGCCAGGCCGATATGCACGTAAGGACCGGCGGTTTGCGACGGGGTTTCAGGCAGAAGTTCAACGGGCATGGACGTGCCTCCTCAACGGTTTTCGAAGTGGGTCTTGCGCTGACCGCGCAGAACGATATCAAAGCGATAAGCCAGGCAATCCATGGGATTGGCCATGCTCATATCAAGCCTTGCGATCAGGCTCTGCACCGCATCCGGATTGGCGATCGACTTGACGATCGGGCACATCGGGATGAGCGGGTCACCTTCGAAATACAGCTGGGTGATCAATCGCGTGGCAATCGACGGGCCACTGATGGAGAAGTGAATATGCGCCGGACGCCAGTCGTTGGGACCATTGCGCCACGGATACGGGCCGGGCTTGACCGTGCGGAAACTGTAGTTGCCGTCGCGGTCGGTCAAGGCACGGCCGACGCCGCCGAAGTTAGGGTCGATGGGGGCCAGATAGCTGTCTTTCTTGTGTCGATAGCGACCACCGGCATTGGCTTGCCACATCTCCACCAGGGTATGGGGAATCGGCTTGCCATACTGGTCACAGACCCGACCGGCGACGATGATGCGCTCACCGATGGGCAAGCCTCCGTGGTTGAAGTTCAGCAGCAGATCGTTATCGTGCGGCCCCATCTTCAAGTGGGAAAAGTCCGGGCCGCTGGTTTCCGAGCGGGATAGGGGAATACTCACCAGGGCTTGACGCGGGGAACGCAGGATCGAGGTTTTGTAGTCAGGCGTCAGGGCTTTGGGGTGCCAATTACGATCACGAATGACGAAACGGCTGTTGTCCGCATCAGACATGTCGGTTTCCTTTTTGTTATGGATGAAAATCAGGGGTGAACGCTGGGTAACCGGCAATCACCGCCCCAGTCTCGCCTGATCAGGCGCCCTCCAACACTGAAAAAACCGACCCTATCCATATCCAAATGGTTATGGATAGCAGCCTTCGCGATATTCCTCGCCCACCTCGCGCAACACCTCCACGCACCATTGAGCCGCCATGGACATCGTCAGCGCGGGATTGCTGCACAGCCCCACAGAACCACCGGGTTCACGAATACCCAGCTCCAACTCAAACAGATCACCTCGATTCAGGTCCTGCCTGACCGCATCAAAAGGCGCGACCCAGATCGCCTGACTGCCCTGCACATAACGCCGACTCAAGATCAACGACAGGGTTTCCAGACGCTGGCGCGGCGGGCTGATGCCGTGCTGCACAAACAGGCTGTCGGCGTATTTGCGGATCGTCGTCCCCGCCAGCGGCAACACCAGCGGATAATTTTCGATATGTTCATGCGCCTGCGGGTCAGCCAATAGCGGATGGCCGTTACGCACCACCAGGGTCATGGATTCGCTGTACAGATGCTCGAACATCAGCCCCAGGATCTGCGGGCTATCGGTCATGCGTCCGACCACCAGGTCCAACTCCCCTACACGCAATTGCGACAACAGGTACGCACTCGGCCCGGTCACCACGCTCACGACCAACGCGGGATGTCGGGCATGCAAACGACAGACGACCTCGGGCACCAGCAAACTTTCCACGGTGGACAGCACGCCGAGCCTGGCGGTGAAGGGTTCGTGCTCGCCGGCACGCAGGCTGTTCACCCCTTCTCGCAGCGCTTGTACGCTCGGCCCGGCATAACGCAAAAAAGCCACTCCGGCTTCAGTCAACGCCGCGCCACTTTTGCTGCGCACGAATAAAGTGGCGGTCAGCAGGGTTTCGAGTTCTTTGAGGGTCTTGGACAGCGCCGGCTGGCTGATCGCCAATTTTTCCGAGGCGCGCGCCAGGCTGCCCTGGCGCGCCACTTCGAGAAAGCACACCAGATGGCGGAATTTGATGCGGGTATCGATATTCACCGTATGTTGCCGCCTTCGAGGTGTCCCCTGCCGCGCGTGAAAAAGCGCGAGAAGTAAGCTGGTTCGGAAGATTGCCCGCGAAAGTGTACCGCCGATCGATCTCACCACACAGCGAACGCAGGTTGGGCGGCGTCGCCAGGGCGCCGAATCCCGGGCACAAAAAAGCCCGCTCGATGAGCGGGCTTTCTGTGGTGACCTGGCGTTCAGCGTTCCAGGTTACCGAATATGGCGCAGCGGACGGGACTCGAACCCGCGACCCCCGGCGTGACAGGCCGGTATTCTAACCGACTGAACTACCGCTGCGCGTAACACTTGAAGCGAATGGTGGGTGATGACGGGATCGAACCGCCGACCCTCTGCTTGTAAGGCAGATGCTCTCCCAGCTGAGCTAATCACCCTTCGTTTCGGTGTGGCGCGCATTCTACGGAGCGACCCAAGGTCTGGCAAGCACTTTCTTAAATCTTTTTTTTCAGCCCTTCCAATGGCTTAGGCAGGGTTGGCCTCAGCCGCTATCAAGACAATAATGCCCCCCTTTGTATAAAGGAGAGACTCACCCCATGTGGTTCAAGAACCTGCTTATCTATCGCCTGACCCAAGATCTGCCTGTTGATGCCGAGGCGTTGGAAACTGCAATGGCCACCAAACTGGCGCGCCCTTGTGCAAGCCAGGAGTTGACCACTTACGGTTTCGTCGCACCTTTCGGTAAAGGCGAAGACGCTCCCCTGGTTCACGTCAGCGGTGACTTCCTGCTGATCGCTGCGCGCAAGGAAGAACGCATCCTGCCGGGTAGCGTGGTGCGTGACGCCGTGAAAGAGAAGGTCGAAGAGATCGAAGCCGAGCAAATGCGCAAGGTCTATAAAAAGGAACGGGACCAGATCAAGGATGAAATCATCCAGGCCTTCCTGCCGCGCGCGTTTATCCGTCGTTCGTCGACCTTCGCCGCGATCGCGCCGAAACAGGGCCTGATCCTGGTCAACTCGGCCAGCCCGAAACGCGCCGAAGACCTGCTGTCGACCCTGCGTGAAGTGATCGGCACCCTGCCGGTGCGCCCACTCACCGTGAAAACCGCGCCAACCGCGGTCATGACCGACTGGGTCACCACCCAGAAACCGGCCGATGACTTCTTCGTCCTCGACGAATGCGAACTGCGCGACACCCACGAAGACGGCGGCATCGTGCGCTGCAAGCGCCAGGACCTGACCAGCGAAGAAATCCAGCTGCACCTGAGCACCGGCAAAGTGGTGACCCAACTGTCGCTGGCCTGGCAGGACAAGCTGTCCTTCATGCTCGACGACAAGATGACCGTCAAGCGCCTGAAGTTCGAAGACCTGCTGCAGGACCAGGCCGAACAGGACGGTGGCGACGAAGCCCTGGGCCAACTGGACGCCAGCTTTACCCTGATGATGCTGACCTTCGGCGAATTCCTGCCGGCGCTGATCGAAGCACTGGGCGGCGAAGAGACCCCACAGGGTATCTAAGCGCACTATTGCCTTACTGTAGGAGCGAGCTTGCTCGCGAAAAACCTGAGCGCGCCGCGTGCATTCAAAATGCCCGCGTCATCGTTGACGATTTTCGCGAACAAGCTCGCTCCTACAATGGTTTTTCCGTACACCTAATAATAAGGACTTCCCCATGCGCGCACTCGCCGCCTTGAGTCGCTTCGTCGGCAATACCTTCGCCTACTGGGTGTTGATCTTTGCCGTGCTGGCCTTCGTCGAACCCGGCTGGTTCATCGGCTTGAAAAGCGCCATCGTCCCGCTGCTGGGCCTGGTGATGTTCGGCATGGGGCTGACCCTCAAACTCGAAGACTTCGCCGAAGTCGCCCGCCATCCGTGGCGCGTGGCCCTGGGCGTGGTCGCGCACTTTGTGATCATGCCGGGCGTGGCCTGGTTGCTGTGCCGGGCCTTCAACCTGCCGCCCGAAATCGCCGTCGGCGTGATCCTCGTCGGCTGCTGCCCAAGCGGCACCTCGTCCAACGTGATGACCTGGCTGGCCCGTGGCGACCTGGCGTTGTCGGTGGCGATCGCCGCCGTCACCACCCTCCTCGCGCCACTGCTGACCCCGGCGCTGATCTGGCTGCTGGCTTCGGCCTGGCTGCCGGTGTCGTTCATGGAATTATTCTGGTCGATCCTGCAAGTGGTGCTGTTGCCGATCGTGCTTGGCGTGGTGGCGCAACGTGTGCTCGGCGAGCGGGTCCGCCATGCGGTGGAGGTGCTGCCGCTGGTATCGGTGGTGAGCATCGTGATCATCGTCGCCGCCGTGGTGGCCGCCAGCCAGGCCAAGATCGCCGAGTCGGGCCTGCTGATCATGGCCGTGGTGATGCTGCACAACAGCTTCGGTTACGTGCTGGGCTATTTCACCGGCCGCCTGTTCAAGCTGCCGTTGGCGCAACGCAAGTCGCTGGCGTTGGAAGTGGGCATGCAGAACTCCGGGCTGGGTGCCGCGCTGGCCAGCGCGCATTTTTCGCCGCTGGCCGCGGTGCCGAGTGCGCTGTTCAGCGTCTGGCACAATATTTCCGGAGCGCTGCTGTCGACGTACTTCCGCCGCATGAGCGAAAAGGAAGACCGCCGCACCCTGGAAGCCACTGCAAAAACTTGATCGCTCGATCAATCTTCGGCACTCTACCGAACGCCGCGGGGACGACCCCGCGACGCTATCGCGTACACATCAGGGGACGACCCCGCTTTTATAGAGGGAGGTCATCATGTCCTGGATCATTCTGGTTTTCGCCGGGCTGTTCGAAGTCGGCTGGGCCGTCGGCTTGAAATACACCGACGGCTTCAGCAAGCCGCTGCCCACCGCCCTGACGATTGCCGCCATGGCCATCAGCCTCGGCCTGTTGGGGCTGGCCATGAAGGAATTGCCGCTGGGCACCGCCTACGCCATCTGGACCGGTGTGGGTGCAGTGGGCACGGTGATCGCCGGGATTATCCTGTTCGGGGAATCCATGGCGCTGTTCCGGTTGGCCAGTGTGGCGTTGATCATCGCCGGGTTGGTGGGGCTCAAGATCAGCGCGTAGCCTCTGCCGGCACGCAGTCTCGCGCCCCACCTACATAATTACTCCGCAGCAATGATCGACGCACGGTTACGTATAGCGCTGGCGTAATGGCAGACCAAACTCGTAGAGCAGCGCGTTTTCGGTGAAGGGCCAGACGTTGTAGGTGGAGGCCGGCAGATTCGGGTCGAATTTATAGGGGGCGTGGCTGGTGAAGAGTCCGACCGCCTGGCGCTCAAAATTATCCTCGTACACCGGCATGAACCGGGGTCGGCCATTTGAGTCGTAGCCCACCATTTTGGTGCCTGAAAAAGTCGTACCTGTCAGCGCAGAGCCTTCACCAAAATTGATCGCATGGGCGAGCTCATGTTGCAGAACAACGATCGGAGGCCGTTGGTCCCCCGGAACAATGAAGTTAGGTTGATACGTCAGGACCGGATCTGTTGCAGGTATGCCCGCAACGCCGTCTTTGACAAAACCGTCGCCATAATCAGCACGGCGGCCTTCATCGCTGCGCGTAACTCCGAGACCTGGATCACTGTAGTCATAGAAACTACCATCGGCCCCTTGTCGGATCTTGACAGGCGCTTCAAGCGAATCGATTTTTGCAAGCACCCTCTGCCCCACCGGCGAGCCTCTGAGAAACTCAAGGTCATCATTTACACGCTGGCGGAACTCCGGGCTGCCTTCGACTTTGATCCCGCGATGACCGACGTCAAGGGGGGCGACTTCCCGAAAGCCTGACTGGGAACGGAGCTGGCTCAGATCGTCGACCCCTCGCCGTCCGAAGACACGATCATTTTCATTGGTTGTCTGGACAGTATCCCGCCCCCTCCCGGTATAAATAGCATTGCTGTCTCCCCCGACGATATGGTCATCGCCCGGTCCGCCATGCAGAATGTTGTGCCCCCTTCCGCCATAAATCAGATCGTTATCCTCCCCGCCATCCACGTAGTTGGTTTTGGTATCTGGCCCTCCGCCTGCACGCAATTCATCGCTGCCTTTGCCACCGTAAATCACAGCATTGCCACTGCCCCCGGTGATAAAGTCATTTCCATCATTACCTTCAGCGTAGCTTTCACCGCTGCCCAGGTTAATCACGTCAGAACCCTCCCCGCCAAACACATTCGTCTTGCCCGACCCGGCGTAAACCGTATCGTTACCCGCGCCGGCATAGATAAACGTTTCCCGACTGCCCCCGTAACCGATGCTGACGCCATCATTCCCCCCGCCGGTTTCGACCACAACGCCCTGTTTGATTGCGGGATTTTCATGATGTTGAATGTCGTAGGATTTCCCATTGATCTGCGCGAGGAGCCCACCGTCCCGGCTTTCTTCGATATGGATAGAATCATCACCATTGCCGGTTTTGATGCGAAGGGTCTCATGATTCCGCTGTGCTCGAGACGAGGTGCCACGTTCGCGAGTAATGCTGACATTGCCATCATGGTATCCCCGACTCGGGTCGACCTTGGTCGGCGCAGACGGTGATGAAGGGCTGCCAAAATCAATACTGCCTTGCTGGCCCTCGGCCTTGGCGCGAACCTGTTCACGACTGGGCGCGCTCTGGAAGTATGAATCGGCCGGCGCAGCATCAGATTGCCTTGCACGCCGCTGGAGATCGGAGTCACTGCCATAAGTCACCGGGCCAGCCTCGACTGAACCGATCTCCACCCTGGATGGCCCATGAGTATTGTTGTACATAAACGGCACATTGGCAGTGATCGGAGCCGCATGCGCGGCCTGTCTGACGGGATCACTCGCCGCGCGATAGGCCGAGTTGGCTTTTTGATCTTCGCCGGAGTAAGCCAACTGCGGCTGCGGTGAAGAAGTAGAAGTAGAAGTAGAAGTAGAGTCCATCGTTAGCTCCCGTCATACGCAGAGGAAGACGATAACTCTGTGGCGTGCTGACCGAAAACGTTCCTCCAATAGAGTGAAAAATTACCGGACTGGGCATGAAGGAGCCGCGTCACGCCGGAACATCCTGGCGCCACACCGCTCGCCAGCAGCACGCATGCCGAGTAAACCCGGCTCGCTACTTCACCGCCCCCCGCAGTTCCCCGACCAAACCCTGCAAGTGCGACGGTGTCGCTGCCTGCGCCGTTACCGGCTGGCCGACCACCAGTGTCACGCGCGACCAAATGCGATGAAAGAAGCCCTTGTTAGGGTCGCGGCTGAAAAAACTCCCCCACAAGCCCTGCAACGCCAATGGAATCACCGGCACCGGCGTCTCTTCCAGAATGCGCGTCACACCACCGCGGAACTCGTTCATCTCGCCGTCACTGGTCAACTTGCCTTCCGGGAAGATGCACACCAACTCGCCGTTCTTCAGGTACTGCGCAATTCGTGTGAAGGCTTTTTCGTAGATCTGGATGTCTTCATTACGCCCGGCAATCGGAATCGTCCCGGCGGTGCGAAAGATGAAGTTGAGCACCGGCAAGCGGTAGATCTTGTAGTACATGACAAAGCGAATCGGCCGACGCACCGCACCACCAATCAACAGCGCATCGACGAACGAGACGTGGTTGCACACCAGCAAGGCCGCACCTTCGTCCGGGATCAGTTCCAGGTTGCGATGCTCGACGCGGTACATGGAATGGCTGAGCAGCCAGATCATGAAACGCATGGTGAACTCGGGGACGATCTTGAAGATGTAGGCGTTGACCGCCACGTTGAGCAGCGACACCACCAGGAACAGCTCGGGGATCGACAGCTTGGCCACGCTCAGCAGCAGGATCGACACAATCGCCGAGACCACCATGAACAGCGCGTTGAGGATGTTGTTGGCGGCGATCACCCGCGCCCGTTCGTTCTCGGCGGTGCGCGACTGGATCAGTGCATACAACGGCACGATATAGAAACCGCCGAACACACCCAGGCCGAGGATATCGAACAACACCCACCAGGCCTGGCCGTACCCGAGCACCGCCAGCCAGTCGTTGGCCTGCACGTTCTGCGGCATGCCGCCGGAATGCCACCACAGCAGCAGGCCGAACACCGTCAGGCCGAAGGAGCCAAACGGCACCAGGCCGATTTCCACTTTACGCCCGGAGAGTTTTTCGCAGAGCATCGAGCCCAGCGCGATGCCCACCGAGAACACCGTGAGGATCAGGGTCACCACGGTTTCGTCGCCGTACAACCATTCCTTGGCGTAGGCCGGGATCTGCGTCAGGTAGATCGCGCCGACAAACCAGAACCACGAGTTGCCGACGATCGAGCGCGACACCGCCGGGGTCTGCCCCAGGCCCAGGCGCAAGGTGGCCCAGGACTGGCTGAAGATGTTCCAGTCCAGCCGCAGTTGCGGCGAAGACGCCGCCGCCCGCGGAATGCCGCGGCTGGCCAGGTAACCCAGCAGCGCCACGCCGACAATCGCCACCGCCACCACCGGCGCGTAATGGGCGGACGACATCATGATCCCGGCGCCGATGGTGCCAGCGAGGATCGCCAGGAACGTGCCCATTTCCACCAGGCCGTTGCCGCCCACCAGCTCATCCTCGCGCAGCGCCTGAGGCATGATCGAGTACTTCACCGGACCGAACAGCGCCGAGTGGGTGCCCATGGCAAACAACGCCAGCAGCATCAGTTCCAGATGATTGAACAGGAAACCCGTCGCGCCGACGGCCATGATCACGATCTCGCCGACCTTGATCGCACGGATCAGCGCGTCCTTGTTGAATTTCTCGCCAAACTGCCCGGCCAGCGCCGAGAACAGGAAGAACGGCAGGATAAACAACAAGGCGCACAGGTTGACCCAGATGGCGCGGTCACCGTCGATGGTCAACTTGTAGAGAATCGCCAGGATCAGCGATTGCTTGAAGATGTTGTCGTTGAAGGCACCCAGCAACTGGGTAATGAAGAACGGCAGAAAGCGCCGTGTGCGCAGCAAGGTGAATTGTGAGGGGTGGCTCATCGTCCGTGTTCCTGCGTGGCCTGGTTTTTTTTCAGGCCACGACTTTACCTAATCCCGCTTACTTATTCCCTAATCCTGCAATACACGGCGAAACAAAAAGCTCACCTTTATAGGCCCCCTGCACGGTGCGCTTGGCGACGACCAGCCACATCAGCGCCAACGCCAGCACCAGCACGCCACCCACTACGCTGAAGAACCCCAGGTGCAACACATTCGCCAGCTTCAACGTGGCCAGGGCGTAGACCCCCAACGGAAAGGTGAAGCCCCACCAGCCCAGGTTGAACGGGATACCGGCGCGCAGGTAACGCAGGGTGATCAGCACCGCGATCAGCATCCACCACAAACCGAAGCCCCACAGGGTAATCCCGGCGATCAGGCCCAGGCCGTAGGCGATTTCACCGACAGTGGGCAAGCCATTGGCGGCGAAGATCGCCGGTGCATCGCCGCCCAGCAGCAGCATACCGAGGGCGCCGGTGCCGATCGGGCCAAGTGCCAGCCAGCTCGACGCGGCCATGTTGGCGTGGGGCAGCTTATGCAGGGCCATGCGCAGCATCAGGATGGTCAGAATGCTGAACGCCACCGGCAGGGAAAATGCCCACAGCACGTAGCTGGTCACCAGCATCACCAGTTGCCCGTGGGCATCCGCCAGGTGCGTCGCCAACAAGCCACCGCTGGCAGCGGCGACTTCAGCGGCGACCACCGGCAACAGCCAGACGGCGGTCATCTGGTCGATGCTGTGTTCTTGGCGCGTGAACATCATGAACGGAATCAGCACACCGCAGGCCACTGCCATCGCCACATCCAGCCACCACAGCGCTTCGGCCAGCGGCACCACACCAGCACCCCAGCGCGGCAGGCCGAACAGCAGCAAACCGTTGAGCAGCGTAGCCAGGCCCATGGGAATGGTGCCGAAGAACATCGACACCGTGGAGTGCCCGAAGATCCGTCGCGCTTCGTCGAAAAACATCACCCAGCGCGCCGCATACAAGGCGCTGAACAGGATGAACAAGCCGATGGTGAACAGCCACAGCCCTTCGGCGATGGCGTACATGCCGGGCAGGTTGACCGGCAGTTGCGCCAGCGCCAGCGCCAACACCCCGGTGCCCATGGTGGCGGCGAACCAGTTCGGGGTGAACTGGCGGATCACTTCCCGCGGACGGGCCAGGTGGCTGAAGGGTTTGTAGTTCAGGGTGGTCGAGCAGGTCATGATGGTAATCCTCTTCCTCGTAGGAGGTTGGGCCATGGTAGAACCTGAGCGCATATCTATATAACGGGTAATATCTCTAACTGTTATCTATTTCACCAATATAGAATCAGGCGCTGCCCTTGCACCCGACCCGCAATGCATCCTGGCGCAGCAACCCGGCCAGGGCGCCGAGGGTCAGCATGATCAGCACGACACCATAGCCGTCGGTGGTGGCGATGAGGCCAAAACTGCGGATCAGATTGCCCGCCAGCAAAGACGGCAGGCAGAACGCCAGGTAGCTCAGCACGTAAAACGCCGACATCAACCCCGCCCGCTCATGGGGCAAGGCCAGCGGCACCACACTGCGCAAGGCCCCGAGAAAGCCCGCGCCAAAACCACTGCCGGCGATCAACGTGGCGATGAAAAACAGCGGCAGGCTGGCGCTGTGGACCGCCACGAGGATCAGCGCCACGCCAACGGCCAGCAGGCTGGCGCCCAACCGCAGGACCTTGTGGGCCGGGCGATTGCGCAGGCTGAAAATCATCAGCGCGCCGCTCAAGGTCAACACCGCGACCAGGCCGCCACCGATCAGGTTGGAGGTCGAGCCGGTCGCCGCCCGTACCAGCGACGGCGCCAGGGACAAATAGAAGCCGCCCATGGCCCACACCGCCACGTCCACCGGCAACGACAGCCACAACGCCCGGCGCGCTTGCGGCGGCACGTGCAAAGTCGGGCGCAATGACGCCAGCGCGCCGGGGATGCGGCTGACGGTTTCCGGTAAACGCCACACATACATGGCCTGCCCGAGCATCAGCGCGAGCAGTGTCCAGTAGATCAACTGGGTGGGCAGCGGCGCGAATTCCACCAGCAGGCTGCTGCCCATCGCGCCACAAGCCATGCCCAGCAAGGGCGCGACGCTATTGACCAGCGGCCCCTGTTGGCGGTCGGTGTCGAGCAGGGCCGCGCCCAATACCGCGGTGGCCATGCCGGTGGCGAAACCCTGCAGCGTCCGTGCGGCGATCAGCCAGGCCACGCTGCTCTCATTGATAAACAGCAGCATCGCCAGCATATTCAGGGCCAGTGCGGCAAAAATCACCGGCTTGCGCCCCAGGTGATCCGACAGCGAACCCACGGTCAACAGCGCCGCCAGCAAGCTCAAGGCGTAGACCCCGAAGACCAGTGTGAGCATGCCCGAGGAAAAATGCAGGCCCTCCTGGTACAGGTGATACAACGGCGTCGGCGCGCTGGAGGCCGCCAGGAACGTCAGCAAGGTGATCGCCAGGAACACCAGGCTGGAACGATGAGAAGTGAGGCTGGACATGGGCACGCTCCGCTAAAGCTAATATTTTGCTTTTGTCGAGTGTGCTACTGCTCGCCGCTTAAAGCAAATTCTTTGTGTTAAGGTCACAGGCATGGCGATAAAAGAAGGCCTCCGCCCGGGGGGCCGTAGTGCCCGGGTACAAGAATCCGTCCATTCGGCGGTGCGCGAACTGCTGGAAACCCATGAGCGGTCCAGCGTCACCGTACCGATGATCGCGGCGCGCGCAGGCGTCACGCCGTCGACCATCTACCGCCGCTGGGGCGACCTCTCGGTGTTGCTCGCCGATGTGGCCCTGGCGCGCATGCGCCCGGACAGCGCGCCGGCCAACACCGGCAGCCTGCGCGGCGACCTGCGGGCGTGGGCCGAGCAATACCTGGATGAGATGAGTTCAGAGCCGGGGCGCAACATGATGCGCGATGTGCAATCCAGCCAGACGCCAGGGTATTGCGTGAGCATCCTGAGCGGGCAGCTTCAAACGATCGTCGAGCGCTACCCGAACGCCACGCCGCCACCGCCGAGCGCGGACCGCCTGATCAACCTGCTGGCGGCGCCGACGGTGTTTCGCATTCTGTTCTCCACCGCGCCGCTGGCGGTGGATGAGCTGCACGCGCTGATCGAGTTGGCGCTGCAAGGGTAAAGACGCTATTCAGAAACCAATGTGGGAGCGGGCTTGCTCGCGATTGCGCTAGGTCAGTCACTGTATCGCTGACTGATCCACGGCTATCGCAAGCAAGCCCGCTCCCACATTTTTTACGGTGTGCAATCCGGCGTTACGTCCGCATCCCGCGCCCGCTCACCAGCAACCGCGCGCAACCGATGTACAACACCGCAGTGGCCACGACCATGAAGGTGATCGCCACGCTGATCCGGATATCCGACACGCCCAGGATGCCGTAGCGGAAGGCGTTGACCATGTGCAGCACCGGGTTGGCCAGCGACACGGTCTGCCAGAACGGCGGCAGCAAGGTGATGGAGTAGAACACCCCGCCCAGGTAGGTCAGCGGCGTCAGCACGAAGGTCGGGATGATCGAAATGTCATCGAAGTTGCGGGCAAACACCGCGTTGATGAAGCCCAGCAGCGAGAAGATCGTCGCCGTCAGCACCACCACCACCAGGGTGATGCCGAGGTGATGCACTTGCAGTTGGGTGAAGAACAGCGACAACAAGGTCACGATCACGCCGACCATCAAGCCACGCAGCACGCCGCCCAAGGTGTAGCCGATCAGAATGGTGTGCGGTGACACCGGCGAAACCATCAGTTCTTCGATGGAGCGCTGGAACTTGCTGCCGAAGAAACTCGACACCACGTTGCCGTAGGAGTTGGTGATCACCGACATCATGATCAGGCCCGGCACGATGTACTCCATGTAGGTGAAACCGCCCATGCCACCGATCTGCCGGCCGATCAGGTTACCGAAGATCACGAAGTACAGGACCATGGTGATCGCCGGCGGCAGCAGAGTCTGCGGCCAGATCCGGGTAAAGCGTTTCACTTCGCGGTAGACGATGGTTTGCAGGGCGATGAGGTTGGGTTGCAGTTCAGAATTCATACCGCCACCTTCGCCAGGTTTTTTTCCACCAGGGACACAAACAACTCCTCAAGGCGATTGGTTTTGTTACGCAGGCTCAGCACTTCGATGTGCTGGGTCGCCAATTGGCCGAACAGCGCGGTGATGCCCATGGCTTTATCCACCTGGACTTCCAGGGTACGGCTGTCCACCAGGCGGCATGGGTAGCCGAGCAATTGCGGCGGCGCCGACCGTTCGGTCTTCAGGTCGAGCAGGAAGGTTTCCACATGCAACTGGCCCAGCAGGTTGCGCATGCTGGTGTTCTCGACAATGGTGCCGTGGTCGATGATGCCGATGTTGCGGCACAGTTGCTCAGCCTCTTCCAGGTAATGGGTGGTGAGGATGATGGTGATGCCTTTCTGGTTCAGCTCGGTGAGGAAGGTCCACATCGAGCGACGCAGTTCAATGTCCACCCCCGCGGTGGGCTCATCGAGGATCAGCAGGCGCGGTTCGTGGACCAGCGCGCGGGCGATCATCAAGCGTCGCTTCATGCCGCCGGAGAGCGAACGCGAAGGCACGTCGCGCTTGTCCCACAGGCCCAGTTGGGTCAGGTACTGCTCGGCGCGTTCCTTGGCGACTTTCGACGGGATGCCGTAGTAGCCGGCCTGGGTCACGACGATGTCGAAGGTCTTTTCGAACTGGTTGAAGTTGAATTCCTGGGGCACCACGCCGATGCAACGCTTGAGCGCCGCCGGGGATTTGTCCAGGTCATGGCCGAAGATATTCACCGTGCCGCTGGTCTTGTTGACCAGGGTCGAGAGAATGCCGATGGTGGTGGATTTGCCGGCGCCGTTGGGGCCGAGCAAGGCGAAGAAATCACCTTCGGCAACGTCCAGATCGATACCACTCAGGGCCTGGAAACCGTTGCCGTAGGTTTTGGTTAGCTGCCGGATGGACAGAGCGGAACTCATAGCGGAATACGCACCAAAGAAGGGAATAGGGACAATAGATGAGGGCACACCGCGCATCGTTCAACGGCGGCGCATGACAAACATGGTGCTTGCCCGCGCCGCACAAGTACAGTCACCTGTATTAATAGTCAGTATCAGGTCAACGCGGTCATCACCGCTTTGCGGTACGCCGGGCGCTGTTGCAGGCGTTGGTACCAAGCCTCCAGGTGGGGCATGGCCGGGCGTTCGATGGGCATTTCAAACCAGGCGTAAACAAAGCAGCCCAAGGGGATATCGCCCATGCCGATGGCGTCGCCCGACAGGTAGGGCTGTTCGGCGAGCGCCTTCTCCACGGTGCCGAGTGCATCGATGCAGGCCTGGCGCCCGGCGTTGATGCTGTCCCAGTTCTGTTTTTCCGCCGGGGTGCGTACCACGCCCCAGAACACCGCCTTGAACGGCTCGGCGAGGGTCGAGGTGGTCCAGTCCATCCATTTTTCGGCACTGGCCCGCGCCTTCACGTCGCTCGGGTACCAGTTCGACGCCTGCTTGGCGCAGAGGTAACGCACGATGGTGTTGGATTCCCACAGCACAAAGTCGCCGTCTTCGATCATCGGCACCCGGCCGTTCGGGTTCAATGCGCGGTATTGCGGCGTGTCCACCACGCCAAACGCCCCGCCCGCATCGATGGCCTCATAGTCCAGGCCGAGTTCCTCGGCGCACCACAGGACTTTCCTGACGTTCGATGAATTTTTACGCCCCCAGATCTTCAGCATGACCGCGCCTTATTGTTGATGAACATGGCTTGATGAACGCAGCAGCATACGCCGGTTCACGGGCGGCTTAAATCGCCCTGCATGTCACCCAGCACGCTCGGCATCTGCTCGCCAAACAGGTGCGGGTAACATTTCTCCAGGTGGGCAAAGAAGAAATCTTCGGGCACATCCGCAAATTGCCCATGGTCCACCAGGTACTCCATCGAGCGCTTGCCCTGGCGATTGAAGGCGTGGAACACACTGTCGTTGATCCCATCGAAAGCCAGCGGCGGCACATCGAACAGCTCGCACAATTGCTGGTTGAACGCCGGCGTGGCTTTGACCCAGCGCCCGTTCAGGTACAACTCGGTATAACCGTGCATGGCGAACACATCGCTTTTGAGCAGCGCGATCAGGCGTGGCGTCGACAGGTGATTGCGCACATCCGCCAGGCCGATGCGCGCCGCAATCCCGCAGTGCCGTGCGCAGGCGGCGAGCAAGGTGGCCTTGGGCACGCAGTAGCTCTGGCCGGCAGCCAGGGCGAAGCTGGCGTTCAGGGTATTGGGGTCGCGGCTGAAGGTATAGGGGTTGTAGCGCACCGCCTCACGCACGGCGTAATAAAGACTGACTGCCTGGTCACCTGAATCCGCGCTGGAACCGCGATGTTTTTCGGCGAACTCCACCACCGCAGGGTGGTCACTATCGATGAAGCGGCTGGGATTCAGGTACGTTTCCATGGGTTTGATCTCCGGGGGAAGCCTGGAGTCTAACGACAGGTCCGCCACAGCGATAACGACGATTCGGCCAAATGTCGGCGCCTGGTGATCGGTGATCCCAAGGTGCTTCCAGTACAACTCGCCACACCCTGATCACCGCGCTTTCTCGGATGCCGACTAAGCTCAACGGTGGTTTCGCCCCTGGTTTCACGGAGGATTGAATATGTTGTTGTTGTGGATACTGGTTCTGGTGGTCGGCATTGCCTACCTGGCACACCGCCGCACCGCGCCCCTGCCCGCCCTGGGCGTGGTCGCCGTTTACCTGCTGGCGATGGGCGCCTGGAGCCACGCACCGGGTTGGCTGCTGCTGATCTGCTGGGTGTTGATTGCCATCGTGGCCGCGCCGCTGCTGCTGCCCGACCTGCGCCGCGAATACGTCACCAAGCCGCTGTTCAGTTGGTTTCAGAAGGTCTTGCCGCCAATGTCCGAGACCGAGCGCGATGCCATCGACGCCGGCACCGTCTGGTGGGACGGCGAGCTGTTCAGCGGCCGCCCCGACTGGAACACGTTGCTCGCCTACCCCAAGGCACGCCTGACCGAAGAAGAGCAGGCGTTCATCGATGGGCCGACCGAAGAACTGTGCGCGATGGTCAGCGACTGGCAAATCGGCCAGGCCATGGACCTGCCACCCGCCGCCTGGGAACACATCAAGACCCATGGTTTCTTCGCCCTGATCATTCCCAAGGAGTACGGCGGCAAAGGCTTCTCCGCCTATGCCCACTCCCAGGTGGCGATGAAACTCGCGACCCGCAGCGGCGACCTGGCGTCCACCGTGATGGTCCCCAACTCCCTCGGCCCGGCCGAGCTGCTGCTGCATTACGGCACCGATGAACAACGCAACCACTACCTGCCGCGCCTGGCCCGTGGCGACGATATTCCCTGCTTCGCCCTGACCGGCCCGCTGGCCGGCTCCGACGCCGGCGCCATGCCCGACACCGGGGTGATCTGCAAAGGTCAATGGCAAGGCGAGGAAACCCTCGGCCTGCGCCTGAACTGGGAAAAACGCTACATCACCCTGGGCCCGGTCGCGACCCTGCTCGGCCTGGCGTTCAAGGCACATGACCCGGACCACTTGCTGGGCGAAGAAGAAGACCTGGGCATCAGCCTCGCGTTGATTCCCACCGATACGCCGGGCGTTGACATCGGTCGTCGTCACCTGCCGCTGGGCGCCGCGTTCATGAACGGGCCCAACTCCGGCAAGGACGTGTTCATCCCCCTGGACTACCTGATCGGTGGCCAGGACATGCTCGGCAAGGGCTGGATGATGCTGATGAACTGCCTGTCGGTGGGCCGCTCGATTTCCCTGCCGGCGGTCGGCACCGGCGCAGCCAAGTTCACCAGCCTGGTGACCGGCCAATACGCCCAGGTGCGCGAGCAGTTCAACGTGCCGCTGGCGGCCTTCGAAGGTATCCAGGAAGCCCTCGCCCGCATCGGCGGCAACGCCTGGCTGATGGACAGCGCGCGCATGCTCACCGCCAACGCGGTGGACCTCGGCGAAAAACCCTCGGTGCTGTCGGCGATCCTCAAGTACCACCTGACCGAGCGCGGCCGCGAATGCATCAGCCACGCCATGGATGTCCACGGCGGCAAGGGCATCATCATGGGCCCGAACAACTACCTGGGCCGCAGTTGGCAAGGCGCGCCGATCTTCATCACGGTGGAAGGCGCAAATATCCTGTCGCGCAACCTGATGATCTTTGGCCAGGGCGCGATCCGTTGCCACCCCTTCGTACTCAAGGAAATGGCCCTGGCCGGCCGCGAAGACCACGACCAGGCGCTCAAGGAATTCGATAGCCTGCTGATGCAGCACATCGGCTTTGCCGTGAGCAACGCCGCCAGCACCCTGGTGCTCAACCTGGGTCTCGGCCACTTCGAAAAAGCCCCCGGCAACCGCTTGAGCCAGGCTTACTTCCGCGCGCTGAACCGCCAAGCTGCGGCGTTCGCCCTGCTCGCCGACCTGAGCATGATGCTGCTGGGCGGCGAGTTGAAACGCCGCGAACGCCTGTCGGCACGCCTGGGCGATGTGCTGAGCCATATGTACCTGGCTTCGGCGGCGCTCAAGCGTTATCACGACCTGGATTCGCCGGACCACCTGGAACCGCTGTTCACCTGGGCCATGGAAGAAAGCCTGGGCGAAGCCGAACGCGCGCTGGATGAACTGCTGAGCAACTTCCCGAACAAGCTGCTCGGTTGCCTGCTGCGGGTCATCGTGTTCCCGTTCGGCCGTCGCCATACCGGCCCGTCCGATGCGCTGGATGCCGAAGTGGCCGCGGTGATCGGTCGCGCCAAGGGCGATCCGACCCTCGAAGAACTGCTGGCTGGCTGCTACCGCCCGCAATCGGCGCAAGACCCGGTGGGCGCCCTGCAACATGCCTGCGACCTGCTCGCCGCCAGCCATCCGCTGCAGAAAAAACTGCATGCGGCCCTCAAAAGCGGCCAGGTCAAACCGGCTGCCGGCGAACCGGCCATCGACGCCGCACTGCACGCCGGGGTGCTGCAACCGGCCGAGGCGCAAACCCTGCGTGAAGCCGAAGCGGCACGGCGCAAGGTGATCGACGTGGATGATTTCAGCAAGGAAGAACTGGCCCAGGCCGCGGGTAAAGTCCGCTGATCCCCCAGGCCATATAATTACGGGCGCTTGAGCTATATACTCTCGCGCCCGTTTTTGCTTTGAGGACTTATCTCGTGTCCAACGTCGTTGCCGATCATCTCGTCTTGCTCGACCACCTGCGCAGCATCCTGGTTGCCGTCGGCGAAGCCGAACAGGTGCCCGAGGAAAGCCACCTGCTGTTCCTGGAGCGTTTCGATGAACTGCGCGCCCTGCTGCCGATCGATCCGATCGAAAGCCAGTACCTGGGCCAGGACATGATGAGCCAGGTCATCCTGCGTTACCCGCAAATCGCCCATCTGGTGCCACGCGACCTGCTGTGGTTCTTCGGCGGCGATTGCCTGCACTTCATGCCCGATGAAGAACTGGACCTGTACCAGGCCCTGGAAGAGCGTCGCTTTGAAGCCGAACAGAACGACGAACCGTTCGACTGGAACCAGGAAAAACAGCTGCTGGCGATGCCGCAGGACCAGAGTAAGCACTGATCATTCAATGTGGGAGGGGGCTTGCCCCCGATGGCGGTGTGTCAGCCAATACATGCATGATTGATCCACCGCTATCGGGGGCAAGCCCCCTCCCACACTACCGAGAGCCAGTACCTGGGTCAGGACATGATGAGCCAGGTCATCCTGCGTTACCCGCAAATCGCCCATCTGGTGCCACGCGACCTGCTGTGGTTCTTCGGCGGCGATTGCCTGCACTTCATGCCCGATGAAGAACTGGACCTGTACCAGGCCCTGGAAGAGCGTCGCTTTGAAGCCGAACAGAACGACGAGCCGTTCGACTGGAACCAGGAAAAACAGCTGCTGGCGATGCCGCAGGACCAGAGCAAGCACTGATCATTCAATGTGGGAGGGGGCTTGCCCCCGATGGCGGTGTGTCAGCCAATACATGCATGACTGATCCACCGCTATCGGGGGCAAGCCCCCTCCCACACTACCGAGAGCCAGTACCTGGGCCAGGACATGATGAGCCAGGTCATCCTGCGTTACCCGCAAATCGCCCATCTGGTGCCACGCGACCTACTGTGGTTCTTCGGCGGCGATTGCCTGCACTTCATGCCCGATGAAGAACTGGACCTGTACCAGGCCCTGGAAGAGCGTCGCTTTGAAGCCGAACAGAACGACGAGCCGTTCGACTGGAACCAGGAAAAACAGCTGCTGGCGATGCCGCAGGACCAGAGCAAGCACTGATCATTCAATGTGGGAGGGGGCTTGCCCCCGATGGCGGTGTGTCAGCCAATACATGCATGACTGATCCACCGCTATCGGGGGCAAGCCCCCTCCCACACTACCGAGAGCCAGTACCTGGGCCAGGACATGATGAGCCAGGTCATCCTGCGTTACCCGCAAATCGCCCATCTGGTGCCACGCGACCTACTGTGGTTCTTCGGCGGCGATTGCCTGCACTTCATGCCAGACGAAGAACTGGACCTGTACCAGGCCCTGGAAGAGCGTCGCTTTGAAGCCGAACAGAACGATGAACCGTTCGACTGGAACCAGGAAAAACAGCTGCTGGCGATGCCGCAGGACCAGAGCAAGCACTGACCACTCAATGTGGGAGGGGGCTTGCCCCCGATGGCGGTGTGTCAGCCAATACATGCATGACTGATCCACCACTATCGGGGGCAAGCCCCCTCCCACACTACCCTCGGCGCAGCGTCGGCTCGGTGGCCATGCACGCCACCAGGTAATCAATGAACACCCGCACCTTCGGCGGCAGGTACCGCGTCGGCGAGTGCAGCAGCCAGGCCTCGCCATGGTAGGACGCAATAAAGTCCCACTCAGGCAACACCTGCACCAGGCGCCCCTCATCCAACGCATGCCGCGCAGTGAAATACGGCAAGCTGCCAATCCCCACATGCTGCAACACCGCATCCAGGCGCACGCCGGTGTGGTTCGCCGCATACCGCCCCCGCACGCCCACCGTGACCGCCTTGCCCGCCCGGCGAAACTTCCAGCGCGAGTCCCCCGGGGTTTCGCCCAGGTAGATGCAGCTGTGCGCCAGCAGATCATGGGGATGACTCGGCGTGCCGTGCTCGGCCAGGTACTGCGGCGTCGCGCACAACACGTGTTCGATGGGCAGTAATTGCCGCCCCACCAGGCCCGGCGGCGGGCTGTCGGTGATACGGATACTCAGGTCGACGTTGTCATCGATCAGGTCCACCTGCCGGTCCTCGAGGATCAGTTGCACATCGACCTTGGGATAGCGCCGCAGAAATTCCGGCATATACGGATGCACCACGAACCGCCCCACCGCCTTGGGCACGCTGACCCGCACCAGGCCCTCGGCTTCGTGGGTGAACTGGCCGCTGATTTCCATCACCGAGCGCGCCGCGTTGACCATCTCCTGGCAACGCTTGAACACCTCTTCGCCGCCCTCGCTCAAACGCAGTTTGCGCGTGGTGCGTTGCAGCAGGCGCGTGGCCAACGCCTGTTCGAGACGCGAGATGCTGCGGCTCACCGCCGAAGGCGACACGCTCAGTTGTCGCGCTGCCGCAGAAAAACTGCCGGCTTCCACCACTTTGACGAAAATCGCCATTTCACCCAGCAGCGGCAAAGGAAGATTGATGCTCATGACGCACAAGTCCATTGATAATTGAACGGATTATCACCCATCTGCGCACTATTTATACTGCCCGCAGAACCTTGATGCGGATGTAGACGATGACCGAGCGCCTGTTTTTCACCCACGACCACCTGACCGCCGAGCTTGAAGTGCTGAGCTGCACCGCCCACGAAGAGCAGTTTGCGGTCACGCTGCAGTCGACGATTTTCCACCCCCAGGGCGGCGGCCAGCCATTCGACACCGGCTGGCTGGGCGACAGCCGGGTGCTGCGGGTGACCCAGGAGGCGGAGCGCGTGGTGCATTACCTCGACCAGCCCGTAGAACCGGGCCCGATCAACGCACGGGTCGATGCACCACGCCGTGCCTTGCACACCCGCCTGCATTCCGCCGGACACTTGATCGGCAACGCCGGCGAGGCGTTGGGCTGGATGCCGATCAAGGCTCACCACTGGCCGGGCGAAGGCAAGATCACCTTTATCCGCGGCGAAAGCGCACAAGCCATGGAGGCCGACACGCTTCAACAACAACTCGACCACTGGATCGCCGCCGACTACCCGCGCCAGATGCGCCTGGAAGACGGCATCCGCGAAGTCGGCTTCGGCGAGTTGCCCGCGTATGCCTGTGGTGGCACGCATGTGCAGGCATTAGGCGAATTGGGCCAGGTGACGATCCTGGCCGTGTCGGAGAAAAAGGGCACGCTGTCGGTGCGCTACAGCCTGGATTAAACCGCGATCGCCCCGGCCCGTCCCGGTTCCACCACGAACGACTTGAGCGTCGACACCGTGGCGGCCGGGTCACGCGGATCGGTAATCACACGAAAGTGCGTGAGCATGCGCTGGGCATCCAGCGTCACCGATACATACCCGCGCTGGCGGCTGTCGAAAAACTTCACATGGGGATTCTGCGGCAGCATCTGGGTGAAGGCGTCGTAAGGCGGCCCATCGGAGGTCACCGAGGTGCCGACGAACTCGGTGGCGAGCACGGGCGAGTCCGGGTTGTTGGCATCGGCATGCAAATCGGTGGCCCAGAATGAATGTATATCGCCGCCCCAGAACACCGGGTTGTTGAGCTGGTGGCGCGCGATGGACGCGAGCATTCGTGAACGGTTCGCCATGTAGCCATCCCAACCATCGGTCCAATGGCCCAGCGTGTGCTGGGTCAGGTCGCGCTGCAGCAGCGGCGCCACCAGCAAGTCCTGGGCGATCACGTTCCATTGCGCTTTCGACTGGGCAAACCCTTGGTCCAGCCAGGCCTCCTGCTGCCAACCGAGCATGGTGCGAGCGGGGTCGCGCAAGTCGCTGCAGGTGTTGGCGGCGATGTGGCCCTGATGGCTGCCGTTGGTCTGAATGCACGGTTGCTCGGAGCGATACTGTCGACCGTCGAGCACATGGAAACGTGCCAGGCGGCCGTAGTCCAGGCGCCGATAAACGCGCATATCCGGCCCGTTGGGCAGGCTGCTCACGCGCAGCGGCATATGCTCATAATAGGCCTGATACGCCGCCGCCCGCTGCTTGAGAAACTGCGCCACGGCAACCTTCGGGTCCTGGGACCAGCGGCTGGCATAGTCGTTCTGCACCTCGTGATCGTCCCAGGTCGCCACGCTGGGCGCCGCCGCGTGCAAGGCCTGGAGATCCGGATCGGTCTTGTACAGCGCATAGCGGTTGCGATAGTCGCTCAGGGTCAGCGCGTTGCCGCTGCCGTGGGAACGAATGACTTTTCCCGAGTCGGCCGCGTAGGAACTGTCGTAGATATAGTCACCGAGGAAAAACACCAGGTCCGGCTGCTCCGCCGCCAGGTGACGATAGGCACTGAAGTACCCGCGTTCCCAGTGGGAGCACGACACGAACCCCAAGCGCGCCGTCGCCAGGGCATGCAAAGCCGGCGCGGTACGCGACTGCCCCACCGCGCTCTGCGCCCCCAACCCTTCGAACTGATACCAATACGGCCTGCCGGCTTCCAGCCCCGCGACTTCCACATGCACGGAGTGGGCAAAGCGCTCACTCGCCATCACCTCACCCTGCCTCACAATGCGCGTCATCCCCGCATCGCTGGCGACCCGCCAACGCACCGGCACCGCACGCGCCAACCCGCCGCGACCGTCCGCCGCATTGAACAACGGCGCCAGGCGCGTCCAGATCACGAAACCATCCGGCAACGGATCACCCGAGGCCACGCCCAACGTGAACGGATAATCGATCCCCGCACTGCGGGCAAACGGGCTGAGGATCGAAAAGGTGGTGGCCAGCGCCAGCCCGGCCAGCACCCGGCGCCGATCATGGTCAACCGCGCGACTCACGCCAGGCGCTCCCAGTCATTGCGCACGGTCGCAAACCCGAGCAAGTCCTCATACACCCCATTCTTGAGAAACGCGGCGCGCATACAGCCTTCGTACAGCAGGCCGATTTTCTCCATGACCCGCGCCGACTCCTTGTTGCGGCCAAAGCATTGGCTGCCCACTCGGTACAGGCCCAGTTCGGTGAACCCGAAGTCCATCACCGCACGCGCCGCCTCGGCCGCATAGCCTTGGTTGCGACAGTGCGCCGCCACCCATCCACCCAGGTGCCCGTAGTGGTGACGCGCATTGAGACGCAGACTGACGATACCGATCAATTCGCCGGTTTCGCGCAGGTGCATGCCCAGGCTCAACAGATCGCCGGCGCGGTATTTGTCTTGCATCTCGTCAATAAACGTCCGGGCCGTTTCCAGGGTATAGGGCGATGGAATGTTGGCCGTGTTGTCAGCAATCTTCGGCCCGTTGGCGAGGCTGGAAAGTACCGCGGCCTGGTCGCTTTCCAGCGCCCGCAACAGTAAACGCGAAGTCAACAAATGCGGCAATGACTGACTCATACAAGACGGCTCTCGGTGTAAATTTTTCGAGAATGTACCCCCGGCGTTTCAGTTTCATTACGTCGTGAAATTGACCGGAAACCAATCTGTAAGACACGTCCTAGACACGTCAAAACGTAAATTAAAGTTAACCGTTCGGTCATTTTCCGTTGTTAGCGTGTCGCCCCTAATTCAATAACGGGGTAGCGGAATGAGAACCTGGGATGAACCGAAAAAACGCAAGGCACACATCGAACTGATCCCGATGATCGACGTGATGATGTTCCTCCTGGTGTTTTTCGTACTCGTGAGTCTGAACGTGATTCCGGCACTCGGCATGAAGACTCAACTGCCCAGCGCCAGCAGTTCGCAGCAGCTCAAGCCGCAGAACAAATTCATCCTCACCCTGGGCCTGGAAGGCCAGTTGCAACTGGACGGCAAGGACCTCACGGTCGACGCTCTGGTACCGGCGCTGAAGGCGGCGGAAAAGCCGGATACCAAGTCGACGATCATCGTCAACAGCGACAAGGGCGTGGAGGTTTCGCGCCTGGTGGAGGTGATGGACACCCTACGTCTGGGTGGCTTTACCTCCGTGTCCATCGCCACGCGTAAGTCCTGATCATGTACGTCCTGTTTCGCGCGCGTCGGCTGCTGGGAAGTGTCCCGGCCCTGATCGCCCTGGTGCTGATTGCACTGGGTATCCAGTCCCAGACGTTGAAGGTCGAGCCGGTGTACGACGAGTCGGCGGTCGAGTTGGCATTGGTCGAGCCGGAGCCCGAGGTGGTGCCGCCACCCGTGGTGGAACAAACACCGCCACCGCCGGTGATCGAGGACGAAGAGGCCGAGCCGGCCCCTCCACCACCGCCCCCGCCACCGCCCAAGCCGTTGCCGAAACCTGAACCCAAGCCCAAGCCGGTGCCCAAGCCCGTGGTCGCCAAACCCACGCCGCCGCCGCCCCCGGTGGCGGCCAAACCCGCGCCTGCGGCGGTCGCCCAGGCTGCGCCGACTCCGGCCCCGCCCGCACCGCCCAAGGTCGACGGCCAGGCCCTGGAGGGCGGTTACCTCAAGGGTTTGCGTAACGAGCTGGACACTTACAAGCAATACCCCACAGGACGCCAGGCCTCCCTCGAACGCCCAAGTGGCGACGTGGTGGTCTGGCTGCTGGTGGACCGCCAGGGTCGGGTACTCGACTCCGGCGTGCAGACCCCGGCCTCGAGCATGTTGCTCAACCGGGCCGCCGCCAACAGCCTGCGGCGTATCAAGCAGGTCAAGCCGTTCCCCGAGCAAGCCTTCGGGGGGCGCAACGAGCAGCGCTTCACTGCCACCTTCAACTACAGCGTGCAATAAGCACCCGACACTAGGATGACACTGATGAGGTTCACACGGATTCATCTGGCACTCGTTGCCGCGAGCATGGGGCATGGCATGGTCATGGCCGACACCGGCGACAGCGACGTCGGCACCATCGGCGTACAGGGCAAGGCCACTGCCGGTGGCGGCTACATGGTGCAGGAAGAAAGCATCAAGGGGCGCTCCACGATAACCAAGGAAGCGCTGGATAAACAAACCGCCACCGGCAACGCCATCGACAAGCTCAAGTACACCCCGGGCCTGAACATCTCCAGCGAAGATGCCACCGGCCTGTCGGGCTTTCGCTTCACCATGCGCGGGCTTAACTCCGACCAGGTGGGGATGTCGGTGGACGGCATGCCGATCAACGACTCCGGCAACTACGCGCTGTACTCCAACCTGTTGGGCGACCCGGAAAACATCGACCAGATTTTCGTCACCCAAGGCTCGTCGGAGGCCGACGGCCCGCACATCGGTTCCAGCGGCGGCAACATCGGTATCGTGACCATTCGCCCCACCAAGGAAACCGGGGCCTTCGTCAAACAGACCATCGGCAGCAACGCCACCCGCAAGACCTTTGCCCGGCTCAACACCGGCGAGGTCAACGGCCTGAGCAACTGGCTGTCGGCGTCCCATACCGAAGGGCAGATGTGGCGCGGCTCGGGCGCCGTGCGTGCGGACAAGGTCGAGTGGAACAGCTTCTTCGACGCCGGCAACGGCAACACCGCCAACCTGATCCTCAAGTACCACGAGCAGGACAACAACAGCTACAGCCAACTGACCAAATCGCAGTTCCAGCAGAACGGCCGCAAGTTCGACCCCTACCCCGCCACACCGACGGTCGGCAGCAACGGCAAGCTCAACAGCTACTACGCCCTCGCGCAGAACCCGTTCCAGACCTTTACCGGCGTACTCAATACCCAGTTCAAACTGGCCGACAACCTGGCCCTGTCGGTGATCCCGTATTACTACTGGGGTAACGGCAGCGGCGTCGGTTCGTCGAGCTACGCGCTGAACCGCGGCTCGAACGCAGGCGGCGTCTTCGACCTGGGCAACTTGCCCACCGCCGCTCAATACAATGCCGACGGCTCCTCCACCACCGGCGTGTACTACCGCCCCTCCCGCACCCAGACCTGGCGCCCCGGCATTACCACCAAACTGAACTGGGACCTGGGCGATCACAGCCTGCAATTCGGCTACTGGTACGAGCGCGCGCGCCAAAGCCAGACCCAACCGTTCATCGCACTCAAGAGCAACGGCAAGCCTACCGACACCTGGCCGGACGGCACTTCCGTGGTCGATGCGAACGGCAACACCGTGCAGGGTCGCGACCGCTTCACCATCACGCCGGCGCAGAAAGTCTGGGCTCAGGACACCTGGTACATCAACCCGGACTGGACCCTGGTGGCCGGCCTGGCCTACATGAACGTCAAGCGCGACGGCACCAACAACGGCAGCCTCACCGAGCAGCCGGAAAAACGTCACCAGACCTACAACAAGCTGCTGCCCAACGCCGGCCTCAAGTACCAGCTCGACGAACGCGACCAGTTGTTCTACAGCCTGTCGCGCAACATGCGTATCCCGCAGAACTACGTGCTGTACGACAAGGGCGTGGACTCGATCAACTCCAAGCCGGAAACCAGCTGGAACCATGAGTTGGGCTGGCGCTTCACCGGCGACGACATGACCGTGGCCGCCACCTTGTTCTACATGCAGTTCAAGGATCGCCAGGTTTCGTCCAAGGACATCAACGGCGACTTCGCCGACATCAACGCCGGATCGGTCAACAACAGCGGCCTGGAGCTGGAATGGAGCGGCCTGCTGCCCCACCACTTCAACTACTACACCTCCTACACCTATACCAAGGCCGAGCAACAGGACGACTTGACCGTGTACAACGCGGGCAAAGCCATCCTGTTGCCCACCAGCGGCAAGCAGTTCGCCAACGTGCCGAAAAACATGCTGGCCGCCAACATCGGGTATGACGACGGGCGCTTCTACGGCACCTTCGGCGGCAAATACACCAGCAAGCTCTATGGCGACCTGACCAACGACGAAGCCATCTCCGGCCGCACCGTGTTCAACGCCGGCGCCGGTATCTACCTGCCGGTGGACAAGAAAGTGGTGAAGGACGCAACCCTGCGCCTGAACGTCGACAACCTGTTCGACAAGAAGTACCTGGACGGCGTGTACACCACCAAGACCAACGCGGCCAGCTACAGCGGTTTCCGCGACGGCGACCCGGCCTACATCGTCGGCCTGGAACGCACCGTGACGGTGTCCCTGGAAGCCAATTTCTAACTGCGAGGTAATCGAACATGGACATGAACCTGCTCCACGACATCACCTTCTATGTGATGTACGCCGCGATGGCCATCGCCATCTTCATCGCCATCGAGCGCGGTATTTACTTCGCCTATGTGCGCCGCCAGGCCCGTGCCTTGACCGAGGTGCTGGGCGCCCACGTACACAGCGAACGTGACCTGCCGGAAAGCCTGAGCCGCCGCGACAGCCTGCCGCTGAACATGGTGATGCCGGTGCTGGCACAGAAAGCCTCGCAGGGTTCGCGCAAGGACCTGGACGATGTGATCGAAACCCAGTACCTGACCACCCGCGCCCCGCTGGCCCGCAGCCTGTGGATCATCGAAACCATCACCACCGCCGCGCCGTTGCTGGGCTTGCTCGGCACCATCCTCGGCATCATCGACACCTTCAAGGCGTTGGCCAGCGCGGGGGTGTCCGACCCTGGGCAGATTTCCGGCGGTATCGGCACCGCGTTGTTCGCGACGGGCCTGGGGATCGCCATCGCGCTGTTCTGCGTGGTGTTCCACAACTTCTTCCAGGACAGCCTGGAACGCATCAACGATCAGTTGAAGATCCTGCTGATCCGCGCTGCCACCGGGGCCCGCGTGCAGGGCGAAGTGCCGCACCTGGTGCCCGCCTCGTTGCAAAGCCGCACGGCATGACTGTCAGGGCGGGCGCGTGAGGCGCCCGCCCTGTCTTTTTCCCTGACGAGATGCCTATGTCCCTATCGATGAAATGCCGTATCGCCGGCCTCGCCGGCTTGCTGCTCAGTCCGCTGGCCCAGGCGGACTTTTCAATTCCGGGGTTTGAACTGGTACACACCGTGCCGCTGGACACCGACCTGGCGAGCGCCGATCTACGCCAGCCGGGCCCGGTATGGATCGAGCTGTTCGACGGCGCCAAAAGCACGATCGACATCGGCCAGTTTTATGCCGCCGACCATCCAGGCTCGGTACTGGAGCGGGTGATCGAGCGCCTGGAAGCCGCCGGTAAACGTGGCGTGAAAATTCGTTTCCTGCTGGAGGAAAAAGGCATTCGCCTATCAGAAGCCTCCACCCTGGAACGCCTGCGCGCGATTCCCAACCTGACCTTGCGCGTGCTGCCCTACGCGCAACTGAGTGGCGGCATCATCCACGCCAAATACATGGTGGTGGATGGGCAGCAGGCGTTTGTCGGCAGCCAGAATTTCGACTGGCGGTCCCTGGAACATATCCACGAAACCGGGCTGCGCATCACCGACGCTACGGTAGTCGGCCAGGTCCAGGCGATTTTCGATCAGGACTGGCAAGCCCAGGCGGCGCTGAGCGCACACAGCCCGGTGCCGCTGCCGATGGCCGGCCAGGCGCCTGCGCGCAGCGGCAATTACCTGGTGGCTAGCCCGCAACGCTACAACCCGCCCGGGGTGGGCGACTCCCAACTCGAACTGCCGCGCCTGCTCGGCGAAGCCAAGCACGAAGTGCGCGTGCAACTGCTGGACTACGCGCCGCTGTCCTACGGCCCGGATAAAACCCGGCCCTACTATGCGGTGATCGACAACGCGGTGCGTGCCGCCGCCGCACGCGGGGTGTCGATCAAGCTGATGGTGTCCAACTGGAACACCGATGCGCTGGAACTGCCCTATTTGAAAAGCCTCGCAGTGCTGCCCAACGTGCAGATCAAGATCGTCACCCTGCCCCAGGCCAAGCAAGGGTTTATCCCCTACGCACGGGTGATCCACAGCAAGACCCTGGAGATCGACGGGCAAGTGGCCTGGGTCGGCACCAGCAATTGGCTGGGCGGTTATCTGGATAATTCGCGCAACCTGGAGGTGGTCATGCGCAGCGAAGCGATGGCCAAGCGTATAGGCCAATTGCACGAGCAGTTGTGGGATGGGCCCTACGCCAAAGCACTGGACGTAACGGCCGATTACCCTGCGCCCCACCCTGGCCAACCTTGACCTGAACACGATTCAACGCCCGCGCGCACAGGGATGTACACTCCGACGCGGGGGCGTTTGACTGAGAAATTTCCTACGCCAAGGTCTGCCATTCTCAGTCCCTGTGGTGGTAGTGTGTGGAAATATTTCTGACTTAATGATCAGAAATCTCCCACTCACTACCAGCAAAGGAATGCGTCCCGCCATGTACTTTCCACTCAAGCAATTGGCTGCCGCCAGCGTGTTCGCCGCGAGCCTTTCGACCCTCGTCAGCCCGGCTTTCGCCAACATCACCCCACAGCAGAGCACGGCGATTCTGAAGGACTTCAGCGCAACCTCGATCACTGACTTCAACAGTTTCCTCGGCACCCTGGCTCAGGGCGAGCTGGGCAAAACCAGCGATACGGGGCCGGCGATCAGCGCCTTTCTCGAGCACAAACCCCTGAGCGCCGAGCAACAGAACGAAATCAATCGCCTGCTGGGCATTTATGCGCGGCTGAAATACGCCAAGGCCGCCACCGAGACCCTGCGCGAGCTGGTGGAAATTCCGACGTTCAACGTCGACGGCGTGCCGCAGTACAAAAACCCGCAATTCCTCAAGATCGCCGACAAGCTGCAGGGCCTGGCGAAATCCTTCAACCTGAACTTCCGTAACATCGATAACCGCGTGTACGAAATCTCCCTGGAAGGCAGCGGCGATGAAGTGGTGGGCATCCATGCGCATGCGGATGTGGTGCCGGTGACGCCGGAAAACTGGGTGTTGAAAGATGGCACCCGGCTCGATCCGTTCAAGGTCACGCTGATTGGCGACCGCATGTACGGTCGCGGGACTGAAGACGACAAAAATGGCATCGTGGTGGCGATGTACGCCATGAAGGTGATCAAGGAAGAAAAGCTGCCGCTGGCGCGCACGTTCAAGCTGCTGGTGGACACCACCGAGGAAACCTCCGGCGACGCGATCCCCTATTACTTCGAACGCAACCCGACGCCGCCGTACAACCTGGCGCTGGATGGCGGCTACCCGGTGGTCATTGCCGAAAAAGGCTACGGCACGATCATGGCCACCTTCCCACGCCGCACAGGCGAAGGCAAAGGCGCAGAGATCATTGCCATGACCGGCGGCAAGGCCACCAACCAGATTCCCTCGGCGTCGGTCGCCACGTTGCTCAGCGACAAACCCGCCGAGTTGGCGGCCAGCCTGCAAGAGGCCGGTACGCAATACGCCGAGCGCAATGGCGGTGACTTCCAGGTGAGCGCCAAGGTGGTCGGCAAACAGGTGCAGTTGACGGTCACCGGGGTCTCGGCGCATTCGTCCGAACCGGAATCCGGGGTGAACCCGGTCGCGCGCATGCTGGAGCTGATCCACAGCGTCGATGGCAAGATCGCCCTCAAGCACAACCACATCACCGACGCGGCGCGTTATGCCGCCGACAATTGGGGCCTGGATTACCTGGGCGGCAAATTGGGCGTGGGCTTCGCCGATGACTTCATGGGCCCGCTGACCACCTCGCTGACGTTTGTCGACCTCGATGACAAGAGCTTCAAGCTGGCGGTGAACCTGCGCGTGCCCAAGGGTCAGTCGCCGGAGAAACTCAAAGCGCAAATTGCCGACAAGCTCAGCGCCTGGGACAAGAAAACCAAGGTCAACGTGAACTTCACCTACTCGATCGCCGAACCGATGTACCGCAACCCGGAAGGTGAGTGGGTCAAGGCCTTGTTGGCGGTGGCCACGGAAAACCTGGGCATGAAACACGCGTTCGGCACCTCGGCCGGCGCCACCTCCGTGCATGAACTGCCCAACGGCGTGCAGTTCGGCCTGGCACGCCCGGAAGAGAAGTACACCGGGCACACCGACAATGAGTTCAAGACGGTCGAACAGTTCCTCCTCGACCTGCAGATCGTCACCGAAATGATGGCGCGGGTCGGTCAGTTACCGCAGCTCTGAATGCGGCAGGAGCCCGCCGCAATGGCGGGCTTTTTTCAGTTGGCGCAGACACCCTAGACGCTGACGGCGGCCGCCTGCATCGAACCGGTTTCCTGCAGGTTGATGTGCCAGCTCAAGGCCTTGCTCAACACATGCGGCGTATGCCCACCTTTGGCGCACGCGGCCTTGAAGTAGCTGCGCAACGCCTCGCGATAATCCGGGTGTACGCAGTGGTTGATGATCAACTCGGCCCGTTCTTTCGGCGCCAGGCCGCGCAGGTCGGCCAGCCCTTGCTCAGTCACCAGGATATCGACGTCGTGCTCGGTGTGGTCGACATGGCTGACCATCGGCACCACGCGGGAAATCGCACCGTCCTTGGCGATCGACTTGGTCACGAAAATCGACAGCAGCGCATTGCGGGCGAAGTCTCCCGAACCGCCGATGCCATTCATGATCTGCGTGCCACAAACGTGGGTGGAATTGACGTTTCCGTACAGGTCGAACTCCAGCGCGGTGTTGATGGCAATCACGCCTAAGCGTCGAATCACTTCCGGGTGATTGGAGATTTCCTGGGGCCGCAACACCAGGCGGTCGGCGTATTTTCCCAGGTTGCCGAACACCCGCTGGCCGCAGGGGCCGGACAAGGTAATCGAACAGCCGGAGGCAAACTTCAGCTTGCCCGCGTCGAGCAACTCGAAGGTCGAATCCTGCAACACCTCCGAGTACTGCACCAGGTCGGTGAACGGCGCATCGATCAGCCCGCACATGACGGCGTTGGCAATGGAGCCGACGCCGACCTGCAACGGCGCCAGGCTTCTGCCCAAGCGTTTGTGCTCCACTTCCTGTTCGAAAAAAGCCACCAGATGGTCGGCAATCGCCTGGGTTTCATGATCGGGCGGCAGCATCGGAATCGCAGATTCCGGCGTGTCGCAGAGCACGATGGCGACGATCTTGGCAGGGTCAATTTCGATGGCCTGGGTGCCGATGCGATCATCCGCGCGGATGACCGGAATCGGCCCGCGGCCAGGGCGCCCGTGGGGCAGGAAAATATCGTGCATCCCTTCGAAATAGGGGCTGCTGGCCAGGTTCAGCTCAACGATGACCTGCCGTGCCGTCTGGGCGAAACTGGCCGAATTGCCGACCGAAGACGTCGGCACGATATGGCCCTGCTCAGTGATCGCCACCGCTTCAATCACCGCAATATCCGGATTGGGCAGGCTGCCGTCACGCAGTTGTTCGACCACTTCGCTCAGGTGCTGGTCGATAAACACCACACGGCCTTCGTTGATCGCCTTGCGCAGCACCGGGTCGCCTTGAAACGGCATGCGCCGCGCCAGCAGCCCGGCCTCGGCCATCTGCCCATCCAGGCCACGACCGAGGCTCGCGCCGGTGATCAGGTTGATCTTGAGCGGATCCTGCCGCGCTCGTTCGATGAGCGCCAGCGGCACGGCCTTGGCGTCCCCTGCGCCACCGAAACCACTCATGCCCACGGTCATGCCGTCTTGAATGAACGCGGCGGCCTGCGCCGCGCTCATGATTTTTTCGTGCAAGGAATCCAGGCGGATGCGCTGGTGATGCATGGGGTGAACCTCAAAAAAGTTAGGCACAAAAACCAACGCGCTGTCAGAACTGTTCTTCATCCAACGCCATGATGCTCGCGCTCCCAGCGCTGACCGCCGCCAACAATGCGTGTACCCGCGGCAACAATTGCTCCGCGTAGAAGCGTGCGCTGACGCCCTTGGCCTTGAGGAAGGCCGCATCGCCCGTGCCGGCTTCCAACTGCGCATGCGCCTGCAGGGCAGAACGCGCCATGAGCCAGCCGCCCGACAGGTAGCCGAAGAGCATCAGGAAGTTGACGCTGACACTGCCGGCCCAATCCGCATCGTGCTTGGCGTTGTCGAGTAACCGCGACAAGGCCTCGCGCCCGGCGCCGAGCGCAGCGGCCAGTGCCACGGCCTGATAGTCGAGGGCATCGATGTGACGCAGTTGCTCGACGGTTTCATCCATTTCCTCGAGCAGGCTGTTCAGTAACGCGCCTTGGTTCAGCAGGGTCTTGCGCCCCACCAGGTCGAGCGCCTGAATGCCGGTGGTGCCTTCATAAATGGTCAGGATGCGCGCATCGCGATAATGCTGCGCCGCGCCGGTCTCTTCGATGAAGCCCATGCCGCCGTGGATTTGCACGCCGAGGGAGGTGACTTCCTGGGCCAGTTCGGTCAGCCAGCCTTTGACGATCGGGGTAAACACATCGACCCGCCCCTGGTGATGGCGCGCCAGTTCCGGCGTGGGCGCATGCGCGGCACGGTCGACTTCAGCGGCGGCCACCAGCGACAACGCGCGCATCGCTTCGATGGACGCTTTCATCTGCAACAGCATCCGGCGCACATCGGGAAAGTGGATGATCGAGAAACGGCTGCCATCCTTGCGCGTGCCCTGCAGACGGTCCTTGGCGTATTGACGGGCCTGCTGGTAAGCGCGCTCGGCAATCGACAGCCCCTGCAGGCCGACACTCTGGCGGGCGTGGTTCATCATGGTGAACATGCAGGCCAGGCCCATGTGCGGCTCGCCAAGCAGATAACCGACGGCCCCTTCGGGATCGCCGAAATTCATCACGCAGGTCGGGCTGCCATGAATGCCCAGTTTGTGTTCCAGGGAGATGCACTGCACGCGGTTGCGCACACCCGGCTGGCCCTGGGCATCGAGCAGGAACTTGGGCACCACGAACAGAGAAATGCCTTTGACGCCCGCCGGCGCATCCGGCAAGCGTGCCAGGACCAAATGCACGACGTTGTCGGTCATCTGGTGATCGCCCCAGGTGATGAAAATCTTCTGCCCGGTGATCAGATAGTGGTCGCCCTCGGGCACGGCGCGGCTCTTGATGGCCGCCAGATCGGAGCCGGCATCCGGCTCGGTCAGGTTCATCGTCCCGGTCCACTCGCCGCTCACCAGTTTTTCCAGGTAGGCGCCTTGCAGTTCGGCCGAGCCGTGATGGGCGATGGCTTCGATGGCGCCCTGGGTCAACATGGGGCACAAGGCGAACGCCATATTGGCTGAGTGCCAGATCTCATTGACGGCCGTGCCGATCACGTTCGGCAGGTTCTGCCCGCCGTGTTGCTCCGCAGCGGTCAACGAGGGCCAGCCGCCTTCCTGGAATTGCCAATACGCCTCGGCAAAACCCGGTGCCTCTTGCACACCCTGTTCCCCCAGGTGCGTACCTTGGGTATCACCGACCCGGTTGAGCGGCGCCAGCACGCCGGAGCCCAAGCGGCCTGCCTCGCTCAAGATGGCGCTGACCAACTCGCTGTTGACATCCTGAAGCTGGGCGCTCGCGCACAACTGCTCAAATCCGACCAGTTCCTCCAGCACGAATTCGGTGTCGCGGTACGGATGGGCATAACCACTCATTGTTACTTTCCTCATTCACTCGTTAGACAGGCCGCTACACCCTTCGCCCGCTACCCCATGCCGAGTAATTGACCAAAACGGCCATTACCTTAAAAACCCGGGTCGGTAGCAAGCAGGGACGAAGCCAGCAGCGCAAAGCTCTATTCAGCTTCCTCCGATCCAGCCCCGCGTGGCAATTACCAAATCAGTCGAAAAACAGACATAAACGGACAGTCACTTTTGGCTAAACTAACCTCCCCTGCTGCCGGACTCCTGAACGATGGGCATCGAGCGTTATTCCATCTCCATGTACTTCGCCCACATCCTGATGACGGCTGCGCGCCGCCTCGCGCTGGACGAAGAGGTACTGCTCAAGGAAGCCGGCATCAGCCGCAAGCGCCTGGACAACCTGCACCTGCGCATCACCCCCGACCAGTTCAGTCGCTTGATGCAGGCCGTGTGGCGCTTGAGTGATGATGAGTTTTTCGGCGCAGGTTCACAGCGCTGCCCGAAGGGCTGCTTCGCGATAATGGCCAAGCAAGTGATCCACTCGCACAACCTGCATTCGGTGTATTACAAGCTCAGCCATTTCTACAACGTGATGAACGACTCCCTGCACCTGGAACTGAAAGTCGTCGGTGATGAGGCCATGTTTTCCATGACCTTGAGCGACCCGAGCCTGGACCCCGGTTACCTGTTGAGGGGTTTTTTACTCTTGCTCTGGCATCGTTTCCCCAGTTGGCTGATCGGCCAGCGGATCACGCTCAAGCGGGTGACGTTCGACCATCCCGAGCCTGCCCATTCAGCGGAATACCGCTTGATGTTTCCGTGCCCCACGCATTTTGACCAACCCGAGACCTGCCTGGTGTTCGACGCCCGAATGCTCACCGCGCCGCTGGTACAAACCGCGGAAACCCTGGCCTACCACCTGCAGCGCGCACCGGTGGACTGGTTCACCCGCCCCGCCTATTACCCGGTTTACACGCGACGGGTGCTGGACCACCTGGAGAACGTCGGCGATCTCGCCAAGGCCACCATCCAAAGCACCGCCAGTGAGCTGCACCTGACGGAAAGAACACTGCGGCGCAAGCTGCTGGCCGAAGGCAGCAAGTTCCAGAAACTCAAGGACGGGGTACGCCGCGACATGGCCATTCATTACTTGAGCCAGACGTCGATGTCGATCAACCAGACCTCGCAACAGCTGGGTTTCTCGGACCCTTCGGCGTTCACCCGGGCCTTTCGCCAATGGACCGGCGAGTTACCCAGGACTTACCGCGACGCGGCGCTCAACCGAAAATGACTCAGGCGTCCAGGCGCGCAGGCCGCGACACTTTGCCCTGGACCCGCTCGCGGTAACGCCCCGGGCTTTCGCCGGTCCACTTCTTGAACGCGCGATGGAATGCGCTGGGTTCCTGAAAACCGCATTGCGCGGCGATTTCACCGATGCTGGCGCGCGTCTGGCAGAGCAGTTCCAGCGCCAGGCTGCGGCGCACTTCGTCCTTGATCTCCTGAAACGAGCAACCTTCGCGCTCCAATCGGCGGCGCAAGGTGCTGGGGCTCATGTGCAAATCCACGGCCAGATCCTCCAGCGCCGGCCACTGGCTGTAGTGGCTGCCACGCAGGCGTTGGTAGACCTGGGTCGCCATGCCGTCCTGGTTGCGAAAGCGGATCACCAGCCATTGCGGCGCGCTGCGCAGAAACACCTTGAGCGACGCCAGGTCCTGCACCACGGCCAGACGCAGGTAGCTGCTGGCGAACTCGATTTCGGTGCGGGCCGCGCCAAACGTCAGGTTGTAGCCCCACAGCAA
The DNA here is from genome assembly GCF_053502595.1 of Pseudomonas sp. LY-1. Classification (NCBI taxonomy): domain Bacteria; kingdom Pseudomonadati; phylum Pseudomonadota; class Gammaproteobacteria; order Pseudomonadales; family Pseudomonadaceae; genus Pseudomonas; species Pseudomonas sp. LY-1. The sequence continues at coordinate 2,272,634 of NZ_CP094353.1, read as the reverse complement.
TTGATCGTCGCTGAGCGGCGCACGCACATGGCGAAAGTCGGCGCGATCGATGGGCACACGGCGTCCGCCCAGCCAGCACAGCAGGCTGATCATCAGCACCAGGAAGGTTTCCTCACCGTAACGCCGGGTGTCCTCATCGCCGCCGCCGACTTGCAGGCTGAGTACCGCGCGCTTGCCATGCACGCTGAGGCTGCCGCGAAAATCGCGCAGGAACAGGGCGAAACTGGCCAGGCACTGGGTGAGCGCCTTGCCCAGGTTCGGCTCCTGGATCAGGCCACGGCAGATCAGGGCGAAACTGCCCGGCGGCATGCCGTGGGAGTCCAGGCGGAAGAACTCGTCGTTCAACTCCCGAATCTGAATCAGCCATAACGCCGCAAACGCGCTGGCCGGCACCCGGGCCTCGGGCTGGGTCAGCAACGCCGGCGCGATGCCCGCTTCGCACAGCACCGCGGCGAGCCGCTCGGGCTGATCGCGCAGCGCATGGATCATGACCTGCACGAAGTAGACGGCAACCGAATCCTTTTCCCGGGTGGGCATCATTCTGAGTTCCTGTAGCGGACACATGGTAAGAAACGCCAATACAACTGACAGGTTTCGGCATAGGCCGCCACATTGTCGGGCCCTAGACTCTCGCCCAATGGACCGTATTGCAAGGCATGTCTGCCGTGCGACGGCAGCGCACAATTGAAGAGAGACTGACGATGAATCTGCAGAATATCGGCGTGATCGGCGCGGGCACCATGGGTAACGGCATCGCCCAGATCTGCGCCGTGGCCGGCATCAACGTGACCTTGCTGGACATTTCCGCCGGCGCCCTGGAAAAAGCCCTGGCCACCGTGGGCAAGAACCTCGATCGCCAAGTCAGCAAGGGCATCCTCAGCGAACCCCAGAAGCATACGGCGCTGGGCAAGATCCGCACCAGCACCGACTACGCCAGCCTGGCGAATGCCCAATGGGTCATCGAGGCCGCCACGGAAAACCTCGAACTGAAGCGACGCGTGCTGCAACAGATCGCCGCTCACGTCGATGAGCAATGCGTGATTGCCTCCAATACGTCTTCGCTGTCCATCACCGAACTGGCGGCCGGGGTTAACGCCCCCGAGCGCTTTATCGGCCTGCATTTTTTCAACCCGGTGCCGGTGATGGGCCTGATCGAAGTGATCCGTGGCCTGCAGACCAGCGACACGACCCACGCCCAGGCCATCGAGCTGGCGCAGCACCTGGGCAAGACTGCGATCACCGCCGGCAACCGCCCGGGTTTCGTGGTCAACCGGATTCTGGTGCCGATGATCAACGAAGCGATCCTGGTGTTCCAGGAAGGCCTGGCCAGCGCCGAAGACATCGACGCCGGCATGTGCCTGGGCTGCAACCAGCCGATCGGCCCGCTGGCCCTGGCCGACCTGATCGGCCTGGACACCTTGCTGGCGATCCTCGAAGCGTTCTACGAGGGCTTCCAGGACAGCAAATACCGCAGCGCGCCGCTGCTCAAGGAAATGGTGGCCGCCGGTTACCTGGGGCGCAAGACCGGGCGCGGCTTCCATACCTATGGCTGAGTATCGCTCGCGCTTGTGCGAACACCGCAACAAGGCCCTGGAGTTGCTCGCCAGTAAAGGCTTCGGTCAAGTCGGCATGCGCGAGCTGGCCAGCAGCCTGGGGTTGACCCCAGGCTCGCTGTACCACCACTACCCCAGCAAGCAGCACCTGCTGCTGGATTGGATCGAAGAGTTCTACGAAGAACTGCTGACCACCCTGGGGCGCGTCGAGCAACGGCCGCGCTCACGCCAGGACAACCTGCAACGGCTGATCCACGCCCACCTGAATTTGCATCGAGAGATGCCATGGCACTTCCGCCTGGTGGAGCGTGATTGCGGCTGCCTCACGGAAGACCAGCAACTGCGGGTCCGGCAGTTGCGCGAACAATACGAGCGCCGACTGCTGCAAATGCTCGGGCGACCGCGGCGGCTGAGTGTCCACGCCCTGCAAGCGGCCGGCCACGCGATCGCCACGCTGCTGAACAATGCGCCGAGCTGGCTGGCCGGGCAGGCGCTGGATGATGCCGAACGCACCGAGTTACTGGAAAACCTGCTGACCGGCGCCATCGAGCGCGTGCTGGCAACAAGGGCCAGCGACCGGCCGAGTCTGCAGATTGCCGTGGCCTGAGGCCTATCAGCGCAATTGCAGGGGGTCCACCAGGCCGGCGGCAATCGCCATCCCCACCAGCTCCGGCAAATGGCTGGCCGCCATGCGCTTCATGACCCGCGCGCGATACAGATCGATGGTCTTGACGCTGACGCCCAACTGCTCGGCGATTTCGCGGTTGGTATAACCCTGCACCAACGGCAGCAATACATCGCGCTCGCGTGGCGTGAGTTGCTGCAGCCGCGCCTGTACCCGCGCCGGCCCTTCACCGAGGCTCTGGCGATGATCGGCCTTGCTCAGGGCCTGCAGGACACTGTCCAGCAGTAACTGTTCGTTGTAGGGCTTCTCGATAAAGTCATGCGCCCCGGCCTTGAACGCGCGGACCACAATCGGCACATCGGCGTGGCCGCTGACGAAAATCACCGGCAGGTGCAAATCACGGCTGCGCATGTGCTCCTGAACATTCAGGCCGCCCATGCCCGGCATGCGCACATCCAGCAGCACACAGGCGTTGAGGCGGCTGTCGCAGGCGTCGAGAAACTCGCGGCCACTGGTAAACGGCAGCGCCTTGAGGCCCACCGACTCCAGCAACCAGACGGTCGAGTCGAGCATCCCCTGGTCGTCATCCACCACATACACCACCTGTTCCGTCACGCTCACCATCGCTTGATTCCTCTTCTTATTGTGGAGCGCCGCTCTGCGCGAGGGTGGGCAAGCGGCAGCACATTTGCAGCCCGACCGGCATCGGTTCGGCCTGCAACTCGCCACCGAAGCCTTCGATAATGCTGCGGCTCATGGACAAGCCCAGGCCCAGGCCATTGACCTTGCTGGTATAGAACGGCGTGAATATCTGTTCCAACTGCGCCGGCGAGACACCGGGGCCCTGATCGCTCACGTCGATCTGCACCCACCCGTCACGCTGCGCCAAGGCACTCATGACAATGAGCGAGGGCTGGCCGGGATGGGCTTCGCGATTCGCCTCGATGGCATTGCGCAGCAGGTTCAGCAGCACCTGTTCCAGCAACACCCGGTCGGCGTAAATCAGCGGCAGATTATCCGGCAGGCGATCCTCGATCGTCACCTGACAATCGCTGGCCTCCCAGGCACACAGGCGCACCGCTTCGCGGGCGACCTCGCCGGGGTTCAGCGCCTCCATGCGGCGGCGCCCCTTGCGCAGAAACGCACGCAAGCGCTTGATCACTTGCGCGGCGTGATTGGCATGCACCGAAATCCGTTCCAGGCCTTGAGCCACCCGTTCGGCCGCCGGCGAATCGCTGCCCATCGCGGCCAGATAACGCTGGCTGGCGTTGGCGTAATTGACCACCGCCGCCAACGGCTGATTCATTTCATGGGCGATACCCGATGCCAGTTCACCCAGGGTCACCACGCGCGCGGTGTGCGCCAGTTCGTCCTGATGATGGCGTTGCTGGGCCTCGCGCAGCTCGCGTTCGGTCAGGGTGGTTTCCTCGGCCTGGACCCTGGCAGTGATGTCGCGGGACACGCTGACCACCTCCACCACCGCGCCGGTGTAGGTCTCGCGGATCGCCCGGCAGGCGGTTTCGAACCACAGGTAATGGCCCTGGCGATGGCGGATGCGATAGGTCATGGTGTAATAACCGTCCTGCTCCAGGCCCTCCCGGGCGCGCCGCACCAACCCCGCCAAGCCCTGCCGATGGAACAGGCGCTGTGCCCGAGTCCCGCGCAATTCCCCCGGCCAATAGCCCAGCAAGGCCCAGGAAGCCGGTGAAGCGTCGAGAAAAGCGCCATCCGGGGTGTGCCGGGAAATCAGGTCGGTGGTGTTTTCGATGATCAGCCGATACAGGCGCCGCGCCTTGGTGGATTCGCGCTCGGCGACAATCTGCGCGCTGGCTTCACGGCAGCGCGCCAGCACGCGGTTTTCACCCGGGTCGGGAATGAACGTCCACACCAGAATGCGCTCGGCGAACTGTGCCTCGACGTTTTCGATCGCCCGCTGCTGCCCCAGGCACGCCTGCACCAGCGGCAAGCAATTGATCGGCAACAGGCTCATACAATCGACCGGGGACAACTGCTCAAGCAACGCCAGCAGCGCCGCGTTGAACTCCAGCGGCCGAGCCTGGGCATCGAGCAGCAGACTCGGCTGCGGGTCATGCCTGAGCAGCGGCGAACCGCCTGTCAAGCGCACGGAGTTGCCGATCATCATAGAGCCTATACAGGGAGGGGAACGTCGAGGTTAGCGGAAGCGTTTCATCAAGATATAGTACATATACTATACAACACAGGTAGTACTTCCATATATCTGCGCGGACAGTATATAAAAGCCGCCGGAGAAGTCATTGGGCTTTTCCCGCAGGGACCGGCGTGCCAACGATAAAGCCTCAAGGCCGGCACCGTCAGCTTAACTGCCGTTACCAGCGTCTCGAACAATAGAGCTAATAATCAGCCACCGGGTATCCGCACCATGTCCATTTTCGACCAAGGCCTCGAGCCGACCAGCGTTAATCACATTGCTCTTTCGCCTTTAAGCTTCATTGAACGCACTGCCAGCGTTTATCCCGATTACCCTGCCGTGATCCACGGATCAATACGCGCCACGTGGGCGCAAACCTACAGCCGTTGCCGGCGCCTGGCCTCGGCCCTGGCCGGTCGCGGGATCGGCAAAAACGACACCGTGGCCGTCATGCTGCCCAACATCCCGGCCATGCTCGAAGCGCATTTTGGCGTGCCGATGATTGGCGCGGTACTCAATGCCCTCAACGTGCGCCTGGATGCCGAGGCCATTGCCTTCATGCTCGCGCATGGCGAAGCCAAGGTACTGATCGCCGACCGTGAGTTCCACGATGTGGTGCACGCGGCCATCGGCATGCTTGACCATCCGCCGCTGGTCATCGATGTCGACGACCCGGAATACGGCGAAGGCCAGCCGGTCAGCGACCTGGACTACGAGGCGTTTCTCGCCGAAGGCGATCCGGATTTCGCCTGGCAGTGGCCTGCAGACGAATGGCAAGCCATCTCGCTGAACTACACCTCGGGCACGACCGGCAACCCCAAGGGTGTGGTCTACCACCACCGCGGGGCCTACCTGAACTCCCTGGGCAACCAAATGATCTGGGCGATCGGCAACCACCCGGTGTACCTGTGGACGCTGCCGATGTTCCACTGCAACGGTTGGTGCTACCCATGGATCATCACGGCCTTGGCCGGGGTCCATGTGTTCCTGCGCCGCGTCGACCCACAGAGAATCCTCAACCTGATCCGCGAGCATCAGGTCACCCACTTGTGTGGCGCGCCAATCGTGCTCAACGCCCTGGTGAACATGCCCGACTCGGCCAAGGCTGCCATCGACCACCCGGTGAACGCGATGGTCGCCGGCGCGGCGCCACCCGCCAAGGTCATCGGCGCTGTGGAAGAAATGGGCATCAAGGTAATCCACGTCTACGGCCTGACCGAAGTGTACGGCCCGGTGACCCTGTGCGCCTGGCACTCGGAATGGGATGAGCTGCCCCTGGAAGAACGCGCCCAGATCAAGGCGCGCCAGGGTGTGCGCTACCCGACCCTGGAAGGCGTGATGGTCGCCGACCCGAAAACCCTCGAACCCACCCCCCACGATGGCCACACCATCGGTGAGATTTTCATGCGGGGCAACACGGTGATGAAAGGCTATCTGAAGAACCCGACGGCAACCGCCGAAGCGTTCGAAGGCGGCTGGTTCCACACCGGCGACCTGGCGGTGACCCATCCTGACGGCTATGTCGAAATCCGCGACCGGCTCAAGGACATCATCATCTCCGGCGGCGAGAACATCTCCACCATCGAACTCGAAGGGGTGCTGTACCGCCACCCGGCAATCCTCGAAGCCGCGGTCGTCGCCCGCCCCGATGAAAAATGGGGTGAAACGCCGTGCGCCTTCGTCACCCTCAAGGCCGACCACCAGAACGTCCGCGAAGCCGACATCATCAGCTTCTGTCGCGAACACCTGGCGGGCTTCAAGGTGCCACGCACGGTGGTGTTCACACAGCTGCCGAAGACGTCGACAGGCAAGATCCAGAAGTTCATGCTGCGCGACATGGCGAAAAAGCTCTAGGCCGTTTCCATCAAGCCCGAACGCTGCGCGCACACGCTCGTGTCCGATTGAACGGCATGGACGCTAGCTGACGGGATTGATGCAGCCAACCTCAAACCGATGCTCTCCTCTATGGAGGGCATTGTTTTTTGTGCAGGCGCGGTTGAGGTGTGTCGGATAGCCCGAAGCGATCAAGCCACCCTCAGCAGATGCAATATTTGATTTATCGCAGAAACGAAAAAAGACGCCGAAGCGTCTTTTTTTCGCTGACTCCCAGGCCCGATGGACACTGCGAATCAAAAATTGGAGCGGGAAACGAGACTCGCATCTGGTGTCCGACCCATTGAAATTTAAGGGTTCTATTTCCCCCCTTAAATAGTAAAAGACTCAATTCTGGAATTGTTTTTGGGGTGTATCAAGGGCCAAGGCGGAGGTGATTCCGCGAACGACCACCCAGTCCCCGCTCCGAGCCATTTGCCTGACATTAGTGACGACTAAATAGTCCTAGCCGATGGCTGGACTTAAATTGGGCGCACCAATATGCGAGGTTTAACAAAGCAAAATATAAATATTGCAGAAGCTGCATGCCATATACTGAACAAACTGAGTTTTTGCAAAAATCAGCAGTAGTATTTATATTTATCCGTTTTTGCTACGAGCTATGTTTGGGTGCCTGCACCACTATATGAAAATCTGAAAATCAAAATTTTCCAGCAAAACATTTTGATACACTACTTGGCACTAATAATTTGATTTATATCAATGATTGCCAACCTGTTGTTTGCGTTACATCTATAGTTCCTGTCAGTTAGATGAAAGATAGAATGTAAGAGCGGAAACTATTACGCTCGCTCATGACCACCTCAGCCCGTTTCAGTCGAGCTGTGTGCACAGGAGATGATTATTGATGACGCAGGTGGTCGATGCAGCAGCTGAGCAAACACCAATCTCCCCGTATTCTGTGGCCTGGCACTCCTTGCCTGCAAAGGAGGTGACGAACCTGCTTGAGGTTAATGAGCGTGTCGGGCTGGAGGCCGCCGAAGTTCAAGCCCGGCTTGACCGCACTGGTTTCAATCGTTTGCCAGAAGCAGCACGGCGACCCGCGTGGCTGCGATTCATGCTGCAATTTCACAACATTCTGATTTATGTGCTTCTAGGATCCGCTGCGATTACCGCGATGCTGCAACATCTGTGGGATACGGTAGTGATTCTGGCTGTGGTCATTGCAAACGCAATCATTGGCTACGTCCAGGAAGGCAAAGCGGAAAAAGCCATGGATGCTATCCGGCAGATGCTGGCACCGCACGCCGCCGTGATTCGCGCAGGCGAACGCTTAAGTGTTGTGGGTGAGGAACTGGTACCGGGCGATATCGTATTGCTGGAGGCGGGAGACAAAGTCCCTGCTGATTTACGTCTGCTGCACGCAAACAGACTACAGATTCAAGAAGCCATTCTTACCGGTGAATCCATACCAGTAGAAAAACATACCGAACCTGTGGGGCTTGAAGCCGCCCTGGGTGATCGTACATGCATGGCATTCAGCGGCACCCTCGTAACTTGCGGGCAAGCAACAGGGGTTGTCGTAGCGACCGCAGCAGCAGCTGAAATCGGACGCATCAGCACTCTACTTGCAGGTGTAGAAACGCTGACCACCCCGCTGGTGCAGCAAATGAACGTGTTTGCCCGTTGGCTGACGATATTGATCTTGTTAGTCGGCGGCCTTTTGCTCGTGTTTGGCCATTATGTTGGGCACTACGAGTTCACCGAGATCTTCATGGTCGTGGTGGGGATGTCGGTAGCGGCGATACCTGAAGGGCTGCCCGCCGTCCTTACCATCACGCTGGCTGTCGGCGTTCGGGCAATGGCTCGCCGCAACGCCATCGTGCGTCGCCTGCCTGCCATCGAGACGCTCGGCTCGGTATCCGTCATCTGTACTGACAAGACCGGGACACTCACCCGCAACGAAATGATGGTGGCATCGGTCGTCACGAGCGATCTCATCTTCACGGTCGAGGGCGCTGGTTATCAGCCAGCGGGAAGCATCAGTCTTTCAGATCAGCCAGTCGACATATCGACTCACCCTGCGTTGGCAGAACTGGGGCGAGCAGCTGGCCTGTGCAACGATGCGGTGCTGCGCCTGCATGACGATTTATGGAAGGTAGAGGGTGACCCGATGGAGGGGGCCTTGCTGGCATTTTCCGGAAAGACCGGTATTGATAGCGATGAAGATCATCAGGCCTGGCCCCGCACCGATGCCATTCCGTTTGACGCGAAACACCGCTTCATGGCGACCCTGCATCACAACCATGATCGACATGCCTCTATCTATGTGAAGGGCGCGCCAGAGCAAATACTGGCCATGAGCACACAGCAGCTCGTAAACGCTGGCGGGACTGAACCGCTCAATGCGGACTACTGGCACGAACAGGCAAACGCCATTGCTGCCAAGGGGCAACGTGTATTGGCATTTGCAGTTAGATCAGTTCCTCCCGAGCACACCGTGTTGGAGTTTGGCGACGTACAAGGAAGGTTAACCCTGCTGGGCATGGTCGGACTGATTGACCCGCCTAGACCCGAGACGATAAAAGCAGTTCAACAATGCCAAGCAGCAGGCATTGTCGTAAAAATGATCACTGGCGATCACGGCGGTACCGCAGCCGCTATCGGTCGGCAGATTGGCCTGCAAAATCCCGACAGTGTGTTGACCGGCGTAGACCTAGACGCCATGAACGATGCCGCTCTGAAGGAGGCGGTAAAGCACGTCAATATTTTTGCGCGCACCAGCCCTGAACATAAGCTCAGGCTGGTAATGCTGCTGCAATCCAATGGCATGACAGTGGCCATGACCGGCGATGGCGTGAACGATGCACCCGCGCTGAAGCGTGCCGATGCGGGTATCGCCATGGGGGGAAAAGGCAGTGAAGCCGCCAAGGAAGCCGCAGACCTGGTGCTGGCCGACGACAACTTCGCATCCATCGTGGCGGCAGTGCGCGAAGGGCGGACAGTCTACGATAACATCAAGAAAGTGCTGAGCTGGACGCTGCCGACCAACGCGGGGGAGACCATGACTATCATTGTGGCCCTGCTGCTCGGTCTTACACTGCCGGTCACGGCGATACAGATTCTATGGATTAATCTCATAACCGCAGTAACGCTCGGCATCGCATTGGCATTCGAGCCCACCGAAGAGAACACCATGCGCAGACCACCTCGTTCGCGCAAGGAGCCACTCATAAGCGGTGCGTTGGTTTGGCATATGGTGCTTGTTTCTATTCTGTTCCTCTGTGGTGTTTACGGCATTTTTTCGTATGCGCTCGACCGTGGCTACTCCGTGGAGTTGGCCCGAACCATCGCGGTGAATACACTAGTGGTGATGGAAATATTCCATCTGTTCTTCATTCGTAATCTCTACAGCACATCGCTTTCCTGGAAGGGCATTCGTGGCACCAAGGTCGTGTGGATGATCGTCGCAGTGGTGACCTTGGCCCAGTTCGCCATTACCTACGCGCCACCTCTGCAAAAAGTGTTTGCCACAGAAGCGATCCCCTTCCTTGATGGCCTCCTGATCATCGGCGTTGGTGTTGCGCTCTTTGCGATCATCGAGATTGAAAAACAGATTCGAATCCGCCTGTCCGAGTAAAACTGATTGCAAGCTGGCAATCCCCTAACGCCAAGCATCTTCATGCCACTGAAAGAGGATTTAGAAAATGCATAAAATACTTGATAGCACGACCCCATAAGTGGGTGATCAAAGGGGATGCTCTGGAAAGGCTTTGATTGAGTTGAGTCATGCGCAACATAAGCCATCCACTTTTCCATGCGTGTGGTTCCCTCGACATTTGATGTTCCGAACGACTGAGAGGCAAATCACTTGCCCCTCAGTTCCTACTCCCGGCTGATGAATTCAATCTGGAGTGAAACCTACTTGGGGGTATACGCAGCTACCGACTTGCGAATCTCTTCCCGCGCCTCATCTGCGCTTCCCCAACGGCCCATCTTCACCCACTTACCCGGTTCCAATGTTTTGTAGTTTTCGAAGAAATGCTGAATCTGTGCGAGTAGTAGCGCGGGAAGGTCTGAACACTCTTTCACGTCGCTGTACATAGAACTCAGTTTGTCATGAGGCACAGCGATCACTTTGGCATCAGCTCCGGCCTCGTCCGTCATGTACATCACACCAACCGGGCGACTACGAATGACAACACCAGGCGATACCGGGTAAGGGCAAATCACCAGAACGTCCAAAGGATCGCCGTCATCGCTCAACGTATTTGGAATGAACCCATAGTTGGCAGGATAGAACATCGGCGTACTCAGGAAGCGGTCAACGAAGATCTGTCCGCTTGGCTTGTCCACCTCATACTTGATCGGCAAGTGGTTTGCAGGAATCTCGATAACGGTGAAGAAGTCATCGGGAATGGCGTTCCCTGCTGGGATGTCCGCGTAGCTCATGTTCATAGCTCCGAAGTTGTGGAAGGGGCTGAACGGGAAGGCGTTTTTCCAAGAGTGCCCATCTCGATTGGCGTCTTCGTGAAAAACACCGATATTTCCTCAGAGTCCAGTCGTTTGAACAATCGTTCGGCCTCATCTTCCGTGATTGCCAAGCGAATCTCCGTGGGTTGATCCGCCAGCTCAAAAAAATGTGATGAATGCAGTTTCCCGGTGTGCCCAAACCCTTCGATTCCAGTGCAGAGCGTGGCGCCGCGTAACCCCATTTCTTTAGCCACGTCGACTATCCATTCGCCTAGCATTTTTCCCTGATAACGACGGTTTTGTTGGGTGAAGAAAACGACCATATAGCCTTTCATTTCTATCTCCTCAGCGAGTACCAATCATTTGGTAGGACAGAAGCCCGGCAGCGGTCATCGCCAACGAACCTAAGACGTGCAATGAAATTGAGCCGAGCGCCCAGAGCAGCCTGCCTTCCTGAATCAAGGCAACCGTTTCGGCTGAAAATGTAGAAAAGGTGGTAAGCCCGCCACAGAAACCCGTGATGATCAGAAGACGCCACTCTGGACTAAGGGTAGGAGATGCGGCCAAGAAGGCTATGGCCAAACCGATGATGTAACCCCCAACCATGTTCGCGACCACAGTGCCTGGAGGAATCGTAGGGAATAGGGCATTCAGCTTCATCCCCAATAGCCAACGCAACCAGGCTCCAAGTGAAGCACCCACGGCAATGACGATTAATGACTTCAGCATGGAGAGTCCTCCTCATCAGACCTGAGTGGACTAAATGGCAAGCGGCTCGCGCTGAAAGAAAAGGGAAACTTGAAGGGTAAGATCATAGCCTGTCCTAGATTGGAGGACAGGGAGACGCACCTACGTCCCCTGTCCAGGGTTCACGTAGGCATCATTAGCACGAAGGCGGTTAAAGGAGGAATGCCATCTCCTGTTTTGATCCTATAGCATCAGCGCCAATGACATCAAGAGCAGCTGCATGCGGTCCGCGAGATAGATCTAAACCAAGAGCTTCTACAACAGAGTGAATTAGAGCTGCCGCAGTTTACTCGGATAGCAAATAGCCATTAGCCCATTCGCCCTAATTGCCACCACCTTCGCTTAACACTAACCTTTTCCAGCATTCAAACCGGTCCGACTCGGAAGCAACCGCGTGTTGTGGACCTGGCTTAACAACATTGAAACGCTTTGCAAGTCGGCCTACAGGACTGCCCTGCGGCTTTCAATACTGCAAATAAAGGACCGGCCGCTGCCGGGAAACCCTCGAAACACTCAACATATATATAAGAAGGTTCATATGAAGTTGTCTTACACAGTTACTGCCCTCACTGTACTCGCCACTTTGGTTGTCGGTCTAACCGGCTGCCAGGTCATCAAGCCAACAGAGAACGATCTTAAGAGTCGAGCACAAAATACTATCGGCAAGCCAATTACCAACATCTCAAACGTACGAAGTGATTTCAACACCACCTACTTCACAGCTAAAACCTCCACCGGGGAATACGCATGTGAACTCCCGAGCGGCCCTGGGGTTGCCCTCGGCTCCATGGGCATGGGGCTAGGCGCCCAGTGCACCAAACAATAATTACGTAAACATCCCTCCTTGGCCGCCCCCCTCCCCCCAACAAGAAGAGAACTCGACTGGCGAGACCTACTGTTCAGTAGTTCGTGCATTCAGTGGTTTCTGACCGAGCTCTCTCAATGTAGCCCGCAACTCGGTTGGGCGGACGGGTTTGGAAAGGATGGCGATCTGACGTTCCCGCAACTGCTGCTGGATCGTCTCTATATCATGCCCGCTGAGAATCAACGCCGGCACCGCCCAACCACGCTGTTGGCGTAGATGGTCTATGCACTCGATGCCAGTGGCGTGGTTGCCCAAGTCATAGTCAGCGATGATGACATCACAATCACTGGAGAGGTTCAGCCCAGTCAATTCCGCTTGTACCGTACACCCCCAACGCTGCAGCAGCGCCTGAGTGGCCAGTAACACGTTGTGATCATCCTCCACCAGACAGACTTTCAATCCTGTCAACAGCCCTGCCTGGTGAACGTCTTCCTGAAGGCTGAGGTTTCGTGGCGGCGTCGCGAGGGGGAAACCAGACAAGCAGACTGATGTCCCATGACCCAACCGCGAGCGGATAGCAACGTCAAGAGCCATCAACTGCCCCAGACGCCTGACGATGGAAAGGCCCAGTCCGACACCTTCAACGTCCTTGTCTCGCTCACGACGGACGCGATAAAACTCTTCGAATACTTTTGGCAGGTGTTCCTTTTCAATCCCCTGCCCCTGATCGTGAACCACGATCGCAAGCCCATCACCGCACTTACGCACACCGATCAGTACAGGCCGCTGGGCACCGTATTTGAAGCAATTGGAAAGTATATTTTGAACCATCGTTGTGAGAAGTGCAGGGTCTGCCCGGACCCAATGGGAGGAAGGCCGCAGATGCAACTCAACACCCGCCCAGCGCGCAGCCTCGACATTCTGGCGCACAAGATCGGCCAGGAAGTCCCCCAGGTGCAAGGTCTGATACTTGGGTAGCACACGGCTATTGTCCAACGTGTAGAGATCGAGAATCGAGCGAAAGAGTTGCGATACATTGAGTAGCGAGCGGTCGATACTGTCCACCAAACGTCGCTCTTCATCGCCCAAGCATGCTTCGCGCAGGCATGCGGTGAATAGACCAATAGAATGGATCGGTTGGCGTAAGTCATGGCTGGCCTGGGCCAGGAACCGCGATTTCTCCAGGTTAGCGGCAACGGCTTCTTCCGAAGCTTTACGAGTACGTTCCAACAAGAGGTGGGCATAAACCGGTATCACCGTGCTGGTGATCATCAGCATCAGCACCATGAATGGCTGCGCCTGCCACGAAGGCGTCAACCAGTAGACAATCAACAATGCCAGTAACGCCAACCCAGTCGCAATTGCAAGGTAGCGCGAACCATAGCGCATACCGTTGCCCAGGTTGACCCAGACCATCACCGCATAAAGCGGTAACGCAGCTTCTGCGCCGACTACCAGACCGAATGAGGTCCCGGTGTAATCGTGAACCATCCCCAATATTCGCCGTGCCGGGTAGTGCCCAGGCCAATGAGCAATGACAAAGCGAAAGCCTATGGAAGCCAACAGAAACACTAAGTAATAAAGGATTATGGGCAAATAAGCATCCACCCTATGCCCGGGCAAAAAGCCCAGCATACTGATATATCCAATGGCGCAGGCAGACACAATGACGCGTAAATTGGCCTGGTCAAGTTCGGTGTTCTTCTCGAACGTCATGGGAAACATCCTTACGGTATAACCGATGTAAAAATGATAGGTGCTACACGCAATCAACCGGCGCGGCGCTACAGCGGTCCCTAAAAGAAAACTGACTCAGGGTAGAGCACGATATGCCATGCAGAATCATTATTGCCGACGATCATCCTATGTTTCGCGAGGGCATGTTGCGCACTGTCCAGCGACTACTTCCCGAGGCAACGGTGGAGCAAGCCGGTGACTTTGAGACTGTAAAGGCGCTGATCAAAACAGGCGAGGAAGTTGACACGCTGATTCTCGACTTGCGTTTTCCAGGCTTGACCTGCATGAGTCACTTGAGTGAGCTGAGACAGCAGTTGCGGCGCACCACGTTAATCGTGGTGTCAATGGTCGATGATCCATCGTTGATCGAACAGATTATGGCGTTAGGTATCGACGGATTTATCGGCAAAAACATCGCCCCGGACGAGATCGGACAGGCACTACTGGCTATCAGAGAAGGCGATGTTCTCGTCAAGTTTTCGCCATCGGGCCTGCTGCCGTTGCAGACCACTGCTCTCACAGCCCGCCAGCATGAAGTATTGCACCTGATCGCAAAAGGCAAGACCAATAAAGAAATCGCAACGGAATTACAGATATCTCCCTTTACAGTGCGTATTCATGTGGCGTCGCTGTTACGTTGCTTGAACGTGCCATCACGGGCAGCGGCAGTGGCGAAGTATTCGGGAATCGGTTGAAGGGCAGATTAAAAATACACCAGATTCAAACTAGACATCTTCTTTCGTCTCAATTTCGGATAACTCCGTCAGATGTTTCCCCAATGCCCTGCCGTAAAGCGGTGACGAGCCAATCCCCATTGATTGAGGCGAGCATTGAGCAGCCGTCGCACCATCAGGCCATTCGTACTCACGAGGTCTGATTCGATGGATAGGGTAGCCCCCACATTCAGCTTGCTACGCTCCGGGATGGTTGCCCTGATCATCGGCATCAGCAGCAGTGCCGCTCCGGTCATGGCATCTGAACACGCTTTTGAACGCGAGCAACTGGCCCTGCTGACCCGTCAACTGGACCAAATCAATCGCCATGTCGAAGACCTATCAGCTCAGCCCACACAAGTTCGGGATCGCTACCACTTCGACTACCCACGCCTACGTGAAGACCTCCAGCGAGTACGTGCTGGAGTTCAGGACTACCTGACTCCACAGCGCGCCCAGCCACGCGCCCCAACGCCGATGCTCGGTGACTACCGCGACGAGCAGGAGCCCTCGCCATGACTGCCGCCCAACAGGCCGCCTTCCAGGCCCACGGCGGATTTACGCCCGCGCGGATGGCGACCTTGTTGCTGTCGGGGGTGTTTGCCGTGCTGTTGCTGTGGGGCGCCTGGGCAATTCGTACCGCCTACACCGGTTGGGCCGAACAGCGTCTGGGCTCGTGGCAGGTTGTCGGGGTGGTCATGCGTTTTGTCGCGCTGTACCTGGTGTTGACGTTTTTTCTTCTGTCCTGATCCGAGGGAGCTGCCGTGATGAACCATCATTTTTCATATGGTCTTCGTAGCCGGATGCTGGTGCTGCTGATGGGCGCTCCGGCATTGGCCGTTGCGCAGGGCCGTCTGCCCACGCTGGAGGATCCGTCCCGCGGTGTCGGCAGCGGCATTCTGCAAACCCTGCAGAACTACAGCGACGACATCATCCTGCTGATCGCCCTGTTGGTGGTGGCCTCAATGCTTATCGGGGTCTGCTATCACGCCTACACGCGCTATTCGGAGATCCACACCGGGCGCGCGACCTGGGGCCAGTTTGGGTTGACCGTCGCAGTCGGTGCGATCTTGCTGGTGGTGGGCATCTGGTTACTGACCAAGGCCACCGGGATCTCGTGATTTCTGGACTAAAAAAGTCCGGATACCGGTGGTTTTCGACAGATCACCGGAAACGAAAAAAGACGCCGAAGCGTCTTTTTTTCGCTGATTCCCAGGTCCGATAGACACTGCGAATCAAAAATTGGAGCGGGAAACGAGACTCGAACTCGCGACCCCGACCTTGGCAAGGTCGTGCTCTACCAACTGAGCTATTCCCGCAAATGGCGTCCCCTAGGGGACTCGAACCCCTGTTACCGCCGTGAAAGGGCGGTGTCCTAGGCCACTAGACGAAGGGGACACGCTACTGAAACACATGGTGTGTATTTCAGTGCCCAGAGGCCTCGTCCGAAGACTTGGTCCTGGTTTCACTCAATGCCGCCCGAAGGCCACACTGCTTAAAAATGGAGCGGGAAACGAGACTCGAACTCGCGACCCCGACCTTGGCAAGGTCGTGCTCTACCAACTGAGCTATTCCCGCATTGGCGTCCCCTAGGGGACTCGAACCCCTGTTACCGCCGTGAAAGGGCGGTGTCCTAGGCCACTAGACGAAGGGGACACACGTACAACATTCACTCCCTGCCGCGTTTCGCTGTGTGCTTTACGCTGCAAGTGGCGCGCATTCTATGGATGGATTGAAAGGTCGTCAACCCCCCAGGATAAATTTATTTAAATCAATGACTTCGCCCCCGTTTCCAGACCCGTGCGGGCATTCTGCGCGTCCGTGCCTTGACGCCTATATTCTGGCGCCCGACAAGACGCTATAGTTCGCTCAGCAACTGATGGCATTGTGCATCTACGCAGGGAATGCTTACGTATATAGAAGAAACTACCTGGGCAACTGGTCGAACAGTCCTATCCGGCAGATGTCTCAGTCACTACACTCCACAGCAAACCCTATAAAGAGGTCGCACCGGTGACACCACTCATGATCACCCTGCTGGTAATAGCCGGGATCGTAATACTGATCGCCATTGGCTATATGAACCATGTGGTGGAAAACAACAAACTGGAAAAGCAACGCACCGTGATCGAGCTTAATGACCGGCTGCGTCGCTGTGGTGAAATCACCGAGACCTTCCCCGGCCAGTTGATGACTCCGGCACTCAAGCTGCTGCTGACCCGCCTGGAACTCAACGTCAACCAGCGCTTGCTGCACCTCAACAAGTCCAGCGCACCGCTCAAGGCGCGGATCGCCGAACTGAATGCGCTGGTGGCCCAGGGCGAATCGATCCCGGTCAACAACCCGCCCGGCCCGATCCAAACCGAAGCCAAGGCCAAGGACGTGCGCTTCCTGCTCGAAGCCCTGCACGGCCAGGTCACCCGCGCGGCCCAGGACGGTTTTCTGCCGGCCAATGAAGCCAAGCACTGGATCAGGGAGATTCGCCACATCCTGGTCCTGCTGCACATCGAGTTCTTTAACAACCTCGGCCAGCATGCCCTGCAACAGGACCAGCCGGGCCAGGCGCGCCTGGCCTTCGAGCGCGGCGTGCAGTACCTGCGCAAACAGCCTGAGCCGGCGATCTACAGAGAGCAACTGCAATTGCTGGAGAGTCAATTGGCGCGCGCCAACTCCACGGTGCTGACCAACAGCAAACCGGCGGAAGATGAAGTCAACGAACTGACCGAAGGCCTGAAAGTCGCCGACACCGACGCCGAGTGGAAGAAAAAAGTCATCTACGACTGACCTCCCCCACCCCATGTGGCGAGCGCTCCTCGCCACATGCCATCATTTAGCATCTATCCCCTCGCCGTCGACTCGCGTACAAAAGTCCCCCTCACTCCGTGAAGTTAGAGGCCCGCTATGCCTGTCGCCGTGATTGATGGACAACCGCTGCACTATGTTGACCAGGGCCGCGGCCCGGTCGTCCTGCTGGGTTCGAGTTACCTGTGGGACCGCGCCATGTGGGCACCGCAGATCGAAGCGCTGTCGCAGCAATACCGCGTGATCGTCCCCGAACTGTGGGGCCACGGCGAGTCCGGGCCGCTGCCGGCGCACACGCGCTCCCTGGACGACCTGGCGCGCCAGGCCCTGGCACTGCTCGACCAGTTGCAGATTGCCCAGGTCAATCTGGTGGGTTTGTCGGTCGGCGGCATGTGGGGCGCACGCCTGGCCCTGCTGGCACCCGAGCGGGTCAACAGCCTGGTGCTGATGGACACCTACCTCGGCGCCGAGCCCGAGGCCACGCGCCAGCACTACTTTTCGCTGTTCAAGATGATCGAAGACGCCGGCGCCATCCCCGAGCCGCTGCTGGATGTGGTCGCGCCGATCTTTTTCCGCCCGGGCATCGACCACGCATCGGCGCTGTACCAGGATTTCCGCAAAGTATTGCAGGGCTACCCCACGGCGCGCCTGCTGGACAGCATCGTGCCCCTGGGCCGGCTGATCTTCAGCCGCGCAGATGTGCTGGAGCAGTTGTCACGCCTGGACGCCGACACCACCCTGGTGCTGTGCGGCGAACAGGACACGCCTCGCCCACCCGCCGAGTCCGAGCAGATGGCCAGCCTGATCGGCTGCGGCCTGAGCCTGATTCCCGACGCCGGGCATATCTCCAGCCGTGAGAACCCGGACTTCGTCAATGAAGCGCTGCTGACCTTCCTCGCCAACCACGCCTGATCGCGCCCCGGCCCTTTGATCGCGGCCCGGCGGCGGCGATCAAAGGCGGAAGTGCCCCACCATGCCCTTGAGTTCCGCGCCCAACCGCGCCAGCGCAATACTCGACGCGGCATTGCCTTGCATGCTCAACGCCGATTGATCGGCACTCGCGCGAATGCTGGTGACGCTGCGGTTGATCTCTTCGGCCACCGAACTCTGTTGCTCGGCCGCTGCGGCAATCTGCTGATTCATTTGTTGGATCAATGACACCGCGACCGCGATGCTGCCCAGCGCGCTTTCGGTTTCCAGCGCATCGCTGACGGCCAGCTTCACCAACTCGCCGCTCTGCTGGATCTGCTGCACCGACGCTTGCGCCGAGCTGCGCAAGGTGCCGACCAGGCGCTCGATCTCCTCGGTCGATTGCTGGGTGCGCTTGGCCAGCGCCCGCACCTCATCGGCCACCACCGCAAAACCACGGCCTTGCTCACCGGCGCGCGCGGCCTCGATGGCTGCGTTGAGCGCCAGCAGGTTGGTCTGTTCGGCCACGCTTTTGATCACGCTCAACACGCTGCCGATGTTCTGGATTTCGCTGCTGAGGCTGTCGATGCTGGCGCTCGCGCTGGTGCTGGACGTGGCCAGCTGTTCGATGCGCTGCAAACTCTGGCGCACCACCTGCTGGCCGCTGTCGACTTTGTCATCGGCGGTCTGCGCAGCCTGTGCGGCCTCTTCGGCGTTGCGCGCCACATCGTGGACCGTGGCGGTCATCTGGTTCATCGCCGTGGCGACCTGCTCGGTTTCTTCCTTCTGGCTGCTGACCTCGATGTTGGTCTGCTCGGTGACGCTGGACAGCGAATGCGCCGAACTGGCCAATTGCTCGATGCCCGCTTGCAGCCTGCTGACCATATCGCTCAAGCCGCTGCCCATCTGTTGCATCGCCTGCATCAACTGGCCGATTTCATCGCGGCGGCTGACGTCCATGCGCCCACTCAAATCGCCGGCTGCGATCTGCTGGGCCACCGCGATCACCCGGCGCAGCGGCGCGACGATCAACCGGGTAATCACCCAGGCCGCAATCAAGCCCATCAACAGCGCCAGGGCCGAGGAGCCGATGATCAGCAGCGCGCTTTTCTTCAACTGCGCCTGCATCGACTGATCTTCGGCGGCATACGCCTGGTCGACGCGGCTGACCACTTGATCGGCGCGATCATGCAATTGTTTGTAGACCACTTTTTCCTGGGCCAGCAGGCCGGTGTATTCGCCGAGCTTTTCATTGAACGCAGCGATATGCCCGCCGACCTCATTGAGCACCGTCTGGTAACCGGCGTCCTTGACCGAGGTCTTCAGTAACTCGACCTGGGCCAGCGCCTGCTCCGCCTGTTCGATCTTGCCTTGTTCGGCGCTGTCTTCCTGCCCTTTGCGGCTCTGATCGAGGCGCACATGGGCCTCGTTCATGGCTTGCAGCATCAACCGCGAAACCTGGCTGACCTGCCCCGCCTGCTCGATAAACTCGGCGCCCTCCTTGCCCTGGCTTTCCTTGAGGCCATAGGCGCCATCGTCGGCCAGGCCGGCCTGCAACACATCGAGGTTATTGGCCACGCTGGACACCGACCAACTGGCCATTTCCAGTGCCAGGTCCTTGGTCTGGGTCAGTTCGACGAACTCATCGAACGCCTTGCGGTAAGCCGCCAGGGCCTGTTCGACCTCGGTCATCAGCGGCACGTTGGTCGCAGACTCGGCCTTGAGGCTGGCGGCCAGGGCGGCCAAGGCGTCGACTTGCTCATGCAGGGCGTCGACGGACTTGGGGTCGGCGTGCAGCGCGTAGTCCTGCTCGATCAAACGCACCTTGAGCAGCCCGCTGTTGAGCGAAGACATGCTCTTGAGGCCCTCGAAACGCAGGCCAACGGTTTGCAGGGACCACACGCCAATCGCTGCGACCAACGCAGTCAACAGCAGCACCAGGCTGAAGCCCAAACCCAGTTTTTTCGCCATACCGAGGTTGGCGAAACGTCGTTGCACGGCCGAAATCATTGCACTTGAATCCTCTTGCAATGGCGGATGCCATCAAGTCCGGTTTCCCAGTAGCGAGATTCGCAACCCCAAGGCCCTGAACACAAGTCGTTGGCGCCACAATAATGGCAAAAAGCTACACACTCGTCGTTTTCAGAATGGTCGAGGTCGATCTGGCGGGCCCCGCGGCGCGGAACAACGCCAGGGCCCGCTGATCAGCAGCATAGGCCACATTGATGCGCTGCCACTCGCTGTGTTCACCCGTGGGGCTGAACAGCGCCCCCGGCGACATCAACACGCCGAGTTGCCGCGCACACGCCTGCAAGCGTGAACGGTCGGCCATGCGAGGCCGCGCCCAGACAAACATGCCGCCGGCGGGCACGGCGAACACCTGCCACTCCTCATCCTCCAGCACCTGCAAGGTCGCGGCCATTTGCGCGTTCAGGCGTTTGCGCAGGCGCTGCACCCATTTGCGATAGGTGCCGTTGGCCAGCAACGTGGCCATCACCGCTTCGGCAAAACGCGAGGTGCCGATGCCGGTGAGTGTCTTGAGGTGTACCAATTGCGCAATGATCGGCGAACTGGCGCTGAGGTAGCCGACGCGCAGGGCACTGCTGAGGGTCTTGGAAAAACTCGAGACATAGATCACCCGGTCATCATGGGGCAGCGCCGAGAGCCGCGTGCAACTGGCGTGTTGCAGGTCGGCGTAGACATCTTCTTCGATGATCAGGAAGTCTTCGCTGTGCGCCAGCGCCAGCAAACGCTCGGCCACCTTGCGGCACAGGCTGGTGCCGGTGGGGTTGTGATACAGGCTGTTGATAAACAGGCACTTGGGACGATGGCCACGCAGCAGGGCTTCCAGCGCCGGGACGTCCGGGCCGCCCTGGGTACGCGGCACTTCCAGCAGCGTGACCCCGTGGAAGGCCAACTGACGAAAGAGGTTGCCATAACCGGGGGTTTCCACAACCACCGTGTCGCCGGCCTTGAGCAAGGTGCGGATCAGCAGGTCCTGGGCATGGCTGGCGCCATGGGTGGTGAGAATGCGGTCGAGGCTGGTGGCCACGTGAATCTGGGTCAGGCGCTTGAGCAGTTGCTCGCGCAGCGCCGGCAGCCCCAGTGGCGTGCTGTAGTTGAACAGGCCGCCGGTATCGATGCGGCTGACTTCGCGGATCGCGTAGCTGATGTCATCGCTTTCGCGCCAGGCGTCCGGCAGCCAACCGCAGCCGAGTTTCAACTCGCCCAACGGGCTGTCGGTGAAAGCGCCCCACTCTCGCTCCGCGCCTTCATACCAGTGGCGTTCCTGAACCACCGGAGGCTGCGCCACCACAAACCCGGAGCCCTGCTTCGAGGTCAGCAAGCCCTGGGCCTCCATGCGCTCGAATGCCTCGATCACGCTGGACTGGCTGAGCAGGTTGTCGAGGGCCAGTTGGCGGATGGACGGCAAGCGTGTACCGGGGCTGACCCCGCTCTTGCGAATCCATTCCGCCACCGCGCTGACGATTTGCTGCACCACCGGTACAAGGGCTTGTCGATCGATCCCTAAATCCATGAGCCACTCACTTAACTATCTGTTATTCAACCCAAAACAGTTAAGCACAGAAGCCCGCTCCAACCGGTCGCCAACAGTAACTAAAGTATTGATTTTATTGACTTATTTACCTCCTGATACACATTGGATCACGGCATTTTGCCAGCTATGGAAACGCCCCACAGCACCTCAAACTTTTTCGAATGAGGTGCGGCTTGGAGTCCTAGATCGCGGTGGCGCCGCCGTCCACTGCCAGGGCGTGGCCGGTGGTGAACGCCGCACCGTCACTGCACAGGTACAACACCGCACTGGCGATTTCCTCGACCTTGCCGATGCGCCCGACCGGGTGCATGGCCGCGGCGAATTCGGCTTTGCGCGGGTCAGCTTCATAGGCACGGCGGAACATGTCGGTGTCGATCACGGCCGGGCATACCGCGTTGACGCGGATGTTCTTTTTCGCGTACTCGATGGCCGCCGATTTGGTCAGGCCGATCACCGCGTGCTTGGACGCGGCATAGATGCTCATCTTCGGCGCGGCGCCCAGCCCCGCCACCGACGCAGTGTTGACGATCGCACCAGCGCCCTGGGCCAGCAGCAACGGCAATTGGTACTTCATGCACAACCACACGCCCTTGACGTTGACGCCCATGATCGCGTCGAACTCATCGAGGGTGCCGTCCGCCAGCTTGCCTTTCTCGATCTCGATCCCGGCGTTGTTAAAGGCGTAGTCCAGGCGGCCATACGCGGCAATGGTCTGCGCCATCAATTGCTGCACGTCGGCTTCCAGGGTGACGTTGCAGCGCACGAACTGCGCCTCGCCACCGGCCTCGCGGATCAGCGCGACAGTGCCTTCGCCGCCCGCTACGTCGAGGTCGGCAACCACTACCTTCAAACCTTCGGCGGCAAACGCCAGCGCGGTGGCGCGGCCAATACCGGCAGCGGCGCCGGTGACCAGGGCGACCTGGCCGGAAAACGTCATGCTCATGGGGGATGTCCTATGGGAGAAATAGCCGTGGCCGAGTCTAGCCAAGCCCGACAGCGGCGCGTCAGCACTATCAGAAGGCCGGTTAGCGCTGCATGAATCACAATGATAAGACCGCCTGGCTGACTATCATCGAAGCCTATCGCCAAGCATTCGCAGCCCTCGGCCGACCTTGCCCGCAGGCCAGTATGGGTCTATCAATCAGGCTTCATTTCTCAAGAGTCCTTGCCATGACTGCCCAGACCAACCGCCAGTTCCTGCTCGCCAAACGCCCGGTCGGCGCGGCCACGCGGGAGACCTTCACCTACCAGGAAGTGCCGGTGGGCACGCCACAGGACGGGCAGGTGCTGGTGCGCAACGAATACCTGTCCCTCGACCCGGCCATGCGCGGCTGGATGAATGAGGGCAAATCCTACATTCCGCCCGTCGGCATCGGCGAAGTGATGCGGGCGCTGGGCGTAGGCAAGGTAATCGCCTCGAACACCCCTAAATTCGCCGTCGGGGACTACGTGAACGGCGCCCTGGGGGTGCAGGATTACTTCCTCGGCGAGCCGCGTGGTTTCTACAAGGTCGACCCCACGCTTGCGCCCCTGCCGCGCTACCTGTCGGCGCTGGGCATGACCGGCATGACCGCCTACTTCGCCCTGCTCGAGACCGGCGCACCCAAGGCCGGCGAAACCGTGGTGATCTCCGGCGCGGCCGGTGCGGTGGGCAGCATTGCCGGGCAGATCGCCAAGATCAAAGGCTGCCGTGTGGTGGGCATTGCCGGTGGCGCCGACAAGTGCAAATTCCTGGTGGATGAACTGGGCTTCGACGCCGCCATCGATTACAAACACGAAGACCTGCCCGCCGCGCTCAAGCGCGAGTGCCCCAAGGGCGTGGATGTGTATTTCGATAACGTCGGCGGCGACATTCTCGACGCCGTGCTCAGCCGCCTGGCATTCAAAGCTCGCGTGGTGATCTGCGGTGCAATCAGCCAGTACAACAACGAGGACGCGGTAAAAGGCCCGGCCAACTACCTGTCATTACTGGTCAATCGCGCACGCATGGAAGGCTTCGTGGTGATGGATCACGCGGCGAACTTTGCCGCCGCCGGGCAGGAAATGGCCGGCTGGATGGCGCAGGGCAAGCTCAAGAGCAAGGAAGACATTGTGGAAGGACTGGAGACGTTCCCGGAGACGCTGATGAAGCTGTTCAACGGGGAGAACTTCGGCAAGCTGGTGCTCAAAGTCAGCTGATACACAGCAGATGTCAATGTGGGAGGGGGCTTGCTCCCTCCCACATGGTTGATCGGTGATCGATCAGGCGATTTCGGCGACGACTGCCGCCAATGCCTTGGCCGGGTCCGCCGCCTGGCTGATCGGGCGACCGATCACCAGGTAGTCCGAGCCGGCGTCCAGGGCCTGACGCGGCGTGAGGATACGGCGCTGGTCATCCTGGGCGCTGCCCGCCGGGCGAATCCCCGGGGTGACCAATTGCAGCGACGGGTGGGCGGTCTTGAGCGCCCGGGCTTCCAGCGCCGAACAGACCAGGCCATCGAGGCCGGCTTTTTGCGCCAGGGCCGCCAGGCGCAGCACTTGCTCCTGAGGTTCGATATCCAGGCCGATCGCGGCCAGGTCTTCGCGCTCCATGCTGGTCAGCACGGTCACACCGATCAGCAAGGGTTTAGGGCCGCTGCGCTGTTCCAACACTTCACGGCAGGCGGCCATCATGCGCAGGCCGCCGGAGCAGTGTACATTGACCATCCACACGCCCATTTCGGCGGCAGCCTTGACCGCCATCGCGGTGGTGTTGGGGATGTCGTGGAATTTCAGGTCGAGGAACACCTCGAAACCTTTGTCACGCAGGGTGCCGACGATGTCCGCGGCGCAACTGGTGAACAGTTCCTTGCCGACCTTGACCCGACACAGCTTCGGGTCCAACTGGTCAGCCAGCTTCAGTGCGGCGTCACGGGTGGGGTAATCCAGGGCGACGATGATAGGAGTCTGGCAGACGGACATTGGAATGGGCTCTCAGGCAAGTCGAAATCGGCGCGGATTGTAGCGCAAGCGACGCCGTTGCGGGATCCGATGATCGGTAAATACTGACCAAGCGCACTCAGGCGGACCTTTCGGCCATTTGTATCAAATCAGATACATTCACGACATGCCCTCAACACGCCCTACCGCTAGCCTCGCCCGCACGACCCACCGACCAGCACTACCAGCCATGGGGCTGGGCGCCTATGCTGACCGCTACCACCAGGCAGATGATCGCACTATGCATACTTCCGTCCCGCTGAACGACGAGCAAAAAAACGCGGTGAGCGCCGATGAAAAGCGCTGGAACACCCGCGCGCTGATTGTCGACGACGATGTGCCGATCCGCGAACTGCTGATCGACTACCTGGCGCGCTTCAATATTCTCGCCACCGGCGTCACCGACGGCGCCGCGATGCGCGTGGCGATGCAAGCCGAAACCTTTGATGTGGTGGTGCTCGACCTGATGCTGCCGGGCGAAGACGGCCTGTCACTGTGCCGCTGGCTGCGCGCCGAGTCGGACATTCCGATCCTGATGCTCACCGCCCGCTGCGAACCCACCGACCGCATCATCGGCCTGGAACTGGGCGCCGACGACTACATGTCCAAGCCGTTCGAGCCGCGTGAATTGGTAGCGCGCATCCAGACCATCCTGCGCCGGGTGCGCGACGACCGCACCGAGCAGCGCGCCAATATCCGCTTCGATAACTGGCGTCTCAACAGCGTGTTGCGCCAATTGGTGGCCGACGATGGCCTGGTGGTACCGCTGTCCAACGCCGAGTTCCGCCTGCTGTGGGTGTTTATCGAGCGGCCGCGCCGGGTGTTGAGCCGCGAACAGTTGCTGGATGCGGCCCGCGGTCGTTCCATCGAGGCCTTCGATCGCAGCATTGACCTGCTGGTTTCGCGCCTGCGCCAGAAGCTGGGCGATGACCCCAAGGCACCGCAGTTGATCAAGACCGTGCGCGGTGAAGGCTATCTGTTCGACGCACGGGATATCGGCTGATGCGTAACGCCCTCAACACACTGTTCGGCCGGTTGTTCGGTGTGTTGCTGCTGGCGATTGTACTGGCCCATGCGTTGGCATTTTTCTGGTTCCACCACTATGACCCGCCTCCGCCGCCGCCAAAGGCCACCTTTGTCGAGCAACCGGACGGCACGATGAGGCCCCTGCCTAAACGCCCTCGCCCATGGTTTGGCGGCCCGGTGGTGCCGCTGACGTTTCAGTTTTTCTCGTTGATCATCGCCGCCTGGTATGGCGCCAAATTGTTGAGCCGGCCGATCCAGCGCCTGAGTGAGGCCGCCGAGCGCTTGAGCCTGGACCTCGACAGCCCGCCTCTCGACGAGTCCGGCCCCCGCGAAGCCCAGCAGGCCGCGTCAACCTTCAACCTGATGCAAAAACGTATTCGCGAACAAGTCGGCCAGCGCGCGCGCATGCTCGGCGCGGTCTCCCATGACCTGCGCACCCCGCTGTCGCGCCTCAAGCTGCGCCTGGAGCAGATCGAAGACGCCAAGCTGCAAGGCCAGATGCGCCAGGACCTGAACGACATGATCGGCATGCTCGACGCCACCTTGAGCTACCTGCACGAACAACGCACCAGCGAAAGCCGGCACTGGCTGGATGTGCAGGCGCTGGTGGAGTCGATCAGTGAGAACGCCCAGGACCAAGGTTCCAATGTGCAATGTGCCGGCACCTGTGCGCCTTTGCAGGTGCAGCCGATGGCGTTGCGCTCATGCCTCAACAACCTGATCGACAACGCCTTGCGCTACGCCGGCAGCGCGCGCGTGGAACTGGAGGACAGCCGCGAGGCCCTAACCATCCGCGTGATCGACCACGGCCCCGGGATTGCCGCCGACAAGCGCGAGGCGGTGTTCGAACCGTTCTATCGGCTCGAAGGCTCGCGTAACCGCAACTCCGGCGGCGTGGGCCTGGGCATGACCATCGCCAAGGACGCGGTGGAACGCCTGGGCGGACGGTTGAGCCTGGAGGAAACCCCGGGCGGTGGGTTGACCGCCGTGATGTGGTTGCCTCGCGCCTGACGGCCAACGCCCGCCAACTCCCCCATAAATCTTGGCCACTCAGCTACAGCGGTTCGTCTTCGCGGCGGCTCTGGGCCTGGGTCGCGCTCCAATCCATCAGCAGGCTGTACGCCACGGCGAGCAAGGTCGGGCCGATAAACAGGCCGATGAAGCCAAACGCGATCAGGCCGCCGAATACCCCGAGCAACACGATCACCAGCGGCAGGTTGCCACCACGGCTGATCAGGTACGGCTTGAGCACGTTGTCCACGCCGCTGATGATGAACGTGCCCCACACGCCGAGGAACACTGCGTAGGTGTAATCGCCCTTCCACGCCAGCCAGGCCGTGGCCGGAATCCACACCAGCGGCGGCCCCATGGGGATCAGGCTGAGCAGGAACGTGACGATACCCAGCACCAGCGCGCCCGGCACCCCGGCGATCAGGAAGCCGATCAGCGCGAGCACCGCCTGGGCGGCGGCCGTACCGATCACGCCATTGACCACGCGTTGCACGGTGCCGGCCACCAGTTCGATGTAGTAACCGGCACGTTCGCCGATCAAGCGCTCCAGCAGGCGGTGGACGAACATCGCCAGGCGCGGCCCGTCACGGTAGAAAAAGAACACGAACACCAGGCTGAGGGTCAGCTCCAGGATGCCGCCGCCGATCTGCGCGCTGCGCGCCAGCAGCCAGTTGCCCACCTGCCCCAGGTACGGCTTGAGGCTGACCATCAGCGCCGCGCCTTGCTGGTCGATGCTGTCCCACATCGCCACCAGCCGTTCTCCGACAAAGGGAATCGACCCCAACCAGGCCGGCGCCGCCGGCAAACCGTCGACCTGAATATCCTTGATCAACGCCACCGCGTCGCGCACATGGTCCGCGAGGTTGAACCCCAGCCATACCAGCGGCACCGCCACCAGCAGCATCCAGCCCAAGGTCAGGATGCCAGCGGCCAGGGATTCGCGGCCGCCCAGCCAGCGGGTCAGCAACACCATCAGCGGCCAACTGGCAAACGCCAGCACCGCCCCCCAGAACAGCGCCGACCAGAACGGCGCCATCACCCAGAAGCTGGCACCGAACAGCACCAGCAGCAGGATTTGCACCAGCAGGCGATCGTTATTGAGCATGGAGTTTCTCTAGGAAAAGGCTGAAGGCAGTCAGTTTAGGCGAACGGCGCGGGTCCGTTCGCCCTGTTTCGGTCAGCGTATCAGATGCAGATGCAGGCCTTTGGCTGGCTCGGGACCGGTTTCCAGGCGTGCGGCCCGCACGCCCTTGTCAATCAGGGCCTGGCGCCATGCTTCGGCATGGGGGCCGGTCAAACTGACACGCAGGGTGGTGTCGAGGTTCAAACCGCGAGAAATCAGGGTCAACCAGGTGGCATCGGGGTCCGTTCCCAAAGCCGGGAAATCCAGCTCGCCAGTGCTTTTGAGTTCGCGCAACAGCGTGGCGGAGGTCGGCAGCAGCTCCCCAAGCGGGGTGCCGGCATCGATCTGTTCGACATGCAGGTAAGCCCGGCGATTGCCGCGGGTGATGCCGTACAACGCCACCAGGGAATTGTCCTGCGGGGCGGCCAGACGCAACAGCAGGTATTCCTGCTGGCCATCGGCGCCGACCAACTTGGCATTACCGAACACTTCATTGGCCCACAGGCTGCTTTCACCGCAGTCACGGGCCTGGCACCAGAACAGCAGCTGCGCGCCCTGCTGCTGCAGCGCTTCGCGCGTGGCGGTGAACGCAGCGCTGGAGGTGTGCTCGGCGGGCAGTTCATAGGTGATGGCGGTGGCCTGGCCGCGCGCGGTGGCCTGGGCTTCGTAACGCAACTGGCCGCTGATCTTGCGGATCGCGCCCATGGGGTAGATGCGCTCTTTTTCTTCGGCGGGACGATAATCGACGATTTGCGCGTCGACCTGACGGGCCACGGCGGGCAAGTCCTGGCTACCCGGCACATCGGCGGCGAACACCAACGGGCTGAACACACACAGCCCGAGGGCACGGATACAGCCTTTACGCACGCTCATCGGATAGTTGAGCCCTGGCCATCGGAGGTCGCAGCAGTTTCAAGATCGGTGTTGAGATCGTTCATGGTTGACTCCCTTTCAATCCGCCCAGCCTCGGCAGTTGACCGCGTCAAGTCAAGGTGCAGAGAAGAACCGATTGAAACAGTCTGCAACAAGGACCGCGCCCGCCTCGTCATTCAAGTGCAAATGATGGCCACCGGGCAGGGTCGTCACGGCAAACGGTAGCTGGGAAAGCAATTCGGGATGTCTCGCCAGCATGCCGTCAGCGGCCACCACCAGTTGAGTAGGGCAACCTACGCGGCGCACGAAAGCCATGGCTTGCTCGTCGGTCAGACGCATCGGCGATGCCAGGGTCAAGCGGCTGTCCGTTCGCCAGGTGTAACCGCCCGGCACCGGCATCAACCCGCGCTGGGCCAGCAGTTCAGCGGCTTCGCGGCTGACGGCCACCAGCCCTTTCATCCGCGCTTCGACGGCGCGATCAAGGTTGCCGTAGACCGGCTTGCGCTTGCCCTGCAGGTTCAATTGCGCCTGCAACGCCATGCCCAGCCGCTCGGCGGCGTTCTCGCCAGTGGCGGTCGGCGGGATCACACCGTCGATCAAACCCAGGTGCGTCACCCGCTCCGGCAAGGCACCGGCCAATACCAGGGAGACGATGGCACCAAGGGAATGGCCAAGTAATGCAAAACGTTTCCAGCCCAGTTGTTCGGCGACCTGCAGCACATCGTGGACGTAATCCCACAGGGCATAACCGGCCCCCGTCGGACGATGCGCCGAATGCCCGTGGCCGGCCATGTCGAGGGCGACGATACGCATGCCCTGCAGTTTCGGCGCCAACCGAGCGAAGCTGTTGGCGTTGTCCAGCCAGCCATGCAAGGCGATCACCGGCAGACCGTCTTCGGGACCGAACAGATGCGCGGCCAATTCGATATGCGGCAGGCTCAGGCGCACTTCTTCGACCGGCGTACTCATGCGCAACTGCGCTCGCGGGCTTCCCAACGGGCGAACAGCTGCTTGAGCAAGGTCGCGGTGTCCTGGGGGCGTTCGAGGGGGAACATGTGGCCGCCGGGCATGGTGAGCATTTCTCCCATGGGCAGGCGCCCGACGCCGCTGGCGTGGTGGCGCATCACCACCCGGCTCTGGCGCCCGCGCACCACCGCCAGCGGCACTTTCAACTGGCGCACCTGGCCCGGGCTGGTGTGGGGCACGCCCCGGTAGATACTGATTTCAGTGGCCGGATCGAAACGCAGGCGCAGGCGATCGCCGACCTGATACAGGCCATGTTGCAGGTAAGCGTCGAAGCATTCCGGGTCGAAGCCGCGAAACAGGGTCTTGCCGGCGAAGTAACTGCGCGCGGCGTCCAGGTCGGCGAATTCTTCACGGCGGCCCAGGGTGCGCCCGGCCGGGGTGAGGCGGTCGATAAAACCAAAGCGCTTGGCGGCGCGGATCACCCAGCGGTCGGCACGGGTCAGCACCGGCGAGTCGAGCATCACCACGCCGCGATACAACTGCGGGCAGCGCATGGCCGCGTGCAAATGCAACACGCCGCCCAGGGAATGGCCCACGCCCCACACCGGTTCGGGCTGCTGTTGCAGATGGTGGATCAGTTCGTCCACCAGGTTCTGCCAGTTGTCGTCCACCGGAAACCGTGGATCGTGGCCGTGCTGCGGCAGGTGCGCGACGGTATATTCCGGGGCCAGGCCGGCAAACAACTTGCCGTAGGTAGCCGAAGGGAAGCCATTGGCGTGGGCAAAAAACACGTGCTGCGACATACCGGTTCCATCTATAAAAACAGACATTGATTGTCACCACGCCCGACCGTTACGGCAATGACCGTAACCGCCAGGAATGATGACACTCACGCCACGCCTATCGCGCCGGCGGGTTCTCGCCCAGGGGCACTACGGCCATGGTCAGGCGCGAGACGCAGCTGGACTTGCCATCATCGTTGGTCAGGCGGATGTCCCACACCTGGGTGGTGCGGCCGATATGAATCGCCCTCGCCACCGCCGTCACCCGCCCGCTGCGCACCCCGCGCAGGTGGTTGGCATTGACCTCGAGGCCGACGCAATAGAACTTGCTCGCATCGATGCACAGGTAGGCCGCCATGGAGCCGACGCTTTCGGCCAGCACGACCGACGCGCCGCCGTGCAGCAGGCCGTAGGGCTGATGGGTACGCTGATCGACCACCATGCTGGCGGTCAGGGATTCTTCGTCGAAACTTTCGAAGCGAATATCCAGCACTTCACCGATGGTGTTTTTCTGCAGAGCGTTGAGTTGCTCGATATTGGGTTGGGTGCGCCACAGGCTCATACCGTTGTCCCTATTGGTTTTATGATGGCCCTAATCCTGCCACAGAATGACTTCGGTGCGCTCGCTCCACACCTGAAACTGTGGGCCGTAGGTCGATTCGATGACATTGCGCCTGATCTTCAAGGTCGGTGTCAGGAAGCCGTTTTCCACCGCCCAACTGTCTTTCACCACCACCAATTGACGCAGGCGCTCATGCTTGTCCAACGCCGCGTTGACCTGCTCCAGCCAGCGTTCAAGGCTGCCGTGCAAGGCCTGGCGCGCATCCGCCGGGCCCGCCGCCGACAGCACGCACAGGCCCATCGGCGCAGGCAGGCCGTCGCCGACCACACACACCTGTTCGATCCGTGCATGTTCGGCCAGGCGGTTTTCGATCGGCGCCGGGGCCACGTACTTGCCCTTGCTGGTCTTGAAGATTTCCTTGAGACGCCCGGTCAGGCGCAGACGGCCCTCGGCGTCCTGCTCGCCCTTGTCGCCAGTGCGCAGGAAGCCGTCCGGGGTGAGGGTTTCGGCGGTTTTTTCCGGGTCCTTGAAGTAACCGAGCATGGTCGCGCCACTGCGCACCTGCACTTCACCGAGCGGGTCGATACGCACTTCAACGCCCGGGCACGGCAGGCCGATCCAGCCGATTGTCTGCTGGCCGGGGCGACACACATGGGAATAGCCGCAACTCTCGGTCATGCCGTACACCTCCAGCACATCCAGGCCCAGGCGTTGATACCAGCGCAACAAGGCTTCGGGCACCGGCGCCGCGCCGGACAGCGCAATGCGTAACGCGTCCAGGCCCAGGCCGGCCAGCACCCTGCGGCCCACGCGTTTGCCGATAAAGGGCAGCCGCAACAGGCGCTCCAGGCGCGTCGCCGGGATCTTGCCGTAGACGCCCATCTGGAATTTGGTCCAGATACGCGGCACCCCGAACAGCGCCGTCGGCCGTGCCCGACGCAGGTCCCTCAGAAAAGTCTCAAGGCTTTCGGCGAAATACACGGTTTGCCCGGTATAGATCGCCGCCAATTCCACAAACATCCGCTCCGCCACATGGCACAAGGGCAGGTACGACAGCAGCCGGTCACCCTCCCCCAGGCCGAACAATTCGGTGCCACCGGTGGCGGCAAAGCCCAGGGCGCCGAAGCTGTGCATCACGCCCTTGGGCAGGCCGGTGGTGCCGGAGGTGTAGATGATGGTGGCCAGATCCGACGCGGCAGGTAGCGGCTGATCCTGGATCGGTGAACAGGCTTGCAGCTCGGCCCAGCTGAAATCCAAGTCACCCGCCGGACACAGCGGCAGGCCGATGGTGGGCACGTCGGCCGGAACCCCGGGCGCCATGGCGGGCCAGTCATCGAGCTTGCCGATGAACACCAGCGCCGCCTCGGAGTGCTTCAGCACATGGGCGACGGAATCGGCGGTGAGGTTGGGATAGAGCGGCACCGAGACATGCCCGGCCATCCAGATGGCCAGGTCGGCGATGATCCAGTGCGCGCAATTTTTCGAGATCAGGGCTACGTGCGAACCCTGGGGCAGTTCCCTCGCGCGCAGCCAATGCGCGGCGCAGCGGGCCTGGTGGCCGACCTCGGCCCAAGTGAGGGTCTGTACCTCGTCGCCGCCGACGGGCTGCACCAGGAAGGGTTTGCGCGGATGCCGCGCTTCACGTTCGAAGAAGACCTGCAACGGCAAACGAAAAGCGACGGGCATGGGACGCGCTCCTTTGTGGTCCGATGATAGCCAACCAAGCACTTGCTCGGCTGACTATATAGCACACACAAAGCAGTGAAAGCGCCTACGGATGTTTCACACTGACCAGGCTCATCAGCCCCGCCAGCGGGCATTCCCCCTCCAACTCCGCCAGGCTGGCGGTGTACATCGGCAGCGGTTGACGCTGATGGCCATGCTGCAAAAAGCTGGTCAGGCTGCCGACCAGCGGCTGATGGCTGACCAGCAGCACATTCTCATCCGTGTCGAGCTTTTCCAGCACCTGCTGCGGATTGCCGTCCGGTGTCAGCCAGGGCACGGTGCGGATGTCCGGCACGAAGCCCAGCGCTTCACGCACCAGCTGCGCGGTCTGCTGCGCCCGTACATACGGGCTGGCAATGATCGCGCTGATGGGCTGGCCGATCAGGTGCGCCGCGCTGCGCAAGACTTCGGCGCGGCCATGCTCGGTCAGCTCGCGCTCGGCATCGGTGCGGGCATGCGCTTGGGCCTCACCGTGCCGCAAAATCCACAGTTTCACAGTTTTGGCTCTTCATCGCGCACCGGGTGCGGTGCTGGCGGCACGCTGTGGGCGGCTTCGCCTTCCGGCGCACGCGGCGTCGGCCAGTCGGCGAATGGCCAGGGCTTTTGCTCGGTGTGGAAACTGCCGAAGCGGCCGATCTGCGCGAGGAACTGGCTCAGGCTGTCGCCAAAATTCATCAGGCCCAGGTTCGGCGCGCCATAGACCAGCCGGTAAATCAGTTGCACCACCACCAACGCACCGAGCAGGAATTGCGCCACTTGCCACACCAGGGCAAACACCAGCATCCACAAGATGCGCAGGGCGATGGACTCGTACTTGGGAGCTGCTTTCGGATCGTTCATGACGCGTTCCTCAGTTGAAACCACTGGTGGAAATAAAGTCGACATCGGTTTTCGGCTCGGCGCGCATCAGCAACTCGATGACCTGATTCAGGGTGCGCCCTTCAAACAGGATCGCGTGCAACCCGGCGACCAGCGGCATGTACACGCCGGCCTCCTGGGCCTTGGCCTTGAGCACCTTGAGGGTATTGACCCCTTCGGCCACTTCGCCCAGGCGCGCCACGGCGTCTTCCAGGCTCAGGCCCTGGCCGAGGGCGAAACCGACCTGATAGTTACGGCTTTTCGGCGACGAGCAGGTGACGATCAGGTCGCCCACGCCCGCCAGGCCCAGGAACGTCATCGGGTTGGCGCCCTGGCTCACCGCGAAGCGGGTCATTTCCGCCAGCGCACGGGTGATCAGCATGCTCTTGGTGTTCTCGCCCATGCCCAGCGCCACCGCCATCCCGGCAATGATCGCGTAGACGTTTTTCAGCGCACCGCCCAGCTCGACGCCGAAGCGATCGCCACTGGCGTACACGCGGAAGGTGCGCCCATGCAGCACGGCCTGGACCCGCTCACACAGTGCTTCATCTTCACTGGCGATCACGGTGGCGGTCAGCGCATGTTCGGCCACTTCCCGCGCCAGGTTCGGCCCGGACAGCACGCCGATGCGCGCCTGCGGGGCGATCTCTTCGAGGATTTCGCTCATCAGCTTGAAGGTGTGCGCCTCGATGCCCTTGGTCAAGCTGACCAGCAGCTTGCCCGCCAGGCGTTCGGCGTGAGGCGCGAGCACCGAGCGCAAGGCACTCGAAGGCAGCGCGACGAAACACAGCTCGCAGGCCTCCAGGGTCGCCTGCAAGTCGGTGACCGGCTCGACCGCCGGATGAATCTTGATGCCTTTAAGGTAACGAGGGTTTTCTCGATGGACGCGAATGGCCTCGGCCTGTTCGGGATCGCGCATCCACTGGCGCACCGCATGACCGTTCTCAGCCAGCAGGTTAGCCACGGCGGTACCAAAACTTCCGCCTCCCAGGACCGCAATAGGGCGCTGTTCAGTCATATGCAATCCGTTAATCCATACCAGTGGCGATGGCCGCATTATACGGAGCCCCCCGCTTGCGGCCAGCCCCCGTATCAATTCACACGCCTGTCGGAAAATGCCATAGCGACGCGGGGTAATTGCAAAGGCGACGACTGGCAAATGGCCCGGCCTCGGTTAACATGGTCGGCTATCCGTAATTATCAAGGCCGTGCCGTGTATTTGGGCCCTCCTCCCCGTTCATCGTTGTGGTTGATGCTGTTGTGCAGCGGCGCAGTGTTCGCCGACGACCTGTTCCTCGACAACCAACCGCTGCCACAGGTGCTGACTGCCACTCGCCTCAAACAATCGGCCGCCGCCGTGCCCGGCAGCATGACCGTGATCGACAGCGAACTGATCAAGGCCAGCGGCGCGCGGGACATCGCTGAGTTGCTGCGGCTGGTGCCGGGCATGATGGTCGGCTACACCAGCGGCAACCAGGCGGCGGTGAACTACCACGGCACCAATGCCAGCGATGCGCGACGCATGCAGGTCTTGATCGACGGCCGCTCGGTGTACCGCGCAGGCCTGGCCACGGTGGACTGGAGCGATATTCCGGTGGCCATGGAAGACATCGAGCGCATCGAAGTGTTCCGCGGGCCCAACACCGTCAGCTACGGCGCCAATGCGTTGATGGCTGTGGTGAATATCCTCACGCGCTCACCGGCCGACAGCCACGGTTCAAGGGTAAAAGTGGTACGCGGCGAACGCGGGATCAACGACTTCTATGCCAGCCAGGGCGTAGGCTGGGAAACCGGCGACCTGCGCCTGTCGATGTCCGGGCAGCAGGACGATGGCTTTGACAGCAACGCGGTGGGCGCCGACCGTCGTGACGGCCGGCGTCTCAACCGCTTCAGCCTGGCGGTGAGCCAGACGCTGAACACGCAACAGAGCATCGACTGGCAACTGAATGCCAAGGAAGGGACCAACCAGCGTCCTTATACCTACACGCCGGTATTCGCCGGGATTACCGAGGGCGGCAACAATTCCGACGTTACCGCCAAGGACTATTCCGGCTCCCTGCGCTGGAATTTCGATTTCAATCCCGAACACAGCCTGTATATCCAGGGCTCGGCCCAACAATGGGACCGCCGGCAGATCTGGAAAGCCTGTGACGCCAAGGTGTCGTTCAGCCCGGAATTGACCCGGCTGTGGCAGCTCAACCCCAATTATGCCGAGCGATTGGCCCGGCATATGGACACCTACAGCCAAGGTGTTGCGCCTCCCGGCAGCGCCGACGAACAAGCACTGGGCAACCAAGTATTGGACCAATGGCGCAACGGCGCCAGCCAGAGCGTATGCGGCGACATCGACCAAAGCACCCGCGAAAGCCGCTACGACCTGGAGATCCAGGACACCCTGAGCCTGTCCGACAGCCTGCGCCTGGTCAGCGGTATGAACTATCGCTATGACCGCGCCGACTCCGACACCTATTTCAACGGCACTCTGGATGACACCACCTGGCGCCTGTTCGGCCAGCTTGAATGGCGCGCCAGCGAGCACTGGTTGCTGCAGGGCGGCGCCATGTACGAAGACACCCACCTGAGCGGCAACTCGCTGACGCCGCGGGTGGCAGTCAACTACCTGATCAACCCGCGCCACGGCCTGCGCGCGGTGTACTCCGAGGCGATCCGTTCGCCGGACATGTTCGAGAACAACGTCAACTGGAGCTATCGCGTCACCAACCTCGACTCGCCGGCCTACGGGCAGAATTCCGGGCAGTACTTCGTGGTCACGCGCGGTCCGGGCAACCTCGACAAAGAACTGATGAAATCCCGCGAATTGGGCTATAACGGCTTTTTTGCCGACATCGGGCTGAACATGGACGTGAAACTGTTCTACGACGAAATCACCGACATGATCAGTTCGCCGCTGCGCAACAATCAGTACATTGCCAGCAACGCCAACAGCTCGCGCTTTACCGGCGCAGAATCCCAATTCGACTGGCGCATGAGCAACGCTGACCGCCTGCGGCTGACCTACGCTTACGTCGACGCCAGCACCAGCAACCCGCTGGACAAGGCGCAAACCGCACGCAACAGCGGTTCGGCCGGCTGGTTGCGCGAATGGGGGCAAGGCTGGTCCAGCGCCCTGTTCTACTATGGCGACGATGCCCTTAACCGCTATCGCTTCGAACGGGTCGACCTGCGGGTCGCCAAGCGCATGGCCCTGGGCAACGCCAACGTGGAACTGGCCGGCATGTTGCAACAACGCCTGGACAACCAGCCCACCACCTGGGCCGACAACAACTACGACCATCGCCAAGTGCTCTACTTCAGCGCGGAGTTAGAGTTCTGACATGGGCGCTCAGTCACGGATGACCCTCCTCTCTCTCCCCAGACGCTGGCAACGCGGCCTGCTGCTGCTGTGCCTGCTGCTCAGCGTACCGGCCTGGAGCGCCAATATCCTGCTGACCGCCGCCGAAGAAGGCGCCGGGGTGCAGGCCTTCGTCCAGGCGCTCACCCAGCAGCGCCCCGACGACCGCGTAACCTTCACCCCCCTCGCCAACCTGCCCGTGCCCAGCCGCCTACCGGCCAATACGCGCCTGATCCTGTTGGACCTGCCCAGCCTCGACTGGCGCCTGCAGGATACCCAGGGGCCGTCGACCCTGGTGTTGCGCATCAGCCGCCTGCAGGCCCACCAGCGCCTGGGCCAGGGCGTGCCGGGCAAAATCAGCCTGCTGTGGAGTGACCCGCCGCTGGAGCGCCAACTGCGGCTGATCGCCACAATCCTGCCCCAGGCCCGCCGCATCGGCGTGCTCTACGGCGCCGACAGTGAATTCCTGCTCCGCGAGTTGCGCCAGTACGCCGCGCCGATGGGCCTGGAGATCGTGCCCCAGCGCTGGGACGACATTAACGACAGTCGCCCGCTGCAGCATTTGTTCAGAAACAGCGATGTGCTGCTCGGCCTTGACGACCCGCAGTTATACAACCCGAAAACCGCGAAAAACCTGCTGCTCAGCAGTTATGCCCGGCAACTGCCGCTGGTGGGGCCCAATGCCGGCTTCGTCAAGGCCGGCAGCCTGGCCAGTACTTACAGCGACCAGACCGACTGGCTGGCCGTACTCGACCGCCTGCTCGATCACCCGCCGGCCGGCTGGCCGCGCGCCATGTACCCGGAGCGCTTCAAAGTCGTGGGCAACCCGCAAGTCGCACGCTCACTGGGCATCGAACAGGTCGACGAAGCCAACGTCGCCGCCCGCCTGGCCGAAGGAGAACAACGCCCATGACCTTACGTCGTCGTTGGGACATCAACACCCGCACCCAGCTCATCACCCTGGGGCCGGCGCTGTTGCTGACGTTGCTGTTGATCAGCTTCTTCACCTTCGTGCGTATCCAGGACCTGCGCCAGGAACTCGACCACACCGGCCAGTTGATCGCCAACCAATTGGCCCCGGCCACCGAATACGGAGTGATCTCCGGCAACAACGACGTGCTCGACAGCCTGCTGCGCGCGACGCTGGCCACGCCCCATGTGCGCTTCCTGGAGATCCAGGACAGCGCCGAGAACATCCTGGTGTACGTCGAGCAACCTTCGGAAAACCACGACCGCTCGCTGTCGGTCAAAGTGTTCCAGGCCCCGATCCGCCTGCAACATATCCAATTGGGCAATGACTTTTTCCAGGACAACCTCAACGAACCCAAGGCGCCGCGTGCCGACTACCTGGGCCGGGTGATCGTCGGCATGTCCAACGATGCCTTCAGCCAGCGCCAACAGGAGATTCTGTTCAAGGCCGGCGTGCTCGCGCTGTTTGCCCTGCTGTTCACCTTTTTGCTCGCGCGGCGCCTGGCCGCCAGCCTGTCGCAGCCGATCAGCGCGATGGGCAATGCAGTCAAGGCGATCCAGCAAGGCGACTACAAGACCCCGCTGCCGATTGTCGATGACTCCGAACTGGGCGACCTCTCGCGGCACATCAACAACCTTGCCGAAGGCCTCAACCAGGCCAGCCGCGAACAGCAGCAGGCCATGGCGCAACTGATCCAGACCCGCGAGGAAGCCGAACGGGCGAACAACGCCAAGTCGGACTTCCTGGCGATGATGAGCCACGAGCTGCGCACGCCGATGAACGGCGTGCTGGGCATGCTGCAGTTGCTGGAAACCACCGAGATGACCGAAGAGCAGACCGAATATGCGGCGCTGGCCTCCGAGTCCACGGAACATTTGCTCAAGGTCATCAATGACATCCTCGACTTCTCGCGCATCGAACGCGCGGCCCTGGAGCTGGAACACATTCCGTTCAACCTCGCGGACCTGATCAACAACTGCGCCCAGGCCTTCCAGCACAGCGCCCAGCAGCGCGGGCTGAGCCTCGAACTGCCGATCCCGCCGGGCTTGGACACGTTGCGCGTGCAGGGCGACCCGACGCGTATCCGCCAGATTCTGGTGAACCTGATCGGCAACGCGCTCAAGTTCACCGAGCACGGCAGCGTCAGCGTCGAGCCCCATTGGCAACCCCTCGACCACGAACTGGTGTGGTTCACCTGTACCGTGCGCGACAGCGGCATTGGCATTTCCGCCGAGCGCCTGGAACTGATGTTCGATGCGTTCCAGCAGGCCGACAGTTCCATTTCAAGACGTTACGGCGGCACCGGCCTGGGCCTGCCCATCGCCCGCACCCTGGCCGAACGCATGGGCGGCACCCTGCGCGCGCAGAGCGAAGAAGGTCGCGGTTCGGTGTTCACCCTGGAAATCCCGCTGGCCATCGACCAGCACAGCGTGCCGGCCATCGCCGCCAACGCCGAAGGCAAAGCCAGCGCGGGCGACGGCCGCCATGTGCTGCTGGTGGAAGACAACCCGGTCAACCGCACCGTGGTCGAAGCCATGCTGCGCAGTCTGGGCTTTGAGGTCAGCCTGGCCACCGACGGCGCCGAAGCGATCCGCAGCGCCGAGAGCCTGATTTTCACCGCGATCCTGATGGATTGCCGGCTACCGCTGATCGACGGCTACGAAGCCACCCGCCAGATTCGCCAACTGCCGGGCTGCGCCGAGCTGCCGATCATCGCCCTCACCGCCAACGCCTTGCAGGGCGATCGGGAACTCTGCCTGGCCGCCGGAATGAACGATTACCTGGCCAAGCCGTTCAAACGCACGGATTTGCAGCAAATCCTGCAGCGTTGGGTGCAATAGCGCCGCGCCATCAGCCAACTGCGACTGGCGTGAAAGACGAAAGTGCGGCAGTCTTAGGCACCCGAACGGACCGATAAACAGGCCCGGTTTAAAATTTCAGTGAACAAGTGTACATTCAGTGCCTTGACGCTGTGACTTTCACTACAACGCAATAGTCTATGTGTAGGCTGCCGATGTGAGGCATGAACGCTTCAGTCGGTTCGGGAAGATTTGCCCTACCCTGCCGCATGGGATTATTGAGGAGCTCGCATGACCAAACAAAACGCCTTTACTCGGGAAGACCTGCTGCGCTGCAGTCGCGGTGAGCTGTTCGGCCCAGGTAACGCGCAACTGCCCGCCCCGAACATGCTGATGGTGGATCGCATCACCCATATCAGTGAAGAGGGTGGCAAGTACGGCAAAGGTGAATTGGTCGCCGAGCTGGATATCACCCCGGACCTGTGGTTCTTCGCCTGCCATTTCGAAGGCGACCCTGTCATGCCGGGCTGCCTGGGCCTCGACGCCATGTGGCAACTGGTCGGTTTCTACCTCGGCTGGCAAGGCTTGCCGGGCCGCGGTCGCGCCCTGGGTTCGGGCGAAGTGAAGTTTTTTGGCCAGGTTCTGCCGAGTGCCAAGAAAGTCACCTACAACATTCAAATCAAGCGCGTCCTCAAGGGCAAGCTGAACCTGGCGATCGCCGACGGTTCGGTGACTGTCGACGGTCGCGAGATCTATACTGCCGAAGGCCTTCGGGTCGGCGTATTCACTTCCACTGACAACTTTTAAGGGTTATCCGCATGCGCCGCGTCGTTATCACTGGTCTGGGCATCGTTTCTTGCCTGGGCAATGACAAAGAGACCGTCACCGCTAACCTGCGTGCAAGTCGCCCTGGCATCCGCTTCAACCCGGAATATGCCGAAATGGGTCTGCGTAGCCAGGTTTCCGGCTCCATCGACCTGCCCCTCGAAGAGTTGATCGATCGCAAGATCTATCGCTTCGTCGGCCACGCTGCCGCCTATGCCTACCTGGCCATGAAGGACGCCATCGCCGATTCCGGCCTGAGCCACGATCAGGTCTCGAACGTGCGTACCGGCCTGATCGCCGGTTCCGGCGGCGCGTCCACCCTGAACCAGATGGAAGCGCTGGACATCCTGCGCGAGAAAGGCGTGAAGCGCGTTGGCCCGTACCGTGTCACGCGGACCATGGGCAGCACCGTTTCCGCCTGCCTGGCCACGCCGTTCCAGATCAAGGGCGT
Source organism: Pseudomonas sp. LY-1 (assembly GCF_053502595.1). Lineage (NCBI taxonomy): Bacteria > Pseudomonadati > Pseudomonadota > Gammaproteobacteria > Pseudomonadales > Pseudomonadaceae > Pseudomonas > Pseudomonas sp. LY-1. The sequence continues at coordinate 2,231,427 of NZ_CP094353.1, read as the reverse complement.
GAACTACTCGATCTCCTCCGCCTGCGCCACCAGTGCTCACTGCATCGGTAACGCGGTTGAGCAGATCCAGTTGGGCAAGCAGGACATCGTGTTCGCCGGCGGCGGCGAAGAAGAACATTGGAGCCAATCGTTCCTGTTCGACGCCATGGGCGCGCTGTCCACCCAGTACAACGACACCCCGGAAAAGGCCTCCCGCGCCTACGACGCCAAGCGTGACGGTTTCGTCATCGCCGGCGGCGGCGGCATGGTGGTGGTCGAGGAGCTGGAACACGCTCTGGCCCGTGGCGCGAAGATCTACGCGGAAATCGTCGGCTACGGCGCCACTTCCGACGGCTACGACATGGTTGCGCCAAGCGGTGAAGGCGCCATCCGCTGCATGCAGATGGCCATGTCCACCGTGGATACCCCGATCGACTACCTGAACACCCACGGCACCTCGACTCCGGTCGGCGACGCCAAGGAAATGGAAGGCGTGCGCGCGGTATTCGGCGACAAGGCACCGGCCATCAGCTCCACCAAGAGCCTGTCGGGTCACTCCCTGGGCGCCGCCGGCGTTCACGAAACGATCTACTGCCTGCTGATGATGGAAGGCAACTTCATGGCCGGCTCGGCCAACATCGAAGAGATGGACCCGGTCGTAGCCGATATGCCGATCCTGACCAAGACCGTCGAAAACGTAAAAGTCGACACCGTGATGAGCAACAGCTTCGGCTTCGGTGGCACTAACGCCACCCTGGTGCTGAAACGCTGGCAGGGCAAGTAAGCCCCGCAGCTTGATCAGATGAAAACGCCCCGACTGGTTCGGGGCGTTTTTTTTGCGCTTGAATTCGGGGTCGCCTCGCCTGTACGCGGGTGTTGCTCCGCTGCCTCGAACTGATGCGGGGAATCCTGCCCCCCGCCATCTGGAAAAAATCCTGGAACACTTGAGTGCCAGCATGTTCTATAACTGCATGACTTTCTTCCTGCCACGCTTGAGAGGTTCGCCATGCCTGTTACCGTCAACGCCCTGAATGCCGACAACTTCCGCCACAGCCTCAACATCGATAACCACGAGTTGTTCACCGATCTGCCCAAAAGCCTGGGCGGTGACGACACCGCGCCCTCGCCCCACGACTATTTCGACGCAGCCCTGGCGTCGTGCAAGGCCCTGACCCTGAAGCTGTATGCGCAGAGAAAGGGCATCCCGCTGACCGGCGTAACCGTGGAAGTCACCCGCGACGACAGCGAAGAGCAAAAGGGCAAGTACCACCTCAACGTCAAGCTGACACTCAAGGGCGTGCTCACCGATCAGCAACGCGACGAACTGCACCGCATCGCCGACCGCTGCCCGATACACAAGCTGATGACCACCGCCGAGGTGAGTATCGAGACGAAATTGTCGGAAGGTGCCTTCAGCCAATAGCGGCAACCTTCGGTCGAGCGGGTTATGCTCAGGGCTATCCAACCCGCTCCGACAGGGACGCACCATGACCACCCTCACCGTGATCCGCCCTCGCCTCGAAGATGTCGAAGGCCAGCCCATCCTGCGCCCGCTGCCATCGCGAGAATGCCGTAGCGTCGGGCCGTTCGTGTTTTTCGACCATATGCTGGCGACCCGCTATGCACCGGGCAGCGGCATGAATATCCGCCAGCATCCGCACATCGGCCTGTCGACCCTCACCTACCTGTTCGAAGGCACCTTGCAGCACAAGGACAGCCTCGGTTCGGACCAAATGGTGCAGGCCGGCGATGTGAGCTGGATGACCGCCGGCAGCGCGATTGCCCACGTCGAGCGCACGCCCGAAGCAATCAAGAGCAAGGGGTTCAGCCTGCATGGGCTGCAAGTGTGGCTCGCCTCCCCCAAGGACCACGAGAGCGGCCCGGGGCATTACAGCCACCATCCGGCAGCCAGCTTGCCCACCAGCGACAACTTGGGCGTGCAGATCCGCCTGATCGCCGGCAATGGCTTCTGCCTCAAATCACCGGTGCCGGTGCTGTCGCCCACGCTGTACGCCGATGTGCAGATGCAGACGGCCACCACCCTGCTGATCCCCGACGAGCATGAAGAACGCGCGGTGTATGTGCTGGAGGGTGACGTGCAGTTGGACGGTGAGCCGCTTGAGGCACACAGCCTGGTGGTGTTGCCGAGCGGACAGGCGATGACCCTGTCTGCCGACAGCGATTGTCACCTGGTGGTGTTCGGTGGCGCGCCGCTGGATGGGCCACGCCGGATCAACTGGAATTTTGTCGCGAGCGACCCGGCCGTGATCGAGCAGGCCCGGCAGCGTTGGGCGGCTGGGGATTGGCCAACGGTGCCCGGTGAAACCGAAAGAATTGAGTTGCCGGTGAGATAGCCGCCTGCTCCCACATTTAACCGCGTTTACCCTGTAGGAATGCGCTCGAATGTGGGAGCTGGCTTGCTCGCGATGAGGCCAGGACAGACGCCAGAGACTTAGCCCTTGAACACTTCATCCAACAAGTTATGCATCGACTGGAAGGCCCGCGCAGCGGTCTTCGCGTCGTACATCATCATGCCCGGCACGTTGGCATGCGGGTCGGTGAAGGAATGCACCGCACCGCCATAGCTCAGCAGTTGCCAATCCACACCGGCCGCGTTCATCTCATCTTCGAACGCCGGCAGTTGTGCTTTCGGCACCAGCGGGTCGGAAGCACCATGCAACACCAGCACGGAACCCTTGATGTTCTTCGCATCCGCCGGGTTTGGCGTGTCGAGGGTGCCGTGGAACGACACCGCAGCCTTCAACGGTACGCCGGTGCGCGCCAGCTCCAACGCACAGCAACCGCCGAAGCAGAAACCGAAGGTGGCCAACCTGGACGTATCCACCGCAGCTTCGCTCTGGCCTTGCAGTTGCGCTAACGCGGCCTGCATGCGCTTGTTCAGCAACGGGCGGTCATTCTTCAACGGCATCATCGCCGCACCGGCTTCATCGTTATTCGACGGGCGCACGGTTTGCCCATACAGGTCGGCGATCAGCACCACGTAGCCTTTGCTGGCGACGCGCTTGGCAATCTCTTCGGCCCCCGCACTCACGCCCATCCAGTTCGGCGCCATCAACAGGCCCGGCAGCGGGCCGGTTTGGCTGGCATCGAAGGCCAGGCGGCTTTCATAAGACTGGCCATCAATCTGATAGACCACGGAACGCACAGTGACTTGGCTCATCATTTACTCCAGTTGAGGTTGCACAAGAACGAAAAAACCCGCCGAAGCGGGTTTTTCTACAACGGGGTTAAACCGACAGTTCAACCAACAGCTTGTTCAGTCGGCGCACATAGGCGGCCGGGTCTTTCAGGCTGTCGCCGGCAGCCAGGGCTGCCTGGTCGAAGAGGATGTGCGACAGGTCGCCAAAACGCTCTTCGCTCTGTTCGCCGTCGAGTTTCTCGATCAGCGGGTGAGCCGGGTTGAATTCGAAGATCGGCTTGGAGTCCGGCACCTTCTGACCGCTGGCTTCGAGGATCTGACGCATCTGCATGCCCAGGTCCTGCTCGCCGATGGCCAGGATCGCCGGGGAGTCGGTCAGACGGTGGGAAACCCGCACTTCGCTGACGGCGTCGCCCAGAGAGGCCTTGATCCGCTCAACCAGGCCTTCCTTGGACTTGGCCACTTCTTCAGCGGCTTTTTTGTCTTCTTCGGAATCCAGGTTGCCCAGGTCCAGGTCGCCACGCGCCACGTCGACAAAGGTCTTACCGTCGAATTCGCTGAGGTAGCTCATCAGCCACTCATCGATACGGTCGGTCAGCAGCAGCACTTCGATGCCTTTCTTGCGGAAGACTTCCAGGTGCGGGCTGTTTTTGACCTGAGCGTAGGTCTCGCCGGTCAGGTAGTAGATCTTGTCCTGACCTTCCTTGGCGCGTGCCAGGTACTCGGCCAGGGACACCACCTGCTCGCCGTCTTCGCCCTGGGTGGAGGCAAAACGCAGCAGGCCGGCGATTTTTTCCTTGTTGGCGAAATCTTCCGCCGGGCCTTCTTTCATGACCTGGCCGAAGTTCTTCCAGAAGCCTTTGTACTGCTCAGGCTCGTTCTTCGCCAGTTTTTCCAGCATGTCGAGGACGCGCTTGGTCAGCGCCGACTTCATGGAGTCGATGATCGGGTCTTTCTGCAGGATTTCCCGCGACACGTTCAGCGACAGGTCGTTGGAGTCGACCACGCCTTTGATAAAGCGCAGGTACAGCGGCAGGAACGATTCCGCCTGGTCCATCACGAACACGCGCTGCACGTAGAGCTTCAGGCCCTTTGGCGCTTCGCGCTGGTACAGGTCGAACGGCGCGCGGGCCGGTACGTAGAGCAGCGAGCTGTATTCCAGCTTGCCTTCGACCTTGTTGTGGCTCCAGCTCAGCGGGTTTTCGTAGTCGTGCCCGATGTGCTTGTAGAACTCCTGGTATTCCTCGTCCTTGATCTCGGTACGCGGACGGGTCCACAGGGCGCTGGCGCGGTTGACGGTTTCCCACTCAACGGCCGGTGCTTCTTCGCCTTCGGCGGCGGCCTGCTCTTTCGGCAATTCGATCGGCAGGGCGATGTGGTCGGAATACTTCTTGATGATGTTGCGCAGGCGCCAGCCATCGGCAAATTCGTCTTCACCGGGTTTCAGGTGCAGCACGATGCGCGTACCGCGATCAGCCTTGTCGAGGGTAGCGACTTCAAACTCGCCCTCGCCTTTCGAAGACCAATGCACGCCTTCGCTGGCGTCAAGGCCGGCGCGGCGGCTGAACACTTCAACCTTGTCGGCGACGATGAAGGCCGAGTAGAAGCCCACGCCGAACTGGCCGATCAGGTGCGAATCTTTCTTCTGGTCGCCCGAAAGGTGCTTCATGAAATCGGCAGTGCCGGATTTGGCGATGGTCCCCAGGTGGGTGATCGCATCCTCACGGCTCATGCCGATACCGTTGTCTTCGAGGGTGACGGTCTTGGCGTCTTTGTCGAAGCTCACGCGGATTTTCAGTTCGGCGCCGCCTTCCAGCAACTCCGGCTTGGACAGGGCTTCGAAACGTAATTTGTCGACAGCGTCAGAGGCGTTCGAGATCAACTCGCGAAGGAAAATTTCCTTGTTGGAATACAGCGAATGGATCATGAGGTGCAGCAGTTGCTTCACCTCGGTCTGGAAGCCCAGGGTTTCCTTTTGAGTTTCCACACTCATGGTCATCAAACTCCAATTGGATGGCAGTGGCCGCGCCCTGAAGGGTTGGCGGCGGGTTGTCATCAAAGTTGGGGGCTAAGACCAGGATTTCAAGGGCGGGACACTTCTCCGATCTTGAAATGCGCGCGGGCGGTGGCGATGGGTTCGGCCGCGGTGCTTTGCCAGGCGGTGATCGACACGTTCGCCACCCGTCGACCCTGGCGCCAGACCTGGCACTTGGCGTAAGTGTCGCGAAACTGGCCGGCACGCAGGTAATCCAGGGAAAAGTCGATGATTTTCGGCAGGCCCGGTGCGCCGGTGAATACCAGCAGGTGCAACGCGGCGCAGAGTTCCATAAAGCCTGCAATCACACCGCCGTGCAGCGCCGGTAATATCGGGTTACCAATGTTGTCCTTGTTGGCCGGCAGGCGGAACAGCAGCTCATCGCCTATCCGCGTGCATTCGATGCCGATCAGCTTGGCGTAGGGGATCAGATCGAGCAGCGCCTTGTAGTTGCCGTGCTCATGGGCCTGCTCCAGACGTGTCTTGAAGTGATGTGTCATGCCTGTTCTCCCGTGACTGTACTGCCCAGCCCCTGCGCACCCTTGAGGCGCTTGCCCATACGCATGAACGTCCCCACCGTGTGGGCGACGGGTTGTTGCGGGTCGTCCTGATAAGCGAAACCACGGGTGAAAATCACGTCGGTGGTCACCCGGTAGCACTGGGCAAAACCATACACCGGCTTGTGCGGTTCGGCGGGATGCATGTAGTCGATGCGCAGGTCGAGGGTCGGGCACACCTCGAACTCCGGCAACACGCACAGGGTGGCCATGCCGCAGGCGGTGTCCATCAGCGAGGTCAATGCGCCACCATGGATCACGCCCGTCTGGGGATCACCCACGATCATCGGGCTGTAGGGCAGAACCAGGGTAATCCCCTCCTCGCTGGCTTGATGAACGGTAATGCCCAGCACTTGGCAATGGCGCAACGCTGAAATAAAGCGCTTGGCACGCTCTAACAAGGGATTTTCGGTCATTCGGTTCAGACTCTGATGAATGTGGGGCCGGCGCAGTATGGACCGTCGGAAAAAGTTCCTTGGGAAAATGCTTTATATATCTGTGGGATATAAGGAACTAATGCTGGCCCCATGTGCTCGAAAGGCCAGTAGATATCTTCACTAAGGAGAAACACCCAATGCGCAAGACTTTAGCTATTTCCATGATGCTGGCCGCTGCCCTCGGTCTCGCTGCCTGCGACAAGAAATCCGAAAACAAAGCCCAAGATGCCGCCGCGCACTCTGAGCAAGCTCAGAAAGATATGGCTGCAGCACAGGATAAAGTGAACGAAGCTGCGAAAGAAAACGGCGATGCTGCCAAAGCTCAGGCCGAATCGAACAAAGCCGCAGCACAAGAAGCAGCACCTGCTACTCCAGCAACCGGTTCTTGATACCGGGGCTTGAAATAGCTTGGCTGCAAAAAGAAAGCCCGCTTAGATAGCGGGCTTTACTTTGTCTGCTGTTGGCGCGGAGTGCGATAAACCGGCGCTATGCCTGCAGCGCTTTACGCCACCGGGTCTTTGGCCACGTCCGGCAGCGACGTATCGGTCTGCGTATACACCATCACTTGCAGTACGTCGGAATGAAACTCTCGGCGATACAGCACCAACACCACCCCGGCGCTCATCGACATGAACAGCCAGGGGCTGACAAACCATGCCAGCATGGTCATCCCGAAGTAGTAAGCGCGCAAGCCAAAGTTGAACTGGTTGGCCGCCATCGAAATCACCCGCGCCGCCCGCAGGGCAAACGCCTTGCGCTCCTGCTCCGACACGTGCCGCTCGCCGATCATCGGCGCCGACCCCACCAGCACCGCGGCAAAGTTGTACTGGCGCATACACCAGCTGAAGGTGAAGAACGCGTAGACGAACACCAGTGCCAGGCACAGCAGCTTGATCTCCGACATGCCCTGGGATGCCTGCTGCACCAGCGGAATATCGGCCAGCAATGAAACTGCCCGCTCCGAGGCGCCCAACACGGTGAGAATGCCCGCAAGGATGATCAAGGTGCTGGAGGCGAAGAACGAGGCGTTGCGCTCAAGATTGCCAATCACACTGGCGTCGGCGATGCGGTTGTCGCGCAGCAGCATGCGACGCATCCAGTCTTCGCGATACAGGTGCAGCACGCTGGCCAGACAGGCAGTGTCGCGGGCTTTCCAGGTGGCATAACGGGTGTAGCCGCCCCAACAGAGGACGAACCAGAGGGCGGCAAGCAAGTGGATCAGGTTGGCTTCGATAAACGGCATGCGGGTCCTTATACACGACAGATTTCATGAACCCGGTTAAGTGTGGGCGCCGGGTTCCAGCTTGAGCTTTGCGTTACTCCTTCGACGTTAGCCCACGGAAAAAGACACTGCCCGCCGCCCATAAAAAATGCCCCGTATCAATCGATACGGGGCATTTCAATACAGCGTGAAGCCTGGGGTTACGCGACCGCTTCGCTGCGCTTGCCCAGCATGCGGTCAACCACCACCGCGGCCACCAGCATCATCACCGATGGCACCAGCCACGCCAGGCCCTGCTCGCTCAACGGCAGGTTGGCCAATTGCGACGGCATCCAGCCCGCCAGGCCGGCGCCCTTGAGCGCATCGATGCAGCCGAAGATGAACGACACCAACATCACCGGGCCAACGATGCGGCTCTGCTCCTGCCAGAAGTCTTTGCAGAAGCTCAAAGCCACCAGCACGATGCATGGCGGGTAGATCGCAGTGAGTACCGGGATCGAAAACGCGATCAGTTTGGTCAGGCCCAGGTTGGACACGAACAGCGAGAACAGCGCCAGGATCACCACCAGGGTCTTGTAGGACAGCGGCAGGATCCGGCTGAAGTACTCGGCGCAGGCACAGGTCAGGCCGACGGCGGTGACCAGGCAGGCCAGAGAGATCAGCACGGCCAGGAAGCCACTGCCCAGGGAACCAAAGGTGTGTTGCACGTAGGCGTGCAGGACGGCGGCGCCATTGGCGGCACCGGCGGCGATCTCATGGCTGCCCGCCCCGAGGCGGAACAGGCTGACATACACCAACGCCAGGCCGACGCCGGCAATCAGCCCGGCAATGATCGCGTAGCGGGTGATCAATTTAGGCGATTCGACACCACGAGAACGGATCGCGTTGACGATCACGATACCGAACACCAGCGCGCCCAGGGTATCCATGGTCAGGTAACCATAGATAAAGCCTTGGGAGAACGGCGCGGCCACGTATTCCGGGTTGGCGACGCCCACTTCACCGGCCGGCAAGGCAAACGCGGCGATACCAAGGATGGACAGCGCGATGATTTTCAGTGGCGCCAGGAAACGGCCCACGGTGTCCAACAGACGGCCCGGGTACAGGGAGACGAAAAACACCACCAGAAAGTACACCGCGCTGTAGAGGAACAGCGCCAGCGGGCTTTCACCGGTCAACGGCGCCAGGCCCACTTCAAAGGACACAGTCGCGGTACGCGGGGTGGCGAACAGCGGCCCTACCGCCAGATACGCTGCCGCCGCCAGCAGGCCACCGGCGATCTTGCCGATCGGGCTGCTCAACGCATCCATACCACCACCGACCTTGGCCAGGGCGATCACGGTGACCACCGGGAGCCCGACCGCGGTGATCAGGAAACCCAACGCCGCCATCCAGACATGGGGTCCGGACTGCAAACCAACGATAGGCGGGAAGATGATGTTGCCGGCCCCCACAAACAGGGCAAAAGTCATGAAGCCCAACGCCAGGATGTCCTGGCTTTTCAACACTTTCATTTGAGGAAATACCACACTACTGAATCGGAATTTAGAGAGGGCTTCCCTATGGATGAGGGAAATGCTGCCGGCCCTTGTGGGCACCGACCGGTCTAGCGCGCGGCTTCCTTTTGGGATGCGAGCGCTTAAAGAGGCGGCAAGGTTACAGAATTTGGCCGATAAACGCACTGTTGCAGGGCGAACTGTCCGATAAGCGACATTGGAATGTCGTGTTTTCATACTTAATGTGGCAATACAGACAAAAAATGTGGGAGGGAGCTTGCTCCCGATAGCGGAGGTTCAATCACATCATCAGTGACTGAGCCACCGCTATCGGGCAAGCCCCCTCCCACATGGGACCAAGTACATTTCAATAAATGGGCCGCCCAGAATGCACAAAGGCCACCCGAAGGTGGCCTTTGCTGGTGAAGCGTCAGTTAAGCGCGAGGCTTACTTGACTGCCCAACCGGTCAGCTCGGCCAAGGCCTTGCCGATGTCTGCCAGCGAACGCACGGTTTTTACGCCTGCGTCTTGCAGTGCAGCGAATTTCTCGTCTGCAGTGCCTTTGCCGCCAGAGATGATTGCGCCAGCATGGCCCATGCGCTTGCCAGCAGGGGCAGTCACACCAGCGATGTAGGAAACAACCGGCTTGGTCACGTGGGCCTTGATGTAGGCTGCCGCTTCTTCTTCAGCCGAACCGCCGATCTCACCGATCATGACGATCGCTTCGGTCTTCGGGTCTTCCTGGAACAGCTTCAGGATGTCGATGAAGTTCGAGCCTGGGATCGGGTCACCGCCGATGCCGACGCAAGTCGACTGACCGAAACCGGCGTCAGTGGTCTGCTTCACAGCTTCGTAGGTCAGGGTGCCGGAACGGGAAACGATACCGACTTTACCTGGCAAGTGAATGTGACCAGGCATGATGCCGATCTTGCATTCGCCTGGAGTGATCACGCCTGGGCAGTTAGGGCCGATCAGGACCACACCCAGCTCGTCGCACTTGACCTTGGCGTCCAGCATATCCAGGGTAGGAATGCCTTCGGTGATGCACACGATCAGCTTGATGCCGCCGAACGCCGCTTCCAGGATCGAGTCTTTGCAGAAAGGAGCCGGAACGTAGATCACGCTGGCGGTCGCGCCAGTGGCAGCTACTGCGTCTTTAACGGTGTTGAACACTGGCAGGCCCAGGTGCTCGGTGCCGCCTTTGCCCGGCGTTACACCACCAACCATCTTGGTGCCGTATTCGATGGCTTGCTGGGTGTGGAAGCTACCTTGCGAACCGGTAATACCCTGGCAGATAACTTTGGTGTCTTTATTGATCAGGACGCTCATTATTTGCCCTCCGCAGCTTTGACAACTTGTTGAGCAGCGTCGGTCAGGCTGGTAGCCGCGATGATGTTCAAACCGCTTTCTGCCAGTACTTTAGCGCCCAGTTCAGCGTTGTTACCTTCAAGGCGAACAACAACCGGGATTTTCACGCCGACTTCTTTCACTGCACCGATGATGCCTTCGGCAATCATGTCGCAACGAACGATGCCGCCGAAGATGTTGACCAGTACTGCAGCGACATTGGAGTCGGACAGGATGATCTTGAAGGCTTCGGTTACGCGTTCTTTGGTAGCACCACCGCCCACGTCGAGGAAGTTGGCTGGTTTGCCGCCATGCAGGTTGACGATGTCCATGGTACCCATGGCCAGGCCGGCACCGTTGACCATGCAGCCAATGTTACCTTCCAGGGCTACGTAGTTCAGGTCGAACTTGGCAGCGTGCGCTTCGCGCGGATCGTCTTGCGACGGATCGTGGAAAGTCTTCAGCTTAGGCTGACGGTACATGGCGTTGGCGTCGATGTTGATCTTGGCGTCGAGGCAATGCAGATCGCCGTCAGCCTTGATCACCAGCGGGTTCACTTCCAGCAGGGCCAGATCGTGATCCTGGAACAGTTTGGCCAGACCTACGAAGATCTTGGCGAACTGGGCAACTTGCTTGCCTTCCAGACCCAGCTGGAAAGCCAGCTCGCGACCCTGGAATGGCTGAGCGCCAACCAGTGGATCGATAGTGGCTTTCAGAATTTTTTCAGGGGTATCGTGAGCGATTTTTTCGATGTCCACGCCACCTTCGGTGGAAGCCATGAACACGATGCGACGGCTCGAACGGTCAACGACAGCGCCCAGGTACAGCTCTTTAGCGATATCAGTGCACGATTCAACCAGGATCTTGGTGACTGGCTGGCCATTGGCATCAGTCTGGTAAGTCACCAGACGCTTGCCCAGCCACTGCTGTGCGAAGGCCTTGGCGTCTTCTTTGCTGCGAACCAGCTTAACGCCGCCCGCTTTACCGCGACCACCTGCGTGAACCTGGGCTTTTACAACCCATTCGGTCCCGCCGATTTTATCGCAAGCTTCTGCTGCTGCTTCCGGGGTGTCTACTGCGTAGCCCTGGGATACTGGCAGGCCGTATTCAGCGAACAGCTGCTTACCCTGATACTCGTGAAGATTCATGCTTTTTACCGTCTTCGTTAGGTACTGCGCATTCGGCGCTGCGCTCATTATGAGTGCCGCGCCACCTGTGACTGCTGCTTACGCAACTTGCCGGACTCAAGCCCGGTCAAGCTGCGCAACGCTGCGTCCAGCGGATATTCCGCGGTGAGTCTTGCGCGCAAGGCTCACGACGGGCAACCGCCGTGGTTTCTTATTATCTCGTTTTAGCGCTTCTTCTTGTTCGCGATGTGAATGGCATGACCATTCACTGCCAGCGCGGCTTCGTGCAATGCTTCGGACAGGGTCGGATGGGAGAAAACCATCATGCCGATGTCCTCGGCACTGGTGCCGAATTCCATACCGATTGCGCCCTGCTGGACCAGTTCTGCTGCGCCTGGGCCAATCACATGGACGCCCAATACGCGGTCAGTCTTGGCATCAGCGATGACTTTGACAAAACCACCGGTGTCGTTGGCTGCCATGGCACGACCAGAAGCAGCGAACGGGAAGGTGCCGACGTTAACTTCAACGCCTTCAGCTTTCAACTGCTGTTCGTTCTTGCCGACCCATGCAATTTCCGGGTGGGTGTAGATAACCGATGGGACCAGGTCGTAGTTCATCTGGGTTTTGTGGCCCTTGATGCGCTCGACAACCATGATGCCTTCTTCGGAAGCCTTGTGCGCCAGCATCATGCCGCGAACCACGTCGCCAATGGCGTAGACGCCAGGAACGGTGGTAGCGCAGTGATCGTCAACGTGGATGAAACCACGCTCGTCGATGTTCACGCCGCTGTCGGCTGCCAGCAGGTCGGTGGTCACTGGACGGCGACCAACGGCTACGATCAGCTTGTCGAAGGTGATGGTCTGTTCGCCATCCTTGTCGGTGTAGGTCACGACCACTTCTTCGCCGTTGACCTTCGAGCCGGTCACGCGAGCGCCCAGCTTGATGTCCAGACCCTGTTTGGTCAGAGTTTTCAGGGCTTCCTTGGACACTGCGGTGTCAGCAGCCAGCAGGAACGTGTCCAGGGCTTCGAGCACAGTGACCTGGGAACCCAGGCGGGACCAGACCGAACCCAGTTCCAGGCCGATCACGCCGGCGCCGATCACGCCCAGACGCTTGGGAACTGCTTGGAATTCCAGGGCGCCGGTCGAGTCAACGATGACTTTCTGGTCAACAGGTGCTGGTGGAATGTCGATCGGACGCGAACCTGGAGCCAGGATCACGTTTTCGGCTTCGATGATTTCGACCGAACCGTCCGGCTTGGTGATTTCAACTTTCTTGCCGGCCAGCAGCTTGCCGTGGCCTTGCAGGGAAGTTACGCCGTTGGCCTTGAACAGGGTGGCAACGCCGGAGGTCAGGCCTTTGACGATGTTGGCTTTACGGCCGACCATCGCGGGTACGTCCATGGTCACGCCAGCGTGGTGGATGCCGTGGATGGCAAAACCGCTTTGCGCTTCGTGGAATTTCCAGGAGCTGTCCAGCAGCGCCTTGGAAGGAATGCAACCAACGTTCAGGCAGGTACCGCCCAGTGCCAGTTTGCCTTCCTTGTCGGTGTATTTTTCGATGCAAGCAGTCGAGAGGCCCAGTTGTGCGGCCTTGATAGCGGCAACATAGCCGCCAGGACCTGCACCAATCACTACAACGTCAAATTTCTGCGACATGAAAATAGTTCCTCTATTTAGCAGCAAGCTGTCAAGCCGCAGGCCCCAAGCCCGACTGCCGTATCCGGCAGCCTGTCACTTGAGGCCCGCAGCTGCTTCTATCAGATATCCAGCAGCAGACGAGCTGGGTCTTCCAGCAGGTTCTTGATGGTCACCAGGAAAGTCACGGCTTCTTTACCATCGATCAGGCGGTGATCGTAAGACAGCGCCAGGTACATCATCGGACGGATCACGACTTGGCCGTTGATGGCCATCGGACGCTGGATGATGTTGTGCATGCCCAGGATCGCAGCTTGCGGCGGGTTGACGATCGGAGTCGACATCATCGAACCGAAGGTACCACCGTTGGTGATGGTGAAGGTGCCGCCGGTCATCTCGTCGATGGTCAGCTTGCCGTCACGGGCTTTCTTGCCGAAGCCGGCGATGCCGCCTTCGATTTCAGCCAGGCTCATCAGCTCGGCGTTACGCAGAACCGGAACCACCAGGCCGCGGTCGCTGGACACGGCAACGCCGACGTCTGCATAACCATGGTAAACGATGTCGCTGCCGTCGATGGAAGCGTTGACTGCCGGGAAGCGTTTCAGCGCTTCGGTGGCCGCTTTCACGAAGAACGACATGAAGCCCAGGCGCACGCCGTTGTGGCTCTTCTCGAACAGGTCCTTGTACTTCGAACGCAGGGCCATGACTTCGGTCATGTCGACTTCGTTGAAGGTGGTCAGCATCGCCATGTTCGACTGTGCTTCAACCAGACGCTTGGCCACGGTGGCACGCACGCGGGTCATCGGCACGCGCTTCTCGGTGCGGTCGCCAGCGGCGAACACAGGAGCAGCGGCAGCAGGCGCTGCAGCCTTGGCGGGTGCGGCAGCTGGAGCGTTTTTCTTGGCTTCAACGGCAGCAACCACGTCTTCCTTGGTCACACGGCCGTCTTTGCCGGTGCCTTTGATGGAAGCCAGGTTGATGCCGTTCTCTTCGGCCAGTTGACGAGCAGCCGGTGCGGCGATTGGATCTTCGCCACCCGCCGCCGGAGCGGCAGCTGGAGCAGAAGCAGCAACAGCCGGTGCAGCGGCAGCCGGAGCGGCAGCAGCGCTGCCCGCTTCGATCGAGCCCAGTACCTGGTTGGACAGGACGGTATCGCCTTCGTTGGCAATGATCGCGCCCAACACGCCGTCAGCTTCAGCCAACACTTCCAGAACGACTTTGTCGGTCTCGATGTCGACGATCAGTTCGTCACGCTTTACAGCCTCGCCTGGTTTCTTGTGCCAAGTGGCAATGGTGCCATCGGCAACCGATTCCGGGAATGTCGGGGCTTTGATTTCGATAGCCATTATCTGTGGGTCCTTAAAATTCGGTTTCAGTCAGCGCGAAGGCGTTAAACAGTGAAAGCATCTTGCAGGAGTTTTTCCTGCTGCTCGGCGTGCATCGATGCATAACCACAGGCAGGCGCGGCAGAAGCATCGCGACCGGCGTATTCCAGGCCCAGGGCCTTGTTGTGGTTACCAATGCTGCGACGCAGATGATGCTGGCTGCTGTACCAGGCGCCCTGGTTCATCGGTTCTTCCTGACACCACACTACATGAGTGAGGTTGGTGTAAGGCGCGATGATCTCCATGAGGTCATCTTCCGGGAACGGGTAAAGCTGCTCGATACGCACGATGGCGATGTCTTCGCGGCCTTCGGCACGGCGTTTTTCCAGCAAATCGTAGTAGACCTTGCCGCTGCACAGGATCAGGCGAGTGACCTTGGCCGCGTCCAGTGTATCGATTTCTGGAATAACGGTCTGGAACGAGCCTTCCGCCAGATCTTCCAGGGTCGAGATGGCCAATTTATGACGCAACAGCGATTTCGGCGTCAGCACTACCAGCGGCTTGCGCAGCGGGCGAATGACCTGGCGACGCAGCAAGTGGTAGATCTGGGCCGGGGTAGTCGGCACGCACACCTGGATGTTGTGCTCGGCGCACAGCTGCAGGTAACGCTCCAGACGGGCCGAGGAGTGCTCCGGACCCTGACCTTCATAACCGTGTGGCAGCAGCATGGTCAGACCGCACAGACGGCCCCACTTGTGCTCGCCGCTGGTGATGAACTGGTCGATAACCACCTGGGCACCGTTGGCGAAGTCGCCGAACTGGGCTTCCCAGATCACCAGCGCGTTAGGCGTGGTGGTCGAGTAACCGTATTCGAACGCCAGTACGGCTTCTTCGGACAGGAACGAATCGTACAGGTCGAAACGTGGCTGGCCTTCGTACAGGTGTTGCAGCGGGATGTAGGTGCCTGCGTCTTTCTGGTTGTGCAGAACCGCGTGACGGTGCGAGAACGTACCACGGCCGATGTCCTGGCCGGTCATGCGGATCGGGTGACCTTCGAACGCCAGGGTCGCATACGCCATGGTTTCGGCGTAACCCCAGTTGATCGGCAGGCCGCCGGCTTGCATCTTCTGACGGTCTTCGTAGATCTTCGCGACCTGGCGCTGTACGACGAAGCCGTCAGGAATTTCCAGCAGCTTGGCAGACAGTTCCTGCAGAGTCTTCAGATCGAACGACGTATCGTGACGCGCAGTCCAGGCGTGGCCCAGGTACGGACGCCAGTCGACGAACAGCTCTTTGTTCGGCTCTTTGACCAGGCTTTTTACAACATGCAGACCATTGTCCAACGCGTTGCGGTATTCGTCGACTTTCGCCTGAACACGCGCTTCGTCAATCACACCGGCCTTGGTCAGGCTTTCGGCGTACAGCTCACGGGTGGTGCGCTGCTTGGTGATCTGCTGGTACATCAACGGCTGGGTGCCGCTTGGTTCGTCCGCTTCGTTGTGACCGCGACGGCGGTAGCAAACCAGGTCGATCACCACGTCACGCTTGAACTGCATGCGGTAGTCGACAGCCAGTTGGGTCACGAACAGCACGGCTTCCGGATCATCACCATTCACATGGAGGATCGGCGCCTGGATCATCTTGGCAACGTCGGTGGCGTACTCGGTGGAACGCGCGTCCAACGGGTTGCTGATGGTGAAGCCCACCTGGTTGTTGATGACGATGTGAACGGTACCGCCGGTCTTGAAGCCGCGGGTCTGCGACATCTGGAAGGTTTCCAGGACCACGCCTTGACCGGCGAATGCCGCGTCGCCGTGGATGGAAATCGGCAGAACCTTCTCACCGGTCGCGTCGTTACGACGATCCTGGCGAGCCCGCACCGAACCCTCGACCACTGGAGAAACGATTTCCAGGTGGGACGGGTTGAAGGCCATGGCCAGGTGAACTTCACCGCCGGTGGTCATCACGTTGGACGAGAAGCCCTGGTGGTATTTAACGTCACCGGAACCCAGCTCGACCTTTTTCTTGCCTTCGAACTCGTCGAACAAGTCGCGCGGGTTCTTGCCGAAGGTGTTGACCAGCACGTTGAGACGGCCACGGTGGGCCATGCCGATCACGATTTCCTTGGTGCCGTAGGAGCCGGAACGCTGGATCAGCTCGTCGAGCATCGGAATCAGGCTCTCGCCGCCTTCCAGGCCGAAACGCTTGGTGCCCGGGTATTTGGTGCCCAGGTATTTTTCGAGACCTTCGGCTGCGGTCACGCGCTCAAGCAGGTGGCTGCGCACATCGGCAGACAACACCGGACGGCCACGCACGCCTTCCAGGCGATGCTGGAACCAGTGACGCTGTTCGGAGTCGGTGATGTGCGTGAACTCAGCGCCAATGGTGCGGCAATATGTCTGCTGCAACGCTTCGTGAATTTCGCGTAGGCTCGCTTCCTCTTTGCCGATGAACAGGTCTCCGGCACGGAAGGTCGTATCAAGATCGGCATTGGTCAAGCCGTAATGATTGATCGACAGGTCTGCAGGTGCAGGACGCTTCCAGAGCCCCAGCGGGTCGAGCTGGGCCGCCTGGTGGCCGCGCATACGGTAGGCCTGGATCAGTCGCAGTACTTCAACTTGCTTCTTCTCATGCTCACTGCTCACGCTTCCGGCTGAAACCGGTTGGGCGCGGCGCTGGTTCTTTGCCAGCAGCACGAACTGATCGCGAATTGTTGCGTGCGATACATCGGTGGCAGCGTTGCCGTCTGAAGACAACGTCTGAAATTTGGTGCGCCATTCTTCTGGCACAGCGTTAGGGTCGTGCAGGTAGAGCTCATAAAGCTCTTCCACATAGGCAGCGTTACCACCTGAAAGATAGCCGCTGTTCCACATGCGCTGCATCACGCTTTCTTGCATGCTTGGTCACCCTCGATTTGGGGACACCACCGGCGGCGACACCGAGTTTGCTTGCAAAAGGCCAAGTGCAGCGACCAAAACAAGCCACTTAGGATCACGCTGATAGTTCGGGTACCAACCCGAATGCCCCTGCTTGTCTCATTTCTTCAAAATAAGAGCCGCGGCTTTGTAAGTCGCTGCTCAAGTTAAGACTACGGCGCCGGTTGAAGCCTGCGCCGTAGCATTTACGGGCACAACGGTCCTGCTTTGCTACAACGTCAATTACACGCCGCTTTGCAGCAGCATGTTACGGATGTGACCAATGGCCTTAGTCGGGTTCAGGCCTTTAGGACATACGTTGACGCAGTTCATGATCCCGCGGCAGCGGAATACGCTGAACGGGTCATCCAGTGAAGCCAGACGCTCGGAGGTCTGGGTGTCACGGCTGTCTGCCAGGAAGCGATATGCTTGCAGCAGAGCAGCCGGGCCCAGGAATTTGTCCGGGTTCCACCAGAAGGATGGGCACGACGTCGAGCAGCAAGCGCACAGGATGCACTCGTACAGGCCGTCGAGCTTCTCGCGCTCTTCCGGGGACTGCAGACGCTCGATGGCCGGAGCCGGCGTATCGTTCTGCAGGAATGGCTTAACCTTCTCGTATTGCTTGTAGAAGATGCTCATATCGACGACCAGGTCACGGATAACCGGCAAACCTGGCAGAGGACGAATGATCAGCTTGTTGCCTTTGACCACGGCGGACAGCGGCGTGATGCACGCCAGGCCGTTCTTGCCGTTGATGTTCATACCGTCGGAGCCGCAAACACCTTCACGGCAAGAGCGACGATAGGAGAACCCTTCGTCCTGCTCTTTGATCAGGGCCAGCACATCCAGCACCATCAAGTCTTTACCACCGGTATTGACCTGGAATTCCTGCATGAACGGCGCAGCGTCCCGATCAGGGTTGTAGCGATACACACTGACTTTCAACATGGCAGCCACCCTTAGTAAGTCCGAATTTTCGGTTCAAACATCGGAACCGTCTTCGGCGAGAAGTTAACGGCACGCTTGGTGACGCGCTTTTCACCCGGGAAGTAGAGGGTGTGGCACAGCCAGTTTTCATCGTCACGGTCTTCGTAGTCTTCACGAGCGTGAGCACCGCGGGACTCTTTACGAACCTCGGCGGCAATCGCAGTCGCTTCAGCCACTTCCAACAGGTTTTGCAGCTCAAGGGCTTCGATACGAGCGGTGTTGAACGCCTGGCTCTTATCGTTGATCTTGACGTTGGCGATGCGCTTGCGCAGGTCAGCCAGCAGGGCAATACCCTTCTGCATGTATTCACCGGTACGGAATACACCGAAGTAGTTCTGCATGCAGCTTTGCAGCTCGCGACGCAGGGTAGCCACGTCTTCGCCTTCGGTACGCTCGTTCAGAGCGGACAGACGCGCCAGGGCAGCTTCGATGTTGGCGTCGGTAGCGTCATCGTATTCGATGCCGTCGGTCAGCGCCTTTTCCAGGTGCAGGCCGGCAGCGCGGCCGAAGACCACCAGGTCGAGCAGCGAGTTGCCGCCCAGACGGTTGGCGCCGTGAACCGATACGCAAGCCACTTCGCCCACCGCGAACAGACCATGAATGATCTCGTCCACGCCGTCGGCGTTCTGGGTGATTGCCTGGCCATGGATGTTGGTCGGCACGCCGCCCATCATGTAGTGGCAAGTCGGAACAACCGGAACCGGAGCAACCACCGGGTCAACGTGCGCAAAGGTCTTGGACAGTTCGCAGATACCTGGCAGGCGGCTGTGCAGCACTTCCTCGCCGAGGTGATCGAGCTTGAGCAGCACGTGGTCGCCGTTCGGGCCACAGCCGTTGCCGGCGATGATTTCCTTGACCATGGAACGGGCTACAACGTCACGACCGGCAAGGTCTTTCGCGTTCGGAGCATAACGCTCCATGAAACGCTCACCGTGCTTGTTGATCAGGTAGCCACCTTCACCACGGCAACCTTCGGTGACGAGTACACCGGCGCCGGCGATGCCGGTCGGGTGGAACTGCCACATTTCAATGTCTTGCACCGGCACGCCGGCACGCAGCGCCATGCCAACGCCGTCGCCGGTGTTGATCAGTGCGTTGGTGGTCGAGGCGTAGATACGACCTGCACCGCCGGTCGCCAGAACGGTAGCCTTGGCGCGGATGTAGGTGGTTTCACCGGTTTCGATGCAGATAGCGATCACGCCGACGAATGCGCCGTCCTGGTTTTTTACCAGGTCAACCGCGTAGTACTCGTTCAGGAACGTGGTGCCGGCTTTCAGGTTGCCCTGATACAGGGTGTGCAGCAGCGCGTGACCGGTACGGTCGGACGCGGCGCAAGTACGGGCAGCCTGGCCGCCTTTACCGTAATCCTTCGACTGACCGCCGAATGGACGCTGGTAGATACGACCTTGCTCGGTACGCGAGAACGGCAGACCCATGTGGTCCAGCTCGAACACGGCGGCCGGGCCTTCCTGACACATGTATTCGATAGCGTCCTGGTCACCGATATAGTCGGAGCCCTTGACGGTATCGTACATGTGCCAGCGCCAGTCATCGTTCGGGTCGGCGGAGGCGATGGCGCAGGTGATGCCACCCTGGGCCGATACGGTGTGGGAACGCGTCGGGAACACCTTGGTGATCACGGCAGTCTTGTGACCGCCCTGAGCCAGTTGCAGCGCTGCGCGCATGCCGGCGCCGCCGCCACCAATGATGATGGCGTCGAAGGAAATAGTTGGAATGTTAGCCATGGATCAGATACCCCAAAGAATCTGCACACCCCAGACGAAGTAAGCGAACATCGCGACGCCGCATACTGCCTGGAAGAGAAACCGTACTGCTGTCGCAGACTTGCCCAGCGCCATCGGCGTCAGGTAGTCGGTCGAAATGGTCCACATGCCGACCCAGGCGTGAGCGCCCAGGGCTACAAGGGCCAGCAGACTGAAGATTCGCATCGCATTGTGGGAAAACAGGCCATGCCATTGCTCATAGCCGATGCCCGGATTGGCGACGAGGTATCCGATCAGGAAAATGAAATAAGCCGCGAGAACGACCGCAGACACACGCTGTGCCATCCAGTCATAGAGGCCCGAACGCGACAGATTCGTTACGCTGGTTACCATATCCAAACTCCTGCCAGAACGATCAGCGCCACGGAAACGGCGATGACGATTTTCGAGCCCAGGCGGCCGCCTTCCAGCGTCTCACCGATGCCCATATCCATGATCAAGTGGCGCACGCCGGCTACCAAGTGATACAGCAGAGCGGACAAGAGGCCCCATGCTACGAACTTGGCCAGCGGACTGGTCAAGCATGCCTTCACCTCGGCATAACCTTCCTCGGAACCCAGGGATTTGCTCAATGCATAAAGCATGAAGCCCAGGCCCAGGAAGAGGATGATGCCGGAAACACGGTGCAGGAACGACGTAACGCCGGTGATGGGGAGTTTGATGGTCCTTAGGTCTAGGTTTACAGGTCGTTGGCTATTCACGGCTTTTTTTCACACTGAAGAGCCCCTAACAATCAGGGCAAAGTTGTTGGGGAGCGGACTGGTCAGGTAACACCACCCAGGGAGTGCGACCCCCAATGAAAGCAAGCCCAAAAGCCCTTGGCGGTCGGTGGCCGAGTATAGACAGTTAGGTTACTAATGACAACGCGCTGACCTCACCCTAATAGCGCATTGCGTTGGCAGGATAAAAGGCGTAAATGGCGGTAAATTTCGAGGAAAAAGTCCGGTTAAAGCCTTCTGGGGCAAGACTTTAGGCAAATTGACATCTGAATTTATCTCACTATAGTGGTGCGGGCCCTGCGTGGGGGGTCTGTCTGATGATTTGAAGCATAAATAGGAGGCCACATGGCTGACAAAAAAGCGCAGTTGATCATCGAGGGCGCAGCCCCCGTCGAGCTGCCCATTTTAACCGGCACCGTTGGTCCTGATGTTATCGACGTACGGGGCCTGACGGCCACGGGCCGTTTCACTTTCGACCCAGGTTTCATGTCGACTGCCTCATGCGAGTCGAAGATTACCTATATTGATGGCGATAATGGCATTTTGCTGCATCGGGGCTACCCGATCGAGCAACTGGCTGAGAAATCGGACTACCTGGAAACCTGCTATCTGCTACTAAATGGCGAGTTGCCAACCGCCGAGCAGAAAGCCCAGTTTGTCAGTACTGTAAAGAACCACACCATGGTTCACGAGCAGTTGAAGACGTTCTTCAACGGCTTCCGTCGCGACGCCCACCCGATGGCCGTCATGTGCGGCGTGGTCGGCGCCCTGTCGGCCTTCTATCACGACTCCCTCGACATCAATAACCCGCAGCATCGCGAAATTTCCGCGATCCGCCTGGTTGCCAAGATGCCGACCCTGGCCGCAATGGTTTACAAGTACTCCATGGGGCAACCCATGATGTACCCGCGCAACGACCTGACTTACGCGGAAAACTTCCTGCACATGATGTTCAACACCCCGTGCGAGATCAAACCGATCAGCCCGGTGCTCGCCAAGGCAATGGACCGGATCTTCATCCTCCATGCCGACCACGAGCAGAACGCCTCCACCTCTACCGTGCGTCTGGCCGGCTCTTCGGGTGCCAACCCGTTCGCCTGTATCGCCGCCGGTATCGCCGCGCTGTGGGGCCCTGCCCACGGCGGTGCGAACGAAGCCGTATTGACCATGCTCGATGAAATCGGCGATGTCTCGAACATCGACAAATACATCGCCAAGGCCAAGGACAAGAACGATCCGTTCAAGTTGATGGGCTTCGGTCACCGGGTCTACAAGAACCGCGACCCGCGCGCCACCGTCATGAAGAAGACCTGCGACGAAGTGTTGAGGGAACTGGGCATCAAGAACGATCCGCAACTCGAACTGGCCATGCGCCTGGAAGAGATCGCTCTGACCGACCCGTACTTCATCGAACGCTCGCTGTACCCGAACGTCGACTTCTACTCGGGGATCATCCTCAAGGCGATCGGCATTCCAACCAGCATGTTCACCGTGATCTTCGCCCTGGCGCGGACCGTGGGCTGGATCTCCCACTGGAAAGAAATGCTCTCCAGCCCGTACAAGATTGGCCGCCCGCGCCAGCTGTACACCGGCTACGAGTCGCGTGACATTACCAAGTTGGAAGATCGCAAGTAAGCATCTGACTGACGCGCAATAAAAAAGCGGCCTCCTTCATGGAGGCCGTTTTTATTTGTGCAAGAACCAAGAAACTGTTTTGTCTGAAATTCAGCTATCGGGAGCAAGCCCCCAGCCTATCGACCGGGACACGTCCTATTAAGCCCCCAAACCTGACCAATTACCCACCTTGGAATGCAATCAACTGTGGGAGGGGGCTTGCCCCCGATAGCAATGGCCCAGCCACCACAAAACTCCAGCCAAAAAAAATGCCCCAGCCTATCGACCGGGGCATTTCCTATTACCCCCCCAAAACCTGACCGACTACCCACCTTGAAATGCAACCAACTGTGGGAGGGGGCTTGCCCCCGATAGCAATGGCCCAGCCACCACAAAACTCCAGCCAAAAAAAATGCCCCAGCCTATCGACCGGGGCATTTCCTATTGAGCTACAACCTTAGTGAGAAACCGCCCCACTCGCCCCCAGGCCAGTCTGCGAACGCACAAACTGCGGGAAGTACAGCGCCCGTTCCTTGACTGCCGCCGCCGACTTGTCGGTGATGGAGAAGAACCAGATGCTGACGAACGCGATGAACATCGAGAACAGCGCAGGGTACTCATACGGGAAGATGGCTTTTTCGTGATGCAGGATCGACACCCAGATGGTCGGCCCCAGGACCATCAGGCCCACAGCACTGACCAACCCGAGCCAGCCGCCAATCATTGCGCCACGGGTGGTGAGGTTTTTCCAGTACATGGAAAGCAGCAACACCGGGAAGTTACAGCTGGCAGCGATAGAGAACGCCAGGCCGACCATGAACGCAATGTTCTGGCTTTCAAACAGGATACCCAGACCGATTGCCAGCACCGCCAAGGCGATAGTGGTGATCTTCGAGACGCGAATCTCCTCTTTGTCGTTGGCCTTGCCTTTCTTGATCACGCTGGCATACAGGTCATGGGACACCGCCGAAGCACCGGCCAGGGTCAAGCCCGCAACCACCGCGAGGATGGTGGCAAACGCCACAGCCGAGATGAAGCCCAGGAAGATACTGCCACCCACCGCGTTGGCCAGGTGAACCGCCGCCATGTTGTTACCACCGAGCAAGGCGCCTGCAGCATCCTTGAACGCCGGGTTGGTGCTGACCAGCAGGATCGCGCCGAAACCGATGATGAAGGTCAGGATGTAGAAGTAGCCGATGAAACCAGTGGCGTACAACACGCTCTTGCGCGCTTCCTTGGCGTCGCTCACGGTGAAGAAGCGCATCAGGATGTGCGGCAGGCCGGCGGTACCGAACATCAGTGCCAGAGCCAGGGAGAACGCGGAGACCGGATCTTTCACCAGACCGCCAGGGCTCATGATCGCTTCACCTTTAGGGTGAACCTTGATCGCCTCGGAAAACAGCGTGCTGAAGTCGAAGTTGACGTGCTTCATCACCATGACTGCCATGAATGTGGCGCCGGACAGCAGCAACACTGCCTTGATGATCTGCACCCAGGTGGTCGCCAGCATGCCGCCGAACAGCACGTACAGGCACATCAGGACACCCACCATGATCACCGCTACGTGGTAATCAAGACCGAACAGCAGCTGGATCAACTTGCCCGCGCCAACCATCTGCGCGATCAGGTAGAACGCCACCACCACCAGCGAACCGCAAGCCGACAGGCTACGGATCTGGGTTTGCCCGAGGCGATAGGACGCCACGTCGGCAAAGGTGTATTTGCCCAGGTTACGCAGGCGCTCGGCGATCAGGAACAGAATGATCGGCCAGCCCACCAGGAAGCCGATCGAGTAGATCAGGCCGTCGTAGCCGGAGGTGTATACCAGTGCGGAAATACCCAGGAAGGACGCGGCCGACATATAGTCGCCGGCAATCGCCAGGCCGTTCTGGAAACCGGTGATCTTGCCGCCGGCCGCATAATAGTCGGCCGCCGAGTTGTTGCGCTTGGACGCCCAGTAGGTAATGCACAACGTCGCGCCGACAAAGACCACGAACATCAGGATCGCTGGAATATTCAGCGGTTGTTTTTGCACTTCACCGGTCAACGCCTCCCCCGCCCATATAGCAGGCGCGAAGACCGAAGCACCCAGTACAGCCAATAGACGACGGATCATTGCGCAGCCTCCTTGAGAATCGCATTGTTCAGATCGTCGAATTCGCCGTTGGCGCGTCGCACGTAGATCGCAGTGAGGACAAAGGCCGATAGAATCAGCCCGACACCGATAGGGATTCCCCAGGTGATGGACGAAGTGGAGCTGATCTTAGCTCCCAGCAATTGTGGCCCGTAGGCGATCAACAGGATGAATCCGGAGTAAAGCCCTAGCATGATCGCCGAGAGAATCCAGGCGAACCTTTCCCTTTTTCTAACCAGCTCCTTGAAGCGCGGGCTGTTTTGAATCGAGAGGTAAATGCTGTCGTTCATTGTTTTTATCCTCGCAGCACAGCTTTGTTATTATTGAAACAATAGCCACTGTATGCGGCTACGGGGCAGGTTCCAGACGACCTTAGTATTAGAGGGAGTGTAGCGAGGGTTTGCGAGGGCGCAGAAACATTTGCGGGCGGCGAAAATAATGTGGGAGGAGGCTTGCCCCCGATTGCGGTGTGTCAGTCGCTGATGATCTGACTGATCCATCGCTATCGGGGGCAAGCCCCCTCCCACAAGGGGTTACATCAAAGGGGGGTTACTTGGCGAGCCACTCGGCAACCCGCTCAGGGTGCTTGGCAACCCAGTCCTTGGCGGCTGCATCGGGCTTGGCGCCCTCCTGGATGGCGAGCATGACTTCACCGATTTCGTCCTTGGAAGCCCATTGGAATTTCTTCAGGAACGCCACGACGTCCGGGGCTTTCTTCTCCAGGCCCTTGCTACCGATGCTGTTGACGGTTTCAGCAGCGCCATAGATCCCTTTTGGATCGTCCAGGAACCGCAGTTTCCACTTGGCGAACATCCAGTGCGGCACCCACCCGGTGACTGCAATGGATTCCTGCTTGTCTTCGGCGCGGGTCAGTTCGGCGATCATCGCGGCACCGGAGCTGGCTTGCAGCTTGTAGTCCAGGCCATAGGCCTTGATCGCTTCGTCGGTCTTGAGCATCACGCCTGAACCGGCGTCGATACCGACGATCTTGTTCTTGAAGGTGGTGTCGGTCTTGAGGTCTTCGATGGACTTGGCCTTGACGTACTCCGGCACGATCAGGCCGATCTTCGCATCCTTGAAGTTGGGGCCGTAGTCGACCACCTTGTCCTTGTTCTTGGCCCAGTATTCACCGTGGGTCACGGGTAGCCAGGCAGAGAGCATGGCGTCGAGCTTGCCGGTGGCAACACCCTGCCACATGATCCCGGTGGCGACCGCTTGCAACTTGACGTCATAACCGAGCTTTGCCTTGATCACCTCTGCCGCCACATGAGTGGTGGCAACGCTGTCGGACCAACCGTCCACGTAGCCGATGCTCAGGGTTTTGCTGTCGGCGCTGGCCAGTGTGGAGCTCATCGCAACTACCAGAGTGGCAACTGCGCCCAAGAGTCGTCGCATCTTCATCGTACTTCCCCGAAAGTGCTGCGCCCGACGGATGTCGAGCGACGTCAACCTGTTGTTATGTGGTGCGCCACGCCCCCTTCACGCGCATCGATCCGGCGGCAACGACATCAGTGGAGTGCTGATACTTCGATCATCAACCTGCCGGGGCCTTTGTCCTGCTCTGTCAGCGACCTCAGGTAAGCAAGAAACGACATCACATCGCCAGCTATCGCTGTTATGGGACGCTCACCTCATACCCCGCCCGAACTTTGCATGTCTAAATCATGCAGCCCCACTGGGACGCGACAAATCCGGGTAAGATGCGCGCCTTTGCTCCCCAGATAAGCCGACCATGCCCGCAACTGCCCGCTTCCCTGCCCTGCCCTATTTATTCGCCTTGATCCTCGGCCTGCTTGCGCTGGTCGGGTACTGGTATGGCCTCGGCCGGCCAGTGGTGCTGCCGGACGCGGCCAGCGCCAGCCACAAACTGCAATGCGCCTCCTACACACCGTTCGACAAGGACCAATCACCGTTCGACCAGCCGTTCAAGCTGCGCCCCGAGCGCATGGACGCCGACCTGGCCCTGCTGGCCACCCGCTTCGAATGCATCCGCACCTACTCCATGACCGGCCTGGAGGCCTTGCCGGACCTGGCGCGCAAGCACGGGCTGAAACTGATGATCGGCGCCTGGGTCAACGGCAACCCGGTCGACACCGAAAAAGAAGTCGACGCCTTGATCGCCTCGGCCAACGCCAACGCCGACGTGGTGACTTCGGTGATCGTCGGCAACGAAACCCTGCTGCGCAAGGAAGTCACGGCCGCACAGTTGGTGAAGCTGATCCATAAGGTCAAAAGCCAGATCAAGCAGCCGGTCACGTATGCCGACGTCTGGGAATTCTGGCTGCAACACCCGGAAATTGCCCCGGCGGTGGATTTCCTGACCATCCACTTGCTGCCGTACTGGGAAGACGCCCCCTCGGGAATCGACCAGGCACTCAAGCATGTCGGTGATGTGCGCCAGACCTTCGGCAATAAATTCGCACCCAAGGACGTAATGATCGGCGAGACCGGCTGGCCCAGCGAAGGCCGCCAGCGCGAAACCGCGGTGCCGAGCCGGGTCAATGAGGCCAAGTTCATGCGCGGTTTCGTGGCCATGGCCGAAGCCAATGGCTGGCACTACAACCTGATCGAAGCCTTCGACCAACCGTGGAAGCGTGCCAGTGAAGGCGCTGTCGGCGGTTACTGGGGCTTGTTCGATGCCGATCGCCAGGACAAAGGCATCCTCGCCGGCCCGGTGACCAACGTGCCGTACTGGCCACGGTGGCTGGGAGTCGGTGGACTCATCCTGCTGGGCACCCTGGCGCTCGGCGGGCGGGTGCGCAGCGTGCGCGCCGCCTGGCTGCTGCCGCTGCTCGGGGCCGTCGCCGCCTGTTCCATCGGCACCTGGGCCGAACTGACCCGCGTAACCGCACGCTTCAATGATGAATGGGTGTGGGCGGGGCTGCTGGTCGCGTTGAACCTGCTGGTACTGGCACATGCGGCCCTGGCCTTGAGCAGCCGCGAGGGTTGGCGCGAGCGGGCGTTCAACTGGCTGGAACAGCGCGCGGGCTGGCTGGTGGCAATCGCCGGGTTCGCTGGCGCGGTGATGATGCTGGCGCTGGTGTTTGACCCGCGCTACCGCAGCTTCCCAAGTGCGGCGCTGGTGCTGCCTGCCCTGGTCTATCTGATTCGCCCGGTGACCGGGGCACGTCGGGAAATTGCCCTACTGGCCTTTATCATCGGTGCTGGCATTGCGCCGCAGCTGTTCCGCGAAGGGCTGTTGAACCAGCAGGCATGGGGTTGGGCGCTGGTCAGTGGGTTGATGGTTGTGGCTTTGTGGCGGTGCTTGCGGATGCGCAAGGCTTAAGAGTGCCATCGGGGGCAAGCCCCTCCCACATTTGGAACGCGTTCCCATGTGGAAGGGGCGGTGCGACGATTCGACTTGCCCCCGATTGGCCCTATCAGGCCGCCCGTGGCTTGCGGACCAAGCGCAACCCGGCAATGACCACCGCAAACACCGCAAATGTGGTGTTGTACAACGCCAACGCCGGCAACCCGAACACCAGCCCCAGCACCGCCAACCCCCACCCCGCACGGCCCGGCACGAAAAACGCCAGCACCGACGCGATCAGTGCAGCCCAGCCCATCACCTGGAAGTGAATCATCAAGCCCAGGTTCGAACGCACCTGGCATTCCCAACGGCTGGCTTCATCCGCGCAAATGCCAACCCACCGGCCATCCTCCATGAAGCCGTAACGCGCGGCATAACTGGCGGCCAGCCATAACGGCAAGGCAATGAGCAGTAGGGTCAGCGGCAAGCGGCGGGACATGGAACACTCCGATAGGCAAAAACGGCGCTCAGCTTAATCCCCCGGTGGCCGTTAGCAAGATGTGTACGCAGATAAGTGTCCATCAATACGCGGCAAAGTGTATCTTCTGCCTACTATTACCCCGACTCCGACGTTTTTTATCCGACTTTTCGTGCCGATGGCTGGCACTTCGGTGGCAACGCGGTGGTCATAGCCTGCGAACTTCATTCAGCACGTTTCCTCTTAGGGATTAAGTCATGCTCCGTTCCTTGCGCTGCGCTGCCTTGCTGGGCAGCCTTTTTTTGAGTGCGTCAGCACTGGCCGTCGACATCGACCAGGCCAGCTATGGCTTCCCTTTGACCAACCCGTTCGAAGCGACCATCGCCACCACGCCGCCTGACCTTCGGCCCAGCTTGCCGAGCGACGACGAAATCAACCAGTCCGACTACACCCTGAACATGCGTCCCGAGCGCGAGTTCAGCCTGCCCGACAACTTCTGGGCAGTGAAGAAACTCACCTACCGCATCGCCAAGCAAGACCGCGCCGCGCCGCTGATCTTCCTGATCTCGGGCACCGGTGCGCGGTTCGACAGCAGCATCAACGAATACCTGAAAAAACTGTACTACCAGGCCGGCTACCACGTCGTGCAACTGTCATCGCCGACCAGCTTCGACTTCATGAGCGCCGCCTCGCGCTTCGCCACGCCGGGTATCACCCAGGAAGACGCCAAAGACATGTACCGCGTGATGCAAGCAGTGCGCGCGCAGAACGCCTCACTGCCGGTCACCGACTTTTACCTCAGCGGCTACAGCCTCGGTGCGCTGGATGCGGCCTTTGTCAGCAAGCTCGACGAAACCCGCCGCAGCTTCAACTTCAAGAAAGTGCTGCTGCTCAACCCGCCGGTCAACCTGTACACCTCGATCACCAACCTCGACAAGCTGGTGCAGACCGAGGTCAAGGGCATCAACAACACCACGACCTTTTATGAACTGGTGTTGAACAAGCTGACCCGCTACTTCCAGCAAAAGGGCTACATCGACCTTAACGACGCCCTGCTCTACGACTTCCAGAACTCCAAGCAACACCTGACCAACGAACAGATGGCCATGCTGATCGGCACCACGTTCCGTTTTTCGGCGGCCGACATCGCGTTCACCTCAGACCTGATCAACCGCCGCGGCCTGATCATCCCGCCGAAGTACCCGATCACCGAAGGCACCAGCCTCACGCCGTTCCTCAAGCGCGCGCTGCAATGTGACTTCGATTGCTACCTCACCGAACAGGTCATCCCGATGTGGCGCGCCCGTTCCGATGGCGGCAGCCTGTTGCAATTGGTCGATCAGGTCAGCCTGTACGCCCTCAAGGACTACCTGCACACCAGCCCGAAAATCGCCGTCATGCATAACGCCGACGACTTGATCCTCGGCCCGGGCGACCTCGGCTTCCTGCGTCAAACCTTCGGCGATCGCTTGACTGTCTACCCGCTGGGCGGCCATTGCGGCAACCTCAACTACCGCGTCAACGCCGACGCCATGCTGGAGTTTTTCCGTGGCTAAATATCTTCTGCTGCTTGCCGCCCTGATGTGCGCAAGCGTGGCCAATGCCGACAACAGCAAGGCTCACGCGCCCACCGTCGTGGGTGCCGACGGCTTCAAGGAGCCGCTGAGCAAGCTCAAGTTCAACCCGGGCCTGGACCAGCGCGAATTCGAACGCTCGTCACTGACCGCCCTCAACGTGTACGACCCGCTGGAATCGTGGAACCGTCGCGTTTACCACTTCAACTACCGCTTCGACCAATGGGTGTTCCTGCCGGTGGTCGACGGTTACCGCTACGTCACGCCGAGCTTCCTGCGTACCGGCGTAAGCAATTTCTTCAACAACCTGGGCGATGTGCCCAACCTGTTGAACAGCCTGTTGCAACTCAAGGGTCACCGCTCCCTGGAAACCACCGGGCGCCTGCTGCTCAACACCACCATCGGCGTCGCCGGGCTGTGGGACCCGGCTACCGCCATGGGCCTGCCGCGCCAGAGCGAAGACTTCGGCCAGACCCTGGGTTTCTATGGCGTGCCTGGCGGCGCCTATCTGGTGCTGCCGATCCTGGGCCCATCGAACCTGCGCGATACCAGCGGCCTGGTGGTCGACTACAGCGCCGAATCGCAGATCAACTTCCTGAACGTCTCCGAAGTCAGCTCCAACCATCCGGAGATCTGGGCCCTGCGCGTGGTCGACAAGCGTTACCAGACCAGCTTCCGCTACGGTCAGTTGAACTCGCCGTTCGAGTACGAAAAGGTGCGCTACATCTATACGGAATCGCGCAAGTTGCAGATTGCCGAATAAGCGCGGCGCGCGGTAAAAAAGCCATTCGACGCGCTCGAATGGCTTTTTTGCCTGCTCGATACCAGCCGCCTACCCCAGCACCTGCGCCAGAAACGCTTGCGCGCGAGGTGTGCGTGGCGCAGTGAAAAACGCCTCCGGCGGCTGGTCTTCGATGATCCGCCCGCCATCGAGAAACAGCACACGCCCGGCGACTTGCCGGGCAAAGCCCATTTCGTGGGTGACGCAGAGCAAGGTCATGCCACTTTCGGCGAGCATGACCATCACGTCCAGCACCTCGCCGACAGCCTCCGGGTCCAGTGCCGACGTCGGCTCATCGAACAGCATGATTTTCGGGGTCATGCACAATGCCCTGGCTATCGCGACCCGCTGCTGTTGGCCGCCCGACAATTGCGCCGGGTATTTTTTCCAGTGTTGATCGATCCCGACTTTTTTCAGCAGCGCCATCGCCTGGTCCTGCGCGCTGTCGCGGGGCATGCCGCGCACGGACATCGGCGCCAGCATGCAGTTTTGTAAGACGGTCAGGTGCGGAAACAGGTTGAAGCCCTGAAACACCATGCCGACCTCACGCAAGGCCACGCGGCAGAGCGTCGGCGAAGCGCTCAAGTCGGCGCCCAGCACCTGGATTCGGCCCTGCTGCGCCGGTTCCAGACGATTGAGGCAACGGATCAACGTGGACTTGCCGGAGCCCGAGGTGCCGCACAGCACAATCCGCTCGCCCTGCACCACGCGCAGGTCGATACCGTGCAGCACCTGGTATGGGCCGTACCATTTACTCAGCCCTTCGACGTCGATCACCACCGGCGCAGGCGCGCAGATCGACCGCTCAAACTCCCCTGATGACCCCATGTATCCACCCTTCCTTATCATTCGTCAGTTGGCCGCATGTGGCGGGTGAGTCGACGATTGATCCGGTTCACCGCTCGCCGGACACACTCGACCACCAGCAGGTAGACCAGCGCCACCCACACATACACCTGGAAATCAAAAGTGCGTGAGAACGCCAACTTGGCCACACCCATCAAATCCAGCAAGGTCACCAGCGACACAATCGCGCTGGCCTTGATGATCAAAATCAGTTCATTGCCCAGTGGCCCCACCGTCACGATGAGCACCTGCGGCAAGGTCACCTTGAAAAACGTGGTGGTGCGGCTCAACCCCAACACCGTCGCGGCTTCATAGTGGGCACGGGGCACGGAGAGCAACCCGCCGCGAAAGATCTCGGCCTGATAGGCCGCCGTATTCAAGGTGAACGCCAGCACAGCGCAAAACCACGGGTCGCCGAACCAGCCCCACAGGCCAAGGTCGCGCCAGAAACCGTGGAAGGAACCCAAGCCGTAATAGATCAGGAACAACTGCGCCAACAACGGAGAGCCCCTGAAAAAGTAGAGATAGGCCCTGCACCCGTACTGCAATAAACGCCAGCGTGAAGTCCTGCCCAACGCCAACAGCACGCCAAGCACCATCCCGGCGCTGCTGGATATCGCCACCAATTGCAGGGTCAGCAACAAGCCATCGAACAACTGCGCACCGTAGCGCTGAAGCAGTTCAAGCCCGAGCCACTCGGCAAAACGCTCGCCCCCCATCATGAGGCACGCTCCCGGCCCTGGCCGTAGTGCTTTTCAAGCTGCGCGATGCAAAACCCCGACATCGACGACAGCAGCAGGTACAGGCCACACGCCGCCAGATAAAACAGCATCGGTTCCTTGGTGGCGTTCACCGCCAGGCTGGTCTGGCGCATCAGGTCCACCAGGGAAATGGTCGACACCAACGCCGTGTCCTTGAGCAGGCTCAACCAGTTGTTCGAAAGCCCCGGCAAGGCGATCCTCATCACCTGCGGCAGCACCACCTTGAAAAACGTGTGCCTGCGGCTCAAGCCCAGTGCCTGGGCGCCTTCGTACTGGCCGCGCGCCACGGTCTTCAATGCCCCCAGCCATACCTCGCTGGAAAAGGCCGCCAGCACCAGGCTGAACGCGATCACCGCCGCCACGAACGCGTTGATGCCAAACTCGGCCGAACCGCCCCAATACGCCTGGAACTTCTGCAGCGCGATCTGGATGCCGTAATACACGATCAATAACGTCAGCAACTCCGGCAGGCCACGAAAACAGGTGGAGAACAGCGCAGCCATCGCCCTCACCGTGGTGTTTGCCGATCTGCTGCACAGCGCCACCAACAACCCCAATGGCAACCCCAGCGGCACACACGCCAATGCCAGCGCCATCGTGACCCCTGCGCCCGCCAGCAGCGCGCCGCCCCACCCACCGGCGCCCAACGACAACAACCCTAATGACTCGAACATGGAAGACGCCCCCGCGCTTAATCATCCTCAAGGCCATGGGCCAACTTGAGCTGTCGATAGGTGCCGTCGGCGATCACGTCCGCGATGGCCTGGTTCAGCCTGGCGCGCAACGCCTCATCGGCCTTGCGCACGGCAATACCGGCGTCGCTTTGCGTACCGGGGATAGCCAGCACCCGGCAACACTGCGGGGCGGTGCTCTTCAACCACTCCTGCATCGGCGCGCTGTCGTTGACCACCGCATCCAGGCGGCCGTTGAGCAGGTCGCTGTTGGCCTCGTCCTGGCCGACGTACAACTTGACCCGCGCCCCATTGGCGCCATAGACATCCTGGTTGTAGATACCCTGGGTGGACGACGACTGAGCGCCGACCGTCTTGCCGGACAACGTGGCCGGCGCAGCGTCCTGAATGTCGCTGCCCCTGGGCACTGCCAGGACCATGCGCGTGCGGTTGTAGGGCTGGGTGAAGCTGACGGTCTTCTGGCGCTCTTCGGTGATGGCCATCGAGGCGATGATCGCGTCGTACTTTTTCGCAAGCAGGCCCGGGATGATGCCTTCCCAGTCCTGGGCAACAATCGTGCATTCGACGCCGAGCCTGGCGCACAGGGCGTTCGCCATATCGACGTCAAAACCACGCAGTTGGTTATTCGAGTCCACATAGTTGAAAGGCGGATAAGCACCCTCGGTGGCGAAACGCAGCGGCTGCGCATGGGCCACCGACAACAGCCCGAGGGTGATCGTTACGGCATAGAGCGTCTGTTTGACCTGTTTCATGAAGGCACCTACCGAATTATTTTTATTCTGCGTAGTGCCTGAGGCCTGGCTAACCCGAAGGAACACGGGTGATTGACGCAGGCTCAGTCACTGACCCAGCGGACACTACGCCAACCTAAACAATTCGTCTATATTTTACAGATAGTCTATTTCCGAGTTTTTTGTAGGCCAAAACCAGGATGCACGATCGACCCCAAGAGTGTCGCGGGCACATTGTTGAGGCTCGCGGATGGCCGGTGCTACCATGCGCAACCGCCTGTCATGGCAAGGAACCCTCTGGTTTATGAGCAGCATTCGCGAGCGCAACAAAGAAAAGATCCTGCGGGCGGCGAGCGAGGAGTTTGCCGACAAGGGCTTCGCCGCGACCAAAACCAGCGACATCGCCGCCAAGGCCGGGCTGCCCAAGCCCAACGTCTACTACTACTTCAAGTCCAAGGACAACCTCTACCGCGAAGTGCTCGAGAGCATCATCGAGCCGATCCTGGCAGCCTCGACGCCGTTCAACCCGGAGGGTGAGCCTGCGGCGGTACTGAGCAACTACATCCGCTCGAAAATCCGCATCTCCCGCGACCTGCCCTTCGCCTCCAAGGTGTTCGCCAGCGAAATCATGCACGGCGCCCCGCACCTGAGCGCCGAACAGGTCGAGCAACTCAACGCCCAGGCCAAGCACAATATCCAGTGCATCCAGCATTGGGTGGACCGTGGGTTGATTGCGCCGATCGATCCCAATCACTTGATGTTCAGCATCTGGGCCGCGACCCAGACGTATGCGGATTTTGATTGGCAGATTTCGGCGGTGACCGGCAAGGCCAAATTGGATGAAGCGGATTACGAGGCGGCGGCGCAGACGATTATTCGGTTGGTGCTCAAAGGCTGTGCGCCGGACTGAGATACCGAGGCGCCTGTGGCAATCGGGAGCAAGCTCCCTCCCACATTTGACGGTATTCACAAATAGAAATGTGTGAACACAGTCAAAGGTGGGAGGGAGCTTGCTCCCGATAAGGCCCTGACAGTCATCCAAAAATCAGGCTGACACCCCCGCATCCGCCCACAAACCCAGCGCTTCAATCGCCGTGATCGCACACTGCTCATCAATATCCGATGTGTCCCCGCTGATCCCGATCGCCCCCAGCACCAGCCCTTCCTGATCCCGAATCAACACCCCGCCCGGCGCCGGCACCACGCTGCCCTGCCCCAAGCTGTTCAATGCGGCGATAAACGCCGGGCGTTGCTGCGCATCCAGCGCGAGCAAGCGTGAGCCTTTGCCCAGGGCAATCGCACCCCAGGCCTTGCCAATGGCGATCTGCGGGCGCAGCAGGCTGGCGCCGTCGTCCCGTTGCAGGGTGATCAGGTGACCGCCGCCGTCCAGCACGGCAATGGTCAGCGGTGCCGAGGCAATGGCGCGGCCTGCGGCGAGGGCCTGGCCGGCCAGGTTGACTGCGACTTTCAAGGTTAAAGCGCTCATGGGTGCCGTCCTTATCTTGTTATGGGAAAGCCGTGGGCTCTGTTGGAACAGATACCGGATGCGACAAATAGAACACAATAGAGTTATTTTTTGTATACAATATTTTCGCGAAAACCTACCAAATGTCGAAAAAATGCCCTGCAAAGACCTTCCGACGAACGCAAAGGCTACTGAATAAAATGCATTGACCTGTGGCGCTCGCCGTGAATACACTTCGACCAAACACCACTTGTATACAATTACAAAACGCAAGAGGCACCAAAACAATGAGCAAAATGAGAGCAATCGAAGCCGCCGTTCTGGTGATGCGTCGTGAAGGGGTAGACACCGCCTTCGGTATCCCAGGCGCCGCGATCAACCCGCTGTATTCGGCCTTGCAGAAGGTCGGTGGCATCGATCACGTCCTTGCTCGCCATGTTGAAGGCGCCTCGCACATGGCCGAGGGCTACACCCGCACCAAGGCCGGCAATATCGGCGTGTGCATCGGCACATCGGGCCCGGCGGGCACCGACATGGTCACCGGCCTGTACAGCGCCTCGGCCGACTCGATTCCGATCCTGTGCATCACCGGCCAGGCCCCCCGGGCGCGGATGCACAAGGAAGATTTCCAGGCCGTGGACATCACCAGCATCGTCAAGCCGGTGACCAAGTGGGCGACCACGGTCCTCGAACCCGGCCAGGTGCCGTATGCGTTCCAGAAGGCCTTTTATGAAATGCGCTCCGGCCGCCCTGGCCCGGTGCTGATCGACCTGCCGTTCGACGTGCAGATGGCCGAGATCGAATTCGACATCGACGCCTACCAGCCGCTGCCCCTGGCCAAACCGCTGGCCACGCGCATCCAGGTGGAAAAAGCCCTGGCCCTGCTCGACCAGGCCGAACGCCCGCTGCTGGTGAGCGGTGGCGGCGTGATCAATGCCGATGCCAGCGACCTGCTGGTGGAGTTCGCCGAGTTGACCGGCATCCCGGTGATCCCGACCTTGATGGGCTGGGGCACCATCCCCGACGATCACCCGCAGATGGTAGGCATGGTCGGCCTGCAAACGTCGCACCGTTATGGCAACGCGACGCTGCTGAAAGCCGACGTGGTGCTCGGCATCGGCAACCGCTGGGCCAACCGCCACACCGGTTCAGTGGAGGTGTACACCGAGGGGCGCACGTTCATTCACGTCGACATTGAACCGACGCAAATCGGCCGCGTATTCACCCCGGACCTCGGCATCGTTTCCGACGCCGGGGCCGCACTGACGATGTTCATCGAAGTCGCCCGCGAGTGGAAAGCCGCAGGCAAACTCAAGGACCGCAGCGCCTGGCTGCATGACTGCCAGCAGCGCAAGGCCACCCTGCAGCGCAAGACCCACTTCGACAACGTGCCGGTCAAGCCGCAACGGGTGTACGAAGAGATGAACCAGGTGTTCGGCAAAGACACCTGCTACGTCAGCACCATCGGCCTGTCGCAGATTGCCGGCGCGCAATTCCTGCATGTCTACAAGCCGCGTCACTGGATCAACTGCGGCCAGGCCGGCCCGTTGGGCTGGACCATCCCGGCGGCGCTCGGCGTGGTCAAGGCCGACCCGAGCCGCAAGGTGGTGGCGCTGTCCGGCGACTATGACTTCCAATTCATGATCGAAGAACTGGCCGTGGGCGCGCAGTTCAAGCTGCCGTATATCCACGTAGTGGTGAACAACTCCTACCTGGGGCTGATCCGCCAGGCCCAGCGCGGGTTCGAAATGGACTACTGCGTGCAGTTGTCTTTCGACAACCTCAACGCCCCGGAACTCAATGGCTATGGCGTCGACCACGTCGCAGTCGCCGAAGGCCTGGGGTGCAAGGCCCTGCGCGTGTTCGAGCCCGGCCAGATCCAGCCGGCACTGCGCCGCGCCCAGGAAATGCTCGAAGAATTCAAGGTTCCGGTGATCGTTGAGATTATTCTGGAGCGCGTGACCAATATTTCCATGGGCACCGAGATCAACGCCGTCAACGAATTCGAAGATCTGGCCCTGGTCGGCAACGATGCGCCGACCGCCATTTCCCTGCTCGATTAAGGAGAACCCTATGCCGCGCTTTGCCGCCAACCTGTCCATGCTGTTCACCGAACAGGCGTTTCTCGCTCGCTTCAAAGCAGCCGCCGATGCGGGCTTTGCAGGCGTCGAATACCTGTTCCCCTACGAATTCAGCTCTGCCGAAATCAAGGCGCAGTTGGATGCCAATGGCTTGACCCAGGTGCTGTTCAACCTGCCGGCCGGCGATTGGGCCAAGGGCGAACGGGGCCTGGCGTGCCACCCGGATCGGGTCGAGGAATTCCGCGCCGGGGTCGACCTGGCCATCGCTTACGCCCAGGTGCTGGGCAACACCCAGGTCAACTGCCTGGCGGGCATCCGGCCGCAGGGCGTGGACGATGCCATCGTAGAAAAGACCTTTGTCGCCAACCTCAAATACGCCGCCGACACCCTGCAAGCGGCGGGTATCAAGCTGGTGATGGAAGCGATCAACACCCGCGACATCCCTGGGTTCTACCTGAACAACACCGCGCAGGCTCTGGCGATTCGCGAACAGGTGGGCAGCGCCAATCTGTTCCTGCAATACGACATCTACCACATGCAAATCATGGAAGGCGATCTGGCCCGCACCCTGGCTGCGCACCTGGGTGAGATCAACCACATCCAACTGGCGGATAACCCGGGTCGCAACGAGCCCGGGACCGGGGAGATCAACTATCGGTTCCTGTTCGAGCATTTGGACCGTATCGGTTATCAGGGTTGGGTCGGCTGTGAATACAAGCCGTTGACCACCACCGAAGCGGGTTTGGGTTGGCTCAAGACCCATAACGCCCTCTGACAGGCACAACACGCAACCAACCTGTGGGAGCAAGCCCCCTCCCACATTTGGACCCCATGTGTTTGGCAGACCGCGCTCTATCGAATAAAAAGAGGATTTCTTCATGGCTAAAATCGGATTCATCGGCACCGGCATCATGGGCCAACCCATGGCCGCCAACCTGCAAAAAGCCGGTCACCAACTGTTCTTGTCCGAGCATCACGGCAAGGCGCCAGCCGAGTTGATCGCCGCCGGCGCCATCGCGCTGGCCACCCCGCAGCACGTCGCCCAGGAAGCCGAATTCATCATCGTCATGGTGCCCGACACCCCGCAGGTCGATGACGTGCTGTTCCGCGCCGATGGCGTGGCCGCCGGTCTGTCGCCGAACAAAGTGGTGATCGACATGAGCTCGATCTCCCCCACCGCCACCAAGGCCTTTGCCGCCAGGATCAACCAGACCGGCGCGCAGTACCTCGATGCGCCGGTGTCCGGCGGTGAAGTCGGAGCCAAGGCCGGCACCTTGAGCATCATGGTCGGCGGTGAGCCGCAGACCTTCGAGCGTGCCTTGCCGCTGTTCCAGAGCATGGGCAAGAACATCACTCTGGTCGGCGGCAACGGCGACGGCCAGACAGCCAAAGTGGCGAATCAGATTATCGTCGCGCTGAACATCCAGGCGGTGGCCGAAGCGCTGCTGTTCGCCGCGAAAAACGGCGCCGACCCGGCCAAGGTGCGTGAAGCGCTGATGGGCGGCTTCGCCTCGTCGAAGATCCTTGAAGTACACGGCGAACGCATGATCAAGGGCACCTT
The DNA here is from genome assembly GCF_053502595.1 of Pseudomonas sp. LY-1. NCBI lineage: Bacteria > Pseudomonadati > Pseudomonadota > Gammaproteobacteria > Pseudomonadales > Pseudomonadaceae > Pseudomonas > Pseudomonas sp. LY-1. The sequence goes on along the minus strand of NZ_CP094353.1, from coordinate 2,192,729 downwards.
CGATCCGGGCTTTCGCATCAACCTGCACCAGAAGGACCTCAACCTGGCGCTGGCCGGGGCCAAGGAGCTGGGGATCAACCTGCCGAACACCGCTGGCACCCAACAGGTGTTCAGCACCTGCACCGCGATCGGGGGCGGCAACTGGGACCACTCGGCGTTGATCAAGGGCTTGGAGCATATGGCGAACTTCTCGATTCGCGACAAATAACCCACACCGCTGCCCTTTTTGAAATGCCGTCAAATGTGGGAGGGAGCACGCCCCCCCCCCACAGGTTGATCGCATTTCAATAGCCGCAATTGCTGCATCTCTAATAACAAAAAAATCCCCGGGAGCCCGCTTATGTCGGTCGATCCGCAACACCTGCTTCGCGAGCTGTTTGCCACAGCCATTGACGCCGCCCATCCCCGGCAAGTCCTCGAACCCTACCTGCCCGCCGACCGCAGCGGCCGGGTGATTGTAATCGGCGCCGGCAAAGCCGCGGCTGCCATGGCGCTGGTCGTGGAAAACGCCTGGCACGGTGAAGTCACGGGGCTGGTGGTCACCCGCTACGGCCATGGCGCGCCGTGCCAGAAAATCGAAGTGGTCGAAGCCGCCCACCCGGTCCCGGATGCCGCCGGCATCAAAGTGGCGCAGCGCGTGCTGGCGCTGATCAGCCAACTGAGCGAAGACGACCGGGTGATCTTCCTGCTCTCCGGCGGTGGCTCGGCGTTGCTCGCCCTGCCTGCCGAAGGCATCAGCCTGGCCGACAAACAGGCCATCAACAAAGCCCTGCTCAAATCCGGCGCCACCATCGGCGAGATGAATTGCGTGCGCAAGCACCTCTCGGCGATCAAGGGCGGCCGACTGGCCAGGGCGGCATGGCCGGCGACGGTCTATACCTACGCGATTTCCGATGTGCCGGGCGACCTGGCCACGGTGATCGCTTCCGGCCCCACGGTCGGCGACCCAAGCACTTCGCAACAGGCCCTGGCCATTCTCAAGCGCTATGGCATCGACGCGCCGGCGTCCGTGCGCAGCTGGTTGCAGAACCCGGCCTCGGAAACCGTCAAACCCGGCGACCCGCTGCTCGCCCGCAGCCATTTCCAATTGATCGCCCGCCCACAACAGTCGTTGGAAGCGGTCGCGGTGAAAGTCCGCCAGGCCGGGTTCAGCCCGCTGATCCTCGGCGACCTCGAAGGCGAAGCGCGGGACGTGGCCAAGGTCCACGCCGGGATCACCCGGCAGATCGTGCAGCACGGCCAGCCGTTGGCGGCGCCATGCGTGATCCTGTCCGGCGGGGAAACCACCGTGACCGTGCGCGGCACTGGCCGTGGCGGGCGCAACGCCGAATTCCTGCTGAGCCTCACCGACAGCCTCAAGGGCCTGCCCGGCGTCTATGCCCTGGCCGGCGATACCGACGGCATCGACGGTTCGGAAGACAACGCCGGCGCGCTCATGACCCCCACCAGCTACGCCCGCGCCGAAGCGCTGGGGCTGTCGGCCTGCGACGAGCTGGACAACAACAATGGCTACGGCTATTTCGCCGCCCTCGACGATCTGATCATCACCGAACCGACCCGCACCAACGTCAACGACTTTCGCGCCATTCTGATTCTCGAGGCTACCCACCCTGTTGAACGCCCCCTTCAGCATTCCGATGGGCCTGCAAGGGCCGAAACTGCGGGTTGCGCAACCGGGGTCGATCAGACGTTGATCTAGCGCCGGTCAGGGCCTCCTGCCCCGACTGGGCCGAAGCGCTGCTCAACGGCTTCAGCCAGATTGTCCTGCAGCGAAAGCCCGCGTGGACAGCCCGTTCGAATCCCCCTAGGCTTGCCCGATATTCGATAGGGGCGAACGTTATGGACAGCAACAACGACTGGCGTCAGCGTCTCTATGTCATGGTTTTCCAGAGTGACACGCCGGCCGGGCGGCGTTTTGACAGCACCCTGCTGCTGATCATTCTCGCCAGCCTGGTGGTGGTGATCCTCGACAGCATCCAGGAAGTCCACGACAATTACGCCGCCGTACTGGCCTACATCGAGTGGGGCTTCACCGTCATCTTCGCCATCGAGTATGGCCTGCGCTTGTACTGCTCGCCCAAGCCGTTGCGCTATGCCTTCAGTTTCTACGGCCTGGTGGATTTGCTCGCCATCGTGCCCGGCATCCTCGCGCTGTATTACAGCGATGCCCAGTACCTGTTGATCATCCGCATCATCCGCATGCTGCGCATCTTCCGGGTGCTCAAGCTCGGGCCGTACCTCAAGCAGGCCAACTACCTGATGTCGGCGTTGCGCGGCAGCAAGCAGAAGATCGTGGTGTTCCTGCTCAGCGTCTGCACCCTGGTGACGGTGTTCGGCACCTTGATGTATGTGATCGAAGGGCCTGGGAACGGCTTCACCAGCATCCCCAAGGGCATCTACTGGGCGATCGTGACCCTGACCACCGTGGGCTTCGGCGATATCGTGCCCAAGACCCCGCTGGGCCAGGTGATTTCGTCCCTGGTGATGATCACCGGTTACTCGATCATCGCCGTGCCCACCGGGATCTTCACCGCCGAACTGGCCAACGCCATGCGCGGTGAACAGTTGCAAACGGACTGCCCGGTGTGCAAGAAAAACACCCATGACGCGAACGCGGCGTTTTGTTCGCGGTGTGGCAACGCATTGTTTAACAAGCTGGAATAAGCAAAGATCTTTTTAATCTTTAAGCGAATATACAGCCCCGGCTATAGTCGCTGGCAAAGTGCTTCTCTCTACTCTCGAACAACAAGGAATGAGCAGTGAAAAAACTCGTTAGCGCCTCTCTCCTGGCCGCCGGCCTTGCATTGGCCGGTGTCGTCCAGGCCGCACCGACCACCCTGCTCAATGTGTCCTACGACGTGATGCGCGATTTCTACAAGGACTACAACGCCGCCTTCCAGAAACACTGGGAAGCCGAGCACCCGAACGACAAGCTGACCTTGCAGATGTCCTTCGGCGGCTCCAGCAAACAAGCGCGCTCGGTGATCGACGGCCTGCCGGCTGATGTGATCACCATGAACATGGCCACCGACATCAACGCCCTGGTCGACAACGGCAAACTGGTGCCGGACAACTGGGCTACCCGCCTGCCGAACAACAGCGCGCCGTTCACTTCGGCCACCGTGTTTATCGTGCGCAAGGGCAACCCGAAAGCCCTGAAAGACTGGCCGGACCTGCTCAAGGATGGTGTGCAAGTGGTCGTGCCCAACCCGAAGACCTCGGGTAACGGTCGCTACACCTACCTGTCGGCCTGGGGCTACGTGCTGAAGAACGGTGGTGACGAAGACAAAGCCAAGGCCTTTGTCGGCAAGCTGTTCAAGCAAGCGCCCGTGCTGGACACCGGTGGCCGTGCCGCGACCACGACGTTCATGACCAACCAGATCGGCGATGTGCTGGTGACCTTTGAAAACGAAGCGGAAATGATCGCCCGCGAATTCGGCCGCGATCAGTTCGAAGTGGTCTACCCAAGCGTCTCCGCCGAAGCCGAGCCGCCGGTCACGGTGGTGGACAAAGTGGTCGAGAAGAAAGGCACGCGCGCGGTCGCCGAAGACTACCTGAAGTACCTGTGGTCGCCGGAAGGCCAGGAAATCGCGGCCAACAACTACCTGCGCCCGCGTGATCCGAAAGTGCTGGCCAAGTACACCGATCGTTTCCCGAAAGTCGACTTCCTGTCGGTCGAGAAGACCTTTGGCGACTGGCGCACCGTGCAGAAAACCCACTTCAACGATGGCGGGGTGTTCGACCAGATCTACAACGAGCAGTAAGCCGCTCGCACTGAAGAAACGCGAGCCAATGTGGGGGCTGGCTTGCCTGCGATAGCGTCGCCCGGGTGTGTCCGATACACCGGGGTGTCCGCATTGCAGGCAAGCCCGCTCCCACATTCGTTTGATGCCAAGCATGATTGTCAGGCCGCCGGGTCGCCTGTTTCGGCCGGTGCGTCTGCATGTATCATGGGCGCTCGAAGCCAACGCCAAGGCTTCAGTCATCATTTCACGGCATGAGTGTTATCACCGCCAACTGCCTACTCGTCGCAGTGTCTTGTCTTTACTCTCGCTCGCCATCTTCCTTCGCTTTTATGAGAACACCATGAACGCTACTCCCCACGCTACGAGCACCATGACCCGCGGGATGGTGATGCTGTTTGCGTTTTGCTGCGGCGCCATCGTCGCCAACATCTACTACGCGCAACCGATCATCGAGCTGATCGCACCGGACATCGGCCTGACGCCCGCCATGGCCAGCCTGATCGTATCGCTGACGCAAATCGGCTACGCCCTGGGCCTGTTCTTCCTGGTGCCCCTGGGCGACTTGCTGGAAAACCGCAAGCTGATGATCAGCACCACCGTGATCGCCATCGCCAGCCTGCTGGGCGCGGCGTTTACCGAGCAACCGAACCTGTTCCTGCTGGTGTCGTTGTTGATCGGTTTCAGTTCGGTGTCGGTGCAGATCCTGATCCCACTGGCGGCGCACCTGGCACCTGCCAAGTCCCGTGGCCGCGTGGTCGGCAGCATCATGGGCGGCCTGTTGCTGGGCATCCTGCTGGCGCGGCCGGTGTCCAGTGTGGTCGCCGACCATTTCGGCTGGCGCGCGATGTTCATGGCCGCGGCCGCGTTGATGGCCGTTATCAGCGTGGTCTTGCTGATGACCATCCCCAAGCGCCAGCCCGACCACAGCGCCAGCTATGGCCAGTTGTTGCGTTCCCTCGGCACCCTGCTGCGTGAACAACCGCTGTTGCGCCAGCGCGCCTTTTATCAAGGTTGCATGTTTGCCACCTTCAGCCTGTTCTGGACCGCCGCGCCGCTGGAGTTGGTGCGCAATCATGGCCTGAGCCAGACCCAGATCGCGATCTTCGCCCTGGTCGGTGCCATCGGTGCCATCGCCGCGCCCATCGCCGGGCGCCTGGCCGATGCCGGCCACACCCACCGCGCGTCACTGCTGGCCATGGTGTTTGCGGTGCTGAGCTTCCTGCCGGCCTTCGTCCACCCGCTGTACAGCGTGATCGGCCTGGCGGTGACCGGCGTGGTCCTCGACTTCTGCGTGCAGATGAACATGGTCCTCGGCCAACGCGCCATCTACGCCCTCGACGCCAACAGCCGCAGCCGCCTGAACGCGCTGTACATGACCAGCATCTTCATCGGCGGAGCCTTCGGCTCGGCGATTGCCAGCAGCGTGTACGAACACGGCGGCTGGCTGGGCGTGATGCTGGTGGGCAGTGCGTTCCCGCTGGTGGCGCTGCTGCGCTTTCTCAGTGCTTCGCGCCACACTTCGGCGGTCACTGCCTGACGGCATGATGCCTCGGGATCGTGGGTGGGGTTACGAGCGCGGCCTGCCACTGGACGACGGGGCGATAATCTGCAGCAGCTGTAACACGAACGCTGACAGTGTCTTGGCAAGCATTTCGATCAGTGCGGACGGCCCGTTTGGGGTTTCACCCGGCGGCGGGGTTGGGGCCGGGGTTGGAGCCGGAGTCGGAGTCGGGGCTGGCGTCGGCACAGACTGAACGTCAGGCTGCGACCCATCCCACCGTACATCGCCAGGCTTGATCTGCCCCTTGCTGTTGATCACCATGTCCGCGTTGCCCGTCCCCTTCAAATCAATGGCCAGGCTCGCCCCCCCCGTACTGGCATCGTGTTTGAGCACCGCTTCACCGGCGCGGCCGCTGAACCGATCGGTAAACACCAGGGCGCGCACACCTGCCGCTTTTAACGCACCCGAGACGTCGATCTTATCGGTACCGCTGGTGAAGTCCTCGATCAGGTCGGGGCTCTGTGCGGCGGAGTCGCTGACGTTATCGTAGACAAACGTATCCGCGCCGCCGCCGCCCCTCAACGTGTCGGCGCCGGCACCGCCCTTTAGGCGGTTGGCCGCATCATTGCCGATCAAGGCATCACGACCGGCACCGCCGATCGCGTTTTCAATAACACATCCCTTGGCGACGGACACATTGCCCTTCAAGCCGCCCACGTCAGAGAACGACTCCGCATTCAGATCGACCTTCTGATCCTGGGAAAACCCGGAAAAATCCAGCGTATCCACACCACCACCATCCCACACACAGAACACCGGTTTGTCCCTGGCGCTGGTAAGGCTCATCACTTCGCGCTCGGTATTGGAGTTGAAGCCATAGACGGTGTCGGTCTTGCGGGTCTGGTGGTTGGCGCCATACAAGCGTTGCGCCGCGGCGATATCGTCCATCATCGGGGCAGACGGATTGAGCGATCTGAAGTCATGACCGGATTGATGGCGTTCCGACCAGTAACTCATCACGGTGCGTGCCTTGGTGTCCTGCGCGTAGACCGCGCCGTTTTGGTAGTTGGCACCGTCGCCGTTATAGCGTCCCGGATGTTGCAGGCCAATAGCGTGACCGATTTCATGAATAGCCGTGACCGAAAAGTGACTGCCCAGCGCAGGCGAAGCCGCCCCGCCCCGGGTGCCGATCGTGGCTGCTGTCCGATTCGTGGAACCATGAGGTAAGTCGGCAACCCCCCGGTCGCCGCGAGGGTTGTTGTGGATACTGAGCGCTCCGTCCGTACCGTTTGACTGCTCGCGGAAATTGATATTGGCCACATCCTGCCAGGCTTGCACTGCCTGGTGTACGCGCTGTTTCTGCTGGGCGGTGAAACTCGCGTCGACCGTGTAGTGCAAGTCGATCTTCTGATCGCCGTTACGGTCACGGAAACGATGATTTTCCCGCGTGATTTGTTTGGCCGCCTGGTCCGTCGTAAACGACGGTTTCTTCGAGGCCCCGGCACCAAACGGGCCGGGGTCCGATATCGGAAACCCCATGCGGGAAGTTACAGAAAACAGATCAGGTCCATTCATTGTGCGGCACTCGTATTATTAATGAATACACAAGAACACCGAATCGAATCGATCCGGAGATTAAGTATCAATAACCGCGAGCCGCGTTAAACCAGGCTCATCGTTATCGCCGATAATCTCGCACAGTGAAAAATGGCGGACCAACACTATTTTAGTTTCAGCTGAAACAACCACACGCTGCGTAACATGCAGTCAGACAACCAGGATTTTATTTGCAATTTAAACATCCAACCACACAACCGACTCACCAATACCGGGTTGCTTTTACAATAAAAAAACAAATTCTAAATAAATACCCGTCACTGGCTTACTTCAATTCCCCCCAGACAAAGACATATCCACTTAAGGATGGTCTGAAGTAGCCATGTATTTCCCCGGCATACCACCTAGCGCAACTTTTAAACTCGCCAAATGATCAAAAAACAATCAATTCGACGAGTATTTCTTACGTTTTCGCCACCCGGACCCCACTCCGGTGGCCATTTCCCGCATTACAGGCGCACCTCTCCTGCATTCGTCAGTAAATGTCGGCGCGCCATCCACAGGTTCGACAGAGCGAACAGTGTCACCAGTTGCGCCGTGTTTTTGGCCAAGCCGCGAAAGCGCACCTTGGTGTAACCGAACTGGCGCTTGATTACCCGGAACGGATGCTCGACCTTGGCGCGCACCTGAGCCTTGGCCTTTTCAATCTTGCGCTTGGCTTTGTACAGCACGCTGCGCTTATCGAGTTTTTTGTAGGTGCTGCGGCGTGCCGCCACCTGCCAGATAACTTCACGTCCTTCATGCTCGGGCCGCTTTTCGACACCGGTGTAGCCTGCATCGGCGCAGACCACGTTTTCGTCGCCATGCAGCAATTTGTCCACCTGGGTGACATCCGCCACATTGGCCGCCGTGCCCACTACGCTGTGCACCAGACCCGATTCGTCATCGGCGCCGATGTGGGCCTTCATGCCAAAATAATACTGGTTTCCCTTCTTGGTCTGGTGCATTTCCGGGTCGCGCTTGCCGTCCTTGTTCTTGGTCGAACTGGGCGCATTGATCAGCGTTGCATCGACGATGGTGCCCTGGCGCAGCGACAGGCCGCGGTCGCCCAGATAGCCATTGATGACAGCGAGGATGCCGGCCGCCAGCTCGTGTTTCTCCAGCAAGCGGCGGAAGTTGAGAATGGTGGTTTCGTCGGGGATGCGCTCCAGGTTCAGCCCGGCAAACTGGCGCAGGATCGTGGTTTCGTACAGCGCTTCCTCCATCGCTGGATCGCTGTAGCCGAACCAGTTCTGCAGCAGATGCACACGCAGCATCGCCATCAACGGGTAGGCCGGACGGCCACCTTCACCTTTCGGATAATGTGGCTCGATCAAAGCAATCAAGCCCTTCCACGGCACCACCCGATCCATCTCGATCAGGAACAACTCCTTGCGGGTTTGCTTGCGCTTGCCAGCGTACTCGGCGTCGGCGAAGGTCATCTGCTTCATCGGGAAACTCGGTGGGTGGGGTCGCGGTATTTTGCCAAATCAGAAAGTCTTTTTCAGAGTTTCCTTAAGCTTCTTCACGGCGATAAACCCCGCCTGGGAGCGGGTGACAAGCCATAGCCATTCCCCGTAGGCTTTGCGCCGTACTGCGTCGCGATGCGCTCAATCACAAGCAAGGGACACCCGATGGACCGCCTGACCGCCATGGAAACCTTCGTCCACGTTGTCGAAACCGGCTCGTTCTCCGCCGCCGCCAAACGCCTGGGCATCGGCCAGCCCGCGGTGTCGAAGAGCGTCGCGCAGTTGGAAGCGCGCCTGGCGGTGCGCTTGGTACTGCGCTCAACCAGAGGCCTGACGCCGACCGAAGCGGGCCTGGCGTATTTCGAAAAAGCCAAGCGCGCCATCGATGAGGCCAACGAGGCCGACGACGCTGCCCGCAGCGCGGGCGCCGGGCTGTCGGGTAACTTGCGCATCAGCGCCGCCGTGACCTTCGCCAGCCTGCATATCCTTCCGCACCTGGGGCCGTTCCTGGAGCAGTACCCTGGGTTGAACATCGATGTGGTACTCGACGACCACAGCCTCAACCTGGTGGAAGAAGGCATCGACGTCGCCCTGCGCATGGGCAACCAGAACGATTCGGGGCTGACCGCACGCAAGATCGGGGCGTCGCCCTGCCATATCCTGGGCACCCCGGCCTACTTCGAACGCTTCGGCGAACCCGCCACGCCAGCCGATCTGCTGCGACACCAGGCGGTCATCTACACCCAGGGCGAGGGCGCGCGCTGGACATTTACCCGAGACGCCCGCGAATACCCGATCGTCGTCCATGGCCGCTTGCACATCACAGCGGCGGAAGGGGTACGCGCGGCTGTGCTGAACCACTTGGGCCTGACCCTGGCATCGGCCTGGATGTTCGCGCCGGAACTGGCCAGTGGCGCGGTGAAGCCGGTGTTGACCGACTGGCATTTGCCGGCGCGGGACTTATGGGCCGTGTTTCCGACAGGGCGAATGGCGAGTGCCAAGGCGCGGGCGTTTGTGGAGTATGTGGAACGGTTGTCAACGCGCTGACGGGTCCAGGTAGCGCAGCAAACACTCGACCGTATGCTCCAGCGGGCCGGAGTTATCCAGCACGAGCAACCCCGCCCCCATGCCGGCCAGCAACTGCGCCGTAAACCGTGCATTACGCGCCAGGCGCGCATCGATATCCGCCACCGACTCACGCCCCCGCGCCAGCAAGCGCTGGCGCAGCGCCGCCTGATCGACACTCAGCAACACCACCAGCAACGCCGGGTAACGCTCGCGGGCCTGCGCCAGGTGGGCACGGGAGCCGTTGACCAGCACATCCTCCCCCGCCGCCAGCCACGCGTCGATGTCCGTGGGTATGCCATAGGACAACCCATTGGCCTGCCAACTCAACGCAAACGCGCCTTCGGCTTGCATCGCGACAAACTGCTCGGCGCTCACCCCCTGTGCCGCCTCGCCCACCGCTTCCGCCGAGCGGGTAATCACCCGACGCACAATGCGGCAGCCACGTTCGGCCAAACGTGGTCGTGCAGCGTCCAACAGGCTGTCCTTGCCCGAACCCGATGGCCCGATGAGATAGATCAACCTGCCCGCCATCAATACACCCTCTTCGCTTGTTTGCAGATTTGTTGCATGACCGACTACGTTTCACGGCGGCGGCCACAGTATCGGATTGCGACACGCTACGCACTCGGTCAGGCGTGCGCGTAGGCGCTTTCATGTTCGGGTGCAGGAACTGTGCATGGTTTCCCGGAAGGCAGAGGGTCAGCCTCCAGACAAAACGCGCGCGCATTGCCACACCGCAAAGCCAATCAATAATCCACCGCTGATGCGATTGATCACATCAAGATCAGGATTATCGATCAGCGCAGTCCTGATGAGGCTGCCACCCAGCGCATATAATATCTGGCCTAAAAATGAACCCACCAGAAAACCCGCCAGACTCAGGTAGAGCCCGAGCCCCTCAAACAGCGTGCCGCTGGCAATCACATAGGAGGAGATCGCTACGATAGTGAGTGGGTTCATTAGCGTCAGTAAAAAGACCGGGATAAATCCTGCTGTCGTTTTTACTTGTGCCACAGCTGTATGTTTTGCAAATGTAATGCCCCCCAGATAAAACAGGTAAGCAATTGCCACCCAGGTCAACAGACGGTTGTTGGCTAGCCAAAATTCCTTGATTGTCTGCAAACCATAAAATGCGACAGCCGCAAAAACCGCATCTGCAACTGCCGCACCTAGAGCCCCAGGTAGTGCGCCGCGAAAGCCACAGGCGATGGACTGCCTCAGGATGATCAAGGCTATCGGTCCAAAACCTATGGAAAGCATTGTGGCGAATACCATCGAACTCAGAAAACCCTGCATCTAACTCAGAACCTCAATAAACAGCTTTTTCTTCGCTTGGCAGTGCGGGCATTGAAACGCCTCCCCAATCTCATCCCAAGTCGTGCCGGGTTCTATATCGACTAGAGCCTCGCCTGAAGACTCTGAATAAACGTAGTGGCAAATCTGGCACTCATAAGACCGACTCATAATAATGTCCTTCACTATCAGATGTTCGATTTTCAGGCCAGCCGCCGATTCAAAGCGGCAAACATTTGCTCGAACCCATCCATAAATGCCATCGCCCCGCGCATTGCATGCGGGGCAATAGTTGGATTTTTCTCCAAGTACGAAATCATGATTTCGCGCCCGGTCGCGACATGCATAGGTTCAACCTCACAATGAATCGCAAAGAATGCCAAAACGGGGTCATCTTCGTCGACCAGACCATATTCGCCGGCATATTTTTGAAATCCTTTCAGGAAAAACTGAAACTCTCGTGAGGAAGTCATTTCTGACGCCAAATGAAAACCCAATGCCTCACCTAAAAACTCAGAACGGTACATTCGATGGGTATTATTACCCATGGCGGTGCCCTCAGGAAGAATGTAGTGAGGATTGAACAGCTCAGCATCGGAAAGTCCCAGGTGAGTGGTCAGTTGTTTGAACATTTGATGATGGGTTGGCAACATATGCTTGCTATGTTGATGTAGACCGTATTCATCCACGGATGCGTAAAGAATATGCGCGGCTTTAGCCGTGCCGTGCCACATATCTTCTTTAATCCATTCATCCGTAACGCGCGCAGCCAATGCGACGATTCCAGCCGGAACATCCTTGAAGAAAGCCCAAATAGTTGCAAAAAATAGAGCCCTTTCTGGATGACTTAGTGGCTTATCGGAAATAATTTTCCCAAACGACTCAAGCTCACGCAGGGCAGAGTGCCGCACTATCGCATTTGCGATTTCATTATAACCAGCCTCGCACACTTTATATATTTCACCACGAGTAGATCTTTCATTTGATCCCGCGCCGATCGGATTCTGAACACTCATATAATTATCCTTGTTTTTATAACAAATGAATTTCAACCCGCCTTTAAAAAGGCATTGCACACAAAATTATTAGCATCACGCCACACATGTCAATCCACAAATCAATTATTTCCAACAAACCTATGAAACATGCGACTTAGAGCCTTGCCATCCGCTACGAACCAACTATGAGCCAACCGCCAAGTTTAAAAAAACCTCCTTCCTACTCCAACAAAAGTAGGCAACACATAGAAACTTCCTTTTTTATTGAGTGAAACCTCTCATTTAATGGAGTTACATCCCCAACACCGCATCAACCATCCCCTGACGGGCAATTTCAAACTTCAACTTATGAGCTACCGGACAGCATAATTACAGGTTTGCAGTTACCCCTCGCTCATCTCGCCCTACCTTTACGGTAGGCGTACTGTGGCGCGCAGGCCTCCTCGGCTCGCTGACCAGACGCCGTCTCAATCAATACGGATATTGCGGGCGTGTCGCAGATCGCCATCCTGCGGAGTTCAAGTGCGAGTATCACGAAATCAATGTGACCCAGCCCTTCAGCAGTACAGGCTCGGTTTTCCGCCATGCCATCGCAGTAGTTTTCGCCTTGCCTGAAACTCAATTCCCTGGTCACCAAGTACGTGTCCGCAGAGGTGGCATTCATACCTACCTGCTCGCTACAGGGTCCGTCCTACAAGGCGAAGAAAGCAGCAACGCCGCGTCAGCCGCTTGTAGGTGTCGAGCCGATTTTTTCACCCAAACTGTCCGTCTAGGGGCGAATGGCGGCAGTCCGTGTGGAAAGTGCGAAGACAGCACAATCTTTTATCGAACGGCACTTGTTGAGAGTAAGGATGAAGATCCGCCGAATGACGCCATCAGCCTATGACGGACTCATGGCGCTGAGTTCGGAAATCATTTTTATCTGACAGACCTCTATCTCGGACAAGTCCGGCCCAGGCATTGGATCTCCAGCGCTTGAAGGACCACACTGCAGGCATGAAAAAGGCGACCCAAAGGTCGCCTTCTGTCACTGCGCGTACTGCTTGCTCAACCCTGGCGGTACGCCATGCACGTCGGTCTCTTCCCACGGCCCGTCCGGGCTGATGGAGCGGCTCCAGCCGTTGCTCCAGCGGTAGTAGGTGCGCTGGCGGTAGAAGGTGTCGGGCTGGTCTTCCAGCACATACACCTGCATCTTGCCGTCCCAGTGGCTGGCCGCGCCGGGTGGCGGGGCGAAGGTCGGCGACTTGCTCGGTGGCGCTTTCGCGGGTGCGGTGACCGGGCTGGAGGGCCTGGTGGCTGGCTTGGTCGAGGGGCCCGATGGGGGAATGGTCGGGCCGGTGGGTGCCGGAGGTGGGCGGTGGACCGCACAAGCGCTCAAGCCCAATACCAGGCTGAGCAGGGTGATGCGTGCAAGGGCGGTCATAGGCGTTTCCTCGAATTACTTGTCCGGACTGTCGATGGTCAGCTGCTGCAGCGCAGTGGTGGTGCTGGCCAGGGGTTGGCTGCGGCCGATCCACTCGCCAGTGGTCGGTTGACCGGCCCGGGATATGCGCGCAACCAGTTGGACTTCAGGGAAGTTGGACAGTTTCAACTGCGGCATCATTGCGTCGGCATCGCCCAGTTCGACGGTGACCGGCAGGTCAGCGACGGTCACACGCTTGGCCGCCAGCGGCGCCGGCGGGCCGGAGACAGCGCGAGCGAAGATGAACACGCTGTCGCTTGGCAGGGCCTTGGCCTTGATGTCGGCGGAGAGGTCCACGCGCACTTTCATCACGGCTTTTTGGGCGACGGTGCCACCGCTCGCTTTCAGCCGCTCTGCCGCGCGGTCGATCCCGCCTTGCAGGGCGACGCGGGAGTTGTCTTCGGGCGGCAGTTGCGCCAGCAGGCGGCTCCAGTAATCGATCGCCTCCTGGTAGCGCTGGCCTTCAAAGGCCGCGATGCCAAGCAGACCGAGGCTGGTGACTTCTCGCGGGTCGAGCTTGAGGGCTTCGTCGGTCAGGGCCTGGACCTTGGGCGACCACTGCTTGTTGTCGGCGAAGTACTGGGCCTGGGCCCACTGGCCCAACAGCTCCGGCTGGCGCCCGGCCAGGGCCACGGTGCGCTCGAAGACCTTGGCGGCATCGGCGGAGCGGTCCTGGGCCATGTAGGCGCGACCGAGGAAGTACAAGCCTTCTGCCGAATCCGGCTGGGCGGCGGCGGCGCGCTCCAGGCGGTGGGTCATGTCTTCCATGGACACCGGTGGCTGGGAGAATTCGCGGGTCAGTTCGACCTTGTCGCTGGCACCGAAGTGCAGGTACAAGCCAATGCCCAGCACGGGCACCAAAACCGCTGCGAGCAACGGCAGCGGTTTGCCCAGGCGCGATTCGCGGGGCTTTTCCATGCCTTCGGTGTCGGCCAGCAATTCGCGCGCGGCTTCGGCACGGCCGGTGTCGAGTTGCGTGGCGTTGAGCACGCCTTCGTCCTGCTGGGTTTGCAGTTCGGCCACGCGTTCTTGATACAGCGCCACGTTCAGCGCGGTGCGATCCTCTTCGCGCTGGGCACGACGGCCGCGCAACACAGGGATCAACAGGAAACTCAGGGCAATCAGAAGCAGCAAACCGGCTGCGAGCCAGAAATCAATCATCAGTCTTGGTGTCCAGCAATTGGTCGAGGCGTTGGCGCTCGTCGGGGGATAGCGCGTCGGAACCATCGGTAGGGGCGGCGCGGCGACGGCGGACGATCACCACCATCACCACCATGCCAGCCAGCAGCAGCCCGGCGGGGCCGAACCAGAGCAGTGCGGTCTTGCCGGTGAGGGCCGGTTTGTAGCGCACGAAATCGCCGTAGCGGTCGACCATGAAGTCGATGATCTGCTGGTTGTCCTTGCCCTCCCCCAACATGCGGAAGATCTCTTTGCGCAGGTCGGCGGCGATGGGCGCGTTGGAGTCAGCGATGTCCTGGTTCTGGCACTTGGGGCAGCGCAGTTCCTTGGTCAGTTCGCGAAAACGCTCACGCTCGGCGTCGTTGGCGAATTCGTAGGTGTCGATGGCGGCGTGGGCCACGCCCGCCAGGCCCAGGGCCAATACGGCAGCAGCTAACCAGCGCTTCATGGCTTGGCCTCGTCGACCAGGGCCTGATACTTGGCGGCCAGTTGTTCGCGCCAGACCACTTCATCGATCACGCCGACATACTTGTCGCGGATCACGCCCTTGGCATCGATAAAGAAGGTTTCCGGGGCGCCGTAGACGCCGAGATTCAACCCCAGGTTGCCGTCTTCATCGCGGATATCCAACTGGTACGGGTTGTGGAATTCCGCCAGCCACTTCAAGGCCGCCGCATTGTCGTCCTTGTAGTTGATGCCGTAGATCACCACGCCGTTCTCGGCGAGTTTGTTCAGCACCGGGTGTTCTACGCGGCAGGAAATGCACCAGGTGCCCCACACGTTGACCAGCGCCGGTTTGCCCAGCAAATCGGCCTGGGTCAGGGTCTTGTCGCCCTGCACCGTCGGCAGGGAAAACGCCGGGAACGGCTTGCCGATCATGGCCGAGGGCAACTCGGCCGGGTCCAGGTACAACCCGCGATACAGGAACACCGCCACCAGCAGAAACAATGCCAGCGGCACGACCATCAACCAACGCTTCATACCGCCGCTCCTTGCAGGCCCAGGGCTTCACGCACCCGGCTCTTGACCTTGACCCGATAGCGCCGGTCCAGCGCCGCGAGCACACCACCCAGACCGGTGAGCAAACCGCCGAACCAGATCCAGCGCACGAACGGTTTGACATGCACGCGCACCGCCCAGGCACCTTCGCCCAGCGGTTCACCCAGGGCGACGTAAAGGTCACGGGTGAAACCGCCGTCGATCCCGGCTTCGGTCATCATCGAACTCTGCACGGTGTACAAGCGTTTTTCCGGGTGCAGCACGGCGACTTCCTTACCGTTGCGGACTACGCGCACGGTGCCTTTGTCGGACGTGAAGTTCGGCCCTTCGAAGTGCTTGGCGCCTTCGAAGATGAAGTGGTAACCGGCCAGGTCCATGGACTCGCCGGGGGCCAGGCGCAGGTCACGCTCGGCGCTGTTCTGGCTGGAGAGCACCACGCCGAGGGCACACACGGCGATGCCGATGTGCGCAATCTGCATGCCCCAATAGCTGCGGGTCAGGGTGGGCAGGCCTTTGATCAGGCCTTTGTGGCGGGTCTTGTCGACGATGTCGCGCATGCCGGCCAGCAATACCCAGGCGGCGAGCATGAACGTGGCGAGGACCGCCCAGTTGAAATCGCCATAAGCGATACCGGCGATCACGGCCAAGGCGGCGCTGCCCAGCAGCACCGGGGTCAGCATGCCCACCAGCCATTTCACCGGGGTGTCTTTCCAGCGCACCAGCACGCCGACGGCCATTACCACCATCAACAAGCCCATCAACGGAATGAACAAGGCGTTGAAATACGGCGGGCCGACCGACAGTTTGGCGCCGGTCAGCGCATCCAGCACCAGCGGGTACAGGGTGCCGAGCAGGATCATCGACGCGGCCACCACCAGCACGAGGTTGTTGCCCAGCAACAGGGTTTCCCGCGACCACAGGTTGAAGCCGACCTGGCTCTTGACCACCGGCGCGCGCAGGGCAAACAGGGTCAGGGAACCGCCGACCACACACAGCAGGAACATCAGGATGAACACACCGCGGGCAGGGTCGGACGCAAACGCGTGAACCGAAGTCAGCACGCCCGAACGCACGAGGAAAGTGCCGAGCAGGCTGAGGGAAAACGCCGCGATGGCCAGCAACACTGTCCAACTCTTGAACACACCGCGTTTTTCCGTGACGGCCAGCGAGTGAATCAGCGCCGTACCCACCAGCCATGGCATGAAGGACGCGTTTTCCACAGGGTCCCAGAACCACCAGCCGCCCCAGCCGAGCTCGTAATAGGCCCACCACGAACCCAGGGTGATCCCGATGCCGAGGAAGGCCCAGGCGACGATGGTCCATGGCCGCGACCAGCGCGCCCAGGCCGCATCGAGGCGCCCGCCGAGCAACGCGGCGATGGCGAAGGCGAAGGCCACGGAGAAACCCACGTAGCCCATGTAGAGCATCGGCGGGTGGACGATCAGGCCGATGTCCTGCAGCAGCGGGTTGAGGTCATGCCCGTCCACCGGAATCTGCGGCAAGATGCGGCTGAACGGGTTGGACGTCATGATCAGGAACAGCAGGAAGCCGACGCTGATCATGCCCATCACTGCCAGCACCCTGGCCAGCATGACTTGCGGCAGTTGCCGGGAGAAGATCGACACGGCGAAGGTCCAACCGCCGAGGATCAGGGCCCACAACAGCAGCGAACCTTCGTGGGCGCCCCACACGGCGCTGAACTTGTAATACCAGGGCAAGGCGCTGTTGGAGTTGCTGGCCACATAGGCGACGGAAAAATCGTCGGTCATAAAGGCATAGGTCAGGCAACCGAACGCGAACACCAGGAAGGCAAACTGACCCCAGGCGGCCGGCTGCGCCAGGCTCATCCACAGGCGGTCGCCGCGCCACGCGCCGAGCAACGGCACCACGGCCTGGACGATGGCGAAGCACAGGGCGAGGATCATCGCCAAATGGCCCAGCTCCGGAATAAACAGTGCGGACGTCATCACTTAGCCCTCCTTGGCTGGAGTTGGAGCGGTTTGGCCGCTGTCTTTCAACGCTTTGGTGACTTCCGGCGGCATGTATTTCTCATCGTGCTTGGCCAGTACTTCATCGGCCACCACCACGCCATCGGCATTCAGTTTGCCCAGGGCGACGATGCCCTGGCCTTCGCGGAACAGGTCCGGGAGGATGCCGCGATACGTAATGGTCACGGCCTTGTTGAAGTCGGTGACCACGAAGGTGACGTCGAGAGAATCGCCGGAGCGTTTCAACGAGCCCTTCTCCACCATGCCGCCGGCGCGGATGCGCGTGTCCAGCGGTGCTTCGCCGTTGGCGATCTGGGTTGGGGTGTAGAACAGGTTGATGTTCTCCCGCAGGGCGCTCATCGCCAGGCCCACGGCAATACCGACGCCGGCCAGAATGGCAAGGATGATCAACAGACGCTTTCTACGCAGCGGATTCACTTTTCGGTCTCCCGGCGCAGACGACGCGCCTCTTGTTGCAGGTAACGCTTGCGGGCCAGGATCGGCACGGCAACGTTGAGGGCCAGTACCGCCAGGCAGATGCCGTAGGCCGTCCAGACATACAGGCCATGGTGGCCCATGGCGAGAAAATCACTGAAAGAAGCAAAACTCATCCACGCGCTCCCAGGCTGCTCTGCACTTCGGCCTTGACCCAACTGGCGCGGGCTTCGCGCTTGAGCACTTCAAGGCGCATCCGCATCAGCAGCACAGCGCCGAAGAAGCAGTAGAACCCCAGCACCATCAGCAACAGCGGCGCCCACATTTCCACGGGCATCGCCGGTTTTTCGGTGAGGGTGAAGGTGGCGCCCTGGTGCAGGGTGTTCCACCACTCCACCGAGTATTTGATGATCGGGATGTTGATCACACCGACAATCGCCAGCACCGCACAGGCCTTGGCGGCACTGTCACGATTGCTGATCGCGTTGCCCAGGGCAATCAGACCGAAGTACAGAAACAGCAGGATCAACATGGACGTTAGTCGCGCATCCCACACCCACCACGAGCCCCAGGTGGGTTTGCCCCAGATCGCGCCGGTGACCAGCGACACGGCGGTCATCCACGCACCGATGGGCGCGGCGCATTGCAGGGCGACGTCCGCGAGTTTCATCTTCCACACCAGGCCGACGATGCCGCACACCGCCAGCATCACGTAGCAGGACTGGGCCAGCATTGCGGTAGGCACGTGGATATAGATGATGCGAAAGCTGTTGCCCTGCTGGTAATCCGGCGGCGCGAAGGCCAGGCCCCAGACCAGGCCGAGGCCGATCAGCACTACGGCGGCGATGCTCAACCACGGCAGCAGCTTGCCGCTGATGCTGTAAAACCATTTGGGCGAGCCGAGCTTGTGAAACCAGGTCCAGTTCATTGCTGTTTCCATCACGGTTGCGTCTTGTGTTTGCAAGAAGCGTAGGGTCTTTCTTATGTTGAAGAACGGGTTACGCGTAACCCGACTTCATTATTCGCCGACGCTGATCTTCAGGCCGGCGGCTATGGCAAAGGGTGTCAGGGTTACCGCCAGGGCGGTCAGGCTGCCAAGCCACAGGAGGTAACCGGTCGCCGGCATGCCCATGAGCGCGGCTTGCAAAGCGCCGCTGCCGAGGATCAACACCGGGATATACAAAGGCAGAATCAACAAGGCCAGCAGCAGGCCGCCGCGTTTCAAACCCACCGTCAGCGCCGCGCCCACCGCTCCCAACAGGCTGAGCGCCGGCGTGCCGAGCAACAAGGACATGAGCAATACCGGCAGGCATTCACTGGGCAACCCTAGCATCATTGCCAGCAACGGCGAGAGCAACACCAGCGCCAGGCCGGAAAACGCCCAGTGTGCCAGTACCTTGGCCAATACCAGAAGTGGCAGGGGGTGCGACGAAAGGACCCACTGTTCCAGGGAACCGTCCTCGAAATCACTGCGAAACAGCCCGTCCAGCGAGAGCAACACGGACAAAAGGGCCGCCACCCACACCAGTCCCGGAGACAAGGTTTGCAACAGTTTAGTCTCGGGGCCGACCGCCAGCGGGAACAACGCGATGACAATCGCAAAGAACACCAGCGGATTGGCCAGTTCGGCCGGGCGCCGGCACAACAGCCGCGCCTCGCGGGCCACCAACAGCGCGAACACACTCATACCGACCACCGCCCCAGGTCCAGCTCGCGGTAACCGGCGGGCAGGCGCGTCAGGCTGTGGTGCGTCGTCAGCACGACGAGGCCGCCCTGCTCACAATGCCGCGCCAGATGTTCTTCCAACTGGGCGACACCTTGTTTGTCGAGGGCGGTGAAGGGTTCGTCGAGAATCCACAGCGGCGGGCCGGGCAGATACAGGCGCGCCAGGGCCACACGGCGCTGCTGGCCGGCCGACAAGGTGTGGCAGGGCACATCTTCGAAGCCCTTGAGGCCGACGGCGGCGAGTGCCTGCCAGATCGCCTCGCGGCTGGCCGGATGATGCAGGGCGCTGAGCCAACTGAGGTTTTCCTCGGCGCTGAGCACGTCTTTGATCCCGGCGGCGTGGCCGATCCAGGTGAGGTTGCGGGCCAGCTCGGTGCGTTGTTCGTTCAGGGGCTTGCCGTTGAGCCGCACTTCGCCCGCCGTGGGCTGCATCAACCCGGCCAGCAAACGCAGGAGGCTGGTCTTGCCGCTGCCGTTAGGCCCGCTGATCTGCACCATGTCACCGCCCGCCAGACGCAGGTCGAGGTGCTCGAACAGCAGGCGCAGGTCGCGTTCACAGGCAAGCGCTACGGCTTCAAGAAGAGGGCTGGTCAAAAGATCGCGGGCCTTTACGGTTCAAGTCGGCGGTGCTGCGGCCGTTATAGAAAGGAGCACAATAACGGCTTTGGCGACCGATTTTAGAGAGCTGGATCAAATAGTTGTGAGGTTTTTACCGCTCTCATGGCAGACGGGCCGCATTATACATGCGATGCCCTACGCTAAAGAGGGCTATTTCCCCTGAGACGACACGCACGATGACCGGTGAGATCAACCTTCCTACGCTTTCTCCTGCCCCGACAGCCGGGCCGGCCCCTGCGCCGGCGCCAGCAACCGGTGAGTTGCTGAAACTGCTGGAGCCGCAGATCGGCTTGATCGACCCGGGAAAAACCGCGAACGCCGAAGTCATCGCACTTAAACAAGGCGGCGAAGCCTTTCAGTTGCTGCTCAAATTGACCCTCGACGGTGGCCGCCAGACGCTGGTGCAGGCCAGCAGCCCGCAACCCTTGCCGCTGGGCAGCAATGTGGCGGTGAGCCAGACGTCCGCCGGTAACCTGACCCTCAGCCTGCAGCAGGCCTTGAGCGCCAACGTCGCCGCCCTCACCCGCATCGACACCACACAAATGCCGGCGGGCACCTTGCTGCAAGCCAAAGTCCTGACCAGCCAAGCGCTGCCCCAAGGCACCACGCAACCGACGATCTACCGTTCGTTGGTGACAGTCCTCAACAGCGCCCTGGCCGGCACGACCCTGACCCTGGAAAGCCCGCAACCGCTACGCGTCGGCAGCCTGCTCAGCGCCGTGGTACAGGACACGCAGACCCTGAACTTTGTGCCCTTGAGCGGGCTCAAGGATCAACTGGCCGTGACCCAGCAACTCGCCACCCAGCAAAGTCGTCAGGGCTCGTTGGATGCGGTGTTCACCGCGTTGCAACGCCTGCCCCAGGACGACAGTACGTCCATCGAACTGCGCTCGGCCGCCACGCGGCTGCTCGCGGCATTGCCCGACCTGGCACAGGTCAGCAATCCCAAGGTGCTGGCGCAAGTCATCCAGAACAGCGGCGCGTTTCTTGAAGCCAAGTTGCTGGCCGGGCAAAACCCGCAAATTCCACCGCTGGATATGAAAGGCGCGCTGTTGCGCCTGGTCGCCGATCTGCTGCCCGCCCTGCCCGTCAGCACCAACCTCACTGCCATCCTCGCCGCCAACACCCTGGCCCAGATACTGCCCAACTTCGTGCGCAGCCCGCTAAACACCCTCGGGCAGATCAGCGCCCGCCAGGCACCCGCCGGTTTTCCATTGCCGGAGCGGCTGATGCAACGCCTGGAAGGCGAAGGCGACCTGGAAAACCTGCTGCGCCTGGCCGCCGGGGCCATCTCGCGGTTACAGAGCCATCAGCTGTCGAGCCTGGAACAGACCGGCACCACCGCCGACGGCCGCCTGCAAACCACCTGGCAGCTGGAAATCCCCATGCGGACCCTGCAGGACATCGTGCCGCTGCAGGTCAAGTTCCAGCGCGAAGAGCCCGCGCAGGACAAGGACCAGCCTGAACGCAAGGACAAAAAAGACCCCAAGCAGATGCTCTGGCGCGTGGAACTGGCCTTCGACATGGAGCCGCTGGGGCCGTTGCAGGTCCAGGCGCAGTTGTCGCAGGGCAAACTGTCGAGCCAGTTGTGGGCGACGCGACCGTTCACCGCCAGTTTGATCGAAAGTCACTTGGGCAGTTTGCGCGAGCGCCTGGTGACGTCGGGCATCAATGTCGGCGACCTCGACTGCCACCTCGGCACGCCGCCACGCGGGCCGAAAACCGGATTGGAGCAACGCTGGGTGGACGAAACCGCATGAACAACGCCAACCCACCGCGCCAGGCCATCGCCCTCAAGTATGACGGCCAACAAGCGCCGACCCTGACCGCCAAGGGCGACGATGCCCTGGCCGAAGCGATCCTCAAGCTGGCGCGGGAAAACGAAGTGCCCATCTATGAAAACGCCGAGCTGGTGAAGCTGCTGGCGCGCATGGAACTGGGCGACAGTATCCCGGAAGAGTTGTACCGCACGATCGCCGAGATCATTGCGTTTGCCTGGACGCTGAAGGGCAAGTTTCCGGCGGGGTACGACCCGCACGCCGCGCCGGTCGAGCGCGATGTCACCGAGCGTGGCGACGACTACTGAGTAGCCCCAGACAAACAACAATCCAAATGTGGGAGGGGACTTGCCCCCTCCCACATTCAGATCGGCTTCAGTTCAGGACTTCGCTCAGGGGAATGAAATTCACCCGGTCGCCCATCGCCAGCGTCGTCCCTTCCAGCACCTCCACCAACCCTTGCGCCCACGCCGCGCTGCGCAGCACGCCGGAGCTCTGGTTGCGATAGATGACCGCCTTGCCCTGCTCGATGCGCCCGCGCAAATATTCGCGGCGGTTGCCCGGTTTGGGCCAGACGAACCCCGCCGGCACCTCGAACCGCAGCGGCTCGACCTCCGCCACACCTTGGCGGCGCAGCAGATAGGGGCGTGCCAACAGGGCAAACGTCACCAGCGTCGACGCCGGATTGCCCGGCAGGCCGATCACCGGCACGCCACGGAAATGGCCGAAGGTCAGCGGCTTGCCCGGTTTGATCGCGAGCTTCCACAAGGCCAGCTCGCCTTCTTCACGCAGGGCAATGCCGAGAAAATCCGCCTCGCCCACCGACACACCGCCGGTCGACAGAATCAAGTCAACCGCGCCCAGGCCCGCCAGACACGTGCGCGTCTGGTCCAGGTCATCGGGAAGAATGCCCGCATCGATCACTTCGCATCCCAGGCGCTCCAGCCAACTACACAGCACGCGACGGTTGCTGTTGTAGATCTCCCCTGGGCCGAGGGGCAGGCCGGGCTCGATCAACTCATCGCCGGTGGACAGCACCGCGACCCGCACGCGGCGCACCACGGCCAATTGGTCAAGACCGAGGGACGCAGCCAGGCCGAGTTCGATCGGCCCCAAGCGCGTGCCCGCGGTCAGCACCACTTCGCCGACGGTGGTTTCCTGCCCTTGCGGGCGAATGTTCTGACCGATATGCAACGGCTCGGTAAAACTCACACGCGCGTCGGCGTGGACCACGGCGTTTTCCTGCATTTCCACGCAGTCCGCGCCTTGCGGCACGGGCGCCCCGGTGAAGATGCGTGCGCAGGTGCCGGCAGCCAATGGCGCGGGGGCCTGACCGGCGAAGATGCGCTGGCTCACCGCCAACGGTTCGCCCGTCCAGTCCGCCAGGCGCACGGCATAACCGTCCATGGCGCTGTTGGGCCACGGCGGCAGATCTAGGGTGGAGATCAAATCCTGCGCCAGTACGCGGCCATCACCCGCGGCCAGGGGCAATACCTGCTGCTCGCGAATCGGCGCGGCCTCGGCCATCTCGAGCAAGCGTTGCAGGGCTTCTTCCACCGGCATCAAGGCGCCGGTCTTGCCCGGCTTATCCACGGGATTCACAGGGTTCGGCCTGCTTCAGGTGCGGTACGAAGTTGCAGGGGCGGTGACGGTTATCCAGTTGCTCGGCGAGGATGCCGTCCCAACCGGTACGCACGGCGTTGGTCGAACCCGGCAGGCAGCACACCAGGGTGCCGTTCGCCAGGCCGGCCAGGGCGCGGGATTGCACGGTGGAGGTGCCGATGTCGGCCACGGAGATCTGGCGGAACAGCTCGCCAAAGCCATCGACCTGTTTGTCCAGCAGGCAGCTCACCGCTTCGGGCGTGCTGTCGCGGCCGGTGAAGCCGGTGCCACCGGTGATCAGCACGACCTGCACCACGTCTTCGGCGATCCAGTGGGCCACCTGCGCGCGAATCTTGTAGAGGTCGTCCTTGAGCAGCACGCGCTCGGCCAGGAGGTGGCCGGCGGCGATCAGGCGGTCGACGAAAACCTGGCCCGAGGTGTCGGTGTCCAGGGTGCGGGTGTCGCTGACCGTCAATACAGCGATATTCAGGGGTACAAAGGGCGCATCTGCCTTGGCTTTCATGGCACGGTCCGGTTGTCGAAGGAACAGCCCGATGTTATATCACAGGCCCCTATTTACCTGCCGCTGCGGAACCCCCATGCCCGACGATTCTTCGCCTCTGCCCTGTTCGATTCTGCTGTTGGCCGGTGGCCGCGGCCAACGCATGGGCGGACAAGACAAAGGCTTGCTGGAATGGCAGGGCCAACCATTGATCGCGCACTTGCACCACTTGGTGCGCCCACTGACCGACGACCTGATCATCTCGTGCAACCGCAACCCGGACCGCTACACGCCGTATGCCGACCAGTTGGTGAGTGACGACAGTACGGATTTCCCCGGGCCGCTGGCCGGTATCCGCGCAGGCTTGAACGCCGCCCGCCATGAGCACTTACTGATTTTGCCGTGCGATGTGCCGCATCTTGACGCTCGACTGCTCGCCGACCTGCGCAAGACGGCGCAGCGCAATCCGCGGCTGCCGGTGATGGTGCGCCACGGTGAATTCTGGGAACCGTTGATCTGCATCATCCCCACCCACCTGCAAAGCGCGGTAGAACAGGCCTGGCAAGCCGGTGAGCGCAGCCCGCGCAAGATCTTCCTGCAGTTGGGGGGCATCGGGCTGGAATGCCCGGCGGATGATCCGCGCCTGGCCAACCTGAACACGCCTGCGCTGTTACACACCAGGCCTGGCGTGTCAGAATGACCCCCACACAAGGAACTTTGTCGACGCGCCACGCGTCACACAGTCAGCAATCAAAAAGAATTCTCTTGGAGACACACTCATGACTCAACGGACCATCGCCGCTTTCATGCTTGCACTGGGCCTCGCTACCCTTGCCGGTTGCGCCTCGCCAACAGTGATCACCCTGAATGACGGTCGCGAAATCCAGGCTGTCGATACCCCGAAATACAATGAAGATACGGGTTTCTACGAATTCGAACAGCTTGACGGCAAGCGCACCCGCATCAACAAGGATCAAGTGCGTACCGTTAAAGACCTGTAAGCCGCAACGCTTGCATACAAGGCCCGCCTCGCGCGGGCCTTGTCGTTTCTGCGGTTACCAGTCGAGCGTGATCTGGCTGCGGAAACTGCGTTCTGCACCCGTGACCGGATCGATAAAACGCACCCCCTGGGCGAGCAGCTTCAAGGGATTGGCGTAGTCGTCCACGGCATCCTTGATCACTTCGGGGTAGAACGGGTCATTGCAGATGCTCGCGCCGAGCGCCGTCATGTGTACACGCAACTGGTGCTTCTTGCCGGTCACAGGGAACAGCCCATAGCGCCATAAGTCGCCGTGGGTTTCGCGCACTTCCACGGCCGTTTCGGTGTTGCTGGCGCCTGGCCCTTCCTGCATGCGAAAGAACGGCTCGCCATCCACCAGACGGCTTTTGTGGACCAGCGGGAAGGTCAGGTTCGGCAAGGCCGGGGCGATGGCCTCGTAGAACTTGTCGATTTGACGCGTGGGAAACAACTGCTGATAGGCCGAGCGGCTTTGCGGGTTGGCCGAGAACAGCACCAGCCCCGCCGTATGCCGGTCGATGCGGTGCAGGGGCACCAGGGACGGGTTGTCCAGGTGGCGGATCAGGCGGCGCAACAGGGTTTGCTCGACATACTCACCCGCCGGGGTGACGGGCAGAAAGTGTGGTTTGTCCGCCACCACCAGGTGTTCGTCGGCGTACAGGATGGTTTCCTGCACCGGGATGACTTTTTCGTTCGGCACTTCGCGGAAGTAGTAGATGCACAAGCCTTCCTTGTAGGCCAGGTCCAGGCGGATCGGGCTACCCTGCAGATCCAGCACCCGGCCACGGGTGATGCGGTCCAGCCACTGCGCGCGGCCGATCGCCGGGAAATGCTCGCACAGGCAGTCGAGCACCGTCGCCCAAGGGCCAGGCGGCAAGTACAAGGTGCTGGCTTGATGCTGGGACGCGGAAAAACCGGAAGTGGACATGCAGATGCTCGAAGCCTGGGAAACAGGCCGGCATTATCCCGCATGGAGCGGGATTGAGCCTAGGGCGGATCTCAGGCCTTGGCCAATTGCGCCCGCAGAATCGGCGAAGCACTGGCGGCCTCGGTAAATTCCTTGAGCCAGCGCAGCACGTCCACCGCTTCCCAACGGCCCGGATCATACAGCGCGTACAGCAAGCCCTGGTAACCCACCACATCCAACTGCTTGTGATAACCGGCGCGCTGGAACAGCGCTTCGATCTCGGCAAAGCAGGTATTGAAATGCACTTTGTTAAACGGCGTCTTGCCTTCCGTGACTAGGCCGTCGAGGCGCAGCTCGTTCACCGCATCGCGCACAACGTCGGCGGACATGCGATTAACGCTGCTTTTCAGTTGTTCAACATTCACCACGGGCGTTCCCTCTATTCAATCGCTGTACAAACATACAGTAACCCAATATTGAGAAAGCTGCCATCGCCCAAGCGCTAGAATAGGAAGGCCACCACCTGCTCCGTGTCGAACGGCCAACCCAGTTCAGCCCCGGTATCCACCCGGCGCAGCACCGGAATCGTTAGGCCATAGGCTTCAAACAAGGCTTCGGAATCGGCGATATCCACCAGCTCAACCAGCAACCCATGTTCGACCAACGGCATGATTTCTGCTTCGGCGAGCTCACACAGATGGCAACCCAACGTAGTGAACAACTGGCATTCAGGAGGCATGACGACAGGACCTGATCAGGAATAGGCGCCCATTTTAGGCCGACTCTATAGCGCTGGCGAGCCGATAAACCCTGACCCAGATCACCATGGCCTATAACTGATTCAGCGATTCTCGCGGCTTTTTGTCCGCTCGCCCTGCAACGGAGATGCTTGTGTTCGCCAACCTGCTGATCATTCTGGCCTCATCCCTGGTGGTGATTGCGCTGTTTCGCCGGCTGCAATTGCCGCCCGTGCTGGGCTACCTGTGCGTGGGCCTGGCCGTGGGGCCGACCGCCCTCGACTGGGTGAATGACAGCGAAAACCTGCCCGACCTCGCCGAGCTGGGCGTGGTATTCCTGCTGTTTTCCCTTGGCCTGGAGTTCTCCCTGAGCAAGATGTTCGCCCTGCGCCACGTGGTATTTGGCCTGGGCAGCTTGCAAGTGCTGGGCTGCGGGTTGCTGCTGGGAGGCCTGTTGATGGCCTTTGGCGTGTCGCCGAACATCGCCTTGATGCTCGGTGCGGGGCTGGCGTTGTCGTCCACGGCCATTGTCAGCAAAGAGCTGAGCAGCCTCGGGGAAATCTTCAGCAGCCACGGCCAGAACGCGATTGGCGTGCTGCTGTTCCAGGATGTAGTGGCGGTGTTGCTGCTGACCCTGGTGCCGGTGTTCGCCGATGGCAGCGAGCAGGCCTGGTACTGGGCACTGCCGTTGACGCTGGCCAAGACATTGTTGTTGTTCGTCGGCCTGTTGCTCGCCAGCCGCTGGTTATTGCCGCGTCTGTTCCATGAAGTCGCCGCCTCCCATTCGGCCGAGCTGTTTGTGCTGCTGGCGCTGGTGATCGTGTTGCTGACCGCCTGGCTCACTCACTTGCTGGGCCTCTCCCCGGCGCTTGGTGCGTTCCTGGCCGGCATGCTGCTGGGGGAAAGCCATTACCGGCATCAGATCGAGGCGGATATCCGGCCGTTTCGCGACATTCTGCTGGGGCTGTTTTTCGTCAGCATCGGCATGCTCATCGACCTGCAACTGTTCATCAGCCACAGCCTGCTGATCCTCGGCCTGACCTTCACGCTGATGCTGACCAAGGGCTGCGTGGTCGCGGCGCTGGTCAAACTGCGCGGCAGCGACCGCGAAACCGCCTGGCGCAGCGGCCTGGCCCTGGCCCAGGGCGGCGAGTTCTGTTTTGCGCTGATGGCGCAGATGCAACAGAGCCGGCTGATTCCGGATGAGTTCAACGGCTTGCTGCTGGCCGCCACCTTCTGCTCGATGCTGCTGACCCCGCTTTTGCTGCGCGCGGCACCGGGCATTGCCCTGCGCCTGCACCGCAAACCCAACCAGCAGGTGCAACTCGAAGCCATCACCGCGCTCAACGCCGAGTTACGCGACCATGCGGTGATCTGCGGCTATGGCCGCGTCGGGCAATCCATCGGGCGCTTTCTGCACCACGAAAAACAGGCGTTTATCGCCCTGGATGACAACCCGGAACGGGTGCAGGAAGCCGCCACCGAAGACAACAGCGTGCATTACGGCGACTGCCGCCGTGGCGCCCTGCTCAGCGCGGTCGGCCTGGAGCGGGCGCGGCTGGTGGTGATCGCCGTGGATAACACCGAAGTCGCCCTGCTGGTGCTGAAGGAAGCCCGCCGGATCAACGCCGACGTACCGATCCTGGTACGCACCCGCGACGACAGCCAATTAGCCGAACTGAAAGCCGCGGGCGCCAGCGAAGTGGTGCCCGAGCTGCTGGAGTCGAGCCTGATGCTCGCCTCCCACGCCCTGATCCTGCTGGGCCTGCCGGACCAGCAGGTGCAAGCGCGGGTCGATGAGGTGCGGCATAACCGCTACCGTCTGCTGCACGGCTTCTACCCGCGGGCGGCCCCTGACGAAGAGGCGCCGATCAATCCTGACTGATCGCACCGATCTTGTGGATCGACAGGTCCGCGCCGTAGTACTCCTCTTCCTGGCTCAGGCGCAGCCCGTGTACGCGCTTGATCACGCCATACACCAGCAGGCCGCCGGCAAACGCCACCAGCACACCCAACGCGGTGCCGATCAATTGGCTGATCAGGCTGACCCCGCCCAACCCGCCAAGGGCGGTCTGGCCGAAGATGCCGCAGGCAATGCCACCCCACACGCCACACAGGCCATGCAACGGCCAGACACCCAGCACATCGTCGATCTTCCAGCGATCCTGGGCGGCAATGAAGCACCACACAAACAAGCCACCGGCGACAACCCCCGTGACCAATGCGCCCACCGGATGCATCAGGTCGGAACCGGCACAAATCGCCACCAGCCCGGCCAGCGGGCCGTTGTGCAGGAAGCCGGGGTCATTGCGGCCAATCACCAGCGCCGCAACCGTACCGCCGACCATGGCCATCAGCGAGTTGACCGCCACCAGGCCGCTGACGCCGTTCAGGGTTTGTGCGCTCATCACGTTAAAGCCGAACCAGCCGACAATCAGAATCCACGAGCCCAGCGCCAGGAACGGGATGCTCGACGGCGCAAACGCGACCAGGCGCCCTTCGCGATAACGCCCGTTGCGCGGCCCGAGCAACAGCACCGCCGCCAACGCCAGCCAGCCGCCCATGGCATGCACCACCACGGAACCGGCGAAGTCATGGAAGCTGGCACCGAAGGTCGCGAGCAACCAGGCCTGCACGCCGAAATTGCCGTTCCACACCATGCCTTCGAAAAACGGGTAGATAAACGCCACGATCAACGCGGTAGCGCACAGTTGCGGAACAAATCGTGCACGCTCGGCAATGCCCCCGGAAATGATCGCCGGAATCGCCGCGGCAAAGGTCAGCAGGAAGAAGAACTTCACCAGACCATAGCCGTGATCGGCACTGATCACTGCCGCCGGTTGCATGAAGCTCACGCCATAAGAGATCCAATAGCCTATAAAGAAATAGGCCAGGGTGGAGATCGCGAAGTCACTGAGGATTTTCGACAGGGCGTTGACTTGGTTCTTCTGACGCACGGTGCCGACTTCGAGGAAGGCAAAACCGGCGTGCATGGCCAAAACCATGACCGCACCGATCAGAATGAACAGGGTGTTGGAGCTGTGGACGAGGGTGTCCACTGCGCTTTGCAGATTTTCCATGGAGGTTGGCAGGCCTGCGATAAAGGCAAAAAGCACCAAAGCGGTTCAAACCGGCGCTTCGCGCACTAAATTGGTACCACCGGCTCCGCCCCTCTTCTGAGGGCGTGAACCGCTTTAGCGCAGCGATCAGCACAACCGGCCATTCCCGACAGGGTTTTTCCGCGAGTTTCAGTTATATAGGGTAAGGTTTTCACCGGTTTGCGGCCCAACCGCCCAGATTCAGCGCAGACCCAGGGGCCTGCGCACCAAGGCAAAGCAAAAGCTGTACCAGTCATTTGCAATGAACCTTCACCGATACCGGTGACTCGAAACCACACGTACCGATCAGCCACTCACGGAGATAACCATGGCCAGCAAAACAGCACAGACGGCTCAAGAAATACTGATGGCGGATTTTCAAACGCTGGTCAGTGATACTGAAAAGTTGCTGGACGACACCGCCATCCTGGCCGGTGACCAGGCCGACGAGCTGCGCGCCAAGATCCACGACAGCCTGCTCAAGGCCCGTGAAACCCTGCAACTGACCGAAGACTCCCTGCGCGACCGCAGCAAGGCCGCCGTCACCGCGACCGAAGATTATGTGCAGGCCAACCCTTGGCAATCAGTGGGCATTGCCGCTGGCGTGGGCTTCTTGATCGGTCTGTTGGCTACAAGGCGCTAATCCTATGTCTATCGGCGAATCCGGCTCGTCCACGGGCCCAAGTTCAACGTCCCGACGCCTGGGCGCAGCCGTACTGGGCTTGCTGCACAGCCATGTCGAACTGTTCGGCATCGAGCTGCAGGAGCAGAAAGCGCGCACCGTCAGCCTGCTGCTGTTTGCCGGGCTGGCCCTGGTGTTTGCCCTGCTGTTGCTGGTGGGGTTGTCGACATTGGTGATGATTCTGGTGTGGGACACCGGCTACCGCCTGACCGGAATCATCTGCCTCTGCGTGTTCTATACCCTGGCCGCTGCATTCTGCGGTGTGCGCTTGAAGGCGGCGGTGTTCGATGAGTCCACGCCGTTCCACGCCACCCTCGAAGAGCTGGCCAATGACCGGGAGCGCCTGCTGCCATGAGCCTGACTGAAATCCCACCCACCAACTCGCGCCGGGAAATGCGCAAGGCATTGATCCGCCTGCGCATGGAAATGCACCGCCAGGAAATCCGCCACGAGTCCCAGCAACTGATGGCGCCCCTGAATAAGGTGCGCAACATGGGCCAGCACTGGCAGGACAGCCTGGGCATCAAGCATGCGCCGCTGTGGGGCGTGGCCGCAGTGACGCTGATCGGCTTCTTTACCGGCAAGGGCGCCAAGGGCGGCAGTCTCAGCAGCCTGACCCGCCTGGTGCGGCTGGGCGCCGGTTTGATCCCACTGATCAAATTAGCCATGCAGGGCGCCTCACGCAAAGGTTGAGGCCTGCTGGCTGCATTCTTGCAAACAGAATCGGCCCGGCCCTCGTCAACGAGGGCCGGGCACTTTGTTGCCAACGTTTTTAAGGAGGCCCCGTGATCGACGGGCAACCGCTCGCCTGCTTCCAACCCTTCATCGACACCGCCACCGGGCGCATCGCCGGCGTCGAGGCTCTCGGCCGCCTGCGCCAGGCTGACGGTCGCCTGCTGTCGGTCGGCCCGTTGTTCGCCGACCCGCGCACCTCGGGCGTGGCCTTGCGGCGCCTGGACCGGCAGATCCGCGACAACGCCTTGAGCCGTCTGCACGAGGCACCGCAGGACTGGTTTCTGAGCCTGAATATCTCACCGCGCTGGATCAATCGCCTGCGTGCCGGCCAGGCCCTGCCCAGTTTGCAACAGGTGCAGGCCCACGGCGTCGATCCACGGCGCATCGTGTTCGAGATCACTGAACTGGGCGGCGATATCCAGCGCCTGGCCGACGTGGTGGCGCGCTATCGCGAGGCCGGCGCGCGCATCGCCATCGATGACTTCGGCGCCGGCTATTCACAGCTCGACCGCGTGCTGGCGTTGCAGCCGGACATTCTCAAGCTGGACATGCGCCTGTTTCAGGAGGCCGCCAAAGGGGGCCCCAGCAGTGAAGTGGTGCGGGCACTGGCGCAAATGGCGGAAAAAACCGGCTGCTGGATCATTGCCGAAGGGGTGGAGACTGAGGCGCAGTTGAGTTTTGCGCTGGAATGCGGCTCGCGGTATGTGCAGGGTTATCTGTTTGCCCAGGCGCAACTGGACTGGTTCGCCGCCGATGCTTTCGTGCCGCGCTTCGCCCAACTGCGTGGCGCCTACGTGCAGAAAAAACTCGCCGAACGCGGACGCATCATGCAATTGCGCCAACAACTGGCCGAACTGATGAAAATCCTCCAGACCTGGGCCCAGGGCCAGGCGCCACTGAGCCATTTGCCGCAATTGCCGGATTATCCCTGGCTGCTGCGGTTCTACCAGTGCGACCGGCATGGCACCCAACTGACCCCCAATTTCGAATGGCGCCAGGACGCCTGGCAAGCCGACAGCCGCTACCTCGGCCACAATTGGTCGTGGCGCCCGTATTTCTATCATCTGCTGGCCGAAGGCTGGGACGAGCGCCGCTTGACGCTGTCTTCGACCTACCGCGACGCCACCACCAACCAGTATTGCCTGACCGCCGGACAATTCTTCGATAACGGTCAGCGCTTGCTGTTAATCGATATCGACGCGGTCGGCCTGTAGATTTTCGCTTGCCCCGCCCACCCGGAACCGGGAAGCTGGGCGAGTCATTCACCGCACGGAGAGTACCCGCCTTGGATTGGCCCACCCTGCTGACTCGCGAACGTCTTGGAAAGCCCCTGCACAGCCCGGAAGAATTGGGCCGTAGCCCGTTTCACAAAGACCATGACCGCATCATTTTCTCCGGCGCGTTCCGCCGCCTGGGGCGCAAGACCCAAGTCCACCCGGTGTCGAGCAACGACCATATCCACACCCGTCTGACCCACTCCCTGGAAGTCAGCTGCGTCGGCCGCTCCCTCGGCATGCGCGTGGGCGAAACCCTGCGCAGCGCCCTGCCCGAGTGGTGCGACCCGAGTGACCTGGGCATGGTGGTGCAATCGGCCTGCCTGGCCCATGACATCGGCAACCCGCCCTTCGGGCACTCCGGCGAAGACGCCATCCGCCATTGGTTCCAGCAGGCCGCCGGGCGCGGCTGGCTGGACGACATGAGCGTGGCCGAGCGCAATGACTTCCTCAATTTCGAAGGCAACGCCCAGGGCTTCAGGGTGCTGACCCAGCTGGAATACCACCAGTTCGACGGCGGCACGCGGCTGACCTACGCGACCTTGGGCACCTACCTGAAATACCCGTGGACCGCCCGCCATGCCGACTCCCTGGGCTACAAGAAACACAAGTTCGGCTGCTACCAGAGCGAATTGCCGATCCTTGAGCAGATCGCCCACAAGCTCGGCCTGCCGCAGCTGGAAGAACAACGCTGGGCGCGCCATCCGCTGGTGTACTTGATGGAGGCCGCGGACGACATCTGCTACGCGCTGATCGACCTGGAAGACGGCTTGGAAATGGACTTGCTGCAATATGCCGAAGTCGAGTCGCTGCTGCTCGACCTGGTCGGCGACGACCTGCCGCAAACCTACCGGCAACTGGGCGCCCAGGATTCACGGCGGCGCAAACTGGCGATCCTGCGCGGCAAAGCCATCGAACACCTGACCAACGCCGCCGCACGCGCTTTCGTCGAACAACAGGACGCCTTGCTCGCCGGCACCTTGCACGGTGATCTGGTCGAGCATATGCACGGCCCCGCCAAGCGCTGCGTGCTGGATGCCAAGGACATGGCGCGCAAGAAAATCTTCCAGGACAAGCGCAAGACCCTGCATGAAATCGGCGCCTACACCACCCTGGAAATCCTCCTCAACGCCTTCTGCGGGGCGGCGCTTGAACAGCACGGCGGGCGCACGCCGTCGTTCAAGAACCGGCGCATCCTCGACTTGCTGGGCAACAGTGCCCCCGACCCGGCCTGGTCGCTGCACGCCTCGTTCCTGCGGATGATCGATTTCATCGCCGGCATGACCGACAGCTACGCCACCGAGATGGCGCGGGAAATGACCGGGCGTTCCAGCCCGCAATAGATGACTGATCCAGCTGCCTGTTGCCTGAACAGAATCTACCTACGAAGGGAACAGAGCGGCCTGATCGAATCAGTACAAACACCCGATGAATAATCACGCACGCTCTTAAAGGGCATAGGGCGCCTTCCTACGCCCCGCCCAATCGCCGCTTGACTCACCGTGTGCCCTTCCTATGTTCAAGAATTGCCTTCGCATCCTGTTGGTGGAGGATCACCCCTTTCAGCTCCTGGCAACCCAGTGCCTGCTCAACAGCTTCGGCTTCGAGCACCTGACCCTGGCGGAAAACGCCGAACAGGCGATCCGCTTGATGACCCAGTCCGAACGGCCCTTCGACCTCATGCTGTGCGACCAATGCCTGCCAGATCTGCCCGGGCTTGAGTTAGTCGAAATCGCCGGTCGGCGGGGGTTTATCGCAGGGGCGATCCTGCTGAGCGGGCTGCCCCTGCCCGAACTGGCGAATCTGAAGACTCAAGCCTTACAACGTAACTTGCCGTTACTTGGTTATTTATCAAAACCGTTAAACCGGGACGAACTAATGACGCTGATAAGCCCGCTGTAAATGTAGGAATTTAAACATCTCCACATAGGAAAAACTTACCACAATAACCGCTTAACCGGTGGGCCAAGGCCCGAACCCGCATCGCCGACCGAATTCTGAAACAGACGTCCACAAAGCCTTGATAGATCGTAAGGCAATACCTTTTTTAATGTAGGAATATTCCTGTTCTGTATCTACGCCCCCTCACCTCCATGCTCCCGCCTCGCCTTCTGAGCTAATGTGCCCGCTTTATTTGCACTTGCATGGAATGTGATTATGAACACAGTTTTCATCATTGATGACCATCCTGTTATCAGGCTGGCGATTCGTATGTTGTTGGAACACGAAGGCTATAAAGTCGTCGGCGAAACGGATAACGGTTGTGATGCAATACAAATGGTTCGCGAATGCCTTCCAGACCTGATCATTCTGGATATCAGTATTCCAAAACTTGATGGCCTCGAAGTGCTGTGCCGATTTAACGCAATGAATACTTCGATGAAAACCCTGATTCTGACGGCCCAATGCCCAACCCTGTTCGCCACCCGCTGCATGCGCTCGGGCGCCGATGGCTATGTGTGCAAAGAGGGCGACCTGAGTGAACTGCTGAGTGCCATCCGCGCTGTATTATCCGGCTACAACTACTTCCCCAGCCAGGCATTGAACGCCTGCGGCCCGGACAGTAATTCCCAGGAACTGGAACTGTTCAAGGCAGTGAATGATCGCGAATTAATGGTCTTGCAACTTTTTGCACAAGGTCGCACCAACAAGGAAATTGCCAAAGGTATGTTCCTCAGTAACAAAACCGTCAGCACCTACAAAAAGAGGCTTATGCAAAAACTCAAAGCCAAGTCCTTGGTAGAACTTATCGAGTTGGCAAAACGAAACGCGCTAGTGTGAGAAAGCGGATGCCCAGGCGTATAAAGGACTATCTGATCATATTGAGCGCAGGCGTGTGCTTGAGCACCTCTGTGCTCGCTGCTCAAACGGAACCGGAACACTTCACCTTATTGAGCCGCGCAGGCGCCGTTCAACTGGACACTCAACTGGACAAGACGCAACGCCAGTGGCTGCAGAACAAACGCGAACTGGTACTCGGCGCGGCAGCTCCCGATTACCCGCCCTTCGACCTCACGTCCAGCGGACGCGACTATGAGGGGCTCACGGCCGATTACGCCGGGCTGTTGGCCAAGGCGCTGGCGCTCCCCGTCAGAGTGCTGCGCTACCCCAACCGGGAAGCCTCCATCCAGGCGCTTGAAGCCGGTGAAATAGACCTGCTGGGCTCGTCCAATGGCTTTGAGGCCACCAACCCGCTGCTCACCCTTTCAGCACCGTATGCCGTGGACCAGCCAGTGCTGGTGACACGCGAGGGCGAAACCCGCAGCCTCAGTGAGGGCCTGGCCGGGCTGCGCCTGAGCCTGGTCTATCACTACCTGCCGCTGGGCGAAGTCGAGAAGCTGTATCCCGAGGCGACCATCCACACCTACCCCTCTTATCAGAACGCCCTGAATGCAGTGGCATTCGACCAGGCGGATGTGTTTCTCGGCGACACCATTTCCACCCATTACATGATCAACAAGGGCTACCTGAAAAATATCCGCATGGCCAACTTCGGCAAGCACGAAGCCTATGGTTTCAGCTTTGCCGTGCGCCAGGACCAGCACACCCTCTTGAGCATCCTCAACGCGGTGCTGGCGGCGGTGCCGACCAATGAGCAGGAGAGCATTGCCAAACGCTGGAGTGCGGGCAGCGACATCCTGCTCACCGCGCAAAAACTGCAACTGACGCAACGCGAGGAACGTTGGCTGAAGGCGCACCCGGTGGTCCGGGTAATCGCCAACGAAACCTTCGCGCCATTGACCTTCTTCGATGCTGACGGCAACTTCCGCGGCATCACCGCCGACCTCCTGGAGCTGATCCGCCTGCGCACCGGGTTGCGCTTCGAGATCCTGCGCGCACGCGATGTCAACGCGATGATCGAGCAAGTCGATACCGGCAAAGCCGACCTCATCGGCGCCATCATTCCCAGCACGGAACGCGAAGCTCAACTGAACTTCAGTCGTCCCTATCTGGAAAACTCCTACGTATTGCTCACGCGCAAGGAACCCGACGCCCCATCAAATCTTGAACAGATGGCAGGCAAGCGCCTGGCGATTACCCAAGGCAACCCTCTGGAAAGCCTTCTGCGCAAGGATTTCCCGCACATTCACCTGGTGGAAACCAGTGACACCTTCAAGGCCTCGGAACTCCTGGCCCAAGGGCATGTGGAAGGCGCGGTGAACTCGTTGGTGATCGCCAACTATTTCCTGTCCTCCCAAGTGTTTCAGGACAAACTGCAGATCAGCGGCAGCATCGGCACCCTCCCCGCAGTCTTTGCGCTGGCCACGTCACGGGGTGCCACCGAGTTGAGCGCGATCCTCGACAAGGCGCTGCTGAGCATCGCCCCCGATGAGCTCGGGGTGATCAACAGCCGTTGGCGAGGCTACGCCGCCGCCTCCGACAGCTACTGGCGCAACTACCACCACCTGATTGCCCAGATCATCCTCGTCACCGGCCTGCTGCTGCTGATTTCCCTGACCTGGAACGCCTACATGCGCCGGGAGATCAAGCACCGTAAGATGGCCGAACGCGCCCTCAACGACCAGTTCGAATTCATGCGCGCACTGGTCAACGAAACGCCGCACCCGATCTATGTCCGCGACCGCAACGGCCTGTTGCAGACCTGCAACGACAGCTACCTGCAGGTGTTCGACGTCAAGCGCGAAGAGGTCATCGGCAAAAGTGTGATGCAGATGAGCACGGCCCAGGCAACCGAAGCGGCTCAGTATCACGCCGACTATCTGCGCGTGGTCGCCGAGGGCAACCCGCTGATCCTTGATCGCACCCTGCTCATCAATGGCAAAAAGCTGACGATCTACCACTGGATACTGCCCTACCGCGACTCCACCGGCGAAGTCCAGGGCATCATCGGCGGCTGGATCGACATCAGCGAACGACGCCAGCTGTTCGATGAGCTGCGCGCCGCCAAGGAACGTGCCGACGAAGCCAACCGTGCCAAGAGCACCTTTCTGGCAACCATGAGCCACGAAATCCGCACCCCGATGAACGCGGTGATCGGCATGCTCGAACTGACCCTCAAGCGCGCCGACCAGGGGCATCTCGACCGCCCGGCGATCGAAGTCGCCTACCACTCGGCCAAGGACCTGCTGGAGCTGATCGGCGATATTCTGGACATCGCGCGGATCGAATCCGGCCGCCTGAGCCTGGCACCGGAGCGTGTGAACCTGCGGGAAGTGATCGAGTCGGTGGTGCGGGTGTTCGACGGCCTGGCACGCCAGAAAACCCTGAGTTTGCTGCTGGAGTTCAAGCCCGAACTCGATGACACCGACGTGCTGATCGACCCGCTGCGCTTCAAGCAGGTGCTGTCCAACCTGGTGAGCAATGCGATCAAGTTCACCGAGCGCGGGCAGGTAAAGATCAAGGTGCAGGTGCAAGCCACCGAATTGGCACAGCAGGTCGAAATGAAGCTGGTGGTCGAAGACACGGGGATCGGCATCAGCCGCGACGACCAGTTGCGCCTGTTCGAACCCTTTGCCCAGGCCGACAATTCCGGGCAATTGGCCCGCAGCGGCGCGGGCCTGGGGCTGGTGATCTGCCGCAGCCTGTGCGCGATGATGGGCGGGCAACTGAGCCTAAGCAGCGTGCCCATGGTCGGCACCCAGGTGCATGTCAGCCTGAAGATGAACTGCCTGCAGCCCATCCAGGCCGCGGACGAACCCCTGCCGGCCGCGCCCGCACCGGCGCCGGTGCTCAACGTGCTGGTGGTGGATGATCATCCGGCGAATCGCCTGCTGATGTGCCAGCAACTGGGTTACCTGGGCCACCAGTTCACCGCAGCCCAACATGGCGCCGCCGGGTTCCAGGCCTGGCGCCAGGCCCACTTCGACCTGGTGATCGCCGACTGCAACATGCCCATCATGAATGGCTATGAGTTAAGCCGCTCGATCCGTGAGTATGAGCAGCGGGAGCAACTGACACCCTGCGTGGTCCTGGGGTTTACCGCCAACGCCCAGCCCGAAGAGAAGCTGCGCTGCGCCGAAGCCGGGATGAACGACTGCCTGTTCAAACCGATCAGCCTCACGGCGCTGGAACGGCAACTGGCGCAGATCGCGCCGCAGCCGTCCGGCCCGCGACTCGACCTCAGCCACCTGGATGCGCTGACGGGCGGCGATCCGCAACTGACTCGGCGGCTGCTTGAGGAACTGCTGAGCAGCAGCTGTCACGATCGCCAGATATTGGTCACGTTGTGGGCCCAGCAGGCTTCACCGCAGGACATCATCGAGCAGGCCCACAAGATCAAGGGCGCTGCGCGTATCGTCCAGGCCAGTGTACTGGCGGCGCAATGCGAAGCGCTGGAGCAGGCCTGCGCCCGCGGCGATGATCGGGCGGTGATCGAAACCGGCATCAAGACCCTGGAAAAGTGCATGCTGGAACTGGAGCGCCTGCTGCACATGCAACTCAACGGCCTGGGCTCTCCAGGGTAGGCAGGAGCGCGCCGCACGGCCCGCCCCCCCCGCAACGGTCGGTCAGCAGTCGGTCAGGCGTAGGAAAATCGCCGCCAACTGCTCGATACCAACCTGGTCTTGCGCGGTAAACCGGGCCAGCGACGGGCTGTCGAGGTCGAGGACGCCAATCAGTCGGCCATCCTTGACCAGCGGCACCACCAGTTCACTGTTCGATGCACTGTCACAGGCGATATGCCCCGGGAACGCATGCACATCTTCCACCCGCTGGGTCTGGCGCGACGCGGCCGCCGCACCGCACACGCCACGCCCGAACGGAATGCGTACACACGCGATCTGCCCCTGGAACGGCCCCAACACCAACTCTTCGTGACGGTTGAGGTAGAAACCGGCCCAGTTCAAGTCACCCAACTGATTGAACAGGAACGCAGAGAACTGCGCGCTGTTGGCGATGAAATCGCGCTCATCGGCCAGCAGCGACTCCAACTGCGCACACAACATGGCATAGCCATCCAGACCGCTGCCGGCCTGCTGCAAATCGATCATGGTTGACGCTCCAGCAATTTGAGGCCCACCCAGTAACGGGCGAATTGATACGCGCAACGGCCGTTGCGGTTGCCACGCCCGGTGGCCCAGCGCACGGCGAGGATATCGAGGTCTTCATCACGCTGCCACTGCAGGCCGGCCTTGCGCGCCAGCTCGCCGATCCAGTGTTCCACCACGTTCAGGAAATGTTCCTGGGTGAATGGGTAGAACGACAGCCACAGGCCAAAACGGTCGGACAAGGCGATCTTGTCTTCCACCGCCTCACTCGGGTGCAGCTCGCCATCCACGCGTTTCCAGTTATCGTTGTCGCTCTGGTTTTCCGGCACCAGGTGACGACGGTTGGACGTGGCATACAGCAGCACGTTTTCCGGCGCCTGTTCCAGGGAACCGTCCAGCACACTCTTGAGCACGCGGTAATCGCCTTCTCCGGCCTCGAACGACAGGTCATCGCAGAACAGAATGAAACGCTGCGGCAGCTTGAGCAGTTGTTCGACCACACGCGGCAGGTCGGCGAGGTGATCGCGTTCGATTTCGATCAAGCGCAAACCGGCGCTGGCGTGCTGGGCGAGCAAGGCGCGCACCATCGACGATTTCCCCGTGCCGCGCGAGCCCCACAGCAGCGCATGGTTGGCGGGCAGGCCGTCGAGGAACTGTTGGGTGTTGCGCGCCAATGTTTCACGCTGCTTATCCACACCGATCAGGTCGGACAGGCGCATGTCCAGGCTGACCTCCAGCGGCAGCAGGAAGCCGCTGCGACCCTCACGCTGCCAACGGGCCGCAAGGCATTGGTTCCAGTCGATGGTTTGGCGCGGGGCTGGCAACAGGGGTTCCAGCCGCGCGAGTACGGCATCGGCACGCTCAAGAAAGGCATTCAATCGAGAATCCACGACTATTCCTCTGGCAAGTTCTTGTAAAAGATGGCGTATTGGCAACCCTGCGGCCGAGCGCTCCGGGCTGCACCTCTAAAACTGACGATTCGTGCCGGGCAAGCCTGAACCTGTGGATGTTCAGCTATGCTTGCCGGGCGAAGGGAAACGTGAAGTGGTTCAACACTCGATGGATATCAAGTTCGCCCACCGCTTGTCTTATAAACAAGCCAGATTGACTGTGCTGGTCGGTTTCGTCTTGGGAACCTTGCTCAGCCTGATCCAGATCGGCATTGATTATGCCAGCGAAGACGCATCCATCAACCGTGAAATTCGTTCGCTGATTGAAATCAGCCATAACCCGGCGTCGCGCATCGCCTACAACATCGACGCCGAGTTGGCCCAGGAGCTGACCCTCGGCCTGTTGCACTCCCCCGCCATCATTCAGGCGCGGTTGACCGACAACAACGGCGTGGTACTGGCCGACGTCGGACGGCCGCGCAAGGAAAGCCCCTACCGGCCCGTCAGCGATTTCCTGTTCGGCGCCAACCGCCAGTTTGAAGACCGGCTGTTCCTCAGCCATATGCCCAATGAATCCCTTGGCGTGCTGCGCCTCGACGTAGACACCTACGCCTTTGGTAGCCGCTTCCTGCACCGTGCCGAGGTCACCCTGATCAACGGGTTTGTACGCAGCCTGCTGCTGACCGGGATCCTGCTGGGCCTGTTCTATGTGATGCTGACCCAACCGCTGGTACGCATCATTCGCGAGCTGAGCACGCGCAGGCAGACACGCCTGGATTGCCCGCCGGGGCACGAGCACGATGAAATCGGCGTGCTGGTCAACATGGCCAACCAGCAATTCGACACCCTGGAAACCGAGATCCAGCAGCGCCGTCACGCCGAGGACCGCCTCACCGAGTACCTGGGACAACTGGAAAACATCGTCTCGGCGCGCACGCTGGAGCTCAAGGCCAGCAACCAGCGCTTGAGCCAGTCCAACGATGAGTTGGAAGCAGCAAAAATGAACGCGCTGGGCATGGCTCAGGCGCGGGCGGCGTTCCTGGCCAATATGAGTCACGAAATCCGCACGCCGCTCAATGGGTTGCTGGGCATGATCGCGCTGTCGCTGGACAGCCCGCTCAACGCCGAGCAGCGCCAGCAACTGTCGATCGCCCATGACTCCGGCAAGGTGCTGGTGGAACTGCTCAACGATATCCTCGACCTGTCCAAGTTCGACGCGGGCCAGTTGGAGCTGGAGCACATCCCGTTCGACCTCGGCGCGCTGGTGGAAGACACCGCCAACCTGTTATCGCAGAACGCCGCGCCGAGTGTCGAACTGACGTGCCTGATCGACCCGCAGTTCCCGGCGCAGGTGCTCGGCGACCCGACACGTGTGCGGCAGATCGTCAGTAACCTGCTGTCCAACGCCTTGAAGTTCACGCGCTTCGGCCGCGTGGATGTGCGCCTCAGCGCCCAGGATGGCCGAGTAAAAATCGAAGTGCGCGACACCGGGATCGGCATTGCCCAGGACGCGCAGGTGAAGATCTTCCAGCCGTTCACCCAGGCTGGCGCGGGCATCACCCGCCAGTTTGGCGGCACCGGCCTGGGCCTGGCGCTGACCCATAACCTGTGCGAGGCGATGCACGGTCGGCTGAGCATCAGTTCGGAAGTCGGCTTCGGCAGCCAGTTCTGCGCCGACCTGCCGCTGCCCGCCCATTTGCCTGCGCCCCGGCTCGCGCCGCTGACGGGCGAAGTCATTGCAATCACCAGTGCCGACAGCGGCCTGGCGGAGCTGCTCAGCACCCTGCTACCTCACTGGGGGCTGACAGTGCATTGCTATTCTATCGATGAGGACTTGAGCGGGAAAAAACCCGACTTGCTGATCACAGACTGCCCGGAGTGCCTGTTTCGCCTGCGCCCGGCCATCACGGCGCCGATCCTGCTGGTGACCGCCTATGGCAATTTCATGCCCAGTGAGGAAGTCGCGGCCCTGGCGCCGTTGCAGCAACAGGCGCGCCCTTTGAGCCGCAACGCGCTGTACCAGATCCTGCAACGTAATCTGCGCAGCGACGCGCACTTGATCCTCGACCCGATCGCACTCGACGCCACGCCCCTGGTCCACCGGGCACGCATCCTGCTGGTGGAGGACAACCCGGTCAATCAACTGGTGGCCAAGGGCATGCTCAGCAAGTTGGGCTGCGAAGTGATCGTCGCCGCCCATGGTGGCGAAGCGCTCAAGTTCCTCGAAGAACAGCACTTCGACATAGTGCTGATGGACTGCAACATGCCGGTGATGGATGGCTACGAGGCCAGTCGGCAGATTCGTCGCAGCGGGCGCTGGCCGGACCTGCCCATTGTCGCCCTGACCGCCAACGCGCTGTCGGAAGAACGCGAGCGTTGCCGGGCGGCGGGGATGAATGACTACCTGGCCAAGCCATTTCGCCGCGAAGAACTCAATGCGTTGCTGGACCTGTGGGTGCCTAAGACGACAAGTCTCTGATCTGCGCGAGCAATTGGTCCAACCCCTCGCGCAAGGCATCGGCCTGGTTGAGGTCGACACCGCTGTCGCACAGCAAGCGGGTTTTCAATTGATGGGCCTGGCCGCGCAACTGCACCCCGGCGTGGCTCAGGCTCAAATGCACTTCGCGTTCATCCTGCGCGCTGCGCTGGCGCCTCACTAACCCAAGCTGCTCCAGGCGCTTGAGCAGCGGCGTCAGCGTGCCCGAATCGAGCATCAAGCGCTCGCCCAAGGCCTTGACCGTGGGCTGGGGCGGCGTCGCGTGGTGCCATTCCCACAACACCAGCATCACCACGTATTGCGGGTAGGTCAGGCCCAACTGGTCAAGCATCGGTTTATAGGCGCGGGTCACCGCGCGCGATGCGGCGTAGAGCTTGAAACACAGCTGGTTGTCCAGCGCCAGGGACACGGTGGGCAGGTCGGTCATTTGAGCAGGGCTTCGATCTCTTGGGTCAACTCCTGGGGCTTGGTGGTTGGCGCAAAGCGCTTGACCACCTGGCCGTCGCGACCGATGAGGAACTTGGTGAAATTCCACTTGATGCCCTTGGAACCCAGCAGGCCCGGCGCGCGTTTTTTCAACTGCACGAACAGCGGGTGGGCAGCGCCGCCATTGACGTCGATCTTCTTGAACAACGGGAAGCT
The DNA here is from genome assembly GCF_053502595.1 of Pseudomonas sp. LY-1. Lineage (NCBI taxonomy): Bacteria > Pseudomonadati > Pseudomonadota > Gammaproteobacteria > Pseudomonadales > Pseudomonadaceae > Pseudomonas > Pseudomonas sp. LY-1. The sequence goes on along the minus strand of NZ_CP094353.1, from coordinate 2,149,343 downwards.
GACGCCGAAATTCAGCTCGCAGAACTCGGCAATCGCGCCTTCGTTGCCCGGTTCCTGCTTGCCGAACTGGTTGCACGGAAACCCCAGCACCACCAGGCCCTGGTCCTTGTACTGCTGCCAGAGTTGCTCCAGGCCCTTGTACTGCGGGGTGAAGCCGCATTTGCTGGCAGTGTTGACCACGAGAATGGCCTTGCCGGCAAAATCGGCCAAGGTCTTTTGCTCACCCTTGATGGTGGTGCAAGGGATGCTCAGCAGGTTGTCGCTCATGGCAATGCCTCGGATCAGGAGAAAGAAGGCAAAACATAGCGAGCAATTCAATTGCGTGCAATTGAATTGATCAAACTGATAGCCCGGTATACATCGCCCCCGCGCAAGACGCAGGGGCGACTCAGGCTCAGCGCGGCACGAGGTCCAGGCACACCGAGTTGATGCAATAGCGCAGGCCGGTCGGAGGCGGGCCATCCGGGAACACATGCCCCAGGTGCGCGTCGCACTTGGCGCAGGTGACTTCGGTGCGGATCATGCCGTGGCTGACATCGCGGATCTCGATCATCGCGCTGTCGGCGATCGGTGCGTAGAAGCTGGGCCAGCCGCAGCCGGAATCGAACTTGGTGGTAGAGTCGAACAGCGGCTCATTGCAGCAGATGCAGTGATACACGCCGTCGGTCTTGGTGGCATTGTACTTGCCGGAAAACGGCCGTTCGGTGCCCTTCAGGCGGCACACGTTGTATTGCTCCGGATCGAGCATCGCTTTCCATTCTTCAATGGTTTTCTGCAGCTTTTCCATCAGTACACCTCGGCAACTGAAAAACCCTGATCTGTGTCTTTTCCAGGGATCAGGCGGCACGTATGATTGCGCCTCTTCAACCCGGCAGTCTGGCACCCGCGTTAGCGGCATTCAAACGTATTTATGGGTGCGACCAACGCAGGATTCTCAGCACGGTAGGCTTCGCACCGTCTGGATCGTTCATTTTCAGGATCACATCGCCATGCAGGTCAGCAAATCGAACAAGCTCGCCAACGTCTGCTACGACATTCGCGGCCCGGTGCTCAAGCACGCCAAGCGCCTGGAAGAGGAAGGCCATCGCATCCTCAAGCTGAACATTGGCAACCCGGCGCCCTTTGGTTTCGAAGCGCCGGACGAAATCCTCCAGGACGTGATCCGCAACCTGCCCACCGCCCAGGGCTACAGCGATTCCAAAGGCCTGTTCAGTGCGCGCAAGGCGGTGATGCAGTATTACCAGCAGAAGCAGGTCGAAGGTGTCGGCATCGAGGACATCTACCTGGGCAACGGCGTGTCCGAACTGATCGTGATGTCGATGCAGGCCTTGCTCAACAATAGCGACGAAGTGCTGGTGCCGGCGCCGGACTACCCGCTGTGGACCGCCGCGGTGACCCTGGCCGGTGGCCGCCCGGTACACTACCTGTGCGACGAAGGCGCCGACTGGTTCCCGGACCTGGCCGATATCAAGGCCAAGATCACCCCGAACACCAAGGCGCTGGTCATCATCAACCCGAACAACCCGACCGGTGCCGTGTACTCGCGGGAAGTGCTGCTGGGCATGCTCGAGCTGGCGCGCCAGCACAACCTGGTGGTGTTCTCCGACGAGATCTACGACAAGATCCTCTACGACGATGCCGTCCACATCTGCACCGCCTCCCTCGCGCCGGACCTGCTCTGCCTGACCTTCAACGGCTTGTCCAAGTCCTATCGCGTGGCGGGTTTCCGCTCCGGCTGGGTCGCCATCTCCGGGCCCAAGCACAACGCCCAGAGCTACATTGAAGGCATCGACATGCTGGCCAATATGCGCCTGTGTGCCAACGTACCGAGCCAGCACGCGATCCAGACTGCGCTGGGCGGTTACCAGAGCATCAACGATCTGCTGCTGCCTCAGGGCCGCCTGCTGGAGCAACGCAACCGCACCTGGGAATTGCTCAACGACATTCCCGGCGTCAGTTGCGTGAAGCCGATGGGTGCGCTGTACGCCTTCCCACGCATCGACCCGAAAGTCTGCCCGATCCTCAACGACGAGAAGTTCGTGCTCGACCTGCTGCTGTCGGAAAAGCTCCTGGTGGTGCAAGGCACCGCGTTCAACTGGCCGTGGCCGGATCACTTCCGCGTGGTGACCTTGCCGCGTGTGGATGACCTGGACATGGCCATCGGTCGCATCGGCAACTTCCTCAAGTCCTATCGCCAGTAACGACTATGACGCTGTACGACCGGGATCTGGTCGTACAGCGAGTATCTGGCAACACTTCTCTGCCCATTGCCCCGCTCCGCACTGCGTTTGCCCCTCTCCCAGCGCGTGCCCCTTATAATCAAAGGGCCGCGAGGCAACAGGAGGCTGATCAAGCGGGGCAATACAGGTGGGAAATTCCCTTCAAGACTCTACATTCAGGCTGTAGGACACAGTTTGAAATAGTCGCTCGGTTGAATCACCCCATGTCGCACCTTATATACCCCGCAGTACGCGACATATTTAGCATGAGGAGAACTCTACAACCATGATGCGCATCCTGCTGTTCTTGGCCACCAACCTGGCGGTCGTGCTGATTGCCAGCATCACCCTGAGCCTTTTCGGCTTCAACGGGTTCATGGCGGCCAACGGGGTTGATCTGAACCTCAATCAGCTGCTGATCTTCTGTGCGGTCTTTGGTTTTGCCGGCTCGCTGTTCTCGCTGTTCATCTCCAAGTGGATGGCGAAGATGAGCACCAGTACCCAGGTCATCACTCAGCCACGCACCCGGCATGAGCAATGGTTGCTGCAGACCGTCGAACAGTTGTCCCGCGAGGCCGGTATCAAGATGCCGGAGGTCGGGATCTTCCCGGCCTATGAAGCCAACGCCTTTGCCACCGGCTGGAACAAGAACGACGCGCTCGTTGCGGTGAGCCAGGGCATGCTGGAGCGCTTCTCCTACGATGAAGTCAAGGCGGTGCTGGCCCACGAGATCGGCCACGTGGCGAACGGTGACATGGTCACCCTGGCGCTGGTCCAGGGCGTGGTGAACACCTTCGTGATGTTCTTCGCGCGGATCATCGGCAACTTCGTCGACAAGGTAATCTTCAAGAACGAAGAAGGCCGCGGCATTGCCTACTACGTGGCAACCATCTTCGCTGAACTGGTGCTGGGCTTCCTGGCCAGCGCGATCGTGATGTGGTTCTCGCGCAAACGGGAATTTCGCGCGGACGAAGCCGGTGCCCGCCTGGCCGGCACCGGGGCGATGATTGCAGCCTTGCAGCACCTGCGCTCCGAACAGGGCCTGCCGGTGCATATGCCGGACAGCCTGACCGCCTTTGGCATCAACGGCGGCATCAAGCAGGGCCTGGCGCGCATGTTCATGAGCCACCCACCGCTGGAAGAGCGGATTGACGCACTGCGTCGTCGCGGCTGACCGCTTGGCGGCGACACGGAAAGGGGCGATCTGATCGCCCCTTTTTTGTGGGCGCCTTGCCCGCCCAGGACTCAGCGCTTCGTGAGTCGGTAGACTCGCTCTTCCAGCCGGGTTACGCCGTCCTGAACGAACTTCCAGCTCTCACCCAAAACGTCCTGCTCCTCAAGCACTTCGAGGGCCCAGTGCGCCCCCAGCAGCGCCTTCACCTCATCATCGGTCACCGCAAACGGTGGGCCGGCCTTTTGCGTCTGGTCGTAGTCGAGGGTAATCAGCAACCCCTTGCAACCCGGCCCCAGAAGCGTATTGAGGTGCTCGGTGTAGCGCGCCCGCATCAGCGGCGGCAAGGCGATCAACGCCGCGCGATCATAAAGCGCCGTGCAATCGAGCAGCGCCTGCGCGTCCAGCGCGAAGAAATCACCGCACCACACTTCGATCACATCCGCCTGGTACACCTTGAACACGCCGCGTTGGCTGATACGCGGTATCAGCCCCTGCTCACTGAAGAATGCCTCAACCGCCTGCTCCGACAGCTCTACCCCGAGCACGCGACAGCCTTGACTGGCCAGCCACACCAGATCCAGGCTTTTGCCACACAAGGGCACCAGCACCTTTGCCCCCTGCGCGACCGTCAACTGCGGCCAGTGCCGTTGCAGATACGGGTTGACCTCGCGCAAGTGAAAACCGATCTGATTACGCGCCCAGCGCTCCCGCCAAAACTGAGAATCCATACATCACCCTAAAAATTCGATCAAAAGGCGCTAAAACTTATATTAGATTTAGATCATTGATCTGGTTGAAGATGGGGCATGTTAACCCTGAGGGCCCTTCTAATGCTCCCCACTCTGTTTATCTCCCATGGTTCGCCCATGCTCGCCCTGCAACCCGGCGCCAGCGGCCCGGCCCTGCAGCGCCTGGCGGCTGAACTGCCACGGCCGAAGGCGATTGTGGTGGTGTCGGCGCACTGGGAAAGCCAGGAATTGCTGGTCAGCGGCAACGCCGCACCGGAAACCTGGCATGACTTCGGCGGCTTTCCGGCCGAGTTGTTTGCCGTGCAATACCCGGCGCCGGGCGACCCGCAATTGGCGCGCGAGATTGTCGAGTTGCTGCACGCCGATGGCTTGAATGCGCGCATCGATGAGCGCCGTCCCTTCGACCACGGCGCCTGGGTGCCGCTGTCGCTGATGTACCCGGCCGCGGATATCCCGGTGGTGCAGGTGTCCTTGCCCAGCCGTATGGGCCCTGCCCTGCAGACCCGGGTCGGACACGCCCTCGCCAGCCTGCGCGAACAAGGCGTGTTGCTGATCGGCTCCGGCAGCATCACCCACAACCTCGGTGAACTGGATTGGCACGCCGGGTCCGAAAGCATCGAGCCGTGGGCGCGGGCGTTTCGTGACTGGATGGTGGACAAGCTTGCCGCCAACGACGAAGCCGCGCTGCACGATTATCGCCGCCAGGCGCCCAACGCCGTGCGCAGCCATCCCAGCGATGAACATTTACTGCCGCTCTACTTTGCGCGGGGTGCCGGCGGCGACTTCAGCGTGGCACACCAAGGCTTCACCATGGGCGCGCTGGGCATGGACATCTACCGCTTCGGCTGACGCACATCCCGATGCGCGGGCAAACCCAGATTGAGGGCCGCTCACAAAGCGAGCGCGGCCCAAGAAGAAAACCCGGAAATCCTCACCTGCGTGGGCCTTCCGGTTTTTTGCATCGCCAACATTTTCAAGGGGCGCAACTCCAACAGGCGTAGCGTTGAAACGCTTACTCAGGCTCTATCAACAGCGCCTTCAGGCTTTCTTCGCATAACCTGCGCCCTGAAAAGAGAATTGTATTTCCTTACCTTTACCCGCTTCGCTGATCACCCGCTGCAGTCCCACCATCGAGTTCTTGTACCGGCCATAGAGCCCGTCACTCTTGATTTCACCCACCCTGACATTGCCCTTATCGTCTGTAGTAAAGGGGGCGGAGAAACTACCGCGAGTAGGCGCGATCTGCGAACTTCGGTCTATTTTCGCGCCGTAATGTTCGACGAAGCCTCTGTCTCTGCCAGCCAAGGCAAACTTCTGATCGACATAAATATCTTTGACATGCTGCTTGGGGCCCGGCATGTCGGAATCGGTAACATCCTGAATAAACCCCCTTAACTTATGGGCATCCTCAGGATCTCGTTCTACCGTGAGGTTATATTTATTCCCAAATTTAAAATCTACCAATGTGCTGTTACTGGCGCCCTTTCCCCCATCAAACTCGGGGCGGCCTTGTGGCGCTTTGAAATGCTCACCGTTTCCAGAAAACACAATCAGCGCCTTGCCATCCCCGCGCGGCTGCATCCCAATATAGCCACGGCCAAGAGGCCGACCTTGCGCATCATTGACGCCAAACTGCATCGCATAATAAATCCCTGCGTCCTTGCTTCCTTTTCGTTGAAGGCCTTCGTCGATACTCATTGGAAACGTAATGTTACTCAACCCAGCGCCAGGCGCGGACAGCGAGTAACTCAAGCCATACAACCCATTGGGCGATGTGGCTACCTTCTTGATTTCCAGTTTCGGATCGCTGACTTTATTAAGCGTTGACGTCGTGGTCGCAGACGCTACAGGCATGGATCGCGTATTTCTTCTTGAACGAGCAGCCGCGGCATCCGAAGCGAGTGCGCGCTCGGTCCACGGTAAACCGTGCTCGCGTGTTGGCTCTCCCGCCTGATTAACAGGCGGTTGGCTGGGAGGATAAGTCGCAGGCTCAGGCATTGTTTGTGGAAACAACTGTGAATTATTAATACGCATAACAGCCACAGCTCCTTTCTGGAAAAATCAATCAATAGCCGTCAAGCCCGGCGCCTATCCCTCGACACGGTCACAAGCGAACCTTTCCAACTTGAACAACTGACGAGAGCAGATTGAGAGCGTTTTTTACCCTTGAGCGATGCAACTCAGGTTTATCCGCCCCCGTCACTTGATAGTAAAAACTTTACGCAAAGCCGGCTGCCAGAAAGGCCGCTCAGAAACTCAGACTTTTCCTAAGCCCAATAAGATCAGTAGCTGACCGTTATGGCCGACCACCCCACGACGATCCGCGCCAATTGCCGGGCAAAAAAAATCCCCGAACCAGTCGGGGATTTTTTTAGGTGCGATCAATCAGCCCAGGGGCGGATCAATCTTCGCGGTAGCGACGCAGCTTGAGCTGCTTACCGGCAACGCGTGTGTCTTTCAGCTTGGTCAGCAGTTTTTCCAGACCGTCTTCCGGCAGCTCCACCAGGGAGAAGCTGTCACGGACCTGGATGCGACCAATGGCTTCACGTGCCAGGCCACCCTCGTTGAGGATAGCGCCCAGCAGGTTCTTGGCCGCGATACCGTCACGCGCGCCCAGCGCGGTACGGCAGCGAGCACGACCTTCAGCCAATGGCACCGGAGCGCGACGCTCACGATCACCACGCTCAGGACGGTCGCCGGAACGCTCTGGACGATCACCGCGTGGCGCGTTGTTCGGTACCAGTGGGCGTTCTTTCTCGATGGCTGCCAGGGTCAAGGCCTGAGCGTTGGTGGCTTTGCGCAGCAGGGCTGCAGCCAGGGCACGCGGGGTGCAACCGATATCGGCGGTCAGGCGGTCCAGCAGGTCGCCGTGGGTCGATTCAGCGTCAGCCACCAGTGGCGACAGGCTGTTGGTCAGTTTCTTGATGCGTGCATCGAGAACGGCCTGGGCATCCGGCAGGCGGACTTCGGCAACCTTCTGCCCGGTCACACGCTCGATCACTTGCAGCATGCGGCGCTCACGCGGCGTCACCAGCAGCAGTGCGCGACCTTCGCGACCCGCACGGCCGGTACGGCCGATACGGTGAACGTAGGACTCTGGATCGTAAGGCATGTCAACGTTGAACACGTGGGTGATACGTGGAACGTCGAGGCCACGAGCAGCTACGTCGGTCGCTACAACGATGTCCAGACGGCCATCCTTGAGGGAGTCGATCACGCGCTCACGTTGGTTCTGGGCGATGTCACCGTTCAGCGCAGCGGCTTTGTAGCCTTTGGCTTCGAGGGCACTGGCCAGGTCCAGGGTCGCTTGCTTGGTACGCACGAACATGATCAGCGCGTCGAAGTCTTCGACTTCCAGCAGGCTCAATACAGCCGAGGTCTTCTGGTCAGCGTGAACCAACAGGTGAGCCTGTTCGATCGCGGTAACGGTCTGAGTCTTGGTCTGGATCTTCACGTGTTGCGGATCGCGCAGGTGGCGTTCGGCAATGGCACGGATCGACTGCGGCAGGGTGGCCGAGAACAGCACGGTCTGACGGGTCGGTGGCAGTGCCTTGAAGATGACTTCCAGGTCATCCATGAAGCCCAGCTTCAACATTTCGTCAGCTTCGTCCAGAACCAGGTGGTTCACGGTCGACAGGACTTTCTCGTCACGACGCAGGTGGTCGCACAGACGACCCGGAGTGGCGACAACGATCTGTGCGCCATTACGGATAGCCTTGAGTTGCGGGCCCATCGGCGCGCCGCCGTAGACGGCCACAACGGTTACGCCTGGCATTTGCTTGGCGTAGGTTTCAAAAGCGGTTGCTACTTGCAGCGCCAACTCACGAGTTGGCGCCAGGATCAGGGCTTGCGGTTCGCGCTTGGCAGGATCGATGCAGTGCAGGATAGGCAGGGCGAACGCGGCGGTTTTACCGGTACCGGTTTGCGCCTGGCCAATCATGTCGTGGCCGGCCATGATGATCGGGATCGATTGCTGCTGAATCGCCGAAGGTTCTTCGTAGCCAGTCGCAATGACGGCAGCAAGAATGTTCGGGTTAAGATTAAAAGCGGCGAAGCCGCCGGTTTCCTGGGTCATGGGTCTGCCTCTAAGTGCATCCGCAAAGACCCATGCTCCAAAGCTGCGCATGCCGTGTTGAGACTCAAGAGTCGCCCTGGCTGCTTTGTCGGCGGGGATTTGCGAAAACGAATGAATGAAAAAGATTCGTCAAGGAAGAGTCCGCTGTGCGGACGTGCAGCCGAAGCTGACTTCGGGGAATTGCGCTACCTAAACGCGGCCCGGTTAAAGGCCGGCGCGCACTATACCGGAAATAGCTGAAAAAGGGAGCTTTTTTTATCGCAAAGCACCGATAAACCGCACTGCGTCACCGCCTTTGCGCAGATGGGCTCCAGGGTCTATTTTTCAAGTGCCCGGCCCTGTTGGCTGAAACGCTTAAACGGTTCACCCGCACACTCGGCCCCTTTGGTCCGAAACCCCTTACTGCGCCCGAGGACACACCCGATGAATCAAGCCAGCAGCAGCCTCGTCAGCCGTGAACTCCTGGGTCATGTCCTGTTGTTGGGCCTGGATCGGGTCGCCAAGCGCAATGCCTTTGACCTGGATCTGCTCAACGCACTGAGCCTGGCCTATGGCGAATTTGATCGAAACGACGATGCGCGGGTGGCCGTGGTGTTCGCCCACGGCGACCACTTCACCGCCGGGCTGGACCTGGCCAACGTCAGCGCAGTGATGGCCGGAGGCTGGCAACCGCCACCGGGGGGCTGCGATCCCTGGGGCGTGTTCGCCGGCCCTCGGGTCGGCAAACCGGTGATCGTCGCCGCTCAGGGCTACTGCCTGACCCTTGGCATCGAGCTGATGCTGGCGGCGGATATCAATCTCTGCGCGAGCAACACTCGCTTCGCGCAGATGGAAGTACAACGTGGGAGCTTTCCATTTGGCGGTGCGACGTTGCGCTTTCATCAAATAGCAGGCTGGGGCAACGCCATGCGCTGGCTGCTCACCGGCGATGAGTTCGATGCCCATGAAGCCCTGCGCCTGGGGTTGGTGCAGGAAGTGATGGCCAGCGAAGACCTGCTGCCGCGCGCCATCGAACTGGCCAGCCGCATCGCGCGCCAGGCGCCCCTCGGCGTGCAAGCCACGTTGATGTCGGCCCGCCTGGCGCGCTTGGAGGGCGAAGCTGTCGCGGCCGCGGCGTTACCGCCGCTGGTCGCGCAATTGTTCAACAGCGAAGACGCCAAGGAAGGCGTGCGCGCCATGCTCGAGAAGCGCCCGGGGGTATTCAGGGGAATTTGAGTTGGCCGTGCCGCAGTCATCGCGAGCAAGCCCGCGCCCATATCGACCGCATTCCTTCAGGATGTGCTCGGTCAAATGTGGGAATGGGCTTGCTCGCGATGACGCCCGTTCAGACAACTAGGTTGCCGGCCGAATCGCCTTGATCAATGGCTGCAACGAATAGCCCAATCGCGGTGCCAGCGCTTCGGCGCGGGCCGACAGCGCCGCAGCGTCCAGCGCCTGATCCAACTCCGAAGGCACCAGCAGGATCACATTGCCCTCCTTCACCGGCAGCTCCCAATAATGCCGGTGATACAACCCGCGCAGCAGGGCCGCACCCAACGGCTTGCCGTCGTCGGTGGCCCACTGGTTGATCACCAGCCAGCCGCCGGGGTTGAGCTTCTTCTGGCAGTTTTCCAGGAAGGTCCAGGCCAGGTGCCCGACGCCGGGGCCGACATCGGTGTACAGGTCGACGAAGATCAGGTCGGCCGTTTCGGCGGTCTCGAGCAATTCCAGAGCATCGCCAATGCGGATGTACAGGCGCGGATCGTCGTCCAGCCCCAGGAACTCAATGGCCAGGCGCGGCACTTCGGGGCGCAGCTCGATGGCTTCGACATCCTCCAGCGGCAGGAACTTGAGGCACGCCTGGGTCAGCGTGCCGGCGCCCAGGCCGAGGAACAACGCGCTTTCCGGCTGCTCGTGGCACAACGCACCGATCAGCATCGCACGGGTGTAGTCGTACTCCAGCCAGCTCGGGTCGGCGGTGAACACGCAGCTTTGCTCGATGGCGTCGCCAAACTCGAGAAAACGGTAATCGGCCACTTCGAGCACGCGGATCATGCCGAAGTCATCATGGACCTCGGCCAGCAGGCGCTCGACACGCTCCTCGCTCATCTACAACTCCTAACGGGTTCACCCCAGGGCAAAGGCGCGATTGTCGGCCAACCGGCGGCAACAGGTCACGCACTAATTGCTGATAACATTGGCGCCCGACCGTCAATCACCCTATCGAGTCCACGATGAGCCAACCCTGGAGCCCCGACAGCTGGCGCGCCCTGCCGATCCAGCAACAACCCCAGTACCCGGACGCTGCACACCTGTTACAGGTGGAGCAGAGCCTGGCCAGCTACCCGCCGCTGGTATTTGCCGGGGAGGCCCGCGAGTTGCGCCGCCAGTTTGCCGAGGTGACCCAGGGTCGCGCCTTCCTGCTGCAAGGCGGCGACTGCGCCGAGAGTTTTGCCGAGTTCTCCGCCGCAAAAATCCGCGACACCTTCAAGGTGCTGCTGCAGATGGCTATCGTGATGACCTTCGCCGCCGGCTGCCCGGTGGTGAAAGTCGGGCGCATGGCCGGCCAGTTCGCCAAGCCGCGCTCGTCCAACGATGAAACCATCGATGGCGTCACCTTGCCGGCCTACCGTGGCGATATCGTCAACGGCATCGGCTTCGACGAAAAAAGCCGCGTGCCGGACCCCGACCGCCTGCTGCAGTCCTACCACCAGTCCACCGCCACCCTTAACCTGCTGCGCGCGTTCGCCCAGGGCGGGTTTGCCGACCTGCACCAGGTACACAAGTGGAACCTGGACTTCATCGCCAACTCCGCACTGGCCGAGAAGTACAGCCAGTTGGCGAACCGTATCGACGAAACCCTGGCCTTCATGCGCGCCTGCGGCATGGACAGCTCGCCGCAACTGCGCGAAACCAGCTTCTTCACCGCCCACGAAGCGCTGCTGCTCAACTACGAACAAGCCTTCGTGCGCCGCGACAGCCTGACCAACGACTACTACGACTGCTCGGCCCACATGCTGTGGATCGGCGATCGCACCCGTCAGTTGGACGGCGCCCACGTCGAGTTCCTGCGCGGGGTACACAACCCGATCGGGGTCAAGGTCGGCCCGAGCATGAACCCGGATGACCTGATCCGCCTGATCGACATCCTCAACCCGGACAACGACCCCGGCCGCTTGAACCTGATCGCGCGCATGGGCGCCAACAAGGTCGGCGACCACCTGCCGGCGCTGCTTCGCGCCGTGCAGCGTGAGGGCAAACAGGTGCTGTGGAGCTCCGACCCGATGCACGGCAACACCATCAAGGCCAGCAGCGGCTACAAGACCCGCGACTTTGCGCAGATCCTCGGCGAGGTGAAGGAATTCTTCCAGGTACACGAGGCCGAAGGCACCTATGCCGGCGGGATTCATATCGAGATGACCGGGCAGAACGTCACCGAATGCATCGGCGGCGCGCGGCCGATCACCGAAGATGGCTTGTCGGACCGCTACCACACCCACTGCGACCCACGGATGAATGCCGATCAGTCGCTGGAGCTGGCGTTCCTGATCGCCGAGACGTTGAAGCAAGTAAAACGGTGACACCATTCGGTAGGCGCGAGCAAGCTCGGGCCTACCGTGATGTGAGCATCGCCGCCCTTAATCGGTCGGCACTCGGCCGTGGGCAATTGAGCTGCACCTGTTCGAGCCCCAGCCAATCGGCCATTTGCCGCAAGTTCAGCGCCAGCGCGCGCATCCCCTCCTCGTCCAGCCCCGGCGTTTCTTCATGCACCGCATGCACGGCCAGGCGGCCGTGGGCGCGTTCGGCACGCAGGTCGACGCGCGCGGCGATCCGCTCGTTGTGCAGAAACGGCAGCACGTAGTAGCCGTACACCCGCTTGTCCTGCGGCGTGTAAATCTCCAACCGATAACGGAAATCGAATAGCCGCTCGGTGCGGCTGCGCTCCCAGATCAGCGAATCGAACGGCGACAACAGTGCGCTGGCCGGCACCTTGCGCGGCACTTTCGGCTCCGGCAGGCAGTAGGCCGGCTGCTTCCAGCCCTGCACGCGGCACATCAGCAATTGGCCGTCTTCGACCAGCTCGGCCAAACGGCTGCGAGTGTCGGCGGGGTCCAGGCGGAAGTAATCGCGCAGATCTTTTTCGCTGCCCACACCCAGCGCAGTCGCACTGTGCAGCAGCAAACCGCGCTGAGCCTCGGCCTCGCTCAACGGCGCCTGGTGCAGCCGGTCGCCGGGAATGGCGCGCTCGGGCAAATCGTAGAGCCGCTCGAACCCGCGCCGACCGGCAACCGTGACCAGGCCAGCGGCGAACAGCCATTCCAGCGCGTGCTTTTCATCGCTCCAGTCCCACCACGGGCCGGCGCGCTCGGCGCGGGTCGACAGACTGCCTGCACCCAGGGCGCCCTGTTGTTCGACAGTGTTCAACACGCGCTGGATGATGGCCTGCTGCTCGCGACCAAAACGCGCCATCTGCGCGTAGATCCCCTGCCCTTGTTTTGCCCGCTCCATGCGCCAGCGCATCAAGGGGTACAGCGCCATCGGCAACAACGAGGCCTCATGCCCCCAATACTCGAACAACGAACGCTGTCGGCCCTGGCTCCAGGCCGCCTGCTCAAGCAGTGACGGGGCGTACTGACCCAGGCGGGAAAACAACGGCAGGTAATGGGAGCGCACCACGGCATTGACCGAATCGATCTGCAGCACACCCAGGCGGTCGATCAAGCGGTTGAGGTGTGCGGCCTTGATCAATGCAGGCGCCTGGCGCCCGGAAAAGCCCTGGGCGGCCAGTGCCATGCGGCGCGCTTGCTTGAGGGAAAACGACAGGTCGGCGGGCATGGGCATCTCCGTATGAACGTGCCGACCACCCTACTGCATCCTCGGTCATTTTCGCAGTGGGTCTTCCCAGAAATGCCGATGGGCTTCGTGCTCCACGTCAGCGCGGCTCAGCCCGATATCCTTGAGCGCCGCATCGCTCAGCGTGGCCACTAACCGACGCTCGTACCGCAATACCTGCCACCGCGCAATCGCTTGGAACAGCCCGGAAAGCGGCCGCTTCGTCCATCCTGCACAACCTGTTTGACCTTTCATCTTCTCGCCCTCCCTTGGGGATGACGCGAGTGTGTGCCGGCGGCTATGATCAATCCAACGAATGTTTCTTATGAAATACATCTCAGGAATTGATCAATTGGCCGCCTACCCAAGCATCGACACCGACGTGCTGCGCACCTTCGTCGCCATCGCCGACCAGGGTGGGTTTACCCGCGCCGGCGAGCAGGTCAACCGCACCCAATCGGCGGTCAGCATGCAGATGAAGCGCCTGGAAGAAGACGTGCTGCAGCGCAAACTGTTCGAGCGCGACGGCCGCCAAGTGCGGCTGACGCCGGAGGGCCAGGTGCTGCTGGGGTATGCGCGGCGCATCCTGAAACTGCACAGCGAGGTGTTCAACACCCTGCGAGAACCGCATATGGTCGGGCTGGTACGCATCGGCACCCCGGACGACTATGTGATGCGCTTCCTGCCGGGGATTCTCAAACAGTTTTCCAAGGCCTACCCGCTGATCCAGATCGAGATGCACTGCGAGGCATCCACCGTGCTGATGCAACGGCGGGATCTGGCGTTGACGGTGATCAGCCGCGAGCCCGGCAATGATATCGGCGAGCTGTTGCGCACCGAGCGCGTGGTGTGGGCGGCGGCGCCATGTTTCTGCGTGGACGAGCACGACGCCCTGCCACTGGCGATGTCCGGCGCCGATTGCCTTTACACCCAGTGGGCGCGCACCTCACTGGATACCGTCGGACGCAATTATCGCCTGGCCTACAACAGCACCAACGGGGCGGCGATCCAGGCCGTGGTCAGCGCCGGCCTGGCAGTGATGGTCAGCATGGAAAGCCTGGTGACGGATGACCTGCGCGTGCTCGGCAGTGACGAGGGTTTCCCACCCTTGCCGTCGATGAATCTGCGCTTGTTACGCAACCCGCTGATGACGTCACCTATCACCGAATGCCTGGCGGAGTACATCATCGACGGCTTCAAACCTTAAACATCAGCATCACGGCGCACACCACCAGAAAACCGCAGAACAAACCGCGCAACAGGCGCTCCGGCAGAGCGTGGGCGACTTTTACACCCCAACTGATGCTGAGCAGGCCGCCGACCGCCAGGGGGATGCCGATCATCCAGTCCACTTCGTGGTGCCAGGCGTAAGTGACAAGAGTCACCCCGGTGCTGGGCAGCGCCAAGGCCAGGGACAAGCCTTGGGCCACCACCTGGGTGGTGCCGAACACACTGGTCAGCACCGGCGTGGCGACCACCGCACCACCGACACCGAACAAACCGCCCATAGAGCCGGAGACCGCGCCCAACACCCCGAGCCACGGCCAGGCATGGCGCATCTGTGCCGTCGGCGGCGCATTGCGGGTGAACATGCGCAGCAGGTTGTAGGCCGACAGCGCCAGCAGAAATGCGATAAAGCCGACACGCATCGCGCCGGCGTCCAGGCCCACGGCCCAGATCGAGCCGAGCCAGGCAAAGCTGAAGCCCATCACCCCCAGCGGCAGCGCGTGGCGCAGTTCAATGCGATTACGCTGGTGATAACGCCACAGCGCGAGCATCACGTTGGGCACCACCATCACCAGCGCGGTGCCTTGGGCGATCTGCTGATCGAGGCCGAACAGCACGCCGAGCACCGGGATGGCAATCAACCCGCCGCCAATGCCGAACAGGCCGCCCACCGTGCCCAATGCCGCGCCCATAACCAAGTACATCGCTAAATCCAACACCACGCATTACTCCACAATCCCAAGCCTTGCATGCTACGCAGTCCGCTCTGGCGCGGATACGCACAGCAACGCACAATGGCTGTGCCAATCCCGCATAAGCGTCGACCGATGAACCCGCATATCCTCACCGACCAACTCAGCCTGTTTCTCGATGTGCTGGAAACCGGCAGTTTTTCTGCCGCCGCGCGTCGCCATCCGCTGACGCCCTCCGCCGTGGCCCGGCGTATCGACAGCCTGGAAAGCTCGGTGGGCAGCCGCTTGTTCCAGCGCAGCACCCACGCGGTGCTGCCGACACCGGCCGGCCTGGCGTTCGCCGAACGCGCGCGGCGCATCGTCACCGAGTTGCAATTGGCGCGGGCGGAAGCAGTGTCCTTGAGCCATGCGCCGGAAGGTTTGATTCGCGTGGACGCACCGGCGGCGTTCGGTCGACGGCATCTGGCGCCGGTGATCGCCGACTTCCTGAACGTCTACCCGGGGCTGGATGTACACCTGCATTTGATCGACAGCTTCGTGGACATGCAGGGCGCGCACCTGGGCAAGGTCGATCTGGTGCTGCGTGCCGGGCATATCGTCGACACCCGGCTGATCGCCACGCCGCTGGCCAGCATCGTGCGAATTGCCTGTGCCAGCCCGGCCTACCTGAAAAACCGTGGCACGCCGACCCATCCGCGAGACCTCAGCGAACACGACGGCCTGGACTGGGATGGCCTGGCGCCGATGTTCGCCTGGCGCTTCGAACTGGACGGGCGTCGCGCCACCTATCGCCCGCAACGCATCCGCATGAGCGCCAACAACGCCGAAGCCCTGCTCTCCGGCGCCCTGGCCGGCCTGGGTATCGCGCACCTGCCCACCTGGCTGGCGAGTGAATACCTGGTCCGCGGCGAACTCTTGCCCCTGTTTTGCGAAAACGGCCTGCCCAGCCCGGAAACCACCGGCATCTATGCGCTGCGCCTGGAACAACAGCCGAACGCACGTAGCCGCTTGTTGCTCGAATACCTGAAATCGCGCTTCAGCCCAGTGCCGCCCTGGGACCTGGCGCTGCAAAGCGGATTGGTCTGACCCCCCGGACAGAATTACCTGGCGCATTAAAGATTTGCCCGCTAGATTCCAGCCCAGATACGCTTTTTTTGAGGCAGCACCATGAGCAAAAATCCCGATCCTTGCCAATCCCTGTTGCTGGATAACCAGCTGTGCTTCGCCCTGCACTCCACTTCATTGCTGATGACCAAGGTCTACAAGCCGCTGCTGCAAGCCCTTGGCCTGACCTATCCGCAGTACCTGGCCATGATGGTGCTGTGGGAAGAGGATGGCTTGACTGTCGGCGAAATCAGCAGCCGCCTGCTGACCGATCCCGGCTCCCTGACCCCCCTGCTCAAGCGCCTGGAAGCCGAGGGCCTGCTCAGCCGCACGCGCAGTCGCGAAGACGAGCGAGTGGTGGTGGTGGAACTGACCGACGCTGGCCGTGCCTTGCAAGACAAGGCCAAGGGGATTCCTCAGTGCATCCTCGGCGCCAGCGGCCTGGAGCTGGAGCAACTGCGCAAGCTGCAAGCTGATTTGATTGCGTTGCGGGGCAATCTGCAAGGCGCGGTCTAAACACACCAAAGCCCCATACCTGCGGAGGGGGCAATCCCCTCCCACAGGTGGTTTTGAGGTGCCCTTACGAAAAAATCCTGAAATTTATCTTGCGCACTAAACATTAGCGCTATACATTCATCTCACCAACTACTTAGCGCGCAAATATTTAGCGCAAAACACCAAGAGGGCAACACCATGCAAACGCTCTATACCGCAGTAGCCACCGCCACCGGCGGC
This sequence comes from Pseudomonas sp. LY-1, assembly GCF_053502595.1. Taxonomy (NCBI): domain Bacteria; kingdom Pseudomonadati; phylum Pseudomonadota; class Gammaproteobacteria; order Pseudomonadales; family Pseudomonadaceae; genus Pseudomonas; species Pseudomonas sp. LY-1. The sequence continues at coordinate 2,132,556 of NZ_CP094353.1, read as the reverse complement.
CGTGATGGTCGCGCCGTTTCCAACGACAACATCCTCGACGTCAAACTCTCCACCCCCAAGGAACTGGGCGGTGCCGGCGGTCAGGCCACCAACCCGGAACAACTGTTCGCCGCCGGCTACTCGGCCTGCTTTATCGGCGCACTGAAATTCGTCGCCAGCCAGACCAAACGCAAAATTCCGGATGATGCGTCGATCACTGCCCATGTCGGCATCGGTCAGATCCCGGGTGGCTTCGGTCTGGATATCGACCTGCACATCAGCCTGCCGGGCCTGGCCCAGGACGACGCGCAAAGCCTGGTCGACGCTGCCCACCAAGTCTGCCCGTACTCCAACGCCACCCGCGGCAACGTCGATGTGCGTCTGCACGTCACCGTCTAACCCGCGCGGCTCGCCAACGACACGCCGCCAGCCACGTGCTGGCGTTGCGGCAAGCATCGGATGAGCTGAGGCAATACTTGAAGTGACAGGTAAACGCCCACAAAAAAGCCCGACTCAAGGTCGGGCTTTTTTCGTACACGGTGGGGCCAGAATTACTTCTTGGCGCGACCTTTGTACGAACCGCCTTCACGGGTGTCGATCTCGATCAAGTCGTCGATTTCGATGAAATCGGCCACTTGCAGTTCGGTACCGTTAGCCAGCTTGGCAGGCTTCATGACTTTGCCCGAAGTGTCGCCGCGAGCGGAACCTTCGGTGTAGGCAACCTTACGCACGATGGTGGTCGGCAGCTCTACGGAAACCAGACGGTCTTCGAAGAAGATAGCTTCGCAGACGTCGGTCATGCCTTCTTCGATGAACGGCAGAACGGCTTCGATATCTTCAGCGTTCAGCTCGTACATGGTGTAGTCGGTGGTGTCCATGAACGTGTAAGCGTCGCCGCTGATGAAGGACAGGGTCGCTTCTTTACGGTCGAGGATCACGTCGTCCAGCTTGTCATCAGCGCTGTAAACGGTTTCGGTCTTGTAACCAGTCAGCAGGTTTTTCAGCTTGGTCTTCATGATCGCGCTGTTACGGCCCGACTTGGTGAACTCAGCTTTCTGAACCAACCAAGGATCGTTGTCGATACGGATTACCATACCGGGTTTCAGTTCTTTACCAGTTTTCATTGCGTATATCCGAAATTTGGATGGGGTTTACAAAAATCAAGGTGGCGTATCATATCCAACTTTCATAAAACTGTACCAGCGCCGTCGCAAGATCCGCCTGCAAGGCCTGTTCCAGACACCATGTTTCGGCGTGTGCAGCCACTTCCGGCCAGTGTTCCAGCAGCATTTTCCACGGCTGAGCCATATCGCCCTCGGTGTTCCAGGCCTGCCAAAGCGCTACCACCGCGAGTTTTGCCGCCGGCGAGAGGGCTGCGGTGTACAGCTCCTGAAAGGCGTCGAGCTTGTCCAGGTGGATGTCTTCGTCCTGGCGATAGATGTGCCACAGCAACGGGCGCCCGGCCCATTGGGCCCGCACGAACGAGTCTTCGCCGCGCACGGCGTTGAACTCGCAACACCACAGCAGGCGGTCATATTGCTCCTGGCGCACGAACGGCAGCACCTGCACGGTCAGGGCGTCGCGCTGATGAGTATCGCCCGCCGCCAGCCGGTCCACGCCGAGCCAGCGCTGCACATCGCCGAGGATGCGCCCTTCCGGCACCAGCAGATGAGTGGCGCGCCCGTCCGTCGCCAACACGTCCAGCCAACCGGCAAGCGCGGCATTTTCGTAGGCAAACAGCGACATCAGCCGCGCACCGGTTGCGGGAAATACGCCCAGGCTTTGCAGGAAATGTTTCTGCGCGCCAGCATCCTGCTGAAACGCCTGACGCTGTTGCAGCAACCCCGCCTCACGCAACAGGCCACCGGTGCCGGGCCGGAAGCCGGGAAAGAAGAAGTACTTCTGCACCCCCTTGAACTTCACCGACGGCAGACGATGGCACCCCACCACCCAGTCCTCGGCACTCAGGTAGTCCAGGTTCATCCACAACGGCGCGTGCTCGCGCGCGGCCATCGCGTCCATGTAGTCAGGCGGCAGCTGGCAGGCAAACGCGGCGATCACCACATCCGCCGATGGCGTGGCCGACCACTGCGCCGGCCAATGGCGCACGTCGACGCCCTCTTGCCATTGCTGCTCCAGCCGTACATCAATCTCCGGACACATGCGTTCGAAGGCCCGCAGGTCATCGACCCACAAGCGCACGTCACAGGCGTGCTCCACCACCAATTGCCGGGCCAGACGCCAGGTCACGCCAATGTCGCCGTAGTTGTCGACGACGCTGCAAAAAATATCCCAGCGGGCTTTCATTCCGGGCTCCCACGCTCAAAGGCTCGATTGTCCGCATAAATGCCCCGATGCAGAAGGCTTGATCGCGATTATTCTGCACGGTGGCTGTGCGACAATCGCCGCCACGCCGTAAATGCCTGCCAGGAGGCCGCCATGTCTGACCGTCCGCTGTCGTTGTTCAAGCTTTGTCTCGCTATCGCCCTGGGCGTGTGGCTGGGGTTTATCGCGATTGCGCTGACCACCTGGCTGGCGTCGCGCTATCTGTTCCCGCAGAGCCTGGCGCCGGTCGCCCAGGCCGTCGAGCAACTCGGCAAGCCCGCGCCAGTCGCGGTGGAACCGCCGAACCGTCTGTTCGAGCAGTATCAAGAGAACCTGCGCAAGCAGGAACAACGGCAGAGCCTGGATCAGGCGCGCAACAATGCGCGCAACCTGTCCAACCCCAAATGCCAGTTCTGGCTGCAACAGGACCAGAACGCGCCCAATGAAAAGAGCAAGGCGAATGTCCTGCAATTTTGCGAATGATCAAGCCCAACCATGAATAAACACGCCGTCCTCCAGTTGATCCTGGAAAAACTCAGCGTCGACCTCGACATCGCCCAGCGCGCCGCGCAGACCGCCTACGAAACCGCGACCCACGAAGAAAACATCGCCGAAAACAAATACGACACCCTCGGCCTGGAAGCGTCTTACCTGGCGGCCGGGCAGGCCAAGCGGGTGGAAGAAATCAAGCAGTCGCTGGCGCTGTGCCAGAACCTGCAACTGCAGCTGCGTGCATACGATGAGCAACGGGGCATAGAAGTCGGCGCGCTAGTGGGCCTGGAGGACGAAAACGGTCGCCAGCAATGGTTGTTCCTGGCGCCGGATGCTGCGGGTTTGAAAGTCGATGTGGTGGGGCAACCGGTCACCGTCATCACCCCGCGCTCGCCCCTGGGCCACAGCCTGCTGGGCAAGTTCGAAGGCGATGAGGTGGAAATCCTGGTGGCGGGCGCCCGGCAACACTTTACGGTGACCGAGGCCCGCTGAAACCACTCAGTGGACGGGCAGTTCTACGCCGTCGAACAACTCTTCCAGTTCCTGCTTGTTGTGGCACTGGATCGCCTTGGCCATGACTTCGCGCGTCAGGTGCGGGGCGAATTTCTCGATGAAGTCGCACATGAAACCACGCAGGAACGTGCCGCGACGGAAACCGATCTTGGTCACGCTGGACTCGAACAACTCGCTGGCGTCGAGCACGACCAGGTCTTTATCGAGCTGGGTGTCGACCGCCATCTTGGCGACGATCCCCACGCCCAGGCCCAGGCGAACGTAAGTCTTGATCACGTCGGCGTCGGCGGCGGTGAACACCACTTTCGGCGTGAGGCCGCGGTGGCTGAAGGCTTCGTCGAGCTTGGAGCGGCCGGTAAAGCCGAACACATAAGTCACGATCGGGTATTCCGCCAGGGCTTCCAGGGTCAGCTTCGGCAGCTTGGCCAGCGGGTGGCCTTGCGGCACCACCACACAACGGTTCCAGCGATAGCACGGCATCATCACCAGGTCGCCGAACAACTCCAGCGCCTCAGTCGCAATCGCGAAATCGACGGTGCCGTCGGCGGCCATTTCAGCGATCTGCATCGGTGACCCCTGATGCATGTGCAGGGCCACATCCGGGTATTGCTTGATGAAATCGCGGATCACCGGCGGCAACGCATACCGCGCCTGGGTGTGGGTGGTCGCGATCGACAGGGTGCCCTTCTTCTCGTTGGAGAATTCCTGGGCGATCTGCTTGATGCTTTCGACTTTGCGCAGGATCTCGCCGGCGGTGGTGATGATGCGCTCACCGGCCGGGGTGACGCGTGTCAGGTGCTTGCCGCTGCGGGCGAACACTTCGACACCCAGCTCGTCTTCGAGCAGGCGGATCTGTTTGCTGATACCCGGTTGCGAGGTGTACAGGCTTTGAGCGGTAGCGGAAACGTTGAGATCGTGGTGCGCCACTTCCCAGATGTAGCGCAGTTGTTGAAGCTTCATATGTATCCCTCAAAGCAGATAGACGCCACGGGTATCAGCGACGGTATATAACTATATTAAAGGTTAGACAGATAAATCTAGAACTTTTTATCTATCACTCCCCCTCACACGTCATCACTGCGTCGACGTTGTAACGATGGCACCAGGTAAACCGGCACCGGAGACAGCTGCAACACCCGCGCGGCAGTGCGCCCAAGGGGTGTGGCCGCGGCCGTTGCGTGGCTATGACTGCCTACGATCAACAAATCCACGGAAAGTTTACGCAACTGGTCGAGAATCACCTCGCACGGGTCACCCTGGATCACCCGCACCGAGTGGATCAGTTGCAAGTCTTGCGCGCCGTCCCCCAGCTCCTCGCGAAAACTCTCGAGGACCCGCTGCTCGATCGTCGCCATCACTGTGCTCAGGCCCTGGCTCTGCCATTCGTTCAGGGCCCTTTCATCAAGGTAGCTTTGCAACACCGATTCGGCGAACAGCCCGATGGGTTCGACCACATGAATCACCGACAGCTCAGCCTTGAACGTTCGCGCCAGCGCCAGCGCATGTTGCATCACATAAGGCGCATACAGACCAAGGTCCGTGGCATACAGCATCGAACGGATCATAAAACCTCCTGGACTGCCAGGATGGCGGAGATTGAATGAGCTTAGCAGCGCCTCGGGGATTTCGACTGACTTAGCTCGGCGTCTGAATCTTCACCTCATTACTGATGCCATGGGGCACATGCCCGGTGGCCACCACCTCCCTGGCTTTCTCGCAATGGCCGGCCTGGTCGTCGAAAAAAACGTCGGCGGCGAACGCCTCCAGGAACGCGGATTTCTCCAGGCCGCCGAGGAATAACGACTCGTCCAGGCGGATATCCCACTCGCGCAGGGTGCGGATCACCCGCTCGTGGGACGGCGCCGACCGGGCGGTGACCAGGGCAGTGCGGATCGGGCAGGCCGCGTCCGGAAACTCGCGCTGCAACAGGTTCAGCGCCGCGAGGAAGCCCTTGAAGGGGCCGCCATGCAACGGCTGGCGCGCCGATTCGCGTTCGCTGGCCTGGAACGCTTCCAGCCCGCCCTGTTGGTAAACGCGCTCCGACTCGTCGGAAAACAACACCGCATCGCCATCGAATGCGATCCGCAGCTCCTCGCTCGATGCACGGCGTGCGCCGCCCGACAGAATCGTCGCCGCGGCGAACCCGGCATCGAGCGCACTGCGCACATCGTCCGCATGGGTCGAAAGAAACAGATGGCAACCAAACGCCGCCAAATAAGGATATGGACTACGCCCTCCTACGAAAGCGGCGCGGGAAATGTCCAACCCGTAATGCTGGATCGAATTGAACACGCGCAGGCCGGTGTCGGCACTGTTGCGCGACACCAGCACCACCTCGACCCGGGCCCGGCCCAGGCTGGCGTTGAGGCTCAGCAGTTTTTTGACCAGCGGGAAGGCATCGCCCGGCTCGAGCGTTTCTTCTTCGTGCTCGATCTGGTATTTGCGGTAGGCCTCCACGCCTTGGGCCAGGTAGACCTTGTGGCTATCGCTCAAGTCGAACAGGGCTCGCGATGAAATCGCCAGCACCAGTTTGTCGCCCAATCCGTTTGCCATGGTGGTTCCCCCCAATCAGCGGTTATGCCGATCAATAAAACTCAAGGCCTGATACAACGCCTGCATGCGCGGCAGCTCGCAGCCGGCGGCCTTGGCGGCGGCGAGTGGGCGAGCGTAGATCGCCGCCAGTTCCAGCGGGCGTTTATGGATATGGTCGTGGTACATGCTGGGCAGGTAGTCGTCCATGCTTTCGGTCATGGTAAACATCTGCTCGGCATAGCTGGCCGGAATCTCATGACCGCAGGCGTGGGCGCCCTTCACCACTTCGGCCATCAGCGCCTGGATCAGTTCGCGGCTGGACTCGTCCGCCATCATCGCCGTGGTGCCACAGCCCAACAGCACGGAGAGACCGTTATAAGGCACGTTCCACACCAGCTTGTGCCAGCGCGCCAGGTGTACGTTGGCCATGGCCTGGGACTCGATGCCGGCCTGATGAAACAACGCGGCGCCTGCCTCGACAATCGCCTTCTGGCGCGCTTCGTCGTTGGCGGCGGTGCCGCTGTGATAACCCAGGTTGACCCGGCCCAACGCCTGATGCTCGACAACGCCGGGGGCGGAACGGTGTACGCCGATATAGCACAACCCACCGAGCAGATGCAGGGACGCCGGCAAGTGCTCGCGCAGGCTGTCTTCGACGTCGAGGCCATTTTGCAGCAACACCACCTTCGCGTCGGGCGCCGCGACCTGGGCGATGGTCGGGGCCAGGTCGACATTGCCCGTGGATTTGGTGCCCACCAGCAGCCAGTCGCACGGCGGCATGTCGGCGGCGTGGGCGTAGGCCTGCACGGGGTTCAGGTGCAAGGTGCCATGCACGCTGCTATTGAGGCGCAGGCCACGCTCACTGACCGCTGCGTATTCGCTGCGCAGCAGGAAATGCACATCGAAGCCGGCGCGCGCCAGCATCAGGCCGTAGAAACCACCGATGGCGCCGGTGCCGATAATGCCAATGCGTGGCGACAATGCGGTCATGGCAAATCCTCTGGAGTGCGGGTAAGCGCTTGATGAATAGCGTCGGTAAGCTCGGAAGGTGTAAGACGTGTCTGTATCTGCCCGAAGAATTGACCCTCGCACACCACGAACAGCGCCGGCAAATGAAAGACCTGATAACGTTCCACCGCGCCGCCGTTGTGCCCGGCATCCACCCAGCACAACCGATCCACCGGCAACTGCCAGCCCGGTAGCTGCTGATGCGCCCAACGGCAACCGGAACAGCCCACGCTGGTAAACAGCACGAGCGAAATGCCTGGTAATCCCAGCAGTTGCTGGTCAATATCCAGGTCGGTCAATGCCTGCTCCTTCACTATACTGCTGCCACCGCCGTCGACTGGACGGTGCTCGGAGTCCGTGTACATGGGTCGTTTTTTACCTCATCCTGATGATGTCGCTGCCCTGTTGATCCAACGTCCCTCTCCCCCCATTCCCCGCCAACGCCTGCACACTATCGGCCTGGGCGGCATCGCCTGCAATTGCCCGCGTGCCTGGCGCCAGGGTACAGCGGTTGACCTGCATATCCCGTCCCTGGGCGCCGGGGCCCGCTACCCGGGCTATGTGGCATGGTGCCGCAAGGTAAAAGACGGCTATCGCGTCGGCATCTCGTTTACCGATGAACATGCGTTGTTCGGCGCACGCATGGGTGAGCAAGCATGCCGGATAGAGCGCTACTGCCGCCAGCACGAAGACGCCGAGTCGACGCCCGAGCAGTTCGAAACCATGGCCCGCGAGTGGGTGGCGCGGCATGCCGGTGAATTCTCCCATGAGGCATTTGTAGCGCCGGCACTGGATTAAAGCGGGCTTTGCCCATTGTCGCGGGCCCGTGTTACGCGCTAAGGTTCCTCCCCCCTGCATTCAAATCATGCTGTGCTCCGCCGCACGGGGATGGCTGGCGGCCGGCACCCGTGACCCTGACGAGTAACACGATGGCTGATTTACCGATCAACGACCTGAACGTCGAATCCAACGAGACCCTGATCACGCCCGATCAGCTCAAGCGCGAAATCCCCCTGAGCGACGCTGCCCTGCAGACCGTCACCAAGGGCCGCGAAGTCATTCGTGACATTCTCGACGGCACCGACCACCGCCTCTTCGTGGTAATCGGGCCATGCTCGATCCACGACCTCAAGGCGGCCCACGAATACGCCGAGCGCCTCAAGGCGCTGGCCGAAGAAGTGTCCGACACCTTGTATCTGGTCATGCGCGTCTATTTCGAGAAACCGCGTACCACCGTCGGCTGGAAGGGCCTGATCAACGACCCGTACCTGGACGACTCGTTCAAGATCCAGGACGGCTTGCACATCGGTCGCAAGTTGCTGCTGGACCTGGCCGAAATGGGCCTGCCCACCGCCACCGAAGCCCTCGACCCGATCTCCCCGCAGTACCTGCAGGACCTGATCAGCTGGTCGGCCATCGGCGCGCGCACCACCGAATCGCAAACCCACCGCGAAATGGCGTCCGGCCTGTCTTCGGCCGTGGGCTTCAAGAACGGCACCGACGGCGGCCTGACCGTGGCGATCAACGCGCTGCAGTCGGTCTCCAGCCCTCATCGCTTCCTGGGTATCAACCAGGAAGGCGGCGTCTCCATCGTCACCACCAAAGGCAACGCCTACGGTCACGTGGTATTGCGCGGCGGCAACGGCAAGCCCAACTATGATTCGGTCAGCGTTGCCCTGTGCGAACAGGCGCTGAACAAGGCCAAGATCAAGCCGAACATCATGGTCGATTGCAGCCACGCCAACTCCAACAAGGACCCGGCCCTGCAACCGCTGGTGATGGAGAACGTCGCCAACCAGATCCTGGAAGGCAACCAGTCAATCATCGGCCTGATGGTCGAAAGCCACCTGAACTGGGGCTGCCAGGCGATCCCCAAAGACCTGGCCGACTTGCAGTACGGCGTGTCGATCACCGATGCCTGCATCGACTGGGCGACCACCGAGAACACCCTGCGCAGCATGCACGCCAAGCTCAAGGACGTGTTGCCCCTGCGCAAGCGCAGCTGAGTCTGATCCTGATCCTGATCCTGATCAGCGCACACAAAAACGCCGGGCTAAGCCCGGCGTTTTTCATGTTGCAGTTCATGCCTTACAGCTTGGCCGCATGGCGCTGGTGGCGCTCCATGTAGCGCTCGACGTAAGAGCACGACGGGATCACCGTGTAGCCGGCCTCTTCGGCGAACTTCAAGGCTTCCTCGGTCAATGCAGCCGCGATACCGCGACCTCGCAGTGCGTTGGGCACGAAGGTCCGATAGATGTCCAAGGTCTGCTTCCCGAGGTCCATATAGGTCAGGTAGGCACGATGACCGTCCACATTGGTCTCGAACTGATGACCAGCCTGGTCATGGTGGATGGACAACGCCTCGCTCATCACTACTCCTCGCGGGTCTTGGATTCTGACCCCTACCTTACCGATGTTTTTCCGGCGAAGGAACATCTACGCCACCCCGTGCCGGTTTCGACAACGAGAAAACCGTGAGCGCTCACAACCAGCACGTAGAGAATAGTAGGCGGCAATCCTGAAATTGCTCAAGACGCACTCGTCATCCCTGGGGCTGGCGGATATAGAAAGGGCCTCGATCAATCGGTGACCGAAAGCCTGAACATTGCCGGCAGTTGAAGCTTGAGACGAACAGGCGCTGTTAAAGTCACCTCTACATGCGCAAAAGATACAGGGTTTGGCAAAGTCAACCTGTACAAAAGTGTTAGCTTCAGTATATAAATTTTCATCTACTTACAAGGCTTGACACATGCGGGCCGGCCCTTTCAGGGCGCATGCATTCTTCAGCAGACTGCTAAAAATTGAACGCTTTTTATACAATTTCCCAAAAGATTAGCCAAAATAGATTCAGCACAGAATTTTTTTTTTGCTTCTTGCGCTACGTCAGTTTACTTACTACAAGTAATGAGTAGTATGTACGCCGGCTATTAGCTCACTCTGAGATAGTAGCTATCTTATAGAAAGTCCTTGAAGGGGAACACGATGAACAACGTTCTGAAATTCTCTGCTCTGGCTCTGGCCGCAGTTCTGGCTACCGGTTGCAGCAGCGTCTCCAAAGAAACCGAAGCTCGTCTGACTGCAACTGAAGACGCAGCAGCTCGCTCCCAGGCTCGTGCAGACGAAGCCTACCGTAAAGCTGATGAAGCTCTGGCTGCTGCTCAAAAAGCACAACAGACTGCTGACGAAGCTAACGAGCGCGCTCTGCGCATGCTTGAAAAAGCTAGCCGCAAGTAATAGTCCTTCGGGGTTGTTACCAAGCCGGTCCATTCTTGGACCGGCTTTTTATTGCCTGCGATTCGGTCCCGGATCACGGGCAATAAAAAGCCCGCCGCAGCCCAAGGCCGTGGCAGGCGATTGATCGAACCGGCTTATTGCAACGGATCGAGCGGCGCGTTCGAGACCATCGACGCCGCAGCCGGCACACCGATTTCAGTCGGCAGGCCATCTTCCGCCGCGACCACGTCGCGCACCTGATCCCAGTTCACCCGCAGGTGATTGGCCAGGTCTTCACGCTTGAGCAGCGCGTTGATCACCGCGGTGTGCTTGTCGACCACCGACGGCGTGCCATCGTCGTTCAGCGGCGTATGCGCTTCGAGGTAGACCTTGCCGCCACTGCTGCCGAACTTGTAGGCATCGTTGATGATACGCACCGGAGTACCCACCGGTACCATGCCGGCCATTTCCAGCACGTTATTGTTGAACATGCGGAAGCAGCCGTGGCTGGTACGCGTGCCGATACCGAACTTCATGTTGGAGCCGTGGATCAGGTAGCCCGGCGTGCCCAGGGTGAACTTGAACGGCCCCAGCGGGTTGTCCGGGCCGGCCGGTACCACGTTGGGCAACGGATCGCCGTTGGCGGCGTGCTCGGCCTTGATCGAAGCGGGCGGCGTCCAGGTCGGGTTCGGCGTTTTCGCGACAATGCTGGTATGGGCGATCGGCGAGCCCCAGCCTTCACGACCAATCCCCAGCGGGAAGGTGTAGACGACGTTCTGGCCCTTGGGGAAATAGTAGAGCCGGTATTCGGCAAGGTTGATCACGATGCCTTCGCGGGGGCCCGGCGGCAGGATGAACCGCGTCGGCAGGACGATCTCGGTGCCCGCCCCCGGCAACCAGGCATCGACGCCCGGGTTGGCGGCGACCATCTCCGAGTAGCCCAGGTCGTAGGTGGTACCCAGGTCGGCAAACGTATCTTCGTACTTGGCCTTGATCACTTGGACCTGGCCGACGATGTCTTCGCCCGGGGGTGGCAGGGGCAACTGCAAGGCCGCCGCGGAACCCGCCGCACACAGGGCGGCAAGAGACAGGCAGCAGGTGACGGCGGAAAGGCGCGACAACATCCGGAAAATCCTTCGCAGAACAACGTGTAGGTAAAAAGCGATTGTATACGCGATGCGGGCTTCAAGCTGCAAGCTCGTAGCGCCCCTCACCACTCGAAGCGCAGCTCCGGCCAGATCGGCGGCGTGCCACGCTTTTGCGACTCCAAGATGGCACGGCACAGGGGGCACAGGCGCTGATCCTGGAAAATCGAGCGATCCACCGCCGACCAGCGTGGCTGAGCCGGCAACAACGTGCCGCAGAGCGTGCGATCGATCGTGCCGCCCAGCTCCAATTGACGCGTGACCAGATGCACCCGGACTTCCTGGCAGGCGAACAGATCCAGCTGCTCGTCCGGCTCGATCAGTTGGTAATTAAACAGGGACCAGGCAGGACGCGACATCGAGGGCTCCAAATCGGGGGGGCGCCACCTTAGCCGAAAGCCTGCCGGTAGAAAAGCGTCATAACAGCGGTTTTAGCGTCGGCCAGACATTTTCCAGCAACTTACCCTGGGCGCCGACCGCCGGGTGCAGTTGATCGGCCTGCATCAGCTCGGGATGACCGCCCACGCCGTCGAGGAAAAACGGCACCAACGGCACGCTCTTCTCCTTGGCCAGGGCCGCGTAGACCCCGGCAAATGCCGTGGTGTATTTCGGACCGTAGTTAGGCGGCAACTGCATGCCCAGCAGCAGGACCTTGGCGCCGACCGCCTGGGACTGCTCGATCATCGACGCAAGATTTTGTTTCAATTGCGCGGGCGGCTGTCCACGCAGGCCGTCATTGCCGCCCAGCTCGATAATCACCAGGTTGGGCTTATGCTCCGCAAGCGCCGCCGGCAGCCGCGCGAGGCCTCCGGCGCTGGTGTCGCCGCTGATGGACGCGTTGACCACTTTATCGTCGAAACCTTCGTGTTTGAGCCGCTGTCCCAACAAGGCTACCCACCCTTTGCTGGTATCCAGTCCGAAACCGGCACTGATACTATCGCCAACGATCAGGACTGTACCCGCCGCTGCGTTCTGGGCCATGCACATCAAGGCCAGGCCAGCACTCAAAAACCACATTCGCATCGGATTCTCCATGGGCGCAAGCATTCTCATCGCGCGAAACCTTAGCAAAGTGGTTCCCAGCGCGGAAGGTGAACTGACTATCCTGCACGAACTGAGCCTGGAACTGAACAAGGGCGATAGCCTGGCTATCGTCGGTGCCTCCGGCTCCGGCAAGTCCACCCTCCTCGGTCTGCTGGCCGGCCTCGACCTGCCCAGCAGCGGCGAAGTCATCCTCGCCGGCCAAGCGCTGAGCAGCCTCGACGAAGACCAGCGCGCGCGCATCCGCGCCGAGCATGTGGGCTTCGTCTTCCAGTCATTCCAACTGCTCGACAGCCTCAACGCCCTGGAAAACGTCATGCTGCCGCTGGAGCTGGACGGCCGCAAAGACGCCCGCGAGCGCGCCAGGTACCTGCTCGAACGGGTCGGCCTGGGCCAACGCCTGACCCACTCGCCACGCCAACTCTCCGGGGGTGAGCAGCAACGGGTGGCGATCGCCCGCGCCTTTGCCGCCGAACCGGACGTGCTGTTTGCCGACGAACCCACCGGCAACCTCGACAGCCATACCGGCGAGCGCATCAGCGACCTGCTGTTCGAACTGAATAAAGAAAGCGGCACGACCCTGGTCCTGGTCACTCACGACGAGCGCCTGGCGCACCGTTGCCGACGCCTGATCCGCCTTGAAGCCGGCCTGCTGGTCGCGCCCCTGGAGCCTTGATGGCACGCTTGCCGCTGTTGCGCCTGTTCAGCCTTGCCCTGCGCCAATTGCTGCGCGATGCCCGCGCCGGCGAATTGCGCGTGTTGTTCTTCGCCCTGCTGGTGGCCGTGGCCTCCAGCACCGCCATCGGCTACTTCGGGGCACGCCTTAATGGCGCCATGCTGTTGCGCGCCACCGAGTTCCTCGGCGCCGACCTGGTGCTCGAGGGCAGCTCACCCGCGCGCCCCGAGCAAATCAGGTCCGGGATCGAACTGGGCCTGGATCACGCACGCGTCGTCGAGTTTTCCAGCGTTATCGCCACCGATAACGGCATCCAGCTGTCCAGCATCAAGGCGGTCAACGAACAATACCCGCTGCGCGGCGAACTGAAGAGCGCAGCCGCGCCATTCGCTGACGAAACCGCAGGCGGCGGCCCGAAACCCGGCGAAGCCTGGGTGGAGGCACGGCTGCTCACCGCACTCGACCTGAAAGTGGGTGACAGCATCGACGTGGGCATGAAGTCCCTGCGCCTGGCGCGTGTGCTGACCTATGAACCGGACCGCGCCGGCAATTTCTACAGCCTCACGCCACGGGTGATGATCAACCTGGCCGACCTGGGCGCCACTGGCGTCGTCCAGCCCGGCAGCCGCGTCAGTTACCGCGAGCTGTGGCGCGCAGCCCCCTCAAGTACGGCACTGCAAACCTATCGTGATCTGATCGAGCCGGGCCTCGCGGCCAACCAGCGCCTGCAGGACTCGCGGGATGGCAACCAGCAGATCGGCGGCGCCCTGGGCAAGGCCGAGCGCTACCTGAACATGGCCAGCCTGGTGGCGGTGTTGCTGGCCGGTGTGGCCGTGGCGTTGTCCGCCAACCGTTTCGCCAGCCGACGTTTTGATGCCAGCGCGTTGTTGCGCTGCCTGGGTTTATCGCGGCGTGAAACCATGCTGTTGTTCAGCCTGCAACTGAGCGTACTCGGCCTGTTGGCGAGCCTGGCCGGCGCCCTGCTGGGCTGGCTGGCGCAATTTGGCCTGTTCTATTTCCTCCACGACCTGCTGCCGGCGGACGTACCGCCCGGCGGGCTGCTGCCGGCCATTGCCGGGATCGGCACCGGGCTGGTGGCCCTCGCCGGTTTCGCCCTGCCACCGTTGGCGGCACTGGGCCGCGTCCCACCGCTGCGCGTGTTGCGGCGCGACCTGCTGCCCATCCCGTCCAGCACCTGGATGGTCTACGGCGCGGCGCTGCTTGCCCTGGGCCTGATCATGTGGCGCCTGAGCCTCGACCTGGTGCTGACCTTCGCCCTGCTCGGCGGGGGCGTGGTTGCGGCGTTGATCCTCGGTGGCCTGCTCCTGCTGCTGTTGCAGAGCCTGCGCCGCCTGCTGGCCCGGGCGTCCCTGCCGTGGCGCCTGGGCCTGGGCCAGTTGCTGCGCTATCCGTTGGCGGCGGCAGGCCAGTCGCTGGCGTTCGGCTTGATCCTGCTGTCCATGGGCTTGATCGCCCTGCTGCGCGGCGAATTGCTCGACACCTGGCAAAACCAGCTGCCCAAGGACGCCCCCAACTACTTCGCGCTGAACATCCTGCCCGCCGACAAAGACGCCTTTGGCGCTCGCCTGCTCGAACTGCAGGCACAATCGGCGCCGCTGTATCCGGTGGTGCCCGGCCGGCTGATCAGCGTCAACGGCGAGCCCGTGCAGGCGATCGTCAGCAAGGACTCCAGCGGCGACCGCGCAATCCAGCGCGACCTGAGCCTGACCTGGGCCGCCGACCTGCCGCCGGGCAATGCCCTGACCGCGGGTACCTGGTGGTCACAGCAACCGGGCGATGAAATACCGGGTGTGTCGGTGGAAGCCAAGGTTGCCGAAAGCCTGAAACTCAAGCTCGACGACCACCTGGTGTTCACCGTGGCGGGCGAAACCCGTGAAGCGCGGGTCACCAGCCTGCGCACCATCAATTGGGATAACTTCCAGCCCAACTTCTTCATGATTTTCCAGCCCGGCACCTTGAAAGACCTGCCGGCCACCTACCTGACCAGCTTCTATCTGGCCCCCGGCCATGACCGGCAGATCGTCGACCTGTCCCGGGCCTTCCCGGCGGTCACGATCCTGCAGGTCGAGGCCCTGCTGGAACAGTTGCGCAGCATCCTCGCCCAAGTAACGCTGGCCGTGGAGTATGTGCTGCTGTTCGTGCTGGCGGCAGGGATGGCGGTGCTGTTCTCCGGCCTGCAGGCCACCCTGGACGAGCGCATTCGCCAAGGTGCGCTGCTGCGTGCGCTGGGCGCCGAGCGCAAGCTGCTGGTGAAGGCCCGACGCATCGAGTTCGGCCTGCTCGGCGCCGTCAGCGGTTTGCTCGCGGCGCTGGGCACCGAACTGGTGACCTGGGTGCTGTACCGCTATGCCTTCGACCTGGCCTGGCACCCACACCCGTGGTTGTTGTTGCTGCCGGTGATCGGTGGCGTGCTGATCGGCGCTGCCGGGGTGTTCGGGACGCGCCGCGCGCTGAATGCCACGCCATTGGCGGTATTGCGCGAAGGCTGAGACGACAATGGCCCGCGCGTCACAGACCGCGGGCCATCATTGTCTATTTCACATACTCGATAGCGGTGATCCACCAGCACACCTCGCCGTTCGGCGTCTGCACGATGGCCTCATCGTCGACTTGCTTGCGCAGCAGCGCCCGCGCCATCGGCGAGTCGATGGAGATGTAGTCCATGCGTTCGTAGATCTCGTCATAGCCGACGATGCGAAAACGCTTGGTTTCGCCCTGCTCGTTTTCGATATCGACCCAGGCACCGAAAAATACCCGCCCTTCCTGTTCGGGCATGTACTCCACCACGCGCATGTCTTCCAGACGCTTGCGCAGGTAGCGCACCCGTCGGTCAATCTCACGCAGCAGCTTCTTGTTGTACTGGTAGTCCGCGTTCTCGCTGCGATCCCCCAGGGAAGCGGCCCAAGTCACTTTGCGCGTGGTGTCCGGACGCTTTTCGCGCCACAGATAATCCAACTCCTTCTTCAGCGCCTCATGACCTTCTTTGGTAATCAGCTTGGTACTCAAACGTGTGCATCCCCAGGCAATGTCCATTGATTCCAATACGCCGCGGCATGCAGGCCCCGGCGTCGACGAACAGAGGGTGATGATAAATGAACCGGGGAAAGTAGCCAGACCCTCTGACGCCTCGCATCACAGCTGGATTGCGCCCGGCTCACTGCTCGCTTGAACCAGCTCATTCCTGGCCAGGCCGTCCAACGCCTGGTCGAGTTCAAAGAGAATGGCATGCACATTCTGGCGCAACCCTGGTAACTGCACGAGCAGCGCCGCCAACGTCTCGCCTTTCTGACGCGCCCGCAGCTCTTGCGCCTCGACTTGAATGGCCCGCTCTTCCAGGACGCGGGTGCGCTCATCCATTTGACGCTGCCCTTGCTGCTGCATGGCCACGGCATTTGCCAACTGCGCTTCACGCCCCTCCAACGCCTGCGCCTGCGACTGCACGGCGCCCTCCTCCTGCACCATGCGACGGGTCAGTTCCTGGCGTTTTTGCTCAAGCTCCGCCAGCCCTCGCTGCAGTTCAACCTGGCGCTGTTCGAGCGCTTCTTCGCGCTTTTGCATTGCAAGTTTTTGCTGGGTCAGTTCCTGGGCGACACGCGCGAGGTTGGTCAAGGTGCTGTCCACCTCGAACAGTGAATTGTGTTCTGCCTGTTCGTTGGATGCCGGCGGCGCACTGGGTGCAACCGCGACGACCGGCGCAGCAGTTGGCGCCACGACCGCGGGCACCTGCCGCTGAGGTTCAGCCAGCCCCTCGATCACCACTGGCAAGACCTTTTCAGGCTCCTTGGTGACTTTGGGAGCCGAGACCAATTTGGAAGAAAAACGAATGGACGGGACAATCAGCGTAGGACTTTCAATCGCCTCTGACGCAGGGGCCGATGTGCCCAAGGTAATCACCTTCATCACCAAGGCTTTCTTGATGTTCATTGAATGATGATCTTCGGGCCTGGCGGGCGGCAACTTGCAGCCTTTCAAGTCGACAAAGTGATAGGGAATCTGGCCGTCGCCGACGCTACCCGACTTGGTACCGGAAGCGGCCAGGGTCAGTATTTGTTTAAACACCCGCATCGCAACTTGCAGATCCTCTTGGGTATCCACCCCACCCAAGAAGTAGCGTTCAACTTTCCTACGCAATGCTGCGACATATACCCGGGAACTACCCGGCTCTATTTCTTCATCCAGGCTGTACACAAGAAAGTTCGACGCGATCTGGGGAACAGCAAAGCCACAGAGCAGAGCACCGTTGACCGGCGCATCCTCACCAGAGCGTTCAAGAACTAGGGTACGTAGAAGCATCATAGTAATCAGGCCTCATGACAACAAGCAAAGCGTATATAAACATCAGATAAACATCCGACCATCAACATGCATTTATCACTCAACGATTGTTTCAGCGAGGTAACAGACTGAACGTAGGACTTCTCTTATTAAGATACTTCAGCGTTTCCAAGCACTGTACATTGAACGTACCATTTTTAAACCCGAGCCCTATATCACTCAACAAAGGCGCTTGCCTCTTCATTCTTCTTGCCTCATCAACCGAACAGAAAAGCATAATGATCGAGATAAGCAACCTCACAAAATACTTGAACAAAAAGAGTGTAATCAGCGATGTCTCATTTTCTGCCAAACGCCAAGAGTGCCTTGGTTTATTTGGATTGGAGGGGGCAGGTAAAACGACACTTTTAAAAATGATCGCCGGCGCCATCCAACCCTCCTCGGGGCAAGTGCGGATTCTGGGGCTGGATACACACACACACAGCTATCACGCACGCAAGGCAATAGGCTATCAACCCGAATCCGGAGTCAGTCACCCGACCCTGTCGGTCAAGAACCTGCTCAGATTCATCGCCACCGTTCGGGGATTCCAAGGCGCGGAGCGACGCAGGCGGGTGGATCATGCGGCCAGCCGACTCGAACTCTGGCCAGTCCTCGATTACCCGATCAACACCCTTCCCCCTGGCCTGAAACGCAAAGTCGCGTTTGCCCAGGCCCTGCTGCACGACCCCGACGTGCTGTTGCTGGACGAACCCAGCGAAGGGTTGGCGCCCCATCAGCAAGGCAAGATCAGCAGGCTTATCCAGTCGTTGGCCGACGAGATGACGATCATCGTTGCCTCACGCGATTGCGAAGCACTGGCCGGCGTCTGCACCCGCGCCCTGGTCATTGGCGGCGGGCGCCTGTTGGCGGACACCCCGATGCCCGAGCTGCAGCGCAGTTCCCGGCACTTTCGCGCGGTCACCCTGGCGGCGGAGTCAGCCCTGGATTTACTGGCACTTGCCGTACTGCCCGGCGTGGCAGGTATCGAAGAAGACCGGCACGGCCCGGGCACGGTAACCGTTCTCGCCATGCCGGGACACTCCATCTACCCCGCCATCTGCGCATTGATTGCCAACCGACGCTGGGAAATACACTCACTGAATCTGGAGCCAGGCCGCCTGAACGATGTCGTTCACCACCTGAGCCAGGAGGCCTCCCATTGAACCTGCTGCCATCTGTTTTCAAACGCCAGCTTGCCAGCTATCTATCGGCACCTGCCACCTACCTGAGCGTTGCGCTGTTCCTGTTGCTGTCGACCTTGCTGGGGTTGCACACCAGCCAACTGCTGGAGCGCAGCAGCAGCGATTTGCAGGGCTTTTTTCAATGGCACCCGTGGTTGTACCTGTTACTGGTCCCTGCACTGTCGACTCAACTTTGGGCGGACGAGAACGAGACAGGCTTTGGCGATTTCATGAAAACACTGCCTGTGCGGCCCGCCGAACTGGTTATTGGGAAGTTCCTCGCCGCCTGGGTCGTGGCGGGCCTGGCATTATTACTGACATTCCCCATCGTGACGGTGGTCAACTTGTTGGGCAGTGCGGACAACCGGGTCATCGTCTCCCAATTCCTGGCCAGTTGGTTATTGAGCGGAAGCTATCTCTCAGTGGGTGTTTTTATTTGCGCACTGACCCGCCAGCGCCTGGCCATTTTCATATTGACGCTGAGCCTGCTGTTATTGGCCAGCGGCGTGTCTTCGATATTGGATGCACTGGAGCGTCAAGCGCCCATCTGGATCATCGACAGTTTGACATCTCTCAGCCCACTCCTGCGTTTTGGCCTGATTGATCACGGGACACTTACCTTTCAGGACGGCGCGTATTTCATCAGCATGATCATTGCTTTTCTTGCTGCGACGACCGTTATCCTCAACTACAAGAACAGCTGAGAAGGAACACTCTCGATGCGATATCCATTGCGCACCGGCATGACACTTAGCGTCATACTGCTGCTGTTCCTCGCATTCAACCTGGTATGGGTAGTCAAACTTCCTGATTTACGCCAGGACTTTTCCCAACAACAGACCAATACATTGTCACCCGCGGCATTGCACTTACTCACCACACTGGAAAGTCCACTGGACTTCTATTATTTCAATTCAAGCATACCGGCCAAAAAAAGCATCCTGAAACACTATGCTAAACGCGTTGAAGAAAAACTCAGGGCGTTCGAACACGCAGCAAACGGCAGGATCAATCTGCACATTATCGATCCCACTCCCTTTTCAGAGGATGCCTACAAAGCAGGACTGTATGGCCTGCGCGATCAACCGGGGTTCTTCGGTCTTATCGGCGCTCGGGAGGGGCAAACCGCCCAACGCATCGAGTCGTTCAACCCGGAGAACGAGCCGCTGCTGGAGTATGAAATCAGCCACTTGATCACCCAGTTGCTGCACCCCGAGCCCGCGATCGTCGGGCTGTTATCAGGGTTACCGGCCGGCGCATCCATCGAGCCGCTGGTACTGGAATTGCACCGACATTTCGACCTCCTGGAGCTGGAGCCGACCGCCGATCATGTGCCCTCGCGGATTAAAACCCTGATGCTCGTACATCCACGCGGGCTGCCGGAAAAAACACTGTATGCGATCGACCAGTTCGTCCTGGGCGGCGGCAAACTGCTGATGTTTATCGACCCCCTCGACAAAGGCGGCTCAAAGACAACGTCCTCCGCCACCCGGCTAGACGCGTTGCTCGCCGGCTGGGGGGTCAGCATGCCGAGCAACAAAGTGCTGGTCGACCCCACCTATGCCCCGTCGGAACATCAACCGGCCACATTCACCCTGCCACGCCAAGCAATGAATACCCGCGATGTCAGCACCTGGAAGCTGGGCACAGTGACCGTGTCGAACAGCGGCGCCCTGTTCTCCCTGGATAAAAGCCGCGCCATCTTCACGCCGCTGTTGCACAGTTCCAGACAGTCGTTACTGATCGATTCAGACGCCGTGGGCAGTGCGTTACCCACGCGTGGCGAGCCTCACGTGATCGCTGCCCGCCTCGAAGGACCAGCCTATTCGGCGTTTGCCGACGGATTTGGCGGGCGGCCGCCGGGGTTGCAGAAGGCGGCGCAGATCCATGTGGTCGTGGTTGCAGATACGGATATGTTGAGCGAGCCTCCCGGCGAATCCGCGCGAAATGCCAACAAACTGTTTGTCATGAACGCACTGGATAACCTCGCCGCGCCGCAGGCCCTGGCGGATATTCGCCCGCGCGCGGTGGCCGGCCATTCATTGAAGCTGCTGGCGAAGCGGCGCGAGGCTGCCGAACGCGCCTATCGGGATCAGGCTGCCGAGCTGGAACGGCGCCTGGCACGAACGGAAAAGGAATGGCAGCGCCTTAACCCCGACGTCACGGCCCTGGGCACGGAGTCGGTCGATACCAGTACCCAGTTGCAAGCGCTCAACAAGGAACGCCTGCGTCTACCGATGGAACTGCATACGCTGAAAAACACGCTTTACGCGCCGGTGCAGCGCCTGGAACGCAACGTAAAACTGCTGGTGATTGTGCCGTTGCCGGCACTGCTGTGCCTGATTGCCTGGGGGCTGTTTCGGCGGCGGCGTCGTCGCTGGCCGGTGCCGCCGTCGGCGTTTTATTGAGGGCTCAGCGCCGCGCGATCAAACCTTGCCGGGCAATGCGCGTCAGTTGGCGGATCACCTCAGCCGCGTCACTGGCGCTGGGCGCCTGGATCACCGCAAGGTCAAAGCTGTTGCTGGCAAAGCGTGCCAGGGAATCGCCATCTTCGACAAATTGGATCAGGAACGCCGAGGGCCGCCCGCCCCGACGCGGCCAGCCGTCCAGGTAACGCAACAGCGTCGGCTGGTGCTTGCCGCCCAGGAGAATTCTCGGATTGCGTTGAGTCAGCTCCGCAGTGATCGGAGCCAGGCGTATGAGGGGGCGTGGTGCATTCATCGTGTCGTGTCTCTGCCTCAAAAGTCTGCGGGCAGGTGAGAGGCAACACCGAACCAGCGCTTTAGCGGTATTTCGAAGCCGGCGTCTGCAATGAGAACTGGCTTCTGTCGGGCTGCATCGAGTCCCAGTGGCGCCCCGCAATTAGCTGTTTAAATCGGCGCATAACCAACATCCTAGAGAAGCCGATGGGGCGGTGTCAAGAATCCCGCGCAACGAAAAGGCCCGCACATGGCGGGCCTTCTCCAGCGGTTACAGACCGATCAGTGAGTGATGGCGCGGTCGGCGGACAGTTTGCCGGCACCTTCGAACAGGACGGCCAGGGAGCCGCCGAGCAAGGCCAGGGCGAACTCATAACCATTGTTCGCCATGAACAGACCGTTATGGATATGCACCGAGAAGATCGCCACCAGCGACAGGATCGTCAGGCCCAAGGCCGCAGGGCGTGCCAGCAGGCCGATGATCAAGGCCAGGCCGGCGAAGAACTCGGTACCGCCCGACAACAAGGCCATCAGGGTGCCCGGCGCCAGGCCGATGCTTTCCATCCACTGCGCGGTGCCCGCCAGGCCGTAGCCGCCAAACCAGCCAAAGAGTTTTTGCGAACCGTGGGCAGCGAAGATGATGCCGACGACAATGCGCAGAATGGTCAAGCCATAGCCGGCGCGGGTGGACAGGATGCTTTTGATCAGTGGGCTCATGGGGATAATCCTTTTCAGAGTAGGGGTTGGTTGGCCGCTATATTAATCAGTTTAGGCAATGATAAAAGCCGAAAAAATGCCTGATTAATATCTATAAAATCGATCACTTGCGCGAAGCGATTTTCGGTTCCAACGCCGACGGCTCCAGGGAGTCCCGCTCCCGATCAAACGCCAGGTAGTACTTGTTGACGCTATTCACATAGCTCACGCCGCTCATCCCCACCTGCTCCATGGCAATGCGCTCCACCTGGAAGAACCACTGATTGGGGTTCAACCCACGCCGCTTGGCTTCGGTACGCATGCCTTGCACGCGTTCCGGCCCCATGTTGTAGGCCGCCAGCACGAACGCCATGCGCTCACGCTCGTTGAGCTTGGGGCTGGCGAAAAACTTGCGGCGGATCATCGACAGGTAACGTGCGCCCGCCTGCACATTGCTGTCGAGATTTTCGATATTGTTCACGCCCACCCGCTGCGCCGCCGAAGGCGTGATCTGCATCAGGCCGGTGGGGCCACCGCTGCTGCGCGCGCTTGGGTCGAGGGCGGACTCCTTGAAGGCCAGCGCGGCGAGGTTCAACCAATCCATGCCTTGCTCGCGCGCATGTTTTTGCAGGATCGGACGCAGTTTCTCCAGGCGCTGGCGGTCGATGCGGGCCAGCGGGTTGCGCACTTGGTAAAGGCGTCGATAAATGCGCTGAAACGCCACGTCCTGGTCGGAAGGCGTGCGGTAGGTCTTGAGGAAGCGATCAATACTCGCCCGCAGCATCGCGGCGTCCTGCCGCACGAACCAATACTCTTCGCCCGGCTCATTGATCACCACCTGCTTGTCGAAGCGCAGCTTGGGCAGGATCTTCGACCAACGTTCGGCGATGGGCTTCTCGACGATGGTCAGGTGAAAGATGCCGGCCTGGACCATCTCCAGCACGTCCTCCACCGCCAGGCTCGGGTCGACCCACTCCACCTTGATCGGCGGCTGCTTGTGCAGGGCCAGTTTCTGGTTGACCTGGTTGATCGCATCCGCCGCCGCGCTGCCGGTGGTCAGCGCCAATGTGCGCCCGGACAACTGCTCCAGCCGGGTGAACCGGCGCTCGCCCTTGACCCCCACCAGCCATAACGGCACGCCGCTGGCAATCGGGTCGCTCGCACTGATCTTGTGCGTGGCCTTCACTTCCAGCAATTCCCCGGGGGCTACCAGATCGCCTTCACCCCGCGCCAGCGCACCAAGCAGTTGGTCCTTGGCCTTGGGGATGACCTTCAGATTGATTTCCTGGCCATCGTGGGCTTGGTCGTTGAGGTACTGCTCGAACGCACGCAGGCGATGGTATTCGACACCAATGGCCTGGCCCTGGATTTCGCCGGAACTGTTGCGGCTCTGGTTGACCAGTACGCGCAGGGTACGACTGGAGCGAATCTCGGCCAGGTCGCGCACCTTGCTCGGTTTGGTCACTTCCAGCGGCCCGTCCAGCCGCGCGACCGCCGCCATGGGCAGCGATAACGTCAGGCACAACATAAGCAACGCCGAGGGTCGGATCATCCGCTCTCCGGAAAGAATACTGGCCAGCACCTTCGCGAAAAACGAGGGGCTGGAGGTCAGAAACAGAGCGCTTTATGCGCTGACAAGGCACGCAACGGCGGCACCAGGATAGGCGATAGACCCACCACAATGTCACTTGCGACGTTCAAAGACAGCTATAACTCGTTGTAGTTCTAGGTTTTTCTTATAAATCTACAGCTCTGATATGCTTTCCGGCCGCAGGCGGAGATAGCACCATGCAACTCATTGATATCGGCGTCAACCTGACAAACCCAAGTTTCGACGAGAAGCACCAGGCCGTTCTCGAGCGTGCGTATGCCGCCGGCGTGCAACAATTGGTGCTCACCGGCACCAGTGTCGACGGCAGCGAACAGGCCCTGCAATTGTGCGAAAAGCTGGATGAAAGCGGCCAGCGACTGTTCTGCACCGCCGGCATCCACCCCCATTCCGCCAGCGACTGGAACGGCGACAGCGCCCAACGCCTACGTGGTTTGCTCAACGACAGCCGCGTGCGCGCGGTGGGCGAATGCGGGCTGGATTTCAACCGCGACTTCTCACCGCGCCCGCAGCAGGAAAAAGTCCTCGAAGAACACCTGGCCCTGGCCGTCGAGCTGAAACTGCCGGTGTTTCTCCACGAACGCGACGCCAACCAGCGCCTGCTGGAGATCCTCAAGGATTACCGCGATCACTTGTCCGCCGCCGTGGTGCATTGCTTCACGGGCGAGCAGCAGGCGCTGTTCAGCTACCTCGACCTCGACTTGCACATCGGCATCACCGGCTGGATCTGCGACGAGCGCCGTGGGACGCACCTGCATCCGCTGGTCAGAGAAATTCCTCGGGGCCGCCTGATGCTGGAAAGCGATGCGCCTTACCTGCTGCCGCGCACCCTGCGGCCCAAACCGAAAAACGGCCGTAACGAACCGGCCTACCTGCCGGAGGTGCTGCGCGAAGTCGCCCTGCACCGCAACGAAAGCCCGGAAGACCTGGCCCAGCACAGCACCGCCTGCGCGCGCATTTTTTTTGGCCTACCCGCGGTGGTTTGATGTGGCGTATTGACCCATATCAAAGTGGTATTTTTTCAGTAGCGGCACAATAATGGCACCTTGCCAATGCTGTTTCCGCTATCAGAGAAAAACCTTCTATGGGTGCCTGGCTTAGCAATATCTCGCTGAAATACAAATTCTGGGCCGTCAACGCGGTCGCCTTTATCACCACGCTGCTGTTGGTGCTATACGCTGTGCATCTCGAACAGCAGTCGCGCAGCCAGGCGTCCCAGGCCTCGGCACAAGCCCAGGCGCGCTTGCTCAGCGCCTGGCCGGCCGACAAGGCGCTGCCCAAGGGCGAGGCGTGGCTGACGTTTGCCCGTGGCCAAGTCCCACAGTTGGCTGATCAAGATCTGTCAGACCTGAGCAGTGCCAGCGGCTGGGTCGAACTCAATCAGCTGCCCTTGTTCGGCGAAAACCCGTTGATGGGCGCTGAAGTGGTCGCCCGCGCCGACGGGCAACAGGTCGCCGTGCTCGCTTACGCGCCAAGCCTGAGCCAGGTGTTCAGTGAGCGCTTCGCCAACTACGCGGTAGCGGTGCTGATCCTGATGCTGGCGATGCTCTGCGCCTCGCAGTTGCTGATCCGCTTCCTGCTCAGCCAGCTCAACACCCTCAAGGACGTGATGCTGCACGTCGAGAAAACCGGCGACTTGTCGGCGCGTGTCCCGCTGGCCTGCAAAGATGAAGTCGGGCAGATGGCCAGCGCGTTCAATGCCATGCAAGCCGGCTACCAGCGAGTGGTCAACACCGTGGCCAGCACCGCCAAGCAACTGGATGAGGGCGCGGCGCGCCTGGCCAGCAGCATGAACGAGGTGCAGCACGGCATGCTCGGCCAGCAAAGCGAAACCGACCAGGCCGCCACCGCCATCAACGAGATGACGGCCACCGTCCACCACATCGCCCAGCACGCCGGCGCCACCCGCGATTTGTCCCAGACCGCCGACACCCTCGCCGGCAGCGGCCGCGAAGTGGTGGATCGGGTACAACGCTCAATCGCCGGGCTGTCCAGCGGCGTGCAACAGACCGCCGAGATGATCCAGAAACTCGCCGAAGACAGCCAGAAAATCAACGGCGTGGTCAGCGTGATCCACAGCATCGCCGAACAGACCAACCTGCTCGCGCTCAACGCCGCCATCGAAGCCGCCCGCGCTGGGGAGATGGGCCGCGGTTTCGCCGTGGTCGCCGACGAAGTGCGCAACCTGGCCAAACGCGTGCAAACCTCCACCGACGAAATCACGCTCATGGTCTCGGCGCTGCAAGCCGGCACCCGCGATGCGGTGGACTTCATGCAAGAAAGCTCGTTCAAGGCCGATGACTGCGTGCAACAGGCCCAGGAAGCCGGCGCGGCACTGGCCGAAATCACCGGCGCCGTGGCGCAGATGCGCGAAAGCAACACCCAGATCGCCGTCGCCGCCGAACAGCAGAGCCATGTCGCCGAAGAGATGAACCGCGCCGTGGTGAGTATTCGTGATGTGACCGAGAACACCGTGCAGCAGACCGTGGATTCGGCCACCACCAGCAATCAGCTCGCCACATTGGCCGGGGAGTTGAGCAAGGCGATTGGCCAGTTGAAGCTATAAGCAATACAAGGCGAGGCTATGGCCCCCATAGCCAGCCTTGATTCGCCGCGCCAGCCGACCCGACGTAAACTCTGTTCAAGTTGTTTCAACGGACAGAGGATTCATCATCATGGGCAAACGTCATCCCAATCTCCCCGCCTGGCAATGGCGTCAGTACCCGCAGAACCACCAGCACCCGACCAACCTGGCGTTACACATGATCGCGGTGCCGCTGTTTATCATCGGGTTTCTGTTGGTCGTTTCCGGGGTATTCAGCCTGAGCCTGGCCAGTCTGGCCGTGGGCGTTGTCGGCATCCTCGCCGGCCTTGCCTTACAGCGGCATGGCCACAGCCTGGAAGCCCAGGCCGGTGAACCGTTCAGCGACCGCAAAGACGCGGTCCAACGCCTGTTGGTCGAGCAGTTCGTGAGTTTCCCACGCTTTGTGCTCAGCGGTGGCTGGTGGCGCGCCTGGCGTCAGCGTCATCGGCACTGAAGGTCAGGCGAAGACCACCACGGTCTGGCGGCTGATGGCGATCAACTCGCCGCTCGGGCTCCACAGCGCCGCAGCGGCATGGCCGTAGCCGTCACGGGCGTGTTCGATGTTGACGTAGTACTGGCACCAGTCAAGTGTGGTGAGGTCTTGCAGCGGCTGGATAAACTCGATGGTCCAGGTCAGGGTGCTGCCCGGCGCGGGCTTGCGCAGGTGCGGCAGCAACGCTGGCGGCCAGGCATCCACCAGGGCGAGGATATGCGACTCGGTCAGCGGCTCTTCTTTCACATCGCCGCGCAAGCGCACCCAACCGCCCATGTCGCGAGAGGTATTGCCGGTAAACGGCAGGCCGCCGACACTCCAGCGCATCGCCAGGTGCCGCATGAATTCCGGGGTGACGCCCTGGATATACGGCAGCTCCTGGCATTCATCCCAATGCTTGAAGGTCGGCGGCGGCTCACTCGCCACCACGACTTGCGACTCACGGGACGCGCCGAAACTGGCCTGGACCAGCGTCGCCACTTCACCGTTCTGCACCACCCGGCCAAGCAATTGGCTGACCGCCTTGCCTTCGCGCAGCACTTCGACGTGATAACTGGCGGGCACATCCGCGGCGACCGGGCCGACAAAAGTGATTGCCAACGAGCGTAACGGCCGGTCGGCAGGGACCTGGGCGCGTAGCGCTTCATATTGCAAAGCGGCCACCAGGCCACCAAAGGTCGCGCGACCCTGCGCCCATTCGGCGGGGATGGTGACCTCCAGCGGGTGGTTACGGGCGGCGTCGAGCAAATCACTGAAGCGCATGGCGACCTCACATCAAAAAGACTGGAGCAGCGATCTTAACCAGCGCACCCACCAGGTACAGCGCCTATTCCGGCCAAAAACCGGACCGGCTCAGAAACAATCCGCGCAGAGTTTGTCCAGCACCCGATCCGCCTCGCCTTCGGCCTGGGCCATGGTGCGACGCCAAATCGTCACACAGGGCTGCAGATCGGCTTGATGCTCAGCCTGGAGCAGCCACTGCCAGCAATCATGCCAATCGCCCAGGGCGCCTTGGGCTTGCTTGAGGCGCGACATTGCCTTGACCGGCAGCTTGTCCAGCTCGGGGTAGGCTTCGGCGGCGTAGCGCACGCGCTTGATCAACAAGCGCAGACGGTGGCGATCGTGGCTGGGGTCCTGCAGGGCGTCATCGAGGTTGTGCCATTGCTTGGTCAGGCGTTTCTCGATACGCGTGCGCAGGCCCCTGAGCAGTTTCTGGTGTTGCGAGGCACGGATAAACCGCGGGAATGCATCGAGGATCTGCAGCAGGTGCGCCAGCTCCGGGCCCTCGGCGACGTGGCGATAGGCCTCGGGTTGCAGGCGCAGACGACGGTCGGCAGCGGCATGGTGACCGTGCTGGTGCAGATGCGCGGCCAGCACTTCACGATCGCGCAACGGGGTGGTCAATTGGCCGACGGTACTGGCGGCCAGTTCGAGTTGTTCGACCCCCGGCAAGCCGCGCAAGGGTCGCAACAGGCTACGCAGGCGCCGCACGGTGGTGCGCAAATCATGCAGGGCTTCATCGTCGGTGACGGCGGCGAGCCGAGCCTGGCAGCTCAGTAACCCTACTTCCAGGCCGATGACCTGAGCGACTAACTGATCTACCAAGGCTGACATGTTTTCCTCCACTGACGACGAATAATCCCTGCATCACTCAAACCGCTGACGCAGCCTGGTTGCACTCGACAGCTGCGACGAATCAGCGGCCGGCGCGCGACTCACGAATATAGAAACGCGCCTTCTCGGCCTTGTTGGCGCAGCCTTCGAACGCTTCGAATTGCTGCTGGGTCTTGGCGCCGGTCAGCAGGGACAAGGCCTTGGAGTAACTCACGGTACCGGCAAAGCCTTCGGCCTTGGCCAGGTCCAGCTCTTTCCACGCGGCGTCCAATTGGCTGCCGCAGCTGTCGCGATAGGCAGTTTTCCCGGCGCAACCGGCCAGGGCCAACATGATCACAGGCACACACATCCAGGCTTTCATCGATGACACCTCAAAATAAAGAAAAACGGTCGTACCGTGTAGACGTTGCCTACAAAGAAAAGTGCCTTGTCCGCCACCCGAAATCAAAAGCGCCTATTGCCAGAGCATACCCGAGCCTAGCCGCTATTCTGGAAAAATATTGCGCGGTGGCGCGAAGATTGAAGCCGCCCCCGTATTAGGTGCATTGTGGGCGCCTGCTTAACGAAGGACATCGACCATGAAGAAGCGTGTTGCCTTGGTGCTGGGCTCCGGTGGGGCCAGGGGCTATGCCCATATCGGTGTGATCGAGGAAATCGAACGGCGCGGCTACGACATCGCCTGTATCGCCGGCTGCTCCATGGGCGCGGTGGTCGGCGGAATCTATGCTGCCGGCAAACTCGATGAGTATCGCAACTGGATCGAAAGCCTGGATTACCTCGACGTACTGCGCCTGGTCGATGTGAGCTTCCGCCTGGGAGCGATTCGCGGCGAGAAGGTCTTCGGGCAGATCCGCAAGATCGTCGGCGAGATCAATATCGAAGAGCTGCGCATCCCCTACACCGCCGTGGCCACCGACCTCACCAACCAGCAGGAAATCTGGTTCCAGGAAGGCTGCCTGCACCAGGCCATGCGCGCATCGGCGGCGATTCCGAGCCTGTTCACCCCGGTGATGCAGGGCAACCGCATGCTGGTGGACGGCGGCCTGCTCAACCCGCTGCCGATCGTGCCGGTGGTGTCGAGCCATTGCGACTTGATCATTGCGGTCAACCTCAACGCGACCAACCAGAAACACTACCACTTGCCAGTGATCCAGCGGCCGCCGGCGTTCAAGAGCCGCTTCAACAGCCTGGCGAAGTCGCTGGGTTCGCACTTGCCGTTTCGCCGCAAGCAGGCCGAGCAGTTGATGAAGCTCGAACAGGAAGCCTTGCAGGCCCAAGCGGCCGAGATCAACCCGTGGCTGGAGTCGGCCGAACCGGAATCCCAGCAGCCCGCCGCCGCCCCGGAAAAAGCCGGGGCGCCGAAGTCGGCGACCGGATCGTTCATCATCGACAACGTCGGCCCGGCATCATTGCTGGACCTGATCAACCAGAGCTTCGAGGTGATGCAGACATCGCTGGCGCAATACAAGATCGCCGGCTACCCGCCGGATGTGCTGATCAACGTGCCGAAACGGGTGTGCCGGTTTTTCGAGTTCTACAAGGCGCCGGAACTGATCGCCCTGGGGCGCGAGATCGCCAGTGATACGTTGGATCGGTATGAGAGTGAGCAGCACTGAGATTGGCGGTGTGGCTGGGGGCCTCATCGGGGGCAAGTCGAATCGTCGCACCGCCCCTCCCACATTTTGATTTGTGAACGCCTTCAACCTGTGGGAGGGGGCTTGCCCCCGATAGGGCCCTGACAGCCAACGAAAACCCACCAGGCCTAAGCCCCCAACAACCGATACCCCACCCCCGCCTCGGTCACGATAAACCGCGGCTGAGTCGGATCATCCGCCAGCTTCTGGCGCAGGTGGCCCACCACGATGCGCAGGTAGTGGCTGTCCTCGGTATGGGTCGGCCCCCAGATGTCCTTGAGCAGTTGTTGCTGGGTAATCACCCGCCCCGGATGTCGCGCCAATTGCGCCAGCACCGCGTATTCCTTGCGGGTCAGCGCCACTTCGGCGCCGTCCAGCAATACGCGGCGGAAGGCCAGGTCCACCGTCAGCGGGCCAAAACACAACGCCGCTTCCTGGGCTTCACCCGCTGGGGCCTGGCGCAACAAGGCGCGCACGCGGGCCAGAAACTCCTGGATGCCAAAGGGTTTGGTGACGTAATCGTTCGCGCCCCCATCCAGCGCCTCGACCTTTTGCACTTCGCTGGCGCGCACCGACAACACCAGCACCGGCACCGTCGACCACTCACGAAACTCGCGCAGCACCTGCTGGCCGTCCATGTCCGGCAAGCCGAGGTCGAGTACCAGCAAATCCGGCTTGCTCAAGGCGGCCTGGGCCAGGCCTTCGTTGCCAGTGCCGGCCTCGATCACTTTGTAGCCCTGGGAGGCCAGGCTGATGCGCAGGAATTTGCGGATCTGCGGTTCGTCGTCAATGACCAAAATCGTCGCGGTCTGGCTCATGGTGTCCAATCAAAATCCATCGGAAAAAGAGAGTAGCTCACGCCTCGCGTTCCAGGCCAGGCTGTGCGGGTAAAGGCAGGAACAGCGTGATGCAGGTACCCCGCCCGCCAATCCCATCGGCGACGCTGATATGCCCGCCATGGGCACCGACCATGCCCTGGCAGATCGCCAGGCCCAGCCCCGTGCCCTGCCCGCCGCGATCACCACGGGCAGCGGTGTAGAACATATCGAAAATCTTCGCGCGCTCGTCTTCGGGAATCCCGGGGCCCTCGTCCGCCACGGCGAAGAATAGCTGGTTATCCGACACCCCGGCGCTGACGTGCAAATGGCCCTGGGCCGGCGAGAATCGGGCGGCGTTTTCCAGCACGTTGACCAGCGCCTGCTCGATCAACGCGGCATGCACATACAGCAACGGCAGTTCAGACGGCACATCGATCCTCACCTGCAACGGCGCCAGCACCGCGCGCAAACGGCCGAGGGCGCTGCCGACGATATCGCCGGGCGAGACCCAATCGCGCGCCAGCTTCAACGCGCCGTGGCCCAGGCGGGTCATGTCCAACAGGTTCTGGATATAGCGGTCGAGGCGCTCGGCTTCATCGCGGGTGCCTTCGAGCAACTCGCGGCGATCCTCCAGCGGGATGGCTTCGCCGAGTGCCAGCAGGCTGTCGATACTGCCACGCATGGACGTCAACGGCGTGCGCAAATCGTGAGACACAGAGGCGAGCAAGGCACTGCGCAGTTGCTCGGTCTCGCCGTGCAGGCGCGCGGACTCCAGCTCCTGCGCCAATTGCGCGCGGGCCAACGCCTGGGCCAGCGGCTGGCTCAAGGCAGTCAGCAAGCGACGGCGCTGGCCGCTCAGTTCCATACCGGGTTTTGCGCTGACGCCGAGCAACCCCAGCGGGCCCTCTTCGCCCGACAACGGCCACCACCACCAGCGCCCGAACGGCAGCGTGCCGGTGCCCTTACCTGCCGGCTGGTCATGCTGCCAGGCCCAGTCGGCGGCGGCGCGTTCGGCTTCGGTGAAGGTCAGCGGCCCGCCGGTCTCGACTTTCCAGGCGCCCTGGCCGTCGCGGTTGACCAGGCACAGATCCAGGTCGCTCCAGCCTTCCAGGTGATGCGCCGCCGCGCTGATCACCGCCTGGCGATCGGTGGCGGCGGTGAGTTTGCGCGACAGGTCGAGCAGCTCGCTGGTTTCTTCCTGGGTATCGCGCAACGCCTGCAACTGCCGACGCTGGCGCGCCGCGAGGTTGCCGGTCAACGCCGCCATCAGCAGGAAGAACAACAGGGTCAGTACGTCTTCTTCACGCTGGATGGCGAAGGAGAATTTTGGCGGAATAAACAGGAAGTCATACGTCAGGAACGACAGCGCCGCGCACATCAGGGACGGCCCCAGGCTGCTGCGCACCGCCACCAGTAATACCGCCGCGAGAAACACCAGCGAGATATTCGGCAACGGCAACACACTGGCGACCGCCCAGGCCAGGGCCGCCGCGATCACCGTCGCGACCACCGCCAGCGCATAGTCGAACCACACCAGCCCGCGCACATCCGGCAGGCGCGGCGGTGCAGGTACGTCGTCGCTGTCGAGGATGTTGATTTCCAGACCGCGCGCATTGCGCATCAGGCGCTCGGCCACGCCACCGCCGAACAGCCGGCGTCGCCAGTTCATCCGCGACTGCCCGACCAGCACCAGGCTGGCGCGGCGCTCGGCGGCATGCTGGATCAACGTCTTGGTCACCTCACCCGCACGCAGCAGCACCACGTCACCGCCGAGGCGTTCGGCCAGTTGCTGGGCATTTTGCAGACGCAGGCGTGCTTGTTCATCGCGTGCGCGGCCGTTATCGATATGCACCAGGGTCCAGGGCAGATGGCGACGCTGCGCCACGCGGCTGGCATGGCGCACCAGGCGTTCGGCTTGTGCATCGCCGTCGACGCCGACCAGCAAGCGCCCACGCACGGCCGGCGCGGCCTGGCCGAGTTGGCGGTAACCCTGGGCCAGGTCGTCGTCGACGTGAGCGGCGGCGGTTTGCATCGCCAGCTCGCGCAGGGCCATCAGGTTGGTCTGGGTGAAAAACGCGTCGATGGCCGCACGGGCCTGTTCTGGCACATACACCTTGCCGTCGCGCAGGCGCTCCAGCAACTCGCGGGATGGCAGGTCGATCAGCAGCAGCTCATCGGCCTCCTGCAGGACCCAATCTGGCAGGGTTTCGCGCACCTGCACGCCGGTAATGCCACGCACCTGATCGTTGAGGCTTTCCAGGTGCTGGACGTTGACCGTGGTGAACACGTTGATGCCGGCGGCGAGCAGTTCCTGAATATCCTGCCAGCGCTTTTCATGGCGGCTGCCGGGCGCGTTGCTGTGGGCCAGTTCGTCCACCAGCACCAGTTGCGGCTTGGCAGCGAGCAGGCCGTCCAGGTCCATTTCCTCGAGCATCACGCCCCGGTATTCACTGCGCAGCAACGGTTGCTGCGGCAGGCCACTGAGCAACGCTTCGGTCTCGGCGCGGCCGTGGGTTTCGACCACGCCAGCGAGCAACCTGACGCCCTGGCGCAACTGCGTGTGGGCGGCCTGGAGCATGGCATAGGTCTTGCCCACACCCGGCGCGGCGCCAAGGAAGACTTTGAGCCGGCCACGGCCGTCCCGGGGCAGATCGGCTAACAGGGCATCGGCGCGGCCGGAGTCGCTCATGCGCGGGGGTTCCTTCAGGGGTTTATAGGGTGTCTTTCAGGGCGCTATCGCGGGCAAGCCCTCTCTCACATGTGGAATGCATTGCCCGCGATAGCGGCGCTCCTGTTTACAATTTTTCCAGGGCCATGTTCAGCGCCAGCACATTCACCACCGGCGGGCCCACCAGTGGGCTTTCGATGTGTTCATCCAGCAAGCGTTGCAGGGTGGCCACCGGCACATTCCGCGCGGCGGCTACCCGCGCCAGTTGATAGGCAATCGCCTGCGGAGGCAAGTGTGGATCAAGACCGCTGCCGGAGGTAGTCAGCGAGGCTAACGGCACCGGCCCTTGCGCGGGCACGAACTGTTTATTCGCGTCATCGAACACGCGCGTGGCCAGTGCCGGGTTGCTTGGCCCCAGGTTGCTCGCGCTGCTGGACACGGTCGCGAACGCGCCTGCCGAAGGACGCGGGTGGAACCAGCTGTCGCCGGTAAAGTCCTGAGCGATCAGGCTGGAGCCGCGCACCTTGCCGCTGGCGTCGCGCACCAGGCTGCCGTTGGCCTGGTCCGGGAAGGCAACCTGGGCGACACCGGTCACCACCAACGGGTAGGCGACGCCGGTGATCAGGGTCATGAGGACCAGCAGGCTCAGGGCCGGGCGGATGATATTGGACATTTCAAATTCCTCGATTCGGTCAGTGCAACCTGTGGCCACCGCTTTGCCGGTGCCCACAGGCATCGGGTCAAACCAGGTGCAGCGCGGTCAGCAACATGTCGATCGCCTTGATGCCCACGAACGGCACCACAATCCCGCCCAGGCCGTAGATCAACAGGTTGCGCCGCAGCAACGCCGCCGCACTCGCCGCCTGCACCCGCACACCGCGCAGCGCCAGGGGAATCAGCACGACGATGATCAGCGCGTTGAACACGATGGCCGAGAGGATCGCGCTCTGCGGGCTCTGCAGGTGCATCACGTTGAGCACGCCAAGTTGCGGGTAGATCGAGGCGAACAGCGCCGGCAGGATCGCGAAGTACTTGGCCACGTCGTTAGCGATGGAAAAGGTGGTCAGCGCGCCGCGGGTCACCAGCAATTCCTTGCCGATCTGCACCACGTCCAGCAGCTTGGTCGGGTCGCTGTCGAGGTCGACCATGTTGGCCGCTTCGCGGGCAGCCTGGGTGCCGTCGTTCATCGCCATGCCGACGTCCGCCTGGGCCAGCGCCGGGGCGTCGTTGGCGCCGTCGCCGCACATCGCCACCAGTCGGCCGTCGTTCTGTTCGTGGCGGATCCGTGCGAGTTTTTTCTCCGGGGTGGCTTCGGCCAACACGTCGTCCACGCCGGCTTCCGCAGCAATCGCGGCCGCTGTCAGCGGGTTGTCGCCGGTGACCATCACGGTGCGGATCCCCAGCTTGCGCAGCTCGGCAAACCGTTCGCGGATGCCGGGCTTGACCACATCCTTCAGATGGATCGCACCGAGCAACTTGCCATCGGCGCACACCAGCAACGGCGTGCCGCCGCTCTGGGCGATCTTGTCGACTTCCCGCGACAGGGCCGGTTGCAGGTCGCCGCGAGGCTGACCGATAAACGCCAGCAGCGAGTCCACGGCGCCTTTGCGGAATACGCGGCCCTGATAGTCGACGCCGGACAAACGGGTTTCGGCGGTGAACGGCACGGCGGTCAGTTCCGCCAGGGACGGCTCGGCTTGCGGGTGCAGGGCACGCAGGTATTCAACGATGGATTTACCTTCTGCCGTGTCATCCGCCAGGGACGCCAGCAGCGCGCCCTCGGCCAGTTCCCGGCCGCTCACGCCCGGCGCCGCCACCACTGCCGCGCAGCGACGGTTGCCAAAGGTGATGGTGCCGGTCTTGTCCAGCAACAACACATGCACGTCCCCCGCCGCTTCCACGGCGCGACCGGACTTGGCGATCACGTTGAGGCGCACCAGGCGGTCCATGCCGGCGATACCGATGGCCGAGAGCAAGCCGCCGATGGTGGTCGGAATCAGCGTCACCAGCAGGGCGACCAGGAACACCAGGGGCAAGCTGCCATTGGCGAAGTGAGCGAACGGCTGCAGGGTCACGACCACCAGCAGGAAGATCAGAGTCAGGCCGATCAGCAGGATATCCAGCGCCACTTCGTTGGGGGTTTTCTGGCGTTTGGCGCCTTCCACCAGCGCGATCATGCGGTCCAGCGTGGACTCGCCGGGGTTGGCGGTGATGCGGATCAGCAGCCAGTCCGAGACCAGGCGCGTGTTGCCGGTGACGGCCGAGCGATCGCCGCCGGATTCGCGGATCACCGGTGCGGATTCGCCGGTGATCGCCGCTTCGTTGACCGCGGCGATGCCTTCGATGACCTCGCCGTCGCCGGGGATCATTTCCCCGGCGGCGACGCGCACCACATCACCTTTGCGCAGGCTGGTGGCGGGCACGACCTTGAAGCTGCCATCGGCCTCCTTGCGCCGAGCGCTGAGGCCTTCGCTGCCGGCCTTGAGGCTGTCGGCGCGGGCCTTGCCACGCCCTTCGGCCAAGGCTTCGGCGAAGTTGGCGAACAGCACGGTAAACCACAGCCACACGGCGATTTGCGCGGCGACGAAGGTCGGCACGGCGGTGTCGGGCACCAGGCACAGCACGGTGGTGAGGATGGCGGTCAGTTCGACCACCAGCATCACCGGCGAGCGTTGCAGTTGCCGTGGGTCGAGCTTGACGAACGCCTGGACCAGCGCCGGGCGCCATAGCGCGGAGATCGCGGTTTTGGCGGGTTCGTGGGTTTTGACCGGGCTCGCGTTTTTTGCAGGCATGTTCATTTTCATATCCCTCGGCTCTTCATTTAAAAGCAGCCATGCTCAGGTGTTCAGCAATAGGGCCCAGTGCCAGTGTCGGCAGGAAGGTCAGGCCGCCCACCAGCAAAATGGTCACGGTCAACAGGGTCACGAACAGCGGACCATGGGTGGGGAAGCTGTTCTGGCCAATCGGTGCGGTCTTCTTCATCGCCAGGCTGCCGGCCAGGGCCAGTACCGGGAGGATGTAGCCGAAGCGACCGATCAACATGCCCAGGCCCAGCATCAGGTTGTGGAACGGCGTGTTGGCACTGAAGCCGCCGAACGCCGAACCGTTGTTGGCACTGGCCGAGGTGTAGGCATAGAGCAACTGGCTGAACCCGTGGGGACCAGGGTTGCTGATCGCACCGGCCGGGCCGGGCAGGCTGGAGGCTATGGCACCGAGCACCAGCACGCCGATCGGCATCACCATCAGGGTCACGACCAGCAATTGCACTTCCTTGGCCTGCAGCTTCTTGCCCAGGTATTCCGGAGTGCGGCCGATCATCAGGCCGGCGAGGAACACCGCGATCAGCACGTTGAGCAACATGCCGTACATACCGGCGCCGACGCCGCCGAAGATCACTTCGCCGACCATCATGTTGACCAGTGCCACCATCCCGCTGAGGGGGCTGAGGCTGTCGTGCATGCCGTTGACCGAACCGTTGGACGCCGCGGTGGTGGTCACCGACCACAACACGGTGCCAGTGGTGCCGAAGCGCGCTTCTTTACCTTCCAGCGGTGCGGTCTGCTCAACCGTCGGGTTGTTCAGGGTCGGGTTGGGCTGGTATTCGGCCCACAGCGAGGTCGCGCCGCCGATCAGGAACAGGGCCAGCATGCAAGCGAGAATCGCCCGGCTCTGACGCAGATCCTTCACGTAATGGCCGAAGGTAAACACCAGCGCCACCGGGATCAGGATGATCGCCGACACCTCGAACAGGTTGGCCCAGGCCGTCGGGTTTTCAAACGGATGCGCCGAGTTCACGCCAAAGAAACCACCGCCGTTGGTGCCCAGTTGCTTGATGGCAATCTGGCTGGCTGCCGGGCCCAAAGGGATCACCTGGTCGACGCCCTGCAGGGTCACGGCATCAACGTAATGCGCGAAGGTTTGCGGCACGCCCTGCCACACCAGGAACAACGCCATCACCAGGCACAACGGCAACAGGCCGTAGAGCGTGGCGCGGGTCATGTCGACCCAGAAGTTGCCCAGGGTCTGGGTGGATTTGCGACCGATCCCACGGCACAGCGCGACCAGGACTGCCAGGCCGGTGGCCGCACTGACGAAGTTCTGCACGGTGAGGCCGGCCATCTGGCTGAGGTAGCTCAGGGACGCTTCACCGCTGTAAGACTGCCAGTTGGTGTTGGTGATGAAACTGACTGCGGTGTTGAAGGCCTGGGTCCACTCCAGGCCCGGCAACTTCTGCGGGTTCAGTGGGAAGTAGCCCTGGAACAACAGGATCGAGAACAGCAACACAAACCCGGCGAGGTTGAACGCCAGCAACGCCAGCATGTATTTCTGCCAGCTCTGTTCCTGCTGCGCGTCCACGCCCGAGAGGCGATAGCACGCGCGCTCCACGGGCCCGAGCAGCGGCGTGAGCCAAGTGCGCCGGCCTTCCATCACGTTGTAATAGAACCGCCCCAGGAACGGGGCCGGCACCAGTACCACGGCGAAGAAGGCGATGATCAGCCAATAGTCATAACTGTGCATAGCCTGCTCCTAGTTCCGATCCGCGCGTAACAGCGCAACCAGCAGATAAATGAACAGCGCCACGGCCAATAGCAGTGACACCCCGTCCAGAACGCTCATGGAAGTCTCTCCGTTTAGCGGCGAGTGCCGCGTGTGGGGCAATTGTCGGCAGGAGTGGTGTAAAGGAACGAGAGCGAGGGGCTGGGTGGGGCGTAAAGATGGCGTAAAGAGTGGGTTTATGCGGGGTTTACACCGGGGGTTTCGGCGCCTGGGCGGGCGCTATCGGGGGCAAGCCCCCTCCCACAGGTTGATCGGCGCTCGGCGTGACAACTCGGTCAAGTGTGGGAGGGAGCTTGCTCCCGATAGCACCGGCACAGTCACCGCCGCACTTATCTGGTGCAGCAACAGAAAATTTCAAACGCCAAACCATCCCCCAAACGACAGTAGCGCAGCTTTACGACAATGATTCTCAGGCTGGCATGGCCGCTGCAACACCTTGAATCATTCCAACCGGTTCAGGGAGCGCAATACGATGAACACACAACTCAAACCCACCTTGGGCACCCTGCATTTGTGGGGCATCGCGGTCGGGCTGGTGATTTCCGGGGAATACTTCGGCTGGAGCTATGGCTGGGGCGTGGCCGGGACCTTGGGCTTCCTGGTGACCTCGTTGATGGTCGCCGCGATGTACACCTGCTTTATCTTCAGTTTCACCGAACTGACCACCGCCATTCCCCACGCAGGTGGGCCCTTTGCCTACAGCCGCCGCGCGTTTGGTGAGAAAGGCGGCCTGATCGCCGGCCTGGCGACCCTGATCGAATTCGTGTTCGCCCCACCCGCTATCGCCTTGGCCATCGGTGCGTATCTGAATGTGCAGTTTCCCGCACTCGATCCGAAACACGCCGCCGTCGGCGCCTACATCGTGTTCATGGGCCTGAACATCCTCGGCGTGAAACTCGCCGCCACCTTCGAACTGGTGGTGTGCGTACTCGCCGTCGCCGAACTGCTGGTATTCATGGGCGTGGTCGCCCCCGCGTTCAGCTTCAGCAACTTCGCCCTCAATGGCTGGGCCGGCTCCGACACCTTCGGCGCCCCGGCGATTGCCGGAATATTCGCGGCGATCCCCTTCGCGATCTGGTTCTTCCTCGCCATCGAAGGCGCGGCCATGGCGGCCGAGGAAGCGAAAGATCCCAAGCGCACCATTCCGAAAGCCTACATCAGCGGCATCCTGACCCTGGTGATCCTGGCCATGGGCGTGATGTTCTTCGCCGGCGGCGTGGGCGACTGGCGCACTCTGTCGAATATCAACGACCCGCTGCCCCAGGCGATGAAAACCGTGGTCGGTGAAAGCTCCGGCTGGCTGCACATGCTGGTGTGGATCGGCCTGTTCGGGCTGGTAGCGAGCTTCCACGGCATCATCCTTGGCTACTCGCGCCAATTCTTCGCCCTGGCTCGGGCCGGCTACCTGCCGTCGTTCCTGGCCAAGCTGTCGCGTTTTCATACACCGCACCGGGCAATCATCGCTGGCGGCGTGGTCGGTATTGCCGCCATCTACAGCGACGGTTTGATCAACCTGGGCGGCATGACCCTGACTGCTGCAATGATCACCATGGCCGTATTCGGCGCCATCGTGATGTACATCATGAGCATGCTCAGCCTGTTCAAACTGCGTAAGACCGAACCGCTGCTGGAACGCACCTTCCGCGCTCCGGGCTACCCAATCGTGCCGGGCATCGCGCTGGTGCTGGCGGTGGTGTGCCTGGTGGCCATGGCCTGGTTCAACGCACTGATCGGCATGATCTTCCTCGGCTTCATGGTGGTCGGCTTCATCTACTTCCAGATGACCGCGCACGACCGCGCCGCGGCACCGGCAGATGCAATGTTGACCGGGCTCTAAGGTTTTGAGGCGGAACAGGCCTACACTGAACTACTCAGAAAGCCTGTAACTCAAAGCAGTTATTACCGTGGGAAAAACCTCCCACGGCAATCTGCCTCAAGGAGAGCGTTATGCCGTGGTATGCATGGTTGATTATGGTGGTTGCGATCGGGTCGATCGTCGGCGGGCTGCTGATGCTGCGTGACAGCGCCAACAAAGTGGAACTCACCGACGAACAACGCAAACGCGTGGCCGAGCGCAATGCGCAGGCGGATGCCAAGGACTCGCAGGACCGCTGACCTGGTTTGCCCCTGTGGCGAGGGAGCTTGCTCCCGTTGGGCTGCGAAGCAGCCCCCTCCCCCGGTTACTCCCAATCCGCCTTGGCAATCTGCAACCCGTGCAGCCCCTTATAAGCAGCACGCGCAGGCGAGCTCCAACCGTTCAGCAACTCTTCTTCCAATCGATAAATCTCAACCCCCAGCGGACGACACACCGTCAGCGGGTCCTGTGCATCCGGGCCCCACATCGGCAGCGACAGATCCCCGCCCGGGCAGGTCGACAGCGCACACAACAAATCAATCTCGGCAAAAAACTCCAGGTAATCGCCCTTCTGCGCCGGACAGGCTTTCATGAAATACATGTCGTCGTGATTGAGGCCGGTGCATTGGAAGATGTTCAGCACGTCATGCACGTCGAATTCCGTCAGACCGTGAGGCAACACCGCACGGGTCAGGTTCGAGTGACAGTGATGATGGAAATCTTCACCAGTGAGCATGCGGTTCACATACGGATCGCAGCGCGTACCGAGCAAATCATGCAGGCGCCCGCCGTGCTCATCGATGCCGTAGCTGGCCAGGCTGTCATCGGTGATGGTCACCAGCGGCCGCAGGAACGGCAGGTTAGACCACAACCGATCATGGGTGCTGACATGCGCGCCCTGTAACTGGCGCGTGCGCGCGGCCCACAGGCGTTCGCGCGGGTCGTTGGCGTTCCACACATTGAAGTCGCCCACCTGCGGCCCCACCGGCGTAGTCACACGGAACACATGCCCGGCCAGCACCTTCCACGCCCTGCCCGTGCGAATCGGCACCTCGAACTGTTCGACCAAGGTGCGTTGATCCTTGCGCTCACGGATACGTTCGTAAAACGCGGTGTCGACCTGCAACGCCGAACCCTTGCTGACCTGGTAAGCGGCTGGATAGTCTTTGTACATGGGGCAAATCCTCGATCAAGGGAAAGTAAACAGGGCCAACGACTGCCGTTCTGAATCATCCAGGTACAGGCTCATCGCCTCCCCGGCCGCCAGCTTGTTGTTATTGGCTAATAACGTGTGGATCTCAAGGTCCCGTTCCAGCCAGGGCGACTGGAAACGCTGCTCATCGGGCGCGGCGCAGAACACCAGACGCAACTGCGCAATCACCTGGGCGAAAAACTCGTCAAACAACGGGCTGCGCATCAGCCCGACAATCTGCTGATGCACCAACAGGCTGTGGGTCGCAACCGCACGCCAGTCCTCACGCTCCCGGGCCAGCGCGGTGGCCTCGATGGCGTTTTGCATACGCTCGGATTGATCCTGGGTGAACGCACCGCTCTGGGCAATGGCCTGCAATTCGAGCGTGCGGCGGACGACAAATAAATCACGCACCTCTTCGCGCTCCAACCGACGAACCACCACGCCCTTGTTGCGCACATAGCGCGTCAACCCTTCCCGCTCCAAACGGTGCAACGCCTCACGAATCGTATTGCGCGATGCGTTATAGGCCCTGACCAGCTCGGCTTCGACCAATGCCATTCCCGGCAACAGTCGGCCACCAATGATGTCGGCACGCAGTTCCAGGGCGATCTGGTCGGCTAAGGACAAGCTGAGTGTCATCGTTACCTCACGATTGTTGAACAATCCTCCCTGTATCAGTAATCACTTTTCATGCCAACGCCACCCCGGGGGTAAAAGTTCAGCTTGGTTAACATGTCGGCACGTCTACGAGGCAGGCTATGCGCTATTCACACGACCACAACGCTCTAACCCGCATCATCAAGGAAGCCTCCGTTTGCTTTTGCCGCGATGGCGTCGGCGCCACCGGCCTGCCGCCCTTGATGAAAGCACTGAACCTGACCCATGGCGGGTTCTATGCACACATCTCAAATCCAAGGATGAAGGGGTGCTGAGCAGAAGTGTCGAGAGCGCTGAATTGGCGACGCGCATCATGGGCGGGTACGTGAACGTTTGAAGGCGCAGCTATTGCACTATAAAAAGGCCGGTCAATAACCGGCCTCCTCGGCGAACGCTGCCCCCTTAGTTGATCGCTAGCCTGTCGCGATTCCGCTCCAGCAGTGCCTTGCCGATCCCCTTAACCTCCAACAACTCATCAAGCGCCTTGAAAGGGCCGTTGCTGTTGCGGTAAGCAACGATAGCCCTCGCCTTTGCGGCGCCAATGCCCAGGAGATCACGTTGCAAGGCTTCAGCATCTGCAGCGTTGAGATTGACCTTGGTGGACTGCTCCACCGGGTTCATCTGGCCAGAGCGGATGGTAGCGGGCTCGGGCGTGATCGCAGGCGCCGCGGTAGTTGCTACCGAGATGCTCGCAAGGAGGGCGAAAACGAGGGAAGAAAAATAAGCGTTTGGCATGAGTGACGCTCCATGACATCAATGAGTGAAAGCAGCTTTTCCAAAGCTGCTTCTCTAACTTAGGTGATGTGCGTAGAGAGTCAAAAATGGCTGCGTTACAGCGTGTGAATTCAGGGTTCAAGCCGGTGCCGTTGATAGATCAGGTCGACAATTTCGCCATCCGGAGAGTAACCACTGACGGTGTCACGCAAGAGTTGGCGGACGCGGGAGTAATCATCCACATCTACCGCTGCAAGCAGCTCACTCAATTTGCCTTTCAGGACATCCCATGACAGGAAGTCTTCATTGGCACTCATGATCATCGGATGCTGCGTGGCGACTACGTTGTCGCCGATAAGCAACTCTTCATAAAGTTTTTCGCCAGGACGCAGCCCAGTGAATTCAATGGCGATATCGCCATGGGGATTTTTGTCGGAACGAACGCTCAGGCCGGAAAGGTGAATCATTTTCTCCGCCAACTCGACAATTTTCACCGGCTCGCCCATATCCAGCACAAATACATCACCGCCCAGCCCCATGGAGCCGGCCTGGATGACCAACTGTGCCGCTTCGGGGATCGTCATGAAATAGCGTGTGATTTTTGGGTGAGTGACGGTCAAAGGGCCGCCTGACTTGATTTGTTTGTGAAAAAGCGGAATGACGGAGCCTGATGAACCCAGCACATTACCGAATCTCACCATCGTGAAGCGAGTCTTGTTGACGCGGGAAAAACCCGACCTATCACCGAACATAACCGGCGCTTTCTCACGGCTGAGCGCCTGTAATGCCAGTTCTGCAAGTCGTTTTGTACTGCCCATCACATTGGTAGGACGAACAGCTTTGTCGGTGGAAATCAGTACAAAGTTAGCTACCCCCGCCTGAAGAGCAGCCTGGGCAGTATTGAGCGTGCCAATGACATTGTTCAACACGCCTTCGGCAATATTGTGCTCGACAATCGGAACATGCTTATAAGCGGCAGCATGGTAAACCGTGTCGATATGCCAGCATTTCATCACATCGAGCAACTTAGTCTCGTTGCGCACAGAGCCCAGCATCGGTAACAGCTTAACCGGCAATGACTCGCGTGCGACTCGGTACTCAAGCTCAGATAAAATGCTGTAAAGATTGAATTCGCTATGCTCATACAGCAGCAGCGTCGTGGGCTTTAGTGCAAGGATCTGGCGACAAAGCTCCGAACCAATTGATCCACCTGCGCCCGTGACCATCACCGACTGGCCGACGATGCAACGCTCGAGGAGATCCTCTTGAGCAGGTACGGCGTCGCGCCCCAACAGGTCGGCGATATCCACTTCTTGGATGTCGTCCACTTTGACTCGACCACTCGCAAGATCCATGAAGCCCGGAACGCTGCGAACATGAAGCGGGAAGCGTTCAAGATAGCTCAGAATTTCTCGCCTGCGCCCCCGATTTGCCGACGGTACCGCCAGCAGGATTTCCTGTGCGCCTGTGGCGTCGATCATCTGCTCGATATGTTTGGGCTTGAACACTTGCAAGCCTGAAATCACACGACCGGCAATGCTCCTGTCATCGTCGATGAACGCGACAGGACGCATGACTCGGCCCATGCGTAATGCTGCAACCAGTTGGTTGCCCGCTGAACCGGCACCGTAGATAGCAACCTTCGTCAAGCCGTCATCGCGACTAGTGAACGGAACATGCTGTACTCCGGTAAACCAGTCCCCCAAGAAATATTGACGCATTGCCAAGCGCAAGCCGCCAATCATAATCATGCTCAACCACCAGTAGTTAAAAATAACCGAGCGCGGGACAACTATCTGATGATTGCTATAGACATAGACGAACATACCGAGGATGAGCGAGGAAAGACTGACTGCCTTGATTATTGTGACAAGCGCATCATTGCCGAAATAGCGCATCACCGCCCGGTACATGCCAAAACGGATAAACAGAGGGACAGCGACGATAGGAGCACTCACAAACAGCCACAAGTGATGCCGAACAGGCTCGTTCATTTCGAAAATGCCGAGACGGACGACAAAAGCCATCCACAACGAAAGCCATACCAGCACCACATCTGCAAGCACTTGCAGAATGCGCTTGTGTCGGCGCGGAAGATTCAATAAAAAAACTCTTACCTTATCCATGACCCTCTCGAACACCTCTCCAGTCTTCCAAAATCAAAAAATGAACAGCTACCCTTGAGTCCGCCAAAAATCGATTTACGATGATTGATCGGTGCTGAACAAGCGCCATACAGGCGTGGCACCCGAAGCACAAAAAAGGCTCATCCGGCACGGGAACCAGAAACGAGGCTGGGCCTTACGACTCACCACAGATCCAATCCCGATATGATACTCAGGTTGTACCACAAATCCTCTGCATTCCCTGACCCAGGGGCAACCGACTGGCTGACCCGAAGCGCACGTACACGTTGTTGGCAGGCCAATCCATGCGTAGGAAAACTCAGAGACACTCGCGGGACTCGTCCATCTTACCCG
This sequence comes from Pseudomonas sp. LY-1, assembly GCF_053502595.1. NCBI lineage: Bacteria > Pseudomonadati > Pseudomonadota > Gammaproteobacteria > Pseudomonadales > Pseudomonadaceae > Pseudomonas > Pseudomonas sp. LY-1. The sequence continues at coordinate 2,087,840 of NZ_CP094353.1, read as the reverse complement.
CCCCCGCGCCGATGACGGTCACACAAAACCAGTATAACCGGCGCACTAGGATTCACACCCCAGTCTCTGTAATGCTAGTGTCTAAATTGATCAGATTAAAAAACTGAAATATTTACATTTTTTATTACTTTAATCAAAGACACCTAAGGCGCAGTGTGATTGCTCCAAACACATTGACTGCAAAAAAAGATGGCGCCATGCAAATCCCTACTGCCAACCGCCAGAAATATCACGGCCTTGAAAAACCATTGGAAAAGAAGGCTATAATCTTAATCACATCAGAAATTCAGCAATGAAACGTCACAAAAAAATGATAGACATGCGTTGTAGACGCATCCGTGACCTCAAACGTCATTTTGTACGAATAGCCATGCCAACGATGCCAGTCCATGTGCAACGCAGCAAGGGTGCAACAAGAGGGCGCTGATTCAAATGCAATACCCAGCTGTAAGAAACCCCTTACAGCAACCCTGAATCCAGCGTCGACTCACAAAACGGGCTCTAGATGGGCTTTTGAAAAAAATACAGGCAGGCGTTCGCCCCCTGTCATGTAAAAAGCAGCGAAGAGAAGTGAGTAAACACGTTATCAAAAAAGCTTAGACGTTCAAGGAACTATAAAAATTTACGACTCCCCCGCCGCATGATTAACAGAAGCGTGTGGTGAAATTCATTTTTAACACTGGTGTGGCAATGATTTTGAAAACCTTGTGTGTATTCGGCACGCGTCCTGAAGCAATTAAAATGGCCCCTTTGGCGCTGAGACTTGCTGCAGACGAGCGCTTCGATGCCAAGGTCTGCGTAACCGGACAACATCGCGAAATGTTGGATCAGGTGCTCAACCTGTTTGAGATCGCTCCGAACTTCGATCTCAATATCATGAAGTCGGGCCAGGATCTGACTGATGTCACCAGCAGCATTTTACAAGGGATGAAAGGTGTCTTCGCCAAGTTCAAACCCGATATCGTCTTGGTGCATGGGGATACAGCGACGACCTTCGCGACAACACTAGCGGCCTATTATCACCAGATCCCCGTCGCTCACGTCGAGGCAGGTCTGCGCACCGGCAATCTCTACTCACCGTGGCCAGAAGAAGCCAACCGCAAGTTGACCGGCGCGCTCGCGGCTGTACATTTCGCGCCTACAGAAACGTCCAGGCAGAACCTGCTGAGAGAAGGGGTTGATGCTGGATGCATCCATGTGACAGGCAATACCGTTATTGATGCGCTGCTTGAGGTTGTGCCAAGAATCAAAAACAGCCCCGCTCTGCAACAGAAGTTTCACCAACAGTTTTCATTCCTGGGTGAAGAAAAACGAATCATCCTCGTCACCGGCCACCGTCGCGAAAGCTTTGGCGACGGTTTCGAGAAAATTTGCCAGGCCCTGATCAAAACGGCCAAAGACTTTCCTGACGTCCAGATCGTCTATCCCGTTCACCTGAATCCAAACGTACGCGAGCCGGTCAATCGATTGTTGGCGGGCATTCAAAATGTTCATTTGATCGAGCCCCTGGATTACTTGCCATTCGTCTATTTGATGGAGCGTTCGCACCTGATTCTCAGCGACTCAGGCGGCATACAAGAGGAAGCTCCATCACTGGGCAAACCTGTGCTGGTCATGCGCGACACTACTGAGCGCCCGGAAGCCGTAGAAGCGGGTACCGTCAGGTTGGTCGGTACCGACATCGAGGTCATTACAAATAATCTGCGCAGTCTTCTGACGGACCCTGACGCTTATCACCAGATGAGCTTCGCGCACAACCCTTACGGCGACGGAAAGGCATCCGCTCGGATCCTTGAAGCTCTTTCCCAAATCAAAAAAGGCTAATCCATGAGCTTTGAAACTATTTCTGTAGTCGGCCTAGGCTACATCGGACTCCCTACTGCCGCCGTTTTCGCAGCAAGAAAGAAAAAAGTTATCGGCGTCGATGTCAACGCACAAGCGGTAGCCACGATCAACCGCGGTGATATCCATATTATCGAACCGGATTTGGACATCGTCGTACGCACCGCGGTAACTGAAGGCTATCTGAGGGCGACCACCATCGCCGAACCCGCCGATGCGTTCCTGATTGCAGTGCCGACCCCCTTCAAGGGCGACCACGAGCCTGATCTCTCTTATATTAAAGCGGCTAGTAAATCCATCGCCCCGGTACTGAAGAGAGGCGACCTAGTAATCCTCGAATCGACTTCTCCTGTGGGAGCCACTGAGCAAATGTCCGCGTGGCTGGCGCAAGCACGGCCAGACCTGAGCTTCCCGCAGACGCTGGGCGAAGCATCGGATATCCGTATTGCGCATTGTCCAGAACGCGTCCTACCTGGGCACGTGTTACGAGAGTTGATTGAGAATGATCGGATCATCGGCGGCCTGACCAGAAAATGCTCGGAAGCCGCAAAGCACTTATATCAAACATTCGTTAAGGGCGAATGCATCATTACCGACGCACGCACAGCCGAAATGTGCAAGCTCACTGAAAACAGTTTCCGCGATGTGAACATTGCTTTTGCCAATGAACTGTCGATGATTTGCAAAAAACTTGAGATTAGCGTTTGGGAACTGATTCGCTTGGCCAACCACCACCCGCGAGTCAACATTCTGCAACCGGGCCCTGGTGTTGGCGGGCACTGCATTGCTGTCGATCCTTGGTTTATTGTCAGTAAGACACCTGATGATGCGCGCCTGATCCGGACCGCTCGCGAAGTGAATGATAGTAAGCCAACATGGGTACTGGACCAAGTAAGGCTTGCGATTGGTAAGTTCCTGCAGGCGCATCCCTCCAAGACAGCCAAAGATGTGACAATCGCTTGCCTGGGCCTGGCATTCAAGCCAAACATCGACGACCTTCGTGAAAGCCCATCCCTGGAAATTGCGGTGCAAATCGCAAAAAACCACCCAGGTACCGTGCTGGCGGTGGAGCCCAACATCGAACAAATACCAGAACGCCTGAACGGTCTTGCAGCATTGAGCGAGATTGATAACGCGCTGTCCTTGGCTGATGTCGTTGTTCTGCTTGTGGACCACAGTCCGTTCAAGAACATCTCAAAAGACCAATTGTCATCACGACAAGTCATTGATACCCGCGGCGTCTGGGCCTGAAGGCATCAGGCTCAAACATAATGGTCTGGCGGAAAACACAGGTTTCCGCCAGATCTTATGCGATGACGCAATAGCGGTCATCAGGTACTCGCGGAATAGCATTTGTCGTAATAAGTTTGACGAGGTCTTAGCATGTTCAATCTACTGATTCAGGCGCTGACACTGTTAAGTGGATTAGTTGTCAATTTTGTCATCCCAGGGCTGTATGGCCTGGAAGCTTATGGCGCCTTTATTAAGGCTAACGTACTGGTATTTCTATTTCAGAAGCTCCTAGACATCATCAACGAACAACTCATTGCCAGCGTGGAGGCCGAGTACATACTCGTCACCTCACTGTTTATGGCGGTGTTGATTTTTCTACTTTTCAGCGCGATGAATCTTATCGATAGCATCGGCAATCCTTTGTTATTAGGCGTGATGCTGCTCAGTTCAACATGCTTGTTATCGCTCTTCGGCCTACGCCTTCAACGGTGGATTGTCGGCTATCTGATGATTTTCCTATGTGTGTTTTTCTCGGCGCTTCTCATCAGTTACCAAAAAATATTGCCATTGAACATCGTTGATGTGCTGATTCTGACGAACCTGCTGCCCTGCTTGTTTGCGATTGCGGTACTGGTCTGTCATGGCGCACGGTTGCCCATGGGGAAACGGCTACTGTCTACTTGCAAAAACGTCGTGGTATTACTACCGAGAATGGTATCCATCACTCTGGTATTCAATCTATTTACCAATATCCTCCCTTTTATCCTTTCAAAAAGCCTTCCCGTCCGAGATCTGGGACTTTTCCGGGTGATCGTATCAATCATTCAATCGGCGACAAGTTTATTTCCCATCAATGTCAGGGCAGTATTCGTCGCTTTCGTTTCTGGCAGCCAGCGCCAGGAGCAATATAAAATCATCATGTCAACGGCGCTACTGTACTTTGCTCTGGCAGGACTGACAGGTTACGCAGCCGGCTGGCTATTTCCCCAGTATTCCGCCTACTTAGCGATGCTACCCTGCTTACCTGTGCTTTACTGGTCTGTAGTGACAGAACGCTACCTAGTGGCCTGCGAACTTCATCGCAAGGTCATCGTCGTCAACCTGATCATTGCCCCCCTGGCAGTGGCCGGAATGATTCTCTTTGTTCACGGTCTTAAGCAGGCAGAGCTCTTTTACGCTATAGGATTCTCGGCGTACCTGTTATTTCTGCATGTTATGTGCCAACCCGGAATCCGGTTGTCAGTGGTTTTCTGGGTAGCACTACTTTCGCCAATTGCAGTAATCATGAAAGACATCAGCTTGATCTGGGGCGTACTTTATATGGGTTCGCTTACAATTATCGCAGCAGGAGTGCTTCGGCTTCGACTGGCTGATCTTCGCACATTGAGGTTTTGACAGTGAATGCAGTGAAACTATATCGAATAGGCCATTGGTTCTACCAGCGCCGAATCCCCGTCTTGCCGGGCTTTGTTCGCAACCTGATCTTTCTGTTGTTCAACTCGTACATCCCGGTTTCGGCAAATATCGGAAAGGGCACCATTTTCGCTTACGGTGCGATTGGGGTCGTGCTCCATGCGAATGCCAAAGTGGGGGACGGATGTGTACTGGGTCAGGGAATCACGATTGGCGCTGCCGAAGGTTATGTAACAAGTGAGATCAATCGATGCCCGGTCATTGGGCATAACTGCTATATCGGAGCGGGCGCCAAGATCATTGGCGATATAAAAATCGGTGACAACTGTCAAATTGGCGCTTCAGCTGTAGTACTAAAGGATATCCCTGACAACTCAATCGTTGTAGGAGTTCCGGCCAGAATTGTCGGACAAACGTCCGCAGACTACAAGGCAATACGCCCCTGATATGGCAATTGGAGCATCGCGATGAATGGCAGTGACTACTTTAAAAGCAGCCTGATGATTGCAATGTCAGTCTGCGTTGCTATTCTACTTACGCAGAATGCCGGTGTGCTTTTTTATATCGGCATACTAGGAGGCCTGTTCCTAGTGCTGGCCGCCGCCGCTTCGCCATGGCACGGTTTATTGGCATTATTCCCGCTGGTATTTGCGCTGCGCCCCGCGCCGCCATCCGTAGGTACCCAAGAGTTAATATTTGCCGCACTCACGGCAACGGTGTTCGTCAGCACCTTTATCAGACTTTTTCGTATCCGAAGCATAAAATCCATTTTTCGTTTCTTTGCCTGGCCACTTTTGATCGGCATTGGGTTACTGTGCCTCAACTTATTGATTGCGATGAAACACCATGTCCCTGTACAAGATTGGATCAGGGGCGTTACACCCTTTTTATTTATATTTGCGCTCATGCCCGTATGCGTACTTATCAACGGTGAGCAAAAAAATATTTATTGGATTGGCGCCTCGATCGGCGCACTGGTCTTATTGAGCGCAGGCCATATCGTTTTGTACTATTTCCAATATGATATATGGCAACCGTACTGGACCGTATTGGTGGATGGAGAACAGATAAGGTTGTCACGGGAAGCCGCACTGAATATGGCAAATACCGTAGGCCCCCTGCGGGACCGGATAACCATGCTGTTACCGCAGGCGACAGATGCACTGCTGCCTTCTGGAATGGCCGCAGGTTTTGTTATCAACACATTAACGCGAAACCGATATATCGCACTGGTGAGTGCCTTCATATCATTGCTTTGCCTGACAGCGGTGCTGATCACGTTAACGAGAAGCATGTTGATCAGTGGCGTCGCTACCATTGCTCTATTCTCAATCTATATTTTTGTCACTCACAAAAATCTCCGTGTAAAAATTTCTGCCAACATTACCGCTCAACTGGTATTAGGCTTGGTATTCATCTTCTCCACCGGTATGGATCAATCTTGGCTGGGGCGCTTGAATTCCCTGTCCGACGCAGCACTGCCAATGGCTACCGCCCCCATCTCGTCAAATACCCCAGAGAACACGGAAATAATCGTTTTAAATACCATCACGAAAAAGAAAGAGGATTTCAACGTAGCATCTAGAGTCAAAGAATACGAAATTGCATGGGACATGTTTTTGAGCAGCCCCGTATTCGGTAATGGAATAGGTGTAAAGCATGAGATGCACTGGGAAAAACCTGACGGCTCATCACTTATAGAACTTGTTGGATACATACACAACTGGCCTTTGTATATGCTAATGGTGAGTGGAGTACTAGGACTCCTGACCTACACACTCATTATCATGGGCCCCGCCCTGTACAAACTGACCACTCTAAAATCCGAGCCCAACTATTTGACAGTTATTCGCATAACCGTCATGACCATGGCTATATATGGATTATTTTTTGCGGTCTTTCGATTGATCTCTTTCAACATACTGCTCGCCACAGCATGGGGATTAATTTATGCGCAAAAATGGCCTATGCAAAAAATCAGTGACAGCGCAAAAAACACGGAATTGAACACCCCCCAATGTTCAGCAACCGAACACGCCATAAAAAATAAAGTTACTGACCAACAAAATAGGGAGCAACCAGTTTAATGTGCGGTTTAAGTTTTTTTGCGGTTAAACGCGATACTCCTGCGCTACGAGACCAATTGCAAGCGAGTCTCGCGGCCACCAAGCATCGTGGCCCAGACGCTTCCGGCACCTATTTCGCCGAAATTGCCAACCACCAAGTTGGACTTGGTCATAATAGACTCAGCATTTTGGATCTTTCGGCAACTGGCAGCCAACCGATGTTTACTGGCAATGGAATTAGCATCGTATTCAATGGAGAAATCTTTAACCATCATGAACTACGTAACCAGTTGATCGAACAAGGCTACACATTCAATGGCACCTCCGACACCGAGGTAATCCTTCAATTGTATGTAGCGCACGGGGACCACGCCTTCAAACGTCTACAAGGAATGTATACATTTGTCATTCTGGACGAACCGCGCCAGAAAACATTCTTGGTAAGGGATGTGATCGGGATAAAGCCGGTATATTGCTACACTGGCGAATATGGCATCTATGCCTGCTCCGAAATCCGTGGCCTCAAGTGTTATTCGGACGTCGTAACTGAGATCGACAATGACGACGTTTTTGAGTTCTTCAACAACGGCTTCCTCTACGAGCCGAACACCGGCTACAAAGCTATCAAAAAGCTAATGCCGGGGACTTACCTTGAGTTCGATCTATTGACCGGCGACTGCAGGACGCGGCGGCACCAGACCATAACGAGCTACACATCAGAACAGAGCCTTGCAGAAAATGTATGCTCCGCTGTCACGCGGCAATTGGAAGCAGACGTTCCAGTCGGTGTATTTTTCAGTGGTGGCGCTGATTCGAGCATACTGGCGAGTTTCACAGGTGAAGCAGATCTTTTTTTTGCAAAGTACGAAGCAACGGATGACTCCGTCATCGACATGAGGTTTTCAGCTGAAATCGCCGATTACCTGCACAAAAAGCTGGTCGTCACAGAGATTCTTGATTCAAAAGATGATGTTTTCGAGTCGATCGATTTTGTCGCCGCGAATACAGAAGAGCTGGTATCCGATTACACCTTCTGGGCCACCTACCGCTTATCGGCTGAAGCCAGGAAGAGCGGATACACAGTGATGCTCAGTGGAATGGGCGGAGACGAAGCATTTGCTGGATACCCACGCTACAAGGTCCTGAAGCATCACCGGTTGATCCGTCTGCTCTACCCGGTCTTGAACGCGCTGCTGAAACTGAAGCTATTCCCCAAGCAACTTGACAAGAAATTTGAGCGGCTGGTTTCCTATGCCGAAGAAAGCTATTGGCCTCTGGCCTATTCTCGAATGCTGGGATATTTTTCGCGCCAAGAACTCAAGGGCTTTTTCCGCGATTTTGCGGGGCTGGAGTGCCACTACAAACAACGCTTGAACGCCGTACTCCTTGATTACAGTGGCGATCCGGCAGACAAGGTAAAATTCGCACAACACTTTGACCTGACAGGTTTTCTCAGTCATAACCTCAGCGTATCTGACAAAGCCAGCATGCTCGCCAGTATTGAGCTGCGCGTTCCACTGCTGGATGAACGAATCGTTGCGAAAGGCTTGGCGACCTCCAGTGCCGATTTGTTGAAAGGCGGCAATCCCAAGGCGCCACTTAAGACTCTATTAAAAAGCCTGCTACCCGCCTCACTTGTCGATCGTCCAAAAACCGGATTCAACCCCCCTCTCGATGGCATTATCCGTCGCATTGGCTCAGAACGCCTGCTGTCAGAGTTCGAACGTATTTATGCTTACCTGCGACCTGAAGAAGTAGAGAAACTGGTCAAAAACCATTTCAGGGGTACCGCCAATAACACCTACAAGCTATGGCAGGTGTTGTACTTCGAACGCTGGCTAAAACATAACTTTCCATGAGCATCACTAAAATCAATCAATCTGACTTCTCACTATTCAAGTGGTTCTCATGGGCAATACGTTAATGCATCGACTACTAAAGCTCTACCATACGGTAAAACTGTTGCGGATGAAGCAGATTTTCTATCGACTGTATTACCGTTACGCTAAAATCAGTTCTTTTACTGCCCCCACACCTGTCAAACGGATGAGTTTCGGCTTAGCTAATCCACCGCACTGGAGTTCTTCGCACTTTACAGCTGACGAACAGTTTGAATTTATGGGCCTTAAAGCACCGTTTGAGTGGAACAATCAACAGCGCCCGAAGATCTGGCAGTACAACCTGCACTACCTTGATCACCTCGTGTCATCAGACCGCACACGACCTGATTTTGATAGAACCTTGGTAAACAGCTGGATTGCCGGCAACCCACCCTATGCAGGTTGCGGCTGGGAGCCTTATACACTTTCACTGCGCATTGTGAACCTCATTAAATGGTTCAATCAGCAGCCCACCCTTGAGCCGAAGTGGCTGGATAGCCTGGCCATACAATGCCATGCACTCTCAAAGCAGGTTGAACACCACATCCTCGCCAACCATATATTTGTGAATGGTAAGGCGCTGCTATTTGGCGGCTGCTTCTTAGATGGCGCAGATGCTGAACGTTGGCAATCTGCCGGATTGAAGATACTGGACACAGAGGTCAAAGAGCAGTTTTTGGCTGATGGCGCGCATTTTGAACTATCCCCCATGTACCACGCATCCTTGCTTTGGGACATGTGTGACTTAGTGAATTTAGCCACTCATACTGCAATACCAACACTAAGAACACGCCTTCCCGAGTGGAAACAAATTATTAAAAAGGGCATCGTCTGGCTGCGCAGCCTCCAGCACCCGGATGGAGATATACCATTTTTTAACGACTCGGCATTGGGTATTGCCCCAACATTAGGCAATATTGAAATGTATGCCAGCGAACTGGGGTGTTTACCAGCGAACAACAAGCCAAAGCCCTTGGCTGTTTACGCAGAACATCATATCGAAAGTGGTTACGTGGCGGTTAATTTCAGTGACGCCAGCAAGGCGCTTTTGAACCTGACACAAGTAGCCCCCGACTATCAACCCGGACATACCCACGCGGACACCTTGAGCTTCGAACTCAGTTTGTTTGGGCATCGAGTGTTCGTTAACTCCGGAACCTCGCAATACGGTGAAGACTCCGAACGTCATCGCCAACGCAGTACTGCGGCACACAATACAGTCGACGTTAATGATGAAAACTCATCTGAAGTATGGGCAGGCTTCAGGGTCGCACGCCGAGCACGAACGACACTGAGCTTGATCGAACAAAATGAAAACGCCGTGCGTATTCGCAGCAGCCACGATGGCTACCAGCGATTGAAAGGCAAAAATCTGCACACGCGTGAATGGATAGCTACACCGGGCGAATTACAAATCCGCGATTCGGTCACAGGCGATTTCAACCGAGCATTAGCCAGGCTCTACGTACACCCCGAAGTCAAGATTATTCAAAATGGCGACACCTTTACGTTAACGCTCCCAGGAGGTCAGGTCGCCGTCGCTACCGTACAAGGCGCGAAAAGTGTCAGCTTGATTTCTACTACGTGGCATCCAGCATTCGGTGAATCAATTCCAAACCAATGCATCATTGCTGAACTGTCATCCACCGTGCTGAGCACTCGTATAACCTGGTGAGGTTTATTTGAAACTTTTAATTTTGAGCTTCTATTACCAACCTGACCTTTCGGCGGGCTCCTTTCGCTCAACCGCGTTGGTAGACGCGCTGCTCAAGCGACTGCCAGTGGATGCTCATATCGAATTGATTACAACCCTGCCAAACCGCTATAGCACCTTCACTAGCGCAGCGCCGGAACTGGAAGAGCATCCTCGCCTGACGGTGCGAAGAGTCGCCCTGCCCGCCCACAAAAGCGGAATGATTGATCAAGCCAAGGCTTTTCTGGTTTACGCAAATACTGTGCGCAAAATAATAAAAGACAAGCGCCATGACCTTGTCTATGCCACCTCTTCACGCCTTATGACGGCAGTGCTGGGCGCCCTCATCGCACGCAAACAAAAAGCTCCGCTTTATTTAGACATTCGCGATATTTTTGTTGATACGATCAAAGATGTTTTACCGAAGAAACTGGTTTGGCTAATGAAGCCAATACTTTCGCTACTCGAAAGATTTGCCATCACCTCAGCGAAAAAGGTGAATCTGGTTTCTGAAGGATTTTATCCGTACTTCAAATCACGCTATCCAGACCAGAGCTATTCATTTTTTACAAACGGCATCGACAGCGAGTTCTTGAGCGCCCAGCCGTTGGAAACCACAGTTAGCTCGCCGAAGGTGATGGACGTCGTCTATGCCGGGAACATTGGTGAAGGCCAGGGCCTACATCATATCGTCCCGTTTTTAGCAAAACAGCTCGAAGGCGTGTTGCGATTTCGGGTAATCGGTGACGGAGGCCGGCTGGCGCTTCTAAGAGAAGCCATTACGGCGCAAGGATGTACTAATGTTGAATTATTAACCCCCGTCAAGCGCGATGAGTTGATTCAGATTTATCAGTCTGCGGATGTGCTCTTTCTACACTTGAACGACTATGATGCGTTTCGCAAAGTTTTACCGTCGAAACTGTTCGAATACGCTGCGCTGGGCAAGCCGATCTGGGCCGGCATATCCGGTTATGCGGCGAATTTTGTTTCCATGCATATCGAAAACGCGGCTGTCTTTGAGCCTTGCGATGTCGCCGCCGGGGTAAAGGCCCTCGAAACCTTGACTATCGCGACCAGCCCCCGCCATGCCTTCGTAGAACATTTCGATCGCAGTAGTATCATGCGTGAAATGTCAGAAGACGTTCTTTCACTCCTAGAGACTACTTGATCATGCAAATCCTCCTGACAGGAGCGAGCGGTTTCGTTGGTCGTGGTCTAGTTCCCCCATTATTGGCACGACGACACAACATCACCGCTGCCATGCGCAACCTGAATGCAGAGTTTGATCTGCACATTGACCAGGTTCAGATAAGCGGGCTGTCCGCAGATCAGAAGTGGCAGCCATTGCTGGCTGGCAAAGATCTAGTGATCCATTTGGCGGCTCGTGTACACGTCATGAGTGACAACTCAGCCGACCCGCTAGTCGAATACCGCCGGGTCAATGTTGATGGAACCCTCCATTTGGCGCGGCAAGCCGCCGATGCCGGCGTCAAACGCTTCATCTTCATCAGCTCAATCAAAGTTAACGGAGAAAGCACCACGGGGGGCATGGCTTACACGGCTGATGGTCCGACGGCGCCAACCGACCCTTATGGTATCTCCAAGATGGAGGCCGAACGCGGTCTACGTGCCTTAGCAGACGAAACAGGGATGGAGGTTGTGATAATCCGTCCCGTTCTTGTGTATGGCCCCGGCGTGCAGGCGAACTTTCTCAGCATGATGCGCTGGCTGCATAAGGGCCTGCCATTGCCGCTTGGCGCTATCGATAACCAACGCAGCCTGGTCGCTCTGGATAACCTCGTTGACTTGATAGTGACCTGTGTCGAACACTCTGCTGCAGCAAACCAAACTTTTTTAGTGAGTGATGGCGAGGATCTCTCGACTACAACGTTGTTACGCCGTATGGCTAAGGCTATCGGGAAGCCCGCACACCTGCTGCCCTTACCCGCCTGGATGCTCGAAGCCGGAGCCGCCATATTGGGGCGACGGGCTCTCGCACAACGATTATGTGGCTCTCTACAAGTAGATATCTCCAAGACTCGCGAACTCTTGGGATGGACACCACCGTGCAGCGTGGATGACGCACTGCGTAAAACAGGCAAACATTTTTTGGAACTACACGCTAAATGAATATGTGGTGGCTGTTACCGGCTGCGACCCTTGTCGCACTTATTCTGACAGGTGCCTTGCGCCATTACGCACTCGCCAGAAGCCTGATCGATATACCCAACGCGCGCAGTTCGCATGTCGTACCGACCCCCAGAGGCGGCGGAGTATCGATCGTTATAAGCTTTTTGCTTGCCCTGGTACTGACTGCAAACCTGGGTGCCGTCGCCTGGTCTTTTGCCTGGGCGCTTTTGGGCGCCGGTGCCGGTATCGCAGTATTGGGGTTTCTTGACGACCATGGCCATATTGGTGCTCGCTGGCGCCTACTCGGGCATTTCATTGCGGCTGCTTGGGTACTTTTCTGGGTTGGCGGACTTCCGCCGCTGGAACTACTAGGGTTTTCAATCGACCTTGGCTGGGTCGGTCATGTGTTGGCGGCTGTTTATTTAGTCTGGCTGTTAAACCTATACAATTTCATGGACGGAATTGATGGCATAGCCAGCGTCGAAGCAATTTGTGTCGGTCTCAGCAGTGCTCTGCTGTATTGGCTTGCCGGATATGATCGTTTGGCGCTGCTGCCGCTGCTATTGGCATTTGCGGTTGCGGGCTTCCTGTATTGGAACTTTCCTAGAGCGCGCATCTTCATGGGCGACGCCGGCAGTGGCTTTTTGGGAGTCACGCTGGGGATACTGTCATTACAGGCAGCCTGGACTGCGCCGCAGCTCCTTTGGAGCTGGCTAATCCTGCTCGGCGTGTTTATTACCGATGCCACTTGGACCTTGCTGCACCGCTTGTTGAGGGGGGAAAAAGTTTATGAGGCACATCGCAGCCACGCTTACCAATTTGCTTCACGCCAGTTTGGCAAACACTTGCCGGTAACCCTGACGGTGGCGGCAATCAATATTGGTTGGTTGCTCCCCATGGCACTGCTGGTCAGCGGTAACATATTGGATGGGGTAATTGGGCTACTTCTGGCCTATCTACCGTTAGTTGCGTTAGCGGTAAAGTTCAAGGCAGGAGCTAAAGAGATTTGCTGATCGACTCCGGGATGGCAGCCGCCTTCTCGTCTCTATATGAGCAGAGCGACGTCACTTTACGCAGTCAAGCCAAATGCTTGCGGCGTCGCGCTCTTATAGTACGGCTTGCAATCCAACCAACCAGAGGGCCCACCGTCATACCGAGAAATAAGGCAGCCACGATAAAGACAGATACTGGAAACTGTGGCACGACCCATCCAAAAAACCGTAGAGAAACCACCTGTTGGTTCTCCAGCACGAACGCCAGAATGCAGAGCAAAACCAAAAGTATCACCAAAATACCAAGCACGCGCTTGAAGCTACTCATGACTTACTCCCTGAACGAGTTTCAAACCTCGTCCTCTTCCTCGTTGACCCGGTCTCGCAACTCTTTACCTGGTTTGAAATGCGGAACGAACTTGCCGTCCAGGCTGACGGATTGCCCGGTCTTAGGGTTACGGCCTACGCGCGGGGCGCGGTAGTGTAGCGAGAAGCTGCCAAACCCTCGGATCTCAATACGATCGCCCGTAGCCAGGCATTGGGACATTTGTTCAAGCATGGTCTTGATGGCCAGCTCCACATCCTTGGATGAGAGCAGCCCTTGATGGGTGACAATTCGTTCGATCAACTCCGACTTCGTCATATTTTTCCCTTCTTTTTCAAGCAGCTAGGAAAAGCGCTTCAAAGGTTTTAGCATGACTTGATGAATTTGAACAGCCCATCCAATAACTTATCTACACGCCAGATCGACTTCACTATCAAGCGCTTACGCGCTCAATTGCAGATCACCAGCATCGTGCGGGTAACGGCGCCTGCCGGGTTCCAGCCGAACAAGTAATCCCCTTCCTCGTCCTTGGCGTCACTGGACCTTGTGACGACCTTGTACCCCTGCATCTTGCACTCTCGAGCCGCGCGCTTCTCGCACTTCTCCCAGTTGGAGCCCAAGCCTGAGCAGTCGATCTCGATGCCACTGACGCCATGCCGTGCGTGAGTCTTGGCATTGGTGGCGGCGCAACCTGCAAGCATGGCCATTGCGAACACTAAGATGAGCCTGTTCATTGAAAATCCTTACTGAATCAGCAGCACGGGAATAGCTTATCCAAAGACTATAATCAGTTCTGACACCGATCAGCTCTACGTGATTCTAAGTTGTTGATTCAACAAATTTCAGGCACAAAAAAGGGCGACCGAAGTCGCCCTTTTTCTATGGTCTGACAGAACTCAGTTCTGTTTTTCCATTTGTGCACGCAGCAGGTCGCCCAGAGTGGTAGGACCAGCAGAAGGCTCAGAGGTAGCTGGCTTGTCGCGCAGGCTCTGGATGGCTTCTTTCTCTTCAGCATCGTCTTTCGACTTGATGGAGAGCTGGATTACGCGGCTCTTGCGGTCAACGCTGATGATCTTGGCTTCTACTTCTTCGCCTTCTTTCAGAACGTTGCGCGCGTCTTCAACGCGGTCACGGCTGATTTCGGAGGCTTTCAGAGTCGCTTCGATATCGTCGGCCAGGGTGATGATGGCGCCTTTAGCGTCAACTTCTTTCACGATGCCTTTAACGATTGCGCCTTTGTCGTTCTCTTGAACGTACTCGGAGAACGGATCGCTTTCCAGTTGCTTGATGCCCAGGGAGATGCGCTCGCGCTCTGGGTCAACCGACAGGATAACGGTGTCCAGCTCGTCGCCCTTCTTGAAGCGACGAACAGCTTCTTCGCCCACTTCGTTCCAGGAGATGTCGGACAGGTGAACCAGGCCGTCGATGCCGCCGTCCAGACCAATGAAGATACCGAAATCGGTGATCGACTTGATGGTGCCGGAGATTTTATCGCCCTTGTTGAACTGGCCAGAGAAATCTTCCCATGGGTTAGATTTGCACTGCTTGATGCCCAGGGAGATACGACGACGCTCTTCGTCGATGTCCAGAACCATAACTTCCACTTCGTCGCCGACTTGTACGACTTTCGAAGGGTGGATGTTTTTGTTGGTCCAGTCCATTTCGGAAACGTGTACCAGGCCTTCAACACCTTCTTCCAGCTCAGCGAAGCAGCCGTAGTCGGTCAGGTTGGTAACACGCGCGGTCACGCGGGTGCTTTCTGGGTAACGGGCTTTGATAGCGACCCATGGATCTTCACCCAGTTGCTTCAGGCCCAGGGAAACACGGTTGCGTTCGCGATCGTATTTCAGAACCTTGACATCGATCTCGTCGCCAACGTTGACGATTTCGGAAGGATGCTTGATACGCTTCCAAGCCATGTCGGTAATGTGCAGCAGGCCATCGACGCCACCCAGATCGACGAATGCGCCGTAATCGGTGAGGTTCTTGACGATACCTTTGACTTGTTGGCCTTCCTGCAGGGATTCCAGCAGAGCTTCACGCTCGGCGGAGTTCTCTGCTTCCAGGACGCTACGACGGGAAACGACAACGTTGTTGCGTTTCTGATCGAGCTTGATGACCTTGAATTCGAGTTCCTTGCCTTCCAGGTGCGTGGTGTCGCGCACTGGACGGACGTCGACCAAAGAACCTGGCAGGAACGCACGGATGCCGTTAACGTCGACAGTGAAGCCGCCTTTAACCTTACCGTTGATAACGCCCTTGACCACTTCTTCAGCTGCGAAGGCTGCTTCGAGAACAATCCAGCATTCAGCGCGCTTGGCTTTTTCACGGGACAGCTTGGTTTCACCGAAACCGTCTTCAACCGAGTCCAGAGCAACGTGAACTTCGTCACCGACATTGATAGTCAGATCGCCAGCGTCGTTGTAGAACTGCTCAAGCGGGATGAGTGCTTCAGACTTCAGACCAGCGTGAACGGTTACCCAGCGAGCTTGGTAATCGATATCAACGATAACACCGGTGATGATGGAGCCTGCCTGAAGGTTCAGGGTTTTTAGGCTTTCTTCAAAGAGTTCCGCAAAGCTTTCGCTCATTTTAATTCCTGTTGATAAGGGCGAAGAATACGCCCATCTCCACGCCCCAGACGGTGTGGGTTAGTTTCAATTAAAAGAAGCACCGCAGGACTATGACTGGTCCCCTGCAGACTTCTTGGTCACCCGGCGATATCGCGAATAGCGATTTCACTCAAGATGCGTTCCAGCACCTGCTCGATGGACAACTCCGTTGAATCCAGCTGTATGGCATCAGCCGCCGGCTTGAGCGGGGCTACTGCGCGCTGGGTATCACGCTCGTCGCGTGCACGGATCTCATCTAGCAGACTCGACAGACTAACACCATCCACTTTGCCCTTCAACTGCAAGTAGCGGCGACGCGCCCGCTCCTCGGCGCTGGCGGTCAGGAAAATCTTCAGCGGCGCCTCGGGAAATACCACCGTGCCCATGTCGCGGCCATCGGCTACCAGGCCCGGCGGTTCCTGAAACGCGCGCTGGCGCTGCAACAGCGCATCACGCACGGCCGGCAGCGCGGCAACCTGGGAGGCCCAGGAACCGACTTGTTCGTTACGCAGGTCATCGGTCACATCGTCCCCTTCCAGGATGATGCGCTGGGGATGACCTTCCGTCGCAGCGACGAACTGCACATCAAGGTGCGCCGCCAGCAGCTTCAGGGATTCTTCGTTGGTGAGGTCGACGCCGTGGTTGCGGGCGGCAAATGCCAGCAGGCGGTACAGCGCGCCGGAATCCAGCAGGCACCAGCCCAGGCGCTTGGCCAGGATGCCGGCGATCGTGCCTTTGCCCGAGCCGCTTGGCCCGTCGATGGTAATCACCGGTGCTTTGATATTCACAATTGAGCCTCTTGGGCAACACGGATGCCGACTTGGGCACACAGTGTAAGAAAGTTCGGAAAAGACGTAGCAACATTGGCGCAGTCACGGATACGAATCGGCGCCGTTGCCCGCAGCGAAGCCACGCTGAACGCCATGGCGATCCGGTGATCGCCATGGGCATGCACTTCGCCACCGCCCATCAGGCCACCGTCAATGATAATCCCATCAGGGGTGGGTTCACACTTCACGCCAAGGGCGAGCAGACCGTCGGCCATGACCTGGATACGATCGGACTCCTTGACCCGCAATTCTTGTGCACCGCGCAGGACGGTTCGCCCTTCAGCGCAGGCAGCAGCCACAAACAGCACAGGAAATTCATCGATTGCCAACGGCACCAGCGCTTCGGGGATCTCGATCCCTTTCAACGCAGCCGCCCGCACCCGCAAGTCGGCCACCGGTTCGCCGCCCACTTCGCGCGGGTTTTCCAGGCGGATATCCGCGCCCATCAGCCGCAGGATATCGATCACCCCGGTGCGCGTCGGATTGACGCCGACATGTTCAAGCAACAGCTCGGAACCTTCCGCTATCGACGCCGCCACCAGGAAAAATGCCGACGAGGAAATATCCCCCGGCACTTCGATATGGGTGGCGACCAGCGCATGGCCCGACTCGACCGTCGCCGTTGCACCCACGACCTCTACCGGATAACCGAAACCGCGCAGCATGCGCTCGGTATGGTCGCGGGTCGGTGCCGGCTCGGTGACGGACGTCTTGCCCTCGGCATACAGGCCCGCCAGCAGCAGGCAGGATTTGACCTGCGCACTGGCCATCGGCAGCACATACGTCAGGCCTTTCAACTTCTGGCCGCCACGGATGGTCAGCGGTGGGCGCCCTTCCGGCCCGGTTTCGATCACCGCGCCCATCTTCCGCAGCGGCTCGGCCACGCGGTTCATCGGGCGCTTGGACAACGAAGCATCGCCGGTCAGCACGCTGTCGAAGGCCTGTGCGGCGAGCAAGCCGGACAGCAGGCGCATGGAGGTGCCGGAGTTACCGAGATAAATCGGCCCCGGCGCCGGCTTCAAACCATGAAGCCCGACACCATGAATGGTCACGCGCCCGTGGTGCGGCCCCTCGATCACCACGCCCATGTCGCGAAACGCCTGCAAGGTCGCCAGGGCATCTTCACCCTCAAGGAAACCTTCGACTTCGGTCACGCCCTCGGCCAACGAACCGAGCATGATCGACCGATGGGAGATCGACTTGTCGCCCGGCACCCGGATACGCCCGCTCAAGCGGCCGCCCGGGTTGGCGAGGAAAGTCAGGTCGTCGGCGTTCACTGCGGTTTCCATGTAGGCCCGGCGTGCCAGGATCTTGCTGAAATGTTCACGCGCCACCCGCGCACGGGTAAACACGCCCAATAATTGGTGGCCATCCCCGGCATCGACCGCGTCGCGCAAGGCGTCAAGGTCGCTGCGGAAAGTGTCCAGGGTGCGCAACACGGCCTCGCGGTTGGCGAGGAAGATGTCGTGCCACATCACCGGGTCGCTGCCGGCGATCCGCGTGAAATCGCGAAAGCCACCGGCGGCATAGCGGAAAATCTCGAGGTTTTCGTTGCGTTTGGCCAACGAATCCACCAATCCGAACGCCAGCAGATGGGGCAGATGACTGGTCGCCGCCAGCACTTCGTCGTGGCGCTCGACCTGCATATGCTCGACATCCGCGCCCAGCTCGCGCCACAGACGGTCGACCACGGCCAAGGCCGCCGGGTCGGTTTGCGCCAGCGGCGTCAGAATCACTTTATGCCGACGGAACAACTGCGCATTGGACGCTTCCACCCCGCTCTGCTCGGAACCGGCAATCGGATGGCCCGGCACAAAACGCGCGGGCATCTCGCCAAACGCCTGCTGCGCCGCCCGCACCACATTGCCCTTGGCGCTGCCGACGTCGGTGAGGATCGCCTGGCCGAGATCCATGCCGGCCAGCACCGCCAGCAACTTCTCCATAGCCAGGATCGGCACGGCGAGCTGGATCACATCGGCGCCCCGGCATGCGCGCGCCAGGTCGGTTTCACAGCGATCGACGACACCCAGCTCAACCGCCAACTTGCACGATTGCGGGTCCAGGTCCACGCCGACCACTTCGCCACACAACCCACTCTCGCGCAGGCCCTTGGCGAAGGAACCACCGATCAAGCCCAGACCGACCACCACCAGGCGACCGATCATAGGCACAGCAGGTTGCAATGCAGTGACATCAACCACGGGCCAGAACCTTGGCCAGCGCCTCCAGGAAGCGGCTGTTCTCAGCCGGCAGACCGACGGTGATGCGCAGGTGGTTCGGCATGCCGTAGTTGGCCACCGGACGCACGATCACGCCTTCGCGCAGCAAGCCCTGGAACACCGGGGCCGCCACTTGGCCGAGATCGACGCAGATGAAGTTGCCCTTGGACGGAATCCAGCCCAGGCCCAGCTCACGAAAGCCTGCCTGCAACTGCAGCATGCCGCTTTCGTTGATGCGACGCCCTTCTTCCAGGTACTCGGCATCCTGCAACGCTGCGCAGGCCGCCGCCAGGGCGAGGCTGTTGACGTTGAACGGCTGACGCACACGGTTGAGCACATCGGCCACCACCGCCGTCGACAGACCATAACCGACGCGCAGCGACGCCAGGCCATAAGCCTTGGAGAATGTGCGCGAGACCAGCAGGTTCGGGTAGGCCGCGAGGAAATCCAGGCCGTCGGGCAGGTCGCTGCCTTCGGCGTACTCGATGTAGGCCTCGTCCAGCACCACCAGCACATGTTCCGGCACATCCTGTAGGAAGTCGTTCAGTGCCTGCGCATCGAACCAGGTGCCGGTCGGGTTGTTCGGGTTGGCGATAAACACGACGCGGGTCTGTGCATCGATCGCCGCCAGCATGGCCGGCAGGTCGTGACCCCAGTCCTTGGCCGGAATCACCCGCGCATCGGCACCGACGGCCTGGGTGACGATCGGGTAGACCGCAAACGCGTGCTCGCTGAACACGGCGTTCAGGCCGGGCGCCAGATAGGCACGACCGACCAGTTCAAGAATGTCGTTGGAGCCATTGCCCAGGGTCACCTGATTCAGCTCGACCCCGCACTTCTGCGCCAGCAGGGACTTGAGGGCAAAACCGTTGCCATCCGGATAACGGGTCAGCTCGGCCAGTTCTTCACGAATCGCCGCCAGCACCTTGGGGCTTGGACCCAGAGGGTTCTCGTTACTGGCCAGCTTGACGATCTTCGCCGGGTCCAGGTTCAACTCACGCGCCAGCTCGTCCACAGGCTTGCCTGGAACGTAAGGCGACAGTTGTTGCACGCCCGGCTGCGCCAGGGCGAGGAAGTTGCCACTCATGTTAACGCCTCACAAAACCGCTTTCGGGTAAGAGCCCAGCACCTTGAGTGCCACGGCTTCCTGACTGATTTTCTCGAGCACGCTTTTGACCAGCGGATCGCGGTGATGGCCGATGAAGTCGATAAAAAACACGTAGGTCCATTTACCGCTGCGCGAAGGACGAGTCTCGATGCGCGTCAGGTCAATCCCGTTGTCGTGGAACGGCACCAGCAGTTCATGCAGCGCGCCGGGCTTGTTGCTCATGGAGACGATGATCGAGGTCTTGTCGTCGCCAGTCGGCGGCACTTCCTGGCTGCCGATCATCAAAAAGCGCGTGGAGTTGTCCGGGCGGTCTTCGATTTTTTCGGCCAGGCGCGTCAGGCCGTACAGGCCCGCCGCCATATCGCCAGCAATCGCCGCCGAGTTCCACTCGCCCTTGACCCGCTTGGCCGCTTCGGCGTTGCTGGACACCGCCACGCGCTCGACATTCGGGTAATGGGCATCCAGCCACTTGCGGCACTGGGCCAGGGACTGGGCGTGGGAGTAGATGCGGCTGATGCTGTCGGTCTTGGTGTTTTCACCCACCAGCAAATGGTGGTGGATGCGCAGCTCGACTTCGCCGCAGATCACCATGTCGTGCTCAAGGAAGCTGTCCAGGGTGTGGTTGACCGCGCCTTCGGTGGAGTTTTCCACCGGCACCACGCCAAAATTCACCGCGCCGGCCGCCACTTCACGGAACACTTCGTCGATCGCTGCCATCGGCTTGCTGATCACCGCGTGGCCGAAGTGCTTCATCGCCGCCGCCTGGGTGAAGGTGCCTTCCGGGCCGAGGTAAGCCACTTTCAGCGGCTGCTCGAGCGCCAGGCAGGAAGACATGATTTCACGGAACAACCGCGCCATCTCTTCGTTACCCAACGGCCCCTTGTTGCGCTCCATCACGCGCTTGAGCACCTGGGCTTCACGCTCCGGACGGTAGAACACCGGCACTTCGCCTTCCGCCAGGGACGCCATCTTCACCCGCGCCACTTCCTGGGCACAGCGCGCGCGCTCACTGATCAGCTCTAGGACTTTCTCGTCCAGGCTGTCAATGCGTACACGCAGGGCCTTGAGTTCTTGCTCAGACATTAGCCGTGTTCCTTTTCGAACTCTGCCATGTAGGCCACCAACGCGTTGATGGCATTGATATCGACAGCGTTATAGATGGAGGCGCGCATGCCGCCCACCGAACGGTGACCCTTGAGGTTCAGCAGGCCGCGCGTCTCGGCACCGGCCAGGAACGGCTTGTCCAGACGGTCGTCGGCCAGGCGGAACGGTACGTTCATCCACGAGCGGTCGGTCAGGTTGATCGGGTTGCTGTACAAACCGCTGGCGTCGATGAAGTCGTACAGGGTGCGCTTCTTCACTTCGTTGAGCTTGCCCATGGCGGCAACGCCGCCCTGCTCTTTGAGCCACTCGAACACCAGGCCCGAGAGGTACCAGGCAAACGCCGGCGGCGTGTTGTACATCGAGCCGTTGTCGGCCGCGACCTTGTAGTTGAGCATGGTCGGGCACAGCGAGCGGGCGCGACCGAGCAGGTCTTCACGGACGATGTTGACCAGGATGCCGCTCGGGCCGATGTTCTTCTGCGCGCCGGCGTAGATCATGCCGTACTTGGACACATCGATCGGCCGCGAGAGAATGTCCGAGGACATGTCGCACACCAGCGGCACGTCACCCACTTGCGGCACCCAGTCGAATTCCAGGCCGCCGATGGTTTCGTTGGCCACGTAGTGTACGTAGGCCGCGTCCTTCGACAGCTTCCACTCGTTCTGACCTGGAATCGCGAAGTAATCGTAAGGCTTGGCGGTACCGGCGACGTTGACGTTGCCGTAGCGCGCAGCTTCTTCGATGGCTTTCTGCGACCAGATACCGGTATCGATGTAATCGGCCGTGCCGTCTTCGGGCAGCAGGTTCAGCGGCACCTGGGCGAACTGCTGGCTCGCGCCGCCCTGCAGGAACAGCACTTTGTAGTCGGAGGGAATGTCCAGCAAGTCGCGCAGGTCCTGCTCGGCCTTGGTGGCGATGGACACGAACTCATCACTGCGATGGCTCATTTCCATCACAGAGAGGCCTTTTCCATGCCAATCGAGGAGTTCACCCTGCGCGCGCTGCAGGACTGCTTCAGGAAGCGCCGCGGGACCGGCACAGAAGTTATAGGCTCTCTTGCTCACATCCAATCTCACTCTGATCTGGTGGGGGTGGTGCAATAAATCGAATATTAACTGCTAACGCTGCCTGTAGGAGCGGGCTTGCCCGCTCCTACAGGGGGAGCATTGATATTTCAAAGGTGACAAACAACAAGGGGCGAATCTTCATCCGCCCCCCCTGTTTGTCCGCTTATTCCTGCGGTTCTTCTTCGTCTGCGGCAGCGTCGAGGGTCGGCTCATCGACGTTGTCATCGCCGGTTGCGATCACCTCGCCGTCAAATGCCTCGCCTTCCAGCTCTTCGCCTTCGACTTCCGACGGTTCCTGGACGCGTTCCAAGCCAACCAGCGTTTCGTCGTTGGCCAGCTTGATCAGCGTCACGCCCTGGGTGTTACGGCCCAGGCTCGATACTTCGGCGACACGGGTACGCACCAGGGTGCCCTGGTCGGAAATCAGCATGATCTCCTCGCCATCGAGCACCTGTACCGCGCCGACCAGACGGCCGTTGCGGTCGTTGCTGACCATGGCGATAACGCCCTGGCCGCCACGCTTGTACTCCGGGAACTCGCTGATGGCGGTGCGCTTGCCATAACCACGCGCCGAAGCGGTGAGGATCTGGCTGCCTTCTTCCGGGATCAACATGGAAATCAGCTTCTGCCCTTCCGGCAGGCGCATCCCACGCACACCGCGGGCGGTACGGCCCATGGCACGCACGTCGGATTCTTTGAAGCGCGTCACTTTGCCGCCATCGGAGAACAGCATGACTTCACGCTCGCCATCGGTGATGGCTGCGGAGATCAACACGTCGCCTTCATCCAGCTCCAGGGCGATCAGGCCCACGCTGCGTTGACGGCTGAAGGATTCCAGCGGGGTCTTCTTCACGGTGCCCTTGGCGGTGGCCATGAAGATGAAGTGACCTTCGGTGTATTCATCGACCGGCAGCATGGTGGTGATGTACTCATCACTGTCCAGCGGCAGCAGGTTGACCAGCGGACGCCCACGGGCGGCACGGGAGGCTTCCGGGATTTCGTAGGTTTTCAGCCAGTACACCTTGCCCTTGCTGGAGAACAGCAGCAGCGTGGTGTGGCTGTTGGCGACCAGCAGGTGAGCGATGTAGTCCTCATCCTTGACGCCGGTAGCCGATTTGCCTTTACCGCCACGACGCTGGGCCTGGTACGCAGCCAATGGCTGGGTCTTGGCATAGCCACCGTGGGAGATGGTCACGACGCGCTCTTCTTCCGGGATCATGTCACCCAGGGTCAGGTCGAGACGCGCATCGAGGATTTCGGTGCGGCGCACGTCGCCGTATTCGGCGCGGATCACTTCCAGTTCTTCGCGGATCACTTCCATCAGGCGCACGGCGCTGTTGAGGATGCGGATCAGCTCGCCGATCTGGTTGAGGATCTCCTGGTACTCGGCCAGCAGCTTCTCGTGCTCCAGACCGGTCAGGCGGTGCAGGCGCAGTTCGAGGATGGCCTGGGCCTGTTCCGGCGACAGGAAGTACTTGCCGTCGCGCAGACCGTATTGCGGGTCGAGGGTCTCGGGACGGCAGGAATCGGCGCCGGCGCGTTCAACCATCGCCACCACGGCGCTGGATTCCCACGGCATCTTGATCAGCGCTTCCTTGGCTTCCGACGGGGTCGGCGAAGCCTTGATCAGGGCGATGACCGGGTCGATGTTCGACAGCGCAACCGCCTGGCCTTCCAGGATGTGGCCGCGCTCGCGGGCCTTGCGCAGTTCGAACACGGTGCGGCGGGTCACGACTTCGCGACGGTGACGGACGAAGGCTTCCAGCAGATCCTTGAGGTTCAGGATGCGCGGGCGACCGTCGATCAGGGCCACGACGTTGATACCGAACACGCTTTGCAGCTGGGTCTGGGCGTAGAGGTTGTTGAGGATCACCTCAGGCACTTCGCCACGACGCAGCTCGATCACGACGCGCATACCGTCCTTGTCGGACTCGTCGCGCAGCTCGGTGATGCCTTCGAGCTTCTTCTCCTTGACCAGCTCGGCGATCTTCTCGATCAGACGCGCCTTGTTCAACTGGTAAGGCAGCTCGGTGATGACGATCTGCTGGCGGCCACCGACCTTGTCGATGTCTTCGATGATCGAGCGGGCGCGCATGTAAATGCGGCCACGGCCGGTGCGATAGGCTTCGATGATGCCGGCGCGACCGTTGATGATCGCGGCGGTCGGGAAGTCCGGGCCCGGGATGTATTGCATCAGCTCATCGACGGTCAACTCGGGGTTGTCGATGAGGGCCAGGCAACCGTCGATGACTTCACCGAGGTTGTGCGGCGGGATGTTGGTGGCCATGCCCACGGCGATACCGCTGGAGCCGTTGACCAGCAGGTTGGGAATACGGGTTGGCATGACCGCCGGGATCATTTCGGTGCCGTCGTAGTTCGGCACCCAGTCCACGGTTTCTTTGTGCAGGTCGGCCAGCAGCTCGTGCGCCAGCTTGGTCATGCGGACTTCGGTGTATCGCATGGCCGCGGCGTTATCGCCGTCGACCGAACCGAAGTTGCCCTGGCCGTCTACCAGCAGGTAGCGCAGGGAAAACGGCTGGGCCATCCGAACGATGGTGTCGTACACCGCAATGTCGCCGTGAGGGTGATACTTACCGATCACGTCACCGACAACACGGGCAGATTTCTTGTACGGCTTGTTCCAGTCGTTACCCAGCTCGCTCATCGCGAACAGCACACGCCGGTGCACGGGCTTCAAGCCATCGCGCGCATCAGGCAGTGCCCGACCGACAATTACGCTCATCGCGTAGTCGAGGTAGGACTGTTTCAGCTCGTCTTCGATATTGACCGGGAGGATTTCTTTGGCCAGTTCGCCCATGAGAAGCCTGATTCCTTTTTCGGGTGAAACCTCGTCACATCCATATGGGACGAACGAAGCTCGCCGCTGCCGGCATGGTGCCTGGCAACGACTTACGACAAATCAACGAGTTATGACACGGATCTGCACGTTAAAGGCAGCCCCTCGGGGCGACCCTGGAAACCGCCGGATGTTATCACAATCGCCGCCACGCACCTATCCCCCTGACGGGCATGGAGCATAGTAAGTTGACGGATGACAGGCTTGAGGGCGACGAGAGGGGCTTAGAGCCGGGGTGGTGCTGTTTTTTCGCGGCAGATCCGAAGAAACCATGGCCTTTCAAGGCCAATCGGGAGCAAGCCCCCTGCCACACTCAAATTGTGAACACAGTCAAATGTGGGAGGGAGCTTGCTCCCGATGGCAATCTAACAGCCACCAAAGCCCTCAATGCAGGCGTTTACGGCACATCAACTTGGCGAGCTTGGCCGTGTCAGGCCGTTCGACAACACCCTTTTCGGTCACGATCACGTCGATCAAGTCGGCCGGGGTCACATCAAACACCGGATTGAAGGCATTCACATCCGCAGCAAAACGCTGCCCGGCGACGTCCAGCAACTCGCCCGCAGCGCGCTCTTCCAGGGCCACGTCGTCGCCGGAGGCCATCATCAGGTCCAGGGTCGAACTCGGCGCCACCACCATGAAACGCACGCCATGGTGCATGGCGCACACCGCCAATTGATAAGTGCCGATCTTGCCGATCACATCACCGTTGGCCGCAATGCAGTCGGCGCCGACGATCACCCAGGTCACGCCTTTGGTCTTGAGGATATGCGCGCCCGCCGAGTCGGCATTGACCGTGACGGGCAGCCCCTCGCCAGCCAATTCCCACGCCGTCAGCCGCGAACCTTGCAACCATGGCCGGGTTTCGTTGACATAGACCTGCTCGACCAGCCCCTCCAGGAAGGCCGCGCGGATCACGCCGAGGGCCGTGCCGACGCCTCCTGTGGCCAGGGCGCCTGCGTTGCCATGGGTCAGGATCGCCTGGGCGTTGCCCTGGTGCTTGCGAATCCGCTCGACGCCCAACTGGGCCATGACGACGTTGGCTTCGCGGTCGCTCTCATGGATCGCGATGGCTTCGGCCTCCAGCACCGCCAGCGGGTCGGCGTGCTGTTTGAGACGGTCCAGGCGGTCGCGCATGCGTTTGAGGGCCCAGAGCAGGTTTGCGCCGGTCGGGCGGGTATCGGCCAAAAGTGCGTAGTCTTCTTCCCATCCAGCCTGCCAGTCATCGCCCTCGGCGATCCGTTCGCGGGCGGCGAGTACCAGGCCGTAGGCGGCACTGATGCCGATGGCCGCTGCGCCGCGCACGACCATCGAGCGTATAGCCGCGGCCACTTCATCGACCGTGGAGCAGGTCACCCAGCTTTCCCGGGACGGCAAAACACGCTGGTCGAGCAGGTGCAGTGCGCCATCGCGCCAATCGATGGCCTTCACTTTCTCCGCAGCCAACAGTCGATCGCGCATCCCTCACCCCGCACTCATGAACAAAAGCCGCCGATTATAGCGATCCGCCAGCCAGGACGCTCGGGTATACTTCGCCCTTCTTTTATTGCTGCCCGGGAAGAAGCCTGCGATGACCTCCACTGCCGCCCCGCTCGACTTATTGCTACTGCCGACGTGGCTGGTACCTGTCGAACCCGCCGGCGTGGTGCTCAAGGAGCATGGCCTGGGCATCCGCGATGGGCGTATTGCCTTTATCGGCCCGCGGGCCGCGGCACTGAAACTTTCCGCCAGTGAAGTGCGCGAGCTGCCGGGCATGCTGCTCAGCCCCGGCCTGATCAACGCCCACGGCCACGCGGCGATGACCCTGTTTCGCGGCCTGGCCGATGATCTGCCGCTGATGACCTGGCTGGAAAAACACATCTGGCCCGCCGAGACCAAGTGGGTCGATGAAGCCTTCGTGCGCGACGGCACCGACCTGGCCATCGCCGAACAGCTCAAGGGTGGCATTACTTGCTTCTCGGACATGTACTTCTTTCCCAAGGTCGCCAGTGATTGCGTCCACAACAGCGGGATGCGCGCGCAGATCGCGATTCCGATCCTCGACTTCCCGATTCCCGGCGCCAGCAGCGCCGACGAGGCGATTCGCCAGGGCATCGAGTTGTTCGGCGACCTCAAGCATCACCCGCGCATCAAGATCACCTTCGGCCCCCACGCGCCCTACACCGTGAGCGACGCCAACCTGGAAAAGATCCGGGTGATCGCCGAGGAGCTGGACGCGGCGATCCATATGCATGTGCATGAGAGCGCGTTCGAGGTACAACAGTCTGTCGAGCAGACCGGCGAACGCCCATTGGCGCGCCTCGGCCGGCTTGGCCTGCTGGGCCCGCGCTTTCAGGCCGTTCACATGACCCAAATCAGCGAGGACGACCTGGCTTTGCTGGTAGAAAGCAACACCAGCGTCATCCATTGCCCGGAATCGAACCTGAAACTGGCCAGCGGCTTCTGCCCGGTGGAGCGTCTGTGGCAGGCTGGCGTCAATGTGGCCATCGGTACCGACGGCGCCGCCAGCAACAATGACCTCGACCTGCTGGGCGAAACCCGTACCGCTGCGATGCTGGCCAAGGCCGTCTCCGGTTCGGTGACCGCCCTGGATGCCCATCGTGCCTTGCGCATGGCGACCCTCAACGGCGCCCGCGCCATGGGCCTGGAGGGCGAGATTGGCTCGCTGGAGGTTGGCAAGGCGGCAGATATCGTCGCCTTTGATCTTTCGGGGCTGGCGCAACAACCGATCTACGATCCGGTCTCACAGCTTATATATGCCACCGGACGCGATAGCGTGAAACACCTTTGGGTCGCCGGCAAGCAGTTGCTCGACAACCGGCAGTTGACCCGCATGGATGAACCACAGTTGACCGCCATGGCCATTGCCTGGGGCCAGCGCATCAGCGGGCACCGCGAATAACGCCGGTCCTGAACCCGGGTTCAGGGCTGACAAACCGATTTATCCGATTTAGAGGAACCACCATGAGCAACGTCGACCACGCCGAAATCGCCAAATTCGAAGCCCTGGCCCACCGCTGGTGGGACCGCGAAAGCGAGTTCAAACCCCTGCACGACATCAACCCGCTGCGGGTCAACTGGATTGACGAACGCATCAACCTGGCCGGCAAGAAGGTGCTGGACGTCGGTTGCGGCGGCGGCATCCTCAGCGAAGCCATGGCCCAGCGCGGCGCCACCGTGCTGGGGATCGACATGGGCGAAGCGCCGTTGGCCGTGGCCCAGTTACATCAGCTGGAATCCGGGGTGAACGTCGAATACCGCCAGATCACCGCCGAAGCCCTGGCCGAGGAAATGCCCGAGCAGTTCGACGTGATCACCTGCCTGGAAATGCTCGAACACGTGCCGGACCCCTCCTCGGTGATCCGCGCCTGCTTCCGCATGGTCAAGCCCGGCGGCCAGGTGTTCTTCTCCACGATCAACCGCAACCCCAAGGCCTACCTGTTCGCGATCATCGGCGCCGAATACATCATGAAGCTGCTGCCGCGCGGCACCCACGACTTCAAGAAATTCATCCGCCCTTCCGAGCTGGGCGCCTGGAGCCGTCAGGCCGGGCTGAGCGTCAAGGACATCATCGGCCTGACCTACAACCCGCTGACCAAGCACTACAAGCTGGCCAGCGACGTCGACGTCAACTACATGATCCAGACCCTGCGCGAGGAGTAAGCCTGTGAAGTTGCGAGCGGTTCTCTTCGATATGGACGGTACCCTGCTGGACACCGCGCCGGACTTTATCGCCATCTGCCAGGCGATGCGCGCCGACCGTGACCTGGCGCCGATCAACGACCAGCATATCCGCGATGAAATCTCCGGCGGCGCGCGGGCGATGGTCGCCGTGACCTTCTCGATGGACCCGGAATCCCCGGGCTTTGAAGAACTGCGCCTGGAGTTCCTCGAGCGCTACCTCAAGGGCTGCGCGATCCACAGCGCGTTGTTCGACGGGATGGCCGAGCTGCTGGCAGACATCGAAAAGTCCAAGCTGATCTGGGGCGTGGTCACCAACAAACCGTTGCGGTTTGCCGAGCCGATCATGCAGCAACTGGGCCTGGCCGAGCGCTCGGCGCTGCTGATCTGCCCAGACCACGTGACGAACAGCAAGCCACACCCGGAGCCGTTGATCCTGGCGTGCCAGATGCTCAACCTGGACCCGGCCAGCGTGCTGTTCGTCGGCGATGACCTGCGCGACATCGAGTCCGGCCGCGACGCCGGCACCCGCACGGCGGCGGTCACCTATGGCTACATCCACCCGGACGACAACCCGCGCCACTGGGGCGCAGATGTGGTGGTGGATCACCCGCTGGAATTGCGCAAGGTGCTGGATAACGCGCTGTGCAGTTGCTGATGGTCTACCGGTCTTGCTGACCTATGAAGATCCAATGTGGGAGGGAGCTTGCTCCCGATTGCGGTGGTTCAGTCAATGAATGTGTTGAATGACACACTGCAATCGGGGGCAAGCCCCCTCCCACATTGGATCTTCAGTGTTTTCCAGCTCGGTGTTGGTCACCTAGTGAATTTTGTCGAGGCTATTTATGTTTGATTACTCTGCACGTCCCGAACTGCTCAAAGGCCGCGTCATCCTGGTGACCGGTGCCGGTCGCGGGATTGGCGCGGCGGCGGCGAAAACCTATGCCGCCCATGGCGCGACCGTGCTGTTGCTGGGCAAGACCGAAGCCAACCTGGCCCAGGTGTACGACGAGATCGAAGCCGCCGGCCACCCGCAACCGGTGGTGATCCCGTTCAACCTGGAGACCGCCCTGCCCCATCAATACGATGAGCTGGCGGCGATGATCGAAAAGGAATTCGGCCACCTCGACGGCCTGCTGCACAACGCCTCGATCATCGGCCCACGCACGCCGATCGAGCAGTTGTCCGGTGAGAACTTCATGCGGGTGATGCACATTAACGTCAACGCGATGTTCATGCTGACCAGCACGCTGTTGCCGCTGCTCAAGCTGTCCCAGGACGCCTCGGTGGTGTTCACCTCCAGCAGCGTCGGGCGCAAGGGCCGGGCGTATTGGGGTGCCTATGGCGTATCGAAATTCGCCACCGAAGGCCTGATGCAAACCCTGGCCGACGAGCTCGACACCGTTGCGCCAGTACGGGCCAACAGCATCAACCCCGGCGCCACGCGCACCAGCATGCGGGCCCAGGCGTACCCGGGGGAAAACCCGGCCGACAACCCGGCGCCGGAAGACATCATGCCGGTGTACCTATACCTGATGGGGCCGGACAGCAGCGGGATCAACGGGCAAGCGTTCGACGCGCAGTAACGGCCGACACCTGTGGGAGGGGGCTTGCCCCCGATAGCGGTGGGTCAGTCACAGATGCAGTGACTGACACCCTGCTATCGGGGGCAAGCCCCCTCCCACATTTATTTAGCGGTGTTCTTTAGTTTTTCACGACTTCCTCGAGGGTGAAGCGACCCAATGGGTTTTGCAGGAAGTTGCTCACATTCTTGCGTGAGATGTTGATGTACGGGCTGTAGTACAGGTCGATCCAGTTCACATCCTGTTTCGCCAGTTTCTGCAGGTCGACGTACATCTGCTCACGCTTGGCCGGGTCGGCCTCGATGCGTGCGGCGGCGACCAGTTCCTTGACCTTGTCGTTCCTGTAACGGGTCATGTAGTTCTGGTTGGTGTCGTGGCCCAGCACGAAGGTGGTCTTCTGGTCCGGGTCGAGGATGTCGTTGGTCCAGTACATCACCGAAATATCGTACTCACCGTCCACCAGCATCTGCCAGCTTTGGGTCGGGTCGACTTTCTGCAGGTTGGCCGTCACGCCGACCTTGGCCAACTGGTCCTTGATGATCACCGCGATCTGCTCGTCGGCTTCGTTGCCGGCGTTGACCACGTAGTTCAACTTCAAGTCCTTGGCACCGGCGGCGGCCAGCAGTTTCTTCGCCGCGGTAGGGTCATACGGGCGCTGCAGGTTGTTGGCGTAGTGGTACAGCGAACCTTTGGGGATGTAGGAATAAGCCACAGTGCCTTGACCGTAAGTGGCCGTCTTCACCAGCGATTGTTTATCGATGGCCATGTCCAGCGCCTGGCGTACTTCCGGCTTGGCCAGCAGGCCATGCTCGTGGTTGATCAGCAGGTGATCTTCACGGGTGGACGGGTCGGAATGGATCACCACGTTTTTGTCTTTCTTCAGTTCTTCAACCCGGGAGAACGGTACGAAGATCGCCGTGTCCAGCTCGTTGTTCTGCACCATACGCATGCGCGTGTTGTCGTCGGTCACCGAGACCCACTCCACGCCATCCAGGCTGACGTTCCCGGCCTGCCAGAAGTTCGGGTTTTTCTTCAGGATCACCCGATCGCCCTTGCGCCATTCGCCCACGGTAAACGCGCCGGAGGTCACCGGGTTTTCCGCGTAGGCGTCTTCGCCCATTTTGCTCATGGCCTTTTCCGACAGGATCGACACCGTCGGCGACGCCAGTTGCGAGAGGAACGCGACCGCCGGGGTCTTCAGCGTCACCACCAGGGTTTGCGGGCCGGCGGCCTTGGCCGTGTCGATCAGGCTGAAAGGGTCGCTCCACAGCGAGGCCTTGTTGTCGCGGATGCGCAACAGGCTGAACGCCGCATCCTCTGCGGTGATCGGCGAACCATCCGAGAACTTCGCCGCACGCAGCTTGAAGGTGTAGGTCAGGCCGTCCTTGGAAATCTCCCAGCTTTCAGCCAGCCCCGGCTCCATCTTGGTGCCCAGGTTGTCCACGCGCACCAGGGTGTCGTAGACGTTGGCAAAGACCCAGGTGTCGCGGTTCTGCGCGCTTTTGATCGGATCGAACGTGGTGCTGTCTTCCCGGCAACCGATGGTGAGAACACCGGCGGCCTGGGCAAGACCGGCGGTCAGCGACCAGGCGGTCAATGTGGCGGCGGCGAGCAACTTCAAGTGGCGCGATTGCATGTCATAACTCCTTGTTTATAACGGCGGTTGTTCAAGAATGGCAGGGGGTCAAAGCAAAGGTTCTTCAAGCACGCAACTGTACCGATGCTCGTGCAGGAAATGGGTCGGCGGCAACACCACGGAACACATGGCCTGGGCATACCGGCAACGCGGGTGAAAAGCACAGCCTGTAGGCAAATTCAGCGGGCTCGGCGGCTCGCCGGGCAAGGGCTCTGTGGGCAACGGCCGATGCGGATCGATCTCGGGAATCGCCTGGATCAACGCCGCCGTATACGGGTGACGCGGTGAAGTGAAGACCGCTTCCACCGGCCCCTCCTCGACGATCTGGCCCAGGTACATCACCGCCACGCGGTCGCACAGGCGGCGCACGATGGCCAGGTCATGGGCGATGAACAGGATCGCCAGGTTCATGCGCTGTTGCAGCTCCAGCAACAGGTTGATGATCTGCCCCTGGATCGAGACATCCAGTGCCGCCACGCATTCATCGGCAACGATCAAGCGCGGCTCCACCGCCAGCGCCCGGGCGATGCCGACCCGCTGGCACTGGCCGCCGCTGAGGGAGCCGGGCTTGCGAGCGGCCAATTCAGGGCGCAGGCCGACCAGCTCGAGCAATTCGTCGACACGCCGCGCGATCTGCTGCGGCGCGACTTTGCGCTGCACCCGCAACACTTCGGCAAGGGTTTCGCCGATGGTGTGGCGTGGGTTCAGCGCGGCATACGGGTCTTGGAAGATCATCGCGGTTTCATGGCGCAGGCGGGCGATGTCGACGGCGCTGCCGTGGGCCATGTCGATGCCGTCGAACAACACCTGCCCGGCGCTGATCGGGTTGAGGTGCAGAATCGCCCGGCCGAGGGTACTTTTGCCGCTGCCGGATTCGCCCACCAGCCCCAGGGTCTCGCCCGCCGCCAGGTTCAGCGACACACCGTTGACCGCCCTCACCCACTGTTTGTGCAGGCCGAACATCCCGCTGCCGGACGCGGCAAACCGCACCTCCAGGTCCTTGATCTGCAACAGGCTCATGGGCGATCTCCCAACGGATAGTGACAGGCCACCCGCGCACCTTCCGGCAAGCGTTCGCGACACAGGCTGCCGACTTGCGGGCAACGCGGGTGGAAGCGGCACCCGACGGGCAACGCATCGAGCAACGGCGGCTGGCCAGCAATGGTGCGCAGCAAGGCGTGGCCGCTGCTGTGGGCCGGCTGGCAATCGATCAGCCCCGCGGTGTACGGGTGTCGGGGATGGGCGAGCAACTCGTATTTGCTGGCGTGCTCACACAGGCGCCCGGCGTACATCACCGCGATGGAGTCGCAGGTTTGCGCCACCACGCCGAGGTCGTGAGTGATCATGATGATCGACAAGCCACGCTGGTCGCGCAGCTCCAGCAACAGCCGCAGGATTTGCGCCTGCACGGTCACATCGAGGGCCGTGGTGGGTTCGTCGGCAATCAGCACTGTCGGGTTGCAGCCCAATGCCACGGCGATCATGGCGCGCTGGCGCATGCCGCCGGAAAACTCGTGAGGGTAGTTGTCGACCCGCGCCAGGGGATCGGGAATGCCCACTTGGCGCAACACCTCGATGGCTTGCCGGCGTGCGTCTTTTTTCGACGCGCCTTGATGCAGGCGGATGCCCTCGGCGATCTGTTCGCCGATACACATCAGCGGGTCGAGGTGGCTGCTGGGGTTCTGGAAGATCATGCCCAATTGCCCGCCACGGATTGCGCGCATGCCTGCGTCGTCCAGTGGCAGCAAGTCCTGGCCGGCCAGGCGCACCGCGCCGCCCTGCACGCGCAGGTTGGGCGACGGCAACAGGCGTATCAGCCCGCGACAGGCCATGGTCTTGCCCGAGCCGCTTTCGCCCACCAGGCCGAGGATCTCGCCTTCGGCCAGGTCGAAGGAGATGCGGTCGACCAGAGTCACGTCGCGCCCGGCATTGTTGGCGATCACGCTCAGGTCGCGCACTTGCAGCAGGCTCATGGGCGCTCTCCCAACACTTGCGCCACGCCATCGGCCAGCAGGCTGAAGCCCATGGCCAGGGTCACGATGGCCAGCCCCGGAAAGGTGCAGATCCACCAGGCGGTGGTAATGAAGGCCTGCCCTTCGGCGACCATCGTCCCCCACTCGGCGGTCGGCGGTTGCACGCCCAGGCCCAGGTAACTCACCGCTGCGCCGTTGAGCAGCACCAGCACCGCGTCAGACATGGAAAACACAATCGAGCCAAACATCGCATTCGGCAGCAAGTGCCGGAACAGAATGCGCCCATGGCCAAAGCCGAGGCTTTTGGCCGCCAGGGCGAAGTCACTTTCCTTGAGCACCAGGATCTGCGAGCGGATCAACCGCGCATACGACACCCAGCCCACCAGCGCCATGGCGATATAGAAACTCTTCAAGCCCGGACCGAGGATGGCCATGATTGCCAGCATCAACACCAGGAACGGGAACGCCAGGATCACGTCGATGACGCGCATGCAGACGCTGTCGAAACGCCCGCCGATATAGCCGGAGACCGCGCCGATAAAGGTACCGATCATGAACGGGAAGATCACCCCGACAATCGCCAATTGCAGGTCGATGCGTGCGCCCCAGATCACCCGCGAGAGAATATCGCGGCCATAATTATCCGTACCGAAGGGATGGCACAGGCTCGGCCCGAGCAAGCTGAAATCGGTGTTCTGCGCGATCGGGTCGAACGGCGCGAGCCACGGCGCAAACAACGCCAGGCCCAGCCACGTCAACAGAATCAGCAAACCCCACGCGGCGGTCAGCCGCCCGTCGCGCAAGCCAAAGCGCAGGCGCCAGCGCCATGGCGCGATCAGTGGACGAGTGCTCATTGCATCTTCACCCGTGGGTCGAGGGCGACGGTCACCACATCCGCGACGAAGTTGACCACCACCGTCGCACAGGCCAGCACCATGGCCACGCCCTGCACCACCATGTAGTCGCGGGTAAAGATGCCGCGCACCAGTAACTGGCCGATGCCGGGAATGGCGAACAGGCTTTCGATGACCACCGTGCCGCTGATCAGCCAACCGATATTCACCGCCAGCAGGTTGACCGTCGGCACCAGGGAATTGGGCAGTACATGCCGGCGAAACACCGCCGCTTCCGACAACCCGCGCGCCCGGGCGGCGGTGACATGGTCCGCCTGCAATTCCATCAACATGCTCGCCCGCAGGTTGCGCACCAGCACCGCCGCCAGGGCCAGGGCGATGGTCAGGCACGGCAGGACCATATGGTGCGCCTTGTCCAGCCAGGTGCGACCGTAGCCAGACACCGGAAACAGGCCCCATTGCACGCTAAGCAGCAGGATCAGCATCAACCCCAGCCAAAATGCCGGCATGCCCAGGCCGACGGTGGTGAACACGCGGATCAGGTTGTCCGCCCAGCCGCCTTTGCGCCGCGCCGCGACGGTGGCCAGCGGCACTGCGATCAGCAGCGCCAGCAACACACTGCCGAGCACCAGCACCAGGGTCGGCTCGATACGGGTGACGATCAGCTTCAACGCATCGACCTTGTACAACAGCGATTGGCCGAGGTCGCCCTTGAGCAGGTTTTTCAAGAAGTAAAAATATTGCAGCCACAGCGGCTGGTCGAGCCCGAACTGTGCGCGGATCTTCAGCAACGCATCCGGCGTGCTGCGCGAGCCGAGCAGCGCGCGCGCCGGGTCACCGGGAATCGCGCGCACCAGCACGAAGGTGATCAGGCTGATGCCGAACAGCACCGGCAGCAATTGCAGCGGCCGGGTCAGCACGAAGCGGTAGCGCGCCAGGTTCATCCGTCAGCCTCGGTGACGAGCGAGGAAGTCCAGCAGTACCGGGAAGTACGCCTGGGGCTCTTCGTAAAATGGCATATGGCTGCTGTTGCGGAACACATGCAATTCGGCGTGCCGGGCGGCCAGTTTCATGCGCAGGGCGCAGGCCGGGGTGAGCTCGTCGTGCTGGCCGGTGGTGATCAGCATCGGCATGTTGAAATCGGCCATCTCGGCGATGCGGTTCCAGTCCTTGAGGTTGCCGATATACAGAAATTCGTTGGGGCCCTGCATGGTTGCGTAGGGGCCCATGTTCCAGTCGTCAAGGGAGCGCCGGAGCGGCGCCGGCCATTCGTCCAGGCGGCACACATGGCGATAATTGAGCAAGGTGATCGCGGCCTGGTACTGCGGATGATCCAGCGTCCCCATGGCTTCATGGCGCTGCATCATCGCCACGGTTTCGCTGCCGAGGGCGCCGCGCAGGCGTTCGAGTTCCTGGGAGAGGTGCGGAATGTCGCCGACGGTGTTTTCCAGGATCAGGCTTTTCAGCGCATCGGGGTAATGGATGGCGTATTCGATGCCCAGCCAGCCGCCCCAGGAATGCCCGAGCAAATGCACACGGCCCAGGCCCAGGGTTTGGCGCACGGTTTCGACTTCTTCGACATAACGGCCGATTTCCCACAGGGAAACATCGGTCGGTCTGGCTGAAGCACCGGTGCCAAGCTGGTCGAATGCAACCACTCGCAGGTCATGCTCTTTGAGCCAGCCATGGGCGTCGCGCAAATAGTCACACGGTAGCCCCGGCCCGCCGTTGAGGCACAACAGCACCTCATCGCCTTCGCCAAAGCTGTAGACCGCGAGGTCATGGCCATCGACTTGCACGGTGTACTGCTGGTCGGGGGCTATTTCACGCCACATGCATACGTTCCTTGTGTGGTATCGGCCTGGCGGGTTGCGGCCGCTTATGAGGCCATAAGCTACCGAGGATGCCGTGCATCCATAACCTAGTATTTCTTATAGGTTTGGCCTGGCAGTCCTTCGCCGGGGCGTGGCATTCTACTTGCAGTAAGTCGAGATTCATATGAATTCGGGAGCAGAACGGATGCTGGCCAAGCTAACTGCCTTCAATCACCGTCTCATGCCGGGCAGGAGCCTGGACGAGCAGATGGACAACGCGTTTATCCTAGCCCAACAGTTGGGTTTCGATGCACTGGTGTATGACTACTCGCCAGTGCCCATCGACCTCAACGGCACGTTGATCACACCTTCGGTGCTGCAACTGCGCAACACGCCTTCCGATTGGCATGCCTTGTGGTGCGGCGAAGGGTTCTACCAGATCGATCCGGTGCAGCACCTGGCCTTGAACACGGTGTCGCCGTTTGTCTGGTCCTACGAGGCCAAGGCGCAGACGGCGCTGCAGAAGATCATCGACCCGTGCCACGCCCCCGTCTCGTCTTACCTGCATGACCAGCAACTGACCTGCGGCGTCAGCGTGCCGATTCATCTGCCCCGGGGCGGCTTCGCATCGTTGACCGGCTTGCGCACCGGCAAGTCGCATACGGTACTGGAGGACGCGCAACAGAGCTTGTCGGATTTCGGCCTGATTTCCCATGCGCTGCAGGAAGCGGCCTACCCACTGTTCAGCAATGAACTACGCACCTACCCGCATATCCGTCTGACCAAACGCGAGCGCGAGTGCCTGAAATGGGCCGCCGACGGCCTGACCGCCGCCGAAATCGCCACGCAGCTGAGCCGCTCGCTGGCGGTCGTCACCCTGCATCTTGCCTCGGCAATGCACAAACTGGGGGCGAAAAATCGCGTACAGGCCGTGGTGCGCGCCACTCATTACCGACTGCTGGAAGATTGACCCTTCGGCAAAACCTAGCTGTTTTGCTAGTTACCTAAACGTCGCGTGCCGATTATCGTGTCCCTGATACTTTTTTTTCAAAGCAGGATACGAAATGGAATTCATCGAAAAAGTCCGCGAAGGGTTTGCGCCCTTCGGCCCCTATCAGACTTGGTATCGCGTCACTGGCGACCTGGCCTCGGGCCGTACACCGCTGGTGATCATCCACGGCGGTCCCGGCTGCACCCATGATTACGTCGATGCCTTCAAGGACGTCGCCGCCAGCGGTCACGCCGTCATCCACTACGACCAACTGGGCAACGGCCGCTCCACGCACTTGCCCGACAAAGCCCCGTCCTTCTGGACTGTCAGCCTGTTCCTCGACGAACTGAACAACTTGCTGGACCACCTGCAAATCAGCCAGGACTACGCGATTCTCGGGCAATCCTGGGGCGGCATGCTCGGCAGCGAACACGCGATTCTGCAACCCAAGGGCCTGCGTGCGTTTATCCCGGCCAACTCGCCCACCTGCATGCGTACCTGGGTCAGCGAAGCCAACCGCCTGCGTCAGCTGCTGCCCGAAGGCGTGCATGAAACCCTGCTCAAGCATGAAGCCGCCGGCACCTACCAGGACCCGGAATACCTCGCCGCCTCGCGGATTTTCTACGACCAGCACGTCTGCCGGGTCAACCCATGGCCGGACGAGGTTGCGCGCACGTTCGCCCAGGTCGATGCAGACCCGACCGTGTACCACGCCATGAGCGGCCCGACCGAGTTCCATGTGATCGGCAGTTTGAAGGACTGGAACGTGATTGGCCGTCTGTCGGCAATCAAGGTGCCGACCCTGGTGATCTCCGGCCGGCATGACGAAGCCACACCGCTGGTGGTCAAGCCGTTCCTGGATGAAATCGCGGATGTGCGCTGGGCGCTGTTTGAAGACTCCAGCCACATGCCCCATGTCGAAGAGCGCCAGGCGTGCATGGGGACAGTGGTGAAGTTTTTGGATGAGGCGTGTTCAGTGCCGCACAAGGCCCTCAAAGCAAGCTGACGAGCAATGTGGCAGCGGGCTTGCTCATGATGGCGGTGGTTCAGTCAGCGCCTGACCGCCATCGCGAGCAAACCCGCTGCCACCGTTTCAAACCTCGCTGGTCTCGGCCTTCGCGGTTTTTCTCGGCACCTCGGCCACCAGTGGAATCTCCTTGCCTTCGGCATCGAACAGCTTGCCGCCCCTGAAGTAATCGCCTTCGCGCAAGACGGCCACATCCTGGAAACACAGGCTGCGCTCAGTCCCGGCCACAAACACCGACTGCTGGTCCGAATTGCCGGCGGTGAAGTGGTTGAACGCCAGGTTCAGCAAGATCGCCATGATCGCCGACGAGCTGATGCCCGAATGGAAAATGGTCGCGAACCAGTTGGGAAAATGATCGTAGAAGCTCGGCGCGGCAATCGGGATCATGCCGAAACCGATGGACGTGGCCACGATGATCAGGTTCATGTTGTTGCGGTAATCCACCTTGGACAGTGTACGAATACCGCTGGCCGCCACGGTGCCGAACAACACGATTCCGGCACCGCCCAACACCGAGGTCGGCACTGCCGCAATCACCCGCCCCATGAACGGCAGCAGGCCGAGGACGACCAGGAACAACCCGCCTGTCGCGACCACAAAACGACTTTTCACCCCGGTGACCGCCACCAGGCCGACGTTCTGGGCGAACGCGCTCTGGGTAAACGAACCAAAGATCGGCGCGAACAGGCTCGACAGCATGTCGGCACGCAAGCCATTGCCCAGGCGTTTGGAGTCGACTTTGGTGTCGATGATCTCGCCCACGGCCAGGATGTCCGCCGAAGTCTCCACCAGCGTCACCATCACCACAATGCACATGGAAATGATCGCGGCCACATGGAAGGTCGGCATGCCGAAATGGAACGGCGTGGGGAAGCCGAACATCGGCCCCTGGGTCACGCCGGAAAAGTCCGCCATGCCCAGGAACACCGCAATCACGGTGCCGATCACCATCGCCAGCAGGATCGATAACCGCGAGATCGTCGCGCTGCCGATCTTGCTCAGCAACAACACCAGCAACAGGGTCAACGCGGCCAGGCCGACGTTCGCCATGCTGCCGAAATCCGCCGCACGGCTGTTGCCGCCCATGGCCCAGCGTGCGGCTACCGGCATCAGCGTCAGGCCGATGGTGGTGATCACAATGCCGGTCACCAACGGCGGGAAAAACTGGGTGATCCGCGAGAACACCGGCGTGATCAGCAGCCCGATAAACGACGCAGCCATCACCGCCCCGAGAATCGCCGGCACCCCACCGGCACCATCACTGCCGACAATCGCCACCATCGTCGCCACACCGGCAAACGACACGCCCTGCACCAGCGGCAACTGACAACCAAAGAACGGCAGGCCAAGGGTTTGCAACAACGTGGCCAGGCCGCCGGCAAACAGCGACGCGGCGATCAACAGGCCGATATCCGCCGGCGACAACCCGGCCGCCTGGCCGACGATCAACGGTACGGCAACGATGCCGCCGTACATGGTGAGCACATGCTGCAGGCCGTAAGCCATGTTGGCGGCGACGCCGAGATTCTCATCTTCGGGTCGTTGCGATGACGCCTTCGGGATAGTCATGGTGAGGGGTTCTCTGTTTTTGTTGTGGCGCCACTGTATGCAATACCGAGACTAGATGTCCATAGAGTTGTATACAATCATTCGGACAAGATACCCTCCACCGGCGTTACAAAAACAATCCGGCCGTCATGAGCCAGAACGCCATAGGACCTAAAACAATGAAAAAGGCATT
This sequence comes from Pseudomonas sp. LY-1, assembly GCF_053502595.1. Taxonomy (NCBI): domain Bacteria; kingdom Pseudomonadati; phylum Pseudomonadota; class Gammaproteobacteria; order Pseudomonadales; family Pseudomonadaceae; genus Pseudomonas; species Pseudomonas sp. LY-1. Next base: position 2,047,169 of record NZ_CP094353.1, on the reverse strand, counting down.
ACAGGGCGCAACCGTTGCATTGACCCTCCTCGGCGGCGGGGAGGCTGTCGCGCTGGAATGGATGAACAACAGCGTAGGATTTCGCTACGGCCAGCAATTCACCAACCCGAACAACCCCGACGCATTCAGCAAGCGCATCTACAGCGTCACCCACCCCAGTGGCTACCAGTACGGCAGCAACTTTCTGAACCTCGATGTGTTTTTGTCCGACAGCCGCGACCCGCGCAAGGGCACCGACCACGGCGGCAGTGAGGTGTATGCGGTATACCGACACCAGTTGTATGCCTCTCGCGTTTTCGATACGCCGCTGGGCACCGGGCTGATCAAGGACTACGCCCTGACCCTGGGCTTCGATGCCAACCGCAACAACAACTTTGCCTCGGCGAAAAAACGCGCGCTGGTGCTCGGCCCGACCTTGAAGTTCAACACCGTCGGCGTGCTGGACCTGAGCCTGATGTATTACAAAGAACGCAATCACAGCGGGATTCCCGGCGCGAAAGAGTCGGACCATACCTTCGACGACACCTACCTGCTCAACCTGACGTGGATGCGTCCGTTCGAGATCGGCAGCCACGCGGCCAAGTTCCAGGGGTTTATCAACCATGTCGGCAACAAGGGCGAGGACTTCCACGGCCGCGATACCGCAGCGGAAACGCTGATGCGTAGCGCGCTGATGGTCGCGGTGCGACCCGGCAAGCGCGTAACGCCGAACCTGTACCTCGGAGTGGGCTACGAGTACTGGCATAACAAGTTCGGTGTGGACGGCGGTCGGGGCAGTCGCACGTCGACACCCACGCTGAACATGGAAGTGACGTTCTAGGATTTACCGCTCAAGACACTGAAAAGGCCGCAATCAAGTGTGGGGGTTGGCTTGCCTGCGATCGCATCGGCTCGGTAAACCTGATGCAGCGCAGGCAATCCAGCACCCACCTGTCAGATCAAGCATTCGCCAACTGCGAATCATCGGTTTTCGGCCGCGCCAACCAGTAACCCAGCACCGCCAGCGGCGCGGTCGCCAGCATCACGATCACGGTGATCAGCAGCGGCTGCTCGAGCATCGACGACACTAACAGGCTGCTGAGAAAACACAGGCCCAGTTGCAGGGTGTTTTGCAGCGCTGCTGCCTTGCCGGAGTTTTCCGCAAACGGCATCAGCGCATTCGCCACCACGATGGGATAACTGGCGCCGTTGACCAGCGCCATCAGGCAGAACGGAATCAGCAAGGTGGTCAGGGTCGGCACGCTCAAGGTGGCGACCAGGTACAACGCCAGCATACTGATGCAGTAGGCCACCAGCAGCCAGGGCAACAGCGTCTTGCCCTGGAATCGCTGCAACGCGCTGCGGCAGCTGTAGCCTCCGATCAGGAACGCGAGGGTCGGCAGCACATAACTCAGGCCAATGTCATTCGGGCTGTAGCCCATATCGCCGAGGATGAACGGCGAGGCGGTCAACCAGGCGAAGAAACTGGCGGAGCAGGCAGCAAAGATCATGACGTTGCCGGTGAACACGCGCGAGCCGAGCAATTGTCCGTAACCGAGGCGCGTCGGTTCGCCTTCCTCCGCCAGCCGTTTCGGCGCCGTGCGCAGGAACAGAGTCGGCAGCAGCAACAGCAGCGACACGCCCAGCAACACCGCGAAAATCGCCTGCCAGCCAAAGTGATTCAGCACCATGGCCCCCAACAGCGGCGCCAGGGCCGGCGACAACGACATCAGCGGCATGATGCTGGCGAACACGCGGTGAGCCTTGTCGGCCGGGTAGCGGTCAATCACCAGTGCCTGCCAACTCACGGCGGCGGAACACACGCCAATCGCCTGGATAAAACGCAGTGCCAGCAGTTGCGTGGCGGTCTCGACCCAGAACATGCCGACGCAACCCAGCACGAACAGGCTCAGGCCCGTGAGCAGGATCGGTTTGCGCCCCAGTCGGTCAGACAATGGCCCCCACAACAACTGCCCCACGGCAAAGCCCGCGAGGAAAATACTCAAGCTGGCGCCCACCGCGCCCGCGCCGATGTGTAATTGCTCGCCCATGGCGCCGAACGCCGGCAAGTACATGTCCATGGCGAGATAACCGAGCATGCTCAGCCCCGCCAGGTACCAGGTGAAACCAAAAGAATTTTTCATTGAAGCCTTGTTGAACCTGCCATCAAACTATTTGCTGACTGCTGCCCATTATGAAGCTGGCAGCCTCTCTGTGAAGCGATAATAATTGGACACTTCTATCAATTAATTTGAAGGCAACCGCCATGTGGTCCGAATACTCCCTGGATGTGGTCGATGCCGTCGCACGCCATGGCAGCTTCAGCGCCGCCGCCCAGGAATTGCACCGCGTGCCGTCGGCCATCAGCTACACGGTGCGTCAGTTGGAAGAGTGGCTGGCCGTGCCCTTGTTCGTGCGGCGCCATCGCGACGTCGAGCTCACCGCGGCCGGCCGTCTATTTATAGACGAAGCCCGCGGCGTGATGAAAACCATGCTCGGTACACGGCGCCTGTGCCAGCAAGTGGCCAATGGCTGGAGCGGCCAGTTGAAGGTCGCGGTGGACTCCATCGTCAAACCCCAGCGCTGCCGGCAACTGGTGCTGGATTTCTATCGGCAGTTCCCTGACGTGGAATTGCTGCTGGAGTACGAGGTGTACAACGGCGTGTGGGACGCCCTCGCCGATGAGCGCACCGACATCGTGATCGGCGCCACCAGCGCGGTGCCGGTGGCGAGTCACTTCACGTTTCGCGATATGGGCCTGTTGAACTGGTTGTGCGTGGTCAGCGCGAAACACCCGCTGGCGGCGCTGGATGGTTTGCTCAGTGACGATCAACTGCGCCCGTTCGCGTCCCTGTGCATGACCGACACCTCGCGCAACCTGCCCAAGCGCGATACCTGGACCCTGGATAACCAGCGCCGGCTGGTGGTACCGAACTGGGCCTCGGCCATTGACTGCCTGCGCGACGGCCTGTGCGTCGGCATGGCGCCGGCGCATCAGGTGTTGCCGTGGATCGAACGTGGTGAGTTGGTCGCGCTGCAACTGCACAGGCCGTTCCCGGCCAGCCCGTCATGCGTGGCCTGGGCACAGAACAAACTGTCCCCGGCGATGAGTTGGTTGCTGGACTACCTGGGGGATAGCGAGACGATGAACCAAGAGTGGTTGAATGGGAGTGACCACTGAAGATCACCGGAATCCCTTGTAGGAGGGGGCTTGCCCCCGATGGCGGTGTGTCAGTTGCAGATTGCTCGACTGATACACCGCCATCGGGAGCAAGCCCCCTCCCACAGGGGATCTCATTTCAATCCAGCAAGCGGGTGATGGCCCGCACGATCATCTCGACCTCCTTGGCCTCCAGGGTCAGCGGCGGCAGCAGGCGAATCACCTTGCCTCGCGTCACGTTGATCAACAACCCATGTTCCTCGGCGGCGCGCAGGGCCAGCTCGCGACACGGGTCTGCCAGCTCGATGCCGATCATCAAGCCCTTGCCGCGAATCGCCAGGACCTGCGGGTGCTCATCCAACTCCACCCGTAAGCGGGCCAACAAGCGCTCGCCCTGTTGCGCGGCGTTCTGCAGCAGGCCTTGTTCTTCAATGATCTCCAGCACGGTGCAACCCACCCGGCAGGCCAACGGGTTGCCGCCGAACGTGCTGCCGTGGCTACCCGGGGTGAACAAGTCGGCCGCCACGTTCCTGGCCAGGCAGGCACCGATGGGCACGCCGTTGCCGAGGCCTTTGGCCAGGGTCATCACGTCCGGCACGATGCCCTCGTGCTGGAAGGCAAACCAGGCGCCGGTGCGGCCGATGCCGGTCTGGATTTCATCGAGCATCATCAGCCAGCCGTGGCGCGTGCAGTGAGCGCGCAGGGCTTTCAGGTAACCCGGCGGCGCCACTTGCACCCCGCTTTCGCCCTGGATCGGTTCCAGCAAGACCGCTGCGATGCGCGTGCCGAACGTCTGCGTGATCGCCTCCAGCGCCGCCAGGTCGCCGAAGCCGACCTTGAGAAAATCCCCCGGCAAGCGCTGGAACCCCAAGCGTACCGAAGGCCCGTCGCTGGCCGCCATGGTGCCCAGCGTGCGGCCGTGGAAGGCGTTTTCCATCACCACCACCAACGGCGCCTCGATGCCTTTTTTCCAGCCGTGCAGCCGCGCCAGTTTTAGCGCGGTCTCGTTGGCTTCGGCGCCGGAGTTGTTGAAAAACGCACGATCGAGGCCCGACAGTTGGGTCAGACGCAGGGCCAAGCGTTGTTGCCAATCGATGCTGTAGAGGTTGGAGGTGTGCAACAGCAACCCGGCCTGTTCGCTGATGGCTGTCACCAGTTTCGGATGGGAGTGTCCGACGTTGGTCACGGCCACGCCTGCCACGGCGTCCAGGTATTCGCGCCCCTGCTGGTCCCACAGGCGCGTGCCCAGGCCACGCGCAAAGCTCAAGGCCAAGGGTTGGTAAGTGGTCATCAGGCAAGCGGCGGTCATGGTGGCAAGCTCCAGTGCTGGGTTGGGATGGGTCCAGTATCGTTAGCCACCCAAGCTGGATAAACTGTGCTTTCCTGCAATGACTTTAAACCAGGGCTTGATAATGGATCTGTTCCAGGCGATGTCGGTGTATGTGAAAGTGGTCGAGACCGGCAGCATGACCGCCGCGGCCCATGCCAGTGGGATGTCGACCACCATGGTCGGCAACCATTTGCGCGCCCTGGAGCAACGCCTGGGGGTCAGCCTGCTCAAGCGCACCACGCGCAAGCAAAGCCTCACGGAATTCGGCGGGCAGTATTACCAGCGCTGCCTGGAAGTGCTGGGGCTGGTGGCCGACTCCGAGCAATTGGCCGAACAGGCCCACAGCGACGTGCCCAAGGGCACCCTGCGCATCACCGCCCCGCCCGCCTTCGGCACCGAACGCCTGGCGCCGGCCTTGAGCGAATTTTCCCAACGTTACCCGCTGATCAAGCTGTACGTGGTGCTCAGCAATCAACGCATGGACCTGGTCGACAGCGGCTTCGACGTGGCCATCCGCCTGGGCGAGTTGGAACCCTCAAGCCTGATCGCCCGGCCCCTGCAGGACTACACCATCACCCTGTGCGCCGCGCCGGATTACCTGGCGCGACGCGGCACGCCGCAAACGCCCGAGGATCTGCAACAACACGACTGCCTGGCCTTCGCCTACCCATCCGGCGACGATTGGCGTAACGCCGACAAACTGTGGCGCATGAGCGACGCGGACGGCGAAGTGGAGATTCCGGTGTCCGGCTCGCTGACCATCAACAGCTCGCAAGCCCTGCGCCAGGCGGCGGTGCAAGGCATGGGCATCGTCATGCTGCCCGATGCCCTGGTGCAGCCCGACCTGCACAGCGGGAAGCTGGTGGCCTTGCTGACCGCCTATCAACTGCCCCGCCGCCCCATGCATTTGCTGTACGGCCAGGATCGTTACCGCCTGCCTAAACTGCGGGCGTTCGTGGATTTTGCCCTGGAGAAATGGGCGCGCTAAAAGCCCACGCCCAATTCACGCAGACGCTCAGCGGTGCGCTCGGCGCAAACGTGGTGAATGCCTTGCCAGCCCAGGGCGATAGCCGCGTCGATATTGCCCGCGACATCATCGATGAACACCACTTCGGCAGGCTGGATATCCGGCAGATGAGCACGCACCTGGCCGAGGCTGGCGTGATAGATCGCGGCATCGGGCTTGATCAGCTTCAACTCGCCGGAGACCACGATGTCGCGAAAACACTGCAGGAACGGGTAGTTGGCCCGCGCATAGGGGAACGTCTCGGCCGACCAATTGGTGAGCCCGAACAGCGGCATGTCGGCCTGATGCAGCGCCTTGAGAATGGCCACGCCCTCGGGCAACGGCCCGCGCAGCATTTCATGCCAGCGGTCGTAGTAGGCCGTGATCAAGGGTTCGTGCTGGGGATATTGCGCGACCAGGCTGCGCGTCGCCTCGGCCAGGGTGCGACCGGCGTCTTGCTCGGTGTTCCAGGCCTGGGTGCAGATGTTGTCGAGGAACCATTGCCGCTCCTCTTCATCGGCGATCAGCTGGCGGTACAGGTGCTGCGGGCTCCAATCGAACAGGACACCGCCAAAATCAAAAACGACTGCACGAATCGTCATCAGATCCTCCGTTAGCGTGAGTGGATAGCGGATGGAGTCTGGCAGATCGCGATGGCTTTACACACAACGCATGTGGGAGCGGCTTGCTCGCGATGGCGGTTTGTCAGTGCCGGAGGTTTCGGCTGACCCACTGCAATCGCGGGCAAGCCCGCTCCCACATGTTTTTCGAGCGTGTTTAGGCTTGGACCAGACCGTTGATCTTCACGGTCGGATTCACATCAGCCTCGTAGTCCACGCCGTCGATCTCAAAGCCGAACAAACGCAGGAACTCAGCCTTGTAGCCGGCAAAATCGCTGATCTCGTTGACGTTGTCGTCGGTGACCTGATTCCACAGCGCAGCCACGGCGTCCTGGACTTTCGGTTGCAGCTCGGCCAGGTCGGCACGCAGGCGGCCGTCGGCGTCGAGCTTCGGCTCGCGGCCGTACAGGCTGTCCTTGAACAGGCCATAGACCTGCTCGATGCAACCTTCGTGAGTGCCCTGCTCTTTCATCACTTTGAACAGCAACGACAGGTACAGCGGCATGATCGGGATCGCCGAGCTGGCCTGGGTGACCACAGCCTTGAGCACCGACACGCGGGCGTCGCCCTTCAGTGCGGCCAGGTTGTCGCGCAGGGTCAGGACTTTCTTGTCCAGGTCCTTCTTGGCTTCGCCGATGGAGCCGTTCCAGTAGATATCCTGGGTCAGCTTCTCGCCGAGGTAGGTGAACGCCGTGGTCTTGGCGCCTTCGGCCAGCACGTCCGCTTCACGCAGGGCGTCGATCCACAGCTGCCAGTCTTCGCCGCCCATGACTTTCACGGTGCCGTCGATTTCTTCCTGGGTGGCCGGCTCAAGGGTGGTGTCGACGACAACGCCCTTGTCGGTGTTGATCCCGCGCAGGGTCACGGCCTTGCCGATCGGCTTGAGCGTGGAGTTGTGCACCACGCCCTGCGGGTCGGTGCGGCGTGGCGCGGCCAGGCTGTAGACCACCAGGTCGATCTTGCCCAGGTCTTTCTTGATGGTCTCGATGGTCAGGCGCTTGATCTCGTCAGAAAACGCGTCGCCGTTGATGCTCTTGGCGTACAGGCCTTTTTCGACGGCAAACTTCTCGAACGCGGCGCTGTTGTACCAGCCAGCGGAGCTCAGCTTGCCTTCTTCGCCTTCTTTCTCAAAAAACACGCCCAGGGTATCGGCGCCGCAGCCAAACGCAGCACTGATGCGCGCGGCCAGGCCGTAACCGGTGGAAGCACCGAGGACCAGCACCTTTTTCGGGCCGCCTTCGATGACGCCGTGTTGGGTGACGTAGTCGATCTGTTCCTTGACGTTCGCTTCACAGCCAACAGGGTGAGCGGTCACACAGATAAAGCCACGAACCCGCGGTTTGATGATCATAAAATTTCTGCCTCTTCCAAGGTGCCGAAGGCCAATGGTGGCCATTCAACGTAATCGTACCGGTCTATGACGTCCAAAAAACCGAAGCGTCACGATAGTCGCAAATCTTCTGTTTACAAAATCCAATCCAAAACTCGCCGCGCAAGCCGCGCCGAGGGTTAAAAACTGTGTCAGCTCTTCACAATTTCGTAATATTTAAAACGCCCATCGACCTGGGAACGCCTTATCATGACGAGGTTGTTTCAATATGTTTCGCAACCCCACCACTCGCAGCCACGCATATAGACCTGTCGAATGGCGTCCAGCTGGAGCTGAGTTTCATGAGTCAATCTGCGTTACGCAAAAAAGCCGTGTCGTTCGCCTGGGCATTCGGCATCCTGCTGATTATTTACCTCTTTCCCCTGACCACCGTGGTGTTCCTCGGCCTCGTGCTGGTCTGCGGTATTTATGATTTCCTGCGTAACGGCCTGTATGACCGCGACACCTTCAAGAAATACTTCATCGGCAGCGGCCGCAATACCTGGCTGCTGGCACCGTTCAACACCCTGTTCGACCTGCTGAGCAGCCGCAACCGCCACGTCTACACGATGCGCGAGCTGCCGCCCGCCTGGCGTGAAGACCTGCAACAGGTGATCGACGACGCCATGGCCCACAAGGATGAAATCATCGGCTACCTGGACGAACGCATGGCCGAGAAGAAACGCGGCATGCTGTTTTTCCAATGGTACGGCCGGCCGATCGAAACCACCCTGGACATCCCGGAACTGCGCAAGAAATTGCCGTTCGTGAAGACCATCGGCGTCTCGGTGTTCAACGAAAACCGTTCGACCTCCTTCCACTTCGGCCCCCTGCGCATGATGTTCCGGGTGCTCTATAACATGGCGCCGGCGCCTCACCATGAGGGCGTGTACATCCAGGTGGGCAAACACAAGCATTACTGGCACGACGACCCACTGTTTATCTTCGATGACACGCTGATGCATGCGTCCTTCAACAAGAACGATGCCAAGCGCTACTGCCTGTTCATTGATATCGTGCGGCCGACCGCGTTGCCCGCCGTCCTCAATGCCGTGATCACAGGGTTTGCCGGCCTGGTGTTCACGCTGCGTCGGGTTTTCTACAAAAACTGGAAGCTGATCCAGTAGGTTCTGCGGCATGATGGGGCTGGACAGTATTTGCGTAGCGCCTGCGGGCCAGCGAAAATAGCCGTCTCGTGCGACCGTATCCGGCGCCCATTCTTCTCAAGCCATCGCCCCCATGACGGGCGCGGTGGCTGTGCTTTCAAGGAATCAGAATGCCCCAACGTCAAGTCATCAATGCCTCCGTCAGCCCCAAGGGCAGCCTCGAAACACTCTCCCAGCGTGAAGTCCAGCAACTGAGCGAAGCCGGCTCCGGCAGCATCTATACCCTGTTCCGCCAGTGCGCCCTGGCCATCCTCAACACCGGCGCGCACATCGACAACGCCAAGACCATCCTCGACGCCTATAAAGACTTTGAAGTGCGTATCCACCAGCAGGATCGCGGCGTGCGCCTGGAACTGCTGAACGCCCCGGCCGACGCCTTCGTCGATGGCGAAATGATCGCCAGTACCCGCGAAATGCTGTTCAGCGCCCTGCGCGACATCGTCTACACCGAGAACGAACTGGACAGCCAGCGCATCGACCTGAGCAACTCCCAGGGCATCACCGACTACGTGTTCCACCTGTTGCGCAACGCGCGCACGCTGCGCCCGGGTGTCGAGCCGAAGATCGTGGTGTGCTGGGGCGGGCACTCGATCAACACCGAAGAATACAAATACACCAAGAAAGTCGGCCACGAACTGGGCCTGCGCAGCCTCGACGTCTGCACCGGTTGCGGCCCCGGCGTGATGAAAGGCCCGATGAAGGGCGCGACCATTTCCCACGCCAAGCAACGCATCAACGGCGGGCGCTACCTGGGCCTGACCGAGCCGGGCATCATCGCTGCGGAAGCACCGAACCCGATCGTCAATGAGCTGGTGATCCTGCCGGACATCGAGAAGCGCCTGGAAGCCTTCGTGCGCGTCGGCCACGGCATCATCATCTTCCCGGGCGGCGCCGGCACGGCGGAAGAGTTCCTCTACCTGCTGGGCATCCTGATGCACCCGGACAACCGCGGCCTGCCGTTCCCGGTCATCCTCACCGGGCCAAAGCACGCCGCACCGTACCTGCAACAGTTGCACGCATTCGTCGGCGCCACCCTCGGCGAGGCCGCGCAGGCGCACTACCAGATCATCATCGACGATCCGGCCGAAGTGGCCCGCCAGATGACCGCCGGGCTCAAGGCCGTCAAGCAGTTCCGCCGCGAGCGCAACGATGCGTTCCACTTCAACTGGCTGTTGAAGATCGACGAAGGCTTCCAGCGCCCGTTCGACCCGACCCACGAAAACATGGCCAGCCTGCAACTGAGCCACGCGCTGCCGCCCCATGAACTGGCGGCCAACCTGCGTCGCGCGTTCTCGGGGATTGTGGCGGGCAACGTCAAGGACAAGGGCATTCGCCTGATCGAGCAGAACGGCCCTTACCAGATCCATGGCGACCCGGCCATCATGAAGCCGCTGGATGAACTGCTGCAGGCGTTCGTCGCCCAGCACCGCATGAAGTTGCCGGGTGGCGCGGCATATGTGCCGTGTTACCGCGTGGTGCAATAAGTCAGCACACATGCTGTAGCGCTTTAACCTTGTGTTCAGGCTTGTCGGCGGGAGACGTCGGGCTATCGTTTTTACGAAGCCCGACTGACCCACACCGAGGAGCGACCTATGGACCAACGGATCTTGTTCTCCCAGACGCCTTACCCTAATGTAAGGAGTATCACGATGGAGACCTTCAATATGGCGACCGCCACGCTGACTTCAAAAGGACAAATCACCATCCCCGTCCAGGTCAGGACAGCCCTGGGCCTGGAAACGGGAGACCGGGTTGAATTCGTCGAAATGGAAGACGGCAAATTTTCCATTATTGCCGCGAGCAAAACCGTTCACGACCTCAAGGGGCTGATCCGCAAGCCTGCCCAGGCCATTTCCATCGAGGACATGAACCGCGCGATTGCGGCACAGGGAGCGAAAGCCCGATGATCGGCCTGGATACCAATGTGCTGGTGCGCTATGTCACCCAGGATGATCCGGTCCAATCCGCCAAGGCATCCGAGCTGATCGAATCCCTCACCACCCTGTCGCCAGGCTTTGTCAGCCTGGTGTCGGTGGTGGAGTTGGTATGGGTGCTACAAAGTTGCTACCAGTCAGCCAAGAGCGATGTGGTGGCGGTGCTGGAAACGCTGCTGCGAACCCGTGAATTGATCGTCGAGCATGCCGAGATCATCTGGCAGGCACTCCGGCGGTTTTCGGCGAACAAAGCCGATTTCGCCGACTGTTTGATAGCGCGCTGCGCCCACGCAGCCGGCTGCGAGTACACCGCCACCTTTGACCTCGATGCGGCCAAGGCTGCGGGCATGAAGCGACTCGCCTGAGCGGGGTTCAGCGAACCCAGCCACCATGCTGCCAGTGGTAACCGTCATTTCGTTGCACCCAATGCGGATGCACATAACGGTAGCCCTCGCGCACCGGCTCCCAATGGCCGTGTACCGCCACATAACGTCCACCGTCCCAACGCCAGTACCCGCGTGACCATACATAACCTTCACGCACCGCCGGCTCGACTTCGATCACTTGCATCGGCGGCGGTTGTGGCGCGACCACTTCCACATACTCACGTTCTACCGGTCGACGCTCATGCACGACACGCTCTTGCACACACCCGGACGCCGCGACGACCATGGCCGCCAATGCTGCATAACGTAGCAACATACAAACCCCTCGGGCGCTAACGCCCCACACCTGCCTCAGTAAAAAATGCCCCCTTGTTCCAGCCGCGCTCCTGCAAGGCCTGGGTACTTTTTAACAGGTGGTGTCTGTCGGGTTGCTGAACCTGCCGACAGTGCATCCCGAGGAACAGACGGAAGGCCGGGTCGCGATTTGAACGCTCAAACCGGGCCAAAGCGCTCCAGCACAGCCTCGACAAAACGCCGCAACTTGGCGGTACGCTGGCGGTTGGCGGTGTAGACCAAATGCATGGGCCGGCTCGGCGCGTCAAAGTCCGGCAGCACTCGCACCAACTCGCCTCTGGCCAGGGCCGGGCGCAGAAAATCTTCCGGGCCGAGCACAATGCCAAACCCATCCAGCGCGGCCGACATCAAGGCCCTGCTTTCGTTGATCTGCAAACGGCTGGCAACCTGCACGGTGTGCGGGGCCGAGCCCTGGTAGAACACCCATTCGCGATCCGCCGGGCGTGACCAGAAGGCGTAGCCCAGGCATTCATGCTGTTGAAGGTCCGCCGGCCACAGCGGCGTGCCTCGTGCCGCCAGGTAGGCCGGCGCCGCACAGACCACCAGACGGTACGGCGCCAATGGCCTGGCGGTCAGCCCAGTGATCGCCGGGGGGCCAATGCGGAAGGCGGCTTCGTAGCCTTCCTCCACCAGGTCGACGAAACGATCGGTGAGGTGCAGGTCGATGTTCACATCGGGGTTGTCACGCAAAAACGCGGTCACCAAGGGCATCAGGCTGTAGGAGCCGAAGGTCACCGGGGCGGTGATTTTCAGCGTGCCGCGTGGGGTGTCATTCATGATCTGCGCCAGGGAATCGGCGGCCTCAGCCTCCGTCAGGATGTGTTTGCAGCGCTCGTAGTAAGCGCTACCCAACTCCGTCAGGCTTTGTCGGCGCGTGGTGCGATTGAGCAAGCGCGCGCCCAGGCGCTGCTCCAGCGCCGTAACATGCTTGGCCACCATCTGCGCCGACATATTCAAACGCTCGGCGGCTCGCGCATACGAGCCCAACTCGGCGGCGACCACAAAGGCATTCATGCTCGAAAGACGGTCCATCATTCTCAACTCCCAGTAACGACACCCACGCCAATACGCTCGTTTATCACCCCGTGATTGTTAATCATCATAACCGCTCCCCTACTTTGCAGGAGCAAGGCCATGAAGATTGGTGTGATTGGAGCAGGTTTCATCGGACGCGCGGTGGCCCAACTGGCGCTGGCGGCCGGTCACGAAGTGATGTTGAGCAACTCCCGCGGCCCGCAGTCCATGAGCAGCGTACTCAGCGGCATCTGGGGCGTTAAAGTGGGCAGCGCGCAAGACGCAGCCAGATTTGGCGACGTGGTCCTCGTGGCGATCCCCCTGGAACATTACCGCAGCGTGCCCGCGCAGTGGCTGGAAGGCAAAACAGTGATGGACGCCAACAATTACTACCCCGAGCGCGACGGGCATATCCCTGAGTTGGACCGTTTTGAAACTACCACCAGCCGGCTGCTCGCCGAGCATTTGCCGCATTCCCATGTGGTGAAAGTATTCAACGCAATCTTTGCACCGGACCTGACGCGGGACGCCCGCCCTCACGGCGCACCCGACCGCCGCGCACTGCCGGTGGCGGCGGATGACGCCGCGGCGAAAGCGCAAGTGATCCAGTTACTCGACGAACTCGGTTTCGACGCCGTGGATGCCGGTGGGCTGGATGAAAGCTGGCGCTTCGAGCGGGCCAAACCGGCCTATTGCGTTGTGCTGGACCGAGCCGGCTTGACGGCGGCGCTGGCGGCAGCCGAACGAACGGTTGAACTGCCTGCGGTGGAACGCACCCACCCCCGCGCATAAACACGCGCCCACAAAAAGCCCGCTGAGCGTTATCGGCTCAGCGGGCTTTTTTTGATCGATCGGCCCCAGTCTCAGGGCCTGGTCTTACAGCGCCAGATCAGACGCCGGTTTGCTCGGCTCAACCGCAGGCTTGGCAGCCTCGGTGGCCTTGGGAGCGGTCATCTGCGGAATCGCTGGTGGTGGAGTCAGTTGCAGGATACCGGCGGTGTAGGCCCATTCCTTGGCAACAGCCTCAGGACTGTCGTTCAGCTTGGTGCCGTAGCTTGGCACGATCTGATGCAGTTTTTCCTGCCAGGCCGGGGTCGCCACCTTGTCCTTGAACACTTTCTGCAGCACGGTCAGCATGATCGGTGCCGCGGTCGACGCGCCTGGCGATGCACCCAACAGGCCGGCGATGGTGTTGTCGGCGGAGCTGACCACTTCGGTGCCGAGTTTCAGCACGCCGCCCTGCTCTTCGTCACGCTTGATGATCTGCACACGCTGGCCGGCTTGCCACAGGCGCCAGTCGGACTGCTTGGCGTTCGGGAAGTACTCTTGCAGCGCCTTGAAGCGGTCGTCATCCGACAGCATCAGTTGCCCGGCGAGGTACTCGACCAGCGGGTATTCGCGAATACCGACTTTGGTCATCGGCCAGATGTTGTGGGTGGTGGTGCTGGTCAGCAGGTCCAGGTACGAGCCTTCTTTCAGGAACTTGGTGGAGAAGGTCGCGAACGGGCCAAACAGAATCACGCGCTTGCCATCCAGCACGCGGGTGTCCAGGTGCGGCACCGACATCGGCGGCGCGCCCACCGAAGCTTTACCGTAGGCCTTGGCCAGGTGCTGCTCGGCGATGGTTGGGTTATCGGTCACCAGGAACGAACCACCCACCGGGAAGCCCGCGTATTCCTTGGCTTCAGGAATGCCCGACTTTTGCAGCAGGTGCAGGGCACCGCCGCCGGCACCGATGAACACGAACTTGGCATCGGTTTCGGTCTTGCTGCCATCTTTCAGGTTTTTGTAGCTGACACGCCACGAACCGTCGGCGTTCTTGGTGATGTCCTGCACTTCGCTCGACAGTTTCAGGTCGAACTTAGGCGTGGTTTGCAGGTGAGCGACGAACTGGCGGGTGATCTCGCCGAAGTTCATGTCCGTACCCAGCGGGCTCCAGGTGGCCGCGATTTTCTGGTTCGGGTCACGCCCTTCCATCATCAGCGGAACCCACTTGGCGATCTGCGCCGGGTCTTCGGAATACTGCATGCCAGCGAACAGCGGGCTCGCTTGCAAGGCTTCGTAACGCTTTTTCAGGAACTTGATGTTGTCATCGCCCCACACAAAGCTCATGTGCGGAGTGGAGTTGATGAACGAACGCGGGTTCTTCAGCACGCCCTGCTGGACCTGCCAGGACCAGAACTGGCGGGAGATCTGGAACGCTTCGTTGATTTCGACCGCTTTCGGGATCTCAACGTTGCCGTTCTTGTCTTCCGGGGTGTAGTTCAACTCGGCGAGGGCCGAGTGACCGGTACCGGCGTTGTTCCAGCCGTTGGAGCTTTCTTCGGCGACGCCGTCGAGGCGCTCGACCATTTCCATCGACCAGCCCGGCTCCAGCTCGTTGAGCCAGACACCCAGGGTCGCACTCATGATGCCGCCGCCGATCAGCAGTACATCGACTTTCTTTGTCTCATCCGCATGAACGGACGTGATCCCCATCGACAAAGCCAGCCCCAGCAGGGCCGTGTTTACTTTCTTAAACATCAGTAGCACCTATGATAAAACGCCATCCGCCCCACCGCCCCTGAGCCCGGGCAACCCTCGATCACGCGGCGTCAGGCAACGCAGCGCCGGGTTTGCACATTCACTCAAGGACCGCAGGGTGGGCACACAAGGCCGACGTATCGACCTCACTTTTATGTCCCTTCTGCGCTGACTTCTTATCATTATTGGCTTCAGCTACCTGGGCGACAGCCAGCCGCCGGGACGTATACGGGTGTACGTTCCGGAGAAAGACTAGACCGAGATGGCGCGCAGAATATCACGCCAACCGGCGATCATGCGCTGTTTGGCTAATTGACAGCTCTAAAATAGGCGTTTTGGCAAGGCTGATCGGGGTGAGTGTCAAGCCTGACAGACGCGACGTGACGTCACAGACATGGCTATTTGATAGCGTGCAGCCTCACGCGCCGGGGCCCCTCATGCGGGAGGGGGCATGCTCCCGATAGCGGCGGTTCAATCAACACATCCCTGACTGCCCCACCACCCCATCAGTCATCCTGCAACAACCCAGAACCATACTCACCATAACTACTACCCAGCCCACTGCCGCCAAAATTCATCTTGGCGGCCTTGTTGGGGCTGTGGTCACCAAACGCCTGGCATCCCCCTGCAAAACAAGGGTCGCGACTCACGCCCGACGAATCCGACGAACAAGCGCTCAACAGCAACGCGCCGGCGATCATCACGACTTTGACAAGGTTCGAGATCATTTTTTCAGTTCCCTGTGGGTTCGGGGGTTTCCCATAGAGATGATCGTAGGCCTCAACGGCACAGGGAATGATGAAACTTCGCCGGAAGACAGAATGGGTTCAGGTTGCCGCCTTGGGCTAAGGCGGCGGAGGTCGATTGTCAGGCTGTAGCCGGGCTGATGACACGAGCGACTTGGTCATGGGCTCGATCAACGAGTAGAGCGCTCAGGTCGATCAGTTGCTGAATGCCCAAGACAATGGAGCGCTGGGACTCGTCGAGGTTGAAAGCCACGGTAGCGGCCATTTCGCTGGCGGACGCGAGATTTTCGGAAGCGTTGGCCAGGAGGGTTTCGGTGTCTATGTCGGGGCTGACGAGGAATAGGTTGTGGGTTGGGTGTTCGTCAGGCGCATTGTCGGTGGATTGAGGCAAGTCACGAGCAATAGCACGTTGAGCTGTGGCGTGAAGCTTGGTATCGACGGGCGAAGGGTCGCGATCAATAGAGCGACTGGGCGTGTTGCTGTGCATGGGCGAAGCTCCAAATAGTGACGGGAGTTAAAACGCCTTTAGCGATACGGACTTCCACCTCCGGCCGCTGGATTGGCAGCGACTTGAGGAGGTTAGCGGCGGGAGGTTTGAGGAGCAAGTCGAGAAGAATGCGGGATATTTCACCGACACTCCCGGCATATTCCACACATGACAACGCCCCCGCTCGAAGTGGTGAAGAGCACGGTATACACCTCCCCGACACCTAAGAAACATCCCCGATAAACTACGCCATTCGCCTCGTTGACTCAGATTGCCAATGTCCCTACAGACAGGTCCACTTTCCCGCCGTTTATCTGTCGCGCCGATTATGGATTGGAACTGCTAATCCTGTAGGCCACGTATTCCTTGCCCTACAGAGCCGACCTGAAAGCCGCGTACCACTTTTGTACCAACGTTACTTCTTTGATAAAGCAAACAGTGTCCGATGCTAGCTAACTTCAACGCCAAGCTGGTCGCAATAACTTGGGCTGTAAGCTCCAACAGATGCTTATCGGCCTTGAATAACCGAAAATGCTGCCCTCACTCATTTTGTTCGCTCTCCTCCTTCCTCCACTCCTGTTCTGTGCACCGTATTTTTTTATCGAGCCTTATAGGATTCATAGCCGAGCTGTATTCATATTGGCTCTCGGCATACGCTTCGATGCCTAGTACGACAAGGTCTCGGGTTTCACACAAATATGATTCCGAACCAAACTCTCGAGTGTTCAAATACAACGCGTGATACGAGAGTTGCATTATCAATGTTTTTCTCCAGTGCTTCTTCTCCGGTGTGCTCAGTATTTCGTCAACCGAGTGCAGCAACAGTGAAACGAAAAACTCGTATGCCTCTCGCTGATTGGAGCCGTATTTGAAGTGGCTGTATCGGGGGGCGTACAAAGGGTAGGAGGCACCCGCGTACTCTGGGTTCGCCAAGGCAAGACTCAAATAGTCTTTGTAAACCCCTTTGGCTGACGTTGTGTTGTTCGCGTCCAGTTGATCGATCGACACTTTCACTGCGAAAGCTGCAAGGGTGACGGTTGATAGGGTGCTCCATACAGCCAGTGAAAAAAGTTTTTTGATGGGAGACAGTTTTTTTTGCACCAGAAAACTGTAAATTCGGGCGCGCATGAAGAAGTTGCTTGGCACGTGGGAGTTCTCGGTTTTTGTGTGAGCCATGAGGTTTGGTGTACGCAATCGTAGTGCCGTGTGATGGGCAAAGGTGCTGTTGGCAGATTGGTCCCAGTAGGTGGACTACGAAGGGCTTCAATTTTTTCGGTATCTACGCGAGGTGTCTATCAGTGACACAGCTCAACCTGATCGGCTGAATTGTACGCTAGAGGGGACGTGCCTGAAGACTCAGCCGTTCGTGGCGAGCGTCCGCTATGGATCGACTTCTACCGGTCATGACAGGCAGAAACCGGCCAGAAGGAGTCACTGGACACCTCTGCCGTCAGTCGCTAGCCTCAGCCGTCACTGACATTCAGGTGTCTCACATACAGCCAAAAGTCAGGAGACGGCACACCTATGGCCTACGAAATCCATATGGCGAAAAGAGGACAGATTTATTTATAACATCGCTGAAAAAAAACTAATCACCAGACAGCAAAAAGCCGCCTCATCACCTGCTAATTATTTTGCCGATATCGAAGTCAGACTACGATACCCGGCACCCGGCTTCGAGCTGGCAGAGTAAAAGCCCAGCCACACCTCACGACGACCTGCTGATTCAACCCAGCGTTCCACGGTGTAAGATGCTCCATAACCTTCCACCTTCGAGGCTGTCATGACCGGGATATCCCTAAACCTGCCGGAAGACCTGTCCAACTCTCTCGCCGACCTGGCCAAAACCAACGGCCAGACTGCGACCTACCTGGCGATGGACGTCCTCCGCGACTACATCGAGCACGAAAAAACGCTAACCGCTCAAATCGAGCTGGCGGTGAAAGAAGCCGACCAGGGCAAATTTGCCACCGATGACCAGGTAGCAGCCATGCGCGCCAGGCGCTGGAGCCGGAATGCGGGTTGAGTGGCTTGAAAAAGCACTCAAAAATCTGGAAGACGAAGCAAACTATATAGCTCTCGAAAACCCCAAAGCAGCTGACGACTTCTCCGATGCCATTTTCGCCAGCGTCGACAAACTGGCGCAGTTTCCCTCTATGGGCCGTGAAGGTCGAGTCACAAACACGCGCGAATGGGCAGTACCCAATTGGTCTTATCTGATCCCCTATCGCATACGCGGTGATCGTCTGCAGATCCTCGGCGTATTCCACACACGGCAACGTCCCCGTTCGAAGTGGTGAATGCCGCGGAACACACCTCCAGCACACCCAAGATCCATCCCTGATAAACTACGCCCCATTCGCCCCGCAAACTCAGATCCCCCATGCCCCTACAAACCACCCCCTTCTCCCGCCGCTTCTCCGTCGCCCCCATGATGGACTGGACCGACCGCCACTGCCGGTTCTTCCTGCGCCTGCTCTCCAAACACGCCCTGCTCTACACCGAGATGGTCACCACCGGCGCGATCCTCCACGGCGATCATGAGCGCTTCCTGCGCCACAACGACGCCGAGCATCCTCTCGCCCTCCAACTGGGCGGCAGTGTTCCCGCCGATCTGGCCGCTTGTGCCCGTATGGCCGAGGCTGCCGGTTACGATGAAGTGAACCTGAACGTCGGCTGCCCCAGCGATCGGGTGCAGAACAATATGATCGGCGCGTGTCTGATGGGCCATCCGGCGTTGGTGGCGGATTGTGTGAAGGCGATGCGCGATGCGGTGTCGATTCCGGTGACGGTGAAGCACCGTATCGGGATCAATGGGCGGGACAGTTATGCGCAATTGTGCGATTTCGTCGGGCAGGTGAAGGACGCGGGGTGTACCAGTTTTACCGTGCATGCGCGGATTGCGATTCTGGAGGGGTTGTCGCCGAAGGAGAATCGCGACATTCCGCCGTTGCGTTATGACGTGGCGGCGCAGTTGAAGCAGGATTTTGCCGAGTTGGAGATTATTCTCAACGGTGGGATCAAGACGCTGGAGCAGTGCCAAGAGCATTTGCAGACGTTTGACGGGGTGATGCTGGGCCGGGAGGCTTATCACAATCCGTATTTACTGGCAGAGGTGGATCAGCAGTTGTTTGGCAGCGCGCGGCCGGTGATCAGTCGGGCAGAGGCGTTGGCGCAGTTGCGGCCTTATATCGCGGAGCATTTGGCAAGCGGTGGCTCGATGCATCACATTACGCGGCATGTGCTGGGGTTGGGCACGGGTTTCCCTGGGGCGCGCAAGTTCCGGCAGTTGTTGTCGGTGGATATTCATAAAGCGAGTGACCCGCTGGCGTTGCTGGATCAGGCGGCGGGGTTGTTGGAGGGCCGCTGAAACCGGCGCCCACAGGTTGATCGCAGTGTTCATCGAGCTGTTGGGTTGAACCTGCGGGCGATTTTGCCCTCCTATTTACCAGCAAGGCCAGTCATTCAAACGGCTGTTTTCAGGTTGTTGCCCTCGCAAACGATCGAACGCATTTGCGCCCTTGAGCGCCTGCCAGCGCTCGGGTAATGTCATCAGACCCATAGGACAGAGCACGCTCATGACTTCCAAGCTGGAACAACTCAAACAGTTCACCACCGTCGTCGCCGATACCGGCGATTTTGCGGCCCTCGCCAATCTCAAGCCGCAAGATGCCACTACCAACCCTTCGCTGCTGCTCAAGGCCGCGTCGATCCCGGGCTATGCCAAGTTGCTGGATGAGTGCGTGAAGGACTGCAACGGTGATGTCGGCCTGGCCAGCGACCGTTTTGCGGTGGCGGTGGGTCAAGAGATCCTGAAAGTGGTGCCCGGCCGTATCTCCACCGAGGTGGATGCGCGCCTGTCGTTCGACACTGACGCCGTACTCAAGCGCGCGCACCGTCTGATCGACCTGTACGAAAAAGCCGGGGTTGGCCGTGATCGCGTGCTGATCAAGATCGCGTCCACCTGGGAAGGTATCCGCGCGGCGGAGAAGCTGGAAAAAGAAGGCATCCAGACCAACCTGACGCTGCTGTTCTCCTTCGCCCAGGCCGTGGCCTGTGCCGAAGCGGGCGTGTTTCTGATTTCGCCGTTCGTGGGCCGTATCTACGACTGGTACAAGAAAGCCAACGGCAACGACTACACCGGCGCCGACGATCCGGGCGTGCAGTCGGTGACGCGCATCTACAACTACTACAAGGCCAATGGCTACAAGACCGTGGTGATGGGGGCGAGTTTCCGCAACCTGAGCCAGATCGAAGAGCTGGCCGGCTGTGATCGCCTGACCATCAGCCCGGACCTGCTGGAGAAACTGGCGGCCGATACCGGCAAGCTGGAGCGCAAGTTGTCGCCAGGCCATGCCGGTGAAGCGCGGGTGCATCTGACTGAAGCGCAGTTCCGTTGGGAGTCCAACGAGGATGCGATGGCGACCGAGAAGCTGGCCGAGGGGATTCGTCAGTTTGCCCGCGACCAGGAGAAGCTGGAGGCGTTGCTGGCTGCCAAGCTGTAACAGCGGCGGCAGCAAAAAGGGCGGGACCTGTGAGGGTTCCGCCCTTTTTTTGTGTCAATCCGTTAGGCATGTACTGACAGGTCTGGGGCAATCGGGAGCAAGCTCCCTCCCACACCCGGGGAGTGTCAGTGGCGTTCGAGGGCGTTGACGAGGTCGTGGAAGGCTTCGCGGTTGGACTCGTTCAAGCCCATCAGGATTTTGTGCGCTTCCAGCACCTTGATCCGCACGATTTCCTCGGATTGGTCCTGGGACGGCAGGTCGGTCAGGCATTCCGGACAGGGGATCGGGCGGTCAACGATGTTGAACACTTGATCAAAGCCCATGGACTGCAGCAGACGGGTGATGTCTTCGTGGGTGGTGACGACAGTGGGCAACAGGCCGACCTTCTGCCGAGACAGAATGGACAACTTGGCCAACAGCCCAAGCGTGGTGCTATCGATGCTGCGGGTTTCGGTCAGATCGATCACGATCGCCGAGAAATTCAGCGCTGTGAAGATCCGCTCAATCGTTGCATCCAGCGCCGAACACAAGGTCAGGCGCACTTCACCGACAAACTTCAGGACAAACGTCCCGTCTTGCTCGGCGAATTGGATTCTTCCGGTACTCATCAAAGATTCCTGCTCAACACCAATAGGGCGATATCATCCGGCATCTCCCCTAGCGTGGCCAATCCAAAAACCTGCCGCAGGCCATCCAGGCTGCCGCCCGCCGACTTGACCCGTTGGGGCAAGGCGGCTTCTTTCTCTTTGAGTGTAGGCTCTGGAAGAAGGTCGAGGATGCCATCGGACATCAGCGTCAGGCTGAAGGTCGGCGGCAGCTCCAGGATGTGGTCTTCGTAGGTGGCTTCATTGAACAAGCCGACGGGCAGACCACGCCCTTCCAGGTAGCGCACACTGTCAGGAGTGTATAAAACCGGCATCGGCAGGTGACCGCCGATGCTGTAGGTCAAAAGACCGGTTTCTTCATCAATCACGCCGCCCACCATCGTCACGTGCTTGCCCAGCTTGCAGCTGATCAGGCCTCGGTTGATGTGGCCCAGCACCTCGGAGGGGGTGAACTCCGGCAAGGTGCCATTGCGCTTGGATTCGAACAACAGCCGTGTGGTCATGAACTTCAACAACACGGTGACAAATGCCGAGGACGCGCCGTGGCCGGACACGTCGGCCAGATAAAACGCCACCCGTCGCTCATCTACGCGGAAATAGTCGACAAAATCACCCGACAGGTACAGCGACGGGATGATCTGGTGCGCAAACTTGAACTCATCTATGGTCCACGGGCTGACCGGCAGCATGTTCATCTGCACCTGGCGACCGGCGTTCTGGTCTTCCTGGAGCAGGTTCAGGCTGGCTTCGAGTTCGCGGTTGGCGGTTTCGAGCTTTTCGCGGTAGCGCTGGTTTTCCACCAGCAGGCGTGCGCGGTCCAGGGCACGGCGCACCGAGTGCTCCAGCACCGCCAGGTCTTCCAGGGGCTTGATCAGGTAGTCGGCGGCGCCCAGGCGCAGGGCCTCGACGGCATCGTTCATCACCCCGGCACCGGACACGACAATCACCGGCGTCTGCGGAGCAAGCTCGGTCACCTGGCGAATCAGTTCGAGGCCGCCCATCTGGGGCATGCGCAGATCGCAGATCACGAGGTCGGGCTTGTCGCGCTCGAATACCTGGAGACCCTGTTGGCCATTGCTGGCCTGCAGGACGCTGAAGCCACTGTCTTCCAAATAGGCCGCAAGGCTTGCGCGCACTACTTCGTCGTCATCGATTATCAGCAGCGTGGCACTGGTTTTTGGCATGTGGGCAAACGGCGCCAGAATTAGGTTGGCGTAGGCGGCTCGGCAATGGCCGGGCTCACGCTACTGGATTCGCTTTCTAGCCTCTCTGTCCTACAAAGCATAGGCTTTTTGCCCACGCACAAAGGTAAAGCAGAGGTGCCCTTCTAAGGCGCAGACGGTACTCCCATCCGACAGGGGTTTCAAGCTCATGCCGATGGTCGCCGAACGTCTTTACATCGCAAATCACCGGGAGTTATAAGAACAGCCATCACCACAACACAAAGTAAGGATGGAAGCTGTGAGCGAACACGAGCGCGACTACGCTGAAAAGCGCGATTTCATCCGCATGCGAGTGGATGCCAATGTCTCTTTGATCCATGCCGGGCAAGAAATTGACGGGGTTTGCGTGGACCTCTCCAGCTCCGGCATGCAGGTGCAGGCACCTCGCCAGTTCACGGTGGGCGATCTGCTGACCGTGCGTATCGAGTCGGAGCACGCGGCCCTCGCGGGCCTGGAAGCGGACACCCAGGTGGTATGGGCGAGGAACGAGGGCGACGGTCAGCATCTGGGGCTGAAGATCCTGAAAATGCGCTAATACCCGCGCACAAAAAAGGCGACCACATGGTCGCTTTTTTTCGTTTCAAGAGGTCTCGACCTAGAAGTCGTCGACAACCTTGCCGTCCTTGACCTTGAACTCGCGGTTCTGCAGGTAGGCGTTGCGGATGAAGGTGTACTTGTCGCCGGTGATCAACTTCTCGCTGTCGAGCAGGCTGGCACGGGTGTCGACGATGTTCAGGCCGAAGGTGCTGTTGCGCCAGCCGATGTCGTTCATGTAGCGGTACGGTTGGGTGTAGCTGTCCACGTATTTGGACGGTGCGTCGCGCAGGGTGCTTGGGCCCAGCAGCGGCAGCATCACGTAAGGACCGCTGCCGACGCCCCAGTAACCGAGGGTTTGGCCGAAGTCTTCATCGCTGCGTTGCAGCCCCATTTTGGTGCCGACGTCGATAAAGCCCAGCACGCCGAAGGTGGTGTTCATCAACAGGCGGGCAGTGTCCACGCCGGCCGCGTGTGGCTTGAGTTGCAACACGTTGTTGGCCAGGTTGCCGACATCGCCGATATTGCGGAAGAAGTTGTGCACGCCGTCCTGCACGAATTGCGGGGTCACAAACTGATAGCCTTGGGCCAATGGTTTGAGGGCGTAGGTATCAACGGTGTCGTTGAAGGTGAAGATCGGGCGGTTGATGCTTTCCCATGGATCATCTTCCGACGCGGCCTGTGCGGCGAAAGGGGCCATCAGGATAACGGCACACACCGAAAACTGAGCGAAGTAGTGGCTCCAGCGCATAGCTTTTGCTCCTTGAATAGTCTGTCATGGGCGCTATGCCCTGAATAAGGCGCCAGTATATGACGGAAGTGTCCTTTTTGGGCAGATGCTAAGAAACGACATACAGAGAATGTACAAAAACCCTACAAAGTGTCATGGGCTTGTCACGCCACTCCGATAGCGTCACAGCTATTTCAAGGATGTCGAAATGCCTCACGCCGAGATTGCCGTCGCCACTGCCCCCACCTTGACCGCCGTGTTGTTCGGCCTGAGTGGCTGCCTGGTCGATTTCGGTTCCCAGGCGCGTACCGATTCACCCTCCCCGCACGCCGAAGCCACGCCAGGTGCGTTGAAGGTCCTGCGCAGCCTCCAGGAACAAGGCGTGCCCTGCGCCTGGCTGGATGAACTGCCGCCCTCGGTGACGACCCCGCTGGCCGCTGCGCTGCCCGATTGGCTCAAGGCCGCATCGCCCTCTTCCATCCGCTGGCCCGCCCCTCATGCATGCTGGCAAGCCTTGATGGAATTGAACATCGAACGCCTGGAAGGCTGCGTGCTGGTCAGCGGCGAGCCGCGCCTGCTGCAATCGGGCCTGAATGCCGGGCTGTGGACCATCGGCCTGGCGTCCTGCGGTTCGCTGTGCGGCCTGGCGCCCGAGCAATGGCAGGCACTGACCGACCAACAACGCGAATACAAACGCGGCAAGGCCACCGTGGCGTTGTATGGGCTGGGGGTGCATTCGGTGATCGATCACCTCGGCGAGCTCGGCACCTGCCTGGCAGACATCAGCCTGCGCCAGCTCAAAGGCGAAAAGCCCTGATTGAGATCATGCACAGACGGCGCCGGTAGATTAATCTACAGCTCCTCTCGTAGACCTTTCTCGGCGTGCCGTGGTCTATGCCAGTGCCTATCGATAAAAGGAACAACACCATGCCTGCCCGCGAAAAACTGCAAGAACAGGTCAATATCCTGCGCGAGCAACTGAATCAGGAACCACCGCTGCCACCCGAAAAACGTGAAGCGCTGGAAGCCTTGCTGGCCAAGTTTGAAGTACAACTTGAACTGGAACCGGCCACCCAGCCGCCCAGCATCGTAGACGATGTGAACCGGGCGGTAGAAGGTTTCGAGTTAGACCACCCAGGCATTGCCGGGACGCTGCGCAATATCGTGATCACCCTGGGCAACATCGGCATTTAACCCGCGCCCAAACCAAGCACAGAACCAAATGTGGGAGGGGGCTTGCCCCCGATAGCGGTGGGTCAGGCACAGAGACTGTGACTGACACTCCGCTATCGGGGGCAAGCCCCCTCCCACATTTTGGTTTGTGTAAAGGTTACTGGCGCGCCAGGCGCAGGTTCTGGAACGGCACCGCCTCAGTACTGCGATACGGGTTGATATCCAACCCACCCCGCCGCACATACCGCGCATATACCGTCAACTTCTCCGGCTTCAGCAGGCGCTGCAAGTCCAGGAAGATCCGCTCCACGCACTGCTCATGGAAGTCCGAGTGCTGGCGAAAGCTCACCAGATACTCCAACAGGCTGGCGTGATCCAGCTGTGCGCCGCGGTATTGCACCGCCACGCTGCCCCAGTCGGGCTGGCTGGTGACCGGGCAGTTGGATTTGAGCAGGTGGCTGTACACGCTCTCCTCGACAATGCGCGAGTCATCGCAACGCAGCAGTTCCGGACGCGGATGTTCGTAGTTGCTGACGCTGATATCCAGGTCATCGATGCACACTCCCGGCAACGCCACCACGCCTTCGGCTTCAACCTCGGCCAGGCTGCGCACGCGCACGCCCACCGGCTTGCCGGCAGCAGCGCTGAGGTCGGTGCGCAACGTCGCCTCCAGACTTTGCGTATCGGCAAACACAGTCTGGTTCAGCGAGTTGAGGTACAGCTTGAAGGACTTGGACTCGATGATATTCGGCGAGTCGGCCGCAATGCTGAATTCACCGATGGCCACCACCGGCTTGCCCGACGGCAGCAGCCAGGACAGTTCGAAGCAGTTCCAGAAATCCACGCCCGTGTACGGCAGGGTCTCGGCGCTCAGGCCCAGCTCGGCCCATTTCGCGGCGCGCGGAATCGGGAACAGCAACGAAGGGGTGTAGGTGGAGATGTATTCACTGGACTTGCCCAGCGGCGAATGTTCGGCTGCGGGATGCATGGCGGAAACCTGGCTAAATTAACCCCACCAGTCTACCAGCCTTTGCCCCCGCCTCTAACAACCGCCGCATCGACACCGTCAGTTGCCGCAGCGGCTCAATCGACGTTGATCTTGCCGACCATGCCCGCCTGGTAGTGCCCGGGAATATTGCAGGCAAACTCCAACCCGGTGGCTTTGCTGAAGGTCCAGGTCAACTCAGCGGTTTTACCCGGTCCGACCAGAACACTGTTGGGGTCATCGTGCTTCATCCCGCCCATATTGCCCATATTGCCCATATCGCCGTGCTCCATGGCGCCGTGGTCCATCTTGCCCATGCCGGTGGCGTTCAGCATGCCGCTGGCCTGCATCTGCATCATTTGCTTCTGATGCTCCGCATGCATGGCCGCATCGCCCAGGTTGAACTCATGGAGCAACTGGCCTTTGTTGACCAGCACAAAGCGCACGGTCTCACCGGCCTTTACGTCCAGGGACTTGGGCGAAAAGGACATATCCTGCAGCACCACTTCCACGGTGCGCGTGGCCTTATCGGCAGATGCCGGCTGGCCAAACGCATAGGTGTGGGCCGTGCCGGCCATTGCTCCGACACTCAACGCCAACAGGCAGCCCGCCAACAACAAGGGGGTACGCAATGCCATCTCAATTCTCCAAAGGTGTGGGATCAGTCTGAGGACCACTCTAAGATTGCAGCGCTGCCAGCCAGCTGACTGCTAGATTACAACTTTGTCAGGTTGCGCCCCTCCCCTGGCCACCACGGTATAAAGCCTGACGTGACCCGCCGCCAAGAGCTGCCCATGAAACTGCTGATCGTCGAAGACCAACCCAAAACCGGCCATTACCTGCGCCAAGGCCTGACCGAAGCCGGTTTTACCACCGAGCTGGTGGCCGACGGCACCAGCGGCCAACACTTGGCGCTGACCGGCGATTACGACCTGCTGATCCTCGATGTGATGCTGCCCGGTCGCAATGGTTGGCAGATCCTACAGGCCGTGCGCAGCGCCGGCCTCGACATCCCGGTGCTGTTTCTCACCGCCCGCGACGCTGTGGAAGACCGCGTACACGGCCTGGAACTGGGCGCCGACGATTATCTGGTCAAGCCGTTCGCCTTCTCCGAACTGCTTGCGCGGGTGCGCAGCCTGTTGCGCCGTGGCAGCAGCGCACCACAGGAAACCACCCTGCAACTGGCCGACCTGCGCCTGGACCTGATCCGCCGCCGCGTCGAGCGCGACGGCCAGCGCATCGACCTCACCGCCAAGGAGTTCGCCCTGCTCGAACTGCTGCTGCGGCGCCAGGGCGAAGTACTGCCCAAGTCGCTGATCGCGTCCCAGGTGTGGGACATGAACTTTGACAGCGACACCAACATCATCGAAGTGGCGATCCGCCGCCTGCGCCTGAAAGTCGACGACAACTTCCCCAATAAACTCATCCACACCGTGCGCGGCATGGGTTATGTGCTGGAGGAGCGATGCAGTTGATCAAGCGCCTGTCCCTGACCAGTCGCCTGGCCCTGCTGTTTGCAGCTTGCACCGCGGTGGTCTCGTTGCTCGCCGGCGTGCTGTTCAACCGGGCCAGCGAGGCGCATTTTGTCGAGCTGGACCAGCAACTGCTCGAAAGCAAACTGGTGGCGCTGCGCAGCACCTTGCAGGGCGTCGACTCGCCGCAGCTATTCGCCCAGCGCGAAGCGCAACTGCGCGCCGAGCTCAATCGCCAGCCCGACCTCGCAGTACGCATCACCGCCGCCGGCCAGCGCTGGTTTGACGGCGCGCCGGCCATTGCCCTGCCCGAGTCGCCCGGCCTGCACAGCCTGCAGAACGCCGGCACCGACTACCGCGTGTACAACGCGCCGCTAAGGCCGGGCCAACCCGACTCGCCGCAACTGAGCCTGATGCTCGACATCACCCACCATCAGCACTTCCTGCAGCGCATGCAGCATTTGATCTGGCTCACGGTCAGCCTCTCGGCCCTGGCCACCGCGCTGCTCGGCGCCTGGGCGGCGCGCAGCGGGCTGCGACCGTTGCGGCGCATGGGCGAAGTGGCCGCCAGCGTGTCGGCCCACTCCCTGACCCAGCGTTTGCCCGAGCAGGGCATGCCGGTGGAACTGGCGGAACTGGCCCAGGCCTTCAACGCCATGCTGGGCCGACTGGACGACGCGTTCCAGCGCCTCTCGGCGTTCTCCGCCGATATCGCCCACGAACTGCGCACGCCTCTGTCGAACCTGTTGACCCACACCCAAGTCATCCTCACCCAGCCGCGCCCGCTGGAGGATTACCGCGAGGCGCTGCACAGCAACCTGGAAGAGTTGCAGTGGATGGCGCAACTGGTGAACGACATGTTGTACCTGGCCAAGGCCGATCACGGGCTGTTGGCGCCCACGCGCGAACCGTTGAAGCTCGCGGATGAAGTGGACGCACTGCTGGAGTTCTTCGTCTTGCTGGCGGAAGACGCGCACGTCAGCCTGGTGCGCGAGGGTATGTCTCACACAACCGGCGATCGCGGCATGTTGCGTCGGGCATTGTCGAACCTGCTGGATAACGCGCTGCGCTTTACGCCCGCGGGCGGCGAAGTGCGGGTGCATCTGGCGCAGGGCGCACAAGGCGTGACACTGACAGTGGAGAACAGCGGCGAAGGCATTCCGGCGGAGGTGTTACCGCGGTTGTTCGACCGCTTCTACCGGGCCGACCCGGCGCGGCATGAAGGCAGCAGTGAACACGCAGGGCTGGGGCTGGCGATTACCCAGTCGATTGTGCGAGCGCATGGCGGGCGGATTTATTGCGAGTCTGAGCCGGGGTGGACGCGGTTTGTGATCGAGTTGCCAGGGGGGGGTTGATGCAAGCTGTGCCGGCGCTATCGGGAGCAAGCTCCCTCCCACATTTTGAATGTATTCACAGATCAAAATGTGGGAGGGGCTTGCTCCCGATAGCGGTCTTAAATCCTACGAATACCTGAGGGCATGCGCCGGCTCGATCTTCGCCGCCCGATACGCCGGGTAAACCGTGGCCAAAAAGCTCAACACAAACCCGGCCGAGCAGATCAGCAGCACATCCCCACCCTGCAATTGCGAGGGCAGGTTGCTGACGAAGTACACGTCCGAACTGAAGATATGCTGCCCGGTCACGCGCTCCAGCCAACCCACCAGCTCACTGACGTTCAGCGCCGCAATCACGCCCAGCACACCGCCGATCAGGGTGCCGACGATACCGATCACCGTGCCCTGCACCATGAAGATCGCCATGATCTGCCGTGGCGTGGCGCCGATGGTCCGCAGGATCGCGATGTCCGCGCCCTTGTCGTTCACCACCATGATCAACGTGGCGATGATGTTGAACGCCGCCACCGCGACGATCATCAGCAACAGCAGGCCGATCATGGTTTTTTCCATCTTCATCGCGCTGAACAGGCTGCCCTGGGTGTGGGTCCAGTCATCCGCCTTGTAGGCCGCACCGAGGCTGGCGGCGATGTCCGCCGAGACCTTGGGCGCCGCGTACAAGTCCTTCACCGCCAGGCGCACGCTCTGCACCTGGTTCGGCTGCCAATGCTGAATTTCTGCCGCGTCGGCCATATGGATCAACGCCATCGAACCGTCCAGCTCGGCGCCGACCTTGAAGATACCGACCACGTTCAATCGCTGCATGCGCGGGGTGATGCCACCCGGCGCACTGCTGATTTCCGGGACGATCAGGGTCAGCTTGTCGCCCACGTTCAGACGAAAGCGCCGCGCGGTGATTTCACCGACCACCACGCCGAACTCGCCGGGTTTCAAGTCTTCCAGTTTGCCCTGGACGATATGCTGGGCCACGATCGACACCTTGCCTTCCTGGGCCGGGTCGACGCCGCTGATCTCGATCGGCTGCATCGCGCCCTTGTAGGAGAACATACCGTCCATCTGCGTGAACGGTACTGCGGCAGTCACTTCGGGATTCTTCATCGCCGCCGCGGCCACCGGCTGCCAGTTGTCGATCGGGTTCACGCCGACGATGGTGGCGTGAGGCACCATGCCGAGGATGCGCGAGCTCATTTCGCGTTGAAAGCCATTCATCACCGACAACACCACGATCATCGCCAGCACGCCCAGGGCGAGGCCGATCATCGAGGTCATCGAGATAAACGAAACAAAACGGTTGCGGCGCTTGGCGCGGGTATAGCGCGTGCCGATGAAAATCGATAACGGTCTGAACATTCGCTTGCACCGCCTGGAAAAATGAAAAAACCCGGCATCATGCACCGGGCTTGAAACAGGTCAGATGGCGACCAGATGACCTTCCTGCAGGTGCAGTACGCGGTCCATCTGCCGGGCCATGCTCATGTCATGGGTCACCACCAGGAACGCGGTACGCATCTGGGTGCTCAGTTCGAGCATCAAGTCCTTGATGCCCTGGGCGGTGTGGGAATCGAGGTTGCCGGTCGGCTCGTCGAGCATCACCAGGCCCGGGTTGTTCACCAGGGCGCGGGCAATCGCCACACGCTGGCGCTCACCGCCGGACAATTCGGCCGGTTTGTGCTCCAGGCGATGGCCGAGGCCAACGCGCTCCAGCAAAGCCTTGGCACGCTGGCGCGCCTCTGGGATCGCGGTCTTGCCGATCAGCAGCGGCATGCACACGTTTTCCAGGGCGGTGAACTCCGGCAACAGGTGGTGGAACTGGTACACGAAACCCAACGAACGGTTGCGCAGTTGGCCGCGGGCCTTTTCGCCGAGGGCCGAGAGTTCTTCGCCGGCCAGCCACACGCTGCCCTGGGACGGCGTATCGAGGCCGCCCAACAGGTTGAGCAAGGTACTTTTGCCGGAACCGGAACTGCCGACGATCGCCACGCGCTCGCCGGGGTGCAGCTCAAGTTGCAGGTTGGACAACACCACCACCGATTCCGGACCTTCCTCGTAGGACTTGCCCAGGTTGCGGCAGCTCAGGATTGCTTTTTCACTCATGCCCGATTCACTCATAACGTAAGGCCTGTGCTGGCTGGGTACGTGCCGCGCGCCAGGCTGGATACAGGGTGGCAAGGAAACTCAGGACCAACGCAGCGCCGCCCACCATCAGCACGTCCTGGGCCTGAACCTGGGACGGCAAGTAATCGATAAAGTAGACGTCGGCATTGAGAAACTTGTGGCCGATCAGGGTTTCGAGGCCGGCGATGGCAGCGCTGACGTTGAGCGCAGCCAGAATGCCCAGCGCGGTGCCGATCAAGGTGCCGACCACGCCGATCACCGTGCCCTGCACCATGAAGATCGCCATGATCTGCCCCGGCGTGGCGCCCAGGGTGCGCAGGATGGCGATGTCGCCCTTCTTGTCGTTCACCACCATCACCAGGGTGGAGATGATGTTGAAGGCCGCGACGGCGACGATCAGCAGCAACAGCAGGCCGATCATGGCTTTTTCCATGCGGATGGCCTGGTACAGGTTGCCGTGGGTACGGGTCCAGTCGCGGGCGTAGTACTGGTTTTCACCCAGGTGCTGGGCGATTTCCCAGGCGCCACGCGGGGCGTCGAACAAATCGTTGAACTTCAGGCGCAGGCCCTGCACCTGGTCCGGCTTCCAGCGATGCAGACGCGCCAGGTCGGTGAGGTTGGTCAGGCCGAGGTAGCCGTCGATCTCGCCAGCGCCGACGTGGAAGGTGCCGACCACAGTAAAGCGCTTCATGCGCGGGAACATGCCGGCCGGGGTCACGGTGACTTCCGGGGCAACGAAGGTCAGCTTGTCGCCGATGCCCACGCCGAGCTTGGCCGCGGCCTTGTCGCCGATGACGATGCCGAAGCTGCCGGGCGCCAGGTCGTCGAGTTTGCCCTGCAGCATGAACTTGTCGATGATCGAGACCTTGCGCTCCTGGACCGGGTCGATGGCATTGAGCAGGATTTTCTGCACCTTGCCGTCATGGGTCAGCAACCCTTGCATCTGGGTGAACGGCGCCACGGCCACGACCTTGGGGTTCTGCTTGACCTTGTCGGCCAGGCTTTGCCAGTCGCTGATCGGTTCACCCGACTCGATGGTCGCGTGGGGCACCATGCCCAGCACGCGGGTACGCATCTCATGATCGAAGCCGTTCATAACCGACAACACCACGATCATCACGACCACGCCAAGGGCGAGACCGATCATCGAGGTCAAGGAAATGAACGACACAAAATGATTGCGACGCTTTGCACGGGTATAACGCGTGCCAATAAATACGAAGAGAGGTCTGAACATGTCGGGGCTTGTTCGGAGGAAAAGAAGACGTCCCGGTGGCGGGGTCTGGTAAGCAGCTTTACACTCAGACCATTACCGCTACTTTGGGTTCGCCATGTCGACATTAGATGAAGAAGAACGCCGCGAATACTACCGTATCGACGACATGATCGCACTTCAAATCAAAAGCCTGTCCGCCCCCGAAGCGGCGAGCAAGGAAGTGTTGCTGGATGATTCGCCGCTATTCAATCTACTCAGTGAACTGCACCTGAGCGAATTCGAAGCCCAACACCTGTTGCGCCAGCTCAGCGAGAAAGATCGCAGCCTGGCCGCCCTCCTCCGAATCCAGAACAAACGCCTGGATCTGCTCAGCCAGATCATGGCGCGCGGGCTGCTGGACGAAGTCGGCGCACCGCAGCCGGTGATCATTTCCGAAGGCGGCATCGACTTCCTGCACCCGACGCCCCTGGCACTCGACGCCCACCTGGCGGTCAAGCTGGTGCTGATGCCCCAGGCGCTGGGCCTGCTGTTACGGGCGCGGGTCACCCATTGCGATGCCAAGGGCGGCGCTTTTGCCATTGGCACGGAATTCGAATCGATGACCGACGCCCAACGCCAACTGCTGGCGCGCTACATCCTGCAGAAACAGGCGCAGCAACGGCGCCTGGCGCGGGAACAGAGCGACGCCAAAGACACCTGAATTCGTATTCACCCCGCCAGACGACCTGGCGCAAAGGAGCAACTGTGACCCTGATCTACGGCCACCGCGGTGCCAAAGGCGAAGCACCAGAAAACACCCTGACCAGCTTCCAGCAGTGCCTCAAGCACGGTGTACGCCGTTGCGAATTGGATTTGCACCTGTCCATGGACGGCGAACTGATGGTCATCCACGACCCGACCCTCAAGCGCACCGCCGACCGGCGCGGCAAAGTCGTCGAGTATTCGGCGGCAGACCTGGTGAAGATGGACGCCCGCAAAGGCGGCCCCGGCTGGATCAACCCCTGCCCGATCCCGCGCCTGGAAGAGCTGTTCGAAAAGTGCGACTTCGATCACTGGCAACTGGAAGTCAAAAGCGCCTCGCGCACCCGCGCCGCGACCACCGTGCTGGCGATCCGGGAAATGGCCGTGCGTTTCGGCCTCATGGACAAGGTCACAGTGACCTCAAGCTCACGGGAAGTGTTGAAAGCGGCGGTGGAACTCACCCCGGACCTGTCGCGCGGGCTGGTGGCCGAATACGCCTGGCTCGACCCGCTGAAGGTCGCGCAAAACTATGGCTGTGAGTTTCTGGCGTTGAACTGGACGTTGTGTACCCCCGAGCGTCTGGAAAAAGCCCAGCGCCAGGGATTGCACGTGTCGGTGTGGACAGTCAACGAACCTGCGCTGATGCGCAGGCTCGCCGACTTCGGCGTAGATAGCCTGATTACAGACTTTCCCGGTTTGGCCACTGCCACGCTCGAGAATTACTGAAATCGGTCTCCCCGGCCGGCTCAGGCCACCGGCCGGAGCCGCTCAAAAAAGCCGGTTGAGGCCGTCGTAGGCCGCGACCCGATAGGCTTCCGCCATGGTTGGGTAGTTGAACGTGGTGTTGACGAAATACTTGAGGGTATTTTGCTCGCCCGGCTGGTTCATGATGGCCTGGCCGATGTGGACGATCTCCGAAGCCTGGTAGCCGAAGCAATGCACGCCGAGGACTTCCAGGGTTTCACGGTGGAACAGAATCTTCAGCATGCCTTGCGGCTCGCCGGCGATCTGCGCACGCGCCATGCTCTTGAAGAACGCCTTGCCCACTTCGTAAGGCACCTTGGCCTTGGTCAGTTCGTGTTCGTTCTTACCGATCGAGCTGATCTCCGGAATCGTGTAGATCCCGGTCGGCACGTCGTTCACATAGCGCCAGCTGCCATTGTCGACAATGCTGCCAGCGGCCGAACGGCCCTGGTCATGGGCGGCGCTGGCCAGGCTTGGCCAGCCGATCACGTCGCCGGCGCCGTAGATATTCGACACGCAGGTTCGATAGTTCTCGTCCACTTCGATCTGGCCACGGTTGTTGACCTTGACCCCGACATTTTCCATGCCCAGCTTGTCGGTGTTGCCGGTACGACCGTTGCACCACAGCAAGGCGTCGGCCTTGATCTTCTTGCCGGACTTGAGGTGCAGGATCACACCGTTGTCCAGGCCTTCGACGCGCTCGTACTCTTCGTTGTGGCGCACGGTGATGTTGTTGTTGCTGAAGTGATAACTCAACGCCTGGGAAATTTCCGAGTCGAGGAAGCTCAGCAACTGCTCACGGTTGTCCACCAGCTCTACCAGCACCCCCAGGCCGCTGAAGATCGAGGCGTATTCGCAGCCGATCACGCCGGCGCCATAGATGATCAGTTTGCGCGGGGTATGGCCCAGGCTGAGGATGGTGTCGCTATCGTAGATACGCGGGTGGAGGAAATCGATATCCACCGGGCGATACGGGCGCGACCCGGTAGCGATGATGATGTGCTTGGCCACCAGCTTCTCGACCACGCCGTTGGAGCAGACCACTTCGACGGTTTGCTCGTCGGCGAAGCTGCCGGTGCCGAAGAACAGGTCGACACGGTTACGGGCGTAATAGCCGGTCCGCGACGCCACCTGCTTGGCGATGACTTTTTCCGCGCTTTTGAGCACGTCCGGGAACGAAAACCAACGCGGCTCGCCAATGGCCCGGAACATCGGATTGGTATTGAACTGCATGATCTGGCGCACTGAGTGACGCAAGGCCTTGGACGGGATGGTACCCAGGTGGGTGCAGTTTCCGCCGACCTGGCGACGGCTATCGACCATTGCCACCTTGCGCCCTGCCTTCGCGGCGTTCATCGCCGCACCTTCTCCAGCCGGGCCGGAACCCAGTACTACCACGTCGTAGTTGTAGACAGCCATGCGTACTCCTCAGAACAGGCCAGGCGCGCGGTTTGACGCCTGGCTAAATCATGCCGCGGCCAGCGGTCATGAAGGACAATTTGGCTCAAGTGTGTGAACCCGGGCACAGTCTATATAAGGCTCAACGCCGCGCACATTAACCCTTGGTCGCGTCGTAGGCCAGTTTTGCCTTTACTACACAACGTGGATTACGGTTTCACAGCGGTCATCTGTTCGAACGCCTGATTACTGCGCGTGACGAAAACGTCCCCCTCGCGCTGCACAAAAAACGCGGCGATCTGGTGCTGTTCGGCGTAATCCCAGCCTTGCTCCGGCCCAAGGATCAACAGCAACGTCGACAGTCCATCGGCCATCAGCGCCGACGGGTGCAACACTGTCACCGATGCCAGTTGATGGGTAATCGGCGCGCCGGTCCGCGCATCCAGGGTGTGGGAATAGCGCCGACCACCCTGCTGGAAATAATTACGATAGTCACCCGATGTGGACACACCAAAGCCGTCTACACGGATGATTTTTTCGGCGACCTGCTGGTCATCGCGAGGCTCTTCCAGCGCGACGCGCCAGGGCGAACCATCCGGTTTGTGGCCGACAGCCTTGAGTTCGCCGGTGGCTTCGGCGAGGTAGTGATGGATACCCAAGCCGCTCAACAGCTCGGCGATACGATCCACCGCGTAACCGGCAGCAATGCTGTTGAAGTCGACCTCGACGGCGGCGTCCTTGCACAGCTGTTCGCCGTCGATGCGCAGATGCTGGTGACCGACCCGTTGACGCACCTCGGCCAGCGTCGCGGCGTCCGGCACCTTGAGTTGCCGGGCCTGGGGCCCGAACCCCCACAGGTTCAGCAGCGGTTCCACCGTCAGGTCGAACGCACCCGCGCTGGCCTGGGACAGTTGCTCGCCGGTACGCACCAGTTGCAGCACCGGCGCGGGCATCGGCTGGCAGCTGTTGGCTGGCAGATTGTTGAAACGCTCGATATCCGAGTCGCTGCGGTAGGTCGACAGCTGTCGGTCGACATCCCCCAGGATTTTTTCCACCTGGCGCTGCAGCTCTTTCGGCGTAGGTGCCGTCGAGCTTCTGACATACTGGATCGAATAGGTGCTGCCCATGGTCGGCCCCCCAAACTGCTCCAGCGTATCGCCGCCACAGCCGGCCAGCGCCGCAAAACCGCACACCATCGCTATCTGTCGCAGATTGCCCATAAACCTGATCGCCGTCGAAAAGTGAATTAACCCGCAGGCACACACCCTGGCAGGACCGCCCATTATGCGGCATGCCGTTATCTGTTTATGGCTGATGTTCGCACTCCCGGCGCTCACCAATGAGGCGGATCGTCCCACCTTGGCCGACCACAGTTGACGGCGTATCGCCTGAAAAAATGCATTCCCCTGTAGGCGCAGGCTTGCGCGCGATGCCTCCCACACACCCAAAACCCACAGACAGAAAAAAGCCCCGAACCAGTCGGGGCTTTTTCATTCAACCTGGACGCTTAGCGCGGGAATGCAGGCGGGTTGACCCCAGCCATGTCTTCCATCACGCGAACGACCTGGCAGCTGTAGCCGAACTCGTTGTCGTACCACACGTACAGCACAACACGGTTGTCCTGGGTAATGGTCGCTTCCGCGTCCACCACACCGGCGTGGCGCGAGCCAACGAAGTCGGTGGAGACCACTTCCTGGGAGTTGACGAAGTCGATTTGCTTATGCAGATCGGAGTGCAGCGCCATGTAGCGCAGGTACTCGTTCATCTCGTCGCGGGTAGCGGCTTTCTCAAGGTTCAGGTTGAGAATGGCCATCGACACGTTAGGCGTCGGCACGCGGATCGCGTTACCGGTCAGCTTGCCGGCCAGCTCAGGCAGGGCCTTGGCGGCAGCGGTGGCGGCACCGGTCTCGGTGATCACCATGTTCAGCGCGGCGCTGCGACCACGGCGATTGCCCTTGTGGAAGTTGTCGATCAGGTTCTGGTCGTTGGTGTACGAGTGAACGGTTTCGACGTGGCCGTTGATGATGCCGAACTTGTCATTGACTGCCTTCAGCACCGGCACGATGGCGTTGGTGGTGCAGGAAGCGGCGGACACGATCTTGTCGTCAGCGGTGATTTCCATGTGGTTGATGCCGTGAACGATGTTCTTCAGCTTGCCTTTGCCAGGCGCGGTCAGGACAACGCGGGCAACGCCCGGGCAGGTCAGGTGCTGGCCCAGGCCTTCGGCGTCGCGCCATACGCCGGTGTTATCCACCAGCAGGGCGTCCTTGATGCCGTACTGGGTGTAATCCACCTCGGTCGGGTTCTTCGCGTAGATCACCTGGATCAGGTTACCGTTGGCGGTGATGGTGTTGTTTTCTTCGTCGATGACGATGGTGCCGTTGAACGGACCGTGTACCGAGTCACGACGCAAGAGGCTCGCGCGCTTGGCCAGGTCGTTCTCGGCGCCCTTGCGTACCACGATGGCGCGCAGGCGCAGGCCGTCGCCGCCACCGGTTTTACCGATCAGGATGCGTGCCAGCAGGCGGCCGATGCGACCGAAGCCGTAGAGCACAACGTCAGTGCCTTTACGGGCGGAGGCGTTCTGCTTGCCGACCACGTCGGCCATTTCTTCACGCACGAACTGCTCGACGGAACGGCCGTTGGCTTCAGCGCGGAACTTGGCGGCCAACTTGCCCAGGTCTACCGAAGCCGCGCCGAGCTTGAGCTCGCTCATGGCTTTGAGCAGAGGGAATGTTTCGTGGACGGAGAGTTCGCTGTCGTTGGTCGAACGATGGCGAGCAAAGCGATGCGCCTTGAGAATCGCGATGACTGACTGGTTGATCAGACTGCGGCCATAGATCGAGCTCACCACATTGTTATTGCGGTACAGCTGACCGATAAGCGGGATCATCGCTTCAGCGAGTGCTTCACGGTCGATCCATTCACCAAGACACTGGTCGGGCTTCTGAGTCACGGGAACCTTCCACATGTAGGGGCTGAAAAAAGGGGCTACATTATGCCGTCCGGCCGCCCCCGGAGCAATGCGCGTCCTACAACAAAACGCGCTTACCCAAAAAAGCCACCTCGCTGCAGCCCAGTAAATACGCGGGTTCCAGAAGGCCACTAGTGGAGCGGGCAGCACGACTTGTCCGTAACCCTCCGAAAACTATATGCATTTTGGCACTACATATTGAGTCAAAACGCGCCATTGTTTGTCTTAGCCACCACATTTCCCGCAAACCGTAATAGGCTCAGTCAGCAACTGACAGGCGGCACCTCGGGCCGTTACAATTACCGACTTTGTCGCAACGCTTGGAGCTCAACCTTCCGTGCCCGTTCTGCGTCTACCGCAACTCCCTGCCGCGGCAGGTAAACAGCACTGGGGCAATTTGCCCGGTGCCGCCCTGAGCCTGGCCATCGCCGAGGCTGCCAGCGCAGCCAAGCGCTTTACCCTGCTGCTTACCGCCGACAGCCAAAGCGCCGAACGGCTGGAGCAGGAGCTGAGCTTCTTCGCCCCCGATTTGCCGGTGCTGCATTTTCCCGACTGGGAAACCCTGCCCTACGACCTGTTCTCGCCGCACCAGGACATCATTTCCCAGCGCATCGCCAGCCTGTACCGCCTGCCGGAACTGGTCCACGGCGTGCTGGTGGTGCCGATCACCACGGCGCTGCACCGCCTGGCGCCGACCAAGTTCCTGCTGGGCAGCAGCCTGGTGCTGGATATCGGCCAGAAGCTCGACGTGGAGCAAATGCGTACACGCCTGGAAGCCAGCGGCTACCGCTGCGTCGACACGGTGTACGAGCACGGCGAATTCGCGGTGCGCGGAGCGCTGATCGACCTGTTCCCGATGGGCAGCAAGTTGCCGTACCGCATCGACCTGTTCGATGACGAAATCGAGACCCTGCGCACCTTCGATCCGGAAAACCAGCGCTCCATCGACAAAGTCGAGTCGATCAAACTGCTGCCGGCACGGGAATTCCCGCTGCAGAAAGACGCGGTGACGCGTTTCAAGGCGCGCTTTCGCGAACGCTTCGACGTCGACTTCCGCCGCTGCCCGATCTTCCAGGACTTGAGCAGCGGGATTACCCCCGCCGGTATCGAGTACTACCTGCCGCTGTTCTTCGACGAAACCTCCACCCTGTTCGACTACCTGCCCCAGGACACCCAGGTGTTCTCGCTGCCGGGCATCGAGCAGGCGGCGGAAAACTTCTGGAGCGACGTGCGCAACCGCTATGAAGAGCGTCGCGTCGATCCGTCCCGTCCTTTATTACCGCCCGCCGAACTGTTCCTGCCGGTGGAAGACTGCTTCGCCCGCCTGAAAAACTGGCCGCGCGTGGTCGCCAGCCAAGAGGATGTGGACGCAGGCAGCGGCCGCACGCGCTTCCCCGCGCAAAACCTGCCGAACCTGGCGATTGAAGCCAAGGCCAGCCAGCCGCTCGAAGCGCTGTCCAACTTCCTCGGCGATTTCGCCGGGCGCGTGTTGTTTACCGCCGAATCGGCCGGGCGCCGCGAAGTGCTGCTGGAGCTGCTGGAACGCCTGAAGCTGCGCCCGAAAACCGTCGACAGCTGGCCGGACTTCGTCGCCGGCAAAGAGCGCCTGGCGATCACCATTGCGCCGCTGGATGAAGGCCTGTTGCTGGACGATCCGGCCCTGGCGCTGATCGCCGAAAGCCCGCTGTTCGGGCAACGGGTGATGCAGCGCCGTCGCCGCGAAAAACGCGCCGACGCCAACAACGACGCGGTGATCAAAAACCTCACCGAACTGCGCGAAGGCGCGCCGGTGGTGCATATTGACCACGGCGTCGGCCGCTACCTGGGCCTGCAAACGCTGGAAATCGACAACCAGGCCGCCGAATTCCTCACCATGGAATACGCCGAAGGCGCCAAGCTGTATGTGCCGGTGGCCAACCTGCACCTGATCGCCCGCTACACCGGCAGCGACGACGCCCTGGCGCCGTTGCACCGCCTGGGTTCCGAGACCTGGCAGAAAGCCAAGCGCAAGGCCGCCGAACA
Source organism: Pseudomonas sp. LY-1 (assembly GCF_053502595.1). Taxonomy (NCBI): domain Bacteria; kingdom Pseudomonadati; phylum Pseudomonadota; class Gammaproteobacteria; order Pseudomonadales; family Pseudomonadaceae; genus Pseudomonas; species Pseudomonas sp. LY-1. Next base: position 2,007,303 of record NZ_CP094353.1, on the reverse strand, counting down.
GGTGCGCGATGTCGCCGCCGAGCTGCTCGACATCTATGCCCGTCGCGCCGCCCGCGAGGGTTATGCGTTCGCCGACCCGAAAGCCGACTACGCCACGTTCAGCGCCGGCTTCGCCTTCGAAGAAACCCCGGACCAGCAAACCACCATCGAAGCCGTGCGCGCCGACATGCTCGCGCCCAAGCCGATGGACCGCCTGGTGTGCGGCGACGTGGGCTTCGGCAAGACCGAAGTGGCGATGCGCGCCGCCTTCATCGCGGTGCATGGCGGCAAGCAAGTGGCGATCCTGGTGCCGACCACCCTGCTCGCCCAGCAGCACTACAACAGCTTTCGCGACCGCTTTGCCGACTGGCCGGTGACCGTGGAAGTGATGAGCCGCTTCAAATCCGCCAAGGAAGTGAACGCCGCCATCGCCGACCTGGCGGAGGGCAAGATCGACATCGTGATCGGCACCCACAAGCTGCTGTCGGACGATGTGAAGATCAAGAACCTGGGCCTGGTGATCATCGACGAAGAACACCGCTTCGGGGTGCGTCAGAAAGAACAGCTCAAGGCCCTGCGCAGCGAAGTCGACATTCTGACCCTCACCGCCACGCCGATTCCGCGCACGCTGAACATGGCGGTGTCGGGCATGCGCGACCTGTCGATCATCGCCACTCCACCGGCGCGGCGTCTGTCGGTACGCACCTTCGTGATGGAGCAGAACAACAGCACGGTCAAGGAAGCGCTGCTGCGCGAATTGCTGCGTGGCGGGCAGGTGTATTACCTGCACAACGATGTGAAAACCATCGAGAAATGCGCCGCCGACCTCGCCGCACTGGTGCCGGAAGCACGCATCGCCATCGGCCACGGGCAAATGCGCGAGCGCGACCTCGAACAGGTGATGAGCGACTTCTACCACAAGCGCTTCAACGTGCTGATCGCCTCGACCATCATCGAGACCGGCATCGACGTGCCGAGCGCCAACACCATCATCATCGAGCGCGCCGACAAGTTCGGCCTGGCACAACTGCATCAACTGCGCGGCCGCGTCGGACGCAGTCACCACCAGGCCTACGCCTACCTGCTGACGCCACCGCGCCAGCAAATCACCGGCGACGCGGAAAAACGCCTGGAAGCCATCGCCAACACCCAGGACCTGGGCGCCGGCTTTGTGCTGGCCACCAACGACCTGGAAATCCGTGGCGCCGGCGAACTGCTCGGCGACGGCCAGAGCGGGCAGATCCAGGCCGTGGGCTTCACCTTATATATGGAGATGCTCGAACGCGCGGTGAAAGCCATCCGCAAGGGCGAGCAACCGAACCTCGACCAACCCCTGGGCGGCGGTCCGGAGATCAACCTGCGCTTGCCGGCATTGATCCCCGAAGACTACCTGCCGGATGTTCACGCGCGACTGATCCTGTACAAGCGCATCGCCTCGGCCACCGACGAAGAAGGCCTCAAGGACCTGCAGGTGGAGATGATCGATCGCTTCGGCCTGTTGCCGGAACCGACCAAGAACCTGGTGCGCCTGACCCTGCTCAAATTGCAGGCCGAGCAACTGGGGATCAAGAAGGTCGACGCCGGGCCGCAGGGCGGGCGCATCGAGTTCGAAGCGCAGACGCCGGTGGACCCGTTGGTGCTGATCAAGCTGATCCAGGGCCAGCCCAACCGGTACAAGTTCGAAGGGGCTACGCTGTTCAAGTTCATGGTGCCGATGGAACGTGCCGAAGAACGCTTCAATACCTTGGAGGCGCTGTTTGAGCGCCTCATCCCGAAATCTGTTTGAAGGACGCCCCAATGCGCGTGTTTCGCATTCTGAGCTTGTTATTAGTGGTACTCGCACCTTCGGCGTTTGCCGACAGCCTGTACCAAGTGGAAATGGTCCTGGTGCGCCAGAACGCGGAGCCGGTGATCAACAGCCGCGCCGCGCCGGAAGACTGGGATGCCGGCGCCGAGCGCCTGGGCGACAGAAGCAGCCCGGCGCGCCTGGGCACGATCGTCGACAAACTCCGCGCAGACGCCAACTACACGGTGCTCGCGCACAAGGCCTGGGAACAGAACCTCGGTGAGCAGCCGGTAAAAATCGCGATCACCGACGGCCGGGAGCAGTTCGGTCAGTTTCCCCTCGAGGGTGTGCTGAGCCTGCAACTGGGGCGCTTTACCGATATCGACGCGGACTTCTGGATCAACCAGTTCGACGGCAACGGCAGCGTCATCGCCAGCGAGCATCTGGCGCAGAAAGACGTGCGGACCAAGAACAACCAGCTCAACTACCTGGATGGCGGCCACCTGGCGCTGCTGATCAAGATCACTTCGTTGACCGCCAAACAGCCCAGCGCACCGCCCGTCGACTTTCAGGACTGATCCAGCGCCATGCCCCTGACGTCGCCGCTCACCAAGCCCCTGGCCCCTTCGTGGGCCAATCGCTTCAAAGAACAAAGCCTGGAGCGCGGGCGGCGCTATGCCTTGGAGAACCGGGTACGCATCGTCGAGTCGGGCGACAGCACCATCATCGCCAGTTGCGAAGGCTCGGGCAGCAACGTCTACCGGCAGACCATCTCGTTGCGCGAATCGGCCAAGGGCACGCTGATCCTGGTGGACAGCCGCTGCACCTGCCCGGTACACACCAACTGCAAACACATCGCGGCGGTGCTGCTCAAGGTCCAGGAAACCCTGGCCTACCCGGCGGCGGCCCAGGACGCCGAACTGCTGGAAAAACTCCAGGCCGTGCTGGACAACCGCGTGGTGCTGCCGCAAGTGGTGATGGACGACGTGCTGCCCGTGCCGCGCCTGTGGCTGGCCAGTGTCGCGTTCAGCGCGTTCGAGCCGCGCAACGGCAAGATGCAGCGCTATATCCAGCACCGTGCGGCGCTGTCGTTCAACTATCTGGGCAACTACGTCAGCGGGCAAAAGAACGCCGACATCATCGTCCGCCAGGAAACCCAGAGCCTGCGGATCAAGCGGCACCCCGAGTTGGAACAGCGCTATCGCGAACAACTGCGCCTGCTCGGTTTCAAGATCGCCACGCGCCAGAGCAAAGCGTTGCCGGAAAGTGCCGGCGAACTGTTCGAGATGGTCAATGACAGCGCCTGGCTGAACTTCACCCTCAACGCATCGCCGACACTGCGGGCCGAAGGCTGGGAGTTGCAGATCGACGACGACTTCGGCTTCGACCTGAGCCCGGTGGACGACTGGTATGCCACCGTCGACGAAGGCCCCGAGCGCGACTGGTTCGACCTGGAACTGGGGATCATCGTCAACGGCGAACGCCTGAGCCTGCTGCCGATCCTGCTCAACCTGATGCGTTCGCACACCGAAATCCTCAACCCGGAAAAACTCGCACGCCGCCGCGATGACGAACTGATCCTGGTCAACATCCCCGGCCTGCCCAACGGTGGCCACGGCCCGCTGCAAGTGGCGCTGCCCTACGGCCGCCTGAAACCCGTCCTGGCCACCCTCGGCGAGTTCTACCTGCAGGAACCCGGCACCACCACGCTGCGCCTGGCCAAGGCCGACGCGATCCGCCTCAACCCGCTGGAAGACCTGCCGCTGCAATGGGAAGGCGGCGAGAAGATCCGCACCTTCGCCCAGCGCCTGCGCGACATCAAGGATTTCACCTGCGTCGCGCCCGAAGGCTTGAACGCGACCTTGCGCCCCTATCAGCTGGAGGGCTTGAGCTGGATGCAGTCACTGCACCAGCTGGAGGTGGGCGGCATTCTTGCGGACGACATGGGCCTGGGCAAAACCTTACAGACCTTGGCGCATATTCTCAGCGAGAAGATCGCCGGGCGCCTGGACCGCCCGTGCATGGTGGTGATGCCCACCAGCCTGATCCCCAACTGGCTCGACGAGGCCGCGCACTTCACGCCGCAACTCAAGGTCCTGGCGCTGTATGGCGCCACCCGCAAAAAGCACTTCGCGAACCTGCAGGACTACGACCTGCTGCTGACCACGTATGCGTTGCTGCCCAAAGACATCGAGCAACTCGCCGCCCTGCCCTTGCATGTGCTGATCCTCGACGAAGCGCAGTACATCAAGAACCCTTCGAGCAAGGCGGCCCAGGCGGCGCGTGAGCTGAACGCACGGCAGCGCCTGTGCCTGAGCGGCACCCCGCTGGAAAACCACCTGGGCGAGCTGTGGTCGCTGTTCCACTTCCTGTTGCCGGGCTGGTTGGGCGACGTGAAAAGCTTCAACCGCGACTACCGCGTGCCGATTGAAAAACGCGCCAGCGATGTACGATTGCAGCACCTGAACGGTCGGATCAAACCGTTCCTGCTGCGTCGCACCAAGGAACAGGTGGCGACGGAATTACCGCCGAAAACCGAGATCATCCACTGGGTCGAGCTCAATGAAGCCCAGCGCGACGTGTACGAAACCATGCGCCTGGCCATGGACAAAAAAGTCCGCGATGAGATCACCCGCAAAGGCGTGGCGCGCAGCCAGATCATCATTCTTGAAGCGCTGCTCAAGCTGCGCCAGGTGTGCTGCGATTTGCGCCTGGTCAACGATGCCACCCTGCCGACGCGCGGCAGCAGCTCGGGCAAGCTCGACAGCTTGATGGAGATGCTCGAAGAGCTGTTTGCCGAAGGGCGCCGGATTCTGTTGTTCTCCCAGTTCACCTCGATGCTGAGCCTGATTGAACTCGAGCTGAAAAAACGCGGTGTCGCCTACGCGCTGCTGACCGGCCAGACCCGCGATCGGCGCACGCCGGTGAAAGACTTCCAGAGCGGCAAGCTGCAGATCTTTCTGATCAGCCTGAAGGCGGGTGGCGTAGGACTCAACCTGACCGAAGCCGACACTGTGATCCACTATGACCCGTGGTGGAACCCGGCCACGGAAAACCAGGCCACCGACCGTGCGTATCGCATCGGCCAGGAGAAACCGGTGTTCGTCTACAAGATGATTGCACGGGGCACGGTGGAGGAGAAAATCCAGCACCTGCAGAAGGAAAAGTCCGACCTTGCAGCGGGCGTGCTGGACGGGCGGACCACCGGGGATTGGCAGTTGGGCAACGAAGAGATCGAGGCGCTGTTTGCGCCGCTGCCCAACAAACAAGAAAAACGCTGACGGTTAGATCGCCCTCGCGGGCCAGCGCGCCGCCACATTCGACCGCGCTTCGACAGAATGTACGCAATCAAGTGTAGGAGCGGGCTTACCCGCGATAGGCGCGCCGCCGTCTCAATCGATCAACTGCGCATCCCGCAACGCGCCGAGCGCCACCAGCCAACGCGAGTCTTGCTTATACTCCATCGACGCAACCGCCTGCCCACGCATCCGTGCGATCCGCGCCGATGGCGTGACCTTCATCCGCTGGGCCGCGCTCAGCGCCAGTTCGGCAGCCGCCCGATCGTTGCACACCAGGCCCATGTCACAACCCGCCGTCAGTGCGGCCTCAATACGGCTGGCCGCATCCCCGACCACGTGGGCGCCAGCCATGGACAGGTCGTCGCTGAAAATCACCCCGTCAAATTGCAATTCGCCGCGCAGGATGTCCTGCAACCAGCGGCGCGAGAAACCGGCCGGCTGGGCGTCGACTTGCGGGTAAATGACGTGGGCTGGCATCACCGCAGCCAATTGCCGGCTCAGGCGTGCGAAAGGTACCAGGTCATTGGCGCGAATCTGTTCCAGGCTGCGTTCGTCATTGGGAATCGCAACGTGGGAATCGGCCTCAGCCCACCCGTGCCCCGGGAAGTGCTTGCCGGTGGCGGCCATGCCGGCGCTGTTCATGCCACGGATAAACGCCCCGGCAAGCACCGCGGCGCGCTCGGGGTTGCCCTCGAAGGAACGGCTGCCGACCACGGCGCTACGCTGGTAGTCCAGGTCCAGCACGGGGGCGAAGCTCAGGTCCAGGCCGACGGCCAGGACTTCAGTGGCCATGATCCAGCCACACTGTTCGGCGAGGTATTCGGCGTTAGGGTGATCCGCCAGCGCACGCATGGCCGGCAGGCGCACAAAACCCTGGCGCAGGCGCTGCACGCGACCGCCCTCCTGGTCGACCGCCAGCAGCAGGTCCGGGCGCACGGCACGAATCGCCGCGCTCAATTCCCGCACCTGGCGCGGATGCTCGATATTGCGCGCAAAAATGATCAGGCCGCCCACCTCAGGCTGGCGCAACAGGTGGCGATCCTCGGCCGTCAGCCAGGTGCCGGCAACGTCGACCATCAAAGAACCTTGCAGGGCAGCAGTCATAAACCTTCCTTAAATAACGCACACAACCCATTGCCCTCGCGGCGCGGCGGGCGCGGCAAGAACAATGGGTTGCGAGTAAATAGCTGAATTCGGCATGGGCGGCTAGCTTAGCGGATGCTGGCGGCCGCGCACACCCGGGGCGGTCAAACCTTCGCGGGGACTGGCGTCGATTTGCTGCGCGGACGCAATTGCGCGGCGGCCATGGTCTGGTCGGTCACGCCGGTTTCGGCGCGCATGCCGGCAGCGAGGAACGGCACCATCAGGCGCATCACCTGCTCGATGGAGGTGTTGACGCCAAAGTCAGTCTCGGCAATCGCCCGCAAGGCCTTGATCCCGGACATGCTGAATGCCGCCGCGCCGAGCATGAAGTGTACGCGCCAGAACAATTCGATCGGCGGGATGCGCGGGGCGGCTTCGTTGACCAGCAACATATAGCGGCGGAACACCTTGCCGTACATGTCTTCCAGGTAGCGGCGCAGGTGGCCCTGGCTCTGGCTGAACGCCAGGCCCAACAGGCGCATGAAGATCGACAGGTCGTTGCCGCTACGTGGCTGCACCACCAGCGCTTGCTCAACGAGGATTTCCAGCAGTTCTTCCAGGCTTGGCTTATGGTCGGCCTTGGCCTGGCGGCGTTCGAGCTCACGGTCGAGACTGGCGCAGAACGGCCCCAGGAAACGCGAGAACACCGCCTGGATCAGGGCTTTTTTCGAGCCGAAATGGTAGTTCACGGCGGCGAGGTTGACCCCGGCCTTGCTGGTGATCAGCCGCAATGAGGTTTCAGCAAATCCTTTTTCCGCGAACAATTGCTCGGCAGCATCGAGAATGCGTTCAACGGTTTCCGACTGGGCCATGGCTACTCCGCCTGACAAACACTTGTTTGAAACATACGTTTCAGCTTGTGTCTTGTCAAGCCTGCGGGTTCGCTTTCCGGCCGGGCAGTCATCTATTTGAACGCTATTTAATCACATCCTTTCAACTCTGTAGGCAGCGCTGTCTTTGCGTTGTAGGAGGGCTGACGAATGACCGTCCAGCGGACGCGCAAAAAAGGATGATTGCCAAGCGCAGTCCACTGTATATAATCCCAGTCACTGTATAAAAAGACAGAGCGATCAACATGCTAAAACTGACGCCACGCCAAGCTGAGATTCTGGCTTTTATCAAGCGCTGCCTCGACGACAACGGCTACCCGCCGACGCGCGCGGAAATTGCGCTGGAACTGGGGTTCAAATCCCCCAACGCCGCCGAAGAACACCTCAAGGCCCTCGCTCGCAAAGGCGCGATCGAGATGACCCCGGGCGCTTCGCGGGGCATTCGCATCCCCGGTTTCGAAGCCAAGGCCGACGAATCGACCCTGCCGATCATCGGCCGCGTCGCTGCCGGCGCGCCGATCCTGGCGCAACAGCACGTCGAGGAATCCTGCAACATCAACCCGACCTTCTTCCACCCTCGCGCCGACTACCTGTTGCGGGTCCATGGCATGAGCATGAAGGACGTGGGCATTTTCGACGGTGACCTGCTGGCCGTCCACACCACTCGTGAAGCCCGTAACGGCCAGATCGTCGTCGCCCGCATCGGCGATGAAGTCACCGTCAAACGCTTCAAGCGCGAAGGCAGCAAGGTCTGGCTCCTGGCCGAGAACCCTGAGTTCGCCCCGATCGAAGTCAACCTGAAAGACCAGGACCTGGTGATCGAAGGCCTGAGCGTCGGCGTCATTCGCCGCTAAAGGAGGCATCATGCAGCTCGTGCACACCCCACAACACACACAACTGTCGCTGTTCGAGGCCTTCATGGCCCAACCCCTTGCGCCCATCCTCAAAGAAACGGTCGAGGCGCCCTGGTGCGCCGAGCCTGAGGCGTTCAGTGAACTGTCGTTGCGCGGTGCGGCCGGGAGCTGCCTGAGCCTGCTGGCGCCGATCCTGCGCGAACTGAGCGAGGAACAGGATGCACGCTGGTTGACGCTGATCGCCCCACCCGCCAGCCTGACCCAGGCCTGGCTGCGGGACGCTGGTCTCAACCGCGAACGCATCCTGTTGCTGCAACCACGCGGCGCGCAAAGTGCCCAGCAGTTGACCTGCGAAGCCCTGCGCCTGGGCCGCAGCCATACAGTGGTGAGCTGGTTGAACCCGCTGAATGCCAACGCCAAGCAACAGTTGATCAGCGCTGCGCGTACCGGCGATGCGCAGAGCTTGAATATTCGTTTGGGGTAATTCGAGGTGTCGCAGGCTAGCCCTGTGGCAAGGGAGCTTGCTCCCATTGGACGGTGCAGCAATCGCATGTTCAGGGCCGCTTAGCGCCCCAGCGGGAGCAAGCTCCCACGCCACACTCAGTGCAGAACCCGTGGACCGTCTTCTTTCTCCGGTTCGCCTTCCGCCAGGCGGCCTGCCATCTGTACGCCAACGCTCAACATGGCTTTTGCCACTTCCACGTGCTGGCCTTGCAGGAACGCCTTGGCGTCTTCGGAAAAGTCCAAGATAACCAGAGAACCCTCGTCCTCAGCCCGGCGCAGCTCGATTCGGCCGTCAGGCAATTCAACAATTTCCAGAAAGGACGTTGGCATAAAAGTCTGTTCTCCACGAAAGGCCGGGATTATATCAGTCATCTGCCGGGCCTCGCAGTGGATCTGGCGAGGTTTCTTTACGGCTGGATGAATGGTGCTTAGTGAGAGCAAGCCCACTGCCACAATTTTGATTGGCACCCATCTGCGCAGGTGCCTTGGCTGTCAGCTCGCAATGATCACCGGCTCAACGAGCGTGTCTCAGCACTCGTTCAAACCTTCACGAAACCGCAGCGCCATGTTTTTCAGCTCCTGGCGCCAGCCTTCAAGCTCTTCGCGGCTCAACGGCTTCGGCTCATCCTCTTCCAGCGACAGCGCCACGATCAACGGCTGGGTCACATCGCCCTTGGGCACATGGGGAACACGTGGCGGCTGGAACATATCGGCATGCGCCTTGAGCAGGCGTGCCACCCAACTGTCGGGGCTTTGCGCCATTTCCACCAATTCGGCGAGTTCAGGGATCGCCATGGCGTCCAGCACTTCGCGATTCATGATCATTTCCGCACGCGGCGAACCGGCCTGGGGCAAACGGTAGAACCCGGCGATTTCATGACACAGCCCGAGCAAGGCGCCGTACAGGTGGAACAGGGCCGCCTCACGCCCCGCCTGGACCAGCGCGATGGCGTTCATCTCCTTCCCTTCCTCGGCACGGCCAAGGGCTTCCAGGGATAAACCCGCGAAGTAAATTTTCTGGTTGGTACGGGTATAGAGTTCGTTGGCCATGACGGCAATCTCCACAACGAATAGGCGTAATGCTGGTATGTAGGAGCGAGCTTGCTCGCGAAAAACCTGGGGGTGCCGTGGGGCATCAGGTTTTTCGTGTAATCGTTAGCGACCTTCGCGAGCAAGCTCGCTCCTACAGCAAGCAAAAGCCGTCTATGCAGACGGCTTTTAGCGTTATCAGATTAACCGATCAAGCGCCCTGGCGCTTGTCCTCGACCTTCCACTTGCCGCCGTCGTAGAACGCCTTCCAACCGGTCGGCTTACCGTCCACTTCGGACTGCACGTACTGTTCCTTGGTCTTGCGGCTGTAGCGGATCACGGCCGGGCGACCGTCCGGGTCCTTCTTCGGCGCTTCGCACAGGAAGTGGTACTTCGGATCGATCTCATCCTTGTGCGGCACGATCTCGAGCACCAGCGGCGCACGGGTCTCGCGGTTTTTCGGGAACTGGCTGGCAGCCAGGAACAGCCCCGAAGCGCCATCACGCAGGATATAGGTGTCGTTGACCTTCTCGCACTTGAGTTCGGGCATCTTCACCGGGTCCATCTTCGGCGGCGCCGCGTCACCGCTTTTCAGCAGTTTGCGGGTGTTCTTGCACGTCGGGTTGGTGCAACCGAAGAACTTGCCGAAACGGCCGGTCTTGAGTTGCATCTCGCTGCCGCACTTGTCGCATTCCAGGCTCGGGCCTTCGTAGCCTTTGATGCGGTAGCTGCCCTCTTCGATCTCGTAGCCGTCGCAATCCGGGTTGTTACCGCAGATATGCAACTTGTGCTTCTCGTCCAACAGGTAGGCATCCATCGCCGTGCTGCAGATCGGGCAGCGGTGCTTGCCACGCAGCACCAGCGATTCGGATTCACCCTCGTCGTCGGCGGCGATTTCATCGCCCGGCACCAGGTTGACGGTGGCCTTGCAGCGCTCTTTCGGCGGCAGGCTGTAGCCCGAGCAACCGAGGAACACGCCGGTGGACGCGGTACGAATCTGCATCGGCCGGCCGCAGGTCAGGCACGGGATGTCGGTCATCACCGGCTGGTTGGCACGCATGCCGCTGTCCGGGCTTTCGGCCACTTCGAGTTTTTTCTTGAAGTCGCCGTAGAACTCGTCGAGCACGCTCTTCCAGTCGCGCTCGCCCTGGGCCACGTCATCGAGGTTCTCTTCCATGCCGGCGGTGAAGCCGTAGTCCATCAGGTTGGAGAAACTCTCGGACAGACGCTCGGTGACGATGTCGCCCATTTTTTCCGAATAGAAACGCCGGTTGTGCAGCGCCACGTAGCCACGGTCCTGGATCGTGGAGATGATCGCCGCATAGGTCGAAGGACGACCGATACCGCGTTTCTCCATCTCTTTCACCAGGCTGGCTTCCGAATAACGCGCCGGTGGCTTGGTGAAGTGCTGGGACGGGTCGAGCTTGATCAGCTTCAACGTGTCGCCCTGGGCCATGTCCGGCAGTACGTCGTCGTCGCCTGGCTTGGCGATTTGCGGCATCACGCGGGTGTAGCCGTCGAACTTGAGGATACGGCCCTTGGCACGCAGCTCGAAGTCGCCTGCGCCCACGCTGACGGTGGTGGACAGGTATTGCGCCGGCAGCATCTGGCAGGCCAGGAACTGGCGCCAGATCAGCTCATAGAGGCGCTCAGCGTCACGTTCCATGCCGCTCAGCTTGCTCGGCTCGGTGTTGGCGTCGGAAGGACGAATCGCTTCGTGAGCCTCCTGGGCGCCTTCTTTGCTGCTGTAGACGTTCGGCTTCTCCGGCAGGTACTTCTTGCCGAACTCGCTTTCAATATACGTGCGCGCCATCGCCACAGCGTCTTGCGACAGGTTGGTGGAGTCGGTACGCATATAGGTGATGTAGCCGGCTTCGTACAGACGCTGGGCCATCATCATGGTTTTCTTCACGCCGAAGCCCAGGCGGTTACTCGCGGCCTGTTGCAGGGTGGACGTGATGAACGGCGCCGACGGCTTGCTGCTGGTCGGTTTGTCTTCGCGCTTGACGATGCTGTAGCTGGAAGACTTGAGCTTCTCCAGCGCGGCCATGGCCTGGGCTTCGTTCAGCGGCTTGAAGGCCTCGCCTTTTTCACGGGCCACTTCAAAGCGCACGTTGGCGCCCTTGGCGGTGCCGAGGTCGGCGTGGACTTCCCAGTATTCTTCAGGGTTGAACGCACGAATCTCGCGCTCACGCTCCACCACCAGCTTGACCGCGACCGATTGCACACGGCCAGCAGACAGGCCACGGGCAATCTTGGCCCACAGCAGTGGCGAGACCATGTAACCCACGACGCGGTCGAGGAAACGGCGTGCCTGCTGAGCGTTGACGCGGTCGATATCCAGTTCGCCCGGCTTGGAGAAGGCTTCCTGGATGGCTTTCTTGGTGATTTCGTTGAACACCACACGCTTGTAGCGGCTGTCATCACCGCCGATGGCTTCCCGCAGGTGCCAGGCAATGGCTTCCCCTTCGCGGTCCAAGTCCGTTGCGAGATAGATGGTGTCGGCATCTTTGGCGAGCCGGCGCAGCTCTTCGATGACCTTTTCCTTGCCCGGAAGGATTTCGTACTTGGCCTTCCAGCCATGTTCCGGGTCCACACCCATGCGCGAGACCAGCTGCTTGCGCGCTTTCTCTTTAGGCGTGAGCACCGGACCTTCGCCCGCAGCCGCCTTGCCGCGCTTGGCGGCAGGCTCCTTGCTGGCGCTAGCCGAACCGCTGGTGGGCAGGTCTCGGATATGGCCGATACTCGACTTCACCACGTACTCGTTGCCCAAGTACTTGTTGATGGTCTTGGCCTTAGCCGGGGATTCCACAATGACCAGCGATTTGCCCATGGATCGGAAAATTCCTGAATTCGAGAAGTGAAAGGCAGTTGGCGCCTGACGCGGCAACGCTATATATAGTGGCAACCGGGTGAGGTCAAGCGCAGCATTCTGCGCAGCCTGCCGTTATTGCCCTGAAAAAAGACTGGGTTCGGCCTGCACCAAAGCAAAGCGCGGGACCTGTTCGCCGTCAACTTCGACGGACTCGAGGAACATGCTCAACGGGCGCACCCAAAAGCCGTAATCGCCATACAGTGCTTGGTAGAACACCACTTCTTCTTCGGTCTCGGAGTGCCGCGCCACATTAAAAACGCGGTACTGCGGACCTTTATAATGTTGGTAGAGCCCTGGTTCGACTTTCATGCTCTGGCCGCCTTACAAAATTTGTTAAAAAAAATAATAAAACTACCGAAAAACAAAAACCGGGGCACTGGGCCCCGGCTTCCGTCAACCCAACGCTTAAAGGCGTTCGAAGACGGTGGAAATGCCTTGGCCGAGACCAATGCACATGGTTGCAACCCCGAGGTTGCCGCCATTTTGCTTCATCACATTGAGCAAAGTGCCGGAGATTCGCGCGCCGGAGCAACCGAACGGGTGGCCCAGGGCGATCGCGCCGCCGTGCAGGTTAACCTTCTCGTTCATCTTGTCGAGTACTTTCAAATCTTTCAGCACCGGCAGGGCCTGTGCGGCGAAGGCTTCGTTGAGCTCGAAGAAGTCGATATCGGCGACGGTCAGGCCCGCGCGCTTCAAGGCTTTTTGTGTCGCCGGTACCGGACCATAGCCCATGATCGCCGGGTCCACACCCGCTACGGCCATCGAACGAATCACCGCCATCGGCTGGATACCCAGGTCCTTGGCACGCTGCGCCGACATCACGATCATGCACGAGGCACCGTCGGTGATTTGCGACGAAGTGCCGGCTGTCACGGTGCCGCCCTTTGGATTGAACGCCGGTTTCAAGGCGGCCAGGCTTTCCAGGGTGGTATCCGGACGAATGGTTTCGTCGTAGTCGAACAGTTTCAGGAAACCGTTCTCGTCGTAGCCGTTCATCGGGATGATTTCATCCTTGAACTTGCCTTCCACGGTCGCCTTGTGGGCGAGTTGGTGGGAACGCAGGCCGAACGCATCCTGGGCTTCGCGGGTAATGCCGTGCATCTTGCCGAGCATTTCCGCGGTGAGGCCCATCATGCCCGAGGCTTTTGCCGCGTGCAGCGACATGTGCGGGTTGGGATCGACACCGTGCATCATGCTGACGTGGCCCATGTGCTCCACGCCACCGACCACGAATACATCACCGTTGCCGGTCATGATCGCCTGGGCGGCCGTGTGCAGTGCGCTCATCGACGAACCACACAGGCGGCTGACCGTCTGGGCGGCCGCGGTGTGCGGGATCTGGGTCAGCAAGGAGGCCATGCGGGCGATGTTCCAGCCCTGTTCCAGGGTCTGGTTGACACAGCCCCAGATCACGTCTTCGACTTCGTTCGGGTCGACCTTGACGTTACGCTCCAGCAATTTGCTGATCAGGTGCGCCGACATGTCTTCGGCGCGGGTGTTGCGGTGCATGCCGCCCTTGGAGCGGCCCATCGGCGTGCGACCGAAGTCGACAATCACGACGTCTCTTGGATTCAAGCTCATAAATATTCTCGCTCAAGTGTATGGGACGCTTAACCGAAGAAGCTCTGGCCGTTCTTGGCCATCTCACGCAGCTTCGCGGTCGGGTGGTACAGCGGGCCCAAATCAGCGTATTGATCAGCCAGGGCAACGAACTCGGCCACACCGATCGAGTCGATGTAACGCAGCGCACCGCCACGGAATGGAGGGAAACCAATACCGTACACCAGGCCCATGTCGGCTTCGGCGGCGGTTTCGACGATGCCGTCTTCCAGGCAACGCACGGTTTCCAGGCACAGGGCGATCATCATCCAGTTGATGATGTCCTCGTCGGACACCTCACGCTGTTCATAGATGACCGGCGCGAGCACTTCGTGGACCGACGGATCGGCAACCTTCTTCTGCTTGCCCTTCTTGTCGGTCTCGTAGGCGTAGAAGCCCTTGCCGTTCTTCTGGCCCAGGCGCTTGGCCTCGTAGAGCGCGTCGATCGCCGAGCGGCGGTCGTCTTTCATGCGGTCCGGGAAGCCTTCAGCCATCACGTCGCGACCGTGGTGGCCGGTGTCGATGCCGACCACGTCCATCAGGTACGCCGGGCCCATCGGCCAGCCGAATTTTTCCATGACCTTGTCGATACGCACAAAGTCCACACCGGCGCTGACCAGCTTGGCGAAACCGCCGAAGTACGGGAACAGCACGCGGTTGACCAAAAAGCCCGGGCAGTCGTTGACCACGATCGGGTTCTTGCCCATTTTCTTGGCGTAGGCAACGGTGGTGGCGACGGCCAGCTCGCTGGACTTCTCACCACGGATCACTTCCACCAGCGGCATCATGTGTACCGGGTTGAAGAAGTGCATGCCGACGAAGTTTTCCGGACGCTTGAGGGCCTTGGCCAGCAGCGTGATGGAAATGGTCGAGGTGTTGGACGCCAGGATGGTGTCGTCTTTGACCTGGGCTTCCACTTCCGCCAGTACCGCTTGCTTGACCTTCGGGTTTTCGACAACCGCTTCGACCACCAGGTCGACGTGACCGAAATCGCCGTAGGACAGCGTAGGACGAATGCCGTTGAGCACTTCAGCCATTTTCGCCGCGGTCATGCGACCTTTATCAACCCGACCCACCAGCAGCTTGGCCGCTTCCGCCAGGCCTTGCTCGATGCCGTGTTCGTTGATGTCTTTCATCAGGATCGGCGTGCCTTTGGACGCCGACTGATAGGCGATACCGCCGCCCATGATGCCGGCACCGAGTACGGCGGCCTGTTTCACATCCTTGGCGACTTCATCGTAGGCCTTGGCCTTTTTCTTCAGTTCCTGATCGTTCAGGAACAGGCCGATCAGGCTCCGGGCAGCGGAGGTCTTGGCCAGTTTGACGAAACCTGCCGCTTCCACTTCCAGGGCTTTGTCGCGACCGAAGTTCGCGGCTTTCTGGATGGTCTTGATCGCTTCAACCGGCGCCGGGTAGTTCGGGCCGGCCTGGCCAGCCACGAAACCTTTGGCGGTTTCGAACGCCATCATTTGTTCGATGGCGTTGAGCTTGAGTTTTTCCAGCTTCGGCTGACGCTTGGCCTTGTAATCAAATTCGCCGCTGATGGCGCCCTTGATCAGGTTCAGCGCGGCTTCGGCCAGTTTGTCCGGAGCAACCACGGCATCGACGGCACCGACTTTCAGCGCGTCTTCAGCTTTGTTTTCCTTGCCGGCGGCGATCCACTCGATGGCGTTGTCGGCCCCGATGATGCGCGGCAGGCGCACGGTGCCGCCGAAACCTGGGTAGATGCCCAGCTTGACTTCCGGCAGGCCGATTTTCGCAGTGGCCGACATGACGCGAAAATCCGCGGCCAGGCACATTTCCAGGCCGCCGCCCAGCGCGATGCCGTTGATCGCGGCAACGGTCGGCACGTTGAGGTCTTCGAAATCGCTGAAAATCTTGTTGGCTTCGAGGTTGCCAGCCACCAGCTCGGCATCGGGCAGCTTGAAGCTCTCGACGAATTCGGTGATGTCGGCGCCGACGATAAACACGTCCTTGCCGCTGGAGACGATCACGCCCTTGACCGAAGCATCTGCTTTGATGGCGTCTACGGCCTGACGCAGTTCGTTCAGGGTTAGACGGTTGAACTTGTTGACGGACTCACCCTTGAGGTCGAATTTCAGTTCGACGATGCCACTTTCAAGAGCCTTAACCGTGATGGCTTTACCTTCGTAAATCATCAACTGATCTCCACGATATGGAAGCTGAACAGTACACATCGGACGCTGGCCTCTGGTTGGACATTGATGATTTCGTCAATGCTCACCCCAATGCGCCAGGCACACCCGCCAATGCGATAGTCGGGATTCTGTATGAGACGTCTGACAGACAAACGCTCAATTCATACGCCCGTTTGATTTGGGTACGCCACCTTCATCCAATTCCGGGCAATTGTCAATCGCTCGAAAGCGCTAGGAAAAACGCGACTTTCCAGTCATTTCAGAACCCCAACCCTTGGCCCACGCTTCGCCAATATTCAACTATTCACAAAATCAATAATGAACACAGCGTAGAAAAAGACTGTACAGATCCGGATATCCGGCTAGGCTTGCGGCAGCCATTACAGAATAGTCAAAACGCCTGGGTGAATACCCGGCGTGAAACACACAGTTTTACCGGCCTGCCTGGCCAACCCCGCCCGATGATGATGTCGGGCTTTTTATTGCCCGACGTTCAGGCCAGGGCCTTGAGCAACGTATCAATGGCCTGCAGGTCGCTCACCTCACCCTTCTCGCCCCAGCACAACGCGATCATTTGCCGGTCTGCCTCGACTTTGTAGACGTTGGCCGGCAGCGTCGCAAAATACGCCAGCAATTGCTCGTCCACGCAGGCTTCCTGCCACTGGTTGACCCACACGCCAGGCTCCAGCTGCCAATAACTCCATAGTGCAGGGACCTTGCCGCGCCGTGGCCGGTGGTATTGCGCACACGGGCTCGGCGGCTCCTGCTTGAGCCAGTGCGGCCACGCCTGGGGCGCCAGTTGCATCGCCAGGCCCATGCGGCGCGCCTCCATGCGCAGGGCCATGCGCCCACTCTGATGGCGCGACGGGCGCAGCCATGCCAGGGGGCTCAAAACCACCGCAAGGATTGACACCACTATCCAGACCGTCATATGTGTACTCCCGATTTTTTAGATAAGCGGATTTGACCTGACGCAACCCCATCCGCTTGAAAGCAGCCATACTGAACTTATTGCAGTCCCCTGGAGGAACGCCCCATGTCATACGAACATATTCTGGTCGCCGTAGACCTGACCGAAGAGTGCGATCCAGTGATCAAACGCGCCGTGGATCTGGCTGGCACCACTGCCAAACTGTCCCTGGTGCATATCGTCGAACCGATGGCCATGGCCTTTGGCGGCGACGTGCCGATGGACCTGTCACAACTGCAACAGCAGCAATTCGATCAAGCCAAGGAACGCCTTGAGCGCCTGATCACCAAGTACCCGAACCTGAAAAAAGGTCAGAGCCACCTGACCTATGGTCAGCCACGCCAGGAAATCCATCACCTGGCCAAGGAACAGGGCTGCGACCTGATCGTGGTCGGCAGCCATGGCCGTCACGGCCTGGCCTTGCTGTTGGGCTCCACCGCCAATGACGTCCTGCACGGCGCACCGTGCGATGTGCTGGCGGTGAAGCTGGTAAAAGGCGCGTAGGACCGATCGAGATCCAATATGGGAGGGAGCTTGCTCCCTCCCATATGTTGGACTGCAGCTCATATAAAAAACCCGGCGCTCATTGAAATGAACACCGGGTTTTTTAATGCACTGGAATCAATCAGGCGTCCAACTCGGCCCAACGTTCAACCAGCACTTCCAGCTCCTGGTTCAAGGTTTCCAGGGACGCGATGACCTCGGCGGTTTCCGCCGCCGGACGCAGGTAGAAACCCGCGTCAGCCA
Organism: Pseudomonas sp. LY-1; assembly: GCF_053502595.1. Taxonomy (NCBI): domain Bacteria; kingdom Pseudomonadati; phylum Pseudomonadota; class Gammaproteobacteria; order Pseudomonadales; family Pseudomonadaceae; genus Pseudomonas; species Pseudomonas sp. LY-1. The sequence continues at coordinate 1,989,529 of NZ_CP094353.1, read as the reverse complement.
TTTGCGCTTCGACCGCGGCGATCTGCTGCTCCTTGGCGTCGATTTCACCCGGCAGAGCTTCCAGCTCACGCTGCAGCTTGTAGCTGAGTTTCTTCTTCGCGGCAGGCGCGGCTTCCGGCGCCGGTGCAGCGGCGGCCACGGGGGCGACGACGGCGGAGGTCAAGTCGGCCTTGCCGGACTTGCTCTCGGTCACGCCCAGCAGGCGCGGCGAGCCGCCCTGGCGCAGCCAGTCCTGGTAACCACCGACGTACTCGCGCACCTTGCCTTCACCTTCGAAGACCAGGGTGCTGGTGACCACGTTGTCGAGGAATGCCCGGTCGTGGCTGACCATCAGCACAGTGCCGTTGAAGGTCAGCAGGACCTCTTCCAGCAGCTCAAGGGTTTCCACGTCGAGGTCGTTGGTCGGTTCGTCGAGGACCAGCAGGTTGGCCGGCTTGCTGAACAGCTTGGCCAGCAGCAAGCGCGCACGCTCACCACCGGACAAGGCCTTGACCGGCGTGCGTGCGCGCTGCGGGCTGAACAGGAAGTCGCCCAGGTAGCTCAGCACATGGCGGCTCTGGCCGTCGATATCGATAAAGTCGCGGCCTTCGGCGACGTTGTCGATCACGGTTTTTTCCAGGTCCAACTGGTGACGCAACTGGTCGAAGTAGGCCACGTCGATGCGCGTGCCCTCTTCCACTTTACCGCTGGTCGGTTGCAGGCCGTTGAGCATCAGCTTGAGCAACGTGGTCTTGCCGGTGCCGTTGGCGCCGAGCAGGCCGATACGGTCGCCGCGCTGCAGGACCATGGAGAAGTCCTTGATCAGGAACGGACCGTCCGGGTGATGGAAGCTGACGTTCTCCAGCACCATCACCTGCTTGCCCGACTTGTCGGCGGTTTCCAGCATGATGTTGGCCTTGCCGGTGCGCTCGCGACGCTCACTGCGTTCAACGCGCAGGGCTTTGAGTGCGCGTACACGGCCTTCGTTACGGGTGCGGCGCGCCTTGATGCCCTGGCGGATCCACACTTCTTCCTGGGCCAGGCGCTTGTCGAACAAGGCGTTGGCGGTTTCTTCAGCGGCCAGGGTGGCTTCTTTGTGGACCAGGAAGCTGGCGTAGTCGCCGTTCCAGTCGATCAGGCCACCACGGTCCAGCTCGAGGATGCGGGTCGCCAGGTTCTGCAGGAAGGACCGGTCGTGCGTGATGAACAGCACGGCGCCCTGGAAATCCTTGAGGGCTTCTTCGAGCCAGGCGATCGCGCCGATGTCCAGGTGGTTGGTCGGTTCGTCGAGCAGCAGCAGGTCCGGCTCGGACACCAGGGCCTGGGCCAGCAGGACGCGGCGACGCCAGCCGCCAGACAATTCGGCGAGGGTCTTGTCGGCCGGCAGTTGCAGGCGGCTCAGGGTGCTGTCCACCAGTTGCTGCAGGCGCCAGCCGTCACGGGCTTCGAGGTCTTGCTGGACGTGCATCAGCTTGTCCAGGTCTTCCTCGGTGACGCAGTTCTGCGCCAGGTGATGGTATTGCGCAAGCAACTCACCGACGCCGTCCAGGCCTTCGGCGACCACGTCGAACACTGTCCGTCCGTCGGCCACCGGCAGTTCCTGCGGCAATTCGCCAATCTTGAGGCCCGGGGCGCGCCATACAGAGCCGTCATCGGGCTTCTGGTCGCCTTTTACCAGCTTCATCATGCTGGACTTGCCGGTGCCGTTGCGGCCGATGATGCACACCCGCTCACCACGGGCGATCTGCCAGGACACCTTGTCCAACAACGGCATAGCGCCGAAAGCAAGGGACACATCGCTGAATTTGAGCAGGGTCATACGCTTCTCCAAAAACTGGGCGCGCATTCTACCTGAGTTGAGGGTGGGATGCGGCCGGCATTTTCGCTACGGGTGGGTTCTGTAAGACAATTCCTGCGAACTTGAACGAACAGGTCGGCAAAGCTTTCACCGGCCGCTGGCAAAAGGCTAAGCTAGAGGCAATGAGTGTCGGCGGTGCCGGCGCTAGTCGTGATTTCTCTGCACGGACGTCTCATGCGCAGTCGCCTTTTCAACTTTTTATCTTGTCTGCTTCTTACCGCCACTGCCGCTCAATCCGCCCTGGCCGTGGACATAACCACCCAACGTCAATATTACGATGAAGCCAAACGCGCCCTGGCCAAGGGCGATACCGGGCCCTACATGCAATACAGCCAGGCCTTGGCCGACTATCCGCTGACGCCGTACCTGGCCTACGACGAGCTGACCGCACGCCTGAAGACCGCGAGCAACGAGGAAATCGAACAATTCCTCGCCAAAAACGGCGACCTGCCCCAGGCCAACTGGATGAAACTGCGTTGGTTGCGCTGGCTGGCCGAGCGTGGCGACTGGCAGACCTTTGAAAAGTACTACGACCCCAAGCTCAATTTCGTCGAGCTCGATTGCCTGCATGGCCAGTTCCAGCTCACGCACAATCTGAAGGCCGAAGGCTACAAAACCACCGAAAAACTCTGGCTGACCGGTAAATCGCAACCGTCCGCCTGTGATGCCACGTTCGCGCAGTGGGCCGCAGATGGCCAACTCACCGAACAGAAAATCTGGGACCGCGCCAAGCTCGCCGCCGAAGCCCGCAACTACGCGCTGGCCAACAGCCTGGTAAAAAGCCTGCCGACCCTCGGCGCCCAAGGCCGCCTGATGGTGGACGTGGCGCAAAAGCCGGAGATGCTCAACGACCCATCGCGCTTCCTGCCGGCCACCGAGGCCATGTCTGACGCCGTGGGCCTGGGCCTGCGCCGCCTGGCGCGCCAGGACCCGGACAAGGCTATGGCCATGCTCGACGGCTATGCCAGCAGCATGCACTTCTCCCGTGACGAAAAAGTGGCGATTGCCCGCGAGATCGGCCTGACCCTGGCCAAGCGCTTTGACCCACGCGCCCTTGAGGTGATGACCAAGTACGACCCGGAACTGCGCGACAACACCGTGTCCGAATGGCGCCTGCGCCTGCTGTTGCGCCTGGCCCGTTGGGAAGACGCCTACCAACTCACGCGCAAACTCCCGCAGGACTTGGCCACCACCAACCGCTGGCGCTACTGGCAGGCCCGCAGCCTGGAACTGGCCGAGCCGAAAAACCCGCAAGCCCTGGTGCTGTACAAGAACCTGTCGCGGGAGCGCGATTTCTACGGTTTCCTCGCCGCCGACCGCTCCAAAGCGCCGTACCAACTGATGAACAAACCGCTGTTGATGAGCCAGGCGCTGATCAACAAAGTGCGCAACACCCCCGGCGTGCGCCGCGCCCTGGAGTTCTATGCGCGGGGCCAGGTGGTCGATGGCCGCCGCGAGTGGTACCACGTCAGCCGTCACTTCAACCGCGACGAAATGGTCGCCCAGGCCAGGCTGGCCTACGACATGAAGTGGTACTTCCCGGCGATCCGTACCATCAGCCAGGCGCAGTACTGGGATGACCTCGACATCCGCTTCCCAATGGCCCACCGCGACACCCTGGTGCGCGAAGCCAAGGTGCGCGGCCTGCATTCGAGCTGGGTGTTCGCCATCACCCGCCAGGAAAGCGCGTTCATGGACGACGCCCGCTCCGGCGTCGGCGCCAGCGGCCTGATGCAGCTGATGCCCGGCACCGCCAAAGACACCGCGCGCAAGTTCAGCATCCCGCTGGCCTCCCCGGCCCAGGTGCTCGATCCGGATAAAAACATCCAGCTCGGTGCCGCTTACCTGAGCCAGGTACACAGCCAGTTCAACGGCAACCGCGTCCTCGCTTCCGCCGCCTACAACGCCGGCCCGGGCCGCGTGCGCCAGTGGCTGCGCGGCGCCGATCACCTGAGTTTCGACGTGTGGGTGGAAAGCATCCCGTTCGACGAAACCCGCCAGTACGTGCAGAACGTGCTGTCTTATTCGGTGATCTACGGGCAGAAGCTCAATTCGCCACAGCCGTTGGTGGACTGGCATGAGCGGTATTTCGACGATCAATAAAGCGTGACGCACACACAAAAATGCCCGCATCCTTCGATGCGGGCATTTTTTTGCGCGGTGATTTCAGTGCGCAGCCTGTTCCTCCACGCCATCACTGAACTGCAACGCCGCCAACCGCGCATACAGCGGGTTGCTCGCGATCAACTGCTGATGCGTGCCGATCGCCACCAGCTTGCCCTGGTCCATCACTGCGATCCGGTCCGCATGCTTCACCGTCGCCAGCCGATGCGCGATGACCAGCGTGGTGCGGCCCTGCATCAGTTGTGGCAGCGCCTGCTGGATCAGGTGTTCGCTCTGGGCGTCGAGGGCGCTGGTGGCTTCGTCCAGCAGCAGGATCGGCGCATCTACCAGCAACGCGCGGGCGATCGCCAGGCGTTGCCGTTGGCCGCCGGAGAGGCCCATGCCGGCGTCGCCGAGGTGGGTCTGGTAGCCATCGGGCATTTGCAGGATGAAGTCGTGGGCATGGGCAATCCGCGCCGCGGCTTCGACCTGCTCGCGGGTGGCGCTCGGGTTGCCATAGCGGATGTTGTCTTCGACACTGCCAAAGAACAGCGCCGGGCTCTGGGACACCAGGGCAAAGTGGCGGCGCAGGTCCTGGGGGTCGAGTTCGGTCAGCGGCTGGCCTTCGAGCAGGATGCGGCCGTGCTGGGGATCATAGAAGCGCAGCAACAGGTCGAAAATCGTCGACTTGCCCGCGCCCGACGGCCCCACCAGCGCGAGGGTTTCGCCGGGGTTGATGGTCAGGTTCAAACCGTCGATGGCGTAAGTGTCCGGCCGCGACGGGTAGGAAAAGCGCAGGTCTTGCAGCTCCATGCGGCCGCTGACGCGTGGCGGTAATTGCACGCCGCCGGCGACGGGCGCCTGGATCTCGTTGTGCGACTGCAGCAACTCGCCGATCCGCTCTGCCGCCCCCGCGGCGCGCTGCAACTCGCCGAGCACTTCGCTCAAGGTGCCGACGGCGCTGCCGACGATCAGGCTGTAGAACACGAACGCGGCCAGCTCGCCGCCGGAAATGCGCCCGCTGATCACATCCATGCCGCCGACCCACAGCATCACCCCGACAGCGCCGAGCACCAGCATGATCACCAGGGTAATCAGCCAGGCGCGCTGGGCAATGCGCTTACGTGCGGTGCTGAAAGCGTCCTCGACGGTCACGGCAAAGCGTTGTTCGTCCTGCGCCTGGTGGTTATAGGCCTGCACGGTCTTGATCTGGCCGAGCGTCTCGGACACGTAGCTGCCGACGTCGGCGATACGGTCCTGGCTCAAGCGCGACAGGCTGCGCACGCGGCGGCCGAAAATCAGGATCGGCGCCAACACCAGCGGCAGCGCCACCACCACGATGCTGGTGAGCTTGGGGTTGGTGACAAACAGCAGCACGATGCCGCCGATGACCATCAACGCATTGCGCAGGAACAGCGACAGCGAGGAGCCGATCACCGATTGCAACAATGTGGTGTCGGTGGTCAACCGCGACTGGATTTCCGAGCTGCGGTTGTTTTCATAGAAGCCCGGATGCAGGTAGATCAGGTGGTTGAACACCTGCCGACGAATGTCCGCCACCACCCGCTCGCCGATCCACGACACCAGGTAAAACCGCGCAAACGTGCCGACGGCCAGGCCCAGTACCAGGATCATGAACAGGCCGATGGATTGGTTGAGCAAGTGCGGCGACTGGGTCATGAAGCCCTGGTCCACCAACAGGCGAATGCCCTGGCCCATGGACAAGGTGATGCCGGCGGTGACGATCAGCGCCACCAGCGCGCCAAGCGCCTGCCAGCGATAGGGCGCAATGAAGCGGCTGGCCAGGCGAATTGCACGGCGTTGTCGGACTGAGAACATGGGGGGCATCACCTGATGAGGGGAGATCGGAACCTACAGACAACATTGGGGGAACTTGGGTAAATAACAATGAGTCGGGTTAATTATGCCCGCCCACTCTGCCCCCTAGAGGTTATCGGTCTAACACCCGGCTGGAAATTTGTAACGGTTTCTGGTGGACTGAGTATTCGAAGCGATGATCTTGCAAGGAGTTGTAACAGCTCGGTCACGCGGGGGGGTTAAAGTTGGTACACAACCTGATGAGGAGACAGGCCATGACCTTGCAAAACAGCAGCGATGCCAAGATTGAAGTAATCCGCCAACCGCAATACCTGCCTTGCTCCGTCATCGACGCCCAAGGCCGCGAAGTGCAGATTACCGAAGACATGATCCAGCAAGCGTGCCGCGAGCTGGAACAGCGACTGGTCAAGCCTGCCCAGCAAGGCTGAAGCGCCCACGCTCTTTCAGAACCGGCCTTGATGGCCGGTTTTTTTGTGACCTCGTTCCTACAGCAGTTCAGCGCCCAATGCCTCGACGATGCCGGACAACAGCGCCGATTGCCCATGGATACGCACCTTCAAGCCATCGATCTCACGGCGCTCCGGATAGTGCTTGCGCAGCAGATCGAACGCCTTGCGTTGCTCGTCCACCGTTCCCACGAGGCTGCGACGGAAATCCGCATCATCGCGACGCGGGTCGTACACGCTGCGGCATAACGTCGCCAGCGCCCAGGCCGGGTCGGTAGACGCATTCAAGTGGACCTCGGCCAGCCACGGCGGCGGCAGCAAATCACTCAGTTCAATCGCCGGCGCCTGGCCCAGATGCGCGCAGAACGCCTGGTAGATCTGCGCCGTGCCGCGCTGCTTGCCGTCCAGGCTGTAACCGGCGATGTGCGGGGTGGCCAGCACGCAGAGGTCGGCCAGGTCGACATCCACTTCGGGCTCGCCTTCCCACACATCCAGCACCGCTTGCAGGTCTTCACGCGAAAGCAGCACGTCGCGCAGGGCGGCGTTGTCCACCACCGGGCCACGGCTGGCGTTGATCAGCCAGGCACCAGGCTTGAGGCGATTGAGGCGCTCGCGGTCGAACAAGTGCCAGGTGGAGCCGTTGCCGGACTTGGTCAACGGCGTGTGCAGGCTGATCACGTCGCATTGCTCGATGATCTGCTCCAGGCTGACGTAGTCACCGTCTTCGGCGATCTGCCGCGGCGGGTCGCAGACCAGCACGTTCCAGCCCAGGCCCTTGAGCACCTTGACCAAACGCCCGCCCACTTCACCGGCGCCGACGACACCGTAAGTCCGCTGGTTGAGATCGGCGCCCTCGATCTCGGCCAGGGTCTGCAAGCTGCCCAGCACGTAGTCCACCACGCCACGGGCATTGCAGCCGGGCGCGCTGGACCATTGAATGCCGGCACGCTGGAAATAGTCGAGGTCCAAATGATCGGTGCCGATGGTGCAGGTGCCGACAAAGCGCACCTTGGAACCTTCGAGCAAAGCCCGGTTGACGTTGGTCACCGAGCGCACCAGCAGCACATCGGCCTGCTCGACGGTGGCGCGGTCAATGGAACGGCCGGGCACCCGGCGTATTTCGCCAAATCCTTGGAAGAAAGCATCGAGCAGCGGAATATTTTCGTCGGCAACAATCAGCATGGCAGGCTCCTTTGGCGGAACAGCAGTGTACAGGGATGCGATCGGTGTTCCACCGCAGATCGAAGGTGGACGCTGCGGCGCCTGGAAGATCGCTTACAAATCGCTAACACAGGTTTTTTCCTGACCGCTGCGTCAACGCGTAGAATCCGCCGTCCTGCGCTCTTCTTTGGACATCTGCACGTGAACACCGCCACCGCCACCCTCACCCGTCCCGCCCGCATCAGCCGGGAAGTGCGCGGCCTGCTGACACTCGCCGTGCCGATCATGATCGGCCAACTGGCAACCACCGCGATGAGCTTCGTCGATGCGGTGATGGCCGGGCGCGTCAGCCCGCAGGACCTGGCGGCGGTGGGCCTGGGCAATTCGATCTGGATTCCGGTGTACCTGCTGATGACCGGCACCTTGCTGGCCACCACGCCGAAAGTCGCCCAGCGCTATGGCGCCGGTCACTACAGCGAGATCGGGCCGCTGGTGCGCCAATCCCTGTGGCTGGCGGTGGTGGCCGGCATCACCGCGTCACTGCTGCTGCTCAGCGCCGAACCGATCCTGCACGCGATGAAGGTTGAACCCGACCTGATCAAACCGTCCATGGGCTACCTGCACGGCATCGCCGCAGGCATGCCGGCCGTTGCCCTGTATTACGTGTTGCGTTGTTTCAGCGACGGCCTGGGCCGCACACGCCCGAGCATGGTCCTGGGCCTGTGCGGTTTGGCGCTGAATATCCCGCTGAACTACATCTTCATCTATGGCCATTTCGGCGTGCCGGCCATGGGCGGCGTGGGCTGCGGCTGGGCCACGGGCATTGCGATGTGGGTGATGATGCTCGGCCTGGCGGGCTGGACGCGCTGGGGGCCGGCGTACCAGAGCAGCGAACTGTTCAAGCGTTTCGATTGGCCGCAATGGGCGGTGATCAAGCGCGTATTGGGCATCGGCCTGCCAATCGGCATCGCGATCTTTGCCGAATCGAGCATCTTCGCGGTGATCGCCCTGCTGATCGGCAGCCTGGGCGCCACGGTGGTCTCCGGCCATCAGATCGCCCTGAACGTCAGTTCCCTGGTGTTCATGATCCCCTACTCCCTGAGTACGGCCGTCACCGTGCGCGTCGGCCAGGCCCTCGGCCGTGGCCTGCCGCGTGAAGCGCGCTTCGCTGCCGGGGTCGGCATGGGCACGGCGCTGGCGTATGCCTGCCTGTCCTGCAGCCTGATGCTGGTGTTTCGCGAGCAGATCGCGGCGATCTACACCCCGGACCCGGTGGTGATCCACCTGGCGTCGACGCTGATCGTGTTTTCCGCGCTGTTCCAGTTTTCCGACTCGATCCAGGTCACCGCCGCCGGGGCCTTGCGCGGTTATCAGGACACCCGCGTGACCATGGTGCTGACCCTGTTTGCCTACTGGGGCGTGGGGTTGCCGGTGGGTTACGCCCTGGGGCTGACCGACTGGCTGGGCGCGGCGAGCGGCCCCAGCGGTTTGTGGCAGGGGCTGATCGTGGGCCTGAGCTGCGCGGCGGGGATGTTGCTGGTGCGCCTGGCGCGCAGCGCACGCCGACGCATTCGCCGGGACAAGGCGCGGGGTTAAGCAGCACACACCCGCGCTTGCTCGCGAAGGTCGCCAGCGATAACGCAGCTCGCCTGGTTTGACGTGGCGCTCTCGGGGTTTTCGCGAGCAAGCTCGCTCCTACAGGAATCGGGGGCTTAGTCGAGCTTCTTGCGGATCCAGTACAGGTACGTACCGGCCTGTTCCTGCTGAGCCACCAGTTCGTGGTCGAGGAACACGCAGAACTTGGGAATGTCGCGGCGGGTCGACGGGTCGGTCGCGATCACCTTGAGCAAACCGCCAGGCGGCAGGTCACGGATGTGCTGGTGCAGCATCATCACCGGCTCCGGGCAGTTCAGGCCGGTGGCGTCGAGGGTGCCGTCGACGGCAGTGTCGGTCATATCGCTCATTGATAACTCCTACGGCAGGCGCTCAGTTTAACGGGCCTTGGTTTTCTTCACATCCACCAGCCGACGCAAGTGGCAGGTCACTTCCTCGCGGTCGTGGTACAGCTGCTTACAGCCGATTTCCACACGAATACCGCGCGCCTTGAAGCCGTCTTCGATGCGCTCGAGCAAACGCTTGACCTCGGCGTAACGCTGCTTCATCGGCAGTTTCAGGTTGACCACCGCTTCACGGCAATAGCCTTCGCCGATCCAGGTTTCCAGCAAGGCGGCGTTGCGAGCCGGTTTTTCGACGATGTCGCACACCATCCAGTCCACCGGCTGCTTGGGCACGAAGGTGAAACCGTCGGCCATCAAGTGTTGCACCAGGCCGGTGTCCATCAGGCTTTCGGCCATGGGGCCGTTGTCGATGGCGGTCACCAGCATGCCCCGGTTGACCAGTTGCCAGGTCCAGCCGCCCGGAGCGGCGCCCAGGTCGACGCCGGTCATGTCGCCGTGCAGGCGCTCGTCCCACTGGTCGCGGGGGATGAAGTGGTGCCAGGCCTCTTCCAGCTTCAGGGTCGAGCGGCTGGGCGCATCGCGGGGGAATTTCAGGCGCGGGATGCCCATCGGCCACATCGCCGAGTTATTCGACTCGGCCAGCCCCATGAACACTTCGCGGCCGCTCTTGAAGGTCAGCAGCAGGCGCGGCTTGCTCGGGTCGTCCACCAGCTTGCCGGCGTTCAGCAGGGCTTTGCGCAGGTGGACTTCGAATTTCTTGCAGAAGTTCGACAGCTCCTTGCCGTCGTTGGTGTCGACCATCTCCAGCCACAGGCTGCCGCACACCGGGAATTCGCGCAGGTGCGCGAGGATCACGCTGATGCGGTCGGTTTCCGGCAGGTCGATGAACACCCCGCGCGCCCACTGCCGCGGGAAGATCAGCTCGGCAAAACGCTGACCGTGCATCAGGCGCCGGGCGCCGTCTTCCTCGGTGCAGACAAATTCGGCGCAGGCGCTGCCGGTCTTGGCCTTGGCGTAGCCGGAAACGTTCAGGCGCGCGGCGTGTTCCGCGATCTCGGAACAGACCTCGCCTTCAAAACCCGGGCGGCAGTGCATAAAAAGGGTGTTCATCGACTCTCCTGGCGACCCAACGGACTTGCGCTATCGCAATGTCTGTCATGAAAACGCGCGCATGATAACTGACTTCGGAACCTTGGATCTGTCCATAGAGTCCAGTAATTAGCCAGCTACTGAAAACAGGGCTAGTTTGATAGTTCTGTTCGTCCCGTCAGGTCCGTAGCCGTGCGGACCATAAGGAGTCATGTAATGTCATCCCTTGATAGCCTGAGAACCCTTAAAACCCTGCAAATCGACGACAAGACTTATCACTATTTCAGCTTGCCCGAAGCCGCCAAGCGCCTGGGCGACCTGGATAAGCTGCCGATGTCCCTCAAGGTGCTGCTGGAAAACCTGCTGCGCTGGGAAGACAACAAAACTGTCACCGGCGCCGACCTCAAGGCCATCGCCGCCTGGCTCAAAGAGCGCCAGTCCGACCGCGAGATCCAGTACCGCCCGGCCCGCGTGCTGATGCAAGACTTTACCGGGGTGCCCGCCGTGGTCGACCTGGCCGCCATGCGCGCCGCCGTGGCCAAGGCCGGTGGCGACCCGCAGCGCATCAACCCGCTGTCGCCGGTGGACCTGGTGATCGACCACTCGGTGATGGTCGACAAGTTCGGCACCACCGCCGCGTTCGGGCAAAACGTCGACATCGAAATGCAGCGCAACGGCGAACGCTACGCCTTCCTGCGCTGGGGCCAGAGCGCCTTCGACAACTTCAGCGTGGTGCCGCCGGGCACCGGCATCTGTCACCAGGTCAACCTCGAATACCTCGGCCGCACCGTGTGGACCAAGGACGAAGACGGCCGCACCTACGCCTTCCCCGACACCCTGGTCGGCACCGATTCCCACACCACCATGATCAACGGCCTCGGCGTGCTCGGCTGGGGCGTGGGCGGGATCGAAGCGGAAGCGGCGATGCTCGGCCAGCCGGTGTCGATGCTGATTCCGGAAGTGATCGGCTTCAAGCTCACCGGCAAATTGAAAGAAGGCATCACCGCCACCGACCTGGTGCTGACCGTCACCCAGATGCTGCGCAAGAAAGGCGTGGTCGGCAAATTCGTCGAGTTCTACGGCGACGGCCTGGCCGACCTGCCCCTGGCAGACCGCGCCACCATCGCCAACATGGCCCCGGAATACGGCGCCACCTGCGGCTTTTTCCCGGTGGATGAGGTGACCCTGGACTACCTGCGCCTGTCCGGTCGCCCGGCGCAGACCGTCAAACTGGTCGAGGCCTACACCAAGGCCCAAGGCCTGTGGCGCAACGCCGGCCAGGAGCCGGTGTTCACCGACAGCCTGGCCCTGGACATGGGCAGCGTCGAAGCCAGCCTCGCCGGGCCGAAACGCCCGCAGGACCGCGTGTCGCTGCCGAATGTCGGCCAGGCGTTCAGTGACTTCCTCGACCTGCAATTCAAACCGACCAACAAGGAAGAAGGCCGCCTGGAAAGCGAAGGCGGCGGCGGTGTGGCCGTGGGCAATGCCGATCTGGTGGGCGAAACCGATTACGAGTACGACGGCCAGACCTATCGTCTGAAAAATGGCGCCGTGGTGATCGCCGCGATCACCTCCTGCACCAACACCTCCAACCCCAGCGTGATGATGGCCGCCGGGCTGGTGGCGAAAAAGGCCGTGGAAAAAGGCCTGACCCGCAAACCCTGGGTAAAAACCTCCCTGGCCCCCGGCTCCAAAGTGGTCACCGACTACTACAAGGCGGCCGGCCTCACCCAATACCTGGACAAGCTCGGTTTTGACCTGGTGGGTTATGGCTGCACCACCTGCATCGGCAACTCCGGCCCGTTGCCCGAGCCGATTGAAAAAGCCATCCAGAAAGCCGACCTGGCCGTGGCGTCGGTGCTGTCCGGCAACCGCAACTTCGAAGGCCGCGTCCACCCGCTGGTGAAAACCAACTGGCTGGCCTCGCCGCCGCTGGTGGTGGCGTATGCGTTGGCCGGTACGGTACGCATCGATATCAGCCGCGAACCGTTGGGCAACGATCAACACGGCAATCCGGTCTACCTCAAGGACATCTGGCCAAGCAGCCAGGAGATTGCCGACGCGGTCGCCCAGGTCAGCACCGGTATGTTCCACAAGGAATACGCCGAGGTGTTCGCCGGCGACGCACAGTGGCAAGCCATCGAAGTGCCGCAGGCCGCGACCTACGTGTGGCAGAAGGATTCCACCTACATCCAGCATCCACCGTTCTTCGACGACATCGCCGGGCCGCTGCCAGTGATCAAGGACATCCACGGCGCCAACGTCCTGGCCCTGCTGGGCGATTCGGTGACCACCGACCACATCTCCCCCGCCGGCAACATCAAGGCCGACAGCCCGGCCGGCCATTACCTGCGCGAACAAGGCGTGGAACCGCGCGACTTCAACTCCTACGGCTCACGCCGCGGCAACCATGAAGTGATGATGCGCGGCACCTTCGCCAATATCCGTATCCGCAATGAAATGCTCGGCGGCGAGGAAGGCGGCAACACGCTGTATGTGCCCACCGGCGAGAAAATGCCGATCTACGACGCCGCCATGAAGTACCAGGCCGCCGGCACACCGCTGGTGGTGATCGCCGGCCAGGAATACGGCACCGGCTCGAGCCGCGACTGGGCGGCCAAGGGTACTAATCTGCTAGGGGTCAAGGCAGTGATCGCCGAGAGCTTCGAGCGCATTCACCGTTCCAACCTGGTGGGTATGGGCGTGCTGCCGTTGCAGTTCAAGCTGGACCAGAACCGCAAGGCGCTCAAACTCACCGGCAAGGAGAAGATCGACATCCTGGGCCTCAGCGACGCGCAGCTCGTGCCGCGCATGAACCTGACCCTGGTGATTACCCGCGAGGATGGCAGCAGCGAGAAGATCGACGTGCTGTGCCGGATCGACACCCTCAATGAAGTGGAATACTTCAAAGCGGGCGGCATCCTGCACTATGTGCTGCGCCAGTTGATCGCCAGCTAAAGGTCGCTGGAGGCCAAATGTGGGAGGGGGCTTGCCCCCGATAGCGGTGGATCAGTCGATACATCTGATGACTGACACACCGCTATCGGGGGCAAGCCCCCTCCCACAGTTTTGACCGCATTTAAAACTTCAAGTCAGCCGAAGAGCCACTTCCACAGCAGTACCAAGACGACAACCGCCAGCACTGGCCGCGCAATGCGGTAGGCCTTGGGATGCTTGCGCTTCCACTGCTTGACCACGCTGCTGATCTTGTCGCTGAACGACTTGCTCCAGGCATAAGCCTGGTTGATGCCGCCGACGCGTTCGTCGTCCAGGTTCTGCGGCGCGGTGGCGCGGCCCAGTTGCGCGCTGACCCAGCGGTTGATGCGGGTCATCAGCGGATTGCTCAGCGGGCGCTCGATGTCGCAGAACAGGATCACACGGGTCTTTTCCGTCTCGTTCTTCACCCAGTGTACGTAGGTCTCGTCGAACATCACGTCTTCACCGTCGCGCCAGGCGTATTCCTGGCCGTCGACGAAAATGCGGCAGTCGTCAGAGTTCGGCGTGGACAGGCCCAGGTGATAACGCAGGGAACCGGCAAACGGGTCGCGGTGCGGGTTGAGGTGACTGCCGCCCGGCAACAGCGCGAACATCGCGCCCTTGACGTTGGGGATGCTGCTGACCAGGGCCACGGTTTTCGGGCACAGGGCCTCGGCCGACGGCAGCGGTTTGTCGTACCACTTGAGGTAGAAACGCTTCCAGCCCTTCTTGAAGAACGAGCCGAAGCCGGCGTCGTTATTCTTTTCGGCGGCGCGGATGTAACCCTCGTCGAACAGGTGCATGGCCTCTTCGCGGATCACTTCCCAGTTGTCCTTGAGCACGTCCAGTTCCGGGAACTTGCTGCGGTCCAGGTACGGCTTGGACGGCACGGCCGAGAACAGGTACATCAAGGCGTTATACGGGGCAAACAGCGCCGAGTGGTTGACGAACTGGCGCAACATCGGCAAACGGGCCTTGCCGCGCAGGTGTACGTACAGCGTGCTGCCGATAAACACCAGCAACACCGACAGTTTGGCGGCCAAAGAAAAGGTCATGCAGCAACTCCTGGAAATAAGCGCCTGGCCAACAACCTCCCATCGAGGGGAAACCAGGCGTAGCAGCCGGCCATGATAAACACTCCGGACCTCGGGAAAAACCCGCGCAGTCCAACAATCAGCGTTTAAAACGGCGCGAGGGTAGGCCAATTATGCATAAGGCCCCCGCTCACACGCTGATTTGCATCAAGCCTGGTTTTCTTGATCGGTAAACAAATCACTGAACAGCATGCTCGACAGGTAGCGCTCGCCGGAGTCCGGCAGGATCACCACGATGGTCTTGCCTTGCATCTCCGGCTTCTCGGCCAGGCGCACGGCGACCGCCATCGCCGCGCCGCAGGAGATCCCGCACAGAATCCCCTCTTCCCGCATCAGGCGCAGGGCCATGGCCTTGGATTCGTCGTCGCTCACCAGTTCCACGCGGTCGACCATCGACAGGTCGAGGTTCTTCGGCACGAACCCGGCGCCGATGCCCTGGATCTTGTGCGGGCTCGGCTTGATCTCTTCACCGGCCAGCGCCTGGGTGATCACCGGCGAGACGATCGGCTCGACGGCCACCGACAGAATCGGCTTGCCCGCAGTGTTCTTGATATAGCGCGACACCCCGGTAATGGTGCCGCCGGTACCCACGCCCGCCACCAACACGTCGACGGCGCCGTCGGTGTCGTTCCAGATTTCCGGACCGGTGGTTTTTTCGTGGATCGCCGGGTTGGCCGGGTTTTCGAACTGCGCCGGCATGTAGTAGCTGGCCGGGTCGCTGGCGAGGATTTCCGCGGCTTTGTCGATTGCGCCCTTCATGCCCTTGGCTGGTTCGGTCAGCACCAGCTCGGCGCCCAGGGCCTTGAGCACTTTGCGGCGCTCGATGCTCATCGACGCAGGCATGGTCAGCACCAGTTTGTAGCCACGGGCCGCGGCGACGAACGCCAGGCCGATGCCGGTGTTGCCCGAGGTCGGTTCGACAATGGTCATGCCTGGCTTGAGTTTGCCGGTGCTTTCCGCGTCCCAGATCATGTTCGCGCCAATGCGACACTTCACCGAATAACCCGGGTTACGCCCTTCGATCTTGGCCAGGATGGTCACGCCACGCGGTGCGATGCGGTTGATCTGAACCAGAGGCGTGTTACCGATGGAGTGCGCGTTGTCTGCAAAAATGCGGCTCATGACGGGTCCTTGAGGCGGCTTGAAGAAAGCCCCAAGGGTATGCCTCGTCTTCCAAAGCGTCCAGTCAGCGGAACGTCGGAGACATCGCAATAGTCAATTTCCTACAAGCCCGCAGAACAGCCCCGGGAACGACCACGCCTTCGATCGACTGAGCGCACGCGTGACTGGTCATTCAGAGACTGAATAACCCGTCTGCGTTCACAGTCGCCGGGGCCGCACGGTATAGTCGGGCATTGATGAATTCGAGGAATGACCGATGAAGTTCGAAGGCACCCAGGCCTACGTTGCCACCGATGACCTGAAACTGGCCGTCAACGCGGCCATCACCCTGGAGCGGCCGCTGCTGGTCAAGGGCGAGCCGGGCACCGGCAAGACCATGCTCGCCGAGCAGTTGGCCGAATCCTTCGGCGCCAAGCTGATCACCTGGCACATCAAGTCCACCACCAAGGCCCACCAGGGCCTGTACGAGTACGATGCGGTCAGCCGCCTGCGCGACTCGCAGTTGGGCGTGGACAAGGTGCATGACGTGCGCAACTACCTGAAGAAGGGCAAGCTCTGGGAAGCCTTCGAGGCCGAGGAACGGGTGATCCTGCTGATCGACGAAATCGACAAGGCCGACATCGAATTCCCCAACGACCTGCTGCAAGAACTCGACAAGATGGAGTTCTACGTCTACGAAATCGACGAGACCATCAAGGCCAAGAAACGCCCGATCATCATCATTACCTCCAACAATGAAAAAGAACTGCCGGATGCGTTCCTGCGCCGCTGCTTCTTCCATTACATCGCCTTCCCCGACCGCGCCACCCTGCAAAAGATCGTCGATGTGCATTACCCCGACATCAAGAAAGACCTGGTCAGCGAAGCGCTGGACGTGTTCTTCGACGTGCGCAAAGTGCCGGGCCTGAAGAAAAAGCCTTCCACCTCCGAACTGGTCGACTGGCTCAAGCTGCTGATGGCCGACAATATCGGCGAAGCGGTACTGCGCGAACGCGACCCGACCAAGGCCATCCCGCCCCTGGCCGGTGCGCTGGTGAAGAACGAGCAGGACGTGCAATTGCTCGAACGCCTGGCGTTCATGAGCCGTCGCGGTAACCGATAAGGGCGCCTGCCATGTTGCTCAACCTGTTCAATGAAATGCGTGCAGCCAAGGTGCCGGTGTCGGTGCGCGAGCTGCTCGACCTGATCAACGCCCTGAAACAGCGGGTGATCTTCGCCGACATGGACGAGTTCTACTACTTGGCCCGGGCGATCCTGGTCAAGGACGAACGCCATTTCGACAAGTTCGACCGCGCCTTCAGCGCCTATTTCAACGGTCTGGAAAAGCTCGACGACCACCTGCAGGCGCTGATCCCCGAAGACTGGCTGCGCAAGGAGTTCGAACGCTCGCTGAGCGACGAAGAACGCGCGCAGATCCAGTCCCTCGGCGGCCTGGACAAGTTGATCGAAGAGTTCAAGAAACGCCTGGAAGAACAGAAAGAGCGCCACGCCGGCGGCAACAAGTGGATCGGCACCGGCGGCACCAGCCCGTTCGGCTCCGGCGGCTACAACCCGGAAGGCATCCGCGTCGGCGATGCGGGCAAGCGCCAGGGCAAGGCGGTGAAAGTCTGGGACCAGCGCGAGTACAAGAACCTCGACGATCAGGTGGAACTGGGCACGCGCAACATCAAGATCGCCCTGCGCCGCCTGCGCAAGTTCGCGCGCCAGGGTGCGGCGGAAGAGCTGGACATCGACGGCACCATCGACCACACCGCCCGCGATGCCGGCTTGCTGAATATCCAGATGCGCCCGGAGCGGCGCAACACCATCAAGCTGCTGTTGCTGTTCGACATCGGCGGCTCGATGGACGCCCATGTGAAGATCTGCGAAGAGCTGTTCTCCGCGTGCAAGACCGAGTTCAAGCACCTGGAGTACTTCTACTTCCACAACTTCGTGTACGAGTCGGTGTGGAAGAACAACCAGCGCCGCACGTCGGAGCGCACCTCCACCCAGGACTTACTGCACAAATATGGCGCCGATTACAAAGTGATCTTTATCGGCGATGCCTCGATGGCGCCGTATGAAATCACCCAGGCCGGCGGCAGCGTCGAGCATTGGAACGAGGAGCCGGGGTATGTGTGGATGCAGCGCTTCATGGCCAAGTACAAGAAGCTGATCTGGATAAACCCGTATCCGAAGGACACCTGGGGCTATACGGCGTCGACCGGGATCGTGCGGGAGTTGGTCGAAGACCAGATGTATCCGCTGACCTTGCGCGGGCTGGAAGAAGGCATGCGGTTCCTTTCCAAGTAACCCGATATCTCCCATAGGCGTGGCGTCACTGGCACTTCAACGCCTCGCGAATGCGCTGCACGGAGGCCACCGAACTGGCGTTATCACCATGCACACACAAGGTATTGGCCCGCAGGACCAAGGGGCTGCCATCGCTGGCGGTCAAGGGTTCGCCACGGGAAATGGTCAGGGATTGCTGGATGATGGCTTCGGTATCGTGGTGTACCGCGCCGGGCAATTGGCGGGAAACCAGGTACCCCTTGTTGTCGTAGGCGCGGTCGGCGAACGCCTCGAACCACAGGATCACACCGTATTCGTCGCCCAGCGCCTGGGCCGCACGGTTGTCGCGGGTGGCCAGCAGCATCAGCGGCAGTTCGCCGTAAGCGGCAACGGCCTGGATCACCGCACGCAACTGCGCGGGGTTGGCCATCATGTCGTTGTACATCGCGCCATGGGGTTTGACGTAGCTGACCCGTCCGCCCTGGGCGCGGCAAATGCCGTCGAGCGCGCCGATCTGGTAGTGCAACAGGTCTTGGATTTCTTCGGGCGTGTAGGCCATGGAACGGCGGCCGAAACCTTGCAGGTCCTGATACGCCGGGTGCGCCCCGACCAGCACGCCATGCTTGAGCGCCAGGCCGACGGTCTTGCGCATGATGCTCGGGTCGCCGGCATGGAAGCCGCAGGCCACGTTGGCGCAATCAATGAACGGCATGACCTCAGCGTCGAGACCCAGGTTCCAGTTGCCATAGCTTTCGCCGATGTCGCAATTCAATAGCAGACGGCTCACGCTGAGTGCTCCTGTAGGCTTTGTTTTTTTGTAGTGTGGGATCTTTTACACAAGACTCGCAACTTATCCCACCGTCCCAGCGGCACTTATCGTGAAACGGCGCGATTTTTGGCGTGTGTCCGGGACGGTGTCCACCCCATAAAGGTCGACCCCATGAAGTTGAAGGAGCGCGATTAAAACGGTGGGAGCAAGCCCCTCCCACCATTACAGGCCTTTCTACAGCCCTTTCAAATCACGCTCTTCGATCGGCCGGCTCTGGCGCAGGCGCTTGCCGCCCAGCACCACCCAGTCGATCAAGCGGAACAGGCACTCCAGGCCGAAGGACAACAACATCGCCCCGCCCAGGCCCCAGCCCATGGCTTCGGGGGTCAGCAGGATCTGGTAGCTGTAGCCGTTCCAGGTTTCCAGGCGGATCGCCGGGTCGGCCGCGACCGCTACCTGCAATGCGCGAATGTACCAGGGGCCTTGCATGGCCTGGAATTGCTTGTCCAGCGCCAACTGACGATCCAACAGCGTGCCGAGGCTGTTGGCATCGCTGCGAAACACCGGGTCGTCGCTGGCACGGTAGTGGGCGACCAGGGCCTGCAAGTCGCCGTTGAAGAACTGTTGCGCGGTGGATTCAAAGCCGCGCAGGCCGGTCTGGGCCTCGATCAAGTGGGCTTCGACGCGCTTGGCGTAGTCATTGATGAACCCCGGCACTTGCACACCGACCAACAAGCCAATGGCAAACAACACCAACCGCAGATAGCTGAGCAACATAGTCGACTTCCTTACTCGGTAATGCCCTGGCTGACGCATTCACCGCGCCGCCACAGGCTCCACTGGCCCGGTTCGTAGCGGGTCCAGTTTTCGTTGTCGGTCAGGGGTTCGGTGGCGATCACCGTTACCACATCGTTGGGCGTGGTTTCGGCCTGGAAATCGACGATCACGTCGACGTCTTTCAAGCGTGCCGGGCCGAACGGAGCGCGCCGGGTGATCTGGGCCAATTTGGTCGTGCAGTAGCAGAACAACCAATCGCCGTCGCTGAGCAGGCAGTTGAACACGCCTTTGCTGCGGTATTCGGTGCAGGCGACGATCAGGTCCGGCAGCATCCGCTCGATCTCCACCGGCTCCGGGAACGCCTCGCGGACGCGGTTGAGCAGGTCGCAGAACGCCGCTTCGCTGTCGGTGTCGCCCACCGGCCGGTAAAACGTGGCGCGCGGTTTGAAGTCGGCCAATTGGCCGTTGTGCGCAAAGCACCAGTTACGCCCCCACAGCTCGCGCACGAACGGGTGGGTATTGGACAGGCACACCTTGCCCACGTTGGCCTGACGGATATGGCCAATCACCACTTCACTTTTGATGGGATAACGCTGCACCAGCCGCGCGACTTCCGATTCGCTGCTCGCGGCCGGGTCCTGGAACAGGCGCAGGCCACGACCTTCATAGAACGCGATGCCCCAACCATCGCGGTGGGGGCCGGTACGCCCACCGCGCTGCATCAGCCCGGTAAAGCTGAACACGATATCGGTGGGGACGTTGGCACTCATGCCCAATAATTCACACATGCCAGGGCTCTCGCTGCAGGGCAGACAACGTTAAAGGCGCGGTTCGACCCGCATACCGCCCACAGGCGCCGGGCGACGGAACGGCTCGTCATCGTCTTCGGGCTCGGCGGCCAAGGCGGCATCAGCGGCGGCCTTGCGCTCACGGCGGGCGTTGGCGGCGCGCTCGATGGGCCAGCGGATCAACACAAACACGAGGTACACGCCAAAGGCGATCATCGTGTACATGAACAAATCGGAGACGGCCCGCCAGGCGTTGTTACCGACCTTGAGCACCAGGTCCAGCGCAGTAATCGCCACGGCCGGCGCGAACTGGGTCTTGACCGGGTCGACAATGGTCGGGCTCAACAGCAGCACGGCCATCAGCAATTGCAGTGGCTCGCGCAACCAGCGCCAGATCCAGCGGGTCATGCGCCACCACACCAACAGGCAGCCCAAAGCGGCGAAGGCGTAAAGGCCCCAAGCGGTCAGATAATCGTTCTCGGTCATGGTGTCCATGGCAAGGTAGGCAAACAGGCCGCTATGATAACGGCTTTTGCGTGTCGCGGCTGCAATGCCTGCCACCATCCGCCAGACAGAGAGTGCTCCATGCCGCCATCGACCCCCATCACTGCTGCCCCGATTGCCCGCAAGGCCCCAGGCCAGGACCCCTACGCCTGGCTGCAAGTGCGTGACAGCGCAGAAGTGATGGATTACCTGAAAGCCGAAAACGCCTGGCAGGAAGCCCAACTCGCCGGGCAACAGGCGCTGCGTGAAACCCTGTTCGAAGAGATCAAGGGCCGTATCCTCGAAACCGACCTGTCGCTGCCCTCCCCCTGGGGCCCGTACCTGTATTACACGCGCACCACCGCTGGCGACGAGTACGCCCGCCACTACCGCTGCCGCCGCCCGGCCGACGACAGCAACCAGGTGGATGACAGCAGCGAGGAGCTGTTGCTCGACCCCAACGTGCTGGCCAACGGCGGCTTTTTCTCCCTCGGTGCATTCAGCATCAGCCCCGACCATCAGCGCCTGGCCTACAGCCTCGATACCAATGGCGAAGAGATCTACACCCTATATGTGAAGGAATTGGCCACCAACAAAGTCAGCGAACTGGCGTTCGATAACTGCGACGGCAGCATGACCTGGGCCAATGACAGCCTGACCCTGTTTTTCGGCGAACTGGACGACACCCATCGTCCGCACAAACTCTACCGCTATCGCCTCGACGGCACCGCCGCGCAGGAAGTGTTCCACGAGACCGACGGGCGTTTCTTCCTGCACTGCTACCGTTCCAGCTCCGAGCGCCAGTTGCTGGTGGCCCTGGGCAGCAAGACCACCAGTGAAATCTGGGCGCTGGACGCCGACCAGCCGCACCTGGACTTCACCTGCCTGGCGCCACGGGTCGAAGACCACGAGTACGACGTCGACCACGGCCAGCTCGACGGCGCGTGGACCTGGTTCATCCGCAGCAACCGCGACGGCATCAACTACGCCCTGTTCGTCGCCGCCGACACCGGCCGCGTGCCGACCCAGGCCGACTGGAAAAACCTGATCCCCCACAGCGATGAGGTGATGCTCGACGGCGTGAGCCTGAATGCCGGCGCCATGACCTTGAGCCTGCGCATAGGCGGCCTGCCGGTCATCGAAGTGCATCCCCAGGGTCTACCGACCTATCGTGTGGAATTGCCTGACGCTGCCTACAGCCTCTACGTACAAAACAGCCTGGAATTCCCCAGCGACAAGATCCGCCTGCGCTATGAAGCCCTGAACCGTCCGGCCCAGGTGCGCCAGCTGGAACTGGCCAGCGGCGCGCAACAGGTGCTCAAGGAAACCCCGGTACTCGGCGTCTTCAACGCCGACGATTACGTCAGCCAGCGTTTGTGGGCAACCTCCGCCGATGGCACCCAGGTGCCGATCAGCCTGGTGGTCAAGCGCGACCAGCTTGGCAAACCGACGCCGCTGTACCTCTACGGTTATGGCGCCTACGGCCAGAGCCTCGATCCGTGGTTCTCCCACGCGCGCCTGAGCCTGCTGGACCGTGGCGTCGCGTTTGCCATTGCGCATGTGCGCGGCGGCGGCGAGCTGGGCGAAGCCTGGTATCGCAATGGCAAACAAGAACACAAGCAGAACACGTTCAACGACTTTATCGCCTGTGCCGAACACCTGATCGCACAGGGTTTGACCTGCGCCAAACAGCTGGTGATCAGCGGCGGCAGCGCCGGTGGCCTGTTGATCGGCGCGGTGCTCAACCAGCGTCCGGAGCTGTTCCAGGCGGCGATTGCCGAAGTGCCGTTCGTCGACGTGCTCAACACCATGCTCGACCCGGACCTGCCGCTGACCGTCACCGAGTACGACGAGTGGGGCAACCCGCAGGAGCCCGAGGTCTATGCGCGCATCAAGGCGTATGCGCCGTATGAGAACGTGCGCGCCCAGGCCTACCCGGCCCTGCTGGTGATCGCCGGCTACAACGACAGCCGCGTGCAGTACTGGGAAGCGGCCAAGTGGGTGGCCAAGCTGCGCGACACTAAGACGGACGACAACCTGCTGCTGCTCAAGACCGAACTGGGGGCCGGCCATGGCGGCATGAGCGGGCGTTACCAGGGATTACGTGACGTAGCGCTCGAATATGCATTTGTGTTCAAGGCGCTGGGGCTGGTTTAGCGGTCCTGTCTGAACGCCGGAGCGCTCGACGCGGTTAACCGCCGGGCGTCTTCGGCTTGCTGTCGTTCGGTGGCACGCCGGGGACCGTCTGGTCCTTCGGTGGCGCAGGTAACACAATAGGCACCAGCGGCGGCGAGCCGTTCGTCTTGGGCACCGCCGGCGGGGTGACTTGCGGATACAACGTCGGGGTGGGGGTGCCCGGCGCGCCTGGGGTTGGCGCCGGCGCAACCGGTACGGTTTGCAACTCCTGAGCCTGCGCCACACCCAATGTGAGCGCGCCCAACACAATGACCGTTAGAATGCTGCACTTCATCGATGGCTCCATGGCCTGACCGGAATGTCGTAAGGCTACTCCCAACCGCGCAAGAATGCCCTTCCCAATGAGATCTCCATGAAACGTTTCGTTCTGCTGGACACCACCCCGATCCCCGACAACGGCGGTGCCTTGTGCCTGTTCGAATACGGCGAGGACTTTGTCATCAAGATCCAGGGCGGCGACGGCGGCCAGTTGATGAACACGCGCATGCACGGCTCCGAAGACGCGCTGGCAGAAATCCCTTGTCGCAAAGTCGCCGGCCGCCCCGGTTCGCGGGTATTGATCGGCGGGCTGGGCATGGGTTTCACCCTCGCGTCGGCCCTCAAGCACCTGGGCAAGACCGCCGAAGTGGTGGTGGCAGAACTGGTGCCCGGTGTCGTGGAGTGGAACCGTGGCCCTTTGGGCGAAAAGGCCGGGCGCCCGCTGCTTGACCCGCGCACCGTGGTCCGCATGGAAGACGTGGCCAAGGTGCTGCAAGCCGAGCCCCAGGGCTTTGATGCGATCATGCTCGACGTGGACAACGGCCCCGAAGGCCTTACGCAAAAAGCCAACAGTTGGCTCTACTCCGCCGGTGGCCTGGCCGCCTGCGCCAAGGCCCTGCGCCCCAAGGGCGTACTTGCGGTGTGGTCGGCCAGCGCCGACAAGCTGTTCAGCGACAAGCTGCGCAAGGCCGGTTTCAAGGCCGAGGAAGTGCAAGTGTTCGCCCATGGCAACAAGGGCACGCGGCACACCATCTGGATTGCGGAAAAGCTCAAGGGCTAATTGCGCCGCGATTGGCTAGAATCAACCCTATCCGTGACCCACCCGAAGACAGGAGCCATGATGAGCTCGACCAACCCGCCCTCCCACACCGCCAAGCTCGACCGCATCCTCGCCGATGCCCAGCGCGACCGGGAAATGGGCTACCGCGACAAAGCCCTGAAAATGTACCCCCACGTGTGCGGCCGCTGCGCCCGTGAGTTCGCCGGCAAGCGCCTGAGCGAACTGACCGTACACCACCGCAACCACAACCATGACGACAATCCCCAGGATGGGTCCAACTGGGAGTTGCTGTGCCTGTACTGCCACGACAACGAGCACTCGCGCTACACCGACCAGCAGTACTTCGGCGAAGGCTCCACCAGCAGCCCGACGATCGCCAAGGCCACGCACAACCCGTTCGCGGCGTTGGCAGGGTTGATGAAGAAAGACGACTGAAGTTGCACGCGGGCTGCCCCGCCCTCTTCGCGGGCAAGCCCGCTCCTACCCTTGACCGCATTCCAGAGCATGGACACGGGCCAATGTGGGAGCGGGCTTACTCGCGAAGGCAGCAGTGCCAGCGGCGCAGCGCTCGATAGCGACCACAGCCCGACCAATCCCCGTATAATCGCCGCTTTTCTCCAAGGCACCCTTCCCCGTGGGCAATAAACGCTACAGCTGCATCGGTCTGTATAACCCCAAATCCCCCGAAAACGTCGGTTCGGTGATGCGCGCCGCCGGTTGCTACGGCGTGGCCTCGGTGTTCTACACCGGCAAACGCTACGAGCGCGCCCGGGATTTCATCACCGACACCAAGAAGGTCCACCACGACATTCCGCTGATCGGCATCGATGACCTGAGAAAAATCCTGCCGCTGGGCTGCATCCCGGTCGCCGTCGAACTGGTGGACGGCGCCCGCCCGCTGCCCGAATACACCCACCCCGACCGCGCGCTGTACATCTTCGGCCCCGAGGACGGCTCCCTCGACAAAGAGATTCGCGACTGGTGTGAAGACGTGGTGTACATCCCGACCACCGGCTGCATGAACCTCGCCGCCACCGTCAACGTGGTGCTCTACGACCGCCTGGCCAAGGGCAATAACACCCGCTCGGGGCCCAAATACTGAGTTGCCGGGAACATCCGGCGCCTGCACACAGTCAGTTGCGTATCACTAGCCCTTGTTGGAGACCGATCATGAGCGACAGCAAAACCCTGCGACCTGTCATTGAATCCACCCCACGCCAGGCCCGCCCCACGCAGAACGTACACGGCTGGGAGCGCATCGGCTCGGTGGCCGGCGGCGTGATCATGGTCGGCAAAGGCCTGCGCCGTGGCGGGATTTTCGGGCTGCTCCAGGTGGCGATTGGCGGCGTGGCGCTGACGCGTGGGTTTACCGGGCACAGTTCGCTCAAGGACAAGCTGGAACAAGGTCGCCAGGAAATGAACAGCCTGCGCACGAAAATCGAGCGCGCCGGTGACGAGTTGAAGAACCTGAAGACCAAGGCGCAAGCGGGGGCCGAAAAGGCCACAAAAACTACCGGCTGAGCCAAGTCTTCTGCCTGTTGCTGATCCAGATGTGGGAGGCCGCTTGCTCCCACCTTTATTCTGGGTCAGCGCAACAGCTTGGAGTCCAGCACCACCGACGACTCGCCGATAATGCTCTGGGCCAGTCGCACAAACTCTGGGGTGCTGACGCTGTTCGCCCGCATCACCACTTGCGCGAGATCATCCAGCGAGCGCTTGTTGTGGGTTTTCACGCGGATCTCGCGATCCAGCTCCTGCATCACCACCACTGCCCGCGCCACGGTTGCGCCGCTGACGTGCTCGCCACGCAGGCTGGTGACGTTCTTGCCTTCGCGGGTCAACCGCGCCTGTATCGCCGCATAGCGCTCATCGGTGATCCCGCCGCCACGGCGCAGCAGTTCGATCGCGTAATACTCCGCCAGGCCTTCGCTGATCCAGTCGCTGGCATCATGGTCACTGAAGCGGCCGATGGCATGCACCACTTCGCGGATCAACGGGCTGCTGCCGTTTTCACTGACCAGCGGCGTGCGGCTGTTGAGGTAGACCGAGTCGCGCGCCGAGAAGGCGCCACGGCGCATCGGGTCGCTGGCGCCGACAATCAATAGCTTGGCGGGGTGACGCGGGAACGCGGCTTCCACCTGCGGCCAGACGAAAGTCAGCAACGTCAGCACGTCCATACGGCGCATGGCCTGGCCCTTGGGCGAGGTCACGGTGACGTCGGTTTCGCCCAGGCGCACACGGCGGCTG
The DNA here is from genome assembly GCF_053502595.1 of Pseudomonas sp. LY-1. Taxonomy (NCBI): domain Bacteria; kingdom Pseudomonadati; phylum Pseudomonadota; class Gammaproteobacteria; order Pseudomonadales; family Pseudomonadaceae; genus Pseudomonas; species Pseudomonas sp. LY-1. The sequence continues at coordinate 1,963,334 of NZ_CP094353.1, read as the reverse complement.
CCGAGGTTACCGGCGAGCATCCAGCCGGTGGGCCGGTCGAACAGGCGCGAGACGTTGTTGATCCGGAAGGTGTGCTTGCCGATACGCGGCCAGGCGGTTTCGACGCTTTTCCAGCCCGTCGGCAGCTCGAACACCAGGCGCGAGACCAGCTCGACGCCGTCCTGCTGGTCGAGGTGCGCGGTCGGCACTAGGTCTTCCCCGCGAAACAGCGCCCAATCCGGCGTCATGCGCGTTTCATAGATACCCGGCTTGCGCGCATGGCTGAGGCGTACACGGTAGGTCAGGCTGGCCTTGTCGGCGCTGGGTTGCCAAAGGCCGCGATGGCCACTGACTTTCCATTGGCCATCGGCCTTGAAATCGCTGTAGTCACCGTCGCGACCCAGCTCGAAATCCAGGCTGCGCACCGCCGAACCCTGGGACAGGCTCACGCGCACCTCAGCCTGATCGCTCTGGGGCAGCAGTTTGACGTGATAGTCCAGGTCGACTTTCTTCGCGCACCACGCCGGTGTGCTCAGCGCCAGCAACACCAGGCTGGCCGCCAGCCGGGTCAGGCCCTTCATACTCGCTCCTTGTTCAGCCAGCGCGGAAGATCAGGTAATCCTCCCAGTCTTCTTCGGGCACGCTGCCTTCGCGGAGCATGCGTCCGGACTGGGAAATGCGTTCGTGATGCACGGCGTCACGGTCGCCGCAGACCAGGTGATGCCACAGCGGCAAGTCCTTGCGCTCGCTGACCAGGCGGTAACCGCAGGTGGGCGGCAACCACTTGAACTGGTCGGCCTGGCCCGGGGTAAGCTGGATGCAGTCGGGCACCGACGCGCGGCGGTTGGGGTAATCGGTACACTGGCAGGTTTTCAGGTCGAGCAGTTTGCAGGCGATGCGCGTGTAATAGACGCTGTTGTCGTCTTCATCCTCGAGCTTTTGCAGGCAGCACAGGCCACAGCCGTCGCACAACGACTCCCACTCCTCCTGATCGAGGTGTTCAAGGGTTTTGCGTATCCAGAAAGGTTCGACTTTGGCGGCCATGGCTCTACATCGGTATCGGTGGGTGAAAAGGCCGCCAGTCTAGTGCCCAAGGCCACTGGGGCCAAGCGCTTACGACTGGCGGTGTTGCAAGACTTGTCAGTCTAGTGGGAGCGCAGTAGCTTTGAGCGCCGAATTGACGATCAGGAACTGCCCATGAGCACCAACCCCCGCGCTGCCGATTACCCGATCAACCCCCAGTTCACTGAGCGCTGGTCGCCCCGCGCCTTTACCGGCGAGAGCATCCCGCAGGAAACCCTGCTGAGTTTTTTCGAAGCCGCGCGCTGGGCGCCATCGGCCTACAACTCGCAGCCCTGGCGTTTTCTCTATGCGCGCCGTGACACGCCGGACTGGGAACGTTTCCTCGGCCTGTTGAACGAATTCAACCGCAACTGGGCGCAGCATGCGTCGGCCCTGGTGATCATCGCCTCGAAAACCGACTTCATCGCCCCCGGCGCCAGCGAAGAAACCCCGGCGCTGTGGCACACCTTCGACACCGGTTCGGCCTGGGGCTACCTCGCGCTGCAGGCCAGCCTCAGCGGCTGGCACAGCCATGGCATGGCCGGCTTCGATCAGGCACTGACGCGCAAGGAGCTGAAGATTCCCGAGGGTTATGCGCTGCATGCGGCGGTCGCGATTGGCAAGCTGGGCGACAAGTCGAGCTTGCCCGAGTACCTGCAAGGCCGTGAGACCCCAAGCCCGCGCAAGCCGTTGAGCGAGCTGGTTTCGCAAGGCGATTTCAGTCTCCAGGACTGACGTGGGAGCTGGCTCGCCAGCCCCCACCTGTGGTTCGACGCGGTGTCAGTAGCCGCGCTCGAAATCCACTTCACCGCGCAACACTTGCTTGGCCTGGTAGGCGCGCACGTTTTCCAGAAACAGTTGCACCATCATCGATGGCGAGGTCGGCGCCGAGCTGTGCCCGGTCAGCAGCAGGCCCCAGGCGGTCCAGAACGGGTGGCGCTGCGGCAACGGTTCCTGGCGGCACACGTCGATCACCGCGCCAGCCAAGTGCCCTTCTTTCAACGCTTCGACCAGATCCGCATCAACCACCGCGACGCCGCGGCCGACGTTGATAAACAACCCGCTCGGCTTGAATTGCTTGAACAGCGCCGCGTCGTACAGGTCGTGGGTGTTCGGCGTGTTGGGCAACAGGTTGATCACGTAGTCCGCTTCGCCCACCAGCCGGCCGAGTTGATCGAGCGCGGCCACTTCGACAAACGGCGCCTGCTCGCGCGCCTGGCTGGCGATGCCGTACAGCTTGACGCCAAACGGCACGAGGAACTGCGCCACGCGCTGGCCGATATCACCGCAGCCGACGATCAGCACCGTGCGCCCCGCCAGGCTCTGGCCCATGCGGTTGTCCCACTTGCGCTCGACCTGGCTGACCAGGCGCGCCAAGACTTCGCGTTCATGGCCGAGCATGTAGGTGAGGATAAATTCCGCCATGACCTGGCCAAAAATCCCCACCGCACGGGTCAAGCGATAGTCGCGGGGCAGGCCGTCGGCCAGCAGCGGCGTGATGCCGGCCCAGGTCGATTGCAGCCACTGCGGCTGGTGCCCCTGGCGCAACAGGGTGGCGAGCAGGTCCGGCTGGCCGAGCCACACCGGGCAATCGGCGGCCAGGCGCGAGAGTTCGGCCGAGTCGCCGCTGGTCAACACCTCGAGGTCTGGGGCCGCTTCGCTCAGCAACCGGGCGTAGAGCGGGTGATCCTGTTCAGCAATCAGAACACGCATGGTTCAAACCTTTCAAAAACAATGCGGACGGCCGCCCGCATCCTTACGGCCACCATCCATTAATACGATTCCATGGAAAAGAATGCGCCCCGGGCAGGGCACGCCACGATCACATCGGGTCGTTGCGGCGCAGCAGCTCTTCGGGCAAGTGTTCGATGTACTCGTCCTCGGCCGGTGGCATTTGCAGGTGGTAGCCCTGCTTTTCGAGGTTTTCCAGGACCACTGCGATGTCCTCGCGCGACAGCTTGCGCTCGGGCGTCAGCACCATGTCGAAGGCGTGATGGGCCTTGCCGAAGGCTTCCATCAAGGGTTCCGGCACGCGCTCCAGGGCATCACTTTTCAGCACGTAGAGATACATTTCGTTGCGTTTCAAGCTGCGATAGATGGAGCAAATACGTTTCAAGGCTGTTCTCCGGCAGTGGCCAGGCTGTCGAGCAGCGCCTGGCCCATCAACTCGCGGCGCCAGCCACGCAGCGAGTCTGGCAATTGGTAAGGCCCGTCGGGGTAGCCACTTTTGACCAGGGCTTCGAGGGTTTTCTTGCGCAGCATCAGTTCCGGCGCCATCTCCAGACGTTCGGCTTGCGCCTGGCCCAAGGCGCGCAGGTGCTTGATCAGCGTCGCGGCGTCCACCGGCAGCGGTTCAGCCACGGCGGGCGGCCATTGGTCCATGGACACGCTGCCGGCGCGCTTGATCAGGTCCAGCAGAAACTGGCCATCCTGACGCACGGTGCGCGGGTGCATGTCTTCGATTTTGCCCAGAGCGGCGAGGTTATCCGGCTGGGATTTGGCCAGGGGCCACAGCGAGTGTTCACGAATGATGCGATTGCGCGGCAGGTCACGGGCACGCGCTTGCTGCTCGCGCCAGGCGCACAGTTCACGCAGCACGGCGAGTTGGGCACGGGACAGTTTCCACGCCAGCTTGGCCTCGCGGTACACCTCGTAAGGGTCGACTTCGCGGCGCAGGTTGGCCACCAGTTCGGCACCGTCTTCCAGGACCCAGGCGTACTTGTCGTCCGACAGCCGCGGGCGCAGGCGAATGAAGACCTCGGCCAAGTGGACCGCATCTTCGGCGGCGTAGCTCACCTGGGTCTCGGACAACGGGCGCTGCAGCCAGTCCGAGCGGGTTTCGCCCTTGGGCAAGTCGATATCGAGCACGGCTTGCACCAGGCGCGAATAGCCCATGGAGAAGCCGAGGTTCAGGTAAGCCGCGGCCAGTTGGGTGTCGAACAACGGCACTGGCAGGCTGCCAGTCAGGCGCAGCAACACTTCCAGGTCTTCACTGCAGGCGTGGACCACTTTGATCACGGCCGGGTTTTCCAACAACGCCGCCAGCGGTTGCCAGTTGTCGATGGTCAGGGGGTCGATCAGGTAAGCGCGAACGCCATCACCGATCTGGATCAGCCCGGCAATGGGATAAAAGGTGTCGACCCGCATGAACTCGGTGTCGAGGGCGACGAATGGCAACTGCTGCCATTCGGCGCAATGCTGGCCGAGGCTATCGTTGTCGCAGATCCAGTGAATATCGATGGCCACACGGCTCTCCCTTGAAGAATGGCGCGCAGTATATATCGCGGAAGGGACTTGCGAGCATCCGCAGTGCACACGCAATCATGAAAACTCCGACAGCATGTGAAGAATAGTCGGACAGATTGGAGTTATCCCATCTTACGTAGAACGTAGACACGCCATACGCTGGAGCCAGGAATGAACTCCTGGTGATTCAGGACCTGGAACCCCGCCTGGCAGAACTCCTCCTCCACTGGCGTCCGGGAGGCGACCGACACGATCACGGTGTCGCGACTGACCCGATGAAACTCCTGCAGCAGCGCTTGGCGCCCTTCGCGGCTGGGCACGTGGCGAAACAATTCCAGACAGAAAATGCAATCTACCGCGTTCGCCGACAAACCGATGGAAAACGCCGAGCCCTGAAAGGTCTTGACCCGCTTGAGCAGCGCCGCCGGGTGATGGGTGCGGGCGTGGTCGAGCATGTCCTGGGAGTTATCCGAGGCGAGGATGACCCGGTTGACGTGTTCGGCCAACACCGGCCAGAACCGCCCCGAACCGCAGGCCAGGTCGAGGATCAGACCGGGCTCGCCGGCCACCTTGAGGGCATTGCGCACCAGCCGCCCGTCACGCCACGCCGCCAGACGCCGGCGCAGCCCAGGCGGGCGCGTATCGCCGCAGACCCTGGCGTGCTCACGGTCACAGCGTTCGGCGTATTCGATCTCGATGGACGAAAGTGGTGGTGACAACATCACGGGCTCATGTGAGTGGAACGGTAGTGAACGACCTTGATTCGCAGCTTAACCAGTGCAACGTGAAAAAAAGGTCGAAAAAACCACCACCGTCAATCCGTTCACGCCGAGTGCAGATACCAGCGCCAATCCTGTTCGCCCACCTCGCCCATGAACTGCCGATATTCAGCCCGTTTCACCGCCAGGTACACGCCGAGGAACTCACTGCCGAACGCCTCCCGTGCCCAGCTGGAGTCTTCCAGGGCGCGCAGGGTGGTGAGCCAATCGGTGGGCAGCAACGCGTTGGCCTGGGCGTAGCCGTTGCCTTCCACCGGAGCGCCGGGGTCAAGTCGTTCGCGGATGCCGCGGTGGATACCGGCGAGGATCGCCGCCGCCGCCAGATAGGGGTTGGCGTCGGCGCCGCAGAGGCGGTGTTCGATGTGCCGCGACGGCGCCGGACCACCCGGCACACGCAGGCTGACGGTGCGGTTGTCGACGCCCCAGGTGGCGGCCAGCGGCGCATAGCTGTTGGTCTGGAAGCGGCGATAGGAGTTGGCGTTGGGGCAGAACATCAGCAGCGAATCGAGCAAGGTGCTGAGCATGCCGCCCACGGCCTGGCGCAGCAGCGGCGTACCGTCGGCGGCCTCGCTGGCGAACAGGTTATGGCCCTCGGCGTCCGCCAGGCTGACGTGCATGTGCATGCCGGTGCCGGCCAGGTCGTCGAACGGTTTGGCCATGAAGCACGCCGTCATTCCGTGTTTGTGCGCCACGCCTTTGACCAGGCGTTTGTAGCGCACCGCTTCGTCCATCGCTTGCAGGGCATCGGTGCGGTGTTCGAGGGTGATTTCGACCTGGCCCGGCGCGTATTCGGAAATCGCCGTGCGCGCCGGGATACCTTGCAGTTTGCAGGCGCTGTAAAGGTCGGCGAGAAACGGCTCGATCTGCTCCAGCTCGCGCAGGCCATAGACCTGGGTCGCACGCGGGCGGCCGCCGTCCATGTCGCGCGCCGGTTGCGGGCGGCCGTTGTGGTCGGGTTTCTGGTCGAGCAGGTAGAACTCCAGTTCCGCCGCCATCACCGGGTAATAACCATCGGCCTTGAGCCCGTCGATCACCCTGGCCAGCACGTGCCGGGGGTCGGCCACGGTGGCGGGCAAGCCTTCGGTGGGGTGCATGCTGACTTGCACCGCCGCCGTCGGAATCAGCCGCCATGGCATGCGCTGCAAACTGCCGCTGATCGGGTAGGCGCGACAGTCGATATCGCCCACCTCCCACACCAGCCCGGAGTTTTCCACGTCATCGCCATGGATGGTCAGGCCAAGGATCGTGCTGGGCAGCGGGCGGCCGCTTTCATACACCGCCAGCAGTTCGTCGCGATGCAGCAACTTGCCGCGCGGCACGCCATTGTTGTCGAGGATGAACAGCTCGAACATCTCGATGTCCGGGTTCTGCTCAAGGAAAGAGCGGGCTTCGTGCAGGCTGGCAAAAACACTCATGGCAATTCTCATACGTTTGCGTCAGGCAGGCGCACAGGCGCCGCCGGGCGGATGCGCGCAGGTGCGCGTCATCCATCGGATAGATCAACGTAGGAGAGAGGTATCTGGTGGGCGCGCATGTCGACAGTGGAACAGGGCCCAGAAAGCCAGCGCGGAGGGCAACGCCTCGACATCCGCCGGACCGCTCGGCGCGAGCACGCCAGGCAGTGTCTCGGGGTAAGTGTCGGGGTAACCGTCCATGGGCGAATCACAGTGAGGGAGATGCCTGGCAGCGTCACACGCCGGGTCAGGGGCGTCAATTCAGGGTTGACGGAGTTTGGTTGCACGTTGGCTAAACATTCGCCGTCCTTGCCACCCCGCCATCTTGCTGGAAATAATGGCCGCCCGATCATGCCCAAGGACTCGACCGCATGAAAGCTCCTTTAGCCCTGTGTGTATTGGTGAGTCTGGCGACACCCGCCCTCGCGGACACGCCCCCCTCGCGCCTGGACAACGTGCTCGACAGCGGCACGCTCACCGTCTGCACCACCGGCGACTACAAGCCCTACACCTTCCTGCGTGCCGATGGCCGCTACGAAGGCATCGATATCGCCATGGCCGAGTCCCTGGCCAAGAGCCTCAACGCCAAAATCGCCTGGGTGCCCACCACCTGGAAAAGCCTGATGCCGGACTTCCTCGCGCACCGCTGCGACATCGCCGTGGGCGGTATTTCGGTGTCGCTGGAACGCCAGAAAAAGGCGTTCTTCAGCCAGTCCCTCGGCGTCGACGGCAAGATCCCGCTGGTGCGCTGCGCCGATGTGCAGCGTTACCAGAGCGTCGAGCAGATCAACCAGCCACAGGTGCGGGTGATCGAACCGGCGGGCGGCACCAACGAAGTGTTCGCCCGGGCGCACCTGGGCCAGGCGCAACTGCGCCTGCACGACAACGTGACCATCTTCGACGAACTGCTGGCGGGCAAGGCCGATGTGATGATCACCGACGCCAGCGAGGCGCGCTTCCAGCAGAAACTCAAGCCGGGGCTGTGTGCGGTCAACCCGCAGCGGCAGATGCAATACAGCGAGAAAGCCTTCCTGCTGCCCCGCGACGATGTGGCCTGGAAAAGTTACGTCGACCAGTGGTTGCACCTGAGCGTGGCCACCGGGGTGTACGACGGCATCGTCAATCAATGGCTGGCGGCGCCCTGAGCCGCAGCCGTCTAAGCTGTGCTCACATCCATAAGAACGAGGCACGGATAATGAAGCGACTGCTCCGATTCAGCTGGCTGTTGCTGTTGGGTTTCAGCCAAGTACACGCCGCCGCCTTGCCGGAGGAGGAAGCCCAGGCGGCCAAGGCTCTGCTGGGAAAAGCCTTGGCCTACTACCAGAGCAATGGCGACAAGGCCTTCGCCGCCTTCAGCCGCCAGGGCGAGTTCGTCGACCATGACCGCTATGTGTTCGTGGTCGACACCCAGGGCGTGTTGCTGGCCAGCGGCGGGCCCTCCTCCGCCTTGATCGGCCGCGATGTGTCCGAAGTGCTCGGGGCGGATTTGCGCCAGTCGTTCAAGGACGCGCTCAAGGCGCCGGAAGGCCAGGGCATCCAGCAGGCCGACTACCGCTGGCAGAACTGGAACGACGGCAAGATCGAACACAAGCATGTGTTTTATCAGCGTGTCGGCGAACGCATCCTCGCGGTGGGCTATTACCTGCCACGGGCCACGCCGGAACAGGCGCGAGCGCTGCGGGACCAGGCCGTCAAGGCGCTGGTCAAGGATGAAGCCGGCACGCTGAAGGCGATCAACTCATTGCAGGGCGGTTTCCTGCAGGACGATCTCTACGTGTTCGTGGTCGACCTCGATACCCGGCGCTATGCCGCCCATGGCACCAACCTGCGGCTGATCAACACCGACTTCAGCAAGATCAAGGACCCCGACGGCAAGCCGGTGGGCGCACCGATCCTCAAGTTGATGGCGGAGCAGGATCAGGGTGAGTACACGTACCGTTGGAAAAACCCGGTGACCGGCAAGGTCGAGAACAAGCATGCGTATTTGCGCAAAACCGGGCATTTCATGGTGGCGGTCGGTTCTTACAGCCCTTGAATTGCACAGGCGGTCAAACCGGTGGGAGCGGGCCAGCCCGCTCGCACATTTGGATGTCCAGCCGGCCCGTCAGCGGGCCTTGTCTTCACGGCCGCGCAGCATGCGATCAGGCATCGCAATCGCTGCCGCCAACCCCAGCAACGACACCGCCGCACTGACCATCAGCAAATGCCGGAACGTCAACGCCAGTTCCCCGCGCAGGGCATCCTGCGCCGGGCCCGGGGCGGCGTTCAGGCCGTCGAGCAAAACGCTGCCGGAACCGCCCTCGACCACCAGCGCGCCGCTGGCCAGGTGGGCAAAGCTGGAGTCCTGCAACAGCGCCAGCAACAACGCCGACATGCACGCCACCCCGACCGCCCCGCCCAGGGAACGGAACAGGTTGGTGGTGCTGGTGGCGACGCCGATATCGTGCTGTTCCACCGAGTTCTGCGTGCCCACCAGCGAGGTCGGGAACTGCATGCCGGCAGCGATGCCGCACAGCAGCATGAACATCGCCGTCAGCCCCATCGCCTGCGGCGCACTGTAGGCCATGCCGAGAATCGCCAAGGGGCTCAACACGGCGCCGCTGAGGATCAGCGGTTTATAGCGCCCGGTCACCGAGGTCATGCGCCCGGCAAAGTAGGCGCCCATCGGCAAGCCCATCGCCAGTGGCAGCAGGTGCAGCGCGGCACTGTCGGCGCCGGAGCCGGTCACGGTCTGAAAGCGCAAAGGCATCAGCACCGTCAGGGAAATCGCCTGGAAACTGGTGAAAAACATCGTACACCAGCACAGCACAGCACTGCGGTTGGCGAACAGGTGCATCGGCAACAACGGTTCCCGCGCACGCCGCTCATGCCAGACAAATATGCTCAGCGCCACCAGCGCGCAGGCCAGCAACGCTAGCACCGAGTCATTGCGCCAATCATGGCCCTGGCCGATTTCGGTGATGCCCAGCAGCAAGGCGCTCAAGCCGATGATCAGCAGCACGGTGCCGAGGTAATCGATGATCGGCTTGCGTTGCGGCAACGGCAGCCCGACCAGGCTGCGATGGGCCACGTACCAGGCGCCGGCGCCCAACGGCAGGTTGATCAAAAACACCCAGCGCCAGGACAGGTACTCGGTCATATAACCGCCCAGCACCGGCCCGGCCACGCTGGCCACCGCGTACATGCCGCTGAAATAGCCCTGGTAACGCCCGCGCTCGCGCGGCGGGATGATGTCGCCGATGATCGCCTGGCTCACCGAAATCATCCCGCCGGCGCCGATGCCCTGGAGCACCCGCGCCAGCACCAGTTGCTCCATGCTTTGCGCCATGCCACAGAACAGCGACGCCAGGGTGAACAGACCCATGCCGATCAGCATCATCGGCCGCCGCCCATACAGGTCGCCGAGCTTGCCGTAGATCGGCACCGCCACTGTCATCGCCACCATGTAGCCGGAGATCACCCAGGCCAGCAGGTTGACGTCGTGGAACCGCGCGGAAATGGCCGGCATGGACACGGCGACAATGGTCTGGTCCAAGGCACCGAGGAAGATCGCCATCATCAACGAGACGAGGATGCTGCGCACGGCAGGTACGGCTGGAGTAGGCTGATTGAGCTGAGTCACGGTAAACCTTCGAGCAAGGCCCGCAGGAAAAGGCGACCTGCGGGCATGCTCGATACGATAGCAGGCTATTCGATAGCTTCGTAAGGAAGCCCGACGTAATTTTCCGCGATGGTGGTGCGACCGGCGTGCGAGTGGATGAAGTACGCCAGTTCGCTCTCGGCAATGCGCTGGCTGAACCCGTCCGCTTCGGGAAACTGATGCAGCATCGACGTCATCCACCAGGAAAACCGCTCAGCCTTCCACACGCGTCGCAGGCAGATTTCCGAATATTTCTCCAGCAACTCCACGCGCCCCTCGCGGTAGACCTTGAGCAAGATGCGAAACAGCGTGCTCACGTCGCTCGCCGCCAGGTTCAAGCCCTTGGCCCCGGTGGGTGGGACGATGTGCGCCGCGTCCCCCAGCAGAAACAAACGCCCGTACTGCATCGGCTCGACCACGAAGCTGCGCAGCGGCGCGATGCTTTTTTCGATCGACGGCCCGGTCACCAACTGCTCGGCCAACTGGCTTGGCAGGCGCGTTTTCAGTTCAGCCCAGAAACGCTGGTCCGACCACTCATCGGCCGACTCCTCAACGGGTACTTGCAGGTAGTAACGGCTGCGCGTCGGCGAACGCATGCTGCACAAGGCAAACCCACGCGCATGCTTGGCGTACACCAGTTCAGGATGGACCGGCGGCGTGTCGGCCAGGATGCCCAGCCAGCCGAAGGGATACACCCGCTCGAAGACCTTCAGCGACTCGGCCGGGATCGATTGCCGGGCGACACCGTGAAAACCGTCGCAACCGGCCACGTAATCACACTCCAGGCGAAAGGCTTCGCCTTCATGTTCGAACGTCAGCCAGGGTTGATCAGTTTTGAGCCCGTGGGGTTGCACCTCACGCGCGTTATACAAGGTGACGCCACCGGTGGCGGCGCGTGCGGCCATCAGGTCGCGGGTCACTTCGGTCTGGCCGTAGACCATCACCGATTGACCGCCGGTGAGCGCCTTGAGGTCGATGTGAGTCAGTTGGCCATTAAGCGCCAGTTCGAAGCCATCATGGACCAGGCCTTCCTCGTCCATGCGCTGGCTGACGCCGGCCTCGCGCAACAGGTCGACCATGCCTTGCTCCAACACCCCGGCACGGATGCGCCCCAGCACGTAATCGGCGCTCTGGCGCTCTAGAATCAGGGTTTGGATACCGGCCTGCTGCAACAGTTGGCCGAGCAACAGTCCCGAAGGACCGGCGCCGATGATGGCGACTTGAGTTTTCAGCGTTTTCATTATTTTTATGGTCCGAAAAATTCACCCGAACGGATAAGGTGAAAGAGTTGTCATTGGTCTTATTGCTGACATTTTTCACTTGAGTGGGCGCTATAAGAAGGTGAAAACTGCGCCAAAGCCTGCGCTTTTTGCCAATCGGGGCGATTACCGAACCACTTGCCTGAGTATCGGATTGAAACTATGACCAAAACTGCCAGTTCCGCGATTCCGGTGTTCAAGCTGTACGGGGAAAACCAGCAATGGCCGACGCCGGATTTGTTGCACTGCGAAACGATTTCCCGACGCAGCCGGGACTACCAGTGGGAAATCCAGCCCCACCGGCACGCGGATCTGTGCCAGTTGCTGTACGTCCACCAAGGCCAGGCGCAACTGGAAATCGAAGGCCAGCGCACCACCCTCAACGAAGCGACCTTGCAGGTGCTGCCGCCGCTGTGTGTGCACGGATTCCGGTTTGCGGAAGATGTCGAAGGCTACGTGCTGACCCTGGCGGCACCGCTGGTCAGCCACCTGCAAGCGCAATTGGGCGCAACGGTGGACGGCCTGCAGGTGCTGGGCAGTTACCCGGCAGGCAAGGACAGCGACTATCTCAACAACCTGTTCGCCCGCCTGCAGGACGAATACGCCGATGAGCAGCCGGCCCGGGACATGCTGATGCACGCCCTGGTCAGCGTGCTGCTCGTATGGATCAGCCGCCAGGCCATCCAGCGCCGTCACCCGCGGGCACCGCGTGGGCGCGAGTATTTCCGGCGCTTTACCCAATTGGTCGAACAGCATTATCGCGAACACCCGAAGATTGAAGACCTGGCCCACAAGCTGGGTATCTCGGTCTCACACCTGAACGGCACATGTCGGGAGTTGGGTGGGCAACCCGCGCTACAGATCATGCACGACCGCCAATTGCTGGAAGCCAAGCGCCTGCTGACCTACACCAGCATGACCATCAATGAAATGTCGGAGGTATTGGGCTTTTCCGACCCGACCAACTTCTCGCGGCTATTCCGCCGCCGGGTCGGGTTTTCGCCCAAGGCATTTCGCGAACGACTCAAGGCCGAAACACCCGAGGATTAAACGCGAGATCGTCCTTGGTCGGCCATTAGCGCAACGCGCTGAAACTGCCGGTGCGCGGAATGCATTGATCCTGATGGCAACTGATCGCAAAGCTCGGCTGCATGCGGGCCTGCTCGACGCGATAGGCGGCGGTGCCGTACAGCGCGCTGACCAAGGCGCAAAGGATGAAAATTTTCAGGTACTTTCTGGTTTTGACGGTCATGGCACAGACCTCTGAAGGACCTACTCGGTGCTGTTTAAAGCATAGGTCAGCCAGGGCGAGTTGCCATTATTGGACGCCATTCAACATCTGTATGTCGGGTCACAGGCCCCGGTCCCACTCCGGCGTTTCCGGAAACCTCAGCACCAGGAAATCCAGGAGGCTACGCAGCGCCGACGGCATGTGTTTGCGCGACGCGTACACCGCGTAGATATTCATCTGCCGCGGTTCGGCCGCGGGCAACAGGCGCACCAGTTCGCCACGGCGGATGTGCTCGCCGGCCTGATAACTGGGCAACATCGCCACCCCCGCCCCGGCGAGCGTCACGCGTAACAGCGTGCTGGCTTCGTTGGCGGTGATATTGCCGTGGACCGGCACCGAAACGTGTTCGCCGCCTTCCTCGAAATGCCACAGGCTTTTGCCGAAGTACGAGTGGGTCAGGCAGTTGTGTCGCGCCAGGTCCTCGACCTTTTGCGGCGCCGGATGCTCAAGCAGGTAGGCCGGGGTCGCGCACACCACCGAGCGACAGACCGTCAGGCGCCGCGCGATCAGGTTGGGGTCCAGGTCGTTGCTGGTGCGGATGGCCAGGTCGATGCGCTCATCCACCAGGTTGACCGTGCGATCGAGCATCTGCAGGTCGACCGTCACCAAGGGGTAGCGCCTGACGTATTCGGCGATGGCCTCGGCCAACTGCGCCTGGCCGAACGAGGTGCTGACACTCAGGCGCAGCAGGCCACGGGGCGCGTCATCCGGTTCGCTGACGGCGGCCTGCATGTCGCCGCACAGTTCCAGCAATTGCCGGCAACGTGGCAGGGTTTCCCCGCCGGCAGCCGTCAAGCTGAGTTTGCGCGTGGTGCGATGCAGCAAGCGCGCGCCGACCCAGTCTTCCAGCTCGGCCAGGTAGCGCGAGACCACCGGGCGCGACAGGTCCAGATGGTCGGCGGCGGCGGACTGGCTGCCCAGATCCACCACCGTCACAAACACGCGCATTGCTTGAAGACGATCCATGATCTGCCCGATTTTAGAAACAAACTATGTCCCAGCATCGCATTTTTTGTGGTGTTTGGTGCAACTAAGCTCTGTGCATCCCTTACCGATTGCCGGAGTTGCCCGATGTTGTCCACCCTCAAGCGCCTGACCCTGGCGACCGCCGCCCTGGCCTTCGCCGTCCAGGCGGCCGCTGCCGAGCTGACCCTCGACGTGTACAACCCCGGCGAGGCCGCGATCTTCCCGGTCAGTTCGGTGCTGGTCAGCGGCGCGAAAGACGCGATCCTGGTCGACGCGCAGTTCGGCAAAAGCCAGGCCGAACACCTGGTGCAGAAGATCCGCGCCAGCGGCAAACACCTGACGACCATCTACATCAGCCACGGCGACCCGGACTACTACTTCGGCCTCGACACCCTGACCGCCGCATTCCCCGACGCCAAGGTGCTGGCCCCGCAAGCGGTGGTCGACCACATCAACGCCACCGTCGCCGGCAAACTGGCGTTCTGGGGCCCGAAAATGGGCGCCGACAAGCCAGGCAAAACCATCGTGCCGCAGGTGCTCGACGGCCACCGCCTGACGCTTGAAGGGCAACCGCTGGAAGTGATCGGCCTCGACGGCCCGCAGCCGGACCGCAGCTTTGTGTGGGTGCCGTCGATCAAGGCCGTGGTCGGCGGTGTGGTCGTCGCCGACAACATCCACCTGTGGATGGCCGATACTCAGAGCGCGCAGTCCCATAAAGACTGGCTGGCCACCCTGCAACGCATCGCCGAACTGCAGCCGCGCACGGTGGTTCCGGGGCATTTCCTCGGCAGCCCGTCGCTGCAATCCGTGGCCTTTACCGCCGACTACATCCAGGCCTTTGACGAAGAAACCGCCAAGGCCAAGGACTCCGCCGCCCTGATCGCGGGGATGAAAAAGCGTTACCCGACCCTCGCCGACGAAAGTTCGCTGGAACTGAGCGCCAAAGTCGCCAAGGGCGAAATGAAGTGGTGAAGCGTTTCAAACCTTAACCGTACTGGAGAATGTCATGAGCAAGATCGCAATCATTGGGGCCACCGGCCGCGCCGGTAGCCAACTGCTGGAAGAAGCGCTGCGACGCGGGCACAGCGTCACCGCCATCGCGCGCAACACTGACAAGCTCGCCGTGCGTCCTGGCGTCAGCGTCAAACAGGTCGATGCGCTGGATGCCGAGGCCTTGCAACAGGCCATCAGCGGCAGCGATGTGGTGATCAGCGCGGCGCATTTCGCCACCCTGCCCGCCAGCGCGGTGATCGGCCCGGTGAAAAAAGCCGGGGTCAAACGCCTGCTGGTGGTGGGCGGCGCGGGTTCGTTGCTGCTGCCGGGCGGCACTCGGGTGATCGACAGCGAGGGTTTCCCAGAGGCGTACAAGGCTGAAGCCAGTGCCGGCGCGACGTTCCTCGAGGCGTTGCGTCAGGAACAGGAACTGGATTGGACCTTCCTGTCGCCATCGGCCGAATTCGTTGAAACCGAGCGCACCGGCACCTTCCGCCTGGGCCAGGATGATTTGCTGGTGAGCCGCGAAGGCCGCAGCTGGATCAGCTTCGCCGACTTCGCCATCGCGATGATCGATGAAGTGGAAACACCGAAGCATTCGCGCCAGCGTTTCACCGTCGGTTACTGAGCCGACACGATCCACCTGTGGGAGCTGGCTTGCCGGTTCCCACAGGTGGATCTTCAGCGTTACGCCTGTTGCGCCTGGTTAACCAACCACTCCATCAACGCTTCAAGCCCGGCGGACGGCTTTGTCCCCGGCGGATACACCAGGTAATAGCCCATCCCCGTCGGCACCCGCAATTCAAACGGCGTCACCAAGCGCCCCGCGCTCACGTCCTCGCCAATCAACGCGCTGTCGCCAATCGCCACGCCTGAACCCTGGGACGCCACTGTCATGGCCAGATCCAGCGTCTCGAAATGATGGCCCTGGCTCACATTGCTCAAGCGCGTCTTCGCCGCGTTCAGCCATAACGCCCAGTCCCGCTCGTCCCGCGTGGGGTGCAGCAGCACCTGTTGCTGCAGGTCCGCTGGCGTATTCAGCGCGCCCAGCAAGGCCGGCGCGCACACCGGGGTGAGGTGTTCGTCGAACAGATGCCGAGCCTCGGCCGACTGTTCGGCGCTGGGCGCATAGATCACCGCGGCATCGAATTGCTCTCGACGAAAGTCCACGGTGTAGGCCACGGTCGTGGTCAGCTCCACCGGCACATCCGGGCGCTCCCGCTGCCATTGCATCAAGCGCGGCAGCAGCCAGCGCATCACGCAGGTGGAAGCCTTGAGCTGCAGGGTGTCGCGGCGGCGGCCGATCTGCTCCAGCGCGTCACCGATCAGGCCGAAGACCTGCTGCACCCGCAGCGACCACTCGCGACCTTCTTCGGTCAGGCTCAGGCCCCGCGCCTGGCGCTGGAACAAGGCATAGCCCAAATGGCTTTCCAGCCCGGCGATCTGCCGGCTCACCGCGCCTTGGGTGATGTGCAACTGCGCGGCAGCGTGGGTGAAGTTGCAGCACTGGGCGGTGACCCAGAAGGTGTGCAGCGCGGGCAGCGGCGGGAGGCGTTTCATAGGGCAAGCAGCCATGACGTGAGGACATGGCTAGTATGACTTTTTATCGATTGTTGCCGCTACGGGCCAGCCGGTCCAATACCGCCTCACCTCAACCTGAGAGCGACATGTATGGCGACCTGCGGCGAAGTATTGGTCAAGCTCCTGGAAAGCTACGGCGTGGAGCAGGTGTTTGGTATTCCTGGCGTCCACACCGTGGAGTTGTATCGCGGCCTGGCGCGCTCGAACATCCGCCACGTCACCCCGCGCCACGAACAGGGCGCGGGCTTTATGGCCGATGGCTATGCGCGCACCAGCGGCAAGCCCGGCGTGTGTTTGATCATCACCGGCCCCGGCATGACCAACATCACCACGGCCATGGGCCAGGCCTATGCCGACTCGATCCCGATGCTGGTGATCTCCAGCGTGCAGGCGCGCAGCCAGCTGGGCGGCGGGCGCGGCAAGTTGCATGAGCTGCCGAACCAAAGTGCGCTGGTCGCCGGCGTGGCAGCGTTCTCCCACACCGTGATGTCGGCAGCAGAATTGCCCGGCGTGCTGGCGCGGGCGTTTGCGCTGTTCCAGGCAGGGCGCCCGCGCCCGGTACACATCGAAATCCCGCTGGATGTGCTGGTGGAAAACGCCGACGCGTTGCTCGGCACCTCCCCCATCAGCGTGGCGCGTGCCGGAGCGGCGCCAGTGGCGGTCGCGCAGATGAGCCAACGGCTCGCCGCCGCCCAACGCCCGCTGATCCTGGCCGGCGGCGGCGCCATCGAGGCCGCCGCGGCGTTGACCCGCCTGGCCGAAACCCTCGGCGCCCCCGTGGCGCTGATCATCAACGCCAAAGGCCTGCTGCCCGCGGCCCACCCGCTGCTGATCGGCTCGACCCAGTCCCTGCTCGCCACCCGCGCCCTGGTCGCCGAAGCCGATGTGGTGCTGGCGATCGGCACGGAGCTGGCGGAGACCGACTACGACGTGACCTTCGCCGGCGGTTTCGAGATTCCCGGCGCACTGCTGCGCATCGATATCGACCCCGACCAGACCGTGCGCAATTACCCGCCCGAGCTGTCCTTGGTGGCCGACGCGCAAATCGCCGCCGACGCCTTGCTCGCCGAACTCCAGCGCCAGCCGCTGGCGCCTCGCCACAGTGCCTGGGGCGCCCAGCGCGTCGCCCGCCTGTGGGCCGAATTGACGCCGACCTGGGACGCCGCCACCCGCGCGCAAACCCGCATGCTCCACACGGTGCTGGAGGAACTGCCCGGCGCAGCGCTGGTGGGCGACTCCACGCAGCCGGTGTACAGCGGCAACCTGACCCTGAACCTTGACCACCCGCGCCGCTGGTTCAACGCGTCCACCGGCTACGGCACCCTGGGCTACGCCCTGCCCGCGGCCATTGGTGCCTGGTTGGGGCGTGGCGATGGCCAGCCGGTGGTGTGCCTGATCGGCGACGGCGGGCTGCAATTCACCCTGCCGGAACTGGCCAGCGCCGTGGAGGCGCGCACGCCGATCATCGTGCTGCTGTGGAATAACCAGGGCTACGAGGAGATCAAGAAGTACATGGTCAACCGGGCCATCGAACCGGTCGGCGTCGACATTTACACGCCGGACTTCATCGGCGTGGCCACGGCCCTCGGTTGCGCTGCCGAACGCATCCAGGGCCTGGACGCACTGCGCGTGGCCTTGCGTGCCGCAGCAGATCGCCAGGGGCCGACGCTGATTGAAATCGACCAGGAACGTTGGGTGCAGGAGGTAGCGGTATGAGTGCGGTCGTAAACGGTGTGTATATCAATGGTGCGTGGCGTGCGGGCCATGACGTGTTGGACGTGATCAACCCGGCCACCGAGGAAATACTCGCCCAGGTCAGCGTCGGCGATGCCCGCGCCGTGACCCAGGCGGTCGACGCCGCCAGTGCGGCGTGTGTCGGCTGGTCGCAGAGCACCGGCCGCGAGCGCGGCGCCCTGCTGCGCAAAGTGGCTCAAGGCGTGAGCGAGCAGCGCGAGCCGTTGATGCGCGTGCAGTCGCACAACAGCGGCAAACCGTTGTTCGAAGCGGGAATCGATGTGGACGACGTCATCGCCACCTTCGAGTACTACGCAGGTCTCGCCGAGGCGCTGGACGCCGAGCAAGACCGCGCGGTGGCGCTGCCCACTGATGCCTTCAGCGCCCGCCTGCGCCGCGAGCCCTGCGGCGTGGTGGGGCTGATCGTGCCGTGGAATTTCCCCATGGTCACCACCGCCTGGAAACTCGCCCCGGCGCTGGCCGCCGGCTGTTGCGTGGTGCTCAAACCGTCGGAAGTGACGCCGCTGGCGGAGTTGCAACTGGCGCAGATCATCGCCGCGGCCGGCTTCCCGGCGGGGGTGTTCAACCTGGTCTGCGGCACCGGCTTGGCCGTGGGCGCCCCGCTGGCGGCGGACCCTCGCGTGGCGAAGATTTCCTTCACCGGCAGCAATGCGGTGGGCGTGCAGGTGATGCAACGCGCCGCCGAAACCGTCAAGGGCGTGAGCCTGGAACTGGGGGGCAAATCCTCGCTGCTGGTGCTGGAAGATGCCGACCTCGACCTGGCACTTGAGCTGGCCTGTGGAGGTGGCTTTTTCAACGCCGGGCAGATGTGTTCAGCGACCAGTCGTGTGCTGGTGGCGGACAGTCTCGCGGATGAATTCCTACAGCGTTTAACTGCGCGGGCTGAAGGGATTCGCGTCGCCGACCCATTTGCCGACGACGTGGAAATGGGCGCGCTGATCAACCGCGCCCAGTACCAACGGGTGTTGGCGCATATCCAGCGCGGCGTGCAGGACGGTGCTCGCTTGCTGTGCGGCGGTGAGCGCCCGGCGCACTTGGCGAAGGGTTATTTCATTCGCCCCACGCTGTTCACCGACGTGCCGCTGGACAGCGCGTTATGGCGGCAAGAAATCTTCGGCCCGGTGCTGTGTGTACGACGCTTTACCACGGAGGCCGAGGCCATCGCCCTGGCCAACGACAGCGATTTCGGCCTGGTGGCCAGCGTGGTCAGCCGCAACGACGAAACCGCCGCACGCGTGGCCAATGCCTTGCAGGCCGGCATGGTGTGGATCAACGCGCCGCAGGTGATCTTCCCGCAAACGGCGTGGGGCGGTTACAAGCAAAGCAGCATCGGCCGCGAACTGGGCCCGTGGGGGCTGGCGACGTTTCAGGAGATCAAGCATGTAATCCGGTCTAACTGACGACGCAGCCACCCTATGGAATGTGGAGCAATGTGCGGTATTTCAGTTAACTGCATTTTTTAGATAGCCCCTGCGACTTTCTCATTTGCCCCACTCCCCCGCCCGTGGCCTGATTCGCCCTTGTTCACTCAAGGCAGGCCCATGGAAAACGTTCACGCAAAACCCACCACCGCCGTGTGGCTGATGATCAGCGTCGTGCTGGTCGCGCTTAACCTGCGCCCGTCGATGGCGGCCGTAGGGCCGTTGTTAGCGTCGATTCGCGACGAGGTGCCGTTGAGTTTCAGCAGCGCGGCGCTGCTGACCATGTTGCCGGTCATGGCCATGGGCCTGGCGATGTTTTTCGGCATGGGCCTGGCCAAGCGCTTCGGCGAACATCGCAGCATTGCGGTGTCGCTGCTGGTGATCGGCGTGGCGACGCTGTCGCGGTTGTTCCTCGATTCGGCGCTGGAGTTGATCGTCAGCGCCATCGCTGCGGGGGTCGGCATCGCGATGATCCAGGCGGTAATGCCGGCGCTGATCAAGTCGCGCTTCAGCGCTGACGTTTCATTGTTCATGGGCTTGTACGTCACGGCGATCATGGGCGGCGCGGCGCTGGCGGCGTCGTTCTCCCCGTTCGTGCTGGTGCAGACCGGTAGCTGGCGCATCGGCCTGGCGATCTGGGCGGGGCTGGCCGTGCTCGCCCTGGTGTGCTGGTCCGCCCAGCGTGCGGCGCTGCCGGTTCTGCCCCAGGCAGGTTCTGACAAGCAGGAAGGATTTTTCGGCAACGGCCGCGCCTGGTTGCTGGCGATCTTTTTTGGCCTCGGTACAGCCTCCTACACCTGCGTACTGGCGTGGCTGGCGCCGTACTACGTAGAACAAGGCTGGAGCGAACAGCATGCCGGTTTGCTCCTGGGTTTCCTCACCGCGATGGAAGTCATCTCGGGCCTGGTCACCCCCGCCCTCGCCAACCGCCGCCGGGATAAACGCGGAGTGTTGGCCGTGTTGCTGGTGCTGATCATCCTCGGGTTCTGCGGCCTGATCCTCGCGCCCCAACACCTGAGCCTGCTGTGGCCCTGCCTGCTCGGCCTGGGCATCGGCGGCCTGTTCCCGATGAGTTTGATCCTGTCCCTCGACCACCTCGACCACCCGCGCCGCGCCGGTAGCCTGACGGCGTTCGTGCAAGGCATCGGTTACCTGATTGCCGGCCTGTCGCCGCTGATCGCCGGGATGATCCGCGATCAGTTGGGCAGTTTCGAATGGGCATGGTGGTCGCTGGCGGCGGTGATCGGGGTGATGCTGCTGATCGTCACGCGCTTCAATCCGAAGCATTACGCAGACCACATCCGCTGACGTCGTGTTGCAAACACTTTTTGTCCCACGCACAACACTGAAACACCCTACAGAGCTTTCTATTGGCACTCCCGTTCCGTTAAGCTTTTGCCCTTGTCGCGCGCTGCCACAGTGCCAAGGCTTACCGGATGGAATGGATGCTAAACAGTAACTTGCTCAGAAAGCTCGATATGCAGGATTTGATGGTGTTTATCGCCGTCTACGACCAGAGCAGCGTTACCGAGGTGTCAGAAACGCTGTTCGTCAGCCAGTCGACCGTGAGCTACAGCTTGAAGAAGCTGCGCACCAGCTTCGAGGATGAGCTGTTCATCAACACGCGGGCGGGTATGCGTCCGACGTACAAGGCCAGCACCATGTACGGCCATGTGCAGAAAATCCTCGAAAGCATCAACCTGTGCCACGCCGGTGGCCAAGCCTTTGACCCCACCCAGAAAGCCGTGACCTTCAACGTGTGCGCCCCGGAGTATTTCGAGCAACTGATCCTGCCGCGCCTGTTGAAACACTTCGACCGCGCGAACCTGCCGGTGATCGTCAATGTGCGCAAGCTGGAAACCGAGATCCCTGCCGACGACCTGCGCGAAGGCCGCCTCGACCTGGTGATTTGCTTTGGCCCGCACTTTCACCGCGCGCATAAAGACTTCAAGACCCAGATGTTGCTGGAAGATGATCTGGTGTGTGTCTTCGACAAGCGTGCGGCGCCCCGCGAGGCGGCGTTCAGCCTGCAGTCGTTCGTCAAGCGGCGCCACGTGTTTCCCACGCCGTGGACCTCCGACACCAACATGGTCGACGGCTGGCTGGCGCGTCAGGCCCACAAGCGCCAGGTGGTCGCACGGGCCAACAGCTATGGCGCGGCGTTGAAGATGATCACCGGCACCGACTTCATCGTGACCCTGCCCCGCCGCGTCCACAAACTGCTGGCCCCGGCGTCGGTGTTCGGCCACTGCGAGGCGCCCCACGGGTTGCCGGGGTTCACCCTGGATATGCAGTGGAACGAAACCAGTGAACAGGACAGCGCCAATACCTGGTTCAGGGAGCAGGTGGTCAAAGTCTGCGCTGAACAGGGATTACTCTGACCTTACGCATCGACGGTCGTGGTGGATGGAAGCGCTTAGCCGATCGCGACCTTACTGTAGGAATCGCGATCGATATCCAGCAATTCGACACTCAGTTGCACCTGCACACCTTCCGGCCATGGCCCAAGTTCCTGCACCACGGCCAGCAGGCTTTCTGACAGCTGCTTCTTGACCTGCGCCGAGCGTCCACTGAGCAACGCCAGGCGCACGGCGACAAAACCCCGCGGGTTCATGCCGGTGCCCACGCGAAAACTCTCGACCTTGAGTGAACGGCTCTTGATATCCAGCTCGGCGCCAAACTGACCGGAGGCCACCAATGCATGGTTCAGACGCAACAGGGCCTTGTCGGTGTCCAGTTGCGTCAGGTTGGCGGTGTATTCCAGGTGCAGGTGTGGCATGGGAGTCTCCGAAGTATCGATAGGAAGATTCCTAGATATACCACGGATAAAAGCATCAGACCTTTTTCGCCAGCCCGCGGTCGCTCATGAACGCCTCCAGCCGCGAACGCACCCAGCGCTCGGCCGGATCGGTGTCCACATGGCTGAGCCAGACCATGGACAGATCCAGGGTCGGCGTCTCGAATGGGTAGGGCTCACAAAACAGATTGCCCGACAGCGTCATGGCTTCGGCGGTGTAGTCCGGCAGGCTGGCGATCAGGTCGGTGCCGGCCAGCAGCGCCGGCAGCGCGCTGTATTGCGGCACCGACAGCACCACATGGCGCTTGCGCCCGATTTCCGCCAGCCACTCATCGGCAAACCCGGATACGTTGGCGGTGTGGGACACCAGCACATGGGGCCGCGCACAATATTCATCGAGGGTCAGCGGCCGGTCGGACGCGTCGGCGCGCAGCAAGCGCGGGTGGATATGGCGCAGCAACTTGCGCTTGGCGTTCGCCGGCAGGCCACGGGTCTGGGTGATGCCGACGGTGATATCACCGGATGCCAGCAGATCGGGAATCCGCCAGTAATCCACATGCTGCACCACGAACACCACCTTCGGCGCTTCCTGGCGCAAGGCGCGCAGCAACGGCGGCAACAGGCCGAACTCGACGTCATCGGACAGGCCGATCCGGAAGGTCATGGTGCTGACGGACGGGTCGAAATCGTGGGTCAGGCTCAGCGCCGATGAAAGAGAGTCCAGGGCCGGCGACAGGTGCCGGATGATTTCCTCGGCCCGTGCGGTAGGTTCCATGCGGTGGCCGACGCGAATGAACAGCGGATCGTTGAACAAGGTGCGTAACCGGTTGAGCGCCGAACTGATGGTCGGCTGGCCAAGAAACAACTTCTCCGCCACCCGCGTCACATTGCGTTCGAGCATCAGTGCCTCGAAGACCACCATCAGGTTGATGTCGGCCTTGCGTAATTCATTGCGATTCATCGGCACCTGCCCTTTCCCCACGACAAGCCGCAGTTTAGAAAGCCCGAGGGGCTGCGTCTATGCGCGCACTGTTCATTGGGCGGCTTTACGACTATATATTCAGCTCTTCACGGTCGCAGGAACACTATCGTGCTGGTTATTCTCGCCGCGGCCTTCCTCCTGGCCGGGTTCTGCATCTGGGTCATCCAGTTTATCGCGCACCCCACCGCCCGCACGTTGTTGCGGGTATTCGTCGGCCTGTGCCTGGCGGCGGTGGTGGCGTACCTGGTATTGGCGTCGGGTTATCCTATTTCGTTGCTGGTCTCATAACGACCCGAGGGGCCGGCGCCTGTTCCTGGCCCTGGCGCAAACGCAGCGCGGCCAACGCCGCGACCACCAGCACCACGGCAATCACCTTCAGGCCATTCATCGCGTTGCCGGTACTCATCTCGATCATGCCCATCACCGACGGCCCGACAAACCCGCCCAACAGCCCGCAGGCATTGACGAAACCCAGCCCGCCCGCCAAGGCGACGCCCTTGAGACGCGAGGCCGGGTAGAGGAACACAATCGACTGCACCACAAAAAACATCACTGCCGACAGACAAAAGCCCAGCAGGCTGAACACCGGCCCCGACACCGACGCGATGCCCAACCCCAGCGCCATGGTCAGCAACCCGCTGATCAACAGGCGCCGCGCGCGGGTGGGTGTGGTCGCAAAACGCGGCAGCCACACTGCGCCCAAGGCGGCGGCGATCCAGGGCAGCGAGGTCAGCAACCCCACGCTCATGGTGCTCAATTCACCGTATTTGCTGATGATGCTCGGCAGGAAAAAGATCACCGTGTAGACCGTGATCTGATGGCAAAAATACACAAAGATCGCCAGCAGGATCTGCGGGGTCAGCCAGTTTTTCAACGCGTGGCCGCCCTCCCCGGCGCCTTCCTCGGTTTCCTGGGCAATGCGCTGTTCGATACCCTGCGCTTCCGCCGCCGTCAGCCACGGCGCCTGGCTCGGGCGGTCCGGCAACTTGCGCCACACCACCCAGGCGAACGCCACCGCCGGCAAGCCTTCGAGCAGGAACATCCACTGCCAGCCATGCCAGCCGAGCAGCCCGTCCAGGCGCATCAACGCTGCGCCCACCGGGCCACCGATGATGTTGGCAAAGCACACGCCGAGCAGGAAATAGCCGGTGGCCCGTGCGCGTTGTTCGCGGTTGAACCAGTAGGTCAGATAGAGCATGACCCCGGGAAACAGGCCCGCTTCGGCGATGCCCAGCAGCAGGCGCAATACGTAGAACGAGGTCTCGCCCTGCACAAACGCCATGGCCGCCGAGATCAGGCCCCAGGTCACCATGATCCGCGCGATCCAGAAGCGCGCGCCGACTTTGTGCATGATCAGGTTGCTGGGGATTTCCGACAGTGCATACGTGAGGAAGAACAAGCCCGCGCCCAGCCCGTAGGCTGCGGCGGAGATGCCCAGGTCGACGTCCAGGTGGTGCTTGGCCAGGGCGATGTTGGTGCGGTCCAGAAAGCTCAGGATGTAGGCGATGATCAACAAGGGCATCAACTTGGCGAACATCAATTTGTTCAGCACCTGCGGTTCGCGGGCCTGGGTGGCGGTAGTCATCGGGCAGTTCCTCCTGGCGCCCCGCCAGCGCGGCTGGGGGGCGCATCAATGTTGTTCTAGGGTTCGAGTTGCACAACCAACGCCTGCGGGCGATGGGAAAACACTTGCAGCAGCGCGCCGCCCAGGGCGCAGCCGGCCATCACGAAAAAGCACACGGTGTAGCCATGCAGCGTGGTCCAGCCGCCGCCCATCGCGATCAGGCTGCCCATCAACACCGGCGCCAGGCCGCCGCCGATGAACATCGCGGTGGTGATGATGCCGTTGGCCGTGGAGGTGGCCGACGGCTCGGCCGAGTCGCAGGCCACCGCGTAGTAGATCGGCCAGACCGCATTGGCGACCAGGCCGAACAGCAACTGCACGACGATGATCAGGGTCAGGGTGCTGGCGAAGTAGAACGCGCCGACACTGGCGGCCATCCACAGCCCGCAGATGATCAGGGTGGTACGGCGGCCGATGATGTCCGACAACGACGGCCACACCAGTTGCCCGAGAATCCCGGTCAGGGTGAACACCACGCTCATCCCCGCCGACTGCGCCAGCGACAGCCCGACGATGTTGTAGAGGTAGGCCGGCAACACGATATTCACGCCCATGTACACCACCTGCGTGAGCAGGGTGTTCCCCGCCGTCAACGCGATATTGCGGTTGCGCAGGGTGGCGACAAAGGTGCGCCAGGCGTCGCCCTTGATCTGGCTGGCCGGGGCATTGTCCGGTGGCGTCATGCCTTTGGCGGCGATGTCGACGTACAGCGCGGTGATACGTTCGGCCGTGGAATACCGCGCCCAGAAGATCATCAGCGGCAAGGCCACCACGAAGGCGAAGAAGAACACGTAGCGCCAGTTGTCCTCGCCGAAGGTGCTGATCACAAAGCTGGCGACGATGCCGCTGAGCATCGCGCCGATCGGGTAACCGGTGTGGTGCGCGCCAAGGGCAAAACCGCGGCGTTCCACCGGCCACCATTCGGCGGTGTTGCTCACGCCCACCGGTTCGCCCCAGCCCGCGCCGAGGTTGACCCCGACACGCAGGGCGATAAACGTCGCGAGGTTGCCGCTCAACGCCTTGAACCCGGACAGAAACGAGATCGCCGTGTAGCCCAGCACCAACGGCACCTGGAACCGCGCGCGCTTCCAGCCGCCGCCGTAGCGGTCGCTCCACATCGAACCCGGGATATCCAACAGGGCCAGGGCGAGCATGATCACCGTGGCCACGGTGCCCCACTGATCGGCGGACAAATCGAAATGCTTGGAGATGGTCGGCCCCAGGCGCAACACGATCTCACGGTCGTAGGCGTTGAGAATCCAGATCATCCAGCAAACCAGCAGCGACACCCAGGAATGCCGGTGAATGCTGCGCAGCGACGCTTTTTTTAAAGTAGCCATGAGCCTCTCCAGGCGCGCGAGGGCGCGCACTGACACAAGGTTGCGAAGGAATGTTGCTGATCGAACACACGCGCTAGCTGGCGAACCGTCGCTCGGCTATTCCTTGCACGCCCAACCCGGTAATGGCGAACAGCGCGCCGCGCTGCTGGCCGTCGTGCGGAAAACGCGGCAGCGGCGGCTTGGCCATGGAGGTCACAAACAGGGTGTCGAGGTTCGGCCCGCCGAAGGTCAGGCTGGTGACCTTCTTCACCGGCATTTGGATGATCCGGTCGACGTGACCATCGGGGGTGTAGCGCACCAGCTTCCCGGCATAGACCAGGGCCTGCCACAGGCAACCTTCGGCGTCCACGGTGCAACCGTCCGCGGCGCCGCCACCCGAGGTGTCGACCTTGGCGAAGGTGCGCCGGTTGCTGACATTGCCGCTGGCGAGGTCGTAGTCATAGGCCCAGATCTCGCCCGACCAGGTGTCGCAAAAGTACAAGGTGTCCCCGGATGGGCTCCAGCACGGGCCATTGGAAACGATGATGCCTTCGTCCAGGGTGTGCAGGCGCAGGTCCGGGTCCAGGCGGTAGAGTCTGGCGCTGGCGCGGTCTTCCTGGGTGTCCATGGAACCGAAGACAAAGCGGCCCTGGCGGTCGACCTTGCCGTCGTTGAGACGGTTGTTCGGCAGGTGCGGTTCAGGGTCTTCGATCAGCGCCAGTTCGCCACTGGCCAGGTCCAGAGTGTGTACGCCATTCTGCAGGGCGACGATGGCCGCCGCGCCGTTGTGGCGCAGGGCCATGGAGCCGATTTTCTGGCCCACGTCCCAGGCACGCAGTTCGCGGCCGTCGTCGGTGCAACGCAGGATGCGGCCGTCGGCGCTGTCGATCCAATACAGCCGCTGTTGTTCGACGTCCCACACCGGGCCTTCGCCCAGGGTGGTCTTGACGTCCACAAGCACTTCGATACGCATGGTGTGATCCCCTTATTGTTGTTGTGCGGGATTCGGGCCGCGCCAGCACGCGGCCGTGTCGTCGGTTAGAAATTGACCTGGTCACGCCCCTTGAGCCCGAGGATGTCCCGCGCTTCATCCGGCGTGGCGACGCGATGGCCGAGGGCTTCGATCACGCTGCGAATGCGCCGTACCTGATCGGCGTTCGAAGCGGCCAATTTGCCCGGCCCGTCCCACAACGAATCTTCCAGGCCGACCCGGGCATGGCTGCCCATGGACAGGCCCATGGTCGCCAGCGGAATTTGCCCACGCCCGGCACCGAGGATCGACCACACATAATCGTCGCCAAACAGGCGATCGGCGGTACGACGCATGTGTGCCAGGTCTTCCGGGTGCCCGCCGATGCCGCCGCGCAGGCCGAACACCGATTGGATGAACAGCGGCGACTTGAGCAGGCCACGTTCCAGGAAGTGCGCGGCGGTGTAGAGGTGGCCGATGTCGTAGCACTCGATCTCAAAACGGGTGCGGTTCTCGGCGCAGGAATTGAGGATGTGGGCAATGTCGCGGAAGGTGTTGCGAAAGATCCGGTCGTCACTCTCTTCCAGGTATGGACGCTCCCAGTCGTGCTTGAACTCGGTAAAGCGGTTGAGCATTTCGTACAGGCCAAAGTTCATCGAGCCCATGTTCAGCGAGGCCAATTCCGGCTTGAACTGCATCACCGGCTGTAGGCGTTCTTCCACGCCCATGGTCGGCGCGCCGCCGGTGGTGATGTTGATCACCACGTCGCTGGCGGCCTTGATCTGCGGCAGGAATTCGGCGAACAGCGCGGGGTCCTGGCTGGGGCGGCCGTCGTTGGGGTCACGGGCATGCAGGTGAACAATCGCCGCGCCGGCTTCGGCGGCGCCGATGGCGGCGGCGGCAATTTCCTCGGCAGTGATGGGCAAATGCGGCGACATCGACGGCGTATGGATGGCACCGGTCACGGCACAGGTAATGATCACAGGACGTTTTTTGGACATGACGATTCTCCGACTTTTATTCTTATGAAAAAAATCCTGGGTACAGCTCGGGGTTCTTCCTCGGCGACTGGCGCCGCGTCCTACAGGTACTCGACGTTACCGTCGACACTGATCGCCTGGCCGGTCACGTTGCGGGCGGCGGGCGAACAGAGGAACAGCGCCATGGCCGCGACGTCTTCGGCGGTGACCATGCGCTTGAGGGAAATTTTGTTGAGGTATTCCTGGCGCATCTCGGGTTCGGGTACGCCGACCTGCTCGGCACGGGCGCGAATCACCGCGTCCATGCGCGGGCCTTCGACGATGCCGGGCAGCAAGGCATTGACGCGGATGTCACTCTCGCCCAACTCCGAGGCCAGGGATTTCATCAGGCCGACAATCGCCCACTTCGTCGCCGCATACGGCGTGCGCCACGCGTAGCCCAGACGCCCGGCCACCGAGGCGATATGCAACAGATGGCCGTGGGACGATTGCTTGAGCATCGGCACCGCATGGTGGGCAAAACGGTATTGCGCGGTCAGGTTGATGTTGATGGTGGCTTGCCATTCGGCGTCGCTGATCGCGTCGATACCGCCAGTGGGGCCGGCGATGCCAGCATTGTTGACCAACACGTCGAGGCCGCCGAAATGCTCGCGCTGCACCTCGAACACCGCCGCGATCTGCGCGGCATCACTGACATCGGCGCGGGTGGCGACGCTGCCTGGGTATTTGTCGCGAAACGCCGCCAGAGCCGGTTCGCTGACATCACACACATGCACCTGGGCACCGGCCTCCAGGTACGCCGCAGCCAACACCTCACCGATGCCGGCAGCCCCGCCGGAAATCAATACACGTAACCCAGGATAGGGCTGTAGCCGCTGTAGGACACTCATGCACGTTTACCTCCTGAAGCAGACGACCGCGAACGGTCGTTCTTGACGAGCAGGCGCGCCAGGGAATCGGCGGCCTGCATGATGTCATCGGTCACCGCCGCCCGTGCGCCAGCGCCGTCGCGGGCGGCCAGGGCTTCGACGATGCGCGTATGCGCCTCCATCGAGCGTTGCAGGTGAGCTTTATCGGGGGCGACCAGGGCAAAGCACGGCCCCATGTGCAGCCAGAAATTCTCCACGGCGGCCATGGTCAGCTCGGCCTGGGCCACTGCGTAAATCCGGCGGTGGAAGGCGAAGTTGGTCCATAGGTAGCGCGACACATCGACTTCGTCGGCGGCGTGCTGCATTTGCTGGCACAGGTCGGTGATTTCGTCGAGGTCGGCTTTTTTCAGGAGCAATACGGCCTTCTCGGCCAGCAAGCCTTCAAGAGCAACCCGCGCATCGCGGATTTCGCGCAGGCGCTCGACCGTCATCATGCGGACCCGCAGACGCGAGGTTTCGGTGACTTCAAAGGCGTTTTCGGCGCTGAGGCGTTGCAGGGCTTCGCGCACCGGCATCGGGCTGGAGCCGAGCGCTTCGGCCAGGCCACGGATGGTGAGTTTCTGGCCAGGCTGGAAACGGCCACTCATCAACGCTTCGCGGATCTGGCGGTAGACCTGGTCTTGCAAGGTATCGCGGGACACCTGGCGCAGGGTGGGCAGGAGGAGCGGACCATCTGTCATGAGGCAAACCTGTGTTGTGGTTCTTATGCCTCCAATATGTGATCACAAATCAAATATGTCAAATAGTTTGCCTATTCCCGAGAAACGCCCGTTGCACATGTGGGAGCGGGCATGCCCGCCCCCACCGATCACGCATCAGGGTTTCAGCGGAATTTCCCGATCCCGCTCCGAAAGCTCCGTGCCGTCGTCGGGATGCTTCCAGGTCTGCGGCTTTTCTTCCTCCAATTGCCGCCTGCGTCGCTCCTGCTCCCGTTCGTCCCGCTGTTTCTGTTCGTCAGTCATAGGCACCCCCGACCGTAAGAATTGGTTACGCCTGCAAGCATAGAACAAGGACGCCGCCGTGGGTCTGCACCGACCACTGATAACCAAAACGCATCAATAGATCAAAAATATTCACTTATCATTTCTAAATGTGTCAGCCACTATCCTTGGCCTTAAGCGAAACAAGCACTTTAAAAAGAACGCTGGAGACACAAAAGCATGACTAGCCCTACCCGCCCCGACTCTGCCCGTTCGAAAATTGGTGCGGTTTTCCGCGTTACTTCGGGCAACTTCATCGAACAGTTCGACTTCTTCCTGTTCGGCTTCTACGCCACCTACATCGCTGCCGCGTTCTTCCCCGCCGCTAATGAGTTTGCGTCATTAATGATGACCTTTGCCGTGTTCGGCGCGGGCTTCCTGATGCGTCCGTTGGGTGCGGTCATCCTGGGTGCCTACATCGACGATGTGGGACGGCGCAAAGGGTTGATCGTGACCCTGGCGATCATGGCCAGCGGTACGCTGCTGATCGTGCTGGTGCCGGGTTATCACACCATTGGCCTGTGGGCTCCGGCGCTGGTGTTGCTCGGCCGTCTGCTGCAAGGCTTCTCGGCCGGTGCGGAACTGGGTGGGGTGTCGGTGTACCTCGCTGAAATGGCCACCCCCGGCCGCAAAGGTTTCTACACCAGCTGGCAGTCGGGCAGCCAACAGATCTCCATCGTGGTCGCCGCCGCGCTGGGCTATGGCCTGAACGTGTGGATGCAACCGTCGGTCGTGGCCGACTGGGGCTGGCGCATTCCGTTCGCCGTCGGTTGCGTGATCATTCCGTTCATCTTTGTGCTGCGGCGCAACCTTGAGGAAACCGAAGAGTTCGCCAACCGCAAACATCGCCCGAGCATGCGTGAAGTGCTGGCGACCCTGGCGAAAAACTGGTCTGTGGTCATTGGCGGCATGTTGATGGTGGCCATGACCACCACCGCGTTCTACCTGATCACCGTGTACGCGCCGACCTTCGGCAAGACCGTGCTGCAACTGACCACGTCCGATGCGTTGCTGGTGACCCTGTTGGTGGCGATCTCGAACTTTGTCTGGCTGCCCATCGGCGGCAGCCTGAGCGACCGCTTCGGGCGCAAACCGGTGCTGGTCGCAATGACCGCGCTGACGGTGCTCACGGCTTATCCGGCGCTGTCCTACGTGGTAAACGCTGCGAGCTTTGCGCATATGCTGGAAACCCTGCTGTGGTTCTCCTTCCTGTACGGCATGTACAACGGCGCGATGATCCCGGCGCTGACCGAAATCATGCCGGTGGAAGTGCGCGTGGCGGGCTTCTCCCTGGCCTATAGCCTGGCGACTGCGATCTTCGGCGGTTTCACTCCGGCGATCTCCACCTGGTTCATTCACATCACCGACGACAAAGCCTCGCCGGCCTACTGGTTGATGTTCGCGGCCCTGTGCGCCCTGTGCTCGACCCTCGCGCTGTATCACCGCGCCAATACCCGCGGGCAAGTCATGCTCGAGGCGGCGCAATGAAAGCGCTGTCGCAAACCCTGACGGCCCTGGCCCTCGGCACCCTGGCACTGACGGCCCAGGCCGAACAACTCAAGGTGATGACCTCCGGTGGCTTCACCGCTGCCTACAAGCTGCTGGGCCCGCAATACGCCCAGCGCAGCGGCGACACCCTCGACACCGTCCTCGGCCCGTCCATGGGCAAGGCGCCGGAAGCGATTCCCAACCGCCTGGCCCGTGGCGAACACGCGGATGTGGTGATCATGGTCGGCTACGCCCTGGATGAGCTGATCAAACAGGGCAAGGTCGACAAAGCGTCCCGCGTGGAACTGGCGGATTCGCGAATCGGCCTGGTGGTGAAAGCCGGCGCGGCCAAACCGGCCATCGGCACCGATGCCGAACTCAAAGCGGTGTTGCTCAAGGCCAAGTCCGTGGCGTATTCGGACAGCGCCAGCGGCGTGTATGTCGAGAAGGAACTGTTCAAGAAACTCGGCATGCCGGCCAAGGGCACCATGATCGAACGCATCCCCGTGGCCGAACAGGTCGCCAAGGGTGACTACGAGGTGGGCTTGCAGCAGGTGGCGGAACTGTTACCGGTGCCGGGGGTGACTTACGTCGGCAAGATCCCTGAAGACGTGCAATCGGTGACGCGCTTCGCCGCGGGTATTCCGGTCAACGCCGAACACCCGGCGCAGGCCAGGGCGCTGCTGCACTACCTGGCCTCGCCCGAGGCGCAAGCGGTGGTGCAATCCACCGGCCTGGACTCGGTATCACGCTGACCGAAACGGCAGCTCCCGCACCAACCGCTCCAACTCCAGCGCCGCTGGCGGCAACGTCCGCCCGCGGCGCTTGATCAAGCCCACATTGCGCATCACCTGCGGTTCCACCAGCGGCACACTCAGCAGGATCGGGTGTTCAGTGCCCGGCATGGCAATCGACGGCACCATCGCCACACCCAGCCCCGCCTCGACCAAGCCGATCATGGTGGTCACGTGGTGCGTCTCGCAGATACTCGGCTTTTTCACCCGCACGCCGCGCAGGGCCTGGTCCAGCAGAAAACGGTTGCCCGAGGTTTTGTCCACCGTGATGTAGTCATGCTCGTAGGCCTCGGCCCAGCTCACGCTGGCGCGCTCGGCCAGCGGGTGATCGCGGCGGCAGGCCAGCACATAACGCTCCTGAAACAGCAACTCGAACTCCACCTCATCGGCCAGGCTGCCGCTGAAACTCACGCCGAAATCCGCCTCGCCGCTTTCCACCGCATTGCACACCTCGCCGGCACTGGCATCCAGCACCCGCAGGCGAATCTTGGGGTAGAGCTTGTGGAATGCCGAGATCACGTGAGGCATGAAGTAATACGCGGTGGACGGCACACACGCGATGGTCACATCGCCCATCCGCGTGGAGGCGACGTTGCTGATGCCCATCAGCGCGATGTCGAGGTCATCGAGGATACGCTCGACCTGCGGCAGGAAGGCGCGCCCGACCATGGTCAGGCTGACGCGGCGCGTGGTGCGCTCGAACAGCTTCACGTCGAGGGCGGTTTCGAGCTTTTCGATGCGCCGGCTGAGCGCCGGCTGCGAGATCCGGATGGCATCGGCGGCGCCGCGAAAACTACCCTTGTCTACTACGGCGCGAAAGGCTTGGAGGTCGTTGAGGTCGAAGTTGATGATCACGGTAGGAAGCCAGTGGGAATCGGGATGGAGGGCATTATCGTATGGCAGGTGACGGGGCGCCATGTGCGTAAGGACCGGCGCCCGGATACGCCAGGTTGTCAGCATGAAACTGCGCAGTATGGCGCGTTTTGACGGCCCGCGAACCTGTCAGGAATGACAGTACCGCTGGTCTTGCGCAGTGTTGACGACGGGCTGGCGCGGGGCTTTTATTAAGCATGTCGCACTGCGTCGGTGCGCAGTAGGACATCAGGGTTTAGAGGATACGAACAATGAGCGACAGACAGAACGGCACGGTGAAGTGGTTCAACGATGAAAAAGGCTATGGGTTCATCACTCCGGATAGCGGGGCTGACCTGTTCGTACACTTCAGGGCGATTGAGGGCACTGGATTCAAATCATTGAAAGAAGGGCAGAAAGTCAGCTTCGAAACGGTAAAAGGGGAAAAAGGCATGCAGGCGGACAAAGTCCAATTGATCAGCTGATAAGCCTGCGACTCACCGCGTCACCCCGCCCACCCTGGGCCATGTATTGCACTGAAAATGGAGAACGGCCATGTCCAGAAAGACTCCACAGACTGCAATCTTCATCAGCAGCGAAACTGCCGCCCACGATGCACAGGACGTTTTCTTTCGCAGCAGCACCGCCCAGGGTGGTCAGGTGCTGCGCGAAGGGCAAACCGTCACCTACGAATTGGAACGGGGGCCGGGGGGCGAGTGGCAAGCGGTCAATATCAGGATCGTGGAAGAACCGACGCTGAATTAGCGCCATCCTGCGCGCCGCCACTCGCGGCGCACTTCACTACAGCTGAAAGCGTGCCACCGCCTCGTTCAGTGCGACCGCCAGTTGCGCCAGTTCCCGGCTCGCGCCGTTGATCTGCCCGGCGCCGGAAGACGATTGCGCCGACAAGTCGCGAATGTTGACGATGTTGCGATCGACTTCCTTGGCGACCTGGGCCTGCTCCTCGGCGGCACTGGCGATGACCAGGTTGCGCTGGTGAATCTGGTCGATGGAATCGGTGATCTGGCTCAAGGCACCGCCAGCGCCTTCCGCCAACGCCAGGGTGTCGGTGGCGCGTGCGGTGCTCGACTGCATCGAGGTCAGTGCGTGGTCGGAACCCGCGCGCATGGCGCTGACCATCTGGTCGATTTCCAGGGTCGATTGCTGGGTGCGGTGCGCCAGGGCGCGTACTTCGTCGGCCACGACCGCAAAGCCGCGTCCGGACTCCCCGGCCCGCGCCGCTTCGATGGCGGCATTGAGGGCCAGCAGGTTGGTCTGCTCGGCGATGGAGCGAATCACGTCGAGTACCTTGCCGATATCCCGCGACTGCTCGGCAAGGTGTTGCACCAGGGTCGAGGTCTCGCCGATGTTGCTGCTCAGGGCTTGAATCGCGCTGACCGTTTCGCCCACGCGATGCTGGCCTTCGCGCGCCGTTTCATTGGACACCCGCGTGGACTCGGAGGTGGACACCGCGTTGCGCGCCACCTCGTCAGCTGCGGAAGTCATCTCATTGACGGCAGTGGCGGCCAGCTCGATTTCCGCGGTCTGCTTTTGCAGGCTGCGGCTGCTTTGATCGGTAATGCCGTTCAGGTCGGTAGCCGACGACGCCAACTGCCCGGCCGACTGGCGAATCAGCTGCAAGGTGCCGCGCAGGCTGGCTTGCATACTCTGCAGCGCCACGAGCAAGCGGGTCACTTCGTCGTCGCCGGTCACCGCCACCGTTTCGGTCAGGTCGCCACGGGCGACGTTTTCCGCGGCCCGCACCGCATGGCTCAGCGGGCCGACGATGCTGCGTGTCAGCAGCCAGGCCAGCGCCACGGTACTCAAGGCGGCCAGCAGCACAAAGCCGAAGACCATCGTGCGCGAACGGCCATACTGCGCCTCGGCCGCCTGCCCTTGTTGGTTGATCTGCGCGTTGTAATAGTCGGCCAATGCGTTGAGCTGGGCGCCGGAGCCATCGACCACGGTTTTCATATCCACCAACAGCAACTTGTTGAGCTCAGCCCCCTGTTGCTGGTCGGCCAGCGCAAACGAGCGGGTCAGCCCTTGCTGGTACTGGCGCAGCGAGACCTGGAACTGCTCATACAACGCGCGCACTTCGGCGCTGTCGATCACGGCCTCGAGGTCGGCCAGCTTTTTGCTCAGGTCCTGGCTGCGCGTGTCCATCTGGCTGCGGTACTGCGGGATGCTTGCCGGGTTCGGGTCCAGCGCCATGCGCAAAGAGATGGTCCGAATGCGCAACATAATCTCGCGGATATCCGAGACCAGACGCATTTTAGGCACCAGCCCACGCTCGACCTGGACCGCACTTTCACGAATGCTGGCCATGTTCGAGAGCGCAAAAAAACCGAGTACGGCCACCAGCAAAGCAATCAGGGCAAAACCCAGGCCCGCGCGACGGGCGATGGACAGGCTACGTAAGGACATTTTTCGAGGCTCTCTTATTAGTGATCAGATGTCATACAAGAGCATTTCGGCCGCCAGGATCAGGACTTTAGAGACGTCATCCATTTCCCCGCGTGCGCCTGCGATCAGTCATGCAGGATTACAGGGAGATTTGCGTATGCGGAAAAATCCCTACACGGGAAAGAACCTGATCTCTCCATCTGAAACGAAAAAGCCTGCAGAACGCTCGGTTCGGCAGGCTTTTCGCTGCGGGTATCGGTCAACCGCCCTCAAGCGCACCCGCACGGGGTTGACGCTCGAACCGCGACTTCACACGCCTTGTCGATCCATCGACTACTGACAAGTCCCACCTTTGTGGTGCGACCCCGTGCCCCCGACCGGATGTGTCCCCTTCGGACACGCCGCGGCAAAAAACGGGCTACACGCCAACACCACCAAAACCCCGACCAATAACAGCTTCTTCATACCATCCTCCGTGATCGTCACGACATATGATGGCATAAAGATATCACACCTCCACAAAACCGATACTCGGTTACTTCGCCCAAGCCTGCGGGCCACTGAAGAACGCCTGCGCATTGCTGTCCAACGTCTCCAGGTGATACCCGCCCTCCTGCACGATCACACAGGGCAACCCCAGGCCGCGGATGCGCTCACCCAAGCGCGCAAACCCGTCCCGCGTCACCGCGACTTTGCTTTGCGGGTCCAGTTCGTAGATATCGAAGCCCAGGGAGAGCACCAGCACATCCGCAGAAAAGTCCTTCAGCGCCTTGAGGGCCAGTTCGAGCTGTTCAAAGAACACCGCCTCGCTGGCACCGTGGGGCATCGGCAGGTTGAGGTTGAAACCTTCGCCGGCCGCGTTGCCGCGCTCGTCGGCAAAACCGGCGACAGCCGGGTAGAAGTTGGTCGGGTCGCCGTGGATCGACACGTAGAGCACGTCGTCGCGGTCGTAGAAAATCTCCTGAATGCCTTGGCCGTGATGCATATCGGTATCCAGCACCGCGACGCGCTGGAAGCCTTCGCGCAACACCTGCGCCGCCACCGCGGCATTGTTGATGTAGCAGAAGCCGCCCGCCGCATCGAAGCGTGCGTGATGACCGGGGGGGCGACACAGCGCGTAGGCGGCGGGCGCGCCATCGAGGACGGCCTTGGCGGCAGCGACGGCGCTTTGGGCCGACCAATAGGCCGAGCGCCAGGTCCGTTCGCCGACCGGGCAACTGCCATCCGCCAGGTAGCGTGCGGCTTGGGCGAGGATGCCGCGCAGGGCGTTGGGTTCACGCACGAAGATGTTGGACATGACTTCGTCGCCCCACTCTTCAGGGATTTCCTTCCAGCGCGGGTAAGCCTCCTGAAGGAAGGTCAGGTAGGGCGCAGCGTGTACCGCCAGCAGCGGCTCAAGGCCGTGGTCCTCGGGTGACACAATCTCAAACCCCAGGGTTTGCGCGGCCCGCAGCAGGTTGCGGGCGCGCTCGGGGACTTCCTGCGGCGTTCGCATCTGGCCACGGGAGTAGTAGCTGCGCGGATAATGCAGGAGTTGTTCGGGATGGAAGA
Organism: Pseudomonas sp. LY-1; assembly: GCF_053502595.1. NCBI lineage: Bacteria > Pseudomonadati > Pseudomonadota > Gammaproteobacteria > Pseudomonadales > Pseudomonadaceae > Pseudomonas > Pseudomonas sp. LY-1. The sequence goes on along the minus strand of NZ_CP094353.1, from coordinate 1,926,236 downwards.
ACGTTTGCATGGGAATCTCCTGAGTGAACACGCTGCCGGTGGGCGCTGGCTTGCCTGCGGCCCGGCAGGTCGTCTTCAGTCGTCCTGAATGAGGCGGTCAGTTGGCTTGGCCGGCACGTTTCAACACGGCGTTGAGTAAAACATCGGCGCCCTGGCGCACGTCCTCGGGCAGTACGTCTTCGGCTTCGTTGTGGCTGAGGCCGCCGACGCAGGGGATGAAGATCATCGCCGTCGGGCAATAGCGTGCGAGGTGGATGGCATCGTGGCCGGCGCCGCTGACGATGGGCTGCTGGCTGTAACCCAAGGCGTCCACCGCGGCTTGCACGCAGGCCACGCATTCGGCATCGAACGGCGTCGCTGGGCTGACCCAGTGAGGGCTGATGGTGACGCTCAGGCCGCGCTTCTGCGCGATGGCCTGCAAGCGCGCCCTGACCTGCTGCTCCATCGCCTCAATGTCGGCGTCGCGGTGATGGCGCAGGTCGACGGTGAAGGTCAGCAAACCGGGAATGGTGTTGCGCGAAGACTTGGCAATGCTCAACTCGCCGACGGTGGTGAGGCCCTGGGGGGCGAAATCCATGGCGAGGCATTCCAGGGCCTGGATCATTTTCGCGGCGCCATACAGCGCGTCCTTGCGCAGCGGCATCGGTGTGGTGCCAGCATGCGCGGCCAGCCCTTCGACCCGCACATCGAGCCAGCGAATCGCCTGGCCACCACTGACCACGCCGATGCTCTTGGCGTGGTCCTCAAGGATCGGGCCTTGCTCGATATGGGCTTCGAAATACGCATCCACCGCCCCGCCCAGGGCACGCTTGCCGTGGCAGCCGAGTGTGCGCAAGGCGTCGGCCACGCTGATGCCGTCGGCATCGGTGGTGGCCAGGGCTTGGTCCAGCGCCAAGGCACCGGTGAACACGGCGGAGCCGAGCATGGCGGGGGTGAAACGGGCGCCCTCCTCGTTCGTCCATACCGCGATTTCCAGCGGCTTGCGGGTCTGGATGCCATGGTCGTCGAGGCTGCGCATCACCTCTAGGCCGGCCAGCACGCCGTAGACACCGTCGAAGCGGCCGCCTTCCGGCTGGGTGTCGAGGTGACTGCCGATCATCACCGGCGCGGCGTCCTTATCCGCACCGGCACGCCGGGCGAACAGGTTGCCGATGGCGTCCATGCTCAGGCTCAGCCCGGCGGCCTTGCACCAGTGGCTGAACAGCTCGCGACCGGCGTGGTCTTCGGCGCTCAACGCCAGGCGGCAACTGCCGCCGCGCGCGGTCGCACCGACTTCGGCCATGGCCATCAGGTTGGCCCATAAACGCTCACCCTTAATCTTCAACATTGCACCCGCTCCATTAAACACCAGGGGCCATTTCCAGGCGGTGGGCGGTGGCGTGGCGGCGCGACAAGGCCAATACGCTCACCAGCGAGACCGCCGCGATCAGGCTGTAAAACACTGCCATCGGCCACCATTGGCCTTGGTATTCGTGGGCCAGCCAGGTGCCGATCAACGGCGTCAGGCCACCGGCCAGCGCACCGCACACCTGATAGGCCAGGGAAATCGCGGTGTAGCGCACGCGGGTTTCAAACAGGCCGCTGACAAAGCCCGCGATCACCGCATAAAACGAGGCCATGCACACCACCGCCAGGGCGATGCCGAGGATGATCAACGGCGCCTCACCGCTGCTGACCAGCACGAACATCGGGTAAGGCGACGCCATCGCCAGCACCGTCATCGCGCAGAGGAAACGCGTGGCGCCGACCTTCTCCGCGACCCAGGCCGCCAGGGGCTGTACGCAGAACTGGATGATGGCGACGACGAACAGGCACTCCAAAATCAACGAGCGCGGTAGGCCCAGTTGCTGAGTGCTGTAGGCAATCATAAAAGTGTTGGTGAAATACACGCCGGCGATGCCCAGCGTGTTGGCACCGATGCACAGCAGCAGCGGGCGCCAGGCGGTTTTCAGCACCTCGATCACCGGGGCCTGGTCCGGCTTGAGCGCCCGTGCCTTTTCGGCCAAGGCTTTGTCTTCGAGGAACTCAGGCGACTCGTTCACCCCCAGGCGAATCGCCAGGCCAACGATCAACAGCAAGGCGCTGGCCAGGAACGGCAGACGCCAGCCCCAACTGAGCAGGTCTTCTTCGGGCAAACGGGTCACCGCGCTGAACGCCAGCAGCGACAGAATCAGCCCCGCCGGGCTGCCCAACTGAGCAAAGGAGGCAAAGAAATTGCGGCGGCCCTTTGGCGCATGCTCGCCGGCCATCAACACCGCCCCGCCCCACTCGCCACCGACGGCGATGCCCTGCACGATGCGCAACAGCACCAGCAGGACCGGCGCCGCGACGCCGATCTGTGCGTAGCTCGGCAACAACCCGATGCACACCGTGACCACGCCCATCATGACCAGAGTGATCACCAGCGACTTCTTGCGGCCGATGCGATCGCCGATATGCCCGAACACAATGCCGCCCAACGGCCGCGCGAAAAAGCCTACGGCAAAGGTGCCGAACGCGGCCATGGTGCTGAACAATTTATCTTCGGAAGGGAAAAACAGCTGACCGAACACCAACGCGGCGGCGGTGGCGTAGATATAAAAATCGTACCACTCGATCATGGTGCCGATGAAAGCGGCGGCCGCAGCACGGCGAGGCTGGGGCGAAGCGGAAGGCTTCATGGGGCGGGCTCCTTTGGTTATTTTTTTGGCAGGAGAAAGGTCGAACGCATGCGCTCTGATGGCGCTTGTTGAGGGTGATTTATCGTCGCGGGGCTATGATTAGTCAATTTTCTATTTATTATTCCAATTATAAATCCTGATTATTATTGAGCCGCGCCATGCCCGAAACCCGTCGCGATATTCACCCGCTGCTCAACGACCGCCTGGACTGGAACCTGCTGCGCACCTTCCGCGTCATTGGCCAGGAACTGAGCATCAGCCGCGCCGCCGCACGCCTGCACCTGACTCAGCCGGCCATCAGCCAGGCCCTCAAACGCCTGGAAGAACAACTCGACTGCCAACTCATCGCCCGCCGTGGCCCGCGCTTCGTACTGACCGAGGCCGGCGAACAGATCTTCGCCATCGCCGGCGAGATGTACGGCCAGGTCTCGCAGATGAGCAACGCCCTGCAAAAACCCGGCGATGAAGTGATCGGCAAAGTGCGCCTGCTGATGATCAGCCGCATCAACTCCAACACCTTCGATGAGTTCCTGGCCGAGTTTCACCGCGAACACCCGCGGGTCGACCTGGAGGTCGAGGTAATGCGCAGCTCCGACATCGTCGCCGCCCTGCTGGAAAAAACCGCCACCCTGGGCCTGAGCCTCAACCGCCGGCCACAGCCGCGCCTGGAACAACATCTGTTCCTGCACCAGCGCTATGGTTTTTTCTGCGGCAAACACCACCCACTGTTCGGCCGCAGCGGCTTGGCCGAAGGGGACTTGCAATCGGAAAACTTCGTCAGTTTTACCAGCGACCAGATCGGCGGGATGCTCTCGCCGTTGACCATATTCCGCGATCAGCAGGGGTTCAGCGGGCGGATCGTGGCGTCGTCATCCAGCCTGGAAGAAGTGCGCCGCCTGGTTATCGCCGGGTTTGGCCTGGGCTGCCTGCCGATTCATGTGGTGGCGGAGGATGTGCAGAACGGACTGCTCTGGCGATTACCGCCGGATGAGGGGATTGCGGATGTGGATATCCATGTGTTGTGGCATCGGGAGCAGAAGATGAGTCGCGCAGAAACGGTGTTTATCGACAGTCTGCTGGCTCGTCTGGCGCAGTAGTCGAATGTATTCAGCGATTTATCAGACGGTTCTCTCAGGCGAACTCAATAGGGCCTTGGCTTGTTCATCCTGGACTTCGGCGAACTTTGTAGACTCTTTCCTCGTCAACTAAAGTTCAGCTCATTGAAAATATTGTTTTTGCCTCGCCAATTAATGACACCTGTCACACCGGCCAGGCCGAACTTTAAAAAAGTTCATCAATACCAACGAACACATCCCTGATGCATTCATCTAGCAGCAGGAACAGCAATAACATCATACGTTCCTATACTTAATGAAGCGTAAACAACCACATTCAAAAACAATAAACCGCCCCTGGCTCTACTCAGTATTTTGCGCCACCTATCAGGTGAATTGAACCGAGCACTGCTATTGCTCTCGATTCTTCAAGATCCTTTTTGCGGCGCCAATAATTTCTTTCAGCGACATTTCATCTGCTTGATAGGCAATGTCGCATAGGCAGTGGCGAAGGCTCGCGGCGGTTAGTTCAGCGTGATCCCGGCTCGTGAAAAAAGCATCCAGTCCTACGCCCAGGACGTCAGCGATTCGCTCCAACATCTCGATGCTAGGGGCGTATTCGCCCCTCTCGTAACGACTCACTGTCATCGACTCACACCCCAGTGCTTCGGCAAGGGCGGCCTGTGTCCATTTATTGTCTAGTCGTAAGTGCTTGATTCGCTTGCCTATACGTATAGTGGCACTTTGCTTCATCTGAAATATCACTTAAAATCAAATGCTTACACCTATTCACCTCCCCAGGAAGATCATAAAAAGGCTAGATTGCTATTATTTTCTAGCCAATTTCAGTATAGTCATTTTTTGACTATCTGAACGATGTTGAATTGCTAAGGAATTTTCCCATGGACGCCGAAAATTATGCCTGCCGGAAAATGCGATTGATTTTTGGTGCCTGCAGGTACCCGCGTTTGAGAAGCACCCAGCAGTTATTTGTCGTTACAGGTCAAAAAACACCGCTCCTATTGCCTATGGTTGGGTAACTGGGGGTAAACGTTCATGCTCACACCTTCCCACCTTCAACAACTGACACGACAAGGCATGATCGAACAGGCGTTACGCCAGGTCGATATCGAGCACGAATTCAGCCTGGTTTTTCAGCCGGTGATTGATTTGCGCAGCTGGCGCACCGTAGCGTTCGAGGCATTGGCACGCTGGAACAGCCCAGAACTAGGTGACGTGCCTCCCGGCCAGTTCATTCCGATTGCCGAGCGGATCGGCCTGATAAATCGCCTGACCACTCACCTGCTCGGCAAGGCATTGCTGATTGCCTCTGACTGGCCCCGCCACATTTGCCTTTCTTTTAACTTGTCCGCGCACGACTGCGCTTCAGACGAAATCGCCGGACAAATAATCGAAATCATCAAGGCCAGCCATTTCGACGCCAGGCGACTGGACCTGGAAATAACCGAAACAGCGATCATGCAGGATGTTGTTAAAGTGCAACATACTATTGACAGATTCTGTCGGCTAGGTTGCGGAGTGGCCCTTGACGATTTCGGCACTGGATACTCCAGCCTTAGCCAACTACTTTCGCTGGCGCTCACTAAAATAAAAATAGATCGAACCTTTATTACTGGCATTGATGAAAACCCCACCCGCTACAAAATTGTAAAGTCTCTAGTTGCTTTGAGCAGTGACATGCAACTGGAATGTATAGCCGAGGGCGTGGAAACTCGCGAGGAATTGGAAGCCTTGATTAGCCTGGGTTGTTTTTTTGTCCAAGGTTATTACTTTTCGCAGCCCATGCATCATTCGCACATAGATAATTGGCTCAAAGACAATTGAATGGTTCGTGGCATGCCAAAAATTCAATGTCGAGCGCTGACTGAAGTGCAGACCTTCGCAAGGTTTCTCTAAGGATGGTCTGAAGTAGCCATGTATTTCCCCGGCATACCACCTAGCGCAACTTTTAAACTCGCCAAATGATCAAAAAACAATCAATTCGACGAGTATTTCTTACGTTTTCGCCACCCGGACCCCACTCCGGTGGCCATTTCCCGCATTACAGGCGCACCTCTCCTGCATTCGTCAGTAAATGTCGGCGCGCCATCCACAGGTTCGACAGAGCGAACAGTGTCACCAGTTGCGCCGTGTTTTTGGCCAAGCCGCGAAAGCGCACCTTGGTGTAACCGAACTGGCGCTTGATTACCCGGAACGGATGCTCGACCTTGGCGCGCACCTGAGCCTTGGCCTTTTCAATCTTGCGCTTGGCTTTGTACAGCACGCTGCGCTTATCGAGTTTTTTGTAGGTGCTGCGGCGTGCCGCCACCTGCCAGATAACTTCACGTCCTTCATGCTCGGGCCGCTTTTCGACACCGGTGTAGCCTGCATCGGCGCAGACCACGTTTTCGTCGCCATGCAGCAATTTGTCCACCTGGGTGACATCCGCCACATTGGCCGCCGTGCCCACTACGCTGTGCACCAGACCCGATTCGTCATCGGCGCCGATGTGGGCCTTCATGCCAAAATAATACTGGTTTCCCTTCTTGGTCTGGTGCATTTCCGGGTCGCGCTTGCCGTCCTTGTTCTTGGTCGAACTGGGCGCATTGATCAGCGTTGCATCGACGATGGTGCCCTGGCGCAGCGACAGGCCGCGGTCGCCCAGATAGCCATTGATGACAGCGAGGATGCCGGCCGCCAGCTCGTGTTTCTCCAGCAAGCGGCGGAAGTTGAGAATGGTGGTTTCGTCGGGGATGCGCTCCAGGTTCAGCCCGGCAAACTGGCGCAGGATCGTGGTTTCGTACAGCGCTTCCTCCATCGCTGGATCGCTGTAGCCGAACCAGTTCTGCAGCAGATGCACACGCAGCATCGCCATCAACGGGTAGGCCGGACGGCCACCTTCACCTTTCGGATAATGTGGCTCGATCAAAGCAATCAAGCCCTTCCACGGCACCACCCGATCCATCTCGATCAGGAACAACTCCTTGCGGGTTTGCTTGCGCTTGCCAGCGTACTCGGCGTCGGCGAAGGTCATCTGCTTCATCGGGAAACTCGGTGGGTGGGGTCGCGGTATTTTGCCAAATCAGAAAGTCTTTTTCAGAGTTTCCCTAATATCCAACCCGGTGCGAAGTGGCTAAACCTGGAAGCGTCCTTGCATTTTCTGGCCAACTGCAGCTCAGAGATCCAGGCAACGGATTCCTCAGGCACGGTGGCCATGGTTTTCTCGGATAAACCGCCAGCCTTGCGCGCTTCGCTCATGGTCTCCTCGGCCTGTTTGCTGAAGGCGCCGGAGGCACACTCCAGCTCGGAGGAAACCTGTTTGAACTGGTCGCGGGTGGTGTCGGACATGGGTTATCCTCCCTGTAGGGTATAGAGCTCTATCGCCGCAGACACAAAAAACTTAAGGACGAGTTAAAAATGCCTATTGCTTAATGGCTAAACAGCCAATAAAACCTTCCATCAGAACTAAATCAAGGATGAATCTGTGTCACAGCAAAACTTCAACGACAACATCGTAAACTGGACATTTGAAAATTATGCAACACTGGCAAGCTTAGTTAGCGGTATCGCTATCTGCTTGTTAGCCTTGTACATTTATTCGCGTTCAGGCTCACTGATATTCCTACGCGACTTAATGTGGCGCTTTTTCGGCGGCTCCACAAAATTTGAAACCGAAGACTACGAACAAGTACGAAAAAACCTCAGGGAAGTTGAATACTACCGATTCGAGTTCAACATACCCGCACAGAACTTGACTGACACCAAACTCGCCGAGGAATGGATCAAGAAAAATGGCTTCTGCCATAGAGATGTTGCACGAGCAAGAAAATATATAGACTGGAAAAACTTTAACAGCCTAAAATTTAAAGAGGCCCTGTTTTCGAAACATGCTCAATGTGCGCTTTTTGCGCTACTCTTCTTTTTCTTCGTAATTATCAGCATTTCAGCACCACTTACGAACGCAAAATACCTGATGGTTTCATTGAAAGACGCTCCGGAAGCTCCGTCATTTTACCTATCCGAGGGCGATGCTAAATTCAGCTTTTTCAGATCCAACCCAACGCTAACAGAGAAAGAGTGCCAGTCACCGGAATCACTTAAAAAATTTATCAATCACGAGTTCTCAGAAAAAAACATCAACATCATCTGCTCGCTCTTTGGCGAGGACAAATACCGTGAGCATGTAAACAATGGGCTCAAGGGGCAACGAGGGCTTCTTCTGGCAATCGTCGCAATTTCGATTTTCTCCGTGTTCTGTATATTGGTGCGAATATCCAGATCCGGTGTTGCAAAAAAACTCCACGAAAAAATTCATCCACCCAAAAAACAAATTTTCAAAAAATAACCCATCCAGCTGAATAGCTTTGCGACTCTTACATTACACCGTTAGAGTCGCCTCGCTGGATTGATCACACCCCGAAACCTATCTAATGCCTTTTCTAGACTACGAGTAGGCTCATAGGACGTTTGGCGAAGACCTTCGCTGCGGCCTCTTCCGCCGACAGCGAAGCTCCGAAGATGCTGTCCAGCCGCATGGCGGAATCGACCAACACGGCTTTGCCCTGCTGGAGGTGCTGAACCACTCTCGCCAGAAGGCCCTTTCAGCCAAGCCAATGGGCACGCCGAGCCACTACTGCAAGGCGGCGCGCAGCCGTCCGGGTTTCCAGTGTTTCACGGTCAGACGCCCGCCATGATCGGGTTGTTGGAGAAGCCCTTGCGGCCGCCGATATCGGTCAGCCATGAACGGCAGGCAAAAAAATCCGGCACTCTTATCAGAAGCCCGGATTTTTCAGCAAATCAAACTAGCTCAGTACTACAGAGCTTTTACCGGCTTAATCAAACTCTCCGCCGGAATCCCAAACATCTCATGCAGTTTCCAAATCATCGGCAGCGTAAGAGCTCGCTTCCCGTTCAGAACCTCATAAACCCGATTCTTGCGCCCGATGGCAGGCACAAGGTCTGTCGCTGACAAACCGGACTGCTCCATCCTGAAACGTATGGCATCCACCGGGTTGGGCAGGCCAACCGGGAAGTGTTTCGCTTCATAAGCTTCGATCAGCGTAATCATTACCTCTAGGTAATCCCCTTCAGGAGTCCCTGGCTCTGGCTCATTATCGAACAGCGGCGAGACAGCCTTCAGCGCTTCTTGGTAATCCTGTTCGGTACGAATGGGGCGAATGTTCATGGGTTACTCCATTTCAACAGTATCTGCGTCAACGGCGTCGTACTGCTTATGTGTGCCGACAAATTTGATATAGAGAGCGCTGTAGCGGTAGGCCACAGCGACCACTAGCCGGTAGTCATTGCCCTTGATGTTGAACACGACCCGGCGGCTCTTGAGAACGCTCGCATGGCGAAACTGGCCTTTGATGTCTGCGGGCGTCTGCCAGCTCGCTTTCTTGACCTCGTCAATCCAGGCAAGGAGGGATTGCTCTGAATCCGGATATTTCTGCCAAAAAGTCTTGAGCTGGCTGATCGCGATGATTCTCATAGAATGATCCTAGTCCCACGGCGGGACTCACACAAGTGCGTTTCATCTGTTTGCCGTGTCCTGATACTCCCCCACACTCAGAAACGCCAAACTGAAATCATAAAAAATTTTGCAGTCAGACATCCGCCATGATCGGGCCGTTGGAGAAGCCGTCGCGGTCACAGAAGAGATGTACGTCGCCGTGGTGGGGATCAAAGGGTCCACGATCACTGCGGCGCCGGTGCGACCGCGACGAGAGCATTCAGCACAAAGTGGATGATCCCGGAGCCAGCCGAGTCGAGTATTTTGCCAGTGGTAGCTATAGAGCCTGGGTTTACTCTCGCTCATTGCCGGGGAAATTTGATGCGTGCGAAACGTTATCAATTAGAACTTTTAAAAGCCTTCACTAGACTCAATCAGCAACCCCTGATAACTTGACTTAAAATCAGACCCAACTTATAAAGTACACACTACATGACTATTGAAAACAACATGAGAGGGATAGTTATAGCACCCTCACTAGATCTCGACACACATAAAAATATTAGCTACTTAGGAACCATTCACCCTGACACCTTTAAAAAATACTTACTTTACTTTGACAAAATTGACATCCCAAAAACTACCAGAATAGGTTTTGAATCAACACCTGACGATAAATTTCTCGAGAGCGCTGGGATCTTAGAGCACACACTGCACGACGAGGGCTCTACATTTCAGCCAAAGCACACAAAACTAAACCTAATCGAAAATGCCCTGAAGATACGCCATAGTGTCCAACCTGGGCAGTGGAGCCTGGCGAATCACAAGCTCTCTCCGAGCGAGAATCAGCTTACGAAGAACCCAGGGATCGAAATAAAAATTTATGAATGCCTACCGATTCCAAGCCCAGAATCATCTTTCGATGACATATTAAACTACAAAGACAAGAGAAAAGATGAACTATTAGAATTTCGAAATCATCTGGACAACATCTACCAACTGATTCTTTCTCAGCCAGACACCGAGAGAGCTTTAGTGACAGCAATAGCAAACCTCAAAAAATCCATAACCAACGTCAATGCCTCAGCTACGAAAGGCCTACTACGAAGAGTTGCTTCCAGCTTCAACATCAGCCTTAACATCGAAAGCACTTTTTCGTTGGGCAGTGCTTTACTAGCAGGAGACAAAAGTCAGGTCGCCAAAGAAGCATTGGGTTTCATTAGCTTTGAACCTGTAAAACTATTTACAGCGACTGAGATCCCGAAGGATCTAAAGGCGCTCTCTTATTTGGTTAACCTCAACAAAATATGACATCACTCGTCCAACCTTTATAACTCGATAGCGATGGGGGATCCGTCCTATGCGGGGATGCAGCAACCAACCTGATATCTTTTTACTCTCTAACAGAAAATCTACAAAGTAGGCGTTTCAAGTGTGCTTCCGCAATGACACAGTGATAAAACTTTGACGCACTATCGGCGCAAACTATCCTGACAGATGGTCAAGTACCGCGTCTCTCAGAGCGTCTCGATAACTCAGCAATCATTCGATCATGCAGTCGCTGGGCCCAGTTGCGATAAGTCCTATCCGCCGATGGCTCCAGTCCCAGCTGCCGCATCTGCTCAGCAACGGACAGCTCCCGTTCCGGTAGATAGCGCAGGCTCGCCAATTTGGCTAACCGCTGGCCCTACTCACCTTGATGTTGCAACCAGGCCAATGTGGCTTCCACCTCGCGTGCCATGTGATCGGGACCAACTCCCACGAGTAGATCCCTTGAGCCCGGCGTACCACGGGCACCCCCCCAGTTTTGGCAAGACATTCTAAAGAGAATCGGTGCGAGTTTGGCAGCATCAACACGGACTCGAACAAAGTAAGCATCTTTCAGCTCGAAGTGATTTTCGCTTTCGGGGGGAGTTCATGGTTTTTTCACCCCGATCCAAAAGCTGCAGGTACGTGCGCGCTTCGGCGTACTGAATAACGCCTGCTGTGCCTTCTACGGAGACCACCACATTGCTTGAGTAGGCAGCGGCGGGAGAGCCGCGCAACAAGGCGCGGTATCGGGTATCGCATCACCAAATCCTTATGAGTGATGGAAGGCTGCTGAGCGAGCCCTGAGAATTGCCCTAAACCAAATCCCAACAACGAAAAAGCCCCTGAAATGTTCAACCATTTCAGGGGCTTAGTCGTATTCAATAATGGCGGAGAGATAGGGACGCTCTGCGAAATACTCTGCAGCCCCCGAAACAGAAGCTTTATACGGGTTGCAGCTGAGTTTCGGTACAAAATACTGGTACAGAATAGTGCATCCGCTGGGTACCCCACCGCAGGAGAGTTACTCCGTTTAAATGTGACACTTCTCCACAAACCAGAAACGGTAACTCCCAGCCATCGGCAGACAAAGGGGCTCTACCTGCGCTTCCACGCCACTTACTCTACCGGTTTTAAATGATTAGTTAGCCATCGCAACAGCTCTCTGATAGAGGATCGCCGACATGCTATAGACTGGGGTAAGGGTTACCCAAATTCTTAGTGCATACCAAGGTCAGAAATGCATCCACTATCCGAAGAAGCAGAAGCGCTCCAGAACATTCTAGTCTCCCAAGCTACGGGTGGTAACGAGGACGAAACTGCATACCTGATACTGAGACGCGCCATTCTGGACGATCCTAGCCTTGCCACGATGGTGCCTCGATGTGTGAATACCTGTCGCAGCCTTGGTCAGTTCTGGCAGTTTATCAAGAACAAATACGGCACCTACGCGGAACGACGGACCTACCTATGGGACGAGTTTCGTCCGTTGCTGAACTACGTTGAGAAAGGTGGTTCGTCACCAGCGGACCATGTGGTCACCGGCGCGATTGAGCGCTTCGACTCTCAGCATGTGAGGGTTGCATGGACAAAATCACTGGAGAGGCGTACCACAGACCCAGAAGGCGCAATCACAATGGCGCGGACCCTGCTCGAATCTGTCTGCAAGCACATCTTGGAGGAAGCCGGGGCAGAGTACGACGAGACACCGGACCTCAACAAGCTATACCGCCAAACAGCAGAATTGCTCAACCTAGCTCCCTCCCAACACACAGAGAAAGTCTTCAAGCAAATCCTAGGCGGCTGCACGTCAGTAGTGGAAGGATTGGGTGCACTTCGAAATCGACTCAGCGATTCTCATGGCACAGGTAAGGCAGGCGTGAAACCAGCTCCACGCCATGCTGAATTGGCAGTGAACCTCGCAGGCTCACTTGCCCTGTATCTCTTGAGCACATGGGAGGCGAAATCATCTATTAATGGCTGAATCCAGCATCTAAATGTCAAAATCAATCGCTTAGCTTTGGTCGTGGCAAAGAACAGCCCGGAACAACCAAAATCAACGACAAGGTCACGCAAACCGACACAAATGGACCAGCGAGGCCGTTTATGCGAGATTTGACTTTGGTTTATTAGAGCGGAAAGCCGTCCTCAATCAAGTCAATGAGACAGCCAAGCCTTCTATAATAGGTGGCATAGTTTCCGCTAGCCAAACCTGCTGTATTTGCTTGTAAAAATGCTTTGACTGCCACGATATCAATATCGCAATCATTTTGCTGGGGTATCATTATCGCTGCTTTTTCACTTGTGAGCGTGGCTATAATCTCAGCTGTACTCATTCCTGCGTACAAAGTTGCAAACTGCTTCTTGTATTGCTTAATCCTGTAATCGTCCCGACTCGCCTTACGCAAAACCTCTTCAAGATTAGAATATTCGGAAGCTCTCAGCTCTGCCAGAGAAACTATACCGACCGCCCGCAAATGTTTGTATATGGGAATGTATTTATTAGACCGCTTTATCAATGATGGATAGAAGTCTTTCAATAACGTGTGCGGATTGAATTTAGATCCACCAGCAATCATATCAAGTAAAATATCATTCACGGTGATTGCAATATATCCTAAAGCAGATACTGCGTCTTTTGCAACACCAACCCCCATCACAAACTCTACATCGTCCTTGTTTTCGATTTGGTCTAAATCAATAACCGCAAGCTTGCCTTCCGGATCATTATCCCTGACCAAATCGTACATTTGCTCCTTGCAATACCTTAAAATACGTGCGGGTATCTTGCGCTTTGTACTTTCTATTGCTTCATATATTTCTAAAAAATCACTTGTCTTGACTACAGTGATCGAAAGTCGAGTGTCGCCAATGGACATTATTGCGTCATGAAAGCTTGGCGCCTCACCATTATCAGGGCGCTGTACAAAAACCAAATTGCGACCGAATTTATCCAGTTTGTCCTGCCCAAGGCAGTTGACGATTGATTCAATAATTTTCTGAATATTTTTATCACTTATAGAGTAACCGATAAAAATTATTGGATGCTCAATGAACAAGGTTATTAATTTTGCTGCAAGGTAGGGATTTTTTCCTTCAAACTCTTCGTAGTCCTCAGCGGTCAATACCAAGCTATTTGAACGAGACGAACAACCATGTATTTTATAAATCTCGGCAATGGACTGGGGATTGGAAAACAACAATTCCTCTTGACCAATAAAAACCTGATAATCAGGAAAAAGCTCCTCAAGAAAAAGATCCCAATTCGTAGTAATTATGCCATCAACGTTTATTCTGGAAAGAACCTCAAGCTCTTGCAACAACTTCTCATCCGAAGGTTTATTGCTGCTAATCAGACTAAGATATTTAGAGATTTCGTATTTTAACGCAGATGAAACGTTGTCCATCCCACCTTCATTTAAGCCGCGAGACTCTGCATATTTATCACTCTCCCACCAGACCGGATTGAAATCTTTAGCCATATCGCTAGCAGTTTTTGGCATATCTCTATTATTTTGTGAGCTATAAAAACCAAAGCTTTTTATATTTTCACAAAATCTTGAAAGTAATTCCTCCCAATTTTCTAGGCCAATATACCTCCGCGAAAAACCTGAACCGATGAACAAGAAGGGAGCTGCTGTATTAGCTTTCAACAGCCTCGTGAGCTGATCGGTGATATGTGACGTCATTGGGATGTCCGCAAAGTAAGAATGATGGTAGGCAACGTAGTCTTGGTCGCTTGGCTCAATAGCTCCACGGCAGCCTTGACCTTTTCAGACCGATCTAGGTAGGTGAGTATGGCACCTAAAATGGCGTACGCATTAAAGATGGCTAGATGTACCGTATCGTGGCCTTTGGTCATATGGTGACCGCAGGCGATTACGCAACGAGGCACGATATGGACAATGGGATAATCGACCTCAAGACACCATGTATCGTCTACCTAACACCATATCCTCCCGCGTAAAAACTGTTTTCGATGCCCTACGCTCAAAAGCCGGCGGCATTAGCAGCCATTACTCGGTGGCGACGGCACAAGTCATATCCAGCGTCGCTTACCTCCTGACAAGACAAGTATTCTCCGCCCTATTCAAGGTGAACACTCATACAACGAGATACCTCATCAGGCTTCGTCCAACTCTTACCACAGCTTAGAGCTTCGAATCCCAGCAGGGTCTAGCTCTCACAAGGAATTAAACTTACGAGTACAGACCGTACCGGCACCCGACGAGCTTTTCGAGGTTACGGATCCCCATTAATAGTCGAGCGTATCCTTGGTCTGCTTGCAGCTCGCCAGACGGCCTCTTACCTGGCCATTCAGTAAACGAGTCTGCATTGACTGATAAGCTTGGCTTGTACCGTGCAGTTTCTTAACAACATCTAGCTTGTCTTTCGCCAAGGTCATCTGTGCTACGCACTCATTGATGTCCTTTTTAGACAAGGTTCTAGTGCCTGCGTCGTTTGGCGTTCCTTGAGGACGCTTCTCGTACAGCTTCTGAACCTCGCCTAGGCTTGCCAATGCAGCCGCTTCGTCTTCGTTGCTCGCTGCCGACGCGCCGCTACACATAACCACCACAGCCATCCCCACGACACACAGCTTAATCAATGGAACATCCCTTTATAATTAATAAAGCTTCCACCCTAACCGACCTGATTCATTTCGCAACTACAAAAATGAGCCTTAGGACGGGCCCGAAGCAAAGAATTGGATTGGGAAAAACATGGTTAAAAAGTCGAATGTAACTCACCAGCGCATAATTTGAGCAAAAAAAAGCCCCGATCCGAAGATCAGGGCTATTTTTGGTACAAAGCGCCGGTACAAAATCGCTCTGCAAATTCCACTATAAACCATTGATTTATAAGGACTTTTAATATGGCGGAGAGATAGGGATTCGAACCCTAGGTACCGGTGAAGGTACAACGGATTTCGAATCCGTCCCATTCGGCCACTCTGGCATCTCTCCAACGGCGCGCATCATAACAGCCTGTCTCTGGAAAGCAAAGCGCCGAAGCGATTTTTTTCCGTGCTATCAGATGCTTGCGTCGATTACAGCGGTACGCCGAGGCGCTTGGCGACTTCTTCGTAGGCTTCGATCACGTCACCGAGGCCTTGGCGGAAGCGGTCTTTGTCCATCTTCTTCTTGGTGTCCTTGTCCCACAGGCGGCAGCCGTCCGGGCTGAATTCGTCGCCCAGGACGATGGAGCCGTCGTGGAACACGCCGAATTCAAGCTTGAAGTCGACCAGCAAGAGGCCGGCGTCGTCGAACAGCTTGCTCAGCACGTCGTTGACCTTGAGGGACAGTTCCTTCATGCGCGCCAGTTGCTCGGCGGTGCCCCAGCCGAACGCCACGACGTGGGATTCGTTGATGAACGGGTCGCCCTTGGCGTCGTCCTTCAGGAACAGCTCGAACGTGTAAGGGTTGAGCTTGAGGCCCTCCTCCACGCCCAGGCGCTTGACCAGGCTGCCAGCGGCGTAGTTACGCACGACGCATTCGACCGGGATCATGTCCAGCTTCTTGACCAGGCACTCGTTGTCGCTCAGCAGTTTGTCGAATTGGGTCGGAATGCCGGCCGCTTCGAGTTTCTGCATGATGAAGGCGTTGAACTTGTTGTTCACCATGCCCTTGCGATCCAGTTGTTCGATGCGCTTGCCGTCGAACGCCGAAGTGTCGTTGCGAAACAGCAGGATCAGGCGGTTGGCGTCGTCGGTCTTGTACACCGACTTGGCTTTGCCGCGGTAGAGTTCTTCACGTTTTTCCATGATGGGCTCCGCTTTGAGTGAGGTGGGCTAGGCGATGTGTCGCCAGTCGAGCCCTGAATCTTGATCGGCCAGTTGCAGCCAGTCCGGGTCGCACCCAAGGGTATCGACAAAACATTGCCGGGCCAGCTGCGGCAGGTTGTTCTTGCTGCTCAGGTGGGCCAGGACCAGGTGTTGCAGGTCTTGCCAGCCCAACTCATACACCAGGTACGCCGCCTGGTGGTTGTTCAAATGCCCGAGTTCGCCGCCCACCCGTTGCTTGAGAAAGTACGGGTAATGACCGCGAGCCAACAGGTCTCGGCAGTGGTTGGACTCGATCATCAATGCATCGAGATCCCGGTAACCGTCCAGCACCTTGGCGCAGTAGGAGCCCAGGTCGGTGAGTACGCCGAAACGTCGCTCGCCGCCACTGAATACATACTGCGTCGGCTCCTGGGCGTCATGCGCCACGGCAATCACATCGATGCTCAACGCACCGATCTGCAGTTGCTCGCCACCGGCCAGGAAGCCTGCGGGTTCAATGGGTTTGCGCATCCCGCGCAAGGTGCCGCGACTCAGGTACACCGGAAGATTGTAGCGCCGAGACAGCAAACCCACGCCATGCACATGGTCGGCATGTTCGTGGGTCACCAGAATCGCGCTCAGCTGCGAGGGGTGAACCCCCAGGCGCAGCAGGCGCCGCTCGGTTTCTCTTAACGAGAAACCACAATCCACCAGCACATACGTGTCGTCTTGAGCGACCAGCGTGCCGTTCCCTTGGCTACCGCTGCCGAGAACGGCAAAACGCATCGGATCAGCCCAGGTTGTCCTGAATCACGCCCAACACCTTGCGCGCTGTTTCAGCTGGCGCAACGGTGTTGATGTTCTTCTCGACGGTGACTTGCACGCTTTCGCCAACCTTGCTCAAACGAATCTGATAACGCTCGGCGCGGGTTTCGATCTCTTCCTTGGTCGGCGCGCTGCCGAACAATTTGCTGAAGAAACCTGGCTCGGCGTCTTTCTTCTCGGCTTTTTCCGCCACGTTGATGTAGTACAGGCCCAGGCTGCGGTTGATGTCTTCAACACGCCAAGGGCCTTGTTCCAACGCGCGACCGACACTGGCCCAGGCACGGTCCAGGTCTTCACCCAGGTTCAGCACCACGTTGCCGCTGCCGTCTTCGGTGAGGCTGACGCGGCTCGGGGTGTCGTAATCGCGTGCGGCGAGCAGGGAGATCGAACCGCCCTTCTCGGAAATGCGGCTCATGCTGGCCAGCATCTCGTCGACCAGTGCGGCGTCGACGCCGGTGTTGACCGAGCGGTTGGTGAACTCGACGTTGGACGTGCTGCCGGCAGGACGCTCGGCGCTGACCACATAGACTTCACTGGTATTGCGCTGCACGCCAGGCTCGATGCGTACACGTACACGGGCTTCGCTGTCAGCGGCGATACCGCCAGACTGCAAACGCTTGGCCATGCTGGCGGACAGCTCGCTGCCTTGCTGCCACGCCGTGGTGAACTCACCGGTCTGCGGGCGCTGCTCGTCGATGCGGAAGCCATTGTCCTGGAAGAACTGCACCGCCACCGGCCAGACTTCGGCAGGTGGGCGCTGTGCCACGATCCAACGCGAATCGCCGCTCTTCTGCAGGCTGTAGTCGCTGGTATTCGCCACGGCCAAGATCGGTTGTGGACGCGGCACCACGTACTCACCCTTGGCGGTGTCGTCGGCAACATTGCGCGGAATCGGCAGCAACGGGTCAAGGCGCTTGGCGACGTTGACGTCCGGCGGCAGTTGCATCGGTTTGGTTGCTTGTGCTTCCAGGTAATCGCTGCCGCGGTCACGGAAGTAGCCTTCCGGGCCCCAGATCCAACCGCAGCCGCTGGTGCTGGAGATAATCAAGGCAAGTGCGGAAAGTCCGGCCAATCGCTTCATGCGTAGTGCTTCCTCAATTAAACCAGGACGCCGGACTGGCGCAAGGCCTGTCGCAGCGGTTCGTGACAGGCTTCGCTGAGGCGGGTGAGCGGCAGACGGATACCGTCCGGCATCATGCCCATCTCGAACAGCGCCCATTTCACGGGAATAGGGTTGGATTCGATAAACAGTGTCTTGTTGAGCGGCATCAGTTTTTCGTGAATCGCACGTGCGGTCACGGCATCGCCGGCGAGGGCGGCGGCGCACATGTCGCTCATCGCACGCGGGGCCACGTTGGCGGTCACCGAGATGTTGCCCTTGCCGCCCAGCAGGATCAGCTCGACAGCAGTGGCATCGTCGCCGGAATACACCAGGAAGTCGCTGCTCACGCCTGCCAGGATGTCCTTGGCGCGCTGCAGGTCGCCGGTGGCTTCCTTGATGCCGATGATGTTCGGCACGGTGGACAGGCGGATCACGGTCTCGGCCTTCATGTCGCACGCGGTGCGACCTGGCACGTTATAGAGGATCTGCGGGATATCGACCGCTTCGGCAATGGTGCGGAAGTGCTGGTACAGGCCTTCCTGGGTCGGCTTGTTGTAGTACGGGGTCACCAGCAGGCAGGCGTCGGCGCCGGCTTTCTTGGCGTTCCTGGTCAGCTCGATCGCTTCACGCGTCGAGTTGGCGCCCGTACCGGCGATCACGGCGATACGGCCCGCGACACGCTTGACCACGAACTCGATGACCTGGATGTGTTCTTCCACGTCGAGAGTGGCCGACTCACCTGTGGTGCCGACCGCCACAATGGCGTTGGTGCCCTCTTGCAGGTGGAAGTCCACCAGTTTGCCCAGGCTATCCCAGTCGAGACGACCTTGTGCATCCATGGGTGTGACCAGTGCCACCATACTGCCCGCAATCATGCAACCGCTCCTGCCGGAAAAAGAGAGCCGTAATGGTACTGGCGCCAAGATGCTTGTACAAGCGAAGTACCGCCTGAGGATGCGTTCTGGCGCAACTAAACGACGGGCATTGCCATCATTGCGCGAAAGTGCGGGTCGAGACGGGGTAAAAACCCGCCGATCACGCAATGAAAACGCCACCTCCTATCCCTTGGCGACGCTTTTCGCTACCCTTCATGCTTTGATCGATACAGCCCTCACCGTATCGACCGCTCATCGTTTTAGGAAGGCTGCATGTCCACCCCCACAGTTCGCGAACAATTCCTTGTTATCAGTGCCCTCGGCGCCAACCCCATGGAGCTGACCAACGTCCTGTGCCGCGCCAGCCATGAAAACCGCTGCGCCGTCGTCACCTCCCGTCTCACCCGCCATGGCGAGTGCAGTGCGCTGGTGCTGCAGATTTCCGGCACCTGGGACGCCCTGGCACGCCTGGAGACCGGCCTGCCGGGTCTGGCCAAGAAGCACAACTTCACCGTCAATGTGGTACGCAGCGCCGCGCTGGAAAACCGCCCGCAGGCCCTGCCTTATGTGGCGTATGTCAGTTCGGCCTACCGCTCGGACATCGTCAACGAGTTGTGCCAGTTCTTCATCGACCATAACGTCGAGCTGGAAAACCTCACCTGCGACACCTACCAGGCACCGCAAACCGGCGGCACCATGCTCAACGCCACGTTTACCGTGACCTTGCCGGCCGGCGTGCAGATCAGTTGGCTGCGCGATCAGTTCCTGGACTTCGCCGATGCCCTGAACCTCGACGCCTTAATCGAGCCGTGGCGCCCACAGAACCCAATGTAAGGAAGCCCCCATGGCGGTAGTCATCGACAAACCCGTAGCCGATTTCGAAGCCCAGGCCACCAGCGGCCAGACCTTCAGCCTCGCAGCCCTCAAGGGCAAGCAAGTGGTGATCTACTTCTACCCGAAGGACAGCACCCCGGGTTGCACCACCGAAGGCCAGGGTTTCCGTGACCAGTACGCAGCGTTCAAGGCAGCCAACACCGAAGTGTTTGGCGTGTCGCGCGACAGCGTGAAGTCTCATGAGAACTTCAAGGGCAAGCAGGAATTCCCGTTCGAGCTGATCAGCGACAAGGACGAAGCGGTTTGCCAGCTGTTTGACGTGATCAAGCTGAAGAAGCTGTATGGCAAGGAATACCTGGGCGTGGATCGCAGCACCTTCCTGATCGACAAGGATGGCGTGCTGCGCCAGGAATGGCGTGGCGTGAAAGTGCCAGGGCATGTGGACGCCGTGCTGGCGGCCGCCCAGGCTTTGCATAACGCGTGAGCATCATCGGGAGAGGGCGCACGCGCCCTCCCCTCGCTTCAGAGTAAGGGCGCCACCACCGGTTCCTGCCGCGGCCATGCATCCAGCACCGCCTTGAACAGCGTCGCCAGGGGGATCGCAAAGAACACGCCCCAGAACCCCCACAACCCGCCGAACAACAATACCGCGCAGATGATCGCCACCGGATGCAGGTTGACCGCCTCCGAGAACAGCAGCGGCACCAGTACGTTGCCGTCCAGGGTCTGGATGATGCCGTACACCGCCATCAGGTAGATGAACTGGTCGCTCCAGCCCCACTGGAACAAGGCAATCAACGTGACCGGCACCGTCACCACCACCGCGCCGACATACGGCACCACCACTGAAATGCCCACCAGCAATGCCAGCAGCGCCGCGTAGTTCAGGTCCAGGGCAATAAAGGCGATGTAGGTCACGCCGCCACAGATGATGATCTCGATCACCTTGCCGCGGATGTAATTGGCGATCTGCCGGTTCATCTCCTCGGCCACCCGGGTGATCAGCGCACGCTCACGCGGCAGATAGCCACTTACCCAGCGGCCGATCATCGCGCGGTCCTTGAGGAAGAAAAACACCAGGATCGGCACCAGCACCAGGTAGATCATGATGTTGACCAGCAACGGCAGGCTGGACAGGGAAAAGGTCACCGCCCACTGCCCGAACTTTCCGATCTCGCCGCGCGCCACTTCGATGGCTTGCAAGACCTGCTCATCCGACACCAGATGCGGGTAGCGCTCCGGCAACAGCAGCAACAGCGACTGCCATTTGGCGAGCATGCCGGGCAACTCATTGAACAGGGTGATCAACTGGTGCCACAGCAGTGGCACGACCACCACGATAAATACCAGCAACAGCCCCATGAACAAAGCAAATACCAGTCCCACTGCAGCCGCACCCGGTAAGCGCAGACGCTCCAGGGTGGTGACCAACCCCTGCATCAGGTAGGCCAGCACCATCCCCGCCAGCACCGGAGCGAGCATGCCGCCCAGGGTGAGGACGGCGGTAAAGGCCAGGAACAGCAGGACCGCCAGCACCACGGCTTCCTCGTCGGAGAAGTAGCGCTGAATCCAGTCTCGTAACACTTTGAACATCAATCAACCTCGGGTGGTGGGAAGCGGACGCTTCAGGCCTTGCGCAACCAATAACGGTAGACACCGGCGGCGTCTTCTTCATGCACCAGGGTATGACCGGCCAGCCTGGCAAAGGTGCGGAAATCACGCTGGGAACCGGCATCCGTGGCGATGACTTTGAGCACCGCGCCGCTGGCCAATCGATTGAGTTCGAGTTTGGCCTTGAGCAAAGGCAACGGGCAATTGAGGCCGCTGGCATCGAGTTCGGCATCAAAGGCTACAGCGTCGGTCATGGTTTTACTCCGGGCAAGCGTTCAGGCTGCTTAGAATATCTGGTCCGACGCTCAGTGTCCGGCTACAGTAAGCTCTTTGTCGAAAGGCTCTGTGCATGACTTTTTTGCGCCCCACCCTGCTGACGCTGGCCTGCCTGCTGGCCTCCCCGGCCTTTGCCGACGACCTGCCGTCACTTGGCGACGCCAGCTCAGCCATTGTCTCGCCACAACAGGAATACCAACTGGGTCGCGCCTGGCTTGCCTATTTGCGTGGCCAGGTCGCGCAGCTCAACGATCCGCAGCTCAAGGATTACGTCGAATCCAGCGTGTACAAACTGGTGGAGACCAGCCAGGTCAATGACCGCCGCCTGGAATTCATCCTGATCGACAGCCCGCAGCTCAACGCCTTTGCCGCGCCTGGCGGTATCGTCGGGGTCAACGGCGGGCTGTTCCTCAACGCCCAGACCGAAGGTGAATACGCCTCGGTGCTGGCCCACGAATTGGCTCACTTGTCCCAGCGCCACTTCGCCCGCGGCGTCGAAGCGCAACAGCGCATGCAGATCCCGATGATGGCCGCGATGCTCGGCGGCATCATTGCCGCCGCAGCCGGTGCGGGCGACGCCGGCATTGCTGCAATTGCCGGCACCCAGGCCGCGGCGATCCAGGAACAACGGCGCTTCTCGCGCCAGAATGAACAAGAGGCCGACCGCATCGGCATCCTCAACCTGGAGAAAGCCGGTTACGACCCACGCTCCATGCCGACCATGTTCGAGCGCCTGATGCGTCAATACCGCTTCGACGCCAAGCCGCCGGAATTCCTGCTGACTCACCCGGTGACCGAATCGCGCATCGCCGACACCCGCAACCGTGCCGAACAGGCCAAGCTCGGCGGCACCGAAGACAGCCTGCGTTATCAATTGATTCGCGCACGGGTGCAGCTGAAATACGAAGACACGCCAGGCCTCGCCGCCAAGCGCTTCCAGGCCCAACTGGACGAAAACCCGAAAAGCGACGTGGCGCGCTATGGTCTGGCCATCGCCCAAATCAAGGGAACCAAGCTCAAGGAAGCCCGGGAAAACCTGGCCCCGCTGTTGGCCAAGTCGCCCAACGACATTACCTACAACCTGGCGCAGATCGAGCTGGACATCACCAGCAACCGCTTGCCGGATGCCCAGCAACGCACTGACCGGATGCTCACCCAGTACCCCGGCAACTATCCGCTGAACCAGGTGCGAGTGGACCTTTTACTCAAACAGAACCGCACCGCCGATGCGGAAAAGGCCCTGGACGGTTTGCTCAAGTCGCGCCCGGACGATCCGGACGTGTGGTACCAGGTCGCCGAAACGCGCGGCTTGTCCGGCAATATCATCGGCCTGCACCAGGCGCGCGCCGAGTACTTCGCCCTGGTCGGCGACTTCCAGCAAGCCATTCAACAACTGGACTTCGCCAAGCGCCGTGCCGGCAGCAACTTCCCACTGTCGTCACGTATCGACGCACGCCAGCGTGAGCTGATCGAACAGGAACGCTTGGTGAAAGGAATGATGGGCTAAACCCACCGCCCACAAAAAAGCCCCGCCCTCGTTAAACGAAGGCGGGGCTTTTTGATGCGCCGGTGTTACTCAGCCAGCTTGAAGGTAATGAAGCTGGCACGGCCCTGACGCAGGACGCGCATCGAGACCGAACGGTTCTTCGGCAGCGCCTTGGCGATGTCGGTGAACTGCTTGGTGCTGTCGATGGCCTGATTGTTCAGGTGAGTGATCACATCGCCTGGCTGCAGGCCGATCAACGCGGCAGGACCGTCCTGCACTTCCTTGATCACCACGCCGCTTTTCAGGTCGAAGGCCTTCTTCTGCTCGTCCGTCAGCTCGGCCACGGCAATACCCAGGCGGTTGCTGCTGCGCTCGGCGCCCGGCTTGGTGCTACCGAGGGCATCGAGGGTCGCGCCTTCTTCCGGAATGGCGCCGACGGTCAGTTCAACGTTCTGGCGTTTGCCTTCACGGATCACTTCCAGCTTGGCTTTGCTGCCCGCCTTGAGCGCGCCCACCAAATGCGGCAGGTCTGCCGACATGACGATCGGCTGGCCGTTCATGCTCAGAATCACGTCGCCGACTTGCAGGCCGCCCTTGGCTGCCGGGCCGTCGTCCTGGATCTGAGCGACCAGCGCACCGGCCGGCTTGTCGAGGCCGAAGGACTCGGCCAGGTCCTTGTTCACTTCCTGGATCACCACGCCCAACCAGCCACGGCTGACTTTGCCGCCGCTTTTGAGTTGGTTGGAAACGTCCATGGCCACGTCGATCGGGATGGCGAACGACACGCCCATGAAGCCACCGGAGCGCGTGTAGATCTGCGAGTTGATGCCGACCACCTCGCCGTTCAGGTTGAACAGCGGGCCACCGGAGTTACCCGGGTTGATCGGTACGTCGGTCTGGATGAACGGCACGTAGTTTTCGTTGGGCAGGCTGCGGCCGATGGCGCTGACGATGCCTTGGGTCACGGTGTGGTCAAAGCCAAACGGCGAACCGATCGCCACGACCCATTGCCCGGCTTTCAGGTCCTGGGACTTGCCCAGTTTCAGCACAGGCAGGTCCTTGCCGTCGATCTTCAGCAACGCCACGTCGGAACGTGGGTCGGTGCCGACCAGCTTGGCTTTCAACTCGCTGCGGTCAGCCAGACGGACGAGGATCTCGTCAGCGTCGGCAATTACATGGTTGTTGGTCAGGATGTAGCCATCGGGCGAGATGATGAAGCCCGAGCCCAGGGACTGCGCTTCACGCTGGCCACCGCCACCGCCACGGGGCGCGCGTTGTTGCGGCATGCCACGCTCGAAGAACTCGCGCAGCATCGGCGGCAGGCCTTCCAGGTCCGGCATCTGCTGGTCGGAGACTTTGCGCTCGGGCAGTTTTTGCGTGGTACTGATGTTCACCACGGCAGGCGAGGCCTGCTCGACCAATTGGGTGAAATCAGGCAGCTCGACCGCTTGCGCGGGCACGGCCTGACCCAACACCAACAATGTGGCGACTATGGATAAATAGGACTTCAAGCGTGGTATCGACATACAGCTCCCGTTACGACGAGCAGGGTTGGGCGACAGGGTTCTGGAAACGCCGGAAACTGTGACCGACATCTCCGTTCCGCGAACAAAACATGGTCAGCGCCGACAAGCCCTGACCTATAAAAAATATGAGAGATTTTTGCAAGTGAAAATGCTGATCCAGACATTTCATTACGCTCGGCAACCAACCTCGCATGGACGTAGGGTGAAAGGCCAGGATGAACATAAGATTAACGATTCACGGCTTGGCGGCTGGTTTTTTTTCACCGCGCACCGACAGCGCGATGCGCTCGGCGGTGCCCATGGGAATTTCGCCCACTACCGTGACCATCATTTCGCCATCCACCGTATTCAGCCGACGCGACACCGCCACCGTCGGGCCCAACTGGGTACGGGTTTCAGTAACGCCGGATTCGCCGATCGGCTCAAGAAATACCGAAAACCGTGCCAGCCCATCTTCATACATCCGACTGTCGACCGTCGCTTTGGTCTGGGAGTCTTTGCGCGCACTGCTGCTGGTCAACTGGAAACCCGGCGGCAACCATTCCAGGTGCCAGTCCTGGGCAGGTTGCACCTCTGGCGCTTTAGCCGTGGCCACTGCAATGGGCGTGCAATCGCCAGTGGGTTGCAAGTCGCGATCATCCGGCGTGACCGAGGTGTTCAATTGCGTGAACTGGAAACGCTCCAGCAACTGCCCCTGATCGTTCACCAGCAGGGATTTAAGGGGCAACGCGGTTTCGCGGTCCAGGTGCAACTCAAAACCATAGCGGTATTGGTCACGCGGGGTGATCGACACAATCACCGCATTTCGACCGGCCACGCGAGATTTGCCGATGACGGCCAGTTCGTAGAATTGCGCGATTTTTTGCGGATCAAGCGCACGTGAAGGGGCATCACGCGAATTGCTGAGGCCGGCGACAAGAGTGCCGCTGACGCATTGCGTCCGACCGTCTACCCGCACGACTTCCTGAGCCGAGCCGTCGAGCTGCAAAAGCCGCTCGCGAACCTGACCGTCCTGGACACGATGCCAGATGTCGTGGGTAGAAAAATTGCCGTTACGCTCGTAGACGAACGTACCTTGGAAGCTTTGCTGTTGCTCAGCACGCCCAAGTCGAGTCAACCAGTCTTGGGCATCATCGGCGTGGGCGGGGAGTGCAAACCAACCACTGAGCAAAAGCGTAAGGAGCGGTATGGCGCGCATAGTGCTCCTCAACGGTTCAACGGTTTTCCAGGCTTGCCGCGCGAGCATAAGGCAGAGCGCTTTCAGTACCTTTCAAGGCCGATTCCTGTGCGTGTTGGCGCAGGTAGCCTGGAAGACGCTGATCCTGCCAGCCGGATTGCCCTTGAAGCACACCGTTCGCCATCGGGCCGGTAGTGTCGGAGCTTTCCTTGTAGCCTGCCAGTACGGCGGGGCCCTTGACTTGCGGGCCAGCCATGATCGGTTGCTGAGTCTGTTGGGCCAGTTCGGTACCGGCGATTTCGTCCTGGTTGTACAGGCGAACACCAGCCAGAACGGCAACAGTTACCGAAGCGGCCACTGCCAGGCGACCCAGGCTACGCCATGGCCCCCGCGCAGCTTTTGCCGGAACGGCTTCATCAGCCAGTGCAGCAGAAACGGCCGCAGCAATATCCAGACGAGGGATTAGAAGATCCTTGTGCATCACCGCCCGAGCGACTTGGTAACGAGACCAGGTATCACGGGTTTCGGCATCACCGAATGCATTGAGCACCCGACGAAGTTCCAGTTCATCCGCTTCGTTATCCATCACTGCGGACAGCGATTCCTGCAGGGCATCACGACTCATGGCGGTTCCTCTCTTGGCTGTCGCCGCTGTCTTTAGTTTTCCTGCAACAACGGTTGCAAGGCTTTATCGATGGCTTCCCGGGCCCGGAAAATCCGTGACCTTACAGTCCCCACCGGACACTGCATGACGCTCGCAATGTCTTCATAACTCAGACCATCGAATTCACGTAAAGTTAACGCCGTCCGTAAATCTTCTGGCAGTTGCTGAATAGTGCGATGAACGGTGCCTTCGATCTCGTCGCGCAGCAATGCACGCTCCGGCGACTCGAGATCTTTGAGGCCGTGATCACCATCGTAAAATTCTGCATCTTCCGAACTGACATCACTATCCGGTGGGCGGCGTCCGCGAGACACCAGATAGTTCTTCGCCGTGTTGATGGCGATGCGGTAGAGCCACGTGTAAAACGCGCTGTCACCGCGGAAATTGCCCAGCGCACGGTATGCCTTGATAAAGGCTTCCTGTGCAACGTCCTGCGCTTCATGGGTGTCGTGCACAAACCGCACGATCAACCCGAGAATTTTGTGCTGGTATTTCAGCACTAGCAGATCAAAAGCTCGCTTGTCGCCGCGTTGAACGCGCTCGACCAGCTGCTGATCCTCTTCCTGGGTTAGCATGAACACTCCTCGTTGTACTTGAAGGAGGCTTGCATAACTGAACGATCAGGCTTGCAAACATAGACTCGGACTTTCCGCAAAAGTTCTCCCCTCCAAGCAAGTTTCCGGCATGCACTGATTTGGCACACACGAAAAACGCAGCGCGGGCAATGCCGGCTGCGCGAATAATCTTGTCGCCGGTTTCCTGACGCGTCCAATGCTCCCGACGGGCCAATAAACTCAACGTTTTCCCAGCTTTCGGGCAACCTGCTATTGAGTCGGGGCTTATGCAAAAAGTTCCCACTTCAATAACCGGTCCATTTACCTTGGCCGTGCACCGTAATTTCACATTGCCACGAATGCGCGGCTATTGTGCCGCTCCCCCCCTCTATATACTAGTAGCCCGTGTGACCCTTTGATTCGCCGATCCAGGCGTCCTGTTTGCGCCAGCCCCTGTGGATCGCTTTTTGCGGAATCCTTCAAATGAGCCAACAGTTTCAACACGATGTCCTGGTGATCGGCAGCGGCGCAGCCGGCCTGAGCCTTGCGCTGACCCTCCCCAGCCACCTGCGCATTGCGGTGCTGAGCAAAGGCGACCTGGCCAATGGCTCGACATTCTGGGCCCAGGGCGGTGTTGCCGCCGTGCTGGACGACACCGACACGGTGCAGTCCCACGTCGAAGACACCCTCAACGCCGGCGGCGGCCTGTGCCACGAAGATGCGGTGCGCTTTACCGTCGAACATAGCCGCGAAGCCATTCAATGGCTGATCGACCAGGGCGTGCCGTTTACCCGTGACGATCACGCGGGCAGCGATGACGGCGGCTTCGAGTTCCACCTGACCCGCGAAGGCGGGCACAGCCACCGCCGCATCATCCACGCCGCCGACGCCACCGGGGCCGCGATCTTCAGGACCCTGCTCGAACAAGCCCGCCAACGCCCGAACATCGAACTGCTTGAGCAACGGGTCGCCGTCGACCTGATCACCGAGAAACGCCTGGGCCTGTCGGGCGAGCGCTGCCTCGGCGCCTATGTGCTCAACCGCAACAGCGGCGAAGTCGACACCTACGGCGCGCGCTTCACCATTCTCGCCTCGGGCGGCGCGGCCAAGGTCTACCTCTATACCAGCAACCCCGACGGTGCCTGTGGCGACGGCATCGCCATGGCCTGGCGCTCGGGCTGCCGGGTGGCCAACCTGGAATTCAACCAGTTCCACCCCACCTGCCTGTATCACCCGCTGGCCAAGAGCTTCCTGATCACCGAAGCCCTGCGCGGCGAAGGCGCGCACCTGAAACTGCCGAATGGCGAGCGCTTCATGCAACGCTTCGACCCGCGCGCCGAACTGGCCCCGCGCGATATCGTCGCCCGCGCCATCGACCATGAAATGAAGCGCCTGGGCATCGACTGCGTCTACCTGGACATCAGCCACAAGCCCGAAGCGTTCATCAAGACTCACTTCCCGACGGTCTACGAGCGCTGCCTGGCCTTCAATATCGACATCACCAAAGGCCCGATCCCGGTGGTGCCGGCCGCGCACTACACCTGCGGCGGCGTGATGGTCGACCAACACGGGCGCACCGACGTCCCCGGCCTGTACGCGATCGGCGAAACCAGCTTCACCGGCCTGCACGGCGCCAACCGCATGGCCAGCAACTCGCTGCTCGAATGTTTTGTCTATGCGCGTTCGGCGGCGGCGGACATCCTTGAACAACTGCCGCAGATCCCCGTCCCGGCCGCCCTGCCCCGCTGGGACGCGAGCCAGGTGACCGATTCGGACGAAGACGTGATCATCGCCCACAACTGGGACGAACTGCGACGCTTCATGTGGGACTACGTAGGGATCGTGCGGACCAACAAACGCCTGCAACGCGCACAACACCGCGTGCGACTGTTGCTGGATGAGATCGACGAGTTCTACAGCAACTACAAAGTCAGCCGCGACCTGATCGAATTGCGCAACCTGGCCCAAGTGGCGGAGCTGATGATCCGCTCGGCCATGGAGCGCAAGGAAAGCCGGGGCCTGCATTACACCCTCGACTACCCGCAGATGCTGCCCGAGGCCCGCGATACTATTCTGGTGCCAACCACCTACGCCGACTGAACTTCAGGCGAACCCGCAGGCGCCGGTGTACATCGGCGGCCTGCGAATCCTTGGGCACACAGATCGACCGCACCGCCCATTCGCCCTGCACCCGATAGCGCAGCACCACGATCAACGGCAACGCCAGGCTCTCGGGACGCAGTTGCACGCGGTGCCAGCCGCGCGCTTCGCTCCACAACTGCCACCCGCTTTCGTCACGGCGCAGGCCGCGAATCGACGAACGGTGAGTCAGCCGGATATGGCGCGGGATAACCCAGGCGGCGTGAGCCAGGCACAGCAACAGGCCAAGGCTTGAATAAGGCAAATCGACAAGCAGCAGCGCACCCAGTGCGGACGACTGGGCCAGGAGATAGGCCGCCAGCAACAGCCGCGAGGCCTGCCAGCGGCATTCGAAGGCGGGATTACTTGGGCTGGACACGATCCAGGATCATCCGAACCATGCGCTGCAGCTCCGGGTCTTCCGATTCGGAGCGTTCCATGAACCAGCCGAACATGTCCTGGTCTTCGCATTCCAGCAGGCGCACGTAACAGTTGCGATCCACCTCGTTAAGGGTCGAGTAAACCTCTCTGACGAATGGCACCAGCAACACGTCCAGCTCAAGCATGCCGCGACGGCTGTGCCAGTAGAGGCGATTGAGTTCTACATCTTCGACCATGGAACGCTCCTCAAATAGATTGCAAGTATACAGGCCCCAAGGCAGCGGAACAGTCGGCTTTGGTCGCCCCCTACAGAAACTATCCATTTGTCGGGCGCCCCTCTATGATGCACCGAGACTTTTTGACCTGCGATGACCCATGGCCGACTCTGCTTTCTTCTGCCCACTGACCCACGAAGGCGTTCTCGCCGTCCGCGGCGCCGACGCTGCCAAGTTCCTGCAGGGCCAACTCACCTGCAACCTCAACTACCTGAGCGACACCCAGGCCAGCCTCGGCGCGCGCTGCACGCAAAAAGGGCGCATGCAGTCGAGCTTTCGCATCCTGCTGCAAGGTGATGGCGTGCTCTTGGCCATGGCCACCGAGCTGCTGGAACCGCAACTGGCCGACCTGAAGAAATACGCGGTGTTCTCCAAATCCAAACTCACCGACGAAAGCGCCGCCTGGGCACGTTTTGGCCTGGCGAACGCGGATCAGGCCCTGGCGAGCCTGGGCCTGGAGCTGCCGGCCGCGACCGACAGCGTCGCCCGCAGCGAACAATTGATCGCCATCCGCGTTTCCCCTGGTCGCGTCGAACTCTGGGCGCCCGCCGAGCAAGCCGAAGCCGTGCGCAGCCAATTGGCCGCGCAGTTGCAACCGGCTGACTTGAACGAATGGCTGCTGGGCCAGGTGCGCGCCGGTATCGGCCAGGTCATGCCGCAGACCCGAGAGCTGTTTATCCCGCAGATGCTCAACCTGCAGGCCGTGGGCGGCGTCAGTTTCAAGAAAGGCTGCTACACCGGCCAGGAAATCGTCGCGCGCATGCAATACCTGGGCAAACTCAAGCGTCGCCTGTACCGCCTGAGCCTGTATGCCGCTGAATTGCCCGAGCCCGGCACGCCGCTGTTTTCTCCCAGCCACAACAGCTCGATCGGCGAGGTGGTGATCGCGGCAAAAGCTGACCAAATGGTGGAACTTCTGGCGGTTCTGCAAGCCGAAGCAGCCGAGAGTGGTGATGTGCATTTAGGCACCCTCGAAGGTCCCGCTTTGCAGCTACTTGACCTGCCCTACCAATTGGATCGTGATCGAGAGATCCAGCACTGATCGTCGCACCCCTTTGCAACACCTTAGAGAGCATGAATGAACGAGCTGGCGGAAAAAGTCCAACAGGCTTTGATTGCGGCCATCGACAACGATGACCTGGTTCTGCCGACATTACCGGAAGTGGCCCTGAGCATTCGTCAGGCCGCCGAAGACCCGGAAATCGGCATCAGTCACTTGAGCAAAGTGATCGGTCGCGACACCGCGCTGTCGGCGCGCTTGATCAAAGTGGTCAACAGCCCGTTGTTGCGGGCCACGCAGGAAGTCACCGACCTGCACACCGCCATCACCCGGCTGGGCACCAACTACAGCAGCAACCTGGCGATCGGCCTGGTGATGGAGCAGATCTTCCACGCCCGTTCCGAAGTGATCGAACAGAAAATGCGCGACGTCTGGCGCCGCAGCCTGGAAGTGGCGGGCGTCAGCTACGCGCTGTGCCGCAGCCACAGCCAGCTCAAGCCGGACCAGGCAGCGCTCGGAGGCCTGGTGCACCAGATCGGTGTGCTGCCGATCCTGACCTACGCCGAAGACCATTACGAGTTGCTCTCTGACCCGGTCAGCCTCAACCACATGATCGAGAAAAGCCACCCAATGCTCGGCGACAAACTCCTGCGTGGCTGGGACTTCCCGGAGATGCTGGTCAAGCTGCCGGGCCAATACCTGGACCTGGAACGCGACTCCGCCAGCCTCGACTATATCGACCTGGTGCAAGTCGCCGTGCTGTATTGCCATCGCGGCACCGCGCATCCGCTGGCGGATGTACCGATCACCAACCTGCCAGCAGTCAAAAAACTGCGCCTGGACCTTTACAGCGACAGCGTGCGTGCGGAACTGGATGAAGCGCGGTCGATGTTCTACTGATCAACCGGCGACAAAACTGACGCGCACTTTCAAGCCCGTCGGTTCACCATCATGCAGGCTGATCTGGGCCAGATGCGCGCGACAGATTTCGCCGACAATCGCCAGGCCCAGACCGGAGCCCAGGCCCTGCTGACTGCGGCGATAGAAGCGTTCGAACACGCGGTCGCGCTCGTCCAGCGGGATGCCCGGGCCATCATCTTCCACTTCCAGCACCGCCGGTGCCGTCACGCGCAGGATCACATTGCCGCCAGGCGGCGTATGCGCCAGAGCGTTATCCACCAGGTTACTCAACAGCTCGTTGAGCAGCGTCGGTTCGCCGCGCAGCCACACCGGCTCGTCGGCCTCCAGCGCCAGCGCGACCCCACGCGCATGGGCCAACGGCGCCATGGCCATGCCCAGTTCGCGGGCCAACTGGCTGAGGTCGAGCAATTGCGCCCCGCCTTCGGCAATCGCGCGTGCGCCGTTTTCGATACGCGCCAAGGACAACAATTGATTGGCCAAATGGGTCAGGCGGTCGGTGCCTTGCGCAGCGGTTTCCAGGGTGCTGCGCCAGGTGGCCGGGTCTTCGGCGCGCAGGCCGAGTTCCAGGCGCGCCTTGAGCGCGGCCAGCGGCGTGCGCAGTTCGTGGGCCGCATCGGCGATAAACTGTGCCTGGCGCTCGAACTGGCCCCGCAGGCGTTCGGTGAAATGGTTGATGGAACGCACCAGCGGGCCGAACTCGAGCTGCACCTCGACCAGCGGCAACGGCCGCAGATCGTCGGGCTGGCGCTCTTCCACCGCCGTGCGCAAGCGCTCCAGCGGGCGCAACGCCGCGCTCACGGCAAACCACACCAGCAATAGCGCGCCGATGGCGAGCATGCCCAGGCGCAGCAAGGTATCGGCCATCAGGCTGCGGGCCATGCTGACGCGGGCTTCATCGGTCTCGGCCACGCGGATTTCCGCCATGCCGTTCATGTTCGGTTCGGAAACCGCCTTGAGCAGGCTCACCACGCGCACGGCCTGGCCCTGGTACGTGGCGTTGTAAAACCGTGCCAATGCCGGGTAATCATCGGTGCGCGGCGTGCCAGGCGGCGGGCCGGGCAGGTTTTCGTAACCGGAAATCAGCTTCTGGTCGATGTCATTGACCTGGTAATAAATCCGCCCGGCGCTGTCGTAGGCAAAGGTGTCCAGGGCCACATACGGCACATTCGCGCTCAAGCTGCCGTCGACCTCGGTCAGGCCGGCGGCAATCGTGCGTGCAGAGGCCAGCAAGGTGCGGTCATAGGCGGTGTCGGCGGCTTCGCGGCCGTTCCAGTAGGCGCTCATGCCGCTGGCGACCATCAACAGCACCAGCAACAGCGCGAGGTTCCACAGCAGCCGCCAGCGCAGACTGCTGGGCTTATGCATCGCGCGCTTCCAGCAGGTAGCCGAGGCCACGGAAGGTGACGATGGCGATGGGCTGGCCGTCGAGTTTCTTGCGCAGGCGGTGTATGTAGATTTCGATCGCATCCGGGCTGGCCTCTTCGTCGAGGCCGAACACCTGGGCGGCCAGTTGCTCCTTGCTCATCACCCGGCCCGGGCGCGCGATCAGCGCTTCAAGCACGGCTTGCTCGCGGGACGTGAGGGTCAGCAGCTCGCCGCCGACCGTGAAGCGGCGGGTGTCGAGGTCGTAGACCAGCACGCCGCAGGCCTGCTGGCGCTCGCCGCCGAGCACGCTGCGCCGCAACAGCGCCTTGACCCGCGCCTCCAGTTCCGTCAGCTCGAACGGCTTGGCCAGGTAATCGTCGGCGCCCAGGTTCAGGCCATGCACACGGTCTTTCACATCACTGCGCGCCGTCAGCATCAGCACCGGCAGATTTTTCCCACGCGCCCGCAAACGCGCCAACACCTCGAAACCGTCCATGCGCGGCAAGCCCACATCGAGGATCGCCGCGGCGTATTCCTCACTGCCCAAGGCCAGGTCCGCGGCCACTCCGTCGTGCAGCACATCGACGGTCAGACCCGTGCTCTTGAGCGCCTGGGCGACACTTTCGGCCAGTTGCAAATGGTCTTCAACCAGGAGGACACGCATGGATTTCTACCTCATTCGGGGGTGGTCGGCGCCACGCTCTGCGAGGCAGTTTACAGGCGCGGCCTGGGCTGTGAAGCCCGAAAACATTGAAAGGCAACTGAAAGGTTAGTGAAAGCTTCACCCTTTAGCATCCAGCCACGGTTGGCCATGCCCGCCGAGCTGCCTGATCCGTAGCACCCGAAAAACGCCTCGAAGCGTTTTCGTCAAATAAGAACAATAACGGAGTACTCAACGATGCTGTCGACACAGCCCCAGGCTTGCACGCCTGTGCGTTTTTCCCGCCTGACCCAGACCGCCCTTGCCAGCGCCGCCACCCTTGCCGGCTTTTCGCCGCTTGCCCAAGCCGCCTTCTTCGAAGACAGCAGCGCGACCCTGGAAACCCGCAACATGTACTTCAACCGCGACTTTCGCGACGGCACCAGCGCCCAGCAATCCAAGCGCGACGAATGGGCCCAGGGCTTCATGCTCAACCTGCAATCGGGCTACACCGACGGCACCGTCGGCTTTGGCGTGGATGCGCTGGGCATGCTCGGCGTCAAGCTCGACTCCAGCCCCGACCGCACCGGCAGCGGCCTGCTGCCCACCCACGACGATGGCCGCGCCGCCAACGAGTATTCCAAGCTGGGCCTGACCGGCAAAGTGAAGATCTCCGCCACCGAACTGAAAGTCGGCGCGCTGATCCCCGAGCTGCCGATCCTCAAGCCCAACGACGGCCGCATCCTGCCGCAAACCTTCAACGGCGGCCTGATCACCTCGAAAGAGTTCAAGAACCTGGTGTTCACCGGTGGCCGTCTCGACAAGGCCAAGGACCGCGACGACACCAACTACGAGGACATCGCCCTCAACAACAAGAACAGCCGTTTCCTCAGCGGCGCCACCGGCAAGCACTTCAATTTCGGCGGCGTGGACTACAAGTTCGCCGACAAGATCACCGGCAGCTATCACTTCGCCCAACTCGACGACGTGTACCGCCAGCACTTCCTCGGCCTGGTGGCTGCGCGCCCGATGGGCCCCGGCACCTTCGCCACCGATCTGCGCCTGGCGATCAGCGACGACACCGGCGCCGCCCGCGGCGGCAAGATCGACAACACCTCCCTCAATGGCCTGTTCAGCTATGCCCTCAACGGCCATAAGCTCAGCGCCGGCTACCAGCACATGTCCGGCGACAGCGCGTTTCCGTATGTGGATGGCAGCGACCCGTACCTGGTCAACTTCGTGCAGATCAACGACTTTGCCGGCGCCGAGGAGCGCTCCTGGCAGGCACGCTACGACTATGACTTCGCCAAGCTGGGGATTCCCGGCCTGAGTTTCATGAGCCGTTACCTGTCGGGTGACCATATCAAGCTCAAGAACGGCGAGACCGGCAAGGAGTGGGAACGCAACAGCGAGATCAAGTACGTGGTGCAAAGCGGCACGTTCAAGGATGTCGCCGTGCGCCTGCGCAATGCGACGTATCGTTCCAACTATTCAGCGCGTGATGCGGATGAAGTACGCCTGCTGGTCAGTTACAGCGTCGCGCTCTGGTAAGCAGTGCCTGGTAATAGCCACTCATAACAACAACGACGGAGATAACCATGACCCTTTCATTGCGTAAATTCGCCCTCGCCGCCGGCTGCATGCTGTTCGCCGGCCAACTGCTGGCCGCCGACGAACCCAAGCGCCCGGAATGCATCGCCCCGGCCTCCCCTGGCGGTGGTTTTGACCTGACCTGCAAACTGGCGCAAAGCGCGCTGGTCAACGAGAAGCTGCTGAGCAAGCCGATGCGCGTGACCTACATGCCTGGTGGCGTGGGCGCAGTGGCCTACAACGCCGTGGTCGCACAGCGCCCTGCAGACGGCGGCACCCTGGTGGCCTGGTCCAGCGGCTCGCTGTTGAACCTGGCCCAGGGCAAGTTCGGGCGCTTCGATGAAAGCGCCGTGCGTTGGCTGGCAGCGGTCGGCACCAGCTACGGCGCCATCGCGGTGAAAAGCGATTCGCCTTACAAAAATCTCGACGACCTGGTGCAGGCGCTGAAGAAAGATCCGAGCAAAGTGGTCATCGGTTCCGGCGGCACCGTGGGTAGCCAGGACTGGATGCAAACCGCGCTGATCGCCAAGGCCGCCGGGATCAACCCGCGCGACCTGCGCTATGTGGCGCTGGAAGGTGGCGGTGAAATTGTCACCGCGCTGATGGGCAACCACATCCAGGTGGGCAGTACCGACATCTCCGATTCCATGCCCCATATCCAGAGTGGCGACATGCGCTTGCTCGCGGTGTTCTCCGAAGCGCGCCTGGACGAGCCGGAAATGAAGGATATTCCGACCGCCAGAGAGCAAGGCTACGACATCGTCTGGCCAGTGGTGCGCGGTTTCTACCTTGGGCCAAAAGTCAGCGATGCCGACTACGCCTGGTGGAAAGACGCCTTCGACAAACTGCTGGCCTCCGAAGACTTCGCCAAGCTGCGTGACCAGCGCGAGCTGTTCCCGTTCGCCATGACCGGCCCGGAGCTGGACACCTACGTGAAGAAGCAGGTAGCGGACTACAAAGTGCTGGCCAAAGAGTTCGGCCTGATCCAGTAATCGCCCCTCTGTCGCGCGGCCACGCCCTGCTGAACCAGGGGCGTGGCCCAGGAGTTCAACATGCTCTTACAACGCATATTCGCCGCCGCGCTGCTGCTGGCCTGCGCGGGCCTGGCCTTGATGGCCTGGCCCTACCAGGCGTCGTTTTCCTACGAACCCGTGGGGCCTCGGGCCTACCCGCTGCTGATGCTCGGGCTGATGAGCCTGGCGCTGATCTACATGCTGTTTCGCCCGCAGCCGACCCAGCATACCGAGGAAGAACCCGCGCTGGACCGCGCCACCCTGATCAAGATCGGCATCTGCGTGGCGCTATTGATCGTGTTTGCCGCCACCTTCGAATCCCTCGGTTTCATTCTCAGCAGCATGTTGATCGGCATTCCGATGGCACGGCTGTATGGCGGCCGCTGGTTGCCCGGTGCGGTGATCATCACCTTGATGAGCGTCGGCCTTTATCTGCTGTTCGATAAAGCCATGGATGTTCCGCTGCCCCTCGGCCTGCTCGACGTTCTGGAGAACTGATATGGATACTTTCGGCTATTTGGGCCAGGGCTTCGGCGTGGCACTGTCCCCCTACAACCTGGTGACCGCGCTGTGCGGCACCTTGATCGGCACCGTGGTCGGCCTGCTGCCGGGCCTGGGCCCGATCAACGGCGTGGCGCTGTTGATCCCCATCGCGTTCGCCCTGGGCCTGCCGCCGGAGTCGGCGTTGATCCTGCTGGCGGCCGTGTACCTGGGCTGCGAATACGGTGGGCGTATCAGCTCGATCCTGCTGAACATCCCGGGCGAAGCCTCCACCGTGATGACCACCCTCGACGGTTACCCGATGGCCCGCAAAGGCCTGGCCGGTGTGGCCTTGTCGTTGTCGGCGTGGAGTTCGTTCATCGGCGCGTTTATCGCCACCTGCGGCATGGTGCTGTTTGCCCCGCTGCTGGCCAAATGGGCGATTGCCTTCGGCCCGGCGGAATATTTCGTACTGATGGTGTTCGCGATTGTCTGCCTCGGCGGCATGGCCGGCGATAAACCGCTGAAGACCTTCGTCGCGGCGCTGATCGGCCTGTTCCTGTCGGCGGTGGGCATCGACGCCAACAGCGGCGTGTACCGCTTTACCGGCGATAACATCCACCTGACCGACGGCATCCAGTTTGTGGTGTTGGTGCTGGGCCTGTTCTCCATCAGCGAGATCCTGTTGCTGCTGGAAAAAACCCACCGTGGCCAGGAAGCGGTGAAAGCCACCGGGCGGATGATGTTTAACCTGAAGGAAGCCTCGTCGGTATTTGCGGTGAACATCCGGTGCGGCCTGCTCGGTTTCATCATGGGCGTATTGCCCGGCGCTGGCGCGACGTTGGCGTCAGCCGTGGCCTACATGACCGAGAAACGCCTGGCCGGGGCCAGCGGTAAATTCGGGCAGGGTGACATGCGTGGTCTGGCGGCTCCGGAAACCGCCATCGGCGCCTCCGCCTGCGGTGCGCTGGTGCCGATGCTGACCCTGGGCGTGCCGGGTTCGGGCACCACCGCGGTGATGATCGGCGCCCTGTCGCTGTACAACATCACGCCGGGCCCGCTGTTGTTCCAACAGCAACCGGATATCGTCTGGGGCCTGATCGCCTCGTTGTTCATCGCCAACATCATGCTGGTGATCCTCAACATCCCGATGATCCGCATCTTCACGCGCATCCTCGCCGTGCCGAACTGGGCGCTGGTGCCGGTGATCGCGATCATCACCGCGATCGGCGTGTACGCGGTTCACGCCACCACGTTCGATCTGTTCCTGATGATCGGTATCGGCATCTTCGGCTACATCCTGCGCAAGCTGGACTTCCCGCTGTCGCCGGTGTTGCTGGGCTTTATCCTCGGCGGCCTGATGGAGCAGAACCTGCGCCGCGCGCTGTCGATCTCCAACGGTGCGCTGGAGATCCTGTGGTCCAGCCCGATCACCTTCGGCGTCTGGGTATTGACCGCCGTGATGCTGCTGTTACCGCTGGCGCGCATCTACCGCAAACGTGCGTTGCAGCGTCGTGCCGTGGCCGATGTCTGAGGCCAGCTTTAAACACTGGTGGGGAACACCGCTGGTCGGCCTGGCCGGCGGTTACCTGGCCAGCCTGGTCGGCTGGCCGTTGCCGTATATGGTCGGTTCGCTACTGGCGATCATCCTCGTGCGTTGCCTCACGCCGTGGCAGTTGGCGGAGATTCCCGGCGGGCGCAAAGGCGGCCAATGGGTGGTGGGCATCGGCATCGGCCTGCACTTCACTCCGCTGGTGATCGAACAGGTGATGAGCCACTTCGGTTTGATCTTCTTCGGCGCGCTGGTTACCAGCCTGTCGAGCGTGGTCGGCGTGTGGTTGATGCGCCGCAGCGGCGAAGACCGCGCCACCGCGTTTTTCTCCAGCATGCCC
This sequence comes from Pseudomonas sp. LY-1, assembly GCF_053502595.1. NCBI lineage: Bacteria > Pseudomonadati > Pseudomonadota > Gammaproteobacteria > Pseudomonadales > Pseudomonadaceae > Pseudomonas > Pseudomonas sp. LY-1. The sequence continues at coordinate 1,887,374 of NZ_CP094353.1, read as the reverse complement.
GGCGGTTCCGGCGAGATGGTCAACCTCGGCGCACGCAATGGCGCGGTGCTCAGCCGGGTCGCGGCGGGGCAAAGCCTGCGGGTGTTGGTGGTGGTGCTGTGCGTACCGGCGATCTTCAAGTACGTGCTGGACGGTGGCGCGCCGCAGTTTCATCCAGCCCCGGTGAGCTGGGCCTGGCTGGCGCTGCTGTTTCCCGCCGGTGCGCTGGTGGCCTGGGGCTGGCAACGCTTGCGTCAGCCGAACCCATGGTTGTTCGGGCCACTGTTGGTCAGTGCCACCGCCAGTGTGGCGTGGGACCTGCACATCGGCCTGCCCGACGGCGGCAGCCAGATCGGCCAGTGGCTGATCGGCAGCGGGTTGGGCTGCCACTTCAATCGTCAGTTCTTCCGCAGTGCGCCGTCGTTCATGGCGCGCACCTTGATCGGCACCGCCTTGACCATGCTGCTGGCGACGCTGGCCGCCGTGGGCTTGAGTGCGATGACCCAACTGGACCTGCGCTCATTGACCCTGGGCATGATGCCCGGTGGCATTGCCGAGATGAGTTTGACCGCGGAAACCCTGCAACTGTCGGTGCCGTTGGTGACGGCAATGCAGGTGATGCGCTTGTTGTTCGTGTTGTTTCTGGCGGAGCCGCTGTTCAGGCATTGGAACCGCCAAGCCTAGCGACTACCGAGGGCGGCCCGCCCTGGGCCGCTACCGCCTGTCGGCACTGTCATTTCTAACAGCTAGCCTGCTCGCTGCCCTTCTGCGTTCAATCCTTGTGTGCCCCGGACCTTTTCGGCTCCTTTGCCTTGCACGAGGTGACAAGCATGACTCCAGAGCTCAACGCGCCCCCTTTCGTCGCGCAGTTGTCGCCTTATATTCCCGGCCTGACGACCCCGGTCGTAGGATTCTCCGGCGGTGTGCATCAACTGCTGTTGGAGAACCATGGCAGCACGGGCCTGATTTGCATCTTGCGCACCTACGCAGGCCAGCTTGAAGGCGATTTCATCGAGTTGTTCTGTAGCGACCTGCTGGTCCCGGTCGACTTCCATACCGTAACCGAGCAAGAAGCGCGCGAAGCGAAGCCGATTACCCTGCACATCTCCATGGCCCGCTTGGCCGACGGCGCGGCCGGCCCCGTATTTTTCCGGGTGACGCACCTCGATCACCGCGTAGAAGAAACCCAACGCCTGACCCTCAAGATCGACACCGTGGCGCCAACCGGCAGCGACCCCATTACCCGCCCACCCTGGGTCAATGAACAACTGTCGCGACCGCAACCCGCGCAGTTCCTGATCGATTCGGCCGCAGCCGGGCGCGGGGTGGTGGTGAGAATCCCCTTTTACCCGCTGGACCTCAACCGGCCTCCCAGTACCTACCGGGCGGTACGCGATCGCATTCGCTTGATCATCGGCGAGCAAATCATCGAGCACATCGTCACAGAGAATGAGGCCAGCAGCCGCAACCCGATTTCAATCACGGTCTATTACGGCACCTGGCTGCGCATCGGCAGTGGCTTTCAGGCCTGCGCCTACGATGTCATCGATGAGGTCGGCAACTACGCGTCGGGGCGCTCGCCGATGCAACTGATCGAAGTGCGGCTGGATCCCAACGAACGGTTGCTGGACGCCGCCCAGATTGTCGAAGCACCGACCGGCACGCTGGACGCGGACACGCTGGCAGGCAAAGACGCAACCCTCAGGGTGGCGGTCGAGGGAAAAGGCTGGGCGTCGGGCGACGGTCTTCGACTGACCATTCGCGGGCGTTTGCCGGAAGGTGTCGATGTCGAACAGACCTACGATGCCAGTATCACATCGACCACAACGCCTTTCGTCGACGTCCCATGGCCCAATGCTGACGTGCGTATGCTTATCGGCGCCTTGATCCAACTGAGTTATGAGCGAATTCGCACAGGACAAGTCAACCGGCCCTCGGAAAACACCTTCGTCCAAGTGAGCGGAACCCCCGAACAAACCGGCCTCGTAGCACCGCAAGTGCCCGCCGCCAGCGGCGGCGTCCTGCATCCCTTGACCGACCCGGTGACCGTTACGATCGCGGCTTATACCGGCCAAAAGCCCTTTGACCGTGTCACGCTGGTGCTGGAAGGCACCTACGCCAACGGCCACCGTTTTTATCAGGAGCACGGGTTGCCGGCCGGCGAAGGCAGCGTCGTGTTCGAACTGCACAATGGGATCGACGGTGACATCCGCCAGCTCGATGGCGGCGAGCTGATGCTCTACTACTACATCAACACCGCCGGGGGGCGCCCACCGTCGGCCATTCTGCAACTCAACATCGGCGAGCCCCAGGACGCCCTGCCCGCGCCTGAGGTGTTGCAAGCACCCGCCCCCGCCTTCAACTTCGACCCCGAGCAATCCCGAGGCAATGCCAACGTGAGGGTTGCGGCGCATGCCGCTTTCACGGAAGGTGCCACGGTCACCCTGTACGTCGAAGGCAGCGCCATGGGCGGCAGCGCCCCACCGGACCGGTTCCCCATCACCCGGCCGTGGGTCGGGCAGGACCTGGCGTTTGTCATCGCACGGGTGTTTGTCGTGGCCAACCTCAACGGCTCGGCGCGCATTTACTATCGGGTGGAGCAAGCCGGCCAGCGCACCCGTTATTCCCAGGCGTTGGTGATGACCGTCGGTAGCGGCCTGCAACTGCCGGTGCCGCATATTCTGGAAAGCACGATCAACATCGCCGACCCCTCCACCGCCCGGCTCAACCCGCAACATGTGCTGGAGCCGCCGGTCTGTACGTTTCGGGTGAGCTACAAGCCGATGCTCGCCGGCGATGATATCCAGCCCAGATTCATCGGCACCTACGGGCTCGGAACGCCCGTCATCAATCCACGGCCAGGCGACCCGCTGAAGGGTTATGTCGACTTCATCATCAGTAATCGGGTGATTGCCGCCAACCTGGGCAGAGACGCTGCATTGTCCTATACCGTGACCCGCGCCGGTGCCACCAGCGCCTCCCAGGTGCTGACCTTGACCATCGACCCGCTGACTGAACAAGCGCTGGACCTGGTCAACGTGCCCCAGGCGTCGAACGGCATCATCAACGCCAACGTGACGCACAGTGCAGTGATTCAGGCATGGCCGTTCATGCGGACCGGGCAGCCGGTGTGGCTCGAAATCAAGGCCGCGGCCAATCGGGTGCTGCGCGACGGCACACCGCTGAGCGCCGCGGAATTCAATGCCAAACGCGTGGAAGTCCGCTTACCCGCCGATTATCTGCGTTCCTTGCCGACCCAGAGCACCCTGCGGGTTGAGGCGCGGGTATCGCTGAACGGCAGCGCCCATAAGGATTTCGCCATCGCCTTTCGCCCTGTCGACTACCGCATGAGCAACACCGTGGGCATCTTCGCCACGATCCCGGTGGGCAATTCGCCGAACGCCCTGGCGCTCAGCCCGGACGGTACGCGGCTCTACGTCGCCTGCACCTTCGGCCGCACTTCGATCTGGGTCATCGACACCCTGCGTAACCGCGTCATCGACAGCTTCGACGTGCCGGGCTCGCCGTTGCGCCTGGCCATTCATCCAACGGCCGAGCGTCTGTATGTGACCGACAACAGCAGCGCCACCAATACCCCGATTCGCCTCTACAGCACGCGGGACTATTCGCTGATCGACACGCTGACCGGGTTCACCACCGTCCGAGGCATTCGCTTCAATGCCAACGGCTCGCGCCTGTATGTGGCCGATGAAGGTGCATCGCGCCTGGTCGTCATCGACACAAGCAACCACCAACGCGTGGCTTCGATCCCGGTGCGCGCGCCCATCGATGTCGCCGTCAGCCCCGATAACAACCGCGCACACGTGGCCACATTCTTCGACTGGTCCATCATCAATCTGCCGACCAACAGCCTGATCAACAGCGCCGACACCCGCTCCGCCCCCGTCGCCATCGCCCATAACCCCCGTGGCTCTCAGGTGTATATCAGCGCGCGCGAAGGCGGCAGCGTCACGATCGGCAATACCTCGACCCAGCGCATCGAGCAGACCTTGACCGGGTTGCTGGGCCCCTACGACATCGCCTTCGAACGCGGGCGTGATCGGGCCTACGTGTCGCAGACCGATGGCGACCTGCTGGGCATTATCGATACGCGCTCGCGACAGGTGATTGGCAGCTATGCCGGGTTTAACAAGCCGCGCGGGCTGGTGGTGGCCCCAGACGATTCCCACGGCTACGTGGCCAATATCGGCGGGGATTCAGTGTCGTTGGTGGTGTTTTAGCTGACGGACAAGTCGGGTTCACCATTCGTCGGCACTGTCATTTCTCACAGCTAGGCAGGCGATAGATGACGGGCGCTGAATCAAGCCAGAGACCCACTTGTGTGACGGGTTTCCGATCGTTTTCCCTATGACAAGGAATCCTAATCATGACATACGATCAAGCCCCTGACCCCATCGACAACCAGTCGATTTTTCCGGAGGCCCTTGATATTTCCTCCAGCGATACACTCGGTGTGCTTCACCCCAATGACCTGCGTCGCAAAGGCTTCACCTCACCACCGCCAACCGACGTTGCATTGAACTCAAGAACATTTATCAACACTCCATTTTCCGACTTGCCCCTGTATTTCCCAACGTTATGGGAACCTGTCGCAGGTGCTGATGGTGGCTTCAATGATGCCGCCTTGAAGGTAAACCCTTCGGGGGTCATCTGCATCCTTCTGCCGTATCTGGAACAAGCTGAAAATGACTTCATTTGGCTGGAACTCAACGGCGTGCAAGTAGCCTTCCATACCGTCAGCGCTGACGAAGCCGACTTGGGCACGCAAATTGTCCTGTTTATAGAAAGCACCCGCTTTATCGATCAGGCAAACAATAAGGTACAGGCCTTTGTCGAACAACTGAGCGGCACAATTGATAAAAGCAAGCTGTTCACAATCTACGTTGATCGTGAGCACCCAGTCGGCCCGGACCCTATCGTCAGCACGCCCAACGTCAACGAAAATATGGCTGCCGTGAAGTTTGCAGACCCACAGATCGAGGCCTTCGGCGTGATCACGAAGGAAAATGCCATCGCTGGGGTCGAGATATTGATTGAAGACTATCCACTGAATCCCGCAGTTCCCACGAAACATCACCGTAAAGAAGGCGACGTAATTTTTGTAAGTATCGGCGGCTTGCTGATCAAACACACGGTTACCAATTTTGAAGCCTCAGGCAACTTGCCTATTAGTGTCTGGGCCTATTTCGGCACATGGGAAGCGCTACCTGACAGCGAATATATTGTAGAATGGTATGTGCTCGACAAGGTGGGTAATCATTCCCCAGGCTTCTCGCCTCGCAGGCTCATTGAAGTGCAATTGGGGAGTGGCAGCGAACCAATACTGCCCGCCGTGTTTGTAACCGAGTCCGACTACGACGAGGAGCACGATCAGGACTTTATCGATATCCGTGATCTCGATGGCGACGCAAACATCGAATTGCCCATACGCAATAACGGATACGCCGTCAGCGATACGGTGCGCCTGACGATAAAGGGCCTCAGCGCCAGCAGCGTGCCAGTCGAAATAACCATCGACCATCGGGTGACCTCGATCACTCCAATCAGGGTCAACATCCCCCTGCCTGCTGACTTTCTGCTGCCCCTGCCGGGTGGGCACATCTTCATCACTTACAAACGGATTCGTCCAGGCGTTGCTGATCGTCCCTCCAGAGGCTCGCTCTACGCGATCTACGGTGACCCGGTCGGAACCCGTTTACCACCACCACAAGTCCTGGATTTGGACAGTGACGGCTCTCTACCCGACCATACCAATCCGGTACGCATTCTGGTGCCTAAATTCCTCGGGCAGCATGAAAATGACAGAGTCGACTTGATAGTGGTCGGCCGTAGCGCCAATAACGTGCCCAGCTATGCCGAATTCACCGAAATGGCAGGTATCGGTGACGTTGTTTTCTTGTTGGAGAGCGCATTCTTCAATGCACTGAGCGGTGGGTATTTTACTGCTCATTACTTGATCAATGGTGGCGTAACAAGGCCAGCCTCTGAACAGGTAACGGTGCCTGTCGGTGATGCAAGGGCAACATTACCGCCCCCCAGGACATTGCAAGCGTTACCGCCCGGTTTTGTGTTCGACCCCGGTACCAACCTGGCCAACCTCAATGTCAGGATTGACCCCCATCCGTTCATTGTAGAAGGCGTAGAGATCAGAGTGATCGCCACAGGTACCCGTCCAGGCGGCAGCATTACGACTGACTGGTTCAATGTCGATATCAACTGGGAGGACGCGGTCATCCCTTTCACTATTCCGAGAACTATCGTCCTGGCCAATCTCAACAGCACGATGACGCTTTCCTACGAGGTAAGGCCTAAGACACCAGGTGCAATTTCCCGGCTTTCCCAGGAGCTTGTGATCTACATCGGCATTAAGCTGGAACTGTCCGAGCCGCCGGTTGTTGTGCAGGCCACCGCAATTACGCCAACCCTGTCGCGCCTGAACCCGTTGCACGTGCTGCCTCCGGTCGAAGTAGAGTTCAGGGTGAAATACTTCCCGATGCTCGACAGCGATGACGTCAAACTGAGGGTCGTGGGCAAATCAGGCTTGGGGACTCCCGACATTCCGTCAAAACCCGGCATTGCGGAGCCTGGCGAAGACTATATTAGATTCGAACATTTCAGCGATTTTGTCGCCGCCTACCTGGGGGACTCTTGCGAGGTGTATTTCGAGGTTACCCGCAGCGGCAATACCACTGGGTCGGTACCACTGACCCTCGAGGTGGAGCCTCTGCCGGCACAAGCATTAGACTTGTTGAGCGTTCCTGAGGCCACGGCAGGTGTCATTGATATCAGAAACGCCGCCACCGTCAGAACCGCTGCCTGGCCCTTTTATGCAGTAGGACAATCCTCGTGGATCTATCTGGAAGGTGTCAAAGCCGGGAATCAACCCCACTTGCTCACTTTGCGAGATGCTAGCAAGGCTCTTAATCAACAGGAGTTTGATCAAAGGTTTGTACAGGAGCCCGTACCGAGTGCCTATTTGAGCCAGCTGCTTGCAAACAGCAAGCTGCACGTCAAAGGCTCTGTATCCGTGGACGGTACCAATGGCGAGGCTAGCGCCTTGAACCTGGAAGACGTCAGCTATACGGTCAGAACTACGCCCGCTCTGGCAATGGATACCAGCCCAAGGTTTCTAAATCTCAATGGTTACTTGCTGGTGAACTTTTTCGGTGGTTTCAATGAGATCTTTTACTTTGGCTCAGCTCGGACTGCCACTGGCGGCGTACCACCGTACACCTACAGTTCCAATAATCCAGGAGCCATTTCCGTCAATGCGGGGGGCCGCGTTCACATCACTGCCGCAGGTACCGCGACGATCACAGTTCGGGACAGTGCGCAACCCGCGCAAACAGCCAGCTATAACGTGACTGTCAACGGGTCCTTCCGCAGATGCCGGTTTGTGGGGACAGGGCAATGGCATTCCATGGTGAGTGCAGCCGCTGCATGGGGCGGCGTACTTCCTAACTTCAGTATCGCTGTTGAGCTTAGTGGCCAATACAGTGGGCGCTGGCCATCGATGGGTAATATATGGACCACTGAACAAGCACCTGGCCAACCGCAACCTGGGCTGGCTTATTGCTTTGTCAACATTTATGGAAACCGGGGGTGGCCACCTAATGACATGCAGTGGGGTAGTACAACTAACAGCTTCGATGGTTTAGCGATTTACTAACACTGTAAACATAAAAAGCCCCGTTTCTTCCGAGACGGGGCTTTTTTTCATTACCCAGCATGTTGAGTTTCCTTCGGGCTATACGCTCACGCTTTTAACATCGCCACCCAACCGCGCACGCCCGGCGGCGGTTCAATATGTTTACCCGCGCAATATCTCCAGGGTTTTACCATTCGTCGGCACTGTCATTTCTCACAGCTAGGCAGCCCATTGCACGAGGCGTTGAATCAATACTGAAGCGCCCTCCTCCTCCCCACGGAACATTGCGCCCACGCCTATTGCCCAGACAGGACGATGATCATGACCTTCGATCAAGACACTGACGCCATCTCAGACGACAACACTCTACCCGCGCTCATCGCCCCCTCCCACCACCGGCCCGGCGGGCTTATGCCCAATGAACTGTTCCCCGACGATGCAACCTCCGGCATCCGGCCGTTCAGCGACCTGGTGGTACTTTTCCCCACTGAAACAAAGCCGGTTAGCGGCCATGATGCAGCGTTCAACGCAGCGGCATTGACGGTCAACACCAACGGCGTCATCTGTCTGCTGCCGGGGTATCTGAATAAAGCCGAACATGACTTTATCTGGATTGAAATCAACGGAGTGCGGGGGCCTATTCACACTGTTACCCAAGAAGAAATCGACCTTGACCAACTCACCCTCCTGTTTATGGACGCCGGCCGTTTTATTGACCAGGCGAATAATACGGTGCAAGTCTTCGTCGAACATCTGAGCGGCACCACTGATAGCACCCGCCAGTTCAATTATCTCGCTGATCGCGAGCCACCTGTCGGCAGGGACCCGATCGTCAGCACGCCGTATAACGACAACATGAGTCCCGTCAGGTTTACCAACCCGCAAATCGAAGACTTCAGGGTAATTACCGATGCCGATATCAGCGCGGGCGTGAAGATACAGATTGGTAATTACCCACTTGACAGGGCAGAGCCTCAAGTTCACCACCGCAAAGAGGATGACGTCATTCACCTGAGTATCGGTGGCGTGATCATCAAGCACACCGTCACGTCTTTCGAGGCCTCTGGCAATAACCCGATAACAATCACGGCGTATTTCGGAACCTGGAACCAGTTGCCCAACGGCACGCACCTTGTCGAATGGTTCGTCGTCGACAAGGCAGGTAATAAATCACCGGGTTTCTCCCCCTCCCGAATGATCGAACTGCGGGTCGGGAGTGGCGTTGAACCTCTGCTGTCGCCTGTGCATGTCACCGAGTCCGATTACGACCCGGACAGCGAACAAGACTTCATCAATGTGCCGGACCTCGATGGCGACGCGACCATTGAACTGCCGATACGCGGCCAGGGGTATAGCGTCAACGACAAGGTTATCCTGACCGTCAGCGGACTCAGCGCAGACGGCGTGCGTACCGAAATCACCCTCGAATACGACGTACAATCTATCAACGTGATCCGGGCGCTTATCCCGCTGCCCCTTTCCTTCCTGCGGCCCCTGGCAGGTGGTCGTATCCTGATCACCTACAAACGCGTTCGCCCTGGAACTCCCGACCGCCACTCCGAAGGGGCGCTATATAACATTTTCGGCGACCCCGTCAGTCAACGACTGCCGCCTCCAGAGGTACAGGACCTGGTCAATGGCGCACTGCCAGAAGATACCAACCCAGTCCGCATCGTGGTCCCGCACTACTTCGGGCAGAACCCCAACGACCGCGTTGACTTGATCGTACTGGGGCACTCCGCCAATGGTACGTCCACTTATGCCGAATACACGGAAATGGCCGGCAATGGCGATGTTGAATTCTTGTTGGACAACGCCTTCTTTACCGCACTCAGCGGTGGTTATTTCGAGGCGCATTACCTGATCAATCGAGGTAATCCAAGACCCGCCTCAGAAAAGGCAAGCGTGCCCGTCGGCGATGCCCTGGAGGACCTGCCAGCGCCCACCACATTACAGGCGGTGGCGCCTGACTTCACCTTCAACCCATTGATTCACAAGGCTAACTTGAACGTCAGGGTGCGTCCGCACCCCGCCATCGTCGCAGGCACCGAACTCAGGCTGATCTTTGTGGGGTCGGCACCCGGCGGCAGTTTCACCAGCCCCTGGTTCGCGGTCGACATCAACTGGGAAGACGCCGAGATCCCTTTCACCGTCCCTCGCAATATTGTCCTGAACAATGACGATGGCACGGCACGCTTGTACTACGAGCTCAAGCCCATTAGCGGTCCGAACCGTTTCTCTCTCGACCTGCTTATCAAAATAGGCACGCCTCGCACCCTGCTGCTGCCCCAAGTAGTGCCAACCACATTCATCTCGGACACTCGCGTTGAACTCAACCCCACACACGTGATTGCACCTCAACCACAAACGATTGAAATTCGCGTGATCTCAGACAAACTCCCGCGTGATGCAGACATCAAAGTCAATATCAAAGGCAAATCGGGGATTGGTAATCCAAACATTCCTGCGAAACCGGCCGTGCCTGAAGCAGGTGAGAACTACACACGCTTCGAGCTGTCGAGCGACTTTGTTGCGGCTTATCTGGATGGTGAGTTCACGGTGTCGTACCAACTCATTGAATCCTCAGGAACGACGATTTCCGGCGACCTGACAGTAGAGGTCCTGGCGCTGCCGAGTTCGTTGCTGGACCTGGTCACTATCCCTGAAGCCTCGGGTGGGACGATCAATACGGCGGTGGCGAACAACGTGCGGATTGATAAATGGCCGTTCTTCAGGGCCGGGCAACCCGTGTGGATTCAGTTACTCAGCACGACCAATCGCGACCTGCGGCTTGCGGTCGGCGTGACATCCGCGGAATTCAATGCCGGACGCACGCTCGACCTGATACCCGCCAGCTATTTGTCGGGCTTGGAGAACAACAGCGAGGTTGCGGTCAAAGCCTGGGTATCGCTGGACGGTTCCAACAGCCTGGAGACGGCCAAGTACTTCAAGGTGCCTACTTATGTGACGCGTAAGGGGTCAGGCGAGATCATTCGTCACATCACTGTGGGGAACGGTCCGAATCAAATCGCAATCAGTCGAGATGGCAACACAGTGTGTGTCCTGAATGCGCGTGCATATTCGGTTTCGGTCATTAATTTCGCAAGTGGCGCGATCAGAACACTAGCTTATAACTATGTTTATAGACTTGCATTGCACCCTACGGAGCCAAGGCTCTTTCTCTCGGCCAACACCGGACTTGGCGCTAATTACCAAGCGCCAGTCCTCAATCTCAGTACTTTCACGTTTAGTTACCCCTTCGCCTTCAGTTACTCAGCGGCCTACGCAATAGGCATAAACCCCACCGGGTCGCGAATGTTTATAGGCCTACTCGCTAGTGGCTTGAGCGGTTAATCCATTAATTTATTTTTTATCACACTCAGCTTCGCTTTATGTACCGAGCTAATGATGGCCTCAGCCGTTTTATTCCACTTGAACGGCTTGGCTGAATGCTCATTGTGAGCCTCGATAAATTGGCGGATAGCGACTTTTAGGTCGGCGACGCTGGTGAAGGCACCCCGGTATAGCGCTCGTCTTTCCAGTTGTGCAAACCAGCCTTCCACGGCGTTCAGCCAAGACGCGCTGGTCGGTGTGAAGTGCAATTTGAAACGCGGATGCTTTTCCAGCCACTGCTTGATTGCAGCCGTTTTGTGGGTCGAACTGTTATCTAGAATCACATGCAGATCCAGTCCGGCTGGCGTGCTGCGTTCAATCTGTTGCAGAAAAGCCAGAAACTCCTTGGCTCGATGGCGCTGGGTAATCCGTCCGATTACTTGGCCGGTTAGGATGTCGAAAGCCGCGTACAGACTCGCCGTACCATGGCGCTTGTAATCATGCGTCCGGCGTTCAACTTGACCTGGGCGTAGCGGGAGCATCGGTTGGGTGCGATCCAACGCCTGGATCTGGGTTTTCTCGTCAACCGACAACACCAGGGCATTATCCGGTGGGTTCAGATAGAGCCCGACCACGTCGACTACCTTGTCGGCGAAATGAGGGTCGTTGCTGATTTTGAAGGTCTTCAGACGATGGGGTTTGAGGTCGGAAGCGGCCCAGACCTGCCGAACCTGCCACGTGGTGACCCGCGCATACTTGGCCATCAAACGGACGCTCCAGTGAGTGGCTTCCTGGGGTACACGCCGGGTGGTCAGTGTCAGGATTTCGTTGATTTTATCGGGCCCAAGTTTGAGTGGCTGGCCGCTGCGCGGCAGATCGCTCAACCCTTCGATTCCCGCCTCCAGATAACGTTTTCGCCACTTGAATACCGTCGGCGGCGTGACCTGCAACTGCTCGCTGACGGCCTTGGGCGTCAATCCGTCAGCCAGTAGAAGCAGGATGCGCGCTCGCTGGGCGAGGCTCTGTTCCAGCGTACTCATACGCAACCAACCTTGCAGGGCGATGAGATCGGAAGGCATTAAAGCGAAGGGGGAAGTCGGTCGGGCCATGCGCATAACCAATCCATGACATTGGACGCACAGTATATCGTTACCATTAGATAAATGAATTAACCGCTCAGTCCACTAGCGGCAGCTCTTTGGCTTTTTCCGTCTTTGACACAACAAGTGGCCAATATGTGACAAATTTCGGTGGAACAGCTGGCCCCCGATCGATAGTAACTAATCCACAAGGCACAGCCATATTTACAACAGGCTACAACACGGAACGGTACACACTCAGCAGTGGCGTCCGCACCCATACTGTCGTTAACGGCGCAGTTGCTCAGGAACTTGCCCACACCGGGTTTGATGCACCGCTCGAACGACTCTATGTGTCCGTATCAGGCTTAAACAAACTTGATATTTACAACACCGAAAACGATAGCCTCACATTCATCAAATCCCTCACAGGCCTCAGTGATCCACGAGGTATTGCCTTTCATCCAACTCGACCATTGGCATATGTCTCAGAACTTGCCGGCAACCGCGTCAGAGTCATTGACATGAACAGTGAAACACTGATTGGCACGATTAACGGTTTTGATCAGCCTAACGGTCTTGCTTGCACACCCGATGGCCAATACTTGCTGGTCTGCAACTCTGGCAACACGACCGTGGCGGTGGTGAGCATTTAAAAACCACCCCGCCCTGCCTTAAAGCAAAAAAATGCCCCGCCTCTTTCGAGACGGGGCATTTTCATTACCCGCACGGTTTATACCGCTACCGCGCTATACATCCAGCCCGTTAAAAATCGTAGCGCAAGCCCAGGTTAACCCCATACGGCTGCTTGATGTTCTTGCCCGTGCTGTGTTCCAGATCCGCATGCAACTTCAGGTTCTGCGATACCGACATCGCCACACCCGCACCCAGCTTCAGGCGCGAACCCGACAAGTCGTTGTTGAACGAGTTGTCGTTGACGAACACTTTGTTGCTCTGATCGAACTCGTGGGCCACCGCCGCCTTCAAGTACGGCTGCAAGACGCCGCCGCTTTCCAGCTGGATATTGCGCCCCACGGTAGTACCGAGTTCACCGATCACCGTACTGGAGCGGTCACCCTTGGCGTCCAGGCCATTGTCCAGCGTGTAGCTCTGGGCCTGGGTAATCACCGCAGACAACTGGCCATATGGTTCAACGAAGAAACCGTCGTCCAGCGTGATGTGGCGACCGACTTCCGCCGATGCGCCCACCGCGTTTTGCGTGTAGTTGCCCTTGGCTTTCTTGCCGTCACTCATGGCCACATTGGACTCGTTGTGCAGGCGGTTGAACTTGAGCACACCGTCAAAGTAGAACCCGCTCTCGGCATCCAGCCAGGTGGCGTAACCGCCGACATAGTAGCTGTTGACGGTTGCACTGCTGCCATGGTTCAGGTCCAGGTCCGAGGTGCTGTGACCGGCCATTGCACCGATCAACCACTGGCCGTCGCCACCCGATACCGGCACGTCGGCACCAAGGGTGAAGCCGCGTTGCGACTGGTTGTAGCCCAGGCCGGTCTTGTCATTGGACACCTCATACTTGTTGCCATAGGCGCGGGTCCACAGCCCAGCCGACTGACCTTCGCTAAAGCGCAGTTCACCCATGCGGGTGCGCAGGGTGGTCATTTCACCCAGCAACACAGTGGGGGCTGCGTTGAACAACGCCAACACCGAGTTGGTGCTCGGGCTGATCACCTTGCTGCCTGGGTCGAGCAGCCAGTCCTTGCCGTCGTTGTCATTGATCAGGCTGTAGGAATAGGTCCCGATATCCACGCGGTCGCCGATCAGGCTGAACTGGGCGCCAGCGTCGGCGGTGTGTACGACATGCAGGCGGTCGTCGCTCAACGGGTCGGCACCGCTGCTGGCGATCAGCAGTTTGTGGTCGCCCGACGACGTGCCAGTCACATTAAGGAAATCGCTGCTCAGGGTGGCGAAATCCGCGCTCATGATGAAGGTGCCGTTGCCCGATAGGTTGGCCACGTCCAGCTGGTAGAACGTACCGGTCTCGCCGAACTTGACGTTGCCGCCGCTCAGGGACAAGTCACCCACCTGCTGATGGTCGACCATCACCCAGGTGGCGTCGCTGTTGATCGCCAGTTTATCGACGTGCTCCAGGCGACCGGTGAGGACCGAGCCGTTGTTCAGCCCCACACTGGCGGTACCGCCACCGTTGATCACGTCACCGTTCATGATGGCGCGATCAAGGTTAAGGTCCAACTCACTGAGGCTGCCAACCTGGATATTGCCGCTCAGAGCGCTGTTGTTGACGCGCATGTTGGCCGAGCCACCCGCGGTCAGTTCCAGCATGTTGCCGTTACCGCCCACCAGGGTGGAGCCATTGTTGACATCGATTTCAACCGTGCCGGGAGCATTCACCACAATGGCCGCTCCGGTCTCACCGACCACAGCCGTCTGGTTGAACGTAAAGGAGGCCGAGTCTGGGGTTATCGGATGACGATAGATTTCAATGCCGTTGGTGGCGCCAGTGATGCGACTCTGGTTTGCGATCAATTGGCCGTCGACGGCCAACAAGCCCTGCTCGCCCCCTCTGACCTCACTGTTATTCAACGACAGCACACTGGAGCCGTTCAAGATGACGCCTTGCGTGGCGCCTTCGATCGAGGTGTTGAAAACAGTAGCGGTCGACGCCCGGTTATCCACGGTGCCGACGATCAAGCCCGTGGATCGTCCACTGGAAATATGTGCATCACGAATGGTGGCGTTACTACCGTAGAGCGAAACACCGACTTCATTACCGGCTTGTACCCGGCCGCCATTCATTTCGAATGTCGAGTCGCGGGCAAGGACACTGACGATCCTGGCGCCATTGGAGATGAGTTTTGCATCACCGCTCAATTGATAGCGGTCAAAAGGCGAACTGGCGTCAATTGTCAGTTCATGGCCTGGAAAAATTTCGAGTGCAGCTGCTTTCGTAGCGGCCAACGACAGTGGCATCAGTGCCAGTACCTTAATAGCGGTCGCCAGTCGAGAAGGGGTGAACGTTTTAACATTAGTCATGGGGGTGATAAACCTCTAGTCGGGTGACTGAACAAGCCAAGCGATTAACAGATCTATCGCCTCAGGCTCTCAGCGGCGCCAAGAGTACGGACCTAGAGGGGAACTTCATGTAGGGCAATTCCCGTGCCTTGTAGGACTTTCCTTAAGAATGCGCCCACTAAAATTTAACGCGCGTAGCACCTCCTTCTCGTGTATCAAAACCATGGTTCCGATCCCGCAAAATGGCGGGGCCTCACCAGATCAGAGCCAATAGACCGCTACCCGGACGCTTTCGCGACCAGGTAGCGGCCTATTGGCTCAACGCATTCACACTGGGTACTAACCGCAGATGGTGCCATCTGTCTGGCGCCGTGTCATCAGCACAATGGTGGCCGGTGAATTGCCTTCAGTTACGCCATCCGCTTTTAATACGTGATAGGTCGCTTCAATACGCCCGACCAGGACAGGCTGGATATAGGTCGGGAACGGTACGGTAAAAAGCTCTCCTGGATGGCCCGGATTGTCGTGATTGTGAGTAATCGTCACGCTAGGGAAGGACTCATCAACCGTAATGACCGTGGACTCGAAATCATCCGGGCCAAAGATGACCCAATGAAGCGTAATCCGATCGCCCGCCCGCAGGTTTGCAGGGTCCTTGATAACGGTTCTGATCCCACTGGGAATCCCTTGCGCGCAGGTGAGCGCAAATCGGCCATCACCGAAGGACAACCCATCCGGATAGTTGATGGGCAATAGGTTATCCACCGCAAATGCGCTGACTGACACCGTTGTTTCCACGGAGTCGATGACGTTATCGTTCGCGCCGTTATTGAGCGTGTACCAGGTGGGAATATCACCGTTGCCTGCGTCCTTGATCACCGCAGCGGGAACCGTAAGCACAAACTCAGTAGCGCTCTCATCTGCAAGAGTGACTTCGTAAGGAGGGTCATAACAAGGCAGGCCTTTCCACCACAGTTGAATGAGATGCCCCGCCGTCGCCCCCGTATACACGTCAAACCGCGCCGTCGCGTCGTCCATGTCGCCTGGGCCGATCTGATTGGTCAGCCCCTCGGATGAAGTCACCTCCACCGGATCAAGGTCAGGGTTGACAGGCCCCGGATCTTCCGGACGCCCACCCGCCGACCTCAAGTCGACATCCACCGTGATGGTGTCGGAAGGCCCGGTGATGACCCCGCCACGATCAATGTTGTAAAGCACGTCAGCCTCGTAAGGCGCGTCAAGACCGCCATCGCGAAGCACGTCCCATGGGATTGTCACCCTGAGCGGCCAGACCATATTCACAATGCCAACGAGCAGCAGGGTATTGAACTCGACAAGAACGCGGTCCCCAGCAAGTGCGTTGTCGTATTCGCGGATCCAGATCTCGGCGCGGTTCAATTGGGCGTCAAGCAGGTCAAGCGGCGCCTCGGGGCACTCGGGGTCACGCAGGTTCTCGGGAAGATCTTCCGTTACCAATGTGAACTCTCGAAACGAGCTCGGGTAGCTGGTTGGGTTACCGGCACGATCCGTGTAGACATAGTTGAGCTGCTTCACGCCGCCGCCACTCGCCTCAAGCAGCGCTTTGGTCAGACTCACCATCACGGGAGCCGTGGTGCGCGGTAAATCATCAATGGTCAATGAGGGGGTATCACTTGGAAACTCTGTGTAGATCTCCAGTTTGTCGCCCACTTGCGGGTCCAACCGACGTGGAACCTCGATCACCATGGCGCCGCCATTAGCGTCCAGGTCCTGCAGCGTCACGAAATTGCCGACCCAACTTGGTAACGTCACCGAGCCAGGCCTGATACCTGCGTTAGGATCTCGGCGGTCGATGGTGACAGGGGTAGGCGCGGCAGGGCCATCTGTCGAACCGTTAGATGAAAACACTTCATACGTCAGGTTCTTCAGCCCATGTTCGCCAATATCCTCCTCCGGTATCGAGAAACGGTAGGGCCAGGTATGGGCAGACAACGGTTTACTGAACGGGATGCGACTGCCATACAGGACATTATTGATAAAGACCTCCAAGCCGTCGTTGCCAAAAGGCAGGATCTCAATCCACATGTCGATTTCGCACTGAACACCCTCAGCGTACAACTCACTGATGTCCATCAAGTTCGGCTGCCCGTTCGTCACTGGCGGCAGTGCATTCATCACCCGCAAATCACTCAACACCAGCGGCCCCACAGGGGTTCGAGCCCACGGCGGCCGTACCAGCAGGGGGGAATCGGGCGCCACTGCCGTTTTTTTTGTGCTCCGGGCCTTTAATTGAGGTGCTTGGTTTTTTTTGGACTTCGCCATAGCTAGTTACTCTCGCAGGATAGAGAATGGCTCGTTCTCCGACATCTAACTGGGCCGAGTGACAGCCCTATTAAATCTGCGTCTTGCAAGGCGCGCACCTGTCAAACTTCACAGGTGCGTAAACCAATAAAGCGTGTATCCGCGCTGATTCAATCAATACATAGCGTTTTAATAACCGATCAAAATCAACAGTCCAACTATCAGCAACATAAAGTCTAAGTGGTGATGAAAACGCCGACTATAAAAAAGAGGGCATTAGGTGTAATGCCCTCTTTCGCCGCCACTGTTTTTCAATGATTCATGACGTACGGACAGGTCCAAGGCACACACCACCCTGCGGTCTTTTCAGATTAATGAAAATCAGTTTTTTAGACGACACACCTGTTGCCCCCGAAACTTTGAACAGCCGGTAGTAAGTCACGCCTGAGCCAAAATCACTGACTAGCCCTGGACGGGTAAACAATGGGTCAAAGGGTGTGATGAGAACATCTACTCGTCCGGCGTTCCTATGATCCTCGGTCAACACGACGTCGAACGTGACACTCGTTCCCGGGAAAGGATCACCATTGCCGGATTTTGTGGGATAGCTGCTCCAGTACACTTGAATCCTGTCACCCACCTCGAAATGGGTCACATCCCAGAGCACCCCGATGAAGACACCTGTCCAAGGTTCCGGGCGGGTATCACAGGCAACGAAATCACGGGTGCTGTCGTTCAGTAATACAGGCTTTTCCAAGCCCCTGAGTGTATCGAGTTCCACCCGCACCAGTTTGGTGGGGCTGCGTTGGCGGTTGACGGAATTATCCGTCCAGTAATACACCGGTATCTGGCCGGACGCGGCGCCCATGATCACGATCCAGGGCACAAAAAAAGCCATCGTTTGGCCGGGCAGGTCTGTGGGCTGGATCTCGTAGGCGCCTACAAATGCAGCCTCACCGCCCCAGAACAATTCCAGCCGGTGCCCAGGTACCGGGGCGGGGGTGCTCCATAGCGGCACCTCTACACGGACGGGCCCCGGGGCATCCAACTCGGTGACAACGTCGTCCCCTGTGACACCTTTCACGACAACCCGCGCCAACTGGGTATTGATCGGGTCGGGGCCTTGCGGGTCTGGCCCGGCCACACTGAGGTCCTGAATAAAAAAGTTGTTGGGCGAGTTTCTCGACGCAGTACCGCGCTGAAACAGGTAACGCACGCGCACGGGAATCGACTGCGCAAAACCACCGGCAGAGAGGATCTCCCAAGAAACAGGAACACGGATGGGCCACGCTTGCCCTGCACCGACCGTAATAGGGGGCAGCGAGTGAGTATTCCAAAAGATGACAAGCCGGTCGTTTTCCTGCGCCCCAAAAATCTGAGGAATTTCGATAACTACGCCGGTACGTGCATCGTCCAGGTCAATCAGGCCATCGAACTCCGCCAAGGGTACTTCAGGCCGTGGCAGATCCGGCAAAACCTGCAGGTTGACGTTTATTTCGTTCACCGTGGAAAACGGCCCGACATTGCCCGCACGGTCAGTGAGCTGATAGGAGGCAAACCTTCGGCCCTCCCCACTGTCGCGAATAAAGGCCTCATCAAAATGTATTTCTATCGGCGCGCCAGCAATATGCCCCAGCCCGATGCTCAGCGTGCCCGCAGAACGGACGTTGGGAAGTTCCCCCCAAAAGAACTCAATCCGGTCCTCAAGGCGAATATCCGGCCAACGCACAACTTCTGCATCGACACCGTTGTGCGCCACAAGGTAGTCGTCGCTCACCCCGTCGCTTATCACTTCAGGGTCAAAAATCAGCGCCGGCCCTTGATTGCCATTATTGGGCGCATTCTTGTCGACATTGACCATTGTTCGGAAAGAGTCAGTCGTCGTCAGCAGCGGAGCACTCACCCGATACGTGAGCTGGCGAATACCCCCCGTAGACAGCACACTGGCCGGCAACAGTTGAACCAATGGAAATTCGACGTCCGGCTCGTAAGGGCCAAAGATCTCATGGCGGTGAACCTCAAGGCCCTGCCAGAGATACTGAACCAATGTCGTCATCGAGACGTTAGCGAAATTTACCGGCCAAACCCTCTCGATCGTCACCATCAATGGCTGATTCTGAAGGGCTAACGGAATCGTGTACGCAGCCTCGTCCGACAGCAGTGGCAAGGCTTCAGGCACCAAGGGTACGTCGAGAGTCTGGATGGAAGCCGAACGCTTGCGTTGGGGGACGTCGACGGGTTCTGAAGCAATCGACTCGGCGGTTGAAGATACTTTCGAATCAGACATTTCTACTCTCCTCGCAATGAGTCACAGGTTGACCATTGACAAACGCGCCGGCCGGCATGAGACCGACGAGGCCAGGGAGATCATTTAATGCTGATACAAGACGGTCGGATACTGTCAGAAATAACAGGTACCCCCC
Source organism: Pseudomonas sp. LY-1 (assembly GCF_053502595.1). Lineage (NCBI taxonomy): Bacteria > Pseudomonadati > Pseudomonadota > Gammaproteobacteria > Pseudomonadales > Pseudomonadaceae > Pseudomonas > Pseudomonas sp. LY-1. The sequence continues at coordinate 1,867,620 of NZ_CP094353.1, read as the reverse complement.
TTGATTCGCGCATATCAAGGGGGCGCAGTTAGCCACGCGCGCTGCGAATCAAGCGGGTGACACATCGCAGCGAATGGTTCAGACCGGTGGCAACACCCAATCAATCGGCGTCTCGCCATTCTGCTCAAGAAACTTGTTGGTGCGGCTGAAATGCCCGCAGCCCAGAAAGCCGCGATACGCCGACAACGGCGACGGGTGGACCGACGTCAGCACCAGATGCTTGGTCGCATCGATCAGCTTCTGCTTGCTCTGTGCATGCGCGCCCCACAGCAGGAACACCAGGTGCGGTTGGTGCTCGCTGACGACTTCGATGATCCGATCGGTAAAGAACTGCCAGCCCTTGCCCGCATGGGCGTTGGCGTTGGCGCGCTCCACGGTCATGGTGGTATTGAGCAGCAATACGCCCTGGTCGGCCCAGCTTTGCAGGCAACCGTGGTTGGGGATGTCGATATTCAGGTCGCGCTTGAGCTCTTTATAGATATTGACCAGCGACGGCGGCGCCGGCACGCCCGGTTGCACCGAGAAGCACAGGCCGTGGGCCTGGCCGGGGCCGTGGTAGGGGTCCTGGCCGAGGATCACCACCTTGACCTTGTCCAGCGGCGTGGAATTGAGCGCGTTGAAGATCAGCGGGCCAGGCGGGTAGATCTCCTTGCCGGCCGCGTGTTCCTGGCGCAGGAACTCACGCAACTGGGCCATGTAGGGCTGCTCGAACTCATCGCGCAGGGCGTGTTTCCAGCTGGGTTCGAGTTTGATACGGTCGCCTTCGCTCATGATTGACTGGTCTTGTAAAAAAGAATGAGGCGAACCCTAGGAAAGCCGACCCCGCTTGTCAATTGATCTGACACACAACCGGCACTTTCCCATGAAGGGATCATACTCAACCTTCACCTTCCCGATTGAGGTCACGATGAACCTGCACTTCGAAGAGCTGACCGGCAGCGGCGGCGCGCGCATCGGCATCGCCAGCCTGGACGCCGAAAAGGCCCTCAACGCCCTCTCCCTGCCGATGATCCTGGCCCTGGGCGATCGCCTGGACGCCTGGGCCAAAGACCCGAACATCGTCTGCGTGCTGTTGCGCGGCAAGGGCCCCAAGGCATTTTGCGCCGGCGGCGAAGTGCGCAGCCTGGCCATGGCCTGCCGCGAACAACCCGGCGTCGTGCCGGAGCTGGCCGCGCAGTTTTTTGCCGCGGAATATCGCCTCGACTATCGCCTGCACACCTACCCCAAACCGTTGATCTGCTGGGGTCACGGCTATGTGCTGGGCGGCGGCATGGGCCTGCTGCAAAGCGCCTCGGTGCGTATCGTCACCCCCAGCAGCCGCTTGGCCATGCCCGAGATCAGTATCGGCCTGTACCCGGATGTGGGCGCCAGTTGGTTCCTGTCACGCATGCCGGGCAAACTGGGGTTGTTCCTTGGCCTGACCGGCGCGCACATCAACGGCCGCGACGCGCTCGATCTGGGCCTGGCCGACCGCTTCATGCGCGACGACCAGCAAGACGAACTGCTCGAAGGCCTGTTGCAACTGAACTGGCAGGAACAGACCGCGATGCAGCTCAACAGCCTGCTCAAGGCCTTGGCCCAGGAAGCCATCGACCAGCAACCCGAAGCGCAATGGCTACCACGCCGGGCGCAGATCGATGAGTGGCTGGATGTCAGTGACGTGCGCAGTGCCTGGCGGGCCTTGAGCCCGTTGCGCGAGCACGCCGACCCGTCGCTCAGCCGCGCTGGCAAGACCCTCAGCGAAGGCTGCCCGCTGACCGCACACCTGGTGTGGGAACAGCTCCAGCGCGCCCGCCACCTGTCGCTGGCCGAGGTGTTCCAGATGGAATACACCCTGAGCCTCAATTGCTGCCGCCACCCGGAATTCAGCGAAGGGGTCCGCGCGCGGTTGATCGACAAAGACCAGCAGCCTCATTGGCATTGGCCGGATATCAATGCCATTCCGCAGGCCGTGGTGCAGGCGCATTTCAACAAAGCCTGGGAAGGCCGCCATCCGCTCGCGGATTTTTCCTACTTTTGACAGTCAGTTTTTTGGCTTTTTGACCGTGAATGCGCAATTGTCCGGCTGACTGTCCTGGCAGATATACACCGGCAGGCCGAAGGGGTCGCTGGCAAGGTGCCAATGCAAAGTACCGGTCAGCGACATCGTCTCCACCTCTGCCGATTTGCCGTACCGCAAGTCCACTCTCTGACCGTCACCGGTCAGGTAGCTGCACTTGTCTACATAGCCGTTTTCCCGATCCTGTTCCTTGCCCGGGGTAAAAATGGCGCCAATAAATTGGTCGACAAAGTCCCGATAGCCGATCTTCGGGCTTTGCCAGACGAGTGTTCCCGCCGTCGCCTGGAAGTGGCCATCGACGTACTTGATTGCCGAGGGATAAGGGCAGCCTTGGTCCGCTTGCACGTGTGCAACGCCGCCGACCATGAGGAGTAAAACGCACATCAATTGTCTGATCATCGGGGGTTCCTTCGCTCACTGGGCGGTCAAAGAGGCGCAACGGCCGCTCCCAGTTGAATGCACCAGAAACCCAAACGATAGCTGTTAAATCTGACAGTACTGCTAAATGCTACGAAAAAGCGGCGCTGCCTGCGCCGCTTGCCTTCAAGAGCGGTCAACGATGACCGCCGCGACCAGCGCCACGATCGCCACCGCGACCGTGTCCGCCATTGCCCCAGCGATCTCCCCAACCCTGGTTTGGATAAGCCCGGTAACCCATGCGGGGCGCCGGCTGGTAATAACGTGGCACCGGCTGGTAATAACGCGGCGCCGGCGCGTAGTAACGCGGCGCCGGGTAATAGCCACGCCGATATTGATACGCCGGGCCGCCGCCGTAGTAATACACCGGCGCGGGCGCGGTATAGACCTCGGAACGGTAATAACCTGGGCCTCCATCGTAATAGGGCACGCACGCAGAAAGGGATAGACCGAGCACAGCGATAAGAAGCAGTCGTCGATACATGGCGGCCTCCTGGACCGCGAAAGAGCACCGCCAGCGACGCTGGGGGGCGGCATTCAACTTTTGCTGAATGACGAAATATCTGACATCAAAAAGCGAAACTGGTGCGATTTCGACACAGACTGAAACATCTGTTTCGGACGAGCCGAATGCCTCATTGCAGTGCGACGGCGCACCACTGCAACGCAGCCGCACGCACTCAAGCGTCGGGCGTTGCGCGCAAACCCGCGACCTACACGCCCGCGCCCTACTTGGCATGACTCTCGCTTAGCCTCTTGCGTGCAGGATTCATCACAGGTTCGCGGCACCACAATTTGCAATGGCTGACTAGGGTTCCGGCTCGCGAAACGCGAGTGGCTGGTCCGAGAGTCGGCGACCTCCAGTTGAGGTTACACGGCGGGATAAAAGCCCGGGAGACAAGCCACCGTTCACGGTGCCGCGTTGCTCCTGCTCGCCCTCGATCAACTGGAGAAGCCCCATGCCCTCAATCCGTTTACCCGCCCTGCTCGCCGCCGCCTTTGCCGCTGTGCTGAGCGTCCAGACCCAGGCCGCCGTCAAAGACCACTTCAGCGTGTGCTGGACAATCTATGCCGGCTGGATGCCGTGGGAGTATGCCGGCAGCCAAGGCATCCTCGACAAGTGGGCCAAGAAGTACGGCATCACCATCGACGTGGTGCAACTCAATGACTACGTCGAGTCCATCAACCAGTACACCGCCGGCCAGTTCGACGGCTGCACCATGACCAACATGGACGCCCTGACCATCCCCGCCGCCGGTGGCGTCGACAGCACCGCGCTGGTGGTCAGCGACTTCTCCAACGGCAACGATGGCGTGGTGATCAAAGGCAGCGGCAAGACCGTCGCCGACCTCAAGGGCATGAACGTCAACCTGGTGGAACTGTCGGTGTCCCACTACCTGCTGGCCCGCGCGCTGGAGTCGGCGGACCTGACGGAAAAAGACCTGAAAGTGGTCAACACCTCCGACGCCGACATCGCCGCCGCCTTCAACACCGACCAGGTGCAAGCGGTGACGACCTGGAACCCGATGCTCTCTGCGATCAACGCCAAACCCGGTGTCACCCAGGTGTTCGACTCCAGCAAAGTGCCCGGCGAAATCATGGACATGATGGTGGTCAACACCCAGACCCTCAAAGACAACCCGGCCCTGGGCAAAGCCCTCACCGGCGCCTGGTTCGAAGTGGTCGCCCTGATGAACGCCAAAGGCGCCGCCAGCAGCGAAGCTCTGGAACACATGGCCAAGGCCTCGGGCACCGACCTCAAGGGGTTCCAGTCGCAACTGGACACCACCAAGTTGTTCGCCACGCCCAAGGAAGCCCTGGCCTTCGCCACCAGCGCGCAGCTGCCAGCGACCATGCGCAAGGTCGCCGAGTTCTCGTTTGAACACGGCCTGCTCGGCGAAGGGGCCAAGGACACCAGCGCCGTGGGCATGAGCTTCGCCAATGGCGTGACCAGCGGCGACAAGGCCAACCTCAAGCTGCAGTTCGACCCCCGCTACGTGCAGATGGCCGCCGACGGCACGTTGTAAGAGGACCCGGCCATGCGCCTGATCAACCGTCACCCGGACCGCTCCAGCCGCCTGTTGTTGGTGCTGCTGCCGTTCGCCCTGCTGCTGTTCGCCTACTTCGTGGGCTCGGCCGAGCGCCTGGCGGATAACCCCAACGACAAACTGCTGCCCAGTGCCGGGCAAATGTTCGAGGCGGTCAAGCGCCTGGCATTCAGCGCCGACAGCCGCACCGGCGAATACGTGCTGTGGCAGGACAGCGCGTCGAGCCTGCGCCGCCTCGCGCTCGGCCTGGGCATCAGTGCCCTCGCCGGCCTGTGCCTGGGCATCGCCGCCGGGACGTTGCCATTGTTCGGCGCGCCGTTGTCACCGTTGCTGACGGTACTGTCGATGGTGCCGCCGCTGGCGATCCTGCCGATCCTGTTCATCGTGTTTGGCCTGGGGGAATTGTCCAAGGTGATGCTCATCGTCATCGGCGTCACCCCGTGCCTGGCCCGCGACCTGGAACAGCGCGCACGCGAAATTCCTGTGGAACTGCTGGTGAAGGCACAGACCCTCGGCGCGTCGACCTGGACCCTGATGCTGCGCGTGGTGTTGCCGCAATTGCTGCCGCGCCTGCTGATCTCGCTGCGGCTGATGCTGGGCTCGGCGTGGTTGTTCCTGATCGCCGCCGAAGCCATCGCCTCAACCGACGGCCTGGGCTACCGGATCTTCCTGGTGCGCCGCTACCTGGCGATGGACGTGATCCTGCCCTACGTGGTGTGGATCACCCTGCTCGCCTGGCTGATGGACTGGGGCCTCAAGGCCCTGACCCGACGCGCGTTCCCCTGGTACGAAGGAGCGCGGGCATGAGCTTTATCAGCGTCAACAATGTGTGGCAGCGCTACGGCGATCAGGTGGTGCTGGAGGGTTTGAATCTGCAGGTCGCCGAGGGCGAATTCTGCACCCTGGTCGGCACCTCCGGCTGCGGCAAATCGACGTTTCTGCGCCTGCTGCTGGGCCAGGAAACCGCGAGCAAGGGCCACATCCTGCTCGACGGCCAACCGCTGGCCGGCGAACCGGATGCCAGCCGTGGCGTGGTGTTCCAGCGCTACTCGGTGTTCCCGCACCTGAGCGTGCTCGACAACGTCGCCCTCGGCCTCGAACTGCCGCGCGCGCCGTTGCTCGGACGGCTGTTCGGCAAAGCCAAAAAAGCCGCGCGCGAACAGGCCGCCGCGCTGCTGCACAAAGTCGGCCTCGGCCACGCGTTGGACAAGTACCCGGCGCAGCTCTCCGGCGGCATGCAACAACGCCTGGCCATCGCCCAGGCCCTGATCATGAAACCGCGCGTATTGCTGCTGGACGAACCCTTCGGCGCCCTCGACCCCGGCATCCGCAAAGACATGCACCAGTTGCTGCTGGAGCTGTGGCGCGAAACCCGGCTGACGGTGTTCATGGTCACCCACGACCTCAGCGAAGGCTTCAGCCTCGGCACGCGCCTGCTGGTGTTCGACAAGGTCCGCGTCGACCCCCACGCCCCCGGCGCCTATGGCGCCCGTATCACCTACGACATCCCTTTGAACGGCGAGCGGCGCAAGGCGCTCGCCGCCGAACTTGGAGCGACTTCCAAATGACCGATTCGACTCAACTGTTCCCGCCGTTCGCCGAAGAAATACTGCCCGGCGGCGGCCACCGTTCCTTCGTGCTCAAGCGCGGCCAACTGCTGCGCCTCACCGACCTGCGCGGCGGCGCCAACGTCAGCCTGACCCTGCTCAACGCGAACGAAAAAACCGAACGCCTGAACCTGCCCGACAGCCTCAAATGCCAACACACCGCCAAGCTCACCCGCGGCCATTGCCTGTACTCGGACATGGGCCGCGTGCTGGCCGCCATCACCGCCGACACCTGCGGCTGGAGTGACAGCATCGGCGGCGTGCTGTGCGCGGCCGAGGTGGCCGAGAAGTACGGCCAGGGTCGCTATCAGGAACTGCGCAACGGTTTCTATCGCAACGGCACCGACAACCTGCTGGTGGAATTGGGCAAGTGGGGCCTGGGGCTGTCCGACCTGCTGATGACCCTCAACCTGTTCAGCAAAGTCAGCGTGGACGACAACGGTGGCCTGCACTTCGTGCCGGGCAATTCCAAGGCGGGCGACTACATCGAACTCTACGCACCGATGGACACCCTGGTGGTGCTCACCGCGCTGCAGCATCCGATGGACCCCAACCCCGACTACGCCCCCCAACCGCTGAAACTGAGCTGGATGAACGCCGACCCAAGCGTCGCCGAACACTGCCGCACCTCGCGCCCGGAAAACGCGCGCGGTTTTATCAACACCGACCGTCTGTTCGCCTGAGGAGCTGCCATGTCTATCGCACTGAAACAACCCGACACGGCGGTGTACCGCGCCACCATTCCCGCCGGCGAGCCGTGGCTGATGGAGGTCAAGGCCGGACAGACCCTGCGCATCCTTGACCTGGAGGGCAACCAGGCGGTCGACACGCTGTTCTACAGCGTGAAAAACCCGCGCGAGCGCTACGACGTGCAACGCACCTTGCGCCGCCAGAACAGCGTGTACCTGGGCGCCGGCAGCGTGCTCTATTCCAACCTCGGCCAGCCGATGCTGACCCTCGTCGCAGACACCTGCGGGCGCCACGACACCCTCGGCGGCGCCTGCGCCCAAGAGAGCAACACCGTGCGCTACGCCCTGGAAAAACGCTACATGCACAGCTGCCGCGACAACTACCTGCGGGCCTGCGCCCATGACGGTCGCCTGGGCAAACGCGACATTGGCCCGAACATCAATTTCTTCATGAATGTGCCGGTCACGGCCGACGGCGGGTTGACCTTCGAAGACGGCATTTCCGCCCCCGGCAAGTACGTCGACCTGCGCGCCGAGATGGACGTGATCGTGCTGATCTCCAACTGCCCGCAATTGAACAACCCGTGCAACGCCTACAACCCGACGCCTGCGGAGTTACTCGTATGGAACTGACACTCAAGCGCTTGCGCAGTTGGCTGTTCGCCCTGTGCCAGGCCCGCAGCGGGCAGTGCCTGCGCAACCACTGAACCCTGTGGGAGGGGGCTTGCCCCCGATGGCGGCAAGCCAGCCAAACACGCACCCACTGGCTCACCACCATCGGGAGCCCCCCCTCCCACACTCACGACATGCACTACGGACGACCGTAGTGCTCCTTCACTTTGCGGGACGGCCCGCAGGGTTTTGCCATGTTCGAAAAACTCTTGATCGCCAACCGTGGCGCCATCGCCTGCCGCATCCTGCGCACCTTGCGCGAGCTGCATGTAAAGGGCGTCGCCGTGTACGCCGAAGCCGATGCGGCCAGCCTGCACATCCAACACGCCGACGAAGCCTACAGCCTCGGTGAAGGCGCCGCGGCCGGCACCTACCTGGCGGTGGACAAAATCCTCGCCATCGCCAAGGCCAGCGGCGCCACGGCGATTCATCCCGGCTACGGCTTTCTCTCGGAAAACGCCGCCTTCGCGCAAGCCTGCGAAAACGCCGGCATCGCCTTTATCGGGCCGACCCCGCACCAGCTGCGCGTATTCGGCCTCAAGCACACCGCACGGGCGCTGGCCAAGCAACACCACCTCCCCTTGCTCGAAGGCAGCGAACTGCTCGACAACCTCGACGCCGCCATGCTCGCCGCCGACCGCGTGGGCTACCCGGTCATGCTCAAGAGCACCGCCGGCGGCGGCGGCATCGGCATGCGCGTATGCCGCCACGCCGCGGAGTTGAATGAGTGCTTCGACGCTGTCAAACGCCTGGGCCAGAACAACTTCAGCGATGCCGGCGTGTTTATCGAGAAGTACATCGAGCACGCTCGCCACCTGGAGGTGCAGGTGTTCGGCGACGGCGCGGGCGAGGTGATCGCCCTTGGCGTGCGCGATTGTTCGGTGCAGCGGCGCAACCAGAAAGTCCTCGAAGAAACCCCGGCGCCGAACCTGCCCGAAGGCATGGCCGAAGCCCTGTGCTCGGCCGCCATCACCCTGGCCAAGGCGGTCAACTACCGCAGCGCCGGCACCGTGGAATTCATCTTCGATAGCGCAGACAGTCGCTTCTACTTCCTGGAAGTGAACACGCGGTTGCAGGTGGAACACGGCGTCACCGAACAAGTGTGGGGCGTGGACCTGGTGCGCTGGATGGTGCAACTGGCGGCGGGAGAGATGCGGCCATTGAGTGAGTTGGCGTTGAAGCCCCAGGGCCATGCGATCCAGGCACGCTTGTATGCGGAAGATCCAGGCCGCGATTTCCAGCCGAGCCCGGGGCTGTTGACCTGCGTGGATTTTCCGCAGGCCGAAGGCTTGCGCATCGACACTTGGGTTGAAGCCGGTTGTGAGATCCCGCCGTACTTCGACCCGATGATCGCCAAGCTCATCACCTGGGCGCCCACCCGCGAACAGGCGCGCCTGGATTTACATCGCGCCTTGAGCGACAGCCAGCTCTACGGCGTGGAAACCAACCGCGATTACCTGCGCCAGATCCTGCTGGCCGCGCCCTTTGCCGGTGGCCATCCGTGGACGCGCTGCCTGGAAGACCTGGTCTACGTTGCCCACACGTTCGAAGTGCTCAGCGCGGGCACGCAAACCAGCGTGCAGGACTATCCCGGACGCCTCGGTTATTGGGCCGTGGGCGTACCGCCGTCGGGGCCGATGGACAGCCGCGCGCTGCGCCTGGGCAATCGTCTGCTGGGCAATCGCGAAGGCGCGGCAGCCTTGGAGATCACCATGAGCGGGCCGCTGTTGCGCTTCAACTGCGCCGCCGTGGTGGCGGTGACAGGGGCGGAGATTCCGCTGCTGCTGGACGATCACCCCGTGCCGATGAACACCACGCTGCGGATCGAAGCCGGATCGCGGTTGAACCTCGGTACCCTCGCCGGGGCCGGCGCGCGCAGTTACCTGTGCCTGCGCGGCGGGCTGCAAGTGCCGGACTACCTGGGCAGCCAAAGCACCTTCACCCTGGGCCAGTTCGGCGGGCATGGCGGGCGCGCGTTGCGCGCGGGCGACGTGCTGCATCTGTTGCCGCTGGTCGACGTCACCGCAGGGCAACAACTGGTCGCGCAACCGCTGGCGCAGGTCCGCACGCTACGGGTGATTTACGGCCCCCACGGCGCGCCGGAATACTTCCGGCCCGAGTACATCGACACCTTCTTCGCCACACAGTGGGAAGTGCATTTCAACTCCAGCCGCACCGGCGTGCGGTTGATCGGCCCCAAGCCGCTATGGGCGCGCACCGATGGCGGCGAGGCCGGGCTGCATCCGTCGAATATCCACGACAACCCTTATGCGATCGGCGCGGTGGATTTCACCGGGGACATGCCGGTGATCCTCGGGCCGGACGGGCCGAGCCTGGGTGGGTTCGTGTGCCCGGTGACGGTGATCGAAGCCGACCTGTGGCAACTCGGGCAACTCAAGGCCGGCGACAAACTGCGCTTCGAAGCGGTGAACCTCGAGACCGCCCGCGATCTCGCGCTGAAATGGGATCAAATGCCGGAGCCAGGCTTGCCCGCGATGCAGGCGACGCGCGCTCACAGCAACACCGAGGCGATGCCATCGCGAGCAAGCCCGCGCCCACATTGGCCCGCGTCGCCTGTGGTGTTGGATATCGGCCAGGAAGATACGCGTCTGGTTGCCCGATTGGCCGGCGACACCCACCTGCTGCTGGAAATCGGCGCGCCCGAGCTCGACCTGGTGCTGCGCTTTCGCGCCCACGCGCTGATGCAGGCCCTCGAAACCCACGCACGGCACGGCGTGATCGACCTGACGCCGGGCATCCGCTCGCTGCAGGTCCACTACCAGCCGGAACAATTGCCCCTGGCCGACCTGCTGGGGCTGATCAGCGGCGAATGGACGGCCGTGTGCGCCACGCCCAACCTGCAAGTGCCTTCGCGCATCGTCCACCTGCCGCTGTCCTGGGATGACCCGGCGTGCCAGTTGGCCATCGACAAATACATGACCACCGTGCGCAAGGACGCGCCGTGGTGCCCGAGCAACCTGGAGTTCATCCGCCGCATCAACGCCCTGGCCGACCTCGACGCGGTGCGCCACACCGTGTTCGAAGCGAGCTATCTGGTGATGGGCCTGGGCGATGTCTACCTCGGCGCCCCGGTGGCCACGCCGCTGGACCCGCGTCATCGCCTGGTGACCACCAAATACAACCCGGCCCGCACCTGGACCGCCGAGAACTCGGTGGGCATCGGCGGCGCGTATCTGTGCGTGTACGGCATGGAAGGCCCCGGCGGCTATCAGTTCGTCGGGCGCACGTTGCAGATGTGGAACCGCTATCGCGAAGTCGCGGCCTTCGACGGCAAACCGTGGCTGCTGCGGTTTTTCGACCAGATCCGCTTCTACCCGGTGAGTGCCGAAGAACTGGTAAAGATTCGTCGGGACTTTCCGCTGGGGCGCTTTGCGTTGCACATCGAGGACAGCGTGTTGAACCTGGCGGACTACCAGGATTTTCTGGCGCGTGAAGCCACCGGTATCGATGCGTTTCGTGAGCACCAGCAACAGGCGTTCAATGCCGAGCGCGAACGCTGGATCGCCAGCGGCCAGGCGCACTTCGACAGCGAGGAAGCGCCAGCGCCGCTCGCGCAGGACACACCGCTGAAGGCCAATGAGCACAGCATCGACAGTCATATCGCGGGCAATCTGTGGCAGGTCCGGGTGGCGGTGGGCGAACGCGTCGCGGCCGGCGATGTGCTGGTGGTGCTGGAGTCGATGAAAATGGAGATTGCGCTGCCGGCGCCGTTCGCCGCAGTGGTGCGGGAAATCACCGTGCAGCCCGGCAGCGCGATTGGCGCCGGCCAGCGGGTCGTGGTGCTGGAACGGGACTGAGCGGCGCTGTATCGTGCAGGGACCTTCGGCGCCCTGCCCGATCCAGCCTGAACCGAACGATGACCACAGCCACCCTCTGCCCCGCCTGCGGCGCCCGCAACGACTGCACCCTGGCCGACCCGCGCACCGCCGACCAGGCCTGCTGGTGCTACAGCGTCACCATCGACCCGGCGGTGCTCGAAGCCCTGCCCGATGCATTGCGCAACCAGGCCTGCCTGTGCCCGCGCTGTGCCCAGGTCGATGCACAGTTGCGCGGGGCTGAGCCGTTGTAATGCGGGTTGATCGATTCCTCAGCAACCTGCCGCGTTTCAATCGCCAGCAAGTGCGCCTGCTGTTGGTGGAACGGCGGGTGAGCGTCGATGGCGTGCCCGTCAGCGATCCTCACCACGAGGTGCGCGAATTCAGCCGGGTGTGCGTGGACGATGAGGTGCTGCAGGCGGGTAAACCGGCGCGCTATTTCATGTTGCACAAACCCCAGGGCTGCGTCAGCGCCACCTGTGACCCCCAGCACCCGACCGTGCTGGATTGGCTGGACGAACCGGACAAGGACGAGCTGCACATCGCCGGCCGCCTGGACTTCAACACCACCGGGCTGATGCTGATCACCAACGACGGCCAGTGGTCGCGGCGCCTGACGCAACCGACGACCAAACTGCCCAAGGTCTACCTGGTGGAGACCGAACAACCGATCGGCGCGGAATACGCCGCCACCTTCGCGGCGGGCGTGTATTTCGCGTTTGAAGACCTGACGACTCAACCGGCCCAGCTGGAGCTGTTGGCGCCTCGCCTGGCACGCTTGAGCATCATCGAAGGTCGCTATCACCAGGTGAAGCGCATGTTCGGGCACTTCGACAACAAGGTGCTGCGCTTGCATCGGGAACGCATGGGGCCGCTGGCGTTGGATGACGCGCTGGCGCCCGGTGAGTATCGAGCGTTGAGCGCCGATGAAATCCGCCAGGTCTGACGACCGTTCGGCCGGTGATGGCTAAAACCCATCCCTGCGACTTGCGACATCCCGAACCGACTGCTTGAATCAAAACGTCAGCCAAAAGATGACTGGCGAGTCGCCTATAACCTCCAAGAAACACCTTGCCGCGCCCGCGCTTGATCCACGGGCCTTCCCGGCAAACAACCCGCCCTGGTAACACCCGTCGGCCAGCCGTCATCGGCGCGACATGGGCGCTCATCTTCAAGGCGTATGCCTACCTGTCACAAAGCTCGTGCAGAGTGATCTGCGCGCCCTACCCGCTTGCCAGGAGTCTTACGACATGAGGCCAGAAATCGCTGTGTTGGATATACAGGGTCAGTATCGGGTTTACACGGAGTTCTATCGCGCGGACGCGGCTGAAAAGACCATCATCCTGGTCAACGGCTCCATGGCCACCACGGCCTCCTTCGCCCAAACCGTGAAAAGCCTGTACCCGCAGTTCAATGTGGTTTTGTACGACCAGCCCTACGCCGGTCGCTCCAAAATCCATAACCGCCACGAGCAGATGCTGACGAAGGAAGTCGAAGGCCAGATCCTCCTGGAACTCATCGACCACTTCGCCGCCGAACACGTGTTGTCCTTCTCCTGGGGCGGCGCCGCCACCCTCGTCGCCCTCGCCCAGCGCCCGCGCCGCGTGGAAAAGGCAGTGATCAGCTCGTTCTCGCCGGTGATCAACGCGCCCATGCGCGACTACCTCGAACGCGGCGTCGACTACCTCGGCAAGCTCGACCGCGACCGCGTCGGCCACCTGGTCAACAGCACCATCGGCAAACACCTGCCGTCGCTGTTCAAGCGCTTCAACTACCGCCACGTCAGCAGCCTGGCCGAGCACGAATACGGGCAGATGCACTTCCACATCAGCCACGTACTCAACAGCGACCGGCTGTGCTACCTCAAGGCCGCGCGCCAGATCACCGTGCCGGTGCTGTTCATGAACGGTGAATGGGACGAATACACCAGCGCCGAGGATGCCCAGCTGTTCGGGCAATACGTGCCAAACAGCAGCTTCAGCACGATCCAGGCGACCGGGCATTTTCTGGACATGGAGCACAAAGCGGCCAGCCGCGACAGCCGCGACGCCGTGGTCGGCTTTCTGAAGCCCGCGCGGCAGACCCACCGATTGCGCTATCACCAGGGCCAGGCGCAGCATGCCTTTGCGCTCTGAAACACAGCCGACTGTAGGAGCGAGCACGCCCGCTCCTACAGTCGGTCGGCTCGCCGCCTACGCAAACACGCGCAACCTGCACATTTCTCAAAGAAAAACTTCAAATCGCGGCGCACATCTGGTACAAAGTCAGCCGCTCTGAGCGGGTGTCGTACAATGGCATTACTCCAGCTTCCCAAGCTGATAACGAGGGTTCTTATAGGACACCCCGTTTTGTGAGCAAAGAAATATGTGTAATGCGGGTATAGTTTAGTGGCAAAACGAAAGCTTCCCAAGCTTTAGTTGAGGGTTCGATTCCCTCTACCCGCTCCACAACACAGCACCACGCCCCAGCGAATATGGATTGCCCCTCCCCTCATCCCTGATCAGCATTCCCTTCATCCCGGCCTACTTTCCAATCGCACAGCCCCTCCGTGCCAATGAACGACCATCCGCGATCACATTAGGTTGTGAATAAAGAAACTCTGAAAACGCACGCCAAACGGTCAACTATCGGACACAGTGAATACGCGCTAGGCAGTGAGACCTGCATGAGGCAGGAAATCATAGATTACCTACGCCGCGCATCAGACCAAAGCCATCGTGTGAACTCAAAAAAGGTTCGGCCTGGAAGATCAATATCGTCTGCTGGAAGGTCAGCAGATTCCAACGCAGCGCGAAAGCGTTGCCATTGCTCTCTGGCTATCTCCGTGGACTGGATCATCATCTTCCTCTCCATGCTTTTATCTCCTTTATGCCGCTTTACATGGACTGTTACGGCTCAAGCCGAAGCAGCATTCATCATATTCGCTTTACCAAATATTCGCTAAAGCGTATATTCGATTTTCCATATACATCGAGTTCAACCATGAGCCCTGCGATCAAAGTGCTTTTCGTGTGCGTTGCCAACTCAGCCCGCTCCCTGCTTGCAGAGGCTTTGCTGCGGCACACCGACCCGCGCTTCGAGGCCTTCAGCGCAGGATCCGAACCGTCTGAGGTTGATCCGCGCACGACTCAAGCATTGGAGGCAGTTGGAGTCGATGCAACGGGCCTGCGCAGCAAGTCCATCAGCGAGTTTCAAGCTGATCGATTCGATTACGTAATCACTCTTTGTGATAAATCCGCAAGCGAGTGCCTACCAATGCCCAGCGCAGGTGAAGTCATTGCCTGGGACTTTCCTGACCCAGTAAATAGCGATGATCCCGGCGCATTTCGCCACACGCTCCACAACATCCACGAGCGCATCAAGCTCTTCGTTTTGCTTAAGACCAAACACTTGGAGGATCTATGACAGACCCCATGAACCCCATCACGCTATTCAAGTGCCTGGCAGACGACACCCGAACCAAAATTACGATGCTCGTCGTGAGTGAAGGCGAGTTATGTGTCTGCGAGCTGACAGCCGCTCTTGAGATGAATCAGCCCAAAATTTCTCGTCACTTGGCGCTGCTTCGTTCAGCAGGCTTGCTGATGGATCGTCGCCAGGGTCAGTGGGTGTACTACCGCCTGAATCCCGATTTGCCTGCGTGGGTAACTGCGGTTTTGAAAGAAGTCGTAGACGCCAATCAGCAATGGCTGGAAACCGAGACTAAACGCCTGTGCGGTATGAACGACCGTCCGATCAATCAGGCCGTGTGCAGTTGATTCACACCCAACCGGATTAACGAAATGCTGATTGCCGTATTGATATTTATCGCCACCATCGTGCTCGTCATCTGGCAGCCCAAGGGGCTCGGAGTTGGTTGGAGTGCCACGTTGGGTGCCATCGTGGCGTTGCTGGCAGGCGTCGTTACTCTTGCAGACATACCCGAGGTCTGGCGCATCGTCTGGAATGCTACCGGGACTTTCATTGCGGTCATCATCATCAGTTTGCTGCTTGATGAGGCAGGCTTTTTCAAATGGGCTGCGCTGCATGTGGCCCGATGGGGAGGCGGGAGCACCCGCAAACTGTTCGCATTTATCGTCCTGCTGGGCGCAGCGGTGTCGGCCCTGTTCGCCAATGACGGAACAGCATTGATCCTCACACCCATTGTGATCGCGATGTTGCTGGCGTTGCGTTTTTCTCCTGCGGCTACTTTGGCATTCGTCATGGCCGCCGGTTTTATCGCCGATACGGCGAGCTTACCGCTGGTGGTTTCCAACCTGGTCAACATCGTTTCTGCCGACTACTTCGATATCGGCTTCAACGAATATGCTTCGATCATGGTGCCGGTAAACATCGTCAGCGTGGCGGCGACATTAGCCATGCTGCTGTGGTTTTTCCGCAAAGATTTACCAAAGACCTATGACCTCAACCAACTGGACAATCCGGACGAGGCAATCCACGACCGGGCCACTTTTGTAGCCGGCTGGTGGGTGCTGGCACTACTCCTGATCGGCTTCTTTGTCATTGAGCCATTGGGGGTACCAATCAGCGCCATTGCAGCGGTCTGTGCGTTCATTCTCTATGTCATCGCGGCTCGTGGTCACGCCATCAACACAAGCAAGGTGCTCAAAGAGGCGCCATGGCAGGTGGTGATTTTTTCTTTGGGTATGTACCTGGTTGTGTATGGCCTGAAGAACGCCGGCCTGACCGACCACATCGCGCAAATCCTGAACGTGTTCGCCGGTTATGGCGTTTGGGGCGCGTCCCTGGGTACAGGGCTGCTAACAGCGTTGTTGTCTTCGATCATGAACAACATGCCCACTGTTCTGGTAGGCGCCTTATCCATTCATGCCGCCGAAGTCGATGGTGTAGTCCAGCAAGCGATGGTTTACGCCAACATCATCGGCTGCGACCTGGGCCCGAAGATCACCCCAATTGGGAGCTTGGCCACTCTGTTGTGGCTGCACGTGCTGGCCCGGAAAAACATAACGATCAGCTGGGGTTACTACTTCAAGACCGGGATCGTGCTGACCGTGCCCATCCTCGTCGCCACATTGTCCGCCCTGGCACTGCGCCTCAGTTTCTGAATCAAGGAATCGTCTGATGAAAGTCTTGTTCATGTGTACCCACAACAGCTGCCGCAGCATTCTGTCCGAGGCGCTTTTCAACCACTTGGCGCCCGAGGGTGTAGAAGCCGTCAGCTCAGGAAGCTTTCCCAGTGGCCGAGTGAATCAACGGGCACTGCAGACGCTGGAGGCGGCGGGTATCTCTACGGTGGGCTTGAGCAGCAAGGCTTCGGATGCTTTTGAAGGCTCGCCTCCAGACATCGTGATCACTGTCTGCGACCGGGCAGCGGGTGAAGCATGCCCAATCTTCTTTGGGCCAGCTTTGAAGGCGCATTGGGGGCTGGCCGACCCGTCTGAGGCTAGCGGGTCGGAAGCCGAGATCACCGCAACGTTTGAAGCCACACTGGCCAAAATTCACGAACGCGTGAGTGCGTTTCTTGCACTGCCGCTCAAGACCATGAGCCCTGACCAACTGAAAGCTGAACTGAACCGCATCGGTTCGCTTTAAAGATCAACCGAGGCGGCGTCCTAGCCGGCGCCGTGGTAGGAGTTTATATGCAAGATACATTGCCGAACGTACACACCGACCTGATCGACATTCCGTCGTTGGAACAACTGGAGCCGCGTACACCGTCACTCCATAAGCCTCGAATTCTGCTTTTGTACGGATCGACGCGAGAGCGCTCTTTCAGCCGGTTAGTCACGCAAGAGGCGGCACGCCTGCTGAATGAGTTTGGCGCTGAAACCAAGATCTTTGACCCATCGGGTCTGCCGCTGCCGGATGACGCTCCCGATACACATCCCAAGGTCGCTGAGCTGCGCGAGCTGATGCAATGGTCTGAGGGGCAGGTGTGGTGCTCCCCTGAGCGTCACGGCTCGATGAGTGCAGTATTCAAAGCCCAAATTGACTGGGTTCCGCTGGCGATTGGCGCTGTACGACCTACGCAAGGCAAAACCCTTGCTGTGATGCAGGTCTGCGGCGGCTCGCAATCTTTCAACGTGGTCAATCAGCTGCGCGTACTGGGTCGATGGATGCGGATGTTCACCATCCCAAACCAATCTTCGGTGGCCAAGGCGTTCACCGAGTTCGACGAGGTAGGCCGCATGAAGCCGTCCTCGTACTACGACCGACTGGTGGATGTGATGGAAGAGCTAATGAAGTTCACGCTGCTGTTGCGGGGTCGCCAGGACTACTTGGTTGATCGCTACTCCGAGCGTAAAGAGTCCGCTGAAGAGCTGTCCAAGCGCGTCAACCAGCGCTCCATTTAACGTCACCGCGAGGAAACTGTATGAGTCAGATAACGATCTACCACAACCCGCAATGTGGCACCTCTCGCAACACCTTGGAGCTGATCCGCAACAGCGGAGAAGAGCCGACTGTTATCGAGTACCTACAGACCCCACCTGACCGCACCACGCTTGTCAGGTTGATCAAGGATATGGGTATCGAGGTGCGGGCCCTGCTTCGTATCAAAGGCACTCCCTACGAGGAGCTGGGACTCGGTGATACGTCACTTACTGATGATCAGCTCATCGATGCCATGATGGCTCACCCCATCCTGATCAATCGCCCCATCGTCGTGACGCCCTTGGGTACACGCTTGTGTCGTCCGTCAGAGGCAGTCCTCGACCTTCTGCCGCAAGAGCAGCGCGGCAGCTTCGTCAAAGAAGACGGACAAGTCGTCATTGATGAGAATGGCCGTAGGGTTTAAACGGATGTGAAGCAGATGGGCCTGGAGGGATGCTGGTGAATCAAAACTCGAAATTTGATGCAGTGGTCATTGGCGGTGGCCAATCCGCGCTCACCGTTTGCATGAGGCCTAATTGCCGGCTGGCCAATGGCAGCTTTAGCATGTTCAACAGATGATCGAGATCAGATTGGATTCGTTCTTGGGTCTCTATACTGGCGACAGTTCAGCATCGACTTAAGGTTTCCCCCCCATGACTCATTCGGCCCGTGACAAACTAGACGTAGTCATTATTGGCGGGGGGCAGTCAGCTTTGGCAGTGGCGTATTTTCTGCGCCGAACTCAACTGTCGTTCGTCATCCTCGACGCCGAGGAAGAGCCCGGTGGTGCATGGCGGCATGGCTGGAACTCGCTGCGTTTATTCTCCCCGTCCACTTGGAGTTCGATCCCAGGCTGGATGATGCCTCCTGCGCAGGAAGGGTATCCAACGCGAAATCATGTGATCGACTATCTCAGCCAATATGAGCAGCGCTATCAATTCCCGGTTGAGCGCCCGGTTCGGGCCGTTTCTGTAGAGCGTATAGAGTCTGGCTTACGAGTGCGTTCTGACGCCAAGTATTGGGATGCCAAGATTGTAATCAGCGCTACCGGCACTTGGAGCAATCCGTATATCCCTCACTACCCTGATGCCGAGTTATTCGCCGGTCGGCAATTGCATTCCGCGAACTATGTCGATGCACAAGCGTTTGCTGGCAAGAAGGTTTTGGTGGTGGGTGGTGGCAATTCAGGAGCGCAGATTTTGGCAGAAGTCTCCAAGGTCGCTGAGACCACTTGGGTGACTCCTACTGAGCCGGTGTTTTTGCCTGATGAAGTGGATGGGCGGGTGCTATTCGAACGTGCCACTCAGCGCTTGAAAGCTCAGCAGGAGGGGCGTGTCATTGATCAGCCCGTCGGCGGGTTGGGAGACATTGTCATGGTGCCGCCAGTTGTAGAAGCCCGTGAGCGTGAAGTTCTCAAGTCTGTACGCCCTTTTGAACGCTTCACTCGCGACGGTGTGATGTGGGCCGACGGCTCCGAATCTGCAGTGGATGTAGTGATCTGGTGTACCGGATTCAGGCCCGCACTTCAGCATCTTGATTCGTTGGGGGTGATCGACACTGAAGGTCGTGTTGAGGTCGACGGCACTCACTCGATCCTGGAACCAAGACTATGGCTGGTGGGCTATGGCGAGTGGACAGGTTCGGCTTCCGCCACACTGATCGGTGTAACACGCACAGCACGCAGCACAGTCAATCAGATCGCGACCTATCTTGACGAGCCGTCCGTGGCCTAGTGCGCCTACACCCCAGGAGTAGAGGACATGAATGAAATGATCGTGCGCTGGCCGGAGCGCAATCCCCGCCTGTTTTTAGCGGTTGCAGCGCTTGTTTGGTTCGGATTGTATGAAGCCCTGATACCTGTTTCAGAGGTTTTGGTCGCAGCGCTTCCGGTTGATCGAAATAGCCACCTTGGAGGCGCCTTACAGTTTTTTTTCTACGACACGCCCAAAGTGTTGATGCTGTTGACTGGCATCGTGTTCTTGATGGGCATGCTCAACTCCCACTTCACGCCTGAACGCACCCGCGCAATATTGGCAGGGCGAAGCGAGGGCACGGCCAATGTCATGGCGGCCTCGCTCGGTGTGTTTACCCCATTTTGCTCGTGTTCAGCCGTTCCTCTTTTTATAGGTTTTGTTCAAGCTGGCGTGCCCCTGGGGGTAACGTTCTCCTTCCTCATTTCTGCGCCCATGGTGAATGAGGTCGCGCTGACACTGCTGCTTGGCTTGTTCGGCTGGAAAGTTGCGTTGCTGTATCTCAGCCTAGGGTTGTTTATTGCGATTGTGGCTGGCTGGGTCATTGGCCGCCTGAAAATGGAGGCCTATCTGGAAGATTGGGTTCGTGACATGCCCAGGATCCAGGCAACTGCCGGGGACACCCGCATGCCCCTGTATGAGCGGATAAGTGCCGGGTTTGGCAGCGTGCGTGAAATCGTCGGAAAAGTCTGGCCTTACATCCTCGCCGGTATTGCCATTGGCGCGGGCATTCACGGGTATGTGCCAGAGGATTTCATGGCCAGTTTCATGGGCAAGGAAGCCTGGTGGTCGGTTCCGCTCGCGGTTCTTATCGGCATCCCCATGTATACCAATGCGGCAGGCATCATCCCCATTGTGCAGGCACTACTCGCAAAGGGCGCGGCACTGGGCACTGTGCTGGCCTTCATGATGAGTGTCATCGCTCTATCTCTTCCGGAGATGGTGATTTTGCGCAAGGTGCTTAAAGTTCGCCTGATAGCCACCTTCATTGGGGTCGTCGCCGTCGGCATTCTCATCGTTGGTTACGTCTTCAACTTCGCTTTGTAATCCACCTACCGAGGTTTTTATGAAAGACATCAAGGTTCTGGGCACCGGTTGTGCAAAATGCAAATCGACAGTCGCCATCATCGAACAAGTGGCGAGTGCGAAAGGCATCCCCATAAAGCTGGAAAAAATCGAAGACATGCAACAGATCGTCAGCTACGGGGTCATGTCCACCCCGAGTGTTGTGATTGATGGAAAGGTTGTTCACTCAGGGGGCATCCCGACCCGTGACAAGGTTGAAGAGTGGCTCAGCGCTTAGAGGGACTAGAGGCTCCTCAGGCCACAGTGGGGTGACCGCTGCTGGCTGAGAACGCAGCTCGCCTACCTACACACCTACACAACCTTCGTACCTCCTTGTCCATTAAGGGTTCGATTCCCTTCACCCGCTCCACTCAGATATTGGTCTCGCGTCAGGATGGTTTTGACGGGGGATGTAAAAAACCGGTCCTTGGTGGCCGGTTTTATGAGTGAAATATAGAGTCGGGCGCTTCAAAGCCTCGGAAGCCTTCAAAATAAACACCGCAAAACATGTACAAAACAATATTTTTGTACAACTATCAGTCCTTGAACCTCAGCACCCCGCCCCACTCGATCAAGGAGCCGGTCCATGGCACGCCTACTGGTTTCACTGCTTCTGGTATTGAGCCTGTGCAGCTGCGGCAACGTAGAGGTCGACCACTACGCCGACCAGCAACCGCAGTTGGACCTGGAGCGTTTCTTCAGCAAACCCGTCAAGGCCTGGGGCATATTCCAGAAGCGTTCGGGGGAAGTGGCCAAGCGCTTTGAGGTAGATATCGCCAGCCGACGCGAGGGCGATGCGTTGATTCTCGACGAGCGTTTTCTCTACAGCGATGGCACGCGCCAGCAGCGGGTGTGGACGTTGACACCGGATGGCCCCGGGCGCTGGCGCGGGCGCGCGGGGGATGTGGTTGGCGAGGCGATTGGCGAGGTGGCCGGCAACGCATTGCGTTGGCGCTACCGCCTCAACCTGGCGGTGGATGGCTCGGTCTACGAAGTCAGTTTTGACGACTGGATGTACTTGATGGACGAAGACACGTTGATCAACCGGTCGAGCATGTCCAAGTTTGGCGTCGAATGGGGCCAGGTCACGCTGTTCTTTCGTCGCCAATGAACGACCCACTGCGAGGCTGAATCATGAATATGCAAATGCTGACCGAACTGGCCGTGAAGGGTGAGATACGCGAGCTGGAGCTGCTGTCGCTGGAGGGCGGTTTCTACATCGCACGCGTCAGGCTCGAGCATACGGCGATGACGCTGCTGGACGAGGATGCGAAACCGATGCGTATCGGCTCGACCACGCATTTGCGCGACCTGTTGCAACGGGTTCCGGCGTTTCCTTGTGTGCTGGTGCAGCACTGCGTCCACGATGAAATGTGCGGTACACGTGAAGGCCCCATCGGTGCGTTGCGTATTCCGTTTACGTTGGCCCAGTCCTTCTAGGGTGCATTTCATTCTTTGGCTGGCCTTCCCCTTGGTATGGGTGGCCTGGAAAGGGAAACCTACCGCACGCGATCCTGTGCCGCTTCTGTCACATGCCTGGGGCGTGGAAGTCCCGGACATTCCTGGTTGCTACTTCGTCGGTGACGACTTGGACGACGCCACGGCCATGGCCCGTGAAGCGATTGAAGGCCACTTCGAAATTCTCGCCGAAGACGGTGCGCCGATTCCCAGCGCGCAGAAAGTCACCCTGCATGCAACCAACCCCAAGTACGCTGGTTGCATGTGGGCAGTGGTGGACATCGATGTCACCAAATACCCGGGCAAGGCGCAGAAACTCAACATCACCCTGCCAGGCTATTTGCTCAATCGTATCAATGAATACGTACTGCACCATCCCGAGGAAAAAAGCCGTTCGGGGTTCCTCGCGTCCGCAGCGCTCAAGGTGCTGCAACAGGATCGATAGCGGCATCTGGATGCGGCGAAAAGCTCGTTCCGGCGGAATTTGACCGCAAGAAACGTAGTTTTCCTCCAGGTCGATGGAACTACCGTAGCGCTGTACCCTTTTACGTCCGTTCTTCGAGGAGCCCGTTGATGGCCTACGAATACACACTCATGCCCTCCCCCGTCGGCGAACTGACCCTGGTGTCCCGCCATGGCAAACTCAGCGCCATCCTATGGGAAACAGAGCGCGCGAACCGTGTACGCCTGGGGGAATTGCGCGAAGTGAAAGACAACCCCGTGCTGTTGGAAACCGAGCGCCAGTTGCAGGAATATTTCGCCGGTGCCCGTCATCGGTTCGAGCTGGAGTTGGACTTCACCGGCACCGACTTTCAGAAACAAGTCTGGCAGGCACTGCTGACCATCCCCTTCGGCGAAACCCGCAGCTACAGCCAGATCGCCCAGCAGATCGGCAACCCGAAAGCCGTGCGCGCCGTGGGCGCGGCCAATGGGCGTAATCCGATCTCGATCATTGCGCCGTGCCATCGGGTCATTGGCGCATCGGGCGGCTTGACCGGGTTTGCCGGCGGGCTTGCGGCCAAGCAGTATCTGCTCGCACTGGAAGGCACAGCCCAGGCGGAACTGCGGTTCTGAGTGCGCCGGCGACCAGGACCGATTTGAACCCGGCATAAAAAAACGGCGGTTGGATGGGCGCCAACCGCCGTTTTGCATATCGAGTGCAAGCCTCAACCGTCGCCTTGACGGCCTTTACCGTAGGTGGATGCCAGGGCGCGGGCCTTTTGCAGACGCTCTTCCAGCTTGGGCAGCGTCTCATCCACCAGCGCTTTTATTTCCGGGACATCCGACGCGGCACCTTCCTGCTTGAACAGCGCGATGGCGTCTTCGTTTTCCTTGACCTGTTGCGCGGTGTAGGCAGCATCGAAGGAATCACCGTCCTTGAGCTCGGGCATGAGGGTTTCGGCTTTGTCGACGATCTTCTCGCGCGGTGCCACGGGCAGGTCGAGCTTCTTGGCGATGGCCGCCAGATGCTGGTTGGCCAGGGTGCGCTCGTTGATCACCTCGATGGTGTAGTCCTTGATTTCCTGGGACGAGGTCTTGGCGTGGGCCATGCGGCTGGTTTCGATATCGGCCATGCCTTTGGCCGAAGCCTGCTCGATGAATTCAGCCGGCGACTGGGCGAAAGCATTGCTGGCGCCGAGGCCCAGCAGCATCGCGAAACTGGCGGTGCGTAACCGGATAGCCATGCGGCTCATGATGGGTTCCTCCAGGGCAAAAATAGGTGCGAGAACATACGCCCCGCTCTGAATTCGAATTTTAACCGCCGCAAAGGTTTAGAAAAAACTTGCCAGTGCGACGAACGGTCGCCGCCTCACGCCGGTTTACTGCCGAACAGGCCCGGCAACGCGTGGGCCAGCGCATTGATGGCGAAGCCGATGAACATCACCCCACAGAGCTTGGTGATGAGGATTTCGTGACGCTGATACACCGTGCGTACCCGCTGCGCGCCCACCACGCCGATCAGAATCGCGTAGGCCAACAGCCCACCGATAAAGCTCAGCAAGATCAACGATGGCAGCATCGCCCAGGTCAGCAACTCGGCACGGCTGGACAGCAAGGCGGTAAACGTAGCGACGGCCACCGGGTAGGCCTTGGGGTTGGTCAGGCCGAACAGGATGCCGTGCCAGAACGGATGCCGCGCCGCGCCCTGGGGTGCCTCGCTACTGCGGCGCTGGGTACGGATCGCGCGCCAGCCCAGCCAGAACAAGTACGCGCCACTGAGCACGCCCAGCACATCGAACGCAGTGCTGCCGACTTCCCGCGCCCCCACGATCGCAATCAGCGCGGTGCTGCACCACAGCACATCGCCGAGCAAATGCCCGCACAGAAAACCGGCCCCGGCGCGACGCCCCCGGGCCGCGCCGATACCGAACACGGCCAACACCCCCGGGCCAGGCGTAATACCGTAGATAAAACCCGAAGCGAGGACGGCGAGCAGCAAGGATGGGGTCATGGGCGTGGCTCTGACTGACGGTTGAGAGGTGGAAGGATTCTGCACGTTCCCGCGCTACGGGTAAAACTGCATGCCGGCATAAGGCTTGGCGCGACAGGCTTGCAGGCGCGAGGCCAGATCACCGACATGGGCTTCGAGCTTGTGGCCATCGGGGTCGAGAAAATAGAACGAAGCGCCCTCGCTGCGGTTGTCGCGCCACTCTGCTACGCCGGCGGCTCGCAGGCGTTGCACCAGCGCGGCGAAGTCGCTCGCGCCTACCGTGAAGGCAAAGTGGGTGTATTCAGCCGCCGGCACCGACGGGCGCAGTGGGTCGAGGCACAGGCACAGCCACAAGCCGGGCAATGACAGGTAGGCGCCGTTGTCCCAGGTGGCGTCGAGGCGAAGTTGCAGCAGGTCATGGTAGAAGCTGACGCTGCGCGGCAGATCGGTGACGGCCAGGGTCAAGTGGTTAAGACCGGTGAGCATGGGGTCGTTCCTGTTAGTGGCAACCTTCGGACAATACACCCTGCACCTGCGCCTTCAACCACTGCAACCCCGAATCCCCTCCCCGCCGCGCATGCCACGCCAGCTCAAAGGCGAACGACGGAATATGAAACGGCGGCGGCACCGTCGACAGCCGCTCACGGTCGATGTTGAGCACGCCCCTCGACGAGACGGTCAGGATCAGGTCCGTGCCCTCGATCAACTGCGGCGCCACGCCCCAATGCGGCAGGCTGATCGCCACATGCCGCCACTCACGGATCACACTCAGTGCCCGCTCGATTTCCGGGGTGCCGCTGCCGCGCATTTCCAAGAGCACATGGGGCCGCGACAGGTAGGTGGGCAGGTCGAGCGTGCCGCTGGGTGGCAGGCTGGCGTTTATCGGCAAGGCGCCGCTGTGGATGTGGGCCGGCGGTGCATTTGGCGTGTGCTTTATCTCGTTGGCGTTGATGCTGCTGCCCAAGCTGGGCGCATCGGGCTTTATCGCGCTGGCCATGGCCGGGCAACTTCTCGCCTCGCTGCTGCTCGATCACTTCGGCCTGTTCGGCCTGGTGGAACGCCCGCTGACAACGCCCCGGGTACTGGGCGCGTTGCTGTTGATCGGTGGCGTCGCGTTGATTCAGTTCAGCGCCACCCCCGCCCGCGCACTCGCGACGGCGAGCTGATCAGCGGTTGTTCAGAGAGGCCAGGCGATGGATCTCGGCTTGCTCCACCACCGGCTGTGGTGCGCCGTGACGCACCGCCGCCAACATCGCACGGCCAACAGTCTCGGTGCTGACTACCCAACCTGGCTTTATCCGACGCACCAACGAGAGCAACGGCCCGAGTACCGTATAGAACAACGCGTACAACGGCGTCTTCGAACGCACGTCGTGCAACGGCTGAATCAGCCCCGGCCGGAACACATACACCGCCTTGAACGGCAGGCGCAGCAAGGCATTCTCGGTCTTGCCCTTGACCCGCGCCCACATCGACTGGCTCGTTTCGGAACTGTCGGTGCCGGCGCTGGACACATAGATAAACGTCATTTGCGGATTGAGCCGCGCCAGGGTGCTGGCGGCGACCAGGGTCAGATCATAGGTAAGATGGGTGTAGCGGGTTTCATTCATCCCCGCCGATGAAACACCGAGGCAAAAGAAGCAGGCATCGAAACCTTGCAGCAAGTTCTCCAGAGCCTGCAAATCCAGCATGTCCGCGTGCAGCACCTGATGCAGTTTGGGGTGCTCCAGGGTCAACGGCGTGCGGCCGACGGCGACGACTTCCTGCACGTCGGCGGCCAGCAGGCACTCGCGCAGAACGCCTTGACCGATCATGCCAGTGGCACCGAATAACAGAACTCTCATCAAATCCTCCTTCATCCCGCTAGATTTACCTAGCCGACAGACAAGTCTTTTGAACGCTATCGGCACATCCGTTTGCACGCCGACACCTTACCTAATCGCGTGACGCACAACCTGAATAAATTACATGCCCCCACGAAAACGCCACACTCTAATACTCCTCTGACGCAAAGGGCACAGATTAGAAAGCGTCTATCGAGACATCTATTCGCCATCATAAAAAGTAGGACCTTACTCACACAAATAACTCCATTTTGAGTTACGAGCACGGGAAATGTCTGACTTATTTCACAATGGTTTACCCGCTACTGTTTTCCGCCAACGCCCAAGGACGAATAGGCAAATGGAAAACACATCATTCACAAACAAATTTTCAAACTACAAAAAACTAATTGAGCTGGCTGAAACAGATTGGCACTTTGCAAAGACAGGCAGAATATGCGAACTCAACGTCACCATCAAAAACAACAACTACCTGACCGACCAGCACGGACGTGAATTCCATCACTTCTGCACAACCTCATATCTCGGCCTTGATTATCATCAAGACATAATAGAGGGAGCGATTTGCGGAATAAGGGAGGCTAAAACCCTCCGAATTGCAAACTCAAAAAACCGATGCAAACTTGAAATTCTGGAACGGTACGAACAGGAGCTTTCGACTCTCTTCGACTCCATCTGCTTGAGTACTTTATCGTGCAGTTCAGCCAGCTCGGGGCTACTCCCCTTGCTCGCCAGCGGAGTGTTTACAAATAACTGTTCGCCAACAATGGTTTTCGACAAGCATTCTCACTATTCCATGAACCATATCAAAGCCTCATGCGCTGATGAGACCGAAGTTAAAACAGCGCCACATAATGATCTTTCCTTCATTGAGGAATTATGTAAAAAACGAAAGAAGGTCGCCTATGTATGCGATGGAATATATAGCATGGGCGGAATTGCGGACATCGATGGGTTACTTTATTTGAAATCGCGTTACGGACTATTTCTTTACATGGACGACTCCCATGCGCTATCGGCATTCGGAGAGAGAGGAAGAGGTTTCATCCGGTCGCGCATACAAACGCTAGACGATCAGACGTTAATTGTAGCCTCTCTAGGTAAATCCTTTGGTGCTAGTGGGGGATTAATCATGTTTGGTAGCGAAAG
Organism: Pseudomonas sp. LY-1; assembly: GCF_053502595.1. Taxonomy (NCBI): domain Bacteria; kingdom Pseudomonadati; phylum Pseudomonadota; class Gammaproteobacteria; order Pseudomonadales; family Pseudomonadaceae; genus Pseudomonas; species Pseudomonas sp. LY-1. The sequence continues at coordinate 1,840,261 of NZ_CP094353.1, read as the reverse complement.
ACAAAAGACCCTGATGCACCGATACGGAGGCCCTAGCAACTGGTCTCAAAGCCTAAATTCGGCAGCTATAGGTGCAGGACTAGCCTCAATAAAAATACATCAAACGGAAGAGCTGTGTTCACTTCAAGAGAAACTCCTACTCAACATAAAATTATTTGACAGCCTGATACATACCGACCAATCCGGTACAAATGCTGCAATACGGCTGATCACCTGTGGCAAAGCGGAAAAAGCAAACACCCTCACCATTCATCTTGCGGAAAAAGGCTTTTTTACATCCTCCGTATTTTTCCCAGTGGTGCCAAGAGGAAAAGCTGCAATACGCGTTACTCTTCGAGCAGACATGGACCCTGCAACAATAATATTATTTTGCTCGTACCTCACCACTCTACTGAACAAGCACGAAATCAATAATTAACACTCACACCAGCTAAAAAACAACATTCACTTACTCGCATTGATTATTAACCCCTCTAAAAACCAGGCACCTGTGAACACCACGATAATCCTATAAGACGCATAACATTCCCCTTGAAACTTGAAGTGAAGGACAATACTTATTGAAAAATACCACCCCCCTAGCCCTCGCCTGCAGCGCCGCATTCCTTTCCCAAGTGGGCATCAGCAGCTACCTGCCGGCAGTCCCGGCTATCGCCCAGTCTCTACCGGCCGCCGAAGATCAGGTCGCCCTGGCCTTGGCAGCATATCTGGTGGGCATGGCACTTCCGATGTTGCTGTGGGGCAGCCTGGGCGAACGCTTTGGCAGAAAGCCGGTGTTGCTGGTGGCGCTGGCGGTGTATGCGTCGGCGAGTGTCGCGATTGCGTCGGCGTTCAATGTTGAGTCTTTTCTGGCACTGCGCCTGATTCAAGGCCTGGGCGCGGGCGGCATATCGGTGATGGCGCGAGTATTGGTGCGGGACAGTTTCAGCGGCACGCTGTTGGCCAAAGGCTTGTCGTGGTTGGGGATGACCTTTGTGATCGCCCTGGGCATCGGCCAATTCCTGGGTTCGCTGTTGCAGGCAGCATTTGGCTGGAAGGCGATCTTTTATAGCCTAGCGATCGGCGCCGTCATATTGATGCTGGTGTTACCGCGCGTGATTTTTCCGACATTGGTGAAGGCCGATTCGTCGGCGTCAGCCTGGTGCGTTTACACCCAGATTCTGCGACACCCCGCGTTCCTGCATGCAGCATTAGCGGGTGGGTTGGGTTATGCGGTGATCATTGCGTTCAACACCTGTGCGCCGATGATTCTGCAGGGGCGTTTCGAGTGGAGTGCAGCGCAGTACGGCTGGCTGGGCTGGCCGATCAGCGGGGCGTATCTGGCGGGAGCGTTGATGGTCAATCGCTTCGTCGCGCACACGGGCCGTTTGATGATGATGGGCTGGGGCGTGGGGTTAGTGTTGCTCGGCACAGCGATCATGCTGCTTGGCAGTGTGTTTGCCAGCGGGCTCGCATTGCTGCTGTGGTTGCCGTATTGCCTGGCGGTGCTGGGGCAATCAATGAGTTACCCCATCAGTTTGTCCGTGGCCAATGATGAGTCACCGATCAGCGGCTCCTACGCCATGGCGCTGAGCGGCTTTATGCATCAGTTGATAGCGGCATTGATCGGTGGTGTGGCAAGCCTGCTAGTGAGTCAGCAGGCATGGCCGTTGGCGCTGTTGTGCGTGGCCTTGGCGGGCGGCGCATGTGTGTGTGTCGCCTGCTGCCGGTCGGATCAGAACGCGCTGCGGAAAATCTCCTCAATCTGACGCTGATCAGCCCGGCGTGGGTTGGTCAGGCCACAGGCGTCTTTCAACGCGTTGGTGGCCAGCAGCGGAATGTCCTGCAACTTGGCGCCCAGTTCGCGCAGGCCGGCGGGGATGTCGACGTCCTGGGACAGGGTACGGATGGCGGCGATGGCGGCTTGGGCGCCCTCTTCCGGCGAGTTGCCGTTGATGTCCGCACCCAACGCACGGCCGACGTCGCTCAAGCGCTTGGCACTGACGCTGGCGTTGAAACTCTGCACATGAGGCAGCAATACCGCGTTGCACACGCCGTGGGGCAAGTCGTACAGGCCGCCCAGTTGGTGGGCCATGGCATGCACGAAACCCAGGGAGGCGTTGTTGAACGCCATGCCGGCGAGGAACTGTGCATAGGCCATGTTTTCCCGCGCGGCCTTGTCGGTGCCATCGCGTACCGCCAGGCGCAGGTTGGCGCTGATCAGTTCGATGGCCTTGATCGCGCAGGCGTCGGTGATCGGCGTGGCGGCGGTGGATACGTAGGCTTCGATGGCGTGGGTCAGGGCGTCCATGCCGGTGGCGGCGGTGAGGCCCTTGGGCATGCCGACCATCAGCGACGGGTCGTTGACCGACAGCAGTGGCGTGACGTTGCGGTCGACGATGGCCATTTTCACATGACGGGTTTCGTCGGTGATGATGCAGAAACGGGTCATCTCGCTGGCGGTGCCGGCGGTGGTGTTGATGGCCACCAGCGGCAGTTGCGGCTTGCTCGATTGGTCGACGCCTTCGTAGTCGCCGATATGCCCGCCATTGGTCGCGCACAGTGCGATGCCCTTGGCGCAGTCATGGGGCGAGCCGCCGCCCAGGGACACCACGAAATCACAGGCGCTCTGCTGCAACAGCGCGAGGCCTTTCTCGACGTTGTCCACATTGGGGTTGGGCTTGGCGCCGTCGTAGATCACCGAATCGATGTCCTGCATCGCCAGTTTCTCGGCGATCATGCTGGCCACGCCCGCCTTCGCCAGACCGGCGTCGGTAACGATCAGGGCCTTGCGAAAACCGTAGTTGCGAATGGCGACCATCGCGTCGTCAAGGCAGTCAGTGCCCATGATGTTAACGGCGGGGATGAAGAAGGTACTGCTCATGGCGAATCCTCAGAGGCGTTATGCCGACAGCATCAACGTTCATCACAGGGCCCACCTTGATCAGGATCAACCCTCGCTCGTGATAAAGTCACCGACCCGCCGATTTCGAGTAGACCCGCCGCGATGAAGGATTTTCAGGATATTGACGCCCACCTTGAAGACTGGAGCGCACTGCGCAGCGCCATCGACTTCAGTGGAATTCTGATCGGCAACGGCGCCAGCCGAGCGATTTGGGAAGACTTTGCCTACGACTCGCTGTTCGAAAACGCACGCACCGTTGAAGAAAAACCCTTGAGCCAATCCGAGCTGAGCGTGTTCGACGCCCTGCAGACCCGCAGCTTCGAGCAGGCCCTGAGCGCGCTGAAGACCACCAGCCGGGTCAACAAAGCCCTGGCGGTCAGTTCGGCGGCGCCGCGCAATCGCTACTATGCGATCAAGGAAGCATTGATCAACACCATCCACGCCGTACACATCCCGTGGCGCCTGGTGCAGCCGTCGACATTGGCGACGATCAACGCGGAACTGGCCAGCTACTCCACGGTATTCACCAGCAACTACGACTTGCTCAACTACTGGGCGATCCTGCACACCCCCGGCATCGACGACCTGTTCCGCAGCGCCGACGCCAGCTTCGACCTGCGCGACACCCGCACCGACGCCACGCGCATCCTCTACCTGCACGGCGGCCTGCACCTGGTGCGCAACCTCGACGGCACCGCACGCAAATTGCCGACCACCGACAGCACCCTGCTCAGCAGTTTTGCGATCAACAACACGATCAAGACCCTGGACGATGTGCCGTTGTTTGTCAGCGAGGGCAAGGTGGAAGAGAAGCTCAAGACCATCCGCAGTTCGGATTATCTGTCGTTCTGCTACGAGCAGTTACTCGGCCATGAAGGGGCACTGTGCATCTTCGGCCACGACCTGGGAGCGCAGGATAAACACTTGGTGGATGCGATTCGCCAGGCCCGGGTGACGACCCTGGCGATCGCGGTATCGGGGCGCAGCGATGGGTTTATCCGCCAGCAGAAGCGGCGGTATTCACAGTTGTTCGATGGCAGCGGCGTGGCGTTGAGATTCTTTGCCGCGCGCAGCCATGCGCTGGGGCATCCGGCACTGTCGGTGCCGGTCGAACGCTGAGGTCCTGAGCCGCTTGCGCAGGGTCAGTGTATTTGCCTGGAGACAAACGACAATAATTCTCGATATCATTCGCGACTTTTCTACGTCGTGCTTCGCCAAGAAGGATATCCATGTCGCGTCCCAAATCCGACCCGCTGTCGGACGATGCCTTTCGCGGGTTTTATGCAGACATTCTGTATTTCCTGCGCAAGCGCACGGACAACGCCAGCGACGCGGCGGACATGACCCAGGATGTCTTCACCCAATGGCTGGACTACCGCGACCGGGCCAAGGTCGAGCAGCCACGGGCGTTTCTGTTCCAGATGGCGCGCAACCTGTTGCGCGATCACTGGCGCAAACAGAAGGTACGGCAGGCCGTCCACGCCGATCAGGTTGAAAGGGATGCCGAGCCGGTCATTGACGAGCACAACCCGCCGATGGCCGCCGCGCTTCGCCTGCAACGCCTGGAACAGTTGAAAGAAGTCCTCGCCGAACTCTCGCCGCGCAGGCGAGAAGCCCTTATGCTGCATCGCTTCGAAGGCTTGAGCCAGGCGCAGATCGCCGAGCGCATGGGTATTTCGACCAGCATGGTGGAAAAGCACATCGCTTTTGCCCTGCTGCATTGCAAGCGACGCCTTCAACCTGACCCCGGCACGGAGCAGCCAGCATGAACCGCCTGAGCGACATCGACGCCCCGGACATCGAAACGAGCGACGCCGTCGATGCCCAAGCCGCCAGCTGGTTTGCACGCAACCGCAACGCCACCGCACGCGCCGACCGCAAGGCCTTCGCCGCCTGGCAGGCGGTGCCGGCCCATGCCCAAGCCTATGCCGAATTCGAACAACTGTGGGCCGACCTCGTCCAGTTGCAGCAACTGAACACGCCCGTGGCGCTGCCCAAGCGCACCGCCGTGATCTGGCGCCCGGCCCTGGCCGTGGCGGCCGCCCTGCTCTGCGCGGTGCTGACCACGCCCCTCGGCGCGCCGCGCGAGTTGTACCACACCCAGGTCGCAGCCCACGCCAAGGGCATGCGTACCCTGAACCTGCCCGATGGCAGCCGCCTCTACGTGAATGCCAACACCCGCCTGCGCGTGGACTTCAGCGCCCACCAACGTATCGTTCACCTGGACAAGGGCCAACTGTATATCGAAGTGGCGGCCGACAAGGAACGGCCGCTGTACGTGCAAGCCGGCGAAGCGACGGTGCGCGTGGTGGGCACCGCTTTCGATGTGCGACGCGGCCAGCAGCAACTGGTGGTGAGTGTTGCCCACGGCCAGGTGGCGTTCGCGCCGGATGCGACCAAACCGGTCGCGTTGCTCGGCGCCCAGCAACGCGCCACCTTCGACTACGCCAAGGGCACTGTGCAACAACAAACCCTCACCGCCGAGGAGGTTGCCGACTGGCGCAGCGGGCACTTGTCGTTCCGCAATCGCGAGCTGGCCAGCCTGATCGATGAATTGAGTTTGTACCGTCCCCAACCCCCGCTGCAGGTGAGTCACGCCGTGGCGCACCTGAAGGTGTCAGGCAACCTGGATGTGCATGACCCGGATGCCTTGCTCAACGCCCTGCCCGCCTTGTTGCCGGTGAAAACCGTGACCTCGGCCGATGGCATTGTCCGAATCGAACCCCGAAAATAGCCCCGAAACAGACACATGAGAATATTTTTCATTCGCATGTGTGGTTTTTTTCCTCAGCCCCGTCTTCCTCCTGATTGTGTTCGATCCGCACACCTTTTTGGCTGTTTGGCCACCCCGGGGGATTTCATGTTTCGCGCGCCTTGCCACGCTTCGCACCTGCTTTTTCGACCGAGTCTAATGGCGACATGCCTGGCCTTCAGCCTCAGCGCCCATGCGCAGTCGTTCACGCTGCAACTGCCCGCCCAGGCGTTGGCCACGTCCCTGAGCCAGGTCGCGCAACAGGCGAAAATCCAGCTGCTGTTCGATGAAAAGCAGCTCAAGAACGTCCAGGCGCCGGCGCTCGACGGTGACTTCACCGCGGAAGTAGCGATTCGTACACTGTTGAACAATGGCGCGTTCACCCTGATCAAGGTCGGCAGCACCTACGTCGTGCGCCCCGATGAGGGCAAGACCACCAGCAGCGGCGCGATCCAGCTGGACGCCTTGAGCGTGATCGGCACCGGCAATCAAGTCGACTCCAGCACCGTCGGCCGCTCGACCCTGAGCCAGGCGGACATCGACCGCTACCAGGCCAACAACATCCCCAGCCTGCTGCAGACGTTGCCTGGGATCAGCCAGGGCGGTTCGCTCAAACCCGGCGGCCAGACCATCAACATCCGTGGTTTCGGTGACGCCGAAGACGTCCCGCTGACCGTCGACGGCGCCACCAAGAGCGGCTTCGAGCGCTACCAGCAAGGCACGGTGTTCATCGAGCCCGAGCTGATCAAGAGCATCGAAGTGGAGAAAGGCCCCAACTCGCCGTTCAGCGGCAACGGCGGTTTTGGCGGCACGGTGAACATGACCACCAAGGATGCCCCGGACCTGCTCAAGGACGGCCGCAACAGCGGCGCGATGCTCAAGTACGGTTATTCCAGCAACGACCACGAACAGGTCTACAGCAGCGCCGTGTATGGCCGCACCGACGATGGCCGGTTCGACGCCCTGGCCTACCTGACCCAACGCGACGGCGGCGACATGAAGGTGGCCGCCAAGTTGCCCAACGAGAACAACCAGTACCCGATCAACCCCCAGCGCCTGCCCAACACCGCTCAGGATGTGGACGGCAAGCTGTTCAAGGTCAACGCGCACTTCACCGATGAGCACAGTGTCGGCCTGTCTTACTCGAGCGCCCGCAGCAACCGGTGGACGCCGTTTTCCGCCGCGAGCTACCCGACGCCACCGACCCAGGCCAACATCGACCGCTACGGCTACGAAGGCGCGTTGAAACGTTTCCTGGCCAACCGCGACACGCTCGACACCACTTGGTCGGGCAAGTATGAATACCAGCCCCTGGACAACCCGCTGGTGGACCTGACCGTCAAATATTCACAGTCCGACACCCAGCAGACCGACGAGCGCGACGCCACCGCGTTTTTCCAGCTGGCCACCGGCGGGCGCAAGATGGACACGGCCTACACCGACAAGCATCTCGACATCCGCAACGTCAGCCTGTTCGACACCGGGCCGTTGCAACACGCGCTGACAGTCGGCGGGCAAATCCGCAAGCACACCCGCGAAACCGAGATGTGGATGCCCGGCGCCACCTACAACACGCCGCGCTATAACTATGGGCATTTCCAGCCGAGCTTCATGCCCCATGGCAAGGTGGATACCAACAGCTTCTTCATCCAGGATGCGCTGACCCTGGGCGACGTGACCGTCACGCCATCGCTGCGCTACGACCATGTGCGCAACCGCGGCGAGGCCAACGATGCGCCGTACTACAGCAACCCCGACCCGGCCGTCGGCCACGACTACAGCGATCGCACCTACACCGGCTGGTCGCCGCGCCTCGCGCTGTTCTGGACCGTCACTCCGAACGTCGCCCTGTTCGCCAACTGGAGCCAGACCTGGCGCGCCCCGGTGATCGACGAACAGTACGAAGTGCAGGGCCTGGGCAGCCGCACCGCCACCAGCGTCGACCTCGACCCCGAGCGCATCACCTCGATCACCGTGGGCAACATCACCCGCTTCGACAACCTGATCGCCCAGGACGATAACCTGCAACTGCGCACCACCCTGTTCCACAACAAAGTCGAAGACGAAATCTTCAAGGCCACGGGCGTGGGCTGCCAGAACCAGGCTATCAACGGCGGCACCATCGCCACCGCGTGCCCGCCGGGGCCGAGGTCCAATTACCGCAACATCGGCGGCCTGACCATCAAGGGTTTCGAGCTGGAATCGTTCTATAACTCCACCTACGTGTTCGGCTCGGTATCGTTCGCCTACGCCACCGGCAAGCACGAAGGCGCCTACACCAACCCATGGGGCCCGGATGTGTCGGCCCGCGACATTCCGCCGACCAAATGGGTGCTGGTCATGGGCACCCACATCCCGGCCTGGGATGCCCAGGTGGGATGGATGGGGCAATTCATCGGCGCGACCGATCGCCTGCCCAGCGATAAATACTCCGGCGGCCCCGGCTCCGGCGTCGGCGACTTGTTCTACGACCAGTACGGCAACAAGCGCTACAACACCCAGGGCCTGTTCGCCAAATGGGCGCCGCAACAGGCTTACCTGAAAGGCACCGTGGTGAACTTCACCGTGGACAACCTGTTCAACAACAACTTCCGTCCGGCGCTGAGCGGCGACCGTGCCTACACCAAGGGGCGCGACGCGAAGATCAGCGTGACACGGTTCTTCTGACAGCGGCCTAGCGGTTGCGCACCAGGCTCAACTCGGCCGTCGGTGTGCGCTGCTTGCTCAAGTAGCGGGTACAGCTGACGCGCAGAAACGAGGCAAAATTGACCACCTCGCCGCGGTAGTCCATGACTTCCTCGTACAGCTTGGTGATCAGTTGATTGGTGGTCATGCCATCCACGCTGGCGATTTCGCTGAGGATGTCCCAGAACTGGTTCTCCAGGCGCACGGTGGTGACGACGCCGCAGATGCGCAGGGAGCGCGAGCGAGACTCATAGAGAATCGGGTCGGCCTTGACGTACAGCTCGCACATGGCGATGACCTCCGTTGCTTACAAGGTGATTGTCGTGCCCAGCAGGCCGAGGAACCCGGCCAGCCAGCTTGGGTGCGCCGGCCAGGCCGGCGCCGTGACCAGATTGCCTTGAACGTGGCTGTGGGTCACTGGAATATCGATGAACGAACCGCCCGCCAGGCGCACTTCCGGGGCACAGGCCGGGTAGGCACTGCACTCGCGACCGGCTAGGATACCGGCCGCCGCCAGCAGTTGCGCGCCATGGCACACCGCAGCAATCGGCTTGCCGGCTTGATCGAAGGCGCGCACCAGTCGCAGGACTTTTTCATTCAGGCGCAGGTATTCCGGCGCACGACCACCGGGCACCAGCAGCGCATCGTAGTTGGCGGCTTCGACCTGGGCGAAATCCGCATTCAGGGCGAACAGGTGACCGGGCTTTTCGCTGTAGGTCTGATCGCCTTCAAAGTCATGGATCGCGGTTCGCACGGTCTCGCCGGCCGACTTGTCGGGGCACACCGCGTGGACGATATGACCAACCATCAGCAGCGCCTGGAAGGGCACCATCACTTCATAGTCTTCGACATAATCGCCGACCAGCATCAGGATCTTTTTCGCAGCCATGGGGCATTCCTCCAGTTCAACGGTTGGGCAGACAAGAGTAGCCAAGATAGACGCGTGCCGACGGGCCGGGTAATCCCCCGCTACTACAACTGTACGGATCAATCCGCACCCAGCTGTAGACCCCCGATTCGCGGAGGTTGTGGCTAGATGATCGTCCACTTCCGACCACTCGATTCCGGTTCCTGCCATGAGCTCGCGCGAAAACACCGGCATGGCCCTCGGCCTGCTGGGCGTCATCATCTTCAGCCTGACCCTGCCCTTCACGCGTATCGTGGTGCAGGAAATCCACCCGCTGCTCAACGGTCTGGGCCGTGCGTTGTTCGCCGCGATCCCGGCGGCGGCGCTGTTGCTGTGGCGCCGCGAGCGCTGGCCGAGCTGGCGCCAGGTGCGCGGCTTGTGCCTGGTGATTGCCGGGGTGATCTTGGGCTTTCCGGTGTTGTCGGCGTGGGCCATGCAGACGCTGCCGGCGTCCCACGGCGCGCTGGTCAATGGCCTGCAACCGCTGTGCGTGGCGCTGTACGCCGCGTGGCTGTCCCATGAACGGCCGTCGAAAGCCTTCTGGGCCTGCGCCGCCTTGGGCAGCGCGCTGGTACTGAGTTATGCGTTGATCAGCGGTGCCGGCAGTATTCAAGCGGGGGATCTGTTGATGCTCGGCGCGATCGCCGTGGGCGGCCTGGGTTATGCCGAAGGTGGGCGCTTGGCCAAGGAGATGGGCGGCTGGCAGGTGATCTGCTGGGCGCTGGTGCTGTCGACGCCGCTGTTGATCGGCCCGGTGGCTTACCTGGCGGTGCAGCATCAAGGCGTGATTTCCATGGGCACCTGGTGGGCGTTCGGTTATGTGTCGCTGTTCTCGCAGTTCCTGGGATTCTTTGCGTGGTACGCCGGGTTGGCCATGGGCGGCATTGCGCGGGTCAGCCAGATTCAGCTGTTGCAGATCTTCTTCACCATCGCGTTTTCGGCGTTGTTCTTTGGTGAACACATCGAGCCGATCACCTGGCTGTTCGCTTGCGGGGTGATCGTGACGGTGATGCTGGGGCGCAAGACTGCGGTGCAGCCCGCGCCAATTACAAAGGCCAATGCGATTTAACGGTGGGAGGGGGCTTCGTGTTCAGCCGAGGTAACCGTCGGTGCGCAACAGGGTTTCCAGGCAGTGCTCGGTGATGTGATAGAAGTCCTTGAGTGCCTGAATCTTGTCCAGTAGCTGCGCGTTGTCCACCGGTTCGGCGCGTTTCACCGCAAGGATCATCTTGTTCTTGTTGGTGTGTTCCAGAGAGATGAACTCGAACACCTTGGTCTCATAACCGCAAGCCTCCAGGAACAAGGCGCGCAGGCTGTCGGTGACCATTTCCGCCTGCTGGCCCAGGTGCAAACCGTATTGCAGCATCGGCTTCAACAGCACCGGGCTCTGGATCTGCAGGCGGATCTGTTTGTGGCAGCACGGCGAGCACATGATGATCGACGCGCCGGAACGGATGCCGGTGTGGATCGCATAATCGGTGGCGATGTCGCAGGCATGCAGGGCGATCATCACGTCCAGCTCGCTGGGCGCGACGCTGCGCACGTCGCCGCAGGTGAACACCAGCCCCGGGTGTTCGAGGCGGGCGGCGGCGGCGTTGCACAAGCTGACCATGTCTTCGCGCAGTTCAACACCGGTGACCTCGGCCTCGACATTGAGGGTGTTGCGCAGGTAGTCGTGGATGGCGAAAGTCAGGTAGCCCTTGCCCGAGCCGAAATCGGCGACGCGCACCGGTTGGTCCAGCCTCAGCGGGGACGCGATCAGCGCATGGCTGAACACTTCGATGAACTTGTTGATCTGCTTCCACTTGCGCGACATCGACGGGATCAGCGCGTGCTTGGCGTCGGTCACGCCCAGGTCGGCGAGGAACGGCCGGCTCAGGTCGAGGAAGCGGTTCTTCTCGCGGTTGTGCTCGGCCGAGGGCGCCTCACGCAATTGCTGCGGCTTGCTTTTGAACAGCGAGCTTTTGTTCTTCTTGCTGTATTCCAGCTGGGCTTCGTCGGTCAGCGCGAGCAAGTGTGCGTTCTTGAACGAGGTCGGCAACAACTCGGCAATCGCCGCCACACCGTCGGCCACCGGGAGGTTTTTGGTGATGTCGCGGGTTTTGTAGCGATAGACGAAGGACAGGCAGGGCTGCTCCTTGACCGTCACCGCCTTGATGATCAGCCGTTGCAGCTCGGCTTCCTCACCGACGTACTTGGCCAGCACCAGTTTGATAAAGGCGTTGTGCGCAAGGCTTGCGCTGAGCAGTTCGATGAACTGGGCGTGATGATCCGGCGCAGGGCGGGCAGGTTGAGCGGTGACGGACATGAACAAAAACGCCTCGGGCTGGGAATGCCGGGCATTTTAGGGGGGATGGGGGCTGAGGGCACGGGGTTATTTGATCAACGGTAAGATTGGGGGCCCCACCGCAGATCCAAATGTGGGAGGGGGCTTGCCCCCGATGGCAGTGTGTCAGTCAGCTCATCTGCAGCTGATGCACCGCTATCGGGGGCAAGCCCCCTCCCACATTGGGTTCGGCACTGCTTGGGTTATTCGAGCACGATCAGGCGATTGGGCAACTCATTGCGCGCGTGCGTCAGCGGCACATGCACCTTGAGCAATTCACCGCAGGCTTCGATGCAGGCAATGAACCCGGCCAACGTCTGGCCCTGTTTCACCTGCTGGGTAAACGCCTTGACGATACCGTCCCAACTGCTGTCATCCAGGCGTTTGGAAATCCCGTTATCCACCAGGATCTCCACATAGCGCTCGGCCTCGCTGACAAAAATCAACACCCCGGTGCCGCCCAGCGTGTGGTGCAGGTTTTGCTCGAGGAACTGACGCCGCGCCAGGTTCGACGCGCGCCAGTGGCGCACCGAGCGGGGGATCAGCCGCGTGGTGACCTTGGGCAGGCGAAACACCAGGCACAGCACGATAAACGTCGACCACTGCGCCAACAACAAGGTGTACATGCTCAGGTAGCCCGAGAAGTAATGCACCACCCCCGGCACCACCAACGCGATCAGGCTGGCCCACAGCAACGGGATGTAGGCGTAATCGTCGGCACGCGCGGCCAGCACGGTCACCAGCTCGGCGTCGGTCTGTCGCTCGACCCGGGCGATCGCTTCGGCGACCTGGCGTTGTTCGTGTTCAGTCAGTAGTGCCATGGTTGTAAACGCTCGTTTTTAGTTATTGTCATCACCAGCCGCCCGAAGCCCCGCCACCGCCGAAACCGCCACCGCCGCCGCGAAAACCGCCGCCACCGCCACCGTCCCGGCCGCCTCGGCCGCTGCTGCTGAGAATCGCCAACAGGATCGCCCACACCGGCAGGCCCAGGCGATTGCACAGCCACAACACGCCGATCAGCAGGATAAACAAACCGATGGAAAACCCCGGATTATCCTTGGCGAAGTTGGCATCCGCCACATGGGCCGGCACCGCCAGCGGCTCGCCGCCCACCACCTGGATCATCGCGGCGACGCCGTCGCTGATGCCTTGGCTGAACTTGCCGGCCTTGAACTTGGGCGCAATCACCTGATTGATGATCACCCACGACTGTGCATCGGTCAGCGTGCCTTCCAGGCCATAACCGACTTCGATGCGCAATTTTCGCTCATCGCGGGCGACGATCAACAGCGCACCGTTGTCCTTGCCCTTCTGGCCGATGCCCCACTGGCGCCCCAACTGATAACCGTAGTCTTCAATCGGCACGCCCTGCAGGTCAGGCACGGTGACCACCACAATCTGGTCGCCACGGCTTTGCTCCAGCGCCTGCAATTGCTGGGTCAACTGCTCGCGCACCGCCGGGTCGATCATCTGCGCGGTGTCCACCACCCGCCCGGTCAACGCCGGGAAGGTCAACGCCGCCTGGGCCACGCCCGCGCAGGCCAACAGCCACAGCGCCAGGCCTATCCGTAATAAACGCATCGACACCTCAATGCAGCTTTATTTGAACTTCACTTGCGGCGCTTTATCGGCATCGGCAGTGGTGGCTTCAAACGTGGCGCGGATCGGCAGATCGCTGTACATCACGCTGTGCCACAGGCGCCCCGGGAACGTGCGGATCTCGGTGTTGTACGCCTGCACCGCCTGGATAAAGTCGCGACGCGCCACGGCGATACGGTTTTCCGTGCCTTCCAGTTGCGACTGCAGGGCCAGGAAGTTCTGGTTGGCCTTCAGGTCCGGGTAGCGCTCGGACACCACCATCAAGCGGCTGAGCGCACTGCTCAACCCGTCCTGGGCTTGCTGGAACTGCTTGAGTTTTTCCGGGTTGTCGAGGGTGCTGGCATCGACCTGGATCGACGTGGCCTTGGCCCGCGCTTCAATCACCGCGGTGAGGGTGTCTTGTTCATGGGTTGCGTAACCCTTGACCACTTCCACCAGGTTGGGGATCAGGTCGGCACGCCGTTGATACTGGTTCTGCACCTGGCCCCAGGCCGCCTTGGCCTGTTCATCCAGGGTCGGAATGGTGTTGATGCCACAACCGCTCAGCACTGTGCTGATCAATAGCAAAGCCGCGGCCTTCAAGCCCCAGCGGTAACCTTGTGCTGCTTGCATGGTGTTTCTCCTGCCCAACCTTGATGGAATTTGACGACTCGCCCTATAAACCGCGCACATGGGGCATAATCCGCCCCCACTACTGGAATGCATCGAGCCAATCAGCTAAAAAGATGCCCAGCGCGATAAAGAGTTCAGAGTGTGCTGCATTTTTCTGAACGACACCCGAACAACAATAGACGCTCCCCACATTTTGGCCGATCAGCCTAACCGCTGTGCAGTGCGCCGAAAAAGGATATTCATGAAGAAGCTGTGTTTGCTCGGCCTTGTTGCCACTCTGGCCACCCACCCCGTCTGGGCAGAAACAAAGCCTGCTGCGCTTAAAGACAAGGACGCCTTCGTCAGCGACCTGCTCAAGCAGATGACCCTCGATGAAAAGATCGGCCAATTGCGCCTGATCAGCATCGGCCCGGAAATGCCCCGCGAGCTGATCCGCAAGGAAATCGCCGCCGGCCGCATCGGTGGCACCTTCAACTCTATCACCCGCCCAGAAAACCGTCCGATGCAGGACGCGGCCATGCGCAGCCGGTTGAAGATCCCGATGCTCTTCGCCTACGACGTGATCCACGGCCACCGCACGATTTTCCCGATCAGCCTGGCCCTGGCGTCCAGCTGGGACATGGACGCCATCGGGCGCTCCGGGCGCATTGCTGCCCAGGAAGCTGCGGCCGACAGCCTCGACATCACCTTTGCGCCGATGGTCGACATCTCCCGCGACCCGCGCTGGGGCCGCACCTCCGAAGGCTTCGGTGAAGACACCTACCTGGTGTCGCGCATCGCCGAAGTGATGGTCAAGGCCTTCCAGGGCAGCAGCGCGGCGAATGCCGACAGCATCATGGCCAGCGTCAAGCACTTCGCCCTGTACGGTGCGGTGGAAGGCGGTCGCGACTACAACGTGGTCGACATGAGCCCGGTCAAGATGTACCAGGACTACCTGCCGCCCTACCACGCGGCGATCAAGGCCGGTGCCGGCGGTGTGATGGTCGCGCTCAACTCGATCAACGGCGTGCCCGCCACCGCCAACACCTGGCTGATGAACGACCTGCTGCGCAAGGACTGGGGCTTCAAGGGCCTGGCCGTCAGCGACCACGGCGCGATCTTCGAGCTGATCAAGCACGGCGTGGCCAAGGACGGGCGTGAAGCCGCCAAGCTGGCGATCAAGGCCGGCATCGACATGAGCATGAACGACTCGCTGTATGGCAAGGAATTGCCGGGGCTGCTCAAGTCCGGCGAGATCGAGCAGAGCGACATCGACAACGCCGTGCGTGAAGTGCTCGGCGCCAAGTACGACATGGGCCTGTTCAAAGACCCGTACCTGCGCATCGGCAAGGCCGAGGACGACCCGGCCGACACCAACGCCGAAAGCCGTCTGCACCGCGCCGATGCACGTGACATAGCACGCCGCAGCATGGTCCTGCTGAAGAACCAGAACGACACCCTGCCGCTGAAAAAATCCGCGACCATCGCCCTGGTCGGCCCATTGGCCAAGGCTCCCATCGACATGATGGGCAGCTGGGCCGCCGCCGGTAAGCCGGCACAATCGGTGACCCTGCTCGACGGCCTCAACGCGGTGATCGGCGAAAAGGGCAAGATCATCTATGCCCGTGGCGCCAACATCACCAACGACAAGGCCGTGGTCGACTACCTCAACTTCCTCAACTTCGATGCCCCGGAAGTGGTGGATGACACCCGCCCGGCCCAGGTGATGATCGACGAAGCGGTCAAGGCCGCCAAGGATGCCGATGTGGTGGTCGCTGCCGTGGGCGAGTCCCGTGGCATGTCCCACGAATCCTCCAGCCGCACCGACCTGAACATCCCGCAAAGCCAGCGCGACCTGATCAAGGCCCTCAAAGCCACCGGCAAGCCACTGGTGCTGGTGCTGATGAACGGCCGTCCGCTGTCGATTCTCGAAGAAAACCAGCAAGCCGACGCGATCCTGGAAACCTGGTTCGCCGGCACCGAGGGCGGCAACGCCATCGCCGACGTGCTGTTCGGTGACTACAACCCGTCGGGTAAGCTGCCGATCACGTTCCCACGTTCGGTGGGGCAGATTCCGACCTACTACAACCACCTGACCATCGGCCGGCCGTTTACCCCAGGCAAGCCGGGCAACTACACCTCGCAGTACTTCGATGACACCACCGGGCCACTGTTCCCGTTCGGCTATGGCTTGAGCTACACCACGTTCAGCCTGTCGGACATGGCGCTGTCGTCCACCACCCTGAACAAGAGCGGTAAGCTCGACGCCAGCGTCACCGTGAAAAACACCGGCAAGGTCGACGGCGAAACCGTGGTGCAGCTGTATATCCAGGACGTGGCCGGCTCGATGATCCGCCCGATCAAGGAGCTGAAGAACTTCCAGAAAGTCATGCTCAAGGCCGGCGAAGAGCGCACGTTGCACTTCACCATTACCGAAGAGGACTTGAAGTTCTACAACAGCCAGCTCAAGTTCGCGGCGGAACCGGGTGGGTTCAATGTGCAGATCGGCTTGGACTCCCAGGATGTGCAGCAGCAGACCTTCGAACTGCTCTAACGCCCGCCCCCGCCCTCTGTAGGAGCGAGCTTGCTCGCGAAGACCGTTAACGATGACGCGCTCATGCTGAATGAACGCGTTGTTCTCAGGTTTTTCGCGAGCAAGCTCGCTCCTACAGTTAAGTGAATTAAGCGAATTAAGCGAGTTGAGCGCGTTGGGCGCGTTGGGTGAGTTGGGTGAGTTGGGCGCGTCAGCCGCGTCGATTGAGCAGGTTCACCACCAACCGATCAATCCACCCCCACACCCGCTGCTTCACCCGCCGCCACAATGGCCGCGACTTCCATGCCTCCAGGCTCACCGCCTGGCTCTGGGCAAAATCCCGTTCGAAACTGCCGGCCACGGCCAGCGTCAGCGCAGGGTCCAACGCTTCGAGGTTGGCTTCCAGGTTGAAGCGCAAATTCCAGTGGTCGAAGTTGCACGAGCCAATGCTGACCCAATCGTCCACCAAGACCATCTTCAGGTGCAGGAAGCACGGCTGGTATTCAAAGATCTGCACACCCGAGCGCAGCAAACGCGGGTAATAACGGTGCCCGGCGTAGCGCACGGACGGGTGATCGGTACGCGGGCCGGTCAGCAGCAAGCGCACATCCACGCCGCGCCCCGCCGCCCGGCGCAAGGCCCGACGCACGCCCCAGGTGGGCAGGAAATACGGGGTCGCCAACCAGATGCGCCGGTGGCCGCTGCTCAGCGCGCGGATCAGCGAGTGCAGAATATCGCGGTGTTGGCGCGCGTCGGCATAGGCAACACGGCCGAGACCAGACCCGGTCGGCGGTACTTTGGGCAAGTGCGGCAAGCCGAAATGGGTGGCCGGTTTCCAGGCGCGGCGGTCGTCGTTGGCCAACCATTGCCGGTCGAACAGCGCTTGCCAGTCGAGCACCAGCGGGCCGTCGATCTGCACCATCACTTCATGCCAGTCGGCGCTGTCCTGCCCCGGTGTCCAGAACTCATCGGTGACGCCGGTGCCGCCGACCACGGCGATGCCTTGATCGACCAGCAATAATTTGCGGTGGTCGCGATACAGGTTGCCCATCCAGCGCCGCCATTCCAGGCGATTGTAAAAACGCAGTTCCACACCGGCGTCGGTCAGGCGCTTACGCAACCTGAGGGCGAACGCCAGGCTGCCGTAATCATCGAACAGGCAGCGCACCCGCACGCCCCGCTCAGCCGCCTGCGCCAGCGCCTGCACCAAGACTTCGGCGCAGGCACCGGCTTCCACCAGGTATAACTCCAGATCCACCTGATGCTCTGCCCGGGCAATGTCCACCAGCATTTGCGGGAAAAAGCTCGGCCCGTCGATCAACAACTCGAAACGGTTGGCGCTGCGCCACGGGAACACTGCGCCGCTCATGTCAGCGCGCCGTAAAGATCAGTACCGCACCCACCGGCACCGCCAAACTGATCGACGCCAGCCCAGCCGCGTTGCGCAACGCCGTCACACCCGGCACCAGCTCAAAATCCTCGGCGCGCAACACCAGCGGTTCCAGGGTCACCACCTGGAAACGCCGATCATCCAGGCGCGTGGCCAACAGCTCGGCGTTGTAGGTGTGGGTCTTGCCATGCAGCGTGACGCTTAATGGCAGGCGCAACTCCAACTGCGCGCCGGGGGCCAGGTCGTTGATCGGTTGCAGGTTGATCTGCGTGCTGATCAGCGCTTCGGGGAAGGTCTTGATCTCGAACAGTTGATTGCGCATGCGCTCATCGCGCAGCGGGATGCCGCTGTTGACCGACTCCAACTCCACTTCCACCTGCGCCGCACCGTTGCGGTCGACCTTGCCGTGCAGCACCAGGAAGCGCTGCACCTCGGCAATCTCGGTGTTTTTGGTGGTGACGAACGACAGCCGCGAGGACTCGTTGTCCAGGTACCAGTCCGCGTGGGCAGGCACGGCGGCGGCGGCCAGCAGGGCGAAGGCCAGGGGTTTGATGACAGACGCGTTGAACATTAAAGACTCGTGGGGCGGAAAACCTGAACGAACCTTAACTGTGCCGCCTGCCGGGCGCAATGTAGCTGACAAAGCCGCCCCCACCGCGGAGATGACGTGTCAGGGGTTGAGGCGGCAGCCCTGATGTTCGCCCAACCATCTGGCCGTATGGGTACGCCCCAATCCACTGGCGCTGACTTCACTGCGCTCCGGGTCATCGGTGAACGCACTGATCGGCACGTACTGCTTCACATACCCCCGGCAGTACTCGGCGGGATTATTCTGCACATACCGACACGAGCAGTACTCCTTGGCCGTATACGCCGCGATGATGTCGGGGAAGGCTTGCAGGTTGACGCGCTCGTGCCAGCCCCAGCCCAGCACGGCGAGCAACAGCAGCAGGAAAAGACTGGTAAACGGCCGACGACGGATCATGGCTGCACCGCCGCCAGCACGCGTTTGAGCAGTTCGTTGTGGCGGTAGCTGTCATCGCGGTCATCGCCGTAGCGCACGATCACCAGGTGTTCGTCGGGCATGACATACAGCGCCTGGCCCCAGTGGCCGAGGGCGGCGAAGGTGTCGGCGGGGGCGTCGGGCCAGGGTCTTGGGGCGCCCTGCACGGCGCGGTTGAGCCACCAATGGCCGCCGGGCATGGCTTCGTCCTGGCCGGCCTTGTAGTGATCGAACGGTTGCCGATTGAAATCGACCCAGGCTTTCGGCACCAGTTGTTGCTCCCGCCAGCGACCGTCGCGCGCCATCAGCAGGCCGACGCGCGCTAGGTCGCGGGCGGTGAGGTAGGCGTAGGACGAGGCGACGAAGGTTTCATCGGCATCGGTTTCCCAAGTGGCGTTGTGAATGCCCAGCGGCTTGAACAGCGCATCCCACGGGTAACTCATGTAGGCCTTGTGGCCGAGCATGCCCTTGAGCGCGGCGGAGAGCAGGTTGCTGTCGCCGCTGGAATAACGGAAGGCCTCGCCCGGCGCGCGGGCGGTGTGCATGCCGGCGACGAACTCCGCCATGTCGGCGCGGCCGCGGGTGTAGAGCATCGCGACGACCGAGGATTTCAGCGGGGCATATTCGTAATCTTCCTGCCAATCGATGCCCGAGGCCCAGTGCAGCAAGTCGGCCATCGTCACGCTTGGATGCTGTTTCATCGGCGGGTAGAACCGTGCGGCGGGGTCGCTCAGTTTGAAGCGGCTTTCGCCGTAGGCCACGCCCAGCACGGTGGCCATCAGGCTTTTGCTGACCGACCAGGTCAGGTGCGGCGTGCTCGCGGTGGTGGGCATGGCGTAGCGCTCGTAGATGACTTCGCCATCGCGGATCACCAGCAGCGCGTCGGTGCGGATGCCTTGGCGCGTGGCGTCGTCACGCCGGGGAAACGCATAGGCATTCAGGGCATCGACAGCGGGACCTTCGATCGGCGTGCCCTTGGCCCAGTCTTTGTCAGGCCAGGTTTCGGCGCGGGTGGTGACGGTGGCTAACAACAGGGCAACGCACAACAAGCCTCTGACCATGGACACGAACTCAAGGGGGCATTCAAGCCCGCGAGCCTAGCCGAGGCCGATGACAGATTGGCGACATAAGTGCCTGTCATCTAAGCGTCACCGTAACTTCATGGAGATGACACCGAGCCTACATAGCCTGAGTTTGGACAAACAAGTCGACCGGCCGGAACGTGGCTGGCACTCGGAGATTCGCCATGACTCAGATCGCCCGCATCAGCGACACCGGCAATGAACGCCGTCTGCAAGCCGAACGCCTGATCGGCGCCCAGGCTTTGCAAGAAGCACAGGCCCTGCGGTTCAACGTGTTCAGCGGCGAGTTCAACGCCAAGCTGAAAGGCGCGGAACTGGGCCTGGACATGGATGACTATGATGTTCACTGCAGCCACATCGGCGTGCGGGATTTGAACAGCGGTCGACTGGTGGCCACCACCCGTTTGCTCGATCACCAGGCCGCCAGCACCCTGGGCCGGTTCTACAGCGAAGAAGAATTCAGCCTGCATGGCCTGCTGCACTTGCAGGGCCCGATCCTGGAAATCGGCCGCACCTGCGTCGACCCGGCCTACCGCAACGGCGGCACCATTGCAGTGCTGTGGGGCGAGTTGGCCGAAGTGCTCAACGAGGGTTGCTACAGCTACCTGATGGGTTGCGCGAGTATCCCGATGCACGATGGCGGCATCCAGGCCCACGCGATCATGCAGCGCCTGCGCGAACGCTACCTGTGCAACGAACACCTGCGCGCCGAACCGAAAAAACCGCTGCCGGCGCTGGACCTGCCGTCCAACGTCATCGCGGAAATGCCGCCGCTGCTCAAGGCGTATATGCGCCTGGGCGCGAAGATCTGCGGCGAGCCGTGCTGGGATGAAGATTTCCAGGTAGCCGACGTGTTCATTCTGCTCAAGCGCGATGAGCTGTGCCCGCGTTATGCGCGCCACTTCAAGGCGGCCATGTGATGGGCCGCGTGCGCGTGTACGCGCGGATCGCCCGGGTACTGTTGGTGGTGGCGCTGGGCTTGAGCATGGCCAGTGTGTTCGGTGTGTTCGAGCGCCTGGGGGTGGCCAACTCGATGGTGCGCCGTCAGCGTTGGTCGCGATTCTTTATGTCGCGGCTGACCAACGCCCTGCCCTTTCGCGTGACAGTACACGGTGAATTGCCGCAGACACCGATGCTGTGGGTGAGCAATCACGTGTCCTGGACCGACATCCCGCTGCTGGGCATGGTCACGCCGATGTCGTTCTTGTCCAAGGCCGAAGTCCGCACCTGGCCGGTGGCCGGCTGGTTGGCGGCGAAGGCCGGCAGCCTGTTTATTCGCCGCGGCTCAGGCGACAGCCAACTGATCCGCAAACAGATGACCCGTCACCTGGAGCAGCAACACCCGCTGCTGATGTTCCCCGAAGGCACCACCACCGACGGGCGCAGCCTGCGTACCTTTCACGGGCGCCTGCTGGCCAGTGCGATCGAGGCGGATGTGTCGCTGCAACCGGTGGCGATCCGGTATCTGCGCGATGGGCAAGTGGACCCGCTGGCGCCGTTCATTGGCGATGACGATTTGCTCTCGCACCTGATGCGCCTGTTTGCCAACGACCAGGGCGATGTGGAAATCCATGTGCTCACGCCGATTGCCTGTGCCGGGCAGGAACGCGCGGCGCTGGCGTTCCAGGCGCAGCAGGCGGTGCAGAAGGCGTTGTTCGGACCGCTGCCGGAAACAGAACAGATTGCGGTTCGGCCGGCATTCGCAGCCTGAAGCGAGCACAGTCAACAATGTGGGAGGGGGCTTGCCCCCGATGGCGGTGTGTCAGTCAATGCATGTGCTGACTGAACCACCGCCATCGGGAGCAAGCTCCCTCCCACATTCAGATCTCAGTGGTCAGTTGGGTTTGGGCAAATTTTTGCAACTCTGGATAGAACAGCCGGAAGTCTTCACTCAACGGTTCGTATAACGTGCGCAATTCCTGCATCGCATGGCCCAGTTCCTCAGGCTGCGTCAGGCGCCGCGAGATCCCCCGCAATACCGGCTCCATCACCGCGAACTCGCGGTATGAGCCCAGCCAATCATCCGCCGCCATGTACGGCGCAATCTGCGCCAGCCGCCCCGGCAACTGCGGTTCGGCCGCAAGCACGCGGTACACCTGGGAGGTGAAGTGTTCCAGGGGCTGCTCGGCATACAGCGCCCAATCCCGCGCCAGGCAGTGATCGAAAAACACATCGAGGACGATCCCGGCATAACGCCGGCGCGTCAGGCTAAAGCGCGACAACGCTTCGCCGACCTGCGGATGGCTGTCGGTGAAACGGTCGATGGAACGATGCAACTGGATGGCCGCTTCGATCGGCGGGCTGAACTGGCCTTGCAGGCGACCTTTGACGAAGTCGCCATACAGGCTGCCCAGCAGTTGCGCAGGAAGTTGGCCGCCCAGGTGCAGATGTGCGAGATAATTCATGGTGTGCAGTCTATCACTGCCGTCAACGCATCGTTATAACCCGATATACCGATTCAGCCTGGCCTAAGAGCGAAATCATATTGGAATATCGGGATATACCGATTTAAAGTTCGCCTCATCGCGATATAACGCTTTACGACACCGAGCAACCGCCATGTCCATCGACCTCGACGAAATAATAAAAGCCCTGGCGCACCCAGTACGGCGAGACATCCTCACTTGGCTGAAAGACCCGAAAGTGCAGTTCCCCGAGCAACTGCACAACCACGAATACGGCATCTGCGCCGGGCAGATCGACCAGCGCTGCGGCTTGTCCCAGTCGACCGTGTCGGCCCACCTGGCGACCTTGCAACGGGCGGGACTGATCAGCAGCCAGAAGGCCGGGCAGTGGCACTTTTTCAAACGCAACGAGGAAACGATCCAAGCCTTCCTCACTGCGCTCATCACTGAGCTCAGTTCTGAAATCCGCGCACCACTGTAACAAGGACACGCACATGCCCCTCTCGCTCCTCATCCTCGCCCTGAGCGCCTTCGCCATCGGCACCACCGAGTTCGTCATCATGGGCTTGCTGCCCGATGTGGCGGCGGACTTGGGCGTGTCGATTCCCGGCGCCGGCTGGCTGGTGACCGGCTACGCCCTCGGCGTGGCCATCGGCGCGCCCTTCATGGCGCTGGCCACCGCCAGGCTGCCACGCAAGGCCGCGCTGGTCGCGTTGATGGGCATTTTCATTATCGGCAACCTGCTCTGCGCCCTGGCCAGCGACTACAACGTGCTGATGTTTGCCCGTGTGATCACTGCGTTGTGCCACGGTGCGTTCTTCGGGATCGGTTCGGTGGTCGCCGCCAACCTGGTGCCGGCCAACAAGCGTGCGTCCGCCGTGGCCTTGATGTTCACCGGCCTGACCCTGGCCAACGTACTGGGCGTGCCCTTGGGTACGGCGCTGGGCCAGGAAGCCGGCTGGCGCTCGACCTTCTGGGCGGTGACCGTGATCGGCGTGATCGCGTTGATCGGCCTGATCCGCTTCCTGCCGGCCAAGCGCGATGAAGAAAAACTCGACATGCGCGCCGAACTGGCCGCCCTCAAGGGCGCCGGCATCTGGTTGTCGCTGACCATGACTGCGCTGTTCGCCGCGTCCATGTTCACCCTCTTCACGTATGTCGCGCCGCTGCTCGGCGACGTCACCGGCGTATCGCCCAAGGGCGTGACCTGGACCCTGCTGCTGATCGGCCTGGGCCTCACCGTGGGCAACATCATCGGCGGCAAGCTGGCGGACAGACGCCTGGCCGCCACCCTGATCGGCGTGTTCATCAGCATGGCGGTGGTCTCCACCGCGCTGACCTGGACCAGCATCGCGGTGATCCCGACCGAAATCACCTTGTTCCTCTGGGCCACCGCCTCGTTCGCCGCCGTGCCCGCGCTGCAGATCAACGTAGTGACCTTCGGCAAGGCCGCGCCGAACCTGGTGTCCACCTTGAACATCGGCGCCTTCAACATCGGCAATGCCCTCGGCGCCTGGGTCGGCGGCAGCGTGATTGCCCACGGTTTCGGCCTGACCAGCGTGCCCCTGGCCGCCGCGGCCCTGGCGATCCTCGCGCTGCTGGTGACCCTGATCACTTTCCGTCAGAGCGGCGATGCCGACCTGGCCCCTGCGACCAACTGATCAACTTAAAGAGAAGGGTGTTATCCCATGACGACTATTTTCGATCCGATCACACTGGGCGACCTGGAACTGTCGAACCGCATCATCATGGCGCCGCTGACCCGCTGCCGTGCCGACGCCGGTCGCGTGCCCAATGCGCTGATGGCCGAGTACTACGTACAACGCGCCTCCGCCGGGCTGATCCTCAGCGAAGCCACGTCCGTGACGCCGATGGGCGTGGGCTACCCGGACACCCCGGGCATCTGGTCCAACGATCAGGTACGCGGCTGGGCCAATGTGACCAAGGCCGTACATGCCGCGGGCGGCAAGATCTTCCTGCAACTGTGGCACGTCGGCCGGATCTCCCACCCTTCTTACCTGAACGGTGAAACCCCGGTGGCGCCGAGTGCGATCCAGCCTAAAGGCCACGTCAGCCTGGTCCGCCCGCTGGCCGACTACCCAACGCCTCGCGCCCTGGAAACCGCTGAAATCGCCGACATCGTCGACGCCTACCGCACCGGTGCCGAGAACGCCAAGGCCGCCGGTTTCGACGGCGTGGAAATCCACGGCGCCAACGGCTACCTGCTCGACCAGTTCCTGCAAAGCAGCACCAACCATCGCACCGACAACTACGGCGGCTCCCTGGAAAACCGCGCGCGCCTGCTGCTGGAAGTGACCGACGCCGCCATCGAAGTCTGGGGCGCCGGCCGCGTGGGCGTCCACCTGGCACCGCGCGCCGATTCCCACGACATGGGTGACGACAACCTGGCCGAAACCTTCACCTACGTCGCCCGCGAACTGGGCAAACGCGGCATCGCCTTTATCTGCTCGCGTGAAAAAGAAGGCACTGACAGCCTCGGCCCGCAATTGAAAGAAGCCTTTGGCGGCGTGTACATCGCCAACGAACGCTTTACCAAGGACAGCGCCAACGCCTGGCTGGCCTCGGGCAAGGCGGATGCGGTGGCCTTTGGCGTGCCGTTCATTGCCAACCCGGACCTGCCGGCACGCTTGAAAGCCGATGCGCCGCTGAACCAGGCGCACCCGGAAACCTTCTATGCCAAGGGCCCGGTCGGTTACATCGACTACCCGACGCTGGCGCTGTGATGCGTTGAAACGAAAAAGCCCCGGCTCGCAAGAACCGGGGCTTTTTTTCGCCGATCGGGAAAACACCCCGGATCAAATGTGGGAGAGGGCTTGCTCCCTCCCACATTAGATCTCAGCGGTCCGGAGAAACATTCCTTCACAGCCTTGCAACAAAAACGCTACAAAATACTTAGGCGGCTATCTTTCAACCACCCGCCAGCCCGTATATAAAGTCATCCCACCAATAAGTCAGCAGGACGATTGCCCGCCCTTAGGCTTTACTGTTGAAACAATTGGATGCAATTACATATTTTGACTTAATTGCGCAGGCTAGGGCTCAAGCGCAGCATGTCCAGCCCTGCATCGGCCCAACGCTCAGCTTCCTGGTGCAGCTCAAAACTGTCCGGCACCAGCAGCCATTGGCCCAACAAGCCATTGATATAGGCATGAATGCATACCGCTGCGCGCGTGGTGTCGAGGTTTTCCGGGAGTTGCCCGCGATGCACCGCGTTACGCAAGGTCAGGCTGATACGCAGGTTGCACTCCAGGCTGTGGGTCTGGCGTTGGCGGCGCATGTCGCACATCTCATCGGTGAACTCGCACTTATGAAACAGGATTTCGTTGATGCGCCGGGTTTTCGGATCCAGGGCCACTTGATGAAAAAGATGAATCAGCAGCTTGCGCATACACCCCAGCGGGTCGACTTCATCCTCGCTTTCACTGGCCCTGGCCAGCTCGTCCAGGGGTTCGTGCAGGGTGTCGAGCAATGCCTGCAACAGGTCGGACTTATTGCTGAAGTGCCAATAGATGGCGCCTCGCGTTACCCCGGCCAGCGCGGCGATGTCCGCCAGTGTGGTCCGCGCTACACCCCGCTGATAAAAGGCCTGCTCAGCAGCGTCGAGAATCTGGCTGCGCGTTTCCTGAGCTTCCTCTTTGGTGCGACGGACCATGGCAATAAAACCTCAATCAAAACATGTGGGACTATCGGTAACGCTGCTTTAATAGGCGCTAACGAGCATCTGAATAATTGTGGGACGACACCGTCATGGGCGCCGAACGTACTAAAATCGAGGCTCGGGGCGATGCTGTGTCAACACTGCGCGAAGCCTGTCAAGAGTTTACAAACAACCATGAACGTAAGTATATTGCGTAGCAAGCTACTTATCTACTCACAGCTTGTTTTTTACCCTTCCACCCTTCTTGTGCGCAGTCTGCGCGCCTGACCCGAGGATCTTCATGCAACTTAAGCCAGCTGTTACCGCTCTGGTCACTGCCGTCGCCCTGGCATCGCTGCTCAGCGGATGCAAAAAGGAAGAGGCGGCTCCGCCCGCGCAAACTCCTCTGGTCGGCGTGGTCACCCTTCAACCGCAAGCCTTTACCCTGACGTCCGAGCTGCCAGGCCGCACCACCGCCTACCGCATCGCGGAAGTCCGTCCGCAGGTCAATGGCATCATCCTCAAGCGCCTGTTCAAGGAAGGCGGGGATGTGAAAGAAGGCCAGCAGCTTTATCAGATCGATCCGTCGGTCTATGACGCCACCCTGAAAAGCGCACAGGCCAGCCTGTCCCAGACCAAGTCGATCGCCGACCGCTACAAGCAGTTGGTCGACGAGCAGGCCGTCAGCCGCCAGGAATACGACACCGCCGTCGCCAACCGCATGACTTCCGAAGCAAACGTTCAAACCGCCCAAATCAACGTGCGCTACACCAAGGTGTTCGCGCCGATCTCCGGGCGTATCGGGCGTTCCTCGGTCACCGAAGGCGCGCTGGTCAGCAATGGCCAGACCGATGCCATGGCGGTGATCCAGCAACTGGACCCGATCTACGTCGACGTCACGCAGTCTTCGGCTGAAATGCTGAAGCTGCGCCGCGACCTGGAAAGCGGCCAACTGGAGAAAGCCGGCGCCAATGCCGCCAAGGTCAAGCTGACCCTGGAAGACGGCAGCAGCTATGGCCTGGACGGCAAACTGGAGTTCTCCGAAGTGTCGGTTGACCAGACCACCGGTTCGGTCACTCTGCGCGCCGTGTTCCCCAACCCTGACCACACCCTGCTGCCCGGCATGTTCGTACACGCCCAGTTACAAGCCGGTGTGAACAGCAAGGCGATCCTGGCACCGCAGCAAGGCGTGACCCGAGACCTCAAGGGTATCCCGACGGCGTTGGTGGTCAACGCGGACAACAAAGTTGAGCAGCGCGTGCTGGTCGCCAACCGCACCGCCGGCGCTTACTGGCTGGTGGAAAAAGGCTTGAACGCCGGTGACCGTGTGATCACCGAAGGCTTGCAGTACGTCAAGCCGGGCGTCCAGGTCAAGGTCAAGGACGCCGACAACGCCCAGCCTGCCGGTACCGCCGCTCCTGCTGCCGCTGCTGCTGGCAAAGGGGAGTAACCCATGTCGAAATTTTTTATCGACCGTCCCATTTTCGCCTGGGTGATTGCCCTGGTGATCATGCTGGTCGGGGCACTGTCGATCCTGAAGTTGCCCATCAACCAGTACCCGGCGATTGCGCCGACCGCCATTGATATCCAGGTGACCTACCCAGGTGCATCCGCACAAACCGTGCAGGACACCGTGGTGCAGGTGATCGAACAACAGCTCAACGGTATCGACAACCTGCGTTATGTGTCATCGGACAGTAACTCCGACGGCAGCATGACCATCACCGTGACGTTCAACCAGGGTACCAACCCGGACATCGCCCAGGTCCAGGTTCAGAACAAGCTGAACCTGGCGACCCCGCTGCTGCCGCAAGAAGTGCAGCAGCAGGGTATCCGCGTGACCAAGTCGGTGAAGAACTTCCTGATGGTGATCGGTCTGGTGTCGGAAGACGGCAGCATGACCAAGGACGACCTGTCCAACTACATCGTGTCCAACATCCAGGACCCGATTTCCCGTACTGCGGGTGTAGGTGACTTCCAGGTATTCGGTTCGCAGTACGCCATGCGTATCTGGCTCGATCCGGCCAAGCTGAACAACTACCAGTTGACCCCGGTAGACGTCAGCACCGCGATCTCGGCACAGAACGTACAAGTGGCCACCGGCCAATTGGGCGGCCTGCCTGCCCTGCCCGGCACCCAATTGAACGCGACCATCATCGGTAAGACCCGCCTGCAGACCACTGAGCAGTTCGGCAATATCCTGATGAAGGTCAACACCGACGGTTCACAGGTTCGCTTGAAGGACGTCGCGCGTATCGAGCTGGGCGGCCAGACCTACAGCATCAGCGCGCAGTTCAACGGCAACCCGGCGTCCGGTATGGCGATCAAGCTGGCCTCCGGCGCCAACGCCCTGGACACCGCCAAGGCCATCCGTGCCACGGTCGCGTCCCTGGAACCGTTCTTCCCGCCAGGCATGAAGGCGGTGGTGCCGTATGACACCACTCCAGTGGTGACCGAATCGATTTCCGGTGTGGTACACACCCTGGTCGAGGCGATCGTGCTGGTGTTCCTGGTGATGTTCCTGTTCCTGCAGAACTTCCGCGCCACCATCATCACCACCATGACCGTACCGGTGGTATTGCTGGGCACCTTCGGGATCCTGGCCGCGTTCGGCTTCACCATCAACACCCTGACCATGTTCGGCATGATCCTGGCCATCGGCTTACTGGTGGACGACGCCATCGTCGTGGTGGAAAACGTCGAGCGGGTGATGGCCGAGGAGCACCTGTCGCCGAAAGAGGCGACGGTCAAGTCCATGGGCCAGATCCAGGGCGCCCTGGTGGGTATTGCCCTGGTGCTGTCGGCGGTACTGTTGCCGATGGCATTCTTCGGCGGCTCCACTGGTGTGATCTACAAACAGTTCTCCATCACCATCGTTTCGGCCATGGCGTTGTCGGTACTGGTTGCGCTGATCTTCACCCCGGCCTTGTGCGCCACCATGCTCAAGCCGATCGACCCCGAGACGCACGGACAACCCAAGCGTGGTTTCTTCGGCTGGTTCAACCGCACCTTCGACCGTAGCGTACTGAGCTACGAGCGCGGCGTGGGGAACATGATCAGGCACAAGATTCCGGCGTTCCTCGTTTACGTGCTGATCTTTGCCGGCATGATCTGGTTGTTCATGCGGATCCCGGCAGCGTTCCTGCCCGACGAAGACCAGGGCGTGATCTTTGCCCAGGTGCAGACGCCGGTCGGCTCAACGGCCGAGCGCACGCAGAAAGTCATCGACGACATGCGTATCTTCCTGCTCAACGACAAGGAAGGCGAACCCGGCGAAGGCAAGGGCGTGAAATCGGTCTTTACCGTGAACGGCTTCAACTTCGCGGGGCGTGGTCAAAGCTCGGGTCTGGCATTCGTGATGCTCAAACCGTGGGATGAGCGTGACGCGTCCACCTCGGTGTTCGAGATCGCCAAGCGCGCCCAAGGTTACTTCATGCAGACATTCCAGGACGCCATGGTGTTTGCCATCGTGCCACCGTCTGTACTGGAGTTGGGTAACGCGACCGGTTTCGACGTGTTCCTGCAGGACCAGGGCGGCGTCGGCCATGACAAGTTGATGGCTGCGCGCAACCAGTTCCTGGGCATGGCCGCCCAGAGCAAGATCCTCGCCGGTGTGCGCCCCAACGGCGTGAACGATGAGCCGCAGTACGAGCTCACCGTCGACGACGAGAAGGCCAGTGCCCAGGGCATTACGCTGTCGAGCATCAACCAGACCCTGGCGATTGCCTTGGGTGGCAGCTACGTCAACGACTTCATCGACCGTGGTCGAGTGAAGAAGGTGTACGTGCAGGGTGAGGCCGCCAGCCGGATGTCCCCTGAAGACCTGAACAAATGGTTCGTGCGCAGCAGCTCCGGGAAGATGGTGCCGCTGTCGGCCATCGCTTCGGGCAAGTGGATCTTCGGTTCGCCGAAACTCTCGCGCTACAACGGTGTGGCGGCGATGGAAATCCTCGGTACCCCGGCACCGGGCTACAGTACCGGTGAAGCCATGGCCGAAGTCGAACGTATCGCCAAGCAACTGCCGGCGGGTGTCGGCTACGCCTGGACGGGCCTGTCGTATGAAGAACGCCTGTCCGGCTCCCAGGCACCTGCTCTGTACGCCCTGTCGCTGCTGGTGGTGTTCCTCTGCCTCGCGGCGCTGTACGAAAGCTGGTCGATCCCGATCGCGGTGGTACTCGTCGTGCCGCTGGGTGTGGTGGGTGCGTTGATCGCCACCAGCCTGCGTGGCTTGTCCAACGACGTGTTCTTCCAGGTGGGCTTGCTGGTGACGGTGGGCCTGGCGGCGAAGAACGCCATCCTGATCGTGGAATTCGCCAAAGAGCTTCACGAACAAGGCAAAGGCATTGTCGAGTCGGCGATCGAAGCGTCGCGCATGCGTCTGCGACCGATCATCATGACCTCCATGGCGTTCATCCTCGGCGTATTGCCGCTGGCGATCTCCTCGGGCGCCGGCTCAGGCAGCCAGCATGCGATCGGTACCGGCGTTATCGGCGGTATGATCACCGCCACGGTCCTGGCGATATTCTGGGTGCCCCTGTTCTTCGCAACCGTGTCCGCCATGGGCGAACGCAAAAAGACTGAACCCAAGCAAACTCCTAAAGAGGCTGGCCAATGAGCAAGTCGCTACTTTCCTTAGCCGTCACGGCATTCGTGCTCAGTGGCTGCTCGCTGATACCTGACTATCAGCGCCCCGAGGCGCCGGTGGCCGCGCAGTTCCCGCAGGGCCCGGCGTATTCGTCGGCCCAGGCTCCGAACCAGGCCGCCGCCGAACAGGGCTGGAAGCAGTTTTTCCATGACCCTGCCCTGCAACAGCTGATCCAGACCGCACTGGTGAACAACCGCGACCTGCGCGTCGCGGCCTTGAACATCGATGCCTACGCGGCGCAGTACAACATCCAGCGCGCCGACCTGTTCCCGGCCGTATCGGCCACTGGCAGCGGCAGCCGCCAGCGGACACCGGCACGCATGTCGCAAACCGGTAAAGCAGGCATCAGCAGTTCGTACTCGGCCACCCTGGGCATCAGCTCCTATGAGCTGGACCTGTTCGGCCGTGTCCGCAGCCTGAGCGAGGAAGCGCTGCAGAAATACTTCGCAACCGAAGAAGCGCGGCGCAGCACCCAGATCAGCCTGGTGGCCAGTGTGGCCACCGCCTACCTGACCTGGCAGGCCGACAAGGAATTGCTCAAGCTGACCCAGGAAACCCTGGGCGCATACGAGCAAAGCTACAAGCTGACCTCGCGCAGCAACGAAGTCGGCGTGTCCTCGGCCCTCGACCTGAGCCAAGCGCGCACCTCGGTGGAAAACGCCCGGGTGGCCCTGGCACGCTATACCCGCCAGGTGGCCCAGGACGAAAACAGCCTGACCCTGCTACTCGGCACCGGCCTGCCGGCGAATCTCGCCAGCAAGCCGCTGTCGGATAACCTGCTCAGCGAAGTGCCAGCCGGGTTGCCATCGGACCTGTTGCAGCGTCGCCCCGACATCCTGCAGGCCGAGTACAACCTCAAGGCGGCCAACGCCAACATCGGCGCCGCCCGTGCGGCGTTCTTCCCGAGCATCAGCCTGACAGCCAACGCCGGGACCCTGAGCCCGGACCTGGGCGGTCTGTTCAAAGGCGGCTCGGGCACCTGGTCGTTCGCCCCGCAGATCAACATCCCGATCTTCAACGCCGGCAGCCTGCGCGCCAGCCTGGACTACTCGAAGATCCAGAAAGAGATCAACGTGGCGAACTACGAGAAGGCCATCCAGACCGGCTTCCAGGAAGTTTCCGACGGCCTCGCCGCGCGTGAGACCTACAAGGAGCAGTTGGAGGCCCAGCGTGGTTTCGTCGCCGCCAACCAGGATTACTACCGCCTGGCCGAGCGTCGCTACCGCATTGGTGTCGACAGCAACCTGACGTTCCTCGACGCCCAGCGCCAGCTGTTCAGTGCCCAGCAATCGCTGATCACCGACCGCCTCGCGCAGTTGACCAGCGAGGTCAACCTGTACAAGGCCCTCGGCGGTGGCTGGAACGAACAGGCGGCGAATAACCAGCCGCTGAAAGAAGAAGCGCCAAAGATGAAGTTGTTCTGATCACACCGCTGTAGACAAAACCGCTTCCCTCACTGGAAGCGGTTTTTTTATGCCTGGTCATCGGTGTTTGCTATGACCACAACGCTCTCCCGCCTTGCCTATCGCTCAACCTTTCAGGGTAAAATCAGTAACAGATTCTTACAGACCACAGAGGGAGCTTGTCGTAATGATCGTAGGAATCGACCTGGGGACCACCAACAGTCTTGCGGCAGTCTGGCGCGGCGATGCCGCCGAAATGGTGCCCAACGCCCTGGGCCAGTTGCTGACCCCAAGCGTGGTCGGGCTGGATGACCAAGGCCGCGTCCTGGTAGGCCAGGCCGCCAAAGAGCGCCTGCATACCCACCCGCACCTGACCACCTCGCTGTTCAAGCGCTACATGGGCAGCGCCACCGAAGTGCGCCTGGGCGACCGCTCGTTTCGCCCCGAAGAACTCTCGGCGCTGGTGCTCAAAAGCCTCAAGGAGGACATCGAGCGTACCTACGGCCAAACGGTCACCGACGCGGTGATCAGCGTGCCCGCCTACTTCAGCGACGGCCAACGCAAGGCCACGCGCATCGCCGGTGAATTGGCGGGGCTGACCGTTGAAAAACTGATCAACGAACCGACCGCCGCGGCCCTCGCCTACGGCCTGCATCAGCGTGATAAAGAAACCTCGTTCCTGGTTTTCGACCTCGGCGGCGGCACCTTTGACGTGTCGATCATCGAGCTGTTCGACGGGGTGATGGAAGTCCGCGCCAGCGCCGGCGACAACTTCCTCGGTGGCGAAGACTTCGACACCCTGTTGCTCGAACACTTTGTCGACAGCCAACGTAACGCCACGGGTTTCCCGCCCACCAGCACTGTGCTGCAAGCCCTGCGCCGCGAAGCCGAGCGCGTGCGCAAAGCCCTGGGCCAGGATGACAGTGCTGAATTCGCCCTGCGTGTCGACGGCCAGCAATGGGTGAAAACCATCACCCAACAGGAACTGGCCAAGCTCTACACGCCGCTGCTGGAGCGCCTGCGCGCGCCGATCGAACGCGCCCTGCGCGATGCGCGGATTCGGGTTGGCGACCTGGATGAAATCCTGCTGGTGGGCGGTACCACGCGCATGCCACTGGTACGTAAGCTTGCCGCAGGCCTGTTCGGGCGTTTCCCGTCCATCAGCCTCGATCCCGACCAGGTGGTGGCCCACGGCGCAGCGATCCAGGCCGCACTCAAGGCGCGCTCTGCCGCCCTCGAAGAAGTGGTGCTGACTGACGTTTGCCCCTACACCCTGGGCATCGAAACCTCGAACCAGTACGGCGGCCATAT
Source organism: Pseudomonas sp. LY-1 (assembly GCF_053502595.1). Lineage (NCBI taxonomy): Bacteria > Pseudomonadati > Pseudomonadota > Gammaproteobacteria > Pseudomonadales > Pseudomonadaceae > Pseudomonas > Pseudomonas sp. LY-1. The sequence goes on along the minus strand of NZ_CP094353.1, from coordinate 1,807,087 downwards.
CGAAAGCGGCCATTACCTGCCGTTGATCGAACGCAACAGCAGCGTGCCGGTGAGCCGGGTCAAAAGCGTGGTCACCCTGCACGATGACCAGACCCGCGTGCTGCTGAAGATCTACCAGGGTGAAAGCCGCCTGGTCAAAGACAACATCGAGCTGGGCCAACTGGATATTCCCGTGCCCAAGCGCAAGGCCGGTGAAGTCTCCCTGGACGTGCGCTTCACCTACGACAACAACGGTTTGCTGGAAGCCCAGGTGAATATCCCGCTGACCGGCGAGCAACATTCGCTGGTGATCGAGAACAACCCCGGCGTGCTCAACCCGCAGGAGATCCAGCAACGCCTGCAAGCCCTGGCGCAATTGAAGGTCCACCCACGCGACCAGCAGGTCAACACCGTGCTCGTCGCCCGCCTCGAACGGCTCTACCAGGAAAACCTCGGCGAGCTGCGCGAACAGCTAGGGCATTGGGCGGCACAGTTCCAGCAGGTACTCGACACCCAGGACGAACGCCGCATCCGCGAAGCTCGCAGCGAACTGACCCGTCAACTTGAGCAACTCGACAACGGGTTCTGGCGCTGAGGGAACACCGATGGATTGCTGGACCGTACTGCAACTGCCAGATGACGCCGACGAGCGCAACATCAAGCGCAGCTATGCGCGCTTGCTGAAAAGCTGCCGCCCGGACGACGACGCCCAAGGCTTCCAGCGCCTGCGCGAGGCCTATGAACACGCCCTGAGTGAAGCACGCTGGCGGGCTGATAACGAAGAGGAAGAACGCGTCCAGGCGCCCGTGGCCGAAGCGGTCTACGCAAACCTGAATGACCTGGCCGAACTGATGAACATCAGCCCCGTCAGCCCTGCGCCCTTCGAAGCCCACACACCGGACCCGGCCCAGGCACTGCTCGACGACCTCAACGCGCGTAACCTCGATGAACGCTGGGTCCAGGCTCGGCAACAGGGCTGCACCGATGCGTTCCAGGCCGGCCTGTTGCGCCATTGTTTCGAAGCACCGGGTGAACGCAGCGCCATCGCCGGTTGGGCCGCCCAACACCTGGAATGGCTGACGCCCTGGCAGCAAGTGGCGATGACGTCCTGGCAATACGAAGCGCTGACCGGCGAACTGCTGCAAGACTACCGCCGCACCTTGCTGGAACTGCTGGAGCAAAAGGCCGAGCGCGAGTTCATCACCCAGCTCAATCAATACACCAACCAACCCTGGCTGCGGGTGTTCGACCTGCAACAGCAGTGGCAGCGCATCGTCCTGCACCTGCTGCATGAAACCCAATGGAGCGTGCCGCTGTTCGAGCGGGTGTGCCAGGCATTCGGCTGGGACGACCAGAAAGGCGTGTACCCGGAACCGGCGTGGATATGGCGCGAATTGGTGTCGCGTTGCGAGCAGGAAAGTTTCTACGCCAACTTGCAAGACAAGGCCCAGGACACGCGGCGCACATCAGCCGATGCCCTGGCCGCGCGCCTGCTGCTGACGCCGATGTCCGCCACGCAACACAAACGCATGATCGATGGGTTTGGCGAAAACGAGTGGAACGCCTGCCAGCACCTGGCGCAAACACTGACCTGGCGCTATCCGCAACTGGTCGAGCGCCTGCCTCAAACAGATCTGTTCTTTTGGCGCAAATTCGTACCTCGGCCGATCTACACACAGGTGTTTATCCGGCTATGGGCCGTCTTCGCCCTGGGGCTTGGCCTGAGCATCGCCCACGATAAGCCAGACAGAATGGACGGGATGTCGCTGGTCATTTTCATGCTGATGGCGTTCGTGCCGGCGGCCGTTGGCTTTCGCGTCACCCAAATGTGGGCCGGGATGAGTTCAACCTATCGGGTTCTGGATGTGTGGCTGAGCCAGTACCTGATCCCCAAGCGAATCAACCCCAATGACTACTGGCTGGTCATTCGCCACGGCGTACCGCAGGCGATCATGCTGGTGGCCTGCGGCTTGATGCTCGGCGTGCTGGGCATGTTCACCTACGCGGGTATGGTCCTGATCAACCTGTTGCACAAGACGCGTATCGGTCAGATGAGCCAGAAATTCAGCGAAGGCTACCCGTGGCTGAACGGTTTGCACTGGGCCTTCTGGAGCCCCCTGCAAGTGGTATTCCTGGTGGTGATGGTGGCGCTGATCGTAGCTGCGCAACACTACCTGCCAGCGGTGCCTTGGACCCACTTCGACCTGCCCAAACGATAACCCGCAAATGCCGGGCCTCAGCGCCCGGCAACTTGCGTTCGATCATCGCCCAAAACCCGCCCTCCCCCGATTGAACCACCCCCGCACTGCCCCGCACCATGGCCGCCACCTGCATAACCCCAATAACAACAGGCCCAATGCCATGAGCACTTTTCACCCTCGCCAGCTATTTCTGGCCACCGCAGTCGCCAGCCTCGCGTTTCCCGCCGTCGCCGAAGAACACGGCTTTATGGAGGACGCCAGCGCCAACCTCAACCTGCGCAATTTCTTCATCAACCGTAACTTCACCAACCCGACCAAAGCCCAGGGCGGCGCGCAGGAGTGGACGCAAAGTTTCATCCTCGACGCCAAGTCCGGCTTCACTCAGGGCACCGTGGGTTTTGGCGTGGATGTACTGGGGCTGTACTCGCTCAAGCTTGATGGCGGGCGCGGCACTGGCGGTTCACAGTTATTGCCGCTGGACCATGACGGCCGCCCCGCCGACGATTTCGGGCGCCTGGGTGTGGCGTTCAAGGCGCGGATTTCGAAGACCGAACTGAAGGTCGGCGAATGGATGCCGACGCTGCCGATCCTGCGCGCCGACGACGGCCGTTCCCTGCCGCAAACCCTGCGCGGCGGGCAGATCACCTCGAAGGAAATCGACGGTCTGACCCTCTACGGCGGCCAGTTCCGCGCCAACAGCCCGCGGGACGACAGCAGCATGTCGGACATGTCGATGTTCGGCAAAGCCGCCTTCACCTCCGACCGCTTCAACTTCCAGGGCGGCGAATACACGTTCAACGACAAACGCACCCAGGTCGGCCTGTGGAATGCCCAGCTCAAAGACATCTACCGCCAGCAGTTCGTCAACCTGGTCCATAGCCAACCCGTGGGCGACTGGACCCTGGGCGCCAACCTCGGGTTCTTCTATGGCAAGGACGACGGCAGCGCCCGCGCAGGCGAGCTGGACAACAAAACCTGGTCCGGTCTGTTCTCGGCCAAGTACGGCGGCAACACCTTCTACGTCGGCCTGCAAAAACTCACCGGCAACAGCGCGTGGATGCGCGTCAACGGCACCAGCGGCGGCACCCTGGCCAACGACAGTTACAACTCCAGCTACGACAACGCCCAGGAGAAATCCTGGCAAGTGCGGCACGACTATAACTTTGCCGCCCTCGGCGTACCGGGCCTGACCTTGATGAACCGCTATATCAGCGGCAGCAACGTGCATACAGGCACCATCACCGACGGCAAGGAGTGGGGCCGCGAAAGCGAATTGGGCTACACGCTGCAGAGCGGCGCCCTGAAAAACCTCACGCTGCGCTGGCGCAATTCCAGCATCCGCCGCGACTTCAGCAACAATGAGTTCGATGAAAACCGCTTGATCGTCAGCTACCCGCTCAGTCTGCTGTAAAGCCGTATTACACCTTGGCGGGAACGATTTGCTGCGGGTGGTCACTGTTAAGCGCCAGGGCTGATACCTGGCGCTTAAACAAGGACCACACATGGATGTTTTCAACGGTAGTACCCGCCTTCTCCCACGCCTCCTCGATGGCGTACCGCCCTTACCTGCAGCGCGCCCAGTAGCAACGTTCGACACTGGTCACTACGGGCTGGCCAAACCTGCCCATTTGCAGTTCCTCCCAGGCACGTCGATCCAGACCTATCTGCACCCGTTCCTGAATGACGGCAATCTAAAAGCCAGCGGACAGTCGATATGGGAGCGCGGCTATTCTTTCAGCCTGAACAACAGCCTGCTCCTGGAAACCGGCAACGACGCGGACCAGGTCCACATCAGCCAGGCTTCTGACGATCAGTTGAACATTCGCCTCAATGGCCGGTTGTATCGTTTTGCCAGCCACGATAACGATGGCAAACCGCTGACCCTGTACCTGAAGACCCACGGCGGCAATGACCACGTACACATTGATGCCAACGTCATGCAGCCCATCGTGATTGAAGCGGGGGACGGCAATGACCGAATCCAGGCCGGCGGTGGTGACACCCGCGTAGTCGGCGGCAACGGTAACGACGTCGTGCGCCTTGGCAGCGGCCTTGGTTACGCCGAGGGCAATGACGGTGACGACCTGCTCATGGGCAGCAGCGGCGACAGCGTGCTCTATGGCAACAACGGCAATGACCGCCTCTATGCGGGCGCGGGATCGCGCCGAAAAGCCAGCTATCTGGATGGCGGCAACGGTAATGACCGGCTGTACGCCGGCTCCGGCCACACGGTGTTGCATGGCGGCACCGGGCACGATCGCTTGATCGGCCACGACCGAAGCACCTTCTACACCGGCGAGGGTTATGACACCGTCATTGCCAATCGACCGGGCGACCGGATCTACGCCCAGCCCGGCGATTCGATCAACCCTCTCAATGGCTCGCTATTGACGGCCGTGTCTGCCCACGCCGGCCCAATCAAGGGGTTTGCAATCAAGGGATCTGCCGCGTTCATCCAACGGGTCGAAGACGATTTGGCGCTGTTACGCCACTCTCCCCAAGGCCAGCAGATGCTCGCAGAGATGGACGCAGCTGCCGATCGCAACGGCGCCCCGGTAACGATTGTGGAAGATCGGCAGGAGAACGGCAGCGGGTACATCTACGGCAGCCAGGAACTCCAGGCCCTGCTGCAGGACGAACGTGCGCCGGTAGTCGGCGACGATCCCAAGTGGGGGTTCATGGTCGACGGAGTACCAGGGTCTCGGGCTGACCGCGCGCGCATTGAATACAACCGGTCCCAACTGAACCCCTCGGCGGGCACGACTCACCCGCCCATCATCGGGCTCTACCACGAAATGGCTCACGCCTATAACGCCGCCAACGGCACCGCCTTCACGGGTTCCACGCAGGAAGTATTCGAGGGGCAGGCGCACGAAGTGCCTAACAGTGAACGCCAGGCCGTCGGCCTTGAGAGCAGCGCAGCCGCCTTTGATTTTGACAACGACCCTGCCACGCCAGCCATCACCACCAACCCCAAGCCCTTCACTGAAAACGCTTTGAACGAGGAAATGGGTAGGCCACTGCGAGCGCAATACGTAGGTTAAACCAGATCGCGTTTGTCAGCCTTTAACCCCACGTCGAGCATCTTGCGGTATCGTGCGCGCCTGCCGCTGCTGACCCATCCAGCAGCGGGTTTTATTCGAGCCTGCGCACCCATGAAATCTTTCGCCATCGCATCCGCCTTGCTCGCCCTGGCCTTGAGCCTCAGCGGCTGCATCAGCGCGCCCATCGAGCTGACGCCACAGACCGAACAACGCCTGCAGGCCCAGGCGCCGATCCGTTTTCTGCTGACGTTCGATGACGGTCCCAGCGCCTCGGGGTACAACAACCCGACCCGCTCGGTGATGGCCGACCTGGCAAACAACCCGGTATTGCCGGGCATCAAGGCGGTGTTCTTTCTGCAGACCGAAGCCTCGCGCTCCGGCGGCAGTTCACGGGGCCGCAAGACCATGGAACGTGAGTTCGCGGCCGGGCATGTGCTGGCGTTCCACACGGCCACGGCCTTTCATACCAACCATCGCTGGTTGAGCGACGCTGAGCTTGAACGCACCCTCAGCCAGGGCGCTGCGGATATCGCCGCGATCACCGGCGTGTCGCCGACGCTGGTGCGCCCGCCCTTCTGGAACTACGACCGGCGCACCTTCGCCGCCTACCAGCGCCACGGCATGAAGGTGTTGTTGACCGACCTGAGCGCCAACGACGGCAAGATCTGGGGCTTCAACGCCAGCCCGCGCCGCCGCGAGAACCTGATCCGCCAGCTGTCGGTGGTGCGCGAACGCATCGCCTTGGGGGAATTGCCGACAGTCGACGGCGTGATACCGGTGGTGGTGACCTTCCACGACATCAACCGCTACACCGCACGGCATCTGCAAGAGTACCTGCAGATCCTGATGGATAGCGCCCGGATCGACGGCCTGAAGACCGCCGCCGAGCCGTTCTACACCGATCACGCAGCACTGGAGCGGGCGGCATTGGCGCGTACCGTGAAACAAGCGAGTGAAGAAGTGCATCTGCCCGGGGTGTGGAATTGGGTGTGGGACGCCGATTCCAAGTGATGTGCGTTATCGGGCTGTGCGTTGTCTTTTTTCATGCATGCTGTAATGAAGTAGTTATCGTCATGCGGGAACCCCTCCAACTTTTTCACCACTGATCGGCGGTAAGTCACCGACGTTCACAAGAAAGAGTATTGACGATGCAAACCTCTTCCGTTGCGCCTAAAGCGCCCGAGCCTAATGCCCTCCCCGGCGGATCGCCAGCTCCAGGCGCCCCTGCACTCATAAACAGCCCTCCCCCCCAGACCAGCAAGATTGTCAGTGACAAAAATGTCGATATCACACTGACAACCACGTCGTATCAGGGGGAAAGCGGGAAAAAAAATGTGACGATTCTAAAAATCGATACTGCCGATGGCGCGACGACATTCACATCAGCAAAGGCGAACGCGGCCAACTCAATGCCGTGATAAATGGCAAAAGTTATTTACTGCCCGCTGCTAACAGCGATGCGACAGCGATAGCCATCAGGGCGAACAAAGGTGACGACACCGTTCGCATTGATCCTGATGTGATGGCTTACACCCTAATCCATGGAGGTGAAGGTAACGATCATATACAGACCGGAGGTGGTAAAAGCCAAGTTTACGGCGGCGCAGGTAATGACATCATCCAACTGGGCAGCGCAAGCAGTTACGCCGGCGGTGACGACGGCGATGACACCATGATGGGCGGCACAGGCAATAACACCATGTACGGCGGGAACGGTAACGACCGCATGTACGCGGGTTACGGTCCTGACAGCAAAACCAGCTACATGGACAGAGGAAACGATGACGACCTGATGCACGGCGGAAGCGGCCACAACATCATGCACGGCGGCAAAGGCGATGATCAGATAAACGCTTATGGCCGAAGCCATATCTACACGGGTAGAGGTCAAGACAGCGTCTATTCCAACTCAAGCGACGACGTTGTGTACGGTAAACGCAGCGATCACCTGGGATTGCCATTCGGATTCAAGTTTATCGAGACCGTGCCATTGCCCGAAAATGCAGGGCGCAAGGCGATTGATATCGAAGGTTCCCCGGCATTCAAGCAACGGGTTGAGGATGACCTGGAGTTTTACCGAGGCTCTCCCAACAGCCAGCACATGTTGAATGAACTGGACGCCGCCGCAGAGCGCAGCGGAGTCAAAGTCACGATAATGCAAGATATCACTGATGCTCACATCGTCGTGCCGCCGGAGGGCGTTCCCCTGGAAGAATGGCAGGACCCCACGATCATCCACGATGGGGTCCGTGGCGCGGGCACGACAGAATCGTTTGTGACCTATAACCCGGTCATCCCCAGAGAAGCCTCGGACGAGTCGCGTGTGTTTCTGCCGCCCACCACGACCCTGTACCACGAACTGGGTCACGCTTATAACGCAGCCACAGGCAGCACACTTCTCGGCAATACGGAAATTATCCGCCCGGACGGCACACGCACCCAGGAGCCCAATGATGAACGCCAGGTCGTCGGCCTGGAAACTGCCAGTCCGCCCTTCGACTTTGACAACGACCCCGCAACCGCGCCAACCACGTCAAATCCTTACCCACTGACCGAAAACGCGTTACGAGAAGAAATGGGCCTGCCCCTGAGAAAAAGCTACGGCTCCCTGTGAGTCGACCTGACCGCTCAGCCCCGTGACGGTCAGCGACCGCTCCTCGACAACCTGTTGCCTCTCGCCAGGAGTGCAGTGCCGAGTCGCACTAAGCGCGCGACTCGACCCCCAATTCATCCCACACCGATTCGGCCAGATGAAACGTCGCATTCGCCGCCGGAATCCCGCAGTAGATCGCGCTTTGCATCAGCACTTCCTTGATCTCGGCACGGGTCACGCCATTGCTGGCGGCGGCGCGCAGGTGCAGTTTGAGTTCTTCGCCGCGGTTCATGCCGATCAGCATGGCGATGGTGATCAAACTGCGGGTGTGCCTGGGCAGGCCGGGGCGGGTCCAGATATCGCCCCAGGCGTGGCGGGTGATCATGTCCTGGAATTCGCTGTTGAACTCGGTCAAGGCATTCAGGCTGCGGTCGACATGCGCGTCGCCCAGCACTTCGCGGCGCACTTGCAGGCCGTCGGCGTAACGTTGTTTCTCGTCCACAAAAGACTCCTCAGCGGGCCAGCAGGAATTGAATGACCCGGTCGCTGAACGCGGCACCGGCTTGCACGTTGGACAGGTGGGCGGCGTAGAACTCGGCGTACTCGGCCCCCTGTACCTGGCGCTGGATAAAGTGGCTGCCGGCGGGCGGTGTGACAGCGTCTTCAGTGCCGGCGATCACCAGGGTCGGCACGTGGATCGCCGACAGTTGCTCGCTGAAGTCTGCATCGCGCACCGCTGCGCAATTGGCGGCGTAGCCCTGGGGCGAGGTGGCCGCGAGCATGTCGGTAATGCGCTTGGCCTGCTGCGGGTTGGCCGCCGCGAAATCGGCGGTGAACCAGCGCGCAATCGACGCGTCGCGCAGCGCCACCATCGCGGCCGCACCGTCGCGCAGGACCATCTCGATACGCGGGTTCCACACGTCTGATGTACCGATCTTGGCCGCAGTGTTGCACACCACCAGGCGCTGCAAACGATCCCCCGCGTGAATCCCCAGCCATTGGCCGATCAGCCCGCCCATGGACAGCCCGCAGAAATGCGCGCGCGGGATGTCCAGCGCGTCCAGCAGCGCAATCACGTCGCGGCCGAGTTGTTCGATGCTGTAGGGGCCTTCGGTCACCAGGGATTGGCCGTGGCCACGGGTATCGAAGCGCAGCACGCGAAAGTGCTCGGCAAAGGCCGGGACCTGGGTGTCCCACATATTCAGGTCGGTACCCAGCGAATTGGACAGCACCAGCACCGGTGCATCGATGGGGCCATCCAGTTGGTAATGCAGTTCGCCCTCGGCGAGTTGTACAAAAGCCACAGCAATCTCCTCAGGCAGTCAGTGCAAAGTGTTCGGTTACAGCGCGGCTGACCCAGGTTTGGGCCTGGCCCAGGTAGTGCGCCGGGTCGAGCAGGCGGTCCAGGTCTGTCGCCGACAACTCGGCGGTAATGAGCGGCTCATCGGCGAGGACGGCGCGCAGATGGCGTTGTTCGGCCACCGCGCGTTTGCAGCACTGCTCCAGCAGGTGGTGCGCGGTGTCGCGGCCCAGGCGTTGCGCGAGCACGATGCTGACGGCTTCGGCCAGCACCAGGCCCTGGGTCAGGTCGAGGTTGCGCGCCATGCGCTCGGGGTCGACTTCCAGCCCTGCGCTCACCAGCAGCGCCTGTTGCAATGCGCCAGAGACCAAGCGGCAAATCTCCGGCAGGGTTTCCCATTCGGCATGCCACAGGCCCAGGCTGCGTTCGTGTTCCTGGGGCATGGCGCTGAACAGCGTCGCCACCAGGCCGGGCACGCGGGTCGCGGCGCTGATCAGCACGGCGGCGCCCACCGGGTTGCGTTTGTGCGGCATGGTCGACGAGCCGCCTTTGCCGGGCGCCGCCGGCTCGAATACTTCCGCCGCCTCGGTCTGCATCAGCAGGCTGATATCGCGGCCCAGCTTGCCAAGGCTGCCGGCGATCAACCCGAGGACGGCGGCGAACTCCACCAGGCGATCACGCTGGGTATGCCAGGGTTGCTCGGGCAAGGTCAGTTGCAACTGCGCCGCCAACGCTTGGGCAACGGGCATTGCCTGTTCGCCAAGCGCGGCCAGCGTGCCGGAAGCGCCGCCGAATTGCAGCACCAGCAAGCGCGGTTTCAGCTCGATCAAGCGCTGGCGGCTGCGGGTCACCGCGCCCAACCAACCGGCGATTTTCATGCCCAGGGTGACCGGCGTGGCATGCTGCAACCACGTCCGCCCGGCCAACGGTACAGCCGCATACCGCTGGGCCTGGGCTGCCAGAATATCGCCGAGGCGAGCCAGGTCGGCTTCGATCAACGCCAGCGCGCGCCGCAGTTGCAGGACCAGGCCGGTGTCCATCACATCCTGGCTGGTCGCGCCCAAATGCACATAGCGTTCGGCACTCGGGTCTTCACCGGCCACCCACTTGCCCAGTGCCTTCACCAGCGGAATCGCCGAATTGCCCGCCGAGGCAATCGCCACACCGAGGGCATCGACGTCATACAGCGACGCCAGGCACGCCTGGGCAATCGGCGCGACGGCCGCCTGCGGGATCAACCCGACCTGGGCCTCGGCCCGTGCCAGTGCGGCTTCGAAATCCAGCATGCCCTGCAGGCGCCCCTGGTCGCAGAACACCTCGGCCATGCTCTCAGCGCTGAAGTAAGCGTCGAACAGTTGGTTGCTCGTGCGCAGCGTCATACCGCCTCCTTTATAAATCGTGATGCAGGTACGCCGCCTGTTTCGGCAGGCGCAGGCTGAACAGGAAAGCCACCGCCATCATGCCGGTGACGTACCAATAAAAGGTGTTCTCCATGCCCAAGGATTTCAAACCCAAGGCCACGTATTCCGCCGAGCCGCCGAAGATTGCGTTGGCCACCGCATAAGCCAGGCCCACACCCAGGGCGCGCACCTGGGACGGGAACATTTCCGCTTTGACCAGGCCGCTGATGGAGGTGTAGAAACTGACAATGGCCAACGCCAGCGTGATCAGCACAAACGCCAGGAACGGACTGCTGACGGTTTTCAGGCTGAGCAGGATCGGCACCGTAAACAAGGTGCCCAGCGCGCCGAACCACAGCATCGAATTACGGCGACCGATCTTGTCGGCCAGCATGCCGAACAGCGGCTGCATGCACATATAAAGGAACAGCGCGCCGGTCATGATGTAGCTGGCGGTCTTGGCGTGCATTCCGGCGGTGTTCACCAGGTACTTCTGCATGTAGGTGGTGAACGTGTAGAAAATCAGCGAGCCACCGGCGGTATAGCCGAGCACGGTGATAAAGGCCGCTTTATGGTCACGGAACAGCGCGGCGATGCTGCCGGCGTCCTTGTCTTCGCGCATTTCCTTGCTGGTGGTTTCTTTCAGGCTACGACGCAGCAGCAGGGAGATCACCGCCGCGATGGCGCCGATCACGAACGGAATCCGCCAGCCCCAGGCGCGCAATTCGTCTTCGCTGAGGATCTGTTGCAGGACCACCACCACCGACACCGCCAGCAGTTGCCCGCCGATCAGGGTCACGTACTGGAAGGAGGCGAAGAACCCACGCTGGCCCTTGAGCGCCACTTCACTCATGTAGGTCGCGGTGGTGCCGTATTCGCCGCCCACCGACAAGCCCTGGAACAGCCGCGCCACCAGCAGTAACGCCGGGGCCCAGGCGCCTATGTCTTTGTAGGTGGGCAGGAAGGCGATGACCAGGGAACCGGCGCACATCATCAGCACCGAGATCATCATCGAGTTTTTGCGCCCGTGCTTATCGGCCACCCGGCCAAACAGCCAGCCGCCGATGGGCCGCATCAAGAACCCGGCGGCGAACACCCCGGCGGTGTTGAGCAGTTGCACCGTGGGGTCGTCCGAGGGGAAAAACGCCGGGGCGAAGTAAATGGCGCAGAAGGCGTAGACGTAGAAGTCGAACCATTCGACGAGGTTGCCGGAGGATGCCCCGACAATCGCAAAAATCCGTTTGCTGCGTTCTTCTCCGGTGTAGTGACTGGTTGTTGTTGTCATGTTTTTTTCACTCAGTGGGAACGGTTATAGCCTAGACACACTTTGCAACAACCATGTTCCGCTTGTAGACATTTACATAGGTGTTGCCTGAAATGGCCTCATCGGGGGCAAGCCCCCTCCCACCTTTGATGTGTGAATACATTCAAGTGTGGGAGGGGGCTTGCCCCCGATAGGTTCTCAAGCCAACTCAGTAATCAAAGAACACCGTTTCCTTATCTGTCCCCTGCAACACCACATTCCACTGATGCACACCGTCCGCATCCGGCTTGGCAATCAAGGTACTGCGCCGCTCTGTGGGCACGCGCGCGAGCAACGGGTCATCCGCATTCAGCGCCTCACCGTCAAAATAAATCCGCGTGAGCAAGTGTTTCACCAGGCCACGGGCAAATACCAGCACCACCAGGTGCGGCGCCTGGGTCGTGCCCGCCAGCCCCGGCACGCTGCCCGGCTTGACGGTGGTAAAGCGGAAGCGCCCTTCAGCATCCACCGGCACCCGGCCGAAGCCTTCGAAGTTCGGGTCCAGCGCTTTGTCCTGGTCGTCCTCCGGGTGGTCGTACTTGCCGGCGGCATTGGCCTGCCAGACTTCCAGCATGGCATCGTTGACGACATCACCGTTGCCATCCACCACTTGCCCGCTGATCGCCACGCGTTCGCCAAGGGTCGCGGCGTTGGCCAGGGCTTCGCGGTTCAGCCAGGTCAGGCCGATGTGGTAATACGGCCCGACGGTGTGGGACGTGGTCGCGTAAAGGCTCATCTCATTTCTCCATCGGCGTGGCGTCGCGGCCGCGCAGGACGATGTCCCAGCGGTAGCCGAGGGCATAGGAAGGAATGGTTTTTTCCAGGTCGAACGTGGCGATCAGGCGTTGCTTGGCCGAGGTGTCCGGTACGCAGTTGTAGATCGGGTCGTACTCGAGCAGCGGGTCTCCGGGGAAATACATCTGCGTGACCAGGCGCGTCAGCACGCTCGGGCCGAACAGCGAAAAATGGATATGCGCCGGGCGCCACGCATTGTGGTGGTTGCCCCACGGGTAGGCGCCGGGCTTGATGGTCTGGAACTGGTACCAGCCCTCGGCGTCGGTGACGGTACGCCCGGTGCCGGTGAAGTTCGGGTCGAGCGGCGCGTCGTGCAGATCGCGCGCGTGGTTGTAGCGGCCGGCCGCGTTGGCCTGCCAGATCTCCACGAGGATGCCCGGTACCGGCAGACCGTTTTCATCGAGCACGCGCCCGTGAACGATGATGCGCTCGCCCTGCGGCTCGCCGTCGTGCTGCGCAGTCAGGTCGTTGTCCTTCTCATTGATGCGCTCGGCGCCGATGGTCGGGCCGGTGATTTCCGACAGGGAATGGGGCAGGAACACCAACGGCTGAGACGGCGAACGCAGGTTCGTCGACTGGTAGGCCGGGTGCAGGTAATCAGGTTGAGTGCCCGCTTGCGGGCGCCGGTAACCGGGCTTGTCACTCATGGAGCGGTCCTCTCTTATTAGATGCGTTCAATCGCCAGCGCCAGGCCCTGGCCCACCCCGACACACATGGTCGCCAGACCTTTGCGGCCGCCGTTTTTTTCAAGTTGATGCAGGGCCGTCAGCACCAGTCGCGCACCGCTCATGCCCAGAGGATGGCCGAGGGCGATGGCGCCGCCGTTCGGGTTGACCTGGGGCGCATCGTCGGCGATGCCCAATTCACGCAACACCGCCAGGCCCTGGCTGGCGAAGGCCTCGTTGAGTTCGATCACATCAAAATCGGTGACGGCCAGGCCCAGGCGTTCCACCAGCTTGCGAACCGCCGGCACCGGGCCGATGCCCATCACCCGTGGCGCGACACCGGCGCTGGCCATGCCCAGCACTCGGGCACGGGCGGTCAGGCCATGTTTTTTTACGGCCTCGGCAGACGCAAGAATCAGCGCCGCCGCCCCGTCGTTCACACCCGACGCATTGCCGGCGGTGACGGTCTTGTCCGGGCCATTGACCGGTTTGAGCCGGGCCAGGGTTTCCAGGGTGGTGTCGGCCCGTGGATGCTCATCGTGTTCCACCACGGTTTCGCCTTTTTTATGGGCGACCCGCACCGGCACGATTTCTTCGGCGAAGAACCCGGCGGCCTGGGCGGCGGCGGTGCGTTGCTGGCTGCGCAGGGCGAAGGCGTCCTGGTCGGCGCGGGACACATGGTAGTCGTCGGCGACGTTATCGGCGGTCTGCGGCATCGCATCCACGCCGTACTGGGCCTTCATCAGCGGGTTGATGAAGCGCCAGCCGATGGTGGTGTCTTCGAGCTTCATGTTGCGCGAAAACGCCGTGTCAGCCTTGCCCATCACGAACGGCGCGCGGGACATCGACTCGACGCCGCCGGCAATCGCCAATTCCATTTCACCGCTGGCAATCGCACGAAAGGCGGTGCCGATCGCGTCCATGCCCGAAGCGCACAAACGGTTGAGGGTCACGCCGGGAATGCTCGAAGGCAGGCCCGCCAGCAACAGCGCCATACGCGCGACGTTGCGGTTGTCTTCACCGGCCTGGTTGGCGCAGCCGAGGAACACTTCATCGACGGCGTGCCAATCCACGCTAGGGTTGCGTTCGATCAGCGCCTTGATCGGCAGTGCCGCCAGGTCGTCGGCACGCACCGTGGACAGGCCACCGCCGAAACGGCCGATGGGGGTACGAATCGCATCGCAGATAAATACGTCGCGCATCAGGCTTCTCCGGGTGCTTGGCCGTGGGCGGCCGCTGTGCGGGCTTCGAGATCACGCAGGGCGGTCAGTTCGACTGCCGTCGGTTCCGCGGTGGTGCTGACCTGATCGGCAAAGCGGATCGCCCAGCCGGTGGCCGCGACCACTTGCTCACGGGTCACGCCGGGGTGCAGCGCGGTGACCACGAACTCATGGCTGCCCTCTTCCGGCTCCATGATGCACAGGTCGGTAATAATCCCGACAGGACCGGCGCCGGGCAGGCCCAGGCGCTTGCGTGAATCGCCGCCCTCGCCGTGGCCGACGGAGGTGATGAAGTCCAGCTTGTCGACAAACGAACGCGCCGACTGCTTGAGAATGATCAGCACGCTCTTGGCCGAGCCGGCAATCTCCGGCGCGCCACCGGCACCCGGCAGGCGCACTTTGGGCTGGTGATAATCGCCGACCACGGTGGTGTTGATATTGCCGAAACGGTCGACCTGGGCCGCGCCGAGAAAACCGACGTCGATGCGCCCGCCCTGCAGCCAGTAGCGAAAGATCTCACCGGTGGGGACGACAGTGTCGGCAGTCTCGGCCAACTCGCCGTCACCAATGGACAGCGGCAATACGCTGGGCTTGGCGCCAATCGGGCCGGACTCGTAGATCAGCACCACATCCGGCGAGGACGTCAGGCGCGCCAGGTTGGCCGCCTTGGACGGCAGGCCGATGCCGACAAAACACACCGAATCATTCTTCAGACGGCGTGCAGCGGCGACGGTCATCATTTCATTGGTCGAGTAAGCCATTACTTGGCCTCCTGCGCGGCGGCCAGCTTGGCCTGGAATTCACTGAAATCGGCAGTGCCGTGGATGTATTCGTCGATCCAGGCGGTAAACGTCCCACGGTCGCGAGCGATCGGGTCCCAGGCCTGGTAGAAACGGTTATCGCGTTGGTTATAGCCATGGGCATAGGACGGGTGCGCGCCACCAGGCACATGGCACACCGCCGTCAGCGCCCAGGTCGGCAGCACGCAGCTGTTCATCGGCGCGTTGAGGTCGTCGACGATTTCTTCGACGGTGACGATGCAACGCTTGGCGGCCAGCGCCGCTTCCTTCTGCACGCCAAGAATGCCCCAGAGCAGCACATTGCCCTTGCGGTCGGCCTTTTGCGCGTGGATCACGCTGACGTCTGGACGTACCGACGGCACCGCCGCCAGCACTTCGCCGGTGAATGGGCAGGTGACTGTCTTGATCAGCGGGTTGACTTTGGGCAGATCGGAACCGGCATAGGCACGCAACACCGCGAACGGCAGGCCGGAAGCACCGGCGACGTAGGCATTGGCCAGGTCGGCGTGGCTGTGTTCCTCAATCTCCAGGGGTTGCGGCCAGTGTTTCTCGACCGCATCACGCAGGCGATGCAGGGAACCCACGCCAGGGTTGCCGCCCCAGGAAAAAATCAACTTGCGGGCGCAGCCGGCGCCGATCAACTGGTCGTAGATCAGGTCAGGCGTCATACGTACCAGCGTCAGGTCTTTCTTGCCCTGACGAATGATTTCATGACCCGCTGCCGTAGGGATCAGGTGGGTAAAGCCTTCCAGTGCGACAGTATCGCCGTCGTTCACGAATCGCTTCACCGCGTCACGCAGCGCAAGAATTTCAGCCATGGGTTCGGGCTCCCGGTGTGGATCGAAAAAGGCGCGAAGGTGGCGCCGAAGTACTTGAAGGTTAAGCCGGGGCAAAAAGCCAAACAATCCGATAATCGACACAGTGTTCGATTATCGAACCAATTGTTGTCTAGCTAATCTTTCTTGCGCCCACAGGAATTGCGCGTGTCTTCAGGTGGCGTCGGCATGGCTGACCATGCCTTTGATCACCACGGCGGCCGTGGCCAATGCGGCGGGGATCACCAGCGCGGTGAGCACCTGCTCGAAGTTCCAGCCCAGGCCCAGCAAGGTGGCGCCCATCCACGCGCCGAGGATCGCGCCGAAGCGGCCGATACCGAGCATCCATGACACGCCGGTGGCGCGGCCCTGGGTCGGGTAGAAGCGTGCGGCCAGGGACGGCATCGCCGATTGCGCACCGTTGACGCACATCCCGGCGACCAGCACCAAGGTCGCCAACACGGTGATATTGCCCAGGCTCTGCCCTACCGCGTAGGCAAATACCCCGGCCAGCAGGTAGAACGTGCCGATGACCTTGTGCGGGTTGAACCGGTCCATCGCCCAGCCCACCCCGACCGCACTCAACACGCCACCAAACTGGAATAGCGCACCGATGAACGCGGCCTGTTCCATGCTCGCGCCACTGTCGCGCATCAGCGTGGGCAGCCAACTGGTCAGCAGGTACACAATCACCAGGCCCATGAAGTAGGTGAGCCAGAGCAACAAGGTGCCGGCGCTGTAGGTGCCGGAGAAGATCACCGCGAATACGTTGCGCGCCTTCACGGTTTTTTGCTCGGGCACGCTGAAACCGCTGGCTTGGGCGACGATGCCGGGCTCGATGGGTGACAAGGCTTTGCGCACCTTGTCGGTGCCGCGGTTGCGCACCACCAGGTAGCGCGCCGATTCCGGCAGCCATCCCCACAACACCACCGCGAGGATCAACGGCAAAATACCGCCGATGAGCAGCAAGCTGTGCCAACCGAATGCCGGGATCAATTTGGCCGAGATAAACCCGCCACCGGCCATGCCCAGGTTGAAACCGCAGAACATGCTGGTCACCAGCAGCGATTTATGGCGTTCGGGGGTGTATTCGGACAGCAGCGTGGTGGCATTCGGCATACCGGCGCCCAACCCCAGCCCGGTGAGGAAGCGCAACACCAGCAACTGATCGACGTTGCTGCTGTAGGCCGAGGCCAGGCTGAAGGCGCCAAACACCAGCACCGCACTCACCAATACCACTTTGCGCCCGAAACGGTCCGCCAGCGGGCCGGAACCCAGGGCGCCGAATACCATGCCGATCAGCGCGGCGCTCATCACCGGGCCGAGGCTGGCGCGGTCAATGCCCCAGTCCTGGGACAGCGCGGGCGCGATGAAGCCCATGGCGGCGGTGTCGAGGCCATCGAGAAAGACAATCAGGAAACACAGGATCACCACACGCCACTGATAGCGTGACAGTGGCTGGGCGTTGATGAAGGACTGCACGTCCAGGGTGGTAGCGACAGAAGGTTGATTCATTATTGTTATTCCACACCGATGGCGGGCCAACGACCTAGGGTCGTCATTATTATTGGGCGGCGCTCAGAGCGCTGCCGCACAGTAATAACCCAGGGGAAACAACGTCAATTGATCGAACCGGGATCTGTGCGGTCACCGAACAGCTTAGGCAAACAGTTGCGCACTCAACTCACGGCTGGCGCTGAGCATGCTCGGCAGGAAGCGCTGCTCCAGTTCGCTGCGGCTGACACGACCGGCATGGGTACTCACGTTGAGCGCCGCCAGCACCTGGCCGGACGCGTCATACACCGGCACTGCGATGGAGCGCAGGCCTTGTTCCAATTCCTGATCGACGATGCACCAGCCCTGCTGGCGCACGTGTTGCAGACACTCGAACAAGGCTTCGGGCGTGGTAAGGGTGCGGCTGGTCTTGGTTTGCAGGTCGGCGTGGTCGAGGTAGTCCTGCAGCGACGCATCGTCCAGCGCCGCCAGCAGGATGCGGCCCATGGAAGTGCAGTACGCCGGCAAGCGCCCGCCTACCGAAAGGTCCACGGAAATCAGGCGCTGTGTGGTGGCCGACCGGGCGATGTAGAGGATGTCGTCACCTTCCAGGGTGGCCATGTTGCAGGCTTCGTGAAGCTGCTCGCTCATGCGGTCCAGGTACGGTTGAGCGGAGACCGCCAACGGCGTCGAGGACAGATAGGCATGCCCGAGGGTCAGCACCTTGGGCAACAGCGAATAGGTGCGCCCGTCAGTGGTGGCGTAGCCGAGCTTGATCAAGGTGTGCAGGCAACGGCGCACGGCGGCGCGGGGGATTTCGGTACGGTGGCTGATTTGGGCGATGGTCAAGTGACGCTTGCGTTCCTGGAACGCCTGCACCACGGCCAGGCCACGGGCCAGGGAGGTCATGAAGTCCGGATCACCGGTGAATGCCTGGATGCGTTTGGCCGGTGAAGCCACGATCGGCGGCGCCGCTGACGCGAAGGAGTTGCGCAATTGATCGTTCATTTCAAGGTCCTCTTTATTATTTTCAACCGCTGGCGCTTATCGGCAACCGCGAAGGTTGCTCGCTATTGAAAGCCGCCCCGACCGGGAGACACAAGGTTGAGCCAGCAACGTTGGGCGATTATCGGACGATCATGCGATTATCGCAATTTTGCCGGCGCGATCATAAAAACCGGATTGCATGACAGCATTGGGCTTACGCCGGCATTTATTCCGGCCACTTCCCAACCAAGACTGACGCGTGCATGTAACAAAAGCCTCACACAACGTTGACGCTTTTTAACTTTATGATGATAGTGTTATTAAAATGCGCCGCTATAATGCAACCTGTGCAGAGGTCAGCCCGATATCCATATCGGGATGGGAGCTCGCCCGGCATCGTATGTTGATTATGCTGCCGTTTATAAATACCGGTTCAAGGAAGTCACCGCTGGCAATTCGTCTAAAGTTGAAGGGTTCACCTGCTCAACTTAAAACATGCCGAGGGCAATGTTCGGGTGTAGCACTGCACGTTAATTAAACTCAACTCAAATTAGGTAACACTGTGACGAAAGATGAACTGCGCGCGGAACTTGAGCGCCAGGAGCAACGTTACAAGGACGTATACGGCGGGGAAGTCACCACCTACGCCGCTCAGCCTGAACCAGAGCGCAAGCCATGGCGCAAACGAGCGAGTCTGCTCGATCAGGCCTTTGCCCAGGAGATCCAAAAGATTGAACAGGAACTCAAAACCGAAGAGCCATAAGCATCAAGGTTTGAGTCCAACGGGTTCTGCTGTCTCCGCCGGCTCACCGCCGGCGGAGGGCACCTCGCTCGTGGGTCAATTATTCAGCGTCCTGCTGCGACCAACGAAATTTCGTACAAATGTTTCAGAGATGACGTTTAGGTGACAAAAACCCACCTCTACGACGCCGCGCTTTGTAAATCAAAGACTTGCCGAGCCCCCGAAAACCCTGGGATGCGCGCTGCCGCCCGGCTTTTTTTCAATGAAGATTGTTACCGATGAGCAGCTAGTGCATCGATTACCGAGGTTTTCTGGCATAATCGCGCCCCCTTACGACCGGGTCAGAAAACCTTCATGATCGATTTATTCAGCGGACTGGATGCTTGGGTTCTCGTGAGCCTGCTGCTCGCCCTGGCCTTTGTCCTCGCCTTCGAGTTCATCAATGGCTTTCATGACACCGCTAACGCGGTGGCCACAGTCATCTATACCAAAGCCATGCCGCCGCATCTGGCCGTGTTCTTCTCCGGGTTGTTCAACTTCCTCGGCGTATTGCTCGGCGGTGTCGGTGTCGCCTACGCCATCGTGCATTTGCTGCCGGTGGAATTGCTGATCAATGTGAACACCGGCCATGGTCTGGCGATGGTCTTCTCTTTATTGGCGGCGGCGATCACCTGGAACCTGGGCACCTGGTACTTCGGTATTCCCGCCTCCAGTTCCCACACCCTGATCGGCTCGATCCTGGGTGTCGGCCTCGCGAATGCGCTGATCAACGACATTCCCCTGGCTGACGGGGTGAACTGGCAGAAGGCGATCGATATCGGTGCGTCCCTGGTGTTCTCGCCCATGGCCGGCTTTCTGGTCGCAGCCCTGTTGCTGATCAGCCTGAAGTGGTGGCGTCCGCTGTCCAAGATGCATAAAACTCCGGACGAGCGCCGCAAGGTCGACGAGAAGAAGCGCCCGCCGTTCTGGAACCGCTTGGTTCTGGTGATTTCCGCCATGGCCGTGAGTTTCGTCCACGGCTCCAACGATGGGCAAAAAGGTATCGGCCTGATCATGCTGGTGCTGATCGGTATCGTGCCGGCGCAGTTCGTTCTCGACCTGGGCAGCACCACTTACCAGATCGAGCGTACCCGCGACGCCACCCTGCACCTGAACCAGTTCTACCAGCGCAATCAAGTAACCCTGGGCGAATTCCTGGCTCTGGGCAAAAGCGTGAAGGACGACCTGCCGGGCAAGTTCCGCTGCAACCCACAGCAGACTGAACCGACCATCAACGCGCTGCTCGACACCTTGAAAGGTGTTTCCGACTACCATTCGTTGACGTCCGACCAGCGCATTGAGGTACGCCGCTACCTGCTGTGCCTGGACGACACCGCGAAGAAAGTCGGCAAGCTGCCAGGCCTGGACGCCCGTGAGAAATCCGACCTCGACAAGCTGCGCAAAGACCTGACCGCCACCACCGAATACGCACCGTTCTGGGTGATTATCGCGGTCGCACTCGCCCTGGGCCTGGGCACCATGGTCGGCTGGAAGCGCGTGGTACTGACCATCGGCGAGAAGATCGGCAAGCAGGGCATGACTTATGCCCAAGGCATGTCAGCGCAAATCACCACCGCCAGCATGATCGCTCTGGCCAACATCTTCAGCCTGCCGGTGTCGACAACGCACGTGCTGTCGTCCGGTGTTGCCGGCACCATGGTCGCCAACAAGAGCGGCCTGCAAGGCGGCACGGTGAAGACCATCCTGATGGCCTGGGTATTGACCCTGCCGGCGACCGTAGGCCTGTCGGCCGGGTTGTTCTGGATGGCGTCCAAGGCGCTGGGCAGCTGATAGCCCGCTGGCCATGACAAAGGTGCGATCCGCGAGGGTCGCACCTTTTTTTATGGTTCTTCACGGAATCCCGGGAAACACAGAAACAAGAACGCCGATTTGATGGATGATGTTCGTGCGAGCAAACACATCTAAAAAACCGGCGTTCTTATGCGCAATATTAATACTTTCCTTCCTTTTTGGGAGGGCTTTTCTGTCGTTGCGATCAAACCTGACGGCGATGCCCTTCAAATCGATCTGATCCCCCAGGCCACGCGATTTCCCACCTGTGGTGGCTGCCAAAAGCTCTGTTCAACAACTCATGAGTACTGCGATCGAGTCGTGCGTGACTTGCCGATTCTCGGTCGTGCAGTCCGCCTCAACGTGCAGCTCAGGCGTGTTAGTTGCCGTGATTGTGGCAAGCGCATGGAGGTCGTCAGTTGGCTGGATCGCTATGCCCGCATGACGCGCCGGCTGGCAGAGGCCGTTATTCAAGCCTGCGAACGCCTTCCTACACTGCATGTTGCGCAAATGTTCGGGCTGCACTGGGACACCGTTCGGTTGCTGGAGCGGCGCGCTCTGCAAGCGGCGTTGAGTGCCTTACCCAAGGCCCAACCACGGCGCTTGATAATGGACGAGTTCGCGTTATTCAAAGGTCATCGCTACGCCAGCGTGGTGTTGGACGCTGATACTCGGCGAGTGCTTTGGATCGGCGAAGGCCGTAGCCGAGCGGCAGTCAGACCGTTTTTCGAAGAGCTGGGGCCAGAAGGGTGCGCCCGAATTGAAGCGGTAGCGATGGACATGAACACGGCTTATGACCTGGAGGTTCGCCAACACTGCCCAAAAGCACGGGTGATTTATGACCTTTTCCATGTGGTCGCCAAATATGGCCGAGAAGTGATTGATCGTGTTCGCGTTGACGAGGCGAACCGATTGCGCCATGACAAGCCCGCTCGAAAGATCATAAAGCAAGCGCGATGGTTGCTATTGCGTAACCCGGAGAACCTGAAAAAGCCGGAACAGCAGGTTCATTTACAGGATCTGCTGGCCGCTAACCAATCGTTAATGACGGTCTACTTGATGAAGGCCGAGCTCAAAATGCTCTGGGCGCCGAGCGATGCCTGGGACTGGAGATCAGCCTGGAAGCAGTGGCTGCGTCATGCTCAAGAAAGCGAAATACCCGCACTGATCCAGTTCGCAAAGCGACTAAAAGGCTACTGGCGGGGCATCGTGAGCCGGGTACGCTGGCCAATGCACACCGGTCAGTTGGAAGGAATAAACAATCGAATAAAGGTCATCAAACGAATGGCGTACGGTTACCGGGACAGCGAATTCTTTTTCATGAAGATCAAGAGCGTCTTTCCCGGCAATCCGTGAAGAACCTTTTTTATGCGGTCGATCTCAAGCCGAACGCCGTTCAGAAGTGAGAGCGGTGTTGATTAAATCGCGGGCAAAAAAAAGGGCGACCGAAGTCGCCCAAAATGCCTTGCGTGCTCATGTAACCTGGAAAAACCTATGGTTTTTTACGCTTGTTCGCGTCTCTCCAGATAAAAAATCCAAACCCTACGAAGAACAGCACCATGAGGCCAACTGTCAGCACTCCGGCAAATACCACATTATCGAAAAACATGACTGGCCTCCTGCTGTTGCCTTGTTGCGATAGGGCTAAGTTAAAGGAGAAGGCGGGATGGGAAATTGACGAGGATCAATGTCGCCCACGACGGGGCGTAAAGAAGGGAAATAACTGACCTGCATCAATAGATGCAGGCTGTTTCAACGCTTTTTCGGTTTGTTTTTCGGTTTTTTCTTAACTTTTCCGAGCGGCATCGCCTGTTCAAACGCCTGGCGAACCTCATTCAGACGTTTGTCGTTGAGGTCATGCACCCGTTTAGCGCGTTCGGCGTTCAGGTCGATCAGTTTGTCGTCATCACTCATGGCTTGGCTTACGTCGTGGCGGGGATCGCTTAATAATGCGGCCTCACTTGCCCGACAGCAAATCAGCGGGCTGACAAAATGCAGGTCATCGCCCAAAATCGGCACTTCCCCCTTACCCAAGAGGCGCACACAGGTGGCACTGCACAAGGACCTTCCGCCGTTGCTGGCCCTGCGCGCCTTCGAGGCCGTGGCGCGGCACTTGAGCTTTATCAAGGCGGCCCATGAGTTGTCAGTGACCCAGAGCGCGCTCAGCCATCAGGTACACAAGCTCGAACAGTACCTGGGCAAACCATTATTTATCCGACGCACCCGCGCGATTGATCTGACCGCAGACGGCCAACACTACTACGAGCAAATCCGCCCTGCCCTCGACCTGATCGCCGCCGCCACCCGCAGCCAACGGGTGGTGTCCAGCGTCACGGTGTTGCGCATCGGCTTGCTCGCGTCCTTCGCCACCTTATGGCTGGCGCCGCGCCTGGCCGGTTTTCTGCAACGCTACCCGCAGATCCAGGTGGAGCTGGTGCCAGCGATTCAACTGGCGAACGTCGCGGCGGCCGAGGTCGACCTGGCCATCCGCTATGGCAAGGGCGACTGGCCTGACGTGCAGGCCACGCGGCTGATGCCGGAAGTGCTCTCCCCCGTGTGCAGCCCGGCGTTCAAGGCCAGCCGGCAGCACAACGGCGCTCTGCTGATGGCCACCTCGCACCGCCCGTTCGAATGGACGGATTGGTCCGGCCATTATCAAGTCAACCTCAGCCCGCATCCGCGCGTGGTGCTGCATGACTACAACATCGTGGTCGAAGCCGCCGTGGCCGGCCAAGGTATCGCCATGGGCCGTCACCGCTTGATCGAGCGTCGGCTCCAGGACGGCAGCCTGGTAGAAGCCTTCGACTGGCCGCCGTATCGCAGCGAAATCGGCTACTGGCTGATCGCGCCCCAAGGCCCCGCCAGCGCGGCGGCCGAATGTTTCAGCGCGTGGTTGAAGGCTGCCTGCGCCGACGCGTGAGTTATTTAGATACGTCGGATGATATCTATGCGTTTGTCGTCCATCACCTTGATCAACATGCTGAAACCTCTCAACCCAGAGGATTCAACATGCGCGATTCCATCCGCCAACGCGTGCAGGCCCTCGGCCTCACGCTGCCGACGCCCAGCCAGCCGATTGCCAATTACATCAACCATGTGATCAGCCGGAATCCGTTGTTTATCTCCGGGCAAATCCCGTTGCTGGGCGGCAAACCGGCCTATGTCGGCCGCCTGGGCGAATCCCTCGGTGACAAAGGCCGGCATGTACGCACGGCTGTCGGTGTGTCCAGCCTGCCGGGGGGCGTGGCGGTGGAAGTCGACGCCGTGTTCGAGCTGCAGCCATGAGCCCGCTCGACGTCCAGCGCCTGCGCGAGGCCACGCCGGGTTGTCGGTCCGGTCTCGTACACTTCAACACGGCCGGTGCTGCATTGCCGAGCCAGGCGACCCTCGACACCATCATCGAGCAACTGCAACGCGAAGCGTGCGACAGCCCGATGGAGGCCAGCGAGCATGGCGCCATCCTGGTGGAAAAAGCCCGCCGCGCCGCCGGCCAGTTGCTCAATGCACCCACCGCGTCGATTGCCTTTGCCGGCAGCGGCTCGACCGCCTGGAGCCTGGCGTTCCAGGCGCTGGGCCGGTGGCAGCCGGGCGACAGGATTCTGGTGGGGCGCCACGAATGGGGCGGCAACCTGGCGAGCATGGAACTGGCGGTGCAGGCCGGTGCGCGAATCGAGGTAATCCCCTGCGATGAAACCGGTGCAGTCTGCCCGGTAGCCCTGGAAGCGATGATCGACGCAAGCGTGAAACTGATCGACCTGACCTGGCTCCCCGCCAATGGCGGCCTGATCAACCCCGCCCAGGCGATTGGTGAAGTGGCCAGGCGGCATGGCATCCCCTACTTCATCGATGCCGGCCAGGCGGTCGGCCAGGTGCCGGTGGATGTGCAGGCGCTGCACTGCGACGTGCTCAAGTCGGCGGGCCGCAAGCACCTGCGCGGGCCGCGGGGCACGGCGCTGCTGTACGTGCGGCCGGACTTTCTGGCGCGGTTGAACCCTGCGCAGCGCGATGTGTTTTCAGCACCGTGGAGCGCCCAGGGGTTCGGCCTGCGCAACGATGCCCGACGCTTTGAAACCAGCGAAATGTCCTACGCCTTATTCGCAGGTTTGGGCAATGCGTTGCAGGAACTCAATCAACTGGGGATTGAGCGGGTGTGGGACCGGGTCCGGCAGACCAGCGAGCGAATCCGCGAAACGTTGCGTCAGACTCCGGGAATCTCTCTGCATGACTTGGGCACCAGCCAATCAGGCTTGATCGCCTTCAACCTCGCCGGCTGGGACGCCTTCGAGCTCAAGCGTCGCCTGGAGCTCAAGCGCATCAATATCGGCGCCAACGATGTGGCATATACCCCACTGGATATGCAGGCACGAGGCCTGGCCAGCATTGCGCGAATCTCCGTCAGCCCGCTCAACACCGATCAGGACATTGAACGGCTGATGGCGGCCTTGCGCGAACTGCGTGATTAAACCTCGACGTCCACCCACAACCCCTGGCGCGGCGCGTCTTCGATCAGCGGCGCCACGGGCACGGTGTTATCGGCGTTGAGCTCGTCGCCCGGGATCGCCAAGTGCGCCTCCGGGTCGTCATCGGCTTCACGCCGGCGTTTCTGCTGCTCCTGCTGGCGACGTTGCTCCTCGCGCAGCAAAAACGTCGACTGCTCGGCATCGCCTTTTTTCAGGTCGATCGTGCTCTCGTTGGAACTCGCTTGTACGGGCACCACGGGCGGAATATCGGGTTTTTGACGCACCGGGTCGAGTTGCGACGTGACCGGCACAACGCTGACGGGCAGCATAGGTGGCAGCATAATAGTTGTTCTCCTGTCAGCAGGCTGTCGGCGGGCGGCGGGCGGACTTGAGCGCAGGCTTGCCAACCTGTGACCCAGTCGACACTCACAAGTGCCCGCCATCTGTCGACTCAACATTCGATGCACGGCGCAAACCGCGTAGTTTTTGTCAGAGTCCTTTGGATGAGGGCCTTGTTCCGTTAAGATAGTCGGCTTTTTCACGGCGGGAGTCAGGCAGCATGGCGCAGCAGTATCAACCGGGGCAACGCTGGATTAGTGACAGCGAAGCAGAGCTGGGTTTAGGCACCGTTCTGGCACAGGACGGCCGCTTGCTGACCGTGCTCTATCCGGCCACTGGCGACACGCGCCAGTATGCGCTACGGAATGCGCCCCTCACCCGCGTGAGGTTCTCGCCGGGCGACAGCATCACCCATTTCGAAGGCTGGAAAATGACCGTGCAAGAAGTCGACGACGTCGACGGCCTGCTGGTCTACCACGGCCTCAATGGGCAGAACGAGCAGGTCACCCTGCCGGAAACCCAACTGTCGAACTTCATCCAGTTCCGCCTGGCCAGCGACCGTCTGTTCGCCGGGCAGATCGACCCGCTGGCCTGGTTCTCGCTGCGCTATCACACCCTGGAACACACCAGCCGCCAGTTGCAATCTTCGCTGTGGGGCCTGGGCGGCGTGCGGGCGCAACCGATTGCCCACCAGTTGCACATCGCCCGTGAAGTCGCCGACCGTATCGCGCCACGGGTTTTGCTGGCCGACGAAGTGGGCCTGGGCAAGACCATCGAAGCCGGCCTGGTGATCCATCGCCAGTTGCTGTCCGGGCGCGCCAACCGCGTGCTGATCCTGGTTCCGGAAAACCTGCAGCACCAATGGCTGGTGGAAATGCGCCGGCGCTTCAACCTGCAAGTGGCGCTGTTCGACGAAGAACGCTTCATCGAAAGCGATGCCGCCAACCCGTTCGAAGACACCCAGCTGGCCCTGGTGGCCCTGGAGTGGCTGGTGGACGACGAGAAGGCCCAGGACGCACTGTTCGCCGCCGGCTGGGACCTGCTGGTGGTCGACGAAGCCCACCACCTGGTCTGGCATGAAGACAATGCCAGCGCCGAGTACTCGCTGGTCGAACAGCTGGCCGAGGTCATCCCTGGCGTGCTGCTGCTCACCGCCACCCCGGAACAACTGGGCCAGGACAGCCACTTCGCGCGCCTGCGCCTGCTGGACCCGAACCGTTTCCACGACCTGCAAGCGTTCCGCGCCGAAAGCGAGAACTATCGCCCGGTGGCCGAAGCGGTGCAGGAACTGCTGGACAAGGGCCGTCTCTCCCCGGCCGCGCACACCACCATCCAGGGTTTCCTCGGCAACGAAGGTGAAGCGCTGCTCACCGCCGTCAACGATGGCGACACCGAAGCCAGCGCGCGCCTGGTGCGCGAGCTGCTCGACCGCCACGGCACCGGCCGCGTACTGTTCCGCAACACCCGCGCCGCGGTGCAGGGCTTCCCGGAGCGCAAGCTGCACGCCTACCCGCTGCCGAACCCGGACGAATACCTCGAATTGCCGCTGGGCGAACACGCCGAGCTGTACCCGGAAGTCAGCTTCCAGTCGCAGCCGGACATTGAGGAAGACAATCGCTGGTGGCGCTTCGACCCACGGGTTGAATGGCTGATCGACCAGCTGAAAATGCTCAAGCGCACCAAGGTCCTGGTGATCTGCGCCCACGCCGAAACCGCGATGGACCTCGAAGACGCCCTGCGCGTGCGCTCCGGCATCCCGGCCACGGTGTTCCATGAAGGCATGAACATCCTCGAACGTGACCGCGCCGCCGCCTACTTCGCCGATGAAGAATTCGGCGCCCAGGTGCTGATCTGTTCGGAAATCGGCAGCGAAGGCCGCAACTTCCAGTTTTCCCACCACCTGGTGCTGTTCGATCTGCCGTCCCACCCCGACCTGCTGGAACAGCGGATCGGCCGTCTGGACCGGATCGGCCAGAAACATGTGATCGAACTGCACGTGCCGTACCTGGAAACCAGCCCGCAAGAGCGCCTGTTCCAGTGGTACCACGAAGCGCTGAATGCGTTCCTCAACACCTGCCCGACCGGCAACGCCTTGCAGCATCAGTTCGGCCCACGCCTGCTGCCGCTGCTGGAAAACGCCGACGACGGCGAGTGGCAAGCCCTGATCGACGAAGCCCGTGCCGAGCGCGAGCGCCTGGAACAGGAACTGCACACCGGCCGCGACCGTCTGCTGGAGCTCAACTCCGGCGGCGCGGGTGAAGGCGATGCGCTGGTGGAAGACATCCTCGAGCAAGACGACCAGTTCGCCCTGCCGATCTATATGGAAACCCTGTTCGATGCGTTTGGTATCGACAGCGAAGACCATTCGGAAAACGCGCTGATCCTCAAGCCCAGCGAGAAAATGCTCGACGCCAGCTTCCCCCTGGGCGATGACGAAGGGGTGACCATCACCTACGACCGTAACCAGGCGCTGTCGCGTGAAGACATGCAGTTCATCACCTGGGAACACCCGATGGTGCAGGGCGGCATGGACCTGGTGCTGTCCGGCTCCATGGGCAACACCGCCGTCGCGCTGATCAAGAACAAGGCGCTCAAGCCCGGCACCGTGTTGCTGGAGCTGCTCTACGTCAGCGAAGTGGTTGCCCCGCGCTCGCTGCAACTGGGCCGCTACCTGCCGCCGGCCGCCCTGCGCTGCCTGCTGGACGCCAACGGCAACGACCTGTCCGGCCGCGTGTCGTTCGAAACCTTGAACGACCAGCTGGAAAGCGTGCCACGGGCCAGCGCCAACAAGTTCGTCCAGGCCCAGCGCGACCAGCTGACGCCACGCATCAACGCCGGCGAAGAGAAGATCACCCCGCGCCACGCCGAGCGCGTGGCCGAGGCCAAGCGTCGCCTGGCAGCCGACACCGACGAAGAACTGGCGCGCCTGACTGCGTTGCAAGCGGTCAACCCGACCGTGCGCGACAGCGAACTGATTGCCCTGCGCCAACAGCGCGAGCAAGGCCTGGCCATGCTCGACAAGGCCGCGCTGCGCCTGGAAGCGATCCGGGTGTTGGTGGCGGGTTGATTGCTGCGTTGCTCAGCTAAAAAGAAGGCCCGCGCAATGCGGGCCTTTTTTATTCACTGAAGAAGGTCTTCGCCAGTCATGGCCTCATCGGGAGCAAGCCCCCTCCCACACTTGGAATGCAGTTCCAGTGTGGGAGGGAGCTTGCTCCCGATGGCGTCAACACGATCTCAAGCCGTCGCAGCAGCAGCCGGCACCGCCACCGCCACCGCCACCAGCCCGTCTTTCATCCGTTTGGCATCCCGCACAAAACTGCGCGACGCCTGAAACAGAAACAGCATGGTCAAGAACAGCGCCACCGGAATCAAGTACATGGCGTCATGCAACCCCACCGCTTTATAAGCCTCGGTCATCTGCTCCGCCCCGGCGGCATACATCGCCGAATGGGCAAAGTGATCGGACAAGCCCCCCACCACCACCGGCCCCATGCCGCCACCCAGCAAGTACAGGCCGGCAAAGAACAGCGCCATCGCCGTGGCCCGCAGGCGCGGCTCGACCACGTCCTGGATCGCCGTGTACACACAGG
This sequence comes from Pseudomonas sp. LY-1, assembly GCF_053502595.1. NCBI lineage: Bacteria > Pseudomonadati > Pseudomonadota > Gammaproteobacteria > Pseudomonadales > Pseudomonadaceae > Pseudomonas > Pseudomonas sp. LY-1. The sequence goes on along the minus strand of NZ_CP094353.1, from coordinate 1,777,530 downwards.
TGTAGAAGTTGTAGGCAAACAACCAGCCCACGCTGAACAGCGCGACAAACACACCGATCTCGATACGCCCGGCGTGCAAGGCCCAGGCGGTGGTGACGGTGGAAATGATCAGGCTGAACGCGGCAAACAACAGGCGGCCATTGGCAACCCGTTGATGGATCTTGTCGGCAACCCAGCCGCCCAACGTCAGGCCGACCAGCCCGGTCAACCCGACGATCACCCCGGTGGCAACCGCCGCGTCCTGCAACGGCATCAGGAAATAGCGCTGCAGCATCGGCACCAGGAACGAGTTACACGCATAGGTTGCGAAGTTGAAGCACAGCCCGGCCAGCACCAACCAGAGAAAGGTCGGCACCGCCAGCACGCGGCGGATCGGGCGGTCGACGCGTTCCTGGGAGACTTGCACGGTTTCTGCCGCGCCGCGCTTGGGTTCTTTGATAAAGAACATGAAGACCGCGAGGATCAGCCCCGGCACGGCCGCGATAAAGAACGGCGCGCGCCAGCTGTCGAACGCTTTGACCATCGCGCCAATGGTAAAGAACGCCAGCAACAGGCCCAACGGCAGACCCAGCATGAAAATGCCCATGGCCCGCGCACGGCGGTGGGCCGGGAACAGGTCGCCAATCAGCGAGTTGGCCGCCGGCGCGTAGCTGGCTTCGCCGATGCCGATGCCCATACGCACCAACAGGAACGTCCAGAAACTGCCGACCATGCCGTTGATCGCCGTCAACCCGCTCCACGCGAACAGGCCCCACCCCATGAGTTTGCTGCGCGAACCGGTATCGGCCAGGCGCCCGAGCGGCAGGCCGGCAATGGCGTAGACGATGGTGAAGGCGGTGCCGATGATGCCCAGCTGAAAGTCGCTCAGGTGCCATTCCATGCGGATCGGCTCGATGATGATCGCCGGAATGGTGCGGTCGAAAAAGTTGAACAGGTTGGCGAGGAACAGCAGGAACAGAATGCGCCAGGCATTCGCCGCTTGGGTCGAGTTCTGCATGGGTCCGTCTCTTTTATTGTTATGAGAGCTGCGATGCCCGATGCATCCTGCTCAGGTATCTGCAACATAGTCAGGCCGGCGACGCTTGTCTGTAATGATTCGTAACGCTGATAGGGCATGATTTCACCCGAAACTACGGGACTTTCCCTACGAAAAATATAAGTGTGCCCTGCTCTTCCCAACGGCCATGGCGCGATTAGAATGGCGAGCCTTCCTGTCACAACCCTTCTTACTTTCCTTATCGAAGACGCCCATGTCCGAAGCCAGTCCGTGTCTGAATTGCGGTGCCTGCTGTTCACACTTCCGTGTGTCTTTCTTCTGGGGTGAGTGCGCCTCGGCGGGGGGCACGGTGCCCGATGACCTGGTGGTGCAGATCAACCCCACACGCGTGGCGATGATCGGGACCGACCAGAAACCCGCGCGCTGCTGCAGCCTTGAAGGCGAAGTGGGCAAAGGCACTCATTGCACGATCTATGAGCAGCGCTCCAGCGTGTGCCGCGAGTTCGACGCCTCCTGGAGCCACGGTGTGCAAAACACCGATTGCGATGCCGCGCGCGCAGCATTTGGTCTGGCGCCGCTGGAGCCACCACCTTTCGAGCTCGACCTGCCGATCAGCGCTTAGCCGCCAACAGGGCCGTGATGTCGGTCCGGGTGAGCTGCCCGCCAGCGCGATCATGAACATTTCCGCTGCCCGCAGCAGCGCCCACTTGCCTGCCAGAGCAATTCGCTGACGCCGAATCTTTGGCATTTCGCCATCATTTATCTAAAGAATGCCGGTAAACGGCCGATTCATCAGAGTCGGGCCGGGATTTCCCCTTGAAACGCTAGGGTTAAACCTATCGCCCCGGACCCGAACGCACTGTAAAGTCGCGAACTCCCACTCAGTGATGGCTTTTTAACATTTCACAGCCATCCGCCCAGGTACATGGCGCACAATGACTTCTAAAAATAACTCTGCCACCGTGGTCTCCGATGTGTTGCCGACAGCTCCTGCGGAAAAACCTTCAGGTTCGAAGTCATTGAGCAGCCCCCGTCCACTGGCGACCCAGCAATACCTGTACTTCACCGAGACCAATACCGACCGCATCCTCGACAACCTCGACGGCCTGCGTGACATGGTGTTCCCGCGCCTGCCCCATCAGGAAGTCGATGGCGAGCCGCGCAGCGAACAGGAATTCCCCTCGGTGTGCCTGATCGGCCTGGGCCGCTGCGGTTCGAACATTGCGCTGGACGTGGCCGAGCTGGTCTATAACGCACGCAAGTTCTACCTGAACGAATTCAGTACCGAAGACAAGTCGACAGACAAGGGCTACAGCCCCGCCCAATGGATTCGCAACAACCTGCGCCTGGGCGTCGGCAAGGCCAGCAAACCGGTGTTCCTGGTGGAGCCGCTGGTGATGCTGGGCGACCTGGACAAAGACATCGCCGGGCGCATCCGATTCTCGCGCAAGGGCGAAAAAAGCGGCTTCCTGCGCGATTACAGCAAGATGAAAATCATGGACCTCTCGGAAGTCCATGCCGGTGGCGCCGGTAACGCGCCGATCCTCGGCCAGTACCTGGCCAAGATCATCCTCAATAAAGACACCCAGCGTTTTTCCAGCCCCGACTGGAAGATGATCCATTCGTACCTGATCGACTCCTGCGGCATCAAGGCCAACCAGTCGCGCCTGTATTTCTCGATCTTCAGCGCCGGCGGCGGCACCGGCTCGGGCATGGCGTCGGAATTCGGCCTGGCCCAGCAGCATTCATACATGAACAAGACGTTCGACACCAAGCCGGCCGACGAGCACGACAGCAAAAGCGGCCACGCCTTCGTTTTCGAACCGATCTTCACCAGCGGCATCTGCGTGCTGCCGAACATCTCCGACCACCGCAGCGAAATGTCCGAGGCGCTGCACATCAACGCCGGGCGGCTGCTCTGCAAGTATCTGTCGGAAGAATGGGATTTCTCGTACAACTTCGCCAATGAAGACAGCAGCGAAGCCAGCGTCAAGGGCCGTATCCGCCCGTGGAACGCGATGATGCTGATCTCCAACGACATCATGCGTTACGCCGAAGAGAGCGATGACGGCAATATCCAGAACATTGATGTCAATGCCATGGAAAAGCACGCCAACCAGTATATCTCGCAACAGATCTTCAACATTCTTACCGCCCAGGCGGTCACCACCGACTACGACCAGAACTACTTCCGTCGCGCCGGTATCGACATCGGCGAAACCATCCGCCTGGATGCCAACGACCTGTTCATGAGCCTGGCCGGCCCGGTGGCGATTGCCTACGCCGAATCGGTGGTCCCGGAAACCCCCGCGCCGTCGGGTGACAAGTTCAAGGTGTTCGACAAAGAGCCGCAGCGTCTGAACATCGACGACCTGTTCTTCCGCTCCATCGACCTGCCGCACTTCAACAAAGTCACCCAGGCCATCGAAGGCATCAGCCTGCTGCCGATCGAGTCCAAGCGCTACAAGGCTTCCCTGGAGCAGTACAAGAACTCCGGCTATGACGCGGCGGCGCTGCACGACCTGCACTTCTTCAAGAACTGCTCGTCGGTGGTGTCGATCGTGTCGCTGCCCAAGGACTACAAACTGTCCTACATGGACCTGAACCGCCTCAAGACCCACCTCAACAGCCTGTTCCCCAACACCACGCTCAAGCGCTACGCCCTGGTGATCGGCGCGTCGGCCAACCTGTCATTGACCACCCTGATCGCCAAGAGCCCGTGCCTGTCGGATGATTTCCTGACGCTGATCGTGGCGTTCATCAAACGCTGCTTTGCGCGCAACCCGTACCGTTTCGACGACACGCTGGACAACTCGATCCTGGACTTCATCATCCACGAGGATTTCGACGAAGAGCGTATCGACGAACTGCTCAATGAGTTTGAAAACCCAGCGAAGATCCTCGACACCAACTGGTACGCGATCAAGCCGATGTATGAGAAGAAGTACCGTGAGTTGATCAATGACAAAGATAAGTTTGTCTCGATCAATGACATTCGCCTGTCACGGGATTGCGTGAAGAAGGCGATCAAGTACTTGCGTGAGATTTACCGTCATCGGATCGGCAAGACGAAGATTATTTCGTTGAACAACCATACCGGCAAAACCGCCTAGTTGTCTGTGGCGAGGGAGCACGCTCCCTCGCCACAGCGATCTGCTAACACCAAGAAACAATTCCCCGGGCATTTCGCCGTCGGCAAAACTGTTCCCGTGACGCGCACGTCACCCTCAGCTGTGACCTTTCTCCACGGCAAGATGCCATCACCGCATCAGCGGTTACTCCGCTACACACTTGCAGCGGCGCAAACTGCGCACCATTTTCGTGCAGGCTTTTCTTACGCTGCCCTTTCCTGGATCAGAATCCACGGCGAAACCACCACCGCCCACAGGCTCGGATCACGCTCCAGCAGGTCCAATGCCCGCGTCGCAGACACTTCGCCCAGGCTCCCCGAGGCCAGCCAGGCAGCGACTTTATCGCGCTGATCCTCGGCCATGCCTTCGGCCGCCTCGATCAAATCCAGGCCGGCGTCGACCCACAATAGGGCACCCTTGGCAAAGAACGGTTCGAGCTCCTTCCAGGAGATTTCGGCGGTTTCACCGAGCAGCTTGGCATAGAGGGTGCTAGGTTCTTGCGTCATGGGGATTCACCTTGGGAAAAAATCGGCGCAATCATAACGTCGTGTCTCTCGTAGAAAAACCCAGTTGCAAATGAGTGAGCGATTGAAAGCGTCAGGAAAGCCACGGATTGTCCGCCACTGCGGCAGCGTCCCGGCGCAATTCTGTCTTTTTCTTTCATTTAAGCGACACGCCCGGGTATTGCCCCCAGCAGCCAGCTTTTCAAGCGATCAACCGGCGCTCTACACTGTACCGGTACAGTTGCCAGGGCACTGCCGGGGGGATATTCAAGATATCTGATCCGGTTCTGCAGCTCACAAGGCCGCTAGAACTATAAAAAAGACAACAGTAAGAGTGGAGCACTATGAATAAGGCTACTAAGCAGATTTCCAAACTGTTTGCCGCTATGGTCCTGGCCGGGGTTGCCAGCCATTCGTTCGCAGCCGACACCATCAAGATCGGCATCGCCGGGCCTAAAACCGGTCCTGTCACACAATATGGCGACATGCAGTTCATGGGTGCCAAGCAAGCGATCGCCGACATCAACGCCAAAGGCGGCGTCGATGGCAAAATGCTCGAAGCCAAGGAATACGACGACGCCTGCGATCCCAAGCAAGCCGTGGCCGTCGCCAACAAAGTGGTCAACGACGGCGTCAAGTTCGTGGTCGGTCACCTCTGCTCCAGCTCCACTCAGCCAGCGTCCGACATTTATGAAGACGAAGGCGTGATCATGATTACCCCGGCAGCCACCAGCCCGGAAATCACCGCCCGTGGCTACAAGCTGATCTTCCGCACCATCGGCCTGGACAGCGCCCAAGGCCCGGCGGCCGGCAACTACATCGCCGACCACGTGAAACCGAAGATCGTTGCCGTGCTGCACGACAAGCAGCAATACGGTGAAGGCATCGCCACTGCCGTTAAACAGACCCTCGAGAAGAAAGGCACCAAGGTTGCCGTTTTCGAAGGCCTGAACGCCGGTGACAAGGACTTCTCCTCGATCATCCAGAAACTCAAGCAAGCCAACGTCGACTTCGTCTACTACGGCGGCTACCACCCTGAGCTGGGCCTGATCCTGCGCCAAGCCAAGGAAAAAGGCCTGAACGCCAAGTTCATGGGCCCAGAAGGCGTCGGCAACGACTCCATCTCGCAAATCGCCCAGGGCGCTTCCGAAGGCCTGCTGGTGACCCTGCCGAAATCCTTCGACACCGACCCGGCCAACAAAGCCATCGTTGAAGAGTTCGCCAAGAACAAGCAGGACCCAACCGGTCCGTTCGTGTTCCCGGCCTACTCGGCCATTGAAGTCATCGCCGGTGGTATCAAAGCCGCGAAAAGCGAAGACACCGCCAAAGTGGCCGAAGCCATCCACGCGGGCACCTTCAAGACCCCTACCGGCGATCTGAGCTTCGACGCCAAGGGCGACCTGAAGGACTTCAAGTTCGTGGTCTACGAGTGGCACTTCGGCAAACCGAAAACCGAAGTTTCCCCTCAGTAAGCCAGGCGTTACTGGTCAACAAGCCCACTGTGAGAGCAGTGGGCTTTGTTTTACGAGGTTTATGGGCCTGTCACCCGCGATCCGGGCGCTGGCTCACCTGAAAATCTTAAAACCGTCACCAGCGGTTCGCTGGCAAACGCTTTGCGCAAATGTGCTCACAGAACACAGCGCAGGGCCGGAACATGACTCCACCAGTGAAATGCGTATCGGGTTTTTAGGAGCGTTGTAATGCCTGAGATCTATCATTTTTTCCAACAGCTGGTTAATGGCCTGACCATTGGCAGCACCTATGCCTTGATAGCCATTGGCTACACAATGGTTTACGGCATCATTGGAATGATCAACTTCGCCCATGGCGAGGTTTACATGATTGGTTCCTACGTGGCCTTCATTGCCCTTGCCGGGCTGGCCATGATGGGGATCCACTCCCTGCCGTTGTTGATGACCGCCGCGTTCCTGGCGTCGATCGTCGTAACCAGTGCCTATGGCTACAGTATCGAACGGGTTGCCTATCGTCCCTTGCGTGGCAGCAACCGTTTGATCCCGCTGATTTCCGCCATCGGCATGTCGATTTTCCTGCAGAACACCGTATTGCTGTCCCAGGACTCCAAGGACAAGTCCATTCCCAACCTGATCCCGGGGAGCTTCTCCTTCGGCCCAGGCGGCGCACAAGAAGTGCTGATTTCGTACATGCAGATCCTGGTCTTCGTCGTCACCCTGGTGGCCATGCTGGGCCTGACCCTGTTCATTTCCCGCTCCCGTCTGGGGCGCGCCTGCCGGGCCTGCGCCGAAGACATCAAGATGGCCAACCTGCTGGGCATCAACACCAACAACATCATCGCCCTGACCTTCGTCATCGGTGCCGCGCTGGCGGCCGTCGCCGCCGTGTTGCTGAGCATGCAGTACGGCGTGATCAACCCCAACGCCGGTTTCCTGGTCGGCCTCAAGGCCTTTACCGCAGCGGTATTGGGCGGCATCGGCAGCATTCCGGGCGCGATGCTCGGCGGGCTGGTGCTGGGTGTGGCCGAAGCGTTTGGCGCCGATATCTTCGGCGACCAGTACAAGGACGTCGTGGCGTTCGGCCTTTTGGTTCTGGTGCTGTTGTTCCGTCCGACCGGCATCCTGGGCCGTCCGGAGGTTGAGAAAGTATGAGCAGATATCTTAAATCGGCGTTTTTCAGCGCCCTGTTGGTTTGGGCCGTGGCGTTCCCGGTACTCGGCCTCAAGCTGAGCATTGTCGGCATCAACCTGGAAGTGCATGGCACCGGTCCCGTGACCCTGACCATCATCGCCCTGTGTTCGGTGCTGATGTTCCTGCGCGTGCTGTTCACCCGGCAGGTCGGCGCGTTGTTCAAGGGCAACCGTGGCCCGCTGGTATCGCCCAAGGTCAGCCAATTCCTGACCCTGCCGCGCACCCAGCGCTACATCATCATCGGCCTGATCGTGGCCGCGCTGATCTGGCCGTTCTTCGGTTCGCGCGGTGCGGTCGACATCGCCACCCTGATCCTGATCTACGTGTTGCTGGGCCTGGGCCTGAACATCGTAGTCGGTCTGGCCGGCCTGCTCGACCTGGGTTATGTGGGTTTCTACGCCGTGGGCGCCTACACCTATGCGCTGCTCTCGCACTACCTGGGCTGGAGCTTCTGGATCTGCCTGCCCCTGGCCGGCATGGCGGCGGCGACGTTCGGCTTCCTGCTGGGCTTCCCGGTGCTGCGTCTGCGCGGTGACTACCTGGCCATCGTGACCCTGGGCTTCGGGGAAATCATCCGACTGTTCCTGCGTAACCTGACCGACATCACCGGTGGCCCCAACGGCATCAGCAGCATTCCCAAGCCGACGTTCTTCGGGCTGTCGTTCGAGCGCTCTGCGGCCGAAGGCATGCAGACCTTCCACGAGTACTTCGGGATTGCCTACAACCCGGTGAGCAAAGTGGTGTTCCTGTACCTGGTGGCGCTGTTGCTGGCCCTGGCCGCACTGTTCGTGATCAACCGCCTGCTGCGCATGCCGATCGGCCGTGCGTGGGAAGCGCTGCGCGAAGATGAAATCGCCTGCCGGGCCCTGGGCCTGAACCCGACCATCATCAAGCTGTCCGCGTTCACCCTGGGCGCCGCGTTCGCCGGTTTTGCCGGCAGCTTCTTCGCCGCTCGCCAAGGCCTGGTGACACCGGAGTCGTTCACCTTTATCGAGTCGGCGATCATCCTCGCCATCGTGGTACTGGGTGGCATGGGCTCGCAGTTGGGCGTGATTCTCGCGGCGATCGTGATGATCCTGCTGCCGGAAATGATGCGTGAGTTCAGCGAATACCGCATGTTGATGTTCGGCGCCATGATGGTGCTGATGATGATCTGGCGTCCTCAAGGCCTGCTGCCCATGCAACGTCCACACATGGAGCTGCGCAAATGAGCCGCGAGATCCTGAAAGTCGAAAACTTGAGCATGCGCTTCGGCGGCTTGCTGGCGGTCAATGGCGTGGCCCTGACCGTGAAGGAAAAACAAGTGGTTGCGCTGATCGGCCCCAACGGCGCCGGCAAGACCACGGTGTTCAACTGCCTCACCGGTTTCTACAAGCCCAGCGGTGGCAGCATCCTGCTCGACGGCCAGCCGATCCAGGGCCTGGCCGGTCACGAGATCGCCCGCAAAGGCGTGGTGCGGACCTTCCAGAACGTGCGGTTGTTCAAGGACATGACGGCGGTCGAGAACCTGCTGATCGCTCAGCACCGTCACTTGAACACCAACTTCTTCGCTGGTTTGTTCAAGACCCCGGCGTTCCGCAAGAGCGAGAGCGAGGCCATGGAATACGCGGAGTATTGGCTGGACAAGGTCAACCTCACCGAGTTCGCCAACCGCCCCGCCGGCACCCTGGCCTATGGGCAGCAACGTCGCCTGGAAATCGCCCGCTGCATGATGACCCGCCCGCGGATCCTGATGCTCGACGAACCGGCCGCCGGTTTGAACCCCAAGGAAACCGAAGACCTCAAGGCGCTGATCAGCGTGTTGCGTGAGGAAAACAACGCCACCGTGCTGTTGATCGAACACGACATGAAACTGGTCATGAGCATTTCCGACCACATCGTGGTGATCAACCAGGGCACGCCCCTGGCCGACGGTACGCCGGAGCAGATCCGCGACAATCCTGAAGTGATCAAAGCCTATCTGGGGGAAGCGTAAAATGCTGCAATTCGAAAACGTTTCCACTTTCTACGGAAAGATCCAGGCCCTGCACAGCGTCAACGTCGAAGTGCGCCAGGGTGAGATCGTCACGCTGATCGGCGCCAACGGTGCCGGTAAGTCGACCTTGCTGATGACCTTGTGCGGTTCGCCGCAGGCCCACAGCGGCAGCATCCGCTACATGGGTGAAGAGCTGGTGGGCCAGCAATCGTCGCACATCATGCGCAAAAGCATTGCCGTGGTGCCGGAAGGTCGACGGGTGTTTTCGCGCCTGACCGTCGAAGAGAACCTGGCCATGGGCGGGTTCTTCACCGACAAGGGCGACTACCAGGAGCAAATGGACAAGGTGCTGCACCTGTTCCCCAGGCTCAAGGAACGCTTCAGCCAGCGCGGCGGCACCATGTCCGGCGGCGAGCAGCAAATGCTCGCCATCGGTCGCGCGCTGATGAGCAAACCCAAGCTGTTGCTGCTCGACGAACCTTCCCTGGGCCTGGCGCCGATCATCATCCAGCAGATCTTCGACATCATCGAACAGCTGCGCAAGGACGGTGTGACGGTGTTCCTGGTCGAACAGAACGCCAACCAGGCGCTGAAAATCGCCGACCGTGCCTATGTGCTGGAAAACGGCCGGGTGGTGATGCAGGGCACGGGTGAGCAGTTGCTGACCGATCCGAAGGTGCGTGAGGCGTACCTCGGCGGTTAACACCCGGTTGCTAAATGTGGGAGGGGGCTTGCCCCCGATGGCGCCATGTCAGGCACAGAATATGTGACTGATGTACCGTCATCGGGGGCAAGCCCCCTCCCACATTTGTTTCGGGTGATCGCTGAAATTTTTTTCAAACGGCTTGTAACGAATTCCAGCGTCCAGCCTCTAGTGGTACAAGCAGGCAATCATGCCCGCCGACTCATCCCACTGCTGGAGATACACCATGACCGTTAAACACCGTTCGCTGTCCGCTGCTTCCCTCGTCCTCGCCCTGAGTTCCGCCCTGAGCCTGTCCGCCTTGAGCACCAGCGCCCACGCGGCCGACGACATGCAGAAATGCTTCGGCGTCGCCGAAGCCGGCAAGAACGATTGCGCCGCCGGCGCTGGCACTTCCTGCGCCGGCACCTCCAAAACCAAGGATCAGGCCAACGCCTGGAAACTGGTCCCGGCCGGCACCTGCACCCAAACCCCAAGCACCACCTCGTCGACTGGCTTCGGCCAGGAAGCGGCCTTTACCGCCAAGTCCTGAAGCAGCCTGCAGCCTGAGTACTGATGATGACGCTTTCGTTCCTGCAAACGCCCTCAGCGGCTCAGGTGCCCGGCCTCCCCCTGCGGGCCGGGCTGGGGCTGAAAAACGAGCACTTCACCGAAGTGCTCGACACCTGCCCCGATATCGGTTTTTTTGAAGTGCATGCCGAAAACTACATGGTGGCCGGCGGCCCGTTTCATCACTACCTGGGTTTGATTCGCGCGCAGTACCCGCTGTCGCTACACGGCGTAGGCCTGTCCATCGGCGGCGAAAACCCGCTGAACCGTGAGCACCTGGCACGGCTGGCAACACTGATCGAGCGCTATCAACCCCAGGCCTTTTCCGAGCACCTGGCCTGGTCGACCCACGGCCCGGTGTTTCTCAACGACTTGCTGCCCCTGGCCTACGATGTCGCCAGCCTCAATCGAGTGTGCGAACACGTTGATCAGGTTCAGAGCACCCTCAAGCGGCCAATGCTGCTGGAGAACCCATCGACCTATCTGCAGTTCCAGCGCTCGACGCTCGACGAAACGGACTTCATCGGCGAAATCATCCGCCGCACCGGTTGCGGCCTGCTGCTGGACGTGAATAACGTCTATGTGTCGTGCATCAATCATCAGCGCGATCCGTTGACCTACATCGACGCGCTGCCCTTGCACGCCGTGGCTGAGATTCATCTGGCAGGCTTTGCCGAAGACACCGACAGCCTGGGCGAGCGCCTGCTGATCGACGATCACGGCGCGCCCATCGATAACGCTGTCTGGCAGTTGTACGAACATGTGCTCGCGCGTACCGGCCCGGTGGCCACGCTGATCGAAAGGGATAACCAGGTACCGGCCTTCAGCGTGCTGCTGGCCGAGGCACAGCAGGCCGAACGGCACTTGTCGCGGGGCCGCCCATGAGCCTTCTCGAAGACTTTGCCGCCGCCCTGCTGGCGCCGGACCAAGCCTGCCCGGCCGGCCTGTTCAGCAGCAACGGCGCCGACCCGGCCAGCCGTTTTGCGGTGTATCGCAACAATGTCCACGGCTCGTTGATCAACGCGCTGGCGACTGCTTACCCGGTGACGTTGCAACTGGTGGGCGAGGAGTTTTTCCGCGCCATGGCCGGCTGCTACGTACAGGCATGCCCGCCCGGCAGCCCATTGATCAGCGAATACGGCGCGACATTTTCCGGTTTTATCCAGGGCTTTGAACCGGCCGCGAGCGTGCCTTACCTGGCGGATGTAGCGCGCCTGGAACGCTTGCGGGTCCGTGCCTATCACGCGGCGGATGCCCCCACACTGGAACCGCAGGCTGTTCTGCAGCAACTGCAAACGCACACCGAGCTGGGCACATTGCACCTGCAACTGCACCCATCCCTGGCCACGCTGGACTCGCGCTACGCCGTCGTCGCGGTGTGGGCGGCGCACCAGACCGAGGGCGCGATTGCCACGTTGAATCCCTGGCATGCCCAGGGCGCCCTCGTGTTGCGCCGGGGCCTGGAGGTCAAGGTGTTCGCCATCGACAGCGGCTCGGTGGCGTTTATCGACAGCCTGAACCAGGGCGCGGTGCTGGAGAAGGCGCTCGCGCACGCACTCGATGCCTCAGCCGAGTTCGACCTGCACCAATGCCTGGCGTTGCTGATCAACCAAGCCGCCATCACTCATCTGTCTCTGGAACACAAGGTATCGCCATGAACCCTCGATCAACGCGCCTGATCAACCGGGCCATCCAGCTTTTCGAAAAAATCCCCTACAGCTTGATCGCCTTTCTCGCACGCTTCTCCATCGCGGCGGTGTTCTGGAAGTCCGGGCAAACCAAAGTAGAAGGCTTTGCCATCGACTTGATCAGCGGCACCTTCCAACTGGGCGAGCCGCGCCTCGCCGCCTCGACGCTGCCGCTGTTTCGCAGCGAATACAAGCTGCCCTGGCTGTCGCCGGAAGTGGCCGCGCACATGGCGGCATTTGCCGAACACTTCTTCCCGGTGCTGATCCTGCTGGGCTTGGCCACACGCTTCTCGGCCCTGGCGTTGATCGGGATGACCCTGACCATTCAACTGTTCGTGTACCCCGATGCCTACCCGACCCACGGCACCTGGCTGGCCGTCCTACTGCTGTTAGTGGCCAAAGGCCCGGGGCGCCTCTCCGTCGACCACCTGATCGCCCGCCGCTATCGCTAGAGTCGGTCGAGGGCTTCGCCGCTGCGCTTGAACCAGTCCACCAGGTAGTCGGCCAACACCTGGGTGCGTCGCGGCAAGCCGCCCTGATAGGGATGCACCAGGTACATCGGCAGGCTCCGCGTCTGATAATCCCGCAGCAGCCAGCGCAATCGGCCGTCAGCCAGTTCCGCCGGTAAAACGTAGGAAGGCAGCCGCGCAATACCAGCGCCCACCAGGGCGGCCTTTTTCAACAGGTTGTAGTGATTGGAAGCGAAGGTCCCGCTCACCCGCACGCGTAGCAGCTCGTGCTGCTGGTGGTACAACCACTCTTCGCGGCCGCTGTAGTGGCTGTTCAGCAGGCAGGTGTGGGACGCCAGATCGGCCGGGGTCAGCGGTTCGCCGTGCTGCTCCAGGTAGGCCGGGCTGGCACAGGTCATCTCGTGCCAGGCCAACAACGGCTTGGCCACCAGGCGCTGATTTTCGATGGCGCCCGAGCGTACCCCCAGATCAAAGCCATCCCGCGCCAGGTCGCGGTAGCTGTTGTTCAGCTCCAGTTCGATCTGCACCTGCGGGTAGTGCTCGGAAAACTCCAGCAACAAGCCGTCGAAGAAGGTTTCGCCCAACGACACCGGAACCGTCATACGCACCGGCCCGGCCAAGTCGTCCTTGAGCCGCGCCAGCGCCTGACGTGCCCGTTCGACCTGCGCCACCAACGCCTGCGCCTGGGGCAACAACGCAGCGCCGGCAGCGGTCAGGCTGAGCTTGCGCGTGGTGCGATGCAGCAACACCACCGAGTACCCCGCCTCCAACTGGCTGATGCGCTTGGACAGTTGCCCTTTGCTGCAGCCCAGTTGCTCAGCCGCCACGGTGAAACTGCCGGCCTCGATCAGTACGGCAAACGCCGCCAGGTCATCCATCTCGCTCATGGATTGTTTCCATTTGAAAACCAAAGGTTGCCTATTAGCGCGTTTATCCACTTGAAAAGCCACACTAGACTGAACCCTCACTTACCCACTGGAGAAACAGCACGATGAAAATCCTATTGATTGGTGCCAGCGGCACCGTGGGCTCGGCGGTCAAGGCGGAACTGGCGCAGCGTCACGAGGTGATCAGCATTGGTCGCAGCAGCGGCGACTTCCAGGTGGATATCAGCGACAGCGCCTCGATCCGTCGGCTGTTCGAGCAGACCGGCCGGTTCGATGCCTTGGTCTGCGCCGCAGGCAGTGTGAATTTCGTCGCGCTGGGTGAGATGAGCGAAACCGATTTCGAACTGGGCCTGCGCGACAAACTGATGGGCCAGGTCAACCTGCTGCTGATCGGCCGCGAGTACGCCAACGACGGCGCCTCGTTCACCTTTACCAGCGGCATCCTCAACCGCGACCCGATTCGCACCGGCGCCTCAGCGGCACTGGTCAATGGCGCACTGGATGCATTTGTGAAAGCCGCCGCAATCGAATTGCCACGGGGCCTGCGCGTCAATTCCGTAAGCCCGACAGTGCTGCTGGAAGCCATGGGCAGCTATGCACCGTACTTTCGCGGGTACAAACCGGCTGCGGGCGCCGATGTGGCACTGGCCTACGCGAAAAGCGTCGAGGGCTTGCAGACCGGCCAAACCTTTATCGTAGGTTGAACGCCAAAGCTGTAAGAAATGCCTGAAGCTGGCGCGTGGGCTTGTGATGCACCGCCAGCCTGCGTAACGTGGCGGCACTTGTCAGGAGACCCGATAATGCGTGCCGCCCGTACCCTCATGCTGTTTGCCTTGCTCCCCTTGTTCACCGCCTGCCAGTTGTTCGAAAGCGAGCCGGCCAAACCGTCCACCGCCGGGCTGACCCGCATGCAGGGCGAGCTCACGGCAGTCGCCGGCAAGCTGTTGTTCCAACCGTGCCACGACCAGCGCAACTACGTGGTCAAGGACACCGGCGGCACCAGCATCCTGCAGGAAGCCGCGTCCCTGGCCGGCCAGCAAGGCGCACTGTTTGCCGACCTGCGCGGCAAGTTCTCCGGCGTCGCCGCCGGCACCCAGGGCGAAGTGGAGCTGCAACAGCTGTACCGCGTCGAGCGCTCGACCTCGGCCTGCGATGATCCCGACTTCAAGCGCATGATCCTGCGTGCCAACGGCCACAAGCCGGCCTGGGCGCTGAACGTCACCGCCAAGGGCATGGTGCTGGAGCGCGAAGGCCAGCCGCCGCTGCCGGTTCCCTATGTCGAGGAACAACTGGGTGACGGTCGTTTCAACCTGATGACCGAAGCCAATAACCAGCACATCGAACTGTGGGTGGCCCCCCAGCGCTGTGTCGACAGTGCCAGCGGCAGCCTGCAACACATGACCGCCGAGTTGCGGGTCAACGGTCAAGTCCAGCGTGGCTGCGCGGCTTTCGGCGGTTCGCGCGACGATTGATGCGGGCCCGCGCTGTTTTAACATGACGGGAACCTGCCGTTGGGGCTTATAATCGCCGGTTTGCAAAACTGCCGGCCCCACCAAACGCCGCACACCGGATCCTGTCATGTTACGAATCACCGAACTCAAGCTGCCCATCGACCATCCCGAAGAAGACCTGCGGCCCGCCATCGTGCAGCGCCTGGGCATCGCCAGTGATGACCTGCTCGATTTCACCCTGTTCAAGCGCAGCTACGACGCCCGCAAGAAATCGTCGGAGCTGTGCTTCATCTACACCGTCGACCTGAACGTGAAGGGTGAAGCCGCCCTGCTGCTCAAGTTTGCCGACGACCGCAACATCAACCCGGCGCCGGACGTCAGCTACAAGGTGGTGGGCCAGGCGCCCGCGGATCTGGTTGAACGTCCGATCGTCGTCGGTTTTGGCCCGTGCGGGATTTTCGCCGGGCTGCTGCTGGCGCAGATGGGCTTCAAGCCGATCATCCTCGAACGCGGCAAGGAAGTGCGCCAGCGCACCAAGGACACCTGGGGCCTGTGGCGCAAAAGCGTGCTCAACCCGGAGTCCAACGTGCAGTTCGGTGAGGGCGGCGCCGGGACCTTTTCCGATGGCAAGCTCTACAGCCAGATCAAAGACCCGAAATTCCACGGGCGCAAAGTGCTGCACGAGTTCGTCAAGGCCGGCGCGCCGGAAGAAATCCTCTACGTCAGCAAGCCGCACATCGGTACGTTCCGCCTGACCGGCGTGGTGGAAAACATGCGCGAGCAAATCATCGCCCTGGGCGGTGAAGTGCGCTTCGAGCAACGGGTGACCGACGTATTGATCGAAGACGGTCAACTGAACGGCGTGGTCATCGACGGCGGCGAGCAGATCCTCTCCAAGCACGTGATCCTCGCCCTCGGCCACAGCGCCCGCGACACCTTCCGCATGCTCCACGGCCGTGGCGTGTACATGGAAGCCAAGCCGTTTTCCGTGGGTTTCCGTATCGAACACCCACAGTCGCTGATCGACGCCGCGCGCCTGGGCAAATACGCCGGGCACCCGAAACTCGGCGCGGCCGACTACAAACTGGTACACCACGCCAAGAATGGCCGTTCGGTCTACAGCTTCTGCATGTGCCCCGGCGGCACCGTGGTGGCCGCGACGTCCGAGCCGCATCGCGTGGTGACCAACGGCATGAGCCAGTACTCGCGCAACGAGCGCAACGCCAACTCCGGCATCGTCGTCGGCATCACGCCTGAGGTCGATTACCCGGGCGGTCCGCTGGCCGGCATCGAGCTGCAGGAGCGCCTGGAATCCCACGCCTACATCCTCGGCGGCAGCAATTACGAAGCCCCGGCGCAACTGGTCGGCGATTTCATCGCCGGCAAGCCGTCCACGGCCATCGGCAGCGTGGAACCGTCCTACAAACCTGGGGTGTCCATGGGCGATCTGGCCCTGGCACTGCCGGACTTCGCCATCGAAGCGATCCGTGAAGCCTTGCCGGCGTTCGAGAAGCAGATCAAGGGCTACTCGTTGCACGACGCCGTCTTGACCGGGATCGAGACACGCACCTCATCGCCGTTGCGGATTACCCGTAACGAATCGATGCAGAGCCTGAACGTCAAAGGCCTGTTCCCGGCCGGCGAAGGCGCGGGTTATGCCGGTGGGATTCTGTCCGCAGGCGTCGACGGCATTCGGATTGCCGAGGCGTTGGCGCGGGATATGTTGGGTATCGAGGCCTGAAAACAGCGCCGTCCAAAGGTGGGAGCGCGGCCGCTCCCACATTGGTTTTTGTGGCGTGTCAGATATTCGCGCGCAGGATGTCATCGGGCAGTGGCTCACCGCGCTCGACGCTGGCCGCCACCGCGGCTATCAAGCCCTGCAGTTCATACCCCTGCCCCGCCAGCCACGCCTGATCGTAATAGGTGGTGGCATATCGCTCGCCCCCGTCACACAAGATCGCCACGATCGACCCCGACTCCCCCGCCGCTGTCATCTGCTGCGCCGCCATCAGGGCACCGATCAGGTTGGTCCCGCTGGAGCCGCCGACCCGCCGACCCAACCGCTCGGCCAGGTAATGCATGGCCGCCAGCGACAGCGCGTCCGGCACCTTGACCATCGCATCGATGACCTTGGGCAAAAACGACGCTTCGACCCGCGGTCGGCCAATACCTTCAATCCGCGAGCCGCACTCCAGGCGCAAGCCGGCATCGCCGCTCAGGTAGTAGTCAAAGAACACCGAGCGCTCGGCATCGGCACACAACACGCGGGTGCAATGCTGGCGATAACGCACATAGCGTCCCAGGGTCGCGGTGGTACCACCCGTGCCGGGGCTGGAAATCAACCAGCTCGGCTCCGGATGACGCTCGAAGCGCATCTGCTGGAAGATCGACTCGGCGATATTGTTGTTCGCCCGCCAGTCGGTGGCGCGTTCGGCGTAGGTGAACTGGTCCATGAAGTGACCACCGCTTTCCTGCGCCAGGCGTTCGGATTCGGCGTAGATCTGCGTCGGATCTTGTACCAGATGGCTCTTGCCGCCATAGAAGCCGATCTGGGCGATCTTTTCCTGGGAGGTGGTGGCCGGCATCACGGCGATAAACGGCAGGCCGAGCAATCGCGCGAAGTAGGCTTCGGAGATCGCCGTCGAACCGCTGGAGGCTTCGATCACCGGCGCTCCCGGCTTCAGCCAGCCATTGCACAGCGCATACAGGAACAGCGAGCGCGCCAGCCGGTGTTTGAGGCTGCCGGTGGGGTGACTGGACTCATCCTTGAAGTACAACTCGATACCCGGCAAGCCGGGCAGCGCCAAAGGGATCAGGTGGGTGTCGGCGCTGCGCTGGAAGTCGGCTTCAATGATACGAATGGCTTCGCGGGCCCAGGGACGGTGGTCGCTCATGAGAGGATCTCTAAGGATTTCAGCCTGAATCTTAGGATGTTTCCTACGCCACACACAGATACAGTAACGACTCAATCGGACACACAATTGCTAGGCTCCGCCCCAACTCCGACCGCGCTCCTTTCTTATAACAAATAAGAATATAACTTTTGTTTTAACAACTAACGGTACGGGTTAGGGTACGCATCTATTGAATCTGGATTGGAGAGCACCCCTTGGCTCTGCGTAGCACGTTCACCCGTTTCTTCCAGTTGGAAGCCGCCAGCGGTCTATTGTTGATCGCCGCAGCCGCGTTGGCGCTGATCGTCAACAACTCACCGTTGTCGCACCTCTACAGCGCGTTCCTCGACGTGCCCGTGGTGGCGCAGATTGGCGCGCTGAAGATCGCCAAGCCCGCGTTGCTGTGGATCAACGACGGCCTGATGGCCCTGTTCTTCCTGCTGATCGGCCTGGAGGTCAAGCGCGAGCTGCTCGACGGCCACCTGTCCAAGCCTTCGCAAGTCGTCCTGCCAGGCGCCGCGGCGATCGGCGGCATGGTCGTGCCGGCATTGATCTACTGGGCAATCAACAAGGATTACCCGGCGGCGCTTTCCGGCTGGGCGATCCCCATGGCCACCGATATCGCCTTCGCATTGGGCGTCCTGGCGCTGCTCGGCAAGCGCGTGCCGGTGTCGCTGAAACTGTTCCTGATGACCCTGGCCATCATCGATGACCTGGGCGCGATCATCGTGATCGCCGTGTTCTATTCCAGCGACCTGTCCGGCGCCGCCCTGGCGGGCGCGGGCGCCTGCTTGATCGCCTTGATTGCCATGAACCGCCTGGGCGTGATCAAGCTCGGGCCGTACCTGATCATCGGCCTGATCCTGTGGGTCTGCGTACTGAAAAGTGGCGTGCATGCCACCTTGGCCGGCGTGATGCTGGCGTTCTGCATCCCGATGCGTACCAAAAACGCCGAAACCTCGCCGCTGTTGACGCTCGAACATGCCCTGCATCCATGGGTGGCCTATGGCATCCTGCCGCTGTTCGCGTTCGCCAACGCCGGTGTGTCCCTGAGCGGGGTCAGCCTCGAGAGCTTCACCCACCACGTACCGCTGGGCATCGCCCTCGGCCTGCTGATCGGCAAGACCATCGGCGTGTTCGGCCTGACCTGGCTCGCCATCAAGACCGGCCTCGCCGCGCTGCCCAGCGGCGCCAGTTGGGGCCAGGTGTTCGGCGTAGCGATCCTGTGCGGCATCGGCTTCACCATGAGCCTGTTTGTCGGCTCCCTGGCGTTCGTGCCGGGCGCCAGCGAATTTGCCGGGGAAGATCGAATGGGGATTCTGACCGGGTCGATACTCGCGGCGTGTATCGGTTATGCGGTGACGGCGATGGCGAGTCGCAAGAAAGCCTGACTCGCACAAAACACCGCGCACAAAAAACCCCAGCCGGTCACCCGGCTGGGGTTTTTCTTTGCTCGCGGCTTAACGCTTAGCGAGTCACGCGGCTGGTACCATCAACGGTCATGATGCGAACGCGATCACCGATGCGGAAGATTTCATTCTCCTGCACGGCCTGCACGTAGGCGCGCATGCTGCCGTCGTCTTCGCGAACGGTGATTTCCACGCCCTGGGTGCGGGTCAGGCCTTCTTCGGTGGCCGAACCCAACAGGCCGCCGGCGACGGCGCCGATCACGGCGGTCACGATACTGCCACGGCCGCCACCGATGGCGCTGCCGCCCACGCCGCCAATGACGGCACCGGCCGCACCGCCGATTGGGGTCTTGGTGCCTTCGATTTTCACCGGACGCAGGGATTCAATGGTCCCCATGCGAACGGTCTGCACGCGACGCGCTTCGTCACGGGAGTATGAGTCGCCGGTCAGACTCGAGGCGCAGCCACCCAACAACAACGACAGGGTAGTAAAGCAGGCAACTAGTAAAACGGACTTACGCATAGCATCAACTCCAAAGGACAGGTGTTCATTAGACGCGGACGCTTGACGCCTGTCACGGCAAGCTCCGCAGAAAATTGCTTTCATTCAGCCCTAGTACAGAGTGCCAGCACCAAAACAGACGACAAACGGTAGCTCTCATCTCGTAAACAGGACGCTCATGGATTATTTCATCATTATAGTCACGACCGTAGCCGGCTTGTATTTCCATGGCTGGTTATACCTGCGCATCCGCCGCTGGATCGACCGCGACCTGGCGCTCTCCCTGGCGGGCAACGACCTGCACAAGCGGGCCTTCATGCTGCAACAGCTGGAAAAAGCCCGTGCCCTGAAGATCAACCGCCGCGAGCTGCCGGACTGGTTGAAAAATGCGGCGCAGCAGTACACGCCCGAGGCCTCTTGAACAGAGGCTTCGGGGTGACGAGCAACAGTCAGAAAGGGTGACGCAAGACGACGATCAGGGCGCCAGGCGCTCACGGGTCCAGTCGGCCCCGTGCAAGCGGTAGTTCAGGCGGTCATGCAGGCGGCTGGCGCGGCCTTGCCAGAACTCGATGCGCTCGGGCAATAAGCGATAGCCGCCCCAGTGTTCAGGGCAGTGCGGCTGAGTGTCGCTGAACCGCTGTTCGGTGACCTTGAGCAAGTCGTGCAATTCTTCGCGGTCACGGATCACCTTGCTCTGCGGGGAAGCCCAGGCGCCCAGGCGGCTGCCCAAGGGGCGCACCTGGAAATAGGCATCCGACTCTTCCGGCGTGACCTTGACCACCCGGCCCTCGATGCGTACCTGACGCTCCAGGGTCGGCCAGAAAAAGGTCATGGCCGCGAAGGGCCGCGCCGCAAGCTGATCGCCCTTGGCGCTCTCATAGTTGGTGAAGAAGGTAAAGCCCTGCGCATCCAGGCCCTTGAGCAACAGGATGCGACAGTGCGGGCGACCGTCCTCGTCGACCGTGGCCAGGGTCATGGCATTGGCCTCCACCGGCGGCTGCTCGGTTTTCACCGCATCGCCGAACCACTGGTGGAACAAGGCAAACGGCTCGCTCGGGGCCTGGGCCTCGCTCAAACCATCCCGTGTGTAGTCACGGCGCATATCAGCCAACACCTGGGTCATGCGACTTTATCCTTCTGGTTCAGCGGATCAGTTTTTGGCCTGGTCGTTCGCAGCCGGTGCAGCAGCCTTGGCCTTGGCTTTGGCCGCTGCGGGTTTCTTGGCGGCTGCCTTGGCCGGAGCCTTTTTCGCGGCTGGCTTGGCAGCGGATTTTTTCGCGACCGTCTTTTTCGCCGAGGCTTTTGCGACCGGTGCCGGCGCGGGAACGTCCTGCACGGCAACCATTTCAGCCACAGGCGGGGTCTTGCCCGAGTTGTACTTGCTCAGCAAGGCCAACATAGTTGTACGCTGAGTAAACATAATTTCCATGCGACGGTTCAGCGCACGGCCTTGGGTGCTGTCGTTGGCGGCACGCGGCATCATGTCGCCCATGCCACGCAGCATCAGACGGTCTTGCTTGAGGCCGCTGAGGCTGAAAATCGATGCGATAGATTGCGCGCGTTCTTTGGTCAGCGCCTGGCTCGCCGGGGCCGCGCCGGTGGCATCAACGTGACCGAGGACCAGTACGGCGGTCTTCGGGTCGGCTTCAACAGCCTTGGCGACGCGAGTGAACGGGCCCAGGGTGACCGGCAGCAACATCGCCGGGCGTTTCGGGTTGTAGGAACCGTCTACCGGGGCAATCACCACCAGTACGTTGTCGCGACGTTCCAGTTGCAGGTTGCTGTCC
This sequence comes from Pseudomonas sp. LY-1, assembly GCF_053502595.1. NCBI lineage: Bacteria > Pseudomonadati > Pseudomonadota > Gammaproteobacteria > Pseudomonadales > Pseudomonadaceae > Pseudomonas > Pseudomonas sp. LY-1. Next base: position 1,755,921 of record NZ_CP094353.1, on the reverse strand, counting down.
TTGATCGCGGCGCGCAGGCGCGGTTCATAGTCGTCCAGCCAGGCCTGGGTGATTTTCGGGTCGGGCATCGGCACGTTGGTCACGTCGACCTTGGCCAATGGCTTAGGCTTGGACGTGCTTTCGAACGGCCACCACCAGTGAGTCTCGGAGTCGGTCTTGGCCACGGCGGGGGCGGCAGGAGCAGCGGCTGGCGCCGGGGTGGCGGCCTTGAGGTCGGCCTTCAGGTCAGCCTTGGCATCGGCGGCCTTTTCGTCGGCGCTCTTGGAGGAGAACGGCCACCAGCTGGAGCCGGTATCCGCTTTGGCCACCGGGGCTGGCGCAGGAGCGGCGGCTACCGGTGCAGCCGGCTTGGCGCTGGCAGCAGCCGCTACCGGTGCGGCAGGTTTGGCGCCCGCGGCGGGTTTGGCGTCCGGTTTGGCGTCCGGCTTGGCGTCGGTTTGGCTCACTGCGTCCTTGGTAGCAGCCTTGTCAGATCCAAATGACCACCAATGCCCGCCTTCGGCATCATTTTGTGGTGTTTGTGCGCAGCCAGTAATAGATAGGCACAGCGCCAGTGCCAAGGACTTGTTCGATAACATGAGATATCCACAAAATGAGAAAAAACCGAGGGCCTGAATGACCCGTTAAACAGACGCTTCCAGAACATTAAAGTTACAATATTTTGCTCAGCGTCTTCTTATACTTGCATTTGTAACAAAAAAACGTGAAACAGCAAGGGGTTTACAGACAACCGGCCAATATTCTGACCAACTTCTGCGCACGTGGGTCCATAAGTACGTAGGGCCCCAGCGTATTAGTCACAAAACCGAACGCTACATCATGTTCGGGGTCGGCAAACCCCAGCGAACCGCCCGCACCAGGATGTCCAAATGCACGCGGGCCAAGGCCGAAGGTCGCATTCGGCAATTGCGGTTGATCCAACATGCAGCCCAGGCCGAAACGGGTTTGGGTCAATAAGGTTTTATCGGGCCCGATACTGTGTTCACGGGTCAATTGTTCGAGCATGTCGCTTTCCAGCAAACTACCGTCCAATAAACCACTATAAAAACCCGCCAGGCTACGCGCATTACCGTGACCGTTTGCCGCTGGCTGCTGCATACGCCGCCATTCGGGTTTATTAGTGCTGGTCAGAATAGACGGCGGATTGGCAAATGCCCGCGTCGTCATGGCCGTGGGTTCACGCATCATTACTTGCAGTAAACGTTGCGCGGCGTCATCGCCCATGTTGCCTTTGCCGCGCGCTACATGGGCCACGCGATAAAATTCTTCGTCCGCCAGGCCCACATGAAAATCCAGCCCCAACGGGCGTGCAACCCGCGCCACGATGGACTCGCCCGGCCCACGCCCGTCGGCACGGCGCAGCAATTCCCCGACCAGCCAGCCATAGGTGATCGCTTCGTAGCCGTGGCCTTGGCCCGGCGTCCACCACGGCGCTTCGGCGGCCAAGGTGTCGACCATCAACGACCAGTCGTACAGCGCTTCGGTGGGCAGCATCTCGCGGATCGCCGGCAACCCGGCCTGGTGGCAGAGCAACTGGCGCAAGGTGATCGCTTCTTTACCGGCCGCGGCAAATGCCGGCCAATAGTTGGCCACTGGCGCATCCAGTTGCAGCTTGCCTTCGGCCACCAATTGCAGGGCCGCAACAGCGGTGAAGGTCTTGGTGCAGGAGAACAGGTTGACGATGGTGTCGCTGTGCCAGGCCTGTGCCCCGTCCTTGTCGGCGGTGCCGGCCCACAGGTCGACCACGGTTTCCCCGCCGATCTGGATGCACAGCGCCGCACCACGTTCCTGCGGGTCATCGAACAACGTGGCGAACGCTTCACGTACCGCTTCGAACTGGAGTTCGTAATGCCCCTGAACCTGCACCTAAGCCCCCTCGGAAAACGCTGTAAAAAGTGGCCGACATTGTTCCAGCCCTTGTAGGATTTGTGAACCCGTCAACACCGAATCAATGACCATTTCCGGCATGCCCACCGGTGTGTCCGGCGCCCTGCCCCGCACCTTTACCGTCATGCCCGGGCTTGCTGCCTTCATGCTCGCGAACCGCGCGGGCCGCCTTGGCCTTTTCGGCTTCCTTGCCCAGTTGGTCGACCGCCGCCAGGTTGCTTCGACGCACGCTGTCGACAAAGCCCTGGAACGGCACATCGGTAATGCCGACCAGACCGAAGTGGCCGTTTTCGCCGTCCAGCAGACGCCCGGTCACGGGCTGGTCCAGGTACTGGAACCAGTGAACGCCGACAATCGACGGCTCGGCCATGGCCTGCTTGAGGAAGTTGGCATACGCGGCGCCGCGATCTTCTTCCTTGGCCAACTGGGTCACACCGCCCCAGAACGGGCCGCGGTCTGCCGAGCCGAAGTTGAATTCGGTGATCAACACCGGCTTGTCCAACGCGCGCAAGGCGGCGAAGTCATAGCCGTCCTGGGGTTTGAGCGTGTACAGGTTGAAGCTCAACACGTCGCAATACTGCGCACAGGACGCCACCGCCTCCGGCGTACTCACCGCGTACCGCCCGCCCAGCAGCAACTGGTTGGGCGCGTGCCATTTGAGTGCATCGGAGATGGTCTTGAAGTACGTATCGGCGAAGGTCTTCTGGAAGTATTTGAAGTCGGCTTCGATTTCCGGGTGCTCAGGGTTGGGCATCGGCGGTTCGAAGCCCGGGTCTTCCATCAGTTCCCAGCCCGCCAGGTGGATGCCCCAGGCTTTCGACAGGCCTTCTTCGTTACGGTATTTGTCACGCAGTTGCTTGAGGAATGCACGCTTGGCCGGTACATCGGTGGTCATGCGCAGGGTGCCGTAGGCCAGGGCGTAACGGGATTTTGCATCGTCACCGGGACCGGCCCAGGCCAGTTCGTTATCGGCAAAAAAACCTATCAGCCAAGGATCGTCGCGATGATCGCGGGCGGCGATGGCCACGGCGCGCTCGGTGGCCATGGCGAAACGCGGGTCGAACGGGTCGGGCATGCCGCCCCACCAGTCGGTACCGGTGCTGATGCTGGCGTAATCGCCGACGATCGACAGCGGCAAGGTGTACGGCACGCGGTCCGCGCTGGCCAGTTGCGCAGCGCTCCAGTTGCCGACGGTGTTGAAACCCCAGGCCTGCAGGCGGTCGAGGGTGTGGCTGACCCAGCGCTTCTGGTCGAAACCGTCAGTGTCATACGTGCGCTGCAGGTTGGCGCGGTAGAAATCGTACCAACGCCCGGCGCCAAAGCTACGCCCTTCGCCGGCGCCGTTACCGGTGCGGTTGTCGCCGCTGCCGTAGTACTTGTCAAAGGGTTCCCCGGCCTTGGGCAGCGCCGCGAACATCCATTCACGGCCCGCCACGTAGGTCTGGTTGTTATCCGAAGCCACGGTGTTGACGCCCAGGGAATAGAACGGATGCCCCTCCGGCGTCACCAGATACCAACGACCATCGCGCTTCTCGGTGCGGAAAAAGCCGCTGGCGTCGAACGCCGGGCCTTTGTTCCAACCGCCGTACTGGTCCAGGGAGGATTTATCCCGCTCGGCCAGCCAAGCCTTGAGCTGTTGCTGCTCCTTGGTGGCGGCGGCCTTGAGTTGCTCGTCGCTGTTGACCTTTTCCGGCCAGCGCGCACGGGTGGACTGGCCATAGGCATCCACCAGTTCGCTGTAGGCCGCCTTCAGCACCGGCTCGCTGTCCTGCACGCCAAAGCGTTCCAGCAGAATACTTTGGGCGACATTCGGCTTGATCATCGACAGGGTCACCGACACCACCTGGCTGCGGTCGATTTCCCCGGCGCTGCTGGCCAGCAACACGCGCTGGCCATCGACGCTGATCGGCATCGGCGGGCCGGCTTTCATGCCCTGGCTCAACGGCGAGTTGGCTTGCAGCGGGATCAACAGGGTCTGGGCCGGACCGGCCGGCAGGTCGACGCGGCTGACCAGCGTCCTGCCGTCATTGCTCTGCACCTTGACGTACAGGGTCAGCGCCCAGTCCATGGCGCTCTGGATACGCAGGCTCATGGCACCGGATTGCGACCAGTCCCAGGCGCCGGTCTGCGGGCTGAGCACCAGGCTCGGCTCGGCGGCCGGGTTGAAGGTGATGCGGCGCAGCACCTCGCCGTCAGGGGTTTGTTCGGCGTTGTATTGCGGCAGGCTGGCGTCCTGGGTCGCCACTTTGACCACATCGGCAGGTCGGACGAAGTTGAACAACGTTTGTTGCCCGGCGGGCGCGGCCAGCAGTGGCGCAGCGAACAGCAGGGCAAAAAGGGCGGGCAGCGTGCGAATCATACGAGCAAGGTTCTCCCAAACGGCCGATAAATGGCCTGATGACATAATGCGATGGCAGTGAGATAGACCACGAAGTGGGCGATTTTGCCCACTGTGGCTTAAGAAATTTCGCGCCGGAACGGCGGCAAGGCATTCAGGATGGCCTTGCCATAGCGCTGCGTGACCAGACGGCGGTCCAGCAAGGTGATGGTGCCCCGGTCTTCTTCGGTCCGCAGCAAGCGCCCGCAGGCCTGCACCAGCTTCAGGGACGCATCCGGCACCGAGATTTCCATGAACGGGTTGCCGCCACGGGCCTCGATCCACTCGGCCAACGCGGCCTCGACCGGGTCATCCGGCACCGAGAACGGGATCTTGGCGATCACCACGTGTTCGCAGTAAGCACCGGGCAAGTCCACGCCTTCGGCAAAGCTCGCCAGGCCGAACAGCACGCTGGAATCGCCGCCATCGACCCGCGCCTTGTGCTTGTTCAGGGTTTCCTGCTTGGACAGGTTGCCCTGGATAAACACCTGCTTGCGCCAGTCGCGGTCGAGGCCATCGAACACGTCCTGCATCTGTTTGCGCGACGAGAACAGCACCAGGGTGCCGCGTGAACCTTCGACCAGTTCCGGCAAGTCACGGATGATCGCGGCGGTGTGGGCCGGCGCATCCCGAGGGTCGGCCTTGAGGTCAGGCACGCGCAGCACACCGGCGTTAGCGTGATGGAACGGGCTCGGCACCACGGCGGTGACGGCTTTTTTCGGCAGGCCGGCGCGCATGCGGAAGCGGTCGAAGGTGCCCAGGGCGGTCAGCGTGGCCGAGGTGACCAGGCAGCCATACGCCACGTTCCACAGGTTGCGCCGCAGCATTTCCGCCGCAAGGATCGGGCTGGCGTTGACCTCGATATCGAACAGCGCACCGCTTTCCGACAGGGTCAGCCAACGGGCCATGGGCGGGTTGTCTTCCGGGTCTTCGACGGTGAAGGCCGTCCACAACTCCCAGTTGCCCTGGGCGCGGGACAACAGGCTGCCGAACAGTGGGTACCATTCCTCGGCCTGGTTGCTGGCGATGCCGATGTTGACCTCGCCGTCCATGCCTTCCTTGAGCAGGTCGGTCAGGCGGGTGAACAGGTCGGTCAGGCGCGAAAAACCCTTCTTCAGTTCGACCCCCATTTCACGCATGTGCTCGGGGATCAGCCCGCCGACAAAGCGATGGCGCGGGCGCTCGCGGCCCTCGACGTCTTCGCCGGGCTTGAAGTCGGCAACCTGCTCGCAGGCGCTGAACATGAACTGCTGCTGGGTCTTGATCTCCCGCGCCAGTTCCGGCACCTGTTCGATCAGCTTGCCCAGGTCGCCGGGCAGCGGGTGCTGGGCCAGCAGTTTGGTGAGGTTCTTGGCGGTGGCCTCCAGCCAGTCGGCGGTGGAGCGCAGGCGCGTGTAATGGGCGAAGTGGCCGATGGCCTTGTCGGGCAGGTGGTGGCCTTCGTCGAATACGTAGAGCGTGTCGCGCGGGTCCGGCAGCACGGCGCCGCCGCCCAGGGCCAGGTCGGCGAGGACCATGTCGTGGTTGGTGACGATCACGTCGACCTTGCCCATGCCTTCGCGCGCTTTATAGAAGGCGCACTGGCCGAAGTTGGGGCAATGACGGTTGGTGCATTGGCTGTGGTCGGTGGTCAGGCGCGCCCAATCGGCGTCTTCCAGGGCGGTGGGCCAGCTGTCGCGGTCGCCGTCCCATTTATTCCCGGCCAGTTTTTCGATCATGCTGGTAAACAGCTTCTGGCTGACTTCATCGACTTCGATCTTGAAGCCTTCTTCTTCGAACAAGGAGGCCGTGGCGGTTTGCGCGTGGCCTTCCTGCAGCAGCACGTCGAGCTTGGACAGGCACATATAGCGGCCACGGCCCTTGGCCAGGGCGAAGGTGAAGTTCAGGCCGCTGTTGCGCATCAGGTCGGGCAGGTCTTTGTAGACGATCTGCTCCTGCAGGGCGACGGTGGCGGTGGCGATCACCAGGCGCTTGCCGGCGGCCTTGGCGGTGGGAATCGCCGCCAGGCTGTAGGCCACGGTCTTGCCCGTACCGGTGCCGGCCTCGACGGCCACGACCGCGGGGTCACCGCTGCGCCGGCCTTCGTCGTCGGTGTCGATATCCCCGAGGACCTTGGCCACTTCGGCGATCATCAGGCGTTGGCCGTAGCGCGGTTTCAAGCTCTTGGCTTCGAGAAAACGCGAATAGGCGCCCTGGATCGTGGTTTTGAGTTCAGTGCTGATCATGGATAGTCGGGCGCAAAAAACGCTGGATAAATTTTCAGTGGTTCGGATCGACCGCTATCATACCCCGCTAATTAATCCCGCGCAGAACGGAGTACCGCAATGACCGTGTTCAGCCTCGTTTACACCCTGCATGTATTGGCCGCCCTGATCTGGGTCGGCGGCATGTTTTTCGCCTGGATGATCCTGCGCCCGGCCGCTGTGGCGGCCCTCGAGGGCCCTGCCCGGCTCAAGCTGTGGGCGAATGTGTTTCAACGTTTTTTCGTGTGGGTTTGGGTGGCGGTGCTGGTTTTGCCGATCAGCGGTGTCGGCCTGTTGCAACTGCGCTTCAGCGGGTTTGAAACCGCACCGCGTTACGTGCAGGTGATGATGGGCTTGTATGTGGTGATGACGGCGCTGTTCATCCGCATCCAGGCGTTGAAGTTCCCCGAATTGCGCACAGCGGTGGCGGCTGAGGATTGGCCGGCGGGTGCGGCTGCACTGGGGCAGATCCGCAAGCTGGTGGGCATTAACCTGCTCGTTGGGTTGCTGGTGGTCGCGATTGCTTCGGCGCGGCCGATGTTCTGAGACGGGCCTTAAACGGCCATCGGGAGCACGCCCCCTCCCACATTTGAAATGCATTCCAAATGTGGGAGGGGGCGTGCTCCCGATGACGTCAGATCGAACGACTCAAAGTCGCTGAATGGTCACAGTTCCCGCAGGCCCGGCCGGCCCCGGCTGCCCTTCCACCCCTGGCCGGCCTTTCTCGCCACCATCGGCGCGGTACACCAGGCAACCCTTGGATTGCCCGCCACGCCCAGGCTTGCCCGCCGTCCCCGCCAAACCGCCCGCGCCGCCATCGACCCAGACCTTGATCTTGTCGCTTGGGAAGTCCTGCGGCAGTTCGACCCGCACCTGCGCACCCGCCGCGCCAGGCAACCCGTCGCCACCGTTATCACCGTTGGCGCCGCGCCCAGCGGAGCCCCAAGTGCAACCCGGGTCTTCGCCGTTGGCGCCGTCCAGCCCGGCATAACCTTGGGCGCCAGCGCCACCACGGGCATCCACCGACAGTTCCTGCGCCGTCAGGGCATTGATGCGCAAGGTCAGGTCACGTCCGGCCCTGGCTGGTTTTTCGTGGGTACCGGGAGCGCCACGCGAGGTGATCTGGCTGCCATGTTCCAGTTGCGCATGCCGCGCCTGCAATTGCAGCCCGGTGCTCCCCGGAGCGATGGCGATGCGTGCTTCGCGGCCCAGGTGCAACTCATCCACCGAGATATGGCTGATCGTGGCCGGGATGAGCAACGTGCCGTAGTCCGCGACGTCCAGGCGTTCCAGCTGCAATACGCCGGTACTGCTGGGCAAGCGCATCAACGAGTTGGTTTCAACACTCACGCTCTGGGCCAGGGCAACGGGGCTGACCAACAGGGCCAACAGAAAAACCTTACGCATCATGGGGCTCCTGAGTGATGGGGAATTTGTTATTTCAAATTTTTCTTTGGGCGCACAGTAACGACTTCTACAGGCGATTTGCCAGTGAAGGATCAAAAAACTTGAGAAGGCGGCAGTTTCAGCGAGGATCGCCAACGATGCCCCTGTGGAATCCCACAGGGGCAAGGCCTGTCAGCGGTTGATCTGGATTTCTACGCGGCGGTTCAGGGCACGGCCTTCAGCGGTTTTGTTGTCAGCCACCGGATGACTTTCGCCCGCACCGGTCACCGACACGAAGTTACTGCGAGGCACACCGGCGCCGATCAGGTAGTCCGTCACCGAATGTGCGCGTTTTTCCGAGAGTTTCTGGTTGTAGGCGTCCTTGCCGACGCTGTCGATATGCCCGCTGACCCGCAACTGGGCGCTCGGGGCTTCGCGTTTCAAGCGGGTGGCGATGGTGTCGAGCGCGGTTTTATCCGCCGCCGTCAGCTTCGCCGAGTCGAACTGGAAGTGTACATCGCGAATCACGATGGTTTCTTCCTTGACCACAACCACCTCTTCAACCACCGCCGCGGGTGGCGCAGGAGGGCAACCATTGGCATCGACCTGTACGCCTTTCGGCGTGCCGGGGCACTTGTCGCGGCTGTCCGGCACGCCGTCGCCGTCTTCGTCACCATCGCCATGTACCCAGCAATAGGCGCCGGCCATGCCGCCGATCAACAACGCGCCGTAGCCGGCATAGGCTGAGCTTTCCGTCGCACCGATCGCCGCACCGGTCACGCCGCCCACGGCGGCGCAGGTGGGCCAATCGGTTTTTTGCAAACCTGCACAACCTGTCAATACTCCGGTGAGCAGAACCAAGGGTAGAGCTGTCCGCATGATGCTCATTTGATTTCTCCTGAGGGGATCGGCAGGGGCCGATGGGTGGAGTAAAGACCGCTCCTTTCAACTGCGCCAGTACGTCACACCCCCGGATTCATTGAGGATGGGCGTACTTGAAGGACTTTTCGCAACCACCCGCTCTAGGCCCGCACGCTCAGCCGCGCTAGTCTCTAGGGTCCTGATGTGAGGATCTCTGATGACCGCTGGTATTTCTTCCCGTACACCCCAGCAAGCCCTGGCTGCCTTGCTCGATTTGCACCAGCCCAAACGCCTGTTGCTGTTGGGTGCCAGCCAGTTCCCGGCGCTGGAGGCCTTTCAAAAGGCGCACCCTGAGACTCAGGTGTCCGTCGCGACGCCTGGCGCGCTGCCGGCGGACCTCGCGGCGCAGCGTTTTGACCTGGCGCTGGTGGTCGATTGCCTGGAGCACCTGTCAAAACCACAAGGCCTGACCCTGCTGGGCGGCATCCGCAACCTCAATGCCAGCCGCATTGCGGTGCTGGTCGACCTGGGCGCCTGCGACTGGAAAGACACTGACTTCTTCTCCCTGGCCCTGCAGGCCGGCGAGCGCTTCCAGCGCGATGAGCAGGTACTGACGCTGTTTACCTATGATCTGCTTGACTATAAACAGGTGCCGGACTGGCTCAACGCCCGCTTCTGGGCCAACCCGGAAAACTTCGGAAAGTATTGGTGGTAACCCGATGAGTACATCCATTTGCCCCTGTGGCAGCGGCAACCTGCTGGACGCGTGCTGCGGCCATTATCACGCCGGCCACCCGGCGCCGTGCGCCACCGCGCTGATGCGCTCGCGCTACAGCGCCTACGTACTGGGCCTGGTGGACTACCTGGTGGCTACCACGTTGCCTGCGCAGCAGGCCGGCCTGGACCGTGATGCCATCGCCACCTGGAGCGCCCAGAGCACCTGGCTCGGCCTGGAAGTGGAAAGCTCCGAGGTGTTCGGCGGCCAGCCGGAACATGCGTTCGTGACGTTTACCGCGCGCTGGCATGACAGCACCGGCGAACACAGCCACCGCGAACAGTCCTCTTTCGTACAGAATGAGGGACACTGGTACTTCATCGACCCCACCGTGGAAGTGAAGGCCGGACGCAATGATGCATGCGTCTGCGGGAGTGGGCAGAAGTTCAAGAAGTGTTGCTCCAGCTACCTCTAACCACCTCACAGGGATCGCGCCATGCTCCGCACTTACAGCTTGTTGCTGGCGTTGACCCTTGGCTTGAGCGGCTGCGCCTCATGGTTCGAGGACGACGCCCCACCGCCCCACGTCGCCCTGGTGAAGGTCGAAGTGGTGCGGGCCAAGTTGCTCGAACAGAAGTTCAAGCTGTATTTCCGCGTGGATAACCGCGACGACGCCGACCTCACGGTGCGCGGCCTGATCTACAAGGTCACCCTGGGTCGCTTGCTGCTGACCGAAGGCGAATCCAACGAATGGCTCACCGTGCCGCCGCGTGGCCACGCCTTTTTCAAGATCTCGGTACGCACCAACCTCTGGCCGCAGATCCGTGACGTCGTGCAGATGCTGAAAAACCCCGACCGGCCCGTGCCTTATCGGCTGGAAGGCGAGCTGAAAACCGGATTATTCATCGGTAATGACGTGCGCGTGGACCACAATGGCGAGATAATCCCCGGCGATTTTATTCCGGAGCGACATCGATGACTCAGCAACCCCATGTCCATGGTCCTGACTGCAACCACGATCACGATCACCATGATCACGACCACGGCCATGTCCACGGCCCGAACTGCGGCCACGCTCACCAGGAGCCGGTGCGCAACGCCCTGAAAGACGTTGGCCGCAACGATCCATGCCCGTGCGGCAGCGAGAAGAAATTCAAGAAGTGCCACGGCGCTTGAAACCTGGCTACTGAAAATAAGCTTTAGCTCCTGCTTGCGTCGTTTCACCGCGCTCACTAACGTAGCGCCTTTACTGACGCTACCCCCCGCAGGAGCTTTGCCATGGCCTCGCCAGCCCTTTCACATTTTCTTCCCCGGTTCGGCGTTGCCGCGGCAGTGGCCAGTGCATTAAGCCTGGCCGGTTGCCAGCTCCAGAGCACCCAGGACACCCTGCCCCCCGTTACCGGCGTCCAGCCGATCAAGGGCCTCGCGCAGAATGTTTCGATACGCCGCAATGCCCAGGGCATGCCGCTGATTGAAAGCAATACCTTCCACGACGCACTGTTCAGCCTCGGCTATGTGCATGCCAGCGACCGCATCACGCAGATGGTCACGTTGCGCCTGCTGGCCCAGGGCCGTCTGGCGGAAATGTCCGGCCCCGAGGTGCTGGATGTCGACCGTTTCATGCGCGCGGTCAACCTGAAAAAAAGCGCCGGCGAGCTCTACAACGCCTCGTCGCCGCGCCTCAAGCGCTTCTTTGAAGTGTATGCCCGCGGCGTCAACGCCTACCTGTTCCGCTACCGCGACAAGCTGCCGCCGGACCTGGCCCAGACCGGCTACAAACCCGAGTACTGGAAGCCGGAAGATTCGGCGCTGTTGTTCTGCCTGCTGAATTTCAGCGAGTCGGCCAACCTGCAGGAAGAATTGTCGTCGCTGGTGCTGGCGCAAAAGGTCGGTGTCGACAAACTCGCCTGGCTCACCCCAAGCGCGCCGGACGAGCCGATCCCCCTGGCCGAAGCCGACAAGCTCAAGGGCGTGAACCTGAGCCAGATCACCGGCCTGGCCGGGCTGGACACGGTCAGCCAGCAACTGAGCAGCCTCAACTCACTGGCGGTGACCACTTCGAGCAACTGGGCCATCGGCCCGCAACGCAGCCGCAGCCGCAGCGGCAAGAGCCTGCTGGCCAATGACCTCGCGGCCCAGCCGCAAGCCCCGTCGCCATGGAACTACGTGCAGATCCGCGCACCGAAATACCAGGCCGTCGGCGCCTCGATCGCCGGCCTGCCGACCCTGTTGTCCGGCTTCAACGGCAAAGTGGCGTGGAGCATGAGCACGGTCAAGGGCGACACCCAGGACCTGTTCCTGGAAAAGGTCAAACGCCAGGGCAGCGCGCTGTACTACGAGAACAACGGTAAATGGCTACCGGCTGCTGTGCGCAACGAGACCTTTTTCATCAAAGGCCAACGCTCGATTCGGGAGGTGGTGTACGAAACCCGCCACGGCGCCCTGCTCAACAGCAGCCAGGCGCTGACCAGCGGGCTGGGCCTGGCCCTGCAAACGGCGGACTTCAAGGACGACAAGAGCCTTGATGCGTTCTTCGACCTGTCCCGCGCGCAAAACGCCGCCAAGGCCTCGGATGCGACCCGGGAAATCCGCGCCATCGCCTTGAACATGGTGTTCGCCGACGCCAGCAACATCGGCTGGCAGGTTACCGGGCGCTTCCCCAACCGCCGCGAAGGCGAAGGCCTGCTGCCCTCGCCGGGCTGGGATGCGCGCTTCGACTGGGACGGTTACGCCGACGCGATGCTGCACCCTTATGACCAGGACCCGGCCCAAGGCTGGATCGGCACCGCCAACCAACGTACCGCGCCGCGCGGTTATGGCATGCAACTGTCCAACTCCTGGGACGCTCCGGAGCGCAGCGAGCGCCTGGCGCAATTGGCCAATGCCGGCAAGCATGACAGCCGCAGCATGATCGCCATGCAATACGACCAGACCACCACGTTCGCCGCCAAGCTCAAGAACATGTTCCAGGCGCCGGGCATGGCGCAGCCGCTGAAACAGGCGATCGCTGCGCTGCCCGCGGCCGAACAGGCCAAGGCCCGTGAAGCGTTGAATCGTCTGATGGCGTTTGACGGCCGCCTGGCGCCAACGTCCGCCGACGCAGCGATGTATGAGCTGTTCCTGCAGGAAAGCAGCAAACAGATCTTCCTCGACGAACTCGGCCCGCAAAACAGCGCCAGCTGGAAAGCCTTTGTCAGCAACGCGAGCCTGTCCTACGCCGCCCAGGCCGACCACCTGCTGGGCCGTGAAGACAGCCCGTTCTGGGACGATGTCCGCACTGCGCAGAAAGAAGACAAGCCGACGATCCTCGCCCGCAGCCTGGCCGCCGCGATCACTGCCGGCGACAGCCAACTGGGTACCGATCACAAGGCCTGGCAGTGGGGCAAACTGCACAGCACCACCTGGAAGAACCGCAATGGCCAGGTGATCCGCGGCCCGCTGGCCAGCGGCGGCGACCACAACACCCTGAACCCGGCGCCGTACAACTGGGGGGAGAGTTTCGACACCACCCAAGTGCCGGCACTGCGCATGATTGTCGACTTCGGCCAGGCAGAACCGATGACGGGCCAGGGCGGTATCGGCCAGTCCGGCAACCCGGTCAGCCCGAACTATGTCAATGACATCGATCCGTCGCTCAAGGCGCAATACCTGAGCTTCCCGATGCAGCCGCAGAACTTTGACAAGGTGTATGGGAAAGCCAGGCTGACCCTCACGCCCGGCAAATAACCGTACCAACAGGTGGGAGCAGGCAAGACTGCTCCCACATTTTTTAATCTGCGCTCGATCCAAAATAGTGCAGCCTATTTTTCATGCCCATTTTCGGGCACCTCCTATACTCATAGCTCCCTCTTCCCACCTTTTAAAACGATCATTCGGAGCTGCATTCGGAACTATGGTGCAGAAATTGCTACTTGTGATCCGTCTGACACCGTTCAGTAACAGTCCTAAACGCGCCACAAGCGCTTATCTTGGTTTCCAGGGATTACATAATGAAAAAAGCATTGCTGACCCTTTCTGCACTGGCTCTGTGCATGGCCGCTGGTTCCGCCTTGGCCAAGGAATACAAGGAATTGCGTTTTGGTGTCGATCCTTCCTACGCGCCGTTCGAGTCCAAAGCCGCTGACGGCAGCCTGGTGGGCTTCGACATCGACCTGGGCAATGCGATCTGCGCCGAACTGAAGGTCAAGTGCAAGTGGGTCGAAAGCGACTTCGACGGCATGATTCCGGGCCTCAAAGCCAACAAATTCGACGCCGTGATTTCGTCCATGACCGTCACCGAAGCCCGCATGAAGGCCATCGACTTCTCCAACGAGCTGTTCTCCGGCCCGACTTCGCTGGTATTCAAGAAGGGCGCCGGTTACTCCACGCCTGAGTCCCTCAAGGGCAAAACCGTGGGCTACGAGCAAGGCACCATCCAGGAAGCCTATGCCAAGGCCGTATTGGATAAAGCCGGTGTAACCACCAAGGCCTACGCCAACCAGGACCAGGTCTACGCTGACCTGACCTCCGGCCGTCTCGACGCCTCCGTGCAGGACACGCTGCAAGCCGAACTGGGCTTCCTGAAGTCGCCGGCCGGTGCCGGTTACGAAGTCAGCGCGGCCATCGACGACCCACTGCTGCCGTCGAAAATCGCGGCCGGTATCAAAAAAGGTAACACTGAGCTGAAGGCCCTTTTGGATAAAGGTATCAAAGCGTTACACGATGATGGCACCTACGCCAGCATCCAGAAGAAACACTTTGGCGATCTGAACCTGTACAGCGGCAAATAATGCCTGGGGCGCCCCTTCCCGGGAGGGGCGCTGTTTTATCGCCATAGGTCCTGATTTATGTTCGAAGAACTGTTGCAAACCCTCGGGCTGAGCGCGTTCAGTTTGAAGGGTTTCGGCCCGCTGTTGCTGCAAGGCACCTGGATGACCCTCAAGTTGTCGGTGCTGTCCCTGGCCGTCAGCGTGTTGCTGGGCCTGCTCGGCGCCAGCGCCAAACTGTCCAGCCTGCCGTTCCTGCGCATTCCCGCCCAGCTCTACACCACGTTGATTCGTGGCGTGCCCGACCTGGTGCTGATGCTGCTGATTTTCTACAGCCTGCAAACCTGGCTGACCGGTCTTACCGACTTCATGGAATGGGAATACATCGAAATCGACCCATTCAGCGCCGGGGTGATCACCCTGGGCTTTATTTACGGTGCGTACTTCACCGAAACCTTTCGCGGCGCGATCCTCGCGGTGCCCCGTGGCCAACTGGAAGCCGCCACGGCTTACGGCCTCAAGCGCGGGCAGCGGTTTCGCTACGTGACCTTCCCGCAAATGATGCGCTTTGCCCTGCCGGGCATCGGCAACAACTGGATGGTGATGCTCAAGGCCACCGCACTGGTGTCGATCATCGGTCTGGCGGACCTAGTCAAGGCCGCGCAGGATGCCGGCAAGAGCACCTATCAACTGTTTTACTTCCTGGTGGTCGCCGCACTGATCTACCTGCTGATCACCAGTGCGTCCAACTTTGTCCTGCGCCGTCTTGAACGTCGCTATTCGGCAGGCTCGCGGGAGGCCGTGCGATGATCGAACTCTTGCAGGAATACTGGCGCCCATTCCTTTACAGCGACGGCCAGCACATCACCGGCCTGGCCATGACCATGTGGTTGCTCAGCGCCTCGCTGGTGATCGGCTTCCTGGTGTCGATTCCGCTGTCCATCGCCCGGGTGTCGCGCAATCCCTTGGTGCGCTGGCCGGTGCAGTTCTACACCTACCTGTTTCGCGGCACGCCGCTCTATATCCAATTGCTGATCTGTTACACCGGCATCTACAGCATCGCCGCCGTGCGCGCCCAACCGGTGCTGGATGCGTTCTTTCGCGATGCGATGAACTGCACGGTCCTGGCGTTTGCCCTCAACACTTGCGCCTACACCACCGAGATTTTCGCCGGAGCGATCCGCAGCATGGCCCACGGCGAAGTCGAAGCGGCCAAAGCCTACGGCCTCAGCGGCTGGAAGCTGTACGCCTATGTCATCATGCCGTCGGCCCTGCGCCGTTCATTGCCGTACTACAGCAACGAAGTGATTTTGATGCTGCACTCGACGACAGTGGCGTTTACCGCGACGATCCCGGACATTCTCAAAGTGGCCCGGGACGCCAACTCGGCCACGTTCCTCACCTTTCAATCGTTCGGCATCGCTGCGCTGATCTACCTGACCGTGACCTTTGCCCTGGTCGGTCTGTTTCGTCTGGCGGAGCGCCGCTGGCTGGCCTTCCTCGGGCCGAGCCACTAAGGAGCCTTCATGCGTCATCAGGTTCATGAACTGATCGCGCCCGTGCCTGGCACGGCACGGCAGATTCACAGTTTCCACTTCGGCCCGGAACTGGCCGAATGCAAGGTCTACATCCAGTCGTCACTGCATGCCGATGAATTGCCGGGCATGCTGGTGGCCTGGCACCTCAAGGCGCGCCTGGCGCAACTGGCCGCCGCCGGGCGCTTGCGCAGCGAGATCGTGCTGGTGCCGATCGCCAACCCGGCGGGCCTCGAACAAGTGTTGATGGACATCCCGCTGGGCCGCTATGAGCTGGAAAGCGGGCAGAACTTCAATCGCCTGTTTGTCGACCTCAGTGAAGAGGTGGGCGATCGGGTCGAAGATTTGCTCGGGGATGATCCCCAGCGCAACGTCGAATTGATCCGCACGGCACTCTCCACCGCGTTGGCCGCACAAACCGCCGCGACGCAGTTGCAGTCCCAGCGCCTGGTGCTGCAACGCCTGGCCTGCGATGCCGACATGGTGCTCGACCTGCATTGCGATTTCGAAGCCGTGGCGCACCTGTACACCACGCCCGAGGCCTGGCCGCAGGTGGAGCCGTTGGCGCGCTATATCGGCTCGGAGGCCAACTTGCTGGCCACCGATTCCGGCGGGCAATCTTTCGATGAGTGCTTCAGCCTGGTGTGGTGGCAATTGCAGCAACGCTTCGGCGAGCGCTTCCCGATCCCCATGGGCAGCTTTTCGGTGACCGTCGAGCTGCGCGGCCAGGGTGACGTCAACCACGGCCTGGCCGGCCTCGACTGCCAGGCGATCATCGACTACCTGATTCACTTCGGCGCGATTGCCGGCGACGTGGCACCGCTGCCCGCCCTGCCCTACCCGGCCACCCCGCTGGCGGGAGTCGAACCGGTGGCGACGCCGGTCGGCGGCTTGCTGGTGTTCAGCGCCTTGCCCGGCGAGTACCTCGAAGCCGGGCAACTGATCGCCGAAATCATCGACCCCATTACTGACCGCGTAACGCCTGTGCATTGTCAAAACGCCGGCCTGCTTTACGCCCGTTCGCTACGGCGCATGGCCACTGCGGGGATGGTCATCGGCCATGTCGCAGGTTCAGAGGCCTACCGCAGCGGCTACCTACTTTCGCCTTGAGGATGCACGCCCCATGTACAAACTGACCGTTGAAGGCCTGCATAAAAGCTATGGCGACAATGAAGTGCTCAAAGGCGTCTCGCTCAAGGCCAAGACCGGTGACGTGATCAGCCTGATCGGCGCCAGCGGCTCGGGCAAGAGCACCTTCCTGCGCTGCATCAACTTTCTGGAAACCCCCAACGACGGCGCGATGACCCTCGATGACAAGCCGATCCGCATGGTCAGCGACCGCCACGGCATGCGCGTGGCCGACGATGCCGAGCTGCAGCGCCTGCGCACACGCCTGGCGATGGTGTTCCAGCACTTCAACCTGTGGAGCCACATGAGCGTGCTGGAAAACATCACCATGGCCCCGCGCCGGGTGCTGGGCTGCAGTAAGAAAGACGCCGAAGACCGTGCCCGTCGCTACCTGGACAAAGTCGGACTGCCGGCCCGCGTGGCCGATCAATACCCGGCATTTCTCTCCGGCGGCCAGCAGCAACGCGTGGCCATCGCCCGCGCCCTGGCGATGGAACCGGAAGTGATGCTGTTCGACGAACCCACCTCGGCCCTCGACCCGGAGCTGGTGGGCGAAGTGCTGAAGGTGATCCAGGGCCTGGCCGAGGAAGGCCGCACCATGATCATGGTGACCCACGAGATGAGCTTTGCGCGCAAGGTGTCGAGCCAGGTGCTGTTCCTGCACAAGGGCCTGGTGGAAGAGCAAGGCACGCCGGAGGATGTGCTGGGCAACCCGAAGAGTGAGCGCCTGCAACAGTTCCTGAGTGGCAATCTGAAGTAAGCCTTCGCTGATCTTCCCGCACGCCCCTGCGCCGCCTAAGCGCTCTGAGAGCCCGCCCAGCCGGCCCATGCGCTT
The DNA here is from genome assembly GCF_053502595.1 of Pseudomonas sp. LY-1. NCBI lineage: Bacteria > Pseudomonadati > Pseudomonadota > Gammaproteobacteria > Pseudomonadales > Pseudomonadaceae > Pseudomonas > Pseudomonas sp. LY-1. The sequence continues at coordinate 1,738,209 of NZ_CP094353.1, read as the reverse complement.
GAGCGCGGCAATCCACGATAAGCGCGCAGGCAGCCCGCTGCCCGCGTTTTGGGGCTTTGCTGGGGATACTGAGTGCAACACGGCAGATATTTGTGATCGGCCGCCAGGAGAGATGGCCAGCCCGCGGAAGGACTGACCACATTCCAATCTGCAGGCATCAGGCCATCGGCGCGGGTGGCGGCTCGTCTGGAAGGGTCGGTTCGCCAGGTTCGGTAGGCTCAGGGGAATCCGGGTCAGGTTGACCGGGGAGACCACCCGCATAGGCAGGATCGGCCATCAGGGACCACGCCATCACGCCAATCTGGTTGGGTTCAAGCCGGGCGAGTTCGGCGCTGATTCGCGGGTCGAGTTTCATAAGGTACTCCTCAAGCGTGGCTCGGCGCGCATTGCACGCACCGAAGCAGTACACCCAATAGAGTCACTTTCCGCAGACTAATTCCCTTTACGCGTAGGAGCTTTCGATCAAGCGCGTGGCAAGGTGACGCCGCGCTGGCCCTGGTACTTGCCAGCACGGTCCTTGTAGGACACTTCACAGGCCTCATCGGACTGCAGAAACAGCATCTGCGCCACGCCTTCGTTGGCGTAGATCTTCGCTGGCAGGGTGGTGGTGTTGGAGAACTCCAGGGTGACGTGACCTTCCCACTCAGGCTCAAGCGGCGTCACGTTGACGATGATGCCGCAGCGCGCGTAAGTGCTTTTACCCAGACAGATGGTCAGCACGTCGCGGGGAATACGGAAGAACTCCACGGTGCGCGCCAGGGCGAAGGAGTTGGGCGGGATGATGCACACGTCGCTCTTGACGTCGACGAAGCTCTTTTCGTCGAAGTTCTTCGGATCGACGATCGCCGAGTTGATATTGGTGAACACCTTGAATTCATCGGCACAACGCACGTCGTAGCCGTAGCTGGAAACACCATACGAAATCACGCGATCGGCGTCGTCACCACGGATCTGGCGCTCAACGAACGGTTCGATCATGCCGTGCTCTTGCGCCATGCGGCGAATCCACTTGTCCGATTTGATGCTCATGGCGGGTGTCCTGATAGCGAGGTGGAAAAATTCTGTTGGGCATCTTACCGGGGCAGGCGTTGGGGTTCAAAGGGCGTGGGGCTTTTGTTGACGAATGTGTTGATCAATGCCCGCCTTGTACAAGCCGCGCCCATTGGGGCCGGGACCCGAATCGGCGTGCGCGACGGACGTAAATACCACCGCCAGTCACGAAATTAGAGAAACCTTCGGAAATACCATTGGCACGTTCCGGAAAAAGGGTTAAGGTGGCGCCACTGTGCTGCTTGTGTCACTGAGAATCTCTACACGATATGTTGAATTTCGATCCAACCATCTCCAAGAATTTTTCCTGCTCTTTGCACTCAGTCTCGGCCAGGGCTTTTCCTGAGTCGCAGTTAACTTTGTCCAAGGAGATACACCATGTCTAATCGCCAAACTGGTACCGTTAAGTGGTTCAACGATGAAAAAGGCTTCGGCTTCATCACTCCACAATCCGGTGACGACCTGTTCGTTCACTTCAAAGCTATCCAATCCGACGGCTTCAAAAGCCTGAAAGAAGGCCAACAGGTTTCTTTCATCGCTACCCGCGGTCAGAAAGGCATGCAAGCTGAAGAAGTTCAAGTTATCTAACTTGTACTGACTCAGTCGAAAGAACCCCGCCCTTAAAAGCGGGGTTTTTTTATGCCTTGGATTTGGGCATGCATGAGCGCAAAAAATGTGGGAGGGGGCTTGCTCCCGATGGCGGTGGGTCAGTCAATACATCCAGTGACTGATCCACTGCCATCGGGAGCAAGCTCCCTCCCACATTCAGACTGCGTCGTTACTGAAACAACGACTCGCTCGACAAGCCGTTCTTCTCCAGGATCTCACGCAAGCGCTTGAGCCCTTCTACCTGGATCTGCCGCACCCGCTCACGGGTCAAGCCGATCTCCAGGCCTACATCCTCCAGGGTGCTGCTCTCATGACCGCGCAGGCCGAAGCGGCGAATCACCACCTCGCGCTGCTTGTCCGTAAGCTCCGACAACCACTGGTCAATGCTTTGGGAAAGATCATCGTCCTGCAACAGCTCGCAAGGGTCTGTCGGGCGATCATCCGTCAGGGTGTCCAGCAGGGTTTTGTCCGAATCCGGGCCCAGCGAGACGTCGACCGAAGACACGCGCTCGTTAAGACCGAGCATACGCTTGACCTCGCCCACCGGTTTTTCCAGCAGGTTGGCGATTTCTTCGGGAGAGGGTTCATGATCGAGTTTTTGTGTCAGCTCACGCGCCGCCCGCAGGTAGACGTTGAGCTCCTTGACCACATGGATCGGCAACCGGATCGTGCGGGTTTGATTCATGATCGCCCGTTCGATGGTCTGACGAATCCACCAGGTGGCATAAGTCGAGAAGCGGAAGCCGCGTTCGGGGTCGAACTTCTCCACCGCCCGGATCAAGCCCAGGTTGCCCTCCTCGATCAGGTCCAACAGTGACAGCCCACGATTGACGTAGCGTCGGGCGATTTTCACCACCAGGCGCAGGTTGCTTTCAATCATGCGCTTGCGCCCAGCCGGATCGCCCTTTTGCGACAAGCGCGCAAAATGGACTTCTTCTTCGGGAGTCAGCAGAGGGGAAAAGCCGATTTCATTGAGGTACAGCTGGGTCGCATCGAGCGCCCGCGTGTAGTCAATGTACTTATGTTGCTTTAACGCAGTGGAGTTCTTGGATTTGGTGCGAACTGAAGGTACAGCCATTCCCTCATTCGACATCGATTCCATAGCGATGCCGGTCTCCGTAAGGAGAACCTCATCGTCGATGTCAAACTCCGGCGCTTCTTTACTGAGAGCCATTGTTATAGTCCTTTGGTGAGTTCGACCTCAAGCTCAAGCGACGCCTTTATCCTTGGCAACGCTAGAGCCTGTTCCTTCTACGTGAGGGAACAGGCTGGCAACACATCAACGACGGGGTAGGAATTGCAGAGGATCTACAGGTTTCCCTTGGCGGCGAATCTCAAAGTGCAGTTTCACCCGGTCTGTACCAGTTGACCCCATTTCGGCAATTGTCTGTCCGACTTTGACCTGCTGCCCCTCCCGAACCAACAGCCTACGGTTGTGGCCGTAAGCACTGACGTAGGTATCGCTGTGTTTGATGATGACCAGCTCGCCGTAGCCCCGCAAACCACTCCCGGCGTACACCACTGTCCCATCAGATGCAGCTAAAACAGGCTGTCCCAAATCCCCGGCGATATCAATGCCTTTATTCAAACTACCGTTTGAAGAGAATTTTCCAATCAATACGCCGTTCGACGGCCATCCCCAGCCGGTCGGCGCAGGCCCCGCAGGCGGCAGCGGCGCGGCTGCTGGTTTGCTCGCAACCGCAGGCGCGGCGCTGCCTGCAGGCCGCGTGATGATCGTGGTTTTGCTCGAGGACGAGGGCGAAGATGTGGTGTTTGTCACCACTGACGTCGGTGTTGAACCGGTGCGCCCATCGAAGCGAATCGTCTGACCCGGATGTATCGTGTAGGGCACCGGAATATTGTTGCGCGCGGCGAGCGCCTTGTAGTCCCAGCCATAGCGGAAGGCAATCGAAAACAGCGTATCGCCCTTGCGCACCACATACTGCCCCGTGGTCACGGTCGGCTTCTGCGGCGCGGCATTCGTGCGATCAACCACCCTCGCGCCCCCGGAAGGCGTGCTCGAACAAGCCGCCAATAAGGAACTCAAGACAAGGCCAAGCACCAGTCGCTGAAAGCTTGTTTTACTCATACGCTGCGCAAGACCTGTGAGACTCACCCGCCGCTCCCTTTGTGGTGGCTGAACATGAATGCCTGTATCAGGCTTGAAATATGTCGTAAGTATAACTGGGCATTGGCTTTTTACTGGCACACGACTGAAACGAAAGATTCATCGCGTTTAAAACCAACGACCGATCATGTTGACTCTATAGACCCCGCCGTAAGACACATCGCCGCCAACAGAATTCACTGCTCGCGAATAAATGATCAGGCCAGCGGGCCATTGAGCAACGGCACGAAGCGCACGGCGCCGAGCACATGCCGGGAAAAGCCTTCGTCTTCACGGATAATGAGCATCAATTGTTGCACTTCGCCGGAACCCACCGGGATCACCAGCCGACCGCCAGGGGCCAGTTGATCGAGCAACGCCTGCGGTACATCGGTGGCGACCGCGGTGACGATGATGCCGTTATACGGCGCCAGCGCCGGCCAGCCTTCCCAGCCATCGCCCCAGCGGAACACCACGTTGCGCAGGTTCAGTTCCACCAGGCGTTCCTTGGCGCGATCCTGCAGCACCTTGATGCGCTCCACCGAGAACACGCGCTCTACCAACTGCGACAGCACGGCAGTCTGGTAGCCGGAACCGGTGCCGATCTCCAGCACCTTGTCCAACGGGCCCGCCGCCAGCAGCAGCTCGCTCATGCGCGCAACCATATACGGCTGGGAAATGGTCTGGTTATGCCCGATCGGCAACGCCGTGTCTTCATAGGCGCGATGGGCCAGGGCCTCATCGACAAACAGGTGCCGGGGCGTGCGCCGGATCACTTCCAGTACCTGGGCGTTGGACAGGCCTTCTTCGTACAGGCGCTGGATCAGACGCTCGCGGGTGCGCTGGGAGGTCATCCCGATGCCGCGACGCAACAGGTCGTCTTGTTCACGAGCCATCAGCGCAAGTCCTCCAGCCAGCCATCGAGACTACTGAAGGCATCACTGAAGGTGCGATCGAGCTGCAACGGGGTAATCGATACATAGCCTTGCATCACCGCATGAAAGTCAGTGCCCGGCCCACCGTCTTCGGCATCGCCCGCAGCGGCGATCCAATAACCTTCCTTGCCACGCGGGTCGACCACCTTCAACGGCGCCGCCGCGCGGGCGCGATGGCCCAGGCGCGTGAGCTGGATACCGCGAATATGCTCGAGGGGCAAGTTGGGGATATTGACGTTAAGCACCGTCCGGGGCGGCAGATCGAGGGAACCGTGGGCCTCCACCAGCTTGCGCGCGAAATGCGCGGCCGTCGGCAGGTTGTCCAATTGACGCGAGGTCAACGAAAAGGCAAACGAGGTCCGCCCCAGGAAACGCCCTTCCAGGGCCGCCGCCACCGTGCCGGAATACAGCACGTCATCCCCCAGGTTGGCGCCGAGGTTGATGCCCGACACCACCAGGTCCGGCTCCTGATCCAACAAACTGTTGATCGCCAGGTGTACGCAGTCGGTGGGGGTGCCGTTCACGCTGATATAGCCATTGGCCAGAACGTGCACGTGCAGCGGACGGTCGAGCGTCAGCGAACTGCTGGCGCCGCTCTTGTCCTGGTCGGGGGCAACCACCACGCACTCGGCGTAATCCGCCAGCGCAGCATGAAGCGCGGCGAGGCCGGGTGCGGTGGCACCGTCGTCATTTGATATCAGAATACGCATGGGCTGTCCGTCTGCCCCACCGGCACCAGATCAACAAGCTCGCGCACCAAGACAGTGGCGAAGCATCCGGCCGGCAGGACGAATTCCAATTGCAGAATGTCAGGCCCGGGATAATGCCACGTCAACCCGCCAATGGGCAGTCGCAGAATGCGACGTTCCTGGCTCATGCCGGCATTCACCAGCCAATCGCGCAGGTCGGCCTCACTGGCAGCAACCGCCTGCTCCAGCGCATGGGTTGCACCGCTGGCTGGCGAATCGCCTTCGCCCCACTGCGGTCCGGTGGGGTGCAGATCGAGGATCGCCAGGCGCGGGTCGCTGCATTCAGCCTCCCCCGCCGGGAAAAAACTGCGGCTGTCGGTGAAGGCCAGCAGATCGCCGACCTGCGCACGCTGCCAGGAACCGTCCGCGACACGGGCCGCCAACACTTTGTTGAAGAGGAAACTGCGTGCCGTCGACAGCAACCGCGAACGCACGTTGCGCTGCTCCGGCAAGGCCTTGCGGGCCGCCCACTCACGCGCATCCACCACATTGCCGCCGTTGTGGCCAAAGCGCTGGGTGCCGAAATAATTGGGAATGCCGTGCTGGGCGATCAGTTGCAAGCGCGCATCGATGGCCGCGTGATCCCCCGCCAGTTGCGTCAGGCGCAAGGTAAAACCGTTGGCCGAATGAGCACCGCGTTGCAGCTTGCGCTTGTGGCGGCCGGTCTTGAGGATCTTGAGGGTGTCGTTTTCCGCGCCGCTCAGGTCCGGATCGGCCTTGCCCGGCAGTTGCACACTGAACCACTGGCGGGTCAACGCCTGGCGATCCTTGAGCCCGGCATAGCTGACGGTGCGCAACGGCACGCCGGCGGCCTTGGCGATCCGGCGCGCGGCTTCTTCGGTGTTGAGGCCACGCTTTTCCACCCACAGCCACAGGTGCTCACCCTCGCCGCTCAGCGGGATATCGAGCACTTCGTCGACCTGGAAATCTTCCGCGGTAGCCTTCAGCACGGCGCTGCCCAAGGCCTCGCCATAGGCCCGTGGGCCCAGCAGTTGCAAGTCGTTCATGCGCGCAGCAACAAAGCGACGGAATGTACCGCGATGCCCTCTTCACGACCGGTAAACCCGAGCTTTTCGGTGGTGGTGGCTTTCACGTTCACTTGATCCAATTCAATGTGCAGATCCGCCGCGATCAACGCGCGCATCGACTCGATGTGGGGGGCCATTTTCGGCGCCTGGGCCACGATGGTGTTATCGACGTTGCCGACCTTCCAGCCTTTGGCGTGGATCAGGCCGACCACATGGCGCAGCAATACCCGGCTGTCCGCGCCCTTGAAGGTCGGGTCGGTGTCCGGAAAGTGCTTGCCGATATCGCCGAGCGCCGCGGCGCCGAGCAAGGCGTCGCTCAACGCGTGCAGCAGGACATCGCCGTCGGAATGAGCCAGCAACCCATGGTGGTGCGCGATCCGCACGCCGCCCAGGGTGATGAAATCGCCTTCAGCGAAACGGTGCACATCGTAGCCGTGGCCAATACGCATAAAAAAACGCCCCGATTTAATTCAGGGCGTGATTCTACCTACTTTTGTCGCATATTAACCGAGCAAAGCACGACCATGATGTCGCAAATGGTCTTCGATGAAGCTGGCGATAAAGAAGTAGCTGTGGTCATAGCCCGGTTGCAGGCGCAGTTCGAGCGGATGGTTGGCCGCTTTCGCCGCTTGCTGCAGGGCTTCGGGCTTGAGCTGCACCGCGAGGAAGTCGTCGCGGTCGCCCTGGTCCACCAGCAACGGCAGCTTTTCCGCGGCTTCGCTGATCAGCACGCAAGCGTCCCACTCGCGCCACTTCGAGCGCTCTTCGCCCAGATAACGGGAGAAGGCTTTCTGGCCCCATGGGCAATCCATCGGGTTGTTGATCGGCGAAAACGCCGACACCGATAGGTAACGCCCGGGGTTGCGCAATGCACATACCAGCGCACCGTGGCCGCCCATGGAGTGGCCGCTGATACCGCGCTTCTGCGAAGCCGGGAAATGCGCCTCAACCAACGCCGGCAATTCCTGCACCACGTAGTCATGCATCCGATAGTGCTTGGCCCAGGGTTCCTGGGTGGCATTCAGATAGAAACCAGCCCCCAGGCCGAAATCCCAGGCGTTGTCCGGATCGCCCGGCACCCCAGGACCACGCGGGCTGGTGTCCGGCGCAACAATGATCAGCCCCAGTTCGGCCGCCATGCGCTGGGCGCCGGCTTTCTGCATGAAGTTTTCATCGGTGCAGGTCAACCCGGACAGCCAGTACACCACCGGCAGCTTGCCGCCCTGCTCCGCTTGCGGCGGCAGGTAGACGGCGAAGGTCATGTCGCAACCGAGCACCTCGGAATGATGCTTGTAGCGTTTATGCCAGCCGCCGAAGCTCTTCTGGCACGACAGGTTTTCCAGACTCATGGCCGACCTCAGAAGTGAATGACGGTACGAATGCTCTTGCCTTCATGCATCAGATCAAACGCTTTGTTGATGTCTTCCAGGCCCATGGTGTGGGTGATGAAGGTGTCCAACGGGATCTCGCCGCTCTGGGCCATTTCCACGTAGCTGGGCAGCTCGCTGCGACCACGCACGCCGCCAAAGGCCGAACCGCGCCAGACGCGGCCGGTCACCAACTGGAATGGACGGGTGGAAATTTCCTGGCCGGCACCGGCAACGCCGATGATCACCGACTCGCCCCAGCCTTTGTGGCAGCACTCGAGGGCGGCGCGCATCAGTTGCACGTTACCGATGCACTCGAAGGAAAAGTCCACGCCGCCGTCAGTCAAATCGACAATCACGTCCTGGATCGGGCGATCGTAGTCTTTCGGGTTGATGCAGTCGGTGGCGCCCAGTTGCTTGGCGATTTCGAACTTGGCCGGGTTGATGTCGATGGCGATGATGCGACCGGCCTTGGCTTTTACCGCGCCGATTACCGCCGACAGGCCGATACCGCCCAAGCCGAAGATGGCGACGGTATCGCCGGGCTTGACCTTGGCGGTGTTGATCACCGCACCGATACCGGTGGTGACGCCACAGCCGAGCAGGCAGACTTTTTCCAGCGGCGCGTCTTTAGGAATCTTCGCCACGGAAATTTCCGGCAGCACGGTGTACTCGGAAAAGGTCGAGGTGCCCATGTAGTGGAAAATCGGCTGACCCTTGTAGGAGAAACGCGTGGTGCCATCGGGCATCAGGCCTTTGCCCTGGGTGGCACGAATCGCCTGGCACAGGTTGGTCTTGCCCGACAGGCAGAATTTGCACTTGCCGCACTCCGGGGTGTAGAGCGGGATCACATGGTCGCCGACCGCAACCGAGGTCACGCCCTCGCCGATCGCCTCAACCACCGCACCGCCTTCATGGCCGAGAATCGACGGGAAGATGCCTTCCGGGTCGGCGCCCGACAACGTGTAGGCGTCGGTATGGCACACGCCGGACGCAACCACGCGCAACAGCACTTCGCCGGCCTTGGGCATGGCGACATCCACTTCTACGATCTCGAGGGGCTTCTTGGCTTCGAAGGCTACGGCGGCGCGGGACTTGATCATCCGGGTTTCTCCTGGGAGTTAAAAACTAAGACGGCGAGTGTAAAACATGCCCAGCTGATTAATAATCCAGGCAAAAGCAAAACTTTATTGCTGTACAGGGATAATCGCCATGCTGGAAAACCGCTGGGAAGGCATCGATGAGTTCGTCGCCGTCGCTGAATGCAGCCAATTCACCGCGGCGGCGGAACGCCTTGGGGTGTCTTCGTCGCACATCAGCCGGCAAGTGGCTCGCCTGGAAGAACGGCTGCAAACGCGCTTGCTGTATCGCAGTACGCGCAAGGTGACCCTGACCGAAGCCGGCCAGACCTTTCTGCAACACTGCCAGCGCCTGCAGGATGGCCGCGAAGAAGCCCTGCGCGCCGTCGGCGACCTCGCCAGCGAGCCCAAGGGCATGCTGCGCATGACCTGCGCCGTGGCGTATGGCGAACGATTCATCGTGCCGCTGGTGACGCGGTTCATGGGGCTTTACCCGCAACTGCGGGTGGACATCGAACTGAGCAATCGTCAGTTGGACTTGGTACACGAAGGCCTCGACCTGGCGATTCGCCTGGGACGCCTGCAAGACTCGCGCATGGTCGCCAGCCGCCTGGCGCCGCGCCGCATGTACTTGTGCGCGTCGCCGTCCTACCTGGCGCGGTATGGGCGGCCGCACAGTTTGTCGGAATTGAGTCGGCACAACTGCCTGATCGGCAGCTCGGACATCTGGCAACTGGCCCAGGACGGGCGCGAATTTTCCCAAAGGGTGCAGGGCAACTGGCGCTGCAACAGTGGGCAAGCGGTGTTGGACGCGGCGTTGCAAGGGGTGGGCTTGTGTCAGTTACCGGACTATTACGTGCTCGAGCATTTGCACAGTGGCGCGCTGGTGTCGTTACTGGAAGCGCATCAGCCGCCGAATACGGCGGTGTGGGCGTTGTATCCGCAGCAGCGGCATTTGTCGCCGAAGGTCAGGAAGCTGGTGGATTATTTAAAGGCAGGGTTGGCCGAACGGCCGGAGTACGGTACTGAGCATTGATGGCGTTTATCGTTTATGTAGGAGCGAGCTTGCTCGCGAAAAACTTGAGAGCGCCGCTTCAATCCAGATTGTCCGCGTTATCGTTGACGTTTTTCGCGAGCAAGCTCGCTCCTACAGCCGATTGGCCCAGCGTAGTCGCAGCCATTCCAGGTCCTCGGGCCGGGTCACCTTGATATTGTCCGAGCGTCCTTCGATCAGGCGCGGCGCCTGGCCTGACCATTCCATGGCCGAGGCTTCGTCGGTGATCACCGCATCGGCCACCAGGCTGTCGGCCAATGCGCGATGCAACGCGCCCAAGCGGAACATCTGCGGTGTGTAGGCTTGCCAGATCAGGCTGCGGTCAACGGTCTCGATGACGCGACCATGCTTGTCTACACGCTTGAGGGTATCGCGGGCCGGCACAGCCAGCAGGCCGCCCACCGGATCGTCCGCGAGTTCGGCGAGCAGTTTGTCGAGATCGTCACGACTCAGGTTAGGCCGCGCCGCATCATGCACCAAGACCCAATCATCATCGCTGGCGCCCAGGGCATTGAGCTGCAGCAACGCATTGAGTACCGAGCCCGAACGCTCCGAGCCACCGTCCGCCCGCTGGATACGCGGGTCAGCGGCACACGCGAGGTGAGGCCAGTAAGGGTCATCAACAGCAAGACTGACCACCAGGCCCTTGAGCGAGGGGTGGTCGAGAAAACAGCCAAGGCTGTGTTCGAGAATAGTGCGCCCGCCCAGTTGCAAGTACTGCTTGGGACGGTCCGCAGCCATACGGGCACCGATGCCCGCGGCAGGAATCACGGCCCAGAAGGCCGGCAAACGGTGATTCATTGGGCCAACTGGTAGAGGGTTTCGCCCTCCTTGACCATGCCCAATTCATGGCGAGCCCGCTCTTCGACGGTCTCCATGCCCTTTTTCAACTCAAGCACCTCGGCATCGAGAACGCGATTGCGCTCCAGCAGGCGTTCGTTTTCGGCGTGCTGGTCGGCAATTTGCTGGGTCAGGTCTTTTACCTGCGCAAAGCTGCCATTACCCACCCATAGGCGGTACTGCAGGCCAGCCAGCAACAAGAGCAAGACGAGGAACAACCAATTGGGACTGCGCATCGAATATCGGGTATCCAGTGAAAAAAGACCGCCATACAAAACTTTTGCAGCAACGGATAGCACGAAGCCTGGAAGACCCAGGCTTGTGCTTGATCGTCATCAGATTAGCGTCGAATTTCACACTCTCGTGATTTTTCCGACACAATCTGCCGACTTTTTACCATTTACTGATCAGCCGCGAAACTCGCTGCGACCGTTGTACTTGGCTTTACCCGCCAGTTGCTCTTCGATACGCAGCAATTGGTTGTACTTGGACACGCGATCGGAACGGCACAGCGAGCCGGTCTTGATCTGGCCCGCCGACGTGCCCACGGCCAGGTCGGCAATGGTCGAGTCTTCGGTTTCGCCGGAGCGGTGCGAGATCACGGCGGTGTAGCCCGCGGCCTTGGCCATCTGGATGGCTTCCAGGGTTTCGGTCAGGGTGCCGATCTGGTTGAACTTGATCAGGATCGAGTTGGCGATCTTCTTGTCGATGCCTTCTTTCAGGATCTTGGTGTTGGTCACGAACAGGTCGTCGCCCACCAGCTGGATTTTTTCACCGATCTTGTCGGTGAGGATTTTCCAGCCGTCCCAGTCGGACTCGTCCAGGCCGTCTTCGATCGAGATGATCGGGTAGCGCTGGGTCAGGCCCTTGAGGTACTCGGCAAACCCTTCGGAGTTGAACACCTGGCCTTCGCCGGACAGGTTGTACTTACCGTCTTCGTAGAATTCGCTGGCGGCGCAGTCCAGGGCCAGGGTCACGTCGGTGCCCAGGGTGTAACCGGCGTTGGCCACGGCTTCGGAGATGACTTTCAGTGCATCTTCGTTGGACGCCAGGTTCGGCGCGAAACCACCTTCGTCACCCACGGCGGTGCTCAGGCCACGGGCCTTCAGCACAGCCTTGAGGTGATGGAAAATCTCGGTGCCCATGCGCAGGCCTTCGGAGAAGGTCTTGGCGCCAACCGGCTGCACCATGAATTCCTGGATGTCGACGTTGTTATCGGCGTGCTCGCCGCCGTTGATGATGTTCATCATCGGCACCGGCATCGAGTACACACCCGGAGTGCCGTTGAGGTTGGCGATGTGGGCGTACAGCGGCAGGTCCTGGTCCTGCGCGGCGGCCTTGGCGGCGGCCAGGGACACGGCGAGGATGGCGTTGGCCCCCAGGCTGCCTTTGTTTTCAGTGCCGTCGAGCTTGATCATCGCGTGGTCCAGGGCTTTCTGGTCCAGCGGGTCTTTGCCCAGCAACAGGTCACGAATCGGACCGTTGATGTTGGCTACCGCCTTGAGGACACCCTTGCCCAGGTAACGGCTCTTGTCGCCATCACGCAGTTCCAGCGCTTCGCGGGAACCTGTGGAAGCACCGGACGGCGCGCAAGCGCTGCCGATGATGCCGTTATCGAGAAGCACGTCGGCTTCGACGGTGGGGTTGCCACGGGAGTCGAGAACTTCACGACCTTTGATGTCGACGATTTTTGCCATTGTTGTAAACACTCCAAAGTTGACGAAAACGCTCTATACCGCTCGATTTAACTTGTCGCGCACATTGCAATATTTGGAACAAACTTGCCAGTAATAGTGCCCTCTCGGGCCTCATCGCGAGCAAGCTCGGCTCCTGCACGGAGAAATGGCGCTTACGCGGTCTCTACCGTCGGAAAACTCTTGACCAGCTCGTCCAACTGCTTGAGCTGGGCCAGGAATGGCTCCAGTTTGTCCAGGCGCAGGGCGCAAGGACCATCGCATTTGGCGTTGTCCGGGTCCGGGTGGGCTTCCAGGAACAGGCCGGCCAGGGACTGGCTGATGCCGGCCTTGGCCAGGTCCAATACCTGGGCACGACGCCCGCCAGCGGAATCGGCGCGGCCACCCGGCATTTGCAAGGCGTGAGTCACGTCGAAGAACACCGGGTATTCAAACTGTTTCATGATGCCGAAACCGAGCATGTCCACCACGAGGTTGTTGTAGCCGAAGCTCGAACCGCGCTCGCAGAGGATCAACTGGTCGTTACCCGCTTCCACGCACTTGTTCAGGATGTGCTTCATTTCCTGGGGCGCGAGGAACTGGGCTTTCTTGATATTGATCACCGCACCGGTCTTGGCCATGGCGACCACGAGGTCGGTCTGGCGCGACAGGAAGGCCGGCAACTGGATGATGTCGCACACTTCGGCGACCACGGCAGCCTGTTCAGGCTCGTGGACGTCGGTGATGATCGGCACGCCGAAGGCTTGCTTGATGTCCTGGAAGATCCGCATGCCTTCTTCAAGGCCCGGGCCGCGATAGGACGTCACGGACGAACGGTTGGCCTTGTCGAAGCTGGCCTTGAACACATAAGGGATACCCAGTTTCTGGGTAACCTTGACGTACTCTTCACAGACCTGCATCGCCATGTCGCGGCTTTCCAGCACGTTCATGCCGCCGAACAGCACCATGGGCTTGTCGTTGGCAATCTCGATGTCGCCTACGCGAATGATCTTCTGGGCCATCAGCTTCACGCCTTCTTCTGATGTTGCGTCAGTGCTGCTTTAACGAAACCGCTGAACAACGGGTGACCGTCGCGCGGCGTCGAGGTGAACTCAGGGTGGAACTGGCAGGCCACGAACCATGGATGATCCGGCGCCTCGACCACTTCGACCAACTTGCCGTCACCGGAGCGACCGGAGACTTTCAGGCCGGCTGCTTTGATCTGCGGCAGCAGGTTGTTGTTCACTTCGTAGCGGTGACGGTGACGCTCGACGATCACGTCCTTGCCGTAGCAGTCGTGAACCAGCGAACCCGGCTCCAGCAGGCAGTCTTGCGCGCCGAGGCGCATGGTGCCGCCCAGGTCGGACGATTCGGTACGGGTTTCAACGGCGCCGGTGGCGTCTTCCCACTCGGTGATCAGGCCCACGACCGGGTGGCCGCTGGAATGATCGAACTCGGTGGAGTTGGCGTCTTTCCAACCCAGCACGTTACGAGCGAACTCGATAACGGCCACTTGCATGCCCAGGCAGATCCCCAGGTACGGCACCTTGTGCTCACGAGCGTACTGCACGGCGGTGATCTTGCCTTCCACGCCACGCAGGCCGAAACCGCCTGGAACGAGGATCGCGTCGACGCCTTCGAGCAGCGCGGTGCCTTGGTTCTCGATGTCTTCGGAATCGATATAGCGCAGGTTGACCTTGGTACGGTTGCTGATGCCGGCGTGGCTCATCGCTTCGATCAGCGACTTGTACGCGTCCAAAAGCTCCATGTACTTGCCGACCATGGCGATGGTGACTTCATGCTCAGGGTTGAGCTTGGCGTCGACCACGGCTTCCCACTCGGACAGATCCGCGCCGCCGCATTGCAGGCCGAAACGCTCGACCACAAAATCGTCCAGGCCCTGGGAATGCAGGATGCCCGGGATCTTGTAGATGGTGTCGGCGTCTTCCAGGGCAATCACCGCACGCTCTTCAACGTTGGTGAACTGCGCGATCTTGCGACGCGAGGAAATATCGATCGGGTGATCGGAACGGCACACCAGCACGTCCGGCTGCAGGCCGATGGAACGCAGTTCCTTGACCGAGTGCTGGGTTGGCTTGGTTTTGGTTTCGCCGGCGGTGGCGATGTAGGGCACCAGTGTCAGGTGCATCAGCATCGCGCGCTTGGCGCCGACTTCGAAACGCAACTGGCGGATGGCTTCGAGGAACGGTTGGGATTCGATGTCACCCACGGTGCCACCGATCTCGACCATCGCCACGTCGGCATCGCCCGCGCCCTTGATGATGCGGCGCTTGATTTCGTCGGTGATGTGCGGGATCACCTGGATGGTTGCACCCAGGTAGTCACCACGACGCTCCTTGCGCAGCACGTGTTCGTAGACACGGCCGGTGGTGAAGTTGTTGTTCTGGGTCATGGTCGTGCGGATGAACCGCTCGTAGTGGCCCAGGTCCAGGTCGGTCTCGGCGCCGTCGTGGGTGACGAACACTTCACCGTGCTGGAACGGGCTCATGGTGCCCGGGTCAACGTTGATGTACGGGTCCAGCTTGAGCATGGTGACCTTAAGTCCCCGCGCCTCCAGGATGGCCGCCAATGAAGCGGAGGCAATGCCTTTCCCCAATGAAGAAACAACACCGCCCGTGACGAATATGTAGCGCGTCATGAAAAACCCTAGAAGTCTGCGTTAAAGCGGTCCGAGCCGCCGGGGAAAGCGAAGGAAGGCCGAAGCCCCCGATCACCTGCATTAATCACAGTGCACCTTTCAAAAAAACCGCCGCGTGGTGACAGACCAGCAATGAAACACCGGTACGTTGATCGCTACACATTTTTTGGAATCGCCCAGCAAAGACTGCTTGGTAATCGGCAACTGCTGCGATTCAGGCGAATCCACAGAAGTTGTATCAAGAAGGGAGCGTAGTCTACCGGAAAGGCGCTATCAGCTCAAACCTTGATCGCAGGTCTGTGGCATCCAATGTAATTGCCAGCCGTCATTCGACGTCTTCCAAAGCCCTGCAAGGCTGGGCGCAGCCAGCAATTGCTCGCCCCGATACAGCAGCGGCAATCTGCCACGGACAAAACCCGGCAGCCCACTTTCGTTGAGCAGACGCTTCAAATCGCGCCGACCGCGCCCCGGAATGTCGATGATTTCGCCGCCCTGGCGATAGCGAACCTGCAACACGCCCTCGGGAACCCGACCGATCAACCGGAGTTGGCCATTACCCGGTAACTCTAGCGGGTTTTGCGGCTGCGCCCAGCTCACCGATGCGTCGGAAAACTCCGACCAACCGGAGGGCAGCCACCAGATGCGCTCGCCGCAACGGTGCAGATCGCCGTTGGCCAAGCGCCACAGGGGTTGTGCATCGAGCTTGGCGTCGCGCAGGGAATGCCAGCCGGCCCAGTGGTCGCTGTCGGGTAAACGCGTCAGCGGGCTCAGCCAATGGCGCAGGGCGTTGCGTTGACGCGCGTCGGAAAGCTCACACAACGGCGCCAGGGCCAAGGACGGCAAGGGCAGCCACGGAAAAGGCGAAGGCTGCTCGGCGGCTTGCAGGTCGATGTGCGCCAACTCGTCCAACAGGCCTTGGGCTTCGCTCAAATGTTCAGCGGCGCGGGCCAGGTTGGCCACGGCCTGGGGCCAGCGCTCGGTCAGCCGCGGGAATACACGATGGCGCAGGTAATTGCGCGAAAAGCGGGGATCGGCGTTGGAAGGGTCTTCGATCCACGTCAACTGGTGCTCCTCGGCGTAGGCCTGCAGCTGCGCGCGTGAACTGCGCAGCAACGGCCGCAGCAGATGACCGCCCGCCAGCGCACGCTGCATCGGCATGGCCGCCAACCCTTGCACCCCCGCGCCGCGCAACAGACGAAACAGCAAGGTTTCGGCCTGATCGTCGCGGTGCTGGCCGATGAGCAACACTTCCCCTGCCCCGACCACCTCACTGAATGCCTGATAGCGCGCATCACGGGCCGCGCGCTCCAGGCTTGCGCCAGCCCGCACCTGCACGCGCATCACCTTCAAGGGTACGCCAAGGGCGTCACAGACCGACTGACAATGAGCGGGCCAGGCATCGGCTGCAGCTTGCAGGCCATGGTGGACATGAACAGCGCCGAGCGCAGGAAGCTTCTCAGTTTTGGCGAGATTTGCCAGGAGGTGCAGCAGGACGGTGGAATCAAGCCCGCCGGAAAAAGCGATATGCCAGGCCGGAGCGTTGCGCCAGGGGGCCAGGGTTTGCAGGAGTTTGGCGGAAAGTAATGGTTTCATCAGATGTTACCGCCGCAAACCTGGAATACGTTGGCCAAGCATACACAAAGCAAATGTGGGAGGGGGCTTGCTCCCGATAGCGGCGGGTCAGTCATCAGATGCATTGACTGACACTCAGCAATCGGGAGCAAGCCCCCTCCCACATTTTTTACGGCTGCGGTTTAGAGACCGTAGCTCATCAGGCGCTCGTAACGCCGGGCCAACAGTGCTTCGGTATCCAGCTTCTTGAGCATCGCCAGTTGCGAACCCAGTTCGGCACGGATGGTCGCGGCAGCGGCGGCCGGGTCGCGGTGGGCGCCGCCCAATGGTTCGGCGATGACTTTATCCACGATCCCCAGGCCCTTGAGACGATCGGCGGTGATGCCCATCGCTTCGGCAGCGTCCGGCGCTTTCTCGGCGGTTTTCCACAGGATCGAAGCGCAACCTTCCGGCGAGATCACCGCGTAGGTCGAATATTGCAGCATGTTCAATTGGTCGCAGACACCAATGGCCAACGCACCGCCGGAACCACCTTCACCAATCACGGTGGCAATGATCGGGGTTTTCAGGCGGGACATGACGCGCAGGTTCCAGGCGATCGCTTCGCTCTGGTTGCGTTCTTCGGCGTCGATACCCGGGTACGCGCCCGGGGTGTCGATGAACGTCAGGATCGGCATTTTGAAGCGCTCGGCCATTTCCATCAGGCGACAAGCCTTGCGGTAGCCTTCCGGACGCGGCATGCCGAAGTTACGGCGGACTTTCTCGCGCACTTCACGGCCTTTCTGGTGACCGATCACCATCACCGGCTGGTCGTCCAGGCGAGCGATACCGCCCACGATGGCCGCGTCGTCGGAGAAGTGGCGGTCGCCGTGCAGCTCGTCGAACTCGGTGAAGATGTGCTGAATGTAGTCCAGGGTGTACGGACGGCGCGGATGGCGGGCCAGGCGCGCGATCTGCCAGCTGGTCAACTTGCCGAAGATGTCTTCGGTGAGCGAGCTGCTCTTGTCTTGCAGGCGAGCGATTTCATCGCCGATATTCAGCGAGTTGTCATTGCCGACCAGGCGCAGTTCTTCGATCTTGGCTTGCAGGTCAGCGATCGGCTGTTCGAAATCAAGAAAATTCGGGTTCATAAGCGTCCGTCTTGGGTCGACGGCCAAGGAGTGCCTGGCCAGCCGGTTGTCTATTCGCGCCCTACCTTAAGGGAGAGGCGCGTCTAGGTCGAGATTAAATGTTTGGTCGAGATCAGGCTATTTGCCATCACCTGATCGTCAACGGTATTGGAGGAAGACGTTGTCACGACCGAACTGGTCACGCAATGCTTGAATCAAGCCATCAGCGGGATCAATTCGCCAGGTCTCGCCGAACTGCAGCATGGCCTTGGCGTCGTTACCGGTGTATTCCATGGTCACCGGGCATGCGCCACGGTGGCGTTTGAGCAAGTCCCCCAACCAGCGCAGCTGATCGCCCTTGAGCGCCTCGGTCTTGACCTTCAAGCGCAGGCTTTCGGCCAGGTTGGTGCGCGCGTCTTCCATGCTCATCACGCGCTTGATCCGCAGGCGCAGGCCGCCGGAGAAGTCGTCGTTGCTGACCTCCCCTTCCACCACCACCATGGCGTCGGTCTGCAACAGCGACTGCGCCGAATGGAACGCATCGGCAAACAGCGACGCCTCGATCCGGCCGGAGCGGTCGTCGAGGGTGATAAAGCCCATCTTGTCGCCCTTTTTGTTTTTCATCACCCGCAGGGCGATGATCATGCCGGCGACGGTCTGGGTGTCGCGCGCCGGTTTCAGGTCGATGATGCGCTGACGGGCGAAACGACGGATTTCCCCTTCGTATTCGTCAATCGGGTGACCGGTCAGGTACAGGCCCAGGGTGTCTTTCTCACCTTTGAGGCGTTCCTTGAGGGTCAGTTCCTTGGCCTTGCGATGGTTGGCGTAGACATCCGCGTCTTCTTCGACGAACAACCCGCCAAACAGGTCGGCGTGACCGCTGTCGTGGGTGCGGGCGGTCTGTTCGGCGGCCTTGATCGCTTCTTCCATGGCGGTCAGCAGCACCGCGCGATTGCGGTCGATATTCGCCTGGTAGGCCTTCGGCTCATCATGGAAATACGGGCCGAGACGGTCGAGGGCGCCGCTGCGGATCAAGCCATCGAGGGTGCGTTTGTTGATGCGCTTGAGGTCGACCCGCGCGCAGAAATCGAACAGATCCTTGAACGGGCCGTTTTGGCGCGCCTCGGTGATCGCTTCCACCGGGCCCTCGCCCACCCCCTTGATCGCCCCCAGGCCATAGATGATGCGGCCTTCGTCGTTCACGGTGAACTTGAACTCCGAGGCGTTCACGTCCGGCGCGTCGAGGCGCAGCTTCATGGTTCGCACTTCCTCGATCAAGGTCACGACCTTGTCGGTGTTGTGCATATCCGCCGAGAGTACCGCGGCCATGAACGGCGCCGGGTAGTGGGCCTTCAGCCAGGCGGTCTGGTACGACACCAGGCCGTAGGCAGCGGAGTGGGATTTGTTGAAGCCATAACCGGCGAATTTTTCCACCAGGTCGAAAATGTTACCGGCAAGGTCGGCGTCGATATTGTTGGTGGCGCAACCCTCGATGAAACCGCCGCGCTGCTTGGCCATTTCCTCGGGCTTTTTCTTACCCATGGCGCGACGCAGCATGTCCGCACCACCGAGGGTGTAACCGGCCATGACCTGGGCGATCTGCATCACCTGTTCCTGGTACAGGATGATGCCGTAGGTCGGTGCCAGTACCGGCTTGAGGCCTTCGTATTGGTAGTCCGAGTGCGGGTAGGCCAGTTCGGCGCGACCGTGCTTACGGTTGATGAAGTCATCCACCATGCCCGATTGCAGCGGGCCCGGACGGAACAGGGCGACCAGTGCGATCAAGTCTTCCAGGCAGTCGGGCTTGAGCTTTTTGATCAGCTCTTTCATGCCGCGGGATTCCAGCTGGAACACCGCCGTGGTTTCGGCTTTTTGCAGCAGGCTGTAGGTCGGCTTGTCATCCAGCGGGATAAACGCGATGTCCAGCGGTGCTTCGCCGACCTTGGCACGGTCGCGGTTGATCGTCTTGAGCGCCCAGTCGATGATCGTCAGAGTCCGCAGGCCGAGGAAGTCGAACTTCACCAGGCCGGCCGCCTCCACGTCGTCCTTGTCGAATTGGGTCACCAGGCCATCGCCTTCTTCGTCGCAATAGATCGGCGAAAAGTCGGTGAGCTTGGTCGGCGCGATCACCACGCCACCGGCGTGTTTACCGACGTTACGTACCACGCCTTCGAGCTTGCGCGCCATCTCCCAGATTTCGGCGGCTTCTTCGTCGACCTTGATGAAGTCGCGCAGGATTTCTTCCTGCTCGTAGGCCTTTTCCAGGGTCATGCCGACTTCGAACGGGATCATCTTCGACAGGCGATCCGCCAGCCCGTAGGACTTGCCCTGCACCCGGGCCACGTCGCGGATTACCGCCTTGGCCGCCATGGAACCGAACGTGATGATCTGGCTCACGGCGTTGCGGCCATACTTATCGGCCACGTATTCGATCACGCGGTCGCGACCGTCCATGCAGAAGTCGACGTCGAAGTCGGGCATGGAGACCCGTTCCGGGTTAAGGAAGCGTTCGAACAGCAGGTCATATTCCAGCGGGTCGAGGTCGGTGATCTTCTGCACATAGGCAACCAGCGAGCCGGCACCCGAGCCCCGGCCTGGACCGACCGGCACGCCGTTACTCTTGGCCCACTGGATAAAGTCCATCACGATCAGGAAGTAACCGGGGAACCCCATCTGGATGATGATATCCAGCTCGAAATTCAGCCGGTCGACGTAGACCTGACGCTTGGCTTCGTAATCTTCGGTGGTGTCCTTGGGCAGCAGGACCGAGAGGCGTTCCTCCAGGCCATCGAACGATACCTTGCGGAAATACTCATCGATGGTCATGCCTTCGGGAATCGGGAAGTTGGGCAGGAAGTGCTTGCCCAGCTTCACTTCGATATTGCAGCGCTTGGCGATCTCGACGGAGTTTTCCAGGGCCTCGGGCAGGTCGCTGAACAGCTCGGCCATTTCCTCGGCGCTTTTGAGGTATTGCTCTTCGCTGTAGTTTTTCGAGCGGCGCGGGTCATCCAGGGCCCGGCCTTCGCCGATGCACACGCGGGTTTCGTGGGCTTCGAAATCTTCTTTCTTGATGAAGCGCACATCGTTGGTCGCCACCAGCGGCGCGCCCAGCTTGTCGGCCAGGGCCACGGCGGCGTGCAGATGTTCTTCATCGTTGGGGCGGTTGGTGCGCTGGACTTCCAGGTAGAAGCGGTCAGGGAACACAGCCATCCACTCGCGGGCCAGCACTTCGGCTTCCTGCGGGTTGCCGCCCAGCAGCGCGATCCCGATCTCACCCTCTTTGGCCGCCGAGAGCATGATCACGCCCTCGCTGGCCTCGGCCACCCACTCACGCTCGATGATCACCGCGCCGTTGCGCTGGCCGTCGATGAAGCCACGGGAAATCAGTTCGGTGAGGTTGCGATAACCGACGCCGTTCATCGCCAACAGGCTGATGCGGCTCAGAGGGTTATCCGGGTCTTTGTTCGACAGCCACAGGTCGGCGCCGCAGATCGGCTTGATGCCGGCGCCCATGGCGTTCTTGTAGAACTTGACCAGGGAACACATGTTGTTCTGATCGGTGACCGCGACGGCAGGCATGTTCATGCCCACCAGGGTTTTGACCAGCGGTTTGATCCGTACCAGGCCGTCAACCAGGGAGTATTCAGTGTGCAGGCGTAGGTGAACGAATGAAGCCGGCATAGTGATCCTGTCTTAAACGTAGAAACAACAAGGCCCGGGATTGTACCGGGCCTGGGCAAAAACATCAGCCTCGCGACTAAACCTCGCTGAGGCTCTCGCGCTGTTCGTAAGCCAGGCGCACCGGGGCGAACGAGCGGCGGTGGATCGGCGTCGGGCCGAGACGGGCCAGCGCTTCCAGATGAACGGGCGTCGGGTAGCCTTTATGGCCCGCAATGCCGTAGCCGGGGTAGATCAATTCGAACGCAGCCATTTCACGGTCACGGCTGACCTTGGCCAGAATCGAGGCGGCCGCGATGGCAGGCACCTTGCTATCACCCTTGACCACCGCTTCAGCCGGCATCGCCAGTTTCGGGCAGCGATTGCCATCGATCATCGCCAGTTTCGGGGTGATATGCAGGCCCTCGACGGCGCGCTGCATGGCAAGCATGGTGGCGTGGAGGATATTCAACTCGTCGATCTCTTCGACTTCGGCCCGGGCGATATGCCAGCTCAGGGCTTTCTCACAGATCTCGTCGAAGAGTTTTTCCCGACGCGCTTCGGTGAGTTTCTTCGAGTCGTTGAGGCCGAGGATCGGCCGATTCGGATCAAGAATCACCGCCGCCGTCACCACGGCACCACAGAGCGGGCCGCGCCCGACTTCATCCACGCCGGCCACCAGTTCGTGGGCTTGCGCGACCAGGCTGAAATCCAGCCCCATTTGCGTCGTCATAGGGCTTCCTGTTTATGGCCGATCAAGGTCAACACGGCATCCGCCGCCTGGTTTGACGCATCGCGCCGCAGGGTGCGGTGGATCTCGTCAAAGCCGCGGGTCTGCTCTTCGCCGCCGTCGATCAAGGGGAGTAGCGTCTGCGCCAGGGCTGCGGGCGTTGCATCGTCCTGCAACAATTCCGGCACCAACAGGCGCTGGGCCAGCAGATTGGGCAAGGAGATGTAGGGGCTTTTAACCATGCGCTTGAGAATCCAGAAGGTCAGCGGCGCCAGGCGGTAAGCCACGACCATCGGACGCTTGTACAGCAACGCCTCCAGGGTCGCGGTACCCGAGGCGATCAGCACCGCGTCGCACGCCGCCAGGGCCAGGTGCGACTGACCATCGAGCAGGGTCAACGGCAGGTTGCGCCCTTGCAGCAAGGTTTCGATCTGTGCGCGACGTTGCGGGCTCGCACACGGCAGCACAAAGCGCACGCCAGGCTTCATGATCAGCAGGCGCTCGGCGGCATCAAAAAACAGCGCGCCCAGGCGGCCCACTTCGCCACCCCGACTGCCCGGCATCAGCGCGACCAGCGGGCCGTCGGGCAAGCCCAGTTCGGCACGCGCCGTAGCACGATCGGCGTGCAGCGGGATGGTGTCGGCCAACGTGTGCCCGACAAACCGCACCGGCACGCCCTTCTCTTCGTAGAAACGGGCTTCGAACGGCAGCAAGGTCAGCATCAAATCACAGCCTTCGCGGATCTTCAGCACGCGCTTCTGCCGCCACGCCCACACGGACGGGCTGACGTAATGCACGGTCTTGATCCCGGCCTGACGCAACTTGAGTTCGATATTGAGGGTGAAATCCGGCGCGTCGATTCCGATGAACACGTCAGGTTTTTCTTGGATCAGGGTCTGAATCAGCAGCTTGCGCCGTGCCAGCAGCTCACGCAGACGGCCCAGCACTTCCACCAACCCCATGACCGACAAGCGCTCCATGGGGAAGTAGGAGGTGAGGCCCTCGGCCTGCATCAACGGGCCGCCCACGCCAATGAACTCGACCGCCGGATGCTGGGCCTTGAGCGCCCGCATCAGCCCCGCGCCCAGGATATCGCCGGAAGCTTCCCCGGCGACCAATGCGATACGCAGATTGGCCATGATCAGCGCGTGATGCCGCGGGTCGACGCCTGGATCGAGTCACGGAACACCGCGACTTCCGGGAACAACATTGCCGGCTCGGTCAGTTCAGCCAATGCCTGCTCAACCGTCAGGCCCTGGCGGTAAACCACCTTGTAGGCGCGACGCAGGGCGTGGATCGCATCGTCGCTGAAACCACGACGGCGCATGCCTTCGAAGTTCATGCTGCGGGCTTCGGCAGGGTTGCCGAACACCGTGACGAACGCCGGGACATCCTTGCCGATAGCCGTGCCCATGCCGGAAAAACTATGGGCGCCGATGTGGCAGTACTGATGCACCAGGGTGAAACCGGACAGGATCGCCCAATCGTCAACGTGTACATGGCCTGCCAACGCGGTGTTGTTGACCAGGATGCAGTGGTTGCCGATCACACTGTCGTGGCCGATATGCGCGTAAGCCATGACCAGGTTGTGATCACCCAACGTGGTCTCGGCACGGTCTTGCACGGTGCCACGGTGAATGGTCACGCCTTCACGAATGATGTTGTGATCACCGATTACCAGGCGTGTTTCTTCCCCCTTGTACTTCATGTCGGGGGTGTCTTCGCCTATCGAGGAAAACTGATAGATGCGATTGTGCCTGCCAATGCGGGTCGGTCCCTTGAGGATCACGTGCGGCCCGATGACAGTCCCCTCGCCGATTTCCACACCTGCGCCGACGATCGACCAAGGGCCGACCTCAACGTCGGCGGCCAGTACGGCCGACGGATCGATGATTGCGCGAGGGTCAATCAAACTCATAGTTTGCGTTCCGCGCAGATGATTTCGGCGGAGCACACTGGCTTGCCATCCACCGAGGCCTGGCATTCGAACTTCCAGATCTGGCGCTTGCAGCTGATGAACTTGGCTTCCAGGATCAACTGGTCACCCGGGGTGACCGGGTTGCGGAAACGCAACTTGTCGGAGCCCACGAAATAATAAAGCGTGCCGTCGGCAGGCTTGAGGTCGAGCATTTTGAAACCAAGGATACCGGCAGCCTGGGCCATTGCTTCGATGATCAACACGCCCGGCATGATCGGATGCGCGGGAAAGTGACCATTGAAGAACGGTTCGTTGATGCTGACATTCTTGTAGGCACGAATGCGCTTTTCCTCAACATTGAGGTCCACTACACGGTCCACCAGCAGGAACGGGTAACGGTGAGGCAGGTATTCGCGAATCTCGTTGATGTCCATCATTTCGGGGGGAAGCCTGTAATAAAGATTGGGGGCGGGCGACTAAACGCACGCCCCGCTAGCAAATCAAGGAGGCAGTCTAGCGGCTGTGCACACTTGATATGGAAATGGTATCAGCCTTCTGATGAAGCATTACCGCCAGGGGTCACGTCCCCAACACGCTTTTCCAGCTGTTTGAGACGTCGAGCCATGTCGTCGATGTGCCTCAAACGCGCTGCACTCTTGCGCCATTCAGCCGCAGGCTGCATGGCGGTACCGGACGAATAGGCACCGGGCTCGGTAATCGAGTGGGTGACCATGGTCATGCCGGTGATGAAGACGTTGTCGCAAATATCGATGTGCCCAACCAGCCCTACGCCACCGGCGAGCATGCAATGCTTGCCGATCTTGGTGCTGCCGGATATGCCTACGCAGGCCGCCATGGCGGTGTGATCGCCAATCTGTACGTTGTGGGCAATCTGGATCTGGTTATCGAGCTTCACGCCATTGCCGATCACGGTATCGGCCAAAGCCCCGCGATCAACAGCGGTATTGACGCCGATTTCCACATCGTCGCCGATCAATACGCCGCCGACCTGGGCAATCTTGTGCCAAACGCCTTTCGAATTGGCAAAACCGAAGCCTTCGCCACCGATCACCGCGCCCGACTGAATGACCACCCGCTGCCCGATACGCACATCGTGGTACAGGGTCACGCGGGGCGCCAGCCAGCCATCGGCACCGATTTCACAGCGTGCGCCGATAAAGCACTGAGCGCCCACGGTGACACCGGCGCCAATGCGCGCGCCACTTTCGATCACGGCAAAGGCGCCAATGCTCGCCGCAGGATCAACCTGGGCATCATCGGCGATCACCGCCGTCGGGTGGATCCCTCCAGCCGCCTTGGGTTTCGGATCGAACAGGTGGGATACCCGCGCATAAGCGAGGTACGGATCAGGCACCACCAGCGCATCCCCGGCGTAACCCTCGGCGTCAGCAGCCTTCAGCAGCAGGGCTGCGGCTTGGCTATCGGCCAGGTATTTACGGTATTGGGGATTTGCGAGGAAGCTCAACTGAGATGGGCCAGCCTCCTGCAAGGTGGCTAGCCCAGTGATTTCTTTCTCCGGGGAACCACGCAAGGTGGCTCCCAGGAACTCGGCCAACTCGCCGAGCTTGATAGTCGCGGTCATGGCTTACTTCAGCTGGTTCATGCGCTCGATCACCTGGCGGGTGATGTCGTATTGAGGCTTGACGTCAATCACGGCGCCGCGCTCGAACACCAGGTCAAAGGCACCTTTCTTGATGACTTCTTCCACAGCGCTGTCGAGTTTCGGCTTGAGCTGCTTGAGCATTTCGCGGTCGGCAACAGCCTTGGCTTCGTTCAGTTCCTTGGACTGGAACTGGTAGTCACGGGCCTTTTGCTTGAATTCAAGCTCCAGGCGCTCGCGCTCGCCTTGCTGCATCTTGTCGCCACCGGCTACCAGACGATCCTGGATGCCCTTGGCACTGCTTTCCAACGTTTTGAGCTTGGTCAGTTGCGGACCAAACTTCTTCTCGGCATCCACCGCGTACTTCTTGGCCGCGTCGGATTCCAGCAGGGCCATCTGATAGTTCAGGACGGCGATTTTCATCTCGGCGAAGGCCGGGGTGGTTACCAGCACAGTGGCCAGCAGAACCAATTGAGTCAACTTACGCACGATGTACTCCTACAGATCCGTTGTCGTTATCTTGGGTCAGACGCTTAGAACGTCTGGCCGAGGGAGAATTGGAAAATCTGGGTTTCAGCGTTATCCGGTTTCTTGACTGGCATAGCCAGAGCAAAGCTCAACGGACCAAGCGCAGTCACCCACGTCACGCCAACACCTACGGAGCTCGCCAGGTTGCTGAGGCTTACTTCGTTACACTGGGTATTGGACTTCACGCCAGTCGGGTTGGTGACCTGATCGCACTTGGAGTCGAATACGTTACCCACATCCCAGAAAACCGAAGTACGCAGGGACCGCTGATCTTTCACGAACGGCAGTGGGAACAGGATCTCGGCACCACCCTGGATCAGCACGTTACCACCGAATGGCAGTGCGCTAGTGTCCGTATCCGCCACGGTACCGGTGTTACCGGTCACGCCAGCGCCACGGCTAGGGGTACCACGAGGACCCAAGGTGCTGTCCTTGAAGCCGCGAACCGAGTTGAAACCACCTGCATAGTAGTTTTCATAGAACGGCAAGCCGTTGGTCGAACCATAACCGTCGCCATAGCCCAATTCAGTGTGCAGGCGCATGGTGTAGTTGTCGCTCAGCGGCTGGAACAGCTGGCCACGGTAGTCGAGCTTGAAGAACGACAGGTCGCTGCCCGGCGTGGTGGCTTCCAGGGTCACGCTCTGGGAGTGACCGCGGGTGGCCAGTACGCCTTTGTTCAGGGTCGACTCGGACCAGCCGGCAGACGCCTTGAAGTTCAGGAACTTGTCGCCTTCGCGACGGGTGAAGTCGAAGATCTCATCCACGGTGTACACACCGGTCTTGATCTCATCCTGCTGCGCGGTCAGGCCGAAGGTCAGACGCGAGGTCTCACTGATCGGGTAACCGATGTTGACGCCGGCACCCAGGCTGTCGATCGCATAGCTGGCAACGTTGACGTCGAGGTCTTTGTAGTCGGTGGTGCGATAGAAGGCGTTGTAGCCCAGGCTCACACCGTCAGCGGTCCAGTAGGGGTCGACATAACCGAAGTTATAGCGGCTCTGGTATTCGCTGCGGGTCAGGCCGATGGAAACCTTGTTACCAGTACCGAGGAAGTTGTTCTGGGTGATCGAACCACCAAGGATCAGGCCGGCACTCTGTGCGAAACCGACGCTGGCGGTGATCGAGCCCGAGGCTTGTTCTTCAACGGCGTAGTTCACGTCAACCTGGTCGTCCACACCCGGTACGGCCGGGGTTTCGACGTTGACTTCCTTGAAGAAGCCCAGACGTTCAAGACGGGTCTTGGACTGGTCGATCAGGTAGGTCGACGCCCAGCCACCTTCCATCTGACGCATTTCACGACGCAGCACTTCGTCCGCAGACTTGGTGTTGCCACGGAAGTTGATGCGGTTCACGTAGGCACGCTTGCCCGGGTCGACCACGAAGGTGATGTCCACGGTGTGGTCGTCATCGTGCGGGGTCGGCACGCCGTTGACGTTGGCGAAGGTATAGCCTTCGTTACCCAGGCGACGGGTGATCAGTTCGGACGTGGTGGTCATCAGCTTGCGCGAGAACACCTGGTCTTTCTGCACCAGCAACAGGGCCTTGACCTGGTCTTCAGGCACTTTCAAGTCGCCGCTGAGCTTGACGTCGCGGACCTTGTACTTCTCACCCTCGTTGACGTTGACGGTGATGTACACGTGCTTCTTGTCAGGGGTGATGGACACCTGGGTCGAAGCGATATCCATGTTGATATAGCCACGGTCCAGGTAGTAGGAACGCAAGCGCTCCAGGTCACCGGAGAGTTTTTCACGGGCGTACTTGTCGTCGTTCTTGAAGAACGACAGCCAGTTGGTGGTCTTGAGTTCGAACAGGCCGATCAGGTCTTCATCAGGGAACTTGGTGTTGCCCACCACGTTGATGTGCTGAATGGCCGCCACGGTGCCTTCGTTGATGTTGACCTTGAGGCCGACACGGTTACGAGGCTGCGGGACCACTTCCGTTTCCACGGTCGCGGAGTAGCGGCCCTGGGCAACGTACTGGCGTTGCAGCTCGTTACGCACACCCTCGAGGGTGGCGCGCTGGAAGATCTCGCCCTCGGCCAGGCCGGATTGCTTGAGGCCCTTCATCAGGTCTTCAGTGGAGATCGCCTTGTTACCCTCGATCTCGATACTGGCGACGGAAGGTCGCTCGACGACGGTGATGACCAGGACGTTACCTTCGCGACCCAGTTGGATATCTTGAAAGAACCCGGTTTTGAACAGCGCACGAGTGGATTCCACCAGGCGACGGTCATCAGCCTGTTCCCCGACGTTCAACGGCAAGGCACCAAAGACGCTACCCGCGGAAACCCGCTGGAGGCCGTTGACGCGAATATCGGAGATAGTGAAGGACTCGGCGTGAACTTCGGCGATCATCAATACGGTGAGAACCGCAGTTAGCAGCAGACGTTTCATGAAGTCCTTTCTTATTCCAACTGGCAATAAACAAACTGCCGCAAAATGCGGCAGATTCGCAATTCAGCGAAGCGTTACAGTCGTCCCAGATCGTTGACCAAGGCTAACAACATCACCCCGACCACCAAACTGATACCGATCTGTATCCCCCAACCCTGCACCCGATCCGACAAGGGGCGACCACGCACCCACTCGACCAGATAAAACAACAGATGCCCCCCATCCAATACTGGAATGGGCAACAAATTCAGAACCCCAAGGCTAATACTCAGATAAGCCAGGAAATTCAGGAAATCCGCGACACCCGACTGGGCAGAAGCGCCCGCCACTTTAGCAATGGTTATCGGCCCACTCAAGTTTTTTACCGAGAGCTCGCCGAACAACATTTTCTTGAGCGATTCGAGAGTCAGCACGCTCATGGTCCAAGTGCGTTTCGCACCCTCGCCAATTGCCGCCAACGGCCCGAAACTGACCTCGCGCATCATCGACGGCGGCCACTCCGGGCTTTTCACGCCGGCACCGAGGTAACCCCCGGCCGCCTTGGCCTCCCCGCGAACCGCCAGGGTCACGGGGACGTCGATTTGAGCACCATCGCGCTCAACTTTCAGCACAATTTTGGTATCAGGCCGTACACGCACCAGGTCGACCACTTGCTGCCAGTCGCCCAGCGCCTGGCCATCAAGGGCCAGCAGGCGGTCGCCGGTTTTCAGACCTGCGGCCTGGGCCGGGCCTTTCGGGTCGAGCTCGGCGAGCACCGGCGGCAAGGCCGGGCGCCATGGGCGAATACCCAGGGACTTGATCGGGTCCGGCTCATCGGCCCCCTTGAGCCAATGGTCGAGGGCCAGTTCACGCGGGGTCTCGGCGGAAGAATCCTGCTCGCGCACCACCACCTTGACGGTGCCGCTTTCGCCCAGGCGACGTACCAACTGCAAATTGACCGCGCCCCAACCGGTAGTTGGTTCGCCATCAATGGAAACAATTTCCTGCCCGGCGACCAATCCCGCCTTCGCCGCCATGCTGTCCGCTTCAACCGCGCCGATCACCGGACGTATCTGTTCGCTGCCGAGCATGGCCAGGAACCAGAAGAACACCATGGCCAACAGGAAATTGGCGATCGGGCCGGCGGCGACGATAGCGATGCGCTGACGAACGGTCTTGCGATTGAAGGACTGATCCAGTTGATCCGCCGGCACTTCGCCTTCGCGCTCATCGAGCATCTTGACGTAGCCGCCCAAGGGGATGGCCGCGATCACGAACTCGGTGCCACGGCGGTCGTGCCAACGCAGCAACGGCATGCCGAAACCAACGGAAAAGCGCAGTACCTTGACGCCGCAACGACGCGCCACCCAGAAGTGGCCGAATTCGTGGAAGGTAACCAGCACACCCAGAGCAACCAGGGTGCCGACAATCATGTAAAGCGCACTCATCTAATTTCTCCGCATTCCAATCCAGTGCCTGAAGACGCAAACACGCCCAAAGACTAACGCGCGTTGCGGTTCAACCATTGTTCGGCCAGGGCACGGGCCTTGGCATCCGCCTCGAACACTGCCCCCAGATCATTCACAGCCACCACGGGCTCAAGACTCAGAACATCCTCGATGATACTCGCGATCTGCGGAAAGCGGATGCGCTGTTCGAGAAACGCCGCCACCGCCACCTCGTTAGCCGCATTGAGCATCGCCGGCGCGCTGTTGCCCGCCTCCGCGGCTTGCCGCGCCAGGCGCAGGCATGGAAAGCGCTGCTCGTCCGGCGCCTCGAAGTCCAGGCGTGCAATCGCGAACAGGTCCAACGGTGCAACACCGGAATCGATCCGCTCAGGCCAGGCCAGGGCATTGGCGATCGGCGTTCGCATGTCGGGGTTACCCAACTGCGCCAGCACCGAGCCATCCACATAGTCGACCAGGGAATGGATCACACTTTGCGGATGAATCACCACCTCGACCTGATCGGGCCGCGCATCGAACAACCAGCAGGCCTCGATCAACTCCAGGCCCTTGTTCATCATGCTGGCCGAATCCACGGAGATCTTGCGCCCCATGGACCAGTTCGGATGGGCGCACGCCTGATCCGGAGACACATGCTCCAGGTCCGCCAGCGGAGTTTTGCGAAAAGGCCCACCGGATGCTGTCAGCAAAATCCGGCGTACACCGACCTGGCTCAGGCCGCGGGCAAAATCGCCGGGCATGCACTGGAAAATCGCGTTGTGCTCACTGTCGAGCGGCAGCAATACCGCCCCGCTCTTGCGCACCGCCTGCATAAAGAGCGTGCCGGACATGACCAGCGCTTCTTTATTAGCCAGCAGGATCTTCTTGCCCGCATCGACGGCGGCCAGGGTCGGGCGCAAGCCAGCGGCGCCGACGATGGCCGCCACCACGGCATCCACCTCGGCATCGGCCGACACCTGGCACAACCCTTCCTCGCCCACCAGCACCTGAGTGGCCAGGCCGGCGGCGCGCAGGTCATCCTGCAAGCCTCGCGCGGCAGCGACCCCAGGCACGACGGCAAAACGTGGCGCATGGCGCACGCACAACGCCAGCAGCTCAGTCAGGCGAGAGAAGCCGGTCAATGCGAAAACTTGATAGCGTTCCGGGTGGCGCGCGATCACATCCAGGGCGCTCAACCCTACCGAGCCGGTCGCACCCAGCACGGTGACCTGTTGCAGGCGGCTCACGACGCAGCCATCCACAACAGCACGGCAAAGATCGGGATCGCAGCGGTCAGACTGTCGATACGGTCCAGCACGCCGCCATGGCCCGGCAACAGATTACTGCTGTCCTTGATCCCGGCCTGGCGCTTGAACATGCTCTCGGTGAGGTCGCCCACGACCGAGATCAATACGACGATGGCCGCGCCCAGCAAGGCCAGGCACAGCTCCTTCACCGACCAGCCACGCACAACACCAACCACGAGCGTGATCACCAAGGTCAAGGCCAGGCCTCCGTACACGCCCTCCCAGCTCTTGCCCGGGCTGACCGCCGGCGCCAGCTTGCGCTTGCCGAAGGCCCGACCGGAGAAGTAGGCACCGATATCGGCACCCCAGACCAACACCATCACCGCCAGGATCAACTCATTGCCGATCGGAAAACGCTTGATCTCCACCAGCCCTTGCCAGGCCGGCAGCAGAATCAACAAGCCGATCACCAGCTTGCAGGCAACACTGGACCACTGGCTGCTGGTGCGCGGATAAGTCAACACCAGGAAGGTAGCCAACGCCCACCACAGCACCGCCGCACCCAACACCCAAGGAGCGAGATCGGGGAGGATGTACATCAGGAACAGCAACAGCGCCACGATGACGGCATACACCACCCGCGGCAACTGCGCACTGAAGCCGGCCAGACGCGCCCATTCCCAGGCACCGAGCGTCACGACCAGGCCGATGAACAGCGCAAAGCCGGATCCGTCGAGCAGAAAAAAGCCACACAAGGCAATCGGCAGCAGGATCAGTGCAGTGATGATTCGTTGTTTAAGCATTAAACCCGGGCTCCAGCTTCGATCTGCTCGCTCGTTTTACCGAAGCGACGCTGACGGGAAGCGAAATCGGCCAGCGCTTTACGCATGGCATCGTGTTTGAAGTCCGGCCAGAACAGGTCGGAGAAATACAGCTCGGTATAGGCCAACTGCCACAACAGGAAATTACTGATGCGGTGCTCGCCACCGGTACGGATGCACAAGTCCGGCAGCGGCAGGTCGCCGGTAACCAGGCAGGTCTGCAACAGTTCGGGCGTGATCTCGTCCGGCTGCAGGTGGCCGGCCTGCACTTCACGGGCAAGCCGTTGCGCAGCCTGGGCGATGTCCCACTGGCCACCGTAGTTGGCGGCAATCTGCAGCACAAAACGGTTACTGCCGGCGGTAATGGCTTCGGCCTCACGCATGGCCGCTTGCAGCTCCGGGTGGAACCGCGAGCGATCACCAATGATGCGCAGCGTGATGTTGTTGTCGTTGAGGCGCTTGGCCTCACGACGCAGAGCCCTGAAGAACAGATCCATCAAGGCACTGACTTCCTCGGCCGGGCGCTGCCAGTTTTCACTGGAAAACGCGAACAAGGTCAACACTTCGACCTTGGCCTCGGCGCATACCTCGATCACTGCCCGTACCGCATCGACACCCGCTTTGTGCCCGGCGACGCCAGGTAGGAAGCGTTTTTTCGCCCAGCGATTATTCCCATCCATGATGATCGCGACATGGCGCGGCACCACGGAGGGCACAGTCTGCTTGGTCTTTTCCATGAAAGCGCCCTGACCCTTATACGGCCATCAAGTCCGCTTCTTTTTGCTTGGTGGCCGCATCGATATCAGCTTCGGCCTTGTCGGTCAGCTTCTGGATGTCAGCCGCCGCACGGCGCTCTTCGTCTTCGCTGATTTCCTTGTCCTTGACCAGCTTCTTCAGCTCGCCCAGGGCATCGCGACGGATGTTGCGCACGGCAACACGTGCATCTTCTGCTGCGCTGCGCGCCTGCTTGGTGAAGCCCTTGCGGGTTTCTTCAGTCAGGGCTGGCATGGAAATCAGCAGCAACTCGCCCAGGTTGGTCGGGTTGAGGTTCAGGCCGGCGCTCTGGATCGCCTTGTCGACCGCCGCGAGCATGTTGCGCTCGAAGGCAACGACTTGCAGGGTGCGCGAGTCTTTTACGGTGATATTGGCCACTTGGGTGATGGAGGTGTCCGCACCGTAGTACGGCACCATCACGCTACCCAGAATGCTGGGGTGCGCCTTGCCTGTACGAATCTGGCCGAATGCATGGGCCAGAGACTCCAGGGATTTGTGCATACGCGCTTGGGCGTCTTTCTTGATTTCGTTGATCATTGTTGGCCTTCCTCAATCAGAGTGCCTTCCGCGCCGCCGTGTACGATGTTCAGCAGGGCGCCGGGCTTGTTCATGTTAAATACGCGCAGCGGCATCTTGTGGTCGCGGCACAGGCAAATTGCCGTCAGGTCCATCACGCCCAGCTTGCGATCCAGCACTTCATCGTAGGTCAGATGATCGAACTTCTCGGCATGCGGGTCTTTGAATGGATCTGCAGTGTATACGCCGTCGACTTTGGTCGCTTTCAACACGACGTCAGCATCGATTTCAATCGCACGCAGGCATGCGGCCGAGTCGGTGGTGAAGAACGGGTTGCCGGTACCGGCGGCGAAGATGACCACTTCCTTGGCGTTCAGGTGGCGCATGGCTTTGCGACGGTCATAGTGATCGGTCACGCCTACCATGGAAATAGCCGACATCACGATCGCCGAGATGTTGGCGCGCTCCAGGGCATCGCGCATGGCCAGGGCGTTCATCACAGTGGCCAGCATGCCCATGTGGTCACCGGTGACCCGGTCCATGCCCGCCGCACTCAGTGCGGCACCGCGGAACAGGTTGCCACCGCCAATCACCAGGCCGACCTGCACGCCGATGCCGACCAATTGGCCAACTTCCAGCGCCATGCGGTCGAGTACCTTGGGATCGATCCCGAACTCTTCCGAGCCCATCAGGGCCTCGCCGCTGAGCTTGAGTAGAATGCGTTTATAGCGAGCCTGATAACCACTGCCCTGCTGAGCCATTGCGAATCTCTCCTGCGGCGTATTTTAAAAAATTCTTGGCGAGCCGTTTACGGCTTGCGTTCACTCTAGCTGGACGCTATCACAGCGCCATCGGAACACGGCTTTGTAAGCCAGTTCCGAAGGGAAGCCAAATAAATTAGCCTTCCCATTTGAAAAGAGGCTGCGCGCGTGAGCGGGCAGCCTCTTTCGGGCGACAGTTGAAAACCGTCTTATTGCTTGGCGGCAGCCAGCTGGGCAGCAACTTCTTCAGCGAAGTTGTCGACCGGCTTCTCGATGCCTTCGCCCACTTTGTAGTAAGTGAAGGAAACGATTTCAGCACCGGCTTTCTTGGCCAGTTCGCCAACCTTGACTTCAGGGTTCTTGACGAACGCCTGCTCAACCAGGCTCGCTTCAGCCAGGAACTTGCTGATACGGCCTTTGATCATGTTTTCAACGATGTTTTCTGGCTTGCCCGCGATCTTGTCAGCGTTGAGGCTCAGGAACACGGCTTTTTCGCGTTCGATAGCTTCAGCGGACACTTCCGATGGCAGCAGGAATTCAGGGTTGCTGGCCGCTACGTGCATAGCGATGTCTTTGGCCAGCTCAACGCTGCCGCCTTTAAGGGCAACCACAACGCCGATCTTGTTGCCGTGCAGGTAACCACCGACAACATCACCTTCAACGCGAGCCAGGCGACGGATGTTGACGTTTTCGCCAACCTTGCCGACCAGTACCAGGCGATCAGCTTCTTGAGCGGCGATCAGCGGAGCGGCGTCAGTCAGCTTGTCAGCGAACGCTTTCTCAATGCTGGCAGCAACAAATGCCTTGAAGTCGTCCTGCAGAGCCAGGAAGTCGGTCTGCGAGTTCACTTCCAGCAGAACTGCGGATTTACCGTCTTCCTTCAGCGCGATGGCGCCTTCAGCAGCAACGTTGCCTGCTTTCTTGGCAGCCTTGATGGCGCCCGAAGCACGCATGTCATCAATGGCTTTTTCGATGTCGCCGCCAGCCTTGGTCAAGGCCTTTTTGCAATCCATCATGCCTTCGCCGGTACGCTCACGCAGTTCTTTAACCAACGCTGCAGTAATCTCTGCCATTTCAAAATCCTCTTGGATAGGTTTTCAACCATTCCACCCGATCAAACGGGCGATCAATTCTTCCCGAATCACCCTTGTAGGCCGCTGCACGTTACAGATGTTGTAGCTGCGCTGCCGACAAATGGTTTTCGAGGGGGCAAAAAGGGGGCCAAGCCCCCTTTTTGCTTACTGAGTCAACGCCAGGGCGTCAATTACTCAGCTGCGGCTACCGGAGCTTCTTCAGCGAACTGCTCGGTACCACCAGCAACGTGGTTGCGACCGCGGATGACAGCGTCAGCCATCGAACCCATGTACAGCTGGATAGCGCGGATGGCGTCATCGTTGCCTGGGATGATGTAGTCAACGCCTTCTGGGCTGCTGTTGGTATCGACTACGCCGATAACAGGGATGCCCAGCTTGTTGGCTTCGGTGATCGCAATGCGCTCGTGATCAACGTCGATAACGAACAGTGCGTCAGGCAGACCGCCCATGTCCTTGATACCACCCAGGGAACGATCGAGCTTTTCCAGGTCGCGAGTACGCATCAGCGCCTCTTTCTTGGTCAGCTTGGCGAAAGTACCGTCTTCGGCTTGCACTTCAAGGTCACGCAGACGCTTGATGGAAGCACGGATGGTTTTGAAGTTGGTGAGCATGCCGCCCAACCAGCGGTGATCGACGTACGGCGAACCGCAACGTGCTGCTTCTTCAGCAACGATCTTGCCAGCGGAACGCTTGGTGCCGACGAACAGAATCTTGTTTTTGCCCTGGGCCAGACGCTCTACGAAAGTCAGAGCTTCGTTGAACATTGGCAGGGTTTTTTCAAGGTTGATGATGTGGATCTTGTTACGCGCGCCGAAAATGTATTTACCCATTTTCGGGTTCCAGTAACGGGTCTGGTGACCGAAGTGCACACCGGCCTTCAGCATATCGCGCATGTTGACTTGGGACATGATAGTTCCTTAATAAGTCGGGTTTGGCCTCCACGTATCCCAATGACCAACCAGCGGCATCAAGGCCTCCGGCACCCAGGTCATCGTGTCGACACGTGTGTGGATTTAAGCTTCGCGGGGTATCCCCGGAAAGCGGCGCATTTTATACCACACGAAGGGAAAAAACGAAACCCGCAATCACATTTGCCGCCAACGACTTTTGCGCAACCCTTTGAATCGCGCCACTATAGCCCCACCTTATAGAGATAACCGATGGCCAGACGCTCATGGTTTGCCGCCCGCGTCTGGTAGAATCGCGTTTTTCAGGGCTTGTGCGAATTCTGCAACCTTTTGTCGCACACCCGTAAACCGTATTGATTTCAGCGCCTCGCGCTAGAGAGAGAGCCTGTATGACCGTTACCTTGAAAACCGCCGAAGACATTGCCGGCATGCGCGTTGCCGGCAAACTGGCGGCCGACGTGCTGGAAATGATTGCCGAACACGTCAAGCCCGGCGTCACCACCGAAACGCTGGACCGCATTTGCCACGACTATATAGTCGACGTGCAAAAAGCTATCCCTGCCCCGCTGAACTACAAGGGCTTCCCCAAGTCGATCTGCACCTCGATCAACCACGTGGTCTGCCACGGGATTCCCGGCGACAAACCGCTGAAAGACGGCGACACCCTGAACATCGACGTCACAGTCATCAAAGACGGCTACCACGGCGATACCAGCCGCATGTTCCATGTCGGCACCGTGCCGGTCTGGGCCGAGCGCCTGTCCCAGGTGACCCAGGAATGCATGTACAAGGCCATTGAAATCGTCAAACCCGGCTGCCGCCTGGGCGATATCGGTGAAGTGATCCAGAAGCATGCTGAAAAGAACGGCTTCTCGGTGGTCCGTGAGTTCTGCGGCCACGGCATCGGCAAGGTGTTCCACGAAGAGCCGCAGATCCTGCACTACGGCCGCGCCGGCACCGGCATGGAACTCAAAGCCGGCATGACCTTTACCATCGAGCCGATGATCAACCAGGGCAAGGCCGACACCAAGGTGCTGGGCGATGGCTGGACCGCCATCACCAAGGACCGCAAGCTCTCCGCCCAGTGGGAACACACCCTGCTGGTCACCGACACCGGCTACGAGATCTTCACCCTGCGCGCGGACGACACCATCCCACGCATCTCGGCGTAACGGCTGCCCTGGTTTTCCCAGACTGTGTTGTGACTGACTGATAGATAGAAAGGAAAGCCGAACGATGCCCCAGGTGGATCCCGAACTCTTCGACCGTGGCCAGTTCCAGGCCGAACTGGCGCTGAAGGCCAGCCCTATCGCCGCCTTCAAGAAGGCTATCCGCCAGGCCCGCGAGGTGCTCGACGAGCGCTTTCGCAGCGGCCGGGACATCCGTCGGCTGATCGAGGACCGCGCCTGGTTCGTCGATAACATCCTGCAAAAGGCCTGGGAACAGTTCAACTGGAGCGAAGACGCCGATATCACCCTGGTGGCGGTCGGCGGCTACGGTCGCGGCGAGCTGCACCCCTACTCGGACATCGACCTGCTGATCCTGCTGGACAGCGCCGACCATGAGATCTTTCGCGATTCCATCGAGCGTTTTCTGACGCTGCTGTGGGACATCGGCCTGGAAGTCGGCCAGAGCGTGCGCTCGGTGGCCGAATGCGGCGAAGAAGCCCGCGCCGACCTCACCGTCATCACCAATCTGATGGAAAGCCGCACCATCGCCGGCCCCGAGCGTCTGCGCCAACGCATGCTCGAAGTCACCAGCACCGCGCACATGTGGCCGAGCAAGGAGTTCTTCCTGGCCAAGCGCGCCGAGCAGAAAGCCCGGCACCACAAGTACAACGACACCGAATACAACCTGGAACCCAACGTCAAAGGCTCCCCCGGGGGCTTGCGCGATATCCAGACGATCTTGTGGGTCGCCCGTCGCCAGTACGGCACCCTGAACCTGCGCGCCCTGGCCGGTGAAGGCTTTCTGGTGGAAAGCGAAAACGCCCTGCTCGCCTCGTCCCAGGAATTCCTCTGGAAAGTGCGCTACGCCCTGCACATGCTCGCCGGGCGCGCCGAAGACCGCCTGCTGTTCGACCATCAACGCTCCATCGCCACCCTGCTGGGTTTCGAGGGCGAAGACGCGAAGACCAGCATCGAAAGTTTCATGCAGCAGTACTACCGGGTGGTCATGAGCATCGCCCAGCTCAGCGACCTGATCATCCAGCACTTCGAAGAAGTGATCCTGGCCCCGGAAGACGAAGCGCCGCCGCAGCCGATCAACCCGCGTTTCCAGCTGCACGACGGCTATATCGAGGCGCGCAACGACAACGTGTTCCGCCGCACGCCGTTTGCCATGCTGGAAATTTTCGTGCTGATGGCCCAGCAGCCGGAAATCAAAGGCGTGCGCGCCGACACCATTCGCCTGCTGCGAGAAAACCGTCACCTGATCGACGATGACTTTCGCAACGACATCCGCAACACCAGCCTGTTCATCGAGCTGTTCAAGTGCAAGATCGGCATCCACCGCAACCTGCGGCGGATGAACCGCTACGGCATCCTCGGGCGCTACCTGCCGGAGTTCGGTTTTATCGTCGGGCAGATGCAGCACGACCTGTTCCACATCTACACCGTCGACGCCCACACCCTGAACCTGATCAAGCACCTGCGTAAGCTGCAGTACACCCAGGTGTCAGAGAAATTCCCGCTGGCCAGTAAGCTGATGGCCAAGCTGCCCAAACCCGAACTGATCTACCTGGCCGGCCTGTACCACGACATCGGCAAAGGCCGCCACGGCGATCACTCGGAAGTCGGTGCAGTCGACGCCGAGGCGTTCTGCCAGCGTCACCAGTTGCCGTTGTGGGACAGCCGCCTGATTGTCTGGCTGGTGCAGAACCATCTGGTGATGTCGACGACCGCCCAGCGCAAGGACTTGTCCGACCCGCAGGTGATCCACGACTTCGCCGGGATCGTCGGCGATGAAACCCGTCTCGACTACCTGTATGTGCTGACGGTTTCCGATATCAATGCCACCAACCCGACACTTTGGAACTCCTGGCGCGCGAGCCTGTTGCGCCAGCTGTACACCGAGACCAAGCGCGCCCTGCGCCGGGGCCTGGAAAACCCGGTGGACCGCGAAGAACAGATCCGCCGCACCCAAAGCGCGGCCCTGGATATCCTGGTGCGCGGCGGCAACGACCCGGACGACGTCGAACAATTGTGGTCGCAACTGGGCGACGATTACTTCCTGCGCCACACCGCCGGCGACGTGGCCTGGCACAGCGATGCAATCCTGCAGCAACCGGCCGATGGCGGCCCGCTGGTGCTGATCAAAGAGACGACCCAACGCGAGTTCGAAGGCGGCACGCAGATCTTCATCTACGCCCCCGACCAGCACGACTTCTTCGCCGTGACCGTGGCGGCCATGGACCAGCTCAACCTGAACATCCACGACGCCCGGGTCATCACCTCCAGCAGCCAGTTCACCCTCGACACCTACATCGTGCTCGACACCGAGGGCGAGTCCATCGGCGATAACCCGGCGCGGGTGAAAAAGATCCGCGAAGGCCTGACCGAAGCGTTGCGCAACCCGGACGACTACCCGACCATCATCCAGCGTCGCGTGCCACGCCAGCTCAAGCATTTTGCGTTTGCGCCCCAGGTGACCATTTCCAACGACGCCCAGCGCCCGGTGACGGTGCTGGAACTCAGCGCGCCGGATCGCCCGGGCCTGCTGGCGCGGATCGGCGGGATTTTCCTGGAGTTCGACCTGTCGTTGCAGAACGCCAAGATTGCGACCCTCGGCGAGCGCGTGGAAGACGTGTTCTTCATTACCGACGCCGACAACCAGCCGCTGTCCGACCCCGAACTGTGCCGCCGCCTGCAGGATGCAATCGTCCAGCAGTTGAGCGTTCACCAGGAGCCCGGGGTCGAGCTGACGCGCCTGACGATTTGATACCCGCCCAGTTTTTAACGCCTTGCACGAGATCCACCGATGAACAACGCCCTGAACCAGTTGCAGCCCTACCCGTTCGAAAAACTGCGCGCCCTGCTCGGCAGCGTCACGCCGAACCCGGACAAACGTCCGATCGCGTTGTCCATCGGCGAGCCCAAGCATAAATCGCCGACCTTCGTCGCTGAGGCGTTGAGCAATAACCTCGACCAGATGGCGGTGTACCCGACCACCCTGGGCATTGCGGCGCTGCGCGAGGCCATCGCAGCCTGGTGCGAACGCCGCTTCAATGTACCCAAGGGCTGGCTGGACCCGGCGCGTAACATCCTGCCGGTCAACGGCACCCGCGAGGCACTGTTCGCCTTCACCCAAGCCGTGGTCAATCGCAGTGACGACGCGCTGGTGGTAAGCCCGAACCCGTTCTACCAGATCTATGAAGGCGCGGCGTTCCTGGCCGGCGCCAAGCCGCACTACCTGCCGTGCCTGGACGCCAATGGCTTCAACCCGGATTTCGACGCCGTGTCGCCAGACGTCTGGAAGCGCTGCCAGATCCTGTTCCTGTGCTCCCCCGGCAACCCGACCGGCGCGCTGATCCCGGTCGACACCCTGAAAAAGCTCATCGCCCTGGCCGACGAATACGACTTCGTGATTGCCGCCGACGAGTGCTACAGCGAGCTGTACTTCGACGAACAAAGCCCGCCGCCGGGCCTGTTGAGCGCCTGCGTCGAACTCGGCCGCCAGGACTTCAAACGCTGCGTGGTGTTCCACAGCCTGTCCAAGCGCTCCAACCTGCCGGGCCTGCGTTCCGGCTTCGTGGCCGGCGACGCCGACATCCTCAAGGCCTTCCTGCTGTACCGCACCTACCACGGCTGCGCGATGCCCGTGCAAACCCAACTGGCAAGCATCGCCGCCTGGCAGGACGAAGCCCACGTCCAGGCCAACCGCGACCTGTATCGGGAAAAATTCGACGCCGTACTGGCGATCCTCAAGCCGGTGCTGGACGTACAAGCACCCGATGGTGGTTTCTACCTGTGGCCGAATGTAGAGGGTGACGACGCCGCCTTCTGTCGCGATCTGTTTGTGCAAGAACACGTGACCGTAGTACCCGGCTCATACCTGTCGCGGGAGGTGGACGGCGTCAACCCAGGCGCCGGGCGCGTTCGCATGGCATTGGTTGCACCACTGGCGGA
Source organism: Pseudomonas sp. LY-1 (assembly GCF_053502595.1). NCBI lineage: Bacteria > Pseudomonadati > Pseudomonadota > Gammaproteobacteria > Pseudomonadales > Pseudomonadaceae > Pseudomonas > Pseudomonas sp. LY-1. The sequence goes on along the minus strand of NZ_CP094353.1, from coordinate 1,696,860 downwards.
GTGCGTGGAAGCGGCTGAGCGCATTCGCGATTTCATTCAACGCAGGAAGTAACCTCGCCACATCCCGCACTGTGTCGCACAGTGCGGGAACCTTGTTCACTCGCTCACCACCAATAGGCAAACTTCCTACGAGTAATGCCTATGAGCCTAATCACCCCGCCGCTCGCCCCTCCCCCCGCTTATGAGCCGCTCCCGAATAACCACACCTCCCCTCCCGAATCCGCCGGGCGAACCAAAAGAGGCATCGCCGACAGCGACAAGCGCTGGCCGGCCGGCGTGGTCACCGTTGCGCTCGACCTGAGCAGCGAAAAAAGCAAAGCGCTGGTGGTGGACGCTATCCGCGAATGGGCCCACCACACGCCGGCCCTGCGCTTCAATATCGTCGAAGGCAAGACGGGCGATATTCGTATTTCTGACGATGAAGGGCTCAAGGGCAATTGGTCTGCCATTGGCATAGAGGCCAAGCGCATCGATGAAGATCAACCCACGATGCACCTCAACCGGACCGACGACTCGAAGAAGTTGCGCAGTACGGCCCTGCACGAATTCGGCCACGCCCTCGGGTTACTGCACGAGCACCAACACCCGCAGAACAGCCTGGATTGGGACAGCCCCCAAGTGTATGACTACTACACCAGCGACTCTTTCAACGAAGCCATGGTACGCGAGCATATCCTTGAGCCAGACAACCGGCCCGGCCTGCAGATCACCCCATACGATCCACAGTCCGTGATGCATTATGAAATTCCGGCAGCATTGAGGCGCAACGGCCAGGCCATTCCTAAAAACACAACCCTTTCTGCGGGCGACAAGCAAACGATCAGAATGCTGTACCCCACGGTCAACCCGACGTAGCGGGCCCAGGGGTAAACATCGGCTCACGTATTCACTCAACACCGCCGGGAACTTTCCTGCAATTGGCACGAATCAACCAGTGTCTCGTCTCGACCTGCCGCAGGAAACGCTCAATGATAAACCCCGCCCCCGAAGCCTCGTATCAGCCTGGCACGCACTGGTCGCCTGGCGAAAGCACCGATAGCGCTACTCCAACGCATAGCCTTTCGAGACGTCGACGCAATGTCGGCGAGCCGGGCAAATACTGGCCCCAGAACACTACGCTCACGATCGCCATGTATGAGTATGGGGTGGACGACGAATACGTGCAGGCCGTGAAAAAAGCCGCCAGCCGTTGGCTGCCCCATATCAACCTGAAGTTTGATTTTGTCTCGGGCGCGAGAGGCGATATCCGTATTGCGCAGAATCCGCCGGGCGATAACGGCGGCGCTTCATCCATAGGCACCGATGCGCGCAACATTCCGTTCGGGCTGCCGACCATGAGCCTGCCCATGGATCACAACGCGCCCCGCTTCGAAGACACCGTCCTGCATGAATTCGGGCATATGCTCGGTGCCCATCACGCCCACCAGCACCCCGATGCCAACATTCCGTGGAACCGTGAAACCATCCACCAGACCTACCGCAACACCCCCAACCCGCAGGAGGTGGCGGACAACGTCCTGCCGCTGACTCGCAGCAGCGCTTATGACTTGCTGCCTTATGACCCTGACTCGGTCATGCACTACGCTGTCAGCCCGGACCAGACCGATGGAAAGCGGGCGCACAGCGAGAACAGGTCACTGAGTGACGGAGACATTGCCTGGGCCAAAAAAGCCTACCCTCAAGCGGCGCCCATGCCCGCCGTGATCCGTCATCCACGCTTTCGTGATGCCGACTCAGACTGCACCGTTTAAGGCACCGCACACTCAGCGCCGGCGGCACGGCGGCCCCCAATTGCCTACTTCGGCGACCCCAGGTTCGCCTCACTCATGTCCAGATCGTCCAACACCTCCCTCAACACGTCATCCCCAATCCGGTGATGACGGCTCAGGCTATACAACTCCAAGCGCTGCGCCCGCAGCGCCTTGAGCCGTAGCTTTCGCTCCAGTTGGTCCATCTGCGACGCCAGCGCCTGGGCTTCGGCGGAGTCGTTGAAGACGTCCAACTGATGCCGGTATTCCGACATCAGTCGCGCCTTCAGCTCGGTAGCCAGTGCGGCCTGGGCGGCGTCCGCGGGAGGGCTCTCGCTGGGTTCTTCGACCTCAAGCGCATGGATCGCCGCCACGGCAGTCTTTTTCCACGCCTCGCGCACTTCATTGTGGTGTTTTTCATCGGGGCTTTTTTCAATGCCGCGCAGCAGCAGCGGCAACGCAATACAGGCAGCGACGAGCGACAGCAGGATCACCCCGGCCGCGATAAAGATCAGCAGATCGCGTTCCGGGAACGCCTTGCCCGGCGCCAGCAGCAAGGGCACCGACATCACACCGGCCAACGTCACCGCCCCGCGCACACCGCCCACGGTCAACAGCCAGCAGGAACGCGCCGTCGGCACCAGGGTAAGCTCGCTTTTCCCACGCAAGCGCCGGAGCACGCCCGACAGACGCCAGATGCTTTGCACCCAGATGAAGCGTAATACCAACAACACCAGGAAGATCGCGACCACGTCTAGGCAGCGATACAGCAGGGTCGGCCACAGCGTGGTTTCATGACTCACCACCGCCTTGATGATGTCCGGCAGTTGCAGCCCCAACAGCAGGAAGATCAAGCCATTGAAGGCAAACTCCAGCAGCGACCACACACTGCGATTGAGCAAGCGCGTGCTGGTCTGGCGGGGCAGCAGGTCCAGCCAGCTTTGCATCATGCCCGCCGCCACGGCCGAAAGAATCCCCGATGCGCCCAAGCGTTCGGCCAGAACATAGGCGGCGAACGGCAGCAGCAACATGAACACAACGTGGGTGGCCGGGTCGTCCCAGCCTCGCGCAATCATCCAGACACGCAAGCGTCCCACCAGCCAGCTCAACGCGATCCCGACCGCCAGACCGCCGATGGCCACCAGTACAAAGGTCAGGCTGGCATCCGCCAGGGAAAACACCCCGGTCAAGGCTGCCACCAGGGCGAACTTGAAGGTCACCAGACCCGAGGCATCGTTCATCAAGGCTTCGCCCTGGAGCATATGCATCAACGGCGTGGGTAAACGGTTCTGGGAAATGGCCGACACCGCCACGGCGTCCGTCGGCGACAACACCGCCGCCAGGGCAAAGGCCACCGGCAATGGAATCGAAGGCAACAACCAATGAATGAAGTAGCCAGCGCCGACCACGGTGAACAGCACCAGCCCCACTGCCAACGTCAGAATCGGCCCGCGCAGGCGCCACAGTTCGCGCTTGGGCATGCGCCAGCCATCGGAGAACAACAGCGGCGGCAGAAACAGAAACAGAAACAACTCCGGGTCCAGCGCGACATGCAGCCCCAACGTGGGCCAGGCCAGCAAGGCCCCGGCGACAATCTGCACCAGCGGTAACGGCAGTGGGATGACTCGCCAGACCAGACGCGAAACGCTGACCAGCATCAGCAAGATAAGAACGGTGTAGGCGGTTTGCATAACGCGGTTTTCCCGGACAATCGACTTGCAACGACACACATCAGGCAACAACTCACCATTGAAGTGCCATATTAGCTGCCTATGCTGTGCGATGGCTTTCGCACAATAGTCGCACGGGGCAATCCACGCTAGAGACGAGCGGCACCCAAACCCGCTGGTCGTGGCATAATCCCAGACCTTTCATCTTCATTGGTCCAAAGGGGGGCAATTCCTTGACCGTATCAAGTAAAACCTTGCACCTTTTCGGCATCAAAGCCTGCGACACCATGAAAAAAGCCCGCACCTGGCTCGACGAGCACGGCGTGAGCTACGAGTTCCATGACTACAAAACCGTCGGTATCGACCGCGAACACTTGACCCAATGGTGCAACGAGCACGGTTGGCAGGTGGTTTTGAACCGTGCGGGCACCACCTTTCGCAAACTCGAAGACGAACGCAAAGCCGATCTCGATCAGTCGAAAGCCATTGAATTGATGCTCGCACAACCCTCGATGATCAAGCGCCCGGTGCTTGATCTCGGAGACAGAACCCTGATTGGCTTCAAGCCAGATACTTATTCGGCAGCCCTCAAGTAGGCCGGCCATCCCATTTTTGTAGAGGTAACAGCATGTCCAATTCCCTGTTCAGCCTGGGCTTCGGCGTCGGCACTCAGAACCGCCAAGGTGCTTGGCTGGAAGTGTTTTACGCACAACCCGTGCTCAACCCGTCGGCGGAAGTCGTCGCCGCCATCGCGCCGATCCTCGGTTACAGCGAAGGCAACCAGGCGATCACCTTCTCCGTCGCCCAAGCCCTGCAACTGGCTGACGCGCTCAAAGGCGTCGACGCGACCCAGGCAGCCCTGCTGACCCGCCTGGCTGAAAGCCATACCCCGCTGGTCGCCACCCTGCTGGCCGAAGACGCCGCACTGACTTCCACGCCTGAGGCCTACCTCAAGCTGCACCTGCTGTCCCACCGCCTGGTCAAGCCCCACGGTCTGAGCCTGGCCGGTGTATTCGCGCAACTGCCGAACGTGGCCTGGACCAGCCAGGGCGCGATCGACATCAATGAGCTGGCCGAACGCCAACTCGAAGCGCGCCTGCGTGGCGAGCTGCTGGAAGTGTTCTCGGTGGACAAGTTCCCGAAAATGACCGATTACGTCGTACCCAGCGGCGTGCGTATCGCTGACGCCGCGCGTATCCGCCTGGGCGCCTACGTGGGCGAAGGCACCACCGTGATGCACGAAGGTTTCGTCAACTTCAACGCCGGCACCGAAGGCCCGGGCATGATCGAAGGCCGTGTCTCGGCCGGCGTATTTGTCGGCAAGGGTTCGGACCTGGGCGGCGGTTGCTCCACCATGGGCACCTTGTCGGGTGGCGGCAACATCGTGATCAAAGTCGGCGAAGGCTGCCTGATCGGCGCCAACGCCGGTATCGGTATCCCGCTGGGCGACCGCAACACCGTGGAATCGGGCCTGTATGTCACCGCCGGGACCAAGGTTGCCCTGCTCGACGAGCGCAACCAGCTGGTTAAAGTGGTCAAGGCGCGCGAGCTGGCCGGCCAGCCGGACCTGCTGTTCCGCCGTAACTCCGAGACCGGTGCCGTGGAGTGCAAAACCCACAAGTCGGCCATCGAACTGAACGAAGCGCTGCACGCTCACAACTAAGCAGCGACTCGATGCCACTCGCGGGCCCCGATCCTGGGGCCCGTTTATACGAGTCTTGAACACCATGCTTGTGCCCTCCCCCTGGCGCGTCGACTTTCCGGCCATCGCCGCCCTGCAACGGCAAGACCAGACCTATCTGGACAGCGCCGCCACCGCGCAAAAACCTCAAGCCCTGTTGGACGCGATCAGCCATTACTACGCCAATGGCGCCGCCAACGTTCACCGTGCCCAGCATTTGCCGGGCGCCCACGCGACCCAGGCTTTCGAGGACAGTCGCAACAAGGTCGCGCAGTGGTTGAATGCAGGAGACAGCGGGCACATCGTCTTCACTCATGGCGCGACGTCGGCGCTGAACCTCTTGGCCTACGGCCTCGAGCACTTATTCAATGCGGGCGATGAACTAGTCATCAGCGCCCTAGAACACCACGCCAACCTGCTGCCCTGGCAGCAACTGGCCAAACGTCGCGCGCTGGAACTGGTGATCCTGCCGGTTGGTGACGACGGTATGATCGACCTTCAGGCCGCCGCCACGCTGATCGGCCCGCGCACGCGCCTGCTGGCGGTGAGCCAACTGTCCAACGTGCTGGGCACCTGGCAGCCACTGGAACCCTTGCTGGCCATGGCCAAGGCCGAGGGCGCGCTGACCGTGGTCGATGGCGCCCAGGGCATCGTCCACGGCCGCCACGACGTACAAGCGCTGGGCTGCGACTTCTACGTATTTTCCAGCCACAAACTCTACGGCCCGGACGGCGTCGGCGTGCTGTACGGCCGCACCCAAGCCCTGCAACAGCTGCGCCACTGGCAATTCGGCGGCGAAATGGTGCAACAGGCCGATTACCACAGCGCCAGCTTCCGCCCCGCGCCGCTGGGGTTCGAGGCCGGCACCCCACCGATTGCCAGCGTGATCGGCCTGGGCGCCAGCCTGGATTACCTCAATTCACTGGATCAACCGGCGCTCATCGCCCACGAAGCCGCCCTGCACGAGTACCTGTTGCGCGGGCTGAAAGCGCGCAATGGCGTGCGCGTACTGGGCGCGCCGCAGGTGGCGTTGGTCAGTTTTGTGGTGGAAGGCGTGCATAACGCCGATCTTGCGCACTTGCTGACCGAACAGGGCATTGCCGTGCGCGCCGGCCATCATTGCGCAATGCCGCTGCTCAAGGCGATGCACTTGTCGGGAGCGATTCGCGTGTCCCTGGCGCTGTACAACAATTCCGATGATCTGGAGCGATTCTTCGAAGCGCTGGACCAGGCCCTGGATATGCTGCGATGAGCCTGCCGGCCGAGGCTGTCGGCGCGCTTGAGTCGTTTCAGGCAGTGGGCAGTTGGGAGCAACGCGCGCGCCTGCTGATGCAATGGGGCGAACGGCTGCCGCCGCTGGCGGACGAAGACAAGGTCGAGGCCAATCTGGTGCAGGGCTGCGAGAGCCTGGTATGGCTGGTCGGGCGCTTATCCGACGGCCACTGGCAGTTCGCCGCCAGCAGCGAAGCGCGCATGATCCGCGGGCTGGTGGCGTTGCTGCTGGCGCGAGTCAACGGGCTGTCGGCCGCCGAGTTGCAGGCGGTCGACTTGCCGGACTGGTTCAATCAACTGGGGCTGTCCCGCCAGTTGTCGCCGTCGCGCAGCAATGGCCTGAACGCCGTGCTGCAGCGCATGCGCGAACTAAGCCGTACATAAAACCCAATGTGGGAGGGGGTTTGCCCCCGATAGCGGTGGTTCAGTCAATGTATTCAGTGACTGGCACTCTGCTATCGGGAGCAAGCCCCCTCCCACATTTGAATGGTGCAAGGCCTTGAGGTTTAAGAAGGTTTGACCCGATCGGAAGGCCGGCGCACCCCGGCCACGATCTTGTCCACCGCCTTGGTCGCCGCCACCATGCCGAAGGTTGCAGTGACCATCATCACCGCGCCAAACCCGCCGGCGCAGTCCAGCTTTACCCCGTCGCCAACAAAACTCTTCTGCAAGCAGATGCTGCCGTCCGGCTTCGGATAGCGCAGTTGCTCGGTGGAAAACACACACGGCACGCTGTAATGGCGGGTCACCGTGCGCGAGAAGCCATAGTCACGGCGCAGGGTGGAGCGCACTTTCGAGGCGAGCGGGTCGTTGAAGGTGCGGTTCAGGTCGCAGACCTGGATCAACGTCGGGTCGATCTGCCCGCCAGCGCCGCCGGTGGTGATGATCTGGATCTTGCGGCGCTTGCACCAGGCGATCAGTGCCGCCTTGGCGTTGACGGCGTCGATGCAGTCGATCACGCAGTCGATGTTGGGGGTGATGTACTCGGCCATGGTCTCGCGGGTCACGAAATCCGCCACGGCATGCACCGTGCAGTCCGGGTTGATACCGCGCAGGCGCTCAGCCATCACCTCGACCTTGGGCTTGCCCACGGTGCTGTCGAGGGCATGCAACTGACGGTTGCTGTTGCTGACGCAGACATCATCCAAATCAAACAACGAGATCTCGCCCACCCCACAACGGGCGATGGCTTCCGCCGCCCATGAGCCTACGCCGCCGACGCCGACGATCGCCACATGGGCCGCTTTCAAGCGCTCCAGGCCTTCAATGCCATACAAGCGGGCGACGCCTGCAAACCGCGGATCTTCTGTACTCATGACCATTACCCCAAAAACCGGCGCGCATTATAGGGCTTTGCCAGGACAAGTTCGAAACTTCGCGATACACGTAAAGAACTTAGCTGGAGATTCGCGGACTAACGTCCGGCTTTTCTCAGTCTGCTGTACGCTCAGGGAAGGGCCGGTGTAGGATGCGCGCCGTTCGGCGTAGGCCGACACCTCTTTTCGTTCCACACCTTTTGGAACCCGAAATAGCCATGTCATCGCGTAAATTTGGACTCAACCTGGTGGTGGTGCTGGCAATTGCCGCGCTGTTCACCGGCTTCTGGGCGCTGATCAACCGCCCGGTCACTGCCCCCAACTGGCCTGAACAAATCTCCGGTTTTTCCTACTCGCCGTTTCAACAAGGCCAGTACCCACAGAAAGACCAGTACCCGACCGACGACCAGATGCGCCGCGATCTGGAGATCATGAGCAAGTTGACGGACAACATCCGGACCTACTCGGTCGACGGCACTCTGGGAGACATCCCCAAGCTGGCGGAAGAGTTCGGCCTGCGCGTCACCCTGGGGATCTGGATCAGCCCGGACCTGGAACGCAACGAACGCGAGATCCAGCGCGCCATCGAGATCGCCAACAGCTCGCGCAGCGTCGTGCGCGTGGTGGTCGGCAACGAAGCGTTGTTCCGTAAAGAGATCACCCCCGAAGCACTGATCGTGTTGCTGGATCGCGTGCGCGCGGCCGTCAAGGTGCCGGTGACCACCTCCGAGCAATGGCACATCTGGGAGCACAACCCACAACTGGCCAAGCATGTCGACTTGATCGCAGCGCACATCCTGCCGTACTGGGAACATATTCCGGTGGACCAGGCGGGCCAATTCGTACTCGACCGCGCACGGGATCTGAAGAAGACCTTCCCGAAAAAGCCGCTGCTGCTGTCGGAAGTCGGCTGGCCGAGCAACGGCCGCATGCGTGGCGGTGCTGATGCGTCTCCCGCCGACCAGGCAATTTACCTACGCACGCTGGTGAACAAGCTGAACCGCCAGGGCTTCAACTACTTCGTGATCGAGGCCTTCGACCAACCGTGGAAAGCCAGCGACGAAGGCTCGGTCGGCGCCTACTGGGGCGTGTACAACGCCGCGCGTCAGCAGAAATTCAACTTCGAAGGACCGGTGGTCGCGATCCCGCAATGGCGCGTGCTGGCCATCGGTTCGGTGGTGCTTGCACTGCTGTCGTTGACCCTGCTGATGATCGACGGCTCGGCCCTGCGCCAACGCGGCCGGACCTTCCTGACCTTTATCGCGTTCCTGTGCGGTTCGGTGCTGGTGTGGATCGGCTACGACTACAGCCAGCAATACAGCACCTGGTTCAGCCTGACGGTCGGCTTCCTCCTGGCGCTCGGCGCCCTGGGCGTGTTTATCGTGCTGCTGGCCGAAGCCCATGAACTGGCGGAAGCGGTCTGGACCCACAAGCGTCGGCGTGAATTCCTGCCGGTCGTGGGGGACTCGGACTACCGCCCGAAAGTGTCGATCCATGTGCCGTGCTACAACGAGCCGCCAGAGATGGTCAAACAGACCCTCGATGCCCTGGCCGCCCTCGACTACCCGGACTACGAAGTCCTGATCATCGACAACAACACCAAGGACCCGGCGGTGTGGGAACCGGTGCGCGACTACTGCGCAACCCTGGGCCCGCGCTTCAAGTTCTTCCACGTCGCGCCCCTGGCCGGTTTCAAGGGCGGCGCGTTGAACTACCTGATCCCGCACACCGCCAAGGATGCCGAAGTGATCGCGGTGATCGACTCGGACTACTGCGTGTCGCCGAACTGGCTCAAGCACATGGTGCCGCACTTCGCCGACCCGAAAATCGCCGTGGTGCAGTCGCCGCAGGATTATCGCGACCAGAACGAAAGCACCTTCAAGAAGCTCTGCTACGCCGAATACAAAGGCTTCTTCCATATCGGCATGGTCACCCGCAACGACCGCGACGCGATCATCCAGCACGGCACCATGACCATGACCCGTCGCTCGGTGCTCGAAGAGCTGGGCTGGGCCGACTGGTGCATCTGCGAAGACGCCGAACTCGGCCTGCGCGTGTTCGAGAAAGGCCTGTCGGCCGCGTATTACCACGAAAGCTACGGCAAGGGCCTGATGCCCGACACCTTCATCGACTTCAAGAAACAGCGTTTCCGCTGGGCCTATGGCGCGATCCAGATCATCAAGCGTCACACCGCCAGCCTGCTGCGCGGCAAGGACACCGAGCTGACCCGTGGCCAGCGCTACCACTTCCTCGCGGGCTGGTTGCCGTGGGTCGCGGATGGCATGAACATCTTCTTCACCGTCGGCGCGCTGTTGTGGTCGGCGGCGATGATCATCGTGCCGACCCGGGTCGACCCGCCGTTGCTGATTTTCGCGATCCCGCCGTTGGCGTTGTTCGTGTTCAAGGTGGGCAAGATCATCTTCCTGTACCGTCGTGCCGTGGGGGTTAACCTCAAGGATGCGTTCTGTGCGGCGCTGGCCGGCCTGGCGTTGTCCCACACCATCGCCAAAGCGGTGCTGTATGGCTTCTTCACCACCAGCATTCCGTTCTTTCGTACACCGAAAAACGCGGATAACCACGGCTTCTGGGTAGCGATTTCCGAAGCCCGCGAAGAGATGTTCATCATGCTGCTGTTGTGGGGCGCGGCGCTGGGGATCTACCTGGTGCAGGGCCTGCCGAGCGCCGACATGCGCTTCTGGGTGGTGATGCTGCTGGTGCAGTCGCTGCCGTATGTGGCGGCGTTGATCATGGCGTTCCTGTCGTCGCTGCCGAAACCGGCGCCGAAGGCAGAGCCGGCCACCGCGCTGTAAAAACGTGTGCAATGCACTAAACGGCGGCCTCTGGCCGCCGTTTTGCTATAAGATAACGGCCGTTTTGTAAGCCTTGCACATATCACTGTAGGAGCGAGCTTGCTCGCGAAAATCGTCAACGATCACGCGAACATCTTGAATGAACGCGGTGCTCTTGCGTTTTTCGCGAGCACGCTCGCTCCTACAGTCAATTAGAACGTCGCCGCCTCGATTTCCGGAGTTTCCCATGACGGCTCATGCCGACCTTTCGCCGACCCTTCAACTTGCCATCGACCTGATCCGCCGTCCCTCGGTGACGCCGATCGACGCCGATTGCCAGAAGCTGATGATGCAGCGCCTGGGCGACGCCGGTTTCCAGCTTGAGCCGATGCGTATCGAAAACGTAGATAACTTCTGGGCCACCCACGGCAAGCACGACGGCCCGGTGCTGTGCTTTGCCGGCCACACCGACGTGGTCCCGACCGGGCCGGTACAGGCCTGGCAGAACGATCCGTTCGACGCGCTGATCGACGACCACGGCATGCTCTGCGGCCGCGGCGCGGCGGACATGAAAGGCAGCCTGGCGGCGATGCTGGTGGCGTCGGAGCGCTTCGTGCAGGACTACCCGGACCACAAGGGCTCGGTGGCTTTTCTGATCACCAGCGATGAAGAAGGCCCGGCGCACCACGGCACCAAGGCCGTGATCGAACGCCTGGCCGCGCGCAAGGAGCGTCTGGACTGGTGCATCGTCGGCGAACCGTCCAGCACCAGCCTGGTCGGCGATGTGGTCAAGAACGGCCGTCGCGGCTCCCTCGGCGCCACCCTGACCGTGCGCGGCGTGCAAGGTCACGTGGCCTACCCGCACCTGGCGAAGAACCCGATCCACCTGGCTGCCCCGGCACTGGCGGAACTGGCCGCCGAGCATTGGGACGACGGCAACACCTTCTTCCCGCCGACCAGCTTCCAGATCTCCAACCTCAACGCCGGCACCGGCGCGACCAACGTGATCCCCGGTGACCTGACAGCGGTGTTCAACTTCCGCTTCTCTACCGAATCCACCGTGGAAGGCCTGCAACAGCGCGTTGCCGCGATCCTCGACAAACACGCCCTGGACTGGCACGTAGACTGGGCGCTGTCCGGCCTGCCGTTCCTCACCGAACCGGGGGCCTTGCTCGATGCGGTGTCCGCCAGCATCAAGGCGGTCACCGGTCGTGAGACCCAGGCGTCCACCAGCGGCGGTACGTCCGACGGGCGCTTCATCGCAACCCTTGGCACCCAGGTGGTCGAGTTGGGCCCGGTCAACGCGACGATCCATCAGGTCAACGAGCGCATTCTGGCCAGCGACCTCGACGTGCTGACCGAGATCTACTACCAGACCCTGATCAAGTTGCTCGCCTGATGCTGGCCTGTCCCATTTGCAGCGCACCGCTCCACGCGGTGGACAATGGCGTGGCGTGCCCGGTCGGACACCGTTTCGACCGCGCGCGCCAGGGTTACCTGAACCTGTTGCCGGTGCAGCACAAAAACAGCCGCGACCCGGGCGACAACCTCGCCATGGTCGAGGCGCGCCGCGACTTCCTCAACGCTGGCCACTACGCCCCGGTGGCCAAGCGCCTGGCGCAACTGGCCGCGCAACAAGCACCGCAGCGCTGGGTGGACATCGGTTGTGGCGAGGGTTACTACACCGCACAAATCGCCGACGCCCTGCCCCACGCCGATGGCTATGCCCTGGATATCTCCAAGGAAGCGGTCAAGCGTGCGTGCAAGCGCAACCCGGCACTGACCTGGTTGATCGCCAGCATGGCCCGCGTGCCGTTGGCCGATGCCAGCTGCCAGTTTCTCGCCAGCGTGTTCAGCCCGTTGGACTGGCAAGAGGCCAAACGCCTGCTCAGCCCCGGCGGCGGCTTGATGAAAGTCGGCCCGACCCGCGGTCACCTGATGGAGCTGCGCGAGCGCCTGTACGACGAAGTGCGCGAGTACACCGACGACAAACACCTGGCCCTGGTGCCGGACGGCATGAGCCTTGCGCACAGCGAAACCCTCGAGTTCACGCTGAGCCTGGCGGACCCGAAAGACCGTGCCAACCTGCTGGCCATGACCCCTCACGGCTGGCGCGCCAGCGCCGAGCGCCGCACCGAGGTAATCGAGCATGCCGAGCCGCTGCGGGTCAGCGTATCGATGCGCTACGATTATTTCGTGCTTCAATAACCGACTTTTCGGGCACTCCGCCCACCCTGAATCCGCGAATGGATTTTCGAATCCCGCAACGAGGAACATCCATGCGCCAACCTGATATCGAGATTTACCTGAAGGACGCCGACGTCGACCACAAGGCCATCGCCGCCTGGCTGGGCGCCGCCCTTGGCCCTTGCACCGCCTGGGTCCAGCGCGGCCAGACCTACAAGTGCACGGCCGGCGACGTGCCTGTCACCTGGTTGCCCAAGGCGGTAGGCAAATGGAACAGCCTGTACCTGGAAAGCGATCAGACCCCGTGGGAAGACGACATCGCCTGCGCCCGCGCCGCCTTTGCCGCGCTGAACGTCGAAGTGCGTTGCGCACCGGGCAGCTGGGTTGAGGAAGAAGGCGAGGAAAGCGCCGACACCTGGATTCGCATCAGCAAGGATGGTGAAGAACAGATCACCTGGAAAACCACCTGATCCGCAATTGCGAACCCAATCAAATGTGGGAGGGGGCTTGCCCCCGATCGCGGTGGGCCAGTCAATACATTTAGTGACTGATCCAACGCGATCGGGAGCAAGCCCCCTCCCACATGGGTTCTACGGTGTAACAAAAACCCGCATTACAAACCCACCACATCCTCAGCCTGCAAGCCCTTCTCGCCGCTCACCACGGCGTATTCCACCTGCTGGCCTTCGGCCAGGGAACGGTGCCCTTCACCGCGGATGGCGCGGTAGTGTACGAACACATCCTTGCCGTCTTCACGCTGAATAAAGCCATATCCCTTGGCATCGTTGAACCACTTCACATTACCGGTTTCGCGCGTTGTCATCTGTTCACTCCCACATGATTGTTATTGTCGAGTCGGTCGCGTTGAACTGCCGAGTATAAGACAGGCTCAAAAACGATCAACCCAACTTTACATCGCTGCTTTTTTGCCGATTTTCGGTGAATACGGCACACTACCCACCCGAGCACCTGCTCGGTTTTTTCCACTTGAAGCAGCTCGCCTATGACCCGCTCCCCGTTCCGCCGTCTGGTGTTTGGCACCTTGCGCCGACTGTTGTACCTCTGGGTTCGCTCAGAGACGATCAACCAGTCGTCCCTTACCCTTAACCTCGACCGCAGCCGGCCGGTGTTCTACGTCCTGCAATCACCCTCCCTCACCGAATTGGCCGTGGTCGATACCGAGTGCACCAAGGCCGGCCTGCCGCGCCCGGTGCTGCCGGTAGCGGTCGGGCCGTTGCTGGAACCCGCGGCGTTCTTCTACCTCACGCCAGAGCCGGACTGGCTCGGCCGCCAGGACAAACGCGGCGCGCCGCCGACCCTGACCCGCCTGGTCAATACCCTCAGCGCACACGCACAAGAGAATGCACAAATCATTCCGGTCAGCGTGTTCTGGGGGCAGTCGCCCGACAGCGAGTCCAGCCCATGGAAACTGCTGTTCGCCGACAGCTGGGCCGTCACCGGGCGCCTGCGCCGGCTGCTGAGCATCCTGATCCTGGGGCGCAAGACCCGCGTCCAATTCTCCGCGCCTATCAACCTGCGTGAATTGATCGAGCACAATAAAGGCCACGAACGCACCGTTCGCATGGCCCAACGCATCCTGCGCGTACACTTTCGCAACCTGAAAACCGCAGTGATCGGCCCCGACCTGTCCCACCGCCGCAACCTGGTGAAGGGCTTGGTGAATATGCCGCTGGTGCGCCAGGCCATCCTCGATGAAGCCGAACGCGAGAAGATCAGCCCGGAAAAAGCCAAGGCCCTGGCCCTGCGCTACGGCAACGAAATCGCCTCGGACTACACCTACACCGCGATCCGCTTCCTGGAAGTGGTGCTGAGCTGGTTCTGGAACAAGATCTACGACGGCATCAAGGTCAATAACATCGAGGGTGTGCAACAGGTTGCCCAGGGTTACGAGGTGATCTACGTCCCCTGCCACCGCAGCCATATCGACTACCTGCTGCTGTCCTACCTGCTGTTCAAGAACGGCCTGACCCCACCGCACATCGCCGCCGGCATCAACCTGAACATGCCGGTGATCGGCAGCCTGCTGCGCCGCGGCGGTGCGTTTTTCATGCGCCGCACCTTCAAGGGCAACCCGCTGTACACCTCGGTGTTCAACGAATACCTGCACACCCTGTTCACCAAGGGTTTCCCGGTGGAGTACTTCGTCGAAGGCGGACGCTCGCGCACCGGGCGCATGCTGCAACCGAAAACCGGCATGCTGGCGATCACGTTGCGCAGCTTCCTGCGCTCCTCGCGCATGCCGATCGTGTTCGTGCCGGTGTATATCGGTTACGAGCGTGTGCTCGAAGGCCGCACCTACCTCGGTGAGCTGCGCGGCGCGAGCAAGAAAAAAGAGTCGATCTTCGATATTTTCAAGGTGGTCGGTGCGCTCAAGCAGCGCTTTGGCCAGGTCGCGGTCAACTTCGGCGAACCGATCAAACTGGCGCAATTCCTCGACGCCGAACAACCAGGCTGGCGCGCCCAGGAACTGGGCCCGCACTACAAACCGGCGTGGCTCAACCAAACCACCAACCGCCTCGGCGAGCGGGTGGCGCGCCATTTGAACGAAGCGGCGGCGATCAACCCGGTGAACCTGGTGGCCCTGGCGCTGCTGTCGACCACGCGCCTGGCCCTGGACGAACAGGCCATGGCCCGCCAGTTGGACCTGTACCTGGCGCTGCTGCGCCGGGTGCCCTACTCGCCGCATACCACCCTGCCCGAAGGGGATGGCATGGCGTTGATCAAGCACGTCAAGGACATGAACCTGCTGTCGGAACAGAGCGATGCCCTCGGCAAGATTCTGTACCTGGACGAGCAGAACGCCGTCCTGATGACCTACTACCGCAACAACGTGCTGCATATCTTTGCCTTGCCGGCGCTGCTGGCGAGCTTCTTCCAGAGCAGCTCGCGGATGAGCCACGAGCAGATTCTGCGCTACACCCGTGCGCTGTACCCATACCTGCAGTCAGAGCTGTTTATCCGCTGGTCGCTGGAGGAATTGGACACGGTGATCGACCAGTGGCTGGAGGCGTTTGTCGAACAAGGCCTGCTGCGTTTCGAGAACAACGTGTACCTGCGCCCGGCGCCGAGTTCGCGGCACTTTGTGCTGCTGACACTGCTGTCCAAGAGCATCGCCCAGACCCTGCAACGCTTCTACATGGCGATTTCGCTGCTGCTCAACAGCGGCCAGAACAGCATCAGCGCCGAAGAGCTGGAAGACCTGTGTACGATCATGGCCCAGCGCCTATCGATCCTGCATGGCCTCAATGCCCCGGAGTTCTTCGACAAGAGCCTTTTCCGACATTTTATTCAGACGTTGCTGGAGCAAGATGTGCTGCGCCGCGACGAAGCCGGTAAGTTGAGCTATCACAACCTGCTCGGCGAACTGGCTGAAGGCGCGGCGAAACGGGTGCTGCCGGCTGAGATTCGCCTGTCGATCCGCCAGGTTGCCCTGCACCGCGTCGACGGCGCGGCCGAAGCGCCGGTCGAAGCCGAAGCCCGCAAACCGGAAGAAAGCCGCTAGATTGAATAAGGCGTCGCTGGGTTACGGCGCCGTTGAAAAGGAGCTGCACCATGAAAAAGATCATCCTCCTGGGCCTGACCGCCCTGCTCGGCGCCTGCCATTCCATGAATCCCGCGCCCAAGGCCAGCCTCGATGGCGAAGTGTTCTACCTGCAACGCATCGCGCTGCCGCCGACAGCCATCTTGAGCGTCAGCCTGCAGGACGTATCGCTGATGGACGCGCCGGCCGTGACCCTGGCCGAACAGAAAGGCCCGGTCAAAGGCCAGGTGCCATTGCCGTTCCACTTGAGCTATGACCCGGCCCAGGTCAAGCCGGGCCACAGTTACTCGGTCAGCGCTCGCATCGAAGTGGAGGGCAAGCTACTGTTCATCACCACCGAGCGGCACCCTGTGCAACTCAATGGCCAAGACGTTCAACCGCTGCGCCTGCGGGTTGATGCGGTCGCACACTGATTATTTCCAGATCATAAGGAAGCGCCCATGCTCCGTAATTCCCTTCGTCTCACCGCCCTGTGCGCCGGCCTGCTGCTCGGTGCCAACGCCATGGCCCTGGATCTTGGCAGCCTGTCCCAGGGCGACGCCGCCGGCGGCCTCAAAGATGCATTGACCCAAGGCGCACAGATCGCCGTGAAACAACTGGGTGTACCGGGTGGTTTCAGCAACAACCCCGACGTCAAGATCGGCCTGCCGGGAAAACTGGGCAAAGTTGCCGACAAGCTGAAGATGTTCGGCATGGGTGACCAGGTCGAGCAGCTGGAAACCAGCATGAACAAAGCCGCCGAAACCGCCGTGACCCAGGCCCAGCCAATCCTGGTCAACGCGGTGAAAAACATGAGCGTGAGCGATGCCAAGGGCATTCTCACCGGCGGCCAGGATTCGGCCACCCAGTACCTGAACAAAAGCAGCCGCGAAGCCATCCGCGCCAAGTTCCTGCCGATCGTCAAGGCCGCCACCGACAAAGTCGGCGTGGCGCAGCAGTACAACGCCCTGGCCGGCAAGGCCGCGGCGTTTGGCGCGGTCGATGCCAAAAGTGCCAACGTCGAAAACTATGTGACCGAACAAGCGCTGGATGGTTTGTTCAAGATGATTGCGCAGCAGGAAGAGACCATTCGCAAAAACCCGGCGGCAGCGGCGACCAGTCTGGCAAAGAAGGTGTTTGGCGCGCTGTAACGCCACGCGACCTGAGCTGAAAAAAAGGCCCTGACATCGTCAGGGCCTTTTTTTCGCCGAACCGTCTATCAGGCCCCCGAACCAGGCGCCGCACGCTCACACCCGGCAGCGTCGATGAGTAGGCTCAATAGTGGATGTGCGACGCTCGTCGGGCGCCACCGTGAGACATGTGTGAGTGATGAGAGCTGGACGACGACGCATTGAAGTTATGGCTATCGTTGTTGATATTAATATTGATATCGCGATTGGCGTTTGGCTGATTCTGTCCAAACATATTTCCCAGCCCAAGCATCGAGCCCGCGACTTGCATCGGTAACGCCAGCAAAGGTAGTAAAAGCATACACACTCCTTCCTATTCAGATTAGCGCCAACTCACTGCCCCGCATCTCATACGCGGGAACCGCTCGGTCGACTAATCCTGTGTGGAAGCAAGGGCAAAAATGGTTCCGTCCTGCGTGTGAAATACTGCCTCGCGTCAGTTGAAAATAGAATCGGCCAGGCGCCTCAGTAGCAGCGTGGCAAATGCGTTGATCGGCGCAATAAACGAAACAGTCAGCAGGCCATTGGGATTCATCACCGTCAGCCAGAAGAAGTACCACCCGCAGAAGCAGTCCGCGCCAGGGTCAACAGCAGTGCAGACACGGCCCCAAACATGAAAACTATCCTCGGGCGGAACTATTCAATGGTCTTCCCAGCGACAGCGCTATTGCGTCAGCGTGATTGACCAGGCGACCGTCGCGACCATCAAAATCGCGAAGCTTACGTTAAGTCGTCGGCTCCAAGTGGGGTGGATGAATAACTTGCGCATTCGGCTGCCAGCAAAGAGCCACAGAACGTCGAATACCACACACACCAGCAGACAGATCAAGGCTTTCGCACCTTGCTCCCAGGCAGGTGCGGCGCCCAGGGTGAAACTGCCCAGCAACGCGGCGAATGCGGCATAGGCCTTGATATTCGCCACACCCAGCACAAACCCGGCGCCCCAGCCCGGCGTGATCACCGACTGCTCATCCCTGATGGGCGGCGCGGTAGCAATCTGGTAGGCCAGCCACACAATATAAACAATGGAGATGACCGTCAGTGCCGTCGCCAGCATCGGAAAACTGTGCAGAACCACATAGAGGCCGGAAGCAACCAATGCCATCGCGATCACCAGGCCCAACGTGATCCCCACGAAAAACCGAGTTGAACGCCTCATGCCATAAGCAGCCCCACTCGCCGCCAGCGCCAGGGTCGCCGGGCCTGGACTGGCAAGCAGCGCGATGGCGGCGACGGCGAAGGTAAATACCGCCTGGTAAACGGACAGTGCAATGTCGGGCATACGCTTCCCCCTTGAAGAACATTCGTGACGGCTTAGCGAGGCAGCCCGTGTTCATGGCAGTAGTAGACGGTTCTGTGGTTTTTCATAAAGTCGATCACGCCATTGGATCCTCTTATGTCGGGCAAACTCATGACGCAGCGAAAATACTTTTTCGGCAGAGAAGTTATTATTGTGAAGTTATTGCAAGCGAGCTTGCATCAAGTATGTAGTTCATCTCGCGCCCTCGACAATGCAGATAAAGTTGCAATAGAAACATCACAACACAGCGTTAAGTGAGCGGCGTAGTATTGCAGGGACCGCTGATCAAACAATAGGTGGGCACCTTGAAAAGGTCTATTCTTTTTTCATCCGTGTATGGTATGTAAGATTTTCACGCGTTTTCATCAAAATTCGTAAGGTCCATCTAATGAAAAAGCTTACAAAGGGCGACCAGACACTTGACCCTATTGATCGCGCGCTGATTGTCGCCCTCCACCAGAACGCCCGCGCGTCTATTCGCGCCCTCGGCCGACAGGTGGGGTTATCGGCCCCCGGCTGCAGTGAACGCCTCAAGCGTCTGGAAGGGTCGGGGGTCATCAGCGGGTTCAGCGTCGAGTTGGACGCCCAGGCCCTGGGCTTTGCATTGCAAGCGCTGGTCAGGGTTAAACCCCTGACTGGAAAATTCCAACAGGTTGAACAGTTGCTCGCGCAAATGGCTGAATGTGTGGTGTGCTACAAAATCACCGGGGACGACAGTTTTGTCTGCCATCTTTATATCGACTCAGTTGCCCACCTGGACCTGACCCTTCAAAAGATCGCCCCCCTGGCCGACACTAATACATCGATTATAAAAACCGTCGAGAAGAAACTGCCGGCCCTCTGATTAGTCTTGTGGGAGATATCCTGGCGCTATTAGCCGCTGTCGCGGCTTCAGGCATTCCCCACTCACCTTACACTTTCTTCAGCGTGCATCAGGCGTAGGCACTTATATACATACGCCTGTTCTCCTTACTCTTGGTCACCCGTTTTCCTGACACGAAACCATGCAGCATAAAGCGCGGGCAGGAACAGCAACGTCAACGCCGTCGCCACAATCAACCCGCCCATGATCGCCACTGCCATCGGCCCGAAGAACACACTGCGTGACAGCGGGATCATCGCGAGTACCGCCGCGAGGGCTGTGAGAACAATCGGCCGGAAGCGTCGGACAGTGGCTTCGATAATCGCCTGCCACGGCGCCAGCCCTGCCTTGATGTCCTGTTCGATCTGGTCCACCAGAATCACCGAGTTGCGCATGATCATTCCTGACAGGGCGATGGTGCCGAGCATGGCCACGAAGCCGAAGGGTTGGCGGAACACCAGCAGGAACAGCGTGACCCCGATCAGCCCCAGGGGCGCCGTGAGAAATACCATTACCGTGCGTGAGAAGCTGCGCAGTTGCAGCATCAGCAGCGTCAGCACCACCACGATAAACAGCGGCACACCGGCCTTGACCGAATTCTGCCCGCGGGCCGAGTCCTCGACGGTACCGCCGACGTCCAGCAGGTAGCCGTCCGGCAGTTCGGCACGCACGCCGTCGAGGGTCGGCAGGATCTGCTGAACCAGGGTCGCCGGTTGTTCCTTGCCGTAGATGTCGGCGCGCACGGTCACGGTGGGCAGGCGGTTACGGTGCCAGATGATGCCTTCCTCAAAGCCGTATTCGAGGGTGGCGATCTGCGACAGCGCGACGCTTTTGCCGTTGTCGGTCGGCACGGCCAGGCTCGGCAGCAGCGACAGTTCAGTGCGCTCATGGACAGTGCCGCGCAGGAGAATTTCGATCAACTCGTTGTCTTCCCGGTACTGGCTGACGCTGGCGCCGGTCAGAGAACTCTGCAGGAATTTCGACAGGTTGGCGGTACTCACACCGAGGGCGCGCGCACGGTCCTGGTCGATATTGAGGTAGACGATCTTGCTCGGTTCCTCCCAGTCCAGATGCACGTTAGCTACGTGGGTATTTTCGCGCACCTTGGCCGCCACTTTGCGCGCCAGGGCACGGACTTCGTCGATATGCTCGCCGGTCACGCGAAACTGCACCGGGTAACCCACGGGCGGGCCGTTTTCCAGGCGTGTGACACGTGAACGCAGGTCGGGGAACTGCTCGTTGAGGGTTTCGATCAACCAGATGCGCAGGCTTTCGCGCTCTTCGATGGACTTGGCCAACACCACGAACTGCGCAAAGCTGGCGGCCGGCAGTTGCTGGTCGAGGGGCAGATAGAAGCGCGGCGAACCGGTGCCGACATAGGCCACGTAGTTGTCGATGCCAGCGTGTTCCTTGAGCAGGGCTTCCAGGCGCTTGACCTGGCCAGCGGTGTTGCTCAGGGACGCGCCCTCGGCGAGTTTCAGGTCGACCATCAACTCCAGGCGGCCGGAAGCCGGGAAGAACTGTTGCGGCACAAAACGAAACAGTGCGACCGAGCCGACAAACAGCAGCAGCGTCAGCACGATCACGGTCTTGCGCCGACTGACACACCACTCCAGCAAACGTCTGACACGCTGGTAGAACGGTGTGCCGTAGGGATCGGGACCGTCAGCGCCGTGTTTAGCCGCATGAATTTTCGCCAAGTCCGGCAGGAGTTTTTCGCCCAGGTACGGCACGAACACCACGGCCGCGACCCACGAGGCGAGCAACGCGATGGTCACTACCTGGAAGATCGAACGGGTGTATTCACCGGTACTCGACTGCGCGGTGGCAATCGGCAGGAAGCCGGCCGCCGTGATCAGCGTACCGGTCAGCATCGGGAACGCGGTACTGGTCCAGGCAAAACTGGCCGCTTTAAGGCGGTCGTACCCCTGCTCCATTTTGATCGCCATCATTTCCACGGCGATGATCGCGTCATCCACCAGCAAGCCCAGGGCCAGCACCAGCGCGCCGAGGGAGATCTTATGCAAGCCGATGCCGAGGTAGTACATGCAGGCAAAGGTCATCGCCAGCACCAGCGGAATCGCCAGCGCCACGACCATGCCAGTGCGTATACCGAGGGAGAAAAAACTCACCAGCAAGACAATGCCCAGCGCCTCGGCCAACACCCGGACGAATTCTCCGACACCGGTTTTCACCGCCGCCGGTTGGTCCGACACCTTGCGCAGTTGCATGCCCGCCGGAAGGTTCTTCTGCAGGCGTGCGAACTCGCCTTCGAGGGCTTTGCCCAACACCAGAATGTCGCCGCCCTCGTGCATGGCGACGGCCAGACCGATCGCGTCTTCGCCCATAAAGCGCATGCGCGGCGCCGGTGGATCATTGAAGCCACGGTGGATGTCGGCCACATCGCCAATACGGAAGGTTCGGTCGCCTACGCGAATCGGGAAGCTGCGAATCTCTTCCACACTCTTGAAGTTACCCGACACCCGCAGTTGCACGCGCTCAGTCGGGGTTTCAAAGAAGCCGGCAGTGGAGACCGCGTTCTGCTCCTGCAGCGCTTGTTGAACAGCGGCCAGCGGTAAGCCGAGCGTGGCGAGTTTAAGGTTGGACAGCTCGATCCAGATCTTCTCATCCTGCAGGCCGAGCAGTTCGACCTTGCCCACATCCGGCACGCGCTGCAGTTGAATCTGGATGCGGTCGGCGTAGTCCTTGAGCACGGCATAGTCAAAGCCGTCGCCGGTCAAGGCGTAGATATTGCCGAAGGTGGTGCCGAATTCATCGTTGAAAAACGGTCCCTGGATATCCGGCGGCAAGGTCTGGCGAATATCGCTGATCTTCTTGCGCACCTGGTACCACAACTCGGGAATCTGCGCCGAGCGCATGGCGTCGCGGGCGATGAAGGTGACCTGGGATTCGCCGGGGCGCGAGAAAGACACAATGCGCTCGTACTCACCGGTCTCCATGAGCTTTTTCTCGATGCGTTCGGTGACCTGGCGCGACACGTCCTGGGCCGTGGCACCGGGCCAATTGGTCTTGATCACCATGGCCTTGAAGGTGAACGGCGGGTCTTCGCTTTGCCCAAGCTTGGTGTAGGACAAAGTGCCGACCACCGCCAGCAGGATCATCAGGAACAGTACGATCTGGCGATTACGCAACGCCCATTCGGAAAGATTGAAACCCATCGGGGACTACTCCTTGACCGCCAGATTCACCACCCGGTTGGAGCGATCCACCGGGCGCACTTGCTGCCCCTCATGGAGCACATGAACGCCGGCGGCAATCACCCAGTCGGTAGGGCTCAAGCCTTCGAGCACGGGTACGGTTTTTTCGCCGAAGGCGCCGATACGCACCGGGGTACGCACAAGGGTGTCATCCGGCTGCACGCGCCAGACGTAGGACACGCCGTTCTCCGCGCTCAAGGCTGACAGCGGCACCGACAGAGGAATAACACCGTCTGCCTGTATGAAAACGCGGGCGCTCTGGCCCAGCTCGGCCGGAACCTTGCCGCCGGTGAAGGCGATGCGCGCAGCGAAGGTGCGCGATTTCGGATCGGCTGCGGGCGACAGTTCGCGAATACGTCCGGCAAATCGCTGGCCCGGCTGGCTCCATAACTCGACCGACACCGGCTGGCCGATCTTGAACCGGCCGAAGCCCTGCTCGGGCAGGCTGATCAGCACTTCACGCTCGCCATCGGTGGCCAGGGTGAACACGGTCTGGCCGGCGGACACCACCTGGCCGACTTCCACCGCGCGCTTGGCAACCACGCCGTCCTGCGGAGCGCGGAGTACGGCATAACCGGCCTGGTTACTGGACACATCGAACTCGGCCTTGATCTGCTTGAGGCGCGCCTCACCTGATCGGTACAGATTTTCAGCATTGTCGTACTGGGAACGGCTGACCAACTGACGATCCATCAGGGTCTTGTAGCGGTCACGCTCGGCACGCACCAGCCGCAGGTTGGCCTCGGCGGCGGCCACCTGGGCGCGGGTGGCTTCCAGTTGCAGGCGCACATCCTGAGGGTCGAGTTCCGCCAGCGGTTGATTGGCCTTGACCCGCTCGCCCTCCTCCACCAGCCGTTTGCTGACCTTGCCGCCGATGCGAAAGGCCAGGTCCGGCTCGTACCGGGCACGCACCTCGCCTGGATAACTGTCCATCATCTGCGCTGCAGGCTGTGGTTGCACCACCATGGCCGGGCGGAGGGTAGTCTGGGGCGATTCTTCATGGCCGCAGGCGGCGAGTAGAAAGACCAGGCTGGCAGGCAACGCAAGGGGCAGGAGAATGCTGCGCATGCTGAAGGACCTTTCGCAAATGATGCTAGGAATAATTATACTGGGCAGTATGTTATTAATACCAAACTCACCAGTCCAGTATTAAAGGTGGAAATGTCCGACAATCTTGTCAATACCAGTAGCCCTGGGCGTCCCAAGGACATGGCAAAACGCCAGGCAATCCTCGAAGCAGCGAAAATCCTGTTTTTGAGCAACGGTTACGCAAATACCAGCATGGATGCCGTGGCCCTTGAGGCCGGCGTATCGAAACTGACCGTCTACAGCCACTTCACCGACAAAGAGACCTTGTTCACCGCCGCAGTGATGGCCAAGTGCGAAGAACAGTTGCCGGTGATGTACTTTGAGCTGCCCGAGGGTGTGCCTGTGGAGACGGTGCTGCTGAATATCGGGCGCCGCTTCCATCGCCTGGTCAACAGCAAGGAATCGGTGAACCTGCACCGCCTGATGATGACCACGGGCAATCAGGACGTGAAACTCTCGCAGATCTTCTTCGAAGCCGGGCCGATGCGGATGTTGCAAGGCATGGAGCGTCTGCTCGGGCACATCGACCAGAGCGGCGCGCTGAGCATCGACAAGCCCCTTACCGCAGCCGAACACTTCTTCTGCCTGCTCAAGGGCACGGCGAACTTCTGCTTGTTGTATGGCTGCGGCGGTCAATTGAGCGAGGAAGCGGCCGAAGCCCACGTGCAGGATGTGGTGGGATTGTTTATGCGGGCCTATCGCCGAGAACCCGCTGCAAGCGGCAACGGGTGACCGCTAGTAGCGCGAGGCTCAGGACTTGAGTGCCTTTTTCGGATAGATGTCGTAGCGGCTGGATTTACCATCCAGCGCATGGCTCGGCTTGGGCCCCTCGATGCACGGCGCCTTGCGCGGGCGCTTGACCACCACGCGGTGACTGGCCAGGGCCAGCGCCGCCGCCAGCAGGGCCGGTGCGTCTGGATCGTCGCCGACCAAGGGGCGGAACAGGCGCATTTCCTTCTTCACCAGGGCGGTTTTCTCACGGTGCGGGAACATCGGATCGAGGTAGATCACCTGGGGCGGCTCGCCTTGCCAATTGAGCATCACCTCGATGGAGTTGCCCTTGAGCAGCGTCATCCGCGCCACGATCGGCGCCACCTCAAAATCCTCCGCCGCGCGTGCCAGGCCATCCTCGAGCAATGCGCCGATCAGCGGCTGACGTTCGATCAGGCTCATCTCGCAGCCCAGGCTGGCCAGCACGAATGCGTCCTTGCCCAGCCCGGCCGTGGCGTCCAGCACCCGTGGGCGCACGCCCTGGGCGATGCCTACGGCCTTGGCGATCATCTGCCCGCTGCCGCCACCGTACAACCGCCGATGCGCCGCGCCGCCTTCGACGAAATCCACGCGCACCGGCCCTGGCGCGTCAGGCCCGAGCTGTTGCAACTGCAGGCCTTGCTCCCCGACTTGCAGGGAAAACTCCGCATCCGCCAGCTGTAGCGGCAAGCCCAGCAACGCAGCCCACTGTTCGGCGCGGGCCTGGAAACCGTCGGCCAAGGCCTCGACCTGGATGCGGCTGGCCGCTGGTTGTTCGCTCATGAATCGCTACGCTCAAAAATATTAAGGATCGGCCAACAACGGCCGATAGAAACAAGGATCAGGTATTTTGCCAGAGCTGAGCGTCGACCGAGAAAAATGTCAGACATTCTTCCGCTAACCATCGGTGTACTGCCGACCCACAACCACTACGGCCTGCGCAATACTCAAGCGCTGGCCGGCGTCAGTCATGTGTGGCAGGACTTCTTCGCCCGCGCGTTGGCCGAGCAGCTCGGCGAAACGCCGGACGCGCTCGCGGCCAAGGCGCCAGCGCCGCTGGACCCAGCGGTGGAACCCAGCGCTGGCGCTGACCTGCTGTCGCAGATCCTCACCCAGCGTGAGTGCGACGTGAAAGACACCGAGATCGCCCCGCCTGAACCGCTGTTCCTGCCGATTGCCGAGTTCGAAACCGAGTTGTTGCCACCGGCCGCCACGCCATTCCCGCAAGAAGAGATCGTCGCCCAGCAGCGCCAGCAGAATTTCGAAAGCACTTGGGTGCGCCCGATCGTGCTGAGCGCCGGCCAACCGCTACCGGAACCCGGCGCTGCGCCGGAACCGCGCCCATTACATTTGCCGATCGCCGAGTTCGAACTGGACCTGCTGCCACCGGCCGCCACGCCGTTCCCGCAAGAAGAGCTGGTCGCCCAACAAAAGGCCCTGGACTTCGACTACCACTGGGCGCGTCCGTTGATCGTCAACAACCTGCGCCTGGCGGCATAAGCCTCAACGCCGCGCCCCACGCCGTGCGAACACGCGCCGCTTAATCCTTGAAGAATTGGCTGGCCTGGCTGTAGGGCATCGAGCGCTCGGTGAAAGTAAACGTGCCGGACTGGTACACCTCCTGCGCCGCGCGGTAAAACTCGCCATACGCCGCCAGCGCCATGGCCGAGCCCACGCTGATGCGCTTGACGCCCATCGCGCTCAACTGCGCCACACTGAGTTTCAGGCCGCCGGACATCAACACATTCACCGGTTTTGGGGCCACGGCCTTGACCACCGCCAGCACCTCCTCGGCACTGCGCAGCCCCGGCGCATAGAGCACGTCCGCACCGGCTTCGGCGTAGGCCTGCAGGCGGCGAATAGTGTCAGGCAAATCCAGGCGACCATGCAGGAGGTTTTCTGCACGGGCCGTCAGCATGAACGGGAATGGCAGGCTGCGCGCAGCAACGACCGCAGCTTCCACACGCTCGACGGAAAGGTCAAAGGAATAGATCGGGTCGACGGCGATACCCGTGGCATCTTCGATGGAGCCACCGACGATACCGCTGGCCGCCGCGCGCAAAATGGTCCGGGCGCAACCGTCAGGGGTGTCGCTGAAGCCGTTTTCGAGGTCGGCAGCCACCGGCAACGCGGTGGCCTTGGCGATCATCGTGGCGTTGACCAGGGTGTCTTCCAGGGACAGCGCCCCTTCGGCATCCGGTCGCCCCAGGCTGAACGCGTAGCCCGCGCTGGTGGTGGCCAGGGCTTCGAAGCCGAGGCTGGCGAGCATGATCGCCGAGCCTGCGTCCCACGGGTTGGGCATCACAAACGCACGATCGCGTGCATGCAGGGCCTTGAAGGTTTCGGCGCGAAGGGTTTGGGCATCCATGACTGACTCCTGGCGGGAAAAGGAGCCTTAGAGTAACCCCAGTTGCTGCGCTGCGGGTTCGCGGTGCAAGGTCGGCAACGCGGGCAAGCCGGGCAAACGGGCCATCAGCTTGGCGTGAAAACGCAGCGCCAGTTGCGCGGCGAGGCGGTTATCCGAGGTGTGCAGGAACACGTAGGGGGTGCGTCCCTCTTCGATCCAACCGGCGATCTTTTCCACCCACGGGATCAGGAAGGGGTCGTTGGCCTCAAGCTCGGGGTGGCCGATGAAGCGCACCTGGGGAAACAGGGTCAACGCCGCCGGACGCGGCGGTACCTTGGGTTTTTTCGCCTGGGCATGCAGCACCGCGGCCGAGGTGGATGTGCAACTGAACAGGGCGCGAGGGTCGAGGCAGATCCGTTCGACGCCACGGTCGCGCAGCAGGCGGTTGAGCATGCGCTCGGCATCGCCCTTGGCGAAGAATTGCGGGTGGCGCACTTCCACGGCCAGGGGGCGTTCCAGCCCGTCGATAAACCCGGCCAGTTCAGCGAGGCGCTGCGGCGAAAAGCTGGCCGACAATTGCAGCCACAGCGGCGAAACGCGCTCACCCAACGGGCTCATCAAGCCGACGAAACTGTGTGCCGCCGGCAGTTGCTCACGCAGGTCGCCACCGTGACTGATGTCACCGGGGAACTTGGCAGTGAAGCGAAAATCCGCGGGCATGATCTCGGCCCAGCGCTGCACGGTGGCGGCCGACGGGCGCGCATAAAACGTGGTGTTGCCTTCCACCGCGTTGAAGACTTGCGAGTAGAGGGCGAGGTAATCGCTGGAACGGGCATCGACAGGGTACAGGTACTCGCGCCAGGCGTTTTCACTCCAGGACGGGCAACCGATGAAATAAGGCAGGCGCATCAGATGTGGATGTCGAGACCCAGCACTTCCATATCCCATTCGACAAAGCCGGCGGTGGTCAGGTAGCTGGCCAGGGCGGTGGCGACGCTTTTGCTCATGGAGCGCGGGAAGACCATGTCTTGCTGGCGGGCAGGAAGACCACTGGTACGTGCGTTTGCAGCGCCTTGGGGGCTGGACGCTTCGGACTGGACCTCGATGAAGTCCGGCGAATCCTCGACGGACTCGTCTACCGTGACGTTTGCCTTGCGCGGCTTACGCTTGAGGGGGTAGGACTGTGAGGAAAAGCCGTCTATACGCATCGATGCGAACTCGGTATCAGTAATGGCATTTTAGTGGCGCAATCCGTAGCGCGCAAATGCTCTGGTGATAACTAGAACACATAAATGGAAAAAGGTTTAAACGCCGGGGCAAATTCTGACGATTGGCGCGCTTTGGCCAAAAACACCCGTATTTTTGACGTCAAATTACCCCGCGTTCGGCCTTGGTCTGCGCCACTTTATCGCGCAGATACACCGGCGCCGCCTGGTCCGCAGCAATCGCTTCGCCGCGCTCGAACGCAAAGCGCGCCAGGGTCAGCAGGTCTTCGGCATGCGGCAACAGTGTGGCGTCCTGGCCAACCAGCGGCACACCGATGCGCTCGCCATAACCCCAGCCCGTACCGGCACCGAACCAATCACCGCTGGCATCGCTCGGCAACTCCGCCGCTTCGGGGGGCAGCACGGCCTCAACGCCGGCCAGGCGCATCTCGCCGTCGGTTTCGCGGTAGCAGCCCCAATAGACTTCATCCATCCGCGCATCGATCGCCGCCGCCACTTGCCGCGCACCGTGTTCACGCAACGCACGCTGGGCCAGTACGGCGAGGTTGGACACCGGCAACACCGGGCGCTCCAACGCAAAGGCCAGGCCCTGGACCACGCCGATGGCGATACGCACGCCGGTAAAGGCGCCCGGGCCACGGCCGAAGGCGATGGCGTCCACGGCCGACAGGCTCGTGCCGGCGTCCTCCAGCAGTTGCTTGATCATCGGCAACAGCTTCTGCGCGTGCAGGCGCGGGATCACCTCGTAGTGGCTGGTGACCTTGCCATCGTGCAGCAAGGCAACCGAGCAAGCTTCAGTCGCAGTGTCCAGGGCCAGCAGGGTGCTCATCGGTGTCGGTGTCCAAGTCGAAAAAAAGTGCGCCAGTATAAACAACAACGGCCCGCAAGCGGGCCGTTGTGCGTAAAGCCGATCGTTCGATCAGCTCAGTGCTTGCAGCACCTTGCCGGTGATCGCTTCCACCGAGCCGACGCCAGGGATGTGGCTGTACTTCGGCTTGCCTTGGGCAGCCGACAGCTTCTGGTAGAAATCCACCAGCGGCTTGGTCTGGGAATGGTAGACCGACAGGCGATGACGCACGGTTTCTTCGGTGTCGTCTTTACGCTGCACCAGGTCTTCACCGGTGACATCGTCCTTGCCTTCGACTTTCGGCGGGTTGTAGATGGTGTGGTACACGCGACCCGAGGCCTCGTGAACGCGGCGACCGGCGATACGCTGCACGATCTCTTCGTCTTCAACCGCGATTTCGACCACGGCGTCCAACTCGACACCTGCCGTCACCAGGGCTTCTGCCTGGGGAATGGTGCGTGGGAAGCCGTCGAACAGGAAACCATTGGCGCAATCGGGTTGCGCGATACGGTCCTGGACCAGCGCGATGATCAGGTCATCGGAAACCAGACCGCCAGCATCCATGATGCTTTTGGCTTTAATGCCCAGCTCGGTGCCTGCTTTTACCGCAGCGCGCAGCATGTCACCGGTGGAGATTTGTGGAATGCCAAATTTTTCAGTGATGAACTTTGCCTGAGTACCTTTACCGGCCCCGGGAGCTCCCAGCAGAATGACGCGCATCGATGTGCTCCTCAATTTTTTATAGAGATGACGCTCGGATTCGCCGCGGGGGCCAATCTCGTAAAAATGTGGGTCCAGGCCGCCCAAACGGCCAAAGGCTGATCAAGATACACAGCAGGCCTTAACCACACAAGCCGCCAAAAGTAGGAAAAACCCGCACCACGCATGCGTCATAGGAGAGGTGTGCCTGAGTGCAACCCGCCCCCCTAAACGCCGACCGCCCTGTTAAGGGCGGCCGTCGTGGGTTATCTGCAAGCCGTTGAGCACACGCAAAAAACCTCAGCCTGTATTGCGCAAGCCGGCGGCGATACCGGCCACGGACACCAGCAACGCCTGTTCCAGAGGGCTGTCTTGTGCCGCTTCCTGGCGACGCGAGCGCGCCAGCAATTCGGCCTGCAACAGGTGCAAGGGGTCGAGGTAGGTGTTGCGCAGGCGGATGAACTCCAGGGTGTCCGGGCTATGGGCCAGCAGTTGCGACTGGCCAGTCAGGCCAAGCACCACCTGGCAGGCCTGCGACAATAGGTCGCGTAAATGCGCGCCCAACGGCAACAGCTCGGGCTGCACCAGGCGCTCGTCATAGAGCCGCGCGATATCGGCATCGGCCTTGGCCAGCACCATTTCCAGCATATCGATGCGGGTACGGAAGAACGGCCATTGCTCGCGCATCTGCCCCAGCAACTCGCCTTCCCCGCGCTCCAGCGCCTTGCTCAACGCCGCTTCCCAGCCGAGCCAGGCGGGCAGCATCAGGCGGGTCTGGGTCCAGCCGAAGATCCACGGGATCGCCCGCAGGCTTTCAATACCACCGGCACGGCGTTTGGCCGGGCGACTGCCCAAGGGCAGGCGCCCCAGCTCCTGCTCCGGGGTGGACTGGCGGAAATACTCGACGAATTGCGGATTTTCCCGCACCACCGCGCGGTAGGCGCTGACGCCGTCCGCTGCCAATTCATCCATCAAATGGCGCCAGGCCGGCTGCGGTGGCGGCGGCGGCAACAACGTCGCTTCCAACACCGCCGCCAGGTACAGATTGAGGTTCTGCTCGGCGATGTCCGGCAGGCCGAATTTGAAGCGGATCATTTCGCCTTGTTCAGTGGTGCGGAACCGCCCCGCCACCGAGCCCGGCGGTTGCGACAGAATCGCCGCGTGGGCCGGGCCGCCGCCTCGTCCGACGGTGCCGCCGCGACCATGGAACAGCAGCAGTTCCACCTGTTGCTCGCGACAGATATCCACCAGACGTTCCTGCGCCCGGTACTGCGCCCAGGCGGCGGCGGTGGTGCCGGCGTCCTTGGCCGAGTCCGAGTAGCCGATCATCACTTCCTGCGGGCCTTGCAGCCGCGCGCGGTAACCTGGCAGCAGCAACAGTTTTTCGATCACCGGGCCGGCGTTGTCCAGGTCGGCCAGGGTTTCGAACAGCGGCGCCACGCGCATCGGCCGTTGCACGCCCGACTCTTTGAGCAACAGTTGCACCGCCAGCACATCCGACGCGGCGCCGGCCATGGAAATGACATACGAACCCAGGGACGCAGCCGGGGCGGCGGCGATTTCGCGGCAGGTGTTCAACACCTCGGCGGTATCCGCCGACGGCTTGAAATAGCCCGGTAGCAGCGGTCGACGATTGACCAGTTCCTTCATCAGGAAGCCGATACGCATCTCTTCGTTCCAGTCTTCGTAACGCCCCAGACCGAGGTAATCGGTGATTTCGGTCATCGCCGCGGTGTGGCGGCTGGCGTCCTGGCGCACATCCAGGCGCACCAGGAACAGGCCAAAGGTGACGGCGCGGCGCAGACAATCGAGCAACGGACCATCGGCGATCACGCCCATGCCGCACTCATGCAGCGACTGGTAGCACAGCTCCAGCGGGTCCAGCAGGTCGCGGTTGTGTTGCAGCACATCCGCCGGTGCCGGGATGGCCGCGCTCAATGCGGCTTGGGCCCATTGGCGGGTCGCCCGCAGGCGATCACGCAGTTGCTTGAGCAGCACGCGATACGGCTCGACGCTGTCGCCGACCTTGGCCTGCAACGCCGGGCTGGCCTGCTGCATCGACAGCTCCGAGGCCAACTGATCGATATCGCGCAAGTACAGATCGGCCGCCATCCAGCGCGCCAGCAGCAAGACTTCGCGGGTGACCGGCGCGGTGACATTCGGGTTGCCGTCACGGTCGCCGCCCATCCACGAGGCGAAGCGAATCGGCGCCGCTTCCAAAGGCAGGCGCAGGCCGGTGGCGGCCTGCAACGCATGGTCGGCCTTGCGCAGGTAATTCGGGATCGCCTGCCATAACGAGTGCTCGATCACCGCAAAGCCCCATTTGGCTTCATCCACGGGCGTGGGCCGGGTACGGCGGATTTCCTCGGTATGCCAGGCCTCGGCGATCAGCCGTTGCAGGCGCTCGCGGATCTGTTCGCGCTCGGCGGTGGTGAGGTCACGGTGATCCTTCAGCGCCAGTTGCGCGGCAATCGCGTCGTATTTCTGGATCAGGGTGCGACGGGCCACTTCGGTGGGGTGCGCGGTGAGGACCAGTTCGATCTCCAGGCGCCCCAATTGACGGGCCAGGGATTCATTGCTGTGGCCTTCGCGTTGCAGGCGCGCCAACAACTCCGGCAACACCCGCGATTCGAAAGGCGCCGGTTGCGACTCATCGCGCCGATGAATCAACTGATACTGCTCGGCGATGTTGGCCAGGTTGAGGAACTGGTTGAAGGCCCGGGCGACCGGCAACAGTTCGTTTTCCTGCAGTTGGTTCAGACTGGCGCTGAGTTCCTCGCCCGCCGCCTGATCGGCCACCGCGCCACGCCGGTCAGCCTTGGCGCCTTTGCGGATCTGCTCGATCTTGTCGAGAAAATCATCGCCGTACTGCTCTCGAATGGTGTTGCCCAACAGTTCACCCAGCAGGTGAACATCCTCACGCAAGCGTGCATCGATATCACTCATCAGCCAATCTCCAGCCAGAAATCCGGGACGCGCAGGCCTTCCAGAGTGCCGCCCGCGTCACTTTCTGACAAGGCCAAGCACAAACCACTTTAAACCTTGTGGCTTACAGCTAGTCTCATGAGTGAGTCGCCGCGTTTATCCACGCTGGCGGCTGGTCGCTCATCACCGCCCGTTACCCAGGGTTTTATTGAGGTTGCCATGAAAATTCGAGAACTGGCCCAGCATTGGGAAGAAAACGCCAAGGGTCGCCTGACCAAGACGGAGTACGCGATCCATCTGGACGTGGAATCCGCCGCCCGCCTGGCGGCCATCGCGGAGATGTACCCCAAGCGCCACCCCGAAGAATTGCTCGGCGAGCTGATCGGCGCCGCCCTCGAAGAGCTGGAAACCAGCTTTCCGTACATCAAGGGCCAGCATGTGATTGCCACCGACGAAGAGGGTGATCCGTTGTATGAAGACGTTGGCCCCACCCCGCGGTTCCTGACATTGTCGCGCCGCTATCTGCACGACATGTCGGCCGGCGCCGACGAACCGAAGCACTGATCAGCCGTTCTTAAACACCCTCCATCCCGCGTATTTCCGGGCCTCACAAGGGCCCGGCATACCTCTGCGCGCGGCAAAAGTTCAAGCCAAAAAGCGCTGACCGATCAGTCAGGTATTTTTTCAGGCCAATAGCCATCTTCTCTGAACTTTTGAAAAAAGCCGCAGGTCACAACCAGTAAGCCATCACTTGGAACGGCCGTTTGAATAGGCGTTTCGTGCTTTACCGCCGGGCCCGCAGCCGCTGACCAGTGCGATGGATTTTGATGTTTTTGAGGCGTTATCCAATGGAGTTGAAGACGATGAAGACCAGCACTGCCAAATCCACGTTTAACCACCTGCGCGGGCTCAAACTGGCCGCGTTGGCCATCGGCACTAGCTTCGTCCTGGCGGGCTGCGCGGGCAACCCACCGACCGAGCAATACGCGGTGACTCAGTCTGCGGTCAACAGCGCAGTCAGCGCCGGCGGCACCGAGTTCGCCGCCGTGGAAATGAAGTCGGCCCAGGACAAGCTCAAGCAAGCCGAAATTGCCATGCACGACAAAAACTATGACGAAGCCCGTCGCCTGGCCGAGCAAGCCGAATGGGACGCCCGCGTCGCTGAGCGTAAAGCCCAGGCCGCCAAGGCCGAGCAGGCGGTGAAGGACTCGCAGAAAGCGGTTGATGAACTGCGCAAGGAAGGCATGCGCCCGGCTGCTATCCAACAGAAATAAGCCGCCGCCCCTTGGCTGCATCGCACCTGATATCGAATTGAAAGGACGACACGACTATGCGCAAACAATTGATGATCCCTGCCCTGCTGGCGATGAGCGTTGCTCTGGCAGCATGCTCCACTCCGCCGAACGCGAACCTGGAAAATGCACGGACCAACTTCTCGGCCCTGCAGTCCAACCCGCAAGCCACCAAAGTGGCGGCCCTGGAAACCAAGGACGCCAGCGAATGGCTGGACAAGGCTGACAAGGCTTACCGCGACAAGGAAGACCAGAAGAAAGTCGACCAATTGGCCTACCTGACCAACCAGCGCGTTGAAGTGGCCAAAGACACCATCGCGCTGCGCGAATCCGAAGCCAAACTGAAAAACGCCGGTGACGAGCGCGCCCGCGCCCTGCTCGATGCCCGCGACGCGCAGATCAAGCAACTGCAAGACAGCCTGAACGCCAAGCAGACCGAGCGTGGCACCCTGGTGACCTTTGGTGACGTGCTGTTTGCCACCAACAAGTCCGACCTGAAGTCCAACGGCCTGGTCAACATCACCAAGCTGGCGCAGTTCCTGCGCGATAACCCGGACCGTAAAGTGATCGTCGAAGGCTACACCGACAGCACCGGTTCCGATTCGTACAACCAGAGCCTGTCCGAGCGCCGTGCGGCCTCCGTGCAGCGCGCACTGGCCCAGCAAGGCGTGGACATTTCGCGCATCGTGACCCAGGGCTATGGCAAGGAATACCCGGTGGCCGATAACGGCAGCGTTTCCGGGCGCGCCATGAACCGCCGCGTTGAAGTGACCATCTCCAACGACAACCAGCCGGTCAAGCCACGTTCGTCCGTCGCTTACTGATCGATGCTGGAAAAAAACCCACCTGAACGGTGGGTTTTTTTTGCCTGTCAGCCGCCGATCTTACGACCGTTGTCGCTGTCCGGCATCATCGCTTCCATGCCTTGGCGCCCGGCCATCATCTTCTTCAGTTTCTCCATATCCAGTTGATCGCCGGAACCGCCAGAGCCCGAGGAATCGCCACCGCCCTGAGCACCGCCACTGCCCTGAGCACCGCCACCGCCCTGAGCTCCGCCACCGCCCTGAGCACCGTTGCTGCCTTCCAGTTTCTCCAGAAGCTTCTTGATCAGCTCGGCCCCCATCTTACCCGGCTGCTGCCCAACCTCTTGCAAGCCCCCCTGATCAAGGCTGTTCTGCCCATTGACCATGCCCATTGCTCTATCGAGTGCACTGATAGCCATACCGCTCTCCCGGATTTTTTCGTAAGGATTGTTATCAGCAACGCTGACAAGCCAATCAGTGGCGTCTTACGCAAAACGGTTCCAGAAATTTCAGGCCGGGCGGTACTGCGCGCAGCGGTTTATTGCTGCAACTGTGGGGTTTCCTGACCGACGCAACGCACGGCCTGCTTTTTGTTGTTCACCAGCACACCGCTGAGGCCTTTTTGCTCGGTATCGAACATCACCAGCACACCATCGACGCATTGCGCCACTTGCGCCGCCGGGGTCAGGGAGATCTTGTAGTCCTCGCCGGGCACGGTCTTGAGCATGGTGAAGTCGCTGAGCAGCAACGCGTCTTCCGGTTTGGCGAAATGCAGGTAGCCATAAAACCACAGGCAGCCGACGGTGCCGATGATGGTGCCGATACCGGTGAGGATCAGCGGGATCATGTTGCGTTCTTCGCTCATTGCGGGCTCTCTGATGAGTCAATTTTAGGAATAGGGTAATTCGGAATCTCGCCCAGGCGACGCAGGCCATTGAAGTGTTGCGGGTCGTCCAGATAACGCAGCATCACAGTTTGCCAGGTCTTGTCGGCAAAGGTCTGCACATGGCCGCCGCGGGTCAGTTGCAACACCCTGGGTGCAGGCGCGGCCTGATACAAGCGGATGCCATTGGACAGCGGCACGATCGGGTCATCGAGGCTGTGGAACAGCAGTTTCGGGACTCCGCTCAACTGGGGCATGCCATTGATCGCACTGTCGGCGTCGGGCACCAGCCAAGACAAGGGCACCTGAAACGGCCATGTTAACCAGGAGGTGCTCAGGGCGAATTGTCCTACATCACGATAACTGGCGGGCACGCCGTCCAGCACCAGGGCCTTGAGGTGGGCCTGCCGCTCGGGGTGGGCCGCCAGGTAATGCACGGCCAGCGCGCCGCCCAGGCTTTGGCCGAGGACGATCAGCGGCTGGCCCTGGGTTTCGGGCGCCTTGTCGATCCAGCTGAAAGCCGCGTCGACGTCCTGATAGATCGCCGGCAGCGACGGCTTGCCTTGCGACAGCCCATAGCCGCGATAGTCCAGCAACAGCACTTGATAGCCCTGCTCCGGCAACCACCAACTGCCGCCCAGGTGCCAGGCCAGGTTGCCGCCGTTGCCGTGCAGGTGCAGCACCGTGCCCTTGAGCGGCACTCCCGGTTTGGCCGGCAGCCACCAGGCATGCAGCTTGACGCCATCGGCGGTGGTGAGCGTGACGTCGCGATACGCCAGGTGCGCCTTTTGCGGCGTGAACGGCAAGCCGGGCTCCGGGTAGAACAGCAGGGAGCTGCAGCCGTTCAGTGTGAGTAACAGGCAAAGAATGCCGAGGATTCTCATCCGTTGAAGCCTCGCTGATGGTCGAAATGTTCAGGCGTGTGCAGGTCCAACTGTGGGAGCACGCCCCTCCCACCTTGTTGGACCGGTTGGGTCAGTTCAGCCTTTACAGGATGTTGGAGTAATCCGCCTCGATCCGATCCAGGCTCAAATGGTTGAGGAAGTTGGAGAAACACATCCACGCCGCCAGGGCGTTCATGTCGCGGAACTGCTCCGGCAGGTATTTGGGCGGCACCACCAGGCCTTCGTCGATCAGTTGGCGCAGGGTACGCATGTCTTCCAGGGTGGTCTTGCCGCAGAACAGCAACGGCACTTGTTCCAGCTTGCCTTTGCGCACGGCCAGCTGGATGTAGTTGTAGACCATGATAAAGCCCTTGAGGTAGGACAAATCCTTGGTAAACGGCAGACCGTTCGGCACCGAGCCGCGAAACACCCGGCTGGCGTTGCCGTAGCTCTCGGCCATTTCAAAACCTTGCTCGCGGAAAAACTCGAACACCTGCAGGAAATCGGCGCCCTCTTCCACCATGTGGATGGCACGGGTGCGGTTGGTCAGCTTGCGCAAGCGACTCGGGTAGGAGGCGAAGGTGATGATTTCCATCAGGATCGCCAGGCCTTCCTGGGTCACGGTCGACGATGGCGGGCCCTTGGACAGGAAGGTGCAGATCGGCTGGTTCAGGCCGTTGAGGGTGGTGCCCACATGCACCAGGCCTTCATGCACTTCGAGGGCGCGCACGTCGCGCTCGTTGAACATCGCATCGGCGCGGATCTTGATGTAGTCGGCCCCCGCCGCTGCGTCGGCGACGATGCCGTCGGACTCGAACACGCGGATGGTTTCCTCGGCCTCGCCAAACACCTTGTTCAGACGGGTTTGCAGCAGGCTGACCGCGTCCTTGGCGGTGAGGGTCTTGGCCTCGTCCTTCAGGTCGCCACGCACGTCGATATTGTTCAGGTAGTCGGAGAGCATCAGGCCGAGGTCGGCCAGGGTCGGGTCGCCGGCATGGAAGGCATCGGAGGCGGCGCCGTAGAGTTCCTGGGAAATCAGGCCGAAATCCTCGGTGCCGCGCGCTTCGAGCATACGCACCACCATGCGGTACTCCCGGCACATGCGGCGCATGATCTGCCCTACGGGGCTGAACTGGCCGAGGCGGCGGGTGATGTCGCGCTCGATGTTCTGGAACTCCAGCTTCACCGCGCTCGAATCGAACGACAGCGGCCGGTTCAGGTAGTAATCGCGGTCTACCGCGGGCATTGCCTTGCCCTTGGCCTTGAGGAAGCCTTGGCGAATGTTGTCGTCCCATTTCACTGCGTCGAGGACGCGGATCGGTGTTTGCGCCAGCACAATGCGATCGGACAAACTGCGTATCGTCTGCTGGTAATCGTCCACCCGGTACTTCCTCTTTAAACGTTATTTATCTGCACGCCGGTAGCGCGCAGCTTCAACGAACACATCGGCATTGGCCGGGTCATCCAGGTAGGCAAACACCTGGTCCATCGGGCTGTCGACCAGTACGCCGGGGCCTTCCACGGTGTCCACGGTGCTGCCGTGCAACGACCGCTGCCCGATGGCCTGGTGAATTTGCTCGAGGTCGAGGTTATAGACCACCAATTCGTGCGTTTCGTCGAGTTCGAACCCCGCCAGGACGTAATGCCCACCGAGTTTGCCCGGCAACGGCGCCGACAGATACCAGCGATTGCCATGGCGCGAGACGCTGAACACATACTCATCACGCTGGCCGGGCTTGGCCTGAGGGTAGCTCACGGCTTTGTAGCGGTGTTTGCCGGCGCGGCTGATCTGCAGGTTGAGCGGCTCGCCCCAGGCATTCTTGCTCGTCCATTGGCCCACCAGCGCAGCGGGCGCCGCCTCGCTGGCCGGCAGCGGTTCCTTGAAGGTCACCAGGCAACCGCTGAGGAAGAGGAACGACAAGGCGACGACCGCGACACGCCAGGCTTTCATTGGACACTCCCGGTGTCAGACCGAGGCCAACACCAAATGCATGTAACGCTTGAGGATCTCAAGCATGTCGTCAGCGCTCAGCGGTTCCGCGCCGTCCAGCAGGCCCTGATATTCCATCCGACCGATAATCGCCGTCAACACTTTGGCATCCTGTTGCGGCTCGCGCGAGCCCAATACCTGGAAAAACTGCCCGGTGCCCTGCAACAGGATCTGCTGGTGAGAACGCACCAGCTCGGCCAGGCGCGGGTTGAGCAAGGCTTCCTGGCGAAACGCCTGCTCGGCCATCAAGTACTCGCGACGATTGCTCAATTGGCGCTGCACGTAATCGGCGGTCAACCGCGCAATGTCATCGGCCAGTTGCGAACGCGACTCCGGGCTGCCATCGCCATACGCGACCATCTCGCGCAACAAGCCTTCGTTACGCACCCACAGCTTGCCCATGAACGCGGCGCTGCGTTCGACGTATTGGGCGAAGGTATCGGTGAGCAGGTCATCGATGTCCTTGAAGTAATAGGTGGTCGCCGACAGGGGCACCCCTGCTTCCGCCGCCACGGCACGGTGACGCACGGCTCGCACGCCATCACGCACCACGATACGCATGGCGGCATCGAGAATATCTTGCCTGCGTTGCTCGCTGCCCCGACGACTGGCCTTGCGGCCCTGGTACTGGACACTTTCAGCCACGGCAGCGGCAATGCCAGCGGCTCCTTCCTGAGCGATTACGCGGTTCACGACACACATCCTTGAAAAGATCAAAACCTGGCGCTGTTTGCTTGACGCTTATTTACGCCACATAAAAAAGCCGCCTTATAAAAGGCGGCTTCGGATTTCGCTACGGTTACGCTTGTGGCCGCATATGCGGGAACAAGATCACGTCGCGGATCGACGGCGAGTTGGTCAGCAACATCACCAGGCGGTCGATGCCGATGCCTTCGCCCGCAGTCGGCGGCATGCCGTACTCCAGGGCGCGCACAAAGTCGGCGTCGTAGTGCATGGCTTCGTCATCGCCGGCGTCCTTGTCGGCCACCTGGGCCATGAAGCGCTCGGCCTGGTCTTCCGCGTCGTTGAGCTCGGAGTAGGCGTTGGCGATTTCGCGGCCGCCGATGAACAGTTCGAAACGGTCGGTGACGTTCGGGTTGTCATCGTTGCGACGGGCCAGCGGCGACACTTCGAACGGGTACTGGGTAATGAAGTGCGGCTGTTCCAGCTTGTGCTCCACCAGCTCTTCGAAAATCATCACCTGCAGCTTGCCCAGGCCTTCGAAGCCCAGCACCTTGGCGCCGGCTTTCTTGGCGATGGCGCGGGCCTTGTCGATGTCGGTCAGGTCGTCGGCAGTCAACTCGGGGTTGTACTTGAGGATCGAGTCGAACACCGACAGCCGCACGAACGGCTCGCCGAAGTGGAATACCTTGTCGCCATACGGCACGTCGGTAGTCCCCAGAACAAGCTGCGCCAGTTCGCGGAACAGTTCTTCGGTCAGGTCCATGTTGTCTTCGTAGTCGGCGTAGGCCTGGTAGAACTCCAACATGGTGAACTCAGGGTTGTGCCGGGTCGAGACGCCTTCGTTGCGGAAGTTGCGGTTGATCTCGAAGACTTTTTCGAAGCCGCCGACCACGAGGCGCTTGAGGTACAGCTCCGGCGCGATCCGCAGGTACATGCCCATGTCCAGCGCATTGTGGTGGGTTTCGAACGGCTTGGCTGCGGCACCACCGGGGATGGTCTGCAGCATCGGCGTTTCCACTTCCAGGAAGTCACGCTTCATCAGGAAGGCGCGGGTGTGGGCAATCACTTGCGAACGCACGCGGAAGGTGTGGCGCACGTCTTCGTTGACGATCAGGTCAACGTAGCGCTGGCGATAACGCTGCTCGGTGTCGGACAGGCCGTGGTGCTTGTCCGGCAGCGGGCGCAGGGATTTGGTCAGCAGGCGCACGCTGGTCATTTCAACGTACAGGTCGCCCTTGCCGGAACGGGCCAGGGTGCCTTCGGCGGCGATGATGTCGCCCAGGTCCCAGGTTTTCACGGCGGCCAGGGTTTCTTCCGGCAGGGTCTTGCGGTTGACGTAGACCTGGATGCGCCCGGACATGTCCTGGATCACCATGAACGAGCCACGGTTGAGCATGATGCGACCTGCCACCTTGACCGGGATCGCAGCCTCTGCCAGCTCTTCCTTGGTCTTGTCCGCGTACTGTTTCTGCAAGTCTTCGCAGTAGGCATCGCGGCGGAAGTCGTTGGGGAAGGCATTGCCCTTGGCGCGCTCGGCAGCAAGCTTTTCCTTGCGCAGGGCGATCAGGGAGTTTTCTTCCTGTTGCAGGGCTTGCGGGTCGAGTTGTTGGTCGCTCATGTCTTTAAATTTTCCATCACAGGTTCGTTGCCCCCGCCACTGGCGGGGGACTTGAGGTCGGGCTGGCGGTTTACAGCCCCGATTTCAGGCTGGCTTCCAGGTATTCGTCGATGTCGCCGTCGAGCACCTTGTCGCAGTCGCTGCGTTCGATGTTAGTGCGCAGATCCTTGATCCGCGACGCGTCCAGAACATAGGAACGGATCTGGTGACCCCAGCCGATATCCGACTTGGTGTCTTCCAACGCCTGGGAAGCGGCGTTGCGCTTCTGCATTTCCTGCTCGTACAACTTGGCCCGCAGCATTTTCATGGCGGTGTCCTTGTTCGCGTGCTGGGAACGTTCGTTCTGGCAACTGACCACGGTGTTGGTCGGCACGTGGGTGATACGTACCGCCGAGTCGGTGGTGTTTACGTGTTGGCCACCGGCACCGGAGGAGCGATAGGTGTCGATCCGCAGGTCGGCCGGGTTAATCTCGATTTCCACCTTGTCGTCGATCTCGGGCGAGACGAACACCGCGCAGAACGAGGTGTGGCGGCGATTGCCGGAGTCGAACGGGCTCTTGCGCACCAGGCGATGCACGCCGATCTCGGTACGCAGCCAGCCGAAGGCGTATTCACCCTTGATGTGAACGGTGGCGCCTTTGATGCCGGCGACTTCACCGGCCGACAGCTCCATGATGGTCGCGTCGAAACCGCGTTTGTCGGCCCAGCGCAGGTACATACGCAGCAGGATGTTGGCCCAGTCCTGGGCTTCGGTGCCGCCGGAACCGGCCTGGATGTCCAGGTAGGCGTTGTTCGGGTCCATTTCGTGGCTGAACATGCGGCGGAATTCAAGCTTGGCGAGGTTTTCCTCGAGACGGGCCA
Source organism: Pseudomonas sp. LY-1 (assembly GCF_053502595.1). Taxonomy (NCBI): domain Bacteria; kingdom Pseudomonadati; phylum Pseudomonadota; class Gammaproteobacteria; order Pseudomonadales; family Pseudomonadaceae; genus Pseudomonas; species Pseudomonas sp. LY-1. The sequence continues at coordinate 1,655,188 of NZ_CP094353.1, read as the reverse complement.
GCTCGGCGACGACATCGCCTACCGCGCCTTCGTCGTTTTCTTCGACAGCCATGTCCAGCAGGTCGCGGCAATCGGCCAGACCGGTGTTCAGTTCGTCGAGGGTGTCGACGATCTGCGCCAGCGCTGCGCGCTCGCGGCCCAGTTCCTGGGCGTATTCGGGTTTGTTCCAGACACTCGGATCTTCAAGCTCGCGATTGACTTCGGTCAGACGCTCATGCTTTTGATCGTAGTCAAAGATACCCCCGAATAGTTTCGGAGCGCTCGGACAGGTCCTTGATGGTGTTAAGGATCGGGTTGATTTCCATGGCGGGCAGCACTCGTTGGCGAACTTTTGAAAGCCGACGAGTATAACGACAAACGTGCGCAAACGGCAGTCCGCTTGGCGAAAAGGCAGGCCCAAGAACCATGAAAATCCACTGTGAGAGGGGGCTTGCCCCCGATGGCGGTGTGTCAGCCCTACACGCGGTGACTGTCACACCGCCATCGGGGGGCAAGTCGAGTCATCGCGCCGCCCCTCGCACATGTGGACCTGCACTGGCCTCGGATCACTCGATACCGACTTGATTGCGCCCGTTGTTCTTGGCCGTATACAGCCCCTTGTCCGCCGCCATGATCAACTGTCGGCAATCGGTGCCTTGCACCGGCGTCATGGTCGACAGGCCGATGCTGATGGTCAGGCTCGCGCCCTCGGCCGGGGCGATGTGCGGGATTTTCAGGGCGGCGACGGCCATGCGCAGTTTTTCGGCGACCAGCCGTGCGCCACCCGGCGAAGTGTTCGGCAGCACCAGGGCGAACTCTTCGCCGCCGTAGCGCGCCGGCAGGTCCGAAGGCCGGCTGCTGGCTTCGCGGATGCTGGCGGCAACCTTGCGCAGGGCTTCGTCGCCTTCAACGTGGCCGAAGCTGTCGTTGTAGGTCTTGAAGAAGTCCACGTCGATCATCAGCAGCGACAATTGGGTCTGGTCCCGCATGGCGCGGCGCCATTCCAGTTCCAGGTATTCGTCGAAATGCCGACGGTTGGACAGCCCGGTGAGGCCGTCGGAGTTCATCAGCCGTTGCAGTACCAGGTTGGTGTCCAACAGTTGCTGCTGGCTGACGCGCAGCGCGCGATAGGCCGCGTCACGCTGCAACAGGGTCATGTAGGAGCGCGAGTGATAGCGGATACGCGCCACCAGTTCGATGTTGTCCGGCAGCTTGACCAGATAATCATTGGCGCCGGCCGAGAACGCCGCGCTTTTGATCAGAGGGTCTTCCTTGGTGGAGAGCACGATGATCGGGATGTTCTGCGTGGCCGGGTGGTTGCGGTATTCGCGCACCAGCGTCAGACCATCCAGGCCGGGCATCACCAGGTCCTGCAGAATCACCGTGGGTTTGATGCGGATCGCCTGGGCGATGGCCTGGTGCGGGTCGGCGCAAAAGTGGAAGTCGATGTTTTCTTCATGGGCCAGGCCACGCCGCACGGCTTCGCCGATCATGGCCTGGTCGTCGACCAGCAACACCATGGCGGCATTTTCGTCGGTCTTGATGCCGTCGATCTGTAAATCATTCATCTGCAATCACCTGAATTACTGCCCGCAAACCAGCACCGCCGGGGATATTGATCATTTTGCAAATACCTCCAGCAGTCGGGGCGCAATTCTGTCCAGTGGGCGAATTTCAACAGCAGCGTCAATCGCCGCCGCCGCTTTGGGCATGCCATACACCGCCGAACTCTGCTGGTCCTGGGCGATGGTCAGATATCCTTGGTCCCGCATTAATTTGAGCCCCTGGGCTCCGTCGCGACCCATGCCGGTCAGCAGCACGCCGACGGCATCACCATTCCAGTGGCTGGCCACACTTTCGAAAAACACATCGATGGATGGCCGGTAAATCTCGTTCACCGGCTCGGCTGTATAGGCTAGCGTGCCATTTTTCAACAGACGAATGTGGTGATTGGTGCCGGCCAGCAGCACGACCCCGCTTTGTGGCGGCTCCCCCTCGCGGGCCAGGCGCACCGGCAGGCCGGAGGCGCTGCTCAGCCACTCGGCCATGCCGGCGGCGAACACCTGGTCCACATGCTGCACCAGCACGATGGCGGCGGGAAAGTCCCGGGGCAGGCCCTTGAGCAGGACTTCCAGGGCCGCCGGGCCGCCGGCCGAAGAACCGATCGCCACCAGGCTCTGGCGTTTGCCGGTGCTGCGCGGCGGCGCGGTTTCGGCGCGCACACGGCTGCCGCGCTGGCCGATCAGCCAGCCAATATTGAGGATCTTGCGCAACAACGGCGCGGCGGCATCCTTGGGATTACCGACGCCCAGGGCCGGCGTATCCACCACATCCAGGGCGCCATGGCCCATGGCTTCGAACACCCGGCTGACATTGGCCTGGCGGTCGACGGTGACGATCACAATCGCGCACGGGCTCTCGGCCATGATCCGCCGGGTGGCTTCCACGCCGTCCATCACCGGCATAATCAGGTCCATCAGGATCAGGTCCGGGGTCAATTCGGCGCAACGTTGCACCGCTTCCAGGCCATTACTGGCTACCCACACCACTTGGTGCGCGGGCTCGAAGCTCACGGCGCGGCGTAACGCCTCCACGGCCATGGGCATGTCATTGACGATTGCAATCCTCATGCCCGCGCGCCTCCGATCAGTTCCACCACGGCATCAAGGAGGGCGTCATCGTGGAAACTGGCTTTGGCCAGATAGTAATCGGCGCCGGCGTCGAGTCCACGGCGTCGGTCTTCTTCGCGGTCCTTGTAGGACACCACCATCACCGGCAACGATTGCAGGCGAGCATCCCGGCGCAAGAGTGTGACCAATTCGATCCCGTCCATACGAGGCATATCAATGTCAGTGATGAGCAGGTCGAAGTCCTCGGAACGCAAGGCGTTCCAGCCGTCCATGCCATCGACGGCGACGGCCACTTCATAACCGCGGTTAAGCAGCAATTTACGTTGCAACTCACGCACGGTGAGCGAATCGTCCACCACCAGCACGCGTTTGCGCGGGGCTTCGGCGGCCTGCTGGCTGCGCCGGGCGATACGCTCCAGGCGGCCGGTATTGAGCAGCTTGTCCACCGAGCGCAGCATATCTTCGACGTCGACGATCAACACCACCGAGCCATCGTCCAGCAACGCCCCGGCGGAAATATCCTGGACCTTGCCCAACCGATCATCCAGCGGCAGCACCACCAACGTGCGTTCACCGATAAAACGCTCCACGGCAATGCCATACACCGCATCGCGCTCGCGGATCACCACCACCTTCAACGTCTCGTCATTACCTTGCCCCGGCGGGCGCTGCAACAGTTGGCTGGCGGCGACCAGGCCGACATGCCGGCCTTCGTGCCAGAAATGCTGGCGGCCTTCGAGCTGCACAATGTCGTCGGGCGCCAGGTCGCACATGCGCTCGATATGCGCCAGCGGGAAGGCATAGGCTTCTTCGCCGACTTCCACCACCAGGCTGCGCACCACCGACAGGGTCAACGGCACTTCCAGATGGAAACGACTGCCCTGCCCCGCCGCTTGCTCCAGCACCACCGCGCCGCGCAGTTGGCGGACCATATGCTGCACCGCATCCAGGCCGACGCCGCGCCCGGAGACTTCGGTGACCTTGTCACGCAGGCTGAAGCCCGGCAGGAACAGGAACGTCAGCAACTCCTCCTCGCTGAGGTTCAAGGCGGTTTCCACCGTCGACAGATGCCGATCAACGATCGTGCCACGCAGGCGTTCGAGGTCGACACCATTCCCGTCGTCGCTCAGCTCCAGCACCAGCAAACCGGCCTGGTGGGAGGCCCGCAAGCGGATCAAGCCTTCGGCCGGCTTGCCCGCCAGCAGGCGTTGTTCCGGCGTTTCGATGCCGTGGTCGACGGCATTGCGCAATAAGTGGGTGAGCGGCGCTTCGAGCTTCTCCAGCACATCACGGTCGACCTGGGTCTTTTCGCCCTCGATCTCCAGGCGCACCTGCTTGCCCAGGCTGCGGCCGAGGTCGCGCACCATGCGGACCTGGCCGGCGAGCACATCGGCAAACGGGCGCATGCGGCAGGCCAGCGCGGTGTCGTAAAGCACCTGGGCGCGTTGCCCGGCCTGCCAGCCGAACTCATCGAGCTCAGCGGTTTTTTCTGCCAGCAGGGCTTGGGCTTCGCTCAGCAAGCGGCGGGCATCGGCCAGGGACTCCTGGGCTTCCAGGCTCAAGTCGAGGGTCTTGAGGTGACCATCAAGGTGGTCCAGCGCACGCACACCGTTACCCTGCACACGCTTGAGGCGTTGCAGGCTGGCCAGGTATGGCTTGAGTCGCTGGGTTTCGACCAGGGATTTGCTCGACAGGTCCAGCAGGCTGTTCAAACGCTCGGCGGTCACACGCAGTACGCGCTCGCCGCCTTCGGTCATGCGCTTGTTCTGACGCAGCGGTTCGCTGCCGAGGGACGGCGCAGGCTCGGGTTCGGCGGGCAGTGCTTCAATCAGCGGAGTGGGCGCTGGAGCAGGCGCAGTTGGCGGCGGCGCCACCTTGGCGGTGGGCTGCGACGGGTCGAGCAGGCGCTCCATCAAGGCCACATACGCCTCGACATCCGCCGGCCCCACGGTATTGCCCGGCGTGGCGATACGCATCAGCAGGTCGGTGCCTTGCAACAGCGCGTCGATGTGTTCCGGCTGCAGATACAGGCGACTTTCCTGGGCGCTGACCAGGCAATCTTCCATGACATGGGACACGCTGACCCCGGCGTCCACCCCGACAATCCGCGCCGCGCCTTTGAGCGAGTGCGCGGCGCGCATGCAGGCTTCGAGCTGGTCGGCCTGGGTCGGGTTGCGCTCCAGGGCCAGCAGGCCCGCGCTCAGTATCTGGGTCTGGGCATCGGCTTCCAGGCTGAACAATTCCAGCAGCGAGGCGTCGCGCATCTGGTCGGGGGTCATGTGAGGCTCCGGGTCACGGCAGACAGCAACTGAGCCTCGTCCAGCCAACGCAGGCTGCGGCCCTTCCACTGCAACACGCCCTGAGTGAAGCGGCCGCTGGCCTGGGTGCCGGAGGCTGACGCCGCCGTCAAAGTACGCTCATCGATGGCATGGATACCGTCGACTTCATCCACCGGCACCACCACCGGGCCATCCTGCGCGGCGATGATCAACATGCGCGGCATGATGCGCCCGCCCGGCGTGCCGTGGCTGATGGCGTCCAGGCCCAACAGCTCGACCAGCGACAGGCACGCCACCAGCGCGCCGCGCACGTTCGCCACGCCAAGCAATGCGCGGGAACGTTGGTGCGGCAGGGAATGGATCGGGTGCAGGGTTGCCACTTCCACCAGGCATCGGGTGGCGATCCCCAGCCATTCTTCGCCGAGGCGGAATATCAGCAGGGAACGGGTGACGATGTCTTCGTTCGCCTGGGTATCGGCGACCGGACGATGATCGTCCTGCTGCAACGCATAGCGATCCAGCAAGCGGGTAGCGGCGGCGGAGTACACCGAGCAGTTGCGGCAGTGGATATGGTCCGCCAGCAACGGGCAGGACTTGTCGCCGTGAATGCCGATCCGGTTCCAGCAATCGTCGATGGCCTGGGTGTCGTCCATCGTCAGGGCCAGGCCCGCAGTGTCGAGCGCGTTGGGGCTACTCATGGTTTTTGCTCACTGTCAGCTCGCTACGCGCGGCCCGCGCCTGCAACCGACGCGCCGCCGCAATGTCGCCCTGGGCTTCGAGCAACGCGGCCAGTTGCATCAGGGCCTGCGGGTGCTGCGGTTCCAGGTACAAGGCTTTTCGATAAAACCCCTGGGCGTCCAGGGCGTTGCCGGCCACATCGCTGAGCAGCCCCAACCAGTAAAACACCTGGGCGGCCGGCGGGTGTTGACTTAAATAACGCTCGCAGGCGGCACGGGCCTCGGCGCTTTTGCCTTCGTTGGCCAGGGTCGCGATCTGGCTGAGCAGGTCGCCGGCCTCCGACGCCGGCGCCTTGATCGGCACCACCTGGGCGTTGAGCGTGCTGAACGGTCGTGGCTTGGGCGGGACCGCTGCGATGCTGCGTCGAGGCGCGGGCGCGGGTATCGGCACGAATACCGGCTCAGGCTTGACCGGCTCAGTGTGCCGGCTAAATGCAAACGACTGCGGCACGCCGATCGAACGCATGCCATGACGCCCCAACAGGCTGCCTTCGGCCGGGCCGATAAACAGCACGCCGTCCACGTGGGTCAGGTTCTTGAGCACGTCGAACACTTGTTTTTGCGTGGGTTGGTCGAAATAGATCAGCAGGTTGCGGCAAAACACAAAGTCGTAGCTCGGTTCATTGGCGAGCAACCCCGGGTCGAGCAGGTTGCCGACTTGCAGGCGCACCTGTTCGCGCACGCGGTCTTCGATGCGATAACCATCGGCCTGCTCGGTGAAGTGGCGGTCGCGAAATTCAAGGTCGCCGCCGCGAAACGAGTTGCGGCCATACACGCCGCGCTGGGCACGCTCCACCGACAGCGGGCTGACGTCCATGCCCTGCACCTTGAACTGGTGCGGCGCCAGGCCGGCATCGAGCAAGGCCATGGCGATCGAATAGGGTTCTTCGCCGGTGGAACAGGGCAGGCTGAGGATGCGCAGCGCGCGCAACTGGTTGATCTCGGCCAGGCGCGCCTTGGCCAGACGGGCCAGGGTCGCGAAGGATTCGGGGTAACGGAAAAACCAGGTCTCGGGCACGATCACCGCTTCGATCAGCGCTTGCTGTTCGTCCTGGGAGTGCTGCAGGTGCTGCCAGTACTCATCCGCCGTGTGGGCCGCGACGGCCTGGCTGCGCTGGCGCACGGCGCGTTCGATGATGGCTTCGCCCACCGAGGCCACGTCCAGGCCAATGCGTTCCTTCAAGAAGGCAAAGAAGCGCGGGTCGTTGCTCATAGGCTCGGCTCGGCAGAAAACAGCAAGGCGCGCACGTCATCGGTGAGCATATCTGCGACGCCGATCCATTGCATCAAGCCCAAGGCATCTTCGCGCACCGGTCCCAGGTAGGGCGCCTGGGGATTGTCCAGGCCGTAGGGTTTGAACTCCGCCGGGTCGCAACGCAGGGTTTCGGTGGCCTGCTCCAGAATCAGTCCCAGCCAACGCGCCTCGAGCCAGGGCTCAGGTTTATAGTTGACCAGTACCAGCCGCGTGCTGGTCCGCGCCTGGGCCGGCTCGCCGAAGGTCAAGGCACTGAGGTCGATGACCGGCACCATCGCGCCGCGGTGGGCAAAGATACCCGCCACCCACAGCGGTGCATGGGCGATGGGTTTGAGCGGCAGGCGCGGCAGCACTTCGGCCACTTCGGTGGCCTTGAGGGCATACCGTTCGTGGCCGATGTGGAACACCAGGAACAACGCCTTTTTTGCTGCCGGGACGACGCCGTGTTTAGCCGCGAGGTCGCTCATCAGACTTTGAAACGCGACACGCCGCTGCGCAGACCGACCGCAACCTGGCTCAGTTCATCAATGGCAAAGCTGGCCTGGCGCAGGGACTCCACGGTCTGGCTGCTGGCATCGCCCAATTGCACCAGCGCGTGGTTGATCTGCTCGGCCCCGGTGGCCTGGGCCTGCATGCCTTCGTTGACCATCAACACCCGCGGCGCCAGGGCCTGGACCTGGTGGATGATCTGCGACAGTTGCTCGCCCACTTGCTGCACTTCGAACATGCCCCGGCGCACTTCTTCGGAGAACTTGTCCATGCCCATCACCCCGGCGGACACCGCCGACTGGATCTCACGCACCATCTGCTCGATGTCGTAGGTGGCTACGGCGGTCTGGTCGGCCAGGCGGCGCACTTCAGTGGCCACCACGGCAAAACCGCGGCCGTACTCACCGGCCTTCTCGGCCTCGATGGCAGCATTGAGGGACAACAGGTTGGTCTGGTCGGCAACCTTGACGATGGTCACCACCACCTGGTTGATGTTGCCGGCCTTCTCGTTAAGGATCGCCAGCTTGGCGTTGACCAGCTCAGCCGCGCCCATCACCGAGTGCATGGTTTCTTCCATGCGCGCCAGGCCTTGCTGGCCGGAACCGGCGGCGACCGAGGCCTGGTCGGCGGCGGTGGAAACTTCGGTCATGGTGCGGACCAGGTCCTTGGAAGTGGCGGCGATCTCCCGCGAAGTAGCGCCGATCTCGGTGGTGGTCGCCGCAGTTTCCGTGGCCGTGGCCTGTTGTTGCTTGGAGGTGGCGGCAATCTCGGTGACCGAGGTAGTCACCTGCACCGACGAACGCTGGGCCTGGGACACCAGGGCGGTCAGTTCGGTCATCATGTCGTTGAAGCCGGTTTCGACCGCGCCGAATTCGTCCTTGCGCTCCAGGTTCAAGCGCTTGCTCAGGTCACCGGTACGCATGACGTCGAGGATCTCGACGATACGCTGCATCGGCGCCATGATTGCGCGCATCAACAGCAGACCGCACAGGCCGGCGGCGAAGATGGCGATGATCAGCGAAACCGCCATGCTGAGCTTGGCCGACAGCACCGACTCGTCGATGGCCGAAGTGGCGCGGTCAGACATGCTCTTGTTTTCGGTGATGATGTCATTGAGCTTCATGCGCCCTTCGATCCAGATCGGCGTCAATTGCTCTTCGACCAGGACGCTCGCGCCCGGCAAATCATTGGCTTCAATGCGCGCCAGCACCTCGGCGAGGGCCTTGTTGTAGTTGATATGCGCCGCCTTGAAGTTATCGAACTCCATGCGATCAGCCTGGCTGTTGACGGTTTTTTCGTAATTGGCCATCTGCTGTTCAATACGCGCTTCGAAAGACTTGAAGTCCGTCTTATCGGCACTGGTGAGGGTTTTATCTGCGCGCAGGCCGATGATATCGATGGTCAGCAGATAGCTGTCGACCCATGCGCTGCGGATCATCGAACTGAGGTAAACCCCCGGTACCGCATCGTCCCGGACCGATTCCTGGCTGACTTCGATCTTCAGCAACCGCGAGTAGGACACCACAACCATCAGCAGCATGATCGCGACAATGACCGCAAAGCTCGCCAAAATCCGCTGGCGCAAGGTCCAATTCTTCACAGTGTTTCCTCGAAGAGCCATTCAAATGGGGGGGAGTATAGCTGAGCACAAGCCTTCATTTATCAATGGGTTTCGACGTGGTGCCCACAGAATGCAAAAACATCCCTGAAGGTAATTACAGAACCAACCTACAAAAACCCGCGAAGCGTCCGACTACCGGGCTTTTCTCGCCGAGCCTAGCGTGCTGGTCCCTGCTAACAAAAGGACACGGCTGGCATGCGCCGCTATTTCATTACCCGAGGAGCCAAAACCACCGCTGGCGGGACCGTCGTCGGCGGTTTGACGGGCTTTCGCATCACCCAAGTGGACATCGCCCTTGAAGGTGAGGACCGGGGGTTGGGCTTGCTTGAGATCTGCTTGCGGTCGCGCCGGCACATTTATGAGGATGGACAGGATCGGGTGTTGTGTTCGGTGGGGCAGGAAAAGCTAAGGTTTGGGGGGATTACCCGGAAATATTGCAGGCCTTCAAGGCGATTGACGATGGAGACATTGCCAAAATGTGTTGAGCATCTGGCTGACCACGAACAACGAAACAATCTTCATCCGATCATGTACGGCGATCCAAAACTCGTGACCCTGCTACGTAGCAACCATCTTTCATACGTCACGGGCATACCGTCCGGGATCGCTCAGGCCATTGAACTGACACTGGCAAACCAATGCAGTCCCGCTGATGAAGGTCGGACCATTGATTTCAACAACAACCCCTTCGCCAATCTAGCCAATATCGATCAGCGTATGGCATTCGTGCTCAAGGCTGCAGCGCGGTTTCACACACTGCTGCGCAGTACTGAGCGGCATCGAATCGAACAGGCGCTAGACGATATCGCTGAAAACCGGGGTGTTCAATGAGCTGGCTCGCGAAGATAGGTTGGCGACGTAGCGGACCGGGACTGGTCGTTGCCGCATCACTCGTATGGATAGCGCTACGCCTGGGCGCGGAAGATCCGGAAATTGCGCTGATGCTAGGCGAGCCCTGGGAAGACATGCGTCAGCGTTCCAGCGCAAGCATTGGCCCAGCCGTTTCGGGAAATTATTGGGGAACAGTACCGAAATCTGATGCTCGCCTGCGTTTCATAGACCCTCAGTATGGGTTTATGAGCCCGCCTGCGCGTTTCTTCATGATTAGATATAAGGATATGCGAGTCGCAGATCTCAGCTTGTCTCCCCAAGTAGAGCCACTACTGCTCGACGACACCCTCAAGGTCGTACTGGACTTGCAGGAGCAATGGCGCAAGGCAGGCTGGGAACCCATTCGAGTTGCGTCCAACCCTCCGTTCGCCGATACCCCGGAATGGCGTGCCCGGCTGCGCAATGTGAACCGAGGCGGTACATCCTATTGGCGAGCGAGCGACAAGTATCAAGTGATGCTGGTGGTTGGGCGATTCAAGGACGATAGACGTCCCACAGAGGAGCGTTACCTCATGACGCTGCAACTGGCCGCGCCATGGGGCCCTCCTTAGCCGCCCCCGATAGACCTGTCACTCCTGATCGCGCCCATCCATGGGAACGATCCCTAAAGCGTCGCCTGGCGCACCTGTTTCTCCAATTCAACCTTCAAACCGGGCTCCAACTTGAGCTGTCGCGCCAGCTCATCCAGGTACGCCTTCTCCATAAAGTTCTCCTCATCCACCAGCATCACACTGGCGATGTACATCTCGGCGGCCATTTCCGGGGTGCCGGCGGCCTGCGCCACGTCTGCCGGGTCGAGGGGTTTGTTCAGTTCGCCGTGTAGCCAGCTTTGCAATTCACGGTCGTTATCCAGCTTGTTGAATTCACCTTCGATCAGCGCGCGCTCGCGCTCATCCACATGCCCGTCGGCCTTGGCCGCCGCCACCAATGCCTTGAGGATGCCCTGGCTGTGTTGCTCGACCTGAGCCGGTGGCAAACGGTCGATGGTCTGCGGCTCGCCTTGGGGCGCGCTGGCCTGCTGCGCCTGCCAGTTGCCATAGGCTTTGTAGGCGATCACGCCCAATGCCGCCAACCCACCATAGGTCAGGGCCTTGCCGCCGAATTTGCGCGCTTTTTTATTGCCCAGCAGCAGGCCCATGGCCCCAGCGGCCAGGGCCCCGCCACCAGCGCCGCCGAGCAAACTGCCGAGCCCGCCACTGCCGAGCAGGCCGCCGAGGGCGCCTTTGTCGTCGGATTTGCGCTGGCCGCCGGCCTTGTTCTGCAACATGTCCTGACCAGACTTGAGCAGTTGTTCGAGTAATCCACGGGTATTCATGCGTAGCCTCCAGACACCAGGGTTCATAAGACCAATAGACTCCCAGCGTAAAACTAAGCGCCAAAAAACCCCGATCTAGAGTGCTTCCAGATGTAACGCGGCTATCCTTCGGTTAAATCGATATACACTCGAACAAATCGATAAAAACACCCCACTGGTAACTCCAGCATGATGACCTTGCGTCAGATCCGCCACTTCATCGCCGTGGCCGAGACCGGTTCGATCTCCGCCGCTGCGCAAACCGCGTTTATTTCGCAGTCGACCCTGACCCTGGCGATCCAGCAACTGGAGCAGGAAATCGGCGTCAACCTGTTCAACCGCCACGCCAAGGGCATGACCCTGACCCACCAGGGCCATCAGTTCCTGCGCCAGGCGCACTTGATCCTGGCCACCGTCGACAACGCCAAGCGCAGCCTGCAGCAGAGCACCGACCAGGTGGCCGGGCAATTGATCGTCGGCGTGACCAGCCTGGTGGCCGGTTATTACCTGGCCGACCTGCTCACCCGCTTCCAACGCGCCTACCCCAATGTGGAAATCCGCGTGATGGAGGATGAGCGCCCGTACATCGAACATTTGCTGGTCAGCGGCGAGATCGATGTGGGCGTGTTGATCCTCTCCAACCTCGAAGACCGCCACGCCCTGCAGACCGAAGTACTCACCCACTCACCCCACCGCCTGTGGCTGCCGGCGCAACATCCGCTGCTGGAGCACGACAGCATCAACCTGGCCGATGTGGCGCGTGAGCCGTTGATTCAGCTGAACGTCGACGAAATGGGCCACAACGCTCAACGCATGTGGGCCTCTGCCTGCCTGCAACCACACGTCACTTTGCGCACCGCCTCCACCGAAGCCGTGCGCAGCCTGGTGGCCGCCGGCCTGGGCGTGTCGATCCAGCCGGACATGACCTACCGCCCCTGGTCCCTGGAGGGCGACATTATCGAAGCGCGCCCCATCGCCGACCTCAGCCAGACCCTCGACGTCGGCCTCGCCTGGCGCCGTGGCACCGCGCGCCCGGCACTGGTCGACCCGTTCCTGACCGTGGCGCGGGAACAGCCGCACCCACGCAAGCCATCTATTTAATCGAATGCTGCATTCAGTATTTAGTATTTGTTGACCTCGCGCCTGACCTCTAGTCTCTGTGCATCCATAAGAGAAGTCGGGCGCCTTGTAAGAGAACGCCCATGGCCACACAAGAAAAGAGATCGCGAAAAATGTCCGCTGCGCCCACCCCGCTGCTCACTGCGTTGCTGATCGACGGCGAACTGGTCCAGGGCCAGGGCTTTGTCGAACCGATTCTCAACCCAGCCACGGGCGAAGTGCTGACCCAGATCGCCGAAGCCAGCATCGAACAGGTCGAAGCCGCGATCCTCGCCGCCCACCGCGCATTTGCCGGCTGGTCCCGCACCACGCCGCAGCAACGTTCGAACATTCTGCTGGGCATCGCCGACGCCATCGAGCACCAAGCCGACTACCTGGCCCGCCTCGAATCCCTGAACTGCGGCAAACCGTTGCACCTGGCCCGCCAGGATGACTTGAGCGCCACCGTCGATGTGTTCCGCTTTTTTGCCGGCGCCGTGCGCTGCCAGACCGGCCAGCTCAGCGGCGAATACCTGCCGGGCTACACCAGCATGGTGCGGCGTGACCCGATTGGCGTGGTGGCCTCGATTGCGCCGTGGAATTACCCGCTGATGATGGCCGCGTGGAAGATCGCCCCCGCCCTGGCCGCCGGTAATACCCTGGTGTTCAAGCCGTCGGAACACACGCCGCTGTCGATCCTCGCCCTCGCTCCAGCGCTCAACCAGTTGTTGCCGCGCGGGGTGATCAACATTGTGTGCGGCGGCGGCGAAGGCGTCGGCAGCCATCTGGTCAGCCACCCGAAGGTGCGGATGGTGTCGTTGACCGGCGATATCGTCACCGGACAAAAGATCCTGCAAGCCGCGTCGAAAACCCTTAAACGCACGCACCTGGAACTGGGTGGCAAGGCGCCGGTGATCGTATGCAACGACGCCGACCTGCAAGCCGTGGTCGAAGGCGTGCGCGCCTACGGTTACTACAACGCCGGCCAGGACTGCACCGCCGCGTGCCGCATCTACGCCCAGGCGGGGATTCACGACAAATTGGTCGCCGACCTGGGCGCGGCGGTCAGCAGCCTGCGCTTTGCCGGCAAGCGCGATGCCGACAACGAACTCGGCCCGCTGATCAGCACGCGCCAGCGCGACCGCGTCGCCAGCTTTGTCGAACGCGCCCTCGGCCAGCCGCATATCGAACGCGTCACCGGCGCCGCCGTGCATTCCGGCGCGGGCTTCTTTTATCAGCCAACCTTGCTCGCCGGCTGTAAACAAAGTGATGAAATCGTCCAGCGCGAAGTGTTCGGCCCGGTGGTCACCGTGACCCGCTTCGACGAACTGGAACAAGCGGTGGACTGGGCCAACGACTCCGAATACGGCCTGGCCTCGTCGGTGTGGACACAGAACCTGGACAAGGCCATGCAGGTCGCGGCGCGCCTGCAATACGGCTGCACCTGGATCAACAGCCATTTCATGCTGGTCAGCGAAATGCCCCACGGCGGCTTGAAGCGCTCCGGGTATGGCAAAGATCTGTCCAGCGATTCGCTACAGGACTACAGCGTGGTGCGGCACATCATGGCCCGCCACGGCCAGCACCTTTAAAACAACAACTAAGCTCAAGCGTCACCGGCTGCAAAAAACTGCCCCGACCATAATTAAAGAAGAGGGATTCCCCATGTCCGCGCATAAGACCGCACTGCTCAGTGCCCTGACCACCGCGCTGCTGGCCAGCGCCAGCCTGCAGGCCGCCGAACCGCTCAAAGCGGTAGGCGCCGGCGAAGGCCAGTTGGATATCGTCGCCTGGCCCGGCTATATCGAACGGGGCGAAAGCGACAAGGCTTACGACTGGGTCACAGGTTTCGAGAAGGAAACCGGCTGCAAGGTCAATGTGAAAACCGCCGCCACCTCTGACGAAATGGTCAGCTTGATGGCCAAGGGCGGTTACGACCTGGTCACCGCGTCAGGCGATGCGTCGCTGCGGTTGATCGTCGGCAAGCGGGTGCAGCCGATCAATACCGCGTTGATTCCCAACTGGAAGACTATCGACCCGCGTCTGAAAGACGCGCCGTGGTACGTGGTCGGCCAGCAAACCTACGGTACTCCGTACCAGTGGGGGCCGAACGTGCTGATGTACAACACCAACGTGTTCAAGACCGCGCCCACCAGTTGGAATGTGCTGTTCGAGGCGCAGAACCTGCCGGACGGCAAGCCGAACAAAGGCCGCGTGCAAGCCTACGACGGCCCGATCTACATCGCCGATGCGGCGCTGTACCTCAAGTCGACCAAGCCGGAGCTGGGCATCCAGAGCCCCTACGAGCTGACCGAAACCCAGTACAAAGCCGTGCTCGACCTGTTGCGCGCACAGCAACCATTGATCCACCGCTACTGGCACGACACCACCGTGCAGATGAGTGACTTCAAGAACGAAGGCGTGGTCGCCTCCAGCGCCTGGCCGTATCAGGTCAACGGCCTGATCAACGAGAAGCAGCCGATTGCCTCGACCATTCCCAAGGAAGGCGCCACCGGCTGGGCCGACACCACCATGCTGCACAGCGAGGCCAAGCACCCGAACTGCGCCTACAAATGGATGGACTGGTCGCTGCAGCCGAAGGTCCAGGGCGATGTCGCCGCCTGGTTCGGCTCCCTGCCGGCGGTGCCGGCGGCCTGCACCGGCAGCGAATTGCTCGGCGCCGAGGGCTGCAAGACCAACGGCTTCGACCAGTTCGACAAGATCGCCTTCTGGAAAACCCCGCAGGCTGAGGGCGGCAAGTTCGTGCCGTACAGTCGCTGGACCCAGGATTACATTGCGATCATGGGCGGGCGCTAATCCCCCCTGTGGGAGGGGGCTTGCTCCCTCCCACATTGAGCACATTCACCGATGTTCTGTTTTTTCAGAAGTCCAGGCCGGGCCGCTGCGACGACCCGCGCCTTTTGGGAGCACCGCACCATGACGCTTGCAGTCCAATTCACCCACGTTTCCCGTCAGTTCGGCGAAGTGAAAGCCGTTGACCGGGTTTCCATCGATATCCAGGACGGCGAGTTCTTTTCCATGCTCGGCCCTTCCGGCTCGGGCAAGACCACCTGCCTGCGCCTGATCGCCGGGTTCGAGCAGCCGAGCGCAGGCTCGATCCGGATTCATGGCGAGGAAGCCGCCGGCTTGCCGCCGTATCAGCGTGACGTCAACACGGTATTCCAGGATTACGCGCTGTTCCCCCACATGAATGTACGCGACAACGTGGCCTACGGCCTGAAAGTCAAAGGCGTGGGCAAGACCGAGCGCCTCGACCGCGCCGAAGAAGCCCTGACCATGGTCGCCCTCGGCGGCTACGGCGAGCGCAAGCCGGTGCAGCTCTCCGGCGGCCAGCGCCAACGGGTCGCCCTGGCCCGCGCACTGGTCAATCGCCCGCGCGTGTTGCTGCTGGATGAACCGCTGGGTGCCCTCGACCTCAAGCTGCGCGAACAGATGCAAAGCGAGCTGAAAAAGCTGCAACGCCAGCTCGGCATCACGTTTATCTTCGTGACCCACGACCAGACCGAAGCGCTGTCGATGTCCGACCGCGTGGCCGTGTTCAACAAGGGCCGCATCGAACAGGTCGACACCCCGCGCAACCTCTATATGAAACCGGCCACCGCGTTCGTCGCCGAATTCGTCGGCACCTCCAATGTGATTCGCGGCGATTTGGCCCAGCGCCTCAGCGGCAGCCCGCAACCGTTCTCGATCCGCCCGGAGCACGTGCGCTTTGCCGAAGGCCCGCTGGCGGCCGACGAAGTGGAAATCAGCGGCCTGTTGCATGACATCCAGTACCAGGGCAGCGCCACCCGCTACGAACTGAAACTGGCGAACGGCCAGGCGTTGAACATCAGCCAGGCGAATAACCAGTGGCTGGACATCAGCAACGGCTATCAGGTCGGCCAGCCCATCACTGCACGCTGGGCGCGGGCCGCCATGACCACCCTGACCGACCACGCAGGCGAGGTGTGACATGAGCCTGACCCAAGCGCCGATGCGCAGGTTTTCCAACCTGCTGTATCGCAAACCCAACCTCTACCTGGCAATGCTGCTGATACCGCCGCTGATCTGGTTCGGCGCGATCTACCTGGGCTCGTTGCTGACCTTGCTGTGGCAAGGCTTCTACACGTTCGATGACTTCACCATGGCGGTCACGCCGGACCTGACCCTGGCCAACTTTGCCGCACTGTTCCAGCCGTCGAACTTCGACATCATCCTGCGCACCCTGAGCATGGCGATTGTGGTGTCGCTCGCCAGCGCCATCGTCGCCTTCCCCATCGCCTATTACATGGCGCGCTACACCACGGGCAAGACCAAGGCGTTCTTCTATATCGCGGTGATGATGCCGATGTGGGCCAGCTATATCGTCAAGGCATATGCCTGGACCCTGCTGCTGGCCAAGGGCGGCGTGGCGCAATGGTTTGTGCAGCACCTGAGCCTGGAGCCGCTGTTGCAGTTCGTGCTGGGGATCCCCGGCGTGGGCGGCAGCACCTTGAGCACCTCGCACCTTGGGCGGTTCATGGTGTTCGTCTACATCTGGCTGCCGTTCATGATCCTACCGATCCAGGCGTCGCTGGAGCGTTTGCCGCCGTCGTTGCTGCAAGCCTCGGCCGACCTGGGCGCCAAGCCGCGCCAGACCTTCATGCAGGTGATCCTGCCGCTGTCGGTGCCGGGGATTGCCGCCGGTTCGATCTTTACGTTTTCGCTGACCCTGGGCGACTTCATCGTGCCGCAGCTGGTCGGGCCGCCGGGTTACTTCGTCGGCGGCATGGTGTACGCCCAGCAAGGCGCCATCGGCAACATGCCAATGGCCGCGGCGTTCACCCTGGTGCCGATCGTGCTGATCGCGGTTTACCTGTCCATCGTCAAACGCCTGGGGGCCTTCGATGCACTCTGAGAAATCATCCATCGGCCTGAAGATCGCGGCCTGGGGCGGCTTGGTGTTTCTGCACTTCCCGATCCTGATCATCTTCCTGTACGCCTTCAACACCGAAGAGGCGGCATTCAGCTTTCCACCCCAGGGCTTCACCCTGAGGTGGTTCAGCGTGGCCTTCGCCCGCCCGGACGTGCTCGAAGCGATCAAGCTGTCGCTGCAGATCGCGGCCATCGCCACCCTGATCGCCATGGTCCTCGGCACCCTCGCTTCAGCCGCGCTGTATCGCCGCGAGTTCTTCGGCAAGCAAGGTGTGTCGCTGATGCTGATCCTGCCGATCGCGCTGCCGGGGATCATCACCGGTATCGCCCTGCTGGCGACGTTCAAGACGCTGGGCATCGAGCCGGGGATGTTCACCATCATCGTCGGCCACGCGACCTTCTGCGTGGTGATCGTCTACAACAACGTCATCGCCCGCTTGCGCCGCACCTCCCACAGCCTGATCGAAGCCTCGATGGACCTGGGCGCCGACGGCTGGCAGACCTTCCGCTACATCATCATGCCCAACCTCGGCTCGGCGCTGCTGGCCGGCGGCATGCTGGCGTTTGCGCTGTCATTCGACGAAATCATCGTCACCACCTTCACCGCCGGGCATGAGCGCACCTTGCCGCTGTGGCTGCTCAACCAGTTGAGTCGCCCACGGGATGTGCCGGTGACCAACGTGGTGGCGATGCTGGTGATGATCGTGACGATGTTCCCGATTCTGGGTGCCTATTACCTGACCCGCGGCGGTGAAAGCGTGGCAGGCAGTGGTGGCAAATAATGTGGGTATTGGAGAAGTGCCCCCACACTCAGAGCCGGTTTCTTCAGGGCAATAACAACAGTTTTTTGGAGGAGTGAACCATGCAAACCAAACTCTTGATCAACGGCCAACTGGTCGAAGGCGAAGGCCCGGCGCAGGCCGTATTCAACCCGGCGTTGGGCCGTGTGCTGGTGGAAATCAACGAAGCCAGCGAAGCCCAGGTCGACGCCGCTGTGCGGGCCGCCGATGCAGCGTTTGAAAGCTGGTCACAGACCACGCCCAAGGATCGCTCGCTGTTGCTGCTGAAACTGGCGGACGTGATCGAAGCCCACGGCGAAGAACTGGCCAAGCTGGAATCGGACAACTGCGGCAAACCCTACAGCGCCGCACTGAACGACGAGATCCCGGCGATTGCCGACGTGTTCCGCTTTTTTGCCGGTGCCAGCCGCTGCATGAGCGGCTCGGCCGGCGGTGAATACCTGCCGGGCCACACCTCGATGATCCGCCGCGATCCGGTGGGCGTGATCGCCTCCATCGCCCCGTGGAACTACCCGCTGATGATGGTCGCCTGGAAAATCGCCCCAGCCCTGGCCGCCGGTAATACCGTGGTGCTCAAGCCGTCGGAACAAACCCCGCTGACCGCATTGCGCATGGTCGAACTGGCGTCGGAGATCTTCCCGGCCGGCGTGCTCAACCTGGTCTTCGGCCGTGGGCCCACCGTGGGCAGCCCGTTGGTGAACCACCCGAAAGTACGCATGGTGTCGCTGACCGGCTCCATCGCCACGGGCGCCAACATCATTTCCAACACCGCCGACCGCGTGAAGCGCATGCACATGGAACTGGGCGGCAAGGCGCCGGTGATCATCTTCAACGACGCGGACATCGACGCGGCGGTGGAAGGCATCCGCACCTTCGGTTTCTACAACGCCGGCCAGGATTGCACCGCGGCGTGCCGTATCTATGCCCAAGCGGAAATCTACGATGCGTTCGTCGAGAAGCTCGGCGCGGCAGTCGCCAGTATCAAGTACGGCTTGCAGGACGACCCGACCACCGAGCTGGGCCCGCTGATCACCGCGCAACACCGCGACCGCGTGGCCGGTTTCGTCGAACGTGCCGTGGCGCAGCCGCATATCCGTCTGGTGACTGGTGGCAAGGCGGTGGAAGGCAATGGCTTCTTCTTTGAGCCGACGGTTTTGGCCGATGCGCAGCAGGACGACGAGATCGTGCGCCGCGAGGTGTTCGGGCCGGTGGTGTCGGTGACCAAGTTTGCCGATGAAGCACAGGTGCTGGGCTGGGCCAACGATTCGGACTACGGTCTGGCGTCATCCGTATGGACCGCCGACGTGGGACGCGCCCATCGCTTGGCTGCGCGCTTGCAGTATGGCTGCACCTGGGTGAACACTCACTTCATGCTCGTCAGCGAAATGCCTCACGGCGGTCAGAAACTGTCGGGGTATGGCAAGGACATGTCCATGTACGGGCTGGAGGACTACACCACCGTGCGCCATGTGATGTTCAAGCACTGAACCTCGCCCTGATACCTTGACTGTAGGAGCAAGCTTGCTCGCGAAGAACGCCAATGATAATGCGGGGCATCCGATTAAACGCGGTGTCCAGGCGCCTGTCGCGAGCAAGCCCCCGCCCACATTGGATCTTCATAATTCCTGGGTAATGTGCTCACTTAAAGCCCGGAAATGTCTTGTCTCATTTGCCAAGCCATCATCCCGCCATCAATCATTTTTCCTACGCCATCGAACCGCTTAAGCTATGCGGCGTCTGTTTAATGTCCGTTGCGTTTGGCCGAAGGCATGTCCGAACCGTTATCTTTGATCCAGCACGCGCCAGGGCCGGCGCGGGATTTGCTCACGACAGGTTGTCTCTATGCACCGCAGGAATTTGCTTAAAGCGTCCATGGC
The DNA here is from genome assembly GCF_053502595.1 of Pseudomonas sp. LY-1. NCBI lineage: Bacteria > Pseudomonadati > Pseudomonadota > Gammaproteobacteria > Pseudomonadales > Pseudomonadaceae > Pseudomonas > Pseudomonas sp. LY-1. The sequence continues at coordinate 1,635,324 of NZ_CP094353.1, read as the reverse complement.
CATTGCGGCTTACACCGGTTTATCGGCCAGCGGCCTGTTGGCTGCGCAAGCCTGGGCCGGGAACCGCGCCGCCGACGGCAAGGCCGTGGCGTTCGATTTCGAAACGCTGAAGACCCAGGCCAGGCAACTCGCCGGGACCGCGTATAAAGACACCAAACAGGTGCTGCCGCCCACCCTGGCGACCATGACCCCGCAAAATTTCAACGCCATCGGCTACGACGGCAAACACTCGCTGTGGAAGGAAGTGAACGGCCAGTTGGACGTGCAGTTTTTCCACGTCGGCATGGGCTTCAAGACGCCCGTTCGCATGCACGCCGTCGACCCCACGACCCGCGAGGCCCGCGAAGTGCATTTCCGCCCTTCGCTGTTCAACTATGAAAAAACCACGGTCGACACCCAACAACTGACCGGCGACCTGGGTTTCTCCGGCTTCAAGCTGTTCAAGGCGCCGGAACTGGATCGCCATGACGTGCTGTCGTTTCTCGGCGCCAGTTACTTCCGCGCGGTGGATTCCACGGGGCAATATGGCCTTTCCGCACGCGGCCTGGCGATCGATACCTACGCGAAAAAGCGCGAGGAATTCCCCGACTTCACGCAGTTCTGGTTCGAAACCCCGGATAAAAATGCCACGCGCTTTGTGGTCTACGCCCTGCTCGACTCGCCGAGCGCCACCGGCGCCTACCGTTTCGATATCGACTGCCAGGCCAACCAGGTGGTCATGGCAATCGACGCCCATATCAATGCGCGCACCGCCATCGAACAACTGGGCATCGCGCCGATGACCAGCATGTTCAGCTGCGGCACCCACGAGCGGCGCATGTGCGACACCATCCACCCGCAGATCCACGACTCGGACCGCCTGGCGATGTGGCGCGGCAACGGCGAGTGGATCTGCCGCCCGCTGAACAACCCGGCCAAGCTGCAATTCAATGCGTTCGCCGACACCGACCCGAAAGGCTTCGGCCTGGTGCAGACCGACCATGAATTCGCCAGCTACCAGGACACCGTCGACTGGTACAGCAAGCGCCCAAGCCTGTGGGTCGAACCGACCACCGCGTGGGGCGAAGGCTCGATCGACCTGCTGGAGATCCCGACCACCGGCGAGACCCTGGACAATATCGTGGCCTTCTGGACCCCGAAAAAACCCGTGGCCGCCGGTGACTCGCTCAACTATGGCTACAAGTTGTACTGGAGCGCCCTGCCACCGGTGAGCACGCCGTTGGCGCAAGTCGACGCCACGCGTTCAGGCATGGGCGGCTTCACCGAAGGCTGGGCACCGGGCGAACATTACCCGCCAGTCTGGGCACGGCGGTTTGCCGTGGACTTCAAGGGCGGCGGCCTGGATCGCCTGGCAGCCGGCACCGGGATCGAGCCGGTGGTGACCTGTTCCCACGGCGAGGTGAAAGACTTCAGCGTGCTGGTGCTCGACAGCATCAAGGGCTATCGCATCCTCTTCGACTGGTACCCGACCAGCGACAGCGTGGAGCCAGTGGAACTGCGCCTGTTTATTCGCACGCAGGACCGCACCTTGAGTGAAACCTGGTTGTATCAGTACTTCCCGCCGGCACCGGAGCAGCGTAAATACACCTGACACCGTGACCGACCATGTGAGAGCGGGCTTGCCCGCCCCCACATGGGGTCACCGCCCGCTCAGAACCGCGACACACTCTTCATCGCCCCAATCAAATAGCGCATCGCCACCTGATCGTTCTCGGTCAAGGCGCGATACTGCGCGAGCAATTCAGCTTCATCGGAACTCAACCTTCGGGCACGCAAGGACACCCTGCGGGTCAGAAAAGACGCCACCACACCCGCTACACCATAGGACTTGGCCATGGACTGTTTCTCCTGATATCGATCAAAAACTCCGTGTGCCCATTACCCGCCTGCCGTGAAGCGCAATGCCCCGGTAGACAAACCGACTGACTCCCTGGGCCAGAAATCAGACGTACCCTAAGCGTAGAAACAATCTCATGACGTGTGGGATTTTTTTAGAGTATTCACTTAAATAATTGGGTCAGGAATAAATACCTACAGCCCTATCCCACAGCGCCTGGCAAAAAAAAACCCACCGGATAAGAGTGGGTTTTGTTGGAACCTAAGAAGGCTCAATCCCTGAGATCAGACTCATGAATCGGCTGCTCCCGATGGGTCGCCCGCTGGTACTGGGCCGGCCAGGTCGCCTTGCGCCCGCCCAGATCATCGTCGGCATGCAATGGCCAATACGGGTCACGCAGCAGCTCGCGGGCGAGGAAGATGATGTCGGCCTGACAGGTACGCAGGATGTGTTCGGCCTGGGCCGGCTCGGTAATCATGCCCACGGTGCCGGTGGCGATGCCTGACTCTTTGCGCACACGCTCGGCAAACCGCGTCTGGTAGCCGGGGCCGATGGGGATCTCGGCGTTGGCGGCGGTGCCGCCGGAGGACACGTCGATCAGGTCGACTCCCAAAGCTTTCAGGCGACGTGCCAGTTCCACGGTTTCATCAGGGTTCCAGCCGTCCTCCACCCAATCGGTGGCTGACACCCGCACAAACAGCGGCAGGTCTTGCGGCCAGACTTCGCGCACCGCTTCGGTGACTTGCAGCACCAGGCGGATACGGTTTTCAAAGGTGCCGCCGTACTGGTCCTGACGCTGATTGCTGATAGGCGAGAGGAATTGATGCAGCAGGTAACCGTGAGCGGCGTGGATCTCCACCACTTTGAAACCGGCGGTCAACGCGCGCTTGGCGGCGGCGACGAAGTCGGCGATCACTTGCTCGATCTGCGCCTCGTCCAGCGACCTGGGCTGCGTATGGTTCGGGTCAAAGGCAATCGGCGAGGGCCCCACCGGCACCCAGCCGCCGTCTTGCGGCTTGAGGCTGCCGTGTTTGCCGATCCACGGCCGATGGGTGCTGGCCTTGCGCCCGGCGTGAGCCAATTGAATCCCGGCCACGGCACCCTGGGCAGTGATAAAGCGCGTGATGCGTTGCAGCGGGGCGATCTGTGCGTCGTTCCACAGGCCCAGGTCTTCGGCGGTGATACGGCCCTCGGCGGTCACGGCGGTGGCTTCGGTGAAAATCAGCCCCGCCCCGCCGACAGCGCGGCTGCCGAGGTGGACCAAGTGCCAGTCGTTGGCCAGGCCATCGACGCTGGAGTACTGGCACATCGGCGACACGGCAATGCGATTGAGCAGGGTCAATTGGCGCAGGGTATACGGTTCGAGCAACTGACTCATGGCGCACCTCTTCTTGGCTTTTTGGGCACTTCTGTAGGAGCGAGCTTGCTCGCGAAAGCCTCATGGGCACCGCGTTTATCCAGGATCGACGCGTTACCGTTAAGGTTTTTCGCGGGCAAGCCCGCTCCTACACAACAGTGCTTAGAGCCTAGTCGACAACGAGGGATTGCACAGGGTTCAGAAGACAAAGCGGGAGCCGATTGCCGGCTCCCGTCCAACAACCGCTTACATTTCGACCTGGGTACCCAGCTCGATCACCCGGTTGACCGGGAGTTTGAAGAACCGCAGGTTGCCGTTGGCGTTCTTCAACATGAACGCAAACAAGCCTTCGCGCCAGCGGGCCATGCCTTTGATGCGCGAGGCGATGACCGTTTCGCGGCTGAGGAAGTACGTGGTACGCATCGGGCTGAAATCCAGATCATCCAGGTGGCACAGCTTCAGCGCTTCGGGCACGTCCGGCTCATCGGTGAAACCGAAGTGCAGGATCACGCGGAAGAACCCTTCACCGTAGGCATCCACCTCGAAGCGCCGTGCGGCGGGAACGCGGGGAATGTCTTCGTAGACCACCGTCAGCAACACCACTTGCTCGTGCAACACCTGGTTATGCAGCAGGTTATGCAACAGCGCATGGGGCACCGCGTCGGGCCGCGCGGTGAGGAACACGGCGGTGCCCTGCACGCGATGGGGCGGCTGCACGCGGATACTGCTGATAAAGATCGGCAACGGCAGGCCGCCCTCGTCGAGGCGGTCCATCAGCAGTTCCTTGCCGCGTTTCCACGTCGTCATCAGGATAAACAGCACAATCCCCGCCAATACCGGGAATGCACCGCCCTGGACGATTTTCGGCACGTTGGCGGCGAAGAACAGCCCGTCGACCAACAGGAAACCGATCAGTACCGGAATCGCCAACACCGGTGGCCATTTCCACAGCAACAGCATCACTGCCGACACCAGGATGCTGGTGATCAGCATGGTGCCGGTCACCGCCACGCCGTAGGCCGAAGCCAGCGCGTTGGACGACTCGAAACCCAGCACCAGCAGGATCACGCCGACCATCAGCGACCAATTCACCGCGCCGATATAGATCTGGCCCTGTTCGGCGCTGGACGTATGCTGAATGTGCATGCGCGGGATGTAACCCAGTTGGATCGCCTGACGGGTCAGGGAGAACGCGCCGGAAATCACCGCCTGGGACGCAATCACCGTGGCCAGGGTAGACAACACCACCAACGGAATCAGCGCCCAGCTCGGTGCGAGCAGGTAGAACGGGTTACGCGCCGCTTCGGGGTTTTCCAGCAGCAACGCACCTTGGCCGAAATAGTTGAGCACCAGCGCCGGCAGCACCAGGGCGAACCAGGCACGGGCAATGGGTTTGCGCCCGAAGTGGCCCATGTCGGCGTACAGCGCTTCGGCACCGGTCAATGCCAGCACCACGGCGCCGAGAATCGCCACACCCATGCCTGGGTGGACTATGAAGAAACGCACACCCCACACCGGGTTCAATGCGTTGAGCACTTCCGGATGCTGGCTGATGCCATGCACGCCCAGGCCCGCCAGCACCAGGAACCACAACACCATGACCGGCCCGAACAGCTTGCCGATACGGTCGGTGCCATGTTTCTGGATCAGGAACAGCCCCACCAGCACCACCAGCGACAGCGGCACGACCCAGCGTTCAAGCCCTTCGAAGGCCAGTTCCAGGCCTTCTACCGCCGAGAGCACCGAGATTGCCGGGGTGATCATGCTGTCGCCGTAAAACAGCGCCGCGCCGATCAACCCGAGAATCACCAGCACCGAACGCAGCTTCGGATACGGCGACGCCGCTCGCCGCGCCAACGCAGTGAGGGCCATGATGCCGCCCTCGCCCTGGTTATCGGCGCGCAGGATGAACAACACGTACTTGATCGAAACGACCCAGATCAGCGACCAGAAGATCAGCGCCAGGATCCCGAAGACTCCGTCCTGGTTGACCTGAACCCCATACCCTCCACCGAACACCTCTTTAAGGGTATAGAGCGGGCTGGTCCCGATATCGCCATAAACCACCCCGACCGCTGCCACCAGCATGCCAATCGGCTTGGCATTGGAATGCTCGGCACCCGCTGCCTGACTACTTGCCTGACCCATCAACCACTCCTGCCCTATGACCTGAGGTCTCTTATAAACAACGCATCTAAGCTGACCTTAGCATGCGCTGTTTTACTTCTCGTAACAGACGTTTTGTTGACCCAAGGATTTCACCCGTTCGCAACGGCGCGAAGCATAGCGCAGCACTCGTCGTATTTCCCTGCATAAAGCTGGTCAAGTGCGTTGCCCGTCGCTAGAATTGCGCACTTTTTGATCAGAGGCACAAAAGCATGCTCTTTTACGAGCGTGCTAAGTGCCCGTCTACCGCCTTGTCGTGCCCGACTGGCGGCGTCATTCAATACCGAGGTTAGACATGTCCACCACCATCGCAAAAGCCAACCCCAAGGTCGGCTTTGTTTCCCTGGGCTGCCCGAAGGCTCTGGTCGACTCCGAACGCATCCTGACGCAACTGCGCATGGAAGGTTATGACGTCGTGTCCACTTACCAGGACGCGGACGTGGTGGTGGTCAACACCTGTGGCTTCATCGACTCGGCCAAGGCGGAATCCCTGGAAGTGATCGGCGAGGCTATCAAGGAAAACGGCAAGGTCATCGTCACCGGCTGCATGGGCGTGGAAGAAGGCAATATCCGCAACGTACACCCGAGCGTGCTGGCCGTGACCGGCCCGCAGCAGTACGAGCAGGTGGTCAACGCCGTGCATCAAGTGGTGCCGCCGCGCCAGGACCACAACCCGCTGATCGACCTGGTGCCGCCGCAAGGCATCAAGCTGACCCCGCGCCACTACGCGTACCTGAAGATTTCCGAAGGCTGCAACCACAGTTGCAGCTTCTGCATCATCCCGTCGATGCGCGGCAAGCTGGTCAGCCGCCCGGTGGGCGATGTGCTGGACGAAGCCCAGCGCCTGGTCAAATCCGGCGTTAAAGAACTGCTGGTGATCTCCCAGGACACCAGCGCCTACGGCGTCGACGTGAAATACCGCACCGGCTTCTGGAACGGCGCGCCGGTGAAAACCCGCATGACCGAGCTGTGCGAAGCCTTGAGCAGCCTGGGCGTGTGGGTGCGCCTGCACTACGTGTACCCGTACCCGCACGTGGACGAGCTGATCCCGTTGATGGCCGCCGGCAAGATCCTGCCGTACCTGGACATCCCGTTCCAGCACGCCAGCCCGAAAGTGCTCAAGGCCATGAAACGCCCGGCCTTCGAAGACAAGACCCTGGCGCGCATCAAGAACTGGCGCGAGATCTGCCCGGAACTGATCATCCGTTCGACCTTCATCGTCGGCTTCCCGGGCGAAACCGAAGAAGACTTCCAGTACCTGCTCGACTGGCTGACCGAAGCCCAGCTGGACCGCGTCGGCTGCTTCCAGTACTCGCCGGTCGAAGGCGCCCCGGCCAACCTGCTGGACCTGGCCGTAGTACCGGATGACGTCAAGCAAGACCGTTGGGAGCGCTTCATGGCGCACCAGCAGGCGATCAGCTCGGCGCGCCTGCAACTGCGCATCGGCAAGGAAATCGAAGTGCTGATCGACGAAGTCGACGAGCAAGGCGCCGTAGGCCGCTGCTTCTTCGACGCCCCGGAAATCGACGGTAACGTATTTATCGACGATGCCAGCGGTTTGAAGCCGGGTGACAAGGTCTGGTGCACCGTGACCGATGCCGACGAATACGACCTGTGGGCCGAAAAGCGCGACTGATCGCATCAGGCGCGGATAAAAAAGTGAAAAAGCCCTGCTTCTGGACAAGATGCGGGGCTTTTTTAGGTCTATCGTTTTGCCCATCGACACCGAACATCCACAAAGGGCAGCGGGCATGCGTCAGCATTCGGTTATCCACACCCCAAAAACCAGCGACTACGCCGAGTTGGCGCGGATCTGGGAGGCGTCGGTGCGCGCCACCCATGACTTTCTGCCGGACAGCTACATCACGCTGCTGAAAAACCTGGTGCTGACCCGCTACCTCGATGCGGTGATGCTGATCTGCACCAAGGACACGCGCCAGCGCATCACCGGGTTCGCCGGGGTGGCCGCGGGCAAGGTCGAGATGCTGTTCATCGACCCGCAGCACCGTGGCCAGGGCCTCGGCCGGCAATTGCTGCGTTACGCGATCGAGCGCATGAACGCCGATGAGCTGGACGTCAACGAACAGAACCCGCAGGCGCTGGGCTTTTACTTCAAGCAAGGCTTTGAAGTCATCGGCCGCACGGAGCATGATGGCCTGGGGCAGCCTTATCCGCTGCTGCACATGCGTTTGCGCCAGGTGCAGCAAGAGGCGCGTCGGGGCTAAATGAAATGGGGCCGGGATTAACCGCGCCCACACAGGTACAATAGCGGCCCCCTTTTGCTACGGCCCTTGTCATGACTGACCCCATACGCCTCTCCAAACGCCTTATCGAACTGGTCGGTTGCTCCCGTCGGGAGGCTGAGCTGTTTATCGAAGGCGGCTGGGTCTCGGTGGACGGTGAAGTGATCGACGAGCCACAGTTCAAGGTCACCACCCAGAAGGTCGAACTGGACCCCGAGGCCAAGGCCACCGCGCCAGAGCCTGTGACCATCCTGCTGCACGCGCCAGTGGGCGTGGATGCCGAGACGGCAATGGCGTCGATCAGCGCCGAAACGCTGTCGGAAGAACACCGCTTCAGCAAGCGCCCGCTCAAGGGCCACTTCCTGCGCCTGACCGCCAGCGCTGACCTGCAAGCCAAGGCCAGCGGCCTGCTGGTGTTCACCCAGGATTGGAAGATTCTGCGCAAACTGACCGCCGATGCCGCCAAGATCGAGCAGGAATACGTGGTGGAGGTCGAAGGTGACATGGTTGCTCACGGCCTGAACCGCCTCAACCATGGCCTGACCTACAAAGGCAAAGAGCTGCCGCCGGTGAAAGCCAGCTGGCAGAACGAAAACCGCCTGCGCTTTGCGATGAAAAACCCGCAACCGGGGGTGATCGCCTTGTTCTGCGAAGCTGTCGGCTTGAAAGTCATCGCCATCCGTCGTATCCGCATCGGCGGCGTGTCCATCGGCAAGGTGCCGGTCGGCCAATGGCGTTACCTGTCCGGCAAAGAGAAGTTCTGAGCCACTCCCCCTTTTTCGACACCGCCTGCGTGGGTGGTGTCCACCGTTGAAAACCAGGATTGCCCACCATGATTCACAACGACGTACTGCGCAGCGTGCGCTACATGCTCGACATCAGCGACAACAAGATGGTCGAGCTGATCAAACTCGGCGGCATGGACGTGACCAAGGAAGACCTGCTGACTTACCTCAAGAAAGACGAGGAAGAAGGCTTTGTGTTCTGCCCGGACGAGGTCATGGCGCACTTTCTTGACGGCCTGGTGATTTTCAAGCGCGGCAAGGACGACAGCCGTCCGCCGCAACCGATCGAAACCCCGGTGACCAACAACATCATCCTCAAGAAGCTGCGCGTGGCCTTCGAACTGAAGGAAGACGACATGCACGCCATCCTCAAGGCTGCCGAGTTCCCGGTATCCAAGCCTGAGCTGAGCGCGCTGTTCCGCAAGTTCGGCCACACCAATTACCGCACCTGCGGCGACCAGTTGCTGCGCAACTTCCTCAAGGGCCTGACCCTGCGGGTTCGCGCGTAAGCCATGAGTTACCAGGTCTCGCCCGTCGGCTTCGTGCGCTCCTGCTTCAAGGAGAAGTTCGCCATCCCGCGCCAACCGCAACTGGCGCCTGCCGCCCGCGGCGTGCTGGAGCTGGTCGCGCCGTTCGACCACGGCGAGGCGGTGCAGGGCCTGGAGCAGGTCAGCCATGTGTGGCTGCTGTTTCTGTTCCACCAGGCCCTGGAAGACAAACCCCGCCTGAAAGTGCGCCCGCCCCGTCTGGGCGGCAATAAGTCCATGGGCGTGTTTGCCACCCGTGCGACCCATCGGCCCAACGGGATTGGCCAGTCGGTGGTGAAGCTGGACAAGGTCGAACCGGGCCGGTTATGGATCTCCGGGATCGATCTGCTCGATGGCACGCCGGTGCTGGATATCAAGCCGTATGTGCCGTATGCCGACATTGTCGACAACGCCACCAACGGCATCGCCAATGGCACGCCGCCACTGATTCCCGTGCAGTGGCTGAAGACGGCTCTGCACCAGGCGCAAGACCACGCTCAGCGCCTTGCTGAACCGCTGGTGGCGTTGATCGAACAGTGTTTGGCGCAAGACCCGCGGCCGGCCTATCAAACGCCCGGGCCCGAGCGGGAATATGGCGCGCAGTTCTGGGACGTGGATGTGCGCTGGCACTATCCCGAGGCGGGCGTCATCTGTGTGCTGGAAGTGATTGCAGCTAAATAAACCAAAAACCAATGTGGGAGGGAGCTTGCTCCCGATAGCGGCGGGTCAGTCACCGGATGCATTGACTGACACTCAGCAATCGGGAGCAAGCTCCCTCCCACATTTTTTTGACCGCGTTTACTTCTCGACGAAGGCGCGTTCGATCAGGTAGTCACCCGGCTCACGCATGCGTGGCGAAACTTTCAGGCCGAAGCTGTTCAACACTTCGCTGGTCTCGTCCAACATGCTTGGGCTGCCGCACAGCATGGCGCGGTCGTCCTGGGGGTTGATCGGTGGCAGGCCGATATCGCGGAACAGCTTGCCACTGCGCATCAGGTCGGTCAGACGGCCTTGGTTTTCGAACGGTTCGCGGGTCACGGTGGGGTAGTAGATCAACTTTTCACGCAGGGCTTCGCCGAAGAACTCATTCTGCGGCAGGTGCTTGGTGATGAATTCGCGGTAGGCGACTTCGTTGACGTAACGCACGCCGTGGCACAGGATCACTTTTTCGAAACGCTCGTAGGTTTCCGGGTCCTGGATCACGCTCATAAATGGCGCAAGGCCGGTACCGGTGCTGAGCAGGTACAGGTGTTTACCCGGCTTCAAATCGTCAAGCACCAGGGTGCCTGTCGGTTTTTTGCTGATGATGATCTCGTCGCCTTCCTTCAGATGCTGCAACTGGGAGGTCAGCGGGCCATCAGGCACCTTGATGCTGAAGAACTCCAGATGCTCTTCCCAGTTCGGGCTGGCAATCGAATAAGCGCGCATGAGCGGGCGGCCGTTGGGTTGTTGCAGGCCGATCATCACGAACTGACCGTTCTCGAAGCGCAAGCCCGGATCGCGGGTGCACTTGAAGCTGAACAGAGTGTCGTTCCAGTGATGAACACTGAGGACACGCTCGTGGTTCATGTTGCTCATGTACGGGGGACTCCTGGAGATGGGTCTGCGCCAAAATGATAAGTGCGCAATTGCACAGCATTCTAATGGCGGCGACAATATCTGTTAACTGGATTATTAAGATAAGGGTTATCGGTTATATCGATATGCGATTTACTCTCCGTCAGCTGCAAGTCTTCGTCGCCGTCGCCCAGCAGGAAAGCGTCTCACGCGCTGCTGGCCTTCTGGCCTTATCTCAATCCGCCGCCAGCACCTCAATCACCGAGCTGGAGCGTCAATCCAGCTGCCAGTTATTCGACCGGGCGGGTAAACGCCTGAGCCTCAACGCCCTCGGCCGTCAGTTGTTGCCCCAGGCGGTAGCCCTGCTGGACCAGGCCAAGGAGATCGAAGACCTGCTCAACGGCAAGTCTGGCTTCGGTTCACTGGCCGTCGGCGCCACGCTGACCATCGGCAATTACCTGGCCACGCTGCTGATCGGCAGCTTCATGCAGCAGCACCCCGAGAGCCAGGTGAAGCTGCACGTGCAGAACACTGCACATATCGTGCACCAGGTTGCGCATTATGAAATTGACTTGGGTCTAATCGAAGGCGACTGCAGCCACCCGGATATCGAAGTGCAGACCTGGGTGGAAGATGAGCTGGTGGTATTTTGCGCGCCTCAGCATCACCTGGCCCAGCGCGGTGTCGCCAGCATGGAAGAATTGACCCACGAAGCGTGGATCCTGCGCGAACAGGGCTCGGGCACGCGCCTGACCTTTGATCAGGCCATGCGCCATCATCGCAGCGCGCTGAACGTTCGCCTCGAGCTGGAACACACCGAAGCGATCAAGCGTGCGGTGGAGTCGGGGCTGGGGATTGGCTGCATTTCCCGGCTGGCGCTGCGCGATGCTTTCCGCCGCGGCAGCCTGGTGCCGGTAGAAACCCCGGACCTGGACCTGGCCCGGCAGTTCTACTTCATCTGGCACAAGCAGAAGTACCAGACCTCGGCGATGCGCGAGTTTCTCGAGCTGTGCCGCGCCTTCACCGCCGGGGTTCAGCGCAGCGACGAAATCGTGCTGCCGAACATTGCCTGAGGCTTAGATCAGGATCACGGCCCACACCAGGGTGATCATGGTCAGTGCCACGAATTGCGCGGCGCTGCCCATGTCCTTGGCGTTTTTCGACAGTGGGTGACGGTCCAGGGAAATGCGGTCGATGGCCGCTTCCACGGCCGAGTTGAGCAACTCGACGATCAACGCAAGCAGGCACACCGCGATCAACAGCGCCCGTTCGACGCGGCTGACATGCAGGAAAAAACTCAGCGGGATCAGGATGACGTTCAGCAACACCAACTGACGGAACGCCGCCTCACCGGTGAAGGCTGCGCGCAGGCCATCCAGGGAATAGCCCCCTGCGTTGAAGATACGTTTGATACCGGTTTGACCCTTGAAAGGCGACATAAATGTAGGCAACTGAACCAAAGAAGTGGGAAAACTAGATCACGCGAAGTCAAAAAAGCGTGAATCGGCAATAGCTTAATGCTGCGAAATTGACTCAAGTTGTTGCAAGAGCAACGCCGCCTGGGTTCGCGTTCGCACCCCCAGCTTGCGAAAGATCGCGGTGACATGGGCCTTGATGGTCGCTTCCGACACGCTCAACTCGTAAGCGATCTGCTTGTTCAACAAGCCTTCGCAGACCATGGTGAGCACCCGGAACTGCTGGGGCGTCAAGCTGGCCAGACCATCGCGGGCAGCCTTGGCTTCGTCGGACACGTTGATCTCTTCAAACGCTTGCGGCGGCCAGGACACATCGCCCTCCAGCACCGCGCGCACGGCTTTCTGGATCTCTTCCATGGAGCTCGACTTGGGAATGAAACCGCTGGCGCCAAACTCCTTGGAGCGCACCACCACATCGGCTTCTTCCTGAGCCGAGACCATCACCACGGGAATCTGCGGGTATTGCCCGCGCAACAGCACCAGCCCCGAAAACCCGTAGGCGCCAGGCATGTTCAGGTCGAGCAGCACCAGGTCCCAGTCGGATTTTTCGGTGAGGCAGGTTTCCAGCTCGGCAATGCTGGCCACTTCAACCAGACGGACATCGGGGCCCAAGCCCAGCGTTACTGCCCGATGCAGTGCATTGCGAAACAGCGGGTGGTCATCAGCTATCAGGATTTCGTATGTGGCCATTGATTAAATGATCCTGTTTTTTATGGCAGCCCTGATGGGTTCAGGGTTCGCCAATACACAAGGTAACGGCCAGGCAGCCATCACCACAGGGCATGCTCAACGTCAAAAGCACCTGAAACGACGTTGGAAATTCACGGTTGCGCCCTGATCGGCGCCCAGCATGCCCAGCGCAGCCTGGGTGGTCAAGCACTACGCCAATGGGCAGTTTAGCGGTTGTCGGATTTACGGTGCCATCATGCAAACGTCGTCTGGTTATACCGCCGGGATGTAGGGCGCTAGACGAGTATGGACGATATCCGTCGAGTCCAGCGGTAACTGGAACTTGGCGGCCAGATAATGGGTGCTGAACACGTCGAGGTAAGCGTCCAGCACTTCGCTGGCCGCGCCGTCGTCGGCCAGCTCCAGGCACAGCGCGGCGACTTCGGCGGTGCAGAAATGATCATCCCGCTTGGAACGACGCAGTTTGTAGCGCGACAACTGCTCGGGGGCCAGGCTGAGGACCGGCAAATGCTCCAAATAGGGACTTTTGCGGAACATCTTGCGCGCTTCGCTCCACGTGCCGTCCAGCAGGATAAACAGCGGGCGCTTGCCCTCCCCCACCTTGACCTCACTGACAACCCGTTCCGGCGCGACGAATTCGCCGGGGAACACGATGTAGGGTTGCCACTGCGGGTCAGCCAGCAAAGTGAGCAGCCCGGGGTCGACCTCGGTGCGTGACCAGGCGAACGCGCTGGTGTCGTCAATCACATCGGCGATCAGCCAGCCGGTGTTGCTGGGCTTCATCGGTTCGACGTCGTGCATCAACAGGCACATTGCAGACCGGGCCTGGACCTTGGGCCGCCAGGCACACAAGCAATACGCGGGGATCACCCGACAGCCGGGGCAGCGCTCGGCACGCGACCCCCGATTGACGAAAGGCCTGATGGCGCGCGCCAGGCGCTGGGTACGCAGACGAGAGACGGCGTGGCTCATCGGATGCGCCGCACGGAAAGGAAAATCGACACTGGGGGAACTCGAGGAAGGCTTAAGTGGCCGCAGTTTACCAGAGCCACACGCACTTCCCAGCAATACGCCTGGCTGTACCGGCCAGGGCTCACCTATAATTGCGCGCCACTGAACGCACAGCCCAGTGGCTGGTCTATGCACCAGTAACCGAATCAGGAGAGTTTCATGCTGCGTTCCATGCTGCGTCTTGTCGCCCCATCCGTCGCCCTCGCGCTGGTCTTGCCTGTTGGCGCCCAGGCGGCCTCGCTGCTGGAGGCCCAAATGAACAAGAAGCTGCAAAGCGTCGCGGCTGAAAGCAACAAAGACCTGCCCCGGGAAATCGATGAAAAAACCCTGGAAGTCGCCTACACCGTTGAAGGCATGCAGTTGATCGATCACCTCAGCGTGCTGCCCGATCGTGCCGAACAGATGCGTGCCAACCCCAAGGCGGTGTATTTCCAGCTCGGACAAAGCGTGTGCCTGAACCACGGCTACCGCGAGCTGATGGCCAAGGGCGCGGTGATGCGCTACGAGATCACCGAAAACAAGACCAACCGCCCGGTGGCTTCGGTGAAATTCGTCGAAGCAGACTGCCCGGCACCGACTGCGGCGAAGAAGAAAAAGTAACTCGCGCATGCCCCCCGCGCGCTGCTGTCCAGTGGCGCGCAATTCCCTCGTTTGTGTTTGCCGCCGAACGCTGCACGCTGTGACGTGAGACCAATAAGCGGTTGCCAGCCAAGGGTTTTTCGGCCCATGATCGTCTCATTCCCACAACCCGCTCAGCCCAGTTCCCATGCTGTTCTGTAACATTTTCAGGGCAAAACAGAGTTGTCCTCCTGCCATGTGCAGTGCAAAGGTTTTTAAATCACAAGGAACATACAGAGTCGCGCTTTGCCGCTTGGCGAACACCGTGCAATGCCATGGGCATGCAGCGACACATGCAGTGTCGTGGCCACGGACGAATATTTCGCCGCCCGCCCAGGCTCTGTGAAGAAGGAGAAGTTGAATGCCTTACGAACCGAATGACCGCCTGCTCCAGCATTTTGAAGCAAACGGGGTCGACCTCACGCAGCAGGTCGAAGCTCAACTCCAGTTGATCGCACCCAACAGCCCGAATATCCCCCTTTATCGCGACATGATCCTCACCGCGCTACGCATGGCACAGGACGACCGCAGCCGCTGGAACGCCAAAATCACCTTGCAAGCCATCCGCGAACTGGACCACGCCTTCCGCGTGCTGGAACAGTTCAAGGGGCGGCGCAAAGTCACGGTATTCGGCTCGGCGCGCACGCCGGTGGAAAGCCCGCTCTATGCCCTGGCCCGGGAAGTGGGCGCGGCACTGGCGCGCTCCGATCTGATGGTGATCACCGGCGGCGGCGGCGGGATCATGGCCGCCGCCCACGAAGGTGCCGGCCTGGAGCACAGCCTGGGCTTCAACATTACCCTGCCGTTCGAACAGCATGCCAACCCGACCATCGACGGCACCGAGAACCTGCTGTCGTTCCACTTCTTCTTTACGCGCAAGCTGTTCTTCGTCAAGGAGGCCGATGCGCTGGTGTTGTGCCCCGGCGGTTTCGGCACCCTGGATGAAGCGCTTGAAGTGTTGACGCTGATCCAGACCGGCAAGAGCCCACTGGTGCCGGTGGTGTTACTCGATGCACCAGGTGGCGGTTTCTGGCAAGGCGCCCTGGACTTTATCCGCAGCCAGTTGGAAGCCAATCGCTATGTGCTGCCTACCGACCTGAAGCTGATGCGCCTGGTGTACAGCGCTGAAGACGCGGTGGACGAGATCAACCAGTTCTATGCCAACTTCCACTCTACCCGCTGGCTGAAGCGTGAGTTTGTGATACGCATGAATCATCCGCTCAGTGAGCGGGCGCTGGCTCAGGTGCAAAAAGAGTTCGCCAGCCTGCGACTGAGTGGAGACTTCCAGCAACTCGCCTACACCGGAGAAGAGCACGATGAGCCGCAGTTCAGTCATCTGACGCGACTGGTGTTCAACTTCAACGGGCGTGATCAGGGCCGGTTGCGGGAGTTGGTGGATTACATCAACTTGCCGGAGAACTGGGCGCAGGCTCAGGGCAAGACACAACAACGGGTAGCGCCGGAGCCGGCGTGATTTTTGAGCAAAAAAAAAGGCCCGCTATTTTCATAGCGGGCCTTTTATTTTTTGCGTTGTTCAGTCGTCCATGTCCCGACCGCTGAACAACCGGTTGATCATTTCCATCGAAAACCCGCGATAACTCAGGAAGCGCCCTTGTTTCGCGCGTTCCCTGGCATCAATCGGAAGATGCCCAGAAAACTTGCGACGCCAGGTATCTTCCAGCTGTGACTGCCAGCTGATACCGCACTCGCGCAGGGCAAGGTCGATGTCGGCGCGTTGCAGGCCGCGCTGGC
The DNA here is from genome assembly GCF_053502595.1 of Pseudomonas sp. LY-1. NCBI lineage: Bacteria > Pseudomonadati > Pseudomonadota > Gammaproteobacteria > Pseudomonadales > Pseudomonadaceae > Pseudomonas > Pseudomonas sp. LY-1. Next base: position 1,619,306 of record NZ_CP094353.1, on the reverse strand, counting down.
TCAGCTCTTCACGAATTCGCGCCGGGCCGTAGCCGGAGCGCGCTCGGTAGGACACAAAGCTTTCGAGGTAACGGGCTTCCGACAACAGCCCTTCTTCCGTCAACCGGTCGAGGGCAGTGTCGATCATCTCGGCGGACGCACCGCGCTGACGCAGTTTACGCGTCAGTTCGACTCGACCATGCTCGCGACGCGCGAGCAGGTCCATCGCAGTGCGCCGAACGGCGACGAGTGTATCCAGCACAACGGTCATCGTTTGCTTCAGACGTCAGTGTCGACTTCTTCCATTTCGTCAACCGGCGCACGGTTGGCTGCTGCTTTCACGTCCGGCGCGGGGGTCAGCAGCTTGTCGCGGATCTGCTTCTCAAGCGCGGCGGCGACATCCGGGTTGTCCGCCAGGAACTTGGCCGAGTTGGCCTTGCCCTGACCGATCTTGCTGCCGTTGTAGGCATACCAGGCACCGGATTTCTCGACGAAACCGTGCAGCACGCCCAGGTCGATCATCTCGCCGTTCAGGTAGATACCCTTGCCGTAGAGAATCTGGAACTCAGCCTGACGGAATGGCGGGGCCACTTTGTTCTTAACGACTTTGACGCGGGTTTCGCTACCGACAACCTCGTCACCTTCCTTCACCGCGCCGGTACGGCGGATGTCCAGACGGACCGACGCGTAGAACTTCAGCGCGTTACCACCGGTGGTGGTTTCCGGGCTGCCGAACATGACGCCGATCTTCATCCGGATCTGGTTGATGAAGATCACCAGGCAGTTGGCGTTCTTGATGTTACCGGTGATTTTACGCAGCGCCTGGGACATCAGACGGGCCTGCAGGCCGACGTGCATGTCGCCCATTTCGCCTTCGATTTCAGCTTTTGGCACCAGGGCCGCCACGGAGTCGACCACGATCACGTCGATGGCGTTGGAGCGCACCAGCATGTCGGTGATTTCCAGGGCTTGCTCACCGGTGTCCGGCTGGGAAACCAGCAGGTCGTCAACATTCACGCCCAGCTTGCCGGCGTATTCAGGGTCCAGGGCGTGCTCGGCGTCGACGAACGCGCAGGTCGCGCCCATCTTTTGCGCCTGGGCAATCACCGACAGCGTCAGGGTGGTTTTACCGGAAGATTCAGGACCGTAGATTTCAACGATACGGCCTTTTGGCAGGCCGCCAATGCCGAGCGCGATGTCCAGACCCAGAGAGCCAGTGGAAATAGCCGGGATCGCCTGACGGTCGTGATCGCCCATACGCATTACGGCACCCTTGCCGAATTGACGTTCGATCTGACCCAGGGCCGCAGCCAAGGCTTTCTTCTTGTTCTCGTCCATTAAAGTCCTCACGTAATCAATAAGGCCTGACGGCCAATAACTGTATAAGTAGACAGTATTGTTCCACAAAGATCGGAGATCGCCTACCCCTGATTTTCTATTTCTGCTGCAGCTCGTCGCAACAAGCCCTCTAGCGCGGCCTTTACCGTTTGTCGGCGGACCTCATCGCGGTTGCCGGGGAAGTGCTGGCGCTCGGCCGTGACCTCGTCACCCACGCCGAACGCCAGCCATACCGTGCCCACCGGTTTTTCCGGCGAGCCGCCATCGGGCCCGGCCACGCCGCTGACCGCCACGGCAAAGCGCGCCAGGCTTTTTTCCTGGGCGCCCCTGACCATGGCCTCCACCACCTCGCGGCTGACCGCCCCCACTTTGCCGAACAGTGCCTCCGGCACATCCAGCTGCCGAGTTTTCTGCCGGTTGGAATAGGTGACATATCCCGCCTCGAACCACGCCGAACTCCCCGGTATGCGCGTGATGGCTTCGGCGATGCCGCCGCCGGTACAGGACTCGGCGGTGGTGACGTGGGCATTGAGCACCTGTAGACGTCGACCCAGTTCAGCGGCCAGTTGGGTGATTTCTTTCACGGAGGTCTCCTGGAATGAGCGGGCATTGGCCTACCCTACATGAGCCCATCGGCCATGCAAGTTGCAGCGTGCATCAAGACACTAACGCACGATGGCCCGCACATACGCCTGACAGGCGCGCAAGGCGATCACGGCGTTATCCGCGTCGTCGGTGATGGCGATAATTCGCTGAGCATGCGCCGGGTCAAGTCGGGCTCGCGTGGCTGCATGAACCACGCCGCCGGCGGCGGTGGCGGCAGGCATTGCGCAACCACTGGCGCTGTCGCTGGCGTCGAGAAGGACTGACAACCGCACATCAGCAGTGGCCAGGCGATCGCGCAGAGCGGCCTGATGACGTTGTGCATCGCTCAACTCCCGAGCATGTTGTTGGTCGATGGCGCTGAGTTGTTGCTCAAGCGCCAGCCGTTTGTCCTGCTGCGCCTGTTGCTGGCGCAAAGCTACCTGGCTTTGCTGGCTGAGCGCCTGCGCCTGGGCCGCCGATTGCGCCTCAAGCTGCGCGCCATAACGCCAGGCTTGCACCTGCCACACGAGCGCGCTCAACAGGCACACGCCGATCAGGCGCCAGGCCGCTAGGAAACGCATAGCACCGCCTTCGCACGCGTCCACAAGCGCAAACGCTCCTCCAGGCCGTTGAGACCGCCGTTGATGCGTCGGGTGATGGTGGTGAACTGGTCGTTGTCCGCCAGTTCGTTCAGGCCGTTGCTGTGCCAGAACCAGGCGGCGGATTCGGCGGCCCATTGCGGCTGCTCCAACAGTTCCGGTTGCAGGAGCAGGCGCTCATCGCCAAACAGCGCTTGGCTGCAGATTAAATAGTTACGACGCCCGGTGACCTGAATCAGCCCCCTGCCCCGGTACTTCTGGCCGTCGCCATCCGCGTCGGCGGTGTTACCCAGGCGAACGGCCAGGGGGCCGGTGTCGTATTTGCTCAGGTATTGATCGCTGCCAAGTTCGCGGACGTAGCGCAATTCGCCGGATTCATGGCCGATCTGGGCGAGGCAGGCGGCGAGGCGTTTCGGATTGTCGATCGCGTAGCGAGCGAATGCCGCATTTAACGGGGATAGAAAAATGCCCGCGCTGAGGCGAGCGCCCGGCATGATGTAAAGAAGCTGGGGCAGTGTTATCAGCATGGTGCCTACTCCGTAAAAGGTACTACGCCGACAACCCGCCGGCCGTGACCGAACTGCGATAGCCCGTCACCGGGTCGCCGACATGCGTCACCTTGGTGATCGACCAGCGCCCCTGCATGTAGGAAGGCCAGGTGTCATCCAGCAGCAACAGCCCTTCGGCCGATAACAGCGGGTTCCCCGGACAATCGATCTGCAGCTTGAGGTCTTCACGACCCACGCGGCGCAATTCACCCTCAGCCACCGCCCGCGCCTCGGCTTCGTTCTGGCAGCGCTGGCGCAAGGTCTTGAAGGGCGCAACCCCGACCTGAACCACCCGCTGCTTGCCCCCGGCGGCATCCCACCAGGTGACGCGGCTGCCCTGGTATTTGGCGCGCGAGGTTTCGTCGAGCTTGGCGGTGATGAATGCTTGATCGCCGGGGCGATTGTCCTCGGTAACCGACAGTGTCACGTCCGGCAGTTGCTGGCCGGAAAGTGACTTGACCTGCCCGGCCTCGGCGAGCACGTACAGTTCGTTGATCGGTTTGGTGACGGCGCCATAACGTTTGGCAAGGCGGGTGATGAACGCCATGTCGCTTTCATTGGATTGGTCGATGTGGGCAATCGCAATGCCCTCCAGCGCCGGTGCCACCCGCGGCGAATAGCCGTGGCGGCTGACCAGCTGGCGAAACAGCGCGCCCAGGCTGATCGGTCCATAACTGGCGGATCGACGCTGGCGGTAACCACTGGCATCGCCCGCGCTGAATGGCGCCGCGGTGGCGACGATCAGCAAGCGCATGGGAAACAGCACCGGCGTGCGCTGGGTAATGACAAATTCGCCTTTTTCCACCAAGCCGGACTCTTGATAACCGACGCGCAAACCGATCTTGCCACTCAGGCTGGGCAGGCCCTCCAGGCCCTCGATGTTGAGCGTCAGTTCAAGGCGGTCGGACTCAAGGCCCGCCGCGTCGGTATGGCTCCAGTGCATCAGACGTTGATTGAGCAGCGCCGCGTTGGCGCCATAGAACTCCACAATGGGCGTAAATCCCTGAGCCATGTAGCCTCCTTCTTAATCCCACGCCGAAACGAGGCGCAACGCCGCCGGCCGCGAAGCCATTTCGGGCACGATCACCCACACGCCAGCCGGTAGCACCGGGCCGTATTCGGCGAGCGTGGGGTTCAAGCGCCAGAGGGTTTCTTCTGCGGCATCATCGCAACGCCCCAGCTCGCGGTAGAGCAGCAGGTTGACCGAATCACCGGCAATACTTCGCACTCTACGCATTGATGAATTCCTCCAATTCAAGGCTCCAGGTCATGAGCATGGCGGTACCGTCATCGATCACGTTGCTTTGGGTTTCCATCACCGAATTGATCCGCCACAGGCCCCAGTTGCGGCCGATGCCATCCACCAGAGGCAGCGGCACGCGTTGATTTTGCAGGGCGCGCAACTCGTCCAGGCGTTGCATGCCCACGCCGTACATCGCCGTGCCGCTGAAGGTGAGTTTTTCCAGCTTCTGGCCGTTCTGCCGCGACTGCGGTTTGCTCGCGATAATCGCCAGGTCAGCCCAGCCGCCGTCGCTGTTACGGGTCAGCGAGGAATAGGCAAACCCACGGGCGAGCCCAAAAATGAAATCGCCCAGCACCATCTGTTGTCGCATCAATCACCTCCTGGATCGGCCAGTGCCGCATTGCGCCGAACCCCGAGGGTGTCGGAGAGCATCGGCAGGCATTGGAATTGCAGAGCCTGGATCACCTGATTGACCACCTGCTGGGCATCGGCGGGGTTGACGCCGGTGATCTGGATGCTGGGGGCCAGGGTGACTTGCACGTTGTCCGTGCGTGCGCTGTTGAGTTCCTTGCTGACGGCATTGGGTGCGGGCAGGCGGTCAGCGGGGCTGAACAGTTTGTCCCCAAGCCAAGCGCCCGCTTCACTGCCGAGCAAGCCGCCGATTGCGCCGCCTACAGCCGTGCCGATGCCAGGCAAAACCAGGGTGCCGATGGCCGCGCCGGCAGAGGCGCCGGCCCAGGCACCGCCGGCCGTAGACAGGCCGGTGGTGACTGCTTTTGCGTCGCCATCGCGTATACCCTGGATCACATTGATGGCGGTGTCGGCATACTTCAACGGGCCGAGGCCACGGGGGACGGGCAACTCCCGCCACCGCGTCGACTTGGCGTTTTTTTTCGCGGAAGTCTTTTTCCCGCCAGAACGCTCATAGCCAGGCGGCAAGATGATGCTCGGGGTAACGGCGCCACGAAGAGACTCGCCGCTGCAGCAGCAGCAGTCCTTGTCTTTGTCTTTGTCTTTGTCTTTGTCTTTGTCTTTGTCTTTGTCTTTGTCTTTGTCGTCTTTAAGCCACTTGCCGGCTTTGGGAAACTTTTGCGCCAGTGCATCGATGGCCTTGCCCGAGACCCTGCTCTTGGCCGTATCCCACAAACTCGAGCCCACATCCTTGGCAATGGTCTTCGCCGCATCGGCCCCGAACTGCAGGCTTTTGTCGACCCAGGAGTCTGCGGCCGGCGACGGCTCCCTGGGTTGACTGTTCTGCGCCTGCGAGGCGCTATCGACCGTCCTGAGCGCCAGTGAATCACTGGTAATGAATAATGTGCTGTTGAGCGTTTCCAACGTCTCGCGCAACCGCACTTGCTCAAGGGTCAAGGCGTTGATATCCAGGCTCACCGTGACCAGCGCCAGGCCGAGTTCCGACGATGGCTGCGGTTCGGCATCCAGGCTGGAAGGCCCGACAAAACTATCAGGAAGGGGGCTCAGCACACTGTTGAGTGTCGCCTCGTTGGACAGGGCCGCAAAGGTCATCCAGCGCTTGTCTTCTTCGGCGAGCCTGATCTCGTATTGAGTCTCTTGCATCCCGCTCTACTCCTGTTTGACGCCAAGGCGAGTGATCGCGATGTCGTAGCGGCGCAGTGCTTTTCCGGCGTCCCAGTCGAGAATTTCCGCTTCATTGACCGAGTAAATCAGCGGCACCACGTCGAGGATCACTTCGATGTCGCGCTCCGAAAGAAGTCCGCCGGTTTGTTTAAAAAATCATCGATGCGCTCCTGCAGTTCCGTCCAGTCAGGCACGGTCAGGCCGGCCAGATCGGGGATCATCAGGCCAGTGCAGTGGGCGGTGATGAACTCGGCGCGTTCTTTGTTGGTGGCGAGTTTTTTCATCACTTTGGTCGCGCGCAGGGCGGGCATTTCCAGGGGCAGTTCGGTCCAGGTGCGGCCGGCCGCGTCGAGGGGCAACAGCAGGTGGACGGGCTGGTCGTGGGTCGCAGCTTCGGGCGCTTGCAGGAAGAATGACGCCGGGCGCGTCGACATCTCATGTACGTATTGGGCGATGCTCACGTAGTCCGGGCGCTTGAGTTGGTCGAGCTCTTTTTCCGACAGGCCGGTGGCGAGTTTCGCCAGTTCGAAGAACTGATCGTCCTCGTCATCACCGGCCCGGGCCAGCGCGTCTTTTTGCGCGGCGTAGTACAGCGGTTTGAGTTGCACCTGCTCGATCGTCGCGCCGGTGTCGGCGGTGATCGGGGCCAGCAGGAGGTGCAGCGGTGGCATCCAGGCCATGGGGCAATTCCTTGATCAAGTATGGGGGCGAGCGAGCCCGCCCCCGAGGGGTTACGGCATCAACACCGCGCGGCGGGCGTCGCCCAGAATATCGACGCCGTTGAGGACGAACTTCTGGGTACGCACGTCGATGTCGATCACCGAAATGCCGTTTTCCAGGCGGTTATAGGTGCGGCAGGACAGCTCCAGCGTGGTGGTGGCCTTCTCGCCCATCTTCAGCTTTGCCTCCTCCAGGGATTTGAGCTTGCCGCCCACGGTGTGGTAGGTGAAGTAGGTCTTGCCGTCCTGGTCCTGGCCGGCTTCACGCACGTTCAGCAGAATGTCGTCCCCCATCCGCACGCCCAGGGCCAGCATGATTTCCGGGCCGGCGCCTTGCAGGATCAGCTTGGCGTTGAGCACTTTGCCGCTCTTGGCCATTTCCTCGGCAATGAAGCGCCCGCCGGACATGGACTCCATGTCGAACTCGATCTTCGGCGGGGTGAACTCTTCCACGGTCGCGGACAGCGGCAGGCCTTGGAGGGTGGCCGCAATGGCCTGTCTGACTCGGTTGGTAAACATTAGAGAACGTCCTCCAGGAACTGCTCGATGATTTCATCGCGGGCGTTGAGTTGATAAATCATGTGTTCATTGGGCGCATAGCGGCCGTAGTCGATAACGATGAACCAGGTGCCGTTCTTGTACTTCTCGACACTGTTCAACTCCGGGTGCAGGTACACACTGCCACCGGGGATGGTTTCGTCGGCGACCAGGGTTTGCAGCCAATCGTTGATGCGCTTGACCTCCTGGTCCATGAAGGACTTGGTGAGGTTCTTGGCCATGGCCTTCTGGCCGGCCTTGACCAGCTTGCGGCTGATGGCGTCTTCCAGGCCGACGTAGCTGATGAACTTGCCGGTGATGGAGCGGTTACCCAGCAGCGAAAAACCGCCGAGGATGGTGCGGGCGTAGTAGCTCACGCCGTAGCGGTTGAGCAGGTCGCCTTCGGTGGACGTGTCGAGAATGTTGTACTCGACCACGCGGGAAACGTCCTCGGCGAAGGTCACCTGATTACCCGGGCTTTCCCACTGCTTGACCCTGGCCAGTGCAGCGATGGCCAGGGACGACGGCGAAAGAAACACGTTCTTCTTCGCGGCCTTGGAGTACACCGACGGCATGTTGTGTACCAGCAGGCAGCGGTCGAAACCGAGATCGGCACCGCCCAGTTCGCCGCTGTAGGTCACCTGATCGGCAACAGAGGCGTCCTTGCCATCCAGCACCACACGGGCCTTGATGCGCTTGCCGAAGGCGGCGAACTCGCTCGCCACGGCCTTGGTGCCGGTGAAGCCTGGGGCGCCGATGATGGTCAGGTCTTCCGGCACACTGCTCAGGGCCGCCAGGCCAAGTTTGCGCCCGGTGACCGGTTCGTTACCGCCGATCACATGGTTGATCGTGTCAGCCGGGGTTGCGCCCTCCTCCACGATCACCACGTAGACCGGTACCTTGACCACTTTGAGGATCTGGTACACCGCCTGAAACAGCGTGCCCGCCTCACTGCCGGTAGGGTCCAGCAGCGCCTGGGTGGTGAAGCTGTTGATGCGGAACGGGGCGTTTTTCGGGATCGACGCGTGGGCATTCGGCGCGGTGCCGACCAGGCCGATGACGTTGTCGCCAAGGCCGCCCATGGCCTCGGGGGACTCAGTTGCGTTCACAGTGATGCCGTTGTGCTCGAAGTTCAAAACCTCAGCCATGATTATTCAGCCTTCTTGGGGGTGGTATTGAGGACGCTGGTCAGTTCCAAGCGGCCGGCGGTGCGCAGGGCGGATGCTTCGACGTCCAGCAGTTCCAGTTCCTGGCCGGCGGTGGACCAATGGCCGGCGCCGGTGGGGAATGGGATTAGGACGGTGTAGGTTTGGCGAGTGGGCATATGTAGGATTTCCATGCACAAAAAAGCCGCTCATGGCGGCGGGGGATTCAGGTCGGGAAAGAAAACGCCCCGACAGTGTGGGGCGTTTATTTGGTTTGTTCGGCAACCCAGAGCGGCGCTACTGGCCGACGCTCGTTATCCGGGAATTCCGGCGACTGTGGCCAGTTGCGTAGAGATTGCACGAACAGCAGCAATTCAGAAAACTGCTCATCCTTCAGCGTTGTTTCAACACCGATTTCAAGTTGATCACCATGACGCTCACGCAGCCATTTAACACTTTCAATTTCAGTGTCTCGCCACATGCGCTCTGCAGCTTGAAGATCGATCTCAACGACCGGGACATCAATCAAATAAGGCTGCCCCGCGTCATCGTGCGTCCGAACTTTGCCTCGCTCTGGATTTGCAATAACTCGTAGAAAAACCTCATCCGAAACTTCTACTGCATCATCCGGAATATTCTCGCCATGTATCGCAGGCAGATACGTGCAGCCTGTCGACCGACTATAGAAACGCATAAAACCTCCTTATCTGCCAAAAGCAAACCAGCGCGCAACGACGGTGGCCGTAGATGTAACTTGTTTATCGCACGTCAAGGACATGCCTTTTTTTGTGACTTGGTATACATAAGACCCGATGACTGAGCTCAAAATGTCGCTCTCAACAGTCCAGTCGGCGTAGAGCACAGAATTTGGGAACTCAATGGGAAATGAGATGGGCAGCAAGCTATCGCCAGATGTCTGATATTCAACGGCCCCCCATTGAATAACCATCCCGCCCAGCCAACTGGGCAAAACGAAATAGCCAATTGGGGTAAAACTTGCGGCAAAACCCAGACGCAGCTTTTTCGGTGTAACCACTACCAGATCATTTGCGCTATCGAGCATTTGCGCGGCGGTGGCGACCTTTGCCGTGCCTTGATTGATCTCGGTTGCCTGAGCAGCCATTGCCGCCAGAGCCGCAATATCAATGTTCCCCTGATTGATCGTCGCGCTCCAGGCTTTGACACACCAAATCACCGCCAAATTTCGTGGCCTTGAAGTGCCTACCATCCAAGTAGCGTCGCCCGGAACTACAGGGGGTGTATCCGCCGTCAATACGACCTTCACACCGGGCCAAGCACCTATCGTAGAGGAATCCAACCCGTAATCAGCGGCACCTTGCGACGCTGTGGGCGCATGCGAAGTAACCCCTTGCCCGCTGGAGGGAAGATCAGCGACCACTAACGATCCCCGCTGATTACTTCCTAGCGAACGTGAGGGGTCAACTCCTCGACCGTGATCCCATCCTCGGAGAAACTCGCCACGCGACTCCGGCAGCCGAAAATTCCCAGCCCCTTCATCTCCCTTGTTGAAAGCCCCTGCAAGGAGTTTTGCCAAATCAGGGTAAGCTGCAGCACTCTTAACACTACCGTCAAGCTCCAGAAAGCCCGGCGGGATCTTGTCGACAGGGAAAGCCAGCATGGATCCCACAGGCAACGTCGAAGCCTTGGCAATCATTGCCTCAACGTCAGCCTTGGAATACGTCCCTTTGGCCAGCTGTTCACTGAGGTAATCCATCACCCAAGCCCGAGTAGCCTTTACCACCGAGTCATCAATCAACAACGTCACAATCGAGGCATTACTCGTTTCGAAAATCGAGCGAATATAAAATTCTTTCCCAGACCCCGACGTCGCCAACACCGGCTTGTATGACTCCGGATATTTAACGATCGCATACAAGATCCCGGTATCCGTCCACAGCCCGGCCTCTCGCACATACCACCCGCCAACATCCGAAGGGATGGTGACTTCGGCCATCAGCCAGTTGGAGTTTTTTTCATCTTGAAACAAGGCGTTCAAAGGCCCACGCCAGACTTCGCGTTTCAGCGCCTTGGCGCTGGCATCAGGGCTATATACCGCGCCGTTGCCGTCGCCGACGGATATCTGCGCTAGCTTGATCGGTGCGCCGGCGGCCTTGCAGGCGGTTTCGTAGGCGATTCCCGCGTTGGTGAGCAGGGTGTAATAGTCAGCCATTTAGTGCTCCTGTGGGTAAAGGGTGGTGGTTTCGACGGTGTAGAGACCGGCCGCCCTAAAGGTGCGCCCTGAGACCTCGATCCCTGCCAACACGTTGGGGTAAATCGTGGTGAGTTCGCCGCATAGCGTGGCGGCGCCGATGCTGTGGCGGCCGGAGGCGCTCAAACCCAATGAGATCGACAAGATGTCGCGCTCGCTTTTGGCATCGGCCAGGCGGCGGTCGAGTCGAGCGTCGATGGTTTCGCTATAGGGCAATTCGGTCCAGGCCCTGACGGCGAAGCTGTAGGGCGCGCCCAGTGGATTCAGTTCGTACCAGGCCCACACTTCGGGGCTGAGTTGCAGGCCCTTGGTGGCGTTTTCCAGCGCCTGCCGGGTGCCGGCGTGGCGGGCCGTGGGCCACGCGAGTTTGATGGTCAGGCGCTTCTCGGCCTCCGGAGCGGTTGTGCTCCATTCGTTCACCGCGCGGTCCGCCGCTAGGTAGGGCAAGAACGCCGCTGGCGTGCGATCCGGGTCCATCAGTTGGGGAAACGGCGGCATGATCCGCTCGAGCAACCTGCCAAACCCCAGGTCCAACGCTTTTTCCAGCGGTGAGCTATTGGCGGGCAACAGACTCGGTTTGGGCTCACTCATAGCGTGCGTACCTCCACCTCGACACCCGTGCAATACGGCGCCTGGAACGCCGAGCAGACGATCGGTGCCAGCGGTTCGAGGATTTGCAGCTGCGCCGCTCCGGCGCTGTGGATGGCGTAGTCGATCCAGCTCGGGTCGACGCGCCCTTCCAGGCGGTGACAGGATTCGGCGTAGGTTTGCAGCAAGCGTTGCGCGGCCACTTGGGTCAGGCCCGAGTCCGGGCCGGCGTTGATCTTGGCCACCACGCGAATCTTGTAGCGTTGGATCTGCGCACTTTGGACAGTGACGAGATCAGTTTCCGGCCGTACATCGGGGCGTGCGAAATGTCTGCGCACGCCGTCAAGCAAATCGGCGGAAGCGGTTCCATCGCCGTCCCTGGACAGCACCGTCACCATCACCTCACCGGGGGCGGTGCGTCGGCCGCTGCCATCCTTGACCTGAGCCGCATAACCATCCGGGTCGAAGGTATAGGTGACCGTGACCACACCCGGTGTCGCGCTTTCTACGTTAACCGCAGGTCGTTCGCCGAGGGTGAACACCTCGCGGCGATACTGCATGCGAGAACCCGCCGCCGGCGCGTGGGGCGCCAAGTAATAGCGCAAGCGTGCGTCGTCGTCGCTTTCCAATGTCGGCGGCACCGGCGGGAAGGCCGCCGGGTCGCCGGGGTCCAGCACCTGGCGCTCCAGGCCCATATCGGCCAGGCGTGCGTCGAGGTTACTGCCGGTGGCCCACCACGCCAGCATCTGCTTGATGCGTGCGTTGTACTGGCGTTCGTGGGTTTGCAGACGCACGCAAAACGCTTCCAGGGCCAGGCTCAGCAGTTCGCTTTCGTTATCGAGGCTGACCTCGAGTTTGGCGGCACTTTGTGGCGCGCGGGCGGCGACGTAGTCGATGACGAACGCCTTGAATTGCGCCAGCAACGGCTCGAACGCGTCGACGGCAATGATGGCCGGCTCCGCCAGTTGGTTCTGGCCAGGGATCAGCATGCTCATGTCATGACCTCGAAGGATTGTTGGCGGTTTTTCCACGTGCCGGCAAACCGCAGCAACAGACCGGCGCCCTGGCGACTGGCGACGATGACCTGGGGTTGAAAGTCGGCGATGCCGTTCTCGACGTTGTAGAACGCTTTGGCGGCGTGGCTTTGGGCGAGGATCAAGAGGTCGTCGCCGAGGTTCTGCCCGAGCAGTTGGGGGATCAGCGAGCCGTACAACGGGCGCTTCTGGCGAGTGCCCACGGGGGTGGTCAGCGCTCGGGTGGCACGCTGTACGAATTGCAGCCAGTCATCGACCGCTGCCCCGGTATTCCTATCGATTCCGATCATGGCAAATCCTTATGCGGTGCTGATCACGCGGCCTTGGTGATCCACCAGCGGGCCGCTCAAATGCACGCCGCCGGCATCCAGCAGCACACCGACGGCGCCGAGTTGCAAGGTGATGTGCTTGGCGCTCATCTGCAGCGTGGCAGCGCCGACCTTCGCCTCGACCTGTTCGCGGGAACCGCTGAACACGGTGGGCCCGTTGGTCCAGTTGAATGTGTGGCTGGCGTCGTCATAGTCACTTTGCGTCCCGTCCTGGTGGCGGCGCCGGGTCAACGATGCAACGCTGGAGACCGGCGGAAACAGGCTACTGTTGAGGCCGAAAAGCGCTACCGACTGTGCAGCGCCTTCCCCACCGCCATAGTTGAGCAACAAACATTGCTCGCCCACTGACGGGATGCGCGTTTCGGTCTGCGCGCCCGCGCTGGGGTTGAAAAAACCAATTGCCGGGGTAAGCAAATCGCCGTGGCTGACGATGCAGGTATTGCTGGCGGCGTCGACCTGCTGGCATATGCCGATCCGACAAAAGCTTTCAGCGCGTCGGTACAGGTCTTCGAGCTGGGCCTCCATTTCCGCCAGGCGCTCGACGATCGGTCCCAGTTGCATGCGTAACAAAGCATCGAACATGGACTACTCCTGCAAGGGTCGGTATTGGTCAGGATCGTCGATATTCGAGACTTCCCACGTGCAGGCAAACAGCGGTTTTCCGGTGGGATCTTCGAGTATCGGCGGGCCGAGGTAGATGTTTTGGGTGAAGGACACTGTCCAAGTGTCGTAGTCGGTTTCGGCACTGCCCTGTAGGGTCGGCGCCGCGACGATGGCGCTTGGCAGGTCACACTGGTCCGACGGCAGACCCCAGCGATTATCGAGGGCCAAATCCATCAATTGACTGGCCAGGTCGCAGGCGTCGTAAGGCGCCGAACCACTGGCAACCCTGGCCATGAGTGACACCGACAGAGCATGGGCCTTACGTCCTTCAAGGGATCGAACGCCGGGGCCGTTGCGTTCCACGGTAATCAGCACGCCGGTTTTATCCCCGGTGCCCTGGAAGTCCTGGTGGTTGCCCACACGCAATTGTGGGAAGGCGCCCTTGAGCGCTTCACCAATTGCGATGGGCAGTTGGGAAGGTTTTTCGATAGATGTCATCAGTCGCGTCCTTGCAGCGGTTACTGCTGATCCGGGCGGGAGGGCGGGGCCTCGTCGACGCCAATGCGCTTGGCCGCCCAACGTTCATAAAGGCCAATGGCGACGTCTGCACCGGCCATGGCTGTCAGGCAGCCGAGGGCGCCGGCGGTCCAGATCGACATGCCGGCGGCGTACAACAGCATCAACGCCGAGACCCCGCAGACCATGCACGCCCCAGACCGCAACGCGAGGCGCCGGATCAGCGACCAACCACGGGCGCCCTCCTTGTCGGCGCGCCACATTTCGCCAGAAACTCCGCCGATCAGCGCCAGTACGATCACCAGCCAGATAGGCATTTCCGCTAACGCTTGCTGCTCGTTTGTCATGTCACGCCTCCTGGCTGAGCAATGCCGGCAAAATGCCGGCGTTTGGGTAAATCCATTTATAGGTAGGCATTCCAAAAAGCCCGGTTGCCCGGGCTTTTCAGTAATGCGGTCCTGTGCCCAGCCTCACCAATACAATCCTCTTGTGAGGAGTGGCTGTTGTTGAGCGGCAACGCCGCGCGGCGACAAAAGACGCCTTCAAAAGGAACAGTATGGGTGAGGCTGGGTACTCGATCTTTCGGCGCTACTGGCGCGGTACGGATCTTTCCTCAATGTTTTTCCGACCACGATCCCTGTCTGCCGGATAACTGCTTCTGGTGCTTTACGCTGCACACCCGGGTCAGTTGCCAACCCTCTGAACCGTCAAGGCCGGTTCATCGCTGCCTGTTCTTGTAAAACGGTGAAACTAAAGAGCGTCGGCATCCTTGCCGGTGTTACCTGGCATCCCTGCCATCGCTTCGATGGCGTCCGTGCCGGTGTTGCGTGCCTTCCTTGTCGTTCCTGGCAGCATCCTTGCCGCCTCCACCGAGCCTTGTTGGCCGGCTTGAGACAAAGAATATGCATGTATGCATATACAGTCAATGCACAAATGCATTTATTTTTACCGAACAAATGCACTGATGCATTGGAAGCCTTGCTGACAAAGGGTTTGATGTCTTTCTACAGACGAAAAAAAGCCCGCTGATTGGCGGGCTTCGTCTTACGCAAGAAGGTTAACGGGCGTACATGCCCCACCAGAAGACATGACCGAGGATGCTGATCTGTTCATCCTGGATGTCCTGGAAGCTGTAGTCTTCGTCCGGGTGCTCATCGCGGTTGAAACTGCGCAGGCGAATCCCGGAAGGCAGGCGATAGAGCTGTTTGACCCGCAACTGACCATTGTGATTGATGGCGTACAAGTCGCCATCGACGATGTCGCCAATCGCACTCTTGCCCGCATTCACCCCCACCGTCGCGCCATCACGCAGCACCGGCAACATGCTGTTGCCGCGCACCGTCACACACTTGGCCTGGTCGAACTGCACACCGTTATGCCGCAGGCTGCGCTTGCCGAACCGCAGGCTGGCCTTCTCGCTTTCCTCGATGACGAATCTTCCTGATCCAGCAGCCAATTCAACCTCACGCAGAAAGGGGATCGACACCTCGTCGTCATTCACGGGGGTGTCGTCATCCCACAGGCTTATGTCCTTGAGTTCCGAATGCATCGGGTCGCGCCCTTCATCCCGAGAAACGCCCACCGCCGCGCGCCCGCGCAGTTGGTCGGTGCTGACGCGGAAGTACTCGGCAATGCGCGAAATGTGCTTGTCCGAAGGGTCAACGATCTTGCCGCTGAGGATCCGGGACAGCGTGGATTGAGGCACGCCGGTACGCCGGTGAAGCTCCGTGGGGGAGATCCGGTCGCGGTCCAGCAATTCTCTTAAGACGATAGAAACGTTGCGTTTTTGCATAAAGCGGATAGTGACGACAGATTTGAAGCTTGGCAAATGCTAATTTGCATTGACCATGCATTTTTTATGCACTCACCGTGTCTTTTGAGCAGGCCTGCGAAGGGTCGACCTCGCGTGTTAACCTTGCCGCCATCGCAAAATCAGCCGGGCCAAGTGCCCCCTTTGCCACTCCTTTTAACGAATTCGCTAATTATCTGATGAGTAAAACCACTTCCGATCTGTCCTCCCACACCCCAATGATGCAGCAGTACTGGCGCCTGAAAAACCAGCACCCTGATCAGTTGATGTTCTATCGCATGGGCGATTTCTACGAGATCTTCTACGAAGACGCGAAGAAAGCCGCCAAGTTGCTGGACATCACCCTGACCGCGCGTGGGCAGTCGGCGGGGCAGTCGATTCCGATGTGTGGGATTCCTTACCATTCGCTGGAAGGCTACCTCGTCAAGCTGGTGAAGCTGGGCGAGTCGGTGGTGATCTGCGAGCAGATCGGCGACCCGGCTACCAGCAAAGGGCCGGTTGAGCGTCAGGTGGTGCGTATTATTACGCCGGGGACGGTGAGTGATGAGGCGCTGCTCGATGAGCGTCGCGATAACCTGATCGCTGCGGTGCTCGGCGACGAGCGCTTGTTCGGCCTGGCGGTGCTGGATATCACCAGCGGCAACTTCAGCGTGATGGAGACCAAAGGCTGGGAGAACCTGCTGGCGGAGCTGGAGCGTATCAATCCGGTGGAGCTGATGATCCCGGATGATTGGCCAAAGGACCTGCCGGCGGAACGTCGTCGCGGGACCAAGCGTCGCGCGCCGTGGGATTTCGAGCGTGATTCGGCGCTGAAAAGTCTGTGCCAGCAGTTCGCCGTGCAGGACCTCAAGGGCTTCGGTTGCGAAACCCTGACCCTGGCCATCGGCGCCGCCGGTTGCCTGCTCAGCTACGCCAAGGAAACCCAGCGCACCGCCCTGCCGCACTTGCGCAGCCTGCGCCATGAGCGCCTGGACGATACCGTGGTGCTCGACGGCGCCAGCCGTCGCAACCTGGAGCTGGACACCAACCTGGCGGGCGGGCGCGACAACACGCTGCAATCGGTGGTCGACCGTTGCCAGACCGCCATGGGCAGCCGCTTGCTGACGCGCTGGCTGAACCGTCCGCTGCGCGACCTGACGGTGCTGCAAGCGCGGCAGACGTCGATTACCTGCCTGCTCGACGGCTATCGCTTCGAAAAGCTGCAGCCGCAGTTGAAAGAAATCGGCGATATCGAGCGCATCCTCGCGCGGATCGGCCTGCGCAACGCACGCCCGCGCGACCTGGCGCGCCTGCGCGATGCCCTCGGCGCCCTGCCGCAGTTGCAAGCGGCGATGACCGAACTGGACACGCCGCACCTGCAGCAGCTGGCCGTCACCACCGGCACCTACCCGGACCTCGCGGCCCTGCTGGAAAAAGCCATTATCGACAACCCGCCGGCGATCATCCGCGACGGCGGCGTGCTCAAGACCGGTTACGACAGCGAACTGGATGAACTGCAGTCCCTGAGCGAAAACGCCGGGCAGTTCCTGATCGACCTGGAAGCCCGCGAAAAAGCCCGCACCGGGCTGGCCAACCTGAAGGTCGGCTACAACCGTGTGCATGGCTACTTCATCGAGTTGCCGAGCAAGCAGGCCGAGCAGGCGCCCATCGACTATCAACGTCGTCAAACCCTTAAAGGTGCCGAACGCTTCATCACCCCCGAGCTGAAAGCGTTCGAAGATAAAGCGCTGTCGGCCAAGAGCCGTGCCTTGGCGCGGGAAAAGATGCTGTATGAAGCACTGCTCGAAGACTTGATCAGCCGCCTCGCGCCACTGCAAGACACCGCCGCCGCCCTGGCCGAGCTGGATGTGCTGAGCAACCTGGCCGAGCGTGCGCTGAACCTTGACTTGAACTGCCCGCGGTTTGTCAGCGAACCCTGCATGCGTATCGTGCAGGGGCGCCACCCGGTGGTGGAGCAGGTATTGACCACGCCGTTTGTCGCTAACGATCTGTCGCTGGATGACGAAACCCGCATGCTGGTGATCACCGGTCCGAATATGGGCGGTAAATCCACCTACATGCGCCAGACCGCATTGATCGTGTTGCTCGCGCATATCGGCAGCTTTGTGCCAGCGGCCAGTTGCGAGCTGTCCCTGGTGGACCGCATCTTCACGCGGATCGGTTCCAGCGATGACCTCGCCGGCGGCCGCTCGACCTTTATGGTGGAGATGAGCGAAACCGCGAACATCCTGCACAACGCCACCGAGCGCAGCCTGGTGCTGATGGACGAAGTCGGTCGCGGCACCAGCACGTTCGACGGCCTGTCCCTGGCCTGGGCGGCGGCCGAGCGCCTGGCGCACCTGCGCGCCTATACGCTGTTCGCCACCCACTACTTCGAACTGACCGTGCTGCCGGAAAGCGAGCCGCTGGTGGCCAACGTGCATCTCAACGCCACCGAGCACAACGAGCGTATCGTGTTCCTGCACCATGTGCTGCCAGGGCCGGCCAGCCAGAGTTACGGCCTGGCCGTGGCGCAGTTGGCCGGTGTGCCGAACGACGTGATCACCCGCGCCCGCGAGCACCTCAGCCGCCTGGAAGCCACCGCCCTGCCTCACGACACGGTGGTCGCCAGCCCGAAGAAGAGCAACAGCAAATCCAACGCGCCACACCAGAGCGATATGTTCGCCAGCCTGCCCCATCCGGTGCTGGATGAATTGGCAAAACTTGACCTGGACGACTTGACACCGCGAAAAGCGCTGGAAATGCTCTATACACTGAAGACACAGATCTAACGCAGACGCTTGCAAGCTGATATTATCTCGCGCGGTTTGGGATGCTGCGGGCTTTTAGCCTGGCTCGCAGATTATCGCTCTCAAACCTCGCGGGCCCCACCATAAGGGGTTTCGCTGCCGCCGCCTGAGGAGAAAATTAGAAATGACCTTCGTCGTCACCGACAACTGCATCAAGTGCAAATACACCGACTGCGTAGAAGTCTGTCCGGTGGACTGCTTCTACGAAGGCCCGAATTTCCTGGTGATCCACCCGGATGAGTGCATTGACTGCGCCCTGTGTGAACCTGAATGCCCGGCCGTCGCTATTTTCTCCGAGGACGAGGTCCCGGAAGATATGCAGGAATTTATCCAGTTGAACGTCGAACTGGCGGAAATCTGGCCGAACATCACGGAGAAGAAAGAGTCGCTGCCGGATGCGGAAGAGTGGGATGGCGTAAAAGGCAAGATCAAAGATCTCGAGCGCTGACAGCGCCGCAGCCCAACAAAAAAGGCCCCTTGCGGGCCTTTTTTGCGTTCAGGGGCAGGCATTTCACTTTTCTGCAGACGAAAAAAGGGGCGGTATGACCCGCCCACATTTTTTCCCTAGTCCCTGTATTCCTTTTTCATCATCCTGATGAATCGCATCCTGCGACGTTCCTTCAAACCATCGTTCCTTGATGGCTGTGTCAATCCGTGGACACAGGACTGATAGTAACCAGTTCCCAGGGAAGTACAACGCAACCCAACCCGTCGCCTGCCGAGCTTTCGCTCTCGCGAGCCAATAAATAATTGTTATATTTCAATTAATTAGAAATATGACCAGACAATTTGAGACGTCCGGAAGCGCAAAAAAAACCAAACACTTACGCGAGAGTAAGCAAATGCTTACACGAGCAACTGCGTAAGAGCCTGGCAAGCGATACCTGGCCGTTCGGCGGACAAGAAAAAGCCCCGACAATAGCGGGGCTTGTTTCCTGCGAATGACTCAGTCGTCGCTGACTGTAATCGTCGGCATGGCCGGTGAAGCCGCTTCTTGCAGGACAATCCGCGCGCCCACGTGACGCGCCAGTTCCTGATAAACCATGGCGATCTGGCCATCAGGCTCGGCCGCCACTGTCGGTTTGCCACCATCGGCCTGTTCGCGAATCACCATCGCCAGCGGCAGCGAGGCCAGCAGTTCGACGCCGTACTGGGTCGCCAACTTCTCGCCGCCCCCCTCACCGAACAGGTGCTCGGCATGGCCACAGTTGGAGCAGATGTGAACCGCCATGTTTTCCACGACGCCCAGCACCGGGATGTTGACCTTGCGGAACATTTCCACGCCTTTCTTCGCGTCCAGCAACGCCAGGTCCTGCGGCGTGGTCACGATCACCGCACCGGCCACCGGGACTTTTTGCGCCAGGGTCAGCTGGATGTCGCCGGTGCCTGGCGGCATGTCGATCACCAGGTAGTCCAAATCGCCCCAGGCGGTCTGGGTCACCAGTTGCAGCAAGGCGCCGGAAACCATCGGCCCGCGCCACACCATCGGCGTGTTGTCGTCGGTCAGGAACGCCATGGACATCACTTCCACACCCAGCGACTCGATGGGCACGAACCACTTCTGGTCCTTGATTTTCGGGCGGGTGCCCTCGGCAATGCCGAACATCACGCCCTGGCTCGGGCCGTAGATATCCGCGTCGAGAATCCCCACGCGGGCGCCTTCGCGCGCCAGCGCCAGCGCCAGGTTGGCCGCCGTGGTGGATTTACCCACGCCGCCCTTGCCGGAGGCCACGGCCACCACATTCTTCACGTTGGCCAGGCCGGGGATCTGCGCCTGGGCCTTGTGCGGCGCGATCACGCACTGAATGTCGACCTTGGCGGAACGCACGCCGTCGAGGCCTTCGATGGCCATTTGCAGCATCTGCGCCCAGCCGCTCTTGAACAGACCGGCGGCATAGCCCAGTTCCATCCGGACCGACACCTGGTCGCCCTGGATCTCGATGGCGCGGACACAACCGGCACTGACCGGATCCTGGTTCAAATAGGGGTCGGTGTACTGGCGAAGAACGGCTTCCACCGCTGCGCGATTAACGGCGCTCATGGGCTACTCCCGAAAAAGACTGACTGAAACAGGCGGCTATCCTAACCGTTCCAGCGGCTTAACGGCATGCTTTCGCAGGTTGGGAAGATGCTGAAACAGCGCCACGGGGTGAAATATATTTGCCGGCGCTTTATAGTGGCCGACCTCCGTTTCATCGAGTAGCCGAGCCCCATGTCCGAGCCACGCAAGATCCTCGTCACCAGCGCCCTGCCCTATGCCAATGGTTCAATCCATCTTGGCCATATGCTTGAGTACATCCAGACCGACATGTGGGTGCGCTTCCAGAAGCATCGCGGCAATCAATGCATCTATGTCTGCGCGGACGACGCCCACGGTTCGGCCATCATGTTGCGCGCCGAAAAGGAAGGCATCACCCCGGAACAACTGATCGCCAATGTGCAGGCTGAACACAGCGCCGACTTTGCCGAGTTCCTGGTCGACTTCGACAACTTCCATTCGACCCACGCCGACGAAAACCGCGAGCTGTCGAGCCAGATCTACCTGCGGTTGAAGGACGCCGGGCACATTGCCACGCGCTCGATCACGCAGTATTTCGACCCGGAAAAGAAAATGTTCCTGGCCGACCGCTTCATCAAGGGCACCTGCCCGAAATGCGGCACCGAGGACCAGTACGGCGACAACTGCGAAAAATGCGGTGCCACCTACGCCCCCACCGACCTGAAGAACCCCAAGTCGGCGATCTCCGGCGCCACCCCGGTGCTCAAGGATTCCCAGCACTTCTTCTTCAAGCTCCCGGATTTCCAGCAGATGCTGCAAACCTGGACGCGCAGCGGCACCCTGCAGGACGCCGTCGCCAACAAGATCGCCGAATGGCTGGATGCCGGGCTGCAACAGTGGGACATTTCCCGCGATGCGCCATACTTCGGCTTTGAGATCCCAGGCGAGCCGGGCAAGTATTTCTACGTGTGGCTGGACGCCCCGATCGGCTACATGGCCAGCTTCAAGAACCTGTGCAAGCGCACGCCGGAGCTGGACTTCGATGCGTTCTGGGGCAAGGACTCCACCGCCGAGCTGTACCATTTCATCGGCAAGGACATCGTCAACTTCCACGCCCTGTTCTGGCCGGCGATGCTCGAAGGTGCGGGCTACCGCAAGCCGACCGGCATCAACGTACACGGCTACCTGACCGTCAATGGCCAGAAGATGTCCAAGTCCCGTGGCACCTTTATCAAGGCGCGCACCTACCTGGATCACCTGTCGCCGGAATACCTGCGCTACTACTACGCGTCCAAGCTGGGCCGTGGCGTCGACGACCTCGACCTGAACCTGGAAGACTTCGTACAGAAGGTCAACTCGGACCTCGTCGGCAAAGTCGTCAACATCGCCAGCCGTTGCGCCGGTTTCATCCACAAGGGCAACGCCGGTGTGCTGGTGGCCGAGAATGCCGCGCCGGAACTGACCGATGCGTTCCTGGCCGCCGCGCCAAGCATCGCCGACGCCTATGAAGCCCGCGACTTTGCCCGCGCCATGCGCGAGATCATGGGCCTGGCCGACCGCGCCAACGCGTGGATCGCCGACAAGGCACCGTGGTCGCTGAACAAGCAGGAAGGCAAGCAGGCGGAAGTCCAGGCCATCTGCGCCACCGGCGTCAACCTGTTCCGCCAGTTGGTGATCTTCCTCAAGCCGGTGCTACCGTTGCTGGCTGCGGATGCCGAGGCGTTCCTCAACGTCGCGCCGCTGACCTGGAACGACCACGCCAGCTTGCTCAGCAACCATCAATTGAACGAGTTCAAACCATTGATGACCCGTATCGACCCGGTAAAAGTCCAGGCCATGAGCGACGCGTCGAAAGAAGACCTGGTCGCCAGCCCGACCGACACCGGCGAATCGAACCCGGCCGGCAACGGTGAACTGGTCAAGGACCCGCTGTCCCCGGAGATCGAGTTCGACGCCTTTGCCGCCGTCGACCTGCGGGTTGCGCTGATTCTCAAGGCCGAAGCCGTGGAAGGTGCCGACAAGCTGCTGCGCCTGACCCTCGATATCGGCGACGAGCAACGCAACGTGTTCTCCGGGATCAAGAGCGCTTATCCGGACCCGTCCAAGCTCAATGGTCGCCTGACCATGATGATCGCCAACCTCAAGCCGCGGAAAATGAAGTTCGGTATTTCCGAAGGCATGGTGATGGCGGCCGGCCCCGGCGGCGAAGAAATCTACCTGCTGAGCCCTGACAGCGGCGCCAAGCCGGGTCAACGCATCAAGTAAGCCCTGCAAAACAGCCCTGTCGTCGCGGCGACAGGGCTTTTCAGCTAGTACCCCCTTCTCGCTTGCCGGATAATCAGGCCCTGTTCGCTTAACCGGCATGCCCATGACCGATATGCTCCTCACCCTTGTCAGCGCCGCCCTGATCAACAACCTCGTGTTGCAGATGCCGTTGGCCGTCGACCCGATATTGGCCGCGCATTCACGCTCGCGGGTGCATGCATTGGGGATTGCCACCACCGTGTTGATGGCAGTGAGCGGCGTGCTGGCCTATTTGCTGGATCACTACGTGCTGCAACCGTTGGGGTTGACTGCCCTGCGGCTGTGGGTGTTTTTACCGCTGACCGCGCTGCTGATCCGCCCCGTGCTCGGCGCGCTCATGCGCCTGCGCCCGACGCTGCCGACGGAAGGGTTATGGCCGCTGCTGCTGGGCAACGCCGGGGTACTGGGCGTGGTGTTGCTGGGCATTGAAGACGATGAGGGGCTGGCGCACATGGCGGCACTGAGCGTGGGCGCCGGGCTCGGCTTCTGGCTGGTGCTGAGCCTGTTCAGCGACTTGCGCCAGCGCATCGCCGACAACGACATCCCGCTGCCCTTCCGCGGCCTGCCGGTCGAACTGATCAGCGCCGGGCTGATGGCGGTGGCTTTTCTGGGTTTCAACGCAATGATCAAAGCATGAGCCTGATTCAACATATCGACGCGCTGCTCCCGCAAACCCAATGCGGCAAGTGCGGGCACCCGGGCTGCAAGCCCTACGCCGAAGGGATCGCCCAAGGCGAAGCCATCAATAAGTGCCCGCCGGGCGGGCAGGAAACGATCGGCGCGCTCGCGCAGTTGCTGAACGTGCCGGTACTGTCGCTGGACACCAGCCGCGGCGAAGCGCCACCACAGATTGCTTACATCCGTGAGGCCGAATGCATCGGCTGTACCAAATGCATCCAGGCCTGCCCGGTGGATGCGATTGTCGGCGCGGCCAAATGGATGCACACCGTGATCATCGACGAATGCACCGGTTGCGACCTGTGCGTCGCGCCCTGCCCGGTCGATTGCATCGAGATGCGCCCGCTAGTGGCGGTACTGCCGATTGTCGGCGGCCTGGCGACCAACGACCACGAGCGCCGCGCGCGCGGCTTGAAGCGAGACCGCGCACGACGACGCTTTGAGCAACGCAACGCGCGCCTGCAACGGGAAGAAGAACACAAGCAGGCCGAACGCCTGGCCCGCGCCAAGCGGGCCGCGCCGTTGGCCGCCGTGCCGATCGACGCGGCGCAGGCAGCCCAGGACGCCGCGATCAAGAAAGCCAAGATCAACGTGGCGATGAGCCGTGCGCAGTTGCATAAATCCTTGAAGGCATTCGGGCATCCGCCCACCTTTGAACAGCAGTCGCAACTGATCGTGCTGCAACAACAGTTCGAAGCCGCGGAGCAGGCATTGGCCGCTCTGGAGGTGAACCCCGCGCCTGCAACGCCGGCCCCCGCCAACACCGCCGATCTCAAGCGCGCCAAGATCCAACTGGCAATGCGGCGCGCCGAATTGAAGAAAGCCCAGGATCGGAACGCCGACCCACAGCAACTGGCCGAGGCACACGCCAATCTCGACGCAGCACAGCGCCAGGTGGATGCACATGGCCACGCTTGAGCCTCACCAGGCCCTGCAACGGGTGTTGCTGGCGACACTGCCGGGTGGGTTGGCAATGTTCTGGCTGTTCGGTTGGGGCGTGTTGATCAATCTGTTGCTGGCGACGGGCTGCGCACTGTTGGTCGATGCGGGCGTGCAGCGCCTGCGGGGGGCGCGTGGCGGCGATCTGAGCAGCCTGGTCAGCGCGACCCTGCTCGCCCTGGCACTGCCGCCCTATTGCCCCTGGTGGCTGTGCGTGGCGGCCGTGGCCAGTGGACTGCTGCTGGGCAAGCACCTGTACGGCGGCCAGCGCAACCCCTTCAACCCGGCGATGGTCGGGTATGCGTCGATGCTGGTGGCCTTTCCGCAACTCATGACACACTGGCCGACCACCCACGGCATGGACCTGCTGGCCGGCGCACAACAGGTATTCGGCCTGCACCGCGACGCGCCCGATGCCTGGGCCCAGGCCACGGCACTGGACGCCCTGCGACTGAACAAAAGCCTGACCATCGATGAACTGTTCGCGCGCAACCCGGCATTTGGGCATGTCGGCGGCAAGGGCAGCGAGTGGGTGAACCTGGCGTTTCTGGCCGGCGGTCTGTGGCTGTTGCGCCAGCGGGTATTCAGTTGGCACGCGCCCTTGGGCATGTTGGGTAGCCTGTTTGTGATCAGCCTGCTGTGCTGGAATGGCTCGGGTTCTGACTCTCACGGCTCGCCGCTGTTTCATCTGCTGACGGGCGCCACGCTTCTCGGCGCATTTTTTATCGTCACCGAGCCGGTCTCCGGCCCAAAAAGCCCCAGGGCCCGGCTGCTGTTCGGGGTGGGCGTGGGCCTGCTGACGTATCTGATTCGCACGTGGGGCGGTTACCCGGACGGTGTAGCCTTTGCGGTGCTGCTGATGAACCTGGCCGTGCCGGCGCTGGAACGCCTGGTGGCCGCGAAACAGCCGGCGGTCAGCCTATGAAGTCGCGCAGAGGCGTACTGCTGGCGTTGCTGATCGCTATCGGCGGCGGCACGCTGATCCTGACCCTTCAGCACCTGACTGCCGATCACGCCGCGCGCCAGGCCCTGGCCTTGAAGCGCCAGGCGCTGCTCGACCTGCTACCCGCCGACCGTTATGACAATCAGCCGCTGGAGCAACCGCTGCCGATCGCTGTGCAGCCGCTGGAGGAGAGCCAACTGCTGGGTGGCTATCGGGTGAGCCTGTCGGGCCAACCCAGCGCGGTGCTGCTGCGGTTGAGCACCAGCGGCTATGCCGGCCCGATCGAACTGCTGATCGCCATTGACCGCGACGGCAAGCTGCTGGGCATCAAGACCCTGGCGCAATCGGAAACCCCAAGCCTGGGCGGGCTTATCAGCCAGCCCGGCAACCCTTGGCTGGCTTCATTCAAGGGGCGTTCGCGCACGGACATGCAAGACTCGACCGTCGATCAAATAGCCGGTGCCACCCTCACCTCTCGAGCGGTGATCAGCGCCACCCATGACGCTTTGCGCTATTTCGACGAGCACCGCTCATCCCTGCTGGAGCCCGACGCCCATGACTAGAGCCGTTGGCCTGGCCAATGCAGCGATGCTGGCACCGTTGCTCGGGGTGACTGACACCCTGCCCAAGGCCCTGAGTTTCCTGGCATTGTCGGTGCTGACCGTGACGCTCTACGGCCTGGTCATGCGCGCGGTACGCTCGCGCCTGAGCGCGTCCCTGCGGCTGGGTGCCAGCTTGATGGTCGCCGCGACACTGGTCAGTTGTGTGCAGCTACTGTTGCAGGCATTTGCGCTGCCGCTGTATCAGCAGTTGGGCATCTACCTCGCGCTGATCAGCGTGCAATGCGTTGTCCTGGAACACCATGGTTTCTTTGAGGCGGGCCAGTGCAAGGCGCAGCTACGGTTGGTCGGCCTGTTCGCCGCGCTCATGCTCGTCATGGGGTTGTTACGCGCCAGTGCCGCCACCACATTGATGCCGGCCGGGTTTATCCTGCTCGGGTTATTGCTCGCTGGGTTGCAAGCCTGGGCCCATTTTTCACAATCACGCTGACCGCCAGCAAGGAATCGCCTGCCCCATGAACGCCGCAAAACGCCTGGAAATTTTCCGCAGGCTCCACGAAGACAATCCGGAACCCAAAACCGAACTGGCCTACTCCACGCCGTTTGAGTTGCTGATTGCGGTGATTCTCTCGGCCCAATCCACAGACGTCGGCGTCAACAAGGCCACGGCCAAACTGTATCCCGTGGCGAACACGCCGGCAGCGATCCATGCCTTGGGCGTGGAAGGTTTGTCCGAATACATCAAGACCATCGGCTTGTACAACAGCAAGGCGAAAAATGTCATCGAGACCTGCCGCCTACTGGTGGAGCGGCATGGCGGTGAAGTGCCGCAAACCCGCGAAGCGCTGGAGGCTTTGCCGGGCGTGGGCCGCAAAACGGCAAACGTTGTGCTCAATACGGCGTTCCGGCAACTGACCATGGCCGTGGACACCCACATTTTCCGGGTGAGCAACCGCACCGGCATTGCCCGCGGCAAGAATGTGGTGGAAGTGGAAAAACAACTGATGAAGTTTGTCCCCAAGCCGTATCTGCTCGATTCGCACCACTGGCTGATCCTTCACGGGCGCTACGTTTGCCAGGCCCGCAAGCCGCGCTGCGGCAGCTGTCGCATCGAAGACCTGTGCGAATACAAGGACAAGACCTCGGACGATTGAGGGATCATAGGTTTTTTCGGTCTATCGATTGAAAAAATCTTTTTTACCCGCTCATGGAATATCGTTATAAGGAGCGCCAACGGCAGTCTTAGCCCGGAGTTAACGTTATGAGCACTGGCAAAGAACAACTGGAAGTGGACGATGACCTTGTCGAGTCGGATGACGATGGGCAGGAAGCACCAGTAGAGGTGGCCAAGACCAATCTAAGCAAACGCCGCACCATCGACAACCTTCTGGAAGAGCGACGCTTGCAAAAACAGCTGGCCGATTACGATTTCGACCTCTGATCAGCCGAGAACGGCCGGAAGCCTCCCTCACGGAGGCTTTTTTCTGCCGATTCGCCTGGCTATCCAGCCATGGGGTGGCGCCCTCCTCTAGACCAGGCCATTGCGTTGAGCCAACTCGATCAGATCGACCAGTGAGCGGGCATTGAGCTTGAGCAGCAAGCGTGTCTTATAAGTGCTGACGGTTTTGTTGCTGAGGAACATGCCGTCAGCGATCTCCTTGTTGGTTTTGCCGCGCGCCAGTTGCTGCAACACCATCATCTCGCGTCCCGAAAGGCGCTCGACCATGTCGGCCTCGCTGGCATTGCCCATGGTGGAACGCACCGAATTCAGCGCCTGGTTGGGAAAGTAGCTGTAGCCGGACAGCACCGCCTTGATGGCACTCAGCAATTCCGTCAGGTCCTGCTGCTTGCACACGTACCCGGCCGCCCCCGCCTGCATGCAGCGCATGGAGAAATGGCCCGGCGCCTGGGAAGTCAGGACCAGCACCTTGAACGGTGTGGCCTGTTTGGTGGACGACAGCCGGCAGATAACTTCCAGGCCATCGAGTTTGGGAATTCCAATATCCAGTATGACAATGTCCGGCATATGTTCCCGTGCAAGTTGCAACGCATCGACACCGTTATCGGTCTCGGCAACGACCTCATAACCATGACGCTCCATTAGCATGCGCACAGCAAGACGAATGACGGGATGATCATCCACGATCAGCACTTTATTCATGAGAAAGTCCAATTTCGCTGTTCGAATTATTCAGAGCAAGCACAATAGCCTAGTCGTTTCCTAGTTGGCATAGCGTTCCACCCCAAGCAACAGCAAGCAGAGACCCAACCCACAACGAGATAGGAATTAACCTACAAAAAAACACCAACTCAGATGTTTCGAGTTTTATGGAGCCTTTCAGACCTTTCCGGGCTCGCACATATTTTGAGAGAAATATCCGGTGAATAGGGGGGCAACCGTAAACGCAGCGCACACCCGTTTCAGGAAATGCCCCTTGCATGTCGCGACCGCATGGGCCGACAGGTAAAAAAAGCCTGATGATTTCAGTTCCATTCAACATATTTATTTACACCATAAATTTCCTACAGAACTTTCCGCGACTTACATCTACGCCGCACTTTGGTGAGTGAATTTTCTGTAAGACATAGTTCCTACTCAGGTGCAAATAATTCATTCCTCGGCGGGCCAGGCATCAAACTTTCTGAAACGACGAACCTCGATAGACTTTAAACAAACCTAAACAACTTTAAACATCAGGATCGCCGCGCCTTTTTTACAGGCAAAAAAAATGGCCCCTGAACAAGGGGCCACTTTTCATTTCGACGGGAACACTCAGAACAACTTGCGACCCTTGTTGGCCGCAATACGCATGCGCAGTGCATTCAACTTGATGAAGCCTGCTGCGTCCGCCTGGTTGTAGGCGCCGCCATCTTCTTCGAAGGTGGCGATGTTGGCGTCGAACAGCGACTCATCGGACTTGCGACCGGTGACGATCACGTTGCCCTTGTACAGCTTCAGGCGCACAACGCCGTTCACGTGAGCCTGGGAAGCGTCGATCATCTGTTGCAGCATCAGACGCTCAGGGCTCCACCAGTAGCCGGTGTAGATCAGGCTGGCGTACTTGGGCATCAACTCGTCTTTGAGGTGAGCCACTTCGCGGTCCAGGGTGATCGACTCGATCGCGCGGTGGGCGCGCAGCATGATGGTGCCGCCTGGGGTTTCGTAGCAGCCACGGGACTTCATGCCCACGTAACGGTTCTCGACGATGTCGAGACGGCCGATACCGTGTTCGCCGCCGATACGGTTCAGGGTCGCCAGTACGGTGGCCGGGGTCATCTCGACGCCGTCCAGCGCGACGATGTCGCCGTTGCGGTAGGTCAGTTCCAGGTACTGCGGCTTGTCAGGAGCGTTCTCCGGGGAGACGGTCCAACGCCACATGTCTTCTTCGTGCTCAGTCCAGGTGTCTTCCAGCACGCCGCCTTCATAGGAGATGTGCAGCAGGTTGGCGTCCATTGAGTACGGGGACTTCTTCTTGCCGTGACGCTCGATCGGGATGCCATGCTTTTCAGCGTAATCCATCAGCTTTTCACGGGACAGCAAGTCCCATTCACGCCAAGGGGCAATCACTTTCACGCCCGGCTTGAGGGCATAGGCGCCCAGTTCGAAACGCACCTGGTCGTTGCCCTTGCCGGTGGCGCCATGGGAAATGGCGTCAGCGCCGGTTTCGTTGGCGATTTCGATCAGGCGCTTGGCGATCAGCGGACGTGCGATGGAGGTACCCAGCAGGTACTCGCCTTCGTAGACGGTGTTGGCGCGAAACATCGGGAAAACGAAATCGCGGACGAACTCTTCGCGCAGGTCGTCAATGTAGATCTCTTTGACGCCCATGGCTTGCGCCTTGGCGCGTGCAGGTTCGACCTCTTCGCCCTGACCCAGGTCAGCGGTGAAGGTCACCACTTCACAGTTATAAGTATCCTGCAGCCACTTGAGGATCACCGAAGTGTCCAGGCCGCCGGAATACGCGAGAACGACCTTGTTTACGTCGGCCATGCCATCACTCCACGGGGTTTTACGGAAAGGCAACGATTCTACCGATCAAAACCGCGAAATTACAGGGGCGCGACAGCAAATGAAGATAAAGCGACAGATTATGTCGAGCGGGCGACCAATGGTCGCACCTTATGACGTAGCGGCGGGGTTGCTCGGGCCCTTGGCTTGCGCCGCCGGTTTCTCGGGGGCGGCCACGCGTTCGAGCTGGATATTGACGCGCCGATTGCGCGCGCGGTTGGCGGCATTGGTATTGGGCGCCAAGGGGTAGCTTTCGCCGTGGAAACGCATGGTGATCTGCGATTCCGGCACGCCGTTGGCCTTGAAGTAGTCCATCACCGCCAATGCGCGACGGCGCGAGACATCGCGATTGGTCAGGCGATTGCCGCTGTTGTCGGAGTGACCGTTCAATTCGATATGGTTGACCGTCGGATCGGCCTTCATGAATTCGACGATCACCGCCAGCTTGCGCTTGGCCGCTGCGTCCAGCTCGATACCGCCACCGGGGAAGCCGACTTCGGTCTGCTTGACCTGATCGTAATTCATCGGCAGCAGCTTGGCGGTACACAGTTGATAGTCGTTGTAGGCTTTGTTGAATTTCACCGGCAACAGACGAATTTCCGAATAGCCGCCTTCACGCCCGTAATGCCGCACGGTCGGGCTGCGCCCCTCGAGCAGGCCATTGAACAGGCGCCCGGCCTGGGCCTGGGAACTGTTGAACAAGACCTCGCCACTGCCGGCACGCACGGCGCCGAGGTTGATATCGCCGCGGCCCGGTTGCCATGGCGCAGCCGCCGCCAGCAGGGTCGCCGATCCTGCGCCGAGCAAGCCGTTAAAGGCTTTCAGACGGAATGTCGCCTGCTCGCCGGCCCGGCGCACGAACTCACCCGAGCCGAAATCGGTGATCGGCTGGGTCAAGCGGCACTCGAATTTGTCGCCCTCCACCTTCCACTCAATATTCTCCAGACGTGTCTGGAACGTGAGGGCCATCGCAGGCAGGCTGGCGAACACACTGAGCAGGGCTAGATAATGCTGGCGCACGGGAGGCTCCACTGGTTTCTACAACACTTCAAAGCGTCATACATCGTTAAGGCATACCAAAGGCTATCGGATGCATCCGGCAAAACTTGATAGCGAGTGCCTGCAAGAGTCTTTTCCGGTAGCATTCCCACCAGATTGACCCGCCTGGAATCCCCAATGTCCGACCGCCTGACCCTGCTGCGTCCCGACGACTGGCATATTCATCTTCGCGATGGTGCTGCGTTGCCCCACACCGTGGCCGATGTTGCGCGCACGTTTGGCCGCGCCATCATCATGCCTAACCTGGTACCTCCGGTGCGTAATGCCGCGCAGGCCGACGCCTATCGCCAGCGCATCCTCGCTGTACGGCCGGCCGGCAGCCGCTTCGAACCGCTGATGGTGCTCTACCTGACCGACCGCACCCAGCCCGACGAAATCCGCGAGGCCAAGGCCAGCGGTTTCGTACACGCCGCCAAGCTGTATCCGGCGGGCGCAACCACCAACTCCGACTCCGGCGTGACCAGTATCGACAAGATCCTGCCGGCGATCGAAGCGATGGCCGAAGTCGGCATGCCGCTGTTGATCCACGGTGAAGTCACCCGCGGCGATGTCGACGTGTTCGATCGCGAGAAGATCTTCATCGACGAGCATATGCGCCGGGTGGTCGAGCTGTTTCCGACCCTCAAGGTGGTGTTCGAACACATCACCACGGCCGATGCGGTGCAGTTCGTCACCGAGGCCTCGGCCAACGTTGGCGCGACCATCACCGCCCATCACCTGCTCTACAACCGCAACCACATGCTGGTGGGCGGGATTCGGCCGCACTTCTATTGCCTGCCGATTCTCAAGCGCAACACCCATCAGGTGGCCCTGCTGGACGCTGCGACCAGCGGCAACCCGAAGTTCTTCCTCGGCACCGACTCGGCGCCCCACGCCCAGCATGCCAAGGAAGCGGCCTGCGGTTGTGCCGGTTGCTACACCGCCTATGCGGCGATCGAGCTGTACGCCGAAGCGTTCGACCAACGCAACGCCCTGGACAAACTCGAAGGCTTCGCCAGCCTCAACGGCCCGCGTTTCTACGGGCTGCCGGCGAATACCGACCGCATCACCCTGGTCCGTGAAGACTGGACTGCCCCCGTCAGCCTGCCGTTTGGCGAGCTGACTGTTATCCCGCTGCGCGCCGGTGAAACACTGCGCTGGCGCCTGCTGGAGGAAAGCAAGTGAGTGAAGACCATTACGATGACGAACACGAGCACAGCGGTGGCGGTTCCCGTCACCCGATGGCCGAGCGGTTTCGCGGCTATCTGCCGGTCGTCATCGACGTAGAAACCGGTGGCTTCAACTGCGCCACCGACGCGCTGCTGGAAATCGCCGCGACCACCATCGGCATGGACGAACAGGGTTTTGTGTTCGCGGAACACACCCACTTCTTCCGCGTCGAGCCGTTCGAAGGCGCCAATATCGAAGCCGCGGCCCTGGAATTCACCGGGATCAAGCTCGATCACCCACTGCGCATGGCGGTGAGTGAAGAAGCTGCGCTGACCGATATCTTCCGTGGCGTGCGCAAGGCGTTGAAGGCCAATGGCTGCAAACGCGCGATCCTGGTGGGGCACAACAGCAGCTTCGACCTGGGCTTCCTGAATGCCGCCGTGGCGCGGCTGGACATGAAGCGCAACCCGTTCCACCCGTTCTCCAGCTTCGACACCGCTACGCTCGCCGGCCTGGCTTATGGCCAGACCGTATTGGCCAAAGCCTGCCAGGCCGCCGGTATCGACTTTGACGGTCGCGAAGCCCACTCGGCGCGCTATGACACCGAAAAGACCGCCGAGCTGTTCTGCGGCATCGTCAACCGTTGGAAACAGATGGGCGGCTGGGAAGACTTCAACGACTGAAGTGGAATCCCACACATAAAAATCTATGGTCACCCCCATTTTTGCAATACTGATTAACGGGTGGTGTGGTTGGCTTGCTTAAATCTATCCGGCGTCTGTTTGGGGCATGCCCCAGCGCCACGATGAGAGTCGCGCCTGACGATCCTTAAAAACCGGTCGGCTTCTGAAGCCGATTTTTATGTCAGGATCTTCGCCAGGCCGGTGTGCCGTTCACATCATCTGTTGTTCAGCTATCGCAAAACCTGAAGGGTGAATCGTGGTACTGCAACAACTGCAGGGTCAGGCATTCAAAGCGTCTGGCCCTGCTTCATATTGCGTATGGCGAGCGGCTATCGCCCAAGCGATACGCGCCAGTTTGTTAGCCAGGGCACAGGCCACGACATTTGAATGTCGTCGACTGAGCAAGGTTTTAACCCAGTCAGCCAGAGCGCCTTTCTGGTGATCCAGCCTCTGCATATAGACCCTGGAACACTGCACCAACAGTTGTCGCAGATGCTTGTCACCCCGCTTGCTGATCCCCAGCAGATTGGCCTTGCCGCCCGTGCTGTACTGCCTGGGCACTAAGCCAACGGAGGCGGCAAAGTCGCGACCGCATCGGTACTGTTTACCATCGCCCATCTCCACAGCCAGCAGGCTGGCGGTGATCGGGCCGACACACGGCATGCTCAGCAAACGACTGCCCAGATCATCGTTGGCCAGTTGGCCCGCCAGTTCTTTATCCAGCGCTTTGATTTGCTCATCCAGATAGACGAAGTGATCGTGCAGGCGCTGCAATAAGACCGTCAGACGAACGGGTAATTCGTGCTCGGCCAAAACGCTCGCCAAACGCTTCATGATGGCCAATCCCTTGGGCAGGCTGATTCCAAACTCCAACAGAAAACCGTGCATCTGATTAGCCGTTTTGGTGCGGTCATGCACCAACGATTCGCGCATCCGATGCAGCACAGACAGGGTTTGCTGGGATTCGGTTTTAGGCGTAACGAAGCGCATGGATGGGCGGGAAGCGGCTTCACAGATCGCCTCAGCGTCGACGAAGTCATTTTTGTTGCCCTTGACGAAGGGCTTAACGAACTGCGAGGAAATCAGCTTGGCCGTGTGTCCCATCGCCATCAGTTGGCGAGCGACAAAATGCGACCCTGCACAGGCCTCCATCACCACGACACAGCTCGGCACATTGCCGAAAAACTGCATCATCTGCGCTCGTGAGCATTTTTTGCGAAACACCTCGCGGCCCGACTTATCCTGGCCGTGCAGGTGGAAAGTATGTTTGCCGAGATCGATACCGATCAGTGCTGACTCGCTCATGATGATGGCCTCCGAAAACAAAACACCCCGTGAAAGCGTAGCCCTCACAGGGTGTTGGGGGTTACCATCTCATTAACCGGCCTTCTCAGGCCGATTTTTTTTACCGCAAACGTGGCTTACAGCTTGCCGGCGTTCTCGGTCAGGTAGGCTGCAACGCCTTCTGGCGAAGCGTTCATGCCTTTGTCGCCTTTTTTCCAGTTGGCAGGGCAGACTTCGCCGTGCTCTTCGTGGAATTGCAGCGCGTCGACCAGACGGATCAGCTCTTCCATGTTACGGCCCAGCGGCAGGTCGTTGATGATCTGCGAGCGCACAACGCCCTTGTCATCGATCAGGAACGCGCCACGGAACGCCACGCCGCCTTCGGACTCAACGTCGTAGGCCTTGGCGATGTCGTGCTTCATGTCGGCAGCCATGGTGTATTTGACTTTGCCGATGCCGCCATCGTTGATGGCAGTGTTGCGCCAGGCGTTGTGGGTGAAATGGGAGTCGATGGAAACCGCGACCACTTCAACGTTACGCGCCTTGAAATCGTCCATGCGGTGGTCCAGAGCGATCAGCTCCGAAGGGCAGACGAAAGTGAAGTCCAGCGGGTAGAAGAACACCAGGCCGTATTTGCCTTTGATGGCTTCAGACAGCTTGAAGCTGTCAACGATTTCGCCAGTGCCGAGAACGGCAGGTACGTCGAAATCCGGGGCTTGTTTGCCGACGAGTACGCTCATTGGATATCTCCTGATGCAGGGGTGACGATTGAAGTAAAAGGACCGGCCTTGAGTCTGCCGCGCATAAGCGACAAGCCTGTGACGCAGTCACGCTTCGTGAAGACCGACCATCATACACTGAAAAAACCGTTCGTCAGCGCACAGGCAAAGTCGCGGCCCAGCACGGCAAAACTACTTTGACAATCATTCTCGTTAACATTAAGATCCATCGCACTTAAGCCTTAAACCCGCGATGGTTCTCCCTTATGTATG
Source organism: Pseudomonas sp. LY-1 (assembly GCF_053502595.1). NCBI lineage: Bacteria > Pseudomonadati > Pseudomonadota > Gammaproteobacteria > Pseudomonadales > Pseudomonadaceae > Pseudomonas > Pseudomonas sp. LY-1. The sequence continues at coordinate 1,584,519 of NZ_CP094353.1, read as the reverse complement.
TCTGCCTCTGCACTGGCGTCACCGACGGACAAATCCGCGAAGCAATCTACGAAGGTTGCTGCAGCTACAAGGAAGTGCGTGAAACGACCGGCGTTGCCAGCCAATGTGGCAAATGTGCTTGCCTCGCCAAGCAAGTGGTACGGGAAACCCTGACGCAGCTGCAAACAGCTCAGGTCGCGCTGCCCTATTCAGCAGAATTTACACACGCCTGAATCAACGTATTTTAAAGAGCCGGACTTAGTGTCCGGCTTTTTTATGCCCGCAATTCAATTAGTTAGGGCCAAGACGCGGAACATAAACATTCTTATTCAGATTAATTTTCATTTATTATTCAATAACTTAGGTTTGACACTCAGGGGCTCGCCACGCAGACTCCTGCTTATATACCGCGAATAAAGGGCAGGACCCCAATCATGAAAGGCGACATCTCAGTCATCCAGCAACTCAACAAAATCCTTGGCAATGAACTGGTCGCGATCAATCAGTACTTTCTGCATGCGCGCATGTATGACGATTGGGGCCTGGAAAAGCTGGGCAAGCGTGAGTACAAGGAATCGATCAAAGCCATGAAGGACGCCGATGCCCTGATCAAGCGCATCCTGTTCCTGGAAGGCCTGCCGAACGTACAGGACCTGGGCAAGCTGAACATCGGCGAGCACACCCACGAAATGATCAGCAGCGACCTAGGCTTCGAACGCAAGAGCCACAGCGAGCTCAAGGCCGCCATCGCTCACTGCGAAGTGACCAAGGACTTCGGCAGCCGCGAACTGCTGGAAGATATCCTGGAAGACCAGGAAGAACATATCGACTGGCTGGAAACCCAACTGGGCCTGATCGACAAGGTCAGCCTGGAGAACTACCTGCAATCGCAGATGGGTGAATAACCCCTTATTCACGGTAGGCGCGAGTTTGCTCGCGAAAAACTCAAGGGCCCCGCATTCCATCAGGGGGCCCGCGTTATCGTTGACGTTCTTCGCGAGCAAGCTCGCTCCTACAGATGAAGTACAAAAAAGCCCCGCTCTCGTATGAGAAGCGGGGCTTTTTGTTGCAGGCCAATCAAGCTTCAGTCTGGGCTGCCGCTTTTACCGCTGCGTCTTTGACCAACGTCTGCAACTCACCGTTCTCGAACATTTCACTGATGATATCGCTGCCGCCGACCAGCTCACCGGCTACCCACAGTTGCGGGAAAGTCGGCCAGTTAGCGTACTTCGGCAGGTTCGCGCGAATTTCCGGGTTTTGCAGGATATCCACATAAGCGAATTTCTCGCCACATTTCATGATGGCTTGGGACGCTTTCGCGGAGAAGCCGCACTGCGGGGCATTGGGAGAGCCCTTCATGTAAAGCAGAATGGTGTTGTTGGCAATCTGCTCTTTGATCGTTTCGATGATATCCATGGAACACCTCGGCTGGAACTTTGCGACTCACAGGTCGGCACGGTGGCGCATTGTAACGCAAAATCCCAGCGTGGTGCTCGGAGACCTTATGCCGCAGCTACGTGGACCGGCACGCCGTTCAGCGCGGCATTGCCCGACAACTCATCCAACTGCCGCTCGTCGGTCAGGTCGTTCGCGCTGGCACCCGGTTGACGGCTGGCGATCGTCATCTGCACGCCCGGACGCCCGTGGCCCCAACCATGCGGCAGGCTGACCACGCCTGGCATCATGTCCAGGCTGGCCGCGACCTCGACCTCGATCATGCCGATGCGCGAACTGACCTTCACCCGCTGCCCGTCGCTCAATTGGCGGCGGGCCAGATCCTCCGGATGCATGAGCAGTTGGTGCCGGGGCTTGCCCTTCACCAGGCGGTGATAGTTATGCATCCAGGAATTGTTGCTGCGCACATGGCGGCGGCCGATCAACAGCAATTCGTCGGCCGGTGGCAGCGGTTGCGCCGCGAAGCGCGCGAGGTCCGCCAGAATCACGGCCGGCGCGGCCTGTACCCGGCCATTCGCGGTTTTCAGGCGCGCGACGAGATTGGGCGTCAGGGGCCCCAGGTCCACGCCGTGGGGGTGTTCGGCGAGCATTGCCACCGACAATTGGTGGCTGGAAGCATCGCCATACACGCCGGCGCGCAGGCCGAAGTCGATCATCTGCGCCGGTGGCAGGGTCGGCTTGAGCGCAACCCCGGTGTGCGCGGCAAACGCCTTGGCCAGGCCGACGAAGATCTCCCAGTCGTGCAGCGCGCCGTCAGGCTTGGGCAGGATCGCACGATTGAAACGGCTGACATTGCGCACCGCGAACATATTGAAGGTGGTGTCGTAGTGATCGTTTTCCAGCGCCGAGGTGGACGGCAGGATCAGGTCGGCATAACGCGTCGTCTCGTTGATGTAGAGATCGACGCTGACCATGAATTCCAGCCCATCCAGGGCCTGCTCCAACTGGCGACCATTCGGCGTCGATAGCACCGGATTGCCGGCCACGGTGACCAGGGCGCGGATCTGTCCTTCACCTTCGGTGAGCATTTCTTCCGCCAACGCCGACACCGGCAACTCGCCACCGTACTCCGGACGCCCCGACACACGACTCTGCCAACGATTGAAATGCCCGCCGGAGGTGGAGGCCACCAGGTCCACCGCTGGCGTGGTACACAAGGCGCCGCCTGGACGATCCAGGTTACCGGTGACCAGATTGATCAATTGCACCAGCCAATGGCACAGCGTGCCGAATGCCTGGGTCGAAACGCCCATGCGCCCGTAACACACGGCCCTGTCCGCCGCGGCAAAATCCCGCGCCAGCTGGCGGATCTGCTCGGCAGGCAGCGCGCACTGGCGGCTCATGGCCTCGGCGGTAAACCCGGCGATTGCGCGGCGCACGTCGTCCAGGCCGTCGACTGGCAAGTGACTGGCACGGGTCAGGTTTTCGGCAAACAACGTGTTGAGCAGTCCGAACAGCAACGCGGCGTCGCCACCGGGCCGTACAAACAGGTGCTGATCGGCAATCGCCGCCGTCTCGCTGCGCCGCGGGTCGACCACCACCACTTTGCCGCCCCGGGCCTGGATGGCCTTGAGGCGCTTCTCCACGTCGGGCACGGTCATGATGCTGCCGTTGGACGCCAGCGGGTTGCCGCCGAGGATCAGCATGAAGTCGGTGTGGTCGATATCCGGAATCGGCAACAACAGGCCATGGCCGTACATCAGATGGCTGCTGAGGTGATGAGGCAACTGGTCGACCGACGTCGCGGAAAACCGGTTGCGTGTTTTGAGCAGGCCAAGGAAGTAATTGCTGTGGGTCATCAGCCCGTAGTTATGCACGCTGGGATTGCCCTGGTACACCGCCACTGAATTCTGTCCGTAGCGAGCCTGGATGCCCGCCAGTTTTTCGGCCACCAGCGCGAAGGCGTCTTCCCACGCAATCGGTTGCCATTCGCTACCCACCCGCAACATGGGTTGGTGCAGGCGGTCCGGGTCATTCTGGATATCCTGCAACGCCACTGCCTTGGGGCAGATATGCCCGCGACTGAAGGTGTCCAGTGGGTCGCCCTTGATCGACGTGATCGCCAGGCTGCCGTCTTCGGCTTGGGTGGTTTCCAGGGTCAGGCCACAGATGGCTTCGCACAGATGGCAGGCACGGTGGTGGAGAGTCTTGGTCATGGCCAGTCTCTTTATTAGGGCTTTGGCCTGACTATGGGCCGCGACTGCGGCGGGCACCAGCAACGTTCGTCGCGTGAATCGAAGGGCATCAGGCCAGGCCATGGGCAAGCGTGAGAAAATGTTTCAAAACCTGCCGAAGTGCCCCTGAAACCGACGCAGCCTGGCCTGGCCCCGCCCTCGCGGATTGCAAAAGGTCGCAGGGCCAGTGTACAAATGACCTGCTGCTGTCAGGAAATCGTCTTCAAAAGCGCTCTCGCGCCTGTCTGAACACCCCTAAACACCGTAGCCCTATTGGTAAGACGCGACATTTAATTATAAGATCGCGCCTTCCCCTATTTCGTCGCCCCGTGCGGCTTTCGCCGCAGGTCTCGCCCGTTTTCACAATAAACAAGGCTTTGAGTATCTGCGGTCTGTTGCAAAAAGGTAGTTAATGATGAGCGCAAGGCACTTTCTCTCCCTGATGGATTGCACGCCCGAAGAGCTGGTCAGCGTGATCCGTCGAGGCATTGAGCTTAAAGACCTGCGTAACCGCGGCGTACTGTTCGAGCCTTTGAAAAACCGCGTACTCGGGATGATTTTCGAGAAATCGTCGACCCGCACCCGCTTGTCCTTCGAGGCCGGCATGATCCAGTTGGGTGGCCAGGCCATCTTCCTGTCGCCGCGTGACACCCAGTTGGGCCGTGGCGAGCCAATCAGCGATTGCGCGATTGTCATGTCGCGCATGCTCGATGCGGTGATGATCCGGACCTTTGCCCACAGCACCCTGACCGAATTTTCCGCGAACTCCCGGGTACCGGTGATCAACGGCCTGTCCGATGACCTGCACCCGTGCCAGTTGCTGGCCGACATGCAAACCTTCCTCGAGCACCGTGGCTCGATCCAGGGCAAGACCGTGGCCTGGATCGGCGACGGCAACAACATGTGCAACAGTTATATAGAAGCGGCGATCCAGTTCGACTTCCACCTGCGCATCGCCTGCCCGGAAGGCTTCGAGCCGTCCGCCGAATTCCTGGCCAAAGCCGATGGTCGCGTGCAGATCCTGCGTGATCCAAAAGACGCGGTAGTCGGCGCGCACCTGGTAAGCACCGATGTCTGGACCTCCATGGGCCAGGAAGACGAAACCGCCAAGCGCCTGAAGCTGTTTGCACCGTTCCAGGTCACCCGCGCCCTGCTCGACCTGGCCGCGCCGGACGTGCTGTTCATGCACTGCCTGCCTGCCCACCGTGGCGAAGAAATCAGCCTCGATCTGCTCGACGACCCGCGTTCGGTCGCCTGGGACCAGGCAGAAAACCGTCTGCATGCACAAAAGGCCCTGCTCGAATTTCTGGTCGAACCGGCGTACCACCACGCATGAGCAAGCCATTACTGCTGAACCTGCGCAATCTGGCATGCGGCTATCAAGATCAGCGGGTGGTACAGAACCTGAACCTGCACCTCAACGCCGGCGACATCGGTTGCCTGCTCGGCTCCTCGGGGTGCGGCAAGACCACCACCCTGCGTGCGATCGCAGGGTTCGAACCGGTACACGAAGGCGAAATCAGCCTGGCCGGCGAAGTCATCTCCAGTGCAGGGTTCACCCTGGCGCCGGAGAAACGTCGCATCGGCATGGTGTTCCAGGACTACGCGCTGTTTCCCCACCTGAGCGTGGCCGACAACATCGCCTTTGGCATTCGCAAGCACCCGCAGAAAGACCGCGTGGTCGCCGAATTGCTGGAGCTGGTCAACCTGAAGAACCTGGGCAAGCGTTTCCCCCACGAGCTGTCCGGTGGTCAGCAACAACGCGTGGCCCTCGCCCGTGCCTTGGCGCCGGAGCCGCAATTGTTGCTGCTCGACGAACCCTTCTCCAACCTCGATGGCGAGCTGCGACGCAAGCTCAGCCATGAGGTGCGCGAGATTCTCAAGGCACGTGGCACCAGTGCGATCCTGGTGACCCATGACCAGGAAGAAGCATTTGCCGTGAGTGACCACGTCGGCGTGTTCAAGGAAGGTCGCCTGGAGCAGTGGGATACGCCCTACAACCTCTATCACGAACCGCTCACACCCTACGTCGCAAGCTTTGTCGGCCAGGGCTATTTCATCCGTGGCCAATTGTGTACGCCGGAATCGGTCAGCACCGAGCTCGGCGACCTGCGCGGCAACCGCGCGTATAGCTGGCCGTCAGGTGGCGCCGTGGATGTATTGCTGCGCCCGGACGACATCGTCTACGCACCGGACAGCGCGTTGAAAGCGCGGATCGTCGGCAAGACGTTCCTCGGCGCCTCGACCTTGTACCGCCTGCAACTGCCGACGGGTGCCCAGTTGGAGTCGATCTTCCCCAGCCACGCCGACCATCAGGTCGGTGCAGACGTGGGGATCCGCGTCGCCGTCGAACACCTGGTGCTGTTCCGGGCTTCCGGCAGCACGGCGGCGCAGATTCCGCACACCGATTCGGGTGTGCGGCGCTACAGCCCGGCCAACTGAAGAAACCCGCTCCAGCCTTCGAACTCAGGCCCGGCCGATCGGCGCGAACGTGGCCTGGGTATGCTCGGCCAGAACCGCTGCGGACAACTCCACTTCCAGCCCCCGTCTCCCGGCGCTGACAAAAATCGTCGGGAACGGCTGCGCGGTAATATCAATAAAGGTGCGCAAACGCTTTTTCTGTCCCAGCGGGCTGATCCCACCCAGCAGATAGCCAGTGGAACGCTGCGCCGCCGCCGGGTCGGCCATCTCGACTTTTTTCACCCCGGCGGCGTGCGCCAGGGCTTTCAAGTCCAGACTTCCGACGACCGGCACCACCGCCACCAATAATTCACCCTTCTCGCTGCTCGCCAGCAAGGTCTTGAACACCTGCGCCGGGTCCAGACCCAACTTTTCCGCGGCCTCCAGGCCATACGATGCAGCTTTGGGATCGTGTTCATAACTGTGAATGCGATGTTCGGCGCGAACTTTTTTCAACAAATCCAATGCAGGGGTCATGGACGCTCCAGGCGTGGCAAACGGATGGCCAATTCTAGGCCAAGCCCACACAAAACGCTCTAGTACGCCCCTCACTCATGGCAATACTTACTGTGGCGAGCGTGATTATTCATCAAACCTATAGTTCGAAAATGACTGATAGTTCACTTTCGACCTTTGACAGCAGTCATTCTTGTCTATATTTTTTCGTTTCCGAATACTGTACGAATACATCCGCAGCATTCCAGCAGTAAGCCGTGCCCGGGATGGGGATCCTCGACACGGTGAAAATCGCGCAAGGCCCGTTGAGGCCAGACGCCAGACAAGAACAACAAATTGAGGTTTTCCATGACAACTGCACTTCAACAGCCTTCACTTTCGAGCCAATGCATGGCCGAATTCCTGGGGACTGCGCTTCTGATCTTCTTCGGTACAGGTTGTGTCGCTGCGCTCAAGGTCGCGGGTGCCAGCTTTGGCTTATGGGAAATCAGTATCATCTGGGGGATCGGCGTAAGCATGGCGATCTACCTGAGCGCGGGCATCTCCGGGGCACATCTGAACCCGGCGGTCAGCATCGCCCTGTGTCTCTTTGCCGATTTCGACAAGCGCAAACTGCCCTTCTATATCCTCGCCCAAGTCGCCGGCGCCTTCTGCTCCGCGGCCCTGGTGTACACGCTCTACAGCAACCTGTTTTTCGATTACGAACAAACCCACCATCTGGTGCGCGGTACCCAGGCCAGCCTGGAACTGGCCTCGGTATTCTCGACTTATCCCCATGCACTGCTGAGCACGGCCCAGGCCTTCCTGGTGGAAATGGTCATCACCGCGATTCTGATGGGCGTGATCATGGCCCTGACCGACGATAACAACGGCCTGCCACGCGGCCCGTTGGCACCGCTGCTGATCGGCTTGCTGATCGCGGTGATTGGCAGCGCGATGGGCCCGCTGACCGGCTTTGCGATGAACCCGGCACGGGATTTCGGGCCCAAGCTGATGACCTTTTTCGCCGGTTGGGGTGAAATGGCCTTTACTGGCGGGCGTGATATTCCCTACTTCCTGGTGCCGATTTTCGCACCGATTGTCGGTGCATGCCTGGGGGCTGCAGCGTATCGCGGGCTGATTGCCCGTCACCTACCAAGCGCCGCACCCGCTGTCGCCGAAACCGAAGACAGCGCCATCAACGGCAACACCCGTATTTCCTGATAGCCGGCCTGGTCCACCCTGCCCCTTCGTGGCCCAGGCGGCTTACCCACTTCCTTATTTCTCGTCCAAGGCAATCGACATGACCGACATTCAGAATAAGAACTACATCATTGCCCTCGATCAGGGCACCACCAGTTCCCGGGCGATCATCTTCGATCGTGACGCCAACGTGGTCTGCACCGCCCAACGTGAGTTCGCCCAGCATTACCCGCAAGCGGGCTGGGTCGAACATGACCCGATGGAAATCTTCGCGACCCAGAGCGCGGTGATGGTCGAAGCCCTGGCCCAGGCCGGCCTGCACCATGACCAGGTCGCCGCCATCGGCATCACCAACCAGCGCGAAACCACCGTGGTCTGGGACAAAGTCACCGGCCGCCCGATCTACAACGCCATCGTTTGGCAGTGCCGCCGCAGCACCGAGATCTGCCAGCAGCTCAAGCGTGATGGCCACGAGCAATACATCAGCGACACCACCGGCCTGGTCACCGACCCGTACTTCTCCGGCACCAAGCTCAAGTGGATTCTCGATAACGTCGAAGGCAGCCGCGAACGTGCGCGCAACGGCGAGCTGCTGTTCGGCACCATCGACAGCTGGCTGATCTGGAAATTCACCGGCGGCAAGACCCACGTCACCGACTACACCAACGCCTCGCGCACCATGCTCTTCAACATCCACACCCTGGAGTGGGACGCGAAGATGCTGGACATCCTCGATGTGCCGCGGGAAATGCTGCCGGAAGTGAAATCGTCGTCGGAAATCTACGGCCGCACCAAGAGTGGCATTGCCATCGGCGGCATCGCCGGTGACCAGCAGGCCGCGCTGTTCGGCCAGATGTGCGTGGAACCGGGCCAAGCCAAGAACACCTATGGCACCGGTTGCTTCCTGCTGATGAACACCGGCGACAAAGCGGTGAAATCCAAGCACGGCATGCTCACCACCATCGCCTGCGGCCCGCGTGGCGAAGTGGCCTACGCCCTGGAAGGCGCCGTGTTCAACGGTGGTTCCACCGTACAGTGGCTGCGCGACGAGCTGAAAATCATCAACGACGCCCACGACACCGAATACTTCGCCGGCAAGGTCAAGGACAGCAACGGCGTGTACCTGGTGCCCGCGTTCACCGGCCTGGGCGCGCCGTATTGGGACCCGTATGCCCGTGGCGCGTTGTTCGGCCTGACCCGTGGCGTGCGCGTGGATCACATTATTCGTGCAGCTCTGGAGTCGATTGCCTACCAGACGCGCGACGTATTGGACGCGATGCAGCAGGACTCCGGCGAACGCCTTAAATCCCTGCGCGTGGACGGCGGCGCGGTGGCCAACAACTTCCTGATGCAGTTCCAGGCCGATATCCTCGGCACCCAGGTCGAACGCCCGCAAATGCGCGAAACCACGGCACTCGGCGCCGCCTACCTGGCGGGCCTGGCCTGCGGCTTCTGGGGCAGCCTGGAGGAATTGCGCGGCAAAGCGGTGATCGAGCGCGAATTCGAACCCCAGCTCGAAGAAGCGGCCAAGGAGAAACTCTACGCCGGCTGGCAAAAAGCGGTGAGCCGCACCCGTGATTGGGAACCTCACGAAGGCGCTGAATAAGCCCTTCGCCGGAACCACTTAGGGTTGTAACTGGCAGGGAGCAGATTCCTGCGTCATCATGGGCCACTTTTGTATGGCAGCCCAAAGGACGCCCAATGAATCTGCCTCCCCGCCAGCAACAAATCCTCGAACTGGTCCGCGAACGCGGCTACGTCAGTATCGAGGAAATGGCGCAGTTGTTCGTTGTCACCCCGCAAACCATCCGCCGCGATATCAACCAGCTGGCGGACGCCAACCTGTTGCGCCGCTACCACGGCGGCGCAGCCTATGATTCCAGCGTCGAAAACACCGCATACGCCATGCGGGCCGACCAGATGCGCGACGAGAAACAGCGCATCGGCGAAGCGATCGCCGCACAAATCCCCGACCATGCCTCGCTGTTCATCAACATCGGCACCACCACCGAATCCATCGCCCGTGCGTTGCTCAACCACAATCACCTGAAAATCATCACCAACAACCTCAACGTCGCCACCATGCTCAGCGCCAAGGACGACTTCGACGTACTGCTGACTGGCGGGAGTGTGCGACGTGACGGCGGCGTGGTGGGCCAGGCCAGCGTCGACTTTATCAACCAGTTCAAGGTCGATTTCGCCCTGGTCGGCATCAGCGGTATCGATGAAGACGGCAGCCTGCTCGACTTCGACTACCAGGAAGTGCGGGTTTCCCAGGCGATCATCGCCAATGCGCGCAAGGTGATCCTGGCGGCTGACTCGAGCAAATTCGGGCGCAATGCCATGATTCGCCTGGGCCCGATCAGCCTGGTGGACTGCCTGGTGACTGACCAGCAGCCGGTGCCAGCGCTGGTGCAGTTGTTGAACCAGCATAAGGTTCGGCTGGAAGTCGTCTAGCGTCTGCACTGATGCTATCGGGGGCAAGCCCCCTCCCACACTTTGATGTGTGAACCCATTCAAATGTGGGAGGGGGCTTGCCCCCGATAGCAATTGATCCAGCCCCATTTCCTTGAGCCTTCCCCAGGCACATGTTCACAAATTTTCCTTTTCTCGCCCTTCGATGAGTTTTTTCAATCGAAGTCGGGTGGCTGTGGGCGCGTTTATCAGCTACCATTTTCGGAAATGAACATTAATGTTCGATTTCCAATACGAAAAGATCGCGAGGCCAGCCGATGAACCCTTCCACCTTGCCTGCTCCACCGCTTGCCGAAGTCTATGACGTTGCCGTAATCGGTGGCGGGATCAATGGCGTCGGCATCGCAGCAGACGCAGCCGGGCGCGGGTTGTCGGTATTCCTTTGCGAAAAGGACGACCTGGCCAGCCACACGTCCTCCGCCAGCAGCAAGCTGATCCACGGCGGCCTGCGTTACCTCGAACATTACGAATTCCGCCTGGTGCGCGAAGCCCTGGCCGAACGCGAAGTCCTGCTGGCCAAGGCCCCGCACATCGTCAAGCAGATGCGCTTTGTGTTGCCGCACCGCCCGCACCTGCGTCCGGCGTGGATGATCCGCGCCGGCCTGTTCCTGTATGACCACCTGGGCAAGCGCGAAAAGCTCGCCGGTTCGAAAAGTCTCAAGTTCGGCCCCGACAGCCCGCTGAAAAGCGAAATCACCAAAGGCTTCGAATATTCCGACTGCTGGGTCGATGACGCCCGCCTGGTGGTGCTCAACGCCATGGCCGCGCGTGAAAAAGGCGCACACATCCACACCCAAACCCGCTGCGTCAGCGCGTACCGCAGCAAGGGCCTGTGGGAAATGAACATGGAACGCACCGACGGCAGCCTGTTCTCGATCCGCGCCAAGGCGCTGGTGAATGCCGCCGGGCCGTGGGTCGCCAAATTCATCAAGGAAGACTTGAAGCTGGATTCGCCCTACGGCATCCGCCTGATCCAGGGCAGCCACCTGATCGTGCCGAAACTGTACGAAGGCGCCCACGCGCACATCCTGCAGAACGAAGACCAGCGCATCGTGTTCACGATTCCATACCTGGACCACCTGACCATCATCGGCACCACCGACCGCGAATACACCGGCGATCCGGCGAAAGTGGCGATCACCGAAGGTGAAACCGACTACATGCTCAAGGTGGTCAACGCTCACTTCAAGAAGCAACTGAGCCGCGACGACATCGTCCACACCTACTCTGGCGTGCGCCCGCTGTGCAACGATGAGTCGGACAACCCGTCGGCCATCACCCGCGACTACACCCTGTCGCTCTCCGGCGGCGCTGGCGAGGCGCCGATCCTGTCGGTGTTCGGCGGCAAACTGACCACCTACCGCAAACTCGCCGAGTCGGCGATGGCTCACCTGGCGCCCTATTTCACACAGATGCGCCCAAGCTGGACCGCCACCGCCAGCCTGCCGGGCGGCGAAGACATGAGCACGCCGGAAGCCCTCGCTGCGGCCATCCGTACCCAGTTCAACTGGGTGCCAAGCGAGATCGCACGGCGCTGGTCCACCACCTACGGCAGCCGCACCTGGCGCCTGCTCGAAGGCGTGCAATCGCTGGCCGACCTCGGCGACCACCTCGGTGGCGGCCTGTATACCCGCGAAGTCGACTACCTGTGCGCCGAAGAATGGGCGACCCAACCCGAGGACGTGCTGTGGCGCCGTACCAAGCTTGGCCTGTTCACCACCCCGGAAGAACAGGCCAATGTGCGGCGTTATCTGTCCAAGGTTGAGCATAACCGCAGCAAGATCCAGGCGGCCTGACAGACCGCTCGTACAAAAGCCCCTGCGCCGTAAGGCCCAGGGGCTTTTTCATATCGGTTCAGCCATTCGGTTTTCCGAACACCATTCCCCTGCGCGATTCGGTTTGCCGGACCTGGCCGTTATAAATCCTCGCTCATAAAAAGTTAATTCCTATATAAATCATATAGTTAACCTTTTACTCGTGGACTGGCACGACTCATGCTCTACACTTCAGGACGATTGCCTGAGATGCCTCAGGAGCCGTCACGGGCATTCGCTGTATAAGAGAGCCGCTTAACCGGCTTCATAAAAAAAACAAATGTCGAGGAAGTATTGATGCGCATCGTTCCCCATATTTTGGGCGCAGCTATCGCTGCCGCTCTGATCAGCACTCCAGTTTTCGCCGCCGAACTCACCGGCACGCTGAAAAAAATCAACGACTCGGGCACCATCACCCTTGGGCACCGCGACAGCTCCATTCCGTTTTCCTACATCGCGGATGGTTCGGGTAAACCGGTGGGCTACTCCCACGACATTCAGCTGGCTATCGTCGAAGCCCTGAAAAAAGACCTGAACAAGCCCCAACTGCAGGCCAAGTACAACCTGGTCACTTCCCAGACCCGTATCCCGTTGGTGCAGAACGGCACCGTGGACATCGAGTGCGGTTCCACCACCAACAACGCCGAGCGCGCCCAGCAAGTGGCGTTCACCACCAATATCTTCGAAATCGGCACCCGCCTGCTGGTCAAGAAAGACAAGGATGGCAAGCCGTCCTATAGCGACTTCGCCGACCTCAAAGGCAAAAACGTCGTGACCACCGCCGGCACCACGTCCGAGCGCATCATCAAGGCGATGAACGCCGACAAGCAGATGGGCATGAACGTCATCTCCGCCAAAGACCACGGCGAGTCCTTCCAGATGCTGGAAAGCGGCCGCGCCGTTGCCTTCATGATGGACGACGCCCTGCTGGCCGGTGAAGAAGCCAAGGCCAAGAAGCCGAATGACTGGGTTATCACTGGTACTCCGCAGTCCTTCGAAGCCTACGCCTGCATGGTTCGCAAAGAAGATCCTGCGTTCAAGAAAGCCGTGGATGACGCCATCGTCGCGCTCTACAAATCCGGTGAAATCAACAAGATTTATAGCAAGTGGTTCGAAAGCCCGATCCCACCAAAAGGCCTGAACCTGAACTTCCCGATGAGCGACAAGGTCAAGGAACTGATCGCCAATCCGAGCGATAAGCCTGCGCCTGACGTAAAAATCTGATTTCTGGCTAACCTTATCTCCTGAGGGAGCCACTCCTCCCTCAGGCGTCTGTTACTACCTGCTGGCTATATTTTGGAACACTCGACCGGGCGGTTTTCGAGCCGATCGTGTGTGCCTGGCGTTCACCGTCAGGCGGGAACGGATTTTCCCCAAGCGGGTGCTTGTACATCGATCGATCTCGAGGGGAGACCCTAATGAATTACAACTGGGACTGGGGCGTGTTCTTCAAGTCCACCGGCGTTGGCAGCGAGACTTATCTCGACTGGTACATCGCCGGCCTGGGCTGGACCATTGCCATCGCCGTCGTGGCATGGATCATCGCCTTGCTGCTGGGCTCCATGCTGGGGGTCATGCGTACCGTGCCAAACCGTATCGTATCGGGCATCGCCACCTGCTACGTGGAACTGTTTCGCAACGTGCCGCTGCTGGTGCAGCTGTTCATCTGGTACTTCCTGATACCCGACCTGCTGCCGCAAAACCTGCAGGACTGGTACAAGCAAGACCTGAACCCGACCACCTCGGCCTACCTGAGCGTTGTGGTGTGCCTGGGCCTGTTCACCGCCGCCCGTGTCTGCGAGCAGGTACGCACCGGCATCCAGGCGCTGCCGCGTGGCCAGGAAGCCGCCGCCCGCGCCATGGGTTTCAAGCTGCCGCAGATCTACTGGAACGTGCTGCTGCCGCAGGCTTACCGGATCATCATTCCGCCGCTCACCTCGGAATTCCTCAACGTGTTCAAGAACTCCTCCGTGGCGTCCTTGATCGGCCTGATGGAATTGCTGGCGCAAACCAAGCAGACCGCCGAATTCTCGGCCAACCTGTTTGAAGCCTTCACCCTGGCCACGCTGATCTACTTCACCCTGAACATGAGCCTGATGTTGCTGATGCGCCTGGTCGAGAAGAAAGTCGCAGTGCCCGGCCTGATCTCCGTGGGGGGTAAATAATGGAATTCGATTTCAGCGGCATCATCCCCGCCATCCCCGGCCTGTGGAACGGCATGGTCATGACCTTGCAGTTGATGGTCATGGGCGTGGTCGGCGGTATTGTCCTCGGCACGATCCTGGCGTTGATGCGCCTGTCGTCCAGCAAGTTGCTGTCACGCCTGGCCGGCGCCTACGTGAACTATTTCCGCTCGATCCCGTTGCTGCTGGTCATCACCTGGTTCTACCTGGCGGTGCCCTTCGTGCTGCGCTGGATCACCGGCGAAGACACGCCGATCGGTGCATTCGCCTCCTGCGTCGTGGCCTTCATGATGTTCGAGGCCGCGTACTTCTGTGAAATCGTGCGGGCCGGCGTGCAATCGATCCCCAAGGGCCAGATGGCGGCCGCGCAGGCCATGGGCATGACTTACGGTCAGACCATGCGCCTGATCATCCTGCCCCAGGCGTTCCGCAAGATGACCCCGTTGCTGCTGCAACAGAGCATCATCCTGTTCCAGGACACCTCGCTGGTCTACACCGTGGGCCTGGTGGATTTCCTCAACTCCGCCCGCTCCAACGGCGACATCATCGGCCGCTCCAATGAGTTCCTGATCTTCGCCGGTGTCGTCTACTTCATCATCAGCTTTTCCGCCTCGCTGCTGGTCAAGCGTCTGCAAAAAAGGTTTGCCGTATGATCTCTATCAAAAACGTCAACAAGTGGTATGGCGACTTCCAGGTGCTGACCGATTGCAGCACCGAGGTTAAAAAAGGCGAAGTGATCGTGGTGTGCGGGCCGTCCGGCTCGGGTAAATCCACCCTGATCAAGTGCGTCAACGCGCTGGAACCGTTCCAGAAAGGCGACGTGATCGTCGACGGCACGTCCATCGCCGACCCGAAGACCAACCTGCCGAAACTGCGCTCGCGCGTCGGCATGGTGTTCCAGCACTTCGAGCTGTTCCCGCACCTGACCATCACCGAAAACCTGACCATCGCGCAGATCAAGGTGCTCGGCCGCAGCAAGGAAGAAGCCACCAAGAAGGGCCTGCAACTGCTTGATCGCGTCGGCCTGTCGGCGCACGCCCACAAGCACCCTGGCCAGCTTTCCGGTGGCCAGCAGCAACGTGTGGCGATTGCCCGCGCCCTCGCCATGGACCCGATCGTCATGCTGTTCGACGAACCGACCTCGGCCCTCGACCCGGAAATGGTCAACGAAGTGCTGGACGTGATGGTGCAACTGGCCCAGGAAGGCATGACCATGATGTGCGTGACCCACGAAATGGGCTTCGCCCGCAAAGTGGCCGACCGCGTGATCTTCATGGACGCCGGCAAGATCATCGAAGACTGCCCGAAAGAAGAGTTCTTCGGCGACATCAGCGCCCGCTCCGAACGCGCGCAGCACTTCCTCGAGAAAATCCTGCAGCACTAAAAAAGCCACAGCTTGCTCCTCCTGTAGGAGCGAGCTTGCTCGCGAAAAACGGCAACGATGAAGCGCACATCCTGGATGAACGCGGTGCCCTTGGTTTTTTCGCGAGCAAGCTCGCTCCTACAGGAAGGGGTGAGCGGTAGCTGACCCAAGGCATCTGTGATGAAATGCGACCCCAACCTCTATCGCGCCGCGCCGCCATCACTTGCCGTGAAGCCTCGTCTGATCCGCCAACTGCTCCTGCCGCCGTTGATCATCGCCCTGATGATCGGCCTGGGTTATATCGGCTTCTGGATCAGTGAGTACTATGGCATCCGCACCCTCAGCGATACCGGCGAACGCCAGCTGGAGCTGCATGCCCGCACCGTCGAAAGCGAACTGAGCAAATACACGTACCTGCCCAGCCTCCTGGAACTCGAATCCAGCGTGTCCACGCTGCTGGCCGAGCCGAACCAGGACACCCGCAAGACCGTCAACGACTACCTCGAAGGCCTGAACCGACGCAGCCGCAGTCGGGCCATCTATGTGATGGACACCACCGGCCGCGTACTGGCCACCAGCAACTGGCGCGATGCCGACAGCTACCAGGGTGAAGACCTGTCCTTCCGCGCCTATTTCCAGAACGCCGTGCGCGGCCAGCCCGGGCGTTTCTATGGCATCGGTAGCACCAATGGCGAACCCGGCTACTACCTGGCCCACGGCCTGGAAGAGCACGGCAAGATCATTGGCGTCGCCGTGGTCAAGGTCCGCCTCGAAGCCCTGGAGGAACGCTGGAAACGCGCGCGTCTCGAAGCGTTTGTCAGCGACGAGAACGGCATCATCATCCTTTCCAGCGACCCGGCCCGCCGCCTCAAGGCGGTGCGCCCCCTGAGCGATGAGACCAAGGACCGCCTGGCGCACAGCCTGCAATATTACTGGGCGACGCTGAACGAGCTGGAGCCCCTGGCCCGCGAGCGCCTCAACGAAGGCACGGAAAAACTGACCTTTCCGGCCAACAGTGAAGTGGTGGCCGATGAGCACGAAGTCAGCTACCTGGCCCAGACCCGGCCGCTGAGCGACACGCCGTGGAATTTCACCCTGCTCACCCCGCTCAACGACCTGCGCCGTGCAGCGATCAACCAGGGCATCCTGGTGGCCGTCGCCTTTGGCCTGGTGGCGCTCCTGCTGATTGCCTGGAACGAACGACGCAAAGTCATCGCCACCCGCCTCGCCGCCCGGGAAGCCTTGCAGGAAGCCAACAGCCAGCTGGAACGCCGGATTGCCGAACGCACCGCCGACCTGCGCGCGAGCAACGAGCGCCTCAAGGGGCAGATTCGCGAACGCCGCCAGGCCGAGGAAACCCTGCGCCGCGCCCAGGATGAGCTGGTGCAGGCGGGCAAACTGGCGGCCATCGGCCAGATGTCCACCAGCATCGCCCACGAATTGAACCAGCCCCTCGCCGCGTTGCGCACGTTGTCCGGCAATACCGTGCGCTTCCTCGAACGCGGCGCGCTGGATACCGCCAGCGCCAACCTCAAGACCATCAACGAATTGATCGACCGCATGGGCCGCATCACCGCCAGCCTGCGCTCCTTCGCGCGGCGCGGCGACGACCAGGGCGAAGCCAACCTGGGCAAGGCCGTGGATGCCGCGTTCCAAGTGCTCGGCGCGCGTCTCGACAGCCTGCCGCTGACGCTGCACCGCGACTTTGCCCCGGCCCAATTGCAGATAGACCAGACGCGCCTGGAGCAGATCCTGGTCAATCTGATCGGCAACGCCCTCGATGCCATGCAAGCACAACCGGCGCCGGAGCTGTGGCTGGAAGGCCATGAAGCCGACGGCAAATATCGCCTGCAGGTGCGCGACAACGGGCATGGCATCGACCCCGAGGCGCGCAAGCATCTGTTCGAACCGTTCTTCACCACCAAACCCGGCGAGCAAGGCCTGGGCCTTGGCCTTACGTTGTCCGCCAGCCTGGCCGCGGCCACCGGCGGCAACCTCGCCGTGGAGCATCCCGTCGGTGGTGGTACTGCCTTTGTCCTGAGCCTGCCGCTGGTGGGCGCTCAAACAGCCGAGTCGTCATGAACGTAGAAAAAAACCCTGACCTCACCGTCCTGATCGTCGAAGACGACCCCCACGTGCTGCTCGGCTGCCAGCAAGCCCTGGCACTGGAAGACATCCCCAGCGTCGGCGTGGGCAGTGCCGAAGAGGCGCTCAAGCGCATCGGCGAGAACTTTGCCGGCATCGTCATCAGCGATATCCGCCTGCCGGGTATCGACGGCCTGGAACTGCTCACCCGCCTCAAGGCCCTGGATAAAAGCCTGCCGGTGGTATTGATTACCGGGCACGGCGATATTTCCATGGCGGTCGGCGCAATGCGTAACGGCGCCTATGACTTCATGGAAAAACCCTTCTCTCCCGAGCGCCTGGTCGACGTCGCGCGCCGCGCCCTGGAACAGCGCGGGCTGGCACGGGAAGTCTGGGCCCTGCGCCGCCAGTTGGCCGAGCGCGACTCCCTGGAAGGACGCATCATCGGCCGCTCGCCGGCAATGCAAAACCTGCGCGAATTGATCGCCAACGTCGCGGATACCTCGGCCAACGTGCTGATCGAAGGCGAGACCGGCACCGGCAAGGAACTGGTCGCGCGGTGCCTGCATGATTTCAGCCGACGCCACGCCCACCCATTCGTCGCGCTGAACTGCGGCGGCCTGCCGGAGAACCTGTTCGAAAGCGAGATTTTCGGCCACGAAGCCAACGCCTTTACCGGCGCCGGCAAACGTCGGATCGGCAAGATCGAGCACGCCCACGAAGGCACGCTGTTTCTCGATGAAGTGGAAAGCATGCCGATCAACCTGCAGATCAAGCTGCTGCGCGTGTTGCAGGAACGCACCCTCGAACGCCTGGGTTCGAACCAGAGCGTGGCGGTGGATTGCCGGGTGATCGCTGCCACCAAATCCGACCTCGACGAATTGAGCCGCGCCAGCCAGTTCCGTAGCGACCTGTACTACCGCCTCAACGTCGTGACCCTGGAACTGCCGCCTTTGCGCGAACGCCGCGAAGACATCCTGCAACTGTTCGAACACTTCCTGCAGCAATCATCCCTGCGCTTCGACCGCAGCGTGCCGGACCTCGACAACCAGACCCTGTCCAACCTGATGAGCCACGACTGGCCAGGCAACGTGCGTGAACTGCGCAACGTCGCCGAGCGCTTCGCCCTGGGCCTGCCCGCCTTCAAGAAAAGCGGCGCCAGCAGCGGCAGCCAGGGCCTGGCCTTCACCGAAGCGGTGGAAGCCTTCGAACGCAACCTGCTCAACGACGCGCTGCAACGCAGCGGCGGCAACCTGACCCAGGCCAGCCAGGAACTGGGAATGGCCAAGACCACCCTGTTCGACAAGGTCAAGAAATACGGTTTGAGCCACTGAGGAACCGCGCGTGGATCTGATATTGAAGGCCGCCCTGGGCGCGGCGGTGGTGCTGATACTGGCCGCGTTGGCCAAGACCCGGAATTACTACATCGCCGGGTTGGTGCCGCTGTTCCCGACCTTTGCGCTGATCGCCCATTACATCGTCGGCAAAGGCCGTTCGGTGGACGATTTGAAGACCACCATCCTGTTCGGGATGTGGTCGATCATTCCGTACTTTGTGTATTTGGCGACGCTCTACGTGCTGGTCGATCGCCTGCGCCTGGAAGCCTCTTTAGCCGTAGCAGCGGTAGCGTGGTTGATGGCAGCGACTGTTCTGGTCAGCGTCTGGGTACGCCTGCAGACCTGACACACCACAATCCAAATGTGGGAGGGGGCTTGCCCCGATGGCGGTGGATCAGAGACACATAGGCTGTCTGACCCACTGCTATCGGGGGCAAGCCCCCTCCCACATTTAGAACAGTGCTGTGCCAGGCAACTCAGCGGACTATTTTGTCGACCTGAATCCCCAGCTTCTTCAGGCGATACCAGAAGCTGCGCTCGGAAATCCCGATCTTCGCCGCTGCGGCCGCCTGTACGCCATTGCTCTCGTGCAATGCCGCCTGGATGTAGGCTTTCTCCACCTCCGCCAGCGCCGCATCCAGGTCCTGGGGAATGCCCGGTCCGTCGCTGAGGATCGCCGTCACGCCGCCCTCGCTGGGCTTGGACGCGAACAGATAACCCGGCAAGTCGATATCTTCAATCACCGGCGATGACGCCACGATCGTCGCGCGTTCCACGCAATTCTGCAGCTCGCGGATATTGCCCGGCCAGTGATACGCCGTCATGGCCTGCAAGGCCTCGGGGCTGAAACCGGTGATGCGTTTACCCGCGGTGACGCTCAAGGTCTGGGCGAAGTGCCGGGCCAGGGGCGCGATGTCTTCCACGCGCTCGCGCAAGGGCGGCAGCGGGATCGGGAACACGTTGAGGCGGTAATACAAGTCCTCGCGAAACTCCTTGTTGGCCACCGCCTCCAACAGGTTCTTGTTGGTGGCGGCGATCACGCGCACGTCCACCTTGCGCTCGCGGGGGTCGCCCACCGGCTCGATCACCCGCTCCTGCAAGGCGCGCAGAATCTTGGCCTGCAGCGCCAGCGGCATGTCGCCCACTTCGTCGAGAAACAGCGTGCCTTTGTCGGCCTGCATAAAACGCCCGACCCGGTCGGCCACGGCACCGGTGAAGGCGCCCTTGCGATGGCCGAACATTTCGCTTTCCAGCAGCCCTTCGGGAATCGCCGCGCAATTGACCGCGACGAACGGCTTGTCGGCGCGGCTGCCGTGCTTGTGGATGGCGCGGGCGACCATTTCCTTGCCGGTGCCGCTTTCGCCGGTCAGCAGGATCGTTGCGCTGCTGTCGCGCACCGAATCCACTGCCTGCAACACCTTGCGAAACGCCGGGCTGTCGCCCACCAGGCTGTCGAACTGCGCCTGCTCGTCCAGCTCGGCGCGCATGCGGGCGTTGTCGCGCATGATGTCGCGAAACTGCAGGGCCTTGGCCACGGTGATGTCCAGCTCGTCGATATCGAACGGCTTGGCAATGTAGTCATACGCACCGTTGCGCATCGACTGTACGGCGTTTTTCACCGTGCTGTAGGCGGTCATCACGATCACCGGCACCTGGGAATAGCGCGCCTTGATCTCGGCCAGCAGCGCCGGACCGTCCATGCCTGGCATGCGCCAGTCGCTGATCACCAGGTCGATGTCTTCCTGCTCCAGCACTTTGAGCGCGTGCAGGCCGTTACCCGCCGTGAACACCTGGATGCCATTCTGGCTGAGGGCCGACGACAACAGGTCACAGAGCTTGGGCTCGTCGTCGACCACCAATATGTTATGCGTCATGACTGTCCTCGTCGTCTTCGCCGGTTGCCGGAATGTACAGGCTGAACGTAGCGCCGGCATCATTCTCGCTGATGCATTCGATGCTGCCGTCGTGACTTTCCATGATCGAATAGACTTTGGCCAGGCCCAGGCCGGTGCCGGAGGCCTTGGTGGTGACGAACGGGGTGAAGATGCGCTCGATCATATCCGCCGGGATACCCTGGCCGGTGTCGGCGACGCTGATGACCGTGTTGTCGCCCATCGAACGAATGCCCAGGGTCAGGCGGCCACCTTCGGGCATTGCATCGATAGCGTTGAGAATCAGGTTGAGGCAGGCCTGTTTGAGCTGCTTGGCGTCGGCATAGATGGTCGCGCCGGGCGCCTGGTCGTCGATGTGGGCATCGATTTTGTGGCTGGCCAGTTCCGGGCTGCAGAAGCCGAGGATCTCCTCCACCAGCGTGCGCGCCGGTTGCAATACGCGCAGCGGCGCGTTGGGTTTGGCGAAATCGAGAAACTCGGTGATCAGGTCGTTGATCCGGCTGACTTCGCTGATCACATATTCCAGGTGGCGCTTGTCGGCTTCCGGCAGGTCGGCGCGACGGTGCAGCAGTTGCGTGG
Organism: Pseudomonas sp. LY-1; assembly: GCF_053502595.1. Classification (NCBI taxonomy): domain Bacteria; kingdom Pseudomonadati; phylum Pseudomonadota; class Gammaproteobacteria; order Pseudomonadales; family Pseudomonadaceae; genus Pseudomonas; species Pseudomonas sp. LY-1. The sequence goes on along the minus strand of NZ_CP094353.1, from coordinate 1,563,085 downwards.
CGGTCTTGATGATCCCCAGCGGGTTACGGATTTCGTGGGCCAGGCCCATGGCGACTTCACCCAGGGCATGCAGGCGGTCGCGCCGGCGCAGTTGGGCTTCGAGGTGATGCAACTCCCCCAGCCGTTCGGTCATATGGTTGAAGGTGCTGCTCAATTGCGCCAGCTCATCGCCGCCGCTGACCACCACACGGTGGGCATAATTGCCCGAGATCACGGCGCTCACGCCCTGGGACAGATCGCGCAACGGTTGGGTCAAGCGCCGCGACACCAGCAGCCCCGCCGCCAGGGACAGTGCCGAGCTGAGCAGGAAAATCAGCACGAACAGGTTGCTCTGGTTCACCAGCCCGACCAGGCTGGTATGGCGCAGCAGGCCGCTGAAGATCACGCCTTGCAGCTCGCCGGCATCGTTGAAGATCGGCCAGTACAAACCGCTGTATTTGTTGGTGAACTGTTCGCTGGGTTGCTTGCTGCTGCGCATCTCGGCTTCGACGCCTTTCGGGATGTGCGAGGGGTGATCCATGAAGCGCTGGGTCGAGAAAATTTCCGAGAAACCGCCGGGGTTGGCCAGGTACAGGCGCAGGTCGAGGGAATGTACGTCGGCTACGCTGGTGAGGAAACTGCTGTCCAGGTAGGTGGCCACCAGCAGCACGTAGTCAACGCCGTCCTGGCTGGTCTCGAAAGTCGAGACCACGATGCCGGTATTCACCCCCGCCACTTGCACGGTCTGCAATGCGGCGTTGCTGGTCAGGTTGATCTGCTTGACGATGTCATTGGGCGCGGTGCTGAACACCACCCGGTGGTCACTGCTGCGAATCAGGGCCACCACGTCGATGTCCGTGGCTTCGGCGATATCGGCGGCGAGCCTGTCGTGCTTGGCCGCCTCCCGGCTGGAGGGCGGGCTGGCGTAGCGCAGGAACAATTTCGCCATGCGCGCGTTGTCATGCAGGATGTCGCCGATCTCGTCCTTGACGATCTTGGTCGATTCCTGCAGCCAGATCCGCACGTTGCTGTCGAAAATCTGCGACAGCGTGGTGGCGGCCAGCTCGGCCGCGATCATGGTCGGAATCACACTGACCAGCCAGAACGCCAGCACCAACTTGCGCTGGACGCTCCAGCGCGAAATGGCAAAGGGGCGGGCTTTCTGGCGGGTCTTGGTGATCATCAGGTTTCGCTTATCGCAGCAGCCATGGCAGGGTCGGAACGATCCGGTCGAAGAAACATTTTCACGAGTCTGAGCAGGCCGTTGACCAGCCGGTTACGGTGGCGGAAGAACAGGCTGTTGCCCTGGAACTCGCACCCCAGCCGCAGCTTACTGGCATATCCGGCCTGGCCACACTCATACAACGCAATATTGTGTTGGATACAGTAGTCGACATTGGTCAACCAACTACGGAAGTAGAGGTTGTAGTCACGGGTAAACTCCACGTCGTGCCCGAAGAACTTGTCGACCAGCCGATGCTCGTCCACCAGCATCAGGTTGAACGCCACCAAGTGCTCGTCGACCCAGTAAAGAACACAGACCGCGCGTTGTTCAAGGCGTTCGAGCACGCCGGTGAAATAACTGGCGGGCAAGCGTTCGAACTGCAGCTCGGCACGGGTCAGCGTGGCTTCGTACAGGCGCATGACCTCGGGCAGCACATCGTCGATGTTGCGCCGCCACTCCACCCTTGGGCCTGGCGCGCGCAGTTTGCGCCGCAAGTCCTTGCGCGTGGATTTGCCCAGCGAGCCCAAGTAAGCGTCCACCGAGCCGTAAGGCAGCGGCAATAAGCCCGTGGGCAAGCTCGGCATGCTTTGAAAGCCAGCCGCGCGGCAACTGTCGGCCCAGTGCGGGTCCTGCGTCGGGGCATCCTTGACCGCCACCAGGCCGATGCTGAACTCATCGGCGTCCTGGCGCGCCGCCAGCAGCAGGTGCTTGAGTAACAGCGCGCGCCGAACCTCAGGCACGCCACTGGCAAACCCGGCGTCACAACGCTCGGCCACCGGCGAACCGATGGCGTACAGCCCCACTTGCAAAACACCCGGCCACAGCCGCTCCAGCCGCGAGGTCAAGCGCTTGCCGACGCCCGACACCGTGGTATCGAGGCGGTAATGGGTGATGAACGCGGCCGCCACGGCCACCAGCGCGCCGTCTTCAAATACCGCCAGGTAGCGCCATTGAAAATCGTCGATCGCGGCGTTTTCCACGGCAACGTAGTAGTCCCAGTCCTCCAGCGCGCCGGGAAAACAGTCGTTCCAGGCACTGCGCCGGATGGCCCGGATGGTCGGGAAGGCTTGGGTGGTTATCACATCGAATCCTTTGTAGCGAGGGAGCGTACTCCCGCTGGACTGCGCAGCAGCCCCCTCAATGACACGCGCTCCTTACAACTAGAACGAGGTGGCAGGTTCCAGGCTCGCTTCGCTGCCTGACGCGGGCAAGCGCCCTTGCCACAACGCACCGGCGTCCACGGAAGCGGTGTGCAGCTCGACAAACTCCGCACTCAACTCGATCACCCGGCGGTATTGCAGGTCGACGGTGATCATGTGGTAGCAGTTGTCCAGCAGGATCTTGGTCACAGGCCCGCCGAGGTGACGTTCCACGTAATCGGCGTTCCAGCGGCTGGTGATGTCATCCTCGATCGAATGCAGCACCAGGGCCGGCACCTTGACCTGAGGCATGCGCTTCTTGACCACGGCGTTCATCCGGTGCAACTCGCGCACCGTGATGCCCTCCATGGTCAGCAGGCCAGCCTCGCTGCTCTCCCCTTCCTTCATCTGCCGCTCGACGATCGCCCGCAGGCGTTCGTTCTTGATGCCGTAGGGCGGCTTCTCTTCGAAGCGACAGATATGCACGCCGAACGGAATTTTCATCAGCAACGGCGTAAGGAACGCCAGCTTGTTGATGCTCCAGCCGTCGTACTTCAAGGTGGTCGAATACATCAGCAGCCCGGCGACCTGGCCCGGATGCTCCGAGGCCAGGTACATCGACATCACCGCGCCCATCGACAGACCGCCGACAAACACCTGTTCATGGCGCTGGCGGACCTGGGCGAAGGTTCGGCGCAACCCTTCGTACCAGTCCAACCAGCCGGTGGCCTGCAGGTCGCTGTTGTCGCCGCAGTGCCCGGCCAGGGTGGGCACGTACACCGTGCAATTACCCACCTTGGCCAGGCCCTTGGCGACCTGGCGCAGTTCCGTCGGCGTGCCTGTCAGGCCGTGGATCAACAGGATGCCGACCGGCCCTTCACCGAGAACGAAGCCGGCATCACCCTCACCGAGGTCGATCCCGACGTTGCTCACCGTTTAGTCGCTCGCACCAGCAGTTGCTCGAGCAGCTTCAGGCCCAGTTCGATTTCCGGGTAGCTGATTTCCAGGGACGGTGCCAGGGTGATCACGTTCTTGTAGTAGCCGCCCACGTCGAGGATCAGGCCGAGTTTGCGTCCGTCCACCACCATGTCGCCTTTCATGCCTTCTTCGACCATGTAGTCCAGGGTCGCCTTGTCCGGCGTGAAACCATCCGGGCCGCAGATTTCGCAGCGCAGGGCCAGGCCCAGGCCGTCGACGTCGCCGATGATCGGGAAGCGTTTCTGCAGGTCCTGCAAGCCTTCCAGGAAGAACTTGCCCTTGGCCATGACCATCGCGCCGTAGTCGACTTCGTTGGTCATCTTGAACATTTCCAGGCCTACCGCCGTGCCCAACGGGTTGGAGGCGAAGGTGGAGTGGGTCGAACCTGGCGGGAAGATCTTCGGGTTGATCAGTTCTTCACGGGCCCAGATGCCGCCCAGCGGGTTGAGGCCGTTGGTCAGCGCCTTGCCGAACACGATCACGTCGGGTTGTACGTCGAAGTGTTCGATCGACCACAGCTTGCCGGTGCGGTAGAAGCCCATCTGGATTTCGTCGGACACCATCAGGATGCCGTGCTGGTCCAGCACCTGCTTGAGCTCGCGGTAGAAGTTCATCGGCGGGATCACGTAGCCGCCGGTGCCCTGGATCGGCTCGACGTAGAACGCGGCGTATTCACTCTGGCCGACTTTCGGGTCCCACACGCCGTTGTATTCGGTCTCGAACAGGCGGGCGAATTGCTGCACGCAGTGGCTGCCGTATTCTTCCTTGGTCATGCCTTTAGGGCCGCGGAAGTGGTACGGGAACGGGATGAACTGCGCACGCTCGCCGAAGTGGCCGTAGCGACGACGGTAGCGGTAGCTGGAGGTGATCGACGACGCGCCGAGGGTGCGGCCGTGGTAGCCGCCTTCGAAGGCGAACATCAGGCTCTTGCCGTTGGTAGCGTTACGCACCACTTTCAGGGAGTCTTCGATGGACTGCGAACCGCCGACGTTGAAGTGGACGCGACCGTCGAGGCCGAACTTCTTCTTGGCGTCGACCGCGATCATTTCCGACAGCTCGATCTTGCCTTTGTGCAGGTACTGGCTGGCGATTTGCGGCAGGGTGTCGATCTGCTGTTTCAGCGCATTGTTCAAGCGCGGGTTGGCATAGCCGAAGTTGACCGCCGAGTACCACATTTGCAGGTCGAGGTAGGCCTGATCTTCGGTGTCCCACACGTAGGAGCCTTCGCAACGGCTGAAAATGCGCGGTGGCTCGATGTAGTGAACGGTGTCGCCGTAAGAGCAGTATTTGGCTTCTTTATCCAGAAGAATCTGGTCTTCGGCGCTCGCGATGCGGATATCAGACATGGTGGAAGAGTTCCTGATTTTCAATAGAGAGGTCAGTAGGGGCAAAGGTCGTGGCGTTGGCGGCGATGCCCTGTGGCAGCTTGGCCAGCAATGCGCTCACTTCGGCGAAGGTGTCGAAGCGCGCATGGGGAATGTTGTTGGCCTCGCAGTACCGGGCAAGGCTGCCCTTGGCGAAAACGAAGTCGGCAGTGGAGGCCACGCACATGTCGGACTTGCCGTCACCGATCACCAGCACGCGCTTGTTGCGCGGGGTGGATTTGCACTTGCAGTTGCCGGAAGCGGCACGACAGGCATCGCTGGCATACGGGAAGTCGATGCGCCAGCTGTTCTGGTCGACCTGGCGCAGGCGGTTGGCGAGGATCGGCAGCAAGCTCACGTAGTTGCGCGACAGGATCCGCGCGATGCCTTGCTCGATGCCGTCGCTGACCACTTCAATGGAGGCCCCCAGGCCGATGACGTGATCGACGAAATCGGGGAAGTCCGGGTCGATCTCGACGCTGTCGAAATACGCCAGCAGCTCACTTGGGGTGGCCTTGATCAGCGCGAGTTGGCGGCTCAGGCATTCGCGGGAACCGATATGCCCATCCAACCATTCCTGCTCGATGGTTTCCCACTCGGGGCCGGCGAAGCGTTGGAGGACGTTGTCGATGACATCGGTGGGGGTAATGGTCCCGTCGAAGTCACACACGATATGCCAGTGGATCATCTGCGTTTACCTTGAGGAGGAGCGCGCTCTGTGCGCTTGCAGAAGGTATAGAGCAGGGACTGTGCCAACTGGCCAGCACCCAATGGCGCTGGGGGTTTGCGCGGATGTCAGACGGTTTTGTGTCGAAGGAGCTACAATTTTTGTAGCTTGCTACAAACAAGATGAGTGCTTGCGCCAAGGCTGCGCTTTGCGCGTTCATGCGCGCATATTCAATCAAGGAACAGTGACCATGTTCAGGATCACCTCCGCTGTATTCGCCGGGTTACTGGGGCTGTGGAGCGTTTCACAAGCCGCGCAGGCCGAAGGCATCACCGGTGAAGCAGGCGCGGGTATCAGCTACCAGCCCAAGGAACCCACCGGCACCCGCTATGAAACCGCGGCCGTTCCATACCTCGACCTGGACTGGGGCGACGTGAGCCTGAGCACCGATGACGGCCTGTCCTGGAGCGCCCTGAACACCAACGGTTTCAGCGCCGGCCCGTACATCAACTACCTGTCGCGCCGCACGTCCAACGGCGCCTTGTCGGGGTTGCGCGAAGTGTCGAGCATGGCCGAAGTCGGTGGGTTCGTGGAATACGCGCCGGCCGACTTCTGGCGCGTCTACGCCCAACTGGGTCGCGCCGTGGGCGGCGCCCAGGGTCAGGGCGGCGTGCTCGGCAAGGTCGGCGGCGAGCTGGGCTATCCGCTGGTCGGCGGGATCATCGGCAGCAGCGACCTGATGGCGCATTTTGCCGACCGACGCCAGACCAACACGTTTTTCGGCGTAAGCGATAGCGAAGCCGCCGCCTCGGGTTTCCGTCCCTACAACGCCAGCGGCGGCTTCCAGAACGTGACGTTCACCCAGAGCTTCGAGTTTCCCCTGGCGACGAAATGGTCGCTGTTGACCAGTGCCAGCTGGGTCCGCCTGGTGGGTTCGGCGGCGAACAGCAGCATCGTCAAGCAGGCCGGCGAAGTGAACCAGAGCCAGGTGCAGACGGCGATCAGCTACAAGTTCGACTGATGCACATCGATAAAAATGTGGGAGGGGGCTTGCCCCCGATAGCGCAGGGTCAGCCAATACATACGGGACTGATCTACCGCTATCGGGGGCAAGCCCCCTCCCACATGGAGCCAGTATTTCATCGCGATACTTTCAGCTTTCTTCGCCTTCGGCGAGCAACGCGATTCCGCCGATAATCACCGCGACGCCCACCCAGTGCAGCAGGCTGATATGTTCCCCCAGCCCCAGCCACGAACCGAGCAACACCACCACAAACACCAGCGAACTCAGCGGAAACGCCAGCGACAGGCTGCTGCGCCGCAGGATCAGCATCCACACGAAAAACGCGCCGATGTAACTGGCGATCGCCGCCAGAATCCCTGGGTTGCGCGCCACTTCGGACAACCACTGCCAGTTGAAATCCATCTGCCCCAGTTGGTCCCCGGCGACCTTGGTAAACAGCTGCCCGGCGCTCTCGGTGCAAATCAGCAACGCCCACAGCACCACGGTGCCGAGGCGTTCGTGCAACCAGCCCTGATCGATATTTTGCGTACTCATGCCTGACCCCCTGCAATCGCGACTAACATCACGCCAAAAGTAATCACCAGCGTGCCCATCCAGCGCCGGCGGCTGACGGTTTCCCCCAGCACCAGCTTGCCCGCCAGCACCACCCCGCAGTAAGCCAGCGCCGCCGCCGGAAACAACAGGCTCAACGGCGCGCGGGACAAGGCTTCAAGCCAGACGAAAAACTCGATGGCGTAGGCCCCGAGCCCCGCCCACAACAACGGCGCATTGAACACTTGGCCCCAGAACGCGTTCAGGCGAAAGCCGCCCTCCAACTCCGGCAAACGGTCCAGGCCCATCTTGAAAAACAACTGGCCGACCACATCGAGCACGATGGAAAAGGCCACCAGCAACACCACGGTCAAAGTCACGGGAACAGCTCCTCAAACAGGTTGATCAGGGCTTCGTTGGTCGCGGCATTGCGCTGCAGGTCCTCGGCGCTCCAGCGCTCGGCCGGCGGCTGGTCGGACTTGGCCTCCCAACGCTTGAAGGCGTTACTGAACACGGGCTTGGCGAACTCGCCGCACACGTCGATGCCGATGATCCGTTTGCGCGCCGCCAGGGCCCGCAGGGCCTGGAGCAGATGGCTCAGGCGCATGCCGCCCTGGTCCCAGTTGGTGGCCGCGTCTTCGCTGGCCAGTACGTCTTTGTCGATGGTGATCCAGATGGCTTCGGTGGGCAGGCTGCTGATCATTTGCTCAAGGAATGCGCCCCAGTCCAGCTCCGCCAGGTTGCGCCAGTACAGGTAGTTTTCCTGCTGCTGGTGGCCGGCGCCATCACCGACCCGCCCCCAGACTTTCGACGGCGGGTGCTGCCATGGAAACAGCTGCAATTGCCCGCGCGTGAGGGCGCCGAGGTTGCCGCCGCGCAGCTGCGGGTTATGCAGGTCATCGCTGCACGGGCCGAGGGTGACGATGCGCTTGATCGCCGGCATCTTCAGCGCGCGGTTGACCCATGACCCGCAGTGGCGCTTGGGCGCAAAGCGGACCCAGTCGGGGTGGTTGTCGAAGTGGATCAGGCTGATGGGTTCTTTCAGGTCGGCCAGAAATGCCGGCGTCAGGTGGTGATAGTCGCCGGAGCCGACAAACAGGATTTCCGGCCGCGCGTCCGTGGGCCGGGGCCGTGCCGCCAGGCGTTCGGTGAAGCGCTTCCAGGTTTTTTCGGTGGACCACAGACGCAGTTTCGGGCCCAGGTCCAGCAAGTCGAGACGGGTGGCATGACCACTGGCCAAACGCCGGGCAATCGGCGCCTGGCCCGTAAGGCTGTGGTCGAGGTCAAGAATATTCAAGGTAATGTTTCACCCCCAATGGCAGCGCCCAACCGGATTGCGGATGGGCTTTAGGGGGTCAATGCAAGGGACGGGCCAGGGACTCTCTTGAGGACAATGAGCCCCTCCCACATGGGACCAGCGTCAGGATCGGGATTCGCGGATGATCTGGCGAATCGCCCCGACAAACGTTTCGACCGGCTGGCCACCGCTGACCGCGTACTGCCCGTTGAACACGATGGTCGGCACCGACGTCACGCCACGGGACACCCACAGTTGTTCCTGCTCGCGCACCTCGGCGACGTATTCATCGCTGGCGAGAATCGCCGCGGCGCGTTGCGGGTCCAGGCCGACGCTCTCGGCGATACGCAGCAGCGTCGCGTGATCGGACGGGTCCTGGCCATCGCTGAAATAGGCTTTGAACAGCGCTTCCTTGAGGTTGTACTGCAAGCCCTCCAACCCGGCCCAATGCAGCAGACGATGGGCATCGAAGGTGTTGTAGATGCGGCTCTGGCCGTCGGTGCGGAACGCAAAGCCCAACTCGGCGCCCATGTCGCGGATGCGCGCACGGGTGGCCTGGGACTCTTCGGCGCTGGAGCCGTATTTCTCGGTGATGTGCTCGACGATGTTCTGGCCCTCGGCGGGCATGCCAGGGTTCAGTTCGAACGGCTGGAAGTGGATCTCGGCCTGCACCTCGCTGCCGAGTTGGTCGAGGGCTTCGGTCAGGCCGCGCAGGCCGATGACGCACCAGGGGCAGGACACATCGCTGACGAAATCGATTTTCAGGGCAGTACTCATGGTAGGCAACCTCGCTGGCATTAATGCGCCGCAAAAGCTGCACGATACACCAATGTCACAACACCTTCGCCGAGACCGGCGGCTCGATCTGCGCCCAATGGACGGCGTCTTCGCGATGGGCTTGCAGGTACGGCAGCACCGCCGCCAGCAACGGCGCCTTGAACGCTTCCTGGAAACGATGGGCCAGGCCCGGAATCAGCTTCAACTGGCTCCCCTGGATATGCGCGGCCAGGTGTACGCCGTGCATTACCGGCAACAACGGGTCGGCGGTGCCATGCACCACCAGGGTCGGCACGCGCAATTGGTTGAGCAACGGCACGCGGCTCGGTTCGGCGAGGATCGCCATGATCTGGCGTTTCACGCCCTCGGGGTTGAAGGCGCGGTCGTAGGACAGCGCGGCCTGATGCAGCAACACCTGGCGGTCATCCTTGACATACGGGCTGCCCAGCGCGGCCAGCAAATCGGCCTGTTGCTCCAGGGCCACTGCGCGATTGGGTGCGCTGCGCCGCGACAACAATTGCACCAGCGCCGCATTCGGCGCCGGCAGGCCTTCGGCGCCGGAGCTGGTCATGATCAGCGTCAGGCTTTCCACCCGCTGCGGCGCCATCGCGGCCAGGTGCTGGGCAATCATGCCGCCCATGCTCGCCCCGAGCACGTGGAATTGCTGGACCTGCAACGCATCCATCAAACCCAGGGCGTCATCGGCCATGTCGGTCAGCGTGTATGGCGCCGCCACGGGCAGGCCGAGCTTGTAGCGCAACACTTCAAACGTCAGGTTGGCGCTGGCCGGAGCCTGGCGCCAGGTGGACAGGCCGACATCGCGATTGTCGTAGCGGATCACCCGGAAACCTTGCTGGCACAGGGCGACGACAACCTCGTCAGGCCAGTGGATCAGTTGCCCGCCCAGGCCCATCACCAGCAACAAGGCCGGATCGGACGCACGGCCGATGCTTTGGTAGGCGATGCTCACCTGAGCCAGATCGACCGTTTGGGTCGGGACATTGACATCACATCGAGACGCCGCAAAAGACGGCAGGCCGAACAGTAGAGCGGCCAGTAACAGCAACACGCGCATGAAAAACACCGAAACACAGAACCCCAGTAGAGCGCGAGTCTGATGAAGTTTGTTCAAGCGCGCTGCCACAGTTGCGTGACAGTTTAATGAATGTCGCTCAACGGTCGGCTCACTAACTATCTATCCCTGCGCGCCTCGTTCTCCACCTTTAAATAGGGCTCCGACCGGTAAAGCACCGTTCTGCCCCTATTTTTCGAGTGCCGTCACATGACCGATACATCCAACCCGCTCTCCCCCCTTGCCGTGCGCGATTTCCCGCCGTTTTCCCACGCGCAGGTTCGCCCCGTGAACGAAAGCCTGCTGCTGGAAGCCACGGCCCGCTGGCACGCCAGCCGCGAACAGATGCTCCGACTCAGCACCGATGCGCCCAGTGTCCACGCCTCGCTCAACGCGTTCATCAACGAGCAACTGGACCTGGACGGCGACAGCGTGCAGTTGCACTTTGCCGCGTCCGATGAAAGACCGGCGCGCTCCATCACACTGACCCAGGCCAGTGCCTTCGTTCATCAATTTCCCGCCTACGCCGCGCTTTACCAACATTGCCGGGTGATCGGCCTGCCGGAAGGCAAAACCCAGTACGCAGCGCAGCCGTTCGAGCTGGTTAAACCCTTTACCCAGCTCAACGTGGAACAGGCCCTGCGAACCGCGTGGGTCCGCTACTGGTGGTTCACGCGCGCGCCTGGCACTGCGGTCTCGCGTCGCGATCACGCGGTTGCGCAGTACAGCAGCCATCTCCAAGCCGCCGCGCAGTTGGCCTGCGCCTCGGGGGCGATCACGGCCGATCAATTGAAACCGCTGCTCACGGTCCTCGACCCGCCAAGCGGCGCGTTGCAGCTCGACGGTCAGAAGATCTACGCCGAGCAACTGCTGCTCAAACGCACCGGGTTGGCCGATGCCGAGATACCCGGTGCGCTGGTCATTACCCTGGATGCCGAGGTCGTCCTCCAGCTGTTGTACCTGCCCTCTGAAGAACCGGCGCTGAACCTGTTCAACAGCCGCGTCGGCATGGAGCAGTGGTTGCTCGATCACCCCACGCTGTTCCCCGGCGTGACGGCCATCACGCGAGACAACCTGATCGACTACCGCGAGGTCGACGAGCCCTTGCAAGCCGGCGTGACGCACCTGTTGGAACATCGCCTCAAAGAAAAGCAGGCCAGCCTGAAATACCCCCACGGCCGGGACCTCGCCGAACATGGACACAGAGCGCTGGAAGCAGCCGATCAGGTGGACCGGCAACAGCGCAGCCAGGGGGTTTTCGCCTTGCCGCCGGCATCCGCGCTCGCTCCCGCCGAGGACGACGCGCCCCTCGACAGCGCGCCCATAGTCTTCGCCGGACTGACCGCCGACCTGCCCCTGGCGCAGCGCCGCCACGCGCTGTCGCGGCAACAACAGCCGCTCTTCGGTACCGTGCAGGCGCCTGCCATATTGCCGCCGCCGAGCGATGAGCAACAGGCCACGTTGCGCAGCCAACTCAACCGCTTGCACGAGGCGCAACAGCAAGCCCACGAAGCGGCCAGCGCGCTGTGGAATCAACCCCAGAACCGGCTATTGGAGCTGTCCCAACAGGCCAACCCCGACTATCACCGCTTGCTCCAGGCACGGCTGAACGGGCTGCTTGCCGAAGCCAGCCTGCAGCGCCAACTCAACCAGATCAGCCCGGCCGGGTACGCCATGCTCCTGGCCGCGCTTGACCCGCTCAACGCGCCAGACCCCGAACTCAAAGTGTCGGTGGCGACCTTGACGCTGTCGATCAGCGAGCGCAGCAACGACGCAATCAACACCCAGCGCAAAGAACTGGACGGCGTGCTGCTGATCACCCTGGAAGCGGCGCTGCTCGATGCGTCAACGCCTCAGGACCTGTTGTTGTACTGGCCGGGCAGCCAGGGCGGGTTGCAGCACTTCGCTTCGCGCCAGGCGCTTGAACAGTGGCTCGGCGTAACGCCCTCGGACGCGTCGTCGCTGGAACTGGCCCTGCTCAATCAGACCCCGTTCGAGTACAGCCTCACCGTGCAACTCGACGACTGGGTCGCCCAGATCGAAGCGATGCTTCGCCGCGCCCCGGACGACACCGAGCGCCAAGCCCGGGAGCTGCAACCCATGCGCGTGCAAGCGATCCAGGAACTGGGCGTATCGACCAACACCGCGCGCGAACTGGCCTATGCGCAGCTTCTGGAGCAGCAGCAGAGCGGCGCACTGGCGGCGCAACTGCCGGTCTGGCTCGGCCAGGTTTCAGCGGCCGACAGGGCCGAACTCAAGGCCCTGCTGGAGCGCTACATCGTGGCGTTGCAACGCGCCGATGAGGTATTGAACCTGAAGCTGCCGCTGATCAGCAGTTTTTGCACAAAACGCCTGCACGCAAGGCTGTCCCGGGACTTCTCGCTCAAACAACCGTTCAGCGTTCAGCTCGACGTTCCCGAATCGGTCACGCATCAACAGCATTTCGTCGGGGCCCCCGGCGCGCCCGGCACTCCGACCAAGACGGTGCAGGTCCCCAGCGCCACCCGGGTCAAAATGAGCCTGGATGAGCTGGCGCTGAGCAACATCGATACGCCGATCGCCGAGCGCTTGACGTTCATGAAGATCGAGGTCAGCAGCCAGGACGCCACGGAAGGCCAGGCACTCACCGCCGGGCTCAGCGCCAACTACCTGCGCAAGCTGGTGCCGGAACTGGACCTGGCCCAAGCGTATGAAGACCTGATCGTCGAGGCTTACCAAGGCTCGGATCGCGAAACGGACTTCAGCCGTGACTATCGCCTCGAATGCCTGCTCGAACCTCAGCGCCTGATGCTTACGCTCCAGGGGCGCCTGGCGTTCCTGCAAAAGCACATCACGGCCACCGAACTGAACACCTTCAACATCGCCGTGAATGCCAGCACGGCCGAAGCCTGGCGCGCCGATGGCAATGACATTGAGTTGCTCCCCGCCCACCTCAGTGTCGGCGGGCCAGACACCCAGGACGGTTCAAGCACGTTGTCCGGCGTCACCTTCATCCGTCAGAAAAACTCCGGGCTCACCCTGCTCTATCTGCCCGAGAGCCCGGACGGCCACTACCTGCGCAGCTACGCCAACCTTGAAGCCGCGCGGCTGGCGCTGTACCGCCTGTGCCTGAGCAGCACGATGGTCAATTACCTGGCCGGCCGCGCCTTGCTGGGCAACGTGGCCAACCACGTCAGCCGGATCAATCAAGTGCTGCTCCGGCATTTCGACGCGCTGATCGGCGTCGGCCGCCCCTGGCCCGTCACCACGTCGCTGGCCGGCCATTTGCTCAACGCGCAAATGGGCCGCGTCAAGGAGGCCCACCGCGCCAGTTCCCGTTCCAACAGCGACCTGTACCTGGAACGCTATGCCATCAAAGGCGTGCAGGCCTTCAGCTATATCAAGATGGCGCTCGGCGTAGTCCCCGTGGTGGGTACGGTGATCGGCCTTTACGACGGCTGGGTCAGCGCCAATGACGCGGTAGATGCATTTCGACGCGGCGATCATGCCCAAGGCATGCACGACATCACCCAGGTCCTGCAATCAATGATCGACGCCGGCGTGGATGTGGCCGGCGGGGTGCTGATCACGCCCAACGCAGCGCGCACGCGCACGCTTGGGCGCCAGTTGCGCAATGCCTTCAAGGGCGGCCGTTACCTGCAACCGCCCATGAGCCGCAACGCGCGCCGCATCGCCGAGCGCTTCAGCGGGTATGAGTACGACAAGGAGATCGCCCTGGCCCATCTGACCCCGGCGAGCCACGGTATTTATCGCAACATCTACCGCCATGCCGACGGCCACTTCATCGTGCGGCAGGGCAACGTCTATCAGGTCGAACTGCAGAACGGCCATTGGCGCTTGAGCGGCAACGCGCTGAAAACCTACAAACAACCGATTGCCCTGGATGACGCCGGCCAATGGGACACCCACTTCGGCGTCTACGGCACCGCGCAACCGGCGGGCCTGGCGGGCGGCGGCGGTGTGCTCGGGCACCTGGCGGACACCCTCGAGCCGCTCTGGCCGATGGCGATTCGACAACGGCTGCCGATCTGGTGGACCGATCATGTCCTGCGCCGCCAACTGGCGCTCAGCAATGCGCTCAATACGTTGAGCAGCCGGCTCGACGCTCAACTGGCCGCGACCAGCAACCTGCAACACCTGTCCAACCAAAGCGACTTCGTCACCCGCAAGACATTGCAGCCAACCCTTGATCAGGCCTACACCCAGGACATCGAGCTGGCGATTCAGCAGGCCAACGCCATTCAGGACGTGATCGCCTTCCCCCCCAACAGAGAGCACCTGGCCCTCCAAGGCTTGCAAAGCCGCGCTGCCTTGATTGTCACCAGCAGAGCCGTGGAGCGCCTGAAAGTCGCCGCGGCCGCGCTGCAGGAATTGACCGGGCAATTCGCTGATATCCAGGTGCCGCCCGCACGCCCCGCCGCCATTCTGCAGTTTCTGCAAACCCGCAAAGGTCTCAGCCAGAAAATCGTGCAGGAACTCGACCGGATCGACCGCATCTTCCTGGTCATGAACGAATGGAGCAGCCAGATCAACCTGGCAGCGCTGGAGGCCGATCTGCGCCTCCAAGGCAGAAGCACGCGCAGGACCGCGCAACAGATCGACGCGGACCTGCAAAATACGCGCACGCTGGTGGGCGAGGCTCGCGATGACGCGGCGCGCTGGAACGAGTTCTACGATGAAGGGTTTCGCACGCACCTGCGCACCGTCCACAGCATCGATACGTTCAACCGCTACGATCACGTCAGCGATCCTTCCTGGTTGTATTTGCAAAGTGAGGTCAATCGCGTCTATCTCGACGCTCACCTGGCCCTGAACACGCATTTCGCACTGACCAAGACGCCCACCACCGTCAGCCAGCGCACGCGGATCCTCAATGAATGTATCGATGCCTACGCGCGGTTCAGCCTCAGCGTTAAAACCTTGAGCGCAGGCTACCCGCAACATTTTGACCTGGATAACCTGGACGCCTTGCTGAACAACCTCGAGCGCATGATTCAACTGGCCCGCCACCGTATCGGCACAACACCTCGCCTGCGGCGCCCGCAGCCCGATGCCCCCCAAGGGACGGTGTTTGAAAGCGAAGACAACCGGCTGCTGATCGGCATAAAAAGCACCGACCCTCGCACCAACACCACGCGCTACACCATCGACAACCTCAGCGGCCACACCGAGACCTGGGAGCAACGCCCGGACGGTCGGGCCCAGCGCCAACCGGCGCCGCCCGTGGAGTTCCCGGCGGAGGCGAACGTGAAGTCGGTGATGGTGAGCGAAGCCCAGAACCGCCTGCGCGCCGTACCGGCGTACCAGGCCAAAGTCGACGCCTATGCCCGCCAGGGCATGTTGCCGGTGGACCTTGAACACATGCTGGTCAGCGAAGCCGCCGAACTCACCTTGCGCGCAAACCGCATCGCGCGCCTTGACCCCGAGGAGCCGAGCCTCCAGCCATTGCGCACGACCGCCAGCGAACTGACCGCCGCCGGCCGCGCCTTGCGCACCCGACAATCGTTGGCCAGCCGCAAACCCACCGACGGCATGCTCGATGACCTGGTCAGGCATCACGTGGTCGAGGTGCGTCGCACCGCGTCGATGAGCGAACTGGCGAGGCGTGCCAACGGGCATCGCGACTTCATGCAGGAATATGAAGTCTGGGACCTGACCGCCACCCCGCCGCGCCCGTTGTGGTACGCGCACTTTCATTACAACCGCCGCACCGCGATCTTCGACGAGTTCGAAAAGGCCCACCTGAAACTGCCGGAGCATCGTTACTTGACCCATGCCGACGACCCGTCGCTGCCGTTTTCGGACATCGGCAGGCAGTCCGCTGCATTGCCGCATATCCGGCCGCTATGGGTTGCCCAATAACCGCGCCGGCCTGCGGCTGTCAGCGGAGCGCTCCGGTCACAGCGTCAAAAACAGTTTTTCATCCAGCGGCGGGCCGATCCGCGCCCTGACGATCTGTTCCACCACGCGGTTATTGCCCGCCTCGGCCACCAGGTCTTTCTGGGTCTTGGTGCGCTGCGACGGGATCTTCAGGTGCGCCGCCGTGTAGAGATTGCGCGGCGAACCTTTGGCCGGGTAGTGGAAATGGGCATACCACAAGACGTCGACCTTGCCTTTTTCACGCACGGCGTACTCGGTGAAGACATCGCCGCTTTTGGTCGCGATGTCTCGCTGGACCAGGTTGATGTCGACGAACCCGTGTTTCCACAGGTAGTCGATGTTTTCCGGTTTGGGGGGTAGGACCTTGTAGCCATCGGCGCAATGTTGGCGGGCCTTGGCAAGCAGTTCGTCCGCCGCCGTGCGCCACTGTTTGACCCATTGTTCGGTTTCGGGATTGCCGCCGTGACGGGTTTCGGCCAGCAAGGCGGTCGCCTGAAGCCGCTCGGCCTGGGCTTGCAGCATGTCATTCCAGTCCAGCGGGTTGATGCCCTCCCGGCGTTGCGGGTCGTTGAGTTTGCGTTTCTGGAACGCGATCGTGCGTTCAATGCCGGCGCTTTCTTCGAGCAGTTTCCTGGCGTCGGACTTGAGCGTTGACAGCGACTTGGGCGATGACGCGGGCCGTGCGGGTTGCGCGGGAACGATCTTTACCCACTCGCCCTCGCTCGCGTGTTCGCTGTAACTGGCGACCGACCGGCCGGATTGCGGGTCCAGCACATCGATGATCGCGCCGGAGCCTGCCGCCTGGGGGCGCGCGGTGCCGATCAGGGTTTCCTTGTCGCGGGTCTTGAACGTGCGCTGGCCCGCCGGTTTTTGCCGTTGATCGATACGCACGACGGCGGCAGGCACCAGCGCTTGTTCCTCGCGCATCACTTCGGCCAGGTCGGTTTGGGCATCGTTGATCACATCGCGCAGGCGTTCGGCAAACAGCTGCTGATACTCGGCTCGCTGAAGGCCGGGATTCGTGTCCTGTATCGCCAGGCTGTCGCTGAGCACGCGCTGGTAGGTGCCGACGACGGTTTCCAGCGTCGCCTTGCGTTCGCTCAAGCTGTAACCGGTGTACTGCCGCAGGTCCAGGTGAGCGTTGTAGACGGGGATCAGGTTGGTTGAACTCAAGCGCTGCAGGTAAAACGACTCCACTGGGTCGCTCGTTCGCGCATAGCGATCGAGGCTCAGTTCTTTGAGGTTGGTCAGGCTGGTCAGCTTCATGCGCAGGGCCGTAATCGCAGGTGGCTGTCGCTCTTGCTGCTTGAGGAAGTGCGCGGCCTTGGTTTTGCCGAACGACGAATCGTCCGTCCATTTTTCCAGCACGGCGGCGGAGGCCAGGGCGGCTTCCCGCACGCTTTCCAAGTCGCGGTAAACCCTGGCGAAGTTGTCCATCAGTTCGATATACGTGCTTTTGGAGCCGGTCCTTGCCTCGCTCACCACCTCCGCCATCGAGCGTCCGCTGGGGACGTGTTGATTGCTGTCTTCGGCCAGCGTGGTGTAGAACTGTTCGATTTCACGGTAGTTGTCGAGCACCGTCTCATAGAGATTGGAGCGCGCCTGTTTTTCTTCGGAAAGATCATCCACTGCGCCGAGTTTTTTCGGCACCAGATGGTCAATGGCGGTCTGAGCCGCCGCACTGTGTACCTCAGTGCGTTGCTTGAGTTGCACGAGTTGCTGGTCGATGGTCTGCCTGAGGTTCTTCGTGAGTTCCAACTGCGCCAGGTAAGGCGCGATAAAGCGCTGTTGATGCTCCCCGGTGGTAGACAGCCCCCACAGCGTGCGCAGTTTTTTACGGCCGTTGTAGTAGTCGGTAATGCTCGCAATCACTTGATTACGCGAGTCTGCCCTCGGTCCATCCAATACAAGTGCGGCCTCGACGGCCTGACTGAACGCTTCCCCTCGCGCCTGTTGTGCCTGCCTGTTTTGTTTGACCCGCTCGGCGACGCCGCTCTTGCGCGGCATGCCACCGCGCAGCCGGGGGCGACTGTCGAAACTCCAGCGCCCCTGTGCGTCACGCCTGATCGGCGGGCCGGTACGCGCGCGGTTGTTCGCGTCGATGATGAACACGCCGTCGAGGTCGTTGGCCACCCGGAACCACTGCTTGTCGATGTTGGCGTACAGCCCGCCCTGGCTCAGGTACAAGCCCTGTTTTGGCCCCTCGGCAATCGCCGCACCGACATCGACCGGCGCGGCTACCCGGAATGACTCGATCTGCGCGAGCTGGCCGGAGCTCAGGCGGCGCGGGCTGGAGAACGCAAAATCCAGCATGCTCGCATGACCGCCGATGGCGCCGGCAGAAGGCTCCACACTGCCTTGGCGGATGCTCGCGCGATGGGCGCCCGGCGCCTGGCCCGGGGCGCGGCGCAGCGGGCCATCGTTTGGCGCGATGGCTTTGAGAGCGTCGAGCGTCAGCGGCGGCTGCGCAGTGTCGGCGGGCGCGGAATGGGTCAAGACCATGCCCATATTGAGCAACAGGTCCACCACGCTGGCCGTGCTGTCGCCCTGGGCGGCGGGGTTGGACAGTGTGCGGATATCGTCCTCGCTGCCGGCCAACTGCAACAACCACCCCGCCATCGCCCCAGGCCCACGCAACACGGGTAACAGGGTGTTGAACAACAACCCGCCCAGTTCCTTGAAGGAAGCCCAGCGGCTCTGCGCGTCCGATACCGATTGCCCCTGGGCCAGGTTCACCAGGCTGTGGGTGTTGCTCTGGTACAGGTGCTGCATCAGGCGCCCTTGCTCCAGGTCCTGGCGTAATGTGCTGGCGGCGTCATAGCCGTCCACGGCGAGTGTCGTCGGTGCCGGTTGGGCGGGCGCGTCGAACTCGTTGAAGACGCTGTAGCGGGCAATGTTGGGAATCTTGAAGCCGCCGTTGCCGTACACCGCGCGCGTCCTGTCGTCGGGCAACCAGGCCAGCACGCTTTGCTGCAAGGGGCCGGGCTGTTGCACCGCCTCCAGCAGCGCTTGACGCGTGGCAAATTCCTGCAATACCGGGGACAACATCGGCCGGTAGAGAAGGTGCGGGCCGACAGCCGCATTCGCTGGCTCGATGACGAACATGTTCTGGACCACATCGGGTGTCGCGCCGGACTTGCGGATAAACGCCAGGGGCCGCATGACGATGTCTTGCCCGTCGACCTGTTTCGCTCCAGCGCCGGGCGTCAGCAGCGCCTCCACATACCGGTAACCGTGCGCGGTGATGCCCGCTTCGCCCTTGAGCTTGAGCTCCAGCGCCTGCATCGCCAGTTGGCGCGGGACTTGTTGGGCGAACAAGGCGCTGCGCCGACGTGACTCATCGCTGTCACCCAGCAGGTGGGTTTGCAGCAACGCAGGATAGTGTTTGCCGATGTCCACCTGGCTGACGATGTCTTTCAAGCGCTGCGGCATTGCCGGGTCGCTGATCGGTTGACCGAAGTGGCGCACTTCGATTTCGCCCTTGGGCAGCCCGGCCAGATTGCGCAAGGCCATGTCGGTCAGGCTCATCGTGACGCGCTCGATGTAGCCGCTGCCCAACGTGCCAACCGGTACTTTGAAGGTGACGTCGAGGTGGTCCGCGAGCAGCCCGGTGTTCTGCAACTGCGCTTGCAGCTGTTGCTGGGTATAGGTACGAATATCGGGGATGTCCGAAAAAAAGTTACGCCCCTGGTTGCGTTGGACATCGCTGGCCAGTTCGAGGGCGTGGCGATGGTAGGCAAGGCGATCGGCCGGGTCGGCGTTGCGCATCCACTGCGGCAGTTTTTCCTGCAGCCGTGCCAGTTCCGCGGAATCTGCGGCATAGACGCCGACAAACCACGGGCTCGGATCGCTGAGCACGCTGAAGCGCTGCTCCAGAGCCTGGAGGCTGCCGACTGGCGGGAGTTCGATGCTGTCTATCGCCTGCAACTGGTTGTTCAGAATGATGCCCGCTTGTGCATCGAAGATATTCGCGTCCGGCTCCTGGCGTTTCCAGGTCAAGTGGTCGAAGACGAAGTCGTTTTCCAGCGTCTCGCCCCAGGCCTTGCCGAAGGCTTCCAGCGAGTCGTAAGGGGTGATCTGGCCGTTGGCCGCAGCATGCAGAACCTGGGTGCTGGCGCCGATCTGACGGGTGATCAAAAGATCCGGGCTGAGCTGGGTGGAGGCACCGCCACCGTAGCGGACGCTGGTGTCGAGCACGAAGACCCGGGCGGCGTCGTCGCCGTTGGCACTCACGCGTTGCGCACGCTCGGGCCAGGTGACCACCTGGTCAAGGGTGGCGCGTTGTGCATCGGTAAGGCCGGGCTGTTTCAGCGCCGCACTGCGCAGGTTGTCGCTGAGCATGCCGCTGAGCCACAACCAGCGGTTGTCCGCCCCGCCAGCATTTTGTCCCCAGTAACGGGTCAAGGCTCGCGCAAACGCGTCTTTGAGGCTGGGCCGAAGGCTGCGGATCGCCAGTTCGATGGCCGACATGTCGATGTCTTCGCGCCGGTTGCCTGAAGCGTCGGGGACTCTGAGGGTGGTGCCGGTTCCTTGTTTGACCAGTTTCTGCGGCCATGAATACTTGTCGGTGAAATCGATATCGGCCCCGCTGGCCAGGTGGTTGAGCGCGACATCCAGCAGCGGGGTCAAGCGGTATTGAACCGGGTTTTCCGCGATCGGTTCTGCCACCGAGGTCCGCGCCACGTCGAATTCCAGCGCGGGATACAGGCTGTTGATCGCCTCGCCGAGCATGTCCCTGACAACCGAGCGCACGTCGGGCCGCGTCGCGAACTGGCTGCTGACGGCGTGGGCGGCGAGGTGGCTGACGCGGGGCCGGGGTTGCACCTCGGCGATGGCGCCGGCACGGCTCAGGGAGGTGGACGCGGGTGCAGGGGGCGAAGGGGTTGGATTGGCCGGTGGTACAGCGGGGTACAGACGAGAGATGAAGGGCATTGCAGCGGCGCTAGCGGTCATGGGGCACATCCTTGGCGGGGCAATACGGTGTCGTCCCAACGACGCATGGAGCGCTCTTCGGGACGAATGTCGCGGCAAAAATACCCACTCATCCCTACGGTGAAACAAGAAATGCGTAATTGACTATGTCCACACACGCGGGGCCCGCCGGGGCTCCGGGCCAGCGCCGTTTCGCAATGTATGGCGGGATATGAACCTCGTGCGCCGGCCGGCAGGTCGACAGCCCGCACAACATGAGACAAACTCACCCTATTCGAATTGCTCATCAATATTGCTCATGGAGACCACGGTGCTGGAAATCCGCCACCTGAAAACCCTGCACGCCTTGCGCGAGGCCGACAGCCTGGTCGAAGCCGCCGAACGCCTGCACTTGACCCAATCCGCCCTGTCCCACCAGTTCAAAGAACTAGAGGAGCGATTGGGCATGCCGTTGTTCGTGCGCAAGACCAAACCGGTGCGTTTCACCAGCGCCGGCCTGCGCCTGCTGCAACTGGCAGACGCCACCCTGCCCCTGCTGCGCGGCGCCGAGCGTGACATTGCGCGCCTGGCCGGTGGCACCGCCGGGCGCCTGCACATGGCTATCGAATGCCACAGCTGCTTCCAGTGGCTGATGCCGACCATCGACCAGTTCCGCGATGCCTGGCCCGAGGTCGAGCTGGACCTGGCGTCCGGTTTCGCCTTCGCCCCGCTGCCGGCCCTGGCCCGTGGCGACCTGGACCTGGTGGTCACTTCCGACCCGCTGGAGCTGCCGGGCATCACGTATGTGCCGCTGTTCACCTACGAAGCCATGCTGGCCGTGGCCAACCAGCACCCCCTGGCGAACAAGTCGTACATCGTGCCGCAAGACCTGCTCAGCGAAACCCTGATCACCTACCCGGTGGAACGCGACCGCCTGGATATTTTCACCCGTTTCCTCGAACCCGCCGATGTCGAACCGGCCCAGGTACGCACCTCGGAGCTGACGGTGATGATGATGCAACTGGTCGCCAGCGGTCGTGGCGTTTGCGGCATGCCGCATTGGGCGCTGCATGAATACAGCTCGCGCGGTTACGTCAAGGCCAAGCGCCTGGGTGAGAAAGGCCTGTTTGCGACGCTGTATGCGGGGATTCGTGCAGACATGCTGGACGCGCCGTACATGCGCGACTTCCTGCTGACGGCCAAGGACACGTCGTTTTCCACACTGGATGGGGTCAGCGCCGTGCGTTGAGGGGCACGGCTCAGTCCTTGGAACCCGCCAATCAGGCGGTGGTGGTCAGCGATTTGCGATAAAACGGCAGGATCAGCTCACGCGTCAAGGGCGCCAGGTGCAGGCCGCCGTCTCCGGCCGGGTCGATCCAGCGCACTTCTTCGATTTCGGCGGCCGGGGTCACCGGCACGTCGATCCGTACCTGGAACAGTTCGGCTTGCACCGTAAAACCTGGCTCGTTGGCGGCCGGGGCCGAGAAACGGCCGAGGTAGACCGCCTGGCTCGGCTCGATGCGCAAGTTCAGCTCTTCGTGCAGCTCACGGGCCAGCGCTTCGACCGGTTGTTCGCCGGCATCGATCTTGCCGCCCGGTTGCATGAATGCCTGGGTGCCGCGCTTGCGCACCAGCAACGTCTGGCCGTCGCCGCCGATCAGGAGCGCGGCGGCGATACGGATAGTGGTTGGCATGGACAAAATCACCTTGAATGCAAAGACACAATGATCCCATGAATCGCCTCAGCTCAAAAGATGGGGCTCTTCCGGTTCGCGGATAAACACGCTGTACTTGGCGCCCTCCATGGCTTCAAACGCGATCAGCTTGTCCACCAGCGGCAAGTTGAGCACTTTGCCGGCATTGAGCAGCAACATGCCGTTATCGGCGTTGAGGTTGCGGGCCAGGATCATGCCGTCGGCCAGTTCGCGGGTGCTCAGCACTTTGACACTCGGGTCGCCCAGGGTCACGTCGTTGAGGAACGCGGCGCAGGCCAGGACGAAGTCTTCGACCATGTCCGGATCATAGAGCCGCCCCGCGTACTTGCGGATGTACAGCAGTGCTTCATCGCTGTTCATCTGCCGTTCCAGGATCAGGCCCTTCTGCAGTTCGATGAAGTCCACCGCCAGTTTGAGCAAGCGCGCGCCTACGGGAATCGTTTCACCCTTGAGGTGATCGGGAAACCCGGTGCCGTCCCACCGCTCCTGGTGATGGCGGATCAGCCGTGCGGCGTCCTTCATCGGCTCGAGCGTCATCAGCAACGACTCGCTCTGCGCCGGGTATGCGCGATAGCGTTCGCGGTCGTTGCTGTGCAGCAGTTCCGACGGGACGGCCATCATGCCGTCGCTCCAGCTCAATTTGCCGATGTTGTAGAGCGCGGCGGCCATGGTCAGGTCACGGGCGCTGGCTTCGTCCAGCACCTGGGCTTTGCAGTACACGCGGATCAGCTCGATCAACTGGCGGTTGGTCTGCTTCTGCTTGGGCAGGCGCAGGTTGGCCAGCAGCGAAAACACTTCGGTGCCGGTCACATAGCTGCGCTTGAGCTCGTCGTAGGCCAGGTCGAGCATGTCGGCGGTTTGCTGCAGCTCGCTGGTGCGCGCTTCGACGCGCTTTTCCAGGGTGGCGTTGAGGGCCTTCAACTGCTCGTTCTGATCGCGGGTCAACTGCTCAAGACGCACGCGCTCGCGTTCGGAATGCTGGTGTTCGAGGGACTGGCGCAACGTCAGGAGCATTTCCTCGTCGTTCCAGGGCTTGCTGATATAGCGGTGGATCTGACCTTCGTTGATCGCCTTGATCATCATGGTCATGTCGGCATAGCCAGTCAGCAGGATGCGCGTGGTGGCCGGGTACAGGCGGTGGGTCTCGGCCAGCAGCATCGCCCCGTCCATCGCGGGCATGCGCGCGTCGGTCATGAGCAGGTCGACGGGCTCGGCAGCCATGATTTCCAGGGCCTGGGCACCACTGCTGGCCAGCAGCACATCATAAGGCTGGCCCCGCAGCAGACGGCGCAGGCTGTTGAGGATCGATTCTTCATCGTCGACCAGCAAAATAGTAGGTCTGTAAGGGGACGTCGTAGCAGTTTGTTCATCCATGGCGACACCTCCTGGCGATGGTACTCGGTTGCTTCATTGCGCCCCGGCGTGATCGATCACTGTACTTGCATAAGCAATGAGCGCTAGATGCAGGCTGGGGTAACTGAGGGTGATTTGACGCCAACTGGCGTACTTATTCAAGGGACCCGACTATGCTAGTAGCATGAAGCCATGACTGTTCCCCGTTTATTGAAGCATTCAAGGTAAGGAAGCCCGATGCGTAAGAATCTTCAGTTGCCTGCGTCCCGGTGTCAGCCATGAATCCGTGCTCAGGAAGGGCCAATCGACGGGTGCTGATCGTCGATGACGCGGCCTCCATCCACGAGGATTTCCGCAAGATCCTGTGCGCCGATACCACAGGCGGCCAGTCCCTGGACAGCATCGAAGAAACCCTGTTCGGCACCGCCCCCACCGTGCGCCAGACTTTTGTGCTGGACTCCGCCTATCAGGGCCAGGAAGCCCTCGCCCTGGTCAACCAGGCCCTGGCCGACAACGCGCCCTACGCCCTGGTGTTCATCGATATGCGTATGCCGCCGGGCTGGGACGGCCTGGAAACCATCGAACAACTGTGGAACGTCGACCCGAACCTGCAGATCGCCCTGTGTACGGCCTACTCGGACTATTCCTTCGAAGCCATCGAAGCGCGCATCCAATACAGCGACCAGTTGCTGATCCTGAAAAAGCCGTTCGACAACCTGGAAATCCGCCAGATGGCCAGCGCGCTGACCTGGAAATGGCAGTTGGCCCAGGATGCCGCGCTCAAACTGATGGGGTTGGAGCGCACGGTCGAAGAACGCGTGCAGGAACTGCTGAAGGTCTCACACCTGCTGCAATACGACGCCCTGACCGAACTGCCCAACAGCACCCTGCTGGGCGACCGGCTGACGCAGGCCATTGCCGTCTGCAGGCGCCATGACACCCAGTTGGCCGTGATGTTTATCGGCCTGGACCGCTTCAAGCGCATCAACAATGCCCTGGGCTATCCGGTCGGCGATGAAATGCTCAAGCAGGTCAGCCAAAGCCTGGTGGCCACGGTGCGCGCGTCGGATTCGGTGTTTCGCTACGGCTCCGACCAGTTCGTGCTGATCCTCAACGACATCAAGCATCCCCAGCAAACCCAGTACATTGCCGAAAAACTGCTCGGCGCCATCAGCACGACACACTATGTGGCCGGGCATGACTTGAGTGTCACCGCAAGCCTGGGCATCAGCATCTACCCCAACGACAGTTTCAGCGCGGTGGAGCTGATCAAGAACGCCGAAACCGCCATGCACACCAGCAAAGCCCATGGCCCCAACGACTTCAGTTTCTTCGTCAACGAGATGAACCTGCGCGCCCAGGCCCAGCAGAGCCTGGAAAGCGCGATCCGGCAGGGCTTGCAGCGCGATGAGTTCATTTTGCACTACCAACCGAAACTGGATTTGAGCAGCGGGCGGATCGTCGGCGCCGAAGCCCTGATTCGCTGGCACCAGCCCGACCACGGCTGGATCTACCCGTCAGCCTTCATTCCCGTGGCCGAAGACAGCGGCCTGATCGTGCCCTTGAGCCAATGGGTGTTGCGCCAAGCCTGCGAGCAAGCACAAGCCTGGCGCGCCGCCGGCCTGCCTGCACTGTGTATCTCGGTGAATATCTCGGCGATTGATTTTCGCCAGCGCAATTTTGTCGCCAACCTGGCGGCCATTCTGCAACGCACCGGCCTGACGCCCAGTTTGCTTGAACTGGAGATCACCGAGAGCGTACTGATGCAAAACGTCGAGGACACGCTCGTCACCCTGCAAGACATCAAAGCCTTGGGCGTGCGGCTGTCGATCGACGATTTCGGCACCGGCTATTCCAGCCTCAGTTACTTGCGCCGGTTTCCCATCGATGTGTTGAAGATCGATCAATCCTTCGTGCGCGGCCTGGGCGAAAACAGCCAGGATGCACAACTGATCAGTGCCATCATCAGCCTGGGCAAGAGCCTGGACTTGAACATCATTGCCGAAGGCGTCGAAACCCTTGAGCAATTGGAGTTCCTCAGAGCCCACCGTTGTGAGGAGGGCCAGGGTTTCCTGTTCAGCAAAGCCGTGGCGGCCGCTGAATTCGCCCAATTGATGCAAGCCGGGCAACGCAGCCTGATGCCCCCCCAGTGACTGTCTATCCAAGGAACGAACGCTTGATCCGTCCCCTCACCCGCTCTCCTCGCCCGTCACCCTGGGCACTCGGCCTTGCCGTCGCCCTCGGGGTTGCCGCCGCCCTGCCCGCGGCGGCCGCGCCACTGGATGAGCCGCTCAAACCACTGCCGCCGGTGCCGCTGCTGGATGTGGCAACAGTTGAGCTGGGTCGCCAGTTGTTCAACGAGAAACGCCTGTCGGTCAATGACAGCCTGTCCTGTGCCAGTTGCCACCAACTGGCAACGGGCGGGGGCGACGATAAGCCGTTTTCCTTGGGCTTTGATGGCAAGCCGGTCAAACTCAACACACCCACGGTGTTCAACGCCAGCCTGAATTTCAAGCAGTTCTGGGACGGTCGGGTGGATACCCTAGAGGCCCAGATCGAACAAGTGGTCATCAGCCCGGTGGAAATGGGCAGCGACTGGAAAACCGTGGTCGACAACCTCACCGCCATGCCGCAGTACCAGGCCGCCTTCAGTCAGGTGTACCCCGACGGCGTGACGGCGGCCAACGTGCAAAATGCCCTGGCGACGTATGAACGCACATTGCTCACGCCCAACTCCCGCTTCGACCAGTACTTGCTGGGCAATACCGAGATCCTCACGATCGAAGAAAAATACGGCTACCAACGCTTCAAGGAATATGGCTGCATCGCCTGCCATCAAGGCATGAATATCGGCGGCAACATGTTCCAGAAGTTCGGCGTGATGGATGATTATTTCAAGGGCCGCCCGCCCGCCGAGACCGACCTGGGCCGCTATCTGGTGACCCACGACGAAGAAGACCGTAACGTGTTCAAGGTGCCCAGCCTGCGCAACGTCGCCGTCACCGCGCCGTATTTTCACAACGCCTCGGCCAAGACCCTCGAAGAAGCCGTGGATGTGATGTTCACATTCCAACTGGGGCGCGTGCCCTCGGCGGAAGACAAGGACCAGATCATCAAGTTTCTCAAGACCCTGACCGGCCAATGGGCGGGCAAACCTTTATGAGCAGACGGTCATGAGACTCTCCCGCCACTACGTCATCCAACTACTACTGGGCACCGCGACCCTGCTGCTGGCATCGATACTGGTGTTCCTGTACATCAAATCAAGTACTGACCAGACCAGCCATTACACCGAATCCCGCGACCTGATCCGCCAGATGCAGCAGCTCAACGCGCAGTGGGACAGTGAGGTGCTCAAGGCCAGAATCGCCCTGACCCACAATTACGACCCCCTGGTGACGCCGCTGACGCAGATCACAAGAATCTGGGAGGAACTGCGCCAGCACGAGTCGTATCACGCGCCCAACGACCTGCCCGGCTGGCAAGCCAGCCTGGATGCCGGTCAGGCGGCGATCCAGGACAAAGCGCGACTGGTCGACCAGTTCAAGTCCCATAACGCCGTGCTGCGCAACTCCCTGGCGTTCCTGCCGACCGCTGAAAACGATATCCAGGCCGCGTTCACACGGCTCGACGACGAACAGCGGCTGCCACTGCAAAGTGTGGCCACCGACACCTATGACCTGTTGCTCAGCAGCATGGAGTTCGCCCAGGTCGCCAGTGCCGACCGCGCGGCCGAGATTCTGTTGGGCCTGAACCTGCTGGCGGTGAACAAAGAACGCTTGCCGGCCGACTTCCACCTGCCGGTGGAGATTCTCAGCAACCACGTCGCGCTGATCCTGCGCGAACAGCCGCTGGTCAACACCTTGTTGGAACGCATCGCCGCGGTTCCCGTGGCCGAACGCCTGGACGAACTGACCACCCACCTCAACCAGGATCAGCAGGCCGCCGACCTGATCGACCAGAAGTATCACAACTACTTGCTGGTGTTCTCCACCCTGCTGGTGGCATTGCTGCTGTACCTGGCCATCAGGCTGTTGCGCAGTTTCACCGTGATCAACCGCGTCAACCGCGCCCTGCACACCGCCAATGCCAGCCTGGAACAGCGCGTGGAAAAACGCACGCGCCAGCTCAGGGATGCGCAAAGCGAACTGCTCGACAGCGCCCGCCAGGCCGGCATGGCGGAAATCGCAACCAATGTGCTGCACAACGTGGGCAACGTGCTCAACAGCGTGAACATCTCCGCCGACCTGGTCGCCCGTAAGCTGCGCACCAGCAAAGCACTGGGGTTGGGCAAGGCCATGCAGTTGATCAACGAACACCCCGATGACCTGGGCACTTACCTGCGCGAAGACGAAAAAGGCAAACTGCTGCCGGGCTATCTCAACCAATTGGTGGAGGCCATCGCCGTCGAGCAACAGGGCCTGACCGACGAGCTGGCGCAATTGAGCAAAAGCGTCGACCACATCAAGGACATCGTCTCCACCCAGCAATCCTACGCCGGCGTTTCCAGCGTGCTGGAGCCCTTGCAGGTCAGCGCCCTGATGGACGACGCGCTGCGCATGAATTCCGGCGCGCTGAATCGCCATCATGTGACGGTGGTCAAGGAATACGCCGACGTACCGCAGATCATGGCCGACAAACACCGGCTGCTGCTGATCATGGTCAACCTGATCAGCAACGCCAAGTACGCCATGTCCAACCTGACCGACCGGCCTCGGCAGATTACGTTGTCGATCCAGACGATAGAGGACAACATCCTGCAAATCAGCGTCAAAGACGAAGGTGAAGGCATCCCCGCCGAAAACATGACGCGGATCTTCACCCACGGCTTCACCACTCGCAAGGAAGGCCATGGCTTCGGTCTGCACAGCTGCGCCCTGGCGGCGATTGAAATGAATGGCCGGCTTACCGGCTATAGCGATGGTCCGGGCAAAGGCGCGCTGTTCACCTTGCAAATCCCCCTCAACGATGCTGCAGGCCCCGCATGAACCAACCACCGAACCGGCGCATTCTGCTGATCGACGACACGCCCTCGATTCACGAAGATTTTCGCAAGATCCTCAAGCCGCCCCTGGAACAGAACCAGGCCCTGGACGCGATGGAAGCCGCGCTGTTCGGCACCAGCGACAAACAGCCGCAAAGCCCGCTGTTCGAGCTGGACTCCGCCTACGGTGGGCAGGAAGGTTTACAACTGCTCGAGACGGCCATGGCGGCGCAACTGCCCTACGCCCTGGCCTTCGTCGACATGCGTATGCCCCAGGGCTGGGACGGCGCGCAAACCATCGAAGAACTGTGGAAGGTCGACCCGAACCTGCAGGTGGTGGTGTGTACGGCGTACTCGGATTATTCCTGGGAAGAGCTGCTGTTTCGCCTGCGTGCCCATGACCGGCTGCTGATCCTGAAAAAGCCGTTCGACAATATCGAAGTCCAGCAAATGGCCAACACCCTGACCGCCAAATGGGACATGGCCCGCCGCGCATCCTTGCAAACCAGCCAGCTGGAGCTGTTGGTGGAACAGCGTACCCAAGCGCTGACCCAGACCAGCCAGGCCCTGCAACTGGAGATCGACGAACGCAAACAGCTCGAAAGCCAGTTGGTGCAATCGGAAAAACTGGCGTCCCTGGGGCAACTCGCCGCGGGCGTGGCGCACGAGATCAACAACCCGGTAGGGTTCATTTCCTCCAACCTCGGCACCCTCGAAGGCTATTTCAAACAGCTGCAGCAGATGCTCGATGCCTACCGCCAGGCCGAAGCCGCGATCGGCGACGATCAGCTCCAAGCCCTGCGCCAACGCCTGGACCTGGACTTTCTCAGGGAAGATATTCCGACGCTGATTCACGAATCCAAGGAGGGCATTGGCCGTGTGGCGCAGATCGTCAAGGACTTGAAAGACTTTTCCCGAGTGGACACCGACCAGACCTGGCAGTGGGCCAACCTGCAACAAGGCATCGATTCGACCCTGAACATCGTCGCCAGCGAGCTCAAGTACAAAGCCGACGTCATCAAGCACTATGCGCCCTTGCCGGAAATCGAATGCCTGGCCTCGCAGCTCAACCAAGTGGTGATGAACCTGGTGATCAACGCAGCGCAAGCCATCGGGCCGGAGCGCGGCACCATAACCATCAGCGACGGCGTGGACGGCGAGAACATCTGGCTGGAAATCGCGGACAACGGCTGCGGGATTGCCCCGGACGCCCAGCTGAAAATCTTCGATCCGTTCTTCACCACCAAGCCGGTGGGCGAAGGCACCGGGTTGGGGCTGTCACTCTCCTACGGCATCGTCAAGAAACACCATGGCGAAATCTCCGTCAGCAGCGAACTGGGCAAAGGCACCACGTTCCGGGTGGTGCTGCCCATTCGCCAAACAGCGGTGTAGGCCCGTTCGAAAAAGCATCACGCAACGGTTGGATCAACACCCGAACTTTCCATCGAGTTCGAATAGGACCCGATACGAGCTCATGCGCAATGCACAACTCTCTCGACTTCTTTGTAAATCTGGGCGCCTTTGGCAATTTCTGCAGTGCGCAGATCATAGGCGGCCTGCAGGTTCAGCCAGAACTGTGCAGATGTCTCCAACGCGACTGCCAGGCGTAATGCAACGTCCGCACTGATGCTCCGACGCATCAATACAATGTCATTCACCGTAGGGGCGGAAACATGCAGCGCCCTTGCGAGAGCGGCTGCGGTCAGGCCCAGCGGTTCCAGGTACTCTTCCTTGAGTATTTCCCCAGGATGTACAGGTCGCATGCCATTCTTAAACATCATTCACCTCAGTGGTAATCCACAATTTCAACATTTTCAGGGCCGTGAGGCCCCCAAATGAAACAGACCCGGAATTGACCATTGATTCGGATACTGTGTTGCCCCTCTCTGTCACCGTATAACGGTTCCAGCCTATTCCCGGGCGGTGAGCGCAAATCAGCGAGTTCAACCGCCGCATCCAGCATGCTCAGCTGTCGTTCCACCACGGAAACGACAGCGGAGCAACGTCGGGTTCGACCGGTTTCAAACAGTTTTGGGGTTTCGGCGCATTTAAAGCTTCTGATCATCGCTTAATGCTTAACGTTATTCGTTAATGACCAGTTCTACATGGGTTGTCGATATATTCAACCGACAGTTGAATAGGCGCTGAGGGAGGGCGACGAGCGGTCAGTGCCGCCGTCAAAAAAAGCCGCTCCAGACACTGGAACGGCCTTAGAGGTAAGGCCGGAACGCCTCACGCCAACTGTCTATATCGGGCCAGTCCGCCGTGTCTATGCGACCCAAGCGAATGCACCTACAGGTTGTTCAGGGTTTCCTTACTGGCGCAGAATGCCGCACCGACCAGAAGAGTCCGATCCCAAGGTAACCGTATGAGCCTGTCCTTGCTAAGCCGCTACGCGGTGTTTGCCGTATGCGTGATGTTCACCCTCGCCAGCCTGCCCTTTGTCGAACATGAATGGTTATGGCCCATTACCCTGGTCACCGGCGCCCTCAGCCTGCTCGGCCTCTTCGACCTGCTGCAAAGCCCCCACGCGATACGCCGCAACTACCCGATCCTGGGCAATATCCGTTACCTGGTCGAGGGCATTCGCCCGGAGATCCGCCAGTACCTGCTGGAGTCCGACAGCGACGCCCTGCCCTTTTCCCGGGCGCAACGCTCATTGGTCTACTCGCGCGCCAAGAACCAAACCGCCGACAAACCCTTCGGCACCCTGATCGACGTGTACCAGTCGGGCTTCGAGTTCATCAGCCACTCCATGCGCCCCGCGCCGTTGACTGACCCGAGCTCGTTTCGCGTGATGGTCGGCGGCCCGCAATGCAAGCGGCCGTACTCGGCCTCGGTATTCAATATCTCGGCCATGAGCTTCGGCTCTCTGAGCGCCAACGCGATCCGCGCGCTCAACCAGGGCGCCAAGCTGGGTAACTTCGCCCACGACACCGGCGAAGGCAGCATCAGCCCCTATCACCGCGAAAACGGCGGCGACCTGACCTGGGAACTGGGCAGCGGCTACTTCGGCTGCCGCACCCGCGACGGCCATTTCGACCCGGAACGCTTCGCGGTGCAGGCCCAGAACCCGCAAGTACGCATGATTGAAATCAAGATGAGCCAGGGCGCCAAGCCTGGCCACGGCGGGATTCTGCCCAAGCACAAGGTCACCCAGGAAATCGCCGAGACACGCGGCATCCTGATGGGCGAAGATTGCGTCTCGCCGTCGCGCCACAGCGCGTTTTCCACGCCTATCGAGTTGATGCATTTCATCGCCCAATTGCGTGAGTTGTCTGGCGGCAAGCCGGTGGGCTTCAAGTTCTGCCTCGGTCATCCGTGGGAATTCATGGGCATCGCCAAGGCCATGCTCGAAACCGGCATCCTCCCCGACTTTATTGTGGTCGACGGCAAGGAGGGCGGCACTGGCGCCGCGCCCGTGGAGTTCACCGACCACATCGGCGTGCCGCTGCGCGACGGCCTGCTGTTCGTCCACAACACCCTGGTGGGCTTGAACCTGCGCGACAAGATCAAACTCGGCGCCAGCGGTAAGATCGTCAGCGCTTTCGACATCGCCAGCGTGCTGGCCATCGGCGCCGACTGGGCCAACTCGGCGCGCGGCTTCATGTTCGCCATCGGCTGCATCCAGTCGCAAAGCTGTCACACCAACAAATGCCCGACCGGCGTCGCCACCCAGGACCCACTGCGCCAACGCGCCCTGGTCGTGCCGGACAAGGCCCAGCGCGTGTTCAACTTCCACAGCAACACCCTCAAGGCCCTGGCCGAAATGCTCGCGGCAGCGGGCCTGGAGCACCCGTCGCAACTCTCGGCCAAGCATTTGGTGCGACGCATGTCGGCGACCGAGATCAAGCTGTTCTCACAGCTGCATGTGTTCCTCAAGCCAGGGGAATTGCTGACCGGGGAAGTGAACGGCGAGTTTTATTCGCGCATGTGGCAGATGGCGCGGGCGGATAGTTTTGAGCCGCAGGAAGTCGTTGCGGCGTAAGGGAGCCATGATATGTTGAAAGTCATCGCGGAAGATTTCATCAAGCCCGAACACCTGGACACGGTGCGCCCGTGGTACGCCGAACTGGTGGAAAAAACCCGCCAGGAACCGCTGTGCATCGCCTACGATCTGTTTGTCGATCAGAAAGACCCGGGGCACTTTATCTTTGTCGAGCAATGGCCCGATCAGGCGGCACTCGATACCCATTGCCAGACCGAACACTTCACCCGGCTGGTGCCGCAGATCAATGAGCACCAAGCCAAGCCCTGCAGGGTGCTGCTGATGGACGCATTCTGACCCAGCCTTTACCGCGCTGAAGCGGACCACCGACGGCACTATTGAAACCAGCAGGTTCACATGCCGTTGCGGGACTTCGCGACCATCGCCAGATTTTTCTGGCGATGGCCCATGTTGCCCCGTGCCGCCATTGAGACATTCAGTAATACCCAGCCTTTGCAATCGCTTACAAATACCGCCAACCTGCGCCCGCTCGACGTGCGGCGTAAGACAACAGCCGCGCGCGCCAGTCATTACTAAACCTTTCGTACAAGAGCCCGCTGCCATGCTGAACGGACGCGACCCGCGCATCGATTTTTTTCGGGGCCTGGCGTTGATCTTCATTTTCTGGGATCACGTCCCCCACAACCCCCTCGGCCAGATCACCCTGCGCAACATCGGTTTCAGCGATGCGGCGGAGGTGTTTGTGTTCCTCGCCGGTTACGCCGCCGTATTGGCCTACGGCAAAGTCCTGCAACGCGACGGCTATTGGATCGCCTCGCTGAAAATCCTGCGGCGCGCCTGGGTGCTGTATGTGGTGCATATCTTTTTGCTGGCGATGCTGATGGGCATCGTGTTCTTCGCCAACAGCCATGTGGAAACCCGCGACCTGGTCGAAGAGATGGGCCTGACGCACTTCGTCACCCACCCGCAGCAGGCGCTCACCGATGAATTGCTGTTGCGCTTCAAGCCCAACCTGATGGACCCGCTGCCGCTGTACATCGTGCTGCTCGGCGGGCTGCCGCTGGTGCTGCCGTTGCTGCTGCGCCAGACCTGGGCGGTGGTGGGCGTGTCGTTGAGCGTGTACCTGCTGGCGCCGTGGATGGGCTGGAACTTGCGGGCGATTGCCGATGGCGTGTGGTACTTCAACCCCGTCACCTGGCAGTTGCTGTTTGTGCTCGGCGGCGCGGCGGCGATTCATGCCCGCCGGCCACGCCCGGCAGAGCGCCGCGCGCTGCTGCGTCAGCCGCTGTTTGTGGCGGCGGCGGGCTACTCGCTGCTGGCCGCGATCATCACGCTGGCCTGGCGCTGGCCCGAGGTGCATGACGCGCTGATGCCCGCGTGGCTCAGCGAACGGCTGTACCCCATCAGCAAGACCGACCTGTCGCCGGTGCGCCTGGTGCATTTCCTGGCGCTGGCTTATGTCACCGCCAAGCTCTTGCCCCATGCCGGCTGGACCCGCCATTGGCTGGCGCAACAGACTTGCCGCATGGGCCGCTATTCCCTGGAGGTGTTCTGTCTCGGCGTGCTGCTCGCACCGCTGGCGGACATGCTCAACGCCCTGGCCGGCGACGCGTTGGCCATGCAGCTATTCAGCGCGTTGGCAGGCGTGGTATTGATGGGCGCTCTGGCGACCTGGCTGGAATTCAACAAACGCCTGGACAGCAGGTTGCAAGCGCGTCGCTCACTGCCCACGTCATCATTAAATAGATAGCCCCGGCCGTTTTCGCGACGGTGCTTCCATGCCCTTCCACTTATCGTGAAAGGGTATGGCTGATGTCAACTTATCAACGACTCAACGGGTTATCAGGCAACTTGCAGTCCAGCAGTTCCTGGTCACGGCAACAAGCCCTTGAGCAGATTCAGAACAACGTGATTCAAGCCATGAGCAGCTTGAACCCACAGGAAAAAGCCCGCTACGTCAGGTTGCAACGCGAAGCATTGAGCGCCTTGACCGCTCTGGAACACGCCCAGCAAGCGCTGACCCGCGACTTCAAGACTCAAGGCCTTGCGCAACTGCGGGAAAAAATCGGCGGGCGCGATCCCGAGCGATACACCCTGTTTACCCGCTACAAAGAGAAACGGGAACAGGGCTTCCCCTGGGACCCGCCGCAGCCGCTCCTTCCGCTCAATACCGTGCCCCTGCCCGCCGCGCGCTATCGTCGGGCCCATTACGACTTCCATTACATTGAGCATCTCAAGCACATGTCGCTGTGGGAAGCGGCCTGTCTCAACTACGGTTTCACCCACTCCATTCACGGGGACTCGGGTTTCAGCCTGGTGGAAGCCAGCTATATCGTGGGGCCGGACAACGACAGAAGCCTGGGCGCACTGGCCTTCATCGAAGCCGCCCGCACGCTGGACCTGGGCGCTCAACTGCGCGACAAAGCCCGTACCGCCATGGCGCCGGGCGGGCCGTTGCGCCCATTGTTCGAGGCGTCGGCCAAGGCCAGCCTGCTGTTCGACGCAATCGAAGCCTACCGCAACCGTGCCACTACCGGCGTCACCCTGGAGATCTACACGCGACTCAACGCCGCCATCGAAGGCACTGGTGCGCAATTGCCGTTCGACACGCTGAACCTGAGCTCCGGTATCACCCCCCTGATCTCGGTGCCCTTCGTCCCCTGGGACAGTTGCATCCCCGTGCCCTTAATGCTGATTCGCGTGGCCAGCCTGGGCGTGTTGTCCTACTTCCCTTTCCGTCCCGGCGGGGCGTTGCAATACCACGACGATACCCTGGCCGCCGAGTACGCGTTTCGCACACAACTCACTGACAGCCACGCGAAAAAAGACCTGGGCTGGTTCTCCCGGCAATTGCCCTTGATCGGGCTGTCGGTGTTCAGATCACTGATCAACAAAGCGCCGCATCTGAAGGGGTTCAGTTGGTTAGGCGCTTATGTGTACGACGGTTTTCACCTGGCCTTCTCAACAAAGACCCTGGACAACATCCGCTTCAACACCGACATCAAATCCGGGCGCGCAATCACCCTGGTGCAGGCGTGTGCCTATCGCCAGATCCAGCGCTTTCAGTCAGACCTCGACACACTGGCGCAAACCCGCTCGGAAAAAGACTGGCAAGCCCTCAAAGATGCGGCGGCGGCGATTGCCGGTGAAGTGCTGCAGATGCTGCTTACGCCATTGCCCGGCGGCGTCACCGGCATGAACCGGGTCATGCAACTCGCGGTCATGGGCAGCCTGACCTACAGCGCCGCCCAGGGCGTGAATGAGCTGGCCAAGGGCGAAGCCAGCGGATTTGCCTCGGCGCTGGCCGATGTCACCGACCTGGCCGTCAGCGGCAAGCTGATCTCAACCGCCGGAAGGGCCCATCGCCAACGCATGCACGCGTACCTGGAAAAACTCGGCAACCCGTACAAAATCACGCACGCCGACGGCAGCCATGGGCTCTGGAAAGCCGACGCCCAACCATATGCCCACGACAACCAGCGCCTGGTCAACGGTATCACGCCCAACGCGTTGGGCATTTACACGGTCGAGGGTCACCTCTACGCCAAACTGCGCCAGGGCGAGATGGACGTGCTGATCGAAGTCAAATTCGACGACGCGCACAAACGCTATGTACTCACACGCGGTAAAGACGGCTACACCCCAGCGATCATATTCGCCCCAGAGCTCCAGGCCTGGACCTTCGATCTGCACAATGCCCATCTCCTGTCCAACCCGGAGTTGCTGCAACGCATGCTGCCCAACGGGGCGTCGACGATCCCGTCGGCCGACCTTGAACACATGCTACGCAGCACCGCCACCACTCGCGATACGCTGGATCGCGTGTGGCGCGCCCAGCCGGCACCGTTGAACCTGATCGAAGGCGCCCGGCGACTGCAGGTCGATCAGGTCATCCAGCAAATCATCGAGCGGTTCCCCCAACCCGGCCAACTGCCGGCGCATGCCGACAGCACAGTCTTCTGCCTGCTGACCCAACTCAACGGCTGGCCGACCGACACCCTGCTGCATGTCCACGATGCACAAGGCACGCGGATCGAGACCTACGGCAAAACCGAGCAACCACCCCCACGCGCCCATGCCATCAACCTCAAGCGCCGCGAGGATGGCAGCTACACAGACCTCAACGACGCGGGCAGCGGCCCCGAGGGCAACGAGCACCTGCTTCAACTGATCATCCGCCAGCAACCACGCGACTCGGCCCTGGGTAAAGAGGACCAACCCAACGCCTCCGAGGACGCGCGCGTCAGCAGCGTACGCCAACAGGTTGGCGCATTGGCAAGCCTCGAGCGCCACGCGCTGTTTTCGGCGCTGTTCGATTACTGGGGCTACGAAAAAGCGGAACTCGCCGCCGCACCGGCGGCAAGACGGTTTCTGCCGGTCAAGGTGTCACCGGCCTTGATTACCGTCACGCCCTTGTTGAAAAAACTGCGCGACCTGAACCCGCCCCTGACCGCCGCCAACCTTGCACGATTACTCGCCGAGCACCCGCTGACAGCACGCCAGCAAGAGGCGTTTCTGAGCGGTGGCACCTTGCCAGTAGCGTTCGTTGAAACACTCGATCGCCAACGTACCGCGTTGCGCATCGACGCGGTGATCGACAGCTTGTACAACCCCCGCGACTTCAATGCCGACACCGACCTCTGGGCCCGGGAATTTGCTGGAGCGCTGATCCGCGACACCCTCAAGCGTCCCTTCGTGGTCACGGATGTCAGCCAGGGCGAGACCTTCGTGCCCAGCGGTGCGGATGACCTCACCGTCAACCTGCGCTTGCACCCCGGCGGTCGCTACCAGGCCTATGACATCCGCAACGACAGTGAAATCCCCGTCTCACCCGCCCAAGACAGCTTCTACCTGGCCATCGCCTCGGTGCTCCACCCCCACGAACGTCAACAACTGGGCATGAGCAGTGTCACCGACGCCAAGGGCCTGCGCAAAACCCTGGGGGACAACATGAGCGCCCGACGCAACCCCCAAGGTCACGTCAGCCTGGTCAATGGCTCGCTGGTGCCCTACCAACACAACCTAATGCTGTCACCTGGCCTCAAACCCAGGACCGACGGGATCTTCATGATTGAGGGCAACGAATACCTGCCGCTGTTCGGCAGCCTGTTCCGCATCGTCTTCGATAAAACGCTGTTCAAATGGCGGCTCAAGCACCCGAAAAAAATCGGT
The DNA here is from genome assembly GCF_053502595.1 of Pseudomonas sp. LY-1. Lineage (NCBI taxonomy): Bacteria > Pseudomonadati > Pseudomonadota > Gammaproteobacteria > Pseudomonadales > Pseudomonadaceae > Pseudomonas > Pseudomonas sp. LY-1. Next base: position 1,525,068 of record NZ_CP094353.1, on the reverse strand, counting down.
GTCGACACCCCGCTCCTGGAGCACAACGGCCAGGGCACCTGGCGCCTGGCCAGCGAGAACCCGATGACCTGGGACACCCACCAGCTATTCCACCGCCTGGGGCACGAGGACTACGCGTTTACGCAGGAACGGGCCAGTCAAATCCTCGCCCTGACCGACACCCCGGACCACGTGCTGCGCCAGGTACACCGTGCCACCCACCCGGTGCCGCCGTTGTTGGCCGACACCTGCAAACGCTTCAAGATCGAGCAACAGATTCAACACTTCATCAACGCACTGCGGGTGAACCCCAACACCCAGGAAGCCGAGCCAGCCCTGCAATTGCTGGTGATCTCCGCGTTGCCGGGATGGCCGGACAACCACAGACTGCAGATCGTCGGCCCCGGGAACGAGGTGCGCTATCAATACCCGGCCAGTGCGGGCCCGAACGCTGAAACAATCCTCGTGACCGAGCAGGACTACAGGGACGCCCACCTGCTGAACCAACTCACCGGCTACGACACGCTGATCAATGCCTTGTTGGGCGAATTGCCCAGCTCCGCTGAAGAGCGCTTGTTCAAACTGGTGAAAAAAATCGTCGAGTTCGCCGAGAAAGAAACCAACCATCTGTTCAATTCGCTCTACCAAGAGAGCGAGCACCGCAGCCCCAACGTCGCGCGCGAACGCTTCAAGGCCGCACATGCCGACTTACCCAACAACACCGTCAACAGCATCCTCGGCCACGCAACGCCCCGCGAACTCAAGCAACTGCACGAGCACGGCAAGGTGAGCCTGCGCCTCGGCGAAACAGCCCGACTGACCGCCCACGAGGTGCGTCTGAACCGCGCCTTCGAGGGCTTGTACCTGGACAACCTGATCAACCCGGACAGCGACCGGATCATCCTGCACCTGCTCAACACCGTGCCCGGCTGGCCCAGCGACCTGCGCATCGAAGTCCGCGACCGACACTTCAGCGGCTCCAGCATCGAAGCCGCCGGCAACCCGGCCGGGACGCGCCGAAAAGTGCTGGTCAAGCAACACCAGGTCTACCACGCCTACGACTCACAAGGAGCGCCTCTCGCCGCGCCCGTCGGCAGCGGCAGTAACCTGCTGTCGGCCATCATCCAGACGTTGACCGATACCGAACGGAGCACGCTGGGAATCACACATGAAGACGACCTCGCGCCACTCCAGGAGCAGATCGCCAAGCTGGCGCTGTCCCAGCGCGTGGCGATAAAAAGCCTGCTGGACCTGCCGCACCTGCAACCCTGGCTGCAACCGCCGATGGGCCTGGATCGCTCATTTCTGGTGTACCCCGCCTGGAACTGGCTGTGGCCATTCGGCGGTAATCGCGCGCCGGACCTGGTGAGCAGGGTCCAGGAACTCTACCCCCGGTTCGACAATGACACCGCCCGCACCTTCATCCGCTGGCTCAACCTGGATGAGCCGGCCGCCCTGATCGAGCTTGACCGACGCCAGGCCGAATACAGCTTCATGGACATTGAACTGACCCGCTGGAGCGACACCCCCCGTGACACCGACAACGACGAAACCGACCCACTGGGCCTCCATCTGGGCCGTCGTCGCCATATCGCCAACACACTGCGCAGGGCCTGGCGACGGGATGAGCCGCCACAGGTCTACATCGATGGGTTGTTTCATGCGGAGTCATTAACACTGCAATTGGACACCATCGATCTGCCCACGGCGGCCTTTATCAACGGGTTCAGGGGCTTCGAGCACATCGAGCACCTGAGTATCGCCGGGGACAGCTTCCCCGCCTCGGGCCATGCATTCCTCGCGCTCTTCCCAGGCTTACGGGCCCTGCAAATCGACTGCCAGTTGAGCGAGCTACCGAGCGCCATCACCCAGATGACGCAACTCACCCGCCTGAACCTGGAAGGCAACGCGCTGGTTTTAACCGAGGAGTCCGCCGCACGCCTCGCCGCCATGGTCAACCTGGAAAACCTCAACCTGGGTTACAACCCCCTGGGGATCACGCTCGACGTCACGCGAATGAGCCAACTCTCGACCTTGGATTTAAGAGCAACCCATACCCAACAATGGCCGATCGGCGCCGCAGATCACGCGAATCTGAACACCCTGTACTTGCAGGAAAACCAGATCTCCAGCATCCCCGAGCGCGTGTTTACCCACCCCAGAGCCATCATCCGAAATCGTTCGACGTTCCTGCATGACAATCCGCTGTCGCCCCAAACCTTGCAGCGCGTTAGGCAATACCACGTCGACATTGGCATGGCCGTAGGGGGCTCCCTCCCCGGCATCGCCCACACGCCGCCCGCCGAACGCGGCATTTTGCCTTGGCTGGTCCACCTGAAACCCTTTAAACACGACAGCGCCAGAGAACTGTGGAACGGTCTGTTAAGCCATGAAGGCGCCCGTCCCGATGATGTCTTCAGAGTGTTGGCGGACTTGACCAAGTCTCTGGAGTACACCATCGCTGGAAATGCACGTAAAAAACTGACATTCCGGGTCTGGAACCTGCTCGATGGCCTGAGCAACTCCACCGAGCTGCGCGAAAAAGTGTTCCTCAACACCCATGCGGCGGGCACCTGTGGCGACGGCGCCATACTGCTGTTCAACAACATGGAGCTTATGCACCGAGTGCATCAGACCCTCGCTCGATACGACGAAAACCGCATCGACCGCGAACTGCTCGGCCTGGCCAAACAAGTGTATTACCTGGAGCAGCTCGACCAGTTCGCCGACGATCACATCAGCCGCTTGACCGCGCAAGGGCGTTCGCCGGACCCCGCCGAAATCACCCTGTTCTATCGGGTGATGTTGCGCGAGGAATTCAACCTGCCGGTCCAGGCGGACCAAATGTTGTATTCAGTGGAGGGGTACGGCGTGGTCGACAACGATGTCCAACAGGCGCGTCAAATGCTGCGCGGGTTGAAGGATTCCCCTGGGCTGGCGAACGCGTACAAAACCTGCGACTTCTGGCTCGACTACCTGGAACGACGCTTTCCCGCGCCCTTCTTAACGATCAAGGAAGTGACCCGCTACAAGATCGGGCTCTTGCAAAAGGAGCTGCCGGACAAACACTCCGATGAACACCTCGACCGCCTGCAAGCGCTGATCGACACGCAGACCGCCGAGCGCAACCGCCTCATCGGCCAGTTGACGGACGCCGCCCTTCACGCGTTGCCGCGCGATTGAGCGCATCAAGGCGGCCTGTGCGCCACAGGCCGCCTTGAACAAGCGTTACGCCGAGCGCGCGACGCCTTGGGCAACCTGGGTCGGTTGCAATTTGAACGTGTAGAACAGCACCGTCAGCAGCACCAGGAATACCGGGCCGACATACAGCGCGACGCGGGTGTCCGGGAAGTACGCCATCAGGCCCACCACCAGCACCAGGAACGCCAGGGCCAGGTAGGAACTGATCGGGTACAGCCACATGCGGTACTTGAGGCCCGCCTGTTCCGCCGGGCTCAGGCTCTTACGGAACTTGAGCTGCGCCAACAGGATCATCACCCAGGTCCAGATCGCGCCGAAGGTGGCAATCGAGGTGACCCAGACGAAGACTTTCTCCGGCACCAGGTAGTTGAGCAGCACGCCCAGCAGCAACGCAGCGATCGACAGCAGCAACGCATTGCGCGGTACGCCGTTGCGCGAGGTGGTGCCGAAGGTCGCGGGGGCCTGGCCGTTCTGCGCCAGGCTGTAGAGCATGCGCCCGGTGCTGAAGATGCCGCCGTTGCAGGACGACAATGCAGCGGTGATCACCACGAAGTTGATGATGCCGGCGGCGGTCTTGATGCCCAGACGCTCGAAGGTCATCACGAACGGGCTGCCCTGGGTGCCGATTTCATTCCACGGGTAGATCGACAGAATCACGAACAACGCGCCGACGTAGAACAACAGAATGCGCCAGAACACCGAGCCGATGGCATTCGGGATGGTCTTATGCGGGTTCTTCGCTTCACCGGCGGTGAGGCCGATCATTTCCACGCCCAGGTAGGCGAACATCACCATTTGCAGGGACATCAACACCCCCTGCACACCGTTGGGCATGAAGCCGCCGTGGGCCCACAGGTTGGAAATCCCCAACGCCACGCCGTCATTGCCGAAACCGAACGCGATGATGCCGACGCCACCGATCACCATGGCGATGATGGTGACGATCTTGATCAGGGCGAACCAGAACTCGAACTCACCAAACGCCTTCACCGCGATCAGGTTGATCGTGCCCATGCTGATCAAGGCCGCCAGGGCCCAGATCCAGCGCGGCACATCGGGGAACCAGACGCCCATGTACACGGCCACGGCGGTGATTTCCGCAACGCAGGTCACCAGCCACAGGAACCAGTAGTTCCAACCGGTGAGAAAGCCCGCCAACGGGCCGAGGTAATCCTGGGCATAGCGACTGAACGAGCCGGCGACAGGGTTGTGGACCGCCATTTCGCCAAGCGCGCGCATGATCACCAGGATCGCCAGGCCGCCAATGATGTAAGAGAGCATGATCGCCGGGCCGGCCATTTCAATGGCCTTGGCCGAGCCAAGGAACAGGCCGACACCGATGCAGGCGCCGAGGGCCATCAGGCGAATATGCCGTTCGCCCAGTTCACGTTTCAGCGGGCCGCCCTGAGCGGTCTCGCCATGAGGCAGGTGGTTGCCAACTGGCATAGGGGTACAACCTCGTCTTGTTATTGGATTAAGCCACCGAGTACTCGACGTCGCAGCAGGTCCGCCAGGACGCCTCACACCGGGTTCGCCTCATGGGCCAACCCGTCTGGCCAGGGCCAGTTCAGCGGGGGTGCAGTATAAAAAGCTCAACCCAGGGTTTTTCACTTAATAAACGGCAAGATTCAGCGAGAACTCGCGGTAAAAGCGGCTTTTGTGGAGGGGCATTACCTGGATAGAGTAAGGATTTTCTCCGTTTGACGCGCGCCGAGTATTGCACAGCTTTGGTGCAGCGTCATGCCCCTACCTAGGCCGTATATACCCAGCCGAAGGCTCTGCTTCAATACTTTCAGCCCATCGGGCGGACAACGCGGAAGCCGGCCACGGCCGAACGGGAAGCATCGCCATACCCGCTGCCGGGCCGCCCCTTCACCATGGGGTGCTTCGATTGCCAGGACGGCAATCCCAGCGAAAGGATCTCCCCATGCCGACCACCCTCGACGTACTCCAGCAAGGCCGGGCACGACGCCTGGCCGCCGATGGCCAATTGATCAGCGCGTTGTTCAATCACCTGACAAACGGCGACTCCACCACAGTGATCGTGCCCGAGCACTCCACCCTGGGCTGCTGGCTGCAGGTGTACCGCCGCGCACTCAGCCGCCCACACCTGCGGGCCTGGGCCACGCGCCTGCCGGTGGAGCTGGCCGGCCTGGACGTGCCGCTCGAAACCGCGCCGCTCGAACTGCCGGCGCAATCGGTGCTGAATTTCTATGGCTATCCCTACCCCGAGCATCGCGGCGAGCGCAGGGTGATCTCCCAGGCGCTCGATCAATCGAACAGTTTCGCCGAGCCCAAGGCGGGGCTGGATGACGGGTTGAAGCGGTTGAATCAAGACCGGCAACAGATCGCCGACCAACTGCAAGCCCTGCTCGACGACGACGATTTCAGCCTGTTTTCCTGCTACAGGAGCTATTTCAAACTCGACTCCGGTTCGTTCTGGGCCACCGCCCAGCAAACCGGCGCCGCGTTACTCGACGCCATCACCCGCAACCCGTCGTTCCTGGCGCTGGAAGCGGTCGACGGCCTGCAACCCGGCACGTATATGTTCGATCCCGCCACACGCCGGCTCAGCGGCAAAAAAGCCTGGGGCGGGCTGGTGGATATCGGCATCGAACAACTGGTGGCGCTGCCCCTGGACGGCCAGCTTGAACAACTGGTCGAAGTCGCCGAGCAGTTGGGGAGTTTTGTCCACCAGAGCGGCCAGTTCAGCCTCGCCCAACTGCTCAATTGCCATGATCTGCCGGTGCCCGACACACCCGCCGAAGCCCGCGTGCTGATCGACACGCTGCGCCAGTCGACGGCGTTGACCACGCTGCCGGTCAGCGACCTGGCCAACGCCGATCTCGCCCTGATGCAGCACCAGCAGTGGCTGGCCCAGGACCATGACCGCGACGTCATGGCCGAGTGCTTGAAAAGCCTGATCCAAGCCCCGCCCAACGACCACGTGATCGACACGGCCAGCGTGACGTTGCACCCCGCACCGGACTCCGACGCGCCGCACCATCCCGCCGTTGTCCCGCACGCCATCTGCGGCCCCTTCACCCTCCAGCAACTGCTGCAACAGCATGATCTTGCGCCACCGACCAGCGTCGATGAAGCCCAGGACACCCTGCAAACCCTGGAGATGAACCTGCCCCGCCGCCCCGAGTTCGGCGACTATCATGGGCTGTTGAGCGCCACGCCCCACTCGCCGGTGCGACTGCTTAGCGAACAGCGCCACAGCGTTCTCGCCACCGCCAATCACGGCCTGCCCGATGGCCACCCACGCCTGCTTGACCGCTTGTGCGGCACACTGCTGAGCGACCTGAGTGCTGACGCGATCCGCGCCCAGGCCGACCACTTGCTCAAACAACTGCTGCGGCGCGGACCGGCGCGGCAGTTGGGCCAACAACTGGTGACGGCGCTGCACTGGTACGGCCAGCACCCGGACGAAGCCGCCAGCCAGACCAGCCTCGACCTGTTGGTGTTGAGCGCCCTGATCCTCGACCTCGACCCTGGAGCCGGCGAAGCAGGCGCTCCCATCGCCGGTTTCGAGCTGAGCGCCCACGCGGGCAAGCCCCATGGCGAAGTGCGCCAAGACCTGGAACTGCATTTGGTGCGAACCTGCAAGGTCTCCACCCGCGCTGCGCCCCTCGCCGCCCACCTGTTGCTGGCCGGCGCCGCGCCGGAGTTTCTGGTGCGCGGGCTGCCCGCGACGATGCGCTTTCGCAGCTCGATCGCCTGGATGAGTTTCAAGCAAGGGGTCTTGATCGCGCAGGCCATGGCGCCCGGCTCACCGCGCCAGCTGAGCTACCACGACATGCTCGCCCTGGCATCCATGCCCGCCACGACCGGCCAGCAACAACAGTGGCGCGAATACCTCGCCACCCGCACCCTGCTCGACTGGGCCATCACCGTGGGCGAACTGCCCGAACGCGACAACACCGCCTACCTCGCGCATGAAATCGACGCGCTGAAGCTGCGCCTCAGCCAACGCCTGCATGCCTTGAAGGCAGCCCTGATCACCTTTGCCGACGCGCCGCCGACCCGCCGCAGCATTGCCCTGGCCGACCTGAAAAACCTATTCCCCAACCAGACGCTGCTGGACAAAGCCTGCCTGTGGCGCCCCGTCCCGCCGCTCGCCAGCGGCAGCCTGCGCTTCCCGATGCACCATCACGAGCGCCGGAACTACAGCCTGCACAGCCTGGTGGAGTTGCACATGGATGGCCAACTGAGCGACAGCCGCTGGCAGTCCACCGAGCCTCAACTGGACCTGGCACAACTGCGCCCATCGTTCGGGCGCCTGGGCAACATCCATCAACGCTTCGACAGCGCGTTCGCGGCCTACATCGAACGTCTGAAACAGGCCTACAGCAGCCTGATCGAAGACCTGCTGGCGCAACTGCCGCTGGCCGACCGACACCACCTGCAACAGGCCGACTTGCAGCTGTTGGTGCTGAAAAAAGAACCCGGCAAAGACCTCGCCCTGCTGAGCCCGGAGGAAGCGTTGGCGCGCAGCGCCCGAATGGGCGTGATCCTGCGCGGCACATCGCCCAGCGCGGTGCAGGAATACGAGCTGTTCCCGCTGTTGAACCGCGTCGACAAACGCCGCGGCGCACCGCTGGCATTCCGCGAGGGCGGCACGCTGATGTCGGTGGCCACCGGCACTCCCCACGCCACCCGCCCGGTCACCCAACTGCTGATGGGCGATGAACTGCCGCTGGACTGGGACGCCTATGCCAACGGGCGCCCGCCACGGCCGGGGGTGCGCGCCAAGGTCATTGTGCAGACGCTGTGGTCATTCAGCCCGCCCCCCGCCCAGCCGCCGACGGCGGCGGCGCTGACCTATGGTTCGACGCTCAACCGCGCCATTGCCCAAGCCATCGTGCGCGAGCACTTCTTCCTCGAAGTCGACGCCTTGCACCTGCAAGCCCGGGGGACCACGCAGCGCGAGCAGATGCAACAACGCTGGGATCGGGTGTGGACACGCCTCAAAGCCCTCGTGCCGTTCTGGTCCTGCGCCGAGGACCTCGCTTCCGGCGACACCCGCCGTGTCATCGACGGCGGCTACGCCTGCTTTATCGACCTGTTGGCGCTGCTGTTCCCCACCCAGCGCTTTCTCACGGCGTCCCTGGCGGTGTTGAAAAAAACCGCGCCGTTGCCGATCAAACTGCTGCAATTGGCCCGCTTGAGCGGCGCCTTTCTCAACACCGCGCTGAACCCACTGGACGGCCTTCCGGGCCTGTTCAGGCTGGCTCGCAGCGGGGTGATCCGGCTGAGCGGCGGTGCGCGGAAAATCCTCCACACGGCCATCGAACAGGTTCAACGTCGCACCGCCGACCGGTTCCTGCTCGACTACCCCAGGCTGCTCGCTGGCGCCAACCTCGGCAGCGGCACGCTGCTGCGCGGCAGCGACCTGCTGCGGATCAATGCGCTGCTGCACAAAAAACACTGGTACCCGTGCCACCCGTTCACCGGCAAACCCTATGGGCCGCCGAGCCACACCTTTCGTCTGGACAGCGCCCTTGGCGTGGCGCCGATGCAGAACGCCCGCGGGCAGCAGGTGCTGGTCAGCGAACGGCTGTTCGCCACCCAGCCGCTGCTGATTGCGCGTCGCGACGCCACCGACCTGCTCGACGGCGACAACCTGCTCCGCCTGGAGCACCAGGCGCCGACCCACCTGGACGACCTGGCCTCGCCCGCCTACTTCAAGGCCGCCGAAGGCTTCGACAGCCTGTGCGGTGCGGCGCGCAGCAAACGCAGCCCGATCCCACTGATCTGCTTCACCAAAAAACTCACCGCGTTCAACGCCTCGATCCAGCAACGCCGCGCCCAGGCCATCGAGCACCTGCGCCTGATCCCCGCCCCCGCCGTCGGCCCTGACCCGCGCAAGCTGGTCCACAACCGCCGGCTGTACGAAGCGCTGCCCCAAGGCACCAGCTTTGAACTGACGCCAGTGGCCAGGACCGCGCCGCTGACCTACAAGCCCCAGCTCACCGGTCGGCTCATCGCCAACGAAGCGCAATTCGGCCTGCCCAACAATCAGTTGGACAATCAACTCAACCGCGACACGCGCGTGGTCGAGCTGACCGGGCTGACAGTGGGCACCGATGACAGCCGAACCCTGCGCGCCATGGCGATCGAACTGACCCCGGCGGGAGGCACGCGGATTATCGTGGAGGCCGACGCCGGGGTCTTTTACGAAGGCATCGCCATCGCCCCCGCACCGGCGATGCTGTTCAACCGCCTGGACTTCAACCTCGGCGGTGAACCCGAAAAGCTGATCCGCGCATTCAGCCAGCGCAAGCTCGACTACTTGAGCGCCGCCGGGTTTGTGCATAACCGCCCGTTGGTCACACTGCCCACCCTGGAGGTACTGAGCCAACAACTGGCCAGGCGCGGCTTCGGTGCGGCCAAACTCAAGCGCCTGCTCGAGCAGTCACGCGGCCTGCGGGTTATCAAGCAGCGCGAGTTGTTGCTCAACGCCAGCGATCAGGGGCAGCGCCTGGGCATGAGCGTGGCCGTCACACCCTTGAAACTCGACACCTGGCCGCCCTACCTCGCCCAGCCTGGCCAGACCCTCAATCAATACCTGGCCAGCAAGGCCCAGGCCAGCACCGTGGCGTTGGTCAAAAGCACCGGGATCGGCTCGGCCAACATCGTGGGCACGGGGGTCGACGAGCTGGAACGGCTGGCCATCGCCGAACCGCTGGTGATGTGGCAGTACAGCCGGGCGGGCCAGCCCAACTACACCGAAGTGATCCTCAAGACCGGCGCAGGCAATTGCGACCAGATGGCCCACGTGGCGAGCGAATTGATCAGCTTCAACGGCGGCGCCGCGCGCGTCTGGGGCACCAGCCCGCCCGCCCACGCGTTTGTGGTGGTGGGGAACCCGCCGGCGACGCTGGGCTCGACCCTGGACTTCAGCGAAGCGGGCTGGGTCGGCCTGTGGATATGCGACCCCTGGGCGGCCATCGTCTGCCCGGCAAGCGACTATGTGCGTCAACTCAACGTCAAAATGCACATGTGGTACCTGGAAGACATTTCGGTGTTTTTCAATGATCGCGGCACCTACCGCTGGGGCCAAGCCAACGACCGCAACTGGCTGGCGCTGCTGCGCAACGGCGTGAAACGCCCGCAGCCGTGAGCCGACACATTTCGTCACCAACGACTAAGCTTCACCCAAGTCCGATCAATCTGCGTAAATGGATGAATCGACTATGGGCGCTTTATGGCAAACCGATTCGAAACAGGCTGCGCTGCCAACCGACAGCCCGGATCAACTGCCATTGCCACACAGCGCCCGCCGGCGATCCGGGTGGTGGCGCCTGGTGTGGCTGGTGCTGTTGCTCGCGCTGCTGGCATTGGGCTGGGCCGCCAGCGTGGAAATGCACACCTCGCGTCTGCAGGCCCGCTACCTGAGCCCGTTGGCCGCCACCCTCAGTTATCGCCTGGAGCCCGGCGCCAGCGATGCCATCGTGTACCCCGGCGACGGCCCGTTCGACCGGCGCCTGGGCTACAGCGCGCTGAATGAATTCCTACCGCGCCTGCTCAAACGCAATTACCTGATCCAGGCCCAGACACGCTTCTCCCCGGCCTTGCTGGGCTATGCCGAGCACGGGCTGTTCGTGCCCTACGCGGAAAAAGTCCAGGCCGGCCTGAGCATCACCGATTGCCGCGCCGCGCCGCTGTATGCCTTCACCTACCCGCAACAGCTCTACGCCAGCTTTGCCGAGGTTCCGCCGTTGGTGGTGCAGAGCCTGCTGTTCATTGAGGACCGCGACCTGCTGGACCCCACGCAACCGCTGGCCAACCCGGCGGTGGACTGGCCGCGCTTTGCCAAGGCGGCCTGGTCGCAAGTGGCCAAACTCCTGCATCTGCCGGGGCAGACCGCCGGCGGCAGCACCCTGGCCACGCAGCTCGAGAAATATCGCCATTCGCCCGACGGTTTGACCTTGTCCGGCGGCGAGAAAATCCGCCAGATGATGTCCGCCAGCGTCCGGGCCTACCAGGCCGGGCCGGACACCTCGGGCAGTCGGCGCAATATCGTGCGCGACTATCTCAACAGCGTGCCGTTGTCCGCCGTGCCGGGCCACGGCGAAGTGCATGGCCTGGCCGAAGGCCTGCGGGTGTGGTACGGCGCTGACTTCAATCAGGTCAACCAGGCGCTGAGCGACAGCGCACAAGACCCGGCGAGCCTGGCCAGACGCGGCCTGGCCCTGCGCCAGGTGCTGTCGCTGATGATTGCCCAACGCCGGCCCTCGCACTACCTGACCAAAGGTCGCGAAGAGCTGGGGCAATTGACCGACAGCCATATCCGCCTGCTCGCGCAGAACCAGGTGATCCCCGCCACCTTGTCCGCCGCCGCCCTCGCCAGCCACGTGACCTACCGCGACTGGCAGCAGCAACCGACCCTCCAGCCGGTAGAAACCAACAAAGCCATCAACGTCGCCCGCAGCCGTCTCGCCAGCCTGCTCAACCGCTCGCTGTATGACCTCGACCGCCTCGACCTGTCGGCCACCAGCACCTTGCACTACGCGCTGCAAACCCAGGCCACCGACTACCTCAAGCACCTGGCCGACCCGGCGTTCGCCGCGCAGATGGGCCTGCTCGGCCCGCGCCTGCTGACGCCGCAAAGCACACCGCAGGTGCGCTACAGCTTCACCCTCTACGAACTGACGCCCGACGGCGCACGCGTGCGGGTGCAGACCGACAACACCGACCAGCCGTTCGATATCAACGAAGGCAGCAAACTCGAACTGGGCTCCACCGCCAAGCTGCGGGTGCTGACCACCTACCTGCAGATCGTCACCGAGCTGCATGCACGCTACCAGGCGCGCACGCCCGCCGAGCTGAAAAGCGTCGAGCTGCCCGAGCAGGATGTGCTCTCGCGCTGGGCGCTGAATTACCTGATCCAGCACAGCGACCGCGACCTGGCGAAAATGCTCGACGCCGCCCTCGACCGCACCTACTCGGCCAGCCCCGGCGAGGCGTTTTTCACCGGAGGCGGCCTGCACCGCTTCCATAACTTTCGCAACGAAGACAACGGCCGCAACCCGACCTTGCGCGATGCCCTGCGCGAGTCGATCAACCTGCCGTTCATTCGCCTGATGCGCGACCTGGTGCGCTACACCACCTATTCGGGCGAAGACAACAGCGCACGGCTGCTCAAGGACGACAACGACCCGCGCCGCCAGGAATACCTGGCCAAGTTCGCCGACCACGAAGGCACCGCGTTCCTGCTCAAGTTCTGGAAAAAATACCGCCACAAAGACACCCAGGCCCGGCTCGACACCTTCATGGACAGCCTGCACCCCACCGCGATCCGCCTGGCCGCCGTCCACCGCTATTTGCTGCCCCAGGCCAGCCAGGCGAGTTTCAACGCCTTCGTGCGCTCGCACCTGAAAAACCTCAAAACCCCCGACACGCTCAGCGACGAGCGCCTCGAACGGCTCTACCAGAGTTACGGCCCCGGCGCCTACGACCTGCCGGACCAGGGCTATATCGCCAAGGTGCATCCGCTGGACCTGTGGCTGTTGGGCTACCTGCTCAACCACCCTGAGGCGAGCTTCGACGAAATCGTCAAAGCCAGTGAATTCGAACGCCAGGAGGTCTACAGCTGGCTGTTCAAGAGCCGTCACCAGAGTGCGCGTGACAGCCGGATCCGCACCATGCTGGAGATCGAAGCGTTCCTCGATATCCACCAGCGCTGGCAGGCCGTGGGCTACCCGTTCGACCATCTGGTGCCGTCGCTGGCCACCGCCATCGGCAGTTCCGGCGACCGCCCCGCCGCCCTTGCGGAACTGATGGGCATCATCCTCAACGACGGCGTGCGCTTGCCGGTGCTGCGTATCGACAGCCTGCAATTCGCCAGCGGCACGCCCTATGAAACCCGCGTGGTCAACGACCCGAACCGCGGCAAACGGGTGCTGCCCAGCGAAGTCGCCACGGCGTTGCGCGGCGCGCTGTCGCAAGTGGTTGACGCCGGCACCGCCAAGCGAGTGGCCGGCAGCTTCAAACTGGCGGACGGCACGGCGCTGGCGATGGGCGGCAAAACCGGCACCGGCGATAACCGCATCGAGGCCATGGGGCCCGGCGGGCGCATGCTCAGTTCGAAATCGATCAACCGCACGGCGACCTTCGTGTTCTACACCGGCGCGCATCACTTCGGCACCCTCACCGCGTTTGTGCCGGGGGCGTCGGCGCAGCACTTCACCTTCACCTCGGCCTTGCCGGTGCAGGTACTCAAGGGCATGGCGCCGATGCTCAACCCGCTGCTGCAACCGGGCGACCCGACGCTGTGCCTGGCCCGCCAACCCTGACGCCCGGCTGCACTACCTATCTGCCACCGCGGCGCGACGCCGCCACACACACTCATGGATCACCCTTTACAGGACTTGATCCATGCCCGCTCTACCGTCACTCGACAGCACCTTCAACGGCGCCCACTACGCGCACATCCGCGACGCCCTGCCGGCCTGGCTCACCCAGGCCACGCCCGCACGCCTCGGCGCATTGAAAACCGCGCGCCTCAACAGCCTGACCGCACCGGCCCCGCTCAAGGCCGCGATTGCCGAGCACTGGCAGCGACAAAACCGACTGGACCAACGGCTCGCCGGGTTGAACGATGTGTACGCCTTTGCCGAGCCATTGCTCAAACACGCCCTGCGCGACTATGGCGCGGTGGATGTGCGCAACACCTACCTGCGCCTCTATGTCGAAGCCAACCTGGCCTGGTGGAAGATCAACATCAGCGGCGCACAGACCAGCAAGACCGTGTCGTTGCTCGACGCGGCGCTGGGCAACTTCGCCGCCAGTGACGACTTTCTCGACTTCGCCTTCCTCGGCCCGAGCGATGCACGCGGCCAGCGCGATGTGCTGTCGATCACCCACCGCACCAGCGGCGCCCGCCTCACGGCGCAGGGGTTCAAAGACATTTGCCGCCAGCTGGATCTCGGCGCGCAGTATCAACTCAAGCTCAGTCAGGCGCTCGGCTTCAATAACCCGCCGCTGGCCCGCACGGTTCACGACGAGGTAGTCGCACGCCACAAAGCCGCGCTGAACAGCGCCGCCCACCTGGCCCTGGCCAAGGGCGACCTCGAGCCCGAGACGCACGGTTTGATGCTTGACCTGCTGAACGACCGACCGAGCCCGCTCCAGGCCTACACCCTCAGCGTGATGAACGTCGCGCTGGTGGGCATCGTGCTGTTTATCGCCGCGCCAGGCCCTCGGGTGATCGCTTATGTCGCCGAAGACCCCGAACACCCGCTCAAGGCATACCCGTCGCCCCAGGCGTTCATGGCCGAACTGACCCGTCAGTTGCGCGACAAGGCGCGCTACCAGGTGTTCTTCAGCCAGTTCGTGCCCCATGCCGAGCGCGGGGCTTTTTTTGCCGGGATCAATGCGCGCCTCAGCCACATCCAATGGCACCAAAAAGCCCGCACCGACAGCGGGCCGAGCTGGAAAGACACGCCGATCAGCGACCCCAACCTGCACTTCAGCGTGCAACGCTGGCAGGACGATTATCGCCAACGCCCGCCGACACCCCACGCGGACACCCTGTGGAGCTACCTGTTTCGCGTGCAACTGAACAAAATCGTCAACGATGCGCGGACTATCGCCGTGTCCAGCACCGACGTCGAACGCCACGCCCGCTGGGCCTGGTGGGACAACCTGGAGCAGATGCTCGCCGACCTCCTCAATGCCGCGTTGCTGGTGCTGACGCCCTTCGTGCCGGTGCTCGGCGAACTGATGCTGGTCTACAGCGCCTACCAGATCATGGACGAGGTGTGCGAAGGCGTCGTCGACTGGAGCGAAGGCCGGCGCACCGAAGCCTGGGAACATGTGGCGGGGGTGGCCGACAGCGTGATCCAGTTCGCCCTGTTTGCCGCGGGCGGCCACATCGGTCAGTTGGCGCGGCTCAAGCTCTCGCCCTTCATCGAAGGCCTGGTCCCGGTGCAGCGGGCCGACGGCAGCCGGCGCTTGTGGAACCCGGACATCAGCGCGTTCGCCCGGAAAACCCCGATCCCCGCCGATTCGATACCGTCGCCCGCGGGCCTGCATCAGCATGAGGGCAAAACCCTGCTGGCCCTGGGCGAGCATCACCTGGAGGTGCAATACGACCCGCTCAGCGACGCGCACCGCGTGGTCCACCCCGAACGCCCGGACGCCTACCGCCCGCGCCTGCAATTGAACGGCGACGGCGCGGCGACCCACGAGGGCGAACGCCCGCGCACCTGGGAGCGTGCGCAGTTGCTGCGACGTCTCGGGCATCGGGTGCAACCGTTCAGTGACACGCAGCTGGAACAGCTAAGGGTCGCCAGCGCCACCGAAGACGGCGCCCTACGCCGCATGTACGAGTACAACGAAACACTGCCGCCGTTGCTCGATGCCGGCCTCAAACGGCTCGAAGCGGCCGACGCCATCCAGGTGGCCAGCGAAAAAATCCGCGCTGGGCAGGCTTTGAGCGCCGACCCGAGTTCGGACTGGTTCGAGCAGATGGTCACCGAACTCGACGGTTGGCCCCCGAACAAAGCACTGCAAGTGTTCCTCAAGCCCGACCTGAGCGGCAGCTCGCACCGCTATGGCGCTGCGCAAGCCAGCGCCGCCGACACCTTGCGCATCAGCCTCGGGGAAGTGCTGTCCGGGCACTTGCCGGAACGGGTGCTGGGCTTTCTCGATGAAGCGGCAATCACCCGCCTGCTGGGCGCCGAGGTGCCGAAGTCGCAGCGGGTACACGCGTTGCGCGAGCAACTGGCCGACTACGTATTGAGCCAGAGCCGCGACATCGCCCCGGCGGTCTACCGCGCCCGTGAAGAGAGCGACGACCCCAGCATTATCAGCCTGCGCCACGACCATCCCGACCTCGACCTGAGCCTGGCCCGCCGCCTGCTCGACACCGCCCGCCCCGCCGAACGCCAGGCCCTGGCCGCGCACCGGCGCGGGCCGTTGCGCCTGCGCAACCTGGCCGACGAGCTGCATGTGGCCGCCGAGGCGGCACGCGCCTACGAAGGCTTCTATCCACCGGCGTCGCCCAGCCCGGCCACGGAAACCCTGGTGCTCAAGACCCTGCAATTGCACGCCGACGTGCTCAGCGACCTGCACCTTGAAATCCGCAACGGCGCCGTCACCGGCCCTCTGCGCAGCCAGGCCGGCCCGGACACTGCCACCACTCGCCGGGTGTTGGTCCACAACAGCCTCGGTTATGCGGTCTATGACGGCGCCGGCCAACCGTTGCACCGCCCGGCCAATCTGTACGAAGCCGTGTTGTCGAGCCTGCCCGCCGCGTCGCACAGCGGGCTGGGTTACCGCCCCGGCGAAGGCGCAGACCTGCGGCGCTGGCTGATGACCGCCCTGGAACCCTTGGCCGAGCGCCGCACGCTCCTCGCTGAGCCGGCGACTCACCGGGTGATGGAGCGGCACACCCAACAGTTGCTCGGCGGCCCGCTGCTCAGCCGCTGCCGCGCCGCCCCTGCCGATCACCCGGCGACGTTTGCCAGGGAGGTCTTGCAACGCCTGTTTCCGAGCCTCAGCGAGCAACGGCTGAGCCGCTTTATCGAGGCGATCCCCACCGACCAACTGGGCACCACCCTGAACGACCTGACCCTGGAGAAACAAACCCTGCACAGCCAATTGCAGACCTGGAAACAATCGCCCACCCATCACCCCAAAGGCAGCGTCCAGGAGCGTCAACAACTGGCCAGCCGCAAACGCCTGGCGCTGCTCCTCGAACAGACCTGGGCCGACCGCTACGCCGAATACACCGACGATTGGGGCCGCACCCAACACGGCGCGCGCGTGGACCTGAACGGCATGCCGCTACCCGAATCGCTGCCCGCGCTGACCGTCAACTTTGAACATGTGACGTTCCTGGACCTGAGCCAGAGCAGCGTCGGGCAAACCCATTGCGGCTTGCTCAAGCACTTCCCGGCGCTGCACTCCCTGGACCTGAGCGACAACCACCTGACCAGCCTGCCGGTCGAGCTTGGCGCGATGCGTTTGCTGCGCAACCTCAACCTCGCGAGCAACCGCATGGCCCTGTTCCCCGAAGACGTGACGCGCCTGCGCAACCTGCGCCGCCTGCAAGTCCTGATCCTCAGCCACAACCCGCTCAGCCTCGCGCCGGACATCACGCGCATGCCCAACCTGCGCCGCCTCGACCTCAGCCACACACAGATCGGCCAATGGCCCCGCGGCCTGTTTGCCCACCCCAGGAACGATGCGTTCGACCTGAACCTGAGCGGCAACCCGATCCACGCCCTGCCCACCCTGACGCCGGAACCCACGGCTGCGCGCACCGTGGCGCGCACCCGCCTGGACCGCAACACGCTGAACGACGATCAGCGCACTCTGTACGAACGCTACCGCAACGAGGCCGGGCTGGACCCCTATCGCACCTATGAGCCCCAGGGCAGCAGCGATCCCTGGCTGGAAGGCGTCGACGCCAACACCCGGCTTGTCCGCGAGCAGCTGTGGGACGCCGTCGAAGACGAACACGGCTCCCAGGGCTTTTTCGAAGTCATCAAACTGCTTGAGCCGCCCGAGTTTTTCGAGAACCCCCAGGACCAGCAGCGCTACGCCCGCAACCAAGCGGAGCTGACGCAACGGGTATGGCGCTTGATCAACGCCACCCACGCCGACAGCGCCCTGCGCGAGCGCTTGTTCAAGCTGTCGAGCTTCCCCGGTTTGTGCGGCGACGGCGGCGCGCAGATTTTCAATGAGATGGGGATCGAGGTCATGGCCAGCGAAGCCCGGCGCTTTTCCGCGTCACTGGCTGAACTCGAAGGCCGACTGGTGACCCTGGCCAAGGGCGCGGCGCGCCTCAAGCACCTGAACCTGGTGGCCCAGGCGGACGTCGCCCGGCGCCTGCGGCCCATCGACGCCGGCGGCGAAGGCCAGCGCCTGCGCTCCGAGCTGGTGGACGGCGAGGCCGGCGAGGTGGACGAAGTGGATATCCACCTGGCCTACCAGACCGCCCTGGCCAACAGGCTGGATTTGCCCTGGCTGTCGGACCACATGCTCTACCGCGACACCGCCAATGTCAGCCCGGACCGCATCCAGCAGGCGTACACCACGGTAAGGGAAATGGGCCAGGGCGACGGCCTGGTCAACCAGATCCTCCTTGAGCCGTATTGGGAGACCTTCCTGCAGGAAACCTACGACAACCGCTATCAACAGAATCTCACCGAGTACACGCACAAGTTCTACCGCCTGGACGACCTGCAAACCCTGCAGGCGCAATGGCGCGAAGAACAGGAGCCGCAGCAAAAAGCCCGGCTCGCCGAGCAGCTCAAGGCCCTGGCCGACGAACTGGACACGGCCGAAAACCTCGTGCTCAGCGACACGCCGATCAGCGACGCGCTCTACAACCGCCTGCTCAACGACCTGGGCTACAAGGAGAAAGACTGGATGCGCGGCCTGACCCGCACAGCCCTGAAAAACGCCGCTCAACAGCGTAACCGGGCGCCGTTGTCCGACACGTGAGGGCACTGCAGGCGCGCATGCCCGCGCCTGCAACCCCCGCGGGTTACACCTCCGAATCCCAGATCACTGTGACGTTCCCTTCATAGGTGCCGGACTCACCGGGCTGCAACATCGTCTCCACATCGTCGCGCGCCACTTCGAAATGCAGGGTGCCAGGCTTGCGGTCGACGAACATCGTCGACAGCAACAGGTGCGTGCCGCTGCCGTCCAGCCGCAGCGGACGGCGCTGGACCGGCTGACCTTCGGGGTCGACGATGCCGTGGGGCATGGTCACGCCGACCTGCAACGGCACCGAGCGCCCCGACCTGGCGTCACGGATCCGGCAGGTGTTGTCTGCCGCCTCGACGTACTGGCATTCCATGCCGATCCTGAAGCGCGCGGTGGAATAGAAGTTGAAGGTCTGGTCCCTGAACAGCCGCGTCGGTTTGCGCCCCTGGCTCAACCAGCCTTGCCAGCCACCCTGGGGCAGCAACTCGACGCGCTCACCGCCCGGCGGGATCTCGACCTTGAGGATGTGATCGACCGAAAGAATGAAATTGAGGGTGATCTGCTCATCGTTGGGTAACATCACGTTGCCCAGGTCGAAGTCCTTGTGCGGCCCGACGCTGTACGTCACCTGCCCGCGGTAGGTCCCGGCCCTCATCCCCAGGGGGTCGGGCGTGACCAATTCGTAGGTGAAACCGAGGCCATCGAACCAAAATGTCTCGGCGGGGATATGGCTGGCGGCTCTTTGCGCACACCCCCTGACACCTTCCGGCAAAAACCAGGTGAACGCGAAAAGCCATTGGTTGCCGACACTCACCCCGCTGGATTGACACGGTGGCGGTGGATAATCGTGTTCCCAACGCACAGTGGGGTCCTGCCGCAGCCACCGGAACACCATGCCAATGCCACTGATCCGGAACTGAAGGGTTTCGGCCTCTCCCGTTTCGTCATGCACGACGGTGATGTTTCTGCGTTCGGTCGGCGCATGAAACAACAGATGATTGCGATCGTCCCCGCCCGGCACGATCGGCGCGCTCATCCGAAAGTCGATCGGAAGACCGATGCTGTAGCGCGTCTCGTTGCAGTACTGCGGCGCCCAGGTGCAATAGCTGTTACCCGGCGGCGTGTGGTTTTTGAACACGTTGCGCGCCGGCTGGCTGGGGTCCGGCCGGAACGAGGCCAGGATGTCCACGGTGGCCGCCGTTACGTCGGCGGGCAGCCCCACCAGCAGCCCGGCCAACCACAGCCCCAACACCTTGTTTTTGATTTGCATGGGTTCACTCGTTCTGAAAAAACTCAAGCGTGGCCCCCGGTTCATGGGCGCAACGCATCGAAAATGATCTGCACGTTGCCGAAGTACTGGCCGGGGAGGTAACCGTCCTCAGGCTTCTGTGCGGCAATTTCCAGCAGCACCCGTTTGCCGACACGGGCCTCGGCTTCCGGCACCACGCGCATGGCGTCGAGCCCCAGCACCTGCTGATTGAAGGTGACGGTGAGCGCAATGTTGTCGCGGCCGTTGAACAGCACCGGTTCATAGGCGAGGTAAGCGTCCACCGCGCCCAACACGTTTTTCACATCGAAAGGCTCGCGCAGCGCACTCAGGGTTTCAGTCACCGGGTTCCAGCTCAGGGTTTGCTCACGCTCCAGAAAGCCGGGGTTGAGCGGCAATACATAGAAGTCACTGGTGGGGACTTTGACCGACACCTGGAACACCGCCTCCTCGCGGGCGGCCAGGGCGCTGAAGCTGAGCGCGCTCAACAGCGCCAACACGGCCCAGCGGCTCATCCTTTCACCTCTTGATTCTTCTGCGTGTCGCCTTCCACCAGCTTGAAGGTGTAGTGACGCCCGGTTTGTTTATCGAAGGTAAAGGCACGCCCCGGCAGCACGTGGTTCTTGGTGGTCGGATGGCAATCGGTCGGCTTGCCGGCCACACAGTTCTTGAACTCGTCGACCACGATTACGCTGTTGCCGTTGTTGCGCAGTTCATAGCGAGTGGCGCCATCGTTGATGCGGGTGTCGTAGCGGGTGTCCTTGGGGCGCACGAAAAACACCGTGCCATAGCCGGCCAGCACGCTGACGCCGGCCTGCAGGGTCTTTTGATATTCCTCACGCTCTTCTTCGGACAGGGCAAAAGCGTCCTCTTTTTCCGGCACCACCGGGATGTAGCGCACCCGGAAGTAACGCTCGCTGGCGCGCTCGCCCATGTACAGCAAGCGCGTGCCCTGCATGCCGTTGGCCGGCACGATCAGGCGCGCGGGGCTGGCCATCAGGCCATCGCGGGCGCTGGCGTCGGCCAGGGATTGCACGGGAATTTCCTGAGGCACGCCGCTGGCGTCGTAGACGATTTCGAGGATCTCGACCTTGACGAACGCGGTGCTGGTGCCGCCGTTGAAGATGCGTTTGAGGTAGCTGCTCTTGCTCCCGTCCAGGTAGTCATAGACCACGCCGACGTTGATATTCGGGCCCGCCTGGACCCCCAGGGAAACCATCCACACGCCCAGGATTGCGGCTAATACTTTCATTGCTTTACACCTCATTAACGGTTGGCCTGAAGCCAACCCACTCGACTTGCGAAGCGCAAATACCCGCGCCCGAACAGGCCTATCCGTATCGATGTTCATGGCTTACACCCTGTGCGAATCACCCCGACGTCGGCCGCTCGAATGCGCCATCGGCCAAGGTATCCGGCGTGCAACGCAGGTCGCCGATCATCAGCACATCGTTTTCACTGCGGGCCTTGCTCGGGTCGAGGCGGAACTGACAGAGCAACTGGTTGCCCCGGCGCACTTCCAGGGTGGGCGAGCCGGCGTTCATTTCCATCGAGAAGAACCCATCGACCTCGCTGACGCCACGGCTGGCATGGTTGATCACGTGATGGCCCTTGAGCGGGCGGCCCTGCGGGTCGAGCAGGCGACCGAGCACGGTGACGGTTTTCATCACGCGGATCTTGCGGTAGTCCACCCCGCCCTTGTTGATGTGGTAGGCGCTGCGCGGCGGCTGGATGTTCGCCGCCGGCGGGTGGTTGCCGTCGAAGTCGAACGCCACAGAGCCGGTCCGGTAGGCGGTGAGCGGCACGAAGTTGCGCCCCGGCCGCAGCGCGGTGCTGCCACCGCTGAGGTCGTCGGCGCGCAGGGTGATGTCGTCGAGGTCGGTTTCCACATCGACGATCATGCCCGCGCCGTCGCCGTGGTACTGGCTGGTCAGGGCCATCTTCTGGCCGCCGACGGCGAAGGTGCTGTGCAGGTTGAGGCCGCCGGTGAGGTTGCCGTTGAAGGAGGAGCGCTGGGCAAACGCATCGCCTGCGAGCATGTCGCCGTGGAAGCTGGTCATGCCGGACAGGCCGACGCCGTAGGTGTCGGTCAGCACGGTGGCCGAGACGTTCTGCAGCACATGGCCGCTGAGGTCTTTGCGGTAGGTCAGCGAGCCATTGTTGTCACGTTTGCCGTCGCGCGAGGTGCGCGAGCCGATGCTGCCCGACCACTGCTCGCCCGGCCCACCGAGGGCCAGGTTGAGGGTCAGGTCGACGCCACGGTTGCGCCGGTCGCCGGTGCTGCGGCTGGCGGGGCGGTCGAACAGCGACAGGCGCCAATTGGCATCGCTGCCGAACAACCGGTCGTGCTTGCTCCAACCCAGGTCCAGGCCGACGCCCTCGACGTTGCCCTGGCTGTGGGACAGGCGTGCATTGAGCGAATGCTGGTTGATCAGGCGGTGGTTGATCGACAGCGACGAGGTACTGGTCTGGCCGACGAAGGTTTGCCGGGTGCGCAGCCGCGTGCCGTCGGGCAGCGTGTCGTAGGTGTTGCGGGTGTCCAGCCAACTGCGGTTGTGGCTGGCGATCACGCTGCCGGCGCCATAACTGTAGAGGCCTTGCACGTCCATGCCGGTGCCGTGGTCCTGGGTCTGGTAGACGTTGGCGTACAGGCTCGCCTGGGTCGCCAATGTCCAGTCGATGGAAGCGCCGTATTGCATGCGCTCCTGCACCTGGCGCCCGGACAAGCCGACGATCACACGCGGGTGCAGCAGGTAATTGAGCGAAGCGCCGGCGGTCATATCGCCTTTGTCGCGTTGCTCCCAGTTGTTGAACAAGGTGCTTTCGCGGCCGGCGAACACGTTGTAGCGCCAGCGCTCGTCATGGTTGCGCCAGTTGTTGGGCTTGTACACCAACTCCTGGGTGGTGGCAGTGACCTGGCCGTCCTCGACCAGGCGCACTTCCACTTCATAAATGCCACCGGGCAACGGCCGCGTATCGATGCTCTGCAAACCGGCGGCCACCGCCTGGGTGTTGATCAGCAGGCCGTTGCGGTAAATCTCTACCGAGCCCTGGCGGTTGGAGGTGACGTAGATCGGGTACACGCTGGGCTTGGGGTTGTTGATAGCCAGGCTGTCGGAACTGCCGAGCATCGCACCCACGGCGATATCCGGCGCGGCGCCGAACGCACGCGGCTGGCGATTGAGCCCCTCGGAGGTGGGCGTGAAATAGCCCAGGCGCAGGAACTGGCCTTCGAATTCGCGCTGGGCGTACAGCGAATACAGTGCGTGATAAAGCTGGGTGTCCGGCCCGCCGAGGCGTGCCAGTTGCAGGTTGAGCGCATGGCTCCAGTTCCCCAGGCTGCTGCTGGCTTCAACCCCGAAACGTCCGCCGAGTTCCTGCGCTTGGCCGCCGTTGAGGTTCAACTGGTTGCTGACAATCAAGCCCGTGCTGCCGTCCTGGGGCTGGTGGTAATAACGTTGATGATCGGTGTCGTGCTCGGCGTTCTCCGTGAGGATCGAGACCAGCGAGTTTTCCAGGTTGTAATGCACCGCCAACATCTTCTCCGGGCAGGTTTGCGTGCAACTTCCCAGGGCCGCGCCTTGTTGCAGGTAGTCGCTCCAGGTATCGCGCTCAGCGGGTTGTATCGGGCTGTCGCTGATATCGGTAAAGTCCAGCAGCGTGAGGCGGTCATCGCGCGAAAGTATCACCATCGCCTCGCCCAGAAAGACTTCGTCGCGTTCGATACGCACGGCCAGGGGCACATCAAAAAAATGCTCTTCGAATTCGCTCGGCAAACCTTTCGCCTGAGCCAGTAAACTGCGTGGCGTATAACTGTTATCAGCCGTCGCCCAGGCAGCCGAACAGGCAAGCAGGGCCAGCGCCGCCGCGATGGGTTTCATCGGGAACATGAACTTAATACTCTATGGCGAACTGCAAACCATCTGGAAACCGACCGCAGGCGAACACAACCTGCGGGCGGTGGGTGTGATCGATAAGGCGCGGCCTTATCGCGTGCCGGGTGCTTAGAAAGCGGTGCGCGGCACGTTGTCGAAGATCACTGTGGCGACGCTGGTGTAGAGACCGGTCTGGGTGTCCGCCGGCTTGGCGGCCTTGATGGTCATCATTTTTTGCAGGCCGGGGTTGGACTCTGCGTCGGCGGCCACTTCTTGCGGGCTACCGGTCAGGGCCACGGTGCCCAGGGTGATGGTCAGCGGGATCGAGTCCGTGCCGTTGGTGAGCGCCGCCGGGCCGTCCTGCAGGTAGGCGTCGATCGAGCCACCGGTGTTTTTCAGGGTGAACATCGAGGACAGCGTGCTCAGTTCGCCGGTCACGGTGTTGTAGGTCATGATTTCGTCGCGACCGAAGTTGGGGTCCAGGGGCTGGGCGTGGAACTGCTTGGTAGGGATGTCGGCCTTGATGTTGATCGTGGTGCTTGCATCGTTGGCGGCCATGGCAGCCGAAGAACCCAATACCGCAACAGCCAGCGGGAGCAGAACAGCAAACTTCTTGATCATGCTTGAATACCTAGTAGTCATTTAAAGGAAGGCGGTTAACTAAAAAGCAAGTCAAGACTCACTTCCAACTAACAGCGCGGCGCAATGTTCATTGTTTGGCTGAACATTCAACGCCGGGAAATATTCGACCAATGCGCTTTAAAAGTAAGCAGGCAAGCTCCGAGAAACATGCAGGCCAATAGGCCATTACGCTGGAGGAAGAAATACAATAAATACGATTTTTAAAAAAACGACTGTAAGACGTTAATGACACACAGATAATTCAATAAAAGCAGTACAGTTATCAGGAGACACTTAACGCACAACTTCATATCTGTAGTATTGGAACTACACGAGGGCATCACTCTACGCCTTCAACGGCCACCGCCTAGATTGACGACGGTGTTATTGACGTAGGATCTGGACTTTTCCACCCCCCTGCCCGCGCCGGCAGGGGGGTCAGGCTTACTGGACGTGGGTGAGTTTCACCACCTGATCGAGGGCCGAGAGCAGCCGTTCGAACGCGCTGAACCGCTCGTCCTTCAGTTCTGCCCAGCGCTCGATGAAGAAGCGGCCTTGATCGTCGATCTGCACCGGCGTGGAAAGGATCTCGCCGCTGCGCGAGTGATGCACCAGATTCACTTCATGGGGTGAAAGCTGCTCGACCATGAACTGCCCCGGTCGCGTCAAGCGTGAACGATCGGCGGGAACATAGGCGCGAGGAGGACGCATGCCAGGGACGCCGACAGCCAGGGTGAAGTCGCTGCGGATCGCCGTCAGCCGGTTGGGGTACAACGACGATCCGTAGGCGACGGTCCATTGCAGCCCTGAGCGCAGCTCGCTGGCCGTGCCCGCCGGTACATCTGAGAGCCGCAGGCTGATCGCCCCTTGCGTCTGGGCCACCCCCGCAATCCCTTCGACCGAATGCACATGGGCATTGCCCATGTGCGCCACCCACTTGTGCGCGCCCTCGGCAGCCTGGTCTTGACGGATGACCTCGCCGGCAAAGAAGTTGAACATCGCAATGCGCGACGTCTGCGGCGCGCTCATGCCCTTGGTGTGGTAGCTCGATACGCAATCCAATGCGCGGATGCGCAGGCCGTGTTTGCCCGCCACTTCCACGACGCTGGTGTAGGTGTGCGGCCCGCGGTACTCGGGCATGTGGCCCCGGTCGAGGGTCCACAGGCGGTCTTTGAGCGCTGGGGGCAATACGCCCGTGCGCTGGAAGGTATCCAGGTCGGCCTGGTGCAGGTCGGTGAACAGGTGCTCCATGTACAGGGTTTTGACGCCTTGCTGCTTGAGCGCCTTCATCTGATCGATCAGCAGCGCCTTGCTCGATTGCTCGACGTGGCTCTCGCAGACAATCAGCCCCCGAGCGTGTTGGTAGCTTTGCGCGATAAAGTCGGCGGGCGTGGTGTTCGCCGGCAGGTCCGGCAACGTCGGCCTGGGGGGCAGTTCAGGGGTTTTGAAGAACGCCTGCGCCGCTGTGTTCAGGCGCTCGCGGGTCTTGCGGAAGGCGCTTTCGGCAGCGGCGATTTTCGGGTTGAGCGACCCATAACGGGTGTCGAACGCATGCGCGCCTTTGCCCATTTCATGCAGCTCGGGGACGAACCGCGAGTCGATGTCGAACTCGCTGTACGCGTTTGCGCGGCCAGGCGCGGTGACGAATGCCGGGGGCGCCGTGTAGGCGGTTTGCAGGGTCAGCTTGAAGTCGGCTTTGGCCGCCGGGTCGTCGACGATCGCGCCGGGCGTATCGTTCCAGATGCCCACCAGTTGGCCGGGGGCGACGTCTTCGACGCGCACACTCAGGGTCTTTTGCAGGTCGGCCAGGCCCGGGGTCTGGGTGTGCGTGTTGAGACGGCGGCTGTCGACCAGGGCGACCCACCCTTCGCCGGGTTTTGCGCCGATGTCGGCCTCGATCAGCGTGTGGGAGTAGAAGTTTCGCTGGGCGTTGGGCCGAGGGCTGACCAGCGCACCGTTTTTCAGGTTGAAGGCTTTGTCCACCTCGTAGCCGGTGGACGCGTCCAGCCCACAGACGGCGATGTTTTGCCGGCGCGCCGCAAGGATCAGGGCGCGATAGGAGTGCGGCGAGTCGTTGGCGATCCCCAGGGCTGCCTCGACTTTTTTCAGGTACTCGCTGATGTGCCAGTAGCTGCCGCCGGCGTTGAACTTGTCCAGTTTGCCCCGGAACAGGTCCGCCGGCAGGTACTCGATGTACAGGCGCCTCACGCCCTGCTCGTAGAGGGTGTGCATATTGTCGATCAGCAGCTGTTTGGCGGCGAGCGAGCCAGGCACGGCGCCCACCACCAAGCCGGGGTTTTCCTTGAAGGCGCTTTCCAGGATGTGCCGATGGCTCGCGCTGGCTTCGAAGGCCAGTACATCGGCCCTGGGAACGATGGGATTGAGCTGGGCGAAGAACGTGTCGGCATCGCCGCGCAACTGCAGGTAGGCGTGCAGATAAGGGGCCTGGAGCGGGGCCATTTCATAGGTCAGCAGGCTGTCGCGGGTACCCTCGCCCAACAACTCATCGACGCTGGAGGTGTTGCGAAACTCCACGCTCAGAACGCTTTCGTAGTCCTTGGCCAGCTCCGGCGGAACTTCATAGCGCTGCAACGCGTGGGGGCTTGGCGCGGGGCGTTTCGGCGCCCCGCCGGTGAGGCCCGAGCGCACCCAGCGGCCCTTGGCGTTCTGGTTGACCAGGCGGGCGGTCGACACGAGTTTGCCGCTCACCGGGTCCTGGCGAAACAGCAGATAGCGGCCCAGGGCATCGGGGGTTTTGCCCGCCCACAACGGCCGGCCCTCGAACCACACCGCCTGCATACCGGCGAGCGCGGGGCTCGGCGGCTGCAGTTGTTGGATCAACGCCATGGTCTGGCGCGGCGCTGCTGGGCGCATGAGGTGGCGCATCGGCCGGAGCAGCGGGCCGATGGACTTGAGTGCCGGGCGCAGGTCGCTGAACACTGCGCCGAGGCTGTTGCTCAGGTAGCCGACGAAGTGTTGCAGCGCCGCATCGGTGTCGCCCTGGTTGTAGGCGTGCAGGGCCAGCATGCCGTCCTTGAGCGCCAGCAGCAGGCCCAGGCTCAGGCTCAACACCGGGAACGGTGCGGTCGCAATGGCGATCAGCGGTTCGAGGCAACTCCAGACCAGGCCCATGATCATGTCGCTGCGATTGACCGTGGTGGCGGCAACGTCGTCGATCTTGCGTTGCAACTTCATGTCGTGCAGCAGGTGACGCAGGTCGAGCACGGGCGGCACGCGCTCGATCGCGTCGTAGCGCGCCAGGCTCAGGTCGGTGCTGTTGAGGTCCGCGGGCAGGCCGGCCTGGGCGGTTTGCAGAAAACGCCGCACGCGCACCCGGGACTGCACACCGACGCGGGCGCTGAAGTAATCGAGCATGCCGTCGACTTTTTTCAGCAGGTAGTTGAACAGCCGGGCTTCGCGCAAGAACACGCCGTCCGGCGCCTGCGGCGTATAGAGCAACACCGGGTTCGCGCCGTGGCTGAACAGCAAGGTGTCGATCACCCAGTCGCCGTCGATCATCAGGCGATGCACGTTGTAGGTGCTGCGCGTCTCGACCGAGGTGTCGTCCAGGCTCTTGATGGCGCGTTCAAACCAATCCAGATCGACCTGGGCGATATGGCCTTTGAGGCGCGATTCGAGCGCCGCACTGTGCAACTGCAACTGGTTGATCGCCAGCGTTGCGTCGCGGCGCAGGGCATAACCGGGGCTGGCCGGGTTTTGCAGTTTGGCCTGGACTTCATCGGCGTAGCGCTGGCCGATCCATACGCCGCGCACCGAAAGCGCGACGTTGCGCGGCGTGAGCTTGCTCAGGTCGACCCCGGCCGGGCCCATGAAGGTGGCGACGGTGTCGAACCTGGCGTCGAGAAACCCCAGCGAATCCTCATAACCATCGCGATACAGGCGGGTGTAGGACACCGACGCCGGGCGCGTCAACGCCGGGAAGTCTTTGGGGTAATGCACCCACACCGTATCGGGGTCGACATCGTTTTGCCGCTGGCGCCCCAGCAGGGCGTTGAGCTGCGTCTTGGCCTGGGCATGCAGGAAGCGCTCGAAGCTGATGAAGCGGGCGTCGGATAACGGGTTTTGCGCATAGGTGTTCGCCGCGCCTTCGGCGTTTTCCGCCAGTTGAGTCAGTTGTCGACGCTGGGCCTCGGTGGCGGCCCGGTACCACGTCGGGGTGCCCCAGTGGTAATCGTCGGTCTGCACCTGCAGCAGTTGGGCGCGCAGGGCCTTGAGGCAATCGGCGTGGTCGGCCGCCTGGCTGAAGGTGACGTGGCGATATTCCTGGCGCGCCGGAATGAAGCCCAGGCCAGCCATGAACGTTTCCAGACCCGCACGGGACTTGAGGGCGACTTGCCCCAGCAGATAAGCGCGCATGGTTTCGTCCGCGCACCAGCCGAGGATATGCGCCTGGCAGCCGGTTTCCGTGTCGAACCCATGAAACTGCTGGGCCTGCGGCGCTTCGGGGGTACACAGCAGCAAGCGCTGGATCGCGCCCTGCTCGTCGCGCTCGCGCAGCAGCCAGAGGTCCTTGAGCACGCAGCCATTGAGCGCAACGCTGCTCGCGTGCAGTTGCGCGTCGGTGCCGCGACGCAGGCGGGAAACGCGTTGATAGTCGGCCTCGGTGATGTGGTTTTGCAGCGTAGCCGCGTAGGCCAGGGCATTGATGCGGCGGTCGAGCATCTGTTCGATGGCGGCGTGGATCTGCGGCTTGGCGTAGTACTCGCGGCGCACGGCCTCAAACTCCGCACGCGGTTTGAGGCTGTCGAGCAGGCTGACCAGATAGGCCGGGGTCAGGTCTTGATAGCGCTCGGGCAGCGGCGCGTCGGCATACGTGAGGGTGGTATTGAGCAAAAACGCCGAGCCGGGCAGTTCGTCGCCGGTGTGCAGTCCGCGCAGCGCCAGCGCGGTCAGGTTGTGTTTCTGCTCGTAGGCGCCGACCCTGGCCACACTGCGGCGCGTGCGGACTTGCAGGCGGTCGGGGTCCAGGTCGGTGATTTCCAGGTCAGCGGCCAGTTGTTCGAGCAACTGATAGCGCGCCAGGGCCTGCGGCGAGGCGGCATGGCCGAACAGGTTCAGCAGGGCTTGGCGGGCCTCGTCGTACTCGCTCAGCTGCCGCGCCAGGGTCTCGCGCTGGTGGCTCGGCGCGTTGCGATACCAGGCCGGGGCGCTGTGCTCCAGGCAACGGTCGAGCAGGCGCTGGGCGCGCAATTCCAGGCGCGGGCTGAGGTCGGGCAAGGCCGCGCGAATCGCGTCGTCCAACTCGGCAAGCAGCTGTCGGGCGCTATGGTCGGGGTTGGCGTCCAGGCTCAAGGCCCAATCGATATCCAGCGCGCGTTTGGCCAGCCTGGCGTCGTAGGTGTGTTCGCACAGCGGTTCGCTGTTGATGGGGACCAGCTGCAACGGCCAGACGCCCATGACGGACAGCCCCCAGTACTGGCGCGGCAGCAGGCGCATGAACTCCTTGCGCCAGCTGCCGACCGCCATCGTCTCGCGCAGTCGGCGGTTCATCTCGGCCAGCGAGCTGAACGACTCGAAGCCGCGGGCCGGCGTGAACAGCACGACGTAGCCGGCATCGTCGGCCGGGGTCAGCTGCGCGACCACGGGGGTGTTTTTTTCGGTCAACACAAAGGCCCCGGCGAACTCGATCGTCTGGGCTCGATAGCTGAAAGTCAGCGCATAGATGCCCGGTCGAAAGCTCGGCCCGAGCCCCAGGTTCTGCACCAGGCGGGCCTCTTCACGATGCAGCAGAGAGTCCTGGATGTTGAGCCTGGCTTCGAGTTCCAACGCGACCAGGCCGGCGTCGTTGGCCATGAACGTGCGCAGGCTTTGGCCGCCCAACACCCCGGTTTCGTCCAGTTTCTGCAAGTGCGCCGTGAGGTCGCGCTTGAGCGTCGCCAGCCGTTGCTTGCCCTCGTCACTTTGCAGGTCGGCCTGCGCCACATCGGCATACAGCGCACGACAGCGGTCGAAGTGAGCGCGCGCGTGCGCCGTGAGCGTCTGGTTGAGTTTTTCAAGCTGTTGTAACTCGACGGGGAGCGGCCGCTTGGACAGTAACGGGGTGTCGGTTTCGAGCAACTGGTGACCGATCTGATGCAGATAACCGCGTATTTCCAAGGAGGTTGGCGAGTAAGGGGGAGAAATCAATGTGCTCATCGCACTGGCTCCATGCACATGGGAAGAGCCATCAGCATGCTGGGCGCATCACGCGGGACGGTGGTAGTTAAGTAGGCCGCGACCGTTGGTCGACTGATCTTGAACAGTCTAAAGATATATCTTAAGTTATATCTTAACCAAAACGGAGAGACCCAAAATGAGAGAGCATCATCCCCATTCCCACGGCGACGGCCGCGACGGCTTCGAAAAACGCCCCGGCCGTGAACGCGGCGGTCGCGGCCCACGCGTGTTCGCCCCCGGCGACCTGAAGTTGCTGTTGCTGGCGCTGATCGCCGAGCAGCCGTGCCACGGCTACGACCTGATCCGCCAGATCGAAGGCCTGTTCGACGGCGCCTACAGCCCCAGCCCCGGTGTGATCTACCCGACCCTGACCTTCCTTGAAGAAAGCGAATTGATCAGCGGCGATGCCGAAGGCGGAAAAAAACGCTACACCATCACCGACGCCGGTCGTCTTTCTTTAAGTGAGCAGGCGATTGCACTGGAAGGCGTGCGAATGCGTATCGACGTGAGCAAACGCTCGCTGCGCGGCCATGATCGCCCGCCCGAAATACACGAGGCGGTGCATAACCTGCGTCATGCCTTGCAACTGCACCACGGACGCTGGAGCGCCGAAGAAATCGCGCGGGTCGCCACGCTGCTCAACAGCACCGCACAAGCCATCGTCGACGGCCCGGCCGTTCAAGCTGTCCAGGGGGAAAATCAATGAATACGCCCGTCATCCATCGCGTCAGCCACGAGATCAAACGCCGTCGCCTCGACGTGCTGCGGGTGGTCGATATCACCCCGCGCATGCGCCGCATCACCCTCGGCGGCCCCGAACTGGCGGGGTTTGTCAGCCTGGGCAGTGACGATCACATCAAGCTGATGTTCCCGCAGAACGCCGCCGAGCAAGCCGCGCTGCAAAGCCCGACCTTCAGCATCAAGGGCGATGGCCCGCAGCCGGCCATGCGCGACTACACACCACGGCGTTTCGACCTGAACCTCGGCGAGTTGGACATCGACTTCGTGCTGCACGGCGACGGCCCCGCCTCCACCTGGGCCGAGCAGGCTCAAGTCGGCCAGCACCTGTACATCGGCGGCCCACGGGGCTCGATGATCGTGCCGGACATCTTCGACAGCTACCTGCTGATCGGCGACGAAACCGCCCTGCCCGCCATCGCCCGCCGCCTCGAAGAACTGCCGGCCGGGCGCACGGTGCTGGCGGTGATCGAAATCGCCGATGCGGCGGAACGGCAAGCACTGCAAAGCGCGGCCGAGGTAGAAGTGATTTGGGTGGTGCGCGGCCAGGCCGACCTGCTCGACACCGTGCGCGCACTGACGCTGCCGAGCGGTGCGCTGTACACCTTCGTCGCGATGGAAACCAAGCTGTCGCGCCAGGTGCGCCGGGTGCTGCTGGATACGCACAAGGTCGATGAAGCGTTCCTCAAGGCCGTCGGCTACTGGCGCGCCGAGGGCAGTGAGGAAGAATGAGTCATCCGTGGGGTTTGATGCTTTTATCCAACCCCACCACCGCCAGAGCAATCAGCACGAACCCCGCCAGAATCCCCCCGGCATTCACGAACACCTGTGGATAACCGAGGGTGCCGACGTCGAAAAACGGATACTGGTATTGCCCGAGCAAATCCCCGCGCAGCAGCACATAGGCGAAGTACACCAACGGGTACAACACCCACAGGCCAATGTGTTTGCACTGCAACGTGCCCTTGGGCACACAGCGCCACCAGTAGACGACAAACAGCAGCGGCATCACGTCGTGCAGCAATTCGTCGGCGATGAACTGGAACCCTTCGGGCTGCCACAGGTGCCGCAGCAACAGGTTATAGGCCAGGCTCACCAGCACGATGCTGGCGACAATCGCGCTGCTGACCCTGGGCGCCAGGAAAAACCGCTTCGCCGCTGAATCACGATCAACCACGGCGTAGCTCAGCACCACCACCACCAGGGTGTTGGTCAACACGGTGAAGAAGCTGAAGAAGTTGACCAGCCCGCCCAACAGGCTGGCGCCCGTCGACCAGCGCGAATAGAAAATCAGGTATTGCTGAATCGCCAACCCCACCCAACCGGCCAGGGCCGCCGCCGTCACACAGCGTTTCATGGGCTCAGTCCAACAGGCGTTTGGTACGCATCAGTTTCACGTACAGCCCTTCGACTTTCTCCCGCGCCCACGGGGTTTTGCGCAGGAACGTCAGGCTCGACTTGATGCTCGGGTCGCTCTTGAAACAGCGGACATCGATGCGCTCGGCCAGACCGCTCCATTCGTAGTGTTCCACCAGGGTGGTGAGGACGTGTTGCAGAGTCACGCCGTGAAGCGGGTCGTTGCTTGTCGCGGTCATGCCAGGCCTTTTGCAAAAAGAGGAAATACAGCCGCGCACCTTAGCCGACGGGGCGAACAGGTGGAAGCACCGCATTGAATATAGCCCCTGGGGAAAAGTTGCCCTTTTCAGGGCAAAAAGAGATGTTATATTGTAACGATAGTTATCAGCCGTAAGCTGTTCGTTACCATTTGCCGCCTTCTCTTTTTGTCGTTTGCCAAGGAATGTCCGATGTCCCTCTCCTCTGCCTGGCGCTTGTCGCCCCTCGCCGCCGCCCTGCTGATCTGCTCCGAAGCCCATGCGCTGGAACTGCAACCCCAAGTCATCACCGCCAACCCCCTGGGCAGCGCGCAACTGGCTTCGCCGACCACCGTGCTGGAAGGCGATGAGCTGACCCTGCAGCAAAAAGGCAGCCTCGGCGAAACCCTGAACAAGCAACCGGGCGTGTCGTCGTCCTACTTCGGCCCGGGCGCCAGCCGACCGATCATCCGCGGCCAGGATGGCGACCGCATTCGCCTGCTGCGCAACGGCGTGGGCGCGCTGGATGCGTCGTCGCTGTCCTACGACCACGCCGTGCCGCTGGACCCGGTCAACGTCGACCGCATCGAAATCGTGCGCGGCCCGGCGGCCCTGTTGTACGGCGGCAGCGCCATCGGCGGGGTGGTCAACACCTTCGACAATCGCATCCCCACCGAAGCCATCGAAGGCATCCACGGCGCCGGCGAATTACGCTACGGCGGCGCCGACACCACGCGCAGCAGCGCGGGCAAACTCGAAGCCGGCAACGGCACCTTCGCCCTGCACCTGGACGCGAATGCGCGGGAATTCAACGACCTCAAAATCCCGGGCCAAGCCCGCAGCCGCCACGCCCCGGAAGCCGAAGACGGCCCCGGCAAAAACGGCCGCCTGGGCAACAGCGACGGGCGCCAGGACGGCGGTGCGCTGGGCGGTTCCTACACCTGGGACGACGGTTATGCCGGGCTGTCCTACAGCACCTACGACAGCAACTACGGCTCACCCGCCGAACAGGCTGTGCGAATCCGCATGAAGCAGGACCACTACGCGTTTGCCTCCGAGGTACGCAACCTGCAAGGCCCGTTCACCTCGGTGAAACTCGACGCCGGCTACACCGACTACGAGCACCGCGAAATCGAAGGCGGCGAAACCGGCACGATCTTCAAGAACAAAGGCTATGAAGCCCGGGTTGAAGCGCGCCACCAGCCGCTCGGCCCGTTCGACGGCGTGGTCGGCGCACAAGTGACCCGCAACGAGTTCTCGGCCCTCGGCGAAGAAGCCTTCGTACCGCAGACCGACACCAACGCCGGCGCGCTGTTCATCCTCGAAGAAATGCAGGCCACCGAGCGCCTGAAACTCAGCCTCGGCGGGCGCCTGGAGCACACCAGCGTCGACCCGGACAGCAAAGGCAACGCGCGCTTCGCCAATGCCGACAAGACCAACGACTTCACCGCCGGCAGCCTGTCGTCCGGCGCGGTGTACACCCTCACGCCGATCTGGTCGCTGGCCGCAACCCTGGGCTACACCGAACGCGCGCCAACCTTCTACGAGCTGTACGCCAACGGCGCTCACGTCGCCACCGGCACCTACGAGTTGGGCAACGCCAACCTGAAGAAAGAAAAAGCCGTATCCAGCGACCTCGCACTGCGCTTTGACAACGGCACGCACAAGGGCAGCTTCGGCGTGTTCTACAGCCGTTTCTCCAACTACATCGGCCTGCTGGGCACAGGTCGCACATTGAACGACGAAGGTGAAGAAGACGCCGGCGGCATCCCCGAATACGAATACTCGGGAGTGCGTGCCCGTTTCGCCGGCTTTGAAGCCCAGGATCACTGGAAGCTCGGCGAAGGCGCCTACGGCAAGTTCGCACTGGAACTGTCGGGCGACTACACCCGCGCCACCAACCTCGACACCGGCGAAGCCCTGCCGCGCATCGCACCGCTACGCCTGAACAGCGGCTTGCTGTGGGAACTGGACCGCTGGCAAGCGCGCATCGACATCGAACACGCCGCCGGACAAGGCCGTGTGCCCTCCAACGAAAGCGGCACCGACGGCTACACCACACTGGGCGCCAGCGCCGGCTATCGCTTCAACGTCGGCGGCAGCCAGTGGCTGGCATTCGTCAATGGCGAAAACCTGACCAACCAAACCGTGCACTACGCCAGCTCGATCCTGCGCGACATCGCCCCGGCAGCAGGCAGAAGCGTACAAGTGGGCCTGCGCACCACCTTCTAACGCCCCAAAAAGAACCGCCCAACGATGCAAAGCGAGGCTCTTGATCCGCTTTTGATCCAAAGCACCCCACAATGCGAAGCGAGGCTCTTGACCTGCTTTTGATCCAAAGCACTCCACAATGCGAAGCGAGGCTCTTGATCCGCTTTTGATCCAAAGCACTCCACAATGCGAAGCGAGGCTCTTGACCTGCTTTTGATCCAAAGCACCCCACAATGCAAAGCGAGGCTCTTGATCCGCTTTTGATCCAAAGCACTCCACAATGCGAAGCGAGGCTCTTGATCTTGATCTTGATCTGAGGCGCCCCGTTAAACCACGCTGGCCGAACGCAGGCTTGAATCCGTGGGTAACCCGGCAGGACGCCGGGTTAGCCGTCCTGGGCCAGGGATGGCCCATGACGGCGGCCCACGGATTCAAGCCTGCGTTCGGGCACACCGAGCACTAGCGAGGTGCCGAGTGGTGGGGCAAGAGCCCTTTGGTTACTTTGGGGCTTTTCCAAAGTGACCCGCCGTAAGGGCGGAACCCATAGCCGCCGTTACCAAAGAAACGGATATACACCCCACTCCCCGGGCTGCCTACAAAGCCGCCACGCCAACACCGCCCCCCGTTTAACAGCGACATTCTGTCACTGTTACCAAATCCGAAATAATGCATCTTGCGATTTTCACTTTCTCTCAACGCCCCACCGCATTATCCTTGGCGGCAATAACCTGAAACGATTCACTCTCGGTCAACCCCAACCTACCGAACCCCCCTCGCTACAAAGACAGCGCTGTCTCACACCCGACCGCGCCTAAAAATAAATCACCCCCCTGTGGATACCCCCCGCTATCCCCAGGAAAAACCGACTCACGCTGAACCAAGCCCGTGCCAAATCGTCATCTACAGTGAAGACACACGGGGACACATAATTCCAACGTCACGGAGAAACACACTATGAGCACTGATGGTGCCTCAAGCCCAAGCCGCCTACTGCCCAGGCTGCTAGGCGTCTTGCTGCTGATCATGGGCCTGGCCTTACTGGCCGGCGGTATCAAGCTGAGCCTGCTCGGCGGGTCGCTGTACTACCTGCTGGCCGGCATCGGCATCACCCTGACCGGCCTTCTGCTGCTGGCCACCCGCCGCGCCGCGCTGGGCCTATACGCACTGGTACTGTTCGCCAGCACCGTGTGGGCACTGTGGGAAGTCGGCCTGGACTGGTGGCAGTTGGTACCGCGCCTGGCACTGCTGTTCGCCCTGGGCATCGTCATGCTGCTCCCATGGTTTCGCCGTCCGTTGCTGCGTGGCCAATCGGCCCCACTGGGCACCGGCGCGCTGAGCGTGGCCGTGGTCCTGGCCGGCGCTGCCGCCGTGGCCAGCCAATTCACCCACCCGGGTGAAATCAAAGGCCAACTGGACCGCGACGCAGTACCGGGCATGGCCAGCGCCGCGCCGACCCAGGCCGATGGCGACTGGAATTCCTACGGCCGTTCGGCCTACGGCGATCGCTACTCGCCCCTGGCGCAGATCACCCCGGAAAACGCCCACAAACTGGTTCCAGCGTGGACCTACCGCACCGGCGACATCCCAGGCCCGAACGACCCGGGCGAGACCACCGCGGAAAACACCCCGCTGAAAGTCAACGGCATGCTCTACGTGTGTACCCCGCACAGCCAGGTGATTGCCCTGGACCCGGATACCGGCAAGGAAATCTGGCGTTTCGACCCGAAGATCAGCACCGAAGGTGCCGCAAACTTCAAGGGCTGGGCGCACATGACCTGCCGTGGCGTGTCGTATCACGATGACGCCGCCTACGCCTCCGAACAGAGCCCGACCGGCAGCGCCAGCCCGGCTGCCGCGCCGAACGCCTGCCCGAAACGCATCTTCGTGCCGACCGCCGACACCCGCCTGATCGCCCTGAACGCCGACACCGGCAAGATGTGCGAAGACTTCGGCGACAAAGGCCAGGTCGACCTGCGTGCCAATATCGGCAGCTTCGCCCCAGGCGGTTACTACTCCACTTCGCCACCGGCGGTGACCAAAAACCTGGTGGTGATCGGCGGTCACGTCACCGATAACGTCTCCACCGACGAGCCCAGCGGCGTGATCCGCGCGTTCGACGTCCACACCGGCAAGCTGGTGTGGAACTGGGACAGCGGCAACCCGGACGACACCACCCCGTTGGCCGAAGGCAAGACCTACACCCGCAACTCGCCGAACATGTGGTCCATGTTCTCTGTGGATGAAAAACTCGGCATGCTCTACCTGCCGATGGGCAACCAGATGCCCGACCAATACGGCGGCGACCGTACCGAAGACTCGGAAAAATACAGCGCCGGCCTGACCGCCCTGGACATCGACAGCGGCCACGTGAAGTGGACCTTCCAGTTCACCCACCATGACCTGTGGGACATGGACGTGGGCGGCCAGCCTTCGCTGATCGACATCAAGACCGAAGCCGGCGTGAAACAAGCGGTGATGGCGTCGACCAAACAAGGCAGCATCTACGTGCTGGACCGCGCCACCGGCCAACCGGTGGTGCCAATCCACGAAGTGGCCGTGCCGCAAGGCGCAGTCGCGGGCGATCACACCGCGCCGACGCAACCGAAGTCTGATCTGAACTTCATGCCACCGCCGCTCAAAGAGCGCGACATGTGGGGCGTGACCCCGTTCGACCAGATGCTGTGCCGCATCGATTTCAAATCCATGCGCTACGACGGTGCGTTCACCCCGCCTTCGCTGCAAGGTTCCATCGTTTATCCGGGTAACTTCGGCGTGTTCGACTGGGGTGGCATTTCCGTCGACCCGGTGCGCCAGATCGCGTTCGTGAACCCGAGCTACATGGCGTTCAAATCGAAACTGATCCCGGCGGCCGACATTGCCAAGCAAGGCCCGCGCATCAGCGAAACCCAAGGCGTGCAACCGAACAAAGGCG
Source organism: Pseudomonas sp. LY-1 (assembly GCF_053502595.1). Taxonomy (NCBI): domain Bacteria; kingdom Pseudomonadati; phylum Pseudomonadota; class Gammaproteobacteria; order Pseudomonadales; family Pseudomonadaceae; genus Pseudomonas; species Pseudomonas sp. LY-1. The sequence goes on along the minus strand of NZ_CP094353.1, from coordinate 1,487,022 downwards.
CGCCCTACGGCGTGATCCTCGAAGCGATGCTGTCGCCGATGGGCCTGCCGTGCCAGGCGCCGGCGTGGGGTTATGTGGCGGCGGTCGACCTGACCACCCACAAAACCATCTGGATGCACAAGAACGGCACCGTGCGCGACAGCTCGCCGGTTCCGGTCCCGCTGACCATGGGCGTGCCTAGCCTGGGCGGCACTTTCACCACGGCCGGTGGCGTGTCCTTCCTCAGCGGCACCCTCGACCAGTACCTGCGTGCCTATGACGTGAAAAACGGCAAGCAACTGTGGGAAGGTCGCCTGCCAGCCGGTGCGCAAACCACACCGATGACCTACACCGGCAAGGACGGCAAGCAATACGTGCTGGTCGTGGCCGGCGGTCACGGCTCCCTGGGCACCAAGCAGGGTGACTATGTGATGGCGTTCAAACTGCCGGATTAAGCAAAACCTGCAGCAAAACAAAGGCGGCTACCCTCACAGGTAGCCGCCTTTTTTGGTTGGCATCAGCCTCGCGCGCGCATGAAATCCCCCCAGCGCCGCACCAGGTAGTTGTGTTCATCCATCACCGAATTCCACACCGCGATATGTCCCATGCGCTGCTCATAGGAGCCGCCGTCGCGCACTTCGCCGATATCGATCAGCGGCAGGCCGTCGCTGCCCGGTAACTCTTCGCGCGCGGGCTTGCCGGCGTACCAGTAGTCCCATTCGGCGCTGGTCAAGTGATCGCGGCTGCGTGCCGGGTTGCCGATGTAGTAACCCTGGCGCGCCATCACCGCGCCCGGCCAGCCGGACAACCACCAATTGAGGTACGCATAAGCCGCGTCGAGCACCGGGCCCTGGGCATGGCGCGACAACGACAGGCCGCCGAACCAGGCGCGATAGCCTTCACGCGGCACTGCCAGGCGGTACTTCACCCCGGCGCGATGCAGGCGCATCAGGGTCGGCGACCACAGGCTCTGGATATCGATGTTCGGGCTGAGCATCAATTGCGCGGCTTCTTCATCGTCGGACCAGAACGCCGCGAAGTGCCCTTCCTTCTGCTTGCGCACCAGGATATCGGCGAGTACGTCGATCTCTTCGATGCTCATGTTGCCGATGTCCCTGAACCTCGCCAGCCCGGCGCCCTGCACCGCCAACGCGGCATCGAGCGCGCCGATGGCCGCGTCACTTTGCAACGCGGTACGCGCGCGCAACAGCGGGTCGAGCAGCCAGCCCCAGCTTTCATTGCTGCGGCTGAACGCCTCGGGCAGGCGCTCGGGGCGGTAGGCGAAGCTGTCGGCGTTGTGGGTCAGCGGCAACATGCTGATGCGTTCGGTGACCGTGCTGCCGAGGCTGCCATCGTGCTGCACAAACAACCGCTCGCTGGGCACGCTGCCACTGCCCAGGCGGTCGCTGGGCGACAGGCGACCGCGCTTGGGCAGGTCGTTGATCTCATGCCACAAGGCGATACGCCGCGTGTCGATGGGTTGGATCGCGCGGGCGGGCCACACGAAGTCGACGTTGTGGAACCACTGGTCGTACAGGTCGTAGCTGTCGGGCTGCATCACGGCGATGCGCTGGGCCTGTTCGACGTCATGCACCTGGTACACCAGGCGAATGCCCAGTTCCTGTTCGGCCCGCACGCGCAAGCATTCGAGCAAGGTCACCGACGTACCGAGGACTCTTAAGGTGATCATGCCGCGAACCGCCGTGAAAACGCCTCAAACGAGCGGCGCAGCAGCACCGGGTCGAGGCCGCGCAGGATAAACACCAGGCGCGATTGGCGGTCGCTGCCCGGCCACGCTGGCAGGTGGACCGGCGCATGCAGGCAGTGCTGCACACCATGAATGACGATGGGGGCCGAGCTTGCGTTCACGTTGAGCAGTCCTTTGACGCGAAGGATTCGTTCGCCATGGCATCTTAACAGCATCGACAACCACACTCCGAAACCGACCCAATCCAGCGGCCGGTCGAAGCTCAGGCAGCAGACTTGCGCGGCGCCGTGGCGGGCGGTGGTGGTCCGGTGCAGTTGCCAGCGCCTGACTTCGGCGGCCGGTTCGGCGCTGCGCAGACCTGCGCCGAGCAGCAGTTGATCGCCGCTGTGGATGTCGCGGCTATCAAGGATCGGCGTGCCCGCGTTCAGCGCCTGCAGGTGCAGGCGCAGCGGCGTGCAGTCGTCCACAAGGTCGGTCTTGCTCAGCAGCAAGCGATCCGCCGCCGCCACCTGGGCCAGCCATTCCGGGTGCAGGCGTTCCTGCAGGGCCGCGTGGCTGGCGTCGACCAGGGTGATGACCAGGCCGATATGAACACGCCCGCGCAGTTGCACGTCGTTGTTGAGGGTCGCGAGGATCGGCGCCGGGTCGGCCAGGCCGGTGGTTTCCAGGATCATCCGCTTGAAGGCCGGGATCTCGCCGCGCTCGCGGCGTTGCAACAGGCTGAGCAATGCGTCTTTGAGTTCGCCGCGAATCGAGCAGCACACGCAGCCGCCGGGCAGCAGCACCGTGTCCGGCGCGACCTCTTCCACCAGCAGGTGGTCGATGCCGACGTCGCCGAACTCATTGATCAGCAGCGCCGTGTCGCCGAGGCTTTCGCCCTGCAGCAGACGCGTGAGCAAGCTGGTCTTGCCGCTGCCGAGGAAGCCGGTGATGACGTTGAGGGCAATACTCATATGTTACCTCCGCCCCTTGTAGGAGCGAGCTTGCTCGCGAAAATCGTCAACGATGACGCGGGCATCCTGGATGCACGCGGCGTTCTCGGGCTTTTCGCGAGCAAGCTCGCTCCTACAGGGAGCATTCCAAGTGATCGAGTAGTTGCGGTCGAGGGGGTCCAGCTGGCGCCCGAGCATGGTTTCGGCCGCTTGCCAGAGTTGATCCAGGCCGATATGAACACGCCCGCGCAGTTGCACGTCGTTGTTGAAGGTCGCGAGGATCGGCGCCGCAGGCTGAGCAATGCGTCTTTGAGTTCGCCGCGAATCGAGCAGCACACGCAGCCGCCGGGCAGCAGCACCGTGTCCGGCGCGACCTCTTCCACCAGCAGGTGGTCGATGCCGACGTCGCCGAACTCATTGATCAGCAGCGCCGTGTCGCCGAGGCTTTCGCCCTGCAGCAGGCGCGTGAGCAAGCTGGTCTTGCCACTGCCGAGGAAGCCGGTGATGACGTTGAGGGCAATACTCATATGTTACCTCCGCCCCCTGTAGGAGCGAGCTTGCTCGCGAAAATCGTCAACGATGACGCGGGCATCCTGGATGCACGCGGCGTTCTCGGGCTTTTCGCGAGCAAGCTCGCTCCTACAGGGGGCATTCCAAGTGATCGAGTAGTTGCGGGTCGAGGGGATCCAGCTGGCGCCCGAGCATGGTTTCGGCCGCTTGCCAGAGTTGATCCAGGCCGATATGAACACGCCCGGGCAGCAGCACCGTGTCCGGCGCCACCTCTTGCACCAGCAGGTGGTCGCTGCCGACGTCGCCGAACTCATTGATCAGCAGCGCCGTGTCGCCGAGGCTTTCGCCCGGCAGCAGGCGCGTGAGCAAGCTGGTCTTGCCACTGCCGAGGAAGCCGGTGATGACGTTGAGGGCAATACTCATATGTTACCTCCGCCCCCTGTAGGAGCGAGCTTGCTCGCGAAAATCGTCAACGATGACGCGGGCATCCTGGATGCTCGCGGCGCTCTCGGGCTTTTCGCGAGCAAGCTCGCTCCTACAAGGGGCATTCCAAGTGATCGAGTAGTTGCGGGTCGAGGGGGTCCAGCTGGCGCCCGAGCATGGTTTCGGCCGCTTGCCAGAGTTGATCCAGGCCACTGGCCAACGCCTGCTTGCCGGTCGCGCCGAGCAGCAGGTACGACGCGCCCTGGAAGTCTTCGACCTTGAGCCGGAACACCGCCAGCACCTGGTTGATCGCGGCGATCCGGCGCAGGCGTTCGCGGCGCCGGGGCAACTCGTCGCCCAGGGGGTCGCTCCAGTGCAGGTCTTCGCCGAGCAGCCCACAGAGTCCGCACATGGCTATACCCCGCTCATGGCATGACATCGCCGGAGTTCGGGCCCAGGGTCTGGCCGACGAACAGGTTGCCGCCCGGCTCGCTGGCCAGCAGCACAGCGGTCGGCGCCACTTCGTCGGCCAGGCCGAAGCGGCCCAGGGGCAGTTCGGCGGCCTTGGCGCGCTTCCAGGTGTCGCTGATACCGCCCACCAGCGGCGTTTCGATGGGCCCCGGCGCGATGGCGTTGACCAGCACGTTGTCCTTGGCGACTTCCAGCGCCAGGGATTTGGTAAAGCCAATCACCCCGGCCTTGGCCGCGGCGTAGTGGGTCAGCTCGGCGCCGCCCTTGATCCCCAGTTGCGAGGCGACGTTGATGATCCGTCCCCAGCCCTGCGCCAGCATGTGCGGCAAGGCGCGCTGGCTGGCGACGAAGACGCTGGTGAGGTCGACGCGCAGCATGTCGTTCCACATTTCGATCGTAAGGTCGACGCAGCGCGCCTGGGTGAGCATGCCGGCGTTGTTGACCAGGATATCGATGCCGCCGAAATGTTCGACGCAACGGTCGACACTGGCCTGGGCGCCTTCGACGGTGCCGACATCGGCCAGGCACTCGAACACTTGCGCGCCGAGGTTGCGGCAGGTGACGGCGGTTTCGGCGAGGTTGACGGCATTGCGGTCGGCCAGCAGCAGGCGCGCGCCTTCAGCGGCATAGGCACGGGCGATGGCGGCACCGATGCCGCTGCCGGCGCCGGTGATCACGGCGCGGCGGTTAGTCAGTTGGGGCATACACAAACTCCTGAAAAAACACAGTACCCAGGTGGGGTCAGTCGGGCCAGCGCACGGTCAGGCCACCGTCGATGACGATGCTTTGCCCGGTCAAATAGCTCGACGCGTCACTGGTCAAAAACTGCACCAGCGAGGCCACTTCATCCGCCCTGCCCACCCGGCCCAGCGGAATCGCCCGCGCCGCCTTGGCCAGGCCTTGCGGCCCGAGGGAGTTCTGCGCATCCAGCGATTGCGGCGTCTCGATCAAGCCCGGGATCACCGCATTGCAGCGAATCCCCAACGGCGCCAGCTCCACCGCCAGCGAGCGGCACAACCCCGGCACACCGGCCTTGGCCGCCGCGTAATGGCTGTGCTCCTGCCAGCCATATACGCCGCCGGCAATCGACGAAATCGCCACCAGCGCACCGCCTGCAGGCATATGCCGGGTCGCTGCGCGGAAGGTACGCATCACCCCGGTCAGGTCGACATTGAGCATTTCGTCCCACACCTGATCGGTCATTTCCAGCAGCGGCGCCCGACGTAGCAGACCGGCATTGGCCACCGCGTAATCGAGGCGGCCAAAATGCTGCACGGCCTGGGCCGCCAGGGCGTCCACCGAGGCGCTGTCGCCGACGTCCAGCGGCAGCATCAGGCATTCGCCGCCCGCTTGCTCCACCAAGGACACGGTGGTGCGCGGGTCATGGGGATCGGCCGGGTAATACCCGCCCACCACGGCCACGCCGCAACGCGCATAGGCCACGGCGAGGGCTTGGCCGATGCCGCTGGCGGCACCGGTAATCAAGGCAACTTTACGGTTCATCGAACACTCCTTACTGCACGGTTTCCGGGCGCACATGGCGTGCGGCGAACATCAGCACGCCGGACAAAAAGCACGGCACGGCGCCGAACCACAGGGCGGCGGTCTGCCAGTCGCTGCCGGCGGACAACACTTGCGTCGCGCCGAACCCCGCGACCACCGCACCGATCGGGCCCATGGCATGGATGATCGCGCCGCCGGTGGCGCGGATGCTGGTGGGGAAACTTTCGCTGATAAAAAACAACGCCGCCGAATACGGCCCGATCAGGAAGAACAGGCCCAGGCTGTACAGCCCGACCACCATCGCCATGTTGCTCGGGCCGAACAGCATCCCGGCGAACGACAGCCCGCCGAGCATCCAGCCCAGGCCGATGACATTGCGGCGGCCGATCTTGTCGCCCATCCAGCCGTGGCTGAGGTAACCGCAGTAACCCACCAGGTTCGACAGCACGAGGATGATCAGCGAGTTCTCGAACGAGATGTGGTGAACGCTGACGATCACCGACGTGCCGAGCACGCTGAACACCTGGATCGCCGCCCAGTTGAGCAACAGCGCGGCGCCGATCACCAGGGTGGCGCGGCGGGCCGGGCCTCGGAAGGCGGCTTTGAGGCCGGCTTTGCTGTGCTCGTCGTAGTCCACGCCATAGGTCACGGCAACGTTTTGCGCTTCACTCACCGCGCCGCTTTTACGCAGCTCGCTGATGCGCTGGTGGATCTGGAACTGCGGGCTCTCCTTGAGCTTGCGCGCCATGATCGCAATCACGATGGCCGGGATCGCAGCAAAAATGAAGCACCCCTGCCAGCCGATGATCGGCAGCAACAGCGCGGTCAAACCGGCGGCAATCAGCGCCCCGACCGGCCAGCCGCCCTGCACCAGGCTGTAGATAAACCCGCGACGCTTGGTCAGTCGGGGGTCTTCCGAGGCGCCATACAGCTCGCTCAAATATGTGGCGTTGACGGTTTCCTCGGCATAGCCCAGACCGCCCAACGAACGGATCAGAATCAGCGGCGACTTGCCCCACGCCCCACCGATCGCGGTCAGCGCCGAGCACACTGCGGAACCGGCCACAGTGAAGATGATCCCTTTGCGTCGCCCCAACTTGTCGACGACGGGGCCAATGGCAAATGCCACCACCGCTGTGCCCACCGCCACCCAGGTTGCGATTTCAGCTTGCTCCACCTCGCCCCAGCCGAAGTGCCGGCCGATCTCCGGCAGCAACGTGCCGAACAGGATGAAGTCGTACACCGCAAACACCCAGGCGAAAAACGCGATCCAGGTGGCGAAGCGCACTTCCTGGGACGTCAGTTGCCGGGGTTTCCAGCCAGTCAGGTCAAGCTTGTTGTAGATGGACATGAATCGCGCCTCAAAGGTGGGGGTCAGCTACGCGGTTTGAACCCATCTTGTAGGAGCGAGCTTGCTCGCGAAAATCATCAACGATGACGCGGGCATCCTGGATGCACGCGGCGTTCTCCGGTTTTTCGCGAGCAAGCTCGCTCCTACAAGGGCTGGGGATCAGGTACGCGGTTGCCGACGGATAAAGTCATCGGCGATTTCGTCGAAGGTGACGAAGCGCACGCCGGCATGGCTCTGGATGTGTTCGATCAAGCGTTCGAGCATCAGCAGCACTTGCGGGCGGCCGGACACGTCGGGGTGGATGGTCATGGTGAACACCGCGTGTTCGTGTTCGCGGTAGACCCAGTCGAACTGGTCGCGCCACATTTCTTCGAGGTGACGCGGGTTGACGAAGCCGTGGCTGTTGGGCGCCTTTTTGATGAACATCATCGGCGGCAGGTCGTCGAGGTACCAGTTGGCCGGGATCTCCACCAGGTCGGTTTCTTCGCCGCGTACCAGGGGTTTCATCCAGGTGTCGGGGTGCTGGCTGTAGTCGATCTTGGTCCAGCTGTCGCCCTTGCGCACGTAGTAGGGGTGGAAGTCGTTGTGCATCAGGCTGTGGTCGTACTTGATGCCTTTTTTCAGCAGCAGCTCGTTGGTGACCTTGCTGAATTCCCACCACGGTGCGACGTAGCCGGTCGGGCGTTTGCCCGTCACTTGGGTGATCAGTTCGATGGACTTGTCGAGCACGATTGCTTCTTGCTCGGCGGTCATCGCGATCGGGTTTTCGTGGCTGTAGCCGTGTACGCCGATTTCGTGACCGGCGTCGGCCACCGCCTTCATCTGCGCGGGAAAGGTTTCCATCGAGTGGCCGGGGATGAACCAGGTGGTGCGCAGACCGTAGCGCTCGAACAGTTTGAGCAGGCGCGGCGTGCCGATTTCACCGGCGAACAGGCCGCGGGAAATGTCGTCGGGCGAGTCTTCGCCGCCGTAGGAACCGAGCCAGCCGGCAACGGCGTCAACGTCGACGCCGAATGCACAGAGGATGTCTTTAGCCATGGGGGTGTCTCCTTAGATAGTCAGTTGGGATTCGACGGACAGCGCCGCCCGCAACAGGCGTGCGTCTTCCCCCGTCGGGGCGCTGAGCAGCAGCCCGGTGGGCAAGCCCAGGGCGTCGCAGCCGCTGGGCAAGGTGACGCCGGGCATGTCGAGCAAACTGCCGGGCATGGTCAGGCGCAGGGTGGCGAGGTTGGTGCTTGCAAAGCGTTCGTCGTCGACTTCCAGCGCTGCCAGCGCCGGGGCGACATGGGCGACGGTCGGGGTGATCAACAGGGCGCCGTCGAGTTCGTCGACCAGTTGCTGTTGCAGGCGGCGACGCGCGTCGATCAGTTGGATCAGGCGGCTGGCCGGCAGCGACCGCGCCGCTTCGAGGCGGCGCCGGACACGCGGGTCGAGCCGAGTGGCGTCGGGGCTGTCGAGCAGCGCTTCGTGCAGGGCGAAGGCTTCGAACGCGCCGAGCCAGCCTTGCTGCTGGATCAGTTCCAGGGTGGCCTGGAAAGTGGCGCACGGGCGCACGTCGATCAGCGCACCGGCGGCGTTGAGTTGCTCGACGGCGCGCAGCAGGTTGTTGCGCACCGCCGGTTGCACGTCATCCAGCAGGCGTTGCTCAAGCACCAGGCGCAGGCCCTTGAGGCTGCGGGCGCGGTGGGTTTGCCGGCGGCCGTTGAGCAGGTCGTCGATGGCCAGCGCATCGCGCACGCTGCGGGTCAGCGGGCCGAGGCTGTCGAGGGTGCGGGCCAGCGGGAACACACCGTCGCGGCTGTAGCGCCGACTGCTGCTGCGGTAACCGACCAGGCCGTTGAAGGCGGCGGGGATGCGGATCGAACCAGCGGTGTCGGTGCCCATGGCGATGGGCACGATGCCGGCGGCGACGGCCACCGCCGAACCGGACGATGAACCGCCGGGAATCCGCGGCTGGTCACGCCCATGGGGGTTGTGCGGCGTGCCGAAATGCGGGTTCAGGCCAAGGCCGGAATAGGCCAGCTCGCTAAGGTTGGTCTTGCCCACGCTGACCATCCCGGCGCGGCACAACAGGCCCACGCTCGGCGCATCGAGCAAGGCGGCGGGCGCGTCGCGGCGGTAGGCGGCGCCAGCGGTGGTGATGCTGCCGGCCACGTCGAACAGGTCTTTCCAGGCCAGGGGCACGCCGTCGAACACACTCAAGGGCTGGCCGGCGCGCCACCGGGCGGCGGCGGCTTCGGCTTCGCGGCGGGCGCGGTCGGTGGTCAGGGTGATAAACACCGCGGCCGCGCGGCTCGCGTGGTCGAGCGCCTGTTCGAGGGCTTGCACCGGGTCGCTGCGACCGCTGGCGAAATCCTCGGCCATTGAAGTGGCGTCTGACATCAGGTTGACCCTCATAAAACGTACATATTAATAAAATGTACATTTAATAAAGGCAGCTTTCGTGCCAGTCTGTGTCGATGGTTTTTCCGGCGATTGCGCTTTATCGACCAGAGCGCCGGGCTAGATGGTTTTGTAGGAAGCAAAAAAACCTGGCGCGGACTCTGCAACGCACGCCCAAACCAATAATGTATCTTTTATTAATAAGTACATTTTAGTGCAGAAAAGTAACAGTCCTAGATTCAAGGCCCCAAAAAAGTGCCACCGATGTGGCGCGGAGTGACAGGCGCATCTATGAGAGAATCCCCGGCTTCGTCCTACATACACCAGACCTCTTTACCTCAGAGAACACGATGAAAGCAGTGTCCGCCTCGGCCTCCCGTTACGCGATGATTCACCAGCTTTTGCGTGACGCGATCGTCAACGGCACCGCCCGCCACGGCTTGGTCCTGCTCGAAGCGCCGCTGGCCGAATTGTTCGGCACCAGCCGCGTGCCGGTGCGCAAGGCGCTGGACCTGCTGCATGCCGAAGGGTTGATCTGCCGTTTCAACGGGCGCGGTTACCTGATCAACCCCGAGGGCGTGGCCATGGAACCGCTGCGCCTGCCGCTGAGCGCTGCGCACCTGGGCCTGAACGACGAGGACGAGTTGGTGGATACACGGCCGTTGGGCGAGCGGATCGTCGAGGAAATCGGCGCGGCGCTGTCCACCTGCATAGCCTTTGGCCATTACCGCTTGGATGAGCAAGCCGCCGCCGACCACTATGGCGTCAGCCGCGCAGTGGTGCGTGAAGCGCTGATGCGCCTGCGCGACCGTGGCCTGGTGGAAAAAGAGCCCTATTCCCAATGGCTGGCCGGGCCGTTGACGGCGCGGGAAGTCACCGAAGACTACGAACTGCGCGCCTGCCTGGAGCCCGAAGCGCTGCGTCAGAGCGCGCCGAACCTTGACCGCGCGCTGCTCGAAGCCATGTTGCAACGCGTGCTCGACGCCCAGGACAGCCTGCAGTGCAGCCTGGAAGCCATCGAGCAGATCGAAGAAGACTTGCACCAACGCTGCCTGGCCGGCCTGCAGAACCGCAAGATCGCCGCGCTGATCCGCCAGGGCCAGAGCCCGATGATCATCAGTCGGATTTTCTATCGCTTGCTGGGGATCGGCGCCGACCCGGCGATGCTCGCCGAACACCGCTTGATCCTTGAATTGTTGCTGCACGGCGCGTTCGATGCGGCGGCGCTGAACCTGCGCGAGCACCTGCAACGGGCGCGGCAGCGGATGTTGCAGCGGTTGAAGGTGTTGTCGGTGTTGCCGGAACAGCCCCTGCCCGCCTACCTGCACAAAATCAGCTGACGGCATGCGGTTAACCTTGTGGGAGCAAGCCCCCTCCCACCTTGACCGAGTCTCTGCAGTAATTTCATGCAATATGTTGCTATCTAGCCCCCGCCATTGAAACCGCCGCTGGCCCGCCCCATCTAACTTGCATACTTCCTGATGCAGGTGCCCCATGAGCGACCAGCAAGATACCCCCGATTACGACGCCAACGAATACGCCGACCCTGAAAACGCCGAGGTTCACTCGTCCAATACCGGCCTGGCCCTGCCTGGGCAGAACCTGCCGGACAAGGTCTACATCATCCCGATTCACAATCGACCGTTCTTCCCGGCGCAAGTGTTGCCGGTGATCGTCAATGAAGAGCCGTGGGCCGAAACCCTGGAGTTGGTGAGCAAATCCGACCATCACTCCCTGGCCCTGTTCTTCATGGACACGCCGCCCGAAGACCCGCGGCATTTCGACACCTCCGCGCTGCCGCTGTACGGCACCCTGGTCAAGGTCCACCACGCCAGCCGCGAAAACGGCAAACTGCAATTCGTCGCCCAGGGCCTGACCCGCGTGCGGATTCGCACCTGGCTCAAGCACCATCGCCCACCGTACCTGGTGGAAGTCGAATACCCGCACCAGCCGACCGAGCCGACCGATGAGGTCAAGGCCTACGGCATGGCGCTGATCAATGCGATCAAGGAACTGCTGCCGCTCAACCCGCTGTACAGCGAAGAGTTGAAGAACTACCTCAACCGCTTCAGCCCCAACGACCCGTCGCCGCTGACCGACTTCGCCGCCGCCCTCACCTCCGCCACCGGCAATGAGTTGCAGGAAGTGCTGGACTGCGTGCCCATGCTCAAACGCATGGAAAAAGTCCTGCCGATGCTGCGCAAGGAAGTCGAAGTCGCGCGCCTGCAAAAAGAACTCTCCGCCGAGGTGAACCGCAAGATCGGCGAGCACCAGCGCGAATTCTTCCTCAAGGAACAGCTCAAGGTCATCCAGCAGGAGCTGGGCCTGACCAAGGACGACCGCAGCGCCGACGTCGAACAGTTCGAACAGCGCCTGGAAGGCAAAGTGCTGCCAGCCCAGGCGCAGAAACGCATCGATGAAGAACTGAACAAACTGTCGATCCTCGAAACCGGTTCGCCGGAATACGCGGTGACGCGCAACTACCTGGACTGGGCAACCTCGGTGCCGTGGGGCGTGTACGGCAAGGACAAGCTCGACCTGAAACATGCGCGCAAGGTCCTGGACAAACACCATGCCGGGCTGGACGACATCAAGAGTCGTATCCTCGAATTCCTCGCGGTGGGCGCTTATAAAGGCGAAGTCGCCGGTTCCATCGTGCTGCTGGTCGGCCCGCCGGGCGTGGGCAAGACCAGCGTGGGTAAATCGATTGCCGAATCCCTCGGGCGGCCGTTCTATCGCTTCAGCGTCGGCGGCATGCGCGACGAGGCCGAGATCAAGGGCCATCGCCGCACCTACATCGGCGCCCTGCCCGGCAAGCTGGTGCAGGCGCTCAAAGATGTGGAAGTGATGAACCCGGTGATCATGCTCGACGAGATCGACAAGATGGGCCAGAGCTTCCAGGGCGACCCGGCTTCGGCGCTGCTGGAAACCCTCGACCCGGAACAGAACGTCGAATTCCTCGACCACTACCTGGACCTGCGCCTGGACCTGTCGAAAGTGCTGTTCGTGTGTACCGCCAACACCCTCGACTCGATCCCAGGCCCCCTGCTGGACCGCATGGAAGTGATTCGCCTGTCGGGCTATATCACCGAAGAAAAAGTCGCCATCGCCAAGCGCCACCTGTGGCCTAAGCAGTTGGAAAAAGCCGGCGTGTCGAAAAACAGCCTGACCATCAGCGACGGCGCCCTGCGCGCATTGATCGACGGCTACGCCCGCGAAGCCGGGGTGCGCCAGTTGGAGAAACAACTGGGCAAGCTGGTACGCAAGGCGGTGGTCAAGCTGCTGGATGAGCCGGACGCGGTGATAAAGATCGGCACCAAGGACCTGGAAAGCTCCCTGGGCATCCCGGTGTTCCGCAACGAACAAGTGCTGTCTGGCGTCGGCGTGATCACCGGCCTGGCCTGGACCAGCATGGGCGGCGCGACCCTGCCGATCGAGGCGACCCGCATCCACACGCTCAATCGCGGCTTCAAGCTCACCGGGCAGTTGGGTGAGGTGATGAAAGAATCCGCTGAAATCGCCTACAGCTACGTCAGCTCCAACCTGAAATCGTTTGGCGGTGATCCGAAGTTCTTCGATGAAGCCTTCGTCCACCTGCACGTCCCCGAAGGCGCCACGCCGAAGGACGGCCCCAGCGCTGGCGTGACCATGGCCAGTGCGCTGTTGTCGCTGGCGCGCAACCAGCCACCGAAGAAAGGCGTGGCCATGACCGGCGAGCTGACGCTGACCGGGCATGTCCTGCCGATTGGCGGGGTGCGTGAGAAGGTGATCGCGGCGCGGCGCCAGAAGATTCACGAGTTGATCTTGCCGGAGCCGAATCGCGGCAGCTTTGAGGAATTGCCGGAGTATCTGAAGGAAGGGATGACCGTCCACTTCGCCAAGCGCTTTGCGGATGTGGCCAAGGTGCTGTTCTGATCGTCCTTTAGCGCTTGGGCGGGCGTCATCGCGCGCAAGCCCGCTCCCACACTTGACCGAGTACATCCTTTGGAAGGCGGCCAAGATGTGGGAGCGGGCTTGCGCGCGATGGCGTCCGTCGCCGCCCTCTTGTCACACCCTGTCGCATCTTCGGTTATGCTCGCCCTTCGTCGCACATCAACGGAGTCTTCATGACCGCTGCCCGCCTGCTTCTCCCCTTGAGCCTTGCCCTGCTGGCCGCGTGCGCCAGTGCCCCGCAGCAAAACGTCAGCGTGGAAAAACAGAGCGCCTGCCCGCTCCAGCTCAAAAACGGACAAAACCTGATCCTGACCCTGCCAAGCAACCCCACCACCGGCTACCGCTGGGCCATCCAGGATTCCGCCGGCGGCGTGCTGCGCGCCCTGGGGCCCGAGGTCTACAGCAGCACGGAATCCGGCGTGATCGGCGGCGGCGGCCAGTCCACCTGGCGCTTCCAGGCCTTTGCGGCCGGCCAGGGCCGTTTGCGCCTGACCTCCCAGCAACCCTGGGAACCGGAAGCCGAACCGGCCGAGACCTTCGACTGCGCCATCACGGTGAACTGATATGCCATGGCTGATTCTTGCGTTGATGGGCGCCGGCACCTTTATCTACGGCCTGACCGTCCACGCGGCGTTACTGTGCCTGCTGGTCAAACCGTTGCCGGTGCTGGCGCTGCTGGGCTGGCTGCATGATGCGCCGCCGAGCGACTATCGACGCTGGATCAGCCTGGGGCTGATTTTCTCCCTGGTCGGCGATGTGTTGCTGGCGTGGCCGGGCGACTTGTTTATCTTTGGCCTGGGCGCGTTTCTGTGCGCGCACCTGGCGTACCTCAAAGCCTATTTCAGCGACTGCCGACGCTTGGCATGGCTGCCGTTGGTGCTGGCGCTGGGCGTCGGCGCGATGCTGCTGAGCATCCTGATCGCCCATGGCCTCGGCGACTTGCTGATTCCGGTGGTGGTCTACGCCTTGGTGATCAGCGCGATGCTCTGGCGGGCGCTGGCGCGACTGGGCAGCGCGGTGCCCAAGCGTTCGGCGCTACTGGCGGCGGCGGGGGCCGTATCGTTTGTGGTTTCCGACACGCTGATCGGTATCAATCGCTTTGTGCTGAGCTTCGACGCGGCGCCGTATCTGCTGATCGCCACTTACTGGCTCGGCCAATGGGGCATCACCGCCTCGGCGTTCCATCAGACAACCCGCGCATCCAAGGAGCAACTTGGCTAAAATGCCCGCCTTTCCCCCCTCGTCGCCGGAACAACCGTGAGCAAAGAACCCGATCGCCTATTCGCCCAGCCCCTGCCCCAGGTGCCGGACTTCGCCTTTAACGAAGACGTGGTGCGGGTGTTCCCGGACATGATCAAGCGCTCGGTGCCCGGTTACCCGACCATCGTCGAAAACCTCGGCGTGCTCGCCGCGCAGTTCGCCCAGCCCAACAGTGTGCTGTACGACCTGGGGTCCTCCCTCGGCGCGGTCACCCAGGCGTTGCGTCGCCACGTGCGTACCGACGGCTGCCACGTCATCGCGGTGGATAACTCGACGGCGATGGTCGAGCGCTGCCGCGAGTACCTCAATGGCCAGGATTCGATGTTCCAGGAGTTGCTGCCGGTCCAGGTGATCGAGGGCGATATCCTCGCGCTGCAGTTCCAGCCGGCCTCGGTGGTGGCGCTGAACTTCACCCTGCAATTCATCGCCCCCGATCAGCGCCTGGCGTTGCTCGGGCGCATCCGCCAGGCGTTGTTGCCCGGTGGTGCGCTGATCCTCTCGGAAAAGCTGCGCTTCAATGACCTTGAAGAACACGCGCTGCTCACCGACCTGCACATCGCGTTCAAACGCGCCAACGGCTACAGCGAGCTGGAAATCGCCCAGAAGCGCAGCGCCATCGAAAACGTCATGAAGCCCGACAGCCTCGAAGAACACCGCGAACGCCTGCTGGCGGCCGGGTTTTCGAAAGTCGTGCCGTGGTTCCAGTGTCTTAACTTTGCCTCGTTGATTGCCTTGCCATGATTGATCTGTCCCCCCTCGCCCGCCATCTGGTCGGCACTCCCCTGGCCGTGTGGGCCCAGGGCCTGCAAGCGCAACTCGATAGCAAGATGGAAAAGGGGCATGGCGACCTGGAGCGCTGGCAGAGCGCGCTGGATGCATTGCCGAAGATCCAGCCCAGCGAAGTCGATTTGCTCAATGGCCTGACCCTCGACAGCGATTGCGACGATGCCACGCGCGCGCAGATGCACAGCGCATTGATGGGCCTGTGCCCATGGCGCAAGGGCCCGTTCCACTTGTTCGGCGTGCATGTGGACACCGAATGGCGTTCGGACTGGAAGTGGTCGCGGGTCGCGCCGCACCTGGACCTGAAGGGCAAGCGCATTCTCGATGTAGGCTGCGGCAATGGGTATTACATGTGGCGCATGCTCGGCGCCGGTGCCGACAGTGTGATCGGCGTGGACCCGAACTGGCTGTTCTTCTGCCAGTTCCAGGCGGTGCAACGTTACCTGTCGGCGCCGAACGCCTGGCACCTGCCGTTCCCGTTCGAGGACTTGCCGGCGAACCTGGAAGGCTTCGACACTGTGTTTTCCATGGGCGTGTTCTACCACCGTCGCTCACCGATCGAGCATTTGCTGGCGCTGAAAGACTGCCTGGTCAAAGGCGGTGAACTGGTGCTGGAAACGCTGGTGATCGAAGGCGATCAGCAACAGGTGCTGGTGCCGGAAGACCGCTACGCGCAGATGCGCAACGTGTGGTTCCTGCCATCGGTGCCGGCGTTGATGCTGTGGCTGCGCCGGGCCGGGTTCAGTGAGGTGCGCTGTGTGGATGTGAGTGTGACCACGGTTGAAGAACAGCGCGGGACGGAGTGGATGAAGTATCAGTCGCTGAGTGACTTCCTCGACCCGGACGATCACAGCAAGACCATCGAAGGGCTGCCGGCACCTATGCGGGCGGTGATCATCGCCAAAAAGTGACCCCCGATCTCCCTGAAAAAATGAAGATCAAAAATGTGGGAGGGGGCTTGCCCCCGATAGCAGTGTGTCAGTCAGCTTATCTATAGCTGACCCACCGCCATCGGGGGCAAGCCCCCTCCCACATTTGCTCATCAGTGTTCTTTAGAGTGGCGGCTTAGCCCGGCGGGCCTTGAAGAACTCGCTCAACACCGCCCCGCACTCCTCGGCCAGTACCCCGCCTTCAAACAGCACCCGATGGTTGAGAAAGCCCTGGGTAAAAAACTGCCCCTGGCTTTGCACAATCCCCGCCTTCGGCTCCAGTGCGCCGTAGACCACCCGCGCAATGCGCGAATGCACGATCAGGCCCGCGCACATGCTGCACGGTTCCAGCGTCACATACAGCGTGCTGCCGGGCAGGCGATAGTTGCTCAGCGCCTGGGCGGCGGCGCGGATGGCGACCATTTCGGCATGGGCGCTGGGGTCGTTGCCGCTGATTGGGCAATTGAAGCCACGGCCGATGATCACACCGTCCTGCACCAGCACCGCGCCCACCGGCACTTCGCCCAACGCCGCGCCCTGTGCCGCCAGGGCCAGGGCTTCGCGCATGAAGTCCTGGTCGCGGCTGCGGTCGATGATCGCCGTGGGGCGAAACTGGCGCATCACACTACCTCGATGGCGGCCATCAGGCCGGTTTCCATGTGGTCGATCACATGGCAGTGGAACATCCACACGCCCGGGTTATCCGCCACCAGCGCGACGCGGGCACGTTCGTTCTTGCCCAGCAGGTAGGTGTCGGTGAAGTACGGAATCACCGTGTGGCGGTTCGAAGCGATCACCTTGAAGCTCATGCCGTGCAGGTGGATCGGGTGCTGGTATTGGGTCATGTTTTTCAGTTCGAAAATGTAGCTTTTGCCCTTCTCCAGCCTGGCAATCGGGCGGTCGGCGCAGGCCTTGTCGGTGATGTCCCAGGCCTGGCCGTTGATCTGCCACAGGCTCGGCGGTTTGCCGTTGTCGACGTTGACCGACACCGAACCGACCCATTCGAAATTGAAGTTGAGTTTCTCGGCGTTGGCCAGGTCCGGCTCGCTGATCGGATTGGCGGGCAGCGCCGGCGGCCATGCGCTCGGCGCGTCGGCGTTGGCCACCGAACGGAACGTGCCCAGGCGCACCGGGCCGTTGCGGATCGACAATTCTTCGCCCGCCGGCGGGGCCTTGATCGCCAGGCAGAGGCGCATGCCCGGGCCGAGCCAGTATTCCTTGCCCAAGGGGCGCGGCTCGATGGGGTTGCCGTCCAGCGCATAGATCTGCGCGTCGGCGTCGGGAATATTGAGGCGATAGGTCAGCGTGTTGTCGAGGTTGAGCAACCGCACGCGGGTGATCTGCCCGGCCGGCAAATCGATCACCGCCTGGGCCACGCCATTGATGGTCGACAGGCGCCCGGCCGTACCGCCACGCGCCGCTTCACGGGGCACGCTGAAGGCGACAAAGGCGCCCTCTTCGTCGACGTGCCAGCTTTTCAGGCTGAGGGTACGTTCGTGCTTGAAACCGGTGGGTTCGCGCTCTTCCACGATCAGCGGGCCGACCAGGCCACGGCCGAGTTCTTCGCTGCTGTTCACATGGGGGTGATACCAGTAGCTGCCGGCGTCGGGCACGCGGAACTTGTAGTCGAAGTATTCGCCGGGCAACACCGGCAACTGCGAGACGTAGGGCACGCCGTCCATTTCCAGCGGAAGGCGGATGCCATGCCAATGGATGGTGGTGGCGACCGGCAGGTGGTTGATGAAACGCACCCGCAGCCATTCGCCCTGGCGCACGCGCAGCTCGGTGCCGGGGGCCGACGGGCCGAACGCCCAGGCTTGGGTCTTGTGCCCCGGCACCAGTTCCACATCGAGGGGCGCGGCGATCAGTTCGTAGTCGTGTCCCGCCTCGGCCTCGGCGACTTTCCCCAGCCAGTAGCGGTAGCCGCCACCGGCACCGACGCCCACTACGGCCAGGCCGGCAAGACCACCCAGGATTTGTCGACGGGAAAAGGATCGGGACACAACAACCTCACGTATCTGCTGCGGGCCGAGGGCCTGCAAAGGGCAGATACGATACACCTGCGACGGCTAAACAGTAAGACTTCGCATTGCCGCATGCCAAAAACACCGAGGACTGATGTGGGAGGGGCGGTGCGACGATTCGACTTGCTCCCGATTGCGGTGGGTCAGCTATAGATGAGTTGACTGACACACCGCTATCGGGGGCAAGCCCCCTCCCACATTGGATCTTCATTGCTTTTAGTGTTTGGCAGCGGCCAGGATCAGGGCCTTCATCTCGGCGACCGCACCTTTGAAACCGACGAACAGCGCATGCGCCACCAGCGCGTGGCCGATGTTCAGCTCGTTGATGCCCTTGATCGCCGCCACGGCTTCGACGTTGTGGTAATGCAGGCCATGGCCGGCGTTGACGATCAGGCCTTCACGCAGACCTTGGGCCACGCCGTCGATAATGCGCTGCAACTCGGCGGCGACTTCGCTCGGCGTGGTCGCATCGGCATAACGCCCGGTGTGCAATTCGATGGCCGGCGCGCCGACCCGGTGCGCGGCTTCGATCTGGCGCTCGTCGGCGTCGATGAACAGCGAGACTTCGCTGCCGATCTGCGACAGACGCTCCACCGCAGCCTTGATCCGCGCTTCCTGGCCGGCCACGTCGAGGCCGCCTTCGGTGGTCAGCTCCTGACGGGTCTCCGGCACCAGGCAGATATGCGCCGGACGGATGCGCTCGGCGAACGCCATCATTTCTTCGGTGACGCCCATTTCGAAGTTCATGCGGGTTTGCAGCACGTCCTTGAGCAGCAGCACGTCGCGCTCCTGGATGTGACGGCGGTCTTCGCGCAGGTGTACGGTGATGCCGTCGGCGCCCGCTTCTTCGGCGTCCAGCGCGGCTTTGACCGGGTCTGGGTAACGGGTGCCCCGGGCCTGGCGCAGCGTGGCGACGTGGTCGATATTGACGCCGAGAAGAATGCGATTGCTGGTGGTCACGGAAGCGCTCCTGAAAAGGGGAAAGAAACGCTGCACAGCATACACGGGGTTGTCAGGGCTTTCGAAACAACTCGCGACTGACCAGCGGCCGCCCGCCCAGATGCACGGCCAGGGCCTGGCGCATCAGGCGCTTGGCGGCGGACAAGGCGCCGGGGGCGCTCCAGTCGGCCTCGCTCATGGCCAGCAGCTCGGTGCCCTGGAACAGGCCGGGTTGCAGCAGGTACACACGCTCCAGGCCGGCGTCGACCTGCAGACGATACATGCCGTCGGCGGCAATGGGTTCGCCATGCAGGTCGTTACTCAGTTCGAAGCCATAGCCGAGGTCGTCGAGCAGGCGCCATTCGAACGCGCGCAACAGCGGCTCCAGCGGACGGCCTTCGGCCAGGGCCAGCAGCGTCGCGGCATAGTGATCGAAGACCGCCGGGTGCGGGTCTTCGGCCGGCAGCAGGCGGATCAGCAATTCATTGAGATAGAGGCCACTGAACAGCGCTTCGCCATTGAGCCAGGCAGAGTTGCCGACGCTTTCCAGGCGGCCGACGTTTTTCAGCTCGCCCTTGCCACGAAACTCCACGTCCAGCGCCACGAATGGCCGCGCCAAAGTGCCCGCCTTGCCCCGCGCACTGCGCAACACCGCGCGCAGGCGACCTTGGGGCGTGAGGAAGTCCACCAAGGCGCTGGTCTCGCGGTAGGCGCGGCTGTGCAGCACGTAAGCGGGCTGGCTGGGAGGCGGGGTTGAGGACATGGGTTCTCGTTGCTGGAATGCACTAGTGAAAACGACACAAACCTAATGTGGGAGGGGGCTTGCCCCCGATGGCGGTGGCTCAGTCAAAATATTTAGTGACTGACACTCTGCTATCGGGGGCAAGCCCCCTCCCACATTTTTTGCCCTGCGGTGTTCTTACAGGTCGCCGTAACCCAGGGAGCGCAATGCGCGCTCATCATCGGACCAGCCACCCTTCACCTTCACCCACAGGTTCAGCATGATCTTGGAATCGAACAGCAATTCCATGTCCTTGCGCGCTTCGGTGCCGATGCGCTTGATGCGCTCGCCCTTGTCGCCAATGATGATTTTCTTCTGGCCGTCACGTTCGACGAGGATCAGCGCATGGATATGCAGGGTTTTGCCCTGCTGCTTGAACTCTTCGATTTCGACGGTGATCTGGTACGGCAGCTCGGCGCCCATCTGGCGCATGATTTTCTCGCGTACCAGTTCGGCGGCGAGGAAACGGCTGCTGCGGTCGGTGATCTGGTCTTCCGGGAAGAAGTGCTCGTTCTCCGGCAGGTAGCCGGCGATCACGCGCTCCAGGGCTTCGAGGTTGTGCCCGTGCTGGGCCGAGATCGGCATGATCTGGGCATTCGGCAGTTGTTCCTGCAGCCAGCTCAGGTGCGGCATCAGTTCGGCTTTGTCTTCGATGCGGTCGGTCTTGTTCAGCGCGACGATCAACGGGCCGGTGACATATTGCACACGTTCGAGAACCATCTGGTCTTCGTCGGTCCACTTGGTGCGGTCGACCACGAAGATCACCACGTCGACGTCTTTCAACGCGGCCGAGGCGGTCTTGTTCATGTAGCGGTTCAGGGCTTTCTCGCCGCCTTTGTGCATGCCCGGGGTGTCGACGTAGACCGCTTGTACGGCGCCTTCGGTCTTGATGCCCAGCATGTTGTGGCGGGTGGTCTGCGGCTTGCGCGAGGTGATCGCAAGCTTCTGGCCGAGGATGTGGTTGAGCAGCGTGGACTTGCCCACGTTGGGACGGCCGACGATGGCGACATAGCCACAGCGTGTTGCGGTTGAATCAGTCATGGCCATTCTCCACGCCCAGGGCAATCAGTGCTGCAGCGGCCGCTACCTGTTCGGCAATACGACGGCTCACACCCTGACCTCGGCTTTTTTCATTCAATAAGGTGATTTCACATTCCACGAAAAAGACGCGGCAATGGGGCTCACCCTGGATATCCACCACTTCGTAGCGTGGCAGTTCGCACCCGCGGGACTGCAGGAATTCCTGCAGGCGGGTCTTGGGATCTTTGTTGGTGTCGACCAGGGTCAGGGTTTCGATCTCGGACGTCAGCCAGGCGGTGACGCGCGCCTTGGCCGCTTCCATGCCCGCATCCAGATAGATGGCGCCGATCAGCGCTTCAAGGGCGTCGGCCAGGATCGACTCGCGACGGAAACCGCCGCTTTTCAACTCACCGGAGCCCAGGCGCAGGTACTCGCCCAGGCCAAAACCACGGGCCAGCACGGCCAGGGTCTCGCCCTTCACCAGCCGCGCACGCAAGCGCGACAACTGGCCTTCACGGGCTTGCGGGAAGCGTTCGAAGAGCGCTTCACCGGCAACGAAATTGAGGATGGCGTCACCGAGGAATTCCAGGCGTTCGTTGTTACGCCCAGCAAAACTGCGGTGTGTGAGGGCAAGGACCATCAGTTCCTGGTCCTTGAAGGTGTAGCCGAGCAGGTGCTCGAGACGGCTTAGAGAAACGCTCACGGTTTACCCATATCTGTTTGGTGGCACCGGCGGCCATCGACGATTGACGCAGTGTTCAAATTCAAATCCTGATTGGTGCTGCATGAGGCCGGAAATTGTCCCAGCCCCAGAAAAGCATTCGGCGCTGTGATCACAGCGCCGTCTGTATTACTTGATCAGCCCGACCCGCGAGAAGTTCGGCAGGTGGCTGAGCTTGGGTTCCGGCCAGCTCATCCAGACCGCGAAGGCCTTGCCGACGATATTCTGGTCGGGAACCATGCCCAGCAGTTCCTTGGGAATGGTGGGGTCATCCCAATAGCGGCTGTCGTTGGAGTTGTCGCGGTTGTCGCCCATCATGAAATAGTGCCCGGCCGGCACTTTCCATTCGCCATCGGGCATTGCGCGGTAGCGACTCATTTCCTTGCGGATTTCGTGCTCCACCGCACCGAGTTTTTCCTGATACAGCTCGGCACTGCCCAGGGTGTTCGGCTCGGTGCCCAGCAGCTTCTCGGCCACCGACTCACCGTTGATCAACAGCCGCTTGTCGCTGGTGTAGCGAATCACGTCACCCGGCAGGCCGACCACACGCTTGATGTAGTTGACGTTCGGATCGCTCGGGTAGCGGAACACCATCACATCGCCGCGCTGCGGGTCACCGATCTCGATGACTTTCTTGTCGATCACCGGCAAGCGGATCCCGTAGGAAAACTTGTTCACCAGGATGAAGTCGCCCACGTCCAGGGTCGGTTTCATCGACCCCGACGGAATCTGGAACGGCTCCACCAGGAACGAACGCAGTACCAGCACGATGAACAGCACCGGAAAGAACGATTTGCCGTATTCAACCAGCAAAGGCTCTTTGTTCAGCTTCTCGATCACCACGACATCGGGCTGGCTGACGCTGCCCTGATAGGACGCGATAGCCGCCCGCCGACGCGGGGCGAAGAACACCAGATCGAGCAACGCCAGGAGTCCGCAAACGGCAACGGCGATGACCAGCAACAGCGGGAAATTTAGCGACATAGGACCTAACTATCCAACCTGAGCACCGCAAGGAAGGCTTCTTGTGGAATTTCCACGTTGCCCACTTGCTTCATGCGTTTTTTACCGGCCTTTTGCTTCTCAAGCAGCTTGCGCTTACGGCTGACGTCGCCACCGTAGCATTTGGCCAGTACGTTCTTTCTGAGTGCCTTGACGGAAGTCCGCGCAATGATCTGCCCGCCGATGGCGGCCTGGATCGCGACGTCGAACATCTGGCGCGGAATCAGTTCTTTCATCTTCTCGGTCAACTGTCGACCTTTGTAGTGCGCGTTGTCCTTGTGCACGATCAGTGCCAGGGCATCGACCTTGTCGCCGTTGATCAACACATCCAGTTTCACCAGATTAGCCGATTGGTAACGATCGAAATGGTAATCCAGCGAAGCATAGCCGCGACTGGTGGATTTGAGACGGTCGAAGAAGTCCAGGACCACTTCGTTCATCGGCAAATCGTAGGTCACTTGTACCTGGGTTCCGAGGAACAGCATGTCGTGCTGGATGCCGCGCTTCTCGATACACAGGGTAATGACGTTGCCCAGGTGCTCCTGCGGCACAAGAATATTGGCGCGCACGATCGGCTCGCGCATGTCTTCGATGGAAGACAGGTCCGGGAGCTTGGACGGGTTGTCGACGTAAATCGTTTCACCGTTTTTCAGCAACAGCTCAAAAATAACGGTTGGCGCGGTGGTGATCAGGTCCAGGTCGTATTCGCGCTCAAGGCGCTCCTGGATGATTTCCATGTGCAGCATGCCGAGGAAGCCGCAACGGAAGCCGAAGCCCAGGGCGTCGGAGCTTTCCGGGGTGTACTGCAACGACGAGTCGTTGAGGGTCAGCTTCTGCAGGGCTTCGCGGAAGTCTTCGAAGTCGTCGGAGCTGACCGGGAACAGGCCGGCGTAGACCTGCGGCTGGATGCGTTTGAAGCCCGGCAGCACGTCGACGTCAGGGGTGCTGCTCAAGGTCAGGGTGTCACCCACCGGCGCGCCGTGGATGTCCTTGATGCCGGCGATGATGAAGCCGACTTCACCGGCTTTCAGATCAACGGTGGCGGTATGCTTCGGGTTGAACACACCGACGCTGTCCACCAGGTGGATCTTGCCGGTGGACTTGACCAGGATCTTGTCGCCTTTCTTCACACGGCCATGGCGCACGCGCACCAGGGAGACAACCCCCAGGTAGTTGTCGAACCAGGAGTCGATGATCAACGCCTGCAGCGGATCTTCGATGTTGCCGGTAGGCGCGGGGATGGTCTTGACCAGGCGCTCGAGCACTTCGTCGACGCCCAGGCCGGTCTTGGCGCTGCACTCGACGGCGTCGGTGGCGTCAATGCCGATGATTTTTTCGATTTCTTCCTTCACGCGGTCCGGATCGGCCTGCGGCAGGTCGATCTTGTTCAGCACCGGCATGACTTCCAGGCCTTGCTCGATGGCGGTGTAGCAGTTGGCCACGGACTGGGCTTCGACGCCCTGCCCCGCGTCCACCACCAGCAGCGCGCCTTCGCAGGCCGCCAGGGAACGGCTGACTTCATAGGTGAAGTCGACGTGGCCGGGGGTGTCGATGAAGTTCAGCTGGTACTTGATACCGTCTTTGGCGGTGTAGTACAGAGTCACGCTGTGGGCCTTGATGGTGATCCCGCGCTCGCGCTCGAGGTCCATGGAGTCCAGTACCTGGGCTTCCATTTCACGCTCGGCAAGGCCGCCGCACATCTGGATGAATCGATCGGCCAGCGTCGACTTGCCATGGTCAATGTGGGCGATGATGGAGAAATTGCGGATATGACTCAAATCACTCACGGATCAACACTCAAAAAGGCTGCAGGCAGACTGCCCGCTGAAAAATAGCCGGGAATTGTACCTGATGCTCGGGCAGGACGTCATCTTTGCTGACCAGAACAAAAATGCCCCGATCTCTCGAACGGGGCATTTTTTGCTCATAAGCGCAGGCTCACCCGGCGCGGCGCAGCAGCCAGAACCCGGCCAGGGCGCAGATCGCGGTCGGCACCAGCACCGCAAACAGCGGCGAGAAGCCGAACACCAGGCTCGACGGGCCAAGCAAATCCTGGGCAATACGGAAGGCAAAGCCCACCAGCACGCCGGTAAAGACCCGCTGACCGAGGGTCACGGAGCGCAACGGGCCGAAGATGAATGAGATCGCCATCAGCACCAGCGCGGCGGTGACCACCGGCTGCAGCACCTTGACCCAGAACGCCAGCCAGTAGCGACCGTTGCTCAGTCCCTGGTCCTTGAGGTAGTGGATATAGCTCCACAGCCCGGAGATCGGCAGGCTTTCCGGGATCATCACTACCGTATTGAGCAGTTCCGGCTTCAGGGCGATGTCCCATTGCTCGGTCGGCACATTGATCACTTCGGTGCTGGCCTTGGTGCCCTGGCCGACATTGCGGAAGTAGGTGGTGGTGACGTCGGTCAGTTGCCATTGCTCGGCGCTGTATTGGGCGCGCTTGGCGAAACTGGAGGACAACATGTGGCGTTCTTTGTCGAACGTGTAGCGCGTCACACCAATCAGCAGGCCGTCGGGCTGCACGGCGTTGATGTGGATGAATTCATCACCCTGACGGTGCCACAGGCCGTGCCTGGCGCTTTGCGCATCGCCCGAACCCTGGGCCAGGGCACGATTGGCCTGGGCAGTGGCTTCGGACGGTGGCGCCACGTACTCGCCGATCAGCACGCTGCACGCCATCAGCAACAGCATCGGTTTCATGACGGCCCAGACGATACGGCCGATGGAAACCCCGGCCGCACGCATGATGGTCAGTTCGCTGTTGCTGGCCAGGCTGCCGAGGCCGATCAGGCAGCCGATCAGCGCAGCCATCGGCATCATGTCGTAGAGACGACGCGGCGCGGTCAATGCCACGTAGCTCAGCACGTCCCACACGGTATACGTGTCGGTGACGTTACCCACTTCATCGATAAAGGCGAACAACGACGCCAACCCTAGAATGATGCCCAACACCGCCAGGATGGCGATCAGTACGCTGCTACCAATGTAGCGATCGAGCTTAGCCACGAGCCAACTCCTTCTGGCCACGACGGCTCTTCATTTTCAGACGGATAGGTTCCCAGTAGAGCAGCCCGAGGCCGATCATCAGGAAGACCCCGTGTACCCACCACAGGCCCAGCGTCGGTGACAGCTTGCCCTTTTCCAGGGAGCCACGGGCGGAGATCAGGATGGTCAGGTAGGCCATGTACAGCAGGATCGCCGGCAGCAGCTTGAGGAAGCGGCCCTGGCGCGGGTTGACGCGGGACAACGGCACGGCCATCAGGGTCACGATGAACACCAGCAACGGCAGGGAAATACGCCATTGCAGCTCGGCGATGGAGCGCAACTCCGTGCTGCCCAACAGCGCCTGGGTCGGGATCGCATCGCGGTCGGTGACCTCGTTGCTGATGTCCGGGCGGGCGAGCATCACGCCATAGGTGTCGTACTTGATGGCGCGGTAATCGGCCTGGCCGGGGCTGCCGTCATAGCGATAGCCGTTTTCCAGGATCAGGTATCGGCTGCCGTCGGGGCGCACTTCCTGGCGCCCGGAATCGGCGACCAGGACGGAGATGCCACGGTCTTTCTTGTCCTGCCCCAGGCGTTTCTCGGAGATGAACACCCCGCCGAGGTTGGCGCGGTCGTCAGTGAGGGTTTCGGTGTAGGTCACCCGTGTACCGTCACTGAGTGCCTGGAAGCGGCCCGGTTCGAGGGTGTCGAACTCGGTCATCGCGTCCTGTTTGTTCAGCACCAGTTCGAACTGCATGGCGCCCTGGGGGGCCAGGCTCAGGCTCAGCCAGGCGACGATCAGCGCCACGCCGGCGGCCGGGATCATGGTCATGCCCAGCAGGCGTTGCTGGCTCATGCCGGTGGCCGAGAGCACGGTCATTTCGCTTTCAAGGTACAGCCGGCCATAGGCCAGCAGAATCCCGAGGAACAGGCCCAACGGCAGGATCAGTTGCAAAAAGCCCGGCAGACGAAAGCCCATGATCAGGAACAGTGAGCCGGGGTCCAGAGCACCGGAAGCAGCCTGGGCCAGGTATTTGACGAAACGACCACTCATGATGATGACCAGCAATACCGCGCTCACGGCACTCAGGGTCAACAGGACTTCGCGGGACAGATAACGGAAGACAATCAAACCAGACACTCCAGGGTTGTCAGGCTAAGGCGGCCAAACAAGCAAGCATAACGAGTCGGCCCGTTTAAACAGGCCGGCTAAAAAGATTGCGCATTATCCTGTGATTGACCGCGCCTGTCACGGAGCTTACTCATGCGCGTACACAAAGCCTGCGGCAAGGGTTGTCAGGCTCCGCCGCCGAGGTTCAAACTGCGGCCTTTGTCGCTGGCGGTTTACACGGCTGCCAGGCTTTAAAAGCCGGAGCACACAGACTCCAGGCTCACAGACCTTTATAAGGGACCCGAACATGGAATTGGTTGTAAAAAGCGTTAGCCCCGAAACGTTGAAAACCGCCACCCTCGTGGTCGCTGTCGGCGAAGGCCGCAAGCTCGGCGTTGCGGCCAAACAACTCGACGAACTGAGCGGCGGCGCCATCAGCGCGGTCCTCAAGCGCGGCGACCTGGCCGGCAAGGTCGGCCAGAGCCTGCTGCTGCAAAGCCTGCCGAACCTGAAGGCCGAGCGCGTATTGCTGGTGGGCGTGGGCAAGGACGCCGAACTCGGCGACCGCCCGTTCCGCAAGATCATCAGCGGCATTCTCACCACCCTCAAGGGCCTGGGCGGCAGCGACGCGACGCTGGCACTCGATGAAATCGTGGTCAAGGGCCGTGACAGCTATGGCAAGACCCGCCTGCTGGCCGAAAGCCTGCTCGACGGCGGCTACATCTTCGAGCAGTTCAAGAGCCAGAAAGCCGAACCGCGTGCCTTGAAGAAAGTCACCCTGCTGACCATCAAGGCCGCCCAGGCCGAAGTCGAACGCGCCGTGAGCCACGCCCAGGCCATCGCCGCCGGCATGTCGTTCACCCGCGACCTCGGCAACCTGCCGCCGAACATCTGCCACCCGACCTACCTGGGCGAGCAGGCCAAGGCGCTGGGCAAGGAATTCAAAAGCCTGAAAGTCGAAGTGCTGGATGAGAAGAAGATCAAGGAACTGGGCATGGGCTCGTTCTATGCGGTCGGCCAGGGCAGCGACCAGCCGCCACGCCTGATCGTGATGCAATACAACGGCGGCAAGAAGGCCGAGAAGCCTTACGCCCTGGTCGGTAAAGGCATCACCTTCGACACCGGCGGCATCAGCCTCAAGCCGGGCCTGGGCATGGATGAGATGAAGTACGACATGGGCGGCGCCGCCAGCGTGTTCGGCACCCTGCGCGCGGTGCTGGAGCTCAAGCTGCCGATCAACCTGGTGTGCATCCTGGCCTGCGCCGAGAACATGCCGAGCGGCGGCGCGGCCCGTCCGGGCGATATCGTCACCACCCTGAGCGGCCAGACCGTCGAGATCCTCAACACCGACGCCGAAGGCCGCCTGGTGCTGTGCGATGCGCTGACCTACGCCGAACGCTTCAAGCCACAGGCGGTGATCGACATCGCCACCCTGACCGGTGCCTGCATCGTCGCCCTCGGCTCCCACACTTCGGGCCTGCTGGGCAACAACGACGAGTTGATCGAGCAACTGCTCAGCGCCGGCAAGGCCGCCGACGACCGCGCCTGGCAACTGCCGCTGTTCGATGAGTACCAGGAACAGCTGGACAGCCCATTCGCCGACATCGCCAACATCGGCGGCCCGAAAGCCGGCACCATCACTGCAGCCTGCTTCCTGTCGCGGTTCGCCAAGAACTTCAACTGGGCGCACCTGGACATCGCCGGCACCGCCTGGACCAGCGGCGGCAAGGACAAGGGCGCTACCGGCCGTCCGGTGCCTCTGCTGACCCAGTACCTGCTGGATCGCGCCAAGGCCTGAAAACCGTGACTCCGGGGCGGCGTTACCGCCGCCTCGGGCTCCAGGAACCGCAATGACCCAAGTTGACTTCTATATACTGCCCAGCGCCGATCCGCTCGCGCGCCTGGACTTTGCCTGCAAACTCACCGAAAAAGCCTGGCGCATGGGCCACCGCATCTACCTGCATTGCAGCGATGCCGCCCAACGCGACGAGCTCGACGCACGCCTGTGGCGCTTCAAGGGCGAAAGTTTCGTGCCCCACGGCCCCGCAGAAGCTGAACCCGACGGCCAGGTGGTCCTGGGCGTGGGCGACAGCTGCGGCGATCACCATGACCTGCTGGTCAACCTCGACCTGAAAGTCCCGGCCTTTGCCAAGGCGTTCGCCCGTGTGGCGGAAGTGGTGGTGGAAGATCCGGCTATTCGTCAGGCCGCGCGGGAGAGTTTCCGTTTCTATCGCGAACAGGGCTATCCTTTGCAGGATCACCGGCTACAACGACTTTGAGTGCATGATGGACACCCCGAACACGATAAAAAAAGACGGCCACCTGTTGGACGACCTGGAGTCGATCCGTCAGTTGCTGGGTGATGACAACCTTCAACCGCCGTTATTGACAGAAACCGTCAATGGCGACGTGCAGATCCCCTTGTTGTTCGACATGGTCGGCGCCAAGCCGGTTGAACCGCTCGAACCGCAACCTGCGCCGGCCCCACCGGTTGTCGAAGCGGCACCCGCTGCCGCGCCTGCCGAAAAAACCCCGGATGCCTTGCTGCTGCACCTGGACAACGAACTGCGCGCCGCCGCGCAACTGATCATGCAAGACGTGATCGACGACTTCGCCCCGCATATCGAAACCGAGATCAAGCGCCGGATGGATGCGCGGATGGAGCGGTTGCTCAGCCAGTACCAGAATTAGCGCCCCTGTAGGAGCGAGCTTGCTCGCGAAAATCGTCAATGATGGCGCGGACATCCTGAATGAACGCGCGGCCCTTCAGGTTTTCGCGAGCAAGCTCGCTCCTACCCCTCGCCCCTATCCCCCGTTATACTTGCCGGCTTTCCTGAATTAATGCCAACTAGGGTCCCGCCGCGCATGGATAAGACCTACCAGCCGCACGCTATTGAAACTTCCTGGTACCAGACCTGGGAGTCCGAGAATTATTTCGCCCCGCAAGGCGCGGGCGATTCCTACACCATCATGATTCCGCCACCGAACGTCACTGGCAGCCTGCACATGGGCCATGGCTTCAACAATGCGATCATGGATGCGTTGATCCGTTTCCGCCGCATGCAGGGCCGCAACACCCTGTGGCAACCGGGCACCGACCACGCCGGTATCGCCACGCAGATGCTGGTGGAGCGCCAACTCGAAGCCACCGGCCAGAGCCGTCACGACCTGGGCCGCGAGAAATTCCTGGAGAAAGTCTGGGAATGGAAGGATCAGTCCGGCGGCAACATCAGCCGTCAGATCCGTCGCCTGGGTTCGTCCGTCGACTGGAGCCGCGAGCGCTTCACCATGGACGACGGCCTGTCGGAAGCCGTGAAAGAAGCCTTCGTGCGTCTGCATGAAGACGGCCTGATCTACCGCGGCAAGCGCCTGGTCAATTGGGACACCAAGCTGCACACGGCGATTTCCGACCTCGAAGTGGAAAACCACGACGAGAAAGGCTTCCTGTGGAACCTCAAGTACCCGCTGGCTGACGGCGCCAAGACCGCTGAAGGCCACGACTACCTGATCGTCGCCACCACCCGTCCGGAAACCATGCTCGGCGATGCCGCCGTGGCCGTGAACCCGAACGATGAGCGCTATCAGGCCCTGATCGGCAAGTTCGTCGAGCTGCCGCTGGTCGGCCGCCGCATCCCGATCATCGCCGACGACTACTGCGACCCCGAATTCGGCACCGGCTGCGTGAAAATCACCCCGGCCCACGATTTCAACGACTACGAAGTCGGCAAGCGCCACAACCTGCCGCTGCTGAACATCTTCGACAAGAATGCCGCCGTACTGCCGGCCTGCCAGGTCTTCAATCTGGACGGCACGCTGAACGAGAGCATCGACGGCAAGATCCCGGCCGAATATGTCGGCCTCGACCGTTTCGAAGCGCGCAAGCAGATCGTTGCCGCCTTCGACGCCGCCGGCCTGCTGGTCAGCGTCGACGACCACAACCTGAAAGTGCCGAAGGGCGACCGCTCCGGCACCATCATCGAACCGTGGCTGACCGACCAGTGGTACGTGTCTACCAAGCCGCTGGCTGAGCCTGCGATTGCAGCCGTGGAAGATGGCCGCATCCAGTTCGTGCCTAAGCAGTATGAAAACATGTACTTCTCGTGGATGCGCGACATCCAGGACTGGTGCATCAGCCGTCAACTGTGGTGGGGCCACCGCATTCCGGCCTGGTACGACGAGTCGGGCAAGGTCTATGTCGGCCGCGACGAAGCCGAAGTGCGCGCCAAGCACAACCTCGGCCCGGACGTAGCGCTGCAGCAGGACAATGACGTACTGGACACCTGGTTCAGCTCGGGCCTGTGGACCTTCTCTACCCTGGGCTGGCCGCAGCAGACCGAGTTCCTGAAGACATTCCACTCCACCGACGTGCTGGTCACCGGCTTCGACATCATTTTCTTCTGGGTTGCCCGGATGATCATGCTGACCATGCACCTGGTGAAGAACGAAGACGGCACGCCGCAAGTACCGTTCAAGACCGTGTACGTCCATGGCCTGGTGCGTGATGGCCAGGGCCAGAAGATGTCCAAGTCCAAGGGCAACGTTCTGGACCCGCTGGACATCATCGACGGTATCGACCTGGAAACCCTGGTGCAGAAACGCACCTCGGGCCTGATGCAGCCGAAACTGGCGAAGAAGATCGAGAAGCAGACCCGCGACGAGTTCGCCGACGGCATCGCCAGCTACGGCACCGACGCCCTGCGCTTCACCTTCTGCTCGCTGGCGTCCACCGGTCGCGACATCAAGTTCGACATGGGCCGCGTCGAAGGCTATCGCAACTTCTGCAACAAGATCTGGAACGCGGCGCGCTACGTCCTGGATAAAGGCGAAGACTGCGGGCAGAACGGCGAAGAAGTCGAACTGACCCTGGCCGACCGCTGGATCATCTCGCAACTGCAGCGTACCGAAGCCGAAGTGACCCGCCAACTCGACCAGTTCCGTTTCGACCTGGCTGCACAGGCCTTGTACGAGTTCATCTGGAACCAGTATTGCGACTGGTACCTGGAACTGTCCAAGCCGGTGCTGTGGGACGAGAACGCGCCGATCGAACGCCAGCGCGGCACCCGTCGCACCCTGGTGCGCGTCCTCGAAGTGGCACTGCGCCTGGCGCACCCATTCATGCCGTTCATCACCGAAGAAATCTGGCAGCGCCTCGCGCCGCTGGCCGGTATCCAAGGCAAGACCATCATGCTGCAACCTTGGCCAGTGGCCAACGAAGCCCGCATCGATGAGGCTGCCGAAAGCGATATCGAATGGCTCAAGACCCTGATGCTCGGCACGCGCAACATCCGCGCCGAGATGAACATAGGCCCGGGCAAGCCACTGGCGGTGTTCGTGAAGAACGCCAGCGCCGAAGACCAGCGTCGTCTCAGCGAGAACGATGCGCTGCTCAAGAAGCTGGCCAAGCTCGAATCGATCACCGTATTGGCGGATGGCACCGAAGCGCCACTGTCGGCGACCGCACTGGTCGGCGACATGGAAGTGCTGGTGCCGATGGCCGGCCTGATCGACAAAGGCGCGGAACTGGCCCGTCTTGACAAGGAAATTGCACGCCTGCAAGGCGAAGTGCAGCGGGTCGGCGGCAAGCTGTCCAACGCGGCATTCGTCGACAAGGCACCGGCTGAAGTAATCGACAAAGAACGCGCCAAACTGGCCGAGGCCGAACAGGCCCTGGGCAAGCTGGCGGAGCAACATGCGCGGATTTCCAGCCTGTAAGGGCTAGCCGTGTGAAAAAAGAGACCTGCGGGTCTCTTTTTTTTTCCTTTGCAAACCCGATCAATATGGGAGGGGGATTGCCCCCTTCCACATTTGATCGAGTTGACCTCAGGATGTGTGACAATGCCCACCACTTTGAGCCAACACCAGAATCATCATGACCGCCCCCAGCACACCGAAACCTCCGCGCAAGAAGCCCAAGACCGCCACCACGGCCAAACCCGTCGTGCCGCGCAAAGAGGCCAGCCTGCACCCGCGCAACCGCCACCAGGGCCGTTACGACTTCCCGGCGCTGATCAAGACCACGCCGGAACTGGCGCAATTCGTGATCATCAACCCCTACGGCAAGGAAAGCATCGACTTCGCCAGCCCGGACGCCGTGCGCGTATTCAACCGGGCGCTGTTGAAGTCCTTCTATGGCGTGCAGCATTGGGACATCCCGGCGGATTACCTGTGCCCGCCGGTGCCGGGGCGTGCCGACTACGTCCACTTCCTCGCCGACCTGCTGGCCAGCGTCAATGACGGCGAAATTCCCCGCGGCGCGCCGGTCAAGGTGCTGGACATCGGCATGGGCGCCAACTGCGTCTACCCGCTGATCGGCTACAGCGAATACCGCTGGCACTTCCTCGGTTCGGAAGTCGACCCTACTGCCGTCGCCGCCGCCAAGGCCATCGTGCAGTCCAACGGTCTGAACAAGGCGATCCAGCTACGCCAGCAAAGCAACCCCAAACAGATCCTGCTGGGCCTGCTGGAACCGGGCGAGCGCTTTGACCTGACCATGTGCAACCCGCCGTTCCACGCGTCCATGGACGAGGCCACCAAAGGCAGCGAACGCAAATGGCGCGCCCTGGGCAAGGCTGACCCAAAACGCAAGTTGCCGGTGCTGAACTTCGGCGGCCAATCGGCCGAACTGTGGTGTGAAGGCGGTGAAGCGCGCTTCGTGACGCAATTGATCGCCGAGAGCGCGCACTTTGCCCACAAGGTGTTGTGGTTCAGCACCCTGGTGTCGAAAGCCTCGAACCTGCCCGCGATCGAGACCGCGCTGAGAAAAGCCGGCGTGCTGCAAAGCCAGGTGGTGGAAATGTCCCAGGGCCAGAAACAGAGCCGCTTTGTCGCCTGGACCTTCCAGACCCCGTCCGAGCAGCAGGTATGGCGCCAGCGCTGGGCGCGCAAAGACTGAGCCTAAATCCCGGGCAACAAAAAACCGTGCCCGGATCGCTCCGGCGCACGGTTTTTTTTGCTGCGTCTTACTTGTTAACAGCGTCGGTCAGGCCTTTGGCCACAACCAGCTTGATAACTTTCTTGGCAGCGATTTCGATGGCAGCGCCAGTCGAAGGGTTACGGCCAGTACGGGCAGGACGCTCGGTCACTTTCAGTTTGCCAACGCCTGGCAGAGTGATTTCGCCGCCGTTTTCCAGCTGATCAGCAACAACTTGGCTCAGTTGGTCCAGCAGAGCGCGCACGGTGGTTTTCGGTGCGTCTACTGCTTCAGCCAGGTCAGCGATCAGTTGGTCTTTAGTAATAGCCATTGTGGTGTTCCTTCCCTATCAAATTCATATGGATTGCAGAGTGCAGTGTCAGCCGTCGAGCCCGACCGTCAAGGCCTGGCATCCCCGGCTATAACCTCGGAGATCGGGGTTATAGATGCTTGAAACGAGGATTGGTTCGACCTGACAAATACTGAATGCACGCTTAACGCCGAGTCTTGGGCGTAAGACCGGGCAAAACTAGCACAGAGACGGGGAAATATCCGCTTCTACCTACCCATTTGGTCAGCTTTATCGCTCTAAACCGTGAAAAAAAGGCATATGGCCCGTCGGAGGCCTTCCAAAACACCTTCAAAGCACGTCTTGGCCAATGGGTGCGGTACACTGGGCGACTTTTCGGGGAGGCCAACCGCTCCCCTATCAACCAGCCGAGAAGCCTATGCCGATCCGTCATTGCATCGTCCACCTGATCGACAAAAAACCCGACGGCACACCCGCAGTTCTCCACGCCCGCGACTCCGAACTTGCCGAGTCGGCCGCGATCGAGAACATGCTTGCCGACCTCAACGAGAGCTACAACGCCAAACAAGGCAAGGCCTGGGGTTTCTTCCATGCCGAGTCGGGCGCGCACCCGTTCAGCGGCTGGTTGAAGGAGTATTTCGACGGGGGCCAGGATTTCACCACGTTCAGCCGCACCGCCGTCGAACACCTGCAGAAGCTGATGGAAGAGTCCAACCTGTCCACCGGCGGCCACGTGCTGTTTGCCCACTACCAGCAAGGCATGACCGACTACCTGGCCATCGCCCTGCTGCACCACAGCGAAGGCGTGGCGGTCACCGACGAACTGGACGTAACGCCATCGCGCCACCTGGACCTGGGCCAGTTGCACCTGGCGGCGCGGATCAACGTGTCCGAGTGGCAGAACAACAAGCAGTCCAAGCAGTACATCTCGTTCATCAAGGGCAAGAACGGCAAGAAAGTCTCGGAGTACTTCCGCGACTTCATCGGCTGCCAGGAAGGCGTCGACGGCCCGGGCGAAACGCGCACCCTGCTCAAGGCGTTCAGCGACTTCGTTGAAAGCGAGGACCTGCCGGACGAAACCGCCCGCGAAAAGACCAAGACCCTGGTGGACTACGCCAGCAGCCAGGCCAAGCTCGGCGAGCCGATGGGCCTGGAAGAACTGTCGGGTCTGATCGATGAAGATCGGCCTAAGGCGTTTTATGACCACATCCGCAACAAGGACTATGGGCTGTCGCCGGAGATCCCGGCCGACAAACGCACCCTCAACCAGTTCCGCCGCTTCACCGGACGCGCCGAAGGGCTGTCGATCAGCTTTGAAGCGCACCTGCTGGGCGACAAGATCGAGTACGACGAAGCCGCCGGCACCTTGATCATCAAGGGCCTGCCGACCCAACTGACCGACCAGCTCAAGCGCCGCAACTGATGCTCGGCGGGGTCCTCAAAAAAGTCCTGCTGGTGTTGCTGGTGGTGGTGGCGATCCAGAACTGGGGCAAGGTCGAACGGCTGTTCAACCCGTCCCAGGTGGTCCCGGAGCAAACGCGGGCTTCGGCGCGCGTGGTGCTCTACTCCACCGAGTGGTGTGGCTACTGCAAACAGATCCGCCGCTTCCTCGACCAGAAAGGCATTCCGTACCAGGCGCTCGATATCGAAAAAGACGCCCAGGCGCGCAAGGCCTATGAAGCGTTGGGCGGCGGCGGGATTCCGTTCGTGGACGTGAATGGCACGTTGATTCGCGATTACAGCCCCGAGAAGATCATGGCGGCGCTGAAGTAACCTATCGATCAACTGCAGGCGAGCAAGCCCGCCCGCATCGACGCGAGAGTCCGCTTAGAAATTCGCCTCCAACGACACCATCGCCGTACGCTCCTCACCGACGTTGTAGTACGCCGTGCTCGCCCCCAGACCGTTGACCGGTGCCGAGTTGAACGAGACTGTGCGTACCGAACTCAGGTACTCCTTGTCGAACACGTTGAGCATCGAAAAGCGCAGGGCCGCCGACTTGATGACCTTCTTGTCCACCGGCAAATAAATACCTGCGTTGAGGTCAAATACCGTGCGCCCGTCGATTTTTTCGTTGTTGGTCAAATCGCCATAGAAACTGCCCACGTATTTACCGGCGATGTTGCCGTAGAAACGTGAGTCGTCATATCCGAACACCAGGTTGAACATGTTTTTCGGCACGTTCGCCAGTTGCTTGCCCGAAGTCGGCAGCAATGCGTTCTTGCTGACAAAGTCGTCTTGCTGTTCAGACTGGGTGTAGGTGTAGGAGGCGTAGTAGTTGAAATTGTGCGGCAACAAACCACTCCACTCCAACTCCAGCCCCTTGTTATTGACGCTGCCGACGTTGGCCATCACGAAGTCACCGTTCAGGTCGGTGGTCGACAGCTGGCGGTCTTTGAAGGTGATGTAGAACAGCGTTGCGCTCAACGCCATGGCATCTTCGGTGTAGCGCCAGCCCAGTTCCTGGTTCCAGCTCAATTCAGGCTTGAGACTCAGGGAGTCACCTTTGTTGTACAGCACATAGTTAGGCGGTGTACGCATATTACGTGTGACGTTGTAGAACGCCTGGTTGCTGTCATCGACCTGGTATTTGGCGCTGAAGTTGGGCAAGAACTGATGGTAGCGCGCGTTCCTTTTCTCCGGTTTGTCGTACAGGCTGCCCAGGTTGTTGCCGTCACGCTCGACGTACTGATAGGCCAGACCACCGACAAAACTCAAGTCCGGTGTGGCTTGCCAGTTGTCCTGAACCCATAGTTTCTGCGCTGGGGTGACGGTGTAGTAGTGACGGCCTTGGACGGTTTTACCGTTCTTGTCGACGACTTGGCCACCGTCGTTGTAGTCACCCCACACATCATCGGGTGCGCCCTCGCTATTGATCCCGATAAATGGCTGAGTCTGGCGCTGGCGAGCACGTTCATACCAGTAACCGTAGTCCAGGCTATGTTGTTCGTTGATGTCCCATTTCAATTTCGCGGTAACGCCGGGGCGCCAGGTCTCGGTCCATGAGGGGCGGTAGTAGTTAGCCGATTTGAGATTGCTCAGGTCGTAGTTGCCGCCCTTATCCGAGCGGGGTCCCAGGTTCGAAGCGGTCTGGCCGCTGAAACTGCCTCCGTTGGACCAGTAGTAATAAGGTGTGACCGTCAGCAATAGGTCATCACGCAGACGCCAGCGCTGGGTGAGCGTCGCATTGACGCTTTCGAATGGGTTGCGGTTGAGTTTGTAGGATGCTGACAACAGCCCCGACTTGTAAATTGGCGTCTCGGGGTAATCTTTACGCCGCCCCTCTTGCTCGAACTGCGCCTTGCTCAAGCTGTTGTAGTTGTAGTTTTCCTGATTGTTGTACTTCAGCGTGGCAAGGGTCGAGTTGCCGCTGTCATCTTCGAACAAGCCGCTCCACTCGACTTTGTCACTGCGTAAGGTGCCTTTGCCACGCCACTTGTCGCCCTCCAGGTGGGAGGCCGACACCCAACTCTTGAAACCGCCCAGCTCGCCGGTATTGACCCGCGCAAAGGTCTTACGCAAGTCATTGGCGCCGATGGTCTGTTTGATGAAGGCCCCCGACTCTTTGGTCGGCCGCAGGGTGATCATGCCGATGTTGCCGCCACTGGAACCAATGTGCGGGCCGTCGGCTTCCGAAGAGCCCTGAGTCGCAAACACTTCGGCGAGGTTTTCCGAGTCCCCCATCTGGTTGGAATAGACGCCATAGCTACCCGAGTCGTTGATCGGCACGCCGTCGACGGAAACCCCGACTTGATCGGAGTTCATACCGCGCATGGTGAAATTGGTGCCGCTGGTACCGCTCGCGTCATCGCTGGAAACGTTGATCCCCGGCGTGTACTTGAGCTTGTCGATGGCGTTGGCCGTCGGCGACATTTCGTCCATGGCCTCCTTGGTTACCGTCGACCGCGCCTTGGCGCTTTCCTCTCGAATCATGTGGCCATTGCCGAGGTTTTGTTTGCCGGTGATATTCACCAAACCGACATCCTGGGCGTCGTCCGCCAGAATCAGCGGCGCAAAGCCGCCCAAGCCCGATGCTAAAAGCAGGGCATAAAGATTGTTGTAGTTCACGTGTAGATCCTTTACCTGCATTGTTCTGTTATATGAGGGCAGTTGCGTCGGAACCGGGATGACAGGCGACGCTTATCTTCCTGACCACTTGCTCAGGAACCAGGGGATGATCCACACCGCGTGTAACCGTTTGGTGACAGGTTTTGGCGATTGGAATGAAGGTTCAGTGAAAGGCCGCCAGGCACTGGTTTGCAGATGTCTGGCTGGAAAGGGGTGGGGGAATACCGGAAAAGCGCGGTCCGACGTGTACCTAACGCACCACGATCAGCCGCCCCAGCAGCGTGTGCTGCTCGAACCCCAGCACCGCTTGCAAGCCATTCAGCACGGCTAGCGGATCGTTGCTCGGGAAGCTGCCGCTGACACGCCGGGAGCCCACTTCGTCGTTGAGCAGCAGGATGCGCCCAGGGTAGTAACGCTGCAGATCCTCGATCACCTCGGCCAGCGGTGCCTTGTAGTAGTTGAGCCAGCCGTCGCGCCAGGCCAGGCGTGATTCGCTGTCGACCGCGTGCAGGGGCTCGGCCACGCCCTCGGCGTAGCTCATTTGCTGGCCCGCCGTAAGAATTTGCTGCGCACCCTGCTTGGCCGGCGTGACGCCGACCCGCCCCGACAACACCGTCACCTGCGCGCCCGCCGGTTGCAGGCGCACTTCGAACTGCGTGCCCAGCACCCGTGTTTCACCACTGCCCGCGCCCACCACAAATGCCGCGCCGGTGTGAGTCACGCTGAAAAAGCCCGCGCCGCGCCGCAGTTGGACATGCCGCTCACCCTGGCTGAAATCCACGGCGATGGCGCTGTCGGCATCCAGGGTGACGCGGGATTGATCGGCCAGGGTCACGGTTTTCACCTCGCCCGGCGCCGTCACGTAGTCCGCCCCCAGGTCATCGACCCAGCGCGACGGTTGCCAGCCGCCGCCCATGCACACCATCAACACCAGGCACGCGGCCAGGGCCAGGGCGCCCACCCCGCGCATGGCCCGTGAGCGCTGCGAGGTGTGCATCGCATTCAGGTAGCCCTGTAAGGCCAACGCGTCTTCGTCCGCCAGTTTACGCGCCGGCACTTCGCTCAACTCCCATAGCACCTGGGCCTGGGAATAGGCCTCGACGTGTGCCGGATCAGCCCGCAGCCAAAGGCTGAAGGTGGCCTGGTCGCCGCTGCTGGGCTGGTCGTGCAACAGGCTCAGCCAGGCCAGTGCGGCCTGTTGCTGGTCGGGCGTCGGGGTGACGTTCACGGTGCTTTCCCTGGCGTGCGTGGAGGCGATGGCTCGCGAAGGCTGGCTTTGCAGGCTTCGAGGGCACGCATCATATGTTTTTCCACGGCACTTTGGGACAGCCCCATGGCCTTGGCGATTTGCGCGTATTTGCGGCCATGGATGCGGTTGAGCAGGAAGATCTGGCGGGTGCGCTCGGGCAAGCTGCGCAAGGCCGCCTCGACGTGGCGCAAGTCGTTGCCGGCCTCCAGTGCAGCCTGGGGTTCGGAGCCTTGATTGTCCTGCTGCTCGGGCAACCAGCCTTCGTTGCTGCGCACCCGCGCGCCTTCGCTGCGCAGGTGGTCGATGGCGATATTGCCGGCGCAGCGCAGCAGGTACGTGCTGAGTTCTTCGACCTGCACCAGCGGCCGGCGCCAGAAGCGCAGGAACAAGTCCTGCACCAGGTCGGCTGCAGTGGCACGACAGCCCACGCGCCGGCTGACCAGCGCTTCCATCTGCGAACGCTGGGACAAAAACACCTGCAGGAAATGCGCGCGCCCACCCGCCGCGTCCGCGTGCGGGCTGTCCTGGGGTTCCGGTGGCGTACTGATCATCATGCGCGGCTCACAGGGTGGCAAAGGCTGCGACGGGACCGGCCAGCAGGCCGACGCCCGCCAGGCTCAAGGCCAACCTCGGCCAATACGGCAACAGCAGCACCAGCAGCAGCGCGCTGAGCATCAACACCGCGCACCACTCCACCAGGCCTTGGGCCCACCCCGAGGCAGCCACCGCTGGCCAGATCGATAGCGTCAAGCCCCCCCCACCGACCGCGCGCAACCCCAGGCGGCGGCGCGGCGACGGCTTGCTGCGCAGCAGTTCGCCATGGTGACGGTCGGTGGACAGGCATAGTGCGGTGAACCCGACGTAGCACATCAGCCATGCAAGCAGCATTCAATGCGCCTCCGGTTTGAGAGTGAGCGCGCGCGCCCGTTCGGCCTTGGGCTGGGGCGCCGTGCGGTGGTGCATCTTCCAGGCGGCCCAGGCGAGGAATACACCGCTGCCCAGGCACGTCAGGTCGAAGCCGGCCATGGCCCAGTCGCCCGTCGCCAGTGACACGCCCAAGTGGTGCGAGGTGGTCAGCGCGTTGAGCGCAGGGATCGCGCCAAACAACAGCGCGCCAACGCTCAGTTGCTCGACCCAGGCCTGGCGCCCTCGGCGCAGCATGGCGTGCAACAGGCTCAGGCCCCACGCGATAAAGAACATTTGCACTTCCCAGTCGGCGCGCTGGGCGAAGCTCACCGGCAACAAACGGTTGGCCCAGAAGAACGCCGCGATGGCGATCAACAACCCGGACATGCTGGCAATATTGAGCACTTCGACCAGGCGCAGCTCAAACGGCATGCCGCCGGTTTTGGCGTGCTTGAGCTGGCGCTTGCCGAGCCAGATCACCAGGCCGGTGCCGATCATCGCGGTGCCCGCCAGCCCACAGATAAAGTACAGCCAGCGCAACACCGGGCCGGCGAAACGGCCCATGTGCAGGCCATAGAAACTGCCACCGATCGCCGCCGGCAGCGATTGCTCGGCGCTGACCCGCAGCCGCTCGCCGGTACTGCCGTTGAACGACACGGTGCTGCCGAAATCATGCACCACGCGGTCGGCGCCGGCGCGGACCACATTGACCGAGGCATTCGCATCACTCGGATTATTCACCACCAAGCGCCCGACATGCCCGCCCGCCCACTGCGCCCGCGCCTGTTCGTACATCGGCAGCAACGGCAACAATGTGCCGGGCTGGCCCAGCGCCGGGGCGTTGTCGGTGGCGGGGAACACCTCGTTGAAGAAGGCCCGGCTGTCGTTGCCGTAAGAGGCCACGATCGGGGCCGGCATGACCATGCTCATGAAGATCACAAGGCTGCTGTAGGTGATCATCAAATGAAACGGCAGCACCAGCACGCCCACGGCGTTATGCCCGTCGAGCCAGGAGCGCTGGCCCTTGCGGGGGCGGAAGGTGAAGAAGTCCTTGAAGATTTTTTTGTGGGTGATGATGCCGGTGATCAACGCGACCAACATCACCATCGCGGCGAAGGTGGATAACCAGCGGCCCCAGGGGTACGGCATTTGCAGCTGGAAGTGGAAGCGATAGAAGAACTCGCCGCCCATGCTTTCGCGGGCTTGCACGGCTTGGCCGCTGACCGGGTCGAGGACTTTCTGGATGAAGTTGCCGCGTTTGCCCGGGTCGACCTTGTCTTGCCACATCACCGACAGGCCTGGGTCGCGGCTGTTCGGCAAGGTGATAATCCAGCGCGCGGCGGTGGGCGCCTGCTGCTGCAGGTAGGCTTGGGCCACCGCGAGGCTGCGCCCATCGTCCAACGGCCTGGCCTGCACTTCGGGCTGGGTCCAATGGCTGATTTCATCCTTGAAATACGACAAGGTGCCCGTCAGGAAAATCGCAAACAGCAGCCAGCCAAAGATCAGTCCGGCCCAAGTGTGCAACCAGGCCATGGCCTGGCGGAATCCTTCTTTCATGTGCGTGCCATCCATACACCCACACCTGCCAGGGTCGCGAACAACGCGCTCGGCAGCATCACGCCACACCAGGCACGCCATGCCGTGCGGCAGGCAAAGCACCACAGCACCGCCAACAGGTAGAACACAAACGAACTCATCATCCCGGTGATCACTGCGTCGGCGCGGGACGTGGGCAGCCACAGCGCCAGGCAGACGGCGGCCAGAGACGCCATCAGATAGCCGCCGACCACAGCGGCCAATGCGCGTGACGTGACAGCGAGGCGGTAAGCGGCGGGAAGCGAGGTTTTGCTTTTCATGCGGGGAGCGCCAGGTTCATCAGAGCGCAATATTAATGATAAATATTCTCATAAGCAAAAGAGAACGAATGAATCACCTGCTCGAAGGCGTAGATCTAGCTGCCCGCCAGGCAACTCGGGGTGCCCGCGACCAGGGCGTCGATGGCGCAGCGCGTCTTGGCCGGCATGTGCGCCGCGGTGGGCCAGATCACATGAATCGGCGCGGGTTGCTCACGGTAGCTCGGCAGTACCGCTTCCAGCTGCCCGCGCAGCACATAGTGCGCGATCAGCCAGCTCGGCAACCAGGCCAGGCCCACGCCAGCGATGGCGGCATCGGCCACGGCCTGGAGGTCGTCCATCATCAGCGGCGAGGCGACCCGCGCACGGTGCGGGCGGCCTTGGGCATCATTGAGTTCCCACTCCAGGCGCGGCGCATTGCAGTGGTAGGCAATGCCGCGGTGCCCGGCCAAATCTTCGAGACACTCGATTCGACCGACGCGGCGCAAATACGCCGGCGCCGCCGCCAGGCCGATGGCCTGTTCGCCCAGGCGCCGGGCGCTCAAGCGGTCGGTGTCGGGTAACGCGCCGATTCGCACCGCCAGGTCGAAGCCTTCCTGGGCCACGTC
Organism: Pseudomonas sp. LY-1; assembly: GCF_053502595.1. Lineage (NCBI taxonomy): Bacteria > Pseudomonadati > Pseudomonadota > Gammaproteobacteria > Pseudomonadales > Pseudomonadaceae > Pseudomonas > Pseudomonas sp. LY-1. The sequence continues at coordinate 1,444,359 of NZ_CP094353.1, read as the reverse complement.
GATCAGCCGGTCAGAAAACGAAATATCAATCTCCAACTGCGCAAAACGGTCCAGCAAACCCCACAACGCCGGCGCCGCGTAGTGATGCCCGAAAGCCAGCGGCAAGCTCGCCCTCAAGCGCCCGCGAGGCTGCTGCCGACCGCTTTCGAGCACGGATTCGGCCGCTTCCAGCTCGGCCAGCGCGCGCAGGCAATGCTCGTAATAAGCCTGCCCGTCCTCAGTCAACCGCTGGCGGCGGGTGGAGCGCTGCAACAGGCACGTGCCCAGGCGCGCCTCGAGGCGCGCCAAGCCTTTGCCCACAGCCGAACGGGTGAGGTTCAGCCGTTCGGCGGCTTCGGTCAGGTTGCCGCTCTCGACGATCTGCAGAAAGAGTTCAACGCCATCAAAACGTGGGGTGGCCATGCTGTAATTGTCGCCTTTGATTCCCTGATTTAAGGAAAATTTGTCACGAATAAAGAATCTGATTCCCGCGAGAATGACACGCTCCACCTCTCGAAAGGAAGACCCCATGCCTCCCGCTGTCGCTGTATCGGCTGTCAGTCCATCAGGCTCCGCCAGAAACGCGCTCGCCCTCACCGCCGTGTGCCTGGTGGCGCTGATGTTCGGCCTGGAAATCTCCAGCGTGCCGGTGATCCTGCCCACGCTGGAACAACAATTGGGCACGGGTTTCCAGGATGCCCAATGGATCATGAACGCCTACACCCTGGCCTGCACCAGCGTACTGATGGCTGCCGGCACGCTGGCCGACCGCTTTGGCCGGCGACGCATGCTGGTGCTGTGCCTGTGGCTGTTTGGCTTGGCCTCGCTGGCCTGCGGGCTGGCTGAAGACGCGTCCCTGCTGATCACGGCGCGTTTCGTCCAGGGCGTGGGCGCCGGGGCGATGATGATCTGCCAGTTCGCAATTTTGTCGCACCAGTTCCGTGAACCGGCGGCGCGGGCGCGGGCTTTTGCGGTGTGGGGCGTGATCGCGGGCCTGGGCCTGGGCTTCGGGCCGATGGTCGGGGCGTTGATCCTGGCGGTGGCGGACTGGCGCTGGGTGTTTCTCGTACATGTGCCGTTGACCTTGCTGACTCTGGTGCTGCTGCATGTCAGCGTGCAGGAGTCGCGCGACCCGGCCAGCCATCGCCTCGATATCGCCGGCATGCTCACCTTGACGCTGTCGGTGTTTGCGTTGGTTTATTTCATCACCCAAGGCACCGAGAATGGCTTTGGCACACCGGCCATGCTGGGCTGGGCCGGCCTGTCGCTGGCCGCGCTGCTGCTGTTCAGCTTGATTGAGCGGCGCAGCGCCCATCCGATGTTCGATTTTTCGGTGTTTCGCATCCAACGCTTCAACGGCGCGTTGATGGGGTCGATCGGCATGAACTTCAGCTTCTGGCCGTTCATGATCTACCTGCCGTTGTACTTCCAGGCGGGCCTGGGCTACGACACCCTGACCACCGGCAGCGCCCTGCTCGCCTATACCCTGCCCACCTTGCTGGTACCACCGCTGGCCGAGCGCCTGGCCCTGCGCTACGGCGCCGCACGCATCATCCCGCTGGGCCTGGGGGTGATGGGCAGCGGTTTTCTGGCCATGGCCGCCGCCAATGGCGCCGCGCACCCAAGCATCGTGCTGGTGCTGTTCAGTTGCGCGATGGCCGGCGTGGGCTTGGCGCTGACCAACTCACCGACCACCAACACCACCACCGGCTCGGTCTCGGCGGATCGCGCCGGCATGGCCTCGGGTATCGACCTCAGTGCGCGGCTGATCACCCTGGCGCTGAATATTGCGCTGATGGGTTTGGTGCTCTTGCTGGGGATCAGCCATCAACTGGCCGAAGTGCTGCCCGAAACCAGCGCACTGGATTGGCCCGCGATCAGTCAGCACATTGCAGCGGGCAAGCTGGAAGTGCTGAGCTCGATGGGGCTGGCACGCGCGGATGCCCAAGCGGCGCTGCGCCACGGCGCAGGTTGGGCGATGTTGTTTGCGGGCGTAGGGGCGTGCGGGTTGGCGTGGTTGAGCGGGTATTTTTTCCGACGCAGCAGGTAAACAAAAACGGGCCTGCATCTGCAGGCCCGTTCTCAGTGGGGAATGAAAAAACTGTCAGCTGTTAATTGCAGCGTTTTCGTTTTCCAGGAATTCCTCTTCAAGCGCGTCATCATTCACTTTGTTGGCCGGCACATTTTTCGCGGCAGCGCGTGGCTTGCCTTGCAGTTTGCCGAACAAGTGTTCCAACGCATGGTCCAGCTTGGTCGCGGCACCGTCGATCGCCAGTTCCAGCGTATCGGCTTTATGCAGCACCGAAAGCGGTTGATGGCCCTTTGGCCGTGCTTCCAGGCGGCAGCTTAAATCGTGGGGACCGGGCTTGTCGCCGTTCTCATCCCGCAGGTAGACCTCAACGCGGGTCAGGTCTTCTTCATAACGTTCGAGCGTGCTTTCAATGGTATTACGTACCCACTCCTCCAGTCGGATGCTGCTTTCAATATGGTTATCGCTATTGACTTGGATTTGCATAGTTCTTCCCTTATTTCAGCTAGCTCGCGAGAGGTCACAAACTGCAACACCGGGGTGGTGAAACCATGACCTCTTGATTACACAATTGAGCAGTCAGAGAAACAATTCAACCCCTTTGCAAAGATAAATCCCACATTACAAATTAACCCTGACTACAAGCAAAAACGCTGGTAGGGTGGGGAGTTAGTTACATCTTCCTATGCCCCGCAATCTTCATCGTTGCCCCGCGCGTGCCTGCTTGCGCCGCCGACCAATCATGCACCGCTTTCTCGCTATTGCCCTGAAACAAAGCACGACGCCAACCCATGTGGGAACCGGCTCGCCCGCGATAGCCGTCTCTCAGCCGAGGATTCATCAGTTGATCCACCGCAATCGCGGGCAAGCCCCCTCCTACAGGTGATTCCAGCGTCAGACAGGTCGCTGTACGGCACGGCCCTTGCTGTACAACTGATGAGGCAAACGGATGTTGTGAACCCTCAGCGACGGAGTGGCCGGTGGTCAGGCAACGCGAACTAATCCAGACCTCGGTCGTCAATGACTGCATGTTCTTATCAGGCGGTAACGCACCATGGACAATCCTTTTCAGATCATCACCGACACCTTCACCCCACAATACCGGGTCAACCTGAGCATCCAGCGCCTGGATGGCAGCATCATGCTGACCCTCTCGAATGAGCAGGGCGTGGTGGTCAAGCGCATGATCAGCGCCGCACAACGCAACGACCCGCAACGGCTCAAGCGCCTGGTGCAAAGCATTCAGTTCGGCATTGCCATCGAGCAGGGCCACAGCGCCATGGAGATCCTGGCGGTGATGACGGACGGGGACAGTCACAAGCTGTTGCAGCGACCGCCCACCCGCGCCCTGCCCTTGAGCGTCAGGCTTTAAAGCTCGCCTTTCTCTGTTTCAGGGCTCTCGCCCTTGCGGTGCGGGCCTTGCACCTTCACCGAGGGAAACGCCGACGACGCGTAGCGCACCACCAGAATCGAGAACGCCAACAACAGAATCCCGCCGCACAGGTAGATGATGCCGATGTCCGGCGGGTTGTGGTGGGACACGTTGGAGATCAGCAGACGCGTCAGCGCGGTGATCGCCACGTAGATCAGGAAGCGCACCGGCATGTGGTTGGTCTTGACGAATTTTCCGGAAATTTTTGAAAAAAGATTTAATATTTTTCGCTCACATCAGTTTTCAAAAACTATTAAGCGGATGGAGGCATAACCAATCAGAAAAGGGGCCATAAAAATAACCCCAATCTAGTATTAGATAGATTTTTTCAGCAATCTACTTATCAAAGCAATAATATTAGCCTTGTTTCTCAAATCACTAGGCTTGGTAGCTTTCAACTCACCGGCAATATCTTTGAAATCGCCAAAGACTTTTTTCAGCAAATCCTTTTCATCCAACGAGTGATCATTCTCCAACATCCACTTGACAGCAGCCAGCATAGCAAACGTAATAACTACTGCGATCGCGGCTGCCGCCGCATCAAGAATGAGTGTTGGAGGAAGGAAGGATTTAGCAATCAAGAATGCCGACATACCTAGCGTTTCACCAGCGAATGTCGGCAACAAGGCGAGCGCAGAAGATTTATTTAGAACCTCGCCTTTGTATAAATAATTGAGGGAGGTAATAGCTACCACTTGCGTAGCAGTAATGTATGCAGCACTCCCAGGAATGAACGCCTCGCCTGCAACTGCAACAATGGCAGCGCCAATAATTCCAACTGCATAGTTCTCCTTGTTTCGAAGATGCCTCGCAAGGAGCAGAGCTTTGCCTTCGGTGTTCAAGAAGACAAAAATTTCTGTCCTTAACTCATCAACACCTCGAATATCCATCGGTGCTGACTCACGCATTTTCGGATCAAACCCTTTGGTGCAGGTTCCGAAAACCTTATCTACGCCCAGTATTTTACACCACTGTTCTTTAACATCTTCATAAGCCGACTCTTGCAGATCGTCCCATTCATCAATTTTATTTAGAACAACGAATACTTTACTTGAGCTTTTCTTAAGATCCTCAAAATTCGCCGCCTGCGAGGCGTCAGCCGAACCCGTGACTACAAAAAGACCTAGATCAATATTTTTTAAGAACTCTACAGTCTCTTCGCTATTCTCTTCACGAACATCATCGAGTCCCGGACAGTCGATGATTAAAACCTGTTCATCAAGCTTATAAGCAGTGACTTTTGTGGTGACGCCCGAGCTAGCACCGACTTTTGCGAGAGGGTCTTTCCGAGTGCAACCAAGAACAGCGTTTAGCAAAGAGCTTTTACCAGCGCTCACCTTGCCAACTACAGCAACATTGACATGCTCATCAAAATTCGGCTTACGCTCTTCGTAAACTTTACTGAACAGATCGTCAAACTCTTCCTTCGATATTCCATCACTCATAACCAACTCCAGAAAATGACAGTTTTAGACTCTACCGCATAGCATTGTGCCACATCGATGCAAAAATGGGGATACCTGCATTAATTCAAAGCAAGCCGATACTCGAACACGTAAGCACCATCGACAACAAACTATAAAAAACTAAAATTTATAGACCGCATCACCTCGTCGTGCATAACGATTAATTCCTGCGGCCTTTGTACATTTAATGCGTGACCACTATTACTAAAATTTACAAGCTGCTGAATAAAACTATCGTCTGACGTAAGAACATCACCGGCCTGTTTATAAACATCAAACTCACACCTATCCATTATGGCTTTCCGGAAAGACATACCAGTATTAAAGGATTGTTCACCAAGACACTCCTCAATGATTTCGTCTAGTTTTACCATTTCATTCTCTATAGCAAATGTCAACGCCTCGAAATCAGAGATAGCAATAAAAACCATATCATCTAGAGATATAGGGCATTCACCATTACACTGCTTCTTAACTTCATCCTCTATATCCACCCCTATTAGCTGTTTGATACTGGAAGCAGTTGAAATCCCAAAATCATCATAAGTCACGACAACAGCCTTAAAGTTTCGCCCCCGAAATTCTTCGGTTTGAGAAAGAAACATCGCGCACTTTTCTGCTTGTATAACAGCCTTAATGAAGTCTTGGTCCAGCCTCTTTTTTAGCTCTACCGGGTCAGTGTTGACTTTGAGCCAATCCGTTTGCTCAATCGCCTTACTTTCGAGCAAAACAACACTCTCACCATCTATTGCAAAATCAGTGACTTTAGAACCCAGCGAGGGAATATTATTTTCTCGATAAATAGTTTTCAAAGCCTTTTCATCAAAAACCTTTAAAGCTGTCTTTTTTAATAATCCGCCAATATATGCCTCGACATCCAGTCCTAGCTGGGCTTTTGCGTCCTCAACTCTTGCATCCTTGATTGTCTGAATTAAAAGTAATGGAAAGCATGACAGCAAAAGCTTTTCCGAGAATAGATAGATTTTTTTACCTGACACCAAAAAAGGTTTTTTCTTTAAAGGCGTATCATAATAATAATCGTCAACCGTTCCAGCACTACCACTAAATCTGGCGAAAAAAGTTGGCAAATCACTATAACGAACTCCGAAAAAAACGAAAAAATTCACCACTTGATATAATGGTACGACTTTTTGAACACGATATAACAGGTCTATGATATTTAGTTCAAAAGACCCACTACCTTTCTTGCCTGTCGCCTGAACTAAAATATTCAGCCAGATAGTGAAATAGCTAGCGACTCCGACACCAGTAATCTCATGGAAAGTTTTTTCGTAAAACTCGTTACCACCTAGAATCTTGCATTGCCTTGCAAGACTTCTCATACACTCCGGTACATCCTTGCGAAGCAGCGACTGCTGATAAATCAACGGTCTGAATCTCAATAATAAATTTGCAGGGTCAGCATCAATAAGATAGTCTTGCAATCTAAACAGCTTATTACAGATCCTAACAAAATCAGTATCATTCATTTTTAAAACACCTGTGCTTGATGATGAGATTTTAATCATCATAAAAATCAACCACTGGGCATCCTGAATCATAAACGATTTTCCGCCAGAACTATTCTCCATAGCCAAATAGTTCATAGCGAGAGTGAAAACGGAATCACGCGAGTATTTCAAAATACTATTACGAACATCAGAGTATTTATTTGAGAAATTTCTCTTGTTGTTTTTCACTTAAAAATCCTTTTTTACAAAAACTAAAACTTAACTCACCTTAAAAACCTTAACAAATCAACAAATCAAACAACAAGAAAGACATAAGTCCTTACTAAAAAATTACAAACCCTAACAAACACACATCAGCTTTCTATTTTTTCTTTCACTGATGGAAATTTAGAAGACGAAAACCTAACAACGAGAATCGAAAGGGCTAAAAGAAGCACCCCGCCACACACGTAAATAATGCCAAGGTCCGGCGCGTTATGGTGCGAAACATCGCTAATCAAAAGCCGAATTAATGCAGTCACGCCGATGTACAGCAAAAATCGCAAGGGCATATGATTTGTTTTAAAATAAATCCCGCTCATTGCTAACAATTCTAAATAAATGAATAGCAATAGAATGTCATCAACGCTGATTTTCTCTTGCCCCAGCATACCTATAAAGGCACTGATAGCGGCCCATACCGTTATAGCCGCAATGCCGAACAGAGCTAGGTAGTGGAAAGCCTCAACCACCAAATTTCCTACCGAATCAGCGCCACTGTGCAAGCTTTTGCGCAGCTTCTCAATCCCACGAATTTCACTCATAGCTCACACCATCCATCACAGAAAAAAACAGCCTAGCCCGCCTTCAAGCGCGCCAAAGACCAGAAATCATAGGGGTTTCACCCTTTTTTTGCCTATAAGAAAAAATGTTAGATTCAGGTAGGTTCGTTTTGAAGTAAATCCCGACCATGGCGCCCAATTCCAGGTAGATGAACAACAGCAAGATGTCATCGATCTTGATGTGCCCGTTCTCCAGCATCCCCAGAAATTCCATCACCGCCGCCCAGGCGGTCACCGCACCGATGGCGAACAACGCCAGGTAATGGAACGACTCGACAAACAGATTGCCCAGCGACTCGGCCAGCCCGTGGACATTCTGACGCAGCTTTTCGGCCCAGTTGATTTTCACGATGATGCTTCCTTAGGTCGGCTCGACCGGATAATGCGGCTTGGACGTGACGGTTGTTCTGCATGCAGAAAAAAGGCCAGAGGCAGAGATAAGATGATGGCAGGGTGACATGGGACACTCCAAACCTGTATTTCCGGGCTACATTAAAAAACTGCTACCCAAACCCCACGGTTTGGCTTACCCTTTTAGCTGTATATAAATACAGTAGTCGCAAAAGACAACTATCGTGAAGGCATGTGAGGTGGTGAATGGCCGTCGAAGTGGTATACCGCAGCAGCCGAGATCTGGAGCGTTTGTTCATGGATAAAGCCGAAGCTGACCGTCATGACAAGATGCTTGAACTCGCTGAGTTGCTCGCAGAAGTGTTGCAAAAAGCTGTGCCGTCGTTGAGCGAGCAGCAGGTTGAAGAGGCCGGGATCTACATGGCGAAAAACCGCGATGTCTTTGCCAAGGCGTTCAGGAGCCAACCGGACGCGCTGTCCGAGTTGCTGAACCCGCCAGCGGAATAAAGCCAGAATTGAACAGGCCCTGAATCGATGATTCAAGGCCTTTTTAATGGTTCTTCACGGAATCCCGGGAAACACAGAAACAAGAACGCCGATTTGATGGATGATGTTCGTGCGAGCAAACACATCTAAAAAACCGGCGTTCTTATGCGCAATATTAATACTTTCCTTCCTTTTTGGGAGGGCTTTTCTGTCGTTGCGATCAAACCTGACGGCGATGCCCTTCAAATCGATCTGATCCCCCAGGCCACGCGATTTCCCACCTGTGGTGGCTGCCAAAAGCTCTGTTCAACAACTCATGAGTACTGCGATCGAGTCGTGCGTGACTTGCCGATTCTCGGTCGTGCAGTCCGCCTCAACGTGCAGCTCAGGCGTGTTAGTTGCCGTGATTGTGGCAAGCGCATGGAGGTCGTCAGTTGGCTGGATCGCTATGCCCGCATGACGCGCCGGCTGGCAGAGGCCGTTATTCAAGCCTGCGAACGCCTTCCTACACTGCATGTTGCGCAAATGTTCGGGCTGCACTGGGACACCGTTCGGTTGCTGGAGCGGCGCGCTCTGCAAGCGGCGTTGAGTGCCTTACCCAAGGCCCAACCACGGCGCTTGATAATGGACGAGTTCGCGTTATTCAAAGGTCATCGCTACGCCAGCGTGGTGTTGGACGCTGATACTCGGCGAGTGCTTTGGATCGGCGAAGGCCGTAGCCGAGCGGCAGTCAGACCGTTTTTCGAAGAGCTGGGGCCAGAAGGGTGCGCCCGAATTGAAGCGGTAGCGATGGACATGAACACGGCTTATGACCTGGAGGTTCGCCAACACTGCCCAAAAGCACGGGTGATTTATGACCTTTTCCATGTGGTCGCCAAATATGGCCGAGAAGTGATTGATCGTGTTCGCGTTGACGAGGCGAACCGATTGCGCCATGACAAGCCCGCTCGAAAGATCATAAAGCAAGCGCGATGGTTGCTATTGCGTAACCCGGAGAACCTGAAAAAGCCGGAACAGCAGGTTCATTTACAGGATCTGCTGGCCGCTAACCAATCGTTAATGACGGTCTACTTGATGAAGGCCGAGCTCAAAATGCTCTGGGCGCCGAGCGATGCCTGGGACTGGAGATCAGCCTGGAAGCAGTGGCTGCGTCATGCTCAAGAAAGCGAAATACCCGCACTGATCCAGTTCGCAAAGCGACTAAAGGGCTACTGGCGGGGCATCGTGAGCCGGGTACGCTGGCCAATGCACACCGGTCAGTTGGAAGGAATAAACAATCGAATAAAGGTCATCAAACGAATGGCGTACGGTTACCGGGACAGCGAATTCTTTTTCATGAAGATCAAGAGCGTCTTTCCCGGCAATCCGTGAAGAACCTTTTTAATGCGTGGGCTAGCGGTAAAGCAGGCGCTCGGCCAGTTCATCGGCGACCCGTGCAGGGGAGCGTTTTTCGGCCTGGGCGTGGGCGAAGATTTCGGTCAGGCGTGTGCCGATATTCGACAGGTGCGCGGTGATGGTCGGCAGTTCGGCGCCGCTGTGCTTGAGGGCGACGTAGATCAGGCCACCGGAGTTGATCACGTAGTCCGGGGCGTAGAGGATGCCGCGCCCTTCCAACTGGTCGGCGACTTGCAGGTTGGTCAGTTGCGCACTGGCGGAACCGGCCACGGCGGCGCAGCGCAGTTGGCCGACGCTGTTGCGATTGAACACGGCGCCGAGACCACAGGGCGCGAGGATGTCGCAGGGGGTGCTGAGCAAGGCGTCATTGGCGATCGGGTGTGCGCCGAGTTGCTCCATGGCCAGTTGCACTTTGCCTTGGTCGATGTCGCTGACCAGCAGTTCGGCGCCGGCGGCATGCAGTTGTTCGGCGAGGGCGTAACCGACGTTGCCCAGGCCCTGGATCGCCACGCGCAAGCCTTCGAGATTGTCGCTGCCCAGGCGCGCCATCGCGGTGGTGCGGATGCCGGCGAATACGCCCATGGCGGCATGGGGCGCAGGGTCGCCGGCGGCGGTGGTGCTGGTGACGAAGCGGGTTTGCTGGGCAATGCAATCCATGTCGGCCACCGAGGTGCCGCTGTCGATGGCGGTGATATAGCGGCCGTCAAGTTGCTCGACACATCGCCCGAAGGCTTCAAACAGGGCTGCGCGGCTTTCCACATGGGCGGGGCGCAGGATCACGGCGCAACCGCCGCCTACCGGCAAACCCGCCAGGGCGGCCTTGTAGCTCATGCCTTGGGCCAGGCGTGCGGCGTCGGCCACCGCGCTTTCGTCGTCGGGATATGCGAGGTAACGGCAACCACCCAGGGCAGGCCCCAGGCGGCTGTTGTGGATGGCTATGATCGCCTTCAACCCGGTCGTCGGGTCGATGCTGAGGTGCAGCGATTCAAGGCGGGTGCTATGCATGAGAGCAAACATCGTCAAGCTCCCGAATCACTTCTGGTGTCGCCAAGTATAGGCCTGCGGCAGAAAACTGCCGAAGTGCGCGGGAATAAGCCACCCGGTTTTGCGGGGCCTGCGACATAAGCAAGTAGGATATCTCTCAAGCTACTGGACGAAAATTCTCAGCAAGGCTAAAACGGGAGCATCCGCCGGAGAATGCAATGAACCCCCGTCACGCCTTTTTCGCCTGCCTGGAACATTCGCCCCCTGCGCTGTTTGAAGCTGCGCTGTGGATTGCGGCCGAGCATGACCCAACGGTGCAACCGCTGTTGATCCTGCAGGAGCTCAACGTGCTGCAACAGCAGGTCAGCCTGGGCATGCCCCTGTTGCCGGCGGATGAGCTCGGCCAGCCGTTGCTGCGCCGCCTGAATGACCTCGGGTTCGCCCAGGATGACTTCACCCCGCTGCGCCCCGCCGCCGCGCTGCTGGACAAGGTGTTGCAGCGCAAGCGCGGGCAACCCCTGGCCATGGGGCTGATCGCGATGGAACTGGCGCAACGCCTGAATATCCCGATGGTCGGCGTCAACTTCCCCGGCCACTTCCTGCTGCGGGTACCCGGTGCCGATCACCTGCTCGACCCTTGCGGCGGCCGACGCCTGTACCCCAACGATTGCCGCGAACTGTTGCAACGCCAATACGGCCCTGACCTCAAGCTGCAGGCCGACCACCTGCGCACCGCCAGCCCACGCTCGATCCTGCAACGGCTGTCACGCAACCTGCGCCAGTTGTACCTCTCCAATGACGACCCGCTGGCCGCCCTGGTCGACGCCGAGCGCGTGCTGGAACTGGGCCATGCCAGCGCCGCCGATTACCTGGCGCGGGCCAGCCTGTATCAACGCCTGGACTGCCCAAGCGCCGAGCGTTTCGACCTGGAGCACGCGCTGCTGCTCAGCGAAGACCCGATCCAGCGCCTGCGCCTGACCCAGCGGCTGGGCCACTTGCCGCCCAACTCAGTGATTCACTGAACACAACGAGCGCGTCTAGGGTGTATCAGGCTGGTTGGCAGGGTGCGCCTGGATAAACGCCGGATGCTGCGCCGCCAAAGCCGCCACCCGCCCGATACGCGGATACCCCGCCAACGCCACCTTGAAGCGCTCGGCGGCATACAGCTGCGGAATCAGAAACGCATCCGCCAGCCCCGGCTGCTCGCCAAAGCAAAACCCGTGATCGCCAATCAACTGCTCGACCGCGTCCAAGCCCTGGCTGATCCAATGACCGATCCAGGCCAGCACCTGGGTTTCATCATGGCCCCACTGGCGCAGCAGGTTCTGGGTGCTGGAGTTGTGCAGCGGGTGAATGTCACAGGCGATGATCGACGCCACCGCACGCGCATGGGCGCGGGCTGCCAGGTCCCGGGACAGCAGCGGCACCTGTGGATAACATTCCTCCAGGTATTCGATGATCGCCGACGACTGGATCAACAGTTCGCCGTCATCGGTACGCAGCGCCGGGACGCGACCTTGTGGGTTGATCGCCAGGTACTCCGGCTGGCGATGGGCGCCGCCCGCCGGCGCCACAAGGTTGACTGGCACGGCGGTGAAGTCCAGGCCCTTGAGCGCCAGCGCGATCCGTACCCGGTACGACGCAGTGGACCGATAGTAAGTGTAAAGCTCCATCGCCCTGCCCCTCAGCGCGCCGCGACCACCGTGCCACGGCATTCGCCGAAGCCGATGGAGGCAAAACCGTCACGGCTGCAACGGCCGCGCAGGATGATTTCATCACCGTCTTCGAGGAATTTACGCACCTCGCCCGACGCCAGTTCAATCGGCTTCTTGCCGCCCTCGGTGATCTCCAGCAGGCTGCCGAACTGCCCCGGCTGCGGCCCGGACAAGGTGCCCGAACCGAACAGATCGCCGGCCTGCAACTGGCAGCCATTGACGCTGTGGTGCGCAACCATTTGCGCCACGGTCCAGTACATGTACTGGGTGTTGCTCAGGGTCAGGCGCTGGGCCGGCAGGTTCTGTTCACGCATCGACGCCGTGGTCAGCAGCACCTCCAGCTCGATATTGAACGCGCCCGCCGCCTGATCGCGTTGATCCAGCAGGTACGGCAGCGGCTGCGGATCGCCTTCGGGACGTGCCGGTTGTGCCTGGCGGAACGGCGCCAGCGCTTCGGCCGTCAGCACCCACGGCGAGATGCTGGTGATAAAACTCTTCGACAGGAACGGCCCCAACGGCTGGTACTCCCAGGCCTGGATATCCCGCGCCGACCAGTCGTTGAGCAGGCAGAAACCGGCAATGTGCTCGGCCGCCTCGTCAATGGCAATCGAGTCGCCCATGGCATTGCCCTGGCCGATCCAGATGCCCAGCTCCAACTCGTAGTCCAGCCGCGCGCAGGGGCCGAAGCTCGGCTCGGTCTGGCCGGCCGGCAGAGTCTGGCCTTTGGGGCGGCGCACCTCGGTGCCGGACGGGCGAATGGTCGACGCACGGCCGTGATAACCGATCGGCACGTACTTGTAGTTGGACAGCAGCGGGTTGTCGGGGCGGAACAGTTTGCCGACGTTCTGCGCGTGTTCGATGCCGACATAGAAGTCGGTGTAGTCATTGATCTTGGCGGGCAGGTGCATCTGGCAATCGGCGGCGCGGTGCAGCACTTCGGCCTCGCGTGCTTGCAGCGGGCTGCCCTCCCCGAGCAATGCCAACAGGCGCTCGCGCAAGGCCACGCGCGGGCCACGGCCCAGCTCGAAGAACGCGTTCAACTGCCCGCCGGCAGTGGCGTCGACGGCGCGCAGCGCTTCACCGTCAAACGCATCGCGGGCGGCCAGCAGGTCGAGAATGCAGTCGCCGATCGCCACGCCACTGCGCGGCGCCGAGCCGTTGATGCTGAACACCCCCAGCGGCAGGTTTTGCAGGGGAAAATCGCGATGACCGTTGGCGCTGGTGACCCAACTGCGGGCGAGCGTTGATTGCGTCATGGGTTATCTCCGGTTCGGGTCGAAGGTGACGGGCAGCGAGGCCCAGCACGCGTCATAAGCAGATTGTAGTTGCGGGCAGTCCAGGGCGAAGCGCGTCGGGCGCAGCACTTGGCTGGTCTCGAACATGAACGCCATGGTGTCATCGATCTTGTGCGGGGCCAGCTCGACATTGATCGCCTTGGTGCAGGTCTCGCCATCCGGGCCGTGGGCGCTCATGCAGCTGTGCAGCGACGCGCCGCCGGGCAGGAAGCCTTCGGCCTTGGCGTCGTAGGCACCCTGGATCAGGCCCATGTATTCGTTCATCAGGTTGCGGTGGAACCACGGCGGCCGGAAGGTGTTCTCGGCCACCATCCAGCGCGGCGGGAAAATCACGAAATCGAGGTTGGCCAGGCCATGCACGCTGGTGGGCGAGGTCAATACGGTGAAGATCGACGGGTCGGGATGATCGAAACTTACCGTGCCGATCGTATTGAACCGACGCAGGTCGTATTTGTACGGCACGTTGTTGCCATGCCAGGCCACGACGTCGAGGGGCGAATGGTCGAGTTCGCAGGCCCACAGTTCGCCGAGGAATTTCTGCACCAGGGTCGTCGGCTGCTGGCGGTCTTCGTAGTGGGCAACCGGGGTCAGAAAATCACGCGGGTTGGCCAGGCCGTTGCTGCCGATCGGGCCGAGGTCCGGCAGGCGCAGCGGGGCGCCGTGGTTTTCGGCGACATAACCGCGCGCCTGCGCATCCAGCAGTTCGACGCGGAATTTCAGGCCGCGTGGCAGCACGACAATTTCCAACGGCTCGACCTCCAACACCCCGAGTTCGCTGGCGATACGCAAGCGGCCCTGCTCGGGCACGATCAACAGCTCGCCATCGGCGTTGAAGAACACGCGCTGCATCGAACGGTTGGCGCCGTAATGGTAAATGCTGATGCCCGACGGTTGCTCCGCCCCGGCATTGGCCGCCATGCCGACCAGGCCATCGATGAAGTCGGTCGGCTCGCTCGGTATCGCCAACGGGTCCCAACGCAGCCGATTCGGCGTCACCGCGCCCAGCGGCCCGCCGGCCAGTTGCCGCTCCAGTTTGACGAACGTCGGATGATGGGCCGACGGCTGGATGCGATACAGCCAGGTACGGCGCGCTTCACTGCGCACCATGGTGAAGGCCGTGCCGGAGAAGAGTTCGGTGTACAGGCCGTAAGGCGCTTTTTGCGGGGAGTTCTGGCCGACCGGCAGCGCGCCGGGCAGGGCTTCGCTGGCGAATTCATTGCCGAAGCCCGAGAGGTATTCGAGGTTCATGGATCATCCTCTGACGGAAGTTGTTTTTATCGTAATCCAGTTACGCATAACGTAATTTGATCACTGTCGACCGTCAAGCTATAAAGACGCCCACTCATCTCTCGGATTCCCGTTGCCCCATGGAAAAGCCCCGCGACACCGGTAAACAGAAAGTCCGCTCGGCCGAAGTGGGCACCGACATCCTCAAGGCCCTGGCCGAACTGTCGCCCTCCACCTCGCTGTCGCGCCTGGCCGAGCATGTACAGATGCCGGCGAGCAAGGTTCACCGCTATCTCCAGGCCCTGATCGCGTCGGGCTTCGCCGAGCAGAACAGCGCCACCAACCATTACGGCCTGGGTCGCGAAGCGTTGCGCGTGGGCCTCGCCGCACTGGGCAGCATGGACGTGCTCAAAGTCGGCGCCCTGCCCCTGGCCGAGCTGCGCGACGAGTTGAATGAAACCTGCTTCCTGGCGGTGTGGGGCAACCAGGGTGCGACCGTGGTGCAGATCGAACCGGCGGTGCGCGCGGTCACCGTGGTGACGCAACTGGGCTCGGTGTTGCCGCTGCTCAGTTCATCCACCGGGCTGGTGTTCAGCGCCTTTTTGCCAGCGCGGGAAACCATCGAATTGCGCGAGCGCGAGATCCAGGCGGGCATCGCCCACGCCCTGGCGGACGACCAGGCCTACGCCAGCGCCTGCGAACAGATCCGCGCGCGTGGCTTGCACTTTGTGCATGGCCTGCTGATGCCGGGTGTGGATGCGTTGTCGGCGCCGGTGTTCAACGCGGTCGGCCAGGTGGCGGCGGTGATGACCGTGGTCGGCCCCACCTCGCTGTTCCATGCCGATGAAGACGGCCCGGCGGCGCAGCGCCTGCTGGCGGCGACCCGGGCGGTGAGTTGGCGGATGGGCTACCAGCCCTGAGTCAGTCGTGCCATTGCGTCAGGGCGACCGCCAAACGGTTCTCCAGAGCGCGGATCGGTGCGGCGTCGCTCAGGTAGTTGTTGCTGATCATCGAAAACACCAGGCGCCGCCCGTGGGCGTCGGTGAGGTAACCGCTCAATGACGACACGCCGCCCATGGAGCCGGTCTTGGCATGCAGGTTGTCTTGCGCCGGCGTGCCGCGCAGGCGATAACGCAGGCTGCCGCCGCTCATGCGCGCGGGGTTGCCGGCAATCGGCAAGGCGTGGTACCACGCGTCGAACCAGGGTTGCCTGGCCGTCGCCAGCAGCAGGTCGGTGAGCGTCTGCGCCGACACCAGATTGCGCCGCGACAACCCCGAACCGTCCACCTGATTCAGGCTCGCCGGGTCCAACCCCTGGCGCCGCATGAAGGCCGCCACCGCCGCCACGCCCGCCTGCGCGGTTCCGGCGTTCGCGGTCTGGCGGCCCATGGCCTTGAGCAAGGCTTCGGACATGTTGTTGTTCGAAAGTTTGAGCAGCGGCGTGATCAGTTCCTGCAACGGTGCCGATTGATGCTCCGCCAGCAGCCGCGCCGTCGCCGGACTGCTGCCCCCGATCACTCGACGGCCCAGCACCTGGATGCCCTGCTGCGCCAATGCCTGTTCAAACAGATTGGCCACCAGTTGCGTCGGTTCCCACACACTCACCCATTGCCGGCTGTGCTTGCCCGGCGCCAGCGCGCCCGTGAGTTGCAGCAGGTTGGTGCCGTGCTGGCGCGTGATCCCATAGCTGTTGCCGGGGCCGCTCACCGCGCGGTTGCTCAGTTGCACGTAATCGGTGGCCGGGCTGATCGCCACACTGACCGGCTGGCCGGGGCTCATGGGCGCGGTGGCGGTGACCATCAAGGTGCCCGCATCAAAATCAGAATTGGGTGACACGGTCAGCGCCGAAATCTGCGCGCCGTAGTAGGTGCTTTCATCGTCCTGAGCCCAATCCACGCCGAGGCGCTGCGCATCGAACCAGCTGTCGTCGAACACCAGGTCGCCCTGCACCTGACGCACGCCTTGGCTCGCCAGTTGCGCGGCGAGTGCCTGGTAATCGGCGAACTGCGTGGTCGGGTCGCCCAGGCCGCGCAGGTACAGGTTGCCGTTCAGGCGCTCGCCTTGCTGCGCGCCGTTGCTCAGCAGTTGGGTGGAAAACCGATACTGCGGGCCCAGCACGTCCATCGCCGCCGCGGTGGTCAGCAGCTTGAGGTTGGAGGCCGGCACCAGCCGCGTGCGCGGGTTGTGTTGATAGAGCGTGTTGCCGCTGCGGGCGTCGCGCACCACGAGTGAAACCGTGGCGCCATTGAGGGCCGGGTCGGCCAACAGGCGGTCCAGGGTTGAAGGGCCGGCGGTCGGCGCAACGCTGGCGCAGCCCCCCAATAAAACGCTCAAGCCGACCAGCATCGCGCTGGTGTGTAACCCTCGTGCAAACCGCATCAGTACCGTTTTCCGCAAAGCCGTCAGTGGCGGCAACGCTAACAGCTCATGCCGTTTGTGGCGAGAGAGCGTGCTCGCGCTGGAGGGCGAAGCGCCCCTGACAGGCTCGACCACCGCCCTCGCCGCCGGCTCAGAACTCCAGCGTGCTGGACACCGACACCTGCCGCGCATCCCCCATCGACACAAACACCCGGCTGGCCGCCGAGGTGTAGTAGGTGCGATCGAACAGGTTCTTCACGTTGACTTGGAACTTGACCTTCTGCCCGTCGATTTTGGTGTTGTAGGAGGCGAACACATCGGCCACGGTATAACCCGGCAGATTGAAGCTGTTATTCGCATCGCCTTCGCGCTGGCCGACGTAACGCGCGCCAGCACCGACGCGCAGATCATCCCCGCCGATCAGACTGCCGACGTCATACACCGCCGACAACGAACCGGTGTGCTTGGCCACGTTCTGCAGGCGCTTGCCTTGCAGCGCCGGGTCTTTGGTGACTTCGGCATCGGTGTAGGCATAGCTGCCGATCAGGCTCCAGCGCTCGCTGAGCTGGCCGCTGGCGTCCAGCTCCAGGCCACGGGAGCGCACTTCGCCGGCCACGCTGTAGACCGTGTCGACACCGGAGCCGACGGACACCAGCACGTTGCGCTTGGTGATATCGAACAGCGCCGCGCTGGCGGTGATGCGCCCCGGTATGTCGAGTTTGGTCCCCAGCTCCCAGGCCTTGGATTGCTCCGGCTGCAGGTCGCCCTGAAGCACGCTGCCATCGTTCAGCGCGGCAATGGTCGAGTTGGGTTTGAACGACTCGGTGTAGCTGCCGTAAAACGACAGTTCGTCGGTGTAGCGGTACACCAGGCCGGCACGCGGCACCCATTTCTGGCCATTGCCGTCGGTATTGGCCTTGAACGGCACGCCTTTGCCGGCGTATTGGTCGTACATCTGATAGCGCGCGCCGCCCACCAGAATCCACTGGTCGGTCAGGTGAATCGCATCCTGGAAGAACAGTGAGTCACTGCGCAGCAAGTCGGTCTGCGCGCTGTCCTTGGCGCTCACCGTGGTGCCTTGCACATCGTTGCCATACACCGGATTGACGTAGCTGAAGGCACTGCGCTGCGCCTGGCGGATCAGTTCGGCGCGATAGATCTTGCGGTACTCATCGTCGAGGCCGAACACCAGATCATGCTGCATGCCGCCCAGCTTGACCTTGCCTTCCAGGCTGGCCGTGGCGAAGCGGTCGGTGGTCAGTGCGCCACGCGTGCCGTCCATGCTGCGGGTCAAGGTGCCGTTGCTGTTGACCGAGGCGATACGCACCTGGCTGGCGTCATAGGTTTCGCGGTTCCAGCTGTAGCCGACGTGCGCCTTCCAGTCGTCGTTCAGGTCGTGATCGGCCTCCAAGCGATACAGGTCGGAGCGGCCTTCCATGTTGTTGAACGGCTCATCCAGGCGCCGGGTGGCGGGGATGTCCAACGGGTGATTGGTCTTGGGGTCGATGGCGGTACCGCGGTCGAACGGCGAGAGAAACTCGCGGTGTTCGTAAGCGAACACCACCTGGGTGGTGTCGCCATACCAGGCCAGGGATGGCGCGATCAGGCTCTCGCGGTGAGTGCCGTAGTTGCGCCAGTAATCTTCGTCCTCATGGTCGACGATCAGGCGATACGCCAGCCCGCTGTCGCCGATGGGCCCCGTGGTGTCGAGGTTGCCGCCGCTGCCGTTCTTGCCGTTGCCGAAGGTCGAACCGCGGACGGTCAAGGAGGTGGACTGCAGCAACTGCGGCTTTTTGCTGACGATATTGACCACGCCGCCTGGGTCCTGGATGCCATATAGCAGCGACGACGGGCCCTTGAGCACTTCAACCCGTTCGGCCGTAGCGTTCAGCGCCCGGCCCTGCACCACGGGCATGCCGTCCTGCATGATCGAACCGTTACGGTTGTCGCCAAAGCCGCGCAGCATCACCGCATCCTGGGTGCTGCCGAGGGTGTTGGCCTGGGTGATGCCGCTGATATTGGCCAGGGCGTCATCCAGGTTGCGCGGTTGTTGATCACGCAGCACTTGGGCGGGCACTACGTTGACGGTTTGCGGGGTCTCCAGCAGCAGGCCACGGGAACGCATGACCGAGCTGGTGGGTGGCGGCTGGTAGCTGGTGCTGTCGGCGGGTTCGGCGACCGCGCTGATAGTGGTGGCGCCCAGGTTCAGCGCGCCGTCGCTGGGCACGGGCTCCAGGGCCAGGGTGCGGGCGTCGATCTGGCGGAAGGTAAAACCGGAGCCGCCCAACAGGCGTTGCAAGGCCTGGGTCGCGCTCATCGGGCCGCTGACGGCCGGGGCATTGAGGCCGTAGGGGGCTTCATCGGTGTAGATCACACTGAGCCCGGTGACCCGGCTGAAATCACTGAGCGCCTGGGGCAGTGGCTTGGCCGCCAGGGCAAAGTTGAACTGGGCACTTTGTTGCTCCTGCGCCTGCGCCACACTTAGGGGCAGCAGTGCCAGCCCCGATACCGTCAAGACCGAGGCTCCCAGCCACTGTTTAACCCAACCGCCCGCCGTCGATTTCATGCTTGTGAGCACCCGTGTAGAAAACGCTGTTAATGCGAATAGATCGCAGTTTCAAGCACTACACGGATGGGCGTCGGGTTTACCTCACCTCCGGTTGAAAATAATCCGGTTTTATTGCGCCTGAATGCAAAAACCCAGGCGCGGGAAGTGAACATGCACGGTGCCGCCGCGTTCGTCGGTACGGCGCAGGATCAGTTCTTCGCGGCCGGCAAACAACAACTCACCGAGCACCGGGTCGGTGCCGTAGTCGGTGGCCGCAATGCTCACCTGCTGGCCGGCCGTGAAGCCATTCAAGTCCTCGAACGCTTCAGCGGGCAACGCCGCCGGGGTGGCGTGACGCGCTACGTCAAGGGCTTGCTCGGTGCTCATCTCGGTGGCGGTGCCATGGCCAAAGCTCAGCACCCGGTCGAGCCAAGTGGCAACGGCGGGATGTGCGTCAACCAACGGCGCGGTCACCACCGAGCCTTTGAGGAACCACAGCGGATGGGCCAGGGAAAAGTCGGCAATCGAAGGCTCACCGAACAGAAAATCTCCCTCTTGGTGCTGCAATTGCTGGTCGATGCGGCTGATGATCGCCGGCCATTGATGCTTGGCCTGCTCCAGATGCAGACGGGCTGCAGTGCCGCCGCTGAACAGCTTGGCACGATCGGCCACCAGCACTTTGAGCATTTCGGACGGCACTTTGGCGAACTTGGCCGCCAGGGATTCGGGCTGGAATACCAAGGCCACGGCATGGGCGAACACCACCGAATCGGCCCAGGCGGCGAACCCCTGGGCGACCAGTTCCAGGCCTTGGGGAAACAGCGCCGGCCCGGCTTTTTCCTGTTCCAGGCGGTGCGCGATCAGTGCTGTGTCACAGTAGATGTCGGCGCCGATCTGCAGCACCGGAGTCTTGCGATAGCCGCCGGTGAGGGCGATCAGGTCAGGCTTGGGCATCACCGGCGAGATCAGCACCGAGCGCCAGGACAAGCCCTTGAAGCCCAGGAGCAGGCGGGCTTTTTCCGCGAAAGGGGACTGCGGGTAGTGGTGCAGGATCAACTCAGACATGCCAGGCTCCGCTCAATTAAATGAGCATTCAGCTTAGCCTGCAAAATCACGCGTGGGTGAAATAGGCGCCCATCAATCAGGTCAATGAGCCACTCGCCGCCAGGCATTCCTTGGCGCTCTTCTTCAGTTTTTTGATCAAGCGTTCCTGGCGCAGCGCCTCGCCCTTGCTCGCACACTGCTCGGTGTACACCAGCGCGACGGCGGGGCTGGAGAGGAAAAACCGCGCGCCCTTGCCGCTTTGATGGGAGGCAAACCGGCGCAGCGGATCATTGCTGATGCCGCAATACAGTGAGCCGTTGGCGGCACGCACCAGGTACACGAACCAGGGCTTGGGTTCAGGAAGATCAGTCACGGGTCGATTCGGCAAACCAGAAGAGCGCCAATCTTATCAACGACTGGCCTGGAATGCCCTCAGGCCTTTGAGCGCCTGGGCGCGCACGGCGTTTTTCAGCGCGGGCGACCAGCCCAGCAGCAACCCCTTGAGGCCCAGGGCCTGGCGCGACCAGCGCCACAGGTCGAAGTGGTCGTGGTGTTCGCAGATCTTGCCGTCGCGAAACACGAAGCGTGCGCCGATGTCGTTGACCACCGTATTGCCGGTCGCGCTGAACAGGTACGTCGCCACCCAATGGGCGCTGCCGGTGGTGTCATCACTGCGCACATGGTCGAAGGTCAGGGAAAAGTCCTTGGCCCGCGTGGTGAGCATGCGCCACATATCCCCGGCATCGCGCCCGCGCAGCTCGCCGAACGCCGGGTCGCTGAACACCACGTCGTCGGTGTAGCAGGCGGCCATGGCTTCGGCATCCAGATGTTGGAAGGCCGTATAGAACTCGGTGATCAGGACGTTGTGGGCATCACTCATGGGCAACATTCGCACGATGGTCAGGGGTGCTGAACGATAATCCTCGTAACACGGGAAAGCCATGGTTATTCGTCACGAGAATAAGTGATGCCTGGCGGGGTTAAAGGTAGATAACGTCCAAAGTGGCGCTGCCGTCTATCTGGATTTCTTCCTCACCCGGCAGAGAGTCTTTGGGCGCGAGGACTGTACTCAACATCAGGTCTGTCTTAAGGGTCGTCACTGCCACGGGAATTATATTACCGTTACTCACGGTGCGCAGCCAACGTGGTTGCCACATTGCGTTATCGGCAGCAAACCACGTCTCTTTATCGATGGACTCAATCACAGCTCTCGGTTGTTCGTCGGCTGTCACATCGTTCATCTTAAGTTCGTACCTGCCGATCTTTTGCCCACCACTTGCCAAGCCCAAACCATACACGGTGAGCGGGTCATGTGACGGTGATTGAACAGCCGCAGTTCCGGCTCGATTGTCCAGACTCCTGACTGCCATCAAAGTCGGCGCGTCACAAGTAACCTCCAAGTTTATCGTCGCCGCTGGCAGTACCATCTCCCCCAGTCTAGGAAAATCGTTGATCGAGATCTTCCCATAATCCACCGTACCGGCATCAGATAAAGTTGGCGTACAGGCCGACGGAATGATAGTACCGACCACGCTGATATCCACACTGGATGCGGCCATTACATTAGAAACACCGGCCAGCAAAAACGCGGCGGCAACAAGTACACGGGACGGTTGCATAACAGGCTCACTTTCGGTCATTACTTGATAAGCCAGGCAAGCGCACAGACGCGCTTACTTTAACTCGCCAGCAAGACAAAACTATTAGAATGAAGTGTATGCCCCGACCAAACAATGCCAGGACAGCCATCACAAGTTAAGGGATAACTCATTCAAACTTAATACAAGTAATACGATACTCAGCCACTGCCTGACTCACTCTAGCACCGTCATGAAACTGCAACTTTCTACGGCACCATGCCCGCCGCACGCGCATAAGCGAACAAATCCACATCGGTGGAGATGCACAGCCGGGTCATCGCGGTGCTTTTCTGCTTGCTGATGGTCGAGATGCTGCGGTTGACCCGCGCCGCGATCTGGCTGACGGTCATGCCGCTGGCGAGCATCCGCACCACTTCGCGCTCTTTGCCGGACAACTGCGGCACGGCTTGCTGATTGCCCGTCCCGGCCTCCGCCAGTTGTGCGCGCAGACACTCGCTGACGAAGGTGCGCCCTTCACTGACGGCGGCAATCGCCAGGGGCAGTTCGCGGGCCGACGCACTTTTGGCCAGGATCGCCCGCGCGCCCTGGGCAAACGATTCGCGCAACGTGGCGACATTGGCAAACATGGTCACCAGAATCACCGGCAAGTCCGGGTGCCGGCGCCGCATCAGGCCGAGCAAGCCATAGCCGTCGGCTTGCTGGTTACCCGGCATGGCGAAGTCCGTCACCAGGATATCGCACGGGGTGCTGTCCACCAGCGCCAACAACTGATCCGGGCCGTCGGCCTCGGCGACAACTTTGCACCGGCCATTGGCTTCTATCACCACTTTCTGCCCGATACGCACGATGGGATGATCGTCAGCAATAATTACGCGAAGCATGAGCACCACCATGATGGCAACTTGAATCCGCGCAAAATACTCCCGGATCGGATCGGCAACAACCGCCCCCAAACGCCGTAATGGCAGATAGCCCAGCAATCCCTGGGAGCAGAATTTTACCCCACAGAAAAAAAGGAAATTACCCACTCTGAAGACCTACAGAAGCCATCGGTCTTAGCTGTCATCCTTTTCCTAATAGCGACAAATATTTCAGATACCCCATCAAGTCGCTGCGCAAGGCGAGCAAGCGCTGAAGGTGCATGGCCACACCGTCGCGGTTGATCGCCTCGATCAACTGATGACCGCGCATTTCCAGCGGTGTGGCGCCGAAGAACGCCACGCTGCCGATCAAGCGGTGCAAATGCTCGACCGTGGCCTGCGCTTGCAGGCCGTCGGTGGCCTGGGCCAGCGCATGCAGATCGAGCTCGGCCTCATACACCAGGCTTGCCAGGATGCCGGGCAGCGCCTCGCTGCAGCCGAACAGTTGCCCCAACCGGCCGCGACTCGGCCAGCGCCCCTCCACCGCCGTGACCGGCTGCGCGGTCTCGCTGATACGCGGGCCGGGCAGCCAGTCGCCGAGGACTTGGCGCAGTTGTTGAAAGGTCACCGGTTTGGCCAGCCAGGCATCCATGCCCGCAGCCTGGCACTGCTGGATTTCGCGCGCGCCCAGCTTGCCGGTGAACGCGATGACCGGCACGCGCTCCGTGCCGTCGCGCAGTTCGCGGCGGCGCAGCTCACGGGTCATGGCATAGCCATCCATCACCGGCATTTGGCAGTCGCTGAAAATCAGGTCGGCGCGGCTGACGTCCAGAATCGCCAGGGCAGCCTGGCCGTGCGCGCACACTGCAAATGCCAGCCCCAACCGCTCCAGCATCGCGCCCATCAGCAGGCAATACGCGGGATGATCGTCTACCAACAACACCTTGAGCTCACGCCAATGCCGGGTTGACGCCGGCTGTGCGGCCAGGTCATCCCCTGCTCGGTCGCCTGGGATAGGGCCTGATGACATGACTACCTCAAATTCAATAAGCGCACGGCGCGGGGATCGGCAACCTCAATGGCCGACAGAACATCCGCCGACATAGGTACCGGGTACGGCACGCAACACGCCTGGCTGTTCGAATGTGCTGTGAAGATGTATCGGCCGGAACGCTATTTGAATTAGGCCGCCTGCGCGATACAACAACTACGAAACCCTTATATTTCCTACACACAAAAAAACGAGTTCCGACAAGTCGATTGGGCGTGTGCGACATCCGCCCATTGTCGTATTTGTTGTATTTGCCCGACGCCCTCCCCCCGATAGATTGCCCGGCATCCCCAGAGCGGGACGCGACCGGCCACTCCAGGCGGTCGCCACCTAGTTACCGACGGGTCCCCCTTTGCCCCTCGGCAATCAGTTTTGCATCGGAAGCTCGATCACATGAAAAAGCCCTTAGCCGCATTCACCGCCGTCATCGCCCTTGTCGGCAGCGGTATGACCTTCGCCGCCAGTACCGTGGAATTGACCGTCAAAGGCGTGATTACCCCAAGCGCCTGTACACCGACGTTGTCCGCCAGTGGTGTGGTGGATCACGGTAAGGTCTCGGTAAAAGACCTCAACCTCGACAGCCCGACCAGCCTGCCCACCGCCAGGCTGCAACTCAATGTGGACTGCGAGGCCGCAACCCTGTTTGCGTTGCGCACCACCGACAACCGCGCCGGGTCGTCAATCTACGGTTTCGGCTACGGCCTGGGCCTGATCAACAACCTGCAGAAAATCGGCACGTTCTGGCTCTCCCTGAGAAACCCGGTGGCCGACAACGTCGCCGTCGAGCCCATCGAGTCATTGGATGGCGTGAGCTGGCAAGCCATTGACGATGTGGTTTGGCAAAACCCGTACATGGCGGCGTTTGGCGACAGGTCGAACGGTCAGGATCCCAAGCCGATCCCGATCAAGAACGTGATCAGCGAGCTGGTGATCGACACCCAGATCGCCGCCGCCAACAGCCTGGACTTGAGCAACGAAGTGCTGATCGACGGCTCCGCCACGATCGAGGTCAAGTACCTGTAACTCATCATCCACGCAGGGCATTGCCCAGAGAGGTTGTTCATTTCATGGATAAATATTTCCCCGCATTGTTGGCGAGTCTGCTGCTGGCGAACGTGCCCAGCGCTTTAGCCAGCAGCCAGGCCGAGCTGAGCGTGAGCGGCGTAATTACGCCCAAAGCCTGCACGCCGGGCTTGGCTGAAGGCGGCACCATCGACCACGGAAAGGTGACCGTGCGCGACCTCAACCAAGACCGAGACACGTTGCTGCCGCGCAACACCCTGCACCTGAACGTGCGGTGCGAAGGCTCGACGCTCTTCGCCATGACCACCATCGACAACCGCCACGGCACATCGGTGATCCCCAACCACCACGGCCTGGGCACGACCCCCAACGACGAGAAACTGGGCAGCGTTTCGCTGAGTTTGAGCAACCCCATGGCGGACACCATGGCCGCGCGAACCATCGTGTCGCTGGATGGCGGCACCACGTGGACCCCCGGTACGCAGTTGGGCCACCTCAACCTGCTCGCGGTTGCCGCAATGGACAACCCCACTCAGCCAATGGCCGTGACGATCTTCGAAGCAGACATTGTGCTCTACACCCGAATTGCCCGTGCCGATGGCCTGACCCTCACCGACGAAGTCCTCGTCGACGGGCACGCGACCCTTGAGATGAAGTACCTGTAACAGCGTAACCCCCTGTCCCCCTGGACCCCCTGTATTCCTATCCATCCCTGGAGCTTCACCCGTCATGAAAAAGCTACTGCGTACCAGCGTTACCGGCGTACTGATCGGCTGCGCTTTCCCGGTGCTCGCCGCCTCCACCGTTGACCTGACCGTCAAGGGCCTGATTGTGCCCTCGGCGTGCATGCCGAGCCTGTCGGCCGAGACCATCGACGTCGGCCGGGTCTCGGTCAAGGACCTTAACCTGGACACCCGGACCCAACTCACCCCGGTCACCCTGCAAATGGGCATCGACTGCGAAGCCTCGACCCTGTTTGCCCTGACGGCCACCGACAACCGCACCGACTCGGCAAACAGCATCATCGAATATGGCATCGGTAAGACCAGTGCCGGTCAGCGTATTGGCGGCTACCTCATGTTCCTCGACCAGGGCGTCGCCGATAACACGCCCGTCGGGATGATCCGATCGTCGGACAACGGCACCACCTGGAACTCTATGCGGCCAGACATGGGCTGGCAAACCAATCAATTGATCTCGATCCAAGAGATCGGCGCGGCGCGGGTGCCTGTGCCGGCCCAGAACACGCAGGTGGCGCTCTCGGTCAAGCCATTCATCCTGCCGGCCCAGGGCCTGACGATTACCGAAGACACGGTGATCGACGGTTCGGTCACGGTCGAAGTCCTCTACCTGTAACGCCACCGCCTTGCCCGATGCCCGTACCACCCGTTCAACACCAGGTAACTCAAGCCATGAACCTGCTTACTCGCTTGCCGGCCCTCACCCTTCTGTTGGCGGCGGCGCCCTTGGCCTTCGCGCTCTCGAGCGTGGAGTTGGACGTCAACGGGCGAATCACCCCCAGCGCGTGCAGCGTATCGCTGTCGGACAACGGCCTTGTCGACCACGACAAGATCCTGGCGACGACGTTGCATCCGAGTGAGTTCACCGTGCTGCCGAACCAGCAGATGGGCTTGAGCATCAGTTGCGAAGGCCTGGTGTTGTTCGCCCTGGTGGGCATCGACAACAAGCGCGAGTCATCGCTGGCGCCGGATTATTTTTATGGGCTGGGCATGAACCCCCATGCCCCCGACGAACGCCTCGGGTCGGTCAGCCTGTCGTTGCGCGGCCCGGTAGGCGATTCGCAGCCGATGCAAACCCTGACCTCATCCGACCAGGGGGCTAGCTGGAAACCCGAACCTAACATGTACCCGCGTCTGTTGATGGGCTTTGCCCGGGCCGGCGATACGCTGCCCGCGCCGATCCGGCAATTGGTGGCGTCCCTGCGGGTCGACACCTCGATCAGCCCGGCCAACACCTTGACGCTCCACGAAGAGGTGCCCCTCGATGGCTCGATCACGCTGGACCTGCGTTACCTCTGACACCGTGCCGTCGGCGCCCCGGTCACCCACCGCGCGCATGTCGGCCCATTTGAAGCGCCCTGTATAGAAGAGCCCTGTTATGAACTCGTTTTTTTCCGTTTGGCGCTGGCTGCCGCGTCTCTGCTGCGTGGCACTGGCCGTCCTCGGTGCAACCGTCGCGCGTGCCGACGGCATGGTCCCGGACACCTCGGTGGTGATCGTCAACGAGGCCGATGGCGAGGCCACGGTCTCGGTCACCAACACCGACACCAAAATGGCCTTGCTGCACGTCACCCTCGAAAACATCCCCGAGGACAGCGACACGCTGCTGTTCGTGACTCCACCCCTGACCCGCGTCGAGGCGTCCAAGAGCCAGTTGGTGCGCTTCATCCTGCAAACCCAGGCGCCGCTGCAAACCCAGCGCCTCAAACGGGTGATTTTCGAGGGCATGCCCGCCCAGCGCGACCCGGCCCAGCTCGGGCGCGCGCAAGTGGGCGTGACCGTGCGGCAGAACCTGCCGGTGATCATTCATCCCAAGGGGCTGGCGCCGAATCGCACGCCGTGGCTGGGCCTGCAATGGACCTTGAAAGCCGACCAGCTCAGCGTCCACAACCCGTCCCCGTATGTGGTGCGCCTGGCCCAGGAGCTGCAACTGCTGCCCGGCAATGCTTCGGCGATGCTGCCGCGCACCTATGTGCTGCCCGGTGAAACGCTGACCGTCACCGCCAGCGGCGCCGGCGCCGGTGCCACCAGCGTGCGCCTGCAACCGGCCACAGTGTATGGCTTTGCGGTCGCGCCCCACGACGCGCCCATAAGCCTGTGATGCAACGGCGCCCAGGGACACGACGGCGCCACTATCACGAAGTGGCCACCCACTGAAGGCCACCGGGAAGACCTGACGCGATAGGGAATCACGCCGGGGACTTCCATCATCCGAGTGCATTTGTGTGAACACAGTCATCCATTACCGTGACGGCAAAGCCGTGCCCGGCGTTTCACCGCGCCTGGCATTACTGGTGCTGACGCTCAGTCAGGGGTTGCTGACGAACCTGGCATGGGCAGAGCAGTCGTCGACAGGTTCGTTTGATCCACAGACCCTGCTCCAGCGTGGCATCGATCCCGAACTCGCCAGCCTGCTGATGCAGACCCCGCGTTTTACCCAGGGGCGCCATGCGCTCAACCTGACGGTCAACGGCCAGCGGCGCGGGCGCGTCGATGTCAGCGTGGATCAGCACGGCGCCACATGCTTCGACCCGCCGCTGCTGGACGCCGCGCAGTTGGTGACGCCGTCTTCGGGCCCGGCAGAAGAAAGCAGTTGTTATGCCTTTCTCGAGCAATACCCACAGACCGTGATCGAGCACGACCCGGCCAACCTGAGCCTGAACCTGGTGGTGCCCACCCAGGCGCTGCGCCCGGTCACTCAGGACATTTCCGGCTATCAGACCGGCGGTTTCGCGGCGCTGCTCAACTACGACGTGAGCGGCCTGTACAACCACTACCGCGATGATTCCAGCCGCTTTGGCTCGGCCAATACCGAGGTCGGCTTCAATGCCGGCGACTGGATCGTGCGCAGCCGCCAGGTACAGACCTGGCAGGACAGCCGCTCAAGCACCACCCATCTGGACGCCTACGCCCAGCGCACCTTCGCCAGCCACCAGGCGGTGTTGCAGGCCGGGCAGATCAACCTCTACAACCCGGTGCTCGCGGGTGCGCCAATCACCGGCGTGCAGGTGCTCACCGAACAGGCCCTGCAGGATCAGAACCAGGGCGCGACCATCAACGGCATCGCCAACGGCCCGGCGCAGGTGGAAGTGCGCCAGAACGGCGCGTTGATTCACTCCACAGTGGTGCCCGCCGGCCCGTTCAGCTTGAGCAACGTACCGCGCCTCAACGGGCGCTCCGACGTCGAAGTCACCGTCAAGGAAAGCACCGGCGAGGAACGGCGCTTTACCGTGCCCGCCGCCATGCTCGGCCTGGGGCTGCCCGCGCCCGGCTACTCGGTGGCGGCCGGGCGGGTGCGCAATATCGGCGACGGCCCGGGCGCCGAACCCTGGGTGCTGAGTGCCGGCTGGAGCGCCGCGCCGCATCCGCAGCTCAGCTTCGGCAGCGGGCTGTTGGCGGCCGCGGATTATCGCTCGGCGGGCCTGAGCCTGGGCCTGTTGCCGCTGCCGGACAGTCAGGTGCAAGTGGCCGTGGTCGCCTCCGAAGCCTCGCGGCGCACCCAGGAACGCGGGGTGCAGACCGACCTGTCGTGGTCGCACAAACTCAGTGAGCGCTGGGCCTTCACGGCAGCCAATTCCTGGCGCACCCAGGGCTACCGCGACCTCACCGAATCGACCTACATCGTCGACACCCGCGAGCAGCAACGCGCGCGTTACCGCGACCAGCAGAGCGCCACCAGCTCGTGGTCGCACCCGTGGCTGGGCGCCTTCAGCGCGGGGGTTTCCCGTTCGTCCTCGTTCCAGGGCGACAGCAGCAGCCGCGCCCTCGCCTCCTGGGGTACGCAGGTCGCCGGTATGTCGATTTCCACCACCGCCGAATGGCACATGGGCGGGCGTCGTTACAACGACGACAGCCTGTACCTGACGGTCAGCCTGCCCCTCGGCGAAAGTCGCCGTGGCCGCGCCTGGGTGCGCAATTCCGGCGGCGAGCACCGCACCGGGATGGGGCTCAACGAACAGATCAACGACCACTTGGCGTATCGCGTCGGCGTCGAACATGACACCCGCGACCGCGAAGTCGAATCGTCCCTGGGCGTGTCGGCCCTGCCGTTCTACAGCCAGCTGGATTTCAACTACACGCGCGCTGACGCCGAGCGCTCCAGCTACCAGGGCGGCGCACGCGGCGGGATGGTGCTGCACGCCGACGGGTTGACGTTCTCGCCCTACCCGGTGCGCGACACCTTTGCCGTGCTGGCGGTGGGCGACATGCCCGGGATCAAGGTCAACACCCCCAGCGGCCCGGTATGGACCGACTGGCAAGGCCAGGCCGTGGCGCCTCAGCTCAGCGCCTATGGGCGCAGCCCGCTGGAAGTCCACACCCGTTCGCTGCCGCGCAATGCCGACATCCACAACGGGCTTGCGGTGGTATCGGCAGGCCGCGGCGCGGTGGACCGCATCGAGTTCGGCGTGTCGCTCACCCGGCGTGCGCTGCTGACCCTGGACACCCCGATGCCACGCGGCTCGACCGTGACCACGGAGGACGGCGAGTTCATCACCCTGGTCCAGGAAGGCAACCAAGTGTTCTTGCCCGACGTGCTCGACACCCGCCCGCTATGGATCAAGGCCCCTGACCAGCCGCGCTGCCACTTGCGCTTTGAACTGCCGGCCAAGGCCGACCCCCACGTGTATTTCGAAACCGCACCGGCCCGCTGCCAGCGACCTTGAGGACCCCAATATGAAGCTTCAACACAGCCTGGCAGCCCTGCTGCTGTTCGCCGGCACGGCCCTGGCCGAGGACGACTGCCGCCTGGACCTGAGCGAATCGCGCCTGGATTTTGGCCTGATGAACCGCACCGTCGCATCAGCACCGGCAGCGGAACACCTGCTCGGCGAACGGCGCCTGTCCTTGACCTTGAACTGCCCGCAACCGGCTGACATGAGCCTGTTCTACCGCGCCCTGGCTGCCGGCACCGAGCGCTTGCGCTTGGGCGACGGCGGCAGTTACCGCGTGCAAGTGCATGACGCGGTGCTCGATGGCCACGCGGTGCAACTCGGCTTGCTCGCCGGCCCAGGCCAGGCGCCCGCGCAAATCGGCACGAGCCTGGCCTGGCGCGCCGACCACGGCATCGTCCCGCTGCACGACGGCCAGCCCGCCACCGGGCGCAGTTTTGCCGCGCAACTGCAGGTGAGTGCGTGGGCGCGGGACGAAGCGATCCGCGTGCGCGATGCCGAAACCTGGGAAGCCTCGGCGCAGGTGGACGCGCCCACCTCCGGGCGTTCACGGGAATTGCAGCTGCAAGCGCGCTTCGCACCGACGGCCTGCACGCCGACCCTGGCCAACAACGGCACGGTGGACTTCGGCAAGTTGTCGGTCAGCGACTTGCACCGCGACAAAGACACCGCCCTGCCCGCCCGCGCGCTGAGCCTCACGGTCAGCTGTGACGGCCCGACTCCGTTTGCCCTGGTCATGCACGACAACCGCGCCGGCTCAGCCACCGGTGGCATCGATGAAACCGCCTACGGCCTGGGCCTGGATGCACGCGGGCAGAAAGTCGGCCGTTATTACCTGCTGGTCGACCCGGCTCAGGCCAGCGCCGACAACCTGCCCCAGCTGTATCGCACCGACTCGACCACAGGCGGCGCCGCCTGGAGCAGCGCCAGCGCCAGCTCGATCCCCTTGGGCGCGCGCAGCCTCCTCGGGTTTACCGCCACGGCCGGCAGCACCGAAGGCCCGAATGCCCTGCAAAACCTCAGCGCATTACTCAGCCTGAAAGCCTTCATCGCGCCGCTCGACAGCCTGGACCTGCGCAGCGAAGTGCGGCTCGACGGTTCGGCGACCCTGGAAATCACCTACTTCTAAGCCCCTCGGAGCCTCCCATGATTGCTCGCTACCTGATCCTCGTGCCCCTGTTGTTCAGCCAACCGGCGCAGGCCGCCGCCCCCGTCGACCTGAACGTCAACGGCCGGATCATCCCGATGTCCTGCGCGCCGATCCTGTCGGCCAACGGCGTGGTGGATTTCGGCAAGATCGCCCAGCAAGACCTCAACCTCACGACCGGCACGCGGCTGCCGGTCAAGTCCCTGAACCTGACGGTGATCTGCAACGGCCCGGTGCGTTATGCCTTGCGCATGCACGACAACCGCGACGGCTCGGCCCACGTCAACAGCGAGATTTATTACGGGTTGGGCCTGGACAACAGCGCGAACAAGATCGGCGTGTACTCGCTGACGTTCGATCCGCAGCAGACCGTGGTGGGTGGCGTGGCCGAGGTCCACGGCACCGAGTCCACCACCGGCGGCGTGGCCTGGCGCGC
This sequence comes from Pseudomonas sp. LY-1, assembly GCF_053502595.1. Lineage (NCBI taxonomy): Bacteria > Pseudomonadati > Pseudomonadota > Gammaproteobacteria > Pseudomonadales > Pseudomonadaceae > Pseudomonas > Pseudomonas sp. LY-1. The sequence continues at coordinate 1,412,229 of NZ_CP094353.1, read as the reverse complement.
GGCCAACCGCAACCCGATCAACATCGGCGCCAAGAGCCTGCTGGGCTTCACCGACACCGCGGGCAGCACCGCCGGCCCCATGGCGATCCAGAACCTGACCAGCACGCTGAGCCTGGAGACGGTGATCAACGCCAAACAGAACCTGGACCTGAGTACCGACATCCTCATGGACGGTTCGGCGACGCTGGAGGTGGAGTACCTCTAGACTTTCTCGCTGCTGACCTCGACGTACCACGCGCGCCCCGCACCGAGGCCGGCGACGATGGCGCCCAGGCCGATCACCGCGAAGACCCAGCCGGTGGCGGCCCAGCCGCCGGTCCAGTCGTGAATCAGGCCCACCGCGAGCGGGCCCAGGGAGGCCAGGGTGTAACCGAAGCCCTGGGCCATGCTCGACAGGTTGGCGGCCACGTGGGCATCCCGCGAGCGCAGCACGATCAAGGTCAGCGCCAGGCTGAACGTACCGCCCTGCCCCAGGCCCAGCAGAATCGCCCAGCCCCACAGCCCGTCGAGGGGCGCGTACAGGCAGCCCATCAGCCCGCCGAGGGTCAGCAGCATCACCACCACGATGGCCAGGCGCTGGTCCTTGCCGCGCGTGGCCAGCCAAGGCGCGGTGAGGGCGCTGAGCAGTTGCACGATGATCGAACCGGACAGCGCCAGCCCGGCATCGGTGGCGCTCAGGCCGCGGTCGATGAGGATCGACGGCACCCAGCCGAACACGATGTAGGCCAGCGACGATTGCAGGCCCATGTACAAGGTCACTTGCCAGGCTAGCGGATCGCGCAGCAAGCCCTTCACCCGGTAGGCGACGCGATGCGCGCCATGCTTCTGCCCGATTTGCGGCAACCAGCACAGCGCGGCCAGCAACGCCGGCACCATCCAGAAGCCCAACCCGATGCTCCAACGGTTGCCGAAGGAGTCGCTCAAAGGCACGGAGGCCCCCGCCGCCAACGCCGCGCCCAGGCACAGCGCCATGGTGTAGACCCCGGTCATCGCGCCCGCCTGCCTGGCGAAGTCGCGCTTGACGATACCGGGCAACAACACGCCGATGATGCCGATGCTGGCCCCGGCGATCAGGCTGCCAACAAACAACCCGACCTCACCGAATGCACTGCGCAGCAGAATACCGCCGGCCAGCGTCAGCAAAATCCCCAGCACTACCCGCTCGGCACCGAAGCGCCGCGCAAGGAGCGGCGCCAGCGGCGCGAACAGGCCCAGGCACAGCACCGGCAAGGTGGTCAGCAGACCGGCCCTGGCCGCCGACAAGCCCAGGCTGGCCGAGACCTCACTGAGCAGCGGCGACAGGCTCGACAGCGCCGGGCGCAGGTTCAGCGCCACCAGCACCAGACCCAGCAGCAACAGCCATGGCCGGCTCGTCGGCGGGGGGCTGTGCTGGACTGCATCGTCGTCGGCCTCGGCGTCGATCAGCAATTCTTCCAACTCAGGCGTGCGTGGGGCGTCAGGGTTCATTGATCAACTGCCGGCAAAGGGATTTGGCGCGCTCCGGGTCTTGCTGCGCTACGGCATCAAGCAGGGCGGTGTGCAGGTCGAACACCGCCTGGCGACGCGGCGAGATGTTCAGGGTCTGGCGCAGTTGCGCGCCGATGATGCTGGAAAAATACCGGTACAACTCGCTCAACGCCGGGTTGTGCGCCGCGTCCACCAGCCGTTGGTGGAATACCAGATCGGCGCTGATGTAGGCCTCCAGCTCACCGTGATACAGCGCGGCGCTGGCATCAAGCGCCTCGCGCAACCGGTGCAGGTCTTGCTCGGTGCGACGCAGGACGGCCAGACCGATGGCCTCCACTTCCAGGATCTGCCGCGTCTCCTGCGCCTGTTCCAGGCTGCAATGGGATAACGCGCGCATGGCGCCCAGCGGGTCCGTCATCGAACGCAGGTAACTGCCGTCGCCCTGGCGGACCTCGATCAATCCAGAGAATGCCAGCACTCGCATGGCCTCGCGCACGGTATTGCGGCTGATGCCCAGTTCCGCCGCCAGCTCAGGCTCGGTGGGCAGGCGCTCACCGATGGCCCACGTGCCTTGGGTGATGCGCTGGCGCAGCTGCTCGAGGGCTTGGTCGACCAGGGAGCGTTTGATCAGCGGGGAGATGTCTGTCATGAGGTTTGCGCTTTCGTCCAATCATAGGATGAATTTACCTACAGCCTATTCGGACTTGCCTACAAAGGCAACGCACTAGGGTTTTCAGGCAGGGAAACGGAGCAGTATTTTCGATTGTTAAAATTACCCTTAAAGGGTAATTTCAGCCTTAGGTGTCTTATGGAAAAGTACACACCTCATTACGATTTGGCGGTGATAAAGGCGGATGTCATCAGGTTGGGTAGCAGAGCATTCACCGCAAGCGCGCGGGAGGGGGCTCGACAACTTGAGTTGAACATCGGCCAGATGCGACTCGCGGTCTGCGCCCTTGAGAATCGAATGTTGTACAAGTCAATGACGACCTATTCAGACCACCGCGTGTGGCAGGACGTCTATCTGATCAAGATTTACGCTACGGAGATTTACATCAAAGTGACTTACCGCCCAGGCGGTGGTCCTCCCGTAATCTCCTTCAAGGAGAAAACCTTATGAAAACCCAACAATGCATGAGCTGCGGAACCCATGACGCAATGCAGCATTTCGAAGGTCGCAGCTTCACGATCAACACACGCGGCATGATCCGGGATATCCCTGATATTGCAGGCTGGGAATGCCAGGCCTGTCACGAGGTCGAATTCGATTCGGACACCGATAGCGCAGAGCGTTATTCCGATGCCAGCGATAAGTTGTTAATGGATGCCAGGACAATCATCGCCGCCGAAATGAAACGAATTCGCCGCAAATTGCATCTGACGCAGAAAGACGCGGTGAGGCTATTGACCGGCCGCGGCCATAACGCATTTTCCCGCTACGAAAGGGCTGAGATCTTTCCGCCCGCGCCACTGCTCACATTGATGCGTCTACTGGATAAACATCCGCATCTATTGGCCGAAATAGAGGCACTCAATGCCGGCGAAGACCTGAACCATCTGCTGATCGCAAAAGATGCGCAGCTTGCAACTCAAGCGTCCGCGTAAAAACAGCAGGCAAAAATAAACCCGGCCTGGTGCCGGGTTTATCGCTTCAAGCATCAACCATCGATCAATGCAGAATCTGGCTCAAGAACAACTTGGTCCGGTCATTCTGCGGGTTGTCGAAGAAGTCATTCGGCGCCGCCTGTTCCACGATCTCGCCCTTGTCCATGAAGATCACGCGGTTGGCCACGGTGCGGGCAAAGCCCATTTCGTGGGTCACGCACAACATGGTCATGCCGTCTTCGGCCAGGCCGATCATGGTGTCGAGCACTTCCTTGACCATTTCCGGGTCGAGGGCCGAGGTCGGTTCGTCGAACAGCATGATTTTCGGTTTCATGCACAGCGCCCGGGCAATCGCCACGCGCTGTTGCTGGCCGCCGGAGAGTTGCCCCGGAAACTTGTGGGCCTGCTCCGGGATACGCACGCGCTCCAGGTAATGCATGGCGATTTCTTCGGCCTTGCGCTTGGGCATCTTGCGCACCCACATCGGTGCCAGCGTGCAGTTCTGCAGGATGGTCAGGTGCGGGAACAGGTTGAAGTGCTGGAACACCATGCCGACTTCGCGGCGGATCGCTTCGATCTGCTTGAGGTCGTTGGTCAGTTCCACGCCATCGACCACGATGCGGCCCTGCTGGTGTTCTTCCAGGCGGTTGAGGCAGCGGATGGTGGTGGACTTGCCCGAACCCGACGGGCCGCACAGCACGATACGCTCGCCCTGCTTGACGTTGAGGTTGATGTCTTTCAATACGTGGAACTGGCCGTACCACTTGTTCACGCCCTGCATCTGGATAATGCCTTCAGGGCTCACAGGCTGTTTGATCGCTTCGCTCATAACAACAACTCCTAACGCTTGTGGCCTGTGTCGAGCTTATGTTCCAAATGAATGGAATAGCGCGACATACCAAAACAGAAAATCCAGAACACCAGGGCGGCGAACACGTAGCCTTCAGTGGCCATGCCCAACCATTTCGGGTCGGCGGCGGCTTGCTTGACGCTGTTGAGCAGGTCGAACAAACCGATGATGATCACCAGGCTGGTGTCCTTGAACAGCGCGATAAACGTGTTGACGATGCCGGGGATCACCATCTTCAGGGCTTGCGGCAGAATCACCAGGCCCATGCTGCGCCAGTAACCCAGGCCCATCGCCGCGGCCGCTTCGTACTGACCTTTGGGAATCGCCTGCAAGCCACCGCGCACCACTTCCGCCACGTAGGCCGACTGGAACAGGATCACGCCGATCAACGCCCGCAGCAGCTTGTCGATGCCCATGCCTTCGGGCAGGAACAACGGCAGCATCACCGAGGACATGAACAGCACCGTGATCAACGGCACGCCGCGCCAGAACTCGATGAAGGTCACGCAGACCACACGAATCGCCGGCATGTTCGAACGCCGCCCCAGCGCCAGCACAATCCCCAGCGGCAAGGCACCGGCGATGCCGACGGTGGCGATGACCAGGGTCAGCATCAGGCCGCCCCATTGGCTGGTGGCCACGCTGGTCAGGCCGAAAATGCCGCCACGTAACAGGAAGAAGGCAATGATCGGGTACAACACCAGAAAGCCCAGGCCGTAGATCGCCTTGCGTGGAAAACGCGAGATGAACAACGGCGCTACGCCCACGATGGCCAACCACACGGTCAGGTCTACGCGCCAGCGCAGGTCGCCGGGGTAGTAGCCGTACATGAACTGCCCGAAGCGCTGTTGGATAAACACCCAGCAGGCGCCTTCTTTGGTGCAGTCGGCGCGAGTGGTGCCGACCCAGTTGGCGTCGAGAATGGCCCAGTGCAGGATCGGCGGCACGACCAGGTAGATCAGGTAAAACGCCAACAAGGTCAGCAGGGTGTTGAGCCAGCTGGAAAACAGGTTGGCGCGCATCCATGCCATCGGCCCGAAGACTTTGCTCGGCGGTGGCATATCAGGTTTGAACGTATGCGAACTCATGCTCGTTTCCTCACCGCTCGATCAGCGCAATGCGCTTGTTGTACCAGTTCATCAGCAGGGAAATGCTGATGCTGATCGCCAGGTACACGCTCATGGTGATGGCAATGACTTCGATGGCCTGGCCGGTCTGGTTGAGCACCGTGCCGGCAAACAGCGAAACCATTTCCGGGTAACCGATACCGGCGGCCAACGACGAGTTTTTCGCCAGGTTCAGGTATTGGCTGGTCAGCGGCGGAATGATCACCCGCAGGGCTTGCGGGATGATGACCTTGCGCAGCGTCGGCCCGGGGCGCAGGCCCAGGGAGCGTGCGGCTTCGGTCTGGCCGTGGCTGACGGACTTGATGCCCGAGCGCACGATCTCGGCGATAAACGCCGCGGTGTACACGGTCAGCGCCAGGGTCAGCGCCAACAGTTCAGGGATCAGCACCCAGCCGCCGACGAAGTTGAAGCCTTGCAGCTTGGGCATTTCCCAGTGCAACGGCATGCCGAAGATCAACGCGCACAACGCCGGAATCACGATGAACAGCGCCAGGCCCACCCAGAATTTGTGGAACGGTACGCCGGTCGCTTCAAAGCGCTTGTTGGCCCAGCGGGTCATCAGCACGATCGCCACGATGGCCACGACCACGCTGGTCACGAACGGCCAGAACCCGTCGGCGGCCAGCGCGGCCGGCATGTTCAGACCACGGCTGCTGACGAAGAACGTGTCGCCGAAGTTATGGCTGTTGCGCGGCCCCGGCATGGTCAGGAACACCGCGAAGTACCAGAACAGGATTTGCAGCAACGGCGGGATGTTGCGGAACACTTCCACGTACACCGTCGCCAGCTTGTTGATCATCCAGTTGGGCGACAAGCGGGCCACGCCGATGATGAACCCGAGCAGGGTCGCCAGGACCACGCCGATCACAGTCACCAGCAAGGTATTGAGCAGCCCGATCACAAACACCCGGGCATAGCTGTCCGATTCGGTGTAGTCGATCAGGTGCTGCGCGATGCCGAAGCCGGCACTGCGCTCAAGAAAGTCGAAACCCGAGGTAATGCCTCGGTGCTGAAGGTTGGTCTGGGTATTGTTGAAGAGGTACCAGCCCAGCGAGACCACCGCCACAATCGTGATGATCTGGAAGAGCCACGCACGCACTTTGGGGTCGCTGAAGCTGAGCTTCTGCTTGGGTGCGCCGATTTTATTTTGCATGAAGTGCCCCGGAAAGAATGGAACAGAACATCACCCGGCGGTTGGCCCACCGGGTGATAGAACCATCAGCGATCAGCGCACAGGGGGTGCGTATTGAATGCCGCCGTTGTTCCACAGCGCGTTCAGGCCACGGTCGATTTCCAGTGGCGTGTTCTTGCCGAGGTTTTTCTCGAACACTTCACCGTAGTTGCCGACCTGCTTGACGATCTGTACGACCCAGTCTTTCTTCACTTTCAGGTCTTTGCCGTATTCGCCGTCGGCACCGAGCAGACGCGCAACGTCCGGGTTCTTGGTGGACTTGGCTTCAGCTTCGACGTTTTTGGAAGTGATCCCGGCTTCTTCCGCGTTGAGCATGGCGTAGCCAACCCAGCGCACGATGGCCAGCCACTCGTCGTCGCCATTACGCACGACCGGGCCCAGCGGCTCCTTGGAAATGGTTTCCGGCAGAACCACGTAGTCTTTCGGCGAGGCCAACTTGCTGCGCTGGGCGAACAGTTGGGACTTGTCGGAGGTCAGTACGTCGCAACGCCCGGACTCCAGCGACTTGGCGCTTTCGTCGGAGGTGTCGAAGGTGATCGGGGTGTATTTCAGACCGTTGCCACGGAAGTAGTCGGAAACGTTCAGCTCGGTGGTGGTACCGGCCTGGATGCAGATGGTTGCACCGTCCAGTTCCTTGGCACTTTTAACGCCCAGCTTGTTGTTTACCAGAAAGCCGATGCCGTCGTAGTAAGTGATGAAGCCCGGGAATTTCAGGCCCATGCCCGCATCGCGGGAGCTGGTCATGGTGGTGTTACGGGACAGAATGTCGACTTCGCCGGATTGAAGCGCGGTGAAACGCTCCTTGGCGTTCAACTGGCTGAATTTGACCTTGGTCGCGTCGCCGAACACGGCAGCGGCTACCGCGCGGCAGAAGTCAGCGTCGATCCCGAGGATCTTGCCGCTGGCATCCGGTACCGAGAAACCCGGCAAGCCGTCACTCACGCCACATTGCACAAAGCCTTTCTTCTGCACGGCGTCCAGGGTGGCGCCGGCTTGGGCGAAACCACTGACACCCAATACAGCGGCCGCGGAAACGATGGCCAGGGTGGATTTCAATACCTTCATTCAAACCTCCAGTTGCTCTTGTTGTGTCGGAGCTAGAACCTCAGCGCACCCTTATGAGGCGATATCGACCCGTGTTGGCTTTTATTAGGGTCAAGCAGCATGAGGCAGTCGCAGTAATTCCAGTTGCTATCCCACAAACGGCAGTCACTGATAGTGTTACCGTCCCAGGAAAGATCTGACATCGACCTACACATAGCAAAGCGCGTACCAGAGTGGCTGCTGAGTCGATTCAGCCCAAGGTCAATGGCAAAAGATTCAACCTTGCGACATTCTCGTAACAGATCAAACTATTGCGCACCGTTCCGTCGCACTCAATCGGAGCGCACGCACATTAATGGAGCAGACATGAGCAACCCCTTGATTCTTCAGCCCACCAAGCCTGCAGACGCCTGCGTAATCTGGCTGCATGGCCTGGGTGCCGATCGCTACGACTTCCAACCGGTGGCCCAAGCGCTGCAGGAAAACCTGCTGACCACCCGCTTCGTCCTGCCTCAAGCACCGACCCGCCCGGTGACCATCAACGGCGGCTATGAGATGCCCAGTTGGTACGACATCAGGGCGATGAGCCCGGCGCGGTCCATCAGCCTGGAAGAGCTGAAAGAGTCGGCCAAAATGGTCACGGATTTGATCAAGGAACAAAAAAGCAGCGGAATAGACGCCTCGCGGATTTTCCTGGCGGGTTTCTCCCAGGGTGGCGCCGTGGTGTACCACACCGCTTTCCATAAATGGCAAGGCGCCTTGGGTGGCGTGATTGCCCTCTCCACTTATGCGCCGACCTTCGACGACGAGCTGGAATTATCCGCCAGTCAGCAGCGCATTCCGGTCCTTTGCCTGCATGGCCAGTACGACGAGGTGGTGCAGAACGCAATGGGACGCAGCGCTTACGAGCACTTGAAGACCCGTGGTGTCACCGTGACATGGCAGGAATACCCAATGGGTCACGAAGTGTTACCTGAAGAGATCAGCGATATCGGTACGTGGTTGGCCGAACGACTGCGCTGAACACCGCCGTTTATTTAGCCACATGACAGACGCACTACGCCGCGCCCGATTCTTGCATTACACTGGCCGGCGTATATTCCTTAACCAATTAATGAGATCACCGTGCTCAAAGCACTCAAGAAGATGTTCGGCAAAAGCGAGGCTGAGCCGCTCGCGCCAGTTCCCAGTGCTCCCGTCCCGACACCCGGCAGCCGCCACGACGGTAAACAGCCTGGCCTGGCCGCGCCTGTGACCGCGCCGAAACCGCTCGAGGTGACGCCAACCGAACCGCCGAAACCGGCCGAAGCCGCTGCGGCAACCGCGCCTGCGCCAAAAGCCGCACGCCGTGAACGCGCGTCCAAACCGCCCGTCACACCGTGGAAACTCGAAGATTTCGTCGTCGAACCCCAGGAAGGCAAAACCCGCTTCCACGATTTCAAGCTCGCACCGGAACTGATGCACGCCATCCAGGACCTGGGCTTCCCGTACTGCACACCGATCCAGGCGCAGGTGCTGGGTTTCACCCTGGCCGGCAAAGACGCCATCGGCCGCGCCCAGACCGGCACCGGCAAGACCGCCGCGTTCCTGATCTCGATCATCACCCAACTGCTGCAAACGCCGCCGCCGAAAGAACGCTACATGGGTGAGCCGCGCGCGCTGATCATCGCCCCGACCCGCGAGCTGGTGGTGCAGATCGCCAAGGACGCCGCCGACCTGACCAAGTACACCGGCCTCAACGTCATGACGTTTGTCGGTGGCATGGACTTCGACAAGCAGCTCAAGCACCTCGAAGCGCGCCACTGCGACATCCTGGTCGCCACTCCGGGCCGCCTGCTCGACTTCAACCAGCGCGGCGACGTACACCTGGACATGGTCGAAGTGATGGTGCTGGACGAAGCCGACCGCATGCTCGACATGGGCTTTATCCCGCAAGTACGCCAGATCATTCGCCAGACCCCGCCGAAAAACGAGCGCCAGACCCTGCTGTTCTCCGCGACCTTCACCGAAGACGTGATGAACCTCGCCAAGCAGTGGACCACCGAGCCGTCCATCGTCGAAATCGAGGCGCTGAACGTCGCCAGCGAAAACGTCGAGCAACACATCTACGCCGTGGCCGGTGCCGACAAGTACAAGCTGCTCTACAACCTGATCAACGACAACGGTTGGGAGCGCGTGATGGTGTTTGCCAACCGCAAGGACGAAGTGCGTCGTATCGAAGAGCGCCTGGTGCGCGATGGCGTCAACGCCGCGCAACTGTCGGGCGACGTGCCGCAGCACAAGCGCATCAAGACCCTGGAAGGCTTTCGCGAAGGCAAGATCCGCGTGCTGGTGGCCACCGACGTGGCCGGGCGCGGGATTCACATCGACGGCATCAGCCATGTGATCAACTTCACCCTGCCCGAAATGCCCGACGACTACGTACACCGTATTGGCCGCACCGGCCGTGCCGGGGCAGCGGGTGTGTCGATCAGCTTTGCCGGGGAGGATGACTCGTATCAGTTGCCGTCGATCGAGACGCTGCTGGGCCGCAAGATCAGCTGCGAGACACCGCCGACGCACTTGCTCCGGGCTGTAGAACGCAAACGCCCCTAAGCTCAAATGCGGTCAAAAGTGTGGGAGGGGGCTTGCCCCCGATAGCAGTGGGTCAGTCAACAGAGATGTTGAATGTGCCACTGCTATCGGGGGCAAGCCCCCTCCCACATTTGATTTCAGCTGATTTTGAGATAGGTGTTCGGCTGGCTACTTCCAGCGATCCGCTGCGGCGTGGTCGCTGTCGCGCCCGTCCACCCAACGCGCGCCTTCGCTGGTATTTTCTTTCTTCCAGAACGGCGCACGGGTCTTCAGGTAGTCCATCACAAACGCGCAGGCATCAAACGCAGCCTGACGATGCGCGCTAGCGGCGGCGACGAAGACGATGGGCTCGCCCGGTTCCAGCGCGCCGATGCGGTGCAGCACTTCGAGCTTGAGCAGCGGCCAGCGCTGTTCGGCTTCCACGGCGATCTTGGCCAGGGCCTTTTCGGTCATGCCGGGGTAATGCTCCAGGAACATCCCCGCCACGTCGTGGCCGTCATTGAAGTCGCGGACATAGCCGACAAAACTCACCACAGCGCCGACGCCGACATTGGCGGCGTGCATCGCGTTGACTTCGACGCCGGGGTCAAACGGCGCGGGCTGCACACGGATGGCCATGCTCAGCCTCCGGTCACGGGTGGGAAGAAGGCGACTTCATCACCGGCTTCGAGCGGCTCGTCGACGCTGCACATTTCCTGATTGCGCGCGCACATCAAGCTGGTCTCGTTGAGCACGTCAAAGCCCGCATCGCCAACCAATGCCTGGCGCACCGCGTCGACGGTGGCGAAGTCGCCTTCCATCTCCAGGGAATCCAGGCCGATCGTTTCGCTGTAGCGGGCAAAAAACAGTACGTTGATGCTCATGCCTGGTCCGCCTTGAAATGCCCGCTTTTCCCGCCGAGCTTTTCCAGCAGGCGGATGTTTTCAATGGTCATGCCACGGTCCACGGCCTTGCACATGTCGTAGATGGTCAACGCAGCGACACTGGCGGCCGTCAGCGCTTCCATCTCTACGCCGGTCTGGCCCGAGAGCTTGCAGCGCGCCACGATGTGTACGGAGTCTATGCCCTCGGCGTTCAGTTCGACCTTGACGCCGGTCAACATCAGCGGATGGCACAAGGGGATCAAATCACTGGTTTTTTTCGCCGCCTGGATCCCGGCGATACGGGCCACGGCAAACACATCGCCCTTGGGATGGGCACCATCGACAATCATTTTCAGTGTCTCGGGCAGCATACGCACCCGCGCTTCAGCCACCGCCTCTCGGAACGTCACGGACTTGTCGGTGACGTCGACCATATGGGCGCGACCTTGGGAATCGAGATGAGTCAGCACAGGGATACTCCTGATCAGGAGCGTCGATTGTAAACCCTGTAGGAGCGAGCTTGCTCGCGAAAAACCAAAGAACAACGCGGGGCTCCAGAGACCCCGCGTTATCGTAGACACTCTTCGCGAGCAAGCTCGCTCCTACATGGACCGCGTTTACAAGTGAGATTCGGCGTATTCGGCCAGGATCGAACGTGGAACTCCCTGCAGCGCGATATGCACGCCGTTCGGGAAGTCTTTGAAGCGTTCCGTCAGGTAAGTCAGCCCGGAGCTGGTCGCGGACAGGTAAGGGGTGTCGATCTGCGCCAGGTTGCCCAGGCACACCACTTTGGAACCGGCGCCGGCACGGGTGATGATGGTTTTCATCTGGTGCGGCGTGAGGTTCTGGCACTCATCGATCAAAATCAGGCTCTGCTGGAAGCTGCGACCTCGGATGTAATTGAGGGATTTGAACTGCAACGGCACTTTGCTGAGGATGTAGTCGACGCTGCCATGGGTGTTTTCGTCATCCATGTGCAAGGCTTCGAGGTTGTCGGTGATCGCCCCCAGCCACGGCTCCATTTTTTCCGCTTCGGTGCCGGGCAGGAAACCGATTTCCTGGTCCAGGCCCTGCACGCTGCGGGTGGCGATGATGCGGCGATAGCGTTTGGTCACCATGGTCTGTTCGATGGCGGCCGCCAGGGCCAGGATGGTTTTGCCCGAGCCGGCGGCACCGGTCAGGTTGACCAGGTGGATGTCCGGGTCGAGCAGCGCATACAGCGCCAGGCTCTGGTAGATATCACGCGGTTTCAGGCCCCAGGCTTCCTGGTGCAACAGGGGTTCCTGATGCAGATCGAGGATCAGCAGCCTGTCGACCTGGATCTCTTTGATCCAGCCCACGAAGCCCTGTTCGTCGATGATGAACTCGTTGACGTGTACCGCCGGCAGGTTGTCGATCAGTTGCACCTGGTGCCAGGTGCGACCGTGGTCCTGACGGGTTTCGACCTTGCTGACGCGGTCCCAGAACGAGCCGGTCATGGTGTGATAACCACGGGACAGCATCGACACGTCGTCGACCAATTGGTCGGTACTGTAGTCCTCGGCAGCGATCCCACACGCTCGTGCCTTGAGGCGCATATTGATGTCTTTGGTCACCAGCACCACGCGCATGTCCTTGTCACGAGCGTGCAGGTCGATCAATTGGTTGATGATTTTGTTGTCGTTGAGGTTTTCCGGCAGCAGGCTGTTGGGCTCGCTGCGCTTGCTCATCAGAATCGACAACAAACCCTTGGGCCCGCTTTTGCCGCGCTGGATCGGCACGCCGACTTCGACGTCCTCGGGTGACGCTTCACCCAGGGTTTTGTCGATCAGGCGGATGGCCTGGCGACATTCGGCGGCCACGCTGTGATGCCCGCTTTTGAGTTTGTCGAGTTCCTCCAACACGATCATCGGGATGGCGACGTGGTGTTCTTCGAAGTTAAGCAGAGCGTTCGGATCGTGGATCAGTACGTTGGTATCAAGCACATAAAGGATTGGCTGGTCGGAAGAAGGGTTACGTCCATGATCATCCATACTCGGTCACCTTTGTGGGAGCCAGTCGACGCAATACCACAACAGTGCTGCGCCTCGATTCGACCACCGACTGCACCTTGCGTGACGTCAAGTGCAGTGCCCACATGAGGAGTCTTGGAAGACGCCACCTGTGTTGCAGGTTTCGGCGATCTGACTTCGTAATACCGCAAAACCCATGACAGGAAAAAGCACTTTGACGTTTTTTTGAAGTTTATTTTTCAGGATGACGAATAGCACTAGCCGAGTGCCAGCTACCCCGTTAAAGTCGGAAGTCGGCCCGCATAGAAATATCGTACAAAATCACCCCGAAAATGCCGCATCCCCAACGGGAGCGGGCACTTCAGCCTCTTCAGCGAAACGCCTCCCGGCAGTCCTGCCAACCCAGCCCGCTTTGCGCCGTTGCCTGCAATACCATCGGCAATGCGACCCGCGCCTTGTCCTGGGTGTCGTGAAACACAATCACCCCTTTGCGCCACAACAACATCAATGTCAGCACCCGCTGCGCCGACTCATCGGCCTTGAGCTTGCCTGGCTCGTCCTGGGAGTCGATATCCCACAACGCCACCTGCAAACCCTGGGACTGGAAGAAACCCTGGCTGTCCGCGCGGCGCTGGCCGTAAGGTGGACGGAACAGCGGCACGTAGTTTTCCGGCATCAGGTTCTGCGCCAGCGCGGCGCTGCGGATGATCGAACTTTGCCAGTCGACCCAATGGCTGTGGGAACGGTACTGCCAACCTTGAGTGCCTACGCACTGCCCCTGATACAGCGCCTGCACATCCGCGACGGAACTGCGCTCCACACGGTTTTGCAGGCTGCTGCCGAGGGCGAAGAACGTGGCATTCATCTTCTGCTTGCGCAGGTAATCGGTGAGCCAGTCGGTATTGCCGCTGACCGGCGCCGGGCCGCCGTCGAAGGTCAGCAGGAACAGGCGGTCGTTGAATTCGTCGCCATTGCGCTCATGGTCACCGAAACGTGCGATTTCGCTGCTGATCTGCGGGAACAGCGCGGCTTTGCGCAGCAACTCGTCCAGGTAACGCTCGTGGAAATTGTGGCTTGGACCGGCCCAGCCTATATAGAAGGAGTTGTCACTGACCTCGAACTTGCCGGCCTGCTCGCGCAGGTCGTCCATGTTTTCTACCAGGTAGCAGAACGACGCGTCCTCCTCGCAACTTTCCTGGGCAGCGGTGTAATTCTCCAACAGGCGCCGCCAGAGCTGGCGACGCAGATCGTCGATGGCCGCCAGGTTGATGATCTTCAGGCCCAGGCGCTGTTTGAGCGCCGCTTCATCCAGGGCTTCGCTGCCGATCAGGCTGTGGGCGAACATCAATATTTCAGCGCGCGAGGCCACGTCGAACAGCGCAGGGCTGCTGAGTTTTTCCGGCCAGACGCCGCGATCCAGGCTGGCCACGTCCACCGGCGCCGCGTGGGCGTTCAGGCAAAACAGGCACGCCGACAATAAAAGCGCTATTCGCACACAGGGTCTCCCTCTCCAGAATCACCGGCCATCATAACGGATCGCGCCTATCGCCATCATAGGTGGAGTCAAAGTGCCCAACCCCCTAGAATCCCGCCCACGTTACAAGCACGATTACAGGAGCCAACTTCATGCTGATGGTGATTTCCCCCGCCAAGACCCTCGACTTCGAGTCCAGGCCTGCGACCCAGCGCTTTACCCAGCCGCAGTACCTGGACCATTCCCAGGAGTTGATCGAGCAACTGCGCCACCTGAGCCCGGCGCAGATCAGCGAATTGATGCATGTGTCCGACAAGATCGGCGGCCTCAACGCCGCGCGCTTCGGCAGCTGGACCCCGGCGTTCACAGCGGCCAACGCCAAGCAGGCGTTGCTGGCGTTCAAGGGCGACGTGTACACCGGCCTCAACGCCGACACCTTCAGCGACGCCGACTTCAGCTACGCCCAGGACCACCTGCGCATGCTCTCGGGCCTGTACGGCCTGCTGCGCCCTCTGGACCTGATGATGCCGTATCGCCTGGAGATGGGCACCAAACTGGCCAACGCCCGTGGCAAGGACCTGTACGCCTTCTGGGGCACCCGGATCAGCGAGTGGCTCAACCAAGCCCTGGCCGAACAAGGCGATGACGTGCTGCTCAACCTGGCGTCCAACGAGTACTTCTCGGCGGTCAAGCGCACGGCGCTGAATGCGCGGATCGTCAATACCGAGTTCAAGGACCTGAAGAACGGCCAGTACAAGATCATCAGCTTCTACGCGAAAAAGGCCCGGGGCATGATGAGCCGCTTCGTGATCGAAGAGCGTATCAACGACCCGGCCCAGCTCAAGCAGTTCGATGTGCAGGGTTATCGCTTCAATGCCGAGCAGTCCAAGCCGGACAACCTGGTGTTCCTGCGCGATCACGCACCGGAATAAGGCCCTGCTCCGCCCTCATAGACGCTAAAGATCAAATGTGGGAGGGGGCTTGCCCCCGATGGGGGGGATCAGTCATACATGGATAGACTGACACACCGCCATCGGGGGCAAGCCCCCTCCCACATTTTTTTGTCTGCATTTCACAGCGGGAATCGTCAATTATTTGGCGTCAAAAAATATCCTGACGCATCTCTAACAATTATTTCACTCGACATTCGTCATTTTTTTTCGTAGTGGCACCACTTTTTTAAATCACTAGTGGCACAAAACTATTCCCGCGCTCCAACTCCCCGTAACTACTGGCCCAAATAGCAAGTGCTATCAATATAGTACCAGTGCCATCTTTGCTGATATTTCAAGAAATTTCCGGAAACAGGATGAGCGGCCAGGAACTTAGCCCTAAAGCACCGCTCATACCACCGGTAACGGAATTCTCTGTTTCTGTAAGAGATGACTTACATGGCGACCAACGGAAGTAGCAAAGTTGTCACATTAAACTTTGACTCTGGGCTCATATTACCAACCGATTAGTTAAGAGCGGCGATAAGGATCGATTGCCACACACTATAAGGCCAAGGCCGTGCTTACCCCAATGGGTCAGTGACATAACCCAAGGCATTGATAACTATAGGCTTACAGCCTTTTATCAAGGCCCTGTTGCACTGGCGCCAGGCCCTTCTCCCAGGAAGGCCGGCTGCATTTTAGGGCAAGCACCAATAACAAGGCCAAGTTGCGCACAACTTGAGTGCAATCATTAGTCACTCGTTATTCAACATGCCTGCACGCGGCAAGTCGGCGTCTATTCGCCTAACTTTCGCGGCATCAGTGACGCTTGCAAACATGAACTCCGGCCATTTAATGGCACGATTTAATACAGAGGTAAATGCGATGCGTATCAGCATATTTGGTTTGGGTTACGTTGGCGCAGTCTGTGCCGGTTGCCTGTCTGCCCGCGGCCATGAAGTGGTCGGCGTAGACATCTCCAAGGAAAAAATCGACCTGATCAACGCAGGCAAATCGCCGATCGTTGAACCGGGCCTGGGCGAGCTGCTGAGCCAGGGTATCGAGACCGGACGACTGCGCGGTACGACCGACTTCGCCGAAGCCATCCGCGCTACCGACCTGTCGATGATTTGCGTCGGTACGCCGAGCAAGAAAAACGGCGACCTGGAACTCAACTACATCGAATCGGTATGCCGCGAGATCGGTTTTGTCCTGCGTGACAAGACCACCCGCCACACCATCGTCGTGCGCAGCACCGTATTGCCGGGCACCGTGGCCAATGTGGTGATCCCGATCCTCGAAGACTGCTCCGGCAAGAAAGCCGGCGTCGACTTCGGCGTTGCGGTCAACCCGGAGTTCCTGCGTGAATCCACCGCCATCGCCGACTACGACCTGCCGCCGATGACCGTCATCGGCGAATTCGACAAAGCCTCCGGTGATGTCCTGCAATCGCTGTACGAAGAACTCGACGCACCGATCATCCGCAAGGACATCGCCGTTGCCGAAATGATCAAGTACACCTGCAACGTGTGGCACGCCACCAAGGTGACCTTCGCCAACGAGATCGGCAACATCGCCAAGGCCGTCGGCGTCGACGGGCGCGAAGTGATGGAAGTGGTCTGCCAGGACAAGACCCTCAACCTGTCCCAGTACTACATGCGCCCGGGCTTCGCGTTCGGCGGCTCGTGCCTGCCCAAAGACGTGCGCGCCCTGACCTACCGCGCCGGCTCGCTGGACGTGGAAGCGCCGCTGCTCAACTCGCTGATGCGCAGCAACGAATCCCAGGTGCAGAACGCCTTCGACATCGTCGCCGGCCACGACAAACGCAAAGTCGCCCTGCTGGGCCTGAGCTTCAAGGCCGGCACCGATGACCTGCGCGAAAGCCCCCTGGTGGAGCTGGCGGAAATGCTGATCGGCAAGGGTTACGACCTGAGCATCTACGACAGCAACGTCGAGTACGCCCGTGTCCACGGCGCGAACAAGGACTACATCGAAGGCAAGATCCCGCACGTGTCGTCCCTGCTCAACTCGGACTTCGACGATGTGATCAACAACTGCGACGTGATCATCCTCGGCAACCGTGACGAGAAGTTCCGGGCCTTGGCCCATAACGCACCGCACGGCAAGCAAGTGGTCGACCTGGTGGGCTTCATGTCCAAGGCCACCAGTGTGAGCGGCCGTACCGAAGGTATTTGCTGGTAACAGCAACCGCAAGTTTCGGGCTGCCGGCGTCCTGATCCCCAGCGCTTGCAGCTCGAAACCTCCTTCACCTGCGGATGACGCCTATGTCCAAGTTAAAACACGTACTGCTCCAATCCGCCGGCTGGCTGTTCTTCTTGAGCCTGCTGATGGGACTCGCCCTGCTGTTGCCGGCGAGTACGTTCGACTCCGAGTCGAAGAATTTTATTTTCCTGATTGGCGCCGTCGGTATCTGGCGCTACTCGATGGGTGCGACGCATTTCTTTCGCGGCATGCTGTTCCTGTACGTGGTCTACCCCCACCTGCGGCGCAAAGTGCGCAAGTTGGGCAAGGCCGCGGACCCGTCCCATGTGTTCCTGATGGTCACCAGTTTCCGGATCGATGCGCTGACCACCGCGCAGGTCTACAGCTCGGTGATCCGCGAAGCGATCGAATGCGGCTTCCCCACCACCGTGGTCTGCTCGCTGGTGGAAATGTCCGATGAACTGCTGGTGAAAAGCCTGTGGGAACGCATGAACCCGCCGGGCCATGTGAAGCTCGACTTCGTGCGTATCGCCGGCACCGGCAAGCGCGACGGCCTGGCCTTCGGTTTCCGCGCCATCTCCCGCCACTTGCCGGATGACCGCGCCGTGGTTGCAGTGATCGATGGCGATACCGTGCTCGCCGAAGGCGTCGTGCGCAAAACCGCGCCGTGGTTCCAGCTGTTCGGCAATGTCGGCGGCCTGACCACCAACGAGTTCTGCGAAGTGCGCGGCGGCTACATCATGAGCGAATGGCACAAACTGCGCTTCGCCCAGCGCCACATCAACATGTGCTCGATGGCCCTGTCCAAGCGCGTGTTGACCATGACCGGGCGCATGTCGGTGTTCCGCGCCAGCGTGGTCACCGACCCGGGCTTTATCGCCGATGTGGAAAGCGACTCGCTGCAACACTGGCGCCTGGGCCGCTTCAAGTTTTTGACCGGCGACGACAAGTCCAGCTGGTTCAGCCTGATGCGCCTGGGCTACGACACCTTCTACGTACCGGATGCCGCGATCAACACCGTGGAGCACCCGCCGGAAAAGAGCTTTATCAAAGCCAGCCGCAAGCTGATGTTCCGCTGGTACGGCAACAACCTGCGCCAGAACTCCCGCGCCCTGGGCCTGGGTGTACGTCGCCTCGGCCTGTTCACCAGCGTGGTGCTGTTCGACCAGCGCGTGTCGATGTGGACCTCGCTGCTCGGTCTGACCGTGGCGATCATCGCCACCTTCAAGTACGGCGGTGCGTTCATCCTCGCGTACCTGCTGTGGATCGGCATCACCCGCCTGATCCTGACCGTGCTGCTGTCGTGCTCCGGGCACAGGATCGGCCCGGCGTACCCGGTGATTCTCTATTACAACCAGATCATGGGCGCGCTGGTGAAGATCTACGTGTTCTTCCGCCTCGATCAACAGTCCTGGACCCGCCAGGACACCAAACTGACCCGCGATTTGGCCAGCTTTCAACGTTGGTTCAACACCTGGTCGTCTCGGACCATGACCTTCTCCGCCGGCAGCATTTTCGTCGCCGTGTTGCTGATGATGGTCTGACCCTGCCAAGCCTGAATTAACTCTAGGAAATTGCCCTGATGAACAGCCAAGTAAACGCCAACGTTGTCCACGAATCCGAAGCCCAACGCCAGCACGCCCGGGTCAAAATCCCGGCCAAGTTGCGCTTTTTCAACACTGACCGCACGCCGACCGAAGCGCGGGTCATCGACCTGTCCGCCGGCGGCCTGGCGTTCACCGCCACCCAGCCGCTGATCGTTGGCGAAGTCCACAAGGGTCGCCTGCAATTTGTGATCGACAACCTCGGCCTGGCGATGGATGTGGAGCTGCAGATTCGCTCCTACGACCGCCAGAGCGGGCGCACCGGCTGCCAGTTCCAGAACCTCGACGCGCAGGATATTTCCACGCTGCGTCACCTGATCACGTCGCACCTGTCGGGCGATATCGTGACCATGGGCGACGTACTCGCCACCCTGCAACGCGACAACTTCACCAAGGCGCGCAAGGTCAAGGACGGCGGCAGCAACATGAGCGTCTTCGGCCGCCTGCGCGCCGTGACGTTCAGCCTGGCGATCTTCCTGGTGGGCCTGGCGGCATTCGGTTTCGTCTTCAAATCGCTGTACGGCATGTACTTCGTCAGCCACGCCCAGGCCGGCCTGGTCAGCGTGCCCGGCATGAACGTGACCATGCCCCGCGACGGCACCGTGCAAAGCCTGCTCAAAGGCGACGCGGTGGCGGCCAAAGGCGCGCCGCTCGCGACCTTCAGCACCAGCATGCTCGACGTGCTCAAGGGCCACCTGGACGAAGACCAACTGCAACCGGCCAAGGTCGAAGAACTGTTCGGCAAACAAATGACCGGCACCCTGACCTCGCCTTGCGACTGCATCGTGGCCCAGCAAATGGTGGCCGACGGTCAATACGCAAGCAAAGGCGACGTGATCTTCCAACTGGTGCCTCGCGGCAGCCTGGCCAACGTGGAAGCACGCTTCTCCTACCGCCAGTTCGCTGACGTTCGCCCAGGTACCCCGGTGAACTTCCAGGTCGCCGACGAAGAACAGACCCGCACCGGCACCATCGTCAGCAGCACCAGCCTGAACAGCGCCGACCTGTCCTCCGACATCCGCGTGCAGATCAAGCCGGACGCACCGCTGGACAGCGCCTACGCCGGCCGCCCGGTGGAAGTCACCAGCGACCGTGGCCCATCGCTGAACTGGCTGATCGATAAAGCCATGGCTGCCGGACTGTAAGCGAGGACATGCCTGTGACGACTCTCCTGAAAACACCGCAATCCCTGTGGGAGCGGGCTTGCTCGCGATGGGATCAGTGCGGTTTGCCTGACGGACCGCACGGCCTGCATCGCGAGCAAGCCCGCTCCCACAAGGGCCCTGTCGCGTTGCTGGCACTTGCGGTCAGCCTCGCCGGTTGCGCCGGCCTGCCCGACCAGCGCCTGGCCAACGAAGCCCTCAAGCGGGGCGACACGCTCACCGCGCAGCAGAATTACCAGCAACTGGCGACCCTGGGTTACAGCGAGGCCCAGGTGGGCCTGGCCGATATCCAGGTCGGCACACGCGACCCGGCGCAGATCAAACAGGCCGAGGCCACTTACCGCGCCGCTGCGGATATTTCGCCGCGCGCCCAGGCCCGCCTGGGGCGCCTGCTGGTGGCCAAGCCCGGCGCCACCGACGCCGAACACCATGAAGCCGAAGGCCTGCTGAAAAAAGCCTTTGCCAATGGCGAAGGCAACACCCTGATCCCGCTGGCGATGCTGTACCTGCAATACCCGCACAGCTTCCCCAACGTGAACGCCCAGCAGCAGATCAACAAATGGCAGGCCGCCGGTTACCCGGAAGCCGGTCTGGCCCAGGTGCTGCTGTATCGCACCCAGGACACCTACGACCAGCATCTGGATGATGTCGAGCGCATCTGCAAGGCCGCGCTGAACACCACCGACATCTGCTACGTCGAACTGGCCACGGTCTACCAGAAAAAAGCCGAGCCAGAAAAACAGGCCGAACTGCTCAAGCAAATGGAAGCCGGCTACAGCCGCGGCACCGTCACCGCACAGCGCATCGACAGCGTGGCCCGCGTATTGGGCGACGCAACGCTGGGCAAGACCGACGAGAAAACCGCCCAGGCGCTGCTGGAAAAAATCGCCCCCGGCTACCCCGCATCCTGGGTCAGCCTGGCGCAATTGCTCTACGACTTCCCGGAACTGGGCGACGTCGACCAGATGATGAAGTACCTGGACAACGGCCGCGCCGCCGACCAGCCGCGCGCCGAGCTGTTGCTGGGCAAGCTCTACTACGATGGCAAGTGGGTGCCGGCGGACGCCAAGGCCGCCGAAGCGCATTTCGAGAAAGCCCTGGGCCGCGAAGTGGCCGCCGATTACTACCTCGGCCAGATCTACCGCCGTGGCTACCTGGGCAAGGTCTACTCGCAAAAAGCCCTGGACCACCTGCTGACTGCTGCGCGCAACGGCCAGAACAGCGCCGACTTCGCCATCGCGCAATTGTTTTCCCAAGGCAAGGGCACCAAGCCCGACCCATTGAACGCCTATGTCTTCAGCCAATTGGCTAAAGCCCAGGACACACCAGAGGCCAACGACCTGGCCACGCAGCTCGAAGCCCCACTGACGCCGGAACAACGCGCCGAAGGCCAACGCCTGGTGCAACAGGAACTGGCCGCGCGCGGCACCCTGGCCCAGAGCACGCTGCAACTGCACGCCCTGCAAGAAGAAGACGGCGAGGAATCCCTATGAAGCTCAATCCATTCGTGCAGGCCGGTATCGGCCTGACCTTCGCCCTGCTGTGGTCGTGCCCGACCCTGGCCGCGCTGACCGAAGCGAAGAACTTCGGCCTGGAAGTCAAAGTCACCGGCCAGTCCGAAGACGACCGTGACCTCGGCACCCAAAAGGGTGGCGACGTCAACGGCATCGGCCTCGACCTGCGCCCGTGGATCTACGGCGAAAGCGGCAACTGGAGCGCCTACGCCATGGGCCAGGCCGTTGCCTCGAGCGACATCATCGAGACCGACACCCTGCAGCAGTCCTCGGATGACACCACCGAGCAGTCGAGCAACAGCGACCGCACAGCGAAGAAAAACTACCTGGCCCTGCGCGAGTTCTGGGTCGGCTACAGCGGCTTCACGCCCTACCCCGGCGAGCTCCTCAAGTTCGGCCGCCAGCGCCTGCGCAATGACGACGGCCAATGGCGCGACACCAACATCGAAGCGCTGAACTGGACCTTCGACACTACCCTGCTCAAGGCCAACGTCGGCGCCGCCGAACGCTTCAGCGAATACCGCACCGACCTCAAGGAGCTGTCGCCCGACGAAAAAGACCGCCAGCACTTCTACGCCGACGCCGCCTACCAGTGGACGCCAGGCCAGTGGATCGGCCTGCGCGGGCACCACACCCATGACGACGGCAAGCTCGACTATTCCGAACCGGGCATGCCCATCGACCCCTCGGACAAGCGCGAGAACGGCGACCTGACCTGGCTCGGCATCGAGGCCAACAGCGACGCCTACAACTGGCGCAACACCAACACCGTCAACTACTGGGCCAGCGTCACCGGCATGCAGGGCGACCGCGACACCGTCAACGCGTTGAACGCCGACGGCACCCGCCCGAGCAACGCCAAGCGCAGCGAAGACGTGAGCGGCTGGGCCACCGACCTGGGTATCCGCCTGCGCCTCGACCCGCAGTGGCAAGTGGGTGCGGCCTATGCCCGCGCCAGCGCCGAGTACGAACAGAACGGCCTGCAAAGCAACCGTTCGAACTTCACCGGCACCCAGTCCCGCCTGCATCGCTTCGGCGAAGCGTTCCGCGGCGAGATGAACAACATGCAGTCCATGAGCCTGTTCGGTTCCTGGCAGTTGCGCGAGGACTACGACGCCAGCCTGGTGTACCACAAGTTCTGGCGCGTCGACGGCAACAAGCCGGTGGGCAGCAACGGCATCGACGCCGTGCAGAACAACACCGACGACGTAACCGGCGCGATCCTGTCCAGCACTTCCCTGCCCCTTGAAGACGGCAAGAAAGACCTGGGCCAGGAGATGGACCTGGTCGTCACCAAGTACTTCAAGAAAGGCCTGCTGCCGGCCGCGCTCAGCCAGTCGATCGACGAACCGTCGGCCCTGGTGCGCTTTCGTGCCGGCGTGTTCAAACCGGGCGACGCTTATGGCAGCCAGGTCGACTCGTACATGCATCGCGCCTTTGTCGACGTGATCTGGAAGTTCTGATGGGAGCCCGCGCAATGATTGCTCACCCCTTCACAGGCAGATGCTTGCTGGTGACCGCGATGCTGATGGCCAATGCCACAGCCTTCGCCGATACCGCGCAGCCGGTCAAGGCGCCGACCATCGCCAAAGAACTGCAACAGGCCAAGACCTACACCATTTCCAGCCCGCCGACCGCGCCGCTGGAAATGCCCAAGCCGGCCCTGCCGGACCTGTCGGGCTACACCGCCGCGGCGATGGAAAAGAAAATCGTCAGAACCAAGCCGGGCAAAATCAGCATCCGCCGCATGATGCAGGAAGACGCGCTGAAGGACTTCATCGGCGGCGACAACAAGATGGCCGAGTGGGTGGTGCGCCAGCACGGCATTCCCCAGGCGATCTTTATCGACGACGGCTACATGAACCTCAAGGACCTGCTGGGCAAAGTGCCCAAGCAGTACCTCAGCGAAACCTCGCCGGGCGTGTTCCTCGCCAAGTTGCCGATCGTGGTCGGGCGCAAGGGCATCCTCGATATCGACAAGCACACCAAAGAACTGCGCCTGTCCCAGGAGGCCGGTGCGTTCCTGATCAACGACGGTCAGCTGTTCGTGCGCGATACCAAGATCACCGGCTGGAAAGAAAAGGCCAACGGCCCGGCGACCTTCCAGTCGCCCCAGGAATTCCGCCCGTTCCTGCTGGCCTGGGGCGGCACCGAGACCTACATCGCCAACACCAAAATGGCCAGTTTCGGCTATGCCAACAGTAAGTCGTATGGGGTGAGTATTTCCCAGTACACGCCGAACATGGCCAAGGTGCTCAAGCGCCCTGAACCGACCGGCTGGATCATCGACTCCGAGTTCTCGGACATGTGGTACGGCTTCTACTGCTACGAGACCGAAGGCTTCGTGATCAAGGGCAACACCTACAAAGACAACATCGTCTACGGCATCGACCCCCACGACCGTTCCCACGGCCTGATCATCGCGGACAACACCGTCTACGGCACCAAGAAGAAGCACGGCATCATCATTTCCCGGGAAGTGAACGACAGCTTCATCTTCAACAACCGCAGCTACGACAACAAGCTTTCGGGCCTAGTGATCGACCGTAACAGTGTGAACAACCTGATCGCCGACAACGAGATCTACCGCAACCACACCGACGGCATCACGCTCTATGAGAGCGGCGACAACCTGTTGTGGGGCAACAAGGTGATCGCCAACCGTCGCCACGGCATCCGCATACGCAACAGCGTCAACATCAAGCTGTACGAAAACACCTCGATGGCCAACGGGCTGACCGGCGTCTACGGCCACATCAAGGACCTGACCGACACCGACCGCGACATCGCCCTCGACCCGTTCGACACCAAGGTCTCGCTGATCGTGGTCGGCGGCGAACTGGCCGGTAACGGCAGCGGGCCGCTGTCGATCGACTCGCCGTTGAGTATCGAGCTGTACCGCGTGTCGATGCTGGCGCCGACCAAATCCAGCGGCATCAGCTTCAACGGCATTCTTGGCGAGCGCCAGGAAGAAATTCTCGACCTGCTGGTACGCCAGCAGAAAGCCGTGCTGATCGACCCTGTCGAACGCCAGACCGAAATGCAGGACTGAGGATGACCCTTATGCACCCACACATGATCAAACTGTTGAGCCTCTCGGGTCTGACCCTCGGCCTGCTCGCGGCCAGCCAGGGCGTGCGCGCCGACGAGATCAAGGCGCCGACCTTCAGCGCCGAACCGTGCTGCAGCCTGTGCCCGGCGGCCCACGACGCGAAGAACTACACCACGCGCTACCAGCAGAACTTCACCACCCTGGTGCAAGCCCAGGGCGACTGGCTGTTCCGTACCCAGGAAGACCTGCGCACCGAATTCGACACCAGCCCCGCCGGCTACAAACGCATGCAACAGCTGCACGATGCGTTCAAGGCCAAGGGCGTGGAACTGGTGGTGGTCTACCAGCCGACCCGTGGCCTGGTGAACCGCAACAAGCTCAACCCTGAAGAGAAAGCCGCGTTCGATTTCGACAAGGCCCTGGGCAACTACAAGAGCATGCTCGGCCGTTTCGCCAAGATGGGCTACGTGGTGCCGGACCTGTCGCCGTTGACCAACGAGCAATTGCCCGATGAATTACCGGCCCACGATTTCTACTTCCGCGGCGACCAGCACTGGACCCCTTACGGCGCCCAGCGCACCGCGAAAATCGTCGGTGCCAAAGTGCGCGCGATGCCCGAGTTCGCCGAGATTCCCAAGCGCGAATTCGAAACCAAGCGCTCCGGACGCATGGGCAAGACCGGCACCCTGCACAACATGGCCGGGCAACTGTGCGGCACCAGCTACGCGATCCAGTACATGGACCAGTTCACCACCGAGCCCAAGGGCGAAGCCGGCGACGGCGACCTGTTCGGCGATTCGGGCAACCCGCAGATCACCCTGGTCGGCACCAGCCACAGCGGCAAGAACTACAACTTCGCCGGCTTCCTCGAACAGGAAATCGGCGCCGACATCCTCAACGTCGCCTTCCCCGGCGGCGGCCTGGAAGGCTCGATGATCCAGTACCTGGGCAGCGACGAGTTCCAGAAGACGCCGCCGAAAATCCTGATCTGGGAATTCTCGCCGTTGTACCGCCTCGACCAGGAAACCATCTACCGCCAGATGATGGCGCTGCTGGACAACGGCTGCGAAGGCAAGACCGCGCAGATGAGCGCCAGCGCCACCCTGAAACCCGGCAAGAACGAATTGCTGGTCAACAGTTCGAACAAAGACCTGCGCAACGCCAACCATCAGGTCGACATCCGCTTCGCCGACCCGTCGGTGAAAACCTTGCAAGCCACCCTCTGGTACATGAACGGGCGCCACGAGGACATCAAAATCGAAAAACCCGAAACATCCGATACAGACGGGCGTTTCGCCTTTGAACTGCGCACCGACGAAGACTGGGCCTCGCAGAACTTGCTGGCCGTGGAAGTGCAGGGCCCCGAAGCGGGTGCTGCCGCGCAGAAAGTCGAAGCGAAAATTTGCACACGCAACGTATTCCCAAGCGGCGGTCAGAAGACTGCCTCACTCGGGCAATGAGGTTACCTATGCAGAAGTTATTGATCCCCACATTGCTGGGCCTGGCGATCTTCGCCAGTTCTGTGAATGCCGCCGCGCCACTGCGTCCGCCCCAGGGTTATTTCGCCCCGGTGGAAGCGTTCAAGACCGGCGACTTCAAGGACGGCTGCGACGCCATGCCGGCGCCGTACACCGGCTCGCTGCAGTTTCGCAGCAAGTACGAAGGCTCGGACAAGGCCCGTTCCACGCTGAACGTGCAGTCGGAAAAAGCCTTCCGCGACAGCACCGCCGACATCACCAAGCTGGAAAAAGACACCAGCAAGCGTGTGATGCAGTTCATGCGCGATGGTCGCCCGGAACAGTTGGAATGCACACTCAACTGGCTGACCAGCTGGGCCAAGGCGGATGCGTTGATGTCCAAGGACTTCAACCACACCGGCAAATCCATGCGCAAATGGGCGCTGGGCAGCATGGCCTCGGCCTATGTGCGCCTGAAGTTCTCCGACTCGCACCCGCTGGCCAACCATCAGCAGGAATCGCAACTGATCGAAGCCTGGTTCAACCGGCTGGCCGATCAGGTGGTGAGCGACTGGGACAACCTGCCGCTGGAAAAAACCAACAACCACTCCTACTGGGCCGCCTGGTCGGTGATGGCGACGTCCATCGCCACCAACCGTCGCGACCTGTTTGACTGGGCCGTGAAGGAATACAAAGTCGGCGCCAACCAGGTCGACGACCAGGGCTTCCTGCCCAACGAACTGAAGCGCCAGCAACGCGCGCTGTCGTACCACAACTACGCCCTGCCGCCGCTGTCGATGATCGCCAGTTTTGCCCTGGTCAACGGCGTGGACCTGCGCCAGGAAAACAACGGCGCGCTCAAACGCCTGGGCGACAAGGTGCTGGCCGGGGTCAAGGACCCGCAGATCTTCGAGCAGAAGAACGGCAAAGAGCAGGACATGAAGGACCTCAAGGAAGACATGAAATTCGCCTGGCTTGAACCCTTCTGCACCCTCTACACCTGCGCGCCGGATGTGCTCGAGCGCAAACATGGGATGCAGCCGTTCAAGACCTTCCGCCTCGGGGGCGACCTGACCAAGGTCTACGACCCGACGCACGAAAAAGGCAACAAAGGCAGCTGACGAAACGCGGTTAGAAATGTGGGAGGGGGCTTGCCCCCGATAGCAGTGTGTCATTCAACACAGATGGCGACTGTTACACCGCCATCGGGGGCAAGCCCCCTCCCACATTTGAGCAATACAACCTCCCCCCGGATTCGTGGGGGGGTTTGGGGGGGCTGCGGCCCTTGACTGTTGGTTAAACATGGAGAGATCGGGATGGTTTTCTCGTCCAATGTGTTCCTGTTTCTGTTCTTGCCGATCTTTCTCGGCTTGTACTACTTGAGCGGGCAACGCTATCGCAACCTGCTGCTGCTACTGGCCAGCTACGTGTTCTACGCCTGGTGGCGAGTGGACTTCCTGGCGCTGTTCGCCGCCGTCACGCTGTGGAATTACTGGATCGGCCTCAAGGTCGGTGCCGCCGGCGTGCGTACCAAGCCGGCGCAACGCTGGCTGCTGCTGGGCGTGGCGGTCGACCTGTGCATCCTCGGCTACTTCAAGTACGCCAACTTCGGCGTCGACAGCATCAACGTGATGATGAAGTCGGCGGGCCTGGAGCCGTTCATCCTGACCCACGTACTGTTGCCGATCGGGATCTCGTTCTACATCTTCGAGTCCATCAGCTACATCATCGACGTGTATCGCGGCGACACTCCGGCCACGCGCAACCTCATCGACTTTGCCGCGTTCGTGGCGATCTTCCCGCACCTGATCGCCGGCCCCGTCCTGCGCTTTCGCGACCTGGCCGACCAGTTCAACAACCGCACCCACACCCTCGACAAGTTCTCCGAAGGCTGTACGCGGTTCATGCAGGGGTTCATCAAGAAGGTCTTCATCGCCGACACCCTGGCGGTGGTGGCCGACCATTGCTTCGCCCTGCAAAACCCCACCACCGGTGATGCCTGGCTCGGTGCGCTGGCGTACACCGCGCAGTTGTACTTCGACTTCTCCGGCTACAGCGACATGGCCATCGGCCTGGGCTTGATGATGGGTTTCCGCTTCATGGAAAACTTCAAGCAGCCGTACATCAGCCAGTCGATCACCGAGTTCTGGCGGCGCTGGCACATCAGCCTGTCGACCTGGCTGCGCGACTACCTCTACATCACCCTGGGCGGCAACCGTAAAGGCACGCTGATCACCTACCGCAACCTGTTCCTGACCATGCTGCTCGGTGGCCTGTGGCACGGCGCGAACATCACCTACATCGTGTGGGGCGCCTGGCACGGCATGTGGCTGGCGATCGAGAAAGCCATCGGCCTGAACACCTCGCCGCGCAGCTTCAACCCGATCCGCTGGGCGCTGACCTTCCTGCTGGTGGTGATGGGCTGGGTGATCTTCCGTTCCGAAAACCTGCACGTCGCCGGGCGCATGTACGGCGCGATGTTCAGCTTTGGCGAATGGTCGCTGTCGGAACTCAACCGCGCCAGCCTCACCGGCCTGCAAGTGGCGACCCTGGTGGTGGCCTACGCAACGTTGGCGTTCTTTGGCCTGCGCGACTTCTACAGCAACCGCCCTGCCGAGAAAACCAAGGCGG
Organism: Pseudomonas sp. LY-1; assembly: GCF_053502595.1. Lineage (NCBI taxonomy): Bacteria > Pseudomonadati > Pseudomonadota > Gammaproteobacteria > Pseudomonadales > Pseudomonadaceae > Pseudomonas > Pseudomonas sp. LY-1. Next base: position 1,383,463 of record NZ_CP094353.1, on the reverse strand, counting down.
CCGACCCGAGCCTGATCAAGGCCGTGCCGGGCGACGACCCGGGCAGCATCCACCAGCCAGGTTTCACCGTGGGCAAAGACGCCGCCGTGCAACCGGCCTACTGGACCGCTGACTGGCCACGCTACGCCATGCGCGCGGCGGTGCTGCTGCTGTTCGTGGCGTCGATTCTGAAACTGTCGGCGCAGAGTTTCTCGCCGTTCCTTTACTTCCAATTCTGAGGGAGCCGACCATGACCCGATCATTGCGCGTCCTCTATATCGGCCTGTTCCTGGTGGTGCTGCTCGCCCTGGGCGCCTGGTCGTTGCGCGGTTTCTTCGGCTTCAGCACCAATGCCGACGCCACCGTGCTCAACGGCCGCTGGACCAAAGCCGTCGAGACCCACTACGACGAACAGTTCCCGATCAAGCGCCTGGGCACCAACCTCTGGGCCGCGCTGGACTACAAGCTGTTCAATGAAGGCCGCCCCGGCGTGGTGCTGGGCCGCGATCACTGGCTGTACAGCGACGAGGAGTTCAACCCCGCCGTCAACGAAGAGCAGAACCTGGAGGGCAACTACGCCCTGGTCGAAGGCGTGCGCCAGCAGCTCAAGGCCCAAGGCATTCAACTGGTGCTCGCCATCGTGCCGGCCAAGGTGCGCCTGTACCCGGAACACCTGGGTGACGTGAAACCGGCGAGCATCCACGCCAACCTGTACCAGGACTTCCACGCCCGTGTCGCCGCCGACAAGATCCTCGCCCCCGACCTGCTTGGCCCGCTGCAACAGGCCAAGCTCGGCGGCCAGCAAGTATTCCTGCGCACCGACACCCACTGGACCCCGGACGGTGCCGAAATCGCCGCCAAGCAACTGGCCAAGGCGATCGCCGACAAGGCCCCACTGAGCGGCGAACCGCAGCGCTTTGTCACCGAAGCCGAGAAAACCGCACCGCACAAGGGCGACCTGCGCCTGTTCCTGCCGCTCGACCCGCTGTTCGAAAACCTGATGCCGCCCAAGGAGCCGCTGGAAAAACGCGTCACGCACCTGGCCGAAACCAAAGGCGACGACGCGCTGTTCAGCGACAGCGAAACCCCGGTGGCACTGGTCGGCACCAGCTACAGCGCCAACCCCAACTGGAACTTCGTCGGGGCGCTCAAGCAAGCCCTGGGCAGCGACGTGATCAGCTACGCCGAAGACGGCCATGGCCCGATCCTGCCGATGCTCAGCTACCTCAAAAGCGATGACTTCAAGAACCGCCCGCCCCAGGTGCTGATCTGGGAGTTCCCGGAACGCTATCTGCCTGTCAACAACGAAATCGGCGATGCCGACCCGCAGTGGGTCGCGCAACTCAAACAAGCCGGTGCGCGCCAACAGAACATGGCACTGAACACTCCAGCTAAACACCCAAAATCCGAGACGCCCGAACGGGCGCAAAACTGAAAGAGAGGTAACTCACATGACTTTCACTACTACTCCGCGTCGTCTCGCCAAGACCCTGGCCCTGGTTGCCGGCATGAGCGTTGTATCGATGTCCGCCTTCGCCGGCGGTGACGCCGCCTTGTACGGCCCTGTCGCCCCGAAAGGCTCGAGCTTCGTGCGTGTCTATAACGCCTCCAATCAGGAAGTCAGCGCCACCGTCGGCGCCACCAACCTGAGCGAAGTGGCCCCGTTGGCCAGTAGCGACTTCAGCTTCATGCCCGGCGGCGACTACAGCGCCAAGGTGGGCAGCCAGACCGTGTCGGTCAAGCTCGCCGCCGACCACTACTACACCCTGGTCAACAACAGCAGCGGTCAGCCGCAGTTGATCGAAGAACCGCCGTTCAAGAACAAACAGAAATCCCTGGTGCGCGTGCAGAACCTCAGCGACAAGGCCCTGACCCTGAAAACCGCCGACGGCAAGACCGACGTGGTCAAGGCCGTCGCCGCCAAAGGCCGTGGCGAGCGTGAAATCAACCCGGTGAAGGTCAGCCTGGCGCTGTACGACGGCGACAAGAAAGTCGGCGACGTGAAACCGGTAGCCCTGGAGCGTGGTGAGGCGGCGGTGCTGTATGTCACCGGCTCCGGTTCAAGCCTGTCGCCAGTGTGGGTGAAACGCCCCGTGTCGACCCGCTAAACATTTCTCGGACTGACAGCAACCCACTGTAGGAGCGAGCTTGCTCGCGAAAATCGCCACTGATGACGCGGGCATTCTGGATGTACGCGGTGTCTGGAAGTTCTTCGCGAGCAAGCTCGCGCCTACAGAGGGCAGAGGCGTCAGTTCGGACCGAGACAAAAACAAGAGTGGAACGACAAACCTTCGTAGCTCTGACCCAAATCGATTCAAGGAGAAACAGCATGATCCCAGTAATCCTTTCCGGTGGTAGCGGCTCACGTCTTTGGCCGCTTTCGCGCAAACAGTTTCCTAAACAGTTCCTGGCCCTGACCGGCGAGCACACGCTGTTCCAGCAAACCCTGGAGCGCCTGGTATTCGATGGCATGGACACCCCAATCGTGGTCTGCAACAAAGACCATCGGTTCATCGTCAACGAGCAACTGAGCGTGCGCAAGCTGGAAGCCCAGCGCATCCTGATGGAACCCTTCGGCCGCAACACCGCGCCAGCCGTGGCGCTGACCGCGATGATGCTGGTCAACGAAGGCCGCGATGAGCTGATGCTGGTGCTGCCGGCCGACCATGTGATCGACGACCAGAAAGCCCTGCAACGCGCCCTGGCCCTGGCCACCGTGGCCGCCGAGCGCGGCGAGATGGTGCTGTTCGGCGTGCCGGCGACCCGTCCGGAAACCGGTTATGGCTACATCAAGTCCGCCAACGATTCGCTGCTGCCCGAAGGCGTGAGCCGCGTGCAACAGTTCGTGGAAAAACCCGATGAAAAACGCGCCGTCGAGTTCGTCAAAAACGGCGGTTACTTCTGGAACAGCGGCATGTTCCTGTTCCGCGCCAGCCGCTTCCTCGAAGAGCTGAAAAAGCACGACCCGGACATCTACGACACCTGCGTGCTGACCCTCGAACGCAGCGAGCAGACCGCCGACACCGTGACCTTCGACGAAGCCACCTTCGCCTGCTGCCCGGACAATTCCATCGACTACGCGGTGATGGAAAAAACCCAGCGCGCCTGCGTGGTGCCGCTGAGCGCGGGCTGGAGCGACGTGGGTTGCTGGGCGTCGCTGTGGGCGGTCAACGATAAAGACGTCAACGGCAACGTCACCAAAGGCGACGTGGTGATCCAGGACAGCAAGAACTGCATGATCCACGGCAACGGCAAGCTGGTGTCGGTGATCGGCCTGGAAAACATCGTGGTGGTGGAAACCAAGGACGCGATGATGATTGCCCACAAGGACAAGGTCCAGGGCGTCAAGCAGATGGTCGCCACCCTCAACGAACAAGGGCGCAGCGAAACCCAGAACCACTGCGAAGTCTACCGTCCGTGGGGCTCCTACGACTCGGTCGACATGGGCGGGCGCTTCCAGGTCAAGCACATCTCGGTCAAGCCGGGCGCGTGCCTGTCGCTGCAGATGCACCACCACCGCGCCGAACACTGGATCGTGGTCAGCGGCACCGCCGAAGTCACCTGTGACGAGAACGTGTTCCTGCTCTGCGAGAACCAGTCCACCTACATCCCGATCGCCTCGGTACACCGCTTGCGCAACCCGGGCAAGATCCCGCTGGAGATCATCGAAGTGCAATCGGGCAGCTATTTGGGCGAAGACGATATCGAGCGGTTTGAGGATATCTACGGTCGCTCGACGCCGGTGGAACGTGGCGTGTCGGTGAAAACGATCGCGCAGTAATACAGTCCTGCAAGAAGCCCTCGCCCAAGCCATTGCGTCCCCTATCCGCAGTGGCTTGGGTGGGGGCTTTTTGTTTGGGATTTGCGCTGGTTGTGAGGGCCTCATCGGGGGCAAGCCCCCTCCCACATTTGAATGTATTAACAGATCAAAGGTGGGAGGGGGCTTTTTGTTTGGGATTTGTGCTGGTTGTGAGGGCCTCATCGGGGGCAAGCCCCCTCCCACATTTGAATGTATTCACAGATCAAAGGTGGGAGGGGGCTTTTTGTTTGGGATTTGCGCTGGCTGTGAGGGCCTCATCGGGGGCAAGCCCCCTCCCACATTTGAATGTATTCACAGATCAAAGGTGGGTGGGGGCTTTTTGTTTGGGATTTGTGCTGGTTGTGAGGGCCTCATCGGGGGCAAGCCCCCTCCCACATTTGAATGTATTCACAGATCAAAGGTGGGTGGGGGCTTTTTGTTTGGGATTTGTGCTGGCTGTGAGGGCCTCATCGGGGGCAAGCCCCCTCCCACATTTGAATGTATTCACAGATCAAAGGTGGGAGGGGGCTTTTTGTTTGGGATTTGTGCTGGCTGTGAGGGCCTCATCGGGGGCAAGCCCCCTCCCACATTTGAATGTATTCACAGATCAAAGGTGGGAGGGGGCTTGCCCCCGATGAGGCCCTCCCGGCCACCGCAGCACTCAAGGTAGCCAATCCCACCTACGCTTAAGTTAGGATGCTCGTTCCCTATTCGAGGTGGTCTCCATGTTCTTCGGCGTTCTCCTGATCATCACCTGGCTGGTCCTGTTGCTGCGCTACCCGGCCAAAGCCCTGCCCGTATCGCTGGCCGCCGCTGTGGGCCTGGGGCTGGTGGGCGTGTGGGTGGTGTGGCTGGACAATCGTGAAGCGTCGCAACTGGCGCGCCTGGAGCTGCGCATTGTCTACGCCCCGCAGGACTGCCCGGCCGACCGCCCACTGAAGCTGACCCTGAACAACGGCAACGACGTACCGCTGACCGAACTGCGCTGGCGTGTCGCTGCCTACGCACCGGGCGATACGGTCAACCTGGCCGACAACGTCTACGCTGCCCCACGCTATCGCGGCCCCGGCGAGTTGCAGGCCGGCGCCACCTGGGACGACTGCCTGCCCACCCCGCCGCTGCGCCCTGGCTACCGCCCGCAAACCCTGGAATTTCGCGCCGAGCATTTGCAAGGCAGCTTCTCGGACTGACAAAGGACCGATCCATGCCCAACGTACTCATCACCGGTTGCTCCAGCGGCATCGGGCGCGCCTTGGCCGAGGCCTTCAAATCCGCCGGCTTCGACGTGTGGGCCAGCGCCCGCCAACCGGAAGACGTCGCCCGCTTGTCCGCCGCCGGCTTCAATGCGGTGCAACTGGACGTCAACGACAGCGCCGCCTTGCAGCACCTGGCCGAGCAGTGGGGCGAGCTGGATGTGCTGGTCAACAACGCCGGCTACGGCGCCATGGGCCCGTTGCTCGACGGCGGCACCGAGGCGCTGCAGTGTCAGTTCGAAACCAACGTGTTTTCCATCGTCGGTGTGACCCAGGCATTCTTCCCCGCACTGCGTCGCGGCAAAGGCTTGGTGGTGAATATCGGCAGCGTTTCCGGGGTGCTGGTGACGCCATTCGCTGGCGCCTACTGCGCCTCCAAAGCCGCCGTGCATGCCTTGAGCGATGCCCTGCGCATGGAACTGGCGCCGTTTGGCGTGCGGGTGATGGAAGTGCAACCGGGCGCAATCGATACCCGCTTTGCGAAAAACGCCGGGGCCCAGGCGGAGCTGTTGATCAACGAACATTCGCCGTGGTGGCCGTTGCGCGAAGGCATCCGCGCGCGCTCCCGGGCCTCCCAGGACAACCCGACACCGGCCAGCCGATTTGCCAGCCAGGTCCTGAACGCCGTGCAACAACCGACACCGCCCCGCTTATTGCGCGCGGGCAATGGCAGTCGGGCACTGCCGTTGATGGCGGCGTTACTGCCCAAAGGGTTGTTGGAAAACGTATTGAAGCGACGCTTTGGTTTGAATAGGAGTTTGTAAATGATCGACTACAGCGACTTTTTCGAAGAAGTGATCCAGACCCACGTCGAGATCGAACAGTGGTTCGCCGGCGTGGCGCCTGAAGGCACGCTGCAAAAGCTGCTCGCGCGCTTCTCGCCGGAGTTCAGCATGATTGCGCCCTCCACCGGCACACGCATGAACGCCGCGGGGGTCAATTACCTGTTCACCCGCCTGGGCGGCCAGCGGCCAGGGTTGAAGATCACCTTGAGCGAACTGAGCGGCATTGACCGGCATGCACGCGGCGCCGTCGTCAGTTACCGCGAACATCAGATCGACGACAGCGGCACCCAGACCGATCGCCGCGCCACGGTGGTCTTCGAGAAACAGGCCAGCGGCGCACTGCTGTGGCGCCATTTGCACGAGACGTACTGCCAGGCCTGAACCGCCAGGCAACACCCCGCCAGTATGCGCGCAAGCCTCCCCCCGCTTGCGCGCACAGCCCATCGCCCTGAGTCCCCCGCTCATTGGCGGCAATACAATTTCGCTACAGAACTGAACGGACACTCTCGCTAGAGTGACGCGCTGACTTCTGACTCAACACGCTCAGACCTCATACCTCGCTTGTCGTTGATCGCTGTTCGCGTCGATTTGACACAGCCGTTCCGGTACCTCTTGGGTGACCCCTATCAAGCCTTTAAACAAATCGCGCGCCTGTCGGACGCTGCTCACACTGTCACTGGGGTTAACTGCGGTGACAGGCTGTTCGGTCGCACCTCTGCCCGCGTTGAAACCGCCCGCGCCAGAGGCATGGCGCAATGCACCGTCCCCTCTGGCGCCGGCCAAGCCTGACCTCAATCGGTGGTGGCACGCCTTCAATGATCCTGAACTCGATACCCTGGTGGATCAGGCATTGCAAAACAACCTCGACGTCGCCGCCGCAGTCGAGCGCCTGCGGGCTGCGCGAGTGCTGAGCCAACATTCGCAAGCGCCCTATCTGCCCTCGCTCGGGATCAAGACCCACGACGCGATAAGCCCCGACACCAGCAGTTCGTACTTCCTGATCGGCTTCGATGCACAGTGGGAACTGCCACTGTTCGGCGCCAGGCAGAGCGCGGATCGCATCACCGAGGGCAACCAGGCGCTGGTGGCCGCCGACTTGCGCAGCGTCCAGGTGTCGCTGGTCGCCGAAGTCACCCGGCATTGGGTTGAGCTGCGTTCGGCGCAACACGCCGAACGCGCGCTGACGGCCATTCGTGACGCTCAGCAGGAAAAACTGGCGCTGCTGCGTGTGCGCGAGCAACTTGCCCTGGCGCCGCACGCTGACGTGGCGGGCGCCGAGGCGGAACTGGCGCGGGCCGAGATGCAGCTGAGCGGGCCGCAACAACGGATCCACCGCCATGCCCAGCAGTTGGCGCTGTTGTCGGGTCGGCCGGAGCCCGACCCGCGCTGGCTGCAGCCCGGACCGCAGCCCACGCTCGGCCAGTGGCAACTCAACAACGTGCCGGCGGACCTGCTGCGCACACGCCCGGAAATTGCCAGCGCCGAGGCCGAGGTTCTTGTGGCCGCCGGGGAGTTGGGGATGAGCCGCGCCGATATCTACCCGCATCTCAGCCTGGGCGCTTCGTTGCAGTGGTCGCTGAACATTGCCAGCAACCGCAAGCGCACGCCCAGCGGCAACAGTATTTTCTCGGCCGGGCCGGGGATCAGCATCCCGTTGTTCGACTGGGGCCAACGTATCGCCACCGCCCGCGCGAAAGACCACCTGTTGCAGGCAGCGGTTCTGACTTATCGCCAGGCGGTGTTGCAAGGCGTTGCCGAAGCCGAAATCGCCCTGGGCGACCTCGAACAAACGCGCCTGCGCGAGCACGCCTCGCGCCAGGCCCATAAGGCGACGCAGACGCGCCTGGAGGCCTTGCAACAACGCGAGCGCCTGGGGCTCATGAGCCCACTGGAACTGACGAGCGCCCACGTGCAGGCACTGCAAGCCATGCGACAGGCCGACAGCGCCAGCACCGAACGGGACATCGCCTACATCGCGCTTTATAAAGCCCTGGGCGGCGCACCGTTACCGAACCCGACAGTGAAGGATGCCGACTGATGGTGGCGCTTGCCCGTCTGACACTGATCCACGAATGGCGGCGCTTCCTGCCCGCGATGATCGCCGTAGGCTTCGCGGGGCTGCTGCAGTTGCTCCAGGCCGCGCTGGTGCTGGGTATTTTCGGCAGTGCCAGCGTCTATATCACCGGCTCTACGGCGGACCTCTGGGTCGGTTACCCCGGCACGCAAAGCGTCAACCTCGGGAGACCGATCGATGCCGGCGTGGAAATGCGCCTGCGCATGGACGCCGATGTCCTGCGTGTCGAGTCGTTTCGCTGGGTCGACGCCGATTGGCGCGGTGCGCGAGATACCGGTGGCGTGTCGGTGTTTGTCAGCGGCATCGACGTCGGGCCGGACGGCCTGATGTTTGCGCGCGCCCTGCCGACGGCACTGCGCGCCCGCCTGGCCGAGCCCGGTGCGGTGATCGTCGACCGCGCCGATCTGAGCACCCTGGGCGTGAACCTGGGGGACGCCGCGACCATCAACGGGCAACGTGTGCGCGTGGTGGGTGTCACCAGCGGCCTGCGCGCGCTGGGCGGGGTCAATGTGCTGGCGTCGCTGGCCACCGCCCGGCAGCTCGACACCACCACCGCAGCAGACCGCATCACCTACCTGGTGGCCAAAGTGCGCGATCCCGCTCAGGCCGGTGCGGTTGCCGCGCGCCTGAGCAACGGCCCTGCGTTCGGCAACTATTCGGTATGGACCGCACAACAGTTCGCCCAGCGCTCGCAGATGTATTGGATGTTCGACACCGGCGCCGGTGCCGGCGTGCTGTTTCTGGCCGCGATTGTGTTCCTGGTGGGCGCGGTCATCACCAGCCAGACGCTGGTCGCCGCCGTCGTCGGTTCCATCCGCGAGTACGCCACCTTGAACGCCCTCGGCGTCGGCGTGAATGCCCTGCGCAAAGTGGTCATGGAGCAGGCTTTCTGGGTCGGGGCACTGGGGCTGCTGGGCAGTTCGGTGCTCGCCGGCCTGTTCTTCGCCCTGGCGGCGCACTACAACGTGCCGGTGCAGCTTTCGCCCGTCGCGGCCCTCGCCTGCCTGTGCCTGAGCATGCTCCTGGCACTCGTGTCGGGCCTGGCGGCCATCCGCACCTTACGCCACGCCGACCCGGCCAGCCTTCTGAGATAGCACTGCCATGAGTCTCCTGACATCCGCCACACCCTTCACGCTGCAAGCCAGCAGTATCAGTAAATCGTTCACCTCGGGGCGGGTCGTAACCCCAGTGCTGCATGACATTACCCTGGCGATACGGCCCGGCGAACTGACCCTGATCTCAGGCCCGTCCGGCTGTGGCAAAAGCACGCTACTGGCGATCCTCAGCGGCCTGCAGCAGCCCGACCGCGGCAGCGCATCGGCCCTGGGGCACGACCTTTCAAGCCTCGACACGCGGGCCCTGGAGAATTTTCGCCTGCGCCACACCGGCTTCGTATTCCAGGGGTTCAACCTGTTTCCGGCGTTGACTGCGCAGCAACAGGTCGAGCTGCCCTTGAGCTACCTGGGGCTGCCGAGCACGGAAGTCCGAGCACGCGCCATTGAGGCGCTGGAGGACGTCGGGCTGGGCTCGCGCATGCAACTGTGCCCGGCCGAATTGTCCGGCGGCGAAAAGCAGCGCGTAGCCATTGCACGCGCCGTGGCAAAGGCCCCCGAGTTGTTGTTCGCCGACGAACCGACCAGCGCCCTCGATGCGGCCAACGGCCAGATCGTGATCGATATTTTGCACCGCATCGCCCGCACGCGTGGCACCACGGTGCTGTGCGTCAGCCACGATCCGCGCCTGATCAGTAATTGCGACCGCGTGCTGACCATAGAAGACGGCCGCATTTTGAACGATCAATCCCTTCCCTTCCAACCGGCCGCTATGGTCGGAACCCAGGAACACTCTGTATGAACGCGCGCCCGCTTCGCTCTTGGCTGCTTCTGAGTACCGCACTTGTATTGCTGAGCGCCTGCTCCCGTGAAGATGCGCCTTCCACGCCGACGTCAACGGCGCCAACCTACCTGGCCGTCGCGCGTGGCCGTATCGATGTGGAAGGCGGTTTGCTCAAGCTCGGCGCGAGTCGCAACGGCGTGGTCGCCGAGATCAAGGTGACGGAAGGCGAGCAGGTCAAGAAAGGCCAACTGCTCGCCACCCTGGACAGTGAACTGGCGCAACTGGCCGTCGCCGCCGCACTGACCGAGCAACGCCAGGTGCAGATCCAAGCCAAACAGTTGGCAAGGCAGCTCAAGTTCGCCGAGCAGCAGGCCAGCCGCCTGACCGCCGCCGCCAAGGCAGGCGCCGGCGACAGCCAGAGCGCCGATGGGGCCCACGAGGCCGCCGAGCGCTTGCGCGACGAGATTGAAAAGACTCAGACAGACGCCGAAGTCACCGCGAGAAAGCTGACGGCGGCACGCTACGAACTGGCGCAACGCAGCCTGCGTGCGCCGGTCGACGCCGAGGTGGTTCGTCGCCTGATTCAACCCGGTGCCGCAGTGTCTGCACAGTCCGGGCCGGCTTTCGTTTTGTTGCCGAACCAGGCGCGTATCGTAAGGGCCGAGCTCAACGAGTCATTCACCGGCGCGGTGCGCCCCGGGATGAAGGCCGAAGTCACCGATGACAGCGCCGATGGTTCAGTGGCGCTGACCGCCCATGTGGTGCGGATCAGTGCGGTATTGGGCAACAGCACCCTGGAAGACGACGCCCTGGTCAGGGCCAATATGCGTACCGTTGAATGCATATTGGCGTTCGATCAGCCGGCGCCGCCGTCTCTGCGGGTGGGGCAGCGCATGCTGGTGCGGTTTGGGCCGTAGCTAATCGTCACGACCCACCCCGACAGAGGTTCAGTGCTGGATAGAGTCAACAATCACCGTGCAGGTAATCCCCGCCGCCAACAACACGCCTTCGGGCACTTCATCGATATGAATCCGCACCGGCACGCGCTGGGCCAAGCGCACCCAGTTAAAGGTCGGGTTCACGTCGGCGATCAGCTCGCGGCTCTCGGGGTTGTCGCGGTCGTAGATGCCGCGGGAAATGCTTTCCACATGGCCCTTGAGGGTTTCGCCGCTCATCAACTGCATATCGGCCTTATCGCCGACCTTGACGTGGGGCAGTTTGGTTTCTTCGAAGAAGCCATAGACCCAGAACGAGTTCATATCGACCACGGCCATCTTGGCTTCGCCGATGCGCGCGTAGTCACCGCGATGCACGTTGAGGTTGGTGACGTAGCCGTCGACGGCCGCCACCACTTGCGTGCGTTTCAAGTTCAGTTCGGCGGCTTCCAGTTGTGCCTGGGCGTGCTGGTAGTCGGCGAGGGCCGAGTCGGCGACGTTGCCGGCGTCGTCGCGGTTTTCCCTGGAGATCACCAGCGCGTCGAGGTCGGCGCGGCGGTGGGCGTTGTCCTTGCGCATTTCCCAGGTAGCTTTGCGCGAAGCGACAAGGGCTTGCGCCTGTTTGACGGCGAGGCGGTAGTGTTCGGGGTCGATCTGCATCAGCAGGTCGCCCTTTTTCACCAACTGGTTGTCACGCACCGGCACGTTGACCACTTCGCCGGTGACGTCGGCGGCGACATTGATGATGTCGGCGCGCACGCGGCCATCGCGGGTCCAGGGGGTTTCCATGTAATGCACCCACAGCGTGCGGCCAATCCAGATCGCCAGAGCCAGAACCAGCAAGGTCGCGAGCAGGCTGAAAAACTTTTTCATCGGGGCATTCTCAACGGTAGACGGTCAGCGCCAGGGCGCCGAACAGGCAAACGAACAGGCTCAGGCGCAGCAACGCCGGGTGCCAGAAAAAACGGTACAGATCGAACCCCCCCAGGAAGCGGTCCAGCGCCCAGGCCAACCCCGCCGCGATCAAAAACATCAGGGTCACGGTCGGCATGTAAATGCCGTGGAACGCGATTTCACGAGGCATGCCCAGCTCCTTTCAACATAAGCGCGCCTTGGGGCTTGTAGGCCGCCAGCGGCGATTGCGGGTCCAGCAGCGAAGTGCGGATGAAGTGCAGGTAGCTTTTCACCCGACGCAGGGCCGAGGTATCGAAGTGCGGCGCGAAGGGTTCGTCGGTCGCCTGCACGCGGCTGATCGCATGGTCGACGGCAATCAGCCCGCGCTCCAGGTTGCTGGCGCTGGGTTGCAGGAACAGGCGCACCAGTGAGCGGCCCATCACGCGGATCGCCTGGCGCCAGGGCTGGGATTCGGCGTAGGCCGGGTGGATCGGCAGGATCGCCTGTTCCTTGCGCAACTCGATGATCGCATGGCCGACTTCAAGCACCACGAACATCCAGCGCAACAGGTTGCGTTGTACTTGCGGCTGGCCGACAGCGAGGCCGTAGGCCTGGTGCAGCAGGTCGCGGGTGCGGCTTTCGAAACTCGACGCCAGGCCCTTGAGCTTGCCGCTGATCGCGTACACCACTTGCTCGCGCAGGTCCTGTTCCAGGCGGCGCCACAGCCAGCGGCTGTTGGGCGGCAGGATGATCGCCCCTGCCGCCGCGCACACCAGCATGCCGATGATCATCGCGATGTAGTCGTTGATAAAGTTGTAGGGGTTGTAGACCGTGAGGTTGTCCGGCACCGAACCGGTGCTGAAAAAGATCAGCAGGCCCACGCCGACCCCGGCGTATTGCGGGCGTGAAGCGAGGAAGGCACCGAGGATGATCACCGGCGCGAGCATCACGCACAGCAGCGGGAAGCCGTCGATCCAGGGAAACACGAAAAACATTTCGACGAAGCCCACCAGCGCCCCGATCAGGGTGCCGCACGCCATCTGGAACGCCATGCGTTTGGGGTTCGGTGTGGCGGCGGACAGGCCGACGGTGGCGGCGGCGATCATGGTCATGGTCGCGCCGCTCGGCCAGGCGGTCGCCACCCAGTAGCTGCCGAGCACGATCAGGATGAACGACGCCCGCACCCCCGAGGCCACGCAGGCCAGCCAGTTGGTTTTGGGGATGAAGGTTTCGTCCCACTGTTCCCGCGCATGGGTGTGATCGGCCAGGGAGGCGTGGGTCTGTGCGTAGTTGTGCAGGTCGTCGACGAAGCGGTAGAGCAACTCGTAGGCGGTATGAAAGTCCAACTGCTCGTCTTCGCTCGGGTTGCCTTGCTGGAAGATCGCTCGCAGGCTGCGGACCTTGGCGGGCAAGCCGTCCTTGTAGACGCTCAACTGGTTGACCAGCCGCGCCGCGTCGGGGCTGGTGAGGGCGCGGCCGGAAAACCCGTCGAGTACCTCGGCCAAGTCCTGCAAGCCCGGTTTGATTTCGGCGACAACGTGGTCCGCGGCATCGGCACGCAGGCGTTCGAGCAACTGGTGCAAGGCGTTGAAGCGCGTGGTGATGCTCATGAATTCGCTGTTGAGGCGACTGAGCCGGCCGTTGCGCCGACGCATGTGCGGGTCTTCGAACACGGTGATGCTGCGCAGGCCTTCCAGGCCCACGGCTTCGGCGATAAAGCGCACGTTGGTGCTTTCGAAGCTCTCGCGCTGGCTGCGCCCACGCAGGCCGTCGGTGACGAACAGCGCAAATACGCCAAACCGCTGGTACAGCGCGTTGCGCATGGCCGCACTGGAGGTCTGCGGCAGGATCGCCGCGCTGACCAGTGTGGAGACCAGAATCCCCAGGGAAATTTCCAGCACCCGCCACACGGCCGCCATGAACGCCCCGTCCGGGTGGGCCAGGGACGGCAGGCCGACCATCGCAGCGGTGTAGCCGGCGAGCACGAAGCCATAGGCGCGAAAGTTGCGGTTGCGCGTGGCGCCAGCGGTGCAAATCCCCACCCAGATCGCCAGCGAGCCGAGGAACAGCTCGGTGTTCTGCGCAAACAAGGCGATCAGGAACACCATCACCGCCGACCCGGCCAAGGTGCCGAGGAAGCGATAGAAGCTCTTGGCGAACACCTGGCCGCTCTGGGGTTGCATCACGATAAACACGGTGATCATCGCGGTGCGCGGTTGCGGCAGTTCCAGGCGCATGGCCAGCCACAGCGTGGCGAACGCAGCGATCAGCACCTTGAAGATGTACACCCAGGTCACGCCGTCACTGCGTGCCCAGTCGAAAAAGCCACGGCGCCACTCAAGGGAATACAGCCAGCGCAGCGGTGCAGGCAAGGGAGTCATCAAATCCTACTCAGTGATCGAACACGGCGAGCGCCGCCGGGGTCTTGCTCGGGACAGTCTTGGTGTCTTGCGGAACATCGTTGCCGGCGCCCAGCCCGCCGCCCAGGGCGGTCACCAGGTCGGCGTGGGCCGTCAGACGCGCGGCCTGCACCTGCTGCTCGACTTGCTGCTGGCGGAACAACAGGGTCTGGGCGTTCAGCACATTGAGGTAATCGGTAAGGCCGCGCTGGTAGGCGATCATCGCGATGTCGTAGGTTTTCTGCGCCGAGGCCACCGACTCTGCGGCGAAGCCCTTTTGCTTGTCCATGGATTCGCGGCGGATCAACTGGTCGCTGATGCCCTTGAGCGCGTTGACCAGGGTCTGGTTGTAATGCGCCACGGCGATGTCATAGCCGGCGCTGGCTTCACCCAACTGCGAACGCAGGCGGCCGCCGTCGAAGATCGGCAGGGTGATGGCCGGACCGACGTTGTAGTTGAATTTCTTGCCGGCCAGAAAACCCAGCATGCCGCCGCCGGTGGCCATGTAGCCGAGGCTGCCGACCAGATCGACGTTGGGGTAGAAACCGGCGTGCGCGACATCGATGCCGCGCGCCTGCGCTGCCACCTGCCAACGGCTGGCGACCACGTCCGGGCGCTGGCCGAGCAATTGCGCGGGCAGGCTGGACGGCAATTTCAGTGGCGCGCCGAGGGACAAGGTCGGACGTTGCAGTCGCGCGCCCTCGCCCGGGCCTTTACCCGCCAACGCCGCCAACTGGTTGCGGCTCAGGGCGATCTCTTCGTCCAGGGCATCGAGTTGGCGATGGGTCTCGGGCAACGGGGTTTCGGCCTGGCTCACATCGAAATGCGTGCCAATGCCCGCGTTCAGGCGTTTATTCGCCAGATCGAGAATCTGCTGTTGCTGGGCCAGCGTGGCCGCGACGATGTCGCGGTTGGCGTAATGCAACGACAGCTGGATATAGACGCGCACTACGTTGTTCTGCAGTTCGAGCTGGGCCTGGCGTGCTTCGGCCACGCTCATGTGCGCCAGGTCGACGGCACGCTCGGTGGCGTTGCTTTCGCGGCCCCACAGGTCGAGGGCATAGCTGAAGCCCAGGGACGTATTGTTGTCCCAGGTGTTGGAACCGCTTAATGCACCCGGGCCGTAGAACTGGTCGTTCGGCCAGTTGTGGCGCTTGAGGGTGGTGTCGCTGTTGATCTGCAGCGACTCGGCCGACTCGACAATCCCGGCCATGGCCCGCGCTTCACGCACACGCGCGGCAGCCATGGCCAGGCTCGGGCTGTCGTGGGTCGCGAGTTCGACCCAGCGGTTGAGCTGGGGATCGCCATAGGCCTGCCACCATTGCGCGGTGGGCCAGCGGGCGTCCCGGGCGGCGCTCTGGATCGCCTCATCGGTGGCCAGGGTATTGGCGCTGAGGGCCTGGTCTTGGGGGGCGATTCCTCCGGTTCCGATGCAGCCGCTGATTGCTAACGATAAGGCCCAAACACTGAGAGTCTTCAGCTCTCTGCTGATGCGACGCGGCACTGCTGCGAATTCCTGAGGTGGGTGATGCAGGGTAGGTGGTGTAATTCTAGGACGCGAGGGGAATGACGATAAGCTGGTATTCCTGTGAATCTTTATTACCGTTCAGGCGATAATCCCTTCGTAGGGATCACTGGTCGGCGTAACTTTCTGTCACAATTTGTCATCTCCCTTGAGAACACCCCATGGACACTTTGCAAAACATGCGCGCCTTCAGTTCTGTGGCCGAAGCCGGCAGCTTCACCGCCGCCGCCGCACAGCTGGACACAACCACCGCCAACATTTCGCGCGCGGTCTCCAACCTGGAGGCTCATCTGCAAACCCGCTTGCTCAACCGCACTACCCGCCGCATTGCACTCACGGAGGCGGGTAAACGCTATTTATTACGCTGCGAGCAAATCCTGGCCTACGTCGAAGAAGCCGAGGCCGAAGCCAGCGACGCCCACGCGCGCCCCGCCGGCCAGTTGAAAGTGCATACCATGACCGGTATCGGCCAGCATTTCGTCATCGACGCCATTGCCCGCTACCGTCGCACTCACCCGGACGTGACCTTCGACCTGACCCTGGCCAACCGCGTGCCGGACTTGCTCGATGAAGGCTACGACGTGTCCATCGTGCTGGCCAGCGAACTGCCGGACTCGGGCTTCGTGTCCCAGCGCCTGGGCATCACCTACAGCATCGCCTGCGCCTCGCCGGACTACGTCAAGGCCAAAGGCTGCGCGCAACGGCCCCACGATCTGCTCAACCACGCCTGCCTGCGCCTGGTCAGCCCGGTGGTCCTGCTGGATAAATGGAGCTTCAACGGCCCTGACGGCCAGGAAAGTGTCGCGATCAACACATCGCCGTTCCTGGTGAACTCGGCCGATGCGATGAAAACCGCCATCACCAGCGGCATGGGCGTCGGCCTGTTGCCGGTGTACGCCGCCATCGAAGGCCTGCGCAACGGCACGCTGGTGCGGGTGATGCCCAACTATCGCTCCCAGGAACTGAACCTGTACGCCATTTACCCATCGCGCCAGTACCTGGATGCGAAGATCAAGACCTGGGTGGAATACCTGCGCGGTTCGCTGCCGGAAATTCTCGCGGCGCACCAGGCGGAATTGGTCGCGTATGAGTTGAGCGGCAGCCTGGGCGGCGTGCGGATGGCGAACTGATTTCTGCCAGACGATAGCGATCCAATGTGGGAGGGGGCTTGCTCCCGATAGCGGTAATGAAGTCATGCATGTATTGGCTGACACACTGCTATCGGGGGCAAGCCCCCTCCCACATTTGGATCTCCATGGATCAGATAGAACTCATTTGGCTCTTGCTCTTGGGAGCGGCCTTATAACCAACCTGAGCCTGGAAGCTGGACTCGGTCAAAAATGTAGGAGGGGGCTTGCCCCCGATAGCGGTAGTGAAGTCATGCATGTATTGGCTGACACACTGCTATCGGGGGCAAGCCCCCCCCCCACATTTGGATCTCCATGGATCAGATAGAACTCATTTGGCTCTTGCTCTTAGGAGCGGCCTTATAACCAACCTGATCCTGGAAGCTGGACTCGGTCAAAAATGTGGGAGGGGGCTTGCCCCCGATAGCGGTAGTGAAGTCATGCATGTACTGGCTGACACACTGCTATCGGGGGCAAGCCCCCTCCCACAGAGGTTCAACGGTGTCCTGACAATTGCCGGCAGGAATGTTAGCTTGCTTGGCATTCTTCCGTAGTCGATGAGCCCGCCTGCAATGAAAAAGACTGTCCTCGCCTTCAGCCGTATCACCCCGGAAATGATCGAACGCCTGCAACAGGATTTCGAGGTGATCGCCCCCAACCCCAAGCTGGGCGACATCAATGCACAGTTCAATGAAGCCCTGCCCCATGCCCACGGCCTGATCGGCGTGGGGCGCAAGCTGGGCCGCGCGCAACTCGAAGGCGCGAGCCGGCTGGAAGTGGTGTCCAGCATCTCGGTGGGCTATGACAACTATGACGTGGCCTACCTCAACGAACGCGGAGTCATGCTCACCAACACCCCCGACGTCCTCACCGAAAGCACCGCCGACCTCGCCTTCGCCCTGCTGATGAGCAGCGCACGCCGGGTGGCCGAGCTGGACGCTTGGACCAAGGCCGGCGAGTGGAAAGCCAGCGTGGGCGCGTCGTTGTTCGGCTGCGACGTGCATGGCAAGACACTGGGCATCGTCGGCATGGGCAATATCGGCGCCGCCGTGGCTCGGCGCGGGCGCCTGGGCTTCAATATGCCGATTGTGTACAGCGGCAACAGCCGCAAGCTCGCCCTGGAACAGGAACTGGGCGCACAGTTCTGCAGCCTGGATCAGTTACTCGCCGAAGCGGACTTCGTCTGCCTGGTGGTGCCGTTGAGCGAAAAAACCCGGCACCTGATCAGTCATCGCGAGCTGGGACTGATGAAATCCAGCGCGATCCTGATCAATATTTCCCGCGGGCCGGTGGTCGACGAACCGGCGCTGATCGAAGCCCTGCAAACCCAGCGTATTCGCGGGGCGGGGCTGGACGTGTATGAAAAGGAACCGATGGCCGAGTCGCCACTGTTCCAACTGAGCAATGCGGTGACCCTGCCGCACATCGGCTCGGCGACCCACGAAACCCGCACAGCCATGGCCAACCGCGCCCTCGACAACCTGCGCAGCGCCCTGCTCGGCCACCGCCCGAAGGATCTGGTCAACCCGCAGGTATGGAAGGGCTGAGATAAGTCAACTTCATCGGCCCATTCCCCTAAAGCCTGGGCCGATGAAGTCGATAACCCTCCATAGATGATCAACCCTGATCCACAGAAGGTTTTTATGTCCACGTCTAAAGCCCGCGCAGACTCACTCTCGCTTCTGCTCTTTACCTTGCGCAGCGGCAAGTTGATGGCCATTAACCTGCTGAAAGTCAGCGAAATCATTCCGTGCCCGCCGCTGACCAAGCTGCCGGAGTCCCATCCGCACGTCAAAGGTATCGCCATGCTGCGCGGCACCTCGCTGTCGGTGATCGACCTGAGCCGCGCCCTCGGCGAAATGCCGTTGGAAGACCCGGACGGCGGCTGCCTGATCGTCACCGATGTCAGCCGCTCCAAGCAGGGCCTGCATGTGCAGGCGGTGAGCAAGATCGTGCATTGCCTGACCACCGATATCCGCCCGCCGCCCTTCGGTGCCGGCGGCAATCGCTCGTTTATCACCGGGGTCACCCAGGTGGAAGGCGGGCTGGTGCAGGTGCTGGACATCGAAAAAGTCATCCACGGCATCGCCCCGGCGCCGATTGAAATGGCGCCGACCGACTTGACCATGGAAGAGGCCGAAGTGTTGGGCAACGCACGAATCCTAGTGGTGGATGACAGCCAGGTCGCCCTGCAACAATCAGTACACACCCTGCGCAACCTCGGCCTGACCTGCCACACCGCGCGCAGCGCCAAGGAAGCCATCGACGTGCTGCTGGAACTGCAGGGCACCGTCGAGCAGATCAATGTGGTGGTGTCGGACATCGAAATGTCCGAAATGGACGGTTACGCCCTCACCCGCACCCTGCGCGAAACCCCGGACTTCCAGGACCTTTACGTGCTGTTGCACACCTCCCTGGACAGCGCGATGAACAGCGAAAAAGCGCGCGTGGCCGGGGCCGACGCGGTGCTGACCAAATTCTCCTCGCCCGAACTGACCAAATGCCTGGTGGTGGCCGCCCAGACCGTGGCGCAAAAGGGCCTGTAAGCGGTGGCCGAGTATTTCCAACTGCTACGCCGCGACCTCACCCGCGACCTGCCCGCGCCGCAGTGGCCGGCCGGTACGCAGTTGGATCACTACCGCGACGCATGGGCCCCGGCGATTCACGCGGTGTTGCGCATGACCCAGGCGCAAGGCGGCGGCCACGTCGCCGACCTGCAAACCTGGCAGCGGCAGTTCGTGACCGATGCCGAGTTCGACCCCACGCTGTGCCTGGTGGCGAGCAATGCCGAGGGTATCCTCGGCGTGGCCCAGTGCTGGACCAGCGCCTTCATCAAGAACCTGTCTGTACACCCCTGCGCCCAGGGCCAGGGGCTGGGCCGCGCCTTGTTGCTGCACGCCTTCCAGGTGTTCAAGCAGCGCGGCGAACCCTACGTGGACCTCAAGGTCCTGGAAAGCAACCGACGCGCCCGGAAACTCTATGAAAGCGCGGGCATGGTGTTCGTGCTGCGCGATGTGGTCAGCGAAGACTGACGGGCACTGGCGCACAACTTGCTTTCAGTGCTCCCGAACGTTGAAAAGAGGTGAAAACCCGTCACCGTTCGCGCGAGCCCTCTGACCTAGCCTGGTGACAGATCTGCCATGAACACTCATTTTTCCTGCGTCGGTTGTGGCAAATGCTGCACCGACCACCATGTCCCCCTGACCCTCGCAGAAGCTCGCCAGTGGGCGGCTGACGGCGGCAGCGTGATCGTTCTGGTGGAAGGTTTTCTCGGCAACGGCCTGGGCCTGCCGCTGCAACAACGCGAACATGCCGAACGCCGTTCGGCGATGGTGCCCAGCGGCACGACCCAGGCATTCGTGGCCATCACCTTTGCCGCCTACAACCCCGGACGCTGCCGGAATCTTGACGAAGACAACCTGTGCCGCATCTATGAACGCCGACCGTTGGTCTGCCGCATCTATCCGATGGAGATCAACCCGCACATCCCGTTGAACCCTGCCGCCAAGGAATGCCCGCCGGAGTCGTGGGAACAGGGCCCGGTATTGATTGCCGGCGGCGAGTTGATGGACGCGGAACTGGCTGAACTGATCCGCCGCTCGCGCCAGGCCGACCGCGACGATGTGCAGACCAAAGAGGCGGTGTGTACCCTGTTGGGGATTCGCACCACGGCGCTCAAGGGCGATGGCTTTACGGCGTACCTGCCGCAGATGGATGCCTTTACCCAGGCGATCGAGCTGGCAGCGAGCCAGCCCGGCGTGGCGAATGAGTGGGTGTTTCATGTGTCCGCGATGGACATCGCCGAACAGTTGCTGGACGCGGGGGCACAACTTGCCACCGAGGTGCCGGCCAACTATGCGTTTATCCCGCTGCGCGCCGCCTAGTCGTTGGGCGCGACGGAAACGGCATCCAGGCGGTAGGGCTGAATGATCCGCTGGTATTCACCGCTTTGCATCAGTTGTTCAAGGGCGCAGTTGAGGGCATTGCGCAAGGCGGTATCGGGCTTGCGCACCGCGATCGCCACGCCGCTGCCCAGGAGTTCGGCCGAAATCGCGGGGCCGAGGAAGTCAAAGTCCTGGCCATCGACGGTATCGAGCAGCGCCTCACGGATTTCCACGGTGCCTTGCAGGGTCGCATCGATATCCCCCGCCACCAGGCTGCGAGCCAGTTCGTCATTGAGCCAGAAGCTCTTGACGATAACGCCCTTGGGCGCCCACTGCGCTCGGGCGAAGGCTTCGCGATTACTGCCCAGCAACACCCCGACACGCTTGCCCTTGAGCGACCGCACGGTCGGCAGCAGGCCGGATGTTCTGCGGGCGACCAGGCGCGTGGTGAACGGATACAGCTCATCGGTGAAGTTGACCCAGCGCCGACGCGTCGACGTGGGCGCCATGCCCATGATTGCGTCGAACTGCCGGGCCTCCAGGGCCGGGAAGTTTTCCACCAGCACCTGGTCGACCCAGGTGCAACGCACATTCAACTGCACGCACAGGGCATTACCCAGGTCGATGTTCAGGCCGACCAACTGGCCTTGCGGATTGCGGCTCTGGAAAGGCGCGAATTGCGCAGCGACGGCGAAACGGATTTCGCGCCGTGGCGACTCACCGGCGGCAACGCTATCGGCCGCCAGCAACAACGCGAGCACGACACAAATGTGTATCAGAGCCACAGGAAACATCCTTTTCCGGAAAGTCCAACCTCACCCTCCCGCACCGACGGAAAACGCCGGGGCGGCACGGAGGCTGTGCAAGCTTTCAAGAAACGGTCGTGGCCCTACAATCAGAAATTTCAGCAGACGTTGTAGGCAATAGTCGACACAGCGTGCGACTTATTATTCTCAGCGTTTACCCATCGAACGACGAGTGCCCGGCGGCGCCATGCCTGGGGACTTGGTATGCCCGTTCTTGGCGCCGTTCTTGTACCACGGCTGGGCGGCATTCTTGGCCCCGGCCAGTTCACCCGGCTTGAACGGAAACTTGAACGCCGGGATCTCGGTTTTTTCAACGCTTTCAGCGCTGGCCGGATCGACGAGGTCGGCCGCTTCAACAGGGGGATGTGTCGGGGAAGTCATGGAAGCTCCGGAGCAGGCAAAAATTGATGCGGGGCCAGCTTGCGGGCCACACTGGCGCGCAGTATACCTGCGCCCTCAGGATCTTTAACCACCGCCTGTACGAATGGTCGGCGTTTACTGACAGCGCTGTCAGTTAGCAGTCACCTTGCTGACCGGGTTGACGGGCTATAAAGACACCTCACTCTTCCGTTCCTCTGCCCTGGCACCTCACTTCCATGCAAATTCAACGAAAAACCGCGCTGATCGTCGGAGTCCTCGTGGTGCTGGCGATTGCAGCCTGGGCCCTGACGCGGCCGGCCAAACCCAAACTGGCGGCGCCGACAGCGATCCCGGTACGGGTGGTGAGCGTGGCGCAACAGGACATCCCACGTTTCGTCAGCGGCATTGGGACGGTGCTGTCGTTGCACAGCGTGGTGATCCGCCCACAGGTCGACGGCATCCTCACCCGATTGTTGGTCAAGGAAGGCCAGCAGGTCAAGGCCGGGAACCTGTTGGCGACCATCGATGACCGCTCGATCCGCGCCAGCCTCGAGCAGGCCAAGGCGCTGTTGGCGGAAAACCAGGCGCAGTTGCAAGTCGCGCTGATCAACCTCAAGCGCTACAAGGCATTGAGTGTCGACGACGGCGTGTCCAAGCAGACCTATGACCAGCAACAGGCGTTGGTCAACCAACTCAATGCCACCGTCCAGGGCAATCAGGCGGCGATTGATGCGGCAAAGGTGCAGCTTTCCTACACTCAGATTCGCTCGCCGGTCAGCGGCCGCGTAGGGATTCGCACGGTGGATGAAGGCAACTTCCTGCGCACGAGCGATGCCCAGGGGCTGTTCTCGGTGACGCAGATCGACCCGATTGCCGTCGAATTTTCCCTGCCGCAACAGATGCTGCCCACTCTGCAAAGCCTGATCGCGGCCCCTACCCCAGCCAGCGTCGACGCCTACCTGGGCGCCGACACCGATGGCCAGACCGGCGACCTGCTCGGTGAAGGCCACCTGAGCCTGATCGACAACCAGATCAGTTCCACCACCGGCACCCTGCGCGCCAAGGCCGAGTTCAACAACGCCACGCAGCGCCTGTGGCCGGGGCAACTGGTGACCATCAAGATCCAGACCGGCCTCGCCAAAAACGCCCTGGTGGTGCCGCCGACCGTGGTGCAACGCGGCCTGGACGCGCACTTTGTGTACCGGGTCAACGGCGACAAGGTGGAGGAGGTGCCGGTGCAGGTCACCTACCAGAACAGCGACGTGACGCTCATCAAAGGTGTACAGGCCGGTGATGTGCTGGTCAGCGATGGCCAGTCGCGGCTCAAGGCCGGCGCTCGGGTCGACGTGCTCAAAGAACCGCCGCAAGTGATCCAGACCGTCGACGCCAAGGTGCAACCATGAACGCCAGCCGCTCGCCGTCGGCGTGGTGCGTCGACCACCCGGTCGCGACCCTGCTGCTGACCTTCGCCCTGGTGTTGCTCGGGCTGATTGCCTTCCCGCAATTGGCCATCGCCCCGCTGCCGGAAGCGGAATTTCCGACGATCCAGGTCAGCGCGCAACTGCCCGGCGCCAGCCCGGACACCATGGCTTCTTCGGTGGCCACGCCGCTGGAGGTGCAATTCAGCGCGATCCCCGGCATGACCCAGATGACCTCCAGCAGCGCCTTGGGCTCCAGCCTCTTGACCCTGCAATTCACCCTGAACAAGAGCATCGACACCGCCGCCCAGGAAGTCCAGGCGGCGATCAACACCGCGTCCGGCAAGCTACCCAGGGATATGCCGACCCTGCCGACCTGGAAGAAGGTCAACCCGGCAGACAGCCCGGTGCTGATCCTCAGCGTCAGTTCCGACAGCATGCCCAGCACCGAGCTGAGCGATTACGTGGAAACCCTGCTGGCACGGCAGATCAGCCAGATCGACGGCGTCGGCCAGATCAACATCACCGGCCAGCAACGTCCGGCGATTCGCGTGCAGGCTTCGCCCGACAAACTCGCGGCCATCGGCCTGACCCTGGCCGACATCCGCGTGGCGATCCAGCAGTCGAGCCTGAACCTGGCCAAAGGCGCGATCTACGGGGAGAACAGCGT
The DNA here is from genome assembly GCF_053502595.1 of Pseudomonas sp. LY-1. Taxonomy (NCBI): domain Bacteria; kingdom Pseudomonadati; phylum Pseudomonadota; class Gammaproteobacteria; order Pseudomonadales; family Pseudomonadaceae; genus Pseudomonas; species Pseudomonas sp. LY-1. The sequence goes on along the minus strand of NZ_CP094353.1, from coordinate 1,359,719 downwards.
GTCGACGCTGTCGACCAACGACCAGCTGTTTCAACCCGGGGACTACGCCCAACTGATCGTGTCCTACAAGAATGGCGCGCCGGTTCAACTGCGCGATATCGCTAAAGTCATCAACGGCTCGGAAAACGCCTACGTACAAGCCTGGTCCGGCGACACCCCGGGGGTCAACCTGGTGATCTCGCGCCAGCCCGGCGCGAACATCGTCGAGACCGTCGACCGCATTCAAGCGCAACTGCCGCGCCTGCAGGCCATGCTGCCGGCATCGGTGCAGGTCAATGTGTTGAGCGACCGCACCAAGACCATCCGCGCCTCCCTGCATGAAGTGGAAGTGACCCTGCTGATCGCCGTGCTGCTGGTGGTGGCGGTGATGGCGTTGTTCCTGCGCCAGCTGTCGGCGACGTTGATTGTGTCGAGCGTGCTCGGGGTGTCGCTGATCGCCAGCTTCGCCTTGATGTACCTGATGGGCTTCAGCCTGAACAACCTGACCCTGGTGGCGATCGTCATCGCCGTGGGCTTTGTGGTGGACGATGCGATCGTGGTGGTGGAGAACATTCACCGCCATCTCGAAGCCGGGCTGGGCAAGCGCGAAGCGGCGATCAAGGGCGCCGGCGAGATTGGCTTTACCGTGGTGTCCATCAGCTTCTCGCTGGTGGCGGCGTTCATTCCACTGCTGTTCATGGGCGGCGTGGTCGGGCGCCTGTTCAAGGAATTCGCGCTGACGGCGACCTCGACCATCCTGATTTCGGTGGTGGTTTCGCTGACCCTGGCGCCGACCCTCGCGGCGCTGTTCATGCGCGCCCCGACCCATCCGGCCCACGCCAAGCCCGGTTTCAGCGAACGCCTGCTGGCCGGCTATGCGCGCAACTTGCGCCGCGCCCTGGTCCATCAACGCAGCATGCTGGCGATCTTCGTGGTCACGCTGGCGCTGGCGGTGGTCGGCTACGTGTTCATCCCCAAGGGCTTTTTCCCGGTGCAGGACACCGGCTTCGTGCTCGGCACCAGCGAAGCGGCGGCCGATGTGTCGTTCCCGGACATGGTCGCCAAGCACAAGGCCCTGGCCGAGATCATCAAGGCTGACCCGGCGGTGGCAACGTTTTCCCATTCGGTGGGCGTCACCGGCAGCAACCAGACCATCGCCAACGGCCGTTTCTGGATCGCCTTGAAAGACCGCGGCGATCGCGACGTGTCCGCCAGCCAGTTCATCGACCGCATCCGCTCGAAACTGGCGAAGGTGCCGGGCATCGTGCTGTACCTGCGCGCCGGCCAGGACATCAACCTCAGCTCCGGCCCCAGCCGCGCCCAGTACCAGTACGTGCTCAAGAGCAACGACGGCGCGACATTGAATACCTGGACCCAGCGCCTCACCGAAAAACTGCGCGCCAACCCGGCGTTTCGCGACCTGTCCAACGACCTGCAACTGGGCGGCAGCATCACCCACATCAGCATCGACCGTCAGGCCGCCGCGCGCTTCGGCCTGACCGCCACCGATGTCGACCAGGCGCTATATGACGCGTTCGGCCAGCGCCAGATCAACGAGTTCCAGACCGAAATCAACCAATACCAAGTGGTGCTGGAACTCGACACCCAGCAACGCGGCAAAGCCGAAAGCCTCAATTACTTCTACCTGCGCTCGCCACTGACCAACGAGATGGTGCCGTTGTCGGCCCTGGCCAAGGTCGACCCGCCCAGCGTGGGCCCGCTGTCCATCAGCCATGACGGCATGTTCCCGGCGGCCAACCTGTCGTTCAACCTGGCGCCCGGCGTGGCGTTGGGGGATGCGGTGATCATGCTCAACCAGGCCAAGAACGAAATCGGCATGCCGGCCACCATCCTCGGCAACTTCCAGGGCGCGGCCCAGGCGTTCCAGAGTTCGCTGGCCAGCCAGCCGTGGCTGATCCTCGCGGCGCTGGTGGCGGTGTACATCATTCTCGGCGTGTTGTACGAAAGTTTCGTCCACCCGCTGACGATCATTTCCACCCTGCCCTCGGCCGGCTTGGGCGCGTTGATCATGCTGTGGCTGCTGGGCCAGGACTTTTCGATCATGGCCCTGATCGGCCTGGTGTTGCTGATCGGCATCGTGAAGAAGAACGGCATCCTGATGATCGACTTCGCCCTCGAAGCGCAGCGGGTCAGAGGCCTGCCGCCGGAGGAAGCGATCTACGAAGCCTGCGTCACGCGGTTCCGGCCGATCATCATGACCACCCTCGCCGCCCTGCTCGGCGCCGTGCCGCTGATGCTCGGCGCAGGCCCCGGTGCCGAGTTGCGCCAACCGCTGGGGATCGCGGTGGTCGGCGGCTTGCTGGTGAGCCAGGCGCTGACGCTGTTCACCACGCCGATCATATACTTGTACCTTGAGCGGTTTTTCCACCGGCCCACACCAACGCCCGCGTTGGCGACCACACATTAAGGCGGGGTCATGCGCGTACTGATCGTTGAAGATGAAGAAAAAACCGCGGACTACCTGCATCGCGGCCTGACGGAGCAAGGCTACACCGTCGACGTGGCGCGTGAAGGCATCGAGGGTTTGCACCTGGCGCTGGAAAACGATTACGCAGTGATCGTGCTCGACGTGATGCTGCCCGGTCTCGACGGCTTCGGCGTGTTGCGTGCCCTGCGCGCGCGCAAGCAAACGCCGGTGATCATGCTCACCGCCCGCGAGCGCGTGGAAGACCGCATTCGCGGCCTGCGTGAAGGCGCCGACGATTACCTGGGCAAGCCGTTTTCGTTCCTGGAGCTGGTGGCGCGCCTGCAAGCCCTGACCCGCCGCAGTGGCGGGCACGAACCGGTGCAGGTGACGGTCGCCGACCTGTGGATCGACCTGATCAGCCGCAAGGCCAGTCGCAACGGCGTGCGCCTGGACCTGACCGCCAAGGAGTTCTCGCTGCTCAGCGTATTGGCGCGGCGCCAGGGTGAGATCCTGTCCAAGACCGCCATCGCGGAGATGGTCTGGGACATCAACTTCGACAGCGACGCCAACGTGGTCGAAGTCGCGATCAAACGCCTGCGCGCCAAGCTCGACGGGCCGTTCGAACAGAAGCTGCTGCACACCATCCGTGGCATGGGTTATGTGCTGGAGAACCGCGGTGTCAACTAACTCCATCGCGCTGCGCTTGAGCGGCATGTTCACCCTGGTGGCGCTGCTGATCTTCCTGTTGATCGGCGGCGCGCTCTATCAGCAGGTGGACCGTGGCTTGGGCCTGTTACCCGAGGCCGAACTGGATGCGCGCTACAGCGTGTTGGAGTCCTCGGTGAAGCGCTTCGGCACGCCGGAGCATTGGACCAAGATCAAGGCCAAACTCAAGTTGTTGGCCGAGGAAGACAAGCGCATCCGTTTCTGGGTGGTGAGCAGCGACCCGAACTACGAATATGGCAACCCGGACGCGCAGATCCGCGCCTTCGCCGCCGGCCCGACCGGCAAGCGCGACTTGCGCCTGGTCGATCACGCCGACCCGTTCAAGGTGCTGGTGAGCCAGTTCCCCGCCCAGGACCAGCGCCCGCCGTTGCGCTTCATGATCGCCATCGACACCGAAAACTTCCGCGCCACCCAGCACCACTTGCTGGTGGCGCTGATCAGCCTGGCGTTTATCGGCGTGGTGCTGGCGGCGCTGCTGGGGTTCTGGGTCTCGCGCATCGGCCTCAAGCCGCTGAGCAAACTCTCGGACGAAGCGCAGAAACTCGCACCGCCGAAACTCTCCGGGCGCCTGCAACTGTCGCCGCTGCCGCCGGAGTTGCGTCAGTTCGTCAACTCGTTCAACGCCACCCTGGACCGCGTCGAACAGGCCTACTCGCGCCTGGAATCGTTCAATGCCGACGTCGCCCATGAACTGCGCTCGCCCCTGACCAACCTGATCGGCCAGACCCAGGTGGCCCTGACACGCGGGCGCTCGGCCGAACATTATTTCGAGGTGCTGCAATCGAACCTGGAAGAACTGGAGCGCCTGCGTTCGATCATCAACGACATGCTGTTCCTCGCCAGCGCCGACCAGGGCAGCAAGGCCACCAAGCTGATCGAAAGCTCCCTGGCCGACGAAGTGGCGACCACCCTCGACTACCTGGACTTCATCCTCGAAGACGCCCAGGTCCAGGTGCACGTCCACGGCGACGCCCAGGTGCAGATCGAAAGAGCCCACCTGCGCCGCGCACTGATCAACCTGCTGAGCAACGCCGTGCAGCACACCGCGCCAGGGCAGGTCATCGCGGTGAACATCGACGTGCGGGAGCATCAGGTGGCGATCGCCGTGACCAACCCCGGCGACGCGATTGCCAGCGAGCACCTGCCTCGGCTGTTCGAACGCTTCTATCGAGTGGACGCATCGCGCAGCAACAGCGGCGCCAACCACGGGCTGGGGCTGGCCATCGTCAAGGCGATTGCGCTGATGCATGGCGGCGATGTGTTCGTGCGCAGTGACGCGGGCGGCAACACCTTCGGTATTACCCTGCCCGTCTAACGCTTGAGAACACTTCAGACCAATGTGGGAGGGGGCTTGCCCCCGATGGCGGCGGATCAGTCAGTACTTCAGTGACTGATACACCGCCATCGGGGGCAAGCCCCCTCCCACATTGGCATGCGCCAAAACTCTGACTGTTGCGATTTGGGCAACAGTCATTATCTTGTTACACTCTGTATCGCAGCGCTCGCCTGCGTTAATTTGACGCATCGATGAGCGCGACGGCAAAGACAGCTGACCCGCTTACCCGAACTTCCCTCGACTTTTTCCAGGGCTCTACACTGGGAATCTGTCTTAAAGCCGCTGACTTCAGCGGCTTTTTTTTTTGCCGCAAAAAAGGCCAGGCACACCCCCACGACATTGGCCGTTTCCGTTTGACCAAAGGAGCTCCACCGGTGAAGAACTCGCTGACGTTCACCCCGTTATTCCTCGCGATTACAGCAACGATCGCCCCCCTCGCCCACGCAGCAGACACCACCCCCGCCGACGGTTTCGTCGAAGGCGCAAGCCTCAAGCTCAACGCCCGCAACTACTACATGAACCGCGACCGTCACGACATCCACACCGATGACAACAAAGAATGGGGCCAGGGCTTTCTCGGCATCTTCGAATCCGGCTACACCCAGGGCACCGTCGGTTTCGGCCTGGATGCCCACGCCATGCTCGGCCTCAAGCTCGACGGCGGTGGCGGCACCGACGGTTCGAGCATCCTCCCGTATGGCAACAGTCAAGGCAGCGGCAAGGCACCGGGGTCGTTCTCCACCGCAGGCGGCACGTTGAAGATGCGCGCGTTCGACACGGAACTGAAAGCCGGCGACCTGTTCCTCAACAACCCGGTGATCGCCGGCGGCATGACCCGCATGCTGCCCCAGACCTTTCGCGGCGTAAGCCTGACCAACCACAGCCTCGACGGCTGGATGATCGAAGGCGGCCAGGCCAGCTTCACCAAGCTCTACAACCAGAGCGGCCACCAGCGTATCGGCACCAGCTACGGCACACTGCCGGAACACACCGACAGCCAGCACCTGGACTGGGCCGGTGTGTCGTTCAGCGGCGTGCCGGGACTGACCAGCAACCTGTACGCCGCCGAACTCAAGGATGTGTGGCACCAGTACTACTACGACCTGGACTACACCTACGCGCTGAACGACCTGGTCAGCCTCAACCCCGGCCTGCACTACTACCACACCCAAGACAGCGGCCAGTCGTTGCTGGGTAACATCGACAACAACACCTACAGCCTGCATTTCACCGTAGCCGTGGGCAGCCACAGCGTCACCGCCGCGTACCAGCGGGTCAACGGCAACACACCGTTCGACTACATCACCCAGGGCGACAGCGTGTACCTGGACAACTCCCAGCAATACTCGGACTTCAACGGCCCCAACGAGCGGTCGTGGAAGCTCAAGTACGCCTACGACTTCATCGGCCTCGGCATGCCGGGCCTGACCACTGCCGTGTCCTACAGCAGCGGTAAGACCGACCTGAGCAAAGTCGATCCCACCAGTCGGGGCTACAGCGCCTGGTACAGCGCCGACGGCCAGGACGCCAAGCACTGGGAACGAGACATCGACGTGAAATACGTGGTGCAGGGCGGCAAGGCCAAGGATCTGTCCCTGCGCCTGCAATGGGCGACCAACCGCGGCAGCAATGGCTACTCGGCGGTGGATCGGGATGTGGATGAATACCGGGTGATCGTCGACTATCCGATCAACGTGTTCTAAGCCGCCGCACTTTCTTTTCAACCAAACACTCAATTTTCATCGGGTAGAACTAAACTGCCAGCATCTTCACCGTTGAAGTCTGCCCGATGAGTCCACGCCCTTTTCGTACCCCACCTGAACGCGCAGAATTATTGTTGATGCTGGGCAGCGGCTTCACCGTCGCACTGATTGTGATTATCGTCGCAGTGCTGTTGATCCGCGAACACGCCAGCACCCTGCAGGCGGCGAAACGCTCAACCACCAACATCACCCAACTGATCAACGCCGATGTGCTGCGTAACGTCGAGCTATACGACCTCGCGCTGCAAGGGTTGATCGCCGCCACGCAGCGCACGGATTTGTCCAAGGTATCGGGGGATATCCGGCATCTGGTGCAATTCGAGCTGTCGACGGCCGCGCCGTTCAAAGACCAAGTGCTGTTGCTGGACGCCAATGGCGCCGTCGTTGCTGACTCTTCGACGCTCAAGCCGACCTCGCGTAATTTGGCTGATCGCGACTACTTCCTCGTGCATAAAATCACCAACCAGAACGACCTGTTCATCAGCCGGCCGTTCATGATTCAGTGCCATTGCGAGCAAGTCTGGCGCATCGCGTTCAGCCGCCGCGTCACCGGCGCCAACGGCGAGTTCCTCGGGGTCGCGGTGGCCACCATGCGCCTGGCGTACTTCGATCAGTTGTTCAACAGCCTCGCCATCGGCAATAGCAGCTCGGTCAACCTGTTGAGCAGCCACGGCATTCTCCTGGCCCAGCAACCGCTGCTGGAGCGCGACATGATCAACAAGGACCTGAGTGATCGCCCCAACTTCAAGCGCATGTTGCGCGAAGGAAGCGGCAGCTTTCGGGCCATCTCGACCATCACCGACAAGGAACGCCTGTATACCTTCACCAATGTCGGCGAGCTACCGCTGATTGTGGTCGTGGCGTTGTCCAGTGAGGACGTGTTCGCGCCATGGAAGCGCGCGGCGACGCTGACCGGCGGCGCCACCGGCATCCTGTGTATCGGCCTGTTATGGCTGACCTGGATGCTGCGCCGGGAACTGCGCCGCCGTTTTCGCGCGGAGAAGGTGCTGTCAGAACTGGCAGCCACCGACGCGCTCACCGGCCTGGCCAACCGGCGCATTCTGGACCAACGCCTGCGCCTGGAATGGGACCGCGCCCAGCGCTCCGCCGAACCGCTGACGCTGTTGATGATTGACGTCGACCACTTCAAGGCATTCAACGACCGTCATGGCCATCACGGCGGCGATGAAGCGTTGCGCAACGTCGCCCAGGTGATCGGCGGCAACATCCGTCGCCCGGCCGACCTGGCCGCACGTTATGGCGGTGAAGAGTTTGCTGTGGTATTGCCGTCTACCGATATCAGGGGCGCATGGCTAATCGCCGAGCATATCCGCCGCGGCGTCGAGCACTTGCCACGGGTGGAAGGGGATGAACGGCCGATTACCGTGAGCATTGGCCTGAGTACGTGGGACAAGCGCAGTCGCATGTCCCTGGAGGACTTGCAGCTCAGTGCGGACCGCGCGCTGTATGAAGCCAAGCACAGTGGGCGCAATTGCATCGTGGAGGCAACGGCGCGATGACTGAGGCGAACAGGCCATTGTGGCTCGCTCGCCACGGGAAATAAAAAGGGCCACCCGAAGGCAGCCCTTAAAAACTAAAGAAAGAGAGTTGTTACTTACACCGCCGCAACGGGACGCATGTAAGAGATCGGTGCGGTGCTGGCATCTTCGAAGGTCACGACTTCCCAAGCATCTGTCTGCTCAATCAACTTGCGCAGCAACTGGTTGTTAAGGGCGTGGCCCGACTTGAAGCCTTTGAACTCGCCTATCAGGCTATTGCCCAGCAGGTAGAGGTCACCGATTGCATCGAGGATCTTGTGCTTCACGAATTCGTCTTCATAGCGAAGGCCGTCTTCGTTCAGTACACCATCCGCGTCGACCACAATGGCGTTTTCAACGCTGCCGCCGAGTGCGAGGTTGTGCTTGCGCAGGTACTCGATGTCACTCATGAAACCAAAGGTGCGGGCGCGGCTGACTTCTTTTACGAACGAAGTGCTGGAAAAATCCACGCTTGCGCTTTGGGTGCGGTCGCGAAATACCGGGTGATCGAAATCGATCTCAAAGCTCACTTTAAAGCCTTCGAACGGGACGAAGGTGGCGCGCTTGTCGCCGTCTTCTACTGTCACTTCCCGCAGAATGCGAATGAACTTCTTGGCTGCGTCCTGTTCTTCCAGGCCGGCAGATTGAATCAAGAATACGAAGGGACCAGCGCTGCCATCCATGATGGGGACTTCGGACGCGGAGAGCTCGACGTAGGCGTTATCGATGCCCAGGCCAGCCATGGCCGAGAGCAAGTGCTCCACCGTGTCCACCTTGACGTCACCGTTGACCAATGTGGTCGACATCGTGGTTTCGCCGACGTTTTCCGCGCGAGCAGGAATCTGCACCACAGGGTCCAGGTCGGCACGAACAAACACGATGCCGGTGTCGACAGGTGCAGGTTTGAGGGTCAGGTATACCTTCTCCCCGGAGTGCAGACCTACACCTGTGGCACGAATAATATTCTTCAGGGTGCGTTGTTTAATCATGGCTTGGACCGCTTCAGCGCAAATTGCGAACTGGTATCAACAAAGGCTGGCGATAATAGCAGACCAGACCTTTGCTGAACACCAATCACCTTCATAGCCCTGATACATTCCATTAATCGGCCTGACGACGCAGGAATGCCGGGATGTCCAGGTAGTCCAGGTCATCTTGCGGATTCGGGCTACGGGACGCTGCAGCACCGGCCTGAGCCTGATTGCGCATCACGGTCGGACGGTCCAGATCACGGTAGTTCACCGACGGCAGTTCCTGACGCGCAGGCGCTGGAGCGGCAGCCGCTTGGCTGGCGTGGCTGTTGTGGCCGGTATGAACGGTATTGTCGATGACCTTTACAGGCTTCTCGATTTTTGCGCCCAGGCCGGTCGCGACCACGGTCACATGCAGTTCGTCGCGCATGTCCGGATCGATCACGGTGCCGACTTTGACCATCGCGTGCTCGGAAGCGAAGGCTTCGATGATGCTACCCACGTCGGAGTACTCACCCAGGGACAGGTCAGGACCGGCGGTGATGTTCACCAGGATGCCGCGTGCGCCTTGCAGGTTCACGTCTTCGAGCAACGGGTTGCGGATGGCCGCTTCGGTGGCTTCACGCGCACGGTTCGGACCGCTGGCGCAGCCAGTGCCCATCATCGCCATGCCCATTTCGCTCATCACGGTACGCACGTCGGCAAAGTCGACGTTGATCATGCCCGGGCGCTTGATGATGTCGGAGATACCGCGAACGGCACCGGCCAGTACATCGTCAGCCTTGGCGAACGCGGACAGCAGGCTCGCGTCCTTGCCCAGGATGGTCAGCAGCTTCTCGTTGGGGATGGTGATCAACGAGTCGACGCTTTCAGACAGCAGACGGATACCTTCGTCGGCGATCTGCATGCGCTTGCGGCCTTCGAACGGGAACGGACGGGTCACGACGGCGACCGTCAGAATCCCCATTTCCTTGGCCACTTCGGCGATGATCGGCGCTGCACCGGTACCGGTACCGCCGCCCATGCCGGTGGTGATGAACACCATGTTGGTGCCTTGCAGCACTTCGGCGATACGCTCGCGGTCTTCCAGCGCGGCTTGACGGCCGACTTCCGGGTTGGCGCCAGCGCCGAGGCCCTTGGTCACGGCGGTGCCCAATTGCAGGATGGTCCGCGCGCCGATGCTCTTCAGCGCCTGGGCATCAGTGTTGGCGCAGATGAATTCAACGCCTTCAATGTTGCTCTTGACCATATGGTTGACAGCGTTGCCGCCGCCACCGCCGACACCGATCACTTTGATGACCGGGCTGGCGGGGATGTTGTCTACGAGTTCGAACATTTTCCCTCTCCTTTCGTGTTCTCTAGTTTTTTCGCCTACTGCTTTTTTACGGTGTTGCGGTAAATCGTTAGAAATTGCCTTTGACCCAAGCCTGCAACCGCTCGAACAACGGTGCTTTCGCTTCGTCGTCGCCGCGGTAGCTGTCGCGGATGCTCGGCCCCGACAGGGAAATGCCGTCGGTCTGCTTTTGCAGCCCGTACAACAGCAAGCCCACACCGGTGGAATAAATCGGGTTGCGCACCACGTCGCCCAGGCCTTTGACGCCATGGGGCACGCCCAGGCGAACTGGCATGTGGAAGATCTCTTCGGCCAGTTCGACCGCGCCTTCCATCTTCGAGGTGCCACCGGTCAGCACGATGCCGGCCGGGATCAAATCTTCGTAGCCGCTGCGGCGCAGTTCCGCCTGGATCAGGGTGAACAGCTCGTCGTAACGCGGCTCGACCACTTCGGCCAGGGCCTGGCGCGACAGCTCGCGCGGTGGACGGTCGCCCACGCTTGGCACCTTGATGGTTTCACCGGCGCCGGCCAGTTTGGCCAGGGCGCAGGCATAGCGGATCTTGATCTCTTCGGCGTACTGCGTCGGTGTGCGCAACGCCATGGCGATGTCGTTGGTGACCTGGTCGCCGGCAATCGGGATCACGGCGGTGTGACGGATCGCACCCTCGGTGAAGATCGCGATGTCGGTGGTGCCGCCGCCGATGTCGACCAGGCACACGCCCAGTTCTTTTTCGTCGTCGGTCAGTACCGAGTAGGCCGAAGCCAGTTGCTCGAGAATGATGTCGTCGATTTCCAGGCCGCAGCGACGCACGCACTTTTCAATGTTCTGTGCGGCATTGACCGCGCAGGTCACCACGTGGACCTTGGCTTCCAGGCGCACGCCTGACATGCCCAGGGGCTCGCGCACGCCTTCCTGGTTGTCGATCACGTAGTCCTGCGGCAGGGTGTGCAGCACGCGCTGGTCCGCCGGGATCGCCACGGCCTGGGCGGCGTCGAGTACGCGCTCAAGGTCGGCCGCGCTGACTTCGCGGTCGCGGATCGCCACGATGCCGTGGGAGTTCAGGCTGCGGATGTGATTGCCCGCCACGCCGACGAACGCCGAGTGAATCCGGCAACCGGCCATCAGCTGCGCTTCTTCGATGGCGCGCTGGATCGATTGCACGGTGGACTCGATGTTCACCACCACGCCCTTCTTCAGGCCCCGGGACGGATGCGTGCCAATACCGACGATTTCGATCGTGCCGTCTTCCCCGACCTCGCCCACCAGCGCCACCACCTTGGAGGTGCCGATATCGAGACCGACGATCATTTTGCCGCTTTGCACGTTTGCCATGGGTCCTGCCTCTTCTTAATTCTTCGCGACAGCGGGTTGCGCTGCCGTGGGCGCAGCCGGTTCACGCCAGCCGACGGCAAGGCCGTTGGCGTAACGCAGGTCGACGCTCGCAATGTTCGTAATCTGTTCTTTCAAGGTCTTTTCATAGATGGCAATAAAGCGGCGCATCTTTTCCACCAAGCGGTCGCGTCCCAGCAACAACTCGATGCCCGGGCCGGAACTGCCTGCCCCGGTCGTCAAAAACCAGCTGCCCCGTTCACGCAATTCCAGGCGCGCAATGGAGAAGCCCAGCGGCCGCAGCATCTGGCTCAAGGCCTGGTACTGCTGCATCACTTGCTGCTGCGCCCGCTGCGGCCCGAACAGCTGCGGCAGGTGCTCGTAATTGGCCAGCTCACGCGGGGTGAACGCCTGGCCCTGGTTGTTCAACAGTGCCTCATCGCCCCAACGGGCCACGGGCAGTTGTTCTTCCAGGCGGATCGTCACCTGGTCCGGCCATACACGGCGGACTTCGGCGTGGGCGATCCACGGCATCTGCTCCAGCTCCCGGCGCATGCCGGCCAGGTCGATGGTGAAGAAGCTCGCCGCCAGGAACGGGCCGATGCGCTGCTGCACCGCTTGCTGGCTGATGTAGCTCAAGTCGCCCTGCACGCTGATCTTGGTGATCGGCCGGTCGGCATAAGGCAATAGACGCTGCGCGCCTTCGTAAGTGCCGAAACCCAACACCACCAGCAACACCGGCCAGAACAGCGCCTTGAGGAAACCAAAGTTGGCTTTCGGCAGGCGCGCCGACATCGGCTCTTTAGCCACCATTCGGCTGGCACCCCGTGGCACCGGCTTGCGGCCGGGTGCGGGTGGGGGCTGATGACGAAGCGATGCGCCTTTCATGTCTTAGCCTCGCTGCCTTTCTTCACCGGCAACGCTGGCCGCCAGGATCGCCAGCACCAACTGCTGGAAATCCAGGCCGGCTGCGCGCGCGGCCATAGGGACCAGGCTGTGGTCGGTCATGCCCGGTGCGGTGTTGACTTCCAGGAACCAGAAATTCCCTTGGTCGTCCTGCATCACGTCTGCCCGCGCCCAACCGGCGATACCCAGCGCCTCACAGGCTTTCGCCGTGAGGTCCATCAATTCCTGTTCTTTGCTTGCGTCAAGGCCGCAGGGGATCCGGTACTGGGTATCGGAAGCCAGGTACTTGGCGTCGTAATCGTAAAAGGTGTGGGGCGTGCCCAAGGCGATGGGCGGCAATACCTGCCCACGCAGGGTGGCGATGGTGTACTCGGGACCTTGGATCCACTGTTCCACCAACACTTGCGAATCGTAGGTACTTGCCGCTTTCCATGCGTCGATCAATTCGGCGGCCGAGTTCACTTTAGCCATGCCGATACTGGAGCCTTCATGGGCTGGTTTGACGATCAAAGGCAGGCCCAGTTCCTTGGCTGCAGAAATACAATCGTCTTCGTTGCACAGCACACTGTGACGCGGGGTAGGAATTCCCAGGCTGTGCCACACCTGCTTGGTGCGCAACTTGTCCATGGCCAGCGCCGAGGCGAGGATGCCGCTGCCGGTGTAAGGAATCCCGGCGCACTCCAGCAGGCCTTGCATGCTGCCGTCTTCACCGCCACGGCCGTGCAGGATGATGAAGGCGCGGTCGATCTTCTCGGCCTGCAGGCGCGCGAGGAAGTCGTCGCCCACGTCGATCCCGAACGCATTCACGCCCGCGCTTTGCAGCGCTTCGAGCACGGCGTTGCCGGACTTGAGCGACACTTCGCGCTCAGCGCTCTTACCGCCGAACAGCACGGCCACGCGGCCGAAGTCGGCAGGGGCGATGGTGGAGAACAGGGAGGCGTAGTTCGTGGTCATTTCGACTTCCCCTGTTCAGCAGCGAGCGCTTTTTTTACGAACAAGGAGCTCGCCAGCAATTTAGGCGCAAGGCCGCCGATATCACCGGCACCCTGGCACAGCAGGATGTCGCCGGCGCGCAGCAGCGGCTTGACGATCGGCGCCAGGTCCACACCGCGCTCGATGTAGATCGGGTCCAACTGGCCACGCTGACGGATGCTGTTGCACAGTTTGCGGCTGTCCGCCCCAGGGATCGGTTCTTCACCGGCCGGGTAGACTTCCATCAGCAGCAGCACGTTGGCATCGGCCAGTACATTGACGAAATCGTCATACAGGTCGCGGGTGCGGCTGTAGCGGTGCGGCTGGTAGACCATCACCAGGCGACGCTCCGGCCAACCACCGCGCACGGCCTTGATCACGGCGGCGACCTCGGTCGGGTGGTGACCGTAGTCGTCCACCAGCATCACCTCGCCACCTTCCACCGGCAGTTGCCCGTAGACCTGGAAGCGCCGGCCCACGCCGGCAAAGCCCGACAGGCCCTCGACAATGGCTTCATCGCTGACGCCTTCATCGGAGGCAATGCAGATGGTCGCCAGGGAATTGAGCACGTTGTGGTTGCCCGGCATGTTCACCGACACGTCCAGCGGTTCGCGGTCCGGGCGCAGCACGGTGAAGAACGTCTGCATGCCTTGCTGGCGCACATTGATCGCGCGCACGTCGGCGTCTTCGCTGAAGCCGTAGGTCACGGTCGGACGCTTGACCAGCGGCAGGATCTCGCGCACCACCGGGTCATCCAGGCACACCACCGCCAAACCGTAGAACGGCAGGTTATGCAGGAACTCGACGAAGGTTTTCTTCAACTTGTTGAAGTCGCCGTCGTAGGTCGCCATGTGGTCGGCGTCGATGTTGGTGACCACGGCCACCAGCGGTTGCAGGTGCAGGAAGCTGGCATCGCTTTCGTCAGCTTCGGCGATCAGGTAGCGGCTGGTGCCCAGTTGCGCATTGGTGCCAGCTGCATTCAGGCGGCCACCGATCACAAAGGTCGGGTCCAGGCCACCGGCGGCGAACACCGAGGCGATCAGGCTGGTGGTGGTGGTCTTGCCGTGGGTACCGGCGACGGCAATGCCATGGCGGTAGCGCATCAGCTCGGCCAGCATCTCGGCGCGGGGCACCACGGGAATGCGGCGCTCAAGGGCGCTGGCAACTTCCGGGTTGGAGGTGTTCACGGCGCTGGACACCACCAGCACGTCAGCATCGACGGCGTTCTCGGCGCGGTGGCCGATGAAGATTTTCGCGCCGAAGGACTTCAGGCGCTCGGTGACCGGCGACTCTTTCAAGTCGGAGCCGGACACCTGGTAGCCCAGGTTCAGCAACACTTCGGCAATGCCACACATGCCCACGCCGCCGATCCCGACGAAGTGGATACGACGGATGCGGCGCATTTCCGGTTGCGGCATGGCTTTCTGATTCTCAACCATGGGCCACCTCCAGGCAGATATCGACCACGGTGCGGGTTGCGTCAGGTTTGGCCAGGCGGCGTGCGGTACACGCCATGCTGTTGAGTCGTTCCGGTTGCATCAAAACCTCGGTCAGGCGTGCGGCCAAATCGGCGGCGCCAGTCGTTCTTTGCGGCAGTAGGAAGGCAGCGCCCTCCCCGGCCAAATATTCGGCGTTGCGGGTCTGGTGATCGTCGATCGCATGGGGCAAAGGCACCAGCAAGGACGGCAGACCGGCGGCGGCCAGTTCACTGACGGTCAGCGCACCAGCGCGACAGACCACCAGGTCGGCCCAGCCATAGGCTTGGGCCATGTCTTTGATGAAGGGCTGCACATCAGCCTCGACACCGGCCTCGCGATAACGCGTGGCGGTGACTTCATCGTGGTTCTTGCCGGCCTGGTGAAAGACCTGCGGGCGCACGTCCACAGGCAGTTGCGCCAGCGCTTGCGGCAGCAATTTATTCAGCGGCTCGGCGCCCAGGCTCCCGCCCAGGATCAGCAGGTGCGCCTTGCGCCCGGCCAAGGGCTGCCGGGCAATGTCCATAAACAGCTCGGTGCGTACCGGGTTGCCGGTGGTGCGGCGTTTGTCCGAGGCGCCGAAGGTATTCGGGAACGCTTCGCACACCCGCGCCGCCAGCGGCACCAGCAAGCGGTTGGCGGTGCCGGCGACAGCGTTCTGCTCATGCACGATCACCGGCACGCCCGCGAGCCTCGCCGCGACGCCGCCGGGGCCGGTCACATAACCGCCGAAACCGAGCACACACACCGGCTGCAATTCACGGATGACCTTGCGCGCCTGCCACACCGCCTTGAGCAACACGAACGGTGCCTTGAGCAGCGACAGCTTGCCCTTGCCGCGCAGGCCCGTGACGTTGATCAGATGCAGCGGCAAGCCGGCGTTCGGCACCAGTTCGTTTTCGATGCCACGCGGCGTTCCCAGCCAATGCACGCTGTAGCCACGGCTCTGGAATTCGCGCGCACAGGCCAGGGCCGGGAACACGTGGCCCCCGGTGCCGCCCGCCATGATCAGCACGTTAGCGCCCATGGGTCGGCTCCTCGGCGAAGTCGCTTTCGCTGAACTCCATCTCTTCGCTGCCCAGGTGGGTTCGACTCTCCCACTCGATGCGCAGCAACAAGCCAAGACAGGCACAGCAGATCACCAACGAACTGCCGCCGTAACTGAGAAACGGCAAGGTCAGGCCCTTGGTCGGCAGCAGGCCGACGTTCACGCCGATATTGATCAGGAACTGGCCGATCCACAGGAACGACAAGCCATACGCCACATACGCAGCGAAATACTGTTTGGCCTTCTCGGCCCACAAGCCGATGTACATGCCGCGCACACACACGAACACGAACAGCGCGACGGTACACAGCGAACCGACCACGCCCAGCTCTTCGGCGAGCACCGAGAACACGAAGTCGGTGTGCGCTTCCGGCAGGTAGAATTGTTTCTGCACGCTGTTGCCCAGGCCCACGCCCAGCCACTCGCCACGACCGAAGGCGATCAGCGCCTGGGTCAACTGGTAGCCGGAGCCGAACTGGTCGGACCACGGGTCGGTAAAGGTGATCAGACGGGCCATCCGATAAGGTTGCGCCTGCACCAGCACGGTCACGGCAGCCACCGCCAGCACCACCATCAAGGTGAAGCGGAACAGCCCGACCCCGCCGAGGAACAGCATCGCCGCAGCGGCACCCATCATCACGACGGTGGCCCCGAAGTCAGGCTCCATGAGCAACAGGCCGGCCATGGGCAGCAGCACGATGAACGGCTTGAAGAAGCCCATCCAGCTTTCACGCACTTCTTTCTGACGCCGCACCAGGTAGCCGGCGAGGTAGATCACCACGAACACCTTGGCGATTTCCGACGGCTGCACGTTGAATGCCCCGAAGCCGATCCAGCGCATCGAACCGTTCACCTCGCGGCCGATGCCGGGCAGGATCACCATGATCAGCAAGCCAAACGCACCGATCAGCATCAGCCACCCCAGACGCTGCCAGGTGGCGATGGGGATCATCATGGTGACGATGCACGCGCCGAGGCCGATCACCAGGTACACCAGGTGACGGATCATCATGTACAGGGTGTTGCCCGACTGCACGGCCGCCACTTCGGAGGACGCCGACGTGATCATCACCAGCCCAAGGCCCAGCAGCGCGAGGCAACCGGCGAGCATCGGGAAGTCGAGGTCGATGCCGCGCCCCGTAATGATCGGCGACGGGTACGGCTTGATGATGTTACGGAGGTTGAGATTCATGCCAAGGCCTCCACGGCGCGGGCGAACAGCTGGCCGCGCTCTTCGTAGTTCTTGAACATGTCGAAACTGGCGCACGCCGGCGACAGCAGCACCGCATCACCCGGCTGGGCCAGGGCTTTGCACTGGGCAATCGCGTCGTCGAGCGAGCTGGCGCGCACTTGCGGCACCGCATCACCGAGGGCGGCGGCGATCAAGTCGGCATCGCGGCCCATCAGCACCACGGCGCGGCAATGGGCGGCCACCGGCCCCTTGAGGTCCTTGAAGTCGGCGCCTTTGCCGTCGCCACCGGCGATCAGCAACAGCTTGCCGTCGATATCGGCACCCAGGCCTTCGATGGCGGCCAGGGCCGCACCGACGTTGGTGGCCTTGGAGTCGTTGTAATAGCTGACGCCATTCAGGTCGCGGACCCACTGGCAGCGATGCTCGAGGCCGCCGAAGGTGCGCAGGCTCGCGAGCATGGCATCGAACGGCAAGCCCACGGCATGCCCCAGCGCCAAGGCCGCCAGGGCGTTGGATTGGTTGTGGGCGCCACGGATTTTCAGCTCGCGCACCGGCATCAGGTTCTGGAATTCGAAGGCCAGGTATTTCTCGCCGTTCTCTTCACGGATACCGAAGGCCTTGAAGTCGGGTTTGCCCAGGCCGAAGGTCCAGCACGGCAGGCCTTCGCCCATCAGCGGACGGCTCAGGGCATCCTGGCGGTTGACCACCACTTGTTTGGCGCCGCGGAAGATCCGGTGCTTGGCCAGGTGATAGGCCGGCAGGCCGCTGTAGCGGTCCATGTGGTCTTCGCTGACGTTCAATACGGTGGCCACTTCAGCGCCCAGGTCGTGGGTGGTTTCCAGCTGGAAGCTCGACAGTTCCATCACGTACAGCTCGACGTCGTCGCTGAGCAGGTCCAGCGCCGGGGTGCCGAGGTTGCCGCCCACGGCCACGCGCTTGCCGGCCGCAGCCGCCATCTCGCCGACCAGGGTGGTCACGGTGCTTTTCGCGTTGGAACCGCTGATCGCGACGATCGGCGCCTTCGCGTTACGCGCGAACAGGTCGATATCGCCGGACAGCTTCACGCCACGCGCCGCTGCGGCTTGCAGGGCCGGTGTCGCCAGGGCCAGGCCGGGGCTCACGTAGAGCTCGTCGGCACGGCACAGAAACTCGACATCCAACTCGCCACAACGCACTTCCACGTGCGGGTAGTCACGGCGCAGCGTGACCAGCTCCGGTGGATTTTCCCGCGTATCGGCGACGGCAAACGACGTGCCCTGGTTCGCCAGGAAGCGAACCAGGGACATGCCGCTCTTGCCGAGGCCGACAACGATGCGGAAGTGGTCTGAAGCGATCAGGGACACTCGTTTCTACCTCAGTTTCAGGGTGGCAAGGCCGACCAGCACGAGAATCACGGTGATGATCCAGAATCGGACGATCACACGCGGCTCAGGCCAGCCCTTGAGTTCAAAGTGGTGGTGGATCGGCGCCATGCGGAACACGCGGCGCCCGGTCAATTTGAAGGAAGCCACCTGGATGACCAC
The DNA here is from genome assembly GCF_053502595.1 of Pseudomonas sp. LY-1. Taxonomy (NCBI): domain Bacteria; kingdom Pseudomonadati; phylum Pseudomonadota; class Gammaproteobacteria; order Pseudomonadales; family Pseudomonadaceae; genus Pseudomonas; species Pseudomonas sp. LY-1. The sequence continues at coordinate 1,341,199 of NZ_CP094353.1, read as the reverse complement.
CGACAGGGTTTCCATCACGAACACACCGCCCATGATGAACAGCACGATTTCCTGGCGAACGATCACCGCGATGGTGCCCAGGGCCGCGCCCAGCGCCAGTGCGCCGACATCGCCCATGAACACTTGCGCGGGATAGGTGTTGAACCACAGGAAGCCCAGCCCGGCACCGATCAGCGCGCCGCAGAACACGATCAGTTCACCGGCGCCCGGCACATACGGGATCAGCAGGTATTCAGCGAATTTCACGTTACCCGACAGGTAGCAGAAGATGCCGAGCGCGCCGCCTACCATCACCGTCGGCATGATCGCCAGGCCGTCGAGGCCGTCGGTCAGGTTCACCGCGTTGCTGGAGCCGACGATGACGAAGTAGGTCAGCACCACGAAGCCGATGCCCAGCGGAATGCTCGCATCCTTGAGCATCGGGATGATCAAGGTGGTCTCGACCGCGCTTGGAGCCGTCATGTAGAGGAAGATCGCGGCGGCCAGGCCGAACACCGACTGCCAGAAGTACTTCCAGCGGCTTGGCAGGCCCTTGGAGTTTTTCTCGATCACTTTGCGATAGTCATCGACCCAGCCGATGGCGCCGAACAACAAGGTCACCAGCAGCACCACCCAAACGTAGCGGTTGTACAGGTCGGCCCAGAGCAAGGTGCTGATGCCGATGGACGACAGAATCAGCGCGCCGCCCATGGTCGGGGTGCCGGATTTGGACAGGTGCGACTGCGGGCCGTCATTGCGAACCGATTGACCAATTTGCAGGCTCTGCAGGGTGCGGATCATCCACGGCCCCAGGAACAGCGACAGAGACAGCGCGGTCAGCACGCCCAGAATCCCGCGCAGGGTCAGGTACTGGAAGACCGCGAAGCCTTTGTGGAACTGTTGCAGATACTCAGCCAGCAGCAGCAGCATTAATGTTTCTCCGTACTTGAGCCACACAAGGCCACGACGACGTTTTCCATCACCGCGCTGCGCGATCCCTTGATCAAAATGGTTGTGTGTTTGTCTTGTTCGCCCGCACGCAGCGCCTGGATCAACTCGGCCTGGGTGGCGAAATGCCGCGCACCGGGGCCGAAGGCATTGACGGCATGAGCCATGTTCGGGCCGACGGCGTAGAGCGCGTCGACTTTGCCGCTGGCGTAAGCGCCGACTTCCCGATGGGACTGTTCGGCCCAATCGCCCAGTTCGGCGATATCGCCCAGCACCAGCACCTTGCGCCCGTCGAAACCCTTGAGCAGGTCGATGGCGGCGCAGACCGAGGACTGGTTGGCGTTGTAAGTGTCATCGATCACACGCATGCCGTTGCTGGCCAATTGCGCGACGGTACGGCCCTTGACCGGTTGCACCGCGCCCAGGCCGGTGGCGATGCCAAACAGCGACACGCCCAGGGCGTAAGCCGCAGCCGCGGCCGCCAAGGCATTGGCGACGTTATGGTTGCCCAGCAGGTTCAACTGCACATGCTGCTCGCCTTGCGGCGAATGCAAGGTAAAGGACGGGCAACCACGGGCGTCGACCGCGATGTTCGACGCGTGGAAATCGGCCGCTGCATTCAGCACGGCGAACGTGAGCACCTTGCGACCAGCGGCGCGTACACGCCAGGTCTCGAAGGCCTTGTCGTCAAGATTCAACACAGCTATGCCCGAGGCATCGAGGCCTTCGAGGATTTCGCCCTTGGCTTCGACGATTTTTTCCGGGCCGCCGAACTCGCCGACGTGGGCGGTCCCGGCGTTGTTGATAATTGCCACGTGAGGCTTGGTCAGCGCCACGGTGTAGGCAATTTCGCCAATACGCGAAGCGCCCAGCTCGATCACGGCCGCCGTGTGTTCCGGGGCCAGTTCGAGCAGGGTCAGCGGTGCGCCGAAATCGTTGTTCAGGTTGCCACGGGTGGCCAGCACCGGCCCGCGCGTGCGCAGGACACCGGCGAGCAGTTCCTTGACCGTGGTCTTGCCGCTGGAGCCGGTGATCGCGGCCACCGGCTTGGTGAACGCCGCACGGTTCAGCGCACCCAGTTGGCCCAAGGCCAGGCGCGTGTCGGCCACCAGCAATTGCGGCAGGGTGGAGTCCGCCACTTCGCGTTGCACCAGGGCACCGACCGCGCCTTTGGCGGCGACCTCATTCAGGTAGTCATGGCCGTCGAAACGCGGACCGGCCAGGGCAACAAACAGTTGGCCCGGATTGATCGCACGGCTATCGATACTGACGCCATTGAAACTGCAATCACCCGACAGCATGCGCGCCGAGAGGGCCTGGGTCAGCTCGCTGAATTTCATCGCTTTAAGCATGGGCGACCTCCCAGGCGGTCAAGGCATGATCGGCCTCGACCAGATCGGAGAAAGCGTGGCGTTCGCCGTTGATTTCCTGGTAGTCCTCGTGACCTTTACCAGCCAGTACCACGACATCGTCGACGCTGGCGCTGGCGATCAATTGGGCAATGGCCGCGCCGCGACCGGCAATGAAACTGGCTTTGGATGGGTCTTTGAAGCCGACGCGGATGTCGTCGAAAATCTGGCTCGGGTCTTCGCTGCGCGGGTTGTCGTCGGTGACGAGCACGCCATCGGCCAGACGCTCGACAATCTCGGCCATCAATGGACGCTTGCCGCGATCGCGATCACCGCCACAGCCGAACAGGCACAGCAACTTGCCCTTGGCGTGTGGGCGCAGGGCCAGCAGGACTTTTTCCAGTGCGTCCGGGGTGTGGGCGTAATCGACCACCACCAGCGGCTGCGAACCGCCGCCCAGACGTTGCATGCGACCGGCCGGGCCTTCCAGCTTCGGCAGCACACGCAGGATTTCATCGAGCGCGTAATCCAGGCCGAGTAGCGCACCGATCGCCGCGAGGACGTTGCTCAGGTTGAAACGACCCAGCAAGGTGCTGCGCAAATGGTGCTCGCCCTGCGGCGTCACCAACGTGGCGCGCACGCCCTCGTCATTGAATTGGGCTTCGCGGCAATACAGATAGGCGCGGGAGTCTTCCAGGCTGTAGCTGATCAGGCGCGCTTCGCTGTCTTGGGCAGCCAGCTCGCGGCCGAACGCGTCATCCAGGTTCACCACGCGGCACTTCAGGTCGTTCCAGGCAAACAGCTTGGCCTTCTCGGCGGCGTAGGCTTGCATGGTGCCGTGGTAGTCCAGGTGATCGCGGGACAGGTTGGTCATCACCGCCACATCGAAAGCCAGCGCAGCAACGCGGCCCTGGTGCAAACCGTGGGACGACACTTCCATGGCAACCGCCTTGGCACCGGCCTTTTTCAGGTCGGCCAGGGTCGCTTGCACGGCGATCGGGTTCGGCGTGGTGTGCAGGCCGCTTTGCAGCGCGCCATAGAAACCGGTGCCCAGGGTGCCGACGATGCCGCAGTGCTGGCCCAACAGGTCAAGCGCCTGGGCGACCAGTTGGGTCACGCTGGTCTTGCCGTTGGTGCCGGTCACGCCAATCAGGTTCAGGTGGCGGCTCGGATCGCCGTAGAAACGCCCGGCGATGTCCGACAGTTGCGCGGCCAGGCCTTTGACCGGAATCAACGGCACGTCGGTGATCGGCAGCACGGTGGCACCGTCCACTTCATACGCCACGGCGGCGGCGCCGCGTTGCAGGGCATCGGCGATGTGCGCGCGGCCATCGTATTTGCCGCCAGGCACCGCCAGGAACAGGTCCCCGGCGCGTACATTACGACTGTCCAGTGTCAGCTCGCGGATCAGCAGATCGCGACCGGCATGGGCAAAAATCTTGTTCAGGCTAAGAGACATCAGCCGCGCCCTCCATTGGCTTTTACCGCGGCGGCCGGTGGTCCGGCGTTCGCTTGTTGGGTCGGCGGCAGGTTGTCCGGCGTGATGTTCATCAGGCGCAGGGTGCCGGACATCACTTTGCTGAACACCGGCGCCGACACCAGGCCACCGAAGTAGCCCGCTTTACTCGGTTCATCGATCACGACGACGATGGCGTAGCGCGGGTCGCTCATCGGGCCGAAACCGGCGAACAGCGAGCGATAGGAGTTCTCGGCATAGCCTTTGGTGCCGACCGAGGTCTTACGCGCAGTACCCGACTTGCCGGCCACGTGATACGCCGGCACCTGGGCGCGGAATACGCCGCGCGGTGCTTCGATCACTTGTTGCAGCATGCCTTGCATGGTCTTGGCGACGCTTTCCGGAATCACCTGGGTCGCTTTCGGCGCTTCGTCGACGTGGATCAGGCTCAAAGGAACCATCCGACCGTTATTGGCCAATACAGAGAAAGCGTGGGCCAGCTGGATCGCGGTAACCGACAGGCCATAGCCGTAGGACAGCGTAGCGGTCTCGGCTTTTTTCCAGTCGCGGTAGTTCGGCAGGTTGCCCACGCGCTCACCCGGGAAGTCCAGGCCGGTGGGTTGGCCCAGGCCGATCTTTTGCGCCAGGTGGTAGATGGTTTCGCCGCCGATATCGAAGGCGACCTTACTCATGCCCACGTTACTGGAGTTGATCAGGATACCTGTCAGATCCAACACCGGGCCTTCGGTACGCGACACGTCACGAATGGTGTATTTGCCCAACTGCAGGGTGCCGGGGTAGACCTCGACCTTGTCGCTGGGCTTCCAGCGCCCGGTTTCCAGGGCGGCACTCATGGAGATGGCTTTCATGGTCGAACCCGGCTCGAACACGTCGATCATCGCGCGGTTGCGCATCATCGCCGGTTGCAGGTTGCGACGGTTGTTCGGGTTGTAGGTCGGCTGGTTGACCATGGCGAGGATCTCGCCGGTCTTCACGTCCATGATCACCAGGCTGCCGGCCTTCGCGCCGTTCTCGATGATCGCGTTACGCAGCTCGCGGTTGGCCAGGTATTGCAGGCGCAGGTCAATCGACAACGCCAAGGGCTTGCCGGCCTTGGCGTTTTTGGTGACTTGGACGTCTTTGATCAGTCTGCCGCGCCGATCCTTGATGACCTGTCGCTTGCCGGGCACGCCGGCCAGCCATTCATCGTAGGCCAGCTCAACCCCTTCGCGACCATGGTCGTCGATGTCGGTAAAGCCAACCATGTGCGCGGTGGTTTCACCGGCCGGGTAGAAACGGCGGAATTCCTCGATGCCGTAGACACCGGGGACCTTGAGGTCGAGCACTTGCTGGCCCTGTTCAGGGGTGAGGCCGCGAACCAGGTAGATGAATTCTTTATTGGCCTGGGCTTCCAGGCGCTCGGCCAGGGCTTTCGGGTCCTGACCCAACGCGGCAGCCAGTTGTGGCCACCTGTCCTTGGCCACCTGCAATTCCTTGGCGTTGGCCCACAGCGTGGTCACCGGCGTACTGACGGCCAGGGGCTCGCCGTTACGGTCGGTGATCAGGCCGCGGTGTGCAGGAATCGGAATATGTCGCAGGCTACGGGCATCGCCCTGGCCGATCAGGAAGTCGCGGTCGACCACCTGCAGGTCGATGATCCGCCAGGTGATGGCGCCGACCATCAAGGCCAGCAAGCCAAGCATCAGGCGGAAGCGCCACGGGTAAAGTGCGCCTTCGAGTTTCATCATGGCGCCACCATTCGAACTTCGGCCGCGCCAGGGATGTGCATCTTCAGCTGTTCGGTGGCCAGTATTTCGATGCGGCTGTGGGCGGTCCAGGTGCTTTGCTCGAGGATCAACCGGCCCCACTCCGCCTGCGCTTTATCACGCACACTCAATTCGCCGTACAGGGTATTGAGCAGTTGGCGGTTGTAATGGGCGCTGTAGGACACCGCAATCGCGGACACCAGCACGCCGATAAACAGCAACAACATAAAGAAGCTGCCGCCCGGGAGGGGCTTGGCGAAGAGCCTGCTCACCGCAACTTCTCCGCGACGCGCATGACGGCGCTACGGGAGCGTGGGTTGGCCTTGAGTTCAGCTTCGGAAGCGAACTGCGCCTTGCCATGGATTTTGATTTTCGGCACGAAGGCTTCGAAACGCACCGGCAGGTTGCGTGGCAGGTTGTCGGATTCACCCTTGACCAGGCGACGCATGAACAGTTTGACGATGCGGTCTTCCAGGGAGTGGAAGCTGATCACCACCAGGCGCCCGCCCACTTCCAAGGCTTCCAGCGCGGCTTCGAGGCCGGCTTCCAGATCGCCCAATTCATTGTTGACGTGAATACGCAGGCCCTGGAACGCACGGGTCGCCGGGTTCTTGCCCTTTTCCCAGGCAGGGTTGGCGACTTTCAGCACTTCAGCCAGATCGGCGGTGCGCTCGAACGGCTGGATTTCGCGGCGCTCGACCACGGCGCGCGCCATGCGGCCGGCGAAGCGTTCTTCGCCGTATTCCTTGAACACACGGGCGATTTCTTCCACCGGCGCGGTGGCGATGAACTGGGCGGCACTGACACCACGGGTGGGGTCCATACGCATATCCAGCGGGCCGTCGTTCATGAAACTGAAACCGCGCTCCGGGTCATCGAGCTGCGGCGAGGACACGCCCAGGTCGAGCAAAACCCCGGCCACCTTGCCTGCCATGCCGCGCTCGGCGACTTCGGCACCCAGCTCGGCAAAGCTGCGTTGTACAACGACAAAGCGGCCGTCTTCGGCCGCTAGCGCTTGCCCGGTGGCAATCGCCTGGGGGTCTTTGTCGAACCCGAGGAGTTTACCGTCGGGCCCGAGCTGGCTGAGTATCAACCGGCTGTGCCCGCCCCTGCCGAAGGTACCATCCAGATAGCAGCCATCCGCGCGTACGGCGAGAGCCTCAACGGCTTCGTCAAGCAGTACGGTGATGTGGTTAAAGCCGCTATCAATAGTCACAAGATCAAATCACGCAGTTCATCAGGCATGGCGCCCGGTTGTTGAATAGCAGCCAGGTCAGCTGCAGAAACAGCATCCCAGGCATCTTCGTCCCACAATTGGAACTTGTTCAGTTGGCCCACCAGCATTGCGCGCTTGTCGAGCTTGGCGTACTCGCGCAGACGCGGAGGCACCAGGAAACGACCACTGCCATCGAGTTCGAGGTCGACGGCATTACCGATCAGCAAACGCTGCAGACGGCGGTTTTCTTCACGCAATGAAGGCAAGGCACGCAGTTTGGTTTCAATCAACTCCCACTCATCGAGGGGGTAAACGCATAAACAAGGGTCAACGGCATCGATCGTGATGATTAACTGCCCGGAACTTCGCGAAATCAGCTCGTCACGATACCGGCTCGGCATAGCGAGACGGCCTTTTGCATCGAGACTGATAGCGTTAGCTCCGCGAAACACAGATGCGTTTCTCCAAATTTTAGCGCTTTACGTTCAAAAAACCCACTTTGTGCCACTTTCCGCCACTTGCGCACACTATAGGAATGCGCCCACCACACCGTCAAGGCGCGGATTCAAGGAAAAGCCTTACAGAACGGAGATTTAGGAGCGCAAGAGGAGGAGAAATCAGAGTTCAGCGGTATTTTTGGCTCAATAAGAACAAATAGCTCAAAGAGCTATGCTTCAAAGTTAAAGTAATTTATTAAGAGTAAGATTTTTTTGGTATTACCAAGATGCATCTGCCAATGATTTGGCAGGGAGGGATTCTTGCGTTACTACCGGGTTTCTGCACGAGATTCGGACAGAAGGAAAAAAGGTGGAGAGTCGATCTATAAGCCGGGTTCTGTCTTGAACAGTCATTCGTCTACGATGGCCATCACTGGACATCTTTAGCAACCTACCCGGTCCCAGCGCGGGCCACGCCTTGGGACCCTATTTGGTCTTGCTCCAAGTGGGGTTTACCTAGCCACGAACTGTTGCCAGACGTGCGGTGCGCTCTTACCGCACCTTTTCACCCTTACCGGCACCGAAGTGCTTAGGCGGTTATTTTCTGTGGCACTTTCCGTAGGCTCACGCCTCCCAGGCATTACCTGGCACTTCGCCCTATGGAGCCCGGACTTTCCTCCCCCCCCTAATTTTCATAGAGGGCAGCGACTGTCCAATCGACTCTCCGCCGCGCAGGTTAACGGCACGACGGAGTTAGGACAAGTATTAAAAGTACAGCAATGCCATCACGTTCAGACGGAATACCGGTTCAACCCCGGAACTATTCGGCTTTCTGTTTATCCAGCGCGGCCTGATACAACACATTTTTGCGCACCCCGGTGATTTCCGCCGCCAGCGCCGCCGCTCGCTTAAGGGGCATCTCCTTGAGCAGCAGATCCAAGACGCGCATGGCTTCGCCACCGACGGCGTCTTCATTTTCCGGCGCCGTCCAACCCGCCACCAGCACCACGCACTCGCCACGCTGCTGATTGCTGTCACCTTCGACAAACGCGCGCAGTTCTTCCAGCGGCAGCCCCTTGAGCGTCTCGAAGGTCTTGGTCAACTCGCGGGCCAGCAGCGCCAGGCGCTCGCCACCGAACACCAGCTCCATGTCCTGCAGGCATTCGAGAATACGATGCGGGGCTTCATAGAAGATCAGCGTGCGCGGTTCTTCCTTAAGCGCCTGAAGACGTGCGCGACGCCCCACCGCCTTGGCCGGCAGGAAACCCTCGAAGATGAAACGATCCGATGGCAACCCCGCGGCGGATAACGCCGCAATCAACGCGCATGCGCCCGGAACCGGCACTACATTGATACCCGCGGCACGCGCCTGACGGACCAGGTGGTAACCGGGATCGGAAATCAGCGGGGTACCGGCATCGGAAATCAGCGCCACATCATCACCGGCCAACAGGCGCGTGATAAAACGGCTGCCTTCTTCGCGCTCGTTATGTTCGTGGCAGGCCGCCAATGGCGTACTGATGCCGAAATGCTGCATCAAGCGCTGGGAGTGCCGAGTGTCTTCCGCAGCGATCAATTTAACGTCGCGCAACACTTTAAGCGCCCGGGCGCTGATGTCGTCCAGGTTGCCAATGGGCGTCGCCACGACAAAAAGCGAGCCTGCAGTGGAATTCAAAGGACCTGGAGCAGTCAAAACGCACACCTCGATGGTTGGCAAAAGCCACATTGTAGCGCGTCGACGCCGCGGAAATATGCCATCGAGATGGATGCCGTTTCAGCCGTCGGTCGGCCCTAGCCACCCAAACGCAACATTTACACCACCTAAATTGACGGTTTCACGCCAGTAACATCGCGCCTGGGCCAGTGCTTGGGTACAATTCCACGCTAATTTGATCGGTATCAGGAACACTTACATGATCCCTTGCCTGCGGCTGCTCTCCGCCCTCTGCCTCGCTGCCTTGCTGGGCGCCTGTGCCAGCTCGCCCTCGTCCCGCCTTGGCGACCTGCCACGGACCCCGGATGCCAGTATCGAGCAACTGCTCGAACAGGCGACTACCGCCAACACGCCCGAAAAAGCTGCGTTACTGCGCCTGAGCGCGGCCGACATGGCCTACCACCAGAACAACGCTGGCCGCTCGTCGCAGATTCTTGCGCAGGTGCCGATGGATGCTCTCAAGCCCGCCGCGCAGGTGTTCGCCAACACCCTGGCCGCCGAACTGGCCATGACGCGCAACCAGCCCAAGGCCGCGCTGGCGGCGTTGAACCACCCCAGCCTGCAGAACCTGAAGGAGCTGCCGGCCGAACAGCAGGTCCGCACCGGCACCGTACATGCACGCGCCTATGAAGCCGACGGCCAGACCCTGGCCGCCGCTCGCGAGCGCGTGACCATGGCGCCACTGCTGACCGGCGACGCCGCCAAGAGCAACCATGAAGCCATCTGGGCGCTGATTGCCGCGCTGCCGGCCGAACAGCTGCAAGCCAGCGGCAACCCGACGCTCGACGGCTGGATCACCCTGGCCCAGGCGGTCAAGGGCGCCGGCACGCTGGAGCAACAGCAAGCCGCCATTGACACCTGGCGTGCGCAGAACCCGGGCCATCCGGCCGCCGTGCAACTGCCGACGCCGTTGACCAAACTCAAGGAACTGGCGAGCCAGCCGCTGAACAAGATCGCCCTGCTGCTGCCGCAGGAGGGTCCACTGGCCAACGTGGCCAAGGCCCTGCGCGAAGGCTTCATGGCCGCGCATTACCAGGCTGAACAAGCCGGGCAGAAGCCGCCGGTCATCGAGTTCTATGACAGCTCGCGCCTGACCTCCCTCGACGACTTCTACGCCAAGGCCAAGGCTGCCGGCGTGCAATTGGTCGTCGGGCCGCTGGAAAAGCCGCTGGTCAAACAGCTCAGCGCGCGCCCGCAATTGCCGATTACCACCCTGGCGTTGAACTACAGCGAGACCGATCAAAACCCGGCGCAGCTGTTCCAGTTCGGCCTGGCGGCTGAAGACGAAGCTCGCGAAGTCTCGCGCCGCGCCCGTGCCGACGGCCTGCACCGCGCCGCTGCGATGGTGCCCCGTGGCGAATGGGGTGAGCGTGTCTACAAGGCCTTCCGCCAGGACTGGGAAGCCAACGGCGGCACCGTTGTCGGCGTCGAGTACGTCGACCAGCCGGTCGCCCTCGCCCAGCAGATTGCCGATCTGTTCCAACTGCGTAAAAGTGAAGGCCGTGCCAAGAGCCTGCAAAGCGCCGTCGGCACCGACGTCGCCGCACAACCTTCGCGTCGCCAGGACATCGAGTTCATCTTCCTGGCCGTCACCCCGCAACTGGCCCAGCAGATCAAGCCGACCCTGAACTTCCAGTACGCCGGCGACGTGCCGGTGTATGCGACGTCTCACGTGTTCAGCGCCAGCGGCGACAAGAACCAGTACCTGGACATGACCAACGTGATGTTCTGCGAAACCCCTTGGCTGCTCAACACTACCGACCCGCTGCGCAACCAGGTCGCTGCACAATGGCCGCAAGCCAATGGCAGCCTTGGCCGCCTGTACGCGATGGGCGTCGATGCCTACCGCCTGGCGCCACGCGTGGGCCAACTCAAGGCATTGCCGGATACGCGCATTGACGGCCTCTCGGGCAACCTGGGCATCAGCGCCCACCAGCGCGTTGACCGCCAGATGCCGTGGGCGAAGTTCGTCGGCGGCGAGGTCCAGCGTCTGCCCGATACCCCACGCTGATGCCCGAGCGGTCCAGCGCACAAAGCGGCAAGGATGCCGAACTTCAAGCGCTTGAGTATCTTCGACAACAGGGTCTGCGCCTTCTGGCGCAGAACTGGTTGTGTAAACGCGGCGAGCTTGATCTGGTCATGCTTGACGGCGATACAGTAGTATTCGTCGAAGTCCGCTACAGAAAACACGCACAATGGGGTGGCGCGCTCGCCAGTATCGACGGGCGCAAGCGTCAGAAGCTGATACTCGCCGCGCAGTTTTTCCTGCTCAAGGAGCATCGCTGGGCTGACTCCCCCTGCCGTTTCGATGTGGTTGGCATTGAAAGCACACCGTCTGGCAAAGCTGATTTGAACTGGCTCAAAGATGCCTTCGACAGCTGATTCGCCGGACATCTTCACCACATACTTTTGCTCTTTGCTTTGCGGGCTGCACATTCCTGTGCCAAATAGCCGCGCTACTTAAGGTCACACAGATGGACATGCAATCCCGAATTCGCCAGCTTTTCCAGGCCAGCATCGACACCAAGCAACAGGCGATGGACGTACTTGCACCGCACATCGAGCAAGCCAGTCAGGTCATGGTCAATGCCTTGCTCAACGAGGGCAAAATGCTTTCGTGCGGCAACGGCGGCTCGGCCGGCGATGCCCAGCATTTCTCGTCCGAGTTGCTCAACCGCTTCGAGCGCGAGCGTCCGAGCTTGCCGGCCATTGCCTTGACCACCGATTCGTCGACGATCACCTCGATCGCCAACGACTACAGCTACAACGAAATCTTCTCCAAACAGATCCGCGCCCTGGGGCAACCGGGTGACGTGCTGCTGGCGATTTCCACCAGCGGCAACTCGGCGAATATTATTCAGGCGATCCAGGCCGCACATGATCGCGAAATGATTGTCGTAGCATTGACTGGTCGCGACGGCGGCGGCATGGCCTCGCTGTTGCTGCCCGAGGACGTGGAGATTCGCGTCCCGGCCAATGTCACCGCACGTATTCAGGAAGTCCACCTGCTGACGATCCACTGCCTGTGCGATCTGATCGACAGCCAACTGTTCGGGAGTGAAGAATGACCGTTAAACGCCTCAGCCTATTGGCGATTGCGCTGTGCCTCGGCATCAGCGGCTGCAGCACGGCAATCACCGCGACACGTGACACCCCCATCCAGGACGACAAGGGCACCCGCACCTTCGGCAGCAAGATTGACGACTCGTTGATCGAAACCAAGGTCGAGGTCAACGTCGCCAAGGCCGCTACGGACCTGGGCAATGGCGCGTCGCGCATCGTCGTGACCAGCTTCAACGGCGTGGTGCTGCTCGCCGGCCAAACGCCACGTGCCGAACTCAAGGCCCAGGCCGAACAAGCCGCCTCGGCCGTGCAGCGGGTCAAGAAGGTCCACAACGAATTGCAGGTAATGGACCCGATCACCCTGCTGGCCATCAGCAACGATGCGCTGCTGACCACCAAGATCAAGGCGCAGATGCTGACCGACAACGCCATTCCCGGTTCACGCATCAAAGTCGTCACCGACAACGGCATCGTTTACCTGATGGGCCTGCTGACCCAGGCGGAAGCGACCCGTGCGGCGAACTTGGTACAGGGCGTGTCCGGCGTACAGAAGATCGTGAAGGTGTTCGAGTACATCGATTGATGTAACCGACGGCCACAAAAAAAGGGCGCCGTGCATTGATTGCACGGCGCCCTTTTTATTGGCTGCAGATTACTGGTATTGCGAGTACGGGTTGCCCTGGAACTGGTTGTTCTGCTGCGGCGCCTGTTGCTGGGCGCCCGGCTGGCCATACTGCTGGCCTGGGATTGGGCCCAGGTTCACTTCTACACGACGGTTCTGCGCGCGACCGTTGACGTCGGCATTGCTGGCGATCGGATTATCCGGACCGGCACCACGAGCGCTCAGGTTGGCAGCGCTGACGCCTTGGGAGGTCAGATAGTTGGCCACGCTCTGCGCACGACGCTGGGACAGGTCCATGTTCAACTGACGGCTGCCGGTGCTATCGGTGTAACCCACGATCTGGATGGTGTTCTGGCTGAACTGCTTGAGCGAGTTGGCCAGGTTGTTCAGCGGCGTATAGAAGCTGCTGGCGATCGCGTCCGAGTTGGTGGCGAAGGTGATGTTGCCCGGCATGATCAGTTTGATCTGATCGCCCTGGCGCTGAACTTCAACCCCGGTATTGGCCATGCTTTCGCGCAGTTTCTTTTCCTGCTGGTCGGCGTAGTAGCCATAACCCGCAGCACCTGCACCCGCGACGACGGCACCGATCAGTGCGCCCTTGCCACGGTTGTTATGGTCGATGGCTGCACCGGCCAACGCACCGGCCAGAGCGCCGAGGCCGCCGTACTTGACGGTCTTGCTCATGCCACCGGATTCATTACTCGCCTGTCCCTGGCTGCTACCGTCATACGGATTGGGTGAAGCACAGCCAGATAACATGGCTACGGCAGTAGCGACAACGAGCAGACGACGCGGAGTGAACATGGAGAAGCTCCTACTTTTGCACTCTGGGTGCAGAGGATATGGACAATGGATCTTTGCCGGGTTTTGAACGCGACAAACGGTAAAAATTCCGTGGACGTATCTTAACCTGTAACAAAAAACGCAGGACTATCGTCGCGACACAAACCGTAGCAGACGCACGCTGAACACACGCTGAGTTTTTTGCTACAGGGCTTGACCGCCTACGTTGCAATCATGCGCGCACAAAGGGGTTTTCGCGCATCTCGTCACCGAGTCGCGTCTCCGGCCCGTGACCGGTCACCACCGTCGCCGCCTCATCCAGCGTATACAGGCGCTGCTTGATCGAGCGCACAATCGCCGCTTGGTCCCCGCCCCACAAATCCGTGCGGCCTACGCCCCGGCGAAACAACGTATCCCCGGCGATCAGCAGCTTGGCATCGGCAAACCAGAAACTCATCGACCCCGGCGTGTGCCCCGGCGTATGCAATGCGACACCGCAACCGCAAGCCAGCTCTTCATCGTCGGCCAGCCAACGGTCCGGCGACGGCACCGGCGTATAGGGCACCCCAAACGTCTGGCACTGCATCTCCAGGTTATCCCAGAGGAACTGGTCGGCCTTGTGCAAATGCAGGGTCGCGCCGGTCTTCTCCTTCAACTGGCCGGACGCCAGGAAGTGATCCAGGTGAGCATGGGTGTGAATGATGCTCACCACCTTGAGGCCCAGCGTCTCGAGCCGCGCCAGGATCAGCTCGTGATTGCCGCCGGGGTCGACCACGATGGCTTTTTTACTGATGGGGTCACCGATGATGGTGCAGTTGCACTGCAACGGGCCGACGGGGAAGGTTTCGCGGATAAGGGTCGGCTTTGCGGTGTCCATGAACGGTCCTCTCGTGCAAACGGCATAGGGTTTCCGGGCGACTGTCGCCAGAATGATTGCACTATTAAACCAGACTGGAGCGGCGTCGCACCTCAACGCAAGCAAGCTCGCCAGCGGACTCCGGCTTTAACCAATCAACCGCAGCTCCTGCGCCCGCGCGACCGCCTGGGTGCGCCGCTCCACGCCGAGCTTGCTGTTGATATGGCTGGCGTGGGTCTTGACCGTGTGCAGGGAGATGAAGAGGCGGTTACTGATCTCCTGGTTCGAACAGCCCTGGGCGATCAGTTGCAGCACCGCCAGCTCGCGAGCGCTCAGGGTTTCATGATTGGGCGCCGGCTCGCTGACAGCAACGGCCGGCAGCAGCGCCAACAGGCTCTGGTTCAATAAACCATGGGGGTCTTGGCCGAGTTGATCGCGCATCCAGTCGGGATACCCTTCAAGCAGGCGCTGGAAGGGTTGCAGCGCGCCGCCGGCTCCGGCTTCCAGGGCGCGAACCAACACCTCGCGCGCCTTGGCCTCCTGGCCGCTCTCCAGCAGCAACTGCGCCTGCTGGGTCAGCGCCATTAGGGCAATCATCTGGCGCCCGCTGCCATGAGCGTGTTGCGCCAGGTCTTCGAGGCGCTGCAGGGCCGCCGCCGGTTGATGGCGGATCGCGTCCAACGCGGCTTGCTGCAGCTCGATATGCTGCGGCAGGTGCGGGTGAAACTCCGGGGCCGCCGCCGCGTGTGCGCCGTTGTAGGTTTGCCCCAGGCGGGTCAGCCAGGCGTCGGCCAGGTCGGTACGCCCCTGGGCCAACCAGAGCTCGCATTTGATCAGGGTGATCATTGCCAGGTAGTAAATCGGCGGCACGTCCCAGATGTGCATCAGGCGTTCGGCCTCGGCCAGTTCGGCGAAGGCTTTGGCGAAGTCGCCGCGGCGCCCTTCGAAGTTGGCAATCACGCAATGCCCGATCAGCACGCTGATATCCCGGCAGGCGCGGGCTTCGGCCAGACCGGCGCGCAGGCGGACCAGGCCGGCTTCAGGCTGACAACGCGCGAGCAGCAGGTAGCCTTCGTAAAGCGCTAATCGGGCGCGCACGGCGTACAACCGTTGGGGCGAAAGGTCGTGCAAGCGTTGCAGGCCCTGACGCACTTCATCCAGCGAGCGCAGGATTTCACCCCGCGCCTGCAAGACCCGCGCGCGGTCGTAATGGGCCAGGGCCTCGAACAGGGGGTTGCCGACACGCTGCGCCAATTCGAGGGATTCGCGGTTCAAGCCACGCGCGCGCCACAGGTCGGCATCGACGATCGCCAGGTTGGAGAGGGTCGACAGGCACATCAGGCGCTGACCATAACGGCGCTGCGGCAGGCTTTCCAAGGCTTCGCTGCAATAGCGCTGGGTCAGCTCGCGGTCGCCTCGGCCCCGGGCGATGATCCCGCTCAGCGCCAGCCATTGCGCCAGCATCGACTTCTGCGCAGTGGCCGATGGTGCCGGCAAGAAGCGACTGAGGTAGCCCGACAGTTCTTCCGCCGCATCCAACTGACAGGCCAGGCCCAAGGCCCAGCTGTACAGCACGATCAACCGGGGCGTGCTGATCAGCAGGCTGTCGGGCAAGTCCATTTTCCAGCGTAGGAGCATGCCGACGTTCTGCTCGGCCAGCAGTTGCTCCTCGGAGAGGTTCTGCACCAGGTTCGCCGCCACATCCAGATGACCGGCGCGCAACGCCTGCTCGACCGCTTCATCGATCAGCCCCTGGGCGTTGAACCAGCGACAGGCGCGCAGGTGCAGGCTGGCGGGCGGCAGCACGGCGCTGCTCGCGCGCCGGGTGCGCAGCAGGTCGGAAAACAAATGGTGATAACGGAACCAGTGCCCCTGCTCGTCCAGCGGCACCAGAAATACCTGGTGAGCCTGCAAGTAACGCAGGATTTCCGCGCTGTCGTGGGCATCGCGTATGGCGTCGCACAGTTCACTGCAAAAGCGTTCCTGCGAAGCGGTTTCATAGAGGAACGCCTGGACTTCCGCCGGCAGGCAATCAATCACTTCTTCCAGCAAATAGTCGCGTATCAAGCCTTCGCCGCCGTGCAGGCTCTGCGGCAAGGCGCCCTCATTCCCCGCTTCGGAGGCCGCCAACAGCCAGAAACGCAAACCAGCGACCCAGCCTTCACTGCGCCGGATCAAATTATCCAGCGCCTCGCCGCGCAGCGAACTGCTGTGGCGATCCAACACCGCCAGGGATTCGGCGTGGGTCAGGCGCAGGTCTTGCTCATGCAGCTCCAGCAGGTGCCGAGACAGGCGCAAGCGCGCCAGGTGCCAGTCCGGGCGCTGGCGACTGGTAACCAGCACCAGCAGGCCATCGGGCAAATGATTGAGGAAAAATTGCAGGCAGCGATCAAGCACCGGGCCCTGGGCCAAATGGTAGTCATCCAGCACCAGCAACAAAGGCGCACGCGTGGACAACTGCAGCGCCAGCTCATCGAGCAAGCCATCGAGCCATTCTTCGAAGGCAAACGGTTGATGACGCTGACGCATTTTCAGCAGGCCCAGGGATTGCGCACCCAGTTGCGGGAAGTATTGCTGCAAGCCGTCAAGCAGGCGCTCGAGGAAACGCCCGGGGTCGTTATCCCGTGGGCTCAGGCCCAGCCAAAGGCTTTGCCAATGGGCGGGCAGACTCTGGCAGAACTCAACCGCCAGCGAACTCTTGCCGAACCCCGCCGGCGCGCAGACCAGCAGCAATCGCCCTTCCAGGCCAGCGCTCAGCCGTTCGCACAGGCGCGGTCGCAGCACGTAGCCGTCAGGCAGCGGAGGTCTGTAGAAGCGACCTTCCAGGGTCGGAATCACCGCGCTGGCAGGCCCCTGGATTCGGGACAGATCAGTCATCGCCGGGCTCTTGTAGAAGGCTGTTGTCGGCATTGCAGATGTCCGCAGACTAGCGGTAAAAGCGGCGGTTTTGTAGATCTTTGCAACATTTGCCTGAAAAAGAACTGCGACAAGAAATGTGAGAGGGGGCTTGCTCCCGATTGCGCTGGGGCAGCCAATAGAATTCTTGGCTGTCAGACCGCTATCGGGGGCAAGCCCCCTCCCACATCTGGCTATGCGTGCAGCTTAGCGAACACCGTCCTGGCGCAGGGCCGCCGGGGTGAAGTCGCTGGTGGTGGCGGTGAAGCCGAAGTCATACGCCTGTTTCTCTTCGTTCTTCATGCCCAGGGCCAGGTAGCGGCCGGACTGCAGGTCGTAGAGGGTTTCCAGGGCGTACCACGGCACTTGTTTGTCGTAGTAGTTCTCGGCATGGGCTTCGGCGACGCGCCACAGTTGGCCGCGACCGTCGTAGTGGTCGATCACGGCCGCTTGCCAGGTGTCTTCGTCGATGAAGAAGTCACGCTTGGCGTAGATGTGGCGCTGACCTTCCTTCAGGGTCGCGACCACATGCCACACGCGGCGCAGCTCGTAGCGTGCGAGGTCCTGGTTGATGTGGCCGGCCTTGATGATGTCGACATACTTGAGTTTCGGATCGTCGATCTTGTAGCTGTTGGAGGCGATGTAGATTTCTTTCTTGCCTTCCAGTTTCCAGTCGTAGCGGTCCGGCGCACCGTTGTACATGTCGAGGTTGTCGGAGGTACGCAGGCCGTCGGCGGCGGTACCCGGCCCGTCATAAGACACTTGCGGCGCCCGGCGTACACGGCGCTGGCCGGCGTTGTAGACCCACGCCGAGCGCGGTTCCTTCACCTGGTCGAGGGTTTCGTGGACCAGCAGCACACCACCGGCCAGACGTGCCGGCGCGGTCACTTGCTGCTTGAAGTAGAACAGCACGTTACCGGGGTTTTTCGGGTCGAAGTCCTTCATTTTGTCGCGGAACACGAACTGGTCTTTGAAATACACCAGGCTGAACGAACCGTTGGTCTGCGGCGTGGCCTGGGTCACCAGGCGGGTCACGCTGCCGCCGCGATAGCGGGTGATGTGGTTCCAGATGACTTCAACGCCACTTTTCGGAATCGGGAACGGCACGGCGGTTTCGAAGTTTTCCAGACCGTTACCGCCGGACACCAGGTTGGTGTTGGTGGCGTTCTTCTTGATCGAGGCGAACACCTCGGCCGGTACGGTGGCGCCGCGATGGGTCGGGTAGACCGGCATCTTGAAGGTTTCCGGGTAGCGCTTGAACATCGCGTACTGCCCCGGCGCCAGCTTGTCTTTGTATTGCTCGACGTTTTGCGCGGTGATGGTGAATTGCGGTTGTTCGCTGGCATAAGGGTTGGCCAGGAAACCACGGGCGTCGACGGCGCCGGCATTCGTCGGCAACGGCGACCATTTAGGAATGGTGCCTGCGGCGTTACCGGCCATTTCGGCGCCCATCGGAGTCAGGGTCGTGCCCAGCTTGGCGGCCTCATCCGCCGACACCGCCGCCATGACGTTACTCGCCAGGATCGACAGCCCAAGCACACCGACGTGCAACAGACTTTTAGTTATTTTCATGTTCTGGTTCTTCCTGAAATGCAGTGTGCTTAGAAGTTGGCGCCGACGCTGAGGGCGATGAAATCACGGTCGTCCACAGTGGAATACTTACCGCCGAAGAAGTTGGTGTAGGCCAAGCTCGCGGTGTAGGTATTCTGGTATTCAGCATCCAGGCCGAGACTGACAGCCTTGCGACCTTCTTCGAAGTTGCCGCCAGGGCCTGGCGAATAACCGCTGACGTCATGGGACCAGGCCACGTTGGGCTTGAGGTTCACACCCGCGAACACATCCGGGTATTCCCAGATTGCCCGGCCGCGATAGCCCCAGGAGTTGGCGGTGGTAAAGCCGTCATTGTTGCAGTTGGCCGTCAAGTTACTGCGGTCTGTACCTGCGCCCGCACCGGCAATGGTTCCCGCGTTGAGCGTCGCGCACAGTGGGCCTTCCCCAGGACCAAATACCGGATCACGCCCGTAGCGCGCTTTCGAGCTGCTTTCCAGGCCGCCGACGTGGGTCAGCCCCACTTCGCCCACCAGTGTCAGCCGGCTGGCGCCCATGACCTGATCAAAGAAGTGCGTAAAGGTGGTCTGGAGCTGGGTGATTTCCTTGCGGCGGTAGCCATTCAGATCCTGACCGGCGGCGCCCTTGAGCGGGGAAGCACCGTTCAAGCCTATCAACGGCGTAACGCCCGCGTACAAGATGTCGGTGGTGTTGAGCTGAACCGGCGCGTTCGGCCGGTAGCTGATCTCGCCGCTCCACGCTGTGCCGGTAGGCAAGGTCGTCGAGAAGCTCAAACCGTACAAGCGAATGTCTTCTGGATATTCGACGAAGTAGCTGGAGTTACCGGCCACGATGAGTGGACGCAGACTACTGGCTGGCGTGAACGTCAATGCGTTAGCCGCGGCGTAAGTCGCAGCCGATGCGCCCTTGGCGCTGAAAATCGGCGCACGGCTGTGGTAGTTCATGAAATAAGCGCCGAACTCAGTGTCCAGCGGCTCGAAGTTGTAGTGCATGGCTACACCGAACTGCCCGCCATCACGCGCGTCGCGATCAGAGCCGCGCTTGACCAGCACACCTTCTTCGTTGATGTTGACGCCAAACTGATTCATCAGCGGCAAACCACCGCCTGCGGTTATCACAGAGCGCTTGCTGAGCAACCGCAGGTTGTCATTGCAGCCGCCTGTAATGACGTCCGCCTGGGAGAAAAATGTCCCGCAGTTATCGGTGACGGTCTTCTCCCAATCCAACTGATAGAAGCCTTCCGCCGACAGGTTTTCGGTCAGTGTCTGCGACACATAGAACATGTTGACCGGAATCAGGCCTTCCTTGATCTCGGCACCCGGGCGACGGAACGCCGCTACGTCAATCGGGTTGATGGAGTTGATGCCGCCGCCGATGAAGGTACTTTCGCCCCAACTTACAACCTGCTTACCGAAACGCGCGGAACCGGGCTCATCGGCAATCGAGTAGTTGTGATAAATGAAGGCGTCGAGAATTTCCCCGCCGGAAGACCGGGCGCCCATAGGACGGCCTTTGTCACTGATGTCCTTGAACTCACGATTTTCGTCCTTGAGTTCAAAGTCATACCAATATTTGCCGCGTACAAACACACCGGTGTCGCCGTATTTCAGTTCCAGGTCATGGATGCCCTTGAAGATTTTCGAGAACGTCTCACCGCGCTTGAAGTTCAAATGGCCGTCATCGGAGGTCTGGGACAAGCCCTTGCCGCCATTGTTGACGCCGATCAGATCGCGGTTGGCCTTGGCTGTCGACCAACTGGCCCCCACGGAAAGAGAGGAGTCAAAATTCCCTTCGATTTCACCGATATTGAAACTGACGCCGAATGCCGGCCCGGCGAGCGTAGAAGCGAGACTGACGGCCAGGGGCAATCTTGCCCGGCGCCAGAACTGATTTACTGAGGTCATCGACGCTACTCCATGTGCATTATTGTTATGGCAGTGAGTTCTTTCGGTGATGCATGTAACGGCCGGAATACAACGATTCCAATGCCGCCCGGCAACCGAGCCCCCATGGCTCGAAGCGCAACATCCTTGAAAAACTCTGAGAGGGACTATAGCCAGCAGGGGGTACCGCTTGATCCCTCTAAAGTGTGATTTGCATCACCGACCCGTCTGCCACAGCCCTTTTGCCACGTCGACGAAGGCCGACGCGGCAAGGATGGCTGAAAATCGGCAAATCACAAGTGAAGCCGCGAGATAGAGCATTGCCGTGCCCGAACGGGCACGGCGAAAGGTATCAAAGGGTAGAGAGGAACGTACTGTTGTTGGCCTGCCACTCAATGATGTCGACGCGGATACGTTTTTTGTCGAGCTTGCCGACACTGGTCTTGGGAATTTCAGTAACAATGGCGATCTGGTTTGGAATCGCCCACTTGCTCAAGTGGCCCAACTCCACGAACGGCTTGAGGTGCTCCTTGAGTTCACGGGCGCCTATCACATGGCCATCACGCACCACCAGCAACGCAAACGGGCGCTCGCCCCACTGCGGATCGGCGATGCCCACCACCGCTACTTCGCGTACCGCCGGGTGGCGGCTGACCAAGTCTTCCAGAGCCAGGGACGAGATCCACTCGCCGCCGGTCTTGATCACGTCCTTGATGCGGTCGCGGATATCGATCACCCCAAACGCGTCGAGGGTCGCCACGTCGCCGGTGTGCATCCAGCCGCCTTCCCACAGCTCGGCGCCCTTTTGCGGCTCGTTGTAGTAACCCTCGGTCAGCCACGGCGCACGTAGCACCAGTTCGCCCTGGGACTCGCCATCGGCGGGCAGGAAATGCCCGTCGCTGTCGATGATCGCCGCTTCCACCAACGGCCCGGGCACTCCGGCCTTGATGCGGTAAGTGGTGCGCTCGTCCTCGGTGCCGGCCATCAGCTCATCGTTGAGATGGGCGCAGGACACCAGCGGCCCGGTCTCGGACATGCCATACGCGGCGGTCAGTTGAATCCCACGCGCCTTGGCCGCTTCATACAGCGTGCGATTGAGGGCGCTGCCGCCGATGACGATTTTCCAGCCGCCAAAGTCCACGTCCTGGGCGGCCTTGGCGTTGAGCACCATTTGCAGGATGGTCGGCACACAGTGGGAAAAGGTGACCTTTTCCTTGCGCCACAGCTCCACCAGGTATTCCGGATCGTAACGCCCGGGGTAGACCTGTTTCAGGCCCAGCATGGTGGCCACATACGGCAGGCCCCAGGCATGCACGTGGAACATCGGCGTGATCGGCATGTACACGTCGTTGGTGCCCAGCAAGCGCACGCTGTCGACACTGCCCATGATGGTCGCCACGCCGATGGTGTGCAGCACCAATTGGCGATGGGTGAAGTACACACCCTTGGGGTTGCCGGTGGTGCCGGTGGTATAGAAGGTGGTGGCGACGGAATTTTCGTCGAAATCCTCGAAATCGTATTTCGGGCTGGCGGCGGCCAGCAGGGTTTCGTACTCCCCCACCAGGTTCGGCAGCTCAGCGGTTTTCTCGGCCGCATCGGTCAGCAACAAGGTTTTGTCGACGGTGGTGAGCTGCCCGGCAATCGCCTGGTAAAGCCCCACGAACTCACTGTTGACCAGCACAAAGCGGTCCTCGGCGTGGTTCATGGTGTAGAGAATCTGTTCCGGCGACAGGCGCACGTTGATGGTATGAATCACCGCGCCGATCATCGGGATGGCGAACATGCATTCCAGGTAACGGTGGCTGTCCCAGTCCATCACGGCAACGGTATCACCAGCCTTGACCCCGGCTTCGGTGAGCACATTGGCCAGGCGTGCGACCCGCTCGATCAGGGTTGGATAGGTGTAGCGCAGCTTGTCGCGGTAGATGATTTCCCGGGTCTTCTCATAACGGGCCCCGGACATGAGCAGGCGTTTGATCAACAGCGGATATTGGTACGCACCTTCGGCGGGCGGGATAACACGGGTCTGCAACATACGAATCCCTTTTTATGACTGCACGGTCTCGGCTTGAAGACCTGCACTGTAGATACGTTAGGTGCCGACCAAATCAGCCAAAGGAATGATTTGTAGGGACTGCTGGATGCTAGCTTTGCGCCACCACTCAAAGCCGATAGCGATCAAATGTGGAAGGGTCTTGCACCCTCCCACATTTGGACTGTCCTCAATGAGAGAACATCATTTATTTCATACTGGTGAACGCCAGTTTTACACCGATGGCAATCAACACCGCCCCCATCGTCCGATCAAACCAATGCCCCATCCGCGCAAACCCTGCACGCACCCGCTGCTGGCTGAACAACATCGCCACCAGGCAGAACCACGCCGCCGTCGCTACCGCCAGGTACACGCCATAACCCGCCTGCACCGCCAGCGGTGTGTGCGGGTTGATCACCACGGTAAACAGCGACAGGAAGAACAACGTGGCCTTGGGGTTCAAACCGTTAGTCACAAAGCCTGCGGTAAACGCCCCGCGTGGGGTGCGTTCGCCGACTTCGCGGTGCAGCTCGCCCTCGGCGGCTGGCTTGGCCGGCTGCGCGCGCAGGGCCTTGAAGCCGATGTACAGCAGGTAGGCCGCCGCCGCCCATTTCAGCGCGTTGAACAGCACGATGGACTGGGACACGATCAAACCGATGCCGAGTAACGAGTACCCCACGTGCAGGAAAATCGCCGAGCCCACGCCCAATGCGGTCCAGGTCCCGGCGCGGCGGCCGTGGGTGACACTTTCGCGCACCACCACCGCGAAATCCGGACCGGGGCTGGCCACTGCCAGCAGGTGAATCAAGGCCACGGTCAAAAACTCGGCGACGTACATACTCACTCCATTAAGTAACGGATTATTTCATCTGATAGGCTCGGCAGATTACGCCTTCGAACCCTGTCACAAAAGGTACAGTTGATGACGAACAATCGCCGCGCCGTCTTCCTCGATCACCCATCCCTCGACCTGGGGGATCTCGATCTCAGTGAGCTGCACAACTGTTTCAGCGAGCTGCAGCTGTTTGAGCAGACCACCCCGCAGAATGTGGTCGAACGCCTGCAAGGCGCCCAGGTCGCTATCAGCAACAAGATTGCGCTCAACAGCGAAACCCTGGCCGCCTGCCCCGAACTCAAACTGATCCTGGTGTCGGCCACCGGCACCAATAACGTCGACCTTGAAGCCGCCCGTGCCCATGGCGTCACCGTCAGTAACTGCCAGGGCTACGGCACGCCGTCGGTGGCACAGCATACGATCATGCTGCTGCTCAACCTGGCGACGCGGCTGAAGGACTATCAACGGGATGTCAGCGCGGGCAAATGGCAAGCCGCCAAGCAGTTCTGCCTGCTGGACCACCCGATCGTCGAGCTGGAGGGCAAAACCCTCGGTTTGCTCGGGCATGGCGAACTGGGCAGCGCCGTCGCACGGCTGGCCGAGGCCTTCGGTATGCGCGTCATACTCGGCGCCATTCCCGGGCGCCCTGCCCGCGCCGACCGCATGCCGCTGGATGAATTGCTGGCGCAGGTCGACGCGCTGACGCTGCACTGCCCGCTCAACGAACACACCCGCGACTTGATCGGCGCTCGCGAGCTGGCGTTGCTCAAGCCCGGCGCGTTTATCGTCAACACCGCGCGCGGTGGCCTGATCAACGAACAGGCCCTGGCCGACGCCTTGCGCAATGGCCACCTGGGCGGCGCGGCGACCGATGTGCTGAGCGTCGAACCTCCGGTGCATGGCAACCCGCTGCTGGCCGACGATATCCCGCGCTTGATCGTCACGCCCCACAACGCCTGGGGCAGTCGCGAAGCGCGGCAGCGGATTGTCGGCCAACTGGCGGAAAACGCCCGCGGCTTTTTCAGCGGCGCCCCGCTGCGCGTCGTCAGTTGATAAACTGCGCCCCTTTTCAAGGAGCAGACCATGGATCCGCGCAGT
Organism: Pseudomonas sp. LY-1; assembly: GCF_053502595.1. Lineage (NCBI taxonomy): Bacteria > Pseudomonadati > Pseudomonadota > Gammaproteobacteria > Pseudomonadales > Pseudomonadaceae > Pseudomonas > Pseudomonas sp. LY-1. The sequence continues at coordinate 1,316,695 of NZ_CP094353.1, read as the reverse complement.
GAAGTACTGCTTCGTCAGGCCGAACTTTTTCAAGGCAACCTGCTGCTGGTGGGGTTGCCTGCCGACGATTTGCTCGGCCGTCTGCCCAACGCCCATGGCTGGTGCTGGCATGCCGGTGACCAGGCTGCGCTCGACGCACGTTTCCCCGAGCGCAGCCAGTTCGGCGTGAATGTGCCGCAGCGCACGTTTGATGCGGCAGTGATCTTCCTGCCCAAGTCCAAGGACCTCACCGACTATCTGCTCAACGCCGTGGCCGCGCGCCTGCCCGGTGCCGAGCTGTTTCTGGTGGGGGAGAAAAAAGGCGGGATCGAAAGCGCCGCCAAACAGATGATCCCCTTCGGCAAGCCGCGCAAACTCGATAACGCACGGCACTGCCAGTTGTGGCAGGTCACCGTGGCCAACGCGCCGCAAGCGGTGGAGCTGGAGAGCCTGGCGCAGGTTTTCGAAGTGCCGCTGGCCGAAGGCCCGCTGAAAGTGGTGAGCCTGCCGGGCGTGTTCAGCCATGGCCGCCTGGATCGTGGCACCGAGTTGTTACTGGAGCATTTGGACAAACTGCCCAGCGGCCACCTGCTGGACTTCGGTTGCGGCGCCGGTGTGTTGGGCGCGGCGGTCAAACGTCGCTACCCGCACAATACGGTGACAATGCTGGATGTGGACGCCTTCGCCACCGCCAGCAGCCGCCTGACCCTGGCGGCCAACGGTCTGGAAGCCGACGTGCTGACCGCAGACGGCATCGATGCCGCGCCGATGGGCTTGAACGCGATCCTGAGCAACCCGCCGTTCCATGTCGGGGTACACACCGATTACTTCGCCACGGAGAACTTGCTGCGAAAAGCCGCGAAACACCTGGCAAAAGGCGGCGAACTCCGACTGGTTGCCAACAGCTTCCTGAAGTACCAGCCGCTGATCGAAGAGCACTTGGGCGTGTGTGCGGTCAAGGCCGAAGGCAATGGTTTTCGCATCTATCGCGCCAAGCGCAGCTGATCGGCGTTTGCAAAAGAACACTTGCCGAATGGATTTTGCCTAGGCAGAATCCGCTCCGTCCTAGGGGAGTAGTCTCCCACGAGCGCCATGCTCGTCCGGCATACGTCAACATACTTGGTCAGCAGACCATGGCGTATGCGACCCAGGTGTCCGCTCAGACGGACCGGGGTTTGACAAGACCTATGACACGCACACCTTACCCGGGGCGGGAAGGCTGTACGTGTCATAGCCGTGTCGACCCGCCCCTGGAAACCTACCTGATGCTGGATTCACTGCTCGTCCCTACCGCAATCGTTGCCTTGGCCGAAATCGGCGACAAGACCCAACTGCTCGCGCTCATCCTTGCCGCACGCTTTCGCAAACCCTGGCCGATCATCGCCGGCATCATCGCCGCGACCCTGGCGAACCATGCCGCTGCGGGTGCCGTAGGTGCCTGGTTCGGCAGTTTCTTCTCGGATGCGGTGCTGCACTGGATTCTCGCCGCGAGTTTCTGCGCCACGGCGCTGTGGACCCTGGTGCCGGACAAACTCGACGATGACGAAGCCAGCACCACGCGCAAGTTCGGGCCGTTCCTGACCACCCTGATTGCGTTCTTCCTCGCCGAAATCGGCGACAAGACGCAGATCGCCACGGTAATGCTGGCGGCGCAATACCCTGAGCTGTGGCTGGTGGTTATCGGCACCACCCTGGGCATGTTGATTGCCAACGTACCGGTGGTTCTGGCGGGGAATTTTGCCGCGGAGAAATTGCCGTTGACCTTGATTCGTCGACTGGCGGCTACGGCGTTTTTCGTCCTGGCGATCGTGGCGGTGTACAAGGCCATGCAAAGCAGTGGTTGGATCTAAGGATCCAAGCCGCAAACCCAATCCAATGTGGGAGGGGCTTGCCCCCTTCCACATTGGGATCTTCATGAGGCTTGGATTATCAGGACTTCTTGGCCTGCTGATACAACGGCATCACCTTCGGAATCGCCGCCTGCAACGAGGCGATCCGACTGTCGGAGGCCGGGTGAGTGCTCATGAACTCCGGAGGCGCGCCTTCCGAAGCCTTGGCCATCTTGTTCCACAACGTGATGGCCGCGTTCGGGTTGTAACCGGCGCGGGCCGCCAGCTCCAGGCCGATCAGGTCCGCTTCGTTTTCATTGCTGCGGCTGTTGGGCAAGGTCATGCCGTAGTTGGCCACGGTATCGGCCAGCGCCATGCTGTCCTGGCCGAGACCAAGCAACGCGCCGGCGCCCTGCTTGGCCATCTCGATGCCGTAGGCCTTGGACATGGCTTCACGGCCATGTTCGCGCAAGGCGTGGGCGATTTCATGGCCCATTACCGCCGCCAGCTCGTCATCGCTGAGCTTGAGGTTATCGATCAGCCCGCTGTACACGAAAATCTTGCCGCCCGGCCCGCAGTTGGCGTTCATCTCATCGCTCTTGATCAGGTTCACTTCCCACTTCCACTGCGCCGCATCCGGACGGAAGGTCGGCGCCTGGGCGATCAGGCGGTTGGCGATGGCCTGCACGCGCTTGGCGTTGGCGCTGGTCTTGTCCACCAGGCCTTTGCCGCTGGCTTCACCCAGGGTCTGCTGGTAGGACTGCGCATACATCTGGTCGACTTCCTGGCTCGACAGCATGCTGAACATGTACTGCTTGCGCTCCACCCCAACGGCACCACCGCTGGTGGTGTTGACGGACTGACACCCGGCCAGCAGCACTGCTGCCGCCAATACACTTACGGCCAATGATTTCTTCATCAACACACTCTCCCTGAAAAGACGCCCTGAAAACATGGCGCGTATCCTAGGCGGTGATTTGTATCGACGCCAGATACATCAGACGTGCAGACGCTAAATTTCGGATACATCCCACAACGGTGGCGGATTTTCTGGCTCAAGCCGGAGTCAGGCACTCCGGCCCATTCAGCTTGGGATCGTTGACCATGTTGGCCAGCACCCGTTCACGCAAGGCGACCGGCTCGCTGGCCAACAGCCCCTGCAACACCGGCAGCGGTGTCTCGGGGTTCAGCCAGGCGTCCTGCCCCGCCGCATCCAGAATCAACGGCCGCCGCTGACTCTGCGCCGCCTGGGTCACCACCGCGGTGCTCAGCCACACGTGCTCCTGCACCGGATACGCTTCCCAGATGGCCGCAAAAAACAGCGTCGAACCTTCCCCTGGCGTCAACCAGTACGGCCGCTTGCGCTGGGTGCCGCGCCATTCGTAGAACCCGTTGGCCGGCAACAGGCAGCGACGCTGGCGAAACGCTTCGCGGAACATCGGTTGCTCAGCCAGGGTTTCGGCGCGGGCATGCGCCGGGGTACGGGAAAGGTCCGTCAGCCACGGCGGTGTCAGGCCCCAGCGGGCGCGGGCCAGGGTGCGCTGGCCGTCGGTGGCGCGCTGGATCAGCACCGAATCATTGGGAGAAATATTCCACTGGGCCTGCTGATCCGCCGGAAAGCCCGGCAAGGCAGCAAACGTGGGGTTCCAGCGAAACAGGGCATAACGTCCACACATGGGGCAACACGACTCTTGGGTAAACCGACCGACAGCCTAACAGACCAACACGTCGGGGAAGCTGTCGGGTTCATCGCCGGGTAACGGTTGCGCACCGTTATACGCGGTGATCAGCTCGCGCGCGCAGGTTGCCTGGTCGTTGTCCACCTCTAGCCCCAGCAGCCCGAAAATCGGCAACTCGCCGCTACCGCCGAGCAAATGGCGCCCCACCAAATGCGCCTCGATCCCTTCGCTGGCGAGCATCTGCTGCAGCAGCTCGCCTTCCATCAGGTTTTCCGGTTCGTAGATTCGCTGCATGGGCGTACCTGTTATTCGTTTTCGCTGCGAGTTTCGAGCATCCACTCTTCACCATGGACCTGCAGGTTGAAAATGATCGGTCGGCAACATACCTGACAGTCTTCTATATAGGTCTGGTCGCCGCCGGATAAATCCACGGTCGTCTCCACCACTTCACCACAATAAGGACAATCGTACAGCGCAGTTTCCAGCATCGCAGTCTCCCAAGTGACTTGTGCGTATAATCGCCGGTCTATTTACAGGGTTATATTTCGGCCGAGCCCATTACTCGGGCCGCACCCTGGTATTTCCTCTACTTACCCTAGCCGTTTCTAACAAGAGAGCATGATGGGCGAATTCGATACCATCCGACCTTACAACGACAGCGAAGTCCCGGCAGTGCTGGAGCGGCTGTTCAGTGACAAGGCCTTTCTGGACATCCTGACCCACTTCCGCTTCCCGCGCTTTGCCGGCGCGCTGGGCTGGCTGCTCAAACCAATGATCGCCCGCAAACTGCGCCGTGAATTCGCCGGCGTCACCACCGTGGCCACGCTGCAGGACAAAGTCGAGTATTACGTCGACCACACCATTGATCGAGCGACCGACGGCGTGACCTACACCGGCGTGGAACAGCTCAAATCGGGCACCGCCTACGTCTTTTTGGCCAACCATCGCGATATCGTGATGGACCCGGCCTTCGTCAACTACGCCGTGTACCACGCCGGCCTGCCGACACCGCGTATCGCCATCGGCGACAACCTGCTGCAAAAGCCGTTTGTCAGCGACCTGATGCGCCTGAACAAGAGCTTCATCGTGCACCGCTCGATCACCGGGCGAAAGGAAAAAATGGCGGCTTACCAGTTGCTGTCGGCCTACATCAACCATTCGATCCGCCACGACTGCCAGTCGATCTGGATCGCCCAGGCCGAAGGCCGCGCCAAGGATGGGGATGACCGCACCGAATCGGCGATCCTCAAGATGTTCCACGTCAGCCGCAAGGACGAGCCGTTCGCCGAGGTGATCCAGTCGCTGAACCTGACGCCCGTGTCCATCAGCTACGAATACGACCCATGCGACTTGGCCAAGGCTCGCGAGCTGTACATCCGCGCCACCACGGGCACCTACACCAAGGCACCGGGTGAAGACGATGTGAGCATTGCCCTGGGCATTACCGGCTACAAGGGCCGGGTGCATGTGAACTTTGCGCCGCCGATCACCGAGCGCTTCGAAGACACCAAGCTGCTCGCCGTGGAAATGGACCGGCAGATTCTCGGAGGTTATCGCCTGTTCCCGGTTCACTACCTGGCCTACGCCCAGTGGAGTGACGCCGACCCGCAACTGCAGGTACCCAAGGCAGCGGATATCTTCCCGGCCGACGAGTTGGCCAAGGCCAAGGCAGAGTGGGAGCGCCGCTTGAGCGAGTGCCCGGTCGAACACCGGCCGTTCCTGGTGGTGCAATATGCAACGCCAGTGCGCAATCAATATCGGGTCAAGGCGGGAATCCCGCTGTAATACACCTGGCCAAACCTGTGGGAGCGGGCTTGCCTGCGATGCGGTGGTTCAGTCACAGCGGTACCGACTGTAACTCCGTTGTCGCGAGCAAGCCCGCTCCCACAGTCGTTTCAGGGTGCAACTAAAAACGCGTGCTGATCCATGAAACCAGCAGCGCCAGCCCCAGGCAGGCGAAACCAACACGATAAGCCAGGCGATGCGCCCGTTCGGTGCGGACATCCAGAAACAGCATGGGCTGGTCGATGGCGCGCTCTTCGCTTTGCGCGGCGAGCCTGGCCATGGCGCGCTGTTCCTTCAAACGGGTAATGAATAGCAGTGCAGCCCCAGAGCAGGCCACTGATAGAGCAACAACATTGATCAGCAGTCCGGGCAGCGCCATCACACACCTCGTTGAAACAGTGCCTTGGTATCCATTCAGATACAAACCTGAACGGTAGTCGCCTCCTGCGCCTAAAAGCTCCTTCCCCATTGACGGCTAATGTATCGAGTAATTTACGGCGTCACCTGAACGTCACCTTAACCGTTCACTCTGTGGCCCTTCGAACGCTCGGGAGCTTGTCATGTTGCACGCGCAAAACCAGGATCGACTGTATTTGATAGCCCCAAGCGATGAGCAAGAGGCGCTGATCGGCGGCCTCGCGTTCAACGTCCAGGACCGCCACTGGCTGGTGTATTGCGCCCTTGGCGGGCACCAGCATGCGGACCTGCCGGAGACGGACCTGCTGACCGGGATAAGCCTGCTCGACTTCGGTATCGACACCGCGGCATGAAACGACGGGCACAAAAAAGCCGGGCTCAGCGCTGAGCCCGGCTTGTTATTGAGCGTTATTGCGAGCTGAGCAGTTGGCCGATGCTTGGGTCCTTGAACAGACGGGTCAGGGCGTCGCTCAGGACATCGCTGACCAGCTTGGTGTTGGTCTCCTGGTTGGGCGACATGCCGAAGCGCTGGTTGAGGGATGCACCATAACGGCCGCTGTAGCGCCGGGTGCCGGCGCTCACGTCGGACCTGAACGTCGCGCCGATAGTGGCCTCCGTCACGTACAGGCCGTCTTTGGGCGACTGGTATTTCAGCTCGGCCAGGGTGATGGTCAACTGCGGCGCGCCCGGCGAGTTGGCCGGGGTAAAGCCGAGCAACCGCACCGCTGCTTCAGCCTGGGCTTGCAGTTTGGGGAGCACATCGGCACCGCTCACCGACACCAGCGCGGTCTCCGGATACAGGCCACCACGGGAGCCCAGGGTCGGCGAAGGACGACCATCCACCACACGCACCGACACCGGCTGACCGTGACCCACCGGGGCCAACTGCGTGGTGAGCTTCGGTTGCGGGCTGAGTTGTTGCGGGCTATTGGCGCAGCCAACCAGGGTCAAACTGGTCACAGTGATCAAACCGAACAACAGGCGTTGCAACATGCTCTTCTCTCCAGAAATCGAGTACCGACAGGCCGGCATTATAGCGGGCGGCCCTCGCCGGGAACTAGCGTCAGTTACAACCTAAGACCCGCAGGCATTGTAGGGGTTCGATGTCACCGATATGTCACAGCCGATACATGGGCCCGTCATCCCCGGCAGGCGTGCTTGGCCTCAATCTCAGGAGGCTGACTTCATGCATTTTCTCTGGTCGCTGTTTACCCGCAAGCCCGCCCTTCGCCAATTTGCCCTGCTCGATGTGCAAGGTCGCTGCCAGGCTTTCAAAGAGTGCAGCCAGCCTCCGGTCGGTGATGGCTGGGTGGAAATCGAAGAAATCCGCTTGAGCTGGATGCACCGCCCGCTGCCCGCCAGCGCGCGTATCAGCCCACGCGCGACGCAGTCGCCGCATCACCAGCCGTTGGCCGCCTGACCGAACGCCTAATAAAAGTCATAAAACACGCCCATTTCCTTGGCGTTCTTCGCTACAATCTCCCCCCGATTATAAGGACGTCTCCTGATCGGGCCTCGCAACATCGTTAATGCTTCGGTATTAGCCCCCCCAGATCGCCCACAGAGAGCCGCCCACACAGATCGTGTGAAGCTGGCGCGCTTGCTGTTTTCTTTGCAAACCACCCGCCTTTACCGAATCTGCCAGAGCTGCCATTGCGCTCGGCCACTTGAGTTGTTTGCCCGTTTTGCCGCATGCCGGCAAGGTTTTCCGGGCCAGGTGCCAGGCTGGGGCAGCCCTTTTTTGAGGTTCACGTCTTCAAAAGAGCGTGAAAAAACGGGTTTTCACAACTTCACAAGAGTGTGGCGAGCAAATGAATAGTTTGGCGTTTGTACAAGCACCATCAGCGTCTGGAACAGCCCAATCACACAGGACCGAGTGCTCCGGGGCTTGAGCCTGTCCGCTACGGATTGATTGCACGGATCGCACGCTTTGACCATAAGTCGAATTGCCACGGCAGCCCATGAATGCGTTCATAGGCGGATTAGCCCGGCAGGAAGCGTGCGCTGAACTTGCAAAGAATTGCGAATCGGACATGGCGATCCTGGCCATGGGTAACCTGGGGCAACACGTGAACCGCCCCGTCACTCCTGGCAGCCATGCCGTCAATTTGGTGCTGCAGATTTTGGAGACGCGTTAAATGGCGCATAACGAAGCAGTCGACGTAGTACTGGTAGGGGCCGGCATCATGAGTGCCACCCTGGCCGTACTGCTCAAAGAGCTCGACCCCGGCCTCAAGCTGGAAGTCGTTGAGCTGATGGACTCGGGAGCCGCGGAGAGTTCCAACCCGTGGAACAACGCCGGTACCGGCCACGCCGGGCTGTGTGAGCTGAATTACACACCCCAGGCCGCCGATGGTTCCATCGACATCAAGAAAGCTGTCCACATCAACACCCAGTTCGAGGTGTCGAAGCAGTTCTGGGCGTACCTGACCAAAAAAGGCACCTTTGGCTCGTCCAAGTCCTTTATCACCCCGGTGCCGCACCTGAGCTTCGTGCAGGGCGACAAAGGCGTAGCCTTCCTCAGGAAGCGCTTTGAAACCCTCAGCCAGCATCATGCATTTTCGGATATGCGCTATACCGAAGACCGCAATGAGATGGTCGAGTGGATACCGCTGATGATGCCAGGCCGCCCGCTCGACGAGAAAATCGCCGCGACCCGTGTGCAGAACGGCACCGACGTCAACTTCGGCGCCCTGACCAACCAGTTGCTGAACCACCTGACCAGCGCGCCCGATGCCCAGGTCAAGTACAGCAAACGCGTGACCGGCCTCAAGCGCAATGGCGCGGGCTGGACCGTGAGCATCAAGGACGTCAACAGCGGCAACAGCCGCGACGTGGACGCCAAGTTCGTGTTCCTCGGCGCCGGTGGCGCGGCCCTGCCGCTGCTGCAAGCCTCGGGCATCGAAGAAAGCAAAGGTTTCGGCGGTTTCCCGGTCAGTGGCCAGTGGCTGCGTTGCGACAACCCGGAAGTGGTCAAGCACCACCAGGCCAAGGTCTACAGCCAGGCCGCCGTGGGTTCGCCACCGATGTCCGTGCCGCACCTGGACACCCGCGTGGTCGACGGCAAGACGTCCCTGCTGTTCGGGCCTTACGCCGGTTTCACCACCAAGTTCCTCAAGCACGGCTCGTTCCTTGACCTGCCGTTGTCGGTGCGCGCCGGCAACATCGGCCCGATGCTGGCCGTGGCCCGGGACAACATGGACCTGACCAAGTACCTGGTCAGCGAAGTGATGCAGTCCATGGAACAGCGCCTGGAATCCCTGCGCCGCTTCTACCCGCAAGCCAAAGCCGAAGACTGGCGCCTGGAAGTGGCCGGCCAACGGGTGCAGATCATCAAGAAAGACCCGAAAAAAGGCGGCGTGCTGCAATTCGGCACCGAGCTGGTCGCGGCCAAAGACGGCTCGCTGGCGGCGCTGCTGGGCGCGTCCCCGGGCGCTTCGGTGACGGTGTCGATCATGCTCGAACTGATCGAACGCTGCTTCCCGACCAAGGCTGCCGGCGAGTGGGCGGCCAAACTGCACGAGATCTTCCCGGCCCGTGAAAAGGTCCTGGAGACCGATGCCGAGCTGTACCGCAAGATCAACGCGCAGAACAACATCAGCCTGGAACTGGTTGAGCAAAACAACGAAGCCCAAAGCTACGCTTAAGGCCACTCGAAATAAAAAAAGCCCCGCTTCTCGATATGAGCCGCGGGGCTTTTTTTCGCCTGCGATCAGCCGCGGGCGTTATCGATCAATTCAATGTACTCGGCGGCGTTGCGCTGGTCCTTGATCAGGTCGACGAAGGTCTGGCCATGCTCGTCCTTGCCATCGAGGTCCAGGCCGGCGGCCTTGAAGAAGCCCAGGAAGCGCTCGAAGTCGTCGATACGCAGGCCACGATAGGCCTTGATCAGTTTGTGCAGGGAGGGTGAAGTCGCGTCGACGGGTTCGAAGTCCAGGAACAACTTGATCTGATCGTCGCCGATCTCGTCACCAATCACCTGTTTCTTATCTTTACGCATTACCGACTCCAGCCTGCGGACATTTACATGGGGTTTGAAGTCTACCTGCGAGGCGCGGGCGGCGAAAGCGCTGAGAACCACTGTGGGAGAGGGCTTGCTCCCGATTGCGCTGGATCAGTCAATTAGCTGTCGACTGACACACCGTCATCGGGAGCAAGCACCCTCCCACATTGGGTTCGTCAGGGTGCTGGCTACTTGGTGCGTACCACGCCGGTATGCAGATCCGCCCAGATATGCCCGTTGGCATAACTGAGGAACTGCACATACACCGTGTCATTGCGCAGCAGGTCGACGATCACGCGGTATTGGGTCGCGGGGTAGGACAAGGTCAGGGTCTTGGTCTTGTCATCGAACACCGGCTTTTTCAGGCTTTTGCTTTCGGCGTCGAAATTGACGATCACCTGGGCGATGCTTGCGCCTTTGTTCAAGGACTTGCCCTTGAGGCGAATCATCACCGGCGACGTCACCGGGATCGGCTGCTGCGTGGATTGGCGCTGATTACCGACCACCACGGCATACTCGGTGACTTGCAACAGTTGCTGCTGATCGGGCGCTTCGGCGCGCAGGGCCAGGTCGTCGGGCGGCAGGAATTGGCTGTGCATCGGCGCCGGGGCGGCGGCCAGCGGCAAGCTGAGGGTCAGCGCCAGGGCGGCGCAGGTGCGAATCAACAGGCTCATGGGCCGCTCCGGGAAAGATGGCCCAGCACTGTAGCTCAATCGAACTGGGCAAGCATCCAGCGTTGATACTCGGCCACATCGGCATCGCCTTCGCGAGGTGCCCAGTCGGCCAATTCACCCTCGCCCACCGGTCGGTACGGCCCGGCCTTGCACTCGAACATCACCGTGTCAGGCGCCAGCACCACCAAACCGTGGAATACCCCCGGCGGCAGATCGATGCCCGAACACTCGCCGCCCGCCTGCATCACGCGCTTGGCGATCACTTCACCGCTGTCGCTGAACAACAGCACCCCCAGGCGCCCCTGGAGTACCAGCAGGGTTTCCGCCTTGTCCGCACTCAGATGCCGATGAGGCGGCACGTAGGTGCTGGGTTGCAAGCCCACGGCCAGGCGATGGCAGGGCTCTTCCATCTCGTGGAAGTTGTGGTGGTGCCGGCCACGGGGGCTGGCGGCCGCCTTCTCGGCCAATTCAGCAAACAGCGTCTGATCAAGAAAGCGGGCCATGCATTACATCCCTTTAACGGCGTAAATCCCATTGGCGTTGCGCCAGTAACCTTTGTAGTCCATGCCGTAACCGAAGATGTAGCGGTCGATGCACGGCAGGCCGACGAAATCGGCCTTCATTTCGGGGCGCGCCTTGCGGTCGTGGTCTTTGTCGATCAACACCGCGGTATGGACTTTGCGCGCGCCGGCGTGTTTGCAGAAGTCGATGATCGCGCTCAGGGTGTGCCCTTCATCGAGGATGTCGTCGATGATCAGCACGTCGCGGTCGATGAACGAGACTTCCGGCTTGGCTTTCCAGAACAGGTCGCCGCCGCTGGTTTCGTTGCGATAACGTGTAGCGTGCAGGTAGGACGCTTCCAGCGGGAAGTGCAGATGGGTCAGCAATTTGCCGGCGAAGATCAGACCACCGTTCATCACGCAGAAGACCACCGGGTTGGTGTCGGCCATTTCGCGGGTGATCTGTGCGCCGACCTTGGCGATCGCCTCTTCGACTTGCGCTTCGGTGTACAGGCAGTCAGCCTCGCGCATGATTTGACGGATATGCTCGAGATCAGCGGACATGGCGCTCTCCAGGGGGTGCTGTGGCAAGAAAAGCGGGCAAAGGTACGCATGTGAGGCGCAACGTTCAAGCCTTAATGGACTAACGTGCTAGATGTCTATAGGACAACACCCTCGGATAGATTAATCTAGGCCGGTTTTTTTGCCCGCCGCCGGAGCCTTTCCCATGCCCACTCGCGAGATCCGCCATCCGCTGATCCGACACAAGCTCGGCCTTATGCGCCGCGCCGACATTAGCACGAAGAACTTCCGTGAGCTTGCTCAGGAAGTCGGAGCGTTGCTCACCTACGAAGCCACCAAAGACCTGCCCCTGGAAAGCTACGAGATCCCCGGTTGGGCCGGCCCCGTCCAGGTCGAGAAGATCGCTGGCAAGAAAATCACCGTGGTGCCGATCCTGCGCGCCGGCATCGGCATGCTCGAAGGCGTCCTCAGCCTGATCCCCGGCGCCAAGGTCAGCGCCGTGGGCGTGGCTCGCAATGAAGAAACGTTGCAGGCCCACACCTACCTGGAAAAACTCGTACCGGAAATCAACGAGCGTCTGGCGATGATCATCGACCCGATGCTCGCCACCGGCAGTTCCATGGTTGCCACCATCGACCTGCTGAAGAGGGCCGGTTGCAAGGACATCCGCGCCATGGTGCTGGTCGCCGCGCCCGAAGGCATCGCCGCCGTCGAGAAGGCCCACCCGGACGTGCAGATCTACACCGCGTCCATCGATGAGCGCCTGAATGAAAACGGCTACATCATCCCAGGCCTGGGCGACGCCGGTGACAAGATCTTCGGTACCAAGCAGAAGGACGCGTGAGCATGCAGGATGAATTCAACGACCCGCTTTGGCGCCAGATCCTGTCTGGCGCACAAATGCTCTTTGTGGCATTTGGCGCGTTGGTGTTGATGCCGCTGATCACAGGTCTTGATCCAAACGTCGCCCTGTTCACCGCCGGTCTGGGCACGTTGCTGTTCCAACTGGTAACCGGGCGGCAGGTGCCGGTGTTTCTGGCGTCGAGCTTTGCCTTTATCACCCCGATCATTCTCGCCAAGGGCCAGTTTGGCCTGGCGGCGACCATGGGCGGGGTGATGGCGGCCGGTTTCGTTTATACCTTCATGGGGTTGGCGGTGAAGATCAAGGGCACCGGTTTCATCGACCGGCTGCTGCCGCCGGTGGTGATCGGGCCGGTGATCATTTCCATCGGCCTGGCCATGGCGCCGATTGCCGCCAACATGGCGATGGGTAAATCCGGCGATGGCGCCGAGCTGATCCATTACCAGACGGCGATGCTGATCTCGATGCCGGCGCTGCTGACCACCCTGATCGTGGCCGTGTTCGGCAAGGGCATTTTCCGCCTGGTGCCGATCATCTCCGGCGTGCTGGTGGGCTTTGCCATGGCGTTCTACTTCGGCGTGGTCGATACGGCCAAAATTGCCGCCGCACCGTGGTTCGCCCTGCCCCACTTCACCGCGCCGGAGTTCAACTGGCAGGCGATTCTGTTTATCGTCCCAGTGGCCCTGGCCCCGGCGATCGAGCATATCGGCGGCGTGATTGCAGTGGGCAGCGTGACCGGTCGCGACTACCTGAAGAAGCCCGGCCTGCACCGCACCCTGCTGGGTGACGGGATTGCCACCACGGCCGCCGGCCTGTTTGGCGGCCCGCCGAACACCACCTACGCCGAAGTGACCGGCGCAGTGATGCTGACCAAGAACTACAACCCGAAGATCATGACCTGGGCGGCAATCTTTGCCATCAGCCTGGCGTTTATCGGCAAGTTCGGCGCACTGCTGCAGAGCATTCCAGTGCCGGTGATGGGCGGGATTCTGTGCCTGCTGTTCGGCTCGATCGCCGCCGTGGGCATGAACACGCTGATCCGCCACAAGATCGACCTGGGCGAAGCCCGCAATCTGGTGATTGTGTCGGTGACGTTGGTGTTCGGGATTGGCGGTGTGCTGATCGGCACCGGCACCGGGCCGGACGATTTCGGCCTGAAGGGCATCGCCCTGTGTGCGGTGGTAGCGATTGGCTTGAACCTGCTGCTGCCGGGCAATGATGGCTGGAAGCACAAGAAGCCGGATGAGCCGTTGATCTAACCAGCATTGCAAAACTGAATGTGGGAGGGGGCTTGCCCCCGATGACGGAGTGCCAGTCGACATCTAATCGACTGATCTGCCGCTATCGGGGGCAAGCCCCCTCCCACATTGTTAGATCTTCAGTGTGACTTAGAGCTCGCCTAGGCCATCGATCAGCGCCTGGTTCTGCTCCGGCGTACCGATGCTGATCCGCAGGAACTGATCAATCCGCGCCTGCTTGAAGTGCCGCACGATCACGCCTTGCTCACGCAACTTGGCCGCCAGGCCGGCGGCGTCGTGCCGTGGGTGCCGCGCGAAGATGAAGTTCGCAGCCGATGGCAACACTTCAAAGCCCTTGCCTTCCAATTGCGCGACCACCTTGTTGCGGCTGTCGATCACCCACCGGCAGGTCTTCTCGAAGTACTCGCGGTCGTCGAACGCCGCCGCTGCGCCGACAATCGCCAGGCGATCGAGCGGATAGGAGTTGAAGCTGTTCTTGACCCGCTCCAGCGCCTCGATCAGGTCCGGGTGGCCCACGGCCAGGCCCACGCGCAAACCGGCCAGTGAGCGCGATTTGGACAAGGTCTGGGTGACCAGCAGGTTCGGGTAGCGATCCACCAGGCTGATGGCGGTTTCGCCACCGAAGTCGACGTAGGCTTCATCCACCACCACCACCGAATCCGGGCTGGCCTTGAGGATCTGCTCCACCGCGTCCAGGGCCAGCACGCAGCCGGTCGGCGCGTTCGGGTTAGGGAAGATGATCCCGCCGTTCGGCCTGGCGTAGTCCGCCGCGCGGATCTGGAACTGCTCATCCAGCGGCACCGCGTCGAATTTGATGCCATAGAGGCCGCAGTACACCGGATAAAAGCTGTAGCTGATATCCGGGAACAGCAGCGGCAAGTCGTGCTGGAACAGCGCGTGGAAGATGTGTGCCAGGACTTCGTCGGAACCGTTGCCGAGGAACACTTTGCCGGCGTCGATCCCGTAATAGCGGGCCACGGCCTGCTTGAGCAGGTCGCTGTTGGGGTCCGGGTACAGGCGCAGATTGTCGCTCAACTCGACCTGCATGGCCGCCAGCGCCTTGGGTGACGGGCCGTAGGGGTTTTCGTTGGTGTTGAGCTTGACCAGCTTGGTCAACTTGGGCTGTTCACCGGGTACGTAAGGCACCAGCTCCTTGACGAAGGGGCTCCAGAATTTGCTCATGTCTCAGTTCCCCTTATTGTCTTCAAGGATGCGGTATTCGGCGCTCCGGGCGTGGGCGCTCAAGGATTCGCCACGGGCCAGTACCGAGGCGGTCTTGCCCAACTCGGAAGCACCTTGTGGCGAGCAGAAGATGATCGACGAACGCTTCTGGAAGTCATACACCCCCAGCGGCGACGAGAAGCGCGCGGTGCCGGAGGTCGGCAACACGTGGTTGGGGCCCGCGCAATAGTCGCCCAGGGCTTCGCTGGTGTGACGGCCCATGAAGATCGCGCCCGCGTGACGAATCGACGGCAGCCAGGCCTGTGGGTCGGCCACGGACAATTCCAGGTGTTCCGGCGCGATGCGGTTGGCCACTTCGATGGCCTGCTCCATGTCGCGCACCAGGATCAGCGCACCACGGCCGTTGATCGACTTCTCGATGATCTCGGCGCGGTCCATGGTCGGCAGCAGCTTGTTGATGCTGGCGGCGACTTTGTCGAGGAACTCGGCATCTGGGCTGACCAGAATCGCCTGGGCGTCTTCATCGTGCTCGGCCTGGGAAAACAGGTCCATGGCGATCCAGTCCGGGTCGGTCTGGCCATCACACACCACGAGGATTTCCGAAGGACCGGCGATCATGTCGATACCGACCTGGCCAAATACATGGCGCTTGGCGGTGGCGACATAGATGTTGCCGGGACCGACCACCTTGTCGACCATCGGCACGCTTTCGGTGCCGTAGGCCAACGCCGCGACAGCCTGGGCGCCGCCGATGGTGAACACGCGGTCGACACCGGCGATGCAGGCGGCCGCGAGGACCAGCTCGTTGATCTCACCGCGCGGGGTCGGCACCACCATGACCACTTCGGTCACACCGGCCACCTTGGCGGGAATCGCGTTCATCAATACCGACGACGGGTACGAGGCTTTACCGCCCGGCACGTACAGGCCGGCGCGGTCCAGCGGCGTGACCTTCTGGCCCAATACGGTGCCGTCGGCCTCGGTGTAGCTCCAGGAATCCTGTTTCTGTTTTTCGTGGTAGCTGCGCACCCGCGCCGCCGCGAGTTCCAGGGCTTCGCGCTGCGGCGCGGTGATGCGCGTCAGGGCCAGCTCCAAGCGTTCGCGCGGCAGGATCAGGTCTGACATGGACTTGACGTCCAGGCCGTCGAACTGGCGGGTGAAATCCACCAGCGCGGCGTCACCGCGCTCGCGCACGGCCTTGATGATATCGAGCACCCGCTGGTTGACCGAGTCGTCGGACACGCTTTCCCAACTCAGCAGATGATCCAGATGATGGGCGAAATCCGGGTCGGCAGCGTTGAGTCGGGCAATTGCAGTGGACGTGGTCATAGCGAGGGCCTCATAGGATTGGCAAAAACTCAGGCGCCCGAAGGTGCGCTGACGTTCAATAACGAATCGCGTTGGTGCTGTGGCCGTGCCAGGCAAGGCGCGGGACGCCGGTAAGGGTAGTTTCCTTACCAAGTCCCGCAACGCGGCATGGCGCGGCCACAGTACCAACCCGTAGGGCCTTGCCTCAAAAGGCAGGCGGCTACGTGTCGCTAGGTATTGAAAAAAAATCTTCTACTAACATAACTTGCCTTTTGGGGTAAGGCGCGATTCGTTATTGAACGTCAGCGCACCTTCCCAGCAGTCGTTTCCGCTTGGGCACCTGAGAATTCTGGCTATGAAGCGGATAGACGGGCGCAGCCGTTTGGCTACGCGGGTGAGTCAACCGCGGTGTCGAGACTCCACTGCGTTGCGCAGGGTGTCGATCAACGCCTGGATACGCGCGTGCTGCATCTTCATCGATGCCTTGTTGACGATCAGCCGGGAGCTGATGTCAGCAATGAAATCCTGGGGCTCCAGACCGTTGGCGCGCAGGGTGTTGCCGGTGTCGACCACGTCAATGATCTTGTCGGCCAGGCCAATCAGCGGCGCCAGTTCCATCGAGCCGTACAGCTTGATGATATCGACCTGACGGCCTTGCTCGGCGTAGTAACGCTTGGCGATATTGACGAACTTGGTGGCCACCCGCAGGCGACCTTTAGGCTCGACATCACCGACACGGCCGGCGGTCATCAGCTTGCACAGGGCAATACGCAGGTCCAACGGCTCGTACAGGCCCTGGCCGCCGTATTCCATCAATACGTCTTTACCGGCGACACCCAGGTCGGCGGCACCGTGTTCAACATAGGTCGGCACATCGGTAGCCCGCACGATCAGCAGGCGAACGTCGTCCTGGGTCGTAGGGATGATCAGCTTGCGGCTCTTGTCCGGATTCTCGGTCGGCACGATGCCCGCTTCAGCCAGAAGCGGCAAAGTGTCGTCAAGGATGCGGCCCTTGGACAGTGCGATGGTCAACATGGGAAACGTCAGTCCTTCATCAGGCTATTGCGGTCTGGTCGCAAACGGCGCCAGACACAGATCGAGGCCATTACAGCCTCGATTTGAAACACATTCAGCCGGAATACGCAATTGCACACCCCGGGCGGGCGCATCCCTGCGCCCGTGCAGCGGGGACTAGCCCGGTACGCGGCGGATCTTCGCGCCGAGCATCTGCAGTTTTTCTTCGATGCACTCGTAGCCACGGTCAATGTGGTAGATGCGGTCGATCAAGGTGTCGCCCTCTGCGCACAGTGCGGAGATCACCAGGCTGGCCGAAGCCCGCAGGTCGGTGGCCATGACGGGCGCGCCCTTGAGCTTGTCGATGCCGGTCACGATGGCCGTGTTGCCTTCGACCTGGATCTTCGCGCCCATGCGGTGCAGTTCGTACACGTGCATGAAGCGGTTTTCGAAGATGGTCTCGATCACAGCGCCGGTGCCTTCGGCAATCGCGTTCAGGGAGATGAACTGCGCTTGCATGTCGGTCGGGAACGCCGGGTACGGAGCGGTCCGCACGTTGACGGCTTTTGGCCGCTTGCCGTGCATGTTCAGCTCGATCCAATCTTCACCGGTGGTGATTTCAGCGCCGGCTTCCTTGAGTTTTTCCAGCACGGACTCAAGGATGGTCGGATCAGTGTCCTTGACCTTGACGCGGCCACCGGTGACGGCGGCGGCAACCAGGTAGGTCCCGGTCTCGATGCGGTCCGGCATCACCTTGTAGGTGGCCGAATGCAGGCGTTTTACACCTTCGACGGTGATGGTGTCGGTACCGGCGCCGCTGATATTGGCGCCCATGGCGATCAGGAAGTTGGCCAGGTCGACCACTTCCGGCTCGCGCGCGGCGTTTTGCAAGACGCTGCGGCCGTTGGCCAGGGCAGCGGCCATCATGATGTTCTCGGTACCGGTCACGCTAACGGTATCAAAGAAGAAGTTGGCGCCACGCAGGCCGCCTTCCGGCGCCTTGGCCTTGATGTAGCCGCCTTCGACGTCGATGGTGGCGCCCATGGCTTCAAGGCCACGGATGTGCAGGTCGACCGGACGCGAACCGATCGCGCAACCGCCAGGCAAGGCCACTTCGGCTTCGCCGAAACGGGCAACCATCGGGCCGAGCACCAGGATCGACGCACGCATGGTTTTCACCAGCTCATACGGGGCGATCAGGGTCTTGATGGTGCGCGGGTCGATTTCAACCGACAGTTTTTCGTCGATCACCGGCTCAATGCCCATGCGACCGAACAGTTCGATCATGGTGGTGATGTCGTGCAGGTGCGGCAGGTTGGCCACGGTCACAGGGCCATCGCACAGCAAGGTCGCTGCCAGGATCGGCAAGGCGGAGTTTTTCGCACCGGAAATGCGGATCTCGCCATCAAGGCGGGCACCACCGGTAATAATCAATTTATCCATAAGAATCTCGACGCCTTGGGGGCTCAGGTGCGCTCGGCCCAGGCCGCGCGGCTGAAAAATTTCATAGTGACCGCATGGATGCTGCCATCGGTGATCCACGGGTTCAAATGGGCATAGACCTGCTGTTGACGCTTGACCGGGCTCAATGCCGCCAGTTCATCGCTAATCACATTCAGCTGGAAGTTGCAGCCTTCGCCTTCAACTTCTACGTTCGTTTCCGGCAGCTTTCCTTCAAGGAAGCTCTTAACTTCTAGGGCCTGCATGCTCAACCTCTATCGGCGCCCAGTGCGCGCGGGTCGCACATCATACAAAAAAGCCCCGCGCCTGCGAACCCCGCATAGCAGGACTCTGACGGGGGGCTTTCTTGAATATGTGTATTAAGGATGCGCCAACAGCTCGGTCAGACCGGAAACGTCGGCAATTTCACGCATGTCGTCGGGCAACGCACGAATGCTCACCGGCTTTTTGGCCGCCTCGGCGTCGCGCATGAAGCACAGCAGCAACGACAAGCCGACGCTGCTGGACTTGGTCACCGCCGAGCAATCGAGCACCAGCGACGGTGCGGTGCTCGCCTGGATCAGCGCCTGCCCCTGCTTGCGCAGGTCGGGCCCGGTGCGGTAATCCAGCACGCCGCTGAGGAACAACTCGCCGGCATCGCCGATACGAACAGCCGCCTCGGTCATTGCGCGGGCTTCCCGGCGGCTTTATCGGTCTCTTCCTTGGCCTTGGCCACTTCACCGGCCCAACCATTGATGGTCTTGTCGAGGTCGTTGCCATTGCGCTGCATCGCGTCGGCGAACTGATCACGGAACAGTTTGCCGATGTTGATGCCGTTGATGATCACGTTACGCAGCTTCCACTCACCGCTGACCTTCTCCAGAGTGTATTGCACTGGATAGATGGCGCCGTTGCTGCCCTTGACGGTCATGCCGACGCTGGTGCGATCGCCCGACTCATCCTTGGCAGGGTCGACAGTGATCCCCTGGTTGTTGTACTCGAGCAGGGCGTTGCCGTAGAACTGAAACAGGCCCTTCTTGAAGTTTTCCTGGAATGTCTGCATCTGCGCAGGCGTCGCCTTGCGCGAATACTTCACCGTCATGATGCTGCGCGAAATGCCTTCGGCATCCACGACCGGGCCGACAATGGTGTTGAGCGAGTCATAGAACTTGGTAGGGTCTTGCTTGTACTGTTCTTTATTGGCTTTCAGGTCAGCCAGCATTTTGCTGGTCGTGTCCTGCACCAGTTCGTGCGCAGAACCTGCCGCGTTGGCCATCAACGGCAGTGCTGCAAGCAGTACCAGCAGACCACGTCGCAAGGTAGAGATCATGAACAGATTCCTCATTTAGCGTCTTTATTGACCGTATTGAGCAGGAATTTACCGATCAGGTCCTCGAGCACCAGCGACGACTGTGTGTCGTGGATGGTCGAACCATCCTTGAGCAGAGCGGTTTCCCCGCCTACGCTGATACCGATGTATTTCTCGCCCAGCAAACCTGCGGTGAGGATCGATGCCGTGGAGTCAGTCGGCAGATTATCGACCTTCTTGTCCAGTTGCATCGTCACACGCCCGGTGAAGCTGTCGCGGTCCAGATCGATCGCCGTGACCTTGCCGATGGTTACACCGGCCATGGTCACTTTAGCTCTGACAGTCAAACCCGCGATATTGTCGAAGTACGCGTAAAGTTTATAGGTATCGGCGGTGGGGCTGGCCGAAAGGCCGCTGACTCGCAGGGCCAGCAACAGTAAAGCCAGGATGCCAGCCAGCAAGAAAAGGCCGACACCGATTTCCACAGTGCGGTTTTGCATCAGAAATCTCCAAACATCAAGGCGGTCAAAATAAAGTCAAGGCCCAGTACCGCCAGCGAGGCGTACACAACGGTCTTGGTGGTGGCGCGACTGATCCCTTCTGAAGTGGGCTCACAGTCATAGCCTTGGAATACGGCGATCCAGGTCACGACAAAGGCGAAGACAATGCTCTTAATGATGCCATTGAACACATCGCCGCTGAAGTTCACGCTGTTTTGCATGTTGGACCAGTAGGAGCCTTCATAGACCCCCAGCCAGTCCACCGCCACCCACGAACCGCCCCAGATACCCACCACGCTGAAGATCATCGCCAGCAGCGGCAGGGAAATGAAGCCGGCCCACAGGCGCGGGGCAACAATGTACTTGAGCGGGTCCACGCCGATCATCTCGAGGCTGGACAACTGCTCGGTGGACTTCATGTTGCCGATTTCGGCGGTCAGCGCGGAACCGGCGCGCCCGGCGAACAACAGGGCCGTGACGACCGGGCCGAGCTCACGCAACAGCGTCAGGGCGACCATCTGCCCCACCGCCTGCTCCGAGCCGTAGCTGGAGAGGATATTGAAGCCCTGCAACGCCAGCACCATGCCGATGAAAACCCCGGAAACCACGATGATCACCAGGGACATCACACCAACGGAGTGCAGTTGCTTGATCAGCAGGCCGAAGCTGCCGCCAATGCCGCCACGGCCGAGCAAGGCGTGAAACAGGAATATCGTCGAACGTCCGAGCACTTCGATGATGTCGATGCCGGAACGCCCGAAAAGGCGCACCTTTTCGATAAGAGATGTCTTGCGCATCAGCGCTTCCCCAGAAGATCTGAGCGGTAGTCCGCTGCCGGAAAATGAAAAGGCACCGGGCCATCGGGATCGCCGGTCATGAATTGGCGAATGCGCGGGTTGTCAGCGTTCATCAGTTCTTCCGGCGTGCCCTGCCCCAGTACCTGGCCATCACCGACTACATAGAGGTAATCGGCGATGCTCGCGGTTTCGGCCAGGTCGTGGGAGACCACGATACTGGTGATCCCCAACGCATCGTTGAGCAGGCGGATCAGGCGCACCAACACGCCCATGGCGATCGGGTCCTGGCCCACGAAGGGTTCGTCATACATGAGAATCTGCGGATCGAGGGCAATGGCACGCGCCAGGGCGACGCGACGCTTCATGCCGCCGGACAGTTCATCCGGCATCAGGTCGATGGCGCCGCGAAGGCCCACGGCCTGCAGCTTCAGCAACACAATGTCACGAATCATCTCGTCGGACAGTTGGGTATGTACCCGCAGCGGAAACGCTACGTTCTCGAACACATCGAGGTCGGTGAACAATGCACCGCTTTGGAACAGCACCCCCATGTGCTTGCGCGCATCGAACAGATCGCTGCGCGACAACGTCGGCAGGTTCTGGCCGTTGACCCACACTTCGCCGGCACTGGGGCGCAATTGCATGCCCATCAGACGCAACAGGGTGGTCTTGCCGCAACCGGAAGGCCCCATAATGCCGGTGACCTTGCCGCGGGGAATGCGAATATCGACGTTATTGAAGATGCTGCGCGTCCCGCGCTTGAAGGTAAGGCCCTTCAGCTCGACCGCGTAGGCGTTATCGGCACTCATCTAAACTCCTTGGGATGCAGCCTCTCACTCAGACACCACGCTTGTGACAAACGTTTGCAACGGTTGCCCAACATATAGTTAGCCACATGGGCTGGGTGGACCGAACTGGCGGCGAACTATATCACTGCTGGTACAGCGCCCCCAAGGCCGGAACAGCGCTTGTTCAGATTGGAGACAGGGAAAAACCGTTGCTGGCTATGTTACCGAGGAATGAATCTGAAGCGCCTGACGACTAAAGACTGACGAACTTGCGTGAGGGAATTGATCATTATCGTTATAATCGTCGACTTTTCGTCAGGCTATACGATTTCAGACATGAGCCAATCCAGCGATCTTATCCAATCCGCACAACGCACCATCCGCCTCGAGCTTGAAGCCGTAGAAGGCTTGCTGGCCCATATCGACGTGGATTTCGTACGCGCCTGCGAGATGATTCTGGCCAGCAAAGGCCGCGTGGTCGTGGTCGGCATGGGCAAGTCCGGTCACGTCGGCAACAAGATCGCCGCCACCCTGGCAAGCACCGGGACCACGGCGTTTTTCGTCCACCCGGCCGAAGCCAGCCACGGCGACATGGGCATGATCACCAAGGATGACATCATCCTCGCACTGTCCAACTCCGGCACCACCAACGAAATCGTGACCTTGCTGCCGTTGATCAAGCGCCTGGGCATCCAGATGATCAGCATCACCGGCAACCCGGAGTCGACGCTGGCCAAGGCTGCCGAAGTGAACCTGAATGTTCATGTGACCGCTGAAGCCTGCCCGCTGAACCTGGCGCCAACCTCCTCCACCACCGCCGCGCTGGTCATGGGCGATGCCCTGGCCGTGGCGCTGCTGGAAGCACGTGGGTTTACGGCGGAAGACTTCGCGTTTTCCCATCCGGGCGGCGCACTGGGCCGACGCCTGCTGCTGAAAGTGGAAAACGTCATGCATTCCGGCGATGAACTGCCCCACGTACAGCGCGGCACTCTGCTGAAGGACGCACTCATGGAGATGACCCGCAAGGGCCTGGGCATGACCGTGATCCTGGAAGCCGACGGGCGCCTGGCCGGCGTATTCACCGACGGTGACCTGCGCCGCACCCTGGACCGCACTATCGATATCCACACCGCCACCATCGATGCGGTGATGACTCCCCACGGCAAGACTGCACGCGCAGAAATGCTGGCGGCCGAAGCCCTGAAGATCATGGAAGACCATAAGATCGGCGCGCTGGTGGTGGTCGATGGCAATGACCGCCCGATTGGCGCCCTGAACATGCACGACTTGCTGCGTGCGGGAGTGATGTAAATGACCAGCGACCTGTTGCAACGCGGCAAGCACATCAAATTGGCGATTTTCGACGTTGACGGCGTGCTGACCGATGGCCGCCTGTACTTCCTCGAGGACGGCAGCGAATTCAAGTCGTTCAACACCCTCGACGGCCAGGGCATCAAGATGCTCATGGCGGCGGGCGTGCAAACCGCGATTATCAGCGGTCGGAAAACCCCGGTTGTGGAACGCCGCGCACAAAACCTGGGGATTCCTCACCTGTATCAGGGCAGGGAGGATAAACTAGTCGTCCTGGACGAGCTTCTTGGCCAACTCAACCTAAGCTATGAGCAGGTTGCCTATCTGGGCGACGACCTGCCCGACCTGCCGGTGATCCGCCGGGTGGGCCTGGGCATGGCTGTCGCCAATGCGGCGGCATTTGTTCGCGAGCATGCCCACGGCATCACCACGGCCCGTGGCGGCGAAGGCGCCGCCCGCGAGTTCTGCGAGTTGATCCTGCGTGCCCAGGGTAGCCTTGAAGCGGCCCACGCCGCCTACCTATAGAGCGTTTTATGCTGAGCAAAAAGATTCGCAACTTCCTGCTATTCGGGGTCATCGCCGCGCTGCTCCTGGCGGTTGGCTACTGGAATATCAGCCCGGAGCGCTTTCTCGACCAGCCTGTGGCGCAGGTTGACCAAGGCGCTATCGACTATTACGCCACCAATGCCTACAGCGTGCAGTTCCTGCCCGATGGCAAGGTGCAGTATGAAATGACCTCGGACAAGGTCGAGCACCTGAAAGCGTCCGAAGTCACCCTGCTGACCAACCCCGATTTGAATCTGTATCGCGGCACCGAATTCCCTTGGCACGTCACCAGCAAGCGTGGCGAAGTCAACCCGGACGGCACCGAAGTGGAACTGATCGACTCGGTGCGCGTCGCACGGACCGACGCACAGAACCGCGACACCATCATCACCAGCAGTCGCATGACCGTATTCCCACAGAAGCAATATGCGCAGACCGAGCAAGACGTTAGAATCGACGGCGCTGGCGGTGTATCGACTGGCAAGGGAATGAAAGCGTATTTGAAAGAAAGCAGGATACACCTGCTATCGAACGTAAGAGGACAGTATGAGGCTCGTTAAAACCCTCCCTATTTTGCTCAGTCTGGGCGCAGCACTGGGAAGCGTGAGCGCCTGGGCTCTGCCGAACGATAGCCAGCAACCGATCCACATTTCGGCCGACGATGCACAGCTCGATGACAAGCAAGGCGTCGCAACCTACACCGGCGGTGTGATCATTACCCAGGGTTCGATGAAGATCACCGGCAACACGGTGACGCTGACTCGCACCCCTGCTGGCGACATTGACGTCGTGACCTCGGTGGGCAACCTGGCCTACTTCGAACAGAAGCAGTCTGCCACCGACACCGCCCCGATGAAGGGCTACGGTAAAACCATCCAGTATCACGCCCAGCAAAATCGCATCGTGCTGATCGACCAGGCCAAGGTACTCAGCCCCGACGGCAACTCCACGGAAGGTGAAAAAATCACCTATGACACCGTGAAGCAGGTTGCCAACGCCGGTCGCGCCAACGGCACCAAGGTCACCGCACCGCGTCCACGTATCGACATGGTTATCCAGCCGAAGAAGAAGGCCGAGTAATGGCAACCCTGAAAGCCCAGCATCTGGCCAAGGCCTATAAAGGCCGTCAGGTCGTGCGCGACGTCAGCTTGTCGATCGACAGCGGCCAGATCGTCGGCCTGCTTGGCCCCAACGGTGCCGGCAAGACCACCTGTTTCTATATGATCGTCGGCCTGGTCCAGGCGGACCAAGGTCGCATCCTGATCGACGACCTCGACGTCAGCCACCAGCCGATGCACGGCCGTGCGCGCGCCGGTATCGGCTATCTTCCCCAGGAAGCGTCGATCTTCCGCAAACTGTCGGTTGCCGATAACATCATGGCGATCCTCGAGACCCGCAAGGAACTCGACCGCGACGGCCGCCGCAAGGAGCTGGAAAGCCTGCTGCAGGAATTCCACATCAACCACATTCGCGACAACCTCGGCATGAGTTTGTCCGGCGGTGAACGCCGCCGCGTGGAGATTGCCCGCGCCCTGGCCACTGCACCGAAGTTCATCCTGCTGGACGAACCGTTTGCCGGTGTCGACCCGATCTCGGTCGGCGACATCAAGCAGATCATCCATCACCTCAAGGCCAAGGGCATCGGTGTACTGATCACCGACCACAACGTCCGCGAGACCCTCGATATCTGCGAAACCGCGTATATCGTCAACGATGGGCAACTGATTGCCGAAGGCGATTCGGCCACGATCCTGGCCAACGAACTGGTCAAGGAAGTGTATCTGGGCCACGAGTTCCGCCTGTAGGCCTGCCTGGAAAAAAAGGCGGTGGCAGGCCGTTCGCCAAGGTGCGCGGGAGTCAATGAAAACCTCCGGATTTTTATTGTTACCGCGCTCTAGGCAAAGCCTCCAATATCAGGCATATAATTTGCTTATGTTTGGCGCTCACGCGCCCTGTCGTGGATGGCGCATTGCGCCGGCGAATAAGGTGTTAAGCCCCTGCCATGAAACCATCGCTAGTCCTGAGAATGGGCCAGCAGCTGACGATGACACCGCAGCTGCAACAGGCCATCCGCCTGCTCCAATTGTCGACACTGGACCTGCAACAGGAAATCCAGGAAGCCCTGGAGTCCAATCCGATGCTCGAACGCCAGGAAGAAGGCGACGACTTCGATAATGCAGACCCGCTGGCCGACAACATCGAGCAAAAACCCAATTCCGACGTGCAGGAACCCTCTTACCAGGAAACCGCCCCTACGGTGGACAACCTGGAGGAAGGCGAATGGAACGAACGCATTCCCAACGAACTTCCCGTGGACACCGCCTGGGAAGACGTCTACCAGACCAGCGCCAGCAGCCTGCCCAGCAATGATGACGACGAGTGGGACTTCACCACCCGCACCTCCGCCGGCGAGAGCCTGCAGAGCCACTTGCTGTGGCAATTGAACCTGGCGCCGATGTCCGACACCGATCGCCTGATCGCTGTGACCCTGATCGACTGCATCAACAACCAGGGCTATCTGGACGAGACCCTCGAAGAGATTCTTGAAGCCTTCGACCCGGAACTGGACATCGAACTGGACGAGATCGAAGCCGTCCTGCACCGCATCCAGCAGTTCGAGCCCGCCGGCATTGGCGCGCGCAACCTCAGCGAGTGCCTGCTGCTGCAATTGCGCCAGCTGCCCGCCAAGACCCCTTGGCTCGTTGAAGCCCAACGCCTGGTCACCGACTACATCGACCTGCTGGGCAGCCGCGACTACAGCCAACTGATGCGCCGCATGAAGCTCAAGGAAGACGACCTGCGCCACATCATCGAGCTGGTGCAGAGCCTCAACCCGCGTCCGGGCTCGCAGATCGAGTCCAGCGAAGCCGAATACGTCGTCCCCGATGTGATCGTGCGCAAAGACAACGAACGCTGGCTGGTGGAGCTGAACCAGGAATCGGTGCCGCGCCTGCGGGTCAACCCGCAATATGCCGGATTCGTCCGTCGCGCCGACACCAGCGCCGACAACACCTTCATGCGCAACCAACTGCAGGAAGCGCGCTGGTTCATCAAGAGCCTGCAAAGCCGCAACGAAACCCTGATGAAAGTGGCCACGCAAATCGTCGAGCACCAGCGCGGCTTCCTTGAGTACGGCGACGAAGCGATGAAACCGCTGGTCCTGCACGACATCGCAGAAGCGGTGGGCATGCACGAATCGACGATTTCCCGGGTAACGACGCAAAAATTCATGCATACCCCACGGGGTATATATGAGCTGAAATACTTTTTCTCCAGCCATGTCAGCACCTCCGAAGGCGGCGAATGCTCGTCCACGGCGATCCGCGCAATCATCAAAAAACTGGTTGCCGCGGAAAATCAGAAAAAGCCGTTGAGTGACAGCAAGATCGCTGGTTTACTGGAGGCACAAGGCATTCAGGTCGCCCGTCGAACCGTCGCCAAGTACCGCGAGTCCCTTGGGATCGCGCCTTCCAGCGAGCGTAAGCGTTTGATGTGACGGGCAGGCCACAGCGTTCCAGTGGCAGGCATCTCTGCCTGCCGCTTTATGCACTGGCAACGAAGGAGAAGCTGTATGCAAGTCAATATCAGTGGACACCAACTGGAAGTGACCGACGCGCTGCGCACCTATATCGGCGAAAAACTCAAACGAATTGAGGGGCATTTCGACAAGATCACCAACGTGCAAGTCATTATGACTGTCGAAAAGCTGAAGCAGAAAATCGAAGCCACCTTGCGTATACCCGGCGGAGAAGTCGTCGCCAATGCTGAGCATTCTGATATGTATGCCGCCATTGACGACCTGACCGACAAGCTGGATCGCCAAATCAAAAAGCATAAGGAAAAGCAGCAGAGCCTCCTACAGGGCACCGGCCGCTAACACTCCCCACCCATGATCCGACTTGAAACCATCCTGACTCCCGGCCGTTCCCTTGTGAACGCGCCGGGGGGCAGCAAGAAGAAAGCCCTCGAACAGATTGCCAACCTGATCAGCAAACAAGTGCCTGAGCTGGAGATGCAAGATGTCTACGAGGCTCTGATTGCCCGTGAAAAACTCGGCTCGACCGGTTTTGGTAACGGCATCGCCATTCCTCACTGCCGCCTCAAAGGCTGCGAGACACCTGTCAGCGCCCTGCTGCACCTGGACGCTCCCATCGATTTCGACGCCATCGACGGTGCCCCGGTCGACCTGCTGTTCGTGTTGCTGGTCCCGCAAGCCGCCACCGATGCACACCTGGAACTGCTCCGGCAGATCGCCAGCATGCTTGACCGCAAGGAAGTACGCGACAAACTGCGCAGTGCCAGCAGCAATGAGGCGTTGTATCAGGTTGTCCTGGCTGAACAAGACGAGCAGTAATCATGCGTTTGATCATCGTCAGTGGCCGCTCCGGCTCAGGTAAAAGCACCGCCCTCAATGTTCTTGAGGACAACGGCTTCTATTGCATCGACAACCTGCCCGCCGGCCTGCTGCCGGAGTTGGCGGAGCGCGCGCTGATCCACACCGAACTGGCACAGCCGCTGGTCGCCGTGTCGATCGACGCCCGCAACCTGCCCAGCCACCTCTCGCGGTTCCCGGCACTGCTTGAGGAAGTGCGCGCCAAGCACATTCACTGTGATGTGCTGTACCTGGACGCAGACGAAGAAACCCTGCTCAAACGCTTCTCCGAGACCCGTCGACGTCACCCCCTCAGCAGCCCGCATCGTTCGCTGGCCGAAGCCATCGAGGACGAGACCAAGCTGTTGGGGCCGATCATTGACCTCGCCGACCTCAAGATCAACACCACCAGCCTCAACCTGTACCAACTGCGCGATGCCATCAAGCTCCGCCTGCTGAACCAGCCCGAGCCCGGCACGGCCTTTCTGGTCGAGTCGTTTGGCTTCAAGCGTGGCATGCCGGTGGACGCCGATCTGGTATTCGATGTGCGCTGCCTGCCCAATCCTTACTGGAAGCCGGAGTTGCGGGACCAGTCGGGGCTGGATCAGCCGGTGGCGGACTACCTGGCCGCGCAACCGGATGTCGAGGAGATGTTCCAGGACATCTCCAGCTACCTGCTCAAATGGCTACCGCGCTTTGCCGCCAGCAACCGGGCCTATGTCACCATTGCCATCGGCTGCACCGGCGGCCACCACCGTTCCGTCTACCTGACCGAACGCCTGGGCCAGATGCTGCAACAAACCCTCAAGAACGTCCAGGTTCGCCACCGCGACCTTAGCTGAAAGGAACACCCCCGCGATGCCCGTTCTGGAAATTGAAATCATCAACAAGCTGGGCCTGCACGCCCGCGCCTCAGCCAAGTTCGTCGGCATTGCCGGGCAGTTCCCCTGCCAGGTTCGCGCTGGACGCACTCCGGAAACCATGGTCGACGGCAAGAGCATCATGGCGATGATGATGCTCGCCGCCGGCAAGGGCACCAAGATTCATTTGAAGACCGAAGGCGAGCAAGAGCAGGAAGCGATGGACGCCTTGACCAAGCTGATCAATAACTTCTTTGATGAGGGTGAATAAACCCACCCGACGAGACAGAGGCTGAAGCCGCAACAGCTTCAGCCCAATGCAGTATCCATCACCATCATCAAGCAAAACCCGATGCACAGTCCCAGGCTGGCGAGCTTTTCATGGCCATTGCGCCGCGATTCGGGGATCACCTCGTGAGTGACCACCAGCAGCATCGCGCCAGCAGCCAACGCCAAGCCTAACGGCAGCAGCACCTGCGCCAGACTCACCAACCAGGCACAAAGCACTGCGAATATCGGCTCGACCAAGCCCGAAGCCGCACCGATCAGGAACGCCTTGAACCGCGACATCCCTGCCCCGGCCAGCACCAACGCAATCACCAGGCCTTCGGGCACATCCTGCAAAGCGATGCCCATGGCCAGGCTGTCGGCATCCGGCATGCCGCCGCCCGCCGAGACGCCAACTGCCATACCCTCCGGGATGTTGTGCGCGATGATGGCAAACACGAACAGCCAGATGCGTGGCGGGATCACCGGATGCTCCGGCGTACCGACCAGCATTTCCGGGCTGGCCCCGGAGACCTTGCGATCGACCAGGTACAAGCCGAACGCTCCCAGCATGATACCAATGCTGATCAAGCCACTCGCGCCCCAAGGGCTGAACCCCAGGCCTTCAGCGGCGGCAATGCCCGGCACGACCAACGAAAACGCCGTGGCCGCGAGCATCACGCCGGCACCAAAGCCCAGCAAGGTATCGCTCACTGCTGCCGGCATGCGCCGGATAACCAACACCGGTACGGCGCCCAACGCGGTGCCGAGCGCACAGATCGCCCCACCTTGCAGGGCCCGCAGGATGCGCGGCTCCAGGTCCAGCCAGGCGAATCCTTGAGCCACCAGCAATGCAATACCTGCCAATAGCAGCAGCGAGCCAAATGCGTAACGAAACATTCGCACGCTGCTGATCGCCAGTGTTTCAGTACCCATGATCGGCCTTAGGTCGTGTTATACGGCGTGATATCAGGCCAGGGCGGCCTGGTAGCGGGCGGCGACTTCCGGCCAGTTGATGACACTGTAGAAGGCATTGATGTATTCAGGACGCCGGTTCTGGTACAGCAGGTAGTAGGCGTGCTCCCACACATCCAGGCCGAGGATCGGTGTGTTGCCGCTCATCAGCGGGCTGTCCTGATTGCCGCTGCTCTCCACCACCAGGGTCTTCTGCGGGGTCACGCTCAACCAGGCCCAGCCGCTGCCGAAGCGGGTCAACGCGGCCTTGGTGAAGGCCTCCTTGAAGCTGTCGAAACCGCCCAGTTGCTCATTGATCGCCTGGCCCAGCGCGCCATCGGGTTTGCCGCCGCCTTTGGGCGACATCACCGCCCAGAACAACGAGTGGTTGGCATGCCCACCGCCCTGATTGATCACCGCGGTGCGCAGTTGCTCGGGCAGTTGCTGGACGCTCGACACCAGCTTCTCTACCGGCCAGCCCGCAAACTCGGTGCCCTCCACGGCGGCATTGAGGTTGTTGATGTAAGTCTGGTGGTGCTTGGTGTAGTGAATTTGCATGGTTTGCGCATCGATATGCGGTTCCAGGGCATCGTAGGCGTAAGGCAAGGCAGGCAAGGTGTAGGGCATATCAGTGTGCTCCGTATTGAGGAGGGGTCGGTTGCGCCGCAGTACCGCCCAGCAAGCGATGGGTACGGGGGTATTCGCCGTGATCGCTGATGAAATTCAACAGTTCGACGTAGGTCTTGCTGCTCTGGCGCAACGCCGCGTCGCGCAGTTGCGGGCTGAGGCGCTGGTCCTGCAGCGCCTGTAACAGCCGTTGGTGGATGGCGCAGAGGTATTCCGCGCTTTCTTCCGGCTGGTTCAGGCGCAGGTGCAGGTCCGCCAGGTTGTGATGGGAAATGACGCAAGCCGCCACTGCTTCGTCGGCGTTTGCCCAGCGCTCGAACAACACTTGAGCCAGGGCCAGGGCTTGTAAATAGGCTTCGCGAGCGTCGACCAACTCGCCCTGCATAAAGCAGCGATTGGCCCGTTCGATCGTGCGTTTCCAATGCTCCATGGTCAGCCTCCAAAGCAGGGTCGGTGATTACACGCCGCCAGCTGTGAGCTTTTCCGGGTCCAGCAGGACTTCCAGTTGGCTGCGCGGCAAGTCGGTGTGCTCGAGGGCGACATCAATCACCGGGCGACCTTGCTGATAGGCTTGCTTGGCGATTTCAGCGGCCTTTTGGTAACCAATGATCGGGTTGAGTGCGGTCACCAGGATCGGATTGCGCGACAACGCTTCCTTGAGCTTGGCCTCGTTGACCTTGAAACTGGCAATGGCCTTGTCCGCCAGCAGGCGGCTGGAATTGGCCAGCAGTTCGAGGCTGCCGAGCAGGTTCTGGGCGATGATCGGCAGCATCACATTCAGCTCGAAGTTGCCGGATTGCCCGGCAATGGTGATCACCGTGTCATTGCCGATGACTTGTGCGGCGACCATGGCGGTCGCTTCCGGAATCACTGGGTTGACCTTGCCCGGCATGATCGAAGAACCGGGCTGTAACCCTTCCAGTTCGATTTCGCCCAAGCCAGCCAGGGGCCCGGAATTCATCCAGCGCAAGTCGTTGGCGATTTTCATCAATGACACAGCGATCGCTTTCAACTGGCCGGAGACGGCGACGGCGGTGTCCTGGGAGCCGATCAACGCGAAGAGGTTCTTGCCCGGGGTGAATTGCACGCCGGTCAGGCTGCTCAGTTGTTGGCTGAAACGCGGCGCAAACTCCGGATGCGCGTTGATCCCGGTACCGACAGCCGTGCCGCCCTGGGCCAGGGCTTGCAGGCTGGGCAACAGGTCCTGCAGGTGCGCAATATTGGCCTTGAGCTGCTGCGCCCAGCCATTGAGCACCTGGCTCATACGCACGGGCATGGCGTCCATCAGGTGCGTGCGACCGGTCTTGATGAAGGGGTGGACCTCTTCGGCCTTCCGTTCGATGACCTGCACCAGATGCAGCAACGCAGGCAGCGTTTGCTCATGCAGCACCAACGCCGCACTGACGTGGATGGTGGTCGGGATGATGTCGTTGCTGCTTTGGCCGCAGTTCACGTGATCGTTGGGGTTGACCGCCTCACCGAGCAAACGGCTGGCCAGGGTCGCGATCACTTCGTTGGCGTTCATATTGGAACTGGTGCCGGAACCGGTCTGAAAGATATCCACCGGAAAGTGCGGCATGAAGTCACCGTCCAGCAAGCCCAGGGCAGCATCGACAATGGCCTTGCCCTGCCCTTCGCTGATCTGCTTGAGGTCGACGTTGACCTTGGCCGCTGCCACTTTGGCCAGGATCAGCGCACGAATGAACGGCGCCGGCATGCGCTGGTGGCTGATCGGAAAGTTGTTCACCGCGCGCTGGGTTTGCGCGCCGTACAAGGCCTCGGCGGGGACTTGCAGTTCACCCATGCTGTCGCGTTCGATACGGTTATTACTCATCGGAAGATCCTTGCACCCAGTCAGAAACGGAAATCGAAGGCAGCAATTCGCACGTCGCCAATTGCCAGGCAAAGGCCTGCCAGCGCTTGAGGCGGCAGGCACAGTGGGAGAGTGTTTCCAGGTCGTGCAGCGGGCGCCAGGCCTGGTCCAGGCACTGGGATCGCCAATGCCACGGCAAGGCAATGTCCGTGGCGGTGTCGATCAGCAGGCGGAAAGCCGTTTCAGCGATCGTCCATGGATGAGTCGCGGTGCAACAGGCGAGGTATCGACCTTCATTGAGGTAATGTTCGATCAGGCGCGGTTCATTGGGCTCGAGGCAGCAGCGAATCTGACGACTCATCCAACGCCAGCTTTCCAGGTAGGGGTCCTCATGCAGGACAGCATTCATGATCCGCACTCATTCGATAATGATATTTATTATTAAATGATATTGACAATCAACACAAGAGTGGCAAGCCAATCAACCGGGAATGCAGCCACAAAAAAAGGCGCGCCATCCTGCAGATGGCGCGCCTTTTGGTGAAGCGTCGGAAGGATTAACTGCCGGCGACTGTCATCCGCTCGATCAGGACCGAACCTGTACGGATATTGCTGCGCAGCTCCAGGTCGTTACCCACGGCAACGATCTGCTTGAACATGTCGCGCATATTGCCGGCGATGGTCACTTCCTGGACAGCAAACTGAATCTCACCGTTTTCTACCCAGAAACCCGCCGCGCCACGGGAATAATCACCGGTGACCATGTTCAAGCCCTGGCCCATCAATTCAGTCACCAGCAGGCCACGCCCCATGCGTCGCAACAGCGCCGCCTGGTCTTCCTCGCCGTGGGTCACGAACAGGTTATGCACGCCACCAGCGTTCGCGGTGCTCGGCAGGCCCAGTTTGCGCCCGGCATACGTGCCCAGCACGTAGGAGACTAACTCACCGTTTTCGACGAACGGCTTGGCATAGGTCGCAAGGCCATCGCCGTCGAACGACGAACTGCCCATCGCCCGCATCAGGTGTGGACGCTCGTCGATGGTCAGCCACTGCGGAAACAGCTTCTGGCCAATCGCACCTTCGAGGAACGACGATTTGCGGTACAGGTTGCCGCCGGAAATCGCCCCCAGGAAACTGCCGAACAGACCGCCGGCCAGTTCCGCCGAAAACAGCACCGGCACTTCACAGGTCGGCACCGGGCGGGCGCCCAGGCGGCTCGCGGCACGTTGCGCGGCACGCCGGCCAATGCTGACCGGATCGGCCAGCAACTCGCCCTGACGGTTCACGTCGTACCAGTAATCGCGCTGCATCTGGCCGTTGGCTTCGGCGATCATCACGCAACTCAGGCTGTGACGCGTCGACGCATAACCGCCGATAAAACCATGGCTGTTGCCGTACACGCGGCAGCCCTGGTGGGTGCTCAAGGTGGTGCCGTCGGCATTCTTGATCCGCGGGTCGGCATCGAACGCCGCCGCTTCGCAGGTCAGCGCTTGTTCGATGGCTTGTTCCGGGGTGATGTCCCAGGCATGGAACAGGTCGAAATCCTGCAGATCCTTGGCCATCAACGCCTTGTCGGCCAGGCCCGAGCTTTCATCCTCGGACGTGTGCTTGGCAATCGCCAATGCGGCGGCCACCGTCTCGCGAATCGCTTCCGGCCCACTCGCCGAGGTGCTGGCCGAGCCTTTGCGCTGGCCGACGTACAAGGTGATACCAAACCCCTGGTCGCGGTTGAATTCGACGGTTTCGACTTCCCGCTGACGTACCGACGTCGACAGCCCCTGCTCCAGGGACACAGCCACCTCGCAGGCACTGGCCCCCTGGCGCTTGGCCTCGGCAAGGATCTGCTCGACTTGTTCCTGCAGTGCCGGTAACGCTTGCGGACCGACGCTTTGGGCTGCACTCATGGTTTTCTCCACTCAAATTCTGCTTTCGGTTAAGGCCATCGAGCGACCGGGCCGGACAAGCGGCCCCCGACTGGTTATCATGGCGGCGTTTCTTTGCGGACTGCCACCATGGTTGATTCTTACGACGACTCCCTCGATGGGGAGAAAAGCAAAACCCAGGTCAAACGCGAGCTGCATGCTCTGGTTGACCTCGGCGAGCGCCTTACAACGCTCAAGCCGGACTTGATTGCAAAACTGCCTCTGACCGACGAAATGCGCCGGGCTCTGGCGGATGCACCCAAGCACACCGCGAATATCGCGCGTAAACGGCACATCATGTTCATCGGCAAGCTGATGCGCGATCAGGACACTGACGCGATTCTGACCCTGCTCGATCAACTCGATGCCTCCACTCGCCAGTACAACGAACGCTTCCACAACCTGGAACGTTGGCGTGACCGCCTGATCTCGGGCGATGACGCGGTGCTGGAGAAATTCGTACTGGACTACCCGGACGCGGACCGCCAGCAACTGCGCTCCCTGATCCGTCAGGCCCAGCACGAACTGGCGCAAAACAAGGCGCCGGCCACCAGCCGTAAAATCTTCAAGTACATCCGTGAGCTGGACGAGACTCAACGCGGCCTGCGTTGATCCTCTTCCCCGGGTGGCGGTCTTCGCCACCCGAAGCTCCCGCTCTTACGACCCCGTGCCACCCACGGTGATCGCGTCAATTTTCAAGGTTGGCTGACCCACGCCCACCGGCACCGACTGCCCATCCTTGCCGCACGTACCCACGCCGCTGTCCAATGCCAGGTCGTTACCGACCATCGACACCTTGCTCATCGCTTCCGGCCCGTTGCCAATCAACGTCGCGCCTTTGACCGGCACGGTAATCTTGCCGTCTTCGATCAGGTACGCCTCGCTGGTGGAGAACACGAACTTGCCGCTGGTGATGTCCACCTGGCCGCCGCCGAGGTTGGCGCAGTAGATCCCGCGTTTCACCGAGGCGATGATTTCCGCCGGGTCACTTTCGCCGGCGAGCATGTAAGTGTTGGTCATGCGCGGCATCGGCAGGTGCGCGTAGGATTCGCGACGGCCGTTACCGGTACGCGCCACGCCCATCAGGCGGGCGTTGAGCTTGTCTTGCATGTAACCCTTGAGCACGCCGTTTTCGATCAGCGTGGTGCATTCGGTCGGCGTGCCTTCGTCATCGATGTTCAACGAGCCACGGCGACCGGCCAGGGTGCCGTCATCGACAATGGTGCACAGCTTGGAGGCGACCATCTCGCCCATGCGCCCGCTGTAGGCCGAGCTGCCCTTGCGGTTGAAGTCGCCTTCCAGGCCATGGCCCACGGCTTCGTGGAGCAGTACGCCAGACCAGCCCGAGCCCAACACCACCGGCAAGGTGCCGGCCGGTGCGGGGATGGCTTCCAGGTTGACCAGCGCCTGGCGCAGCGCTTCACGGGCATAACCCATGGCGCGGTCCTCGGCGAGGAAATAACGGTAGTCGGTACGCCCGCCTCCTCCATGCCCACCGCGCTCGCGGCGGCCGTTCTGTTCGACGATCACACTGACGTTGAAACGCACCAGCGGCCGCACATCCGCCGCCAGGCCGCCGTCGGTGGACGCCACCAGGATGCGTTCCCACACCCCGGCCATGCTCACCGTGACTTGCTGGATACGCGGGTCGAGGGCGCGGGTCGCGGCATCGATACGCTTGAGCAGATCGACTTTTTCTGCGCGGCTGATCACTTCCAGGGGGTTATCCGGCGCGTACAACTGGGCCACGTCCTGGGTGCTGAATGCCTGCACCGTACCGTTCTGGCCGGCGCGGGAAATCGAACGGGCAGCCCGGGCGGCCAGGCCCAAGGCTTCCAGGGTGATCGCGTTGCTGTAGGCGAAACCGGTTTTTTCACCGGATTGCGCGCGCACGCCGACACCCTGGTCGAGGTTGAAACTGCCTTCCTTGACGATCCCGTCTTCCAAAGCCCACGACTCGGAAATCTGCCCCTGGAAATACAGGTCGGCCGCGTCGATGCCCGGCCCGGCCAGATCGCCCAGCACGGTTTGCAGGCTTTCGATGGTCACGCCACCGGGTGCCAGGAGGTGTTCGCTGACTGAGGACAACAACTCGCTCATAGGTTTGGCCTTAAATTCATCGTTCTGAAGCAGGCCGCTGCGCGCCCTGCGAGAAAAAGCGCCGGTGGTTGACCACCGGCATGCGCGCCCGTATCGACGCCTGTTCACTGCTGTCGCGTTCGGCCAGCAACACCGCTTCGCCTTGATCCTGTTGCGTCAGTACGCGCCCCCAGGGGTCGACAATCGCCGCGTGGCCATAAGTCTCCCGTGGCCCCGGATGCACCCCGCCCTGGGCGGCCGCCAGCAGATAGCACTGGGTCTCGATGGCCCGCGCGCGAATCAGCACATCCCAATGGGCGGCACCGGTGACCGCGGTGAAGGCCGAGGGCGCGGTAATCAGTTCAGCCCCCGCCGCACGCAACTCGCTGTACAACTCCGGGAAGCGCAGGTCGTAACACACCGTCAGGCCCAAGCGGCCGACCGGCGTATCCGCCACCACAACGTTGCTCCCGAAAGCATAGTCATCGG
Source organism: Pseudomonas sp. LY-1 (assembly GCF_053502595.1). NCBI lineage: Bacteria > Pseudomonadati > Pseudomonadota > Gammaproteobacteria > Pseudomonadales > Pseudomonadaceae > Pseudomonas > Pseudomonas sp. LY-1. Next base: position 1,279,608 of record NZ_CP094353.1, on the reverse strand, counting down.
ATTCACGATAGCGACCGCGCGCGTCCGCCACGTCGACATCGAACAAATGCAGCTTGTCGTAGCGGGCGACGATCTCGCCATGCTCATCGATCAGCAACGAGCAGGCGTTGGCCTTGGCGTTCGGTTGATCCTTGGGCGGCAGCGGCAAAGTGCCAGCCACTATCCATAAGGTGAGGTCGCGGGCGGTCTGTTTCAACCATGGCAGGATCGGTCCTTCACCCAACGCCTCGGCGCGGCCGATGTCGGCCACATCGCGGCGGCCCATGGCGGCGAAGTTTTCCGGCAGCACCGCCAGCCGCGCACCCTTTGCCGCCGCTTGCTCCAGCAGGCGCCGGGCCTGGGCCAGGTTGGCCAGCACATCGCTCTGGCTGACCATTTGAATTACCGCAAAGGACATGGGCCGACACTCCATAAATGGCATGCAGCCATGCTACTCCACAGGCTCTCAGTTTGGTTTTTCAAATGGCTTGTCGAAGCTGATTTTCGGGTCTTTCCATGGTCCTTCGACTTTGTACTGCACGCTGGCAAACCGCGAAACCCGGTCGCCGATCAGCTTGTCGATCAGGAACAGCGCGCCACCAATGGCCGGCGCGCCGACAATCAGCGCGGCGATCGGCAGGTTGTTGGTCACCGGCAATGTCACCAGCAGCTTGGCATCCACGCGATCAGCCACCAGGTCCAGGGTGCCATTAAGCTCCAGGTTGCTCGACGGCCCCGTCAGGGTGATCGGCTCGCGGGTCACAAACACCCCGTTGCTGGCCGCGAGCAAGCCTTTGACCCGGTCATAACTCAAGCCTTTGCCGAGCAGGTCGGAGAAGTCCAGGCGCAACCGACGGCCGATGGAGTTGAAGTTAAGCAGGCCGAACACCCGCAGCGCCTGGGCGCCACCTTCCACTTCAACGAACTGGCCTTTGCGGAATGTTGCATCCAGGCTGCCGGAAAAACGCTTGGGCCCGACCCAGGCGGGGGAGCCCGGCCAACGACCATCCACGTCCAGGTGGAAATCTTCACTGGTCACGGTAGGCGCAAAGCCCCAGCCCTTGAGGACATCGGCAATGTTCTTGCCATCCAGGCGCCCTTTGTACCAACTGCTGCTGTCGCCCGGCGCGCCTTCCCAACCACCAGCGCCCTTGAGCAGCATGCCCTTGAGGCCCAGGTCCAGGTTGTTGAAGGCCAGGCCCTTGGCGGTCGGTCGGATCTTCAGCGACCACGCGCCGATCAGGTCCGGCCCCTGGAACAGTTGATCAATGCTGATGTCCAGCGCTGGAATATCCTTGGGATCGATGTCGGCCAATGGGTCCGGCGCATTTTCATCCGCCTGTACCGTCGGGTCCACCGCCGGCAGCTTCACGTACTGCAGGTTGACCGCGATGGGTGCGCCCTTGGCGTCCGACAGGTTGACCGTGCCCTTGGCCTGCTGGCTGTCGAACTGCAGGCCCCAAGCCGAGGGTTTGCGGTCAAGCTGGAGGTTGACCTGGTCGAACTGCTGCCCAAAGCCAGTCAACTTGCCCACCTTGAAGTCGGCGCCGCTCAACAGCTGTTTCGCGCTGCCTCCCGGGTCGTTGCCCGCGTAGCGATCGATGAGTTTCTTCCACGGGTCGATGTCCAGTTCCGACAGCACACCGCGAATGCGCAGGCCCTTGCCACCGGGCAGCAGCGCATCGCCATCGCCGAGAAACAACTCGCCGCGGCCGTCGCTGAATTTATCCGGCGGCGCAGCAAAGGTGAAGTTCGCCAGGTCGCCGTAATCGAACCAGTAGCGGCGCTCGGCGCCCTGCAAGGTCATGCGGAACACGCTGTCACGACCCTGGCTGGCCGCCATGCCGAACGGCGCCGGCAGGTCCACTGCCACGCCTTTGAGGTTGGAGCTGACCCTCAACTGGCTGTCGGCACCGTCCAGATTGAGCTGCAACTGGTACGGAATATCACCAGACACCGGCAGCGGCTGGCTGATTTTCAACCAGTCCGTCAGGCGCTTGACCGTGACCTGGCCTTTGGCGGTAACGCGGGTGCTGATACTGCCCGGCTTGCCATCCGCGAAGATCTGCGCGGTGATCGGCCGATCGAAGGCTTGCGCCGTGATGCTCTGCCCACTCAGGCCCTTGGCGCTGTCGAAGCGGAAATCCCCCTTGAGCTGGCTCAGGTCCAGAGGCGGCTCAGCCAATTGCAGGCGCGCCTTGTCGGTCTGGAAATCCACCACGATCTTCGGTTCGGTGCCCTTGGCCAGCGGGATATCCAGGTCCAGCTTGCCCTGTAGATCGCCCTCGCCTTTCCAACCGGCAAAGGTCGAAGCGGTGCCTATCGGTGCTTCCTGGAGGATTTTCACGCCATCACCCAGGCCACCGGCAAACTCACCGGTGAGCAGCAAGTGGCTGTCCTTGCCCGCGGGCGCGTGGGGGATATTGACGTAGATGTCCTTGACGCCGGTATCGAGCAGTTGGCCCTTGCTGGCCAGGATGCGGACACCGCTCTCCTCGACAAACACTTCGCCGTTGACCTTGCTCACATGGGGCCAGCCCGGCTGGAACGCCAACTCAGCGTCATGCACCTTGAAAAACAGGCTGATATTGCGCGAAGCCGGCAACGCACCGTGATTCAGCGAGCCTTGGTACTGGAAGAAGCCTTCATCGACCGCGCCTTTGAGAATCGCGGTACGCAGCCATTCATCCAGCGCCGGGCTCAGCACCGCCGGCAGGTATTTAGGCGTGAAACGTCCATCGCCATCGACCATGCCGACCCGCAGGTCCATGTAGTCTTCCTGGCTATTGTCGAAATGCAGGCGAATCAGGAAGTCGGCGGCGACCTTGCCTTCCTCGCCCAGCACCTTGATATACGGCGCGATCAGGGTGAAACCTTGCTGATCGAGCTTCCAGGTCAGGCGCGCATTGGCCTGGATGTACTGCCAGGGCTTGGCGAAGATCGGGTCGAGGTGCAGGGAAAAGTCCTTGCTGTCCATGCGCAGCTCGCCCTGCCCCAGGTCGCCGCTGATGCTGCCGGAAACGTTACGTGCGGCAGGAGCGCCGAAGTAGGCGTCGAAGCCCACCCGCTCGAGGTTGGCGGCAAAGCTGACTTTCTGATCGGTCGTGTCCTGCGGACGAAAATCCACCAGCACATTGCGCAGCAGACCGGTGGCCTTGAGGTGTTCGATCGTCTTGGCGAAACCTTCCGGCAACGGCGCCAAGGCATTGAGCAACGGGGTGATCGGGGTCAGGTCGAGGCGGTCGGCCTGCAGGTTCCAGACTTCCTGCGCCTTGTCGGTGGCCAGGCGTTGCTGCAATTGCAGACGCGATTCCCAACGGCTATCGCCGATGTTCATCGCCAACGAATCGAACAGCACCTTGAGGCCGCTCTCACTGCGTTGCAGGTAGGCGGTCAGGGCGAGGTTTTCAATGTGGACCGGCTTGCGGTCGGCGTAGCTGCCCTTCACTTGCGGCGAGTTGAGGCGCACCACCGCGCTTTGCACGGTGCCTTTGGCCCAGGTCAGCCAGAATTCACCGCCAGCCTTGAACTGCGTGAGTTTCCACTGCTGGGTCAACCTGGCCGGGACCCATTTGGCCCAATCGCTCTGGGGCAGGCTCAGGTAGGCCTGGACCTCAGCGTCTTTCCAGGCACTGGCGCGGATCTGCGTGCGCAGGCTCAGGGCCAGGGGTTGGCCATCCGGCAGGGTCAGGCGGGCGTCCAGGCGTTGGCGGGTCGCGCCCGTTTGCAAGCTCAGGCCCACATACGTGAAGGTCAGCGGCGCCTGGTCGAACGGCTGCAACGTGACCTGGCTATCCAGCAACGACACGCGCTGGACACTCTGCATGCGCTTGAGCAACTGTTCCGGGTCCAGCGGCTGGTCGTCCTGCACCGGCAGGCCTTGCAGCGCCCAGTGGCCATCCTTGTCTTCCCTGGCGCTCAGTTGCAGGCCGCTGACTTCCAGGTGGGCAATACGCACGTCGCGCGCCATCAGGCTGGCCCAGATGTCCGGCACCACCTGCACCTGGTCCAGGCGCAAGGCATTGCTGCCCTCGCCCACCATCACGTCATGAGCCAGCAACACAGGGGCGAAACCGCTCCAGCGGCCTTCAAGGCGACCGATCTGCAGCGGCATATCCACCGCGGCCTGGGCCTTGGCTTCGATTTCTGCGCGGTATTCGGCGACCAGCGGGGTCAATTCACGCCCCAGGCTCACGTACAGCGCCGCCAATACCAGCAGCAGGGCGCACAGGCCCAGGCCCCAGCGGGTCAAAGCGGCAAAAAAGCGTGTCAGACGCTCCATGTCAAGCGACCCTCAGGCAGTAGTCGGACCGCAGATCCAGGTCTGTCGGGTTCAGGGAAAGCCAATGAATGAAAATCAGAGCAGCACCACGTCGTATTGTTCCTGGGAGTACATGGTTTCGACCTGAAAACGAATGGTGCGCCCGATAAACCCTTCCAGTTCAGCCACGTTACCGGACTCTTCATCCAGCAAGCGGTCGACCACTTTCTGGTTGGCAAGCACTCTATAACCTTCAGCCTGGTAGGCTCGTGCCTCTCGTAGGATTTCCCGGAAAATCTCGTAGCAAACCGTTTCAGGGGTCTTCAATTTACCGCGCCCCTGGCAACTGCTGCACGGCTCGCACAGCACTTGCTCGAGACTTTCGCGGGTGCGCTTGCGGGTCATCTGCACCAGGCCCAGCTCGGTGATGCCGATGATGTTGGTCTTGGCGTGATCACGTTCCAGCTGCTTCTCGAGGGTGCGCAGCACCTGACGCTGGTGTTCTTCATCTTCCATGTCGATGAAGTCGATGATGATGATCCCGCCCAGGTTGCGCAGGCGCAATTGGCGGGCAATCGCAGTGGCCGCTTCGAGGTTGGTCTTGAAGATGGTCTCTTCAAGGTTGCGGTGCCCCACGAACGCACCGGTGTTGACGTCGATGGTGGTCATGGCTTCGGCCGGGTCCACCACCAGGTAGCCACCGGACTTGAGCGGCACTTTGCGTTCGAGGGCTTTCTGGATTTCGTCTTCGACGCCATACAAGTCGAAGATCGGCCGCTCGCCAGGGTAATGCTCCAGGCGGTCAGCAATTTCCGGCATCAGTTCGGCAACAAATTGCGTGGTGCGCTGGAAAGTTTCCCGCGAGTCGATGCGAATTTTCTCGATCTTGGGGCTGACCAGGTCACGCAAGGTGCGCAGGGCCAGGCCCAGGTCTTCATAGATCACGCTGGGGGCGCCGACGGTCTTGATCTGTGTGCCGATCTGGTCCCACAGGCGCCGCAGATAGCGGATATCCATGAGGATTTCATCGGCACCGGCGCCTTCGGCGGCGGTGCGCAGGATAAACCCACCCGCTTCCTTGATGCCCTCGGCGGCAACGCAGTCGCTGACCACTTTTTTCAGACGCTCGCGCTCGGCTTCGTCTTCAATCTTCAGGGAAATGCCGACATGGGCGGTGCGCGGCATGTACACCAGGTAGCGCGAAGGAATCGACAGTTGCGTGGTCAGCCGCGCACCTTTGGAGCCGATGGGGTCCTTGGTGACTTGCACCACCAGGCTCTGCCCTTCATGCACCAGGGCGCTGATGCTTTCCACCGCCGGGCCTTCACGCAGGGAAATTTCCGAGGCATGGATAAACGCGGCGCGATCCAGGCCGATATCGACGAAGGCGGCCTGCATGCCGGGCAATACGCGCACGACCTTGCCTTTATAGATGTTGCCGACGATCCCGCGCTTCTGGGTGCGCTCGACGTGAACTTCCTGCAGAACACCGTTCTCTACCACCGCCACGCGCGATTCCATCGGCGTGATATTGATCAGAATCTCTTCACTCATGGCTGGGTCTCGTTCAGGCGTTTTCACAATAGTGGCCGATCGCTTAAGGCTGGGCGCTGGTGTACGGCGTTCAGCGCGCGGTAAGGTTTTGCCAACAGGGTATGCCGAATTGGCCAAGCAACTGCGCGGTTTCGCACACCGGCAAGCCGACCACGGCGGAATAACTGCCATTGAGCCCGGCCACGAACACCGAGCCCAGCCCCTGGATAGCATAACCCCCGGCCTTGTCCTGAGGTTCGCCACTGTGCCAGTAGCTTGTAGCCTCCTCGACAGAAATCCCACGAAAAAGTACGCGACTGCTTACACATCGGGTGTCACAGCGCTGACCGTCCGTGAGAGCAACGGCCGTCAGCACTTCATGTTCACGCCCTGACAGCGCCAGCAACATGGCCAGGCCGTCGGCCTGATCCACCGGTTTGCCAAGGATCTGGCCGTCGACGATCACCGCCGTGTCGGCGCCCAGCACACAGGCCCCGGAGGTTTCCCCGAGGGCAGCGAAACCCGCCGCGGCCTTGGCGCGCGCCAGACGCTCGACGTAGGAAACGGGAGATTCGTTGGTAAGAGGCGTTTCATCAATCGCGGCGCTGACCACGGTGAACGGCACACCGATCTGGGTCAGCAGTTCACGCCGCCTTGGGGAGCCCGAGGCCAGATAAAGCGAATTCATTGCAGACTCTCCCTGTGGGGTTCGATAACCAGGCAGAGCCTCGCAATCCATTCAATTGATTTTATAGCGGCGACATAACCCGCGCAGACCGAAACTGACCCACGGCCACAGCAACGCGCTGACCAGGGCCGGCAACACCAGTGCCAAGGTCGGCTGTCGGTTGCCGGTCAAGGCACTGAGCCACAGCTGCACCAACTGCGCCAGGCCGAAGATCACCAGGATCACCAGGCACTGTTGCCACATCGGGAACATGCGCAGGCGCTGCTGCAATGAGAGCACCAGGAAGGTGATCAAGGTCAGGATCAACGCGTTCTGCCCCAGCAAGGTGCCATAGAGCACATCTTCCGCCAAGCCCAGAAACATTGCCGTGACCATGCCCACTTGGTGCGGCAGGTTCAGCGACCAGAATGCCAGCAGCAGGGCCAGCCAGAGCGGACGCAGGATTTCCATGAACTGCGGCAGCGGCGAAACACTGAGCAGCAAGCCGAGAGCAAAGGTCAGCCAGACGATCCAGCCATTGTGCGAATGAGTACCGGCCATTATTCCTCCCTCTGCCGCGTGGTTGCCCGGGCGGCGGGCGTCGCGGGCGCAGGCGCGGCGGCCGGCGGTTTGGTCGCCGCCGGTTTCACCGGGCGAGCGCTGTGAGCGGCCGGCTTGGCTGGCGTGGCCACGGGCGCAGTTACCGCCGGCGCTGTTGCAGGCGGTGTGGCTGACGCGGGTTTGGGTACGGTCGCCGGGATGATCGGCGCGGTGCCGTTGCGTTTGTCTTCCGCTTCCTGGGCCTGAGCGGCGTCGTTGGCGCGCTCTTCCGGGGTGCGGTTGTCGCTGAAGACCAGCAACAGGTAGCGGCTGCGGTTCAGCGCGGCCGTCGGCACGGCGCGGACAATCGCGAAAGGCTGGCCGGAGTCGTGGATCACCTCCTTGACCGTCGCCACCGGATAACCCGCCGGGAAGCGCTGACCCAGGCCGGAACTGACCAGCAGGTCGCCTTCCTTGATATCCGCGGTGTCGGCCACATGACGCAGTTCCAGCCGCTCCGGGTTACCCGTACCGCTGGCAATCGCGCGCAGGCCGTTGCGGTTGACCTGCACCGGAATGCTGTGGGTGGTGTCTGTCAGCAGCAATACCCGCGATGTGTAGGGCATCAACTCGACCACCTGCCCCATCAGGCCACGGGCATCGAGTACCGGCTGGCCGAGGACCACACCGTCGCGCTCACCCTTGTTGATGATGATGCGATGGGTAAAGGGGTTGGGGTCCATGCCGATCAACTCGGCGACTTCGACCTTCTCGTTGACCAGAGCGGAGGAGTTGAGCAACTCGCGCAGCCGAACGTTCTGCTCGGTGAGGGCCGCCAGCTTTTGCATGCGCCCCTGCAGCAGCAGGTTTTCAGTCTTGAGTTTTTCGTTCTCGGCGACCAGCTCGGTGCGGCTGCCGAATTGGCTGGCCACGCCCTGGTAGAGACGTTGCGGCAGGTCGGTGATCCAGTAAGTCTGCATCAACACCAGCGACATCTGGCTACGCACAGGCTTGAGCAGTGCAAAGCGAGCATCGACCACCATCAGCGCGACCGAAAGCACGACCAGCACCAATAAGCGCACGCCCAATGAGGGGCCTTTGGCGAAAAGCGGTTTAATAGGCCGCTCCTCCCAGGCAAATGTTCTCTCTATTCATACGGCATCTAACCGGCCTGGATGCAGATTGAAGAAGATAAACGCCAACAGGCAGCACTGCAAAGTGCTGCCTGCGGGCGAAACATGGGCTTACCAGCAATCACTTATTCGCTGGAGAGCAGGTCCATGGTGTGTTTATCCATCATTTCCAGTGCACGGCCACCGCCACGGGCGACGCAGGTCAGCGGGTCTTCGGCGACGATCACCGGCAGGCCGGTTTCCTGGGCCAGCAACTTATCGAGGTCGCGCAGCAAGGCGCCACCACCGGTCAGTACCAGGCCACGCTCGGCGATATCGGAAGCCAGCTCCGGCGGCGATTGCTCCAGCGCGCTCTTCACCGCCTGAACGATGGTGGCCAGGGACTCTTGCAGAGCCTCGAGCACTTCATTGGAGTTCAGGGTGAAGGCACGTGGCACGCCTTCGGCCAGGTTGCGACCGCGCACATCGACTTCGCGCACTTCGCCACCCGGATAAGCGGTGCCGATTTCCTGCTTGATACGCTCGGCAGTGGATTCGCCGATCAGGCTGCCGTAGTTGCGACGCACATAAGTGATGATCGCTTCGTCGAAGCGGTCACCGCCCACACGGACGGATTCGGCATACACCACACCGTTCAGGGAAATCAGGGCGATTTCAGTGGTACCACCACCGATATCCACCACCATCGAACCGCGCGCTTCTTCAACCGGCAGGCCGGCACCGATCGCAGCAGCCATCGGCTCTTCGATCAGGAACACTTCACGGGCACCGGCACCAAGGGCCGATTCACGGATGGCACGACGCTCCACCTGGGTGGACTTGCACGGTACGCAGATCAGCACACGAGGGCTGGGCTGCAGAAAACTGTTTTCGTGAACCTTGTTGATGAAGTACTGCAACATCTTCTCGCAGACACTGAAGTCGGCGATCACGCCGTCTTTCATCGGACGAATGGCCGCGATATTGCCTGGTGTTCGGCCGAGCATGCGCTTGGCCTCGGTGCCGACGGCAACGACACTTTTCTGATTACCATGGGTCCGAATAGCCACAACCGATGGCTCATTCAGGACGATACCGCGCTCGCGCACGTAAATAAGGGTGTTGGCAGTGCCCAGGTCAATGGAAAGATCGCTGGAAAACATGCCACGCAGTTTCTTGAACATGGGGAAAGGACCCTAGGCAACGCGTGGGTAAAAAAGTGCGGCAAACTCTAACAACGACAGGGATTTTGGGCAAGGCGCCAATGTGCTAAATTGGCCGACTTTCTACGCACCAACCCCCACAATCGCGGCCATATGACCGTAGAAATGCGGTAGTGTTCCGACAATCTAACACACGGACGCCCTCCGTTCTGTTTTCCACTGGAGAATCCCATGGCGCTTGAACGCTCCGACGTGGAAAAAATCGCACATCTGGCCTCGCTTGGCCTGAATGATGCCGATCTTCCACAGACCACCGCAGCCCTGAACAGCATTCTCGGGCTGGTTGACCAAATGCAGGCCGTGAATACCGACGGCATCGAGCCCCTGGCTCACCCGCTGGAAGCCACCCAGCGCCTGCGCGCAGACGTCGTGACCGAAGTCAATCATCGCGAGGCCTACCAGTCCATCGCGCCAGCGGTCGAAAACGGCCTGTATCTGGTTCCGAAAGTCATCGACTAAAGGGAAAGAGCCTTTCATGCATCACATGACTCTGGCCGAGATCGCCCGCGGTCTCGCCGACAAAAAGTTTTCTTCCGAAGAGCTGACCAAGACCTTGCTGGCGCGTATCGCCGAGCTCGACCCCAAGGTCAACAGCTTCATCAGCATCACCGAGGAGCTGGCCTTGAGCCAGGCCAAGGCCGCCGACGCACGTCGCGCCAACGGTGAGAACGGCGCGCTGCTGGGCGCACCGATCGCCCACAAGGACTTGTTCTGCACCCAGGGCATTCGCACCAGCTGCGGCTCGAAGATGCTCGACAACTTCAAGGCGCCCTACGACGCCACCGTGGTGTCCAAGCTGGCCGCCGCCGGGGCCGTGACCCTGGGCAAGACCAACATGGACGAATTCGCCATGGGCTCGGCCAACGAGTCGAGCTACTACGGCGCGGTGAAAAACCCGTGGAACCTGGACTGCGTGCCAGGCGGCTCGTCCGGTGGTTCGGCGGCGGCGGTTGCCGCGCGCTTCCTGCCGGCGGCCACGGCCACCGACACCGGCGGCTCGATCCGCCAGCCCGCCGCGTTCACCAACCTCACCGGGCTGAAGCCGACCTACGGTCGCGTGTCCCGCTGGGGCATGATCGCCTACGCCTCCAGCCTTGATCAGGGCGGTACCCTGGCACGCACTGCCGAAGACTGCGCAATATTGTTACAAGGTATGGCAGGCTTCGACGCACAGGACTCCACCAGCGTCGACGAGCCGGTGCCGGACTACAGCGCCAGCCTCAATACCTCGCTCAAAGGCCTGCGCATCGGCGTACCGAACGAATATTTCAGTGCCGGCCTCGACCCGCGTATCGCCGAACTGGTCCACAACAGCGTCAAGGAGCTGGAAAAGCTCGGCGCCGTGATCAAGCCAATCAGCCTGCCGAACAACCAGCACGCGATTCCGGCGTACTACGTGATCGCGCCGGCCGAAGCGTCCTCCAACCTGTCGCGGTTCGACGGCGTGCGTTTCGGTTACCGCTGCGAAAACCCGAAAGACCTCAACGACCTGTACAAACGTTCCCGTGGCGAAGGCTTCGGTGTCGAAGTGCAGCGCCGGATCATGGTCGGTGCCTACGCCCTGTCGGCCGGTTACTACGACGCGTACTACCTCAAGGCGCAAAAAATCCGTCGCCTGATCAAGAACGACTTCATGGCGGCGTTCGAAGAAGTCGACGTGATCCTCGGCCCAACCACGCCGAACCCGGCCTGGAAGATCGGCGCCAAGACCGGCGACCCGATCGCCGAGTACCTGGAAGACCTGTACACCATCACCGCCAACCTCGCGGGCTTGCCGGGCTTGTCCATGCCCGCCGGTTTCGTCGATGGCCTGCCGGTCGGCGTGCAATTGCTTGCCCCGTACTTCCAGGAAGGCCGCCTGCTCAATGTGGCGCACCAGTACCAGTTGAACACCGACTGGCACACTCGCACCCCTACCGGCTTCTGAGGAGAACACTATGCAATGGGAAGTCGTGATCGGGCTGGAGATTCATACCCAGCTCGCCACCCAATCGAAGATTTTCTCCGGTAGCGCCACCACGTTCGGCGCAGAACCCAACACCCAGGCGAGCCTGGTAGACCTGGGCATGCCCGGTGTGTTGCCGGTGCTGAACCAGGAAGCGGTACGCATGGCGGTGATGTTCGGCCTGGCGATTGACGCCGAGATCGGCCAGCACAGCGTGTTCGCGCGCAAGAACTACTTCTACCCGGACCTGCCCAAGGGCTATCAGATCAGCCAGATGGAGTTGCCGATTGTCGGCAAAGGCTACCTGGATATCCCGCTGGAAGACGGCACCATCAAGCGTGTCGGCGTAACCCGCGCGCACCTGGAAGAAGACGCCGGCAAGAGCCTGCATGAAGAGTTCAACGGTGCCACCGGCATCGACCTGAACCGCGCCGGCACGCCGTTGCTGGAGATCGTGTCCGAGCCAGACATGCGCAGCGCCAAGGAAGCCGTGGCCTACGTCAAGACGATCCACGCGCTGGTGCGCTACCTGGGCATCTGCGACGGCAACATGGCCGAAGGCTCGCTGCGCTGCGACTGCAACGTGTCGGTCCGGCCAAAGGGCCAGGTCGAGTACGGCACCCGCTGCGAGATCAAGAACGTCAACTCGTTCCGTTTCATCGAGAAGGCGATCAACACCGAAGTGCGTCGCCAGATCGAACTGATCGAAGACGGCGGCAAGGTGATCCAGCAAACTCGCCTGTACGACCCGAACAAAGACGAAACCCGCGCCATGCGCAGCAAAGAGGAAGCCAACGACTACCGTTACTTCCCCGATCCGGACCTGTTGCCGGTGGTCATCAAGGACTCGTTCCTCAATGACGTGCGCGCCACCCTGCCGGAATTGCCGCCGCAGAAACGCGAGCGCTTCCAGGCGCAGTTCGGCCTGTCGGTCTACGACGCCAGCGTCCTGGCGTCGAGCCGTGAGCAAGCCGACTACTTCGAAAAAGTCGTGAGCATCGCCGGGGACGCCAAGCTGGCGGCCAACTGGGTGATGGTGGAATTGGGCAGCCTGCTGAACAAGCAGGGCCTGGAAATCGACGAAGCACCGGTCTCGGCCGAGCAGTTGGGCGGCATGCTGCTGCGCATCAAAGACAACACCATCTCCGGCAAAATCGCCAAGACCGTGTTCGAAGCCATGGCCAGCGGTGAGGGCAGCAGCGACGAGATCATCGAGAAGCGCGGCCTCAAGCAAGTCACCGACAGCGGCGCCATCTCGGCGGTGCTCGATGAAATGCTCGCGGCCAACGCGGAGCAGGTCGAACAGTACCGCGCGGCAGACGAAGCCAAGCGCGGCAAGATGTTCGGCTTCTTTGTCGGCCAGGCCATGAAAGCCTCCAAGGGCAAGGCCAACCCGCAACAGGTGAACGAACTGCTGAAAAGCAAGCTCGAAGGCTGATCGCGATGAAAGGGCCGAGTGAGATTTCATGCTCGACTCGGACCTCCTGTGGGAGGGGGCTTGCTCCCGATAGCGGTGATTCAGTCAAGACATCAATGACTGACACTCCACTATCGGGAGCAAGCCCCCTCCCACATTTGATAAGGGGATACCTTGAATGAAGCGCTTACTTGGCCTTTTAGCCGTGTTCTCTTTGCTGGCCGGTTGCGCCAGCAGCCTCATCGACCCCAACGGCTACGACGAAACCGGCACCGCGTCTTACTACGGCGCCAAGCACCATGGCAAAAAAACCGCCAGCGGTGAACCTTTCAACCAGAACGCCCTGACCGCCGCCCATCGGCGCCTGCCTTTCGGCACGCAGGTCAAGGTGACCAATCTCAATACCGACAAATCCGTGGTGGTACGCATCAACGATCGCGGCCCGCACACCCGTGGGCGGCTGATCGATCTGTCGCGCCAGGCCGCCGCGCAACTGGGCATGCTGAGCAGCGGCACCGCACGGGTTCGTGTGCAAGCCCTGAGCAATTGACGACGGAGCCCTGGCCATTTTCGGATTAACCGCCCTCTCGCCCTGGAGCCTGATCGAATTGATCAGCGGCCTGGTGCTGCTGATCGTCGGCGCCGAAATCCTGGTGCGCGCCGCGGTGCGCCTGGCTGCCAGCCTCAAGGTCCGCCCGCTGATCATCGGCCTGACGATCGTCGCCTTCGGCAGCAGTGCGCCGCAGATGACCGTCAGCCTGCAAGCCACCCTCGCCGGCAATACCGACATTGCCGTGGGCAGTGTGATCGGCAGCAGCATTTTCAACATCCTCGTCACCCTGGGCCTGTCGGCGCTGATCATTCCGCTGCGGGTCTCGCGGCAACTGGTGCGCCTGGATATCCCGGTGATGATCCTCGCCGGCCTGCTGGTGTTTACCCTGGCGGCCAATGAAGAACTGACACCACTCGACGGTTCGCTGCTGCTCGCGGCCCTGCTGGCCTACCTCGGCGTGCTGCACTACCAGACCCGCCACTCACGGCGCCCGCGCACGCTGGACACGGTGGCCAAGGCGCCCTGGTTGAGCAGCGTATTGCTGATGTTCGGCGGCTTGCTGGTGCTGGTGCTGGCCGGGCATTTGTTGCTGGGTGCGGCGGTGGATGTGGCGAGCGACCTGGGCCTGTCGGAACGCATCATCGGCTTGACGCTGATCGGCGTCGGCACTTCACTGCCGTGCCTGGCCACCTCGCTGATCGCGGCCCTGCGCGGCCAGCGGGATATCGCCGTGGGTAACGTGATCGGCAGCAACCTGTTCAACCTGCTGGGCGTACTGGGGCTGACCGCGCTGCTCGCGCCCTCGCCGCTGTCGGTGTCGCCCAATGCCCTGGATTTCGACCTGCCGGTGATGCTCGGCGTGGTGGTGTTGTGCCTGCCGGTGTTTTATACCGGCTACCGCGTGACCCGTGCCGAAGGCCTGGTGCTGCTGGGCTTGTACCTGGCGTATGGGCTGCATGTGATGGCATTCACCACCGGCATGCGCCTGGCCAACAAACTTGAACAACTGATGCTGTATTACGTCCTGCCAGTGCTGGTGGCTTTCCTGTTGTTCAGCACGCTGCGAGCCTGGCGCCGCCAACACAAGAGGGAATCGCAATGACCGATCAGAAAAAGCCCGGAGTTGAAATGCGTCGTCAGGTGATGGGCGATGCGTTCGTCGACCGCGCCCTGGGCAACGCCACCGAATTCACCCAGCCGCTGCAGGACTTCGTCAACGAACATGCCTGGGGCAGCGTGTGGAACCGCGAAGGCTTGCCGCTGAAGACGCGCAGCCTGATCACCCTCGCCGCCCTCACCGCGCTCAAGTGCCCGCAGGAACTCAAAGGCCATGTGCGCGGCGCGCTGAACAATGGCTGCACCGTCGAAGAAATCCGCGAAGCGCTGCTGCATTGCGCGGTGTATGCCGGTGTACCGGCGGCGATCGAGGCGTTTCGCGCGGCGCAGGAAGTGATTGAGGCGTATCAGGCGGACAAGCAGTGATGGTCAGGTAGCTATCACCGGCACAGCTCAGATCCACCCGCCCGCCTGCAACACAAAAATCCCGATATTCGTGGTCACCGCCGCCATCAAGGTGGTGATCACGATAATCGCCGCCGCCAGCTCATGATTCCCCTGCGCCGCCCTGGCCATCACGAAGCTCGCGGCTGCAGTCGGTGCGCCGAAGTACAGGAACAGAATCCCCAGTTCCGGCCCGCGAAACCCGAGCAACCACGCCCCCAGGGTGGCGACCACCGGCAGCCAGACCATCTTCATCAAGCTCGCGCTCAGCGCCATGTTGCCGCTCTTGCGCAACGCCGCCAGCGACAAGGTGCCGCCGATGCAGATCAGCGCCAACGGCAACGTCATATCGGCCAGGTACTGCGCGGATTTTTCCAGCCAGCCCGGCAAGCCGATCTGGAAATAGGCGAACGGCGCGGCCACGATCACGCTGATGATCAGCGGGTTGGCCAGCACACTTTTGCAGATGCTCCACGGGTCGGACTTGATCACCGGGCTGTACACCGCCAGCACAATGGTCGACAGCGTGTTGTAGAACAGGATCACCAGCGCCGCGAGGATCGCGCCGAGGGAGATGCCGTAATCACCGTACATACTGGCCGCCAGCGCCAGGCCGATCACCCCGTTGTTGCCGCGAAACGCACCCTGGGCGTAGATGCCCCGGTCTTCACGCTTGCAGCGCAAAATCGCCCAGCCCCAGGCCAGGGCAAAGCTCAACAGCGTGGCGACGGCGAAGTAGATCAGCAAACCCGGCTTGAGCGCCGAATGCAGGTCGGCATGCAGGATGCCGAGAAACAGCAGCGCCGGCATGGTGACGTTGAACACCAGGGACGATGCCGTGTGGATAAAGCTGTCGTTGATCCAGTTGATGCGCTTGAGCAGCACACCGAGGAACAACATGGCAAACACCGGCGCGGTGATGGTGAGGGTGGTGAGGAAGATAACCAGCATGCCGGGGAGAACCTTGGTGGGCGTTGTTAGGGGGCTAATGATAAGCCATACGGCCCAATGGCGCCTGATAGACCGCTATCGGGGGCAAGCCCCCTCCCACATAGGGTCGCCGTTGTGTGTCTGACGCAGACTCAGTGTGGGAGGGGCGGTGCGACGACTCGACTTGCCCCCGATGAAGGCGTCAGACACACAACGGATGAACACCGCAGACCCTATGTGGGAGGGGGCTTGCCCCCGATAACGGCGACTCGGTCTCAAGTAATCGGCGCCGGGTTGAACAACGTAATGTCGTTATGCAGCTTGTGCTGCTCCGCCCACGTCTGCTTCCTGCCGCTGGCTACATCCAGGTAGAAGTGGAACAACTCCCACCCCAACTCCTCAATGCTCGCACGCCCGGTGGCGATGCGCCCGGCGTCGATATCGATCAGGTCCGGCCAGCGCTGCGCCAGCTCCGTGCGGGTCGAGACCTTCACCACCGGCGCCATCGCCAGCCCGTAAGGCGTGCCGCGCCCGGTGGTGAACACATGCAGGTTCATCCCCGCCGCCAGTTGCAAGGTGCCGCACACGAAGTCGCTGGCCGGCGTGGCGCAAAAGATCAAGCCTTTGCCCTTGAAGCGTTCACCCGGGCCGAGCACGCCGTTGATCGCGCTGCTGCCGGACTTGACGATGGAGCCCAGGGACTTCTCGACAATGTTCGACAACCCGCCCTTCTTGTTCCCCGGCGTGGTATTGGCGCTGCGATCCGCCTCGCCCTTGGCCAGATAACGGTCGTACCAGTCCATTTCCCGTACCAGTTCCTCGGCGATTTCCTTGGTTTGCGCACGAGAAGTCAGCAGGTAGATGGCATCACGCACCTCCGTGACTTCGGAAAACATCACCGTCGCCCCCGCTCGCAGCAACAAGTCCGAAGCGAACCCCAGCGCCGGGTTGGCGGTGATGCCGGAAAACGCATCACTGCCGCCGCACTGCATGCCCAGGATCAGCTCGGACGCCGGCACGGTTTCCCGGCGGCGCTGGTCGAGCTTCTTCAGGCGCACCTCGGCCAGGGCCATGATCTGCTCGATCATCTCGCTAAACCCGTGGCTGGAATCCTGCAGGCGATACAGCCACGGCTCGCTCAGGTCGACGGAACTGTCGTTGTCGTGCATCACCTGCCCGGCCTGCAATTTCTCGCAGCCCAGGCTGATCACCAGCGCTTCGCCCCCCAGGTTCGGGTTGCGCGCCAGGTTGCGCACGGTGCGGATCGGGATATACGCATCCGTCGCGGTGATCGCCACCCCGCAGCCGTAGCTGTGGGTCAGCGCCACCACGTCATCGACATGCGGGTACTTGGGCAGCAACTCGTCCTTGATGCGCTTGACCGCATGGTCCAGCACGCCGGTGACGCACTGCACGGTGGTGGTGATGCCGAGGATATTGCGCGTGCCCACGGTGCCGTCCGCATTGCGATAGCCCTCGAAGGTAAAGCCTTCCAGCGGCGCCTGGGCCTCTGGCACCTCGGTGGACAGCGGCAAGCTGTCCAGCGGCGGCGCGGTGGGCATGCGCAGTTGATCTTCCTGCACCCAACTGCCGCGCGGGATCGGCGCCAGGGCGTAACCGATGGTTTGGCCGTAGCGAATGATCCGACCGCCTTCGGGGATATCTTCGAGGGTCACTTTGTGGCTTTGCGGAATGAAATCCACGGTCACCAGGCCGTCCGGGAACTCGGTCCCGGCCGGTACACCCTGGTCATTGACCACGATCACCACGTTGTCGCGCTCGTGCAAACGAATCGAGCGCGGCGAGTCGGCATGTTCAATCAACTGCATCACACGGCCCCTTCAGGAATGCGCTTGGGTAAGGTTGGTCAACTCAGGCCCTTGGCTTGGCGGCTCTTTGAGCACCACGCGTTTGATCGGGCCGACAATCACCAGGTAACTGAACACTGCCACCAGCGCGTTCGCGCCGACAAACACCAGCGCCCATTTGAACGAACCGGTGGTGCTGATGATGTAACCGATGACAATCGGCGTGGTGATCGACGCCAGGTTACCGAAGGTGTTGAACAGGCCGCCACTGAGCCCGGCGATCTGTTTCGGCGAGGTGTCGGACACCACCGCCCAACCCAGTGCGCCAACGCCTTTGCCGAAGAAGGCCAAGGCCATGAAACCCACCACCATCCACTCGATATCCACGTAGTTGCAGGCCACGATGCTGCTGGAGATCAGCAGGCCGCCAATGATCGGCGCCTTGCGGGCGAAGGTCAGGGAATGGCCTTTGCGCAGCAGGTAGTCGGAGATCACCCCGCCCAACACACCGCCGATAAACCCGCAGATCGCCGGCAATGAGGCAATGAACCCGGCCTTGAGAATGGTCATGCCGCGGTCCTGCACCAGGTACACCGGGAACCAGGTCAGGAAGAAGTAGGTGATGCCGTTGATGCAGTACTGGCCCAGGTACACGCCGAGCATCATGCGGTTGGTCAGCAACTGGCGGATGTAATCCCACTTTGGACCGTCGGTTTTCTTACCCTTGCCCTTGTCCTGATCCATATCGACCATCGCACCGTTGGCCGCGATGTGATTGAACTCGGCTTCGTTGATCAGCGGATGCTGGCGCGGGCTGTGGATAACTTTCAGCCAGACCAGCGAGAACAGGACGCCGATCACGCCCATCACGATAAACACATGCTGCCAGCCGAAGCTGTAGACGATCCAGCCCATCAGCGGCGCGAACAGCACCGTGGCGAAGTACTGCGCCGAGTTGAAGATCGCCGAGGCCGTGCCGCGTTCGGCGGTGGGGAACCAGGCGGCCACGATGCGCGCGTTACCCGGGAAGGATGGCGCTTCGGCCAAGCCCACCATAAAGCGCAGCATGAACAGCGCCACGACTGCCGTGGAGACCCCGAACTCACCGACATAGCCTTGCAATATGGTGAACAGTGACCAGGTGAAGATGCTCAGGGCATAGACTTTTTTCGAGCCGAACCGATCGAGCAGCCAGCCGCCGGGGATTTGCCCGGCCACGTAGGCCCAACCGAATGCAGAGAAGATGTAACCGAGGGTGACCGCGTCGATGCCGAGGTCTTTTTGCAGGCTGGAACCCGCAATTGCGATGGTGGCCCGGTCGGCATAGTTGATCGTGGTCACCAGGAACAGCATGAGCAGGATCAAATAGCGGACATGGGTCGGCTTGGTCGCTTGCATGTAGAAGTACTCCCACTAATTATTTTTTTTGCGGGTGATATTTATGTGTTGCTGGACGCCGCCCCTGTAGGAGCGAGCTTGCTCGCGAAAAACTCAAAGGCACCGCGTGCCCCCTGAATGCCTGCGTATTCGTTGAAATTTTTCGCGAGCAAGCCCGCTCCTACAGTGTTACGAACCGATGTAGCTGGTTTTCACCACGGTGTAGAACTCTTGCGCATAGCGACCTTGCTCGCGAAAAACTCAAAGGCACCGCGTGCCCCCTGAATGCCTGCGTATTCGTTGAGATTTTTCGCGAGCAAGCTCGCTCCTACAGTGTTACGAACCGATGTAGCTGGTTTTCACCACGGTGTAGAACTCTTGCGCATAGCGACCTTGCTCACGCGAACCGTAGGATGAACCTTTACGGCCACCGAACGGAACGTGATAATCCACGCCGGCAGTCGGCAGGTTGACCATCACCATCCCGGCCTGGGAGTGGCGCTTGAAGTGGTTGGCGTATTTCAGCGAGGTGGTGGCGATGCCCGCCGACAAACCGAACTCGGTGTCGTTGGCCATGGCCAGCGCCGCCTCGTAGTCCGCCACGCGCACCACGTTGGCCACCGGGCCGAAGATCTCTTCGCGGCTGATCCGCATGGCCGCCTCGCTGTCGGCGAACAGCGTCGGCGCCAGGTAGTAGCCTTCGGTGTCGCAGGTCACCAGGCCGCCACCGCTCACCAGCCGCGCACCTTCGCTCTGGCCGATGTCGATGTATTTCAAGTCCTGGTCCAACTGGGCCTGGGAGACGACCGGGCCGATGTCGGTGCCGCTTTTCAACGCGTGGCCGACCTTGATCGACTTCATGCGCTCGGCCATGGCCGCGACGAACTGATCGTGAATACCGGCGGTGACGATCAAGCGGCTGGAGGCGGTGCAACGCTGGCCGGTGGAATAGAACGCGCTCTGTACCGACAGCTCGACGGCTTGCTTGAGGTCGGCGTCATCGAGAATGATCTGCGGGTTCTTGCCGCCCATTTCCAACTGCACCTTGGCCTGGCGCGAGACACAGCTGACCGCGATCTGACGCCCGACGCCGACCGAACCGGTGAAGCTGATGCCGTCGACTTTCGGGCTGTTGACCAACACATCGCCCACTACCCGCCCGCTGCCCATCACCAGGTTGAACACACCGGCGGGGAAACCGGCGCGGGAGATGATTTCTGCCAGGGCCCAGGCACAGCCCGGCACCAGCTCCGCCGGCTTGATCACCACGCAGTTGCCGTAGGCCAGGGCCGGAGCGATTTTCCACGCGGGGATGGCAATCGGGAAGTTCCACGGGGTGATCAGGCCGACCACGCCGAGGGCTTCGCGGGTGACTTCGACATTGACGCCCGGTCGCACCGACGGCACGTAGTCGCCGGACAGGCGCAGGCACTCGCCGGCGAAGAACTTGAAGATATTACCGGCGCGGGTCACTTCGCCAATGGCTTCAGGCAGGGTCTTGCCCTCTTCCCGAGCCAGCAGCGTGCCGAGCTCTTCGCGTCGGGCGAGGATTTCGCTGCCGACTTTATCGAGTGCGTCGTGGCGAGCCTGGATACCGGACGTCGACCAGGCCGGGAACGCAGCGCGGGCGGCATCGATGGCAGCGTTGACCTGGACGACATCCGCCTTGGCATATTCGCCAATGACATCGGACAACTCCGACGGGTTGAGGTTGACGCAATAATCAGCGCCAGCCACCCATTGGCCGTTGATGTAGTTTTCAAAACGTTTGGCTTGGGACACGAATCTTCTCCTGACGCAAAAGGCCGCTGATTGCTCAGCGGCCTTATAGATAAGTTATTGCGGGCCTTGCTGGTCGATCAGCGCGGCCAGGGCTTCGTATTCTTCCGGCAGCAGATCGGTCAGTGGCGTGCGAACCGGGCCGGCGTCATAGCCGACGATTTTGGCGCCCGCCTTGACGATGCTCACCGCGTAGCCGGCCTTGCGGTTACGGATGTCCAGGTACGGCAGGAAGAAGTCATCAATGATCTTGCCGACGGTGGCGTGATCGTCGCGGGCGATGGCGTGATAGAAATCCATCGCGGTTTTCGGAATGAAGTTGAACACCGCCGAGGAATACACCGGCACGCCCAGGGCCTTGTAGGCAGCGGCGTAAACCTCTGCAGTCGGCAGGCCGCCCAGGTAGCTGAAACGGTCGCCCAGACGACGGCGGATCGACACCATCAATTCAATGTCACCCAGGCCGTCCTTGTAGCCGATCAGGTTCGGGCAACGTTCGGCCAGGCGCTCCAGCAAAGGCGCAGTCAGGCGGCAGACGTTGCGGTTGTATACCACCACGCCGATCTTGACCGACTTGCACACCGCTTCCACGTGGGCGGCAACCCCGTCCTGGCTGGCTTCGGTCAAATAGTGCGGGAGCAGCAGCAAGCCTTTGGCACCGAGGCGCTCGGCTTCCTGAGCGTATTCGATGGCCTGGCGGGTCGAACCGCCGACACCGGCGAGGATCGGCACGCTGGTGGCGCAGGTATCCACCGCGGTCTTCACAACCTGGGAATATTCGCTGGCCGCGAGGGAGAAAAACTCACCGGTGCCGCCGGCGGCGAACAGCGCAGTGGCGCCGTAGGGAGCCAGCCACTCCAGACGTTTGATATAGCCGGCCTGGTGAAAATCACCCTGGGCGTTGAAATCGGTCACGGGAAAAGACAGCAGACCGTGAGAGAGGATGGACTTCAGTTCTTGTGGATTCATTATTCGAACACCCTGGGCAAAGACTTTCTGGCGAAAGGTTGTTGTTGGTTTTGCTTATGTCATACGTCATCGTACAACTATAAAATATTTCGTCAACTGCAATTCATCGAACCGCCTGTTGAGAGAGAGCGCATTGACGTAGGAGTTTTTTCCTCTATGCTCGAATAACTGTATATACATACAGTAATAAAGGAAGATTCCTACGACATAGCAAGGAGCTAACATGTCCGGTCTTGAACTCGCAGCACCCGCAGCACCCGCAAAAAACCTACCCTCCCTGCGTTTCGAAGGCGGTGAACACACTGCCATCGGCGACGACACACTGTTGCGCTTCGCCAAAGACGCCCCGGCGATTGCCGCCCGACTCGTCGAGCTGCACCTGCCCAACGGCCTGGCGCTGACTTACGGGCAAGTGATTGCCCTGGGCGGTGACTTTTATGGCATCCCCGGCCAACCCATCAGCGATGGCGCCTCGCCTGCCGAACGCGTGCAACGCTTTAACGCCGCATTCAACTCACTGGCAGGACTGCCGGCGTCACGGGAGGAAGCACACAAGATCCTGGCGGTGATGCAAAAGGAGATCAACGCGGTCAACCAGGCGATCAAGGACGGCAAATCCGCCCACGACGCCTACGCTGTGCTCGGAGATACGTTGTCTGAAGAGTGGAACCGCATCACCGGCGGCGGCAGCGCGGTCTCGGCACTGTTCCCCCTGGGCCGTTACTTGAAGCTGGCGGCGGACAACGCCGACCACTTTGGCGAATGGGCGTTGTCGGCTTACCTGGCCGGGCATACGGCGGCGCTGCAACAAGCCGTCATCGCCCATCAAAGCGGCACCGACCAGGCGCTGGAGCTGGCCTACGCGATGAACAGTTTTGCCGATCACTTCTTGACCGATCTGTTTTCCGCCGGCCACCTGCGCGTGCCGCGCAAACAGCTGGCCGCCGTGGTGACGCCTGGGGAGCTGGGCTCGCTGATCAGCCGCTTCATGCACGATGAAGACAGCAAGTTCGGGCTCAAGGTGCGCAATGCAGTCGGTGACGAGTGGCATGCCTACGGCGATAAACGCTATTTCGACGCCGGCGACGCGGCCAACCGGGCGCAGGTCAAACGCGCCGTGCAGGCGTCGGCCGATGAGGTCTTCGACGCGTTTATCAGCGGTGTCACGTCCTCCCCGGCCACCTTCAAGGCGCCGCTGTATGTGCCGGACCTGAATGCAGCACAGAACCCGGCGAATAACTTTTCGCCGCTGTTCAAGATGGAAGGCGACAAGGTGCTGCGACGCAAGGACGTGAATGACCTGAACGACAAACACTGGACTGCTGATTGGTGGGGGTGGAGTACGTACTTGCTGCTGAAGGACTACACACCCAATACGCCGGCTTGAGCCGTACCGTTTGTCGTGACTGTGATTTCTAACAGTTACGCCGATTTTCAACGAGGGCGATAACCCCGCATAGGAGCCAGGCTCTCTGGCTTCTGTGCAAAGGAGCACTCAATCATGACCATTGAAGCCCCGAGCCTTGTCGGCGACGCTTCTTGCCCGGCTCAAGTGAGCCTGGCAAGCGGCGCACGCATAAAGTTTTCCATCCCCGAGCCCAATGAGGTTCCCGCAAGCGCCCAGCTATCTATCATCGTAGGACCGGACCCCGAGTCCCCGGAAGCCGAAGGGCAGGAAAAGAACGCCGAACAGTACGACCCCAACAAGGAAGATTACGTGAAGGAGTCGAATCTCAAGCTCGATATCGCTGCCGATGACTTGAAGACATTCGTCAACCAAACGGTGCAGGTGCGATACGCGATAAACAGCGAATCGGGAAGGTTCTATTCTAAGCCGTTGATGATAACGGTCTCGCAGTGACACAGCGCTTATCCGCACCGCATCGCTCTCGTCGCAGGCACCAGACCTGCCCTGGGGACGTATCTGGACCGGTATTCACGGCCGTTTGCGCATGCAGATAAAGCAACACTCCACCCTCCAACACTGGCGTGTGAAGACCATGAAATACGAGCTCAATATGCCGGACGGCAAAAAAAAGCAGATCACCTTTGATGGCGTGATTTACAAAGGAGATATTCTCGAATTTGAAGGTGCCGCTACCCAATACGAGGTAGTTAAACGATTCCTCACCGTCCCGTTCGATCTTAACGAGCCCATCACTGATGTGGCACTTGAGGTCGTGACCTACCCTTAACCCCGCTGCGCCTCTGCTTCTTCGTGAGCATGGCGCAGCCGCTCGCGACTGTTGGTCAAATGCAAGCGCATCGCCGCCCGCGCCGCATCCGAATCCTGGCGCGCGATCGCTTCGTAGATTTCTTCGTGCTCGCGGCTCAAGCGCTTCATGTAGTGCTGCTGGTCATCCTGGGCCAGGCGTGCCGAGTTCAGGCGGGTACGCGGAATGATGCTGGTGCCCAGGTGCGTCATGATGTCGGTGAAGTAGCGATTGCCGGTGGACAGGGCAATCTGCAGGTGGAACTGGAAGTCCGACGCCACCGCATCGCCAGCATGGGCGGCGCTTTCATTCAAGGCGTCGAGGGCGGCACGCATGCCGGCCAGTTGTTCGTCGCTGCGGCGCAACGCGGCCAGGCCCGCGGACTCCACTTCCAGGCTGATACGCAGTTCCAGGATCGCCAGCACATCGCGCAGGGTCACGATGGTGGCCGGGTCAATGCGGAAACCGCTGGGGCTTGGCGTATCCAAGACAAAGGTGCCGATACCGTGACGGGTTTCCACTTGCCCCGCCGCCTGCAAGCGTGAGATGGCTTCACGCACCACCGTGCGGCTGACGCCATGGGCGTCCATGATCGCCGATTCGGTAGGCAGTTTGTCGCCACGCTTGAGTTGGCCGTCGCGGATCTGCTCGGACAACACCGTGACCAATTCCTGGGCAAGGCTGCGGCGCTTGCGGGGAAGACGAGGGGCGGTGTTGGTGTTTTCCATGTTGGGTCATCTTTCTTGGTGAACTGAACAGGCATCATAGCCCATGGCGGTTGTACGATCACCGTTCCAGGCATGACTTTCATCTACAACGGCCAGGCAAAAAAATGCCCCGGCAACCGCCGAGGCATTTTTCAGCCGCGCCCGAAGGCAAAAGCCGCTTACTTCACCACTTTCAGACTCGGCCGGCCGCTTGGACGCGGTGGCTCGGTATCCGGTGGCGGCACATCATCGCCATCTTCCCCGTCGATCGCTTCGTCATCCTCGAAAGGCGACTCCAGATCGAACACCATGCCTTGGCCATTTTCCCGGGCGTAGATCCCGAGGATGGCGCCAATCGGCACGTACAGCGTATGCGGCACACCGCCGAAACGCCCTTCGAAGCTGACTGCCTCGTTGTCCATGTGCAGGTGGCGCACTGCGCTGGGCGATACGTTCAGCACAATCTGCCCGTCGCTGGCAAAACCCTGCGGAACCTGAACCGCAGGAAACTCAGAATTGACCAGCATGTGCGGGGTGCAATCGTTGTCCACAATCCACTCATAGAGCGCGCGAACCAGGTAGGGTCGACTGGAGTTCATCAACGGCTCCTTAAGCCTTAGCGCATATCGCGTTCGACACCAGACAGACTCGCCTGGAAAGCCTCACGCGCAAACTGGCGCTCCATGTAATCAAGCAGCGGCTTGGCCGGCCGCGGCAGTTCAATGCCCATAATCGGCAAGCGCCAGAGTATGGGTAATAGGCAGCAATCCACCAGGCTTTGTTCCTCACTGAGGAAAAAAGGCTTGTCGGCGAACAATGGCGAAACGCCCGTCAGGCTCTCGCGCAATTCCTTGCGCGCCACGACACGGGCCGCCTCTTTGCTGCGCGAATCCAGAATCAAATCCACCAGCCCGCACCAGTCGCGCTGAATCCGATGGATCAGCAGGCGGCTGTTGGCACGCGCCACCGGGTACACCGGCAGCAAAGGCGGATGCGGGTAACGCTCATCCAGATATTCCATCACCACGGTTGACTCCCACAACGCCAGGTCACGATCGACCAGGGTGGGCAAGCTGCCGTAAGGGTTCACTTCGATCAGCTTCGGCGGGTGACGACCCACCTCCACACTGATGATCTCGGCGCTGACACCCTTCTCTGCGAGCACGATGCGTACTCGGTGGGAATAGTGGTCGGCGGGGTCGGAGTAACAGGCCAACCGATTGGTCACGCCCATGGCGGTCCTCCTCGCTTGTTGAAATTATCGAAAGCTCAAAAACGAGCGCGCCCAGAGAGCATCTCAGTAGTACCTGATGACCAGGTCGCTACGGGTTAGAGATGCCGCTGGGCGCGCAAGATTAACAGCAATTGCTTACGGTTGGATCAATGCACATCCTTCCAGTATTCGCGCTTGAGCAGATAAGCGAATACGAAGAAGAAAGCCAGGTACAGCAAGACATACGTACCAATGCGCTGGTGCTGCAGTTTGACCGGGTTGGCCGAGTAGGCCAGGAAGGTCACGAGATTCTTGACCTTCTCGTCGAACTGCTCTTCGTTCAGCGCGCCGGACTTGGGCACGATGGTCAGTTGATCGCACGCTTCATGTGTCAGCGGCGTGCCGGTCAACGGGTCAAATTGCTTCTTGCCGCCCTCGACTACCTGAACCTGCTTGCATCCTATCACTTGGCGACCCTGCAGGCCGACCAGAACGTTAGGCATACCGACGTTCGGGAACACCACGTTGTTCACGCCCCATGGACGCGCAGGGTCTTCGTAGAAGGATTTCAGGTAGCCGTAGAGCCAATCGGTGCCGCGAACCCGCGCCACCAAAGTCAGGTCGGGCGGCGCAGCGCCGAACCAGTTCTTGGCGTCCGCTGGCTGCATGCCGATATTCATGTGGTCGCCAATCTTGGCGCCGGTGAACACCAGCTTGTCGAGCATCACCTCGTGCGGGATGCCCAGGTCATCGGCAACACGCTCGTAACGCTGGAACTTGGCGCTGTGGCAACCCATGCAATAGTTGGCGAACGTGCGTGCGCCATCCTGCATGGCCGCTTTGTCAGACACGTCGATAGCGACTTTTTCCAACTCAGGGCCTTGCTCGGAAGCGAAGGACAGTAGCGGCAGCGCCGCAAGCATCAATGCAACGAATAATTTTTTCATCAGCCAGTCACCCTTTCCGGAACCGGTTTGGTCTTCTCTAGCCGGGTATAGAACGGCATCAGAATGAAGTAGGCGAAGTACAAGAAGGTGCAGACCTGCGACAGCAACGTGCGCTCAGGGGTTGGCGCCAGGACGCCCAGCACACCCAGGATCACGAACGCAATGCAGAACACCCACAGCCAGATCTTGCTCAGCCAGCCCTTGTAGCGCATGGACTTGACCGGGCTTCGGTCGAGCCAAGGCAGCACGAACAGCACCGCGATGGCCGCACCCATGGCGATTACGCCCATGAGCTTGTCGGGGATCGCCCGCAAGATCGCGTAGAACGGCGTGAAGTACCAGACCGGGGCAATATGCACAGGTGTCTTGAAGGCGTTGGCCTGTTCGAAGTTAGGTTTTTCCAGGAAATAACCACCCATCTCCGGGAAAAAGAACACGATCGAGCAGAACACGAACAGGAACACGACGACACCGACAATGTCTTTCACGGTGTAGTACGGGTGGAACGGGATGCCATCCAGCGGGATGCCGTTCTCGTCCTTGTGCTTCTTGATGTCCACACCGTCGGGGTTGTTGGAACCCACTTCGTGCAGCGCCAGGATGTGCAGCACCACCAGGCCGAGAATCACGATCGGCAAGGCCACTACGTGCAAGGCGAAGAAGCGGTTCAGGGTGATGCCCGAGATCAGGTAGTCACCACGGATCCACTGCGTCAGGTCGTTGCCGATCACCGGGATCGCACCGAACAGCGAGATGATCACCTGGGCGCCCCAGTACGACATCTGGCCCCACGGCAGCAGGTAGCCCATGAAGGCTTCAGCCATCAGCGCCAGGTAGATCAGCATGCCGAACACCCACACCAGCTCACGAGGCTTCTGGTACGAACCGTAGAGCAAACCACGGAACATATGCAGGTAGACCACGATGAAGAACGCCGAGGCGCCGGTGGAGTGCAACAGGCGCAGGATCGAGCCGTACTCGACGTCACGCATGATGTATTCGACGGAAGCGAATGCCTCCTCCGCCGAAGGGGTGTAGCTCATGGTCAGCCAGACGCCAGTGACGATCTGGTTGACCAGCACCAGCAGTGCCAGGGAGCCGAAGAAGTAGAAGAAGTTGAAGTTTTTTGGCGCGTAATACTTGCTGAGATGGTCTTCCCACATTTTGGTGGCGGGGAAGCGCGCATCCACCCAATCCATGAACTTACTCATCACGCGTTCTCCTTGTCGAGGCCAATGACAATGATGTCGTTAGATTCGTAGTTATGCGGAGGCACGGGTAGGTTCAGTGGAGCAGGTTGCGACTTGTAGACGCGTCCGGCCAGGTCGTAGTGCGAACCGTGGCAGGGGCAGAAATAGCCGCCGACCCAATCTTTGCCCAGGTCGACCGGCGCCACTTCAGGGCGGAAAGTAGGTGAGCATCCCAGGTGGGTACACAGCCCGACCAGCAGCAGAATCTCTGGCTTGATCGAACGTGCTTCGTTTTTGGCGTAGGCGGGTTGGTCGGAAAACTCAGATTTGGGGTCAGACAACTGGCCTTCGATCTTTTTCAGATTTCCCAGGATTTCCTCCGTTCGACGAACAATGAAGACCGGCTGACCGCGCCACTCAGCAATCATCTGCTGGCCTGGCTCGATCTTGCTGATATTCACCTTCACCGGTGCACCTGCGGCTTTCGCCTTGGCACTGGGAAACCATGACCCCACGAACGGGACCGCAGCCCCCACCGCTCCTGCAGCACCCACCACGGATGTGGCTGCTACCAAGAAGCGACGCCGGCCTGCATTCACGCCGTCATTGCTCATTCAGTCCTCTCCCATCAGCTTTTTGGCCTGTTAAATCAGGCGTCTACTAAGTATTAAATCTGAACTTATAAAAATTTTGCCGAATGGTAATGAAAAGCCCCACCCCTGACAAGGGAATTACCCGGAGCTCCAGCTCCAAGCCTTGTAGTATAGGGGGTCTACGGCTGTGGCAAGTTGTCACGCCGAAATTTATGCATAAATAGCAGGCAATAAAAAACGCCCAGCTCCGTAAGGAGGCTGGGCGTTTTTGTGCAACGTAAAGCGAATTAACGCTTCGAGTACTGCGGACGCTTACGCGCTTTACGCAGACCGACTTTCTTACGTTCAACTTCACGAGCATCACGAGTCACGAAGCCAGCTTTGCGCAGAGCGCCACGCAGGGTTTCGTCGTACTGCATCAGAGCGCGAGTGATACCGTGGCGGATTGCGCCAGCTTGACCACTTACACCGCCACCGATAACGGTGACGTAGATGTCGAACTTTTCAACAGTCTCGGTCAATTCCAGCGGCTGACGAACTACCATGCGGGCAGTTTCGCGGCCGAAGAAGTTGTCCAGAGTGCGGTTGTTGATCGAGATGTTACCAGTGCCCGGACGCAGGAAAACGCGTGCGGTTGCGGTTTTGCGACGGCCAGTGCCGTAATTTTGAGTCGCCGACATAATGAACTATTCCGTTAAAACTTCAGTTCTTGGGGCTGCTGAGCAGCATGAGGGTGAGCAGCGCCCGCATAGACTTTCAGCTTGCGAAACATATCGCGACCCAGTGGGCCCTTCGGCAGCATGCCTTTAACCGCGATTTCAATCGGGGCCTCAGGCTTCTTGGCGATCAGACCTTCGAAATTGGAAGACTTGATGCCGCCTGGGAAACCGGAGTGACGGTAGTACATTTTGTCTTGCGCTTTGTTGCCGGTAACACGTACCTGCTCAGCGTTGATGATCACGATGTAGTCACCGGTGTCAACGTGAGGGGTGTATTCAGGCTTGTGCTTGCCACGCAGACGGCTGGCGACTTCAGTGGCCAGACGACCCAGAGTCTGACCAGCGGCGTCGACGACAAACCAGTCGCGCTGAACTGTTTCCGGTTTTGCAGTAAAAGTTGTCATTCTTTAATAGCCTCAGGGGCCGCCCTGTAAATTAGACGGCGGATCTTACTGAATAGTGCGTACTTTGACAAGTCAAAGGCAGCCGGATACAGACGCTATCGGGGGCTCGGGTCGGCGCGTCCGTTCAACGGCAAGATTCTTCGGCAGGCGGCGCATCACTTCCACTGCAGAAAGAGGTGGGCAATTATGCAGATTGCGAAAAAAAATTCAACCTGCTTTTATGATTGTTTTCCCCGAAGGAGCACCCGATGGATTATCGACAGCTGGGCCGTACCGATCTGCACGTAAGCGCGATAGCCTTGGGCACCATGACCTGGGGCGAGCAGAACAGCGAGGCAGAGGCCTTCGCGCAGATCGAACGGGCCAAGGCCGCGGGGATCAACTTCCTCGACACGGCGGAAATGTACCCGGTGCCGCCCAAGGCCGACACCTATGCCACCACCGAGCGCTACATCGGGAATTACTTCAAAAGCCGCGGCGACCGCGCCGACTGGATTCTCGCCAGCAAGATCGCCGGCCCCGGCAACACCATCGACTATATCCGCGGCGGCCACCTGCGCCACAACCGCCAGCACATCGTCGACGCCCTGGATGCCAGCCTCAAGCGCCTGCAGACCGACTGGATCGACCTCTACCAGTTGCACTGGCCGGAGCGCAGCACCAACTTCTTCGGCCAACTGGGCTACAAGCACAAGGACGAAGACGACCTGACGCCGCTGGAGGAAACCCTCGAAGCGCTGGACGCGCAGGTGAAGGCCGGCAAGATCCGCCACATCGGTCTGTCCAACGAAACGCCGTGGGGCACCATGAAGTTCCTCGCCCTGGCCGAAGCCCGCGGCTGGACCCGCGCGGTGTCGATCCAGAACCCCTATAACCTGCTCAACCGCAGCTTTGAAGTGGGCCTGGCGGAAATCGCCATTCGCGAACAGTGCGGTCTGCTGGCTTATTCGCCCCTGGCATTCGGCATGCTCAGCGGCAAATACGAAGGCGGTACGCGCCCGGCAAAAGCCCGCCTGACCGAATACAGCCGCTTCAGCCGCTATTTCAACCCGCAGTCGGAAGCAGCGTGCAGCCGTTATGTGGCCCTGGCCCGCGAACACGGCCTGGACCCGGCGCAGATGGCGTTGGCGTTCGTCACGCAGCAGCCGTTCGTGACCAGCAACATCATTGGTGCGACGAGCCTGGAGCAACTGGACAGCAACCTTGCCAGCGCTGACCTGAAACTGTCGAAAGAGGTGCTGGAGGGGATTGAGGCGATTCAGAAGGATCATCCTAATCCAGCACCTTGATTGATCTCTAGACCGCTATCGGGGGCAAGCTCCCTCCCACACTTAGCCGTGTGAACCCAGTAAAACGTGGGAGGGGGCTTGCCCCCGATGAGGCCCTCAGCCACACCATCGAAATCAAAGCGCCCGCGCAATAATCTCCTTCATGATCTCATTGGTCCCCGCATAAATCCGCTGCACCCGCGCATCCGCCCAGGCGCGGGCGATCGGGTATTCCCACATGAAGCCGTAGCCGCCGTGCAATTGCACACACTCGTCGAGCACCTTGCATTGCAGGTCCGTGGCCCAGTACTTGGCCATCGCGGCGGTGGGCACGTCGAGCTTGCCCTCCAGGTGCAACGCCAGGCATTTATCGACGAACACGCGGCCGATCTGGATCTCGGTGGCCATCTCCGCCAGTTTGAAGCGGGTGTTCTGGAAGTCGGCAATCGCCTTGCCGAAGGCCTTGCGCTCACGGGTGTAATCGAGGGTCCATTGCAGCGCCGCTTCGGCTGACGCCAGCGCGCCAATCGCCACGGTCAAGCGCTCCTGCGGCAGCTCCTGCATCAAGTAGGCGAAGCCCATGCCCGCCTGGCCCAGCAGGTTTTCCTTGGGCACACGGACATCTTGGAAGAACAGCTCCGAGGTGTCCTGGGCCTTCATGCCGACCTTTTCCAGGCGCTTGCCCTTGTCGAAGCCCGGCGTAGCGGCCTCCACCAGGAACAGGCTGGTGCCCTTGGCGCCGGCCTTGGGGTCGGTCTTGGCGACCACGATCACCAGATCGGCGAGAAAGCCGTTGGTGATGAAGGTCTTGGAGCCGTTGATCACATACTCATCGCCGTCCAGCACCGCCGTGGTCTTGACCCCTTGCAGGTCGGACCCGGCGCCCGGCTCGGTCATGGCGATGGCCGTGACCTTCTCGCCGGAGATCAATTGGGGCAGGTATTGGTGCTTCAGCGCTTCACTGCCGTAATGCAGGATGTACGGCGCGACAATGTCCGAATGCAGGGAGAAGCCGATGCCGGTCAGGCCCAGGCGGCTGATCTCTTCGATCACCACCGCGCTGTAGAGAAAGTCCGCGCCCAGGCCGCCGTACTCCTCCGGCAGATGGGAACACAACATCCCCGCCTCGCCGGCCTTGTTCCACAGCGCACGGTCGATATAGCCCTGCTTCTCCCATTGCGCATGGAACGGCGCAGCGTCTTTTTCAAGGAAGATACGCACGCTCTGGCGGAAGAGTTCGTGTTCCGGGCTGAACAACGTTCTGGGGATCATGAGGTCACCTGCGTGGATTGTCGGACAAAGACGAACCACAGAGCCTATGCCGCGAAGGCGTCACAGGACACTGGACACATGCGACAAAAAATAAGACGATCCAGCCGTCTGGTGACCACTTTCCCCTATAAGAATAAATGAAATTATGTCTAACCAAATCTCCACGCCCTTGCGGCGCGTCAGCATTTTGGCCATTGATCGGGTGTTCGCTTCCACCCTCATGCAAGCCAAGGATTTCTTCCACCTCGCCAGCCTGCGTTACGGCAAACAACAAGGCCTGGGCCTGACTCCCGCGTTCGAAACGCGCCTGGTCAGCCCCGACGGGCAATCGGTGCGCAGCTTCAGTGATGTGATCATGCCGGTGGACGGCGGCCTGGAAGACGCCGACATCATCGTGCTGCCGGCCTTCTGGGATGACTTCGATGCCCTGAGTACGCGCTACCCGCAAGTGCTGCCGTGGCTGCGCGAACAGCACGCCCGCGGCGCGGTGCTCTGCGGCGAAGCGACCGGGGTGTTCTGGCTGGCCGAAGCCGGGCTGCTCGATGGCAAGGAGGCGACCACCTACTGGCGTTTCTTCACTGCCTTCAGCGAGCGCTTCCCCAAGGTCCAGCTCAACCAGGACAAGCACCTGACCGACGCCGACAACCTGTACTGCGCCGGCGGCACCACCTCGGCCTGCGACCTCTATATCTATCTGATCGAACGCTTCTGCGGCGCCAACATCGCCCAGGCCGTGGCCCGCGATATTCTTTACGAAGTGCAGCGCAACTATTCGCCGGGACGGATCGGTTTCGGCGGGCAGAAGCTGCACCAGGATGTGATCATCCTGCAGATCCAGCACTGGCTCGAAGAGCATTTCGCCGACAAGTTCCGCTTCGAGGACGTGGCCCGGGAGCACGGCATGAGCATCCGCAACTTCATGCGCCGCTTCCAGACCGCCACCGGCGACAAGCCGCTGCATTACCTGCAACGCTTGCGCATCGAGACGGCGAAAGGGCTGCTCTCGGGCAGCCGCAAGAGCATCAAGACCATCAGTTATGAGGTGGGCTACGACGATGCGAGCTTCTTTGCGCGGCTGTTCAGGCAGCACACCGAGCTGTCACCGAACCAGTACCGCCAGCAATTCCAGCAAGCCGCGTAATCAGGGCTGTACAGAGACAAAATGTGGGAGGGGGCTTGCTCCCGATAGCGGTGTATCAGTCAGTACATCTGGCACTGATACACCGCTATCGGGGGCAAGCCCCCTCCCACACTTTTTACTGCGTCGTGCTTAGGGTTTGTGCGCCCGCGACAGGAACTCGTGGGACTGCATCTCCAGCAGGCGGCTCAGGGTGCGCTGGAATTCGAAGTTCAAGCGACCGCCGGTGTAGAGGTCCTTGAGCTCGACTTCCGCCGAGATGATCAACTTGACGTTGCGGTCGTAGAACTCGTCGACCATGTTGATAAAGCGGCGCGCGATGTCGTCGGTGCTGACGCTCATCTGCTCCACGCCACTGAGGATCACGGCGTGGAAGATCTTGCCCAGTTCGATGTAGTCGTTCTGGCTGCGCGGGCCGTCGCACAGTTCGCGGAAGTCGAACCAGGCCACGTCATCGCAGGTACGCAGCGCGATGATTTGGCGGTTTTCGATGATCAACTTGTCGTTTTCCACCGCATGGGTGCATTCCGGCGTGAGGGCGCGGAAGCTTTTGCGCAGGCTATCTTGCGCCGCGTCGTTGAGCGGAAAGTGGAACAACTCCGCTTGCTCCAGGTGCCGCAGGCGGTAATCGACGCCGCTGTCGACGTTGACGATCTCGGTGTTCTGCTTGATCAGCGCAATGGCCGGCAGGAAGCGCGCGCGTTGCAGGCCGTCCTTGTACAGGCCATCGGGCACGATGTTCGAGGTGGCGACCAGGGTCACGCCGTTCTTGAACAGCTCTTCCATCAGGGTGCCGAGGATCATGGCGTCGGTGATGTCGGAGACGAAGAACTCATCGAAGCAGATCACCCGCGCCTCTGCGGAGAACCGCTTGGCGATGATGGTCAACGGGTTTTTCTCGCCCGGCAGGGTTTTCATCTCTTCATGGACGCGCTTCATGAAGCGGTGGAAGTGCGTGCGGACCTTTTCCTTGAACGGCAGCGCTTCGAAGAACGTGTCCACCAGGTAGGTCTTGCCGCGACCCACGCCGCCCCAGAAGTACAGGCCCTTGACCGGCGTGCGGTCTTTCTTGCCAAACAGCTTGCCGAGCATCCCTGGCTTACTCTGCGAGGCCGCGACCAGGTCTTCGTACAGACGCTGCAAATGACGCACCGCCGTTTCCTGGGCCGCGTCATGGAAGAATTCAGGGCGTTTCAGATCAGCTTGATATCGTTCTAGGGGCGTCATAATTTCGTTAGCAAGGCAACAAAAACGGGCCGTCACTGTAACGACGGCCCCGGATAATGGCAATCAACCCTTGGTCGGGTTAATCCTCGAGGGGGGTCAGCGCGACGCGCAGGGCTTCGATGGCGGCATCGCGCGACGCGGTGTCGGCGAATGGCGCGCTGTCGGCAACCGCAGCGTCGTCCAGCCATACGCTGAAGCTCAGGGCTTCAGGGCGCACGTCCAGCGCGGCGCCGCTTTGCAATTGCTTGGTCACGGCGCCCGCCGCCTTGCCATCGGCAAAATTGCGCGACAGCAGCAGTTGCTCGCCATCGGCCGCCAGCAGGCGGAAGCGGAAGCTGCCGTCGTCTTCGCGGAAACTCACGAAACGCGCGGCTTTCGCGGCCTTTTTCTTGGTGCTGACCGGCGCCGCGGCCTGGTTGACGAACGAACGCAGGCCAACGGCCTCACGCAGCTCGGCGAGGAACGGCGCGGCCACGGCGCGGGCTTTTTTGGCGCCGATCAGCAGCAGGTCTTCCATGTCCGCCGGGCGCGACATCAATTGGTGGTAACGCTCACGGGCTTCACCCAGTTGCCCGTCCAGCAGTTGGAACAGACGGTTCTTCGCCTCGCCCCAGCCCAGGCCTTGCAGCAACTCGGCGCGGAATTCCTGTTCCTGGGCCTTGCTGGCAAACGCCTGGTACAGGGTGAACAGGTGCGAATTGTCCGGGTCCTTGGCTTCGCCGGGCGCGCGGGAGTCGGTGACGATCCGCGAGATCGCGTCTTTCATGTCCTTGGCGCTGGTGAACAACGGGATGGTGTTGTCGTAGCTCTTCGACATCTTGCGACCGTCCAGGCCCGGCAAGGTGGCGACGCTTTCTTCGATCACCGCCTCGGGCAGGGTGAAGAACTCTTTACCGTTGCCGAACAGGTGGTTGAAGCGCTGACCGATGTCGCGGGCCATTTCCACGTGCTGGATCTGGTCGCGGCCCACCGGCACCTTGTGCGCGTTGAACATCAAAATGTCCGCCGCCATCAGCACCGGGTAGCTGTACAGGCCCATGGTGATGCCCGCATCCGGGTCTTCGCCGTTTTCCACGTTCTTGTCCACCGACGCCTTGTAGGCGTGGGCGCGGTTGAGCAGGCCCTTGGCGGCGACGCAGGTCAGCAGCCAGGTCAGCTCGGGGATCTCGGGAATGTCGGACTGGCGATAGAACGTCACCCGGTTCACATCCAGGCCACCGGCCAGCCAGGTCGCGGCGATTTCCATACGCGAGCGCTGGATGCGCTGCGGGTCATCGCATTTGATCAGGGCGTGGTAGTCGGCCAGGAAGTAGAAGGAGTCGGCATTGGCGTCCTGACTGGCAAGGATCGCCGGGCGGATCGCACCGGCGTAGTTGCCCAGGTGCGGCGTGCCGGTGGTGGTGATGCCGGTGAGGATACGGGTACGAGTCGTCATGGGTAATCGCTTATCAGACTGCTATCAATTCGAGAGGCGCGGCAGCACCAGATCCTTGAGATCGGTGAGCTTGCCATGAAAAAAGTGTCCGCATTCTGCCACTTTCAGCAGCTCATGGGGGCGTTTCAGGGCGGCGGACCAGTCGTAGACGCATTGCGGGTCGACCACTTCGTCGGTTTCCGGCTGGATCAGGGTCAGCGGGCAGTTCTGCGGCAGCAGGTCGGCATCGCCCAGGCGCATCACCGCGGCGGCGACCATGAACAGGTGCGCGAGCTTTTCGCCCTTGGCTTCCAGACGACCGCCGAGGCTGGCGGCGACATAGCCACCAAACGAAAAACCGAACAAGGTGATCGGCAGGTCGGGGTGTTTCTTGCGCAACCAGGTGGCGGCCGCTTCGGCATCGTCCACTTCGCCGCTGGCCATGTCATGGGTGCCGGCGCTGGCACCGACGCCACGGTAATTGAATCGCAAGGTGATCAAACCGGCATCGCGGGCGGTGCGTTGCAGGGTCGAAACAACTTTATTGAGCATGGTCCCACCCTGCACCGGGTTAGGGTGGCAGATCAGCGCCAGGCCACGTGGCACGGGCTGATCCAGGTACAGGGCTTCCAATTGGCCTACCGGGCCATCGATCAAAACAGGGGTTTCACGCATGAGCAAGGAATGAACTCCGTGACCTCTCAAAGGGTCGACTCGTCTAGCTAAAAGTCTGTGCATGGCATCATTGCGAGCTTAATCGCGGTATACAGCGCAGGTCCGAGCCGTTAACGTAAAGCAAAGCCGTTTATAGAGGAAGGACTCGTGGAACACTCGCTCTTAGTTTGGTTGTTGCCGACTCTTGCCCTGGTTGCCGGTGTCGCCATTGGATTCCTGGTTGCTCGCTTGCTGCCGAATGCCGCGCCTAACCGCACGCAGCGTCAGTTGGATGACATTCAGGAACGTTTTGACAGTTATCAGAACGAGGTTGTTACCCACTTCAACAGCACCGCGACCCTGGTCAAGAAGCTCACCCAGAGCTACCAGGAAGTACAGGATCACCTCGCCGACGGCGCCAACCGCCTGGCGCTCGACGACATCACCCGTCAGCGCCTGCTGGCCGCGCTGCATTCCGATGCACCGCAAACCCCACGGGAACGCCTGACCCCGCCACGGGAAAACCAGGAGCCGCCACGGGACTACGCGCCAAAAACGCCGAACGCCCCTGGCATGCTGGATGAGCATTACGGCTTGAAGAAGTAAGTCTTTTCAGGCGCTGTAAAAAAGCCCGGCTGATCGATGATCAGCCGGGCTTTTTGTTGGGCCTCAATCTCCAGACCAGCGGGGATGCCATTGTGGGAGGGAGCTTGCTCCCGATAGCGGCGGATCAGTTGATATATGGGCTGACTGACACACTGCTATCGGGAGCAAGCGCCCTCCCACACTGACCGAGTCCGGCCCTCAGGACACGGGTTGTTCTTGCAGGTGGCCGCTTTCGATCCGCACATGCCGCCCATGGAAGCGCTTGAGGCTGCTGCGATGGCCGACGCTGACGATGCTCAGCCCCGGCAGCTCATCGATCAACGCCTGGTACAACGTCGCCTCATCCTCTTCATCCATGGCCGATGTCGCTTCGTCCATGTACAGCCACTGCGGTGCGAACAACAACGCACGGGCAAAGGCCAGGCGCTGTTGCTCGCCGGGCGAGAGCATGCGCTGCCAGTGGTTGGCTTCGTCCAGCCGCGCGACCAGATGCGGCAAGCGGCAGGTTTCCAGGACCTGTGCATAACGTTCGTCCATGTACACGCCGTCGTCCTGTGGATAACTCAGCGCGGCCTTCAACGTGCCGATCGGCAGATACGGCTTCTGCGGCAGAAACAGGTAACGCGCCGCCGGCAGGCGGATGCTGCCATGGCCCGCCGGCCACAGCTGGCCCATGGCACGCAGCAACGTACTTTTACCGCTGCCGGAACGCCCGCTGAGCATCAGGCGCTGGCCCGGCTCGACGACCATGTCGGCGCCGGCGAGCAAGTGGCGGCCATCGGCCAGGTCCATGCCGAGCTTCTCTGCCACCAGGCGCTCGCCTTCCGGGCGCACGTCGATGGCCGCAGGGCGCTGCTCGTTATCGCCCATGGCCTGCTGGAAACTCAGCAGACGATCACTGGTGGCGCGCCAACTGGCCAGCTCCGTGTACGCGCCGATAAACCAGCTGAAGTTCTCCTGGACGTTGCCGAACGCCGAGTTGATTTGCATCAGCTCGCCCAGCTCGATCTTGCCGGTGAAGTAGCGCGGCGCGGCGACGATGAACGGGAAGATGATTGCGATCTGGCTGTAGCCGGCGGTGAAGAAAGTCAGGCGCTTGGACACTTTCATGATGTCCCAGAAGTTATGCCAGACCAGGCCGAAGCGTTGGCTCAAACGGCGATTTTCGTTGGGCTCGCCGTTGTACAAGGCGATGCTCTCGGCGTTCTCGCGGACCCGGACCATCGAGAAGCGCAAATCCGCCTCGAAGCGTTGCTGTTGATTGTTCAGCCCGATCAAGCGACGCCCGATCAGGTGCGTCAGCCAACTGCCCACGGCGGCATAGAGCAATGCACACCAGAACATGTAGCCGGGAATGGTGATACCGAACACTTCGATGCTGCCCGACACACCCCACAGGATGATCGAAAACGACACCAGGCTGACCACATTGCGCAGCAGGCCCAGGCCGAGGCTCAAGCTACTGGAGGTGAAGTTGTTGAGGTCTTCGGAGATCCGCTGGTCCGGGTTATCGGTATAACCGCCCTGCTCCAGCTGGTAGTAGTTTTTGTCGCTGAGCCAGCGTGCGAAGTGTTTTTCGGTCAACCAGGCCCGCCAGCGGATGGTCAGCATCTGGGTCAGGTACAAGCGATAAACCGCACCGAGGATCGCCACCGCAGCGATGCCGCCGAAATAGCCGATCAGTTGCCAGAAGGCCGCCGTGTCCTTATGTTCCAGGGCGTTGTAGAAATCCTTGTACCAGTGGTTGATCCACACGGAGATCGCGACGCTGAACAGCGACAAACCAATCACCGCCAACAACAGCAACCATGCCTTGCCCTTTTCTTCACTGCGCCAATAGGGCGTGATCATCGCCCAGGTTCGGCGAAAAAAGTGCCCACGCACCGCGTCGTTGACCGCGGAATACTCAGCGTTCTGATTCATCGTTCAGGCTCTGTAAGAAAATGTAACAGGCGTTTGAACCGATCATAGACGATCGGTTCAGGGTTCCGTCCAGCTTGAAGCAGATTGTTCAGACTTCGTTCAGCGCCATACCGGACGCTTTGCAGCTTGAAGAGTCAATCGAAAGAGTCAGGGCCTACCTCATAGAGTAAAAACACCCACCCAAAACAGGAACCTTCCCGCGACACAAAACCACATAGGTAACTATTGATACCACATTGAATTACTGGACGCTCTTATGCAGATTGCTCTCCCTCCCATTAATCTCCTCCACCTGCCAACTGAGCCTGCATTACCTTCCGACCGCAACGGTCATCAAGAAGCAAGCGCACATCCGCGCCATAGACGCTCAATAGATTCCTCCCCACCTAACAATCAAGAAGTGGTGCAGGAAGTCGTACCAAACACCAATTCTTCAAAGGGCGGATACGTCGAAGTCAATGTAAATCCTGATCCAAACAAAGGCATCGGGGTGGGTGAGAAAGCCCCTGAGCCCGTCAACTCTGATTCCAACATCAACGTCGACCCGGTTACACAGGAGATTTCCGGCGCCTTCAAAACAGTTAAAGAAGAAGCCTCTATTTTTCTGAAAAAAAAATTTGCCGAGATGGCGGCACAGGCAGCGACCCCAGCCGAAAAAGAAAAATGGAATATAGATCCCGACAACACCTACCTGGTTACGTATGACTACAACACCACCGGGGAAAAACCTTACCCCGCGAAAATCATCAAGCGAATCTCATTGACCGAGGCGCTCATTACCAACGCACAGGACACGCCAACGGGTGCAGGTTACCAAGTACCTTTCTACGCCGGAGGCCCTGAGGTCATCGTTAAACCCGAATTGGAGACACATACCCCTGGCGTCTTCAACTTCGGCAGTCGCTTCAACCCTTACACTGAAAAGGCGGACATCACCCATACCTACCAAGGTATTTACATAGAGTCCTCGGAAGAACCTGCTCCGGTTTACAACGGAGGAAACCAGAGCGCAATCACGCCCGATGAGTTCAAAAAACTGATCTGGAAGGCGGACTATCAAAAGCCCTACGATCAATTCCTGAATGAGTTCTGGAGCAACCACGAGAAGAAGTATCCATTGCTGGCCAAATCGTCGCTTGTCAAAGCCGCCATGAGCCAGCATCAAGAACAAAGCCTCAGTAAGGAAGGCCGTGATCTGGTCATGCGAGCTTCCGGGTTAGCAGGCAACCAGGCGTCGTGGCCGGACATCAAGCTTGAAGACTTACAAAAGAATCCACCAAAGGATCCCGACATTGAAGTTGGGATGCTGAAAGTCGGGAACTTTCAGTCTACCGACCTTATGTACATCACGGACAAAAAGGTCAGGTTTGATGCCAACGGTAAAAAACTCCCACCGCTCACGCTGTTGCACATACCGGGAAACTCTTCCCCCATTCACACCTTCAACGGCCAGACCGAAATGAAAGCATGGTTCGCCGAGCAAATGGCGGACCCCGTCAAACGCGAAGCGATGGCCGGGCACTTCCCGCTCAAAGACAAACCTAACGGCTATGCACAAGCAGGCATAGACGAGACGCTGGCCGGACTCGGTACCTGGCCTGAAAAACGCGAAACTCCGGGGGGATTACTTTCCTATGATCATCGGGCTTTCAGCGGCTTCTGGGACCCACAAGACTTCATTAAGGCAGAACCCAGTCACTCGCCTTTCGATGAAATCACGACACGTCAGAAAGATCGCTCTTATTCGGATGCCGCGGTGGATATCACCAGTGACAGGGACGTCATCAAGAATAATATTATTTCCGGCTTGGAAAAGGCTGCAAAAGCAGCACTATTCCTGACTCCGCTGGCTTTTGTAATGCCTGAAGTGGCACTGACATTGGATGCATTCTATCTGGCCAGCGGGATAACCGAGGCAGGGATTGGCATTGACGACAAAGTACATGGCAAACCGACTGGCAACCAACGCATCATATTCGGTTTTTTCAACGCCGCGATCGCCGTGCTCCCACATATCGCGAAGACTGGCAAATCGGGGGAGGAAGCCGCCGCTAGCGAAATCAAACCTGGCGAGGAATCCAAACCGAACGAACTGAACCCTGAACATGAGCCGCCTGCTGAAATCGAAGCGGAAGGGGACGCTCCGACTGTCGAAGTCAAAATGGGCGGCCCGATGAAGAATCTGAAAATTGTTGGCAATGAAGTCCATACCTTTGAGGACACTTACAAAGC
Organism: Pseudomonas sp. LY-1; assembly: GCF_053502595.1. Lineage (NCBI taxonomy): Bacteria > Pseudomonadati > Pseudomonadota > Gammaproteobacteria > Pseudomonadales > Pseudomonadaceae > Pseudomonas > Pseudomonas sp. LY-1. The sequence goes on along the minus strand of NZ_CP094353.1, from coordinate 1,238,295 downwards.
CGGAAGACGACTCAACATTGTTGCACATGGTTCTAAACCATATCGGCCCGGTACGTTCTTTGGCGAAGACTCAAAAGTTGTGATCGACGGAAAAGGTTACTCACCAAAAAAACTAATAGCCTTATTGAAAAGCAAAGGTATAGATCCAGAAACATATGACTCTGTACGGCTTATAGTTTGTCATTCAGGCGAAGGGCGTGGAAGCTCGTTCGCTGCAAAATTTCAAAAAGAGATCAATAAGCCCGTCAAGGCTTTTGAGGGAGGGGTGTTCACAAATTTTGGCTCAACCACACTGAAAAACTATCGAGACAAGTACGTCACTCAAATCATGGCGTCAAATCCAAAAATTACGCGTCAAGAGGCTGAGCGCATAGCTGAAGCGAAACTACAAGCCGACCATAATGACTATAGCGTTACAAAAATAAATAAAAACGACGGCCAACCGACCACCATCAATAGCGCTCCGCCGGGAGAGCCCCCAAAATATGAAGATTCTACAGTTGAATATAAACCCGTGTATTTCCCGCCCAAACAGCCATGAGCACTCTTTCTCAACCGAGTGAACATGGAAAACGTGTGCGATATGTATTGAAGGTCGCCAGCCCAAAAATACTCAGCCTTCCATACCTACCCGCAACACAGGATAAAATGCTGAAAACTCAAGTGTTCGAGGCTCAAGCACAGCACGATATCCCGCGTTCTGTTCCTAGGGTTCAGCGCCGTACCGGGCGCTTCTGCAGCTTGCGTTGCAGGGTACGCCGGTGCATGCCCAGCGCGCGGGCGGTGGCCGAGATATTGCCTTCATGCTCGGTCAGCACGCGCTGGATGTGTTCCCACTGCAGGCGGTCCACCGACATCGGGTTTTCCGGCACCAGGGTGTCGAGGTCGGCATGCTCGGAGAGCAAGGCGGCCAGCACATCGTCGGCGTCCGCCGGTTTGCACAGGTAGTTGCAGGCGCCACGCTTGATGGCTTCGACAGCGGTGGCAATGCTGGAATAACCGGTGAGGATCACCACGCGCATTTCCGGATCGAGTTCGAGCAGCTTGGGCAGCAGCACCAGGCCGGAGTCGCCGTCCATTTTCAGGTCGAGCGCGGCGTAGTCCGGCAGGTCGGCCTGGGCGATGCTCAGGCCCTCTTCCGCGGAGCCCGCGGTGCTGACGCGGAAACCGCGACGGCTCATGGCACGCGCCATGACGCGGGTAAAGGTAGCGTCATCATCTACCAGCAACAGGTGCGGCAGTTCTTCGCCTTCGACTTGGATCTCATCACTCATCGATATCTCCTCGTGCGACACGGGGCAGGCGCAGCTCGGTGAGCGTGCCGCCTTCCTCATGACTATAGAGCTTCACTGAGCCGCCCGCGCGGGTCACGCTGGCCTTGCTCAAAAACAGGCCGAGGCCGAAGCCTTTGCCCTTGGTGGTAAAGAAAGGTTTGCCGATCTGCTCGGCAATAGCCAGCGGCACGCCTGCGCCGTGGTCACGAATGCTGATGGTGAGGTTTTCCGTGTCCCAGTCCAGCTGCACTTCCAGGCCTTCGGGGCAGGCATCGGCGGCATTGTTCAACAGGTTGAGCAGGGCCTGGGTCAGGTCCGGCGGCGGCGCCATGCGCGGCACGCTGCCCTGCCCCAGCAGGTGGAAACGGTAACTGGCTTCGGGGCGCATCAGGTGCCAGCGGTTCAGGGCTTCGTCGAGCCACTGGGTCACGTCCTGCATCTCCACCGCCAGGCGGCGGTTGGCTTCGGCGGCGCGCACCAGTTGCTGCAAGGTTTGCTTGCACTGCTTGACCTGCTCGCGCAGCACGCCGAGGTCTTCTTGCAGCGCCGGATCGTGGTGGTCCTGGGTCATTTCGTTGAGCAGCACGCTCATGGTCGCCAGGGGCGTGCCCAACTCATGGGCCGCACCGGCGGCCTGGGTCGCGACGGCCAGCAGTTGCTGGTCGCGCAGGCCTTCTTCGCGGCGGATGGCGCGCAGTTCTTCCTGGCGGCGCAGTTCTTCGGCCATGCGCGCGGCAAAAAAGGTGATGACTGCGGCCGACAGCGCGAAGCTCAGCCACATCCCGTAGATCTGCAGGTTTTCCCGGGCGATGGGGAACGTCTGCAGCGGGTAGAACTGCGCCAGCAGCAAGGTGTACAGGGTCAGGGCAATGCCGGAGAGTATCACCGAGTAGCGCCACGGCAAGGTCACGGCCGCAATGGTCAAAGGCACCAGGTAATACGAAACGAACGGATTGGTGGAACCACCGGAGAAATACAGCAACACACTGTGGATAAACAGGTCGCAGGCCAACTGCAGGGCGTATTCCAGCTCGGTCACCGGCCAGGTGGTGCGCAACCGGATGGCGGTAAACGCACACAACACGGTGGAAAAACCCAGGGTCACGCTCAGTTGCAGCCACGGCAGCGGCAGCAGGTCGAACCAATAGGCAAGCCCGACGGAACCGGCCTGCGCGGCCAATACCAAGGTGCGAATGAACGTCAGGCGCCAGAGGTTCTGGCGGGTGGCGGAAGTCAGTTTTACGGCGGCGAGCATGAGCTCTCCCGGTGAGCGCTGCAGGCGGATCGGCAGGAGTATAAACGAAGCCGACCGGCAGACACGGCGCGTGTGGCTCTTTGACGCAGGGGCGCTGAATGACCGTTCGTCGGCACTGCGACAACTTGTAGTGAATGTGTAAACCCGAAGAACCCGGCACCACCGTCTACAGTCATACCGATACGAACATTCCAAGGAGCTTCCATGTCCCGTTTCATTCGCAACGCAGCCGCTCTCACCCTCAGCGCCAGCACCCTGGCCAGCCTCCCGGCCGTCGCCGCCGATGAGTTGCATTACAACCAGATCGCCCTGCGCGCCGAAGTCAGCCAGGAAGTGGCCCGCGACAAGATGATCGTGACGCTCTATACCGAATCCCAGAACGCCGACCCCGCCAAGCTCGCCGCCGACATCACCACCACCATGAACCAGGCCCTGGGGCAGGCCCGCGAAGTCAAGGCCGTGACCCTGCGTCAGGGCAGCCGCAACAGCTACCCGATCTACGACAATAAGAATCAGAAGATCACCGGTTGGCGTGAACGCGCCGAACTGCGCCTGGAGAGCGCAGACTTCCCGGCGCTGTCCAAGCTCACCGGCGAGTTGCTCAACACCCTGAAAATGCAAAACATGGAATTCGCCATCGCTGACACCACGCGCAGGTCCAGCGAAGACGCCCTGCTCAAGGACGCGGTCAGCGCATTCAAGGCTCGCGCCCAACTGGCCACCGATGCGTTGGGCGGCAAGGGTTATAAGATCGTCAACCTGAACTTCAACACCAATGGTTATCCACAACCTTACGCACGCGGCGGGATGATGATGAAAGCCGCCATGATGGATTCGGCGCCGACGCCGGAAGTGGAAGCCGGTACCAGTCAGGTAAGCATGAGTGCCGATGGGGTGATCGAAGTCCTGCAATAAGCCTTTTGAAGCACACGAAAACGGCGCGGCCCCGAAGGGCTTGCGCCGTTTTTTTTGGACGGTCGATCAGCCATGGGAATGGAGCCGAGGCAGGCGTGACCTGAAGCAGACACAACCGCAGCCAACCGGCTCAAAGCAAGGGACGTGATGATGGTTCGAATCACTTTAACGTAGGATTTTTTCAGAATACTGCAAGCCTTTCTTTAATACAGACGTCTAGCACGAGCCCCATGCAATGACGTGGAACTGTTCAGTCTTATATAACCACCTATTTTCATCATTCTCCCAACCTAGATTAAGAAGTTACGCAACAGCCCATAACAGAGGTCAATTTCACGTCTGACTTAATTTCCCGCCCGCCGATTAATCCGGGCTTAATTCGGGCATATGCGTTTCGAAAAACGAACAGTGTTTATGAACTTCACGCCTACATCGAGCCGATCATGAATATCAATCCGTTCCTCCAGCCACCCTCGTTAATCCCCCCACTCTCCGTACAAAGTCGTCACGCCAGGTCGATTAATGACTCATCCGCTCCACAAAAAAAATGGTCGGGAGAGGAGAGTGAGCCAGAGTCAAAAAAGACAGGGGTTGAACAAAAACCGATTGCAACCTCTTCCCCTGATCCGGAACTTGAGGCCCGCACGACCACCATTTATGGGTCAACCACCGTTTCCGCCCCCAACGCGAACTACACACTTACGCAACGAGAACAGCGTATCGACGGCTATGCCAATCGCGTAAATACGCAGATTGGCCAAATAGAAAACGGTAGCGAAGGTGAAAGAAATATCAAATTCCAGCGCGCGCGCCAGTTTATGGAACCCGCAGGATACTTTAGTGGTGGTTTATTATCCGCCGGCTACGACCCGCACGAAAAGTTCACGGTGACGTTCAGCTCTTATACAGGCAAGGGGAAACCCGAGACATTGACCAACACTCAAAAGCGCACTTACTTTGCGTGGGAAATTGCTGCGGGCTCTCTTGCGCACGATAAAGTCCAACGTGGCGGCCCGATCAACTTCCAAGAAATGGAAATCGCGTCAAGCGACCGGGGTAAAATCAATAATCTGGAATCCGTCGGCCAGACACTCCAAGATCATTGGGAAAATGAAATAGCCAGCTCGATGCGGGACGCTTCCGGCACCCTGGCAAAACGCTCCGGAAAAGCGGACGCCTATGTATTGAAGGGAACCTTGCAGAGCCTGTCCAACGACAGTGAAAGTTTTAAACTGTTAAGCCCCGAAGCTCAAACCGCCATCAAGCGCACGCTTGAGCAAAATGGACAAGTCATCGTCCCCAACATTTACGGCTACCCAATGGCGGGGTATGCATTTATTCCTTACACGCCCTACGACGGTAATTATGAGCACAGACCCAACAAGGGTGTGATGGTCGACTTGAAGAACGGTGCCGCCCACGAAATAAAAGGCGATGATGATTTCGCCAACTGGGCTAAAAGCAATCGTGACAACTTGCAAAAAAGTTTCAATGCCCGCGACAGACAAGGCGGCATAGATGCACATTGGCCCAAGGCGGGGGAAGTACTCGATAACTTGATTGAGGGTAATCACGCCAACTACCCAGGTTATCAAAACCTCGTCAAGGATCAAGCCATACCAGTTCGCGAGGTATTTAATTACACGCGATCACGAGGTAGCGACTATCATTTGAAATATGGCAACCTCAATGACAGCATTGCTACCAGCTACCAAGACTTAAATGCCAAGAATGCGGTATGGAGTGACCAAACCCAAGTATTTGGCTCCTCACAACAAGGTTGGAAGGGTGCGAAAGATTTTTGGGGCAATACCTTCGGCTACGTTCCCGTCCTGGGCAACGTAGGTATTATTGCCTTCGGCATACATGACGGCATCTATGGCATGACGGCGCAGGATCGCGTTGGCGGCAATGCCGCGGCGGTTATATCCAGCCTGCAACTTGCACATGAACTTACACCGATCGGGATAGAAGCCGGGCTGGGCGAAAATACCGGCACCGCGGCTATCGGCCTGAATTACAACTGGCGATACAACGCAGCGACAAGCGATTTTGAGTTGGTGCGGGCCCCCGAACTTCCATCTACCGCAAATCAAGCTCCCGTTTCAATGGGAGGCGCGCCTGAAGTAAACGTAAATCCAGCGCCGCCTCCGTCAGCCTCCTTTCCGGGTATGCAAGAGGTGGAGTTTAACGGGAGAAAATACTTCGCCAGCAATACGCCGGACGCCGGGGATGGGGCGCATTACATACTGCGTGTTCAGCACCCAGAAGATCCGTCCAAGCTGGCCAATAGCGGCATTATTGCCAAGCCTGATGAGGCGGGCGTCTGGAAAAACAAAGGCGATGCGGGTCACCCACAGTTACCGCCGGGCGACGACGCTCAGAATGGAATTCCGCCAATCAACCGGTTGCGCCCCAGCCAGTCGGGGGACATCAGCAAATATGCGCTGCCCAATGGCGAGAAACTCATTGAGAACGCAGTGCCCAACACCAAAGGCATTTATCAGGCCACCGACGAAAAACGCTGGTTCATCCGCTATGCCGACGATACGGGTTTGCAAAAAGTGTATGAGATCAGAAGTGATTTCAAACTCAGTGATAACTATGTCCAGATCATTGACCCCAATACCAGGAAGCCTGTATTGACCGTATACGCCAACGGTGACGGACAGTGGTCCACCGCCAGAGGCCAAGGTGGCTGGCCTTGGAATCGCGCCCCTTCGTCCCCTCCCACAGAGGCTGCCAAGATACCGCCAAAACTTTCAGATGGATTCGAAGCGTTGGGCGATCCCAAGACAAGTGGTGCCGATAAGTTTGACGAAGTCTTTAACTACAACAACGACACCACCTACCAACAATCCGTCAGCAATTATAAAGAAGGGGACGTACTTAAACGTAAACTCAATATTTCCTGGACCGTCGACGAAGACAACTTCGAAGTTTATTCCAGCGAAAAGTCGCAGCCTAATGAGTACAGTACAACGCCCTACTCGCCAAACTTCCTGAAGGACTTGAACCGCGACCATTACAGCGTAAGGATAAAACAACCAGACGGTTATACGACCGTGGAGCTGGATGCCTCAGGCAGCGCGGATGGTGAAACGCTGCGCCAGCGACTCAAGCAGTTCGAAGAGGCCATTCCCGACCCGCTCTTACGCTCGCGCATATCTGAAGTGGCTCATCAGGGCAGTGTCGCTCCCACATCGGTCGAGTTAAAAATGAACCAACTGCAAGAGCATGTCGGCTTCAAAGGCAAGGACACCCATTACATCATCACCTACGATCCAGAAACAAATACGGCCAAGGTTCAATTTGACGCGAAAATGACATTACTCGATCTGGATAAAGATGCGGCTGAAATTCCCAATATGGAGGTCAGCGCACAACGCACCTTCGAGATTGCTGAATCCAACGAACTGGACCCAGACGCAAATCCTTACGCCATCAATAAAAAGGCCCCCTTCACCCTGACCGCCTCGAGTATCGTCGAGGTGAAATAACACCGGCGACTTTCTGATAACACGTAACGGCGGTAACCTCGGTGACCGCCGTTTTTTCGTGCGCGCAGCTTTATATGCCTGCCACTTCAGGGGTCTCCATGGAAAGAACCATCTTCAAACCGCTGCTCCTCGCTGCCGGCCTGCTGGCCTTTATGCCCATGGCCCAGGCGGCCAGCACCCTGGTCTACTGCTCCGAAGCCAGCCCCGCCGGCTTCGACCCCAGCCAGTACACCAGCGGCACCGATTTCGATGCCTCCGCCGAAACCGTGTTCAACCGCCTGACCCAGTTCAAGCGCGGCGGCACCGAGGTCGAACCCGGCCTGGCGACCCGTTGGGAGGTCTCCAACGACGGTCTGACGTACACCTTCCATCTGCGTGACGGCGTCAAGTTCCACACCACCGATTTCTTCACGCCCACCCGCGACTTCAACGCCGATGACGTGTTGTTCACCTTCAACCGCCTGCTGGATGCCGACAGCCCGTTTCGCAAGGCCTACCCGTCCGAGTCGCCGTATTTCACCGACATGGGTTTGAACACCACGATCAAAAGCGTCGACAAACTGGACGAGCACACCGTGCGCTTCAGCCTGAACAACGTCGATGCCTCGTTCGTACAGAACCTGGCGATGAGTTTCGCCTCGGTGCAATCGGCCGAGTACGCCGCGCAACTGCTGAAGACCGGCAACGCCGCAGACATCAACCAAAAACCGGTGGGCACCGGGCCTTTTGTGTTCAAGCGTTACCAAAAGGACTCGCAGATTCGCTACATCGCCAATAAACAGTATTGGAAACCCGAGGATGTGAAGCTCGACAACCTGGTGTTCGCGATCACCCCGGACGCCGCGTCGCGCCTGCAGAAACTCAAGGCCGGCGAATGCCAGGTCAGCGGTTACCCGCGCCCTGCCGACATCGAGGTGATGAAACAAGACCCCAACCTGCGCGTGTTGCAGCAAGCAGGGTTCAACCTGGGTTTTCTGGCCTACAACGTGACGCATCCGCCGCTGGATCAACTCAAGGTGCGCCAGGCCCTGGACATGGCCATCGATAAACCGGCGATCATCAAGGCCGTGTACCAGAGCGCCGGGCAACTGGCGCAGAACGCCTTGCCTCCGGCGCAGTGGTCTTATGACCCGACGATCAAAGATGCCCCGTTCGACCCGACCAAAGCGCGGGCGCTACTAAAAGAAGCAGGGGTTGCACCCGGTACGACCATCAACTTGTGGGCGATGACCGTACAACGCGCGTCCAATCCGAATGCGCGAATGTCGGCACAAATGATCCAACAGGATTGGGCCAACATCGGCATCAAGGCCAACATCGTCAGCTATGAGTGGGGCGAATACATCAAGCGCGCCAAGAATGGCGAGCACGATGCGATGATTTACGGCTGGACCGGCGACAACGGCGACCCGGATAACTGGCTCGGCGTGCTCTACAGCTGTGCCGCGGTGAAGGGCAGCAACTACGCCAAATGGTGTAACCCGGCCTACGACAAGCTGGTGCAACAGGCCAAGGTCAGCAGCGACCGCGAGCAGCGTATCAAGTGGTATCAGCAGGCACAAAAAATCCTTAAAGAACAAGTACCTATAACGCCTATTGCGAACTCGACGGTTTTCCAGCCACTTCGCAAGGAAGTGCGGGACTTCAAAATCAGCCCCTTTGGCCTGACGCCGTTCTACGGCGTGAGTCTCGATAAGTAACAGCAACGCCCCAATCGAGTGCACAACACGCCTCGGTTGGGCCTTTTTGGTGCTCGTGCGGCACCGAAAAAGCCCTCCAAATGTACGCATTTATGTCGAAACTTTCATATTTGCGACATTCCTGTACGTTCGTACCACTCTTTCATCCTTGCAACCGTTCAGCATCTTGCAATGGGTATGGCCCCTGCATAAGTATCCGCAGGCCGACTCACGAGGTCGCCCTCACTACCAAAAATGACAACAAATCATGAGGCCAACATGCTTAAACACGCAGTCATTCCGTTACTTGTTAGCGCTGGCCTTATGGCCGCAGCGCCTTTCGCCCAAGCGGCGACTAACCTGGTGTTCTGCTCCGAAGGGAGCCCGGCCGGTTTTGATCCAGGCCAGTACACCACCGGAACAGACTTCGATGCTTCGGCCGAAACCATGTTCAACCGTCTGAGCCAGTTCGAACGTGGCGGCACCGCCGTCGTTCCTGGCCTGGCCACCAGTTGGGACGTGTCCCCGGATGGCCTGACGTACACCTTCCACCTGCGCGAAGGCGTCAAGTTCCACACCACCCCGTACTTCAAGCCCACTCGCGAGTTCTCGGCCGACGACGTACTGTTCACCTTCAACCGGATGATCAACAAAGACGATCCGTTCCGTAAGGCCTACCCCACCGAGTTCCCGTACTTCACGGACATGGGGATGGACACCAACATCAAGAACATCGAGAAAGTCGATGCCCACACCGTCAAGTTCACCCTTGGCACCGTGGACGCCGCCTTCATCCAGAACCTGGCGATGAGCTTCGCGTCGATCCAGTCGGCCGAGTACGCCGCGCAACTGCTGAAAAACGGCACGCCGCAGGACATCAACCAGAAACCTGTCGGCACCGGCCCGTTCGTGTTCAAGAGCTACCAGAAAGACTCGAACATTCGTTACACCGGCAACAAGGACTACTGGAAACCTGAAGACGTGAAGATCGACAACCTGATCTTCGCCATCACCACCGACCCGTCGGTACGTATCCAGAAGCTCAAGAAAAACGAATGCCAGATCACCCTGTTCCCCCGTCCGGCCGACCTCAAGGCACTGGGCGACGACAAGGACTTGAAACTGCCGCACCAGGCCGGTTTCAACCTGGGCTACATCGCCTACAACGTCATGCCGGTGCTTAAGGGCCAGACCGCGCCTAACCCGCTGTCCGACCTGCGCGTGCGCCAGGCGCTGGACATGGCGGTGAACAAGCAGCAGATCATCGACTCCGTGTACCAGGGCGCGGGCCAATTGGCGGTCAACGCCATGCCGCCGACCCAGTGGTCCTACGACACCACCATCAAAGATGCCCCGCACGACGTGGCCAAAGCCAAGGAACTGCTCAAGGAAGCCGGGATCAAGGACGGCACCGAGATCACCCTGTGGGCCATGCCGGTCCAGCGTCCGTACAACCCGAACGCCAAGCTGATGGCCGAGATGCTGCAGAACGACTGGAAACAGATCGGCCTGAAGGTCAACATCGTCAGCTACGAATGGGGCGAGTACATCAAGCGTTCCAAAGGCGGCGAGAACCAGGCCATGATCATTGGCTGGAGCGGCGACAATGGGGACCCGGACAACTGGCTGAACGTACTGTTCGGCTGCGATTCGCTGGCCGGTAACAACTTCTCCAAATGGTGCGACAAGAAATTCGACGGCATCGTGAAAGAAGCCAAGGCCACTTCGGATGTGGCCAAACGCACCGAGCTGTATAAGCAGGCGCAACATATCCTCAAAGATGCAGTCCCGATGACACCTATCGCGCACTCGACGGTGTATCAACCCATGCGCAACACCGTACAGGACTTCAAGATCAGCCCGTTTGGCCTGAACTCCTTCTACGGCGTGAGCGTCAGCGGCAAGTAAGGACCAATCGCGGCGACGTTTCATAACGTCGCCGTTATTGCATCCGCCAGGCCAGTAGGAAACAGACCACATTCGCGCTCGCTGCCGTCCTACGGCAATGAACTTCGATTCGCGGCTCCGTTGCCTACAAGGTCAGTCAGATTTTGCGCATTTACTGCGAAGTCCTCGACCCCTAACGTCGTAGGACAGCAGAGGCTCCAATCTGATGGGCACTTGCTGTGCGTGGAATCAGTGATGTCCCCCTGGCCGTATGCCGGGGGGATTGCTCGCTGATGACAACTACAAACAAGGATCGGGATCGTCATGCGCCATACCACCGTTCTATCCGCAATTTTTGGTACCAGCCTGCTGGCTGTGGCCACGATGGGCCACGCCGCCGAAAAAAAGAGCCTGGTGTTTTGCTCTGAAGGCAGCCCGGCGGGCTTTGACACCGCGCAGTACACCACCGCCACCGACAACGATGCGGCCGAGCCGCTGTACAACCGCCTGGTTGAGTTTGAAAAGGGCGCGACCAGCGTCGTACCGGGGCTGGCAACCAAGTGGAATATTTCGCCAGATGGCCTGACCTACACCTTCCACCTGCGCGAAGGGGTGAAATTCCACAGCAATAAAGAGTTCAAGCCCACGCGGGACTTCAACGCCGACGACGTGTTGTTCACTTTCAACCGCATGCTTGACCCCGACCATCCGTTTCGCAAGGCCTACCCCACCGAGTTTCCATACTTCAACGGGATGAGCCTGAACAAGAACATCGCCAAGGTCGAGAAAACCGACCCGCACACCGTGGTGATGACACTGAACACGGTCGACGCGGCGTTCGTGCAAAATATCGCCATGAGCTTTGCCTCCATTCTGTCGGCCGAATACGCCGAGCAGTTGCTCAAGCAGGGCAAGCCCAGCGACATCAACCAGAAGCCGATCGGCACTGGCCCGTTCGTCTTCCAGCGCTACCAGAAAGACTCGCAGATCCGTTACGCCGGCAACAAACAGTACTGGGACCCGAGCCGGGTCAAGCTCGACCAGTTGATCTTCGCCATCAACACCGACGCGTCGGTGCGGGTGCAAAAGCTCAAGGCCGGCGAATGCCAGATCACCCTGCATCCGCGTCCGGCGGATGTCGACGCTCTCAAGGCCGACCCCAAGCTGCAACTGCTGACCAAGCCAGGTTTCAACCTCGGCTACATCGCCTACAACGTGCGCCACAAACCGTTCGACCAGCTCGAAGTGCGCCAGGCGCTGGACATGGCGGTGAACAAGCAGAGCATCCTCAACGCCGTGTACCAGGGCGCGGGGCAACTGGCGGTCAACGCCATGCCACCGACGCAGTGGTCTTACGACGACAGCATTAAAGACGCCGCCTACAACCCGGAAAAAGCCAAGGAACTGCTCAAGGCCGCCGGCGTGAAGGAAGGCACCGAGATCACCCTGTGGGCGATGCCGGTACAACGGCCGTACAACCCCAACGCCAAGCTGATGGCCGAGATGCTGCAGAACGACTGGGCCAAGATCGGCCTCAAGGTCAAGATCGTCAGCTACGAGTGGGGCGAGTACATCAAGCGCACCAAGAACGGTGAGCACGATATCAGCCTGATCGGCTGGACCGGCGACAACGGCGACCCGGACAACTGGTTGGGCACCCTCTACAGCTGCGACGCCATCGGCGGGAACAACTACTCCATGTGGTGCGACCCGGCATACGACAAGCTGATCAAGCAAGCCAAGGTCGTCACCGACCGCGAACAACGGACTGTTCTGTACAAACAGGCACAGCAACTGCTCAAAGCGCAGGTGCCGATCACACCAGTCGCCCACTCGACGGTCAACCAGCCGTTAAGCGCCAAAGTCGAAGGTTTCCAAGTGAGCCCCTTCGGCCGCAACGTGTTCTCGGGCGTCAGTATCACCCCATAAGAAAATAACCGGATTGCGGGGAGTGGATAACACTCTCCGGCAAACTTGCAGCCTTCTGTTGGGAAATTTCCTACAGCAAACGTTTGCAAATGCTTGAACGAGTTACACACCAATAGCCGGTTCGCCTAAAAGACCGGCATAAAAAAAGAGAACCAAAGGAGCTTCACCCATGAAACTGAGCAGCAAAGCGCTTCTGGCCCTGGCCATCAGCAGCATCACGGCGACCGCTTACGCGGAAACCCAGAGCCAGGACTTCGTTCCCACCACACTGGCCGGCACCAGCGCTCAAAGCGAAGCCAAGGGTTTTATCGAGGACTTCAGCCTGGGCGGCACCACGCGTAACTGGTACTCCCATGAAAGCAAGTACCGTGGGGGCACCTTCGAGTACAAGAAGCACGGCGAAACCCGCACCGACCGCAATCGTACCAACTGGGTACAGGGCACCATCCTCAACGCCAGCTCGGGTTTCACCCAGGGTACCGTGGGCGTCAAGACCGAATTGGCGGTCTACAACGCACTGGTCCTGGACCGCAGCAAGCGTGACATCAAGGGCGGCTCCAACCGTACCCTGGCCGACTCCAACGGCGATGCAGTCGACCAGTGGAGCAAACTGGGCCTGGCCAACGTGCAGTTCCGCGTCTCCAACACCACCCTGACCGCCGGTCGCCAGAACTTCAGCAGCGGCATCGTCGATACCATCGGCAACCGTGCGCTGCCTTCGAGCTTCGAAGGGGTGAGTTTCAACAGCGAAGAGTTCAGCAACCTGTCGTTCCAGGGCGGCGTGTTCGACCGCGTTTCGCCACGTACCGAACAGAGCCTGTCAAAATTCCGCAGTGAATACGGCAACGGCGCTGAAACCGACAAGGTGTCGACCCTGGGCCTGAACTACCAGCCGCTGAAAAGCCTGAAAACCAGCATCTTCGCCGCCAACGTCAAAGACTTCTGGAACCAGTACTACTTCGGCGCGACCCATGAACTGGGCGACAGCTCGGTATTGGGCCTGACCACCGGCCTGAACTACTACAAGACCGTCGACGAAGGCAAAAAGTTGATGGGCGAAATCGACAACGACACCTACTCGCTGTCGCTCGGCCTGACCCACCAGGCGCACAGTCTGACCTTCGCGTACCAGGCAGTGAACGGTAACGAGTACTTCGACTACCTGCACGAAACCAACGGCATCTACCTGGCCAACTCCCTGACCTCGGACTTCAACGGCCCGAACGAGAAGTCCTTCCAGATCGCCTACGCCATCAACATGGCCGAATACGGTGTGCCAGGCCTGAAGTTCAACGCTTACTCAGCGCGCGGCTGGGGCATCGACGGCACCCACTACACCGGCAACGGTGGTCGGGCCAAGTTCGCCTATGACGGCATCCAGAGCCAAGACGGCGAAAAACACCAGGAATACGGTGTAGGCGCCTCTTACGCAATCCAGAGCGGCCCACTCAAAGCCACGGGCATTCGTGCGACCTACGTTGAGCACCGTGGCAGTGAGTTCCAGTCCGACGGCAGCATCAAAGAGTTCCGTTTGGTCACCACCATCCCGTTCAACATCCTTTAATCAGCGCCAGGTAGACGGCGGGCTCAGGACGAGCCCGCCCTCTATGCTCGTCTGGTCCCATCGATTGCAGAGGGCTCCGAATGAACATGCTCCCGTTACAAGCTGCCATTGCCGCTGCGCTGTTGAGCGTGGCGGTCGGCATTTCGGCCAAACCGCTGGTGGTCTGCACCGAAGCCAGCCCGGAAGGTTTCGATCCGGTCCTGTACACCACGGCCGTCACCGCCGACGCCGCCGCCGAAACCCTGTTCAACCGTCTGGTGGACTTCAAGCCCGGCACCACCGAAGTGATCCCGGCGCTGGCCAAGGCCCTGCCGGAAATCAGCGCCGATGGCCTGACCTACACCTTCCACCTGCGTGACGACATCAAGTTCCACACCACCGACTATTTCAAACCCACGCGCAACCTGAACGCCGACGACGTGCTTTGGAGCTTCCAGCGCCAGCTGGACCCGAAACACCCGTGGCACACCAAGTCCAACGTGGGCTACCCGTACTTCGAAAGCATGGGCTTCAAGGAACTGCTCAAGAGCGTCGAGAAGACCGACGATCACACCGTGGTCTTCACCCTGACCCGTCCGGAAGCACCGTTCCTGGCCGACCTGGCCATGGCGTTTTCGTCGATTCACTCGGCCGAATACGCCGACCAGTTGCTCAAGTCCGGCAAGACCGATGACCTCAACGCCAAGCCGGTCGGCACCGGCCCGTTCATCTTCACCCGCTACGCCAAGGACGCCCAGGTGCGCTTCAAGGCCAACCCGGACTACTTCCGCGGCAAGCCGCCGGCCGACCCGCTGATCCTGGCGATCACCACCGACAACAACGTGCGCCTGCAGAAGCTCAAGGCCAACGAATGCCAGATCGCGCTGTATCCGAAGCCCGACGACATCCCGAGCATCAAGAAAGACCCGAACCTGAAAGTCGATGAACTGGCGGCCATGACCACCAGCTACACTGCCTTGAACACCACCCACAAATACATGAGCGACGCACGGGTGCGTCACGCGATCAACATCGCGTTCGACAAGGCCGGCTACACTGAGGCCCTGTACGGCAAAGGCAACGCAGTTGTCGGCACCGGTCCGTATCCGCCGACGTTGCTGGGTTTCAACAACACGTTGAAAAACCCGCCACGCGACCTCGACAAGGCCCGCGCCCTGCTCAAGGAAGCCGGCGTGCCGGAGGGCACCGAGTTCACCCTGTTCACCCGTAACGGCGGCGGCCCGACCAACCCCAACCCGATGCTCGGCGCCCAGCGCATGCAAGCGGACCTGGCCCAGATCGGCCTGAAGGTCAACATCAAGGTGATGGAGTGGGGCGAGATGCTCAAACGCGCCAAAGCGGGCGAGCACGACATGGTCTCTGCAGGCTGGGCCGGCGATAACGGTGACCCGGACAACTTCCTCACCCCGAACCTGAGTTGCGATGCGGCCAAGAACGGCGAAAACTACGCCCGTTGGTGTAATAAAGAATTTCAGGACCTGATCGACAAGGCGCGCGCCATCGCTGAACCCACCCAGCGCGCTGCACTCTATGAACAAGCACTGGACGTCTTTGACAAGGATCAACCGTGGATCCCCATGGCTTATCCGAAAATGTTCACCGCCATGCGCAAAAACGTCGAGGGTTATACCCAAAGCCCACTGACGACCAATAACTTCGCCACCACCCAGGTGAAGTAAATAAGAAAAAACGCTCGGCACCGTCGACGTTGACGGTGCCGGACCTGCCTAACCGGCTGATTGAGGTACACCACAAGATGTTTAGTTTTATTGCCCGCCGATTGGGGTTATTGATCCCCACCTTCTTCGGCATCACGTTGCTGACGTTTGCGTTGATCCGCATGATTCCAGGCGACCCCGTAGAAGTCATGATGGGCGAACGCCGGGTCGACCCCGAGATGCACGCACAGGCAATGGAACGCCTTGGCCTTAACAAGCCGTTGTATGCGCAGTACCTGGACTACATCGGCAAGCTGGCCCAAGGCGACCTTGGCGAATCCCTGCGCACGCGCACCAGCGTGTGGACCGAGTTCACCGCACTCTTCCCGGCGACCCTGGAGCTGTCCATGGCCGCCCTGTTGTTCGCCGGTATCCTGGGCCTGTTGGCGGGGGTGATCGCGGCCTTGAAGCGAGGATCGCTGTTCGACCACGGGGTGATGGGCATCTCCCTCGCGGGCTATTCGATGCCGATCTTCTGGTGGGGCCTGATCCTGATCATGTTCTTCTCGGTGAGCCTGGGCTGGACCCCGGTTTCCGGGCGTATCGACCTGCTCTACGACATCGAGCCACGCACCGGCTTCATGCTGATCGACACCCTGCTGGCCAACGAGCCTGATGCGTTCTGGGACGCCCTGCACCACCTGATCCTGCCGGCCATCGTGCTCGGCACCATCCCGCTGGCGGTGATTGCGCGGATGACCCGTTCGTCGATGCTCGAAGTGTTGCGCGAAGACTACATCCGCACCGCCAAGGCCAAAGGCCTGTCGCCGGCGCGCGTGGTGTTCATCCATGGCCTGCGGAACGCGCTGATCCCGGTGCTCACCGTGGTCGGCCTGCAAGTCGGCACCCTGCTGGCCGGTGCGGTATTGACCGAAACCATCTTCTCGTGGCCCGGCATCGGCAAATGGCTGATCGAAGCCATTGGCGCACGGGACTACCCGGTGGTGCAAAACGGCATCCTGCTGATCGCCTGCCTGGTGATCCTGGTGAACTTCGTGGTGGATGTCCTCTACGGCTTCGCCAACCCACGCATCCGTCACCAGCGCTGAGATCATGACCATGACCACACCTACTCCAGTGTCAGCAGTCGATCAGAGCCTGCTGTACCCGTCGCCGTACAAAGAATTCTGGCAAGCCTTCTCCAAGAACAAAGGCGCGGTTGCCGGCCTGCTGTTCATGTTGCTGATCGTGTTCTGCGCGCTGTTCGCCCCGTGGGTGGCGCCGCATAACCCCAGCGAGCAATACCGCGACTTCCTGCTGACCCCGCCGTCGTGGCTGGAAGGCGGGCAGATCCAGTTCCTGCTCGGCACCGACGAACTCGGCCGTGACTTGCTCTCGCGCTTGATCCAGGGCTCGCGCCTGTCGCTGCTGATCGGCTTGTCGTCGGTGGTGATGTCGCTGATTCCGGGCATCCTGCTCGGGCTGTTCGCCGGGTTCTTCCCGCGCCTGCTCGGCCCGACCATCATGCGCCTGATGGACATCATGCTGGCCCTGCCATCACTGCTGCTGGCCGTCGCCATTGTCGCGATCCTCGGCCCTGGCCTGATCAACACCGTGATCGCCATCGCCATCGTCTCGCTGCCGTCCTACGTGCGTCTGACTCGCGCTGCGGTGATGGGCGAACTCAACCGCGACTACGTGACCGCCGCCCGCCTCGCCGGTGCCGGCCTGCCGCGCCTGATGTTCATCACCGTGTTGCCCAACTGCATGGCGCCGCTGATCGTGCAGGCGACCTTGAGTTTCTCTTCGGCGATCCTCGATGCCGCCGCGCTGGGCTTCCTCGGCCTGGGCGTGCAACCGCCAACGCCGGAGTGGGGCACCATGCTGGCTTCGGCCCGTGACTACATCGAACGCGCCTGGTGGGTCGTGAGCCTGCCGGGTCTGACCATTTTGCTCAGCGTGCTGGCAATCAACCTGATGGGCGACGGCCTGCGCGACGCGCTGGACCCGAAACTCAAGAACGCCGCCTGAGGAGATTCCCATGTCACTGTTAGAAATCAAGAATCTCAACGTGCGCTTCGGCGACAAGACCGCCGTGCCGGTGGTCGATGGCCTCGACATCAGCGTCGACAAAGGCGAAGTCCTGGCGATCGTGGGCGAGTCGGGCTCGGGTAAATCCGTGACCATGATGGCGCTGATGGGCCTGATCGAACACCCCGGCATCGTCACCGCCGACGCCCTGAACTTCGACGGCAAGGACATGCTCAAGCTGAGCAACCGCCAGCGTCGGCAGATCGTCGGCAAAGACCTGGCGATGGTGTTCCAGGACCCGATGACCGCGCTGAACCCCAGTTACACCGTGGGTTTCCAGATCGAAGAAGTGCTGCGCCTGCACCTGAAGATGTCCAGCAAGCAAGCACGCAAGCGTGCCATCGAACTGCTGGAAAAAGTCGAGATCCCCGGCGCCGCCAGCCGGATGGATGCCTACCCGCACCAACTGTCCGGCGGTATGAGCCAACGCGTGGCCATCGCCATGGCGATTGCCGGCGAGCCGAAGTTGCTGATCGCCGACGAACCGACCACCGCCTTGGACGTGACCATCCAGGCCCAGATCATGGACCTGCTGCTGGCCCTGCAGAAAGAGCAGAACATGGGCCTGGTGCTGATCACCCACGACCTCGCGGTCGTTGCGGAAACCGCCCAGCGCGTGTGTGTGATGTATGCCGGCCAAGCCGTGGAAGTCGGCCAGGTGCCGCAACTGTTCGACATTCCGGCGCATCCCTACAGCGAAGCGCTGCTCAAGGCGATTCCGGAACACAGCCTCGGTGCCGCGCGCCTGGCCACGCTGCCCGGCATCGTGCCCGGCCGTTATGACCGCCCGCAAGGCTGCCTGCTGTCGCCGCGTTGCCCCTACGTGCAAGACAGCTGCCGCCAGACCCGCCCGGGCCTGGACCCTAAATCGAACAGCCTCGCGCGCTGCTTCTACCCCTTGAATCAGGAGGTGGCGTAATGGCCGTCGTTCTTACCGCCCGCGACCTGACCCGTCACTACGAAGTGTCCCGAGGCCTGTTCAAGGGCCACGCCACCGTGCGCGCCCTCAATGGGGTGTCCTTCGAACTGGAAGCCGGCAAGACCCTCGCCGTGGTGGGCGAGTCGGGCTGCGGCAAATCCACCCTGGCCCGTGCGCTGACGCTGATTGAAGAGCCGTCGTCGGGCTCGTTGAAAATCGCCGGCCAGGAAGTCGCCGGCGCCGACAAGGCGCAGCGCAAGCAATTGCGCAAAGACGTGCAGATGGTGTTCCAGAGCCCGTATGCCTCGTTGAACCCGCGGCAGAAAGTCGGCGATCAACTGGCTGAACCGCTGCTGATCAACACCCACCTGTCCGCCGCCGAACGCCGCGAAAAGGTCCAGGCGATGATGAAGCAGGTGGGCCTGCGCCCTGAGCACTATCAGCGCTACCCGCATATGTTCTCCGGCGGCCAGCGCCAACGGATCGCCCTGGCCCGGGCGATGATGCTGCAACCCAAAGTGCTGGTGGCGGATGAGCCGACCTCGGCGCTGGACGTGTCGATCCAGGCCCAGGTGCTCAACCTGTTCATGGACCTGCAGCAGGAATTCAACACCGCCTACGTGTTCATTTCCCACAACCTCGCGGTGGTGCAACACGTCGCCGACGACGTGATGGTGATGTACCTCGGGCGCCCGGTGGAAGTCGGCCCCAAGGGCGACATCTACGCGCGCCCCCTGCACCCGTACACCCAGGCGCTGCTGTCGGCCACACCGACCATCCACCCGGACCCGAACAAGCCGAAGATCAAGATCGTCGGCGAACTGCCCAACCCGCTGAACCCGCCGTCCGGCTGCGCTTTCCACAAGCGCTGCCCGTATGCGACGGCGCGGTGCAGCAGCGAGGAGCCGCAGTTGCGGGCGTTGGATAACCGCCAGGTGGCTTGCCACTATGCGGAGCAGTTCGTCGCCTGAAGCGAGCGTCGCGCTCCCCTGTGGGGGGCGCGGTGACACAGCGTTCTACAGCCCTTCCCGTCAGGTTGCGCATCAGCCTGGCGGGAGGGGCTTTTTTCGGTGTTGCGAGTGTCAGGCGCCCTCTCGAAGGTATTTCTTGACCCCCCAATGCCAAAGCAATCGAGACAACAGCAAGAAGGCCAGAGTCGCCAGTACAGCGCCCGCCAAAGACCGCCCCGTCGTCATCCCCATCGCTGATTGCGCGGGCACTTCCATGATGAAAAAGACAGGGACTACGGTCATGATCACGACCTGGATCCACTCCGGATACGCGCCGGACGGGAACCGTCCGGTGGTCAGAAACATAAACAACAGGTGGGAAATGTTGCCGGTTTTCTTGGTCCAGAACGCCAGACTGGCAATGCTGAACCAGACCGAATAAACCAGCGCACACGCGAGGACCATGAAGACCAAGAAAGCGCCGAGCGTCTGCAATGTCAGTTGCCCTTGCGCACGACTGCCACCCAGCATCAGACCCAGCCCCAGCAGGACCCCGAAAATATGCCAGAGGCGCAACTGCCCAAAGGCCAGAATGGTTTGCACATCAACCGGTTTGGACAAATAAGTATCAATGGACTTGCTGATGATCAACTTCGAGGCGGCCTCGCAGTTGGGCAATACCACCATTTGTACAAAGGAGCGAATAAGGATAAAGGCACCATACAACACAATCGACTGCTGTTTATTCCAGCCACCAATTGTCTCGACATTCCCAAAGAAAATCTCAATCACGACATAAACGGACAATCCCAGTAGGGCTGTATTCAACAGGCTGACAAAGACCGGCACGCGGTCTTTCATATTGGCCTGCAACCTTGCTGTCAGAAGCGCCTTGACTGCGCTCAACGTCTTCATTATCCGAACACCGAATAACGTTTTACACCTTTGGCCCAGATAAAATTAGCCAACAACGAAAGTGCAGCAACCAGCACAACCTGAAATAGCAATCCATTAACCAACTGTTCGTTTGTCAACTCGCCCATGATGATTCTGATTGGAAAGCTAATAATGTAAGGGAACGGTGACCACTCAAGTACCGACTGCATCCAGCCCGGATAAAGCGTCAACGGAGCAAGGACCCCACCAAACAGCGTGAGCATGTAAGTCAACACCAGATCAAAGGCACTTGCCTGATCGGACCAGAACGCCGCAAGCCCGCCGATGAAATAAAGTAAATAGTTGATGGCAAAACCCAGTATGACTCCGAGCAGTGCAGGCATCAGATAGCTCAGGTGCAAATACTTACCCGCTTCGGAAAATAGGAATACGCCAGCCACCAGGAAAAATATCGGTATGACTCTGACCATCGCCGAAGCCATTTCACCCAGAAAGTAATAGAAGGCAATATTGAATGGCTTCAACAGGAAACTGCCAATATCCCCCGAATGAATGTCGCTCTCTACTTCTTCAGCAGCTGTACTGGAGACGATTTCGCCAACCAGAAATACCAGCGCAAAGTAAGCGGCAAACCTGGCCGGGGTAAAACCTTCCAGTGCGGCATCCTTTGCAATGCCCATCCAGATGACCATCATGAATAACGGCACCAAAGAGGCGAGTACCAATACAAACAACTCTGCGCGATGCGCAACCTTGCGACGAATGGCTGTGCGCGCAACGCCTGCGACTTTCATGGCAAACCGGCTCACGCGACACACTCCCCGGGCGCACCCTTGACCTTTTGCCCGGCGTCGGCCTGAGAGGCCATGAACAGCTTCAGCAGAGCCTCTTCGATCGGTGGATCACCGATGGAAATGTCGATGACCGGCTGCTCGGCCAGAACCTGCGAACAGACACACACCACCTCAGCAGCCGGCACCAGCAACTCATGCACAAAGCCGTCTGCGGAGCGCACCAGACCGTACCGGCCAAGTGCCGAAGCCATAACGCTTTCAGACAATTCCACCGTAATGATGCGGTGATCCGACATGCGTTTACGCAGCGACTCCAGGGTGTCATCGAAGGAGATCTTGCCATCGGAAACGACAACGACTCGCTCACACAGGGCTTCAATATCCTGCATGTAATGCGACGTCAGCAGAACGCTCACATTGCGCTCGCGGCCATAGTCCCGAATAAATGAACGAACTATCTTTTGCACCCCGACATCGAGTCCGATAGTCGGCTCGTCGAGAAAAAGAACCTTGGGGTCATGAAGTAACGATGCGACCAGCTCACACTTCATTTTCTCGCCAAGCGACAGGGTTCGCACCGGCGCCTTGGCCAACTTCGATACCTTAAGCAATTCATCCAGATAGCCATAGGTCTGCTTGAACTGTTCATCGGAGATTTCGAATATCTTCTGATTCAGCCGGAAAGTTTCCATGGCCGGCAAGTCCCAGATCAACTGTTGACGTTGCCCCATGATCAGCGAGATGGACTTGAGAAATTCCTTGCTCCGCAATTGTGGTTTATAACCGAGAACCGATATTTGTCCTGCCGTCGGATAGAGCAGCCCCGACAGAATTTTCAATGTAGTGGTTTTACCTGCGCCATTCGGTCCGAGAAAGCCTACGACCTCACCCTGCTTGACAGTAAATGAAATATCGTCAACAGCCGTCTTCTCTGAACTCTTGGGAGATACCAGACTTGTCAGCCAACCGAGCGGCCCTTCCGAGCGCTCTTTAATCAGGTAGGTTTTGGACAAATTTTTTACACTAATACAATCCATCGCATGCGAGACCTTGAAGAAAATGAGCTATCCATTGCGCATATCGTTTCAACGCCGACTTGAATATCACGCACCGATCCACGTCGTCAAGAAACGTTATTACACATTTAAATTCTGAATTCACAGTACTGATTTATGATTGCACTTATCGACGCTTGATTGACATCTCGCGCAAGCCCATCGATTAATGAAGCCAGACTCGATGATAGTAACGCGGAACACTCTAGCCCGCGGCTCTTTGCTTTTTCAGATTTGCCAATGGATTAGAAACTAATCGATAGTGACTTCAGCGTCGAGAGCAAAACGCGAGGTCACGCAAAAGAAGAGTAGAACCACAAATGACAGGGAAAGATCGTACAGAAAAATCCTACAGCGTGATTTTGATCCGTTGAAAAAACCTTCTCCCTTGTTGCGCATCTGCCGGGGAAGAAGGGGTTTTCTATTGCCCGGAATTTACGACTAGCTGTCGCCATCGTCGTAGGTTTCACTGTCTTCGCCTTCATTATAAGGGTTTTCCGCATCCTCCTTGGGCGCGGGTTGGGACTGCGGCTGCCAGCCGCCGGAGTTGACCTCCTTCTGTTTTTTCTTGGTGACGGGGCCAGTGTCTTTCCACTGGGGCGTTCCGGCGTCGGCCAGTTGCAGCCCATGTGCCCCGGCGCTTGAGATCCCCAAGGACACCAGTAGCACCAGAGGAATGGCACGTTTAGTTATACGCACCCTTGTCTCCTATTTCCGTCGGTGAGTGGGTGTCGTAGTCGAAACGCTAGACCGGAAGCGGGGTTAGCGCCAATTCCCCTGACTAATGAAAACCTGACTGTGGGAGCTGGCTTGCCTGCGATGGCATCCACTGGGTGTGCCTGATGGACTGAGGTGCCTGCATCGCAGGCAAGCCTGCTCCCACATTTTGGATTTTCGGCAGACATAAAAAAGGGCGAAGCCATGACAGCTTCGCCCTCTTGTCCACCGCTCAGAGCTTAATGGTGCTCGCGGGTCGCACGGAATTTCACATCCGGCCAACGCTCTTCCATCAGCGCCAGGTTGACCCGGGTCGGCGCCAGGTAGGTCAGGTGACCGCCGCCGTCGACCGCGAGGTTTTCCACGGCTTTGTTGGAGAACTCTTCCAACTTCTTCTTATCGCTGCACTCGATCCAGCGCGCGGAGTACACAGTGATCGGCTCGTAGGAGCATTCGACCTTGTATTCCTCTTTCAGGCGACTGGCGACCACATCGAACTGCAGCACACCGACGGCGCCGAGGATGATGTCGTTGCTGCGCTCGGGGAAGAACACCTGGGTCGCGCCCTCTTCCGCCAGTTGCTGCAAGCCTTGGCGCAGTTGCTTGGATTTCAGCGGGTCGCGCAGACGCACGCGGCGGAACAGTTCCGGGGCGAAGTGCGGGATGCCGGTGAAGCCCAGCGTTTCGCCTTCGGTGAAGGTGTCGCCGATCTGGATGGTGCCGTGGTTGTGCAAGCCGATGATGTCGCCGGCGTAGGCTTCTTCGAGCTGTTCACGCTCGGAGGAGAAGAACGTCAGGGCATCGCCGATTCGCACGTCCTTGCCGGTGCGAACGTGGCGCATCTTCATGCCTTTTTCGTACCTGCCGGAGCAGATTCGCATAAAGGCGATACGGTCGCGGTGTTTGGGGTCCATGTTCGCCTGGATCTTGAACACGAAGCCCGAGAATTTCTCTTCCACCGGCTCCACGGTGCGCTCGTTGGCGACCCGGGCCAGCGGGCGCGGGGCCCAGTCCACCACGGCGTCGAGCACGTGGTCGACACCGAAGTTGCCCAATGCGGTACCGAAGAACACCGGGGTCAGTTGGCCGTCGAGGAATTCCTGCTGGTTGAACTCGTGGCAGGCGCCCTGCACCAGTTCCAGCTGGTCGACGAAGCGGTCGTACTCATCGCCCAAGTGGGCGCGGGCTTCGTCGGAGTCGAGCTTCTCGATGATTTTCACATCGGTGCGTTCGTGACCGTGGCCGGCGGTGTAGACAATGATGTAGTCGTCGGCCAGGTGGTACACGCCCTTGAAGTCGCGGTAGCAACCGATCGGCCAGGTGATCGGCGCCGCCTTGATCTTCAGCACCGCTTCGATTTCGTCGAGCAGCTCGATCGGATCGCGGATGTCGCGGTCGAGTTTGTTGATAAAGCTGACGATCGGCGTGTCGCGCAGGCGGCAGACGTCCATCAACGCAATCGTGCGCGGCTCGACGCCCTTACCGCCGTCGAGGACCATCAAGGCCGAGTCCACCGCGGTCAGGGTGCGGTAGGTGTCTTCGGAGAAGTCTTCGTGGCCCGGGGTGTCGAGCAGGTTGATCATGTGATCGCGATACGGGAACTGCATGACCGACGTGGTAATGGAAATACCCCGTTGCTTTTCCATTTCCATCCAGTCGGAGGTGGCATGGCGGTCGGATTTGCGGGATTTCACCGTGCCGGCCACTGCGATCGCCTTGCCCATCAGCAAGAGCTTCTCGGTGATGGTGGTTTTACCGGCATCGGGGTGGGAAATAATGGCGAAAGTGCGGCGTTTCGCGACTTCGGCGGCCTGGTGGGTCATGGGAAATCGCCTGGCAGGTGAGTCAAAAAAGGGCGGCGAGTATAGCGCAAACCCAGGGTGCCGGACCACCGTTCACCCGGTTGGGGGTGGCTAAATACTGCCAAGTATGGAACCTTTTAAAAGGTAGAGACGTCCACTCCCCTGCAACCGCACTCGAAACAGGGGCTGAAAAATCAGCAAGTTAGCCTGACGAGGCTACGCTCATGGCTTGACCTCATGCCGCTTTTGCCGGCATGGGCGAGCTGCTTTTCGCGACCACATTCAACGGCAGCCAGCAGTGGCATGCCACGCAGGAATGTGTTCGCCGACAGAAGAAAAAAGGAGTCCGCCTGTGGCTATTCGCTATGGCAAAGGGCTGATAGGAGGAGCGGTTGTCGTCGCTCTCCTGGCCCTGCTGATCCACTGGATCGGCATCAACACCATCGAACTGTACCGCGACGATTTGTTGTTTTACCTGCAAGCTCACCTGATTCTCGTCCTAGTCTCCATGCTGGCCGCCCTGATTGTGGGCCTCCCCGCCGGTATCCTGCTCAGCCGCCCGAACATGGTCGGGCGCGCCGAACGCTTCATGCAGATCTTCAATATCGGCAACACCGTCCCTCCCCTGGCCGTACTGGCCATCGCCCTCGGCGTCCTCGGCATCGGCAGCGGCCCGGCGATCTTCGCGCTGTTCCTCGCTTCATTGCTGCCCATCGTGCGCAACACCTACGAAGGCCTGAAAAACGTCCAGGGCTCGCTGAAAGAAGCCGCCACCGGCATCGGCATGACCCCGCGCCAGGTGCTGTTTCGCGTCGAGTTGCCGAACGCCGTGCCGATCATCATCGGCGGCGTGCGCGTGGCCCTGGCGATCAACGTCGGCACCGCGCCGCTGGCGTTCCTGATCGGCGCCAACAGCCTGGGCAGCCTGATCTTCCCCGGCATCGCCCTGAACAATCAGCCGCAATTGCTGCTCGGCGCCGCGTGTACCGCGCTGTTGGCCCTGCTGCTCGACGGTCTGGTGACCATGGGCAGCCGCCTCTGGCTGGAACGCGGAGTGCGTGCGTCTTAAGGCTCGGCAAAGGAATTCACATGAAAAAACTGACATTGATATTGAGCTGCGTCCTGCTGTTTGCAGGGGTTGCGCAAGCCGCTGAAAAACCGGTCATCCGCATCGGCGCACGGGTGTTCACTGAACAGACCCTGCTCGCCGAAATCACTTCCCAGTACCTGCGCACCAAGGGTTACGACACCCGCGTGACCGGCGGCCTGGGCAGCAACCTGGCGCGCAGTGCCCAGGAAAGCGGGCAACTGGACCTGATCTGGGAATACACCGGCGTGTCGCTGGTGGCCTACAACCATGTGGACGAGAAGCTCGACAGCGAACAGTCCTACGCTCGGGTGAAAGAACTCGACGCGAAAAAAGGCCTGGTCTGGCTTTCGCCATCGAAATTCAGCAACACCTACGCGCTGGCATTGCCTGAGAACGTGGCCCAGGAATTCCCGCAGATCAACACGATCAGCGATCTGACCCAAGCCCTCGCGGAAAAAACCAAGGCCACGCGCCTGGTGGCCCTGGACACCGAGTTCGCCAACCGTTCCGACGGCATGGGCGGCATGGTCAAGCTCTACGACATGAACCTGACCCGCAAAAACACCCGGCAGATGGACGCCGGGCTGGTCTACACCGCGTTGCGTAACGGCCAGGTGTTTGCCGGCTTGGTGTACACCACCGACGGTCGCCTGAATGCCTTCAAATTGAAGCTGCTCGAAGACGACAAGCACTACTTCCCGGACTACACCGCCGCGCCGGTGGTGCGTCAGGTGTACCTGGACGCTCATCCGCAACTGGCCGCCGATCTGAAGCCACTGGCCGCACTGTTTGACGATACAACCATGCGCGAACTGAACGCGCGGGTCGACGTCGACCATGAAAGCCCATCCGCCGTCGCCGCCGACTTCCTGCGCCAGCATCCACTCAACTAAGAGGAGAAGACATGGAATTTTTAAACGCCTTTTCCCATCTTGATTGGGCCCAAGTCCTGCACCTGACCTGGCAGCACATCACCCTGGTCGGCATTGCCGTGATCCTCGCGATTGTCGTCGGCGTGCCCCTCGGCGTGCTGATGACCCGCTTCCCGAGCCTGGCCGGCCCGCTGCAAGCCAGCGCCACTGTGCTGCTGACCGTGCCGTCCATCGCCCTGTTTGGCCTGCTGCTGCCGTTCTACTCCAAATTCGGCCAGGGCCTGGGGCCAATGCCGGCGATCACCGCCGTGTTCCTCTACTCCCTGCTGCCGATCATGCGTAACACCTACCTGGCCCTGACCGGCGTGGAACCGGGCATCCGCGAAGCCGCCAAAGGCATCGGCATGACCTTCGGCCAGCGCCTGCGCATGGTCGAACTGCCCATCGCCGTACCGGTGATCCTCGCCGGTGTACGCACCGCCGTGGTGATGAACATCGGCGTGATGACCATCGCCGCCACCATCGGCGCCGGCGGCCTGGGTGTACTTATTCTGGCTTCCATCAGCCGCAGCGACATGTCGATGCTGATCGTCGGCGCCGTGCTGGTCAGTCTCCTGGCCATCTTCGCCGACCTGCTTCTGCAATGGCTGCAACGCTCGCTGACTCCAAAAGGACTGCTCAAATGATCGAACTTCAACACCTGACCAAGACTTTCCAAAGCAACGGCAAGACTGTCTCCGCCGTGAACGACGTAAGCCTGACCGTCAACGAAGGCGAGATTTGCGTATTCCTCGGCCCCTCGGGCTGCGGCAAGAGCACCACGCTGAAAATGATCAACCGCCTGATCAAGCCCACCTCGGGCAAGATCCTGATCAACGGCGAAGACACCACCGACCTCGACGAAGTGACCCTGCGTCGCAACATCGGCTACGTGATCCAGCAGATCGGCCTGTTCCCGAACATGACCATCGAGGAAAACATCGTGGTCGTGCCCAAGTTGCTGGGCTGGGACAAGCAGAAATGCCACGACCGCGCCCGCGAGTTGATGAGCATGATCAAGCTCGAGCCCAAGCAGTACCTGCACCGCTACCCGCGTGAGCTGTCCGGTGGCCAGCAACAGCGCATCGGCGTGATCCGGGCGCTGGCCGCGGATGCACCGTTGCTGCTGATGGATGAGCCGTTCGGCGCGGTCGACCCGATCAACCGCGAGATGATCCAGAACGAGTTCTTCGAGATGCAGCGCGCGCTGAACAAGACCGTGATCATGGTCAGCCACGACATCGACGAAGCCATCAAGCTGGGTGACAAGATCGCCATCTTCCGCGCCGGCAAACTGCTGCAGATCGACCACCCGGACACCCTGCTGGCGCACCCGGCGGATGAGTTCGTCAGCAACTTCGTCGGCCAGGACAGCACCCTCAAGCGTCTGCTGCTGGTAAAAGCCGAAGACGCGGCAGACAACGCCCCGTCGGTCAGCCCGGAAACCCCGGTGGCCGATGCCCTGGAGCTGATGGACGAACTCGACCGCCGCTATGTGGTGGTCACCTGCGCCGACAACAAGGCGCTGGGCTATGTGCGCCGTCGCGACCTGCACCGTCAGACCGGCACTTGCGGTCAATACCTGCGCGAATTCAACGCCACGGCCGCGTATGACGAGCACTTGCGCATCCTGTTGTCGCGCATGTACGAGTTCAACCGTTCATGGTTGCCGGTGATGGACGCCGAGCGGGTGTTTTTGGGCGAAGTGACCCAGGAATCGATTGCCGAGTACCTGAGCTCCGGCAAGTCGCGCGGGGGCAAGACCAGTATCGTTTCGCCTGCCGAAACCGCCCTGGCCTGACCTGACACAACACGCTTAAAACTGTGGGAGGGGGCTTGCCCCCGATGGCGGTGTATCAGTCAATATATTCATGACTGACACACTGCCATCGGGGGCAAGCCCCCTCCCACATTTGGTCCGTGGTGTGTCAGGGAAATCCCCCTGATTATCCGCCTGCGGGGAACATCAATCCGTCACACCGGTCGGTTACATAAGTAGCTGCACCCGGTCCCGCGACGAACGCGTGCAAAAACGCGACATTTTTAGTTGATCTCAAGCCCCTCACGCCCTAAAGTTCGCGCCGAACGTCCATGCTGGAAACGATCCATCCGGCTCAAGTACTGACGACGAGACAGCAAGGCCAAGGGAAGCTTATCCCATGGCCTTTTTGCTTTCGGCGACATGCCTTGGGAAGTAGGCGAACCAAAGTGGGGATACGGAGGACGTTCATTTGCACCCATTGATCAATTTAGTTTGCCCTTAGGAGTTCCCAGCATGTCGATCAACGTCGAAGATTATTTCGCGCGCGCCACTTTTGACAAAATGAAGGCGTTCGCCGACAAGCAAGAAACCCCGTTCGTGGTGATCGACACCGCGATGATCAGCCAGGCCTACGATGACCTGCGCGCCGGTTTCGAATTCGCCAAAATCTATTACGCAGTCAAGGCCAACCCTGCCGTCGAGATCATCGACCTGTTGAAAGACAAGGGGTCGAGCTTCGACATCGCCTCGATCTACGAGCTGGACAAGGTCATGGCCCGCGGCGTCAGCCCCGACCGTATCAGCTACGGCAACACCATCAAGAAATCCAAGGACATCCGCTACTTCTACGAGAAGGGCGTGCGCCTGTTCTCCACCGACTCCGAAGCCGACCTGCGCAACATCGCCAAGGCCGCGCCGGGCTCGAAAATCTATGTGCGTATCCTCACCGAAGGCTCGACCACGGCTGACTGGCCTCTGTCGCGCAAATTCGGCTGCCAGACCGACATGGCCATGGACCTGCTGATCCTCGCCCGCGACCTGGGCCTGGTGCCGTATGGCCTCTCGTTCCACGTCGGCTCGCAACAGCGCGACATCAGCGTGTGGGACGCGGCGATCGCCAAGGTCAAAGTGATCTTCGAGCGCCTGAAGGAAGAAGACGGCATCCACCTCAAGCTGATCAACATGGGCGGCGGCTTCCCGGCCAACTACATCACCCGCACCAACAGCCTGGAAACCTATGCCGAGGAAATCATCCGTTTCCTCAAGGAAGACTTCGGCGACGACCTGCCGGAAATCATCCTGGAACCGGGCCGTTCGTTGATCGCCAACGCCGGCATCCTGGTCAGCGAAGTGGTGCTGGTGGCACGTAAATCGCGCACCGCCGTCGAGCGTTGGGTGTACACGGACGTGGGCAAGTTCTCCGGCCTGATCGAAACCATGGACGAAGCCATCAAGTTCCCGATCTGGACCGAGAAGAAAGGCGAGATGGAAGAAGTGGTGATCGCCGGTCCTACCTGCGACAGCGCCGACATCATGTACGAAAACTACAAGTACGGCCTGCCGTTGAACCTGGCGATCGGTGATCGGTTGTACTGGTTGTCGACCGGTGCGTACACCACCAGCTACAGCGCGGTTGAGTTCAATGGCTTTCCGCCGTTGAAGTCGTATTACGTGTAAGACGGCGGCGAACAAAAAACCCATGACCTGTCATGGGTTTTTTTATCGCTCAGAAACAGGTCATGGCATGTTGCTCATAGGCATCGGCCATCGCCCGAATCCGCGGATCATTCGCCTGCGCCAGCGCCTTGTGCGCCACCCGCAAAAACTTCAGATTGCCGCCCGCCAGCGCCTTGCGCAACCACACCAGCGCCGCCTCGATCTGGCCGCTGTCGGCCAGCACCGCCGCGTAACTGAACTGCCCACGGAAATCCCCGGCTTCGGCTGAGCGTCGATACCACGCCACGGCAGCGTCCGGATCCCTCGGGCAAAACCGGCCCTCTTCCAGATAGCGCCCCAACAGGTTCATCGACTTGGCGTGGCCCTGCTCCGCCGCCTGGCGATAACACCTCAGCGCGTGCGCCTGGTCCTCGGCGACACCGCGACCGGTGGCCAGCAGGTTGGCGTAGTTGTATTGCCCCCAATCCAACCCTGCTTCGGCCGCCAGCCGATAGTTCCGCGCCGCCGCCGCTTCGTCGGCGACGCAGCCCCAGCCATGCTCGCGGCAACGCCCCAGCATATTGCGCGCCATCAGGTGCCCGCCCTGCGCCGCAATCTGGAACCAGCGCAGTGCCAGCGCTTCATCGCGCTCGATGCCGCGCCCTTCCAGCAGGATCTGCCCGAGCAAGGCCTGGGCATCCACCACGCCCTCCCTGGCCGCGATCAGGATCGCCTGGGCCGCGCGCACTGGCGAGTCGTCGAGCATGCGCTGCAACTGCTCGACGTTGAGCACTTCTTCACGGCGCAATAAAAAGCCCATGCTCAGACCTCGACCCAGCGACGCAACAGGTTGTGGTAAGTGCCGGTGAGCTGGATCAACGCCGGGTGGTCCGGGACCGCCGCGGTCAGTTGCTGGATCGCACCGTCCATCTCGAACAGCAGGGTGCGCTGGCTGTCTTCGCGCACCAGGCTTTGGGTCCAGAAAAACGAGGCGTAGCGCGCACCGCGGGTCACGGCGTTGACTTTATGCAGGCTGGAGCCGGGGTACAGCACCATATCGCCGGCGGGCAGCTTGACCCGTTGCACGCCGAAGGTGTCCTGGATCTCCAGTTCGCCGCCGTCATAGTCCTCCGGGTCGCTGAAGAACAGCGTGGACGACAGATCGGTACGCACCCGCTCCTGGCTGCCCTTGGGCTGGCGCACGGCATTGTCGATATGAAAGTCGAAACTGCCCCCGGCCGTGTAGCAGTTGAGCAGCGGCGGGAAGACTTTGTGCGGTAACGCCGCCGACATAAACAACGGGTTTTGCCACAACCGCTCCAGCATCGCCGTACCGATTTCCTTGGCCAGCGGGTGGCCTTCGGGCAATTGCAGGTTGTGCTTGGCCTTGGCGGACTGGTGCCCGGCGGTGATTCTACCGTCGGCCCAGTCGGCGGTTTCCAGGGCTTGGCGAATGCGCTGCACTTCCTCACGAGAGAACAGGTCGGGAATATGCAGCAACATGAGCACTACCTGAGAGCGGAAAGACGTTAATGGTATTGATTCTTATCCTCTCTGTAAAACCCGAAGACGAACGAGATCGTAAAAACCGTAAGGAAAAAGTGTAAAGAATGTAAATTAGCTACGAATAGCAATAAGTCGCAATTGATACAAAGTCTTGTTCAGCCTATATTCCGCGGCCTCACATCCTTGGGGAAAGGACACGTCATGTCGCGCACTTGCATAAAAACACCTGCCAGTTCACCACGCCTGCTGGCTTCGGCCATCGGCGTTGCACTCGGCGCCAGCTCTGTCGCCCATCTGGCGCAAGCGGCCGACGACACCGAACAGAAAGGCCAGCGCAACAGCATCTCCCTGGGCGCCACCAGCATCACCGGGGAAGCACAGGACGCCACCTCCTATCAGGTCGAAAAAGCCTCTTCGCAAAAGTACACTGCGCCGCTGGTGGACACGCCGCGCTCGGTCACCGTGGTGCCACAGCAAGTGCTCAAGGACACCGCCGCCACCTCGTTGCAGGATGCCTTGCGCACCGTGCCCGGCATTACCTTCGGCGCCGGTGAAGGCGGCAACCCCCAGGGCGACCGCCCGTTCATCCGCGGTTTTGACGCCCAGGGCGACACCTACCTGGACGGCGTGCGCGATACCGGCGGCCAGAGCCGTGAGATCTTCGACATCGAATCGATCGAAGTCAGCAAAGGCCCGAACTCTTCGTTCGGCGGGCGTGGCTCGGCCGGCGGCAGCCTCAACCTGGTGAGCAAGACACCCCAGGCGCGCGACTTCACCAACGGCGGCTTCACCTACGGCTCCGACCAGACCCGCCGCTACGTGCTCGACGTCAACCGCCAATTCCTCGACGACAGCGCCGCGTTCCGCCTGAACCTGATGAGCCACGAACAAAACGTCGCCGGCCGCGACGCGGTGAATTACGACCGTTGGGGCGTGGCACCGTCGCTGACCTTTGGCCTGGGCACGCCGACCCGCGTCAACGTCAGCTACTACCACATGGAAAGCGACGACCTGCCGGATTCGGGGATCCCCTACGGTTACGGCTCCGCGACCGCCACCGCCCACGTACACGACAAACCCAACGACGGCGGCGACAGCAATAACTTCTACGGCCTGAAGAGTCGCGACTTCCGCAAGACCCGCGCCGATATCAGCACGGTCTCCGTCGAACACGACCTGAACGACAACATGACGCTGAAAAACACCCTGCGCCATGGCAACACCGGCCAGGACTATATCCTCACGCAACCGGATGACAGCAAACTCAACGTCAACAAGTTCGGTACCGTGTGGCGCCGCGCCAACAGCCGCGTGTCGACCACCGAGACCACCACCAACCAGACCGATCTGTTCGGCAACTTCCACGCGCTGGGTTTCAAGCACACCTACTCCACCGGCCTCGAGTTCACCGGCGAAGAAACCCGTGTCAGCAGCTACGCCATCAGCCCCAACGCCAACCCGGTCTGCACCGTGGCCAAAGGCAGCCTGGGCGGCCAATGCACCTCGCTGAGCAACCCGAACCCGGACGACGCCTGGACCGGCAGCATCGCGCGCAACTACAACGGCACCAACACCAAAGCCACCAGCCGCGGCGCCTACGTGTTCGACACCATCGAACTGGACCCGAAATGGCTGCTGAACGTCGGCCTGCGCTATGACACCTTCGACACCGAGGCCAACACCAACGCCACCGCCGGGCGCACCAAGATCAAAGACGACAGCCAGTTCTTCAACTGGCAGGCCGGCCTGGTCTGGAAGCCGGTGGAGAACGCCAGCATCTATGCGTCCTACGCCACCTCGGCCACGCCGGCCGGTGGTCTGGTCGGTGAAGGCTCCGACGGCAACCCACTGTCCGCCGGCGCCGCCACCAGCGACCTGCAACCGGAAGAAACCGTCAACTACGAGCTGGGCACCAAGTGGGATCTGTTCCACGACCGCCTTTCGCTGACGGCTGCCGTGTTCCGCACCGAGAAGAAGAACACGCGCATTCTGGTGGATGCCCTGACCTACGAGAACGCCGGTGAATCCCGCGTCGATGGCCTCGAACTCTCGGCCAGCGGCAAACTCACGGATCAATGGCAAGTGTTCGCCGGCTACAGCTATCTCGACAGCGAGCTGGTCAAATCCGGACGCAACGGGCGCAACGGGGTGCTCAGCGCCGGCTCCAGCGAGGGCAACCAAATGCCCAATACGCCGAAGAACACCTTCAGCCTGTGGACCACCTACGACATCACGTCGAAGCTGACCATCGGCGGCGGTGCGTTCTATGTCGACGAGGTCTACGGCGATGCCGGCAACACCGTGTATGTACCGTCCTACACACGCTACGACGCCATGGCCAGCTACAAGCTGACCAAGAACGTCGATCTGCAACTGAACGTGCAGAACCTGACCGACAAAACCTACTACGACAAGGCCTTCTCGACCCACTTCGCCAACCAGGCGGCCGGGCGCACCGCGCTGTTGACCACCAGCTTCCACTTCTAAACGGTCAACCCGCAGCCAACAGCCCCACGCATCGATGCGTGGGGCTTTTGCGTGTTAAACAACAAAGTTTCTCGACAACCCACGGCATAATGCGCGCCGTGCTACAGATATCCAGATGAGCGAGGCGGTCCGACGTGTTGAAGAAAACCCTGTTCCAGTTGCACTGGTTCTTCGGCATCACTGCCGGGCTGGTGCTGGCCTTGATGGGGATCACCGGGGCGGCGGTGTCGTTCCAGGATGAAATACTGCGCGCGCTCAACCCCAGCGTGCTGAGCGTGGCAAAACGCGACGCCGGGGTACTGCCGCCCGCCGAGCTGGTGCGCAAGCTCGAAGCCAGCGAAGGCAAGCACGTGTCGATGCTGTGGGTGGAAACCGACAGCGGCACCGCCGCACGCGTGTTCTTCACCCCGCCGCCGGGTGAACGGCGCGGCCAGATGCGTTACTTCGACCCCTACACCGGCGACTACATGGGTGACGCCGTCGGCCAGGACGTGTTCGGGTTTCTCCTGCAACTGCACCGCTTCCTGGCCATGGGCGACACCGGCCGGCAAATCACCGGGGCCTGCACGCTGATCCTGCTGTTCTTCTGCCTGTCCGGCCTGTACCTGCGCTGGCCGCGCCAGGTGGCGAACTGGCGCGTGTGGCTGACCCTGGACTGGCGCAAAAAAGGTCGCAGCTTCAATTGGGACTTGCACTCGGTGTTCGGCACCTGGTGCCTGTTGTTCTATCTGTTGGCGGCGCTGACCGGCCTGTCGTGGTCCTACGAATGGTACAACCAGGGCCTGAACAAGCTGCTGTCCGACGCCCCGCAGAACGAACGGATGCGCAAACGCGGCCCACCGCCCGCGGGTCCGACGCCGGAAGCCAACTACGCGGCGATCTGGAGCAGCATCTACAGCAGCGCCGGCCCCGACTTGAGTGCCTACAACATCCGCATGCCGGCAGTCGCCGGGCAGCCGGCCACGGTGTTTTACCTGCTGAAAAACTCGCCCCACGACCGCGCGCTGAACCAGATCAACCTGGACCCGGCCACCGGCGCGGTGAAATCCCACGAGCGCTACGCCAGCAAGAGCCTCAAGGCTCAATTGCTGACCAGCCTCTACGCGCTGCACACCGGCAGTTACTTCGGCCTGGTGGGGCGGATCATCCTCACCATCAGCGCGCTCTGCATGCCGTTGTTCTTCATCACCGGCTGGCTGCTGTACCTCGACCGTCGCCGTAAAAAACGCCAGGTACGCGATGCCCGCGAGCGCCTCAGCGCCAATCACAGCCATGCGCCGGCCTGGCTGATCGGCTTCGCCAGCCAGAGCGGTTTTGCCGAACAACTGGCCTGGCAGACCGCCGGGCAACTGCAGGCCGCGGGCTTGCCAGTGAACGTGCAGCCGCTGGGCAGCGTCAGCCAGGACCAACTGCGCCAATCAGAAAATGTGCTGTTCGTGGTCAGCACCTTCGGCGACGGCGAAGCCCCCGACAGCGCCCGTGGCTTCGAGCGCAGCGTGCTCGGGCAGGACCTGTCCCTCAAAGGCTTGAACTACTCGGTACTGGCCCTCGGCGATCGCCAGTACCAGCACTTCTGCGGCTTTGCGCGGCGCCTGCACTTCTGGCTGACCAACCAGGGCGGCACCCCGTTGTTCGCCCCCGTGGAAGTCGACAGCGGCGACACCCATGCCCTGCAGCACTGGCAACAACAGCTGGGGCAACTCACCGGGCACGCACCGACAGCGGCGTGGCCGAGCGCACAGTATGAAAACTGCAGCTTGAAGCAGCGCACCTTGCTCAACCCTGGCAGTGTCGGTTCGGCTGTGTACCTGCTGGAGCTGAGCGTGCCGTCAGGGCAACGCTGGACGGCCGGCGACCTGGTGGAAATCCTGCCGCGCAACGGCAGCCGGGCCATCGCGCAGTTCCTCGCAGGCCTGGGCCTGGCCGGCAGCGAGAGCGTGCTGATCGACGGCCTGGCGCACACCCTCGACCAGGCCCTGGCCACCCGCCAATTACCGGACAACCGCGCCCATCTGGTGGGCCTGCATGCCCAGGCGCTGGTGAACGCGCTGGCGCCCCTGGGCATGCGCGAATACTCCATCGCCTCGATTCCCAGCGACGGCGTGCTGGAGTTGATCGTGCGCCAGGAACGTCATCCAGACGGCACCCTCGGCCTTGGCTCGGGCTGGCTGACCGAACACGCGGCCCTCGGCTCGAGCATCAGCCTGCGCCTGCGCCGCAACAGTGGTTTCCACCTGCCGGACGCGCCTGCGCCGTTGATCCTGCTGGGCAACGGCACTGGCCTCGCCGGTTTGCGCAGCTTGCTCAAGGCACGCATTGCCGACGGTCAGCAGCGCAACTGGCTGTTGTTCGGCGAACGCACCATCGCCCACGACTACCTGTGTCAGGACGAACTGCAAGGCTGGCTGGCCAGCGGTGACCTGGCGCTGCTGGACCTGGCGTTTTCCCGCGACCAGGAGGAAAAGATCTACGTGCAGGATCGCCTGCGCGAATCGGCGGACGTGTTGCGTCGATGGCTGACGGACGGCGCGGCGATTTACGTGTGCGGCAGTTTGCAGGGGATGGCCGCGGGGGTGGATCAGGTGCTGCATGAGGTGCTGGGCAGTGAGGCGGTGGAGCGCTTGATCGAACAGGGCCGCTATCGCCGCGATGTCTACTGAGATCCTCTAACCACTGAAGAACTTATGTGGGAGGGGGCTTGCCCCCGATGGCGGTGGATCAGTCAACTCATGGGTTACTGACACACCGCTATCGGGGGCAAGCCCCCTCCCACAGTTTTTGACTGTATTCCAAATCAGTTTTTGACTGCACTCCAAGTCAGTTTTTGACTGCACTCCAATCAGTTTTTGACTGCACCCTCAATCAGACCGGTTGCAGCTTTTGCTCGAACACTGAAACCCCATCCAGATCACGCAGCATCACCGTCAACTCCGCCGTCTGCCCATCGATCTGCACTTCGCCGAAAAACTGGAACCCGGCAAACGGCGAGGTGTTCTGCGCCGGCGGTGCTTTCTCGAACACCACCTGCGGACCAAAGGTTTTATCCAGCGGATTGGGCCCGAAGCTCCCCGCATTCA
This sequence comes from Pseudomonas sp. LY-1, assembly GCF_053502595.1. Classification (NCBI taxonomy): domain Bacteria; kingdom Pseudomonadati; phylum Pseudomonadota; class Gammaproteobacteria; order Pseudomonadales; family Pseudomonadaceae; genus Pseudomonas; species Pseudomonas sp. LY-1. The sequence goes on along the minus strand of NZ_CP094353.1, from coordinate 1,200,920 downwards.
ACGGCCCCGCGACAAACTCCCAGAACGGCTCGAAGTCCTGGAACGCCGCCCGATCCGGGTGGTAGTGATGCGCCGCGCAGTAATGCACATCCGCCGTCAACCACACATGGTTGCGCACCTGCTGCGCGCGCAGAAACCCGAGCAGCTCGGCGATTTCCAACTCGCGCCCTTGCGCCGGGCCGGGGTCGTTGTTGGCGATCGCTTCCCAGCGCGGTACGCCCGGGCTGACTTCGCCGTCGGGCACGCCGAGGCCGATCGGCATGTCGGCGGCGATCACCTTCCATTGGGCCTGGGACGCCTTGAGTTCGCGCTTGAGCCAGTCCAGTTGCTCTCGGCCGAGGAAGGGTTTGGCGCCGCCCAGGTTGTCATCGTTGGGCCCGCGATAGCTGCGCATGTCGAGCACGAACACATCCAGCAGCGGGCCGTAACTGAGCTTGCGATAAATCCGCCCGCCGCCGTCGGCGCTTTGCCGACGCATGGGTGAATATTCCAGCCAGGCCTGACGCGCATGGCCGACCAGGGTGTTGATGTCCTTGGTCTGGTAACGCTCATCGAGCTGCTTGCTCGGCGACCAGTTGTTCACCACTTCGTGGTCGTCCCACTGCCAGATCTGCGGCACTTCGGCGTTAAAGCGCCGCACGTTTTCATCCAGCAGGTTGTAGCGGTAATTACCGCGATACTCATCGAGGGTTTCAGCGACTTTGCTCTTGGCCTCGGTGGTGATGTTGCGCCAGATGCGCCCGCCTTCGGTGGTCAGTTGCGCCGGCACCGGGCCGTCGGCGTAGATGGTGTCGCCGCTGTGGATAAAAAAGTCCGGCAGGCGCAGGCGCATGGCTTCGTAGATCCGCATGCCGCCGATGTCCGGGTTGATGCCGAAGCCTTGGCCGACGGTATCGCCGCTCCACACAAAACGAATATCGCGACGCTGTTGCGGCACGCTGCGCAGGTGGCCGAACCAGGGCTCGCTGGCGACGCCGGTCTGGGCGTCTTCGAACTGCACGCGGTAGAAAATCGCCTGGTCGGCGGGCAGGCCGGTGAGTTCGACGCGGGCGGTAAAGTCGCTGCGGTTGTCGGCCAGCGGCGAGACGAATCGGCGTGGGTTGCTGAACACACTGCGGGTGTCCCATTCCACCACCATCCGCGCCGGGCGGTCGCTGCGGCTCCAGATCATCGCGCGGTCGCCGAGCAGGTCGCCGGACTGCACGCCATCGGTGAGTTGCGGCCGGTCCTTCACCGACGCAATCACCGCCGGCGCCAGCCCCGGCAGCAACAGGCCCGCGCCGACGGCTTGCATCACGCGGCGACGGCCGAGATCGAAATGGCTCATGCAGATGCCCTCTTGAGTATCAAAAGGGCAACTAGAACACGCAGGGATGAAGCCGATATGACACCGCCTTCAAAGCCTCGCAGATCTTAATGTGGGAGGGGGCTTGCCCCCGATGGCGGTGGGTCAGTCCATTCATTGGGTGACTGACACATCGCCATCGGGGGCAAGCCCCCTCCCACATTTTCCACAGCGTCAGGCTTGGGCGGGTGTGACCGCCAGTTCCACCGCTTCCGGGCGTTTGATCAGCGCGTACACCAACCCCGTCAACACGCTACCGGCGGCAATCGCCAGCAAGTACAGCAGCGCATGGTTCATCGCATTCGGGATCACCAGCACAAACAGGCCGCCATGGGGCGCCGCCAGTTTGCAGCCGAAGTACATCGACAGCGCGCCGGTCAACGCGCCACCGGCGATGCTGGCCGGAATCACCCGTAGCGGGTCCTTGGCAGCAAACGGGATCGCGCCTTCGGAGATAAAGCACAGGCCCAGAATCATCGCGGCCTTGCCGGCCTCGCGTTCGGTCTGGGCAAACTTGCGCCGGGCCAGGAAGGTCGCGATGCCCATGCCGATCGGCGGCACCATGCCGGCCGCCATGGTCGCCGCCATCGGCGCACCGCTGGACGCCGCCAGCAAGCCGACAGAGAACGCATACGCGGCCTTGTTGATTGGCCCGCCCAGGTCAACGCACATCATGCCGCCGAGCAGGATACCGAGCAGCACGGCATTGGTGGTGCCCATCGTGCTGAGGAAGTCGGTCAGCCCGGTGAGCAGCCGCGCCACCGGCGGGCCTACCAGATAGATCATCGCCAGGCCTGTGAACAGGCTCGCCAGCAACGGGATGATCAGGATCGGCTTGAGCGGCTCCAGGCTTTGCGGCAGGCGCACCGCGCCGGTGATCAGCTTGACGCAGTAACCGGCGAGGAAACCGGCAATAATCCCGCCGATAAAGCCCGCGCCCAACGTCCCGGCCAGCAAGCCGCCGATCATGCCGGGGGCCAGGCCGGGGCGGTCGGCAATCGAATAGGCGATATAGCCCGCGAGCAGCGGCACCATGAGCATGAAGGCCTGGTCGCCGACGGTTTTCAGCGCCGCCGCCAGGGTGCCTTTTTCTTCGAAGGCATGGATGCCGAACACGAACGACAAGGCGATCAACAGACCGCCCGCCACCACCATCGGCAACATGAACGACACGCCGGTCAGCAGGTGTTTGTAGACCCCGGTTTTTTCCGACTTGGCCACCGCCCCGCTCGCCGCGCTTTCCACGGTGCCTTCGGCCAGGGCCTTGTTGAGGGTCGCTTCGGCTTGCTTGAGGGCGATGCCGGTGCCGCAGCGGTAGATCTTCTTGCCGGCGAAACGCTCGGTGGCGACTTCGATATCCGCCGCCAGCAGCACCACATCCGCCTCGGCAATCGCTTGCGGGCTCAACGGTGTGCGTGCGCCGACCGAACCCTGGGTTTCCACCTGCAAGTCATAGCCCAGGCGCTTGGCGGTCTGCTGCAACGCTTCGGCGGCCATGAAGGTGTGGGCTACGCCAGTCGGGCAGGCGGTAATCGCGACAATCCGCGGGGCCTGTTTCGTTGCCACCGGGGCTTCGCTGGCGACATACACCTGAGCCTCTTCGGCGCCGCGCCGCAACACCGCCTCGACGTCCTGCAAGGCCTGGGCCGGGGTGCTCTGATACACACGCTTGCCGACAAACCGCTGCATATCCAGCGGCGTGCTGCTGACCAGCAACACCCACTCGGCAGCATCGAGCGTGGCCTGGGACAACTGGCGTTCCGGGCGCTGCACGTCTACCACTTCGACGCTGGTGCTCCAGCCCTGGCGCTGCGCGGCGGCGTCGAGCAAACGGGCGCACAGCACACTGGTGACCATGCCGTTCGGGCAGGCGGTAACAATGGCTAAATTCATCACAAACCCTCTTATTGTTCTGTCAGCGGGCGCACATGGACGCCGCTTTCGAGACGCGCCAATTGCGCATCATCGCTGATGCCAAACCCGATCTGCGTGACGGCCATCGCGGCAATCGCCGTGGCGCGGCGCAAGGTGGTCTCGGGCAGATCGAACCCGAGCAAACCGTGGAGCATCCCGGCCAGCAGCGAATCGCCGGCGCCGACCGTACTGGCAACGCTGACTTTCGGCGGCGTGGCATGCAGCGCCGTGCCGGGGCTGAACCAGTTGACGCCGTCGGCACCGTGGGAAATCACCACATGCTCGATGCCGCTCGCATGCAAACGCGCGGCGGCCTGGGCCTGTTGGTCGACGGAGTCGGTCGGGCAGTCCAGCGCTTCGGCAAGTTCTTCGGTATTGGGCTTGATCAACCACGGGCCGGCCTGCAACCCGGCGCGCAGGGCTGCGCCACTGGTGTCCAGGGCGACTTTCAAACCGAGGTCTTTCAGCAGCACCAATAAGCCCTGGAACCACTGCGGGCTGACACCGCACGGCAAGCTGCCGGCGACCACCACCGCATCGTGCCCCGGGGCGATCAGCGTGAGTTGGTTGAGCAACGCCTGCTGCGCCTGCTCGCTGACCAGCGGCCCCGGCGCATTGATGTCGGTGACGCGGCCATCCTGTTCGGCGATCTTGATATTGCTGCGGGTCTCGCCGGGCACGCGGATGAACGCATCGGCAAACCCACGGCGCGCGATCAGCGCGTCAAAGGCCTGGGGGTTGTCCGCGCCGAGAAAACCGCCGACGGTGACCTGATGGCCGAGGTCGGCCAGCACCTGGGCGACGTTCACGCCCTTGCCGGCCGCGTGGGTCAGCATCGTCTCGCTGCGATTGACTTCACCGGGTTCCAGGCGCGCCAGGCGTACCGTGAGGTCCAACGCCGGGTTCAGCGTCAGGGTCAAAATCCTTGCCATCTACACGGCCTCCACAAGGGCTCGCACTTCAGCGGGCGAACCCACCGCGAGTGCTTGTTGCGCCAGGCCCTGGGCCTCGCTCAGACTGAATTCTCGCACCCGCGCCTTCACCTCGGGAATGCTGCGGGCCGACACGCTCAACTCATCCACGCCGAGGCCGATCAGCACCGGCACCGCCAGCGGATCGGCGGCCAGCTCACCGCACACACCGACCCATTTGCCATGGGCATGGGCGGCGCGCACGGTGATGTCGATCAGTTGCAACACGGCAGGGTGCAGGCCATCGGCCTGGGCCGACAGCGTCGGGTGGCCACGGTCGATGGCCAGGGTGTACTGGGTCAGGTCGTTGGTGCCGACGCTGAAGAAGTCGACTTCCTTGGCCAGCACCGGCGCGAGCAACGCGGCGGACGGCACTTCGATCATGATCCCCAGTTGCAGGTCGGCCACCGGGATTTCCAGGCGCAGGCGCTCGGTCATGTCCCGCGCTGCGCGCCACTCATCGACGCTGCCGACCATGGGGAACATGATGCGCAGCGGCCGGTTATCCGCCGAGCGCAGCAGTGCGCGCAATTGCGCTTCCATGATCTGCGGGCGTTGCAGCGTAAGGCGAATGCCGCGCACGCCGAGGAAGGGGTTTTCTTCCTCGGCGATCGGCCAATACGGCAGCGGTTTGTCGCCGCCCACATCCAGGGTGCGGACCACCAACGGGCGACCGCCGAGGCCATCGAGCACGCGGCGGTATTCAGCTTCCTGGGTGGCTTCGTCCGGCGCTTGGGGGTGGGCCATGAAAATCAGCTCGGTGCGCAGCAGGCCAATGCCTTCGGCGCCCTGCTCCACCGCGCTCGCCACGCCGGCGCTTTCGCCGATGTTGGCGAACACTTCCACGGCGTGCCCATCCCGGGTCAGGGCCGGCTGATGGCGCTGCGCCGAGGCGGCTTGCAGGCGTTGTTCACGGGTGTCGCGTTCGACGCTGGCGCGTTGCAGGGTCGCGGCGTCGGCGTCGACATGCAGGCGGCCGCGCTGACCGTCGAGCAGCAACGGCGTACCGGCGGCCAGCAGCAACACGGCCGGGCCGGCGCCCACCAAGGCGGGGATGCCCAGGGCCCGGGCGACGATGGCGCTGTGGGCAGTGGCGCCGCCACGGGCGGTGAGAATGCCGGCGACGCGGGCCGGGTCGAGGCGCGCCACATCCGACGGGCCGACTTCGTCCATCACCAGGATGTAGGGTTCGTTCGGTTCCTGGACGGTTTCGACACCGCACAACTGCGCCAGCACACGGCGACCGATGTCGCGCAGGTCGGCGGCGCGCTCGGCGAGCAAGGCGTCCTGCAACGATTCCTGCTGCTTGGCGGCGGCTTCGATCACGCTCATCCAGGCGGCTTCGGCGCTTTCACCCTGTTTGAGGCGGGTGTCGACGTCGTCGGTCAGTTCCGGGTCGTCGAGCATTTCCTGGTGGGTGATGAAAATCTCGCGGATCGCCTTGGCCTGGCTGCGTTCGATCAGGCCCTGGATATCGCCGCGCACATCGGCCAGTGAGGCGTGCAGGCGCTGGCGCTCGATGGCCGAGGACTCGCCACGCAGCGGATAGTCGAACGGTTGCAGCACCTGGATATGCGCCGGGCCGATGGCGATGCCCGGTGCGGCGGCGATGGCCTGGATCTGGCTGCCGGCCAGGGGCGCGCTGAGCGTCGGTTCGAGCACCACGGCGGCGGCTTGCACACTCGCGACAGGTAGCGGCTCGACCTCTTCGCCAAGCCCCTCTTGTACCGCGGCCAGCAAGGCGGGCAGCGCATCGTCGGCAATCGTCGGCTCTGCGACAAACTCCAGCACCTGGCCACGCCGGGCGCCGAGGCTGAGCAGCTTGCTCAGGCTTTTCACCGACACGGCGCCCACCGCACCATCGACGATGCGTACACGAATATCGCCGTCAAAACTTTTCGCCAGTTGCGCGAGGATCTTCGCCGGCCGCGCGTGCAGGCCATGGGCATTGGCCAGGGCGATGCGTGCGCTGGGCCAGTCGGGTGGCAGCTCACCACCCAATACTTCAAGCACCGCACGGCTGCTGGTGGCGCGGCCCAGTTCCTGGCCACGCCCTTCAATCAACAGCGCACACAGGCGTTCGAGCAAGGTCTGGTGCGCCTCGCCGAGGCTGGCCAGGCAGAACAGACCATTGAGGGGCTGGCCGAGGTAACGCATGGGTTTGTCCGGGGTGACAAACGCCAGCCCCGGGCGCTTGACGGTCTGCTCGCTGTGCAGCCACCACAGGCCATCGCCCAGGGGCAGCGCATCGACCTGCTGCAACACGGCGGCAAAGCCATTGCTCACACAATCGGCCTGGCGCAGCAGGCGGGCGCCGCGCCACACCAGCTCTTCAAAATCATCGGCGGACACACCGAGCCCGATCATTTGCGCGTCCAATGCCAGTTCCTGCGGCGCGCCCTGCAACAGTTTCAGCAGGGCCTCGGCGGAAGCGGCGCGGCGCAGTGCCTGGCCCAGGTCGGTTTCCCCAAGGGCGCGGGTCAGCAATTGCAGCAGGCGCAGGTGTTCATCGGATTTGGCGGCAATGCCGATGGCCAGGTAGACGATCTGGCCATCGCCCCAGTCCACCCCTTCGGGGAACTGCAGCAGGCGCACGCCGGTGGAAAATACCTGATCGCGGGTTTCGGGGGTGCCGTGAGGGATCGCGATGCCTTGACCGAGAAAGGTCGAACCTTGGGCTTCACGGGCTTGCAAGCCGCTGAGATAACCCTCGGCGACCAGGCCGTCGGCCACCAGTTTGTCAGCGAGCAGGTGCAAGGCAGCAGATTTATCCACAGCCGTCTGGCCCATGGAAATCTGCTCTATGGTGAGCTCAAGCATGCCGTTCTCCTAGTTAGTGCGTCGGGCGCACTAGGTATTGTTTTGAATAAATCAGTCTAAAGTCGTTCATGAACAAACTGACTGAGCAGTCGGTTGGCAGTAGCCACTCAGTAGCGAACATCGCAAAAATACGCCTGCTGAAACGTTTAATCTAGAATTCGTGGCAGATTACGCGTTAATTGCGCATCCTTGAAGACCCACTCGGCACTTGAGCTGAGACATTGGTCGTCTGCAGTAATCGGTTACGATTGGACAAAATGTCGGGGCAAGCTCCAGAAAACAAGGAAATCCCGGTTTGAAACTCAGTGATATCGCCCGTCTCGCCGGTGTGTCCGTGACCACCGCCAGCTATGTCATCAATGGCAAAGCCGAACAACAACGCATCAGCAGCGCAACCGTCGAGCGCGTGCGTGCGGTGGTCCAAGCCCATGGTTTCACGCCCAACCCCCAGGCTGCGGGACTGCGCAGCCGGCATACGCGCACCTTGGGTTTCATCCTGCCAGACCTGGAAAACCCCAGTTACGCACGAATTGCCAAGTTGTTGGAACAGGGCGCGCGCGCGCGAGGCTATCAATTGCTGATCGCCAGCTCCGACGATGACGCCGACAGCGAGCGCCAGTTGCTGCAACTGTTCCGCGCCCGACGTTGCGACGCGCTGTTCGTTGCCAGCTGCCTGCCGGCCAGCGACGACAGTTATCGCGAGCTGCAAGCCAAGGGTTTGCCGGTCATCGCCATCGACCGCGAGATGGACCCCGCGCAGTTCTGCTCGGTGGTCAGCGACGACCGCCAGGCCTGCCAGCAACTGACCAGCAGCCTGCTGCAACCGCTGCCCAAGCAGATCGCGCTGATCGGCGCGCGACCCGAGCTGAGTATCAGCCAGGCGCGCGCCGCCGGTTTCCGTGAAGCGCTGCAGGGATTCGGCGGTGAAGTGATCGTCGAACACGGCGAGGCGTTCAGCCGCGACTGCGGCCGGCAACTGATGGAGCAATTACTGCAGCGCCTGGGGCATTTGCCTGACGCGCTGGTGACCACGTCCTACGTGCTGCTGCAAGGCGTGTTCGACGCACTGCATGACTTCCCGCTCAAGACGCGGCCGCTGCGCCTGGGCACCTTCGGTGATACCCAACTGCTGGATTTCCTGCCGCTGCCGGTGAATGCCATGGCCCAGCAACATCAACTGATCGCCGACACCGCGCTGCGCCTGGCCCTGGCTGCGATTGAAGAACAACAGTATCAACCCGGCGTAAACGCCATCGGCCGCACCTTCAAGCAGCGCATTCACGAGGTTTGAGCGTGGAGCTGATCGACACCCACACCCACCTGGACTTCCCGGACTTCGACAGCGATCGCCGGCAAGTCCTCGCGCACAGCCGCCAACTCGGCGTACAGCGCATGGTGGTGTTGGGGGTGTATCAGCAAAATTGGCAACGACTGTGGGATCTGGTGCAAGACGATGAAGGTTTGTTCGCAGCCTTCGGCCTGCACCCGGTGTACCTCGACGAGCATCGCCCCGCCGACCTGACGGCCCTGGGCGACTGGCTGACCCGCCTGCGGGGCCATCGGCAATTGTGCGCGGTGGGCGAGATCGGCCTGGATTACTTCCTCGAACACCTCGATCGCGAACGCCAGCAACACCTGTTCGAAGCCCAACTCAAGATGGCCGTGGATTTCCAACTGCCGGCCCTGCTGCATGTGCGCCGCAGCCATGCCGCCGTGATCGCCACCCTCAAGCGCATCCGCCTGCCACGGGGCGGCATCATCCACGCCTTCGCCGGCAGCCGCGAAGAGGCGCGCGAGTACATCAAGCTGGGGTTCAAACTGGGCCTGGGCGGCGCGGCCACCTGGCCACAGGCGCTGCGCATGCACAAAGTACTCGCGCAACTGCCCCTGGACGCCGTGGTACTGGAAACCGATGCACCGGACATGGCCCCCGCCATGCATCCCGGCCAGCGCAACAGCCCGGAACACCTGCCCGAGATCTGCGCCGCGTTGGCCGAGCGCATGGGCCTGAGCCCGTTATCGCTGGCGCAGGCGAGCACACGCAACGCGTGCGAGCTGTTCAATTGGTAGCGGGCTGACGGCCTGCAGGTCCAGGGTCATGCGTTGCCGATGGCGGGCAAAACGCAGCACCAGGCAGTGGATCAGCACCGTCACCAGTGAAAGGTTGAGCTGCTCGATCACACTGAGCAACCCCACCCACTCCGCCACCAGTGCGACCAGCAAGGTCACGCAGGTCAGGATGATCATGCTCGGGCGAACCAGCGCCCACTGGTCCAGCGCACGAAATTGACGCTGCTGTTTGCGACCCCGCAACTGCAGGCCCGACTGGCAATACACGCACTCGAACGGCTCGTCGATGGCAATCGCGTTCAACTGCCAAGGCTTGAGTTCAAACGTCATGTCGCATCGCGCACAGCGCCCTCTGATACCGAATGCAGCAATCATCGCCGTGCCTCTTTGGGACTGTGACCAGGTGAAACAAATTTTCACCTATTCACGCCGCGAGAAAAGATACGCCGCAAAATTAAGACAATCACCACAACCACAAAGGACAAATCCTACTAACAGGCCCTACACCCGAAATGCGCCGATCAGTTGCTTCAGCTCGATCACCTGCTGCGACAACTGCCGGCTGGCCGCTTCGGTCTGGTACGCACCGTCGGCCGCATGCTCTCCGGCGCGGTTGATTTCGACGATGTTGCGGTCGATGTCGTGGGCGACCGCGGTTTGCTGCTCGACGGCGGCGGCAATCTGCTGGTTCTGATCCACGATCATGCCGACGGCGCCGAGAATATTTTCCAGGGCCTGCTGGACCTTTTCCGACTGGCCCACGGTGCCTTCAGCCATGGCATGGCTGGTGCCCATGGCCTTGACCGCCGCGCCGACACCGCTGTGCAATCGGCTGATCATCTGCTCGATCTCTTCAGTGGAGTGCTGGGTGCGCCGGGCCAGGGTCCGCACTTCATCGGCCACCACCGCAAAGCCGCGGCCCTGCTCCCCGGCGCGGGCTGCTTCGATCGCGGCGTTGAGCGCCAGCAGGTTGGTTTGCTCGGCGATGCTCTTGATCACTTCCAGCACGCTGCTGATGGATTGGCTGTCGGTGGCCAGTTGATTGATCACGCGTACCGACTCATCGATCTCCGATGCCAACCGCGCAATGCTGCCTTGCTGGGACTGCACCAGGCCACGGCCGCTGACGGTTTCATCGTTGACGCTATGGGCGCTGCTCACCGCTGCGGCCGCGCTGCGTGCCACTTCCTGGGCGGTGGAGGACATCTGGTTCATGGCCGTCGCCACCTGTTCGATCTGGCTGCGCTGCCCGGAGACCGCCTGGTTACTGCGGGCCGAGACCGCCTCGACCTGGCCGGCCTGCAACTCAACCTGGCTGACGGTGTGCCCGACGCGCTCGATCAGGTCGTGGATCTTGGCCACGGTGCCATTGAACACTTGGCCCAGGTCGCCCAACTCGTCGCGGCTGCGGGCGACAAACGTGACGGTCATATCGCCCGCCGCCACCTTGTCCATCATCGCCCCCAAGCGCCGCAACGTGGTGCGCGTCGAGGCATAGAAACCGGCGTACAGATAAAAGATCAGCAAAAACACCGCCGCCAGGGCCGACACCAGTACGACCATGTGCGTGCGGTTTTGCGTCAGCCGTTGCTCCAACTGTTGTCCGAGGAAACCCAGGGTGGCCTCATTGAGTTGGTAGGTCTGGGCCATCAGTTGACTCACGTCGTCGTAGAAGCCCTGCCACGGTGCGTCGAGGGTTTCGGCCATCACCACCTGCTCTTCAAACAGTTCACTGCCTTGCTTGAGGCTCGCGTTGCTGGCCTTGGCCAGGCTGTCGAGCGCTGTGTGGGCGGCTTTGCTGGAGCCCAGGGCGTCCTGCAGCTTCAAGCCGTATTCGGCCTGGAGTTTTTCCAACTGCTGCAACAGCTCGTCGAAGCGCGTGCTGGAGGAGGAGTTGAGAAAACCCTGGCCGAGGGAGTACGCGCCCATTGCCCGCCCTTCGCCCAACGTCTGGGTGACTTGCGGCGTGACGCCGGTGATCAGTTCGCTGAGCTGGCGCAGATCACTCTGGGGGTCGCGGCTCAAGCCGGATTGGCTGGCGATGATCTGGCTGAGCATCTGCGCCTTGTTCAGCAGTTTGCCGATCAGCGCACTTTTGCTCTGTAGCGATGACTCCTGTTGCTGGGCCTTGAAGGCGCCAACCAGCTCGTCGCGCTTGGCGTCGAATACGGCGACTTGCTCGGGGTCGGTGGCCATCGCGCTCAGGCCTTGCAGGCGCGCCAGCACACTCTGCTCCAGGGTGTTGATCGCGCCCTCCAGATCGCCCGCCTTGCCGGATTGGCCGAGGGTCGCGTTGATCTGCACCTGGTTGTTGAGGGTTTCCAGGTCACGGCGCAAGGCCAGGCTGCTGCCGAGCAAATCCAGGCTTTGCAGTTCGATGCGGGTGCCCTGGAATTCACGCCAGGAATCGCGCACCAGGAAATAGTTGGTCGCCAGCATCGGCAACAGGAACAACACGCTGATCAAACTGAACTTCATGCCGAAGCTCAGGCGGTTCATCAGCGCGACGGCGGGATAGAGCAAGCTCTTCACAGGTGAACTCCCTTCCTATTATTTTTATTTGAGGCGCAGGGCGGCGGCAGATAGCCACTATTTGGCGCTCTACTTGTATAGCTCAAATCGCAAGGGAGTTTTGTAACGTAAAGTTAACGCGCTGTGGGAGCAGGCTTGCTCCCACAGGGATTGAGCGTGACCGCTAGGGCAACACGGTCCAGATGGCGAAACCGGCATACCACAGCACCGCCGCGCGCAGCAGCAGTTCCCACAGGCGATCCAGGCTGTTGATGCCGTCGGCCCCCACCACCGGCGGCGGGATTTCGGCGGCCACCAGGCCGACTTTGTTCACCAGTTGCGCGGCACTGATGTCCCAGCTCAACAGCTCGTGGAGCATCACTCGGCTGACCGCGACAAAGTTGCCCACCAAGGCGAAGCTCGCCGCCAGCAAGCGCACCGGCAACCAGTCAAAGGCATGCCGCAGTTGCGCGGCACGCTCGGCCACCAGAGGGTTCTGACTGTGTTCGCTGGCCAGCGCCAGCAGGCGATAGGCCAGGGCTGCGACCGGGCCCAACAGGAAATACCAGAAGATCACCGCAAAGAAGCTCTGATAGGCCTGCCACAAGAGATACCCCTGGACACGCTCCAGCAACTGCTCGCCACTGTCGGCAGCGACCTTCAGGTCACGCTCGGCCACATGCTCGGCGGCCTGCAGGTCGCCGCGCCGCCAGGCATCGCGGAACGGGCCAAGCCCGGCCAGCAGGTCACCGCGCCCCAGGCTATAGATCAGCACCAGCAAATGCACCGGCAGCGCCAACAGGCCGTAGGCCACCGGTTCCAGCATCAGCAGCAACAACGCCAGCACGGCCACCGGCAGCAACACCAGCAGCGCCAGAATCAACCAGGGCTGTTCGCCCAGGCGCGGGCTCGATTCCAATCTGGCCAGTTCGCGCAGCCATCTGCCGTCGCGCTGCAACTTTTGGCGCAAGGCCGAGAATTTCTCGATCCAGACCGCCAGCACCAACACCAGGAAACTCATTGTGCGTGTCCTCCATACTGCAGGGCGCTGCGAAAGCGCATCCAATCAAAAGCGGGCCCGGGATCGGTCTTGCGCCCCGGGGCGATATCGCTGTGACCACAAATGCGCTGACGGGTGATGCCCGGGTAAGTCGCCAGCAACTGACGTGTCAGGTCGATCAGTGACGCATATTGGGCATCGGTAAACGGCAGGTCATCCGTGCCTTCCAACTCGATCCCCAGGGAAAAGTCATTGCACGTTTCGCGCCCCTCGAAGCTGGAAACCCCGGCATGCCAGGCGCGGTCGAGGCAGGACACAAACTGCGTCACCCCTCCGTCGCGTTCAATCAGAAAATGCGCTGACACGCGTAGGTCGGCAATCCCTGCAAAGTAAGGATGTTCCGTGACATCCAAGCGATTCTGGAAAAATTCCTGCACCTTGCCGGTGGCGAACTGCGCCGGCGGCAGGCTGATGTTATGCACCACCAACAGCGAGACTTCACCTGCGGGGCGCTCGTTGAAGTTGGGCGAAGGGCAATGACGAACACCCTGGCACCAACCGCTGGTGGGGTCCAACTGCATACAGGTTCCTTGAACGTGACTAAGTCTGACCAGTATGCCGCGTTCAGCCCTATGGTTGCGATCACTTGCCGCGATTGAGTTGACGCAAGTTACCCGCCACCGTCGCCAGCGCACGCTCGAACAGCAGGGCCTCGTCCAGGATACGCAACGCACCACGCTTGAACGCCAGGGCCAGTTGGCCGGCGCTGCGCTCGAGCACCTTGAGCCCGGCGCGGTTGACGAAAACATAGCGATCGGCCGGTGCCATGATCGCGTTCAGTTTGCCGCGCAGAGCGGTTTTCTCGGGTTCCAGGAACTCGAGCCAAACGCCAACGCGCAATTGGCGCACCTTGAGCAGGTCGGGATCATCCGCGGCCAGGTCCTGCGCGGCATCGGGCAAGCCAGGGTCGAACACGAAGGGCTCCTGCACCTCGATCAACCTCTCGCCGCCCTCGAACGCCTGAACATGCAAGGCCTGCAGCCGAACAAAGAACTCACGGGTGCTGAAAGGGTCGAACCCCGCGCCGCTCATCCCGTCGCGCAAGGCCTTGAGCAACGCCGGCAACTGCTCCAGCAGATGCCGCCCGGCCTCGGTGTCGTCGTGCAGGCCAACGCTCCAGATCAACTCGTCCAGGGTGCGCAGCCCCGCCTGCCACTGCACCGATTGCTCACCGTGCTTGAGGCTGGCCAGCAACAGCACCTGGCTCCAGGCCTGTTGCACAAACTGCACCACCGAGCGCGGCAGGACCTTGCCCAGCAAACGCCGGTTCAGCACGTCGGCCACGCGCTGTCGGGCCGCCTCGTTACGCAGGCGCGCTTCCTCGGTATCGCGGGTGTGCTGTTCGAGCAATGCACTGTGCCGGCGCTCGTCAGCGGTAAACGCGCAGAACTCCGACAGCAGTTCGGAAAAAATCGCCGGGTCTTCGGCAAAATCATTCAGCAACCGCTGCACCACCTGCTCGATGCGCAGGTACAGGCTGTCACGCGGGTTGCCCTCAGCCGGGCTCCAACCAATGGCGGCACCGGCGATTTCGTTGAGCAGCCGCCGCGCCGGATGGCCGGCGCGGCTGAAAAGGCTCTTGTCCAGCACCGCCAGTTTGAGCATCGGGATCTGCAACCGGGCGATCAAGGCTTTGAAGGCGTCCGGGACGGCGTGGTCATTGAGGATGAACTCGAACAACAGCGCGACCAGGTTGATCACGTCTTCGTCGGCCTCTTCCACGACCCGGGATTTGCCGCTCTTGACGCTGACTCGGGTCAGCAGTTGCTTCAACTGGTTGCGCAGGTCGAAGTCGTCCTCGACATCCGGTTCCGGCACGTATTGCTGCAAATGGGACAACAGCCGCAGCAGGTCGCGGGTGGCAATGGGCTGGGGCTCGGCGCTGGCTTCCAGGGTCGGCGCGACACTGCCGCGCACGGCGCCCAGCAGCGCTCGCAAGGTAGAAAAGGCGTGCTCGCCATTTTCGTCGACTGGCTGGTCGGCGCTTGGCAACCGGGCTTCACGCGTGTGCTTGCACGGTACGCGCCCGCCGGAACGACGGGCCGGCACCGCCTTGAGTTCAGGCAGCACGCCGGTGGCGACCAGCAACTGATTGGCCTCACCGTACAGGTGGTCGGCGTCGCTGAGCACGTACTTTTCAAAGAGCTTGAGCATGACCAGCTTGACGCGAATTTCCACGCCCAGGCTGCGCCCCGCGCGCAGGAAAAACTCGCACAGCAGCGCCGGCCCCAGGGGGTTCTCGCAGTCATCCATGGACCTGCCGAGCAAGGCGCCCAGGCGAGTGGTCAGTTGCCCCAGGGCGAGGCCGTCGCGATGCTGCACCCGCCCGAGCATTGCCTCCAGCGCCAGGGCTTTTTCCAGGTCCTCCCTGAGGATGCCGGGCACCTTATCGTAGGACACCACCGGCACCAACTGCCGTTCACCGCGCCCTGCCCCGCCCAGGTTGGCAAAGGCCTCGAACAGTTGCCCCATGAACACGCGCTCGAAATTCTTGCGCTTGAGACGCAGGTCGCGCATGGCTTCAAAGAAAATATGGTGGTCGACGTTGTTAAGGGCCTTGTCGGCCATTTCGAACAGGGTGTCGTCGGCGTTATCGAACAGCTCCTGCAAACCTTGCTGCAGTTGCTGCGCAGCCTTGTCGCGAACCTGCAGCAACACCACCGGTAGGCGCGCGAGCGGCGATGGCGTGGTCTGTGCCTTATTGATCGGCACCACCTTTCCGTCGTTGTGCATCCAGGCCTCCTGAAACGGCGGTGTGGGTAGGGCAAAGTCGGGGCAGGCCCAGTGGGGCACTGCGAATATCCGGTTACCACCAGGACGTCAAAGCTATGACGCCAATTGCAAGGCGCGAGATTATCTTGCAAATGGGGGTCGTTGCGCCAGCGAACTCTGTCATAACGCTGTAAATGAGCACGCCACTGGGTTCAAACGCGCACAGCCCCTATAATCGGCGCACTTTGTTTGTGGAGCCTGTTATGCCGAATCTCCGTCTTGCCGACCTCACCGCCGAAATCGAAGCCAACGTGCGCCGTGCATTGCGCGAAGACATCGGCAGCGGCGACATCACCGCGCAATTGATCCCGGCCGAACGGCTGGCCAAGGCCACGATCATCACCCGCGATGCGGCCGTTATCGCTGGCACGGCCTGGGTGGACGCGGTGTTCCGCCAACTGGACCCGCGGGTCGCGGTGCATTGGCTGGTGGCCGACGGTGAACGCGTCAGCCCCAACCAGGCACTGTTCCACCTCGAAGGCCCGGCACGTTCGCTGCTCAGCGGCGAACGCAGCGCGCTGAATTTCCTGCAGATGCTCTCCGGCGTCGCCACACGCGCCCAGTACCTGGCGGATAGCGTCGCGAGCACCCAGGTCAAGTTGCTCGACACGCGCAAGACGCTGCCGGGCCTGCGTCTGGCGCAGAAATACGCCGTGACCTGTGGCGGTTGCCACAACCATCGCATCGGTTTGTATGACGCGTTCCTGATCAAGGAAAACCATATCGCCGCCTGTGGCGGTATCGTCCAGGCGATTTCGGCCGCGCACAAGATCGCCCCGGGCAAACCGGTGGAAGTCGAAGTGGAAAGCCTGGACGAATTGCGCGAAGCATTGGCGGCGGGCGCCGATATCATCATGCTCGACGAACTGAGCCTGGACGACATGCGTGAAGCCGTGCGCCTGAACGGCGGCAAAGCCAAGCTGGAAGCCAGCGGCGGGATCAACGAAAAAACCCTGCTGCCCATCGCTGAAACCGGGGTGGACTACATCTCCATCGGCGCGATGACCAAGGATGTGAAAGCGGTGGACCTGTCGATGCGCCTCAGTATCTGAAGCCCGTTGCAGGAGCCGGGTTGCCGGCTCCTGCAACAGCGGTTCAGACCACCAGGTTATTCATCTCGCAATACTCTTCCCATTCGACACCGAGCACTTCAGCCGCCTCTTGGTGCAAGGCCAGCCGTGCGGCTTCGAACTCGTCCGCTGACGAGGTGTACTTGAGGCTCAGCTCCCATGGCTGGAGGCCCTGGCTCTCGGCCTCGTCCTCAAATGCCCACTGGATCTGGTCGCGCTGATCGTCAGCGCTCAGGTCCTTGATCTCTTCTTTAAGCTGCGGCGATTCCCCGAGGTATTTGTCGAGGGCTGCTTGGTGCCGAACTTCCTGGGTCATTTCAGTCGTGGTCATGTTGTTCTCTTAGATCGAGGAATGGGGATGCATCTGGGTCATCAAGGTTGCGCAGATACAAAAGAGCGGGCACGAATGCCGACTCGCCTGGCCTTCAGAACCATTCTGGGATCATCTGAAAACGGTGTTGCTTTGGTGCCCGAGACAGGAGTCGAATTTACCGCCTGAAGCACTTATTTTACTGGGCGAAAATGTCAATTCATCCTGCCAATGTACTAACCCATGTACTTTTTCTGCATCGCTGGGCCGTTGCGGGCCAAGGTCGCCATCCGATAATAGGCATTCCACCTAAAGATCGCCACCATATATCCAAGACGTAAAAAACCCGCCGATTGGCGGGCTCATTATTAACATCTGCCATCCCTATTAAATGTGCGCCAATTCCTTGCGCTCTTTAGGTTTCATTACGCGGTGTATCCAGTTCTGGCTTGGTTTCTCGATCACTTGGTAGCTCAGGAACCCGAAAGCGAGTGCTATCGCGCCCCAGATGAACAGGATCATCAGGCCCGGCAAGGCATCGAATAGCCCGGACATTTCGGTCAGCTTGAGCAGTACCGCCAGCACCAACTGGTGCCAGATGTAGATCGAGTAGGAAGAATCGCCTACGCGCTGCAACCACTTAGGCAGCGTAACCCCGCTGGATATCTCAATTGCAATGGCGCCATACACAATCAGGGCAAAAGGGATAGTGAAGTAGAGAGCTCTCCACCAAGCCCCCCAATTGCCGTTCTGAGAATGACCCCATACAGCAAAGCAAAACAGTACGGCGCCTGCCGCTAGTGACTGCCAGCCATAGGATTTTACGCCACGGTCAACCATGAATGCCAGGATGCAACCGGCGCCGAATTCAAGGATAAGCGGGCTCAAAGGAACAATGCGAAGCATATCGAGCCCATACCCGCTCGCCCACATGGTCAGTGCAATCTGGATTACTATCCAGCCCAGCACCATTTCGTAAACCTGTTTCGGCCTAATCAAGATAATCAGCGCCAGAACCAAGTAGAAAAACAGTTCATAGAAAAGCGTCCATGCAAGCACCACCCTGTTGTTGTTCGTGGTGGTAAGCGTTATCAGGCGCCAAACGCGCTCAGCCGCCATGCTGGGATCTGAGGTCTGCACATACGGAGCAAGAGCAAATGACATTGCCAGAACAACCCAGTACACGGGATATACTCGAAACAGCCGCTTTATACCGAAGCGCGAAGCAGCCACTATCGGGGCAAGATCCTCTCGACCAGCCTTCGCCGCCGTGTAGCAGACGATGAAGCCCGATATGACGAAGAACAGATCTACGCCAGCCGGACCAACCCACCACCATTTGTACAGAAACCAGTCAGCGCCAAGCCCATGCTTGGTGCTGAGCAGGTAAATTAGAAAGACCATGCACGCAGCAACGCCGCGCATGGCCTGAAGGTTATAGAATTTCATTTACAGCCCCCATAAAATGTGCGCGCGATGATAGCCGCAAACGGCTTAATCGCCTATTCTTCGCGCACACCTAATCAGGACCACCAAAGTGCTCACTAAATCAAACGTACTTGTTTTTACATTCCTTGTCGCTGCAGCAGTAGCCGCCGCATTGCTTGGCCCGTCTTCCATTGATCTTGGGCGCGGCACCCCTGCTGCAAACTCACAGAAATAGCTATTGCAGCGTTTTGAAAGCTGGGATATCAATCGACACCCATATTGCTCCTGTTGCTGCCGTGATAAGTGAGACATCGCCACTGGTTGCAACTTGGAGCGAACAGCTACCATTGTTTGTCGGAACCGTCGTTCTCGACGTGCGAACTGGCCTCATGGTCTCAGGCAGCGTGTACATGACAGTGCCGGCCGTTACCGTGCCGGCGTCAAGCACGCCAGTTAGCTTAAGCTCACCGGAAGCATTGAAGCTGAATGTCGGCGGGTCAAACGTCATTCCCCACCCATTTTTAAGGCCTGAGGATGGCAGGAATGTCTGATCCTGCTCCCGCGATATTACCCCTCCATGCAAGCTTAGAAGCGCCTTAGCGAGCGCCCACCCGATCATTCTGTAGCCGTAGGTTGTTGGGTGAATGTTGTCGCGTAGGACTGGATCAAACCCGGATGTTATGTAGTTATTGCGATAATCGGCCACGGCTGTCCCCATGACCTGCGTCAGGTCTACACACTTGCAGGTCTTAGTGCCGGCAAGCCTTAGCAGCAGAACTCTCAAAGCAGATCCAGACTGATAGCCTGAGGTGTTCTGACCAGTTCCAGAGGTGAATGTATTTGGATACCAAAGAGGCGGTATCCATGTGATTGGGTTTGCGCCTTGAGCACGAACATAATCAATCATTGCCGAAACGTTCGAAATTGTTGTTGCCGGCGCAACCCCTTGCTGGATATCGTTAGTTCCGACGTTAAGAAAAACGTACTGACATCCCTGAATCCCCTGGGATTGCAGAATTGCCAATTGCTGTGCAGATGTTTGTCCGCCTATTGCCTGGTTGATAACGGCGTTTATGCGGATACCATCGGTTAGGTCCATAGCTTCCTGAAGGGCTGACTGCCAACCTCCTTGGATTGGCTCGCTAAGAGAGTCGCCAACAGTAAGAACGCTAATATCTCTCTTGCCGCCGGTAACTACATTACGAGCGCGAGCGAAACCCTGCATGCTGATTGCTGTAACAGTTCCAGGAACCCAGCCGAAGCCTACCTGGATAATGGTTCCGTTGGCGATCTGCTTACCAGTAATCTCCTGCCCACTCCAAAGAACAGAATACGACTGGTGATCGTAGATGCGAATGCCCCAATGGCTATTCTCGCCGTAGTAACTCTGATACGTGCCCTGACCAGTGAATGTGAAGGCATTTGTAGTAGCGGCAGAACCTATAGGTTTATAAGTGAAATTCGGCTGCGCGTTACCAGATACGCAGGAGACCATGTGATAACCGGCAGTGGTCCTGATGATCGCTACGCGGGTATAGGCTCCACCAGTGCTGAATGAACAAGTAATCTCATCGCCTGGGCGGCAGTTTGATGTCATAGAGGCAAACAGCTTTGCGGTATTTGTTTGACTCCAGAAGATTCCATCTGTCTGCGGAACAGCGGACGAGGCTGCAAAAACATCACCAGTTAAATAGTCAGTGCTTAGTGAGACAAAATCGTTTGTCGTATTGAGAGCTGTAATGAAGGAATTGTCTTTATCCCCATCAGACATAAAGATTGAACGATCTGCCCAAGGCTTTTTGTATTGTGACGAAAGCTCATACGGGTAATTCTGAGTGCTATTTATTAATGTAGAGCTTCTGCGCACTCGCAGGTTAGTGGGTGGAATAAATCCGCCAGTGATCTTTACTCCTTCGTCAACATCAAGAATAACATTAGAAAAATCAGGCGATCCAGAAATCAGGTAGTTTGAGTTTGCACGCTGTCGCTGAAAATAAATCACCCCACCCGAAGCAACAAGCGCCTTCGCAGCAATAAAAGACGCCGCATTATCGAAAACGCCATCATCGACGCCAGCTGTATCTGCAATAGATACGCGCTCAAGAAGTTTTGTGCGCAAACTCCTTCCTTGATACCCAACAAGAGCAGCCCCCTTAGCCGGATCAAACTTATCGGACAAGTCCTGCACCACATAGTTGAGATTGTCCGGCCCCTTGAAAAAGATGTTCAGCGCGTTGTTGATTGGGCCTGTGATGGCGCCAAGCACAGCGGCCAGATATGTACGCACCCAATTATTAGTCGCTGCGTCCTGTGCGGAAATGGGATCTTTGAGATTTGAAATATTTCGGTTTTCAGCATCGTAATAGTCGCGACCATACGGGCGGACCAAGGCTCGCTTGAAAATTGCGAAGCCTTGCTGAATCAGCATCGTCAACCTGTCGAAAACATCCTCGTGCGTTTCGGCCAGGAACTTGCCCTGGTTGCGCAGGCTGGTTTGTTGGTAGACATCCATTTCGCGCGACACCACAAGCTGTCCAGGGCCAGCCAATGCGGTAGTGGTTACAACGCTGCCGCCCTGGTCATTGCCTGCGCCATTCGCGGAGTAGTGCGTGCCGAGGGTCAGTGTTGAGCTGACGCCCAGCGGGTCAACGTAGGTAACGACCAGATCCTCATTTGCCAGGAACTTGAAATAGAACGGGTAATTGGTCGTCACCCCATTGGTCTCAAACTCTGCAACGCTGCTGATTGTGTTGACGGTCACGGTTGTGACTCCTTTCCTTTGGGCAAAAAAAAGCCCGCTCAAGGCGGGCTTCGATGGGGAGGCGTGCTGTTTTCAGGGCATAAAAAAACCCGCCGAAGCGGGTTGTTTAAATTTGTCCGTTAGTAAACGTCGGGGCACTTCACAAGCTGCACTGACGAGCTGTTCAGGTCGTCACCGATGGTTTCTGTTTGGAAGAAAAATATCTGCTTGTCATCCCCCATCGCGAGAAACCCCTTGCACGAGAAGCTGCAGCGCGCGTTATCAGCGGTAAAGCAAACATTTTTCCCAGGTATTTTTAGTAGGTTGAAAGGCCATGTGGCGCAGTTGTATTTGCCGTTTGGTGGGCACTCAACACTTTCTGTCCGCCCGCCAGCCACTACTGTCTTGCCGACGAGGCTTTCCATGTCACCGAGGCCAAACGCTGATGCCTCAACACTCACAATCAGAAAATAAATTGCGATCATCCATTTCATATTGTTTCGCCCTATTCGTGGCCTTCGATAGTTAATGCTTAACTCGATTGTCGAATGCCGCGCCCCCAAAGGAAACCCCGCCGCGGGGTCTGTAAGTCACTCGGATAAATCCCTGATCCTCTGAGTCTCCTCAAGCCGGCGCCTCTTTAAGTACAAAGCTATAAGGCTCTCGCTTTTTTGGTGCTTCTCAAGCAGCAACACTATCAGCGCAGACGCAGGAGCCAGAAGCATCAGGGCCGCTAGAAATGCCTCTTCGTCATGAGGCACCCCGTTGCCATATAGCAGCACCGCCACAGTGACAATTAGGGCGACATTCAACAACACGGCAAGCACTCGCACATTCAATCTCCTAAAGATGCCCCAACGTTAGGCGGCCTCGACGGGGCTATTTCCCCCGGCTCCCACCAGAAGCTTTGCCCGAAATCTTTCTGCGCGCGTTGCTCCATGCGGCTAAGGTAGCCGGGCGAGAAGTATTCCTGCAACTGATGGAAAATCATGTGGTCCGTGGCGGCCTTGGTGTACCAGAGGTTTGCACCAGGGATGTGCCCTTTGCCCAGCTGGAGCAGGCGCGCACCAATGCTTGAAGGGTCTTTATCGTCAAGTACGGCGTTGGCAGTCATCCCGCGCAGGTTGAGCACTGTCTCTACGTCGCCGGCAAGTGGCCCGAGGAACGCCGCCACCGCAGATGTGCCGCCTTGCGTGGTGTTGGAAAACAGGAAGTCACCGTATAGCGACAGAGCACCGCCTTTGAGCATGGCGGCCATGCCAAAACGAAGGCCCGGAATACCGCCCAGCTTATCGTCCGCCATGTTCTTTGGGTCGCGGCCGCTGGCTATCTCGTTGAGTTGAAGTGCCATCGCACCGAGTACGGTGGTGGTGGCGAACAGTGCGGCAGTGTAACCAGCCTTTCCCCAGCCAGTTTCCTGTGCCAGCGCGCGCTTGAAGTGCTTGGAAATCATCGATACGGAGAATGATTTGAACTGCCAGAAGCTGCGCATCAACTCCCCGCTCCATTCACCGCGCTTGTTGTTGCCATGCATGAATGCGCGCTCACGGGCACCCGGTGCAGGTATCGCCATGCTGGTCTCATCAAGGACAACGCCCAGCAGCTTGGTGGCGGCCTGCTCCCTGAGCCGACTGGCGGATACACCCAACTGCCCAACCAGCGGCGCCAGATCAGCATCCGCAATGCGGTAGATACTTCCGGCGGTCAACACCTGGTCGCCAGCTCCACGCCAATCCTCAGGCTGGGCCAGACGCCATACAGACCAGTCCTGGTCAGTTATGCCGCGTGACTGCATGATCTTCCTGTCGCCAGCCTCAAGCGCAGCCAAAGAGTCAAAGCGCCGGGTAAGATCGCCGGTCACGTCCATCATTACGGCACCGAACGCGCGGCGGTTTCCGCCATCGATCGCATTCATGCCAGACAACTGCAGGACTTTGGTGGCAGCCGTCTGCGAGTACTTGGACATCCGGCCGGCTACCTCGCCATCAATGCCAAGCCCCTCTGTTCCCCAGCGGCTGAGGCTGCCAATCAATTGATCAATGCCCAGGCCAGCGCGCATGGCGGTGCGGCGGTGCGTGGCGTCGCCCGGGTTAAGCATCCGAGCTTCATTGGCGAATACCTTCATCACCGGCATTCCATTGAGCTTTGAAGTAAGGGCAATGGTTCCTTGGTCACTAAGCCCGGTGATTACCGCAGATCCCAACTTACCGGCCACGTTGGTCGCTCGGTAGGTGTCGAAGGCATTGGCCAAGCGCGCCGATGCCGGTGGCTCTCGGGTGCCGGCCACCTCGATGTACAGGTTCTCCAGGCGCCGAACTTTCTTACCCAAGGCTTTCATCTTCTCGGGCTTGGCTGAGACGGCCTGCTTGTAGGCGGTCTCGGTGTGAAAGCGCATGGCGTTGTTAGGGTTTGGGCCCAGGGTTTCGACCAAGGCAATATCCCTGGCGGCGCGATCGATGTGGCCGAACATAAGGTCCATCAACCCCCGGTCGCCGTACTTCGCCTGGGCTGCCATGTAGGCCTCAGAATCGCGGTAATGGATCTGGCGGGATTCGCTGCCTCTGTTCGCGCGGGCGCTGCCACCGGTTACCCTACCTGGCGTGATCTTGTTGACGCCGCCGGTAGACACCGTCTCCCAGGCATGGCCGAAGAACTCGTTCAGCTCCGCGTCGGTCATGCGGCTGCCGTCTTCGTTGAGGTACTTGGAACGGTTGGCCCAGGCCACATGGTCATTAATCCAGGCATCCTTATTGCGCGCCACCTTCAACTGGCTATGGCTGCGCGGGATTGCCCAATCATCAAGTCGACCAACATCACCGCCCGCCCGGTTGAACCGCTGCCGCAGTCTTTCCGCGATGTCATGAAACTGCTTTGCGGCCACCTTCGCCTCGGGAACACCACTGTTCTCCCCGTGGAGCTCCTGCACCAGAGAACGGGCCTTTTCGGCATCGGCGAACAGCCCCATCATCTTGCCCCTGGTGAAGTCGATGGCATCCAGCATGCTGCCCATGGCTTCCGCGCGAATCCCGTTCGTTGCCGACTCAATCGAGAATATGCCGGGACCGTCGGAGGAAAAAGCCAGCATCCGGTCAAGCGCCAGTAGCGGGTCATCCGGGAATTGCTTCATGTAGTTGGCAACGCGGTCATGCGCCAGGATGGTCAACCCCACGCGCTGCTTGCTCTTTTCCGCCTCGGCGCGCAATTCCTTGGCCGCACTGCTCGCCGCCTGGGTCAGGCGATCCGCCGCGGTTAACGACTGCCAAGCGGGATCTGTTTGAGCGAGCTGACGCATGTTCCGAGAAATGCGGGCCTGAATGTCTTTGATTTCGGCTTGGTTGAGCGTGCGGCCAATGGCCTGCTGAACCGCCTGGATACATTGTTGTTTCATCAGTTACCAAACCTCAGCGCGCACAGGGCGGCAGCAAGAAACCCTTTCGAGTCATTTTCAGCACGGGCGATGTTTCCATCTGCCTCGGCCAACATTTCGCGGGCAGACACGGTGACCGCTGAACCATCCTCATTGAATGCCCCGGTGGGAACTTGCACATCGCGTTCACCTGAAACAATGGAATCAATGAGCGCTGGTAATGCGGTGTCAATATCGGCCAGTGGGTCTGTGGCAGCCGCTGAAGGCTCGCGGATCTGTTCAGGGCCAGGTGTCGGCGCCTCTTGCGTTGGCTGCCCCTGCTGCTCGGCACCTGCGCGTGCGCCTTCGGGCTGAACTGAGATGTCTGGAGGCGCTGTTGATTCCGGCGCTCTGGGTGCCTCGCCACCCGGTCGAGCAACTGCGCCAGCGTCAAGATCTCGGACCGGGGCCGCTTCTATATCGTCAACGATATGCCCGCCCTCCCGTAACAGCCGTTCCATTTCCTTGCCGGCAGCACGCATCAGTGCTGCGCCGTGGTCGGGAGAAACGCTGCTGGCAATGGCTGTACGCTTGAATGCGTTGCCGATCTGCTCGGCGCGTTCGTCGACCTTACCTGCAAAGCGGTCCGGTACCTGTCCACGGTCCATGGCAGCCAGGTCTGCGCCAGCTCGCTCAGCTGCACGGTTACCATCAAGCGCCTGGTTGATCTCGTTCATTCTTGTTTGGGCAGCTTGTCGCTGCTCAGCGATGCTGTCCCGCGTGGCGCGCTCGGCCTGTTTACGGCTCATACCCTGCCGCTGGAACGCCTTGGCTGATTCGCGGTAGGTACCGTCCAGGCCGTCTACGGTCTTTTGCAGGGATCCCAACTCGGTGCGCAGATCCCGCACATTTGGTAAGCCCGATGCGGCGACCGGCTCCAGTTCGGCGCGCGCGGCCGCGAACACCTCTTGCTCGGCCTGCTGGCGAACCACCTCGCGACGCGGTCCGACCTTGTCGGTCCTGATGAAAGTCGCGCCATCCGCCATGCCACCCAAGTTGACTGGCTCTCCCCGGCCGAGTTGCGCAATGGCCTGATCAAGGGCTGCCTGATGCGCGATACTTGAGGGCGCATCCACTGGCGCGCCTGGTGCGGTTCCGTGCTGATGGTGAAGCCCATTGTTTGCCGCCAAAGCGGCGTCAACCTCCCCAGCCGAAACTCCCCGAGTCATGGCACGGCCTGCCACCCAAAACAGGCCGCCCAGCAATCCGTCAACGGCAAGACCAGTCGCATCCAGCGCCTTGTATTGCTGGGCCTGCTGCGTATACCCATTCTTTTCCAGCACCGCCCCAACGCCGCCACGGGCAGCGATACCCAGGCCCACGTTAGCTCCAGCAGTCGCGGCCAGGTCGACAGCTGGAGCGCTAAACAGGCGAGCAGCGGGCAGGAAGGCCCCGGCGCCGATAACACTGCCTTCGATCACACCAGCAATCGCGGCCGTTTTGGTATCAACACCCTGGCCTTTCAGCTCGGTAAATCGCTGCTCACCCATCGACGATCCGGCAGTCAGTGCGCCAACCGGCATACCGCCAGAAGCAAGGCCAAACGCAAACCGAGAACCGGCATCACCCAGGCCGAAAAGAACCTGCGCCGCCGTGCCACTGGTGGCCGCGTCAGGACGCATACGCTCTGTCAGCTCATTGCGCATATCGCCGATTTGTTCGCGGCGGGCAAGGTTATCTTCATCGCTTTCAATGTTGAGCGATATCATCTGCGTAGGATCGTTGCCGTACTGGGCCGCCTGCAGAGTCAGCTGGGCAAGGCCCTGGCCGATACCGCTGAACAGCGCAGTTCCTGATCCGTCCCAGAAGCCGGGATCAGGTAGGGTCGTAGCAGGATTGGCCAGCGCATCCTGCTCAAGAGTGCGCTGGTCGCTGAATGCCAGATCGCCTATAAGGCTCATTGCGCGTCCTCATTGACATTGACCATTAGCGGCTTGCCATCGGCACCGTATTTGAATTGCTGGCCCTGCATGACGTAGTAGATGCCGTCTTTGTACTGGCGCAGTGTCAATGCATCAGCGGTTGCGATGTCCGCCTCGCTCATACCTTGGGCCTTCATCGTACCCACCAGCCGATCAGTAGCGATGTCGCGGAATGTATGCCCAGGCATCCCCCACGGTGCCAAGGTTTTACCGCCATTGAAGTCGACCACCTCGCCAACGGAGGCCTTGATCGACTCGCGCAACAAGCTGCGGTCGACCACACCGGATACGTTCCCCTTCTCTGCTGCGGCCCCTGTGTAATAAGACTTCACAGCCTGGGCAGCTAGCTGGTAGGACTGGGGTTGCCCAGCAAAAACGTTGCCCAGTTGCTTGTTCAGCTCAAGCTGGAAATCCTCCTGTTTTGGCAATGGAAAGGATGCTCCCTTGCCGTCTGAACCCTTTTCAGTTTTGGACTTGTTCAGGATCGACTCACCGAGGGCCATGGTCTTGGCCACGTCTCCACTGGTGACAACGTCGTCAGGCTTAAACCAATTGGTGTTTGTGACCATGGATCGCTGCTTGCCCGCCAGCAGACCGGTAAGAGCGCGTATCGGAGAGTCAGGTGCAATCTGCTGCATGGCTCCGGAGTAGGCTTTGTCGTCGCCCATGGCGCTGTGCAAGGTCGCAAACAGTTGGCTCTGTTGCTCGGGAGACATATCGGCGAGCTGGGCGCTGATCTGCTTGGCCTCTTGCGGCAGAAGCGGCTTCATCGCCACGGTCGATCCGAATTTCTGCTGCATGCCCTGAATGGCTGAGACGCGATCAGTCAGCACCGCTCCAAGATCAGGGGAGTTCAGGTCTACGGGGGCGACATCACCACCCAGGCGCTGCTGAAAGTAATCAATTGGCGATTCGGTCATCATCTTCGCCGAGGCATCTACGGCCCGGGAAAGCCTGTTGAGGTTCGTGGCATCGGCGATAGTTCCGCCCTCTTTTTGAAGCTTGGCGGTTTTGGAGTTTATCGCCGCAATCTGCTGATCTATGGGCAGTCGAAGAATTTTTTGCGTATCCACCTCCTGCTTGATCAACTCGTTGAACTCAGCCTGAGCAGGCGTGCCACGGACCTGGCTCCCCCACTGTTTCCACATTTCATCTGTGGCAGGAATGCCGCTAGATATTTGGGCGTTGATCTTGCCCAGCGTGCGCTCGGCCTTGGCTTCGTTGCGAAGCTGGGCCATCTCGGCCCTTTGCTGCAGCCGGTCTACCTTTCCCTCAATCATGCCGCCAACGCGCACCAAGTCATCGGCGGTCATGGCGCCCTCGAACTGCTTGAGGCTTTTCTGCGCTTCATATGGGTTATCGGTGGCCTGACGTTGCAATACGTCGGAAACAAGTGAGCTGTTGTATTTCAGCTTTTCGGCTTGAGCAGCCTCAGGGGAAAGGCCAAGGCGTTGGGCGCGACTATCAAGCACCGCGTCAATCTTGCTCCGGTACTGCTGCACCTTTGCCGGGTCGCGGTAATCAAGTGCTGCACCCTGCATAGATGTCGCAATCTGCCCGTTTTCGACCTGGCCGTAATAGTTCTGCCGCTCGCCGTACTCGTACCGGTTCAGGTCACTGGACAGGGAGTTGCGGCGGCTGTTGACGATCTGCGCATACCTGGCCTTCTGCTGATCGTTGGTCAGGGTTTTGGCAATCTCTGCCTGGGCCTTTTCGAATTGGTCCAGGGTTTGATTGGTGACATCCAGGGCGTTCTGGCCCTTACGGGTGTAGGCGCCGTTCTCGCCGTACATGGACTGCTGCTGCCACTTGGTGAGCTGGTTATCGGCATCCATCAGTAACGCGGTGTCGGCTTTCTCGCGCTCCTTGTCCATGAGCATCTGTGCGCCGCGCCCAAGCGTTTGTAGCCCCTGGGCAATAGACGTGGTGTCAGGTGCAACGCCCTGCAACTGAATAGGTCTGGTCGGCTGCTGCTGGACCTGCGCCGTGTCGTATGTCGGTACCCGTGGCATTTATCGAGCCCCCGCGAATGAGCCAAAGGCGCTACCCAAGCCGCCGAGGATTGAGCCTGTGGCGGCAGTGTTGCCGTTCTGTACGGTCTGGTTGGCGTTCAGCAGGTCTTGTTTGGCCTGTACGCGATAGCCGTATGCTTCGCGCGCGGCGTTGTTCTGGATCGTCAGGGCATCCAGCTCGCCGAGCATGGCGGTGTCGTCCTGCAACTGCGCAGCGCTGCCACTGTTCACGTCGATCCCGTTGGCGGCCTGCACGCTGCGCTGGGTGCCAATCGCCTGCCCGGTCCGCACGCGCTGCCAGTCCGCCGAGGTGTCGCCAGCATTAAGGACCTCCTGAGCCGTCTGCCGTTTAAACCCGGCGTTCTGCTGCATCATGTCCGACTGAAATGCAGCGTTCTGCTTTTGGCCCTGGGCCTGCATCATGCTGCCCGCCAGGCCAATGGCCACGGGTATTAAAGCCATCCAGCAAATAAGTCACTTCCATTTCAGGCTTTGCCTGATGCCAATTGATATCGGTAGACTAGTTGCGCGGCTATGGATGCAACCCGAACCCCACCTAGTCAGTGGCTGCCGCAACCCTCAGACCGCCTTGACTAAGGTGCCCAAATGTTCACCCAAGAACAGCTTAAGGAATACGTTCATTACGACCCAGAAACGGGGATATTCACGCGCCTTAAAGACGCAGGAGGAAACCAATTTGGATGCAGGTTCCCGCGCTGGAAGGCTGGCGATGTCATGGGTACAAGGACCAAGCGCAGAGGCAATATAAGGATCAGCATTTTCGGCGGCATATGGGAAGCACACCGTCTTGCGTGGTTCTACCAATACGGCAGTTGGCCAAGTAAAAATATTGACCATATAAACGGGGATCCTTCTGACAACCGCCTTGAAAATCTTCGCGACGTACCACAGCTTGAGAACGGAAGAAACCAAAAGCGGCATAGTCGAAATAAGACGGGCGTAAACGGAGTGCATATGAGCTCCCAAACAGGGCGCTTTATAGTTCAGTTCAGAGTCAATGGAAGGACCACGCACATTGGTTGTTACGACACAATATTCGATGCTGTCTGCGCTAGAAAATCCGAAGAAATTCGACATGGCTTTCATGTCAATCATGGCCGCGCTCCATCCTGAAACAGAAAAACGGCAGGCGCTTTGGCCCGTAAGGGACGGCCTCGCCGAAGTCGAAGCCCAGCCATTTCAGCCAGCGAATGGCCGAGGTGTTGCGGGCGTCGACGTAGTTGATGAGGTGGCGGTGCCGGGTGAGCATCCCTTGCACTTCGGGCTTGCAGACCTTGAGGAAGGCCCGCGCGTGACGCTCTACGTGCGTGGTGCTGATCAGCCATGGCACGCCAATGGAGCCCAGAACGCTGTGCACAGCATCACCGAACACGGCGACTATGTGCCCGCCCACTACGATCTTGCGGGCGTTGAGGCTTTCACTGATACCTGACATCAGTTCCTGCTCGAGCGAGATACCCAGGCCTTCGACAATCTCGTCGATATCCGCCTGGCGCACGTCACGCAGGATTGCCGGGATGTCCTCCGGCTCGATCGGCAAAACATCAGCGACCGCCAATTGTCACCTCCGGGATAACAGCCAGGACTGACAGTGGCAGCGGGTCGGACTGGCGGATAAACACCCGGCCCTTACCTTGCCAGTTGTTGGATATGGGGATCTCGGCCTGCCCAGTCATCATTGGGATAGGCGGCTCATACTGGTCGCGGTCGGTCTTGACTGCGTATAGGTGGTTTTTATCCGAGCCAGCCAGGATTCCGCGCGATTCCTCGACTACCACCGTCAAGTTGTTTACGGCAATCTTCTTGTCGAGCACGGTTTCGTTGGCGTTTTTGAGCTCAAGGTCGAGGGTTTCCATATCGGAGATGTACTGCAGGCCGACGTGTGCGATGCCTGCGTATTCCTGCAAAGTGATTGCCCCACCCGATACGACGCGCTGCGGGTGAACGCTGCCATCGGTCAGGATTGAAACCGTCTTCCCTTCCAGGTGGTCCAGGCCGGACAGCGTCTTGACCTGGCGCGACCAGTCCGCCGTTGCATGCGTGCGCAGCGATTCAGGGCAGGCGATCAGTAGCTTAACGATAGTCACGCTTGTGGTTGGTACGCTCACCACCTCGACCCTGACGATGTCCGTACTGGCATCACCATTGGCGTCGATAATGGTGCGCTTGAGCGAGTAGTTGTGACCTATGCTCCCTGAGGTGAATGGTGCGTGCCCCACCGCCGACATGTTGACCAGTTCCGGGTATTCCCAGGTGGTACCTCCGCCAAGGATCATGGTCTTGGCCTGATCGGTGTTTCGGCCATCGTAGGTCAGGCCACAATCAACGAAGAAGGCATCCTCAATGCTGAGGATCTGGCGGCTGGCCATCCGTTCCACGTAGCGCTTCTGTACGCCGTTGATGGTGCGGCGGACCACCATGTACAGGGCGTCTTCCTGGCCTTCGGGGATACAGGCGATGGACTCGATAAACCCGTCCGTGTCATGCCAGTGCCAGCCCACAAGCTGCTGCTCCGGCAGATAGGTCAATCCAAGAAGGATGCCGTCGTCCCGCACATACCAGACGATGGAGTCAGGGATTTTCTGGTAGGCCACATTGGTCAGCTCATGACCTCGGAAAAGGTGAGCGCTGAACAGGGTGAGGTCATCCGCTGCAAAGCCGTCGGCATTGAGGGAGTAGCCAAACGAGGAAACCCGGCTGCCTCGCGCCTGGACATACACCGCGCTGTTACCCACCACCACGGGGCGAACCGTCGCTGAGCCGTCATAGCCCTCTTGGCTCGCCTGAACGGTCTTGGCGGTCAACCCTGTGTCAGCGCCGGAGAATTTCCACTCCCCGCCCGAGGTGAGCCCCATCAGCTTGCGAAGGCCCAGCAGGTGACGCATGCGGTTTACTTCGGTGCTGGCGATGGTGAACGTGATGGCGTCGTCGTCCTTGCTGGGGACGGAGTACCCGAAGTTCTTGAACAGCCCGGTCTTGCTCATCCAGACCGTTTGCGGGTTGTTGTTGCTGCCGGCGAACACCAGGCGCTGTTGGTAGTAGCCAACCGCGCCCGGATAATTGCCCGCTCCCACAAACGGGTCATTACCGTTCGGCGGCGTGTCCGTCTTGACGGAGGTGATGTTCTGATCGGTGAACGTGGTACCGGTGGCGCGCCCAATGAACCCATAGACCCCGGCACCGGCGTTGTCTTTGTAAAGGATGTAGTACGTCGCGCCAGGCACAGCAGCCCAAGTAATTGTGGCCGTGGCGATATCGGAGGTGATCGTGACACCGTTCGACGTTGCAGGCAGGGACTCATCCAGGGTGTTGCCGTCATCAAGCACAGCGGTGACCTGATAGCGCCAGGTCTGAGGTACGCCCGTGCCTGCTACTGCTACGGCGGTTGCGGACGCCGGCGCGGCGATGCGCGGCGCAAGGTTGATCTCGGCCGTGGTCCAGTTGTCATGGGCAAGACGACTCAGCTCCCGTGGCTTGTAGCTCGGCTGAACGAACGTCATTACATCGGCCGACTGGGTGAAGTTGAGCAGGTCCAGATCAGTCTGGGTGTACGGCAGCGCCAGCTCGAAAGGTTGGCCCACGCTTGGCCCCGAGCTGTACAGCACCTGGCCGCCATCCTTGATAACGCGCATGTTCGTGTCGCCGAACTGGAGGATGTAGGTCTGCACGTCGTTGAACTGAAACGGGATCAGGCGGCAACGCTTGGTCGAGTCCTTGACCTCACACACAAACTTTGTGCCGGGCCGGTTACGCACGCCGCCGTATGGCATCACCATGAAGTTGCGGCACAGTTTCAGACCGGTGTAGTACCGGGCGATATCGGTACGGGCGCTGGCCGATGGCGACAGCTCGCCCGCCGCGAAGGTCGGCTGAAGTACTCCGCTCATGCTCGCACCGTAATGAATTCAGATTCAGGCTCTACATCGTCCCGAGACTCTTCGAAGGCTGAACCCTCGGCCAGGGTCAGGGCCGTCTGGTATTGCTGGGCAGCGAACTGCTGCAGGTCCGGCTTAGAGCTGAGCGGCAACGCCAGATCCATTGCCAAACGCCAAGCCAGCGCATCAGCGAACTGCGGGTCGAAGAACGTTGAGTCCTCGACCTTGAAGGTAAAGCGGCATGCGGCCTCGGGATGGTCGGTGTGAATCACCCGGCCGCCGGCGTCATAGCCAATCTTGAAGGGGATCTGTTGGTCACTGGAAAGCGCCCGGCGCCATCCAGGCTGGACGATGTCGCGTACCAGCAAGCAATCAGCCGGATAGCGATAGCGGTACGCCCAGCCAGGTGCGGGGCTGCCAAGGCTGGCCAGGGCAACGATCGACTCCGCGAACGGCCAGGGGAACGCCTGCAACACCAGTTCACGAAGCGGGCCATAAAACACCCGGCACAGCTCGGCGGCCTTGCTTCTTTCAGTGAGCGCGACAATCGGCTGGGTATGGGCAACCCGCGACAAGGCGATGTTGCAAATCTCTACGTCGCTGGACATTCGGGAACCTCATAAATAGAAAAGGGCCCCGAAGGGCCCTGAGGGTTGTTGCTGGTGATCAGGCGTCCGGCAGACCGTTGCCGCTTGCACCTTCCTGGTCAGCGCCCGGCTTGCCGGCTACCTCACCGCCAGCGTTAAGGCGCGCGGCTTCCGCTTCCGCTTCGTCCTTGCTGCCGGTGAACTCACCGACGCGATCACCGCTCTTGTCGAGGATGATGAAACGCCCACCGCCATTGTGCTTGGAGGTGTACTCGGCCGCGTCAGCGCCCGGCTTGCCGGCGGATGGCGCGCCGCCCAACTGCTTGAGGTTGCCGCCAGGGCTGTCGATCTCCAGCACCAGCACTTCGCCTGGCTCATAGAGCTGGCCGTTGATAAACGACCGCTCCAGCACTTCATAGCGCTTAGGCATTGGTCTGCACTCCAGCGACCACGCCGGCGGTTACCTTACCCAGGGTGGGCGCGGTGCCGGTCACGGTGTAGTTGAAGCGCAGATAGCGCTCGGTCTTCTGCGGCAGGGTGATGACTGGGGTCTGGTAACCCAGCTTCAGGTCAGCCAGCGGAACCACAACCTGAAACAGCGAGCGCGGGGAGCTGAACGCCGAGTTGTCATCGGTTTGCAGTTCGATGGTGAGGCTGGTCAGGGTGTTGAATGCCTCAACGACCTGGATCAGCAGGGGAATATCACCGGCGCGGCCCACGTCCTTGGTGTCGCCGCGGTCGATGATGTCGGTCGATGCAGCCGTGGCGGTGATGGCCTGGGCGCTCGACATGAGCAGCTTTGCGTCAAAAAGCATGATGGTTTCTCCGGGATAGGGGAAAACCACGCAGTCGTTAGACTACGCGGGCTTCGGTGTTCAGCAGTGCGTCAACACGCTTGATTGGGATGCCCAGGAACTCGGGGATCTTCTTGCCGGCGTACTCGCCGATAGTCAGGTTCACGTTCTTGGAGTTCATGGCCTGCAGGTGCAGGAAGGTCTGCAAGGTGCGGTTGGCGTAAATGACCGTGCGACCTTCACCCTGCATTGGGTTTTCCAGCAGGTAGTAGGCCTTGATCATCTGCTCGATCAGCTTGGCACCGGTGGCGCCATCAGCGGTCAGAGCGGTTACATCGATGTTGGCGATACGGGCGTTGGCGCGCCAGTCACGTACCGACATGCCGATATCCCACTTGAAGTGGTCACGGTAGGCCTGGTACTCGCCGCCGACTGCGTCCTTGACGGTGTCTTCGCCCAAGTTGCGGTGCTGGAAGCCGGCCACGCTGCCTTTCGGATAGAGCAGGTGGGTGGTCATTTCACCCCAGGTAACGAACCAGAGCGATGCGTTGGTGGAGCCGGTGCCGCCTGCGTCGATGATGTTCGCGCCGGATTCTGCTGCCAGGCTGTTGTAGCGCGGCGCCAGGCCGAGGAACGCTTCAGGCTCCGAACCGGTGTTGCCGTAGAACATGTAGCGCGCGGCTTTGTTGTTGAAGCCTTGCAGCTTGGCGATGTTCTCGGACACGCGGAACGCATCAGCATTGCCCGACAGATCGGCCAGCGCCTTATCGACCAGGCCGTAGTCCTCCATCATGCCGGTGGTATCAAGTACCGGAACGGTGGTGGATTTGCTTGGCTGAATGCCCTTGTTGAATAGGCGCCAGGTCGGCTCAGGGATACCCGAGCGCATAGTGGTCTTGTGCTTGGAGCCGTCGTTGCACTCCTGGTATTCGGCGTCCATGAGGATATCGTTCTGCTTGGCCATCAGCTCGACGATCTTCATGATCTTCTTCTGGCTGTCTTCCCGGCTGAACTTATCCAGCAAGGTCGGCATGGTAGAGGTCAAAATGCCCATCTGTGTATCTCCTACGGTTGGTCAGGGCCTTACTTGAAGGCGTCGATGATGCTCATTTCTTTCGGTGCGTTGGTCTGGCTGCCGGGCATGACGAACTTGTCTTCCGAGATCGCAGAGCTGATGCGGTGGCAGAACTTGAACAGCGCCGGGTGGTTGCCCAGCCCGGAGGTATTCAGCAACTCGGTCAATGCCGGGTCGCCGAAGGACTGAATGACCTTGATGGCGCTGGCTACGCTCTTGTCATAGTTATCGCCGCCGACTTCAGGGTCGTTCTTGATGGATGCTGCCCAGTCCTGGGCTTGCTTGGTGACGGCGGCCTGGTACTGCTCGGCCTGCTTGCTCGCCAGCTGGGTCTGGAAGTCGATTAACTTCTGGGCCTTGTCCTGCGGAATGTTCAGTTCCTTGGCCAGGCCTTTGAATTCACCCAGGACATCGGCGTCCATCTCCATGCCTTCGGGCAGCTTGAAATCCTCGTAGGCCTCAGGCGCGCCAGTGAGCTTGGCGTCGGCTTCGGTCTTGGCCTTCGCGTCAGCGTCCTGCTGGATCTGCTCCGGGGTTTTTGCTGCATCAGGGGCCGGCGCAGCTGCTGGTGCCGGCGGGGTCAGTAAAGTGCTGTCAGCCGCCGGAGCTGGAGCGTCTGCTGCGGATGCTGGTGCCGGAGCATCTGCACCACCGCCGCCACCGCCCGCATCCACTTCGCTCATGTACACGCGGCCAAGCAGCTTCATCATCAAAGGGCTCATTCATCTGTCTCCTGGGGTTGTTCATCGATCGGCTGCGGCGCGTTCTCGGCAGCCATTACCGCGTACAGCGATGGGGTCAGGTCGTTCACCTGGCTCAAAAGAAGAAGGCCAACATTGCGTTGGCCTTCGTTGAAGTTCGTGATTGCGTCGGTGGGGCCGATTGAGCCCTGGAACAGCCGGCAATGGCCGAGGGTTCGCCACATGAAGCGGCGCCCGCGGTGGTCGCCCATCAGCCACTTGAAGTCGGCGATGTCCTGCAGTTCCTGTTCGGTGGGTTGCTGATCAGCCATTACATAGCCCCCGCAAGCGCGGTCAGGGCGTTATCCCCGCCGGTGTCGGTCTGGCTCAGAACCTGGGCGCCTTGGATGGCCGTGCCCAACTCCTGCTGCATCTGAGCCGCTTGTTGCTGCTGGGCGCGCTGCTCGCGGATCTGAGTGACCATATCGTCAGCGCGCACCATGGTTGGCGGAACACCGATCAGTTCGAAGTACTGGCGCATGGCTTCGTCGCCATCGAGTAGGTCGAGTGGTTCCAGGCTTTGTGTGGTGGTGGCCACGGTGCCGGCGAAACCGATAGCGCGCTCAATGCTGGACACACCGATGGCTTTCTGTGCCTGAGCCAGGATGCTGGTGAACTCAATGCGCAAGTCCATGTCGGCCAGTTCTTTGGGTGGCGGCGGCAACAGCGGCGCACCAGGCAACATACCGGTCCAGCGGGGAATGGATTGCTCGAGCATCTGGTTGAAGTACATGTCGACCAGCGGATCGAGC
Source organism: Pseudomonas sp. LY-1 (assembly GCF_053502595.1). NCBI lineage: Bacteria > Pseudomonadati > Pseudomonadota > Gammaproteobacteria > Pseudomonadales > Pseudomonadaceae > Pseudomonas > Pseudomonas sp. LY-1. The sequence goes on along the minus strand of NZ_CP094353.1, from coordinate 1,164,725 downwards.
AGGTCATCGGTCTGGCGCTCCAGCACCGGGCCGAGCATCAGCAGCTTTTCTTCCTTGCGGGTGGCGATCTCATACGCGGTGCGCACGCTGTCCATCTGGCTGATCATCAGGAACAGGTCGACGAAGAACGCGGTGTCGATGATCGAACTGTCGGCGGATATCTCACCGCGAAGCGCGCTCAACCACGCAGGCTGTACCTCATACAACGGCGCAAACTTGGCCCCTACCTGCATATCGTTGAGGTAGGTGATGCTGCCCGGAAGTATGGACGCTCGCTGATTCTTGAGGCTGGCCGGCGCGCCCATGGGCGGGCGTACGCCCTTCTCCAGCAACTCGGCCTTACGGCGCTCCATCAACTGGATGGCCTTGGTGGTGCCGATGCATATCGAGCCAGGGCCGGTACCGTAAACGTCTTCACCCAGCACATCCCAGCGCGGCGCCATGACCGGGAACACCTTGAAGCCGGACTCACGCAGCATTGAATCCTTGTCGCCGCCCTTCTCCCAGTACACGGAGCGGAACGGCATATTGGTATTGTCCTTGCGGCCTTTCTCGCGGGTGTCGTTGGGCTCGATCCCGTGGCAGATGTCGATCCAGGCATCAGGCTTGCTGCTGAGCAGATTCTTGGACGCGGTGTCCATCTTGTCCTTGCCGAACTGCTGCTCCATCTGTCGCGCAGTCATGCGGAAGTCGCGGTAGAGCGTGTCCACCTGGTTGCGGCTGTTGTTGGCGAGCATGTAACTGCCCACGGCCAGCGGGTACGAGCGCAGCAAATCGCTGTCGTCGGGCATCACCACCATCGGGGCAGTACCGAAAATGCCTTCTTCGCTGTAGCGGTTGGGCAGCACGCTGTACAGGTTCGACCTGGCCATGACTTCGCGCATGGCAGTCTCGGCGGCGAACAGCCAGGCCTTGACCGGTGCGTAATCCATAAGGCTTGGGTCAGGAGTGCCGAACTTCACCCACGGCGACGATGGGTTGGTCATGCCGGTGTGCATACCAGCGCCAAGCGTGCGAGCCGCAAACGTGGCCTGCGGGTTGATGATCTTCTGGTCGCGGCGCTTGCCGTCGTTGGTGTCGGTGTTGTACCAGCGGCCAGAACGCGGGCTGATGAAGTCGCCCAGCTCTTTCCACTCAGGTAGCCAGTTGCTGTCGCGCTCGCTCTTGAGAGCGGTGTAGCGCTTCTCGCAGCATTCGCGCAGGGAGTCGGCCAACTTACACCCCCAACAACGTTTTCTGCCCGGTACTGGCGCCGCCAAGCACGCCAGACGAACCGGTCAAGATGGTGCCGTTCTGCCCAGACTGGGCCAAACGGCGCTTGCGTTCGGCCTCAACAGCGGCCTGTACGGAGTCACTGGATGTAGTAGGCGCCGTGGAACTGGATACAGTGGACCCCGCCGCCGCTTCGGCAGCAGCCTTCTCCCGCTCGGCCTTGTTGAACATGCCGGTGTTCTCGCCAAACATGTTCGGCAGCCCCATTCCCTCTAGGATCACGTCGCCGCCGCGCAACGGGTCGAGCTCGACCACCTTGTTGACCAGTTTCTTGATGCTCTTTCCGCACATGTCAGTTACTCGCGTAGGGGTCGTATTCGGATTCCAGGCCGTTGTTGCTGGCGCCAGAACCGCCGTAGTCGTTGTATTGGCTCTTCATCACCGGCATGGCATAGGTAAGTGCCAGCGCGTCGGCGTCATCGGGTGAGATGCCCAGGCGCTTTTTGATGTCGTCCTTCTTTTCCAGGGCGATCTGGTCACTGGCGTTATGCGTGTACATAGGCGAGGTCAGCTCGGCTTCAAGTTCCTCGCTGCTGTCGATGGCCAGGCCCGCCCGCAATGCTTCGCGCATCTGCCACCACATGTAGGTGCGCATGTTCGCGTAGTGCCGATCTGGCGCCATGCTGGCGAAGTTGACGTCGATGATCACGATGCCGGGCATCAGGCGGCGAAGCTGGTCAGCTACAGGACCACCAACGCCAGTGGCGTCGACAAACACCGCGTCGGGTCGGTGTTCCTGCACCACGGTGCACACCTTGGCGATGAACAAAGTGGTGTTGCGGGTCTCGCTGCCTGGGATCTTGATTGCGGGTATTGACCGGGTGTCGAGGCCGCGACGGAAGCGAATCACGTTGCTGTCGGCGCCGCCCCGGGCGATGTCGATACCGCATACCAGTGCGTCGTCCAGGCCAAACACCGGCTCCCGCTTCATCGCATCGGCAACCCAGTCAGTCGGGATCAGTTGCAATTCGGAAGCCCTCGGGAACATGCCGCGCACACGGATACGGAAGAAGTCGCTGTCTTCCCCGTAGTCCTGCTGCCATTTGGCGATTTGCGTTTTGTTGGTGCCTTCAACCGTGCGGCTGTCGACCTGGCGGTGAGACCACCGATGCTTGTACCGGGTGAAGCATGACCGGAACCGGCCGGTGGTCTTGGTCGGGTTGCCGAAGGCCGCCCAGATGATTTCGGTGTTCTCGTCGGTGAGCGCACCTTCGGCCACCTCCCACACCGTATCGGCGATGGCTGATGCTTCGTCGAACACCAGCAGCAGGCGCTTGCCCTCGTTGTGCAGGCCGGCGAATGCCTCGGTATTGCTCTCAGACCAGGGCACCGCATCCACGCGCCAGTTCTTTTCGTGGTCCGGGTCGGTGCTGATAAGCGCTGTAGCCGTGATGCGGAACCAATGCGCCGTGATGGAAAGCCGGTTCCACTTCGATACCTCGGGCCAGGTCTTGGTCCTGAGCTGGGTTTCGGTGTTCGCCGTAACGACGCCGCGTGCATCGACGCAGGTATCCACAGACCACTTGATCAGCCAGGACACCAGGGCCGACTTGCCGATGCCGTGACCGCTGGCCGTGGCTTCGTGGATTACCTCGCCCAAATCCTTGGCGCCGGCGCGAAGCTTTTTGCCGATAGAGTCGAGGACTTCAATCTGCCAGGGCCTTGGGCCCGACTTATTCGCCAGCTCTGTGCCTGGCTCGCCCCAAGGGAAGGCGTACCAGACGTATCCAAGCGGGTCCTGCGCAAACGAGAGAATGTCCTCGACCAGTTGCTGTTCCTGGTCAACCTCTGCTGGCGCGTTCACGGGCTTTGGCCATCCGTTCGGAAAGGGTGAGGGTTACATCGACCGCCACCTGGTCCCGGAAGGCATTGACGTTGACGTGCTTGCCCAGTAGCTCAAGGTTCTTGACCTTGTCCGGCCACTTGATCTTTTTCATCAGCCCGACCATGTCGCGGTCCTTGCCGGAGCCTTCGAACATCTCGGCGATATCGAACGCCGACAGCGACTGGCGCCAGACCTTGGGCCACAGGGATAGAGGCTTGAACGACATGTCGTCGTTGAGAATGTCCAGCAGGTCCATCTGGTCAATCTCGGTGAGGCGGTTCAGCACGTAATCGGCATCGACCTTGGTCCGCTGGCTGCGGGCCTCCATCGCTGCCTTGATCGCGGCTGCGATGTGCGGTCGCTGCATGAGGGAGTACGACGCGGCGTTTACGCCCTTGCGCGCATACCCGGCCCTGATGGCCGCTTGGCTGGCGTTCAGGTCAACCAGGAATTCCAGAACAAACGCCTGTTGCTTCGGGGTTAGAGCGGCCATAGGTCACTGCCCCTTTTGATTGGTACCGCCCAGGCAGACGGTGTTGATGTAGTCCTGTGCCGCACGCAGGGCTATCAGTCCTTCGTCACCGTCGTTGGCGATGGCGACAATTCGTTGACCAGCCGCTGGGTCAAGTTCGGCTCGCGCTTCTGCATCACCCAGGCCGGCGGTGGCGGCGGTGTTTCGCACAGCGGGACAGGTGGCCTTGACGGACAGCCGGTGAGCGCCAGTAGCGACATCAGTACGAAGCTGGTTGTTAGCGGTCTGCGCATCGGTCAGGGCCTTCGTGTGTTCGGTGTCGAGCTTGGCCAGCAGGCGCTGGGTGTTCTTGCGTGACTCGGCCGCGCGCTCAAGGGTGTCAATGCGATCCGTCGCAACGGCCATGTCCTTGGCCTGTCCCTGGATGTGGCTCCATCCGCCGTAGATCAGCACCAGGCATGCAGCGAGTGCGGCAATGAGGTAGCGGATCATGGCGGGATTCCTTACTTGGCTTCGTGCAGTTGCTGTTTGAGCGCGTAGCCCATCAGCGGCCAGACCTTTTGCACCGCGTTCTCGCGGGCGATCTTGCGACCAATCTCCGCGTCGAAGTTCTCAGGGCTGGCGCACGCACTCTCACCAGTGACGGTAAAGCCGTTGCGCAGCACCAAAACACAGAAGGTCAGCAACGCCAATTCGCCGTGCGCGCCGGTGAGCCGGGTCAACTCATCCTGTGCGTGGAAAGCGGCCTGCACACCGTCAGCAGCAGTAAAGAAGTACTCGCCAACGATGTTAGCTTTCAGGTCTGCCGGAGTTACGCGCGGCGCAGTCAGACCTTTGGCCTGGATTTCCTGTTCGATTGCTGTGTCGTTCACGGTGAAAGCCTCTCGGGTTGGGTGATTCATTCGTCCAGCTCATACGTGGCGGCGAACACCTCAGGTTTCATGGCCTTTAGCGATCCGTCGGCAGCCATGACGATCCAGTCGTCAGGCATTGCACGCTCAGTTCCGCCCGCTGAGTTCATGACCAACTGGCCGTTGACGCGGTCGGTGAAGCCGAAGCCGCCCGACTCGACCAGGGTCGAACAGAACGCCATGACCTCGTCGAGGTTCGCGCCCGTGTACTGCATGGCGTCGACGTGTTCAGTCGGCTTGCGGTATTTCATGCCAACACCTTCAGCGCCACCTGGTACAGCGCCTGGCGCTCAGCGGCACCATTCGGTGTGCGGCCACGGCGCCCGGTGTTGATGATGCTGCCGATGTTCTGGATGTCCCCGAGGTCGGCCAGGGCGTTCAGCCCGTTCGTGTGCCAAAAGCAGGCGGCAGAGCTAGCCGCGTTCTTCGGGGATTCAAGCAGCGACGGGGTGTTGAGCAGATCCAGCCCCATCAACTGGCCGTACAGGGTGTAGTTCGTCTTGCCGGTGATCTGGATCAGGCCACGTCCCCGGTACTTCCAGCCATCACCAGGCGCGGTATTACCCAGCCGGCCGTTGTAAGCAACGTTGGCAATGCGCTCTGGCTGGTGGGCGTATTCGGCGGCGGTCTTGGCATCGAACAGGCTGGACCAGGTGCGCTGCAGCGCAGTGGCGCTGTAGCTCAGGTTCTCGACCACCCGTGAAAGCCTGGCGCTTTCGTGCCCGACCTGGGCCAGGAACGCAGCAAGGCGCAACGGTGTGTCGATTTGGTACAGGGCGCACGCGTTGTTGAGCGGGTCAGCCCACAGGCGCGCGGTTGCGTCCTGGCAGCGGAGGATTTCCACCAGGTGGGAAGGTGTGATTTTCATCAGTCCATTCTCAGGATGCGTGCGACGTTGCCGCCGGCGCGGTAGACAAGTACTGCCAGCACCAGCAGCACGATCAGGATGAACGGGGAAACGGCGGTGGCTGGCTTGGCAAGCAGGATGGCCAACATCACCGACAGCCACTCGCAGCCAGTTGCAGCAGCCAAGGCGTAGGCACACCAAGACACGCCGGCGCGATACCGGGCGCCCTGGCGCTGGTAAACCGTGATTCGAAAGCAGATCGCGCCACAAATTGCGGCAGCGGCCAAAGTCCATGGATCAACCATTACGGCTACCTCCGAATCTATCGGCGACCCATTGCAGCCATCCCGGAATTTTGCCGCCATCGATCCACTCCAGAAGACTGATGCACACGACAACGCAGAACAGCGCGCCGAAGAAGGCGACCAGGCCGGAAGTCCTGGCCCATTCGCGCCCGATGACCTCGCTGGCCACGTAATAACCCAGCACCCACGACGCGATGAAGTAGCCGAAGCGAGCCCAGGGTTTTAGATCCTTGGCGAACACCACGAAGAACATGGCGCCGGCGAACGCCCCAACCACTGCGTTCACATCCACGCCGGGCATCATGCTCGCCGCCGTCACGCCAGTTACACCCGCCACGCCCGCAGCCGCCTGAGCGGCCAACACTGCACCGCTGCTTGGCTCTGCCATTTGCGACCCCAGACACGAAAAAGCCCCGCACGACGGCGAGGCTCAAGATTGAAATTCAGACAACAAAAAACCCGCACTTGGCGGGTTTCTGGGAGCTGGACGTAACTTTGCAACGTGGGAAAAACATACCAAAACACTCACCAAATGGTCAAGCGACCATTTTTTTCACGTCACCCACGCGTTGGCGCTGATTCCAGTACTCGCCCAGGCGATCGAGGTAGATCAGGTGCCTGCCGGGATTCTCCACCACGTCGCTGCCCCACTCTGCCCGGTAGGCTTCGCAATACACCCGCATACGCTTGAACCACCGGCGCAACGCCTGATCATCCATCGCCACCAGGCGGTCACGCAGCGATTGCACGAACTGCTCACGGCGCGGCAGATACGCAACGGAGCGGTCCTGCGCTACGTGTTCGCGGTCGTGGGAAGCCCACCGCGACATGCCATCGCCCACGCGCTCGGACATTTTCACGATGACCGCCGCCACAGGCCTCAACGCCTTCGCGTCCAGGCTGTCCACGGTGCTGGCGATGGCTGCCCAGATCGCGGCCCAGTCGCGCGCCCAATGACTGACGCTGACCTTGGTCCCGTACCAGTCGTGCACGAACTCAACTACCCGGCCAGGGCCCCAGGCTTCGCGCCCGTTGACTGCTGCCTGGTGGCTCTTGATCGCGGCCAGGGCCATCCAGTACGCCACTTCCTTGCGCTTGGCAGTGCATTCGCCCAGGTCCACGGTCAGCCACACCAGAGCATGAGCGACGTTGATGTCCTGGCCATTGGCAACCGGCGAGTACAGCGCGTGCCCGAAGTGCTGCAGCGGCTTTGGCAGCGTCCCAATGGCAGATTGCACAAGGCCGGCAGCGAGCATGTGCGCGCACCGGCCGTTGCTGTCACGCATCGAGGGCATGGTTTCACCGATCACCCTGCCCCGCTTACCGAGCTTGATACGCTCTTGGGCTGCTGCCAGCACCGAGTCGCGACTCTCGTGAAGCGCCTCCCGCCATGCTTGCCGTGCGCTGATCAGTCTCATAAATCCCCCTCATTGCGTATTTTCGCGTATTGCTGATCTTTCACAGGCACAGCGGCACAATCCGCACGTGTACGCCCGGTATAGCTCCCCAGCGCCGTCTAAACGATCCGTCCGTAACTTGCACGTCATCCTTGAACACAACGCCGTTAAGAGCGTCACAGACGGCTTTGAGGCAGTTATCAGAATCCGGTTTTTTCATGCACGCCACCTCCCCAGCCAAAGCCTGCAACTTCCACTTTTTCGACTTGGATTGAGGCACCGAGTGGACAATGCGCAGCTCGATCATCACCGGGCCTTCGATCAGGGCACGGCCTTGCATGACGTCCTGGGCGGCGAGCGCGATCAACCCTTCGTAGGCCACGGTCTTGGCTGGGGTGTACATGCGGGCGAAGTTGCCGACCTTACCGATACGGGCGCGGCCCTTGCCTTGCGGCTCACCTGGCACGAAGAACGACACGGGCTTGAGGTCAGACATGCTTGTCTCTCCGAATGCCGAGCGTTGCCAGCAGTTGCGCACGGCATGCTTGGGGGTCTTTTGGGGTTTCGAGGGTGTCGACGACGCGGTCGGCCTCCTGGCGGGAGTACTCGAGCTGCACCTGCTCACGCGGTCGCATGCTGTCGTGGCCAATGCCCTTGGAGATTCGCCCTTCCAGCGGCTGCCCGGTCTGTGCGCGGCGCATGACGATGGCGTAGTTGCGCTCGAAGCGCTGCTTGAGCGCTTTGTCGTTGTGCGTGCCAGCTCGAAGATCGAACGTGCTGGTGGCCTCGGCGGCGATCTTGACGGCCTTGTGGCTGTACGTGCCGCGCAGGGCTTCGTCCCAGGCTTGCGCCTCGGTTGGCAGATCATCAACGCGCTTGCACAGGTCCATGAAGTCTCTGGGCGATGGCGGGAATTTGCACTCCAGCACCATGCGTTGCAGGCCACGGTTCACAGCCTCGTCGCCCAGTTCCTGGATCGCGGTCATCCACACGCGGCGGGCGAGCTGTTCGGCCTTCTCGTTGCCGTAGTGTTTCTCGTACCAGGCCGGGAACGCGGTCTTGAGCGTGGCAAACACGCGACGAACTGCGCGGTGCACCTGCTGCTCCAGCGGGGTTACGTTTTCCGCTTCCGGCTCACCAGGTTGGGTCTGTGAGGATGTCGTGAGCGTTACGCGTGCGGCTTGGAGCAATTCGTCTACCGGTTTCATTGGGTGATCCCCCGTTGGCTTGCTGGGTGCGGGCTTGGCGTTTCAGTTGCTGGGCGAGTGCGTGCTCCCACTGGGCCTGGGTTTTCAGGTCATCGGGTCGGCTGATCCAGTACGAGCGGAATTCGAGAAGCTGGTCGGCTTCGAAGGTTTGGTTTGCCATGCCATTGCGGAACAGGACGGCGGTGAACGTGGTTGGGTCGGGTTCCCAAGCGTCGTGAAGCGAGAATTTCGTCTGCGCGGTATGTGTGTGCTCTTGATCTTCTCTTCTCTTATCTAATCTGTCGTGACTTTGCGTGACAGTGCGTGACACATCGTGACATCCCGCATTTTGGGCCTCGGCCTTCTTCCTTTCTCGCTCGTCCCGTTTTCTCTGCGCAGCCGATTTAGCCCCGGTTTCATTGGTTCCGGAGTCTTCGCGTTTCGGTTGGCGAGCATCCCAACCAGACATTTTCGAGCCGGACAGGACCCTCCCCTGCATCACCGTCAGGATGGCTTCTATGTGCTCGATATCGATGTCGATGGCAGTCGATAAGCCTTCGATAAAGTTGATTTCGTGACATGTCACGAATGTCACGTTTGTCACGTTTTCGCGTGACATGTCGTGACATGTGATGCCGTCGATGTGACCGCGATCAGCATTAGAAGACGCCATCACCAGTAGATGGCAGTAGACGGCCATCACTTCTGAAATGGATCGACCAGATAGGCGCGCAATCGTCCTCCACTTGGGATCGTTGGGCATGTCGTGCCAGAGCCTGAGCCAGTCCACAGTTATTCCTCCTGCAGCTGGTCAACGTTCTGGATCAGATCCATGTACCGCTTGGCCTGGTGCAGAAGGGTCTCAATGTCGCGCTTGTCGAAGCACTGCATTGCCTTAGGCACAACTTTCAGATCGAGCACCGCCAGGATTTGGCAGAACTGCTCAAACTTCTCCGGTTTCATCCGGCTGATCGTTGCTTCATCGACGCCTACTGCAAGCGCCACGGGTGCATTGCCGACGGATGCAAGCGCCTGCATGAGAACCACGTAGTTCCTGCGGGCCCTTGCGGTCTGCTCTTGGTTCAATGGGCTCGTCGACATGGCTATGCCGCCTCAGAAGCGCCTTTGAAGCGCTCCGGATAGAGGATGTGTATCTCGGTGATTTCACCGTCAAACACGCGGCTCAGGTTCTCGGCCAGAGTGGTCGAGGCCCGCTGTACACCGCGCTCAACGCGGGACAGGTTGCCGGAATCGATGGTGTCGCCGAGCTGGGAGAGACGTGCCGAAACATCGGCGAGCGTCCATTTCCTGGCGGTTCGTGCGCGTTTTAAGGGGGTCATGGCGGTACGCCTCGAATGAAAGACGAACTGAGTTTGCGCATTGCGCAAATTAAGTGCAAGCCAAATTTGCGCAATGCGCTTTGCGGGCCGCGCAACGCATCACGAGAATTACCTAATGGATATTGGAAAAGTAATCAGAGACGCGCGGAAGGCTAAAGGCTGGACGCTCGACGAACTATCACACCGGGTTGAGACTGACTCCGGGAATCTTTCACGACTGGAACGGGGCAAGCAGTTCGCCAGCAAGGAATTGCTGGGACGGATCATGAACGTACTGGGTATAGAGCTGGCGAAGATTCAAGACGCTGGTATGTCGAACGTGCAGATGGCCCTGCAACCGAGCCGGGGCTCTAAGGAATATCCTTTGATCAGCTGGGTTATTGCTGGCGAATGGGCAGAGTCGTGCGACACATTCCACCCGGGCGATGCAGATACCTGGCTCGCGTCCACCGAAAACGCAGGTGAAAACGGCTTCTGGCTGGACGTGCGCGGGGACTCAATGACCTGCGCCGGTAACCCCAGCTTTCCAGAAGGATCGCGCATCCTGGTGATGCCCGAGGCCGATCTGATCAGCGGAAAGTATTACGTGGTAAAGCTGGAAAACGGCGAAAGCACATTCAAGCAGTACATCGAGGATGCGGGGAACAAGTACTTGCGCCCCCTGAACCCAAGCTATCGGACTATTGAGGTCGAAGGGCCATTCAAGGTGATAGGGCGTGTGATCGATACCAAGATGACCGGCCTCTAACTCAAGGAAGCTGTGATGGGATTACTGACATGGATTTCTAAATTGGCTGGCAATAATCCAAATCCATCGACACCACAGATCTTGTACTTCAAAGATGATCTAAGTGCTTTCGAGTACGCATGCAAATATCAACGCTATGAAATTATCAAGGATAAGTTCCTGCCCTGTTTTGTGGATGCCGTGAGCATTCCTCCGGATGGAAACGCTGTCGCTGCGGTCCGGATCCCCAATGAAGGACCAGAAGCCAGAATGCTTGCCTCACTACTAAATAACCGAGATTGCAAGCAGCTTGAAGGCAAATTTTGCCTGGCCGTTGTGGGTGACTTTGTTGACTTCCTGGGTGTGCCTTCACTGATGATCGTTGCGGAGTTAAGCCCGGAACTAGATTTGGCAACCAATTGGAAAATACAGCGCCGTCTGTAGGGGAGAGAACATGAAAGCTGAAGATTATCTTGCTGAGATGCACGGACAGATTGGAGCGTTAACCAGGGTTTGCCTGGCGTTACTTGCTGCGCACCCAAAGTCGCCAGAGCTTATTGAGTTGGTTCGCAAGCAAGCTGCCTATATCCCGAATGAGTCAGGATCTCAGCAGTCCCATTACAATTCGGGCATGCAACAGACCATTCAATATCTCGAATCCGAGCTAGCGAGGCTTCACGTTGCTCTGCATGCATCACAGGGAACCGATCAGTCAAAGCACTGATGACTGCATTAAAATCAAACTCGCCGTTGGTTGCAGGTTGATTGCTCATTTCGCTCCCCCTTTTTCTTTGGTTGCTGGCTGCGTGATTTTTTTTGCCCGTAAAAGAGCCTTGACCATCGCGGTGAATTTCTCGGCAGCGTCATCGCCGCCATAGATCAGCCTGACTCCTGATCGCGTCTCCATGGCTTCCATCCTCTGATTTTACTTTAACCAGCATACACAGCCCGGCCTAGCGCCGGGCTTCTTGTTTCTATCGCCGAGCCCGCCACTGAGCGGGCTTCTTGTGCCTGCAATTCATATGCAAGGCCGTCGCGCACCTACCGCAATTTATTTTCGCTCGCCCTCCAGTTTGCGCTTGACGCAAATTATCTCTTTGCGCATTATGCAAACCACAAATGCGCAATACGCAAATTTATACGCGATTCAACACCGCTCTTTAGTCCCACCGCCTCACCCTGCCGGATCACCACCGGCCCAGTTTCACAGGCAAGCGATGGACCGGCCTCAACGGTCCAGAAGGATGGCAACTGTCCCTGGGTGCGCAGCGCAAAGCCCCGAATCAGTTTTCCAGCGGACAGTGTCGCGGCTGGGTGTTGGGCTCCAAAGGCCCCCGAGAAAGTAATCGCCCAGCCGATGTGGCGTGTAACTACGGCCAGCAACACCGGAACCTTTCACTGATGCACCTGGCGACGGGTGCATTGGGAAAACAACCGGAGCAAGACCCATGCAAATCATGATCAAGAGCAAGTTCGCAGGCACCGTTTATGTCCAGTGCTGGACCGTCGCAACTGGGCAGGCGCAAGCATTTGTCTGCGAGGACGGCTATGACGGCCCTTGCTGTCTCGTTTTCTTTTGACCGCATCACCTCTGCCCATTCCACCAAGTGGGCAGACGGATGTAATCACCGCCCTGGAGGCGACCATGGAACACGAAATAATTGTTGAGGGGTTTGTCCTCCAGGTGGAGGTAAACGTACTCGCTGATGATCCTCCCTGCCCGGCCAGCTGGAACAGTGACTGGGATGCGCAGGGGGATCGGGAACTGGAATTTAAGCTGGTGTCGGGCATCTGCTACGACGAAGACGGCGTGCGGATGGATGTGCCGGACTACCAACTGCCGGTGCTGGCGCATCAGTACGGGCCGCAGATTGAACTGGCGCTGTGGGTAGAGATTGACGCCCGCAAGCGCCGGCAACGGTGGGCAGCATGACGCCGCGGGAGATTGCAACCAAACGGATAGAGGCGGAGCTGATCCAGATACCGAACTCGCTTCTACCCATCAACGTGGCCGAACGGGCCTGCATGGCCGCTTTCCTCGCCGAGGAACTGGCGGCGATTACCACTCAAGAGCGTGACGATTTCATCAAGCGCATCCGCGCCGCCGAAATGGTCCGCTATCTGGAGCTGCTCAAGGGGGCCGCATGATCGCGATCATTGCCAGAAACCACGAGGCACTTAAACAAGCCCTGCACCGTCAGGGCTTTTCTTTGGTCGCGGATCTGCCTACGCGGGTTCGCATCACTCAGCGGCGCGGCATGCTGATTGCGAGGGTGTCATGAGTATTGAATGGAAAGTCGGCGATATCGCCCACCGAGTAACGGAAAAATGCCTGTCCAGCATGCCGCTTGGCCACACCGGAGAGGTCACGGAGATTGACGCTGAAGACGAACTGCAACCCATCTGTGTTGATTACGCGTTCTGGCCCTTCATTGTGGACATTGAGCACTTGGAGCCATGACCGCCCCCCAGCGGCACCGGCGCCGCGCCATCCGCTGGACCTCGGCCATCGTTGGCCTGACCTTCCTCACCATCGTTCTCTTGGGCCCCGCAATCGGCGGCCTGATCACTCAATAGGTAAACACCATGTCCGTCACCACCGTGCGGGCCTCCTCCTGGGGCTCGCTGTTCGACTGCGCCTATAAGTGGGAGTGGATACACATCCTTGGGCATCGGTCGCCCAGCAGTGGCCGCGCCCACCTTGGCACCGCAATCCACGCTGGCACCGCGGCGTTCGACGTTTCCCGCATGAACGGCAGCGACCTGTCGGCCTACGACACCGCCGAAATGCTGTTACACACGCTGCGCAATCCAGAACATGACGTGGACTGGAAGGCCGACAAGCTGACGCTGGCAGAAGCCGAGCGCATCGCCCTGCCGCTGCACACCAGGTACTGCAACGAAATCAGCCCACGCTATGAGTTTGTGGCCGTCGAACGCACCGCCAAGCCCATGGACATTGACTGTGGCGGCGGCATCGTCATCCGGCTGACGGGCCAGCTCGACCGGGCGCGCATCTGCAAGGCCGGCGACGGCAAGGGCATAGCCGATGTAAAGAGCGGCGGCGCAGCTGTCGTGGATGGCGTAGCCAAGACGAAGGGCCACAGCCCGCAAATCGGCACCTACGAAATCCTTGAAGAACACACCACCGGGGAGCCCTGCACCGCACCGGCTCACATCATCGGCCTGAAAACACGGGGCAAGCCAGAAACCGGCATCGGCGAGATACGCGGCGCCAGAGAAATGATGGTCGGCACCGAAGAATTCCCCGGCCTGATCCAGATCGGCGCCGAAATGTTCCGCACCGGCCTGTTCCCACCCAACCCACAGAGTTTCCTGTGCAGCGCGAAGTACTGCCCGCGCTGGTCCGTTTGTCCCTACCACGAGTAAATGACCATGACCCAGCAAACCACCTCTCTGGCGGCAATGCAGACCAGTGCTGTCGCCAAACCCAAGTCCGACATGCCGATGGGTTTCCTTACCAGCGGCGGTTTCGATCAGTTGTTGCGCGTGTCTAACATGCTCAGCAGCTCCACCATGGTCCCGGTTGCTTACCGGGCCTACAAGGAAATCAAGCAGGGCGGCCAAGTAACTGGCTACGAGAAGAACAGCGCCGGCATTGCGAACTGCGCCGTCGCCCTGAACATGGCCCAGAGAATGAACGCTGACCCGCTGATGATCATGCAGAACCTGCACATCATCGAAGGGCGTCCGAGCTGGTCCAGCGCGTTCATCATCGCGTCTATCAACAGTTGCGGGCGGTATTCATCGTTGCGCTTTGTCCTCGGGGAGCCGGGTGACGTCATCGACGTGCCCTACACCGTCACCGAATGGGTATCCCCAGCAGGCGGCGGTAAGAAGCGGCCGAACGAAATCACCAAGACCGTCAAGGTTCGTCACCAGACCTGTATGGCCTGGGCAATCGAGAAGGAAACCGGCGAGCGTCTTGAATCGCCTGTCGTATCCATTCAGATGGCGCTTGATGAAGGCTGGCTGACGAAGAAAGGCAGCAAATGGCAGACCATCCCTGAACTGATGTTGCGCTATCGCTGCGCCAGTTTCTTCGGGCGCCTGTATGCGCCTGAACTACTGATGGGCCTGCAAAGTGCCGAGGAAGTGCACGATTTCATCGACGCCAAGCCCGATGGGGCTGGCAACTTCGCGGTGAACCTGGACGAGCTGCAGAACCAATCTGCACCACCTATTCCAGACCAAGAAGATGATGCACAAGACGCCGAAATCGTTACAGAACCAGCCGATTCCTCGACAGAACAGGCCGAAACTGCAACAAAAACTGCTGAAACCGCTACACCCGCCGACACCGACGACCTCGCAGTCGAGTAGCCGGCATGCCAGCACAGTCCGTCCTCGACATCTACGACAGTGTCGAGGAGTTCGCTTCCATCCTGGTCTCCGCTGAGCTGCACGCCAGCGGCGGCTGGGAGCTGGAATTCGTCGAGAACATCCGCGCCAGCTTCAAGCGTTACGGCGCCCATACCAATCTGAGCCCCGCTCAACAATCGAAGCTTGAGCGCATCGCCGAGCACTGAGGGTTTCCAATGAAGACTGAACACCGTGACATTATCGAGCGCGCCAAGTTGGCGGGCTTTGAGCCATCCATGCTCGCGCACGAACTGCTGGTACACGACCTGGTGAACATGGTCCTGTTTGAAGTGAAGAACATCCACTCCCCGTGGAGCAAGCTGAACGAAGGCTGCCAGCAGGAAGTCATTGACCGCGCCATCAAGAGCGCAACCGAAGCGGCACACACCGCGATCAACATCATCAGCTCGCGCAACGTTGACGTCGTTGAAGTGAAGGTGATCGATGCCAAGTTCAAGGAAAAGGCGATCACCATCACCGCGAACATTGACGTCAATGACCCCAACGGCGGTGCCCTGGCCAAGGTTCCCGGGAAGATGTGTCTGTTGGTGGTGGCGCCGACAGACTATGACGACGGCCTCGACTTCATCCAGCCAGATCGCGACCAGAAGGACTTGGCGCTGCATGTCAGCGACCTGACCGGCAGCCTGTTCCCCGCCGGTGGAAAAGGCCCAGACGAACCGGACGGCGAACACCCGCTGGGCACCGCCGACGAGCTGAATGCCCTGGTCAATGTCGATCGCCCGGCCCCCGAGTTTGATGAAGTAAAAGAGTTCGGCGAGTTCACCTACGACGATGCGGCCCAACTGATCGTACTCAAGGCGTCCGACGGCTTCGGCATCGACTGGATGCAGAGCCGCCTGGCCATCAGCAGCGACCAGGTCACCACCCTGCTGCTGCGCCTGATCGATAACGAAGTGGTCCAGCTGGTCACCGAGGGCGACACCTCGGCGGACAACACCTACAAGGTCATCGCCACCCTGGACGACCTCGGCCCCAACCTGAGTGTGGAGTAAGTCATGCACATCGAATCTATTTACGTCGAGAACTTCCAGGGTCTGCGCAGCGCAAACCTGGACCTGACCTCCGCGCCAATCACCATGGTGTGCGGCCTGAACGGTGCCGGTAAGTCGAGCCTGAAAGAGGCTATTGGCCTGGCCCTGGGCGAAGCCGCACGGATTTCCCTTAAAAAGGACTATGCCCAACTGATCACCGAGGGTGAGAAGAAAGGCCAGATCATCATCGGGCACGACGGCGTGGCCAGCAGCATTACTCTGCCCAAAGGCACGCTTGAGCGGAACGACATCGAGGGCCAGGAGTATCTGCCCTACGTGCTGAACCCCGAAGCGTTCGCCCGGCTCGACGACAAGGCGCGCCGCTCGCTGCTGTTCGCCCTGACCAAGTCCAGCGGCAAACCCCAGGTGGTGGTGGAAAAGCTGGCGGCGCGCGGTTGTGACGCGGCCAAGGTCGAGAAGATCAAGCCCTTACTATTGCGCGGGTTCGCCGCTGCGATGGATGAAGCAAAGACCTACACCAGCGAAAGCCGTGGAGCCTGGAAGGCCATCGCCGGCGAGGCTTACGGTAGCGACAAGGCCGAAGGCTGGATTGTGAGCATCGATCCACTGCCAGAAGGCACGCCGGAAGTTACGCAGGATGATCTGGCCCAGGCACAGGCGGAACTGACTGCCGCCGCTGCTGAAATCGAAAAGGGCAATCAACACCTGGGCGGATTGAACGCCAAGCGCCAGGCCACAAAGGCTGCTGCTGCGCGCAAAATCGAACTGGCCGAGGCATTCGCATTGCTTCCTCGAGCCCAGGCCAAGTTGGAAGCCACCAACAAAGAGCTGGAACTGTGGCGCGGTAAGGTCAGTGAGGCGGAGGTAAAGGTACAGGCCTTCACTGGCGGCGAAAGTTCGTGCGACTGCCCAAGCTGCGGCGTCAAGCTCAAGGTTGTTGGCCAGGTTGTCGAGGTGTTCAAGGGCAAGACCGCTGAAACCAAAAAGCTGGCCGAGGCACAGCAGGAACTCAAGACGGCAAACGATTCGTACAACCTGATGGCCCGCACCCAAACCAACGACACCAGAGCGGTGCATGCCGCCGAACAGGCCGGCCGCGACCTTGAAGCGCTGAACACTGCTGCCGGTGAGGAAATTACCGACGCCATGGTTGAGCGCGTTGAGAAGGCGTTGCAGGTACAACGCAATGTGCGGGACAGCGCCAAGGCCAAGGTCGAAATGATGGCTGAGCGCCTGGACCTGATCGCCGGCGCCCACAAGCGTGGTACCGAGGCAGCCAAGCACCACCAGGACGTGAAGGATTGGACGCTCATCGCCACCGCACTGGCGCCGGACGGCATTCCTGGCGAAATCCTGGCCGGAGCCTTGAAGCCTATCAACGCCAGCCTAGCAACCCTGTCTGCAACAGCAGGTTGGCCAACGGTGGCAATCAGCGGAGAAATGGCGATCACCGCCAACGGGCGCCTGTACGCGCTGCTGTCCGAGTCGGAGAAATGGCGCTGTGACGCGCTGATCGCGCTGGCCATCGCCTTGGCGTCCGGTCTCAACCTGGTGCTGATGGATCGCTTCGACGTACTGCTGCCAGCGGTGCGTGCCCAGTTGCTGGGTCTGCTGCGCAGCCTGACCAAGGCTGGTGAGTTGCAGGCGATCATTTGCGGATCCCTGAAAGAGAAGCCAACCAAGCTGCCCGCCGACTTCCAGGTTGTATGGATCGAGAACGGCATGGCCGGCAGCGACGTCCAGTTGCAGAAAGCTGGCTGACCATCAATCACGCAACACCACGGGCGCCTTAGGGCGCCTTTCTTGTGCCTGGAGAAAACCAAAATGCCTTACACGCCAATCCCCGGCTGGGATGGAAAGCCGTGGAAACACCCGCTTTACACCCGCTGGTCTGGCATGCGGGCACGCTGTAACAACCCCAAACACGTTGCCTATCACAACTATGGCGGCAAAGGCGTAACGGTCTGTGAGCGCTGGAATGACTTCGGCTTGTTCGTGGCAGACATGGGAATGCCGCCAACTGAACTGCACACGCTCGATCGCAAAGAGTCGTCTGGCCCGTATGAGCCGGAAAACTGTCGCTGGGCAACGCCTGGCGAGCAGAGCCGAAACACCTGTCGCAACAACGTGATCCGCATTGGCTGTATCAGCCTTACCGTCCGCGACTGGGAAATCAGAAACGGCGTGGGGCGCGGCACCTATCAGCGGCGAATTGACCTTGGGTGGAATGGCACCGACGCCGTTACCCAGCCAGTTCAGGCGGGAAAATCATTGTCGCGCCGCCACCTCAACCACACCCTGGAGCTACCAATATGAGCGATTTGATTTGTGTCTACGACACAGAAACGTGTGGCCTGCCGCTGTTCCGCGAGTCGAGCCTAGACCCTCGCCAGCCGCACCTGGTGGACATCTGCATTCTGGCCTACGACGCCAACGGCGCCCTGGTCGATTCCTTCGAAGCGATGGTGCGCCCTGATGGCTGGGTAATCCCTGCCGACGTTACAGCGATCCACGGCATCACCAACGAAATGGCGATGGACTTGGGCATCCCTGAATCGGAAGCGCTGGACGGCTTCATGGCCATTCACGACCGCGCCGGCCTGCGCATTGCCCACAACATCCAATTCGATGACCGGATCATGCGCATTGCCCTATCTCGCTACCGGGGCAAGGAAGCGGCTGACGCCTTCAAGGTCACGCCCGGGTACTGCACCTGCCAGTCGAGCAAGAACATTGTTCAGTGCCCGCCGACTCAAAAGATGATCGCCGCCGGCTTCGGCAAGCAGTTCAAGGTTCCGACAGTGGCCGAGGCCTTGTTGCACTTCACCGGTGAAGAACTGGTCGGTGGCCACCGTGCACGACCCGACACCGAAGCCTGCGCCCGCATCTACTTCGCCATGAACCCGCCTGCTCAGGTGGCTTGATCCAGTCCCACCATGCGCCGGCGACCGCTGGCGCAAATCTCTTTCAAGGAATCGCCGCATGATGCTCAAGCGAATTTTTAAGCACTTCCATTTTTGCTGCGGCCTCGGCGGCGGCGCCAAAGGGTTCAACAATGCCAAGCCCGTGGTGGGCAATATGCAGGCCGAATGGCAGTGCATCGGCGGGATAGACGTAGACCCGGCCGGGTTGCGCGACTTCCAGCGCCTATCAGGCGTGCCCGGCACCCTGATGGACCTTTTCACCCTCGGCATGTACACCGCGTTTCACGGAAAGCAACCACCGCCAGGCTGGGTTGAGGCTGGTCCTGACGACGTGCGCCGCGCCGCCGGCTACGAACGTCCCGACGCAGTGTTCATCAGCAGCCCCTGCAAAGGCGCATCGGGCTTGCTGTCCGAAACAATGAGTCTTACCCCGAAGTACCAGGCACTGAACGAGCTGACGCTGCGCTGTGTGTGGCTGATGTGCGAGGCCTGGAAGGACGACCCGGTATCGTTGATCGTTTTCGAGAACGTGCCGCGCCTGGCCACCCGTGGCCGCCACCTGCTGGACCAGATCAACAAGCTGTTGAACCACTACGGTTACGCGGTTGCAGAAACCACCCACGATTGCGGCGTTATCGGCGGCCTGGCTCAGAGCCGCAAGCGCTTCTTGCTGGTTGCTCGCCATATCGAGAAGGTGCCGCCATTCCTGTATGAGCCGGAAAAGAAAACCCTTAAATCGGTCGGTTCAATCCTTGGCCGCATGCCCATGGCTGGCGATGTGGAAGCCGCCGGCCCCATGCACCGTGTGCCAGCGCTGCAATGGAAAACATGGGTACGCCTCGCCCTGGTCGAAGCCGGCAAGGACTGGCGCTGCCTGAATGATTTAGCGATCGAGGATGGCTATCTGCGTGACCTGGTAATTGTTCCCCAGTTTCGGGATGGGTTCCTGGGCGTGCATGACTGGAACGAAACAGCCGGCACCGTCGCGGCACGCAGCGGGCCAACCAACGGCAAGTTTTCGGTAGCTGATCCACGGGCCAAAGCCGGTGCCCTTCAATACCAGCAGTACGGCGTCCGCCGCTGGGACCAAACGAGCGGCGCGGTGATCGGCGTCAAGTCGCCCGGGCAAGGAACATTCAGCGTTGCAGATCCTCGCGACCCTGGCATTGGGCACGCGAAATACAACGTGGCTCACTGGGATGGGATATCGCGCACGGTAATTTCAGGCAGCACAACCGGCCAGGGTGCTTTCGCTGTTCAAGACCCACGCCCAGGCATGAAGCGCACGAAGGGAGACGCCTACCTAACCGGTGGGCACTACGGCGTCACCAGCTGGAACGACCAGTGCGGCGCCGTTTCAGCCAGTGCCCGCCAGGACAACGGCCGGTGGTCTGTAGCAGATCCGCGCATGCCGGAAGCCAACGAGCGGCTGACCTGCGTTATCGAAAGCCTCGACGGCACCTGGCACAGACCGTTCACCACGCTTGAGCTGGCCGCGCTGCAAAGCTTGGTTGAGCCCGAGGAACTGTTTGAACTGGACGGCCTGAGCGACCAGGCATGGCGCGAGCGCATCGGCAACGCAGTTCCGCCGGCGGCCGCCGAAGCAATTGCCCACGTGATGGGCACCACACTGTTGCTGGCCGAAGCCGGCGAGACCTTCATGCTCAACAGCATGCCGATATGGGTTCAACCCGTCGCGGTGGCGCTGAGCGTATCCCAGCAGGTAACACCATGAACCCAATCGCATTTAAAGCGCTGGCGGACGCGCTCGACCGCCAGTTTCAGGCGCCCGCGCCAAATCCCAAGGTTATCCCGCCCGTCCTGGTCAACGAGCCGCTGCCCGCCCTGGTCATCACCGGCCCCATCAACCGCGTCATGGAACTGGAGGGCAAGCGTTACGCCGTGGACTTCGTGCAAGGCCTGGGCGCTTCCATTCGGCGCGAGCCCATCAGGGCCAAGGCCATTGCCGACCTGACGCGGTATGCAGCCACCCGGCCGGCAAGCGTGGCCAGCGGCGTCAAGATCGTTATCGACATGCTCAAGGAGGCGTGATGAAACAGGTTATTCCGTTTGAAACCCGCGTAATAACTGCCCTGGCCAACCACGAACGTCTGCTGCAACAGGTTGGCCAGATGAAAAAACAGATCGGCGCGCACCTAGCAGAATGCCCGGTGATGAAGAAGGCCGGTGACTGGACGCTAAGCGCCGAACAAACCAAAGACCTGTACGACGAAAAGATGCTGGTTAAAACCCACTTGTGGGAAGCCTTCAACGAGACGGTGGAAAGCGACTACGGCAACCAGATAGCTATGGATAGCGAAGAGCAGCAAGACTATCTCGCCCAAGAAGACACTGGCTGCGAACACTGCTATGCGGCCTGGCGGGTTATCCAGGAACGCCGCGACGTGCGCCAGGAACTGGGCAGCGCCCGCCGTGCGCTGCGCATGCTGGGCAAATCGGCGTTGAAGGTGACGTCATGACCCCGAAACAAATCTGCATCGCCGCCATGCTTATGGCCGCCACCCTTTTCTGCCTGTACATGGCCGCCAAGACCAATGACGACTGGGCGGCCTTTGCCAAGTCCCATGACTGCAAGCCGGTCACAACAACCACCTACTCGACCGGGAAAGTTGGCTGGTCCTGCAACGACGGCGTGACGTACTGGAGGTGATCAATGACCGCCCTACGCCGAACCGTAAAGATTCGCGGCGCGCCCATGCGCCCGCTGGATCTGCAAACCATCTGTGATCAGTGCGGGAAGTCCCGCGCCCACGGCAACCACGACAAATGCAGCAAGGCCCGGCAGGCGGAAATGGCCGAGCTGCGCGCACGGGAGAAGCAGTGATGAGTGAAGTAAAGCGATACCACGTCACCGAGGCGGGCCTTGTTGAAGGCCAAGCACTGGGGCGAATCAACGTTGTGCTGGGGGCTGACTTCGACCGGGTAACCGCCGGGCTGGCGAGTGCGAACTCGGACAGAGAGGCTTACGCACAGAACGCGATAGACCTGCGCAAGCGAGTGGACGCCCTGCAACAGCGCCTGACCGCAGCGGATGAGCGGGCGGATGTGCTTGAAGGGGCGCTACGCACTTCGCTGCTCGCCATGAAGCGAATTTATCAGGCCGGGTATGACCGCATCATCGAAGCGGGCGGAACATGTGACACGCCTGAGTACATGATGGCCCAGGATCCGACGACGCGCGATCTGCGCGCCCTGCTGGTTGCGAAACCTGAAACCGTGGCAGGCCATCACCCTGCATGCCGGGCGGTCGATGACTACAAGCCCGGCGATTGCAGTCACAGCTGCAAGCCAGCCTCCCAGCCCCAGGGCGAGCCGGTCACGATTGAAGCAGTAGCCGTCACTCGCGACAACGGCGATGGAAGCTTGCGCCTTGAATGGCTTCTTGAGGGAGGCATAGCCCAGATGGAGTTCGCGGGCATGGTGTTGTTTGCGATTCCCGAGGCGAACGAACTTTGCGACGAGGACGGCAGCGCCGAGGTGTATCTAACACCGCCGCAGGCCGAGCAGCCCGCGCCGGTAGCGGTGGACGTACTCAACACTGGTTTCTACACGACTGAATCCGGCGGCGGAAAATACGCCATCAGCATCGGGTTCCGTTCCATGGCCGATATGCAGGCCGCTGATGCACAACTGCGCGATTTGCTCAAATCCCGATAGGAGTACATCCGTACTCCACGCTGTAAACTCCCACACAACCCTACGAATCCAGCCGGAAACGGCGTGGCGAGGTATTTCTATGAACGCTGCACGCACCGACGAGCAACAAGCAAAGCACATCGAGTACATCAAGCTCCCCGAGGTCCGCAAAATCTCCGGGCTCAGCACCACCAGCATTTACCGCATGGCGGTGGCTGGCGACTTTCCCAAGCAGCGGAAGCTGGGCGTCAAGGCCGTGGCCTGGGTACGCGCCGAGGTCGAACAATGGGCCGTGTCGCGCACGGTGGCTGGTCAGGCGCCAGCCGCTACCGAATCCAAGTAGTCAGCCCACTCCTGCATCATCACCCGCCGCTGCTCCACGTACTCGGCATGGTTGTAAGACCTGCGCACCTGGCTCCCGCTGGCGTGCGATAGCTGTGCCTCGATCCAATCCGCGTTGTATCCCATCTCGTTTAAGGCTGTTGAAATCGTTGCGCGGATACCGTGCCCGGTCAGCCTCCCCTCGTACCCCATGCGTTTTAGTGCTGAGTTGACCGTGCCGTCGCTGATTGGCTGCCGTGGATCATTACGACCCGCGATCAACAATCGGTAACCGCCGGTCAACTGGTGCACCTTGCGCATAACCTCCACCGCCTGCCGCGACAGCGGCACCAGATAAGGCGGCACCTCATCCTCTTTAGATTGCCTCCTAACCCTTTTTTTCAGTTGCTTCACCGCGTCCGGCGGGATAGTCCATAGACCGGCGTCAAGATCAAGCTGAGACGCCATCGCGTTGCGAAGCTCAGTGGTGCGCACGCCAGTCAGGAACAAAATTCGGATCGCACACTTGACGTATGGCGCTGCCGTGGATGCCTCCAGGGTGCGGAAGAACTCGGCCAGCTCACTGCGCACCAGCATTGGGTTGTGCCTCACCGGCGGTTCCGGCTGGGCCACGATGTCCAGATCTGAGGCCGGGTTGATATCCAAGTACCCGGAGACCATGCCATAGCGGAAAATCTCATTCAGCCAAGATCGACACTTGCGCGCCGAGTTCAGTGCCCCACGCTTTTCGACCCTGCGCAGCGCGGCCAGTACATCCGCCCGCTTCACGTCGGCTATCGGGATCTTGCCCATGGCCGGGATCAAATCCTTGTCCAGGTAGAACCGGGCCTGCACCGAGCCGCCGCGAACCGCCGCCGCCATGCGCGGAGTCTTAAACGCGTGCCACTCGTTGGCCACCGCCTCAAAGGTGTGCAGCGCCTGTGCCGTGGCCTGGTCCTTCTCTGCGCGCCGCTTGGCCCTTGGATCTATACCCTTTGCCACCAGCGCACGCGCCTGGTCCCGTAGTTCGCGGGCTTCCTTGAGGGTTATTTCTGGATAGGTGCCGAGGGAATAGCGCGGCTGCTTGCCGAGCCAGGAGAACCGGAAGTGCCACGACTTCGTGCCGTTGCTGGCGACGAACAGGGATAGGCCGCTGGCGTCCGTGAGTGAGAAGTCCTTGTCGGCCGGCTTGGCCTGGCGAACAGCGGTATCAGTGAGGGGCATTTAGTACATCGCCTGATCAATCGAATTAGCATGTGCTGCGCAATGTACTAAAAATATCGGGAAGATGTGGGAAGATGTGAAAAGAGGCGGGAATAAGAAAGCCGCTCAAGGCGGCTTCTTATTTGGTTCTACGGGAACGCTTGGTAACGCATGGGAAGTTAACACTGTGCCCGAGACAGGAATCGAACCTGCGACCTTCGCGTTACGAGTGCGCTGCTCTACCGGCTGAGCTACACGGGCGGTGGGCTAAAGCTAGCACCGCATCGGGCGTCCGGCAACTCACTGACGTCGCAGGGCAATCACCCCTTGGGCCCAGAAGCGCGGCTGCAGGTGTTGGTTGCCACCTTCAAGATAGTCTTGCTGGGCTTGCTCGATGTGCGGGGCATCACGCATCACGACCCACACCAGCAGGCCAACGGACAGCACCGCCGCCACCCGCCACCCTGCCCAGGCCCACGGCAGCGACGCGCCAGGAGCGGCGCGCCACACGTGCAGCGCCATCAACCAGCCCACCACCAGCGCCAACCAGACCTGCGAGTTGGGCATCACGATGACGCCGTCGACCATTGCTTGCGTGAGCGCGCCCAGCAATGCCGCAAACAGGCACCCGCGCAGCAAGTCCACGCGCTCTGTAGAACAAGCCCGCGCCCGCAACACGCAGAGGGTGGCCCAGCCACCGCGCCACGCCAAGGCAGCCACGCACAAGGCCGAGGGAACGCCCCACTCGCTGGCCCATTGCAGGATTGCCTGGTGCGGGTGCGCGGCGACCGGGTTGGCGATATCCGCGAAATGCATCGGCCCGAACCCCAGCCACGGACGCTCGGCGATCATGTGCCAGGCCTGCCACCAGATCGGGCCACGCCCCGACAGCGAAGTGGTGAGGCGATCGCTGACGCCACTGCCGACCTCGACACCCAGCGCACCCGTCAACAGCGTGAACAACGCCGTATACAGCAACAAACCGCCGCACACCGCAGCCAATTGCCAGGCCAACCAGCGTCGCCCCCACGGCCCGAGCAGCGCCAATACCACCCCGGCCACCGCCATGCCGAGCCAGGTGCCGCGGGTGCCGCCGCTGATCGCGATCAACCACCACACACACAGCAACGCAAACACCGCGCCGCGCACGGAGCGGGAGACCTTGGGCATCAGCAAGGGCAGCGCCAGCAATGGCAGGGTGAAGGTCTGGAATTGACCGTAGAAGCGCTTGTTGGAAAACCCGGACAGCAACGCGTCCGGATCAAGAACCCGCGCGCCACTGGCGAAGGCGAGCGCGCCGGCATACAGATATTGGATTGACTTGATCAGGCACAACAGCACCACCATCAGGATCAGCACGCGGTCCAACGGCTCACCTGCATGTCGGCGCAGCAGGGCAACCGCGACGGCGATCGCCCCACAACTGATGAACAGCGCGACCTCGGTGAAGGCCCAGAGCGGCTGATGGGCCAGTGCCGATGACACCAGGCCCAGCCCAACGATCAGCACCAGGCCCAGGGCCGTCGGCCGGTCCACCAGACGCTCGACGGGAACGACCGTCAGCCCATACACCACCGCGCCCAGGCCCATGGCCACCTGCATTGCGCGCTGCCAGTCATGCCCGCTGAACGGTGCGCAGATACCCAGCGCGAGCAAGCACGCTGCAATCACCAGGAACGTCTTGTCGCGCTGCTGCGGGGATAACGACATCGGCCACCTTTACGTCCGTGCGCAGGGTTTGGCAGTCATGCCCCGTCGGCGCCACACCCTTTGGCGGCGTACTTGGCCTCTGCCGTCGTGGCGCATTTCCAGCCGGCGGTGGCGCTGCGCGTCAGGGTAATGGTCTTGCCCAGTACCGGTGCCGGGGCATCGAGGATTTCGCAACTGATGGAACCGGCGCCGGTGGCGACATCCCCTGCCACATCGATCTTGCAATTGGCGGTCGGGCTGGTGCCACCGATCAATGCCACGGTTGGCACTGTGCCTTGGTTGAATACATCCTCGTAGCCGGCTTTCAACGCGGTGATTTCAGCCAGCCCGGCCGTGAACTTGGCCTTGGCCTGATGCGTGGTGTACATGGGCAAGCCAATGGTGGCCAAAATGCCGATGATTGCCACGACGATCAACAACTCGATCAAAGTAAAACCTTTCTGACGCATCACATTCCTCTCCAGAACAGAACCCATGACAAGGCGCGTCCTGCGCCCCGTATCGTGCAGCCGCGCCAGTGTACTCACCCGCGAGCGGCCAATCGCGTCCAAGACGCACAATCTGACATTTTATCGTTGAACGCCGAGCAATCCGAATCCGTCACCTGGCTACGCTATAAAGATTCGACGACCTGTGTGCGGAACAGAGACATGACCAACGCTGCCACGACATACGCCTGGGAGGGCATCAACCGCCAGGGACGCAGGGTGTCCGGGCAAACCGTCAGCCACGACCTCGCGCGGGTCAAGGCACAACTGCGCCAGCAAGGGATTTGCCCTGGCCGCGTGCGCAAACAATCCGCCGGCCTGCCAAGCCTCGCTGCGCCGATCAAACCGGCGGAAATTGCCCTGTTCACCCGCCAACTGGCGACACTGCTGAAGGCCGGCATTGCCTTGCTGCAAGCCTTCGACGTGATCAGCGAAGGCTTCGACAACCGCCACATGTACAGGCTGGTAAAAGGCCTGAAACAGGAGATCGGCGCCGGGAATACCCTGGCGTCGGCACTGCGCAAACAGCCGCGCTACTTCGATGACCTGTACTGCAACCTGGTGGCAGCGGGTGAGCAGGCCGGCGCCCTGGAAACCCTTCTGGAACGGGTGGCGGATCACCTGGAAAAGAGCGAACGGCTCAAGGCCCGGATCAAGAAGGCCATGACCTACCCCATCGCGGTCATCGTGGTCGCCAGCCTTGTCAGCAGTCTCTTGCTGATCCATGTGGTGCCGCAATTCCAGAACCTGTTCGCCAGCGTGGACAGCGAGTTGCCCGGTTTTACTCTGTACGTGATTGCCTTGTCCGAGTTCCTGCAACAAGCCTGGTGGATGCTGGCGCTCAGCCTGGGCGCGGGAGGTCTGGGGTTGCGCCGGGCCTATCGCGTATCGCCAGGTTTTCGTCATTGGCTGGATGCCGGTTTGTTGAAAGCGCCCCTGGCAGGCACACTGCTGAAAAAGTCGGCGGTCGCCCGCTACGCACGCACGCTTTCAACTACGTTCGCGGCCGGAGTGCCGTTGGTGCAGGCCCTGGATTCAGTGGCGGCCGCTGCCAGCAACCAGCTATTCAAACAGGCTATCGAACATATGCGTCACGATGTATCCACAGGCATGCCGCTGAATCGGGCCATGGCCGCCAGCGGTCTGTTCCCTGGCATGGCGATCCAGATGACGGCGATTGGTGAAGAATCCGGCACCCTGGAGCACATGCTGGAAAAAGTCGCGAGCCACTATGAGTCGGACGTCGACACGCTGGTCGACCAACTCACCAGCCTGATGGAACCGCTGATCATGGTGGTGCTCGGCGGGATTGTCGGCGCTTTGGTAATCGCCCTGTATCTGCCGGTCTTCCAACTCGGTACGGCATTTTGAGCCTGCTGTTGAGCCAGCAGCCGTGGGCCTTTGTCGCCATGGCAATGGTGCTGGGCTTGATCGTGGGCAGTTTCCTCAACGTGCTGGTGTGGCGCCTGCCGAAAATGCTTGAACGGGAATGGCGCGCACAGGCCCATGAAGTGCTCGGTTTGCCCGGCGACCCTGTCGGGCCGAGATACAACCTGATGCAGCCCAATTCCTGCTGCCCGCACTGCAATCAGCCGATTCGGCCGTGGGAAAACATCCCGCTACTCAGCTACCTGATGCTCCGGGGCCGCTGTGCCCATTGCCGCGAAGCGATCAGTGCGCGTTATCCCTTGACCGAACTGGCGTGCGGGTTGATCTCGGCCGTGGTGGCCTGGCATTTCGGCTTTGGCTGGCAAGCGGGCGCAGTGATGCTGTTGAGCTGGGGCTTGTTGGCGATGAGCCTGATCGACGTCGACCACCAACTGCTGCCCGATGTGCTGGTCCTGCCGCTGTTGTGGCTGGGGCTGATGCTTAACAGCGTCGAGCTGCTGGTGCCCCTGCCCGATGCACTGTGGGGTGCGGTGATCGGCTACATGAGCCTGTGGACGGTGTTCTGGCTGTTCAAGCTGGCCACCGGCAAGGACGGCATGGGCTACGGCGACTTCAAGTTGTTGGCGCTGCTCGGCGCCTGGGGTGGCTGGCAAATCCTGCCGATGACGCTGCTGATGTCATCGCTGGTGGGCGTGTGCGGCGGGCTGATCCTGCTGCGTCCGAGCAAGATCCAGGCGGCCACGCCGATGCCGTTTGGTCCCTATCTGGCAATTGCCGGCTGGATTGCCGTGCTCTGGGGTGGTCAAATAACCGACTTCTATTTGCAGTCTGTCGGTTTCAAATGACCACTCCTGTTGCAACACCCTGGATTCTTGGCCTTACGGGCGGCATCGGCAGCGGCAAGAGCGCCGCGGCCCAGCACTTCAGCGACCTCGGCGTAGACCTGGTAGACGCCGATCACGCCGCGCGCTGGGTGGTCGAACCCGGCCGGCCGGCGCTCGCCAGCATTGTCGAACACTTCGGTGCCGGCGTGCTGCAGCCCGACGGCCAGTTGGACCGCGCCGCATTGCGCAAGTTGATCTTTGAAGTGCCGCAAGAACGCCGCTGGCTGGAAGCCTTGCTGCACCCGTTGATTGGCGAAGAGATTCGCAACCACCTGGCGCGTGCGCGCTCGCCTTACGCGATCCTGGTGTCGCCGCTGCTGATCGAATCCGGCCAGCACAGCATGACCCAACGCATCCTGGTGATCGACGTGCCGCAATCCCTGCAGATTCAGCGTACCCTGCAGCGCGACGGCATCAGCGAACAACAGGTGCAGGCGATACTCAAGGCCCAGTCCAGCCGCGAAGACCGCCTGAGCCATGCCGATGACGTGCTGGTCAATGACCGCGACCTCGCCTGGTTGCACAGCGAGGTCGAACGACTGCACCACTTTTACCTTACTTTGCGTGGAGGCCGATCATGAGCCAACCCTTGACCGTCGAATGCCCAACCTGCGGCGCACCCGTGGAATGGAAAGCGACCAACCTCAACCGGCCGTTCTGCTCGGACCGTTGCAAGCTCATCGACCTGGGTGCCTGGGCCGCTGAGGAACATAAGATCCCCGTGGCGCCGGACGCCGAAGACGAGCTGTTTTCCGAAGACCTGCCACCGCGCCATTAAGGCCGCATAAAGGCATATTCCTGCTGGTCGTCGAGGTTCTCTGCCAGGTATTGCAACTCGTCGGCCAGGTCTTCGAAACTGCGCACGCCCTTGCTCTGCTGCACCACCGCGCTGAGCATCGCGCGCAAGGTCAAGCCTGGATCAAAGCCGATTTCTTGTGCCGCGTCCTGGCTTCTGCGCAACTCCTGACGTGCCCATTCATACACACTCATGATCCGTGCTCCCATCTTGCTCAGGAAAAGTTTCGCAAAGCATGGGCCCGCCACGCTGGGCGCGATTTGATCTGAGTCAAGTCTGCGAATTGTCGTCTTTCCAGGGCGCCGAGAGGTAGCGCGTGCGGTTGAATGTCTCCAGCCATTCCGGGCAAAACACCACCAGGGCGCTGATGACCATGCCGTTGATGAAGGCCTCGGGGAAGATGATCAGCCACAGGTAACCGATAAAATCCTCCAGCCATTCCGGCATCGCGAAACGCCCGTCGAACCACAGCAACCCCAGCCCGGCCAACAGGCAGAGCAAGGCCGACAATGCAGCGGCGAAAAAGCCGGAACAGAAGATATAGACGAACGGGTTACGCGGTTGTGCCCGCTCGACAAGCACCGCGCAGGTTTCAGTGACCAGCACCGGCAGCACGATCAGCAGCAGGCCGTTGATGCCCACGGCGGCCAGGTCCTGGCGACCCAGCAACAGCAAGCCCAACTGCGCGGCGAAACCGCCGACGATTGCCAGCGGCCAGTCGAGCAGCAGGGTCACGGCCGTCATGCCGATAAAGTGGTAGGAGACACCAGTATCGAAATCGCGCCTCACCAACCACAACATGAATAACGCGAACACCGTACCGAACAGCAAATGCTGGCGCCGCCGGTCAGCAAACAGCTCGACCCACGGCGAACGCAAGATCGCCCACAACAGCACCGGCGCGTACAACAGCCAGCCGATGCCGAGGGTTCCCGGCGCCAGCACCGCGGCACTGATCACGGTTTCACCTGCTCCAGGGCCTCGCGCAGTTCAGCCGCAGAGCCGTACTCGTGGCGCGCTGTCAGCTTGCCATTATCCAATTGCAGCCACAGCACCTTATCCACAGGCGCGGGATAACGCGGAGCGATGCGTGCGTCCCGGTCCAGCATGACCCGGTAGTTGTAGGACTGCATGGCCGGCACCGCGAACAGCTTGGCGACCAGCCGAGGCATGCGCTGGATATCCGCGACAAACACCCCATGCCGTGCTTCGAGATAGCCTTTGGGCTGGCCTTGCAGGGCGGCGTTCACTAGCTTGGCGGCATCCATGCTGCGGGCCACCAACAGGATCTGTGCCTGGTCATCCAGGGTGTAGGCCTGATCGAACTGATCCAGCAGAGTCCAGGGCGCCACGCGCTCACCCACTTCAACCGCCTGGGCCCACACGGGCAACAGGCTCAACAACAGCACGGCGAAAAACTTCACTGCACACCTCATGCTTGAGAGAAAACCGAGTCGACAGTTTACACCGGGCTTTCACGTCGGGACTTCCTGAGGTCATCATTTGGGCGCTAAGCTGCACGCATGGATGACTCAGATTATTTGCGCCTGCTCACCGTGGCAGCCGAACAAGCCAATGCGTTCCTGTCCAATGCCCGTAAATGGGAGCGTGAGCGTTGGGTCTGCCAGCGCCTGCTGCAAGGCTTGAACGTGCCGTACCGCGCCGAAGAGTTTCATGCCGCCGGGCAAGAACCGCCGGACGTGCTGTTTCGTGACGCCAGTTTCGAAGTGTTTTTCGTGCTGGACGAAGGACGCCGTCTGAACGATGAATGGCGCGACGAATTGCTGCGTCGACGCAGTGCGTTTTCCCTCAGCCAGCTGGTCAGGCGCGAAGCCAAGCCGCGGCGGATTCCGGCCCATGAATTCCTGCTGCGCCTGGCGCCGACCCTGCGCAAAAAAGCGCACAACTACAAAGAACGCGGGATGGACCTGGGCGAGCTGGATATCGTCGCCTTCGCCAGCCTCAAGCGCGAGGTGCTGGACCTCAACAGTCATTTCCCGCCGCCCACCGAATACTTGCGCCAGGGCTGGCGCTCGCTGTCGCTGGTGGGGCCGACGTTTGCCCGGGTACTGTTCGCCCACCCGGACGCGCCGGATTTCTTGCGCAACAATCTGGGGCGCAGCATCGTGTTCGACGTGGGCATCAGCCTGTGACGCGAGCACAAGCTACGCTTATGGCGATACCGCCAACCCCCTGACCGTAACGTGGCGCCCTTTTGCAACGTCTACCTGACGAGGCCTTATATGACCAGCCGCCTGAACCCCGACGACCAACAGCATGTCGAAGAGTACCTGCAACTCTCCCAGAACCGAGTCGAGCGCAAGCCTTTCCGGCCGTGGCTGCTCCTTGGTGTGGTGCTGGTGGTGGTGATCGGGCTCGGCCTGCTGAGCCGCCTTTTGAGTTACCTGACGCTATGAGCTGCCTGGCGCTCGCGGGGGTAACCGCTCCGATTTCTTTTAGCCTTGCGAGATATCCCCATGACCCATCGTATTATTATCGTCGGCGGCGGCGCCGGCGGCCTGGAGTTGGCTACCCGCCTGGGTAAGACTCTAGGCAAGCGCGGCACCGCCAGCATCACGCTGGTGGACACCAACCTGACCCATATCTGGAAACCGCTGCTGCACGAAGTGGCCGCCGGCTCGCTGAACTCTTCGGAAGACGAACTCAATTATGTCGCCCAGGCCAAATGGAACCACTTCGAGTTCCAGCTGGGGCGCATGAGCGGGCTCGACCGTGAACAGAAGAAAATTCAACTGGCCGCGACCCTCGACGAAGAAGGCCGCGAACTGGTGCCTGCGCGCGTGCTGGGCTACGACAGCCTGGTGATCGCGGTCGGCAGTACCACCAACGACTTCGGCACCGAAGGCGCGGCGCAACACTGCCTGTTCCTCGACACGCGCAAACAGGCGGAGCGCTTCCATCAGCAGTTGCTCAACCACTACCTGCGCGCCCATGCCGGGCAAACCGACGTGGTGGAAAAGATCAGCGTGGCCATCGTCGGCGCTGGCGCCACCGGGGTTGAACTGGCCGCCGAACTGCATAACGCCGCCCATGAACTGGCAGCCTACGGCCTGGACCGGATCAAACCGGAAAACATGCACATCACCCTGATCGAAGCCGGCCCACGGGTCCTGCCTGCCCTGCCAGAGCGGATCGGCGGGCCGGTGCATAAAACCCTGGAGAAGCTCGGCGTGACGGTGCTGACCAACTCGGCGGTCAGCGAAGTGACGGCCGACGCGCTGATCACCAGCAGCGGCCAAGTGATTCCGGCCAGCCTGAAAGTGTGGGCCGCCGGCATCCGTGCGCCCGCCTTCCTCAAGGACATCGACGGCCTGGAAACCAACCGCATCAATCAACTGCAGGTGCTGCCGACACTGCAAACCACCCGCGACGAAAACATCTTCGCCTTCGGTGACTGCGCCGCCTGCCCACAACCCGGCACCGACCGCAACGTACCGCCACGCGCCCAGGCCGCGCACCAGCAGGCTTCATTGCTGGCCAAATCGTTGAAGCTGCGGATCGAAGGCAAGGACCTGCCATCGTACAAGTACACCGACTACGGCTCGCTGATCTCGCTGTCGCGCTTCTCGGCGGTGGGTAACCTGATGGGCAACCTCACAGGCAGTGTGATGTTGGAAGGCTGGTTGGCGCGGATGTTCTATGTGTCGCTGTACCGCATGCACCAGATGGCGCTGTATGGCGTCTTCCGCACGGCGATGCTGATGCTGGGCAGCCGGATTGGGCGCGGAACTGAGCCACGTCTCAAACTTCACTAAACACGCGATCAATGTGGGAGGGGGCTTGCTCCCTCCCACATTGGTGTTGTGTTGGATTTGGGATAATTTCAGGCAAAAAAAATCCCCGTATCTTTCGATACGAGGATTTTTAATATGGTCGGGGTAAGGGGATTCGAACTCCTGACATCCTGCTCCCAAAGCAGGCGCGCTACCGGACTGCGCTATACCCCGGTAAAACAAAGGCGACCTCTCAGCCGCCTTCTTCGATCAGGGCTTTTGGCCTCTGATCTTAAGATCTGATTCCAGCGTTAACTGGTTTCAAAAATGGTGGGTCGTGTGGGATTCGAACCTACGACCAATTGGTTAAAAGCCAACTGCTCTACCAACTGAGCTAACGACCCAAAAATGGTCGGGGTAAGGGGATTCGAACTCCTGACATCCTGCTCCCAAAGCAGGCGCGCTACCGGACTGCGCTATACCCCGGTTTTGAAATTGGCTCCGTGACCAGGACTCGAACCTGGGACCCAATGATTAACAGTCATTTGCTCTACCGACTGAGCTATCACGGAACTACACATTTCAAATGTACAACTTTTACTGCGGTGTAACCTTCTCTTCGATGCGTCCGTATCGCTACGTTCGCGTCTCTGAGGCGCGCTATTCTACAATCTTAAAAACCCCTGTCAACCCTTTAAATTGCTTTTAAGACAATGATTTGCGCTTCTTTCTGATTTCTTCTTGGGGAGAAGAAACCCGTGGGCTGACGTTGCTGCGGGGCGCACTTTACAAGCCTTTGCCTTACAGTTCAACGCCCTATCGAAAAAAAAGGCCTCGCAATGCGAGGCCTTCACTTTATAGCCCTACTGACTGGACTCAGTGGAAGACGATTTCGTCGTTTTCCACCGTGGCCTTGACGCTGGTGCCCGGCATAAAGCTGCCCGACAGAATCAACTGGGCCAGCGGGTTTTCGATCCAGCGCTGGATCGCACGCTTCAACGGCCGTGCGCCATACACCGGGTCGTAACCGACCGCGATCAGCTTGTCCAACGCCTCGGGGCTCAGCTCCAGCGCCAGCTCGCGCTCAGCCAGACGGCTGCGCAGGCGGCCCAACTGGATCTCGGTGATGCCCGCGATCTGATCCCGCGCCAAAGGCTCGAAGATCACCACTTCATCGACCCGGTTGATGAATTCCGGACGGAAGTGCGTGGTCAGCGCATCCATCACAGCTGCGCGCTGGGCTTCACGATCGCCCACCAGTTCCTGGATCTGCACCGACCCCAGGTTGGAGGTCATCACGATCACCGTGTTGCGGAAATCCACAGTACGCCCGTGGCTGTCCGTCAGCCGGCCATCTTCCAGCACCTGCAGCAAGATGTTGAACACGTCCGGGTGGGCCTTCTCGACCTCATCCAGCAGGATCACCGAGTAGGGCTTGCGCCGTACCGCTTCGGTCAGGTAACCGCCTTCCTCGTAGCCTACGTAGCCCGGTGGCGCCCCGATCAGGCGAGCCACGGAATGTTTCTCCATGAACTCGGACATATCGATCCGCACCATGGCTTCTTCGGTGTCGAAGAGGAACTCGGCCAAGGCCTTGCACAACTCGGTCTTACCCACACCGGTCGGGCCGAGGAACATGAACGAGCCACTTGGGCGATTCGGGTCGGACAACCCGGCACGGGAACGCCGTACCGCGTTGGACACCGCCACCACCGCCTCTTCCTGGCCGATGACGCGCTGGTGCAACAGGCTTTCCATCTTCATCAGCTTGTCGCGTTCGCCTTCGAGCATTTTCGACACGGGGATACCGGTCCACTTCGAGACAACTTCGGCAATTTCTTCCTCGGTCACCTTGCTGCGCAGCAATTGGTTCTCGCTGTGACCATGCTGGTCGACCATCTGCAGGCTGCGTTCCAGGTCCGGGATCACCCCGTACTGCAACTCGGCCATGCGGTTCAGGTCGCCCTTACGGCGTGCGGTTTCCAGCTCCTGGCGCGACTGCTCGATCTTTTGCTGGATCTGTGCCGAACCCTGTACTTCAGCTTTTTCCGCGTTCCAGATTTCCTCGAGGTCCGAGTACTCGCGTTCCAGGCGGAGGATTTCTTCCTGGAGTTTTTCCAGGCGTTTTTTCGCCGCTTCGTCCTCTTCTTTTTTCAGTGCCTGGGATTCGACTTTCAGTTGAATCAGGCGCCGATCCAGACGGTCGAGCACTTCCGGCTTGGAGTCGATCTCCATGCGGATACGGCTGGCCGCTTCGTCGATCAGGTCGATGGCCTTGTCGGGCAACTGCCGGTCGGTGATATAGCGATGGCTCAATTTCGCCGCCGCAATGATCGCGCCGTCAGTGATCGCTACCTTGTGGTGGACCTCATAGCGTTCTTTCAGGCCCCGCAGGATCGCGATGGTGTCTTCTTCGCTCGGTTCTTCCACCAGCACTTTCTGGAAACGCCGCTCAAGGGCCGCATCCTTCTCGATGTACTGGCGGTATTCGTTGAGCGTGGTGGCACCCACGCAGTGCAACTCGCCCCGCGCCAAGGCAGGCTTGAGCATGTTGCCGGCGTCCATCGAGCCTTCGCCTTTACCGGCGCCGACCATGGTGTGCAGCTCGTCGATAAACAGAATGATCTGCCCTTCCTGCTTCGACAGCTCGTTAAGCAGGGATTTGAGACGCTCTTCGAACTCGCCGCGGAATTTCGCGCCGGCGATCAGCGACCCCATGTCCAGGGACAGCAGGCGCTTGCCCTTGAGGCCGTCCGGCACTTCACCGTTGATGATGCGCTGGGCCAGGCCCTCGGCAATCGCGGTTTTACCCACGCCAGGCTCACCGATCAGCACCGGGTTGTTCTTGGTACGGCGCTGCAGGACCTGGATGGTGCGACGAATCTCGTCGTCACGGCCGATCACCGGGTCCAGCTTGCCTTCTTCGGCGCGCTTGGTCAGGTCGACAGTGTATTTATCCAGGGCCTGGCGCGACTCCTCGTGGTTGGGGTCGTTCACCGCTTCGCCGCCACGCAGGTTGTTGATGGCGTTTTCCAGGGCTTTTTTGCTGACGCCCTGGCCCAGCAACAATTTGCCGAGCTTGCTGTTTTCGTCCATGGCGGCGAGCAGCACCAGCTCGCTGGAGATGAACTGGTCGCCCTTCTGCTGAGCCAGGCGGTCCGCTTGATTGAGCAGGCGCGCCAGGTCCTGGGACATATTCACGTCGCCCGTAGGATTCTGGATTTTCGGCAGTTGGTCGAGCTCTTTGCTCAACTCCTTGCGCAGGCTGTTGACGTCGAAGCCCACCTGCATCAGCAAGGGCTTGATAGAACCACCTTGCTGTTCCAGGAGCGCCTGCATCAAGTGCGCGGGCTCAATGGCCGGGTGGTCGAGGCCGACCGCCAGGGATTGGGAGTCGGATAAGGCCAATTGCAATTTACTGGTTAAACGATCAATACGCATTAGTCACCTTCCTTTTGAGCAGGCCGGAGCTACAAACACATCCTGAATGAAGAAACCTGCCAGATAGCCCTATAGATGTGGTCGATTCTGGGAGATTCAAGCGTCGGACAGTTGACGTAGATCAGAAGAGTCTAGCGCTCCAGCCAAATAAGGGAGGCGAACCGACCCGTGCGTGGACTGCGGCGGAAAGAAAAGAAGCGCGGATCGTTCACGGTGCAGAACCCGCCACCGTAAACGGCAGTGATACCGCGGGCAGCCAGGCGCAAACGGGCCAGTTGGTAGATGTCGGCCATGAACTTGCCAGGGTTGAGGCTGGGCACAAAGGCCTGGGCGGTGCCCGGCAGTTGCTGCACGAACGCTTCCCGCACTTCCGGGCCGACTTCGAAGGCTTGCGGGCCAATGGCCGGGCCCAGCCAGACCAATATGTCGGCAGGCTCGGCTTGCAGGCTTTCGGCGGTGGCCTCCAGCACGCCCGCGGCCAAGCCACGCCAACCCGCGTGAGCGGCGGCGACGCGTGTGCCGGCGCGGTTGCAGAACAACGCAGGCAGGCAATCGGCGGTCATGGAGGTGCAGGCGATGCCCGGCGTGCTGGTCCAACTGCCGTCGGCTTCGGCAATGCGCTCGGGGTCGGCCTCGACCACGTTCACGCCGTGGACCTGGCGGAGCCAGGCCGGCCGGACATGAAAGACTTCGGTGAGGCGACGGCGATTTTCAAGCACAGCCTCGGGGCTGTCCTCGACGTGATCGCCCAGGTTGAGGCTGTCGAACGGCGCCAGGCTGACGCCGCCCGCACGGGTGGTGACGCAGGCCTTGACCTGAGCCGGCGCGGGCCAGTCAGGAATCAGCCAGTCACTCATCCGATAAATGCCTCGCGATCCTGCCTGAGCAGCGACAGCAACCAGACCAGATCGTCCGGCAGAGGCGATTCCCAGCTCATCCGCTTACCGCTCGTCGGATGATCCAGCTCCAGGAACCGCGCATGCAGCGCCTGACGCGGGAAGGACTTCAGCGATTCAACCATGGTGGCACTGGCCGCCGGCGGAATACGGAAGCGACCGCCGTAGGCCGGATCTCCGACCAACGGGAAGTTGATGTGCGCCATGTGTACGCGAATCTGGTGGGTACGGCCGGTTTCCAGCTTGACCCGCACATGGGTGTGGGACCGGAAACGCTCCAGCACACGGTAGTGGCTGACGGCCTGCTTGCCGCCTTCCATCACCGCCATACGCTGGCGCTGCTGGCCGTGACGACCGATAGGCGCATTGATCTTGCCACCCGCCACCACGACGCCGATCACGATGCACTCGTAGATCCGGCTGACGCTGCGGCTCTGCAACTGTGTAACCAGCTGCGTCTGGGCCTGAATGGTCTTGGCCACCACCATCAAGCCGGTCGTGTCCTTGTCCAGGCGGTGTACGATGCCGCAGCGCGGGACATTGATGATGTCCGGCACATGGTGCAACAGAGCATTGAGCAAGGTGCCATCAGCGTGCCCGGCCGCCGGGTGAACCACCAGGCCTGCGGGTTTGTTGATGACCAGGATGTCGTCGTCTTCATAGACGATGTCCAGCTCGATGTCCTGGGCGATCCATTCTCCCTGGGCTTCCTGCTCGGCAGTCAGCTCAAGAATCGCACCGCCATGGACTATGTCTCGCGGGCGGATAACCGCTCCATCCACAGTCAGGCGGCCGTCTTTGATCCAGGCGGAAAGGCGCGAGCGCGAGTGCTCAGCGAATAATTGTGCGGCGACTTGATCGAGGCGTTGGCCGCCCAATTCGGACGGCACCTCTGCGCGAAGTTCAATTTTATCGGACATGCTCAGACTAGGCGTGGCACAGCCTTTGGTTTCGGCTGCGCGCTTGTGGTTAAATACGGCGTCTTTTGCCCCGATGCTTTCAACGGGGCGCTCATCATAACAGGACGGCCCCGCCCAAGACAGCGGCCGTCATAGGGACGCAAGCCGCCATGCAAGTGAAACACCTGCTGCTGATCGCCATCCTCGCCATGACTGCTGCTTGCTCGTCAACAAAGGAAGTCGTCGACGAAAACCTGAGCGAAGTCGAGCTGTATCAACAAGCTCAAAAAGACTTGGACAATAATAGCTACACCAGTGCCACAGCCAAGCTGAAGGCCCTGGAGTCGCGCTATCCGTTCGGGCGCTACGCCGACCAGGCCCAGCTCGAGCTGATCTACGCCAACTACAAGAACGCCGAGCCGGAAGCCGCCAAGTCCGCCGCCGAGCGTTTTATCCGCCTGCACCCGCAACACCCGAACGTCGACTACGCCTACTACCTCAAGGGCCTGACCTCGTTCGACCAGGACGTTGGCCTGCTGGCGCGCTTCCTGCCGCTGGACATGACCAAGCGTGACCCGGGCGCTGCCCGCGACTCCTACAACGAGTTCGCCCAGCTGACCAGCCGCTATCCCAACAGCCGCTACGCGCCGGACGCCAAGCAGCGCATGATCTACCTGCGCAACCTGCTGGCCTCCTACGAAATCCACGTGGCCCACTACTACCTGACCCGTCAGGCTTACGTGGCAGCCGCCAACCGTGGTCGCTATGTCGTGGAAAACTTCCAGGAAACCCCTTCCGTGGGTGACGGCCTGGCGGTGATGACCGAGGCCTACCAGCGCCTGCACCTGGACGCCCTGGCGGCCACCAGCCTGGAAACCCTGAAGCTCAACTACCCGGATCACCCAAGCCTGAAAGACGGCCAGTTCGTGCCTCAGGTTGCCGAAGCGGACAACCGTTCGTGGCTGAGCAAGTACACCCTGGGCCTGATCGAGTCGCGTCCACCGCTGCCGCCGGGTGAAACCCGCGCCAACCAGGACGTGATGAAACAGTTCCAGGACGCCAAGGAAGCCATCCCTGCGGACCTCAAGCCCCATGATGAAAATGGCGATGTGATCGAAGAACAAGCGCCGCAAGCCCTGGGCAACAACCAAGACCGCTCGTGGTTCAGCTACATGACCTTCGGTGTGTTCGACTGATCATCCGACGCAACGTAAAAAGGGAGCCCTCGAGGCTCCCTTTTTTATGCGCAAGCATTATTGCGCTGTGCGCCTGCCACGTCCTTGGCTAAACTGGCGCATTCCTTGTCGAGAAACTGCCCATCATGGTTCGTCTACTGTTCTGGATTGCCGTCATTGCTGCCGCGGTATGGTTCTGGCGCAAATTCAAAAACCCGGCCGTCAAACAACAACGCTCCGGCGAACCCGACGCAACGCCAATGGTGCGCTGCGCTCACTGCGGCGTACATCTGCCGCAGGACCGAGCACTAAGCTCACGGCAAGAATGGTATTGCACCCAGGCGCATCTGGAGCAAGGGCCGAAAGCTATCCAACGTTGATCCGACCTGCGGGCGCGTAGGGCGCCGGGTCGATGATCGGCGTGTGCCCCAGCAACAAATCGGCGAATAACTGGCACGACGCCGGCGCCAGCACGAGGCCGTTGCGGTAATGCCCGCAATTGAGCCACAGCCCGTTGAAACCGGGGACAGGACCGATGTAGGGAATACCTTCCGGCGAGCCTGGCCGCAGGCCCGCCCAATGGCCCACCACCTCGGCATCCGCCAGGGCGGGAATCAACTCCACGGCCGAAGCCTTCAGGCTCTCCAGCGCCGATCCGGTCGGCGTCTTGTCGAACCCTTCATGTTCCAGGGTACTGCCAATCAGAATGTGCCCGTCACGCCGCGGGATCGCATAACGTCCGTTGGCCAGGACCATGCTCGACAGAAAGTCCGAGGCGCATTTGTACAAAATCATCTGGCCTTTGACCGGCTCAACCGGCAGCGACAGGCCCAGCTTGTCCAGCAACTGCCCACTCCAGGCCCCCGCCGCAAGCACGACCTGATCACCGAGCACCGGCCCGGCAGGCGTATTCACGCCGACGATGTTGTCGCCGTCCAACACAAACCCGTCAACTTCGCACTGTTCATGAATCGTCACGCCTGGCAGCGCCAGCAGCGCCGCCTTGAGGGATTTGATCAGGCGCGGGTTGCGCACATTCGCCACATTCGCCATGTAGATCGCCTGGGAGTAACCACCGCCCAGCACCGGAACCGCATCATGGGCGACCGACACATCCACCTTGCTCAATGGCCGCCCTTCGCGCGCGGCCCAGGCCAATGCGTCGGCTTCATCCTCCAGGTCCAGCCAGTAGAGGCCGGTGGTGTGGACCTCCGGGTCAACGCCGGTATCGGCAAACAAGCGCTCGGCCAGTTGTGGATAAAAGTCCTGGGACCAATGAGCCAAAGCCGTGACTGCCGGGCTGTAGCGCCACGGGTACAGTGGCGAGACAATGCCGCCGCCTGCCCACGAGGACTCCTGCCCGAGCCCCGAGCGTTCCAGCAGTACGACTGCCAGGCCCTGGGTCGCCAGGTTGAACGCCGTCAACAAGCCGATTACTCCGCCACCGACCACCACCACTCGCTGTTGCTTAGCCATCATTTGATCCAGCCGATAAAAAGGGAAAAGCGCACTCGGCGCCCACTCATGGAGTACACCCATCACTGCCCCCAGCATGTCTTGCGCGACATGCCTGGGGCCGCTCCGGGGTTGGTCCGCGCACCGCTACTGGTCAGGCTGAATGCCCCGCAAGCGTCACCTGCCATGACAGAGTCGACGCCTGGTGTGGCCAACAGGCTGAAATCCTGAGGGTTCAGCGCAGCCGTGATTCTATAGCGATCATTGCCGACGCTGACGCCGCTTGCATCAATAA
This sequence comes from Pseudomonas sp. LY-1, assembly GCF_053502595.1. Lineage (NCBI taxonomy): Bacteria > Pseudomonadati > Pseudomonadota > Gammaproteobacteria > Pseudomonadales > Pseudomonadaceae > Pseudomonas > Pseudomonas sp. LY-1. Next base: position 1,123,776 of record NZ_CP094353.1, on the reverse strand, counting down.
AACTGCCATTGCTCGTGTAATACCGCTCCAGAGACTGAGCTTGCTCGGTCAACAGCACGACAATTTCCGCGCGATAGGCCTTGTTCACATGGCCGACATACGCCGGATAAACGACACCGGCCAGCACCGCGACGATCGCCACGGCAGTCAGTAACTCAATCAATGTAAAACCCTGGCTATCCATGCCCATTGCGCCGCTCCTCAGTAAAGTTGTCGCCACATCACTCGCTGAAACCGCGAGCGCCCCCCCTCGTCCACCCGCGCATACATGGCCTCCAGCACCGTGCGCGATTGGCCACGGAGCCCCACCGCCGTAACCCGATAGAGCATTGCCGGCATCTGCGCAGGCAAATGAGCCAGCCCCACGACAGGTCCGAGCGCTTGAACCGCGTAAAGACCACCGTCCATGGCGGCCCAGTTCACCCTCGAAACGGGATCGGTTCCGGGAGCTATCACCGAAGACGACTCGCGCGGCGGCGCACAGGTGATGATCGCCGCGCACACAGGCCACGCGGCGCCTGCCCGCCGCACGGCCGCCTCCCCCAGCCTCAGGCCACTTTCGGCACTTTGCAGCGACTGGTTGCGATGCCAGACACTGCCAACGACCTTCTGCTGGGACACCGCACCCTGCATCGAAGACAACGCGATCAGCGATAACAGCAACAGGAACACCAGGCTGATCAGCAGCACCATGCCCGCCTGCCGTCGTTCAACAACACGAAACCCTGCCATGGTCGCCCTACCCCAGCCGGTTGCGCAGCGCTGCAACCACGCTCCAGGTTTGCGCCTTCACCAACCCGTCCGGGTCTTGCAGCGTCAAACGGATGCGTACACTGCGTATCAGCGAATTGTCGGCCGGGCCGGGGTCATACCCCACCACCGGCGTCGAGTCAGGCTTGGCTGCGACGCCGAAACTGATCTCGAACGCCTGCACGTTGTCCACCAGCACCGCCCTGGCCGGGGCTGACGGGGTACTGACTTTCAGCTGGCCAGCCTCGAAGGTGTAGGTGAGCTGACGTATCGCAAAGCGTATCTGCCCCGGCACGGCGGGTGGTGGCGTACCGGTATAAGCGTGGGCAGAGCCGGAGCAGTCGGACAATACGGTCCAATCCGGCGTGCCGCCGTCCTCGCCGACCTCAGCGCTGACCAGCGTCAGCGACCTTGCGTCACCCGTGGCACTCCAGCTGATTGGTCGATCGAAAGCCAACGGCGCACCTTCGATCGATGCCGTAGCCAGGCAACCGAACATGCCCGCCAGGCGAATGTCCTGAATCAGCTTGCCGAGCGCAAACCGCGCATCATCCTGCAGCAGCATGGCGGCCTGCTGGCTGGCATCGGTGGTTCGAGCGCTGATGGCGATTTGGCTGAACCCAAGGCTCAGCACCAACCCGAGCGTCAACGCCAGCAGCAGCTCCAACACACTGAAACCCCGCACCCGCCGATTCATTGCGACACCTGCGATTCATCGGCGATGCGGCTGGTGAGTGTGAGCGTTTCCCTCGCCCCGGCTTTTTTTGCCCCCCTGGCATCATCCCAACTGATGCTCACGGTCACCTCGTCGGCACGAACGAGCACCGAGCCACTGCCGCTGTCGCCAGCGAAACCGATGATATTGGCCTCGAAATCGTGCAGGTCGAGGTCGCGCACGCTGCCCGTCGACGTGAACAGTGGCGCGCGCTCGGTTCGCACCCACGAATAGTCGGCGCCAGCATTGGCGCGAATGCGGTCCAGCATGTCGTAGGCGATGAAGCTGGCCTGGCTGGTCATCCGCGTACTGTCGGTGTACTTGAGCGCATTGAGCTGGACCACCGCAGCGCCCAGCAGGCCGATCACCAGAATCAGCACCGCCACCACCACCTCGATCAGGGTCATGCCGGTTTGGTGGCGGGAAGTCACTGGTCGAAACAAAGCAGTCGAGCAAGCAAGCATTACCGTCGTCATCCCTGTCAGAGGCCGGAAAAAGCAGGAAAAACCTGCTGTGCGGCCCAAGACTAGCGGCGGTTTTCGGCCTGTGCCGCTCCCGGAACAAAGGGAAATACTTTGGACATAAAGGCCAGCATTCAACGCCACGACCGGAGCGCTATACCTAAGCATGCCACCTGAATATTCATCGAGTCCACGGAGGGACCGCACATGACACAACGAGGCTTCACCCTGATCGAACTACTGCTCGGGCTGATCCTGAGCGGCATCCTCGCGCAGCTGGCGGTCCCCAGTTTCAAGGGGTTGCTGGAGTCCCAGCAGCGACACAGTGCGGCCCAGTCTCTGGTTGGCGGCCTGCGCTATGCGCGCAGCGAAGCCATCGCACGCAACCGGGCGGTAGTCATTCATGCCTTGGACGACGATTGGAGCCGGGGCTGGCGGGTGATCGTGGACCTGAACGGGCGCGGCCATCTGGACGACGATAATCCCGTACTGCTGGAGCACCAGGACAATGGGCGCGTACCGATCGTGGGCAATGGCCCGGTCAGGAGCCAGGTACGCTTCAGCGGGCTGGGCGAGCCGGTCTTTTCCGGCGGGGGCTTTCGTGCCGGCACCGTGCATGTATGCGCCACGGATCAGGCACAAAGCCTGTTTCAAGTGGTGCTGGCCCCCAGCGGACGCATCAGCCTGCGCCGGGATAAAACCGAGCAGGCATTATGCCGGGGCTCGCTCAACACCCTGGGACTCAGAGCAGCGAACGCACCCGCAGCTCCTTGGGCATGGAGAAAGTGATGTTCTCCTCACGACCGGCCAACTCATCGGCACCGGTAGCGCCCCAGGCCTGCAACTGCTGGATCACACCGCGCACCAGCACTTCCGGTGCCGAGGCGCCCGCAGTGATACCGATGCGCTCGACGCCGTCGAACCAGCTGCGCTGCATGTCCTCGGCGCCGTCGATCAGGTACGCCGGCGTGGCCATGCGTTCAGCCAGTTCACGCAGGCGGTTGGAGTTGGAGCTGTTAGGGCTGCCGACAACCAGCACCACATCACATTCATCGGCCAGTTGCTTGACTGCGTCCTGGCGGTTTTGCGTGGCGTAGCAGATGTCGTCCTTGCGTGGGCCGCCAATTGCCGGGAAGCGTGTGCGCAGGGCATCGATCACTCGGCTGGTGTCGTCCATCGACAACGTGGTCTGGGTGACGAAGGCCAAACGCTCAGGGTTGCGTACCTGCAGGTTGGCGACGTCTTTTTCGTCTTCCACCAGGTAGATCGCGCCACCGTTGCTGCCATCGTACTGGCCCATGGTGCCTTCGACTTCCGGGTGGCCGGCGTGGCCGATCAGGATGCATTCACGGCCATCGCGGCTGTAGCGCGCGACTTCGATATGCACCTTGGTAACCAATGGGCAGGTGGCATCGAACACTTTCAGGCCGCGGCCTGCCGCTTCGGTCCGCACCGCCTGGGATACGCCATGGGCGCTGAAGATAACGATAACGTCGTCCGGCACCTGGTCGAGTTCTTCGACAAAGATGGCGCCGCGAGCGCGCAAGTCTTCGACCACGAATTTGTTGTGGACGACTTCATGGCGCACATAAATCGGCGGCCCGAAGACTTCCAGGGCACGGTTGACGATTTCGATCGCGCGGTCCACGCCGGCGCAGAAGCCACGGGGGTTGGCGAGTTTGATTTGCATGCTGTGCCTCGTGTCTTTGTGGGAGCTGGCTTGCCTGCGATGCGGTCGACTCGGTGTATCAGGTACACCGAGGTGATGCCATCGCAGGCAAGCCAGCTCCCACACAAGCCAGCGCCCGCAGGAGCCGGTTCTGTCAGTTAGAGCGCTTTAACGTCGAAGATTTCTACGTCAAACGTCAAGGTTTTACCGGCCAACGGATGGTTGAAGTCGATGGTCACTTGCGCGTCATCGAAGGCTTTGACCACACCCGGCAGCTCGGTGTTCGCTGCATCGTTGAAGATCACCAGCAGGCCTTCCGACAGCTCCATGTCCTGGAACTGCGAACGCGGGATGATCTGTACGTTTTGCGGGTTGGGCTGGCCAAAGGCGTTTTCCGGCAGGATCTGCAGGGTACGCTTGTCGCCGGCCTTGAAGCCGAACAAGGCCGCTTCAAAACCCGGCAGCAGGTTGCCATCGCCCACCTTGAAGGTCGCGGGGGATTTGTCGAACGTGCTGTCGACCGTGTCGCCATTCTCCAGGCGCAATGCGAAATGCAAGGTGACTTCCGTGTTCTGGCCGATGCGTTGTTCAGCCAATACCTGATCAGTCATGAACGGTCTCTCCGGTTTTCTTACTTTTGAACATATCGAGTGCCAGCATGATTGCACCGACGGTGATGGCGCTGTCGGCAAAATTGAACGCGGGGAAGTACCAGCGGTTCTGCCAATGCACCAGAATGAAGTCGATCACATGGCCCAGGGCGATGCGGTCGTACAGGTTGCCCAGCGCGCCACCCAGCACCAGTGCCAAGGCGATGGCCAGCCAGGTGTCATCGCGCCCCAGGCGCTTGAGCCAGACCACCAGCACCGCACTGACCACCACGGCGATCAGGGCGAACAACCAGCGTTGCCAGCCGCCGCCATCGGCCAGGAAGCTGAACGCCGCGCCCGTGTTATAGGCCAGCGTCCAGCTGAAGTAATCCGGGATCACCACGATCTGCTGGAACATCTCCAGGGAGCCCTCGAAGTGAGCCTTGCTGACCTGGTCGATGACCAGGACCAGCACGCTCAATACGAGCCAGCCAAGACGTCCGAAACGACTGGCGTTAGGCATAGTGACGAACCTCGCCGGCACCGCTGATGTTGTCGACGCAACGACCGCAGATTTCCGGATGCTCAGGGTTCACGCCGACATCTTCACGGCAGTGCCAGCAACGGGCGCACTTGGGGAAGGCCGACTTGACGACTTTGAGCTTCAGGCCAGGCACTTCGGTGGCCACGGCGTCCGCCGGGGCCTGGGCGAATGGCGCCAGGCTCGCGGTGGAGGTGATCAGCACGAAGCGCAGTTCGTTGCTCAGCTTGGCCAGGTCGGCGCTCAGGCCCTCCTCGGCAAACAGGGTGACTTCGGCTTGCAGGTTGCCACCGACGGCCTTGGCCGCGCGCTGCACTTCCAGCTCCTTGTTCACGGCCACTTTCACCGCCATCACGCCGTCCCAGTACTCGCGACCCAGTTCGAAGTCGGCCGGCAGTTCGGTCAGGCCTTCGTACCAAGTGTTGAGCATCACCGATTCGTTGCGCTCGCCCGGCAGGTATTCCCACAGTTCGTCGGCGGTGAAGGCCAGGATCGGTGCGATCCAGCGCACCAGCGCTTCGGAGATGTGGTACAGCGCGGTCTGCGCCGAGCGGCGCGCCTTGCTGTTGACGCCGGTGGTGTACTGGCGGTCCTTGATGATGTCGAGGTAGAAACCGCCCAGCTCCTGCACGCAGAAGTTGTGGATCTTCGAGTAGACGTTCCAGAAGCGGTATTCGCCGTAGTGCTCTTGCAACTCGCGCTGCAGCAACAGGGTACGGTCCACGGCCCAACGGTCCAGGGCGAGCATGTCCTCGGCCGGCAGGATGTCGGTGGCCGGGTTGAAACCGGTCAGGTTCGACAGCATGAAGCGTGCGGTATTGCGGATACGGCGGTAGGCATCGGCGCTACGCTGCAGGATCTGCTCCGACACGGCCATCTCGCCCGAATAATCGGTCGAGGCCACCCACAGACGCATGATATCGGCGCCCAGGGTGTCGTTGACCTTTTGCGGCGCGATCACGTTGCCCAGGGACTTGGACATCTTGCGGCCGTTTTCGTCGACGGTGAAACCGTGGGTCAGCAGTTCGCGGTACGGTGCGTGGTCGTCGATGGCGCAACCTGTCAAAAGCGACGAGTGGAACCAGCCGCGGTGCTGGTCCGAACCTTCCAGGTACAGGTCGGCGCGCGGGCCGGCCGCATGCCCCATCGGGTGCGAACCGCGCAGCACGTGCCAATGGGTGGTGCCGGAGTCGAACCACACGTCGAGGGTGTCGCTGATCTTGTCGTACAGCGGCGCTTCGTCGCCCAGCAGCTCGACGGCGTCCAGCTTGAACCAGGCTTCGATGCCTTCCAGCTCAACGCGCTGGGCCACGACTTCCATCAGTTCGACGGTACGCGGGTGCAGCTCGCCGCTTTCCTTGTTGAGGAAGAACGGGATCGGCACGCCCCAGTTGCGCTGGCGGGAGATGCACCAGTCCGGACGGTTGGCGATCATCGAGTGCAGGCGCGCCTGACCCCAGGCCGGGACGAACTTGGTGTCTTCGATGGCTTTGATCGCGCGGTTGCGCAAGGTGTCGCCGCTGGCCGGTTCTTTATCCATGCCGATGAACCACTGCGCAGTGGCGCGGTAGATCAGCGGGGTCTTGTGGCGCCAGCAGTGCATGTAGCTGTGCTTGATGGTCTCGGTGTGCAGCAGCGCGCCGACTTCCGACAGCTTGTCGATGATCGGCTGGTTGGCCTTGAAGATGAACTGGCCACCGAAGAATTCCAGGGACGGCGCATAAACACCGTTGCTCTGCACCGGGTTCAAGATGTCGTCGTTGACCATGCCGTAGGCCTTGCAGGTCACGAAGTCGTCTACGCCGTAAGCAGGCGCGGAATGAACGATGCCGGTGCCGGCGCCCAGTTCAACGTAGTCAGCCAGGTACACCGGCGACAGGCGGTCGTAGAACGGGTGACGGAAGTTGATCAGTTCCAGCGCGGAACCGGTGGTGGTGGCGATCACCGAACCTTCCAGCGCGTAACGCGCCAGGCAGGCTTCGACCATCTCTTCGGCCAGCACCAGCAGGCGATCACCGACATCCACCAGGGCGTAGGTGAATTCCGGGTGGACGTTCAGCGCCTGGTTGGCGGGGATGGTCCATGGGGTGGTGGTCCAGATCACGATGGCGGCTGGCTTGGCCAGGCTTGCCAGGCCAAAGGCCGCGGCCAGCTTGGCGTCGTCGGCGATCGGGAAGGCCACGTCGATGGTCGAGGACTTCTTGTCTTCGTACTCGACTTCCGCCTCAGCCAGGGCCGAACCGCAGTCGAAGCACCAGTTCACGGGCTTGAGGCCCTTGAACACGAAACCGCCCTTGACGATTTCGGCCAAGGCGCGGATTTCACCGGCTTCGTTCTTGAAGTCCATGGTTTTGTACGGGTTGGCCCAGTCGCCCAGGACACCCAGGCGGATGAACTCGGACTTCTGCCCTTCGATCTGCTCGGTGGCGTAGGCACGGCACAGTTCGCGGGTTTTATCGGCGCCCAGGTTCTTGCCGTGGGTCACTTCGACTTTGTGTTCGATCGGCAGGCCGTGGCAATCCCAACCCGGGACATACGGCGCGTCGAATCCCGACAGGGTCTTCGAGCGGACGATCATGTCCTTGAGAATCTTGTTCAGCGCATGACCGATGTGAATCGTGCCGTTGGCATAAGGAGGGCCGTCGTGCAGGACGAATTTCGGACGATCCTTGCCAATTTCGCGCAACTTTCCGTACAGGCCAATACTGTCCCAGCGCTGCAGGATCTGCGGTTCGCGCTGTGGCAGGCCGGCCTTCATTGGGAAGGCGGTGTCCGGAAGGTTTAGCGTGGCTTTATAGTCGGTCATTTAAGGCTCTTCGGTTAGCGATGGGCGCTAGGTGCGGCTAGGGCACGGGCGGCGGCGACATCCGCATTGATCGCCGTTTTCAACGCCTCGAGGGAGGCGAAACGCTGCTCTTCACGCAGCTTTTGGTGGAAAACCACCGTCAAACGCCGGTCATACAGATCACCGGCAAAATCCAAAAGGTGAACTTCCAGGTGGGCCTTGCCATCACCTGCAACCGTGGGCCTGACGCCTATATTGGCGACTCCCGGCCACGATTGGCCGTCGATGTCGACGCTCACCAGGTAAACCCCGGTCAGCGGCACACGACGGCGCTTGAGCTGCACGTTGGCGGTTGGCGTGCCCAGTTGGCGCGCCAGCTTCTGGCCGTGCAATACCCGCCCGGCAATGCGGAACGGGCGACCGAGCAAACGCTCGGCCAAGGCGAAGTCGGCAGCGGCCAGGGCATTACGCACCTGGGTACTGCTCACGCGCAGGCCGTCCAGTTCGACGGTTTGCGCGGCTTCGACGGTAAAACCCTGGGTTACGCCGGCGTGCTGCAGAAAATCGAAATCGCCGACCCGATCACAGCCGAAACGGAAGTCGTCGCCGACCTCCAGGTGCTGTACGCCCAAGCCATCCACCAGGATACGGTCGACGAACTCGGCGGCGCTGAGGCTGCGCAAACGCTGGTTGAAGGCCAGGCACAGCACACGGTCCACGCCCTCCTCGGCCAACAGTTGCAGCTTGTCGCGCAAGCGGGCCAGGCGCGCTGGCGCCGTTTCCGGGGTAAAGAATTCCCGCGGCTGTGGCTCAAAAATCACCACGCAGCTGGGCACGCCCAACTCGACCGCGCGCTCGCGCAGCCGGGCCAGGATAGCCTGGTGGCCACGGTGTACACCGTCAAAGTTGCCAATAGTGGCGACGCAGCCCCGATGCTGGGGGCGCAGGTTGTGGAGACCTCGAACCAGCTGCATAACGCGCTTCTTGCTCATAAAGTGGTCGATTATAACCACACCCGGCCCCGGATCACAGGCAACAGCGCAGGGCAAAATGGATGGAATCGATAAAACACCGGTTTTATCGCGGCAAACTCGCTAACCCAGCGCCTTGCGATTGAAATCCCGCAGGCGGAAACCTTGCAGCAGCAACATCCCGAAGTACACCACCACGCCCGCCACCACCAGCACGCCCAGGCGCAAGAAACGCTCGAGCATATGGCCTTGATCCCAGGCCGGCATGAAGTGCATCAGGCCCAGCAATACCGCCGACATCATCGCCACCGCCACCAGCAGCTTGAGGGCAAACATGCCCCAGCCAGGCTGCGGCTGGAACATCTGCTGTTTGCGCAGTTGGTAAAACAGCAGGCCGGCATTGATACAGGCACCGGCGCTGATGGCCAGGGCCAGGCCGGCATGCGCCAGCGGACCGATGAACACCAGGTTGAGCAGTTGCGTGACGACCAGCGTGAAGATCGCGATCTTCACCGGCGTGCGGATGTTTTGCTGGGCGTAGAACCCCGGCGCCAGCACTTTGATCACGATAATCCCAAGCAGACCGACCGAGTAAGCGATCAGCGCGCGCTGAGTCATCAAGGCATCGTGTGCGCCGAATTGCCCGTACTGGAACAACGACACCGTCAGCGGCTCGGCGAGGATTCCCAGGGCCAGGGAGCACGGCAACACCAGCACGAAGCACAGGCGCAGGCCCCAATCGAGAATGCGCGAGTATTCATGGCGGTCCTTGCTCGCGTAAGTACGCGCCAGCGTCGGCAGCAGAATCGTGCCCAGGGCCACGCCGAGGACGCCGGACGGCAGCTCCATCAAGCGATCGGCGTAGTACATCCACGACACCGAACCGGACACCAGCAATGAGGCGAACGCGGTGTTGATGATCAGCGAAATCTGGCTGACCGAAACCCCGAGGATCGCCGGCAGCATATTGCGCATCACGCGCCAGACGCCGGTGTCCTTGAGGTTCAGGCGCGGCAACACGAGCATGCCGATCTTTTTCAGGTGCGGCAGTTGGTAGAGCAATTGCGCCAGGCCGCCGGCCAGGACGGCCCAGCCCAGGGCCATGACCGGCGGATCGAAGTAGGGAGTGAGGAACAGCGCGAAAATAATCATGCTGACGTTAAGCAGGGTCGGCACGAACGCCGGCACCGAGAAACGGTTCCAGGTATTGAGGATGGCGCCAGCCAGGGATGACAGGGAAATCAGCAATATGTAGGGGAAAGTCACCCGCAGCAGATCAGTGGTCAGTGCGAATCTTTCCGGCGTATTGGCAAAACCAGGCGCCGTGGCCCAGATCACCCACGGCGCGGCGAGCATGCCGGCCACAGTCACCAGCATCAACACCAGGGTCAGCAAGCCCGAGACATAGGCGATGAATGTGCGGGTCGCCTCCTCGCCCTGCTGCGTCTTGTATTCCGCCAGAATCGGCACGAACGCCTGGGAAAACGCGCCCTCGGCGAAGATCCGCCGCAACAGGTTGGGCAGTTTAAAGGCAATGAAGAACGCATCCGTGGCCATGCTGGCGCCGAAAATGCGAGCCAACAAGGTGTCACGCACAAACCCCAATACCCGGGAAATCATCGTGATTGAGCTGACGGCAGCCAACGATTTGAGCAGATTCATTGAAAGAGTTTGCGCCTATAGATAAAGAGCAGGCGAACTACGCGCCTACTTATGCGATACTGCGCGCCTGCAACAGCACAGCGCCAAAGCTCGCGAGTTTACAGGTCAAGCGCCGGAAATAAATCACCCGCCTCTTCAGATCGACCACTCAGCAGTTCGCATCAACCGCCCTTGACAACCCATCAACTCATCGGCATGATTCGCGGCCTATTTTGTTTGCTATTTCCTAAAAAGTCTTTCGAGGAGCTCGACGGTGGCCAACACACCTTCCGCCAAAAAACGTGCAAAACAGGCTGAGAAGCGTCGCAGCCACAACGCCAGCCTGCGTTCCATGGTTCGTACCTACATCAAGAATGTAGTTAAGGCCATTGACGCAAAAGACGCTGAAAAAGCTCAAGCTGCTTACGTTCTGGCTGTGCCAGTTATCGACCGTATGGCCGATAAAGGCATCATCCACAAGAACAAAGCTGCTCGCCATAAAGGTCGCCTGAACGGCCACATCAAGGCTCTGAACCTTGCTGCTGCAGCCTAAGCGATAAACTGCCACGCAGGTTTACCTGCGTAACAGTTAAGAAATGCCCCGTACCGAAAGGTCCGGGGCATTTTTGTTTGGGCGCCATACATCTTTATTGCACGCACAAAAAAACGCCCCGAACCAGTCGGGGCGTTTTTGCTACCACCTGATCAAAACATCGATCAATGGTGATGACCGCCTTCACCGTGGACGTGGCCGTGAGCGACTTCTTCCTGGGAAGCGTCGCGGATGGCAACGATCTTCACTTGGAAGTTCAGGCGCTGGCCTGCCAGAGGGTGGTTACCGTCGACAGTGACGTCGTCGCCGTCCAGATCACGGATGGTGACGATCTGCATTTGGCCGTCTGGCGCGGAAGCGTGGAACTGCATGCCCACTTCCAGTTCGTCGACACCTTCGAACATGCTGCGGCTCAGGGTGCTGACCAGTTCGGCGGAGTATTCGCCGTAAGCATTTTCAGGCTCTACGACAACGGTCAGTTCATCACCGACGCTCTTGCCGACCAGGGCGTTTTCCAGGCCCGGGATAATGTTGCCTGCGCCTTGCAGGTAGACCAGCGGCGCGCCGCCGGCTGAGCTGTCGATGACCTCACCAGCGTCGTTGGTCAGGGTATAGTCGATGGAGACAGCCTTGTTAGCGGCGATCGTCATGGGGCGAGACCTTTTGCATAAGAATGAAGAACGGACAAGTCTAAACAAGGATTTGCCCGAAAGCGAACAGAACCCGGACGGACGGGACCAATCAACGGCCGTCGTCATCATCGGATTCCACCAGGACGACGACCGGCACTGGGTTGCCGAGCTGTCCTGCGGCCACACCCAGCACCTGCGCCACCAGCCGCCCTGGCAATCGCGCGCCTGGGTGCTCGACCCCGCACGCCGCCTGGAAAAAATAGGCCAGCCCTTTGCCTGCGGCTGGTGTGCGCAGGAGCGCGAATAACGATAACCTTGGCGCCTGATTCCCGGTAGGCACTCAACCATAGAGCGCCACCGAAGCCATGCACCTCCAGAGAATTCGCATGCAGACTTTTTTTATCGCGCCCACCGATTTTGGTGTGGGTCTGACCTCTATCAGCCTTGGGCTGGTCCGCACCCTTGAACGTGCCGGGTTGAAAGTCGGCTTCTTCAAACCGATTGCCCAGCCGCACCCCGGCGACACCGGCCCCGAACGCTCCACCGAGCTGGTCGCGCGCACCCACGGCCTCAAACCGCCGCAGCCCCTGGGCCTGGCCCATGTCGAGCGGATGCTCGGCGACGGCCAGCTCGACGAGTTGCTCGAAGAAATCATCACCCTGTATCAGCAGGCCGCCGTGGGCAAGGACGTGCTGATCGTCGAAGGCATGGTGCCGACCCGCAGCGCCAGCTATGCGGCGCGGGTCAACCTGCACCTGGCCAAGAGCCTGGATGCGGAAGTAATCCTGGTCTCGGCGCCGGAAAACGAAGTGCTCACCGAACTCTCCGGCCGCGTGGAGCTGCAGGCCCAACTGTTCGGCGGCCCGAAGGACCCGAAAGTGCTCGGCGTGATCCTCAACAAGGTACGCACCGATGAAAGCATGGAGGCCTTCTCGGCGCGCCTCAAGGAGCATTCGCCGTTGCTGCGCAGCGGGGATTTCCGCCTGCTCGGCTGCATTCCTTTCCAGCCCGAACTCAACGCGCCGCGCACCCGTGACGTCGCCGACCTGATGAGCGCGCAGATCCTCAACGCCGGGGATTACGAAACCCGGCGCATGACCAAGATCATCATCTGCGCCCGCACCATGCGCAACACCGTGGAACTGCTCAAGCCGGGCGTGCTGGTGGTGACACCGGGTGACCGCGACGACATCATCCTCGCCGTCAGCCTGGCGGCGATCAACGGCGTGCCCCTGGCCGGCCTGCTGCTGACCAGCGACACCCTGCCCGACCCGCGCATCATGGACCTCTGCCGAGGCGCGTTCCAGGCCGGGCTGCCGGTGCTGTCGGTGAGTACCGGTTCCTACGAGACCGCGAACCTGCTCAACAACCTGAACAAGGAAATTCCCATCGATGACCGTGAGCGGGCCGAGATCATCACCGATTTCGTCGCCAGCCACCTCGATGCGCGCTGGCTGCACCAACGCTGCGGCACGCCACGGGAGATGCGCCTGTCGCCGGCAGTGTTCCGCTACCAGTTGATCCAACGCGCCCAGGCCGCCAACAAGCGCATTGTCCTGCCCGAAGGCAGCGAGCCGTTGACCGTGCAAGCCGCCGCGATCTGCCAGGCCCGTGGCATTGCCCGCTGCGTGTTGCTGGCCAAGCCGGCGGATGTGGAAGCGGTCGCCCGCGCCCAGGGCATCGAATTGCCCGAAGGCCTGGAGATTCTCGACCCGGACCTGATCCGCGAGCGTTATGTCGAACCGATGGTCGCGTTGCGCAAAAGCAAAAGCCTCAACGCGCCGATGGCCGAACAGCAGCTCGAAGACACCGTGGTGATCGCGACCATGATGCTCGCCCTGGATGAAGTCGACGGCCTGGTCTCCGGCGTTATCCACTCCACCGCGAACACCATCCGCCCGGCCCTGCAACTGATCAAGACCGCGCCGGGCTGCACCCTGGTGTCGTCGGTGTTCTTCATGCTGTTCCCCGAACAGGTGCTGGTGTACGGCGACTGTGTGATGAACCCGCACCCGAGCGCCGTCGAACTGGCGGAAATCGCCCTGCAGAGCGCCGACTCGGCGGCCGCGTTCGGTATCACCCCGCGGGTGGCGATGATCAGCTATTCCAGCGGTGAGTCGGCCAGCGGCGAAGAGGTGGAAAAGGTCCGCGAAGCCACCCTGCTCGCCCATGAACAGCAAAGTTCGCTGCTGATCGACGGCCCGTTGCAATACGATGCCGCCGCCAACGAAACCGTCGCCCGGCAACTGGCGCCCAACAGCCTGGTGGCGGGCAAGGCCACGGTCTTCGTGTTCCCCGACCTGAACACCGGCAACACCACCCACAAGGCGGTACAACGCAGCGCCGATTGCGTCAGCCTCGGGCCGATGCTCCAGGGCCTGCGCAAACCGGTGAACGACCTGCCGCGCGGCGCCCAGGTCGACGACATTGTGTACACCATCGCCCTGACCGCGATTCAAGCCGCCAACCGACCTATGGATATCTAAATGCTGGATTTTCTACCTGCCGCCGTGCGCGGGGTAATCGCGTCGTTGCTGCTGGCGCTGAACACGATCCTGCTGTGTTCGTTCCTGTTCATCGTCGCGCTGTTCAAGGCCCTGCCGTTCACCAAACGTTTCAGCGAATGGCTGATGAACCACACCCATGAAGCCTGGATCAGCAACAACAAGGCGTGGATGAACCTGGTGCGGCGCACCCGCTGGCACCTCAAAGGCCTGGAAGGGCTGGACTACCAGCACTCTTATCTGGTGACCAGCAACCACCAGAGCTGGGTCGACATCATGGTCCTGCAATACGTGCTCAATCGCCGCATTCGCCCGCTGAAGTTCTTTCTCAAGCAGGAACTGATCTGGGTGCCGGTGATTGGCCTGGCCTGGTGGGCGTTGGGCTTTCCGTTCATGAAGCGCTACTCCAAGGCCTACCTGGAAAAACACCCGGAGAAGAAAGGCAAGGACCTGGAAACCACCCGCAAGACCTGCGCGAAGTTTCGCGCCAACCCTGTGGGCATTTTCAACTTTGCCGAAGGCACGCGGTTTACCGTCGGCAAGCATGCGCAGCAGAAGTCGCCGTTTCGCTACCTGCTCAAGCCCAAGGCTGGCGGTATCGCGTTTGTGCTGGATGCCATGGGTGAGCAGCTCAAGTCGTTGGTCAATGTGACCATCCACTACCCCGCCGGGCGCCCAGGCTACTGGGACTTGTTGTGTGGGAATGTGCAGGACGTGGTGGTGCAGTTCGAAGAGGTGCAGATTCCGGCCGAGTTCATTGGCAAGAATTATGAGCAGGATAGCGAGTATCGGCTGGCGTTCCAGGCCTGGATCAACCGGTTGTGGGAAGACAAGGACGCGCTGCTGAAACAGTTGCACACCGACTACCCAGGCCGCCACTGATCAAAATGTGGGAGGGGGGCTTGCCCCCGATAGCGGTGGTTCAGTCACCCGATGCTCTGACTGACACTCTGCAATCGGGGGCAAGCCCCCTCCCACATTTGACCGAGCCCGATCTTGAGGATGTGAAAAAGCCCGCCACCGATCACTCGGTGGCGGGCTTTTTTGTAGCGGCGAGGTTTAGATCGCGCCGCGCTGACGCAACAGCTCCAGCACTTGCTTGACGCTGTCTTCCAGCGACAGGGCCTGGGTGTCGATCACCAGATCGGCATTCAACGGCACGTCGTAGGGGAAGGACTCGCCAGGGATGTTATCCCCACCGGCCGCGTACAAGCCTTGTGGATCACGCTCGGCGCACACCAGCGGCGAAGCCTGCACGTAGACCGTCAGCAAGCGGTCGGCACCGATCAGTGCCTTGGCCTGTTCACGCCCTTCGGCATCCGGCGCAACGAACGCGGCCAGGGTCAGCAGGCCGGCTTCGTTGAACTGGCGTGCGACGTGAGCCGCACGACGCCAGTTCTCGGTACGCCCAACGCGATCCTGCGGCAAACCTTTGTTCAGGTCGTGGCGCAGGTTCTGGCCATCCAGCACAAACACCGCGCGGCCCATGTCGAACAACTTGCGCTCAACCGCATAGGCCAGGGTGCTTTTGCCGGCGCCCGACAAGCCGCTGAACAACACGGTGGCCGGCTGCTGGCCGAAGCGCTGGGCGCGCTCTTCGGTGGCCACATGGGCCAACTTGCCGTGCTGCGCAACGCTGCCGTGGCTGACCGGCGGCGCGATGATCATGCCCGCGGCCACGGTGCCATTGGTCAAGCGGTCGATGACGATGAACGCGCCGGTGGTGCGGTTGCTCGCGTAACCGTCCAGGGCGATGGCGGCGTCGAGGCTGACCTTGACCCGGCCGATTTCGTTCAACTGCAGCGAACTCGCCGGGCCTTCGGCCAGGGTGTTCACGTCCACGCGATGCACGATGCTGGTGATGGAACCCGGCACGTAGCTGGTGGCGCGCTTGATGTCGTATTTCTTGCCCGGCAGCATCGGCTCTTCGGCCATCCACACCAGCATGGCGTCGAAGGCGTCGGTCACTTGCGGCACGTTGTCGGCATGCACCAGCAGGTCGCCACGGGAGATGTCGATCTCGTCTTCCATGGTCAGGGTCACGGCCTGGCCGGGACCGGCGTGTTCCAGTTCACCGTCGAAGGTGACGATGGATTTGACGCGGCTGCTCTTGCCCGACGGCAGCACCACGACTTCGTCGCCCTTGTGGACGATGCCGCTGGCCAGGGTGCCGGCGAAACCGCGGAAGTTCAGGTTCGGACGGTTGACGTACTGCACTGGGAAACGCAGGTCGGTGTAGTTGCGGTCGTTGGCGATCTCGACGGTCTCGAGGATCTCCATCAGCGACTGGCCGGTGTACCACGGCGAACGCTCGCTCTTGTTCACCACGTTGTCGCCCTTGAGCGCCGACATCGGCACGAACGCCATGGTGCTCGGTTTGAAGGCGATGCCGTCGGCGAACTTCAGGTAGTCGGCCTTGATCTGCTCGAATACGCCTTCGTCGAAGCCGTTGAGGTCCATCTTGTTGATGGCGACCACGATGTGCTTGATGCCCAGCAACGAGGCAATGAAGCTGTGGCGACGGGTCTGGGTCTGCACGCCGTAGCGCGCGTCGACCAGGATGATCGCCAGGTCACAGGTGGACGCACCGGTGGCCATGTTGCGGGTGTACTGCTCATGGCCGGGGGTGTCGGCAATGATGAATTTACGCTTGGCGGTGGAGAAGTAGCGGTAGGCGACATCGATGGTGATGCCTTGCTCGCGCTCGGCCTGCAGGCCGTCGACCAGCAGAGCCAGGTCGATGTCGTCACCGGTGGTGCCGACCTTCTTCGAATCGCGGGTGATGGCTTCCAGGTGATCTTCGTAGATCATCTTGGAGTCGTGCAGCAGGCGCCCGATCAGGGTGCTCTTGCCGTCGTCGACGTTGCCGCAGGTCAGGAAGCGCAACATTTCCTTGCGCTCGTGCTGGCCCAGGTAGGCGAGGATGTCCTCGCTGATCAAATCAGATTGATGCGACATGACAACCCCTTAGAAATAGCCTTGACGTTTTTTATCTTCCATCGAGCCGGCACCATCGTGGTCGATGACCCGGCCCTGGCGCTCGGAAGTTCGCGTCAGGAGCATTTCCTGAATGATGTCCGTCAGCGTCTCCGCTTCGGACTCCACCGCGCCCGTCAACGGGTAGCAGCCAAGGGTACGGAAACGGACTTTCTTTTTGACGATGCGGGCTTTGTCTTCGTCGGACAAGTGCTCGAGGATGCGGTCGTCGTCGATCATGATCAACGTGCCGTTCTTCTCGATCACATCGCGCTCGGCGGCGAAGTACAGCGGCACGATCGGGATGCCTTCCAGGTAGATGTATTGCCAGATGTCCAGTTCGGTCCAGTTGGACAGCGGGAACACACGGATCGACTCGCCCTTGTTGACGTTGCCGTTATAGACGTTCCACAGCTCCGGGCGCTGGTTTTTCGGGTCCCAGCGGTGCTTGCTGTCGCGGAACGAGTACACGCGCTCTTTGGCACGGGATTTCTCTTCATCGCGACGGGCACCGCCGAAGGCTGCGTCGAAACCATACTTGTCCAGGGCCTGCTTGAGGCCTTCGGTCTTCATGATGTCGGTGTGCTTGGCGCTGCCGTGGGTGAACGGGTTGATGCCCTGCGCCACACCGTCCGGGTTGACGTGGGTGATCAGGTCCAGGCCCAGTTCTTCAACCATGCGGTCGCGGAACGTGTACATCTCCTGGAATTTCCACTGGGTGTCGACGTGCATCACCGGGAACGGCAGCTTGCCCGGGAAGAACGCCTTGCGTGCCAGGTGCAGCATCACGGCGGAGTCTTTACCGATCGAGTAGAGCATCACCGGGTTGTCGAACTCGGCGGCGACCTCGCGGATGATGTGGATGCTTTCCGCCTCCAGCTGTTTCAGATGCGTCAGTTTGTCGACCATGGCTACTCACGGAAAAACGATCTTATGGACGGCCAGCGGGCCGTGTTCGAGCGAGGCATGCTAGCACAGCACCTGCTTCTATTCAGGGCGCCGACTAGATCGAAACGGTATATGGATATGCCCCGAGGTTTGGCGGCGATGGGCGGCCGAACCCTCCCAAATGTGGGAGGGTGGTGTGCGTTAGATCGGGTTGGGACAATCGATGAACAAATGCTCCAGGGCGAAACGCCGCGCCAGGTAATCGCCCAACGCCTGCACACCGTAACGCTCGGTGGCGTGATGGCCGGCGGCGATAAAGCTGATGTCGTTTTCGCGGGCGCTGTGGAAGGTCTGTTCGGAGGCTTCGCCGCTCAGGTACAGGTCGACGCTGGCCGCAATCGCCTGATCGATGTAACCCTGGCCACCGCCGGTACACCAGCCGACGCGGCGGATCATCTCGCTGCCTTCGATCAGCAGCGGCTCGCGCCCCAACACGCTCTGCACGCGGTGGGCGAAGTCACGCGGCGACAGCGGCTCCGCGAGAGAGCCGACCAGCCCGACGATCTTGAGGTCGGCCGGGTCCAGCGGGCCTTCGACGGTGATGTCCAACTGCCGAGCAAGCTGTACGTTGTTGCCGACCTCGGCGTGCAGGTCCAGCGGCAGGTGGTAGGCCAGCAGGCTGATGTCGTGCTTGAGCAGGGTCTTCAGACGGCGCTGCTTCATGCCGGTGATGCACGGGTTCTCGCCCTTCCAGAAATAACCGTGGTGGACCAGCACCAGGTCGGCCTGGGCTTCGACGGCGGCGTCGAGCAATGCCTGGCTGGCGGTGACGCCGCTGACGATACGCATCACCTGCGGGCGCCCCTCGACCTGCAGGCCGTTGGGGCAGTAATCGGCAATTTTTGCGCTGCCAAGGTAGCGGTCCGCTTCCTCGACGAGGGTGCTCAAAGCAACGGCCATAAAAGACTCCTAAATATCCCGTTCCGAGGCGCTCGCAGCCTCGTATAATGCGCGACATTATGGGCGCTCCCCCGCCCCCTGCAACCTGTCAGGACTTACTTGATGCTCAAGGCACTGCGTTTTTTTGGATGGCCATTGCTGGCTGGCGTGCTGATCGCGATGATGATTATTCAGCGTTACCCCCAGTGGGTGGGCTTACCGAGCCTTGATGTGAACCTGCAACAGGCCCCGCAAACCAATACGATGGTGCAAGGCCCGGTGACCTACGCCGACGCCGTGGTCATCGCCGCCCCTGCGGTGGTCAACCTGTACACCACCAAGGTCGTCAACAAGCCGGCGCACCCGCTGTTCGAAGACCCGCAGTTCCGCCGCTATTTCGGCGACAACAGCCCCAAGCAGCGACGCATGGAATCCAGCCTGGGGTCCGGGGTGATCATGAGCCCGGAAGGCTACATCCTCACCAACAACCACGTGACCACCGGCGCCGACCAGATTGTGGTAGCCCTGCGCGACGGCCGCGAAACCCTGGCCCGCGTGGTCGGCAGCGACCCGGAAACCGACCTCGCGGTGTTGAAGATCGACCTGAAAAACCTGCCCGCGATCACCATCGGCCGCTCCGAAGGGCTGCGGGTCGGCGATGTCGCGCTGGCCATCGGCAACCCGTTCGGCGTCGGCCAGACGGTCACCATGGGCATCATCAGCGCCACCGGGCGTAACCAGTTGGGCCTCAACAGCTACGAAGACTTCATCCAGACCGACGCCGCGATCAACCCGGGCAACTCCGGCGGCGCGCTGGTGGATGCCAACGGCAACCTGACCGGCATCAACACGGCGATTTTCTCCAAGTCCGGCGGCTCCCAGGGCATCGGTTTTGCGATCCCGGTCAAGCTGGCGATGGAAGTGATGAAGTCGATCATTGAGCACGGCCAGGTGATCCGTGGCTGGCTGGGGATCGAAGTGCAGCCGCTGAGCAAGGAACTGGCCGAGTCGTTTGGCCTGACCGGGCGCCCGGGCATCGTGGTCGCCGGGATCTTCCGCGATGGCCCGGCGCAAAAGGCCGGCCTGCAACTGGGCGATGTGATCCTCAGCATCGACGGCGAACCGGCCGGTGATGGCCGCAAGTCGATGAACCAAGTGGCGCGGATCAAGCCGACCGACAAGGTCACGATCCAGGTGATGCGCAACGGTAAAGAGCTCAACCTGACGGCGGAAATCGGCCTGCGCCCACCGCCCGCGCCGGTGACGGAAGAGGAATAACCTGCGCCCTCCGGGTGCCCGTTTGCGGGCACCTGTAAGCACATATTTCAGAACCGAATCGCCGACATAATGACATGTTATATTGTTTCAATATCGCTATTGGAACGCTCTATCATGTCGCCTCGCACGTTTCCCCCCTTGGCCGGCCTGGCCTTGGGTTTGCTGCTGGACCCCGCCTGCGCCGAAGACACCCGCATTGAACTGGACGCCATCAGCGTCACCACCGACGCCTACGAATCCGCCACCGGCCCGGTCAACGGCTATCGCGCCACCCGCTCCGCCAGCGCAACCAAGACCGACACCGCACTGCGCGACATCCCGCAATCCATCAGCGTGATTCCCGCCAACGTGCTCAAGGACCTGGGCAGCACCGACGTGGAACGCGCCCTGGAATTTGCCGGCGGCGTCTCCAAGCAGAACAACTTCGGCGGCCTCACCCTCTATGAATACAGCGTGCGCGGCTTCACTACGTCGGAGTTCTACCAGGACGGCTTCAGCGCCAACCGCGGTTACCCGAGCACGCCGGACGCCGCCAATCTCGAACGCATCGAAGTGCTCAAAGGCCCCGCCGCCAGCCTGTACGGGCGCGGCGATCCCGGCGGCACGGTGAATATCGTCACCAAAAAACCCCAGCCCGACGCGTTCACCACCCTGCAAACCAGCGCCGGCAGTTGGGACCGCTATCGCACCGCGCTGGACGTGAACACCCCGCTCGACAGCGAAGGGCAACTGCTGACACGGGTCAACCTGGCGGTGGAAGACAACCATAGTTTCCGCGATCACGTAGACGCCAAGCGGGTGTTCGTCGCGCCGTCCTTCAGCTGGCAACTGGCCCCCGACACGCACCTGCTGGTGGAAAGCGAATTCGTGCGCCACCGCTCCACCTTCGACCGCGGCATCGTCGCGCCGCGCGGCATGTCGCGCTCCACCTTCCTCGGCGAGCCCAACGACGGCGACATCAACAACCACAACAACCGCCTCCAGGCCACCCTCGAACATCACCTCAACGACACGTGGGCCCTGCGCCTGGCCAGCCATTACAAACAAGGCAGCCTGTGGGGCGACGCTTCGGAAAACCGCGCGCTGAACAGCGACGGCCACACCGTCAACCGCCGCTACCGCGAACGCTCCATGGGTTGGCACGACAGCATCACCCAGCTGGAACTGCGCGGTCTGTTCGACATCGGTCGTTGGCAACACGAGTTGCTGATCGGCACCGAGTACGAGGATTACCGCAAGAAGGAACGCGTGACCGCCATCGCCGGTAGCCCCTACGCGATCGACATCTACAACCCGGTCTACGGCCAGCCCAAACCCGATGGCGAGCGCTCCGGCACTGACTTCTCCGAACAGGTAAAAAGCCAGGCACTGAACCTGCAAGACCAGATCGTCTTCACCGAACGCCTGCGCGGCATGTTCGGCGCGCGCTTCGAGCACTTCGAGCAACACACCGACGACTTCACCCGCGATCACGCCAAGAGCCGCCAGACCCACGACGCCCTGACCCAGCGCGCCGGCCTGCTCTATCAGCTCACACCTGAAGTCGGGGTGTTCGCCAACGCCTCGACCTCATTCAAGCCGAACAACGGCCTGGACGCTGGCGGCCAATCCTTCAAGCCTGAAGAGGGCGTGGGGTATGAAGTGGGGATCAAGAGCGAGCTGTTCGACGAGCGCCTCAGCGCGACCCTCGCCGCGTTCCACATCGAGAAGGAAAACGTGCTGGCCGTGGACCCCGCCACCGACACCCAACGCGCCATGGGCAAGGCACGCAGCCAAGGGTTTGACCTGCAACTGAGCGGGCAACTGAGCGAGGCGGTGCGCGTGATCGGCGCGTTCGCCTACATCGATGCCGAAGTGACCAAGGGCGATAAAGCCATCCCCACCGGCAGCCGCATTCTCGGCGTGGCCAAGCGCAGCGGCAGCCTGTTGGGCGTGTATGAATTCCAGGACGGCACGTTGCGCGGTTCAGACGTGGGCGCGGCGTTCACCTATGTCGGTGATCGCTCCGGTGAAGCCGGCGGCAGCTTCGAACTGCCCGCCTATCACACCGTGGACCTGCTGGCGCATTACAAAGCCACCGACAACGTCACCGTGGGCCTGAACCTTAACAACCTGTTTGATGAAAAGTACTACGAACGCTCCTACAGCAACTATTGGGTCAGCCCCGGTGAACCGCGCAACTTCACGGTCAGCCTGACCCTCAACCTGTAACACGGTCAAACCTGTGGGAGGGGGCTTGCCCCCGATAGCGCTACAACAGTCACCTCATCCGGTGACTGGCAAACCACTATCGGGAGCAAGCCCCTTCCCACATTACAGTGCCACGGGGGCCCGCTCGCACAGGGTGTTAAGCGCCACCGCCCACTGCTCGCTGTCATTCAAGCACGGCACCAGCACCAACTCCTCGCCGCCCGCTGCGCGGAATTGCTCCCGGCCACGGTCGCCGATCTCTTCCAGCGTCTCGATGCAGTCGGCCACGAACGCCGGGCACATCACCAGCAGCTTTTTCACGCCTTGCTGGGCCAACGCTTCCAGGCGTGCCTCGGTGTAGGGTTCGATCCACTTCGCCCGGCCCAGGCGCGACTGGAATGCCACCGACCATTTACCGTCCGGCAGCCCCATGCGCTCGGCAAAATTGCGGGCGACGCTGAAGCACTGTGCGCGGTAACACGTGGCAAGCACCTGCGGCGAAGCGTTGCGGCAGCAATCGGCATCCTTGAAGCAATGCGCGCCGGTAGGGTCGAGCTTGGTCAGATGGCGCTCGGGCAGGCCGTGGAAACTCAGGAGCAGGTGGTCGTACTCCTGCGCCACGTAAGGCCGCACGCTCGCCGCCAACGCATCGAGGTACTCCGGCTGATCGTAGAACGGTTGCAGGATCGAGAACTGCACCTTGAGCTTCTTGTCGCGCACCACCCGCTGGGCTTCTTCAATCACCGTGGTCACGGTGCTGTCGGCGAACTGCGGGTACAACGGCGCCAGGGTGATTTTCTGAACGCCCTGGGCGGCCAGGCGCGTCAGGGTCGTTTCAAGGGACGGCTCGCCATAACGCATCGCCAGCTCCACCGGACCCTGGGTCCACTGCGCAGTCATTTTCTGTTGCAGGCGCTGGCTGAGCACCACCAGCGGCGAGCCTTCCTCCCACCAGATCGAGGCATAGGCATGGGCCGACTGCTCGGGACGCTTGATCAGGATCAGCGACACCAGCAAGCGCCGCACCGGCCACGGCAGGTCGATCACGTAAGGGTCCATCAGGAACTGATTGAGGTAGCTGCGCACATCGGCCACCGAAGTAGACGCCGGTGACCCCAGGTTGACCAGTAACAACGCGTGATCCGTCATGCAACATCCTATCTCTAGAGGCGGCTGGACAAGTCGTCCAAGGCCGCCTTCAACTCAGTGAACTGGAAAGTGAAACCGGCCGCCAACAGGCGTTCGGGCAAAGCTTTCTGGCCGCCCAGCAACAAACCGGACAACTCGCCCAACCCCACCTTCAACACGAAGGCCGGCATGGGCATGAACGCCGGGCGGTGCAGCACCTGGCCCAACGTCTTGGCAAACTCGCGGTTACGCACCGGGTGCGGCGCGCAGGCATTATAGGGACCGCGGGCGTCGTGCTGGTGCAGAAGAAAATCTATCAGCGCGATTTGATCGTGGATATGCACCCACGGCATCCACTGCCGACCATTCCCAATCGGCCCGCCCAGTGCCAGCTTGAACGGCAGCAACAGCCGCGACAAAAAGCCGCCCTCGGCCGCCAGCACCAGCCCGGTACGCACCAGCACCACGCGAATGCCCAGGGCTTCGGCGCGCTGGGCGGTTTCTTCCCAGGCGACGCACAACTGGCTGGGGAAATCGTCCTGCACCGGGCCGCTGGCTTCGGTCAGTTCGCGCTCGCCGCCGTCGCCGTACCAGCCCACGGCAGAACCGGAAATCAACACCGCCGGTTTCTCCGCCAGGCCTTCCAGCCACACCAGCAGGGTTTCGGTCAGGCTGATGCGGCTGCTCCACAGCAGCGCCTTGCGTTTATGCGTCCAGGGGCGATCGGCGATTGGCGCGCCGGCCAGATTAATGACGGCGTCCACCGGGCCGATAACCTCTTGCAGGCTGGCGACACCGCGCACCGCATCGCCACATAACCGGGCGACCTGTTCAGGGCGACGGCTCCACACCGTCAGGCGATGCCCTTGCGCCCGCCAATGTTGGCAGAGTTGACGGCCGATCAGGCCGGTACCGCCGGTCAGCAAAATATGCATGGGATCTTCCTCATGTAACGTTCGCCACCGATCACTGGTCTATTTTATAAGCAGGGATCATTTGCAATCGGGCGTGACATTGATTTAAGCCTCAGCTTTAACCATAGGTCACTCCAAACGATCAGGTACGCCAAAACTTATACCAAAAAACAATATTGTACAGCTATTGGTGTCGGCGTAGTCTGTACCCAACGGTAAAACGAGGCCTCCCATGACTGTCCCCATCGCGATCATCGGCACCGGCATCGCCGGTCTCTCCGCCGCCCGAGCGTTACGAGACGCCGGGCATGTTGTACAACTCTTCGATAAAAGCCGCGGCAGTGGTGGCCGCATGTCCAGCAAGCGCAGCGACGCCGGCGCACTGGACATGGGCGCGCAGTACTTCACCGCCCGCGACCGCCGCTTCGTCAACGAAGTGCAGCGCTGGCAAGGTAATGGCTGGGCCGAGCAATGGAAGCCGCAGCTGTATAACTTCAAGTCCGGCGAACTCACGCCCTCCCCCGATGAACAGATCCGCTGGGTCGGCACGCCGCGCATGAGCGCCATCACCCGCGCCCTGCTCGACGACCTGCCGGTGCAGTTCAGCTGCCGTATCACCGAAGTGTTCCAAGGCAAACGGCACTGGAACCTGCTGGACGCCGACGGCGGCAACCATGGTCCGTTCAGCCACGTCATCATCGCCACGCCCGCCCCGCAAGCGACCGCCCTGCTGGCCGCCGCACCGAAGCTGGCAAGTGCCGCCGCCGGCGTGAAGATGGACCCGACCTGGGCCATTGCCCTGGCCTTCGACAAGCCGCTGGAAACCCCGATGGAAGGCTGCTTCGTGCAAGACAGCGCCCTCGACTGGCTGGCCCGCAACCGCAGCAAACCGGGGCGCGACACCGTTCTCGACACCTGGGTGCTGCACGCCACCAGCGCCTGGAGCAAAGAACATCTGGACCTGCCCAAAGAAGCGGTGATCGAACACCTGCACGGCGCCTTCGCCGAACTGCTGCACAGCGCCATGCCCGCGCCTTCGTTCAGCCTGGCGCACCGCTGGCTCTACGCACGACCGTCCAGCGCCCATGAATTCGGCGTGCTGGCCGACGCCGACCTGGGCTTGTACGTCTGTGGCGACTGGTGCCTGTCGGGCCGCGTGGAAGGCGCCTGGCTCAGTGGCCAGGAAGCCGCGCGACGCTTGATCGAGCACCTGTAATGAACCGCATAAACCCCGCTAAATTGCTGCTGTCGAAGTGGACAGCAGCACACCCGCGCAACAAGGAAAAACACTTCCTGGTCACCGAACTGTTTTGTGATGAAGAAGGCAACGTGCTCGACATCGAGCTGCAAGCCGTCATGACCCGGCGCGGTGAACGCCTGCCCTGGCAAACCCTGCAAAGCGCCGAGGACTGGCGAATCGGCTGGAAATAGCCCTCGCACAAATACTTGTACAAACCATTTGACTTGTACAGCATCAAACCTATGATGAGATTTAGCTGTACATGCTTTTACGCTTGTACAGGAATCTTGCAGAGGTTTGCCCATGTCCAGCACCCCGTCCTTCAAGCCGAAGATTGGTATCAGCGCCTGCCTGCTGGGCGAGAACGTCCGTTTCAACGGTGGCCACAAGCAATCGCAACTCTGCAGCGAGGTGCTCGCTGCGTACTTCGACTTTGTGCCGTTGTGCCCGGAAGTGGCGATCGGCCTGGGCATTCCCCGGGAGACCATTCGCCTGGTGGGCGATGCCGCGTCCCCTCAAGCCGTGGGCAGCGTGCATCGCGAGCTGAACGTCACCGCGCCGCTGGGTGAATACGGCGAAAAAATGGCCGCCGAGCACAGCGACCTGTGCGGCTATATCTTCATGCAGAAATCGCCGTCCTGCGGCCTGGAACGGGTCAAGGTCTACCGTGAAAACGGCGCACCGGTGGACGGCGGCGGGCGTGGCATCTATGCCCAAGCCTTTTGCGCGCGCCACCCCAACCTGCCCGTGGAAGAAGACGGCCGCCTGAATGACCCGGTGCTGCGGGAAAACTTCCTGACCCGCGTCTTCGTCTACGCCAGCTGGCAACAATTGCTCGGCGAAGGCCTGAGCCGCCATCGCCTGCTGGCCTTTCACGCGCGCTACAAATACCTGCTGATGGCCCACAGCCCGGCGCATTACAAAAGCCTCGGCAACCTGCTCGGCGGCATGGCCAAGGGCGAGGACCTCGACGCATTGGGCAGCGGCTATTTCAGCGCGCTGATGAGCGGCTTGAAAAAGTGCGCCACCCGCGGCACCCACACCAATGTGCTGCAACACATCAGCGGTTACCTCAAGCAGGCCATCAGCGCCGACGACAAACAGGAAATGCAAACCGTGATCGGCCAATACCGCCAAGGCATCGTGCCGCTGGTGGTGCCGCTGACCTTGCTCAAGCACCACTTTCGCCTCCACCCGGACCGCTACATCGCGCAGCAGGCTTACTTGCAGCCACACCCGGAAAATCTCAGCCTGCGCAATGCGATCTGAACCATGAAAAACCTCATGACCGCAGCCTTGCAAGACGAACCCGGCGAAGATATCGCCCAAGCCCTCGAAGACGGCTGGCTGCCGATCCGTGAAGTGGCGCGCCAGACCGGCGTCAACGCCGTGACCCTGCGCGCCTGGGAACGCCGCTATGGCCTGATCGTGCCGCAGCGCACGCCCAAGGGCCACCGGCTGTTCAGCCACGACCATGTGCAACGCATCCACACCATCCTCACCTGGCTCAATCGCGGCGTGCCGGTCAGCCAGGTGAAAAACCTGATCGACTCCGCGCACGTCGCTCCCGACGCCGTCGAAAACGAATGGCACACCCTGCGCCAGACCCTGGTGCAGGCCATCAGCGAGCTGGCCGAACGCCGGGTCGACGATGCCTTCAACCAGGCCATGGCGCTCTACCCGCCGCGCACCCTGTGCGAACAACTGCTGCTGCCGCTGCTCCGCGAACTGGAGCAACGCTGGCAGGGCCAATTCGGCGCGCAGATGGAACGGGTGTTCTTCCTGTCCTGGTTGCGCAGCAAGTTCGGCGCGCGGATCTATCACAACAATCGCCAGTTGCACGGCGCACCGCTGCTGCTGGTGAATCATTCCGACCTGCCCCTGGCACCGCACCTGTGGCTCAGCGCCTGGCTGGCCAGCAGCGCCGACTGCCCGGTGGAAGTCTTCGACTGGCCGCTGCCGACCGGTGAACTGGCGCTGGCCGTGGAACACCTGCAACCGCGGGCGGTGCTGCTGTATTCCAGCCAGGCGCTCCATTTGTCGGCACTCGCAAAACTTCTGGGCGGCATCGCTTGCCCAAAGTTGATCGTCGGACCAACGGTATGCATCCACCAGGCCGAGCTGACGGCATTAGCTGGCGACACCCCTGAATTGTTCGTCGCCGAAGACCCATTGTCGGCTCACCAGATACTGATCCAGCAGGGACTTGTTTAAATGCACTTGATCTGGCTGCGCACCGACCTGCGCCTGCATGACAACACCGCCCTGACCGCCGCGAGCCAGCGCGGCCCGGTGGCGGCCGTGTACCTGATCACCCCGCAGCAATGGCTGGCCCACGATGATGCGCCGTGCAAAGTCGACTTCTGGCTGCGCAACCTGCAGCACTTGAGCCAGGCCCTCGGCGCGCTGAATATTCCCTTGCTGATCCGCCGCGCCGCGACCTGGGACCAGGCGCCCGCCGTACTCGGCCAGCTGTGCCGTGAGCTATCGGTCGAGTCGGTCCACGTCAACGAGGAATACGGCATCCACGAAAGCCGTCGCGATGCGGCGGTGGCCAAGGCCCTGGAAGCCGACGGCGTGAGCTTCCACCGTTACCTGGACCAATTGTTTTTCCAGCCCGGCAGCGTGCTGACCAAGACCGGCACCTACTTCCAGGTGTTCAGCCAGTTCCGCAAAGTCTGCTACGCCCGCCTGCACAGCGCCCTGCCGCGCCGGGTGGCCACGCCCAAGGCTCAAGCGGCCCTCGCGCTGACCAGCGACCCGGTGCCGCAACAGGTCGACGGTTTCGAAACGCCGAGCGAAACGCTGCGCGCCCTCTGGCCCGCCGGTGAAGACGAAGCGCGCCGCCGCCTCGACGTATTCGCCGCGCAGCAGATCAGCTATTACAAGGATGAGCGCGACTTCCCGGCCAAGCCCGGCACCAGCCAGCTGTCGGCGTACCTCGCGGCGGGTGTGGTTTCGCCGCGCCAGTGCCTGCATGCCGCGCTGCAGCGCAACCAGGGCGAGTTCGAAAGCGGCGATATCGGCACGATCACCTGGGTCAACGAACTGCTCTGGCGTGAGTTCTACAAGCACATCCTGGTGGGCTACCCGCGGGTGTCCCGCCACCGCGCCTTCCGCCCCGAAACCGAGGCAGTGGCCTGGCGCGACGCGCCCAACGACCTCGCCGCCTGGCAGCAGGCGCGCACCGGTTTGCCGATCATCGACGCGGCCATGCGCCAACTGCTGGAAACCGGCTGGATGCACAACCGCCTGCGCATGGTGGTGGCGATGTTCCTGACCAAGAACCTGCTGATCGACTGGCGCGAAGGCGAGCGCTTTTTCATGCGCCACCTGATCGACGGCGACCTGGCAGCCAACAATGGCGGCTGGCAGTGGAGCGCCTCCACCGGCACCGATTCGGCGCCGTATTTCCGGATTTTCAGCCCGCTGAGCCAGTCGCAGAAATTCGACCGCGACGGCGTATTCATCAAGCACTGGCTGCCGCAACTGGCGACGCTGAATAAAAACGACGTACACAACCCGCAGGCCGTCGGCGGCCTGTTCGGCGCGGCCGACTACCCGCGCTCGATCGTCGACCTGAAACACTCCCGCGAACGTGCATTGGCGGCATTCCGCAGCCTGCCGTCGCGCCAGGCCGTCGGAGCCGAACATGAGTGACTTCCTGCGCCGCTTCGCCCAGGCCTTCGCCACTCTGGACAAGCACAACCTGCACCTGCTCGACAGCCTGTACAGCAAGGACATCGTCTTCACCGACCCGCTGCACGAGGTCCACGGGCTCACGCCGCTGCACCACTATTTCGCGCAGTTGTACGGTAATGTCAGCCAGTTGCGCTTCGACTTCCACGGCTTCGACCAGGTGGCCGAAGGCGAAGGTTACCTGCGCTGGAAAATGAGCTTTTGCCACCCGCGCCTGGCCAAGGGCAAGGTGATCCGAGTGGAAGGCTGCTCGCACCTGATGTGGCGCGACAAGGTGTACCGCCATCGGGATTATTTCGATGCCGGCGCAATGCTTTACGAACACTTGCCGGTGTTCGGCCGTGTGATCAGTTGGCTGAAAAGGAGAGTCGGATGAACCTCACACCGCCCCGTCGTTATTGGCTGACCGGCGCCAGCAGTGGCATCGGCGCCTCCCTCGCCGTGGAGCTGCTCAACAGCGGCGCCCACGTCGCTCTCAGCTCGCGCTCCAAAGGCCCGCTGCAAGCGCTCGCCCAACGCTTTCCCGGCCAAGTGCTGGTCGTGGCGGGCGACTTGACCAACAGCCAGACCGTGCGCGAAATCGGCGAACACATCGCCCAGGTCTGGGGGTCGCTGGACACCGTGATCCTCAATGCCGGCACCTGTGAATATGTCGATGCCAAGCAATTCGACGCGTCGATCGTCGAACACGTGGTACGCACCAACCTGCTCGCCAGCAGTTATTGCATCGAAGCCGCACTGCCACTGTTGCGCGCCGGGCGCGCACCGCACCTGGTGGGCGTGGCCAGCGCCGTGACCTACCTGCCGATGCCGCGCGCCGAAGCCTATGGCGCGTCCAAGGCCGGTTTGCGCTACCTGTTCGAATCCCTGCGCATCAGCCTGTCGCCGGAAAACATCGACGTCACCGTGATCAGCCCGGGCTTTGTCGACACCCCGCTGACCGAGCGCAATGACTTCCCGATGCCCCTGGCCTGGTCTGCCGACAAGGCGGCCCGGCATATCTTCGCCAAGCTGGACAAACGCCCACTGGAAATCGCCTTCCCGGCGATGTTCATCGCCACCCTGTGGCCGTTGTCGAAACTGCCGAATCGCGCGCAACTGATCATCGGCAAACGCATGCTGCGCAGCCCGCCGCCAAAAAAGGACGACCTGTGAAGATCGCGATTATCGGCAGCGGCATTGCCGGGCTGACCAGCGCCTACCTGCTCAGCCGTCGCCACGACATCACCCTGTTCGAAGCGGGCGATCGCATAGGCGGGCATACCCACACGGTCAACGTCACCGTCGAGGGTAAAAGCTATGCGGTGGACACCGGTTTTATCGTATTCAACGACTGGACCTACCCCAACTTCATCCGCCTGCTGGGTCAGGTCGGCGTGAAGTTCAAACCCACCGAGATGAGCTTTTCGGTGTGCGACCGCCGCAGCGGGTTCGAGTACAACGGCAATAACCTCAACAGCCTGTTTGCGCAGCGGCGCAATCTGTTGTCGCCGGGGTTCTGGGGCATGTTGCGCGATATTCTGCGCTTCAACCGCGAGGCGCCGGCGGACCTGCAAGCGCAACGCATCAGTGCCGACATGACCCTGGGCGATTACCTCGACGCCGGCGGCTACGGCCCGCGATTCATCCGGCATTACATCGTGCCGATGGGCGCAGCGATCTGGTCGATGTCCCTGGCGGACATGCTCGGTTTCCCCTTGCAGTTCTTTGTGCGCTTCTTCAAGAACCACGGCTTGCTGTCGGTGAGCAACCGCCCGCAATGGTGCGTGATCGAGGGCGGCTCAAGCCGCTACATCGAACCGCTGACCCGCGGCTTTCGTGAACGGATTCGCCTCGATTGCCCCGTGCATCGGGTCGAGCGCGATGCACAGGGCGTGACGATCCACAGCGCTGCGGGCACCGAAACCTTCGACAAAGTGGTGTTCGCCTGCCACAGCGACCAGGCGCTGGGCCTGCTGGGCGAGCCGAGCAGTGCCGAGCAGCAGATCCTCGGCGCCCTGCCCTACGCCGACAATGACGTGGTGCTGCACACCGACACGCGCCTGCTGCCAGACCGCAAACTGGCCTGGGCCAGCTGGAACTACCGGCTCAGCGGCAATGCGCAGAGCCAGGCGGCGGTGACCTATGACATGAACATCCTGCAAGGCATCGACAGCGCCACGACCTTTTGCGTCAGCCTCAACCAGACATCGATGATCAACCCGCTGAAGATCCTCGCCCGCTACACCTATGCCCACCCGCAATACAGCCTGGCGGCCGTGGCCGCACAAGCGCGTTGGGAAGAGTTGAACGGTGCGCAGCATACCTATTATTGCGGCGCCTATTGGGCCAACGGCTTCCACGAAGACGGCGTGATCAGCGCCTTGCGCGTGGCCCAGGCGTTTGGAGAAGCCCTGTGAACAGCGCCTTGTACAGCGGCTGGATCGCCCATCGCCGGTTTGCGCCCAAGGCCCACGCGTTTCGCTACCGCATCGGCTTGCTGTACCTGGACTTGAGCGAACAGGACGCAGTGCTCGGGCTGTCGCCCCTGGCCGGCGCAGGTCGCCTGGCCGCCTTCGGCTTTCGCCAGCAGGATTACCTGCGTGAACTCACCCGTCACGGCATGAGCCTGAGCGATGCCGTGCGCCAGCACGTCGGCAAGGCGCTGGGGCGTACACCCCAGGGCGCTATCTGCCTACTGACTCAGGCCCGCAGTTGGGGCCTGGCGTTTAACCCGGTGAGTTTCTTCTACTGCTTTGAGGCCGACGGACAATTGGCCGCGATCCTGTGTGAAGTGACCAACACCCCATGGCGCGAGCGCTATCACTACGTGCTGCCGGCCCTGGCGCTGGGCGCCGAGGAGCATCAGCACTTCGCCGTGGCCAAGGCGTTTCATGTATCGCCGTTCCTGCCGCCCGACCTGGAATACCGCATGAGCTTCAGCCCGCCCGCCGCCAGGCTTGGGGTCCACATGGCCGACTGGCAGGGCGATCGGAAAGTCTTCGACGCCACCTTGAGCCTGCAGCGCGAAGCCCTCAACCGCGCCAGCCTGCACCGCTATCTGTGGCGCTTTCCGTGGATGACCGCCAAGACCTGCCTGGCGATTTATTGGCAGGCCCTGCGCCTGTTGCTCAAACGCACACCGATTTTTCCCCATCAGGCCGCCGATGGCGCCTCTCGCACCGCCGTCGGGTACACCAAGGATCGCCGCCATGAAATCCCCTAGCTTATCGGTCAAGGCCAACCGCCTGAACGTCAACGGCGTGACCACCGCACTGCTGCGCAAGGCCGTGCTGCGGCAACTCAGCCAATTGCGCCACGGCCAACTGGTGCTGATCGAAGACGGCGAACGCCAAGTGTTCGGCGCCCGCGAAGCGCATCTGCTGGGCGAGATCCAGATCCTCGATTCGGCGGTGTGGGGCTTGGTGGCGGCCAACGGCTCGATCGGTGCGGGCGAAGCGTTTATCCACGGTTATTGGAGCAGCCCGGACCTGACCGCCGTGGTGCGTGTGATGGTCAGCAACCTGGAGGTGCTCGACGCGCTGGAGGGCGGCCTGGCCAAGCTGGCGCGGCCGTTCACCCAAGGCTTGCATTGGCTCAACCGCAATACGCGCAAGGGTTCGCAGAAGAACATCGCCGCCCACTATGACCTGGGCAACGACCTGTTCGAAGAATTCCTCGACCCGACCATGATGTATTCGGCGGCGCAGTTCCTGAGCGCCGAAGACACCCTGGAACAGGCGCAACTGAACAAGCTGGAACGCATCTGCCAGAAACTCGCGCTTAAACCCACCGACCATCTGCTGGAGATCGGCACCGGCTGGGGCAGCATGGCGTTGTACGCGGCGCGGCACTATGGCTGCAAAGTCACCACCACGACCTTGTCCAGGGAACAGTTTGTCTACACCCAGCAACGCATCGCCGCCATGGGGCTGCAAGACCAGGTGACGCTGCTGTTGCAGGACTACCGCGACCTGAGCGGCCAATACGACAAGCTGGTGTCCATCGAAATGATCGAAGCGGTGGGCCATCGCTTCCTGCCGACCTACTTCAAACAGTGCGCGCGCCTGCTCAAGAGCGATGGGCTGATGCTGCTGCAAGCCATCACCATCCGTGAGCAACGCTTTGAACAGGCCAAGAACAGCGTCGACTTCATCCAGCGCTATATCTTCCCCGGCGGCGCCTTGCCCTGTGTGCAGAACATGCTGCAGATCATCAGCCGCGACACCGACATGAACCTGCTGCACATGGAAGATTTCGGCCTGCATTACGCGCGAACCCTGCGCCTGTGGCATGAGAACTTTCGCCGCGCCCACGGCCGCCTCATGGAATTGGGCTACGACGAATACTTCCTGCGGTTGTGGGAGTTTTACCTGTGCTACTGCGAAGGCGGCTTTATGGAGCGCACCATCGGCACCGCGCAGTTGCTGCTGGCCAAGCCGGCAGCCATCAACCCGCCGTTGCTTGGGCGTTTCAGTGCTTAACCAATGCGCCGGGTACGCTAACGTCTGTCAGCCCTTTCACACCTGTGTCACCCGCTTGCCTTACACTGCGTGCCTATGACCAACATCCCCCACACCCAAATCACCACCCCCGCCGTCACCTGCTCGACGTGCGCGGCCTGCTGCTGCCAGCTGGAAGTCATGCTGATCACCGACACGGGCGTGCCCGAGCGCTTTATCGACACCGACGATTGGGGCGGCGAAGTCATGCTGCGCCTGGACGACGGCTGGTGCGCGGCGCTGGACCGGGACACGATGATGTGTACGATTTATACGCGTCGGCCGCTGATCTGCCGGGAATTCGAGATGGGCGCGCCGGAATGCCTGACCGAACGCGAAGGGATTGCGACCGCTTACCGCTGATCTCAGACCGACGAATATCTCAATGTGGGAGGGGGCTTGCCCCCGATAGCAGTGGGTCAGTTGGCAAATTCTGCGGCTGACACTGCGCTATCGGGGGCAAGCCCCCTCCCACAGGGTTTTGCAGGGTAACGAATAGTTTTCGATGCCGCCGAACGCGAAGGGATTGCGACCGCTTACCGCTGATCTCAGGCCGACGAATATCTCAATGTGGGAGGGGGCTTGCCCCCGATAGCAGTGGGTCAGTTGGCAAATTCTGCGACTGACACTGCGCTATCGGGGGCAAGCCCCCTCCCACAGGGTTTTGCAGGGTAACGAGTAGTTTTCGATGCCACCGAACGCGAAGGGATTCGCGACCGCTTACCGCTGATCTCAGGCCGATGAATATCTCAATGTGGGAGGGGGCTTGCCCCCTCCCACAGGGTTTTGCAGGGTTCTGAAGTTACAGCGGCATCGTGTAGTGCAACGAGTAGTTTTCGATGCCGTCGTTATGGTCGCTGAGCCCGGCGTTGGAGTAGTGCATGGCACGAATGCCCACTTCATGCCCGCCGTTAAAGCGCAAACCGAAGCCCAGGCGGTCTTCGAACTGGAAGGCCTGGCCGAGGTTGTTGTCTTCCAACCGCGTGCGGGAGAATGCCGCCACCCCGATCCCGGCCTCGATGTAAGGCTTTACCGATTCCCCGGCGAACTCATACACAAATACCGGGGAGAACGACAGGCTGCTCGCGCCTGCACGGTGATCACCTTCCCAATAGGTGTATGCACCACTCCAATAGCCAGTCAGGCGACCGACGTCGCTCTGCATCCAGCTCTTATCCCAATCCGACGTCAGCCCCAATCGATAGGTGAGCGTCGAATCACCGGTGGTCCCCAGGCCAAACTCAAGGCCGGCGGCTTGCGCCGAAAAAGAGTGTCCCACCACAACGGCCGCAATCGCGGCCAAACAGAACAAGCGCTTCATAAGAAACATCCTTTCCGAACGAAGTTATAGGTTTTTACACAGGGAAATCTCGCTTATAGAAGCCGACTTACTGCCAGAAATTCAGCGTCTAACGGCGAATTTTGACGAAATTTTCACGAGCCGAAGCTTCTCACAACTCCGGGATGTTTCCATAGTGTCGGTAGGATATTTCTTAGATGACACACATCGCCGCTGGTCCAGAACTGGGCAGGGCCTGGAGTGCCGGCGGCCAGCAGATCGCGTTCGCCGAGCAGGCGCTTGAGCTGGCGGGCCACGGCAGCGCCGGTGTCGATCAGGCTGATGCCGGGGGGCAGCATCTGCGCCAGGAGCGGCTTGAGGAAGGGGTAGTGGGTGCAACCGAGGATGATGGTGTCGCAGCCGGCGCTGAGCAACGGTTCGACGTAGCTTTGCAACAACTGGCGCAGGGCCGGGCTGCCCAGGTCGCCGGTTTCAATCAGTTCCACCAGGCCTGGGCACGGCCGGGTGATCACCCGCACATCGGTGGCGAAACGGTCGAGCAACGCGGCGAACTTGGCGCTCTGCAGGGTGCCGGTGGTGGCGAGTACGCCGACCACGCCACTGCGGGTCGCAGCGGTAGCGGGTTTGACGGCGGGTTCCATCCCCACCAGCGGCCAGTCGGGGTAGCTCTTGCGCAAGTCGGCCACAGCAGCAACGGTCGCCGTGTTGCAGGCAATCACCAAGGCTTTGGCGCCGCGCTCGCGGAAAAACTCTGCAACCCGGTGTAAACGTTCGCAAATAAAGGCCGGCGTTTTCTCGCCGTAGGGGATGTACCCGCAATCGGCGACGTACAGCAGCGACTCATGGGGCAACAGTTGCTGGATTTCCTCGAGCACCGTCAACCCGCCGATACCGGAGTCGAACACACCGATCGGTGCATCCTTAACCATGCTGCGTCCCACACACACTGCAACCGGGATCGCGCTTGACGCGCAACTCACGGAAACGCGTGGTCAAGGCATCGATCAGCAACAAGCGTCCGACCAGGGGCTCACCGAAACCGGCGAGCAACTTCAATGCTTCCAGGGCCTGCAGGCTGCCGACCAGACCGACCAGCGGGCCGACCACGCCGGCTTCGCTGCAGGTCAGTTCGGTGTCGCTGCCGTGCCCGTATAAACAGTGGTAGCACGGGCTGTCGGCGCGCCGCGGGTCGAATACCGACAGTTGCCCGTCCAGGCGGATCGCCGCGCCGCTGACCAACGGCTTGCCGGCGGCCACGCAGGCGGCGTTGACCGCTTCGCGGGTGGAAAAATTGTCGCTGCAGTCGAGCACCACATCCACCGCCGCCACTGCCGCGGCCAGGGAGTCGGCATCTAGCGCAGTGCGATGGGTGAGCAGTTTGACCTCGGGGTTGAGCGCGGTCAGACGGCGGATGGCCGAATCGACCTTGCTCAGGCCGACACTGTCCGTGTCATGGATGATCTGGCGTTGCAGGTTAGTCAGGTCGACGGTGTCGAAATCCGCCAGATGCAACTCGCCGACCCCGGCCGCCGCCAGGTACAGCGCCACCGGCGCGCCCAGGCCGCCGAGGCCGACGATCAAGGCGCGACCGTTTTTCAGGCGCAATTGGCCGTCGATGTCGACCTGTTTCAACAGAATCTGTCGGCTATAGCGCAACAGATCCTGGTCGCTCAGCATGGCCGGCGCCCCAGGCTGATGCGTTCGTGGCCGCCGAGGTCGATGCGGCTGTGGACGCCTTCAAAGCCCTGACTCAGCAGCAGGTCACGCACCGCCGCGGCCTGGTCGTAACCGTGTTCCAGCAACAACCAACCGCCCGCGTTGAGGTGGGCCGGCGCCTCGGCGATGATCAGCCGCAGGTCGTCCAACCCATCATGGCCCGCCACCAGCGCGCTGGCCGGCTCAAAGCGCACGTCGCCGGCCGCCAGGTGCGGATCGTTGGCGGCGATGTAGGGCGGGTTGCTGATGATCAGGTCGTAGGTGTGGCCTTGCAACGCGCTGAACCAATGACTGTTGAGCACAGTGGCATTGTGCAGGTTCAGGCGCTGGCGATTGCGTTCGGCCAGGGCCACGGCTTCGAGCACGCGGTCGACGGCGGTGACGTGCCAGGCCGGGCGCTCGCTGGCCAGGGCCAGGGCGATGGCGCCGCTGCCGGTGCCGAGGTCGAGCACCTTGGCCGGCGTGGCGGGCAACAATTCCAGGGCCGCCTCGACCAGCAGTTCGGTGTCCGGGCGCGGGATCAGCGTGTGGGGCGCGACTTCCAGGTCCAGCTTCCAGAAACCTTGCTGGCCGAGGATGTAGGCCACCGGCTCACCGGCGCGGCGGCGTTGCAGGTAATCGGCGAAGGTCAGCGCGGCTTCGCTGCTGACGATTTTTTCCGGCCAGGTGTGCAGGTAGCTGCGGGACTTGCCCAGGGCAGCCGCGAGCAACAGCTCCACGTCCAGGCGTGCGGTGGGCGAGTCGGGCAGGTCGGCGGCGCGCAGCAGGCTGGCGATGATGGTCATTTATTCACCTATCGCCGCCAATTGGTCGGCCTGGTATTCGACGAGCAAAGGCTCGATCACCGCGTCGATGCCACCGGCGAGAATCTCGTCCAGGGAGTAGAGCGTGAGGTTGACCCGGTGGTCGGTGACCCGGCCCTGGGCAAAGTTGTAAGTGCGGATGCGCTCGGAACGGTCGCCCGAGCCCACCAGCAGTTTGCGTTCACTGGCAATCGCGTTGGCGGCGGCGCTGGTCTGCTGGTCATTCAGCTTGGCCGACAGCCAGGACATGGCCCGCGCCCGGTTCTTGTGCTGCGAACGCTCTTCCTGGCATTCAACCACGATGCCCGACGGCAAGTGCGTGATGCGGATCGCCGAGTCGGTCTTGTTGATGTGCTGACCACCGGCACCGGATGAACGGTAGGTGTCGACGCGCAGGTCCGCCGGGTTGATCTCGATGGCTTCCTGCTCGTCCGGCTCGGGCAACACCGCCACGGTACACGCCGAGGTGTGGATACGGCCTTGGGATTCAGTGGCCGGCACCCGTTGCACGCGGTGCGCTCCGGACTCGAATTTCAGCTTGCCGTACACGTTGTCGCCTTCGACGCGGGCGATGACTTCTTTATAGCCGCCGTGTTCGCCTTCGTTCTCGGACAGGATCTCGACGCGCCAGCCACGCCGCTCGGCATAACGCGAGTACATGCGGAACAGGTCGCCGGAGAAAATCGCCGCCTCGTCGCCGCCGGTGCCGGCGCGGATTTCGAGGAAGACGTTGCGCCCGTCGTTGGGGTCATTGGGCAGTAGCATGCGTTGCAGGTCGCCTTCGAGCTCGGCCAGTTTGTCTTTGGCTTCACGGACTTCTTCCACGGCCATTTCACGCATGTCCGGGTCGCTGTCCTTGAGCAGGGCCTGGGCGCCCTCCAGGTCGGCCTGTACTTTCAACAGGTTCTGATAGGTGAGCACAATGGGCTCAACTTCGGCGTATTCCTTGGAATAAGCGCGGAACTTGGCCTGATCGGAGATGACCTCGCCGTCGCCGAGCAACGCAGTCAGTTCTTCGAAACGGTCCTGGAGCACGTCCAGTTTGTTGAGCAGTGACGCTTTCATTACGGTTTTTTATCCGAAGAGCTATCTGACGCGCCCTCACCGAGGGCAAAGAGTTCCTGCGCCATGGCCAGCGCATCGAGGCGGCCTTCGGCAGTGAGTTTTTTCAGTTGTACGCTGGGAGCGTGCAGCAACTTGTTGGTCAAGCCGCGGGCCAGTTGCATCAGCACGTCTTCGGCGTTGCCGCCATTGGCCAATAAGCGCTGGGCCTTGCTCAACTCCTCGTCGCGCAGGCGTTCGCCCTGCTGACGATACGCCTTGAGCACGTCCACCGCCGCCAGTTCGCGCAGGCGCACCATGAAGTCTTCGGCGCCGACGCTGACCATTTCCTCGGCGGCCTGGGCTGCGCCCTGACGGCTCTTGAGGTTTTCGGCGACCACTTCGTGCAGATCGTCGACGCTATACAGGTAAACGTCGTCCAACTCGCCGACTTCAGGCTCGATATCCCGGGGAACGGCAATATCCACCATGAAGATCGGCTTGTGCTTGCGCAGCTTCAGCGCGCTTTCTACCGCGCCTTTACCCAGGATCGGCAACTGGCTGGCGGTGGAACTGATGACGATGTCGCTGCGCACCAGCTCGGCCGGGATATCGGCCAGCAGCACGGCGTGGGCGCCGAACTGTTCGGCGAGGATGCTGGCACGCTCCAGGGTGCGGTTGGCCACCACGATACGCTTCACGCCGAGGTCGTGCAGGTGACGGGCGACCAGGGTGATGGTCTCGCCGGCACCGATCAGCAAGGCCTGGCTGCGCTGCAAGTCGCTGAAAATCTGTTTGGCCAGGCTGACGGCGGCAAACGCCACGGATACCGGGTTTTCCCCGATGGCGGTGTCGGTGCGTACCTGCTTGGCGGAATTGAACGTGGCCTGGAACAGGCGCCCCAGCAGCGGCCCCACGGTGCCAGCCTCACGCGCCACGGCGTAGGCGGATTTCATCTGGCCGAGGATCTGCGGCTCGCCCAAGACCAGCGAATCGAGACCGGACGCCACACGCATCATGTGACGAACTGCCGCATCGTCCTCATGCACATAAGCGCTCGCGCGCAGGTCATTGAAGTCCAAATGGTGGTAATCGGCCAGCCAGCGCAGCACGACATCCGCTGAAAGATGCTCCTGCTCTATATAAAGCTCGCTGCGATTGCAGGTGGAAAGGATCGCAGCTTCGCGGCTGTCGGTGAGTCGGCAGAGCTGCTGCAAGGCCTCAACCAACTGCTCAGGCGTAAACGCCACGCGCTCGCGCACGTCTACGGAGGCAGTCTTGTGGTTAATACCGAGTGCGAGGAAGGCCATTCAATATCGCTGATGATGTCGGGAAGCCGACAATTGTCCTACTTCGATAGATTCAGAACAACCACCGTCGTCTATTGTCCCTATACGTTGTGCCTATAAAGGCATCCACTGAGACTCGGTTATGTTTGGCCGAAGGCTTGTGTCATGATGATCCGACCGCAGGTTAGTCGTCCTCTTCCTATATGAATAGATCCTCCGCGTTGCTCCTCGCTTTTGTCTTCCTCAACGGCTGCCAGGCCATGGCCCCCGTGTCGACCGACGGTACACCGCCGGTGGAAGAGAGCACCCCAGCCCCTGAAAAGCCCAAGGTTTACTCCTCGTTCACTGAAGATACGGTGTACAGCCTGCTGACCGCAGAACTGGCCGGCCAGCGCAATCGTTTCGATATTGCGCTGGATAATTACGTGACCCAGGCCATCAATACGCAAGATCCGGGCATCTCGGAGCGGGCGTTTCGCATCGCCGAGTACCTGGGGGCCGACCAGGCTGCGCTGGACACCTCGCTGATCTGGGCGAAAAACGCGCCGCACGACCTGGAAGCACAACGGGCGGCAGCCATTCAATTGGCGCGCTCGGGGCGCTACGACGACTCCATGACCTATATGGAGAAAGTCCTGCAGGGCAAGGGCGACACGCATTTCGACTTTCTTGCGCTGTCGGCGGCCGATACCGACCAGGACACGCGCAACGGGCTGATGAAAAGTTTCGACCGCCTGCTGCAAAAACACCCGAAGAACAGCCAGCTCGTGTTCGGCAAGGCCTTGCTGCTGCAACAGGACGACGAAGCCGAAGCCGCGCTGAAGCTGCTGGAACAGAACCCGCCGGAAGAAGGCGAGATCGCGCCGATCCTGCTGCGCGCACGCCTGTTGCAGAACCTCAATCGCGGCAAGGAAGCGATTCCGCTGCTGGAAAAAAGCATCAAGAAGTACCCGGAAGACAAGCGCCTGCGCCTGACTTACGCACGCACGCTGGTGGAGCAGGACCGCATGGAGGACGCCAAAGTGCAGTTCGCCAACCTGGTCCAGCAATACCCGGACGATGACGAATTACGCTACTCCCTGGCGCTGGTGTGCCTGGAAGCCAAGGCCTGGGACGAGGCCAAGGGCTATCTGGAAGAGTTGATCGAGCGCGAAAGCCATGTGGACTCGGCGCACCTGAACCTCGGCCGCATCGCCGAAGAAAACAACGACCCCCAGGCCGCCCTGCTCGAATACGCCAAGGTCGGCCCCGGCAACGACTACCTGCCCGCCCAGTTGCGCCAGGCCGACATCCTGATGAGCAACGGGCGCACCGACGAGGCGGAAAAACGCCTGGTCGCGGCGCGCGAGGCTGAACCGGACTACGCGATCCAGCTGTACCTGATCCAGGCCGAAACCTTGTCGGCCAACAATCAGGCCGAGCGCGCCTGGAAAGTCTTGCAACAAGCCTTGCTGCAATACCCCGACGACCTGAACCTGCTCTACACCCGTGCGATGCAGGCGGAAAAACGCAATGACCTGGCGCAGATGGAAAAAGACCTGCGCCTGATCATCAAGCGCGACCCGGACAACGCCATGGCGCTCAATGCCCTGGGCTACACCCTGTCCGACCGCACCACGCGTTACGTCGAAGCCAAGGTGCTGATCGAACAGGCCCACAAGCTCAACCCGGAAGACCCGGCCGTACTCGACAGCCTGGGCTGGGTGAACTACCGCCTGGGCAACCTGGACGAGGCTGAGCGCCTGCTGCGCCAGGCGCTGGAGCGCTTCCCCGACCAGGAAGTCGCCGCCCACCTGGGCGAAGTGCTCTGGGCCAATGGCAAACAGCGCGAAGCCCGGCAAATCTGGGAGAAGTTCCTCAAGGAACAACCCGAAAGCCCCATCCTGCGCGGCACCATCAAGCGCCTGACCGGTTCCGAGACCCTTTAAGTTTATGTTCTTGCGCCACTTTATCGTTTTCAGCTTCATCGCCTTGCTCGCCGGTTGCGCGGGCTTCGGTGCCCGCGAGTCCGTTGAGGGCCAGGGCAACCCGGCGCAATGGAAACAGCACAAGGCCCAGCTCAGCAGCATCGATGGCTGGCAGATCGAAGGAAAAGTCGGGGTACGCGCGCCGAAAGATTCCGGCAGCGGCACCTTGTTCTGGCTGCAACGCCAGGACTACTACGATATCCGCCTGTCCGGCCCATTGGGGCGCGGCGCCGCCCGCCTGACCGGCCGACCGGGGCAAGTCAGCCTCGAAGTGGCCAACCAGGGTCGCTACGAAGCCGTCTCCCCGGAGGCGCTGCTGGAAGAGCAGATCGGCTGGAAACTGCCGGTGTCGCACCTGGTCTGGTGGGTACGCGGCTTGCCCGCCCCCGACAGCAAAAGCCGCCTGAGCCTCAATGGCGACAGCCGCCTGGCCTCCCTGGAGCAGGACGGCTGGCAGGTCGAATACCTGAGCTACGTGCAACAGAGCGGTTATTGGCTGCCCGAGCGGATC
The DNA here is from genome assembly GCF_053502595.1 of Pseudomonas sp. LY-1. Taxonomy (NCBI): domain Bacteria; kingdom Pseudomonadati; phylum Pseudomonadota; class Gammaproteobacteria; order Pseudomonadales; family Pseudomonadaceae; genus Pseudomonas; species Pseudomonas sp. LY-1. The sequence goes on along the minus strand of NZ_CP094353.1, from coordinate 1,081,604 downwards.
AAACTGCACGGCACCGACCTTGATATCACGCTGGTGATCAAGGACTGGCAACCACGCAAGCTGGGGCAATAACGTGACCGTAGAGAAACTGACCCTGCCCTCCCCGGCCAAACTCAATCTGATGCTGCACATCCTGGGGCGCCGCGAAGACGGCTACCACGAGTTGCAGACGCTGTTTCAATTTCTCGACTACGGCGATGAACTGACATTCGCCGTGCGTGACGATGGCGTGATCCGACTGCACACCGAATTCGAAGGGGTGCCCCACGACAGCAACCTGATCGTGAAGGCCGCGAAAAAACTTCAGGCACAATCCGGTTGCGCCCTGGGCATCGACATCTGGATCGATAAAATCCTGCCCATGGGCGGCGGCATCGGTGGCGGCAGCTCGAATGCCGCGACCACACTGCTGGGCCTGAACCACTTGTGGAAGCTCGGCTGGGACCTCGATCGCTTGGCCGCACTGGGCCTGACACTGGGCGCCGACGTCCCGGTTTTCGTGCGTGGGCACGCGGCTTTTGCCGAGGGCGTGGGAGAAAAACTCACCCCGGAAAACCCCGAAGAGCCTTGGTATGTCGTGCTTGTCCCGCAAGTATCTGTAAGTACAGCAGAAATTTTTTCAGATCCACTGTTGACACGTAACTCTCCTCCCATTAAAGTGCGCCCCGTTCCCAAGGGAAACAGTCGAAATGACTGCTTACCGGTTGTAGCAAGGCGTTATCCAGAAGTACGTAACGCTTTGAATTTGTTAGGTAAATTTACCGAAGCAAAATTAACCGGCACTGGAAGTTGTGTGTTTGGGGGCTTCCCAAACAAAGCTGAAGCTGATAAAGTCTCGGCCCTTCTTACAGAGACCCTTACAGGGTTTGTAGCGAAAGGAAGCAACGTTTCGATGTTGCATCGCAAGCTGCAAAGTCTGCTCTAAAAGGAACCGAGTACTGGGTACTCGTTGCAACAGATACAGGGGCGTCGCCAAGCGGTAAGGCAGCAGGTTTTGATCCTGCCATGCGTTGGTTCGAATCCAGCCGCCCCTGCCATTTTCCTTTACTCATCCAGGTTACCCTCAGCCTCTAGGTACTGCGCGTGTCCAAGATGATGGTCTTTACGGGGAACGCCAACCCCGATCTGGCTCGACGTGTTGTTCGTCAGCTGCATATCCCTCTCGGTGACATCTCTGTCGGTAAATTCTCCGACGGCGAAATTACCGCCGAGATCAATGAAAACGTCCGCGGTAAAGACGTCTTCATTATCCAGCCGACCTGCGCTCCGACCAACGATAACCTGATGGAACTCGTCGTGATGGCTGATGCCTTCCGCCGCTCCTCAGCGACTCGAATCACAGCTGTAATCCCTTACTTTGGTTATGCCCGTCAGGATCGCCGTCCGCGTTCCGCACGTGTAGCTATCAGCGCGAAAGTCGTGGCTGACATGCTCACCGTGGTAGGCATCGACCGTGTTCTCACGGTTGACCTGCACGCTGACCAAATTCAGGGGTTCTTCGATATTCCGGTAGATAACATCTACGGCTCCCCCGTATTGGTGGATGACATCGAAGACCAGCGCTTTGAAAACCTGATGATCGTGTCCCCGGACATTGGTGGCGTCGTGCGTGCACGGGCTGTCGCCAAATCCCTGGGCGTTGATCTCGGGATCATCGACAAACGCCGCGAGAAAGCCAATCACTCTGAAGTGATGCATATCATCGGTGATGTCGAAGGGCGTACCTGTATTCTGGTTGATGACATGGTCGACACCGCCGGCACCCTGTGCCACGCGGCGAAAGCCTTGAAAGAGCACGGTGCGGCAAAAGTCTTCGCCTACTGCACACACCCTGTGCTGTCGGGCCGAGCGATCGAGAACATCGAGAACTCAATGCTGGACGAACTGGTGGTGACCAACACCATCCCGTTGTCCGCTGCAGCTCAAGCCTGTCCGCGTATCCGCCAACTGGATATCGCACCGGTAGTTGCCGAAGCGGTTCGCCGCATCAGCAACGAAGAATCGATCAGCGCGATGTTCCGTTAAGGGTCAAACCTTCGGATCACCTCACTGACGAAAAGCGCCCCGCCCCGGCATATTGTCGGGGCGGGGCTTTTTTGCCCATATCGCCTTTAGCGCTGGTCGCAAACGCTGGGGCGAATGTGGTTATTTTGGAGATACAACATGAACGAATTTATTCTGAATGCTGAAGTGCGTTCCGACCTGGGGAAAGGTGCGAGCCGCCGCCTGCGTCGTCTCGCAAGCCTGGTTCCAGCTGTAGTTTACGGTGGCGACAAAGCCCCTGAATCCATCAGCATGCTGGCCAAAGAAGTTGCCAAACTGCTGGAAAACGATGCGGCCTACAGCCACATCATTTCGCTGAACGTCGGCGGCACCAAGCAGAACGTCATCATCAAGGCCCTGCAACGTCACCCAGCTAAAGGCCACGTGCTGCACGCTGACTTCGTTCGCGTCGTTGCCGGCCAGAAACTGACCGCCGTCGTGCCGGTACACTTTGTTGGTGAAGAAGCTCCGATCAAAAAAGGCGGCGAAGTTTCGCACGTTGTTGCCGAGATCGAAGTGACCTGCCTGCCGAAAGACCTGCCTGAGTTCATCGAAGTCGACCTGTCGGCTCTGGAAATCGGCGAAATCCTGCACCTGTCCGACCTCAAAGCCCCTAAAGGCGTTGAGTTTGTCGCACTGGTTCACGGTGATGACAAAGCGGTTGCCAACGTTCACGCTCCACGCGTTGCTCCAGAAGCTGAAGAAGGCGCTGCAGAGTAATTCACTCTGTATTGCCGGAGCTTGAGGAAACATCGCGGACCGAAACGTAGCGAGAAAGCGGGCGATAACGCGACGTTTACTCTTGAGTAAATGATCCCTTGTCGTCCACTTTCGCCGCACTCAGGTCGGCATTGTTATCCACAACTCCAAAGGAAGGGCCCCTGTCGTGACTGCCATTAAACTGATCGTTGGCCTGGGAAATCCAGGCGCAGAATACGAACAGACCCGGCATAACGCGGGGGCCCTTTTTGTTGAGCGCATCGCCCACGCCCAAGGTGTAAACCTGGTGGCCGATCGCAAGTATTTCGGCCTGACCGGACGCTTTTCGCATCAGGGTCAGGATGTTCGTCTGTTGATTCCCACCACCTACATGAACCGCAGCGGCCAGGCTGTCGCGGCGCTTGCGGGGTTCTTCCGGATCAAACCCGAAGAAATCCTGGTGGCCCATGACGAACTGGACCTGCCTCCCGGCGTTGCCAAGCTCAAGCAAGGCGGCGGGCATGGCGGGCACAATGGCCTGCGCGACATCATCGCGCAGCTGGGCAATCAGAATACCTTTTACCGTCTGCGGCTCGGCATTGGCCACCCAGGCGTTGCCAGTATGGTTTCAAATTTCGTCCTGGGTCGTGCGCCACGCGCCGAACAGGAAAAACTCGATGCCTGCATCGACTTTGCCCTCGGCGTGCTGCCGGATATCCTCGCCGGGGAATGGAACCGCGCGATGAAAAACCTGCACAGCCAGAAGGCCTGACTCTTTTCCGAGGGGAAACACCATGGGATTCAATTGCGGCATCGTCGGCCTGCCCAACGTCGGCAAATCCACCCTGTTCAACGCGCTGACCAAGTCCGGTATTGCGGCGGAGAACTTCCCCTTCTGCACCATCGAACCCAACAGCGGTATCGTGCCGATGCCGGACCCACGCCTGGACGCCCTGGCGGTGATCGTCAACCCCAAGCGCATCCTGCCGACCACCATGGAATTCGTCGACATCGCCGGCCTGGTGGCCGGTGCGTCGAAAGGTGAAGGCCTGGGCAACAAGTTCCTGGCCAACATCCGCGAAACCGATGCCATCGCCCATGTGGTCCGCTGCTTTGAAGACGAGAACGTGATTCACGTCTCCAACAGCGTCGACCCGAAACGCGACATCGAGATCATCGACCTGGAACTGATCTTCGCCGACCTCGACAGTTGCGAGAAGCAACTGCAGAAAGTCGCGCGTAACGCCAAGGGTGGCGACAAGGACGCCGTGGTCCAGAAAGGCCTGCTGGAGCAACTGATCGCCCACTTCACCCTGGGCAAGCCGGCACGCAGCCTGATGAAGACCATGGGTGCTGACGAGAAGGCCGCGGTCAAGGGCTTCCACCTGCTGACCACCAAGCCGGTGATGTACATCGCCAACGTCGCCGAAGACGGCTTCGAGAACAACCCGCTGCTCGACGTGGTCAAGGCCATCGCTGACGAAGAAGGCGCGATCGTGGTTCCGGTGTGCAACAAGATCGAAGCGGAAATCGCCGAGCTCGATGACGGCGAAGAAAAAGACATGTTCCTCGAGGCCCTGGGCCTGGAAGAGCCTGGCCTGAATCGCGTGATCCGCGCCGGTTACGAAATGCTCAACCTGCAGACCTACTTCACCGCCGGTGTCGAAGAAGTCCGCGCCTGGACCGTCAAGGTCGGCGCCACCGCGCCACAGGCCGCCGGCGTGATCCACACCGACTTCGAAAAAGGCTTTATCCGCGCCGAAGTGATCGCCTACAACGACTTCATCCAGTACAAGGGTGAAGCCGGTGCCAAGGAAGCCGGTAAATGGCGCCTGGAAGGTAAGGAATATATCGTCAAGGACGGCGATGTGATGCACTTCCGTTTCAACGTGTAAACATTGATCGCGGCAGACGTCGCGATATAAAGAAGCCGATGCCCTGCATCGGCTTTTTTGTGGGTGAAAGACTCATGAGAGCGAAACATTGCCATACATTATAAATAAGAGGACTTTAGAACACACACCGCAACATATCTGCGAAGCATTAAAACTTCCCAACTATTCTTCACCACTCTAAGAATAATCTTACGCCGACCACGGATAACCATCTCAACTAGCACTTGCAACTTCAGAGCACTTGCCCTCCCTATACCCGGTGCCACTTTTAACGCCGGCAGCGCATCATGACAACACTAAGTTTTCCTGTTTAACTGCACGTCGACCCATAGGTTAATTGCCCTCCTGACGTGGCAACAGTATCGGAGCACAACACGATGTCGACGCTCTGCGAAAACGTTCTTATAACGGACATGACCTTTAGCGATTGCCCGGCCATCGAAACGACCGTGAACAATACGGCCGTTCTCGATATCGATATTCTCCTCTTGGGAGAAACCGGCACAGGTAAAGATACGTTGGCGCAACGCATCCATCAGCTGTCTCGTCGCAAAGGAAACTTCGTAGCAGTTAATTGTGCCGCCATCCCGGAAACCCTGGCCGAAAGCCAACTGTTCGGTGTCAACAGCGGCGCCTACACGGGCGCCATGCAATCTCGCGCGGGGTTTGTCGAAGCCGCCCATCTGGGCACCCTATACCTCGACGAAATCGACAGCATGCCGCTGTCGCTGCAAGCCAAGCTGTTACGTGTACTGGAATCGCGCGGGGTCGAACGCCTGGGGTCTACACGATTTATCCCGGTAGACATGCGTGTGATCGCCTCGGCCCAGCACGCCTTGCACGAAATGGTCGAGCAAGGCACTTTCCGACGCGACCTCTACTTCCGTCTGAATGTGGTCAATATCCACCTTCCAGCCTTACGGGATCGGCGAGAGCGGATCATTCCCTTGTTCCTGGACATGATTGAGCAAGAGGCCGATCACTTCCGGCTCGCCGCGCCATCGCCCCCCAGCAAGCAGTTATTGCAACAACTGCTGTGCCACCCGTGGAAGGGCAATGTGCGCGAACTGCGCTCGACGGCCAAGCGCTTCGTGTTGGGCCTGCCGCCGTTATCCACCGCGGTGATCAACCGACATGAACTTGAATTGAACCTGAAGACACGATTGCAACAGATGGAGAAATCGCTGATTGAAGAATCGCTTCGTCAACACGACCACTGTGTGGACAGTGTGGCAATCGCTTTAGGCGTCGCCAAGCGAACGCTGTACCACCGAATAAAGCATTTGGGAATATCACTCAACTGAAACAGGGTGCCGCCCCCTGTTAACGCAATAACATCTTTTGAAACATACCTTCCCGCAACATATGGAACGCATGAATCCGTTTAGCCACATAAGTCATGGAACAGCGATACAGGTGTGCAACAGCGTCTTTTGATGTATCGCTGACTCCAGTGAAACTAACGTTAAGCACGGAGAAAACAACATGACTATCGGTTCGATTGGCTCGTATTCTGGCGCCTCCTATGGTGGCGGTGACGCCAACAATATGTCTGCTGATGAAGCAGATGCTGGGATGGAGGCTGTAGAATCAAAGAAGCGCAAAGATGGTGTAAAAAACGCATATAAAGCAGCAGAGAACGCTAATACCAACGGTATTAAAGCAGCCGCTGACATGCTCCGCCTGTAATAGCTGAACGCTTGCTGGCCTTCTCGACAGTCGATGCCGGGAAGGCCACATCGCCACGAGCGTTGTCATATACACGCTCATCTTCTAACCCTTATCTGACAGGGCAACATGATGATAGGCAGCATCCGCACGACTGAAATCAATCAACTCCCTGGCACCTCAGGCATACAGGAGGCCTCCCACTCGGCCACCGATGTCAGCTTTTTCAACTCAACGCTCATGCCTTCCCCAGTTGCGAATACCGCGGTCGATCATGCGCTGCCACCGAATGTGCTTTCCGAAGCCGCAGGCAAGCTCAATTCCATGACTGAGCGTATGACCAAAAGCCTGCGTGCATTAAGCAGCAAGAACAAACTGGAAGAGGCGCGAAAATATCCGGGGCAACTTTCCGACGCACTCCTGCTGACGCACATGTTGTCGAAGAGCGTCGGTAAAACCGCGCAGTGCATCGATAAAATCAGCAACCTCCAGTAGGCCAACATGACTCGCCCGCGGCTTATCCTAGTAATCCTGTCGCTCTCATTCTTGCTCAATGCCTGCAGTGACCGTGTCGAACTTCATCGTCAGTTAACCGAACAAGAGGCCAATGAGGTCGTTGCGGAACTGGCGGACAAACATATCCGCGCCACCAAGGTTCCCGCGAAAGATGGCGTTGTGGTGGTGGTCAACTCAACCGATATCGGCCGCGCTGTGCGAACGCTGGAGGCTGCCGGCCTCCCGCGGGTCGCGCGCGCGACGCTGGACGACACCTTTCGCAAAGAGGGGGTTATTTCCACCCCGCTTGAAGAACGAGCACGCTACATCTATGCCCTGTCCCAGGAGCTGGAGACCACGCTGTCGAACATTGATGGCGTCATCGTGGCTCGCGTACACGTGGTGCTGCCCGAGCGCGTCGCTCCGGGGGAACCGGTACAACCCGCCTCCGCCTCGGTGTTCATCAAGCATGACCCGCGACTCGACCCCGACAATATCAGGGCCCGGGTGCGCAGGATGGTTGCAAGCAGTATTCCGGGGATGACCGCCGCGGTGGAAAACCCGCAAAAACTGACGGTCGTCTTCGTGCCGGCAACCGCTTACTTAGAGCAGCAACGGTTGGCTTACTTCGGGCCGTTCCTGGTTCCGGGAGATGACATCGGTTTTTGGCGGGCCAGTGTGACATTCGGGCTGATCGCCCTGGCGCTGATGATCGCGGCGGGCATGTTCTGGCATAAACGCACACAAAGAGCCGCAGACGCGCTGTCAGACGGCCCATCCCCGGATGCACCTGTCCAGGCCCGCAATGAGTAATCTCTCATGGGCCCAATGGTGGTCCGCGCCCTGGTTGTGTGCCCACGAAGACTGGAAAGCCCCCGTTCAACACGCCGCGCTGAATGAGCTGCACCGCAGCCGGCAGGTCGTCACGGGCACGCCTTATGGCGTTGCCCCTTGCCTGCCGCCAATGCCCGACCCCGCACTCCTGCAACTGGCACTCGCCCCGGCGGATCAACTCGACCTGGGGCTCGCCCTGATTGACGGCATCTGCCGTCCCGCCTATGCCACCGCACTCGATGACAACCATCGGCAGTGGTGCAACAGGCTGGCCAAGGCCCTGCCTCTGGATATGGTGCAACCCGATAATGACCCGCTGCAATTGCTCCGCGCCTGGGTCACGCCGGCCACCTGGCAGCGCATCCGGTTGCGCTTTGCGCGCCGGCGCATTTTGGATCTGGACGAAAAAGCCCTGTCGCTCGGCGACTCCCATAGCCGCCTCGATACCCTTTGGCATGCGGTGGCGTGGCGCATTGGCGCGATGAACAGGAACAGTAGCGCTGCCGCCTCAGAGGGGCACGGAGATTAACGATGTTATGCCGATATAAAATCAGCTCGCCCGGGGGCGCGCCGCCCTTGCCGGGGAGCCTGATCTCTTGCGAAACACTGGCGAGCTATACCCAGGCCAGCAATGTGGTGGACCAGGCAAAAGCCGAGGCCAGGCAGTTGCTGAAGACGGCACACGCCCAACGTGAAGCGCTGCTCGAAAAAGTCAGCGTTGAAGTATGGCAACGTGCCAATGCACAACTCAAACGCTGGGAAATCGAGCGTCAGGCCCTGTGCGACAGCCTTGAACAATACGCCACCTCGATCGCCAACCAGGCCATTCACCTGCTGCTAGAAGACACCCCCGCCCCCCAACGCATGGCCGCCCTGATCAAGCAATTACTGGCGAGCCATGTGCCAGCGGTGAAGGCAACACTGGTTTGCCACCCGCTCGAATTGGAGGCGGTGCGGGCATGCCTGACCAACCGCGGCAGCACGCACTGGACACTGCGCGCCGACGATACGATCAAACTCCAATCGCTCATATTGACCACCGAAGAAGGGGACTTCCGGATTGACTGGACGTCCTTGATCAATATTTTCATGAAGCCCGATGACAGCCCTTCAGACAACGGGTTTTAAACACACTTCATGAAATAAAAATTGCCGCACATGGAACCAATTCGAAATACAAACCAAAAAGGAGAACATCCCAACGGAGTGAATCCATGAACTATTACGACGGTTACAGCAATCGGCTTTTAAACGACGCAAGGGAGGTTAAACGTGACCTCAACCTCGCCGCAGAAACCAATTCAGGGTCTGAAGAAGACCTTGCCTTTTTTTTCGATCTTGTCGCCAAGCATCGAACTTCCGAATACGTCTTCAATGAGCATGCCCGCGTCAAACATATGCTCCTGAAGTCAGGCCTGGATAGCGGTCAGTAACTTGAACGCGCTGCTGGCCGAGTGTTTGAAACGCGGCTCCGGAGAATTGAGGTTATTCGAAAACAATGACGAAATTATCCTGCGTCATTGTTCGAACAGCCTGTTGCTCAGTGTCCAGTTGACGCCACTTCGCCCGGACAAATCATTGCTGCTGAGCTGGCTGCGCCTGGGCGAGGTCAGCCTGGAACACTTTCCAGGCGCTCTCGCCCAGGCGCCGGCCAGTGGCGCGCTCTGGCTGATGCATTGCCTGCATGACAAGCACGACGAACAGCAGCTGCAGCTCTGCCTCGAGTCCCTGCTCAACCAACGCGATACCTGGCGCGCCACCGTCGCGCGCCTCCACAGACCGGCGCCTCGACGCAACCCCACCTCCCTACGTTCGTTGCTGTACTAATCAGAGAAGCTTCTATGCATAACAAGATCCACAAGCGCGACAGCTTGCGCATTGACCCGCCCGAAACTTCATCCGGACGCGCCGATTGGCGGTGCCTGATCGCCCTGACCTGCTTGCTGGCCCCGGCGCCAGGCGCCCTCGCCGCCATCCCCGCCGAATGGAAGAACACGGCATACGCCTATGAAGCCCAGCACAAGCCGTTACGTGAAGTCCTGGAAGATTTTGCCCAGACCTTCGGCACTCAACTCCAGATCGAGGGCCTGCTGGAGGGCAACGTCAACGGCAAGATACGCGCCAATACCCCGCAGTCGCTGCTCGACAGGCTGGGCGTTGAACACCGCTTCCAGTGGTATCTCTACAACAACACCCTGCACATCAGCACCCTCGATCAGCAAGAGTCCGCACGCCTGGAGGTGTCGTCCGAAACCATTGCCGACCTCAAGCAGGCGCTGACCGATATCGGCCTGCTCGACAGTCGTTTCGGCTGGGGCGAATTGCCGGAGGACGGTGTCGTCCTGGTCTCCGGCCCCCGGCGCTATATCGAACAGATCAAGCAGTTCAGCAGCCAGCGCCGTTCACCGGACGAAAAGCAGAGCGTGTTGAGCTATCCGCTCAAGTTCGCCAACGCCGCGGACCGCCAAATGGAATACCGCAACGAAAGAATCACCATCCCCGGCGTGGCTACCATGCTGCGCGGGCTGCTCGACCCACGCAATCCCGCGATGCTCGCCGGCATGACTCAGCGCTCCCCCGCGCAGTCCCAGCCCGCGCCCCTGACGCCGGCGTTCCCGCGCCTGAGCAACCCGCTGCTGGGGCAGATGCTCGGCACACCCGCGCCAACCGGGCCGGTGGACGCCGGCATAGCGCTGACGTCGCGGGCGCCGGTCAACCCCAGCCGAATCCGCGTCGAGGCCGATGTGCGCAACAACGCGATTCTGATCTATGACCTGCCGGAGCGTCAGGGGATGTACCGCGAGCTGATCAGTCAGCTCGACGTGGCGCGCAAACTGGTGGAAATCGACGCCATCATCCTCGACATCGAACGCACCCAATTACGTGAGTTCGGCGTCAACTGGGGCTTTCAAAACAGTCGCTTCCGCGGCGCGGTCAACATGGCGCCCGGCACCTCATCACAATTGTCGATCGAAAACCGCGACCGTTTTTACGCCGACGTGCGCGCCCTGGAAGCGCGCGGGCTGGCAACCATGGTCTCCAACCCATCGGTGCTCACCCTGGAAAACCAACCGGCGGTGATCGACTTCAACCGCACCCAGTACCTGACGGCCGGCAACGAGAACGCGACCATCCTGCCGATCACCGTCGGCACCAGTTTCCAGGTCGTGCCTCGCGTCATCACCAGCCGCGGTGGCCATCAGATCCACCTGGCGGTGGATATCGAAGACGGTAACTTCGACGAGTCCAACCCCGAACGCATCGGCCCCGATGTGCGTCGAGGCAAGGTCAGCACCCAGGCCGTCATGGCGGAAAAACGCTCCCTGGTGGTGGGCGGTTTCCATGTAACGAACAGCGCGGACAAGCAAAACAAGATCCCCTTGCTGGGGGACATTCCGTTGCTGGGCAAAGCGCTGTTCTCTTCGACGGAACGCCAGAACAACCGGCGCGAACGTTTGTTCATTCTCACCCCGCGCGTGATCGGCGATCAGTCCGACCCATCACGTTACTTGCCGCAGGCCGACCAGAGCGAGTTGCAGGCCGCCCTCAAACCCCTGGCACGGCGCTTGGCCCCACATCAGCCGGTGATCAACCGCAGCGACATCACCAGCATCCTGGCGCATCTGGTCAGCGGGCAAGTGCCCAAAGCCTTCAAGGCCGCACCGATGCCGCTGGCGCTGAATACGTTGTGTACCCCTCGCGAGCTATTGGCGCTCAATACCGAGCGCAGCCAGTGGTATGCCGGCCCGCAGTTCAACGTGGCCGTGGTGGTGCTGCGCAATCAGTACAAGCGCAATGTCCGCATCGATGAAAAGGAATGCAGCAACTCCGAGACCCTGGCGGTCACCGTCTGGCCACGCGCCTGGCTCAAGCCGGGCGAAGAAGCCGAAGTGTTCATCGCCATGCGCCCGGTGGTGAAGGATGAACACCTGAGTGTGCCGCGCCCGTCCCTGCTCACGCCAACCCGGAAGACCACGCCATGAAGCCAAGACTGTTGTGCGCCACCCTGATGATTGCCGCGTTGTTCATCAGCGGTTGCACCCCGACCTGCAAAGGGGACTCCTGCTCACGCCCACAATCGACCAGCAATAAATTGGTGATCTGGTGGCCGCCGCACATGCGCGTCGAACCCGGCCCGGCCGGGGAGCGTTCGGACTATCAAACGGTGTCGCTGGAACGATGAACGTCGGGAGGGTGCCGGACGATGAGCGGCATCGGCAGGCATTCTTCGATAGCCTGGTGAGCGGCGATGCCGCTCACCTGCCGTTGTGCCTGGGCATCGCCCTGCACACACGGCACGCCAACGCCCGCCCGGGGTTGGCATTGCACATCAGCCAGGCGGCCTTGCAAGCCGGGCAACTGCAACGCGTGCTGGAGCGCCGCTTCGATCAGGCAGTGGTATTTGATGGCTGCTATATCTACCTCGATGCCCAGGGCGCACTGGTGATCTGGCACGCCCTGCCCGCCGAGCTTCAGGCCGTGGATCAAGTCCTCAGCCGAATGCTGTCGCTGGCCGACCTCGACGCCTTGGATGGTTTTGCCAACCGCTGATCAGCGCTGCTCCAGCTCCGGCAACTCGAGGGTTTCACGCTTGGCCTCATCGTCGAGGTCGCGCAAGGTACGGTAGATCAACGCCACCGCGTGCAAGGTTTCACGCGGAATGCCCGCCCCCAGTTTTGCCTCGTACAGCGTGCGGGCCAACCATACGCATTGAATCACCGGGACATCCGCCGCCTTGGCTCGATCAATCAGCTTACGCGCATTCGCGTCCGTGCCCTTGGCCACCAATTTTGGCAGCGGCGTTTGGCCGGGGCGGTAATACAACGCGACGGCAAAGTGCGTCGGGTTGACCACCAGCATGTCCGACTCCTCCAGCTTGGGCAGCTTGACCTTGGGTTCTTCCTGGGCCAACTGATAAGCCAACGAGCGCCGCTGGCCCTTGACGTGGGGATCGCCCTCCATGTCTTTGTACTCTTTGACCACCTCGACCTGAGTCATACGCATGCGCTTGGCAAAAAAGTACTTCTGCAACGTCAGGTCAATAAGCGCCAGCACCAGCAGCACCCCCAGACACGCATGCAACAAGTGCCGGAAGAGTGTGATCAGCGCGAGGATGTAGCTTTGCAGATCGCTGTTGGCAAGGTTGATCAGGGCGCCCAGCGACGGGCCAATCACCACGTACAGTATCAAGCCCAGGAGCAATGACTTGCCGATGCCCATCAACAAGTTCATGAGGGATTGGGCGGAGAACATCTGCTTGAGCTGGGTGAGCGGGTTCAACCGGTTGAAGTCCAACTTCAGGGATTCGGGGGCGAACAGCAAGCCGAACTGCATCCAACTGCTGATCAGCTTCACCCCGATCGCGACCCCGACCATCAGCAGGCCGAAGGAGAAAAACAACACCAGCGCCTCCGTCAGCACTTCTTCCAGGGCGCGCGCAAAGGGTTGCCCTATGCGCGCCAGCGGCAGTGCGATCATCTGCTGGAAGCGCTGCATGCTGGTGTCGGCCGTGAACAAGGCGATCTCGCTCAAGGCCGTCAGTACCAGCAACTTACCCACGTCCTGGCTCTGCGCGACTTGGCCTTTCTTGCGCTGGTCACGCAGTTTCTTGGCACTGGCGGGGTGTTTCTTTTCCCCTGAGTCACTCATGTAAAAGGCCCCTTGAACAGCAGGCCCAGGGAATGCTTGAGGTCACTCAGCAGCGCCATGCGCCCGACGATCAAGTCCTGCAGCAGGGCGAAATACAGCAGCAGAATACCGATGCCGGCCAGGCATTTGATCGGCGGGGCCAGCGTACTCACCTGCAGTTGCGGGCTGTAGATCCCCAACAGTGCCACGCCGAACTCGAGCAACAGCAGTACGGCGATAAAGGGCGCGGCGTACAGCATCATGTGAGTGAAGGTGTCGCCGACCAACTCGACAAACACACTGAGGCCATTGGCCGCCGGCAACGGAAACCACACGGTCGGCGGCCAGATCAGGTAGCTGTCCCAGATCACCTGGGTCAGTGCGCCCAGGCCCAGGCTGGCCATCAATAAAAAAATCGCCAGTTGCTTGAACAAATGCCCGATCGGCGTGGCGTCGGGGCCCAGCGACGGGTTGAGCTGACCGCCGGCCAAAGCCCCGCGCTGGTTGTCCAACAGCGCCCCGACCGACTCGAACATCCAGAACGGCATCGACAGCAACACCCCCAGCAAAACGCCCAGGATCGCCTCTTTGAGCACCAGTGCGCCCAACATCATCGCGGAGAGTTCCTGCCCCATCAGCGCCGCATGAATACCCGGCGCGGGCATCAACGCCATGACCATCACCACGGCGTGCCTGGGCATGCCGCGAATGTGCTGGAAACAGAACGCCGCGACCAGAAAAGCGCAGGGGTAGATGCGTGCCATGCCAATCAGCAGGCTTGGCAGTAAATCAAGATAGAGCAGCATGGGCACGCCTCAATTCAAGGCCGAACGGGCGATCATGTCGAACGTCAGGTTGATCAACTGGACCAACTCCAGGCCAATCCAACGCCCGGTCACCACCAACGTGACGCCAACGGCGACCAGCTTGACGCCGAAAGGCAGCGTCTGGTCTTGTATCTGCATCAGCGCCTGGATCAGTGACGTCAGGACGCCCACGATCACCGCGACAATCAGCGGCGGCGCCGTCAGCACCACCACCAGCAGCATGCCCTGTTTGAACAGTACGATCGGTTCCATAGGCAGCTCAGAGATAGGAAAGGAACAGGCTGTCCAGCAGCCGCGACCAGCCGGACACCATCACAAACAGCAGTAATTTGAGCGGCAGGGAGATGGTCATGGGCGAAACCATTTGCATCCCCAGCGCCAGCAGCAGGTTGGAGACAATCAGGTCGATCACGATAAAGGGGATGTAGATCAAGAAGCCGATCTCGAACCCCGCCTGCAACTGCGACAACACATACGCCGGGATCAGCAGGATCAGATCTTCGCGCTGGACCTCCTGCGCCATGGCCGGCGGCCACATGCGCGCGGTGTTTTCCAGCAGGTGGGTGAGGATGTCCGGGTCACTGTTGCGCACCATGAACGTCCGCAACGGCTGCACCGCCTCAAGCCCGGTCTGTTGCAGCGTGCTCACGTTGCTCAAGTCCAGGGGCGATACCTTGACGACCTCCGCGATCTCATAGCCCACCGGCGCCATGATGAACAGCGTCGCCGCCAATGCGATGCCGTTGATGGCCATGCTGGGCGGCACCTGCTGCACACCGATCGCGTTGCGGGTGATCATCAGCACAATCACGATCTTCAAGAACGCGGTGCAGACGATCAACAGCATGGGCATCAACGACAAGGCACCCACGAACACGGCCAGGACAATCGGGTCTACGCCTTGAAAACTCATCGGGAAAAAATCACACGAGACATCTGCAACCCCAGGCGACCGTCCACCTCCACCAATTGCCCCACGCCCAGCGGGCGGTCGCCGTAATACAACCCGGCCATGCCCGGCGCATACCCGGAAATGCCCAGCACCGCGCCGGGCGCCAGGTTGCGCAGCTCGCCGAGGGTCAGGTTGAGCGTGCCGCATCGCACATTGAGCGCCATGCTCAGTTCGTCGAACGGTTCATGCCCGAAGACATCCACCACCGGCGTGTCGTCTTCATGCCCTGCATAGGGCGGTGTTGCGAAATCCTCTTCCAAAGGCGCTTCCTCGATCGAAGTAAGGGTCAGGCAGACAGGCCCGGATTCATCATCAATAAACACGCACAGGCGCTGCCTGCCGACCTGCACATGGCCGTTGCCATGGGCTTGGAAATACACCTGCTCGAACATCAGCACATCGCCGGCGCGCAGGCCGCGCAATTGGCTGAGGGGCACGCGCAGGCGCCCGATCGTCACGGGCAGCGCCAACTGAAAACGCGTCGGCATCGGGCTGGCCATGCGGCGCCACGGCCCGGCCTCGCACAACGCCAGAAAGCTCTCGGTCGACAGCCACAGATAGCCCACCACGTGGGAAGCGCCGAGCGTCACGCACAACCGGCAACCGAAGTTCAACGGCCGGGCAGAGGGCAATAGCCGCAGATGCCCCAACAGCGCCCGCACCTGGGCACTCAAATGATGTTGAAACAGGGCCCAGAACCAGGAGTCCGGATCGTTGCCCGCCTGCGCCAACGTCACCGGGCATTCGCCCAGCAAGCTGAATTGCGGCCCCGGCTCACTGAACCCCAATACGCCGCAGGCTGTTTCGAAACAGAGCGGCTGGACGCCCATGGGGGCCGCCCCGGGCTCCAGCCGCAACTCTCCGCGCAGCTCGCCAACCTGGTACGACATGCGCAATCCGCGCCCCAACCGTCGCCGCGCCGCCGCCACATCGCCCTTGACCGTGGGTAACGCCAGGGAGGGCATCATCATGCCAGCGCCGTATGTGCCAAATGCACGCTGACCGGCCGTGCCAGGCTCGCGGCGAGCCTTTGCTCGAACTGTTGCCGTACCCCGCTGAGCCAGCGCGTCGTGCCCTCTCGCTCGGCGCGCAACTCGACCCTCCAGGCGCCCTGCTCTCGGCCGATGCTGCTGTCGATCCGCCCCAGGTGCGGCAAATACAAGACCGCCGTCAGCGGCCACTGCGACACGCCGTCCATCCGCGAAACCAATTGCTCGCTCAACGCATCGACCCTGGCGGTTTCCCCCGAAGCCTTGATTCCGGCCAGGAACTGCCATTGGCTCGCGTCGTCGCTGTCATCATTCAACAACTGGGCAAACAGCCGTTGCTCCCAAGGCGCCAGCGCGTCGATTGCCGGCACACGGTCGCCCCAGAACTCAAGCGGGTACTGGCGCTCAGACGGGTTGACTGAAACGTGGTTCATAGCGGTTCCTGCGCGAGTAAATGGGAGAGTTCTTGGATTTTTTCCACCTGACGCAGACACAAGGTCACGTGCTTTTGCGCACTGCCGACCTGCACCGCCTGCTCTTCGCGTTGCCCTTGCAGGGTCTTCAACTGGCTTTCTTCGCGGCGGGTGCCGGCCGACAAGTGCTGCTCCTTGGCGCTCCAGGTTTTCAGTGCCTTGAAGGTCACCACCTGGCCCTGGTGTTCATTCAACAGTTGCGCGCATTGCCGGGCCTCTTCCTGGCGCGTTTGCTCCAGCGTCTCCTGGGCCTGCTGGATATGCACCACCAGCGTTTGATGCGCCCGCTTGGCCTCGCGCAGCGCCCGCTCGGCGCGGTCTGCGCGGTATCGACGCAAGCGCCGCAAGGTGTCGATGTCACTCGGCAATACTTCAGAAAGGGACATAGGCAGTCAGCTCCATCAGGTGATCCAGGGTCGAGGCGATGGGCGAGGGTTCACGCAGGTCCTGGCGCAGGAAGTCATCCACCGCCTGGCGGCTGTCCACGGCCAGATCGGTCAGCGCATCGTTGCCGGGCTGGTACTCGCCCAACTTGAGCATCAACTCGATCTGCTGGTAAGCCGACAACAGGCGGCGCAACGCCGTGCCCGACTGGATGTGCCCAGGCTCGGCAACGTTGCTCAAAATTCGCGAAAGGCTGGCCAGCACATCCACGGCCGGGTAGTGGCCCCGCTCGGCCAGCTTGCGAGACAGCACGATATGGCCGTCGAGCAGCGAGCGAACTTCATCGGCCACCGGATCGCTCATCGAGTCCTGCTCGATCAGCACGGTGTAGATCGCGGTGATCACGCCTTCGCGCGTCAACCCGGCGCGCTCCACCAAGCGCGGCAACAAGCTGTACACCGACGGCGGCAAACCACCGCGGCCCAACGGTTCGCCGGCGGCCAGGCCGATTTCACGCTGGGCCCTGGCGAAACGGGTCAACGAGTCGATCAGCAACAACACCCGCTTGCCCTTGCGCCGGAAACCTTCGGCCAGCGCCGTCGCCGTGAACGCGGCACGCGCGCGCTCCATGCTGGAGCGGTCGGACGTGGCGCACACCAGCACGGCCTTGGCACGCAACTGGTCATCCAGTTCGTGATCGAGGAACTCGCGCAATTCGCGGCCCCGTTCACCGATCAGGCCGAACACAATCACATCGCATTCCACGTTACGGGCGATCTCGGCCAACAACGTGGTTTTGCCGCAACCCGCGCCGGCGAACAGCCCGACGCGCTGGCCCTCGCCCAACGTCATCAAGCCATCGATCGAGCGCACGCCGGTGGCCAACGCGCGACTGATGCGCGGGCGCTCCGTGGGCAATGGCGCCTCGCACAACACCGTGGTCGCGTCGGGCGTATCCGCCTCGACGAACGCACTGGGGCCCTCGCCGGCAATCGGCCGACCAAAACCATCCAGCACCTGGCCCAACAGCTCGTCGCTGACCCGCACCCGGTGCGGCACCCCCAGGCGCTCCACCGCGGCGCCGACGCGCACCCCCTCCAGATTGCCCAGGGCACTGAGCACCGCATCCTGCTGATCGAACCCGATGATTTCGGCCAACATGTAATCGCCAGGCTTTTTTTCGACCTGGCACAGATCACCGATACGCGCCTGGGGCAGCCGGCACTGCAACAGCATGCCGTTGACACGCTGGATACGCCCACGCATCGACACCGGCGCGAAACGGGCCAGGCCCTGGGACTGAATCAATTGCCACGCGTCGAGACGCTCCTGCACCGTGCCGCTCACCAGCGCACCTCATAGCGTTGCGCGCCGTCGAACACCACCTTGCTGTTGTCGATCAGCACCAGCCGCAGGCCATCCACTTCATCGCCGACGAACAAACGGTCGCCGTGTTCCAACACCACATGACCGCTCGGCCCGCCGACGATCTGCAAGATCTTGAACGGCAGGATGTTGTCACGTACCCGCACACGACTGATCACCGGCACGGCGGTATCGAACTGTTCAGCAAAGCGGCTGAGCATGCGCGCCACGAGTTCGACCTCTTCCTGGGACACATCGCCATTGAGGGCGATCTGCCCATTGATCACCTGCAAGCCGACGCGATGGTCCAGCTCGCGCTCGCCGAGCATCTTGAGCAACTGCTGACGCACCTCGAGCGGTGAACCGAGGTTGGGCTTTTGCGGCTCGACGGGCATCAACGACGCCTGGGCCTCATGCTCGCCGGTGGACGCCATGCCGACCGCCACGATAATCACCGCACACACCAGCAGCAGGCTGATCAGGCGCTTCTGCTGAAACGGCGGGATGGACGACAGCACCAGCGCGGGCGGCGCCTCCTGGCGCGGCTCGGCGGCTGGCGTGACCTGCGCGACCGCCGCCCGGGGCCAAGGCTGGTCGGCCAAGGCGACGCACAGGCGAATGCTGCCCAGCGAAAAAGGCGTATTGAGCGCCAGGTCGGCGATCTGTGCCAGCGCCTGCCCGGTGCTGCTTTGCAACAGCCCGGCTTCCGCCTGCACCGACCAGAACCCGTCGATCAACCGCAGCCGCGCATGATGCTCGACCACACCGGCGTCGGTCAGCAGCAGGTCGGCGTCCGTGTGACAACCCAGGCTCCACTGCTCGCCAAACAACGGCAGCGCAGCGCCCTGATTCAACCCCTCCAACACGCGCAGTTCAAACATCAGCAAGCCCTCCCTGGCGTGGGTATGTACGTTGCACTCATGCTGCCGCTCCTCGCATCAGTTCGTCCTGGCCCAGGTCAAAGCGCCCCAGCACCTTGACCTTCGATGCACTTCCCAGCTCAGCAAACGACAGCACCGGCACATGGCTGAACTCTTCCAACAGCAAGGTCCGCAAGGGACTGCGCAGATCCTGGGCGACCAACATCACGCGCTTGCTTTTGGGCCGCACGGCAAACGCTTGGTTAAGCAGGTTGATCAGCGAAGCGCTGCTGTCGTTATCGAGGGCGAAGAACACCCCGGTCTGGGTCTGGCGCAGTGCCTCGCGCAGCACGTTTTCGGTCTGCGGCGACAACAGCCAGGCATGCAGACCGTCCGCCTCGCTGTACTGGTGGAAAATCTGCGATTTAAGGGCGATGCGCGCATAGTCCGCCAAGGCGTCCGGCTCACGTTCATGCTGGCCGTACTCGATCAGCGACTCGACGATCAGGCGCACGGCACGCAACGGCACGCCTTCGCCCGCGAGGCGCTGCAGCACCGCCGAGAAGCGCGACAGCGGCATGATCCGCTGCAGCTCCTGCACCAGCTCCGGCTGGTTGTGCTCAAGCCAGCCGAGGATCGCCTTGCTCTCCTGAATCCCGAGAAACTGAGGGCCGCTGAGCATCATGGCCTGCTTCATGCGGTCGATGATCAGGCTGGTGGCGCTGAAGCGTTCCAACTGCGGGTCATCCAGCAGCGGATCGTCGGGCGGCAGCCAGAGCCAGTCCTGCTCGTCGCGCTCGGGCAACCCCGGCACCGCGTGGGCCGGCTCGGACGCCAGCGCCTTGCGCTCCACCGCGACGAGCGTGACCACCGACGCCTTGATCATCGGCACTTCGTGAACGCAAAAACGCATCTCATCGTCGGCCAGCGAGGCATCGAGTTCGACCTCGAACGGCGGCAGCGTC
Source organism: Pseudomonas sp. LY-1 (assembly GCF_053502595.1). NCBI lineage: Bacteria > Pseudomonadati > Pseudomonadota > Gammaproteobacteria > Pseudomonadales > Pseudomonadaceae > Pseudomonas > Pseudomonas sp. LY-1. Next base: position 1,061,527 of record NZ_CP094353.1, on the reverse strand, counting down.
AGACCGATATGGGCCACCATCGCGTTACGCGCCTGGCGGATCCCGTGGATCAGTTCCGTGACCTCGGGCGAGCCTTGCAGAACCGGGGAGAACTGCAACAGGTAGGGCCGCGACGGGTCGAACCCACGCAAATCCTCGTCGCCGTTGTCCTCGGGGCGCACCGCCTCGGTGGCTTCGGCTTCGGGCTGTTCCTCGCGTTGGCGTTGGCGCATCAGGTAGTAACCGAGGGCGCCGGTCATCAGCGAAATGAGGATGAACACCACGGTCGGCATGCCAGGCAAGGCGGCGAAAGCCAGCATGCCCACCGACGCGATCATCCAGCTCTTGGGCTCGCTGGTCATCTGCCGGGCAATTTCCGCGCCCATGTTATTGGCACCCTTGCGCCCATCCGGCGCCGCACGGGTGATGATCATGCCGGCGGTCAGGGAGATCAGCAGCGCAGGGATCTGCGCAATCAGGCCGTCCCCGATGGTCAGCACCGAATACAGCGCCATCGAATCGCCGGCGCTCATGCCGTGCTGGAACATGCCGGTGGAAAACCCGCCCAACAGGTTGATCACCACGATGACCAGCCCGGCAATCGCATCGCCCTTGACGAACTTCATGGCGCCGTCCATTGCGCCGAACAACTGGCTCTCGCGGCCCAGTTGCTCACGCTTGTCGCGGGCCTGGCCGCCGTCGATCAAGCCGGCGCGCAGATCGCTGTCGATGGACATCTGCTTGCCCGGCATCGCGTCGAGGCTGAAGCGCGCCGCCACTTCGGCCACCCGTTCCGAGCCCTTGGTAATCACCAGGAAGTTGACGAGCGTGAGGATCATGAAAATCACCAGCCCCACCGCCAGGTTGCCGCCCACCACAAAGTTGCCGAACGCTTCCACGATATCGCCCGCGTCCTGCTCCAACAGGATCAAGCGCGTGGTGGCAATCGACAGCGCCAGGCGAAACATGGTGGTCAACAGCAGAATCGAGGGAAAGGAAGAGAACGCCAACGGCCCGGGCAGGTACAGCGCCAGCACGATCAACAGGCAGGAAATACAGATATTCAGCGCGATCAGAATATCCACCAGCCAGGTCGGCAACGGCACGATGAAGATGAACACAATGGCCATGACCACCACCGCGCCCAAGACTTCGGCACGCCGCGCCACCTTGAGCAACGCAGCGTTGATGGTCGCCAGCACCGTCATGCGTTCCCCCTTGACTCGCCGGCAATGCGGGGGCTGCCCCGCTCCACGCGCGCGAACTCGTCCATCACCAACAAGAATTTGTGCAGCGCCTCCTGGCGCCCCCGGCTGTCACGCCACAAGGTCTGCGGCAGGCGCTGGATCACCGGGTACAGGGCGTTGAGGGACACCAGTTGGCCGCTCGCCAGCTCGCCACCGAGGTCTTCGGCCAGGCGCAATACCTCGCCCGAATCGACACCCGTGGCGGTATACCCCAACAGGCGCTGCAACAGACTCACCGAGTCCTGATCGGTGCTCAGGCGCTGCAGCAATGCCTGGCAATTGGCTAACGCCCCGCCCAACTGAGCGCAGCTTTGCAACCCCAACAGCAGCGTGCGCAACTGCGCCGTGGGCACCGAAGGCGAGTGGGCGGCGATGTCATCGGCCAGGGCCCGGCGCATCACGTTGAGGCCGTCTGCGAAGCGGTCCCCGCCGAACAGCCCCAACAACGATTGCATCATCGAGGTCAGGGATTGGCGCGTGACCACACTGGCGTAATACAGCCCACGCACGGCCTGGCGCTCTTGTGGGTCGCCGGCGGCCTGCTCCAGCACGGCGGCAATGTTCAGGCCGGCCTGGATCTCGCCCCTGTAGCGCACCTGCAACCGATCGATCGCCTCTTGCGCCAAGGCCACGTCGGCGGCGCGGGCTTCGGCTTGCGCGGCCACATACTTGAGCACCACGAACGCCCGCGCCGGGTCGCCGCCGGTCAGCGCCAGCCACTTGTCCGCGCTGACGTTGTGCGCCAGTTGCGAACGCACCCGGCGCGCCATGGACGCGATGGTCTCCTGGGCCGGATGGCCAAGCTGATCATAGAGCCGCACGAGCTGCTCGACGGCAGGCACCGCCAGGCCCATCGAGCGCCGGTTCAACGCTTGATTGTTGAGCGCGACTTCCTGATTGAAAACCTGCGCAACCTCATCGAAACCCGTCGCCACGGCCGCTGTTTTTTCAGGGCTGACGCGGGGTGGGTCCACGCGTTGGAGCGGTTGCACATCGTTGATCGATTCGACTTTCATGGGGCAGGCCAGGACAAAGAGATTGTGTCCCTATGTGGCAAACGCTGGCTTTACGGTTCCAACAAATTTCCCCTCTGCGGTGTTTTGAAATTACCGGCACAAACCCGCCTGGGCTTTTGCAAGAAACCGCACAAAACCCTCTGAACAAAAAATATTTATTTATATAAATCAACACGTTGCGATTTTTTTCTGTTTGGCACAGCCGGTGCTAAAGGGGTTCCCATCGAAACCATTTCGATCGCGCCCACCCTGAGGAAAAAATCATGGATATCCCTATTGGTGCTTTAGCTCACTTTGTTGGCGACTCGCCTCAATTCATGCTCCACCTGACGGACGACCAGCAAAAAAAACTCCGGCGCTTCATCCACAAGCGCGTACTCAACCCGGAAGATGCGGACGATATTCTGCAGTTGACGTACCTGGAGGCCTGGCGCAGCAGGGAGCGTTTCAGCGGCCAGGCAACCCTTAGCACCTGGATGTGCGGCATTGCGCAGAACCTGATCCGCAACCACTTCCGGCGCATGTACGCCAAACCGGTGCATTGCGAATTCGATGAAGCGCTGTGGCACGGCCAGGAAGACAGCCAGAACCTGGATTGGGAGTTCGAGGTCAACCGCCGCCTGGAAAAAACCCTGGTCGCCATCAAGGACCTGCCCACCGAGATGCGCAAAACCCTGTACGCCTCGCTGGAAACCGATGGCAGCTATCAGGACACCGCCGACGCCCTGGACATCCCCATCGGCACCGTGCGTTCACGCCTGTCCCGGGCCCGCGAACACCTCAAGCGCGCCACCCGCAACCCGTTGCAACCGTAGTCCAGCCCTAGCTGGCAACCGTTGGGCGAGAGGGATATCTGCCCAACCGTATCAGACCTTTTTCGTGCGCGGCAGCAAGATCGCCAGCAGCCCGAACAACGGCAAGAACGCGCATAAGCGGTACACGTACTCGATGCCGTGACTGTCCGCCAGGTGCCCCAGCAGCGCCGCCCCGATCCCGCCAAACCCGAACATCAGCCCGAAGAACACCCCGGCGATCATCCCCACATTGCCCGGCACCAACTCCTGCGCGTACACCACAATCGCCGAGAACGCCGAGGCCAGTACAAAGCCGATGATCACGCTGAGCACGCTGGTCCAGAACAGGTCCACATGGGGCATCAACAACGTGAACGGCGCCGCGCCGAGGATCGAAAACCAGATCACCGCCTTGCGCCCGATGCGGTCGCCAATCGGCCCGCCAAAGAACGTGCCCGCCGCCACCGCGCCGAGGAACAGAAACAGGTGCAACTGCGAACTGGCCACCGACAGGTCGAACTTCTCGATCAGGTAAAACGTGAAGTAACTGGTGATGCTCGCCATGTAGAAATACTTGGAAAACACCAGCAGCCCGAGCACCACCAGCGCCGCCATCACGCGCCGTTTCGACAAGCCATGCGTCGCCGCCTGACCGGCCTTGAGCTTGAACAGGTTCAAGTGCGTGCGATACCAGCGGCTGATCGCATACAGCAGCACCAACGCAAAAACCGCGAACAGGCCGAACCAGGCCACATTGCCCTGGCCGAACGGAATGATGATCGCCGCCGCCAACAACGGGCCGAACGCCGAGCCCGCGTTGCCGCCGACCTGGAACGTCGACTGCGCCAGGCCATAGCGCCCGCCCGACGCCAGCCGCGCCACGCGGGACGCCTCGGGGTGAAAAGTCGACGAACCGATCCCGATCAACGCCGCCGCCAGCAAAATCAGCGGGAAGCTGCCGACCTGGGACATCATCACAATCCCCACCAGGGTGCAGACCATCCCGCACGGCAACAGAAACGGCTGGGGATGCCGGTCGGTGTAAAAACCCACCCACGGCTGCAACAGCGACGCGGTGAGCTGGAACGTCAGGGTAATCAACCCGACCTGGGTGAACGTCAGGCCATAGCTGGCCTTGAGCATCGGGTAGATCGAGGGCAGCACCGACTGGATCAAGTCATTGATCAAATGCGCCAGCGCCACCGCGCCGATGATCCGCATGACCAGCGGGCTGGTCTGCCCGGCGGCGGGGGAATTGCTAAGAGCCATAAGAGGGTTCCGTACAGCGGGGGAATGCACAGGTGCAGGTGCGACAATGTGCCACTTTTGCCCATGGCAAGGCTATCCCGTTAGGGAGCTAACGACTGTAGCGGTCACGCTTTGTAAAAGGCCAGCAGGGTGGATCGCTTTAATTTGAAGGATGTTTCCTAGACAATCCCCGGCGCCTTGTGCCTGTGGAAACCGCTGGCTAGTCTTCGATCCGTCACTGGAATCAGTGATCGGGTTTAGCAGCCCGTTTCAATAGACGCATGGTTCATGTCACCGCTTATGGTGGCTGTGCGTGGGGCGCCTTCGGGTGCGCTGGTTTTCCTATTGACCGGTCTGCTAACCCGCGTACAGCTACCACCCCTCGTTTAGCAGCGTGGGGGGTCGCTCTCTCGTTCAATAGGAGCTACACCATGACCAAAGCACTCCCCGATCCCCCGGTCGACTGCCTCGCCGTCAACGAACACCTCAGCTTCGAAGACGCCCAGCTCTACATCGCCCACCTGATCCACAGCGCCTCGGCCACCGTGCTGGACTGCGGCGACCACCTGCCCCCCCACGACCGCGCCAAAATCCACGCCGTGTGGCACCTGCTGGAAATGGCCAAGACCGTGGTCGACCGCTCCATCGACTGCATGCCCCGCACGTCCTGACAGCCAACGCCGATCAAATGTGGGAGACCGGGGCGTGCCATAAAGACCTGCAAATCCCCCTGCCACCCGTCGGCCCAGCCAGGGCTTTTCGTTAAACAATTGAAAGCGTAGATAAAAATTCAATAAAAACGCTTGACGCTTTGTCGTTCTCCGCGAATAATGCGCGCCACTTGGCTACATAGCTCAGTTGGTTAGAGCATAGCATTCATAATGCTGGGGTCCGGGGTTCAAGTCCCTGTGTAGCCACCAAGTACCGATCCATAGACGTCTACAGCAGTCTATGAATCACCTCAAGAAGCCCGCCTCGTGCGGGTTTTCTTGTTTCTGGCTATCTCTCCTTGTATCCCCCTATACCTTCCCTCCGTGTATCCCCCTGTGTATCCTCGACAAATAATTGAACCGAGGGGATACAAGCCAAAATGAAGCGATCCGAGATAAAACGCCGCCCCCTTTCCGATACCGCATTGGCCGGCCTGGAGCCTGATGCCAACGAGTACCGCGAGCTGGACGGGAGCGGCCTTTATTTCCGAGTGAAGCCTGATGGCCAAAAGTCCTGGCAGCTCCGATACAAGAAGCCCGACGGCAAGTGGTCATGGCTTGGGCTTGGCGGTTACCCCGAGGTAAGCGGATCAGTCGCCAGGCAGAAAGCTGCCGAATTGCGCACCGACGCCGCCGACGGCAAAAACCCGATCGTTACCAAGCAAGCCCGCAAGAAAGCAGAGAGGGATATCGCCGGCGAGACATTCGAGCCACTGGCGAGAGAGTGGTACGCCTCACGTCTCACCAACTGGGATGCGGGTACCGCCAAGCGAATCATCGGCGCCCTGGAACGTCACGTCTTCCCGGTATTCGGCAAGCGCCCCTAGGCGCTATCGAGGCGGAAATGGGATGCGCAGAGTCGCTCGCCTACGTACGCAAAGAATACGAGGCAGGACTTCGGCCTGGCTGGATTGATCCATTCACGCCCTGATTTGGAAGCTGCGTTACGATCGCTTCGGGTCGATAGCAGCGCTTCATTACAGGCTACTACCGACCCAATGCGGTCATTGGTAGCAGGTTGAAATGGGCTAAAACGGAGTTTGAAAAGCCAAGTCCCCTTAGCCTAGTCGCTGCTGCTACCCATCAGAATCCATCGTTTACCATGGGCAGTAATATCGAACGAGAATTCCCAGAACACTGGATACGCAGGATGGCCTTTTGTTAGCCAAAATGAAGTGATGGCGCTGGCTTGGTCGAGGTTCACACGCGCGAATAGGGTCTCTAAGAGGATCAGAATTTCTGAGCGTTTCTCCGCTAGATCTATTGGACCATAACCGCCATCCCCCAAATGCAGCATGTGCTCTGTGATCTCACTGCGGGCTTCGCTTGCGGTCACGCAAGACTTGCTACCAATGATTACTTCATTACCAATGGCATGGGATAGTTGTGCCTCAAGTGTTTTGCTTAGGTCAAAAGGTCCGTAGGTGTTTACCCAGACGGCATAGTTGAAACCGTACAAAAGATGCTCAAGCCTGAGGATTTCGTCTGAGCGGAGGTCTTGGACGATACGCATTCGTGCTCCATCGCTCAGCGTTTGGGCTGATATCGTGACGCAAAACCTAAAAAAACGGTAGAACATCACAAATCTTGCCACTGTCAGAATCGCCGAGGCCCTTTTAGGTTATCCAGACCATTTCCTATTCTGGCCAATTTGTGTTGCCGCTCAATGTCTGCATTAAGTTGGGTGTCGCAGGTCGCAATGGTCGGCAGCCGATCCTCTGCGGCCAGTCGTGCCAACCCAGTTGGGTCAGTCTTCGTTGAACGGCCCTGCCTCAAAGGAGATTTGTCCGTTCGTAAACTCTCGCACCCAAATGTCGCGCATCTCTTCACCCACGCCTTTGACCGCGAAACTGAGTTTCGGCAATAAACGTGCGACCACTTCGAATAGTGCACGAACTGACCAGCTATCTAACGGAAAGTACGCATTGGGTTCGGTGCATGCGGTGACGAGGTCGGTATAAACGTCTTGGCTGAGGGCGTTACTGTCTAGGTATGCGATCAACTCAGACCGCACGCTGTCCAGTACCAGCAAGTCTCCGTCTAGCGATTGGACCCAAACATCAGTGTGAAAGCTCATTGTCGACCTCCGTGTGATAGCTGATTGCATTTTGCCGAAGATTCCACGGCCCTGCCAAGTCACCCCCGATACTCAACCTCACGTGTTTGGAACGGTCTTCTCCTTATTAAGCTCCATGGGCTGACTCATCCAGCCTTTGTGATTTCCCCTATACCCGCTGCCACTAATTACAGCGACCGCCTTAATTATGTCGAACGAACGACCGCTCGTGGCCGAGAGTGAGTAAAAATGTTGGCGCTGATTGAAAACTGACCCACCCTGCCGATTGAAAATTGACCCAGGGCGGATTGCTGATTTTTGTCCCAGCAATTGTGGATAAGCTTAGCAGTAGTGTCTTGATTGAAGACGCATCGGGCCCCACCGCATGCAGGCATGCGGAAGGGTGTTTACGGTGCAGATCAAAACGGCTCATCGTCCTCGATACCATCTTCGTCCTTGCGCTTTCGTTCACGCGATTTGATCTTTGTCTGGGCGGCCAAGGTGCTGTGTTGCAGGCGGTAGGACTCGTTGCCCGTTTCGACGATGTGGCAGTGGTGTGTCAGCCGATCCAGTAACGCTGTGGTCATCTTGGCGTCACCAAACACACTCGACCATTCCGAGAAGCTGAGGTTGGTGGTGATGACCACGCTGGTGTGTTCGTACAGCTTGGAAAGCAGGTGAAATAACAGCGCGCCACCACTCTGGCTGAAGGGCAAATACCCAAGCTCATCGAGTATCACTAGGTCTGTCCGAAGCAGTCCCTGGGCGATTCTGCCTGCCTTACCATCGTACTTTTCACGTTCCAGCAGGTTGACGAGATCGACCGTGGAGAAGAACCGTACTCGTTTGTTATGAGTGGTGATTCCGGACACGGCCAAGGCACTGGCCAGGTGTGTTTTTCCGGTTCCAGGCCCACCGATGAACACGACATTTTGCGCAGTCTCCGTAAACTCAAGGCTGGATAATTCCTTGACCAGACGGGCATCAGCGCTGGAAGCGCTGAAGTCAAAGCCAGCTAAATCACGGTGCATGGGGAGCTTTGCCATGTTCATCTGATGATTCACAGAGCGCACGGCGCGATCTGCCTGCTCCTGTTGGAGCAGATGCTCAAGCAGCCATTTCGAGGATGCCGTCGAAGCTTCTCCCTGGGCCGCCAGTTCTTCCCAAGCCTGCGCCATGCCATGCAGACGCAGTTCTTTAAGTTCTGCCATCAAGTCACGCATTGCGGCTCTCCTCATCTGTTGTACGGAGTTGGTCATATCGGGCCGTGTTGGCAACGGGAGCCACCTTGAGTTGCAGGCTGGTTTCTACGGAAGGCGGTGGTGCGGTGGAGGTCAGTCGAGCTAGAACATTCAGGATGTGATCGGCGCTCAAGCTTCCCGACTCAAGCACCAGTTCTACCGCTACCAGCACCGGGTCGAGACCGGCGATGGGCACGGCAGCCAGCACCTGCGTCATGATTCGATCACCGTTGCTGTGACGTCTCAGGCCCCGTTTGAGAAGCCGCAACGGATTGGGCAGATCGGCAAACGGTGCGCCATTGCGCAGTGCACCCGGCTTGCGCTCGATGAGTGGGATGTAATGCTGCCAGTCAAAACTGACCTGATCTCGATCAAAGAGACGCTCGTGGCTGGCGATCATCATGTCATCGGCGATGACCACGATCCGGGATGGGTAAAGACGGCTGCTGACCCACTGGCCGACTCGCTCACAAGGCACCGAGTAGCGATTTCGTGCCACGCTGATCAGGCAGGTGCTGGAGACCCTTACGGTGCGCTCGACGTAGCCATCAAAGGCGGTCGGCATCGGCATCATTTCGACCCGCTCCAGCTCCAAAACTTCCGCCACCGTCAGCCCGTTGTACTGCGGATGCAGCAGCTCGCTCCAGAGCGCACGACAGCGTAGGCCGAGCCAGGCATTCAGTTCCTCGAAGGTGCGGAACATGCAGTTTTGAGCGTCAAGCCAAATGCGCCGTCGACTGTCTTGAACGTTCTTCTCGACAATGCCCTTTTCCCAGCCAGAGGCTACGTTGCAGAAATCCGGATCGAACAGGTAGTGCGCGCACATCACGGCAAACCGTGCATTGACCGTGCGGCCCTTGCCTTTATTGACCTTGTCGACAGCCGTTTTCATGTTGTCGTAGATGCCGCGACGCGGCACCCCACCTACGGTGACGAATTGCGGTAGGAATACCATGAAGAACAACAGCGCTTTTGGGTTTAACAGGCTATTGAGCGTGGCTCGGGTAAAGATTTTCCGCAATGAAGCCTGTGTAGGTTGAGTGTCAGTACCCGAAGGGGGAGCCTTCAATGCTTGCCAAGCCAGCCACATCAGATAGCAAGCGCCTGCCCACCGCAGCAAGTCGAACGCCGGTGTCCAACTCATCACCAGCGCCCCTAGACCCGCGCTAACCAGGACGGTCATCAGCAAATCGGCCAGGGTTATTCCGAGTGCTGCCGCGAGGCCAGCTCGCCAGCCGTGGGCAACTGCGTGGCTGGTGACGATTGCCATGTTAGGGCCCGGCACAATAAGCAGCAGCAAGGCGGCAACAATGAACAGGTAGAGATTCGTAGCGTCTGGCATCGCGCAATACCTCCTTGGATGAGGAGCCATGCTAACCGGCAATGTTCAGGTAGAAGCAGATACAGCGGGGGGGTATTTGGGCGCTACAGTCTGGTGCAGAATGAGTCGGCCCTGAATTCGCAGGCACTCGATGTTCGCTCCTGGCCGGACATAGCCGCTTATGACTGACCGCTTTCGACCCAGGCTGTGTGAAAACGGCTTCGGTGGGACGCGTCGCCGGTTTGTCAAAAAATGCGGTGGCTTGTAGGCGCTCCCGCTTTTGTGCAAGGATTCGCTATGACTCAATTTATTCCAAGCAATCGCCATCATCATCACGGACCTCGCTCAGGGTGCCGCGGTTGCGTACGCTCATCGATTAATCAGAGTTCGAAACATCGATTCTGACCACTCAGTGAACCAAACCAAGGCGCCAATGGCGCCTTTTTTATTGCCTGTAATTTGGAGATTATGAAAATGACTATGCTTCGTGGAACTCGAATAGTGACTGGGAAAGAAGCTGCAATCATGCGTGAGATAGAAGGCCGTTTTCGGAGCTATCTTCATCAATGCCGGGGCTGAAGAGGCCATAGTTCCTGCGCTATGGGGCCAGGACACTTTTATTGAGAAAACCGGCGGGAGTGAAATCATCGGACAAATGTGGGCCTTCAATGACAAGGCCGGACGTCCTTGTTGCCTCATCCCAGAAGCAACCGCGCTCTTTCAGGAGCGCAACGATGTGCTTCTCGGGTCACGAGAAGAAGCGATGTTTTTCTATGTGGCGCGATGTTACCGGTATGAACGACCCCAAGCCGGTCGTTATCGCGAATTCACTCAACTGGGACTCGAAATTCTTAGTCCCACACCAGCACAGGCTTTGGCGCGTAGCCAAACAATTTGCACTGGCTTTCTTGATTCGCTGGGACTGGAATATGAACTCAGTCTCGCAGTGAAGCGTGGACTAAGTTATTACCTTGAGGGGAATGGCTTCGAGGTGCGTTGTCCCGTATTGGGCGCACAACAACAAGTTGTCGGCGGCGGTGCCTATCGAGAAGGAGCTGGGTTCGGCATCGGACTTGAACGGTTGGTGCTGGCCTCAGGAATGACTCGGAGTCTGTGATCTTTAAGGCGCCTCCACCAGGAGGCGCTTTCAAACCAGACAGGGTGAAATGGTCTTGGCTTGTCTAAACTTCTTTCGTCGAGATCGTAGCGGGGGCGATCATGAAGCGATTTATTGAAGGTGAGGCTCGGACGCAAGTCACCTTGCTGCCGGAGTGTCTGGACGATTACGTAGCCGAAGAAAATTCAGTCCGAGTGGTCGACGTTTTCGTCGATGAACTCGACCTGGGCGCACTTGGTTTTGGGGGCGTCGATCCTGCCGCAACGGGTCGTCCGGCCTACCACCCAGCGGTGTTGCTGAAGATCTATATCTACGGCTATCTCAATCGGATTCAGTCCAGCCGCCGACTTGAGCGTGAGGCCGAGCGCAACGTCGAGTTGATGTGGCTAACGGGGCGTTTGGCTCCGGACTTCAAAACCATTGCCGACTTTCGCAAAGACAACGGCAAAGCCATTCGCAGCGTATGCCGCCAGTTCGTAGTTCTTTGCCGCAACCTCAATCTCTTCTCTCAGTCGATCATCGCTATCGACGGCAGCAAATTCAAAAGCCGTCAATAATCGCGACCGCAACTTCACTCAGGGCAAGGTGAAGGCACGCATGCAGCAGATTGAGCAGAGCATTGATCGCTATCTGGCGGCGATGGATTCGGCGGATCGGGCCACGCCCGAAGTGGCCGAGGCCAAAGCAGAGCGGCTTAAAGAAAAGATAGAAACACTGAAAAAGCAGAAAATCAAGGCGCAGCTCCACGAAAGTCCAGACCAGCAGATCTCCCTCACAGACCCAGATGCACGCTCAATGGCCACGAGCGGCCGAGGCACCGGAACCGTTGGCTACAACGTACAAACAGCTGTCGACGACAAACACCATCTGATCATTGCCCATGAGGTGACCAACGTGGGTAATGATCGTGGGCAACTGAGCAATATGGCGAACCAGGCGCGTGAAGAAATCGAGGCTGAATCGCTAACGGTGGTGGCCGACCGAGGCTATTACAAAGGTCTGGAAATCCTTGCTTGCGAGCAAGCCGGCATCACTACCTACGTACCGAAACCCCTCACATCTGGCAGCAAAGCCGAAGGCAGATTCGGCAAGCAGGATTTCATTTATCTGATTGCGTCGGACGAGTATCGATGCCCTGCGGGACAGTTTCTAACCAGGCGGCATTCGTCGATGGAAGACGGCATGTTATTGCATTGTTACTACTTCTCGGGCTGCCAGTCCTGCTCAATGCAAAAGCAATGTACGACGGGTAAGGAGCGCCGGATGAAGCGCTGGGAACATGAGGCGGTAGTCGACGCGATGCAGGTTCGGCTAGAACATGATCCAGCGATGATGAGGGTTCGTCGACAGACCGTTGAGCATCCTTTTGGAACGCTCAAATATTGGATGGGAGCCACCCACTTCCTGACCAAAACACTTCCGCGGGTAAGTACCGAAATGAGCCTTCACGTGCTCGCATACAACCTCAAACGAATGATGAGCATCTTCGGCGTCGCAGGACTGCTTGAGGCGATCAGGGCGTGAATCCAGCCGCTTGCTCGCCCGTGAGTAGCCGTTTGGGCCGCTGACGCGCCCCAAACGGCATTACGAACGTCTATGTAGCTGACTAAGGTAATTCGCACTTCCGCCCACTGATTCCACAGGCAACCCTCGCGACTCACTGTTTTCGACGCATTTAGCGCGTTTTCACACAGCCTGGGTCGATTGCAGCCCTTCACGACAGGCAGTTATCGACCCATAATGGACATCATTATGATACGAAGGCTGACATCGTCGTCTGAGTAGGTAGCAAGATGTGCCTGACTACTACAGAGCATTCCGACGCAAGCCTTCACCCCCAAGCTTCTCTCAGCACAGAGCGAAACAGTTCGGAAAGTAATGGTTCAACTTCTTTGCGTTCGCTACGGATCGGCTTAATGGTTTCAAATCGATGCAGTTCACGCTCAATAAATTGCTGGATGGGGATGATCTGGGGCGATAGGCCCATCTCCGGAGACGCGCGCTTAATCACAAGTAAGTCATCAATAGCTTGCTGAAGCTCGGGCTCTCTTTCGATCACACCGCGTAGCTTGTCAAACTCTATGGGGGCGGGCGTATTAAACTGTTCCAGCCACCGCACCGATAACAAGGGGCGCAGTACGTAAAAGTATTTTTTCAGCGGTACCTGAGGGTTCTGCAAATATCCCCTATAGTTGGTTTTTGCCATGCTGCGATAATGGTAGATGCCACTCTCTACCGAATACACGTGCGGCAGTAACTCTTTAGCCCGCTCGTGAAAGGATCCAGAGTGTTCGTAAATGATGGTCGACTGCACCCACTCCACAAAGCCTGGGTTTGACTTCCAGAATAGCCTAAGCGCTTTTCGTAGATCCCAGCCATTGATGTCCATGTCGTCAATGATCGGATACTCGATGACGTCGCGTTGCTCCTCAAGGCCGACCGAGAGATACCACTCAGGTTTATTTACGTAGATGAAGCGTGCGTCGTAGTCGCTGTTGGGAGAGGCAAATCCCCAGGCGCGACTGCCAGACTCAACCGCTAAAAGCATTTTCACGTCATGCTCGTCCTCCGCGCGGCGTAGGCGGCTTCGAACCTCTTCCTGAACAGCCATAGAAACCATGAGCTAACTCTAACTAGATGATATTCGATTGCACGCTACTCATTCGGAGGCGGACTGTCCAGTGGCCGCTTCTGGTCGATTCTGTTGAAAAAGTCGACCACGGTTTCCGCAGCAGAAAAGCATGCGTCCGAGAATGAAATCTTTACTTCCAACAGAGGTTGCCGGACTCAGATTTCACGTGAAAGCGTCCTAAAAAAGCGTTTTCTCGATCGCTCTCCTGGCTGTTTCAGAAAACCGAATTTTTCAACACAATCGGCCAGAAGCGGACGGTCGGATCAGGTCCCGTTCAGCAGTCAAAAAGGCGGTCTATCGACAAACCCCACCTGGAGACATAGGCTCAACTGCAAGACAACTCTTAAAACAAACAGCGACTGTCGCCGGTAAAAGAAAAGTCGCTTTCCCCAAGATATTCCAAGGAGTGGTATGGGCATTTTGGATCGGTTGTTTGGTGGGCGCTTTACCATGCCTCCACCCGAGGAAACTAACCTCAGCGCTTCAGCGATCATGAAAGAATTACGGCCCGGCCCACCCGATCCCGCACAGAAAAAGGCACTCGAGACTTTTGCCCGAGCGCTGCTGGCTGTGGTTCCGGAAAAAGAAGGCGCCAGACTTGTCAGGCGCGTCATGCGTAGATACGCGATGGGAGATAACGCATGCAGTGCCCTCACAGATGGATTGTTGGATGATTCAAAGGGGCAAAAACTTGAACACCTCGTTCTAATGAGTCTGGATTGGAAAAGTTATGATGTGTTTGAGTATCAGGCTCCCTATCTGGTTAGCGCCAACGGCTTGAAAGAGCCCTACGTCTACGTGCGAAACAGCGCTTCATCAATGCCAGAGGTGCTTGATGAATTCGACCAATGGTTGGTTCGGTCTGGTAAGCGTTATCTTCACTTGGACTCCGGAAGTGACAATTACGATGGTTTTGTTGTTGACGCTGATCGGGTGGAAGAAACCATTGAGCTGGCCGGACGTGCGGGCCTCAAAGTCAGTCTTGAGAACTTCTGACGTTGAGCAAAATGGGCGGTGTGACGACCGTGGTGTCAGTGTTTACGAGAGGCCGCTGTGGCAGTATTTTGCGCCTTCCTGCAAACCGACGGCTAAACCGTTGGTACCGTTCCGCCGTCGATCACAAACTCACTTCCCGTGATAGATGCTGCTCGCGGCGAAGCCAGGAAACCGATCAGGTCAGCAACTTCGGAAGGCGTCGACGGGCGGCCGAGCGGGATACCTCCAAGTGCTTTCATGATGATCTCTTTACCACCTTGATAGTCAGTACCTGCCTCCTGCGCGAGTCGCTCGGCTAATGCGACCGACGCTTCGGTTTCAACCCAGCCCGGCGAAACCCGAACCACGCGGATGCCTCTGGGCGAAACCTCTTTCGATAAACTTTTGCTGTACGTCGAAAGTGCGGCCTTGGCCGCCGCGTAAGCTGTTGTAGCTTCCGGCAGTGGCAGCCGACTCTGGATGGAGGTGACGTGGATGACCGCCTTGTCGCGCATGCGACCGCCCCATTCGGCGTTTTGAGAAAGCTCGACCTGCGGCCCAAGGCCCGGGGTAGCGTGATGGAAGTACACGCTGACCGCATCGAGAAACTCGATTTCAGCACGCTTGGTCATCATGTGGATGAGGCCTTTCTCTACAGGCGTTTGCCCGGTAAGGATGGGGCTACCATCCAGCACGTCCAGGTACTGAGTAATGGCCGTGCATTCGGCAATGAGCGTACCGTCGTTCAACTCCAGCACGGGAAGCGTTCCGGAGTAATTGATGGCCAGAAACTCAGGTTTCTTGTGTTCGCCTTTCCATAGGTTGACCGATACAAATTCGATTCGGGAAAGCATGCCTTTTTCTGCCAATGCGATGCGCACGCGAGCGGGGTAGGGGCCATCGAACCAGTCGTGGATTTTCATCATAGGGAGCATGGATACGTCTAACTGCGGTTCTGAAGAGTTCATGGTATTCACCTATCTACCTGTCAGTTGGTAGGTAAAGATTGGGCGCTTGTTTTTGCGCCGTCAACCCCTACCTTCCAGTTGGCAGGTATTCGAGGCAGCGAGTAGAATTCACCTCATTGGATGACCTGAGGACACAAACGTGAGCGAAAACGCGCGGGAAGCCATCTTGGCGGCTGCGAAAACGGCGGCGCAGAGGCATGGATACAACGGCATAAATTTTCGAAGTATCGGTGCCGCGGTGGGGATCAAAAACGCGAGTATCTATTACCACTTCTCGAGCAAGGCCGACCTTGGCGTTGCAGTTGCTGCACGCTACTGGCAAGACACCGCCAGCGTTTTGCAAGCGATTCGCGAGTCGAACCCCGATCCGATTCGTTGCCTGGAAATCTACCCGTCGATCTTTCGAACATCGCTGGAAGACGGCAACAGGCTTTGTCTGTCCAGCTTCATGGCAGCGGAATACGAAGATTTGCCCGAGGAGGTCAGGCGCGAGGTCAAGGCGTTTGCAGACATCAATGTGATGTGGTTGACACAGGTGCTGGCTGACGCAGGAATGGGCAGCGCAGAAAGTTGTGAACGACGTGCCCGCGCCATTTACACCTCCGTTGCCGGCGCTCAATTGATTGCCCGGACTCGGCTCGATATTGGCCTATTCGACGATCTTATCCTCAGCTACCGGGAAGCGGGGCTGATTCCGACATCGCAGGCCTGACGCGTCGTGGCCACTTTCGACCCAGAGTGTGTAAAAACGCTTCGCCAAAATTGAAGTGTCCGCATCTACGTTAAATCTGAAATTTATCGGCACGTCAGCAGATGTGGATTTCGCGTAGAAGCGCGACTTTCAGTCCGGTTTTGAGTACCTGCCGCGCTCAAAAACGTTTTTACACAGCCTCGGCCAGAAGCAGACGCTGAAAGGCGCTGCGTTCGACCAGTACTGCCTTTACTTCAAGCTGCGAATTGGGCGTCGCTTTGCGAGCACGGGCGTAGCGCGGTGAAACTAGAACCCACGGACCGCCCGTAATAAAGCGCCCGTAAGTGGCTCAGCGCGCCCAACTTCGTAAGTCGATTCAGCTTCCCCCTTTACCCATGCCGCCACCCATACCACCGCCTGCGCCGCCGCCCATGCCGCCGCCCATGCCGCGCGCGGGTGGATCTTCCGGCAACGTCACACCCCGTTCTTTGGCTCGCTCACGCATCTGTTCATGGTGCTGGACGCGAATCTGCTCGCGCTCCTGTTGAGTGGTGGCTTGGCGCATGCGGTTGCGGTATTCCAGGCGTTCTTGCTGGGTCATGATCTGCGAGCCGAAGACCTGCTCGCTGTTACCGGCCGCGCCCTGGACGTCGGAGGACTGCGCCAACGCTGCACCGGATAGTAGGGCCATTGAAAGGCCGATGGCGAATTTGATGCTTTTCATGGGTATCTCCTCGTCTGAATATTACCGGCGACGCATCAACGCTCGTGCTCTTCGTCGTCGGGGTGGTGCGATGATTCCTCATCGCTGGGCTGGTCGCCCATGTACTTCGGTCCCTTACCGCAGCTAGCGAACTCAGGTTGTGCTTGCGATCAGCATTGTCGATGCGACCGCCGGCGAGGGTGCGAGCGTTGTAGTAGTCGTCGCTGTCGTAGGACGCAGGCGGCCGATCTCGCTGGCACCCCCCGGGTATGCTTCATCGTGCTCGTAGCGGGTGGGCTCGCGTTGCAACTCCGGCCAGGCAGCGCCGGGGACATAGCGATCCTCATGATCGCGGGTGTGGCGTACGCCCCCGAATACTTGCGTTTGCTCGGTCAACTCGCGGGTACCGTCGAGGCCCAACCAGAAGTCCTCCACGTCTTCGGAATCGGCGTCCTGATAGCGGTCGAGGTCGGCGCCGAGATCCACGCTCAGTTCGTGCCGTTCCCAGTCCGATTGCAGTAGCAGCGACGGTGACAGGGTGAAGATGGTGTCTTCGGTTTCATCGGTACGCTGGGCGTAGATGTTGTCGTCGCGGGTCGCTGAAAGCACGACCTGAGGAAGTGCGACGAAAGTGCCGATAGGCAGGCCAGGAAATTCGCGCGTGTCGGCCTTCTTCAGCGTGGCGCTGATAGGCGCCGCGCTGGCTGGCGTGATCGAACCTAAGCCGAGCACAGCCATCGCAAGTACAAGTTCACGGTCCATCGAGCACGCTCCCAATCCATACGACAAATAGATGGTTTCGCACGATGAGCAACCATCGCCGACGCTCCACAGGAGCTGGTACATCGCTTAACGTCGATTACTGTTATCTGCAACGTACTCGTAATTGCTGCAATAAGATTGATGTACATCATGCGCGACACACTGCCTGGGTTAGCTGTTGGTCAGCGCAGCGACTATGAACGCCAGCGGCGCCATGCTGACTGAGCCTTATATCGATATGGCCACCAACAAGATGGTCATTGGTGTCATCAGCAAGGTTTCCAGCAACATCGGCGTGGTCGGCGGCGATCTGGCGTTGGATGGCCTGGTGGAAATCATCAACTCGTTGAACTTTGGCGGCATGGGGTATGCCTTCCTGGTCAACGATCAGGGCAAGATCCTGGTCCATCCGGACAAAGCGCTGGTCATGAAGTCGCTTTCGGATTTGTACCCTACACACACCCCGAAACTTTCCGGCGAGCTGACCGAGGTCCAGGTCAACGGGCAAGCCCGCTTGCTGACCTTCGCACCGATCAAAGGTCTCCCTTCGGCCAACTGGTACATCGGCCTGTCTATCGATAAAGACAAGGCTTACGCGACGCTGAGCAAGTTCCGCTATTCGGCGGTGATTGCCACCATCGTTGCGGTGGTCATCATCATCGTCCTGCTGAGCCTGCTGATCCGCGTACTGCTCCAACCGCTGCACGCGATGACCCGCGCAATGGAGGACATTGCCCAAGGCGAAGGTGACCTCACCAAACGCCTGGTCATCCACACGCATGACGAGTTCGGCATGCTGGGCAATGCGTTCAACCGTTTTGTCGAACGTATTCACACCTCGATCCGAGAGGTCTCGTCGGCGACCGAGCACGTCAACGAAGTGGCAATGCGCGTGGTCAGCGCCTCCAACTCATCCATGCTCAACTCTGACGAACAGGCTAGCCGAACCAACAGTGTGGCCGCCGCCATCAACGAACTGGGGGCCGCGGCTCAGGAAATAGCCCGTAATGCGGCTGAGGCCTCGCACCAGGCCAGCGACGCGCGCGGGATGGCCGAGCAGGGTCAGCAAGTGGTGGAACGCAACATCGGTGCAATGAATCAGCTGTCGGAAATGCTCAGCGCGTCGAGTACGAATATCGAGTCGCTGAACAGCAAAACGGTGAATATCGGGCAGATTCTCGAAGTAATCACCAGCATCTCCCAGCAAACCAACCTGCTGGCGCTCAACGCAGCCATCGAAGCCGCCCGGGCAGGTGATGCCGGGCGTGGGTTTGCCGTGGTGGCCGATGAAGTGCGCAACCTGGCGCACCGCACCCAGGAGTCGGCGCAACAGGTGCAAACGATGATCGAGGAGCTGCAAGTCGGCGCCCGGGATTCGGTCAACACCATGGGCGAAAGCCAGCGCCACAGCCTCGACAGCGTAGAGATCGCCAACCAGGTCGGCGAACGCTTGAACAGCGTGACCCAGCGCATCGGCGAGATCGATGGGATGAACCAGTCGGTCGCCACCGCCACCGAGGAGCAGACCTCGGTGGTGGAGTCGATCAACATGGACATCACCGAAATCAACACGCTCAATCAGGAAGGCGTGGAAAACCTGCAGTCGACCCTGCGCGCCTGCGCCGACCTGGAACAGCAGGCGGCACGCTTGAAGCATCTGGTGGGCAGTTTCCGTATCTGACCCGAACACCGCCTCAACGCCCAGGCATTCAGCCCACAGAATGCCTGGTTCAAGCGGTTTGTGGCCGGGGAACTGGTCGGTAATACCTGGACCGAAGTCGGTGACGTGAAGATCGGCCAGGTGATTACCCGCATCAGCCGCCAGGGCGAGCAATGGGTCGCCAACGGCACCAAGTACTACAGCCCCGGCAGCCTGTTCGCCGGCTGGATCGACCTGTACGCCCAACAGGACGACACCGGTGCCGACGTGCGTTTTACCAGCTGACCCTGCTGGCCGTCCTGGTCGGGGCGGGGCAGGCGGCCAGCAAAACCGCGCGGAGAAATAACCTCGGAGCATGTAACACCGCGAGCTGAAAATGCCCCAGCCTGTCGGGGCATTTTTTTCCGCAACATCGAAAAAGCCCTGCCGCGTCCCTCGCGGCATCCTGCATGCGCGCAAAAAAACAGCCCATCTGTATTTTGACGCTCCCCGCAGCCCGCTGTTAGTGTCCAGCCTCCCCCTCGCACATGGAGTACACCACGGTGAAACTGGACATCTACCAAGTCGACGCCTTCAGCCAACACCCTTTTGGCGGCAACCCCGCTGCGGTGTGCCCGCTGACCGAGTGGCTGAGCGACGCGCAACTGCAAAACATCGCCGCCGAAAACAACCTGTCCGAAACCGCCTACTTCGTACCCCGTGACGATTTCTATGAGTTGCGCTGGTTCACCCCGACCGTCGAAGTCGACCTGTGCGGCCATGCCACGCTTGCAGCGGCGTGGGTGTTGATCAATGCGTTGGCGGATGCGCCTGACGTGCTGCGGTTTGCAACGCGCAGCGGCGAGCTCCGGGTAACCCGCGAGGGCGATGAACTGGCGATGGATTTCCCGGCGAAAGCGCCACAAGCGTGCGAGCCGCCTGCCGGAATGTTGAGCGCGCTGGGGATTGAACGCGCCGAGGTGTTCGGCACCGATGACTACATCGTGTTGCTCGACGACGAAGCCCAGGTCGCCGCGCTCACCCCGGATTTCGCCCGGCTCAAGGGCCTGCCCAAACGCGGGATTGCGGTGACGGCCAAGAGTGCGCGGTTCGATTTCATTTCCCGTTGGTTCGGCCCGAATGTGGGGGTCAATGAAGACCCGGTCACCGGTTCGGCGCACACCTCGCTGGCGCCGTTCTGGGCCGAGCGCCTGGGCAAGACAAGCCTGAGCGCCGAGCAGGGCGGCACGCGCAAGGGCCAGTTGCGCTGTGCCCTCAAGGGCGACCGGGTGATTATTTCCGGCAAGGCTGTGCTGTATATGCAGGGCTCGATCTACCTGTAAAACGCACTCCCCAAGAACGACAGATCATTCGCAAAATGAACGGAGTTCAACGCGTGTTTTCGATTGCCCGCCGTCACCTGACGGTCATTGCCGCAGCCCTGGCCCTGGTAGCCTGCCACTCCCCGGTCAACGAACCGCCAGCAGCGCCGGAGTTGGGCTCGGGCTATCGCACCGACCTCAGCCCGCGCCACGCCGCGCAGCATATGGCGGCGGCGGCCAACCCGCTGGCGGCCGAAGCCGGGCGCGAGATGTTGCGCCAGGGCGGTTCGGCGATCGACGCGGCGATTGCCATGCAGGCGGTGTTGACGCTGGTGGAGCCGCAGTCGTCGGGGATTGGCGGCGGCGCGTTCATCATGCTGTGGGACGGGAACCGCGTGCAGGCGTATGACGGCCGGGAAACCGCACCGGCCGGGGCGACCGAGCGCTTGTTCCTCAAGCCCGACGGGCAGCCGATGGCGTTTACCGCAGCGCAGATCGGCGGGCGTTCGGTGGGCACGCCGGGGGTATTACGAGCGCTGGAGCTGGCGCACAAAAAGACCGGGCATCTGCCCTGGGCCCGGTTGTTCGAGCCGGCGATCCGGCTGTCGGAACACGGCTTCGCCATCTCGCCGCGCTTGCACAGCCTGATAGCCGCTGACCGTTTTATCCCACAGTCGCCGGAGATGGCGGCCTACTTTCTGAACGCCGATGGCACGCCCAAAGCCACCGGCACCCTATTGAAAAACCCGGCGCTGGCCGCCGTGTTCAAGCGCATCGCCGAGGAAGGCCCGGACGCGCTGTACCAAGGCCCGATTGCCGACGAGATCGCACGCAAAGTGCAGGGCCACCGCAACGCGGGCAGCCTGTCCGAGGCCGACCTTGCAGGCTACGCGGCCAAGGAACGCGCGCCGCTGTGTACCGATTACAAGCGCTGGAAAATCTGTGGCATGCCGCCGCCGTCGTCGGGCGGGATTGCCATCGCGCAGATCCTCGGCACGTTGCAGGCCCTGCAAGCCCGCGACCCACGCCTGGCCATCGCGCCCATGACGCCGCTCAAGAGCGCCTCCCCCGCCGGCCTTGAGCCCACGCCCGAGGCGGTTCACCTGATCGCCGAAGCCGGGCGCCTGGCCTTTGCCGACCGCGCCCTGTATGTAGCCGATGCCGACTTTGTGCCGGTGCCGGTCGCCGGCCTGGTCGCCCCCGACTACCTGGCCCAGCGCGCCGCCTTGATCGGTGAACGCAGCCTGGGCATCGCGCAGCCGGGCCAACCGGCGGGCATTCAAGTGGCGTATGCCCCGGACCGCTCGCCGCTGCGCATCTCCACCTCACAAGTGGTGGCGGTGGATGACCAGGGTGGCGCCGTGTCGATGACCACCACGGTGGAGTCCGCATTTGGCTCGCACCTGATGGTCCAGGGCTTTGTGCTCAACAACCAGATGACCGACTTCTCGTTCATTCCCGAAGAAAACGGCCAGCCGGTGGCCAACCGCGTGCAACCCGGCAAACGCCCGCGCTCGGCCATGGCGCCGACCCTGGTGTTCGACCGCCACAGCGGTGAGTTGCTGGCCGCCCTGGGTTCGCCGGGCGGCTCGCAGATCATCGAATACGTGAGCAAGTCCCTGGTGGCGATGCTCGACTGGCAACTCGACCCGCAAGCCGCAATCAGCCTGCCCAACTTCGGCAGCCGCAATGGCGCTACCGAACTGGAAACCGGCCTGTTCAGCCCGGCGTTGAAACAGGCGCTCAGGGACAAGGGCCATGCACTCAGCGAGATCGAGATGACCAGTGGCGTCCAGGCCATCGTTCGCACGCGGGATGCGCAGGGCAAGGTGCTGCTGAGCGGCGGTGCCGACCCTCGGCGGGAGGGGGAGGCGTTGGGCGATTGATCGTTAATGCACGGAGAACAGCACAGTGCGCAAGGCAAACAATCTCGGTTCCGTTCCTGGTGTCGACCACGGTTTTTGTTCGATCAATGACCCGCAGCGGCCGGAAGAGGTATTCATCTGCAAGCAGATACACAGTGCGTCGGTGATGGAATGGCAGGCAGATCGGGTGGCCAATACGGTCGAAGCCGATGGCGTGTTGACGCGCCATCACCACCCGATCGCGGTGATCACCGCCGACTGCCTGCCCATTCTGTTCGCCTCGAACAACGGTGACTGGGTGGCCGCTGTGCATGGTGGCTGGAAGGGCCTGCAACGCGGGATCATCGCCAGCGCCGTGCAGCGCTTTGCCGCTGAAGGAGTGGCTGTCGATCAATTGCAGGTGGCAATCGGGCCGTCGATCAAGCCCTGTTGTTATGAGGTGAGCGCGGCGTTTATTGCCGAGTTCCAGTCGGACCAAGGGCACCTGTGGCCACACCGCCAGGCGCCATGGAGCGCTGAGCAACCGGCACCGCTGCTGACGCCGGAAATTGCACCGCCCCAGGCGAGACAAGCGGGCAGCGCATGGTTTGACTTGAGCGGGTATGGGCTGATGCTGCTGCAAGCGGCGGGCATTCGGCGCGAGCAGATTGAAGTGAGTGAGGTGTGTACCTATTGCACATCACCGACGTTTGCCAGCTACCGCCGACGCACGCATCAACCGCAAGAGGCGAAGACGTTGTTGTATTCGTGGATTGCTCGTACAAGCTGATTAACAAAGGCCTACACCACACAATTGTCGTGTGGAGCGGTGGTAGCCCTGCCGATTTACGGCAAGGGCGCTACCGAGCCTATTCCAGCGCATATCCTGTACAAAATCGCGAAGGACATGAACCATGCCACTCACTGAGAAACAGCTGAAGGAACGTGACGCCAAGCGCACTATCGGCGAAGAATTACTGGCAGCCATTCAGGATGTCAAAGCGGGGCTTTACGGCGCAGTCCACCAGGTTGAAATCACTCAAGCCGCGGACGCAAGAAGTAAGACTGGGTTGTCGCAAGCCAAATTTGCCGAGCTGTTGGGGGTGTCGATAAGAACCCTTCAAGAGTGGGAACAAGGGCGTCGCTCCCCCTCCGGCGCAGCACGTTCGCTGCTGCATATTGCGGCTATAAGACCGGACGTTTTCCGGGAAGTCCTCAGTAACGCCTGATGGCGTTACTGACGCGCCGGGCGATGACTATCGGCTGATCTTCAACCCCTTGCGCCCCGCATGCCGCTCCAACGCCAGTTCAATCAAGCGGCTGACCAACTCGCTGTAGCTCATCCCCGCCGCCTGCCACAGCTTGGGGTACATGCTGATCCGGGTAAAACCCGGCAACGAGTTGATTTCGTTGATCAGCACTTCGCCGTCCTCGGTGAGGAACACATCGACCCGCGCCAGCCCTGCGCACCCCAACACCTCGAACGCTTCGACGGCCAGGCGGCGAATCCGCTCGCTGGCTTGCACGCTGATATCGGCCGGCACCACCACTTGGGCCGCCTGGTCGTCGATGTACTTGCTGTCGTAGGAATAGAAGCCGCTGCTCACCACGATCTCGCCGCAACCGCTGGCGATGGGATGTTCGTTGCCCAGCACGGCGCATTCGATTTCGCGGCCGTGGACGGCGGACTCCACCAGCACTTTCTCGTCAAAGCCCAGGGCCAGTTCGACGGCGGCGTGGTATTCGGCCTCGTCGTTCACTTTGCTCACGCCCACCGAAGAGCCTTGGTTGGCGGGTTTGACGAACATCGGCAGGCCGAGCTTGCCCACCGCCATGTCGAACGACGTGCGCGCGGCGTTGTTGCGGTTGAGGGTGATAAACGGCGTGACGGCAATGCCGGCGTCGCGCAGCAGGCGTTTGCTGATGTCTTTGTCCATGCACACCGCCGAGCCGAGCACGTCGGAGCCGACGAAAGGCAGGTCGGCCATGCGCAGCAGGCCTTGCAGGCAACCGTCCTCGCCGAGGGTGCCGTGGACGATGGGGAAGATCACATCGATGTGCGCGAGCAGGCCGCTGCCGGCGGTTTCCACCACTTGCTGGCTGGCCTTGCCCGGCACCACCGCCAGTTCGCGGTTGGACTGGTTGAGGGCGATCAGCGCCGGGTTTTCCTGGTTGATCAGGAAGTTCGAGGTGTCGTTAAGGTGCCAGTGACCGGCCTTGTCGATGCCGATCAGCACCGGCTCGAAGCGCGAGCGGTCGAGGGCATCGACAATATTGCGCGCCGATTGCAGCGAGACTTCGTGCTCGGCCGAACGGCCACCAAAAATAATCCCTACGCGCACCTTGCTCATGACCCGACCTCACTGTTGAAAGTAAGGCTTCTTACCATGAGCGGTCAGCGATTCGCTACCAGATGTACACCGAACAGCATGTAGCAACTCCCGGCAAAACGGTCGAGCCACTTACGCGAGCGGCTGTAGAGGTCGGCCATGCGCGCACTGGAAAACACCAGGGCCACGCTGGAATACCAGCTGAACGACAAGGTGGCCATGATGATCACCGCCAGGGTCAACAGCATCGGCGATGGCGACGGCGGCATGGTGGACGCGAAGATGGTGGCGACGAACAGCGCGGCCTTGGGATTGGACAGATTGCCCAGCAACCCCAGGCGCCAGGCGGAAAACAACGAGCGCCGGGGCCCGCCCGGCAAGCGGCTCTGCCCCATCGCCGGCGCCGAGCGTTTGAACAGCTTCAACCCCAGGTAGATCAGGTAGCAGCCACCGATGATCTTGAACGCCAGGTACAGCATGGGAGCGGCGGTAAACAGCGACTTTATGCCCAGCCCACCGGCCAGCCCCCACAGGATCGTCCCAGTCGCGACACCCGCCGAGGCCACCACGCCATGGCGGCGCGAACAGCTGGCGGCCAGTTGCGCGGTGTTGAAGAAATTGGGCCCGGGCGTGACCACCGCCACCGTCCACAGCAGGGCCAGCGAGATCAGGGGCGTCACGTAGGCGGGGTTGAGCAAATCCATGGCGGGCAACTCCATCAGCACAGGGCACGAACAGCGATCATAGGCCTCGCCTGCCCCCCTGCACAATCGTACAAGACCCCGGCAGACAAGGGCCTCAGACTCGGTTAACGTGTTTCCACCTCTTCTTGTGACAAGTCACCATGGGTAAACCCACCCCCACCCTCGACTGGGTCCACCGCGCGCCGCATGCCAGTGGCCTGGACCGTATCGAGGCGTACTTCGCCGGCATCGCGTTCGACCTGCATCGCCATGACACCTATGCCATCGGTCGCACCTTGTTCGGCGTGCAGAGTTTTCATTATCGCGGCGGCATGACCCATGGCCTGCCCGGCACCACCATGGTGATTCATCCCGACGAGACCCATGACGGCCGCGCTGGCAGCGAGGAAGGCTTCAAGTACCGCATGATCTATGTGGAGCCGGCGCTGGTCCAACAGATCCTCGGCGGCAAGCCGTTGCCGTTTATCCCCGGCGGGGTGTCCACCGACCCGTGGCTGTTTCGCGCCAGCGAAGTGTTGCTGCAAAGCCTGGACTGCCCGATCGACCGGCTGCAGGAGCAGGACGCCCTGTTCGACCTGGCCCAAGCCTTGAACAACGCCTCGGGAGCGATCACCACCCGCAAGACCTTCGATTACGTCGCCGCCGAACGCGCCCGGGAATTTATCCACAGCGCCCTGGGCCGCAGCATCACCCTGGATGAAATCGCCGAACACGCCGGCCGCGACCGCTGGGCCTTGTCGCGGGATTTTCGTTTGTTGTTCGGCACCAGCCCTTACCGCTACCTGACCATGCGCCGGCTGGATCTGGTACGCAGCCTGCTGGCCCAGGGCAAAACGCTGGTGGACGCAGCGATGATCGCCGGCTTCACCGACCAGAGCCACATGACCCGGCAATTTCACAGCACCTACGGCATGCCGCCGGCGCGCTGGGTGAAGATGCTCGGGCGCTGAACGCGCTCAACCGGCGGGCGTCAGCTGCTGCCCGTCAATCGGCTGGCCGATCGTGAGGAAATGCCCGCCCGCCACATGGTGCAAGGTGCGCAGTTGATCAAAGCCTTCGAAGTGCCAGTGCCCTTCGCTGAACACGCGCTCGTCGGCATACGCCGCGACCACTTCGCCGAGGAACAGGTCGTAGGTCTGCTGGGTGTGCGGCTCAGGCAACAGGCGGCATTCCAACCAGGCGACGCAGCCTTCGAGCAAAGGCGCCTCAGTGTGTTCACCGTTGAAGGTGCGCAGGCCATAGGCGGCGAATTTGTCGAGTTCCGCGCCGCTGGTAGTGCCCACCGTCTGGACGAGATCGGCCTGGGCCGCGCAGGGCACCTGCAGCACGAAGGTGCCGGCGCGTTCCAGCAGTTGCCGGGTCCAGGTGGCCTTGTCCAGCACGACGGCGACTTTCGGCGGTTCGAAATCCAACGGCATGGCCCAGGCGGCAGCCATGATATTGCGCTGACCGTCATGCGCGGCGCTGACCAGCACGGTCGGGCCGTGGTTGAGCAAGCGGTAGGCCTTGGACAGCGGAACGGGGCGGCAGTGGTCGGGGCTCATGGAGGATCGGCTCTTCAATCGTGAAAAAACCTACGATACCTCAAGCACAAGCCCTACGGGTCAGCTCGAGAGCTGGTTGGCGAACTGCCCGACTGCGCTGACGACCTTTTGTGCGCCGTCCTGGATGTCCACGATCACCGTGCCGGCTTCGGCCGCCAGGGCCAGGCCCTGCTCGGCTTGCTGGCGGCCGTCGCTCATCAGGCGCACCGCATCGGCAACGTGTTCGCCGCGCGCCTGCAGTTGCGACATCGAGTAAGCCAGCTCCTGCAGGAAGTTGGCATTCGACCATTCCACCCGGCCTTCATCGGTGTGGCCGGCGTTTTCTGAAGAGCGCTTCAATGCCCGGCGTCACTCTTTTTACAGCGGTCAGCTGCCATTGTTCCGGCAGATACCCATCACTTGATATTCCAGGGTATTGAGCTTGCCGCTGGTGTCTTCGTAGGTCATGCGCGAGGGCACGGGGCTGCATGAGCGGATCGGTGGTGTCACGTTGACCACCTTGGCGATGTCCAGGGTCATGCCATAGCGATAGGTCTGCACCAGCGGGGCCGCTTTGCCCTCTCTGGCCGCGTACTCGGTCATGGCTTGTTCATTGCGCTCCATCATCAGCGCAAACGTGCGATCGCCGCCGCCTTCGGCCAATGCACCGAAGGACAGGATGGCCGTCAATATACCCAGGCTGGTTTTATAAAAGTTCATTGTTCATTCCTCGACTGAAAGTTCAGTGTCGAGACTAACTAAACAACCCTGACGCGATGTTCACCAGAAGATTACGTATTTGTTAGGTGGCACTAAGGTTCCAGAATTGTAATGTTCGCGCAACACAGCCGTTATCCACGGTTTGCAACTATCAGCCCGGGCCAAATCAATAAGAACGCCCGCTTCCATAAGAAGCTGATCACTGCCAATACCGAGGAGCGAAACATGCATATCCGTTATTACACCCTCCCCCTCTCACTCATCGCCGCCTTGCCCCTGGCAGCGCTGGCCGTGGAAGACCAGCCCGACGGTTTTATCGAAGGCAGCCGCCTGAACGTGCTGGCACGTAATTTTTACTTCAACCGCGATGATCGCAAAGGCCAATCCAGCCCGACCGGCAACGGCTATTCAGAAGCCTGGGCGCAGGGGCTGATCGGCAAGTTCGAGTCCGGCTTCACCCAAGGCACCGTGGGCTTTGGCCTGGATGCGTTTGCCATGGTCGGCGTGAAACTCGATTCGGGCACCGGCCGCAGCGGCGGCAAGGGCTCGTTCGGCATGTTGCCGGTGGACCGCGACAACCGCCCCGAAGACAGCTACAGCAAGGTCGGCGGCGCCGCGAAATTGCGCGTGCTGGACACAGTGATCAAGGCCGGCGACGTGTTCCCGCTGACGCCGGTGGTGGCCTACGGCGACTCCCGTGTATTGCCGGAAAGTTTCCGTGGCGTCACCGTGCAAAACACCAGCCTCACCGGCCTGAGCCTGCAGGGCGGACGCCTGAGCGGCATGAGCCAGCCCAATGAAAGCGGCATGAACAAAGGCTTCGCGACGTTTTATGCGGGCCCGGTCGACTCGCCCTGGATCGGCTATTTCGGCGGAGACTATCAACTCAACAAGCACCTCGGTTTCAGCCTGTACAGCAGCCGCCTGAAAGACGCCTGGGACCAATACTACGTCGGCAGCACCGCCAGTTACCCGCTCACCGACGACGTTTCGCTGTTCGGCGACGTCAATTACTACAAGGCCGTGGACGAGGGCAAAAAGCGCCTGGGCACATTCGACAACAACATCTGGAGCGCCCGGCTCGGGGTGAAAGTCGGCGCCCACAGCGTTGCCGTGTCGCACCAGCGCAACAATGGCGACGACGACTTCGATTACCTGCGCCAGTCGGACTCGATCTTCCTCAACAACTCGATCCAGTACAGCGACTTCAACTCGCCCAAGGAACGCTCATGGATGGTGCGCTACGACCTGGACATGCAGGCCTTCGGCATTCCCGGCCTGACGTTCATGACCCGCTACGCCAAAGGCAGCGGTGCCGACTACAGCAACGCCAACGCGGTGTATATGCGCCGCGATGCCGCCGGTAATCCGCTCACCGATCAGCGCCGCTGGGAACGCGATATCGAAGCCAAGTACGTGGTGCAGGCCGGCACGCTGAAGGACTTATCCCTGCGCCTGCGCCAGGCGAGCGTGCGCTCAAGTGCATTTGAGTCGGAC
Source organism: Pseudomonas sp. LY-1 (assembly GCF_053502595.1). Lineage (NCBI taxonomy): Bacteria > Pseudomonadati > Pseudomonadota > Gammaproteobacteria > Pseudomonadales > Pseudomonadaceae > Pseudomonas > Pseudomonas sp. LY-1. Next base: position 1,032,488 of record NZ_CP094353.1, on the reverse strand, counting down.
CTGGAAGAAGTAAGGGTCATTATCGAATATCCACTGGCGGTGCTCTAAGCAACGCTTACATTAACTTGCCGATGAAGTACATCTCTTCACAGGTTCAAATCTGTCAGAACTGTAATATCGGCCTCACCTTCGCGTTAAGTTGCAGTTTTTATACTGCGCATCGAGCACTATTCATCTCTGCAGCTTTTGTGTGGCTCCTTTGGAACGGAGATGAACTTTTTACGCCCCGTTTGGGGCGTTTTTTTTGTTCACTCGCACAGCGGCGAATCGTCGCAGCTACCTGACGTGGCTTGACCCTATAGCGACTTCACGGCTCAGAGTTTTCCTACAGCCAAATTCAGCGCCTCTATGAGGCCATGCCCCCTCTCCGTTTCCTTTGAAGGTAAATCCCCATGCGTATCCTTGTGGTTGAGGACGAGCAGAAAACCGCCGATTACTTGCAGCAGGGCCTGACCGAAAGCGGCTATGTCGTCGATTGCGCCGCCAGTGGCGTCGACGGCCTGCACCTGGCCCGGCAACACACCTATGAACTGGTGATCCTCGATGTGAACCTGCCCAACACCGACGGTTGGGAAGTGCTGGAACACCTGCGCCGCGACGGCAACCAGCGGGTGATGATGCTGACCGCCCGCGGCCGGCTGACCGACAAGATCAAGGGCCTGGACATGGGCGCCGATGATTACCTGGTCAAACCCTTCGAATTCCCCGAACTGCTGGCACGCGTGCGCACGCTGTTGCGGCGCAGCGAGCACATTCCGTTGCCGGACGTGTTGCGCGTCGCCGACCTGGAGCTGGACCCACGCCGCCACCGCGCCTACCGCGGCACACGACGCATCGACCTGACCACCAAGGAGTTCGCCCTGCTGCACGTATTAATGCGCCAGGCCGGCGAGGTGATGACCCGCACGCAAATCATCTCGCTGGTGTGGGACATGAACTTCGACTGCGACACCAACGTCGTCGAAGTCTCCATCAGCCGCCTGCGCGGCAAGGTCGACGACCAGAGCGAGGTCAAGCTGATCCACACCATTCGCGGCGTCGGTTACGTGCTGGAGGCGCGTCAATGAGGACCAGCAGCCTGTCGATGCGCCTGGGCCTGACGGTCAGCCTGATGGGCGCCGGACTGGTCGTGCTGCTGGCGACCCTGGCTTACCTGGCCTTGACCCACGAGCTGGACAAACTCGCGCGCAAGGGCCTGGAAAACAAGCTGGAGCAGTTGGAACACAGCCTGAGCCAGAGCCTCGCCCCCCGCGACATCAGCAGCCGCCCCCACTCGCTGCTGGACCTGGTGATGGGCCACGACAATATCTACCTGACCATCATGAGCACCCAGGCCAATACGCCGGTGCTCCTCAGCGTGGGCGCAAAACCCCAGCAGCCGTTGTTGCTCGACGTACCGGCCGGCAAGACCCTGGCCTACCTGAACTGGGTGGACGGGCACGGCAACCGCATCCTCAGCGCCTCGCGCATGGTGGCGCTGCGCAATGGCGAGAACGTGCGCGTGCTGCTGTCGCTGGACCGCTCCGACGATGAAGCGTTGCTCAGTGCCTACCTGCGCTCCACGGTGATCGCCCTGCCGCTGCTGCTGATCCTGATCGGCATGGGCGCCTGGTGGCTGGTGCAGCGCGGGCTGGCGCCGTTGCAGCAGTTCAGCCGTGTGGCGGCGCAGGTCAGCACCCAGGACCTGACCCATCGCCTGGCGCTGGACAACCTGCCCAAGGAGCTGGGCGAGTTGGCCCAGGGCATCAACTTCATGCTGCACCGCCTGGACGACGGTGTGCGGCAACTGTCGCAGTTCTCCGATGACCTGGCCCACGAACTGCGCGCGCCGTTGACCAACCTGATGGGCAAGGCGCAGGTGACATTGTCCCGCGAGCGGCCTTCGCAGGAATACCAAGCGGGCCTGGAATCCTGCGTCGAGGAAATGGAACGCCTGTCGCGCATCGTCTCCGACATGCTGTTTCTGGCCCAGGTCAGCCATCCGGCGGCGCGGGCCGGGTTTGCCCAGGTGTCGTTGGGTGACGAAGCGCAGCGGGTGATGGAGCTGTTTGCCTTGAGCGCCGAGGACAAGCAGGTGACCCTGAACCTGCGCGGCGACGCCTGGGTGATGGGCGATCGCCTGATGATCCAGCGGGCCATCTCCAACTTGCTGTCCAATGCCATCCGCCACACGCCAACCGCGTCTACCGTGTTGTTGCTGGTGGAAACCTACGGCCAGCGTGTATCGCTGTCGGTCGGCAACCCCGGGCGCGGCATCGAAGCGCACCACCTGCCGCACTTGTTCGAACGCTTCTACCGCGCCGACAGCAGCCGTACCCGCGCCGAGGGCGGCACCGGCCTGGGGCTGGCCATCGTGCAGTCGATCATGCACCTGCATCAGGGCCACGCCGATGTCAGCAGCCAGCCGGGGCGTTTTACGCGCTTCAGCCTGGTGTTTCCTCGTCCTTGCGATGCGCCCAGTGATACAACGCCGGCAGCACCAGCAAGGTCAGCAACGTAGAGGAAATGATCCCGCCGATCACCACCGTCGCCAGCGGCCGCTGCACCTCGGCGCCGGTGCCGGTGGCCAGGGCCATGGGGATAAACCCGAGGGACGCCACCAGCGCCGTCATCAACACCGGGCGCAGCCGGGTCAGCGCGCCCTCGTTGATGGCCATCGACAGCGAGCGCCCTTCCTCGCGCAGGTTGCGGATAAACGCGATCATCACCAGGCCGTTGAGCACCGCCACGCCGGACAAGGCGATAAAGCCCACCCCGGCCGAGATCGACAGCGGAATATCGCGCAGCCACAGCGCCATGATCCCACCGGTCAAGGCGAACGGAATCCCGGTGAACACCAACAGCCCGTCCTTGAGGTTGTTGAACATCATGAACAACAGCCCGAACACCAGCAGCAGCGCCACCGGCACCACGATGCGCAGGCGGTCGGAGGCCTCCTTCAACTGTTCGAACTGCCCGCCCCAGGTGGTCCAGTAGCCAACCGGCACTTTGACCTGGGCGCCGATGGCAGCTTCGGCCTCTTGGACAAACGAGCCGATATCACGCCCCCGCACGTTGGCGCTGACAATCACCAGGCGCTTGCCGTTCTCGCGGCTGATCTGGTTCGGGCCCAGCACCAGGTCGAGGCTGGCGACCTGGGACAAGGCGATAAAGCCCAGTTGCCCGGAGGCGTTACCGGCCAGCGCCGGCACCGGGATCAGCAGCCGCGACAAGCCGTCGATATCGGTGCGCAATGCGTCGGACAAACGCACGACCATGTCGAAACGTCGGTCACCTTCGTACAACGTTCCGGCCTGGCGCCCACCGACTGCGACGGCAATCGTGTCCTGCACATCGCCGACGTTCAGGCCAAACCGCGCGGCCTTGTCGCGGTCGATATTGATGGTCAGTACCGGCAGGCCGGAGGTCTGCTCGACCTTCACTTCCGAGGCGCCGTTCAGGCCTTGCAAGGTCTCGGCAATTTCCCCGGCGGTGGCGTTGAGCACCGCCATGTCGTCGCCGAATACCTTCACCGCCACGTCGCTGCGCACCCCGGAAATCAGCTCGTTGAAGCGCAGTTGGATCGGTTGCGACAGTTCATACGCACTGCCCGGCACAATCGCACTGGCGCGCTGGATATCGGCGATCAGCGTCTCACGGGATTTCTGCGGATCAGGCCACTGATCCTTGGGCTTGAGCATCACGTAGCTGTCGGAAATGTTCGGTGGCATCGGGTCGGAGGCGATCTCCGCGGTGCCGGTGCGGGCGAAGACCCGTTCGATTTCCGGCACCTGGGCCATCAAGGTTTTTTCCAACTGCTGTTGCATCTGCACCGACTGCGTCAGGCTGGTGCCGGGCACGCGCAGGGCTTGCTGGGCGAAGTCGCCTTCGCTGAGGCTGGGGATGAATTCGCTGCCCATGCGGCTGGCCACCAGCCCCGAGGCGACGATGGTCAACAGCGCCAAACCGAACACCAGCGGGCGCCGCGCCATCACCCCATCGAGCACCGGCGCATAGACCCGGCGCGCACTGCGCATCACCAGGTTTTCTTCTTCCTTGACCTTGCCGGTGACAAACAGCGCAATCGCCGCCGGCACAAAGGTCACCGAGAGGATCATCGCGCCGAACAGGGCGATCACCACGGTGAAGGCCATGGGGTGGAACATTTTCCCGGCCACGCCGGTGAGGGCGAAGATCGGCAGGTACACCACCATGATGATCAGTTGCCCGAAGATCAGCGCGCGCCGCGCCTCCTTGGCCGCCGCGAACACTTCGTGCAGGCGCTCGCTGCGGGTCAACAGGCGGCCGTGTCGCTGTTGCGCATGGGCCAGGCGGCGGATCGCGTTCTCGACGATCACCACCGCGCCGTCGACGATGATGCCGAAGTCCAGCGCGCCGAGGCTCATCAGGTTGGCGCTGACTTTGTTGGTGAACATGCCGGTAAAGGTGAACAGCATCGCCAGCGGGATCACCATCGCGGTGATCAGCGCCGCGCGGATGTTGCCGAGGAACAGGAACAACACCGCGACCACCAGTAGCGCGCCTTCGAAGAGGTTTTTCTTCACGGTGGCGATGGCTTTTTCGACGAGGTTGGTGCGGTCGTAGACGGTCACGGCGACCACGCCCTCGGGCAGCGAGCGGTTGATCTGTTCGAGTCGCGCAGCCACGGCCTGGGACACGGTGCGGCTGTTTTCGCCGATCAACATGAACACCGTGCCCAGCACCACTTCACGGCCGTTTTCGGTGGCGGCGCCGGTACGCAGCTCACGGCCGATCTCGACCTGGGCCACATTGCGCACGCGGATCGGCGTGCCGTCCGAGGTGGTGATGACGATGTTGGCGATATCGTCGATCGACGCCACTTGCCCCGGTGCGCGGATCAGCAATTGCTCGCCGCTGCGCTCGATGTAGCCGGCACCGACGTTGGCGTTGTTGCGTTCCAGCGCGGTGACCAGATCGCTCAAGGTCAGGTTATAGGCCGCCAGGCGCTTGGGGTCGGGGGCGATCTGGTATTCCTTGGCAAAACCACCGATGGTGTTGATCTCGGCCACGCCGGGCACGTTGCGCAGTTGCGGCTTGATGATCCAGTCCTGGATCACGCGCAGGTCGGTCGGCGTGTAGGGCGTGCCGTCGTCCTTGCGCGCGCCCTCTTCGGCTTCCACGGTCCATAGGAAAATTTCCCCAAGACCGGTGGAAATCGGCCCCATCGCCGTTTCGATACCGACGGGCAATTGTTCACGGGCGACTTGCAGGCGTTCGTTGACCAATTGGCGGGCAAAGAACAGGTCGGTGCCGTCCTTGAAGATCACCGTGACCTGGGACAAACCGGAGCGCGACAGCGAACGGGTCTGCTGCAACCCCGGCAACCCGGCCATCGCGGTTTCGATGGGAAAGGTGATGCGCTGTTCGGTTTCCAGCGGCGAAAAACCGGGCGCCGCCGAGTTGATCTGCACCTGCACATTGGTGATGTCGGGCACCGCGTCGATGGGCAGTTTCTGATAGCTGGCGACGCCGACACCGGCCATCAACAGCACCGCCAACAGCACGATGATGCGCTGCTCGATGGCGAATTGGATAAGGCGCTCAAACATGGGAAATCACTCGCAGGATCAATGGGCGTGTTCGGCCGAGCCTTTGCCCAGTTCGGACTTGAGGATGAAGCTGCCAACCGTGGCCACCTGTGCCCCGGCGTCGAGGCCCCGGCGCACTTCGACGTAGCCGTTTTCGCTGACGCCCAGTTCCAGATGGCGGGTGACGAACCCGTCCGCCGTGCGAACGAACACCGAGGGCTTGTCCTCGACGGTCTGGATCGCGGCCTCGGGCACGGTGACCTTGGCCTGGTAGGTGTCGGTGGCGATCTGTACGGCGACGAACAACCCCGGGCGCCAGGCGTCATCGGGGTTGGGCACGGTCACGCGCACGGTGGCGGTGCGCGTCTGCTCGCCCAGCAAGTTGCCCACATAGGCCACGGTACCGAGTACTTCGGTGCCCATTTCGGTGGAGCTGACTTTCACCGGCTTGCCGACGCGGACCTTGTTCAAGTCCTTGGGAAAGACGCCGAACGTGACCCACACCTGCGACAGGTCCGACAAGGTGAAGGCGTTGCTGGTCTCGCTGACCACCTCGCCGACACCCAGGTGTTTCTCCACCACCACGCCGGCGAACGGTGCGCGCAATTCATAGCGATTACCGCCGGCCGGCACGGCGCTGCCGCTGAGGGCGGTCATCTTCTGGCGGGCGTTGTTCAGGGCGATTTCGGCTTCCTGCAAGGCCTGGCGCGCCAGCAGGTAATCCTGCTCGGCGGAGATCTTGTCCTGCCACAGTTGGCGCTCGCGCTGGAAGGTGGTGCGCGCCAGTTCGAGGCGGCGCTGGCTGGCGGCCAGCTCGCTGCGCTGATCGGAAATCTGCTGGCTGGCGATCACCGCCAGCAACTCGCCTTGCTTGACCGCCTGGCCGAGGTTGACCTTCACTGCCTCCACCACCCCCGCCGCACGCGGCACGATGTGCGACGTGCGGTCTTCATCGAAGTGCACTTCACCCGGCAACGACAGCACCGTGCTGATCGGCCGCGGCAGGGCCTGGGCCAGTTGAATACCGGCGGCCTCGATCTGCTGCTCGGTGAGTTCGAGTGTGCCTTCTTCTTCCTCGGCGTTTGCCAGGCCGGACAGCATCAGGCCCAGCACAAGGGCTAGCGCCACGCCATGTTTAGTCTGCATAGAGGACTCCAAAAAAAATCAGAAACGGGCGAGGTCGCCGTAGATCCGTTCGATGCGTACCCAGGCGTCGGTGGCCTGGGCGGTCGCCGTGAGGTATTGGCTGCGGGCCGCGATCAAGGTGCGCTGGGCGTCGAGGACGTCGAGGAAGTTGAACTTGCCCATTTCGAAGCCTCGGGTGGCGCTGTCCACCGCGCTCTGGGCGGCGGGCAGGATCTGCTGGTTGAACGCGCGCACTTCGGTGTTCGCGGTTTGCCACAGGTCCAGGGCCTGGCGGGTTTCGGTGCGCAGGCGCAGTTCGGCGGCGTTGCGCAGGTCACGGGCCTGGTCGGCGCGGCGGGTGGCAGCGAGCACGTTGCCCTGGTTGCGGTTGAACAGCGGGATCGGCATCGACACGCCCACCAGGTTCACGCGCTCGCGCACGCTGGCGTCGTACTGGCTGCCAATCGACACATCGAGGTCGGGGATGCGCTGGGCTTTTTCCAGGCCCATGCTGGCTTCGTTCTGCAGGATTTGCAGTTCGGCCAGGCGCAGCTCGGCGGTCTGCTCAAGACGCGCCAGCAGTTGCGCGGCGGGCGGCAACGTCGCCGGGACGCTGCTTGGCGTGGCGACAGCGGCGAAGTCGGGCGCGGCGCTGCCGGTGCTGGCAGCCAGGCGACGATAGGCATCGCTGACCCCCATCTGGGCGCGGTTGAGTTCCAGGCGGATTTCCGACAACTGTACCTGGGCGCGGGTGGCTTCCACTGGCGACGATTTACCGGCGTTGACGCGGCCATTGGCGATCACCAGGCCGCGCTCGGCCAACGCCAGGGAGCGTTGCGCCAGGTCGAGGCGCTCCTGGGCGCGAAGGGCGCCGTAATAACTGTCGATCACCTCGGCGCGCAAGCCGTTGCGGCGCTGTTCGAGGGTCAGCGCCGCGACGTCCTGGCCGCGCGTGGCCAGCTCGATGCGCGCGCCGCGCTTGCCGCCCAGTTCCAGGGTCTGGCTTAACTTGAGCGTGGTGGTGCGGGTGTCGCGGCGGGTGTCTTCGGCATCCCACGAGGCCACCGGGTTGGGGATCAGCCCCGCCTGCTGGCGGCCGCCGCTGGCGATGTCGATCTCCCATTGCGCGGCGGCCAGGTCGGGGTTGTTGGCGAAGGCGGTTTGCAGGGCGGCGTCGAGGGTCAGGGTTTGAGCGCCGACCCCTTGTGCTGTCGCCAGCAACACGATGATCGAGCACAGTAGAGTTCTTGCACGAGTTGGCATAACGAGAGTTCCAGGCCCATGAAATGGCGGATAAATCCAAGCCGTGGCACTGTAACTTTCGGTACTTATCAGGGCGGTGGGGCGAACATTACAAATCCGTTAGCAAGGCTCAAGCATGGGCGTCTTCGGGCCCGTCACGATGAAAACCCTCGCCCTCGACCTGCAGCGTGACGTGGGAAATATCGAATTGTTCATGCAGCAATTGCGTCACTTGAGCGAGGACCTGCTGTTCGGTGCCCGGCATCGCATCCGCCACCAGATGGCTGCTCAGCACGTTCTTGCCACTGGTGAGCGCCCAGATATGCAGGTCGTGTACGTCCTTCACGCCGGGCACGCCACGCATGGCCTGCTCCACGCTGTCGATATCGACGCCGTCGGGCACGCCTTGCAGCAGCACATTCATGCTGTCCTTGAGCAGCACCCAGGTGCGCGGCAACACCCAGAAACCAATCGCCGCCGCCACCACGGAGTCGACCCAAGCCCAGCCGGTCAACATGATCACGACGGCCGCGATGATCACGCCGATAGAGCCGAGCATGTCGCTCCAGACCTCCAGGTACGCGCCTTTGACATTCAGGCTTTCGCCGCTGCCGGCGCTGAGCAGGCGCATGGAGATCAGGTTGACAAGCAGCCCCAGCACGGCGATCACCAGCATGCCGGTCGACTGGATTTCGGCGGGTGCCTGCAGGCGTTGATAGGCCTCATAAAGGATGTAGAACGCCACCGCAAACAGCAGCAAGGCATTGAACGCCGCCGCCAGGATTTCAAAGCGGGCATAGCCGAACGTGCGCTTGCGGTCGGCGGGGCGCTTGGCGATCTGGATCGCCACCAGGGAAATCGCCATGGCCAGGGCGTCGGTCATCATGTGCGCGGCATCGGACAACAGCGCCAGGCTGCCGGTGATAAAGGCACCGATCACCTCGGCAATCATGAAACTGCTGGTCAGCCCGAGGGCCATCCACAACTGCCGTTCGTGGCCGGCGCGTACCTGGGCGTGGTTGTGTCCTGCGCTCATGAAACATCCTCGTGGGGTGTGGTTGGATGAATCATAGCGCCCTAGCAGAAGATTCGGATGGGGTCGGCACTTCCTCAGGCCGCCAACGTATGGCGCTTGCTGAACAGCACCACGCTCACCACCCCCACCGCGCCCATCACCACGCAATAACCCACGCAAATCCACGGGCTGGTCGGCATCAGTGCGATCAGCATCAAGGGCGTGGTGCTCGCCCACAGCGCGTAGGCAATGTTGTAGGTGAAGGAAATGCCTGACACCCGCACCGGCGCTGGGAACAGTCCGACCATCACCGACGGCACTGCGCCGACCACGCCGCAGCTCAAGCCTGCCACGGCATATGCCGCGCCGAGCCAGACGCCACCGGCGATCAGGCTGGCGTATAACACGGCGATCCCCAGTGGCAGCAACAGGCTGTAGACCAGCACCGCGCGCCAGGCGCCGATGCGGTCCACCAGCAGGCCGGCGAGTACGCAACCGATGTTCAGGAACACAATGCCCAGTGCGCTCAGGGCGAAGGTGTGGCTGGGCGTCATGCCGAAGGTTTTCTGCATCATGGTCGGGGTGATGACCACCAGCACCACCACGGCGGAGGTGAGCACGCAGGTGAGGATCATCGCCGGCAGCAACACGCGGCGATGGTCGCGCAATACGGTGCGCAGCGGCAGTTCGGCGGCGGCTTGGCGGCGCGCCTGCATGTCGAGGAATACCGGGGTTTCGTTGAGCCAGCGGCGCAGCCACACGCCGATCACGCCGAAGACGCCGCCGAGCAGGAAGGGGAAGCGCCAGGCGTAGTCGAGGATCTCCGCCGGGGTGAAGATTTGCGCCAGCAGCGTGGCGGTCAGTGCGCCGAGCAGGTAGCCGAAGGTCAGGCCGGCCTGCAAAAAGCCCAAGGCGTAACCGCGGTGATGGGGCGGCGCGTGCTCAGCGACAAAGGTCCAGGCGCTGGGCACTTCACCGCCCACCGCCGCACCTTGCAGCACGCGCAGCACCAGCAGGATCAGCGGTGCGAAATAGCCGATTTGCGCGTAGGTCGGCATGATCCCGATCAGCAGGCAGGGCAAGGCCATCATCAGGATGCTCAGGCTGAACACGCGCTTGCGCCCCAGGTGATCGGCGAAGTGCGCCATCAGGATGCCGCCCAGCGGGCGCGCGAGGTAGCCGGTGACGAAGATCCCGAAACTTTGCAGCAGGCGCAGCCACTCGGGCATTTCCGGCGGGAAGAACAGTTGGCTGAGGGTCAGCGCGAAAAACACGAAAATGATGAAGTCGTAGATTTCCAGGGCGCCGCCGAGGGCGGCCAGGCCCAGGGTTTTGTAGTCGGAGCGGGAAAAACGCTGCGCCTGGGCAAGCGAGGTGGCAGTCATGTTGAGGCTCGGCAGACAAACAAAATGGCGTGCAGGTTATGAGCTGCGCCGGATGATGGCAATCGCGGCGGATATATTTGTTTTCCTCAATGATCGATGAAGATAACTGCATTCCCATATCAATGGCCGTAGCGGAACATGCCGTAAAACTGCCAAAACCATAACAATTACAAGAGGAATGACTCGTGGCCGATGCTATCGAAGAAAGCCGCTATGCCCGATTTGCCCTGCGCTGCTCCAATTTCGCCGAACGCTGGTTTCCCGACTCCTGGGTGTTTGCCGCCCTCGCCGTGATCATTGTCGCCGTGGCGACCCTGGGCATGGGCGCCGCGCCGACCGAAGCCGCCAGGGCGTTTGGCGATGGGTTCTGGAGCCTGATCCCGTTCACCATGCAGATGGCCTTCGTGGTGATCGGCGGTTACGTGGTCGCCAGTTCGCCACCAGCGGTGAAACTGATCGACCGCCTGGCGCGCATCCCGAAGAACGGCCGCTCGGCCGTGGCCTGGGTGGCGTTGATTTCCATGGTTGCCTCGTTGCTCAACTGGGGCCTGTCCCTGGTGTTCGGCGGTTTGCTGGTGCGCGCATTGGCGCGGCGCACGGACTTGCGCATGGACTACCGCGCTGCCGGTGCCGCGGCCTACCTGGGGCTCGGCGCGGTATGGGCGCTCGGGCTGTCGTCGTCGGCCGCGCAGTTGCAGGCCAACCCGGCCAGTCTGCCGCCGTCGATCCTGTCGATCACCGGGGTGATCCCGTTCACCGACACCATCTTCCTGTGGCAATCCGGCGTACTGCTGCTGGCGCTGATCGTGGTCTCGCTGATCATCGCCTACGCCACCGCGCCCGGCCCGAACAGCGCCCGTGACGCCAAGGCCTGCGGGGTCGACCCGGCCTTCAACCTGCCCACGCCGCAGGCCCCGACACGCCCGGGCGAATGGCTGGAACACAGCCCGGTGCTGACGATCCTGCTGGCGGTGCTGGCGGCAGGTTGGTTGTTCCACGAGTTCTCGACCAAACCGGCGATCAGCGCGATTTCCGGGCTGAACACCTATAACTTCCTGTTCATCATGGTCGGTGCGCTGCTGCACTGGCGCCCGCGCAGTTTTCTGGACGCGGTCGCCCGCGCGGTGCCGACCACCACCGGCGTGCTGATCCAGTTCCCGCTGTACGGCTCGATTGCCGCGCTGATGACGGTGGTCAAGGGCGGCGACGGCCAGACCCTGGCTCACCATATCTCGACCTTCTTCACCTCCATCGCCTCCCACGACACCTATGCCCTGTTGATGGGCGTGTACTCGGCGGTGCTGGGTTTCTTCATCCCGTCGGGCGGCGGCAAGTGGATCATCGAAGCGCCCTACGTGATGCAAGTGGCCACTGACCTGCAATACCACCTGGGCTGGGCCGTGCAGATCTACAACGCGGCCGAGGCGCTGCCGAATTTGATCAACCCGTTTTATATGCTGCCGTTGCTGGGCGTGTTGGGGCTGAAGGCGCGGGATCTGATCGGGTTTTCGTTCGTGCAGTTGCTGGTACACGCGCCGTTGGTGTTGTTTTTGTTGTGGGCGTTGGGGACGACGTTGAAGTATTTGCCGCCGGTGATGCCTTAAACGCAGCGGCAAGCTTGAGGTTTGTAGCTCCAGGCTTTCCGCTTAACGCGTGTAACTTCAAGCTGTCTTCCCTGCGTCACATTCCACTGCTACCGTCCTGGCGAAATATCTTGCAACAAACCGCCAGCAAGGACTCCCGCAATGAGTGACGAGCACGAAGACCGCCCGGCCCCCGATTCCATCGATCAACCGCCGGTAGACACCAGCCGGCGGCGCTTCCTCGGCGGCGCAGCGGTGCTGGGGGTGGGCGCGACCTTGAGTGCCTGCGGCAATCCCGGCGACGCGCCGGGCAAACCGCTGCCTCGGCCGCTCACGCCGCAAGAGTTGGATAAGGCATTACACGACCAAGTGAAAACCGTCGTGGTGATCTACGCCGAAAACCGCAGCTTCAACAACCTGTTTGCCGATTTCCCCGGGCTGGAGAAACCGCTGTCGGCGTTGTCTCCCGCCGACTATCAGCAGCGCGACCGCGACGCCAGCGTATTGACCACCCTGCCCCCGGTGTGGGGTGGTGTGTTGCAAGTCGGCTCGCAAAGCGTCGACGGGGTGACCTACCCCAGCGAAGTGCAATTCCAGGAAAACCTGCCCAACGCCCCGTTCGCCCTCAAGGGCCCGAACGCCGAAGACCTGCCCTTGAGCCTGGTCACCCGGGATTTGTGGCACGTGTTCTACCAGAACCAGATGCAGATCAACGGCGGCAAGAACGACAATTTCGTCGCCTGGGCCGATTCCGGCGGCCTGGTGATGGGGCATTACGCCCAGAGCCGTTATTCCCTGCGCCTGTGGGACGTGGCCAAGGAGTTTGTGCTCTGCGATAACTTCTTCCAGGGCGCATTTGGCGGCTCGTTCCTCAACCACCAATACCTGATCAGCGCGACCGCGCCGGTTTATCCGAACGCCGCGCAGTCGGTGGCCAAGGCGCAGATCGCCACGCTGCAAAGCGACGATCCCACCGACCCACGCCTCAAGCCCCTGGACAAATCCCCGGCCAGCGCCATGAGCGGCCCGCCGCAGTTCGGCCCGAGCGCGCTGACCCCGGACGGTTACGCCGTGAACACCCTGGCCCCGCCCTACTGGCCGACCTGGATTCGCGACCCGCAAAACCCGGACTACGCCAAGCCCGACCTGCCCAACGTACTGGTGCCGCAGACCCACGAACACATCGGCGACAAGCTGTCGAAAAAGAACATCGACTGGGCCTGGTACGCCGGGGCCTGGCAAGCGACGCTGGAACAGTTCAAGGACTCGGGCGGCATTCCGAAGATCCCCAACTTCCAGTATCACCACCAGCCGTTCAACTACTTCAAGCAACAGGGCCCGGAAAACCGCGCGGAGCGTGACAAGCGCCTGCGCGACGCGGGCCTGGGCGATGAGTCGAGCACCAACAAGTTCTTTGCCGACGCGCAGGCGGGCAAGCTGCCCGCCGTAACCTTCTACAAACCCCAGGGCAACCTCAACATGCACGCCGGTTATGCCGACGTGGCCTCGGGTGACCGCCATATCACCCGCGCCCTGAAGGTGCTGCAGGAAAGCCCGCAGTGGAAAAACATGGTGGTGGTGGTGACCGTCGATGAAAACGGCGGCTGGTGGGACCACGTGGCACCGCCCAAGGGCGACCGCTGGGGCCCTGGCACACGGGTTCCGACCCTGGTGGTGTCGCCGTTCGCGCGCAAAGGCACGGTGGACCATACGGTGTACGACACCGCGTCGATCCTGCGCCTGATCACCCGCGTCTTCCAGTTGGAGACACTGGACGGGCTCAAGCGGCGCGACGACGCCATGATCGCCCGCGGCCAGAAACCGATGGGCGACTTGAGCAATGCGTTGCAGTTCGAGGTGTAGGACGGCTTATCCAATAGCGACACGCCCGGCGATTTTGCACGCGGTTTTCCTGGTCAGCCGCTACTGTGTGGAGGTGGGCTTTCACCCCGCGCAGACGGGCTCTCGCTGACAAGGAATCATCTATGTTTAAACCGACCAGGTTGTCCTTCACCTTGGCCGCACTGATCGCGAGTGCGGTCGTACAGGCCGACATCGAAGTACCGCTGGGCAGCACGCAACGGGTTACCCAGTTGTTCGCTTACCCCAATAACTGCAACGTGATCTGCTTCCGGCCGTGGACGCTGGAGCAGACCGTCGAGCACTACCTCAACCAGAGCCTGCAGCGCGACGGTTACAGCCGTGCCAAGGTCAGCGTCAGAAAGCATGACGGCCAGGTCGCGGCGACCTTCAGCGGCGTGCCCGACAACTATGGCCAGCCGCTGACGAGCTTGCTCGCTACCGCCGACCTGGCCTACCAGGGCGCGAGCCGGCTCAATAGCGATGGCAAGTGGGCTTACAACTGGTACTTGTTCCTGCCGCTGGGCATGGCCCTGGAAAACCGCAAAAGCATCGAGCTGCTGCACTTTCCGCCGGATTACTCGCTGACCCAGGCCCAGGATTACCTGGAATCGGCCACCACCGACCGCTGGGCCACCCTGCTCGTCGACAATGGCATTCCGGCCAGCGAAACCCCGGCCTACCAGACCATCATCGACATCGCCCCGATCGCCGCGCCGTCCAACGCCGGGAAAGACCTGGAAAACGTCTACAGCTACTTCACCGACTACCAGACACGCATGGTCAAGGAACTGAGCCTGCCGCCCAAAGGTGCGTTGCCGATGGTCGCGTTCGGCGCACCGGTGCGCAGTTGGATCAAGCAACAATACGGGCAAACCGTGGGTGTGCTGGGCCTGGCGCAAATCAGCCCGATCCCCGGCAAAACCGTCTCGGTCCTGGGCGCCAACCACCCCAGTTACATCTGGTACGCGGCAAGCCCCGACACGTATGACGGTAACGAGCAGAAGGCCGACGAGGCCGGTTTGAAAGTGATGGGCCAGGATTTGAGCGCCGCCTGCTGGCAAGCCGGAATGGGCCAGAAACCGGCGAGCGATGCGAATGTGCTGCTCAAGGCGTGCATGAACACCTGGCAGGTCACGCGTAAAGAACAGACCTGCGAATTGTTCTACACCTCGGTGCGCAACCTGACCCCGGAACAGGCCAACGCCAAATGCGCCACGTCCGCGATCAAAGCCCAGCTCAAACAGCTGAAAGACGCCGCGCCCACCCCGACGATCAGCGCCCCGGCGCTGTAAAAGCGCAAAAAAACGCCGATTTCTACTGTCAAAGTTGACAGTAGAAATCGGCGTTATGTTCAGCGAGTCTTGATCCGGGCCCTTCCGCTGCAAGACTGCCAGTCAGACATCACCCGCAAGTCGATGCAGCCCAACCCAGGAGAGTTATGAAAACTCGCGCCATGGATAAGGCTGTAAACCCTGTGAATGACTGCCTTTACCCGTTCAAGACACTGTTCGTCGGGCAGGGCTACCCTTCGTCCAAACACTTCCAGGTCAGCCACGCCAGGGACGGCGCCGGGGCCAGGGTCAAGGCGCGCATCGCCTTTGAGAGTCGCATACGCATTGCCAAGGTCTCCGGCTACGCGGTGAACGAGCGACGCCCACACACCTTGCAACTGTCGCCGCGCATCCACTTGTACGACTGTTGGTTCTGCGGCCTGCTGCGCCACTCCTGCAACCCGAATGTATTTTTGGACACCACCTACCTGGAGCTCTGGACCGTGCAGCCCATCGCGGCCGGCGCCCTGTTGACCCTGGATTACGCCAGCACCGAGGACGCGCTGTTCCGGCAGTTCGCGTGCCAATGCGGCGAGCTGAACTGCCGGGGCTGGATCACCGGCAGCCAGGAGCCACTGAACGCCGAAGGGCAGACGTTCATGACCCTGTGGCGCGAGCGCAAGCGCCCTTAGGCTTCACCCAGCGGGCGCAAGCGATACTGCGGCGGCAACTGCTCAAAACCAGTGATGGTGGTGTTCAAGCTCTTCCAGCGGCCATCCTTGATGCCGTAGATGCAACCGTGGATCGACAGGCTCTGCCCCCGGTGCCAGGCGTTTTGCACAATGCTGGTATGACCGACGTTGGCCACCTGCTGAACCACGTTCAATTCGCAGAGGCGGTCGACGCGCTCTTCCTCAGTCGGCAGCTTGGCCAGCAGATCGCGGTTTTCGTAGTAGAGGTCGCGAATGGTGCGCAGCCAGCCGTCGATCAGGCCGAACTGACGGTCCTGCATCGACGCCCGCACACCGCCGCAGCCATAGTGGCCGGTGACCAGGATGTGTTTGACCTTGAGCACATCGACGGCGTACTGAATCACCGACAGGCAGTTGAGGTCGGTGTGCAGCACCACATTGGCCACATTACGGTGTACGAACAGATCACCCGGCAGCATGCCGACGATTTCGTTGGCCGGTACGCGGGCGTCGGAACAGCCGATCCACAGGTATTCCGGTGCTTGCTGGCGGGCCAGTTTGGCGAAGAATTCGGGATCTTCCTGTTTGATCGCATCCGCCCAGCGTTCGTTGTTATCAAGCAGCTCTTGTAGTTCGTTCATCAGGGAAAGCCTCAGGAATGATGCGCAGCTTTGACAGACGACCGCCCGTCCGGGTCACGCCCGGAATAAAGATAGACGGCAGGCGATGACTTGAATCTTGGTGCGCCAGGCCTGTCCACACACTATAAGCCCCACAGTATGAGGATTGGCCATGACTGAATCACGACGTCCATACGGCGCTACACAGCCGGAACCGATTGATGACAATGAGGATCGCATGGGCTCGGTGCGCGAGCTGGACTTTGACGATCAAGAGCCGAAGGCGGGAATCGGCGATGAACTGCCGCTTGTCGAGCGCAAACGCCGGATGCGCGACGAACGGGTGGGCGAGGCCGAGACGACCGATGACGAGATGAGCCCGGAAAACCTGATCCGCGAGGACGGCGCACGGGATGCACAGGAAGAAGGCGAAGGCGAACAGGCCGATTGGGACCTGAGCATCGTCGACGAGGATGAAATTGGCGGCGGCAATGGCTTGGACGAAGCCGAACTGGCCGAGCGCGAGCCTGTCAACGGCAACCGCTGACACACCGTAGATCCAAATGTGGGAGGGGGCTTGCCCCCGATAGCACACTGTCAACAATACATGTGTTGACTGACACACTGCCATCGGGGGCAAGCCCCCTCCCACATGGGTTGCGTGTTCAGTCGACCAGGGTGCAGGCCATCACGACCGCATCTTCGCGACCGCCGACGGCTGGGTAGTAATCGCGCCGACGGCCGATTTCATTGAAGCCATAGCGTTCATACAGCCGGAACGCGCTGGCGTTGCTGTCACGCACTTCGAGGAAACATTCCCGTGCGCTGGCGGCATAGGCGCGGGACATCAGGTGCTCGAGCAGCGCCAGGCCGAGGCCGCGGCCCTGGTTTTCCGGTTTGACGGTGATGTTCAGCAAATGCGCTTCATCGAGGATGATCTGCACCACCCCGTGGCCCACTTGCTGCTCACCTTCGAACATCAGCCAGATCTGGTACTTGCCCAGCCCGTCGAGAAAGATCCCGCGGGTCCAGGGGTGGCTGTATGCCGCGTATTCGATTTTCAGCACGGCGTCGAGGTCGGCCTCGGTCATCGGGCGGAAGGATAAAGCCTCACTCATCGATTGTTTTCCAGCGCGCCATCAGCCGGCGCATGGCTTGCCAGACATCAGCCTTACGCTGTGGCTCTTCCATTAATAATTCCAGGCCCGGCAGGGCCCATACCGAGCCCAGGCCTTCGACCTGCAGTTCGCGGTACCAGACTTCGGCATCGGCTTCGCCTGCAAACCGCACGGCGGGCAGGCCGATCAGCCACAGGCACACGCAGGGTTCGTCTTCCAGGCGTGCCGACACAAAACCTTGCACAAAATCCCGCGCGGCGTCCGGGCCCTGGTCCATGGTGCCGCGCACCAGCAACGGCCAGCGCACCGGGTCGCCGACGATTTGCGGGCTGTCGGGCAGGCCGGCAGCGCGCAGCATGTCCTTGAGCAGCATGTAGGCCGGGTCGCGGGTCTGGAAGCGCTCGCCGGTAGGCAGCTCGACCAGCAACAGGCAACGCCCGGCCCGCAGCAATTGCAGGGCAAACCGCGGCGGTGGGACGACAGGCGCCTTGACCACCGGGGCCGCCTCTTCAGCCACCGCCGGCTTGGCCATCGGCGACGGGCGTGGCACCTCGACCTTGGCGCGTTCGACCACCGGCCGCGTCGGCGGCTCAGGCTTGACCACCGCCACGGGCGCAGCCGCCTCCTCGCCCGACGTTTCCAATCCGTCATCGGGCTCGAGCGCCTGCAGCAGCTCGGGCCGCGACGGGGCGGCAAACGGCAGTTCGGTGCGGGGCAGCCAGTTGACCACCTGCATGGCGGTCAAGTAAGCGCGACGTCGGGACTCGATAAGCACAGCTCGGCCACTTGTGGATAAGTAAAGAGCGGGGATTCTACCGCTGTTCGGTAACAATCGCCCACTGCGCACTGACCGGCTGTGGATAAATCCCGCGCCTGATGCAGTACAATCGCGACTTTTAATCGCCAACCAGCCGGCCATTCCCATGATCGAACCCAAGCGCGTCCTGCGCGCCCTCGCCGAACACTGGGCCTTACTTGAGCCACTGTGCGAACACTTCGACCAAGGCACCCTGAGCCTCGGCGAGCTGCGCGCACAACTGGCCGCCCAACAACTGGACAGCACGCCCCAGGACATCACCAGCCTGCTGGACGTGTGGATTCGCCTGGATATCCTGGTGCCTGTCGCCAAGAGCCCGAACCGTTTCGAGCTCAATGCGCAGATCCACGACTTCCTCGCCTATCTTCGCAAGGAGCACCGGCTTGGCCTGTGCCTGGAAATCGAAGCCTACCTGCGCCACCTCGAGCGCCTGGCCGGTTATATCCAGGACGCCTTCGACATCCGTGACGGCCACGACCTGGCCCGGCAACTGCGCCTGCTCGACATGCGCGTGCGCGACGTGCTGAAAAAACTCGCCAACGACGAACAAGCCCTCGCCGCCGTGGCCGACCGCGCCAAGACCAGCGACCGGCAGATCCCGTTGCGTCAGCGCTACGCCGAAGTGCTGGCGACCTGGGACGAATACGTCGAACCGATGATCCAATTGGTGAACGCCGACGGCGCCTTCGAACAAGGCGTGCGCAAGGTCGAAAACGTGCTGCTGCGCCTGCTCACCGAGCAGCAGCGCCTCGGCCATCTGGTCGACGACGACATGCTGTTGCGCACCCACGCGCGCATCCTCGAAATGCAGACCAGCGCCCAGTTGACCCTGCGTCACGCCCGCGAGCTGCTGCTGCCGCTGCGTGAAGAAGCGCGTCGGCACAACGCCGTGACCCGTGGCGCCGCGCTGGCGCTGTCGGCCATTCGCCGTAAAGGCCTGGACGCGGTGCCGCAGGCCGCGATGCCGATGTTTACCCGGCCGCAAAGCACCTTCCTCGGCAGCGCGAGCCAGGTCGAGGCCTACGTGTACGCCCTGGCGAACTTCGAGCCGAAACCGGCGCGCTTCCCCAAGGCGCACAAGTCCCATAAAGGCGAAGCCCAGCGCGCACCGCGCACGGTCAAGGAAATGCTCGAACGCTGCGAAGACGCGCTGCCGATGCCGGACCTGATGACATGGCTGCTGGAACAGGAACCGGACGGCGCCACCGACGAATTGCTCTACTGGTTCTCGCGCCTGTCCCGCGAAAAACGCTTCAAGCGCGAGCGCCTGGAACGCCGCGATTACCACACACACGAGCATCAGGTCAGCCTGCGCTCATTCGCCCTGCTCCCGGCCACGCCCGACGCCGCCGAGAATTCTGCGAGCACCCCTTATGCATCTTGATCTATCCGAACTGTCCCAGCTGGCGCCGATCTTTCGCGAGCTGTTCAAGGGTTACCACGTCAGCCGCCGCGACCCGGAGCTGTACGCGCAACTGTCGAATTTCCAGGACCAGTACCGCACGCTGTTCAAGGCCCTGGGCTTTGAACTGGTGTGCGATACCCGTGGTTTCTATTACTTCGTGCCGGATTCGGCCATCGCCAGCGCGCAGGTGAACAAGACCGCGCAGCGCCTGGCGCTGTTCACCTTTATCATCGTCGAGCACCTGGCCGACCAGGGCCGCGACCCGATTGCCGTGCTCGACGGCGGCAGCCTCGGCCGCGATGAACTGCCGTCGCTGCTGGAAAAATACCGCGACCTGTTTATCCAGGCCGAAGTGCAAACCCAGGAAGAGCTCGAAGAGAAAATCATGCGCCGCATGACCCAACTGGGTTTTGCCAGCGAAGAAAACGGCATCTATCGCTTCCTGCCGCCGATGCATCGCTTCCTCGATGTGTGCCTGTCGGTGCAACAGGACCGCGACCTCGCGGCCAGCATCCACAGCGTGCTGCCATTGCCGACACCGGTGATCATCGACGAAGACAGCGATGAAAAACTGCTGAAGACCGATGACCCGCTGGACTTGAGCGACTTTGCCGACGAAAGCGAAGAAGACGCCCTGGCCCGCGCCATTGCCGAAGAACAGGAGACCGACGCATGAGCAAGGAACGCTACGGCATCCGCCGCTTCGCCCTATTGAATACCGCCGGCTACAGCCTCGGATTGTTCCCGCTCGAAGAGCCGCTGTCGGTGTACGGCGCGAACAACCTGGGTAAATCCGCATCGATCAACGCCTTGCAGTTCCCGATCCTGGCGCGCATGTCGGACATGAGTTTCGGCAAGTACACCCTGGAACAATCGCGGCGCTTCTACTTCGCCACCGACACCAGCTACATCCTCGTGGAAGTCTCCCTGCCCCACGGCCCGCATGTGATCGGCGTGGTCGGGCGCGGCCCGGGCGGTGGTTTCGGTCACCAGTTCTTTGCCTACGCCGGCAAGCTCGACCTGGCCCACTACCAGAAAAACGACACCTGCCTGCGCCAGAAAGAGCTGTTCACCAACCTGGAGCGCGAGGGCCTGAAAGCCTACGAACTCAAGCCCGATGAACTACGCCGTTTGCTGGTCGGCGGCCACACGTCGATCCCACTGGACCTGACGCTGATCCCGCTGCGTTCCACCAGCGAACAGAGCCTGAAGACCTTCCGCGCGCTGTTTATCAACCTGTTGCACATGCGCGAAATCACCGCAGCCAAGCTCAAGCAATTGTTCCTCGATGCGTTCGAGCACAGCCTGCGCTCCGGCAGTGTCGATTACATCGCCGCGTGTGAAGAAGCCTTCCGCGACGTGCGACGCATGGAGCAGGACTACAACTCCCTGGTCGCCGCCGGCCCGCTGGTCGAGGCCCTGGCCAATGGCGTGAAACAACGCGACATCCTGCGCGGCAAATTGCATCGCCTGTCGCCGCTGTTGGACTCGCTGCTGGGCACCTGGTCGGACTACGCCAGTGCGCGCAAGGAAGAGCTGACCATCCAGGCCGAGCACTACCGCAACGAGCAGGACGCGCTGCAGCACGACCAACGTGGCGGCACCCAGGAGCTGATGCGCCTGGAGCGCGAAATCAGCGGTATCCAGCGTTGGCTGGGCGAGCTGTCGGTGCTCAAGCATCGCTTTGCGCTGGTCGATGATGTCAGGGTGCTGGAACAGCAACTGCTGGCAGCCAAGGATGCCCACGATGAACTCGCCGGCGCCCTGGCGCAGTCGCGGCAGTTCAGCGCCGAGGACTTGGACGAGCGCCTGCGCGAGCTGGAAAAACGCCTGAAGTCGGTCAAGCAACAGCTCGATCACGCAGACAACAACAGCTACGCCAAGCTGCGCGAAGAATTCTCACAGCAGGATGTCGAGCGTCTGATGCGTCTGTTCAACAGTTCGCTGTTCAGCCTGCCGCTGGGTGAGCATGGCATCACGCTGGATGAGGACGGCCAGTGGGTCAAATCCCTGGAACTGATCCTCGATGGTTTCAAGGGCGAGCGCTTTGAAGTGCCGGGGCTGTCGATCGACATCTCCCACATCGAACCGCCCGCCTTGCAGGCCCTGGCGGATCGCGCGGCGTTGCGCGACCAGAAAGAGCGCCTGGAAAAAGAACTCAAGCAGCTCAAGACGCAGCAGGCGGTGGCCTCTGACCGCGCCGCGAGCAAAACCCAGACCGAAGCGCTGTACCAGCAAGTGCTGGACGCGCAAAAGGCCCTGGAAGATTTCCGCCGTGCGCAAACCCTGAGCGCCGAAGAAGGTGAGAAGCTGGAACAGCTGGCGCAGATGGAAGCCGCCCAGGATGAATTGAAGCGCTCCAGCGACGCGTTCACCGAACGTGTCCAGCAACTGTCGGCCAAGCTGCAACTGGTCGGTCGCCAGATCGGCGATATGGAAGCCAAGCAACGCACCCTGGATGACGCTTTGCGCCGTCGCCAGTTGCTGCCGGCGGACTTGCCGTTCGGCACGCCGTTCATGGACCCGGTCGACGATTCCATGGACAACCTGCTGCCGCTGCTCAATGACTATCAGGACAGCTGGCAAGGCTTGCTGCGCGCTGATGGCCAGATCGAAGCGCTTTACGCCCAGGTTCGCCTCAAGGGCGTGGCCAAGTTCGACAGCGAGGATGACGTGGAGCGGCGCCTGCAACTGCTGATCAACGCCTATGCTCACCGTACCGACGAAGCCCTGACCCTGGGCAAGGCACGGCGCGCGGCGGTCACCGATATCGCACGGACTTTGCGCAATATCCGCAGCGACTACGACAGCCTGGAACACCAGCTGGCCTTGTTCAACCGCGAGATCAACAAGCGCCAGGTGTCGAACCTGCAGAGTTTCCGCATCGTGCTGGCACCGAACAAGGAAGCGCTCAAGCATATCGACCAGATCATCCACAGCGCCGGTCAGTACGAAGAAGGCGAAACCCTGTCGGTGTTCGACTTGAGCCAGAGCGCCGAGCAGGACAACAAGAACGAAGAGGCCAAGGAATACCTGGCGCGCCTGGTGGCGGCCAACCACAACCAGTTGGGCCTCAAGGACTTGTTCGAGCTGGCGTTCGAGATCACCAAGGTGCATGGCCAGCCGGTGATTCACACCGACATCGATGGCGCGGCGTCCAACGGCACCACCATGACCATCAAGGCGCTGACCAACATGTATTTGTTGCTGCACCTGATGGACCGCGACCAGGCCGGGCGCGTGCGCTTGCCGTACTACCTCGACGAAGCGGCCGACATCGATGAGAAGAACCAGGCAGCGCTGCTGGAAACCAGCCTGCAGCTGGGCTTCGTGCCGATCCTGGCGAGCGTGAAGCCGCAGGTGTCGGCCCAGGTAGCGATCGACCTGGAGGGCGGCAGCGGGCCGAACGGGATCTACATCGATGAGGCGGACTGGAAGTACATCCGGCGCCATGATGCGGTGAAGGCAACGGTGACTGTGCAGGCGGATGAGCCGGAGTTGGATGAGGTCTGACGTTCGGCGGTGAAATGCTAAAAGGCCGCGATCTTATGGATCGCGGCCTTTTTTGTGGGCTGGGGTTTGGTGGTGTTTTTGAGGGCCTCATCGCGGGCAAGCCCCCTCCCACAAGTGACCGCGTTTATCCTGTAGGAATGCGCTCATCTGTGGGAGGGGGCTTGCCCGCGATAGCCGCGCCTCGGCCTACTTGCCCAGCGGAATCTTAGGCGCCCAGGTCAGCCACTCATCCTCAAACTTGTCGAACAGCGGGAAGGTTTGCTGCGGCCGCGCGGCGCTGCCCATGCGTTCGCCATCGGGCGTGGCGAAGGCGATGCCGCCGGCAACCAGGGTTTCCAGGGATTCGGTGCGTACCGTCGCGCCTTTGAACAGGCCGAAGTCGAGACCGAAGCCGCTGCTGTTCCAGAAGCGGCTGCCGCTGCGCACCAACGCCGCGTACTTGGGCTCGATCAGGATGTGGATCAGCACGCGGTCGGCGGTCTGGCCCAATTCGTAGCCGGTGACTTTGCCCACAGTGACTTCGCGGTAAGTGACGGGCACGCCTTCTTTGAGCGAACCACGGCGTGCGGCACTCAGTACCAGGCTCAGGCCAGCCTCCTGATGGACGGCTTCGGGTGGCTGGTCCAACGCGACGAAGCTCTTCTGCGGCCCGGCGTTTTTCAGCGCGGGCAGCACTTCGATGTATTGGCCGGTGACCAGGGTTTCCAGGTTCGAGGTTTTCATCAGGCCCAGTTCCGGCTTGACCACCCAGAACTGGCTGCCGACGCGTGCGATGCGATCCACGACCTGGGTGATGCGCGCACCGAGCAGCACCGATTGCAGATCGGCGCTGAGGTCGACGCTCTCGATCTTACCGACGTCCAGGCCTTTGAAACGCACCGGGGTGCCGGGGCGCAGGCCGTCGGCGCGGTCGACTTTGATGGTCACCAGGGTGCCACTCTGATTGGCCGTTTCACGATCGGCGAACAGGCGGAAACGTGGGATACGTTTTTTCAGCGGCACGTTCGGTTCCGGCGTTTCAAAGGCGATACCGCCGGACATCAGGCTGGCCAGGGATTCGCTTTTCACCTGGATACCGCCGGTGAGGCCGCCGGTCAGGGTCACGCCGCTGGCGTTCCAGAAACGCGTCGAACCATTGACCAGGTTGGCGTACTCCTTCTCGATATGGACGCCGATCACCAGTTGTTTGTTTTTGCGCGAGAACTGGTAGCTCTGCACCGAGCCGACCTTGACCTGCTTGTAGAGGATCGGGCTGCCGACATCCAGCGAGCCGAGGCTGTCGGTGAACAGCACCATGTGCAGGCCAGGGGAACGCAGGTCCAAGGGCGGCGCCTTGGCGCGAGCCACGTATTCCCGTTGAGGTGGAGTGCCTTTGTCACCGGGACGAATCGCGATGTAGTTACCTTTGACCAACGCCTCGAGCCCAGTGATACCGGCCAGGGAAATCGACGGCTTGACCACCCAGAACTGGGTGTCCTGTACCAGGTAGTCTTCGGCCAATGGGTCGAGGGTCAGTTCGGCGTTGGCGCTGGACAGGTCCGGGTCGATCTTCAGGGTTTTCAGGCTGCCGACCTGGATGCCTTTGTACATCACTGGGGTGCGCCCGGCCTGCAGGCCTTCGAAATCGGTGAGTTTGACCTTGACCTTGATGCCGGCGGCGGCGGCGTCGAAGTCTTCATACAGGCGAAAGGGCAGGCTCGGGTCGGTCGGCGGGCTGTCCTTGCGATTCTCCGGGGTGGCGAAGGCGATACCGCCGGCGACGATGCTGGAGAGCGATTCGCTGCGCACCTTCACACCGGAGAGGTTGGCGTCGATGCTGATGCCGCTGGCGTTCCAGAAACGCGTGTGTTTGCGCACCAGGCTGGCGTAGGTCGGTTCGATGTAGACCTTGATCTCGACGGTGCTCTGGTCCTCGGACAACAGGTAGCTTTTGACCTGGCCGACCTGGATCTGCTTGTAGAACACTGGGCTGCCGCGGTTGAGCGAGCCAAGGCGGTCGGCCTTGATGGTCAGGTGCAGGCCTGGCTTGGCGTCGGACAAGGGCGGTTCTTCGGACAGCGCCTTGAATTTGCGCGTGGGCTCACCGTCGCCGGGGCTGGCGGCAATGTAGTTCCCTGACACAAGGGTCTCCAGGCCGGTGATGCCGGCGAGGCTGACGCTGGGTTTGACCAGCCAGAAGCGCGTATTGGTCTTGAGGTATTGCTCGACGTCCTTGTTCATCTCGATGGTGGCAATCACCCCGCGATTGTTACCTTCGTCGTCCAGGGCCAGGGTCTTGACCTTGCCCACGGGCATGCCTTTGTAGACTACTTCGGTCTTGTTGACCTGGATGCCTTCGCCGCTTTCAAAGCGTACCTGGATCTCGATGCCTTGCTGAGAGTAGGCACGCCAGCCCAACCAACCGCCGATGATCAGGGCGATCAGGGGCAGTACCCAAATAGCCGACCAGTTGGAAGCCGGGCGGGTTTTAGCTTTAGGCAAATCACTCATGGTCGTCGTCCGACTCCGTGTTATCCCAAATCAGTCGGGGATCAAAAGTTACTGCGGCAAGCATCGTCAAGATCACCACACTGGCGAACGCCGCCGCGCCGAGGTTGGCCTCGACACTGGCAAGCCGTCCAAAGTTTACAACCGCCACCAGGATGGCGATCACGAAGATATCCAGCATGGACCAGCGGCCGATGAATTCGATAAAGCGGTACATGATAATCCGTTGTTGCGCCGACAGCGGTTGGTGACGCTGCACCGAGAACAGTAGCAGACCAATACCTACGAGCTTGAACGTCGGCACCAGGATGCTGGCGATGAACACCACGGCGGCGATGGGGAACATGCCGTGCTGCACCAGTTGGATCACGCCGGACATGATGGTACTGGGATCGCCCTGGCCGAGGGAATTGACGGTCATAATCGGTAACAGGTTGGCCGGGATATAGAGAATCGCAGCGGTGATCAGCAAGGCCCAGGTGCGCGTCAGGCTGTTGGGGCGACGGGCATGGACCAGCGCACCGCAACGGGTGCAGGTTTGCTCATCGGTGTCCGGTTCTTGCTTGTTCAATTCGTGGCATTCGGTACAAATCAGAATGCCTGCATCAATCGCCCGCATGATCATCCTCTCCTGACAGTGCTTGCCAGATCTGGTGGGGCGACATCACCACCTCAAGCAGAACCTGAACCATTAATAGGCTGACGAAGCAGACCAGACCCAGGCCAATCGTGATGGAGGCCATGTCGGCGAGCTTTACGATCGCCACCAGGACGCCCATCAGGTACACCTCCAACATCCCCCAATCTCTCAGGTGATGGTAAATGCGGTAGAGCAGCAGCCCGTAACTGCGACCGATGTTCCAGCGGATGCTGAGCAACACCGCCAATTGGCAGAGCAACTTGAGCAGGGGAATACCCATGCTGCACAGGAACACGACGGCAGCGACGCCGTGCATGCCGGTGTCGAACAGGCCGACGACGCCGGTCCACACGGTGTCCTCCGAGGACTGCCCGAGTAGATTGAGCTGCATGATGGGCAAAAAGTTCGCGGGGATGTACAGCAATAGCGCTGCCAAGACTAAGGCGAGGCTTCGTTCGACGACGTTGTGGCGATGCGCGTACAGCTCGTAACCGCAGCGCGGGCACTGGGCTTTTTCGCCGAGGGCGAGCACAGGTTTGCGCATCAATAAATCGCACTCATGGCATGCCACCAGGTCGTCCAGGGGTAAATCCGACACCTTGGGGGCATCAACCGGATCGGGCATAGATAGGGCTCGGACGCTAAAAAAGGTTAGGTACCTATTCTAGTGGTCTGGTTCAGAAATAACTGCGCAATTTTGTCGAGTACCGAGGGGGGCGAGCCACTTGAGCCTTTCCGACCGCCCAAAACAAAACCCCTGTCTGCGTAAGCAAACAGGGGTTCTGGAATTTAATCTTGACGATGACCTACTCTCACATGGGGAAACCCCACACTACCATCGGCGATGCATCGTTTCACTGCTGAGTTCGGGATGGGATCAGGTGGTTCCAATGCTCTATGGTCGTCAAGAAATTCGGGTACTGAGTCGTGGCCAGCTGGCCTCGCTTCAGCAAATTGGGTATGTGATAGCTTTCGGTGTTTTGTAAGAGTCGAACTTTCGGTTCGTTTCGTCTTCACACACCGCAATCTGGTCTCTTTCGAGTTCGCAAATTGCTTGGGTGTTATATGGTCAAGCCTCACGGGCAATTAGTATTGGTTAGCTCAACGCCTCACAGCGCTTACACACCCAACCTATCAACGTCGTAGTCTTCGACGGCCCTTCAGGGGACTCAAGGTCCCAGTGAGATCTCATCTTGAGGCTAGTTTCCCGCTTAGATGCTTTCAGCGGTTATCTATTCCGAACATAGCTACCCGGCAATGCCACTGGCGTGACAACCGGAACACCAGAGGTTCGTCCACTCCGGTCCTCTCGTACTAGGAGCAGCCCCTCTCAAATCTCAAACGTCCACGGCAGATAGGGACCGAACTGTCTCACGACGTTCTAAACCCAGCTCGCGTACCACTTTAAATGGCGAACAGCCATACCCTTGGGACCGGCTTCAGCCCCAGGATGTGATGAGCCGACATCGAGGTGCCAAACACCGCCGTCGATATGAACTCTTGGGCGGTATCAGCCTGTTATCCCCGGAGTACCTTTTATCCGTTGAGCGATGGCCCTTCCATACAGAACCA
The DNA here is from genome assembly GCF_053502595.1 of Pseudomonas sp. LY-1. Taxonomy (NCBI): domain Bacteria; kingdom Pseudomonadati; phylum Pseudomonadota; class Gammaproteobacteria; order Pseudomonadales; family Pseudomonadaceae; genus Pseudomonas; species Pseudomonas sp. LY-1. The sequence continues at coordinate 1,004,591 of NZ_CP094353.1, read as the reverse complement.
CCGGATCACTAAGACCTACTTTCGTACCTGCTCGACGTGTCTGTCTCGCAGTCAAGCGCGCTTTTGCCTTTATACTCTACGACCGATTTCCGACCGGTCTGAGCGCACCTTCGTACTCCTCCGTTACTCTTTAGGAGGAGACCGCCCCAGTCAAACTACCCACCATACACTGTCCTCGATCCGGATAACGGACCTGAGTTAGAACCTCAAAGTTGCCAGGGTGGTATTTCAAGGTTGGCTCCACGCGAACTGGCGTCCACGCTTCAAAGCCTCCCACCTATCCTACACAAGCAAATTCAAAGTCCAGTGCAAAGCTATAGTAAAGGTTCACGGGGTCTTTCCGTCTAGCCGCGGATACACTGCATCTTCACAGCGATTTCAATTTCACTGAGTCTCGGGTGGAGACAGCGCCGCCATCGTTACGCCATTCGTGCAGGTCGGAACTTACCCGACAAGGAATTTCGCTACCTTAGGACCGTTATAGTTACGGCCGCCGTTTACCGGGGCTTCGATCAAGAGCTTCGCGTTAGCTAACCCCATCAATTAACCTTCCGGCACCGGGCAGGCGTCACACCCTATACGTCCACTTTCGTGTTTGCAGAGTGCTGTGTTTTTAATAAACAGTCGCAGCGGCCTGGTATCTTCGACCGGCATGAGCTTACGGAGCAAGTCCTTCACCCTCACCGGCGCACCTTCTCCCGAAGTTACGGTGCCATTTTGCCTAGTTCCTTCACCCGAGTTCTCTCAAGCGCCTTGGTATTCTCTACCCAACCACCTGTGTCGGTTTGGGGTACGGTTCCTGGTTACCTGAAGCTTAGAAGCTTTTCTTGGAAGCATGGCATCAACCACTTCGTCATCTAAAAGATAACTCGTCATCAGCTCTCGGCCTTAGAATCCCGGATTTACCTAAGATTCCAGCCTACCACCTTAAACTTGGACAACCAACGCCAAGCTGGCCTAGCCTTCTCCGTCCCTCCATCGCAATAACCAGAAGTACAGGAATATTAACCTGTTTTCCATCGACTACGCTTTTCAGCCTCGCCTTAGGGACCGACTAACCCTGCGTCGATTAACGTTGCGCAGGAAACCTTGGTCTTTCGGCGTGGGTGTTTTTCACACCCATTATCGTTACTCATGTCAGCATTCGCACTTCTGATACCTCCAGCAAGCTTCTCAACTCACCTTCACAGGCTTACAGAACGCTCCTCTACCGCATCACTTACGTGATACCCGTAGCTTCGGTGTATGGTTTGAGCCCCGTTACATCTTCCGCGCAGGCCGACTCGACTAGTGAGCTATTACGCTTTCTTTAAAGGGTGGCTGCTTCTAAGCCAACCTCCTAGCTGTCTAAGCCTTCCCACATCGTTTCCCACTTAACCATAACTTTGGGACCTTAGCTGACGGTCTGGGTTGTTTCCCTTTTCACGACGGACGTTAGCACCCGCCGTGTGTCTCCCATGCTCGGCACTTGTAGGTATTCGGAGTTTGCATCGGTTTGGTAAGTCGGGATGACCCCCTAGCCGAAACAGTGCTCTACCCCCTACAGTGATACATGAGGCGCTACCTAAATAGCTTTCGAGGAGAACCAGCTATCTCCGAGCTTGATTAGCCTTTCACTCCGATCCACAGGTCATCCGCTAACTTTTCAACGGTAGTCGGTTCGGTCCTCCAGTTAGTGTTACCCAACCTTCAACCTGCCCATGGATAGATCGCCCGGTTTCGGGTCTATTCCCAGCGACTAGACGCCCTATTAAGACTCGCTTTCGCTACGCCTCCCCTATTCGGTTAAGCTCGCCACTGAAAATAAGTCGCTGACCCATTATACAAAAGGTACGCAGTCACCTAACAAAGTAGGCTCCCACTGCTTGTACGCATACGGTTTCAGGATCTATTTCACTCCCCTCTCCGGGGTTCTTTTCGCCTTTCCCTCACGGTACTAGTTCACTATCGGTCAGTCAGTAGTATTTAGCCTTGGAGGATGGTCCCCCCATATTCAGACAAAGTTTCTCGTGCTCCGTCCTACTCGATTTCATGACTAAGAGATTTTCGCGTACAGGGCTATCACCCACTATGGCCGCACTTTCCAGAGCGTTCCGCTAATCTCAAAGCCACTTAAGGGCTAGTCCCCGTTCGCTCGCCACTACTAAGGGAATCTCGGTTGATTTCTTTTCCTCAGGGTACTTAGATGTTTCAGTTCCCCTGGTTCGCCCCTTACACCTATGTATTCAGTGTAAGGTAACCATCTTATGATGGCTGGGTTCCCCCATTCAGACATCTCCGGATCAAAGTCTGTTTGCCGACTCCCCGAAGCTTTTCGCAGGCTACCACGTCTTTCATCGCCTCTGACTGCCAAGGCATCCACCGTATGCGCTTCTTCACTTGACCATATAACCCCAAGCAATCTGGTTATACTGTGAAGACGACATTCGCCGAAAATTCGAATTTCTCAATTAAGAGAACTCACAAATTTTACCTTAGCCTGATCCGTTACCAGTGAAAGTAACGTTCAGTCTATCTTTCTATCACATACCCAAATTTTTAAAGAACGATCTAATCAAAGACTAGAAATCAACATTCACCATCATCACGATGGAATGCTCATTTCTAAGCTTTTAACTTCTAGAAGCAGTAGTGGTGGAGCCAAACGGGATCGAACCGTTGACCTCCTGCGTGCAAGGCAGGCGCTCTCCCAGCTGAGCTATGGCCCCGTATTTCTACAGGTTCCCACACAAAATTGGTGGGTCTGGGCAGATTCGAACTGCCGACCTCACCCTTATCAGGGGTGCGCTCTAACCAACTGAGCTACAGACCCAATTTCGGGCTGCTTCTTATCGTCTTCTTCAATGAATCAAGCAATTCGTGTGGGAACTTATGGAGCAGCTGATGTCGTCGATTAAGGAGGTGATCCAGCCGCAGGTTCCCCTACGGCTACCTTGTTACGACTTCACCCCAGTCATGAATCACACCGTGGTAACCGTCCCCCCGAAGGTTAGACTAGCTACTTCTGGTGCAACCCACTCCCATGGTGTGACGGGCGGTGTGTACAAGGCCCGGGAACGTATTCACCGCGACATTCTGATTCGCGATTACTAGCGATTCCGACTTCACGCAGTCGAGTTGCAGACTGCGATCCGGACTACGATCGGTTTTCTGGGATTAGCTCCACCTCGCGGCTTGGCAACCCTCTGTACCGACCATTGTAGCACGTGTGTAGCCCAGGCCGTAAGGGCCATGATGACTTGACGTCATCCCCACCTTCCTCCGGTTTGTCACCGGCAGTCTCCTTAGAGTGCCCACCATTACGTGCTGGTAACTAAGGACAAGGGTTGCGCTCGTTACGGGACTTAACCCAACATCTCACGACACGAGCTGACGACAGCCATGCAGCACCTGTCTCAATGTTCCCGAAGGCACCAATCTATCTCTAGAAAGTTCATTGGATGTCAAGGCCTGGTAAGGTTCTTCGCGTTGCTTCGAATTAAACCACATGCTCCACCGCTTGTGCGGGCCCCCGTCAATTCATTTGAGTTTTAACCTTGCGGCCGTACTCCCCAGGCGGTCAACTTAATGCGTTAGCTGCGCCACTAAGAGCTCAAGGCTCCCAACGGCTAGTTGACATCGTTTACGGCGTGGACTACCAGGGTATCTAATCCTGTTTGCTCCCCACGCTTTCGCACCTCAGTGTCAGTATCAGTCCAGGTGGTCGCCTTCGCCACTGGTGTTCCTTCCTATATCTACGCATTTCACCGCTACACAGGAAATTCCACCACCCTCTACCATACTCTAGTCAGTCAGTTTTGAATGCAGTTCCCAGGTTGAGCCCGGGGATTTCACATCCAACTTAACTAACCACCTACGCGCGCTTTACGCCCAGTAATTCCGATTAACGCTTGCACCCTCTGTATTACCGCGGCTGCTGGCACAGAGTTAGCCGGTGCTTATTCTGTCGGTAACGTCAAAACAATCACGTATTAGGTAACTGCCCTTCCTCCCAACTTAAAGTGCTTTACAATCCGAAGACCTTCTTCACACACGCGGCATGGCTGGATCAGGCTTTCGCCCATTGTCCAATATTCCCCACTGCTGCCTCCCGTAGGAGTCTGGACCGTGTCTCAGTTCCAGTGTGACTGATCATCCTCTCAGACCAGTTACGGATCGTCGCCTTGGTGAGCCATTACCTCACCAACTAGCTAATCCGACCTAGGCTCATCTGATAGCGCAAGGCCCGAAGGTCCCCTGCTTTCTCCCGTAGGACGTATGCGGTATTAGCGTCCGTTTCCGAACGTTATCCCCCACTACCAGGCAGATTCCTAGGCATTACTCACCCGTCCGCCGCTCTCAAGAGAAGCAAGCTTCTCTCTACCGCTCGACTTGCATGTGTTAGGCCTGCCGCCAGCGTTCAATCTGAGCCATGATCAAACTCTTCAGTTCAAACATCTTTGGGTTTTTAAGAAACCCTAAACTTGGCTCAGCAATCGTTGGTTACATCTTTGATTTCTCGCGGAGTAACTTGTGATGCTGATAATCTTGTTGACTATCAGTCTGACTCCACAAGCACCCACACGAATTGCTTGATTCAGTTGTTAAAGAGCGGTTGGTTAAGATCTTTCGTCTCAACCGAGGCGCGCATTCTACAGCAGCCTCATTTGCTGTCAAGTGATTATTTTCAGAAGTTTTCAAAGTTTCCTTTGTAACTTCAACCACTTGCGCTTCCGATCTCTCGTTAGCGGGAGGCGAATTCTACAGCGTTACACGCTGCTGTCAACACCTCTTTTTCTCCGCTTTCGACCGAGAAGACCGAAACGTTAATAGAGCCAAACAACCCTGCTCTACCAACTCCTTCCAGGCTTCGATGAACTGAAGCAGGTCGCTGTCGAATCTTGCGTAACTCTTTGTTTACCAATGAGTTTTCCGTTTCGACTGCGCCGGAAGTGGGGCGAATTATAGACGTCCAGGATTTGCCGTCAACACCTTTCTTCACAATTCTGTCATATCGGTCAAAAAGGCCGCAAAAACGCGAAAGCCGGCCCCTTAGGGCCGGCTTTCAACGCGTCTTACAAGCTAGGGAAGGCAAACTGTGACGCTTCATGACTGGCCCGCTGCGGCCAGCGCTGGGTAATAGCCTTGCGCCGGGTATAGAAACGCACCCCATCCGGCCCGTAAGCATGCAAGTCGCCAAACAACGAGCGCTTCCAGCCGCCAAAGCTGTGGTAGGCCACCGGCACCGGCAGTGGAACGTTCACGCCGACCATGCCCACTTCAATCTCGTCACAGAACAGACGCGCCGCTTCACCGTCACGGGTGAAGATGCACGTGCCGTTGCCATACTCGTGATCGTTGATCAGTTGCATCGCCGCTTCCAGGCTATTGACCCGCACCACGCACAACACCGGCCCGAAGATCTCTTCTTTATAGATACGCATCTGCGGCGTCACGCGGTCAAACAAACTGCCGCCGAGGAAGAACCCCTGTTCATGCCCGGCAACGCTCAAGCCACGACCATCGACCACCAGCTCAGCGCCCGCCGCCACACCGTCTTCTATATAGCCGCTGACCTTATCCCGCGCCTGGCCGGTGACCAGCGGCCCCATATCCAGGCCGCACGAGGTGCCCGCGCCAATCTTCAGCGCCTTGACCTGCGGCACCAACTTGGCGATCAATGCATCCGCCACCTGGTCACCCACACACACCGCCACCGAGATCGCCATGCAACGCTCACCGCAGGAACCATAGGCCGCGCCCATCAAGGCACTGACCGCATTATCCAGATCGGCATCCGGCATCAGCACCGCATGGTTCTTCGCGCCGCCCAGCGCTTGCACGCGTTTGCCGCGCTTGGTCGCTTCGGCGTAGATGTACTCGGCAATCGGCGTCGAGCCCACAAAGCTCAAGGCCTTGACCTCCGGCGCCTCGATCAGCGCATCCACCGCGCCCTTGTCGCCATGCACCACGCTCAGCACGCCCTTAGGCAGGCCGGCCTCCTGCAGCAATTGCGCGATCAGCAGCGTCGAACTCGGATCACGCTCCGACGGTTTGAGGATAAAGCAGTTGCCGCAGACGATCGCCAGCGGGTACATCCACAACGGCACCATCGCCGGGAAGTTGAACGGGGTAATCCCGGCCACTACGCCCAACGGCTGGAAATCCGACCAGGCATCGATGTTCGGCCCCACATTGCGGCTGTACTCGCCCTTGAGAATTTCCGGCGCCGAGCACGCGTACTCCACGTTCTCGATGCCACGCTTCAATTCCCCCGCCGCGTCTTCCAGGGTCTTGCCGTGCTCCTCGCTGATCAACTGCGAGATGCGCGCTTCGTTCTGCTCCAGCAACTGCTTGAAACGGTACATCACCTGGGCACGCCTGGCCGCGGGCGTATTACGCCAGGCCGGGAATGCGGCCTTGGCCGAGTCGATCGCGCGCTGGATGGTTTCGCGACTGGCCAGCGGCACCTGGTGAATCACCTGGCCGGTGGACGGGTTGTACACATCGGCGGTGCGACCGGATTCGCTGACCAACTGGCCGTCGATCAAATGCTGGATAAGGCTCATGCAGGGCTCCTGAAAAGTTGTTCTATATAGAAGGAGAAATCAGTCGATCTTGTTCAGCACTTCGCCGACGGCATCGAACAGGCGATCCAGGTCCTGCGGCTTGCTGTTGAAGGTTGGCCCGAACTGCAGGGTGTCGCCGCCAAAACGCACGTAGAAACCGGCTTTCCACAAGGCCATGCCAGCCTCGAACGGACGCACGATGGCATCACCGTCACGCGGGGCAATCTGGATCGCGCCGGCCAGACCGTAGTTGCGGATGTCGATCACGTTCTTGCTGCCCTTCAAACCATGCAGCGCATTCTCAAAGTGCGGAGCGACTTCGGCGACGCTCTGCACCAGGTTTTCCTTCTGCAGCAGGTCCAATGCCGCCAGGCCAGCCGCGCAGGCTACCGGGTGTGCCGAGTAGGTGTAGCCGTGGGGGAATTCCACCGCGTATTCCGGCGTCGCCTGGTTCATGAAGGTCTGATAGATCTCGCTGCTGGCAATCACCGCGCCCATCGGGATCGCACCGTTGGTGACTTGCTTGGCGATGCACATCAGGTCCGGGGTCACGCCGAAGCTGTCGGCGCCGAACATCGAGCCGGTACGGCCGAAACCGGTGATCACTTCGTCGAACACCAACAGGATGTTGTGCTGGTCGCAGATTTCACGCAGACGCTTGAGATAACCCTGTGGCGGCACCAACACGCCAGCGGAGCCGGCCATCGGCTCGACAAAAACGGCAGCGATGTTCGACGCGTCGTGCAACTCGATTAACTTGAGCAGTTCATCGGCCAGGGCAATACCGCCCTGCTCCGGCATGCCGCGCGAGAATGCATTGCTCGCCAGCAAGGTGTGAGGCAGATGGTCAACGTCCATCATCGCCTGACCAAACATCTTACGGTTGCCGTTGACGCCACCCAGGCTGGTGCCGGCGATGTTCACCCCGTGATAACCACGGGCGCGGCCGATCATCTTGGTCTTGGTAGACTGGCCTTTTAGGCGCCAGTACGCACGCACCATCTTCACCGCCGTATCGGCGCACTCGGAACCGGAGTCGGTGAAGAACACATGATTGAGGTTACCCGGGGTCAGGTCGGTGATTTTTTCCGCCAGTTGAAACGACAGCGGATGACCGTATTGGAAGCCCGGCGAGTAGTCCAGCGTGCCCAGTTGCTTGGCGACCGCTTCCTGGATTTCCTTGCGGGTGTGCCCGGCGCCGCAGGTCCACAGCCCCGACAACGAATCGTAGACTTTGCGGCCCTTGTCATCGGTCAACCAGCTGCCTTCGGCGGCCACGATCAGGCGCGGGTCACGCTGGAAGTTACGGTTGGCGGTGTAAGGCATCCAGTGAGCGTCCAACTTCAGTTGGCTGGCCAGGGACGAAGGGGCGTTTTCGGACATGTTCATCAGCAAAACCTCGCAAGGCAAAAAGCAGCGCCGGGATTGAAAAGCGTTCTTGCAGCTAAATTGCCACGAGGATAAAGTCTGTGAAATCCAACTCTTCTAACCTTCAGTCAGGCCCTGACTAAACTATGAGCATCCGTCGACCCGACCCCCTGGCCCAAGTCAGCGACTTCGATATTCGCCTGTTGCGCATCTTTCGCAGTGTGGTGGAGTGTGGCGGCTTCTCGGCGGCGGAGACCGTGCTCGGCATCGGCCGCTCGGCCATCAGCCAGCAAATGAGCGATCTGGAGCAACGCCTGGGATTGCGCCTGTGCCAGCGCGGGCGTGCCGGATTCTCGCTGACCGAGGAAGGCCGCGAGGTCTATCAGTCGGCACTGCAACTCTTGAGCGCCCTGGAAAGCTTTCGCACCGAGGTCAACGGCCTGCATCAGCATTTGCGCGGCGAACTGATCATCGGCCTCACCGACAACCTCGTCACCCTGCCCCACATGCGTATCACCCATGCCCTGGCGCAATTGAAGGAACGCGGCCCGGACGTGCAGATCCAGATCCGCATGATTGCCCCCAATGAAGTGGAACAAGGCGTGCTCGACGGCCGCCTGCATGTCGGCGTGGTGCCCCAGGCCAGCGCGCTGTCCGGCCTGGAATACCAGGCGCTGTACAGCGAACGCTCGCTGCTCTACTGCGCCGTCGGCCACCCGCTGTTCTATGCCGACGACAAGCAGTTGGAGGATGGACGCATCGACGACCAGGATGCGATCGCCCCCACCTTCCGCCTGCCCGCCGAGATCCAGGCCCACTACCAGGCCCTCAACTGCACCGCCAGCGCTTCGGACCGCGAAGGCATGGCGTTCCTGATCCTCACCGGCCGCTACATCGGCTACCTGCCCGATCACTACGCCAGCCTGTGGGTGCAACAAGGCCGACTACGCGCGCTGAAACCGGCTACACGTTTTTACGATTTAAGCCTGGCATCGGTCACGCGCAAGGGGCGGCGCCCTCATTTGGTGCTGGAAAGTTTCCTCGACAGCCTGGCGGCAACCCGCTAATTCGGGCCTCGCACAAAAAGCTGAGCAAGTGGACAGCTTTTTGCAAGAGCACAAGGACCTAGAACCGTCCGACTCGAGTTTGCCCGCCATGCCACCAGAAACGTCCAGCCCCAGCGACCTGATCTACGGCCTCAACGACCGCCCAAAACCCCTGCCCGCCCTACTGGCCGCCCTGCAACATGTATTGGCCGCCTTCGTCGGCATCATCACGCCCCCGCTGATCATCGGCTCGACCCTGGGCCTGGCGGCTCACCTGCCGTACCTGATCAGCATGGCGCTGATGGTGTCCGGTGTCGGCACCTTCATCCAGGCGCGTAGGCCGTTTGGCATCGGCGCCGGCATGATCTGCCTGCAGGGCACCAGCTTTGCGTTTCTCGGCGCCGTGCTGTCGGCGGGCTTCCTGGTCAAGCAACGCGGCGGCAGCCCGGAAGACATCCTGGCAATGATCTTCGGCGTGTGCTTTTTCGGTGCCGCCGTACAAATCGTGCTGAGCCGTTTTATCGGGCAACTGCGCCGGGTGATCACGCCGCTGGTCACCGGGATCGTGATTACCCTGATCGGCATCAGCCTGATCAAAGTGGGTATCACCGACCTCGGCGGCGGGTTCAATGCCGCCGATTTCGGCGCGCCCATCAACCTGGCACTGGGCCTGTTCGTGGTGTTGACGATCATCCTGCTCAACCGCTCGAACACACCCTGGGTACGCCTCTCGGCGATCATCATCGGCCTGGCCCTCGGCAGCCTCGCGGCCTGGTTCAGCGGCAAACTGGTGCCCCAGGCCCTGCCCGACCTGCCGTTGATCAGCCTGCCGATGCCGTTTCGTTATGGTTTCAACTTCGACTGGAGCGCCTTCCTACCCATCGCGCTGATTTATCTGATCAGCAGCATCGAAACCGTGGGTGACCTCACCGCCAACTGCATGATCGCCCGCCAGCCCATCAGCGGCCCGTCTTATATAAACCGGCTCAAGGGCGGCGTACTCGGCGACGGGGTGAGCTGCATGATCGCCGCCACCTTCAGCGCGTTCCCCAACACCACGTTCGCCCAGAACAATGGCGTGATCCAACTCACCGGTGTGGCCAGCCGCTATGTCGGCCTGTACATCGGCGTGGTGCTGTTTTGCCTCGGCTTGTTTCCATCGATCGGCGCGGTGCTGCAGCAAATCCCCAAACCGGTATTGGGCGGCGCGACCCTGGTGATGTTCGGCAGCGTGGCGGCGGCCGGCGTGCGTATTCTCGCCCAGGCGCCGCTGGACCGACGCAGCATGCTGATCATCGCCACCTCGTTCGGCGTCGGCCTGGGCATTGCCGCCCAACCGAACCTGCTGCACTTGATGCCGACGCTGGTGCAAAACCTGTTCGACTCGGCCATCACCAGCGGCGGGCTGACCGCCATCGCATTGTGCCTGTTACTGCCGGAAGCCAAAGCGAGCCCCGCAGCAAACAGCGCGCCACATGGCGATACGCTGGAACCGCTTTGAGGGTTTTATTGCATCAGGACTTGTCTGAGGCTTGAGGGTGGGTTATCTGTGCATACATCGTCTCTATCGATCAGCACGGAAACCTCCATGAGCCTCGAAGTTCCTGCCCACAGCACCCACGCCGGGAAGCCCGCCAGCCGCATTCGGCAAAAGAACGAGCAAGCGATTCTTCAAGCGGCCGAAGACGAGTTCGCGCGTCACGGCTACAAGGGCACCAGCATGAACACCATCGCTGCCAGCGCCGGGTTGCCGAAGGCCAACTTGCACTACTACTTCACCAACAAGATGGGCCTGTACGTCGCGGTGCTCAGCAATATCCTCGAACTGTGGGACAGCACCTTCAACGCGCTGACCGCCGAGGACGACCCGGCCGTGGCCCTCACCCGCTACATCCGCACCAAGATGGAGTTTTCCCGACGACAGCCGCAAGCCTCGCGGATCTTCGCCATGGAGATCATCAGCGGCGGCGAATGCCTTACCGAATACTTCGGCCAGGACTACCGCGCCTGGTTCAGCGGCCGGGCGGCCGTGTTCCAGGCCTGGATCGATGCCGGCAAGATGGACCCCATCGACCCCGTCCACCTGATCTTCCTGCTGTGGGGCAGCACCCAGCACTATGCCGACTTCGCCAGCCAGATCTGCCGCGTCACCGGGCGCACCAAGTTGACCAAACAAGATATGGAAGACGCCGGCACCAACCTGATCCACATCATTCTCAAAGGCTGTGGCATCAAGCCCGCCCTCTAGACGACACCGCCTATGCCTTTCACCCTCACCGGCTTTTGCGAATTCCGCGAAGAAATTCGCAAAAGCCGCTTCATCACCCTGGCCGCACCGATCACCAGCGCGCAAGAAGCCCAGGCGTTCATCGAGCAGCACAGCGACCTGAACGCCACGCACAATTGCTGGGCCTGGAAACTCGCCGACCAGTACCGCAGCAACGACGACGGCGAACCTGGCGGCACCGCCGGGCGACCGATCCTCGCCGCCATCGAGGCCCAGGGCTTCGATCAGGTGGTGGTGCTGGTGATTCGCTGGTACGGCGGCATCCAACTGGGCACCGGCGGGCTGGCGCGGGCGTATGGCGGCGGCGCGAACAAATGCCTGCAAACCGCCGAGCGCATCGAGCTGATCAGCCGCGTGCCGTTGAGCTGCGACTGCGGGTTTTCCGAACTGAACCTGGTCAAGTTGCGGGTCGCCGAACTCGGCGGGCTGGTGCTGGAGGAACACTTCACCGCCAACGGCGTGGAGCTGCAACTGGCCCTGGGCGAAGCACACATCGACACCCTGCAAAACCAGCTTGCCGACCTGAGCCGGGGGCGTATCCTGCTGCAACGTTGAAACTGCTAATGTTGTTCGCTGAACGCCCTGAACCGCGACGTCAAAGGAAGCTCTGCATGTCTACGCCAAAAACCGCACTGATCATCGGCGCCTCACGCGGGCTGGGCCTTGGCCTGGTCAAGCAATTGCTCAAGGATGGCTGGGACGTGACCGCCACCGTGCGTGACCCGAACAAGGCCGACGCCCTGAAAGCCGTGGGCCCGGTACAGATCGAGAAACTCGACATGGACGATCAGCAAGCCGTGATCGCCCTGAGCCAGCGCCTCAAGGAACGCACATTCGACCTGCTGTTCGTCAACGCCGGCGTCAAGGGCCCGGCGAACCAGGAACCTGGCCACGCCACCCTGGCGGAAGTCGGCCAGTTGTTCTTCACCAACGCCGTGGCGCCGATCAACCTGGCCCAGCGCTTTGTCGGGCAGATCCGCAAAGATTCCGGCGTGCTGGCGTTCATGAGTTCAGTCCTGGGCAGCGTGACCATCCCCGACGGTTCCGAGCTGGCGCTCTACAAGGCGAGCAAGGCAGCCCTCAACTCGATGACCAACAGCTTCATCACCCAACTCGGCGAGCAAAAAATGACAGTGCTTTCCCTGCATCCGGGTTGGGTGAAGACCGACATGGGCGGCGAAAACGCACACATCGACGTCGAGACCAGCGTGCGCGGCCTGCTTGATCAGGTGAATGCCTACACCGGCAAAGGCGGCCACCACTTCGTGGACTACCGGGGCCATACCATTCCCTGGTAAGCCGCCATCAAAGGTGGGAACACGCTTCTCGAGAGCAGCGCGTTCCTACCGGTAGACCCGATCTAGAACTACACGTAATCTAGCCACCTCGCCTTCACCGGCGACCCTGGATCAGCAGACAGGGCAACACTGAGCTGGCAAACCTGAACCCATCATTCAGAGGAGCCGGCCCATGCCTGCGACCCGTATCTGGTTAAAAAACCCCCTCGCGATTTTCACTGCCAATGGCCTCGATGCCCGTGGCGGCCTGGTGCTGCAAGACGGTGTGATCAGCGAACTGCTGGGCATCGGGCAAGCGCCTGCACAGCCCTGTACGCAGGTGTTCGACGCCCGCGAACATGTGGTGCTGCCGGGGCTGATCAATACCCATCATCACTTCTACCAGACCCTGACTCGCGCCTGGGCGCCGGTGGTCAATCAGCCGTTGTTCCCGTGGCTGAAGACCCTGTACCCGGTGTGGGCGCGGCTGACTCCGGAAAAACTCGCCCTGGCCAGCAAAGTCGCGCTGGCGGAATTGCTGCTCTCAGGCTGCACCACGGCGGCAGACCACCACTACCTCTTCCCGGACGGCCTGGAACATGCCATCGACGTGCAAGTCGACGTAGTGCGCGAACTGGGCATGCGCGCCATGCTCACTCGCGGCTCCATGAGCCTGGGCGAAGCCGACGGTGGCTTGCCGCCGCAGCAAACCGTGCAACAGGGCGCGGTGATTCTGGACGATAGCCAGCGCCTGATCCGCCAGTACCACGAACGCGGCGACGGCGCGCAGATCCAGATCGCCCTGGCGCCCTGCTCGCCGTTTTCCGTCACCCCGCAAATCATGCAAGCCAGCGCCGAACTGGCCGCGAGCCTCGACGTGCGCCTGCACACGCACCTGGCGGAAACCCTCGACGAGGAAGACTTCTGCCTGCAACGCTTCGGCCTGCGCACCGTGGACTACCTCGACAGCGTCGGCTGGCTCGGCCCGCGCACCTGGCTGGCCCATGGCATTCACTTCAACCCGGATGAAATCGCCCGCCTGGGCGCCGCCGGCACCGGGATCTGCCATTGCCCAAGCTCGAACATGCGCCTGGCCTCCGGCATCTGCCCGACCCTGGACCTGCTCGCCGCCGGAGCCCCGATCGGCCTGGGCGTGGACGGTTCGGCCTCCAACGATGCGTCGAACATGATCCTCGAAGCCCGCCAGGCGCTGTACATCCAGCGCCTGCGTTATGGCGCGGAAAAAATCACCCCGCAAGGCGTGCTGGGCTGGGCGACCAAAGGCTCGGCGCAGTTGCTCGGTCGTTCGGATATCGGTGAGTTAGCCGTAGGAAAGCAGGCCGATCTGGCGCTGTTCAAGCTGGACGAACTGCGCTTCTCCGGCAGTCACGATCCGATTTCGGCGCTGCTGTTGTGCGGCGCCGACCGGGCGGACCGGGTGATGATCGGCGGGCAATGGCGGGTGATCGACGGCCAGGTCGAGGGCCTCGACCTCAAAGGCTTGATTGCCGATCACAGCCAGGCCGCCCGTAACCTGATCAACCCTTTGTAGGAGCGAGCTCGCTCGCGAAAAACGTCAACGCTAACGCAGGTGTTCTGATTCACACGGCGCTCTCAGATTATTCGCGAGCAAGCTCACGCCTACACCCCTAACAGCGACAACATGATAAAGGTCGCAAACAACACAAAGTGGGTCATCCCTTCGATGGCGTTGGTTTCGCCATCGTTGAGGTTGATCGCACTGACGATCAGCGTGATCAACACCATCACGCTTTGCACCGGCGTCATCGCCATCTGGAACGGCTGGCCGGAGTAGAGCGCCATCGCTTCCATCACCGGCACCGTCAGGATCACCGTCGACAACGATGCGCCCAGTGCAATGTTCACCACCGACTGCATGCGGTTGGCCAGGGCGGCGCGCAAGGCGGTCAGAATCTCCGGTGCCGCCGAGATGGCCGCGACCACAATCGCCGTCATCACCGGCGGAGCGCCCGTGCCTTCCAGGCCCAGGTCGAGGGTCTTGGACATCACCTCGGCCAGCGCGCCAATCACAACCACCCCGAACACCAGCGTACCGATGGCATATGCCAGGTTCACCGGCGGCGCCTGTTCTTCCGGCAACGTCTTGCGGCGTTTTTCCGGGTAGCTGTAGCTGAAGAAATAACTGTGCGGGCCCACCTGCATGCGCAGGAACAGGGTGTAGAGCACCACCATCGCGCCGATGGTGAAGGCCGAGTAAATTTTCCAGTCCGCTTCGGGGATGAATTCCGGCACCACCATCGACACGCCCATGGCGGTGAGGATCATCACGCTGTAGGTGCGCGCCGAATCGTCATTGTAGGACTGTTCGCCGTGCTTGATGCCCCCCATCAGCGCGGCCAGGCCGAGGATGCCGTTGATATCGAGCATCACCGCCGAGTAGATGGTGTCGCGCACCAGGGTCGGCGACGGTTCGTTGCTCATCATGATCGCCAGGATCACCACTTCCACCAGCACGGCGGCCAGGGTCAGGATCATGGTGCCGTAGGGGTCGCCGACCTTTTCCGCCAACTGCTCGGCATGGTGAGCGACGCGCATCGACGCCACCACGATAAAGCCGATCAGCGCCAGGCCGGCCAGCAGCGCGACCATTTGCCCGTTATGGAGCATCCAGTGCTCCAGCGGGTACGCGGCGACGGCGGCGATCAGCGCCAGCAGCATGAATTTTTCTTGCTTGAGAGAGGTGAGCATTGCGGGCCTTTTGTGCGGCAAATCAGTCATTGACGGGGTACAGACTGCAGTACATCGCTAACGTTTCGTTACATCTTAGTTCGCAGCGCCCCTGCGCGAATAGATCCAATACTCTCCTCTTGGTCAGGTTTTGCCGATTATTTCAGTCATGGCCTGTAGAATGCCGCCATTGCACCCGATGAGATTTTAGACATGTACGATTGGCTCAACGCCCTGCCCAAGGCTGAACTGCACCTGCACCTGGAAGGCTCGCTGGAGCCTGAGCTGCTGTTCGCCCTGGCCGAGCGCAACAAGATTGCGCTGCCATGGAACGACGTCGACACCCTGCGCAAGGCCTACGCCTTCAACAACCTGCAAGAGTTTCTCGACCTGTATTACCAGGGCGCCGATGTATTGCGCACCTCCCAGGATTTCTACGACCTGACCTGGGCCTACCTGCTGCGCTGCAAAGCGCAGAACGTGATCCACACCGAACCCTTCTTCGACCCGCAAACCCACACCGACCGTGGCGTGCCGTTCGAAGTGGTGCTCAACGGCATCGCCGCCGCGCTCAAAGATGGCGAGCAGCAACTGGGCATCACCAGCGGCCTGATCCTCAGCTTCCTGCGCCACTTGAGCGAAGCCGAAGCCGAGAAAACCCTCGACCAGGCGCTGCCGTTTCGCGATGCGTTCGTGGCCGTGGGCCTGGACAGTTCGGAAATGGGCCACCCGCCGAGCAAGTTCCAGCGTGTGTTCGACCGTGCCCGCAACGAAGGCTTCTTCACCGTGGCCCACGCCGGCGAAGAAGGCCCGCCCGAGTACATCTGGGAAGCCCTCGACCTGCTGAAAGTCCAGCGTATCGACCATGGCGTGCGCGCCATCGAAGACGAGCGCCTGATGCAACGGATCATCGACGAACAGATCCCGCTGACCGTGTGCCCGCTGTCCAACACCAAGCTGCGCGTGTTCGACGACATGGCCCAGCACAACATCCTCGACATGCTCGAGCGTGGGGTGAAGGTGACGGTGAACTCGGACGACCCGGCGTACTTCGGCGGCTACGTCACCGAGAACTTCCATGCGCTGTACACCGCCCTGGGCATGACCCAGGACCAGGCCAAACGCCTGGCGCAAAACAGCCTGGATGCGCGGCTGGTGAAGCCCTGACGGCGTAAACCGCGACTGACAATGTGGGAGCCAGCGCGCTCCCACATTCGTTGTGGATTGCCGGTTAGATCTCGCTCAACTCTTCCAGGGTCTTGCCCTTCGTCTCCATCCCAAACACCCACACCACCAGCGCCGCCACCGCAAAGCACAATGCGCCCAGGGCAAACACCCCGCCCTGCCCAGTAATCGGGAACACCAGCCCGGTCACCAACGGCCCGAGCAACGACCCGACCCGCCCGATCGCCGAAGCGAACCCGGCCCCCGTCGCCCGCGCCGAGGTGGGGTACAACTCCGGCGTGTAGGTGTACAGCACCGCCCACATGCCAAACAGAAAGAACTGCATCAACAACCCCGAGGCGATCAGCAGGCCGACATTGCCGCCGAACACCGCGCTTTGCCCATACAGAAACGCCATCACCCCGCCGCCGAGCAAGGTCACCACGCACACCGGCTTGCGCCCCCAACGCTCCACCAGCCAGGCCGCCATCAGGAAGCCGGGAATCCCGCCCAGGGAAATGATCACCGTGTAATACACCGACTGGGTCACCGCAAACCCCGACTGCTGCAGCAAGGCACTCAACCAGGAAGTGAGCCCATAAAAGCCGAGCAAGGCGAAGAACCACACACTCCAGATCATCATCGTGCGCTGACGATACTGCGCCGACCATAATTGCTGGAACGCCGAGAAGAAGTTGCCCGGCACACTCTCCACCCGCGGCAGGCGAATCGGCTGCGGCAACTCGGCGCGGCCCAGGGAGTCGCGCACTTTCGTCTCGATCCCCAGCAACACCTTATCCGCCGCCGCATGCCGCCCGGCCTGCTCCAGCCAGCGCGGCGACTCCGGGATAAAAAACCGGATCGCCAGCACAAACACCGCCGGCACCGCCAGCACCAGGAAGATGTCGCGCCAGCCGATCAGCGGCAGCAAAAAGTACGACAGCACCCCCGCTGCCACAAAACCCAACGGCCAGAAGCCATCCATCAACGCGATATAGCGCCCGCGCCCCTTGGCCGGAATCAGCTCCGAGAGCATCGACTGCGCGATCGGAAACTCCATGCCCATGCCAATGCCGAGCAGGATGCGAAACAGCGTCAGCGTCTCCACCGTCTGCGCCGTGGAACATAAGTAGCTGGCGATCCCCCACAACACGATGCTCCACTGGAACACCGGCTTGCGCCCGAAGCGATCGGCGAGCATCCCGGACAACGACGCGCCCACCACCATGCCGAAAAAACTCGAACTGGCCAGCAAGCCAGCCTGGGCCGTGCTCAGGCCGAACTCGGCTTTGATCGAGCCGAGCAGGAAAGTCATCATCGCCAGATCCATGGAGTCGAAGAAAAACGCCAGGGCGATGATGATAAAAATGACTCGGTGGTAACCGCTGATGGGCAACCGTTCCAGCCGTTCTGCCGCGCTATAGCCGTGCGTACCCATGCCCCATCCCCTGTGTGAATAATCCCCTCTGGGAGTGTGGGCCATGGTTTTTCCGGGTTATTGCTGGGTGCGACCTGATCGCAACTCTGAACGACGTCATCCGGGTCAGAGCGCGTCGGGCACGGCCAACCGGGTGATTTCCGCCAACCCGGTGTCGCTGACGAGCAAGGCGCGGGACTCGTTGACCGCACGGATCCAGTTCGACTGCAAAAACAGTTGCAATAGCCCGGCTCCCAGCGCGCCGCCCAGGTGCGGTTGCTGCTGGCTCCAATCGAAACAGTCGCACACCAGCGGCAAGGCCAGCGCCTGGGTGAAAATGCCCAGGCCAGCCAGGTGCTGCGCGCCTTTGACCGTGACTTGGGTGCGGAGCTCGTGGCGCTCGATCCAGCCGGCCGCGATCATCCGCTGATACAGTTGCGCCGCCAGTTCGCCGCCGAGGTGCCCATGGCATAACCGCGCATGGCGCAGCGGGGCCGGCGCCGCCAGGGTCAGCGGTGAAGCCTGCGGTGAGCTGCGCGCCGCACTGGCCATGGTGGTGCTGGCCAAGGCATCGATGGCGGTGCTGACATCCGCCGCCGCCACACGAAACAACCGCTTGCCGCGACGCGCTTCGACACGCAGCAAACCGCCGCCGGTAAGCCGCGCCAGATGGGCATTCGCCGAGGCCGGCGACAACCCCGTGAGCGTCGCCAGTTCCTGGGAAGACTTGGCCGAGCCGTCCATCAAGGCCCAGAGCATGGCGGTGCGTTTTGGCTCGGCGAGCAAGCTGGCTATCTGACTGATGCAAGGTGCCTGTTCCATGTGTTCACTCCTTGTTAAATCATTTCTCTGCTGTGGTTGGCGCCAAAGTATAGGTGCGCAAGCAGCCAGTTCCCCGGCGTCTGACAGCGCGGATAGGGACAGGATCTGAGTGAAATTTCCGGCTTTAGTGGAGGCTATTACGCACTGGTGAATTGTTCCGACCACTGCGCGGTCAATGTCGCACAACGGGACACGAGCATTTCCCGCAGCAGTTTGATGGGCTTACTCAACTGCGCGCGATGCGCGCATAACAGGTTGAGCGGCGTCCGCTCGCCGCGCAGCTCAGGCAGAATCACGCGCAAGCGTCCGGCGCGGACGTCGCTGCTCACATCCAACCAGGACTTGTAGGCGATGCCCACCCCGGCGACAGCCCATCGCCGTACCACGTCAGCATCGTCACTGAAGCGGTCGCCGCCGACAGTCAGGCTGACTTCGCGTTTGCCGTCATGAAACGTCCAGTGGTCATGCACGCGAGTGCCGAGCATATACAGCAGGCAATTGTGCTGGGCCAGTTGCTCCAGATGCCGCGGTTCGCCGTGGCGCTCGAGATAACTGGGGGCCGCGCACAGCACGCGCACGTTATCCGGCGCGACGGGCAGCGCGACCAGGCTGGAATCCTCCGGTTCGCCATAGCGCAGGGCGATATCCACCGGCTGGCGGAACAGGTCGGCAATGCGGTCGCCCAGCAACAGGCGCACCGTCAGTTGCGGATAGTCACGCTGGAACTCGTCGAGCCAGGGCAACAGCTGGTTGCGACCAAAATCCGAGGGTGCCGACAGTTGCAGCACACCGCTGACATGGTCCTGGCCACTGGCCAATAACCGCCGCCCTTCGTCCAGCGAGCTCAGTGCGGCACGCGCATATCCGAGAAAGCCGTCCCCTTCAGCGGTGAGGCGCAGGCTGCGAGTGGAGCGCGCCAGCAAGCGCGTGCCCAGTTGCTGTTCGATACGCTTCAACGCCGCGCTGGCCACCGCCGGCGACAGGTCCATGACCCGCGCCGCGGCCGACAGACTGCCCAGGTCCGCTGCGCGCACGAACAACTGCAAATCATCAAAGCGCAGCATCCAATTCCACCCATTATCAAAATATTGTTGAAACAGACTGCTGTTTTAGCCGCTTTTATCTGCATCGGAAATAGCCAATCATCTGCCCATCCCATACAGCCCGTGTCAGGAGTCGAATATGTCCGCTGCCTTTAACGTCATCGCCACGCTGATCGCCAAACCTGGCCAACAACACACCCTCGAGTCGCTGCTGCGCGGCCTGCTGGAACCGACCCGCCAGGAAGCCGGTTGCGAACAGTACGACCTGCACCAGGACCTGCAACATCCCGAGACGTTCTACATGCTCGAACGCTGGCGCGACGACGCGGCCCTGGCCGACCACGACCAGAGCGCACACATCCAGAGTTTCCGCGCCAAGGCCGCCGACGTACTCGCGCACTTCGAACTCAAGCGCCTGAAATTTCTTGCCTGATCACCGCCCTTTTTTGTAGGAGCGAGCTTGCTCGCGAAAATCGTAAACGATGACGCCGCGCTTTTGATTCAGCGCGGCCCCTGTGAGTTTTTCGCGAGCAAGCTCGCTCCTACAGTCAACTCCCTACTTCTGGAGCCCCCATGAAAGCCATTGCCTACTACGCCTCACTGCCGATCAACGATCCGAAATCCCTGCAAGACATCGAGCTGCCGGAACCGGTCGCCGGCCCGCGCGACCTGCTGGTGGAAGTCAAAGCCATCTCGGTCAACCCGGTGGACACCAAGGTCCGCCAGAACGTCGCCCCGGAAAACGGCGCCGCCAAGGTGCTCGGCTGGGACGTGGCCGGTGTGGTCAAGGCCGTCGGCAGTGAAGTGACGCTGTTCAAGGCCGGTGACAACGTGTTCTACGCCGGCTCCCTGGTACGCCCGGGCGGCAACAGCGAACTGCACACCGTGGACGAGCGCATCGTCGGCCATATGCCCAAGAGCCTGGGTTTTGCCGACGCGGCCGCCTTGCCGCTGACCGCCATCACCGCCTGGGAACTGTTGTTCGAACGCCTGCAAGTGCGCGAGGGTAACAAGGACGAAGGCCAGAGCCTGCTGATCGTCGGCGCTGCCGGCGGCGTGGGGTCGATCCTGACCCAATTGGCCAGCCAGCTCACCGCACTGAAGGTCATCGGCACCGCGTCGCGCCCGGAAACCCAGGCCTGGGCCAAGGCCCTTGGCGCCGACCTGGTGATCGACCATAGCCAGCCGCTGAGCGACGCCCTGAAACACGCGGGTGTGGCCCAGGTGACCCACGTCGCCAGCCTGACCCAGACCGACCACCATTTGGATCAACTGGTCGAAGCCCTGCAGCCCCAAGGCAAGCTGGCGCTGATCGACGATCCGAAGGCCCTGGACGTGAGCA
Source organism: Pseudomonas sp. LY-1 (assembly GCF_053502595.1). Lineage (NCBI taxonomy): Bacteria > Pseudomonadati > Pseudomonadota > Gammaproteobacteria > Pseudomonadales > Pseudomonadaceae > Pseudomonas > Pseudomonas sp. LY-1. The sequence continues at coordinate 983,568 of NZ_CP094353.1, read as the reverse complement.
AACTCAAGCGCAAGAGCCTGTCGCTGCATTGGGAGTTCATGTACACCCGCTCGATGTTCGAGACGCCGGACATGATCGAGCAACACAACCTGCTCAATCGCGTCGCCGAGCTGATCGATGCCGGCACTCTGAAAACTACCGTGGGCGAGCACTTCGGCGTGATCAACGCCGAGAACCTACGCCGCGCCCACGCGCTGCTCGAGAGCGGCAAGGCCAAGGGTAAGATCGTGCTGGAAGGGTTCTAAAAGAGGTCTGTCAGTGTCGTCCGTCATTCGTGTAAGTGATGGACGACACCACTAGTCAGGGAATTGACCTTTGTCATCATTGTGAACGTATTCGGGTTTATATTGGCGGCCTTTGCCACGATTCTTTTACGTGAGGAAGTCAGCAATGAAGATCCTGATAAAAGCGTTAGCAAAATCCCCGGGCAATAAATGGCAGGTCCGTCTCGACGGCGAAGCCATCACCTTCCGCAGTGAGGCCGAAGCCCGCGCCTTCGCCGAGACCCTGCAAGCGCGCATCCAGGCGCCCCACCGTTTCCCACTCGACCAGCAACGCTCCGCTGCCGCTGGCTGACGTCTTTCAGACCTGCGCCTGTAGGGCACGTGCCCGTTGCAGGCGCTGGGTCGACAGTGCAATCGTCACCGCCAAGACCCCGCACAAGCTGATGACCATCGCCATCGGCATCGCCGTGCCGTCGTGCAACACGCCCACCAACGAAGCCGCCCCCGCCGCCACGCCGAACTGAATGCAACCGAGCATTGCCGAGGCGCTACCGGCTCGCGCGCCCTGCCCGCTCATGGCGCAGGCCGAGGTGTTGGGCAAAATGCAGCCCAGGCTGGCGATGCAGATAAACAGCGGCAGCAGCAACGGCCACAACGCATCGGTGCGCAAGGCCGCGACGCCGAGCAGCGCCAACGCCGCCAGCATGTAGAGCCACACCGTGCGCGACAGCAAGAACGCCGGCCCGCGCTTGGCGAGCAAGCGCGCATTGACTTGGGCCATCAGGATAAAGCCGGCGGCGTTGGAGCCGAATACCCAGCCGAAATGCTCGGCGGGCACACCATAGAGCTTGATAAAGACGAAGGGTGAACCGGCGATGTAGGCAAACATCCCAGCAATCGAAATGCCCCCGGTCAGGGCGTAACCGAGGTAGACCCGGTCCGACAACAGGTCGATATAGCGGCGCAGCGACCCGGACAACGGTTGCCGAGGCTGATGGGCCGGAAAGGTTTCCGGCAAACCGACCGCCACTGCGATCGCGGCCATCACGCTGAACACCGTCAGGGCCAGGAAGATCGACTGCCAGCCCCACACCCCGACCATCAGCCCGCCCGCCAATGGCGCAAGGATCGGCGCCAGGCCGGTCACCAGCATCAGTTGCGAATACACCTTGGCCGAGGTCACTACATCACACTTGTCGCTGACCACCGCGCGGGAAATCACCATGCCCGCGCAACCGCCGAGGGCCTGCACGAAACGTGCGCCGATCAGCCATTCCAAAGACGGCGCATAGGCGCAGGCGAAGGAGGCCAGCGTAAACAACGTGACCCCGCTGAGCAGCGGCACACGACGACCAAAGCGGTCCGCCAGCGGGCCGTAGATCAATTGGCCGATGGCCAGGCCGCCGAAATACACCGCCAAGGTCAGCTGGATATGTTTTTCATCGGTGGCGAACGCCGTCGCCATCGCCGGGAAACCCGGCAGGTAAAAGTCGATCGCCAGCGGCGCGAAGGCGCTCAAGGCGCCCAAAATCAGGAGTATGCGCAGGTTCATCAGGCACCCAAGTATGTCGGCAGCCCGACAGTCTAGCCGCGCTTGGGTGCGTTGAACATTACGATAGCTCGCTAACTATTAAATCAGGCGACGCTGTAGCCTTCTTCACGGATCAAGCCGGCGATCACGTCGCGGCTCAACTGGCTTTGCACGCTGACTTGCTTGGCCGCGAGGTCGACTTTCACTTCGGCTGCCGGGTCCTGATTCTGCACCGCCTGGGTCACTGCCCGGACGCAATGGCCGCAGGTCATTCCTTCAACGTTGAATACTTGCATGACATGACTCCTTTAATGAGGGTGGACGCAGTATCGACCTTGTCACGATGGCAAGGTCAAGCGGCAAAAATAGCCGCCGGGCTGGTATTCGGTGACGCAGTCGGCCAAGCTTCACCCATCTTTGATGTGAACCACGGAGCATTCGCCATGCGCTGGTCGTTTTTTGGCCTTGTCGGCCTGATGAGTTTGTCTGCCGCTGCGCCCATGGCCAGCGCGGCCGAAGACTATGCGGTGCTGATCATTTCCCGCGAACGCCTGGAAGTACCGACCAACTGCGAGATCGGCCTGTACATCCAGGACCAGTTGGCCGGGCGCCTGTTCCAGGAACAGTCCACCGCGTTCAACCTGCCGGCCGGCAATGTGTCGCTGCGCCTGAAGCTGCTGCCGGGCCAAGCGCCGGGTTGCCTACCGGGCCTGCTGGCGCCAGCCGCGCAGAACATCACGCTGAAGGTCGGTGACGTGCGCAAATTACGCATCGCCCAAGGCCCGGAAGGCATGTACCTCAAACCTGCGACATTGGGATACTAAAGACGCTTGACCTTCCCCACAGGTCAAGGTTGATCCTAGGGGCAACTTCTTCAGGAGGACTGCCCCATGAATGGAACCACCACGTTTGACCTGCCCATCGGCGGCATGACCTGCGCCAGCTGCGCCGGGCGTGTCGAGCGCGCGCTGGGCAAGGTGCCGGGGGTGCAACGTGTCAGCGTGAACCTGGCCAACGAGCGCGCCCATATCGAGGTGCTCGGCCAGATGGACCCCGCCGTGCTGATCGCCGCCGTCGACAAGGCCGGCTACAGCGCGTCGCTGCCCCAAAGCGAAACCAAGACCGATGCCGATCAAGCCCAGCGCCTGCACCACGAGCGTTGGGCGCTGCTGCTGGCGATTGTGCTCGCGTTGCCGCTGGTGCTGCCGATGCTGGCACAGCCCTTCGGCCTGCACTGGATGCTGCCGGCCTGGGTCCAGTTCGCCCTGGCCACGCCGGTGCAGTTCATCTTCGGTGCGCGCTTTTACATCGCCGCGTGGAAAGCCGTGCGCGCCGGCGCCGGCAATATGGACCTGCTGGTCGCGATCGGCACCAGCGCCGGTTACGGTCTGAGCCTGTACGAATGGCTCACCGCGCCCGTCGGCAGCATGCCGCACCTGTATTTCGAAGCCTCGGCGGTGGTGATCGCCCTGGTGCTGCTCGGCAAATACCTGGAAAGCCGCGCCAAACGCCAGACCGCCAGCGCCATCCGGGCCCTGGAAGCCTTGCGCCCGGAGCGCGCGATTCGGGTGGTTGACGGCCGCGAAGAAGACGTCGCGATCAATGCGCTCAAGCTCGGCGACCACGTGCTGGTCAAACCCGGCGAGCGCTTCCCGGTGGACGGGGAAGTGGTGGACGGCCAAAGCCATGCCGACGAAGCGCTGATCAGCGGCGAAAGCCTGCCAGTGCCGAAACAACCGGGCGACAAGGTCACCGGTGGCGCGATCAACGGCGAAGGGCGCTTGCTGGTCCGCACCGTGGCCCTCGGCGCGGAAAGCGTGCTGGCGCGCATCATCCGCCTGGTGGAAGACGCCCAGGCGGCCAAGGCACCGATCCAGAAACTGGTGGATAAAGTCAGCCAGGTGTTCGTGCCGACGGTGCTGGTGCTGGCCTTGCTCACGCTGCTCGGCTGGTGGCTGTATGGCGCTTCGCTGGAGACTGCGATCATCAATGCGGTCGCGGTGCTGGTGATCGCCTGCCCGTGCGCCCTGGGCCTGGCCACACCGACCGCGATCATGGCCGGCACCGGCGTAGCGGCGCGTCACGGTATCCTGATCAAGGATGCCGAAGCGCTGGAGCGCGCCCACGCCGTCAGCGCGGTGGTATTCGACAAAACCGGCACGCTCACTTCCGGCACGCCGAAGATCGCCCACTTGGCGGCAGTCGACGGCAACGAACCGCTGCTGCTGCAACAGGCCGGCGCCTTGCAACGCGGCAGCGAACACCCGCTGGCCAAGGCGGTGCTGGATGCCTGCCGCGAACAAGGGCTAAACGTGGCCGATGTGAGCGCCAGCCAGTCCCTGACCGGGCGCGGCATTGCCGGCACCCTCGACGGTCGGCCGCTGGCCCTGGGCAACCGCCGCCTGCTGGAAGACAACGGGCTGGACGCGGGCGCACTGAACGCTTCGGCCAAGGCCTGGGAGGCCGAAGGCCGCACCTTGTCCTGGCTGATCGAGCAAGGCGCGCAACCGCGGGTACTCGGGCTGTTCGCTTTCGGCGACACTCTCAAGCCCGGTGCGCTGGAAGCCGTGGCCCAACTCAAGGCGCGGCACATCAGCAGCCATTTGCTCACCGGCGATAATCGCGGCAGTGCGCGGGTAGTCGCCCAGGCGCTGGGCATCGACGATGTCCACGCCGAAGTGCTCCCGGCCGACAAAGCCGCCACCGTCGCCGAACTGAAAAAAACCTGCGTGGTGGCGATGGTCGGCGACGGCATCAACGACGCCCCGGCCCTGGCCGCCGCCGACATCGGCATCGCCATGGGCGGCGGCACCGACGTGGCCATGCACGCTGCCGGCATCACCCTGATGCGCGGCGATCCACGCCTGGTGCCGGCCGCGCTGGAGATCAGCCGCAAGACCTACGCAAAGATCCGCCAGAACCTGTTCTGGGCCTTTGTGTATAACTTGATCGGTATTCCCCTGGCGGCATTCGGCCTGCTCAACCCGGTGTTGGCCGGCGCGGCGATGGCCTTGTCCAGCGTCAGCGTGGTGAGCAATGCGCTGTTGTTGAAAACCTGGAAACCCAAGGATCTGGAGGACCCACATCCATGAGCATGAACATCGGCCAGGCGGCGCGTTCAAGCGGTTTGAGCGCCAAGATGATTCGCTACTACGAATCCATCGGCCTGCTCAAAGCCGCCCATCGCACCGAGAGCGGCTATCGCGTGTACGGTGCCGACGACTTGCACACCCTGGCGTTCATCAAACGCTCGCGGGACCTGGGGTTTTCATTGGAAGAAGTCGGCAAGCTGCTGACGTTGTGGCAGGACCGGCAACGGGCCAGCGCCGATGTGAAGGCCCTGGCGCGCCAGCATATCGAGGAGCTGAACCAAAAGATTCTGGAGCTGGGGCAGTTGCGCGATACGTTGCAGGACCTGGTGGAACACTGCCACGGCGATCATCGGCCGGACTGTCCGATTCTCAAGGAATTGGCGTCGGGTGGTTGCTGCGCCTGAAGGGGTAAGGGGTGTACACAAAACCAATGTGGGAGGGGGCTTGCCCCCGATAGCGGTGGACCAGTCAATACACGTATCGACTGACATGGCGCTATCGGGGGCAAGCCCCCTCCCACATTTTTAGATCTTCTATTGCCTGAAGATCATTCCAACATTTTTAGATCTTCAATTGCCTGAAGATCACTTCCACACGTCGGGAGGTTGCTGCGCTTGAAAGGGGAGGCGGTAAGGGGTGTACACGAAACCAATGTGGGAGGGGGCTTGCCCCCGATAGCAGTGGATCAGTCAATATAAGTATCGACTGACATGGCGCCATCGGGGGCAAGCCCCCTCCCACATTTAGATCTCCAATTACCTGAAGATCATTCCAACATTTTTAGATCTTCAATTGCCTGAAGATCATTCCCATATTTTTAGATCTCCAATTACCTGAAGATCATTCCCATATTTTTAGATCTTCAATTGCCTGAAGATCACTTCCACACGTCGGGTGGTTGTTGCGTCTGAAGGGGGTAAGGGGTGTACACAAAACCAATGTGGGAGGGGGCTTGCCCCCGATAGCGGTGGATCAGTCAATATAAGTATCGACTGACATGGCGCCATCGGGGGCAAGCCCCCTCCCACATTTAGATCTCCAATTACCTGAAGATCACTTCCACACTTTTTAGATCTCCAATTACCTGAAGATCACTTCTACACTTTTTAGATCTCCAATTGTTTGAAGATCACTTCCACACTGTTTAGATCGACAACAGCTTGGGGGTCACTGCATCCAAGGCGGTGGCGGTGGTTCGTCAGGCGTTTTGCTCGGTGGCGCATCATCCGCCGCGCGAGCCGCCTGGCGCCGCTCTTCGTCCAGTCGCGCCGCTTCGATCTCGCGGATCACGCCGCCCACGTCGGCCAGTTCTTCCGGTTCGTCGAACTCGCCGGTCAAGATGCTGGCCGGGTGCAAGGTGCCGGCTTCGTACAGCGCCCACATTTCCTTGGCGTACTTGGTCTTCTTCAGCTCTGGGGCAAAGCGCCCGAAGTAGGAAGCCATGTTGCCCACATCCCGCTCCAGCATGTTGAACGCGTGGTTGTTGCCCGCCGCATCCACCGCCTGGGGCAGGTCGATGATCACCGGGCCGGTCGGCGTGAGCAGTACGTTGAACTCGGACAGGTCACCATGCACCAGGCCGGTACACAACATCAGCACGATCTGGGAGATCAGGAACGCGTGGTACTCGCGCGCCTGGTCCGGCTCCAGCACCACGTCGTTCAGGCGCGGCGCCGCATCGCCGTACTCGTCGGCCACCAGTTCCATCAACAGCACGCCTTCGAGGAAGTCATACGGCTTGGGCACGCGAACGCCCGCGCCGGCCAGGCGGAACAACGCCGCGACTTCGGCGTTCTGCCAGGCATCTTCGGTTTCTTTCTTACCGAATTTGGAACCCTTGGCCATGGCCCGGGCCTGCCGGCTGTTACGGACCTTTCGGCCTTCCTGGTATTCGGACGCTTGACGAAAACTTCGTTTGTTCGCCTCCTTGTAAACCTTGGCGCAACGCAATTCGTTGCCGCAGCGCACCACATAAACAGCTGCTTCTTTACCACTCATGAGTGGGCGCAGCACTTCGTCGACCAGACCGTCTTCGATCAGGGGTTCAATGCGTTTAGGAGTCTTCATCAGCTTTTATTGTGGGTCCTTTATTACCAAACACGCGTATGGCACTCGTTATACGGCAATCGGCTCGCCTCGGGGAGGGGCTACCGAGCTTTGACCACCGAAGAATGCATCCAATATGCCAGTTTTCCACGCAATTCAGCGTTCAATGATCGCTGTCACGCCCTGCCCTCCGGCGGCACAGATTGAAATCAGCCCGCGCCTCTTGCCCGCGACGTCCAACAGCTTGGCCAGGTTGGCGACGATACGCCCGCCCGTCGCAGCAAACGGATGCCCGGCGGCCAGGGAACTGCCCTTGACGTTGAGGCGGCTGCGGTCGATCGAACCCAGCGGCGCGTCCAGCCTCAGGTGGGTCTTGCAGTAGTCCGCATCTTCCCAGGCCTTGAGCGTACACAACACTTGGGCAGCGAATGCTTCGTGGATCTCGTAGTAATCGAAGTCCTGCAGTGTCAGGCCATTCCTCGCCAGCAAACGCGGCACGGCGTACACCGGCGCCATCAACAGGCCTTCGGCGCCGTTGACGAAATCCACCGCCGCCGCCTCGCCGTCGCGCAGGTAAGCCAGGCTCGGCAAGCCGCGCTCCCTGGCCCAGGCTTCGCTGCCGAGCAACACCAGGGAGGCGCCGTCCGTCAGCGGCGTGGAGTTGCCAGCGGTGAGCGTGCCTTTGGCGCTGCGCTCGAAGGCGGGCTTGAGGCCGGCGAGTTTTTCCAGGGTCAGGTCGGGGCGCAGGTTGTGGTCGCGGGTCAGGCCCAGAAACGGGGTGAGCAAATCGTTGTGCCAGCCTTCGGCGTAAGCCGCGGCCATTTTCTGGTGGCTCTCCAGGGCGAGCTGGTCTTGCTCGGCGCGCGGAATCTGCCAGGTCTGCGCCATCAGCTCACAGTGCTGGCCCATGGATAAACCGGTGCGGGGTTCGCCATTGCGCGGCAGCTCGGGTTTGAGGTGATGGGGACGGAGTTGTAACAAAAGTTTTAGTTTGTCCGCCAAGGATTGGCTGCGGTTGGCCTGCAGCAGAATCTTGCGCAGCCCTTCGTTCACCCCGATCGGTGCGTCGGACGTGGTGTCCACCCCACCGGCAATCCCGCATTCGATCTGGCCCAGGGCAATCTTGTTGGCCACCAGCAACGCCGCCTCCAGCCCGGTGCCGCAGGCCTGCTGAATGTCATAGGCCGGGGTTTGCGGCGACAGGCGCGAACCCAGCACGCATTCGCGGGTCAGGTTGAAGTCGCGCGAATGCTTGAGCACCGCGCCGGCGACCACCTCGCCCAGGCGCAGGCCGTGCAGGTTGTAGCGCTCGATCAGGCCTTCGAGGGTCGCCGTCAGCATCGCCTGGTTGCTCGCCGTGGCATACGGGCCATTGGAGCGGGCGAAAGGAATGCGATTACCGCCAATGATCGCTACACGGCGCAATTGAGTCATGGAAAGCTCCCTGTCGGTTGTGGGGTAAGTCGTTCAGACTAGCCTAGGCTCAATCGAACGACTGCCGCCGCGAGGTGGTCAACCCTTTGAACCCCAGCCTTTGGAGAGCGTTCCATGTCTGACCGTTATATCGACTTCGCCAACTCAAGCCTCGGCCATCGCCTGGTCGCCGCCATTGGCCTGCCGTCACCGGTACGCCTGGAGCGCTGGCAAGCCGGGCGTCTGCGCCCGGTCGACGGTGCGCTGCTGCTCGGCGGCGGGGCGCTGGCGGCCAAGGTGCTGGCGTTTGCGCACAAACTCACCGAGGCCATTTATAGCTACGGCGCCGGGCCGCTGGAAGCACCGGCCTGGATTCCCGGGCATGGCCCCAAGCTCAAGGCGCTGGTGTTCGACGCCAGCGACTTGCAGCACACCGACCAGCTCAAGCAATTGCGCGAGTTCTTTCAGCCCCTGCTGAAAAACCTCGATCACAGCGCGCACCTGGTGATCCTCGGCCGCGCGCCGGAAAGTCTCAGCGACCCGTTCGCCGCCAGCGCCCAGCGCGCCCTCGAAGGGTTCAGCCGCTCCCTGGCCAAAGAACTGCGCAACGGCGGCGTATTGCAATTGCTGTCGGTCGGCCAAGGTGCCGAGGACCAGCTGGAAGGGGCGTTGCGGTTTTTCCTGTCGCCCAAAAGTGCCTATATCTCGGGCCAGGTGATTCGCCTGGAAGCCTGCGCCACCCCCGTCGAAGACTGGACCCGCCCGCTTGCCGCGCGCAAGGCGCTGGTCACCGGCGCGGCGCGCGGCATTGGCGCCGCCATCGCCGAAACCCTCGCCCGCGACGGCGCCGAGGTAATTCTGCTGGACGTGCCCCAGGCCAAGGCTGACCTCGAAGCCCTGGCGGCGCGCCTGGGAGGGCGCAGCATCGTGCTGGACATCTGTGCCGAAGACGCCGCCCGCCAGTTGATCGAACAACTGCCGGACGGCCTCGACATCCTCGTCCATAACGCCGGCATCACCCGCGACAAAACCCTCGCCAACATGACCCCGGAATACTGGGACGCCGTGCTGGCGGTCAACCTCAATGCGCCGCAAGTGCTGACCAAGGCCCTGCTCGACAGCGGCACCCTGCACGACAACGCACGCGTGGTGCTGCTGGCCTCCATCAGCGGGATTGCCGGCAACCGCGGGCAAACCAACTATGCCGCGAGCAAGGCCGGGTTGATCGGTTTGGCCCAGGCCTGGGCGCCGCTGTTGAAAGCGCGGGGGATCAGCATCAACGCCGTGGCTCCCGGTTTTATCGAAACCCAGATGACCGCGCATATCCCCTTCGCCCTGCGTGAGGCCGGGCGCCGCATGAGCTCCCTGGGCCAGGGCGGCTTGCCGCAGGACGTCGCCGAAGCGGTCGCCTGGCTCGGTCAGCCGGGTTCCGGCGCGGTCAGCGGCCAGGCGCTGCGGGTGTGTGGGCAAAGTATACTGGGAGCGTAAGCATGGACTGGACCACCCTGGACCACCCGCCGCAGTTTGCGCCGTTGTACTGGCGCGCGGCGCTCAAGCGCAGGATCACCGGCAGCCATTTGCCCGAGCAGGGGTTTCGCTGCCGCGTGAGCGTCAACCCCGAGCAGGTGGCGGCGTATCGGCAGGTGTGTGGCTTTGCCGACAGCCCGATGCTGCCGGCGACGTATCCGCAGGTGCTGGCGTTCGGCCTGCAGTTAAAACTGCTGACGGCGCCATCGTTTCCGTTCCCGTTGTTGGGGCTGGTCCACCTGCGCAATCGCATCCGTGTGTATCGGCCCTTGGGGGCGGTGAGTGAGCTGACCATCGCCGTTCACGCACACCATCTCAAACCCCACGCCAAGGGCGCGACGTTTGAGCTGGTGACCACCGCCGAAGATGCCCTCGGCCTGCTGTGGGAAGCGCAGAGCCGCATGCTCTGCCGTGGCGTGAAGCTCGACGGTGCAGCGGCAGACGACGCCTTGCCCACGCCCACCCAGGTCAGCGAACTGACCCGCTGGAAAGCCCCGGCCGATATCGGCCGTCGTTACGCCCGGGTGTCCGGCGACTACAACCCGATCCACTTGAGCGCCCTGACCGCCAGACTATTCGGTTTCCCCCAAGCCATCGCCCACGGCCTGTGGAACAAGGCGCGCACCCTCGCCGCCCTCGGCGAGCACCTGCCCGCGGCGAATATCGAAATAGAAGTCGAATTCAAGAAACCGGTGCGTCTGCCCAGCGAGGTCACCCTGCACGCCAGCGTCGCCGGCCCCAGTGGCCAGTTGTGGTTGAAAGGCTCGGGGGAGATTGAGCACATGGTCGGCCGGTGGCGGCCGATTGGCTGAAACCGGCCGCTCATCTCTCTCGGGGCAACAGCGTGTCAGCGCGGCGGGTAGCTGGAAAGGATTCGCGCGATCGTCTTGCGGATGGCGTTGCTGCGATCCTGCGGCTCGGGCGAGCTGGCCATGATCTGCTCGTCGCTGCCGCGCCAGACGAGTTTGCCGTCCTTGCCGTCGAGCAGGTCGATTTGGATGGTCGCCACCTTGTAGGTGATGTTGCGCGTTTCGTTGTACATCGGCGCGCCCCAGTAGCCATTCCACGGCCCGCCCCAGGCGCCGCCGTAGTTGGTACTGACTTGTTGCTGGCGGTCTTCGACGATCAGGTAGGCCTGCGCATTCAGGTCCGCCCGGGTGCCCGCCGCCGCAGGGCGCAGGCCGCGTTGGTCGAGTTGTTCGCCGACGGCCTGGCGGATACGTTGTTCGGTGAGGTCGCTCTTGATCCGCGGATCATCGGGACGGTATTGCAGCGCCGGGTCTTTCCAGGCCCAGCTGCGGTAGGCGCCGAAGTCCCGGCTGGCATCAAAATCGTGGTTGACCTGGCTGGTCTGGCAACCGCCCAGCAGCACGACCAAAGCGAGCGTTGCGATACGTCCAAACATGGTGGTTCTCCAACGAGCGACCCGGGCATTAAATGAGAATAGCTGTTAACTGGGAGGATACGCCGTCATTGCCTTTTGCACAGCCTTGCGCAACGCATCGGCTCGCTCACTGAGGCTGCCCTGACTGCCGGTTTCGGCGCTGGCGCTCCACACCGGCTGACCGCTGCGTGCATCGAACAGATTGACCCGCACCACCACGACCTGAACTTCATAGGTACGCACGATCGGCGCCGCGTTGTACATGCCGTAGCCATTGCCATAACGATTGTAGCCACCGTACCCATAGCCGTAGTCATCCTGGACCTGCTTGAGGCGCTTCTCCAGATGCACGTCGGCGCTCACCAGCAGGTCGGGCGCGCGGTTGTCGTGCAGGGGGCGCAAGCCTCGCTGGTCGAGGGCGCCGCTGACCGCTTCGGCAATCTGCGCCGAGTCCGCCCAGGCCGTGCCCGCCGGCAACTGGCCGTTGCGCCAGGCCCAAATGCGGTAGGCGCCGTAGTCACGCACTGGCGCGGGGTAGGCGCTGGCATCAAAGGTCCTGGCCGCCTGGGCCGGAGCCGGCGGCATCGGCGCCGAGGTGGCCACGTAGGGATTGGGGCTGGAGCAGGCGCCCAGCCCAAGGGACAACAGGATTAACCCGAAACGACGCATTTCGACCTCCACTGACTGGGCCGCTTAAACCGGACGGCAGATCCAGTGCAAATAACGCCCAAGTCCGGCAAAGCTTGGGTGACGACGATGGGCGAGCTCCATCTCCAGCACATCCTGCAACGCCACGCGGGCCTGGAATTCCACCGGCATATAGTCGTGGAACACCCGCACGCCGCTCTGGCTTTCGACCTGCCAAAGCCCCTCGAGTTGCGCCGCCAGCTCTCGCGGGTCGAGCGGCTGCTGCGGGGTCAGGCTCTGTTTTTCGCCGGCCATGTCGTTCTTGCGCATTTTGCGGAAGTGGCCTTTGAGCAGGTTGCGGTAAATCAGCGCATCGCGATTGTAGAACGCCAGGGACAGCCAGCCGCCAGGCACCGTCAACTGGTGCAGCACGGGCAGGATCGCGTGGGGTTCGGCCAGCCATTCGAGGACGGCGTGGCACAGCACCACATCGTAGGGTTCGGTGAGTTGGCCGAGCAGGTCTTGCCAGGGCGCATGGATGAAGGTCGCGCTCTGCCCGGCCTCGGCGAAGCGTTGGCGCGCACCGCTCAGCATCGGCTCGGCGGGTTCGGCCAGGGTCACCTGATGCCCACGCTCGGCCAGCCAGAGAGACATGTGCCCCAGGCCCGCGCCGATATCCAGCACACGCAACGGCCGTTGCGGCAGGGCTTCGGTGAGGTCGGCCTGCAACACCGCCAGGCGAATCGCGCCCTTGGCGCCGCCGTAGATCTTCTCGGCAAAACGCGTGGCCAGTTGGTCGAAGTGACGATCACTCATGGATAAACCGCCGTTCGCTGTCGGCCAGCTTGGCGCGCACCACCTCGTTCATGTCCAGGCCCAACTCGCTGCACAGCAACAGCAGGTACAGCACGATATCGCCGACTTCCTGGCCGGCATGGGCGAGTGTGTCGGCGGGCAACTGGCGCGACTGGTCTTCGGTGAGCCATTGGAAGATTTCCACCAACTCGGCCATTTCCACGCTGGCGGCCATGGCCAGGTTTTTCGGGCTGTGGAATTGTTTCCAGTCGTTGGTATCGCGGATGCGATGCAGGCGTTCGGTGAGGTGTTCGAGGTTCATGAGGGGCTCCTGAAGGGGTATAGCTTCGGGGGGATCAGGGATGAAGGCAAGTGAATCCGGGGGATGGACTTTAGGGCGCTATCGCAGGCAAGCCTGCTCCCACATTTGAATGGATTCGCAAATCAGAATGTGGGGGCTGGTTTGGCGGTGATGGGGTCTAGTCGACGACGCTGAATTCGATTCGGGCGGTTTGGCCGGCCTCGTCGAGAACGCTGAGCTGGTAGCGGCCCAATTGCTCGAAACTGGCGTTGATGCTGTCCTGGTTGGCGCTGTCGCCCAACGGCGCACCGTTGAGGAACCACCAGCGCCGACCACTGCCGCCCAGCGCCGAGATCTTCAGGCGCAGCGCCTGTTGGCTGGCAGCGGGCAGGCGCAGTTGATCGCCTTCGCGCACGCCGACAATCGACAATGGCGAGGACGCCGCCAGGGCCGGCGGTGGGCAATCGGGGTCCGCGGCCGGCAAGCGTGCGTCGCGGCGTTCGGCCCGTGGTAGCCAGGGTTCCAACGGCGCGGGCCACAGGGCAATGTTCTTCAACTGCGCGCCCGGGCAATGGGCGTCCACCCTCAAACCCTTGGGGTTGACCCAGACGCTTTCCATCAAGCCCACACCCAACGGTTGATCCAGTGCCAGCAAGGTCGGCGGTGTGGTGTTGTCCAGCGTCCAGGCGAAACGCTGGCGCCGGCAATTCGGATCGCTGCGGCTCATGGGCTGGCCCAGCGGCCAGCAGATCGCCGCCACGCCGACGTTCGCCGGCACCGGTTTGACCGGCGCGCTGATGCCGCGTTGGCTGTCGCGGTTGGTCAACACATCGTGTACCTGCAACATCAAGGGCGCAGCCGAGGCCAAGCCGAACTGCCCCGGCACTGGCGTGCCGTCGGGGCGGCCGATCCACACGCCGATCAAATAGCGCGGCCCCACGCCGATCGCCCAGGCATCGCGGAACCCGTAGCTGGTGCCGGTTTTCCAGGCCAGCACCGGGCGCTGCACCAGTTCGGCGCGCGGGTCGCGGTCGGGCCGCGCCTGGCCGCTGAGGATACGCCGCACAATCCAGGCGGACCCTGGCGACAGTAAAGGCCGTTCTTTAAGCGTATCGTCCGGCCGTAATCGAATCGTGGCGCTCCTGCCGTCGCGAGCGAAAGCGCTGTAGCCGCTCACCAGATCTTCCAGGCGACTGCCCGCGCCGCCCAGGATCAGCGCCAGGTTCGGCTCGGCCAACGCCGGCAGCGCCAGCGGCACCCCGCCGATACGCATCTGCGCGGCGAAGCGCTTCGGCCCGTAGGCTTCCAGCAACTGCACCGCCGGCAGGTTGAGCGAACTGGACAACGCCGTGCTCGCCGGCACCGCGCCGGTAAAGCCCATGGAGAAGTTGCCCGGCCGGTAATCGCCATAGCGCCTGGGCACATCCTGCAACAGCGATTCGGAGTGAATCAGCCCGTCGTCCAGGGCCATGCCATACAGGAAGGGCTTGAGGGTCGAGCCCGGCGAACGCAGGGCGCTGATCATGTCCACATGGCCGAAGCGCTTGGCATCATTGATGTCCACCGAGCCGAGGTAGGCGCGCACGGCCATGCTGTCTTCCTCCACCACCAGGATCGCCGCCGAGGTGTATTCCGGCAAACGCGCGCGCCAGCCCAGCAGCAGGTCTTCGAGACGGCGTTGCAGGGTGGCGTCCAGGGTGGTGCGGATCAGCGGCGGGCTGTCGGGGCGGTTCAGGCGACGGGCGAGCAACGGCGCCAGGCTGGGCTCCAGGCGCGGCGCGAGCAGCAACGGTTCCTCCAGGGCTTCGGCGACTGCCGATGACGGCCATACCTGGAACTCGCCGAGGCGGCGCAGCACCTTGTCCCGCGCTTCCTGAGCGCGCTGGGGGTGGCGGTCGGGGCGCAGGCGGCTCGGCGCCTGGGGCAACACCGCGAGCAAGGCGGCTTCGGCGTGGGTCAGTTGCGCCGGCGACTTGCCCAGATACGCCCAACTGGCCGCCGCCACGCCTTGCAAGGTGCCGCCAAACGGCGCGCGGTTCAGGTACAGGTTGAGAATCTCGGCCTTGGACAAGTGCCATTCCAACTGCGCGGTGCGCCACAGCTGGCGCAGCTTGCCGTGGAACGTGCGCGAGTGGGGATCGAGCAAACGGGCGACCTGCATCGACAAGGTGCTACCGCCCGACACCACCCGCGCACCGGTCAGGTTCTGCCACGTCGCCCGCGCCAGCGCGAACGGGTTTACGCCGGGGTGCTGGTAGAACCAACGGTCCTCGTAGGTGAGCAACGCATCGAGGTAATACGGCGACACCTCAGCGGTTTGCACTGGGTAACGCCACACGCCATTGGCATCGGCAAACCGCCACAACGGCGTGCCATCCTCGGCCAGCACCACCCGCGCCAGGTCGTCCCTGGGCAGCGGCAGGGGCCAGATGCGGTCGGCCAACCACAGCAGGGCAATCATCAGGAGCAGGCTCGCGAGGGTCCAGCGAGCAACTAAACGCAAACTCAAACGGGCAAACCTCTATGCTTGTAGGGAACTAGCCTGTCGCAATAACAACCAAAGGCACAGACACGCCCACCTTCTCATCAGGACACACACATGCAGGTAGAAAGCTTCTTCGAATGGTTGGGCCAGGCGCTCGGTTCCGTCATCCGTTTTATCGTCGACGGCCTCAGCGGCATCTTCGGTGCCTTGACCCACGCCGGTGGCAACTTTATCGATGGCCTGTCGCGCACCTTGGGCATGGACACTTCCATCATCAGCATCATTACCCTGATCCTCGGCCTGATGCTGCTGTACTCGGCGGTACGTGCCTTCATGCGCACATCGATCATCATGGGCATCATCTGGCTGATGCTCGGCCTGTGGCTACTCAGCTGGGTAGTCCACTAACCCCAAAAAAACCCCACCAATCCCTGTGGGAGGGGGCTTGCCCTCGATGGCGGTGGGTCAGTCACCTGATGCATTGACTGAAATACAGCTATCGGGGGCAAGCCCCCTCCCACATTTAGCCCTCATTCCACATTTAGCCCCATTCCCAGATTTAGCCTCCACTGCACATTTAGTCCCCATTCCACATCGAGCTTTCAACGCCCCTTGATCACCAGATCCACCGGCGTCTCACCCACCGCCTGCCAGTTCGGCCGATACATCGACTCCACCTGCGGCGGCGGCACCCGATACGTCCCCGGCGTCACCGCCCGCGCCAGATACAACAAGTGCGTGGTGCCATAGCCATCCAGGTTCATCGCCGCCACGTAGCGGTCATCACGAAACTCCTGATGCTTGAGCGAGGCGTTCTGCATCGACTCACGCCATTCCTTCACCTGGCTGCTGGCGTTTTCCAGGCTTGCGGCGCTTTGCGCGAGGTTCTGGTTTTCCAGCTCCAGGCCTGCCGGCAGCAGGTCCACCACCAGGGCATCCGGTACACGCTGCTTGGCGCTGACCGCCAGATGCACCAGCACCAGGTCGCCGCTGTTGAGGCTACGCAGGTTCAGCGGCTGGCCGTTCATGCCCAGGTATTCGCGGCGGATGCTCAGGTTGTCGCCGCCGGCGGCCGGTGGCACTTGTGGATACCCCGAGATCGTCAACTGCTGGTACACCGGCGTCTCGCCCTGATTGCGCAGGCTCAAGTCGCTGGACAGCAGCGCGCCCGTCAACGCCAGTGTCGACTGTTGATTATTCAATTCGCGCACGCCGCCGCTGCCGGTGAGCGACACCTGCCAATTCGACTCGGGCTCGGCGAACCCGAGGCGCCCGGCCAGGAACAGTGAGTTGCGTTCCTGGGTCGACAGGTACGGGCTGGCCGCCAATTGATCCGACAAAGTGAACAAGCGCTCTTCACGCTTGCCCTTGGCCAGGTCGTTTTCTTCGAGCAACGCCAGGATCATCGCCTGGTCGCGCAGCGGGCTGCCGTAGTCGGCCAGCCATTCCTTGGCATTGCGCTGCGCCGCCAGCCCTGCGAGCAAGGCTTGATCGGCACGCGGCTGGTCGCCCATCTTCTGCAAGGCGATGGCCAGTTGCACCAGCGGCAACCCGGAGCGCGCATCGCTGCGCCGCTCGAACAGACTGCGCAACGCGCCCAAAGGCGCCTGCTGACTGCGCGCCAGTACCAGGCCGGCGTAGGCCTGCACAGCGAAGCGGGTGTGCTCGGCGTTATCGCTGTAATCGACTTCGATCAGGTTGCGCTCCTGCACATAACGCAGCAGACGCTCACTGGCTTTCTTCAAGGCTTGCGGCGGCACGGCGAAGCCCTGGTCGCGGGCGCGCAGCAGGAAGTCGGTGACATAGGCGGTCAGCCAGTATTCCTCTTCGCCATCGGCGCCCCACAAGCCAAAGCTGCCGTTGTAGCGCTGCATGCCCAGCAGTCGTTCGATGCCCAGCTCGATCTTGCGTTTGCGCTCGGCGTCCGGCTCACCCTTGATGCCCAGGCGCTTGAGCAAGGCATCGTCGGCATACAGCGACGGGTACAGGCCGCTGGCGGTCTGCTCCAGGCAACCGTAGGGGTAAGCCTTGAGCGCACTGATTTGCGCGCCGAGGTTCAACGGCGGCCGGCTCGACAGGCTCAACAACGCCTCGCGCCCCGCGCTGTCGAATTGATCGAGCGCCCCCGCCGGCAAGCTCCACGGCTGCTCCTTGAGCACCGCACGATAGTGCTTGAGCAAGGCCGGATAGGCCGGGCGCACGCCCAAGGTCCATTCGCGACTGAACGGCGGCAGGTTTTCACCGGGCAGGTCCAGGCCATTCACCGTGACTTTGAGCTTGCCCTGCCCCAGGCCGCCCCAGGCTTTCACCGGGATGCGCAGCGTGGTGCGCTGGCCCTGTTTCAGTTCAAGCGATTGCGCGGCGCTGTCGACCAGTTCCAGTTGCCCTTCGGCGCTCAGTTGCACGTCGAGCTTTTGCGCCTTGCCCGACAGGTTGGACAGGTCCAGCGCCAAGCTGGTCTGGTCGCCGCCCGCGAGGAAGCGCGGCGCCGACAGTTCGGCAATCAGCGGTGCGGCGATCACGGTTTTGGCTTCAGCCATGCCGTAGCGGTCATCGCTCCAGGCCTGGGCCATCAGGCGCAATTCGCCGTTGAAGTCGGGGATATTGACGCTGACTTCACCCTCGCCCTGCGCGTTCAACGTCACCGGTGCGCTTTGCAGGGCGACGATGGTCACGCTGGTGTCCGGGCGTTTGCCGCCCTTGGCCAATGCGGCGTCACCGCCGAAGGCCAGGCTCGCCAGGCGGCCCTGGCCGGCTTCGATCAGTTGGCCATAGATGTCGAACTGGTCCACGCCATACGACTTGCGGCCGAACAGGCTGGAGTACGGATCGGGCGTCGGGTATTCGGTGATATTGAGGATGCCTACGTCGACTGCCGCCACCAGCACATGCACCTGCTTGGGCACGCTGCCGTCGGCATTTTTCGCGGTAACTTTCACCGTCAGCGCTTGTTTGGGGCGCATTTTTTCCGGCGCGGTGAGGGTCAGCCCCAGTTTGCGCTGGGTGCGATCCAGCGGCAGGTGCAGCAGGCCCACCGCCCGTTTGGGGGTGATGTTGGCTTTGCGCTCGCCGGGGCGGATCACCAGGGCACTGACGTAGAGGTCATGGCGCGCCCATTTCGGGTCGAGTTTCACGGCGAAGCTTTTGCCCTCGGCCGGCACGTCGATCGCCTGCCACCACAGCGGCCCCTCGGCGGACTCGACCAGCAGATAGCCTTTACCGGCCGCCGGCGGCGTCACCGTGACATTGGCGGTATCGCCGTCGCCATAGGCGGGTTTGTCCAGCGCCAGCTTGACCTGATCGGGGCGCACGGCGCCGCCTTCGGTGTTGTCCTGGGCCTGGTAGCCGGCCCAGAAGCGCAGGCTGCTGACCAGCCCGGTCTGCGGGTCTTCGACCTCGACGCGGTACGGGCCCCACTCCACCTGGAAGCTGACCTTGGCGGTGTCGCCCGCCTTGATGTCCAGGCTCTGTTCGTCGAGGTTGAGGAATTTCTCGTTGTAGTGGTAGCTCCAGCCGTCGCTGTCCGAGTAATTCCAGTAGTAGTCACGGCGCTCGCGCACCAGGCGGACCTTGAGGTTTTTCGCGGCGAGTTTCTGCCCGTCCTGGTTGGCCAGCAGCACTTCGAATTCCGCCGGGCCGTCGCCGTTGGTTTCCTTGCCGTCAAACAGCCCGCGCAGGCCCGGCAACTGCTCGGCCGGCCAGATCGGCTGCACCAGGCGCCGGGTGATCGGCCGCCCGCCCGATTCATGCAGGCTGGCTTGCACGATCAGTTGCAGCGGCGACTTGGCGTCGGCCCATTTGCTTTCCAGGGTCAGGGCTTCCTGGCCCTTGGCGTCGAGCACGCTTTCATCCAGTTCGAAATCCTGGCTCAGCTCTTCTTCGGTGACGGAGCCGAACTGGTAACCCGGCAGCGATTTCACCGCCTCGCGCAGCGGACGCACATACACCTGCCCGCTGACCCGGTTGCCCGACGCCGGCGCGCCGTAGAGGTAGCGGCCGTTGACCTGAATGACCGGGTTATCCGCCGGGCTCAATGCCGTGTCGCTGCCCTTGAGTTCGAGCGCCAGGCGCTCGGGCAGGAAGTCTTCGACGAGGAACTCGTACAACTGCGGCTTGCCATCGCCCAGGTCGAACACCAGCTGCCAACGCCCGGTCGGCGCTTCGCCGGCCAATTGCAATTGATATTGATAGAGGCCGGAGGCGTCGGCGTCCCAGACGAATTTGCGGCTGACCTGCTCATCCGGGCGGCGCACTTCGACGCTCACTGGCTGCGGCTTGACCGCGTTGCCGTCCTTGTCGCGCAGCAAGGCGTTAAGCAGCACGGTTTCGCCAGGGCGATACAGATCGCGTGGGCCGAACACAAAGAACTGCAGCGGGTGCGACGGTTGGCCGCCGATATCGAACTCCGCCAGATCGAGCGCGGCGCTGTCCAGGCGCAACAGGCTGGTTTGTTCGCCCTGCTTGGCCAACAGCACCTGGGCCTTTTTCGGCAACGGCAATTCGGCGTGACCGCCCTGCTCGGTCTTGCCCTGGCCCACCACCCGGCCCTCGGCATCGAGCACTTCGAGGTCGACGCCATCCAGCGCCTTGCCACCGTCCAGCGCCTGGGTAAACACATCCAGGCGATTGGCGTAGCGGTGAACCGACAGGCCGATATCACTCAAGGTGAACAGCGTGGCCGGTTGCGAATAGTTGTAGGTGCCCGACGCCCGCATCACCGCCAGGTATACGCCCGGCTGCTGCAATTGCTTGAGGCCGGCGATCGGCAGCAACAGGGTTTCGCGGGTATTGCGCGCCGGGTTCAGGTCGAAGCGGCCGCCGTAGACCAGATCGGCCAGCGGCAGCAGCTCGCGGGACTCATAGCTTTGCAGGCTGGTGTTGCGCCCCCACTGGGCGAGGAACGATGGCAGGGATTCGGGCTTGATCCGGAAGAATTCGACGTCGATCTTGTCGACATTCAGCGCAATCACCGGCAACCCCTCGGCCAGGCGCGTGGGCAACAGCGTGCCACGGCTGGCGAAACCGACGGTGGCTTGCAGGTCACGGGTTTCCAGGCGGGCGACGTACTCGGCGGGCAACAGGTTGTTGTTCACCGCGCGCACGCCGGGGTCGACCGTCAGCACCAACTTGCGCTGCGGCTCCAAGTGGCGCAGGCGCAACTCCATCAGGTTATCCGACAGCTCCCAGGCGCCGTCGACCTTGCCCGACTTGCTGTCCACCAGATGCAGCTTGTCGGCGAATTTCTGCTCCGGGTCCAACGGCACGGAAAAACTCACCGACAAGGTGCTGGCGCCGTCCAACTGCACCTCGGACACGTCCACCACACTCAGCTCACGCCCGGCATAGCGCTGCTTCAGCGCCGCCACATCCACCGCCGCCTTGGCCGGCTTCGGCGCCACACTGCTCACAGCCGCCGGCGCGCTCGGCGCAGTCGGTTTATCGGAAGAATCGCAGGCGCTAAGCAGGGCCAGCGCACAAGCCAGGAACAGTCCTTTGTTAAGCATGGGGCACTCGTCGTCAGAGGGAACCGAGGGGTGAACTATATATCAGCGCCGGCCAAGCCGATGTGGCGCTGGTCACATTGACCGACGGAGGGCAGTTTGGTTCTTCGCATCACGCGATCCAAGCCAAATCCCACAAACACAAAAGATCAAAATCACAAAAAATCAAAATATGGAATGGGGGACTAAATGTGGAATGAGAGCTAAATGTGGAATGAGGCCAAATGTGGGAGGGGGCTTGCCCCCGATGGCGGTGAGTCAGTCAGCTTATTTGTAGCTGATCCACTGCAATCGGGGGCAAGCCCCCTCCCACATTTGGCCCTCCTCACATTTGGCCCTCCTCACATTGGCCCTCCTCCCACATTTAACCCCCCATTCCACATTGGTTCTGCGACGTGCTAAGGGACAGTTACAATGCGCCTCCCCCAAGGAGCTTGCATGCCTACCTTACTGACCGACTGGCGCCACCGCCCCACCCACCGCCGCGTCTGGGCCCTGGCCGCGCCAATGATCCTGTCGAACATCTCGGTACCGCTGGTGGCCCTGGTCGACAGCATGGTCATCGGCCACCTGCCCCACGCCCACCAACTGGGCGCCGTGGCTGTCGGGGCCAGCCTGTATACCTTCCTGGCCTGGGCCATGGGTTTTCTGCGCATGGGCTCCACCGGGTTCGCCGCCCAGGCCGCCGGGCGCAACGATGGCGCGGCGCTGCGGCAAATCCTGCTGCAAGGTCTGTTGCTGGCGCTGGGCCTGGCGATGTTACTCGGTACAGTGGGCATCCCGCTGAGCCACCTGGCCCTGGAATGGATGCAGCCCTCCGCCGAACTCAATCAACTGACCCGCGAGTTCTTCCACACCCGCCTGTTCGGCCTGCCCGCCGCCCTTGCCAGCTATGCGCTGGTCGGCTGGTTCCTCGGCACGCAAAACGCCCGCGCACCGCTGGCGATCCTGCTGACCACCAACCTGGTCAACATCGCCCTCAACCTGTGGTTCGTCCTCGGACTGGACTGGGGCGTCGTCGGCTCCGCACGCGCCTCGGTGATCGCCGAATGGACCGGTGCCCTGCTCGGCCTGGCCCTCACGCAAAAAGCCCTGCGCGCCTACCCCGGGCATATCGCCTGGGCCACCTTGCAACGCTGGCACAGCTGGCGCCCGCTGCTGGCGGTGAACCGCGACATCTTTATCCGCAGCCTGGCGTTGCAGTCGGTGTTTTTCATGATCACGGTGCAAGGCGCACGCCTGGGCGACGCCACCGTGGCCGCCAACGCGCTGTTGCTCAACGGCCTGCTGCTGACGGCCCACGCCCTGGACGGCCTGGCCCATGCGGTCGAAGCCCTGTGCGGCCATGCCATTGGCGCGCACGACCGTCAGGCGTTGCGCCGTTCATTGGTGGTCGCCTGCGGTTGGTCGCTGATCGCCAGCGTCGGTTTCGCCCTGCTCTTCACCTTCGCCGGCCACCTGTTCATCGCCATGCAGACCGACATTCCCAGCGTGCGCGAAACCGCCGACATCTACCTGCCATACCTGGCGGTTCTGCCGTTGATTGCGGTGTGGAGTTATCTGCTGGACGGGCTGTTCATCGGCGCCACGCGCGCGCGGGAAATGCGCAATGGCATGCTGCTGACGGTGCTGATCCTGCTGCCATTCGCCTGGCTGTTGCAGAGCTACGGCAACCACGGCCTGTGGATCAGCTTCCTGCTGTTCATGGCCCTGCGCAGTCTTACGCTTTGGACGATTGCCTGGCGTTTGAACCGACAGAATCAGTGGCTGGGATAAGCACCCCTCACTGTCACCGTCACCGTCACTGTCACTGTCACTGTCACTGTCACTGTAGGAGCGAGCTTGCTCGCGAAGATCGTCAACGATGACATGGGCTGTCTGGATGCCCGTGTTGCCTGAACGTTTTTCGCGAGCAAGCTCGCTCCTACAAGGATGGGTGCTTAGGAGGACAGGTAAGACGAACGCGTCAGGCCCAAGCGCAACGCATCCAGAAACTGCGTGCGCTCGCTGGCACTGATCTTCGCGCTGGCGCACTTGTCACGGTAATGGGTCATCAACTCCTCCGGCGACAAGTGCACATAACGCAGCATGTCTTCGATGGTGTCGTGGGTCTCGATCCCGGCGCTGTACACCGAACCGTCTTCACGCTGATAGATGTTCACCGAGTCGGTGTCGCCGAACAGGTTGTGCATGTCACCGAGGATTTCCTGGTAGGCGCCGACCAGGAAGATACCCAGCAGGTAGTCTTCACCCTCTTTCAGCGCGTGTACCGGCAGGCTGGTCTCGATGCTCTGCTCGTCGACGTATTGCTTGATCTTGCCGTCGGAGTCGCAGGTCAAGTCCTGCAATACCGCACGGCGCATCGGCTCTTCGTCGAGGCGGTGCAGCGGCAGGATCGGCAATACCTGGCCGATGGCCCAGGTGTCCGGCAGGCTCTGGAACACCGAGAAGTTGCAGATGTATTTATCCGCCAGCTTGTCGTTGAGTTCGTCGAGCACCTGGCGGTGCGAACGCTGGCGCGCTTTCAGCGAGTTATGCAGGCGGCGGCACACGGCGAAGTAGCACTGTTCAGCCAGGGCTTTTTCCGCCAGGGTCAGTTTGCCGTCGGCGTACTGGGTGGCCACGTCGCTCATGTAGTGAGTGGCGCGCCAGTAGGTTTCGGTGACCATCTCGATGTCAGTCGGACCGAGCAGGTCCACCAGCCATTGCACGGTTTCCGGCAGGCTGTCCTTGTTCTCGATCTGCGGCATTTCGTCGTTGTGCTTCTCGACGTCGGTGACTTGCACCACCAGCATGGCGTGGTGGGCGGTCAGGGAACGGCCGCTCTCGGAGAAGATGTTCGGGTGCGGCAGGCTCTGCGCGTCGCAGAACTCCTTGAGCATGCCCACGACGACACCGGCGTAGTCGTCCATGTCGTAGTTGATCGAGCTGGCGTTGCGCGAGTGAGTACCGTCGTAGTCCACGCCCAGGCCGCCGCCGACGTCGATGTGGTCCACCGGCAGGCCGAGGTTGCGCAATTCGCCGTAGTAACGAATGGCTTCCTTGAACCCGTGCTGGTAGTCGGCCAGGTTGGCGATCTGCGAGCCCATGTGGAAGTGCAACAGGCGGATGCCCTGGTCCAGGCTGGCGGCGCGGAAACGCTCGACCACCGACAGCAGTTGCGCCGCCGACAACCCGAACTTGGATTTCTCACCGCCAGTGTCAGCCCACTTGCTCGACGCCAGGGACGACAGGCGCACGCGCAGGCCGACCTGTGGCTTGACCTTGAGGTTGGCGGCTTCTTCGATCACCAGCTCAACTTCGGACTCTTTCTCGATCACGATGAACACGTTGTGACCCAGCTTCTGGCCCATCAGCGCCAGGCGGATGAATTCGCGGTCCTTGTAACCGTTGCAGACGATGGTCCCGCCTTTCGGCGCCAGGGCCAGCACGGCCAGCAGTTCCGGCTTGGAGCCGGCTTCCAGGCCAATGGACACGTCCTGGGTGGCGATGATGTTTTCGATCACCGCCTCCTGCTGGTTCACCTTGATCGGGTACAGCGCGGTGTATTTGCTCTGGTATTCCAGACGCTCGATGTTCGAATCGAACGCACCGGTCAACTGGCGCACGCGGTCTTGCAGGATGTCGGGGAAACGCACCAGCAGCGGCAAGGACAAGCCGCTTTTGCGCAGCTCGTCGACTTGCTCGTACAGGTCGACAGGCGTGCTTTTCGGGCCGTTCGGACGAACTTCAACGCGACCGGCATCATTGATCGCGAAATACCCGGCCCCCCAATGACGAATCCCGTAAACACTGCGGCTGTCCGCAACTGTCCATTGGCTGCCATCGTCTTTGCGTGTGCGTCGTACGGACATTGAAGTCCCCTATAAATGAAGTCGAAGGCGCCGCCCCTCGTTGGAGGCTGGCGCAGTCTAAAGAATGAAAATGACGATTTGCCTGTGAGTAAGGTCAGACCCCACTCGCAGGACAGAGTTTAGACACTGGTTGGGAAGAGGCTTTCAGCCGCCGGACTTCTTGGCCTTGTACCCGAGCTTGATCAGCTCGGCCAACAGCAACTCGACGTGATCGCCCTGGATCTCGATGACCCCGTCTTTCAACGCGCCACCGGTGCCACAGCGCTTTTTCAGCGTGGTGGCGAGTTCCTTCAGCGCATCTTCGGCCAGCGGTACGCCGGTGATGGTGGTCACCGTCTTGCCGCCACGGCCTTTGCTCTCGCGTCGCACGCGGGCAATGCCGTCGCCTTCGGGGATCAGGGTTTGTTTGCAGGTACAGGCGTCCACGGGCTGACGACAGTCCGGGCAGTGTCGACCTGCGTCGGTGGAAAATACCAGGCCACCGAGGGCGGCGAAGGATGCGGCTTTTTTGGCCACCGGCAATCCTCTTGTGAGGACAAAGACTGATCGGCAAACGCTCAGGCGGTTGCCGACCGCGAAGCCCCACTCAGGCAGGGGCAGCGCTACCGAACCCCCCATGTCATTGCCCCCGATTCCCTGTAGGAGCGAGCTCGCTCGCGAAGATCGCCAACGATGACGCGGGCATTCAGGATGCCCACAGCGCGCTTGAGGTTTTCGCGAGCAAGCTCGCTCCTACAGGAATCAGGGGGTGGAACAAGGGTGGTTCGGGTGAAAAGTCGCGCAGTGTAACCACAAAAAGCTCACTTGCTAAGAGCCAAATCGCGCCAATTTATACAACTTTAGCGACGTGAGGCCAGATAGCGCCGCAAGCCCTCTTGCGCGTCAGGGCAGTAGGGCTTTTGTTGCGCTTCCTGCAGGACAATTTCAAGGGGTAAAAAGCGCGCTTCCATGACTTCTTCAGGCTGCAGGCACAGCGTACCGTCCCACACGGCGGAGTAGGATCTGCACCAAAGTCGGCTGTCACCGTCCTCGAAGTAGAAATGGTCATGCTCGACCAACTCCACCCCGCCCACGCCGAGCTCTTCTTCAAGCTCGCGGGCGGCCGACTCGGCATAACTCTCGCCGTCCGCCACCATCCCGCCTGCCGCCGTGTCCCAGAAACCGGGGTACAGGGCTTTGCTCAGGGTGCGTCGATGTACGCACAGTTCACCTGCCGAGTTGAACAGGAAAATAAAGGTGCAACGGCCGATCAGGCCGCGCTGGCGCAGGTCGGATCGCACCAGGGCGCCGAGCGGGTTGTCGTGCTCGTCGACCCAGCAGATCAGTTCCGCATCAGAGGCTGCGCGGTGCGCGGCCTCCTTTTGAGTCACGTCCATCATCACCCTTGGTTAAGCAACTGACGCAAGTCGATCACGGCCGCGTTGGCCCGGGAAATGTAGTTGGCCATCACCAGCGAGTGGTTGGCCAATATGCCAAAGCCGCTGCCGTTGAGGATCATCGGGCTCCAGACCGGCTCTTGCGAAGCCTCCAGCTCACGAATGATCTGGCGCACGCTGACCGTCGCATTCTTCTTGGCCAGCACGTCGGCAAAGTCGACTTCGATGGCGCGCAACAGGTGGGACAAAGCCCAGGCCTGGCCGCGGGCTTCGTAGAACACGTTGTCGATCTGCAGCCATGGGGTTTCCACCACTTCTTCATCGAGCTGCGGCACTTCACCCGGCGCCAGCGCTTCGGTTTTCAGTGAGGTGTTCAGCTTGACCCGGCCGACACTGGCCGACAGACGTTGCGACAACGAACCCAGGCGTGTGGCGACATCGCCCAGCCAGTTGTTGAGGTTGTCGGCACGCGCATAGAACAAGGCGCCGCGCTGGTTCGGGTCGGACAGGCGCACTTCATAGCGATTCAGGGAGTTGATGCCTTCCTGGTACTCCGACTCGCTGGAAGGCAGCACCCAGCTCTTGTTGTCGAAGTTGAAACGCGGCTCGGCCTTCGCCAGGTCGGCGTCTTCCGCCGACTGCGACTGGGAACGGGCGAAATCCTTACGCAAGGCGCGGGTCAAGTCACGCACCTGCACCAGTACGCCGTATTCCCAGCTTGGCATGTTGTCCATCCACAGGCCCGGCGGGAAACGGTCGTTGGAAATATAGCCCCCGGGCTTGTTGAGCAAGGTGCCGGCCACGGTCTTGAGGGTTTCCACGGTGGTGTAACCCAACACCATCTGCTTGCCTTCCTTTTCAGCGGCAAGCTGGGCGTTCTGCTGGACCGGGAACAGCGCCGGCTCTTCGCTCCAGTACCAACCCAAAGCACCGGTGACCAACAGATACAAGCCGAGTACGCTAAGCACCGCTCGGCTCATCAGCACGCTACGCAAATAGCTGCGGTTGGCCGACTTGGGTTCAGGGGCGGGGCCTTTGGCACTGCCTGCACGGTTTTTCCAGTCCAGCATGGCGATATCCTTTCAATCACTTGAGTTCATGCACTTCAATCGACGGCGTGCGTTCAAACACTCCGACAGCAACCCTACCCCATCGTGCCCGTCAATGCGGGCTTTTCGCCCTACAACTATGATCCAACGGACGCCCAGGGGGCATTCGACTATAAAGGATGCGCGCTTTTTCCGCTGCACGACCAATTAGTCACTAAATGAATGCCAGGGACTCGCAGTTAATTGACGTATGACACTCATGTAACCGAAAAGAGGTGCTAGCATAGAGCCACCAGTCGACCTCAGCACGCACCTTCACTAGTAGTCAGGATATGACCGAGCCAGAAGACCCCAGCCGTGAGCGTCTCAAGCAGCACTTTGCCCAGCGGGTAATTCATCAGGCACGTCAAATTCTTGAGATCTGGCAGCGCCTGCAACGCAGCGAATGGTCCGACGCCGACTTCTCCGAACTCAGCGAAGCCAACCTGCGCCTGCTGCGCTTCGCCGAACGCTTCGAACAGCCCGAACACGGCCAACTGGCGCAGCACATCGGTGAGTCGCTCAAAGCGGTGGACGCCAATCGCGGCCGCCTGAGCAGTCAACTGATCACCGAAATCAACCGCTTGATGCAACGCCTGTCCCGCACCGGCCTGCGCCAGGGCGATCAGCTTGAGCAAACCTTCCTGCCGCCGATGCGCAAGCCGATCTACGTGATGCTGGCCGATCATGATCGCGCCGAGCGTCTGGCCAAGCAGCTGGAGTTCTTTGGCCTGAGCGCCCAGTCCCTGGACGACGTGGCGGCGTATCGCGTGGCGATGGCCGAGCGCCTGCCGTCGGCGATTGTGATGGACGTGGATTTCTGCGGCCCGGGCCTCGGCCTCCAACTGGCCGCCGAGGCCCAGCAAGGCCTGGAGCAAAAGCTGCCGTTGCTGTTTTTCAGCCTGCATGAAACCGACACCCCGACCCGCCTCGCCGCCGTGCGCGCCGGCGGCGAGGAGTTCCTGACCGGCACGCTGGAAGCCTCGAGCCTGCTGGAAAAGATCGAAGTGCTGACCTGCGTCGCCCAATACGACCCCTATAAAGTGCTGATCATCGACGACTCACGGGCCCAGGCGCTGCACACCGAGCGCCTGCTCAACAGCGCCGGTATCATCACCCGCACGCTGATCGAGCCGATCCAGGCCATGGCCGAGCTGGCGGATTTCCAGCCCGACCTGATCATCCTCGACATGTACATGCCCGCCTGCACCGGCACCGAACTGGCCAAGGTGATCCGTCATAACGACCGGTACGTCAGCGTGCCGATCATCTACCTGTCGGCCGAAGACGACCTGGATAAACAGCTGGACGCCATGAGCGAAGGCGGCGACGACTTCCTCACCAAGCCGATCAAGCCGCGCCACCTGATCACCACCGTGCGCAACCGCGCGGCCCGTGCGCGCAACCTCAAGGCGCGGATGGTGCGCGACAGCCTGACCGGCCTGTACAACCACACCCATATCCTGCAATTGCTCGAAGACTGCACCTTCCGCGCTCGTCGCGAGAACAAGCCGTTGAGCTTTGCCATGCTCGACATTGACCACTTCAAGCGCGTCAACGACAGCCACGGCCACCCCATGGGCGACCGCGTGATCAAGAGCCTGGCGCTGTTCCTCAAACAGCGCTTGCGCAAGACCGACTACATCGGCCGCTACGGCGGTGAAGAGTTTGCGATTGTGATGCCCGATACCGACCTGGAATCGGCCTGCAAGGTGCTGGATGAAATCCGTGGGCGCTTTGCCGAAATTCACTACCCGGCACAGCCGCATGACTTGTGGTGTACTTTCAGCGCCGGGCTGGTGGAGTTGTGCGACGATTCCGACAGCCTGATGATGGCCGCCCAAGCCGACGAGGCGCTGTACCGCGCCAAGGATGCCGGACGCAATCGGGTCCAAGCCGCGCACACATCAAGTCAAAGTGCCATCTTTTCACCAGAATCCAGCGACTCCGTCATAACTTTGTAATAGAAACGCAATAACTTCAGGCACTTAACTTTTGCTGTCGGTTGAAACCACGCATGCGCCTGAAGCTGCTGACCAATCTCAATACCCTCCTTCTGGTGGCCGTGTGCCTGGCACTCGGGGCGACGCTCTGGTGGTCGCAACGCGCGCTGGAACGGCCTTATTTGCTGATGGAACGCTACCTGGGGTTGTCGCAGACCTTCCAGAACCAGGCCGCACGCAACATCGACGACTACCTCGCCAGCGGCGACGCCCTGCGCTTGAGCAGCGCCAGCCAGAGCCTGGAAAGCCTGCTGCAGCACCTGGACGAATTGCCCGCCGACCTCGCACAAAGCCTGCGTCCCAGCCTGAAGGAGCTGGACACCTTCAGCAAAACCGACCTGCTCGCCGCCGGCAAACTGGCCGGCGACCCGCAAGCGCTGCTGTTGCAGGCCGAGCGCGAATTGGGCGCGAACCTCGAGCAACTGAGCCAGTACGCCATCGGGGTCGATTCGCCCGCCGCAGCGCGCTACCTGCCGCCGCTGCTGGCGGCGTCCCAACACCTGGGCAAGCTGTCCCTGGCCCGCGACAAGCTGGTGAGCAGCGGGCGCGCCGAACTGGCGGATGATGTGGAGCGCGAAGTCAGCAATATCCGCGGCCAGGCCGACCTGCTGGAGCAACTGCCCTTACTTGGGGTCAAGGCCAACGCCGGTTCGAACACCGATGATTTTTCGGCGCTGATGGGCCTGGAAAACAGCGAAAAAACCGAAACACAAGACACCGGCGTCGACCTCAAGCGCGAACTCAACAGCCTGCTGACCCGCTACCCGGCCGAACTCAAGCGTACCCGCGAGCAGATCCAGCGGCGCGCCGACCTCGCCGCCGGCACCCAACTGAAAATCGCCGCCGTGCAACAGGCCATCGCCGGCCTGGAGCCGGTCGTGCGTGCGCAGCACGCCGTGATCCAGGGCGAAGTGCGCCTGATGCAAGGGGTGATGATCGGTCTGATCCTGCTGATCGCCCTGCTGATCGATACTCTGCAACGGCGCCTGGCACGGGTGTTGACCAACCTGGCACCGGCCCTGTCGACCTGGGGCGAAGGCGACTTCAGCCAACCGATTGCCTTGGGCAAGACCAACCGCGAACTGCGCGACATCGAAGCCTCCCTCAACCGCTTGCGCGCCTACCTGGTGGACCTGGTGGGCACCATTCGCGGCAATGCCGAGGAAGTCGCCGGCAGCAGCCGCGCCCTGGCCGAGCTGAGCAGCGGCCTGCATGATGGCGCCGAACGGCAGGCCGGGGACACCGCGCAGATCCGCGATTCGTTGGGCGAATTGGAAGCGACCATTCAACAAGTCGCCGGGGACGCCAGCCAGGCCGCCGGCGCCAGCCGCAGCGCGGGCCAGGCGGTGAAGCACGGCCAGCGGGTGATCGGCCTGAGCCTGACCGGGCTGCATGCGCTGGTGGGCGAAGTGCAGCAAAACGCGCAGATGATCGAGAAACTCGCCGAAGAGTCCGCGACCATTGGCGGCGTGTTGACGGTGATTCGCTCGATCGCCGACCAGACCAACCTGCTGGCGCTCAATGCCGCCATTGAAGCCGCCCGCGCCGGAGACGCCGGGCGGGGGTTTGCCGTGGTCGCCGACGAAGTGCGCTCCCTGGCCCAGCGCACCGCTGGGGCCACCGCCGAAATCCAGGGCCTCATCGCCGGCCTGCAAACCGCCGCCCGCCAGTCGGTGGAAGGCATGCGTGCGCAGGTCGAACACGCCGAAGCCACCGCCCAGCAAGCACAAGCGGCCGACGGCGCGCTGGATGAAATCGTCGGGGCGATCCAGACCATTTCCGACACCTCCGTGCGTATCGCCGATGTGACCGCGCAGCAGAGCGGTGCGGTGAGTGAGATTCGCGATAACAGCGAACGGATTCATCAGTTGGGTGAGGACAACCTGCTGCGCATCGGCCAGGGCCGCAGCCAGGGTGAACACCTGTTGGTGCTGGGCGGCCAACTCAACACCGCCGTGCAAGCCTTCCGCGTCTGACCCGACCTAGCGCCATGCGAAGAACCAATGTGGGAGGGGGCTTGCCCCCGATAGCGGTGGATCAGTTACAGATATTGAGACTGGCACACCGCTATCGGGGGCAAGCCCCCTCCCACATTTGATCGCCACAGGTTTCAAGACGGTATTACCAATGACCGGATCTTGGGCCGCAGTCACAAATTTCGCGCAATCCTCGCTAATCGTGCTGCCTACTGCATAGAACTGGACAGTCATAAACGCTTTGCGGCATAGTCGCCGGGTTCTGCCGTACCCACATCAATAACAAGGAACAGCCGATGGCGACCTTACTGGTTCTTCACGGACCCAACCTGAACCTGCTCGGCACCCGCGAACCGGGCGTCTACGGGGCAGTGACCCTGGAACAGATCAACCTCGATCTGGAGCGACGGGCCCGTGAAGCCGGCCACCATTTGCTGTACCTGCAAAGCAATGCCGAGTACGAATTGATTGATCGCATCCATGCCGCGCGCGGCGAAGGCGTGGACTTTATTCTGATCAATCCCGCCGCTTTTACGCACACAAGTGTTGCATTACGTGACGCGCTGCTGGCGGTGAGCATCCCATTCATCGAAGTGCATTTGTCGAACGTGTACAAACGCGAACCTTTCCGCCATCACTCCTACTTCTCCGACGTAGCGGTAGGTGTGATCTGCGGCCTTGGCGCCAGCGGTTATCGACTGGCCCTGGAGGCCGCCCTGGAACAACTTGAACAACCGGCCAAGCGCCCCTGACCGACCCTTGGGAGTTGACGATTCATGGATATCCGTAAAGTTAAGAAACTGATCGAACTGCTGGAAGAATCCGGCATCGACGAGCTGGAAATCAAGGAAGGCGAAGAGTCTGTACGCATCAGCCGTCACAGCAAGACCCCGGCCCAGCAATTCTACGCGCCGCAGATGCAAGCACCGGCACCTGCCGCTGCCGCTCCGGTCGCCGCTGCGCCTGTCGCCGCCGCCGAGCCTGCTGCACCCAAGCTGAACGGCTTCGTGGCCAAGTCGCCAATGGTCGGTACGTTCTACCGCACCCCGGCACCGGGTTCGCCAGCCTTCGTTGAAGTCGGCAAAACCGTGAAAGAAGGCGACACCATCTGCATCGTGGAAGCGATGAAAATGATGAACCACATCACGGCCGAAAAAGCCGGTGTCATCGAATCCATTCTGGTAGAAAACGGTCAGCCGGTTGAGTACGACCAGCCGCTGTTCACCATCGTTTGAACCGCGGAGCGCCTTCGATGTTGAAACCTGCGAAGAAACTGCAAAAAGTCCTGATCGCCAACCGCGGCGAGATCGCGCTGCGTATCCTGCGCGCCTGTAAGGAAGAGGGCATCAAGACCGTCGCTGTTTACTCGACGGCCGATACCGAACTGATGCACGTGAAACTGGCGGACGAAAGCATCTGCATCGGCCCGCCACTGGCTGCGAACTCGTACCTGAAAGTCTCGAACATCATCGCCGCTGCGGAAGTGACCGGCGCTGATGGCATCCACCCGGGCTACGGCTTCCTCGCGGAAAACGCCGATTTCGCCGAACAGGTGGAAAAATCCGGGTTTGCCTTCATCGGCCCGAAAGCCGAGACCATTCGCCTGATGGGTGACAAGGTTTCGGCCAAGGACGCCATGATCGCGGCCGGCGTGCCGACCGTTCCAGGCTCCGACGGCCCGCTGCCCGAGGACGAGACCACTGCGCTGCGCATCGGTCGCGAAGTCGGTTACCCGGTGATCATCAAGGCCGCAGGCGGCGGCGGTGGTCGCGGCATGCGCGTGGTACACAAGGAAGAAGACCTGATCGAAGCGGCCAAGCAGACGCGCTCCGAAGCGGCTGCCTGGTTCGGCAACCCGATGGTCTACCTGGAGAAGTACCTGACCAACCCACGTCACGTGGAAGTGCAGGTGCTGTCCGACGGCCAGGGCCACGCCATCCACCTGGGCGACCGCGATTGCTCGCTGCAACGTCGTCACCAGAAGGTATTGGAAGAAGCACCGGCACCGGGCCTCGACGAGAAAGCCCGTGCGGAAGTCCTGGCGCGTTGCGTCAAGGCGTGCATCGACATCAACTACCGTGGCGCCGGCACTTTCGAGTTCCTCTACGAGAACGGCCGTTTCTACTTCATCGAGATGAACACTCGCGTGCAGGTAGAACACCCGGTTTCGGAGATGGTCACCGGTATCGATATCGTCAAGGAGATGCTGAGCATCGCCGCCGGTAACGAGCTGTCCTTCACCCAGGACGACGTGAAGATCCACGGCCACTCCCTGGAGTGCCGGATCAACGCCGAAGACCCGAAAACCTTTATCCCGAGTCCAGGCCTGGTCAAGCATTTCCATGCACCGGGCGGCAACGGCGTTCGCGTCGATTCGCACCTGTACAGCGGCTACAAGGTTCCGTCCAACTACGACTCGTTGATCGGCAAGCTGATCACCTGGGGCGCCACCCGCGACGAGGCCATGGCCCGCATGCGTAACGCCCTGGACGAAATCGTGGTCGACGGCATCAAGACCAACATCCCGCTGCATCGGGATCTGGTCCGCGATGAAGGCTTCTGCGAAGGTGGTGTGAACATTCACTACCTGGAACACAAGCTGGCCAACCAGTAAGTGCTCCACCCAACAAAGCCGCCTTCGGGCGGCTTTGTTGTTTGTGGCCCCTCCATTTTGAAGATGTACACAATCCAAATGTGGGAGGGGGCTTGCCCCCGATGGCGGCAGCTCAGTCATAGATTAGGTGACTGACCCACCGCTATCGGGGGCAAGCCCCCTCCCACATTTGGTCGGCGTACTGTCAGTACAGTCGTCTTCTTCTCCACGCTCGCGTAAACTTGCGCGCTTTCGCAGCCCCTCCCCGCTGCACACTCATTTTTTTCAAAGGTGCCCGCCATGCCTTGGCTGCAAGTCCGTCTCGCCATCAGCCCAGAACAAGCCGAAACCTACGAAGACGCGTTCCTTGAAGTGGGCGCCGTCTCGGTGACCTTCATGGACGCCGAAGACCAGCCGATCTTCGAGCCGGAACTCAACACCACCCCGCTGTGGTCCCACACCCACTTGCTGGCCCTGTTCGAAGACGGCACCGATGCCGCCAGCGTCCTGGCCCATATGGAACTGCTCACCGGCGGCCCGCTGCCCGAGCACCACAGCGAAATCATCGAAGACCAGGACTGGGAACGCAGCTGGATGGACAACTTCCAGCCGATGCGTTTCGGCCAGCGCCTGTGGATCGTGCCGAGCTGGCACGCTGCCCCCGAGCCGGACGCGGTGAACCTGCTGCTGGACCCGGGCCTGGCGTTCGGCACCGGCACGCACCCGACCACCGCGCTGTGCCTGGAATGGCTGGACGGCCAGGACCTGAACGATTGCCACGTGCTGGACTTCGGCTGCGGCTCGGGGATTCTGGCGATTGCCGCCCTGTTGTTGGGCGCCAAGGAAGCCGTCGGCACCGATATCGACGTACAGGCCCTGGAAGCCTCCCGCGATAACGCCGGGCGCAACCACATTGCTGAAGGCAAATTCCCACTGTACCTGCCGGAGCAATTGCCCCAGGTGCAGGCCGATGTGCTGGTCGCCAATATCCTCGCCGGCCCGCTGGTGGCCCTGGCGCCGCAGCTGTCGAGCCTGGTCAAGCCGGGTGGCCGCCTGGCGCTGTCGGGCATCCTCGCCGAACAGGGTGAAGACGTGGCTGCAGCCTACGCCCAGGATTTCGAGCTCGACCCGATCGCCAATCGTGATGGCTGGGTACGCATCAGCGGGCGTCGGCGCTAGAATGAGCGCTTGCCTGAATCGGATGGCCGCATGACCGACAGTTTCGTCACCCAGTGTCCCCATTGCCAAACGCGCTTTCGCGTCAGCCACGCTCAGTTGAACGTGGCGCGCGGCGTGGTGCGCTGCGGCTCGTGCCTGCAAGTGTTCAACGCCGCGCGCCAGTTGCTGGAGCAGCGCGCCCACGCGCAAGCTCCGAAGCCTGAACAGCCGGCCGCAGCGGAGCACGCCGCCGAGGCGCCGCGGGCGATCAGCCAGAAACAGTGGACCGCGCAAGAGCTGGACCTGGACAACCTGGACCTGGACAAAGAACTGGCCAAGCTGGAACGCCGCGAGATTCAACACACCCAGCCGCTGGGCGCGGAACGCCGGCAAGGCAGCGCCGACCGACGCAAAAAGGAAGATGCCCTCAGCGCCAGCCGCGACACGATCAAGGCCGAGGAAGAAAAATGGGCCGCCAGCCTGTTCAGCGAACCGCCTGAAGAACGCGCCAAAGCGCCCGAAGACGAACCTGAACCGGCAAATGCCCCTGCGACTAAACAGCGCACCGAACCGTCGATGTCCCTCGCCACCGACGACATCGACGATGAACCGCCGCTGCGTTCCACACCTGCCGATGAAGACGACGAACTCGACCCACCCGTGAGCGCGGTCAGCGACGACGTGGACGCGCCGGAACCCGACGAGCGCCCCCAAGGCCGCAAGCGCTCGCGCAGCGCCGCCAGCGCCCACGACGAGCTGCTGCAGGACCTCGAAGATGACCCGCTGCACTTGTACGCCGGCAAACGCCCGTCAAGCTGGGGCCGTCGCCTGCTCTGGCTGTTGCTGGTGCTGATCGCCGCCGCCGGCCTCGCCGGCCAGTACATTGCCTACCAGTTCGACGACCTGGCGCGCCAGGACGCCTATCGCCCGTGGTTCCAGCAACTGTGCCCGACATTGGGCTGCACGGTGCCATCACGGGTCGATATCGCGCACATCAAGAGCAGCAACCTGGTGGTGCGCAGCCATCCTGAATTCGCCGGCGCGCTGGTGGTGGATGCAATCATCTATAACCGCGCGACGTTCTCCCAGCCGTTTCCGTTGCTGGAACTGCGCTTTGCCGACCTGAACGGCAACCTGATCGCCAGTCGGCGCTTCAAGCCCGCCGAATACCTGAGCGGTGAGCTGGCTGGGGTCAGTGAAATGCCGTCGCAGACGCCGATCCATATCTCCCTGGACATCCTCGACCCCGGCAACAAAGCGGTGAATTACAGCCTGAGCTTTCATTCGCCCGAGTGAATCGGCGCGGTCATCGAGGTTTGACGACGGATTATTGACTGGACCGCCGGCAACCAAACCGGTGGCGATAAAGAAATAACTGTTCAGATTTTATCCAATTCAGCCTTTATCCAGTCATCGAGAGCGGGTATCATGCCAACCCTTTTTCGAACTCTAATGATCCGGCCCCACAACAGGGAAGTCCTATGTCGGCGGTACGCATCGGCCCATACACATTGCACAATGGTTTGATTCTCGCGCCAATGGCGGGGGTCACCGACCAGCCCTTTCGTCAGCTGTGCAAGCGTTTGGGCGCGGGTCTAGTAGTCTCGGAAATGGTCACCAGCGACATGAGCTTGTGGAACACCCGCAAATCGCGGCTGCGCATGATCCACGAAGGTGATCCCGAGCCCCGCTCGGTACAGATCGCCGGTGGCGACGCACAGATGCTGGCGGAGGCGGCCCGGGCCAACGTGGAGCTGGGCGCGCAGATCATTGACATCAACATGGGCTGTCCGGCCAAGAAGGTCTGCAACAAGGCCGCCGGTTCCGCGCTGTTGAAGGATGAGCAGTTGGTCGCCGAGATCCTGCAGGCCGTTGTCGCCGCAGTGGATGTACCGGTCACCCTGAAGATTCGTACCGGCTGGGACCGGGACAACAAGAATGGCCTGACGGTGGCGAAGATCGCCGAACAGGCGGGTATTTCAGCGCTGGCGGTGCATGGTCGCACCCGCGCCGATCTTTACACCGGCGAAGCCGAGTACGACACCATTGCCGCGATCAAGCAGGCCGTGTCGATGCCGGTATTTGCCAATGGCGATATCGACTCAGCCGAGAAAGCCCGGCGCGTGCTGCATGCGACCGGTGCCGATGGCCTGTTGATTGGCCGGGCCGCCCAGGGGCGGCCATGGATTTTTCGTGAAGTCGAACACTTTCTGCGTACCGGCGAGCTGTTGCCGGCACCGGGGTTGATCGAAGTGGAACGTATTCTGCTAGAGCATCTGGCCGCCCTGCACGCCTTCTACGGAGACGTGATGGGAGTACGCATTGCTCGCAAGCATGTCGGCTGGTATCTCGCAACCCTGCCGGGCGCCAGGGAGTTTCGCGCCCACTTCAATCGTTTGGATGATACGGAAGCACAGTGCGCCAACGTTCGTGAGTTCTTCAGCGAACGTGACAAGAGCCTGGTGACAGGGGACGGAGAGGGGGTGGCCGCATGACGATGATGACCGAGACTTTAGTGAGTGGAACAACACCCGTGAGCGACAACGTCAATTTGAAACAGCACCTCAACACGCCGAGCGAAGAAGGCCAGACCCTTCGCGGGAGTGTCGAGAAGGCGCTGCACAATTATTTCGCCCACCTTGAGGGCGCTTCCGTCACGGACGTGTACAACCTCGTGCTCTCCGAAGTCGAGGCGCCCTTGCTCGAAAGCGTGATGAACTACGTCAAGGGCAACCAGACCAAAGCCAGTGAGCTGCTGGGCCTCAACCGTGGCACCTTGCGCAAAAAGCTCAAACAATACGATTTGCTGTAAGCATTCAATCCGACCAGAAAGGCGCCCGCGTAAAACCGGTCGCCTTTTTTGCTGACTCCTTTGCTTTTGATGGAAATTGAAATGACCGACCAGACTACCCGCCTGCCGATCCGCCGCGCCTTGATCAGTGTCTCCGACAAGACCGGGGTTCTCGAATTTGCCCGGGGGCTGGAAGCCCTGGGCGTGGAAATCCTCTCCACGGGCGGGACCTTCAAACTGCTGCGAGACAACGGCGTGGCCGCAGTAGAAGTCGCGGACTACACCGGTTTCGCAGAGATGATGGACGGTCGGGTCAAGACCCTGCACCCGAAAATCCATGGCGGCATCCTCGGCCGTCGCGGTATCGACGACGCCATCATGAACGAGCACGGCATCAAGCCGATCGATCTGGTGGCGGTCAACCTCTACCCGTTCGAAGCCACCATCAACAAGCCGGGCTGCGACCTGCCGACCGCCATCGAAAACATCGATATCGGCGGCCCGACCATGGTTCGCTCGGCCGCCAAGAACCACAAAGACGTGGCCATCGTGGTCAACGCCAGCGACTACGCCCAGGTGCTTGAAAACCTCAAAGCCGGTGGCCTGACCTACGCCCAGCGTTTCGACCTGATGCTCAAGGCGTTCGAACACACCGCCGCCTACGACGGCATGATCGCCAACTACATGGGCACCGTGAACCAGGCCGCCGAGACCCTCAGCACAGAAGGTCGCAGCCAGTTCCCGCGGACCTTCAACAGCCAGTTCATCAAGGCCCAGGAAATGCGCTACGGCGAGAACCCGCACCAGAGCGCGGCGTTCTACGTGGAAGCCAAGCCGGCCGAAGTGGGCATCGCCACCGCGACCCAGCTGCAAGGCAAAGAACTGTCCTACAACAACGTGGCCGACACCGACGCCGCGCTGGAATGCGTGAAGAGCTTCGTCAAGCCGGCCTGCGTGATCGTCAAGCACGCCAACCCGTGCGGCGTGGCCGTGAGCCCGGACGCTGAAGGCGGCATCCGCCAGGCTTACGAACTGGCCTACGCCACCGACACCGAATCGGCCTTCGGCGGCATCATCGCCTTCAACCGCGAACTCGACGCCGCGACCGCCAAGGCCATCGTCGATCGTCAGTTCGTCGAAGTGATCATCGCCCCGTCCGTCAGCGAGGAAGCCCGCGCCATCGTGGCCGCCAAAGCCAACGTGCGCCTGCTGGCCTGCGGCGAGTGGTCGCCCGAACGTGCCCCTGCCTGGGACTACAAGCGCGTCAACGGCGGCCTGCTGGTGCAAAGCCGCGACATCGGCATGATCAGCAGCGCCGACCTGAAAGTGGTGACCAAGCGCGCGCCGACCGAGCAGGAAATCAACGACCTGATCTTCGCCTGGAAAGTGGCCAAGTACGTTAAGTCCAACGCCATCGTCTACGCCAAGAACCGCCAGACCATCGGTGTCGGCGCCGGCCAGATGAGCCGCGTGAACTCGGCGCGCATCGCCGCGATCAAGGCTGAACATGCCGGTTTGCAGGTAGCGGGCTCGGTGATGGCGTCCGACGCGTTCTTCCCGTTCCGCGACGGTCTGGACAACGCGGCCAAGGCCGGCGTCACCGCAGTGATCCAGCCAGGCGGCTCGATGCGTGATGCCGAAGTGATTGCTGCGGCTGACGAAGCCGGCATCGCCATGGTCTTCACCGGCATGCGCCACTTCCGTCACTAAACAGCACCGCTTCCCGACTGTAGGAGCGAGCTTGCTCGCGAAAAACTCAAAAACGCCACGAGGTGTCAGGTTTCCCTCGTTATCGTTGACGACCTTCGCGAGCAAGCTCGCTCCTACAGAGAAGCACAGCGTTTCTCAGAGGTTTTTGAAATGAATGTCTTGATTATTGGCAGCGGTGGCCGTGAACACGCCCTGGCCTGGAAAGTTGCTCAGGACCCACGCGTCCAGAAAGTATTCGTAGCCCCCGGCAACGCCGGCACCGCCATTGAAGCCAAGTGCGAAAACGTCGCCATCGACGTGCTGGCCCTGGAACAACTGGCGGATTTCGCCGAGAAAAACGTTTCCCTGACCATCGTCGGTCCGGAAGTGCCGCTGGTTGCCGGTGTCGTCGACCTGTTCCGCAGCCGCGGCCTGGACTGCTTCGGCCCGACCGCCGGCGCGGCCCAACTGGAAGGTTCCAAGGCATTCACCAAGGATTTCCTGGCGCGCCACAAGATCCCGACCGCCGACTACCAGAACTTCACCGAGATCGAGCCAGCCCTGGCTTACCTGCGTGAAAAAGGCGCGCCGATCGTGATCAAAGCCGACGGCCTGGCCGCGGGCAAAGGCGTGATCGTCGCCATGACCCTGCAGGAAGCCGAAGACGCCGTGCGCGACATGCTCGCCGGCAATGCCTTCGGTGAAGCCGGTTCGCGCGTGGTCATCGAAGAATTCCTCGACGGCGAAGAAGCCAGCTTCATCGTGATGGTCGACGGCAAGAACGTCCTGCCGATGGCCACCAGCCAGGACCACAAGCGCGTCGGCGACGGCGACAGCGGCCCGAACACCGGCGGCATGGGGGCTTACTCCCCGGCCCCGGTCGTAACCAGCGAAGTGCATCAGCGTGTGATGGACCTGGTGATCTGGCCGACCGTGCGCGGCATGGCCGATGAAGGCAACGTCTACACCGGCTTCCTCTACGCCGGTCTGATGATCGACAAGGCCGGTAACCCGAAGGTCATCGAGTTCAACTGCCGCTTCGGCGACCCGGAAACCCAACCGGTGATGCTGCGCCTGCAATCGAGCCTGGTGCTGCTGGTGGAAGCCGCGCTCGCCCAGGCCCTGGACAAGGTTGAAGCCCAGTGGGACCCACGCCCGAGCGTCGGCATTGTGCTGGCAGCCGGCGGTTACCCGGCCGACTACGCCAAGGGCGATGTGATTGAAGGCCTGGACGCGGCGGCGACGCTGGAAGGCAAAGTGTTCCATGCGGGCACTGCGCTGCAGGACGGCAAGGTGGTGACCGCAGGTGGCCGTGTGCTATGTGCCACCGCGATGGGCGCCAGTGTCGACGCTGCACAGCAACAGGCTTACAAACTGGCGGCAAAAATCAGCTGGAACGGCTGCTTCTACCGCAAAGATATCGGCTATCGCGCGATTGCCCGTGAACGTGGCGAGACTCATTAAGTCGCTATCCGTTCGGTTAGGTAAGGGCCTCTGGCCCTTGCCGTACTCGTATGACCCCGCGCATAGTTAACCCGTGCTTCAACCTACGAAGGGATTTCGCCGTGCGCTGGCTCAGGATCGCCATAGGTTTCACTGTCAGTCTGCTGACACTGCTCTGTTTGCTCCCGGCCCAGGCCGCTGCGCAAGGCAGTGGCTGGGCAGTATTGCTTGATGAACAGGCCGACCTGCAACTGAGCGATATCCGTTCGCCCCGCTACACCAATCAATTCAGCCCCATCGAACTGGACCGGATCACTGCCGCCGAGCCGGACGGTGCGTTG
Source organism: Pseudomonas sp. LY-1 (assembly GCF_053502595.1). NCBI lineage: Bacteria > Pseudomonadati > Pseudomonadota > Gammaproteobacteria > Pseudomonadales > Pseudomonadaceae > Pseudomonas > Pseudomonas sp. LY-1. The sequence goes on along the minus strand of NZ_CP094353.1, from coordinate 942,330 downwards.
TGGGTACGCTTCAAGCTGCAACCCGGCCAGCATGAGCAAGTGCTGCGGGTGTTTGCCCCGGACGTTTCCCTCCTGAGTCTGTATGTGCTGGATGGCGACACCCTGGTGGAACAGCAAACCACCGGCACGCGCCAGCCCCAGGCCGAGCGCCCGCTGCCCAGCAGCGACTTCATGCTGCCGATGCCCCAGAGCCCGAAACCCCTTGAGGTGTACCTGCGCCTGGTCTCGGAACACGAACTGCGCCCCTATATCACCCTGGAGCCGGCCGTACTCGCCGCCGCCGACCAAAGCCAGACGCTGATCTACGGCCTGCTGTTCGGCTGCCTGCTGATGCTGATCCTGCACAACCTCTCCCGCTTCGCCTACCACCGCTCACGCAGCAGCCTGTGGCTGGCGGCCTGCGAAGTGCTGCTACTGCTCAGCTTGGCGTTGCTGCTCAACCTGCTGGGGCCATGGCTGCAGAACTGGCACGCGATCCAGACGCCGGGCGCCTACCTCGCCCTGCTGCTGACTGCACCGTGCGGGCTGATGTTTGCCTATCGCTTCTTCATGCCGCTGGGCCCGCACCCGCTGAACAAACTGTTGATGGCCGACATTCTGTTGATCGTGCTGTGCGGCCTGCTGCTGTTGTTCGTCAACACGTTGCCGCTGAACATCATCACTTACGTCCTGGTGGCCCTGGCCGGCCTGAGCATGTTGTTTGTCTCGGCCTATCACTGGCAAAAAGGCTACCGGCCGGCGCGGTTGTTCGTGGCGGGGATGGTGGTGTTCAACATCGGCACACTGATCATCCTGCCTGCCTTGCTTGGCCTCACGCTGCTGGCGCCGCAAGGCTTGATCATTACCCTGCTCAGCTTTATCTGCCTCAGTGGCCTGCTGATGAGCCTGGCCCTCGGCGAACGCCAGCGCGCCATCGTCGAAGCACGCTTCAGCCTCAGCCGCGAGCTGGCGGCCAGCAACGCCGAAATCGCCGCCAAGGCCGAGTTCCTGGCGAAGATCAGCCACGAAATCCGTACCCCCATGAACGGCGTGCTGGGCATGACCGAGCTGCTGCTGGGCACGCCGTTGTCGGTCAAACAGCGCGACTATGTGCAGACGATCCACAGCGCCGGTAACGAACTGCTCACACTGATCAACGAAATCCTCGATATCTCCAAGCTGGAATCCGGGCAGATCGAATTGGACGATGTGCAGTTCGACCTCAATGCGCTGATCGACGACTGCCTGAGCATCTTCCGCGCCAAGGCCGAGCAGCAGAACGTCGAGCTGATCAGCTTTATCCAGCCCCAGGTGCCGCGGGTGATCAGCGGCGACCCGACGCGCCTGCGCCAGGCGATGTTGAGCCTGCTGGAAAACGCCCTGCAGAAAACCGATGAAGGCGAAGTGTTGATCGTCGTCGCCCTCGACGAGCGCAGCCCCAAGCCGCGCCTGCGCATTGCCGTGCAGGACAGCGGCCTGCCAATGGAAGCCGCCGAACGCGATGCGTTGCTGCACAGCGAACTGCACAGCAAGAACTTCCTCTCGGCCACCCGTTTGAGCGGCCACCTGGGCCTGGTCATCGCGCGCCAGTTGATCCTGTTGATGAACGGCGAATTCGGCATCAAGAGCGGCGCACAACAAGGCAGCACCCTGTGGCTGACCCTGCCGCTGGACCCGGAACGCCTGGAACACCCGACCTCCGACCTCGACGGCCCGCTCAAGGGTGCGCGGGTACTGGTGGTGGACGACAACGACACCTGCCGCAAAGTGCTGGTGCAGCAATGCACCGCCTGGGGCCTGAATGTCAGCGCGGTGCCGTCGGGCAAGGAAGCCCTGGCGTTGTTGCGCACCAAGGCGCACCTGCGTGATTACTTCGACGTGGTGCTGCTGGACCAGAACATGCCCGGCATGACCGGCATGCAACTGGCGGCCAAGATCAAGGAAGACCCGAGCCTCAACCACGACATCCTGCTGATCATGCTCACCGGCATCAGTAACGCGCCGAGCAAGATCATCGCGCGCAATTGCGGGATCAAGCGCATCCTCGCCAAGCCGGTGGCCGGCTACACCCTCAAGACCACCCTGGCCGACGAACTGACCCAGCGCAGCAAAGGCGGCGGGCAGCCACGCGCGCCCCTCAACGCGCCGGCGGCCATCATCGTGCCCAGCGACTTCCGCATCCTGGTGGCCGAAGACAACAGCATCTCCACCAAAGTCATCCGCGGCATGCTCGGCAAGCTCAACCTCAACCCGGACACCGCGAGCAACGGCGAAGAAGCCCTGCAGGCGATGAAGGCCCAGCGCTATGATCTGGTGTTGATGGACTGTGAAATGCCGATCCTCGATGGCTTCTCCGCGACCCAACAGTTGCGGGCCTGGGAAGTCAGCCACCAGCGCATTCGCACGCCGGTGGTGGCGCTCACCGCACATATCCTCTCGGAACACAAAGAGCGCGCACGCCAGGCCGGGATGGACGGGCACATGGCCAAGCCGGTGGAATTGTCACAATTGCGCGAGCTGGTGGAGTACTGGGTGGCGCAGCGTCAGCCACGGCCGGAGCATGCGCCCTCTTAACGTCAAATGCGATCGAGTGTGGGAGGGGGCTTGCCCCCGATGGCGGTGGACCAGTCACCTATGCATCGACTGAAAGCCGGCGACGGCAAGCTCGCTCCCGATAGCGCTGGAACAGTTACAAATAAGCTGACGGTCACACCGCCATCGGGGGCAAGCCCCCTCCCACACTGAGCCTACGTCTGCCACACAATGGATGAACACCACAGATCCTATGTGGGAGGGGGCTTGCCCCCGATGGCGGTGGACCAGTCACCTATGCATCGGCTGAAAGCCGGCGATGGCAAGCTTGCTCCCGATAGCGCTGGAACAGTTACAAATAAGCTGACTGTCACACCGCTATCGGGAGCAAGCCCCCTCCCACACTGAGCCTGCGTCTGCCACACAATGGATGAACACCACAGATCCTATGTGGGAGGGGGCTTGCCCCCGATGGCGGCGGGCCAGTCACCTATGCATCGACTGAAAGACGGCGATGGCAAGCTCGCTCCCAATAGCGCTGGAACGGTTACAAATAAGCTGACTGTCACACCGCCATCGGGGGCAAGCCCCCTCCCACACTGAGCCTGCGTCTGCCACACAATGGATGAACACCACAGATCCTATGTGGGAGGGGCTTGCCCCCGATGGCGGTGGACCAGTCACCTATGCATCGACTGAAAGCCGGCGATGGCAAGCTCGCTCCCGATAGCGCTGGAACAGTTACAAATAAGCTGACTGTCACACCGCCATCGGGGGCAAGCCCCTTCCCACACTGAGCCTGCGTCTGCCACACAATGGATGAACACCACAGATCCTATGTGGGAGGGGGCTTGCCCCCGATAGCGGTGGACCAGTCACCTATGCATCGACTGAAAGACAGCGATGACAAGCTTGCCCCCGATAGCGCTGGAACAGTTACAAATACGCTGACTGCCACACCGCTATCGGGAGCAAGCTCCCTCCCACATTTGATCTCTGTCGCCTGATAGACTCCGCCAATCTCCTTCTGTCGCGAGCCACCCCCATGCTCCACGTGTTATTCAGCGTTTACCTGAAGATGCTGGTGCTCTACAGCCCGTTCTTCGTGTTGTCCTGTTTTATCAGCCTGACCCGCGGCTATTCGAGCAAGGAACGGCGACGCCTGGCCTGGAAAGTGGCGTTGGCGACGCTGGTGTCGAGCGTCTTGCTCTACCTGTTCGGCCGGGTGATTTTCAGCGTGTTCGGCATCACCGTGGACGCTTTCCGTATCGGCGCCGGCAGCGTGCTGTTCATCTCGGCCCTGGGCATGGCGCAGGGCAAGTCGGCGGTGCAGACCGATAACGTGCAGCAGGACGTGACCATCGTGCCGCTGACCATTCCGCTCACCGTCGGCCCCGGCACCATCGGGGCGCTGCTGGTGATGGGCGTCAGCCAGCCCCATTGGGACGACAAAATCGCCGCCATCCTCAGCATCGCCCTGGCCAGCTTCACGGTGGGCGTGGTGCTGTATTTGTCCAACCGTATCGAACGGATTCTCGGTGACCAGGGCTTGCAGATTGTCAGTCGCTTGATGGGCTTGTTCGTGTGCGCCTTGGCCGCACAAATCATCTTTACCGGGGTGCGCGGCTACCTGGTGCCTTAGATCCGGTATTTGGCAATCGCCAGTTGCACCTTGTCGCCCGCACTCTCACGCATCAACTGGATGGTTTTTTCGTTGACCACCGAGGTATTCAGCACCAGGCAGGTTTGCCCGCTGAAGGCCTCGAACGAGGAACTGTCCCACTCAAGAAAAGGCAGCCCCACGTGCTTGCTGACGCCATGGGAGCTGTAGGTCACCAGCACCATCATGACTTCGCCGTCGGTTTCGGCGCAGGACGCCAAGCCAAAATCGCCGCCCTGATGCACGCTGCTATTGCGCTTGAACAGCTCGAATGACGCCGGCATCTGTTTCAATGTTTCCAGCGCATCGGCGGCCAGTTTCGGCAACGCCGTCAGCAGAGGCCCGGCCAGTGAGGTCGAGGCCAGCAGGGTGGCGATGATATTCAGCGCCGCCAGTTGCACCGTCAGCCCCTTGCCGGCGCTTGAGACCCGCTCGAACCGGCTGCGCACCGGCAGCCAGCCCAGGCTGATCATCACCTTGATAAATTCGTCGTACCAGCCCTCCGTGCCGCGACTGATCTTCAAGACATCGCTGACGTAGCTGCTGGCCAACAGATAGCTTTTGCGGATGTATTCGCGGTTCAGGCCGCTCAGGCCGTCGGCGAACGAGATCACGCCATTGTTGACCACCGCTGCGTTGCAGCCGTCCTCGGTATCCAGCGGTAAAGCCGCGTGCGTCCCCGGCGCGCCGGGCAGCTTATAGGCGGCAATCAATTTGCGCCGCTTGGTGCTGTTGATCCTTCTGTGATGTCGCTCCATTTTCAGTTCTCCACAAGCACCCCACATGGGGCGTGTGTCCACACTAGTCCAGGCGCCGACGGGCTTTCCACACGACAAACATCCCTTGCCGGCAGCGCTCGCGCAGCGCAGCCCAGCATTCGTTGGGCGCCCCGCGGGCAGTTCCGGATTTCATCGATAAAAAAAGAAAAAGCCCCGAATCACGGCAGGTGTTCACCCAGCGTCATTCGGAGCTTTCCGGCGCTCGCGCGGCGGTTTTCAGGAGGCCGGTTTTTCGCCATACCAGCGCGGCGTGTACACCCACTCACCGCCGCCGGCGCGCGGGAACGCGCAGGTGGTGGACGAGCCGATCAGCACCATGGTCCGCATGTCCACCTGTTCCGGGGTCAATTGACCCAGCGTGGTCACGCGCAGGGTCTGGCCCGGTCGCCCGATATCGCGGCCCAGCACCACCGGCGTTGCGGCGTTGCGGTGTTGCGCGACAATCTCCAGGGCACGCCCCAGTTGCCACGGCCGCGCACGCGAGATCGGGTTGTAGAACGCCAGGGCCAGGTCGGCCTGGGACGCGAGGTCCAGGCGCTGCTCGATGATCGACCAGGGCTTGAGGTTGTCCGACAGCGACATCACGCAGAAGTCGTGCCCCAACGGCGCGCCGGCCTGGGCCGCGGTGGCCAGGGACGCGGAAACGCCCGGCAGGATTTCCAGCTCGACCTGGTGCCAGGCCGGGTCGTCGGACTCGTGCAGCGCCTCGATCACCGCCGCCGCCATGGCGAACACACCAGGGTCGCCGGACGACACCACCACCACCGAACGGCCTTGGGCGGCCAGCGCGAAAGCGTGGCGGGCGCGCTGCATTTCTTCACGGTTGTCGGTGCAATGCTGCACCTGATCGGCGCGGAACGGCCCGGCCATGCGGACGTAGGTTTCGTACCCCAGCACATCGGTACAGCGCGCCAGTTCGGCCTTCACCGCCGGCACCATCAGGTCGGCGGCGCCAGGGCCAAGGCCGATCACCGCAAGACGGCCACGCGGGCGACCGACCTGGGACACGTCCAAGGGCTGCTCGGCGACCGAAACAACGATGTCCGCCGCTTGCTCCACCTCGGCGAAACGCAGCGGCACGCCTAATTCCAACGCCGCTTCGTGCAACGACGGTTCGGCCATCTGGGTATCGCTGGCCAACAGGCAGGCCAGTGACTGCAGGGCAATCCCCGAGGCATGCAACGCGCCACGCACACGCTGCGCCAATTGCGCGCCGGGCTTGCAGGTGACGCACACGCTCTGTGGATAAATCAGCAACTCGTTGGCCGCCGGTACGCGCTCGGCGCTGCCTACGTGGATCGCCAGGCGCGCCTGTCGGTCCTGCGCCAGGTTGGCCTGGTCAAGCCACGGCGCCGCGCCTTCGATACGCACGCTTTCGCCGGCGAGCAGGTCGCTGACGAAGCGCTTGCCCAGTTCCAGGTCCGCCAGTTGATAACCGGCCGGCGGGTTGAGCAGGCACGTGCCGAAACGCAGCTCGCCACTGGTGGTGATCGCAGCGGCCACGCCCAACGCCGCGGCAATCTCCCGCGCCATGTCATTCACCCCGCCCAGGCCACCGAGCAACGGCACCACCGCGCTGCCGTCTTCGGCCACGGCCAGTACGGCGGGCTCTTCGCCTTTTTCCAGCAGCAGCGGCGCCAGGGTGCGGATCACGATACCGGCGGCGCACAGCGCGATCAGCGGCGTGCCTTGCTGATAGAGCTGGCGCAGGGTCGTGCCGAATTCGCGGTAGGTCTGGTCCGCGCCGTCGACCCGGCCCAGCAGGCCGTGGATCACCGCACCCGGATACACCTGCGCAATCCTGCGCGCCGTGGCCAGGCTGCCCTGCCCGAGGATGACAATCGCCGGGCGCATCAACCTTGCCACCGTTCACCGGGCACGATGATCAGCGAGAAATACGGCGAGGACATCGGCTCGACTTGATCCAGCGGGACGATTTTCTGGTTGGCCATGGTCGCGCGCTCCACATACAGCGCACGCTCGGCCAGGCCGAGTTCTTCGAGCACCTGGCGCACCTTGGGGAAGTTGCGCCCCAGCTTCATGATCACCGCCGCATCGGCATCCGCCAGGCGGCGCTTGAGGTCTTCATGGGGCAGCACCCCCGACAGCACCGACAGGCTCTGGTTGCGATACACCAGCGGCGCACCGAGCACCGAGGCGCCACCGAGCATCGAACACACGCCGGGGATGACCTGCGCTTCGTAGCGCTCGGCCAGACGGTCATGCAGGTACATGTAGGAGCCGTAGAAGAACGGGTCACCTTCACAGATCACCGCCACATCGCGGCCGGCGTCCAGGTGCGCGGCGACGTCCTGGCTGGCGCTGTCATAGAAATCGCTGATCACCTGTTCATAGGACAGTGGCGCCGGCAACGCTTCGGTGGTCACCGGGTACACCAGTGGCATCAGGGTTTGCTGCGCCACCAGGTGGTCTTCGATGATGCCGAAGGCGTTGCCCTTTTTGCCCTTGGCCACGAAGTACGCCACCACCGGCGATTCGCGCAGCAGGCGCAGGGCCTTGAGGGTGATCAGTTCCGGGTCGCCGGGGCCGACGCCCAGGCCGATCAAACGTCCACGTGCCGGCATTATTCGACCTCCGTGGCCAGGGCATTGACCGCCGCGGCCGCCATCGCACTGCCGCCCAGGCGGCCCTGCATGATCACGAACGGCACGCCACGGCTGTCGGCGGCCAGCATCGCCTTGGATTCGGCGGCGCCGACGAAGCCCACCGGGAAGCCAAGGATCAACGCCGGTTTCGGCGCGCCGGCGTCGAGCATTTCCAGCAGGTAGAACAAGGCGGTCGGCGCATTGCCGATCACCACCACACTGCCGGCCAGGTGCGGGCGCCACAGTTCCAGGGCGGCGGCGGAGCGGGTGTTGCCCAGCTTCTGCGCCAACGCCGGCACGCGTTCGTCGCGCAGGGTACAGATCACTTCGTTGTTGGCCGGCAGCCGCGCACGGGTCACGCCTTCGGACACCATCCGCGCATCGCACAGAATCGGCGCACCGGCGGCCAGCGCCTCGCGCCCGGCCCTGCCTGCGCCTGCGGAGAACTGCAGGCCGTCGATCGCCTCGACCATGCCGCAGGCATGAATCACGCGCACCGCGAGTTTTTCCAGGTCGGCCGGGATGCGCTCCAACCTGGCTTCCGCGCGAATAATGGCGAAGGAGTTGCGATAGATCTCCTGACCGTCGCGGATGTAATCAATCATCGGTGTTGCTCCGTGGGTGAGCGCGCAGCAGGGCGCCCGCCGCTTCAATAGAAAGAGTGCACGCGTGCAGCCGGCCGAAACCGGGCTGGGCTGCTTCGCGAAAATAGACGTCGTAATGGCCGGGGCTGACCGCCAGCAAGGTCACCGGCGCGATGTGCGCGGCGGCGCAGGAACGCGCGCAGCCAGACAGATGTACCGCGTGGCCGGGGCGCAGCGCGGCCAGTTGCATCGCGTCGGCCTTGGTATCGGCCAGGCCTTTGCCGCAGCCGCTGGAGCCGGTGCAGGCGATCAACTGCGCCAGCGGCTGGTCGGCCGAGCAGAGGAAGCCCAGTTGTTCCAGGCGCGCGGTGATCGCGGCGGCATCCTGGCATTTGGCGTTGGGCAGCAGCAGACCTTGCCAGGGGGTAAAGCGCAGCGTGCCGTCGCCATACTCATCGGCGAGTTGCGCGGCGCCCTTGAGCATGGAGGCGTCGAGTCGACCCAGCGGCGTCACGGCGGCCACGTAGACCCGACCGTGCTGACGCTGTGGATAACTTCCCAGGTGCAGCCACGCCCCGCTGGCCGGGCGCTTGAAGCCATCGACCGGCAATAACGGCAGGTCCAGCCCGACCAGGAAGTTATCCACAGGCAGATGACGCATGCGTGTTTGCGCCGGCGTGGCCAGGTCCAGAAACCGTTCCAACACCGCCACCACCAAGGCATGCCCCTGCTCCAAGCGCACGGCCGCCAACGGCGCATCCAACCCCGGGCAGCCGGCCAGGCCGAACGCGAGCAGTGTTTCGCCGCCCTGCTCAAAGGCCGACAGCCACAGGTCATGGTGATGTTCGAGCATCGCCAGGGCTTCACCGCCATCCAGTTGCACCGCGAACTTGGCCGACAGTTCGTGGAAGCGCGTGTGGTTTTGCAGGGTGGCGAGGATCTGGTCGGCCAGCGGGCGCGTATCGAACAGCATCTGCGGGTCGATACCGGCGCTGGGGCTGAGCATCAGGTTGCGCACGTCGTCACCGGCGGCGGTGCTGGGGCCGAGGCCCGCGGCAAGGAGCATCGCGATCAAAGCCTGCTGCTCGGCACCGATCCCGCGGATCTGCAGGTTGGCGCGGTTGGTCGCCTCGATCACCCCGCCCGCATAGGCCTGGGCCGCGTCCGCCACGGCATGGGCTTGTGCGGCGCTGATCGCGCCGCCGGCCAGTTTGATCCGGCAAATGCCGCCGTCCAACGCCTGGACGATACGCAGCAACCCCGGGCAAGCCGAGGGGCGCAAGGTGTTCAGAGCAGGGATTGGGTTCACGGGGCTACCGGTTCGCGGGTCAAGGCGCGGTATTATGCCTGCTTTGTCCGACGGCATGAAAAGCCTGCCCGTCGGATGTCGTTCAAGGAATTCATATGTCGCCCTGGCTGACGGTAATAGGCATCGGTGAAGACGGCTTCAAAGGGCTCGGCAGAAACGCCCGGCACGCCGTGTTGCGTGCCGCGCGGATCATCGGTGGCCAGCGCCAATTGGACCTGTTGCCAGTGTGCGTGCGCGGCGAACGCCAGTTGTGGCCGAGCCCGTTTTCCCTGGCGCCGCTATTGGCGCGACGCGGTGAACCGGTGTGCGTGCTGGCCAGCGGCGATCCGATGTTCTACGGCGTCGGCGCCAGCCTGGCGCGGCAGGTGCCGGCTGAAGAGATGCTGATTTTGCCGGCGCCCTCCTCTGTGTCGCTGGCGGCGGCGCGTCTGGGCTGGGCGTTGCAGGACGTGATGACGTTATCGGTGGTGGCCCGGCCCTTGGCGGCGTTGAATGCACATCTGGCCAGCGGCGTGCGCTTGCTGGTGTTGAGCAATGACGGGCAGAGCCCTGCCGCGATTGCGGCGCTGTTGGCTGAATCCGGCTTTGGGCCGAGCCGCCTCAGCGTCTTTGAACACCTGGGCGGCGCGGCTGAGCGGCGTGTCGATGGCGTGGCCCACGCTTGGCCGCACGCTGCGGTCGCCGATCTGAACCTGGTCGCCATCGACTGCCTGGCCGACGCCGATGCCCCGCGCCTGTCGCGCCTCGCCGGCCTGCCGGATGTGGCATTCAAACACGACGGCCAACTGACCAAGCGCGACGTGCGCGCCATGACCCTGGCCCGCCTGGCGCCACTGCCCGGCGAATTGCTCTGGGACGTGGGTGCGGGCAGCGGCTCCATCGGCATCGAGTGGATGCGCGCCCACCCGAGCTGCCGCGCCTTGGCGATTGAAGCCGATGCCGGCCGCCAAGGCCTGATCGAACATAACCGCGACGCCCTCGGCGTGCCCGGCCTGCAACTGGTGCGCGGCACCGCACCCGCGGCCCTCGGCGGCCTGGAAACGCCCGACGCGATCTTCATCGGCGGCGGCGTCACCCGCGACGGCGTGCTCGAGACCTGCTGGCAGCACCTGCGCCCCGGTGGCCGCCTGGTCGCCAACGCCGTGACCCTGCAAAGCGAAATGACCCTGATGGCCTGGCGCGCCCAACACGGCGGCGAACTGACCCGCCTCCACGTGGCCCAGGCCCAGCCGCTCGGTGAATTCGACACCTGGCGCCAGGCGCTGCCGATCACCCTGCTGGACGTGATCAAGCCCCTATGAAACCGATCCTGCTACTGGGCGGCGTCACCGAAGCCCTCGCCATCGCCCGCACCCTCGGCCCCGAACATATCTACAGTCTGGCCGGTGTGGGCCGCGTGCCGACCGACCTCACCTGCCAGGTGCGTGTCGGCGGCTACGGCGGGGTTGAAGGGTTGGCGCAGTTCGTGCGCGACGAACACATCGGCCTGATCCTCGACGCCACCCACCCGTATGCGGCACAGATCAGCCAAAACGCCGCCCAGGCAGCACGGTTGTGCGGTGTACCGTGTTGGGCCCTGCGCCGCCCGGCGTGGCGACCGCAAGCGGGGGATGACTGGCGCGAAGTCGCTGACTGGGCCGAGCTGATCGAGGCCCTGAAACCCTTCAAGCGCCCGCTGTTCACCTTGGGCCGCGAGCCGTTGCAGCATCTTGATGAGATCCCGCAGGAGCAGTTCTGGACACTGCGCGCGTTGGAGGTGTATCCGGGCAATGAACGCTGCGAAGTCATCGGCGCGCGTGGGCCGTTTCTGATCGAAAACGAGCGTGCGTTGTTCGAACGACAAAAGATCGATGTACTGATCAGCAAGAACAGTGGCAGCACCGCCACCGAACCGAAGCTGGAAGTGGCACGCGAGCGAGGGGTGCCGGTGTTGGTGTTGAGGCGGCCGGTGTTGGCTGCGGCGGATCGAGAATTTACAACCGTGGCTGCGGTGCTACAGGCAATATCGTCTCGCTAAACGACACCTCGCCAATATGGGAACTTGCTCCCGTTCAACGGCGTAGCAGTCGCATGATCGCTGAGTTTGCATCGATGTCCGCAGACTAGAGATCACGTTTGCGACCAGCAACCTCAAACAAGGTGTCGCACGTTTCTGTTTGTACGAAGACCTAGCCAAAACACCCACTGTTTGGTTTACCCAGCAGAAAGACGATTCACCTTACGACCAACTCCGAACCAGCCGGCTAGTTCAGCCAAAAGCTCCCGCCCTAACCTCCCCTCTCGCGGTTTTGCACCCGCTTCCGCGATGGGGATGCACTGCAGTTGCAGCGCGTCGCAACTTGCCATCCTGTATCCCAAGGAATACGATTTGCGATGATTGAGTTCGAAGAATCCATTGAGTTTGTCAAATGGCTCGAAGCAATGCGCGATCCGCTCGCAAAAGTACGCATTGTGACAAGGCTGCACATGGCGCAAGCAGGAAACTTCGGCGACTGTGAGGCTGTAGGAGAGGGCGTTTGCGAAATGCGAATCCACCAAGGCCCCGGGTATTGGGTTTACTTCACTCGCCGAGACAAGGTGGTTTATCTGCTGCTGATGGGCGGCGACAAATCAACACAAAGCCGAGACATCCAGCGTGCAATACATATGGCAAAAAATCTTGGCCGCAAGGAGTGACTTATGAGCGAATCCTTTACCCGTTTTGATGCCGCAAAATATCTCAAGACTCCTTTTGAGATGGCCGCCTATCTGGATGCTTGCTTTGAAGAAGATGCTGGCGACGGTCTGTTGATTCGCACAGCGCTGAACGATATCGCTCGCGCCCAAGGCATGACCCAAGTCGCTCGCGACGCCGGCCTGGGACGAGAAAGTTTGTACAAAGCCCTCTCCAGCACTGGCAATCCCGAGTTCGCGACTATCATGAAAGTCATGAAAGCGCTGGGCCTCAAGCTTCACGCCACCGCGGTCTGACACACTGCGACACCAAACCACACCGCCACTTTTTACTTATCCCCCCCGATCAGGCTAAATACCCGCCTGATCGTTTAACCCTACGGATTGTCCGCCATGGCCCGTCAACGCTTTGCAATCGTCTGGATCGCCTGCTTTGCAGTGCTGTTCAACGCCTTTGCCATGCCGCTGGCCGGGGCGATGCAGCAGTCCAAGGACCCCGCGCAGCAACTGTTGTGGGGCAGTTTCTGTTCGTCCAATGGCGCCAGCCTGAAAACCGTTGCCCTGGGCAAGTTGGATATTCCGGCACCGGCGCAGGACGATCATTCCGCCATGCAGCATTGCTGGTGTTGCCCGGGCTCGGCGCCGTTGGTGGCGTTGCCGGGGCATGTGCCGCAGTTGTATGTCACGCGGTTCGAGGCGGCGCAGAGCCTGCCACCGCCGTCATTGCAGTCCCCGACGCCGCGCCAGCAATGGCCGAGCCTTAACCCGCGCGCCTCTCCAACGGTCTGATGGTCTTCGCAAGTGAACTGCGTTTAGAACCGTTCTGGAGAACTGCCATGCTCAAATCTTCCCTGCTTCTGGCCGCATTGCTGCTGCCGGTGTTCAGTGCTGCCAATGCCGACGACTTCAAGGCCGGCGACCTGCTGGTCAGCGACCCCTGGTCCCAGGAATTGCCCCCCAACGCGCCGACCGTCGCGGCCTACTTTGTGGTTCACAATACCGGCGAAACCCCGGACCGCCTGCTCAGCGCCAAGACGCCGGTGGCGGACAAGGCCGAACTGCATGAGCATGTGATGCAAGGCGCATTGATGAAGATGCAACAAGTGCCCAGCGTTGCCGTACCGGCCAAGGGTGACTTGACCTTCGCGCCCATGGCCTATCACGTGATGTTGCTGGGCCTCAAAGACCGCAGCGTGCTGGCCGACGGCAAGCACTTCCCACTGACCCTGACCTTCGAAAAAGCCGGGGACGTCGAGGTGCAAGTGTCCGTGCAGAAAGTCCCGCCGATGGCGCCCCACGAGCATAAACACGGCGAGTAGGCCAACACTCGATGGGCGCCCCTCGCGCCAGGTTGTCCGCGCCGCGCCGCAGGCCCGTGAGCCTTAAGCGCGGCAGTTGGATCAGCCTGTTCGCCATGCTGATGATCTTTATCGGTCCGCTGATTTCCCAAGCGATGCCGATGAATCAGCACGCCGGTATGTCCATGAGCATGAGCATGAGCATGTCCATGGACATGCCCGAGTGCCACGGCGAACCGCAACACCGTTCACCTCAAAAACAAGCCCCCGACGAACACCACGTCCTCTGGGAAAAGTGCGGCTATTGCAGCCTGCTCTTCAGTTGCCCGGCACTGCCCGGCAGCGTGTCCTACCTCACCCTCGGCGCCCCATCGCCGGCCAACGCCCTCATCCCCTCACCGCGCCTGGGCCATGCCCGGCAGAGCATTTTCCCCGGCGCGCGCAGCCGTGCCCCACCCATCGCCGCGTAAGCACTTGACACCGTTACTTCACCCCGGCCGACGTTAGACAGACAGCCACAGGCTGCTGGCCGTGTTGTTTACGATTTATAGATGGAATTTTTCATGTCCAGGTTTTCTGCTGACACCCGTTTGGGAAGCACTCCCGTGTTCGCCGTTCTGTGCGGCGCGCTCTTGATGCCACAGGCCCATGCCGATACCGATGAGCACGCCGAGCACGAACTGAGCCCCACCGTGATCACCGCGATCGCCCCCAGCTCGCCGCTGACCGTGGTCACCAACCCGAAAGACCCGCGCCAGCCAGTGCCCGCCAGCGACGGCGGCGACTATCTCAAGACCATCCCCGGCTTCGCCCTGGTGCGCAACGGCGGCACCAACGGCGACCCGGTGCTGCGCGGCATGTTCGGCTCGCGCCTGAACATCCTCACCAACGGCAGCATGATGCTCGGCGCCTGCCCGGGCCGGATGGACGCGCCCACTTCGTACATTTCCCCGGAAACCTACGACACACTCACCGTGATCAAAGGCCCGCAAACCGTGCTCTGGGGCCCGGGCGCGTCGGCCGGCACCATCCTGTTCGAGCGCGAGCCCGAGCATTTCGGCGAACTGGGCACGCGGCTCAACGCCAGCGTGCTGGCCGGCTCCAACGGGCGCTTCGACAAAGTCATCGACGCCGCTGCCGGCGGGCCCCTGGGTTACGTGCGGGTGATCGGCAACCAGGCACACGCCGACGACTACAAGGACGGCAACAACGACACCGTCGCCTCGCGCTACGACAAGTGGAACGGTGACGTCGCGGTCGGTTTCACCCCCGACGCCGACACCCTGCTCGAACTCACCGCCGGCCGCGGCGATGGCGAGGCGCGCTACGCCGGGCGCGGCATGGACGGCTCGCAGTTCCTGCGCGAAAGCCTGGGGCTGCGCTTCGAAAAATCCAATATCGGCGAGGTGCTGGACAAGGTCGAGGCCCAGGTCTACTACAACTACGCCGACCACGTCATGGACAACTACAGCCTGCGCGTCCCGTCGGGCACCGGGATGATGGCAGGCCCCATGGCCTCCAACGTCGACCGCCGCACCCTCGGCGCGCGGATCAAGGCGACCTGGCGCTGGGCCGACCTGCAACTGATCGGCGGTCTGGATGCGCAGACCAACGAACACCGCCAGCGCAGCAGCATGGGCGTCGACACCTACAAGGATTTGCCGCGCAACAAGGACGCCAACTTCCATAACTACGGCGTATTCGGCGAACTGACCTGGTACGCCGCCGACCGCGACCGCCTGATCACCGGCGCGCGCCTGGACCGCGCCTCAGCCCGGGACTTCCGCCAGACCATCGGCTCAGGCATGTCGGCACGCGCCAACCCGACCGCCGATGACACCCGCGCCGACACCCTGCCCTCGGGCTTCATGCGCTACGAGCACGACCTGGCAGACACCCCGACCACGCTCTACGCCGGGCTGGGCCACGCCGAACGCTTCCCGGATTACTGGGAACTGTTTTCCCCCAACACCGGCGCGGCCGGTTCGGTCAACGCGTTCGATGGCGTGAAACCGGAAAAAACCACCCAGCTCGACTTCGGCGCGCAATACAAGACTGCCGACCTCGAAGCCTGGGCCTCGGGTTACGTCGGCCAGGTACGCGACTTCATCCTGTTCGACTACCGGACCGGAATGATGGGCACCACGTCCCAGGCGCGCAACGTCGACGCACGGATCATGGGCGGCGAACTGGGCGCGGCGTACAAGCTGACCCAAAACTGGAAGGCCGACGCCACCCTCGCTTACGCCTGGGGCAAGAACAGCAGCGACGGCAAGCCCCTGCCGCAAATGCCGCCGCTGGATGCGCGCCTGGGCCTGACCTACAGCGAGGACGACTGGAGCGCCGGCGCCCTGTGGCGAGTGGTCGCCGCGCAAAACCGCATCGATCAGAACAAAGGCAACGTGGTCGGCAAGGACTACGACAAGAGCGGCGGCTTTGGCGTGTTCTCGCTGAACGCGGCGTACCGCATCAATAAAAACTTCAAGGTCAGTACCGGCGTCGACAACCTGTTCGGCAAAGCCTACGCCGAGCATTTGAACCTGGCCGGCAACGCCGGGTTCGGCTACCCGGCCAACGATCCGCAGGCCATCAAGGAGCCGGGGCGCACGCTCTGGACCAAGGTCGACATGAGCTTCTAAAGCATCGGGGGCAACCCCCCTCCCACACTTGAAATGCACTTCAAATGTGGGAGGGGGCTTGCCCCCGATGGCGGTGTAACTGCCCCAAAAAAACAAAACCTTGCGGAGCCCCCTGATGAGCACACAAAAAATCTCCTTCTACAACCTGGCCTGGCGTTGGCACTTCTACGCCGGGCTGTTTGTCGCCCCCTTCATGGTGCTGCTGGCCCTGACCGGCATCATCTACCTGTTCAAGCCCCAGCTCGACCCGCTGATGTACGGCCACCTGCTCACCGTCCCCGCCGCCGAACGCGCGCTGAGCGCCGACGAGCAACTGCAACGCGCCAAGGCCGCCTACCCCCAGGGCACGCTCAGCAAATACCTGCCACCGGCCGACGCCACCAGCAGCGCACAGTTCGTCATGCACAACAGCGGCCGCGAAATGACGGTGTTCGTCGACCCGTATCGCGGCACCGTGCTCGGCACGCAGGACGCGAAAAACAACCTGCAAGCCATCGCCCGCGCCCTGCACGGCGAGTTGATGATCGGCACCGTGGGTGACCGCCTGGTCGAGCTCGCTGCCGGTTGGGGCGTGATGCTGGTGATCTCAGGCATGTACTTGTGGTGGCCGCGCGGCAAGTCATCGTCCGGGGTGCTGTGGCCGCGCTTCAACACCCGTGGCCGTGTGTTCTGGCGCGACCTGCATGTCGTCACCGGTTTCTGGGGCGCGGCGTTGTTGCTGGTGATGCTGCTCAGCGGCATGGCCTGGACCGGCTTTTGGGGCAAGCAATACGCCGACCTGTGGAACCGCTTCCCGGCGGCGATGTGGAACAACGTGCCGACCTCCGATCAACAGGCGCGCGTGCTCAACACCGCGACGCAACAGACCGTGCCCTGGGCCATGGAAAACACACCGATGCCGGTGTCCGGCGACCATGCCGAACACATGAACCACGGCGCGATGCATGCCGCCCCCGCCGCGCCCACCATCAGCCTGCAACAGGTGGTCGACCTGGCCACCTCGCGCAAGGTCGAGCCCGGCTACAGCATCACCCCGCCCACCACCGCCGAGGGCGTATTCACTGTCTCGGTGTTCGCCAACGACCCGCGCAATGACGCCACCCTGCATGTGGACCAGTACACCGGCAAGGTCCTCGCCGATGTGCGCTGGGAACACTACAACGGCGTGGCGCGGGCGACCGAGACCGGCGTGATGTTGCACGAGGGCAAGATGTTCGGCTGGGTGAATCAACTGATCGTGCTGCTGATCTGCCTGATGATCCTGCTCAGTGCCGTCAGCGGCGTGGTGATCTGGTGGAAACGGCGGCCGGTGGGCGGCCTCGGAGTGCCGCCGTTGCGTCATGACCTGCCGAAGTGGAAAACCGCGATGGTGATCATGCTCGGGCTGGCGATCGCCTTCCCGTTGGTGGGCGCGTCGTTGATCGTCGTGTGGGCGCTCGATCGTCTGCTGCTGTCGCGGCTGTTTGCGCAGCCTTCGCGGGTTTGACGCCCGGGTGCCGGTCAAGTGCCGCCGGGGACCGGGCGATCCACGGCGGCCGGCTTGGTCAGCGCCGCGCCGTTGTCAGAGTTCGTCTTTGTCCCGGCCGTACAGCACGGCTTGCGGGTCCGGCTCGGCGAGTACGTCCTTGACCTGCCATTCCGCCCCCAGCGCCCCCGGTCGCGTCCAGAAGGTATCGGTTTCCAACACACTCAACGTGCCGGCCGCGCGCAAGCCGCTGACCAGCACGCTGGGCGAAGGCGACGAGTCGACACTCAGCAGTCGCGTCTCGTCCGCCGTGAAACCCGGCACATACTTCAGGAGCGCACCGCCGCGACACGCCAGGTAGACACTCTCGGCGACCGGACGGTTACTGCGGATGATGTCCAGGTACAGGCGCAGATCATTTTTGTCGGCAAAATTGTCCAGCAACCGCTGATCCAGCGCCGATAGATTCAGGCCCAAAGGGATGACTTTGTAAAACGCCTGGAGCGCTTTGATGGTGTAGAAGAACAGCGGATGATCGGGGGTGATATCAAAGCCGAGATGACCGAACCAGAACAGCTGTGAAATCGTGTCCACCAACCACGCACGGTGATCCTCCACCGGCTCAAGCGCCACGAGCCCCCGCGCCTTTGGCGGCGCCAGCACGGCGCCGAGGTATTCGCGGCCCTTGAAGCCGCCCAGTTGTTTTTCGGCCCAGCGCGCGGCGTCGTCGGCATGACCGAACAGCGGCCCGCAAAAGGACAGGAAGTGTGGGTTGTCCTGGGCGGGCCAGGGCGCGGCCTTGGGTTGCCACTGCGCGGTGACGCTTTGTTCCTTGCCCCACACCGTGCTCCTGACACGCACATACAAGTCGCCCTTGGTCGCGAGCCCGCGCACGTAGTCGGCGACGCTGGAGGCGCCTTCGAGCAACTGCGGTCCGAGCGTTCGGGCCTCGCTGCTCAGCGCTTGCCCCTCGTGCTTTCGCAAGGAATACCTCAGCAGCGCGCCGTCGGCGCACAGCAGGTAGAGCGGCAGGGTACCGTTGCCGGCCAGGTTGCTGAGAAAATTGACCGCGCCGGCCAGTACCTGGGGCGAGAAGAAACTCAGCGCCATGTCATCGCTCGCCGGCGCAATCGCCACGGTGGAGGCGCACAGATACAAGCCATCCAGCGTATACCCCTGGGGCAACAGGCCATCGACGAAGACCTGTTCGAAACGCGTGTAATCGGCGCGCACCAGCGGCAAGGTCGTCATGTACAGGTTTTTCCGCGCATCCTTGAGTACATAACCGAACTGCACCTGTGCCTGCGGCGACGACACTCGCTGCACATGACGCACGGCGTCGTAAGCCTGGGTAAAGAGCGGACCGCACGGCGCATCGGCAAACACCTGCTTGATCGCCAGCGCCGCGACCTCGGCCAAGTCCGGCACGAACGGCCCGCTCAACCGTCGCGGGTGGCCCCACAGGCGGTTGCCGTTGACCACCCGCAGATCGCCGGCCTTCGCCACCTGCGTGACGAAGTCGACCGGGAGCAGCGCTCCGCTGCGCAGTTGCCGTTCGACTTCATTGTCGGCCACATCCCCCCTGACCAGGTTCAACGGCGCCAACGTCAGCTTGAGCGCCTCCTCCTCCGCCGACCCCGTCAGTTGATAACGCAGGATGCCCCCCTCGGGGCCAAACACGTATTCGCGCTTGATGTGGACTTCACGGAACAGCAGGTTCGACAGCACGCTCGTGGGCAACATGCTCTGGTAGACCGCCTTTTGCGTGGCCGAAAACAGTATCTGTGTCTCTTGCTTGAGCACCGAGCGGTAACGCGCGACGATGATACTTCCCGGCGGGTACAGCCCTTGCGCGATCGCCGGGTCGGGATAAATCCAGTTCAGCGCAAAGCCCTGGGGCGGCACCACCAGCGGATCAGTCGCGACGAACACACCATCGGGCAGCCTGAGCAGGACGCCGCCATAGGTGCGGCGCCGGCCCTCACCGACAATGCCCGCGGCATACCGTGCCGCATCGTCCGGGTTGGCAAACGCGGGCCCCACGCGACGGCGGGTCAGGTGTTCGTAACCGGTCCAGGTGCGCGACACCCGCCCTTGCTGGTCCCAGCATTGGCTGGTACGCACCACGTAGAGCTCGCCGCTGTTGGCCCACTCCCTGACAAAGGTCTGCGTCGTCTTTTCACCGGAGGCCAATGCGCTGGCGGCCTGTTCAAAGGCACTTTCCACCGGCCCGCCGCCGCCCACGCGAAATGGCAGCGCGACGAATCTCAACAGGGCCC
This sequence comes from Pseudomonas sp. LY-1, assembly GCF_053502595.1. Taxonomy (NCBI): domain Bacteria; kingdom Pseudomonadati; phylum Pseudomonadota; class Gammaproteobacteria; order Pseudomonadales; family Pseudomonadaceae; genus Pseudomonas; species Pseudomonas sp. LY-1. Next base: position 922,527 of record NZ_CP094353.1, on the reverse strand, counting down.
CCTCCTGCGTTGAAAAGTACACCGGCAGGTTTCTACCGCCGTTGTACTTCACCCCTCTGCGCTGGCTCTCGTACAGCGCCTCGTACAACACCATCGGCATCACAAAATAGCGGGTCAGCCAGGCACTGGATGGCGACAGCCCGGTCGGTTGCCATTGCTGCGAACGAAACAGCCCGCAGAGCGAAAACCCAGCGGGAAACCGATAGTCATTGTCTTCTGTCGGCGCAAACACGCTGTTGAGATTGAACAGCTTGACCCGTTCATTGACGCCCACCACCTCGGTGGCCAGGTACAGCGCCTTGTCCCGGTGCTTGAGGATAAACGCAAAGTACGCCTGCTCCGGCAGGTTGCGCCCATGGACCCGCGCATGCAGATCGCGGGCGGCTTCGTCGGCCGTGCCGAACAACGCGCCATAGGTCACATAGTCGGGAGCGCCGGTTCTGGGCGCGTACTCGAAAGAGGGCGTCCAGTCTTTGTAGATCGGCGAACGCGGGCCCCATAACACATTGCCTTGGATCACCCGCAAGTCACCCGCCTCAGCCAACCGGGTGACCCACAGCGAGGGTTTGAACAGACCGCTGTCCAAACGTTTTTGCAGCACGCTGCCGGCCGGTTGCGGCGCAGCGCCGGCAGACACCAATGCCTCATGCGTGGAGCCGCTCGGGGTGTACGCCAGCAGGCAGTCCTCGGCGGCCGACATATACGCCGGGCGCCCCGACTGGATCACATCGTAGATTTGGGCGGTGCCAAAAATCTGCAGGTTGATGAGGGCGTCTTCGCGCGTCCAGTTGCGCTGCTTGACCCAGCCGGGGTCGACCATCGACAGCGCCGGGTGGGAGCCGTAGCGGCCGTGAATCGCGTAAGCCTCGGGTGGGATCAACGGGCCGGGTAGCTCCGTCGGAAAAAACAGCCTGAGGGCAAACGGGTTGGCGTCGCTGGCCAGGGGCTGGGTGATAAAGAAGCGGCCTTCTTTGTCCTTGAGTACATAGCCGCCGTAGGTTCGCTCGCGCCTTGGGCCGATCTGCTCGTGGGCATACACCGCTGCGTCGTGGGCAGAAATAAAGGGCGGGCTCAATACCGCCGGATAGAAACCGCTCAACACCGTCGAACGGTTGTCCAGCGGGCCGACGACACGCCAGAGCAAGCCGGCCTGGACCACTGACACCGACGTCGCGGCAATCACCCGGCGCACATAGTCACGCGGGCTGAGGCTGCCGGCCTTCAGCGCGGTCTGGGCGCCATTGTCACCGAGCACGCCATCGTCGCCGGTGTTGACCAGCGCGCCGGCATCACTGGGCGCTGGCACCTTGAGTTCAAGCAGTGCGTCATCCGAGGTTTCGATGTAAAGGCGCAAACCTCGGCTTTTGTTCTGTATGTCCCGGGTCGCTTCTGACTGCACGATGGCCGCCACCAGCTCCGCAGGGGTCGGGAATGTGGCATACAACCAGGACTCGTTTTCGGGGATGTCCGTTGGCGCGGCTTTAGAGCGGTAGTAGAGGGCTTCGAGCCGAAAGTTGGAGGGCAGCTTCAGTTTGCCGGAGGCTTGCTCGGGGAAGAGCCCGGTGGCAGAGAACAATGCCCTGGGCGCGAGCTCGGGGTAGGTCGCGATGTAACTTTCGCTTTGGGTGTGTTTCAGTACAAACCCGAAGGCGTACTCGCCAGCTGCCGACGCCGACAGGGCTAGGGCTGCCATCACGGCCAATTCAGGCTGTGCGAATACCTGGGTGAAAAATGGCTGCTCCTGGGTCACTTGCGTCACGGCGGCATTGACTCTCCAACCCCGCTTCATCTGCCCACGCACGCCTCCCCATTGGCGGTTGGGCACCACTACCCGCAGGTCGCCGGCATCGGCGGTCATCCAGATCAATGACTCCCGATCCGCAGAAGCCGGGAACGGCTCCTCGCCGAGAAGGCGCTTTCTCAGCAGGACCTCCGCTGCCGAACCCGAGGTTGTGTACTTAAGCAGCGAGCCCTCGGGGCCGCACAAATAATGAGCGCGCACCGAGCTGCGGTGCTCAATGATAAAACTCAGGTCCGCAGGCGAAAAAAAACTGATCATCATCGAAGCATGATCATCGCTAATCCCGGGGTTTCTCGCTTTCACCTGCTCCAGGTTCGGCGGGTGAGAATGGTAAAGCGCCTCGCAACTGTAGCCGTTGGGCGCGATGAAGTTGTCGTCGGCATCCGTGGCCAGCAAGATCCGATGATCGAAGGTCAACTGCTGGTCAGCGATTGGCGTCGTGGCGAAGTAGCGGTTGCCTTGTTTAAGAATGGCACCCCCGTATTCCTTGTCGGCCACCGAGTAGTCGATCCGCTCATACGCCCAACGGGCGGCATCGTCGGCCGACATAAACAAAGGGCTGAGCGCCGGAAGGACCGGTATATGTCCAGGGGTTTGTTGCGGCAGTTCCGTAAAGTCATTCATGTTTCACCTCATCGAAGAAAGCGTGCGTCCTGGCAAATAATCGCCGTGACGCACCCCTTCAAAGATGGAGTACACCGCTCGTTCAGAGACGGTAGATAGGTATGACTTATTTAGGTCCTGTACGAAAAGTACTGTCACAAACACCCAATCGCACACGCCAGTGAGGCCATTACTGCATCGCATTTCGCGAGCTTGTCAAAGCGCGTATCGATGTGGCGGCTCTCCCGTGTATTGAATGCAAAGCGCGAATCCCGGAAGACCCGGACAGCAGCGTGGCACCGCATATCCATGCCCTCTTTCGGGGCTCCCGCCTGCACGACCCTGCGACCGCGAGCCAAAGCGGTGCGCCAGGCTTGCCCGCGACACCCAGCGTGACGATTTAAGTGGAGGTTTCGGGCCTTAGGCACAGGCCTTGCTATGCACTCTTCAGCTTCCAACTCTGCCACTAAAAAATCAAATCCCCGGAGATCGCACCATGAAGCGTCGTAGTTTGCTCAAGGCTTTCACCCTATCGGCATCGATTGTCGCCATGGGCATGACCTGGACCGTGCAGGCCGCCGAGACCATCAAGGTCGGCATCCTGCATTCGTTGTCCGGCACCATGGCCATCTCCGAAACCTCGCTCAAAGACATGGCGTTGATGACCATCGACGAGATCAACGCCAAGGGCGGTGTGAACGGCAAGATGCTGGAACCGGTGGTGGTAGACCCGGCGTCGAACTGGCCGCTGTTCGCGGAAAAGAGCCGGCAGTTGCTGACCCAGGACAAGGTCGCCGTGGTATTTGGCTGCTGGACCTCGGTGTCGCGCAAATCGGTATTGCCGGTGTTCGAAGAACTCAACGGCCTGCTGTTCTACCCAGTGCAATACGAAGGCGAAGAGATGTCGCCGAACGTGTTCTATACCGGTGCAGCGCCGAACCAGCAGGCGATCCCGGCGGTGGAATACCTGATGAGCGAAGAAGGCGGCAGCGCCAAGCGCTTCTTCCTGCTGGGCACCGACTACGTGTACCCGCGCACCACCAACAAGATCCTGCGTTCGTTCCTGCATTCCAAAGGCGTCGCGGATAAAGACATCGAAGAGGTCTACACCCCGTTCGGCCACGCCGATTACCAGACCATCGTCGCCAACATCAAGAAATTCTCGGCGGGCGGCAAGACCGCGGTGATCTCCACCGTGAACGGCGACTCCAACGTGCCGTTCTACAAAGAGCTGGCCAACCAGGGCCTCAAAGCCACCGACGTGCCGGTGGTGGCGTTCTCGGTAGGCGAAGAAGAACTGCGCGGCATCGACACCAAGCCGCTGGTGGGCAACCTCGCCGCCTGGAACTACTTCCAGTCGGTAGAGAACCCGGTGAACACCAAATTCGTCGCCGACTGGAAAGCCTACGCCAAGAAACACAACCTGCCGGGCGCGGACAAAGCCGTGACCAACGACCCGATGGAAGCCACCTATGTGGGCATTCATATGTGGGCGCAGGCGGCGGAGAAGGCCAAGTCCACCGACGTCGACAAAGTGCGTGAAGCCCTCGCCGGCCAGACCTTCGCCGCGCCGTCGGGTTTCACCCTGACCATGGACAAGACCAACCACCACCTGCACAAGCCGGTGATGATCGGTGAGATCCAGGCCGACGGGCAGTTCTCGGTGGTGTGGCAGACCCAGGAACCGATCCGCGCACAGCCATGGAGCCCGTACATTCCTGGCAATGACAAAAAACCTGATTACGCCGTGAAAAGTAACTAAGCCCCGCCACGGCCCCCTGTGGGAGGGGGCTTGCCCCCGATAGCGGTGGATCAGTCAGTACATGCATTGCCTGACCCAGCGCTATCGGGAGCAAGCTCCCTCCCACATAAAGCCGACCCGTGCATGCTCAGGACATTTTGTTATGCCCACTGCCCTCTACCGCTTGATCCTCACGGCCTTGCTGTTGCTGCCTGTTGGCGCACACGCCGGCGACGCCGAAGACTTCCTCGCCGCCAACCCGACGCAACAAGCCAAACTGCTGCAGGACTGGGCCGCCCAGCCCGACCCGGCGCGCATCGAGTTGGTGGACGCGCTGCAACAAGGCCAACTGACGGTCAACGGTGAAACCAAGACCGTGCGCCTGAACAACCGCCTGCGCGGTCTGATCGACAACGTACAGGCCAGCCTGCAACTGCTCGCCGCCGACCCCAAGGTACGCCTGGCAGCCGCGCAGACCCTGCAAAAAACCGCGCAACCGGCGCAGCTCAAGTTCCTCGACCAGCGTGTCGCCGCCGAAACCGTCGAGGAGGTACACAGCGCCCTCAGCCTGGCCCTGGCCAACCTGCAACTGGTGGACAGCGACCCGCTGGTGCGTTTGGCCGCCGTGCGTCTGCTCGGCAGCACCGGCGACCCGCTGGCGCGCACACGCCTGGAAACCCTGCTCGCCCCCGGCGTGGAAACCGACGCCGCCGTGCATACCGCCGCCGAGACCAGCCTGGCCCAGGTCAAGCGCAAACTGATGCTGGGCGAACTGCTCGGCCAGGCCTTCAGCGGCATGTCCCTGGGCTCGATCCTGCTGCTCGCGGCCCTGGGCCTGGCGATCACGTTCGGCCTGCTGGGCGTGATCAACATGGCCCACGGCGAGATGCTGATGCTCGGCGCTTATTCCACCTATGTGGTGCAGTTGCTGATGCAGCGCTACGTGCCGCACGCCATCGAGTTCTACCCGCTGATCGCACTGCCGGTGGCGTTTTTCGTCACCGCCGCCATCGGCATGGCCCTGGAGCGCACGGTGATTCGTCACCTGTACGGCCGCCCCCTGGAAACCCTGCTCGCCACCTGGGGCATCAGCCTGATGCTGATCCAACTGGTGCGCCTGGTGTTCGGCGCGCAGAACGTCGAAGTGGCCAACCCCGCCTGGCTGTCCGGCGGCATTCAAGTGCTGCCCAACCTGGTGTTGCCGTACAACCGCATCGTGATCATCGCCTTCGCCCTGTGCGTGGTGGTGCTGACGTGGCTGCTGCTCAACAAGACGCGCCTGGGCCTCAACGTGCGCGCCGTCACCCCAGAACCGCAACATGGCCGCCTGCTGCGGCGTGCCCACCGGGCGCGTGGACATGCTCGCCTTTGGCCTGGGCTCCGGCATCGCCGGGCTCGGCGGTGTGGCGCTGAGCCAGATCGGCAACGTCGGCCCCGACCTGGGCCAGAGCTACATCATCGACTCCTTCCTGGTCGTGGTGCTCGGCGGTGTCGGCCAATTGGCCGGTAGCGTAATGGCCGCGTTCGGCCTGGGGATCGCCAACAAGATCCTCGAACCACAGATCGGCGCCGTGCTCGGCAAGATCCTGATCCTTGCGCTGATCATTCTGTTTATCCAGAAACGCCCGCAAGGCCTCTTCGCACTGAAAGGACGGGTGATCGACTGATGAACCAGCCATTGATGCTCACGGCCACGCAAAAGGCCGGTCCCAAGCTGACGATTGCCGTCGGCGCGCTGATCCTCGGCGTGCTGCTGGCGCTGCCGTTGCTGTCGCTGCTGCCAGCGGACAACGCGCTGCATGTCTCGGCCTACACCCTGACGCTGGTGGGCAAGATCCTCTGCTACGCCATCGTCGCCCTCGCGCTCGACCTGGTGTGGGGTTACGCCGGGATGCTGTCCCTCGGCCACGGCCTGTTCTTCGCCCTCGGCGGTTATGCCATGGGCATGTACCTGATGCGCCAGGCCTCCGGCGACGAGTTGCCGGCGTTCATGACCTTTTTGTCGTGGACCGAATTGCCCTGGTACTGGGTCGGCACCGAGCACTTCCTCTGGGCGCTGTGCCTGGTGGTACTGGCGCCGGGGTTGCTGGCGCTGGTGTTCGGCTTCTTCGCCTTCCGCTCGCGGATCAAGGGCGTGTATTTCTCGATCATGACCCAGGCGCTGACCTTCGCCGGGATGCTGTTGTTCTTTCGCAACGAGACCGGGTTCGGCGGCAATAACGGCTTCACCAACTTCCGCAGCATCCTCGGCTTCGGCATCACCGAACCGGGCACGCGCGCGGTGTTGTTTGCCGCCACCGTGCTGTTGCTGGTGAGCAGCCTGTACATCGGCTGGCGCCTGGCCCGCAGCAAGTTCGGCCGGGTGTTGACCGCCTTGCGCGATGCCGAGAACCGCCTGATGTTCTGCGGCTACGACCCGCGCGGTTTCAAGCTGTTCGTGTGGGTATTGAGCGCGGTGCTGTGCGGCTTGGCGGGGGCGTTGTACGTGCCGCAGGTGGGCATCATCAACCCCAGCGAAATGTCGCCAACCAATTCCATCGAAGCCGCTGTGTGGGTGGCCCTGGGTGGGCGCGGCACCTTGATCGGGCCGCTGCTCGGCGCCGGGGTGGTCAACGGCATGAAGAGCTGGTTCACCGTGGCGTTCCCGGAGTACTGGCTGTTCTTCCTGGGGGCGTTGTTCATCATCGTCACCCTGTATTTGCCCAAGGGTGTGATCGGCCTGTTGAAGAAACGGGGTGAACAATGAGAGTGACTGCGACGGCGGAATTTATGCTCGAACCTATTCTCGACGCTGGCAACGGCCGCGATGCGATCGGCATCGGCCAAGCCGCCGGCACGGGCCTCGATACGCGCCACGGCACGATCCTGACCCTGGAAGACATCAGCGTCAGCTTCGACGGTTTCAAGGCACTCAACGCCTTGAACCTCTACATCGGCGTCGGCGAACTGCGCTGCATCATCGGCCCCAACGGCGCCGGCAAAACCACGCTGATGGACGTGATCACCGGCAAGACCCGGCCCAGCCACGGCAACGCCTGGTTCGGCGAAACCCTCGACCTGACTGCGATGAGCGAAGTGCAGATCGCCCAGGCCGGCATTGGCCGCAAGTTCCAGAAACCCACGGTGTTCGAAGCCTTGAGCGTGTTCGAAAACCTGGAGCTGGCGCAGAAGACCGACAAGTCGGTGTGGGCCAGCCTGCGCGCACGCCTGAGCGGGGAACAGAAGGACCGCATCGATGAAGTGCTCGACACCATCCGCCTCACCGCCTCGGTGCATCACCCGGCTGGCCTGCTGTCCCACGGCCAGAAACAGTTCCTGGAAATCGGCATGCTGCTGATGCAAGACCCGCAGTTGTTGCTGCTCGACGAACCGGTGGCGGGCATGACCGACGCCGAAACCGAATTCACCGCCGAACTGTTCAAGCGCCTGGCGGGCAAGCACTCGCTGATGGTGGTGGAGCACGACATGGGGTTTGTCGGTTCGATTGCCGACCATGTGACCGTGTTGCACCAGGGCAGCGTGCTGGCTGAAGGGTCGCTGGAACAGGTGCAGGAAAACGAGCGCGTGATCGAGGTATACCTCGGGCGCTGAGTTCGCTTTTTTGTAGGAGCGAGCTTGCTCGCGAAAATCGTTAACGATAACGCGGGCAGCCTGAATGCACGCGGCGCCCTCAGGTTTTTCGCGAGCAAGCTCGCTCCTACAGGGAATAGAGGAGGTTTTGAGAATGCTGCAAGTCGACAAGTTGCACCAGTATTACGGCGGTAGCCACATCCTGCGCGGGCTTTCATTCGAGGTGCAGGTCGGCGAAGTCACCTGCCTGCTCGGCCGTAACGGCGTGGGCAAGACCACCCTGCTCAAGTGCCTGATGGGCCTGCTGCCCGCCAAAGAGGGCGCGGTGAACTGGGAAGGCAAGGCCATCACCGGTTTCAAGCCACACCAGCGCGTTCACGCCGGGATCGCCTACGTGCCCCAGGGCCGCGAGATTTTCGGGCGGCTGACGGTGGAAGAAAACCTGCTGATGGGCCTGTCGCGATTTCCCGGCGCCGAGGCCAGGGAAGTGCCGGGGTTTATCTACGAACTGTTCCCGGTGCTGCTGCAAATGAAGCACCGCCGCGGGGGCGATTTGTCCGGCGGCCAGCAACAGCAACTGGCGATCGGCCGCGCCCTGGCCAGCCGGCCGCGCCTGTTGATTCTCGATGAGCCGACCGAAGGTATCCAGCCGTCGGTGATCAAGGAGATCGCGGCGGTGATCAAAAAGCTTGCGGCCCGTGGCGACATGGCGATCCTGTTGGTGGAGCAGTTCTACGACTTTGCCGCCGAACTGGCCGACCAATACCTGGTGATGTCACGCGGGGAAATCGTCCAGCAAGGCCGTGGCGAAAATATGGAACGCGACGGTGTGCGCGGTCTCGTAACCATCTAATCTGTAGCGTCCTAACGATAAGCACACGCCATGAACCTGCCCGTTTCCACTGCCCTGTTCACCCCCAGCTGGCACGCCGAGCTGGAGCTCGGCTACGCGCGTTTCGGCGCCACCACGCGCCCGGTGATGCGCCGCCACCTCGGCCCGCTGCGCGTGCAGAAACACCTGTACGCCGAAGGCCCCGAGGTGTGCCAGCACATCATCGTGCATCCGCCCGGTGGCATAGCCGGCGGCGACCGCCTGGACATCCGCGCCCACGTCGCCGCGGGCGCCTGGGCGCAATTGACCAGCCCTGGCGCGGCCAAGTGGTACCGCGCCAGCGGCCCGGCGTTTCAGCAACTGGAGCTGAGCGTCGAGGCCGGCGCCACCCTGGAATGGCTGCCTCAGGAAACCATCGTGTTCAGCGCCGCCCAGGCCGAACTCAGCACACGCATCGCGCTGCACGGCGATGCGCGGCTGTTGTACTGGGACGTGGTCGCCCTCGGCCGCCCGGCCAGCGGCGAGCGCTTCGACCTCGGGCACTTTCAATCGCACCTGGATATCCGCCGCGACGGCCAGTTGCTCTGGCACGAACGCCAGCGCATTGTGGGCGACGATGGCTTGCTCGACTCACCGATCGGCCTGGACGGACAACCGGTATTCGCCACCCTGTTGCTGACCGGTGATATCGAGCCTGAATTACTCGAACACTGCCGCGCCCTGCCCCACGCGGTGCGCGGCGACCTGACCCAACTGCCCGGCTTGCTGGTCGCTCGCTGCCTGGCCAGCGAGGCGCTGCTGGCGCGGGGCTGGTTGATTGATTTATGGAAATTGTTACGCCCGGCAGTACTTGGCCGAGAGGCCGTGGCACCCCGAATCTGGAGCACATGAAGATCAACATGTGGGAGGGGGCTTGCCCCCGATAGGGGAGTGTCAGGCAATGCATCTGTCACTGACCCACCGCCATCGGGGGCAAGCCCCCTCCCACACTTGATCTTCAGTGATTTTACGAATGTATTTCACGACGGACTGAACCATGGACCTGACCCCACGGGAAAAAGACAAACTGCTGATCTTCACCGCAGGCCTCGTCGCCGAACGGCGCCTGGCGCGCGGTGTGAAGCTCAACTACCCGGAAACCATCGCCTACATCTCCGCCGCGCTGATGGAAGGCGCCCGCGACGGCCGTACCGTGGCCGACCTGATGCACTTTGGCACCACCCTGCTCAGCCGCGAACAGGTGATGGAAGGCATCCCGGAGATGATCCCGGATATCCAGGTGGAAGCCACCTTCCCCGATGGCACCAAACTGGTGACCGTCCACCAACCCATCGCGTGAGGCCCAGCCATGATTCGTGATGCAACCGAGCAAGACCTGCCAGCGATCCGCGACATCTACAACGACGCGGTGCTGAACACCACGGCGATCTGGAACGAGCAACTGGTGGACCTGGCGAACCGCCAGGCCTGGTTCACTGCGCGCCAGGCGCAGCGCTACCCGATTCTGGTCGCCGTCGACAACGACGAAGTGACGGGCTACGCCTCGTTCGGCGACTGGCGCCCCTTCGAAGGCTATCGCTACAGCGTCGAGCACTCGGTCTACGTGCGCAACGACCAGCGCGGCAAAGGCCTAGGCCCGCGCCTGATGCAAGCCCTGATCGAACGCGCGCGCGCCGGCGGTAAACACGTGATGGTCGCCGCCATTGAAAGCGGCAACCAGGCCTCGCTCCGCCTGCATGAGCGCCTGGGTTTCAGCACCACCGGGCAGATGCCGCAAGTGGGCATCAAATTCGGCCGCTGGCTCGACCTGACCTTTATGCAACTGACCTTGAATCCGGGCGCCGAACCGCCCCAGGAGTGAGATCGATGAACGCCGCGCAACTGCGTCGAGTCAATGCTGAAAGTTTTGCCCACTATCGCCAGGGCTTGATCGAGCTGTTGCTGGACGCGGTCAGGCACGGCGCGTCGATCGGCTTCATGGCCGACTTCGATGAGGCCCAGGCGCGCGCGTATTTGCACGGTGTGCAAGCGAGCATCGAAGACGCCAGCCTGTTGCTGTGGGTGGTGGTGCGCGACGAGCGGGTGATCGCCAGCGTGCAACTGGCGCTGTGCCAGAAAGCCAACGGTCTGAACCGCGCCGAAGTGCAAAAACTACTGGTCCACAGCAGCGCCCGCCGCCACGGCCTGGGCCACCAGTTGATGCACGCCCTGGAACTCGCCGCGCGCCAACACAAGCGCGGCCTGCTGTACCTGGACACCGAAGCCGGCTCCGAGGCCGAAGCCTTCTACCAGGCGCTGCGCTACACCAAGGTCGGTGAACTGCCCGATTACTGCCAAAGCCCGGACGGGCGCTACAGCCCGACCGCCATCTACTACAAGACCCTGGGGCAACCTGCATGATTCCTGGTGAATTTCAGATCCAGCCTGGCGACATCGAACTCAACGTCGGCCGCCGCACCGTCAGCCTGAGCGTGGCCAACAGCGGCGACCGGCCGATCCAGGTGGGCTCGCACTATCACTTTTTCGAGACCAATGACGCGCTGACCTTCGACCGCGCATTGAGCCGCGGCATGCGCCTGAATATCCCGGCGGGCACCGCGGTGCGGTTTGAGCCGGGGCAGAGTCGCGAGGTCGAGTTGGTCGACTTCGGCGGTGGGCGGCGGGTGTTTGGGTTTGCCGGGCGGATTATGGGCGACCTTTAGGGCCTCATCGGGGGCAAGCCCCCTCCCACAGTTGGAATGCATTCCCATGTGGGAGGGGGCTTGCCCCCGATAGCGATTTCACATTCAACACATTTTTCTCAGGGCTCACACACATGAAAATCAGCCGCCAAGCCTACGCCGACATGTACGGCCCCACCGTCGGCGACAAGGTCCGCCTGGCCGACACCGAGTTGTTCGTCGAAGTGGAGCAGGACTTCACCGTCTATGGCGAAGAGGTCAAATTCGGCGGCGGCAAGGTCATCCGCGATGGCCAGGGCCAGAGCCAATTGCTCGCCCATGAAGTGGTCGACACGTTGATCACCAACGCGCTGATCATCGACCACTGGGGCATCGTCAAGGCCGACGTCGGCCTCAAGAACGGTCGCATCCACGCCATCGGCAAGGCCGGCAACCCGGATATCCAGCCCGGCGTGACCATGGCCATCGGCGCCAGCACCGAAGTGATCGCCGGTGAAGGCATGATCCTCACCGCCGGCGGCATCGACAGCCACGTGCATTTCATCTGCCCGCAGCAGATCGAAGAAGCGCTGACCAGCGGCGTCACCACCCTGATCGGCGGCGGCACCGGCCCGGCCACCGGCACAAACGCGACCACCTGCACCTCCGGCCCGTGGCACCTGGCGCGCATGCTGCAGGCCAGCGACTCGTTCCCGATGAACATCGGTTTCACCGGCAAGGGCAACGCCAGCCTGCCGGAGCCGCTGATCGAACAGGTCAAGGCCGGCGCCATCGGTTTGAAGCTGCATGAAGACTGGGGCACCACGCCCGCGAGCATCGACAACTGCCTGAGCGTCGCCGACCAATACGACGTGCAGGTGGCGATCCACAGCGACACCCTCAACGAGTCCGGCTTCGTCGAAACAACGCTGGCCGCGCTCAAGGGCCGCACCATCCACACCTACCACACCGAAGGCGCCGGCGGCGGCCATGCACCGGACATCATCAAGGCCTGCGGCTTCCCCAACGTGCTGCCCAGCTCGACCAACCCGACGCGGCCGTTCACGCGCAACACCATCGACGAGCACCTGGACATGTTGATGGTCTGCCATCACCTCGACCCGAGCATCGCCGAAGACGTGGCCTTCGCCGAAAGCCGCATCCGCCGCGAAACCATCGCCGCCGAAGACATCCTGCACGACCTCGGCGCGTTCTCGATGATCAGCTCCGACAGCCAGGCCATGGGCCGCGTCGGCGAAGTGATCACGCGCACCTGGCAAACCGCCGACAAGATGAAAAAACAACGCGGCCCCCTGCCCGGCGACGGCCCCGGCAACGACAACTTCCGCGCCAAGCGCTACATCGCCAAGTACACCATCAACCCGGCGATCACCCATGGCATCAGCCATATCGTCGGTTCCATCGAAGTCGGCAAATGGGCTGATCTGGTGCTGTGGCGGCCGGCGTTCTTCGGCATCAAGCCGACGCTGATCCTCAAGGGCGGCGCGATTGCCTCAAGCCTGATGGGCGATGCCAACGCCTCGATTCCCACGCCGCAGCCGGTCCACTACCGGCCGATGTTCGCCAGCTTCGGCAGCGCCCTGCACGCCACCAGCCTGACCTTTATCAGCCAGGCCGCCGCGGACGCCGGCTTGCCGCAAACCTTGGGCCTGAAGAAGCAGATTGCGGTGGTCAAAGGCTGCCGCGACGTGCAGAAAACCGACCTGATCCACAACGACTACCTGCCGCACATCGAGGTGGACCCGCAGACCTACCAGGTCAAGGCCGACGGCGTGTTGCTGTGGTGTGAGCCGGCGGATGTGCTGCCGATGGCGCAGCGCTACTTTCTGTTCTGACGCGCCCTACGCCACGCTGGCGCTGCGCCCCATCGCCGGGAGGGAGTGGGGCTTGAGCGTGGGCCATGAATAGCGCCTCATTGTGAAAATGAGCAGCTTATTCATGGCCCCCACGGGCCTGGGCCGAACTCTGCAAGACAGTCGCCCGGGTGGGTCAGGCGTTCCAGCCTTTGCGCGGATCGAAGGCGGCGCTGTCGGCCAGCGCCTTCCACAACCCGAGCACCTCCTCGGTGGCTTCTTTGGGCATCACCACTTTGAGCTGGATGAACAGGTAACCGCGCTGGCCACTCTTGTTCAGCAGGCCATGGCCCTTGGCGCGCATGCGCTGGCCGTTCTGGCTGCCGGCCGGGACCTTGAGGTTGATCTTGCCGGTCAGGGTCGGCACCGCGACTTCGGTGCCCAACGCCAGCTCCCACGGTGCCACCGGTACGGTGATCACCAGGTTTTCGCCTTCGACCTCGAACTTGGGGTGCGGCGCAAACTTGACGATCAGGTACAGATCACCATTGGCTCCGCCGCCAACGCCCGGCGCGCCCTGGCCCTTGAGGCGGATGCGCTCGCCGTCGGTCACCCCGGCAGGGATCTTCACGTTCAGGCTCTTGGTGGTGTTGCTGACATGCCGGCCCGAGGCGTCGTATTGCGGCACCTGGAAGCTGATCTGCTTGGACTCGGTCGACAGCGTCTCCTCAAGAAACACCGACAGTTGCATCTCCACATCCTGGCCCTTGCGCCCGGTACTGCGGCGCTGACCGCCGCCGAACGCATCGCCGCGCCCGCCGAAGATCGAACTGAAGAAGTCCGAGAAGTCGCCCGTGTCCTGGCCGCCGCCATAGCCGCCACGGCTCTGCCAGCCCGGTGGGCCCTGGAACGGCTGGCCGTGCTGGCCGTATTTGCGCAGCTCGTCGTACTCGGCACGCTTGTCGGCACTTTTCAGCGCTTCATAGGCTTCGGACGCGTCCTTGAACTTGGCTTCGGCGTCTTTTTCCTTGCTCACGTCCGGGTGATATTTGCGCGCCAGCTTGCGATAGGCGGCCTTGATTGCCTTGTCGTCCGCTGTCGGCTCCACGCCAAGGATCTTGTAATAGTCTTTAAAGTCCATCTGGGGGGTCACCCTCCGTCATCGATATCGCACAGCCAAGGGCACAGCATGCGCCGGTTTGCAGCGTTTGGATTGACTGAACTCAATCCCAAGCCGATGGATGCGTCTAAGTAGTTTATCGGCACCGCACGAATAACCTTGCAGCCGCCGACCGTATGCTGGACAAGTTGGGGGCAAACCCCGCTCTTTCAAGGCGCGCCGCCGGCTATTTAACAGATCGTCGGCCTACGCATCTGCACGCGGGTGGCATACACTGCGCGGCCGTTTTTCAACCGGAACCCGATAGACATGAAAAACCCATCCCCAGCCCGTGCCTGCGGCATCGACTTCGGCACGTCCAACTCCACCGTCGGCTGGATTCGCCCCGGCATGGAAACGCTTATCGCGCTGGAGGACGACAAAATCACCTTGCCGTCGGTGGTGTTCTTCAACTTCGAGGAGCGCCGCCCGGTCTACGGTCGCCTGGCGCTGCACGAATACCTGGAGAACTACGAAGGCCGGCTGATGCGCTCGCTCAAGAGCCTGCTGGGTTCCAAGCTGATCAAGCACGACACCAGCGTGCTGGGCACCGCGATGCCGTTCACCGACTTGCTCGCGCTGTTTATCGGCCAACTCAAGAGCCGCGCCGAAGCCACCGCCGGCCGCGAGTTCGAAGAAGTGGTGCTGGGTCGCCCGGTGTTCTTCGTCGATGACGACCCGATGGCCGACCAGGAAGCCGAGAACACCTTGGTCGACGTGGCGCGCAAGATCGGCTTCAAGGACATCTCGTTCCAGTACGAACCGATTGCCGCGGCCTTCGACTACGAGTCCACCATCGAAAAAGAAGAGCTGGTGCTGATTGTCGACATCGGCGGCGGTACCTCGGACTTCTCGCTGGTGCGCCTGTCGCCGGACCGTCGCCACAACGACAACCGCCACGACGACATCCTTGCCACCGGCGGCGTACACATCGGCGGTACCGACTTCGACAAACAACTCTCGCTGGCCGGCATGATGCCGCTGTTCGGCTACGGCAGCCGCATGAAAAGCGGCGCGTACATGCCCACCAGCCATCACATGAACCTGGCCACCTGGCACACCATCAACTCGGTGTACTCGCAAAAATCCCAGTTGGCCCTGGGCAGCATGCGCTACGACATCGAAGACACCGGCGGCATCGACCGCCTGTTCAAGCTGATCGAACAGCGGGCCGGGCACTGGTTGGCGATGGAAGTCGAAGAAACCAAGATCCAGCTGACCCACGAAGACAGCCGCCATGTGCTGCTCGACCGGGTTGAGCCGGGCTTGAGCGTGGACCTGAGCCGCACGTTGTTCGAATCGGCCATCGACGGGCTGCTGGAGCGCGTGCGCAACAGCGTCACCCAATTGCTCAGCGACGCGTCGGTGGATGTGGCGCAGGTGGACACGGTGTTCTTTACCGGCGGTTCCAGCGGCATTCCGGCGCTGCGCCACAGCATCTCGGCGATGCTGCCGAATGCGCGGCATGTGGAAGGGAATATCTTCGGCAGTATCGGCAGCGGGTTGGCGATCGAGGCCAGCAAGCGTTACGGCAGCTGATACCGTCGCACTGCCCCCCTGTAGGAGCGAGCTCGCTCGCGAAGGACGCCAACGATAACGCGGGCTGTCTGACGGCGCGCGGTGCTCTTGGGTTTTTCGCGAGCAAGCTCGCTCCTACAGCAGAGCAGTGTGCTCCCTCCTCAGACCATCCCGCCGAGCTTCAGCTCACTCTTCAGGTACGCATAGTAAATCGGCCCCGCCACCACGCCCGGCAGGCCGAACGCGGCTTCGAATACCAGCATCGCCAACAACAATTCCCACGACTTGGCACTGATCTGCCCGCCGACGATGCGCGCGTTGAGGAAGTACTCGACCTTGTGGATCACGATCAAATACCCCAGCGCCGCCACCGCGACCCAGATCGACAGCGACAGTGCGACGATGGTGATCAGGGTGTTGGACATCAGGTTGCCGATCACCGGCAGCAGGCCGAGCAGGAAGGTCAGCACGATCAGGGTCTTGGTCAGCGGCAGGTGAATCCCGCACAGCGGCAGCACCACGGCGAGGAACACGGCGGTAAACACGGTGTTGAGGGCGGCGATCTTGATTTGCGCGAAGACGATGTTGCGAAACGCCTGGACCAACAGGTGCAGACGATCGAACAGCACGGCAGCCAGGGGTTTGCGCTTGGTCAGGTCGGGGATGCGCTGCAGCGCCATGATCGCGCCGAGCACCATGCCGATCAGCAGGGTGACGAACATGTGGGCGGCATCTTTGCCCACCAATTGCAGATCGCTGAGGTGTTTGCTGGTCCAGTCGCCGATGGCCACCCGGAATTCAGCGGCGCTGGCGGGCAGGTAAGCGTCGAGGAACGGCGGCAGCTGGCCGCGCGCGCGGTCGACCACGCCCATGAATTTGTCGAGGGAGGCCCCGGGGTTTTCCGCTTCGTGGAGCAGGAAGCTGATGGCGCCGGCAAAGATCAGGGTCAATACGCTGACGATCAGGGTGCCGAGCAAGGCCACGGCCAGCCAGCGCGCACGCCGACCTTCGATCAGCCGTTGCAGTTGAGGGGTAAGCATGTTGACCAGTTCAAATACCAACAGCCCGGCCAGCAGGCTGGGCAGCAACTTCAACGGCAGAACCAGCAGTAACCCGCCGAAAATAATGATGTAACTGGCCAGCAATAACACGTGACGCTGAGAAAACGTTGGCATACAGCCTCAAAACGAACGGCGTTAAAGGATGGGCAGTCTGCCAGCCTTGGGGGAATCAAGCGAGTGGATCGGTAGTCAATGCGATCAAGCGTGGGAGCGGGCTGGCCCTTCAGGTGGACCGGGGGGCCCAGCCAGCCGCCCACATTTGATCTTCAGCGAGCGCGAACGCGCGATCAGCCTTTGAGACAGGTGCTCATGAACGTCTTGCGCGCATCGCCGGTCAGCGCCTTGGTTTTCGCCGACGCATTGCAATCTTTCATCTTCTGCTGCTGCGGGGTCAGCGTCTTCGCATCATTGGCGGCGGGCGCCGATAGGCAGGTTTTCATGAACGCTTTGCGCTCGTCGCCTTTGAGCGTCTTGGTGGTGGCCTCGGCATTGCAGGTGGTCATTTTATTTTGCTGGGCGGTAGCGGCAAAGCCTTGGGAACACAGCAGCAGGCCCATCATCAACAACGGAATTCGCAGCATCTTCATGGAGTTTTCTCCCTGTTACCGCGCCGGAGGGCGCGGCCTACCGAGGAGTGTAGCCAAACCTTGTAACATCTTCACCGACTACGGATGTTCGCCCGGCGGTACTGCGCCATACTCCCGTCTCACCAACACCGTGGGTTGTTTTCAATGCAATACGCATATCCCCTGCTGGCCATTTTCATCTGGGCCGGCAATACCGTGGTCAACAAACTGGCCGTGGGTTCGATCTTCCCCGCTGAAATCGGCTTCTACCGCTGGTTGCTCGCGGCGCTGCTGTTTACCCCGTTCATGCTCAAGCCGGTGATTGCCCAGTGGTCGATCATCCGCCCGAACCTGGGCAAGATTTTTATCCTCGGCGTGCTGGGCATGGCGGTGTATCAAAGCCTGGCCTATTACGCCGCGTCGCTGACCAGCGCCACCAACATGGGCATCATCCTGTCGCTGATGCCATTGATGGCGTTGACGGCGGCGATCATCAGCCTCGGCCAACGCCTGACCTTTGGCGCGCTGAGCGGCGCGGTGCTGTCGTTCGCTGGCGTGGCGGTGGTGGTGTCGTCCGGCAGCCTGGGCACGCTGCTGCAACACGGGGTCAACCTGGGCGACGCGATGATGCTGGTCGCCACCCTGGCCTACGCGGTCTACAGCACCTTGCTGAAAAAATGGCAGCTGCGCCTGCCGCCGTCGGTGTTGCTGTATCTGCAGGTGCTGGTGGCCGTGGTGGTGCTGTTTCCGCTGTTTCTGTACTCGGCAAAAGCCGGGTTGGGCTGGGCGAATATTCCGTTGGTGCTGTACGCCTGCCTGTTGGCCTCGATGCTCGCACCATTGGCCTGGATGCACTCGGTGAAAACCCTGGGGCCGAGCCGCACCACGTTGTTTTTCAACCTGCTGCCGCTGATTACCGCGCTGATCGCGGCGCTGGTGTTGAAGGAAGCGTTGGCGCTGTATCACCTGGTGGGCGGGCTGCTGACGTTGGGCGGGGTGATTTTGTCGGAGCGCTGGACTACGCCGGTCGGGCGTAAGCTGGGCGTTGCCTGAGCTATCGCTATCGGGGGCAAGCCCCCTCCCACATTGGACCGCGTTCGCCCTGGCGCCTCGGTCAACTGTGGGAGGGGGCTTGCCCGCGATGAACGATAACGCGGTGCATCTGCTACACCCCAGCCGCCTTGAGCCTCTGCGCATGTTCGACGAACAAGCGGATCGGCTCCGCGCCTTTGCCCACCAGCCCCAGCGACTGGTTGACGATATCGAAATGGTCGAGGGCGTAGTCATCGCCGATCACCGTGCCCAGGTGTGAGCTGTAGCGCCCGACCATGCCATCGCACTGGCCTTTCTCGCGCACGAAGCTGCGGGCGAACAGGCGGCAACTGCGATTCGTGCCATCAAGCAGGTTGCGCCCGCGATCGGTCTTACCCGGCTGCAAGGTGCCGGACCATGAGTAATAGCGCACACCATTGACCTCTGCGGCGCCCTGCCCGCCCCATGTCGGCGGCAATCCCTGAGGATACTCACGATTGAACACCGCCACGCCGGCGCTGGTCAGTGACTGGTGCGAGGCGTGCAGGTCGGCCTTGAAGCGCGGGCCTCGGTAGCCGGTCTCCAGCAGGCTCATGACGGCGGCGACCAGATGAAACAGCGCGCTGACCATCCGGCCTTTGAGGCTGCCCCGGGGGTAATGGGTGTGGAAATAATCCGCCAGTTCCGAACCGTGGTTGGGGCCGGCCACCGACGTCACCGAGGCGATCCACTGCGGACATTTGGCGGCCGCATAGCGCGCAGTGAGCGAGCCCTGGCTGTGGCCGATCAGGTTGACCTTGTCGGCACCGGTTTCGCGGCGAATCCGCTCGACCTGCGCGAGCAACTGCTCGCCCCGCACCTCGCTGGAATCGAGCGGCGCCACCTGCACCGCAAACACCTGCGCCCCACCGGCCCGCAACGCCGGGACGATGCCGTACCAGTAGGGAAACAATCCCAAGCGCACAAACCCCAGCATGCCCGGCACCAGCACCAAGGGGTAACGCGTGGCTAACGACTGCGACATGAAGCGAACGTCCTTGATCAAGAAAGGATGAGCGCAGGCTAACCCAATCCGGCGACGGGCTGATGACATCTGCCGGCAAATCCAATAAAACTTTTTACCCCGCCCACGACTCACAACTTGGAGCGATCACGCCGACAGAGCGTGGCGTAAAACCGGATTAGCCCCAGGAGGTTGAGATGACTGCAGCAAACCTGACTGACGTTGCGACCCTGCGCCAACGCGCCCGCCAGAACGTCGAAAACGGCGCCGTGACCGAAGGCTACGACGCCGACCGCGAAGAGATTATTCGCCTGCTCAATGCCTCGCTGGCCACCGAACTGGTCTGCGTGCTGCGCTACAAGCGTCACTACTTCATGGCCAGCGGCGTGAAGGCGCAGATCGCCGCTGCAGAATTCCTCGAACATGCGACCCAGGAAGCCGAACACGCCGACAAACTCGCCGAACGTATCGTGCAGTTGGGCGGCGAGCCGGAATTCAACCCAGACCTGCTGTCGAAGAACGCCCATGCGCAATACGTGGCCGGCAACACCTTGAAGGAAATGGTCTACGAAGACCTCGTCGCCGAGCGGATTGCGGTCGACAGCTACCGTGAAATCATCCAGTACATCGGTGACAAAGACCCGACCACCCGCCGCCTGTTCGAAGAAATCCTGGCTCAGGAAGAAGAGCATGCGGATGACATGGCGGATATTCTCGAAAGTCTGTAAATGACTGCGCCGAAAAAGGGGAAGCGGGTTAGCCAGCTTCCCCTTTTGATCGTCAGTTCGTCAGAAACCATGACAGGGCCATCCCCGCCACGGACGACAGTGTGAGCAGGTAGGGAACGACTATCCATAGTTTGAGACTTCTTGGAATACGTTTCACATCCTCAACGAGCACGAGGTATCGCCATTGAAAAATCCTCGGCATAAGGATGACGAGGGCAATCGCGAAGAGACGTTTCAACTTCCCACCCAGCGGACCGACGCCAAACCTATATTTGAACGTTACTACGAATGTGCTGAACTTTAGATAATCTTCGGCCTCTTCAAGTCTTGTATAAATGACATAAAAATTTAATGGAAAACTCAGCAGCATCAACACACCAGACACTATACCGATGGACTCTGGCGTCATTGCCCACTCCCTGAAACTTTGTAAAGGAGGGAGCCTATTTGCTCACCGGTGTGGCTACCTAAAGTGCCCACGGCTAAGCCGCCAACGGCCCCGCCAACTATGGCGCAGCCTAGCGCACTCGCTCCCGCAGTAGGTACGGCAAAGACCGCTGCACATACAGCAACTCCGAACCCCATGCCTGCGTACCCTCCGTAAGCGGCGCCACCGACGCCTAACACCAGCTTCCCTCCCTCCACAAACTTCGCCCGCGTACATTCCCGCTCCCGCCCGATGGAGCACGCCTCCGTTATCTCCAGCGCAGTCACTCCGACATCCAGCGCGATACCAATATAAGTGCCTTTCTTCAACATCTGCGAAGCCTTGGCGATACGCTTGACGGTCTCTTCATATTTGCGAATTTCCCCGTGATGCCAATAGCTTTTAGTGGAAATGCCCAACATTTTTTTGATCGAACCTTCATTCTTCAAGCCCGTGCCAAGACGTGCCATACCAGAAAGTTGAATCTCCAGTTTTGCAAACAGCGCTCTGCGCTTAACCAGAAACTCATCCCTTGCCCCCATGGTGCCCTTCCTCAGGTACTGCTTATGTAAATCGTCGATTTCCATGAGGGTCTTCTCGATTGCCGCAAGGTGCTTACTCCAGGCACTGCTGGCAGCCCCGATGCCAATCGAGGTATGGGCCATGATGGTCTGTAACAGATCGTAATTCTTAATCAAAGACTGATCAGCGGCAGAGTGCGCCATCAAGTCATGTTTCACGTTTCGTGCGGAGAGCATCAGCCGTGCTTCTTCAGCCGTGCAAGAGACTGTTCGGCTGTCCCCGATGATTACCAGTTGCCCAGGTAATACCACGGTGTTGCGGATATGTTGGTTAAGGGTGTCGAACTTCGTTTGCGCATGAGGACTGAGTGACAGGCTTAGTTTGAGCAGTGGATAAAGCTGCGGTCGATCATTGATAAAAACGTAGGGTCCCTGCATCGCGTCCACCTCCAAGTGACTATGACCGCCGACTATAAGAAGGCGCCGCAGGAGGTATAAGGGGAATCAGGGGCGGATTTGCTGTTTCAGAAATGAACTACGCAAGACCAGGAGCACACTTACAGCTCCGCCATCAAAAAGGCGCCCCTCTAGAGGCGCCCTTTCTTACGACTGTGCCGAATCAACCTTTCACGGTCTTCGGCGCCTTGCCTTCCTTCATCTGCTGCAACAACGGCGCGCACTGATTGGGCACGTCGCCGCTCGGCGCGACCAGTGCCAGCAACCCGGCAGCCGGGCCGGCGATCACGCCCAGCGCGACCATGCCGGCGCCACGCAGTGCCAGGGGGATGGCTTTCACGCCGGCATTCGGTTTGATGAACGGACCGTTCACATACAGCGGTGAGCGCAGCGAGAACAGGCGGAAGCCTTTCGACTCCGGGGTGATGGTCAGGTCGAGCTGCTCCGAGGCCATATTCGCCGTGCCATCGATATAGACGATGGCGTTCTCGGTATCGAACACAAACAAGCGCGTGGTCGCGAGCCCGGTCTTGATGCCGAAGTCGGCCGCCGCGCAGTTGATCTTCACTTCCTTGTCGCCAAACAGGCGCCCGACGACGTAGTTGCCTACGTTGAGCCCGACGATTTCCATCAGGCCCCGGCTGATGGCGCCGTCGTTGATCAGCATCTTCAGGTCACCGTTGGCCGAGCCCAGCAACGCCGCCACCGAGTTGCCGCGCCCGGCAATATCGGCATCGCCGTTGAGTTCGCCAAAGCTGGTTTTCATCGGCTCGAAGGTCGGGAACAACTGTTTGAGCTTGAAGTTGCGCGCGGTCAATTTGGCGCGGCCTTCCATCGGCGTGATGCGCCCGTTCAGGCGGATCTGTGCATCGAGCTTGCCGCCGGCCACGCCGAACCGCAGGGGTTGCAGGCTCAGTTCGCCATCCGTCAGCACCAAGTGCGTATAGAGGTCGGTGAAGGGTAAGTCGGTGCTGTGGACGATGCGTTTGCCGGTGAATTCCACGTCGGCATCCATGTCACGCCAGCGCTCGGTGCGGAACGCTTCCACCGGCAGCACTTTGGTCGCCGGTTGCTTGCTCATCCCGCCACGGGCTTTTTGCTTGGCGTTGGAGTCGGCACCGATCAAGGGCGCAAGGTCAGCCATCAGCAGTTGGTTGGACACCAGCGTGCCGCTGAGTTTGGGCCGCGGCTGGCTGGCGACGTAGGCCAGGTTGCCGTGGATGTCGCTGTCGCCGATCTTGCCGTTGAAGTTGTCGTAGCGGAACGTCGCGCCGCTGGCTTGATGCAGTTGCGCGATCAGGCGCCCATCGGTGGAATAGGCCGGCGAGTCCGGCAGGGTGACGCCGGTCAGCGGGTACAGGTTGCCCAGGCTGGCGCCGGCGAGTTTCAGGCGCAGGTCCAGGGCACCGAGGTTGAGCGGGTCGGTCAGGGTGCCGGCCACGGCGATGCGGGTGTCAGCGACGGTCACCTGGGCTTGCAGCGGGAACGGCTTGGCCGCGTCCTGCAAGGCGAGCAGGCCGCCGATCTTGCCGCTGCCGTCGAGTGTCTGCCCGTGGTAGCGACCTTTGACCTTGAGGCCGAACGCATAGTCCTGGGGGGCCGCGCCTTTTTCCAAGAGCTTTTTGGCATCCGCATCGCCGACGATTTCGCTAAACGGAATGGGTTTGCCCAGCGGGTCGATGATCACGTCCAGTTGGGTTTTGAGGGTCTGGTCGTCGAGGGTCACGTGGCCCTTGTCGAAGCCGATGGCACCGATGTCCACCACCCAGGCGGAGGGTTCGGCGTTAGGGTCCTTGGGATCGAATGTGAACACCCAGTTGGCGCGCCCATCAGCCAGGCGCTGCAACTCGGCGCTCGGTTCGACGAGGTCGATACGCGGGATCACCACGCGTTGCACCAGCAAGGCCAATGGCGAGATACGCAGCTCCACACGCTTGAGCGTGACCATCTGCGGGGTTTTCGACCAGTCGGGGTTGCCCAGGCTCAGGTCTTCGGCAATGACATGGGGCCAGGGCACCCAGGCGCGCCAGCCGCCCTCGTCCAGTTCACGGCGCCACACCACCGCCAGGTTGCCATTGATGGCGAACGGACGATGCAGTTCTTCGGAAACCTTGGCATTGAGCGGCGGTTTGATGCGGTTCCAGTCGAAGAACAGCAAAAACAACACCACCACGGCGATTGATAGAACGATGCTGGCGCAGCACCAAGCGACGATTTTACGAGTGCGCGTCATTGCACAGAGCTCCTGAATACGACTGGCTGAGTCACAGCCCTTGAGACAGCTTATACAGCTAGGACTGGCAAACCCTCCCGGGGTTTAACCCAATCAACGTTTTGCCGGAAAAAACCCATTTTTCTGACCACCTCGACAGATTTATCCCACGCCAGCGCACCATTGTTACCCCGGCACGTGTCGAAAATACCCAGCACGGTGCAAAACCGCGGGCTTGAGAGGCTCGACTTAGAGCCTCCCATGGGAACAATCAATTCCGTTGATTATTACCATTGGGTTTATGAACTTTTATATCGACTTATCGAGAGTAGCATTAGCCACGTACCCACTTAATCGCCCTCCCAAGGAGCAACCGATCATGAAACGCCAACTACTCGCTACCGTGCTGCTGTCCGTCCTGGCATCCAGTGCCTTTGCCCTGCCGGCCGCTGAACAAGCGATCCCACAAGTCAAAGCCGATGCCGTTCAATTCAGCCAAACCCTCGCCCGTAGCGGGTCGCAAGAACAAGAGAACCGTGACTACGCCAAAGGCGCCGTTGCTGAAAATGGTTCGGAACAAGCCAACAAACGCGCTTACACCGAAGGCGTGACCGAAAACGGCCACAACCGCCTGGAAGAAAAAGGCCTGGTTGAAGGTGGTGCTGAACACGCCAACAAACGTGCCTATACAGAAGGTGTTGCTGAAGGCGGTGCCGACCGTCTGCAAGACCTGCATCAAGCTCAGAGCTAAGCCTGTGGTGGCCCGGAAAAAAGCCCGATCCCTGGATCGGGCTTTTGACTTTCTGCACAACGTGTCACGTATCCACGCCGCAATGCCCTGCCAAGTTCGACGTCTATGAAGCGGTTTTGCTAGAGTGCGTCGCTGTACTTGCCGACAAAGCCCGCCCGCCATGCTGCCCCGTGCCGAACAGAAGCAACAGACCCGCCTCGCTCTGATGGACGCTGCCCGCCATCTGATGGAGTGTGGCCGCGGGTTCGGCAGCCTGAGCCTGCGGGAGGTGGCCAGGACAGCCGGGATCGTGCCCACCGGGTTCTATCGTCACTTTGCCGACATGGACCAACTGGGCCTGGTGCTGGTCAGCGAAGTCGGCCAGACCTTCCGTGCCACGATCCGCCTGGTGCGCCACAACGAATTCATGATGGGCGGCATTATCGATGCGTCCGTGCGGATCTTCCTCGATGTGGTCGCGGCCAATCGCTCGCAATTCCTGTTCCTGGCCCGCGAACAGTACGGTGGCTGCCTGGCTGTGCGCCAAGCCATCGGCGCCCTGCGCGAAGACATCACCAGTGACCTGGCCGCCGACCTGACCCTGATGCCCAAGCTCCAGCACCTGGACGCCGACGGCCTGCACGTGATGGCCGACCTGATCGTCAAAAGTGTGTTCGCCACCCTGCCCGACATCATCGACCCGCCCGCCCACGCGCTGCCCGCCCACCTCACGCCCCAGGCGAAAATCACCCAGCAGTTGCGCTTCATCTTCATTGGCCTCAAGCACTGGCAGGGCCTCGGCAGCACCGAGTAAGCCGTCAACCCGCCGTGTGGAAACGCTTGGCGCCGGTGTAGTTCTTGTTCCAGTAGTTGTTGCTCAGCGAATCGATCCGCACATTCTTGCCGGCCCGCGGCGAATGAATGAATTTACCTTCGCCGATATACAGCCCCACATGGCTGACCTGACCGCGCCCGTTGCCTTTGAAAAACACCGCGTCCCCCGGTTTGAGCTCGTTGCGCTTGACGGTCGCAGCCGTTGAACGGTGCATCGCCGCCGTCGTGCGCGGGATGTGAATGTTGGCTTCGGTCTTGAACAGATAGACCAGGAAACTACTGCAATCAAACCCTTGCTCGGCCGAGGTGCCCCCCCATTTGTACGGGGTGCCCAGCAGGGCATGGGCGCGGTCGACCACATTCGCCACCGAAGACGTTGGAACACCAGGCAGCGAAGAGCCGAATGTCGATTGGGGTTTCAGGTTGGCCGAGGCCGATGAGATGACACAGGAAAGACTGAAAAGGATTAAAAAGAAAAGTGACTTGAACATTGATGAATCGCCGTGGTGTTAAGACGGCGCAAATCCTAAAGAAACAGCGCGTAACTTTTTGAACGCGGAATCCGGATACTGCGTAGGAGAAATCTGAAAAAACACCAGTGCGAATTAGATGAGAGAAATTTCACGCAAAACCGCACACCACATCCACACACAACGCCCCCATCCAGTGCTACACCTCCAGACGCGCACCAATTTGAAGCATAAAGGCGGTGGCTGACGCCCTATTCGGTGGCATCGCTGCGCTCGCCTTCAGGGAATTCCTACTCCTGCGCGGGATTGGCAAGCCCCTTGCTCTAGCTCTCTTATCGCTCATAGCTGGAAGCCTTCTGATGCTGGTGATCCACCGCCGAATCGCCCCGCAAGCCCTCTGGGCCGCCGAGTTGCTGCTGAACTTCGAAGCACGCAGCAAAAGCCGCCTGCGCTGTTTCAGTGCCGACGGCGAAGACGTCGGCCTGTTCCTGGAGCGTGGCCAGCCGCCGCTGCACGATGGCGAGTTCCTACAGGCTGAAGACGGACGTGTAGTACGCGTCTGCGCGCGCCCTGAACAACTGCTGCACGTCACCTGTCGCAATGCATTTGAACTGACCCGCGCCGCGTATCACCTGGGCAATCGCCACGTGGCCTTGCAAGTAGGCGACGGCTGGCTGCGCCTGCTGGATGATTACGTGCTCAAGGCCATGCTTGAACAGCTGGGCGCGCGGACCGAAACCCTCGAAGCGCCATTCCAGCCGGAACACGGGGCCTACGGCGGCGGCCACCACCATTCACGCCATGGCGATGAAGATTTCAACTACCCGCCGAAGCTGCATCAGTTCGGCGTGCGTTTATGAACCCCGCCTGGGCGCTGCTGCGTCTGGCCAGTCCGCAATTGCCGATTGGCGGCTACAGCTATTCCCAGGGCCTGGAAATGGCCGTGGAGAATGGCCGCGTCAAAGACGCGGCCGGCGCCCGCCGCTGGATCAGCGACCAGTTGCTGCTCAACCTCGCCCGCTTCGAAGCGCCGCTGTTGCTCGCGCATTGCCGCGCCGCCGTGGCCGGCGATTGGTCGCAGCTGGCGCAACTGTGTGAGGAACACCGCGCCAGTCGCGAGACCCGCGAGCTGTATCAGGAGAGCCGGCAGATGGGGTACTCCCTGCAGCAACTGCTCAACGGCCTGCCGGAACTGGACGACGCGGCCCGTGATTTTCTCGCACAACACACCGAGCCGCATCTGGCGCTGGGCTGGGCCCTGGCCGCACGCGCCTGGGGCATCAGCCCCGACGACGCCCTCGCCGCCTGGCTGTGGAGCTGGCTGGAAAACCAGCTGGCCGTGCTGATGAAAACCCTGCCGCTCGGCCAGCAGGCCGCCCAACGCCTGACCAGTGAACTGCTGCCCCTGCTGCAACACGCCCAGCAGGACGCCAGCCACATCGACCCCAACCATTTCGGCAGCGCCGCGTTCGGCCTGTCCCTGGCGTGCATGGCCCACGAGCGCCAGTACAGCCGCCTGTTCCGTTCCTAGGAGAAGCACATGAACACACAACCTCTGCGTGTCGGCATCGGCGGCCCGGTGGGCTCCGGCAAGACCGCCCTGACCCTGGCCCTGTGCCTGGCCTTGCGCGATCGCTACAACCTGGCGGTGGTCACCAACGACATCTATACCCGCGAAGATGCCGACTTCCTGGTGCGCAACCAGGCCCTGGCGCCCGAGCGCATTATCGGTGTGGAGACCGGCGGCTGCCCGCACACGGCGATCCGTGAAGACGCCTCGATCAACCTGGAAGCGGTGGACCAACTCAACCGGCGCTTTCCCGGCCTGGACCTGATCCTGGTGGAGTCGGGCGGCGATAACCTGTCGGCGACGTTCAGCCCGGAACTGTCGGACCTGACCATCTATGTGATCGATGTGTCCGCCGGCGATAAACTGCCGCGCAAGGGCGGCCCCGGCATCTGCAAATCCGACCTGCTGGTGATCAACAAGATCGACCTGGCGCCCTTGGTCGGTGCCTCGCTGGAACTGATGAACAGCGACACCCAACGCATGCGCAACGGTAAACCCTTTGTGTTCAGCAACCAGAAAACCGGCGTCGGCCTGGATGAGATCGTCGCCTTCATCGAACGCCAGGGCCTGCTGACTGCGGCCTGATCACCCCATAAGGAACCTGTCCATGCGCCTGAAAAAACTCTTCGCTGCCGCCGCCCTGCTGCTCGCACCCGCCTTGGCCTTCGCCCACCCGGGTCACGGCGACAACGGCCTGATGGCGGGTATCAGCCATCCATTGGGCGGTCTCGACCATTTGCTGGCCATGCTGGCGGTCGGCTTGTGGGCCGCCCAGCAAAAAGGCGCGGCGCGTTGGGCGCTGCCCTGCACCTTCGTGGCCACCCTGTTGCTCGGCGGCCTGTTGGGCTTTGAAGGCCTGGCGTTGCCGGCGCTGGAAAGCGGGATTGCTGCGTCGGTGCTGGCCCTGGGCCTGGCGGTGGCGCTGGCAGTGCGCCCGCCGTTGTTCGTGGCGCTGGGGGCGACGGCCTTGTTCGCGCTGTTCCACGGCGTGGCCCATGGCTTGGAGCTGCCGGACATGTCCAGCCCTTGGGCGTATGCCGCCGGATTTGTCGGCGCCACCGCTGTATTGCACGCTGCCGGTTATGCCGTGGTGCGCTGGCTGCCGACTGCGGCGGCGCCGTTGGTGCGGGTTGCCGGGGCGGCTTCGGCGGCGACCGGGGTTTGGTTGCTGGCTGGCTGATTTGCGGCGCGATTAAGCGCCTCATCGGGGGCAAGTCGAATCGTCGCACCGCCCCTCCCACATTCGCTTGCATTCCAAAGTTGGAACTCGGTCGAATGTGGGAGGGGGCTTGCCCCCGATAGCTGTGGCGCAGACACCACCGTTCCCAAGCCTGCTACCATGCGCGCCTACACCCCTGCCGTGACGACGCCAGCCGATGCCCATCGCTCCAAGCTCCGCCCTTCAGTCTTCCTTGAATGCCGTGCTCACGCACTTCCATGACCTGATCGTGCCGCTCTGGCAGGGCCCGGGCTGGAACGCCGAGCTGGCGCTGCCCTACGAGGCGCTGGACGCCGACCACCGGCCGTTGCCGCCGCAACGCTACCGCGCCATGGCCTGTGCCCGGCAGTTGTACCTGTTCGCCAGCCTGATCGGCGAACCCGGCGCAGCCTTTGCCGAAGAACGCGCCGCCGTGTTGTTCCGCTCGTTGCAACGGCATTTCCACGACGCCGAGCACGGCGGCTGGTTCTACAGCATCGACCCCGCCGGCCAGCCGCTGGACAAGCGCAAGGATCTGTACACCCACGCGTTCATCATTTTCGCCTGCGCCCATTACTGGGCCAAGGTGCGCGAACCGCTGGTGGAGTCGGTGTTGAATGCGGCGCTGGAAGTGGTCGCCCAACGTTTCGCCAGCGGCGATGGCCTGTACGAGGCGGTGCTGGAGCGTAATTGGTCGTCCCTCAAGTCCGGCCCATTGCAAAACCCGCTGATGCACCTGGCGGAAGGCTTCCTCGCCACCCTGGCGGTGCGTGAAGACGCCGCGGTGCAAACCGCATTGCTGGCCCTGGCGACGGCCATGCAGCAGCGTTTCATCGAGCGCCAGCACGGCGTGATGATGGAAAAACCGCTGGGCGCTGTGGATAACTGGTTTGAGCCGGGGCACCAGTTCGAGTGGTTCTTCTTGCTTGAGTCTTCCGACGTGCTGCGCGGCACGCCGCTGCATGCTTCGCTGGCGCGGGCCTTCGCCTATGCCGAGCAAACGGGTGTGGATAACCGGACCGGCGCGGTCAGCGGCATGCTCGCCCTGGACGGCAGCGTGCGCGACGGCACCCAACGC
Organism: Pseudomonas sp. LY-1; assembly: GCF_053502595.1. NCBI lineage: Bacteria > Pseudomonadati > Pseudomonadota > Gammaproteobacteria > Pseudomonadales > Pseudomonadaceae > Pseudomonas > Pseudomonas sp. LY-1. Next base: position 892,943 of record NZ_CP094353.1, on the reverse strand, counting down.
ATCTGGGCCCAGGCGGAATATCTGCGCGCACTGACCTTGCGGCCGGGCAGCGAAGCCGTGCTGCAGCGCCAGTTGCTCGCGTTGCAGCAGCACTTCCTGCATGCCAAGGGCTGGAATGAATGCCTGGATGCCCAGGGCAGCGTGAGCCGACGGGATATGCCGTCGACCACGCCGTATCATCTGGCGACCTGTTATCAGGGGTTGGTCAAGGTTCTCGGCTGACCTTCAGGGACTCATCGGGGGCAAGCCCCCTCCCACACTGAATTGGGTTCACAGATTTTGATGTGTGAACCCATTCAAATGTGGGAGGGGGCTTGCCCCCGATGCAGGCGACTCGGTCTAACGCCTTACTTGGCCCCACGCTCAATCGCAAACCCGGCCCAGCTCTGGCTCACCGGCATCAGCTCAAGGCGGTTGATGTTGACGTGCGCCGGGGTGTTCAGCACCCAGAAGATGGTGTCGGCGATGTCCTGCGGCTGGATCGGCTCGGCGCCGGCGTAGGTGGCGTCGTAACGCGCCTGGTCGCCGCCGAAACGCACCAGGGAGAACTCGCTTTCACACAGCCCTGGCTCGATGTTGGTCACACGCACGCCGGTGCCTTGCAGGTCGCAGCGCAGGTTCAGCGAGAATTGCTTCACGAACGCTTTGGAGCCGCCATACACGTGGCTCCCCGGGTACGGGTAGCTGCCGGCGATGGAGCCCAGGTTGATGATCCCGGCACCGCGGCCATAGGCGATCAGGCGCGGCAACAGCAGGTGGGTGGTGGTCAGCAGGCCCTTGATGTTGGTGTCGACCATGGTTTCCCAGTCGTCGAGGTTGCACTTGGGCGCGGGATCGGTGCCCACGGCCAGGCCGGCGTTGTTGATCAGCCCGCGCAGCTTGGCGAACGCGGGCGGCAGGCCGGCAATCGCCGCTTCCATGCCTTGGCGGTCACGCACGTCCACCACCAGGCCGTGTACTTCGGTCTGCTTGGAAAGCTCTTCGACCAGCGCGTTCAGACGCTCGGCACGACGACCGGTGAGCACCAGTTTCCAGCCAGCTTCGGCAAACCGACGGGCGCAGGCTTCGCCAAAACCTGAAGTTGCGCCAGTAATAAACAGCGTGTTGGACATGGTGTTCTCCTTGCAGACATCGGGAAAAAATAAGCCAGCAGAATGCCCTTACGCCGTCGTCGCGGCAACCGCTACGCACATCACGCCATGCGCGCCTGATCAGTTTTCAACCAAACCACGCAAAGCCTTACACACCGTGGCCTGCAGCCATATGCGCGCAGGTTATCCACAATTGCGCCCACAGTCTTTGGGGGCAAGTGCAAAAAGCCCAGAGCCGCTGTGTACAAGGCTTTCAGGCGGTTTTGCAAAGTTTTTTGCTTGACCTGGACGAGGCGGTATGTAGGCCCATGCACGAGAGGAAAAACCGAACGATGGCTCCAGGCCAGTCATTCCGGCCTCTGCGGACGTCTTTCCAGAGTTTAACCACAGACTTATCCACAGGCTGGACAGACATAATCCGGTCATATACCTGTGTCTTTAAACAGGTTGACAAACCCCTCGGCAGGTCGCCAAAAAGCCACTGATCAAAAAACAACCATCACGCTGCAGGCCACGTAATCAAAGGCTTTCAGCCAGCTACTCCCACGTTACCCACAGCCGGTTCCACAGCGGATGGGGACAAGTCAAAACTGTGACAAAACAGCGATTTGCGGCGGCTATATGTCGCGCTTTGGGAGGTGGCCGGATTTGTTTTCCACAATTTGGGATCGCACTTGTGAACACCACAAAAACAAATGTGGGAGGGGGCTTGCCCCCGATGGCGGTGGGTCAGTATCAGGTGTTCTGACTGATACACCGCCATCGGGGGCAAGCCCCCTCCCACAAGGTTTATGCGTCGTTGTCTAGATCAATGGCCACCGAGGTAGGCGTTGCGCACTTCCTCGTTCACCAGCAGTTCCTTGCCGGTGCCTGTCAGGCGAATCTCGCCGTTGACCATCACATACGCCCGGTCTGACAGACGCAGCGCATGGTTGGCGTTCTGCTCCACCAGGAAGATGGTCATCCCGGTGGCCGCCAGTTCGCGCAGGGTGGAAAAGATCTGCTTCACCACAATCGGCGCCAGGCCCAGGCTCGGTTCGTCGAGCAGCAACAACTTGGGCCGGCTCATCAATGCGCGGGCGATGGCGAGCATTTGCTGCTCGCCACCGGACATGGTCATCGCCCGTTGGTTACGCCGCTCTTTGAGCCGTGGGAACAGCTCGAACATGCGCTGCATATCTTCCTGGGCGAACTTGTCGCCGATGGGGATGGTGCCCATCAGCAGGTTTTCCTCGACGGTCATGTCGGGGAACACCCGCCGCCCTTCCGGCGACTGCGCAATGCCGTTGGACGCGATGTAGTGGGACGACTTGTGGGTGATGTCGACGCCGTTGTAGAGGATCTGCCCCGACTCCGCCCGTGGCTGGCCGAAGATCGACATCAGCAGCGTGGATTTCCCCGCGCCGTTGGAGCCGATCAGGCTGACCGTTTCGCCTTCGTTGATGTGCAGCGAGACTTTCTTCAGCGCCTGGATCGGGCCGTAGAACACGTCCAGGTCCTTCATTTCGAGGATAGGCCCGTTCATACAAGCTCCTCTTCATCCGCGCCCAGGTAGGCCGCGATCACTTTCGGGTCGTTGCGGATCGCATCCGGCCCGCCTTCGGCGATCACGTTGCCGTGGTCGAGCACCACGATGTGGTCGGAAATACTCATCACCATGCCCATGTCGTGTTCGATCAGCACCACTGTGAGGTCGTGTTCGTCGCGCAGCAGGCGAATCATCGCGCTGAGGGCTTCGGTTTCCTGGGGGTTGAGGCCCGCAGCCGGTTCGTCGAGGCAGATGATCTGCGGCCGGGTACACATGGCGCGGGCGATTTCCAGGCGGCGCTGTTGGCCGTAGGAAAGCTCGCCGGCCAGGCGGTTGGCGCAGTCCACCAGGTCGACCACTTCCAGCCAGTAGAAGGCGTGGTCGAGGGCGTCGCTTTCAGCCTTGCGGTAGCCCTTGGTGTTGAGGATGCCCGCGAGCAGGTTGCGGTTGACCCACATGTGCTGGGCGACCAGCAGGTTTTCCAGCACCGACATTTCCTTGAACAGGCGAATGTTCTGGAAGGTCCGCGCCAGGCCGGCGCGGTTCACCAGGTGGGTGCCGCCGAACATCTTGTAGTACACGCGGCTGAAGAAGCTTTTCGGCGACACGAAGTCGATGGCCTCGAAACGCTCGCCGAGCAGTTGGATCACGTTGGTCTGCTGGCCGCGCACGTTGAGTTCGATCTTGCCGCCACTGGCTTTGTAGAAGCCGGTGAGGCAGTTGAACACCGTGGTCTTGCCGGCGCCGTTGGGGCCGATCAGGGCGAAGATCGAGTTGCGTTCGACCTTGAGGCTCACGTCGCTCAAGGCCTTGATGCCACCGAAGTGCATCATCAGATGTTCCACAGACAGGATGACTTCCTTGCTCATGGCGCCACTCCTTTACGTGGGGTCACACCGGTACGGCTGATCCGGATCAGGCCGCGTGGCCGCCAGATCATCATCACCACCATCAACACGCCAAACAGCAGCACGCGGTACTCGGAGAAGCTGCGCAGCAGTTCCGGCGCGACGGTCAACACGAACGCCGCGATCACCACGCCCACCGTCGAGCCCATGCCGCCCAACACCACGATGGCCAGGATCAGCGCCGACTCGAAGAAGGTGAACGACGACGGGTTGACGAAGCCCTGGTAACTGGCGAAGAACACCCCGGCCAGACCGGCCGTGGAGGCGCCGATGGTGAACGCCGAGAGCTTGACCAGCACGTGGTTCAGGCCCATGGAGCGGCAGGCGATTTCATCTTCGCGCAAGGCTTCCCAGGCGCGGCCGACCGGCATGCGGGTCAGGCGATGCTTGATGTACAGCACGGCCAGCACCACCAGGAACAGCACGATGTAGATGAACATGAACTTGATGTTGGGGTTGTAATCGAGGCCGAAGAACTCATGGAACGGAATCCCGCCGTCCTTCGCTTTGCGCCCGAATTCCAGACCGAGGAACGTCGGCGAAGGCACCGGCATGCCGTTTGGCCCGCCGGTGAACGACAGCCAGTTGTTCAGCACCAGGCGGATGATTTCACCAAACCCCAAGGTCACGATCGCCAGGTAGTCGCCGTGCATGCGCAACACCGGGAAGCCGAGTATGCACCCCGCCAGCGCCGCCGCGATGGCCGCCAGCGGCAGCACCGTCCAGAAACCCAGGCCGAGGTATTGATACCCCAGCGCGAGGCCGTAGGCGCCGATGGCGTAGAACGCCACGTAACCCAGGTCGAGCAAGCCGGCCAGGCCGACCACGATGTTCAGGCCCAGGCCGAGCAGTACGTAGATCAGCCCGAGGATCACCACGGTGAGCAGGTACTTGTTGGCGAAGATCGGGAACACGATGGCGATCACGATCAGCGCCGGGATGATCCAGCGCAGCCGCGACTTGTAGTCCGGCGCCAGCACGTGGACGCCCGAACCGCTGCTCTCGAAGCCCTGCAGAATCTTCACGCCCTTGGGCGTTTGCAGGAACAGGCTGAGGGCAAAGCGGCCGGCCATCACGATGGCGACCAGGATCGCCACGCGCGCAGGTTGCAGGTTGAAGCTGTAGCCGTCGAGCACCACGCCGACGATCGGACCGAACACGATCAACGCAATCAGCCCGGCGAGGATCGTATCGACCACACTTTTTTTGATATCAATCGATTTGGCAGCAGACATGTTTATACCTTAGCCACGAGTGGGCGACCAAGCAGGCCCTGGGGACGGAAAATCAGAATCACCACCAGCAGGGAGAAACTGAACACGTCTTTGTAGTCAGAGTTGATCAACCCCGAGAACAGCGACTCCGAAATACCGAGGATGATCCCGCCCAGCATCGCCCCAGGCAGGGAACCGATGCCGCCGAGTACCGCCGCGGTGAAGGCCTTGATGCCGATGATGAAGCCGGCGTAGAAGTCGAACGTGCCGTAGTTGAGGGTGATCAACACGCCGGCCAGGGCCGCCATGGCGGCACCGATGACAAACACGTAGGAAATCACGCGGTCGGTGTTGATGCCGAGGATCGAGGCCATCTTGCGGTCTTGCTGGGTAGCGCGGCACATGCGGCCGAGCTTGGTGTACTTGATGATGTAGGTCAGCAAGGCCATGCCGGCGAAGGCAGCGACCAGGATGAAGACCTTGGTGTACGTCAACTGGACGAAACCGCTGCCGATATCGACGCGCCAGGCGCCGGCCAGCAGGGTCGGAATGCCTTGTTGCTTGGCGCCCTGGGCGATCTGTGCGTAGTTCTGCAGGATCAGGGAGATACCGATGGCGCTGATCAGCGGTGCCAGTCGGGTGGAGTTGCGCAGCGGTTTGTAGGCGACCCGTTCGATGACCCAACCGTAAACGCCGGTAACGACCACGGTGAAGACCAGGGTGCCGAGAATGAGCAGCGGGAAGGATTCGATGCCGAAATAAGCCAGCAGTGCCAGACTGATCGCCGCGAGGTAAGCGGAAATCATATAAACCTCGCCATGGGCGAAGTTGATCATGCCAATGATGCCATAGACCATTGTGTAGCCGATGGCGATCAGGCCATAGACCGACCCGAGGGTCAGACCGTTGACCAGTTGCTGCAGGAAAATACCATCCATAACGCAATCTCACGCGGTGAGCACCTGCACACCGGTAGGTGTGCGGCGCTTCTGGAGGAAAAAACAGATCTCAATAACAACCCAGTCCCCCTGTGGGAGGGGGCTTGCCCCCGATTGCGGAGGGTCAGCTATACATCGGGTGGCTGTACACCGTCATCGGGGGCAAGCCCCCTCCCACATTAGGTCTGTGGCACTCAGCCTTACTTCTGCTTTTCCAGCTGGTGGTATTTGCCGTCTTTGTCCCACTGGTAAACCACGTAGTCGGAGACTTTCAGGTCGCCCTTGGCATCCCAGGCTTTTTCACCCATCACGGTTTTTACCGGGTGAGCCTTGAGCCACTTGGCGGCGTCTTCACCCTTGTTGGACTTGGCACCGTTGAAGCCAGCAGCCAGGGCCTGGACCGACGCGTAGGCATACAGGGTGTAGCCTTCTGGCTCGGTGCCGTTTTTACGGAACTCTTCAACCACTGCCTTGCTGTCCGGCAGCAGACGCGGGTCAGCGCCGAAGGTCATGTACACGCCGTCCACGTACTGCGCACCGCCAGCGGTCGCGACCAGTTCGTCGGTCACGATGCCGTCGTCGGACATGAATTTCACGTCCTTGAGGCCCGCTTCACGAATCTGGCGAACCAGCGGACCGGCCTCCGGGTGCAGGCCGCCGAAGTACACGACGTCGGCGCCCAGGGAGCGGATTTTGGTGACCAGGGCGCTGAAATCTTTCTCGCCCCGGGTCAGGCCTTCTTCCAGCACCGGTTTCACGCCGCGCTTGGTCAACTGGGCAGCGGTGGCGTCGGCCAGGCCTTTGCCGTAGGTGTCCTTGTCGTTGATGACCGCGACTTTCTTGCCCTTGAGCACGTCGACGATGTAGTCGCCGGCCACGATGCCTTGCTGGTCGTCACGCCCGCACATACGGAACATGGCGCCCAGGCCGCGTTCGGTGACCTGCGGGTTGGTCGAGCCTGGGGTGATGGCGATGATGCCGGCTTCGTCGTAGACCTCGGACGCCGGGATGGTGTTGGACGAGCAGAAGTGCCCGACCACGCCGATCACTTTGTCCTGGTCGGCCAGGCGGTTGGCCACGGCCACGGCCTGCTTGGGTTCACAGGCATCGTCGCCGGCGACCAGCTTGATCTGCTCACCGTTGATGCCGCCAGCCTTGTTGATGACATCGGCTGCCGCCTGGGCGCCCTTCATGTACTGCTCACCGAAAGCGGCGTTGGCGCCCGTCATCGGCCCCGCTACGCCAATCTTCACATCAGCTTGAACAAACGTAGAAACACCCAGCGCCGCTGCAACGGCGAGGGCCAGAAAACCTTTCTTGTAAAACGTCTGGGACATGAGTGGTGCTCCGAGGTTTTTGTTTATTGGCACTAAGTATTCACTGCAAACCTTCAACTAAAACTTTCACTGAAAGCCCAGAGCAAGCCGCGTGCCATTACGTTTTTATTCTTCAAAAAGACACGGTGTCATTGTTATTGCAGGTGTTTCGGCTCCGCTCGTCGGGACGTGCAACCCGCCAACTTCAATAGGTGCAACCCATGGATCAAAAAAGTACAACCTCCATGGGTCGCACCTGCAACCAGACCGCCAAACGACACTTCCTACAGCTGTAACAATGCACGTAACGGAACTGCACATTTACAGTGCGTGATTGCTACAACTTGCACCAATACAGATTAGTCGTCGGCGAAGAACGTGCCGGCTTCTGAAGGCTATTTCGCTGATCAGATCACGATCCGCAAGCATTGGCCGGCGTGATACAGCGAGAATCCGGCTTCATACAGGCAACTGCGCAGGCCCACCCCGGCCAGCGGTTGCATCGGCGCAAACGGAATCGGCAGGGCCTGGGGATTCTGGTGACACAAGTAGTCGGCAAAGGCCTTACCGACCACGCTGCCGGTGGTCACGCCGCGGCCGTTGTAGCCGGTCACGGCCACCAGGCCGGGCGCGGGTTCGAACAAGCGCATCAAGTGGTCCGGGGTGAACGCGATGCAGCCGGTCCAGGTGCATTCCCACTGCACCGATTTGAGGTACGGGAAGTAGTGCTGCTGCACTCGATCGGCCCACGCCTTGAGAAACCACGCCGGTTTCTGGTTGCCGTTGCCCAGGCTGCCGAGCAACAGGCGGCCATCGGCGTCGCGGCGGATGCTGCTGAGCACCTGGCGCGTGTCCCACGAACCCTGGCCGCCGGGAAGGATTCGCTGGGCCGCGTCGTCGGTCAGCGGTGCGGAGGCGACCTGGTAGTAATAGCCTGGGAAGAAATTGCGCCGCAGTTCGGTCCATTCGCCTTCGGTGTAGGCATTCGAGGCGATCACCACTTGTGCAGCCTGCACCGCACCGTTCGCGGTCTGCACCGACCACTCCGCACCTTGGCGTTCCAGGCGCGCAACAGGGGAATGGTCGAAAAGCTGCCCGCCCAACCCCACGGCCGCATTGGCCAGGCCGCTGGTGTAGGCCATCGGGTTCAAGGTGCCGGCACGTCTATCCAGCAGTGCGGCGGAGATCTTTTGAGTGCCGGTGGCTTGCTCGCAGGCCGAACCGGTGAGCAGTTCGACCGGCGCGCCGCGGCGCTTCCATTGTTCTTCACGACTGCGCAAATCCGCCTCGCCCCGGGCGTTGTGCGCCATGTGCAAAGTGCCCTCGCGGCGCAATTGGCAATCGATGTTGTATTTGTCGACCAGGCTGAACACCAGCGACGGCGCCGCGCCCAGCATGCGGTTGAGCTGGCTGCCCACCGCCTCGCCGAAACCGGCTTCGATCTCGTCCGGCGGAATCCACAAGCCGGCGTTGACCAGCCCGACATTGCGTCCCGAGCCGCCATGGCCGGTGCGATGGGCTTCCAGCACGGCGACAGTCTTGCCTTGTTCCAGCAAGTGAATGGCCGCCGACAAACCGGTAATCCCGGCGCCGATCACGCACACATCCACCTTCACTTCGCCCTTGAGCGCAGCGCGATCCGGCCGGCCAGGGGTGAGTTGTTCCCACAAACATGTTTCGCGTAGTGCCATTGCCAGACTCCGATGAGACCTAACAAACATCTATTCCGAACTGCATATAGCTCAACTGTGGGAGGGGCTTGCTCCCGATGGCAGTGGATCAGCTGGACATCTGTTGACTGACACACCGCCATCGGGGGCAAGCCCCCTCCCACATTTTGACCGCACTTCGACTTAAGGTAATCAGTCGAAGGTAATGCCCTGGGCCAGCGGCAGTTCCAGCGAGTAGTTCACGGTATTGGTCTGGCGACGCATGTACCCGCGCCACGCATCCGAGCCCGACTCACGCCCGCCGCCCGTCTCTTTCTCACCGCCAAACGCGCCGCCGATTTCCGCGCCGCTCGGGCCGATGTTGACGTTGGCAATGCCGCAGTCGCTGCCCACCGCCGACATGAACTGCTCGGCTTCGCGCACATCGGTGGTGAAGATGCATGACGACAGGCCTTGCGGCACGGCGTTGTTCAGGCGCAGGGCTTCGGCGAAGTCGCTGTAGCCGACCACGTACAGGATCGGTGCGAAGGTCTCAGTGCAGACCACGTCGCTTTGCTCCGGCATTTCCACAATCGCCGGCGACACGTAATAGGCATTCGGGAATTTGTCTTCCAGTTGGCGCTTGCCGCCGAACACCTTGCCGCCTTCGCTCAGGGCCTGCTCCAGCGCATCCTGCATCGCGTCGAAGCCGTGCTTGTCGATCAGCGGGCCGATCAGGTTGCCTTCCAGCGGGTGGCCGATGCGTACCTTGGAATAGGCGGCCTTGAGGCGCGTGACGATTTCTTCCTTGACCGACTCATGGGCGATCAGCCGGCGCAGCGTGGTGCAACGCTGCCCGGCGGTGCCGACGGCGCTGAACAGGATGGCGCGCACCGCCATGTCCAGGTCGGCGCTTGGGCCGAGGATCATCGCGTTGTTGCCGCCCAGCTCGAGGATGCTGCGGGCAAAGCGCGCGGCGACTTTCGGCGCCACTTCACGGCCCATGCGCGTACTGCCGGTGGCGCTGATCAGTGCGACACGCGGGTCATCCACCAACGCGGCACCGGCATCGCGGCCACCGATGATCACCTGGCTCAGGTATTGCGGCGCATCGTTGAATTTTTTCAGCACGCGCTCGAACAGCGCCTGGCAGGCCAGGGCGGTGAGCGGGGTCTTTTCCGACGGCTTCCAGATCACGGCGTTGCCGCACACCAGGGCCAGGGTGGTGTTCCACGCCCACACGGCCACCGGGAAGTTGAACGCGCTGATCACACCGACCACGCCCAGCGGGTGCCAGGTTTCACGCATGTGGTGGCCGGGGCGCTCGGAGGCGATGGTCAAGCCATACAGTTGGCGCGACAGGCCGACGGCGAAGTCGCAGATGTCGATCATTTCCTGCACTTCACCCAGGCCTTCCTGAGTGATCTTGCCGGCTTCCCAGGAGACCAGCTCGCCCAGGTCGGCCTTGTATTCGCGCAACACGTCGCCGAACTGGCGCACCAACTCGCCGCGACGCGGTGCCGGCACCTTGCGCCAGGCCTCGAATGCATGCTCGGCGCGACTGACCTGTTGCTCCACCTCGGCGGCGCCTTCCCAGTTCACACTGCCGATACGGCTGCCATCGATCGGCGAATGCACGGGTTGTTTCCCCGCTTGGTACAGCGCCGGGTTTACCCCGAGACGATCAAGCAATGCGGCAACCATGGGTGACTCCTTCAATCTATACAGAAAAAATTGCGCCGCGGCCCGCACGGCGATCCAGGGCTTATTTGTAGCTGGCCCAAGACTTGCCAACAAACGACGATTAGGCGAGATATCATTCCGTTTATTCATGCAAAGCATAAAAAGAGGCATGCCGTGCTGAACAAAAGACATTTGCCCTCGATCACTGCCCTGCAGTGTTTCGAAGCCGCCACCCGCCACCTGAGCTTCACCCGCGCCGCCGAGGAGCTGAACCTCACGCAAAGCGCGGTGAGCAAACAGGTGGCGCAACTGGAAGAACTGCTGCAGCACCTGCTGTTTCGCCGGGTACGCCGACGCTTGCAGATGACCCCGGCGGGCGATTTGTATTTGGTGGAAGTGCGCAAAATCCTCACCCAGGTGGAGATGTCCACCCATTACCTGCGCTCCTACGGTGGCGAGACCGAAGTATTACGCGTGTCTACGCCCTACACCTTCGGCGCACGCTGGCTGGTGCCGCGCCTCAAGGGCTGGCGCTTGCGTCATCCGCAAATCCACCTGGACCTGTGCAACGAACAGGAACCGGACGAGTTGCTGCAAGGCAAGGCCGACATGGCGTTCTACTTCGGCCAAGGCTCACGCCCCGGCACCGAGAGCCTGAAACTGTTCAGTGAAGAACTGATCCCGGTGTGCGCCCCGGAAAGCCTGCCCGCACAAGCCTTCACCGACCCCACGCAACTGAGCAACCTGGTGCTGCTGCAAAACGCCTCGCGCCCCCAGGGCTGGCATGACTGGTTCGCCGACCAGGGGTTTCACACCGAGCACAGCTATCACGGGCCGCGTTTCGACACGTTCTATATGTGCATTCGGGCGGCGCAGGTGGGCTGTGGCGTGGCGTTGCTACCGCGCTTCCTGGTGGAGGAGGAACTGGCCGATGGCAAGCTGGTGATCCCTTGGCAGCATGCAATGCCGAGCCAGGATGCGTATTACCTGGCGTACCCCGAGCATTCGGCGGAGGTGCCCAAGGTGCGGGAGTTTGTGAAGTGGATGATGGAGCAGGTTATTTAGTGCCTGGAATACCGCTATCGGGGGCAAGCCCCCTCCCACATTTGAAACGCATTCCAACCTGTGGGAGGGGGCTTGCCCCCGATAGGGCCAGTGGCCTCACTGAAAAAATCACTGGCAAAACCCCACAGGTCTATGCGCCACTAGCCCCCTTCCTTTCTTGTGCGTAAAGGCCGGCGCCCATCGCCGTCCTGTCTGGAGATTCCCGTTATGAGCGAGAGTGTGTTTGCCGATCGCATCGTGCAGAACCTGCTCGACACCGACTTCTACAAGCTGACCATGATGCAGGCGGTGCTGCACAACTACCCCAATGTGGAAGTTGAATGGGAGTTTCGTTGCCGCAACAGTGAAGACCTGCGCCCATACCTGGCGGAGATCCGTTACCAGTTCGAGCGCCTCGCCGAGTTGAGCCTGAGCGCCGACCAACTGAGTTTCCTGGAGCGCATCAGCTTCATGAAGCCGGATTTTTTGCGCTTTCTCGGCTTGTTCCGCTTCAACCTGCGCTATGTCCACACCGGCATCGAAAACGGCGAGCTGTTTATCCGCCTGCGCGGGCCGTGGCTGCATGTGATCCTGTTTGAAGTGCCGATGCTCGCCATCATCAGCGAAGTGCGCAACCGCTACCGCTATCAGACCGTGGTCCTCGAACAGGCCCGCGAGCAGTTGTACCGCAAGTTCGACTGGCTGATCGCAAACGCCAGCAGCGACGAGCTCGCCGAGCTGCAGGTGGCGGACTTCGGCACTCGCCGACGCTTCTCCTACCGCGTGCAGGAAGAAGTGGTGAGCGTGCTCAAGCACGACTTCCCCGGCCGGTTTGTCGGCACCAGCAACGTCCACCTGGCTCGCGAGTTCGATATGAAACCGCTGGGCACCATGGCCCATGAATGGATCATGGCCCACCAGCAACTCGGCCCGCGCCTGATCGACAGCCAGATCGCCGCCCTCGACTGCTGGGTCCGCGAATACCGCGGCCTGCTGGGTATCGCCCTGACCGATTGCATCACCACCGACGCCTTCCTCAGCGACTTCGACTTGTACTTCGCCAAGCTGTTCGACGGCCTGCGCCACGATTCCGGTGACCCGGTGCTGTGGGCGGAAAAAGCCATCGCCCACTATCACAAGCTGGGCATCGAGCCGATGAGCAAGACCCTGGTGTTCTCCGACAGCCTGTCGCTGCCCAAGGCCCTGGAGATATTCCGGGCGCTGCGTGGTCGGATCAATGTGAGCTTTGGCATCGGCACCAACCTGACCTGCGATATTCCAGGTGTGGAACCGATGAGCATTGTGCTTAAAATGACGGCCTGCAATGGCCAGCCCGTCGCGAAGATCTCCGATGAAGCGGGCAAGACCCACTGCACGGACCCGAATTTCGTCGCCTATTTGCGACATGTTTTCAAAGTACCTGCCCTTTCCAGCAAGGAGTGAATCATGCAAGCCGTACAGCGTGAGATTGCGCAGCAGCTCAAGGTTCAAGCGCCGTTCAAAGACCAGGCCGCCCTTGAGGCCGAAATCGCCCGGCGCGTGACCTTTATCCAGGACTGCCTGCGCAATTCAGGGCTCAAGACATTGGTGTTGGGCATCAGCGGTGGCGTCGACTCCCTGACCGCAGGCCTGCTCGCCCAACGCGCCATGCAGGAGCTGCGCTCCAGCACCGGCGACGAGGCCTATCGTTTTATCGCGGTGCGCCTGCCCTACGAAACCCAGTTCGATGAAATCGACGCCCAGGCCGCGGTGGACTTTATCGAGCCGGATGAGCGCCACACCGTAAACATCGGCCCAGCGGTGAAATCCCTGGCCAATGAAGTGGCGGCATTTGAAGGCAAGGCGGCGGTGTCCCGCGATTTCGTGCTGGGCAACACCAAGGCGCGCATGCGGATGGTCGCGCAGTACACCATCGCCGGCGCGGCCAGCGGCCTGGTGATCGGCACCGACCATGCGGCGGAAGCGGTGATGGGCTTTTTCACCAAATTCGGTGATGGCGCCTGCGATCTGGCACCGTTGAGCGGGCTGGTGAAGAACCAGGTGCGATCGATTGCGCGGCACTTCGGTGCGCCGGAGTCGCTGGTGGAGAAAATCCCGACCGCCGACCTGGAAGACCTCTCGCCGGGCAAGCCGGACGAGGCGTCACATGGCGTGACCTATGCCGAGATCGATGCGTTCCTGCACGGCGAGCCGGTGCGGGAAGAAGCGTTCAGGATCATTTGCGAGACGTATCGCAAGACCGAGCACAAGCGGGTCATGCCGTTTGCGCCGTGAGGTGAACCAGATAGTTTTGTATTGATTGTGAGGTAGCCATCGGGGGCAAGCCCCCTCCCACAGTTGACCGAGTTCCCATATGAGAATGCGGTCGAATGTGGGAGGGGGCTTGCCCCCGATGAACGATAATGCGGTCTTACTTGACGACCACAGTGCCTTTCATCATCGAGATGTGGCCTGGGAACGAGCAGAAGAACGCATAGTCAGTGCCCGCTTTCAGCTTGGACACATCGAAGGTCACCGCGTCTTTCTCGCCAGCGCCAATGACTTTGGTGTGGGCGATGATGCGCTCGTCGCCGTCTTTCAGGTAGTTCTTGTCGAGGCCGGCAGCCATCCCATCGGTCGCGACCGGTTGCATGTCGGCTGCGCTGGTCAGCACCCAGTTATGGCCCATGACGTTTTTCGGCAAGCTGCCGGAGTGAGTCAACTCGACGGTGAAAGTCTTGCAGCTCTTGTCGATCACGATTTCCTTGGTGTTGTAGGACATCTGGTCGGTAGAGTCGACGGTGACCTTGCACTCTGCAGCAAGCAACTGGCCACTTGCCAGAGTCAGCAGGGAAACAGCAACGAGTTTGGCAAACATGTGATTCTCCAAGGCAGGGTTTAAACAACGCATAGTGCGACAAGGGTGCCCGAGACAGGCAGAAAGTCTTATGACCTGAATCAACAAATTGTATACAACTTTAGGCTATCAGACTTATCGATACAATCAACCAGCCAAAGTGTCACGCCCCGCCTATGATCGGTCCATCACCCACTGGAGTCCGGACCATGCACCTCAATCATCTGTTCAGCGGTCTGTTGGCCGCATACGCCTGCGGTAAGTGAAGGCCAAGCGCGCCGCTAAGCTGCTACCATAGCGACCCAAGGCAGCTGCGCGCCGCCCACCCTCACCTTCGACCCTAGAGGATCGCCCATGGCCAAACCTAATTACTCCTTCGCCAAACGTCAAAGAGACTTGGCCAAGGAACAGAAGAAAGAGGAAAAGCTGCAACGCAAGAAAGCCGCTGCAGACGAAGAGACCGGCGCACTGAACCCGGATGCGGAAGGCGAAGTGGCAACCGATGACACCGAGACACCGAAAGACCCGGCCGAGTAAGCATCACTGTAGGAGCGAGCGTGCTTGCGAAGTGCGTTAACGATAACGCGGGGTGCCTGGTTCAACGCGGCGCCCTCGGTTTTTTCGCGAGCAAGCTCGCTCCTACAAGAGCGGCATCACCGTCACCCGCACTTCCGGGTCATGGCTGCCTCCCCCCAGAATCACCCCACGCAACGGCGAAACATCGGAGAAATCCCGGCCCCAGGCCAGGGTGATGTGTTCCAGTGCCGGCTGCACATTGTTGGTCGGATCAAAATCCACCCAGCCCGACATCGGGCAGTACACCGAAATCCACGCATGGGACGCATCGGCGCCGATCAGCCGTGGCTGGCCGGGCGGCGGCTGGGTCAGCAGGTAGCCGCTGATATAGCGCGCCGCCAGGCCCCGTGAGCGCAGGCAGGCGAGCATCAGGTGAGCGAAGTCCTGGCACACCCCGCGACGGCGCTCCAGCACCTCCACCAGCGGCGTGGCGACCTGGGTGGCTTCGGCATCGAAGGTGAATTCGCCGAAGATTTTTTCCATCAGGGCCTGAGCGCCCAGCAACAGCGGACGCCCGGGCGGGAAACAGCTTTCGGAGAACTCGACGAAGGTTTTCTTCAGATGCACGTAGGGCGATTCGAAGCGAAAGCGACAGGCTTCGATCAACGCCGATGACAGCGGCTGGCTGCTGTAGGTCAGGCTGTCGCGAGTCTGGTCCCAGGCCGGCGACTGTTGGAAATCCAGCAGCGGCCGCGCCAGCACTTCCACAGTCAGCGCGGCATTCACCAACAACTCATCATGGGGCCGCTCGAACGCCAGGCGGGTGATCGGGTTGCCGAACACGTCCAGCTCATCGCGGCGCGAGGACGGCAACGGGCTGATATCCAGTTGCTGCGAGGTACAGCGCTGCCAGGCACATGGCCGTGGCCACAGATGCGCCAACTGCTGGGCCAGGGACACCGGGCTGTCGTAGTGGTAATGGGTATCGTGAAAAATCTGATAGCGCGCGCTCATCACACCGACACCGTTTGTTGGCTGACATCATCCACATGGGCAAAATGGCGCAAGGCCAGGCGATCCGACACTTGCCCACTCTCATCGGCGACCGCTTGCAGCAGGTCGGCCAGGCCGTCCAGCGCGGCACGCACGCTGGCCTCGCCAAACAGCGGGTTCTCCAGGCAACCCAGGTCGAACCGCGCGAGGCGCTCGACCAACGGCGCCAGGCCGGTTTCCCGGGGCACCGCGAAATCATCGTTGAGACGACGCAAGGTGCGGCTCACCAGCTTCAACTGGAACAACACGGCGTGGGGGTTCTGCTCATCCAGCAGCAACAGGTCGAGCACCGGAATCAGTTGCGGCACCGCCAGGTAGCGCGAGCGGTAGGTGATGCTGCTGTTGCCCAGTTCCAGCAACCATTCCAGCCCGGCCTGATCGAACACCGCCACGCCGCGCAGGAACGCCGCGAGGCTGCTGCTGAGAAACTGCAGGCGCTCGATGCGCCGGCCCATCATCAGAAAGCGCCAGCCTTCGTCGCGGGTCATGTCGTCCAGGGCAAACCCGGACAACGCCGCCAGGGACATCACCAGGCGGTTGAGGAAGTCCAGCAACTCGCCAAAGTCGGGGCTTTCGCTTTCCAGCTCCAGGGCTTCGCGTTGCAGCTCCACCAGGGCCTGCCAATTCTCTCGGGACAACTTGCCGCGCACCTGGGACGCCGCCCACTGCAAGCGCTGCAGGTTGGCGCGCAGGCTCGACGGCCAGTCGTCGCCAAGCAAGGCCGCGAGCAGGCGTTCGGGCAACTCGCCCTCCTCCGGCAACAGGCGCAGGTTTTCGCCCAGTTCGACCGCCGCTTGCAACGCCAGCGGATCGTCGCCGTCGACATAGCGCGCCAACACGATGCGCAGCCAGCGCGCGCTGTTATCGCAGCGTTCACAATAACGGCCAAACCAAAACAGGTTTTCCACCACCCGCGACGGCAGATAAGGGTCGCGGCGCACCAGGTCATGGGCGCCTATCGGCCGCTGCGCGCGCCACTGCTCGCCGCCGGCGGCGCGTTCGCCGAGCACCCAGGTGTCCTTGCTCGCGCCGCCGCGTTGCATCGACACCACCTCGGCATCGGCCTCGGCAGCCACGCGGGTCAGGCCGCCGGGCAATACCCGGTAACCGTCGGCGCTGGCCACGGCGTAGACGCGCATGCCGATGGCGCGGTGTTGCAGGTGGTCTTCGACGGTGTGCCACACCGGCGCCTGGGACAGCTGCGCCAGCTCCTGGGCGACATACGCGTAAGGCCGCGCGCGCATGCGCTCGGCCAGGGCCTCGCGTTGTGCGTCGTTCAAGTCACGGCCGAAGACCGGGTTGAAGCTCTGTGACGGAAATGCCGGCTTGATCAGCAGCTCGGGCAGTTTCTCCAGGGCTTCGGCAAGCACCGGCGCTTCGCCGCACCACCACGTCGCAATGGACGGCAGGAGCAGTTCTTCGCCAAACAAAAATTCGTTGATCTTCGGCAGAAAGCCCAGCAGGCCGGGGGATTCCAGTACACCGCTGCCCAGGGCATTGGCCACCAGCACGTTGCCTTGGCGCGCGGCGTCGAGCAGGCCGGGCACGCCGAGGGCCGAGTCGGTGCGCAGTTCGAGGGGGTCGCAGAAGTCGTCGTCGAGACGGCGCATGATCGCGTGTACCCGACGCAGGCCACTGAGGGTTTTCAGGAACACCGTGCTGTCGCGCGCCGTGAGGTCGCCGCCTTCCACCAGCGGGTAGCCGAGCTGACGGGCGAGGTACAGGTGTTCGAAATAGCTTTCGTTGAAACGCCCAGGCGTGAGCAGCACGATCAACGGCGGCTGACTATCGCTGGGCGCCTGGCGCGCCAGGGTTTCCTGCAGGGTGCGGAAGAAACCGGTGAGGTGCTGCACCTGCAGGTCGCGGTACAGATCCGGAAAGGCGCGGGACACGATGGTGCGGTTTTCCAGCGCATAACCGGCGCCCGAAGGGGCCTGGGTGCGGTCGGCAGTGACCCACCAGCGGCCATCCGGGGTGCGCGCCAGATCGACGGCGTACAGGTGCAGGAACGTACCGTCGGGCGGCTGGATGCCCTGGCACGGCCACAGAAAATTGTTATGCCCGAACACCAGTTCGGCCGGCAGCAGGCCTTCCTTGATCAAGCGTTGCGGGCCGTAGAGGTCCGCCAGTACCGCGTTGAGCAGCCGCGCACGCTGGGCGATGCCGGCCGACAGGTGCTGCCATTCATCGGCCGCCAGCACATGGGGCAGCAGGTCCAGTTCCCACGGGCGATCAGCGCCCTTGGGGTCGGCGTAGACATTGTAGGTCACGCCGTTTTCCTGGATCTGCCGGGTCAGCAACGCCTGGCGCTGGGCCAGTTGCGCGGGGGTGCTGCGTTGCAGATGGTCGAGCAGGCGCCGCCAATGGGCACGTACCGCGCCACTGTCGTCCAGCAGTTCGTGATAAGTGCCCGCGGTCAGCGGGTAACGGTCGAGCAAGTCGGACATGGAACGCTCGGCAGGGGCAAGGGGGCTCAGATTAACCTAACAAACACTGCAAATCCTTTGTGGGAGGGGGCTTGCTCCCGATTGCGGTGGGTCAGTCAACTCATGTATCGGCTGATTTACCGCAATCGGGAGCAAGCGCCCTCCCACATTTTGGCTTGCATTCAGTCATTTTTATTGGGGAAACGTCGCAAATCCAAAGTCATCGGCAATTCGTCATTGATCACGACGGTCGGCACAGGGAGCTTGCCCGGGGTATGCCCCAGGCGGAAAAATCGCGCCATGCGCCGGCTCTCGGCTTCATTGGCATTCACCGGCAGACTGTCGTAGTTACGCCCGCCCGGATGCGCCACATGATACTGGCAACCGCCCAGGGAGCGCTGCATCCAGGTGTCCAGCAGGTCGAACACCAACGGCGCATGGACCGCGATGGTCGGCTGCAAGCAGTTGGCCGGTTGCCAGGCGCGATACCGCACGCCGGCGACGAACTCGCCGATGCGCCCGGTCGCTTGAAGCGGCACCGGGATGCCGTTGCAGGTGAGCAAATAGCGTTGCGGTGGCAGCCCGCTCAATTTCACCTGCAGGCGCTCCAGGGACGAATCCACATAACGCACCGTGCCGCCCACCGCGCCCTCCTCGCCCAGCACATGCCAGGGTTCCAGGGCCTGGCGCAGTTCCAGCTCGATACCGCTGACGGCGTAGTCGCCGACTTTGGGAAAGCGGAATTCCAGGTGCGCGGCAAACCATTCGGCGCGCAGCGGGTAGCCGGCGGCGTTGAGTTCGACGATCACGTCGGCAAAATCCTGCTCGATGAAGTGCGGCAACAGGAAACGGTCATGCAGCTCAGTGCCCCAGCGCGCCAGTTTCGGGGGCGCATAGGGTTCGCGCCAGAAGCGCGCCACCAGCGCGCGCAGCAGCAGTTGCTGGGTCAGGCTCATGCGCGCATGGGGTGGCATTTCAAAGGCGCGCAACTCCAGCAGGCCCAGGCGCCCGGTGGCGCCATCGGGCGAGTAGAGCTTATCGATACAGAATTCGGCGCGGTGGGTGTTGCCCGTCACGTCAATCAGCAGATTGCGCAGCAGGCGGTCGACCAACCACGGCGGGCACTCTTCGCCTGGTGCGGGCATTTGCGCGAAGGCGATTTCCAGCTCATACAGCGCATCGTTACGCGCTTCATCGACCCGGGGCGCCTGGGACGTCGGGCCGATGAACAAGCCGGAAAACAGGTAGGACAACGACGGATGGTTGTGCCAGTAGCTGATCAAACTGCGCAGCAGATCGGGACGCCGCAGGAACGGTGAGTCCTTGGGTGTCGCGCCGCCCAGCACGAAGTGGTTACCGCCACCGGTGCCAGTGTGGCGCCCGTCGATCATGAACTTTTCGGTGGTCAGGCGGGTTTGTCGCGCCTCTTCGTAGAGGAATTCGGTGCGTTCTACCAGCTCGTCCCAGGTGGCGGACGGCTGCACGTTGACCTCGATCACACCCGGGTCGGGCGTGACCCGGAAGTTGCTCAGACGGTAATCCGCCGGCGGCTCGTAGCCCTCCAGCAGCACCGGGCAGTGCAGTTCTTCGGCGGTGGCTTCGATGGCGGCCACCAGCTCCAGGTAGTCCTCGACGCGCTCCAGCGGCGGCATGAACAGATACAGGCGGCCTTCGCGCGCTTCGGCGCACAGCGCGGTGCGGGTCAGCCAGTCGGCGGACTCGTCGATCTTCGGCAGGCGCTCGGCGCTCGGCGCCGCTTCGCCATGGCGTTGCAATTGCGCCGTGCTCGGCAGCTCGGGCAAGTCCTGGTTGGGGTCGGTCGGGTGGACAAACGGGTACTCTGCCGCCGTCACCCAGGGCTGCGAGGCCAGCGGCAGGCGATAACCCAGCGGCGAATCCCCCGGCACCAGTCGGCAGTGATTGTCGCGCAGGTACCAGCGCCCACTCTGCCAGCGGTCATTGGCAGCGGTGCGCGCCAGCGGCAGCACTTGGCCGATGACCTTGTCCAGGCCCTGGCTGAACACTTTGCGCAGACGCTCGCGTTCCAGTTCATCGCTCAGGCGCGGGTCGAGGGCGGTGACGTTTTGCGGCAGCGCGCCTTCGCGCCACAGGTAGTAGAAGTTGTCTTCAAAGGCCGGAAACACAAAGCGCGCCGGCAACTTCAGGCGCTCGGCAACACTGCCCAGGAAACGCTCGGCCAGCACGCCGTCGGCGCCGTAGTCCTGTTGCTCATCGGCGATCAGCGCGCTGTTGTGCCAAATCGGCTCGCCATCGCGGCGCCAGTAACAGTTGAGCGACCAGCGCGGCAGTTGCTCGCCGGGGTACCACTTGCCCTGGCCGAAATGCACCAGGCCCTTGGGCGCGTAGTGCTTGCGCATGCGCTGGAACAGCTCGGCCGACAGGCGACGCTTGTCCGGCCCCAGGGCAGCGGTGTTCCACTCGGCGCCGTCGGGGTCGTCGATGGAGACGAAGGTCGGTTCGCCGCCCATGGTCAGGCGCACGTCGTCCGCCAGCAGGTCGCCATCGATCTGCCGCCCCAGGGCCTGGATCGCCAACCACTGTTCTTCGGTGTAGGGCTTGGTTACCCGTGGCGCTTCCCAGATGCGCTCTACCGACATCTCGTGGGTGAATTCGCACTCGCACGGCTCCACCAGGCCACTGATCGGCGCGGCAGACGATGGATCGGGACTACAGGCCAACGGAATATGGCCTTCACCGGCGAACAACCCGGAGGTGGCATCCAGGCCGATCCAGCCGGCGCCGGGCAAATACACTTCGCACCAGGCGTGCAGGTCGGTGAAGTCCACCTCGGTGCCGGAGGGGCCATCGAGGGCTTTGACGTCGGCGGTGAGCTGGATCAGATAGCCGGACACAAACCGCGCCGCCAGCCCCAGGTTGCGCAGCAATTGCACCAGCAGCCAAGCCGAATCGCGGCACGAGCCGGAGGCATTTTCCAGGGTGAACTCCGGGGTCTGCACGCCGGGTTCCATGCGGATCAGGTAACCGATATCGGCGGCCAGGCGTTGGTTGAGGCCCACCAGGAAATCCACGGCCGGCAGCGGCGTGCGGTCGATACCCGCCAGGTAAGCGGCGAACCTCGGCGTCAGCGGCAAGGTTTCCAGGTACGGCGCCAGCTCGCGCTGCTCGTCGGCGGCGTAGCAAAACGGGATTTTTTCCGCGTAGGGTTCAAGGAAAAAGTCGAACGGGTTGAACACCGCCATCTCGGCGACTAGGTCGACTTCGATACGCAGTTCGTCAGTCTTTTCCGGGAACACCAGGCGCGCCAGGTAATTACCCTGAGGGTCCTGCTGCCAATTGATGAAATGCTGCTCGGGCAGCACTTTCAGTGCGTAGGACAAAATCCGCGTGCGGCTATGGGCCGCCGGGCGCAAACGCACGATCTGTGGGCCGAGTTCGACAGCGCGGTCGTAGCGGTAATGCGTAACGTGGTGCAACGCGACATGAATCGACACGGCGGCCTCCTGCAAGCCAGGGCATGGACACAACGCGCGCAAGACTTATGCCAGAGCGGCAGTCATTGCGCTTTATCGTAAGACCCGGTGCAGTACAGCACCAAAACGGCGCCAACGTTGGTGCAATGGTGCACGAGCTGCACATATATGTGGCGGGGAGTGGGTGGAGCGGTATCGGTTTTGGGGGCGGGGTGGGGAATTACCTCGATTTCTTTATTCTGATTATTGCGCGCTCGTGTTTGCGCCGCTTTTCAATGGCCACCCTTACCTTCCCGCGCATATGGCGAAGTTCTACGCATTTGGCACGCAGTTCCCGGTGGCGTTTGCTGCGAAGCAGCAGCAGGCCGAGTACCGGCCAAAAGAAGCATTCCGCGTAAATGAATGGGTTCGGTGAAAAATGAAAACCTGGCACAGCGACCAACAGGCAGGCGATGAAAAGGCCATACATGCCCCAGACCCACTTAGGTCGCCCGTAGGCGATCATGAAATTGCAGTGGGTGATAAACCAGGCCAAGAGCACGCATGCACTTTCAGCAGCAGCGTTCGATAACGATGGTAAATAATAGTTTTCCACCAGCACAACAACAGAAGAACTGCCGAAGATGCCCGCTAAAATTACGCCGATAAACACGGGAAAGTAGCGAAAAAGAAAAGGGCGCACCGGTATGAGAGGTTTCCGTCCGAGAAGTCTCACTCTGATATATCCTCATACAGCCCAACCGCGACGATCCGGATGTTCCCGAACAGTAAGTTGTCGGGAATGAGGCTACGCTCCCAATTAATCAAAGCAAAATCACCTTTTTTGTAGCCTGTCAGCAATTTTCCGTATCCGTTTTCGCCTAAAACGAAGTTCAACAAGCTTCCCACGCATCTCACGATGACGCTTGCTGTTGAGAATCAGCAGACCAAGCAATGGCCAAAACAAACTTTCGGCATAGATGAACAGATGAGGGGAATAACGAATGGCCGGAAGAGCGGTAACCAGGCAGGCTCCAAAATAGACAACCATGACCCACACCCAGTCTCGTCGCCCACGGACAATCATAATGTTGCTAAGACTCAAGGCGCATGCCAGAACGACACATGCCCACCACGCTACTTGTGCCGAAATAGCTAAAGAAATGGCTTTGAGATAGTAATTTTGCACTACCACCACTACGGAAGATCCAGCAAAAATGCTTGAAAAAATCCCCCCGAGAAACACGGGTAAATAACGCTTGAGAAAAGGGCGAAGGGGCAGCAGCAATATCACTCGGTCATCTCCTCATAAATTCCGACCGCGACAGTGCGAATATTCCCAGACATCGAACTGCTAGCAACCCCTAAGGCAGCACCTAGAGCGTCTTGAATCTGCAAAACAGTGCCCTGTTTTACTTCTGCGGGCGTAAAACGCTTTGGCATTTTTCCAGCGAGTTGCTTCAACCTGATCATTTTCCGGGTCATTTCCGGGTGCCGAATACTCAACAACTCCTGGGTCAACTTTGCTCGCTCTTGACGACTCAGTCCTTTCAACACCTGCGGCAAAGTTTTTCCGGTAGATTTTCTTGTCGCATTAACCAGTCGTATAGTTGCCAGTGCCGAGACACTAGCGCCCAGTAGCGAAACAGCGTCCAAACCAATCGTCACAGCCTGATACCATGGTTCGCTATCCAGAGCATCGTTAAGAGCCGGGTCAATAATTTCGTTGCGAGTCCTCTGGCCGCCAACTAAGCACTGAATTGAACTGGCTGTTGCTGATGTAAAGCTTATCGCAGCTACCACCCCAGTAACCCCAAAGCTGAACGGACTGAGCGCCGATCCACTCAGTACCACGATCCAACTGATTACCGCAGAAGTACACGCCAAAGCTGTATTCACCGCCTCAAACGCCACCTGCGAGTCTCGCGGTTCATTCGCCAGTTGCCGAGCGAACTCCACCCGCCCGACATAGCTGGGCGCCTCGCGCAAAATCACATTCTTCGGCGCGATACTGCAAATCGGCTGAAATTCACGCAGTACAACCATCCGTAGCTGCGCGTCGATGTACACCACGCCGGCACCGACGATGGCCGGATCAGCATCAATCGCCGCAAATAACTTGCGCAGATCAATACTGCTTTCCAGCCGCTGCCGCGTCATGTAATTGGGACTGAGGAAACTGTCTCTGAATACGCTGGAAGTCATCCCTTTACTCCTGAGGTTCACAAGAGCGCAGAGGGTAAAGACTGCCTATCCCCGAAAAATGTCAGAAGCTTCGCTTTATCCGGACAGGCACTTCCTGATCGTGATGCCGCCCCTTGTAAGCCATATCCCGAATAAGAAAAAGTACGCCCCGCGCCACTACCGGCGCACACCAAAACAGGGAGTGACAATGGCAACTGATATGTTTTTGAAGCTGGGGGACATCAAGGGCGAGTCCAAAGACCAGACCCATCGCGACGAAATCGAGATCAGCCGATGGGGCTGGGGCATGTCCCAGACCGGTTCGATGCATACCGGCAGCGGCGGCGGTGCCGGCAAGGTCAATATTGAAAACCTGTCTGTCTCCAAGGTCATGGACAAGTCTTCACCCAACCTGATGATGGCCTGCTCCACCGGCAAGCATTACCCGGAGGCACGGTTGGTGGTGCGCAAGGCCGGTGGCAGCAATGCCGTGGAGTATCTGGTGATCACGCTGAAGGAAGTGATGGTCACGTCCTACCAAACCGACGCGGTGACCAGCAGCGATGTGCTGACTGAGGTGATAGCCCTGAACTTCGCCACGGTCGAAGTCAGCTACCAGCCGCAGAAATCCGACGGCGGCAAGGACGGCGGCGCCGTCAAATACGGCTGGAACATTCGCCAGAACGTCAAAATCTGAAACCACGTGCCGAGGCTACAGCCCCGCCTTGGCCGCCTCCCGCAACCGCCGCACTTCAACCAACTTCTTGACCATCGACCGATAGCCCTTGCTGTTGATCAGCAACAACCCCAGCAATGGCCAGAACAGGCTTTCACCATAGATAAACCAGTGCGGCCGGTAGAGCAGTGTCGGCAGCACGACCAACAGGCACACCGTAAAAAACGCCACCATCGCCCACACGGCCCAGGCTCGGCCGCGCACCACCAGGAAGTTGCTGTTGGCCACGAACAGCGCGGCGGCTATCACCACAAACCACGACACAGTGGCATTGGTTGCCATGGGCACGTCGGAAAAATAGGTGCTGGCCGCCAGGGAAATCGCCGCCGAACCGCCGAGGCAACCAGCGAGAATCACGCCGATGAATGCGGGAAAATGCTCCAGCAAAAACGGTTTAAGCGAAGGAACACCACTCATCACTCGGCCTCTTCGTACAAGCCAATCGCGAAGGTCTTGGCCTGTTTGTAGTTATCCGAACGCTTCAAGCCCCAGACGCTCAGCCCCGCACTGAAGGCATCGCCCAATTGGACATAGGTGGCGTGCTTGAGCTGGGTCGGCGTAAAGCGTTTGGGCAACTCGCCGCTCAGTTGCAGCAGCTTGCGCATCTTGTTCGACATTTGCGGGTCGGCCACTTTCAGCAGCTCTTTGGTGAGTTTCTCCCGCTCCTGCCCGTTCAGGCCTTTGAGCACCTGACGCAGGCTTTTACCCGTGGCAGCACGAGTGACGTTGACCAGCTTGACTGTCGTCAGCGCCGAGGCGCCCACGCCGACCAAGGCGGCACCGTCGAGGACTTTGGTCGCCGTCTGGTACCACTCTTCGTTATCCAGGTAATCATTCATCGACGGGTTGACGATTTCGTTGCGCGTGCGGAACCCACCGACCAGGCACGACACGGTGCTGGCCGAGGCGGCGGTGTAGCCGATGGCCGTCACGACCGTGCTGGCGCCGGCGGTGAACGGGATAGCGATAGTGCCGCTCAACACCACCAGCCAGCCAATGACCGCGCCGCCGCAGGACAACGTGGTGTTGAAGGCTTCACTCACCAGTCGCGACTCGCGCGGGTTGTTCAGCACTTGGTCGGCAAACTGCGCCGGGGCGATGTATTTCTGCGCCTCGCGCACAATGATGCGCTTGGGTCGAATGCTGCAGATCGGCTTGAACTCGCGCAGAGTCACGACGTTGAAGTCAGCGTCGATATACACCACGCCCGCGCCGACGATGCCGGGGTCGGCGTCGATGATGGCAAACAGCCGAGGCAGGTCGACTTCACTCTCGATGCGCTGGCGCGCCATGAACTGCGAGCGGTTGGAGTCCATGCCGATGTTGAGCAGGGGGTTGCTCATGGGGGTGTTCTTCCTTGAAAAGTTGGGGACTGGACTGACGCCATCGGGGGCAAGCCCCCTCCCACATTTGAAGTGTGAATACATTCAAAATGTGGGAGGGCCGGTGCGACGATTCGGCTTGCTCCCGATAGCGATTTAATGGCCGCCACCTTAACAAACAGACTCCCCACCGGCTAGAAAGCAAAACGCCAGCACGAGGCTGGCGTTTGGCATATTCAGGCAACGATCAACGCGGTACCACCGGCTTGCGGGCTGGCTTGCCGCCCTTGCCCTTGGCCGCATCAGCGCGTTCCTTGGCGGCCTGCTTGTTGCGCGCCATGGCCGCGGCCTTGGCTTGCTCGCGCTTGTCCCACGGGTTGCTGCCGTCGCTGCCACGGGGCGGCAGGCCGGTGTGCTGGGTGAGAATCCTGGTGGTGGTTTCCTTGGCAACCTTGTGGCTGCCGGCCGGCGTCGAGTTCTTGCGACGCGCGCTCTGGTAGCTGTCGGTGGCCGGCTGGTGCAACGGGATCAGTTGATCCTTGCCCGGCCCGATCAGGTCGGCGCGGCCCATGCGGATCAGTGCTTCGCGCAGCATCGGCCAGCCTTTCGGGTCGTGGTAGCGCAGGAACGCCTTGTGCAGACGGCGCTGTTCTTCGCTCTTGACGATGGTCACCGCGTCGCTCTTGTAGGTGACCTTGCGCAGCGGGTTCTTGCCCGAGTGGTACATCGCGGTGGCGGTGGCCATCGGCGACGGGTAGAACGCCTGCACCTGGTCGGCGCGGAAACCGTTGCCCTTGAGCCACAGGGCCAGGTTCATCATGTCTTCATCGGTGGTGCCGGGGTGGGCGGCGATGAAGTACGGGATCAGGTACTGCTCCTTGCCCGCTTCCTTGGTGTACTTCTCGAACATGCGCTTGAACTTGTCATAGCTGCCGATGCCCGGTTTCATCATCTGGTTGAGCGGACCTTCCTCGGTGTGTTCCGGGGCGATCTTCAGGTAACCACCGACGTGGTGGGTGACCAGTTCCTTCACATACTCCGGCGACTCAACGGCCAGGTCGTAGCGCAGGCCGGAGGCGATCAGGATCTTCTTCACACCCGGCAACGCACGGGCGCTGCGATACAACTGGATCAGCGACGAGTGGTCGGTGTTCAGGTTCGGGCAGATGCCGGGGAACACGCACGACGGCTTGCGGCACGCGGATTCGATTTCCGGGCTCTTGCAGGCGATGCGGTACATGTTCGCGGTCGGGCCGCCGAGGTCGGAAATCACGCCGGTGAAACCCGGGACCTTGTCGCGGATTTCTTCGATCTCGCGAATGATCGACTCTTCGGAACGGTTCTGGATGATGCGGCCTTCGTGCTCGGTGATCGAGCAGAAGGTACAGCCGCCGAAGCAGCCACGCATGATGTTCACCGAGAAACGGATCATGTCGTAGGCCGGGATTTTTTCCTTGCCATACGCCGGGTGCGGGACACGTGCGTAAGGCATGCCAAACACGTAGTCCATTTCTTCGGTAGTCATCGGAATGGGCGGCGGGTTGAACCACACGTCCACTTCGCCGTGTTTCTGCACCAGGGCCCGGGCATTGCCTGGGTTGGTTTCCAGGTGCAACACGCGGTTGGCGTGGGCATAAAGCACCGCGTCGCCACGGACTTTTTCCACCGATGGCAGGCGGATCACGGTCTTCTCACGGGTCATGCGCGGGCTGGCCAGGATCTGCACGACCTTGGCTTCCTGCGGGTCTTCAACCGGCCCCTTTTCCTGCTCGATGGCGCAGGCCTGGGTGTCCTGGGTATTCACGTATGGGTTGATGATCTTGTCGACCTTGCCCGGACGGTCGATACGGGTGGAGTCCACCTCATACCAGCCTTCGGGCGTATCACGGCGAATGAACGCGGTGCCGCGCACATCGGTGATGTCTTCGATCTTGTGGCCCCACGACAGGCGCTGGGCCACTTCGACGATGGCCCGCTCGGCGTTGCCGTACAGCAGGATGTCGGCGGTGGCGTCGATCAGGATCGAATTGCGCACCCGGTCCTGCCAGTAGTCGTAGTGGGCGATGCGGCGCAGGGACGCTTCGATGCCACCGAGCACGATCGGCACGTTCTTGTAGGCTTCCTTGCACCGCTGGCTGTACACCAGGCTCGCGCGGTCCGGGCGTTTGCCGGCCATGCCGCCAGGGGTGTAGGCGTCGTCGGAGCGGATTTTCTTGTCAGCGGTGTAGCGGTTGATCATCGAGTCCATGTTGCCGGCCGCGACGCCGAAGAACAGGTTCGGCTCGCCGAGCTTCATGAAGTCGTCTTTGGACTGCCAGTTCGGCTGGGCAATGATCCCGACGCGGAAGCCCTGGGACTCCAGCAGCCGGCCGATGATCGCCATGCCGAACGACGGATGGTCAACGTAGGCATCACCGGTGACGATGATGATGTCGCAGGAATCCCAGCCAAGCTGATCCATCTCCTCCCTGCTCATCGGCAGGAATGGCGCAGGACCGAAACATTCGGCCCAGTACTTGGGATAGTCAAATAACGGCTTGGCTGTTTGCATGACGGTGACCGGTGTTGAGATGAAAAATCGCGGGCGCGGAATATAGCACAAATTTTGACCAATTCCGACGATAACAGTAGGAATTGAACAGAAGGATTATTCGTCGTCGTCGAAGTTGTAACTGCCCGGCGCAAGGTTCTCGAAACGCGTGTATTTGCCGATGAACGCCAGGCGGATAAAGCCGATCGGGCCGTTCCGCTGCTTGCCGATGATGATTTCGGCAATGCCTTTGTGCTCGGTCTCCGGGTGATACACCTCGTCGCGGTAGACGAACATGATCACGTCGGCATCCTGCTCGATCGCTCCGGATTCACGCAAGTCGGAGTTCACCGGGCGCTTGTTGGGGCGTTGTTCCAGGGAACGGTTGAGCTGCGACAGCGCCACCACCGGGCAGTTGAATTCCTTGGCCAGGGCTTTCAAGGACCGGGAGATCTCGGAAATCTCGTTGGTCCGGTTGTCGCCGCTGGAACCCGGGATCTGCATCAGTTGCAGGTAGTCGATCATGATCAGGGCGATATCGCCATGTTCACGCACCAGGCGACGGGTACGCGCGCGCATCTCCGACGGGCTGATGCCGGCGGTGTCATCGATGAACAGCTTGCGGTCGTTGAGCAGGTTGACCGCCGAGGTCAGGCGCGGCCAATCGTCGTCTTCCAGGCGACCGGCGCGCACTTTGGTCTGGTCGATACGGCCCAGGGACGAGAGCATCCGCATGATCAGCGATTCGCCTGGCATCTCCAGGGAGTACACCAGCACGGTCTTGTCACTGCGCAACACGGCGTTTTCCACCAGGTTCATCGCAAAGGTGGTTTTACCCATGGATGGACGGCCGGCGACGATGATCAGGTCGGACGGCTGCAGGCCGCTGGTCTTCTCGTCGAGGTCAGTGTAGCCGGTGGAGATGCCGGTGATGGCGTTGTCGGTGTTGAACAACGTATCGATGCGGTCGATGGCCTTGGTCAGCAGGTCGTTGACGCTGACCGGGCCGCCGGTTTTCGGCCGGGCTTCGGCGATCTGGAAGATCTGGCGCTCGGCCTCGTCAAGGATCTCGGCGGCGCTGCGACCTTCGGGGTTGAAGGCGCTGTCGGCGATTTCGGTGCTGATGCCGATCAACTGGCGCAAGGTGGCGCGCTCGCGAACGATCTGGGCATACGCCTTGATGTTGGCGACGGACGGCGTGTTTTTGGCCAGCTCACCGAGGTAGCCCAGGCCGCCGACCTGGGAGGTCTGGCCTTCCTTGTCCAGCTGCTCGGCCAGGGTCACCACGTCGATCGGTGAGTTCTGGTCGGCCAGCTTGGCGATGGCGCGGAAGATCAGGCGATGGTCATGACGATAGAAATCACCGTCCGAGACTTGATCCAGCACGCGTTCCCAGGCGTTGTTGTCCAGCATCAAGCCACCGAGCACGGCCTGTTCGGCCTCGATGGAATGCGGCGGCACCTTCAGGGCAGCGGTTTGCAGATCGTATTGCTCAGGAGCTGAAATATCGTTCATGGCCACTTGGAATTAGGGGGTGTGTAAAAAACAAAAGGCACGACCTGTAAACAGGATCGTGCCCGATGTTAACCGCCTGGCACGCGAGGTGCCAGTCAGTTAGGTGCGACTTAAGCTGCTACCACGACAACGCGTACAGTGGCTTCAACTTCAGCGTGCAGGTGCACGGCTACGTCGAATTCACCTACGTTGCGGATGGTGCCGTTCGGCAGACGAACTTCGCTTTTCGCAACTTCAACGCCAGAGGCGGTCAGTGCGTCAGCGATGTCGTGGGTGCCGATCGAACCGAACAGCTTGCCTTCGTCACCGGCGGTGGCAGTGATAGTCACTTCCAGCTCAGCCAGTTGGGCAGCGCGAGTTTCGGCCGAAGCTTTTTTGTCTGCTGCTGCTTTTTCCAGCTCAGCACGACGCTCTTCAAACGCAGCCAGGTTGGCAGCGGTTGCAGCGGTGGCTTTGCCGTATGGCAGCAGGTAGTTACGACCGTAGCCGGCCTTAACGTTCACTTTGTCGCCCAGGTTGCCCAGGTTGGCGACTTTTTCCAGAAGGATCAGTTGCATGTGAAAATCCTCTAACTTTTAACCTTCACCGTTCGCGTTATCGGCGTCTTTCGGCGCCAGACGACCGCGAAAATCAATCAGGCCGTCGACAATGGCCAAAACCACGAGTAACGGATAGATCAGCTGCATGAACAGCATCAGCGTGACGTACAACCCCACCAGCCAGAACCTGGCCAGGCGCTTCTGCGCCACCAGCCCGTGAATCAGGGCCAGCCCGGAGAACACCAGCGGTACGCTGCAAAACAGCAATAACAAGGCCGCCTCTGGACCGAAGTTCGGTCCGACCACCATGCATGCCAGCAGCAACATCGCCGGGCCTGCGGGGATTCTGATACGGCGAAACTCGCGACCAAAACCACCCGGGTTGTACAACAACGCCTGCCAGTAACGCCCAAGCATCAGGCTCAGCACACTGACAATCTGCAACACCACCGCCATCAGGCCGATCAGGGCCGGTGCTATCAGCGCCGCAAGGCGCGCTCGCTCGTCTACCGACAATTGCTGGTAGAGCTCCCCGAGAGCCAGCGGCAGGACCTTGACGATCTCTTGCGCCAGCGCCTCGATTTGCGGGTGGAAAGCCGCGCCGAGCAACACTGAAAACACCAACCCCAATGCCACGCTGACCAGCAGCGTGCGGACCCAGGACTCACTTGCGCGTAAAACCAACGCAAGGCTCGACGACCCCAGCAGCACCATAAGCACTTTGGGTTCGCCCAATTGCAGCCACCAGATCAAGGCGGCCAGCAACCCCAGGGCCAGGACGCCAACGGCATCCTGCAAACCGCGCCGCAGAAGCACAAGGCATCCCGCGGCAGCACCCAACCAATACAACAACGGCAATGCTGCACATCCAGCCACTACCAGAGTGGCCTGCACGCGACCGCGCATGATGAACTCAGCTAAGGCGCGCATGCATTCAATCCCTTACTACTTGTCGACTGCCCGGTCTCAGCGGCCGTGGCTGTCGGTGTAGGCCAGCAGGGCCAGGAAGCGGGCGCGCTTGATAGCGGTGGCCAGCTGACGCTGATAACGTGCTTTGGTACCGGTGATACGGCTTGGAACGATTTTGCCGGTCTCGGATACGTAGGCTTTCAGAGTGTTGAGATCTTTGTAATCGATCTCTTTCACGTCTTCAGCGGTGAAGCGGCAGAATTTACGACGACGGAAGAAACGTGCCATTTGATAGGCTCCTTAAAAGGTCCGTGGATTACTCGTCAGCGTTATCGCTGTTGTCGCTGTCATCACTATCAGCGCTTTCAGCGCCTTCGTGCTCAGGACGGTCGCGACGCTCACGGCGCTCACTGCGGTTTTCTTCAGCCTTGAGCATCTCGGATTGGCCGGTAACGGCTTCTTCGCGACGGATGACCAGGTTACGGATCACAGCATCGTTGTAGCGGAAGTTGTCTTCCAGCTCGGCCAGGGCCTTGCCAGTGCATTCAACGTTCAGCATCACGTAGTGAGCCTTGTGAACATTGTTGATTGCGTAGGCCAGTTGACGACGGCCCCAATCTTCCAGACGGTGGATTTTGCCGCCGTCTTCTTCGATCAGCTTGGTGTAACGCTCTACCATGCCGCCGACTTGCTCGCTTTGATCCGGGTGGACCAAAAAGATGATTTCGTAATGACGCATGAATGCTCCTTACGGGTTGTAGCCTGCCGCTCAAAAACGGTCAGACAAGGAGTGAATGACACTTATGGATCTTGCCGCAGGGAGGCACATCGGTGCCTGCCAGGAAGGCAAGGGGCGCAATTGTAGAGAAGGGGGAGGAAGGGCGCAAGGTGATTGGTGATTATTTGAACAATCTTCCAGGCACCACAAAACAAAAGTGGGAGAGGGCTTGCTCCCGATTGCGGTGAGGCAGTCACATTATAGGTAACTGATCTACCGCAATCGGGAGCAAGCCCCCTCCCACATTTTGCATCTATGCCAGGCCCGACATTACTTCTTGGTCTTGCCCTTCGCACCGCGCTGGCGCTGGGCTTCGAACAGGCACACGCCGGTAGCGACCGATACGTTGAGACTGCTGACGCTGCCAGCCATCGGCAGATGAACCAGGTAATCGCAATGCTCGCGAGTCAGGCGACGCATGCCCTTGCCTTCGGCGCCCATGATCAGGATGGTCGGGCCGGTGAGGTCCTGGTCATAAATGCTGACCTCGGCCTCCCCCGCCGTACCCACGACCCACAGGCCGCGCTGCTGGAGTTTCTCCAGGGTGCGCGCGAGGTTGGTCACGGCCACCAACGGAATCACTTCCGCCGCGCCGCACGCGACTTTACGCACAACCGGCGTCAACGTGGCCGACTTGTCCTTGGGCACGATCACCGCCAGCGCACCGGCAGCATCCGCAGAACGCAGGCAGGCGCCGAGGTTATGCGGGTCGGTCACGCCGTCCAGCACCAGCAACAGCGGTGCGCCTTCGGTGCGGTCGAGCAGCTCGTCGAGCATCGCCTCGCCCCACACCTGGCTCGGGCTGACATCCGCGACGACGCCTTGGTGGACGCCTTCAACCCACACGTCCATTTCGCGACGCTCGGCCTGGCCGATCGCCACACGGTTTTCGTTGGCCAACTCGACCAGCGCCTGCACGCGCGGCTCGCTGCGACCTTCCGCCAGCCAAACCTGTTTGACGCGTTTAGGGTGATGACGCAGCAGCGCTTCTACGGCGTGGACGCCGTAGATTTTTTCCAGACTCATGACTTGGCCTTAGGTTTACGCGACCCGCCGCTTTTCGCGGGAGCCGAACCCGCTTTTGGCGGGCCTTTACGGTGTTTACTGGGCTTGCTCGACGGCTTTTCCGCCGTGTGGGGCTTTCCCCCAGACGCCGCTTTACCACCGCTTTTGGCTTCGTTGAGCAACTGCTGCTTCAACTCACGGCTTCTGCGCAGTTCGGCGTTTTTCGCCGCTGCGTCACTTGGGCGGTAGGCCTCGGGAACCTTGTCCTTGGCCGCCGGACGACGACCAGCCTTGGCCGGCGCAGGCTCGGCAACCGCGGCTTTCGCAGGAGCGCCCTTGCCTTGGGTGGCCGGCGCGGCGGTTTCGCTGCCACGTTTTTTACGGCCGATCGGCGCGGCGATGGTTTTTTCGGCCATCTCGAAGTCGATCTTGCGTTCGTCCAGGTCGACGCGCATGACGCGCACTTCGACCGTGTCGCCCAGGCGGAAACTGCGACCGGTACGCTCGCCCGCCAGGCGGTGATGCACAGGATCGAAGTGGTAGTAGTCACCCGGCAAGGCGGTGACATGCACCAGGCCCTCGACGTAGATATCGGTCAGCTCGACAAACAGACCAAAGCCGGTCACGGCCGTGATCACGCCAGGGAACGACTCGCCCACGCGGTCCTTCATGAACTCGCACTTGAGCCAGTTCACGACGTCGCGGGTGGCTTCGTCGGCACGGCGCTCACTCATGGAGCACTGCTCGCCGAGCTGTTCCAGGGCCGCTTCGTCGTAAGGATAGATCCGCGCCTTCGGAATGGTCATGGCACCGGCGCGCTTGACGTGCGGGGTGTCCTGCTTGGAGTGGATCACGCTGCGGATCGCGCGGTGCGTGAGCAAGTCCGGGTAACGACGGATCGGCGAGGTGAAGTGGGTGTACGCCTCGTAATTCAGGCCGAAGTGGCCCTGATTGTCGGCGCTGTACACCGCCTGGCTCAGCGAACGCAGCATCACGGTCTGGATCAGGTGGAAATCCGGACGGTCCTTGATGCTGGCCAGCAGTGCCTGGTAATCCTTCGGCGACGGGCCGTCCTTGCCTTTATGCAGGGACAGGCCGAGCTCGCCGAGGAAGGCGCGCAGTTTTTCCAGACGCTCCGGCGGCGGGCCGTCGTGTACCCGGTACAGCGCAGGAATTTCGTGCTTCTTCAGGAATTCAGCGGTGGCCACGTTGGCCGCCAGCATGCATTCCTCGATCAGCTTGTGCGCGTCGTTGCGGGTGGTCGGGGTGATCTCGGCGATCTTGCGCTCGGAACCGAAGATGATCCGGGTTTCCTGGGTTTCAAAATCGATCGCGCCACGCACATGACGTGCGCCCAGCAGCACCTTGTACAGCGCATACAGCTGCTTGAGATGCGGCACCACACCGGCGTATTCGGTACGCAGGGCCTTGGCTTCGCTGGTCTTCGGCGTTTCCAGGATGGTGCTGACCTTGTTGTAGGTCAGGCGCGCCTGAGAGTGGATCACCGCTTCGTAGAACTGGTAGTCGGTCATTTCGCCGGTTTTCGAGAGGGTCATCTCGCACACCATGGCCAAACGGTCGACTTTCGGGTTCAGCGAGCACAGGCCGTTGGACAGCTGCTCAGGCAGCATCGGGATCACGCGCTCAGGGAAATACACGGAGTTGCCGCGCACCTGGGCTTCGTTATCCAGCGCCGAACCGATCTTCACGTAGCTGGAGACGTCGGCAATCGCCACGTACAACTTCCAGCCGCCGGAGAACAGGCGCAACTTGCCAGGCTTGGCTTCGCAATACACCGCATCGTCGAAGTCGCGGGCGTCTTCGCCGTCGATGGTGACGAACGGCAGATGGCGCAGGTCGATGCGCTTTTCCTTGTCCTTCTCTTCGACTTCCGGCTTGAGCTTGGCGGCTTCCTTGAGCACGGCTTCGGGCCAGACGTGAGGAATATCGTAGGTGCGCAGCGCGACGTCGATTTCCATGCCCGGCGCCATGTAGTTGCCGACCACTTCGATGATATCGCCCTGAGGCTGGAAGCGCGGGGTCGGCCAGTGGGTGATTTTCACCTCCACGAACTGACCGACCTTGGCCGCGCCATTGCGGCCCGGGGTCACCAGCACTTCCTGCTGGACCTTCGGGTTGTCCGGAATGACGAAGCCGATGCCGCCTTCTTCGAAGTAACGCCCGACGATGGACTCATGGGCACGGGACACCACTTCGACGATCACGCCTTCACGGCGGCCGCGACGGTCCAGGCCCGACACGCGCGCCAGCGCACGGTCGCCATCGAACACCAGGCGCATTTGCGCCGGGCTCATGAACAGGTCGTCGCTGCCGTCATCCGGGATCAGGAAGCCAAAGCCGTCACGGTGGCCGGCAATGCGACCCAGGATCAGGTCGAGCTTGTCCACGGGCGCATAGGTGCCACGGCGGGTGTAGATCAACTGAGCATCGCGCTCCATGGCACGCAGACGGCGGCGCAGGGCTTCGAGCTGGTCTTCGGTGGTCAGACCGAATTCTTCAACCAGCTGCTCGCGGCTAGCAGGCGAACCACGATCGGCGAGATGCGCCAGGATCAGTTCGCGGCTAGGAATAGGGTTTTCATATTTTTCCGCTTCACGAGCGGCCTCGGGATCGAGGGACTGCCAATCGGCCATTAGAGAGTTTTCACCTTGTCTATATGCGGGTTAGTTTGGCATACGCGTATTGAAACGGGAAATTTCAGGCGTCAACAAGCGTTTTAAAGCACTTTGTGACCCCCAACACGCACCTTGTACGACCATTGGCGAAATTTTCCAGGCTTTTTTCATGGCAGGGGTTTACAGTTCAAAAGCCACTCCGTATAGTGCGCGCCATCGACGACGGCAACGTTGAAGATACTGCCCAGATGGTGAAATTGGTAGACACGCCAGCTTCAGGTGCTGGTGACCGCAAGGTCGTGGAAGTTCGAGTCTTCTTCTGGGCACCAATTCAAAACTCGAGGTCAGCCTTGAGTTATCCAGAAACCCGCGAAAGCGGGTTTTTGCGTTACAGTCCTTTGATTCTTAACGAAAAACTGATTTATATTTTCGAATCAGGGGTTTACAGATCAAAAAGCGCTCCGTATAGTTCGCTCCATCAACAGCGGCAACGTTGCTTGATAATGCCCAGGTGGTGAAATTGGTAGACACGCCAGCTTCAGGTGCTGGTGATCGCAAGGTCGTGGAAGTTCGAGTCTTCTCCTGGGCACCAAATTCAGATCAAACCCGCGAAAGCGGGTTTTTTCGTTTCCGGGGTGTGAAAACCGCCCCCTGGATTTCTCCCTCATCCGCACTTGAGAAGCTTTATCGTTTATCCTTGCAACGATTTGTTGCACTCAAGCGAGGAAACTTCCGGATGATGACCCGTGGCACCCATCTCAAGACATCCCTTCTGCGTGGCCTTAGCCTCACTCTGCTCGGCCTGACCCTGCTCTCGCCCACCGCCTATTGCGCCGACAAGGTTGCCCTGACCCTGTACAACGGCCAACACAAAGAAGTCGGCGATGAACTCGCCAAAGCCTTCGAAGCCAAGACCGGCATTCACGTCAACGTGCGCAAAGGCAGCAGCAACCAACTGGCCAGCCAGGTCGTCGAAGAAGGCGCGCGCTCCCCGGCCGATGTGATCTACACCGAAGAATCGCCGCCGTTGAACAAACTCGGCGAGCAAGGCCTGCTGGCGAAAATCGACGCCGGCACCCTCGAGGTATTGCCCAAGGATTACATCGGCAGCCAGGGTGACTGGATGGGCGTGACCGCACGCACCCGCGTCGTGGCCTTCAACCCGAAACTGATTGCCGAGAAAGACCTGCCCAAGTCGGTCCTGGATTTCGCCCGCCCCGAATGGCAAGGCAAGGTCGGCTTCGTGCCCACCAGCGGCGCGTTCCAGGAGCAAGCCGTGGCGATCATCAAGCTGCACGGTCGCGAAGCCGCCGAAGAATGGCTGACCGGCCTGCGCGCCTTCGGCAAGGTGTACAGCAACAATATGGTCGCCCTCAAAGCCGTGGAAAACGGCGAAGTCGCCAGCGTGCTGGTGAACAACTACTACTGGTTTGCCCTGAAGAAGGAAAAAACCAACCTGGACTCGCAACTGCACTACTTCACCAACGGCGATGCCGGCGGCCTGATCACCGTGTCTTCCGCTGCCGCACTGAAATCCAGCAAGCACCCGCAAGAAGCCCAGCAACTGCTGGCGTTCATGGTCAGCGAAGAAGGCCAGCGCGTAATCACCAACACCTCGGCCGAATACCCGCTGCGCAAGGGCATGGAGTCCAGTCGCGGCCTGAAGCCGTTCAGCGAGCTGCAACCGCCGAAAGTCACCCCCGCCGACCTGGGCAACGCGCAAGAAGCCCTGGACCTGGAACGTGACGTTGGCCTGAACTGATGAACGCATCGCTCCGCGCTGCCGCCCTGCGCGGGGGCTACAGCCCGCGACGCAAGCGCCCGTCGATCTGGCTGTTACTACCCGTGCTGCTTCTCGTGGGCTTGAGCCTGCTGCCGCTGGCGTATGTCGGGCTCAAGGCCTGGCAAGCGGGCTGGGCGGAGGCCGTGCATCTGCTGTGGCGCCCGTATGTGTTCGGGCTGCTGCGCAACACCCTGGCGCTGATGGTCGGGGTGACGCTGGCGTGCGGCGTGATCGGCCTATCCCTCGCCTGGCTGCTGGAGCGCAGCAACCTGCCGGGGCGCCGTCTCTGGGGCGTGATCCTGTGCCTGCCGTTTGCGGTGCCGGCGTTTGTCAGCGGCTTCACCTGGGTGTCGCTGAGCGCTAACTTCGAAGGGCTCGGCGGGGCGATCCTGGTGATGACCCTGTCGAAATACCCGCTGGTGTTTCTGCCGGTGGCGGCGACCCTGCGCAATCTCGACCCCTCCCTCGAAGAGTCCGCGCGCACCCTGGGGCTGAATCGCTGGGGCGTGTTCCGGCGCATCACCCTGCCCTTGCTGTGGCCGTCGCTGTTGGCCGGGGCATTGTTGATCGCGCTGCATATGCTGGTGGAATTCGGCGCGCTGTCGATCATCGGCCTGCAGACCTTTACTACAGCGATCTATCAGCAATTCGAACTGGAATTCAGCAACGCCAATGCAGCGATGCTGTCGGCGGTGTTGCTGGCAATGTGCTTGACGCTGCTGTGGCTGGAACTGCGCGTGCGCGGCAAGGGCCGACATGTGCGGATCGGCCAGGGCGCGGCGCGGCATGCGGAACAGGTCCGACTGGGCAAGTGGGCGCCATTGGGGCAGCTGTATTGCCTGGCGCTGGCGATCATCGGCAGCGGCATTCCGCTGGGGATGCTCGGCTATTGGCTGGCGGTGGGCTCGTCGGCCGCGTTCCCGGTGGCCGAGATTGGTGAGGCGCTGCTGTCCTCCCTGGCGCTGTCGCTGGGCGGCGCGGCACTGTGCCTGGCACTCGCGGTGCCGGTGGGGTTGCTGGTGGTGCGCTACAAAGGCCCGCTGGCGCTCTGGGCCGAGCGCCTGCCGTACTTGCTGCACGCCCTGCCCGGCCTGGTGATTGCGCTGACGCTGGTGTACTTCGCCTTGCACTACGTTCCGGCGCTGTACCAGACGTCGGCACTGCTGCTGATTGCCTATGCGCTGCTGTTTCTGCCGCTGGCCCAGGCGCCGATCCGGACGGCCTTGAACAAGGCGGCACCGCAGTTGGAAGAGGCTGCACGCACGTTGGGTGCGTCGTCGTTCAGTGCCTTTTGCCGAGTGACCCTGCCGATTATTTTCCCGGCTTTGGGGGCGGCATTCGCGCTGGTGTTTCTCGATGCGATGAAGGAATTGACCGCGACATTACTGCTCAGCCCAACCGGGCTGAATACCCTGGCGACAGCGGTGTGGGCGCATACCTCGAATATCGAATTCGCGGCGGCGGCGCCGTATGCGGCGTTGTTGATTCTGGTGTCGGGGTTGCCGGTTTATTTGCTCACGACGCGGATGTATCTGAGTCGCTGAAACCGCTATCGGGGGCAAGCCCCCTCCCACAGTTGACCGGGTTCCAGCTTTGGAATGCAGTCGAATGTGGGAGGGAGCTTGCTCCCGATAGCGACGGCACAGACCACACTAAGCCCGGAACTGCCCCAGGCTCGCCTTCAACTGCGCCGCCAAGCCATCCAGCACCTTGCCGCTGGCCGTGGTTTCCACCACAGCCTGTGCGGCACGCTCGGCCTGGGCATGGATCACCTCGACCCGCCCACGCACCGCATGCGCGCCCTGGGCCTGATGCTCGGCCGCACGAGTGGCCAGGCCAATCGCCGCATGTACCTGCTCCACCGAGGCCTGCACCGTCTGCTGCAAGCGCACACTGTCGCGCAGCACCAGCAAGCCTTCGTTGGCCTGGCGCCCGGCCTTGCCGATGGTTTCGACGGCCTCGCGCGCGCCCTGCTGCAACGCCACGATATGTGCCTGGATATCGCCGGTGGAGCTTTGGGTTTTACTCGCCAGCGCACGCACCTCGTCCGCCACCACCGCAAAGCCACGCCCGGTCTCACCGGCACGCGCCGCTTCGATGGCCGCGTTGAGCGCCAGCAGGTTGGTCTGCTCGGCGATGCCATGGATCACCGTCAATACCACTTCGATCTGCTCGCTTTGCGCGGCGAGGCGCTCGATGACCTTGGAACCGGCCTGCACCTGGCCCGCCAGCGCTTCGATCAAGCTGCCGACTTCAGCCGAAGTGCGTGAGTTTTCATCCGTGGCCTGGCGAATATCCACCACCTGCTGCAGAGCGGCTTGCATCGCATGGCTTTCGGCCTGCGCCTCATCCGCCATCTGCGACAGCGCGCGCAGGCTCTCGGCCACTTCGTCGCGCTGCAAACCGGCAGCCGCATCGGCGCCGGCATTGCGCAAGGTCATCGCGCCGATTTCCACACCGGTACGCTGCGCCACATCGCCGGCCTCGCGCACGATGGGCTGCAACTTATCCACAAAGCGATTGACCGCCGACGCCATGTCGCCGATCTCATCTTTGCTGTTGATCTGCACACGCTTGGTCAGGTCGCCCTCGCCCGCCGCCAGATCATCCATGGCCGCGATCAACAGTTTCAGGCGATTGACCACCCGCCGCCCGAGCACCACCGCGATCAACAGCAGCACACCGAAGCCGACCGCCGCGAGCCCCATACCGATGCGCCAGCGCAAGGTGCCCGCCGCGTCCTGCACGGCATTGGTGGTGTTGGCGGTCATCTGGGTGGCGGTCGCCTGCGCCGACTGCAACCTCGCGCCCATGGCGGCCGCGCTATCGGCCGCCGCACCTTTGAGGCTATCGCCCACCAACTGATCGCCGCTGGCGATCAGTGTCGCAAAGCGCTTATCCAGCGCCTGCAGGTTGGCTTCCACCGACGCGGTCGAGACCCCCATGCGAACCTTGCCGATCTCGACACCGTTGGGGCTGATGGACGCTTCGACGTAGTACACGGAAGAGTCCGCCTTGGCGGCGTCCAGCACTTTATCCAGGGCGCGGTCGCCCTTGCCCTTTTCCAGCAGCGCCTGGTTGATCGGGTTTTCCCGGTTCAGATAGCGGGTCAGATGCTCACCGGCGGCGTCGTCGTAAACCACGAACAACACGTTGGGATTGCGCTGGGCCCGGCGGGCGAACTCCGACAGCGTCGGCACATCGTTGTCCCACATGGCGCGAGGCGCCACGGAGGCCAGCAGTTGCGCCATGTCGTTAGCGGAGTCTTGCAAGTCTTTTTCCAGGGTCGCACGCAGTTGCTTCTGCTCTTCCTGCAGGCGCGCAGAAAGCCCAGCGGTCAGACGCTGACGGGTACTGCTGGACAAGCTGTCCAGGCTGGATGTGACTTCCTTGCCGGCCTGGGCCAATTCGCCGGACAGTTTCTGACTGTCGACCCCCAGGCGATTGCCCAAATCAGCTTCCAGCGCCGTGACTGTGCTCCGAGTAAGAGCGACCGCCACCAGCACTTGCACCAAAAGAGCGATACCTAGGGTAACGAACACCGGCCGCAACAGACGACTTTGTAACAATGAGAGAACGGCAGACATCGGGAATCCCTCCACCACGGGTGCCATTAATTTGATAGCACCGCGAAAGAAGGAAATACAGCAAGGGTCGTGCCGTTTGGCGAACTTAAACGAAAAAGGGCTCCCTGAGGAGCCCTTTGCGTTTTACATCAACAGCTTATTAAGCGAACGGGTGACGCAGAACGATGGTCTCGTTGCGGTCCGGGCCCGTCGAAATAATGTCGATCGGTGCGCCGATCAGCTCTTCAACGCGCTTGATGTAAGCACGAGCGTTGGCGGGCAGCTCTTCCAGGGTCTTGGCACCCACGGTCGATTCGACCCAGCCCGGTACTTCTTCGTACACCGGCTGCAGACCTACGTAGCTGTCAGCGTCAGTCGGGGCAACGACCTTACCTTCTGCATCTTTATAACCGACACAGATGTTGATGGTTTCCAGACCGTCGAGTACGTCCAGCTTGGTCAGGCAGATACCCGAGATGCTGTTCACATCGATAGCGCGACGCAGGATAACGGCATCGAACCAGCCACAACGACGAGCACGGCCAGTAGTCGCGCCAAACTCGTGACCTTGTTTAGCCAGGTGCGCGCCCACTTCGTCGAACAGTTCAGTCGGGAATGGACCCGAACCGACCCGCGTGGTGTAAGCCTTGGTGATGCCCAGGATGTAGTCCAGGAACATCGGGCCAACACCCGAACCGGTAGCGACGCCGCCAGCGGTGGTGTTAGAGCTGGTCACGTAGGGGTAGGTACCGTGGTCGATGTCCAGCAACGAACCTTGGGCGCCCTCGAACATGATGTCTTTGCCAGCGCGACGCAGGTCGTGCAGCTCGGCCGTCACGTCCAGCATCAGCGGCTTGAGCAGCTCAGCGTATTCCTTGCATTCGGCCAGGGTCTTGTCGAATTCGATGGCTGGCTCTTTGTAGTAACCCACCAGCATGAAGTTGTGGTAATCCACCAACTCACGCAGTTTGTCTTCAAAGCGCGGCATGTTGAGCAGGTCGCCAACACGCAGGCCACGACGCGCAACCTTGTCTTCGTAGGCTGGGCCGATACCGCGACCGGTAGTACCGATCTTCAGCTCGCCACGGGCCTTTTCACGAGCCTGGTCCAGCGCGACGTGGAAGGACAGGATCAGCGGGCAGGCCGGGCTGATACGCAGGCGCTCGCGCACCGGTACGCCTTTCTCTTCCAGCTTGGTGATTTCCCGCATCAGGGCGTCGGGTGCAACCACCACGCCGTTGCCGATCAGGCACTGCACGCCTTCGCGCAGGACGCCCGACGGGATCAGGTGCAAGACGGTTTTTTCGCCATCGATGACCAGGGTGTGGCCAGCGTTGTGGCCACCTTGGTAGCGCACTACGGCGGCAGCATGTTCGGTCAGCAGATCAACGATCTTGCCTTTGCCCTCATCACCCCATTGGGTGCCCAGGACTACGACATTCTTACCCATAACACTTGTCCTCATTCGCGCAAACTTGGTGCCGGCGATGGCCGGCAGGAAAACTCAAGAAGCCAGTGGCGATACTTGCCAAAGCCCGTTCTGCAGAATCAATTGCCGGTCGCAGTCCGCTTCACGGGCGGCGGCCAATGGCTGCCCAGGCAACGCCTGGACGACACGCTGACCCTCACCGCGCAACTGACAAACCTGCTGCCAGAGTGCTGCGTCCGTACTGTCGGGCATCCAGATGCCACCAGACGGCAGCTCGACCTCAGCACGCCCCAGGGTCACCAGGGTTTTCAAATCGGTGGAAAAGCCGGTGGCCGGACGCGCACGACCGAAGTCGGCGCCGATATCGTCATAACGACCGCCCTGGGCGATGGCCTGGCCAACACCCGGCACAAACACAGCGAACACCACACCGGTGTGGTAGTGGTAACCGCGCAACTCGCCCAGGTCGAAATACAGCGGCAGTTGCGGGAACCGCGCCGACAACTGCGCGGCAATCGCCAGCACGTCATCCAGTGCCGCCAATACTGGCGCCGGCGCATTGGCCAGGCGCTCACGGGCAGCGTCCAGGACTTCGCGGCCGCCGCACAGGTTCACCAGCGCACGCAGCATGTCAGCCAGTTCGGCCGGCACGCCTTCGGTCAGGGCGACGACTTCATCGATTGCCTTGCGCTGCAGGGCATCGAACAACTGTTGCTCCACTTCACCGGACAAACCGGCCGCACGCGCCAGGCCACGGTAGATACCGACGTGGCCCAGGTCCATGTGGACATCCGGCACGTCAGCCAGTTGCAGCATGGCCAGCATCAGGCTGATGACTTCCACGTCGCTGCTCGGGCTGGCATCGCCATACAACTCGGCGCCCAACTGGATCGGGCTGCGCGACGACGACAACGCCCGCGGCTTTGCATGCAGCACACTGCCGGCATAGCACAGGCGGCTCGGGCCTTCGCGACGCAGGGTGTGTGCATCAATGCGCGCCACTTGCGGCGTGATGTCGGCACGGAACCCCATTTGCCGGCCCGATTGCGGGTCAATGACCTTGAACGTGCGCAGATCGAGGTCCTGGCCCGCGCCGGTCAGCAGGGATTCCAGGTACTCGATATGCGGGGTCACGACAAACTCGTAACCCCAGCTCTGGAACAGATCCAACACCTGGCGACGCGCTACTTCAATGCGCGCAGCTTCTGGTGGCAGTACTTCTTCGATGCCATCTGGCAGCAGCCAGCGGTCTACCGTTGCCATTACGCCATTCCCCTATGATCCGGGCGGCCAGCCCTCGGCCGAGCCTTGAGTGAAGCAGAAAATGCCCGCCCCCGGCATAAACCACGCGCAAGAGCGACGTGACGAACGGCCTGCAAACGGCCTCGTCGGGCACTTTCCTCGAAAAACCTGTCGCGCCTGCCGAATCAAACATGCAGACGCAAAAAAGCCGGGAATTTCCCGGCTGCCGCATCATACACCCGTTTTCTCAAAGGATCACCCCGCCAGGCGTTTTAGCCGCCCGACGGGAGTGAACAATGAGTTACTTGGACTTTTCCAGGTAGCGGAAGAAGTCGCTGCTCGGGTCCAGCACCATGACGTCGGTTTTGTTCGCAAAGCTTTCACGGTAGGCACGCAGGCTACGGTAGAACGCGTAGAACTCCTGATCCTGGCCGTAGGCTTTGGCGTAGATCGACGCGGCTTGCGCATCACCGTCACCACGCGCCTCTTCAGACTCGCGATAGGCCTCGGCCAGCAGTACGCGACGCTGACGGTCGGCATCCGCACGGATACCCTCGGCCAGTTCGTTACCTTTGGCGCGGTGCTCACGCGCTTCACGCTCACGCTCGGTGCTCATGCGCTCGAACACGCTGCGGTTCACTTCCTTCGGCAGATCGATGGCCTTGACCCGGACATCGACAACTTCGATCCCCAGCTCTTTTTCCGCCATCGTATTCAGCGAACGGGTGATATCCGCCATCAGCGCATCACGTTCACCGGACACCACCTCGTGCAGGGTGCGTTTACCGAACTGGTCACGCAGGCCCGATTCCAGACGACGCGACAAACGCTCGTCGGCAATCTGCTTGAGGCCGGAGGTCGCGGTGTAGAAGCGCTCGGCATCCTTGACGCGCCACTTGGCGTAGGCGTCAACCATCACGGCTTTCTTTTCCAGGGTCAGGAAACGCTGTGTCGGTGCATCCAGGGTCATCAGGC
Organism: Pseudomonas sp. LY-1; assembly: GCF_053502595.1. NCBI lineage: Bacteria > Pseudomonadati > Pseudomonadota > Gammaproteobacteria > Pseudomonadales > Pseudomonadaceae > Pseudomonas > Pseudomonas sp. LY-1. The sequence continues at coordinate 848,161 of NZ_CP094353.1, read as the reverse complement.
GCGCGTCGAACTTGCGCACCTGGTTGACGTAGGGGACTTTCACATGCAGGCCCGGCTGGACGTCTGCCTGGACCACGCGACCGAATTGCAGCAGCACCGCACGCTCGGTCTGAGCGACGATGTAGAAGCAGTTCCAGGCAGCGATGACCACGACGACGCCCACAATCAGGGCGGTCAGCGATTTATTGCTCATCAACGACTCTCCCTGGTACGTGTTTGCTGTTGCAGCAAGTCAGCGGCCGCGCGGGCGCTCGCTTCGTTGGCAGCGGCATTCGAACCGGTGGCCGGTGCGCTGGCGCCACTACGTCCACCCTCGATCATCTTGTCCAACGGCAGGTACAGCAGGTTGTTCTGCCCACCCTTGCCGCCGGTCACGAGAACCTTGCTGGTATTGCTGAAGACTTCCTGCATGGTGTCCAGGTACAGACGCTCACGCGTGACTTCCGGTGCCTTGCGGTACTCGGCGACCAGTTTGGTAAAGCGATCCGCCTCACCCTTGGCGCGGGAGACCACTTCATCGCGGTAACCGTTGGCATCTTCAAGGATGCGCTGGGCCTGACCACGGGCTTCCGGCACGACGCCGTTGGCGTAGGTTTCAGCCTGGTTGCGCGAACGCTGCTCGTCTTCACGGGCGCGGATCACGTCATCGAAGGCTTCCTGCACTTCACGCGGTGCCGCTGCGCTCTGTATGTTGACCTGGGTGACGGTGATACCAGTGCGATAGGTGTCGAGGAACCGTTGCAGGCGCTCCTTGATCTCGCTGGCCATCAATTCACGACCCTCGGTGAGCACCTGATCCATCGCGGTGGAACCCACCACGTGGCGCAGGGCGCTCTCAGTCGCCTGTTGCAGACTGATCTCAGGTTGATCGACGTTCAGCACGAAGTCCTGCAGGTTGCTGATCTTGTACTGCACGGTCAGCGGCACTTCGACGATGTTCTCGTCTTCGGTCAGCATCTGGCCCTGCTTGGTGTAGGCACGCTCACGCGTGACGTTCTCCATGTACTTCTTGTCGATCGGCGGGAAGTAGATGTTCAGGCCCGGGCCGACAGTCTCGTAGTATTTGCCGAAGCGCAGCACCACGGCTTGCTCCTGCTCGTCCACCACGTAGACCGCGCTGTATAGCCACACGGCCGCGAGCACGACAAGCCCAAGGCCCAGCAGGCCATAGCCGCCGCCCTTGCTTGTGCGACCGCCATCGTCACCACCGCGTTTTTTTCCACCACCGAACAACCCATTCAGGCTTTCCTGCAGCTTTCGGAAGGCCTCGTCGAGATCCGGCGGCCCCTTGCGGTCGCCATTATTGCGGCGCTTACCACCCCAAGGATCCTGATTATTCGAGTTGCCACCCGGCTCATTCCAAGCCATAGCGCTCTCCATCTGATAAAGCAAAGACGCACCCACGGCGCGCCGACCAATGCTACAGAATGCCTGCTACTGCGGCACAACCGCTTTCTCAGGCTTTTATTGCAAAGTGTGTTGCTCGATGAACTCTGTCGGTACAACGCCTTCGCGACTGACCAGCCGATTCAGCTCCGAGCGCGGCAATCGAACGGCCAGCAAGCTGACGCCATCTTCATCGTGTTCTTCTTTCTGTACCGCGCCCAGCTCGAAAAACTGTGCACGCAGTCGAGCAAAACGCTGAGGCAAGCGCAAGGTGCCGACGAACAAATCGTTGCCGAGCAACTCGGCAATCGCTTGCTCGAGCAAGTCCAGGCCCCGGCCATCACGCGCCGACAGCCAGACCCGCTGGGGCTTGCCGTCCTCGTCGCGCTGAATTTGTGGCTCAACGCCTTCAAGCAAATCGAGTTTGTTATAGACCTCGAGGATGGGCAAGTCCTGGGCACCAATCTCGCCCAGCACCACCATCACCTGTTCAATCTGCAACATGCGATCCGGCTCGGCCGCATCAATCACGTGCAACAGCAGGTCGGAGTTGCTCGACTCTTCGAGCGTAGACCGAAACGCCTCGACCAGCTTGTGCGGCAAGTGCCGAATGAAGCCCACGGTGTCGGCCAGCACGATCGGCCCCAGGTCGGCCAGTTCCAGGCGGCGCAGGGTCGGGTCGAGGGTCGCGAACAGTTGGTCGGCCGCGTACACGTCCGACTTGGTCAAGTTGTTGAACAGCGTGGACTTGCCGGCGTTGGTGTAACCCACCAGGGAAACGGTCGGGATATCCGCACGGCTGCGGCCACGTCGCGATTGTTCGCGCTGGCTGCGGACTTTTTCCAGCCGGCCCTTGATCTGACGCAGGCGAACCCGCAACAGTCGCCGGTCGGTTTCCAGCTGGGTCTCGCCCGGGCCACGCATGCCGATACCGCCACCCTGACGCTCAAGGTGAGTCCAGCCGCGCACCAGCCGGGTGCTCATGTGGTCAAGCTGGGCCAGTTCAACCTGGAGCTTGCCCTCATGGGTACGCGCGCGTTGGGCGAAAATATCGAGAATCAGGCCGGTACGGTCGATCACGCGACACTCGAAAACACGTTCGAGGTTACGTTCCTGACTGGGCGTGAGGATGTGATTGAAGATCACCAGATCGGCCTGTTCGGCATGGACCAGGTCGCGCAGTTCCTCGACCTTGCCGCTGCCAATCAGGTATTTGGCGGTTGGCCGATGACGCGGCACGTTAAAAAACGCAACGGTCTCGGCGCCGGCCGAATTAGCCAACTCCTGAAACTCCTGCGGATCTTCGCGCGCCTCAGGGTCCTGTCCATCCAAGTGAACGAGGATCACTCGCTCACCACCACCGTGGCGCTCAAAGAACAAAGGAGACTCCTATCAGGCGTTACCTGGCTCAGCGTCACCCTGTTCGCCATCAGTCGCGCTAGGCAGACGGATTGGACGGACGGGAACGACTGTCGAGATAGCGTGCTTGTAAACCATTTGGCTGACGGTGTTTTTCAGCAGGATAACGAACTGGTCGAACGATTCGATCGTACCTTGCAGCTTGATACCGTTGACCAGGTAGATGGAAACCCCCACTTTCTCTTTACGTAAAGTATTCAAGTAAGGGTCTTGTAGCGAATGCCCTTTTGACATGTGCCGCACTCCTTTAAGGATCAATAATAAAAAATCGGAAAATAAATAGCTTATGGCCGTCACACCCCCAAGGATAGACGGCAATTGCAAGGACTCAGCTCAATATGGAGACCGTTCCCAAGTATTTCAAGGCGCGTGACAGATTGTCGCTGTCCAGGCTGTCCAGCCAGTGCAAATCGCTCCAGCTGCGCAGCCAGGTGAACTGGCGCTTCGCCAATTGGCGCGTGGCAATGATGCCGCGCTCCTGCATTTCGGCTGACGTCAGCTTGCCATCCAGATGATCCCAGACTTGGCGATAGCCTACAGCACGTATCGAAGGCAACCCCGGATGCAGGTCACCTCTTGAACGCAGTGCTACGACCTCCTCCACGAACCCCTGTTCCAACATAATTGTGAATCTTTGTGCAATTCGTTCATGCAGCACCTGGCGATTTGCCGGAGCAATCGCCAGATTCGCCACAGTATAGGGCAATTGTGAGCGCCCCGATGCGCCTGCGTCAGCACTTTGCGCAGATTGTCGCTGCCGATGCTCGGTCATGGTCTGACCACTTACCCGCCAGACTTCCAGAGCTCGACTGAGGCGCTGCGGATCGTTGGGGTGGATGCGCGCAGCGGACACCGGATCGACCGCCGCCAGTTGCTCGTGCAGGGCTTGCCAGCCAAGGCGCGCCGCTTCTTCTTCAAGCTCGGCGCGCACCTGAGCGTCGGCCGGCGGCATATCCGCCAGGCCTTCCTGCAAAGCCTTGTAGTAGAGCATCGTGCCGCCCACCAGCAGCGGGATGTTGCCACGCGCAGTGATATCGGCCATGGCCGCCAGGGCATCGCTGCGGAAATCCGCCGCCGAATAGCTCATCGCAGGGTCGATGATGTCGATCAAGCGGTGCGGATATTGCGCCAGCAACTCCTTCGAAGGCTTGGCCGTGCCGATGTCCATGCCGCGATAAACCAGGGCCGAGTCGACGCTGATCAGTTCGCAGGGCAGCACTTTGCTCAGCTCGATAGCCAGGTCGGTCTTGCCGGCGGCCGTGGGGCCCATCAGGAAGATCGCGGGGGGCAAGGCACTCATCAGCGGCCGCGCAAGAACAGTTTGTCCAGATCGTCCAGGCCCATTTGGGTCCAGGTCGGTCGGCCATGGTTGCATTGTCCGCTGCGCTCGGTGTTTTCCATGTCGCGCAGCAGGCCGTTCATTTCCGGCAAGGCCAGGCGGCGATTGGCGCGGATCGCGCCGTGGCAGGCCATGGTGCCGAGCAGCTCGTTGATGTGCGCCTGGATACGATCACTGGTGCCGTACTCCATCAGGTCCGCCAAGACGTCGGCCACCAACCGGTTGGCCTCGGCTTGCTTGAGCAGCGCGGGAATCTGGCGAATCGCCAGCGTTTCCGGGCCCAGGCGTTGCAGTTCAAAACCGAGTTTCTGGAACACGCTGGCGTGCTCTTCGGCACAATCGGCTTCGCGCTGGCTGACCGCCAGGGATTCCGGCACCAACAGCGGCTGACCGCTCAGGCCTTCGCTGGCCATGGCGATTTTCAGGCGCTCGTACATGATCCGTTCGTGGGCCGCGTGCATGTCCACCAGCACCAGGCCGTGGGCGTTTTCCGCGAGGATGTAGATACCCTTGAGCTGCGCCAATGCATAGCCCAGTGGCGGAATATCCCCGCCACCTTCGGGCAACGCGACCGCGCTCGGCTCGGCGCCCGGCAGCGGCGCAAAGAATTCACGATAGGCCGCCTGGGCCTCGGCCGCCGGCACCGCCGATTGCGGACGCGGGGTGTATTGATACTGATAGCCCGCCCCCGAACCCGAACCCGGCGCCGTGTAGCTCGGCTGGGGTTGCGGCGACTGCAGCAGGTTGCCCGCCAGGCTCATTTCGCCCTGCGGACCGAACTCGCCGGCTTGCGGGCCGCTCGGACGAACCACCGCCGTCACGATCGGCGCGGACAGTTGGTCATCCGGGCGCACATCGCCCAGCGCGCGGTGCAAGGTGCCGTAGAGGAAGTCATGCACCATGCGCCCGTCACGGAAGCGCACTTCATGCTTGGTCGGGTGTACGTTGACGTCGACCACCGATGGGTCGACCTCGAAAAACAGCACAAACGTCGGGTGCCGCCCATTGAACAGCACGTCGCGATACGCCTGGCGCACCGCGTGGGCCACCAGCTTGTCGCGCACCGCCCGGCCGTTCACAAAGAAATACTGCAAGTCCGCCTGGCTGCGGGAGAACGTCGGCAACCCCACCCAACCCCACAGGCGCAGGCCATTGCGTTCGATTTCAATCGGCAGCGCCTGCTCCAGGAACCCCGCGCCGCACACCGCCGCCACCCGCCGAGCGCGCGCGGCGTCGTCGTTGGCTTCGTGCAGGCTGAGGATGGTCTTGCCGTTGTGGCGCAGGTGGAATGCCACGTCGAAGCGCGCCAGGGCCAGGCGCTTGATGACTTCCTGCAGGTGATCGAATTCGGTTTTCTCGGCCTTGAGGAATTTGCGCCGCGCCGGGGTGTTGAAGAACAGGTCGCGCACCTCCACCGAAGTGCCCACCGGATGCGCAGCCGGCTGGACCCGAGGCGCCATGTCGCGGCCTTCGGTTTCCACTTGCCAGGCCTGGTCGGCGCTGCGCGTGCGGGAGGTCAGGGTCAGGCGCGCCACGGAACTGATCGAGGCCAGGGCCTCACCGCGAAAGCCCAGGCTCATCACCCGCTCAAGGTCTTCCAGGTCGCGAATCTTGCTGGTGGCGTGCCGCGCCAAGGCCAGCGGCAGGTCATCGGAGGAGATGCCGCTGCCGTCGTCACGCACCCGCAGCAGCTTGACGCCGCCTTGCTCCACATCGACATCGATGCGCTTGGCGCCGGAGTCGATGCTGTTTTCCAGCAACTCCTTGATCACCGACGCCGGCCGCTCGACCACCTCGCCCGCCGCAATCTGGTTGGCAAGGCGCGGGCTGAGCAGTTCGATGCGCGAGCCGCTGTTGAGGATCGATTCGCTCATTACTGTGCCGCCAATTCAGTGCCGGGGATGGTCAACACCTGGCCGACTTTCAGCTCATCGGTTTTCAGGTGGTTGGCGCTGCGCAACGTCGCAGACGACACTTGGAAGCGCACCGCCAACATGGCGAGGGTATCGCCAGGCTGTACACGATGGTCACGTGGGCCCTGGGCGATTTTCCCGGAGTCGCGCAGCCAGGCGACATACGAGCCCGGTGGCGGGTTCTGCTGGAAGAACTGGCGCACGCCGGAGCTGATGGAACGTGCCAATGCCTGCTGATGGCTGGCGCTGGCCAGTTTCGAGGCTTCGTTGGCGTTGGAAATGAACCCGGTTTCCACCAGGATCGACGGGATGTCCGGCGATTTCAACACCATGAACCCGGCCTGCTCCACGCGCTGTTTGTGCAGCGATGTCACGCGACCGATGTTGCTCAGGACTTTCTGCCCGACGTTCAAGCTGGAGGTCAGCGAGGCGGTCATCGACAGGTCGAGCAGTACACCGGCGAGCATCTTGTCCTTGTCGTCGAGGGACACGTTGCCGGCCCCGCCAATCAAGTCGGAACGGTTTTCACTGTCAGCCAGCCAGCGGGCCGTCTCGGATGTGGCGCCGCGATCCGACAGGGCAAACACCGAGGCGCCGAAGGCGGCAGCCGACGGCGCGGCGTCGGCATGGATCGAGACGAACAGGTCGGCACCCTTCTTGCGCGCAATTTCGGTGCGACCGCGCAGCGGGATGAAGTAGTCGCCGGTACGGGTCAGCTCGGCGCGATAACCTTTCATGCCGTTGACCTGGCGCTGCAATTCACGGGCGATGGCCAACACCACGTCTTTTTCATGCTGGCCACGCGAGCCGGAAGCGCCCGGGTCTTCACCACCGTGACCGGCGTCGATCACCACGATGATGTCGCGTTTACCCGCTGGCGCCGGCGGCGGCGGTGGCAACTTGACCTGCGGTTGCGACGGGTTGACCGGCACGGCCGGTACGGTCGCCACGCTCGGCGTCGGCGCGGGCGGCGGTGCGGCATCGGCGGCGTTGTCGAACAGGTCGACTACCAGGCGGTTGCCGTATTGGGCGTTGGGCGCCAGGGAGAAACTTTTCGGGGTCACGGCCTTTTTCAGGTCGATGACCACGCGCAGATCGCTCGGCGTGCGCTGGGCCGAACGCATGCTGGTAATCGGCGTGTTGGCAGTGGAGATTTTCAGCGGCGCGGCCAGGGTCGCACCGTTGATGTCGATCACCAGGCGATCAGGCGCCGTCAGGGTAAAGACGCTGTGCTGGACCGGGCCAGACAGGTCGAACACCAGTCGCGTGTTATCCGGCGCTCGCCACAGGCGAACACTCTTCACCTGTGAAGCAGCCAGAGCATTGACAGTCATTGCCGCAAGCAACACCCCTACGACAGCAACCAACGCGCGAAAGCGCATACCTAACCCCACCAATTATTTGAATTCCAATGCCAGAGCAGCGCACCACGACTCACCGCGCGCACCCTGAGGCAACAACTTCAGCCGACGTCCGTGCTCATGCGGCGTAATGGTAATGGTCAGGTCCGGCTTTGGCAAAAAGCCTGTGCCTTTATCTGGCCACTCGATCAGGCACAGCGCGTCATCCTCGAAATAATCCCGAATCCCCATGTACTCCAGCTCTTCGGGGTCCACCAGACGATAGAGATCAAAGTGGAAGGCCCTTATCGCCCCGATCTCATAAGGCTCGACCAGCGTAAAGGTCGGACTTTTCACCGCCCCAGCATGGCCCAACCCGCGAATGATGCCCCGCGACAGCGTGGTCTTGCCCGCCCCCAGGTCGCCCTCGAGAAAGATCAGCCCCGCGCCGCCTGTCACCTGGGCAATCCGATGACCGAAGGCGACCATTGCCGCTTCATCCGCCAGGAAAAGGTTTACTTCAGGCACGGCGACTGTTCCTCGAGCAATTGACGAATGGCAGGTATCAGATCACTGGCCGCCAGGCCGCGACCAAAGGCGCCCTGCCGGGCTCCCGCCGTGGCGTGCAGCCACACGGCCAGGCAGCCGGCTTCATAAGCGGGCATGCCTTGTGCCAGTAACGCGCCCACCAGGCCGGCCAATACGTCGCCGAGCCCCGCGGTCGCCATGGCCGGATGGCCTTGGTCACATCGCGCGACGCGACCGTCCGGGCTGGCGATCAGACTGCCCGCCCCCTTGAGAATAGCCACTGCCTTGAATTTCTGGCTCAACGCGCGCGCCACCTTAAGACGATCCGCCTGAACCTCAGCTGTCGAAATACCCATCAAGCGCGCCGCTTCGCCCGGATGCGGGGTGATCACGCAGTTGGCGGGAAGACTGACGCTGCCGGTCGCCAACTGGTTCAAGGCATCGGCGTCCCAGACTTGCGGCTGCTTGGCGTTGGCGGCGACGGACAGCAGGCTCTTGCCCCAGGCGGCATGGCCCAGGCCCGGGCCAATGACGATAACCGAGATCTTTTCGAGCAAACCCATCAATTGGTTGGCCGAACTCACGCCGACGCTCATGACTTCCGGCAGGCGCGCCAGCGCGGCGGGCACATGTTCAAGGCGAGTCGCCAGGGACACCATGCCCGCCCCGCTGCGCAGCGCACTTTCGGCACTGAGCAACGCAGCGCCGCCAAAGCCTCGGTCGCCGCCGATGACCAGCAGGTGACCGAAGCGGCCTTTATGGGCGTCCGGGGAACGCGCAGCCAGTTGCGGCAAATTGCCGGGCAACAGGGGCTGAACGTCGGTTATTGCGTGTTTTGTCTGCGGCATGCGTCTTCAAGCTCCGATGTCTGGCAGAATTATACTCATCTAACCTGTGGTTTCCCGTGTCTCATGCCTGCTATTACTTCCGATCTGCCCGCGCTAGCCCAATCGATCAAAGACTGGGGCCGCGAGCTGGGCTTTCAACAAGTCGGCATCAGCGGCCTGGACCTGGCCGAGCATGAACAGCACCTGCAACGCTGGCTCGACGCGGGCTACCACGGCGAGATGGAATACATGGGCGCCCACGGCAGCAAACGCTCGCACCCCGATGAATTGGTGCCGGGCACCTTGCGCGTGGTCTCGCTGCGCATGGATTACCTGCCCGGCGACACGCACATGGCGCAACAGCTGGCCCAACCGGAAAAAGCCTACATCTCCCGTTACGCCCTGGGCCGCGACTACCACAAACTGATCCGCAAGCGCGTGCAGCAACTGGCCGAACGCATCCAGGCACAAATCGGCCCCTTCGGCTTTCGCGCCTTTGTCGACAGCGCGCCGGTGCTGGAGAAAGCCATCGCCGAGAAAGCCGGGCTGGGCTGGATCGGCAAAAACACCCTGGTCCTCAATCGCAAGGCCGGCAGCTACTTCTTCCTCAGCGAGCTGTTTGTCGACTTGCCGCTGCCGGTCGATCCGCCCCACGCCACCGAGCACTGCGGCCGCTGTACCGCCTGTCTGGATATCTGCCCGACCAACGCGTTCGTCGGGCCCTACGTGCTGGACGCGCGGCGCTGCATTTCCTATCTGACCATCGAACTCAAGAGCGCGATCCCCGAAGACTTGCGCCCGCTGATCGGCAACCGGGTTTTCGGTTGCGATGACTGTCAGATCGTTTGTCCATGGAATCGTTTCGCCCGCACCACCGCCGAAAGCGATTTCAAGCCACGACACAACCTGGATAACGCACAACTGGCCGAACTGTTCATGTGGGACGAGGAAAAATTCCTCAGCAGCACCGAAGGCTCGCCCCTACGCCGCGCAGGTTACGAGCGCTGGCTGCGCAACCTGGCGGTAGGCCTGGGCAATGCGCCATCGAGCATTCCGGTGCTGGAAGCCTTGAAGGCGCGCCGGGACTATCCGTCGGAGCTGGTGCGCGAACATGTGGAATGGGCGCTGAAGCAGCACGCCGAGCGTCAGTGAACGTCGTCGTTGTAGATGAACTTGGGCATTTCCCAGTGAAAACGGATCGCCAGCAGGCGCAGGAGAAAGCCGCTGAACAGGGTGAGCATAATCGCCTGCTCGCCCGGCAATTGCAGGTAAAGGCACAGCAAGTAGAACCAAGCGGCGAGGAATGACACGCTGGCGTACAGCTCACGGCGAAAGATCAGCGGGATGTCGTTGCAGAAAATATCCCGCAGGATCCCACCGAACACCCCGGTGATCACGCCACTGACCGACGCTACCAACATACCGTGGCCCATTTCCAGGGCGGTCATGCAGCCGATCAGGGTAAAGGCGACCAACCCCACGGCATCCAGCGCCAGAAACAGCGAGCGCAGGCGGCGCATCAGCGGCGCAATAAAGATCGTCACCAGCGCGGCAACGGAGGTCAGCACCAGGTATTCCGGGTGCTTGACCCAGGTCAGCGGGTAATGCCCGAGCAGCACATCGCGCACCGAACCGCCACCCAACGCCGTCACGCAGGCGATCAGCACCACGCCAAACCAATCCATGCCGCGCCGACCGGCAGACAAGGCGCCAGTCATAGCTTCGGCGGTGATGGCGACGAGGTAGAGCATCAGCAGCATGATGGCGATCCTTACAAAGAGGCGCGCAGTCTAATCATTTGCTGACGGCACCAAAAGAGGGCGCTTGGCGAAAGACCGAGGCGCCCCCAGCATCAAGCCTTGATGAAGTGCTTGCGGTAGTGCTGCAACTCGGCGATCGACTCACGAATGTCATCCAGCGCCAAATGAGTGCTGCCTTTATGGAAGCTGTCTTTGACTTCCGGCGCCCAGCGCGCGGCCAGCTCCTTGAGCGTGGACACATCCAGGTTGCGGTAGTGGAAGTAGCTTTCCAGCGCCTTCATGTGGTTATAAAGAAAGCGGCGGTCCTGGCAGATGCTGTTACCGCAGATCGGCGACTTGCCCTTGGGCACCCACTTTTCCAGGAAGGCGATGGTTTCGGCTTCGGCTTCGGCCATGCTGACACGGCTGTCGCGCACGCGCTGGGTCAGGCCGGAGTTGCCGTGGGTGCGGGTGTTCCACTCGTCCATGGTGGCGAGGACGGCGTCGCTGTGGTGGATGGCGATCACCGGACCTTCGGCCAAGGTGTTGAGGTTGCTGTCGGTGACAATGGTCGCCATCTCGATGATGACGTCGGTGTCGGGGTTCAGACCGGTCATTTCCAGATCGATCCAAATCAGATTCTGTGGGTTTTGCATGGCTTGATTCTCTTGGCACCTTGGCGTAGCTGCGCAGTTTAGCAGGCGGGGCCGTGCTAGACTCGCGACCGTTTCACCCAACCTTTGCATTATCGACACGGAACACCAATGGCCAAACGCCAGCTCAACCGTCGCCAAAACTGGCGCATCGAAAAGATTCAGGGCGAACGCGCCGCACGCGCCGCCAAACGTGAATCCTCCGCCGTGGAAGCGCTCGAGGGCGGCGACCTGGGCCCCGAACAAACGGGCCTGGTGATCGCGCACTTTGGTGTGCAGGTCGAGGTCGAGGCGCTCGAAGGCGAACTCGCCGGCCAGGTCTTCCGCTGCCACCTGCGCGCCAACCTGCCGGCGCTGGTGACCGGCGACCGAGTGGTGTGGCGTGCCGGCAACCAAGGCATCGGCGTGATCGTCGCGCAACTGCCCCGCACCACCGAACTGCGCCGTCCCGACAGCCGCGGCCAGTTGAAGCCGGTGGCGGCCAACGTCGACATGATCGTCATCGTCTTCGCACCGCTGCCCGAGCCCCATGCCAACCTGATCGACCGTTACCTGGTCGCCGCCGAGCATGCCGGCATTCGCCCGCTGTTGTTGCTGAACAAGTTCGACCTGATCGACGAACAGAACGCCCCGGCGCTCAACGCGTTGCTCGCGGTCTACCGCACCCTGGGTTACCCGGTGCTGGAAGTGTCGGCTCATCACGGCAATGGCATGGAACAGCTGCAACACCAGTTGGACGGGCGCATCAGCGTGTTCGTCGGCCAGTCTGGCGTGGGCAAGTCCTCGTTGGTCAACAGCCTGCTGCCGGAAGTCGACACCCGTGTCGGCCCGCTGTCGGAGCTGTCCGGCCAGGGCACCCACACCACCACCACCGCGCGGTTGTTCCACTTCCCCGGCGGCGGTGAGCTGATCGACTCCCCGGGCATTCGTGAATTCGGCCTCGGCCATGTCAGCCGCAGCGACGTGGAAGCCGGTTTCATCGAGTTCAACGACCTGATCGGCACCTGCCGCTTCCGCGACTGCAAACACGACCGCGAACCCGGTTGTGCCCTGCTCAAGGCGTTGGAAGATGGCCGCGTGCAGCAGCAACGGATGAACAGCTATCGGTCGATTATTGCGAGTTTGCCCGAGAGCAGTTACTAAACAGCACATACGACAAGGCCGCGTTTATCGCGGCCTTGTCGTATACAGCTTACGATCCCGTACCCGGCACCGTAGGGTCTTTCATCCCGCCGCCCTCGAACAGGTTCAGCTTCTGCCGCAGCTCATGCGCCGGCAACGGTTCCTGCCCCGGCGGGATCGCGTTCGGGTCGGCCGGTGCTGCGCCCTGCGTGCCCGTATCTGGGGGCGGTGGCGGTGGCGGCTGATCACCTTCAATCGCGCGCTGGGCCTTTTTGGTCAGCACAACGATATCGATCCGACGGTTGATCGGGTTGAATGGGTCCTTCGAATCAAACAGCTGCGACGAAGCGAAACCCACCACCCGCGCCACCTGCGAGTCCGGGTAGCTGCCGGCCACCAGCGCACGTCGGGCGGCGTTGGCGCGGTTGGCCGAAAGCTCCCAGTTGCCGAAGTCGCCCTGCCCCGAATACGGCTTGGCATCGGTGTGACCGCTGATGCTGATTTTGTTCGGCACCGCCTTGATGGTGTCGGCCATGGCCAGCAGGATGTCTTCAAAGTACGGCTTCAACCGCGCACTGCCAGAGTCGAACATCGGCCGGTTGGCGGCGTCGGTGATCTGGATGCGCAAGCCATCCGGCGTGATCTCGAAGGAAATCTGATCCTTGAATTTCAGCAACTGCGGGTTTTCTTCGACCTTGGTCTGCAATTCCTTCAGCAACAATTCGAGGCGTTCCTGCTCGACCTGTTCGGCCAGGCTCTCGACGGTGTCGCGCTCGATCGGAATTTTTTCCTGCGGCGCCTCGGTCTTGACCTCAGGGTTGATGGTGCGCTCCGGCGCCAACTGCGGCGAACCGCCCAGGTCGATCACGAAGGGTGTGCCGCTTTCCGAGAAGCCAATCGGGTCCTTGAAGTAACCGGCGATGGCGATCTTCTGCTCGGGGGTCGCGGTGGACATCAGCCACAGCACCAGGAAGAACGCCATCATCGCCGTTGCAAAGTCGGCGAAGGCGATTTTCCAGGCGCCACCATGGTGCCCCGCAGCGAAGCGCTTGACGCGCTTGATGATTATCGGCTGGTTGTTTTCCATGGCTTAGCGACCGCGAACCGCTTGTTCCAACTCGGCAAAGCTCGGGCGATGTTTCGGGTACAGCACCTTGCGACCGAATTCCACCGCCAGCGAAGGCGGCATGCCGGAGGCCGAAGCCACCAGGCTGGCCTTGATCGCTTCATACAGATTGACTTCTTCCTTGGCATCGTGGGCCAGGGAGGTGGCGAGCGGACCGAAGAAACCGTAGGCCGCGAGAATACCGAAGAACGTACCCACCAGCGCCGCACCTACGTGCATGCCGATGGCCGCCTGGTCGCCCTCGCCGAGGGAGGCCATGGTCACCACGATACCGAGTACCGCCGCAACGATACCGAAGCCGGGCATGCCGTCGGCAATACCGGTGACGGCGTGGGACGGGTGCTCCAGCTCTTCCTTGAGGCTGAACAGTTCCATGTCGAACAGGCCTTCCAGCTCGTGGGGGGCCATGTTGCCGGAGGACATGATGCGCAGGTAATCGCAGATGTAGGCGGTCATGCGCTCGTCTTTGAGCACTGCCGGGTACTTGGCGAAAATCGGGCTCGCTGCAGCGTCTTCGATGTCCGCTTCGATGGCCATCATGCCTTCACGGCGACTCTTGTTGAGGATCTCATAAACCAGGCCCAGCACTTCCATGTAGAAGGTGTGGGAGAAGCGCGAGCTGAACATGCCCAGCGACTTCTTGATCACGTGCATGGTCATGTAGCCGGGGTTGGCCTGCAAGAATGCGCCGAATGCCGCGCCGCCAATAATCATCACTTCGAAGGGCTGGATCAACGCTGCAATCTTGCCGTGAGACAGGACATAGCCACCGAGCACACTTGCAAAGACGACGATGATGCCGATTATTTTAGCCATAGGGGTTTTGTACTTGCGCCGTCGGGTTCATGGACATATTTGGGGTAACTGAAAAACTCTTGTTCTACTTATCGGCAAAACTGCGCCAGACTATAGGCCGTCAAGGCGAAAAGCCAGTTCGGCCCGTTCAGGGCGTGTTGAAGTAAGTGATGATCGCGCCCCAATCATGGCCAATGAAAAGACAGCCCCATCTGTAAGACCCATCTCTCTCGCCGCTTGGATCAAGTGCCTGGACGAAGTCCGGTTGCCCGTTCCCCAGGCCAGCCACGAGCGCGTGTGCAAAGCCATCCGCGATAGCCGCAGTTCTTTGCGAGATATTGCCGAGCTGATGCAGAACAGCCCGTCGCTGGTACTCAGCGTAATGCGCGAGGCCAACAGCCACACCCATGGCAGCATGGCGGAACCGGCAGAAAACCTTGAGGTGGCGCTTAACCGTCTCGGCCTCAAACGCGCCGAGGACCTGCTGGAACGGCTGCCGTCGGTGCCGATGAATGAAATCCCCGTCGCCTTTCGCCAACTGGTGCTGGTCAGCCGCCACGCGTCGCAGCAAGCCAGCGGCTTGTTCGCCAGCCGCCTGGCGCGGTTGTGGCAAGACATTCATTGGGGCAGCCTGCTGTTCCTGGCGCCGTTGTGGCCGATGGCGGTGGCCTATCCCAAGCTCCTGGAAGAATGGGAACTGCGGGTGATCCACAAAGGCCAATCGGCGCGTCAGGTCGAACAGGAATTGTTCGGCGTGCGCCTGCTCGACCTGTGCCTTGGCCTGACCGAAACCTGGCACCTGCCGATCTGGGTATCCCAGGGCTATCACCTGCTGCTGACCGAGCAACGCTTGCTGGTCAAGGCATTGCGCATCGCCCGGGAAGACGACCCACTGCGCCAGCAACAACTGCTGGATGCCGAACCCAGTTTGCGGCGCTGGCTGAACCAGCCGGCCAATACGGTGTTGCTGGCCAACGGCCTGGCGATGTCGGCCCAGGAATCCTGGAC
This sequence comes from Pseudomonas sp. LY-1, assembly GCF_053502595.1. NCBI lineage: Bacteria > Pseudomonadati > Pseudomonadota > Gammaproteobacteria > Pseudomonadales > Pseudomonadaceae > Pseudomonas > Pseudomonas sp. LY-1. The sequence continues at coordinate 832,966 of NZ_CP094353.1, read as the reverse complement.
CTGCCCGCATACCGAGCGCTGGCAATACCTCACCGCGCTGTACCTGCAACAGCCGTTGAGCGAGGTGCAGCAACAGGTTCACCAGCAAGCGGTGATCAGCGCTCGCGCAACCCTGATGCCCGACCTCTGGCACCCGGCGCTGTCGCTGATCTGGCCGTGGAATGTACAGAAAATCCATCGCGGCCTGCTGCCCGCACCGCCGCCAACCGCCGAGGCCCTGGCCGTCTGGCGCAGCCGTTGCACCGAACTGCTGGTGGAGCCAAGCCGCTTCGCCAACGCCATGCACCTGACCACCTGCGCCAAGGAAGCCCTGGAGGCCAGCGGCATGCAGCGCGTCTTGCTGTTCATGGCCGATCGCGCCCTGAGCACCCTGCGCGTCCACCAGGCCGCCGGCCTGCCGAAGGACGCCGCGAACTTGAGCCTGGACGTGGTCAACAGCACGCTGCTGCAACGCATGCTGGAAAAATCCGCCCAGGTGCGCCTCACGCCCGACAATCACGCGCAATTTGCCGCCCTGTTGCCGCCGATCCTGCGTCGCCTGTTCAACGGTGAACACCTGCTGTTGCGCTCACTGAGCTGCAACGGCCGGGTGGTCATGCTGATGATCGCCGACCAGGGCGGCGGGCCGTTCTCGGAAACCACCGTGCAGGCCTTCGGCAAAACCGCTCAATGCATCGAGAAAGCCCTGCACAGCTTTACCAACCGCACCGGCTGATGCTTGCGCTACAATCGCCCTCTTTTATCGCCAACATTTGTGCCCAGGAGACCTCACATGCCTGACTTCTCTGGCTTGCCGCTGGTGATCGAACCCAGCGACCTGCTTGGCCGCCTTGATGCCGACCAACTGATTCTGGTGGACCTCACCAGCGCCGCCCGCTACGCCGAAGGGCATATCCCCGGCGCGCATTTCGTTGACCCCAAGCGCACCCAACTGGGCCAGCCGCCAGCCCCCGGCCTGCTGCCGAACAAGGCAGACCTGGAAAAACTGTTCGGCGAGCTGGGCCACACCCCGGACGCGACCTACGTGGTCTACGACGACGAAGGCGGTGGCTGGGCCGGACGTTTCATCTGGCTGCTCGACGTGATCGGCCACACGAAATACCACTACCTCGACGGCGGCCTGCTGGCGTGGCTGGCAGACCAGCTCCCGCTGTCCACCGAGGTGCCGGCCCCGGCTGGCGGGCCTGTCAGCCTCACGCTGCATGACGGCCCCACCGCGACCCGCGAATACCTGCAAAGCCGTCTCGGCGCCGCCGACCTGGGCATCTGGGACGCACGCGGCCCGCTGGAATATTCCGGCGAAAAGGTCCTGGCAGCCAAGGGCGGTCACATCCCCGGCGCCGTGAACTTCGAGTGGACTGCCGGCATGGACAAGGCGCGCAACCTGCGCATCCGCCGCGACATGCCGCAGATCCTCGAAAACCTCGGGCTGACCCGCGACAAAGAAATCATCACCCACTGCCAGACTCACCACCGCTCTGGCTTCACCTACCTCGTGGCCAAGGCGCTCGGTTATCCGCGAGTCAAAGGTTATGCCGGTTCCTGGGGCGAATGGGGCAACCACCCCGACACCCCCGTCGAGATTTAAGGTTTAAGGACAGTTAATGAAAAAGCAGTTGTTCATCCTCAGCCAGTACTTGCTGCCGCACCACTTGCTGTCGCGCCTGGCCGGCTGCATTGCCGAGTGCCGCGTGCGCTGGTTCAAGAACGCCTTCACCGCCTGGTTCGCCAAGCGCTATCAAGTGGACATGTCCCAGGCCCTGGTTGAAGACCTGAGCGCCTACGAACACTTCAACGCGTTCTTCACCCGCGCCCTGAAAGACGGCGCGCGCCCACTCGATCAAACCCCGGGCGCCGTGCTGAGCCCAGCCGATGGCGCAGTCAGCCAGCTCGGCCCGATCGAGCATGGTCGCGTGTTCCAGGCCAAGGGCCACAGTTTCAGCGTGCTGGAATTGCTGGGCGGCGATGCGGCCATGGCTACGCCGTTCATGGGCGGCGATTTCGCCACCATTTACCTGTCGCCGAAAGACTACCACCGGGTGCATATGCCACTGGCGGGCACCTTGCGCGAGATGGTCTACGTGCCAGGGCGGATTTTCTCGGTCAACCAGACCACCGCCGAAAACGTGCCGGAGCTGTTTGCGCGTAACGAGCGGGTTGTCTGCCTGTTCGACACCGAACGCGGCCCGATGGCCGTGGTGTTGGTGGGCGCGATGATTGTGGCGTCGATCGAAACCGTGTGGGCCGGCCTGGTCACGCCGCCCAAGCGCGAGCTGAAAACCTTCCGCTACGACGAAGCCGCGCGTGCGCCGATTCACCTGGAGAAAGGCGCAGAGATGGGTCGCTTCAAGCTGGGTTCGACCGCGATCGTGCTGTTCGGGCCGGATCAGGTGCAGTGGGCAGAAACACTGGTGGCGGGTTCGCCAGTGCAGATGGGCCAGGGCATCGCGTTACCGAAAGCCTGATCCGAAGCCTGCAAAGATCCAATGTGGGAGGGGGCTTGCCCCCGATAGTGGTGGGTCAGTCACTTATTTGTAGCTGAGCCACCGCCATCGGGGGCAAGCCCCCTCCCACATTTTTAAGCGCATTGTTTCAGTTAGAGCTGCCCGTCGCGGTCGCGAAAGCCCAGCAAATACAGCACTCCGTCCAACCCAAGGGTCGAAATCGCCTGCTTGGCCGATTGCTTGACCAGCGGCTTGGCGCGGAACGCCACGCCCAACCCGGCAATCGCCAGCATCGGCAAGTCATTCGCACCGTCGCCGACCGCAATGGTCTGTTCCAGACGCAAACCTTCCTTGTGAGCCAATTCCCGCAGCAAGTCGGCCTTGCGCTGCGCGTCGACGATCGGCTCCACGGCCACGCCGGTCACCTTGCCATCCACCACTTCCAGCTCGTTGGCGAACACATAGTCGATGCCCAGCTTGGCCTGCAATTGCTTGGCGAAGTAGCTGAAGCCGCCGGACAGGATCGCAGTCTTGTAGCCCAGGCGCTTGAGTTCGGCGAACAGGGTTTCGGCGCCTTCGGTCAGGCGCAGGGAGGCGCCGATCGAATCCAGCACGCTGACATCCAGGCCCTTGAGCAACGCCAGGCGCTCCTTGAAGCTGGCGCGGAAATCCAGCTCGCCGGCCATGGCGCGCTCGGTGATCGCGGAGACTTGCTCACCCACACCGGCAGCCTTGGCCAGTTCGTCGATGACTTCGGCTTCGATCAGCGTGGAGTCCATGTCGAACACCGCCAGGCGGCGGTTGCGGCGGAACAGCGAATCTTCCTGGAAGGCGATATCGACATTCAGCTCTTGGGCCACGCTCAGGAAGTCGGCACGCAAGGCTTGGGGATCGGCCGGTTCGCCGCGCACGGAAAACTCGATGCAACCCTTGCCCTGGTCATCTGGCGTGTCCAATGGCATGCGGCCCGACAGACGGTCGATATGGTCGATATTCAAGCCATATTGCGCGGTGATCGAGCTGACGCGCTGCAACTGCTCGGCCGTCACCTTGCGGGTCAGCAAGGTCACGATATGGCGCTTTTTGCCCTGGCCGGACACCCAATGCCGGTAATCCTCTTCGGACACCGGGGTGAAACGCACCTGCTGATCCAGCTTGTACGCGGTAAACAGGATGTCCTTGAGGACAGACGACGCCTGCTCGGTGCTGGGGATTTCCACCAGAATCCCGAAGGATAGGGTGTCGTGGATCACCGCCTGGCCGATGTCGAGAATGTTCACACCACCCTGGGCCAGAACCCCGGTAATGGCGGCGGTCAGACCTGGCCGGTCTTCCCCCGTGATGTTAATCAGGACAATTTCGCGCAAAGCGCACCCCCAGGCTGGAAAAAAACCGCATTCTACCCACTTTCAGTGACCATCGGGCACAGCCAGCGCTTTGCCGGTCTTGGGCCTGTCGCTATACTGCGCGTCAACTTCACGGACTAAAGAGCCGAGCTCAAGTGAACCGGCCCACGCCAGTAAAAACCGACAACTTCTTCCTGCTGATCTTCCGGGCACTGCGCCACCGCCGTGTACCGATCGCATTACGCATCGCCAGCCATAACGTGATCCTGGTCGCCCTGGCCCTGGTGATCTACGCCTGCGTGATGGGTTTGCAGTTCAAACAGGCCATGCACGAACAAGCCGATGCCCTGGGCGAGAGCTTGACCACCCAGACCGCCACCTCGGCGACCGAGCTGCTGGTGTCCAACGACATCCTCAGCCTCAACGTGCTGCTCAACAACCTGACCAAGAACCCGCTGGTGGCCCATGCCGCCATCTACAGCGTGGACAACCGGATCATGGCCGAAGCCGGGCAACGCCCGAAAAACGGCCTGCTGGGTGAAGCCGAAGGCCTGTACCAGAGCAATATCACGTTTCAGGATGTGAAAGCCGGCCAATTGCGCATCAGCCTGGACATGCAGCAATTCCAGCAGCCGATGACCATCAGCCTGCAAAGCATGGGCATCCTCAGCGCGATCCTGCTGGCGCTGGCCCTGGCCTTGAGCCTGCGTCTGGGGCGGCATATCTCCACACCGTTGATGCAACTGCGCATCTGGCTGCGGGATATCGACGAGCACACCCCGGCCACCGATCGTCAGGACGAGATCGGCGACCTTGCGCGCCAGCTTCACGCCAGCTTCGCCCCGGAACCGGTGGTACACGAGGTTGAACCCGAGCCCGAGTTCGACGACAGCGATTACGACGAACCTGCCTTTGAAGTGCGCAACCTGCGCGACCCGGGCTTTGACGAAAGCGCGCCGGTCGCGGGCCTGAAGCCTGCGCCACGCCATGTAATCAAGGCCGAAGAAGACGAGCTGGACGACGAAGACCCGTTCGCCGACCTGCGCGACACCTCGGCCAGCAGCCCGGCTGTCGCGCCGAAGCCCGTGCCGGCAAAGAACGCCGAACCCCAACACAGTGCGGTCCTGGCCGTGCAACTGGGCGCCCAGGACCAACTGCGCCGCCTGCCCCGCGCCCGCCTGACGGAATTGCTGGAACGCTACCGCGACTGCCTCGACCAGGCCGCCTCGCTCTACCAGAGCGAGCTGCACACCCTGAACGATGGCAGCACACTGATGCTGTTCCACAGCGAAGACAGCGGCGAAGACTACCTGACCAACGCCATCTGCTGCGGCGAACTGCTGCGCGCCCTGGGCCATGAGCTGCAGATCGAAGTGGCCGACAGCGGCATCACGCTGCAACTGCAACTGGGCCTGACCGTTGGCGACGACCTGTTCGGCATGACCCAGATCGACCTGCTGCTGACCGAAATCGCCCAGGACGCCCTGGCCTTGTCCCAACACAGCCGCAACCTGCTGCTGGTGGAGCGCAAGATCAGCGAAGACACGCTGATCCGCCAACGCGCGCGCATCCGTCCGATTGCCAGCCCCGAGGGCGCCAGTTGCGTAGAGCGCTTGATGGAGCCGTATCCGTCGATGCTGGAGCGGCAATTGGCGCGAATGCACGAGTCCCGCGTCAAGCCCTAGGGACACCATTGAACCAATGTGGGAGGGGGCTTGCCCCCGATAGCGATGTGTCAGTTGCCGCCGTTTTGACTGACACGCCGTCATCGGGGGCAAGCCCCCTCCCACATTTGGACGCCACAAGCCTCAAGTAAAACGCGCACAAACAAAAAGGCCCGCTGAATAAGCGGGCCTTTTGGGTTGGAGCCATTCAGATCAGAACCTGAACACTTCCATATCCGTGCGGATCGGCGTAGCCATCGGCATTTTCGGTTTCCCTGGAGCCGCCGGTTTGGCCTGTACCGGCGCTTGCTTGCGCGGCGCCTCGGCGACTGGTGGCTGGTTGGCCAATGGCTTGAGGGCCACCGACAACTGCTGCGCCAGATGCTGCAACAGCACGCCCTGGGCCTGGACCTGGGACGCCGTGGTGCCGGCATGCTCTTCCTGCAGATGCACGATGCGGCTATCACGCACCTGGCCGCGGCGGTCGATCAAGCGCCATTGCGCATCGAGGATCGCCGGTTGCGAGGTGCCGGAGTCGAGTCGGGTAATGGTCAGCAACACCTGCACATCCGGGGAAAAACCGGCGGGCGCAGGCGCCAGGACCACACGCTGACTGTCCAACTGACCCGCCACCTGGCGCAACATCAGTTGATTGATGTCGGACGACAAACTGCCCGCCCAACGACCATCGGTGGAACCTTGCAGGCTGCCGTCGTTCTGACGTTGCAGCAATGTTTCGCGTTGCAGGTAGTCAGCGACGACGACCGGGCCGAGCAAGACGGCCATGCCGGCGGATTGAGCTGGCTGAGCGGGACTTCCGCTGTCCAGCTGGTACAGCGACACCGGCTGGTGCGTGCTGCAACCCGCCAACCCCAGAAGGCCAGCGAGCATAAAAATAAAAGGAAGGCGTGGAGCAGTCATCATCCCATCCAGGCGGCTGCCACAAGGCAAACCACAATGTAATACTAAAAATAACCTAAACACGCTCGGCCACGCCGGCGCTGGAAAGGCCATATCATCCGTGAATATGCGCCATGACTCCAGCGCGAAAGCGTCGATCTACGCGTTAAATCGTAGATCAAGAGCTCTAATCCGCGCTAAACCGGCGTTTCCACCAGTAAAGCATCCACGCGCTGGAAGCCACGAGGCAGTTTATTACCGCGTCGGCCACGCTCGCCCTTGTAGTGCTCAAGGTCGTCAGGGCGCAGCGACAACGTGCGCTTGCCGGCCTGGAGCACCAGGGTAGAACCTTCCGGGATCACTGCGATGTCTGTCACGTACTCTTCGCGACTGGCCACCCGCTCGCCGGGAATACCAATGATCTTGTTGCCTTTGCCTTTGCCCAACTGCGGCAGGTCGCTGATCTTGAACACCAGCAAACGCCCTTCCGTGGTCACCGACGCCAGCCAATTACCCTCGCGATCGTCCACCGGCCGCGGCAGGATCACCTTGGCGTTATTCGGCAGGCTCAACAGTGCTTTACCGGCTTTGTTCTTGGCCTGCAGGTCTTCACCCTTGACCACAAAGCCGTAACCCGCGTCGGAGGCGATCACATACAGCGAGTCGTCGTCCGGCAGCAGCACGCATTCGAAACTCGCCCCCGGTGGCGGCGTCAGGCGCCCGGTCAACGGCTCGCCCTGCCCGCGCGCAGACGGCAAGGTGTGGGCCGGCACCGAGTAACTGCGCCCGGTGGAGTCGATAAACACCGCAAACTGGTTGGACCGCCCGGCGGCGGCGGTCTTGAAGCCGTCGCCAGCCTTGTACGACAAGCCGGTCGCATCGATATCATGCCCCTTGGCGGAACGGACCCAACCCTTTTCCGACAGAACGACAGTAATTTTCTCGTTTGGCAGCAGCTCGGTTTCTGTCAGCGCTTTCGCTTCGGCGCGCTCAACGATCGGCGAACGGCGGTCGTCGCCATAGGTCTCGGCGTCTTTGATCAGCTCGCTGCGCACCAGCTTCTTGAGCTTGGTTTCGCTGCCCAGCAGGGCTTGCAGCTTGGCTTGCTCCTTGAGCAACGCGTCCTGTTCGTCGCGCAGCTTCATTTCTTCCAGTCGCGCCAACTGACGCAAGCGGGTGTCGAGGATGTAGTCGGCCTGGATCTCGCTCAGCTCGAAACGCGCGATCAGCTCGGCTTTCGGGTGCTCGGCGGTACGGATGATGTGGATCACTTCATCCAGGTTGAGGTAGGCAATCAGCAAGCCGTCCAACAGGTGCAGGCGGCGCTCGACCTTGTCCAGGCGGAACTGCAGGCGACGACGCACGGTCTGGACGCGGAACTCCAGCCACTCCACCAGCAGATTGCGCAGGTTCTTCAGCTGCGGCTTGCCGTCCAGGCCGATGATGTTGATGTTGACCCGGTAGCTGGACTCCAAGTCCGTGCTGGCGAACAGATGCTGCATCAGCACTTCATGGTCGACCCGGCTGTTGGTCGGAATAATCACGATGCGGCACGGGTTTTCGTGGTCGGACTCGTCGCGCAGGTCAGCGACCTGCGGCAATTTCGACGGTTTGGCCTGCATCAGCGCGGCGATCTGTTCCAGCACCTTGGCGCCGGACACTTGATGCGGCAACGCGGTGACGATGATGTCGCCGTCTTCGACGTGGTACACGGCGCGCATACGCACCGAGCCCTTGCCGGTTTCGTACATTTTCAGCAGGTCGGCGCGCGGCGTGATGATTTCCGCTTCGGTCGGGTAATCCGGGCCCTGGATGTGCTCGCAGAGCTGCTCGACCGTGGCTTTGGGTTCATCGAGCAAGCGCACGCAGGCCGTGGCGACTTCCCGCAGGTTGTGCGGCGGTACGTCGGTGGCCATGCCGACGGCGATGCCGGTGGTGCCATTGAGCAGGATGTTCGGCAAACGTGCCGGCAACACCAGGGGCTCGTCGAGGGTGCCGTCGAAGTTCGGGCCCCAGTTCGCGGTGCCCTGGCCCAGTTCGCTGAGCAGCACTTCCGAATAACGCGACAGGCGCGCCTCGGTGTAACGCATGGCCGCGAAAGACTTGGGATCATCCGGCGCACCCCAGTTCCCCTGGCCATCCACCAGCGTGTAGCGGTAGCTGAACGGCTGGGCCATCAGCACCATGGCTTCATAGCAGGCCGAGTCGCCGTGGGGGTGGAACTTACCGAGCACGTCACCGACGGTACGCGCCGACTTCTTGTGCTTGGAATCAGCGTCCAGGCCCAACTCACTCATGGCGTAGATGATGCGCCGTTGTACGGGCTTCAGGCCGTCGCCGATATGCGGCAAGGCACGATCCATGATCACGTACATGGAGTAGTTGAGGTAGGCATTTTCGGTGAAGTCAGCCAGCGACCGGCGTTCTACGCCGTCTAAGCTGTCTGCGAGGATGTCACTCATGCGGGCCTCATCATTGTTTGGTAAGGCGCAGCGGAAATGCCGCGGCACCGGGTCAATTCAAAACAGGGGTGGCTCATGGCTGGGCGCTCCAGCCACCGGCGGGGGCGGCGAAACGATAGACCACCGGGCGTTTTTCGCCATCGGCGCGGGCGCCGAAATTACTATCGATGCCCAACCAGGCACCGTCTGCATCCAGCACCAGGGCTTCGGCCAGGCCATAAGGCTGGGCGTAGCGCCGTTCGGGCGTCAGGGTCTCGTCGGCGAACGACCAGCACAGCTCGACCTTGGCCGTGACCGCATCGCGCCGACAAATCTGGAACGCATTGCGCTCCAGGGTAAACAACTTACCGTTGAACAGCGCCAGGTCGGAAAAATCCTTGGACACCGCCTTGGCGTTGGGAAACTGTGCCGGCTGCACTTCCTGGCCGGCCTCGCTCAACAGCACGCACGCCCCCGCGCAATCCCACACGCTTTGCTGGCGCTTGATGGAAATCAGCCCGCGCCGCTCACGCTCCGCCGCCAGCCAGATCTGATTGCCCTCGGGGTTCACCGCGAGGCCTTCGAACAACGCATTGAAATGCAGCAACATGCCGCTGGCGCGGGCTTCACGCACCATGCCGGGGGCAATCTTCAACCACTCGGGCGCACCGCTCGCCGGCACTTTCAGCACCGCCGCATGGGCTTCGCTGACCACGTAGCGGTTACCCGCGGCATCGCAACTGATGCCTTCAAAATCCAGGTCGCCGCCGCGAATCAGCGACGCCGCCTTGGTGCGCGAACGCAGCCCCCAGGGCAGGCCGGAGTCAGGCACGGGCGGCACGTCGAGCTTGACCGTTTCGGCCTGCCAGGTCGGCGCGCTGATATCCAGGCGGTAGATCTGGTCGTCGTCGCGGTCGGAAACCGCCCACAACGCGTTGCCACACAAAGCCAGGCTCGACAGGTTACCGCCGCGCATGCCGTCCACCGGGTGTTCGGACACCAGCTTGAGCTCAGCCACGGGCGCGGCGACCGCCTGGGTGGCCGCCAACCCGCTCAACATCAGGATCGCCAGGGCGAAACCTGTACGCATCAGCCCAGGACCTCGGCGAGGTTGCCCTTGGACTCCAGCCAGGACTTGCGGTCCGGCGCGCGTTTCTTCGCCAGCAGCATGTCCATCATTTCCGAGGTGGCAGCGAAGTCGTCCAGGGTCAACTGCACCAGGCGCCGCGTGTTCGGGTCCATGGTGGTTTCGCGCAGTTGCGGCGGGTTCATCTCACCCAGGCCTTTGAATCGCGTGACCTGCGGCTTGCCGCGTTTCTTCTCGGCGATCAGGCGGTCGAGGATGCCATCGCGCTCGCCTTCGTCGAGGGCGTAGAAAATCTCCTTGCCCAGGTCGATACGGTACAGCGGCGGCATCGCGACGTAGACGTGACCGGCGTCCACCAACGGGCGGAAGTGCTGCACGAACAGCGCGCACAGCAAGGTGGCGATGTGCAGGCCGTCGGAGTCGGCGTCGGCGAGGATGCAGATCTTGCCGTAGCGCAACTGGCTCATGTCCGCCGCGCCGGGGTCGACGCCGATGGCCACGGCGATGTTGTGCACTTCCTGGCTGGCCAGGACTTCGCTGCCGTCGACTTCCCAGGTGTTGAGGATCTTGCCGCGCAACGGCAGGATCGCCTGGAATTCCTTGTCCCGCGCTTGCTTGGCGGAACCGCCGGCGGAGTCACCTTCCACCAGGAACAGCTCGGAGCGCATCGGGTCCTGCCCGGCGCAATCGGCCAGCTTGCCCGGCAGTGCCGGGCCCGCCGTGATGCGTTTACGCTCGACCTTCTTGCTGGCCTTGAGGCGACGGCCGGCGTTGTTGATCGCCAGTTCCGCCAGGGCCAGGCCCAATTCCGGGTGCTCGTTGAGCCACAGGCTGAACGCATCCTTGACCACACCGGAGACAAACGCCGCCGCCTCGCGGGACGACAAACGCTCTTTGGTCTGGCCGGAGAATTGCGGCTCCTGCATTTTCATCGACAGCACGAACGCAATGCGCTCCCACACGTCTTCCGGCGCCAGCTTCACGCCGCGCGGCAGCAGGCTGCGGTATTCGCAGAACTCGCGCATGGCGTCGAGCAGGCCCTGGCGCAAGCCGTTGACGTGGGTGCCGCCCTGGGCGGTGGGAATCAGGTTGACGTAGCTTTCCTGCACGCTGTCGCCGCCTTCGGGCAGCCACAGCAGCGCCCAGTCGACGGCTTCTTTGTTCCCGGCCAGGCTGCCGCAGAACGGCTCGTTGGGCAGGCGTTCGAAATCGCTGACGGCGTCTTCCAGGTAGGAGCGCAGGCCGTCTTCGTAGTGCCACTCGACCTTTTCGCCGCTGCCTTTGTCTTCAAAGGTGACCAGCAGGCCCGGGCACAACACGGCCTTGGCCTTGAGCACATGCTTGAGGCGGCTGACGGAGAATTTCGGCGAATCGAAGTATTTCGGGTCCGGGGCGAAGTACACGCTGGTGCCGGTGTTGCGCTTGCCAACGGTGCCGATCACCTGCAGGTCGGTGGCTTTGTAGCCATCGGCGAAGGTCATCTCGTATTCGTTGCCGTCGCGCTTGACCCGCACCCGCACCAACGTCGACAGGGCGTTGACCACGGAAATACCGACACCGTGCAAGCCGCCGGAGAACTGGTAGTTCTTGTTGGAGAACTTGCCGCCGGCGTGCAGCTTGGTGAGGATCAACTCGACGCCCGACACCCCCTCTTCCGGGTGAATGTCCACCGGCATGCCGCGACCGTCGTCGGACACTTCCAGGGAGTGGTCAGCGTGGAGAATGACATGCACCGACTTGGCGTGCCCGGCCAAGGCTTCGTCGACGCTGTTGTCGATGACTTCCTGGGCAAGGTGGTTCGGCCGACTGGTGTCGGTGTACATGCCGGGGCGTTTGCGCACCGGGTCGAGGCCCGAGAGGACTTCGATGGCGTCGGCGTTATAAGAGCTAGCGCTGGGAGTGGCCATGGGGTCTCGTCGTGAGTCGTTCGATTAAAAAGTGACCTGCGGTTTCCAAGGCAATTACAGTGCCGAGAAATCGAAGGATTGATACTGATCCGCGCCAATGCCGGCAAAGCTCAACAACGCCGGCAACTGCCGGGCAAACCCCTGGTAACCGTGGTCGCCACCGGCCTGGATGCGCAAGGCACAGGCCCGGTAATACTGCTGGGCGAGGCGATAATCCAGGGTTTCGTCCCCGGTCTGCAACCACACCTGATAACGCGCGGCATCCTGGGGCGCCGGGACTTCCAGCTCGGCCAACGCCGTGACGTGATCGTGGGTCAGTTCCCAGGTTTCATCGGTATAGAGATTCTTCTGGGTGCCCAGGTAACCGTCGAACATCCGATGGGGGCTGACCGCCGGGTTGACCAGCAGCGCCTTGAGGCCATGGCGCTCGGCAAGACAGGTTGCATAGTAGCCGCCGAGCGAGCTGCCGACCAGCAGCGGCCGCCCCAGTTCTGCGATGGCCGCCTCCAATTGAGGAATCGCCTGGCGAGGGTGATGATGCAGGGCCGGCACGCGCAGTTGTTCGGCCAAGCCGAGGGTGTCCATCACGCGGATCAACTGGCTGGCCTTGTTCGACGCAGGCGCGCTGTTGAAACCGTGGATATACAGGATCGAAGCGGACATGCCGGGCTCTCCGTGCTTGCGCCAAAAAAGGCGCAGTTTACAGGGATCGGAGTGGTGAGTCCCCTGTCTTCCCCTCCCACCTTCAGTAGCCGTTGCTGGCGTAATCCACGGTAAAGGCAAAGCCTTTGACCCGCTCCACCCCGGTCTCCAACCGCCCGTCGGCATGCAGACGCAGCCAGCGATAGCCCGGCGCCTCGGTGCTGACGTTGAAGTCCTCGCTGCCCGGCGTGAACTGGATGCAGGTGGACGGCGACGCCAGCAGGCGCACGCCGTTGCGCTCGCGGTCGATCTCCTGGTGTACATGCCCCCAGAGCAAGGCCCGGACCTGAGGGAAACGGTCCAGCACGGCAAACAGTGCCTCGGGGTTGCGCAGGCCGATGGGTTCCATCCACGCACAGCCGACGGGCACCGGATGATGGTGGAAACACACCAGATGATGGCGGTGCGGCGCTTCGCTCAAGGCTTGGGCCAGCAGTTGCAGCTGGCTGTCCTGCAGATAACCCGGCACCGAACCGGGTACGGCGGAGTCGAGCAGGGTAATGCGCCAATTGCCGACGTCGACCACCGGCTCCAGCAGGTCGCTGTGCAGGGCGGCGTGGGCCATGATCTGCGGCTCATCGTGGTTGCCGGGAATCCAGCGCGCCGGCACGCCAAAGGGCGCGGTCATCTCCCTGAAGTGCTGATAGGACGCCAGCGTACCGTCCTGGGACAAGTCCCCCGTGGCCAGCAGCAAGTCGATCCGGGGCTGCTGCTCGCGCACCAGGCCGATCACCCGTTGCAAGCTCTCACGGGTGTTCATGCCCACCAGCGTGGCGTCGGCCTCGGCAAACAGATGGCTGTCGGACAGTTGCACCAGCACTGCCGGTGCATCGGGGGTCACGGTGGGTACGCGGGGCAAGGTGCTCTCCCAAGGCAATCACAGGAATGGACGTATGGCGCGATTATGCTGGGGCAGGACACAAAGAGGAAACCCAGGGAAGCAGATGCAGTTCACATCTACCGCACGACTTCGAACTCGTGGCCCAGGGCCAGACAGTGACTCAACCATTCACCGAGGAACACATTGAGCTGTGCTTTCTCATCGGGCTGGTGCATGAACACATTGGGGTAAGGATAGATGCTGCGAAAGCGTCGCGCATGTTCGGCGCTGATGACTTCGGCCATTCGCGCATCGTGGTACACCTGCACTTCCAGTTGCGGCACCGGCAGCCATGGCAGGCTGTGCTCCTGGCGCACGCGCAGGGTGGTGGTGTACGGGCAATTGACGATGACTTCCAGGGTCAGCACGCCGAGCATCTGGTCGCCATGGGTCACGGCGATGCGCCGTGCCTCGGGCGTGTGGCGCATGTCCGGCAGCAGGCGCATCAGCCGCGCATAGTTGGCCTCGCAGGCGGCTTGCAGCCCGATCAGGTCAACCCGGTATCGTTCCCGTGCCTTTACTGCCATAACCCCCTCACTTCCGCGCGATTGAGCGCTAGCCATTGCAAGGCAATAATGCTGGGCGCATTGGATATCCGACCATCACGCACCGCTTGCAAGGCATCTTCGAAAGCCCAGGTGCTGACGCGGATATCTTCTGCCTCTTCTTCCAGTCCATGGACGCCACCGGCGCCCGAACTGTCGCAACGGCCCAGGTACAAGTGGACGAATTCGGTACTGCCGCCGGGCGAAGGGAAATATTGGGTGATCGGCCACAGTGCGGAGAATGTCAGTCCAGCTTCCTCCTCGGCTTCGCGGTGTGCAACCTCCTCCGGTTGTTCGTCCTTGTCGATCAGGCCGGCGACCATTTCCACCAGCCACGGGTTGGCGGCGCGGCCCATGGCGCCGACGCGAAACTGTTCGATCAGCACCACTTCATCGCGCTGCGGGTCGTAGGGCAGCACGCACACGGCGTCATGCCGCACGAAGACCTCGCGGTTGATCACTCGGCTCATGCCGCCGTCGAATTTTTCGTGGCGCAGTTGCACGCGATCGAGCTTGTAGAAACCCTGATAGGCATTGTCGCGCTGAACAATCTCGATCGTGCTCGGCGTCGATTTCGCGATGTCCGTCATATCCTTCCTCGTTATGCCCGTGCAATTGGCGCCATCCTAACGCGCTCCTGCCCGTTGGCGCAGCCCCTTTACGGTTGCCGGGATAGACGGCGGGCGTCAAACTCACTCTAATGAGCTTAGTGGCGAACTGACTGCCATGCCGGTAGTCGAAGCTCCACGAATTTCGCTCTTATCGACGGACGAAGACCCTACATGTCACTTTTAAAAATCGCCTCCGTGGCGTGTATCGCCTTGACGCTCGGCGCCTGCCAGAGCCTGTTCCAACCGAACTACAGCACCCCGCTGGAAGCCACCCGCGACGCCAGCGAGCAAAGCAAGCCGGACTGCACCAACGCCGATTGCCCGCTGGTGAATATCGACACCGTGCATTTTGCCAAGGAGCCCAAGCTCGACGCACTGATCGAACAACGCCTGCTGGAAATGACCCGCACCCGGTCGAGCGACCCGTTGCCGTCGAGCCTGGCGACGTACCGCGAGCAGTTCCTGAGCACCGCCGCGCCACGCAACAGCATGTACTTGCAGGCCAAGGTACGCGAACAGCATGACGGCTTGGTGATCATCGAGCTGTCCAGCTACCTGGACCAGGGCGCCACCCACGGCGAACCGGGCCGCGCCTTCATCAACTATTCGCGCCCGCAGCAAAAAGCCCTGTCGCTGAGCGACATGCTGCTGCCCGGCAAGGAAGAAGCATTCTGGAAGGCCGCCCAGGTGGCGCACAACAGCTGGCTGATCAGCACCCGCCTGAGCCTGGAGCCGGAGTTCGTCAAGCGCTACCCGTTCCAGAAAACCCCGAACGTGGCGCTGACCTCCGGCAGCGTGACCCTCAAGTACCCCACCACCACGATCGCGCCGTATGCCCTGGGCCACATCGAGCTGCAGATTCCTTACTCGCGCCTGGAAGGCATCATCAAGCCTGAGCTGGTGCCCGCGCGCAGCTGAAGGCGCGCCCGAGGATGAACTGCAACAGCCCTGCCAGCGCCAGTGCCGGCAGGGTCGCGCCGATATCCGGATACAGGTTGGCCAGCAAGTGGTAGGTGCCGATGCCGCCCAGCCAGGCCAGCAGCGCCGTCCAGCGTAGCGTGGCGAGCGCGCCCTGGCCGCGGCGGCGCAGGATGAAATGATCGACCAGCACCACGCCAAACAGCGGCGCGAATACCGAACCGATCAACAGCAGAAAGTTCTGGTACTGCGCCAACGGAGCAAAGCAGGCGATCAACGTGCAGAGCACACCGATGGCCAAGGCCAGGTGCTCGACCTTCAGGTGCAACAGAATCCCACTGGAGACGGCCGCCGAGTGAATATCGGCAAAGGCGTTTTCCGACTCATCCAACAGGATCAGCAACAACGGAATCCCCAGCCCCGCGCCGGCCAGCGCCAGCAACAGCGCGTTGACTTCACCGCTCGGCGCAAACGCCAGGGTGTAGGCCACGCCCAGGCTCATCAGCCAGAAATTACCGATAAAAAAGCCCAGCGCCGTGCCGCCGAACACGCTTTTCGCACGTTTGCCGAAGCGCGAATAATCGGCGATCAGCGGCAACCACGACAGCGGCATGGCGATGGCGATATCAAACCCCACCGCGAAGGGCATCGAACCGTCACCGGCCTGGGCCCATAGCGTGGCGAGATCGGCTTTGGCGAACAGGTTCCAGGTCAGCCACAGGCAGGCCGCGAGCAGCAGCCAGATGCCCCATTTACGCAGGATCTGGCGCACGAACGTCAGCGGGCCGCTGACCGCCAGCAAGGTCGCCAGGCCACCGAAAAACAGGGTCCACAGCATCGGGCTGGCCAACAGGCTGGCGTCGCTGAAGGCCCGCGCGCCCAACAGGCTGGCGGCATCGCGCATGACGATGATTTCAAACGCGCCCCAACCGATCAGTTGCAGCAGGTTCAACAATGCCGGCAGGCTCGCGCCTTTGGCGCCGAGGCTGAGCTTGAGCGCGGCCATGGCGGACAGCCCGGTGTCGCTGCCGATCACGCCGACAGCGGCGAGCAGCAGCACGCCGACCAGGGTGCCGAGGAAAATCGCCAGCAACCCACCGGCCAGGCCCAGGCCGGGCGCGAGCAGCGCGCCGGTTTGCAGGACCATCAGGCCGATGCCGAGGGAGAACCACAGGGAGAAGAGGTCGCGGGCGCCGAAGACGCGTTTGTTCGTCGGCACTGCGATGTCAGGGGAATAGGTGCTGGGTTGAATGCTCAAGGATGGAATCTCTGAGGGGCATTTGTTGTTTGAAAGATTGTTATCGGGGGCAAGCCCCCTCCCACACTTGAATGTGTTCACAATTCAAAATGTGGGAGGGGGCTGGCCCCCGATAAGGCCCTTGAAAGCGCCTACAACCTCGGGTCAGACCTTCTTGTAGAGCTGGCTGCCTTCCTGCTTGAACCGCTCCGCCTGCTCGGCCAAGCCCTTGGCCACCTCCACATCCACCGCATCGATGCGCTGGTTGGCCGCGTACTCACGCACTTCCTGGGTGATTTTCATCGAGCAGAACTTCGGTCCGCACATCGAGCAGAAATGCGCGACCTTGGCCGAGTCCTTCGGCAGCGTTTCGTCGTGATACGAACGCGCGGTGTCCGGGTCGAGGCCGAGGTTGAACTGGTCTTCCCAACGGAACTCGAAGCGTGCCTTGCTCAGTGCGTTATCGCGGATCTGCGCGCCCGGATGACCTTTCGCGAGATCGGCTGCATGGGCGGCGATCTTGTAAGTGATGATCCCGGTCTTCACGTCATCCTTGTTCGGCAGGCCCAGGTGTTCCTTGGGTGTGACGTAGCAGAGCATGGCGCAACCGAACCAACCGATCATCGCCGCACCGATGCCGGAGGTGATGTGGTCGTAGCCCGGCGCGATGTCGGTGGTCAGCGGGCCGAGGGTGTAGAACGGCGCCTCGTCGCAGCATTCGAGCTGCTTGTCCATGTTCTCCTTGATCAGCTGCATCGGCACGTGGCCGGGGCCTTCGATCATGGTTTGCACGTCGTGCTTCCAGGCGATCTTGGTCAGCTCGCCGAGGGTTTCCAGCTCGCCGAATTGCGCGGCGTCGTTGGCGTCGGCGATCGAACCCGGGCGCAAACCGTCGCCTAAGGAGAAGCTGACGTCATAGGCCTTCATGATTTCGCAGATTTCGTCGAAATGCGTGTAGGTGAAGTTCTCTTTGTGGTGCGCCAGGCACCACTTGGCCATGATCGAGCCGCCGCGGGAGACGATGCCGGTAACGCGCTTGGCGGTCAGCGGCACGTAGCGCAGCAGCACGCCGGCGTGGATGGTGAAGTAGTCGACGCCCTGCTCGGCCTGTTCGATCAGGGTGTCGCGGAACAGCTCCCAGGTCAGGTCTTCAGCGGCGCCGCCGACTTTCTCCAGGGCCTGGTAGATCGGCACCGTACCGATCGGCACCGGCGAGTTGCGGATGATCCACTCGCGGGTTTCGTGGATGTGTTTGCCGGTGGACAGGTCCATCACCGTGTCCGAGCCCCAGCGAATGCCCCAGGTCAGTTTCGCCACTTCTTCTTCGATGGACGAACCCAGGGCGCTGTTGCCGATGTTGCCGTTGATCTTCACCAGGAAGTTACGGCCGATGATCATCGGTTCCAGTTCGGTGTGGTTGATGTTGGCCGGGATGATCGCGCGGCCGCGGGCGATTTCTTCGCGCACGAATTCCGGGGTGATGATCTTCGGCACGCTGGCGCCGAAGCTGTAGCCGGCGTGTTGCTGGTCGAGCAGGCCGCTGGCGCGGGCTTCTTCGAGCTTCATGTTTTCGCGGATGGCGACGTATTCCATCTCGGCGGTGATGATGCCTTTGCGCGCATAGTGCATCTGCGTGACGTTGGCACCGGCCTTGGCGCGGCGCGGGTTCTTCACATGGGCGAAGCGCAGCGCAGTCAGTTCGGCATCGGTCAGGCGTTGCTGGCCGAAGTGCGAGCTCAGGCCCGACAGGCGTTCGGTGTCGCCACGCGACTCGATCCACGGCGAGCGCACATCGCCCAGGCCCTTGCGCACATCGATGATGACGTTGGGGTCGGTGTAGGGGCCGGAGGTGTCGTAGACCACCACGGGGGCGTTGATCTCACCGCCGAAATCGGTGGGGGTGACGTCGAGGCTGATTTCACGCATCGGCACGCGGATGTCCGGACGAGTGCCTTGCACGTAGATTTTCTGCGAGCGGGTAAACGGTTGCACGGAGCCGGAGTCGACCTTGGCCGATTCACTCAAATGCACGGTATTTTTTGGTGTTGTACTCATCACGGGCTCTCCAACTATCCAGGCGGTGGATTTTTGTCGGAGCGAACCTGTGGCGGATGGACGCACTGGAAGCAGTGCTGTGCTGGGTACTCGAGGGTTGTTCGAAGGTCGAACAACATCCCGGACAAAGCACAAGAGGACTCGCCGGGTGACGAGAAATCTTGTTCCCTACGCAGGCGTTAACCTGATCAGGTTCAACGGGATCCGGTATTTACCGATCTCAGCCTTCCAACAAGGCACCCCGACAAGAACCCGGCCAGTCTAGACAGGGTGAGGGCAAATTGCCAATAACGGAGCATTCAGCGTGATGAATGGCGCAATTGCAGGATTGTTGCGCCGTGTAACCACCACTACACTCGGTGACTGCCCCGACGCTTGACGCCAGGAATGGCCAACCGTAGCCTTGGGCGTTAAATTATCATCGTAATATTAAACCTAGGGATCAATTCATGCTGCGCAAACTCTCACTGGCTCTCGCCGTGTCTTGTGCGACCAACGGAATGGTCTGGGCAGCTGAAGCGCCCTTGTCCGCCCGAACCGACCTGGTCAGCGTCTACCAGGAAGCGGTGGACAACAACGCCGACCTGGCCGCCGCCCGCGCCCAGTACGGTGCGCAGAAAGAAGTGGTGCCCCAGGCCCGCGCCGGCTTGCTGCCCAACCTGTCGGCCGGTGCCGATATCAACAATTCGCGCACCCAGATCGACACCCCGGCCGCCACCGCCAACCGCGACGCGCATTCCTGGCGTGCGACCTTGAGCCAGCCGCTGTTCCGCGCCGACCGCTGGTTCCAGCTGCAAGCCGCCGAAGCCGTCAACGAACAGGCTGCGCTGCAACTTTCAGCCACCGAACAGAACCTGATCCTGCAAAGCGCCGAGAACTACTTCGCCGTGCTGCGCGCCCAGGACAACCTGGCCTCCACCAAGGCCGAAGAAAACGCCTTCAAGCGCCAACTGGACCAGTCCAACGAACGCTTCGACGTGGGCCTGTCGGACAAGACCGATGTGCTGCAATCCCAGGCCAGCTACGACACCGCGCGGGCCAACCGGATCGTCGCGCAACGCCAGGTGGACGACGCGTTCGAAGCACTGATCGCGCTGACCAACCGTCAATACAATTCGATCCAGGGCATTGTGCATACACTGCCGGTGCTGCCGCCGCTGCCGAACGACGCCAAGGCCTGGGTCGAAACCGCCGGCCGCCAGAACCTGAACCTGCTCGCCAGCAACTACGCCGTCACCGCCGCCGAGGAAACCCTCAAGCAGCGCAAGGCCGGGCATGCGCCGACCCTGGACGCCGTGGCGCAGTATGAAAAGGGCGATAACGACGCGCTCGGCTTCAGTAACCCGAATGCCTTCGGCACGCCTTATGGCGGCGATGTCTCGCAACGCACTATTGGCCTGCGCCTGAATATCCCGCTGTACAGCGGTGGCCTGACCAGCTCGCAAGTGCGCGAATCGTACTCGCGCCTGGGCCAGACCGAGCAGCAACGCGAAAGCCTGCGCCGCCAGGTGGTGGAAAACACACGCAACCTGCATCGCGCGGTCAACACCGACGTGGAGCAGGTGCAGGCACGCCGCCAGTCGATCATCTCCAACCAGAGCGCGGTGGAAGCCACGGAAATCGGTTATCAGGTGGGTACGCGCAATATCGTCGACGTGCTCGACGCCCAGCGCCAGCTCTATGCGTCGGTGCGCAACTACAACAACAGCCGCTACGACTACATCCTCGACAACCTGCGCTTGAAGCAGGCAGCCGGCACGTTGAACCCTGGGGACCTGCAAGACCTGACGCGCTATCTCAAGGCCGACTACAACCCGGACCGCGACTTCCTGCCGCCGGACCTGGCCAAGGCCGCCGCCGAGCAGCTCAAGGCCCGCCCGGGTTATTGATCGCACCACAGAACCAATGTGGGAAGGGGCTTGCTCCCTCCCACATTTGGATCGGCATTGCGTCAGTGAGTCATCAGGCGATCAAGGCCATCCAACAATCGCTTCAAAGCGCCCTGGTTGGCCTGCATCACCTTAAGCCCCGCCTGCGCCATCCGCTGGGCATCCTGCGGTAGCTCGAACAGCTGCCGCACGGCCTCGGCCAAACCTTCGGCATCATCCACCTCACGCAACGCCCCGGCGTCGCGCAGCATTGCGCTGATTTCGAGGAAGTTGAACCGGTGTGGCCCCATGATCACCGGCTTGCCCAACGCCGCCGGTTCCAGCGGGTTGTGCCCGCCGGTCGCGACCAGGCTGCCACCCACCAACGCGCTGTCGGCCAAGGCATACAAAAACAGCAACTCGCCCATGGTGTCGCCGAGCAACACGGCGGTGTGCGCGGTGACCGGCTCGCCGCTGGAGCGACGCACCGTGGCGAACCCTTGTCGCTGGCACAGCTCAAACATCGGGCCGAAGCGTTCCTGATGGCGCGGCACCAGAATCAGCAGCGCATTGGGATAGCTGGCGAGCAGTTGACGATGGGCCGCCAGCACCACCTCATCTTCGCCCTCGTGGGTACTCGCCGCGATCCACACCGGACGCTCGCCGGCGCCCCACTGTTCGCGCAACGCGGCCGCGCGCGCCAGCAGTTGCGGGTCGATGGTCAGGTCGAACTTGATCGAGCCGGTCACCTGCACCGTGTCCGCACGCGCACCCAGGCTGCGGAAACGCTCGGCCTCAGTCTCGGTCTGCACGGCGATCAGACTCATTTCTGCCAGCATCGGCGCCGTCAGTCTGGCAAAACGTGCGTAGCCCTTGGCCGAACGCGCCGACAAGCGTGCATTGGCCAGCGCCACCGGAATCCCGCGCTGGGCGCAGGCGTGGATGTGGTTGGGCCACAGCTCGGTCTCCATGATCACGGCCAGTTTCGGCTGGACACGATCGAGAAAACGCTTGGCCGCGCAGGGCAAGTCATAGGGCAAGTAGCAATGCTGGACGCGCGGTTCATCGGCGAACAATGCCTGGATACGCTCGGAGCCGGTGGGCGTCATGCAGGTGACCGTCATCGGCAACTGCGGATAACGCTCCAGCAGGCCACGGATCATCGGCGCGGCGGCGATGCTTTCGCCCACCGACACCGCATGCACCCAGATCCCGCCCGGTTGCATCCGCGGCAAGCCGTAGGAAAAGCGCTCGCCCACGCGCTTGGCGTAGGCCGGCGCCTTGCGCGCGCGCAGCCATAGACGTAAAGCCACCAACGGCAGCGCCAGGTAAAACAGACAGCTGTAGAGAGTTCTATTCATGGCGGCGGAGTTTATCGGCTTTTTCAATCGATCGCCTGCAAGCACTCGGCAAAACGTTCGGCGAGAAAGCGCGCGGCAGGGCCCAGGGGTTCATCGCGGCGCCACACCAGCTCGACCACAAGCGCCGGCGGGGTCCATTCGCTGTCGAGTTCGACCATTTGGTTCTGGTACGCGGGGTATTGCACCACATGCCGGGGCAACCAGGCCCAACCCAGGCCACGGATAAGCCATTCGGCCAGCACGTAGAAGCTGTCGGCGCGCCACACCTGCGGGCTGGCGGCCTCGCTGCCGGGGTAGACGCTGGTCTGGGTCGACATCAGCAACTGGCGATACTGCGCCAACCCCTGGCAGTCCACGGTTTGCTGCGCCGCCAGCGGATGGCGGCGCCCGCACACCGTGACCATTTCCACACTGCCGACGACCCGCCGCTCCAGCGCTTCGGGGATTTGATCGTGATAGAACAACATGCCCAGGTCGGCCCTGCGCTCCACCAGTTTGCGTGCGACATCGCCCTGGGCAGCGCTGGAAAGCTGCACCTCGAGGTTGGGAAACTGGCCGGCCAGGGCGTCGAGACTGTCGAGGACCGGCTGGTACAGCATCGCTTCATCCTGGGCCAGGCGCAGGCAGGCTTCTTCGCCGCGCACCAACGACAGTGCGCGGCCATTGAGGCGTTCGCACTGGCGCAGCACTTCCCGAGCCTCTTCGAGCAGCACCGTGCCGGCTTCAGTCAAGCGCGGCTGGCGGCCGCTGCTTCGTTCGAACAGGCTGACGCCCAGGTCCGCTTCCAGCAAGGCGATCCCGTTGCTGACCGCCGACTGAGCCTTGCGCTGCTGACGCGCTACCGCCGAAAAAGAACGCTGCTCGGCGACGCTGACGAACAGGCGCATCTGTTCCAGGTTCCACTGCACATTCATGGCACAACCCATCTTTAATTCGGATAGGTAATGACTTTACCCCATCTGACGAGCCTCTAGAATGCCGACCTTATCCAGCGCGCTACACACCGAGGACCGCACCATGACCCCTGCCTACTACTACCTGGCCATCGCCATCTGCTCGGAAGTCATCGCCACCGTTTCCATGAAAGCCATCAAGGGCTGGAGCACACCGATCCCACTGCTGCTGGTGATCGTCGGCTACGGCGTGGCGTTCTGGATGCTGACCCTGGTGGTGCGTACAGTGCCGGTCGGCGTGGCGTATGCCGTGTGGGCAGGGATGGGCATCGTGATGGTCAGCGTCGCGGCACTGTTCATCTATGGGCAGAAGCTCGATCTGCCGGCAATGCTGGGGATGGGCTTGATTGTGTTGGGCGTGGTGGTGATTCAACTGTTCTCGAAAACGGCGGGGCACTGACCTCACGCGTCAATATTGATCCCGCGCAAAGATCCATTCGTTGAGTCTGTATACTTGGCACCTTGATTTGAACACTGAGGTTGCCCATGCCATCCGTTATTTCCACCGACGTTCTGATCGTCGGCGCCGGAGTTGCCGGCCTCTGGCTGAATGCGCGCCTGCGCCGCCAGGGGTTTTCCACGGTGGTGGTGGAAAACGCCACCCTGGGAGGCGGGCAAAGCGTGAAGTCCCAAGGCATCATTCACGGCGGTGCGAAATACGCGCTGCACGGTGCGCTCACCGGCGCCTCCGAAGCGATTGCCGATATGCCGCGGCGCTGGCGTGAGGCCCTGGCCGGTCACGGCGAACTGGACCTGACCGGCGTGCGCCTGCTCTCCGAAGCCCATTACCTGTGGTCCCCCGGCACGCTCGCCGGCAACCTCACCAGCTTCTTCGCCAGCAAGGCCGTGCGCGGCCGCGTCGATCAGGTCAAGGGCGACGCCCTGCCGCCAGCCCTGCAGGACCGCCGCTTCAAGGGCAAGGTCTATCGCCTGTCGGAATTGGTGGTCGACGTGCCGAGCCTGATCGGACGCCTGGCGCAGTTGGCCGGCGATGGTTTGCTCGCCGGACAACACATCGAACCGCTGCGGGAAAACGACGCACTGGTCGGTCTGAAAGTCGACGGCCGCGAGATCCGCGCCCAGCGCATCGTCTTGAGCGCCGGCGGCGGCACTGCCGATCTGCTCGCCGCTCTGGGCCTGAGCGAGCCGGCCATGCAAAAGCGTGCGCTGCACATGATCATCGCCAAAGGCCCAGGCCTGAAACCGCTGTACGCCCACTGCCTGGGCGGCGGCACCAAACCGCGCCTCACCGTGACCACACACCCGGCCGCCGATGGCAACTGGGTGTGGTACATGGGCGGCGACATCGCCGAGGCCGACGGCGTAGCACGCACGCCACAGGAACAGATCGCCACCGCGCAGCACGAGTTGGCGCTTCTGCTGCCGTGGATCGACATGAGCCACACCGAATGGGCCACCCTGCGCGTCGAACGGGCCGAGCCGCTGCAATCGGGCCTGACTCGCCCCGACAACGCCTTCCTCGCCGAACAGGGCCGCCTGCTCGTGGGCTGGCCGACCAAGCTGGCCCTGGCGCCGGACTTCGCCGACCGGGTGTTCCACGTCCTCGAACGCGATGGCATCCAACCCGGGCCTGCCACCCCGCTGCCCGAGCTGCCCAAACCCGCCATCGGCCAACCGGCCTGGGAGCAACTGTTGCCATGAGCCTGCCCACCCTGCACGACCTGCACCGCCCGCTGGGCAGTACCGGCCTGCTGGTGTCGCCGCTGGGCCTGGGCACCGTCAAGCTCGGTCGCGACCAAGGGGTGAAATACCCCAGCGGCTTCCAGATTCCCGATGACGACGAAGCGCGCCTGCTGCTGCGCCAGGCCCGTCAATTGGGCATCAACCTGATCGATACCGCGCCGGCCTATGGCCGCAGCGAAGAACGCCTGGGGCCGCTGTTGCGGGGCCAGCGCAACGAGTGGGTGATTGTCAGCAAGGTCGGCGAAGAATTCGACAACGGCGTGTCCCGTCACGATTTCAGCGCGGCCCATACCCGGATGTCGATCGAACGCAGCCTGAAACGACTGGAAACCGACTTTATCGACCTGGTGCTGGTGCATTCCGACGGCAACGACCTGCACATTCTCAACGACTGCGAGGTGTACCAGACCCTCGCGGACTTGAAACGAGAGGGCAAAATCCGCGGTTTCGGCTTCTCCGGCAAAACCGTCGAAGGCGGCGTGAAGGCTCTGGAACAGGGCGATTGCGCAATGGTCACCTACAATCTGAACGAACAGGCCGAGAAAGCCGTCATTGATTATGCGGCCGCCCATGGCAAAGGCATCCTGGTGAAAAAAGCCCTCGCCAGCGGCCACGTCTGCCTGGAACCGGGAATGGACCCCATACGTGCCAGTTTCATGTTGTTGTTTGCGCAAACGGGTGTCGCCAGTGCTATTGTCGGGACCATTAATCCGCTGCACCTGGCTCACAACGTGGCGACCGCTGCCCAGGTCATTCGTCAACTCTGATGCCGCCGACGCGGCCGCCCCGACGTAAGAAGGAGCCGACATGTCGCGAACGCTCATAAGAAAAAACCCCAGCAACTTCAAGACTCTGCCACTGCATGTCGAAGCCACCCCCGAAGGCCTGAGCTACCAGAGCGTCGGCATGCCGCTCAACTTTGCCCAGACCCTGCAACGGCGCAAGCCGGTAGAAGTGACAGACCCGGAGCGTTTCGCCCTCGAGCTGGCCAACCTCGGCGTGTCGGTGCGTTTGACCCTGCATTGGCAAAACAAGGATTACTGGGTGCTGGTGCGCCAACGCCGCCAGGACCGTGGCGACGTGGTACTCAAGCTGATTTCCGGCTATGTCCCCGCCCATGAGCTGAACCTGCCGCTGCACACCGCCATCCAGGAAATCGCCGAAGAGTGCCTGCTGGAGACGCCCGAAGGCTGGCTCAGCGGGCGCTTCAACGACACCTGGCTGCCGGCGCCCTACTCTGCCGCGCTGCACTACCGCGAAGCCTTGCCGTTTCGCTTGAGCCCCTTGTCCGGCGCGGCCCGCCCGGTGCGCTGCGCGACCACGCAACTGATCGAGCGCCCACGGGCCTACGTCCACTTGCCTACGGCCTCGCTGCAATTGATTTATGACTTGCGCCTGGAGGTGCCCAAGGAAGCCAAATCCTTGAGCTTGTTCCATGTGGATGAGCGACTCGAAGGCGATCAACTGGTCGCGCGCCTGGACCGCCAGCGCCCGGACCTGTACCTGATGCCCTTGAAGGACGGGCAGCCGCTCGCCGAACTGTATACCGTCAAGAAAGATCAGCTGTACCCGGCGAGCACGCGGGGTTTGTACCTGGCGGAGAGCTTCGCCCAGCAGGACGGCTGGGTGGTGCGCGACGAGCGGATTCGTTGGAAGGATTGGCTCAGGCAGCAAGGCCTGGCCGTCCCGGAGAAAGAGTCGAAGCTCAAGCGCCTGACCGGCAAGGCGCGGCAGATGTTGCGCAAGATCGTGCCAAAGAAGGCCAGACCGTAGGCGCGAGCAGGCCCGCTCCTACGGCCGCGGGCCTTATTCGTGATTGCGGATTTTTTCCACGATCGCGGTCGTCGAGCTGTTCTCAACCAACCCCAGCACTTTGACCTTGCCGCCGTAGGCGCTGACGATGTCGGCGCCGACCACCTGGTCGACGGAATAGTCGCCGCCCTTGACCAGCACATCGGGCTTGACCTGGGCCAGCAGGTTTTCCGGGGTGGCTTCGGGGAAGCTGATCACCCAATCCACCGCACCCAGGCCGGCCAGGACCGCCATGCGTCGGTCGACACTGTTGATCGGGCGGCCCGGACCTTTCAGGCGGCTGACCGACGCATCGTCATTGACCGCGACGATCAGGCGATCGCCTTGGGCGCGCGCCTGTTCCAGGTAGGTCACATGACCGGCATGCAGGATGTCGAAACAGCCATTGGTGAACACAATGCTTTCGTTGTGGGCGCGCGCGTCGTCAATCGCCAGCAGCAATTGCTCGAGACTCAACACCCCACGCTCGGAGCCTTCGGAACGCTGGATCGCACGGCGCAGTTCGGGCGCGCTGATCGCGGCGGTGCCGAGCTTGCCGACCACGATGCCCGCCGCCAGGTTGGCCAGGGCCACGGCGTGGGGCAATTCCTCGCCGGCCGCGATGGAGGCGGCCAGGGTGGAAATCACGGTGTCGCCGGCGCCGGTGACGTCGAACACTTCACGCGCACGCGCCGGCAGGTGCATCGCCGCATAGCCCGGGCGCAGCAAGGTCATGCCGTGCTCGCCACGGGTCACCAGCAAGGCGCCCAGGTCCAGTTCGGCCATCAGCGTCGCGCCCTTGCTCACCAATTCGTGCTCATCGGCGCAACCGCCGACGATGGCTTCGAACTCGCTGAGGTTCGGCGTGATCAGGCTGGCGCCGCGATAAATCGAGAAGTCCTTGCCCTTGGGATCGGCCAGCACCGGAATATTGCGGGCCTTGGCGGCCTGGATCAGCATCTGGTGGTTCTTCAGCGCGCCTTTGCCGTAGTCGGACAACACCAGCACCTTGATGCCTTCGAGCAACTCATCGACCTGCGCGCTGAGGGCCAGGGCGTCGGTGGCGAAGGGTTCTTCGAAATCGATGCGCAGCAATTGCTGGTGACGGCTCATGACCCGCAGCTTGACGATGGTCGGCTGATGGGCGATGCGCTGGAACAGCGCGCGCACGCCGGCACCGCGCAGGCTGTTGGCCAGGCTGTCGGCGGCTTCGTCGTCGCCGGTCACACCCACCAGGGAGGCAGGGGCGCCGAGGGCGGCAATATTGAGGGCAACGTTGGCAGCGCCACCTGGACGGTCTTCGATTTGCTCGACCTTGACTACCGGTACCGGCGCCTCAGGGGAAATCCGTGAGGTTCCGCCATGCCAGTAACGGTCGAGCATGACATCGCCGACCACCAAGACAGGGGCTTGATCGAATCGCGGCATGGACAACTTCATGGAGCAACCCACATACAAAATGAACAGGGGCGCGATATTAGCACAGGGTTACAGAAGGCTTGTGGGGGTGTGACAGAAGATGTTGCAGGAACGTTGGTGAGGCGGATTGCCCGCCCCACCAAGGGTATCAGGTGATATCCGCCGACACCGGGGCATCCAGGCCCATGGCATGCAGGCGGGCGTAGTAGCCGTTCTGTGCAAGCAATTGACCGTGGGTGCCGCGCTCGACAATACGCCCGTCGTCCATCACCAGGATCAGGTCGGCCTTCTCGATGGTGGACAGGCGGTGCGCGATCACCAGGGTCGTGCGGCCTTGCATGACCTTGTCCAGCGCCGCCTGAATGTGGCGCTCGGACTCGGTGTCGAGGGCCGAGGTGGCCTCGTCGAGAATCAGCAGCGGCGCATTCTTGAGCAGGGCGCGGGCAATTGCCAGGCGCTGGCGTTGACCGCCGGACAGCAGCACGCCGTTTTCGCCGACCTGGGTGTCGAAGCCTTTAGGCAACTGGTCGATGAAGTCTTTGGCGTTGGCATCCATCGCGGCGGCTTCGACGTCGGCCCGTGGTGCGCCGGCCAGGTCGCCGTAGGCGATGTTGTTGGTCACCGTGTCGCTGAACAGGGTCACGTGCTGGGTCACCTGGGCGATGTGCTTGCGCAGGTTGAGCAGTTTGTAGTCTTCGATCTCGACGCCATCGAGCAGGATTTCACCGCTTGCATGGTGGTAGAAACGCGGGATCAGGCTGGCCAGGGTCGACTTGCCGCTGCCCGAGCGCCCCACCAGGGCGATCATCTGCCCAGGCTCGGCGGTAAAGCTGATGTCCTTGAGTACAGGACGTTCGGTGCCGGGATAGGTGAAGTTGAGGTGACGCACTTCCAGATGGCCGCTGACCTTGTCGCGCTCGATCGTGCCGTTGTCGACTTCAGCCTCTTCGTCCAGCTGTTCGAAAATGCTTTCGGCGCCCGCCACACCCTTCTGGATGGTCGAACTGACTTCCGACAACTGACGGATCGGCTTGGGCAGCAGACCGGCCAAAGTGATGTAGGCCACCATGTCGCCGGCCGATGCGTCGCCGCGCAGGTAAAGCACCAGGAACATCAGCACGGCCATGGCGGTGTAGATCACCAGTTGCAGCGCCGGGGTGTAGATCGCCCCGGTGCGGGTCATGCGCAGTTGCTTGTTGGTGTTGCTCTGGCTGGCCTTGAGGAAGCGTTTTTCCTCGTAGACCTCGCCGCCGAAGCTGCGCACGACGCGGTACCCCTGGATGGTTTCAGACGCCACATGGGTCACGTCGCCCATGGCCACCTGGATCTTCTTGCTCTGTTTGCGGAATTTCTTGCTGGCCGTGCTGACCATCACCGCAATCAACGGCAGGATGGCGATCATCACCAGCGTCAGGCGCCAGTTCATGAACAGCAGCGAAGCGAACAGGAAGATCACGGTCATGCCTTCGCGAATCACCACCTTGATCGCATCGGTCGCCGCCCCCGTGACCATGGTCACGTTGAAGGTGATGCGGGAAATCAGGTGCCCGGAGTTGTGATTGTCGAAGTAGCGGTTGGGCAGCGTCAGCAGGTTGTTGAACAGTTGCACCCGCAGGTCGTGGACCAGGCCCAGGGAAACCTTGGCCAGCAGGTAGTTACCGAGGAACGAACCCAGGCCCTGCCAGGCGGCGATCAGGATGATCAGCAGCGGCACGGCCTGCAGCAGCTGCAGGTCGCGCAGGAACGGCACGCTGGGGAACAACACGGCTTGCGGGTTCGAAAGGCCATCGACAAAGTACTTGAGGATGTACCCCAGCATCGGCTGGGTCGACGCGAAAATCAGAAATCCGACAATACTCAGCGCGAACAAACCCGCATAGGGCCTGACGTAACTGAGCAGGCGGAAGTATATTTTCAAGCTCGAAGGGCTTGCGCTCGGACTGGAGTCGGTCATATCACGCGGCGTTTTAAAAAAGGAGGCTGACTTTAGCACAGCTTCTCTGTTGTACTTGCACCCCACATGACCCGCGGGCCGGCGAAATCCAACCGGCGACATTATATAGCCACTACTCTAAGATGGTCGGCTTTCTATTTCTGAAATGGCTTTTTACCGTATGCAGTGCAAGCGTCTTACCTATGGCTCAAATCGCGTCTTCGACTTCCTGGTCCTATGGATTTTGCCCATTGGCTTGTTGCTTCTGCTGAGTTCGCTGTTCTTCGTCACCAATCGCAACGTGCTGCACAGGTTCTACTACGTCCTGTTCAGCGCGCCAACCTTGTTGCTATTGTGCCTGCGCCCCAGGGAATTCATGGAATTGCTGCGTGAGCCGCTGGCCATCGCATTCCTGGTCTTCTCCGCCTGGGCCCTGACCAGCCTGTTCTGGAGCCCGGAGTTTCATCCCGACACCGACCTGTTCAAGCGACCGCTGCACACGTTCATGTTGTTTGGCGGCTGCGGGCTGTTGCTGCATTACCGCAACGACCTGTTCAAGCCCGTGTTCTTCAGTGCGGCAGTGATCGCACTGGTGGCGACCCTGTGTAACCTGGTGGCCTTCGCCAAGGGGTTTGAGCCGGGCCTTGAAATACGCATGATCGGCGGCCGCGGCGCCCTCGACAACCCGCTGCTCAGTTCCCACGTGTTCGGTTTTTTCAGCGTCTACTGGTTGTATGTCTGCATGACCAGCCAGCGCTTTCAGGTGCTGTGGTTCAGCGTACCGGCCCTGGCCATCATGACCGCCGCGGTCCTGGCCACCGGTTCCCGCACACCGTTGGTGGCCCTGACCCTGGCCATCCTGTGGATGAGTTTTGTCAGCCGCAACCGCCGCTCGGCCATGATGATCGCGGGCTTGGTCCTGAGCGCCGCGGCGCTCTTGCTGTTCTACCCTGAACTGATCACCAACCGCGGCAGCTCGTTCCGCTTCGAACTGTGGAGCATGACGCTGCAGCGCATCGCCGAACACCCGTGGATAGGCCACAGCTACGATTCCGAGCTGTACCTGACCCTGGCTCAGGCCAACGGCTTCCAACTGCGCGAACCCCACAGTTTTGCCCTGGGCGTGCTGTATTACGTCGGCATCATCGGCTTTATCCCGTGGGCCTTCATGCTCGGCTGGGGCTTGTATAAAAGCCTCAAAGAACGGGCGCAACCGCTGTTCATCCTCGCCTCCTCCCTGCTGGCCTACGGCATCGGCGCCGGCCTGACCGAGGGCGGCGGCATCCTGTCGCGGCCCAAGGAACACTGGTTCCTGCTGTGGATTCCTTTGGCGATCATCGCCGGCCTGAGCATCGCCCAGCGCCGCCACAGCCTGCTGCGCATGCCGGTGCAAACCCTCAAGACCGAGGCCTTCGATCAACTGTGCCACAACGCCCATGTGATTGAAGCCGACGGCCTGGGCCCGAAAGTCCTGCGCCTGGAAGACGGCAGTTTCCTCAAGGTCTTCCGCGCACGCCGCTGGTACACCTCGGGCAGCTTCAACCCTTATTCCGAGCGGTTTGCCAGCAACGCCGAACAATTGCGCAGCCTGGGCATTCCCACCCCGCAAATCCTCGGCGTTTACAGCCTGCGCGACGCCAGCAGTGCCGTCACCTACTCGCCACTGCCCGGCCTGACCCTGCGCCAGGCCCTGCAAAGCCTGGACAGCAGCCTGCGCGAATCGCTGATCGAGCGCTTCGGTCGATTCATGGCCCAATTGCATGAGCGTGGTGTGTACTTCCGCTCGCTGCACCTGGGCAACGTGCTGCTGATGGATGACGGCGAGTTCGCGCTGATCGATATCGCCGACCTGCGCATCTTCCCGTCGGCCCTGCGCAATGCCTTGCGCCAACGCAACCTGCGCCATATGCAACGTTACCCGCAGGACCGCAACTGGCTGTTCGAAGCGCACTTCGAGCAACTGGCCAAGGGTTACGCCAGCATCGCCAGCCCAAAAGCCACGGCAAAAATCCGCGAGCAGGTCCAGGGCCTGGCTAGCCCGGCCGCCTGATAAAAAAGGCGACTATCACCGCTGATAGTCGCCTTTTTCACTGCCACCGCCGCCTCAGCTTCTGAGGGGCGCCAGGTACAACCGCACCAGCCCGCGCAGGGTCTTGCGCCCCCAGAACTTCAACGGGATCTGCTTGAGGATCTCCCGCGCCAGCGGCCGGTCACGGTCGGCGGTCTTGAGGAACATCGAGTTGAGGAAGTTGTAGCGCACCGCGTCATACGACGGGTGCTCGCTGAACAATCCATAAGTTTTGAGGATGTTCTGAATCATGTAGCGATGGTTCTTGTACGTGTTGGTGGCGTGCTGGCGATAGCGCGCCATGACCATGTTCAACACGTCGATGGTGTAGCCGGCGTGGGTGATCTTCAATTCGATCAGCAAATCTTCCAGCGGAATCAGCGGATCGAAGCCGCCCACCTGCTCCAGCGCTTCGCGGCGGATCAACAGGGTCGGTGCCGGCGGGAACGGTTTGCGGTCCAGGAACAGGTCATCGAAGTCCAGGCTGCGAAACGGCAGGTCCCGGTGCTGCTTCTTGTCGGGATAGGGCTGGCCATCGCCATCGATCAACTCGATGTTGCCCGCGCAGATGCCGACCTTGGGCTTGCCTTCCATGTAGGCGACCTGGGCCGCAATGCGCTCGGGCAACATGATGTCGTCGGAACCGAACGGCGCGATCAGCGTGCCTTTGGCCCGGGCGATCGCGCCGTTGAGCGTATTGGTCAGCCCCTGGTTCTGCTGGACCTGGAAATCAAAGCCGTGCTCGGCCTGCAAGCGCCGGATGCGCTCGACGCTGTCGTCCTTGGAGCCATCGTCGACCACCAACAGTTCGATGTTCGCGTAGGTCTGCCCCAGCACGCTGAGGATGCTCTGCTCGATGTACGGGCCATGGTTGTAGGACGCGATGATCACCGAGACCAGGGGTTGTGGCTGATTCATGCTCTACCTACTTCACGCAAACCGGTTTCAATCAGGGTCAGGTACTTGTGCTTGAACTCGTCCAGGGTGTGGTTGGCTACCAGGTAACGGAACACCTCCTCGCCCTTGGCACGCAATTGCTCATCGCTCAGTGCCAGGTAGGTATCCAGCGCCGCGGCCAGTTGCTCGACGTTGCCCGGATCGTGAGACAGCCCGCCCGCGCCCTGCACCAGCGGCAGCATCGCCGGGCCGTTGGAGGCGATCACCGGCAAATGCCCGCTCATGCCTTCCAGCAGCGCCAGGCCCAGGCCTTCGAACAGCGACGGCATGGTCCAGATATCGAAACCGCGCACGTACTTCATGCCGTCTTCACGGAACCCCAACAGGTGCGCGCGACCGGTCAGGCCGAGGCGCTCGATGTCGGCACGCAGGTCGGCTTCGGCGCGGCCGGAACCGATGATCCCCACCTGTGCCTGCGGGTATTTGTCCTTGAGCGTGGCAAACGCCTGCAGCAGATGCGTGTGGCCCTTGATCGGCACCAGGCGGCCCAGGGCGCCGATCATCCGCGCGTCCAGCGGCAGGCCCAGGGCCTTGCGCGCTTCATCGCGCGGCAACTGCAAGGCTTCTGCCTGCGGGATGTCGATGGCGTTGGTGACATAGGTGGTGTTTTCACGGGTGAACCCGCAATTGAGCGCCACCAGGTACTCCTGCACCGCCTCCGACACGCCGACGAAGCGCCACGCCGGGCTCACCCAGCGCTGGGTCTGACGCCGGCGGTAGCCACGGGCGTACTCGCCGAAACCATGGGAGATGCCGATGCACAGCGGGATCTTCAACCAGCGGTTGAGGGACAGCATCATGTTCACCGACTTGAAGCGGTTGCAGATGACCACATCGAACTTCTGCTCGCGGCAATACTTGTAGATCTGCCACATGGCGCCAAAGCGGATGCCCTTGAGGGACTTCTCCGGCAGTTCAAAATAGTGGGAGTGCTCGGCCACGCTCAGCGGCTGGCCCGGTAACGGGCGACCACTGAGATACCCCGATGTCACCTCGAAGCGTTCAACCGGCAACGATTTGACGATCTGCTCACCCAGGTCGGCGAAGTCATTGGTCTTGACGTTGTAGTCCGGCTGTAACTGCAAAACCTTGAAACGAGGCTTCATAACTCTCCATGCAGCGATCTGGCTGCGGGCGCGCAGCCCGGCAAAAAATGGTGCGGCAAACGGATGCGGTCTGCCGTAAATAAGGTCTCAGTCCTGTTTCAGGACCCACAGCAATTCATGCCGACGCACAGCCTTGCGGAAGAATTCGTTCTCTCCGTATGGCGATGGGCTACGCCCGGCCAGCACCTGTTGCAACCAGCGACGCACACGGCGCTTGAACGGCGCGCGCGGTTGCAGGTCGTGCATCATGCCCAGGGCCATGGCCTTGTCCTGCTGCTGGCTCAAGGCGAGCGTGAAACTGCAGGGGACCAGTTCGTCCGCGGTGTCGAAACGCGGCGGCAGGGCCACGCCGGCGCCCGAGTCGCCCATGGGCCAGCGGTCGTTATCATGCAAGTGATTGGCGTAGCCGAGCAATGTGTCGGGCTGCCACGCCAGGCCCTCCAGGGCTTCCAGTATCGCCGCGTGAGCGCAGATATGGTCGGCGTGCGGGTCGAGCAACGGCGTCGGCAGCACGATCACCTGCGGCCGCGCCTTGAGTAGCAGCGCGCGCAGGTCGGCGATCAGGTTGTGCCAGGTCGGCGCGCCGTCCTCGTCACCGGGCAGCGCAAAGGCATTGAACTGACGAAACAGCCGCGTATCGCTCAATTGCGCCTCGCGGGAGGCTTGAGCCTGGTCCGGCGCGGCCTGCATGGCCGCCAACTGCATGCAGAAGTAGCCCAATTGCACGCACTGTGCTTCGGGAACGCCGGCCCAGCGCGGCACGGCAATGCTGTCCCAGGCCCGCAGGCGCCCTTTGAGTTGCGCCGCTTGCGCCTTGGGCAGGCCCATCTGTTGATAATGCTCGGCTTCGATTTCACCGGCGGTCAACGTGACGATCCAACTTTCGGCCGCCTGGCTGTACAGGCTGAAGGCCGCCAGTTCGGCGTCGTCGGCATGGGGCGCAATCACCATCACACGTTGCTGGCGATAATCCGGCTGGCGGAAACGCCACAGCGTCGGCTGGCCGTTGATCCGGCAAAAACGCCCGCGTACCTGTAGCTTGCCAGCGGCCAATGCGTCGGCGGCGCCGGTCAGGTTGAGGTAACGGCGCCCGCCGACGCCACGCTCGAACACTTGCCGGTCCGGCGTTTGCAGGCCCAGCAGTTCCACCGCCGGGTCGATGAAACGCCCGAGCCACGAGCTCTGCAGCTCGATGCCGACGATCAGGGTGTCGTCCGCCGCCAGCGGCGCGTCCAGCAACAGCCGCCCCGCGTCCAGGCGCAGGCCTGGCACTTCACTGCCGTGAGGGAATGCGTAGGCATAATCCTCGTTGGGCGAATAGAACAGATGATCGGCAAACCAGGCTTCATGGGCCGCCCACAGCACCACCGCCAGAATCAACGGCAGCCACCAGGCCACGAGCACACCGGCCGCGATCAGCACCAGCAAGCCAATCAGCAGCGCGATGCGCTTGGTGCGCCGATGACGCTTGAGCAGTTGCTGCTTGCGGCTCATAGGCTGAACACCGGCACCGGGTTGCACCAGCGCTCCTTGTATTCACGGTCGGCGCGCCCGAAGGAAAAGCGCAGCGGTTTATCCACGGCCCGCGCCTGTTCCCAGGCGCTTTGCGTATTGAGGAAACTCAACACGCTGCCGGGGCTGAATTCACGGGTCTGGGGGTCGACACCGCCGTTGACGTATTCGATGCTGACCCACTCGGGCGCCTCGACGCGATACACCAGTTGCACGGCAATCGGCGCATCGTTGAGAAACAGTACCGAGCCCACCAGGAACTCCTTGAGCAAGCCCAGCACCTGCGCCAGATGCTCGGCGCCGGTGGCCGGGAAGCCCCAGCGGCGCTGGAACAGGTCGCAGTAGATGGCCGCCAGCTCGCTGCTGGAAAACTCACTCACCGCCCGCACCACGCCGCCGGCTTCTTCGAGCAACCGCAATTCGCGGCGCTGGTTGTAGCGAAACTTCTTCGACAGGTCTTCCGGGGTGCGCGCCATGGCCAACTGCTCGGCCTGGGGCTTGAGGGTGCTGACGCGCCCCTCGTTCAACGCCGACAGGTAGCGCCCACGGTGGCGCACCGGCAACTGCGCGTCGGCGGCGATCGGCAGGATGATTTCGGCATTGCCCAGATCGAACACGCCTTTCTTGCCGCGCCGCTTGAGCACGTCCTTGGACAAGGCCAGGTCGCGCCCCCAGGTGGCAATCGCGCCCTTGAGCTCGCCATCCTGCTCCCAGCCCAGGTAGCGCACCGGAATCTGCGCCAGGTCCGCCAACCGCTCGACGATCAGCGGATGCGTCGCCACGCTGCCGCCAAACCGCTGCCAGGCCTGGGCGTAGACCTCGGCCTCGACAGGTACCCAGCCGCGTTCACGCCAACCCTGGAAGCGATTCAGCATTTAAACCACAGCGTCATAAGGGTCCACGCCGTCCTTGACCACCAGGATGTCTTCCATGATCAGGTACTGCAGGTCGGAACCGAAGAACATGTTCAGCGCATCGGTCGGCGAGCAGATCATCGCTTCGCCACGACGGTTGAGCGAAGTGTTCAGGGACACGCCGTTGCCGGTCAGCACTTCGAGTTCTTTCATCATGTCGTAGTAGCGCGGGTTGTATTCGCGCTTGAGCACCTGGGCGCGGGACGTGCCGTCCTCATGGACCACTTCCGGCACGCGGGTTTTCCACTCTTCCGACACTTCAAAGGTGAAGGTCATGAACGGCGCCGGGTGATCGACCTTGATCATCAGCGGGGCCACGGTGTCGAGCATCGACGGGCAGAAAGGCCTCCAGCGCTCGCGGAACTTGATCTGATGGTTGATGCGGTCCGCCACGCCGGTAGCGCTCGGGCAACCAATGATCGAACGACCGCCCAAGGCACGCG
Source organism: Pseudomonas sp. LY-1 (assembly GCF_053502595.1). Taxonomy (NCBI): domain Bacteria; kingdom Pseudomonadati; phylum Pseudomonadota; class Gammaproteobacteria; order Pseudomonadales; family Pseudomonadaceae; genus Pseudomonas; species Pseudomonas sp. LY-1. The sequence goes on along the minus strand of NZ_CP094353.1, from coordinate 796,200 downwards.
GGCCAAACTCCATGCGCCCCTGGAACCAGGCCACCGGGTTGCCGTCGACCATGATCTTGGCAATGCGCTTAGGCATGCTGTCGATCTTGCGCCAGTCCGGCTTGCTCGGGTGCTTGGCGCAAGCGGCGATCACGTCTTCGTTGCTGTAGGACGGGCCGAGGTAGACGTGTTCCATCTTCTCCACCGGCACACCACGGGCGTTGGACACGTAAGCGGCGGCGCCCACGGCGGTGCCGGCATCGCCGGACGCCGGTTGCACGAACAGCTCTTTCACGTCGTCACGGGCAATGATCTTCTGGTTCAGCTTGACGTTCAGCGCACAGCCGCCGGCGAAGGCCAGCTTGCCGGTTTCCTTGAGGATGTCGCCCAGGTAGTAGTCGATCATCTGCAGGGACAGCTTCTCGAACAGCGCCTGCATGCTGGCCGCGTAGTGGATGTACGGCTCGTCGGCGATGTCGCCTTCGCGCTTGGGCCCCAGCCACTCGATCAGTTTGGGCGAGAAGTAGAAACCCTTGCCCTTCTCTTTATAACGACGCAGGCCGATGACGTTGGCGTAGTCGGTGTTGATCACCAGCTCGCCGTTTTCAAAGGAGGCCAGGCGCGAGAAATCGTACTTGCTGGCATCGCCATAAGGCGCCATGCCCATGACCTTGAACTCGCCGTCGAGCATCTCGAAACCGAGGAACTCGGTGACCGCGCCGTACAGGCCGCCGAGGGAGTCCGGATCGTAGAATTCCTTGATCTTGTGGATCTTGCCGTTTTCGCCGTAGCCGAAGAACGTGGTGGCGTACTCACCCTTGCCGTCGATCCCCAGGATCGCGGTTTTCTCCTTGAAGCCGGAGCAGTGGTAGGCACTGGAGGCGTGGGCCAAGTGGTGTTCTACCGGCTCGATCTTGATCTTCTTCGGATCGAAGCCCAGCTGTTCCAGGCACCAGACGATCTTGTTGCGGTAGCGCTTGTAGCGCCGGTTGCCCATCAGGATCGCATCGAGAGCGCGGTCCGGGGCGTACCAGTAACGCTTGGCATAGTGCCAGCGCGCTTCGCCGAACAGGCTGATCGGGGCGAACGGGATCGCGACCACATCAACGTCGGAAGGCTTGATGCCGGCTTGTTCCAGGCAGAATTTCGCCGATTCGTAGGGCATGCGGTGCTTTGCATGCTTGTCGCGCACGAAGCGTTCTTCTTCGGCGGCCGCGATCAGCTTGCCGTCGATATACAGGGCTGCGGAAGGATCATGGCTAAGGGCGCCGGACAGGCCAAGAATCGTCAATGCCACAGGGGTCTAGCCTCTTTTAGTCTGCATGCAGGCGCGTTACGCCTGAAAAAAGTGTGCCTCTCGCCTGGGCGAGAAACAGCTAAAGGGCGGGATTATAGCTCAAAAGCCGGAGAAAGCTGTTAGCGGCGAGCGTCGAGGAGGTTCAGCGGAAGATCTCGATGCTGCCGTCCTTGTTCTGACGGTAGATCGTGTAGGGCAGGACCAGGGTGTCCAGCACGCCAGAGCCGATGAACTCGATGGCGATGATCGGGAAAGCATTGTTCTCGTGGTCCGACAGGGCTCGGTCATTCAGGCTTTTTTCAGGGGCGGGCTCAGCATTGAGCGTACAAAACCCGTAGATCACCCCACTGTAGATGCGCGGGATATTTTCGCAGTAGCTGCGCGACTCCTTGAGGTTCTGGCTGGCGACAGCGTCCGGGCGAAAGACGGTGTTGATGGTCCCGCAACCGGAGATTGCCAGGAGAGCAGCAAGCAACACAGAGTACATACGGATCATGAACGACACCGTTCAGCATAGAGGGTCGACCACACTAACATCGCCAGCGAAGATAGCCTACACCGACACACCGATACGTCATGTGAGAAAGCTCCGATAAGACAATACAGGATTAGTTGCTTCGCGCCGCGAACACACCGGAGCAAAGAGCGCTGACGGGAAAATCAACACGTCTGGTTAATATTCAAACCACCCTCTCCTTTAAACCGTACCTGCAACTATCAACATGATGAACGGCATAAAACCCATTACCCAAAAAACGCAATAACAACGAGACGACATGAATGCTGCGCATACTCATGCAGCAGCATTCTTTTCGACCTTACACGCCCACGGGCGCCTTAATAGTGCAGCGACCGCGGAGGCTCCGCACCATCAAAGTCAATTTGATGCCCCGCTCCAACGTTGATGCTTCCTAACCCTGGCTCACCATTACCCGGTTGCCCCCTGCCCGTACCTGGCTGATAGAAACCACCGTTACCGTCGGATTGAATCTCATGATCAATCGGCTGATTTTGCGCATCCAAATACTCAGCATCTTCCCCGGCCGCCTGATCCAGCGGATTGTTTTGCCCCTTCTCATTAAAGTTATTACTTTCGTACCTCTGATAATCAGCAGCCACGTTTGAGTTAGCATTGATAGACGACATAAAAACCTCCTACAAATAATTGAACAACCTCATCGGTTGTAGAACAAATTTATAGAACGATAAAAGAATGCTCAACCCGCAACATGCGCCACACATGTATCCGTTTAAAACAAGAAGTACAATACAACCAAACAAATACCTTGCCCCAATAAATTGCTCTAGGACAAGTCTGATATAAACCAGCACACTTCGCGCTATCCGCCGAATCCGTTTCAACTTCTAACTTACTTAAAGCCCGCAACCCGTATCAAGACAGCCTCGCAACCGGGCATTGTATAAAATGATACATAATTGCCAGATTCGAGCAGTTCGTGCAGGCCAACTGGCTGCTGGGGGACAGGCCCCTGCAAGCCCGCCCCCACACTTGACCACGTTCTACCTGAAAAACCCGCTCGACCGTCAGCCGGCGCCGCCGACTTCCTTCGGCAAACGCTGATCAATGACCTGATACAGCGCACTGCCTTGCGGCCAATTACGCATGAAGCGTGCGCGGTCCTTGGCAAACGCCGCGGCGAAGCTGGCATCGGAGCGGTGCTGGCGCATCGCATCCAGGTCGATCAAGGCCCAACGGCCTTCGTGCCAGAACAGGTTATGGCCCTTGAAATCGCCATGGCTGATGCGCTCGCGTATCAGCTCGGCGAACAGGTGGTCCAGCGCCAGCAGTTCGTTTTCAGGCGCGTCGCCCTGCTCCACATACGGTGCGAAGCGCTCGATGATGTCCGGCCCCGGCAGGTATTCAGTGACCAGGTAAGCGCGGCTGCGCAGCCAGAAAAAGCGCTTTTCCAGCACGGCCAGCGGCTTGGGTGTGGCAATGCCGAGGAACGCCAGGCGATTGCCTTCGCGCCAGGAATGCCAGGCGCGGCTCGGGCGCCAGAAACGCTTGAGCCAATGGGCGAAGCCCTTGATGTTGTAGCGCTTGATCACCAGCGGCCGGCCGGCCACTTCGACCTTGGCCACGCTGGCCGCACCGCCGGTCTTGTACAAATGCCCCTGGTCGAGCAAGGCATCGGCCTGCTCCAGCACCGGCAGCATCGCGCGCTCCTCCTCGCGACGGATCGCCCGCAAGCCAAACGCGCCGCGCACCACGCTGAACAGCGTGCATTCGCGGCCGACCTTGTCGAGGAAGTCCTTCAGGCGCCAGGCGCTGACCTTGCGCACCTGCTTCTCCAGGGCTTCGAGCGGTAACGCATGCTCGCCGTTGCTCAGCAGGTAATACACCAGCAACTCTTCGGTAAACGGCGCGAGGTTTTTCGGCAACTGGGCGAAAAACACCCCGAGGTTTTCCAGCACCCGGTTGCGCGACAGCGGCTGACCCGCCTGTTCCACGCAGATCCCGGCACCATCGATCAGGTACAGCTTGCCGCCCTGGCGCAGCAGGTTGTCCAGGTGCAGGTCTTCCTGCCACAGGCCCTTGGCATGCATGCGGGCGATCGCGTCCAGCGCTTCGGCGAGCACAGCGGTCTGCTCATCGGCCAACGGCGGCAGGCCTTCGACCGCTTGCCAGGCATCGGCCAGGCTTTCGGCGCCGTCGATAAACTCAAACAGCAGCCAGCCGCCCTCGCCTTCCTGCAAACCGTCGGCCAGCAGCAGCGGCGTGGTCAGGCCCTGTTCGGCCAGCAGGCGCACGCCGTTGAGCTCACGCTGAAAATGCCGCGCCGCCTTGCTGCCCACCAACAACTTGGCCAACACCGCGCGACCGCGCCAGACACCGGCGCCCACATAGCGCTGGCCCGGCAACACGCGCAACAGGCTGAGCAATTGCAATTGACCAGGGCCTGCGGCGTCCGCCAGTTCGATGGTCAGCGGCAGGCTTGGGCTGCGCCCGGCCTGCTTCAGCGCGGATAAACGCATCAACGGTGCTCCTTGTGGCTGCGGCGAGCGGTCAGGCGCTGCTGCCAGGTGGCGACCAGCGGGCTGTCTTCAGGTTGTTCCAGATACGCCGCCAGCAGGTGACGCGTTTGCGCATCCGACCACTGCGGCGCACGGCGCAACAGCGGCTCCAGGTCCTTGACCCGGTCACGCCAGCCAAACAGCAACGGGCGGGTTTTCTCCAGATCGATCAACTGCGCGGCATAACCGTCGCCGGTGGCCTGCAGGAAAATATGCTTGGGGTAAAAACACCCGTGGACCTGTCCCACGCCGTGCAGACGGCGCGCCAATTGGCCGCAGGCCCACAGGATCGCACGGTGCTGGGGGTCGCTCAGTTGCGGCCACTGTTCGAGCAACGAGTCCAGGTCATTCCAGCCGTCCAGGGCACGGGTCAACAGCATCGCGCGGTGCTCGCCAGCGACTTTGCGCTCACCGTAGAACGCCGCCTGCAAGGCCGGGATACCCAACGCGCGATAACGGCTGATGTTACGAAACTCGCGGGAAAAACTCGGTTCGCCAAACGGTCGGTGCAAGCTGCGCGTGAGGTAGTTGCTCTGGCGCTTGAGGTAGTAACCGTGGCCGTCGAGCTCCAGGCGGAACACGCTGCTCCAGCCGCCACGGCTGGTGTTCGGCTCGTCCACCGCGTCCAGTTGCTTGGCCCACAGGGCATCGAAACTGGCCAGACCGTTGCGCTCCAGCAGAGCGCGGTCTTCGGCCGCCAGGAAATCACTCATTCGCGTCCCTCGAAAAACTTCACCACATGGCGAATTCGCTGTTTGTCCGACGCACTCAGGTGCGCGCGCTGGCGGTATTGCAGGTAGAAGCGCAGGCGCTGGGTGGCCGACAGGTGATACTTGGCCACCTTGTCCAGGCAGGCCAGGTCTTTGGTGATGCGGTATTTGAGCCAGAACCCGCGCCAGAAATCGCCGTTGGGGCAATCGATCAGGTACAGGGTGTGCTGGTCGTCGATCAGCAGGTTGCGCCACTTCAAGTCGTTATGGGTGAAGTGATGATCGTGCATGGTACGCGTGTATTCGGCGAGCTGGCGGCTGACCGCATCGACCCATTTGGGGTCTTTGAGGCGCACGTCGTTGCGCTCGGCCAGCACCGACAAGTCTTCGGTCTTGGGCAACTCACGGGTGATCAGCGCGCCACGGGCGTAGGCCAGGCCATTGCGCTCCAGGCCCCAGGCGACCACGTCGGCGGTGGGAATGCCCCACTTGGCGAAACGCTTGAGGTTCTGCCACTCGGACTTCACCCGCGGCTTGCCCAGGTAGCGGCGCAGGCCCTTGCCGGCACCGACGTAGCGCTTGACGTAGTAATTGACCCCGCCGCGCGCCACCCGGATCACTTCCGACAGCGGGTCGCGGGTCAGCCGCTCGCCTTGCAGGGCGAACACCGCTTCAAGGCTTCCAAAATCATCCGCGAGGCCGGCGTATGCGGGTTCCAGGTTCCAACCCGCCATCAGAGCGCATCCCCGTAACGTTGTTTGCGCGCGTAGAGCTTGGCCGCCTTGTGCTCCAGCCACTGCAGCAGCGCGGCCTCTTCGGCGAGAATCCGGCGCAACGGCTGTTGGAAGTAGCCCTTGAGAAAACGCAGCTTGTCGCGCCGGGTCAGGCCGATATCCAGCGCCGAAAAATACAGCGCCGCCAAGTCCTTGTTGCGCCAGCGCAGCGGGATCTTCGAGCGGACCTGCGCACGGTGCAGATCGATCACCGACAACTTGAAATCATCGGCCACCAGCGGCTTGTCCGTGTGCAGCAGGAAATGGCAGATATAGCAGTCGCGATGGTTGACCCCGGCGCGGTGCATCATGCCGGTCATGCGCGCCACTTCGGCGATCAGCGCATGCTTGATGACTGGCGATGGCGGTTGCTTGAGCCAGTCCATGCTCAGGTCTTCGAGGCTGACGGTGGGCGCCAGCTCTTCGGTGACGATAAACGAATGCTGGTCGGCCGGGTTGCTGCCCTTTTCGCCATAAGCCACGGCGGTCATGGTCGGCACGCCGACTTGCTGCAAGCGCTGGATCGCCCGCCATTCCTGGCCGGCGCCCAATACCGGCAACTTCGCAGTGATCAGGTTCTTGAGGATTTCGGCCCAGCCGATACCACGGTGAATCTTCACGAAATAACCGCGGCCCTCGACCTCTGTACGCAAGGTACGGCGGGCATCGAGTTCGCGGTACACCAGGCCGTCCAGCTTCTCGACTTCGGCGAACGCATCGCGTCCGGCCCAAAGGGTCTTGAACGGTTCGGCAAGCATCAACTTCATCGGTTCGGCTCCGCCAGGATCAGGTCCGCAGCGTACTGCGGCATGCTATAGAGGTCGGCCGTCTCGGCGAAGGCCAGACCATTGCGACTCATGGTCGCGCGCGCTTGTGGATCGTCGAGCATATCGACCAGGTATTGATTGAGTTGCGCCTGTTCGAACGGCTCGTCCAACACCCGGCCATTACCGGCCTTGTCGATATAGAAGGCATAACCGCAGACCTTGCTCACCAGCACCGGCAGGCCGGCGACAACCGCCTCGATCAGCACCATGCCGGCCGCTTCGTTGTAGGCCGGGTGGATCAACAGGTCGGCCCCCAGCAGAAAGCGCGGAATATCGCTGCGCCCTTTGAAGAAATGCACTTGCTCGCCCAGGCCCAGTGCGGCGCTCTGTAATTGGAATACTTTGGGGTCGTCCTGGCCGATTACAAACAGCCGGGCACGTTTCTTCAGCGCCGACGGCAATGCGGCCACGGCCTTGAGGCTGCGGTCGACGCCCTTGGTCTTGAAGCCGGAACCGATCTGCACCAACAGCAAATCGTCCTCGGCCAGGCCGAACTCATCGCGAAACTGTGCGCGGATCTGCGCGGCATTCGGCGGCGCGCGCCGGTCACGGGCGATGCCCGGCGGCAGCAAATGAAAGCGCTGCGCCTGGGTGCCGTAGTAACGCGTGAACAATTCCTGCTGATGGGCCGAGAGCACCATGATCTGGGTCTTGGCGCTCTGTTCGAAGACGGCGCGCTCGTACTCGGCAAAGTGTTTGTAGCGGCCGAACCAGCGGTACATCGGGTTGCGCAGGGTTTGCGCCTTGTCTTCAAACACGCCATCGGCGGCGAAGTACAGGTCCAGCCCGGGCATTTTATTGAACCCGACCACACGATCCACCGGGCGCTTGGCCAGGTCGGCCCGAATCCAGGCGTAGAGTTTTTCGTTGCGGCGATGGTTGAACAGCGCCTTGACCGGCGCCACCAGCACTTCGAAGCCGGGCGGCACATCACCCTCCCAGATCAGGGTGTAGACACGGATCTGATGACCGCGCTGCTGGCACTCCAGGGCGATACGCATGAAGTCGCGCTGCAAGCCACCGAACGGGAAATACTTGTACAGAACAAACGCCAGTTGCATCAGTGCATCTCCTCGGCCAGTAACAACGTGCTCAGCCGGCTCGCCACACGCTCAGGGTTCAGCCGCGTGAAGCACAGGGGCGATTCGCGCTTGATGTCGAACCGACGCAGATCGTCGGCCGTGGGTTGATAGGTACACTGTTTCAGCAGGCAGGGCGCACACGGGAAGTCGCTGGCCAGGTGAATTTGGCTCTTGCCGTAGGCGCCGGTCAGGCCGGGGTTGGTGGGGCCGAACAGCGAAATGGTCGGCACGTCCAGGGCTGCAGCCAGGTGCCCGAGGCCGGTGTCCACCGCAACGCAGGCGCGGGCGCCGGCGAGCACGCGGGCGACGCCGGCCAGGTTCAGTTTGGGCAGCACCTCGGCGTTGTCCAGGCCCAGGGCCAGGCGTTCGGCGCGGGCCTTTTCGGCGGCATTGCCCCATGGCAACTTCACGTCCACGCCCAGGCGGCCCATGCGCTCGGCCAGCTCGCGCCAGTAGGCTTCGGGCCAGTGCTTGGTGTCCCAGGTGGTGCCGTGCAGCAACAACACAAACGGCTTTTTCGGCGGCAGGCCGAGCAGCTTGTCGACGCTCAGGCCGTAGTCGCCCAGGGCCTTGGGCAAGTCATAGCCGAGGGCCACGGCGAACAGCTGGCGCAGGCGCTCCACCGCGTGCTGCCCGCGGGCCACGGCCAGGCGCCGCGAATAAAAGCGCGCCGCGATCGGTTCACGCGCCGAGTTTTTGTCGAACCCGGCCACCGGGGCGCGCACGTAGCGGGTCAGCCAGGCGCTTTTGAGCAGGCCCTGGGCGTCGATCACCAGGTCGTATTTGGTTGACTGGATACGCTGCTTGAAGCGCCGCCATTCGCCACTTTTGAAGGTTTGCCAGAGGTTCTTGCGCCAGCGGCGAATCGCCACCGGGATCACCTTGTCCACCGCCGGGTGCCAGGTGGGGATCTCGGCAAAGCCTTCTTCCACCACCCAGTCGAATCGAATGCCCGGGATCGCCCGCGCCGCATCGGTCAGTGCCGGCAACGCATGAATCACGTCGCCCAGGGATGAGGTCTTGATTACCAGTACCCGCAACTCAGTGAACCTCGACCACAGAGCCCTGCAACCGCTGCAAGGCTTCGTTGACCGGTTGCGGCAACAACTGGCGCAGGCAGTTGTAGTGGCCGAAACGGCAGGTGCGGTCAAAACACGGGCTGCATTCCAGGCCCAGGCGCACCACTTCGACCTTGTCGGCCAACGGCGGGGTAAACCCTGGGGAGGTCGAGCCGTACACCGCGACCAGCGGGCGGTTCAGCGCCGCCGCGACGTGCATCAGCCCGGAGTCGTTGGACACCACCGCATCCGCGCAGGACAGCAAGTCGATGGCCTCGGCCAGCGAGGTGTCGCCACTGAGGTTCACCGCTTCTTCGCGCAGGCCGGGGATCAGGCGCTGGCGGATGTCTTCACCCACCGCATGGTCGTTCTTCGAACCGAACAGCCACACCTGCCAGCCTTCGCGGATCTTCGTCTCCGCGACTTTGGCGTAATGCTCCGACGGCCAGCGCTTGGACTCGCCAAACTCGGCACCGGGGCACAGCGCGAGCACCGGACGGTCGAGGGCCAGGTCGAACTTGGCCAGGGCCGCGTCGCGGGTGATCGGGTCGATCTGCAGGCTCGGGCGCGGATACGGCGTCGGCAACTCGGCACCCGGCGCGTAGGCCAGGGCCATGAAGCGTTCGATCATCAGCGGGTAGCGCGCCTTGTCGAGCTTGCGCACGTCGTTGAGCAGACCGTAGCGAAACTCGCCGCGCCAGCCGGTGCGCTTGGGAATGCCGGCGAAAAACGGCACCAGCGCCGACTTCATCGAGTTGGGCAGCAAGATCGCCTGGTCGTACTGCCCGGCCAGGGATTTGCCGATGCGACGGCGGGTCGCCAGTTCGAGAGCGCCATGGCCGAGCGGGAAGCTCAAGGCCTGGCGCACTTGCGGCATGCGCTCAAGGATCGGCCGGCTCCACTCAGGGGCGAGCACGTCGATTTGGCAGTCGGGATGACGTTGTTTGAGGCACTGGAACAGTGTCTGCGCCATCACCATGTCACCGACCCAGCTGGGCCCAACGATCAGAATATTCATGTAGTTTCCACAAACGATGCGGGGAGGCTTACGCCTCCCCGCCTCGATGATTACTGTAGATCGCACTTTGTGTGGCAGCGGGCTCGCTCGCGATAGCATCACCGCGGTCCGCTAGACAGACCGCAGCGCCTGCATCACGAGCAAGCCTGCTCCCACATGAAGCCGGTTTCCACATTAGATTGGCGTCGCTCATTTAATCGAGTGTCAGCTTAACCCCAGCGCCTGCCAGATTCGCATCACCTGGCGCCGTTCGTCGGCGAACTGATCCCCGGCCACCGTACCGGCTTCGTTCTGCAAAGCCTGGCGGTGCGCCGCGGAACGGTAGGCCTTATATACCTCGCGCAGTAAATGGGCATCGGCGGCGGGCATCAGCCCGACCTGCTCCAGACCCTCCAGAATGCGGATATTGTCGGTGTAGCGCAGCAACGATGGATGTTGCGCAGACCATGCCAAAGCGGCGTATTGCACCATAAATTCAATATCGACGATACCTCCGGCGTCCTGCTTGAGGTCGAACGCCACCGTCGGTTCGAAGGCATTCGCGCCGGTACCGGCCGCCGTGGCCCGGGTCCCGAGATTATCGCGCATCTTGGCGCGCATCTCGCTGACCTCCTGGCGCAGCTTCGTCAAGTCGCGTTCACGGCCCAACACCTTGGCCCGCACCTGCTCGAAGGCGCGGCCCACGTCCTGGCTGCCCACCAACACCCGCGCGCGGATCAGCGCCTGATGTTCCCAGGTCCAGGCTTCGTTTTCCTGATAGCGCGCGAAGGCGCCGAGGGAACTCACCAGCAAACCGGATGCGCCCGACGGCCGCAGGCGCATGTCCACTTCATACAATTGCCCCGAGTTGGTCTGCGTGGTCAGCAAGTGAATGATCCGCTGGCCCAGGCGCGTGAAGAACTGCGCGCCGTCGATCGGCTTGGCGCCATCGGTTTCGGCCTGCGGGTCGCCGTCATGGATAAACACCAGGTCCAAGTCCGAACCATGCCCCAATTCGATGCCGCCGACTTTCCCATAACCGACGATGATGAACCCAGGATCGCACACGCTGCCATCCAACCGTTGCGGCGCGCCGTGGCGGGCGACGGTCTGGCGCCAGGCCAGGGCCAGCACTTGTTCGAGGATGGCTTCGGCGAGCCAGGTCAGGTAGTCGCTGACTTTCATCAGCGGCAGGCTGCCGGCGATTTCCGAGGCGGCCACCCGCAAGCGGTGAGCCAGCTTGAAGTGCCGCAGCGCTTCCATTTGCTGCTCAAGGTCGTCTTCGGGGATACGCGTGAGGCGTTCGCGCAGTTCGGCGGCGAGTTCCGGCGCCAACGGCGGCTTGAACAAGCGGCCTTCGTTGAGCAATTCGTCGAGCAACAGTGGGAAGCGGGTGATCTGTTCGGCGATCCACGGGCTGGCGGCGCACAAGGTCAACAGGCGCCGCAGGGCATCGGGGTTTTCCGTGAGCAACACCAGGTAGGCTGACCGCCGGGCGACGGCTTCCACCAGCGGCAAGACGCGCTCCAGCACCAGGTCCGGGTTGGCGTGCTCGACGGCCTGCGCCAGCAGACGCGGGATAAACGCATCCAGACGCTCGCGACCGAGGCGCTGCATAGCGCGCAATTGCGGGCTGCCGCGCAGGCCGGCCAAGGCCTTGAGCGCTTTGGGCGCGTCAGTGAAGCCACCTTCGGCCAGTTGGCGGCAGGCCGCGTCTTCGTCCTGGGACTCTTCCCACAGTGGCAACCATTCCCCACCGACGACCAATTCGCTTTCTTCGCCGTCTTCTTCATCCGGATCGGCGATCACCTGGCGGAAGTGCCAGTCCACCCGCCCACGCCAGTACATCAGGCGCTCATGGAACGCGGCCCAATCGGCGAAGCCAAGCATAAAGGCAATGCGCGCCTGGTCTTCGGGGCTGTCCGGCAGCATCTGGGTCTGGCGGTCGGCAATCGCCTGGATCGCATGCTCGGTGTAACGCAGGAATTCGTAGCCATCGCGCAACTCGGCGATCACCGCCGGCGGCAGGTAGCCCTGGCCTTCCAGGGTGCCCAGCACCTTGAGCAACGGCCGTTGCTGCAGGCTGAGGTCGCGCCCGCCATGGATCAGCTGGAACGCCTGGGCGATAAATTCCACTTCGCGGATGCCGCCCGAACCGAGCTTGATGTTGTCGGCCATGCCCTTGCGCCGCACTTCCTGCTGGATCAACTGCTTCATGGTGCGCAGCGCTTCGATGGCGGAGAAGTCCAAATAGCGGCGGTAGACGAACGGTCGCAGCATGTCGAGCAGTTGCGCACCGGCCACCTGATCGCCGGCCACCACGCGCGCCTTGATCATGGCGTAGCGCTCCCAGTCGCGGCCCTGGTCCTGGTAATACTGTTCCAACGCATTGAAGCTGAGCACCAGCGCGCCCGCCGAACCGTAAGGCCGCAGGCGCATGTCGACACGGAAGACAAAACCGTCGACGGTCATCGGGTCGAGGGCCTTGATCAGTTTTTGCCCCAGGCGAATGAAGAACTCCTGGTTATCCAGGGCGCGCTTCACCCCCACCGTCTCGCCGCCTTCGGGGTAGGCGAAGATCAAGTCGATGTCGGATGACAGGTTCAGCTCCACCGCGCCGAGCTTGCCCATGCCGAGGATCACCATCTGCTGCGGCTCACCGCTGCGGCGCCCGGTCGGCGTGCCGAACTGCGCGCAATGGCGCTGGTACAGCCACTGGTAGGCCTGGTCGATGCTGGCGTCGGCCATGTCGGAGAGGTCGCGACAGGTTTGCACCAGATCCGCCTGGCGGGTCAGGTCGCGCCAGATGATGCGGACTTGCTGGCGGGTACGCTGGCGGCGCAGCACGCGGCCCAACTCATCTTCTGTTTCAGCCTGTTGCACGGCACCGGCGATCTGCCCGCACAGCTCGCCCGGCGCAAAGCCACGGTCCAACTCGCCCCAGGCGACCAGTTCGAGCAACATCAACGGGTCACGAACACTCTGTTCAATCACGAAATCACTGGCCGCGCACACCCGCGCGAAATCGGCCCAGCGTTGCGGCGTCCATTCAGAAAGGCCATGATCGTCGTCCAGCGCGGCCACTGCGTCACGGAATGACTGTTCGGCCCGAATGGCGAACGGCAAGAGAACGGCCGGCAGCTCGGCCAGCGTTGGAAGGCTCATGGTCTATCCTTGAACGGCGCGTAAAGGGCTTGTTGCGGTGAACGCAGGAGGCAGGCGCGATGAATGACTGTCGAACAAAAGTTAGAAATAGCTGAAAATTCATAAATTTTGGCAGGTAACATTAAATTTCTACCTTTTCTTCTTCGCAAAAGATCAACAATAACGATTATGCTCACCTAACGGACCGAGCAATCCGCTCAGTCTTGTGTAGTTTTACTACTCGTATATACATTCGAAAGGCTGAAATGGCCGACGATTTGTAGTAAAACTACAGGACGCCGGAGCAACCTCCGGCCATCCAAGAATTTATGTCGTCTGCCCACAAGGCCAGTCGCAAACTTCAGGCAACCGATTCTGGTAGCCTTTCCGCCCTGGAGCAAGCCATGCAAGACCTCGATCCCGTCGAAACCCAGGAATGGCTGGACGCCCTGGAATCGGTTCTCGACAAAGAAGGCGAAGACCGTGCTCACTATCTGATGACCCGTATGGGCGAACTCGCGACCCGCAGCGGCTCGCAACTGCCCTACGCCATCACCACGCCATATCGCAATACCATCCCTGTTACCCACGAAGCACGCATGCCTGGCGACCTGTTCATGGAACGCCGCATTCGCTCGCTGGTACGTTGGAACGCCATGGCGATGGTAATGCGTACGAACTTGAAAGATTCTGACCTGGGCGGTCACATCTCCAGCTTCGCTTCCAGCGCAACGCTCTATGACATCGGCTTCAACTACTTCTTCCAGGCCCCGACCGACGAACACGGCGGCGATCTGATCTACTTCCAGGGCCACACCTCGCCAGGCGTCTACGCCCGTGCGTTCATGGAAGGTCGCATCAGCGAAGAACAGATGAACAACTTCCGCCAGGAAGTCGACGGTCAGGGCCTGTCGTCCTACCCGCACCCTTGGCTGATGCCTGATTTCTGGCAGTTCCCGACCGTTTCCATGGGGCTGGGCCCGATCCAGGCGATCTACCAGGCGCGCTTCATGAAGTACCTGGAAGCCCGTGGTTTCATCCCCGAAGGCAAGCAGAAAGTCTGGTGCTTCCTGGGCGACGGCGAGTGCGACGAGCCGGAATCCCTGGGTGCCATCTCCCTGGCCGGCCGCGAGAAGCTGGACAACCTGATCTTCGTCATCAACTGCAACCTGCAGCGCCTCGACGGCCCGGTTCGCGGCAACGGCAAGATCATCCAGGAACTCGAAGGCGTGTTCCGCGGTGCTCAGTGGAACGTGACCAAAGTCATCTGGGGCCGTTTCTGGGACCCACTGCTGGCCAAGGACGTCGACGGTATCCTGCAACGTCGCATGGACGAAGTCATCGACGGCGAGTACCAGAACTACAAGGCCAAAGACGGCGCGTTCGTGCGTGAACACTTCTTCAACACGCCTGAACTCAAGGCGATGGTTGCCGACCTGTCCGACGACGAGATCTGGAAACTCAACCGTGGCGGCCACGACCCGTACAAGGTCTACGCGGCGTACCACGAAGCGGTCAACCACAAAGAACAACCGACCGTCATCCTGGCCAAGACCATCAAGGGTTATGGCACCGGTGCCGGCGAAGCGAAGAACACTGCGCACAACACCAAGAAAGTCGATGTCGGCAGCCTGAAGTTGTTCCGCGACCGCTTCGACATCCCGGTCAAGGACGAAGAGCTGGAGAACCTGCCGTTCTTCAAGCCAGAGCCGAACAGCGCTGAAGCCCGCTACCTGAGCGAGCGTCGTGCCGCGCTGGGCGGTTTCGTGCCACAGCGCCGTGCCAAGAGCGTCAACATCCCAACACCGGCGCTGGATACCCTCAAGGCCATCCTCGACGGCTCGGGCGACCGTGAAATCTCCACCACCATGGCCTTCGTGCGAATCCTCGCGCAACTGGTCAAGGACAAGGAAGTCGGTTCGCGCATCGTGCCGATCATCCCGGACGAAGCCCGTACCTTCGGTATGGAAGGCATGTTCCGTCAGTTGGGCATCTACTCCTCCGTCGGCCAGCTCTACGAGCCAGTCGATAAAGACCAGGTGATGTTCTACAAGGAAGACAAGAAGGGCCAGATCCTCGAAGAAGGCATCAACGAAGCGGGCGCCATGAGTTCCTTCATCGCGGCCGGTACGTCGTACTCCTGCCACAACCAGCCGATGCTGCCGTTCTACATCTTCTACTCGATGTTCGGCTTCCAGCGTATCGGCGACCTGGCCTGGGCAGCAGGCGACAGCCGTACCCGTGGCTTCCTGATCGGCGGCACCGCCGGCCGCACCACGCTGAACGGCGAAGGCCTGCAACACGAAGACGGTCACAGCCACATCCTGGCGGCCACCATTCCGAACTGCCGCACCTTTGATCCAACCTACGGCTATGAGCTGGCGGTGATCATCCAGGACGGCATGAAGAAGATGACCCAGGAGCAGCAGGACGTTTTCTACTACATCACCGTGATGAACGAGTCCTACCAGCAACCTGCCATGCCGGCCGGTGTCGAGGAAGGCATCATCAAGGGCATGTACCTGCTCGAAGAAGACACCAAGGAAGCAGCGCATCACGTGCAACTGATGGGCTCCGGCACCATCCTGCGCGAAGTGCGTGAAGCGGCGAAGATCCTGCGTGACGAATTCAACGTCGGCGCCGACGTGTGGAGCGTGACCAGCTTCAACGAACTGCGTCGCGACGGCCTGGCCGTAGAACGCAACAACCGCCTGCACCCAGGTCAGAAGCCTGAAGTGAGCTACGTCGAAGAATGCCTGACTGGCCGTAAAGGTCCGGTGATCGCATCCACCGACTACATGAAACTGTTTGCTGAACAAATTCGCCAGTGGGTCCCGTCCAAGGAATTCAAAGTCCTGGGCACCGACGGTTTCGGCCGCAGTGACAGCCGCAAGAAGCTGCGTCACTTCTTCGAAGTCGACCGTCACTTCGTGGTGTTGGCAGCCCTGGAAGCCTTGGCTGACCGCGGTGAGATCGAACCCAAGGTGGTGGCTGACGCCATCGTCAAGTTCGGGATCAACCCGGAAAAACGCAACCCACTGGACTGCTGAGGAGACTTTTTGTGAGCGAACTCATTCGCGTACCTGACATCGGCAGCGGTGAAGGTGAAGTAATCGAGCTGTTTGTGAAGGTCGGCGACACCGTCGAAGCCGACCAGAGCATCCTGACCCTGGAATCGGACAAGGCGAGCATGGAAATCCCTGCTCCCAAGGCCGGCGTGGTCAAGAGCCTGAAAGTGAAGCTGGGCGATCGCCTGAAAGAAGGCGACGAACTGCTGGAGCTGGAAATCGAGGGCGCCGCCGCTGCGGCCCCTGCTCCAGCTGCCGCGGCAGCACCGGCGCCAGCGCCAGCGCCGGCTGAAAAACCTGCTGCTGCCGAGGCCCCTGCGGCCCCGGCTGCCGCACCGACCGCAGCCACCATCCAGGACATTCATGTCCCGGACATCGGCTCGTCGGGCAAGGCCAAGATCATCGAACTGCTGGTCAAGGTCGGCGACACCGTCGAAGCCGACCAGTCGCTGATCACCCTGGAGTCCGACAAGGCCTCCATGGAAATCCCTTCGCCGGCTGCCGGCGTGGTGGAAAGCATCGCGGTCAAGCTGGAAGACGAAGTCGGCACTGGCGACTTCATCCTCAAGCTGAAAGTCCAAGGCGCTGCGTCGGCTGCTGCCCCGGCACCGGCCGCTGCGCCGGCTGCCAAGGCTGAAGCCGCACCGGCCGCCGCGGCTCCAGCTCCAGCGCCTGCCGCAAAAGCCGAGGCCGCACCGGCCCCGGCGGCGGCACCGGCACGAAGCGGTGCCAAGGTTCACGCCGGCCCTGCCGTGCGCCAACTGGCCCGCGAGTTCGGCGTCGAGCTGAACGCCGTCACGGCCACCGGCCCGCACGGTCGCGTGCTCAAGGAAGACGTGCAGGTTTACGTCAAATCCATGATGCAGAAAGCCAAGGAAGCCCCGGCTGCCGGCAATGCTACCGGTGGTGCGGGCATTCCGCCGATCCCGGTCGTGGACTTCAGCCGCTTCGGCGAAACCGAAGAAGTGCAGATGACCCGCCTGATGCAAATCGGCGCGTCGAGCCTGCACCGCAGTTGGCTGAACATCCCGCACGTAACCCAATTCGACCAGGCCGACATCACCGACCTGGAAGCTTTCCGCGTTGCGCAGAAAGCCGTGGCCGAGAAGGCCGGCGTGAAACTGACCGTGCTGCCACTGTTGCTCAAGGCCTGCGCGCACCTGCTCAAGGAGCTGCCGGACTTCAACAGTTCGCTGGCGCCAAGCGGCAAGGCGATCATTCGCAAGAAGTACGTTCACATCGGCTTTGCCGTCGACACCCCGGATGGCCTGCTGGTACCGGTCATCAAGAACGTCGACCAGAAGAGCCTGCTGCAACTGGCTGCCGAAGCCGCTGCGCTGGCTGCCAAGGCCCGCGACAAGAAGCTCACCGCGGACGACATGCAGGGCGCATGCTTCACCATCTCCAGCCTCGGCCACATTGGCGGCACTGGCTTCACGCCAATCGTCAATGCGCCGGAAGTGGCGATCCTGGGCGTTTCCAAGGCGACCATCCAGCCGGTCTGGGACGGTAAAGCCTTCCAGCCGAAGCTGATGCTGCCACTGTCGCTGTCCTACGATCACCGCGTGATCAACGGCGCCGCGGCGGCACGCTTCACCCAGCGCCTGAGCCAACTGCTGAACGACATCCGCACCATCTTGCTGTAAGCCGCGACGGGCCTCCCTTGCACGAGGGAGGCCCGATTGCATCGATTTCCGAGCGCCACGCTCGTACCTCAACCCCGCCACTTGGCGGGGCTTTTTTTGCGCGTTTCTTGGACAGTAAAAACAGGGTTGTACACCACCTATCACCCCGATTGCAGAAATCGACCGCGCAGCCGATATAACCCTTATAGCACTTAGCCTTCATCCTCTCTTGTCAGCCTGGGCTGCATGATGCAACCTTGCTGCAGGCAACAGTAAAGAGGGCGTGAGCCCGGCGCCGAGTGCGTTTTTTCAAGTGAGCTTCCCCATGAAAAGCCAACCCGATGTCGCCCGGACGGCGGCCGAGGTAGTGACGCAATTACCGGTGCCTTCGCGCCTCGGTATGCTGCGTTTCGAGCGGCTGAATGAGGCAAGCTGGGCCCTGCTCTACCTCGACCCCAATTGCGAGCGCCAATTCGGCCTGCCGGCGGTTGAACTGTGCGCGCTGATCGGCTCGCCCTACGCCAGCCTGATGGAGCCACAGGCGCGTTATCAACTGCACGATGCCATCCAGCAGCAACTGGCCGAGAGCCCTCATTACCTGGTGCGCTACACCCTGCACACCAACGACGGCCCTCTAAGCTTGCTGGAACTGGGCGAAGCCTACAAACAACACAATCGCCACCTGCTGCGGGGCTACCTGATGGTGGTCGACGGCCTGTTCAGCGAGATCCCGTCGACGGCGCCGACAGCAGACCTGGAAAACCAGAACAGCCGCCTGCAGATCGCCCTGGAACTCAACCAGCGCGCGCAACAGGAACAGTTGCTGCACCTGGAACGGGTACGCGCGCAGCAAGAGCTGATCCTGCTGCTCGCGCGCCAGCGCTACACCACGAATAATTCGCTGCAGGAAGCCGCCGAGCTGATCACCCGCAGCGCCTGCGATATCTACCAGATCGATTGCGCCAGCATCTGGAACCTCGAAGGCCAGCGCCTGGTACCGATTTCGGCGTACCAGCGCGCCGATCAGCGCCACCACTTGCCCGAACCGATTGATGCCAGTGGCTTTCCGGACTACCTCGAAGCCCTGCAGACCAGCCGGGCGATCGATGCTACCAATGTCATGCGCGACCCACGCACCCGCGAAATGGCCGAATCGCTGCAGGCCAACGACGTGCATGCGATGCTCGACGCGAGTATCCGTGTCGATGGCCAGGTCGTTGGCGTGTTGTGCCTGGAACAAAACGGCTGCACGCGCGCCTGGCAGTCCGACGAGATCGCCTTTGCCGGCGAGCTGGCGGATCAGTTCGCGCAAGTGATCAACAATCACAACCGTCGTACCGCCACCAGCGCCCTGCACCTGTTTCAGCGCGCGGTGGAACAAAGCGCCAACGCCTTCCTGCTGGTCAATTGCGATGGCGTGGTGGAGTACGTCAACCCCAGTTTCACCGCGATCACCCAGTACAGTACCGAAGAGGTCCACGGCCATCGCCTGGCGCAATTGCCCGCGCTGGAAAACCTCAGCGAATTACTGTTCGACGCACCGTCGAGCCTGGCCAAGAGCAACAGCTGGCAGGGCGAGTTCAAGAGCCGACGCAAGAACCTGGAACCCTATTGGGGCCAGCTGTCGATCTCCAAGGTCTATGGCGACAATCGCGAGCTGACCCACTATATCGGCATCTACGAAGACATCACCCAGACCAAGCTGGCCCAGCAGCGCATCGAGCGCCTGGCCTATACCGACAACCTGACCAACCTGGGCAACCGTCCGGCGTTTATCCGCAACCTCGACGAACGCTTTGCCCGCGACAGCGACAGCCCGATCTGCCTGTTGCTGGTGGACATCGACAACTTCAAGCGGATCAACGACAGCCTCGGCCACCAGACCGGCGACAAGCTGCTGATCAGCCTGGCCCGGCGCCTGCGCAACAGCCTCAGCGCCGGCGGCAGCCTGGCGCGCTTTGCCAGTAACGAATTTGCGGTATTGCTCGACGACACCGACCTGGAGAGCGGCCAGCTCGTTGCCAGCCAACTGCTGGCGACCCTCGACAAGCCGATGTTCGTCGACAACCAATTGATCAGCGTCACCGGCTCCGTGGGCCTGGCCTGCGCGCCGCTGCATGGCCGCGACCCGCAAACCCTGATGCGCAACGCCGGCTTGGCCCTGCACAAGGCCAAAGCCAACGGCAAACACCAGGTACAAGTGTTTACCGAAGCGCTGAACGCCGAGGCCAGCTACAAACTGTTCGTGGAAAACAACCTGCGCCGCGCCCTGACCCAGAACGAGCTGGACGTGTTCTACCAGCCCAAGCTGTGCCTGCGCAGTGGCCGCTTGTTGGGCATGGAAGCGCTGCTGCGCTGGAACCACCCGGAAAAGGGCATGATCCGCCCCGACCAGTTCATCAGCGTGGCCGAAGAAACCGGCCTGATCATCCCCATCGGCAAATGGATCGCCCGCCAGGCCTGCCGCATGAGCAAGCAACTGAGCGCCGCCGGCCTGGGCAACCTGCAGGTGGCGATCAACCTGTCGCCCAAACAGTTCTCCGACCCGGACCTGGTGGCCTCGATTGCCTCGATCCTCAAGGAAGAAGAACTGCCGGCCAACCTGCTCGAACTTGAGTTGACCGAAGGCCTGCTGCTGGAGGCCACCGAGGACACCCGTCTGCAACTGGACCAGTTGAAAAGCCTGGGCCTGACCCTGGCCATGGACGACTTCGGCACCGGTTACTCGTCGCTGAGCTACTTGAAAAAATTCCCGATCGACATCATCAAGATCGATCGCAGCTTTATCCACGAAATCCCGGACAACCAGGACGACATGGAAATCACCTCCGCCGTGATCGCCATGGCCCACAACCTCAAGCTCAAGGTCGTGGCCGAAGGCATCGAGACCGCCGAGCAGTTGGCGTTCCTGCGTCGGCACCGTTGCGACGTCGGCCAGGGCTATCTGTTCGACCGGCCCATCCCCGGTTCAGAGCTGCTCGAGAAGCTTAAACGCTACCCACGCGGGCCAATCGCCTGACAGCGCTGTAACACTCGGGCACACTGGTTGTCTGATTCTTTACTGTTAACTCAACCTGACGAGAGGACTGATCATGGTCTTGCGCTCGGAAATTCTGGTGAACAAAAACGTGCTTCCTACTGCAGAACAAGCTTTGCCTGGCCGCGAAACCCCGATGACGCTGCCGGAGACGCACTTCGTCAACGGCAACCCGCTGCTCGGCCCGTTCCTCGACGACGTCGGCTTCGCGATCTTCGGCCTGGGCTGCTTCTGGGGCGCAGAACGCAAATTCTGGCAGCGCGATGGCGTGGTCAGCACCGTGGTCGGTTATGCCGGCGGCTACACGCCGAACCCGACTTACGAAGAAGTCTGCTCGGGCCTGACCGGCCATAGCGAAGTGGTGCTGGTGGTGTATGACCAGGCCAAGGTGAAATACGAAGACTTGCTGAAGATGTTCTGGGAACTGCACAACCCGACCCAGGGCATGCGCCAGGGTAACGACATCGGCAGCCAGTACCGTTCAGTGATCTATGCCACCACGCCGGAGCAATTGGCGGCGGCGCAGGCCAGTGCGCAGGCGTATCAGCAAGAGCTGACCAAGGCTGGCCTGGGCCCCATCACCACGGAAATCGACGAGGCCCCGACGGTGTACTTCGCCGAGGCGTATCACCAGCAGTACCTGGCGAAGAATCCGCAGGGCTATTGCGGGATCGGCGGTACAGGCGTGACCTGCCCGATCTAAAAAAATGTGGGAGGGGCGGTGCGACGGTTCGACTTGCCCCCGATAGCAATGTATCAGGTACAGATGTATGGACTGACACACCGTTATCGGGGGCAAGCCCCCTCCCACATTGGTGTTGCGCCAGACTCGGTTACTCGGCAATCAGCCAATCCATCTGCCACCCGCCCTGGGTCTGGCCCAGTTGCTTGGACAGCCACGGCAGCAGCTCACGCAACTCCTCTTCCAAGCCCCACGGCGGGTTGGCAATCGCCAGGCCCGAGCCGGTCAGGGTGTTGGGCGTGTCCAACGGATGCACCAGCAATTCGACGCGCAACAACTTCGGCGCACCGGTGCCGGCCAGGTCCTGGTAGAAACGGCGCAGCATGCGCTGGTCCTTCACCGGGTACCAGATCGCCGCGACCGTCTGGCGCATGCGGCCGACCGCCTCTTTGAGCGACGCCGCGCAGCGCTGCATTTCGTCGAGCTGTTCAAACGGCGGGTCGATCAGCATCAGCGCACGCTTTTCCGGCACCGGCAGCAACGCGCGTGGCACATGCCAGCCTTCGCCCAGGTGAACCTTGACCCGACGATCGCCCTTCATGTTGTCCTTGAGCAGCACGCCGTCTTCCGGGTGCTTTTCATTGAGCAGCACGCGGTCCTGGGGGCGGGTCAGGCGGCGTGCCAGTTCCGGCGAACCGGGGTAGTAGCGCAACTGGCCATCCGGGTTCATCTCGTGCAGCACGCGCATGTAGTCGGCGGTCAATGGCGGCAGATCGCTCTTGCCCCACAGACGGGCGATGCCTTCCAGGTATTCACCGGTACGGTTGGCCTGATCGCCCTGCAGGTCGTACAGACCGATACCGGCATGGGTATCGAGGTAGGCGAACGGCTGCTCCTTGCGCGACATCAAGGCGATGAGGCGGGTCAAGGTCAGGTGTTTGAAGACATCGGCGTGGTTGCCGGCGTGAAAGGCGTGACGATAATTCATGGTTGCTCCTGCGCAGGGGGCGAAGTTTACCTGCTACACGGGCAAAGGTGCAGGGCCGCATGCCGGGCGGTGCTTATGCCGCAAAGACAGGCGTCCTTGTGAAAACAATCTAATCCTTACAGCATGTGCGGGCTTGCCCGCGACACAAGCGACGCGGTATTACCTGCACTCCGCGATGATGCCATCGCAGCCAAGCCAGCTCCCACCCTGCCCGGGGGCGCCCTTAAAAACCAAGGAGGTCAACAATAACCATGAAAGACGCCACCATCGCCCTGCACCACGGCTTCAAGTCCGACCCGACCACCAAGGCCGTCGCGGTGCCGATCTACCAGAACGTCGCCTTCGAATTCGATAACGCCCAGCACGGTGCCGACCTGTTCAACCTGGACGTACCCGGCAATATCTACACGCGGATCATGAACCCGACCAACGATGTGCTGGAGCAACGCATGGCCGCGCTCGAAGGCGGTATCGCCGCGCTGGCCGTGTCCGCCGGCAGCGCAGCGATCCACTATGCGATCCAGACCCTGACCCGCGCCGGTGACAACATCGTCACCACGCCGCAGCTCTATGGCGGCACCTACACCCTGTTCTCCCACCTGCTGCCGAGCTTTGGCGTCGATGTGCGCTTCGCCCGCGACGATTCCGCCGCCGCCATCGCCGAACTGATCGACGACAACACCAAACTGGTCTACTGCGAGAGCATCGGCAACCCGGCGGGCAACATCATCGACCTGCAAGCCCTCGCCGACGTGGCCCACGCCCGTGGCGTACCGCTGATGGTG
Organism: Pseudomonas sp. LY-1; assembly: GCF_053502595.1. Classification (NCBI taxonomy): domain Bacteria; kingdom Pseudomonadati; phylum Pseudomonadota; class Gammaproteobacteria; order Pseudomonadales; family Pseudomonadaceae; genus Pseudomonas; species Pseudomonas sp. LY-1. The sequence continues at coordinate 773,112 of NZ_CP094353.1, read as the reverse complement.
GACAACACTGTGGCCACGCCGATCCTGTGCAAACCGATCCAGTTCGGTGCCGATATCGTGGTGCATTCGGTGACCAAATACGTCGGCGGCCATGGCAACTCCCTGGGCGGTGTGATTGTCGACAGCGGCACGTTCCCGTGGGCGAAATACGCGGAAAAATTCCCCGGCCTCAACCAGCCCGAACCGGCTTACCACGGCGTGGTCTACACCGAAAAATTCGGCCCCGCCGCCTTCATCGCCCGCGCCCGCACCGTGCCGCTGCGCAACACCGGCGCAGCGCTGGCGCCGATGAACGCCTTCCTGCTGCTGCAAGGCCTGGAAACCCTGGCCCTGCGCATGGAACGCCACACCGAGAATGCTTTGAAGGTCGCGCAGTTCCTGCAAGATCACGCCGAAGTCGAATGGGTCAGCTACGCCGGGCTGCCCGATCATCCGCACCACGCACTCGCGCAGAAATACATGCAGGGCAAACCGTCGGCGATCCTGTCGTTTGGTCTGAAGGGCGGTTACGAAGCCGGTGTACGCTTCTACGACGCCCTGCAAATCTTCAAACGCCTGGTGAACATCGGCGACGCCAAATCCCTGGCCTGCCACCCGGCGTCCACCACCCATCGGCAGATGAACGAGCAGGAACAGGCCAAGGCCGGCGTGAAGCCGGAGATGATTCGCCTGTCGGTGGGGATCGAGGCGATTGAAGATTTGATCGAAGATCTGCAACAGGCGCTGGCTGCAACGCACGCCTGAGGCCAGATAAGCGACCCGCGCGCCATGGCTAACATCTGCATGGCGCGTGAAGCAGGCGACCTTGTGCCGCAAGGTCGTCGGCGTAAAGGCAGTGAAAATTCACGCCTCTGTCGGAAACCTGGCGCAACTCAGTAGCCCTTTTCCCAAAAGCAAAAAACCACCGAAAAATCCCCCGCCAAAACCACGACACCGCTCGAACCGCTATTTAAATTGCGCAGCCATGCTCATTCAAAAAGGACTGTTTCCATGGCAAGCAATGACCTCCCTTCGAACCGATCACCATGGTTGGGGAGTCGCTAATGCCTCAGCCCTATGCCTTCATCAATGACCGCCAACAAACCTCGGTGGAGCTCAAGGCAAGCTTGCGCTTGAGCCCATACGCCGAAGCCAAGTTCGACACCCTCAATACCCACATTCGCAATGTTGTCGTACTGCCAGGGCAGTTAGTGATCATCGGTGACGAAACCACTGCGATCTGCACCCCGCAAGAGTCACACTTGATGCGAGCCGCCTGGGATATTCGGCATAGCGTGATGGCCGAAGGCGGGGATGCTTTTGCACTGCACAACTATGACTTGCTGAAAAAGTTGTTGGGCTACGCTTCGCTGGGGATAGGCACGGCGGGTGATGCCTGGAGTCGACACTTGCAAAACATTGCAAAGACCCTCGAAGAAATTGATGCACTGCACAAACAATTCCTGCGCCGGGGTGGCGGTGCTGCGCGAGATGAGTTCCTCGCTCGACGCCAAACCCTGTTTGCCAAACTGGACGCGCAAATGCGTAGTTTTGCGCGTTATGGCACAGGGCTACGCAATGAAGGTTCGATCAAAAAAATGCTGGGAATCTCGACCAAGAGCTATTTGCACAGCGGAGAGATAAAGAGGTACAGCGAAACGATTGCGCGAGTTTCGAAGACAGCAAAACTGCTGAAAAAGGGCACGCCGCTGGGCATTGCGTTGAGTACGACTGCGACGGCGTTGGAGATCAAGGAGGCGTGTTCTACCGGGAGGGAAGAACAATGCAGAAGAGCAAAATATGTGGAACTTGGGAAACTGACGTTAGGTGTGTCAGGCGGCGTGGTGGGCGGCGCTGCCGGATCACTCCTATGCTTTGCCATATTGGCCCCCACCACTGGTCCGGTATCCTTAGCTTGCATGCTATTCGCCGGGGGAGCCGGAGGTGCGGCCGGTGGGTACTTAGGTGGGGAAGGCGGCGAGAAGGTAGGAGAGCTTTTGTATGAGTATTGATGACTTCTTGAATCTCCCTGCTACTTCCTTGATTGCCATCAGCTCTGCATCCGCAGTCATCATCACCACCATCATCGGGCTCTTCTTGTGTTACCGAAAACTTGAACCCATGGAAGCGCTCTTGAACAAGTGCCGCCTGGTCGCCTTCCACAGCAGCTACTGGGGAAACTCACCGCGCGAAAGGATGATGAGGCTTTGCGCAGTGTATGTGGCCGTCGCACTACCCAGGCTAAATGCAAGACGGGGAGTCATTGACCTCCCGCAGGTACAAGCCTTTCCGCGCAGCACAAAGCTCATGCTTCATGGCACGGCGCTTATTGGCGCAGCCGGATTGATAGGTCTGATCGTCATTTACTTTGACTGACCAGTTGAGGAAAAAAACGGCCCGCTATCCAAAAGATAGCGAGCCGTTTTCTTCAACACATCGGGCGCATAACGCCCGAGGCTTTATTTGTTGAGGTTGTAGTCTTTTTCCGCAGCATCAAAGCGCTCAACCATACCCGCAGTCGGCGCGCCCAGCTTGCTGACGATGTAGATCGCCAGGCTGGCGAAGATGAAGCCTGGGATGATTTCGTACAGACCCAGCAATTCGAAATGCTTCCACACGATCACGGTGATCGCACCGACCAGAATGCCAGCCAGTGCGCCGTTGCGGGTCATCTGCTTCCAGATCACCGAGATCAGTACCACAGGGCCGAACGCGGCGCCGAAACCGGCCCAGGCGTAGCTCACCAGGCCCAACACGCGGTTATTCGGGTTGGCAGCCATAGCGATGGCGATCAACGCCACCAGCAGCACCATGACACGACCGACCCACACCAGCTCAACCTGGGAAGCGTTCTTGCGCAGGAAGGTCTTGTAGAAGTCCTCGGTCAGGGCGCTGGAGCACACCAGCAATTGGCAGCTCAAGGTGCTCATGACCGCCGCCAGAATCGCCGACAGCAGAACGCCAGCAATCCATGGGTTGAACAGCAGCTTGGCCAGCTCGATAAACACGCGCTCGTGGTTCTCGGTCACGGGGCCGGCCACTTCCGGGTGCGCCGAGAAGTAGGCGATGCCGAAGAAGCCCACGGCCACGGTGCCGCCCAGGCACAGGATCATCCAGGTCATGGAGATGCGACGCGCCTTGGCGATCGACTTCACCGAATCCGCCGCCATGAAGCGCGCGAGGATGTGCGGCTGGCCGAAGTAACCCAGGCCCCAGCCCATCAGCGAGATGATGCCGATGAAGCTGGTGTTTTTCAGCATGTTGAAGTTGTCGGGGTTCTTCGCTTCGATCGCCAGGAACGTGGTATCGATACCGCCGGTGGCCAGCAACACGATGATCGGCGTCAGGATCAGCGCGAAGATCATCAGGGTGGCTTGTACGGTGTCAGTCCAGCTCACAGCCAGGAAACCACCGACGAAGGTGTAGGCAATCGTCGCCGCAGCGCCGGCCCACAGCGCAGTCTCGTAGGACATGCCGAAGGTGCTTTCGAACAGGCGGGCACCGGCCACGATGCCGGAAGCGCAATAGATGGTGAAGAACACCAGGATCACTACTGCGGAGATGATCCGCAGCAGGCCGCTTTTATCTTCGAAACGGCTGGAAAAGTAATCCGGCAGCGTCAGGGCGTCACCGTTGTGCTCGGTCTGCACGCGCAGGCGACCGGCCACGAACAGCCAGTTGAGGTACGCACCGACGATCAGGCCGACGGCGATCCAGCTTTCCGACAGGCCGGACATGTAGATCGCGCCCGGCAGGCCCATCAACAACCAGCCGCTCATGTCGGAAGCACCGGCTGACAAGGCAGTCACCACGCTACCGAGGCTGCGACCGCCCAGGATGTAATCGGAAAGGTTGTTGGTGGAGCGATAGGCCATGAAGCCGATCAGCACCATTGCTGCGATGTAGATCACGAACGTGATCAGGGTTGGATTACTAACGCTCATAGAAGTGACGCCCTGGCTTTGTTTTTATGTAGCGGCGGTCTGTCAGACGGCCACCCACTGATCCAGTGAGTAAACGTAGCTGCATCGCGCGCATTTATGACTGACGTTTCCCCAGGAAAGCCGTCAGCCGATGAACCACACCATGCGGGTGGTTGCACCTTGGCTGCGAATGCTATTCAACAAAGCAAATAAGGTGCAACCAGTTTCTCGCGAATAAGTTGCACCTTGATGTATTTTACAGAAAACACCGCGTTTTTGCTCCTTTTCGGAGCAAGAACAGCCGAACTCAGAAGCAAATGCACCAACTAGAAGCAGAATCGGTCGAGTCCGGGATTTTTTCCGATTGAACCTCGAAAATTTCATGCATAAAAAGGGTTGCACCCGGTTGCACCTCTTCCAGACCGAAGCTAATCTTGCCGCCAACTGATGCCACTCGGTAGTGGCACCCATGAGGATAAGAAAATGGCTACAACCACCCTTGGGGTCAAACTCGACGACCCGACCCGCGAGCGCCTGAAGGCGGCCGCGACCTCCATTGATCGCACGCCGCACTGGCTGATCAAGCAGGCGATTTTCAATTACCTGGAGAAACTCGAGGGTGGTGCAACCCTGACCGAGCTCAATGGCTTGAGCAGCAAGGAGGCCGACGACGCCGGCGAGGTCCAGGCCGACCACGCCCATCAGTGCTTCCTCGAGTTCGCCGAGAGCATCCTGCCGCAATCCGTACTGCGCGCCTCGATCACCGCCGCTTACCGCCGCCCGGAGCCGGAAGTGGTGCCGATGCTGATCGAACAGGCTCGCCTGCCGGCCCAGATGGCCGAAGCCACGAATAAGCTGGCCGCGTCGATTGCAGAAAAACTGCGCAATCAGAAGAGCGCCGGCGGCCGTGCCGGCATCGTCCAGGGTTTGCTGCAGGAATTCTCCCTGTCGTCCCAGGAAGGCGTGGCACTGATGTGCCTGGCCGAAGCGCTGCTGCGCATCCCCGACAAAGGCACCCGCGACGCACTGATCCGCGACAAGATCAGCACCGGCAACTGGCAACCGCACCTGGGCAACAGCCCGTCGCTGTTCGTCAACGCGGCTACCTGGGGCCTGTTGCTGACCGGCAAACTGGTCGCCACCCACAACGAAGCGGGCCTGACCTCATCCCTGAGCCGCATCATCGGCAAGAGCGGCGAGCCGATGATCCGCAAGGGCGTCGACATGGCCATGCGCCTGATGGGCGAGCAGTTCGTCACCGGCGAAACCATCGCCGAAGCCCTGGCCAATGCGAGCAAGTTCGAAGCCAAGGGTTTCCGCTATTCCTACGACATGCTCGGTGAAGCCGCACTCACCGAACACGATGCGCAGAAGTACCTCGCCTCTTACGAACAAGCCATTCATTCCATCGGCAAAGCCTCGAACGGCCGTGGGATTTATGAAGGCCCGGGCATTTCCATCAAGCTGTCGGCCCTGCACCCACGTTACAGCCGTGCCCAGTACGAACGGGTGATGGACGAGCTGTACCCGCGCTTGCTGTCCCTGACCCTGCTGGCCAAGCAATACGACATCGGCCTGAACATTGATGCCGAAGAAGCCGACCGCCTGGAACTGTCCCTGGATCTGCTCGAACGCCTGTGCTTCGAGCCGCAACTGAGCGGCTGGAACGGCATCGGTTTCGTGATCCAGGCCTACCAGAAGCGCTGCCCGTATGTGATCGACTACGTCATCGACCTGGCGCGCCGCAGCCGCCACCGCCTGATGATCCGCCTGGTAAAAGGCGCGTACTGGGACAGCGAAATCAAGCGCGCCCAAGTCGAAGGCCTGGAAGGCTACCCGGTCTATACCCGCAAGGTGTACACCGACGTGTCCTACATCGCCTGCGCACGCAAACTGCTGTCGGTGCCGGAAGTCATCTACCCGCAGTTCGCTACGCATAACGCCCACACCCTGTCGGCTATCTACCATATCGCCGGTCAGAACTATTACCCCGGCCAGTACGAGTTCCAGTGCCTGCACGGCATGGGCGAACCGCTCTACGAACAGGTCGTCGGCAAAGTGGCCGAGGGCAAGCTGAACCGTCCGTGCCGCGTGTACGCCCCGGTCGGCACCCACGAAACCCTGTTGGCCTACCTGGTACGTCGCCTGTTGGAAAACGGCGCCAACACCTCGTTCGTCAACCGTATCGCCGACCAGTCCATCTCGATCCAGGAGCTGGTGGCCGATCCAGTGGCCAGCATCGAGCAAATGGCGACGCTGGAAGGCGGCTTCGGCCTGCCGCACCCGCGTATTCCATTGCCACGCGATCTGTACGGCAGCGACCGCGCCAACTCGGCCGGTATCGACCTGGCCAACGAACACCGTTTGGCGTCGCTGTCCTGCGCCCTGCTGGCCACCGCGCACAACCACTGGAAAGCCGCGCCGATGTTGGGTTGCGCCGCCAGTAATGAAGCTGCGACGCCGGTGCTGAACCCGTCCGACCTGCGTGATGTGGTCGGCCACGTACAGGAAGCCACCGTCGATGACGTCGACAACGCGATCCAGTGCGCCATCAACGCCGGCCCGATCTGGCAGGCGACCCCGCCCGCCGAGCGCGCCGCGATCCTTGAACGCGCCGCCGACCTGATGGAAGGCGAGATCCAGCCGCTGATGGGCCTGCTGGCCCGCGAAGCCGGCAAGACCTTCGCCAACGCCATCGCCGAAGTGCGCGAAGCCGTGGACTTCCTGCGTTACTACGCGGTGCAGGCGCGTCACGATTTCACCAACGACGCCCACCGCCCATTGGGCCCGGTGGTCTGCATCAGCCCGTGGAACTTCCCGCTGGCGATTTTCAGTGGGCAAGTCGCCGCCGCACTGGCCGCCGGCAACCCGGTATTGGCCAAACCTGCCGAGCAAACCCCGCTGGTAGCCGCACAAGCGGTACGTATCCTGCTCGAAGCCGGTATTCCGGAAGGCGTGCTGCAACTGCTGCCGGGCCAGGGCGAAACCGTTGGTGCGCGCCTGGTCGGCGATGATCGCGTCAAAGGCGTGATGTTCACCGGTTCCACCGAAGTCGCGCGCCTGCTGCAACGCAATGTCGCCGGACGCCTGGATGCCCAGGGCCGACCGATCCCGCTGATCGCCGAAACCGGTGGCCAGAACGCGATGATCGTCGACTCCTCGGCCCTGACCGAACAAGTGGTCATCGACGTGGTGTCGTCGGCCTTCGACAGCGCCGGCCAGCGTTGCTCGGCCCTGCGTGTGCTGTGCCTGCAGGAAGATTCTGCAGACCGCGTCATCGAAATGCTCAAGGGCGCCATGGCTGAATGCCGTTTGGGCAACCCGGAGCGCCTGTCGGTGGATATCGGCCCGGTGATCGACGCCGAAGCCAAGGCCGGCATCGAGAAACACATCCAGGCCATGCGCGACAAAGGCCGTGCGGTGTACCAAGTGGCGATCGCCGACGGCGAAGAGATCAAGCGCGGCACCTTCGTGATGCCCACCCTGATCGAACTGGAAAGCTTCGACGAGCTGCAACGGGAGATCTTCGGCCCGGTGCTGCACGTGGTGCGCTACAAGCGCAAGGAGATCGACCAGTTGATCGGCCAGATCAACGCTTCCGGCTACGGCCTGACCCTGGGCGTACACACGCGCATCGACGAGACCATCGCCAAGGTGATCGACAACGTTCATGCCGGCAACGTCTACGTCAACCGCAACATTGTCGGGGCGGTGGTCGGCGTGCAGCCGTTTGGCGGCGAAGGTTTGTCGGGCACCGGCCCGAAAGCCGGTGGTCCGCTGTACCTGTACCGCCTGCTGTCGACGCGTCCTACCGATGCGATCGAGCAGTCCTTCGTTCGCGGCGATGCATTGTCCGCACCGGACGTGCGCCTACGCGACGCCATGAGCCAACCGCTGACCGCCTTGAAAGCCTGGGCCGACAGCCACACGCTCAGCGACCTGAGCGCCCTGTGCAGCCGGTTCGCCACGCAATCGCAAAGCGGTATCACCCGCCTGTTGGCCGGCCCGACCGGCGAGCGCAACAGCTACGCCATCCTGCCCCGCGAGCACGTACTGTGCCTGGCAGAAGTAGAAGGTGACCTGCTGACCCAACTGGCGGCGGTATTAGCCGTCGGCGGTTCGGCGGTATGGCCGGAAACCGAGCTGACCAAAGCCTTGTTCCCACGCCTGCCGAAGGCGATTCAGGCGAAGATCAAGCGCGTGGCCGACTGGACCAAGGACGATGTGCTGTTCGACGCAGTCCTGCACCACGGCGATTCCGATCAACTGCGCGCGGTTTGCCAGCAAGTGGCCCAGCGTGGCGGGGCGATTGTCGGGGTACATGGTTTGTCCCAAGGCGAGACAGCAATTGCCCTGGAGCGTCTGGTGATCGAGCGTGCGCTGAGCGTCAACACCGCAGCGGCGGGCGGTAACGCCAGCCTGATGACCATCGGCTAACTGCCGGAACGCGGTAAACATGTGGGAGGGGGCTTGCCCCCGATGGCGGTGGATCAGTAACAGCTGAACTGACTGACACACTGCAATCGGGGGCAAGCCCCCTCCCACATTTTGGCTGTATTTCAATTCCTCGTCCGCGTTCTGCCCCTCCATCACCCAGATCAATCTTGCTATCCAGCCTCTATTCGCGCACTTAGACTCAGGCTCCTTCCCACACAGGTAAGCCGCCATGTCCGAGACGCTCCTCAGTTCCCGCAATCTGGCTTTCGAGCTGTACGAAGTCCTCGATGCCGAGGGCCTGACCCAGCGCGAGCGGTTTGCCGAACATAATCGCGAAACCTTCGACGCGGCCATCAGTACCGCCCGCACCATTGCCGAAAAGTACTTCGCACCGCATAACCGCAAAAACGACGAAAACGAACCGCGCTACGAGGACGGCAAGGCCATCCTGATCCCGGAAGTCAAACCGGCCGTGGACGCCTTCCTGGAAGCCGGCTTCCTCAATGCCGCGCGCAGTTTCGAAGCCGGCGGCATGCAGTTGCCGACATTGCTGTCCCAGGCCTGCTTCGCGCACTTCCAGGCGGCCAACGCGGCGTCAACGTCCTACCCGTTCCTGACCATGGGCGCCGCCAACCTGATCGAAAGTTTCGGCACCGAGGAGCAGAAGCAACGCTTCCTGCAGCCGATGATCGAGGGCCGCTTCTTCGGCACCATGGCCCTGACCGAGCCGCATGCCGGCTCGTCGCTGTCGGACATTCGTACCCGCGCAGAGCCTGCACCGGATGGCAGCTATCGGCTCAAGGGCAACAAGATCTTTATCTCCGGCGGCGACCACCCGCTGTCGGAAAACATCGTGCATATGGTGCTGGCCAAGCTGCCGGACGCGCCGGCCGGGGTGAAGGGCATTTCGCTGTTTATCGTGCCCAAATTCCTGGTCAACGACGATGGCAGCCTGGGTGAGCGCAACGATGTGTTGCTGGCCGGGCTGTTTCACAAGATGGGTTGGCGTGGCACCACGTCCACGGCGCTGAATTTCGGCGATAACGGGCATTGTGTCGGCTATCTGGTGGGCAAGCCGCACCAGGGCCTGAGCTGCATGTTCCAGATGATGAACGAAGCGCGCATCGGCGTCGGCATGGGCGCGGTGATGCTCGGTTACGCCGGCTACCTGTATTCCCTGGAATACGCCCGCGAACGCCCGCAAGGCCGCCTGCCGGACAGCAAAGACTCGAGTACCGCGCCGGTGTCGATCATCCAGCACGCCGATATCAAACGCATGTTGCTGACCCAGAAAGCCTACGTCGAAGGCGCCTTCGACCTCGGCCTGTTTGCCGCGCGCCTGTTCGACGACACCACCACCCTGGCAACCGACGTCGAGCGCAAGCGCGCTCACGAACTGCTCGACCTGCTGACGCCGATCGTCAAATCCTGGCCCTCGGAGTTCTGCCTCAAGGCCAACGAGCTGGCGATCCAGATCCTCGGCGGCCACGGCTACACCCGCGAATACCCGGTGGAACAGTATTACCGCGACAACCGCCTCAACCCGATCCATGAAGGCACCCACGGTATCCAGTCCCTCGACCTGCTGGGGCGCAAGCTCGCGCAGAACGGCGGCGCGGGCCTGAAGCAACTGATTCGGTTGATCGCCGAAACAGGCGCACGGGCGCAGCAATATCCATCGCTGAAGGCCATGAGAGAACCGCTGGAACAGTTGGTGGCGCGCCTGCAAAGCGTGACGATCGGCCTGCTGACGGATCTCGCCCAAGGCAAGGTCAACAGCAGCCTGGCGAATTCGGCGCTGTACCTGAAGGTATTCGGGCACACGGTGATTGGCTGGCGCTGGCTGGAACAGGCGATTCGCGCCGAAGAAGGCCTGGCCAAGGGCAATGCGGCGGACACCGCGTTCTATAAAGGCAAGCTCCAGGCGGCCCGCTACTTCCTGACCTGGGAAGTACCGGGCTGCCATCATGAACTGGCAATACTGGAGGCCCGCGACGATACGTGCCTCGGCATGCAGGATGAGTGGTTCTAAGGCTGTCCGATAGCCTTGGAAATCACCTCGACCGTGGCGCTGACTTGCTCTTGGTAACGGTCGAGTTCCTGCTGGTGACGCTGTTGCATTTCGATCTGCTCGGCGCACAGGTTCAGCGCGGCCAGTACCAATAGCTTGTCACCGATCAGGGTCGGGTACTTTTTCTTGGTGGTGGCCAGGGAGGCCTTGAGCAGGGTCACGGCGTGCATCAGGGTTTGATCTTCCCCGGCCGGAGCCTTGATCGAGTAATCCTCTCCGAGAATCGAAACGACCTTTATCCCTTCGTTCATGCGCTGACAGGCCCTGCGCTCACACGCTCAACCAACGCCTGGATACGCGCAGCGGTCGCGCCGTTCTTTTCTTCCTGTTCCATCAGGTTCAATTGCAGGCTGTCATTCTCATCCTTGGCGCGGGCCAATTGCGCCTTGAGGGATTCATTGGTGCCCAACAGGTCTTGATTCTGCTGTACCAGGTCGCTGACCAGTTGTTCCAGTTGGCTGAGGGATGCTTCTAACATTTTGATTTCCTGGGCTTTTTAAAAGGGCGGTGACGATAAAGAAAATTCACCTCGGATGCCAGGGTTATCCCCGGCGCGCAGCCCGATTGTTAAGGGCCGGGCCGCACTTTCGAGCCTTAGTGACTGCATTTCCCCCATCTGGTTCCTGAATCGGCCCGGCCCCTCGTCCGATGCGATAAAAACACACGCCACTATAGACTTTAGTCGTACTGCCGATAGGTAATACTCACCCTGTCTCATAGCCGCATGGATCGCGCTTCTCCCCAGGACTCCCGCATGTCTCTTCGTAATATGAATATCGCGCCGCGCGCGTTCCTAGGCTTCGCGATGATTGGCGCACTCATGTTGTTTCTCGGTGTGTTCGCCCTGAACCAAATGAGCAAAATCCGCGCGGCGGCAGAAGACATCACGCTGTCCAGCGTCCCGAGTATTCGCGCCCTCGATGAGTTCACCCAGCTGACATTGCGCCTGCGGGTGCTGTCATACCGCTTGCTGACCAACCGCAGGCCGGACGCGCAGCAAAAAACCCTGGAAACCATCGAACAGCGCAACCAGCAGATTCGGACCGCCCAGGGCATCTACGAAAAACTCATCGACAGCAGCGAAGAACGCGCGGCCTACGACGAATACGTGCGCCTGCTAGCCCAGTACCATCAGATCGAAGAGCGCATGAAGAGCATGTCGCGGGCCAATCAGGTCGACGAGCTGCGCGAGTTGCTCAACAGCGAGTTGCTGAGCAACGCCGAGCAGATCAACGCCGTGCTGGCGCGCCTGGCGGACATCAATAACAAGATGGCCCTGGCCACCAATCAGCAGGCCAAAGACCAATACAACCTGGCCTTCGACCTGGTGGTTGGGCTGCTGGTCATCGCCACGACGCTGACCCTGTTGTTCGCCTGGCTGCTGACCCGCAGCATCACCCTGCCGATCGCCCAGGCCCTGGACGCGGCTGAAGAAATCGCCGAAGGCAACCTGACACGCCCGATCAAGGTCGATGGCGACGACGAAGCCGGCCGCCTGCTGGCCGCCATGGCCAAGATGCAGGACAAGCTGCGCGACACCCTGCAACGCATCGCCGGCTCGGCCACTCAGTTGGCTTCTGCCGCCGAAGAGCTCAACGCCGTGACCGACGAAAGCGCCCGTGGCCTGACCCAACAAAACAACGAAATCGAACAGGCCGCCACCGCGGTCAACGAGATGACCAGCGCCGTCGAGGAAGTCGCGCGCAATGCGGTGAGCACCTCCGAGGCCTCGCGCAACGCCACCACCTCCGCCGGTGACGGCCGCGACCTGGTGCAGGAAACCGTCAGCGCCATCGAGCGCATGAGCGGCGACGTACAAGCCACCGCGACGCTGATCGGCGACCTGGCCAATGAGTCGCGCGACATCGGCAAGGTGCTCGACGTGATTCGCGGCCTCGCCGACCAGACCAACCTGCTGGCCCTGAACGCGGCGATTGAAGCGGCGCGTGCCGGGGAAGCCGGCCGTGGCTTTGCCGTAGTGGCCGACGAAGTGCGTGCGCTGGCGCATCGCACCCAGCAGTCGACCAGCGAGATCGAACGGATGATCGGCAGTATCCAGGCCGGCACCGAGCATGCCGTGGATTCGATGCGCAACAGCACCGAGCGCGCGGAATCGACGCTGAACATCGCCAAAGGCGCGGGGATGTCGCTGGATACGATCAACACGGCGATTGTCGAGATCAATGAACGCAACCTGGTGATCGCCAGCGCGGCGGAGGAACAAGCGCAGGTGGCACGGGAAGTGGACCGCAACCTGGTGAACATTCGTGATCTGTCGGTGCAATCGGCAACCGGCGCCGGCCAGACCAGTGCCGCGAGCAGCGAGTTGTCGCGCCTGGCGGTGGACTTGAACGGGATGGTCGGGCGGTTTCGCCTCTAAGAATGTGGGAGGGGCGGTGCGACGATTCGACTTGCCCCCTCCCACATTTAGATCGGCGCCCGTCGCTAAAACCTTTTTGACAGCGCGGCAATTCAACAGGTTAGAATCGCTGGCACGCAGACTGCATGGTCAGAATGCGTCCGTCTTATTTTGCCCATGGAGTACTGCCTTTGAATGCGACCACCATCAACAGCCTGTTCTTGATCGGCGCGTTGCTGGTGAGTGCGAGCATTCTGGTGAGCTCTCTTTCGTCCCGCCTGGGCATTCCGATCCTGGTGATCATCCTGGCCGTGGGCATGGTCGCCGGCGTCGACGGCGGCGGCATCATCTTCGATAACTACCCGACCGCCTACCTGGTGGGTAACCTCGCCCTGGCCGTGATCCTGCTCGACGGCGGCTTGCGCACCCGGGTGGCGAGTTTTCGCGTGGCACTCTGGCCGGCGTTGTCGCTGGCCACGGTGGGGGTGTTGATTACCACCGGCCTCACTGGCATGGCCGCGGCCTGGCTGTTTGACCTCAACATCATTCAAGGCTTGCTGATCGGCGCGATTGTCGGCTCCACCGACGCCGCCGCGGTGTTCTCGCTGCTCGGCGGCAAGGGGCTCAACGAACGGGTCTCCGCCAGCCTGGAAATCGAATCCGGCAGCAACGACCCGATGGCGGTGTTCCTCACCGTCACCCTGATCGACATGCTCGCCAGCGGCCAGACCGGCCTGCACTGGAACCTGCTGTTGCACCTGGTGCGCGAGTTCGGCATCGGCGGCCTCATCGGCCTGGGCGGCGGCTGGCTGATGCTGCAGATGGTCAACCGCATCAACCTGGCCAACGGCCTGTACCCGATCCTGGTGATCGCCGGCGGCCTGTTCGTCTTCGCTCTGACCAACGCCCTGCACGGCAGCGGCTTCCTCGCCGTGTACCTGTGCGGGCTGGTGATCGGCAACCGCCCGGTGCGCAGCCGTCATGGCATTTTGCATATGCTCGACGGCATGGCCTGGCTCGCCCAGATCGGTATGTTCCTGGTGCTCGGCCTGCTGGTCACGCCCCACGACCTGCTGCCGATTGCGCTGCCCGCCCTGGGCCTGGCGCTGTGGATGATCCTGTTTGCGCGGCCGCTGTCGGTGATGGTCGGCCTGCTGCCGTTCAAGGCGTTCCACGGCCGCGAAAAAGCCTTTATCGCCTGGGTCGGCCTGCGCGGCGCAGTGCCGATCATTCTTGCGGTGTTCCCGCTGATGGCCGGCCTGCCCCATGCACAGCTTTACTTCAACCTGGCGTTCTTTATCGTGCTGGTCTCGCTGCTGGTGCAAGGCACCAGCCTGCCGTGGGTCGCCAAGCTGCTGAAAGTGACCGTGCCACCGGAGCCGGCACCGATTTCCCGCGCAGCCCTGGAAGTTCACGTCACCAGTGAGTGGGAGCTGTTCGTCTACCGCCTGGGCGCGGAAAAATGGTGCATCGGCGCAGCCCTGCGCGAGCTGAAAATGCCCGAAGGCACACGTATCGCGGCGCTGTTCCGTGGCCAACAACTGCTCCATCCGTCGGGTAGTACGGTGCTGGAAGCCGACGATCTGCTCTGCGTGATCGGTCACGAACACAACCTGCCGGCCCTGGGCAAACTGTTCAGCCAGGCGCCGCAACGCGGTTTGGATTTGCGCTTCTTCGGCGACTTCGTCCTCGAAGGCGACGCCCAGCTGGGCGCGGTCTCGGCGCTGTACGGCCTGCAGCTCGAAGGCATCGACCCGGACATGCCTTTGAGCCACTTCATCACCCAGAAAGTCGGCGGCGCGCCGGTGGTCGGCGACCAGGTGGAGTGGAACAACACGATCTGGACCGTCGCAGTCATGGACGGGAACAAGATTGGCAAAGTCGGCGTCAGATTCCCCGAAGGAAGTCGCCCGGGCCCCGGACTCTTCCTCTAAACTGCGGGGCAATACTGCCCCGATTCTTCACCTTGCTCGACCGGTCTCTATGCCAACCCTGCGCACTTTTCTCGCCACTGCCCTGCTGGGCCTGACCCTTTGTGTCGGCAGCGTATACGCCGCCGACCCGCCCAGCGCCGACGCTATCCAGCAAACCCTGGACAAGCTGCCCGACCGCAAGCTGCCCGACGCCGACATGAAGGCGCTGCAGGCGATCCTGCAGCAGACGCTGACCCACCTGGGCAACAAGCAGGATTACGAGCAGCGCCTGGCCGATCTCAAGCGCCAGCTGCAAGACGCCCCGCGCCAGACCAGCGAAAACCAGCGCGAACTGACCCGGCTCAAGGCCACCAAAGTCGTCCCTGTGGCCCAGCGCTACGCCACCTTGCCGGTGCCGCAACTGGAACAACTGCTGGTGCAGCGCACCACCCAGCAAGGCGACCTGCAAAAAGACCTGGCCGACGCCAACAGCCTGACCATCGCCGCCCAGACCCGCCCCGAACGCGCGCAGACCGAAATCAGCAGCAGCCAGACGCGCATCCAACAGATCAACGCGACCCTCAAGGCCGGCAAGGACAATGGCAAAACCCTCAGCGCCGACCAGCGCAACCAGTTGAACGCCGAACTGGCGTCGCTGAATGCCCTGATCCCGCTGCGCCGCCAGGAACTGGCCGGCAACAGCCAGTTGCAAGACCTGGGCAACAGCCAGCATGACCTGGTGGTGGAAAAAACCGCGCGCCTGGAACAAGAGATCCAGGACCTGCAAACCCTGATCAACCAGAAACGCCTGGCCCAGTCCCAACAGACGGTGACCCAACAGTCCATCGAAGCGCAGAAAGCCGGCAGCAGCAGCCTGTTGGCCACGGAAAGCGCGGCCAACCTGAAGCTGTCCGACTACCTGCTCAAAAGCACCGACCGCCTCAACGACCTGACCCAGAAGAACCTGCAGACCAAGCAGCAACTGGACACCGTGACCCAGAGCGACTCGGCGCTGGACGAACAGATCAACGTGCTCAAGGGCAGCCTGCTGCTGTCGAAGATTCTGTACAAACAGAAACAGGCCTTGCCGCGCCTCACGGTCGACCGCAACCTCGCCGACGACATCGCCAACATTCGCCTGTACCAGTTCGAGGTCAACCAGCAGCGCGAACTGATCAGCTCGCCCAGCACCTATGTGGATAACCTGCTGGCCAACCAGCCGCCGGATGAGGTCACCCCGCAATTGCGGCGCACTCTGCTGGAACTGGCGATCACCCGCAGCGACCTGCTCGAGCGCCTGAGCCGCGAGCTGAGCGCGCTGCTCAATGAATCGATCACCCTGCAACTGAACCAGAAACAACTGCTGAGCACCGCCACCACCCTGCGTGCGACCCTCGATGAGCAGATGTTCTGGATTCCCAGCAACAAGCCGCTGGACACCGAGTGGCTGGAAACCGTCCCGGATCACCTGAGCAAGCAAGTCACCTCCCTGCCCTGGGCCTCCAGCGTCAGCGAACTGTACGACGGCCTGACCCAGCGCCCGCTGCTGTTCCTGCCGTTGCTGCTGTTGATCGGCGCACTGTTGTGGCGGCGCAATGCCTTGTACGCGCGGCTGAAAAAGGTTCACATGGACATCGGCCACTTCAAGCGTGACAGCCAATGGCACACGCCCCAGGCGATCCTGGTGAATATCCTGCTGGCCATGCCCGTGGCCTTGGGCCTGGCGTTATGCGGTTATGCGTTGCAGATCGACGCCCGCGGGCAAAACGCCAACCTGGGTGCCGCGCTGTTGCAGATCGCCCAGGCGTGGTTGGTGTTCTACACCGCCTACCGAATCCTCGCGCCAGGCGGCGTCGCCGAATTGCACTTCCGCTGGGAACGACCGCAGGTCGCATTCCTGCAAGGTTGGGTACGCAAGCTCGGGCTGGTGGTGCTGGCGCTGGTGGCCGTGGTGGCCATTGCCGAGCACCAGCCGGCAGCCCTGGCCGACGACGTACTGGGCATCGGCGTGGTGCTGACCTGCTATGCGCTGATGGCCTGGCTGCTGGGTCGCCTGCTGTTGCACAGCACGACCCACGAGAAAGCCTCACTGTTCCGCAAAACCGCGGGCCTGTTGTTTACCGCACTGCCCATCGCACTGTTTATCGCCGTGTGCTTCGGCTATTACTACACCGCGCTGAAGCTCAGCGACCGGTTGATCAACACCCTGTACCTGTTGATGTTCTGGCTGGTGATCGAAGCCACATTCGCCCGCGGCCTGGGCGTCGCCGCCCGGCGCCTGGCCTATTCGCGGGCATTGGCAAAACGCCAGGCCGCCAAGGAAGCCGGCGAAGGCGAAGCGGTGATCGAAGAGCCGACCCTGGACATCGAACAGGTCAACGAACAATCCATGCGCCTGATCCGCCTGGCCCTGCTCGGCGGCTTCATCGCGGCGCTGTACTGGGTGTGGTCGGACCTGATCTCGGTGTTCTCCTACCTCGACAACGTCACCCTCTACGAATACACCAGCGGCACCGGGGCCAATATCAGCATGGTGCCGATCAGCATCGGCGACATGCTCGGCGCGCTGATCATCATCGGCATCACCTTCGCCCTGGCGCGCAACCTGCCCGGCTTGCTGGAAGTGCTGGTGCTGTCCAAGCTGGACCTGGCCCAGGGCAGCGCCTACGCCACCACCACGTTGCTGTCCTACGTGATTGCCGGCGTGGGGTTTGTGGCGACCCTATCGACCCTCGGCGTGAGCTGGGACAAGTTGCAATGGCTGGTGGCGGCGCTGTCGGTGGGCCTGGGCTTCGGTATGCAGGAGATCTTCGCCAACTTTATCTCCGGCATCATGATCCTGTTCGAGCGCCCGGTGCGGATCGGCGACACCATCACCATCGGCAACCTGTCGGGCACGGTGAGCAAGATCCGCATCCGCGCCACCACCATCACCGACTTCGACCGCAAGGACATCATTGTCCCGAACAAGACGTTCATCACCGGGCAACTGATCAACTGGTCGCTGACCGACACCATCACCCGGGTCACCCTCAAGCTCGGCGTGGACTACGGCTCCGACCTCGACCTGGTGAAGGCCCTGTTGCTCCAGGCCGCGCGCGAAAACCCGCGGGTGCTGAAAGAACCCGAACCCCACGTGTACTTCCTCAACTTCGGCGAAAGCACCCTCGACCACGAACTGCGCATGCACGTGCGCGACCTCGGTGACCGCAACCCGGTGATCGACGAGGTGAACCGTTTTATCAACCGCGAGTTCAAGAACAACCACATCAACATCTCGTTCCGGCAGATGGAGGTTTACCTGAAAAACCTGCACGGCCAGGAGTACAAGCTGGTGCCGGTAGAAGACGAAAAACGCACCATCGCCAACCCGGCCGAGACGCACGACGCACCGGAACCGCCGCCGGGCAAAGTGGTGGACGCCCCCGAGCCGCCACCCTCCAAGCTCGACTAAAACGCCTATCCCCAGCAGAATGCTCGGACATTCTGCTGGAGATGGCCGGTGAAAGCCCTCGACGAACTGACCTTCGACAATCGCTTCGCACGCCTGGGCGACGCGTTCTCAACCCACGTCCTGCCCGAGCCCCTCGACGAACCGCGCCTGGTCGTGGCGAGCGACGCCGCCATGGCCCTGCTCGACCTCGACCCGGCCGTGGCCGAAACGCCGGTGTTCGCCGAACTGTTCGGCGGCCACAAGCTGTGGGCCGAAGCCGAACCGCGGGCGATGGTGTATTCCGGGCATCAGTTCGGCTCCTACAACCCGCAGTTGGGCGATGGCCGTGGCTTGCTGCTCGGCGAGGTGTATAACCGCGCCGGCGAACACTGGGACTTGCACCTCAAGGGCGCCGGGCAGACGCCGTACTCGCGGATGGGCGATGGCCGCGCCGTGCTGCGCTCTTCGATTCGGGAGTTTCTGGCATCAGAAGCCCTGCATGCATTGAACATCCCTAGCAGCCGGGCGCTGTGTGTGATCGGCTCGAGCACCCCGGTTTGGCGCGAGAAGCAGGAACGCGGGGCGATGGTGTTGCGCCTGGCCCGTAGCCATGTGCGCTTCGGCCATTTCGAGTACTTCTACTACACCCAGAAGCCCGAGCAGCAGGCGGCACTGGCCGAACACGTGTTGAAGCTGCACTTCCCCGAGTGCCGGGAACAGCCCGAACCGTACCTGGCGATGTTCCGCGAAGTCGTCGAACGCAACGCCGCACTGATCGCCAAATGGCAGGCCTATGGCTTCTGCCACGGGGTGATGAACACCGACAACATGTCGATCCTCGGCATCACCTTCGATTTCGGGCCGTTTGCGTTTCTCGACGATTTTGACGCGCACTTCGTCTGCAACCATTCCGATCATGAAGGGCGCTACTCCTTCAGCAATCAGGTGCCGATCGGGCAGTGGAACCTCAGCGCGCTGGCGCAGGCGCTCACACCGTTTATCAGCGTCGACGCCTTGAAGGAAACCCTCGGCCTGTACCTGCCGCTGTACCAGGCGCACTACCTGGACCTGATGCGCCGCCGGTTGGGGCTGACCAGCGCCGAAGACGATGACCAGAAACTGCTGGAGCGCCTGCTGCAATTGATGCAGAACAGCGGCGTGGACTACACGCTGTTCTTCCGCCACCTGGGCGATGAACCGGCGGCGCTCGCAGTGGCGCGGTTGCGCGACGAGTTTGTCGACAGGAACGGCTTCGATGCCTGGGCAGACGCGTACAAGGCCCGCGTGGCGCGCGATGGAGAGTACAGCGAAGAACAGCGCCGAGCACGGATGCATGCGGTCAACCCGCTGTACATCCTGCGCAACTACCTCGCACAGAACGCCATCAGCGCCGCCGAGTCGGGGGATTACAGCGAAGTGCGGCGGCTGCACGAGGTGTTGCGCAAACCGTTCGAGGAGCAGGCCGGAATGGAGCAGTACGCGCAGCGGCCGCCGGATTGGGGCAAGCATTTGGAGATCAGTTGTTCATCTTAAGAATGACATCGACAACAAATCGCCCATCACCCTGGTCGTGATCAGATGAACATGTCCACCGGCACCTTGAAGAACTCCGCCAGCCAACGAATCTGTCGCACGTTGAGCTGGCGTTTTCCACTGAGGATTTCCGAGACAACCGATTGAGCACCAACACCTGGCAAATCACTCTGCGTCAAACCGTGCTCCTGCATCATCGATCGCAATACGTCGACACCGCTCGCCTCTGGCACTGGCCAATGCTCCAAGTCATACGCCTCGACCCAATCACCGATGATATCGACCACCCCCATCAACGGGTGCGCTTCGTCTTCCCCGACGATATCCAACAATTCGTCGAGCGCTTCCACCAAGACGTCATAGTCAGCCTCCGTTTTAGGCTTACGCAACAGGGGCGATATGAATTGCCAATGCTCGGCTACTTGCTCGATCAGTACACTCATTTTCCAGTTACTCCTTCCATTTACCCTTGTCGTATTCCCGGTGGTCCAGAACATGCCGGATATAAAGGCGTTGCATTCGGTAGCGCACAGCCGCAATGAGTCTTAGCTTGTTGCCACCAATATTGAAGACGTGCAGCACGCCCACCTTATCCACCGCGGGGAAGACCGATCTCAACGCCGCAAAGTCCTCAGGACTGATGACTTTTATTTTCCGATACCACTCATCCAACGCACTGGCTGAATGGGGCCATTTTTCCTTGGCATTTCGGATTTGCTTCGCACTAATCACTCGCATGCAACATCCCTATCGCATCTTGCTATGAAGGTTAAACCCGACCGCCAATTATCGCAATTTGCTATAACCGCGAACGGACCAATGGTGCTATGTCGAACAAGCCCTCAAAGCCTAGATAGCCACGCGCAAATCAACCCAGGCGAATCTGTGAACATATGCGTCGCCACCCTCGATCTTGATAAAACCTATGCCCGACTCCAAATAGGATCTATTGGCCAGTCTCAAAGGAGCGCCACCATGTCCAACCCTCTCGTCATTCCCTGCCCGCACTGCAACGGCCTCAATCGCATCCCCGGCGAACGCCTGGGCGATGCGCCGAAGTGCGGGCGCTGCAAGCAGCCGGTGCTGCTGAACAAACCTTTTGAACTGAAACAGGGCGACTACGCCAGCCAGATCAAGGGCGACCTGCCGTTGCTGGTGGATGTGTGGGCCGATTGGTGCGGGCCGTGTAAGTCGTTCGCGCCCATCTTCGAGCAGGCCGCCGCGCAGTTGGAAGGCAAGTGCCGGCTGGCCAAGCTCGACAGCGAGGCCAATCAGCAGTTGTCGGCGCAGCTGGGGATTCGCTCGATTCCCAGTTTGATTCTGTTCAAGAACGGCCGCGAAGTGGCGCGTCAGAGTGGGGCGTTTCCGTTGCCGCAGTTGATGAGCTGGTTGCGCAGCCAAGGGGTCTAGTGTGGGAGGGAGCTCGCTCCCGATGACGGTGTATCAATCAGCTTATGTTGCGCCTGACCCACCGTCATCGGGAGCAAGTCCCTTCCCACATCGGTTTTGTGTGGTGCTTTAGGTCAGGCGTTTTCCAGCAGGTTATGCAACTCCACAAACTGCTGCGTCAGCTTGTGCCGTGGGTCCAGGTGGATCAGCGGCTTGTTCTGCTGGTGCGACTCACGCATGCGTACCGAACTCGCCAGGTACACCGGCAGCACCGGCAAGCCTTCGGCAATCAACTCATCGAGCATCTGCTGCGGCAAGCTCGCCCGCGCCTGGAACTGGTTGACCACGATGCCTTCGACTTCCAGGCCTTCGTTGTGGTCTTCCTTCAATTCTTCGATTTCCGCCAGCAGGCCATACAGCGCCTGGCGCGAGAAACTGTCGCAATCGAAGGGGATCAACACACGATCAGCAGCAATCAGCGCCGAAACCGCATAAAAATTCAACGCTGGTGGGGTATCCAGGTAAATCCGGTCGTAGTCTTCGCTCAGTTCATCCAGCAGCTTTCGCAGCTTGTTGATCTTGTGCTTGGCTTCGAGCTTGGGCTGCAAGTCCGCCAGCTCAGCGGTGGCGGTGATCACGTGCAGGTTGTCGAAGGGCGTTTCGTAGATATCCACCCGGTTTTTCTTGGCGAACGGCCCGGAAGACAGGGTTTGCTTGAAGAACTCGGCAATACCCATCGGTATATCGTCGCCGGTCAGCCCGGTGAGGTACTGAGTAGAGTTGGCTTGTGCATCGAGGTCCACCAACAGGGTTCGATAACCTTCACTGGCGCTGACCGCCGCCAGGTTGCAGGCGATGCTGGACTTGCCAACCCCGCCTTTTTGATTGAACACCACGCGCCGCATGGAAAAACCTCCGTGTACCAATGAATGCCCGAGTGTAGAGGGCAAAAGCGCCGGTTAGCTACCTCGTTCATCCATGCACTGCTGCATTAATGGTCCGGGCTAGCATCTAACGTACAAATGAAAAGGAACAGTCCGACAATCCAGCTCGGTTCTCAGTGAAGGACAATCTGTAAATCTTCCCCAGCAAATTGTAATCGGCCGTGAACAAATATTTACCAAAGTTTGCTAGAACCCCACAGCACCGGGATAATGCGCGCCATTCGGCTGCTGCTCCCTGTCCCGGTATTCGGGGCCAGTGGCCGCGCATGGAAGCCCGCAGGGGCGGGATATCTTCTCAGTGATCAATTTCAATATCAGCCAATGGCGCGCCTGGGCTCCGGGCCTCGAAAGTGCGGACGACTGGCGCGCCTGGTGCCAGGCGCCAGTGTTGCTACCCGCCAGCGAAGCCTCCCCCGACGTCTCGTTTTTACCGGCCATGCAGCGCCGCCGCCTGAGCCGTCTGGCGCGCATGGCTTTCAGCGTGGGCTGGCCGCTGGCCGAGGGCCTGCAAGACCTGCCGCTGGTGTTCGTTTCCCGCCACGGCGAAACCCCGCGCACCCTCGACATCCTCAGCGACCTGGCCAACGACCAGCCGCTGTCGCCGACCCAGTTCAGCCTGTCGGTGCATAACGCGGTGATTGGCCTGTGGTCGATCCTGCGCAATGAAACCAGCGAAATGACCGCCCTCGCCGCCGCCGGCGATGGCCTGGAACACGGCATGCTCGAAGCGGCGGCCCTGCTCAACGAAGGCGCCCCGGCGGTATTGCTGGTGATCAGCGAGGAACAGCCCCCCGAGGCCTACGCCAACTGGATCCACGACGTGCCCTTCCCCTACGCCCTCGGCCTGTTACTGACGCCGGGCGACGAGTGGCAACTGGAACTGCACACCGGCACTGTCCAACACACTCACACCCAGTGGCCTCATGCCCTGAACCTGCTACGCACCCTGTTGACCGAACAGGGCGCCTGCCAACACGCCTGGAAGAACCGCGTATGGAACTGGCAACGCAAGCCCTGAACGACAAGCCACGGGACGCCTACTACTGGCGCCTGTTCGCCACCGCCGCCAGCTTCGCGCTGTTTGGCGTCGGCGGGCTGTGCCTGCGCTTACTGGTGTTTCCGTTGCTCAATTGCCTGCCGGGGACTGCCAGCCAGCACCAACGGCGCGCGCGGCATACCATCAGTCGCCTGTTCTGGTTGTTCATTCGGTGGATGCAGCGCCTGGGCATCCTCACGTTCAGCGTCGACGGCGCCGACAAACTCGGGCGCCCCGGCCAGATGATCGTCGCCAACCACCCGTCACTGATCGACGTGGTGTTCCTGATCGGCCTGATGCGCCAGACCAACTGCGTGGTCAAGCAGAGCCTGTTTCAAAACCCGTTCACCCGTGGGCCGGTGCGCGATGCCGGCTACATCAGCAATGACGGCAGCGCGGACATGCTCGACGCCGCCGCCGATGCGCTGCGCGAAGGTCAGACCCTGATCATCTTTCCAGAAGGCACCCGCACCACACCCGGCGCGGCGCCTGCCTTTCATCGCGGCGGCGCCGCGATTGCGTTGCGTGGTGCGACAATCATTACCCCCGTGGTAATCAAGGTCAGCCCCTCCACCCTGACCAAGGCCGAACCCTGGTATCGCATTCCCAAACGCCGCTTTCACTTCAGTTTACGGGTGGGTGCCGATATAGAACCACAAGCGTTCGCCGCACTCGGCCCCGCGCCCCAGGCCTCACGCAAGCTCAACGATTACCTGCATCACTATTTTATTAAGGAGCTCGCCGAAGATGAGCAACTCAAACAGCCTTGAGCACGACATAAAGACGCTGATCATCGAGGCCCTGGGCCTGGAAGATATCAGCGTCGACGACATCAACAGCGACCAAACCCTGTTCGGCGAAGGCCTCGGCCTGGACTCAGTCGACGCCCTGGAACTGGGCCTGGCGATCCAGAAAAAGTACGGCATCAAGATCGATGCCGACGCCAAGGACACCCGCAATCACTTCACCAACGTGGCCAGCCTTGCGGCGTTCGTCACGGCCAAACAGGCAGCTTGAGACCGTACCATGCAAACTCGTGACGATATTTTCAACACCCTGCGCGCTGCCTTGGTGGAACTGTTTGAACTGGAACCTGAACGCATCACCCTCGAAGCCAACCTGTACCAGGACCTGGAAATCGACAGCATCGACGCCGTGGACCTGATCGACCACATCAAACGCCAGACCGGCAAAAAAATCGCCGCCGAAGAGTTCAAGACTGTGCGTACCGTGAACGACGTGGTTGAGGCGGTGTACCGTCTGGTCCAACCGGCCGCATGAGCCGGCTGATCGGCCTTGGCCTGTTGCTGGCGGGGTTGCTGTACCCTTTCGCGGTGTATTACGGCACCGAGCACTTTGCACCGTGGCAATTCGGCCTGCTGCTCGGCAGCCTGTGGTTGCTGCGCGCGCTCACGGGTGCGCGGCGCCCCGGCAGCCGCTGGATGGCGGTGGCGATCATCCTGTTCTGCTTGGCCCTGGCCTGGTTCGACAACCCGCACCTGCTGCGCTGGTACCCGAGCCTGGTCAGCGCGTTCATGTTGGCGCTGTTCGGCCTGAGCCTGAAATACGGCCCGCCGATGGTCGAGCGCCTGGCACGCATGACCGACCCGCAACTGCCGCCGAAAGCCATTGTGTATACGCGCCAGGTCACCGTGGTGTGGAGCGTGTTTTTTCTGTGTAATGGCCTGCTGGCCGCCGCCCTCACCCTGTGGGCGCCGCTGAGCTGGTGGACGTTGTACAACGGCCTGATCGCCTACGGGCTGATGGGGCTGTTGTTTGCCGTGGAATGGCTGGTACGACAAAGGGTTCGAGGCCGCGTATGAATGGGTTGAAACTTGAGCACCTGCTGCTTGAGCCGTTGGAACAGCGCTTGGTCACTACCGAGCCTGCGATGAATCACGCCCAGCTGTGGGAGCAATCCCTGCGCCTGGCGGCAGGCCTGCACGCGCGCGGTATCCAGCGCGTGGCGGTGCATCTGGAAGACGCCGGCCTGCTGGCGATCGCCCTGCTGGGGGCCTGGCGCGCCGGGGTCGGCGTGTTGCTGCCCGCAGACCTGCAACCGCAGACTCGCCAACGCTGGGCCGACGCCGTCGACACCTGGCTGACCGACGCCGCAGACCTGGACGCGTTGTATCAGGCGCCGTTGAGCCCGGCCGCCCTCGACCTGGATGCGTGCCAATTGAGCCTGTGTACCTCCGGCTCCAGCGGCGAACCCAAGCGCATCGACAAGACCCTGCGCCAACTGGCCAACGAGGTGCAGGCCCTGGAAACGCTGTGGGGCGCGGACCTCAACGACGCCTGCATCATCGGCAGCGTCGCCACCCAACACATCTACGGCTTGTTGTTCCGCGTGCTGTGGCCGTTGTGCGCCGGCCGCAGCTTCGTGCGCCGCCAGCTGGCCTTCCCGGAGGATTTGCAGCGCGCCAGCCGCGAGCACCCACGGTTCGCCTGGGTCGCCAGCCCGGCGCTGCTCAAGCGGATGGGCGACAACCTCGACTGGCCGGCCCTGAGCCGAGTGTCGCGGGTGTTCTCCTCCGGCGGCGCCTTGCCCCTCGACGCGGCCGCCAGCCTGTACGAACGCTTGCAACAATGGCCGACGGAAATCCTCGGCAGCTCGGAAACCGGCGGCATTGCCTGGCGCCAAGGCGCGCAGCCGTGGCAGCCGTTCGCCGGGGTAGAACTGAGCCAGGACGCCGACGGTGCCCTGCGCATTGCCTCGCCGTACCTGCCCGCCGGGCATATCGAACAGACCGCCGACGCCGCCCGCCTGCATGCCGACGGCCGCTTCGAGCTGCTCGGGCGCCTGGATCGCATCGTCAAACTGGAAGAAAAACGTATCTCCCTGCCCATGCTCGAACAGGCCCTGATGGCGCACCCCTGGGTCGCCGAAACGCGCCTGGGCGTGGTCCAGGAAAACCGCGCCAGCCTCGGCGCCCTCGTGGTGCTGAGCACCGACGGCCTGCATGCCCTGCGCAACCAGGGCCGGCGCACCGTCACGCAAACCCTGCGCCAACACTTGAGCCAGCACTGCGAAGCCCTGGCCCTGCCGCGTCGCTGGCGTTTACTGCGACAGTTGCCGCTGAACAGCCAAGGCAAGCTGCCCCAGGCCGAGATCGAAGCGCTGCTGCTGGCGCCCCGGCCGAAAGCCCCGGAGGTGCTGGAGCAAGTCGAAGCCGATGGCGAATGGACCTTGCAACTGAGCATCCCGCCGGACCTGGCCTACTTCAGCGGCCACTTCCCGGTGACGCCGGTGCTGCCGGGCGTGGTGCAGGTCGAGTGGGCGTTCAACCTCGGCCAGCAACTGCTCGACCTGCCGGCGACCTTTGCCGGCATGGAAGTGCTCAAGTTCCAGCAACTGGTGCGCCCCGGCGACCACGTCGAACTGCACCTGCGCTTCGACCCGCAACGCGGCAAGCTGTATTTCGCCTACCGCAACGGCGTCGCAGCCTGCTCCAGTGGCCGGATTCAACTGGAGCCTGCGCATGCATAACCCCTGCGCCCTGATCCCGGTCTACAACCATGAAACCGCCGTGCCGGCCGTGGTCCACAGCCTGCTCGACAGCGGCCTGCCATGCCTGTTGGTGGACGATGGCAGCAGCCCGGCGTGCGCGGCGGTGCTGGCGCAATTGGCGACCCTCGACAACGTCAGCCTGCTCACCCTGCCGAACAACCAAGGCAAGGGCAGCGCGGTGATGGCCGGCTTTCGCGAAGCGGCGCGCCTGGGCTTCACCCATGCCCTGCAAGTGGACGCCGACGGCCAACATGACCTGCGCGAAGTCGAGAGCTTCATCGACACCTCGCGCCGACACCCCACGGCGGTGATCTGCGGCTACCCCGAATACGACGACAGCGTGCCCAAGGGCCGCCTGTACGCACGCTACCTGACCCACGTGTGGGTGTGGATCAACACACTGTCGCTGCAGATTCGCGATTCGATGTGCGGCTTTCGCGTGTACCCGCTGGGGCCGACCCTGGCCCTGATGGACTCGGCCTACATCGGCACCCACATGGATTTCGACTCGGACATCCTGGTGCGCCTGGCCTGGCGCAACCAGCCGATGCGCTGGCTGCCGACGAAGGTGCATTACCCCGCCGACGGCCTGTCGCACTTCCGCCTGTTCCGCGACAACGTGCGTATCTCGGCCATGCACACCCGGCTGTTCTTCGGCATGTTGGTGCGCGCACCGATGATTCTGTGGCGACGGTGGCAGGCATGAGCGACAGCAGCAAACACTGGGCCGACCGCGAAGAGTGTGGCAGTTTCTGGCTGATGAAACTCACCGCAGTCGCCGCCAGGCTGCTCGGGCGCCGGCTGTTGAGCCCGCTGCTGTACGGCATCGTGCTGTACTTCTTCCTGTTCGGCCGCACCGCGCGCCAGAGCACCTGGCAATACCAGCAGCGTCTGGCGCAATGGAGCGGCCGCGATGAGCTGCGCCCGACCCTGCGCAAAGTCTTCGGCCAGTTCATGGCATTTGCCGATGCGCTGCTGGACAAGCTCGACGTGTGGAACGGCAAGCTGCGCATCGAGCAGATCGAAATCCACGACCCGGCGCAATTGCGTGGGCAACTGCGCGGCGAACGCGGGCAGATGCTGGTGGGCGCGCACCTGGGCAACCTCGAAGTGTGCCGCGCGCTCGCGGAGATCGGCGAAAAAGTCACCATGAACGTGCTGGTCCACACCAAGCACGCCGAACGCTTCAACCGCCTGCTGGGCGAAGCCGGCGCGACCCATTTGCGCCTGATCCAGGTCAGCGAGCTGGACCCGGCCACCATGCTGCTGCTCAGCCAGCGCCTGGACGACGGCGAATGGCTGGCGATTGCCGGCGACCGCGTGCCACTGCACGGCGGGCGCACGGTGCGCGTGGACTTCCTCGGCCATGACGCCGCCTTCCCCCAGGGCCCCTGGCTGCTGGCTGGCCTGCTGAAATGCCCGGTCAACCTGCTGATGTGCCTCAAGCACCAGGGCCGCTATCGCCTGAGCATCGAACCGTTTGCCCAACTGATCGAATGGAAACGCAGCACCCGCGAGCAGGTCATCGCCCTGTGGACCGCACGCTACGCCGCACGCCTGGGCCAGTTCTGCCTGGAAGCGCCCCAACAATGGTTCAACTTTTACCCTTTCTGGAAGACCGATGACGACGCATCTTGAGCCGGTAACGTTTGGCGAACGCGCTTTGCGCATTGAAGACGTATTGGCCCTGGCCAATCGTCAGGCGCCCACGCACTTGCAGGATGATGCCGCGTATCGCCAGCGCATCGCCAAGGGCGCGCAGTTCCTCGACTCGCTGCTGGACAAGGAAGGCGTGATCTACGGCGTGACCACCGGCTATGGCGACTCGTGCGTGGTGGCGGTGCCGTTGCAGCACGTCGAAGCCCTGCCGCGGCACCTGTACACCTTCCACGGTTGCGGCCTGGGCAAGTTGCTCGACGCGCAAGCCACCCGCGCCGTGCTCGCGGCGCGTTTGCAGTCGCTGTGCCACGGCGTGTCCGGGGTGCGCGTGGAACTGCTCGAACGCCTGCACGCGTTCCTCGAACACGACGTGCTGCCGCTGATCCCGGAAGAAGGCTCGGTGGGCGCCAGCGGCGACCTGACGCCGCTGTCCTACGTGGCCGCGACGCTCTCCGGCGAACGCGACGTGCTGTTCCGTGGCGAACGCCGCCAGGCCATCGACGTCCACCGCGAACTGGGCTGGGAGCCGCTGGTCCTGCGGCCCAAGGAAGCCCTCGCACTGATGAACGGCACCGCCGTGATGACCGGCCTCGCCTGCCTGGCCTTCGCCCGCGCCGATTACCTGCTGCAATTGGCCACGCGCATCACCGCGCTGAACGTGGTGGCGCTGCAAGGCAACCCGGAACACTTCGACGAGCGCCTGTTCGCCGCCAAGCCGCACCCTGGGCAGATGCAAGTCGCCGCGTGGTTGCGCCAGGACCTCGCCATCGATGCGCCGACTGCGCCGCTGCACCGTTTGCAGGACCGCTACTCGCTGCGTTGCGCGCCCCACGTTCTCGGCGTGCTGGCCGACAGCCTGAACTGGCTGCGCTCGTTCATCGAGATCGAACTCAACAGCGCCAACGACAATCCGATCATCGACGCCGAAGCAGAGCGCGTGCTGCACGGCGGGCACTTCTACGGCGGGCACATCGCCTTCGCCATGGACAGCCTCAAGACCCTGGTGGCCAACGTCGCCGACCTGCTCGACCGCCAACTCGCCCTGCTGGTGGACGTGCGTTACAACCACGGCCTGCCGAGCAACCTGTCCGGCGCCCCGGCCGACCGCGCAATGATCAACCACGGCTTCAAGGCAGTGCAGATCGGCACCAGCGCCTGGACCGCCGAAGCGCTGAAAAACACCATGCCGGCCAGCGTATTTTCACGCTCCACCGAGTGCCACAACCAGGACAAAGTGAGCATGGGCACCATCGCCGCCCGCGATGCGATCCGTGTGCTGGAGCTGACCGAACAGGTCGCCGCCGCCACCCTGCTCGCCGCCAACCAGGGCGTGTGGCTGCGCGCCCAGGCCGCCGAGGCGCGCCCGTTGCCGCCGGCGTTGGCAGCGATGCACAGCGAACTGGCCAAGGACTTCCCGCCGGTGATCGAAGACCGCGCCCTCGAAGGCGAGCTGCGCCTGTGCCTGCAACGCATCGCCGAGCAACACTGGAGGCTGCATGCGTAGCCCGGGCGTACTGCATTGCGACACTGAAATCCTCGTGCCGTTTTTCGACATCGACACCATGAACGTGGTCTGGCACGGGCACTACGTGAAGTACCTGGAAATCGCCCGCTGCGCCCTGCTCGACAAGATCGGCCATAACTACGCGGCGATGCTCGAGTCGGGCTACGCCTGGCCGGTGATCGACATGCAACTGCGCTATGTGCGCGGCGCCACCTTCGGCCAGACGCTCAACGTGCGCGCCAGCCTGGTGGAGTGGGAGAACCGTTTGAAGGTCAACTACCTGATCACCGACCGCACCAGCGGCGAACGCCTGACCCGTGCCAGCACGGTACAAGTAGCGGTACAAATCGCCAGCCGCGAGATGCAACTGGCGTCCCCTACCGTCTTCATCGACGCGATCGAAAGGGCCCTGAAATGCTGACCCCTGTAGGAGCGAGCTTGCTCGCGAAGATCGTCAACGATAACGCTGGCCACCTGACACCCCGCGGCGCCCTCAGGTTTTTCGCGAGCAAGCTCGCTCCTACAGTGTTCGCGTTGTTTGGTTTTTCGGCGGCGGCCCATGGGTTCGACTTACAGCAACTGAGCGATCAGTTGGCCAAACCCAGCGTGATCCACGGCAGCTTCATCCAGGAAAAACACCTGCGCGCCCTGCCGCAGCCCTTGGTCAGCAAAGGCACCTTCGTCCTGGCCAAAGACCACGGCCTGCTGTGGCTGCTCAAAACCCCGCTGCAACAGGATTACCGCATCAGTACCCAAGGCATTGCGCGGCGTGACGCCAACGGCTGGCAGACGCTGCCGAACAAGAGCGCCGGGGCCGAGCAGAACCGCCTGTTCCTCGCCGTGCTGCAGGGCGACAGCAGCGGCTTGCAGCGTGACTTCGACCTGCAACTGCAGGGTGAAGCCGAGCAGTGGCAGTTGACGCTGACCCCGCGCTCGCTGCTGCTCAAGCAAGTGTTCAAGCAGATCAATATCGATGGCGGCACGCTGGTCCACAGCATCGAACTGCTGGAAACCCAGGGCGACAGCACTGTGCTGCGCATGCAGGACAGCAGCGCCGACCTTCCCCTGAGCGATGCGGAGCAACACGACTTTGCCCAGTGAGCGTTTAATGCCGCGCCTGTTCCTGACCCTGCTGGTGGCCGTGCTGGCCCTGGCCGGCTGGCAATGGCGCGATGGCGCGCCGTTGTCGGCCAACCTGATGGAACTGGTGCCGGGCAACACGCCGGACGCCCTCGAACTGCAAGCCGAACAGCGCATGCAGGAACCGTTGAACCGCGAAATCCTGGTCCTCGTGGGGCACGCCGACCGCCAGCAAGCGGTCAACGTGGCCGAGCAACTGGGCGCGCGCTGGCAAGCCAGCGGCCTGTTTGAAAAGGTCCAATGGAACCTGCAAGCCGACCTGCCGGCACTGCGCGCGCAATTGTTGCGCGGGCGTTTGTCGATGCTCGCGGCCAAGGACCGCGAGCAACTGATCGACCACCCCGACGCCTTCATCCAGCAGCGCGTGCAAGCGCTGTTCGACCCGTTCACCGGGTTCAGCCTGGTGCCGAGCCAGGACGACTGGCTGGGCCTGACCGGACGCATTCAGAACAGCCAGCCGCAGAGCGGCGCGGTGCAATTGGATATCGGCAGCGGCGCATTGATTGCCGATGCCGACGGCGAGAGCTGGGTGCTGTTGCGTGCGCGCACCACCGGCAATGCCTTCGATATGAAACTGCCGCTGCAGGTCGCGGACCTGCTCCAGGCCAGCCGCGCCCAGGCCACCGAGCACGGTGCGCAACTGCTCGCGGCCAGCGGTTTGCTCTACGCTGCCAGCGGGCAACAGCAAGCCAGCCGCGAAATCACCTGGGTCGGCGGCGGCGCCACCCTCGGCATTCTGCTGCTGTTGCTCCTGGCGTTCCGCCGCTGGCGCGTGCTGCTGGCCTTCGTGCCGGTGATGGTGGGCATGCTGTTCGGCGCGGTGGCCTGTGTGGCGCTGTTCGGGCATATGCATGTGATGACGCTGGTGCTCGGCTCCAGCCTGATCGGCGTGGCGGTGGACTACCCGCTGCACTATTTGTCGAAAAGCTGGAGCCTGCAGCCGTGGCGCAGTTGGCCGGCGTTGCGCCTGACCCTGCCGGGCCTGAGCCTGAGCCTGGCGACCAGTTGCATCGGTTACCTGGCGCTGGCCTGGACGCCGTTCCCGGCGCTGACCCAGATCGCCGTATTCTCCGCTGCCGGCCTGGTCGGTGCGTACCTGTCGGCCGTGTGCCTGTTGCCGGCGCTGCTCCAGGGTGTCGACCTGCGCCCGGCGCAATGGCCGTTGCGCATCGCCGAGCGCCTGTGGCTGATGCGTTCCGGGTTGATCAAGCGCGTGCCGAGCGCGGTGCTGCTGGTGTGGGTGCTGCTGTTTTGCGCCGGCGGCTTGTGGCAGTTGAACAGTAAAAACGATCTGCGCCAGTGGATCGGCGCCCCGCCGCAATTACTGCAGGAAGCCCAGGCCGTGGCGCGGATCACCGGGTTCCAACCCACCAGCCAGTTCTTCCTGGTGCGCGCCGACAATCAGCAGCAGTTGCTGGAACGCCAGGCCGCCCTGGGCCAGCGCCTGGAACAGTTGGTGAATATGGACAAGCTCCAGGGTTATCTGGCGCTGAACCAGCTGGTCAACCTGCCCGCCGAGCAACAACAGCTGCGCGAGGCGCTGAATGCACTTCCCGCGCACTGGCAACCGCTGCTCGACCTCGGCGTGCCCGTCGGCGCGCTGCAAGCCGAAGTCGCTCAACTGCAAGCGCTGCCCACCCAAGACATCGACGCTGCGCTGCTCGGGCCACTGGCCGAACCCTGGCGCACCCTGTGGCTGGGCCCGGTCGACGGCGGTGTGGCAGCCATGATCAGCCTGCAAGGCTTGAGCGACCCGGCGCTGCTGCAGGTGCAGGCCGCGGATTTGCCGGGGGTGCAACTGGTGGATCGCCTGGGGGAGTTGAACCGGGTGTTCGCCGCCACGCAGATCAGCGCGGCTGAATTGAAGTTGATGTCGTGCGGGCTGATCGTGCTGTTGCTGATCGTGCCCTTCGGCTTTGGTGGCGCGCTGCGCATCGTCGCCCTGCCGTTGCTGGCCGCGCTGTGCAGCCTGGCCAGCCTCGGTTGGCTGGGCCAGCCGCTGACGCTGTTCAGCCTGTTCGGCCTGCTGCTGGTCACCGCCATCAGCGTCGACTACGCGATCCTGATGCGTGAACAGATCGGCGGGCCTGCGGTCAGCTTATTAGGAACACTGCTGGCGGCACTGACGACCTGGTTGTCGTTCGGCCTGCTGGCGCTGTCGAGTACACCCGCGGTGAGTAATTTCGGCCTGTCGGTCAGCCTGGGCCTGGCCTTCAGCTTTATGCTGGCGCCCTGGGCCGGCCGACAGAAGCACGCCTCATGAATGTGATTATCGCCAAAGCGGCAAGGAGCCCTCGTGCCCATAGTTGAAATGGAACGTCGCCAGGTGGTGGTGATCGGTGCCGGCCCGTCCGGTGCCATCGCTGCCGCGCTGTTAAAGCGTAAAGGGCATGATGTATTGATTATCGAGCGCCAGCATTTCCCACGCTTTTCGATCGGTGAAAGCCTGCTGTCGCACTGCATCGACTTTATCGAAGAGGCCGGCATGCTCGACGCCGTGCAGGCGGCGGGTTTCCAGGTGAAAACCGGTGCCGCATTCGCCTGGGGCGAGCGCTACAGTGCGTTTGATTTCGGCGATACGTTCAGCCACGGCAAACCGACCACCTTCCAGGTGCAGCGCGGCGAGTTCGACAAGTTGCTGGCCGATCAGGCGGCGCTGCAAGGCGTCGACATCCGTTACGGCGAAACCATCGTCGGCGTGGATTTCAGCGGTGAAACCCACTAC
This sequence comes from Pseudomonas sp. LY-1, assembly GCF_053502595.1. Taxonomy (NCBI): domain Bacteria; kingdom Pseudomonadati; phylum Pseudomonadota; class Gammaproteobacteria; order Pseudomonadales; family Pseudomonadaceae; genus Pseudomonas; species Pseudomonas sp. LY-1. The sequence goes on along the minus strand of NZ_CP094353.1, from coordinate 739,556 downwards.
CTGCATGTGCGCCGGGAGAACGGCAGCGAGTACCACATCAAAGCCAAGTTCGTGCTCGACGCCAGCGGCTACGGCCGCGTCCTGCCGCGCCTGCTGGACCTGGAAGCGCCGTCGGATTTCCCGTTGCGCCAGGCGGTGTTCAGCCATGTCGAGGACCGCATCGAACACCCAGGCTTCGACCGCACCAAGATCCTCGTGACGACCCACCCGACCCAGCGCGACATCTGGTTCTGGACCATCCCGTTCAGCAACGGCCGCTGCTCCGTGGGCGTAGTGGCGGCCAAGGAACATTTTGCCGGCCGCGACAACGACCTGGATGCGTGCCTGCGCGGGTTCATCGACGAAACCCCAAGCCTCAGCAGCGTGCTGCAGAACGCCGTATGGGACACCCCCGCGCGCACCATCGGCGGCTACTCGGCCAACGTCAAAACCTTGCACGGCCCGGGCTTTGCGCTGCTGGGCAACGCGGCAGAATTCCTCGACCCGGTGTTCTCCTCCGGCGTGACCATCGCCATGCGTTCGGCGAGCATGGCCGCGGGCGTGCTGCATCGTCAGCTCAACGGCGAAACCGTGGACTGGCAGCGCGAGTTTGCCGAGCCGTTGAAGCGCGGCGTCGACACCTTCCGCTGCTACGTCGAAGGCTGGTACGCCGGGACGTTCCAGGATGTTATTTTTCACGCCGGCAGCTCGCCGGAGATTCGCCGGATGATCAGTTCGATCCTCGCCGGCTACGCCTGGGACGAGCGCAACCCGTTTGTCAGCGAGCCCAAGCGGCGGTTGCGGATGTTGTCGGAAATTTGTGCAGGGGATGCCGTGTGAGCAGTCAGTACTTGAGTAAGAACTACGTCGAAGAAACCAAGTTCGGCTTCTGGTTCCTGCGCAGCCACACCTGGCAGCACCATGTGTTGCGCGTGGCGATCAACGACCTGCGCAGCCTGTTCAGCGAACCGCTGCCGGTGGCGCCGGTACTGCTGGACGCCGGCTGCGGCCAGGGCAAATCCTTCAAGCTGTTGCAGCAAGTGTTTGCGCCGTCCCGCCTGATCGGGCTGGATGCCGACCCGCACAGCCTTGAGCTGAGCAAGGCGGAAGCCGCGCACCAAGGGCTGGACGTCGAGCTGATCGGCAGCGACTGCGCCACCCTCGACGTCGCCGACGCCAGCGTCGATATCCTGTTCTGCCACCAGACCTTCCATCATCTGGTTGAGCAGCACCGTGCATTGAAAGAGTTCTACCGGGTACTCAAGCCCGGCGGCTATCTGCTGTTTGCCGAGTCCACCGAAGCCTATATCGACACCTGGGTGATTCGCTGGCTGTTCCGCCACCCCATGCAGGTGCAGAAAAGCGCCGAAGAGTACCTGCAGATGCTGCACGAGCAGGGCTTTGAATTCGGCGCGCAGAACGTCTCCTACCCATACTTGTGGTGGAGCCGGGCCAGCGATTTCGGCCTGCTGGAACGCTGGGGCCTGCGCAAGGCACCGCCGGTGGGCCAGCGCGAAGAAACCCTGGTCAACTGCGTGGCGCGCAAACCCCTGGCGAGCGCGGCGCCATGATGCGTGCGCTGCTGATCGGCTGCCTGTTGCTGCTGAGCGCCTGCGCCAGCCAACCGCCATTGCCGGCAAAAAACCCGGCCCTGGCCTTGCCGATGCAACTGCACGTGCAGCGCCTGGCGGACGGCCAGAGCCAGGACTGGTTGCTGGTGATCCAGCGCGAAGGCAACGCGATCCGCTGGTCGATGATGGACCCGCTGGGCATCCCCCAGGCCCGACAGAAGCTGATCGACGGCCAGTGGCAGGCCGACGGGTTGCTGCCGCCCAATCCCCAGGCGCGCGAGCTGTTCGCCGCGTTGCTGTTTGCACTGACTTCGGCGGATGACCTCCGCGCGCTGTACCCGAACGCCCAAGCGATGGACCTGACGCGCACCCTGCCGGGCCATTGGCAAATCGTCTATCAGTCATCCGAGGTGTTCAGCGTGAACATGCGCGGGCAACCGCTGAGCTATCGCATCACCCCGCTGGGAATGGCGCGATGACCGCGTATCTGAATGCCCTCGGCGTGATCTGCGCTCTCGGGCGCGGCCAGGCCGACGTCAGCCGCAGCCTGTTTGCCGGCGACTGCTCCGGCATGCGCGCCGAAAGCGGTTGGGTGCCGGAGCGGGTATTGCCGGTTGCCGGCGTACCGGGCGCACTGGCGACCATCCCGCCCGAGCTGGGCCAGCAGAGCAGTCGCAATAACCAGTTGCTGCTCGAAGCCGCGTTGCAGATCGACAGCGAGATCTGCCAGGCGATCCAACGCTACGGCGCGGCGCGGGTCGGCATTGTGCTCGGCACCAGCACCTCGGGCATCGACGAAGCCAGTCGCGGCATTGCCCGTTACCTGAGCGATCACCGGTTCCCCGACGACTACGACTACCAGCAACAGGAACTCAGCGCCCCGGCGAACTTCCTCGCCGACTGGCTGCAACTGAGCGGCCCGGCCTATGTGATTTCCACCGCCTGCACCTCCAGTGCCCGCGCGCTGATGAGTGCCCGGCGCCTGCTGGAGCTGGGCCTGTGCGATGCGGTGATCTGCGGCGGCGTCGACAGCCTGTGCAAGCTGACGCTTAACGGCTTTACCGCGCTGGAGGCGGTCTCGAGCGAGCGTTGCAACCCGTTTTCGGTGAACCGCAACGGCATCAACATCGGCGAAGCGGCGGTGTTGTTTTTGATGACTCGCGAGCCCGCCCCCATCGCGCTGCTGGGCAGTGGCGCGAGTTGCGACGCACACCATATTTCCGCGCCGGAGCCCACTGGCAAAGGCGCGTTGCTGGCGATGCGCAAGGCCCTGGCCAGCGCGCGCTTGAAGCCAGAGCAGATCGGCTACCTGAACCTGCACGGCACCGCCACCCAACACAACGACGCCATGGAAAGCCTGGCCGTCGCCAACCTGTTCCCCGACGGCGTGGCCTGTTCATCAACCAAACCGATGAGCGGCCACACCCTGGGCGCAGCCGGCGCACTGGAAGCAGCGTTCTGCTGGCTGAGCCTGGCCCACGGCCGGCTGCCGCCCCACGTATGGGACGGCCAGGCCGACCCGGCGCTGCCCGCCTTGCAGTGGGCACGCCGTGGTGACACCTTGAAAAAACGCTGCCTGATGAGCAACTCGTTTGCCTTCGGCGGCAATAATGTCAGCCTGATTATCGCAGAGGCCCCATGATCGATTGGCCACTCGCCGCACTGCTGCCCCACGCGGGCGACATGATCCTGATCGACCAGGTGCTGTCGTTCGACGAAGAGCAGATTCACACCCGCCTCACCGTCAAGCCCGGTGGCTTGTTCAACCGCCCCGACGGCAGCCTGCCGGCCTGGGTCGGCATCGAGCTGATGGCGCAAAGCGTTGCCGCCTATGCCGGTTGCCGCGCGCGCCAGAACGGCCAGGCGGTGGAACTGGGCTTCCTGTTGGGCACGCGTAAGTTCGAGTGCAACGTGGAGCACTTCCCGGCCGGTGCCGAGTTGACCATCCACGGCCTGCGCTCCCTGGAAGACGACAACGGCATGGGTGTGTTCGAATGCCACCTGACCGGCGACGGTATCCACGCCAGTGCCCGCTTGAACGTATTTCGACCGCCCCTGGCGGCCACCTATTTAGATGAATCGAAGGACGAAACGCCATGACTGAATCCGTACTGGTCACCGGCTCCAGCCGTGGCATCGGCCGCGCCATTGCCCTGCGCCTGGCGCAGGCCGGGCACGACATCGTGTTGCATTGCCGCAGCGGTCGAGCAGAAGCCGACGCGGTGCAGGTCGAGATCGAAGCCCTGGGCCGCAAGGCGCGGGTGCTGCAATTCGACGTTTCCGAGCGGGCCGAGTGCAAGGCAATCCTCGAAGCCGACGTGGAACAACACGGCGCGTATTACGGCGTGGTGCTCAACGCCGGCCTGACCCGCGACGGCGCGTTCCCGGCCTTGTCGGAAGACGACTGGGACGTGGTGATGCGTACCAACCTCGACGGTTTCTACAACGTGCTGCACCCGGTGATGATGCCGATGATCCGTCGTCGCGCGGCCGGGCGTATCGTGTGCATCACCTCGGTGTCCGGGCTGATCGGCAATCGCGGCCAGGTCAACTACAGCGCCTCCAAGGCCGGCCTGATCGGCGCGGCCAAGGCCCTCGCCATCGAGCTGGGCAAGCGCAAGATCACCGTCAACTGCGTCGCACCGGGCCTGATCGACACCGCGATGCTCGATGAAAACGTACCGGTCGAAGAGCTGATGAAAATGATCCCGGCGCAGCGCATGGGCACACCGGAAGAAGTGGCCGGCGCGGTGAATTTCCTGATGTCGGCCGAAGCCGGCTATATCACCCGCCAGGTCTTGGCCGTGAACGGAGGTCTGTGCTGATGAAGCGCGTGGTCGTAACCGGCATGGCCGGCATCACCTCCCTGGGCAGCGACTGGAACACCATCGCCGCCAACTTTCGCGCCAACCGCAGCGGCATCCGGCGCATGGACGAGTGGGACCGTTTCAGCGAATTGAACACGCGCCTGGCCGGGCCGATCGACGACTTCGTCGTGCCCGCGCACTGGACCCGCAAGCAACTGCGCAGCATGGGCCGCGTATCGCGCCTGGCGGTGTGGGCGGCGGAGCAGGCGCTGAAAGACGCCGGCTTGCTCGGTGACGAGTCGATCAAGGACGGGCGCATGGGCGTGGCCTGCGGCTCGTCCACCGGCAGCACCGACGAGATCAAGGCGTTCGGCAACATGCTGCTCAACTCGGTGGCCGAGGGGCTGAACGCCAACTCCTATGTCCGCATGATGCCCCACACTACGGCGGCGAATATCAGCATCTTCTTTGGCCTCACCGGGCGCTTGATTCCCACGTCCAGCGCTTGCACCAGCGGCAGCCAGGGCATCGGCTATGCCTATGAGGCGATCAAGTTCGGACGCCTGCCGCTGATGCTTGCCGGCGGCGCCGAAGAGCTGTGCCCCACCGAAGCCATGGTGTTTGACGCACTCTACGCCACCAGTCTGAAGAACGATGCGCCACAGACCAGCCCGCGCCCCTACGACAGCGGCCGCGACGGCCTGGTGATCGGCGAAGGCGGCGGCATGCTGGTACTCGAAGAACTGGAACACGCCCTGGCCCGTGGCGCGCATATCCACGCCGAAATTGTCGGTTTCGGCAGCAACGCCGACGGCCAGCACACCACGCGCCCGGAACAGAAAACCATGCGCCGCGCCATGGAGCTGGCCCTGGAAGACGCCGGGCTCGAGCCCTCGGTCATCGGCTACGTGAACGGCCATGGCACCGCCACCGACCAGGGCGACATCGCCGAAACCCTGGCCACCAACAGCCTGTTCGGCAGCCGCATGCCCATCAGCTCGCAGAAGAGCTTCCTCGGCCACACCCTGGGCGCGTGCGGGGCGCTGGAGTCGTGGTTCAGCATCGAGATGATGAACCGCGACCAGTACGTACACACCTTCAACCTGGATTCCGTCGACCCGCAGTGCGGCGAGCTGGATTACCTGCAAGGTGAGTTTCGCGAGATGCATCACGACTACGTGATGAACAACAACTTTGCCTTCGGCGGCGTCAACACCTCGTTGATCTTCCGCCGCTGGTCCTGACTTTTTACATCGATTGGAGAAAACGGAATGTCTTCCTTGCTACGCGCCACCCTGATCACCCTGGCCCTGCTGACCGGCGCCGGTTGCACCAGCAAACCGGTGCTCAACACCCAGCACGACTTGCCGGCGGGTGCCCAGGTCAGCGAAGAACAAGTCAAACAGGTGATCGTCACCGCCCTGCAAAAACGCGAGTGGACCGTGCAACGCCTGAGCCCGCAACTGGTGCAGGCCGAGATCACCGTGCGCAATCAGTTCTACGCCGCCATCGACATCCGCTACACCCGCAACAGCTACGCGATCACCTACCGCGACAGCCGCGACCTGGGCTACAAGGACGGCAAGATCCATCGCAACTACAACCGTTGGGTGAGCATGCTGGATCGGGACATCATGGCGGGGTTGCGTTCGGCGGGGATGCAGTAACCCCGGAAACGACAAAGGGCGCCGTTCGGCGCCCTCTTCACAAACCTGTTGGCTTGTCATCGCCGCGTCCTGCCTGGCTCTGCAAGCGCTGGTAAAACACAGCTGAACTCACCGTCCCCCAAGCGCGCTGCGAACCGCCGCCTTACGCGTCAACAACTCCACGAACGCCTGCGCCATCGGCGTTTGCGCGCCCTTGCGCTGCACCAGCCACACCGCCGTCACCGCCTCCTGGTCGAGCAGGGTGCGATAGACCACGCCATCGATGCGGATGCGCTGGTAGGACGCCGGCAGCACCGACACGCCCAACCCCGCCGCGACCAACCCGATGATCGTCATCGCCTCCCCGGCTTCCTGGGCAAAGCGCGGGCTGAAGCCGGCGTCGCGGGCCAGGTTGAGCAGTTGCGCGTAGAGACCGCTGCCGTAGCTGCGCGGGAAAAACACGAACGGCTCCTCGGCCAACTGCGCCAGGTGCAAGCCCCGCTCGCTGCCTTGCACCAAGGGATGATCGGCGTTGAGCACCGCCACCAAAGGTTCGCGCATCAACTCCACCACACTCAGCGAGTCTGGCAACGGCAACGGCCGCATCAAGCCGACCTGGATCGACTCATCCACCAGCGACTCGGCCACCTCGGTGCTGCTCATTTCCTGCAAACTCAGGTGGACCGCCGGGAACGCCTGGCGAAACGCAAAGATCGCCTGGGGGATGCTCGAATTGAACGGCGCCGACGACGTGAAGCCGATCTTCAGTTCGCCCAGCTCACCCAACTGCGCCCGGCGTGCCACATCCGCGGCTTTATCGACTTGCGCCAGCACCAGTCGCGCCTCGTGCAGGAACAAGCGCCCGGCTTCGCTCAGTTCGACCCGACGGTTGGTCCGCTCGAACAAACGCGCGCCCACCTCGTGCTCCAGCGCCTGGATCTGCTGGCTCAGAGGCGGTTGCGAGATGCCCAGCACCTGCGCGGCCCGGCCAAAATGCAGCTCTTCGGCGACGGCAATGAAGTACCGCAGGTGACGTAATTCCATAGCAGCCTCATTAGGTCGTTAAAGCTATCAAACAGGTCGAACAATATATTGGAAAGAATCATTAGGCAGCTATATTCTTTTTTGCATTGCCGGTCCTGGCAGGCTTTTCCTCCCCGAGGTCTCCGTGAAATCTGCTGTCGCTCCATTCGCTCAAGAAGTCCCGCCGATTGCCCTGGATAAGAGGGTGGAGCCGCTCACTGACACGTACATCGAAAAAGGCACACCGATGTTCATGCGGACCGTGCTGGCGCTGTTCTGCGGCGGCTTCGCGACGTTTGCCCTGCTGTATTGCGTGCAGCCGATGATGCCGGCGTTGTCCCACGAATTTTCCATCAACGCGGCGCAAAGCAGCCTGGTGCTGTCGGTGTCCACGGCGATGCTCGCCCTGGGCCTGCTGATCACCGGGCCGATTTCCGACACCCTGGGGCGCAAGCCGGTGATGGTCGCCGCGTTGTTCTGTGCCGCCCTGTCCACCATCGCCAGCGGCCTGATGCCGAGTTGGGAAGGGATTCTGCTGATGCGCGCGCTGCTGGGGCTGTCGCTGAGTGGTCTGGCCGCCGTGGCGATGACCTACCTGAGCGAAGAGATCCACCCGCAGCACATCGGCCTGGCCATGGGCCTGTACATCGGCGGTAACGCCATCGGCGGCATGAGCGGGCGCCTGATCATCGGCGTATTGATCGATTTTGTCAGTTGGCACACCGCCGTGCTGATCATCGGCGCCCTGGCCCTGATCGCCGCGACGGTGTTCTGGAAAATCCTCCCCGAATCGCGCAACTTCCGCGCCAGCAGCCTCAAGCCGCGCAGCCTGGTGGACGGCTTCGTCATGCACTTCAAGGACGCGGGCCTGCCGTGGTTGTTCCTCGAAGCCTTCCTGCTGATGGGCGCGTTTGTGACAATGTTCAACTACATCGGCTATCGCCTGCTGGCCGACCCGTATGACCTGAGCCAGGCCGTGGTCGGCCTGCTGTCGCTGGTGTACCTCTCGGGCATCTACAGCTCGGCGAAAATCGGCGCGCTGGCCGACCGCCTCGGCCGCCGCCGTGTGCTGTGGGCCACCATCGTGTCGATGCTTGGCGGCATCGGCCTGACCCTGTTCACTCCGCTGTGGCTGGTGATACCCGGCATGCTGGTGTTCACCTTCGGCTTCTTCGGCGCGCACTCGGTGGCCAGCAGCTGGATCGGCCGTCGCGCGGTGAAAGCCAAGGGGCAAGCGTCGTCGCTGTACCTGTTCTGCTACTACGCGGGGTCAAGCGTCGCCGGCACCACGGGGGGGTTCTTCTGGCATTTGGCCGGGTGGAACGGGATTGGCGGGTTTATCGTCGCGCTGTTGCTCGGCGCGTTGCTGGTGGCGTTGAAGTTGGCGAAATTGCCGCCGCTGGCCTCGGCTTGAGGCGCAGCGCCCTAGAACGACATCCGCACCATCACCCGCTTGCCCCGGCGCTCGTGCATAACCACGGCACCGATGTGCATCACCAGCATCAGCAACAAGGCCACGCAGGACAGCACATGCACGCGGGAGTACCAGACGATGCTGGCCGGGTCACTGTGAAACGGTGCGAAGGAGACCAGGTTAAAGAGGTTGATCGGGCGATCCATCATCAGTACCCCTGTTGCCAGCACCATTGCCAACACCACATACATGGCCTTATGCACCCATAGCGCCAGGTATTCCCGTGGTGAACGCCTGACGGAAAAATCCAGGCCGTGGGTAAAGGAGCAATAAACCCGCACGACAAACACCGGGATGTACAGGGTGGTCAATGACACATTGAAAAAAAACACCCACGCTTTGACCGAGGCCGGCACGGCGAATATCGCCACGACAGAACCTGACAATAGCGCCCACACGATGATGACGGCCGAAACCCAATGCAGCAGTTTCTGGCACGTTGAATAGTCAGCGGTATTCATCCAGCGATCACCTGACAACGGACGCCAATCACTGGCGAGTGGAAAAGTTGGGCAGGATTTTTTCTTGGGCGGACAACGGCAGCCGTAGGAGAAGTCCTAAAGACCACAGACTACCAAGGCAGGACTTAACAAGAGCTGAAGCGCAACGAGCCCCCGCCTGCCGGGCAGACGGGGGCTCGATTCAGGCGGGGACGCTGGTTACTCGTGATACTGCGCCGACAACTCATGCACCGCGCGCAAGAACGCGCCGGCATGTTCCGGGTTCACTTCCGGCGTAATGCCGTGACCCAGGTTGAACACATGCCCGCTGCCCTTGCCGTAGCTGGCCAGGATGCGCCCGACTTCAGTGCAGATGGCTTCTGGCTTGGCGTACAGCACAGTCGGGTCCATGTTGCCTTGCAGCGCAACCTGGTTGCCGACGCGACGGCGGGCGTCGCCGATGTCGCAGGTCCAGTCCAGGCCCAGGGCATCCGCGCCGGCATCGGCGATGCTTTCCAGCCATAGGCCGCCGCCCTTGGTGAACAGGATCACCGGCACTTTACGGCCTTCGTGTTCGCGGATCAGGCCGCTGACGATCTTGCGCATGTAGGCCAGGGAGAACTCCTGGTACGCCGCCGCCGACAGGTTGCCGCCCCAGGTGTCGAAGATCTGCACCGCTTGCGCGCCGGCCATGATCTGGCCGTTGAGGTACGAGGTGACCGACTGCGCCAGCTTGTCCAGCAGCAGGTGCATGGCCTGCGGGTTGTCGTAGAGCATGGCCTTGGTCTTGCGGAAGTCTTTCGACGAGCCGCCTTCGACCATGTAGGTGGCCAGGGTCCAGGGGCTGCCGGAGAAACCGATCAGCGGCACGCGGCCATTGAGCTCGCGGCGGATGGTGCTGACGGCGTCCATCACGTAACCGAGGTCTTTGTGCGGGTCCGGGATCGGCAGCGCTTCAATGTCGGCCAGGGTGCTGATGACTTTCTTGAAACGCGGGCCTTCGCCGGTCTCGAAGTACAGGCCTTGGCCCATGGCGTCAGGAATGGTGAGGATATCGGAGAAGAGGATGGCCGCATCCAGCTCCGGGTAGCGGTCCAACGGCTGCAGGGTGACTTCGCAGGCGAACTCCGGGTTCATGCACAGGCTCATGAAGTCGCCGGCCTGGGCGCGGCTGGCGCGGTATTCCGGCAGGTAGCGACCGGCTTGACGCATCATCCACACAGGGGTGACGTCTACGGGCTGCTTGAGCAGGGCACGAAGGAAACGGTCGTTCTTGAGGGCAGTCATGTCGGCATCCGCAAAAAAAGTACGGGCATTTTCTCAGAGCGCGACGCAAAAGGCACGGGATGAGCCGTGCCTTTTATCTATCGGGTTGATTTACGACAATCTCTTGGGCACATCAAAACCAAATGTGGGAGGGGGCTTGCCCCCGATTGCAGTGTGTCAGTCTCTGTATCTTTAACTGGACTACCGCTATCGGGGGCAAGCCCCCTCCCACATTTTGGCCACATTTCAAAGATGAAATGGGTCAGACCTGCAGGTAGTCCAGGATACCTTCGGCGGCGTTGCGGCCTTCGAAGATCGCCGTCACTACCAGGTCAGAGCCGCGCACCATGTCGCCACCGGCGAAGATCTTCGGGTTGCTGGTCTGGTGCTTGTACTGGCCTTGTTCCGGGGCGACGACGCGGCCCTGGCTGTCGGTCTGGATCTGGAACTGCTCGAACCACGGCGCCGGGCTTGGGCGGAAGCCGAAGGCGATGACCACGGCGTCGGCCGGGATGATCTCTTCGGAACCCGGGATCGGCTCAGGGCTGCGACGGCCACGGGCGTCCGGTTCGCCGAGACGGGTCTCGACCACCTTCACGCCTTCGACGCGGTCTTCACCGACAATCGCGATCGGCTGGCGGTTGTAGAGGAATTTCACGCCTTCTTCCTTGGCGTTCTTCACCTCTTTGCGCGAGCCTGGCATGTTCGCTTCGTCACGACGATACGCACAGGTCACCGACTTGGCGCCCTGGCGGATCGAGGTGCGGTTGCAGTCCATCGCGGTGTCGCCACCGCCCAGCACCACGACCTTCTTGCCTTTCATGTCGATGAAGTCTTCCGGCGACTTTTCAAAGCCCAGGTTGCGGTTGACGTTGGCGATCAGGAAGTCGAGCGCGTCGTACACGCCCGGCAGGTCCTCGCCGGCAAAGCCGCCCTTCATGTAGGTGTAGGTGCCCATGCCCATGAACACCGCATCGTATTCGGCGAGCAGTTGTTCCATGGTCACGTCTTTGCCGACTTCGGTGTTCAGGCGGAACTCGATGCCCATGCCAGTGAACACTTCACGACGATTGCTCAGCACGGTTTTTTCCAGCTTGAACTCGGGGATGCCGAAGGTCAGCAGGCCGCCGATTTCCGGGTTCTTGTCGAACACCACCGGGGTCACGCCGCCACGCACCAGCACGTCGGCACAGCCCAGGCCCGCCGGGCCCGCGCCGATGATCGCGACGCGCTTGCCGTTCGGCTTGACCTTGGACATGTCCGGGCGCCAGCCCATGGCGAAGGCGGTGTCGGTGATGTACTTCTCCACCGAACCGATGGTCACCGCGCCAAAACCGTCGTTGAGGGTGCAGGCACCCTCGCACAGACGGTCCTGCGGGCACACCCGGCCGCAGACTTCCGGCAGGGTGTTGGTCTGGTGCGACAGCTCGGCGGCGGCGAGGATGTTGCCCTCGGCCACCAGTTTCAGCCAGTTGGGAATGAAGTTGTGTACCGGACACTTCCATTCGCAATACGGGTTACCGCACCCCAGGCAGCGGTGGGCCTGGTCGGCCGACTGCTGGGGTTTGAAGGGTTCGTAGATTTCCACGAACTCTTTCTTGCGTTGACGCAACAGTTTCTTCTTCGGATCTTTGCGCCCGACATCGATGAACTGGAAGTCGTTATTCAGACGTTCAGCCATGTTAAAACCTCATCAAACTCTTCAGGCGCATATCACTGCGGGTTGGCACGGATGCTGGAAAGCAACGATTTCAGGTTGGCAGCCTTGGGCTTGACCAGCCAGAAACGACGCAGGAAATCATCAAGGTTCTCGGCGAGGTTACGACCCCATTCGCTGCCGGTTTCCTCGACGTACTCGTCCAGCACGTGCTGCAAGTGGTTACGGTGGGATTCCATCGCTTCGCCGCTGATCCGCTGGATCTCGACCAACTCGTGGTTGACCCGGTCGACGAAGGTGTTGTCCTGGTCGAGCACGTAGGCGAAACCGCCGGTCATGCCCGAACCGAAGTTGTAACCGGTCTTGCCCAGTACCGCGACAAAGCCCCCGGTCATGTACTCGCAGCAGTGATCGCCAGTGCCTTCCACCACGGTGTGGGCACCGGAGTTACGCACGGCGAAACGCTCACCGGCGGTACCCGCGGCGAACAGCTTGCCGCCGGTGGCGCCGTACAAGCAGGTGTTGCCGATGATGGCACTGTCCTGGGTCTTGTAGACGCTGCCTTTAGGCGGAACGATCACCAGCTTGCCGCCGGTCATGCCCTTGCCCACGTAGTCGTTGGCGTCACCTTCCAGGTACATGTGCAGGCCGCCGGCGTTCCACACGCCGAAGCTCTGGCCCGCGGTGCCCGTGAAGCGGAAGGTGATCGGCGCCTTGGCCATGCCTTGGTTGCCGTGCTTGCGCGCGATTTCGCCGGAGATGCGTGCGCCGATGGAGCGGTCGCAGTTGCAAATGTCCAGGCTGAATTCGCCGCCGCTGGCGTCGTTGATCGACGAAGCGGCCATCTCGACCATCTTCTCGGCCAGCAGGCCTTTGTCGAACGGTGGGTTGCGGTCCACCTGGCAGAATTGTGGCTTGTCTGCCGGGATATGATCGCTGCCCAACAGCGGCGTCAGGTCCAGGTGTTGTTGCTTGGCGGTCTGGCCTTCGAGGATGTCCAGCAGATCGGTGCGGCCGATCAGCTCTTCGAGGGAGCGCACGCCCAGCTTGGCCAGCCACTCACGGGTTTCTTCGGCGACGTAGGTGAAGAAATTCACCACCATGTCGACGGTGCCGATGTAGTGATCCTTGCGCAGCTTCTCGTTCTGAGTGGCGACGCCGGTGGCGCAGTTGTTCAGGTGGCAGATGCGCAGGTATTTGCAGCCCAGGGCGATCATCGGCGCGGTGCCGAAGCCGAAGCTTTCGGCGCCGAGGATCGCGGCCTTGATCACGTCGAGGCCGGTTTTCAGGCCGCCGTCGGTTTGCACCCGGACCTTGCCGCGCAGGTCGTTGCCGCGCAAGGTCTGATGCGTCTCGGCCAGGCCCAGCTCCCACGGTGCGCCAGCGTACTTGATCGAGGTCAGCGGCGAAGCGCCGGTGCCGCCGTCGTAGCCGGAGATGGTGATCAGGTCGGCATAGGCCTTGGCCACACCGGCGGCGATGGTGCCCACGCCGGCTTCGGCGACCAGTTTCACCGAGACCAGGGCCTGCGGGTTGACTTGTTTGAGGTCGAAAATCAGCTGCGACAAGTCTTCGATCGAGTAGATGTCGTGGTGCGGCGGCGGCGAAATCAGGGTCACGCCCGGCACCGCATAACGCAGCTTGGCGATCAGACCATTGACCTTGCCGCCTGGCAGCTGGCCGCCTTCACCGGGCTTGGCGCCCTGGGCGACTTTGATCTGCAGCACTTCGGCGTTGACCAGGTATTCCGGGGTTACACCGAAACGGCCAGTCGCCACTTGCTTGATTTTCGAGCTCTTGATGGTGCCATAGCGCGCCGGGTCTTCGCCGCCTTCGCCGGAGTTGGAACGCGCACCCAGGCGGTTCATGGCTTCGGCCAGGGCTTCGTGCGCCTCGGGCGACAAGGCGCCCAGGGAAATACCGGCGGAGTCGAAGCGCTTGAGGACCGATTCGAGCGGTTCGATTTCGCTGAGGGCCAGCGGCGTATCCAGGGTTTTCACCTTGAACAGGTCGCGGATCATCGACACCGGACGGTTATCCACCAGCGCGGTGTATTCCTTGAACTTGGCGTAGTCGCCCTGCTGCACGGCAGCTTGCAGGGTGCTGACCACGTCCGGGTTGTAGGCGTGATACTCGCCACCGTGTACGAACTTGAGCAGGCCGCCTTGCTGGATCGGCTTGCGCGCACTCCAGGCTTCGGCCGCCAGGGCTTTCTGCTCGGCTTCGATGTCGACGAAACGCGCACCCTTGATGCGGCTCGGTACGCCACGGAAGCTCAGCTCGCAGACTTCTTCCGACAGGCCAATGGCCTCGAACAACTGCGCGCCACGGTAGGAAGTGACGGTGGAGATGCCCATCTTCGACAGGATCTTCAGCAGGCCCTTGGTGATGCCTTTACGGTAGTTCTTGAACACCTCGTAGAGGTCGCCCAGCACTTCACCGGTACGGATCAGGTCACCGAGCACTTCGTAGGCGAGGAACGGGTACACCGCCGAAGCGCCGAAACCGATCAGCACCGCGAAGTGGTGCGGGTCGCGGGCGGTGGCAGTTTCCACGAGGATGTTGGAGTCGCAGCGCAGGCCTTTTTCGGTCAGGCGGTGATGGACCGCGCCGGTGGCCAGGGAGGCGTGGATCGGCAGCTTGCCCGGTGCGATGTGACGGTCAGTCAGCACGATCTGGGTACGCCCGGCGCGCACGGCTTCTTCGGCCTGGTCCGCGACATTGCGCACCGCGGCTTCAAGGCCGAGGCTCTCGTCGTAGTTCAGGTCGATGATCTGGCGGTCGAAGCCCGGACGCTCCAGGGTCATCAGCGAACGCCACTTGGCCGGGGAAATGACCGGCGAGCTGAGGATCACACGGGAGGCGTGCTCAGGCGATTCCTGGAAGATGTTGCGCTCGGCGCCGAGACACACTTCCAGGGACATCACGATGGCTTCACGCAGCGGGTCGATCGGTGGGTTGGTCACCTGGGCGAACTGCTGGCGGAAATAGTCGTATGGCGTGCGAACGCGCTGGGACAGCACGGCCATCGGCGTGTCGTCGCCCATCGAGCCGACCGCCTCGTAGCCTTGCTCGCCGAGCGGACGCAGCACCTGGTCGCGCTCTTCGAACGTGACCTGGTACATCTTCATGTACTGCTTGAGCTGGTCGATGTCGTAGAACGCCGAACCGTGGTCGTTGTCTTCCATGGTCGCCTGGATGCGCAGGGCATTCTTGCGCAGCCATTGCTTGTACGGGTGACGGGACTTCAAGCGGTTGTCGATCGCATCGGTGTCGAGGATCTGCCCGGTTTCGGTGTCCACGGCGAGGATCTGGCCAGGGCCGACGCGGCCTTTGGCGATCACATCTTCCGGCTGGTAGTTCCACACGCCGATTTCCGACGCGAGGGTGATGAAACCGTTGGTGGTGGTGACCCAACGCGCCGGGCGCAGACCGTTACGGTCGAGCAGGCACACCGCGTAGCGGCCGTCGGTCATGACCACGCCGGCCGGGCCGTCCCACGGTTCCATGTGCATCGAGTTGTACTCATAGAACGCCCGCAGATCGGGGTCCATGGTCTCGACGTTCTGCCACGCAGGCGGAATGATCATCCGCACGCCACGGAACAGGTCGATGCCGCCGGTGACCATCAGTTCGAGCATGTTGTCCATGCTGGAGGAGTCGGAGCCGACGCGGTTGACCAGCGGGCCGAGCTCTTCCAGGTCCATCAAATCGTTGGCGAACTTGGTGCGACGGGCCACGGCCCAGTTGCGGTTGCCGGTGATGGTGTTGATCTCGCCGTTGTGGGCGAGGAAGCGGAATGGCTGGGCCAGCGGCCATTTCGGCAGGGTGTTGGTGGAAAAGCGCTGGTGGAACACGCAGATCGCGGTTTGCAGGCGCTCATCGCTCAGGTCCGGATAGAAGGCGGTCAAGTCCGCCGGCATCATCAGGCCTTTATAAATGATGGTCTTGTGCGAAAAGCTGCAGATGTAGTGGTCGGTGTCGGCGGCATTCGACACGGACGAGCGACGACGCGAGGTGAACAGCTTGATCGCCATGTCCTGGTCGCTCAGGCCGTCGCCCGCGATGAACACTTGTTCGATCTGCGGCAGGCGCTCCAGGGCCAGGCGGCCGAGCACGCTGGTGTCGATCGGCACTTTGCGCCAGCCGACGAGTTGCAGGCCGGCCGCGAGGATTTCGCGGTTCATGTTCTCGCGAGCGGCTTCGGCTTTGACCGGGTCCTGGTTGAAAAACACCATGCCCACGGCGTACTGCTTGGGCAGCTCGACCGCGAAATGCTGTTTGGCGATGGCGCGCAGGAACAAGTCGGGCTTTTGAATGAGCAAGCCACAACCGTCACCGGTCTTGCCGTCGGCGTTGATCCCACCGCGGTGGGTCATGCAGGTCAGGGCCTCGATGGCCGTTTGCAAAAGGGTATGACTGGGCTCGCCCTGCATATGGGCAATCAGGCCGAAACCGCAGTTATCCTTGAATTCATCGGGTTGGTACAGACCTGCTTTCATAGACACTTTCTCACCAGGCTGCCTCTTATATCGAGGCAAATTTCTTTTCAATTCAACCAGTTACCTTCCACGCCGAACGTTCGCCGGCTTTGCAGGGGCAAAAGGGAGGTCATTGTACACACCGACACAGACGCTCACAAATTTAGCGACGAGATGTCGCAAATCTATGTCGCATTTATGAAAGGTTTAAAGCGATATGCTGTGCTAGTCAAAACTTTTTTAATTTTGACCGCTACGACTCAAAAGCCACTGTGACGCAGACACCACAATGCGCGCGGCCTTGAGGGCTGCACGCACTTGCGGTTTTTTTTGAGGTGCCGGGAGGGCGGCCTGGGTAAGGCCGCCGAATCTTCAGCGAGTTGCTGCCAGTTCTTGTTGAACGCTGGCAACAGTGCGAGGCCAAGGTTTACCAGCCTGAACCTTCGCTGGCAAGGCTTTGATAGCGGTATCGGCGGCGGCACGGCTGGAGAAGCTGCCGTAAGTGATCACGTAAAGCGGCTTGCCGTTGAGCACCTTCTTGAAATAACGGTACTCGCCGCCCTGCTCTTTGACGAAGGCTTGAGCATTGGCTTCAGAGCTGGTGCCGAGGATCTGCACCACGAAGTTACCGCTGGGCTGGCTGGTGTACCAGCTGCTGCCGGTGGCGCCGGCCTTGGCGACAGTCACCGGTTTTTCCGCCGGTTTGGCGGCCGGAGCTGGCTTGGCGACAGGCGCTGGCGCGACCGGCTTGGCGACGGGCGCCGGTTTGGCGGCCGCGACCGTAGGCGCAGGTACAGGCACAGGCGTTGGTTTTGCCGCCGGTTGACCGGCAGGCACGCCCGCTGGCGGCGCGGTGGTAGTCACGGTCGGCGGTGTGCTGCTGGAGCCTTCCACTGGCACGCCGTCGTCGCCTTCGGAGATACCGCCGGCCGCTTCGGCGAGCGGGCCGCGCATGACAGGCTGACCGACCATCGGCAGGTTGGTCGGTTGGCCGGAGTTGGCGAACTCGACATTCGGCGTGGGTTTACCCAGTGGTAACTGCGCCTGTTCGGTTGGCGCGCCGGCAGGCGTCGGTGCCTTGCTGCGACCCGGGATCAACCAGGCGGCGGCGACAGCGACCACGACAACGGCGGAAATAGCCAATACGTGCTTTTTAGGCATAGTGAACCCCATCTTTGGACGCTTGACCGCAGAGCGGCTGGCAATCATGGCTTCAATCATCGCATCGCGGGCAACCTGGTTGATGGTGCCAGGCCAGCCGTCGGAGCTTTCGTGAATATCAGAGATCTGCTGAGCGGAGAAAAGTTCGATGCCCTGCCCGGCGCCTTCGAGGCGTTGTGCCAGATATTCGCGGGTTTCTTCCTCTTCATACGGCTGCAATTCGATGACGTGGAACAGCTCCTGCTCGCCGCTGATCTGCTCCAGAGCGGCTATCAGGGACGATTCACCGAACAGGAACACATGCGGACGACCTTCCGGCGTACCCGCTGCCAGCGCCAGCAGCGCTTCGAGGGCCGACTCGTCAAGCTGCTCGGCGTCGTCCACCAGCAGGTAGACTTCCTGGCCGGTCAGGCCCAGTTGCACCACTTGCTTGAGAATCGCATTCGGCTCGGCGCTGGCAACGTCCAGGGCCTGGGCCACCTGACGCAGCACGCCCGCAGCATCGCCGGCGCCACGCGCCGACACCACTACGCTTTGCACCGATTGCTTGTTAGTGCTGGCGACCAGCGCCTGGCGCAGCAGGGTCTTGCCGCTGCCCAGCGGGCCGGTGACGACCAGCAACAGCTGGCTGTAGCGCGCGAGGTGATGCAACTGCCCGAGCACCGACTTGCGCTGCGCAGGGAAGAATTTGAAACCAGGCACCCGTGGAGCGAAGGGGTCGTGGCTTAACTGGTAATGGCCGAGGAACGCCTCGTCGGCATGCAAACTAGTCATCGGGCTCTTATTAACCTTTAAGCTGGGCCAGGGCGCGGTAATCCGCTCCCAGCGTGGCCTGTAGAATCTCTTTCGGATAATCGTCGGTCACCACCGCTTCGCCCATGCGGCGCAGCAGCACCAGTCGCAGTCGACCGTCGATCACTTTCTTGTCTATCGCCATATGTTCGAGGAAATCCGCCTCGCTCATTTCCTCGGGCGGGATCACCGGCAACCCGGCGCGCTGGAACAGGCGGATGCCCCGATCCCGCTCCTGGGCGCTGATCCAGCCCAGGCGTTGCGACATCTCCAATGCCATCACTGTGCCAGCCGCTACGGCTTCCCCATGCAACCACACACCATAGCCCATGTGCGTTTCGATCGCATGGCCGAAGGTGTGGCCCAGGTTCAAGGTGGCCCGTACACCGGACTCCCGTTCGTCGGCATTCACCACCAGCGCCTTGGCCGCACAGGAACGGGAGATCGCTTCGGTCAGCGCCACCTGGTCCAGCGCGCGCAGGGCGTCGACATGTTCTTCCAGCCAGGTCAGGAACGGCTCGTCGCAGATCAGCCCGTACTTGATGACTTCCGCCAGGCCCGCCGACAGCTCGCGCGGGGGCAAGGTGTTGAGGGTCGCGGTGTCGATCAGCACAGCCTGGGGCTGGTAGAACGCGCCCACCATGTTTTTGCCCAGCGGATGGTTGATGCCAGTCTTGCCACCCACCGACGAATCGACCTGGGACAGCAAGGTGGTCGGCACCTGGATGAAATCCACGCCGCGCTGGTAACAGGCGGCCGCAAAACCGGCCATGTCACCAATCACGCCGCCACCGAGGGCGACCACGGTGGTGCGCCGGTCATGGCGTGCGGTCAGCAGGCCATCGAAGATCAGTTGCAGGGTTTCCCAGTTCTTGTGGGCTTCGCCGTCGGGCAGCACCACGGAGATCACCGAGTACGCCGCCAGGCTGCGGCTCAGACGCTCAAGATACAGCGGCGCGACCGTTTCGTTGGAGATGATCGCCACTTGCCGCCCGGCAATATGCGGTGCGAGCAACTCGGGCTGGTCGAGCAGACCTTCGCCAATATGGATCGGGTAGCTGCGCTCGCCTAGATCGACCTTAAGTGTCTGCATGTGTCCCCGCGTTGAAGATGTATTAACGACCGGCAACGTCGTGATCCGACGTCGCCTGATGGCTCTACGCCACACCCCACAGGGTGATGACGCGCCGCCGAGAATAGCGCATTTCGGGCCTGGCTTTAACGGGGTGGCAGCCGTTGCAGGCGCTCGAGAATGTCGAGCACCACCATCCGAGGTGGCCGCTCATCGGTTTCCACCACCAGATCGGCGATTTCCCGATACAGCGGATCGCGCAGCGCCAGCAGATCCCGCAGGGTCTTTGCCGGGTCGGCGGTGCGCAGCAGTGGGCGATTGCGATCACGCGCGGTGCGCCCCACCTGCTGCTCGACCGACGCATGCAGATAGACCACCCGACCACCGGCATGCAATGCCCGGCGGTTCTCCTCGCGCATCACGGCACCGCCGCCGGTCGCCAGGACCACGCCATCGCAAGCGCACAGCTCGGCAATCATCGCCTGCTCACGGTCACGAAAGCCCAGTTCGCCTTCCTTATCGAAGATCCACGGGATATTGGCACCCGAGCGCACTTCAATTTCCTTATCGGAGTCTTTGAATGGCAGGCGCAGCTCTTTGGCCAGCAAACGGCCGATGGTGCTTTTTCCAGCACCCATCGGTCCTACAAGAATCAAATTTCGCACAGAATCAACGACTCACAGCAATCGCCTGGTTATTCATAATACGCGGAGTCAGGAATACCAGCAGCTCGGATTTTTTTTCTGCCAGCACATCGCGCCGGAAAAGGCGGCCAAGATACGGCACATCGCCCAAAAATGGCACTTTATCTAGCACTTTGCTTTGGGTATTGGAGAAAACTCCGCCGATGACGATGGTCTCGCCGTCCCTGACCAGCACCTTGGCGTTGACCTCGTTTTTCTTGATCGGCGGTACGTCGTTGAGCTTGTTCAGGTAATCCGGCTCATCCTTGGTGACTTTGACCTCCATGATCACGCGGTCGTCGGGGGTGATTTGCGGGGTGACTTCCAGGGACAGCGAAGCCTCCTTGAACGACACCGAGGTGGCGCCGCTGGAGCTGGATTCCTGATAGGGAATCTCGGTGCCCTTGAGGATGCGCGCGGTCTCCTTGTCGGACGTGACCACCTTGGGCTGCGAGACAATCTCGCCGTTGCCGGTTTTTTCCATCGCGGTCAGTTCCAGGTCCAGCAGCAGGTTGTCGGTGATAAACGCGACACCCAGGCCAGAAGTGTTGGTGAGCGCCCCCAAGTCGACAAAGGGCGAGCCGGACGGGTTTTCCACAGGCTCGGTGCCTGGCTCCGGAGGTTTCTCGACACCGCCGGCGCCCCAGTTGCCGCGATTGATCCGCCCTCCCCAGCGCACGCCCAGGCTTTTGTCGTAGTCGACATTGGCCTCGACAATCCGCGCCTCGATCATCACCTGGCGCACCGGAATATCCAACTGCGCCACGATGCGTCGCAGCTCTTCCAGGCGTTCGCCGGTCTGGTAGGCAATGATGTTATTGGTGCGGTCATCCACCGCCACCGAGCCGCGTTCGTCGGTGGCGCCTTCCAGGCCGGTCACCGATTGGAACAACTTGGCCAGGTCCGCAGCCTTGGCGTAATTGACCTGCAACAGTTCGCGCCGCAATGGCGCCAGTTCAGCCATCTGCTTGCGCGACTCCAGCGTCAGCAGCTCGCGCGCGGCCAACTCGTCGGCGGGCGCCACCAACAGCACCCCGGCCTTTACCCGCTGGTCCAGCCCCTTGCTTTGCAACACCAGTTCCAGCGCCTGATCCCAAGGCACGTCCTTGAGCCGCAGGGTGATCGAACCTTGCACATCGTCACTGGCGACCAGATTCAGGCCCGCCACATCGGCAATCTGCTGCAACACGGCGCGCAGTTCGATGTTCTGGAAGTTGAGGTTCAGCTTGTCGCCAGTATAGGTACCTGATGCCGCACCGCCGGGAGGCGGCAGCTGGATCAGATCCACACGATTGGGCACAGCAGCAGCCATCGGTGCCGTGAACGCTATCCATAGCGCCACACCGAAGGACGAGAAAGTCCTTTTCATTGTTTGATTCCGTTATGAGTTGACGTTCAGCACGAGGGTCCGCGGGCGTTCCAGCCACGCGCCCTGTTCATCGGGAAACAATTCGAGCAATTCCACATGGCCCTCATCAATAGCCGTGACCCGACCGTGGTCCGGCCCCAAGTAATCGCCGACCGCCAGCCTGTGGACGCTGGCGGCGGCACGCAGCAGGGCGAAGGTCTGCGCGCCTCGGGACAGCGTGCCGACCATTTCGAACTGGTCGACGGCGATACCTTCCAGGGCGCCGCGGGCACGCCCGAGGTCCGGTGCGAGCGCGGGCCGGCCAGGTACGTGACCGACCTGCAAGGCACGCGGCTGGAACGGATCACGCAAGGCCAGCGCGTCATAGACAAAGCGCGGCCCCGGCTCGACGGCCGGGGCCGACTGACCACCCGACGACGGATTGCGATAGGTCTTGGCCACCAATTCCAGGCGCAACCCTGCCGCATCAGCCCGAAGCGCCACATCATGCACCGTGACGATGCGCGGCAAGCCGCCCAAAGCGCTCACAAACATCGCCAGGTCGTGATAAGCCCCGGTGACGCCCAGGCGTAACGGCTGCTCGATATAGAGCGGCCGGGGCTGTTCATCCAACACCACGATAGCGTCGACGAGCACCCCATTGGCCGCCCCCAGGCGAGCGATATCTTCGAGCAATGCGGGCACCTCGGATGCACTGGGCAACTGCTGCATCAGCCCGGCAAAACGCGCCTGCATCGCCTGAAACCGCTGGCTGCGCGCCTCCAGGCTGGCGGCAAGGCCAGCCTTCTGGGCCACCTGTCGCTGCAAGACGACGCCCTGCGCCTCAACCGTCTGCAACCGTTGCCGCGAGGGGCTCAGGTACGTCCCATCGCCCACCCACAGCACCAGGCCAGCGAGCGCGCAGCCGAGCACGACCTTGGCGGGCAAGGGCCATTTCGCAGCGTTGTGGGTGAAAGCGGAAAAGTCGAGCCTGGGCAGGCTCACGGTTGAGCCTCGGCGGACTCTCCCTGGCGCACCATCAATTGAAATTCGTTGCCGCCCTGGCCATCTTCCATCCGCACATGTTGCAGCCGAGTGGCATGGGCGCCTTCGGAGGCTTGCAGGCGGCGCATCAGTTGGGCGATGTCCTGGCTGGAATCGGCGCTGCCACGGATGCTGACCGTATCGCCCTTCGCCACGACCTCGTGCAAATGCACGCCGTCTGGCATCGCGCGGGCCAACTGATCCAAGAGCTGGGCACCGGCCGAGCGGGCTTCGTTCAAGTCCTGCACGACCTTCATGCGCTCCGCCAATTGCTGGCTTTGTTCCTGCAGGTCATCGATGGTCTTGATGCGCGAGTCGAGGACGGCAGCGTCCTTGTCCAGGTGGCTATTGCGCGTCACTTGTCGATCGATCGCCCGGTCGATCACCTGATCGGCCAACCACACGGTTGCGAACGCCACGCAGACAAACGCCAGCAGCAGCCCCAGAAAGAATTTGCGCCGCCGTTCCGCCAGCGCCTGGCGCCAGGGCAAAAGGTTGATTAGTGTCTTCAAGCGAAACTCCTCAGGGCCAACCCGCAAGCAATTCCCATCCCGCGGGCATCCGCGGCCCATTGTGCGCCATCGACTCGATGGCCCGGCGTGAAGCTGGCGAAATCCTGACTGCAAGCGCGTGCGAATGCAAATGCTTCCACATCCACCACCTTCGGCACCAGCCCAGCCAGGGTCAAAACCGCGACCCGAGCCTCTACCTGGGCCTTATGGCACGCCGCGAGCAATACATCAACCCGTGCCAGGTTCTGGGCCGATGGCCCGCGAACCTGGAAATCCAGGGCCATCTCATCCAGCGGATAAGGGATGTACTGGTCGGCCTCCATCTGGATCATCCAGGTCATTTCTTCCTCACTGAGCCCCGCGTCCAACTCGATCACCCGGGTAATCACCGAAGCTCCCGCCACAGCCACGGCCGCTCGGCGGGCCGAGGTGCGCGAGCGGGCCAATGCCTGGGACAACGTCTGCCCCACGCCGTCGAGGTCGAGCACGCTGCTGTCGACCACCGCCTGGGGCGGTAGCGCCTGCGTGGCGTAGCTTTGCACGTTGTAGCCGGTGGGCGAGCGGCCGAGCTCGATCAACCGGATGCCGGTGTCCTGGATGTCGACACCCAGGACGGTATCGACTTTTCGCCTGAAAAATCCCTTTTCCATAAAACTCCCTAAAACTTTCCCTGTCATACCGCCTGATTGGCGCGTGGCAGCGTGCATTCGGTCGCCTTGTTTGCGAGGCGCGAATGACGCCCCAAGCCGAAAATGCTTTAATGCCCAGCGTTTTTTCCCGCTTTTTATCTGCAGCCAGGGTCGATTCATCGTTTGCCATGCATGCCCCGGCGCCTAACCCATTCTTTTCTCTGGAAATC
This sequence comes from Pseudomonas sp. LY-1, assembly GCF_053502595.1. Lineage (NCBI taxonomy): Bacteria > Pseudomonadati > Pseudomonadota > Gammaproteobacteria > Pseudomonadales > Pseudomonadaceae > Pseudomonas > Pseudomonas sp. LY-1. Next base: position 715,741 of record NZ_CP094353.1, on the reverse strand, counting down.
CAAAAGCCTTGATTCGTCTGCTGAAGTTTTTCGGGTACTCCATTGTCGCCATCGTTTGCGGGCTGCTGCTCGTCCTCAGCGGCGCCTACCTCTACCTTAGTCCGGGATTGCCCTCCGTAGAGGCCCTGAGAAGCATCCAGTTGCAGATTCCTTTGCGGGTCTACAGCAGCGATGAAAAACTGATCGCAGAGTTCGGCGAAATGCGCCGTACCCCCATTCGTTTCGCGGATATTCCACCCAACTTCATCAACGCCCTGCTGTCGGCCGAGGACGATAATTTCGCCAACCACTACGGCGTCGACCCCAGCAGCCTGGTGCGGGCCGCCACGCAATTGGTAAAAAGCGGACACATTCAATCCGGCGGCAGCACAATCACCATGCAGGTGGCGAAGAACTTCTTCCTCACCAGCGAACGCAGCTTTTCACGCAAAGCCACCGAGATCCTGCTGGCACTGCAGATCGAGCGACAGTTGACCAAGGACGAGATCCTTGAGCTGTACGTCAATAAAATCTACCTGGGCAACCGCGCCTACGGCATCGAAGCCGCGTCCCAGGTCTACTACGGCAAGTCGATTCGCGACGCCAGCCTGGCGCAGATGGCCATGATTGCCGGCCTGCCCAAGGCGCCCTCGCGCTTCAACCCGCTGGCCAACCCGGCACGCAGCAAAGAGCGGCGCGACTGGATTCTGGGGCGCATGTACAAGCTGGGCAAAATCAGCCAGAGCGCCTATGAAAGCGCAGTGGCCGAGCCGCTGAACGCCAGTTACCACGTACCGACCCCGGAAGTGAACGCCCCTTATATCGCGGAGATGGCACGGGCCGAGATGGTCGGCCGTTATGGCAGCGAGGCCTACACCGAAGGCTTCCGTGTGACCACGACCGTTCCGAGCGACTTGCAGGAAATCGCCAACAACGCGGTGCATGAAGGCCTGATCACCTACGACCAGCGCCATGGCTACCGCGGCCCCGAATCGCGCCTGCCGGGCAAGACCCTGAGCGCCTGGACCACCGAACTCGGCAAACAGCGCACGATCAGCGGCCTGGAACCGGCCATCGTCACCCAGGTGAAGAAGGACGGCGTGCAGGTACTGACCCGCACCGGCGAAGCGCATGTGGCGTGGGACAGCATGAAATGGGCGCGCCCATTCCTGAACACCAACAGCATGGGGCCGATGCCCAAGCAGCCGTCGGACGTGGCGCAGGTGGGTGATTTGATCCGCGTGCAACGCCAGAAGGACGACAGCCTGAAATTCAGCCAGGTGCCGGTCGCCCAAGGCGCCCTGGTCTCCCTCGACCCGCAGAACGGCGCGATCCGTGCCCTGGTCGGCGGCTTCGCGTTCGAGCAGAGCAACTACAACCGTGCCACCCAGGCCAAGCGCCAGCCGGGTTCGAGCTTCAAGCCGTTCGTCTACAGTGCCGCCCTGGACAACGGCTACACCGCCGCCAGCCTGGTCAACGATGCACCGATCGTGTTTGTCGACGAGTACCTGGACAAGGTCTGGCGTCCGAAGAACGACACCAACACCTTCCTCGGCCCGATCCGCATCCGCGAGGCGCTGTACAAGTCGCGTAACCTAGTGTCGATCCGCTTGCTGCAGGCGATGGGCGTGGGCAAGACCATCGACTACATCACCCGCTTTGGCTTCAACAAGGCGGACCTGCCGCCGAACCTGTCCCTGGCCCTGGGGACGGCGACCCTCACGCCGATGGAAATCGCCACCGGCTGGAGCACGTTTGCCAACGGCGGCTACAAGATCACGCCGTACCTGATCGACAAGATCGAAAGCCGCAATGGCGACACCCTGTTCACCGCCAACCCGCCACGGGTGCCGGGTGATGTGGTCAACGGCGTGGCCGCCAGCGATGGGCTGGCCGCACCGAGCAACGGCGGTATCACCATCGAGCCGACCCCAGGCGTCACGCCAGCGGCGAACCCGAGCGCCGCGCCTGAACCGCAGGCGCCGGCAGTGGCCGAACGCGTGGTGGATGGCCGCACCACCTACATCCTCAACAGCATCCTGGAAGACGTGATCAAGAAAGGCACCGGCCGCCGAGCACTGGCCCTGGGCCGCGCGGACATCGCGGGCAAGACCGGTACCACCAACGAATCCAAGGACGCCTGGTTCTCCGGCTACAACGCCGACTACGTGACCACCGTATGGACCGGCTACGACCAGCCGGAAAGCCTCGGCCGCCACGAGTTCGGCGGTACCGTCGCGCTGCCGATCTGGATGAGCTACATGGGCGCCGCCTTGAAGGACAAGCCGCTGCATACCCAGCCGGAACCGGAAGGCATCCTCAGCCTGCGGATCGACCCGATCAGCGGCCGCGCAGCATCGCCGAGCACGCCGAATGCGTACTTCGAGTTGTTCAAGAGCGAGGACACGCCGCCGTCGATCAACGAGCTGGGCAATGGCGTGGCGCCGGGCAGCCCGCTGCCGGCGGATGAGGCGGCACCGATCGATCTGTTCTAAGCCCATGCGGTCAACCCTGTGGGAGGGAGCTTGCTCCCGATGGCGGTGTGTCAGTCACCAGGTTCATTGACTGACAGTCCGCCATCGGGGGCAAGCCCCCTCCCACATTTGGTTCTGCGCAGGCCTTGGGTTTATAGCCAGACAGCAAAAAGCCCCGACTCGCAAGAGCCGGGGCTTTTGGTTGGTGCGCTACAACGGCTTAGCCGTTGAACACATCATCCACGCTTTGCAGCGGGTAGTTTTTCGGATACGGCAGGGTGGCCACACCGGTCTCGATCGCAGCTTTGGCCACGGCGTCGGAGATCACGCTGATCAGGCGCTTGTCCATTGGTTTCGGAATGATGTACTCACGACCGAATTCCAGCTTGGCGCCACCGTAGGCATCGCACACGTCCTGAGGCACCGGCAGCTTGGCCAGTTCACGCAGGGCGTTGGCGGCCGCCACTTTCATTTCTTCGTTGATGCGCTTGGCGCGAACGTCCAGGGCACCGCGGAAGATGAACGGGAAGCCCAGCACGTTGTTGACCTGGTTCGGGTAGTCCGAACGGCCGGTCGCCATGATCACGTCGTCGCGGGTGGCGTGTGCCAGTTCCGGCGCGATCTCTGGGTCCGGGTTGGAGCAGGCGAACACGATCGGGTTGGCTGCCATGGCCTTCAGGCCTTCAGCGCTCAGCAGGTTCGGGCCGGACAGGCCGACGAATACGTCGGCACCGTCGAGGGCCTCAGCCAGGGTGCGCTTGGAGGACGGATGCGCAAACATCGCCTTGTACTGGTTCAGGTCGGTACGCTCGGACTGGATCACGCCCTTGCTGTCGACCATGTAGATGTTTTCCAGCTTGGCGCCCATGCTGACGATCAGCTTCATGCACGAGATGGCCGCAGCGCCAGCGCCCAGGCAGACGATCTTGGCGTCAGCCAGGGTTTTGCCAGCGATTTCCAGGGCGTTGATCATGCCGGCCGCGGTAACGATCGCGGTGCCGTGCTGGTCATCGTGGAATACCGGAATGTCGCACTGTTCGATCAGAGCCTTTTCGATCTCGAAGCACTCAGGTGCCTTGATGTCTTCCAGGTTGATGCCACCGAAGGTGATGGAAATGCGCTTGACGGTGTCGATGAAAGCCTGCGGGCTCTCGGAATCGACTTCGATGTCGAACACATCGATGCCGGCAAAGCGCTTGAACAGCACGCCTTTACCTTCCATGACTGGCTTGGAAGCCAATGGGCCGAGGTTACCCAGGCCAAGAATCGCGGTGCCATCGGAAATCACTGCAACCAGGTTGCCTTTGCCGGTGTATTTGTACGCCAACTCAGGGTCACGGGCGATTTCACGGACGGGCTCGGCAACGCCAGGGCTGTAGGCCAGCGACAGGTCGCGAGCGGTGGCAGTGGCTTTGGTGAGCTCTACACTCAGCTTTCCTGGACGAGGAAGGGCATGATATTCGAGAGCGGCAGTTTTCAAATCAGACATATCGGCATTCCGCTTTTACTGTTGGTCGACGGACCGCCGAGGATACTCGTGTCGTAAAGCCCCTACAAGACTGGGCAGTCACCGGTGTCAAGCGCCGTACACTACGACTTTCGGCCAAGAGCCACGGGACACAAGGGCTCAACTGTTCACAATCGACTTGAAAAATGTCTACAATTTTTCCTCGAGTGTCGATTTCAACCACTGCAACTGCGCTGGAGTGCCTGCTTAGCCGAGCAAAGCCTGATGACCGAGGCGGGCCTGGGCCCCCGCCAGCCAAATCGCGGGCACAAAAAAGGCGCCCGCAAGGGACGCCTTTTTCAACAGCTGGCAAAAGCCCATAGGGCCTTTGAGCCTTACTCTGCTGGAGTAGCAGGCTTCTTGCCGAAAGCACCAAAGCGATCTGCGAAGCGCTGTACACGGCCGCCAGTGTCCAGAGTTTTCTGCTTACCGGTGTAGAACGGGTGGCACTCGTTGCATACGTCAGTGCCCAGTGGCTTGCACAGGTTCGAACGGGTTTCGAACTTGTTGCCGCAGCTGCAGGTGACTTCGATGGTTTCGTACGCTGGATGGATACCGGCTTTCATGGTGACTTCCTCAGGCTAGCGTGCCGCCACTCGACACCATTGTCGAATACCGCACGTAATTAGGCCGCGGATTCTACCAGACCTTTTTAAACGCGCAAGCGCCGCTCTGCATCGATTCAGCACACCAAAGCCCCTTTCATCCGAAAACCGCGGCATACCCAACGCATCCCTCGTCTGCTAGGCTCCCGCCCTTCGTCATCACCCTCCTTTATAGAGAACCCCTGCGTGCCCGACGCCATTTTGCGCCTAGCCCTGCCCTCGCCCCTGCGCCGCCTGTTCGACTACCGGGCCCCGGCCGGCGTGCTGCGGGCGCAGTTGCAGCCAGGCATGCGGGTGCGGGTGCCGTTCGGGCGCAGGGAAATGATCGGCATCCTGGTGGAGGTGGCCGATCACAGTGAAGTGCCGGCGGAAAAGCTCAAGCCGGCCGTGGCCATCCTCGACACCACGCCGCCGCTGCCGCCGGCGTTGTTCAAGCTGTGCCTGTGGACCGCCCAGTATTACCAGCACAGCCTGGGCGACACCTTGAGCTGGGCGCTGCCGGTGCTGCTGCGCCAGGGCGAGCTGGCCGAAGCACGCCAGGAACGCTTCTGGTCGACGGTGCCCGGCGCCCGTCTCGACGACCCGCGCATCGCCCGCGCCCCGCGTCAGCGTGACGCCCTGGCGACACTGGCGCAGCATCCCCATGGCGTGGCCCATCAGCTCTTGAGCAAGCTGATGCTGAGCAAAGACAGCCTCGACCTGCTGCTCGCCAAAGGCCTGGTGCAGGTCGAGATCCGCAAGCACGCCCCGGACCCGCGCCATGAACACTGGCTGGCCCAACCGGAATTGCCGCTGAACCCCGAGCAACGTGCGGCCTATGAAGCCATTCGCGCAGGTTTTGACTGCTTTCACGCGTTCCTGCTGGCCGGCGTGACCGGCAGCGGCAAGACCGAAGTCTATCTGCAGTTGATCCGCGAAACCCTGCAAGCGGGCAAACAGGCGCTGGTGCTGATCCCCGAGATCAACCTCGGCCCGCAAACCCTGGCGCGTTTCGAGCAGCGTTTCAACGCACGCATCGCCCTGGTGCATTCGGCGGTCAACGACCGTGAGCGCCTGGAGTCGTGGCTGGCGGCGCGGGACGGCGAGGCCGACATTATTATCGGCACCCGCTCGGCGCTGTTCACCCCGATGAAAAACCCCGGGCTGATCATCATCGACGAAGAACACGACGGTTCGTACAAACAGCAGGAAGGCCTGCGCTACCACGCCCGCGACCTGGCCCTGGTGCGGGCGCGTCAGGAAGACATTCCGATCGTGCTGGGTTCGGCCACGCCGTCCCTGGAAAGCCTGCATAACGCCTACACCGGCCGCTATGGCCTGCTGCGCCTGAATGAGCGCGCAGGCGGCGCCAAGCAACCGCGCTTCCTACGCCTGGATGTAAAAAGCCGGCCATTGGACAGCGGTATTTCCGGGCCGATGCAACAAGCCATCGGCCAGACCCTCGCCGCCGGCCAGCAAGTCCTGGTGTTTCTCAACCGTCGCGGCTTCGCGCCGACCTTGCTGTGCCATGACTGCGGCTGGATGTCCGAATGCGAACGCTGCGATGCGCGCATGACCGTACACCAGCGCCATGGCGAGTTGCGCTGCCATCACTGCGGCCATGTGGAACGAGTACCGCGCCATTGCCCGCAATGCGGCAAAGTCGACCTGCGACCGGTCGGCGCGGGCACCGAACGCGCCGAAGAACGCCTGGGCATTCTGTTCCCGGACTACCCGGTACTGCGGGTCGATCGCGACAGCACCTCGCGCAAGGACGCGATGAACCAGTTGTTCGCCACCATCCAGAAGGGCCAGCCGTGCATCCTGGTAGGCACGCAGATGCTGGCCAAGGGGCATCACTTCCCACGGGTGACCCTGGTGTCGATCCTGGATGCCGACGGCGGCTTGTTCTCCGGCGACTTCCGCGCCAGCGAACGCATGGCGCAGTTGATCGTGCAGGTCGCCGGCCGTGCCGGGCGCGCCGAGGAGCCGGGCAAGGTGATCATCCAGACCCACCTGGCCGACCATCCGCTGCTGATCCAACTGACCGAACAAGGTTATTTCGCGTTTGCCGAGCAGGCCTTGAGCGAACGCCGCGCCGCCGGCCTGCCGCCTTTTGCCCACCTCGCGCTGCTGCGCGCCGAGGCGCACAAGCCAGGGCAGGCGGAAGGTTTTCTCGATGAAGCCTGCAGCGCCGCCGAGCGCCTGCTCGGCGAGTTGGGCCTGAGCGGCATCGAATTGCTCGGCCCGGTGCCCGCGCCCATGGAACGCCGCGCCGGACGCTACCGCGCTCAGCTACTCTTGCAGGCAACGTCCCGCGCACCGCTGCATCGGCTGTTAAGTAGCTGGTTACTTGCGCTGGAGCAAATGCCCAGCGGTCGCCAGGTGCGATGGTCGTTGGATGTGGACCCGGTCGACTTGTACTAGCCCTGTAGGAGCGAGCTTGCTCGCGAAAACCCCGAGAGCGCCGCGTAAACCCGAATATCCGCGTTATCGTTGACGATTTTCGCGAACAAGCTCGCTCCTACAGTGGGCAGGATGCCCTTAAAAAGCCCCGCAGGTCTGGAACGGTTGGCAAGCCCGCCCTCGCCACGGATAATGCCCAGTTTTTCCACCTGCGCATCGCGCGCCACCGCTTGCGGTCGAAAGAGAACACCATGAAAGACACCATTCGCCAGCTGATCCAACAAGCCCTCACCCAACTCGTCAACGAAGGTGTGTTGCCTGAAGGCCTGACGCCGGCGATCCAGGTGGAAAACACCCGCGACAAGACCCACGGTGACTTCGCCAGCAACATCGCGATGATGCTGGCCAAGCCGGCCGGCATGAAGCCGCGCGACCTGGCGGAGAAAATCATCGCCGCGCTGCCGGCCGACCCGCAGGTGAGCAAGGCCGAAATCGCCGGCCCGGGCTTTATCAATGTCTTCCAGAACACCGAGGCCCTGGCTTCGCGCCTGGACGCGGCGCTGGCCGATGCCAAAATCGGCGTGCGCAAGGCCGGCCCTGCCGAGCGCGTGGCCATCGACCTGTCGGCGCCCAACCTGGCCAAAGAGATGCACGTCGGCCACCTGCGCTCGACCATCATCGGCGACGGCGTGGCGCGGGTGCTGGAGTTTCTCGGCGACACCGTGATCCGTCAGAACCACGTCGGTGACTGGGGCACCCAGTTCGGCATGCTGATGGCCTACCTGCAGGAAAACCCGATCACCAGCAACGAGCTGTCGGACCTGGAAAACTTCTACCGCGCCGCGAAGAAGCGTTTCGACGAATCCGAAGCGTTCGCCGACCGCGCCCGCGGCCTGGTGGTCAAGCTGCAAGCCGGCGACAAGGAATGCCTGGAGCTGTGGTCGCGTTTCCGCGATATCTCGCTGGCCCACTGCCAGCACATCTACGAACTGCTCAACGTCAAGTTGACCATGGCCGACGTCATGGGCGAAAGCGCCTACAACGACGACCTGATCAACGTGGTCAACGACCTCAAGGCCAAAGGCCTGCTGGTAGAAAGCAACGGCGCGCAGTGCGTGTTCCTCGAAGAATTCAAGACCGCCGAGGGCGAGCCGCTGCCGGTGATCATCGTCAAGGCCGATGGCGGCTACCTCTACGCCACCACCGACCTGGCCGCCGTGCGCTACCGCAGCGGCGTGCTCAAGGCGGATCGCGCGTTGTATTTCGTCGACCAGCGCCAGGCCCTGCACTTCCAGCAGGTGTTCGAAGTGGCGCGCCGCGCCGGTTTCGTCACGCACCCGATGCACATGGAACACATGGGCTTCGGCACCATGAACGGCGCCGACGGCCGCCCGTTCAAGACCCGCGACGGCGGCACCGTAAAACTGATCGACCTGCTGAACGAAGCCCAGGAACGTGCCTACAACCTGGTGAAGGAAAAGAACCCAGAGCTGGCGGACGCCGACCTGCGCAACATTGCCCGCGTGGTGGGCATTGGCGCGGTGAAATACGCCGACCTGTCCAAGCACCGCACCAGCGACTACAGCTTCAACTTCGAGCTGATGCTCAACTTCGAAGGCAACACCGCGCCGTACCTGCTGTACGCCTACACCCGCGTGGCCGGGGTGTTCCGCAAGCTGGGCAAGGACTTCAGCGAAGTGCAAGGGCAGATCGTATTGCAAGCGCCCCAGGAACAGGAACTGGGCGCCAAGCTGGCGCAGTTCGGCGAAGTGCTGAACAGCGTCGGTGAGAAAGGCACGCCGCACATCCTCTGCACCTACCTGTACGAAGTCGCCGGGCTGTTCTCCAGCTTCTACGAGAACTGCCCGATCCTCACCGCCGACGACGAAGCCCATAAGCAGAGTCGCCTGCGCCTCGCCGCACTGGCTGGACGGACCCTCAAGCAAGGCCTGGAACTGTTGGGCCTGGAAACTCTGGAGCGTATGTAAGTTGGCTGCCAAGAAAAAACCTGCACCCAAGCGCGGCGCCAGCCGCTACCAGGCACCGGCGAAGAAGCCCATTCCGGGCTGGTTGTGGATGGCCATCGGCCTCACGGTCGGCGCGTTTATCGTATTTCTGATGAAGCTGGACCCCGGCCAGGGCGATGACGTCAAACGGGTCAAACAGGAGCAGCAAAAAGCCACGAAAATGGCCGAGGCCAACAAGACCGCGCCAAGCCCGACCGCGCCGGTGAAGCCCAAGTACGACTTCTACACCCTGCTGCCGGAATCGGAAGTGATCGTGCCGCCCGACGCCGTGCCGGAGAAAACCCTGCCGACGCCGCAAGTACCGACCACGCCGGTCACCCCGGCGGAAGCGGCCAAAATCGACACGGCACGGGCCCAGGCCGCGCTGGCCGGGATCACCCCGCCGCCACCGCCGCCGGTTGCGACCACCAAGGCGGCGCCGGTGACCAAGTTCTTCCTGCAGGCGGGCTCGTTCCCGAAACAGGCGGACGCCGATCGCGTGCGTGCGCAGATCATCCTGCTGGGCCAGGCGGTCACGGTGGAGTCCGGCACGGTGAAGGAGGCGACGTGGTATCGCGTGTTGGTGGGCCCGTTCAGCAACCGCGAGCAACTGACCGTGGCACAGAAACAATTGGCCGGCGCGGGCTTTAGCAACCTGTTGTTACAACAGCGCCAGAGCCGCTGACCTACAGCCAACACCAATCAAAATGTGGGAGGGGGCTTGCCCCCGATAGCGGTAGATCAGTCAATATTTTCGGCGACTGATACACCGCGATCGGGGGCAAGCCCCCTCCCACATTGGTTTTGGGCGGTTCTCGAGAGGGTGTCAGACCAATAGACACCATTCGTCCGTACCAACCTCCCAAGGTTGAAATCATCCCCGCTACCCCCATATCAGTTCCCACCAGGGCATTTTCGCCCCGCTGCGTGGAGACTCTCCCCTTGACCACCATCGTTTCAGTACGTCGCCACGGCAAAGTCGTCATGGGCGGCGACGGCCAGGTTTCCCTTGGCAATACCGTGATGAAAGGCAACGCGAAGAAAGTGCGTCGCCTGTACCACGGCCAGGTGCTCGCAGGCTTTGCCGGCGCCACCGCAGACGCCTTCACCCTGTTCGAACGTTTCGAAGGCCAACTGGAAAAACACCAGGGCCACCTGGTTCGCGCCGCCGTCGAACTCGCCAAAGAATGGCGCACCGACCGCTCCCTCAGCCGCCTCGAAGCCATGCTGGCCGTTGCCAACAAAGACGCGTCGCTGATCATCACCGGTAACGGCGATGTGGTTGAGCCTGAACACGGCCTGATCGCCATGGGCTCCGGCGGTGGCTATGCCCAAGCGGCAGCCAGCGCACTGTTGAAGAAAACCGACCTGTCGGCCCGCGAAATCGTCGAAACCGCCCTGGGTATCGCTGGCGATATCTGCGTGTTCACCAACCACAACTTCACCATTGAGGAGCAGGACCTCGCCGAGTAAGCCGTAGGCTTATTCCCGCTTGAGGACCGCCAAACATTATGTCCATGACTCCCCGCGAAATCGTCCATGAACTCAATCGCCATATCATCGGCCAGGACGATGCCAAGCGCGCCGTTGCCATCGCGCTGCGTAACCGCTGGCGCCGGATGCAACTGCCGGAAGAACTGCGCGTTGAAGTAACGCCCAAGAACATCCTGATGATCGGCCCGACCGGCGTCGGTAAAACCGAAATCGCCCGGCGCCTGGCCAAGTTGGCCAATGCCCCGTTCATCAAGGTCGAAGCGACCAAGTTCACCGAAGTCGGCTACGTGGGCCGCGACGTCGAGTCGATCATTCGCGACCTGGCCGACGCTGCCTTGAAGCTGCTGCGCGAACAGGAAATGACCAAGGTCAGCCACCGCGCCGAAGACGCTGCCGAAGAACGTATCCTCGACGCCCTGCTGCCACCGGCGCGCATGGGTTTCAACGAAGAAGCCGCGCCAGCCTCGGACTCCAACACCCGCCAGCTGTTCCGCAAACGCCTGCGTGAAGGCCAGCTGGACGACAAGGAAATCGAGATCGAAGTCGCCGAAATGTCCGGCGTCGACATCTCCGCGCCGCCCGGCATGGAAGAAATGACCAGCCAGCTGCAGAACCTCTTCGCCAACATGGGCAAGGGCAAGAAGAAAAGCCGCAAGCTCAAGGTCAAGGAAGCGCTGAAACTGGTGCGCGACGAAGAAGCCGGGCGCCTGGTGAACGAGGAAGAACTCAAGGCCAAGGCCCTGGAAGCGGTCGAGCAGCATGGCATCGTGTTTATCGATGAGATCGACAAGGTGGCCAAGCGCGGTAACTCCGGTGGTGTCGATGTGTCCCGCGAGGGCGTACAGCGCGACCTGCTGCCGCTGATCGAAGGCTGCACCGTCAACACCAAGCTGGGCATGGTCAAGACCGACCACATCCTGTTTATCGCCTCCGGTGCGTTCCACCTGAGCAAGCCAAGCGACCTGGTGCCGGAGCTGCAAGGCCGCCTGCCGATTCGCGTGGAGCTCAAGGCGCTGACCCCGGGCGACTTCGAACGCATCCTCAGCGAGCCGCACGCCTCGCTCACCGAGCAATACCGCGAGCTGCTGAAAACCGAAGGCCTCGCCATCGAGTTCCTGCCGGACGGCATCAAGCGCCTGGCGGAAATCGCCTGGCAGGTCAACGAGAAGACCGAGAACATCGGCGCCCGTCGCCTGCATACCTTGCTGGAGCGCCTGCTCGAGGAAGTGTCGTTCAGCGCCGGCGACCTGGCCGGCGCGCAGAATGGCGAAGCCATCCAGATCGACGCCGCCTACGTCAACAGCCACTTGGGCGAATTGGCGCAGAACGAAGATCTGTCTCGCTATATCCTGTAAGCCTCACACAGCACTGCTTTGCTTCAATGTGGGAGGGGGCTTGCCCCCGATAGCGGTCGGTCAGACAGATGTATGCTGACTGACACACCGCCATCGGGAGCAAGCCCCCTCCCACATTTTGAAGCCGGTTTATTCAGGATCTCATCAATGTCGAAATTTCCTACTGCTGTAAACCTGCACAAAACCTCCAACACCCTCGGCCTCACCTACGGGCCCGACGAGGCCTACCAGTTGCCCGCCGAATTCCTGCGGGTACATTCGCCTTCCGCCGAAGTCCAGGGCCACGGCAAACCGATCCTGCAATTCGGCAAGCTCAACGTGCGCTTGAGCAAGATCGAACCGGCCGGCCAATACGCACTGAAATTGATCTTCGACGACGGACACGACAGCGGATTGTTCACCTGGGACTACCTCTACCAACTGGCCGTGCGTCAGGACGCGCTGTGGGCCGATTACCTCGCCGAACTCAAAGCAGCCGGAAAAACCCGCGACCCGGATCAGTCAGTCGTGCGGCTGATGCTCTAGTCCAGGCTTCTTGCGCTTTAGAGGGCATTTTCTAATTCCATCTGCTTGAATGCCCACTCCTGTGGTCAACGATTGGCCCGCTTGCGAAAAAAATTAAACTCGGGTAACCAATGGAACTGGCAAGTTCCCTGCATTTGACGATGCGGTATCAACGGTCACCCGAGTCGCAGTACCTGGCTTGTGTTGTGTATCGAAACGTGGTGCGCAGCGGTACCCGGTACTCGTCTTTCGGACAATGGAGCGTCGTAGATGAGTAACAAGAATAACGATGACTTGAAACGCCAGGCCTCGGAAAACACCTTGGGGCTGAACCCGATCATCGCGTTACGTAAAAAGGACTTATTGGCCTCAGCGAAGATGGTGCTGAGCCAAGCCATCAGACAACCGTTGCACAGCGTCAAGCATGTCGCCCACTTTGGCGTCGAATTGAAAAATGTGATGTTCGGCAAATCCGCGCTGGTGCCCGAAAGCGATGACCGTCGCTTTCACGACCCGGCCTGGAGCCAGAACCCACTCTACAAGCGTTACCTGCAAACCTACCTGGCGTGGCGCAAGGAACTGCACGACTGGATCGGTGACAGCAACCTGTCGGAACAGGACATCAGCCGCGGTCACTTCGTGATCAACCTGATGACCGAAGCCATGGCCCCCTCCAACACGGCGGCCAACCCGGCGGCGGTCAAGCGCTTCTTTGAAACCGGCGGCAAAAGCCTGCTCGACGGCCTGTCCCACCTGGCCAAGGACATGGTTCACAACGGCGGCATGCCGAGCCAGGTCAACATGGGCGCGTTTGAGGTCGGCAAGTCCCTGGGCACCAGCGAAGGTTCGGTGGTGTTTCGCAATGACGTGCTGGAGCTGATCCAGTACAAGCCGATCACCGAACAGGTCCACGAACGCCCGTTGCTGGTGGTGCCGCCGCAGATCAACAAATTCTATGTCTTCGACCTGAGCCCGGATAAGAGCCTGGCGCGCTTCTGCCTGCGCAACGGCCAGCAGACGTTTATCGTCAGCTGGCGCAACCCGACCAAGGCCCAGCGCGAGTGGGGCCTGTCGACCTACATCGAGGCGCTCAAGGAAGCGGTCGATGTGGTCACCGCGATTACCGGCAGCCAAGACATCAACATGCTCGGCGCCTGCTCCGGCGGCATCACCTGCACCGCCCTGCTCGGCCACTACGCGGCGCTGGGGGAGAAGAAGGTCAACGCCCTGACCCTGCTGGTGAGCGTGCTGGACACCACCCTGGACACCCAGGTGGCGCTGTTCGTCGACGAGCAGACGCTGGAAGCGGCCAAGCGCCACTCCTACCAGGCCGGCGTGCTGGAAGGCCGCGACATGGCCAAGGTGTTTGCCTGGATGCGCCCCAACGACCTGATCTGGAACTACTGGGTCAACAACTACCTGCTGGGCAACGAGCCGCCGGTGTTCGACATCCTGTTCTGGAACAACGACACCACGCGCTTGCCGGCGGCATTCCACGGCGACCTGATCGAACTGTTCAAGAACAACCCGCTGGTGCGCGCCAATGCCCTGGAAGTGTGCGGCACGCCGATCGACCTCAAGCAGGTCACAGCCGATATCTACTCATTGGCCGGCACCAACGACCACATCACGCCGTGGCAGTCCTGCTACAAGTCGGCGCAGCTGTTTGGCGGCAAGGTGGAGTTTGTGCTGTCGAGCAGCGGGCATATCCAGAGCATCCTCAACCCGCCGGGCAACCCCAAGGCGCGCTACCAGACCAGCGACGGCCTGGCGGGCAAGCCGCTGGAATGGCAGGAAAATGCGACCAAGCACACCGACTCGTGGTGGTTGCATTGGCAGGCGTGGCAGGCGGAGCGGGCGGGCAAGTTGAAGAAGGCACCGACGACATTAGGCAATAAAACCTACGCCGCAGCCGAAGCGGCACCGGGGACCTATGTGCATGAACGCTAGAGCACACTTTTTCGGGATTGAAATGAGATCAAATGTGGGAGGGAGCTTGCTCCCGATAGCGGTGTATCAGTCACCAGATCCATTGACTGACCGAACGTCATCGGGAGCAAGCCCCGTCCCACACTGACCTCACTCGGACTGCAATACTTCACAGGGCTTGAGCATGCCGCAACCGTTCATCTTCCGCACCATCGACCTGGATGGCCAGACCATCCGCACGGCGGTACGCCCAGGCAAGTCGCACTTGACGCCACTGCTGATCTTCAACGGCATCGGCGCCAACCTCGAGCTGGTGTTTCCGTTCGTCCAGGCCCTGGACCCGGACCTGGAAGTGATCGCCTTCGATGTGCCGGGCGTGGGCGGCTCGTCGACACCCAAGCGGCCGTATCGCTTTCCCGGCCTGGCCAAGCTCACCGCGCGCATGCTCGATTACCTGGACTACGGCCAGGTGAATGCGGTGGGCGTATCCTGGGGCGGCGCGTTGGCGCAGCAGTTTGCCTACGACTACCCGGAGCGCTGCAAGAAGCTGATTCTCGCCGCGACCGCCGCCGGTGCGGTGATGGTGCCGGGCAAGCCGAAAGTGCTGTGGCTGATGGCGAGCCCGCGGCGCTATATCCAGCCGTCTCACGTGGTGCGTATTGCACCGATGATTTATGGCGGTTCGTTCCGCCGCGATTCGAACCTGGCCGCCGAACACGCGAGCAAAGTGCGCTCGGCCGGCAAGCTGGGTTACTACTGGCAACTGTTCGCCGGGCTGGGCTGGACCAGCATCCACTGGCTGCACAAGATCCGTCAGCCGACCCTGGTGCTGGCCGGGGACGACGACCCGCTGATCCCGCTGATCAACATGCGGATGCTCGCCTGGCGCATTCCCAACGCACAGCTGCACATCATCGATGATGGCCACCTGTTCCTGATCACCCGCGCCGAAGCCGTGGCGCCGATCATCATGAAATTTCTCGAGGAGGAGCGCCTGCGCGCGGTGATTCATCCCCGTCCGGCGGTGTAAGGACCACACCGCCGCGCAACTTGCCGAGAACCGACTATGGTTCTGAATTGGCGTGCCTGTTGATGACTTGACGAAGGAGTGTTGGCTCATGCGAGAACGACCCGTGACGAACCCGGCGCCCACCCCAGCCGTGTTCATCAATGCGCAAAATGCAATCACCGGCCTGCGCGGCCGGGACTTGCTGTCGACCCTGCGCAGCGTCGCCGCCCACGGCTTGCGCAACCCGGTGCATACCGCTCGTCATGCCCTGGCCCTGGGCGGTCAATTGGGGCGCGTGCTGCTGGGCGAAACCGTGCATGAACCCAACCCCCACGACAGCCGCTTCATCGACCCGACCTGGGCCCTCAACCCGCTGTACCGACGCAGCCTGCAGGCGTACCTGAGCTGGCAGAAGCAAACCCGCAGCTGGATCGATGACAGCACCCTGAGCGCCGATGACCGCGCCCGCGCGCACTTCGCGTTCACCCTGATCAACGATGCGGTATCGCCCTCCAACACCTTGCTCAACCCGCTGGCCATCAAGGAACTGCTCAACTCCGGCGGTAACAGCGTGGTGCGCGGCGTGAGCAACCTGTTCGAAGACATGCTGCACAACAACGGCCTGCCGCGCCAGGTCAGCAAGCACGCCTTTGAAGTGGGCAAGACCGTCGCCACCACGCCAGGCTCGGTGGTGTTTCGCAATGAACTGCTGGAGCTGATCCAGTACAAGCCCATGAGCGAAAAGCAGTACGCCAAGCCCCTGTTGATCGTGCCGCCGCAAATCAACAAGTACTACATCTTCGACCTGAGCCCGGCCAACAGCTTCGTGCAGTACGCCCTGAAAAACAGCCTGCAGACCTTCATCGTCAGCTGGCGCAACCCGGATGTGCGCCACCGCGAATGGGGCCTGTCCACTTACGTGGCCGCGCTGGAGGAAGCACTCAACGTCTGCCGCGCAATCACCGGCGCCCGCGAGGTCAACCTGATGGGCGCCTGTGCCGGCGGGCTGACCATCGCCGCGCTGCAAGGCCACCTGCAAGCCAAGCGCCAGTTGCGCCGCGTCGCCAGCGCCAGCTATCTGGTGAGCCTGCTCGACAGCCAGATCGACAGCCCCGCCACCCTGTTCGCCGACGAGCAAACCCTGGAAGCCGCCAAGCGCCGCTCCTACCAGCAAGGCGTGCTGGACGGTCGCGACATGGCCAAGGTATTTGCCTGGATGCGCCCCAACGACCTGATCTGGAACTACTGGATCAACAACTACCTGCTGGGCAAGGAACCGCCGGCCTTCGACATCCTGTACTGGAACAACGACAACACGCGCCTGCCCGCCGCCCTGCATGGCGACCTGCTGGACTTCTTCAAACACAACCCGCTGAGCCATCCCGGTGGCCTGGAAGTGTGCGGCACGCCCGTCGACTTGCAGAAGGTCACGGTGGACAGCTTCAGCGTGGCCGGGATCAACGACCACATCACGCCATGGGACGCGGTGTACCGCTCCACGCAGTTGCTGGGCGGCGAGCGGCGCTTCGTGCTGTCCAACAGCGGGCATATCCAGAGCATCCTCAACCCGCCGGGCAACCCCAAGGCCAACTACGTCGAGAACCTCAAGCTGAGCAGCGACCCACGCGCCTGGTACTACGACGCCAGCCACGTCGAAGGCAGTTGGTGGCCAGAGTGGCTGGCGTGGATTCAAGCGCGCTCGGGCGTACAACGCGAAACCCTCACCGCCCTGGGCAACCAGAATTACCCACCGATGGAAGCAGCGCCAGGCACTTACGTGCGGGTCCGCTGAGCTCAACGATCCTATTTAAGAAGACCGGATGAAAACCCGCGACCGTATCCTTGAATGTGCCCTGCTGTTGTTCAACCACAAGGGCGAACCGAACGTGTCGACCATGGAGGTGGCCAATGAAATGGGGATCAGCCCCGGCAATCTCTACTACCACTTCCATGGCAAGGAACCGCTGGTGCTCGGGCTGTTCGAGCGTTTCCAGAGTGAGCTGGCGCCCCTGCTCGACCCACCGCCGGGCGCGCAACTGGAGGCCCAGGATTACTGGCTGTTCCTGCACCTGATCGTCGAGCGCATGGCCCATTACCGGTTCCTGTTCCAGGACCTGTCGAACCTGGCGGGACGCCTGCCGAAACTGGCAAGGGGCATTCGCCACCTGCTCACGGCGCTCAAGCGCACCCTGGCGTCATTACTCGCACGGCTGCAGGCGGCGGGGCAGTTGGTCAGCAGCACCCAGGCGCTGGGCCAGTTGGTGGAGCAGATCACCATGACCCTGCTGTTTTCCCTGGACTACCAACGCATTCTCGACCGTGAAGGCGAGGTGCAGGTGGTGGTCTACCAGATCATGATGCTGGTCGCGCCGCACCTGTTGCCAGCGGCGCGGGAAACCACGGAGCGCCTGGCGCTGCGCTATATGGACGATCCGGGTTAAACGTGTGCCTTACAGGCACTGCGTCATTGAGGCTCACCGAACTGTCGAGTGAACTTGAACAGCTCGCAGTCACTTCTGATCCCCAACTTTCGATAAGCCGATTGTTTTTGCGTACTGATCGTACTTGCACTGCGCGAGAACCATGCGGCAATCGAATGGACTGACCGATCATAAAAGCGCCCGACCTTCACAGGCCGGGCGCTTTTTCAGGTGCCCCGAAAAGATCAGGACTGACTGGATGGCGTCGGGGTTACCGATGCGGCAGTCGGTGCAGGCGCAGCGGTCGGCGCGGCTGCCGAGTTGGCGCTGGAAGCGGCGAGTGCCGCAGGCGCAGGCTTGGCGGCCACGGCCGGCTTCGCTGCTGCGGGCTTTTTCGCGGCGACCGGCTTCTTCGCGGCGGCAGGTTTGGCCGCTGCAGGTTTGGCGGCGACCGCTTTAGCGGCGGGTTTGGCAGCAGGCTTGGCAGCGGCTTTAGCGGCCACTGGTTTAGCGGCTGGCTTGGCCGCAGGTTTAGCCACGGCTTTGGCTGGCGCTTTGGCCGCAGGTTTGGCAGCCGGCTTGGCGGCGGCTTTGACCAGTGGCTTGGCGGCCGTTTTCGCAGCCGGTTTGGCGGCAGCGGTTTTAGCGGCAGGCTTGGACGCAGCAGCCTTCACCGGGGCGACTTTGGCACCGGTGAGTTTTTCGATTTGTTTGGTCAGGGTCTCGACCTTGCTGTGCAGTGCTTTCACTTCAGCACGGCTGGGTACGCCCAGTCGCGAAATCGCACTGTTAAGGCGCTTGTCGAAAGTTTCTTCCAACTTGTTCCAAGTCTCGGAAATGCTCGACTTGGCGGAACCGGCGCTGGCCTTGGCCGCATCGACTTTTTTCCCCACGGTGCTTTTGGTCAACTTCTCGGCCTTCTCGCCGTCTTTAACCAACGTCTCGAAGAGTTTGCTGCCGTCACTGTCGATCTTCGAGTAAACGCCTAAACCAGCCAGCCAGATCTTGCGGGAATATTCTTCAACTTTCCCGACCCACGAGCTGCCTTCTTTCTGAGTAGTCTTTTTAACAGCCATCCCGATGTCTCCTTAGTGTTTACGCGCGACACGTTCGAGCAATGCCGTCAGCTCTTCGAGCTTAGCAGAGAGTGTCTCCACGTCATGTTTAGACGCAATGCCGATTCGATTCAAGGCACTTGCAACACGAGTGTCAAAAGCTTTTTCAACTTTATCCAGTTGAACTTCAACCCGGCCTTTGACGCTGGAGAGATTACTCTTTACTTGGTCAATCTGACTGTTGGCAGCATCAAGTTGTTCAACCGCAACTTTTTTACCTTTACTTTCAACATGTTGCCCGGTCTTTACCAGCTCTTTGAAGTACGCGCCGCCCTCGTTTCCGACCCTGGCATAGGCGCCCAGGCCTGCCAGCCAGATCTTGCGGGCATAGGTTTTAACCTCGTCCAGGGTGTGGCTCGAGGCGTCGATTTTTTTCTTCAGGGTAACTTTGGCCATGGAACACCTCACGCAAAAAGGGTGGAGGAACGGCCCGCAGAAGTTGAGGGCTTGGGCACAAAGTAGGCAGAAAAATTAGAATCGGCACCCTAACAACAGTCGGATCAGGCCAAGGCTTTATCCAGGGCTTTCTCGATTTCAGTCTTGATGGTGCCACTCATGGCCGACATCAGCAGGCCCAGTTCTACATCGATACGCAACAGATCAGCGGCAACCTGCACCGTGCCTTTAACCCCCGAACGCTTGAGGTTCAACGTATCGCCAGACCACGAAGGCTCCAGGCCATATTGATCCTGGAGTTTCTGTGCCAGCTTCTCGGCCTTCGCCCGTGCGCCTTCTTTACCCAGGGTGTGTGCACGTTCAACAGTGATACGGGCCATTGCAACGACTCCTCTTTATAACGACTTGAACACCTGCCATGCGGCAAAAGGTCTCGGTGAGCACCTATCTTACCTTCAGCCTTGCCAAGACAAAGCAGGCCTTGGGGATTATCATGTCCCGCATTCTCTTTTGGTGACAGCGATATGACTGATCAGCGCAAAGGCAGCGATGCCGAACCCACCACTCACTTCGGCTTCAAGAACGTCCCGGAAAGCCAGAAAGCGCAGAAAGTCGCTGAAGTGTTCCACTCCGTTGCGGCCAAGTACGACCTGATGAACGACGTCCTGTCCGGCGGCATGCACCGCCTGTGGAAGCGCTTCACCATCGAATTGTCGGGCGTGCGTACCGGCAATCGCGTGCTGGACATCGCTGGCGGCACGGGCGACCTGGCGGCCAAGTTCTCCAAGCTGGTCGGCCCGACCGGCCAGGTGGTGCTGGCGGATATCAACGGCTCGATGCTCAAGGTCGGCCGCGATCGCCTGCTCGACAAAGGCGTGGCCGGCAATATCGAATTCGTCCAGGCCGATGCGGAAAAGCTGCCGTTCCCCGACAACCATTTCGACTGCGTGACCATCGCCTTCGGCCTGCGCAACGTGACCCACAAGGAAGACGCGATCCGCTCGATGCTGCGCGTGCTCAAGCCCGGTGGCCGGCTGTTGGTGCTGGAGTTCTCCAAGCCGACCAACGCGCTGATGTCCAAGGTCTACGACACCTACTCGTTCGCCTTCATGCCGTTGATGGGCAAGCTGATCACCAACGACGCCGAGAGCTATCGCTACCTGGCCGAATCGATCCGCATGCACCCCGACCAGGAAACCCTGAAGTCGATGATGGTGGACGCCGGTTTCGACCGCGTGACCTACCACAACATGACCTCGGGCATCGTCGCCCTGCACCGCGGCATCAAGCCCTGATGCTGTTCCAAGGCCTGCTCGCCAGCGTCGAACACGGCGTCAACCGCGTGCTGCGCCTGGACAGCACCGCCCTGGCGCGGCTGGCGCACTTGAACGGCAAGATCATCGCCGTCGACTGCACGAGCCCCGCCTTGCAGCTGTTTATCCTGCCCAGCGACGAAGGCCTGTTGCTCGCGACCCATTGGGCCGCCGAGGCCGACTGCACCCTGCGTGCGCCGGCCTCGAGCCTGTTGCACCTGGCGCTGAGCCGCAACAAGACCGCCATCCTCCACGGCCCCGAAGTGGCGCTGGAAGGCGACAGCGCGGTGCTGATGGACCTGGCCGCCGTGCTGCAGGACCTGGAACTGGACTGGGAATACGAACTGTCGCGCTGGATCGGCCCCGTGCCCACCCAGTTGATCAGCGGCCACCTGCGCAGTCGCACGCGCTGGTACCAGCAGGGGTTCGCCAGCCTCAACCAGAACCTCGCCGAATACCTGAGCGAAGAATCGCGCACCCTGGTCGGACAACGGGAAGCGCAAGCGCGCTTTCGTGAACTCGACAAGGCCAAAATCGACCTGGAACGCCTTGAGGCCCGCTTCGAGCGCCTGAGCCGTTCCCTTGATCCAAGCGATAACGCATGAAGCTGCTCGCCGTCCGCCGTTTGTTCCGTATCCAGCGCGTCGTAATCCGCTACCGCCTCGATGACCTGCTGTTCGCCCTGCCGTTGCCGTGGTTCCTGCTTGCCGTGCGCTATGTGTTGCCGTGGCGCTGGTTCCCGCGCAAGCCGCTGGACCTGAGCCGTGGCGCGCGCCTGCGCCTGGCCTTGCAGGATCTGGGGCCGATCTTTATCAAGTTCGGGCAGATCCTCTCGACCCGTCGCGACCTGCTGCCCGAAGACATCGCCGACGAACTGATGCTGCTGCAGGACCGCGTGCCGCCGTTCGATTCGCAGCAGTCGATGAAGCTGATCGAAGAGCAGTTGGGCCGGAAGATCAGCGACGTGTTCAGCCGTTTCGACGTCGAGCCCCTGGCCTCGGCCTCGGTGGCGCAAGTGCATGCGGCGCAGCTCAAGACCGGCGAAGAAGTGGTGGTGAAGGTGATTCGCCCAGGCCTCAAGCCGATCATCGGCCAAGACCTGGCGTGGCTGTTCATTCTCGCCCGCGCCGCCGAACGCTTCTCCGCCGACGCGCGCCTGTTGCACCCGGTGGACGTGGTCGCCGACTACGAAAAAACCATTTACGACGAACTTGACCTGCTGCGCGAAGCGGCCAACGCCAGCCAGCTCAAGCGCAACTTTGAAGGCTCACCGCTGCTGTATGTGCCGCAAGTGTATTGGGACTGGTGCCGCCCGAAAGTGTTGGTGATGGAGCGCATCTACGGCGTGCAGGTCACCGACCTCGCGACCCTGGCCGACCAGCGCACCAACATGAAGATGCTCGCCGAGCGCGGCGTGGAGATCTTCTTCACCCAGGTGTTCCGCGACAGTTTCTTCCATGCCGACATGCACCCCGGCAATATCTTCGTCAGCACCCTCAACCCGTGGAGCCCGCAGTACATTGCGATCGACTGCGGCATCGTCGGCAGCCTGACCCCGGAAGACCAGGACTACCTGGCGCGCAACCTGTTCGCCTTCTTCAAGCGCGATTATCGCCGCGTGGCGCAGTTGCACATCGATTCGGGTTGGGTGCCGGCGGAAACCAAGCTCAACGAATTCGAAGCGGCGATCCGCACCGTGTGCGAGCCGATCTTCGAAAAGCCGCTGAAAGACATTTCCTTCGGCCAGGTGCTGATGCGCCTGTTCCAGACCGCGCGGCGCTTCAATATGGAAGTGCAGCCGCAGTTGGTGCTGCTGCAGAAAACCCTGCTGAACATTGAAGGCCTGGGCCGCCAGCTGTACCCCGATCTCGACCTGTGGAACACCGCCCAGCCGTTCCTCGAACGCTGGATGCGCGAGCGGGTCAGCCCGAAAACCCTGCTGGGCAACCTGCAGAGCCAGGTGGAGCAACTGCCGCACCTGGCCAACATGACCCGCGACCTGCTGGAACGCATGTCCCAGCCCCACGCCAAAGACCCGACGCCGCCGTGGCACACGCGCAAGGACGACTGGTTCCTGCGCCTGCTGGGCGCCGCGCATCTGGTCGGCGGGGTGATGCTGGCCATCGGCGGGCCGCTGAATCAACTGGGCCACTGGCCGGCCGGCATCATGGTCGCCGTGGGTGTTTATCTGATCGTGCGTCGGTAGCCAATCCGGTTATACACTGTCGCAAATTGCCGGAG
This sequence comes from Pseudomonas sp. LY-1, assembly GCF_053502595.1. Taxonomy (NCBI): domain Bacteria; kingdom Pseudomonadati; phylum Pseudomonadota; class Gammaproteobacteria; order Pseudomonadales; family Pseudomonadaceae; genus Pseudomonas; species Pseudomonas sp. LY-1. The sequence continues at coordinate 693,009 of NZ_CP094353.1, read as the reverse complement.
CCGAAGATGAAAGACTGGCTGGATGAGATCAAGTGGGACAGTGACGGCCTGGTGCCGGCCATTGCCCAGGACTACAAGACCGGGCGCGTGCTGATGATGGCCTGGATGAACCGCGAGGCCCTGAGCCTCACCGCCGCTGAGCAGCGCGCCATTTACTGGTCACGTTCGCGTGGCAAACTGTGGCGCAAGGGCGAAGAGTCCGGGCACGTGCAAACCCTGCACGAGATACGCCTGGACTGCGACGCCGACGTGGTGATCCTCAAGGTCGAGCAGATCGGCGGCATCGCCTGCCACACCGGCCGCCACAGCTGCTTCTATCGCGTGTTCGAGAACGGCGAGTGGAAGGTTGTGGAGCCGGTACTCAAAGACCCGCACGCCATTTACTCGGCAGGACACTGAACATGAGCGATACCCTGAACCGTGTGGCCCAGGTGCTGGAAGAGCGCAAAGGCGCGGATGCCGAAAGCTCCTACGTCGCCAGCCTGTACCACAAGGGCCTGAACAAGATCCTGGAAAAACTCGGCGAAGAATCCGTCGAGACCATCATCGCCGCCAAGGATGCCGAGATCAGCGGCGACTGCAGCGATGTGATCTACGAAACCGCCGACCTATGGTTCCACAGCCTGGTCATGCTCGCCCAACTGGGGCAGCATCCGCAGGCCGTGCTGGATGAACTGGACCGTCGCTTCGGCTTGTCCGGGCATGCCGAAAAGGCCTCGCGCCCGTCCGCCTGAATAACTTTTACAGAGGAATTGCAGCATGGGCATTTTTGACTGGAAACATTGGATCGTCATCTTGGTGGTGGTCGTTCTGGTATTTGGCACCAAGAAACTGAAAAACCTCGGCACCGACGTGGGCGAGTCGATCAAGGGCTTTCGCAAGGCCATGAACGACGACGAAAAACCCGCCGAACCCGCCGCCAACCCGGTGCCGCCGGCCCAACCGGTCCACCCGCAGGCGACCCAGCCGATCACCGAGCGTCGCACCTTCGACGTGCAGGCTGAAAAAGTCGAAGAGCCGATCCGCAAAGACTCGTGAGCACTGACTAATGTTTGGTATCAGCTTCTCTGAACTGCTGCTCGTCGGCCTCGTGGCCTTGCTGGTACTCGGGCCGGAACGCCTGCCCGGTGCCGCGCGCACGGCCGGCTTGTGGATCGGGCGTCTGAAACGCAGTTTCAACGCCATCAAACAGGAAGTTGAACGGGAAATCGGCGCCGACGAAATCCGCCGCCAACTGCACAACGAACACATCCTGTCGTTGGAGCAGGAGGCGCGCAATATTCTGACGCCGGTGCAGGAGCAGGCAAAGCCAGTGACACCGGTGGCCGAACACAGCATTGCGCCCACGCCCGTTGTTGAAGCAGCGCCCGCTACCCCGACCGCTCCAACCGAGCCAGCGCCGACGCCAACCGCGCCGCCCGCTCCCCATGACCCTACATTGCCGCCGCGAGCCCCATGAGCGCTGATAAACCGGAAAACGACCAGCACATGCCACTGGTCTCGCACCTCACCGAGCTGCGTACCCGCCTGCTGCGTTGCGTGGCGGCGATCTTCGTGATCTTTGCCGGGCTGTTCGCCTTTACCCAGCAGATCTACACCTTCGTCTCCACGCCACTGCGCCATTACCTGCCGGCCGGCGCGACGATGATCGCCACCGACGTGTCGTCGCCGTTCCTGACGCCATTGAAGCTGACCATGATGGTCTCGCTGTTCCTGGCGATCCCGGTGATCCTGCACCAGATCTGGGGCTTCATCGCCCCCGGCCTGTACAAGCATGAGAAGCGCATCGCGGTGCCGTTGCTGGTGTCGAGCATCCTGCTGTTCTACACCGGCATGGCGTTCGCTTACTTCCTGGTGTTCCCGCTGATCTTCAAGTTCTTCGCCGCCGCCACCCCGGCCGGCGTGGAGATGATGACCGACATCACCAGCTACCTCGACTTCGTGATGACGCTGTTCTTCGCCTTCGGCGTGGCCTTCGAAATTCCGGTGGCCGTGGTGTTGCTGGTGTGGATCGGCGTGGTCAACGTGCAGTACCTGAAGAAGATCCGTCCCTACGTGGTCATCGGCTGCTTCGTGGTCGGCATGATCCTGACCCCGCCGGACATCTTCTCCCAGACCCTGCTGGCCGTGCCGATGTGGATGCTGTTCGAGATCGGCATCCTGTTCAGCAGCCTGATCACCAAGCGTGGCGAACACCCCGACGACCAAGCCGCCGACGACAACGACCAGCCGCCAGCGACCCAGCCGTGAACCTGTTGCTGCTTGAAGAGGCCGACTTTATCGCGGCCGACCGGGTGGTCCTGCGTGACCGGCGCCTGGTGCATATGCAGGACGTCCACCGCGCGACGGCGGGCGACAACCTGCGGGTCGGGCGTATCGGCGGGCTGATGGGCAATGCCCAAGTGCTGCGCCTGGAAGCCCACGAAGCCGAGCTGCAAGTGGCCTTCGACCTGCCGCCGCCGGCCAAACTGCCGCTGACTCTGCTGCTGGCCCTGCCACGCCCGAAAATGCTGCGCCGGGTGCTGCAGACCGTCGCCGCCATGGGCGTGCCGAAGGTGGTGCTGGTCAACAGCTACCGCGTGGAAAAGAGCTTCTGGCAAACCCCCTTCCTGGAGCCCGAGGCGATTCGCGAGCAATTGATCCTCGGCCTGGAACAGGCGCGCGACACAGTGCTACCGGAAATCGTCATCGAAAAACGCTTCAAGCCCTTCGTCGAAGACCGCCTGCCCGCCATGACCGCAGGCACCCTCGGCCTGATCGGCCATCCCGGCGATTACCCGCCGTGCCCGCGCGGTCTGGACGAGCCGGTAACCCTGGCCATCGGCCCGGAAGGCGGCTGGATTCCCTACGAGGTCGACCTGCTGAGCAAGGCCGGCTTGCAACCGGTGCAACTGGGCGCGCGCATCCTGCGCGTGGAAACCGCCGTCACCGCCCTGCTTGCCCGGCTATTCTAGCCAACCAATTCCTACAGATTCTTGCTGCGCTGCCGATAACCGTCGAATAAGTCCAAGCCTTGTTCCACGGGAGTTCGCAGCATGCATCGTTGGTTAGCCGAAAAGCTGGGGAATGTCAGCGTCAACCACAAACTGGGCGTAGGCTTTGGCCTGGTGTTGCTCCTCACCTTGTTGATCACCTTCACCGGCTGGACCGGCCTGGGCGATGTGGCCAGCCGCGGCGACAAACTGGGGTATATCTCCAGCCTCAATGTCTTGACCAAAGACCTGCGTATCGCCCGCCTGGACTATGAAATGCGCCGTGGCGAACAAGGCACGGCGGCCGTCAGCGAGCTGCTGAACCGCCTGGACAGCGGCATGAAGACCGCCCGCACGCTGATCGAACAACCTGCCGACATCGCCCTGATCGATGAGCAATTGGCCGCCGTGGAGCAATACAAGCGCGCATTCAGCGATATGGCGCAAGCCGGCGCAAGCCGCGAAGATGCGCGCAGCAAGCTGGGCAATACCGCCGACAATGCGGTGCTCAAGGTGACTGAAGTCGAGAAGTCCCTGCTGCAAAGCGACAGCGTCACCCAGTTCAATAGCGTGGTCGACCTGAGCAAGCTGATCCAGCAAGCGCGCTTCCAGGTCCGCGGTTACACCTACAGCGGTAAGGTCGAGGCTGAGCAACCCGCGCTCGACGCCATCGACAACGCGCTGAAGAAGATCACTGAACTGCAAGGTTCATTGCAGGAGCAATACCAGGCCAACCTGCAGCAGGCCAGTGTCTCGCTGCAAGCCTATCGCGCCGCCGTCAGCCAGTTCCGCGACTCCCAGGTGGCCACCGCCGTCGCACTCAAAACCATGAGCGCGCAAGGCGATGTCCTGCTGAACCGCAGCGATAAACTGACAATTTCCCAGACCGCTGTGCGCGACACCGATGCCGCCCAGGCCAAGTACCTGCTCCTGCTGGCCACCGTGCTGGCATTGATCTTTGGCCTGGTGGCCGCCTGGGCGATCACGCGCCAGATCGTCATCCCGCTGAATCAGACCCTCAAGGTGGCCGAGCGCGTTGCCTCGGGCGACCTGAGCCACGACCTGACGTCCACGCGCCAGGACGAACTGGGCCAACTGCAACGCGCCATGCAAAGCATGACCGTAGGCCTGCGCGAATTGATCGGCGGCATCAGCGACGGCGTCACCCAGATCGCCAGCGCCGCCGAGCAATTGTCGTCGGTCACCGAGCAGACCAGCGCCGGGGTCAACAATCAGAAAATCGAGACCGACCAAGTCGCCACGGCCATGAATGAAATGGCCGCGACCGTGCAGGAAGTTGCGCGCAACGCCGAGGAAGCGTCCGAAGCCGCCGTGGCAGCGGACCAGCAGGCCCGCGAAGGCGACAAGGTGGTCGGTGAAGCCATCGCCCAGATCGAACGCCTGGCCACCGAAGTCGGCAACTCCACCGAGGCCATGGGCCATCTCAAGCGCGAAAGCGACAAGATCGGCAGCGTGCTCGACGTGATCAAGTCGGTGGCCCAACAAACCAACCTGCTGGCGCTGAACGCCGCGATTGAAGCAGCGCGTGCCGGTGAAGCCGGGCGCGGCTTCGCGGTGGTGGCCGATGAAGTGCGCAGCCTGGCCCAGCGCACGCAAAAATCCACGGAAGAGATCGAAGAGCTGATCGTCGGCTTGCAAACGGGCACCCAGCAAGTGGCGACCATCATGGACAACAGCCGTGGGCTGACCGACAGCAGCGTCGAATTGACGCGCCGCGCCGGCAGCGCCCTGGCGAACATCACCCGTACCGTATCGACGATCCAGGCGATGAACTCGCAGATCGCCACTGCCGCCGAGCAACAAAGCGCCGTGGCCGAAGAGATCAACCGCAGCGTGCTGAACGTGCGCGATGTGTCGGAACAGACGTCCTCGGCCAGTGAAGAGACCGCCGCCTCCAGCGCCGAACTGGCGCGCCTGGGCATCTACCTGCAAACCCTGGTCGGACGTTTCCGCATCTGACCGGGCTGGGCGGCGACCCATCCGGGTCGCCGCACTTCAGCAACTTGTGAAATTTCCTACACGCTTATCAGCCCGCCCTCACCCCAAATCGTTTTAGCGTTTGCCTTGTTGCGCAGCGCTTTTTCAGATTTGGAGGTTCATCATGTTTCCTCGGCTGACCCGCTTGCTGGTCAACGCCAGCGTCCGACTCAAACTCGCCCTGGGTTTTGGCCAGGTGCTGGTCCTCAGTTTCATCATCGCCATGACAGGCTGGCAGGCCTTGAATGCCGCACTGTTCCGCTCCAGCAACCTGACGGTGCTGGGCCAACTGGCCGCCGACGCGGAGGCCATGCGCGCCGACCGCATCGTGTACCGAACGCTCACCGACACGGCCAGCCTGGGCAAAATGACGCGGCAGATCGAAAAAATCGACCAGCACCTCGACTACCTGTCAAAACACATGAAAGACCCGACCGACCTGCAGCGTCTCGAGGAAGCCGAACGCCTGGTGGCCGCCTTCAAAGCGGTGCTGGTGGAATTGCCGCCGTTGATCGAACAGCGGGAAAACGCCCGGCCGCCGCTGCAAAAAGCCGCCCTGCAAGCCAGCGACACCCTCGCGCAACTGTCCAGCGAACTGCCTGACCAGCAAGACCAGCAGGCGCTCGACACCATCGAAGATCTGCGCCAGGCCATGGAACAGGCCGAAGATCGCGCGCGCAGCCCCGCCTGGGCCGCCGAGTCGTTGCAGGCCTATGCCGAAGCGGTGGGCAAGGCCCTCGACGCCCTGGACGTCGCTCAAGTCGCCGTCACCAGCCTGCCCGTGGACGCCACCCTGCTCAAAACCGACCTCGCGCAATACCGTGCGCTGCTGACCACGCTCAAGCAGGCACAACTCGACACCGAGACCGTGCAAAACCGCTTTGAACAACAACTCAATCAGTTGCTGGCGCAAAGCGATCTGGTCAGCCAGGGCCAGGCGTTCAAACGCGACCGGGAAGCGCAGCACACCCGAACCCTGCTGATCAGCGTCACCCTTGCCGCCCTGCTGCTGGGGGCCTTGGCGGCCTGGTGGATCGCCCGGCAAATCGCCGTGCCGCTGCGCGAGGCCTTGGCCGTCGCCAACCGCATTGCCGCGGGCGACTTAAGCGAAAACCCCGCCGTGGAGCGCCGCGATGAACTGGGCCAGTTGCAGCAGAGCATGGCGCAGATGATCCGCAACCTGCGTGGCCTGATCAGCGGCATCGGCGACAGCGCCCGGCAAATCGCCAGCGCGGCTACGCAGCTATCCACCGTCACCGAGCAAACCCGCGCCGGGGTCAACAACCAAAAGGACGAAACCGACCAGGTGGCCACGGCCATGAATGAAATGCTCGCCACCGCCCAGGAGGTCGCCCGGCATGCCGAGCAAGCGTCGATCGCGGCGAGCGAAGCCGACCAACAGACCCACCTCGGCGACAAAGTGGTTGCGCAGGCGGTGGAGCAGATCGGCCATCTGGCCAGTGAAATGGCACTGTCCAGCCGGGCGATGCTGGCGTTGCAGCAGGAGAGCCAACAGATCGGCAGCGTGCTCGACGTGATCAAGTCAGTCTCCCAGCAGACCAACCTGCTGGCCTTGAACGCCGCCATCGAAGCGGCGCGCGCGGGCAGTGCCGGGGAAGGTTTCGCGGTGGTCGCCGATGAAGTGCGCAGCCTGGCCCTGCGCACGCAGGAATCGGCCGAGGAAATTGAAGGACTGATCTTGCGTCTGCATACCGGCACCCAGCAGGTGGCGGACATCATGGACAGCAGTCGCAGCCTCACGGACAACAGCGTCAGCCTGACCCGCGACGCCGGCGACGCCCTGGCGGCCATTGCGCGCACGGTGTCGGTCATCCAGGAAATGAACCCGCAGATTGCCGCCGCCGCCGAGGAACAAAGCGCGGTGGCCGAGGAGATCAATCGCAGTGTGTTGAAGGTGCGCGATGTGTCCGAGCAAACCGCCGCGGCCAGTGAAGAAACGGCGGCGGCGAGCGCTCAGTTAAGCCAGTTGAGCCTGGATTTGCAGACACTGGTCGGCAAGTTCAGGCTCTGAGGCTCACAGCACCTGGCGCAGGAAGGCCTGGGCTCGCGGGTCTTTCGGCGCGTCGAAGAACTTGGCCGGGGACGCGTCTTCGAGCAGCTTGCCGTGATCGAAGAACAACACCCGGTCCGCCACTTCACGGGCGAAGCCCATTTCGTGAGTGACGCAGACCATGGTCATGCCTTCCAGGGCCAGGGTTTTCATGACGTCGAGCACTTCGCCGACCATCTCCGGGTCGAGGGCCGAGGTGGGCTCGTCGAACAGCATCACCTTGGGCTCCATCGCCAGCGCGCGGGCTATCGCCACCCGCTGCTGCTGGCCGCCGGACAGGCGCGAGGGAAACTCGTTGGCCTTTTGCGCGATGCCGACCTTTTCCAGCAACGCCAGGGCCTTGGCTTCACGCTCTTTTTTGCCGCGCTTGCGCACGACTTTCTGCGCCAGGCACAGGTTCTCCAGCACGGTCATGTGGGGGAACAGGTTGAAGTGCTGGAACACCATGCCGACTTCGCGGCGATAGGCGTTCACGTCGGTTTTCGGATCGGCCAGTTGCAGGCCGTCGATGCTCACCGACCCCGAATCGAACTCTTCCAGGCCGTTAAGGCAGCGCAGGAAGGTCGACTTGCCGGAGCCGGACGGGCCGATCACCACCAGCACTTCGCCCTTGGCGACCTGCGTGGTGACGTGGTCCACCGCGCGCACCACATGGCCACGGGTGTCGAAGACTTTTACCAGATCGCGGACTTCAATCACTTTGCGCGAGCCTCCGCTCAAGCCGGCTGGCCATTTTCGACAGCGGCAGGTTGATCAACAGGTACAGGCCTGCCACGCAGAACAGGATTTCAAACGGCGAAAACGAAGTGGTGATGACTTCGCGGCCGCTCTTGAGCAGCTCGGTGATCGCGATCACCGACACCAGCGAAGTGTCTTTCACCAGGCTGATAAATTGCCCGGCCAGGGGCGGCAGCACGCGCTTGAACGCCTGCGGCAGCACCACATGGCGCATCGACTGGCTGGCACTCAAGCCCAGCGAGCGTGCTGCTTCGTTCTGGCCACGGGTGATCGACTGCACACCGGCGCGGACGATTTCCGCCACATAGGCCCCGGTGAACAGCGACAGCGCGGCGATCCCGGCAAACTCCCGGGACAGGTTGAGCACCGTGCCGATAAAGAAATAGAAGATGAAGATCTGCACCAACAGCGGCGTGCCGCGCACCAGTTCGACGTAGATCGTCGACAGATCGCGCAAGGTCGGGTTGCTGGACAGCCGGCACAGGCCCGTCGCCAGGCCAATCGCCAAGCCCAGCACGCCGGACACGAAGGACAGCCACAAGGTGGTCCACAAGCCCCACATCAACGGGCCTAGCGCCCACTGCCGGGTCACGCCCACTACATCGCCTTCCGCCACGTCATCGCCGCGCGCCACTTTCAGGCTGTTGTCGGCCACGCTGAGCTTTTGCTCCGTGCCCGCGTCGTTGCGCAGGGTGACTTCGGCCACATCGCCTTTGCGCACCAGTTCGACAACGGTGGAGATATCCGCCGCGCGCTGCGATGTTTCGGCCTGATAGGCGAAATATTGCGGTACGCGGTTCCAGCGCCATTCGTAGGACATCAGCGACGTGGCGTAGTACAAGGCGCCCGCCAGGCCGACGAGCACGACCACGGTCAGCAGGTGCCAGGGCCATTGGGCTTTTTTCTGTTTCATTACTCAACATCCAAAAGGGTCGGGTAAGCCCCGCCTTTGTGGCGGGCGGGCTTGCCCTAATGCCATTCAGTCAAGGCATTTTGTAGGAGCGAGCTTGCTCGCGAAAAACTCAAAGACACCGCGTTTATTCAGTAAGCCCGCGTTATCGTTGACGGCCTTCGCGAGCAAGCTCGCTCCTACAGAAAGCAGGAGCCATAGGAGCCGGCGTTATTCCATGTCCTTGAGCCACTCGGAGCTCTTGAACCACTTGTCATGGATGCGATCGTAGGTGCCGTCGTTCTTGATCTGGTGCAGGAAGTTGTTGATGAAGTTGATGCTGTCGTAATCGCCTTTCTTCAGACCGAAGGCCAGCGGTTCAAAGGTGAAGGGTTCTTCGAGGAACACCAGCTTGCCATTACCGACTTTCTTCTCGGCGACCACGTTGTACGGTGCGTCATACACAAAGGCATCGGCCTTGCCGTTGACCACGTCCAGCACGCCTTCCTGTTCGTTGTCGTAGCCGTGGTACTTGGCCTTGGAGATCAGCTTCTTGGCGACCATCTCGCCGGTGGTGCCGAGCTTGGAGGTCAGGCGGTACTTCTCGTCGTTCAGGTCTTTGTAGGACTTGATGGTGCCTTCCAGGTCCTTGCGAATCAGCAGGGTCTGGCCAACCACGATGAACGGTTCGCTGAAGTTCAGGCGCAGGTTGCGTTCCTGGGTCAGGGTCATGCCGCTGCCGATCATATCGAACTTGCCGGTGAGGAAGGCCGGGATGATGCCGTCGTAGCCGGTGGACACCAACTCCAGCTTGACGCCCATGGACTTGGCCATGGCCTTGAGGAGGTCGACTTCGAAGCCGATGATTTCACCACGCTTGTCGGTCATTTCGAACGGCATGTAGGTCGGGTCCATGCCGACTTTCAGCGTGCCGCGCTTGACCGCATCATCGATGGCCCCGGCCTGAGCCACATTGGCAGCGACCAGCGCGGTGACGCCGAGCAGCAGCATCGAAAGATACTTTTTCATCATCAAGTCCCCTGAACGATTCTTATGAAGTCGGCGCGCAAAAAGGGCTGCACCATTTCGGGGTGCGATCCTAACCCACTCGCTGCCCGGTACAAAGGTTTCACCGGTAATAGTTGTCGAGGTATGTCGGAATAGCCCTACAGCACTGCGGCAAAGCGCAGACGTAGACACTTCATTGTCGGGCGAGGGCAATTGATTGATGTGTAAGTAGGTATGACTTTCAGTCGACCTCGGCCATCCAGTCGGTGTCCTTGAACCACTTGTCGTACAGCCGATCGTAGGTGCCGTCCTGGGCCACTTGGTTGAGGAAATGGTTGATCCAGTTCAGGCTGTCGTAATCGCCTTTTTTCAGGCCGAACGCCAGGGGCTCGTAGGTGAAGGGTTGCTCCAGCGCCAGCAATGCCTGGTTTTCCGGCCGGGTCATGGCGATCAGGTTGTAAGGCGCATCATGAATAAACGCATCGGCCACCCCGCTCACCACCTGGCGCACCCCTTCCTCCGGCGTGGCGAAACTGCTGAGCCGAGCCGCCCCCAGAAACCGCTGCGCCGCCGCCTGCGCGGTAGTGCCTTCGGTGGTGGCGATGCGGTAGCCGGCCTCGTCCAGGTCTTCAATGCTGGCGACCTTGCCGGCCAGGCGCGGGTGCAGCAACACCGTTTGGCCGACCACGATAAACGAGTCGCTGAAATTCAGCTTGAGGTTGCGCTCCTGCGTGACGGTCATGCCGCTGCCGATCAGATCGAACTTCCTCGCCATCAGCCCCGACAGCAACTCGGTGTACGGCACCGCCACCAGTTCAAGCTCGACCCCCAGGGCGCGGCTCATCGCATGCAGCAAGTCGACTTCAAAACCGACGATACGCCCCTGTTTATCGGTCATCTCGAACGGCACGTAAGTGGGCGTGGTGCCGACCTTCAGCACGCCACGCCGAACGGCGTCGTCCAGCGCGCCGGCCTGCACCAGAGCACCGTGAATCAATGCGACAGCGCCCATCAGCAATGCCGAACAATACCTTTTGATCATGAATCCCCCTGTGCTCGAGTCAAATTTCGGGGGGCGATGCTAACTCAGACACAGGCACGGCAATACGCCTCGAACCAGCGACTTTTGTTTCGAAATAACAAGGAGTTAGAGCACAAAGGAAGAGACGGGAAACGCTGTAGGACCAGCGCTTCAAGCGCCCCCGAGGAGAACCCTCGGGGGCGTCTGAATCAGGCCGGTTGAGCCTGGGACGACAACGGTTGCAACGGCAGCAATGGCGCGTGCGGGTCGGACTTGAAGGACTGACGCCAGGCGCCCAGCCACTCGGCATGCCCTTCGCTCCAGACCTGCTCGTGCAGGCGGGCCAGGGCCACCGGGTCACTGAGCAGGGCCAGGCGTTCGGCGTTGTTGAGGCCGGCCGGGCCGACTTTCAACGCATAGCGCACGCGCTCGCCACGCAGGTACTCGATCGGCTCCGCCTCACGGTGACGCGAGGTCGCCAGGGCGCAGGCCAGGGCGTTCTGCTGCGGGTCGACCACCGAACGCACGAACCCGTCATTGAGGGCGTGCCAGCGGTTTTCGTGGGTGTACTTCTCGGTCGACAGCAGCGCCTGCGGCGGATTGTATTCCTCAGGGATCAGGAACAGGCTCTCGTCACGGGACTTGAGGCCCAGCTTGACCCGGCTGGAAATCACCGACACCGGGATCGACAGCATCAACGAACCGACGATCGGGACCAGCCACCACAGGAAGCTCGGGTTCAACCACACCACCAGCAGCGCCCAGAGGAAGCCGAGCAAGGTTTGCGGACCGTGGCGCTTGACCGCTTCACCCCAGGGGGTGGAGTCGTCGTCACGCTGCGGCGAGTTCCAGGTCGCGGCCCAGCCGAGGAACGCGGCGAGGACGAAGCGGGTGTGGAAGATCATCCGCACCGGCGCCAGCAGCATGGAGAACAGCATCTCCAGCAGCATCGACATTGTCACCTTGAACTTGCCACCGAACTCTTTCGCGCCCTTGGCCCAGATCAGGATGACGCTCAGCAACTTGGGCAGGAACAGCAGCACGATAGTAGTGGAGAACAGCGCCACGGCCTTGTCCGGATGCCATTGCGGCCACAGCGGGTACAACTGGCGCGGTGCCATGAAGTACTGCGGCTCCATCAAGGTGTTCACCGCCAGCAACGCCGTCGACAGCACCAGGAAGAAGAACCACAACGGGGCCGACAGGTAGGACATCACGCCGGTGAGGAACACCGCACGGTGGACCGGGTGCATGCCCTTGACCAGGAACAGGCGGAAGTTCATCAGGTTGCCGTGGCACCAGCGACGGTCGCGCTTGAGTTCATCCAGCAGGTTCGGCGGCAGTTCTTCGTAGCTGCCCGGCAGGTCGTAGGCAATCCACACGCCCCAGCCGGCACGGCGCATCAGCGCGGCTTCGACGAAGTCGTGGGAGAGGATCGCACCGGCGAACGCGCCTTTACCCGGCAACGGCGCGAGGGCGCAGTGCTCGATAAACGGCTTCATACGGATGATTGCGTTGTGACCCCAATAGTGGGATTCACCCAGCTGCCAGAAGTGCAGGCCGGCGGTGAACAGCGGGCCGTACACGCGGGTGGCAAACTGCTGCATGCGCGCATACAGGGTGTCCATGCCCGACGCCCGTGGCGCGGTCTGGATGATCCCGGCATCCGGCGTGGCTTCCATCAGGCGCACCAGGCTGGTCAGGCATTCGCCGCTCATCACGCTGTCGGCGTCGAGAACGACCATGTACTTGTAGTCACCGCCCCAGCGACGGCAGAAGTCGTCGAGGTTGCCGCTCTTGCGTTTGACGCGACGGCGACGGCGGCGATAGAAGATCTTGCCGAAGCCACCGGCTTCGCGGCACACGTCGAGCCAGGCTTGCTGTTCGGCGATGCAGATGTCGGCGTCGTTACTGTCGCTGAGCACGAAGAAGTCGAAGCGGTCCAGGTCACCGGTCGCCGCGACCGACTCGAACGTCGCGCGCAGGCCAGCGAATACGCGGGGCACGTCTTCGTTGCAGATCGGCATCACCAGCGCGGTGCGCGCATTCTTCGGAATCGGCTCGTGGCCGGCACTTTTACCGGAGATCCGGTACTTATCGTGGCCGGTCAGCAGCTCGAGGAAGCCCATCAACGCGGTCCAGAAACCGGCCGACACCCAGCAGAACAAGATCCCGAACATGATCAGGATGCTGGTTTGCAGGGCGTATGGCAGCACTTGGGTCGCGGTCTGCAGCAAGGTCTGGTTGCGGATCTCGTCGAAGTCGACCAGCGACCAGCCCTGGTACGGCATGATGCCTTTCATGTACCAGCCGGCCACGATGGTCTGGCCGAGCATCAGCACCAGCAGGATGTAGCGACGGATCGAACCGACCGTGCGCCAGCGCGCCGCCGGCAACACGCGCTCGTCTTTCGGCGGCTTCGGCGGGTTGGTGCGGCCGGTCAGCCGGCGCCAGCCGCGCACCAGGATATTGGTGCGCCACGGCTCCGGTACCACCTTGGTCCGACGAATCGGCGGCGTCGCCTTGAGGCACACCCGGCCGCTGGCGTCGAGCGCCAGCATTTCAGCGTCCTCCAGCTCTTCGGCCGTGCTGAGGGTCAACCGGCGGCCAACCGACGCCTGGGCGGCGTCGACCGGCGCATCGAACGCCTTGGACGACAAACGTTCGTGCAGTTCGCTGAAGGATGTGCAGCCCGCCAGTTCGGCGCGCTGCTCTGCGGTCATCGGCAGATGCGCCAGGTACTCGGACAGAGTCTCTGGCTGGACTTGAGAATTACTCATCGGCAGGCAACTGATAGCTCCAGGTTTCGGTCAGGACTTGCTCGGTCTTGATCGGCTCCGGTGTGGCTGGGGCAGCTTCTGGCTGCTTGGCTTCCTTGTCTTTGGCGTCTTTCTTGGCTTGTTTCTCGTGCTGCTTGGCCAAAACCTTGTCAGCCTTGAGCACTTGGGTCGAGACCTTCTCGGGCTCAGGCTGCACGATGTCCTGGACCAGGGCCGCACGCATTTCGGTAGGCTTGCTTGGGTCCTTGATCTTCATGCGCAGGGTCAGGCGCCAGCCTTTGGTGTGCTCGTTGTAACGCACGCTGTTTTCCACCAGTTCGGCGTTGTCACCCACGCTCACCTGGCTGCGCACCGGGGCGTCCGGCAGCAGTTTCTTCAGGGCCGGGCCTTCGAAGTCCACCAGGTACGCGACGCTGCCATCCGGCTGACGGATCAGGTTGGATTGCTTCACGTCGCCAGTGGAACGCAGGGTCTGCTTGACCCAGGCGCTGTCCGGCGAATGGAAGGCGGCGTCGTCCAGGGTCCAGTGCAGGCGGTAGGCAACATCCAGCGGCTGGCCGACTTCCGGCAGTTTTTCCGGGCTCCAGAAGGCAACGATGTTGTCGTTGGTTTCGTCGGCGGTCGGGATCTCTACCAGGTCGACGGAACCCTTGCCCCAGTCGCCTTCAGGCTCGATCCAGGCGCTCGGGCGCTTGTCGTAGTTGTCGTCCAGGTCTTCGTAGTGGCTGAAGTTGCGACCGCGTTGCAGCAGGCCGAAACCACGTGGGTTTTCCACGGTGAAGTTGCTGACCGACAGGTGTTTAGGGTTGTTCAGCGGGCGCCAGATCCACTCGCCATTGCCGGCGTGGATCGACAGGCCGCTGGAATCATGCAACTCGCGACGGTAGTTGAGGACCTTGGACGGCTGGTTCGCGCCGAACAGGAACATCGAGGTCAACGGGGCAACGCCCAGCTTGCTGACCTTGTCGCGCAGGAACATCTGGGACTTGACGTCGACCACGGTGTCGGTGCCAGGGCGCAGGATCAGGCGATAGGCGCCGGTGGCACGCGGCGAATCCAGCAGGGCGAAGATCACCAGATGCTTGTCGCCCGGCTTCGGACGCTCGATCCAGAACTCGGTAAAACGCGGGAATTCTTCGCCGGACGGCAGCGCGGTATCGATCGCCATGCCACGGGCGGACAGGCCATACACTTGGTCCTTGCCCACGACGCGGAAATAGCTGGCGCCGAGCATGGTCATGATTTCGTCTTGCTTGTCGCCCTTGTTGATCGGGAACAGCACGCGGAAACCGGCATAACCCAGCTGCTCAGTGGCCTTGGGATCAAATTTGACGTCGCCGAAATCGAAGCGCGTCGGGTCGTATTTGATTTCCTGGACGCTGTCGGCGGTGACTTCGTTGATCTTCACCGGTGTATCGAAGTGCATACCCTGGTGATAGAAGGACAGCTTGAACGGGGTGTTCTGATCGGCCCACTCGGCTTTTTCGTTGCGGAAACGAATCTTCTGGTAGTCAGCGAACTTCATTTCGCGGAATTCGTTCGGCAGATTGCTGCGCGGAGCTTCGTATTTCTGCCCGGCCAGCTCTTTTGCCTTGGCCGACACATCATCCAGACTGAATGCCCACAGTTGACCCGCGCCGAACAGGCAAAACAGGGCGGAGCCCGTCACCAGTGCGTTTCGTAACCGTTTGGCAGACAATTTTGGTGCATTACAGGGACTAACAATCACGAGCAACCCTCGCCGAAAACAGATCAAAAAACCAACGGCCAGCTATCTATATGCCAGGTTGGCGAGCATTGTTCCGACTCCCCTGGGGCAAAATGATTCCCCTGAGGCTGTCGGACAAGTCTCTACCTAAGTCAAAAATGGACCAATCAACGCTGATCCCCGTAGCGCGCGATTATCTAGTAGCCCGCGAGACAACGCATCAGGGACAACGAAGTATTTGTAGCGAAACCCTGCGTTTTTAGGCATTAACGTCGTTTTTAATACATTCATGTCTGTAGGAGGAAGGTCACAGGGCCATCATTGACCAAATGAACCTGCATATCCGCACCAAAACGCCCTGACGCCACCTTGTCATGCAATTGTTGCGCTTGTAACAGCAAGTGCGCAAAAAGTGCCGCCCCCAGGGCCGGCGGCGCGGCGGTAGAGAAACTTGGCCGCAGCCCGCTTTTGGTATCCGCCGCCAGGGTGAACTGCGACACCAGCAGCAAACCGCCGTCGATATCCTTGAGCGACAAGTTCATCTTGCCATCGTCGTCGCTGAACACCCGATAGTTAAGCAGCTTGTGCAGCAGTTTGTCGGCGCTCTCGACAGTATCCCCCGGTTCGACGGCCACCAGCACCAGCAAACCCTGGTCGACCGCCCCCACGATTTCGCCCGCGACCTCGACCCGGGCGCCGCGCACCCGTTGCAACAGGCCCTTCATGCTTCTTCAGGCGGCAAGTCCAGCAGACGACGCGCCATCTCGCCGGTCGCGCGCACCAAGGCATCGGTGATGCCCGGCTCGGACGCCGCATGGCCCGCCTCGCGGATCACCTGCAGTTCACTGTTCGGCCAGGCCTGATGCAACTCCCAAGCGTTATCCAGCGGACAGATCATATCGTAGCGGCCGTGGATGATTACGCCAGGCAGATGGGCGATCTTGTGCATGTCGCGAATCAGTTGGTCGGGTTCCAGGAAGGAATTATTGGTGAAGTAGTGGCACTCGATGCGGGCAATCGACAGCGCGCGCTGGGGCTCGGCGAAACGCTCGATCAACTGCGGGTTCGGGCACAGGCCCAACATGCGCCCTTCCCAGGTGGACCAGGCCTTGGCGGCGTGCATCTGGGCAATCTGGTCGTTGCCGGTCAGGCGCTTGTGGTATGCGGTGAGCAGGTCGTGGCGCTCGTCCTGGGGGATCGGTGCGAGGTAATCCTGCCAGTAATCCGGGAACAGGCGGCTGGCGCCTTCCTGGTAAAACCAGCGGATGTCCTGGGGCCGGGCCAGGAAAATCCCACGCACGATCAGGCCATGCACGCGCTCGGGATGGGTTTGCGCGTAGGCCAGCGCCAGGGTCGAACCCCAGGAGCCGCCGAACAACACCCATTTGTCGATGCCCAGGTGTTCGCGAATGCGCTCGAGGTCGGCGACCAGGTCCCAGGTGGTGTTGTTTTCCAGGCTGGCGCGGGGAGAGGAACGCCCGCAGCCCCGCTGGTCAAAGGTGACGATGTGGTACAGGTTCGGATCGAAATAGCAGCGGCTGTTGGCGTCGCAACCGGAACCAGGGCCACCATGGATGAATACGACGGGCAAGCCTTCGGGGGAGCCACTTTCATCGACATACAGGGTGTGGGTGTCATCGACGGCCAGATCGTGCCGGGCGTAGGGTTTGATCTGCGGGTACCAAGTCTGCATTGCGCGCTCCGTAGGGGGTCGGGTTCATCCCTGGGGGGACGTCTTTTATTCTGCCGTCTGGCACTATAAACCCGAATTGTGCAATGAGCATGTCCTTGAGCACTTAGACCTGTGTCAGCAGTTCGCTACCCAGGTAAGCCAATAGGCCGTTGTAGAGCCGGTCGCCCTCCTCCACCTCGCTCTGCGCCCGCAGGCAGGCAGCCGATGGATCAGGCCTTTGCAGGGTACGGCACAGCGTTCACGCCCGCCGCTTGCAGGTGTGTGTCATATAAAAAGCCGTCTTCGCGCAGCGGGCGAAGTCTGACCTTAGAAGCAGCAAGATCATCAACATGGCATCTCAGCGCCATTTCAAAAAACGTTTTACGTTTCGCCACTTAGTGCGCTTGAGATTTACATCAAGTAACTGAGAGACCTGCTGCAAAAACTGCTGATTACTACAGCCAAAATATTGCTCGGAAAAACAAAGCTCATAGTCAAAAGGAGCGGCGTTTTTCAGGCCCGTAGCGGTGAGGTTTGCTTTCAGGTAGCGTCCGATATCTCTTTTGAGCATAAAAGATGCGAAGCGTGATCGGTTATCAACATACCCCTTCACAATATCCGAAAGCGCCGTAGGCGCGACGTTTGATTCGGCGTCGACAAGCCATGCGCCTACGCCCTCTGCCACCTCACCATACATGAAGCTCTCTAGATACCCGTAAGTCATTGACTGCCTCAAAGGATTGGAAACGCCGTCAAAATATACATAGGCATATTGTTGAACTCTGCATATTTGATGAGCACTCGCACCTTAGTCATCTCAATGACGGTTGCAGGAGATCGTGGGCGAATGCCCAACTGACCACCTGCTTCAGCAGTAACGCTTCTGCCCCCACGCCAGAAAACCCTCCAACAACTGCTTCAACACCCCCCGCGTCGGCCCCGCCAGATCCTCGCGATAACGGAACGGCTCGAACTCTTCCATATACGTGCTCTGGCACAACTCCAACTGCACGGCATGAATGTTCTGCGCCGGGTTGCCGTAATGCCGGGTGATATGCCCGCCCTTGAAGCGTCCGTTGAGCACATGGGTGTACTGCGGATGCGCGGCGCAGATGGCTTCCAGTTGGCTGGCCAGCCCAGGGTCGCAGGCGGCGTTGTTGAAGGTGCCGAGGTTGAAGTCCGGCAGTTTGCCGTCGAACAGGTGCGGGATCACCGAGCGGATCGAATGTGCGTCGAACAACAGTGCGTAGCCGAATTCAGCCTTGAGCCGCGCCAGTTCGTCTTGCAGGGTGCGGTGATACGGCATCCAGATCTGCTCGAGGTAGGTGGCGCGCTCTTCCCTGGATGGCGCCAGGCCTTCGCGGAACAATGGCACACCATCGAACAGGATCGACGGGTACAAACCAGTGGTGGCGCCGGCGTACAGCGGCGTGTCGTCGGAGGGCCGGTTCAGGTCGATGACAAACCGCGAGTACTCCGCCGCCAGGGTGCTGGCGCCGAGTTCTTCGGCAAAGTCATACAGCGTGGGGATATGCCAATCGGTGTCCGGCAGGCTTTGCGCCTCGGGGATCAGCCCGGCCTGCACGGCAGGCGTCAGGCGCAGGCCGGCGTGGGGCATGCTGATCAGCAGCGGCACGCGGCCTTGTTTGAAGTTCAGAACGTTATCCACAGTGCGACTCCTTAAACAGTGACATCGACGCCGTGGCGCACGACGCGTTTTTCAAGCTCGCCGCCCAGCCAGTAGGCCAGGTCGGCGGGACGATCGATCTGCCAGGCGACAAAGTCGGCGACCTTGCCCACTTCCAGCGAGCCATGGGTATCGCCTATGCCCAGCGCGGTGGCGGCATGTTGGGTGGCGCCGGCCAGGGCTTCTTCCGGGGTCATGCGAAACAGGGTGCAGGCCATGTTCAGCATCAGGCGCACCGACAAGGCCGGTGAAGTACCGGGGTTGAGGTCGCTGGCGATGGCGATCTTCACCCCGTGCTTGCGCAGGGCGTCCATCGGCGGCAGTTGGGTTTCGCGCAGAAAGTAGAACGCGCCCGGCAGCAGCACCGCGACGGTGCCGGCAGCGGCCATGGCGATGGCGTCGTCTTCGGTCATGAACTCCAGGTGATCCGCCGACAGCGCCTGGTAACGCGCGGCCAGGCTGGAACCGTGCAGCGACGACAGTTGCTCGGCGTGCAGCTTTACCGGCAGGCCGAGTTGCCGCGCGACCTTGAACACACGCTCCACCTGCGCCGGCGAGAACGCCAGGTATTCGCAAAACGCATCCACCGCGTCCACCAGCCCTTCCGCGGCCAGGGCTGGGAGCATTTCGCTGCAGATGTGATCGATGTAGGCGTCGGCGCGGTCCTTGTATTCCGGCGGCAACGCATGGGCGGCCAGGCAGGTGGCGCGCACGCTGACCGGCAGCGCGTCGCCGAGGCGCCGAATCACCCGCAGCAACTTGCGCTCGCTGGCCAGGTCGAGGCCGTAGCCGGATTTGATCTCCACCGTGGTCACGCCGTCGCGCAGCAAACTGCGCAGGCGCTTGTGGGCACTTTCGAACAGTTCATCCTCGCTGGCGGCGCGGGTGGCGCGCACGGTGCTGGCAATACCGCCGCCCTGGGCGGCGATGTCGGCGTAGCTGACGCCTTGAAGGCGTTGCTCGAACTCACCACTGCGGTTACCGCCGAACACCGTGTGGGTGTGACAGTCGATCAGCCCGGGGGTGACCCACGCGCCGTGCAGGTCATGCACCTGGGCGTAATCCGCAGCCGGCACTTCGCTGCGCGGGCCGATCCACTCGATCAGCGAACCGGCAGTGACCAGGGCGGCATCCTTGATGATCGAGTAATTGCCGTGGGCCATGGTTGCGATGTGGCAGTGTTGCCAAAGGACTTTCATCAATGCCTCCCAAGGTGGTCGCTGTTGCCTGTAGGAGCGAGCTTGCTCGCGAAAAACCTCAACGATAACGCGTGCTACTTGATAGCTCGCGGCGCCTGGGGGTTCTTCGCGAGCAAGCTCGCTCCTACAGGGGCGGAGGTTTTTTCAAAGGCTCGGCAGCAACTTGGCCGGCACCAGTTCATTCAGGCAGCGGCTGGCGAGCAGTTCAGTGGCGGCGATGATGTCCGGGGCGAAGAAGCGGTCTTTGTCGTAGAACGCCACTTTGCCGCGCAGGGTGGCGCGCGCTTTTTCCAGCTTCGGCGAGGTCTTCAGGCCTTCGCGCAGGTCCAGGCCCTGGCACGCCGCCAGCCATTCCACGGCCAGGATGCCGCGAACGTTTTCAGCCATTTCCCACAAGCGCTTGCCCGCAGCCGGAGCCATCGACACATGGTCTTCCTGGTTGGCCGAGGTCGGCAGGCTGTCGACGCTGTGGGGATGGGCGAGTGCCTTGTTTTCGCTGGCGAGTGCCGCAGCGGTCACCTGGGCGATCATGAAACCGGAGTTCACCCCGCCATTGCCCACCAGGAACGGCGGCAGTTGCGACATGTGCTTGTCCATCATCAACGAAATACGCCGCTCGCTCAGCGAGCCGATTTCAGCGATGGCCAGCGCCATGTTGTCGGCGGCCATGGCCACCGGTTCGGCGTGGAAGTTGCCGCCGGAGATCACGTCGCCTTCGGTGGCGAATACCAGCGGGTTATCCGACACCGCGTTGGCCTCGATCACCAGCACCTCGGCGGCCTGGCGGAACTGGGTCAGGCAGGCGCCCATGACTTGTGGCTGGCAGCGCAGGGAATAAGGGTCTTGCACCTTGTCGCAGTTCTGGTGCGACTGCGACACCTGGCTGCTTTCGCCCAGCAGGTCGCGGTAAGCCGCCGCCGAATCGATCTGCCCACGCTGGCCGCGCGCGGCGTGAATGCGCGCATCGAACGGCGAGCGCGAGCCCAGCACCGCTTCCACGGTGAGGCTGCCGCACGCGAGGGCACCGGCGAACAGATCCTCGCCCTCGAACAAGCCCCGCAACGCATACGCCGTGGACACCTGGGTGCCGTTGAGCAACGCCAGGCCTTCCTTGGCGGCCAGGGTCAGCGGGGTGAGACCGGCGATTTTCAGCGCAGCAGTCGCCTCCAGCCATTCGCCTTGGTAGCGCGCCTTGCCCTCGCCGAGCAGCACCAGGGACATATGGGCCAAGGGCGCCAAGTCACCGGAGGCACCGACCGAGCCTTTGAGCGGGATGTGCGGGTACACCTCGGCGTTGATCAGCGCGATCAGCGCGTCGATCACCTGGCGGCGAATCCCGGAAAACCCACGGCTCAGGCTGTTGACCTTGAGCACCATGACCAGCCGCACCAGTGCATCGCTGATCGGCTCACCGACGCCGGCGGCGTGGGACAGCACCAGGGAACGCTGGAGGTTTTCCAGGTCTTCGCTGGCGATGCGGGTCGAGGCCAGCAGGCCGAAACCGGTGTTGATGCCGTAGGCGGTGCGGTTCTCGGCGAGAATCTGCTCCACGCAGGCCACACTGGCGTCGATCTGCGCAGTGGCGCTGTCATCCAGATTGATCGTTACCGGCTGCTGGTAGATGGCCCGCAGTTGGGCAAGGCTCAGTTGGCCCGGAATCAGAGTTAGCGCAGTCACATTCATGCTCCTTGGAAATTATTGTTCAGTGCAATTCGGGAAAAGTCTGCTGCAGCAAAGCGCTGTGCTTGAGCAACGCGGCGGCGGTCGCGATGTCTGGCGCCAGCCAGCGGTCTTGCGCGTAAGGCGCGACCTGTTCACGCAACAAGCACCAGGCGCGGTCGGTGCCCGCGCCGAAACGCTGGTCCTTGAGAAACTCGAAGGCCTGGGCCGCCAGCAGGTACTCGATGGCGAGGATCTGGGTAACGTTGGCCAACAGTTGGTGCAGCTTGAGCGCGGCGTTGGTGCCCATGCTCAGGTGATCTTCCTGCAGGCCCGAGGTGACGAAATTGTCGAGCACCGCCGGCTGCGCCAACTGGCGGTTCTGCGCGCACAGGGAAGCGGCGACGTACTGCACGATCATCATCCCGGAGTTGACCCCCGGGTCGCTCACCAAAAACGCCGGCAAGCCGCTGACGTGGGGGTTGATCAGGCGGTCCAGACGACGTTCGGCGACCGAGCCGATCTCGGCCATGGCAATCGCCAGCATATCCGCCGCCAGCGCCACGGACTGCCCGTGCGGGTTGGCCTGGGACACCACGCGATAGCTGTGTGGCGTGCCGAGCAGCAGCGGGTTGTCGGTGGCGCTGTTGAGTTCGGTCTCGATCTGGCGGGTCGCGTGTTCCACCTGGTCGCGCGCCGCGCCGTGGATCTGCGGGATCGAGCGGATGCTCAGCGCGTCCTGGGTGCGGATGCCCTGGCTGCTGGCGATCACTTCACTGCCGTCGAGCAACGCACGCAGGTTGATACCGACCTGCTGCATGCCGGGGTGCGGTTTGAGGGCGATGATTTCAGCGTCGAAGGCATCGATCTGGCCGCGCAGGGCCTCGAAACTCATGGCGCCGATCACGTCGGCCCATTGCAACAGTTGATGGGCGTCGGCCAGGGCCAGGCAGCTCAGGCCGGTCATGCACGGCGTGCCGTTGACCAGGCACAGGCCGTCCTTGGCACCGAGCACCACCGGCTGCAAGCCTTCTGCGCTCAGGGCCTGTTGCGCCGGGACGATCCGGCCGCGGTAGCTCACCTCGCCAATCCCCAGCAACGCCACGCCGACATGGGCCATATGGGTCAGGTAACCCACCGAACCCTGGGACGGCACCTGCGGCGTGATGCCGTGGTTGAGCAGCGCCAGCAGCGCATGCACCACCTGCGGATGCAGGCCGGATTTGCCGTGGCTGTAGTTGATGATCGCCGCGCAGATGATCGCGCGGGTCTGTTCGTCGCTGAGCACCGGGCCGACGCCACAGGCGTGGCTCAACAGCGTGTTGCGCGACAGTTGGCTCAGTTGCGCGCCCTCCAGCGGCACATTGCACAGCGCACCCAGGCCGGTGTTCACGCCGTAGGCGCGCTCACCGCTGGCGACGATGCGCTGCACAATGGCCTGGGCATTGTCGATGCGCGCCCAAGCCTGGCCCGAGAGTTCGAGCACCGCGCCGAAGCGGGCCACGGCGACCACGTCCTGCCAGCGCAGGGGGGTGTCGGCGATGATGATTTTTGCTGCCTGGGACATCTTCATACCTTCTTGAGTTCTTGTGCAGCTTTACTGGCCCTATCGGGAGCAAGCCCTCTCCCACCTTTGGAATGCATCCCCCTGTGGGAGGGAGCTTGCTCCCGATGAGGCCAGCAGCCCCACCCCATAATCCGGATCAGACCACCGCCGCCCGCCGCTGAACGAACCGATCCACATACTCATCCGCCGGCGAATGCAAAATCTCCCGCGGCGTGCCGACCTGGATCAGCTTGCCGTCCTTGAGGATCGCAATGCGGTTGCCGATACGCACCGCCTCGTCGAGGTCGTGGGTGATGAACACGATGGTCTTGTGCAGGGTCTTTTGCAGTTCGAGCAACTGGTCCTGCATCTCGGCGCGGATCAGCGGGTCAAGGGCGCTGAAGGCTTCGTCCATCAGGATGATGTCGGTGTCTGCCGCGAGGGCGCGGGCCAGGCCGACCCGCTGGCGCATGCCGCCGGAGAGCTGGTGCGGGTATTTGTTTTCGTAGCCTTTGAGGCCCACGGTTTCGATCCAGTGCAGCGCGCGCTCGGTGCAGACCTGTTTGGTTTCGCCGCGCACTTTCAGGCCATAGGCGACGTTGTCGAGCACGTTCTTGTGGGGCAGCAGGCCGAAGCTCTGGAACACCATGCTGATCTTGTGTCGACGGAATTCGCGCAGGGCTTGCATGTCCAGTTGCAGGATGTCTTCGCCGTCCACCAGGATCGCGCCGCTGGTGGGGTCGATCAGGCGATTGAAGTGGCGCACCAGGGTCGATTTCCCCGAACCCGACAGGCCCATGATCACAAAGATCTCGCCGGTGCCAATGCTCAAGGACAGGTCGTTGACGCCGACCACGCAACCGGTCTCGGCCAGCACCTGATCCTTGGTCTTGCCCTGGCCGATCAGCGCCAGCGCGTCCTTGGCGCGGTTGCCGAAGATCTTGAAGACGTTTTTCACTTCGATTTTGCTGACAGTAGTCATTTGCTCGCCTCATGCCGTGGGCGACCATAGGCCTGGGTGATGCGGTCGATGACCACGGCGAGAATCACGATGGCCAGCCCGGCTTCAAGGCCGCGGCCGACGTTGAGGGTCTGGATGCCGACAAGAACATCTTCGCCCAGGCCGCGGGCGCCGATCATCGAGGCGATCACCACCATCGACAACGCCATCATGGTGGTCTGGTTGATGCCGGCCATGATGCTCGGCAGCGCCAGCGGCAGTTGCACGCCGAACAGCTGTTGCCAGCGGTTGGCGCCGAAGGCGTTGATGGCTTCCATGACTTCGCCGTCGACCTGGCGAATCCCCAGGTCGGTCAGGCGGATCAGCGGCGGCGCGGCGTAGATCACCGTGGCGAAAATCGCCGGCACCTTGCCCAGGCCGAACAGCATCAGCACCGGGATCAGGTACACGAAGCTGGGCATGGTTTGCATGATGTCGAGCAGCGGCATCAACACCGAACGCAAGCGATTGCTGCGCGCCGACAGGATGCCCAGCGGTATGCCGATCAGCACCGAGATCAGCGTAGCGACCAGCATCAGGGCCAGGGTCTGCATCAGTTTGTCCCACAGGCCGACCGCGCCCACCAGGAACAACAGGCCGACGATCACCGCGGTGGTCACCACCTTGCGCGTGGCGTGCCAGGCCACGGCGCCGACGATGGCCAGCATCAGCCACCAGGGCGCGGCGCGCAGCAGGCCCTCGAGGTTGACGATGGCCCATAGCAGGGTGTCGGAAATGTGCCGGAACACATCGCCGTAGTTGGTCACCAGCGAATCCACCCAACCGTTGACCCAGTTGGCGATGGAAAACGTAAAACTCTCAGGAAACATAGCGTGCTCTCGATCCAGTGGGTTGTGGCCAGGCGCCCGGCTGCCCCTCAGGGTAGTCGGGCGCGCCTGACCTACAAGGCCGCGTCGATTTTCTTGGCGGCGTCTTCGCTCACCCAGGCGTGCCAGATTTCAGGGTGTTCCTTGAGGAACAGTTTCGCCAGTTTCGGCGACTCGATTCGCTCCTTGGCCATGCGCCCCAGGTTCTGGTTCAGCAGGTCGATGGGCAGGTTGACCTTTTCCAGCACGGCCACCAGTTCCGGTGCCTGTTCGTGGAAGGTCTTGGACAGGCCGACCTTGATGCTCACGCTCTTATCCACGCCGGGTTTTTCTTCCAGCTTGACCAGGTCGACCTGGCCCATCAGCGGCGTTGGCGACCAGTAGTAGAACAGGATCGGCTCGCCGCGCTTGTAGCTCGACAGCACCGCCGCATCCAGCGCCGGGCCGGTGCCAGGACGGAAGTTGGTGTAGCTGCTCTCCAGGCCGTAGCTCTTGAGCATCGCGCTGTTGTCCAACTCGCAGGTCCAGCCGGCCGGGCAATTATAGAAGCGGCCTTTGGACGGCTCTTCCTGGTCCTTGAACACCGCGGCGTACTTGGCCAGGTCGGCGATGTTTTTCAGGCCCGGCGCCTTGGCTTCCAGCTTGCGCTTGGCATCGCCTTCGATCACGTAACGCGGCACATACCAGCCTTCGATCGCACCGACAATCGGCGCGCCGACACCGACGACCTTGCCGGCCTTCTCGGCCTTGTTCCACACCTCGCTGCGGCCGACCCACTCTTCGGCAAACACTTGAATGTCATTGCTGCTCAGGGCGTTTTCCATGGTGATCGAATTGCCCGGCAGGCTGTCGGTCTTGCAGTCGTAGCCCTTTTCCAGAACGGTTTGCAGGATGTCAGTGAGCAACATGCCGCTTTCCCAGTTCAGGCCGGCGAATTTCACCGGCTTACCGGACTCGCACCAACCGGCCGCCTGGGCACCGGCGCTTGCCAGCAAGCCCATGGACAGCAATGTGGTCAGCAGGGTCTTGTTCGATTTCATTGTGTGACGCTCCTAATCATGAGTTGGCTTACGGCAGTCAAGAGGCATCCTGCCCGGTCCACGTCCAATCAGGCCCGCGCCGCAGAGCGACTGGCGCCGCTGGCTGGGGCTGGTACAACGCTGTCCTGCTCGACCGGCAGAATCAGTTGATCGGGCACGGCGCTGTGCCATTTTTTCGCACACACGTAATACAGAGCTGCGGGAATTATCAGACCGATGATCCAGGAAATATCCACATCACCCAGGGCGGCCACCAGCGGACCGGTGTAGAACTTGGTGGAGATGAACGGCAATTGCACCAGCACACCGAACACATAGACGCTGATACCGAGCAGGTTCCAACGCCCATAACGCCCGTCCGGATCGGCCAGCGCCGTCACGTCATAACGCTCGCGGGTGATGCAGTAGTAGTCCACCAGGTTGATCGCGCTCCAGGGCGTAAAGAACGCCAGCAGGAACAGGATGAAAGACTTGAACGCACCGAGGAACGAGTGCTGGCCGAGCAACGCGATCAGAGTCGCCGTACCGACAATGGCCAGCACAAAAACCAGACGCTGCAAGCGCGTGACCTGCAGGCGCCCCCGGAAGCCGCTGATGATGGTGGCAATGCACATGAAGCTGCCGTAGGAGTTCAGCGTGGAGATGGTGACCTTGCCGAACGCGATGCTGAAATACAGCAGCGCGGCGGTGGCCCCCGTACCGCCCAAACCGACGATGTAGGCCACTTCATGACCGGCGAATTGCCCGTTGGACAGGGCGGCGGCAAACACACCGAGGACCATCGCCACCTGTGCGCCGATCACCGACCCCGCGCCGGCGGCCAGGAAGGTTTTCAGCGAGGAGGTCTGGCTCGGCAGGTAGCGCGAATAGTCCGCCACGTAAGGGCCGAAGGCGATTTGCCAGGAGGCTGCGAGCGACACCGCGAGCAGGAAGCTGCTCCAACTGAAGTGACGGATTTGCAGCAGCGCGCCAATGTCGGCCTGGCTCATCAGGCGGCTGAACAGGTAGACAAAGGCAATCACACCAATGACGCTGGCGACCCGGCCGATGAAGTGGATCACGCGGTAGCCGAGCACCGTGACCAGCACGATGACACTGGCAAAGACAAGGATACCCACGCTGTCGCTGACGCCCAGCAACTGGCCCAGCGCCTGACCGGAAAGCACGGTGCCGGTGGCGGTGAAACCCAGGTACATCAAACACACCAGCACGATCGGGATGGCCGCGCCATAAACCCCGAACTGCACCCGGCTGGAGATCATCTGCGGCAGGCCAAGCTTGGGCCCTTGCGCCGCGTGCAACGCCATGACGCTGCCGCCGAGCAGTTGGCCGATCAACAGGCCGATCAACGACCAGAACACATCACCGCCCAGCACCACGGCCAGGGCCCCGGTGACAATCGCGGTGATTTGCAGGTTGGCGCCCATCCATAGGGTGAACTGGCTAAACAGACGTCCGTGTCTTTCCGCTTCCGGGATGTAGTCGATCGAACGCCTTTCGATCAACGGGGTGGTGCTTGCACGCGCGTCATTTGCAGCCATGTGTGTTCAACCTCTGATGGATTGTTTTGGGTACTGATTGCTCTTCTGTGGGAGCTGGCTTGCCTGCGATGCAGGCGACGCGGTCTTTCGGGTAGACCGCGGTGACGCAATCGCAGGCAAGCCAGCTCCCACAGAAACCGAGCCAGTCGTTACTTGATCATCGGCAGGTTCAAGCCCTGCTCTTTGGCGCAATCGATCGCGATCTGGTAACCCGCATCGGCGTGACGCATCACCCCGGTGGCCGGGTCGTTGTGCAGCACGCGGGCAATCCGCTCGGCCGCTTCGTCGGTGCCGTCGCAGACGATCACCATCCCCGAGTGCTGCGAGAAGCCCATACCCACGCCGCCGCCGTGGTGCAGCGAGACCCAGGTCGCGCCGCTGGCGGTGTTGAGCAAGGCGTTGAGCAGCGGCCAGTCGGACACGGCGTCGGAGCCGTCCTGCATGGATTCGGTTTCGCGGTTGGGGCTGGCCACCGAGCCGGAGTCGAGGTGGTCGCGGCCGATCACCACCGGCGCGGACAGCTCGCCGCTGCGCACCATTTCGTTGAACGCCAGGCCCAGCTTGGCGCGTTGACCCAGGCCGACCCAGCAGATACGCGCCGGCAGGCCCTGGAAGCTGATGCGTTCGCGGGCCATGTCCAGCCAGTTGTGCAGGTGCGCGTCGTCGGGGATCAGCTCTTTGACTTTGGCGTCGGTCTTGTAGATGTCTTGCGGGTCGCCCGACAGCGCAGCCCAGCGGAACGGGCCGATGCCACGGCAGAACAGCGGGCGGATGTAGGCCGGTACGAAGCCTGGGAAGTCGAACGCGTTTTCCACGCCCTCTTCTTGCGCCATCTGACGGATGTTGTTGCCGTAGTCGAAGGTCGGGATGCCTTGTTTCTGAAAGTCCAACATCGCTTTGACGTGAACGGCCATCGACTGCTTGGCGGCCTTGATCACGACCGCCGGTTCGGTCTTGGCGCGGGCGCGGTATTCGTCCCAGGTCCAGCCGGCCGGCAGGTAGCCGTTGAGAGGGTCGTGGGCGCTGGTCTGGTCGGTGACCATGTCCGGGCGCACGCCGCGCTTGACCAGTTCCGGCAGGATTTCGGCGGCGTTGCCCAGCAGGGCGATGGAGATCGCTTTGCCTTCCTGGGTGTACTTGGCGATGCGCGCCAGGGCGTCGTCGAGGTCGCTGGCCTGTTCGTCGACATAACGGCTGTTCAGGCGGAAATCGATGCTGACCTGCTGGCATTCAATGTTCAGCGAGCATGCGCCGGCCAGGGTCGCGGCCAGCGGCTGCGCGCCGCCCATGCCGCCGAGGCCGGCGGTCAGTACCCAACGGCCTTTGAGGTTGCTGTCGTAATGCTGGCGACCGGCCTCGACGAAGGTTTCGTAGGTGCCCTGGACGATGCCTTGGCTGCCGATGTAGATCCAGCTGCCGGCGGTCATCTGGCCGTACATGGCCAGGCCCTTGGCATCCAGTTCGTTGAAGTGTTCCCAGCTGGCCCAGTGCGGCACCAGGTTGGAGTTGGCGATCAGCACACGCGGGGCATTGCGGTGGGTCTTGAACACGCCGACCGGTTTGCCCGACTGCACCAGCAGGGTTTCGTCATCGTTCAGGTTGGTGAGGCTCTCGACAATCTGGTCATAGCACTCCCAGTTACGCGCCGCACGGCCGATGCCGCCGTACACCACCAGCTCTTTCGGGTTTTCGGCCACTTGCGGGTCAAGGTTGTTCATCAGCATGCGCAGCGGCGCTTCGGTCAGCCAGCTTTTGGCGGTGAGCGTGTTACCGCGAGCGGCGCGGATTTCGACGTCTCGGTATTTTGTAGGCTTAGCGTTAGAAAAATCGGTCACAACCAGAACTCCTCAGCGATCGATGCGCGAACTGGATGCGTGCGAAGTCGACTCTTACGCACACACCTTTACTTGTACATACAAGCATATGCAATCGAACGGCCAACTTTCCTGGGGTGCAGGCGCGATTGTTTGCACAGCCGTGCGCGAGCCTTGGAAATTAAGGCTTCGAGGCGTGATGAAATTTCTCGAGGGGCGGTTTTACAGCGAGGCCGGTTTGCCACGTCAGGGTGGTATTGCGCCACGCTGGGGCGTTCGGTAACAAAGTGGTGCGGAAGGCTGGAAACAGATCGCAAGAACAGTGGAGAAACAAATGTGGGAGGGGGCTTGCCCCCGATAGCGGTGGACCAGTCAGCTTATCTGTAGCTGACCCACTGCAATCGGGGGCAAGCCCCCTCCCACATTTTTTAACCGCGGGCGGTCAATTCGATGATGCAGCAGCGGCCTGTGACGGAGATATCCAGCAAACCAGCGTTACCGTCCAGCTGCAGGCAGTCGTGATGACCCAACACCTGGCCGAGCACCGTCACCTCATCGGCCACGCTGAACACCAGCACCGTCTGCGCGGTGCTGAAAAAACGCTGCATCCCATCGACCCACTGCAACCGCGCATGGTAACGCTGGGGTGAATAGATCAGGTTGAAATCGCGGATCGGCCCACTGATCAGGCGACACGACACCTGGCTGTCGCCCTTGAACGCGAACGCTTGCAGCGGCAACAACCCCCGCTGCTCCTCGCCGTCCACGGTCAGGACCATGCCCGCACCGTTGATCACCGTGATCACGCGTTGATAGCCGGCGAAGGAGGAAAACCCGCCCGACTCGCCGATATCGGCAATCGACAGGCGCCAGCCAAAGCCCTCCAGGCCATGGCCGCCATCGCGGCTGATTTCTTCGGTGCTGCCGCCGCCGTTTTTCCACGGCATACGCACGTAATTGGCGGCGCGCCAGACGGTCACTGCACTCATTTACTGAAGCGTCCTTCCAGGCTGTGGCGGGAACCGGGGTGGATCAAGCGCGCGGCGGTCACCGGCTGGCGACCGGACCAGGTGCGTCGACGAATCAACAGGCACGGCTCGCTCGGTTCGATCTGCAGCAACTTGCACTCGGCGGCATCGGCGAGGATCGCTTCGACCACATGCTCGCCCTCGGTCAACGGTGCGACCTGGTTCAAATAGGCGTAGGGCGTTTGCTGGGTGAAATCCTGCTGCAGGTATTCCGGCGCGACCAGGGCGTTGACGAAGCGGTCTTCGATTTGCACCGGGATATCGTTTTCAAAGTGAACGATCAGCGAGTGGAATACCCGTCCGCCTTCACGCATTTCCAGGGCGACGGCGCGCTCGGAACCGGCTGCCTCTTCGCCCAGGGTGATGACCTGGCAGGTATGCCGATGGCCGCGGGCGGCGATCTCATCGGCAATGTTATGCACTTCAAACAGCGCCGACTGGCTCTTGGGCTCGGCGACGAACGTGCCGACGCCTTGCATGCGTACCAGCAGCCCTTCGGCGGTGAGTTCACGCAGGGCGCGGTTGATGGTCATGCGGCTGAAACCCAGCTGGCTGACCAGTTCACTCTCCGACGGCACGCGGTAATGGGGCGGCCAGTTGCCGCTGAGGATCTGCTGGCTGATCATTTGTTTGACGCGGGCATACAAGGGCGCCGGACTTTCGTCCAGGTGGGCAGCCAGTGAAGACTTGGCGGGCGGAGTCGGCACGGGGAATCCTTGCAGGGGAAAAAGATGCATAGATTGCCGGAGTTTACCGAGCAGGCAAACGTCTGTATATGTATATACAAATAAACACACGACCGGGGTGCCCTGAACATGTCCGTTTTCTTTGCCGAACGCGCACTGCTGCCTGATGGATGGGCCAACGATGTACGCCTTGAAGTCGGCGTTGATGGCCTGCTGACTCACGTCGCGGCCAATGCCAGCGCAGACGGTGCCGAACGGCTCAGGGGCCCGGTGTTGGCGGGCATGCCGAACCTGCACTCCCACGCGTTTCAGCGCGCCATGGCGGGCCTGGCCGAAGTGGCCGGCAACCCGAACGATAGTTTCTGGACCTGGCGCGAGCTGATGTACCGCATGGTCGGCAAGATCAATCCGGAGCAACTGCAGATCATCGCGCGCCAGTTGTATATCGAGATGCTCAAGGCCGGTTACACCTCGGTCGCGGAATTTCATTACGTCCACCACGACGTCAGCGGCCAACCATATGCCGACCGCGCGGAACTGTCGCGGCAGATCAGCCAGGCGGCCGCCAGCAGCGGGATCGGCCTGACATTGCTGCCGGTGCTCTACAGCCACTCCGGGTTTGGCGGCCAGGCACCCAATGAAGGCCAGCGGCGGTTTATCAACAGCGGCGAACATTATCTGGAGCTGCAGGCGCGCCTGAAACCGATCCTCGCCGCACAGCCGGCGCAGCAACTGGGCTTGTGCTTTCACTCCCTGCGCGCCGTCACGCCGCAACAGATCACAGACGTGCTGGCTGCCAGCGACAAGGCCTGCCCGGTGCATATCCACATCGCCGAGCAACAGAAAGAAGTCGACGACTGCCTGGCCTGGAGCGGCAAACGCCCGCTGCAATGGCTGTATGACAACGTCGACGTCGATGAGCGCTGGTGCCTGGTACACGCCACCCATGCCGACCCCGAGGAAGTGACGCGCATGGCCAACAGCCGCGCGATTGCCGGTTTGTGCCTGACCACCGAAGCCAACCTGGGCGACGGGATTTTTCCGGCGGTGGATTTCCTCGCTCAAGGCGGGCGCCTGGGTATTGGTTCCGACAGCCATGTGTCGCTAAGCGTGGTGGAAGAACTGCGCTGGCTGGAATACGGCCAACGCCTGCGCGATCAGCGGCGCAATCGCCTGTATCGCCACGACCAACCGATGGTCGGCCGCACGCTGTTCGATGCCGCACTGGACGGCGGCGCCCAGGCGCTGGGGCAACCGATCGGGCGGCTGGAAGTGGGCAAGCGCGCCGATTGGCTGGTGCTGGACGGAAACGATCCGTACCTGGCGACGGCGACCGAAGACGGGATTCTCAATCGCTGGCTGTTCGCCGGTGGTGATCGCCAGGTGCGTGATGTGCTGGTCAACGGCAAGTGGGTGGTGCGCGATGGGCGGCATGCCGCTGAAGAAGAGAGCCGCCGGGCGTTTACCCAGGTTTTGAGAGAGTTACTCGGTTAACAGGCAACCCATAACAAATGTGGGAGGGGCGGTGCGACGATTCGACTTGCCCCCTCCCACAATTGGATTTGTGCTGATCCAGAGTTATTGCGAGGTCTTCGCCATCTGCTTGTCCGACGTGCGCCAGATCAGGCGCGTGGTGTCATAGCCCTGCTGCCGTGCCCTGCTCAGCAGGTCTTCACGGGTGTCGGCGCTGACCGTCGGCGTGCGCGACAAGATCCACATATAGCGCCGGCTCGGGCTGCCGACGAGGGCAGTCTTGTAATCATCGCTGACATACAACACCCAGTAGTCGCCCTTGGCGACGCCCGGCAACAGCGCGGTAAACCAGTTATTGAATTCCACCCTGAGCTTGTCGGTCTTGCCCGGCACTTGCGGCGTAGCGGTGCCCTTGGCTTCTTCCCACTTCCAGTCGCTGGTCAGGCAGCGGTTGAACACCGACATATCGCCATCCGGCAACAAGGTGTAGCGGGCCTCGGACTGCGCGCAGTTGCGCTGGAAGTACATCGGCAATCGCGCCAATTCGTACCAAGTGCCCTGGTAACGCTTGAGGTTGACGTTACCCGCGGTCTTGGGTTGCAGATCATCGCCAGAATGGCTGGCGCAGCCCGCCAAAAACAGGCTGGCGCAAAGGAACACAACAAAACGCATCATTCTTCTTCTCCCGCAGGCTTTCGCCCCGGTTTACTTCAGGCCTTGCCCGGAAAACATCAGAACTTTGTCACCGGCATATTGAACGCTGATAAAGCTGTTTTTATCGCCCCAGGTGCAGCTGGACATACCCAGCGCGCCGGAACAATCGGTCGGCTTACCCAGCAACGACTCCACTTCGGCCTTGGCCATGCCAGCCGACAGCTTCGCGTAATTTTCCTGATTGACCTTGCTGCAAGCGGCCAACAGCACGCAAAAGGCCAGCAAAGCGAGACGGCGTAACGACATGGAATAACTCCTGGAGGGACGAGGCAGGTTGG
This sequence comes from Pseudomonas sp. LY-1, assembly GCF_053502595.1. Classification (NCBI taxonomy): domain Bacteria; kingdom Pseudomonadati; phylum Pseudomonadota; class Gammaproteobacteria; order Pseudomonadales; family Pseudomonadaceae; genus Pseudomonas; species Pseudomonas sp. LY-1. The sequence continues at coordinate 659,660 of NZ_CP094353.1, read as the reverse complement.
GGGTCTGCCAGAAGCTTAGAAGGGAAAACAGGTGTCTGGTTCCCGACGAACGAAAACAAAAAAGCCCCGAAAACGCTGAAACGTTTCGGGGCTTCTCATCGTTCAAGACTTCACGTCTTGAACGTGCTGAGGGAGCTTGCTCCCTCGCCGCACTTACTTCTGGTGATAGCCGGTCACGCGCTCGACTTCTTCCTTCGAACCCAGGAACACCGCCACGCGCTGGTGCAGGCCTTCGGGCTGGATGTCGAGGATGCGCTGGTGGCCGTCGGTGGACACACCGCCCGCCTGTTCAACCAGGAACGACATCGGGTTGGCTTCGTACATCAGGCGCAGCTTGCCCGGCTTGGACGGCTCGCGGCTGTCACGCGGGTACATGAACACGCCACCGCGGGTCAGGATGCGGTGTACGTCAGCCACCATCGCCGCGACCCAGCGCATGTTGAAGTTTTTCTTCAACGGGCCTTCTTCGCCTTCCATCAACTCGCTGACGTAGCGCTTGACCGGTTCTTCCCAGTGGCGCTGGTTGGACATGTTGATTGCAAATTCCTGGGTAGCAGCAGGAATCACGATGTCTTCGTGGGTCAGCACGAAGCTGCCCATTTCGCGGTCCAGGGTGAAGCCTTTGACGCCGTCGCCCAGGGTCAGGACCAGCATGGTCTGCGGGCCGTAGATCGCATAACCGGCGGCAACCTGCTGGGTGCCCGGCTGCAGGAAGGCCTTTTCGTTCAGGGCTTCGTTCTGGCTCAGGTGTTCGTTCGGGCAACGCAGCACCGAGAAGATGGTGCCGACCGGGGCGTTGATGTCGATGTTGGACGAGCCGTCCAGTGGGTCGAACACCAGCAGGTAGGCGCCTTTCGGGTATTTGCCCGGGATCTGGTAGGCATTGTCCATTTCTTCGGACGCCATGCCGGCCAGGTGACCGCCCCATTCGTTGGCTTCGAGCAGGATCTCGTTGGAGATCACGTCGAGTTTCTTCTGCACTTCGCCTTGGACGTTTTCAGTGCCCATGCTGCCGAGGACGCCACCCAGCGCGCCTTTGGACACGGCGTGGCTGATTTCCTTGCAAGCACGCGCCACCACTTCGATAAGGAAGCGCAGATCGGCAGGCGTGTTGTTACTGCGGGTCTGCTCGATCAAATAGCGACTTAGGGTAACGCGGGACATGGAAGGCTCCGATGTATGGGGGGCTAAAAACCCGCGCAGTTTAACGCGAGTCGGGGCGTATTTCCTCCTATCAGAGGATTTAAACCCAATAGAGTTCATGGACGTTATTTAACGTGCTGCCGCAGGCTTGCGCAGCAAACTGTAAGCCATGGCCCCCAGCGCCGCCACACCGAGCAGCAATACGGCCCAGAGTCCGAGTTTTTTCCAGTTCGGTTCGGTGTCGACAGCGGCCACGAGCGCTGGCGACGTGACCCTGACGTCCCCCGCCACCGTGGCCTGCCCCAAGGTGTTGAGGCGCTCGGCGCTGTAGTCGGGGATCAGGGTCGACAGCGGCAGGTTCGCCGCCTTGGCCGAGGCATTCCCCAGCGCCAGGGTGAACGGCGGCTCGCCCCGCGCCAGGAATACCAACTGAGTGGCGCGCACGGCAACCCGCAGGGTCGGCGCGGCGGTGCCCAGGCCGCCGCCGCGCTCATCCACCTGCAACTTGAGTTCGGCGACCGCCTGGCCCGGCAACTGCAATTGATCCTGCACCACGTCCTGGCCGTTCTGGGTCAGGCGGTACAGCAAACCATTGCTCAACGGCTGCCAGGCTTGCTTGCTGTCGCGTCGCCCCGACAAGGTCACGGGCGCCAGCGTATTGGGTTGTGTCAATTCCACGCGCAGGCGCTCGACGTTCAGCCCCGCCGGCAACTGCCAGGTGTATTCCCCCGCCTGCAGCCGCGTGCCGGAGAGCGGCTGCGACCACACCCATGGCGTCGGCAGGCTGCTGCGGGTGGCGCTGACCAATTTGGCCGAGGTCAACAGCGGCGCTGCCTGGCCCTGCCACAACAGGCGCAGGTAACGCGCCGTTTGCCCCGGCAGGCTGACGTCGTGCTGCTCGACGCGCTCGTCGGCAAACGACAAGCGCGCCACTTGCCCGTCGCCCCAGGGCGTCCAGTGCTGCAAGTCATCGCTGGCTTCGATGCTGAATCGCTGGAAGCCTTCTTGCTCGTGGCTCCAGTCGAGGCTCAGTTGCTGCAACGGCGCCTTGATCGCACTGGCGTCGAGCACCCAGCCGCGCAGCACCTGCTGGCCGGTCGTGGTTGCCGTGGAGGGGCGCACCTCCAGCAAGGTGCCTTCGGCGCTGGACTTCATCACCACCGCTGGCAAGGTTTCGCGGGTGTCGGCGGCGTACAGCGGGAACCACTTCACATCGGCAACGTTACGGTTCTCGGTGTGTTGCGCGGATTGGCGCGACAGCGCGTAGGCCTGGGGCTCACCGGCGGCATTGAATACGCGCAGGTCGCTGAGGTCGGCCTGGCGCGCGCTCAGTTGCACGGCCAGCGGCAATTCGAGGCGATACCATGGGCCGTTGCCGCTGACACTCAGCGGCACCTGGGCGGAGAAGTCGGCGGGCGTTTCCTGGGCCCATACCGACAATGTCGCACACACGCCCACTACCGCCACGCTCAACTTACCGATCAAGAGGATGCTCCTTCAGTTTCCAACACAGGTTCGGCGCGCTTGGGCGGCAGCGGTGCGAAGTAACCCACCACCAGCAACAACCCGCCCACGCCAATGAACGACACGATCCGCGCCAGGCCGCCACGGTTGCTCAGCTCGACAAAAAACAACTTGGCCACCACCACGGCAATCAACGCCGCGCCGATCAGCCAAACTTCGCGACGATGGCGCAGGTGACCGCCGATCATCAGGCCGAGGGCGATCAGGGTCCAGATGATCGACAAACCGGCTTGCACCAGCATCGACTCCAGCAACGCGTCCAGGTGAAACGGCACGCCGCCCCAATGGTGGGCGGTACGCATCACCAGCGCCGTGAAGAACGCAAACAGCGAAGCCCCCGCCACCCCTTGGGCGATCCATTCGGCACGCGGCCCGCGCTGCGGCGCCACACTGCGCGACCACAGATACACGCCAAGCAGGGCAAACAGCAGGCCCAGGTCCAGCGGGTTGATCAGCGGCACATAGGGCAACGGCTTGGCCGTACCGTCGCTGAACGTATTGGCCAGCCAGAACCAGCCGAGCATCAGCACCGCCAACGGCAGCGCCGCCAGCACGCGGTACTCCTTGGCATAGGCCGACACCGGCCATGGCCAACTGCGCGGCGCAGCCGCCAGCACCAGGTAGAGGCTCGGCAGGATCGCCCAGCCCAGCCAGCGCCAGGCGTTGTATTCGCTCGACAGCAACAACAGGCCGTAGCGCAGCTCCAGCGCCAGGACGCCGATCAACATCCAGCAACCCAACACATGGGCAACGCTCAGTACTTTGGCCGGAGCCACCGCCGCCAAGCGCCGCAATGAGATGAAATGCACCGCGAACACCGCCAGCCAGGCCAGCCAGCCGAACTGCGCCGCCGGGTGATAGTAGCTATGGGCAGACACCAGCAACACCGCTGCCGCCGCCGGCATCAGCAAAGTGCAGAGCATCGCCAGCGAGGCCCAGCGCAGGCGCGCCGCGAGCAACGTCCAGAGCGCCACGCTCGCCGCGGCGATACCCAGCAGGAACGCGCCCTGCAACGCTTGCGGGATAAACCGCAGCACTTCGCCGATCAGCGCCAGCGCCCACCAGGCCGCGCCCCATACCAGCAACAGGTCGGACAGGCGTTGCAGTTTCAGCACAGCAAACACCGGCGCATGAGGTTCGCGCTGCAAGCGCCAGGCGCCGACCAGAGCGGCCAGGCACAACACCATCGGCGTCCAGAAACCGCTGTGCGCCAACGGACGCAAACCTTCATTGGTCAACGGCCCGAGCAGTTCCGGCACCGCCAGCAGGAACGACGCGCCGCCGATCAGTTGCAGCAGCAAACCGAACACAAAACTGACGCGCTGTTGCAGGTACAGGCTCAACCAGATGATCAGCAGACCGCTCGCCGCCCACACCCCGCTGGCGCTTTCCCAAGGCAGCACAAACAGCACGGCCAGGTTGATCAACACCAGGCCGGCCAGCAGCACCACCGACAACCCGCGCAACAGGCGCGCGTCGCTGCGCACCATGTCGTCACGGGCCGCCAGCAGCATGCCGCCGATCAACGCCAGCCCGATCAGCGAGGCCGTCAGCAAACCGCCCCAACCCGCGCTGAATACCGCCGCGCCATCACCGCCTTGCAGGCGCAACAAGAACAACGCGCCACCCAGCAGTTGCACGGCGAACGCGGTGAACAGGAAGGTCCGTGAACCGATGCGCAGGCCCACGTACAGCGTCGCCAGGCCGGCGAGCGCCCAACTGATGGCGGTGCCCTGGGTCAGCAACAACAGCGGTGCGAGCAGGTACACGAAGGTCAGCCCGAGGCTGGCCAACACCGGCAAGCCCTTGCGCTCCCAAGCCGCCGCCTGTTCGGTGGAGGCGTTGCGCAACTGCGCGAAGCTGAACAGCAACGCGGCACCCAGCAACAGCGCGCCCAATGGCGCACCGTCCAGCATTGTGTGTGCGCCGACGCGCAGTTCACTGAGGAAGGCCAGCGCCGAGCCCAGTTGCAACAACAGGCCGAACGCCCGCGCCAACGGCCGTTGCTGGCGCAGGCCGAGCCAGAAGATCCCGGCGCCTTCCACCGCCCAGGCCGCTGCGGTCCAGCGCGCGTCGAGGCCCAGGGGAATCGCCAGGCTGGCGAAGATCACGCCCAGGGCCAGACAGGTTTCCGCCAGCAGCAAGGCACGCCCGCCACTGAGCAGTCGGGCCAGGCCCATGTAGATGATGCCCAGGCCCAGGGCGCTGAACGCAGCGGCAAACTCCAGGTGTTGGACCAGTGCGAACTGCAAGCCAAAGCCCACCAGCGGCGGACCGAACAGCAGGCTGCCGTCGACATAATCGCCCTTGGCCGCCGACCAGCGCAGCAGCGCGCCCCGGCTGTCGTCCTCGGGCGCGTCGTTCATCTCCAGCAATTTGCGCCGGGTGAACAGCAGGCCGATGGCCAGGTACATCAGGAAAAACACGATCAGGAACGGCTCGGTGCTCCACAGCAGCTGCGGCGCATACGAACGCAGGCCCCAGGCGAAGCCGATGCCGAAGGTGCCGACAAAGCCGATCAGGTTGAGCAGGCGCCAGGCCTTGAACCAGGCGATGGCGAGGATGCCGGCATTGAGCAGGGCGAAGTAGCTGAACAGCGCCACATGGCTGCCGGCGCCGGTGGAAGTCAGGATCGGCGCGGCAAACCCGCCCAGCGCCGCTGCGCAGGCCAGGCCCAACGCATCCTGGGTGATCGCCAGAATCGCCGAAAACAGCGTGACAGCCACCAGCAGGCCCAGCGCCGCACCCGGGTCGATCAACGGGTGCAGGCGCATTGCGGCAAACACCGTCAGGTACAGCACCGCAATCCCGGTGCCTTGCAGCATCAAGCCGTAATTACTGTTGCGCAGCCGCAACCACCAGCCCAGGCCCAGCAGGCCCAAAGCGGCGGCGGCAACCCCGGCATAACGCAGTTCGATCGGCACCACCATGCCTTCGGTGGCATAACGCAGCAAAAAGGCCAGGCCGAGGAACAGCAGCACCACGCCTACGCGCAACACGGTATTGCCGCCGAACAGCCAATTGCGCGCGCCGCGGATGGCACGTTCGATCAGGTTGGGGCCTCGGGGGATAACCGGTTCAGGTGCAGGCGGTTTCTCGGCAGGCGTCCACACATCCGCCGGTAACGCCTGGCTTGGTTCGGCGACAATGGCGACGGGGGTCGGCGCCAGTTCGGCGGGCAGTTCCCAGATAAGCTCGGGGGCCTTGGCCGGCGGGGCGGATTCGGCGACGGGGGATTCGACCAACACACTGTGTGCGAGCGGCGCAGGTTCGGGTGCAGGCTTTTCCATTTGCGCCAGGCGTTGTTCCAGCGCGGTGAGCGCTTTCTGCGCGGTCTCCAACTGACGGCCTTGTTCATCCGTGCGCGAAGCCAGCATCGACAGGCGAATCGCCTGGCCAACGCCCAACCCCAGCAGCGCGCCGATGCCCGCGTCGCCGAACGACTCATCGAGCGTCCAGCCGAGCGCCAGCCCAATCAGCATGAAAATCCATTGCATGGTCGATATTCCCTAAGCAAACCGGGACCTAGTATATCGACGCGGGACCAATGTGGGAGGGGGCTTGCCCCCGATAGCGGTGTGCCAGTCACATATCTGCAAACTGACAGTCCGCTATCGGGGGCAAGCCCCCTCCCACATTTTGGTTTTGGGGTGTTTAGTCGAGCGCTTTCCAGATCTCGGTGGCGTATTCGCGGATGGTGCGGTCCGAAGAGAACCAGCCCATCCGCGCAGTATTGAGCACCGCCGAACGCCACCATTCCTTGGAATCATGCCAATGCGCGTCGACCCGGGTCTGCGCCTCCCAGTAGGCATCGAAGTCGGCACACACCAGGAAGCGGTCGTACTCGATCAGCCCATCGATCAAGCCCACATAACGGCCCGGATCGTCCGGCGAGAACACCCCGCCGCGAATCGCTTGCAACACATCGCTCAAACGATGGGACGCGGCGATGTCCGGCCCGGCGTGGAATTCACCGGCGTGCTTGCGGGCCTCCACCTGCTGGGCGCTGAGGCCGAAGATAAACATGTGCTCGCCGCCCACGCGCTCGTGCATCTCGACGTTGGCGCCGTCCATGGTGCCGATGGACAGCGCGCCGTTAAGGCCGAACTTCATGTTGCTGGTGCCCGATGCTTCAAAGCCGGCGGTGGAAATCTGCTCCGACAAGTCCGCCGCCGGGATGATGCTTTCCGCCAGGCTGACGTTGTAGTTGGGCAGGAACACCACCTTGAGCAAGCCGCGCACGGTGGGGTCGTTGTTGACGGTACGGGCGATGTCGTTGGTCAGCTTGATGATCAGCTTGGCCTGGTGATAGCTCGCCGCCGCCTTGCCGGCGAAGATCTTCACTCGCGGCACCCAGTCGGTCTCGGGCTCGGCACGGATCGCCTGGTACAGCGCCACGGTGTGCAGCAGGTTGAGCAACTGGCGCTTGTACTCGTGGATGCGCTTGACCTGCACGTCGAACATCGCCGCCGGGTTGACCGCAATACCCAGACGCTCATGGATGATCTCGGCCAGCGCGCGCTTGCTGTGCAGGCGTTGTTCGGCAAAGGCCTTGCGGAAGGCCTGCTTCTCGGCAAACGGTTCGAGTTCGATCAGGCGCTGTTCGGGCTTGTCGAGGATGTCCGCGCCCAGCGCGTCGACGAGCATGCCGGTGAGTTGGGGGTTGGCCTGGTACAGCCAGCGGCGGAAGGTGATGCCGTTGGTTTTGTTGTTGATGCGCTCCGGGTACAGCTTGTGCAGTTCGGAGAACACCGTGCTGCGCATCAGTTGGGTGTGCAGGCCGGATACGCCGTTGACGCTATGGGAGCCGAGGAACGCCAGGTTGCCCATCCGCACGCGGCGGCCGTTGTCTTCTTCGATCAGCGACACGGCGCGCAGCACGTCGAAATCGTGGATGCCCTTGGCGCGCAGCGAGTCGATGTGCTGCGCGTTGATCAGGTAGATGATCTGCATGTGCCGGGGCAGCATGCGTTCCATCAGGCCGACCGGCCAGGTTTCCAGGGCTTCGGGCAGCAGTGTGTGGTTGGTGTACGACAGGGTTTCGACGGTGACGTCCCACGCCGCGTCCCAGGGAATATCGTGCAGGTCCACCAGTTGCCGCATCAACTCGGCGACCGCGATGGACGGGTGCGTGTCGTTGAGCTGAATGGCAGCATGTTCGCCCAGGCTCAGCACCGAGCCGTGCATGTTCTTGTGGCGGCGCAGCAGGTCTTGCAGCGAGGCCGAGACGAAGAAGTATTCCTGGCGCAGGCGCAGTTCCTGCCCCGCTTCGGTGCTGTCGGCCGGGTAAAGCACTCGGGAGATGCTTTCGGCGCGGGCCACTTCAGCGACGGCGCCCAAATGGTCGCCGGCGTTGAAGCGCTCCAGGTGCAGGTCTTCCACGGCACGCGCACGCCACAGCCGCAGGGTGTTGACGCTGGCGCCGCGCCAGCCGACCACCGGAGTGTCGTAGGCCACGGCCCGCACGGTTTCGCTGGGCGACCACACCTGAATCAGCTTGCCGCCGGCATCGGCGAGGGTTTCGACGCTGCCGCCGAAGCCGATCGAGTAGATCACTTCAGCCCGTTCGAACTCCCACGGGTTGCCGAAATCCAGCCAGCGCTCGGTCTGTTCCTGCTGCCAGCCATCGACAATCGCCTGGCGGAACAGCCCGTGCTCATAACGGATGCCATAACCATGGCCGGCAATGCCCAGGGTCGACATGCTTTCCATAAAGCACGCCGCCAGGCGCCCCAGACCGCCGTTACCGAGCGCTGCATCGGGCTCCAGCAGGCGGATGCGTTCCAGGTCGACACCCAACTCGGTGAGCGCTTCGCGAGCGATCTCCAGCAGGCCGAGGTTGCTCAGGCTGTCGAAGAGCAGGCGGCCGATGAGGAATTCCAGCGAGAGGTAATACACCCGCTTCTGGCCTTTGCGGTAGATTTGCCGCGTATGGTTCATCCAGTGATCGACCATCTGGTCGCGGGCGGCCAGGGCAATGGCTTCGAACCAGTCATGGTCGAAGGCGTGATCCGGGTCTTTGCCCACCGCGTAGGTGAGTTTGGTCAAGACAGCATCGCGAAATGCGGCTACCTCTGCTTCTCGTGCAAGCGGTTCCTGAGACATCGGTGTGACCTCGGGCGAGATTGAAGGAGTTGCTAGAGCCTAGTCGGTCTGACCGGCGGTCGACGCGCTGGTTCGGCAGTTTTTTAACTCATTCACCTTTGCATGAATTTAATGCAGGGGTCGTGCCCGATCACTGTTCGAGCCGCCTTCGAGCTGAAAACCCGAAAATATTGTTCAAAAAACCATCAATCCCGGTATGATCGCGCGCCCGGATACCGCCCCACCTTGGAACCCTGATGAAGCCTCAACTGATCGCCGCCGCGGAACTCGACCGTCTCGAGACCTGGCAGAAATATTCCGCCCACATGTGCGGAGGCTGCGTGTCCAGCTGCTGCACGCTGCCGGTCGAAGTGAAGATCAAAGACTTGATCCGCATTGGCATCGTCGATGAATTCGAGCGCGGCGACCCGCCGAAGAACATCGCCAAGCGTTTGCAGAAGGAAGGCATCGTCGAGCGCTACAACAGCAAATCCGAGATCTTCACCCTGCAGCGCATGAGCAACAACGACTGCCTGTACCTGGATCGTAAGACGCGCTTCTGCACTATTTATGACAAGCGCCCGGATACCTGCCGCAACCACCCGAAAATCGGCCCGCGGCCGGGGTATTGCGCGTACAAGCCCAAGGAAGTGGTGCGCGAGACCAATTTCAAGACTCTCGATAAGTTCTGATCCATGTTTTGCAGGGTTCTCAAGGGCCCTATCGGGGGCAAGCCCCCTCCCACAGTTTTGATTTGTGAACGCCTTCAAAATGTGGGAGGGGGCTTGCCCCCGATAGGGCCGGCACCTTCAGCACAAAACCTGCAGACATAAAAAAACGCCCCCGGCCTTTCGACCGGGGGCGTTTTTCATTCAGCCTGAGTTAACTCAGTTCTTGGCTTTCTTGGCAGCGCGGGTACGCTCGCCTTCGTCCAGGATCTTCTTACGCAGGCGGATCGACTTAGGCGTGACTTCGCACAGCTCGTCGTCCTGGATGAATTCCAGGGCCTGTTCCAGGGTGAAGCGAACAGGTGGAACCAGAGCGATGGTTTCGTCTTTACCCGAAGCACGCATGTTGTCGAGCTTCTTGCCTTTGGTTGGGTTGACGCCCATGTCGTTGTCACGGCTGTTCAGACCAACGATCTGACCGTTGTAGATCTCTTGACCGTGTTCAACGAACAGCTTGCCACGCGCCTGGAGGGTTTCCAGGGAGTAGGTCAGCGCCTTGCCGGTTTCAACCGAAACCAGAACACCGTTCTGACGGCCGGACATGTCGCCGGACTTCATGGTGTCGTAGCGATCGAAGATCGAGGTCAGGATGCCAGCACCGTTGGTCAGGGTCAGGAACTGGTTACGGAAACCGATCAGACCACGCGCAGGGATGTTGTATTCCAGACGCACACGGCCTTTGCCATCCGGCACCATGTTGGTCAGGTCGCCCTTACGCAGGCCCATCTCTTCCATGACCTTGCCCTGGGATTCTTCAGGGGTGTCGATGGTGACGTTTTCGAACGGTTCCTGCTTCACGCCGTCAACAGTACGGATGATCACTTCAGGACGACCAACGCCCATTTCGAAGCCTTCGCGACGCATGGTTTCGATCAGTACCGAGAGGTGCAGCTCACCACGGCCGGAAACCTTGAACTTGTCAGCCGAGTCGCCTTCTTCAACGCGCAGTGCCACGTTGTAGAGCAGCTCTTTGTCCAGACGTTCCTTGATGTTACGGGAGGTCACGAACTTGCCTTCTTTACCGCAGAAAGGCGAGTCGTTTACCTGGAAGGTCATGGAAACGGTTGGCTCGTCGACGGTCAGAGGCTTCATCGCCTCGACAGTGTCCGGCTGGCACAGGGTGTCGGAGATGAACAGCGAGTCCATACCGCTGACGCACACGATGTCGCCGGCGAACGCTTCTTCAACGTCGATGCGGTGCAGGCCGTGGTGACCCATCAGCTTCAGGATACGACCGTTGCGTTTCTTGCCGTCGGCGCCGATAGCGACAACCGGGGTGTTCGGCTTGACGCTACCACGAGCGATACGGCCAACACCGATAACACCCAGGAAGCTGTTGTAGTCCAGTGCCGAGATTTGCATCTGGAACGGACCGTCACGGTCAACCTTCGGTGGTGGAACGTGGTCAACGATGGCCTGGTACAGCGGGGTCATGTCTTCCGCCATGGCGGTGTGATCCAGACCGGCGATACCGTTCAGGGCCGAAGCGTAGATAACCTGGAAGTCCAGTTGTTCTTCGGTAGCACCCAGGTTGTCGAACAGATCGAAGATCTGGTCCAGAACCCAATCCGGACGCGCGCCTGGACGGTCAACCTTGTTGATGCACACGATCGGACGCAGGCCGGCTTCGAACGCCTTCTTGGTCACGAAACGGGTTTGCGGCATAGGGCCGTCTTGAGCGTCAACCAGCAGCAGAACGGAGTCGACCATCGACATTACGCGTTCTACTTCGCCGCCGAAGTCGGCGTGGCCCGGGGTATCCACGATGTTGATGTGGTAGCCGTTCCAGTTGATAGCGGTGTTTTTAGCCAGGATGGTAATACCGCGCTCTTTTTCCTGGTCGTTGGAGTCCATCACGCGCTCGTCGTTGAGCTCGTTGCGCTCCAGGGTGCCGGATTGACGCAAGAGTTTGTCTACCAGGGTGGTTTTACCATGGTCAACGTGAGCAATGATGGCGATGTTACGTAGATTTTCGATCACTTGTGTATCTCGATCAGAGGATTCGGTGTGCTGACAGGTCGTGGCAGCGATTAACAGTAGAGTCAGGCCTTGCCGTTACAGCTTGACGGCAGAGTCGGGGGGCCGGTGACGCAGGCCACAGGCAAACAGCCCCGGGCTCTTAGCTCGGTCGATAAACGCGCACATTGGCATGCCCCTCACTGAGCAAATGGTGGGCATGCAGGCGACTCATCACGCCTTTGTCGCAATACAGCAGGTACTGACGGCTGTTATCCAGTTCCTTGAAACGCGCGTTCAATGCATAGAACGGCAGCGTTTGTACGTCGATGCCAGCGATTTCCAGCGGCTCGTCTTCAGCGGCATCCGGGTGACGGATGTCGATGATGATCTGACCGGCCAGGGCTTCGCTGACTTCTTCGATCTGCACATCCTGGCCCAACTCGTCGATGACACGATCGATCGGGACCAGTTTGGCGTTCTCGAGCGCACGCTCCAGAACCGCCATATCAAACTGTTGTTCTTCATACTCCACGCGGTTGCGCTTGGCGTGGGTCTTGGGGTTCACCGAGATGACCCCGCAATATTCGGGCATGTGCTTGGCGAAGTCGGCAGTGCCGATCTGTTCCGCCAGGTCGATGATGTCCTGCTTATGGCTGGCGATCAGCGGGCGCAGCACCAGCTTCTCGGTCACGCAATCGATGAGCGACAGGTTCGGCAGCGTCTGGCTGGATACCTGGGAAATCGCTTCGCCGGTCACCAGCGCGTCGATCTGCAGTTGATCGGCAATTCGGGACGCTGCGCGCAACATCATACGCTTCAATACTACGCCCATATGACTGTTATCGACTTTGCCGAGAATTTCGCCCAGTACTTCCTCGAACGGCACGCTGACAAACAGCACGCGTTGGGAGCTGCCGTACTTCTTCCAGATATAGTGCGCGACTTCCATCACGCCCAATTCGTGGGCACGTCCGCCCAGGTTGAAGAAGCAGAAGTGGCTCATCAGGCCGCGGCGCATGATCTGGTAGGCCGCCACCGTGGAATCGAAACCGCCGGACATCAAGACCAGGGTCTGTTCCAGGGCGCCGAGCGGGTAGCCACCAATGCTATTGTGCTGGCTGTGGATCACAAACAACCGTTGGTCGCGAATTTCCATCCGCACTTCAATTTGCGGCGCCTTGAGGGAAATTCCGGCTGCGCCGCACTCGCGACGCAGCTTGCTGCCGACGTATTTTTCCACATCCATGGAGCTGAACGGGTGCTTGCCGGCACGCTTGCAGCGCACCGAAAAAATCTTGCCTTCAAGCTCGCTGCCAAAGTGCTGTTTGCACTTTTCGGTGATGTCGTCGAAGTCGCCCAGCGGGTACTCGTCGACCTGCAGGAAATGCGCGATGCCCGGCATGCAGCTCAGGCGCTCGGTCATATCCTTCAAGGCCTTGGCGTCGGTGACACGGGTTTCCAGCTCGAGATTGTCCCACACACCGTTCACCACCACAGCCGGGTCCAGATCGCGGAGCACGGCACGGATGTTCTTGGCCAACTGACGGATGAAACGCATCCGTACCGGTCGGCTTTTGATGGTGATCTCGGGGAAGACTTTAACGATTAATTTCATGGAAACAGCGCGCGCAGGGCCTGCCGAAAAAGGGGGGCGCGGATTATAGCGGAAATCGCTCAAGGTTTAACCAGTTAATATGCATCAACGGTGCAACGCACCAAAAAAGGTCATTTGCGCAAATGCACGCCACATTGCAGTGCGTTATTTATTCCATTTCCGCGGTTTGCACTGTTATAGGGGCCATTTTGACGCAAAAAGGCCATGTTGGCGCACTGGCATGCAATTTGCTCTCTTGTGAGGCAGGTTGCCATGGCGGACTATCCGCGCCGGCATCACCCACATTCTAAGGGCTAACTCCACTACCCAGCCCGAAGCCACCCCGGAGGACACCATGTCGAAGTCGGTTCAACTCATCAAAGATCATGACGTTAAGTGGATTGATCTGCGCTTCACGGACACAAAAGGCACTCAGCACCACGTGACCATGCCGGCTCGCGACGCGCTGGATGACGCGTTCTTCGAAGAAGGCAAAATGTTCGACGGTTCCTCCATTGCCGGTTGGAAAGGCATCGAAGCTTCCGACATGATCCTGATGCCGGACGACAGCACTGCCGTGCTGGACCCGTTCACCGAAGACCCAACCCTGATCATCGTCTGCGACGTGATCGAGCCTTCGACCATGCAAGGCTACGACCGCGACCCACGTGCGATCGCCAAGCGTGCCGAGGAATACCTGAAGTCGACCGGTATCGGCGACACCGTATTCGTAGGCCCAGAGCCAGAATTCTTCATCTTTGATTCGGTCAAGTTCAAGTCCGACATCTCCGGCTCCATGTTCAAGATTTTCTCCGAACAAGGTTCGTGGATGTCCGACCAGGACGTAGAAGGCGGCAACAAAGGCCACCGTCCAGGTATCAAAGGTGGCTACTTCCCAGTTCCGCCATTCGACCACGACCACGAAATCCGTACCTCCATGTGCAACGCCATGGAAGAAATGGGCCTGGTCATCGAAGTACACCACCACGAAGTGGCGACTGCCGGCCAGAACGAAATCGGTGTGAAGTTCAACACCCTGGTTGCCAAGGCTGACGAAGTCCAGACCCTGAAGTACTGCGTACACAACGTGGCTGATGCCTACGGCCGTACCGCAACCTTCATGCCTAAGCCTCTGTACGGCGATAACGGTTCGGGTATGCACGTTCACCTGTCCATCGCTAAAGATGGCAAGAACACCTTCGCTGGCGAAGGTTATGCCGGCCTGTCCGACACCGCCCTGTACTTCATCGGCGGCATCATCAAGCACGGTAAGGCCCTGAACGGCTTCACCAACCCGTCGACCAACTCCTACAAGCGTCTGGTCCCAGGTTTCGAAGCACCGGTAATGCTGGCCTACTCGGCTCGTAACCGCTCCGCATCGATCCGTATTCCTTACGTGTCCAGCCCGCGCGCTCGCCGTATCGAAGCCCGCTTCCCGGACCCGGCAGCCAACCCGTACCTGGGCTTCGCTGCACTGCTGATGGCTGGCCTGGACGGCATCCAGAACAAGATCCACCCAGGCGACGCCGCCGACAAAAACTTGTACGACCTGCCGCCTGAAGAGGCCAAAGAGATCCCACAAGTGTGCGGCAGCCTGAAAGAAGCCCTGGAAGAGCTGGACAAGGGCCGTGCGTTCCTGACCAAAGGCGGCGTATTCAGCGACGACTTCATCGATGCCTACATCGAGCTGAAAAGCGAAGAAGAAATCAAAGTCCGCACCTTCGTACACCCACTGGAATACGAGCTGTACTACAGCTGCTGATCCGGTAGCGTCGCTTAACATGGCGTGATCGAAAAAGACCTCCTTCGGGAGGTCTTTTTTTGCCCGGGGATTACACAGCTCCGCACCTGCAAACCCAATCAAAAAGGTGGGAGGGAGCTTGCTCCCGATAGCCGTGGATCAGTTGATACCGGTGCTGACTGACACTCTGCTATCGGGGGGGGGGGCAAGCCCCCTCTCACAAGGAGATCAGCATTGAAACGTCGACTTGTGTTCGCTCTGTTATTCGTCAGTGCCAGTGCGAGCGCTGCGCCGCCCAGCCTCGAACCTTTACTCAACAGCATCGCCGAGCGCCTGGCGATCGCCGACCAGGTCGCCCTGAGCAAGTGGGACAGCCACAAGCCCGTAGAAGACAAGAAACGCGAGCAAGAGGTGATCGCCAGCGTCGTCGCCCAGGCCCCGAGCTACAAGCTGGACCCTGCCGCCGCCGGGCAGTTCTTCTCGGCACAGATCGAAGCGAACAAACTGGTGCAGTACGCCCATCTTTCCGACTGGCAGTTCCAGGGCAAGGCCCCCGACGATCCGCGCCCGGACCTGGTCAAGCAGATTCGCCCGCAACTGGACCAACTGCAAAAACGCCTGCTGCAGCAATTGGCCGACTTCAGCCCGCAGCGCACCGACCCACAGTGCCCGCAATGGCTGGCCGAAGCCGTGCATGAGCCGCTCAATGAGCCGATGCAGCAGTTGGCGATGATCCGCGCGACCGCCGAGCTGTGTATCTACAAAGACTAAAACGGTACACCCGATCCAAAAATGTGGGAGGAGGCAATCCCCCTCCCGCATTTGATTTGTGTGAATTCGCGCTTCCTGAACAATCGTCACAAAATCGCACTATATTGGTGCGATAGCCTGCACCCTTCCCACCGACCCAGCCCATTTTGGTTCGAAACTACCCGATGAAGCTGGCAGAACGCCACAGTTTCGAGCCTTAAACCCTTATTTCAGGGCTTAAACGCTTCTTTTCGGAGCCTTGGTTTGGTTTTTGCATTTTCCTTGTATCAGCGTGTGCCTCAAGCCCGCGCCTTGCTCCAAAAGAGGTCCTGATGACCATCAGCGATGCACTGCACCGTTTGTTACTCGACAACCTGACCACCGCGACCATCCTGCTCAATGACGACCTGCGCCTTGAGTACATGAACCCGGCGGCGGAGATGCTCCTGGCCATCAGCGGGCAGCGCAGCCATGGGCAGTTCATCAGCGAGTTGTTCACCGAGTCGGCCGAAGCCTTGAGCTCGTTGCGCCAGGCAGTGGAGCAGGCACATCCGTTCACCAAGCGCGAAGCGATGCTCACCGCCCTGACCGGCCAGACCCTGACCGTCGACTACGCCGTGACCCCGATCCTGAGCAACGGCAGCACCCTGCTACTGCTCGAAGTCCACCCGCGTGACCGCCTGCTGCGCATCACCAAGGAAGAAGCGCAGTTGTCCAAGCAGGAAACCAGCAAGATGCTGGTGCGCGGCCTGGCCCACGAGATCAAGAACCCGTTGGGCGGGATTCGCGGCGCGGCGCAGTTGCTGGCTCGTGAGCTGCCGGACGAGCACCTCAAGGACTACACCAACGTCATCATCGAAGAGGCCGACCGCCTGCGTAATCTGGTGGACCGCATGCTCGGCTCCAACAAGCTGCCGTCGCTGGCGATGACCAACGTGCATGAGGTGCTGGAGCGTGTCTGCCAGTTGGTCGAGGCCGAAAGCCAAGGCTGCATTACCTTGGTGCGCGACTATGACCCGAGCATTCCCGACGTGTTGATCGACCGCGAGCAGATGATCCAGGCGGTCCTCAACATCGTGCGCAACGCCATGCAGGCCATCAGCAGCCAGAACGAGCTGCGCCTGGGCCGCATCAGCCTGCGCACCCGCGCCTTGCGCCAGTTCACCATCGGCCACGTGCGCCATCGCCTGGTGACCAAAGTCGAAATCACCGACAACGGCCCGGGCATTCCAGCAGAACTGCAGGAAACCATTTTCTTCCCCATGGTCAGCGGCCGCCCGGACGGTACCGGGCTGGGCCTGGCCATTACCCAGAACATCATCAGCCAGCACCAGGGTCTGATCGAATGTGAGAGCCATCCTGGCCACACCACGTTCTCGATCTTTCTGCCTCTGGAACAAGGAGCCCCATCGACATGAGCCGTAGTGAAACTGTCTGGATCGTCGATGACGACCGTTCTATCCGCTGGGTCCTCGAGAAAGCCCTGCAACAGGAAGGCATGACCACCCAGAGCTTCGACAGCGCTGACGGGGTGATGAGCCGCCTGGCGCGCCAGCAGCCCGACGTGATCATCTCCGACATCCGCATGCCCGGTGCCAGCGGCCTGGACCTGCTGGCGCGGATTCGCGAGCAGCACCCGCGCCTGCCGGTGATCATCATGACCGCGCACTCGGACCTGGACAGCGCTGTCGCGTCCTATCAGGGCGGCGCCTTTGAGTACCTGCCCAAGCCGTTCGACGTGGACGAAGCGGTGGCGCTGGTCAAGCGCGCCAACCAGCACGCCCAGGAACAGCAGAACCAGGAAGCCCCGCCCGCCCTGACCCGCACCCCGGAAATCATCGGTGAAGCGCCGGCGATGCAGGAAGTGTTTCGCGCCATCGGGCGCTTGAGCCACTCCAACATCACCGTGCTGATCAACGGCGAGTCGGGCACCGGTAAAGAACTGGTGGCCCACGCCCTGCACCGCCACAGCCCGCGGGCGGCGTCGCCGTTCATTGCGCTGAACATGGCGGCGATTCCGAAGGACTTGATGGAGTCCGAACTGTTCGGCCACGAGAAAGGCGCCTTCACCGGCGCGGCCAACCTGCGGCGCGGGCGGTTTGAACAGGCGGACGGCGGCACGCTGTTCCTCGATGAAATCGGCGACATGCCGGCCGATACCCAGACCCGCTTGCTGCGCGTGCTGGCGGACGGCGAGTTCTACCGTGTGGGCGGGCATACGCCGGTCAAGGTTGACGTGCGTATCATCGCCGCGACTCACCAGAACCTGGAAACCCTGGTGCATGCGGGCAAGTTCCGTGAGGACTTGTTCCACCGCCTCAACGTGATCCGCATCCACATCCCGCGCATGTCGGACCGTCGCGAAGACATCCCGACCCTCGCGCGCCACTTCCTCAGCCGCGCCGCCCAGGAGCTGGCCGTCGAGCCGAAGCTGCTGAAAAGCGAGACCGAGGAATACCTGAAGAACCTGCCGTGGCCCGGCAACGTGCGCCAACTGGAGAACACCTGCCGCTGGATCACGGTCATGGCGTCCGGGCGCGAAGTGCATATCAGCGACCTGCCGCCGGAGCTGCTCAGCCTGCCGCAGGATTCGGCCCCCGTGACCAACTGGGAACAGGCGCTGCGCCAATGGGCCGACCAGGCCCTGGCACGCGGCCAGTCGAACCTGCTGGACAGCGCCGTGCCGGCCTTCGAACGGATCATGATCGAAACCGCCCTCAAGCACACCGCCGGCCGCCGTCGCGATGCCGCCGTGCTGCTGGGTTGGGGCCGCAATACCCTGACGCGCAAGATCAAGGAACTGGGGATGAAGGTCGATGGCGCGGATGATGACGAAGGTGACGAGGGCTGAATCTCAGACCCACTGAAGATCCAATGTGGGAGGGGGCTGGCCCCCGATAGCGGCATGTCAGTCGGCATCTACATGACTGATCCACCGCCATCGGGGGCAAGCCCCCTCCCACATTTGGATCTGCACAAGGTTTGGCGACCATGCACCGCTTCAATGCACCATGAACCGGCATCGGGCACGGCGCCAACACCTCAAACCTTCGCACCGCCGCCTGAAATCAGACAACCGAAAACGCCAAAGCCCCGTATTCCGGGGCTTTTCGCTGTCTGGAGCGTTTTTTTCGAGCAACTTGGCCAGTGTGGCACGCGCCCTGCAATAACCCTGATACAACCCAGTTTCGGGGACCTTGGTACAGGCAGGCCGAGAATCCCCTCTTTACACCCGGGGTGCTTGATGCGAACCGCGTCGCGCTCCACACCGCTTTCGGGAACCTCGGTACAGGCAGGCCGGGGATTCCCTCTTTAACACGAAGCCGGATGGCTTCATCCCGTTTTGGGAGCCCTGGTACAGGCAGGCCGGGAACTCCCTCTTTTATTGCTCTTGGAGATGGATCTCCAGCCGCCAGCGGCCTTCAGCTTCCTCTCCCGACCATTCCCCACGCAACGGCCGCGCCGCCACCAGGTTGAGCAACAGGCCGCCATCGGTCTTGCGCACGCGCCAGTTCACATCCTTGTCATTGACCTTGAGCTGCCCGCTGGCGGCCTTGCCCTGCGCGTCGAACAACAGCGCCACGGTGCCGTCGATATGCTCGCCATGCAGCTTGGGTTCGCTGTTGAACCACACCACCACACCGTCGGCCGCCGGCGTCACCTGCAGCAATTCGACCGGGTCCGGGGCGGTCAGGCGCCCGATCATCAGGCCCACCATCAAGCCGACAATCGCCAAAGAGCCCAAAACCCTTGGCAATAGCTTCGGCCTGGGGTCTTCTTCGAGGGTAGAATGCAGCGCATCTTTGCCTTCGGAGCCGTGCATGTTTCACGTCATCCTTTTTCAACCAGAAATTCCGCCGAATACCGGCAACGTTATCAGGCTGTGCGCCAACAGTGGCTGCCACCTGCATTTGATCGAGCCGCTGGGCTTCGACATGGACGACAAGCGCCTGCGCCGCGCCGGGCTGGACTACCACGAGTATGCCACCCTGCAACGCCACGCCGACCTCGCCAGCTGCCTGGAAAGCCTCGGCCACCCTCGGCTGTTCGCGTTCACCACCAAGGGCTCGCGGCCGTTCCATGACGCCAGCTTCGCCGACGGCGACGCCTTCCTGTTCGGCCCGGAAAGCCGTGGCCTGCCGGCCGAGGTGCTCGACGCCCTGCCCGACGGCCATCGCCTGCGTTTGCCGATGCGCGAAGGTTGCCGCAGCCTGAACTTATCGAACACCGTCGCCGTCGCCGTCTACGAAGGCTGGCGCCAACTCGGCTTCAAATAACACACATAACAAATGTGGGAGGGGGCTTGCCCCCGATAGCAGTGGGTCAGCCAACACCTATTCAGCTGACACACCGCAATCGGGGGCAAGCCCCCTCCCACATTTTTAGCGCATCGACTTATTGAACCGTCGACGAACCTTCCTGTTGCATGCGCTGCAGCTCTTGCGCGTACAGGGCATCGAAGTTCACCGGAGCCAGCATCAGCGCCGGGAACGAGCCACGGGTGACCAGGCTGTCCAGGGTCTCGCGGGCATACGGGAACAGGATGTTCGGGCAGAACGCGCCCAGGGTGTGGCTCATGGACGCTTCGTCCAGGCCCTGGATCAGGAAGATACCGGCCTGTTGCACTTCAGCGATGAAGGCCACTTCTTCGCCGTTCTTGACGGTGACCGAGAGGGTCAGCACGACTTCGTGGAAGTCGCCTTCCAAGGCTTTTTGACGGGTGTTCAGGTCCAGCCCGACGCTTGGGGTCCACTCCTGACGGAAGATGGCCGGGCTTTTCGGCGCTTCGAACGACAGGTCACGCACATAGATGCGCTGCAGCGAAAACTGTGGGCCTTGGGCTTCTGCTGCTTCGGTGTTCTGTTGGTCAGTCATCGCAGATCCTTCTTGATCTTGGGTCTTTTAGGGTTTAGGAGTCAGACGTGAAGCAGCGCGTCCAGTTTACCGGCGCGCTCAAGGGCAAACAGGTCATCGCATCCACCGATGTGCTTGGCGCCGATCCAGATCTGCGGCACGGACGTGCGTCCCGCCTTCTGGGCCATTTCGGCGCGCACCTGGGGTTTGCCGTCGACCTTGATCTCTTCGAAGGCAACCCCCTTCTTCTCCAGCAAGGCCTTGGCCCGCATGCAGTAAGGGCACCAATCGCTGGAATACACGACAACCTGGCTCATATCACTTCACCAGCGGCAGGTTGTCCGCGCGCCAGCTGCTGATACCACCAGACAGTTTGGCGGCGGTGAAGCCGGTTTTGAGCATTTCGCGGGCGTGGGTGCCGGAGTGCTGGCCTTGAGCGTCGACCAGGATGATGGTCTTGGCCTTGTGCTTCTCCAGCTCGGCCAGGCGCGCGATCAGCTTGTCCTGGGGGATGTTCAGGGCGCCGACGATATGACCGGCGGCAAAATCCTTGGCCGGACGGATATCCACGACAACGGCCTCATCCTTGTTGACCAGCGCGGTCAGCTCCGACGTGCTCAGGCTGCGGCCACCGCGGCTCATTTCATGAGCGATCAGCAGCGCCAGCAGGATGACGAAGGCACCCGCGAGCAGGTAGTGGGCAGTGGCAAATGCAATCAGGTGATCAACCATCAAGGAGGTTCCAGGGCGTTAAAATGGCGGTAAGTATACACAGCCGTCAGGGGGGGCCAACCCCCGTAAAGCGGTGACGTGGTCGGAACTTCGCTTTAAACTGCCACTCCCTTTTCAATCCCCTTCATCAATTACCGCCGCGAGAGGATCTATGACTACGACGCCTAAACCTTTGGTCCTGATAATTCTCGATGGCTTCGGACACAGTGAAAGCCACCACGACAACGCCGTGTACTCGGCCAACAAGCCGGTGCTGGACCGTCTGACCGCCACTTTGCCCAACGGGCTGATCTCCGGTTCGGGCATGGATGTGGGCCTGCCGGACGGCCAAATGGGCAACTCGGAAGTCGGCCACATGAACCTCGGCGCCGGACGAGTGGTCTATCAGGACTTCACCCGCGTGACCAAAGCGATCCGCGACGGCGAGTTCTTCGAGAACCCGACCATCTGCGCGGCCGTCGATAAAGCCGTCGCTGCCGGCAAGGCCGTGCATTTCATGGGCCTGCTGTCCGATGGCGGCGTACACAGCCACCAGGACCACCTCGTGGCCATGGCCGAACTGGCCTTCAAGCGCGGCGCCGACAAGATCTACCTGCACGCCTTCCTCGACGGCCGCGACACGCCGCCGAAAAGCGCGCAATCGTCGATCGAACTGCTGGACGCCACCTTCGCCGCCCTCGGCAAGGGCCGCATCGCCAGCCTGGTCGGTCGCTATTTCGCGATGGACCGCGACAACCGCTGGGACCGCGTGTCCCAGGCCTACAACCTGATCGTCGACGGCCAGGCCGAATTCAACGCCGCCACCGCCCAGGAAGGCCTGGAAGCCGCCTACGCGCGCGGCGAGAGCGATGAGTTCGTCAAGGCCACCACCATCGGCGAGCCGGTGAAAGTGGAAGACGGCGACGCCGTGGTGTTCATGAACTTCCGCGCCGACCGTGCCCGCGAGCTGAGCCATGTGTTCGTCGACCCGGGTTTCAAGGACTTCGAACGCGCGCGCCAGCCGAAAATCGAGTTCGTGATGCTCACCCAATACGCCGCCAACATCCCGGCCCCGTCGGCTTTTGCCCCCGGCAGCCTGGAAAACGTGCTGGGCGACTACCTGGCGAAAAACGGCAAGACCCAACTGCGCATCGCCGAAACCGAGAAGTACGCCCACGTGACCTTCTTCTTCTCCGGCGGCCGCGAAGAACCGTTCCCGGGCGAAGAGCGCATCCTGATCCCGTCGCCGAAAGTCGCGACCTACGACCTGCAACCGGAAATGAGCGCGCCGCAAGTCACCGACAAGATCGTCGACGCCATCGAACACCAGCGTTATGACGTGATCGTGGTCAACTACGCCAACGGCGACATGGTCGGCCACAGCGGCAACCTGGCCGCCGCGATCAAGGCCGTGGAATGCCTGGACCTGTGCGTGGGCCGCATCGTCGACGCCCTGGAAAAAGTCGGCGGCGAAGCGCTGATCACCGCCGACCATGGCAACTGCGAGCAAATGTCCGACGAGTCCACCGGCCAGGCCCACACCGCCCACACCACCGAGCCGGTGCCGTTCATCTACGTCGGCAAGCGTGATCTGAAAGTGCGCAAAGGCGGCGTGCTGGCCGATGTGGCGCCAACCATGCTGATGTTGATGGGGCTGGAAAAGCCCAAAGAGATGACTGGCACTTCGATCCTGGTCTGATCTAAACCACATGTGGGAGGGGGCTTGCCCCCGATTGCGGTGTGTCAGCTGAATAGGTGTTGGCTGACCCACTGCTATCGGGGGCAAGCCCCCTCCCACACTAGACTCGCGGTGTTGGGTAGATGTCTTTTCGCCATACCACTGCCGCTCGGCACCTATCTTGCCCAGAAGCCCGAATTGGGCGTTTTTTTTGCAGCGCTTGCCGGGCATACTAGGCCGTCCCTTTCCCTGGTGTCGCCCGCCTCTATGCTTCGCGCCTTGATTACCCTCGCTCTCGTCTGCCTGCTCCAACCGGCATTTGCCGATGAGCGCGCGCAAACCCAACAACAGTTGGACGCTACGCGTCAGGACATCACCGAGCTGAAAAAACTGCTCGGCAAGCTCCAGGAAGAAAAATCCGGGGTGCAGAAAGACCTGCGCGGCACGGAAACCGAGATGGGCAAGCTGGAGAAGCAGGTCCAGGAGCTACAAAAAGAATTAAAGAAGAGCGAGTCGGAACTGGAGCGACTCGACGCTGAGAAAAAAAAACTCCAGAGCGCCCGCGTTGAACAGCAACGCCTGATCGCGATCCAGGCCCGCGCCGCCTACCAGAGTGGCCGCCAGGAGTACCTCAAGCTGCTGCTCAACCAGCAGAACCCGGAAAAATTCGCGCGCACCCTGACCTACTACGATTACCTGAGCAAGGCACGCCTTGCCCAACTGAAGGGCTTCAACGAGACCCTGCGCCAACTGGCCAACGTCGAACAGGAAATCGCCGACCAGCAATCGCAACTGCTCGACCAGAAAAGCAGCCTCGACAGCCAGCGCGACCAGCTCGACAAGGTGCGCAAGGAGCGCCAACTGGCCCTGGCCAAGCTCAATGACGACGTAAAGGCCCGCGACGCCAAGCTGCAAGCCCGCGAGCAGGACCAGGCAGACCTGGCCAAAGTATTGAAAACCATCGAAGAAACCCTGGCCCGCCAGGCACGCGAGGCCGAGGAAGCGCGACAGAAAGCGCTGATCGCCCAGCAGGAAGCGGAAAAAAAGCGCCAGCGTGAGGCCGAACTGGCAGCCACTACCGACGCTCCGGCCCCACGTAAACCGGCGCATGCAGCGCCCGGGCCGCTGGTTTCCAGCGCGGGCGAATCCTTCGGCGGGCCTTTTGCTTCCGCGCGCGGCAAACTTCCGTGGCCGGTTGATGGTCGACTGCTGGCACGCTTTGGGGAAACCCGCGGCGATGACACCCGCGCCAAGTGGGACGGGGTGATGATCAGCGCGGCCGCCGGCAGCCAGGTCCACGCCGTCCACGGCGGTCGCGTGGTGTTTGCCGATTGGCTGCGGGGCGCCGGTTTATTGGTGATTCTCGACCACGGTAATGGCTATTTGAGTCTTTATGGCCACAATCAGACTTTACTCAAGTCGGCAGGTGATGTGGTAAAAGCCGGGGAATCCATCTCCACTGTCGGTAACAGTGGCGGCCAGGACACCCCGGCGCTGTACTTCGCTATTCGTCAGCAGGGCCGCCCGAGCGATCCTGCACAATGGTGCCGCACCCAAGGATAGGGTCGCATCTACATTAGGAGTTCGTTCGACATGCTGTATTTGTCCCGCCTCACTTCGCTGGCCCTGACGATCGCCCTGGTGATCGGCGCGCCTCTGGCTTTCGCCGACCAGGCCGAACCGGCTGCACCCGCCGGCATGGCCGCGACCACCAAGGCGCCGTTGCCGCTGGAGGAGTTGCGCACCTTTGCCGAGGTCATGGACCGGATCAAGGCAGCCTATGTCGAACCCGTGGACGACAAGACCCTGCTGGAAAATGCCATCAAGGGCATGCTCAGCAACCTCGACCCGCACTCCGCCTACCTCGGCCCGGAAGATTTCGCCGAGCTGCAGGAAAGCACCAGCGGTGAGTTCGGTGGCCTGGGCATTGAAGTCGGCGCCGAAGACGGCCAGATCAAAGTGGTCTCGCCGATCGACGACACCCCGGCGTCCAAGGCCGGCATCCAGGCCGGTGACCTGATCGTCAAGATCAACGGCCAGCCGACCCGTGGCCAGACCATGACCGAAGCCGTCGACAAGATGCGCGGCAAGATCGGCCAGAAAATCACCCTGACCCTGGTGCGCGACGGCGGCGCGCCGTTCGACGTGACCCTGGCCCGCGCGACCATCACGGTCAAGAGCGTGAAGAGCCAGCTGCTGGAGTCGGGCTACGGCTACATCCGCATCACCCAGTTCCAGGTCAAGACCGGCGACGAAGTGGCCAAGGCCCTGGCCAAACTGCGCAAAGACAACGGCAAGAAGCTCAACGGCATCGTGCTCGACCTGCGCAACAACCCCGGTGGAGTGCTGCAGTCGGCGGTGGAAGTGGTCGACCACTTCATCACCAAAGGCCTGATCGTCTACACCAAGGGCCGTATCGCCAACTCCGAACTGCGCTTCTCGGCCACCGGCAACGACCTCAGCGAAAACGTACCGCTGGCCGTGCTGATCAACGGCGGCAGCGCCTCGGCCTCGGAGATCGTCGCCGGCGCCCTGCAAGACCAGAAGCGCGGTGTGCTGATGGGCACCACCAGTTTCGGCAAAGGCTCGGTGCAAACCGTGTTGCCGCTGAACAACGAGCGCGCCCTGAAAATCACCACCGCGCTGTACTACACGCCAAACGGCCGCTCGATCCAGGCCCAGGGCATCGTGCCGGACATCGAAGTGCGCAAGGCCAAGATCACCAACGAGGTCGACAGCGAGTACTACAAGGAAGCCGACCTGCAAGGCCACCTCGGCAATGGCAACGGCGGCGCCGACCAGCCGACCGGCAGCAGCGCCAAGGCCAAGCCGATGCCGCAGGACGATGACTACCAACTGGCCCAGGCGTTGAGCCTGCTCAAGGGCTTGAGCATCACGCGCAGCCGTTGATATGCGCGTTGCCCTGATCATCGCTGCACTGTGCAGCCTGGCCGGGGTCGCCCACGCGACCCCGGCCAGCGAACCGCACAAAGCCTACCTGACCCTGATCATCGACGACCTGGGGCAAAACCTGCCCCGGGATCGCCGTGTGCTGGCCCTGCCCGGCCCGGTGACCACGGCGATCATGCCCGACACGCCCCACGCCGCCGAATTCGCCCGCGAAGCGCACAAGGCCGGCAAGATCGTGATCCTGCACATGCCCATGGACCCGGCCACCGGCGCGTTCGCCTGGCACCCCGAGTTGCCTATCGAAGAGCTCGGCAAGCGCCTGGACGCTGCGTTCAAGGCCGTGCCCTACACCGCCGGCATCAACAACCACATGGGCAGCCGCATGACTGCCCAGCCCGAAGCCATGGCCTGGCTGATGGGCGAGCTGCAACGGCGCCACAAGTTCTTTGTCGACAGCCGCACCAGCGCGCAGACCGTCGGTGCCGCCGAAGCGCAGAAGATCGGCCTGGCCAGCGTCTCGCGGGATGTGTTCCTCGACGACGAACGCACCGAAGCCGCGATCACCACGCAATTGCAGAGCGCCATCAAACTGGCCCATAAACAGGGCTCAGCGGTGATGATCGGCCATCCGTATCCACAAACCCTGGCGGTGCTCGAACGCGAGCTGCCCAAGCTCAAGGCCCAGGGCGTGGACTGGATTGATATCAAACTGATGATCAGCGTGCGCAGCAATCAGGCGATGGCAGGGCACGGCAAGAACGGCACCTATCGCTACAAATAGCGCGCCATCATCTGGTCGAGCAGGCCTTCCTCGCGCAACTGATCCAACGCTGCCTGCAGCTTGGCCACCGTTTCGTCCGGCACATCCTTGTTCAGCGCCAGGTACAACTGGGCACTGTTGAAGCGAAGGATGGTCTTGAGCCCGGTCACACCGACCTGGCGCGCCAGGTAGCGGCCGGCCGGGTCGCCGGTGGCCCACAGGTCGATCTGGTCATCCAGCAGCTTTTGCGCGTTGTCCTGGTCACGCAGCACCAGCACTGGCTTGAGGCCCTGCTTCTCCAGGGTCTCGGCAATCGCGTCGCCCTTGTACGCGCCGATCTTGTAGCGCCGCGCCTGCGCCAGCTCGTCGAGCCGGATCTTGCTGTCGGCCTTGGCCAGCATCACCCAGTCATCCGGGCCGATAGGGCCGACCCATTTGAACAGCGCTTCGCGCTCCGGCAGGCGGGCCATCACGAACACACCGTAGCCGGGGTTTTCCAGGGCGAGTTTGTAGATCCGCTCCCAAGGAAAGCGCAGAGTGAGGCTGTAGGAAATGCCAGCACGCTTGAAGGTTTCGCGCATGATGTCCACGGCGATGCCTTCGATATTCTCGTCCTTGGCGAAGTTCTTGCCGTTTTTCGCCATGTTGTAGGGCGGGAAGTTTTCCGTCAGCAACACCAGGGAGGCGTCAGACGATTCTTCGGCTTGGGCCACTCCGATCATGAGCACGGAGGTACTGGCGAGCGCGAGCAACAGGTCTTTGAACATGAAAGTTACCGGAATCCATGGCAAGCGCAGAGAGTGCCGCGCACTTGCCATGGTGTCCAGCAGCGTTTAGCGCACCACGATACCGCGCGCGGCCATGTAAGCCTTGGCCTCGGGGACGGTGTATTCGCCGAAGTGGAAAATACTCGCCGCCAACACGGCGCTGGCGTGGCCTTCGATCACGCCGTCGGCCAGGTGCTGCAGGTTGCCGACGCCGCCGGACGCGATCACCGGAATGCCCAGCGCATCGCTGATGGCACGGGTCACGCCGAGGTCGAAGCCGTTTTTCATGCCGTCCTGGTCCATGCTGGTCAGCAGGATTTCACCGGCGCCCAGGCCTTCCATCTTCATCGCCCACTCCACCGCGTCCAGGCCGGTCGGCTTGCGCCCGCCGTGGGTGAAGATCTCCCAGCGCGGCGGTTCGCCGGGGCCGGAGACTTTCTTGGCGTCGATGGCGACCACGATGCACTGCGAGCCGAAGTGCTGTGCGGCTTCGCCGACGAACTCCGGGTTGAACACTGCGGCGGTGTTGATCGAGACCTTGTCCGCGCCGGCATTGAGCAGGTTGCGGATGTCTTGCACGGTGCGAACGCCACCGCCCACGGTCAGCGGGATGAACACCTGGCTGGCCATGCGCTCGACGGTATGCAGCGTGGTGTCGCGGCCGTCGACGCTGGCGGTGATGTCGAGAAAGGTAATCTCGTCGGCACCTTGCTCATCGTAGCGACGGGCGATTTCCACCGGGTCGCCGGCGTCACGGATGTTCTCGAACTTGACGCCCTTGACCACGCGACCGTTGTCGACGTCCAGGCAAGGGATGATGCGTTTGGCCAGCGCCATGGTCAGTCCTCAGCCGTTGTAGGCATCGCAGTAAGCCTGGGCTTCGGCGACGTCCAGGGTGCCTTCGTAGATTGCGCGGCCGGTGATCGCGCCGATGATTCCAGGGGCCCGGGCATCCAGCAGCGACTTGATGTCACCCAGGTTGTGGATGCCACCGGACGCGATCACCGGGATCTTGGTCGCCGCCGCCAGCGCAGCGGTGAACGGTACATTGCAGCCCTGCATCATGCCGTCTTTGGCGATGTCGGTATAAACGATGGCGGACACGCCGTCGGCTTCGAACTGCTTGGCCAGGTCGATCACCTGCACCGTGCTGATTTCCGCCCAGCCGTCGGTGGCGACGAAACCGTCCTTGGCGTCCAGGCCGACGATCACCTTGCCCGGGAACGCGCGGCAGGCTTCGGCGACGAAGGCCGGGTCTTTCACGGCCTTGGTGCCGATGATCACGTAGCTTACGCCGGCCTTGACGTAGTGTTCGATGGTTTCCAGGGAGCGGATACCGCCGCCGATCTGGATCGGCAGGTTCGGGTAGCGCTTAGCGATCGCAGTCACCACTTCGCCATTGACCGGCTGGCCTTCGAAGGCGCCGTTCAGGTCCACCAGATGCAGGCGACGGCAACCACCGTCCACCCATTTGGCAGCCATGCTCACCGGGTCGTCGGAAAACACCGTGGAATCTTCCATGCGGCCCTGGCGCAGACGCACGCAAGCGCCGTCCTTGAGATCGATAGCGGGGATAATCAGCATCTGGCAAACCTTATTCGATATTCAGCAATGCTTGGGAAATCAGGGTTTCTCAAGCGACCACAGGTCGCTTTCGATGCTTTCGAACCGTTCCCTAAGGAGCGTCTGCGTATCGAAAATCGCCCTGTTGTAATAGTGCGGCGCAACTTCAATGGTGAACAACTCAAGGATCTCGGCAACCTCGAACGAGCCCAGCTTGAGCTCGAAACGGTCCTCCATGAAGCGCTTGATCTTGTTGGTAGCCTCACGTTCCTGTTCGGGCGTGAGGTTCAGGATCGGCAGCTTCGGTTTCTTGGCCATCTACCAGCGACCGTCCCACGCAGCGAAGTTCTGCAGCAATTGCAGGCCATGGGTATGGCTCTTCTCCGGGTGGAACTGCACCGCAAAACGCGAACCTTCGGCCAGCGCGGCGGCGAAGTCGACGCCGTAGTGCCCGCCACCCACCACCTGGCGCGGGTTACCGGCGGCGATGTAGTAGCTGTGGACGAAGTAAAAGCGCGCCATGTCCGGGATCTCATGCCACAGCGGGTGATCCACGGTGCGCCGCACTTCGTTCCAGCCCATGTGCGGGACTTTCAGGTGCTCGCCGTCTTCATGCAGGTCCTTGCCGAAGAACTTCACTTCGCCTGGAAACAGGCCGATGCAGTCGACGCCGTCGTTCTCTTCGCTGCGCTCGAGCAAGGCTTGCATGCCCACGCAAATGCCGAGGAACGGCCGGTCCTGGCTGACCTCGCGCACCAGGCTGTCGAAGCCCAGGCGACGGATTTCGGCCATGCAATCGCGAATCGCGCCAACGCCCGGGAACACCACGCGGTCAGCCTCGCGAATCACCGTGGCATCGCTGGTGATCAGCACCTTGCCGGCCCCTACGTGCTCAAGGGCCTTGGCCACCGAGTGCAGGTTGCCCATGCCGTAATCGATAACCGCGACCGTCTGCATTACAGGACGCCCTTGGTCGATGGCATTTGCCCGGCCATGCGCTCATCCAGCTCCACCGCCATGCGCAGCGCGCGACCGAAGGCCTTGAACACGGTTTCGATCTGGTGGTGGGTGTTGGTGCCGCGCAGGTTGTCGATGTGCAGGCTGACGAGGGCGTGGTTGACGAAACCCTGGAAGAATTCCTGGAACAGGTCGACGTCGAAGCCGCCCACGGTGGCGCGGGTGTAGGGCACGTGCATCTGCAGGCCGGGGCGGCCGGAGAAGTCGATGACCACACGCGACAGCGCTTCATCCAGCGGGACATAGGCGTGGCCGTAGCGACGGATGCCTTTTTTGTCGCCGATGGCCTTGGCGAAAGCCTGGCCGAGGGTGATACCGACATCCTCCACCGTGTGGTGGTCGTCGATATGCAGGTCGCCCTTGCTGACGATATCCAGGTCGATCAGCCCATGACGGGCGATCTGGTCCAGCATGTGCTCAAGAAAAGGTACACCGATATCAAATCGGGCCTTTCCGGTGCCATCCAGGTTGATCGAGGCTTTGATCTGGGTTTCCAGAGTGTCGCGCTCGACGGACGCCTTACGTTCGGCCATCACCAGCTCCGCAAAATCATTGGGCGAAAAAGGCAGCCATTATAGGGGCGCGGGCGCTAAACAGAAACATCGAAGGGGATAAGACTGACGAGTTGAAGCGAGGAAGGTCGACGCTAGACATGTGCATACAAGCGGGCGCTCCAGGATGGTGCGCCCGTCTGCAGTCAACTTAGTGGAACAGTACCGCCGTCTTCTGCAGGGTCACCCACACACCCCACGCCAACGGAATACCCACCACCAACCAGGCCGCGACAGCCAGCGGCTTGCTGCCGGCGGAGGCTTTCCACTCCAGCACGGTGCTCGAATCGGCACCCTTGTCATGGCCCAGCGCCTGTTCGGCGGCCAGTTCGGCGTCGCTCATGAAGTACTTGTCGGCCACCGGGCGCACCAGCAGGTTGCAGATGAACCCCAGCACCAGCAGGCCGGCGAGGATGTACAAGGTGATGTCGTAGGCGGCGGCGCGCTCGACGCCGATGCTCAACTGATATTCACGCAGGTAGTTCACCAACACCGGGCCCAGCACGCCCGCCGCAGCCCAGGCGGTCAGCAGGCGACCATGGATCGCGCCGACCATCTGGGTGCCGAACAGGTCGGCCAGGTAAGCCGGAACCGTCGCAAAACCGCCGCCGTACATCGACAGGATGATGCAGAACGCCGCCACGAACAGCGCCACGTTGCCCAGGTGCCCGAGGTTCGGGATCAGCGCATACAGGGCAAAGCCCAGGGCGAAGAACACGAAGTAGGTGTTTTTACGGCCCAGGTAATCGGAGAACGACGCCCAGAAGAACCGGCCACCGATGTTGAACAGGCTCAACAGCCCGGTGAAGCCCGCCGCGATCGCCGCGATCGAGGCCAGTTGCCCGGCATTCAGTTGGCCAAACGGCACGTCCACACCCAGCAATTTGCCGCCAAACACTTCCTGCAGCAGCGGCGAAGCCATGCCGAGGATGCCGATACCGGCCGATACGTTCAGGCACAGCACCAGCCAGACCAGACGGAATTGCGGGGTTTTCCAGGCGACGTTCACGTGAACGTGACGATGGGTGATCATCGCATTGCTGGCTTTTTTCACCGGCGCGGTCCAGCCCTCAGGCTTCCAGCCGGTCGGCGGAACGCGGTAGGACAGCGCGCCACCGATCATGAACACGAAGTAAATCGCCGCCATCACCAGAAAGCTCTGCCACACGCCGACGCTGGTCGGCGAAGCGAAGTGCCCCATCAGCGCTGCCGCCAGGGGAGCCCCCACCATCGCGCCGCCGCCGAAGCCCATGATCGCCATGCCGGTGGCCATGCCGCGCTTGTCCGGGAACCACTTGATCAGGGTCGACACGGGCGAGATATAACCCAGGCCCAGGCCGATACCGCCAATGACCCCGGAGCCGATCCACATCAGCCAGATCTGGTGGGTATAAATCCCCAGCGCCGAAATCAGCAGGCCGCCACACCAGCACAGCGCCGAGACGACGCCCGCCTTGCGTGGCCCGGCATGTTCCAGCCAGCCGCCCCAGATCGCTGCCGAGCAGCCCAGGAAGATGAAGAACAGGGTGTAGATCCAGCCCAGCATGGAGATCGGCCAGTCGCATTGGGACGAAAAAACCTGAGCGATAAAGCTCATATCCGGCGCACAGGCGACCGGCGCGCTGATCCCCAGCGCCTTGGACAGCGGCAACCAGAACACCGAGAAGCCGTAGGCCATGCCGATACACAGGTGAATGGCCAGAGCGGCCGGTGGAACCAGCCAGCGGTTGAACCCGGGCTTGGCGATGATGCGCTCCTTGGACAGGAACGCAGGCTGCGCGGCAGCAATACCCGCCGCAGTGCTAGTGCTCATTGGTGTTTCCCCCAGTTATTAGTATGTGTTCGTCAGGCGCGCTCTCCTTCGGCCTTGCACGCAGGGCGTGACCGTTTTGTTGAATAAAGCTCCATTTAAAGCGCGACGTTACGTCGCAGAAGGCGGACGAACGCGCAGAGATTAGCATCAGTGGATGACAGAAAAACCAAAATGCCACTACCTTTCGCGGATTTTTTGTGTTTTTTTGACGCCAAAATACCGCCCCCTGCGCTAGATACAATGTAACGATCCGTGAACTGACGCAGGCCATCGGGCGCTATACTCTGCGGCTAAATTTTGAAATCGACATACAAGGACTCGCCCATGAAAGCGTTCGGCAAAATCCTGGGTCTGGTACTTCTCGGGCTGTTGCTGATCATTGTGGCTCTCGGCTTTGCCCTGACCCATCTCTTCGATCCCAACGACTACAAAGACGAGATTCGCCAGATTGCCCGCGACAAGGCCCACATCGAGCTGACGCTCAATGGCGACATCGGCTGGAGCCTGTTCCCCTGGCTGGGCCTGGAACTGCACGAAGCCAGCGTCGCGACCCTGACCAACCCGACCCAGCCGTTCGCCGACCTGCAGATGCTCGGCCTGTCGGTACGCGTGCTACCGCTGCTGCGCCGCGAAGTGCAGATGAGCGATGTGCGCGTCGAAGGCCTGAACCTGCGCCTCAACCGCGACAAGCAAGGCCACGGCAACTGGGAAGACATCGGCAAGAACGCCCCCGAGGCGCCCACCGCTACGCCAACCCCCGTGCAAGCGACGGCACCGGTGACCGAGGTGAAGGCAGAGAAACCGCCGCAGCCCATCCGCCTGGACATCGACAGCCTGACCATCAACAACGCCCGCATCGAATACAACGATGAACAGACCGGCAAGCAGTTCAGCGCCGAAAGCATCCAACTGAGTGCAGGCGCCATCCACGAAGGGGCGAGCATTCCGCTGAAGCTCACCGCGTTCCTCGGCAGCAACCAGCCGGTCATGCGCGTCAAGACCGAACTCAACGGCAACCTGCGCATTCAGCGGGCGCTCAAGCGTTATCAGTTCGAAGACATGCGGTTCAGCGGCGAAGCCACCGGCGAGCCGCTGCAAGGCAAAACCGTGACCTTCTCCACCCAGGGCCAACTGCTGGTGGACCTGGCGGCCAACATTGCCGAGTGGACCAACCTGAAACTCTCGGCCAACCAGTTGCGCGCCCTCGGCGAACTGAAGGTCAATGACCTGGACAAGACCCCGCAGCTCAGCGGCGCCCTGTCGATCGCCCAGTTCGACCTGGCCAAGTTCCTCGACAGCATCGGCAACCCGCTGCCACCGATGGCCGAGGGCAGCCTGAGCAAAGTCGAGCTGGTCAGCCGCCTCCAAGGCACGCCGACCCGCCTGGCCCTGGAAGACCTCAACCTGAAACTCGACGGCAGCACCTTCACCGGCCGCGTTGCCGTGGACGATTTCGCCAAGCAATCGCTGCGCGTGCAACTCAAGGGCGACACCTTCAACGCCGACAATTACCTGCCGGCCAAGTCCGAGTCCGCCAAGGGGGCAACCGCCGCACGCCAGGCCGAAGTGCAGAACAGCGAAGCCGGCGCCATGGCCGCCGGTGGCACCACACCGCTGCCGGACGCCCCGACCAAAGGCGCCTGGAGCACCGACAAGCTGCTGCCGCTGACCCGCCTGCGCACGCTGGACGTGGAGGCCGACCTGGCCTTCGGCCAACTGACCCTGAGCAAGCTGCCGATCCAGAACGCCATGCTCAAGGCCAGCGGCCTCGACGGCCAGCTCAAGCTCGACAGCCTGAGCGGCGGCCTCTACAACGGCAGCTTCCAGGCCAATGGCAGCCTCGATGTGCGCCAGGACATTCCAGTGCTGGCCCTGCAAAGCCACATCAAGCAAGTGCCGGTCGAGCGCATCCTGCAAGCCCAGGGGCAGACGCCGCCGGTCAAGGGCCAGATCACCCTCGACAGCAACCTCAGCGGCCGCGGCAACAGCCAAAAGGCACTGATCGACAGCCTCAACGGCAACGCCAGCTTCGTGATCAACAACGGCGTGCTGCTCAACGCCAACCTTGAACAGCAACTGTGTACCGGCATCGCCCTGCTCAACCGCAAGACCTTGAGCAGCGAGCCACGGGCCAAGGACACCCCGTTCCAGGAACTCAGGGGCAACCTGACGTTGCGCAACGGCGTGGCCAACAACCCCGACCTGAAGGTGCGTATCCCCGGCCTTACGGTCAACGGCAACGGCGACATCGACCTGCGCGTGCTGGGCATGGATTATCGCGTCGGCATCATCGTCGAGGGCGATCAACGCGAAGTGCCGGACCCCGCCTGCGAGGTAGGCGCCAACTTCCAGGGCATCGAAGTGCCGCTGCGCTGCCGTGGCCCGCTGGAGCTGGGCGCCAAGGCGTGCCGCCTGGACAAGGACGGCCTCGGCCAGGTCGCCATCAAGGCCGCCGGCAACCGCCTCAACGAGAAGCTGGAAGAGAAGCTCGACAAAGTTAACCCGCAGTTGAAAGACGCGTTGAAAGGCCTGTTCAAACGATGAGAAACGAGCAGTTTTCCGAGGCGGTACTGAACTGGTACGACCGCCACGGTCGCCATGACCTGCCCTGGCAACAGGGCATCACGCCCTACCGGGTGTGGGTTTCGGAGATCATGCTGCAACAGACCCAGGTCAGCACCGTGCTCAATTACTTCGACCGTTTCATGGCCTCCCTGCCAACGGTCGAAGCCCTGGCGGCCGCGCCGGAAGACGAGGTGCTGCACCTGTGGACCGGCCTCGGCTATTACACCCGGGCGCGCAACCTGCAGAAGACCGCGAAGATTGTCGTGGCCGAGTACGGCGGCGAGTTTCCCCGCGACGTGGAAAAACTCACCGAACTGCCCGGCATCGGCCTGTCCACCGCCGGCGCGATCGCCAGCCTGAGCATGGGCCTGCGCGCGCCGATCCTCGATGGCAACGTCAAACGCGTGCTGGCACGCTTTACCGCGCAGGAGGGCTACCCCGGCGAACCCAAAGTGGCCAAACAGCTCTGGGCCACCGCAGAGCGCTTCACGCCCCGTGATCGCGTCAACGCCTACACCCAGGCAATGATGGACATGGGCGCCACCCTGTGTACCCGCAGCAAGCCCAGTTGCCTGTTATGCCCGCTGGAAAAAGGCTGCGAAGCCCACATGCTCGGCCTGGAGACGCGCTATCCGATCCCCAAGCCGCGCAAGAGCATCCCCCAGAAGCGCACGCTGATGCCCATGCTGGCCAATGGCGACGGCGCGATCCTGCTTTACCGTCGCCCGTCCACGGGCCTGTGGGGCGGTTTGTGGAGCCTGCCGGAGCTGGACGACCTGCAAGACCTCGAACACCTCGCCCACCAGCACGCGCTGGAGCTGGGCAAACAACAGGAACTGCCGGGGCTGATCCACACCTTCAGCCACTTCCAGCTGGCCATCGAACCCTGGCTGGTCCAGGTCGAGGAATCCGCCCATCACGTGGCCGAGGCCGACTGGCTCTGGTATAACCTCGCCACCCCGCCGCGCCTGGGCCTTGCCGCCCCGGTGAAAAAACTGCTGAAGCGCGCGGCCGACGTATTGAACGCAGGAGTTTCGTCATGACCCGCACCATCATCTGCCGCAAGTACCACGAAGAACTGCCCGCCCTGGAGCGCGCCCCGTTCCCGGGTGCCAAGGGCCAGGACATTTTCGATCACGTCTCCGCCAAGGCCTGGGCCGACTGGCAGAAACACCAGACCCTGCTGATCAACGAAAAACGCCTGAACATGATGAACGCCGAAGACCGCAAATACCTGCAAGGCGAGATGGACAAGTTCTTTTCCGGCGAGGATTACGCCAAGGCCGAAGGCTACGTGCCGCCTGCTCAATAATTGATCAAAAACCGGGGTCGGCACGTAAGCGACGGTAATAATTAAATATTTTTTGAAAACTTGCTTGACGACCCCCTGAAAAACCCGTTTAATGCGCCCCGTTGCCCAGATAGCTCAGTCGGTAGAGCAGGGGATTGAAAATCCCCGTGTCGGCGGTTCGATTCCGTCTCTGGGCACCACTATTAAGTTTCAGGTGGTGCAACGATCATCTGAAACACCCAAAAAACCCGCCTAGTGCGGGTTTTTTGTTGCCTTCGATTTACCCATCCCGAACCGGGGTGGCTCACCACCACCCCAGTACGCAATACCCGCCTCGCGCCGCCTACTTGAGCAAGAACACCAACAACGGATTGTCGTTCAGGCGCCCGTTGAACATCGGCGCCAGGTGTTCCACCGGTGTGCCCTTCAACTGCTCGGTTTCCTTGCGCGCCACGATCACCCAGGACGGCCGTGGCAGCGAGTCCAACTGATCGAGCTGGTTACGCCCGATGAACAGCGGTTGCTCGTCGTGATCCAGGTTCATCATGTAGCGCACGGCCCAGGTGTCCCGCGCAAGGCCGACAAACACCAACGGTCCAGGCTCTTGTGCGCGAAGCGCTTCCACCTGACTGACAAATTGCCGGGTGTCGAACTGCAGGTCCTTGGCCGGCTCTACCACGGTCACCAGCAACAACCACTGCGCCGCCAGTGCGATCGCGCTGAGCCACACCAAACGCCCGGCGCGACGCCAGGCGATCAATACCGCCCCCTGCAGGATCACCAGCACGCCGATCAGCAACGGCAACGAAACGTCCGGCCAGTAACCGTGCTTCTGCCACCCATGCCGACACACGAAGACTACAACCACGCACAACGCCGGCAGCGCCGCGACGAGCCATGTGTAACAGCGACGCACCCCGACGAACCAGTTCTGTGCGTGGAGCAGCCCATAGGCGGCGACAGCGGCAAACATCGGCACCATGGGCAGGATGTAATAAGCGCGCTTGAAGTGCGGCACCGACAGCCCGAGCAGAATCATCAAGCCGCAGGCGCCGAGCCGCACGACCAGTTGCACGTCGTCATTGCCCCAGCGTTCCGGCCAGCGATGACGCAACGCAACCATGCTCGCCAACGCCATGGGGACCACCGGGAAGTAACGGTACAGACTCAGTTGGAAGTAGAAATAGAACGGCTCGCCGATTTCATCGAGGCGCCCGCCAACCTGCATCTTGAACACTTCATCGGCAAAGGCCTGGCCCCCACTGATCCGCGCCAACTGCATCAGCAGCCACCAGCAACACGCCAACAGCAGCAACCCGATAACGCCGTGGATCAGCACTTGCCTGACCCGCTCCCCCGGACGACCCAACGCCCAATACACACAGGCCACCCCACAGACTTCGATCAAGCCCAATGGCCCGCGAATCGCAAAACCCAGGATAAACAGCGGGAACACCGCCAGTTGCCGCAGCCGCGAGCCAAGGCGCTCGCCACTGTGCAGCAGGTAGAAACTGCCTACGCACAACAGCGCCACCATCTGATCCAGGCACACCGAGCGCGACTTTTCGAGCAACTGGGTGGTGAGCAAGGTCAGCAGCACCGTCAACAGCGCCCAGGCGCGACTGGAAGGCGCCAGCAAGCGATAGATCAGCGCCACCACTCCGGCAGAGGCCAGCGCGGTGGGCAGGACGTTCGCCAGGTGGTTGGGCGCACCGAACAACCGGGCGAATACAAAACTGAAGAACGTCGCCGTACCGGGATAATCCGCGTAGGGCTGGCCGTAGGTGGTGGGGAAAAGACTCGCCCCATGGCGAAACATTTCCTGCATGAACAACGCCCAGCGCCCGTCAAATCCCTGAGGCTGCTGGTCCCAGATCCCCAACGTAAATAACAACAAAGCAATCAGAAAGATGCCCAGAGACTCCAGGCGAAAAGAGTTGCGCTGATCCATCGGTTGTCCTGCCAGGTAGTGAGCGGCGGCTTATGGTGCCCAACACATCCCAAATAGCGCCTGAACAACCCTGAACATTCATGTGCCCGGCCGATCTGCGCGCCACACCAGCACCGGGATCAGGCGAACGTAGATCAGTTCGCCAATCAACTCGACCAGGGTTTGCAGGATCACCGCCGTCGCCGCCAACCCGCGCACGCCTTCGGGCAACGCCAGCGCCAGGGGCAACACCACCAGCGAGTTACGCGTCGCCGCGCTGAACGTCACCGCGCGCGCCGTCACCGCCGGCAGCGCGAACAGGCGCGCGGCGAACATCCCCATCAATGGCGCCAACAGCACGAAGCCAACGTAGACCGGAATCACCGGCAGCAGCAGGCCGATATCGCGCACCACTGCGGTGATTTGCGAACCGATCACCACAAACAGCACCGCGGCCATCGCCGGCACCGGCAACCAGGCCCAGGCATCGTTCCAGGCGTTGACGACCGAGGATCGCCGCGCCAGCGAGGTGGTGATCACCGCCAGCACCATCGGTACCACGATCAATAACAGGAACGCCTCGACAAACGGCCGCACCTCCACCACCACCGCGGACTGCGCGCCCAACATCAACCCCAGGTACACCGGCAACAACACCAACTGCAACAACAGCAGCAGCGGCGTCGCGGCCAGCATCAAGCGCGAATCGCCCTTGCCGATATGGGTAAACACCACCACGTAGTCGATACACGGCGTCAGCAACACCAGCAACGCCCCCACCAGCAACGCCGGGCGCTCCACCAGGCCACGCGTCAGTAGCCACACCAGCACGGGCACGAGAACGAAATTGGCCAGCAGCAACGCCGCCAGGAACCGCTGGTTGCCCACGCCTTGGCGCAGCTGCAGAAACGGGATTTGCAGGAACATCGCATACATCAGCACCGCGATGGCCGGCGTGACCAGCACGCCGAGGCCATGCGCCAATGACGGCGCGAGCAGACCGAAAGCGGCGGCCAGGAGGACGCTGGCGAAGTAGAGGGGAATCTGGTGGTGTTCGAGGGTGTCGCGGGTCATCAGGACGCTCTCGCTGATTGCAAAGGCGCAAGCCTAAGCATCTACTGGCGTGAGGTCGAGTGGTGTGGCCCGATCACATCCCTGGGATATTCCTGGCGAGTGTGTAACACCATCACTATCTCAACGTGCTCCGTCACCCGATAGACCACCAAGTAGTTTGGATGAACAACCATTTCCCGAGTACCAGACAAGCGACCGTGCTTGAATCCGTATGGCATCAGGGACAACCCCTCGGCGGCAACCACAATAGTTTGGTGCAGCGAGACAGCGGCAACCGGGTTGTACTGCTCGATGTAATCAATGATCTCGATCAGGGCGACAATAGCCTCAGGTCGCCTTAACGAGAAGCACGAGCCTTGCGCCTCTCTTCCAGCACCTTCTCGACTTCAGCCATCGCCTGATCGTGCGGAATACCAGGGCGAGGATCGTCAATTGAAGCCTGCACCTTGGCACGAAACCAACGGTCGTAGCTGGCAGCTTGCTCTTCTGTTTCAAACTCCGAAACGATGGGAGAACGTGGAATGCTCATAGAGACCTCCGTAATGGATGCCTGCCAGTCTAATCTGTCCATGGTTGGCTGTCGTTTCTCTCAGATGCGTGGTTTTTTCGGAACAAGCCACTGTGCGCGGGCGTTGTAGGCCTTGTGAGCGCCAGAGATTAGTGAGTCAGCGGAACGAAGTACAAGTGCTGGCAAACTGGCCAACCGTTACCAAAAAATAAAAAATCGGCACAGGCCCAAAACGATGAATTTGAATGATGCCTCTTCGCTAACGCCTGCAACTCAACCCAGCCAAAACACTTCCTTCAGGGCACCCGCCGCAGACGGCTACCCGCTTGGCGGCTTCACCTGGCGCCACATCCGAAGCGACCCTACACGCCCGGTCGTCATCATCAACGCCGCCACCTCCGTGCGCTGTCGCCACTATTCACGCTTCGCCGACTACCTGTTCGCCAACGGCTTCGATGTCATCACCTACGACTATCGCGGCATCGGCGAGTCCCGCCGTGGCTCGCTGCGAGGCTTCAAGGCCTCATGGTCGGATTGGGGCCGCCTGGATTTCGAGGCGATATTGCAGCGGGCGCAGCGCGAGTTCCCGGGGCAGCCGATCGACGTGGTCGGTCACAGCTTCGGCGGCTGTGCAGCAGGGCTGGGGGCGTCCGGCGCAGTGATCCGGCGCCTGGTGACGGTGGGCGCGCAATTCGCCTACTGGCGCGATTACGCCGCGAGCGGGCGCTGGCGCATGGTTGGCAAGTGGCATGTGGTGATGCCACTGGTGACGGCGCTGTTCGGCTACTTCCCGGGCAAGCGCCTGGGCTGGCTGGAGGATACGCCGGCCGGCGTGGTACGGGACTGGAGCGCGCCGACGCCGAGCTATGAAACACGGCCCAGCGGGCGCGCCTTGGGTGAACTGCCGTTTGCCCGGCTAACGGCGCAGGTGCTGGCGATCAGCATCACCGACGATCCCTTCGGCACCGTGCCGGCCATCGAGCGCTTGCTGAGCTACTTCGCCAGCAGCGAACGCACTCACCTGCGCATCGCCCCTGACGATATCGGAGAAACACAGGTCGGACATTTCGCGTTCTTTCGCAGCGAGTATGAGGATCGGCTGTGGCCGATTGCGCTGGCATGGCTGAAGCACGGCGCGCTAACACCCGGCACACCGGGCCGTCGCATGACGGCGCGCGTCTAGAACCCCTTGGGATTTCCCTCAACCTGCGCTTCAATACCCACCCAGATCCTGAACCAAGGACGTGAGCCCATGGCCTCGCCGAACAAGCAGCAAAAACGCGCCCACCGGGCAAAGGCCAAGGCCAAGCAAAACCGTACCCAACGCGCCGTCGCGAGCAAGCCGGATGCATTTGCCGGCGATGACAGCCGCATCGATCTTGAGTCGGTGGATTTGACTGAATTGTTTGTCGAAATGCGTACTGCCGGCGAAATCAGCCAGCAAGCGCTGTGCGCGGCATTCCTGGCGCACCCGCTGTTGGCATTGGTGCTGGAGCAGGAAGGCGAAGAAGAGGCCACCGACTTTATCCTGGCGGCACTGATCGAATATCGGCAGTGGGCTACCGACACCGAGGATGAAGCGGCAGCCCTGGCGTGGGTCGAGTCGCCGCAGTTCCAGGCGGATTACGTCGCCGCATCCCAGGCGCTGGTGATTTCCCAAGACTGACGCAAAACGCAATGTGGGAGGGGGCTTGCCCCCGATTGCAGTGTGCCAGTCGACATCTAATTGACTGATACACCGCTATCGGGGGCAAGCCCCCTCCCACATTTGAACTGCGGCGCAATCAAGCACCGCACTCCATCACATCAATTCAGTACTGCAGCGCCTACGCTCTGGGCCTTGCGACGGCTCGAAACGAGCAGCCCCGCCGCCACCACCAGCAAGCTCAAGACCCCGGTCGCGATGATCTCGACCCGATGGGCTTCCTGGAACAGCATGATCCCCAGCGTACCGACGATGAACACCATCACCGCGTAGGTCAGGCCTGGGAACAACCACATTTTGAACGCGAGCGTCTCGCCCGCCGCAGTACGCTTCTGACGCATGCGCAGTTGCGACACCGCAATCACCAGGTACACCAGCAACGCAATGGCGCCGGAACTGGCGAGCAGGAATTCGAACACCGCCGCCGGTGCCACGTAGTTGGCGAAGACCGCCAGGAACGCTGCGCCGGTGGACAGCATCACCGCCCAGTAAGGCGTGCCGCTTTTGTTGGTGCGCTTGGACACGGCGGGTGCATCACCACGACGGCCCAGGGAAAACAGCATGCGCGAGGCGGTGTACAGCGCCGAGTTGAGGCAGCTGGTCACGGCAACCAAGACCACCAGGTCAACGATCAGCTTGGCATTCGGGATGCCCATGCTTTCCAGCACTGTCTGGTAGGAACCTACGGCAGCCAGGGTCGGATCGTTCCAAGGCACCAGGGACACCACGATGAAGATCGACAGCAGGTAGAACAAACCAATCCGCCAGATCACCGAGTTGGTGGCCTTGGTGATCTGCTGGCCCGGGTCCTTCGACTCGGCGGCCGCGATGGTGACAATCTCGGTGCCCATGAACGAGAACATGGTGGTCAGGATGGCCGCCAGCACAGCGCCCATGCCGTTCGGCATGAAGCCCTGGGTGTCGAACAGGTGCGAGACACCGCTGACCTGGCTGGTCGGCAGGAAGCCGAAGATCGCCAGCAGGCCGAGGATCACAAAGCCCACGATCGCGACGACTTTGATCAGCGCGAACCAGAACTCGAACTCACCGTAGTGCTTCACGCTGAACAGGTTGGTCGCCGTCAGCAGCAAGGTGATGATCAGGGTAAACGCCCAGATGGCCACGCCGGGGAACCAGGCATGGAGGATGGTCGCGGCGGCGTTGGCTTCCAATGGAATCACCAGCACCCAGAACCACCAGTACAGCCAGCCGATGGTGAAACCGGCCCAGTGACCGATCGCCCGATCGGCGTAGGTCGAGAACGAACCGGTGTCCGGCGACGCCACGGCCATTTCGGCCAACATCCGCATCACCAAGACCACCAGCGCACCGGCGGCGGCATACGCCAGCAGTACCGCAGGGCCGGCGGCGGCGATCGCGTGGCCGGAGCCGACAAACAAACCGGCACCGATGACGCCGGCAATCGACAACTGGTGACGTGACGCGGTTTGAGCCCCTGTTCGAGGTCATTGGAGCTATGCGTACTACTCATTGACACACCTTTAAACGAGGAATTGCGAAAACGGTCCGCCCGGCGCGTGCCTTTTACGTGAAAAGAAACAAACAGGGCGTTCTTTATTTTTTACGCAATATTTGCGCCAAAATGTTACAAAACCCCGATTGACGCGGGCTGTAGGACGATCCAGCAGCCCTCGCAAGTCATTGAGAATGCTGGCATTCCGCTACAGCGTTACCGAGCGACTCACTTTTACCCGAACGCGCGCACCACAAATACACACAAAAAGTACGTGACGCCCCATAAAAGGGCCGATGGTCACCGTTTGCCCGGTTAACCCTTCCAACACCCGCCCAAAGCTGGCACCATCGCGCCCTTTTTCACGCGAAGCCTGCGGGTTTTTCAGGTTCAAACGGCTGTTCGGTTGTTGATGGCGCGACACGCCGCTGTGTCGATGCGACACCTTGCCGCAGACCACCTGTTAAGCATCCGCCGCGCTGTTGGCTGCCATCCGGACGCTATGCTAGGTTGGCGCCTCGCCAGGAAGGCGACCCAACAGCAGGAACGCAACGAACACAATGAGGACCGCACATGGCTCTGGCCGCGCCCGCGCTTGAAATCCGCAACTTGCATAAACGCTATGGTGAGCTGGAGGTACTCAAAGGTATCTCGCTGACCGCTCGCGACGGCGATGTGATCTCGATCCTGGGTTCCTCCGGTTCCGGCAAGTCCACATTCCTGCGCTGCATCAACCTGCTGGAAAACCCGCACCAGGGCCAGATCCTGGTGGCTGGCGAAGAGCTCAAGCTCAAGGCCGCGAAGAACGGCGAGCTGATAGCCGCCGACGGCAAGCAGATCAACCGCCTGCGCAGCGAAATCGGGTTTGTGTTTCAAAACTTTAACCTGTGGCCGCACATGAGCATCCTCGACAACATCATCGAGGCCCCACGCCGTGTGCTCGGCCAGAGCAAGGCCGAAGCCATCGAAGTGGCCGAAGCCCTGCTGGCCAAGGTCGGCATCGGCGACAAGCGCCACGCCTACCCCGCCCAATTGTCCGGCGGCCAGCAGCAGCGGGCGGCCATCGCGCGTACCCTGGCGATGCAGCCGAAAGTCATCCTGTTCGACGAACCCACCTCGGCCCT
Organism: Pseudomonas sp. LY-1; assembly: GCF_053502595.1. Lineage (NCBI taxonomy): Bacteria > Pseudomonadati > Pseudomonadota > Gammaproteobacteria > Pseudomonadales > Pseudomonadaceae > Pseudomonas > Pseudomonas sp. LY-1. The sequence goes on along the minus strand of NZ_CP094353.1, from coordinate 615,842 downwards.
TGACCCGGAAATGGTCCAGGAAGTACTTAATGTGATCCGCGCGCTGGCCGAAGAAGGCCGCACCATGCTGCTGGTCACCCATGAAATGGGCTTCGCCCGCCAGGTGTCCAGTGAAGTGGTGTTCTTGCACCAAGGCCTGGTCGAAGAGCAAGGATCGCCACAGCAGGTGTTTGAAAACCCGCTTTCGGCGCGCTGCAAACAATTCATGTCCAGCAACCGCTAACGGAGCAACATGCATGCAGAACTATAAAAAATTCCTTCTGGCCGCGGCCGTTTCGATGGCGTTCAGCGCCTCGGCCATGGCAGAAACCCTGAAAATGGGGATCGAAGCGGCCTACCCGCCGTTCAACAATAAAGATGCCAGCGGCAACGTCGTCGGCTTCGACAAAGACATCGGCGACGCCCTGTGCGCCAAGATGAAAGTCGAGAAGTGCGAAGTGTATGTATCGGACTGGGACGGCATCATCCCGGCGCTGAACGCGAAGAAATTCGACTTCCTGGTGTCCTCGCTGTCGATCACCGACGAGCGCAAGCAGGCCGTCGACTTCACCGACCCGTACTACTCCAACAAGCTGCAGTTCATCGCACCTAAAGCCACGGCAGACTTCAAGACCGACGCGGCCTACCTGAAAGGCAAGATCATCGGCGCACAACGCGCGACGTTGGCCGGCACCTACCTGGAAGACAAGCTGCCAGACACCACCAGCAAGCTCTACGACACCCAGGAAAACGCCTACCTCGACCTGACGTCCGGCCGCCTGGACGGCATCCTCGCCGACAAGTACGTGCAGTACGAATGGCTCAAGAGCAAAGACGGTTCCGCCTACGAATTCAAAGGCAACCCGGTGGTCGAGAGCGACAAGATCGGTATCGCCGTGCGCAAAGGCGACCCGCTGCGCGAACGCCTGAACAAAGCCCTGGCAGAGATCAAGGCCGACGGCACCTACAAGAAGATCAACGACAAGTACTTCCCTTTCAGCATCGAATGATCTGAACGGTATGCCCGACGCGCTCCCAGGGGCGCGTCGGCTTTCAGCTTTGCCTGCCGCGATATGAAAACACCATGAATTTCGATCTCTACGGATTCGGCCCGGCGCTCGCCGCCGGCGCGCTGATGACCGTCAAGCTGGCGCTCACGGCCCTGTGCCTGGGGCTGGTACTCGGCCTGGCCGGCGCTTTGGCCAAGACGTCCCCATACAAGCTGCTGCAGTGGCTGGGCGGGACTTACTCGACCCTCGTTCGCGGTATTCCCGAACTGTTGTGGGTGTTGCTGATTTATTTCGGCACGGTCAACCTGATGCGTGCCCTCGGGGAGTTTTTCGGTAACCCCGACCTTTCCCTCAGCGCCTTCGCCGCCGGGGTCATCGCCCTGGGCCTGTGCTTTGGCGCCTACGCCACGGAAGTGTTCCGTGGCGCGATCCTCGCCATTCCCAAGGGCCACCGTGAAGCCGGTGTGGCATTGGGCCTGTCGAAGTTTCGCATCTTCACCCGCTTGATCATGCCGCAGATGTGGCGCATCGCCCTGCCGGGCCTGGGCAACCTGTTCATGATCCTGATGAAAGACACCGCGCTGGTATCGGTGATCGGCCTCGAAGAAATCATGCGCCATGCGCAGATCGGCGTGACCGTGACCAAGCAGCCGTTCACCTTCTTCATGGTGGCGGCGTTCATGTACCTGGGCCTCACCGTGCTGGCCATGACTGGCATGCACTTCCTGGAAAAACGCGCCAGTCGCGGCTTTGCAAGGAGCACCCAATGAACGGCGACTACAGCTGGCTGTCCCATTTCGACCTGGGCCTGAACTGGGCCGTGATCATCAAGTGGCTGCCCAAACTGGCCCAGGGCGCGACCCTCACCCTCGAGCTGGTGGCCATTGCGGTGATTGCCGGCCTGCTGCTGGCGATCCCGCTGGGCATCGCCCGCTCCTCGCGCCGCTGGTACGTGCGGACCCTGCCCTATTGCTACATTTTCTTCTTTCGCGGCACGCCGTTGCTGGTGCAACTGTTCCTGGTCTACTACGGCCTGGCGCAGTTCGACGCGGTGCGTAACAGCTTCATGTGGCCGTACCTGCGCGATCCGTTCTGGTGCGCCACCGCCACCATGACCCTGCACACCGCCGCCTATATCGCCGAAATCCTGCGCGGTGCGATCCAGGCCATCCCGCCGGGTGAAATCGAAGCGGCGCGGGCCCTGGGCATGTCCAAGCCGAAGACGCTGTTCTATATCATCCTGCCGCGCGCCTCGCGCATCGGCCTGCCGGCGTACAGCAACGAAGTGATCCTGATGCTCAAGGCCAGCGCCCTGGCCAGTACCGTGACGCTGCTCGAACTGACCGGCATGGCGCGCACCATCATTGCGCGCACGTACCTGCCAGTGGAGATCTTCTTCGCCGCCGGGATGTTCTACCTGCTGATGGCCTATGTGCTGGTGCGCGGTTTCAAACTGCTGGAACGCTGGCTGCGGGTCGATGCCTGCCAGGGACGTTGAAGCGCACTTCCAGGCGCTGGATGCGTTCCTCAGCGAACACCAGGGGCTGTGGCGACCACGGCCCTTCACGCATCGCCAGTTACCCTGGGAATCCCAACATCCCGCGCTCGCCCAGTGGCTGCGCCGGCGCTCGCTGGCCGACGCGGAAAGCAGCCACAACCGGCCCCATGAGCTGCCTGCCCCGGCGCCTTTTCCACAGCTGGCCGCGCAGGCGCTGCGCCTCAGTGCTGTGGATAAGTTACCGACGCAGCCCCTGACACCCGCCCGCCAGCGCCTGAACGTCGATGTGCCCGGCCGCAAGTGGCAACAGATCGAAGCCTTCGGCGCCGCCCTGGGGTTCGCGCAACTACCGCGGCACTGGCTGGACTGGTGCGCCGGCAAAGGCCACCTCGGCCGCCGCCTGCTGCACAGCGGGCAGCAACTGACCTGCCTGGAATACGATCCGGCCCTGATCGCCGCCGGGCAGGCCTTGAGCGACCACCACCAACTGCCCGTCACCCATCACCTGCAAGACGTACTGGCCGACGTGACGGTCAGCGCCGAACACACACCCGTCGCCCTGCACGCCTGCGGCGACCTGCACGTGCGCCTGCTGCAACTGGCCAGCACTGCTGGCTGCAAGCAACTGGCGCTGGCACCCTGCTGCTACAACCGCATCCGCACCGACCGCTATCAGCCACTGTCGAGCGTCGGCCGCGCTTCGGCGTTGCGCTTATCGGTGGATGACCTGGGGCTGCCCCTCAGTGAAACCGTCACCGCCGGCAAGCGGGTGCGCCGGCAACGGGATACGTCCATGGCCAGGCGCCTGGGTTTCGATCACTTGCAGCGCCAATTGCGCCATTGCGACACGTACCTGCCCACGCCGTCCCTGCCCGCCAGTTGGCTGGGTAAACCCTTCGCCGACTATTGCCGCGAGCTGGCCGACCTCAAAGGTTTATCCACAGGCGAGCAGGATTGGACAGCGCTGGAGGCACACGGCTGGCGGCGCTTGGCCGAGGTCAGAAACCTGGAACTGCTGCGAGGGTTGTTCCGCCGCCCGCTGGAGCTGTGGCTGGTGCTGGATCGGGCTCTGTTTCTGCGGGAACAGGGCTACACCGTGGCGGTAGGCAGTTTCTGCGAAACCACCCTGACCCCACGCAACCTTATGGTGCTGGCTGAGCGCGATTAAAGCGCATTTTTCCTACGCGCGCCCTGTGGATAACTCTGTTGATGAAATCCTTACAGAAGCTGTAACCATCTGCGCTACAGGCCAAATGCCACACTGATCATTTTTTGTGCAGCAAATAAAACGCACGCAAAACAGGCAGTTGCGCCATATTGAGAATGGCTCCACCCAGACCCCACTCGATGCCATCGGCGACCTGCCGATTGTGCATAAGCATTTCGCGCTCAGCGCATAAAGCGTGATTTAGCGGGCTTTTTTCCGTGCGATCAACAACCGGCACAGCCTCTTGAGATCGTCGCAGGCGGCGCTCGCCGCCAAGTTATCCAGCGGGTCCGTGGCAAAGGCCAGGGCTTCGCTGATCGATGGATCGCGATGCACCACGTCCAACGGATTGTCGCCTAGGCGCAGTTTGAAGGCATTGACCATGTCCCGACTGAACGCCGAGTTTTCTTCCAGTTGATTGATCACATAGTGGCAATGTGGCGGGCGTTCACGCTCAAGATAAGGCGCCAGCACCGCGTCCAACTGGTCAAGCGTGCCGAGGCATGCGGCATTCGGCTGGACCACGACCAATACGCTATCGGCCACGCTCAACGCTTGATGCAGATAGACGTTATTACCGGCGGGGGTGTCGATGAGCATGAGCGGGCGCTCGCTCAACCCCAGGGTCGACAGGTGCTGCGCCAACCACTCCGGTTCGCGCGTGAGCCAACGTTGCAGGTTGTCCTTCTGCTTGATATCGGTGTGCCCGAAGGGGATCACGCGGCAGCCGGCAAACCCCGCTTGCAGGAGCGTCTCCCAGCGCGTATTGAGCAGGCTGGCGCGGCCGACGCCCAGGAGCTCCGGGGCCACGCCGAAATGCTGGCGCAATGCGTTTTGAGGGTCCAGATCCAGCGCCACCACCGACTCCCCCAAGCGCTGCAAGCCGCTGCTCAACGCCGTGGCCAGGGTGCTGCGGCCAACGCCGCCATTGACCGAGACCAGCGCCACCACGGTTGGGCGCGGTGTGCTCAAGTCATAATGATGAGGTTGTTCATACGCCGCTGGCGCATTGGCGCAAAAGCGCGAGCCGTCTTTCTGGTTAGCGCGGGTGCCATCATCGAATGGAAGGGTGCCGAAAAAGTGCAGCCGAGCGTTCCGTGCCTTGGGCTCCCGGGTCAGGCTCTTGCCGGACGGGGCAAACAGATCATCGGTACGGCTCATGGCCATAACTCCTTCACAGTGCCATTAAAGACGTGAAAGGTCGGCAAGATAAGGCTGACCGCAAGTCTTTTTGTCGGCGCTTTGGTTGCGACATTCTGTGACAGGCGTTATGAGGTGTCATTATTTTGATGGAATTGCCGCCACCCTTTCAGACGAGCGGAAAATAGCCAATTTACCGGCACTTATTCAGGATAAATTGCTACAAAGTGATTTCATCGTGCCATTGTTTTTTACCCGGTATCACCGCACCATTGCCGCACCTTCAATGCTGCAAGCTCGGGTAATCGCAGTGGCGATACGCTTTAACTTCCCTCGGTTCCTGTACGGTCTGGCCATCACGCTGTTGCTGGGTGGCGGCCTGCTGGGCAATCTGCTCGCCGATTGGGATTTCAGCCAGATCAGCCGCCGCGCCGAGGCGCTTTACGGGCCCCTGGGCGCCGGGCGCCAGCGTATCGATGCCTGGCAACACCTGCTCACGGCGCAAAAGCAGGTCAGCGAGACCGAACAACTCAACGTGGTCAACTTGTTCTTTAACCGCCAGTTGCACTACGAAGAAGATATCGACCTGTGGCACGAGATCGATTATTGGGCGACGCCCATTCAATCCCTGTGGAAAGGTGCCGGTGATTGTGAAGACTATGCCATCGCCAAATACTTCAGCCTGCGTCACTTGGGCGTGCCGGCCGAGAAGCTGCGCATAACCTACGTCAAGGCCTTGCGCCAGAATCGCGCGCATATGGTACTGACCTATTATGCAAGCCCGGAAGCCATGCCGTTGGTACTCGACAGCCTGATGGACCCCATTCTGCCGGCCAGCCAACGTCCGGACCTGCTGCCCGTCTACGCTTTCAACGGCGAAGGGTTGTGGCTGACCGGCGCGGCGGGCAACAAAAAAGTCGGTGATAGCAAGCGCCTGTCACGCTGGCAGGATGTCTTGAAAAAAATGACCGCCGAAGGTTTTCCGGCCAGTTCGGATAATTAACAGGAGCTACGATGTCACTGTTCAAACAATTGCTGATCGCTATCTGTGTGTTTCTAGTGGTTGCCTTCAGCGGTAGCTTCATCGTCAGCCTGGAAAGCTCGCGTGCGCAGTACGTCAACCAGTTGCGTTCCCACGCCCAGGATGCGGCCACCGCACTGGCGCTGTCGCTGACGCCGAACATCGATGACCCGGCGATGACCGAGCTGATGGTCAGTTCGATTTTTGACAGTGGCTACTACGCGAGCATCCGCGTGGTGGACCTGAGCAATAACCAGGTGCTGGTGGAGCGTGCCGCCGAGCCTGATGCCAGCGGCGTACCGGCCTGGTTCGTGAAAATGATCGGCCTCGCGCCGGCCGGCGGCGATGCCATCGTCAGCCGAGGCTGGCAGCAGGCGGCACGGGTCGAGGTGATCAGCCACCCGATGTTCGCCCTGGCCAAACTGTGGCAGAGCGCGTTGGGCAGCCTGGGCTGGTTGCTGCTCTGCGGCGCAGCGAGTGCGGTGCTGGGCGCGCTGTTGCTGCGCCGTCAGTTGAAGCCGCTGGACTATATGGTCGAGCAGTCCCACGCCATCGCGCGGCGCGAATTCATCAGTTTGCCCGACCTGCCCCGCACCCCCGAACTGCGGCGCGTGGTGCAGGCCATGAACCAGATGGTCGAGAAGCTCAAGGCGTTGTTCAATGAACAGACCGAGCGCAGCGAAAAGCTGCGCGTGGAGTCCTACCAGGACAGCCTGACCGGGCTGGCCAACCGGCGCTATTTCGAGATGCAGCTCAACTCGCGGGTCAGCAACCTGGAAGAAGCCAGTTCAGGCTACCTGCTGATCTTGCGGGTCAACGACCTCGCCGGTCTCAACCAGCGCCTGGGCGGGCAACGCACCGACCAACTGCTGCAAGCCGTCAGCCAGCAACTGGTGCGGACCTGCGCCAAGTACCCGGAAACCCACAACCTGATCACCCGCAGCCGCGGCGGCGAGTTCGCGGTGCTTGCCCCAGGCCTGGTGCGTCACGAAGCGGTGCAATTGGCCCAGGCGCTGGAAACCACCCTGCAGAGCCTGTACGAAACGGGCGCCACAGACATGCAGAGCGTGGCCTACATCGGCCTCGCGCCCTACAACCCCGGCGATGCCTCGGCCGACCTGTTGAAGCTGGCCGATCAGGCCCTGGCCCAGGCTGAAGCCAGTAGCGGCCAAACCTGGGTATGCCTGGAGCGCCAGACCCGGGACACCGTCAGCGACGATCCGCATAGCTGGCACACCCTGCTCGACGAGGCCCTGAATCAGGGGCGCTTCCGCTTGTTTTTCCAGCCGGTGGTCAGTAGCAGCGATACCCGTCAGGTGCTGCACTACAAGGTACTGTCGCGCCTGCTCGACAACCAGGACCAGACCATTGCGGCGGGGCACTTCCTGCCCTGGCTGGAGCGCTTCGGCTGGACCGCACGCCTTGACCAACTGATGCTCGACCTGGTGATCAAACACCTGGCACAGCACAACCAATCGGTGGCGTTGAACCTCTCGGCGGCGACCTTGAATGACCCACAAGCCCTGGAGCGGATGTTCGAGCGATTGGCGCAACACCCGACACTCGGTACGCGCCTGACGCTGGAGATCGGCGAAGAGCAAGTGCCCGAGCAAGCCCAGCTGGAGCGTCTCACCCGGCGCCTGCGCAGCCTCGGATACAGCCTCGGCCTGCAACGTTTCGGCGGGCGTTTCAGCATGATCGGCAACCTGGCGAACCTGGGCCTGGCGTACCTCAAAATCGACGGCAGCTACATCCGTACCATTGATCAGGAAAGCCACAAGCGCTTTTTTATCGAGGCGATCCAGCGTGCCGCCCACAGCATCGATTTGCCGTTGATTGCAGAACGCGTGGAAACCGAAGGTGAGTTGCGCGTGATTCGCGAGATGGGCATCGAAGGGGTGCAAGGCCAACTGGTCGGTGAACCCGCGCCGTGGACGTGGAGCGCCGAGTAATCAGGCCGGCTTGACGCTCATGCCGTGAAAGAGGTGCGTGCGCCTCAGATCAAACCGCTTTCATCGTCATTGATCAGCTCACTCAAACCGCCCAGCGCCGTCCGTGCCTGGGTACGCTCCATCACCTTGACCTGCGCGGCGGGCGGCAGGTCAGTGATGCGGATCACGCCCTTGGCGGTCAGCACCTGGATCAAGTCATCGAGCACCCGAATCATCTCGGAGTCGCTCTGTTGGAGCTGCTTGAGGCTGTTGTCGATCACATCCGTGGCAAACCACGCCTGAATGTCCTGATGATCCGCCGGTAGAGTCCCGGTGGATTCGGCGAAGGCCTGCGCCTCGACGCGAACCAAAGCGTTGTATTGATCGCGTTGCACGTAGAACATCAGCGTTCTCCCAATAAAAAATCCCTGCAGGCGCCGCACCCGGCTCCTACAGAGATTACACACATTTTCCCGAAGCTGGTGCCCACGGAGCGCCAATCCCGAAAGATTGGCGCTCCAGGGTGATCAGTCGTGATGCTTGACGGTCAGATCACCACCGGCGATCAGGCTGTTGATCGCGGCACTGCCACTGCCCCAGCTGGCGCCATCGACCTTGATCGTAACATCGGCCGTACCGCCACCCTGCGCCGTGAACGAACCGCTGCTGCTGACACTCAGCGTCGAGTTGCCCGCCGAGTCGGTGCTCAACTTCAGGTAGTTGGTCAGGTTGGTGTCGTTATTGCCTTGCAGCAAATCAGACAGGTCCAACTTATCGCCTTCGCTGTGCTTGAAGTCGGTGATGGTATCGACGCCAGTCCCGGTGTTGGTATCCCCTTTGAGCCACACGAAGGTATCCGCCCCCGCGCCGCCGGTGAGGGTGTCATTGCCCTTGCCGCCCACCAGGATGTCGTTACCCGCCCCGCCGTTGAGCACGTCGTTACCGCCTTGGCCGAACAGAATGTCGTCGCCGGCGTTGCCGATCAGCTTGTCAGCGCCGTCGTTGGTGCCGTAGATGTTCGACGCGCTGGCCAATGCACCCACGTCAGCGACGTGTTCGGTGATGAACTGGTGCAAGGTACGGTCATCGATGTGATCGACGGTCGTGGCCAGTTTGTCGGCCGCGAACGCCTTGAGTGCAGCACTGCCTTCAAGGTTGTTGTAGCTGATCAGGTCGCCGAACAGAATGTCGTTGCCCGAACCACCGGTGAGGGTGTCGGCGCCGGTATCGGCCGCGTGGCCGGTGATGGCATCCGCCAGCTTCGCGGTGTCGATCGTGGAGACGTTATGATCGGTATCAAACTGCTTGAGCACAGCGGTATCAATGTTCGAGCCCAGACCGATGGCCTCGACGACAACCTTGCCTGGAACCGCGTTGACCAGATCGGAGTAGGCCGACTTGGCGTTGCTCATGGCAGTATTGGTACCGCTGTAGACCGACGCCACGTCAAAGCCGCCGCTGCTGTTGGCCACCACGGTGCCTTCGTAGTTTCTGCCGTTATAGTAGGAATAGACGTTGCCGTCGCCATCGACAATCACCTGCGTCTTGCCGTTGATTGTCGCGGTGACCGGGGTGCTCTGACCCAAAACGTAGTTGGAGTTGTTGACGACGCTATCAAAGTAAACATCCGGGCCATTCCGACCGGTCCAGCCCAGGTAAGGGTTGCCATCAACACTGGTGTATACGTTCGGCTCACCGTCGGTAATGAAGTACGTCAGGTTTTTTGCACCCACATTGCTCGTGGCTTCGTCGCCTTTGAACCAGTTGGTGGCGGCGTTGAACGCATCCTGATAGTTGGTCTGCTCGCCGCGGCCGGACGCCATGTTGTCCAACACAGCCTGCAGCTTATCCTTGGCTGCATCCTTGTCAGCGAGGTTGACCGAGACCTGCGCTTCAACCCGCGTATCGAAGTCGACCAGCAGTACCTTCACAACACCCGAGTCGCTTTTACCGGCATTGCTGATCAAGGTATCGAACACGCTCGCAAGCTGCGCCTTGATCGACTTCATCGCACTGCTGCCGATACTGCCCGAGGTATCGACGATGAAGGCAATGTTGTAGTTGCTGCCCGCATTGACGATACCGCCTTTGTCACCGACCACCATGTTGTTGGCCGAGGTACTGCTCAGGTCGACGACATCGGCGGCGCCGCCGCCTTCCGTCACCACATAAGTCTGTGGCGTAACGGTAATGGTACTGGTGGCCACCGACGAACTCAGGCTGTCAGCGCCTGCGTTGTCCTTCACGGCGATCTCGACAGTGCGATCACCCGTGGTCGGATACTTGCTGGTGCTGGAGTACTGGAACGACTCGAGCAACGACTTGTAGGTGGCCGTGTCAGCCGCGCCCGACAGGGTCAGGACGATTTTGCCACTGACGTCGGTGCCGACGCTGGTCAGGGTGACGCCGTTGTAAGTACCGCCCACGGTCACCAGGCTCGAGCTGAGCTGGTCGCCCGCGCTGGCGTTTTTCAAGGTGATGGTCGCGCTTTGCATCTGGCTGCTGTCGACGTCACCGATGGCTACGTTGCCGGTGATCGCTATCCCACCCGTACTGCGCTCCGAGTAGGCCGTGCTGTAGCTGGTGAGGACGGAACCGTCTGTGGTGCTCAGGTCCAGGGTCGGTGCGTCGTTGACCGAGGTCACGGTGATAGTGCCGTTGACCGGGGCCGAGGTCAGCGGATTGCTGCCGTTAGCGTTGCCGCTGTCGGTGGCGGTGTAGGTGAAGTTCGCCGTGCCGTTGAAGTTCGCGTTCGGTTTGAAGTACACGGTGGCTTCGCCGTTGACCGCGGTAATCGCGCCGGTCACCGGTTTGGTCATCGCTGCGTCGGTGTAGAAGGTGCCGTTGGTTGGCGTGCCGACGGTGAACGATTTCACGTTCGCCAGGCCGTCTACGTCGGTCGCGCTCAGCTTGACCGCAATACCCACGCTTGGATCTTCAGCACCGGTCGCGGTGGTGGCCACAGCCACCGGCGCATCGTTGACCGGGGTCACGGTGATGCTGCCGTTGGCTGCTGGCGAGGTCAGTACGTTGCTGCCGTTAGCGTTGCCGCTGTCGGTGGCGGTGTAGGTGAAGTTCGCCGTGCCATTGAAGTTCGCGTTCGGCTTGAAGTACACGGTGGCTTCGCCGTTGACCGCGGTAATCGCGCCGGTCACCGCTTTGGTCATCGCCGCGTCGGTGTAGAACGTGCCATTGGTTGGCGTGCCGACGGTGAACGACTTGACGTTGGTCAGGCCATCGACGTCGGTCGCGCTCAGCTTGACCGCGATGCCTACGCTTGGGTCTTCAGCACCGGTCGCGGTGGTTGCCGCTGCAACCGGCGCATCGTTGACCGGGGTCACGGTGATGGTGCCGTTGGCTGCTGGCGAGGTCAGTACGTTGCTGCCGTTAGCGTTGCCGCTGTCGGTGGCGGTGTAGGTGAAGTTCGCCGTGCCGTTGAAGTTCGCGTTCGGTTTGAAGTACACGGTGGCTTCGCCGTTGACCGCGGTAATCGCGCCGGTCACCGCTTTGGTCATCGCCGCGTCGGTGTAGAAGGTGCCGTTGGTTGGCGTGCCGACGGTGAACGATTTCACGTTCGCCAGGCCATCGACGTCGGTCGCGCTCAGCTTGACCGCAATACCCACGCTTGGATCTTCAGCTCCGGTCGCGGTGGTTGCCGCTGCAACCGGCGCATCGTTGACCGGGGTCACGGTGATGCTGCCGTTGGCTGCTGGCGAGGTCAGTACGTTGCTGCCGTCAGCGTTGCCGCCGTCGGTCGCGGTGTAGGTGAAGTTCGCCGTGCCGTTGAAGTTCGCGTTCGGCTTGAAGTACACGGTGGCTTCGCCGTTGACCGCGGTAATCGCGCCGGTCACGGGTTTGGTCATCGCCGCGTCGGTGTAGAAGGTGCCATTGGTTGGCGTGCCGACGGTGAACGACTTGACGTTGGTCAGGCCATCGACGTCGGTCGCGCTCAGCTTGACCGCGATGCCTACGCTTGGGTCTTCAGCACCGGTCGCGGTGGTTGCCGCTGCAACCGGCGCATCGTTGACCGGAGTCACGGTGATGCTGCCGTTGGCTGCTGGCGAGGTCAGTACATTGCTGCCGTCAGCGTTGCCGCCGTCGGTCGCGGTGTAGGTGAAGTTCGCGGTGCCATTGAAGTTCGCGTTCGGTTTGAAGTAAACCGTGGCTTCGCCGTTGACCGCGGTAATCGCGCCGGTCACGGGTTTGGTCATCGCCGCGTCGGTGTAGAAGGTGCCGTTGGTCGACGTGCCGACGGTGAACGATTTCACGTTCGCCAGGCCGTCTACGTCGGTCGCGCTCAGTTTGACCGCGATACCTACGCTTGGGTCTTCAGCACCCGTCGCAGTGGTGGTCACAGCCACCGGCGCGTCGTTGACCGCAGTGATCACCACGCTCACCTTGCCAGTCGTGACTTCTTCAACCTGCGTGCTCAACTCTTTGGCCGTTGCCGTCACAGTCAGATCGAAATTGGCAGTCGCATCCTTGGCCGGAGTGACGGTCAGGGTAGCCAGGTTCCAATTGCTGACATCGTACTGGGTGGTCGCACCCGTCGAGGTATAGCTGTGGCCCGTGGCGCCGTCGGTGATGACAGCGCCTTCAGGCAGGCCGCTGATTTCTACCTTGTGCGATTCCGACTGGTCATTGTCGACAAACGTGGTCGTGATCGGGCTGATCTTGATCGCAGTGTCTTCCAGGCCGTGGTTATAAACGTAGCCGGTGTAATAACCTTCTCCGTTGACCACATGAGCATCGTCAAACACCGCCCCGGCGGCTTTCAACGCTTCCAGGCTGGTATAGGTCTGCACGCCGCTGCTGCCCAACGCCATCGACGGGCCGTTGTTGATCGAGACATTGACGTCGTAGTTGCCCGGACCGGCCTGGTTGTAGTGATAGATGTCGAGGGTGTAATAACCCGATTCTGTCGGCGTAAAGGGGGTTGCGTTGATCCCGGTGCCCTGGCTCCAGGTCTCGGTCGACACCAACTTGCCGCCGACGGTAACCGCCAGGCTGTCATCGGCGCTGCCGGTGAAGCTGTAGCTCTTGCCGGCTTCCAGGTAAATCAGGCCGGAGACTTTGGTCGCGGTGAGTTCCACCACATTAGCGTTGCTCACGTTGGCAGTCACACCCGTGGAGGCTGCGCTGTCAGGCGTTTGGGCGTTGATGACCCGGATCAAATCGCCGGACTGAACAACCCCATTACCGTTCGTACCCAATGCACCCGGCAGGTTGCCGCCGGTCCAGGTTTGAATGGTCAAGCCGGTTGGCACGTCACCGAATGCGCCGACGGTCACGACAGGAACGTCCGTCACTGGGTGGATATCCACGGTGATGGTTTTCGTATCGCTGTTGAGCTGGCCGTCGGTCGCCTGGAACTTCAGCTCGGTGTAATCACCCTGCTTGTTACCGACGCCGGCGTTGCCGAAGCTGTTATCGCCCGACTCGTTGGCCGCTGGGCTGTAACGCACATTGTGATTGTCGAAGTCGGCCTGGCTGAAGGCCTTGCCCGGCGACGTATCGGTTTTCAGATCAGCCGCGCTGAGCTTGACCCAGACACCGTCGACTTTGTACTCGATGGCACCGTTGGGCAGGCTGGTGAAGACGACTTTCAGGTCCGTGGAATCCACATCACTGACCCCGAACGTCGACCATTTCAGCTCGACTGGGGTGTCTTCGTTGCTTTCGACGTAGCCATTGCTCGCAGTCGGCGCATCGTTCACCGGAGTTACGGTGATGGTGCCGTTGGCTGGAGCTGAGGTCAGCGGGCTGCTGCCGTCGGCGATACCGCCGTCGGTGGCGGTGTAGGTGAAGTTCGCCGTGCCGTTGAAGTTTTCGTTTGGCTTGAAGTAAACGGTGGCTTCGCCGTTGACCGCGTCGATCGAGCCGGTTACCGGCTTGGTCATGGCGGCGTCGGTGTAGAAGGTGCCGTTGGTTGGCGTGCCGACGGTGAAGGATTTCACGTCTGCCACGCCGTCTACGTCGGTGGCGCTCAGCTTGACCGCGATACCTACGCTTGGGTCTTCAGCACCGGTCGCGGTAGTGGTCACAGCCACTGGCGCATCGTTGACCGGGGTCACGGTGATGGTGCCGTTAGCAGGCGCAGAGGTCAGCGGGCTGCCGCCGTCAGCGATACCGCCGTCGGTGGCGGTGTAAGTGAAGTTCGCGGTGCCGTTGAAGTTCGCGTTCGGCTTGAAGTAAACGGTCGCTTCGCCGTTGACCGCGTCAATGGAACCGGTCACCGGTTTGGTCATCGCCGCGTCGGTGTAGAACGTGCCGTTGGTAGGCGTGCCGACAGTGAAGGATTTCACGTCTGCCACGCCGTCTACGTCGGTGGCGGACAGTTTGACCGCGATACCTACGCTTGGATCTTCAGCACCGGTTGCGGTAGTGGTCACAGCCACAGGCGCATCGTTGACCGGGGTCACGGTGATAGCGCCGTTAGCAGGCGCTGAGGTCAGCGGGCTGCCGCCGTCAGCGATACCGCCGTCGGTGGCGGTGTAGGTGAAGTTCGCGGTGCCGTTGAAGTTCGCGTTTGGCTTGAAGTAAACGGTCGCTTCGCCGTTGACTGCGTCAATCGAGCCAGTCACTGGCTTGGTCATCGCCGCGTCGGTGTAGAAGGTGCCATTGGTTGGCGTGCCGACGGTGAAGGATTTCACGTCTGTCACGCCGTCTACGTCGGTCGCGCTCAGTTTGACTTCGATGCCTTGAACCGGATCTTCGGAACCCGTTGCGGTGGTCGGTGCTGCGACCGGCGCATCGTTGACCGGAGTCACGGTGATAGTGCCGTTGGCTGGAGCCGAGGTCAGCGGGCTGCCGCCGTCAGCAATGCCACCGTCGGTGGCGGTGTAGGTGAAGTTCGCGGTGCCGTTGAAGTTCGCGTTCGGCTTGAAGTAAACGGTGGCTTCGCCGTTGACCGCGTCAATGGAACCGGTCACCGGTTTGGTCATCGCCGCGTCGGTGTAGAAGGTGCCGTTGGTAGGCGTGCCGACGGTGAAGGATTTCACGTCTGCCACGCCATCTACGTCGGTCGCGCTCAGTTTGACCGCGATACCTACGCTTGGATCTTCAGCACCGGTCGCGGTAGTGGCCGCAGCCACAGGCGCGTCGTTGACCGGAGTTACGGTGATGGTGCCGTTAGCTGGAGCCGAGGTCAGCGGGCTGCCGCCGTCAGCGATACCACCGTCGGTCGCGGTGTAGGTGAAGTTCGCGGTGCCGTTGAAGTTTTCGTTTGGCTTGAAGTAAACAGTCGCTTCGCCGTTGACCGCATCAATAGCGCCGGTCACCGGTTTGGTCATCGCCGCGTCGGTGTAGAAGGTGCCGTTGGTTGGCGTGCCGACGGTGAAGGATTTCACGTCTGCCACGCCATCTACGTCAGTGGCGCTCAGTTTGACCGCGATACCTACGCTTGGATCTTCAGCACCCGTTGCGGTAGTGGCCGCAGCCACTGGCGCATCGTTGACCGGAGTCACGGTGATAGTGCCGTTGGCCGGAGCCGAGGTCAGCGGGCTGCCGCCGTCAGCAATGCCACCGTCGGTGGCGGTGTAGGTGAAGTTCGCGGTGCCGTTGAAGTTTTCGTTTGGCTTGAAGTAAACGGTGGCTTCGCCGTTGACCGCGTCGATCGAGCCGGTTACCGGCTTGGTCATGGCCGCGTCGGTGTAGAAGGTGCCGTTGGTTGGGGTGCCGACGGTGAACGATTTCACGTCCGCCACGCCATCTACGTCGGTGGCGCTCAGTTTGACTTCGATGCCTTGAACCGGATCTTCGGAACCCGTTGCGGTGGTCGGTGCGGCGACCGGTGCATCGTTGACCGGAGTCACGGTGATAGTGCCGTTGGCTGGAGCCGAGGTCAGCGGGCTGCCGCCGCCAGCAATGCCGCCGTCGGTGGCGGTGTAGGTGAAGTTGGCGGTGCCGTTGAAGTTCGCGTTTGGCTTGAAGTAAACGGTGGCTTCACCGTTGACCGCGTCAATCGAGCCAGTCACTGGCTTGGTCATGGCCGCGTCGGTGTAGAACGTGCCGTTGGTTGGCGTGCCGACGGTGAACGATTTCACGTCTGTCACGCCATCTACGTCGGTCGCGCTCAGTTTGACCGCGATACCTACGCTTGGGTCTTCAGCACCGGTCGCGGTAGTGGTCACAGCCACAGGCGCGTCGTTGACCGGAGTCACGGTGATGGTGCCGTTGGCTGGAGCTGAGGTCAGCGGGCTGCCGCCGTCGGCGATACCACCATCGGTGGCGGTGTAAGTGAAGTTCGCGGTGCCGTTGAAGTTTTCGTTTGGCTTGAAGTAAACGGTGGCTTCACCGTTGACCGCGTCAATCGAGCCAGTCACCGGCTTGGTCATGGCGGCATCGGTGTAGAACGTGCCGTTGGTTGGCGTGCCGACGGTGAAAGATTTCACGTCTGCCACGCCGTCCACGTCGGTGGCGGACAGCTTGACCGCGATACCTACGCTTGGGTCTTCAGCACCCGTTGCGGTAGTGGTCACAGCCACAGGCGCGTCGTTGACCGGAGTCACGGTGATGGTGCCGTTGGCAGGAGCCGAAGTCAGCGGGCTGCCGCCGTCAGCGATACCACCGTCGGTGGCGGTGTAGGTGAAGTTCGCGGTGCCGTTGAAGTTCGCGTTTGGCTTGAAGTAAACAGTCGCTTCGCCGTTGACCGCATCAATCGAGCCGGTCACCGGTTTGGTCATGGCCGCATCGGTGTAGAACGTGCCATTGGTTGGCGTGCCGACGGTGAAGGATTTCACGTCTGCCACGCCGTCTACATCGGTCGCGCTCAGTTTGACTTCGATGCCTTGAACCGGATCTTCGGAACCCGTTGCGGTGGTCGGTGCTGCGACCGGCGCGTCGTTCACCGCAGTCACGGTGATGGTACCGTTGGCCGGAGCCGAAGTCAGCGGGCTGCCGCCGTCGGCAATACCGCCGTCGGTAGCGGTGTAAGTGAAGTTCGCCGTGCCGTTGAAGTTCGCGTTCGGCTTGAAGTAAACGGTGGCTTCGCCGTTGACCGCATCAATAGCGCCGGTCACTGGCTTGGTCATGGCCGCATCGGTGTAGAACGTACCGTTGGTAGGCGTGCCGACGGTGAAGGATTTCACGTCTGCCACACCGTCTACGTCGGTCGCGCTCAGTTTGACCGCGATACCTACGCTTGGGTCTTCAGCACCGGTTGCGGTAGTGGTCACAGCCACTGGCGCATCGTTGACCGGAGTCACGGTGATAGTGCCGTTGGCTGGAGCCGAGGTCAGCGGGCTGCCGCCGTCAGCGATACCACCGTCGGTAGCGGTGTAAGTGAAGTTCGCCGTGCCGTTGAAGTTCGCGTTTGGTTTGAAGTAAACGGTGGCTTCGCCGTTGACCGCGTCGATCGAGCCAGTTACTGGCTTGGTCATGGCGGCATCGGTGTAGAACGTGCCGTTGGTAGGCGTGCCGACGGTGAAGGATTTCACGTCTGCCACGCCGTCTACGTCGGTGGCGGACAGCTTGACCGCGATACCTACGCTTGGGTCTTCAGCACCGGTCGCGGTAGTGGTCACAGCCACTGGCGCGTCATTGACCGGAGTCACGGTGATGGTGCCGTTAGCAGGCGCTGAGGTCAGCGGGCTGCCGCCGTCAGCGATACCGCCGTCGGTGGCGGTGTAGGTGAAGTTCGCCGTGCCGTTGAAGTTCGCGTTCGGCTTGAAGTAAACGGTCGCTTCGCCGTTGACTGCGTCAATCGAGCCAGTCACCGGTTTGGTCATGGCCGCATCGGTGTAGAACGTGCCATTGGTTGGCGTGCCGACGGTGAAGGATTTCACGTCTGCCACACCGTCTACGTCGGTGGCGCTCAGTTTGACCGCGATACCTACGCTTGGATCTTCAGCACCCGTCGCGGTAGTGGTCACAGCCACAGGCGCGTCGTTGACCGGAGTCACCGTGATGGTGCCGTTGGCAGGCGCAGAGGTCAGCGGGCTGCCGCCGTCAGCAATGCCGCCGTCGGTAGCGGTGTAAGTGAAGTTCGCGGTGCCGTTGAAGTTTTCGTTTGGCTTGAAGTAAACGGTCGCTTCGCCGTTGACGGCATCAATCGAGCCGGTCACCGGTTTGGTCATCGCCGCATCGGTGTAGAACGTGCCGTTGGTTGGCGTGCCGACGGTGAACGATTTCACGTCTGCCACGCCGTCTACGTCAGTGGCCGAAAGCTTAACTTCGATACCCTGGGCCGGATCTTCGGAACCCGTTGCGGTGGTCGGTGCTGCGACCGGCGCGTCGTTCACCGCAGTCACGGTGATAGTGCCGTTAGCAGGCGCTGAGGTCAGCGGGCTGCCGCCGTCAGCGATACCGCCGTCGGTAGCGGTGTAAGTGAAGTTCGCCGTGCCGTTGAAGTTCGCGTTCGGCTTGAAGTAAACGGTCGCTTCGCCGTTGACCGCGTCAATCGAGCCAGTCACTGGCTTGGTCATGGCCGCATCGGTGTAGAACGTGCCATTGGTTGGCGTGCCGACGGTGAAGGATTTCACGTCTGCCACGCCGTCTACGTCAGTGGCCGAAAGCTTAACTTCGATACCCTGGGCCGGATCTTCGGAACCCGTTGCGGTGGTCGGTGCTGCGACCGGCGCGTCGTTCACCGCAGTCACGGTGATAGTGCCGTTAGCAGGCGCTGAGGTCAGCGGGCTACCGCCGTCAGCAATGCCGCCGTCGGTGGCGGTGTAGGTGAAGTTCGCCGTGCCGTTGAAGTTCGCGTTTGGTTTGAAGTAAACGGTGGCTTCACCGTTGACCGCGTCAATCGAGCCAGTCACTGGCTTGGTCATCGCCGCATCGGTGTAGAACGTGCCATTGGTTGGCGTGCCGACGGTGAACGATTTCACGTCCGCCACACCGTCTACATCAGTGGCCGAAAGCTTAACTTCGATACCCTGGACCGGATCTTCGGAACCCGTTGCAGTGGTCGGTGCGGCAACCGGCGCATCGTTCACCGCAGTTACAGTGATGGTGCCATTGGCCGGTGCCGAGGTCAGCGGGTTGCTGCCGTCAGCATTGCCACTGTCGGTGGCGGTATAGGTGAAGTTCGCCGTGCCGTTGAAGTTCGCATTTGGCTTGAAGTAAACCGTGGCTTCGCCGTTGATGGCGTCGATCGAGCCAGTCACCGGTTTGGTCATCGCCGCATCGGTATAGAACGTACCGCTGGTCGACGTACCAACCGCGAACGATTTCACGTTCTCCACGCCATCGATATCAGTAGCCGAAAGCTTGACTTCGATACCTTGAACCGGATCTTCGGAACCGGTCGCGGTAGTCGCGATAGCTTCTGGTGCATCGTTAACGGCAATCACGTTGATCGGCAGGGTGATCGACTCGGACTTCGGATCAGCCGTGCCGTCCTGCGCGGTGGCGGTGACGGTGAGGTTCACCAGGCCGTTGGCGTTTTCCGCCGGGGTGAAGACCAGGGTGGCCTTGTTCCAGTCGCTGATGTCGACGCTTTGATTGCCAGCCGTCGCGGTGAAGGTGTGGCCCGGCGTGCCATCGGAGATGGTCGCGTTGAGCGGAATGCCACCGACTTCCAGCTTGAGCGTCTCGGAGCCATCCTTGTCGGTGGCGTATGCGTCGATGGTCGACAGCTTGATCGCATGGTCTTCCAGGCCGGTGTTCAGCACCTGGGTGACGTTGATGTTGTCCAGCACACCGCCCAACGAGTTGTTTGCATCCCCGGCCGGGGCTTTGAACTCGAGTTTGGCATCGCCGTCAGCGGTGACCGGCACGACGAAGGTGTAAGTCTTCATGCCGACGGTGGTGGTATCCAGGGTGCCGACTTTGACGCCGCCCCAGAATACGTCGATCACCGAATTGTTCTCGGCGCCCGCACGCGGCGAGTAGTCGACCGAGATGGTGTACGCCGTGCCGGCTTCTGCCTTGATGATGGTGTACAGGCTGGAGTCGTCGCCGGCGTTTTTCTCAAGCTCGATGACCTGGCTGTTGCCTGGGGTCTCTACGCCGTAGTTGCTGCTTTGGCCGATTTCGACTTGGCCGCCGGCATTCCCCGTGAGCCACGGAGTGCTCGGGGTGCCACTGACAGGCGCGTTGTTGGCGTCATTTACCCCGACGATGCCCCACGAACCATTGAGGTTGGCGCTGTCGAAGTTGATCGAGGTCACAGGGCCGCCGCCGAGCAGGCCCAGGTGCGGAGTGTCGGTAACCGGCGCGATCGTGATGTCCGCCGTCGTTACGGCGCTCGATTTACCGCCGTTGTCGACCGCAGTGAACGTCACCTCGGTTTTGCCGCTCCAGTCGCCGGTCGGGGCGAAGTAAACCGCGGCTTTGCCGTCGGCACCCGCTGGCACCGAGTCGCCGACTTTGAGTTCGGTTTGCAGCGTGGCATCGCTGTACAGCTTGCCGTTTTCCGGCAAGGTGGTGATGACAAAGCTGGAGACGGTACCGTCCACATCCTTGCCGTCCAGCACGATCTTGGCGGTATGGTCTTCATCGGCGGTGGTGTTGTCGGCCGATGCAGTCGGGGCGTCGTTGAACAGGTCGATAGTGACCTTGCCAGTGGCGCTGCCGGTTTCCGGCGGTTCGCGATCCAGGTTGCCGCCACCGTTGTCAGTCACCTCGATGGTGACGGTACGATCGGTACCGACAGGGTTATTGCCCGGGCTCTGGAAGGTGATGGCTTCAACCAGTTTGACGAAGTCGGCGGCGCTGCTGCCGGCCTTCGAGTCGCTGGTGAGGGTGTAGACGATTTTCCCGTCGGCGGCGCTGCCGCTCTGGGTGATGGTGATCCCGGCAACGGCCAGGGCCTTGAGCACATCGGTATTGCTGAGCAAATCACCTGCAGCCAGGTGGTCGACGGTGACCACGACTTTGCTGAAGGTGGTGTTGTCGACGTCTTTGATGGTCAGGTTTTCGACCAGCGCGACTGCGTCTTTTTGCTCAGTGAATGTGGTGCTGTCGAACTTGACCTCAGGCGGATCGTTCACCGGAACCACGTACACCACGGAGGTGACAGGCGCCGAATCCAGCTGGCCGTCGTTGACGGTGATGGTCAGGGTGCGATTGGCCGGGTCCGGGTTCTCGCTTTCGCTGGCGAAGTGTACCGAACGCAGGACTTCCTGGTACTCAGCCGTGGTGGCCTCACCGGACAAGGTCAAGATGCCCGTGGCCTTGTCGTAGCTGACTGCAATTTTGGTGTTGCTGACATCTGCGATCAGTACATCGTCTGCCAGGTGGTTGACGAGTGTGACTTTGGCGCTTTGCAGGGTGCCGTTGTCGACGTCGCTGACGGTCAGGTTCGCCGCCACGTAGCCGCCAGGCTTGCCTTCGATATAGGTGTCGCCGAATGCGTTGGTCGAGGCGTTGCCCAGTACCGGCGCGTCGTTCACCGCAGTCACGGTGATGGTGCCGTTGGCTGGAGCCGAGGTCAGCGGGCTGCCGCCGCCAGCAATGCCGCCGTCGGTGGCGGTGTAGGTGAAGTTCGCGGTGCCGTTGAAGTTTTCGTTTGGCTTGAAGTAAACGGTGGCTTCGCCGTTGACTGCGTCAATCGAGCCGGTTACCGGCTTGGTCATGGCGGCGTCGGTGTAGAAGGTGCCGTTGGTTGGGGTGCCGACGGTGAAGGATTTCACGTCTGTCACGCCGTCTACGTCGGTCGCGCTCAGTTTGACTTCGATGCCTTGAACCGGATCTTCAGAACCCGTTGCTGTGGTCGGTTCGGCGACCGGTGCATCGTTGACCGGGGTCACGGTGATGGTGCCATTGGCAGGCGCCGAAGTCAGCGGGCTGCCGCCGTCAGCGATACCGCCGTCAGTAGCGGTGTAGGTGAAGTTCGCGGTGCCGTTGAAGTTCGCGTTCGGCTTGAAGTAAACGGTCGCTTCGCCGTTGACGGCGTCAATCGAGCCAGTCACTGGCTTGGTCATGGCCGCGTCGGTGTAGAACGTGCCGTTGGTTGGCGTGCCGACGGTGAAGGATTTCACGTCTGTCACGCCATCTACGTCGGTCGCGCTCAGTTTGACTTCGATGCCTTGAACCGGATCTTCGGAACCCGTTGCTGTGGTCGGTTCGGCGACCGGCGCATCGTTGACCGGAGTCACGGTGATAGTGCCGTTGGCTGGAGCCGAGGTCAGCGGGCTGCCGCCGTCAGCAATGCCGCCGTCGGTGGCGGTGTAGGTGAAGTTCGCGGTGCCGTTGAAGTTCGCGTTCGGCTTGAAGTAAACGGTGGCTTCGCCGTTGACTGCGTCAATCGAACCGGTCACCGGCTTGGTCATGGCGGCGTCGGTGTAGAAGGTGCCGTTGGTTGGGGTGCCGACGGTGAAGGATTTCACGTCTGTCACGCCGTCTACGTCGGTCGCGCTCAGTTTGACTTCGATGCCTTGAACCGGATCTTCAGAACCCGTTGCTGTGGTCGGTTCGGCGACCGGTGCATCGTTGACCGGAGTCACGGTGATAGTGCCGTTGGCTGGAGCCGAGGTCAGCGGGCTGCCGCCGTCAGCGATACCGCCGTCGGTCGCGGTGTAGGTGAAGTTCGCGGTGCCGTTGAAGTTCGCGTTCGGCTTGAAGTAAACGGTGGCTTCACCGTTGACCGCGTCAATCGAGCCAGTCACTGGCTTGGTCATGGCCGCATCGGTGTAGAACGTGCCGTTGGTTGGCGTGCCGACGGTGAACGATTTCACGTCTGTCACGCCATCTACGTCGGTCGCGCTCAGTTTGACTTCGATGCCTTGAACCGGATCTTCAGAACCCGTTGCGGTGGTCGGTGCTGCGACCGGCGCATCGTTGACCGCAGTCACGGTGATGGTGCCGTTGGCCGGAGTAGAAGTCAGCGGGTTGGTGCCGTCAGCATTGCCGCTGTCGGTCGCGGTGTAGGTGAAGTTTGCGGTGCCGTTGAAGTTTTCGTTCGGCTTGAAGTAAACCGTGGCTTCGCCGTTGACCGCGTCGATCGAGCCGGTCACCGGCTTGGTCATGGCCGCGTCGGTATAGAACGTGCCGTTGGTAGGCGTGCCGACGGTGAACGATTTCACGTTCTCCACGCCATCGATATCAGTGGCCGAAAGCTTGACTTCGATGCCCTGGGCCGGATCTTCAGAACCGGTCGCGGTAGTGGCGACAGCTTCTGGCGCATCGTTGACCGCCGTCACGGTGATAGTGCCGTTAGCTGGGGTCGAAGTCAGCGGGTTGGTGCCGTCAGCATTGCCGCTGTCGGTCGCGGTGTAGGTGAAGTTTGCGGTGCCGTTGAAGTTTTCGTTCGGCTTGAAGTAAACCGTAGCTTCGCCGTTGACCGCGTCGATCGAGCCGGTAAGCGGCTTGGTCATGGCAGCGTCGGTGTAGAACGTGCCGTTGGTAGGCGTGCCGACGGTGAACGATTTCACGTTCTCCACGCCATCGATATCAGTGGCCGAAAGCTTGACTTCGATGCCCTGGGCCGGATCTTCAGAACCGGTCGCGGTAGTGGCGACAGCTTCTGGCGCATCGTTGACCGCCGTCACGGTGATAGTGCCGTTGGCCGGAGTAGAAGTCAGCGGGTTGCTGCCGTCAGCGTTGCCGCTGTCGGTCGCGGTATAGGTGAAATTCGCGGTGCCGTTGAAGTTTTCGTTCGGTTTGAAGTAAACCGTGGCTTCGCCGTTGACCGCGTCGATCGAGCCGGTTACCGGCTTGGTCATGGCCGCGTCGGTATAGAACGTGCCATTGGTTGGCGTGCCGACGGTGAACGATTTCACGTTCTCCACGCCATCGATATCAGTGGCCGAAAGCTTGACTTCGATGCCCTGGGCCGGATCTTCAGAACCGGTCGCAGTGGTCGCCACAGCCACCGGCGCGTCGTTCACCGCAGTGACAGTGATGGTGCCGTTGGCTGGAGTCGAGGTCAGCGGATTGCTGCCATCAGCGTTGCCGCTGTCGGTCGCGGTATAAGTGAAATTCGCGGTGCCGTTGAAGTTTTCGTTTGGCTTGAAGTAAACGGTCGCTTCACCGTTGACCGCGTCGATCGAGCCAGTCACCGGTTTGGTCATGGCAGCATCGGTGTAGAACGTGCCATTGGTTGGCGTGCCGACAGTGAACGATTTCACGTTGTCCACGCCGTCTACGTCGGTGGCCGAAAGCTTGACTTCAATACCCTGGACCGAATCTTCAGAACCGGTCGCAGTGGTCGCCACAGCCTCAGGCGCGTCGTTGACCGCCGTCACAGTGACAGTGCCGTTAGCCGGCGCAGAGGTCAGCGGGTTGCTGCCATCCGCGTTGCCGCTGTCGGTCGCGGTATAGGTGAAGTTCGCGGTGCCGTTGAAGTTCTCGTTCGGCTTGAAGTACACGGTGGCTTCGCCATTGACCGCGTCAATCGCGCCAGTCACCGGCTTGGTCATGGCCGCGTCGGTGTAGAACGTGCCGTTGGCCGACTCGCCGACGGTGAACGATTTCACGTTCGCCAGGCCATCAACATCGGTCGCGCTCAGCTTGACCGCAATGCCTACGCTTGGATCTTCAGTCCCGGTTGCAGTGGTCGCGATCGCTTCCGGTGCATCGTTCACCGCCGTCACAGTGACAGTGCCGTTAGCCGGAGCAGAGGTCAGCGGGTTGCTGCCATCCGCGTTGCCGCTGTCGGTCGCGGTATAGGTGAAATTCGCGGTGCCGTTGAAGTTTTCGTTCGGTTTGAAGTAAATCGTCGCTTCGCCGTTGACCGCGTCGATCGAGCCGGTCACCGGTTTGGTCATGGCCGCGTCGGTGTAGAACGTGCCATTGGTTGGTGTGCCGACAGTGAACGATTTCACGTTCGCCAAACCATCCCCATCGGTCGCACTCAGTTTGACCGCAATGCCCTGGGCCGGATCTTCAGCTCCGTTCGCTGCGACCACCACTGCCACCGGCGCATCGTTAACCGGCGTCACCGTCACGTCCAGCGTGCTGCTCGAACCGGTATTGGTGGTGTAGCCGATTTGCGGCACTTCACCGTTGTAATCCTTGACCGGGGTAAACGCATACGCACCATCCGCACCGATGGTGACGGTACCGACACCTTCGACAATGGCGGTTTGGCCTGCGTTATACGTGGTGCCGCCAACGGTGAACGTCGCGACGGTCAGCACGTTGTCGATGTCGCTGTCATTGCTCAGCACGTTGCCAGTGGCGACTTGCTCCTCGGCAACCGTGTTGGTGTCTGCGACCAGCACGCTCGGGTTGTCGACAGCGATCACGGTGGTAGTGGCGGCTTCCGGGTTGATCGCCAGGTTTTCGTAGTTACCGCCGCTTGCACCGGTAATGGTGGCGCTGACGCTCAGGTCTTTGCCGTCGGCCAGGTTTGCCGGCGTATCGACGCTGACGGTGCCCGTGGTTTTACCGGCTTCGATGGTGATGGTGGTGTTGTTGGACAGCGTGATGGTGACGTCGGTCTGCGCGGCGTTGTTCACGGTCGCGGTATAGACGATCTTGCCGCCCTCATCGACCGACGCGTTCGCGCTCAGCGTGACGGTGGTGGTGTCGATGGTGTCATTGATCTGCGTAACCGCCGGCGCCGGGTCGGTGGTGATGATCAGGTTGCCGCCGCCGGACGTGCCGGTGATGGTGGCGGAGATCGACGAGGCATCCAGGTAAGGCGTGTCATTGCCCGCGAACGTGACGTTCAGCGCGCCCGCGGTCTGGCCGGCGGGGACCACGACAGACAAGCCGTTGGACAAGGTGACGGTCAGGTCACTGGTCGGCGCCTGGGTGACAAACACGGTGTAAACCACGACGCCGCCGGCTTCGGTGATGCTCGGCGTGGCGGTCAAGGTGATGGTGACGCTGCGCGGATCGAGGCTGTTATCGGCAGCGGCAGTGAACAGGCCGGTCGCGGCATCAGCGGCATTCAAACCGTTCGTTGGATAACCGATAGTAGGGTCAACCGTGCCTGCGGTGGCCTCCAGCACGACAAAGCTGTGGCCGCCACCCACGGCGCCGTCCGCGCCAGCGGCAGTCGGGCCGGCAGCAGTGGCTTCAAGGTCTTGGGTCGGGTCGGCACCGGCAGCGATGGCTTGCTGCAGTTCGGCAACAGAGGGTGCTTCCTGGGCAGTGGCGGCACTCAGGTCGGTCACTGAGTCAGGCGTGTTCGCGCTCCATTGCGTGTCGCGCCCCAGGTCAAGGGTGCGGCCATCGGCAAGCTCCAACGACACGGAGCCGGCAGGACCGGTTTCCACCTGCTCCCCTGCAAACAAACGATCCCCTTCTACCAGCAGGCGACGAATCCCTTCCGGGGATACCGCAAACACTTGACCGACAATGCTTTTGACGACCGCAACGCTGCTCATAAAAGACTCTCCGTGTATTACCGTTCAGGGGGCATCCATCATGGAGACCGGCCTTTCTCTCTAGTGCCGATTCAATAGCTGGAGTACGTTAAACCCATGTAAAAAATTTGGCGTCAATATTTTGGTGTTTTGCTCGACGAATTACTTTTCCGTCAAGATATTGACCTATTTGGCGCCATCCTAAACAATCCGCCCGGTAATGTCACATTGATATTTACACGGCATCGCGACTTTCTGTTTGCACCGTCCAGCACTCATGACAAGCAGTGATTTCGGTTGCCAATCCAATGCACTATTTCAAGTTTGTTGCGGTTTTCCAGGCAACCAATCCCCAGGGAAGAATCACAATGCGTTTGCACTTATTCAAAGCTTTGCCTTTTGCTCTAGCCGCCAGTTTCGTACAGGCTCAAACCCTGACAGAGGCGATGCAGAAAGCGGTGGAAGTCCATCCGGAGATCCAAGCGGGTGTCAATGCGCGCATTGCTGCTGACTACCAAGTCGACGCAGCCAAAGGCGGCTACTTGCCTAAAGTCGACTTGCTGGGCGGTTATGGCCGTGAACGCTCGGACAACACCACCACCCGCGCGGCCAGCAACAGCCACGATTGGAAAACCATGAACCGCGGCGAATCGACCATTCGTCTGCAGCAAAACCTGTTCCAGGGTTTTGGCACCCAAAATGAAGTAGGCCGCCAACAAGCCACTGCCAATTCCCGCGGTTATGCGTTGCTCAACACGACCGAGCGCACCGCCCTGACGGTCGCCCAGGTTTATCTGGATGTCTTGACCCGTCGCGAGATGGTGCAACTGGCAGAAGAGAACCTGAAAAGCCACGAACGCATTTTTGACCAGATCAAATTGCGCACCAGCCGTGGCGTCGGAAGAATGGCGGACATGGACCAGGCCGAAGCCCGTCTGGCTCAGGCTCGAAACAACCTGATCACCGAACAGACCAACCTGGCTGACGCCAATACCAACTACATGAGCGTTGTCGGCCAAGAGCCTGACCAACTGGAAAAGCCAGCGGGCATCGTGACCTTGCTGCCAGCCAGCCTGGATGAAGCACGCCGCCAGATGATTGCCGACAGCCCGGTATTGCGCTCTGCCGAATCGGATATCACCGCCGCTGAAAAGCAGTACGAATCCGCCAAGTCGACCTTCTACCCGCGCTTCGATGCGGTGCTGCAACGTTCGGCCAATGACAACATCGCCGGCGACCCAGGCCATGACAACAGCTATTCCGCCATGCTGAACATGCAGTTCAACCTGTTCAACGGCGGCACCGACAAGGCCAACCTGCAGTCCAAGGCTTCCCAGGCCTCCCAGGCGCTGGACATCCGCAACAACGCCCTGCGTCAGCTGAACGAAGAGCTGGGCCTGGCGTGGAACGCCTACAACAACGCCACCCAGCAGGTGCCGATCGCGCAGGAATACGTGGACCGCAGCACGCGAGTACGTACCTCGTATCAACAGCAGTTCAGCCTCGGTGAGCGTACACTGCTCGACTTGCTCGACAGCGAGAATGAACTGTTCACCGCTCAGCAGCGTCTGGCGCAGATCAAAAACCTGCAGATCTACACGCAGTATCGAATCAAGGCCGACATGGGCCAACTGCTGAGAAGTCAGGGCGTGGTAGCGCCGATGGCATCGGTTGTGCAGAACGATATTAAACCGTCGGTAAACCTGCCAGGGATGAACTGATTCTTGACGGCGTTGGACCACTCAACTGCAGTAAGAGAGAGTCAGCTTGGATTCTGAAATAGGTGTGGCGCAACTCAACCATGACCCGCGCAGTCAGCATGACGACCCCTTGCTGGACGGGTTGTTGACACTCTGCTCACTGCATTACAAACCCGCCAGCCGCGCAATGCTGACCACTGGGCTGCCACTCGCGGCCCAGCGTCTGAGCGCCGAGCTGCTGCCGCGTGCAGCCGCTCGGGCGGGTTTGCAGGGGCGGTTGCTGCAGCGCAAGCTGGAACAGATTCCATCCATCGCACTGCCCGCCATGCTGCTGCTCAAGGAAGGGCGCAGCGCGGTGCTGTTGGGCTGGGAAGGCGACACGGCGCAACTGCTGCTCAGCGAAAGCGACGGCGGCGAAGTACAGGTCAGCCGTGAAACCTTGAGTCAGGATTACAGCGGTCGGGTATTTTTCGCCCAACCGCAGCATAAATTTGACATCACCAGCGGCACGCTGATCCCGCGCGCACGCTCGTGGTTCCGAGACACCCTCAAGCGCTCGCGCTGGCTCTACGCCGACGCAATCGCCGCGAGCCTGGTGATCAACCTGATCGCCCTGGCCGCACCACTGTTTGTGATGAACGTGTATGACCGCGTGGTCCCCAACCAGGCCACCGCCACCTTGTGGGTGCTGGCCATCGGTATCTGCGGCGCGTACCTGTTCGATCTGCTGCTCAAGAGCCTGCGCAGTTTATGCCTGGACCTGGCGGGCAAAAAAACCGACCTGATCATCTCCGCGACGCTGTTCGAGCGCATCGTGGGCATGGCCATGAAAGTGCGCCCGGCGCGGGTCGGCAGCTTTGCGCAGAACATCCATGAATTCCAGGGGATGCGCGACTTCCTCACCTCGCTGACCCTCGCGAGCCTGATCGACCTGCCGTTCACCCTGATCATCCTGGTGGTGATCGCCATGCTCGGCGGCCACCTGGTGTGGATTCCGATCATCGCCTTCCCGCTGGCCCTGGGTATCGGCCACATGCTCCAGAAACCGCTGACTGCGACACTGGAGCGCACCATGGCCCTGGGCGCCGAGCGCCAGTCGAGCCTGATCGAAACCCTCGCCGGGCTCGATGCGGTCAAGGTCAATAACGCAGAAAGCGAGCGCCAGTATCAATGGGAACAGACCATTGGCACCCTCAGCCGCCTGGAACTGCGGGTCAAGGTGTTGTCCGGCCTGGCCATGAACATCACCTTGCTGATCCAGCAAGTGGCCGGCGTGGCGATGATCATTTTCGGCGTGTACCAGATCATTGATGGCGCCCTCAGCATGGGCGGCCTCGTTGCCTGCTACATGCTCAGCGGTCGCGCACTGGGCCCGTTGGCGCAACTGTCGGGGCTGCTGACGCGCTACCAGCAAGCCAAGGTGACGATGGTCTCGGTCGACCAGATGATGGAGTTGCCGCAAGAACGCAACTACGACGAACGCCCGCTCAGCCGCAAGGCGCTGCAAGGCGCGATGACGTTCCGCGAAGTCGACTTCACCTACCCGAACCAACAAAACCTAGCGCTGCGCGGCATCAACCTGAACGTGCGGGCGGGCGAGAAGATCGGCATCATCGGGCGCAGCGGCTCGGGCAAAAGCTCGCTGGCCAAACTGTTGGTCGGTCTTTACCAGCCGGATTCGGGCTCGTTGCTGGTCGATGGCGTGGACATTCGCCAGATCGATGTCAGCGAATTGCGCCACAACATCGGCTACGTGGCCCAGGACATCCAACTGCTGGCCGGCACCTTGCGCGACAACCTCGTCTCGGGCGCACGCTACGTGGACGACGAAATGGTGCTGCAAGCCGCAGAACTGGCCGGCGTGCATGAATTTGCCAGGCTGCATCCGCAAGGTTACGAACTGCAAGTGGGCGAACGCGGGCAAAACCTCTCCGGCGGCCAGCGACAAAACGTCGCCCTCGCCCGTGCATTGCTATTGAACCCACCGATCCTGCTGCTGGACGAACCGACCAGCGCCATGGACAACACCGGCGAAGAGCGCCTGAAACAGCGCTTGCAGTCAGTGATCGAAAACAAGACGGTGATTCTGGTCACCCACCGCGCCTCGCTGTTGAGCCTGGTGGATCGCCTGCTGGTGATCGACCGTGGCCAGATACTCGCGGACGGTCCAAAAGCGGCCGTCATGGAAGCGCTGAAAAAGGGGCAGATCAGTGTTGCTTAAATCCGGCCCACGCCGTTTGAAAGACGTCATCTTCGGCTATTTCAGAGGCACCGACTCGCTCGAAGACCAGCCCTTGCCCGAAGTCGAAAAAGCCCTGGTCGACGACGCCCCGCGCATCGTGCGCCTGACCATTTGGGGCGTGATCGGCTTCTTCGTGTTCCTGATACTGTGGGCGCACTTTGCGATCATCGATGAAGTGACCAAAGGCGAAGGCAAGGCGATCCCCTCCTCGCGCATCCAGAAAATCCAGAACCTGGAAGGCGGCATCGTCGCCCAGATCTACGTGCATGAAGGCCAAATCGTCGACGCCGGCGCGCCGCTGGTACGCCTGGACGACACACGCTTTGCCTCCAACGTCGGCGAAACCGAAGCCGACCGCGTGGCCATGGAACTGCGCGTGGAGCGCCTCAGCGCCGAAGTCGAAAATCGCCCGCTGAACATTACCGAAGACGCGCGCAAAGCCGTGCCCAACCAGGCGTCGAACGAAGAGTCGCTGTACCTGAGCCGACGCCAGCAACTGTCGGACGAAATCGGCGGGCTGCAACAACAACTGCTGCAACGCCAGCAGGAACTGCGTGAATTCGCCTCCAAGCAGGACCAATACCGCAACAGCCTGAACCTGCTGCGCCAGGAGATCGGCATGTCCGAACCGCTGGTACAACAGGGCGCGGTCTCGCCGGTAGAAGTGCTGCGCCTCAAACGCTCCGAAGTGGAAACCCGCGGCATGCTCGACGGCACCACCCTGGCCATCCCCCGCGCCCAGGCCGCCATCAACGAAGTGCAACGCAAAATCGACGAGACCCGCGGCAAATTCCGCAGCGAAGCCCTGGCTCAACTGAACGAAGCGCGCACCAACCTGAGCAAGGCCCAAGCCACCTCCAAAGGCCTGGAAGACCGCGTCAGCCGCACCATGGTCACCTCCCCCGTGCGCGGTATCGTCAAGCAAATGCTGGTCAACACCGTGGGCGGCGTGATCCAGCCCGGCAGCGACATCGCCGAAGTCGTACCGCTGGACGACACCTTGCTGGTAGAAGCCAAGATCCGCCCGCAAGACATCGCCTTCCTCCACCCCGGCCAGGAAGCAATGATCAAATTCACCGCCTACGACTACACCATCTACGGCGGCCTCAAAGGCAAACTCGAACAGATCGGCGCCGACACCGTGATGGATGAAGAGAAGAAAAACACCTTCTACGTCATCAAACTGCGCACCGACCGCAGCCACCTCGGCACCGACGACAAACCCCTGCTGATCATCCCCGGCATGGTGGCCTCTGTGGACATCATCACCGGCAAGAAGAGCATCTTGAGCTACCTGCTCAAGCCAATCATCAAATCCCGCGCAGAGGCCATGCACGAACGCTGATAGGGGCATTTGGCTGCGGGAGAAGCGGGTAAATGCAGAGCGAAGGGCGAAAACTTGGGTTTTCGCAAAAATAGTCAGATTTCAGGGGTTTACAGAACTTTTTCAATCGCTATAATCGTCGCCCTAACACGCCGGTATAGCTCAGTTGGTAGAGCAACTGACTTGTAATCAGTAGGTCCCGGGTTCGACTCCTGGTGCCGGCACCATATTAAAAAGCCTCGCAGCGATGCGAGGCTTTTTTTTGCCTGACGAAATGTCCTTCCAGCCCGGCCTTCGGTGGGAGCATCTCCCAAGGCGACGAGTAGCGCTGATGCAGAGCCAAACAGCTAGTTGAATAAGCTATACTCTCGGGCACACATCCGTGGAGAGCAGACGTGGAAAAGCTGAGTTTTCAAGCCAAAAAAGCCTACTTCGCCAAACACCGTAAATCCAACTTCGCGGCCAGCTTGCGCCTCGAGGGTTTTACGACCTCTCCAAATGACGATCACAAGCTTCCCACTCGCGAAGCTGCGCTCATGGCCGTTCGGCAAATCAAAGCTTGAGTAGTAATGACAAATACGGGGTCGATCAGGATCCCTACTGTTACCGGGGAACAGGTACCCTCAAAAACCTACTTGATTTGCATGATGAGGACGACCTCAACGAGGCCGAACGCTATCTCACCGAAGCTGCCGCAGAGCGGCTTGAGTTCATAGAGCCGCCATACAGCCTGGATACTCTGAAACAAATTCATCGTACCCTATTCTCGGCTATCTATAGTTGGGCCGGCGAGATCCGGACGGTAAAGATCAGCAAAGGTGGAAATCAGTTCTGCGTCCCTGACCGCATAGAGCCGGAAGCCGCCAGAGAATTCCGAAAAGTCGAGTCCAACGGCTGGTTTGAAGGCTATTCACGCGACTTACTGCTCAAAGCCGTCGCCGAGTCCTACAGTACGTTGAACGTCGCACATCCCTTCCGAGAAGGTAACGGACGAGCCCAGCGGATGCTGTTCGAATGGATCATCATCAACGCGGGTTACGAGATCAATTGGTGGGAAGTCGACAAACAAGAATGGATTAAAGCGAATCATCAGTCATTTCATGGCGACGATGGCCCGCTGATCCAGATATTTGATCGTTGCATTGGTCTGCCGATCATGGAAGACAATGCAGACGACGCCTGATGGGGAGTGAACAAGCCCCATGAAAAAAGACAGGACAGCGTTTCCCCCGGCGACCAGCTATACAAGCGCTACACACTTTTGTGACAGATAAAGAAAAGGGCCACCATTGCCGGCAGCCCTTGAAAGTACGCTTGATATTCATATACACACCCTCAAGCAGGGGTGTGGGGGTCTCACTCTACGCTGATGATCCAACCATCGACGGGGTTCCTACGCCAGTTATAGCCGCTGGATGGCAACTGGTTTCGCGCTCACGGCTAAATTAGGAAAATAGGGGTCAGAGCATGTTTTCAATAATGGTGGTCTGACCCCTGTTTCCTACTTCTGACACCCTACGTCACTATTGCAAAGCGGAATTAGGGGACATAGAGCCAGTTGCAGATAGCAGGCCATCGCGCTAACCTCCTTCACGTCGCTGCTCATCAGCGACCGGGCCTGGAAACCCGAAACCGAGACGCACGTAGCGTCGTCAAACAATCAGCGGACGCTTTTTTTGTGCCTGCCGTTTGTGCTTCATGGCGGTCGTGTGCGGGAGACATTCGTGTCTGCCGAGTTGTCTCTGTCTCGGTTTCCAGCCTGCGCACGGCTGCCACCCATCGCCTGGAATCGATGTGTGGCCGTCTCAGTTGGTCATCACAGAGGTTTCACACCATGCTTAATTACCGTAGTGCCGTCCGTCCCAATGCCGCCACCCTGTACGCAGGAGGTGAGCAATGAGCACCCCACCCGCAGAAGCCAAAACCATTGGCGCTCAGACCTTCGCAGATTGTGGCGAGGAAAAGTCCCATCTGAAATTGTTTCGAGTCAATGCTGGGGTTCCTATTCTCGAAGCCCTTGAACACGCAGCACACGTTCTCTACTACGCAAAAATGCTCTCGCTTGAAGCCGCCATGGACCCCAAGGCGGAGAAGTTCGCATTTGCCTCGCACTACCTGTGCGAAATGGGCAAAGCGATTGTCGATGACCTGCTTTCGGCTATGCAGCCAGGCGGGCCGCACCCGCAGTAAGTAGTCCGCGCCCGGTGCAGTGCATCGGGCGCCTGAAGCACAGTGTTCAACTACAATCAAACTGATATAACTTGATCGTTCAACGACCACTAATGGAAAATACATCCTCAATCGGCATGAGAAACGGCTTATCTATATCCCGCTCAGGTTCTGGAATGTAACTATCTAAATTCTCAAAAAGTTTCAAAGATTTTGCAGCAGGAGACAAAGCATAAGTTACAACTGCAATTCGCTCACCACTTGGGCGATCAAATAACATCACATTTTTGACCGACGAATTAGTTTTAGACTCAACATCTGACTTTACCTTCCCAGCAGTATCCGTGATAGGGGACAGATCCACCAGCAAAACCGTAACGTCTATCATGATAGCTCTCCTCAAGTATCGAAACGTAAAAAACCTGCTCAAACTAAAGGCAGGCCAACCTACGGTAAGACGTAACATTTCCGCCATCTACTGTTAAACGTAACAGGTCTTTAGACCAATTCTGACCAACTATTATTACGACAAATCATAAAAATCAGGCCTATACTTTGGCAATTGAAAAACACACGCGCACACTTCTACCTATATATGCCCCCTACGAGCTCATCTATCAATCCATTCTATGCCTCGATCCATACGCAACCGCCCATTCACCTGTAAAAACAACTGCCTGATCGACCGTATTTCATTATTCATATACACCCGATCAATCTTTTCCACATCCCCAAACCCCGCCGCATTTTCCGGCATGGAAAATAGTGGAAAATAGGGGTCAGAGCATGTTTTCAATAATGGTAGTCTGCCCCTGTTTCCCAAACTGTTCGACGGCGGCGGCATGTACCTTTTCGTCAAACCCAATGGCGTGAAGACCTGGCGCTTGAAGTACACCAAGCCCAGCGGCAAGGAAGGTACGCTCATCATTGGCAATTACCCCATCGTTACCGCCAACCTCTCCCGGTCGCTGCTCATCAGCGACCGAGGCTAAAAACTCCATTAACTCAGAGAATGCCGCACAGTTTACGTAAATGTTCACGCGGCTCACCACCGGCAAGTATCATTACTCACCCTGAATTATTTTTGCTCCGTATTGAAACTGAGCCTCATTAACTCGGATCATCTCTCCAATGAAGGTTACAGACTGCCCAACGTGTAATGGACCTCCAGACACCACGTCCGAGTCGGAAAAGGTATAGTGATTGAGATTTTTTGTGTTCTTATCTGCAATTACCCCCCCCGAGCACTCAGAACTATATGACAGTACCGTACCGGAAAGTATGGTCATTCCCACCCTATACGGCCTACCTTGAACCAAGGTAGCTCTATATCCAGGGGTCCCGCCACTTAAAGATACTTCTTCAGTAAAAAACACAAGCTGGTCTTTTTCCAACGTCTCACCAGATACCACGTCCGAGTCATGAAAAACATAACGTTTCATGCTTCCCGCCTCGTCGCCTATCGTCCCCGTCTGGTACTTGGGATCATAAAATAAAACCTTTCCATTAAGAGTGGCCATGTGCACGCCTCCGAATAGTATGTTTGAAATTGCAAACATTTAAGCAAATTCACTATCACGAACCCGTGTACTATTCCACAGCATCAAAATGGCCAACACTGTTAGAAACAACAGGAAGTTAGATTAATTTGAATTATCCCTTATCGCCGGTGGTTTACTCCGTGAAGGCGCCTGCTCTCAGTGCTGCGTGTACAGGTCAATTGCTTGGAGAACAGCGGTCAATAGGGGCAAGGCCATATTTTCAATCAGATAACGAAAATCATGTTCTTCCCCTGACTCCCCCTAACGCCCAAAACCATCAACCCCCCAACTACTCCGACAACGACTCGATCATCTGCCCATGACACACCGCCAAAATCTCATCAGCCAGCGCCGAGTCGTCAGGGCAGGCGCGCGATAGCGTGATCGCGCCGACCGCGCGTGCCAGCAGGTCGATCATTTTCTGCCTTGCCTCACCCGGCGCCGCATCCGGGCCGGTCGGGTATTTTTCGCCGAGCGTTTGCAGCATGTGCTCGATGCCTTCAGCGAATGCCGATTTCAAGTCGCCCGATTGACGCGCTGCGTCACCGCACAGCGCTGCCATGGTGCAACCCGTGGCGCGTCTGTCGCGATGGTCCCTGGAGACGTACAGATCGATGAAGTCCTTCACGCTCAATGCTTCGGCGTTGGCCAGTGAGTGCGCAAGGCTGTTGGCTGAGGCTTCGGCCATTAGGTCGGCCTTTGAAGCGAAATGTTTGTAGAAACCGCCATGGGTGAAACCGGCGGCGGCCATCAGGTCGGCCACGCCGACTCCGTCAAAGCCGCGCTCGCGAAACACGACTGAGGCCGTTTCGACGATGTGCTCCCGATTTGCCTGGGCCTGAGCCTTGGACACTCGCATGTTCGATACCTCTCTGCCGCTGAAATTCATCGGCTGATGATACATAGATGTCGACCATAATCAAAACCGTTGACAGTTTAGATTTCGATCATCATCCTAATCGCAAGCGAGATGACCATTTACCAACGGGCACGGAACACACACCCATGAGCGACTTGAACCTGTTTACCCCCTACACACTGGGGGCTCTGACGCTGTCGAACCGCGTGGTTCTCGCGCCACTGACGCGCAATCGCGCCGGAAAGGGTTTTGTACCGAGTGAATTTGCTGCGGCCTATTACAGCCAGCGGGCCAGTGCGGGGTTGCTGATTTCCGAAGCCTCGCAGATCTCCCAGCAGGGGCAGGGCTATCAGGACACGCCAGGTATTTACACAGCGGCTCAGATAGAGGGATGGCGCAAGGTGACCGATGCTGTACACGCCAAGGGCGGGAGGATTTTCCTACAGCTGTGGCATGTGGGCCGTGTTTCCCATGTGGATCTGCAACCGCACGGCGCGGCGCCGGTAGGCCCTTCCGCGCTGCATGCGGCGACCAAGGTGTTCGTCAACAATCGCTTCGAGGACGTTTCCGAGCCGCGCGCGCTGGAAATTGACGAGCTCCCAGGCATCGTCAACGATTTCCGCCAAGCGGCGGCAAACGCCATTGCGGCAGGCTTCGACGGCGTGGAAATCCACGGTGCGAACGGTTATTTGCTGGATCAGTTCATCAAGGACGGCGCTAACCTGCGCACCGATGCCTACGGCGGCTCGATCGCAAACCGTGCGCGCCTGCTGCTGGAAGTGACAGCCGCGGTGGCCGCCGAGATTGGTGCTGATCGCACGGGGATTCGCCTTTCGCCGGTCTCGCCGGCCAATGGGGTATCGAGCAGTGATCCACAGGCTCAGTTCGATTACATCGTCGATCAACTCAATGCCCTGGACGTCGTTTATCTGCACGTCGTCGAAGGCGCAACCGGTGGGCCACGCGACGTAGCGCCCTTTGATTTCGACGCCTTGCGCCAGCGCTTCAAGAACACTTACATCGCCAACAACGGCTATGACCTGGACCTGGCCACGGCACGCCTTGCGCACGACAGGGCCGACCTGATCGCCTTTGGCCGCCCGTTTATCGCCAACCCCGATCTGGTGGAGCGGCTCAAGGCCGCTGCGCCACTGTCCGCCTTCGACCCCTCCACGCTCTACGGCGGCGGCGCGGCGGGATACATCGACTACCCAACGCTTGCCGAATCCAGCACCCGCGCGAACTGAGCATTGGCTGATCGAGCCCGGTTTTATTCGTGCATCAATCCATGTTCCCGATAAAGAGCTGACATCATGACAACTTACCCTACCGTTCTCATCACTGGCGCTTCCACTGGCATCGGCGCGGTTTACGCCGAGCGTTTTGCCCAACGCGGGCATGATCTGGTGTTGGTTGCCCGCGACCACGCGCGCCTGGAAACGCTCGCCGCAAAGTTGCGTGGCGAACACAACGTCGCCGTTGAAGTGCTTGCGGCCGACCTGACTCAACTCGGCGACCTGCACACCGTCGAAGCGCGCCTGCGGGATGACGCTCGCATCGGCATCCTCGTCAACAATGCCGGTGCCGCGCAGTCCGGCAGCTTCATCGAGCAAAGCACCGACAGCGTGGCGCAGCTGGTGGCCCTCAACACCACTGCGCTGGTGCGACTCGCCAGCGCCATCGCGCCACGCCTGGCCAAAGCCGGTGCAGGCGCGATCATCAACATCGGTTCGGTGGTGGGCCTGGCGCCTGAGTTTGGTATGTCGGTCTACGGGGCGACCAAGGCGTTTGTGCTGTTCCTTTCCCAAGGCCTGAGCCTGGAGCTTTCGCCTCAGGGCGTTTATGTGCAGGCCGTATTGCCCGCGGCCACCCGCACGGAGATCTGGGATCGCGCCGGTATCGACATCAACACCTTGAGCGAAGTCATGGAAGTGGCTGACCTGGTCGATGCCGCACTGGTCGGCTTCGATCGCCGCGAACCGGTGACCATTCCGCCGCTGCAAGAAGGCGAGCGCTGGGATGCCCTGCAAACCGCACGTCAGGGTCTTTTGTCGCAAATCAGACAGTCCGTCGTGGCGCCGCGTTATTTGACTGAAGTCTGAACCCTGTCGAGCAGGTCGGCTTCGCTCCGCAATCGCACGGAATAAACATGACTCTTTTGGCTAGCAGCAATCATCCCGGTTCACCGTCGTCATTTATCCACGCGGCGAACCAGTCGGTTCTGGTGCGCGGGATACCTTTTGCCTACCGCGATCTGGGCCCCAGAACGCAGGTTCCGCTGGTCATGTTCAACCATTGGGGGGCAGTGCTGGATAACTTTGACCCCAGGATCATTGACGGTCTGGCGAAAAACCGGCGTGTCATCACCACCGATTACCGTGGTATCGGTGGCTCGGGGGGCGTCGCGCCGTTGACCGTCGGTGAAATGGCTGACGATGGCATCGGTTTTATCCGTGCGTTGGGTTTGGACAAGGTGGACCTGCTCGGCTTTTCACTCGGCGGCTTCGTCGCTCAAGACATCGCCCTGAAAGCCCCCGAACGCGTGCGCCGGCTGATCCTCACCGGAACCGGACCGGCCGGCGGCACAGGCATCGACAACGTCGGCTCGGTGACCTGGCCGTTGATGCTCAAGGGTCTGCTGACCCTACGCGATCCCAAGTTCTACCTATTCTTTACCGGCACGGCCAACGGACAACGCGCCGCGTCCGAGTATTTGCAACGGCTGAAAGAACGCCAGCAAGACCGGGACAAAGGCCCGACACCCCGTGCGTTTTTTCGGCAATTGAAAGCCATTACTGCGTGGGGCAAGCAGGCGCCGCAAGACCTCGGGCGCTTGCAGATGCCGACGCTGATCGCCAACGGCGACAACGACATCATGGTGCCCACGGTCAACTCGCTTGAGCTGGCAAAACGAATCCCCGACGCGCAACTGGTCATTTACCCGGACGCCGGGCATGGCAGCATTTTCCAGCACCCTGGCGATTTCGTGAGCAAGGCCTTGGCGTTCCTCGACGCCTGAACGTCTCATCGCATCAACGTTGCCGGGGCCGCGCCCCGTTCTCATTCCACCGACAAGAGCGTTGCAACATGAAGGCATTTTTTATCGACCGCTACGGCAAACAGAACGGCATGCTTGGCGAAGTGCCCGACCCTGCGGTCGGTGTGCATGACGTTCTGATCCAGGTGCACGCAACGAGCGTGAACCCGTTGGACTCGAAGATCAGAACCGGCGAATTCAAACTGATCCTGCCTTACACATTTCCATTGGTCTTGGGCAACGACCTGGCTGGGGTGGTCGTTCGCACAGGTTCGGCGGTGACGCGGTTCAACCCGGGAGACGAAGTCTATGCACGCCCTCCCGAGGATCGGATCGGCACGTTTGCCGAACTGATCGCCGTGAACGAAAACGCACTCGCGCTGAAACCCTCGAACCTGGACATGGCCGAAGCGGCGTCCGTCCCCTTGGCCGCCTTGACGGCCTGGCAGGCGCTGGTTGAGACCGCCCAGCTGAAAAAAGGCCAGAAGGTGTTGATTCATGCCGGCTCCGGCGGTGTCGGCACGTTTGCCATCCAGCTCGCCAAACACCTCGGCGCTTTTGTTGCAACCACCACCAGCACGGCGAATGTCGAATGGGTGAAGGCGCTCGGGGCGGATGTGGTCATCGACTACAAGAAGCACGACTTTGCGAGCGAATTACACGATTTCGACGTGGTATTGAACAGCCTGGGCAAGGATGTGCTGATGAAATCGGTCGAGGTTCTCAAGCCCGGTGGACAGCTCATCTCCCTCTCCGGGCCACCGACGGCAGCCTTTGCCCAAGCGCAAGGCTTGTCCTGGATGCTGCGACAAGTCATGCGCCTGCTGAGCAACGGTATTCGTAGAAAAGCCCGCAAGCACGGGGTGAACTATGCATTTCTGTTTATGCGGGCCAGCGGCGTACACCTGCAAAAAATCAGCTCGCTTATCGAAGCTGGCGTCATCAAACCGGTCATTGATCGTTCCTTCCCTTTTGAATCGACGGCAGAGGCGTTGCGCTACGTCGAGCAGGGCAGATCAAAAGGCAAAGTCATCATCACTCTCCAATAAGCGCACTCCAACAATATGTCAGTCGATAACGCGCACGCCGCCAAGTATCAGCCCCCAGCGCCTGAACCAGAGGAACCGCCACCGCACACAGGCGCCGTTGCAACCGCAAGTTGTACCTGTGGAAGCGCCGATAATCATTTGGTGTAGCTTGATGCTTGAGCAGTAACGGGAAAGGGTCGCCGAAAGATGAGCCTTTTTGTTTGTGCCTGCTCACGATGTTTCAGGTTGCGCTGGCAATTCACACACAGAATATGGCATTTCGCCACCTTTCCAATTGACACCCCCTCCCCACCACGTTAAAAACCCTGTCTTGCTGCTGCCTTTTATCGAGACATGGATGTTGTCGCCCCCCCCGCTGTTCAAATACCGCCGCTATTGGCTGGCGGCCCTCATCGTGCTGCTGGCGATCCTCGATCCTTTCGGCCTGGCCAGTTCCAGCGACAAGGCGTCGGCGCAGTGGCTCAACCGGATGTTCGCCAGCCACTACGCCCATGAAGGGCAGCAGCGGGTGGCGGTGGTGTTGATCGATGACGCGTACCTGATGCGCAACGCCACCTCCTGGCCGATGCCCTATGGCGAGCAGAGCAAGTTGTTCAAGCGCTTGCTGGCGTTCAAACCCAAGGCGGTGTTTGTCGACTTGCTCTACAGCCATGACCACTCTTTCGGCGACCCGGCACGGGGCAGTCAGTTATTGGCGAATGTGTTCGAGCGCTATCAACGCCAGGGCATTCCGTTGTGGCTGGCCAATACCGGGGTGGAGCGGGGTGAGGCAGGCCAGGCCAATACGCTGGCACCGTTTGTCGAGGTCAGCCGCCCGGGCCTGGTGGCATGGGATGGAGTCGATGACAAGTACCCGCTGGCGGTGAATACGCCCATAGGCCTGATGGAAACACCGGCCCTGGCGCTGTACCGCGCATTCTGTGGGACACAGGCCTGCCCGTCGCCGCCGGTGGACGCCCAAACCGCCGCACGCCGGCAACCGATCGCGGTGCAATGGGGGCTGAAGCTGGCACCGGAGCAGGCGCGGATCGCCGACGTGCGCCACTGCGCACCGGCGCGGCATTTTTTGCTGGATGGCCTGGCGCAGTTGCTTCAGGCGGTGTTCTGGAAACTCGATGGCTCGGAGCAGGCACGCTGCCCTTATACGCTGACGTTGGCGGCGAGCGACCTGGAAGTCAGCGACCCGGACGACCAAGCCCTGGTCGCCGAGTTGCTGCGCGACCGTCTGGTCCTGGTCGGGGCCAATATCACCTCGACGGGTGATCTGGTGGAGTCGCCGGTACACGGCCAGCTACCTGGCGTTTATCTGCATGCCATGGCCCTCGACAACCTGATCAATGCGGGCATGGACTATGACCATGAGCCTGCCAACTTCCCTGGCCTGCCCTTTAATTGGCTGGACCTGCTCGAACTGGGCCTGCTGGCGTTGATTGCCGTGCTCAAGGCGCTGCACGCGCGGCGGCTGGCGGGTCAGCGCACCTGGAGCCGGTGGCGGCGCCAGGAAATCTGGTTTTTTTCTTCGCCGTGCCCGTCATGGCTGCTGGTGATGTCGGTGCTCGTCTCGGTGAGTGTGCTGCTGAGCGTCAGCCACATCACGCCGGTGAACGTGTTGGGCATTGTTTTGCTGTCGTTGGTGCTGTTCAGCGAACGTATCGAAGCCTTCTTCGATCGCGATCGTTGAGCGCGTCGCTTTGTCATTTGACTCAAGGAATCCAAGGATGAACAGAAGTCTGATCGTCGTGCTCGTTGCACTCTTCACCCAGGGTGCCTGGGCGGAAACCCACAGCATCAAGGCGTTTCTGGCCGACCCGGTGGCGGTGCTGGATGAGCAGGGTAAACAACAGCGCGAGCTGCCGAAAAAAGACGCGCCGACCCAACCCGTCCCCGTGTTGCAGTACAACAAAGCGCTGGATCTGGTGCAGGTTGAGCTGGCGGGTCAGAAAGTCTGGCTGGACACCATGGACCTGCGCATCGAACCGCCACTCAATGTGGTCGACCTGCCCTGCCAGGGCCTGACCAAGAGCCAGACCAAAGACAGCCGCAACAACTCCACCATCGGTTTTGGTGCGGGCTGCAATCAATAAAAGGAGCGGTGCGGTGAAGGGATCTCTATTGGCAGCCAGCTTACTGGCCAGCACGGTACTCAGTGGTTGCGCGACATTGAAGGGCGCCGACCAGGCGTTCCTGAACCTGGTGGGTCCGTCGACCCAATCCAGGGTCCAGGGCCACTACGTGGATAACACCGACGTGCGCCAGTACTACAAGCTCGACCCGCAACGCCAGAGCCAGCAGCGCTTGAGCTATGACGGGCGCGCCGTACCGGCGGCCGAAGCACGCCAGCAGAACCTGGTGGATATCCCGATGCTGCAGGTGTATCTGCAGGGGATTGTCACGCGCCTGTCCAAAGGTTGGCCGGGGGAGTTGCCGGCCTTGCAGGTGAAAATCACCGACAGCTACAGCTTCGGGCCCTCGGCGGACCCTTACGGCAATGTGTTCGTGCCGCTGGGCATGCTGGACAACGTCGGCAGCGAAGATGAAATCGCTGCAATGCTCGGCCACGAAATGAGCCACGTTCTGCTGCATCACCATGACCGCATGGCGGCCTTCCAGCAGCAGAAAGAGATGTTCACCACAGTGGCCTCCACCGTGGCCTTGGCCACCATGGCCGCCGATACCGGCGTGGACCGCAGTTCCGGCACGATGAAGCTGTTCAGCAAAGACCCCGCCGGCACCCAGAAAACCATCGGCAACACCGTGCTCTACACCACGTTGGCCAACACGTTTTCCGACCATGTGTGGAGCACCGCGTGGGGCCGCACCCAGGAAGACCAGGCCGACCTGCTCGGCACCGACTTGATGATCCGCGCCGGTTACGCGCCCCGTGCCGCCACCCATAGCCTGGAGCGCCTCAACGACTTCCAGGGCAAACAGAAACCGTTGCTCAGCGGCTTCCTGACCGCGCGCAAGAACGCCATGCAGGATTCGCTGCAGCAGTTCAATCTCAACCGCTTCACTCAGGAGCTGGACGTGCTGGTCAAAGATGGGCTGACCACCAGCATTTCCGCGACCACCCAGTATTTCAATCGCTCCCACATGTCGGCGATGGATCGCGACACCGAGTTGCGCCAGTACCTGCAGCGCGAGTACCGACAGGAGCGCCGCGCGCGCATCAACCCCGAGAGCTGGGCGAAGATCAAAAGTACGCCACAAGTGGCCAAGGCCATGCAGGGCTACAAGGACGCCTACTTCGCCAACGACGCCCTGGAGAAAAACAAGCTGCCTGCGGCCGACGGGTTTATCCGCAAGGCCCTGGCCTCGCCGGTCAAGGACCAGCCAAGCATCCGGCGCACGGCGTATACCGTGCGCCTGGCCCAGGGCAACAGCGGCGAAGCCTTGAAAGAGTTGCAGGCCATCAAGGACTGGAGCCTGGCCGGCCCGTCGACCTATGACCTGATGATCAGCTACCACCTCAAGCGCGGCGACGGGCAATCGGCACTGGCGATGATCGACAAGGCCGAACGCAACCTGGGCTCGGAAGAGCTGTTCATCACCGAGAAGTTGCTGGCCAACCAGCAACTGCAGAACGCGCAGCAGGTGCAAACCGTGCTGCGCAAGTGCGAGCAATACCCGACCCGCAAGGCAAACTGCAAGAAACTGGCGCCAGCCAAAGCCTGATGCTGACGATTTAGCCTACAGAGCCCTCCTCCTTCCCGCGGCGCTTTTTCCTAACGCCCGGGAAGACCGCTCCTCTCGCCCACCCCACCTGTTCTTCGGTATAAACGTTCGCTTTCTGCGTTGCGAACGGACTCCCATGAACGCCATAAAACTGCTTTTCCTGCTGATCATTTTTCCCTTGCTGCTGGCCGGCGTTGGAACATGGCAATTGCAGCGCGCCACCGAGGGCGCGCGGGTTCCCGAACAAGCCCAAGCCTATGTCAACGTGCTGATCGGCGTGGCCGCGCTGGCCGGTACGCAATGGGCGGGGCGGCGCGCGCAGCAGTCGCGAGAACAGTTGCTGCAGGTATTTTCCCTGGGCAGCCGGTTGTTGCCCTACGTGCTGGTGAGCCAGGTGGTGGCGATGGCGAGGTGCTGTTGCAGATGGCGCAGCTGTGCATCGACAACAAGAAGATCGAACCCTATGAAGGCCTGACGCTGATGACCGACTACGTCAACGCATCCCTCGCCCGCAAGATTCTGCAAAACCGGCAGGACTGAACCCGCGACATAAAAAAACCCCGAACCAGTCGGGGTTTTTTATCGCCTGCAATCAGGCGCGACGCCGGATCAATTAGAAAACGTTGATCGGGTAGTCGGCGAACAGGCGGAATTCGTTACCGCCTACGTTGTACTTGTCAGCGTTGTTGGAAACGCGCAACCACGAGGCACGAGCACGCAGGCTCAGGTCTTTGGCTGGGCCGCTCTGGACGATGTACTTGAACTGGTTAAAGATTTCACGCTCGGTGCCATCGCCACGGCCACTGCCGTCGTCGATGTTGGTACCGCGCACGTAAGCCACGTTGTAGGTCAAGCCAGGTACACCGAAGGTAGCGAAGTCGATGCCGTAGGCCGCTTGCCACGAACGCTCGTCCTTGCCGTTGAAGTCGGACCAGTAGGAGTTGGCCAGCAGGATGGTGTTGCCGCCGTCGCCGATGCCGCCATCGTTGCGGTAGCCGCCGTACAGGTAGCCGGTG
This sequence comes from Pseudomonas sp. LY-1, assembly GCF_053502595.1. Lineage (NCBI taxonomy): Bacteria > Pseudomonadati > Pseudomonadota > Gammaproteobacteria > Pseudomonadales > Pseudomonadaceae > Pseudomonas > Pseudomonas sp. LY-1. The sequence continues at coordinate 571,244 of NZ_CP094353.1, read as the reverse complement.
TCGCCGGTGCTGCGCTGGTGAGCGACGGTGAAGCTGTGCGGACCAACAGCCCACGTGGCGCCCAGGCTCCAGATTTTGTTGTCGCGCGCGTCTGCATCACCTTGGTTTTCCAGGGCGAAGCTGCGATCCAGCTTGGTCTTGTAGCCGTTGAAGTCAAACGTCAGCGACTGCTTTTCCGGCAGGGCCAGTACGTAGTTGACGTTGACGTATTGCTTCTTCAGCACGTCCTGCATGTCGGAGGCGTACAGCGCTGCCGACAGGCTTTCGGTGAATTTGTAGCTACCACCGATGTAATCGATGCTTTTCAGACGGCCGCTGTCGGTACCTTCAGCGCTCTTACGCGCTTCCTTGGTGAAGTGACCCGCGTCCAGTTGCAGACCTTCGATCTCTTTGGAAAGGATCGAGGTACCGGTGTAGGTTTCCGACAACAGACGAGAGTTGTCGTAAGCCAGCACGGGCACGTTCGGGAACTGGTCGCCGTACTTGAGCACAGTGTTGGACAGGCGGAACTTCACCGCCGCGCCGCCTTTGGCCAGGTCGTTGGCAGCCGAGCCGCTGTCGCCTTGCTTGAAGAAGTCGATACCGCCCGCGCCGCTGCGGCCTTTACCGCCGTCCAGGCGAATGGCGTATTGGCCAATCACGTCCACACCCACACCGACGGTGCCTTGGGTGAAACCGGACTCGAACTTGCCGATGAAGCCTTGGCCCCATTCGGCCTTGTCTTGCTTGCCGTTCTTGTAGTCACGGCTGATGTAAGCGTTACGTGCGGCGATGTTCAGGTGGCTGTCTTCAACGAAACCCTTGGATTGCTCCTGGTCGTTTGCCATGGCTGTCGATGCGCTCAAAATCCCCAGAGCGATCAGACTCATCCGTTGTTTCAACATTTCTTATATTCCTTATTACTGGTTGAGTACGCGCTATGACACCAGGCTCCATATTGCTGTTTTGGTGTCGACTTTTTCCGAAAAAAACAAAGCCCGCGGACGACTGAACTGCCGCGGGCCTTTTCTTATTGGTTAAGTCATGGCTGTTAGCCACAGGCGTTGGACGCAATGCTAGTCTCGCGTTGAACTATGTGTCAATTTCGCGAATCGTCTGTATTTAGGCAAAAAAATTCTAAGCCACGGCCTACAGCGCTTTGGCCATCGCCTGGAAGTCTTATCCATACAGAAAAAATACGGACTCACTAACATATTTTATAAGTCGAACGCGTGGGAACAGGCATGCGCCCAAATGCAAATAATTGTCATTATTCTCAAGTAAGGTCTTATGCGCTTAAGCGAACCATGTGACGCAGATTCAGCCCGAAGATCTGTCGTCACATCATGGTGAGGGGAACCTGCCGTTTCTGAGACTGAACCGACTTTAAATGAGAGCCTGCTCGCGACAGGTATAGCTCAATCACTTATTCAGTGAAGGGCACACCGCAATAGCGAACATGTTCCCTCGCCGATGGTTGATCGGCGAGTTCTCAGTTATTCATCAATTCGCACAATGCGTGCATTTCTTCGTCGCTGAACAAGCCTGCCGGGTAGCGCTCACTCATCACACTGAATAAATCAGGCGGCTGCCTGACCTGCCGTGAGCCATGTGCCTTCAACCAGAGCGCCAGCGCATGGATTTCGTCACTGTTGACTCGCACGGGGTGGAACGTGCGCGTGTGCATCAAGTTGATATCGACATTCATTTCAGCGCTCTCTCCTACTGCATGAGCGGCTAACTTACTCAAGGTTTATGACAGAACTGCGCAGTCATCACCGTGGGCCACTGTGACAATACCAATACAAGAGCTATGCCAATGTGCAGTATTTATAGGCAGTTGGACACAAAAAAGCCCACGGCCTTACGGGGCCGCGGGCTTGCTGTGAACGCTAGAACCGAGTGGCGCTCGGTCGTCGCTCCGACGTTGTTACAACCGCACTCAATTTTTCTGCGGGGCAGGCTGTTGTTGGGTCAGGCAATGGATATTGCCCCCACCCAGTAACAGTTCGCGGCCCGGCACCATCACCACTTCGTGCTGCGGGAACAGGTTCTGCAGGATTTCACGGGCCCGGTTGTCCAGCGGGTCGTCGAAGCTCGGCGCGATGATGCCGCCGTTGACGATCAGGAAGTTGACGTAGGAACCGGCCAGACGCACGGAAGGGTTGCGCTCCTGGCTGCCGTCCATCGGGTCCACACCCGCGCACTCTGCTTCGGTGGCATAAAGCGGCCCCGGAATCGGCATTTTATGCACTGTGAACGAGCGGCCCCGGGCATCGGTGCTGCTTTGCAGCACGTCCATGGCGGCGTGGCAGCGTGAGTAGTTCGGGTCTTGCGGGTCGTCGGTCCAGGCCAGCAGCACTTCGCCCGGGCGTACATAGCAGCAGAAGTTATCCACATGGCCGTCGGTTTCGTCGTTGAACAGGCCGTCTGGCAACCAGATGATCTTATCCACAGCCAGGTTGGCGCTCAGCACCGCCTCGATGGCTGCACGGTCGAGATGCGGGTTGCGATTGCGGTTGAGCAGGCATTCTTCGGTGGTGATCAGGGTGCCTTCGCCGTCGACATGAATCGAGCCGCCTTCCAGCACAAACCCTTCGGTGCGGTAGCGCGGCGCACGCTCGATCTCGAGGATCTTGCCGCCGACCTGCGCGTCACGGTTCCACGGCGCATACAGACCGCCGTCAAAACCGCCCCAGGCGTTGAAATCCCAGTTTACGCCGCGCACTTCGCCACGGTTGTCGATCACGAAAGTCGGGCCGGTGTCGCGCACCCAGGCGTCGTCGCTGGACATTTCCACCACGCGGATATTGGGCACGTCGAGGCGGGCACGGGCGTTTTCGTACTGGCCGGCGGAAACCGCCACGGTGACCGGCTCGAAACGCGCGATAGCCTTGGCCACCGCCACGTGCGCGGCCTGCGCCGGCTTGCCACCCAGGCGCCAGTTGTCCGGGCGCTCGGGCCAGATCATCCAGGCCTGGGTCTGTGGCGCCCATTCGGCAGGCATATGAAAGCCATCGGCGCGAGGTGTGCTGTGCAGGGTGGTCATGGCGATCAGGGCTCCGAAAGGGTGAAGGCCGACTTTATAACCGATAAAAATCGGCCTTAAAAGCATCAAAACAATATAGCCGATAAATATGACAGCATTTAACCGATAACAATCGATTATTTATAGCTGTTCATCCAGCACCTTCGACAGCATGTCGACAAAGAAATCCACACTGCGTCTGGAGGTGACCATCGGCGGCTTGATCTTGAGAATATTCAGGTAATCACCGGTCGGCTGCATGAAAATCCCCAGCTCACGCAAGCGGTCGCACAGCAGTGTGGTCTCTTCGGTGGCGGGTTCCAGGGTATGCCGGTCGCGCACCAGCTCCAGGCCCAGATAGAAGCCGGACCCATGAACCGCGCCGACCAACGGGTGACGATCGATCAGGGCTTCCAGCCGCGCCTTGAAATGCGCGCCGACCACTTGGGCGTTTTCCCAGAGCTTTTCTTCCTCCATCACATCCAGCACCGCCATGCCGATCCGGCAACTGACCGGGCTGCCCCCCGAAGACGAGAAGAAATACCCCTCGGCCTCCAGCGCCTCGGCAATCTCGCGACGGGTGATCACCGCCCCCAACGGCTGACCGTTGCCCATGCCCTTGGCCATGGTAATGATATCGGGCACCACGCCCTGCTCTTCAAAGCCCCAGAAGAAATGCCCCATGCGGCCATAACCCACCTGAACCTCATCGGCGATGCACACGCCACCTTGGGCGCGCACCAACGCATACACCTGCTGCAAATAGCCCCGCGGCAGGGAGATGCCCCCGGCATTGCCATACACCGGCTCACAGATGAAGCCGGCCAGTTGGCGCTGGCTAGCGGCGATTTTCGCCAGGTTGTGTTCCACACTTCGCACGTAATCCGGCGCGCTGTCCTGCCCGCGGAACTCGCCGCGATAGGTATTGGGCGCGGTCACCGGGTGAACCCAGTCCGGACGACTGCTCAGGGCCTTGGGGTTGTCGGCAATCGACGTGGACACCGCATCCGCCGCCACCGACCAACCGTGGTAGGCCTCCAGCACACTGAGCATGTCGCGCCCGCCGCTGTAGGCCCAGGCCAGGCGGATGGCCAGGTCATTGGCCTCGGTGCCGCTGTTGACCAGGAAGACCCGGTCCATGCCGTCCGGCGCCAGCGCCAGCAAGCGCTCGGAGAATTCGGCAATCGCCGCATAGTGAAAGCGCGAGTTGGTGTTGAGCAGCGACCACTGCCGCGCTGCCACCGCTGCCATGCGGGGGTGACCATGGCCGAGCACGGCGACGTTGTTGAGCATGTCCAGATAGGAACGGCCTTGCATGTCGATCAGATGGTTGCGCCAGCCTCGTTCGATGCGCGGCGGATCGACGTAATAGTGCTTCTGCGAGCGCGCGAAGCTGGCGTCGCGTCGCGCCAGCAGGGCTTGGGGGTCGAGCTCGGGTTCGGCATCGCAGGCCAGCCCCAGCAGCGCCGAGGGTGACGGGCATAGCGCTTGCCACGCCGACGCCCGGCTCGGCGTGCAGAACAGCGGTGGCTCAACGTCAGCGCGGCACCATTGCACAGTCAGGGGGGCATGGACCTCGCCCAGTATTTGCCCTTCCACCACCGCCGCTCCCGCGCTCAATGAGGTGCTTACGCCCCACAAGCGCAGGCTCAACGGACCATCCTGCACGCACAGCAAGCCATCGGCACCGACACGCAGCACCCCAGCGAAGGGCGCCTCCACCGCTGTACCGTGGGGCAAGTGCAACTCGACATGCAGCGGGAACGTCTGCGGCTCCGTGGCGCTGTCCGGGCAGGTGCGCGACAAACGGTATTGGCCGTAGCGACTGGCGGCCAACCCGTGAACCGCCGCAGCCTCGTCCAGTAAGCGCCGGTCAATCCCCGGCTGCTCCCAATTGCCCGCTTCGAAGTGTGGGCTGAGCACTCCCAGGTCGATCAGCGCGAACTCGCGTCCCACCAGCCCCGGCAAGAGCGGCGCGAACCCCTCGCTGGCGATCGGTGGCAGCGTCTGCCCGACACAGAGCAGGATCGCCGCCTCCATCAATTCAAACGGCACCGACGTTGCAACCTGGAAAATTTCCCACTCATGCTCGGCGTTTTTCAACAGGTAGTCGTTATCGGGGTCCAGGCGTTGCTGCTGTTCGCTGCTGAGCACCAGCACCGCCGCACGGGCGACGATCAGCGGCCATAGCGCCTGCAGTTCTTCGCGCTGCAACGGCGTAACAGCATGACAGGCCTGGATTGCCGGCAAAATGGCAAAGGGATCGCCCTGGGCATGGTGCAGCAAGGCGGCGCAGGTCACCGACAGGTCGGCGATGCGCCAGGTGTGTACCAGATCGCCGAAATCGATCACCCCCTGGATCTGCCAATGACGCAGGGCATCGCGCTGCCAGACCACATTGTCATCGGTAATGTCCATGTGTACCGCTTGCCACGGCAAGTGATCCGCCAGGGGCCGAATGCGCGCACCGACCCGCTCGGCGACTTGCTCCAATGCCGCGCGGTGGGGCAGGTCTGGCAAGGTCGCCAGCAGGTGGCTGATCAGTTCCTGCGCGTGGCGGGGGTCCCATTGCAGGGTCCGCTCCAGGCCCGGATGCGCAAAATCGGCCAGCGCCTGGCTCATCCGCCCGCACAAGTCACCGAAGCCTGCGATGACCTCGCGGCCCACGTGAGGCAGGTGGGTCAAGGGCTGGCCGTCGATGTAATCCAACAGCCGCAGGTGCAGGGTTTGCCCGTCGACGGTCACGGTCAGCAGGTCCTCACCGGTCAGGGCCTTGATGACTCGGGGGACGCGCAACCCGTCCTGCGTCTGCAAGGCGCGGAGCGCGGCATGCTGGGCGTGCAATTCGACGGCGGCGTAGTCGCCCAGGCAGATTTTCAGAACAAAGCGGCCATGGTGGGTGTCGACGCTGTAGTTGAGGTCTTGTTGGCTGCCAAGTGATTGCAATGTGCCGCCAAGGCCATAATGCCGCTCAAGCAAGTGTGCAGCCTGATCGGGCCCCACTTGCGGGCAAGGCAGGCTGGTGCGATGGATCAACGTGGCAAGCAACATGATGAAGACCTCTGTTTTTATCAGGCGCCTATATCGCCATTGTTGATGGGGGTTAAGCAACCCCCCAACGTGCCGCGCTTGCACAGATCCGCGTCACAACTCAAGCTATGCCCCATTCGCTAAATGTCCGTCTAAGGAAAAGGCCCCCCGACATGCGTATTCTTATCACCGGTGGTGCCGGTTTCATCGGCTCTGCCCTGATCCGCCACCTGATTCAACACACCGAGCACGAAGTGCTCAACCTGGACAAACTGACCTACGCCGGCAACCTGGAGTCGCTGACCAGCATCGCGTCCAACAGCCGCTATGAGTTCGTCCAGGCCGATATCGTCGACCAGGCCACCGTCAGCGCCGTGCTCGCGCGCTTCGAGCCCCAGGCGATCATGCACCTGGCGGCCGAGTCCCACGTGGACCGTTCCATCGACGGCCCGTCGGATTTTATCCAGACCAACATTGTCGGCACCTACAGCCTGCTGGAAGCCGCCCGCGCGTATTGGCAAACGCTCGCAGAACCGGCCAGGAGCGCGTTCCGCTTCCACCACATCTCCACCGACGAGGTGTACGGCGACCTGCACGGCGTGGACGATCTGTTCACTGAAACCACGCCCTACGCCCCCAGCTCGCCCTACTCGGCCAGCAAGGCCGCGTCCGACCACCTGGTTCGCGCCTGGCAGCGCACGTATGGCCTGCCGGTATTGCTGACCAACTGCTCGAACAACTACGGGCCGTTTCATTTCCCCGAGAAGCTGATCCCCCTGGTGATCCTCAACGCCCTCGCTGGCAAGCCGTTGCCAGTCTATGGCGACGGCTTGCAGGTCCGCGACTGGCTGTTCGTCGAAGACCACGCCCGTGCGTTGCTCAAGGTGGTGACCGAAGGCGTGGTCGGCGAGACCTACAACATCGGCGGCCACAACGAGCAGAAGAATATCGACGTGGTACGCAGCATCTGCGCCCTGCTGGAAGAGCTGGCACCGCAACACCCGGCCGGTGTCGCGCACTTTGCCGACCTGATCACCTTCGTCAAGGACCGCCCCGGCCACGACCAGCGCTACGCCATCGATGCCAGCAAGATCGAACGCGAGTTGGGCTGGGTGCCGCAAGAAACCTTTGAAACCGGGCTGCGCAAAACCGTGCAGTGGTACCTCGATAACCTGGAATGGTGCCGCAGAGTCCAGGACGGCAGTTATCAGGGCGAACGATTGGGCAATACCGACATGAAGGATCTGCTTGCATGATGAAGGGGATCGCATAGGCCCACGGGCCACAGTGGCAAGACGCATTGCGCGAGTGTCTTGCACAGCAGCACTAGGCATAATGCGCCTGTACCCTCAGGCGCATGACTCCCATGACCCCACCCCTCCCGCGAAGACCCCGCTGGCGCAGCCTCGCCCTGTTGGCGCTGTGCCTGGCGCCGCTGCTGTGGCCGCTGGAGCACCTGGCCGAGCGCTACTACCGCAGCGAACTGGCCGGGCAGAACCGCCAGACCCTCGACCTGTACGTCGCCAACCTGCTGGGCACCCTGCACCGCTATGAAGTGCTGCCGCAGATCCTCGGCGACTTGCCAGCCCTGCGCACCGCGCTGGCGGCACCGCAGGTCAGTACCAACCTGGCCAACGCCAACCTGTTGCTCAAGGACGTCGCCGCCCAGGCCGGGGTCGAAGTGATGTACCTGATGGACACCACCGGCAAGACCCTCGCTGCGTCCAACTGGGACAAGCAAGACAGCTTCGTCGGGCGCAATTTCTCGTTCCGCCCGTATTTCAGCGAAGCCATGGCCGGACGCCTGGGCCGATTCTTCGGCTTGGGCACCACCTCGGCCAAACGCGGCTACTTCTTCGCCGCCGCGGTGCGCGATGGCGAGAAAGTCATCGGTGTGCTGGTGGTCAAGGTCGACCTGGACCACACCGAAAGCCTGTGGGGCAACACCCCCGAGCAACTGCTGGTCACCGACCACAACGGCGTCGTGATCCTGACCTCGCGCCCGCAATGGCGGTTCCGCGCCACCCGGCCACTGACGGACGAAGAGCACCAGGCGATCATCGCGATCCAGCCCTACCCGACCCGCGATCCGCAACCGCTGGCCTTGAGCCCGACGGCCTGGCTGCGCCAATCCACGGCCATCGCCGAAACCGGCTGGAACGTGGAGATCCTCGCGCCACAATCGTTGATCAACCGCCCGGTACGCACCGTGGTCGCGGTGGGCGGCGCCACGCTGTTGGTGCTGATGTTGCTGCTGGGCCTGATGATGCAGCGCCGTCGGCACTACCTGGACCGCATCGCCTTCGAAGCCAAGGCCCGACGCGAACTGGAAATGCGCGTGGCCGAGCGTACCAGCGACCTGGAAGGGCTCAACCGGCGCCTGAAACAGGAAGTGCTGGAGCGTGAACATGCGCAGCAGGAACTGGTGCGCGCCCAGGACGACCTGGTGCAGGCGGGCAAACTGTCGGCGCTGGGCACCATGTCGGCGAGCATCAGCCACGAGCTCAATCAGCCCCTGGCGGCGATTCGCAGCTACGCGGAAAACGCCGAAATCCTGCTCGACCATGAGCGAACCGACGACGCGCGCGGCAATCTCAAACTGATCAGCGAACTGACCGGCCGCATGGCCTCGATCATCGCCCACTTGCGCGCGTTCGCCCGCCGCGATCGGCATGCGCCGGAAAGCGTCGCCCTGCAACCGGCGCTGGACGACGCGCTGGCGTTGCTGGCCAAACGGCGGCGCGCGATGGAAGTCGAGCTGATCCGCGATTTGCCCGAGGCGACCTTGTGGGTCGAGGCCGGTGAAACCCGTCTACGCCAGGTGCTGGGCAACCTGCTGGCCAATGCCCTCGACGCCCTCACCGAAAAAGGCCCGCCGCGCAAACTCTGGCTGAGTGCCGAAACCACCGAGCAGGGCGTCAACCTGTACATTCGCGACAACGGCCCGGGGTTTTGCATGGAAGCCCTGGGACGCGCCAGCGAGCCGTTCTATACCACCAAGACCCGCACCCAGGGCCTCGGGCTGGGCCTGGCGATCTGTGACACCTTGATGCGTGCCTTTGGTGGCGAACTGCTGTTTGCCAACCACAAGCAAGGCGGCGCGCTGTTAACCTTGAAATTGCGTGCCGGCTCGCCGGGCGTCAGTCTGCAACCGTCCGAGGACCGCAGTGTATGAGTATCGATAACCAGATTCAGGTGGTGTTGATCGACGACGATCCACACTTGCGTCAGGCCCTGTGCCAGACCCTGGACCTGGCCGGGCTGAAAGTCCTGCCCCTGGGCGAAGCCACCGGCCTCACCGCACAGCTGTCGCGGGATTGGCCGGGCGTGGTGGTCAGCGATATCCGCATGCCTGGCATGGACGGCCTGGAGCTGCTGGCCGAGCTGCACGGCCAGGACCCGGAGCTGCCGGTGCTGCTGATCACCGGCCACGGCGATGTACCGCTGGCGGTGCAGGCCATGCGTGCCGGTGCGTATGACTTCCTCGAAAAGCCGTTCGCCAGCGACGCCCTGCTCGACCGCGTGCGCCGCGCCCTGGCCCTGCGCCGGCTGGTGCTGGATAACCGCAGCCTGCGCCTGGCCCTCAGCGATCGCCAGCAATTGAGCACGCGCCTGGTCGGGCATTCCCCGCAAATGCTGCGCCTGCGCGAGCAGATCGGCGCGCTGGCGGCAACCAAGGCCGATGTACTGATCCTCGGCGAAACCGGCGCCGGCAAAGAGGTGGTCGCCCGCGCACTGCACGACTTGTCGAGTCGGCGTAGCGGGCCTTTCGTGGCGATCAACGCCGGCGCGCTCGCCGAGTCGGTGGTCGAAAGCGAGCTGTTCGGCCACGAGCCGGGCGCCTTTACCGGCGCGCAAAAACGCCGCATCGGCAAATTCGAATTCGCCAACGGCGGCACATTGTTCCTCGACGAAATCGAAAGCATGAGCCTGGACGTGCAGGTCAAGCTGCTGCGCCTGCTGCAGGAGCGCGTGGTCGAGCGCCTGGGCGGCAATCAACTGATCCCGCTGGATATCCGCATCATCGCCGCCACCAAGGAAGACCTGCGCCAGTCCGCCGACCAGGGCCGCTTCCGCGCCGACTTGTATTACCGCCTCAACGTCGCGCCGTTGCGCATTCCACCGCTGCGTGAGCGCGGTGAAGATGCGTTGATGCTGTTCCAGCACTTTGCCGACGAAGCCAGCAGCCGCCATGGCCTGCCGCTGCACGAATTGCAGCCGGGCCAGCGCGCGCTGCTGCTGCGCCACAGTTGGCCGGGCAATGTGCGGGAATTGCAGAACGCCGCCGAGCGCTTCGCCCTGGGCCTGGAGTTGGCGCTGGACAACACCCCGGACAATCTCTCCGCCGGCCTGCTGACCTCCACCCCCGGCGGCCTGAGCGAACAAGTCGAACAGTTCGAAAAAAGCCTGATCGCCGCCGAACTGAGCCGCCCCCACAGTTCCCTGCGCAGCCTCGCCGAAGCCCTCGGCGTACCGCGCAAGACCCTGCATGACAAACTGCGCAAGCACGGCCTCAACTTTGCCGACAGCGCCAGCCACAGCAGCGACGACGAATGACCCACCCTACCCACCAAGAGGCCGCCATGAGCCGCGACAGCCGTTACCTGGAATCTATCCTCCACCACGACATCCCCCTCACCCGGGAAATGGGCCTCAAGGTGCTCGACTGGCAACACGGCCAATTGCAACTGCACTTGCCCCTGCAAGCCAATATCAACCACAAGAGCACCATGTTCGGCGGCAGCCTGTATTGCGGCGCGGTCTTGGCGGGTTGGGGTTGGCTGCACTTGCAGTTGCGCGAAGAAGGCATTCTCGAAGACGGGCATATCGTGATCCAGGAAGGGCAGATCAGTTACCCGCTGCCGGTCACACGAGACGCGACCGTGATCTGCCAGGCGCCGGAGGAGAAAGTGTGGAAGCGCTTTGTGACGACGTACAAGCGCTATGGCCGCGCGCGGTTGACCCTGGAAACGTGGATTGTGAATGACGGCAGTGACGAGCGCGCAGTGGTTTTCAGCGGCCAGTACGTCCTGCACCGCTAGCCGCCGCACCACAAAACAAAGTGGGAGCAAGTCGAATCGTCGCACCGCCCCTCCCACATGTTGATCTGCGGAGGCCTTAAGCGCGGGCCAGGGTGAGCAGGCGTTCGCGCCACGCGGCTTTGGCCGGCAGCGCCAGGAAGAACGGGTTCAGCAACGATTCCCGCGCCGGATAGCTGAACGGCTCGCCGCTCAACTCCAGCACTTCGCCGCCCGCACCTTCGAGCACGCCCTGGGCTGCGGCGGTATCCCACTGGGAGGTCGGCGCCAGGCGCGGGTAGCAATCGGCACTGCCTTCGGCCAACAGGCAAAACTTCAACGAGCTGCCGATATTCGCCAGCTTCAACTCACCCAAGCCTTCGCTCAAGCCCTGGAGCAAACGCTCCTGCTCAGGGCTGCTGTGTCGGCGGCTGGCAACCACGGTAAACGCCTCGCCGGCGGCCGGGGCCAGGCGCACCTGGATCGGCCTGGGCGCTTCGTTCACATCGGAGCGCCACGCCCCCAGGCCCGCGCCGCCAAAGTAGCAACGGCCGCTGGTGGGCATCGACACCACGCCAAACACCACGCGGCCCTGTTCGATCAACGCGATGTTGACAGTGAACTCATCGCTGCCGGAAATGAATTCCTTGGTGCCATCCAACGGGTCCACCAACCACCAGCGCTGCCAGCCGGCACGCACGCTCTGGTCGATATCGGCGTCTTCTTCAGAAAGCACCGGGATGCTCGGGTCCAGCGCGGTAAGGCCGGCGAGAATCAGATGATGGGCGGCAAGGTCCGCCGCCGTCACGGGTGAATTATCGGACTTGGACGTCACGGCCACATTGGCGCGCCAGAACGGCATGATGACTTCACCGGCCTGGCGCGCCAGCTCGATCACCGGGGCAATGAATGGGTGGCCTAGAAACAATTCGCTCATGCGCTGAACACTCCACGCTGGGTCAACAGGTCTCGTACCAGGTACAGCGCGGCCAGGGCGCGGCCTTCGCTGAACTGCTCGTTTTGCGCCAGTTGCGCCAGCTCGCGCAGGTTGACCCGGTCTACACGCATCGGCTCGGGTTCATCGCCTTCCAGGCGTTCTTCATACAGATCGGTGGCCAGTACCACCTGGATTTTCTGGCTCATGTAGCCAGGCGACAGCGAAAGCTCGGTGAGGTGCTCCAACTGGCGCGCGCCATAGCCGGCCTCTTCCTTGAGTTCACGGTCCGCCGCCGCCAGCACATCCTCGCCCGGCTCGATCAAACCCTTGGGCAGCGAAAGCTCGTATTCGTCGGTCCCGCCGCAGTATTCCTCCACCAGCAACGCATGCTCGGCGTCGATCATCGCCACGATCATCACCGCGCCGTAGCCGGCACCGCGCCCCACCAGGCGTTCGTAGGTCCGTTCTACGCCGTTGGAAAAGCGCAATTGCACTGCTTCCACGCGGAACAAACGGCTACTGGCGACTATTTCGCGGGAGAGGACGGTGGGTTTCTGGCGCATAAGCGGCTCCTTGGGGTGATCGGGTTACTATACCGTGGCTTTTCCGATTGTCTGTGTCGGATATCTTTACTTACGTGAGAACGCCCCATGCCCTCTTTGCCCTGGCACGCCATCGACACCGTCCTGCTGGACATGGACGGCACCCTGCTCGACCTGCATTACGACAACCACTTCTGGATGGAGCACCTGCCCCAACGCTACGCCGAGTTGCACGGGGTGAGCCGTGCCATGGCCGAGATGGAGTTGCAGCCTCTGTTCGAGCGTAACGCCGGCCAGTTGCAATGGTATTGCCTGGATTTCTGGAGTGCCGAGCTGAAAATCCCGGTGCGCGAACTCAAGCAGGAAACCGCCCACCTGATCGCCCTGCGTGCGGATGCCGATACGTTTCTGGCGGCGATCCGACAGGCCGGCAAGCGCGTGATCCTGATCACCAACGCGCACCGTGATTCACTGTCATTGAAGATGGAACGCATCGAGCTGGCGCCGTATTTCGAGCGGATGATCAGTTCCCACGACTACGGTTTCGCCAAGGAAAACCCACAGTTCTGGGACGCCCTGCAGGCCGATATCGACTTCGACCCGGCGCGCAGCCTGTTCATCGACGACACCTTGCCGATCCTGCGCAGCGCCAGGGACTTCGGCGTGGGGCATTTGCTGGCGGTGAAAGAGCCGGACAGCAAAAAAGGGCCAAAGGACACCGGGGAATTTGCGGCAGTCGAGGACTACCGGGATCTCATTGTCGGACTCTGAACCCATGTGGGAGCAAGCCCCCACACAGGTTTACCGCGTGTACTACTCGGGAATACGCAGCGTCTGCCCCGGGTAGATCTTGTCCGGATGCGACAACATCGGCTTGTTGGCCTCAAAGATCTTGTTGTACAGATTGGCGTTGCCGTACACCGCCAGGGAAATCGCGCTGAGGGTGTCGCCCTTTTTCACCACGACAAAACGCGCCGCCACAATCGGTGCGGGGTCGGTGACCTTGATCTGGTCATCCACACTCGCGACCCCGGCAATATTGCCCAGCGCCAGCAGGATCTTCTCTTTCTCTTCCTGGCTGGCGACTTCGCCGGTCACGGTCACCTTGTCGCCGTCAACCGTGGTCTGTACGTTCGGATTACCCAGACCGACCTTGGCCACATGCTCTTTCAACTGCTCGCTGGCGTTCGCATTACCCGGCGTCAACAGGTCGATCAACTTTTCGCCGGCTTCCTTAACAAAGCTCAAAATACTCATGCTGCTCTCTCCTTGGGTTTGAGTTCCAGATGCCAAAGACTAGACCAGCCCAACAGATCTGGGTTCCCAGCCGCCTAAAGACCCAAACACGCTAGAATCCCCCCGCCATTGGAATAAGCCCTGGAGCGAAGATGGACATCAAGCAACTGAAATTCCTCATCGCCCTCGACGAGACGCGCCACTTCGGCCAGGCGGCCGCGCGTTGCCATATCACCCAGCCGACCCTGTCGATGCGCCTGCGCAGCCTCGAAGAAGAACTTGATCTGCCACTGGTCAACCGTGGCCAGCGCTTCGAAGGTTTCACCGCCCCGGGTGAGCGCGTGCTGGCCTGGGCGCGCACGGTGCTGGCGGCGTATGACGGCCTGCTGGCCGAAGCCGCAGCCTGTCGCGGCAACCTGGTGGGGACGTTGCGCCTGGGCGTAGTGCCGCTGTCGAGTTTCGATCCGTTGGCGCTGATGCAGCAACTGCACACAGAACACCCAAGCCTGCGCTTTGAGCTGTCGGCCCTCAGCTCTGAACAGATCCTCGAACAATTGGCGAGCAATCGCCTGGACCTCGGCGTGTCCTACCTCGACCGCCTGGACAACGAGCGCTTCGACTCCCTGGCCCTCGGCGAAACCCGCATGGGCCTGCTGTACGACCAACGCTATTTCAGCTTCGGCGAAAAGCCCCTGAGCTGGGAAGCCCTGATCGAACTGCCGCTGGGCATGCTCACCAGCGGCATGCACTTCCGGCAGTCCATCGATCACAACTTCCATAGCCGGGGCCTGCACCCGCAACCGTTGTTGCAGACAGACGCGGTCCATCAGTTGTTACAAGCGGTTCACGGCGGGCTGTGCTGTGCGGTGATGCCCTTGGACGGTGGCCTGGATGCGCTGACCGAGCATCTGCGCCTGCAACCGATCGAAGACGCCCACACCCTGGCGCGCCTGGGGCTGATCATGCGCCGCAGCGCCCCGCGCTCTGCGTTGGCGGAAGCGTGTTTCGCGCTGTTTCAGAAATCGCAAACCGAGTCTTGATCGACGTCATCTATCGGTAGATCAGTACTGGCAATTAGACGCGACGCTTTGTCGCGCCTAGTCTAAACACTGACCCATCCGCCGTCGGTACTGCCTCATGAACGCCAAGCGCCCAGTCTGCGCGGCGCCCGCTGTTCAAACGCCCGCGCCCGCCGCCAGCCAGAGCTACCAGTTTTGCACGCTCGAACACACGGAAGTCGCCAGCACCGCGTTGGCGGAAGAAGTGGCGTTGGCGATTGCCTATAACGACATCAGCCAGGCCGTGATGCTGGTGACGCCGACGGACCTCGAAGACTTCATTGTAGGCTTCAGTATCGGCAGCGGCATTATCGCCGACGTTAGCGACATTTATGACCTGAAACTCAGCGGCACGGGCTCTGCCCAGTACGCTCAGGTGCAGATTTCCAGTCGCGCGTTCTGGAACCTCAAGCAGCAGCGCCGCCAACTGGCCGGTACCAGCGGTTGCGGGTTGTGCGGCGTGGAAGCGCTGGAACACGCCCTGCCGGACCTTGAGGTACTGCCCGGCGCGCCCCTGCCGCCGGCGGAGTGGCTCGACGGCCTGCGCCAGCGCATCAGCGCGTTCCAGCCTCTGGGCCAGCACAGCGGCGCGGTGCATGCGGCGGTGTTCATGAACAACCAGGGCGAACTGCTGCTGGGCCGCGAAGACATCGGCCGACACAACGCCCTCGATAAATTGATCGGCGCGCTGATCCGCCAACGGATTCCAAGCGAAGGCGGCCTGGCCATTGTCACCAGCCGTTGCAGCCTTGAGTTGATCCAGAAAGTCCTGCGCGCGGGCATCCAGACCCTGGTCAGCCTGTCGTCGCCCACCGGCCTGGCCCTGCAATGGGCACGCCGGCACAACCTCAATCTCATCCACCTGCCGCAGAAAAGTGCGCCGCGGGTCTACAGCCCTGCGATGGAGAAACAGCCATGAGCAATCACCACCAAGCCGACCAAACCCCAACCCCGCGCTACAAGCCTTACAAGGGTGCGGCAGGCGGCTGGGGCGCGCTGATCAGCGTGGCGCAGGCATGGCTGACCAGCGACAACGCGCTGAAAAACCTGCGCATGATGCTCAAGACCAACCAAAACGGCGGCTTCGACTGCCCGGGCTGCGCCTGGGGCGACTCGCCGGAAAGCGGCATGGTCAAGTTCTGCGAAAACGGTGCCAAGGCAGTCAACTGGGAAGCCACCAAACGCCGCGTCGATGCCGCGTTCTTCGCCAAGCACAGCGTCACCGCGTTGCTGGAGCAAAGTGACTATTGGCTGGAATACCAGGGTCGCCTGACCGAGCCGATGCGCTACGACGCACAGACCGACCGTTACCAGCCCATCAGTTGGGAGGCGGCGTTCGAGCTGATCGGCCAGCACCTCAACGCCCTGCCGAGCCCGGACATGGCCGAGTTCTACACCTCGGGCCGCGCCAGCAACGAAGCGGCGTACCTGTACCAGTTGTTCGTGCGCGCCTACGGCACCAACAACTTCCCGGATTGCTCGAACATGTGCCACGAAGCCAGTGGCGTGGCCCTGGCGCAAAGTGTCGGTGTCGGCAAAGGCACCGTGACCTTTGACGACTTCGAACACGCCGACGCGATTTTCGTCTGGGGCCAGAACCCCGGCACCAACCACCCGCGCATGCTCGAACCGCTGCGCGAAGCGGTGAAGCGCGGCGCTCAAGTGGTGTGCATCAACCCGCTGAAAGAGCGCGGCCTGGAACGCTTCCAGCACCCGCAACACCCGCTGGAAATGCTCACCAACGGCGACAAGCCGACCAACACCGCATACTTCCGCCCGGCGCTGGGGGGCGACATGGCCATCCTGCGCGGCATGGCCAAGTTCCTGCTGTTGTGGGAGCGCCAGGCCCAGGCCGAAGGCAAGGCAGCGGTGTTCGACCACGACTTCCTCAACGAACACACCACCCACGTGCTCGATTACCTCGGCCAGATCGATGACACCTCCTGGGAAGAAATCGTCGCGCAGTCCGGCCTGCCCCTGGTGGAAATCGAGCAAGCGGCGCGCATGTACGCCAAAGGCAAGAACGTGATCATGTGTTGGGCGATGGGCATCACCCAGCATCGTCACTCGGTGCCGACCATCCAGGAAATCGCCAACCTGATGCTGCTGCGCGGCAATATCGGCCGCCCGGGCGCCGGCCTGTGCCCGGTGCGCGGCCACAGTAACGTGCAGGGCGACCGCACCATGGGCATCAACGAACGGCCGCCGGTGGCGTTCCTCGACGCCCTGGAGCGGCGCTTCCAGTTCCAGGTGCCGCGCACCAACGGGCACAACGTGGTCGAGGCGATCCACGCCATGCTGGAAGGCCGCGCCAAAGTATTTATCGGCCTGGGCGGCAACTTCGCCCAAGCCACCCCGGACAGCCCGCGCACCTTCGAAGCCCTGCGCAATTGCGACCTGACCGTGCAGATCAGCACCAAGCTCAACCGCAGCCACCTGATGCACGGCAAAGACGCGCTGATCCTGCCGTGCCTGGGCCGCACCGACATCGACATCCAGGCCGAAGGCCCGCAGGCGGTGACGGTGGAAGACTCGTTCAGCATGGTCCACGGCTCCAACGGCCAGCTGCAACCGCTGTCGAGCCTGATGAAATCCGAGCCGGCCATTCTCGCCGGCATCGCCGCCGCCACCCTGGGCAGCCAACCGGTGGACTGGAACTGGCTGGTGGCCGACTACGGACGTATTCGCGAGCTGATCGCCGACACCATCCCAGGCTTCAAGGACTTCAACGAGCGGATCAAAAACCCGGGCGGTTTCTACCTGGGCAACGCCGCCGGGGCACGTCGCTGGAACACGCCTTCGGGCCGCGCCAACTTCCGCCCGAACGTTCTGCCCAAGGACCTGATCCACGAACGCACCCACGCCACCGGGCACGTGCCGGACCTGATCATGCAGTCGATGCGCTCCCACGATCAGTACAACACCACCATTTATGGCCTGGACGACCGCTATCGCGGGGTCAAAGGTCAACGCGACGTGTTGTTCGTCAACGAAGCCGACATCATCCGCCTGGGCTTCAAGCCGGGGCAAAAGGCCGACATCGTGTCGCTGTGGGAAGACGGCCGTGAGCGCCGCGTAAAAGGCTTCACCTTGCTCGCGTTCGATATTCCGGCGGGGCAGGCAGCGGCTTACTACCCGGAAGTGAACCCGCTGGTGCCCTTGGAAAGCACCGGGGATGGCAGCCATACGCCGACGTCGAAATTTGTGGCTATCCGCCTGGAAGCGGCGAGCGACAATGGCCTGATCATGGCGCGCTCGGCGTAAATCCCGGGCACAAAAAAGGCCGCTTTTGCATAAAAGCGGCCGTTCCGAAGTAACTAAAGACCCGCCGAAATCACTTAAGTTCCCTAGCTAAAACAGTAAGTTAGAGAATTGTGTACAAGTCGTGTTACTGGTCGGATTTCTATTGTCACAATGTCGACACAGCCTCAGGATCGCGCCGTCATCCTCTTGAGGTCTCTCTATGAAGTTCTCCTCGATTCTCTTGTTGTCCCTTGGCCTGGTCAGTGGCGCAGCCATGGCCGGTGGCACCACCGAAGCCGGTGTAGGCGGCGCATTGGGCGGGGTACTCGGTTCGGTTGTCGGCCAGCAGGTCGGCGGTAATACCGGTTCAGCCATCGGCGCAGCCCTGGGCGGCGCGGGCGGCAGTGCGGTCGGCGCTGACAAGCGCAGCCGCGGCGAAGCAGCCATTGGCGGCGCCCTGGGCGCAGCGGGCGGCAACGTGGTAGGCCGCAGCATGGGCGGCACCACCGGCAGCCTGATCGGCGCAGCCGCTGGCGGCGGCGCGGGCGGCGCGCTGGGCAACTACATGGGCAACAAGAGCGATGACGACGACCGTCGTTACCGTGGCCGTGACGACCGTCGCTACTACCGGGATGGTCACCCTGGCCGTGGCCATGCCTATGGCCATCGCAAGAACAAGCATCACTACCGTGATTGATCAGATCTAAAGAACACTGAAGAAACACTGTGGGAGGGAGCTTGCTCCCGATAGCCGAGTTTCAGTCACCCATGTGCTGGCTGATACACCGCTATCGGGGGCAAGCCCCCTCCCACAGTCAGGCCAGCAAGCGCTGCAACGCCTCGCGCAACCGCTCCGGAATCGTCACCGGCTGGTTCGTCCCCCGATCCACGAACACATGCACGAAGCGCCCTGCCGCACAGGCGTCCTCTTCGCCTGCCTTGAACACCGCCAACTCATACTGCACCGAGCTGTTGCCCAACTTGCCGACCCGCAGGCCTATTTCGATGCGCTCGGGAAAGGCGACGGAAGCAAAGTAATCACACGCCGAACTCACCACAAACCCCACCACCTCGCCGTCATGAATATCCAAGCCACCGTGTTCGATCAGGTAGGTATTCACCGCGGTGTCGAAGAAGCTGTAGTAGGTCACGTTGTTCACATGACCATACACATCATTGTCGTGCCAGCGCGTAATGATCGGCTGGAAGTGCCGGTAATCGGCGCGTTGGGGCATGGAGTCAGGCATCGGCGCGTCTCGTCAAAGTGGGTTTACAGGTTATTCAAATGGATTTCGGCCCACTCGCGTACCTCGGCGTAGGGGTAGTCCTCCAGCGCAGCAAAACCAGGGATGCCGCGTGCCTTCAATTTGGTGAACAGCGGCACGCTGATACCGCCCAGGAACCGCGTCAGCCGTTCGGCGCCGGGCAGTTGGCCGCAGTACTCATGATGCCTGTGGATAAAATCACCGCACAGCCCCATGAAGTTTTTATCCACAAGCGGCGCCAGGCTCGGCGGCGCCGGCAAATGCGCGACATGGCCGTGGCACACCGAACAATGCCCGCAGCGCTGCGGTGCATGTTCATCACCGAAATAGCGGGCCAGGCGCTGGCCCAGGCAGTGTTCGGTGGCGAACAGGTCGAGCATGGCGTGAATCCGCGCCACTTCCGTGACCTCGTGTTGCTTGAAGCCTGTGTATAACTCGGCGCTCAACACCTGCGGATCGAAATCGGTATTCAGCAGGCTGTAGACCTCCGTCATCTGCTTGCTTTCCAGCTCGATCAGGCCCTGCTCCTGGAAGTAATCCAGTGCTTTCACCACGCGATTGCGCTCGGCCTGGTGCTGTTGATAAAGCGTGTCGAAATCCACCGTCGCCCAGGTCTTGGCCCGTTTGCACACCTGGACGATCGCTGCGACAAACGCCTGCCGCTCCCCGGAAAACCGCGCCAACAAGGCCTCAGGCTCGATCAGGTACTTGAACCGGTATTCGGCGTAAAACGCGTAGCGCGGCGCAATCACGCCTTTGAGTTCCAACTGCACCAGCAGCGTCTTGAGGGGCAGCTCGCGGATGTTGCTGTGGTCCGACAGCGAGCGCAGCAGAAACTCCCACTGCCCGTCCCCTCGCGCGGCCTGCAACTCGTCCAGCACACGGCGAATGCCCTCCTGCTCGGGCGTGTCGCCGTACACGAAGTTTTCCAGCACATTGAGGCTGTCGCGGTTGGCGAGCACCAGGCAATCCGAGGGTTGCCCATCACGCCCGGCGCGGCCGATTTCCTGGCTGTAGTTTTCGATGGATTTGGGCAGGTCGAAATGCACCACGTTGCGGATATCGCTCTTGTCGATGCCCATGCCAAACGCGATGGTGGCGACGATGCAATTGGAGCGCCCACCCATGAAACGCTGCTGGATGCCCTCGCGTTTATCGTGGGGCAAGCCGGCGTGATACGCCTCGGCCTGGATGCCATGGCGATTCAGGTGCTCGGCGATCTGCTCGGCGGTTTTCTGCAAGGTAACGTAGACGATGCTCGGCTGGCCGGGCCGCTCGTTCATCCATTGCACCAGCCGCCGACGCTTGTCCGCGCCGCTCACCGGCTCTACCAACAGGTTGAGGTTCGGCCGGTAGAAGCCCGTGGTGATCACGTCGTCAGGCGCAATGGCGAACTTGGCCTGCATGTCGGCAATCACCTTGGGCGTCGCTGTAGCCGTCAGCAGCAGCGCTTGTGGGATATTGAACTGATGCTGGTAGTCCGGCAGCTTCAAATAATCCGGACGGAAGTTGTGGCCCCACTCGGAAATACAGTGCGCCTCATCCACCACCAGCAATGAAATGGGCACGCTCTGCAGGAAGTTGCGAAAGCGCTCGTTCTTCAAGCGCTCCACGGAAATCATCAGGATTTTCAACTCGCCCGAGCGCGCGCGCGCCATCACCTCATTGGCCTCATCGCGGCTTTGCGCCGAATCGATACTGCCGGCCGAGATGCCATGGCGTTGCAGGAAACCCAACTGGTCCTGCATCAGCGCCAGCAACGGCGATACCACCAGCGTCAGGTGCGGTAGCAACACCGCCGACAGCTGGTAACACAGGGACTTGCCCGACCCGGTCGGAAAAATCGCTGCCGCCGAACGACCGGCCAGCACGGCGCTGACTGCGGCTTCCTGGCCCAAACGAAATTGTGGATAACCAAAGACCTGCTGGAGGGTGTCGTGCATAAGCTGTCACTCCATTGACCGCTGAAGGTGGCTCAAAAACATAGCCTGGGACGCTCAGCGAATCGAGATAGGTCGCAAGGAAAAAAGAGACAGGATGATACACAGGATGGGGCAATGGCCTTGGGCCAAATGTGACAAGTTCGACTGTGTAAGTAGGAACATCACAAACCAAATGTGGGAAGGGGATTGCTCCCGATGGCAGTGTATCAGTCAGAAATTAACCGACTGAATTACCGCCATCGGGAGCAACCTCCTTCCCACACCTTAGAACGGCCCTACAGCTAAATCAGCGGTTCTGCACACGCTCGATCGCCGTGTCATACACCGGATTGGCCTTCTGTTCCTTGGCCAACTGGTAGTGACGCAACGCATCCGCGAACTGCCCCGCCGCTTCGTAGATCCGCGCAATGTTGTAGTAGGCGCCGGCACGCACGGTCGCGGCAGTGGCACCGTTCGCCAGGGCGATGGCCTTGCGGTTGGCCCAGATCGACTCGGCGGTGTTGCCGGCCTTCTGATACGCCAGGCCCAGGTTGCCGTAGGCTTTGCCGAAGCTATTGTCCAGGTCGATGGCCTGACGGAACAGGTCGATGGCCTGGTCCAGGTTACCTGCCTGGTAGGCTGCTTCGCCCTTCAGGTTCAGCTTCTTCGCATCCGCTTGTACCGACGAGCTGACAGCCACTGCGGTGACAGCCACGCTGTCGTCCAGCAGCGGCTTGACCTCATTGAGTACGTCTTCGGCACCGACTCTCACACCGGTGAACGTGTTGATGTCCTGGAAGTCGCCACTACCGGTCATGCGGAACACGGTCCACAGGTTGCCAGCGCGGTTCTGCGGCACGTAGTAGGTGCGTACCAGGGATTGTCCCATGTACACAAACACCTTGGCCTCACTGTTGGACAACTCGTTCGAGTTTGGATAACCACTGTTGGAGTAGTCATGCACGGCATACACGTAGCTTTCGCCGTAGTGCTTCTTCTGCAGGGTAATGGTTTCCGGGCCATAGCTGTCGGTGTCGTCCACATCCAACTCAGCGTCGGTGCCCTTTTTGTTACGGAAGAAGATGTTATTGCCGGGGAAAATCATATGCGAGTCGAGGTCGCGCGGGGTCTTGCCCCAGGTCAGCACCACACGCAGGCCGTCGAGGTTTTCCATCACCGGGCTGATGGCGTAGGTCATGCCGGCACAGGGGCACTTCACTACCAGGTTGGAATAGCCGGGCTTCTTGATGATCAACAGGTTGCTGGCATCATCGGCCGCTTCGCTGGTGAGGGTCACCTGGCCTTGGGCGTTGGTGCGGCCCACTACGTTCTGTGCGCCGTTACGTTGCAGCAGGACTTCGGCGTCGGCGATTTTCTGGTCCTTGACCACCGCACTGAGCACCTCGATCGGCAACTGCTCGGCCTGGATCGAAAAAGCCACTGCACACAATGACATCGCCGAAGCGACACGAAGCAAACCCATGCTTAACTCCCTTTAAGTAGTAGGCGGAATCGCCCTGTAAGATTTCGCGGTGAAACATACGCTGAATTCAGAGCGCTGGCAGAATTTTTCTACAGAATGTGATGTGGTTTTATCGAGCACTTGGTACTACGCCAAGATCAGCCTTCGCCTCGGACGACGGGCAAGCGCAACGCCCACAATTGATTGGTTTTACCCGGCAAGTCCCGGCGAAATAAAAAATGCCGGAAGCATCTGTAAGAAACCGTCAAATACAGCGTAATCCTCTTCCTAAACCGCTTCAAACACCCGCTTGGCCCTCTATAGAAGTGACCTGCGGCTGACCGAAAATAGCGTCCTCTCAACTATTTCGGCAAAAGCCCGTGAATTTAGAAAGGACTCAATACATCGGTCATTACGGCGTCACGCTCTCCGTGATTCGCTCCACCGTAAAGCCTAACGGCAAGCAAGCGCTCAGCGATTTGATATCTCGCAAACCCTGCAACTTGCATAGCGCAGACATCATCATCGGCCTCGATGCTCAGGCGAGCGGTGGCATAGACCCTCAGCGCTCAAGCATCTCAATGCACGTGTATTCAAATGAACCATAATCAATGGCTTTACCTACAGACGGCGCTATTTCTTGCCTTCTATTTATCGCTTTACTACAAAATCACCGACTGCACGCTAAGAAAGCGTTTCGCCGTTACCTTCGTCGTAACTGGGTTAGTCCTTTTGTTCTGGCTACCCTACGTCGCCATCATCCTTAGCATTCAACTCCTTCCTCTAGCCCTGTTCTTGATAGGCTTGGCACTCTTCATCACCCGAAACAAATTTCGCCTCAAACGCGACCGTCCCCCTCACCCACTCCTGCGTGCTCCCACCATGAACCTCGCCCCCAACTTCCCCGAAGACCCGGTCATGCAGCAACTCCTGCAACTGCTGCACGAAGAAATCGGCCTGCCCAAACACAAGACCATTCGCCTGCAGACCTCACTCAACTTCGACCTGGGCTGCGACGGCAGCGAAGCCAAGCAACTCATGGAAGCGCTGGAACAGGAATTCGCCCTCGATCTGGGCGACTACGACACTTATCGTTACTTCAACCCACCGGTGTTTGATGTGTTCCTCAAGCGGCGGGCCAAGGGGCGTGGCGAAAAGGTGCCGCTGACTATCGGCATGCTTTACCTGGCGATCAAAACCCACAGCTGGGACACGCAGACGCTGGAAAACTTGAGCTAACCGACAAAACAGCGGCAGGCGCCAACTGACCGTTCGCGCACAAAAAAGCCGCCCACAAGGGGCGGCTTTTTCACAACGACCGAATCTTACAACTTCGGACCCGCTGCCTTGATCGCATCGCTCACGTCAAACTTCTTGAAGTTCTCGATGAACAGACCCGCCAGCGCCTTCGCCGCTTCGTCGTAGGCAGCCTTGTCAGCCCAGGTGTTACGTGGGTTCAACAGGCCGGTCTCAACACCCGGTACAGCCAATGGCACGTCCAGGTTGATGGTGTCGAGGTGTTGCGTTTCAACGCCGATCAACGCGCCGCTCTGGATCGCTGCGATCACGCCGCGGGTGGTCGGGATGTTGAAGCGTTGGCCGACGCCGTAGCCGCCGCCGGTCCAGCCGGTGTTGACCAGGTAGACCTTGGAGCCGAAGCCGCGGATGCGCTTGATCAGCAGCTCGGCGTATTCGCCGGCCGGGCGTGGGAAGAATGGCGCACCGAAGCAAGTCGAGAAGGTCGACTTGATGCCGCTGCCCGAACCCATTTCAGTCGAGCCCACCAGTGCGGTGTAGCCGGACAGGAAGTGGTAGGCCGCTTGTTCTTCGCTGAGGATCGACACAGGCGGCAGTACGCCGGTCAGGTCGCAGGTCAGGAAGATCACAGCGTTTGGCTCGCCGCCGAGGTTCTTCTCGGAACGCTTGGCCACGTGCTCGAGCGGGTAGGCGGCACGGCTGTTCTGGGTCAGGCTGACATCGCTGTAGTCGGCATGCTTGGCCTCGTCGATGACGACGTTTTCCAGCACCGCGCCGTGCTTGATGGCTTTCCAGATAACCGGCTCGTTCTTCTCCGACAGGTCGATGCACTTGGCATAGCAACCGCCTTCGATGTTGAACACCACGCCCTTGCCCCAGCCGTGTTCGTCGTCACCGATCAGGTAACGGCTTTCGTCGGCGGACAGGGTGGTCTTGCCGGTGCCGGACAGGCCGAAGAACAGGGTCACATCGCCTGCTTCGCCAATGTTGGCGGCGCAGTGCATCGGCAGTACGTCGGCGGCCGGCAGCAGGAAGTTCTGCACCGAGAACATGGCTTTCTTCATTTCACCGGCGTAAAGCATGCCGGCGATCAGCACTTTTTTCTGGGCGAAGTTGAGAATCACGCAACCGTCGGAGTTGGTGCCGTCACGCTCAGGCACGCACTCGAAGTTGGCCACGTTGAGCACTTGCCACTCGTCACGGCCGGCCGGGTTGTACTGGGCCGGGTTGATGAACAGGCAACGACCGAACAGGTTATGCCAGGCAGTCTGGGTGGTCATCTTCACGGCCAGGTAGTGGTCTTCGGAGGCCCCTACATGCACGTGGGAAACAAAATGTTCTTGCGCGTTGTTGAACGCCTCGACGCGAGCCCACAGGGCATCGAACTTGTCGGCCGGGAACTTGCGGTTGATCGGGCCCCAGGCAATGGCGTCCTGGGTCGAAGGCTCTTCAACGATGAAACGGTCGACTGGCGAACGGCCGGTACGGTGACCGGTTTCTACGACCAGTGCGCCAGTATCGGCAAGCACGCCTTCACCGCGCTGCAGGGCTTCTTTGACCAGATCGTCAACACTCAGATCGGTGTATACGGCGTTATTGGCTTGCGTCATGAGGTTCCCCGTCGGCCTGTGGCCGAGTGCTCCAAACGTTTTGTAGTAGAAAGTTGCGCACTACTACCGCGAAAAAAGTGGGCCGGATTATGCCAGAAAAGCCCAAAAAAAGTAGGGCCCTCCCGTCAGAACAGCGCTAATCCGGCATTTGTCAGGTGATTTACCTGTGCTTAAACGTTTTAGTGGCGGGTATCTGAGGGGGTACCGATACCGGCGCCGGCGAACAATTGGGCGATATCGGCGGCGTCGAACAGGTAGCGCTGGTTGCAGAACTGGCAGTCGATTTCGATCTGACCACCGTGTTCCACCACCAGATTTTGCGCATCTTCCAGGCCGAGACTGACCAGCGCGTTCGCCGAACGCTCGCGAGAGCAACTGCAATGGAAGCGCAAGCCCTGCGCGTCGAACAGGCGCACAGTCTCTTCATGGTACAGGCGATGCAGGATGGTTTCGTTGTCCAGGGCCAGCAATTCTTCAGCGGTCAGGGTGCCAGCCAGGGCGGTGAGGTTGCGCCAGCTTTCGGCGCGTTCGTCGTCGTCCTTGATGCGGTCGGCGGGCAGCTGTTGCAGCAACAGGCCACGGGCGCGCTTGCCGTCGGCGTTGAGCCAGAAGCGCGTGCCGATCTGCTGGGACATAACGAAATAGTTGGTGAAGCAGTCCGACAGGTTTTCGCCGTCGAGGTCGACGATGCCTTGGTAACGCTGGCCGTCGGTCGGGTCGACGGTGAGCGCCAGCACGCCGTTGGGCATCAGGTCGGCCAGGGTCGCGTCCGGGGCGATCAGGTCAGCCTCATACCGGGCCAGGCCACGGATCTCACGCTCGCTGGAGCACTCGATCATCAGCAACGGGACCGGACCTTCGGACCGCGCCTGCAGGATCAGCAACCCGTCGAATTTCATGGTGCCGACCAACAGCGCCGCCGCCGCCATCAATTCACCGAGCAGTTGCGCGACCGGCTCCGGATAGGGGTGCTTGGCGAGGACTTCGGCATAGCTGCGCTCCAACGAGACCAGTTCGCCGCGGGCGTCGTTCTCGTCGAAGATAAAGCGTTGGGTGAAGTCGGTATCCGGTAAATCAGTCATAGGTCTGGGTATCTGAATTGATGACAAAATTATTACAATATTTATAAGATTGAACGCTTTCGCACCATTTTAGTGCGACTTTCTCCGGAAAACAGAGAGCTTATATAGAGCAAAGAGGGACAGTTTATGAACAATCCGGGTTTGTTCCAAGCCAAGTGGAACCTCCGGCGATGGGCTTTTTGCAATCTACTCGCATTCGGGCTGCTGTGTTTTTGGCTGTGGCCCGCAGGCCAGATGCTATGCGTGTTTTTCGACGAGTGGCTGTTTCACCTGTTCAATGCCCCCCTGGCGAGCAATCCGACCTGGCTGCATGTGTGGGCCGCGGCCAGCCTGCGGCCGTTTGATGCGGTGGTCGGCGTGATTCTGCTGACGCTGTTGATTCGCGGCGATTGGGTGTTCAAGGCGGCGCAGGTGCGCCAGGCGTTTCTTGGCTTCTTCGGGATTCTGCTGCTGTTGCTGTTTATCCGCATGCTGTTTTCCAAACTCGCGGCGCAGATGGGTTGGCAACACAGCAGCCCTTCGATGGTGCTCAGCGGCGCGATTCAGATGAGCGACTATTTCCCGGGGCTGGAGAAAACCTGGGAGTTGAAGGACCGTTCGAGCCAGAGTTTCCCTGGGGATCATGCTTCGGTGCTGCTGATCTGGGGAATGTTCATGACGGTATTCGCCCAGCGGCTGGGCCAGGTGCTGGTGATCTGGGGCCTGGCGTTGTTGTTCATGATGCCGCGGCTGGTGGCGGGCGCACATTGGGCGCAGGACGATTATATCGGCGGAGTGTTGCTGGCACTGCTGGCATTGGGATGGGGCTATTACACACCGTTTGCGGCAAAGGTGTCGCAGGTGTTGCTACGGCTGACCGCGCCGGTGTTCGGGTTACTCGCCAAGCTGCCGGTGATCGGGCGATTGAGCGTCATGCGCGCATCCTGCTGACGCTCCCACATCTATCGATCTGCTTTGCGCTGACGATGTGCGCGGTCAATCGTCATTACCGCTGCCGCGAAACTTGAACAGGTCGCGGCGCTGCTTCTTGCTCGGCTTGCCATCGGTGGTCATGCCTGTGGCGCCGGCCTTACGCATCGCCGCTGCGTTTTCGCGCTTGGCGACGCTGGCTTCGGTCTCGGCATACAGCGCCTGCGCTTCGGGCGCGCCACGGCGCACGCTGGAAAGCGCCTGGACCACGACAGTTTTTTCGTCAAACCCTATGCGAATCTGCAACTCATCACCCACGCGCGGCTCTTTGCCCGGCTTGCAGCGTTCGCCGCGATGATGCACCTTGCCACTCTCGATAGCGGCCTTGGCCAAGGCACGGGTTTTATAGAAACGCGCCGCCCACAGCCACTTGTCCAAACGGATTTTTTCTTCCTCTGCCTGCTTCTGAGCCACTTGAATTCCTCGTTCTGAAAAATGTCGCAACTTTACTGTTGAAACCCTTCGACGCATAAACCCCAAGGCTCACCTAAGATACGCCAGGTAGCCCCCTGTTTTCGCGAGGATACCCTGTGACCGACTTCCCGACTTCACTCACCTCGCCCAACCAGCATTGCGTGGGCTGCCAGCAAAGCGAGCCCTTGGGTTTTGATTTTGCATTCGCCTACCAACCGATCGTAGACCTTCGCGACCATTCGGTTTTTGCCCACGAAGCCTTGGTTCGGGGTTCACAGGGCGAAGGGGCGTTGTCGGTGCTGGCCCAGGTCAACGATAGCAACCGCTACCGTTTCGACCAGCGTTGCCGTACCCAGGCAATCGCCGGCGCCGCGGCCCTGGGGATGCAAACCTGTCTTTCCATCAATTTCATGCCCAACGCGGTGTATCGACCCGAGCTGTGCATTCGCAGCACCCTGGAGGCCGCCCGCACGCACAATTTTCCGCTTGACCAGCTGATTTTCGAGACACTGGAAAGCGAACACATAGATAACCATCGCCATTTGACGAATATTCTGCGTGAATACCGCGAATTCGGCTTCAAAACTGCCATCGACGATTTCGGCGCGGGCTATTCGGGGCTGAACCTGCTGGCCGATTTCCAACCTGACTTGATCAAACTCGACATGGCGCTGATTCGCGATGTCGACCAGGATCGTGTCCGCCAGGTCATCGTCCAGGGGATTGTCACAATCTGTGAGCAGTTGGGCGTTACTGTCATCGCTGAAGGCATTGAAAGTGCCGGTGAGCGCGACTTCCTGTCCGACTGTGGAATATTTCTGATGCAGGGCTACTGGTTTGCCAAGCCCGCATTCAACGCGCTGGCCGAGGTTTCCCCTCAAGCCTGGGCGAATTGACCGGTTACCCATATTGAAGACATTTGACCATTTGACCGTTGTCGGTCTGCGCGAGTGGGTGGCACTTCCCGACTTGGGAGTGGCAGGCCTGCGCGCGAAGATCGACACCGGTGCCAGCACTTCGAGCCTGCACGCCACCGATATCGAACCCTTTGAGCGCGACGGTGAGAAATGGGTGCGCTTTACCGCACACCTGGGCAGCGTTGTGCAGTTGCGTCACCGCCGCTGCGAAGCGCCGCTGGTGGCGATGAAAACCATCAAGAGCTCCAATGGTCATGCGCAGGTGCGCTATGTGATCAGCACCACCCTGGCACTGGGCGACCGGGTATGGCGGGTGGAATTCACCCTCGCCTGCCGCAAGGCCATGCGCTACCGCCTGCTCCTCGGTTCCAAGGCGCTGATTGACGGCCAGTTGGTGGTCAATCCTGGCGTCAAATACGTTCAAGACAAGCCGGTGTTCCCGGTCTCCACTATTTCTGCCCCAGGTGCTGCATGAAGATTGCTGTGCTGTCGCGAAACCCGCGTCTGTATTCCACCCGCCGCCTGGTCGAGGCCGGCACCGAACGTGGCCACGAAATGGTGGTGATCGACACGTTGCGTGCCTATATGAACATTGCCAGCCATAAGCCGCAGATCCATTACCGCGGCAAACCACTGGAAGGCTTTGATGCGGTGATCCCGCGTATCGGCGCCTCGGTGACCTTTTATGGCTGCGCGGTGTTGCGCCAGTTTGAAATGATGGGCGTCTCCCCGCTGAATGAATCCGTCGCGATCGCGCGCTCGCGGGACAAGCTGCGCTCGCTGCAATTGCTGTCGCGCCGGGGTATCGGCCTGCCGGTCACCGGCTTTGCCCACTCCCCCGACGACATTCCCGACCTGATCGAAATGGTCAACGGCGCACCGCTGGTGATCAAGGTGCTGGAAGGCACCCAGGGCATCGGCGTGGTGCTGTGCGAAACCGCCACGGCGGCGGAGTCGGTGATCGAGGCATTCATGGGCCTCAAGCAGAACATCATGGTGCAGGAATACATCAAGGAAGCCGGCGGTGCGGATATCCGCTGCTTCGTGGTCGGCGACAAGGTGATTGCCGCGATGAAACGCCAGGCCAAGCCCGGGGAATTCCGCTCCAACCTGCACCGTGGCGGCAGCGCCAGCCTGATCAAGATCACCCCCGAAGAGCGCATGACCGCGCTACGGGCGGCCAAGGTCATGGGGTTGAGCGTGGCGGGTGTGGACATCCTGCGTTCCAACCATGGCCCGCTGGTGATGGAAGTCAATTCATCACCTGGCCTGGAAGGCATCGAGACCACCACCGGCAAGGATGTGGCGGGGATCATCATTCAACATCTGGAAAAGAGTGGCGGGCCGAACATGACCCGGACCAAGGGCAAGGGCTAGAGGAGCAGTCTTCAGCTTGAAGCTTCAGGCTGCAAGAGACGGGCAGAAGCAGTTTGTTTTTCTCTTGCAGCTCTAAACGTGCAGCTTGCCGCTGCAGCTACACCGCGTCTCGGGGCAACATCAAACCCAACGGCAAGCGCACCCGCGCTTCCAGCCCGCCGCCCTCGCGGTTGCGCAGCTCAACATTGCCGCCATGCATCGAGGCAATCCGCCGCACAATCGCCAGCCCCAAACCGGTGCCCTTGCCACCCCGAGCACGGTCGCCACGGGTGAAGGGGTTGAAGATGCCTTCCAGCTCGGCCGGGTCGATACCGGCCCCGCGATCCATCACGCTCAGCACCACATAGGGCGCAGCACTGTCACCGGAGACATACGCCGCCACTTCCACATCCGAACCGGCGTGGTGCAAGGCGTTGCCGATCAGGTTGTTCAGCAGGCGCTTCATCGAGACCCGACGCAACGCAAACGGCTGGATCGGCTCCAGGCGCATCCGCACCTGCTCGCCATTCTGGTTGTAGGGCGCTACCACCTCGCGCACCAGGTCCGTCAGGTCGACGACTTCCACCACCTCGTCGCGACCATCGCGGATAAAGGCCAGGAACTGGTCGAGAATCGCGTCCATGTCCTCGATATCACGCACCATGTCGTCCGTGAGATCGGTATGGTTGCCCATCAGCTCCAGGGACAGCCGCAAACGCGTCAATGGCGTGCGCAAGTCATGGGACACGCCCGCAAGCATCAGCTCGCGCTCGCGCCCGGCCTGTTCGACGTCCTCGGCCATCTGGTTGAACGCGCTGTAGACCTCGGTCATCTCGCTGGGCGTGTCGCTGACCGGCAGGCGCACACTGCGCCCCTGTCCCAGCTGGCGGGCGGCGAACACCAGGCGTTTAAGCGGTTGATTGAGCTGGCGCACGAAAATCCACGCAGACGCCGTCGAAAGCAGGCCGATAGCCAGGAACCAGCCCAGTACATTCCAGATCTTCTGCCCTCGCAAAGGGTGCGGATACAGCGGCACCTTCAGCCAATCTTCCCCCAGGCTCGGCGCGCGCACCCACAGCGCGGGTGACACATGCATACGCAGCCGAACTTCGGTGTCGTCGCCCAATTCCGCCTGCATCTGGCGCTGGTAAATCTCACTGTAGGGCCAATGCTGCTCGCCTTCCGGCACACCTGCACCCGCCACGCGCACCAGTGTGGCCGCCTTGGCGATTTTCTCGCGGTTCTCGGGGTCGGCCGCCCAATAGGCGCGCAAGGTCAGGGCGACACCGTGGCTGTATTGCCGATCTACCAGCACGTCTTCGTTCATCAACAGATAAACCAGCGTGAGCGCCTTGGAAAACAGAACGACGATGAGCACCAGCCAAAGGGTGCGGGAGAAGAAACTTTGCGGGAACCACAGCGGGGTTTTCATAGGAGACAGCTAGACACCTTGCAGGAACGAGCGGCGCTCGCAGAATTGCAGACGCCGGACATCCCGTCGCCCCTCATGGAGCCAAACGCCAGGATGCCCGCCCCTGCAAATCATCGGTCACTTGGTTGCAGTGCCATCCGGCACAAACACATACCCCACGCCCCACACCGTCTGGATATAACGCGGCTTGGACGGGTCCGGCTCGATCATTCGGCGCAGACGGGAAATCTGCACGTCGATGGAGCGCTCCAGAGCGTCCCATTCCCGACCACGGGCCAGGTTCATCAGTTTGTCGCGGGTCAGCGGCTGACGCGCGTTCATCACCAGCGCCTTGAGCACGGCGAACTCGCCGGTGGTGAGCATGTGGACTTCATCGCCACGCTTGAGCTCACGGGTGGCCAATGACAGTTCGTAATCGCCGAAGGTGACGCTTTCGTCTTCACTGCCCGGTGCGCCCGGCACCGGCGCCGCCTGGCGACGCAATACGGCCTTGACCCGCGCCATCAGTTCGTCCGGGTTGAACGGCTTGGCCAGGTAGTCATCAGCGCCCAGTTCGAGGCCCTTGATGCGGCTCAGCTCATCGCCCTTGGCGGTGAGCATGATGATCGGTATCTGGTTGTTCGCGCCGCGCAGGCGTTTGCAGGCGGTGAGGCCGTCTTCGCCGGGTAGCATCAGGTCGAGCACGACCAGGTTGAACACTTCCCGCCCCAACAGGCGGTCCATCTGCTCGGTGTTCGGCACCGCGCGGGCACGATAACCCTTGGAGTTGAAAAAACGCTCCAGCAGGCTGCTCAGCCCCGGATCGTCATCAACGATGAGAATTTTTTCGCCTTCAGCAGTTTGTGCAGTGCTGCTCATTGGATGCTCCTCTTATCTCGGCGCGCATTATGGCCTAGCTGCCGTTATACGCACCGTGTGCATTGTTAGCAGATTTTTCCTCTACTGCCAGCGAACCCACGCCCTACAACCTGTGGCGCAGTCCCCCCCCAAGGACAGAACGCTGGTTATAATGCGGCGCCTTCGTGCAGGGCAACGTCAGATCGTTACCGTTTACTGCCGGGCTTTTTTTCACCCGCTTGTCGTGATTTTTACGATTTCGAGGGTCAATAGGCAGCCTCTTGACCCAGGCAGCGGCGCCAGTCGGGCCGCTCAACCAGCCTCGTCGGGCCCTGTTTTCCGGGCTTGCGAGCTGCTTTTAAGAATTTCAGGTGGTTTTATGGACAGCATCAACAGCCGCATCGCCGAGGAACTCGGCGTACGCCCCCAACAGGTCGAAGCGGCCGTCGCTCTACTGGATGAGGGCTCCACGGTGCCCTTCATCGCCCGTTACCGAAAAGAAGTGACCGGCAGCCTCGACGACATTCAACTGCGGCACCTGGAAGAGCGCCTGCGCTACCTGCGAGAACTCGACGAACGGCGCATCAGCATCCTCGCCAGCATCGCGGAACAGGGCAAGCTGACCCCACAATTGGAACGCGACATCAAACTCGCCGATACCAAGACCCGTCTCGAAGACCTCTACCTGCCGTACAAACAGAAGCGCCGCACCAAGGGCCAGATCGCCCTGGAAGCCGGCCTCGGCGACCTGGCCGACGGCCTGTTCAACGACCCATCGCTGAACCCGGATACCGAAGCCGCGCGCTTCATCAACGCTGAAAAAGGCGTCGCCGACGTCAAGGCTGCCCTCGAAGGCGCCAAATACATCCTGATGGAACGCTTCGCCGAAGACGCCAGCCTGCTGGAAAAGCTGCGCACCTACCTGAAGCAGGAAGCCATCCTCAGCGCCCGCGTGATCGCCGGCAAAGAGGAAGAAGGCGCCAAGTTCCGCGACTACTTCGAACACGACGAACCGCTCAAGAGCATGCCGTCCCACCGCGCCCTGGCGATTTTCCGCGGCCGCAACGAAGGTATTCTCAGCTCCGCGCTGAAAGTCGGCGACGAACTGCCGGGCACCATGCACCCGTGCGAAGGCATGATCGGTCAACAATTCGGCATCCAGAATCAGAACCGTCCTGCGGACAAGTGGCTCGGTGAAGTCGTGCGCTGGACCTGGAAGGTCAAGCTCTACACCCACCTGGAAACCGACCTGCTCGGCGAGTTGCGCGACGGCGCCGAAACCGAAGCGATCAACGTCTTCGCCCACAACCTGCACGACCTGCTGCTGGCCGCACCGGCCGGCCCGCGTGCCACCCTGGGCCTCGACCCGGGCCTGCGCACCGGCTGCAAGGTCGCCGTGGTCGACTCGACCGGCAAGCTGCTGGACCACGCCACCGTGTATCCACACGTGCCCCACAACAAGTGGGACCAGACCCTCGCGATCCTCGCGGCCCTGTGCGCCAAGCACGCGGTGGACCTGATCGCCATCGGCAACGGCACCGCCAGCCGTGAAACCGACAAACTGGCCGCCGAACTGATCAAAAAATACCCGGCCATGAAGATGACCAAGGTCATGGTCTCCGAGGCGGGCGCTTCGGTGTACTCGGCGTCGGAACTGGCTTCCAAGGAATTCCCGGACCTCGACGTGTCGATCCGTGGCGCGGTGTCCATCGCCCGTCGCCTGCAAGACCCGCTGGCCGAACTGGTGAAAATCGACCCGAAATCCATCGGCGTCGGCCAATACCAGCACGATGTGTCGCAGCTGAAACTGGCACGCGGCCTGGATGCGGTGGTGGAAGACTGCGTGAACGCCGTGGGCGTGGACGTGAACACCGCCTCCGTCGCGCTGCTGGCGCGGATCTCCGGCCTCAACGCGACCCTGGCGCAGAACATCGTGACCCACCGCGACGAAAACGGTGCGTTCAAGACCCGCGCCGCGCTGAAAAAAGTCGCACGCCTGGGTGAAAAAACCTTCGAACAGGCCGCCGGCTTCCTGCGTGTGATGAACGGCGACAACCCGCTGGACGCCTCGGCGGTCCACCCGGAAGCCTACCCGCTGGTGCAACGCATCGCCGCCGAGACCGACCGCGACATCCGCTCGCTGATCGGCGACGCCGCGTTCCTCAAGCGCCTGGACCCGAAGAAGTACACCGACGAGACCTTCGGCGTGCCGACCATCACCGACATCCTGCAAGAGCTGGAAAAACCCGGGCGCGACCCGCGTCCCGAGTTCAAGACCGCCGAGTTCCAGGACGGCGTCGAAGACCTCAAGGACCTGCAACTGGGCATGATCCTCGAAGGCGTGGTGACCAACGTGACCAACTTCGGCGCCTTTGTGGACATCGGCGTGCATCAGGACGGTTTGGTGCATATCTCCGCACTTTCGGAGAAGTTCATCAAAGACCCGCGCGAAGCGGTGAAGGCCGGTGACGTGGTCAAGGTCAAGGTCATGGAAGTCGACATCCCGCGCAAGCGCGTCGGCCTGTCGATGCGTATGAGCGACACCCCCGGCGAGAAAATCGACGGTGCCCGTGGCGCCCGCCCAGGCTCGGCGCCGCGCCAGTCGCAAAACAACGCGCCGCGCAAGGAAACCGCGACTGCAGCGCCGAGCAACAACGCCATGGCCTCGCTGTTCGCCAACGCCAAACAGTTGAAGAAACGCTGATGGAGATTCCGGCCGGCTTGACCCAAAGCGCGTTCAGCGAACTGATCGGCTGCCGCCTGCAACGCCTGGAGCAGGGCGTTGCCGAGGTGGCCCTGAGCCTGGAGCCGCAACTGCGCAACCGCGCAGGCAAGCTGCATGGCGGGGCGATTTTCAGCCTCGTCGACATCACCATGGGGCTGGCCTGTTCCAGCGCCCACGGGTTCGACCAGCAGAGCGCGACCATCGAATGCAAAATCAACTACATCCGCGCGGTGGAAAACGGCGAGGTGCTGTGTACCGCGCGGGTGATTCACCCCGGGCGGCGCACGTTGGTGGTCGAAGCCGACGTGTACCAGGGTGAAAGACTTGTCGCAAAAGCGCAGGGCACCTTCGCTGTCCTATAGCTCCCCGCCCTCGATTTGAGTTAATTTCGGCGCTGCGATAACAGCGTCGGAATTTTCTTGCTGCGCTACAGCCCAATTCATGGAGTGATGTAGGCTTTTTCAAAGCGGGTCAAATCGACTCAAAACCAGGCGATCACGCCAGTTTTAACTTCACCCTTGTAGACCGTCCTGCCCACCCCCATATTGGGGCGACTGACGCGTGAAGGAATCCAACTTGAGCGAACTTCTCAACCGCCGCCTGGCCCTGCTCGGCAAGCGCGAACACCTCTCCCTGCTGGAGCATTGCTTGCACGGCATCGAGCGCGAATGCCTGCGTGTCACCCATGAAGGTCGCCTGGCGCAGACGCCACATCCCGAAGCCCTGGGCGCCGCGCTGACCCACGAACAGATCACCACCGACTACTCGGAATCGTTGCTGGAGTTCATCACCCCAGCCCTGCCCAACCCGGCCGATACCCTGAGCAGCCTGGACAAGATCCATCGCTTTGCCTACAGCAAGCTCGGCAGCGAATACCTGTGGAGCCCCTCGATGCCGTGCCCGTTGCCGGCCGAGGAAGACATTCCGATTGCCTACTACGGCACCTCCAATATCGGACAGCTCAAGTACGTGTATCGCAAGGGCCTGGCCCTGCGTTACGGCAAGACCATGCAGTGCATTGCCGGCATCCACTACAACTTTTCCCTGCCGGAAAAATTGTGGCCGCTGCTCAAGGAAAGCGAAGGCTTCGTCGGCACCGACCGCGACTATCAGTCCGACGCCTATATCGCCCTGATCCGTAACTTCCGCCGCAACAGCTGGCTGCTGATGTACCTGTTCGGTGCCTCGCCAGCGCTGGACGCAGGCTTCCTGCGCGGCCGTTCGCACCAGTTGGACGTGCTGGATGCCGACACCTTGTACCTGCCGTATGCCACCAGCCTGCGCATGAGCGACCTGGGTTACCAGAGCAACGCCCAGGCCGGCCTGACGCCGTGCTACAACGATTTGGCCAGCTACACCGACAGCCTGCGCGAAGCGGTGGCAACGCCCTACGCGCCTTATGTCGAAGTCGGCACCCACAAGGACGGAGAGTGGGTGCAGCTCAACACCAACATCCTGCAGATCGAAAACGAGTACTACTCCAACATCCGCCCCAAGCGCGTGACCTACACCGGCGAGCGGCCGATCCAGGCGCTGATGGCCCGTGGCATCCAGTACATCGAAGTGCGCTGCCTGGACATCAACCCGTTCCTGCCGATGGGCATCGACCTGCAAGAGTCGCGCTTCCTCGATGCGTTCCTGCTGTATTGCGCGATGAACGACAGCCCGCTGTTCGCCGACAACGAGTGCGGCAACGCCACCTCGAACTTCCTCAGCGTGGTCAAGGAAGGCCGGCGTCCGGGCCTGCAACTGCAGCGCAAGGGCCAGGCGGTGGACATGAAGGAATGGGCCACCGAACTGCTGGAGCAGATCGCGCCGCTGGCGGCCCTGCTCGATCAGAGCCACGGCATCGAGGAACACCGCCAGGCACTGGACGCCCAGTTGGCCAAGGTCAACGACCCGTCCCTGACGCCATCGGCCCAGGTGCTGGCCGCGATGGCCGAGCGCAAGGAAAGTTTCGCCCAGTTCTCCCTGCACCAGAGCGAGGTGCATGCCGAGTATTTCCGCAGCGAACCGTTGCCCGCCGAAGAGCAGGCGCACTTTGAAGAACTGGCACGCAAGTCGCTGGCGCAACAGGCGGAGCTGGAGCAGAACGAAGTGGGCGATTTCGATGTGTTCGTCGGCTCGTACCAGGCCAGCATCCTGGCCATCAGCAACTAAAAACCGAACTCACTCCCCCAGGGAAATGAGCTTCATGTGGGAGGGGGCTTGCCCCCGACGGCGCTGTATCAGTCAATGCATGTACTGACTGACCCACCACCATCGGGGGCAAGCCCCCTCCCACATTTGCCCTCACTGGGATGAAGAATCCCGCCCACCCTTCTCCTCATAAGCTAATTCGAAAAAGTTATTTATTTTCGTATTCTTAGATCATTTAGTCTCCTCACGCGCCGACACTCGGCCGCCTGATTGAGGAGCTTCCCCTTGAAACTGCACTCCCCTCTCCGCCTCTTGGCGGCATTGTCCCTGGCCGGTGCCAGCCTGTTCGCCCAGGCGGCAGACGTGACCATCGCCTACCAGACCACCGTGGACCCGGCGAAAGTCGCCCAGGCCGACGGCGCGTATGAAAAAGCCACGAACGCCAAGATCGACTGGCGCAAATTCGACAACGGTTCCGACATCATCGCCGCCATCGCGTCCGGCGATGTGCAGATCGGCTACCTCGGTTCCAGCCCGCTGACCGCCGCCATCACCCGTAAAGTGCCGGTGCAGACCTTCCTCGTCGCCACCCAGATCGGCGGCGCTGAAGCCCTGGTGGCGCGCAACGGTTCGGGGATCAACGGCCCGCAGGACCTGATCGGCAAAAAAGTCGCCGTGCCCTTCGTATCCACCGGCCACTACAGCCTGCTGGCCGCGCTGAAGCACTGGAACATCGACCCGGCGAAAGTGACCATCCTCAACCTCGCGCCGCCGGCCATCATCGCCGCCTGGAAGCGCGGCGATATCGACGCCACCTACGTATGGGACCCGGCCCTGGGCGTGGCCAAGGAAAACGGCAAGGTGCTGATCACTTCCGGCGAGCTGGCCACGTTCGGCGCGCCGACCTTCGACGCGTGGATCGTGCGTAAGGACTTCGCCGAGAAGCACCCGGAAATCGTCAGCGCTTTCGCCAAAGTCATCCTGGATGCCTACGCCGCGTACCGCAAAGACCCACAAGCCTGGCTCGCCGACAAAAGCAACGTCGACAAGCTGGTGAAACTCTCCGGGGCCAAGGCCAGCGACATCCCCGCGCTGCTGCAAGGCAACGTCTACCCGCTGGCCGCTGAGCAGGTGACGCTGCTGGGCGCGCCGACCATCAAGGCGGTGACCGATACCGCGGCATTCCTCAAGGAACAAGGCAAGGTCGAGGCGGTGCTGCCGGATTACGCCCCTTACATCAGCGCCAAGTTCATCACCCACTGATCAGGAGTTCATCGCGATGGCCTTGCTACAACTGGAGCGCATCAGCGCACGGTACCCAGGCGCCACAGAACCGGTACTGTCTGATATTTCACTCGAACTTGGGCCCCGGCAATTGCTGGTGGCCCTCGGCCCGTCCGGCAGTGGCAAGACTTCGCTGTTGAACCTGATTGCCGGTTTTGTCGAGCCCTCTGCCGGGCGCATCAGCCTCGATGGCGTGCCAGTCAAAGGCCCGAGCGCCGAACGCGGCGTGGTGTTCCAGGACGATGCTCTGCTGCCCTGGCAGGACGTGCTGGCCAATGTCGGCTTCGGCCTGGAGCTGGCCGGCGTGAGCAAGGCGCAACGCGAAGTGCGCGCCCGGGAAATGCTCGCGCTGGTGGACCTGGCCGGTTTCGACAGCCGGCGCATCTGGCAACTGTCCGGCGGCCAGAAGCAACGCGTCGGCCTGGCCCGCGCCCTGGCGGCAGACCCGCGTGTACTGCTGATGGACGAACCCTTCGGCGCCCTCGATGCATTCACCCGCGAACAGATGCAGGAGCTGCTGCTGCAAGTCTGGCGGCGCACGGCCAAGCCGGTGTTCCTGATCACCCATGACATCGAAGAAGCGGTGTTCCTTGCCACCGATCTGATCCTGCTGGCGCCCAACCCCGGTCAGATCGTCGAGCGCCTGCACCTGGATTTCGGTCAACGTTATGCGGCCGGCGAGTCGGCGCGAGCGATCAAATCCGACCCGCGCTTTATCGAAACCCGCGAACACGTGCTGGGCAAAGTGTTCTCCCAACGGCAGGTGTCCGCATGAGCAGCTACGAACTTCCCGCCACGGTCGCCAAGCCGGTGGCGCGCACCGTTATCCCGCTGCGGCGCAGCCTGAGTACGCGTTGGATCAGCCTGTTGACGCTGGTTGCCTTGCTGGTGATCTGGTGGGCGGTGACCGCCAGCGGCCTGATCGAACCATTGTTCCTGCCGCCACCGTCCGCCGTGCTGCAAAAAGGCTGGTTGCTGGCGACCACGGGCTATATGGATTCCACCTTGTGGCAGCACCTCGGCGCGAGCCTCGAACGCATCGGCCTGGGCCTGGGCTTTGCGGTGCTAACCGCGGTCCCGGTGGGGATTGCCATCGGCTCGAACCGTATCGCGCGGGGCATTCTCGACCCGTTGATCGAGTTCTACCGGCCGATTCCACCCCTGGCCTACCTGCCGCTGATCGTGATCTGGTGCGGCATCGGCGAGCTGTCTAAAGTGCTGCTGATCTACCTGGCGATCTTTGCCCCGATTGCCATCGCGACCGCGACCGGCGTGCGTACCGTCGACCCGACCAAGCTGCGTGCCGCGCAGTCGCTGGGGGCCACGCGCGCCCAGCTGATTCGCCACGTGATCCTGCCGAGCGCGCTGCCCGACATCCTCACCGGCGTGCGTATCGGGCTGGGAGTTGGCTGGTCGACCTTGGTCGCCGCCGAGCTGATCGCCGCCACCAGCGGCCTGGGCTTCATGGTGCAGTCGGCGGCGCAGTTCCTGGTCACCGATGTCGTGGTGCTGGGGATTCTGGTGATCGCACTGATCGCCTTCGCCATGGAAATGGGCCTGCGGGCCCTGCAGCGTAAATGGGTGCCGTGGCATGGCCAGGCACACTGAGTGATGAGAACCCAATGAGCAGCCTGACGGTTACCCCATTAAGCACCGCCCTCGGCGCGCAGA
Organism: Pseudomonas sp. LY-1; assembly: GCF_053502595.1. Taxonomy (NCBI): domain Bacteria; kingdom Pseudomonadati; phylum Pseudomonadota; class Gammaproteobacteria; order Pseudomonadales; family Pseudomonadaceae; genus Pseudomonas; species Pseudomonas sp. LY-1. The sequence continues at coordinate 530,831 of NZ_CP094353.1, read as the reverse complement.
TCAGTGGCGTCGATATCACTCAACCGCTGAGCCCCGAACAGCGCGACGCCATCGAACAGGCGTTGCTCACTCATTCGGTGGTGTTTTTCCGCGACCAGCCGCTCACCCCGCAGCAACAAGCACGCTTCGCGGCGAACTTCGGCGATCTGCACATTCATCCGATCTACCCCAACGTGCCGGAACAGCCTGAAGTGCTGATCCTCGACACCGCCGTCACCGACGTGCGCGACAACGCCGTCTGGCACACCGACGTGACCTTCCTGCCCACCCCGGCCCTCGGCGCGGTGCTGAGTGCCAAGCAACTGCCGGCGTTTGGCGGCGACACGCTGTGGGCCAGCGGGATTGCTGCGTATGCGGCCCTATCCGAGCCGCTGAAGAGGCTGCTCGACGGGCTCACCGCCACGCACGATTTCACCAAGTCCTTCCCGCTGGAGCGCTTTGGCAACACTGCCGAAGACCTGGCGCGCTGGGAAGAAACCCGCAAGAAGAACCCGCCGCTGTCGCACCCGGTGGTACGCACCCACCCGGTGAGTGGGCGCAAGTCGCTGTTTGTCAGCGAGGGCTTCACCACCAGAATCAACGAGCTGGAAGCGGCGGAAAGCGAGGCGATCTTGAAGCTGCTGTTCGCCCACGCGACACGCCCGGAGTTCACGATTCGCTGGCGCTGGCAGGAGAATGACGTGGCCTTCTGGGATAACCGCGTCACCCAGCATTACGCGGTGGACGACTACCGGCCGCAGCGGCGGGTGATGCATCGGGCGACGATTCTTGGCGATGTGCCGTTCTGAGCCGAACACGACAGTCGCCACACTGAAGACAAAATGTGGGAGGGGGCTTGCCCCCGATTGCGCTGTATCAGTCAATGCATGTACTGACTGACCCACCGCCATCGGGGGCAAGCCCCCTCCCACATTGACCGGGTCGTGCCGGATTATTCAGCCGTCGATGGCTTTTCCCACAAGTTGATCCCGCCTTCCAACGCGAACCGATCGATCTCCGCCAGTTCTTCGGCGGTAAAGCTCAAGTTCTTCAGCGCCCCGACGTTTTCAATGATCTGCTCCGGCCGGCTCGCGCCGATCAGCGCACTGGTTACCCGTGGGTCACGCAGGGTCCAGGCCAGAGCCAGTTGGGCCAGGCTTTGGCCACGGCGCTTGGCGATTTCATTCAGCGCGCGCACGTGAGCGAGGTTGGCTTCGGACAAGTGCTTGGCCTGCAACGAACCGCCGCCGGGGCGATTGACCCGTGCATCGGCCGGCACGCCATTGAGGTACTTGTCGGTCAGCAGCCCCTGGGCCAACGGCGTGAACGCGATCACCCCGGCGCCGAGGGCTTCGGTGGTGTCGAGCAGGTCTTTTTCCACCCAGCGGTTGAGCAGGTTGTAGGCCGGCTGATGGATCAGCAGCGGGACTTTCCACTCGTTGAGCAAGGCGGCGATTTCGCGGGTTTTCACCCCGGAGTAGGAAGAAATACCGATGTACAACGCCTTGCCTTGCTGCACAGCGGTGGCGAGGGCGCTGGCGGTTTCTTCCAGGGGAGTGTCGGCGTCGAAGCGGTGCGAGTAGAAAATATCCACATAGTCGACGCCCAGGCGCTGCAGGCTCTGGTCCAGGCTCGCCAGGATGTATTTGCGCGAACCGCCGCCCTGGCCATAAGGGCCGGGCCACATGTCCCAACCGGCCTTGCTGGAGATGATCAATTCGTCGCGGTAATGCTTGAAGTCTTCGCGCAGCAAACGCCCGAAGTTGATCTCGGCGCTGCCATAGGGCGGGCCGTAGTTGTTGGCCAGGTCGAAGTGGTTGATCCCCAGGTCGAACGCGGTGCGCAGCAGGGCGCGCTGGGTGTCGATCGGGGTGCTGTCGCCAAAGTTGTGCCACAGCCCCAGGGACAGTGCCGGCAGCACCAAGCCACTGCGGCCGACGCGGCGATACGGAATAGATTCGTAGCGGTTTTCGGCAGCGATATAAGTCATCGAATCCTCTCTTGGACGGGGGCAAATAAGGCCTGGGAATAAGCCTATTCCCAGGCCTTTTAAGCAGCTGAATCGCTTAACGTTGCCTTTCCGTTTTACAGCAAACTCCTACCAAAGTGGAACGACATAGCTGACATAAAAGCGGTTTTCATCCTGCACGGTGGCACCGGTAATGTCTGGGCTGGCGTGGGCGTTTTTCCAGGTCACGCCCAGGCCCTTGAGGGTGCCGGTCGGCACTTGGTAGGCCACGGCAACGTTGCGTTCCCATTCGCTGGTAGTGCCCTGTGCGGTGCGGATGTCATCGCCGTGGGCATAGGCCGCGGAGAACGTCAGGCCGTTGAGGCCCAGTTTGCCGAAGTCATATTTGTATTGCGCCAGCCAGGTGCGTTCGCCGGCGTGCTGGAATTTGTTCAACTGCATGTTGGTCAGCGCCGGGGTGTCGGCACCCGAGCCGGGGCCCTGGCGGCTGTCGCCGCTGTTCAGGCCGGAATCCAGGTAGGGGAAGTCGCTGCTGCCGCTGTTTTTCTGGATGCCGAGGCCGACGGTATGACCTTCCAGGCTGTAGCTTTCCAACAGGCTGACGGTGGACTGGTTGATGCGGCCCTTGTTCACGCCATCGCCATAGACCCCCGCCGCGGCATAATCCTTGTCGCCATCGGCGTTACCGCCCACCCCCAGGCTGCGGAACATACGCACATCGGTGTCGATCGCACCGACCGACAACGCGTCATGGCGCTTGGCACCGAGGAAGAATTGTTGGTAGTAATCCTCAAGGTTGGAATACCACAGGCTGACGGTGGTGCCCGGCAAGCCGGTGTAGTCGGCACCGCCGAAGAGGAAGCGGTCGCTTTCCTTGGTGCCGCCCGCGGTGATCATGCCCTGGTCGCCGGTTTCATTGCGGATCTTGGTCTTGAAGATATCGCCACCGGTGAAGGTGAAGTCGCTGAGGTCCTTGGAGACCAGTTGCACACCGGTGTTGGTCTGCTGGTACAGGCGGCCGTCGGTGTTGGCCAGCACCGGGTTGTTGCCATACAGCGTACCGACCCGCAGTTCATCCTTGGCGAAGCGCATTTTGAACGTCGGGCTCAGCACGCCGAACTGGTCAGCGGATTTACCGTCGTCCAGCGGGAACATGCTGCCGGGGTAGCGGCCCTGGTGATTCTTGTCATTGAGGTCGCCGCCGGAGTCCAGTTTCAAACCGTAGAACGCCTGCAAGTCGAGGCCGAAACCCACGGGGCCTTCGGTGTAGCCGGACTTGAAGTTGAACTCGAAACCCTGGCCCCAATCGCGAACGCTGTGGGCCTTGGCGTTGCTGCCGACCACGTCACGCCCCTGCTGGTTGAGATAGCGGTTGAGCAGGGTCACATCGGCGTGGCTGTCATCGATAAAATCGGCATGGGCGGACAACATAAAGCTCGCCATGGCGACACCGACCATGGGGCTTAATAACGTCTTCATTGTTACCGGTCTCCGTCACTGTTCTGAAATGAAAGCGTCAAACGCTTCACACAATTACGCAGTGGCTAGATGACAGTTGCGCGTCAAAACGCGGCGGGGGCACATGAAATTAAGTTTAAGAAAGCCCCGTAATAGAGGCTTTGCGTGGGGGTAAAGCGCGCCCTGCCCACGCGGGAGCAGGGCTTGGAACATCAACGCACCAAGTGCAGGAACTGCAGGTGGCGCTCGTACTGGTCGAGAATATCGTTGATGACCTGCTCCTTGGTATAGCCCACCAGATCGTAGTCCTGGCTGCCCTCGCTCAAGTGGACTTCGGCCCGGTAGTAGCGACGGTTGTTGAGCTCCTTGGAACCCATGCCACCACGGGCAAATGACGGCGTGAAGTACCCGCGCATTTGTACCTGATAAACGAACGGATGCTCTTCGCCATGGCCGATTTCCAGGCTGACGCTGTCGTTGGACGGGTCAGGCTGGGTCACCACATTCAGGCCCTTCTCGACGAACACGGCGGTCACTTCTTCAATCGCCGGGCGTACCGTCGACTCAAGGAAGCGGTACACCTCATCGCGCGACGGGAAATGCACCGCCTGGCTCAAACGCTGGCGCCAGCCGCCACGGCCCTTGCGCGCCGCGGACACCGGGGCCAACGAATGCAGTTGGGCGATCTGCTTCTGCGATTCGAGGTAGAAGGCTTTGTGCAGCCCCCACATCATCAGCAGCAGGATCAACGAGAACGGCAACGAGGTCAGCACCACCGCCGATTTCAGCGAATCGATACTGCCTGCAAACAGCAAGGCACTGGTCACCAGCGCGGTCATCGCGCCCCAGAACACCCGCAGCCACTTCGGCCCGTCTTCATCGGCGTTGCCGCCTTTGGATGACAGCGTGGATAGCACCACGGTGCCGGAGTCGGCGGAGGTGACGAAGAACACGAAGCTGATAAACACCGTGACCGCGATCACCGTCTTGCTCCACGGGTAGGTTTCCAGCAGCAGGTAGAGGCTCATCGACGGGTCATCGATGGCCGACTGGCCGAGCGCCGTCATCCCGTGATTGAGCACCTGGTCGATGGCGCTGTTGCCGAAGATCGACATCCACGCCAGGGTGAAACCCAGCGGGATCAGCAGCACGCCAAACACGAATTCGCGGATGGTGCGGCCACGGGAAATACGCGCGATAAACAGGCCCACGAACGGCGACCAGGCAATCCACCAGGCCCAGTAGAACACGGTCCAGCCACCCAGCCAGTCGCTCGGCTTGTCGTAGGCGTAGACGTCGAAACTCTTGGTCGGCAGTGCGCCGAGGTAGTCGCCGATGTTCTGGATCAGGGTGTTGAGCAAGTGCTGGGTGGGCCCGGCGAACAACACGAACAGCAGCAGCGCACAGGCCAGCAGCATGTTGATGTCGGACATCACGCGCACGCCCTTGTCCACGCCAGCCACCGCCACCAGGATCGCCGCCCCCATCATCAGGGTGATCAGGCCGACCTGGATCCACTGGGTGTGGGCAATGCCAAACAGGTAATCCAACCCGGCGTTGAGGTGCAGCACACCGAAGCCCATGTCGGCACCGAGGCCGAACACCGTGGCGATGATGCCGAAGCCGTCCACCGCGTAGCCGATCGGGCCGTTGATGCGCTTGCCGATCAGCGGGTACAGCGCCGAACGCAACGCCAGCGGCAGGTTATGCCGGTAGGCGAAGTACGCGAGGGCCATGCCGACAAAGGCGAACACGCCCCAGCCATGCAGGCCCCAGTGCAGAAACAGGATCTGCATGGCCTGGCGCGCGGCATCGGCGTTCATCGCCGCGCCCTGGGGCGGTTGCACCAGGTGCGTCAGCGGCTCGGAGACGCAAAAGAAAAACAGCGTGATGCTGATCCCTGCGGCGAACAGCATGCCGGCCCAGGACAGGTAACTGAACTCGGGCTCGTCGTGGTCGGCACCGAGTTTTATCTTGCCGTAGCCCGATAGCGCGGTGACCACCACGAAGACCAGATACAGAGTCATCGCGAGCATGTAGTACCAGCCGACCGTATTGGCCGCCCAGTTTTGCGCCGCCAACAGCCAGGCACCGGCCTGTTGCGGGATGGCGATGACAGTGATGCCGAACAGCAGGATGAAGCTTGCGGCGAAATAGAACACGGGCGCATTCATACGCACCAGACCGCTGGGTGGGGTGGTCGATGCACTCATGAACGATGCACCCCTGAGGTGTGAGATGTGACTGTGAATAACGGACTCAGCAAAGGTAAGCCTCCTGTTGTGAGCGGGCAGCGAACCACCGATTTAACTTGAACGAACGTTCAAGTTAAACATGGATAGGCGGTTTTGGACTAATCGCAGGGCTGAGTGGTAGGTGATTCCTACACTAGCTCAAGGACTGGTATGACGCCTGGGCGAGGCAAATCGTTCAGCGGTTGCCGACTGAAATACCGCTCACATTTGAAATACAGTCAACCTGTGGGAGGGGGCTTGCCCCCGATTGCGGTGGGTCAGCCAGCACATGCATTGAGCGGCCCACCGCTATCGGGAGCAAGCTCCCTCCCACAGGGTTTTGTGTGATCGATAGGCCGCAAGGCTGAGGGGTAGGTGTGATTGAACGAGGCAAATCATCCAGCGGTTGCAGGCTCAAATACGGTTCACATTTGAAACGCAGTCAACCTGTGGGAGGGGGCTTGCCCCCGATTGCGTGGGTCAGCCAGCACAGGCATTGAGCGGCCCACCGCTATCGGGAGCAAGCTCCCTCCCACAGGGTTTTGTGTGATCGATAGGCCGCAAGGCTGAGGGGTAGGTGATTGAACGAGGCAAATCATCCAGCGGTTGCAGGCTCAAATACGGTTCACATTTGAAACGCAGTCAACCTGTGGGAGGGGGCTTGCCCCCGATTGCGGTGGGTCAGCCAGCACAGGCATTGAGCGGCCCACCGCTATCGGGAGCAAGCTCCCTCCCCAGGGTTTTGTGTGATCGATAGGCCGCAAGGCTGAGGGGTAGGTGATTGAACGAGGCAAATCATCCAGCGGTTGCAGGCTCAAATACGGTTCACATTTGAAACGCAGTCACCCTGTGGGAGGGGGCTTGCCCCCGATTGCGGTGGGTCAGCCAGCACATGCATTGAGCGGCCCACCGCTATCGGGAGCAAGCTCCCTCCCACAGGGTTTTGTGTGATCGATAGGCCGCAAGGCTGAGGGGTAGGTGATTGAACGAGGCAAATCATCCAGCGGTTGCAGGCTCAAATACGGTTCACATTTGAAACGCAGTCAACCTGTGGGAGGGGGCTTGCCCCCGATTGCGGTGGGTCAGCCAGCACAGGCATTGAGCGGCCCACCGCTATCGGGAGCAAGCTCCCTCCCACAGGGTTTTGTGTGATCGATAGGCCGCAAGACTGAGGGGTAGGTGATTGAACGAGGCAAATCATCCAGCGGTTGCCGACTCAAACACGGTTCACATTTGAAACGCAGTCACCCTGTGGGAGGGGGCTTGCCCCCGATTGCGGTAGGTCAGCCAGCACATTCATTGAGCGGCCCACCGCTATCGGGAGCAAGCTCCCTCCCACAGGGTTTTGTGTGATCGATAGGCCGCAAGGCTGAGGGGTAGGTGATTGAACGAGGCAAATCATCCAGCGGTTGCAGGCTCAAACACGGTTCACATTTGAAACGCAGTCACCCTGTGGGAGGGGGCTTGCCCCCGATTGCGGTGGGTCAGCCAGCACATGCATTGAGCGGCCCACCGCTATCGGGAGCAAGCTCCCTCCCACAGGTTTGTGTGTGATGTTTAAGGGCGTGCGTTACTTTTGGGTGCCGTCGTCATGCTGCAGATTCGCCTGCGTGATGTTCGCCCCCACCGGTACGCTGCGGGTCAGCCACACGTTGCCGCCAATGGTCGAGCCCTTGCCGATGGTGATCCGCCCGAGGATCGTCGCCCCGGCATAGATCACCACGTCGTCCTCGACGATCGGATGGCGTGGATGGCCTTTCTGCAACTGCCCATCCTCATCCGCCGGGAAGCGCTTGGCGCCCAACGTCACCGCCTGGTAGATACGCACGCGCTCGCCGATGATCGCGGTTTCGCCAATCACCACACCCGTGCCGTGGTCGATAAAGAAACTCGGGCCGATCTGCGCGCCGGGGTGTATGTCGATGCCGGTGGCCGAGTGGGCGATCTCCGCGCTGATGCGCGCCAACAACGGCAGGCCGGCGCGGTACAGATGGTGGGCCAGGCGATGGTGAATCACCGCCAGTATCCCCGGATAGCACAACAGCACTTCATCCACGCTGCGCGCAGCCGGGTCGCCGTGGTAGGCGGCCAGCACATCGGTGTCCAACAGGCTGCGCAGGGACGGCAAGGCCAGGGCGAAATCCTGGATCAGGCGGATGGCGCGGGCGTCGACCTCGCAGTCATCCTGGCCGCTCTGGCGCGCGGCGTAGCGCAGTTCCAGGCGCGCTTGGCCGAGCAAGGCATTCAAGGCGACGTCGAGGGTATGGCCGACGTAGAAATCTTCACTTTCCTCACGCAGGTCCACCGGCCCCAGGCGCATCGGAAACAGCGCGCCGCACAGCGCTTCGAGGATCTGCGCCACGGCCTCGCGCGAAGGCAGCTCGCGACCGCCATGCTCGCCACTCATGCGGCCATTGCGTGCTCGCCACTGGTCCCGCGCGCTGCGCAGTTGGCTGACAATGGTGGGTAATTGCCAATGACTGGAACGCTCACTCACGGTATTCACTCCTGACAAAATGGCCATCACTTTACGATAGGCACCCCGGCCGCTCTTAAGAACCAATGGTGCGATGCTAAGAACCATCAAGCATAAACGATTGGCGGTTGCCCGATGAAAAGTGCCTGCCTATAGTCGCCCCATCACTTAGCAACCGTGCGTAGCCATGATCAAACAACAGCTCGACCGTTTTAACCGCCTGGAACTGCTGGGCGGCGCCACTGCCCTGGAAAAACTCGAGCGGCTGTCGACCTGGCTGGGCAGGGACATCTACGTCAAGCGCGACGACACCACACCGCTGGCCATGGGCGGCAACAAGCTGCGCAAACTCGAATACCTGGCGGCCGATGCCATCGCCCAGGGCGCCGATACCCTGGTGACCGCCGGGGCCATCCAGTCCAACCACGTGCGCCAGACCGCCGCGCTGGCCGCCAAGCTGGGCCTGGGCTGCGTCGCCCTGCTCGAGAACCCCACCGGCACCGAAGACCCCAACTACCTCGGCAACGGCAACCGTCTGCTGCTGGACCTGTTCGACGCCAAGGTCGAGTTGGTAGAGAACCTCGACAACGCCGACGACCAGCTCAACGCCCTCGCCGATCGCCTGCGCAGCAACGGCAAGAAGCCGTACCTGGTGCCCATCGGCGGCTCCAATGCGCTCGGCGCCCTGGGTTATGTGCGGGCCGGGCTGGAACTGGCTGCGCAGATCGAAGACAGCGGTCTGGAATTCGCCGCCGTGGTCTTGGCCTCGGGCAGTGCGGGCACCCACAGTGGCCTGGCCCTGGCGTTGAGCGAAGTGCTGCCGAACTTGCCGGTCGTCGGCGTTACCGTGTCGCGCACCGACGAAGCTCAACGCCCGAAAGTGCAGGGCCTGGCCGAGCGCACCGCCGCGTTGCTCGGTGTGGACATCCCCGAGGCCTTCAAGGTGATCCTGTGGGACGAATACTTCGGCCCGCGTTATGGTGAACCGAACGCCGGCACCCTTTCAGCGGTCAAGCTATTGGCGAGCCAGGAAGGCTTGCTGCTCGACCCGGTCTACACTGGCAAGGCCATGGCCGGCTTGCTGGACGGTATCGGGCGTCAGCGCTTTGAGGATGGCCCGATCATTTTCCTGCATACCGGTGGGGCGCCGGCGTTGTTTGCTTACAACGCCGTATTTAACTGAATAAACAGGGATCAACATGTGGGAGGGGGCTTGCCCCCGATAGCGGTGGGTCAGTGATACATGCGTAAGCTGACACGGCCCTATCGGGGGCAAGCCCCCTCCCACAATTGGATTGAGTGCATGTTCAAAAATAGAATATCAATTTAGATTTATATTATTTTCAAGTCTTAAAAACCGGCTTTATCATCGCGCCGTAGGCGAAGACGCGCTACGCGCTTTAAGGCAGGATACGTCTACCGCGTCACCTGCTTCGCTCAACATAACAACACAGGGGCTCTTCATGACTATTTCTGTATTCCGTCGCACATTGCTGGTCGGCACACTGGGCCTGGCCCTCGGCGCTGGTTGGTTGGGCCAGGCCGTGGCCGGCGAACAGTTGGGCAACATCAAAAAAGCCGGTGAGATCAAGATCGGTCTCGAAGGCACTTACCCACCGTTCAGCTTTGTCGACGAAAGCGGCAAGCTCAGCGGTTTCGAGGTCGAGCTGTCGGAGGCGCTGGCCAAGGAGCTGGGCGTCAAGGTCAAACTGCAGGCCACGCCATGGGACGGCATCCTCGCCGCCCTGGAATCCAAGCGCCTGGATGCGGTCGTCAACCAAGTGACCATCTCCGAAGAGCGCAAGAAGAAGTACGACTTTTCCAAGCCTTATACCGTCTCCGGTATCCAGGCCCTGACCCTGGCCAAAAACGTCGACACCATCAAGACCGCCGACGACCTGGCCGGCAAGAAAGTCGGCGTGGGCCTGGGCACCAACTACGAACAATGGCTCAAGGACAATCAGCCCAAAGCCATCATCAAGACCTACAACGATGACCCTACCAAGTTCCAGGACCTGCGCATCGGCCGCATCGACGCGATTCTGATCGACCGCCTCGCCGCACTCGAATACGCCAAGAAAGCCAAGGACACTGCCGCCGCCGGCGACGCCTTCTCCCGCCAGGAAGCCGGTATTGCCCTGCGCAAAGGCGAGCCGGAATTGCTCGAGGCCGTGAACAAGGCGCTCGACAAACTGCGCGCCGACGGCACCTTGAAGAAGCTGTCCGAGAAGTACTTCAACGCTGACGTCACTCAATAATGGAAGCAGGTTTCCAACTCGCGCTGGACTCCGCGCCCTTTCTGCTCAAGGGCGCGTATTTCACGGTAATCCTCAGCCTCGGCGGGATGTTTTTCGGCTTGCTGCTGGGCTTCGGCCTGGCCTTGATGCGCCTGTCGCGCTTCATGCTGCTGCGCGGCGTCGCTCGCGTCTACGTGTCGTTCTTTCGCGGCACGCCCCTGCTGGTGCAACTGTTCCTGATCTACTACGGCTTGCCGCAAGTGGGCATCGAGCTGGACCCGATCCCGGCCGCCATGATCGGCTTCTCGCTGAACATGGCCGCCTACGCCTGTGAAATCCTGCGTGCCGCCATCGCGTCCATCGAGCGCGGCCAGTGGGAAGCCGCGGCCAGTATCGGCATGACCCGCGCGCAGACCCTGCGCCGGGCCATCCTGCCGCAAGCGATGCGTACCGCGTTGCCGCCGCTGGGCAACAGCTTTATTTCGCTGGTCAAGGACACCGCGCTGGCGGCCACCATCCAGGTGCCCGAGCTGTTCCGCCAGGCGCAACTGGTGTCGGCGCGCACCTTCGAAATCTTCACCATGTATCTGTCCGCCGCCCTGATCTACTGGGTCCTGGCAAGCATCCTGGCGCATTTTCAAAATCGTCTGGAAGACCGGGTCAACCGGCATGACCTGGAGTCTTGAAGCATGATCGTGGTTGAAAAACTGACCAAACAATTCAACGGCCAGGTGGTGCTCAACGGCATCGACCTGGAGGTCAAGGAAGGCGAAGTCGTCGCCATCATCGGCCCCAGCGGCTCCGGCAAGACCACGTTCCTGCGCTGCCTGAACTTCCTCGAAACCCCCACCAGCGGTCGCATCAAGGTCGGTGACATCGAGATCGACAGCAGCAAACCGCTCAACCAGCAACAGGGCCTGGTGCGGCGTCTGCGCCAGCACGTGGGTTTTGTGTTCCAGAACTTCAACCTGTTCCCGCACCGCACCGCGCTGGAAAACGTCATCGAAGGCCCGACCGTGGTCAAGAAGATGCCCCGCGAGGCCGCGACCGCCCTGGGCCGCACGCTGTTGGCGCGGGTCGGCCTGGCCGGCAAGGAAGACGCCTACCCCCGGCGCCTCTCCGGCGGCCAGCAACAGCGCGTGGCGATTGCCCGGGCGTTGGCCATGGAGCCGGAGGTGATCCTGTTCGACGAACCCACCTCGGCCCTCGACCCGGAACTGGTGGGCGAAGTGCTGGCGACCATTCGCAGCCTGGCCGAAGAAAACCGCACCATGGTGATCGTCACCCACGAAATGAGCTTTGCCCGGGATGTCGCCAACCGGGTGATCTTCTTCGACAAAGGGGTGATCGTGGAGCAAGGCGAGGCCAAGGCGTTGTTCGCCAACCCCAGGGAAGAACGCACGAAACAGTTCCTGAGCAAGTTTCTCGCGCATTGACGCGCGCCCACCGGCAGCACAACGCGTGTGGGGGAGCCCGCTCCCGCACACGCCCGGCCTGCCTGGGTAAAACAGCCCCTGCGCCACCCCCGAAATTCCCGCGCCCAGTCAGACCGTTCTGAATCGTCCCAAACCCGCCGTTTAGCCTTTTGCCGCCATTGACGCCCTCCGGCCAACGCTCTTATCTAGCGCCCAGAGGATTGGATCCTATCCCGGCTTTTCACTGAATCGTTCCTTTCGGCCCCCGTCGCGTTCCCGCGCCAAGGGTCCGGAACGATTGCTGCTGGCTGCATCAAGGAGATTACTATGACGCGCACCGCAACCCCGGCCCTGCTCACTGCCCCGACCCTGCCCCAGGCACTTGGCAACGGCATCAACGCCCTGGCCGCCACACAGCTGCAAGTCGACATCGCGCCCTACCCCGGCATGGATGAGGGTGACCTGATCGAGCTGTTCTGGAACAACTGCTTTGCCGACTCGCGGCGTATCACCGCGTGCAAGGTCGGCACCGCCACCCAACTGCGGGTGCCGGAAAGCTTTGTGCAGGACGGCCATGCGCGGGTTCACTACCAGGTCATGCAGATCGGCCACGGCCCCGCACGCTCAGCGGTGACCACGGTGCAGGTCAAGACCAACTACCCGGGCGGCCAACCGAGCGCGCTGTACAGCGACGAAAACCAGAACCTCGCCCCTGTGGGCCTGCCCGACATGATTCGTCGCTACGGCGTCAACAGCAGCCAGGTGCGGCGCGGTATTCCGCTGACCATCGAACCCTACCTGAACATGACCCGCGGCGACGCCATCACCCTGCGCTGGGGCGATGCGCGCCTGGACCTGCCGAAAATCCAGGCCCGAGCCGTCGGCATCGCGGTGCAGGTGTGGGTGCCGTCGGCGATCATCATCGAAGCCGGCGACGACAGCCGGCTGGACGTCACGTACTGCATTCTCGATCGGGTGGGCAATAACTCACGCTGGGCGCCGGCCCGCACACTGCGCATCGCCGCCTATGTGCCGGCGACGCCGAAGCGCCCTTCCAGCGCCGCGCAGATCTATCAACCGCGTCGCCCCTGAAGCGTGGGTAACGGCCCTTCTATGTATATTCCTAAAAGTTAGTTTATTTAAATATTTAACACGTTTAGGGTATATAAACCGGACCACCGGACATTCCTGATTGTTTTGTTTCCATTTCATTGAATGCGAGGTCGGTATGGTCAGCATTACCCCGGTGCAGAACGCCAGGGCATTACGTGCAGCCAAGGAGCGGCGCTGATGTCTAACTTGGCTCTAACACCCCCCCAGAGTGATCTGGACGTCGCCCCCCTGCTGTTGCCGGCCGTTGTACTGCGCAACGATGCCCAAGCGCTGAGCGCGGCCCATGAGTTGGCCCAGGCCGCGCGCGTACAGGCCGCCAAGCGCGACCAGCAGCGCAAGCTGCCCTGGGCGCAGATCGAACAATTCACCCGCAGTGGTCTGGGCAGTATTTCCATTCCCCGCGAGTACGGCGGCCCGCAGGTGTCGTTCACCACCCTGGCCGAAGTCTTCGCGATCATCAGCGCGGCCGACCCGGCCCTCGGGCAGATCCCGCAGAACCATTTCGGCATCCTGCACCTGCTGCAGGGCGCGGCCACCGAGCGCCAGAAAAAACAGCTGTTCCAGAGCGTGCTCGACGGCTGGCGCATCGGTAACGGCGGCCCGGAGCGCGGCACCAAAAACACCCTGGAGCTCAAGGCGCGGATCAGCGCCGAAGGCGACGGTTATGTGATCAGCGGCCAGAAGTTCTACTCCACCGGCGCCCTGTTCGCCCATTGGGTCGCGGTGAAGGCGCTGAACGATGACGGCAGGCAGGTCATGGCGTTTGTGCGCCGTGGCACGCAAGGGCTGCGCATCGTCGACGATTGGTCCGGCTTCGGCCAACGCACCACCGCCAGTGGCACCGTGCTGCTCGACCGGGTGCCGGTGGACGCAGAGCTGGTGGTCGAAAACTGGCGCCTCGGCCAAAGCCCGAATATCCAGGGCGCGGTCTCGCAATTGATCCAGGCAGCCATCGATGCCGGCATTGCCCGTGGCGCGCTGGATGACACCATTGCGTTCGTCCGCGAGCGCTCACGCCCGTGGATCGACGCGAAGGTCGAACGCGCCAGCGATGACCTGTATGTGATCGCCGACATCGGCAAATTGAAGATCGAACTGCACGCCGCCGAAGCCCTGCTGCGCAAGGCCGGCCAGGTGCTGGACCAGGTCAGCGCCGCGCCGATCACCGCGCAGTCCGCCGCACGCGCCTCGATTGCCGTGGCCGAGGCCAAGGTGTTGACCACCGAAGTGTCGCTGCTGGCCAGCGAAAAACTCTTCGAACTGGCCGGCAGCCGCGCCACCCTCGCCGAATTCAACCTCGACCGCCACTGGCGCAATGCCCGGGTCCACACCCTGCACGACCCGGTGCGCTGGAAGTATCACGCGGTGGGCGCTTATCGCCTGAACGGCACATTGCCGGCTCGTCACTCCTGGATCTAACCGCCCAGAACACTTTTTCCACGCGCTTCTGGAGAACACCGATGACTTTATCTACCCACGTCGCGCTCATCACCAGCGACGAACAAGCCCTGATTATCGCCAGCGACCTGGCTGAAGACCTGCGCCGCGACAGCGCCCAGCGCGACCGCGAGCGCCGCCTGCCGCTGCCCGAACTGGACGTATTTTCGCGCTCCGGCCTGTGGGGCATCAGCGTGCCGAAAGCCTATGGCGGCGCTGGCGTGTCCAACGTCACCCTGGCCAAGGTCATCGCGCTGATCGCCCAGGCCGACGCCTCGCTGGGCCAGATCCCGCAAAACCATTTCTACGCCCTCGAAGTGCTGCGCGTGAACGGCAGCCCCGCGCAGCAACAACGCCTGTACGCCGAGGTGCTGGCCGGCCAGCGCTTCGGCAACGCCCTGGCGGAACTCGGCACCAAGACCGCCCACGACCGCGTGACCCGCCTCACCCGCGACGGCGACGGTTTTCGGATCAATGGCCGCAAGTTCTACGCCACCGGCGCGATCTACGCGCAACGCATCCCGACCTCCGTGGTGGACGAAAACGGCATCCAGCACCTGGCCTTCGTGCCCCGCGACAGCGCGGGCCTGACGGTGATCGACGACTGGAGCGGCTTCGGCCAGCGCACCACCGGCAGCGGTTCGGTGGTGTTCGACAACGTGCGGGTCGCAGCGCACGACGTGCTCCCGTTCCAGAGCGCCTTCGAACGCCCGACCACCGTCGGCCCGCTAGCGCAGATCCTCCACGCCGCCATCGACACCGGCATCGCCCGCGCCGCCTTCGAGGACGCGCTGCACTTTGTACGCACCAAGACCCGCCCGTGGATCGACTCCGGCAGCGACAAGGCCAGCGAAGACCCACTGACGCTGAAGAGCTTCGGCCACTTGAGCATTCGCCTGCACGCCGCCGAAGCCTTGCTGGAGCGCGCGGGCGCGTTTCTCGACCGCGCCCAGGCCGACAGCCACGCCGAGACCGTGGCCGCCGCCTCGATCGCGGTCGCCGAAGCACGCGCCCTGAGTACCGAAATTTCCCTGGCGGCCGGCAGCACCCTGTTCGAACTGGCCGGCAGCCAGGCGACCCTGGCCGAGCACGGCCTCGATCGCCACTGGCGCAACGCCCGCGTGCATACCCTGCACGACCCGGTGCGCTGGAAATACCACGCCGTGGGTAATTACTACCTCAACGATGAAAAACCGCCACTGCGGGGAACCATCTGAATGGCGAAGAAAAAAATCCTGCTCAATGCCTTCAACATGAACTGCATCGGGCATATCAATCACGGCTTGTGGACGCACCCGCGGGACACGTCCACCCAGTACAAAACCCTCGAGTATTGGACCGACCTGGCGCGAACCCTGGAGCGCGGGCTGTTCGACGGGTTGTTCATTGCCGATATCGTCGGCGTCTACGACGTGTACCAGGACGCCATCGACGTGCCGCTCAAAGAGTCGATCCAACTGCCGGTCAACGACCCGTTGCTGCTGCTCTCGGCCATGGCCGCCGTGACCCAACACCTCGGTTTCGGCCTGACCGCCAACCTGACCTACGAGCCGCCGTATCTGTTCGCCCGGCGCATGTCCACCCTCGACCACCTGAGCCGTGGTCGGGTCGGCTGGAACATCGTCACCGGCTACCTCGACAGCGCCGCCAAGGCCATGGGCCTGACCGAACAGGTCGAACATGACCGACGCTACGACCAGGCCGATGAGTATCTGCAGGTGCTGTACAAACTCTGGGAAGGCAGCTGGGAAGACGACGCCGTGCTCAACGATCCGCAGGCGCGGGTGTATGCGCAGCCGGGCAAGGTGCACAAAGTCGAGCACCACGGTGAGTTCTACCAGGTGGAGGGTTATCACCTGTGCGAACCGTCGCCGCAACGCACACCGCTGCTGTTCCAGGCTGGCACTTCGGCGCGTGGCCTGGTGTTCGCCGGGCGGCATGCCGAGTGCGTGTTCATCAGCGGGCGGGACAAGGCCAGCACCCGGCTCCAGGTGGACAAGGTGCGCGCCAGCGCCGTGGCGGCCGGGCGCAACCCGCACGACATCAAGGTGTTCATGGGCCTCAACGTGATCGTTGGCGCCACTGAGGAACTGGCCTGGGCCAAGCACGCCGAGTACCTGAGCTATGCCAGCGCGGAAGCCGGCGTGGCGCATTTCTCGGCGTCCACGGCGATCGATTTTTCCCAGTACGCCCTCGACGAACCGATCCAGTACGTGAAGAGCAACGCGATCCAGTCCGCCACCCAGCACCTGCAGAACAACGATTGGACCCGCCGCAAATTGCTTGAGCAGCACGCCCTCGGCGGGCGCTACATCACCGTGGTCGGCTCGCCCGAGCAGGTGGCGGACGAACTGGAATCCTGGGTCGCTGAAACCGGCCTGGATGGCTTCAACCTCACGCGCATCGTCACCCCGGAAAGCTATGTGGACTTCATCGACCTGGTGGTGCCGGAGTTGCAGAAGCGCGGGTCGTACAAGACCGCTTACGACACCGGAACGCTGCGGGAAAAAGTCTTCCACGCCAGCGCCCGCCTGCCCGAACAACACACCGGCGCCACCTACCGACACTGATCGAAAAATGTGGGAGGGGGCTTGCCCCCGATAGCGGTGGTTCAGTCACCTGCATCGTTTGCTGAACCACCGCAATCGGGGGCAAGCCCCCTCCCACATGGGATCTCTATTGTTTGCACCCATCACTTATGACTGGAACTCGATTATGAAAAAGACCCTGTTGTCCCACCCAGTCAAAGCCCTGGCCCTGGCCTTCGGGTTGTTCAGTTCGACGCTGTTCGCCGCCGAAGCGCCGCTGAAAGTCGGCACCACCGCGGCCTTCGCGATTCCCCTGGAAGCCGCCGTGGCCGAGGCCGGCAAGCAAGGTTTGAACGTCGAGCTGGTGGAGTTCACCGACTGGATCGCGCCCAACGTCAGCCTGGCCGCCGGCGATATCGACGTGAACTACTTCCAGCACATCCCCTTCCTGGAAAACGCCAAGGCCGCCGCCGGGTTTGATCTGGTGCCGTATGCACCGGGCATCATCAATAACGTCGGGCTGTATTCGAAAAAATACAAAAGCTTCAACGACCTGCCCCAAGGCGCCAGCGTGGCGATTGCCAACGACCCGATCAACAGCGGGCGCGGCCTGCAACTGCTGGCCAAGGCGGGGCTGATCACGCTCAAGCCGGGCGTGGGTTACAAGGCCACCGAAGAAGACATCATCGCCAACCCGAAGCAGCTCAAGATCCTGCAAGTCGAGGCCGTGCAGTTGGTGCGCGCGTATGACGATGCGGATCTGGTGCAGGGTTATCCGGCGTACATCCGCCTGTCCAAGACCTTCGATGCCGAGTCGGCGCTGCTGTTCGACGGCCTCGACCACCCGGAATACGTGATCCAGTTCGTGATCCAGCCGAAAGCCAAAACCGACCCGCGGGTGATCAAGTTCGTCGACCTCTACCAACACTCGCCGGTGGTGCGCGCCGCCCTGGATAAATCCCTCGGCAAGCTCTACCAAGTCGGCTGGGAGGGTTGAACATGACGGCCGCCAACATCCAACTGCGCGACCTGGGCACACCACCCAGGAACGCCGAGCAGACTGAACTGCATCCGCACCTCAACCGCGCCCATGTGCGTTTTATCAACCTGGGCAAGACCTATGACGGCACGGTACACGCGCTGCAAGGCATCGACCTGGCCATCCAGCGCGGCGAAGTGTTCGGCATCATCGGCCGCAGCGGCGCCGGCAAGTCGTCGCTGATCCGCACCATCAACCGCCTGGAACAGCCCAGCAGCGGGCGCGTGCTGATCGATCAGGTCGACATCGGCGCGTTCGACGAAGACCGCCTGGTGGCGCTGCGGCGGCGCATCGGCATGATCTTCCAGCACTTCAACCTGATGTCGGCCAAGACCGTGTGGCAGAACGTCGAGTTGCCGCTCAAAGTCGCCGGCGTCCCCAAGTTGCAGCGCGAGCAGAAAGTGCGTGAACTGCTGGAGCTGGTGGGCCTGAAGGACAAGCACAAGGCCTACCCGGCGCAACTCTCCGGCGGGCAGAAACAGCGCGTGGGCATCGCCCGTTCGCTGGTCCACGACCCAGAGATTCTGCTGTGCGACGAGGCCACCTCGGCCCTCGACCCGGAGACCACCCAATCGATCCTCGGCCTGCTGCGCGAGATCAACCAACGGCTGGGCCTGACCATCGTGTTGATCACCCATGAGATGGCGGTGATTCGCGAGATCTGCGACCGCGTGGTGGTGCTCGAACACGGGCGCATCGTCGAGCAAGGCCCGGTGTGGGAAGTATTCGGCAACCCGCGGCATGAGGTCAGCCGAACCCTGCTGGCGCCGCTGCAACACGGCCTGTCGGAAGAACTGCAAAGCCGCCTGCAACCCACGCCGGCCTCGGCTGACGCCGCGCTGGTACTGCGCTTGCAGTTCACCGGCAGCGCCACCGATGAACCCGACCTGGCCGCGCTGTTCGGCGCCCTCGGCGGGCGCGTGCGCTTGCTGCAAGGCGGCGTGGAACGGATTCAGGGACATGCCCTGGGGCAATTGCTGCTGGCGGTGAATGGCTCGCCCCATGACCCCGACACACTGCGCAGCCGCGCCGGGCATTGGGCACAACAGGTGGAGGTGTTGGGTTATGTGGTTTGATCGTTTAGTGCAGGGCGCCATCGACACGCTGTTGATGGTCGGCGTGTCGTCGCTGATCGCGTTGCTGGTGGGGATTCCGCTGGCGGTGTACCTGGTCACCAGCGACAAGGGCGGCATCTACCAGGCTCCGGCGCTGAACCGGGTGCTGGGGGCGTTCGTCAATCTGTTCCGCTCGATTCCGTTTCTGATCCTGATGGTGGCGCTGATCCCCTTCACCCGGCTGATCGTCGGCACCACCTACGGCGTGTGGGCGGCGGTAGTGCCGCTGACCATCGCCGCGACGCCGTTCTTTGCGCGCATCGCCGAAGTGAGCCTGCGCGAAGTCGACCACGGCTTGATCGAAGCCGCACAAGCCATGGGCTGCCGGCGCTGGCACATCATCTGGCACGTACTGTTGCCCGAAGCGCTACCGGGGATTGTCGGCGGGTTCACCATCACCCTGGTGACCATGATCAACTCGTCGGCCATGGCTGGGGCGATTGGTGCAGGTGGGTTGGGGGATATTGCCTACCGCTATGGTTATCAGCGCTTTGATACGCAGATCATGCTCACAGTGATTGTGCTGCTGGTGCTGCTGGTGGCGGTGATTCAGCTGGGCGGAGACCGCTTGGCGCGGGGGCTGAACAAGCGCTGAGCACTCGTTTGTACCTGTCAAGGTTGACAGTTGTTGGAGGGGGGTTATGCAGGTTTAATCGGCTCGACACCGTTTGCGACGGATCAGGGAGCGAATGCCATGTCCACTGTAACCACCCGCGCCAGGTGCGCGACGCTGGTGTTGGCGCTGGCCGCCGTCACGCTTGGCGATGCAGCGGCAATTCCGCTTCACCGGCGAGATTCAACAACTACCGTTAACGACGCCTTCACGTTCAACAAAGGAGGGATCTTTAACTGGGGTAATAATGTGTTTACACAGAAGCTCCAATACAAATAGACACTGACTGACATGTAGTGTGAGTGGACTTCCACCCTCACCCTTACTCATCACTGTGATTAATTCACAAAGCGCGGGGGCTGAACACGCGCTGAGCACTCGTTTGGACCTGTCAAGGTCGACAGTTGTTGGAGGGGGCTTATGCAGGTTTAATCGACTCGACACCGTCTGCGACGAATCAGGGAGCGAATACCATGTCTACTATAACCACCTGCGCCAGGTGCGCGACGCTGGTGTTGGCACTGGCCGCCGTCACGCTTGGCGATGCAGCGGCAATTCCGCTTCACGGGCAAAATTCGACAACTACCGTTAACAATTCTCCCCGCGGCAGGCTCACACTCATCCAGCTTTCCGCTTCGAGGGAGATTCTTTATCGATCCTTTGGGCCACTCCGCTTCGTAAATCTCACTGATTAATTCAAGCGCAATCTGTTGCCCGAAGCGCTGCCGGGGATTGTCGGCGGGGGGCTCAATAAGCGCCTTCAGGCGCAGTCGACTGGACATGGGATATAGTCAGCATTTGGCCCTCGAAGCATCCCCCATGAAACTCGCCCCCGACGACCTCAACCAGATCACCGCCACCACCCTCGACCACTACAACAGCGTGGCCGAGGACTTCCGTGAAGGCACCCGCGATCACGATGTGAGCCAGAACATCGACGCGCTGCTGCGGCATATCCAGGGCGCGGCGCCGTTTACCGTGCTGGACTTCGGCTGCGGGCCGGGGCGGGATTTGCAGACCTTTACGCGCATGGGCCACATCGCCGTGGGCCTCGACGGCTCCGAGCGCTTTGCGCAGATGGCGCGCGAAGACAGCGGCTGCGAGGTGCTGCAGCAGGACTTCCTGAAGCTGGACCTACCCAACGCACGCTTCGACGGGATCTTTGCCAATGCGGTGCTGTTTCACATTCCCAAGCAGGAACTGCCGCGTGTGCTCAAGCAACTGCATGGCGCGCTGAAACCGGGCGGGGTGTTGTTCAGTTCCAATCCACGCGGTGACAACCGCGAAGGCTGGAATGGGCCGCGATATGGGTCTTATCACGACTTGGAAGCGTGGCAATCGTTGCTGACCGCCGCCGGTTTTGTGGAACTGGAGCACTACTATCGCCCAGCCGGACTACCCCGCGAGCAGCAGCCCTGGTTGGCCAGCGTCTGGCGCAAAACCTGAATAACCGCCTGACAATACATTCCAAATGTGGGAGGGGGCTTGCTCCCGATAGCGCTGGGTCAGTCAAAGTTGCGCCAACTGAAGCACCGCTATCGGGAGCAAGCCCCTTCCCACATTTTTAACCGCGCTCTTCCTGATGTTCCGGCTTCGGCTCGCGAATCTTGTACCAGGCCACATACAGCGCCGGCAGGAACAGCAGCGTCAGCAGCGTGGCAATGATGATCCCGCCGATCATCGCGTAGGCCATCGGCCCCCAGAACACTTCCCGCGCAATCGGGATCATGCCCAGGCTTGCCGCAGCCGCCGTCAGCAGGATCGGCCGGCGCCGGTGTTCGGTGGCTTGCACCACCGCATCCCACGGCGTGTAGCCGGCCAGTTCATATTCCTCGATTTGCGTCACCAGGATCACCGAGTTGCGGATGATGATGCCGATCAGCGCCAGAATGCCAAGGATCGCCACGAAGCCCATGGGCGTGCCGGTGGGGACCAGCGCCAGCACCACGCCGATCAGCCCCAGCGGCGCGACGCTGGCCACCAGGAACATCTTCTGTACGCTGTGCAGCTGGATCATCAGGAAGGTCGCCATCAAAAACAGCATCAACGGCACCACGCTGGCAATCGGGCCCTGGGCCTTGCTGCTTTCTTCCACGGTGCCGCCGGTGGCGACCTTGTAGCCCACCGGCAGGCCGGCGTTGAACGCATCGATCTCGGGCTTGAGCTGCTTGACCAGATCGGTCGGCTGCATCGCGTCGCGCACCGCCACCTTGAGGGTGATGGTCGGCTTGCGGTCGCGGCGCCACACCAGCGGTTGCTCCAGCTCATAACGCACGGTGGCGAAGGCCAGCAGCGGAATCGAGACGCCGTTGGGCGTGACGATCTGCAGGTTCTGCAAGGTTTCCGGCGTGCCGCGCTCGGCATCTTCGGCGCGGCCGACCACGTCGATCAGGTAGATATCGTCATGCACCTGAGTCACCGACGCGCCGCTGACCACGCTGTTCATCAACTGCGCCACGTCTTCGGAAGACAAGCCCAACTGCCGCGCCTTGTCCTGGGCAATCTCGATGCGCAGGACTTTGCCCGGTTCGTTCCAGTCGTAAATGATCTCGCCCAGGTGGCGGTTCTTGTCCAGCAAGGTCGCCAGTTCGATGGCGTGCTTGCGCACTTGGTCAGTGTCTTTGCCGGAGACGCGGTACTGGATCGGCCGCCCCACCGGCGGGCCCATCTCCAGCGGCTGCACAAAGCTGCCGACGCCGACGAAATCCTCACGCAGGCGTTTTTGCAGGCGCGCGATCAATTCGCCGCGCGCCTTCAGGCCCTTGCTGACGATCACCAACTGCGCGTAGTAGGGGTTTTCCAGTTGTTGGTCGAGGGGCAGGTAGAAACGGATCGCGCCCTGGCCGATGTAAGTGCTCCAGCGCTCGATATCCGGGTCGTCCTTGATGATCGCTTCGAGGCGGTCGACGGCTTTGCGGGTTTCGTTGATCGAGGCGTTTTGCGGCAGGTTGAGGTCGACGAGGATCTCCGGGCGGTCCGACGACGGGAAGAACTGGTTCTGCACAAACTGCATGGAAAACACCGACGCCGCGAACAGCGCCACGGTGATGCCGATGGCCCACCAGCGGTTGCGCATCGCCCACAGCATGCCGCCATTGAAAGCGCGGCCGATGCGCCCCGGTTCGGCACTGTGGGGTTTCACGTTGGCGCTGAGGATATGCACGCCGATCACCGGCGCAAACAGCACCGCCACCACCCACGACACCAGCATCGCCACGGCAATCACCGCGAACAGGGTGAAGGTGTACTCGCCCGCCGAACTGGCGTTGAGGCCGATCGGCACAAACCCGGCCACGGTCACCAGGGTGCCGGTGAGCATCGGGAACGCGGTGGAGGTGTAGGCGTAGGTCGCCGCCTGCGCCTTGGTTTCGCCTTTTTCCAGGCGCGTGATCATCATCTCCACGGTGATCATCGCGTCGTCCACCAGCAAGCCGAGCGCGATGATCAGCGCCCCCAGAGACACGCGCTGCATGGTGATGCCGCTGTATTCCATGAACACGAACACCAGCGCCAGCACCAGCGGGATCGAGCACGCCACCACCAGCCCCGCACGCAAGCCGAGGCTGATAAAGCTCACCACCAGCACGATCACCACCGCTTCGAACAGCGCGCTGGTGAAGCCGCCGACGGCCTCTTGCACCACTTCCGCCTGGTCGGAGACCTTGTAGACGCCGACACCCACCGGCAGGTCGGCGGTCAGTTCGTCCATGCGCGTGTGCAGGGCCTCGCCGAACGACTGGATATTGCCGCCCTTCTGCATCGCGATCGCCAAACCGATCGCCGGCTTGCCGTTGAAACGGAACATTGGCGTCGCCGGGTCAACGTAGCCGCGGCTGATGTCGGCGACGTCCGCCAGGCGATAGAAGCGGTCGTTGAGACGCAGGTTGACGTTGGCCAGGTCTTTTTCCGAGGCGAACTGCCCGGACGTCCGCACGGAAATGCGCTCCGGCCCGGCTTCGATCACCCCGGCCGGGGTCACTGCGTTCTGCGCCTGCAGGCTCTGCACCACCTGGCGTTGGTCGATCCCCAGGGCCGCGAGTTTGCGCGTGGAGAAATTCAGGTAAATCACTTCGTCCTGCTGGCCGATCAGCTCGACCTTGCCCAGGCCCGGCACCGCACGGATCTCGGCGCGCGCCTGCTCCACGTAGTCGCGCAGCTGGCGCATCGACAGGCCGTCGCTGGTAAAGGCGTACACCGAGCCGAACACGTCACCGAACTCATCGTTGAACGACGGCCCCTGCAAGCCCTGGGGGAAGCTGCCGCGAATATCGTCGATCTTCTTGCGCACCTGGTACCAGATCTCGGGGATCGCCTTGGCGCTGGTGGTGTCCTTGAGGTACACAAACACCGTGGACTCACCAGGCCGGGTGTAACTGTCCACGTAGTCGAGGGCGTCGAGTTCTTCGAGTTTTTTCTCGATGCGGTCGGTCACCTGTTTGAGCGTTTCTTCCTGGGTCGCGCCCGGCCAGCGGGTCTGGATCACCATGGTTTTGATGGTGAACGAAGGGTCTTCCTCGCGGCCCAGGTTCTTGTAGGAAAACACGCCCATCAGCAGCGCGACGAACATCAGGTACCAGATGAAGGACTGATGCTTGAGGGCCCATTCGGATAAGTTGAAGCTCCCTTTCATCGCGGGCTGTCCTCGTCGATCTTGACTGTTTGCCCCGGTTGCAGGCTGTTCACACCGGCGACGATGATGCGCTCACCGGGCTTGACCCCGCCGCTGAGCACAACGCTGTCGGCGTCACGACTGAGCACCGTGACTTCACGCGGCTGCACGGTCCGGCTTTGGGTGTCCAGCAGCCAGATCCGCGTTTTGCCGTCGATTTGCTGCAAGGCGCTCAACGGCAGTTCGATGCGCGGTGGGATGGCCGAGCTCAAGGTCACGCTGATCGCCGTACCCAGCAGAAAGGCCGCCGGCGTGTCGGCCAGGGTCAGGCGCGCGCGACGGGTGCGCGTGGCGCTCTGGGCCTGGGGCTCGATTTCGCGCACGGTGGCAGTGGTGTTCACGCTGGGGTCGAGTTGCCCGGCGACAAGGAACACCACATCGGGCGGCAGGCGCTCGGCGAGGCCGGCGGGCAGGTCGATCACTGCCTCCTTGATGTCCGGGCGCGCCAGGGTCACCACTTGCTGGCCCGCGCTGACCACCTGGCCGGCCTCGGCGTTCCAGGCGGTAACGATGCCGCCATGGTCGGTACGCAGTCGGGTGTAGTTGAGCTGGTCCTTGGCCTGGTTGACCGAGGCCTGTGCCTGGTCGAGGCTGGCCTGGGTGGTTTTCAGGTCGGTCTGGGCTGCGTCCAACTGGGCCTGGGCGCCGACGCCACGGTTGAACAACGCCTGCTGGCGACGGGCGCTGGCCTGGGCGTTGATGAACTGCGCCTGCACGCGGGCGAGGTCGCCTTGGACCGCGCGCAGTTGGTTCTGCTGATCGGTGGGGTCAAGTACGGCGAGTACCGCGCCCTTCTCCACCTCAGCGCCGACATCCACGGTGCGGTGGGCGATGCGCCCGGGCACGCGGAACCCCAGGTTGCTTTCGTAGCGCGCCTGGATGGTGCCGGCGAAACGGCCGAGGGTTTCCTGGTCTTCGGCTTTCACTTCCATGGACAACACCGGGCGCACGGGGTCGGGTGGCGGGTCGTTCTTGGAGCAGGCCAGCAGCAACAGGCTGGCGGCGAGCAGGCCGGTCAGGCGCATCATGGTTGCACTCCTTGGGCCTGGGCCGAGTCGGGCGGCTGGGCGATTTCGACGCGCATGCTGGGGTGCAGCAATTGCCCGCCGGCCACCACGACTTTTTCACCGCCCTGCAGACCGTCACTGATGATCACCTTGCCGGTGAGGTAACGCGCCACACTGACCTTGCGCAGCTGCGCCAGGCCGTCGCCATCCACCAGCCACACGGCGGGGGCGCTGAGGTCTTTGGTCAGCGCCGACCATGGCAGCTCGATGCTGGGCTTGGCCGGACCGTTGGCGGTAGCGCTGACCACCGAGCCCAGATGCATGCCCGCGGGCAGGGCCTCCAGAGCGATTTTGACTTGCACCGTACCGGTATTGGCAGCGACGGCCGGGGTAACTTCGCGGACGTGGCCCTGGACCTTGATATTGGGGTTATCCAACAGGCTCACCGTGATCGGCGCATCGGCCGGCGGTTCCACCAGCAACGACTCGTACACATCGAATACCGCGTCGCGCTCGCCCTCGCGGGCCAGGCTGAAGATCGGCACGGTGGCCTGCACCACCTGGCCCACTTCAGCCTGGCGCGCAGTAATCACTCCGGGGGCCTCGGCGAACAGCGCGGTGTAGCCCAGTTGCTCGCGGGCATTGGCCAGTTGCGCCTGGGCGGCGGCCAGGGCGCTTTGGCTGCTGCGCAACGCGGCCTGGGCGGTGTCGTATTCACTGCGGCTGGTGTAGCCCTTGGGCAGGAGTTTTTCCTGGCGCACGAACGCGGCAGCGGTCTGCTTGACCCGCGCCTGCTCGGCCACGACCTGGGCCTGGGCGGAGTCGACACTGCTCTGCAAGTCCTTGGGGTCGAGCTTGGCCAGCACTTGCTTGGCGCTGACATGGTCGCCCACATCGACCATGCGCTGAATGATCTTGCCCCCCACGCGAAAGGACAGATCGGTTTGCACCCGCGCCTGGATATCGCCGGTCAGCGTGACGGCCACTGCGTAGTCAGTCGGCTGCACGGTCTGCACGAACACCCGCGCATGCTGCTTGGGCTCGGCTTTTTCCTGGCCGCAGCCGCTCAGCAGCGCCAACAGGCCAAGTGCGAAAATAACTGTCGAAGGGTGACCGCCCATGCAGGCTCCTTTACGTGATGCCAACTTGCCGGAGTGTAGGCGACTACGACCTTATAGCAGGGTTCCATGTGCATGGATGGCGCCCAACGCCAATGGTTCCGAAGCCAAACGAATGCCCACGCTCAAGACGCCGGGTAGCCCGGCCTTTATTGGCATAAACCGTCCATTTTTGATACCGAAATATCACATTGATATCGCCCAACAGGATAACCGCCGGATTCGCGGGGTTGGCCAATGACGGCTATGGTTGTGGGGTCTGTGATTCGAGGGAATGAACAATGAACGAAGCGAAACCGATTGATCCGCAGGAGCTGGTGAAATGGTTGGTGGCATTGCGCAGGGCGATCAACGCCCGAGTGCGGTGAAACGCTGAAAATCCACTGTGAGATAAAAATCAAATGTGGGAGGGGGCTTGCCCCCGATAGCGGTATGACAGTCACCGATGCATTGACTGAACCACTGCTATCGGGGGCAAGCCCCCTCCCACAATTTTGAGCGCATTCCAAATTCCACCCATAAAAAAACGCCGACGCTATGCAAGCCGTCGGCGTTTAAACCTTGAAAGGTTTTACCGCTCGATCAGAACGCCGGCACGACTGCGCCGTTGTACTTCTTCTCGATGAACGCTTTGACTTCCGGGCTGGTCAGGGCCTTGGCCAGTTTCTGGATAGCAGCGCTGTCCTTGTTGTCCGGGCGCGCCACCAGGAAGTTCACATACGGCGATTTGGCGTCTTCGATGATCAACGCGTCCCTGGCCGGGTTGAGGCCAGCTTCCAGGGCGTAGTTGGTGTTGATCATGTCCAGGTCAACCTGGTCCAGCACACGTGGCAACAGGGCTGATTCCAGCTCTTTGAACTTCAGGTTTTTCGGGTTGCTGGCAATGTCTTTTGGCGTCGCCAGCGCATTGGTCGGGTCTTTCAGGGTGATCACACCGGCCTTCTGCAGCAGCAACAGGGCACGGCCGCTGTTGGAGCCTTCGTTCGGAATGGCCACGGTGGCGCCATCTTTGAGCTCAGAAATGTTTTTGATTTTCTTCGAGTAACCGCCGAAGGGTTCAACGTGTACGCCCACTACGGTGACCAGGTTGGTGCCCTTACCTTTGTTGAAGTTTTCCAGGTACGGCAGGGTCTGGAAGTAGTTGGCGTCCAGACGCTTCTCGGCCACCTGCACGTTGGGCTGTACGTAGTCGGTGAAGACTTTGATTTCCAGATCCACGCCTTCTTTGGCGAGGGTCGGCTTGACCAGCTCGAGGATCTCGGCGTGCGGGACCGGGGTAGCGGCCACTATCAGCTTTTCGTTGGCCTGGGCGAAGCCCGCAGTCAGGGCAGCCGCCAGTGCGGTAAACAACAGAACCTTTTTCATGAGTGTCCTTATCGACATTCCGGGGCGTCTCTGACGACCGTATTGGTGTGGAGTGCCAGCGAAGTGCTATCGCGGCGTGAGAGTGACAATACCTAGATTTTTTATTCCCGAACAATACCTTTTATTCAGGTTGATATTCCATTTTGCTCATGTAGGAATTTGCGCAAGGTTTCCCGTTCGGCCGCATTGGCGCTTTCGAATATCCGCTGCACCTGCTCCAGCGGCGAACCGGCGCTCGGCAGGTTCAAATGCTCCGGCAAGATTTCGTCACCGCTGCTGACCAGCAAGGCAAAGTGGATGACGTTCTCCAACTCGCGGGTATTGCCCGGCCAGCTGTGGTGTTCCAGCACGCGCTGGGCCGCGTCGCTGATCAGCGGCACCGGCAGGTCCAGGCGCTGGCTGTAGATGCCGAGGAAGTATTCGGCCAGGGACAGGATGTCGCCGACCCGCTCGCGCAAGGCCGGCAGGTCCAACCGGCCTTCGCTGAGGTAGTGGAACAGGCGCTCATTGAACTTGCCTGCGGCCACGGCCTGGGCCAGGTCGATGCTGGTCGCCGCCACCAGGCGCACGTCCACAGGGCTCGGTTGATGCGCGCCGACGCGGGTGACCTCGTGGTTTTCCAGGGCGGCGAGCAATTTGACCTGGATCGGCAACGGCAAGTCGCCGATCTCATCCAGGTACAAGGTGCCGCCGTTGGCCGAGCCGAACCAGCCGGCCCGGCTGCTCGCCGCGCCACTGTGGGCGCCGGCCGCGTAGCCGAACAGCTCGGCATCGGCGTAGGTCGGGCTGATCGCGCCGCAATTGACCGAGACAAACAGCCCGGCGCGGTCGCTGCCCCGATGGATATGCCGCGCCAGCAACTCTTTGCCGCTGCCGGTCTCGCCACGGATCAACACCGGCAAGGCGCGGGGCGCGAGGTGTTCCAGCGCTTCGCGCAGTTGCCGCGAACGCGGGTCGACGAACACCAGTGCCTTGGCGCGGATGCTCAGCGGGCTTTTTTCGGCGTCGGGGAAGGTCAGCAGCGGCTGACCGAAGGTTTCATGCAGACTCATGGCAGGCTCCCGCCCCCAATCCGCTCAGGGATGGGGCGTTGAAAAAGGTTCAGGCCGAGCGCCGGGCGTGATGCTCCAGGCGGCTTTGCAGGCGATAGAGATACGCGAAACCCTGCTCCCAGCGCTGGTGGCCGGACTTCACATTGATATGCCCGGCACCGGACAAAATGCCGGCTTCAGCACCCCAGTCGCGCGCCAGCTCCATGGCCCTGGGGGCGCTGACGGCACTGTCGTTGTCGGAGCTGACCACCTGGCTGGGAAACGGCAGCAGGTCGCGTGGAATCGGCGCGAAGTTACGCAGCGCGGGGGCACAGGCCGGGCGTTCGACATCCGCCGGCGCCACCAGCAACGCCCCGCGCACCTGCCGCAAAAATTGCAGCGGGGCAGTGGCAGCCCAGTGGACCACGGTGATGCAGCCCAGGCTATGGGCGATCAGAATCACTGGCGTGCTGTCGGCGGCGATCGCCTCGGCCAGCGCGGCCACCCAGTCTTCGCGACGCGGCGTCAGCCAATCGGCCTGCTCCACCCGGGCGCTGTTGGGCAGGCTGTTCTGCCAATGCGTTTGCCAATGATCTTCTGGCGATCCTTGCCAGCCCGGCACGATCAGGTAACGAATCGATTCGCTGTGCATGGGTGTGCCCTCCTGCAGCGTTTAACGTTGCTGGACAGTATAGGGACGGGGTTTATATTCGTTAAGGAATAAGAAGCTATTTATTAATAACTAAAAAATCAAACTATGGGAGGGGCGGTGTATCAGCTAGCGCATTCATCAATTGATCCACTGTCATCGGGGGCAAGCCCCCTCCCACATTTAACAGCCGGGCTTGCCCGCGATCGCGAGAGCCCAGGCCACACATCTATCAGCGCCCGCGATCGCGACGCAGTAGTTTTTTCACGCGCATGACCAGCGCCTTGTCTTCAAACGGCTTGAGTAAATAATCATCTTCATGCAATTCCAAGTCGCGCAGACGGTCTTCGATCCCACCCGGGCTGGTCAGAAACAATACCGGCGTCTCGCCTTTGTGCCGAATCGCCTGCTGCAACTTCCAGGCATTCTGCCCGGGCAGCATCACGTCCAGAATCACCAGGTCGTACTCGTTGCCCTCGACAAGCCGCTGGGCGGCCATGCCGTTGGCCGCAACTTCCACGGAATAACCGGCCTCGTTCAAACCCTGGGCCATCCGCTGTGCTTCTTCGGATTCATGTTCCACTAACAGCACGCGCATAACACACCTCGATTGATCAGACCTGCAGGCTAACACCCTCAGGTGTGCGCCGCCTCACGCAGGCGCTGTGCATCGAGGATTTCGATCTCGCCATAGCCCAGGCGCACGATGCCCTGGGCTTGCAGGTCCTTGAGCAAGGCGTTGGTGGTCTGGCGCGACAGGCTCAACATCGCCGCCAGGTCTTCCTGGGGTAACTGCAGCCGGCGTTTTGAGGGTTCGATGTCGCCGTACCCTTCAATGATCATCAACAAACGATGGGCCAGCCGCACCGAGGCGGGCATCAGGCTGAGCTGTTCGAGGCCGATGAAACTCAGGCGCAACTTTTGGCTCATCAGCAAGGCCAAGTCGCGCCAGTACTGCGGGGTTTCATCGAGAATGTCGAGCAATGCCTGCTGGGGCACCTGCAACAGCCTGCACGGCCCGACCGCACAGGCGTCGTGGGTGCGCGGCAGGCCATCGAACAGGCAGATTTCACCGAACCAGTAGGGCGACTCCACCAGGCTGAGCAGCGCTTCCTTGCCCTGCTCATTCACCGCGCTGATCCGCAAACTGCCGTCGAGCACCGCATACAAGCCGCAGGGTGGGTCACCGCGCTTGAACAGGTATTGCCCCGCCGTCAGCAGCCGCAGCCGCGCGTGGGCCAGCAGACTATGCTGAAAAGCGCCGGGCAAGTGGCTGAACCAGTGCCCGGCAGCCAGCCGGGGTCGCCATTGCTCTGCGTTCATGAGAACTCCGAAGATTGTCGCCCAGCTGACAGTTAGGCGAAGGCTGACAGGGCATGATCAAACATCCTACAGGAGGAATAACAATGAAAAGCCTCGTCGACCACCTCAGTCAATACGCCGCCTACCACCGCGACCCGCGCAATATCGCCAGCCACTTTATCGGCATCCCGCTGATCGTGGTCGCCGTCGCCGCGTTGCTTTCACGCCCGGAGTGGCCGCTGGCCGGGCTCTGGCTGTCGCCGGCGCTGATCGTCGCGCTGCTTGCGGCGTGGTTCTACCTGCGCCTGGAACTCGCGCTGGGCGTGCTGATGAGCGTGCTGATGGGCTTGTCGGTGTGGGCCGGGCACGTGCTGGCGGCGCAAAGCACGCCGGTCTGGCTGAGCAGCGGCATCGGTATGTTCGTGGTGGGTTGGGTGATTCAGTTTGTCGGGCATTACTACGAAGGCAAGAAGCCGGCGTTTGTGGATGATGTGTCGGGGCTGATCGTCGGGCCGTTGTTTGTGGTGGCGGAGTTGGCGTTTTTGCTGGGGTTGCGGCACGAGCTCAAAGAGCAGATTGAACGCCGCTCCGGGCCAGTCGCTCGCCGCGATCTAAAGCCGAGAGAAGTTTGAATGTGGGAGGGGGCTTGCCCCCGATAGCGGTGGGTCAGTCAATATCTTCAGTGACTGATCCACTGCTATCGGGGGCAAGCCCCCTCCCACATTTGTTATTGCAGTGTGTTCAGGCTTTTTGCCAGACCTTGGGTTTGAAGAACAAGGTCTCGCCCCGCGCCAGGCCGATCAGGCTGTCGTGGTCTTTCACCACTTCGGCTTCGATCAGTTCGCTCTGGCCTTCGACTTTCAAGGTCACCCGCGTGGTCGCCCCCAGCGGCCGGATATCGCGCACTTCGGCGGCATGGTGGTCTTCCAGTTCATGGCGCGACAGCGACACTTCGTGGGGGCGGAACAGCACGTGTTGGTCGCCCCCCAGGTGCAGGCGGTTGGAGTCGCCGAGGAAGTGGTAGACGAAATCGCTGGCCGGGTTTTCGTAGACGTCGCCCGGTGAGCCGATCTGCTCGATCACGCCTTTGTTCATCACCACGATACGGTCGGCAACTTCCATCGCCTCTTCCTGGTCGTGGGTCACGAACACCGAGGTCAGGTTGATATCTTCGTGCAGGCGCGCCAGCCAGCGGCGCAGCTCTTTGCGCACCTTAGCGTCGAGGGCGCCGAAGGGTTCGTCGAGCAGCAGCACTTTGGGCTCCACCGCCAGGGCGCGGGCCAGGGC
The DNA here is from genome assembly GCF_053502595.1 of Pseudomonas sp. LY-1. NCBI lineage: Bacteria > Pseudomonadati > Pseudomonadota > Gammaproteobacteria > Pseudomonadales > Pseudomonadaceae > Pseudomonas > Pseudomonas sp. LY-1. Next base: position 498,790 of record NZ_CP094353.1, on the reverse strand, counting down.
GATGCGCTGGCGTTGGCCACCGGAGAGTTGTTCCGGGTAGCGGTCGGACAGCCAGTCCAGTTGCACCATGTTCAACAATTCGTGGACTTTGACCGCGATCTGGCTTTCGTTCGGGCGCTGGTTCTTCGGCTTCATGCGCAAGCCGAAGGCGACGTTATCGAACACGGTCATGTGGCGGAACAGCGCGTAGTGCTGGAACACAAACCCGACGTTGCGATCACGCACGTCGTGGCCGGAGACGTCTTCACCGTGGAACACGATGCTGCCGGTATCCGGGGTTTCGAGACCGGCGATGATGCGCAGCAAGGTGGTCTTGCCGCAGCCGGAGGGCCCCAGCAACGCCACCAGCTCGCCACTCTGGATGTCCAGGTTGATGCTGTTCAGGGCCTTGAAGGCGTTGAAGTTCTTGCTGACATTACGGACTTCGATGGACATGGATTATTCCTCAGCCGCAGCTGCGCGCAGGCGGTTGATACGGTTCTCGCTCCACTGCTTGAGCAGCAGGATGAAGAGCGCCAGGATCAGCAACAGACTCGCCACCGCAAACGCGGCGACGTGGTTGTATTCGTTGTAGAGAATCTCGACGTGCAGCGGCAACGTGTTGGTCACGCCGCGAATGTGGCCGGACACCACCGACACCGCGCCGAACTCACCCATCGCCCGCGCGGTACACAGCACCACGCCGTAGATCAGGCCCCATTTGATATTCGGCACGGTGACATGCCAGAACATCTGCCAGCCATTGGCGCCAAGCAGCCGCGCGGCTTCTTCTTCCTGGGTGCCTTGTTCCTGCATCAGCGGGATCAGCTCCCGGGCCACGAACGGCACGGTGACGAAGATGGTCGCCAGCACAATGCCAGGCAAGGCGAACACGATCTGGATGTCATGCGCCTGCAGCCACGGCCCAAAGAAGCCCTGGGCGCCGAACATCAGCACATAGACCAGGCCCGCGATCACCGGCGACACCGAGAACGGCAGGTCGATCAGCGTCACCAGGATGCTCTTGCCACGGAACGAGTACTTGCTCACGCACCATGCGGCGCTGACGCCGAACACCACGTTGAGCGGCACCGAGATCAGCACGGCGACCACCGTGAGCTTGAGCGCCGACAGCGCATCGGGCTCGAGGATCGCGGTGAAGAACGCGCCGAGGCCATTCTTCAAGCCCTGGGACACCACGATAAACAGCGGCAGCACCAGGAACAGGAAGAACACCAGCCAGCCCAGGCTGATCAGGATGCGCCGCGACAACGCACTGCCACGCCGGGCAGCGTTGGCCGAGGACGCGGCGGAGATAGACGATTGGGACATGTTCCGCGCCTCCTTATGGGTGTTCGATGCGCCGCTGCAGCAAATTGATCAGCAGCAGCAACACGAAGGAAACCACCAGCATCAGCACACCGATGGAGGTGGCGCCGTGGTAGTCGTACTGGTCGAGCTTGACCATGATCAGCAGCGGCAGGATCTCGGTCTTCATCGGCATGTTGCCGGCGATGAAGATCACCGAACCGTACTCACCGACGCCACGGGCAAACGCCAGGGCGAAGCCGGTCAGCCAGGCAGGCAGCAACGCGGGCACGAGGATGTAGCGAAACACCTGCAACGGCTTGGCGCCCAGGCAGGCGGCGGCTTCTTCGATTTCCCGGGGGATATCGGCGAGGACCGGCTGCACCGTGCGGACCACGAACGGCAACGTGACGAAGGTCAGCGCCAGGGTGATGCCCAAGGGGCTGTAGGCGATCTTGAAGCCCAGGTCGGCGGCGAACTGGCCGACCAGGCCGGTCGGGGTGTACAGCGCGGTCAGCGCGATACCGGCGACGGCGGTGGGCAGGGCGAACGGCAGGTCGATCATCGCATCGATGATCTTGCGCCCGGGGAAGGTGTAGCGCACCAGCACCCAGGCCAGCAGCGTGCCGATCAGGCCATTGATCAGCGCGGCGTACAGCGCGGTGCTGAAGCTCAACTTCAATGCCGCCAGCACACGCGGTGCGGTGATGATGTTCCAGAACTGATCCCAGGTAAGTTGAGCGGCGTGTACAAACATCGCCGCGAGGGGGATGAGTACGATCAGGCTGAGGTACACCACGGTGTAGCCCAGCGTCAGCCCGAAGCCGGGTATGACGGGGGAAATACGACGCGACATAAAAGTCCTTGGTTAGCAGGTCTGACACACAAAACCCGCAGGTGAATGCGTGCTCTGTAGGAGCGGGCTTGCCCGCGAAAAACGTCAACGATAACGCGCACATTCTGGGTGCATGCGGTGCCTGGACCTTCTTCGCGAGCAAGCTCGCTCCTACAGAGGGCGGTGTTTTTATTGCGCCGAGTAGATCTGGTCGAACACGCCACCGTCGTTAAAGAATTTCGGCTGCGCAGTTTTCCAGCCGCCGAAGTCTTTGTCGATAGTCACCAAATCCAGCTTCGGGAACTGCTGGGCGTATTTGGCGGCGATTTTCTCATCGCGTGGGCGGTAGAAGTTCTTCGCCGCAATCTCCTGGCCAGCCGGGCTGTACAGGTGCTTGAGGTACTCGGTAGCGATCTCGGTGTTGCCCTTTTTCTCGGCGTTCTTGTCGACCACGGCCACAGGCGGCTCGGCGAGGATCGACAGGGACGGTACGACGATGTCGAACTTGTCGGCGCCGCCGTTTTCTTTCAATGCCAGGAACGCCTCGTTTTCCCAGGCCAGCAACACGTCACCCTGACCGTTGTTGACGAAGGTGATGGTCGAACCGCGCGCCCCGGTGTCGAGGACCGGTACGTGCTTGAACAGCTCTTTGACGTATTCCTGCGCCTTGGCTTCGCTGCCACCGGCTTTCAGGCCATAGGCCCAGGCGGCGAGGAAGTTCCAGCGCGCACCGCCGGAGGTTTTCGGGTTCGGGGTGATGACCGCCATGTCTTTCTTGATCAGGTCGCCCCAGTCCTTGATGCCTTTGGGGTTGCCCTTGCGCACCAGGAACACGATGGTCGAGGTGTACGGGGTGCTCGCATCCGGCAGGCGGGTCTGCCAGTTTTCCGGCAGGGTCTTGCCCAACTTGGCGATTTCGTCGATATCACCGGCCAGGGCCAGGGTCACGACGTCGGCACGCAGGCCGTCGATCACCGCACGGCCCTGTTTGCCCGAGCCGCCGTGGGATTGCTGGATCTTGACGCTGTCGCCGGGGTGGGACTGTTTCCAGTAGCTGGTGAACTCAGCGTTATAGTCCTGGTACAGCTCACGGGTCGGGTCATACGAGACGTTGAGCAACTCGTAGTCCTTGGCAACGGCAGACCCGGCAAACACGGCGCTGGCCAAGGCAGCCAGGGCGTAACGGCGAATCGACGACATAGAAAGCTCCTGAAATTCCGGGGTGTTGGCTGACGACTGTAGGAGCGAGCTTGCTCGCGAAAAACGTCAACGATAACGCTGCACATCAGGTGCAACGCGTTGCCTTCAAGCTTTTCGCGAGCAAGCTCGCGCCTACAGGGGCATTTCTTATAGTGATGGGTCTATCGCCGCTCTTGCTCAGGCCGGTTTGTTACCCGGGTTCTGCAGGCGGAATTTTTCTTTGCGTTCGATCTGTACTACTTGAGCGTTGTGTACAGTGATTTCCACCGCGCCAAAGCGCAGATCGCGCAACGCGCTCTGGATCTCACGCAAAATGGCTGCTTCGTCCTGGCCGTCGACGCTACGTAGAGATGCGCTCATGGTCTCGCTCCTGAAATGAAGAGTACCGCGCAGTGGCGGCACTGCTTGCGGCGTGAGGGCGATAGTAGATAAGCGCGGATATTCTTAAAAATACTATTTAAGAATGTTTATATAACCAGAAAGAATTTTCTGGCCGGACGTGGGGTTACAACGGCGTTTTGTGGCCAAGTGCCAAAATCGAGCCTGGCGAATATCCAATTGTGGGAGGGGCTTGCTCCCTCCCACAGTTGACTGCATTTCAACTCGGGATGGCGGGGGCTCGGTCCCAATCGATCTCACACGCCGGCATCGGGCGGCCAAACCAATAGCCCTGGCCCATGTCGCAGTTTTGCTCCAGCAGGAACCGCGCCTGCTCCACCTGTTCGATCCCCTCGGCGTGTACCTGCATGCCCATACTCTTCGCCAGGGCGATCACCACGCGCACGATGGCGGCGTCGTCTTCATCCCACGGCACCCCGGCGACAAAGCCCTGGTCGATCTTGAGCTTCTGCACCGGCAGGCGCTTGAGGCGCAGCAGCGACGAATAGCCGGTGCCAAAGTCATCAATGGCCAGGCGCAGGCCCAGCTCGCGCAGGCGGTGCAGTTGTTCCAGGGCCACTTCGGGGTCTTCCATCACCGCGCTTTCGGTGACTTCCAGCTCCAGGTAAGCCGGGTCCAGGCCAGTGTCGTGCAGCACCTTGGCGACTTGCTCATACAACTCGCGTCGCGCAAACAAGCGACTGGACACGTTGATCGCGATAAACCTCAACGGCACGCCGTCCTCCAGCCACTGGCACATCTGGGCGCAAGCCTCGTGCATGACCCAGGCGTCGATATCGGCAATCAACCCGGTGCGTTCGGCGATGGGGATGAACTCGACCGGCGGCACCAGGCCGCGCTCCGGGTGTTGCCAGCGCACCAGGGCTTCGACGCCGATCAGGCGGCTGGTGTGCAGGTCGTGAACCGGCTGATAGTAAACACGCAGCTCCTGCTGGTCGAGGGCGCGGCGCAGTTCGCCGGCAATTTCCACGCGGTTCTGCGCGTGGGCAGTCAACTCTTCGGTGTACAACGCATAGCCTTCACGGCCGACGCTCTTGGCCTTGAACAACGCGGAATCGGCGTTACGCAACAACTGCTGGGCACTCAGCGCGTCGCTGGGAAACAGGCTGATGCCAACGCTCGCACTGATAAACAATTGGTGGCCGTCGAAATTGAACGGGAGTTTCATCGCATCGAGCATGCGTTGCGCGAGCGCGGCGGCCTGCACCACCTGTGGACAGTTTTCCGCCAACACCGCGAATTCGTCCCCGCCCAGCCGCGCCAGCGTCACGCCGGTGCCGAACTGGCTTCTCAGGCGTTCACCGACCAATTTGAGCAACTGGTCGCCGACGTTATGGCCCAGGCTGTCGTTGATGATCTTGAAGTGGTCCAGGTCGAGCAGCAGCAACGCACAACCGCGTTTATGCACTTGCGCCGAAGCCAGGGCCTGTTCGGCGCGGTCGGTGAACAGCAGGCGGTTGGGCAGGTCGGTCAGCGGGTCGTGGTGCGCGAGGTGCGCCAGTTCGTGCTCGGAATCCTTGATGGCGCTGATATCGGAAAACACCGCGACGTAATGGCTGACATGGCCGAGGTCGTCGTGAATCACCCGGATGGTTTGCCACTGTGGATAAATCTCGCCGCTTTTGCGCCGGTTCCAGATTTCCCCGCTCCACTCGCCGGTTTGCTCCAGGGCCAGGAACATCTGCTGGTAAAAACTCGACGAATGGCGGCCTGACTTGAACAAGCTGGGTTGCTCGCCCATGACATCTTCGCGCCGATAGCCGGTGATCGCCATAAAGGCCCGGTTCACATGGACGATCTGCCCCTTGGCATCGGTGACCAGCACCCCTTCACGGGTGCAATCGAACACGGCAGCGGCCTGGCGCAGGCGCTCACGACTCTCTTTGAGCGGTTGCTGCAATTCGTTGACGCGCGCAAAGCGCGCGCAAATCAGGTAAATCACCAGGGCGCTGAGGGCCACCCACACATAGCCGCGCATCTGCAGCCACTGATCTAACTCAACCGGGTCATCGAGGAACTTGATCAATACCCGGTGAGTAAGCACAACCCACAGCAGCGAAACCAGCAGATATACCAACCCCGCGCGCCGGGCACCTCGGTATGAGAACAACATATGGCCAGTAATCCTTACTAAAAAGCTAGATTCGCCCTACAAAGGTTACGGATTATAGAATAAGAAACATCCCGTCACTCCTATCTGAAAGGTCGGCTGGTTTTCTCTGTGAGCTTAGTGATAATGCGTGAGCTGTTTTTTTCTTTATCTGAGGGCCATACAGCCTATGTGGTACAACGGTTTTCTTGACCTGTCAGCCTGGCAACTGGTGGCAGTCACCCTGTTGATGACCCACGTGACCATTATTGGGGTCACCGTCTATCTGCACCGCTATTCAGCCCATCGCTCCCTGGAGCTCAATGCCGGCCTGAAACACTTCTTCCGCTTCTGGCTGTGGCTGACCACGGCGCAGAACACCCGCGAGTGGACTGCCATCCACCGTAAGCATCACGCCAAATGCGAAACCGTCGACGACCCGCACAGCCCCGTCATTAAAGGCCTGTCTACCGTATTGCGCAAAGGTGCCGAGCTCTATCGCGCCGAAGCGGAAAACCCCGAAACCCTGCGCATCTACGGCAAGAACTGCCCGGACGACTGGATCGAACGCAAACTCTACACGCCCTACCCGCTCTTGGGTGTGGCAATCATGGGTGTGATCGACCTTCTGCTGTTCGGCACCATCGGCATCACCATCTGGGCGATCCAGATGATGTGGATTCCATTCTGGGCCGCCGGTGTGATCAACGGCCTCGGCCACGCCGTGGGCTATCGCAACTTCGAATGCCGGGACGCGGCGACCAACCTGGTGCCGTGGGGCATCATCGTGGGCGGCGAAGAGCTGCACAACAACCACCACACCTACCCCAACTCCGCCAAACTGTCGGTGAAGAAATGGGAGTTCGACCTCGGCTGGGCGTGGATCAAGCTGTTCAGCTTGCTGCGCCTGGCCAAGGTGCAGCGCGTCGCGCCGATCGCCCACCGCGTCGAAGGCAAGGGCCACCTGGACATGGACACCGCCATGGCGATCCTCAACAACCGTTTCCAGATCATGGCCCAGTACCGCAAGCTGGTGATCGGCCCGCTGGTCAAGCAGGAACTGGAGAAGGTCGATCACTCGGTGCGCCACCAGTTCCACCGTGCCAAGCGCCTGCTGTCGCGGGAAACCAGCCTGCTGGATGACCGCCACCACCTGCGCATCCAGAGCATGCTGGAACACAGCCAGGCCCTGAAAGTGATCTACGAAAAGCGTCTGGCCCTGCAGCAGATCTGGCTCAAGACCAGCTCCAACGGCCACGATATGCTGGCCGCGATCAAGGAGTGGGTGCATGAGGCCGAGGCCAGCGGCATCCAGTCCCTGCGCGATTTTGCCCACCAATTGAAGACCTACTCGTTGCGCCCTGCAACGGTGTGAACACGCGGAGGGGAAGGCTTGCCTTCCCCTTTGATCGCTTTTTTGACGCCATTCTCCAGACACCCATAAATCCGTCACAATCGCCCCCAATGACGGAACTTAGACGCAATTCGCCCCTCTCAAACAACACTTCGCCATCATGGTGGCCCCTTGTTGTGACCGCTGCTGAACCCTGCGGCGCGCCCAGAGAGAGTTGTGCCGATGGTCCAAGAAAAAACGCACCTGCCCGCTCCCCCCACCGCTGAACCCCCACGCCCCGCAGCCGCAGCAACCTTGCTGGCGTTGATGCACGCCCAGGGCGAGGTCGAGCGGCTGAGTGAACGTGAGCAATTACTCAGTTCCCTGCTGGTCAGCGTGAATGCGGTGCTATGGGCCATCGACTGGGCGTCGCGGCGCGTGCTGTATGTGAGCCCGGCGTATGAGCGGGTGTTCGGCCGTTCCGCCAGCATGCTGCTGGCCGACCACCGGGAATGGCGCAACAGCATTCACCCCGAAGACCTCGACTACGCCGAACACAGCCTGGCCAGCGTACTCGAACAAGGCGCCGTGGAAGACCGCGAGTACCGCATCATCACGGCCGGCGGGCAGATTCGCTGGCTCAGCGACAAGTGCTACATCAACCAGCAGGCCGAACCGGGCGAGCCGTTGATCGTGGTCGGCATGGCCGAGGACATCACCGACAAGAAACAGTTGGAGCTGGAACTGCACCGCCTGGCCACCACCGACGTGCTGACCCAGAGCAGCAACCGCCGGCACTTTTTCGAATGCGCCAACCAGGCCTTCGACAGCGCCCGCGCCCAGGCTGCGCCGCTGGCATTCCTGCTGCTGGACATCGATGACTTCAAGGACGTCAACGACACCTATGGCCACTTGGAGGGCGATCAGGTGTTGCGGCGCATTGCCGAGAGCGGTCGTGGCGTACTGCGCCGTGGCGACCTGTTCGGGCGCATTGGCGGCGAAGAGTTCGCCGCCGTGCTGCCCGGTTGCGCGCCGGAGATGGCGCAGCAGGTCGCTGAGCGGCTTGGCAAGGAAATCCAGGCGTTGAGCTTCAGCTATGAAGGCCACGCGTTCACCGTGACGGTCAGCCAGGGCCTGGCCAGCCTCAACGAGCAAGACTCGACCCTGGACATCCTGTTCGCCCGCGCGGATGACGCCATGTACGAGGCTAAGCGCCTGGGCAAAAACCGCGTAGTTGCTGGCTAGAGGATCAACACAGATCACAGTGGAAGGGGACTTGCCCCCTCCCACATGTGAATTTCATAGCCCTTTAGGCCTTGCGCAACCTCATCAGCTCCGACAGCCCCACTTTCAGCAAGCGCGCGGTCTTGCTCCTGACCAGCGCTTCCAGCCCTTCATGCTCGGTCAACCGCGCCATCTGCGCCGCCAGGTTCATCACCAGCGCCTCCCGCGAATACACCCCGCCTTCCAGGGAGTAGATCGCCGCGATCAACTGACGCAGTTCCAGCGGCAAGCGCCAACGCGTGCGCAACGCCGAACCGTAGGCGGCACCCAAGGCGTGCAGCGACTCGCCAATCGCTGCGTCATCCAGCGCCCCGCCACCCTGGCGCCAGTCTTCCAGGCAGCGCAACAACGCCAGGTCGCCGAGCCGATGCAGGATGCCCGCGCTGTAACAGCGCTCGTGGTCCAGCTCCAGCATGCGCGCCAGGCGGCGGGCGTAGTCGGCGGTGTCCTGGGACAACTGCCAGTGACGCTCGGCATACGCCACCAGGCCTGGATCACCCAATACCACGTTGTGCTTGAGCGCCAGGCCGAGTATCAGGTTCATGCTTTGCCCGGCCTGCAGCTTGTGCAACGCCGCCGACAGGGTCTGCACCGGCGTGCCGTGATGGCCGGCGCTGTTGGCGGCGGCGATCAGCACGGCGGTGATCTGCGGGTCCATACACACGCGGTCTTCCAGGCACTTGAGGTCCAGGCCCTCCGGCCCGAGGCTGTCTTGCACGGCGGCCTTCACATCGACCCACAGCGGCGCGCCATCGCAGGCGTCGCGGCGGCGCTCGAGGAACACCGACAAGGTCATGCCCGGCGCCAGTCGCGGCACTTCGCAGTACACGCTTTCGCCTTCGTTGAGCAGCAGGTCTTGCAGGCGCTGGGTCAGGCCGTCCATGTTCAGCGGTTTGGTCAGATACGCCGTGGGCGCCAAGGGCAAGGCCTCACGCACGCTGGCGCTGTCATTGCGACTGCTCAAGAGGATGAACGGCAACGCGGGCGAGCGACGCTGCTGACGCACATTGCGCAACAGGCTCAGGCCATCGATGCCCGGCAGTTCCCAATCCGCCACGATCAGGTCGTAGGCTTTGTCGCGCAGCAGCGTAGCCGCTTGCCGGCCATCGCCACACATATCCAGCCGTGCGTCGCAACGCACATTCAACAACACCTGCTTGAGCAGGTCCCGCGACCAAGGGTCTGCCTCAGCAATCAACACCCGGGGTACAGCGGGTAAATCCACAGCACTCATCCTGCACGCTCCATCTGCAATGCCTGCACCTTAGACAATGCGGCGGCCTACGTACAATGAACAACCACTGAATGTGCTGCATCAGGTAAAAAAAAACCCGCCGAAGCGGGTTTTTTCTATCGATCGGTTCAGCCCGGCCTTACAGCTCGGAGAAGCACTCTTCGATGATTGCCAAGCCTTTGTCCAGTTGCTCGTCCGGCGCGGTCAGCGGCACCAGGATGCGCAACACGTTGCCGTAAGGGCCGCAGGACAGCAGGATCAAGCCTTTCTCACGCGCCTTGGCCACTACGGCGGCAACGGCAGCAGCGTTTGGCTTGTGGGTGTCGCCACCTTCGAACAGCTCAATCGCGATCATCGCGCCCAGGGCACGCACATCGCCGATCACCGGGTACTTGGCCTGGATGGCCTTGAGGCCGGAAACCAGACGCTCGCCGACGGCTTTGCAGCGATCCAGCAGGTGCTCTTCTTCGAACACTTCCAGCACGGCCAGGGCCGCGGCGCAAGCGATCGGGCTACCGGCGTAGGTGCCGCCGAGGCCGCCTGGCGCGATGGCGTCCATGTATTCGGCCTTGCCGCACACACCGGCCAACGGGAAACCGCCGGCGATGGATTTGGCGAAGGTGGTCAGGTCGGCAGTCACGCCCATCTGTTCCATGGCGAAGAACGTACCGGTACGGCCGGCACCGGTTTGCACTTCGTCGGCGATCAGCAGGATGCCGTGCTTGTCGCACAGTTCGCGCAGGCGCTTCATGAAAGGTTTAGGCGCGACGTAGAAACCGCCTTCGCCCTGCACCGGCTCGATGATGATGGCAGCGATATCACGCGGCTCGGCATCGTTCTTGAAGATGCGTTCGATGCTGGCGATGGAGTCGTCGACGCTCACGCCATGCAGTTCGTTCGGGTACAGCGCGCGGAAGATGCCGCCTGGCATCAGGCCCATGCCGGCCGAGTAAGGCACGACTTTACCGGTGAGGCCCAGGGTCATCATGGTGCGACCGTGGTACGCGCCGGTGAACGCGATGATGCCGGCACGGCCAGTGGCGGCGCGGGCGATTTTCACGGCGTTCTCAACCGCTTCGGAACCGGTGGTGACCAGCAGGGTTTTCTTGGCGAAATCACCTGGGACCTTGGCGTTGATTTTTTCGCACAGTTCCACGTAAGGCTCGTAGGCCAGTACCTGGAAGCAGGTGTGGGTCAGCTTGTTCAGTTGCTCGGTCACGGCCGCGATGATTTTCGGGTGTACGTGGCCGGTGTTCAGCACGGCGATACCGCCGGCGAAGTCGATGAACTCGCGACCTTCAACGTCGGTCACGGTGGCGTTCTTCGCGGACTCGGCGAAGATCGGGTGAATCTGGCCAACACCGCGTGGTACAGCGGCTTCGCGGCGTTTCATCAAGGAAGCGTTGGTCTTGCTCATAAAGTCCTCATTCGCCACTCATCGGGTGGCGTTGTTCAAGGAATACGTGGCGGGGGGCAACTACGGCAGCATGCGATGATCGACTGACACAGCGTTCCCGGCCACTACGAATAACGGTGTAAAACACGCAAAGGGTCAGCGCTCTCGTGCCCTTTGCGTTTGCAGCAATGCCTTGCCGGGCTTAGATGCCCAGGCAGAGGTATTTGATTTCCAGGTAATCCTCGATCCCGTACTTGGAACCTTCACGGCCCAGGCCCGAAGCCTTGATACCGCCGAACGGCGCCACTTCGTTGGAGATCAACCCGGTGTTGACGCCGACCATGCCGTATTCCAGGGCTTCGGCCACACGGAACACACGGCTCAGGTCACGCGCATAGAAGTAGGACGCCAGGCCGAACTCGGTGTCGTTGGACATCGCGATCACTTCGGCTTCGTCCTTGAAACGGAACAGCGGCGCCAGCGGGCCGAAGGTTTCTTCCTTCGCCACAGCGGCATCTTTCGACACGTTGGTCAGGATGGTCGGCTCGAAGAAGTTACCTTCCATGACCTTGCCGCCCGCCAGCAGCGTGGCGCCTTTGGCCAGCGCGTCCGCAATGTGTTCCTGGACCTTGGCCACGGCTTTGCCGTCGATCAGCGGGCCGGTGGTGGTACCGTCTTCCAGACCGTTGCCGATCTTGAGCTTGGCCACCGCCACTTTGAGTTTTTCCGCGAACGCGTCGTACACCGCGTCTTGAACGTACAGACGGTTGGCGCAGACGCAGGTCTGGCCGTTGTTGCGGTACTTGGAGATGATCGCGCCTTCGACGGCCTTATCCAGGTCAGCGTCGTCAAACACGATGAACGGCGCGTTGCCGCCCAGCTCCAGGGACACTTTCTTGATGTCCTTGGCGCATTCGGCCATCAACTGGCGACCGATTTCGGTCGAGCCGGTAAAGGACAATTTACGCACGATCGGGTTGCTGGTCAGCTCGCTGCCGATATCGCCGGCGCTGCCGGAGACCACGCTGAACACGCCTTTCGGAATGCCGGCACGCTGCGCCAGTTCAGCCAGGGCGAACGCCGAGAACGGCGTTTGCGAGGCAGGCTTGAGCACCATGGTGCAACCGGCGGCCAGGGCCGGGCCGGCTTTACGCGTGATCATCGCGGCGGGGAAGTTCCACGGTGTGATCGCAGCGGTCACGCCGATCGGTTGCTTGATCACGATCAGACGCTTGTCCGGCTGGTGGCCGGGAATCACATCACCGTAGATGCGCTTGGCTTCTTCGGCGAACCACTCGATAAAGGAGGCGGCGTAGACAATTTCGCCCTTGGCTTCGGCCAGCGGCTTGCCCTGTTCCAGGGTCATCAGGCGTGCCAGGTCTTCCTGGTTCTCGATGATCAGCTCGAACCAGCGGCGCAGCTTGTTGGCGCGCTCCTTGGCGGTCAGCGCACGCCAGGCCGGCAGCGCTTTGTCCGCCGCTTCGATGGCGCGGCGGGTTTCAGCGGCGCCCATCTTCGGCACAGTGCCGAGAATCTCGCCCGTGGCGGGGTTGTTGACCTTGATGGTCTGACCGTTGTCCGCATCGACCCAAGCCCCATCGATAAAGGCTTGCTGGCGGAACAACTGGGCATCTTTAAGCTGCATGTCGGCTTTCCTTAACAGCACCGCGCGCGCGCGGAGCGAATTAGAGTTGTTGAAAGGCGCCTTTGGGGGCTGCCGTCAGGGAAATCAGCCCCTGCGTGCAAGCAAGTGGAGAGCGCACGGGAGACAGAGCGTTTGAAATCTCAAACGAATCCTAGGATCAAAGGGGGTACAGGGCAATAGGATGTTCGAAAAAAAGAACGAAAACCGCTTATTTGCCGGATTTATCAGATCAACGACCTCAAGCCCCGCACCCCACCACCGAGCCACAGCGCCCGACGCAAGGCCCCAACACAGACAATTCCCACCCGCCAGCGGCCAAAAACCAGCATGGACGCCCAAGGTCGACATGGGTATGATGTCGCCCGCACAAGCATCCGTAGCTCAGCTGGATAGAGTACTGCCCTCCGAAGGCAGGGGTCGTGGGTTCGAATCCCGCCGGGTGCACCATATAGCAGTCTCGGGCTGTCTCAGACAGTCTACGAAACGCCCCAAGAAGCCCGCCCCGTGCGGGCTTTCTTGTTTCTGGCTATCCATCCCTGTCTACCCCTGTAACTTCCCGCCGTATATGCCCATTTGTAGGCTTTGAGATTCCTATAACTGGAGCTCGAAAGGTGTCTAGAGAATCCAGGGCGATTCAGTGAGCCCATCGAGCCGAAAAAGATAGGTCTCTTCACTAGCGATTCCCAAGCGGAAGGTGGCGTCTAATAACGGCGTTTTCGTTAAATTCCCGACATAAAAAAACCCGCAAAGCGGGCTTTTTTCGTGCGCAGGGTAAAAGTGCTAATTACTTGTTCCGCAATAGCACATACGTTTCACCGCCTTTGCGGTCATGCTGAAGAATAAAGTTGTTGTCCTGGATACGCACCTTCGATGGCACACGATCGGCTACCGGCGTTTGCGAGTAAGTCTGCGCGGCACTCAGCAGTTGGCGGGTGAGGCTGTCGTCCGATTGATTCGGAGTGGTGACGACGCATTCCTTTTCAGAAAGTTGCACGCCGAGTTTTTTGTCTGTGGTGAAGCCGAGGCGCATGAAGCCCATGTCCTGGAGGTCGTTGATGCCGAACCGCTTGGCCGCTTCAGCCGAGCCTGCGAATGAGGGCGCAGTCTTCAGGCAGATGTCGACGAAGGCTTCGATGGCCTTGGAGGTGACAGGCGTCGATACGGTTGGCGTTGCCGTGGTGCAGCTGGCGAGTACGAACAGGCTGGACAAGGCGAGTGTGCGGAACAACTTATCGGACATGACGTGAGGATCCTTCCATTTTAAATTCGGAGTGTAGCCGTTGGGCTGAGCGCCGCCGGAACGGGCGGCGTGCGAATAGTAAATCAAAAGGCCCCACACTTGAGCCAAGTGCGGGGCCTTTTCGTGTGCTTTGCTTTTGCCAGTCCTCAGCCGGGCGACGGGAAAGGCAGTCGATAGATCCCATCAGCACCCTGCCACCCTTTGCCATCTACAACAAAGTGGCAGAATCATCGCTCACTTCAAACCCGAGCAGGCGACACAATAATCTTCACATTGTGCTCCTTGTTTTTAACCAACTCCTCAAAGCCCTGCCCCACGATCTGTTCCAACTGGATACGCCCCGTCACCAGCGGCGTAATGTCCAGCCGTCCATCGGCGATAAACGCGATCACGTCAGCGAACTCGCCGTTGTAGGCCAGCGCGCCCCTTACCTGTTTTTCCGTCGCCACCAACTCGAAAAAGTTGAACTCGCTGGGCTCCTCGAAGATCCCCACCAGGACGCACTTGCCGGCCTTGCGGATCAGGTCGATTGCGAGTTTGGCCGTGTGTTTGTTACCGATGCATTCGAAACTGACATCCGCGCCGAGCCCGCCCGTGAGGCGGCGTACTTCGGCCAGGGCATCGCATTCATTCGGATCGAGCACATGGGTCGCGCCCACTTCCCGGGCCTTGGTCTTGCGGGCGCCGGACATTTCCAGCGCGATCACCTGCGCCGCACCGGCCGCCTTGGCGCACATGATGGTACACAGGCCGATGGTGCCGGCACCGACCACCACTACGTTTTGCCCGAGCAGGCTTCCGGCTTTTTTCACTGCGTGCATGCCGACCGCCAGCGGCTCGATCAGTGCCCCGGCTTCAGCGGGAAAATTCGCCGGCAATTTGTACAGCAGGTTGGCGGGCACGTTGACCAGTTCGGCGAAGGCACCATTGTTCATCAGCCCGGTGAAGGCCAGGTTTTCGCAGATGTTGTACATCCCGTGGGTGCAGTAGTAGCACGTGCCGCAATGCTGGCACGCATCGGCCGCCACCGGCTCGCCGACGCTGAAGCCCTGTACGCCGGCGCCGAGTTCGACGATCTCGCCACAAAACTCATGCCCGAGGATGCACTGCCCCTTTATCCCGGTCAGCGGGTGCGGGGCGTCGACCGGTATGAACACCGGCCCGGCCACGTACTCATGCAAATCGGACCCGCAGATTCCGCACCACTGCACGCGGATCTGCACCCAACCGGCCGGCGGCGAAATGGGCAGCGGGACGTCTTCGACGCGGATATCGTGACGGCCGTGCCAGACAGCGGCGCGCATGCTGCGTTGCGGATTGATCGAAAGGGTCATAGCGAAATCTCCTTGGAACGATTGGCCCTGGCGCCCCGCAAGAGTCCGCCAGGAGGGGCGTCAGCGCGGTAGCACAAGGTCCAGAACCAGTCGATTGAGCTGTTGCGGCATGCGACTCATGACGCCGCCACGGGCAGAACCGAGAAAGGGAGTTGGGCAGGACATCGGGCACCTGTTTTTATTATTGGGTCACCAGTCGGGCTGGTTACCAGAGCCAGAGCAAGGCCGGTGCCAGATCCGCAAAAGCACCTGAACAGGCCTTGCTTAGAGCGGTCCGCTGGAACCCCAGGGGCGGCCGCGATCGCGCTCGAATGAGACGCGCCATGTCAGACCACACCTGGTGGCGATGAGACGGCGAGACGTTGCGTCTCACCGCCCGCCCCGCGTTCAGCGCTTGCGCAACACCTCCAGGCGCGCCGGCAAGTCCTCCTGGGGAAAGCGCGCGTGCAACGCTAGCAGCTTCTCATCCGCCGCTTGGCTGTCCCCGGCCGCCCGCAGGTTGACGATTTCCTGCAAGCCCTCTTCCAATGAAGGCAGTGCAACCGGTGCGCGCTTGCTGAGCCTGGCCGGCGATTGATCCGACAACGCACCGGCAATTTCGGCTTGGACCGGCGCGCTTTCGGCTCTGGGCGCGACGGCCATCCGGGCCATCGGCGCGGGGGCCGGGCGGGCGCTTTCTGGGTGGGGCGCGGAGAACGTCGCCGGGGAGATGTCGGGTTGAGGCACGGGCGAGCGCATGACCACGCCGATCATCAGCGCTAACCCTGCGACGGTGGCGAATGCCATCTGCCAGCGTGGGCGTTGGCAGGCGTGCAGCCAGCGTTGCCAGCGGCTGGGTTGCGGCGCTGGGGTTTCGCGGCGGGCGGTGGCGAGGATGAAGGCGTCGAGGGACGCCGGTGGCTCGCCGCGGCTGTGTTGACGCACGTGCTGGATGAGCAGGTCGTCGGGGTCGGGGGTGTATCGGGAGTCGGTCATGCGGGTATCTCCTCGGCCAGCAGGCGGCGCAGTTTCTGCTGGGCGTAACGCAGGCGGCTTTTCACGGTTTCCAGCGGGGCGCCGGTGAGGGCGGCGATCTGCGGCACGTCGAGGTCGCCATGCAGGCGCAGCAGGAAGACTTCGCGCTGGTCTTCGGGCAAGTCTTGCAACGCGGCGTCGAGACGCGCCTGGTCGCGGCTCAGGCTTAGATGCTGCTCGGGGCCGGCGCTGGTGTCGGGCTGGGCGTGCAGTTGTTCATCGTAACTGTCGTGCAACGGGTTGTGGATGCCGTGCTTGCGCCAATAGTCGATCAGGCGGTTGCGGGCGATCTGGAACAGCCAGGTACGAAAACTCGCCCGGCCTTGTGGCTGAGTGGCGCTGCGGATCAGGCTGAGCCAGGTCTCCTGATAAATTTCCTCGGCCAGTTCGGCCTTGTTGCTCAGGGACACCAGGAAGCGGTAGAGACCTTGGCGGTGCCGCGCGTATAAGGCTTCGAACGCGGCGCCGTCACCGCTTCGGTAGCGGGCCAGCAGCGATTCGTCGCTGGGTGAATCATCTGGAGCGGGCATGTCGGTGGCGAACTCCTTTCTGGTCGTTGTGTTCACGATCAAGGTTTGAGGCTTTGCGCCACTTCGACCAGTTGCACGAATTCATTGCGCAAGCCGAACGGGTCATCGCCCCGGGCAGAGCGGGCGAGTGCGGCGGTGTCCTGCAAACTCATGCTGCCAGTGTAGCGGCCATCGCCCTTGAGTTGCTGGGCGAAGGCGGCCACGGCGGCGCAGAAGCGCAGGTCGTCGCTGGCCTTGGCCGAGGCGTTGCTCACCGGCCGCTCGATCAAGCGGCTCGCACCACCGGCCGCAGGCTTGTAGCGCACGCGCAACATGGCCAACTCATCGGAAGCGCCCGACACCGCAGGCGCGGCGGCATAGCGCAGCGGCTCCAGCCAGCCCTGCTGGCCCTTCGGTACAATTTCGTACAGCGCGGTCAGCGTGTGCCCGGCGCCGATCTCACCCGCGTCGACCTTGTCGTTGTTGAAGTCCTCACGCTTCAACGCGCGGTTTTCATAACCCAGCAAGCGGTATTCGCTGACCTGGGCCGGGTTGAATTCCACCTGCACCTTCACATCCCGCGCCACCACCGCCAGGGTCGAGTTGAGTTGGTCCACCAGCACCTTGCGCGCTTCGCGCAGGGTGTCGATGTAGGCGTAGTTGCCGTCGCCCGCGTCGGCCAGCTGCTCCATCAGGTGTTCGTTGTAGTTATCCACACCGAAGCCGAGGGTGGTCAGCGACACACCGCTTTTGCGTTGTTCCACGGCCATTTGCTTGAGGCTGTCGAAATCGCTGACGCCGACATTGAAGTCGCCATCGGTGGCCAGCAGGATGCGGTTGATGCCCTGCTCGATAAAGCCTTCGCGGGCCATCTGGTAGGCCAGTTCGATGCCTGAAGCACCGGCGGTGGCGCCGCCCGCGCTGAGTTGGTCGATGGCGTTGCGCAGCTTCACTTTGTCGCGCCCGGAGGTGGGAGGGAGTACCACGCGCGACTCGCCGGCGTAGACCACCAGCGACACACGGTCTTGCTCGCGCAATTGATCCACCAGCAATTTCAGGGTGCTTTTCACCAGCGGCAAGCCTTCGCGGCGGTCCATGGAGCCGGACACATCGACCAGAAACACCAGGTTGGCCGGCGCCAGCTGCGCTACGGCGCGGTCGGAGGCCTTGATGCCGATGCGCAGCAGTTGGGTGCGCGGGTTCCACGGGGTGGCCGCCAGTTCGGTGGTCACGCCAAACGGCGAACCGTCGGTGGGCAAGGCGTAGTGATAGGGGAAGTAGTTGAGCATTTCCTCCAGTCGCACAGCGCCCTCGGGCGGTAGACGGCCTTGGTTGAGGAAACGTCTCACGTTGGCGTAGCTGCCGGTGTCGACGTCGATGCTGAAGGTCGAGACCGGCGTTTCGGCGACCCGATGCACCGGGTTGTCCGGCAGGTTGGCGTACTGCTCGCGGGGTTCGCTTTGGTAATCCAGGGTTGCCGACTCCTGCATCCGCATCGGTGCAGGCATCGCCTGGCGCTTGACCAACGCGCCCTGGACCGGCGCGCTGTGCAGCTCGGCGACGGGCTCAGCCGGTTTGGCTAAATCAGGCGGCGAAGACAGCCCACAACCGGCCAGCGCCACCAGCAAAGTAACCGCAAAGCCCTGGGCAGCAGGACGCAGGAAAAGCAGAGGACGGGACATGGACTGAACCTCGTGAATGAATGATCCGTTCACAAGGTCAGACGCAAGGTGTGGGGTGTTCGGGTTAAACCCTGGTTTAGATAACACCTCGATCAGTGTGGGAGGGGGCTTGCCCCCGATTGCCAACTGTCAGCCACTGCATCGGGCGACTGACCCACCGCCATCGGGAGCAAGCTCCCTCCCACATTTGATCTTCGGTGGTGCCAGAATCGAGACGATTAACTCAGCCCGGTGCACTGCCCCGCCTGAATCCTGGTTTAGATAACACCTCAGTCAGTGTGGGAGGGGGCTTGCCCCCGATGACCAAGCGCCAGCCACTGCATCGGGCGACTGACCCACCGCCATCGGGAGCAAGCTCCCTCCCACATTTGATCTTCGGTGGTGCCAGAATCGAGACGGTTAACTCAGCCCGGTGCACTGCCCCGCCTGAATCCTGGTTTAGATAACACCTCGATCAGTGTGGGAGGGGGCTTGCCCCCGATTGCCAACTGTCAGCCACTGCATCGGGTGACTGACCCACCGCCATCGGGAGCAAGCTCCCTCCCACATTTGATCTTCGGTGGTGCCAGAATCGAGACGGTTAACTCAGCCCGGCGCGCTGCCCCGCCTGAATCCTGGTTTAGATAACACCTCGGTCAGTGTGGGAGGGGGCTTGCCCCCGATTGCCAACTGTCAGCCACTGCATCGGGCGACTGCCCCACCGCCATCGGGAGCAAGCTCCCTCCCACCTTTGATCTTCGGTGCTGCCAGAATCGAGACGATTAACTCAGCCCGGCGCACTGCCCCGCCTGAATCCTGGTTTAGATAACACCTCAATCAGTGTGGGAGGGGGCTTGCCCCCGATGACCAAGCGTCAGCCACTGCATCGGGCGACTGCCCCACCGCCATCGGGAGCAAGCTCCCTCCCACCTTTGATCTTCGGTGGTGCCAGAATCGAGACGGTTAACTCAACCCGGCGCGCTGCCCCGCCTGAATCCTGGTTTAGATAACACCTCAATCAGTGTGGGAGGGGGCTTGCCCCCGATTGCCAACTGTCAGCCACTGCATCGGGCGACTGACCCACCGCCATCGGGAGCAAGCTCCCTCCCACCTTTGATCTTCGGTGGTGCCAGAATCGAGACGGTTAACTCAGCCCGGCGCGCTGCCCCGCCTGAATCCTGATTTAGATAACACCTCGATCAGTGTGGGAGGGGGCTTGCCCCCTCCCACCTTTGATCTTCGCTGAGATCAGTCCGTACCGTATTTCGGGTTGCGCGGACCGTACAGCAGCCCGGTACGCTGCCCTGCCGAGAGCAGGCGCGCACTGGTGATGCCCGCGATCGGATGCGCTGCGTCGGTGGAGCTGTTGATCACCTGCTTGACCGCCGCTGTGATCAACATGCCCACCAGGCCGCCGCCGTTGTTATTGTTGCCTTCCTCACTGGACGCACGCGCCGAGCCGGTCCATAGGGTGGTGCCGGTGCGCAGGTCCACCAGTTTGGCCGAGGCGGTCACCGCGGTGTTGCTGGAGATCAGCATGTACTGGGTGCCGTACTCGCTGACGGTGATGTACAGCGCTGCATCCGCACCGAAGATGTCATGCAGCTTGGCCGGCGGCACGCCCTGGATATCGTTGGCGGTGGTCAGGCCGTTCTGGCGGAAGGTTTCGTCCACCAGGGCAATCGGCAACACGTAGTAGCCGGCTTCGGCCAGCGGGTAGGTCACCTGCGAAACCATGCTGTAGGACGCCTGCACTTCCGGCGATTCATTGATCGGCGGCAGCACCAGGATCGACTTCGGCCGCGCCTGTTTGTATGCCGTGTAATCAATCGTTTTCGGTGCCGCGCAACCGCCGAGCAAGGCCAGGGCCAGCAAGGCGCCGGTGAGTTTCAATAGGCTCATTTGGTGGCGACTCCAGTCTTGGCGTTTTTCAGCAGAAAGTCCATGTACGCAGCGGATTCGGGGAACAGCGCCTTCTCGGTGCGGAACTCCTGCACCATCTGGTCATCCTTGCCCATGCTCAGGTACAGCATGCCCAGGTGGGCGTGGTAACCCGGCGGTGCTTTGCGGCCACTGGCGTTGATCTTCTGCAGATCGCGCTCCAGGGCCTCGACCTGCGCTTCCTTGGGCTCGCCCTTGAAGTACTCGTAAACCTGCGGCTGGTAGCTTTCCCATTGATACAGGGGTTGAGGCGCCGTCTGGCACCCGGCGACCGTCGCGATTGCTGTCAGCATCAGCGCCAACTTCACTGCCTTGCTCATCCGTGTACTACTCCTTGAGGGGTTGCCAATCAGTTGCGCGGGTTCCAGGCGCCGGCGTTGATGCCGTCGACCAGGCGGTTGATCGCTTCACGCATGGCCAGGTCGAGCACCTTGCCATTGAGGGTGGAGTCGTAGCTGGCGGTGCCGCCGAAGCCGATCACTTCACGGTTGGACAGCGCGTACTCACCGGCACCCTGGGTGGAATACACCACTTCGGAAGTGCTGATGTTGACGATATTCAACGCGACTTTGGCGTAGGCCACTTGCGTCTTGCCACGGCCGAGGATGCCGAACAACTGGCGGTCGCCGGTTTCTTTGCGGCCGAACTCGGTCACATCGCCGGTCACCACGTAATCAGCGCCTTTGAGCTTCTGCACGGTGCCTTTGATCGCGGCTTCCTGGGAAATTTCGCCCATGTTGTCGCGGTCCAGCACGCTGAAGCGGTTGGTCTGCTGCAGGTGGGTGATCAGGATGGTCTTGGCCTGGCCGCCGAGACGGTCGACGCCGTCGGAGAAGATGCCACGCATGTAGCTGGAGCGGTTATCGAACTTGCCCACGGCAATCGGCACGCGCACGCCGGAATAGGCGACGTGGGCGCTGGCGACTTGTTCCACCGGCATCGCGCGGTTGCTCTCCGTGGCGCAACCGGCCACGGTCAGCAGCGCTGCGACGGCAACGCCGGACAGCAGGATTTGGGACAGTGTTTTCACATGTTGCTCCTAAAGTGAGGAAATCAGCAGCGTTCGGTGTAGCGAGAAACCGGGCACGAGGCGATACCCACCCCTTCGAGGTCGAAGGCGTCGGGCCAAGGGCGGCAGTTTCAGGGAGGGAGGCAGGCTGGCCTGCGCAAAGGCAAGAACTCGCGCGTAACTGACTTCATCCCTGAACATGTCGGGTCGCAACGGCTGCAGCATTTTACGGGGTTGAGAGGGGTTCTCAAGGTGTTTCGTCGGAGGGCGTGCGATGACGCACATTCCTCAAGTTTTTGGGCTATCGGTCGAGACACTGGCCTGGCTCATTCATTAATAGGGAAATTGTGTGTTGAAAACCCTCTTCCGGGCAGCGACCCTGATCGCCGCTCTGTCGATGACCGGTTGTGTGTCCTACACCGTCACCGGCCCCATTGGCGCCCCGCTCCACCCCGCCGCCATCGCCAGCCCGCGCAGCGCACAAGTCGCCGATGTGACGGTGAGCGCCGCCGACATCAACGACGCCAACAAGACCGCGATCAGCCGCTCGCTGACCGCCCAGCTCAATCAGTACGTGAGTACTGCGGGCTACTTCAAGCAGGTCACCGAATACCCCGTGCGCCTGGGTGAGCAGGACGTGTTGCTCAAGTTCAACATGACCTCCCTCAAGGGCCACCGTGGCATACACCCGGGCTATGTCCCCGGCGCCTTGCTGACGCTGACGGTCTGGATCTGGGTCAACGGCCCGATCTACGTCGACACCTTTGACGTGGCCGGCGACCTGGTGATCGTCGATCGCGATGGCAAGGAACTGGCGAGCGCCAAACACGAGGTCAAGTTCGAGCGCAACGTCGGCCTCTACGGTCGCGAATACTGGGCCCCAACCATGGGCGCCAAGCAACTGAACGAACTGGTCGCGCAACTGCTCGACACCGCTACCGCGAAGCTGGCCAAACAGTAATTTCAAGGAGCGACACATGAAAGGATTGATCAAACACAGCCTGGTCCTCGCGGCCATCTTGCTGACAGGTTGCGTGTCTTACTCGCAACACGAACTGCCGCCCGTGCAAACCTGGCCGCCGACCGCCAACGCACCGGCGCAAAAACCCACGGCGTTCGTGCGTACCACCGCGCTCCGCCAGGTCAACAGCGGCCCGGGCAACACTGCAGCCGGCGCTCCGGCGGCGTTGTGGGAAAAGGCCGTGGCGGATTCGTTTCGCCAGTCCAACCGCTTCTCGCGGGTGAGCACCGACAAGGTCGACTCGGACATCTACGCCGACGCCACCCTGTACAACAACGAACAGTTCAACATGGCCTCGGCGATCATCACTGGCGTGACGTTCTTCATCATCCCGTCCACGGCGAAGAACACCTTCACCCTGGAAACCGTGTTCAAGGACAAAGACGGCAAAGAACTCGGGCGCATCAAAAAGAGTGAGTCGGTACGCACCTGGATGCACCTGGTGCTGATCGTGGGCATCCCGTTCCAGGCGGACACGCGGGAAGTGGTGGAGGCGTTGACGCGCAGCACGCTGGATGAGGCGGTGCAGCGCAAGTTGCTGTAACCCCGCCCCTGTAAGAGCGAGCTTGCTCGCGAAAAACCAGAGAACACCGCAGGCATTGAGCATGCCCGCGGTATCGTTGCCTGCCTCAGCTCACTTGATCAGGTCAGGTCGAGTGATCTTGAGCATCGCGGCGCTCACCGCGCCCTGAACCGAGCAGGTGATCATGCCATTGCTGGTCTTGGCCAGGTCACTGGGGGCGGGCTCGACCATCAAGATGCGTTCGGCCGTATCGGTGACCAGCTTGCCTGCATTGTCATCGCCACCCTCCGGCACCCAGGCTGATTGCTTATGCGACCAGATCTGCGCACGAGCGTAGATACCGTTGGCTTTCTCCAACTCCGTACCCGGAACTTTACTCAGCTGTGCGTAAAGCGCGTCGGGCGCCTGCTCGGTGTAGAAACCCCAGTTGATGATCCGCGAGCCCATCAGGTCCTGGTCTTCGGCGAAAAAGCCGGTCAAGGTCATACCGTCAAGCGTCAGTGGCGTGTCGAACATCCAGCGCTGGCCCATATCGGATTTTGTGCCGCCGCTGAGCGTGATCTTGCCGTTCTCCACCTTATGGGCGACACGTTCCTTGAGCCCCGGCTGGCTTACCACCGCCAGGGAGTTCTGGTCGCAGGCGAGAAAACTTTGCAGGGCAGGCGCCGCGGCGAAGCTGCTGGTGCAGGTCGCCAGAGCAGTGAGCGAGATAAACAAACGATGCATTTTCATTGAAGAGCTTCCTTGGGTCTAAACAATTGCGGGCCGGAAGGGTCGGGCGTTTAGCGGGGGATTTGCGTCCATACGGTGCCACTCCGACTTATGTCGCGTGTCAGTCAACGAGGGTTGAAGAGTCGCGTGTCAGCCCCTTATCAAGCTAAGTGTGCAGGGCGGATGAACAGCGACAACGGCCGGGCTCCGAGCTCGGCCGCCTTAAGCGCTTTTAACTTACTTGCTTTCTTTTGCCACGGTGCCCAAGGACGCATCCTTGACCAGATAACGGCCTTCCAGATCGCTCAGCACTTTGAGGCTGTTGCGCGCCACGGCAAAGCCCATTTCGACTTCCTGCTTGAGGTAAACCACCTCACCGGCCTTGACGTTGATTGGCATGTCCGCCCAGTTTTCAGCCTTGGAGCTGATCACGTGCTTGCCCGGCGTCACGAAAAAATAGATGTACTGGTTACCGCGGTTGTAACCCATCTCCGAGTCGGCTTCCTTGTCATCCAGGAACACGTTGAACCGTACCAGCATCCCGACGTTGCTAGGGCGCACGACATACACCAGGCCTTTATCGGCCACGGCAGCCTTGGGCAGCGAATAGCTCGCCACGTCAGCCTGCATCTTCTCCACCGACGGGGTCGAAGAACAGCCAAACAGCGTGGCCAGGGACACAACGACAGCGCCTTTGCAGAACAACTTGATCATGTATTTCTTCCTTGTGGGTAGCGGTGGGGCGGATTCGAAAACGCCGGCGAAGGCCGGTTCAGATTTTTGATGCGTCTGGGCATCACCAGTATGTCGGCAGCGGATGGCATTGCATAAGGCATTGTGCCATCACTCTGATGCCTTGCGCGGTTTTGGGTGAGGGGCTTATAGTCCGGCCGTCGCCCAAATGGCGATCAGGTTTGGCGACCTGACAACAGAGTGCAAAAGCAATCCGCTTTCATGCAGGTGTTTTTGCACCCGCAAAGTCGTACCTTTTATGGCGGCTGTGCGCGGGAGACCCCCGGGTCTGCCGGTTTACTCTGTTGCCGGTTCGCCAACCTGCGTACAGCTGCCACCCATTCGTTTGGCGACGATTGAGTGGTGGCCTCAACCACTTAACAGAGTGCCAATTATGAACCGTTACATGCCCCTGACCGGCCACGACTGCACCGTCCCCGCACTGCTCATCGACACCCAAGCCCCCCTCGACGTCCTCCACGACGCCGCCGTGCACCGCATCCAAGCCGTCACCCAACTGCTGGAAAACCTAGCCTTTCGCGAACAGCTCAGCAGCGATGCCGTGGTGCTGCAAGACTTTGCCCATCTACTGGCGATTCCGCTGCGCGATGGGTGTGATTTGTTGGATGTGATCAGCCGCAGGCTCAATGCCGATCCAACCTGAATAAAATCGGGCGGCCTTGGTGCCGCCCCGGTTTGTGCAGATAATCAACTCTAGGCCCCACCATTAAAGAGAAATAGGGGTCAGACCACCATTATAAGACTAAGAAAAAACAGCCTTCGGACGACATACCACTCCTCGGATAACTCTCTTTTTAAAGGACTGAACAATAGTCACAAAAACTCCTTAAATGCAAAATGTGGTCTGACCCCTATTTCCCGCGTCCTGATAACATGGAGTTGACCTATACGATAAATGGAAAGACCGAAAAAGTTTTCTTTGAAAATGAGGCTCATAAGATTCCGGAGGTTATATAGTGGTTACTCAAGACGTACAGTTAGTGAAACAGATTTTTGAGCTGCTAGATGCAGGTATCGTGGATGGCTACGACTCTTTTTTTTATGAGGTAACAGTAGGTGCGGGTTATATAGAAACTGTTCTTACTGTCGAGAACAAAGGGGTTCGGGTGACGGATGCGGAAACGGATTACAATGGCGCAATCCTCTATCGTTTGGTGAAGGAGTTGAGGGAGTGCGCCACCAGACGTGGTGAAAATTGGAGTTCGTTTGTGATGACTTATGCGCGTGGTGGAGAAGTTAAAACCAGGTTCAATGCTTGATTGATAAAAGGTCTTAGATCAAAAAAGATCGGTGAAAGTGGATGAGCAGGGGCGAGGCTATCTGTTTGGCTTCGCTCGGTTACTAGGCGATGAAAGCCAACGTTGTAATTGTCCAGGTGTTGCAAGTTCAGATTGATGTTGGGGCCGACGAGGATAACATTTAATCGGAAAGAGCCGGGCTCGGTTAGGGATTCTCCGAACAAGTCCGCAAATGTGCTGAAATACGCCTGACTTCCTAATCCGAGCCGCCCATGAGCCTGGCGAGTTTTCCGACTTCGAGTAAGCGGGCAAGCGCAAGCAGTCACGCCGCGAACGATTCTGAGATGGATCAGGTCATGCCCTAGAGAGAGAAATCGCGGTCAGGCCAAGTTTTTATAAGGGTCAGCAGAATTGCGCTTTAAAAAATGAGAGTGATGGTCTGACCCTGAGGGATCCCCACAAATCTACTCCAGGCTCTGCGCCTGATGGCGCACCTCATCACGCAGGGCTTTCTCCAAGCCTTCTCGCCCACCAAAATCTGTACAACTGCGCCAATATTCCATGCCTAGCCGCCACAATGAAAGTACACGTTTCACCTTGAGGCTGTTGCTTTGATAGCGTCGTTCCAAATCACGTTCTCGCGCCTGAAGCCCGGTTAAAAAGAGGAGATAGTTGGCGAGCGCAGCAATCAACAGCAGCACCTCTATTCGCTTTGGGCACCTGCTTCGATGCAGATTCAAACCCAGCCCCAAGTGCTCACTTTTCACATCTCGGAAGCCTTCTTCGATCTGCATACGCCGCTTATAAATGGCCACGATTTTTGCTGAATTCCACTCGCTTTGCTTCAGATTGCTTGCCAGCAACCACGGCTCTCGCTCACGACTGGCGGACTGCCGGCTGAGCTTGCTTTTGGCGACTGATCCAGTGACTCGTTGATGTTTACGGCCCTTGGCAGAGTGGCGAACGCAGTACAAATCAATGAAGTGAGGCGCGCTGCGGGTCATCTCAACTCGACCCAGCGACTTGGGCGATGAGGTGGCCAGAGCATACAAATTCTTCACGGGTAACCACTCACTTTCTTCGCGACGATAAAGCTCACGGTTACGTATGCGCGCCACGTAATACCAGCCTTGCGCGGCTACTGCCTTCATCCATGGCCGCCGGAAGCCTGCATCAGTTACCAAGATTGGGATACAGCCATCAGGCAGCAATTCAGCTAGCGTTTTAATCAGGCGACTTTGATACCTGGGGCAACCTTCCCGCTCATGAACACTTTCATAAATAGGAAACGAACGACCTGCCAGCGGGATTGCGGCTCTCAACAAGGGGCATCAATTCGAGACCAATCGACCAAGATCAGCGGATGCTTCAACGAGCCCAGCAACGCTCGTAGCATCACCCAGTAGTACAATGGGCGTTCTGATCTCAGATGCTGATTTCCCAGCAGACGGTCGACGCGCTTGATGGCATGTTTGGGATAGGCCTGACCCGGCATGGAGCGCCCGAGGCCCGTCAGTGTTAGGCGACGGCCCTGCAGTAACGAACTGACACAACTCACCAGCGTTGTCAGGCGGCGAGAATGGATTGAGGGGAGTGCTTGAGCGAGCGCTCTGTGTAAAAATCGAATGGCCTGCATGGGTTCGGGATCTTAGTTTTGTGTGGTGCAAACCAAGTTGCCGACTCATGCAGGCCTCTTCAATAATTCCAACTTCTTGATTTTTTGTAAGAAAAATCGGGGATCCCTCAGGGTCTGCCCCCTATTTTCTTCTTCCCTTACTGAACTGCCACCTTGCACCAATTAAACAACTATAACATCACCAGAATCCAGATAAATCGAATAGGATTCATAGTCACCGCTACAGTCAGCCTCGATTACAATCCTATCGCCAGAACTGAATGATACCTGCAATGTAGCAGTCTCGACTTCCTCGACCAAAACGACATCTTTCAACAAAAAATCTAACAAGGGTGCACTGGTAGATGAATCCGTGAATTCTCGTCTCCCCGAAACATCACCAACTTGATACGTCAATCCTGCTTCAACACAGAAGGAAACCTTATATGGAGGAACGCCGGGTGCAATTTGTGGGCGTGAAAAGTCCAGCCTTGTGACGCGCACACCAAAACAAACCATTTCCAAGTAACACCCGGAAAGCAGCAGAAAATCAAAATCGTCTGGCAATGTGTACATATGTCCCTCTAATTAAGTCCATAGCCTTTCAACGACGAACAGGCGGTAAAGAGTCTGGTGGAAGCGGAACATGTGTATCTCCCTGCC
The DNA here is from genome assembly GCF_053502595.1 of Pseudomonas sp. LY-1. NCBI lineage: Bacteria > Pseudomonadati > Pseudomonadota > Gammaproteobacteria > Pseudomonadales > Pseudomonadaceae > Pseudomonas > Pseudomonas sp. LY-1. Next base: position 470,856 of record NZ_CP094353.1, on the reverse strand, counting down.
CGATACCCGGCTTACCTGTCGACGGATTCATCGGTTGCTTGCCGGAGTTCTGCCAACGCCAGTATCCGTCCTCATATCCTGGAACAGGTGATGAGCCAGGCGGCATAACTCTAATGTGCTCCCCTTTCGCGGGATCAGTACCAGCCGGAAAGTAGATTTCACCACCATTTCGCCCTGGTCGACTGACCCACCCTGACGGAATTACCGGTGCCTGTGGAGGGTTTGATATTTCCTCTACAGTTTGTGGAGTCTTCGCCCCACCTTTTGCACCCTGCGGTACATCAGGACCCACAGCTTCACCCTGACTACCCTTCCCTTTCCCTGCTCCAGAGCGCGAGGGTAATGTTACTCCAACTCCAGCCTTGATAGCCTCCGCCCCGAGCTTAACCAACACCCCACCGCCAGCAGAGCTGATATCTGCAGCAATTTTGCTGGAAGCGTCTAGGTTGCTCCCTATCACAAAACCTACAGCAGAAGCAGCACCACCCTGCCCCTGGGACCTAAGCTTACCTACCAGATCGACGAGTTTCTGATCATCGTTCGCCAACGAGATAGCAATACCCCTGCAGCGTTGCGGATCGCGCGCGCAGAGCGCATCCAATTCGTCATTTCTCTGCTGATCAAGGGCCGCATACCGCTCCCTAACCGCCCTTTTCTCTTGTTCCGTACTTTTGCTGTCAACCTCCCGAAGCATCTCCTCGACTTCTTTGTGGTAAAGGTAGTTAAACGTCGTCGCCTTCTGAGCAATCTGAGAGCCTTTCTCTAAATCACCATCAACCGCTGCCGCTGCTAACAACCCAGTCAGTTGTGAAAGCATCAAAGTGATGTCTTTATTGCCTTGGGCGGCCCAAGTTAATTGATTGATGAGCGCTTCATTCAACCCAGCCGCCGCAGCCCCGGTTTTGAAATCACTGCCGGTCGCTTCCGCCAGCAATCCGCCCATCAATGCATGAGCAATGATCTTTTGAGGGCTTCCATTCGGGAACGTGACGTAGTCACCCACCCAATTAAAACCGGTAGCCATCGCAACGTTGCCAGCCTCTCCCAGCAAGGCAGCATTGAAATTGTCGCCGAAACTTCCGCCCTGGATGGCCGTAGAAATCCCGCTAGAGATTACCGCCCGACCTCCAGTGCGCAGGGCGATATCACCCGCTGACGTCCAGGTGAAAATGTCTTTGGAGGAGTTAGTAACCGCCAAGGTTGAGCCCGCACTCGGGTTAACACCTTGGACGGTGCTAGTACTTGCACCTGCTTTGTCGGCACCAGCGAACCAATTAGTGTCGGCATACTCCAGAGCACCCGCCGTAAAACCAGCAACCGCCGCGCTTTTAAGACTGTCGGTACTAACGGTTTCCTTCAAAGCCCTGCCGAGGTTGCCTTTGTTGTTAATGGTGCTGGTAACACCCGTAGTAGAGAAGCTCGTAGCGACCGCCAGTTGCCAGCCACCTAGACCAAAACCAGCCGGGCCCATGATCGCCGCCATCATGATCGCAATCGCAATCTTGGCACCGGCACCCAGCCCCGAGTTGTCGTACTTGAAGCTCTCGTGAATCTCCTTCACCTGGCGCCAATCAATGTCGCCACGTGCCTCAGCTTGCTTCAGCCAAGCCAGATTGGGATCAGCCTTTACCATCGCATCAACGGTCTGGCTTACGGTCTGCTGATCAACCTGTTTGACATCGATGCGAATGCCTTCGGCGGCCTTGATAACAAGCTGCCCTTGAGCAACCAGCTCGCTCTGACGCAGGGTTTCATCGGTATTGCCTTTACCTTTGGCGCTGAACCAGGAGAGGTCGCTTTTACTCTTGGTGTGGCTCTCATCGTGCAGGTCCTTGACTCCTTCAAAGACGATCGCACCGCTGCTATCGAGAATGATGTCCTTGCCGCTGTTGAGCTTGGCGACTTGGTACAACTGGTCGCCACCACTTTTCAGAGTGAGGTTTCCGCCCGCCTTGATCTCGGTGCCTACTTGAGTCGTGCGGGTTACTTCGTCCATCTGCGCCTTTTTAGCGCCCCAGCTTCCCTTCTCCTTCATGTCATACAAGGTATGCGTACTGTTCTCAGCCGCCAGCAGATTCATCTGCTCCCCGCTGTACAAATACGCTTCATTCCCCGCACTGATCTTGCTCGCCACCAGCGTCGTATCACGCCCGGCCTGACTTCTGAAATCCCCACCCGCGGTCAACACACTGGCCACTTGGGTGGTCTGCTCATCCGTCGTCTTGATGCGTTTTTTGCCGTGTTTTTCCTTACCTTCAACACTGTGCACATCGCTGACCGACACCACGTTGAAATCGCGCCCGACGTCGACATTGATGTCTTTGCCAGCGGTGGCCGTGCTACCGATGATGTTTACATCCTGCCCAGCCTTCATATTCAGATTGCCCCCCGCCGTAACGCTGGCGGCGAGGTTTTTGACGTCGGTGGTGATGCTGGATTTGTGCCCGCCGTCGCTGAATTCGTGCTTCACGCGGGTATCGCTGACGGGCAGCAGGCTGAGGTCGCGGCCAGCGGTGAGGGTGACGTCGTTGCCGCCTGCAAGCGCACCGCGATTGATGAGGTCACGACCGGCCTCCATCACCAGGTTGTCGCGGGCGCTGATGGTGCTAGTACCGTTGTCGGTGAGGGTGCGCATGCCCGCGCCATCGCGCACTTGAATCGCGGTGGTGTCGTTGGTGATGTCGCCTTTGAGGGCGGCGAGGTTGACTTGGGTGCCGCGAATTTCACCGGCCATGGCGTTGCGAATGCTGTCTTGGGCCAGCAAGGTCAGGTTGTTGCCCGCTTCGATCAGGCCGCCGTTGTAGAGACTGCCGCCGGCGGCGGCGGAGAGGTTGTTGCTGGCGCGCAGGGTGCCGACGTTGAGCAGGTCGCCGCCAGTGACCAGGTTGAGGTCGCGGCCCTGGATCAGGCTGCTGCCGCGTACATTGCGTGACTCGGCCTGGGCCAGGTAGAGCACCGGCACGAGGACGCTCTGGCCGTCGATCACGCGATTTTCCATCCACACGATGTCGTGGGTCAGTGCGCCGACTTGCTGGCTAGTGAGGGTCACACCGAGACTCAGGCGCAGGGCGTCTTTGCTGGCCAGCGCGTTGTCCATCAGGTAGCGGAATTGGTCCGCGTCGCTGCTCAAGGCACTGGTGAGGAAGCGTTGGCCGGTTTGCGCGAGCACGGCGTCGCGGATCAGGCGGGTTTCGTATTGGCCATCCCCGAGACGGCGCCAGGCGGTGTCGGCGCTGAAGCCGAGTTTGTCGAGCATATAGTCGGAGCTGAAGAAGCCCGAGAGGCTGGCAAACTGGGGGTTGGTTTCGATCAGGTAGTGGCTGGTAGGGTCGGCGTTTTTGACGAACAGGCCGTACTCGCCCTTGGGCAGTTTGAAATACGGCGAGGTGGTCGGGTCGACTGGGGTGAACGCCGAGCCAGGGGCACTGGCCTGCTGGCTGAGGCTGATGTTAATGCCGCCGACGGGGATGCCAGTCTGGTCGTTGTCGAGGGTGCCGGTCAGTTGCGCTTTCTGGTTTTCCAGCAGCGTGCCGTTTTGCACGGTGTTGACGACTTTGGACAGGTCGACGGTGCCACCGGCTTGCAGGGTGGCGTTGTAGACAAGCGCATCTTTTACGGTCCAGGTAGTGACGTTACTTGCCTCGGCAAAACGCCAGTCACTGGAGCGCGCCTTGAGCGCTTCAAACGTCGCCAGGTCGAAGTGACCGGCAGCAACGGCGGCGCTGAACGCGGGGACTTCGACGTACTCAACGTGGTCCCAGTAATGTTTGTCAATTCTTCGCGGAGTGCCGATAACGATGCTGTTCTGCCCAGTGCGGGTGCCCGCGCCTTGGTTGAGCAGGTTATTCGCGACGATGCCGAGGTTGCCGTTGGCGGCCAGCAGGCTGTAACGGTTCTGGACGTTGTCGCCCTGGATCAGCATGTCTTTGCCGGCGACCAGGCGCGCGGGCGCCGAGTCCTTGAGCGCGGATTCGAGGAAGGTCTGGTTGATGCGTATCTCGCCGCGCTTGTACGAGTAGTCCCCGTCGCAGTGCTGGCCGCATTGCCAGTACACACTCCCGGTGGTCACGGTCCGCCCCAGCTCGAACACGGCCTTGGCGTTTTCCACGAATGCGGCGTTGATGCCGATAGAGCCTTCGGCTTCAACCGTGCCCGACAGGTTGCTGAACACTGCCGCCTGACCACCATCACGCGCGGCGAACGTCAGGTTGCCCTGGGTGTAAACGTCGCCATAAACGTTGCTGAAGCCGTTGCCGCGCAAGGTCAGGTCGGCACCGCTGAATAGCAGCGAATCCGCTCCATTGGTGATGCCGTTGACGGCGCTGAGGTTCACTGCACCCTGTGCACCGAGGGTGCCACGGTTGTTGATTTGCAGCGCGGCGATATCCAGTTGCTGACGTGCGGTGAGGTAGCCGAGGTTGTCGAGGGTGCCGCGCAGGTTCAGTTGGGTGGTGTTGCCCGCCAGGCGCCCACCGTTCTGGCTGAGGCTATTGGCCTGCACGCTGAGTTTTTGCAGGGCCGACACGCGGCCGCTGTTGGTCATGTCGCCGCTGAGGGTGATGCTCAGGTCGCCGTCGCTGAGCAGTTCGCCGCCGTTGTCGAGGCTGGCCACGTCAAGCACCAGGCCTTTTGCGCTGGCCATGCGGTCGCCGGCTTTGAGGGTCAGGTTCTGGGTGCTTGTGTAAGTGAGGCGTTCATTGAGTTGCACACGCCCGAGGCCATCGACAGTACCGAAGGACCAGTCGGCGGTGCCCAGGCCATTGATGTCGCCTTGGCTGCCGCTGAGGCTGGCGGTTTTGACGCGGAACAGGCCGCTGCCGGCGTGCTGCAATTGACCGGCTTGGTTGTTCAAGTGCCCGGCGTCGAGACTGAAGGCCTGGCTACCAAACTCAAGAATGCCCTTTTGGTTGCTCACCTGACCGCTGAAGTCGAGGCTGCTGCTGCTGGTGCCAGCCAGGCTGCGTACTTGCCCGCCTGCGCTGTTGTCGAGATTGCCGCCGCCGAGGGTCAGGCCCTGGCTGGCTTCGATCAGGCCGCCACGGTTGGTGAGCGTGTCGCGAGCCGTCAGGTCCAGTCGGTTGCCGCTGATCTGGCCATTGGCGCTGTTATCGAGGGTGGCACCGTCGAAGGTTAACAATTCTTTGCCGAACAGTTTGCCGCCACGGTTGGTCAGGGCTTTAACGGTCAGCTTCAGGTTGCCGAGTTGGCTGGCCAGTGTGCCGTTGCTGTTGTCGAGCGTGTCGGCTGTCACTGTCACGGTGTTGGCGACGAGCAGGCCGCTCTGGTTATTGACGCGGCCCGCGTTGACCGTCAAGTCGCTAGCAATGATCTTGCCTTCGCTGTTGTTCAGTGCGGCACTGCTCAGCACCAGGCTGCCACCGGCCATTTCGATACGGCCCTGACGGTTGTCCAGGGACGCGCTGTCGAGGGTCGCCGCCTGGCCTTCACCGAAGCGGAGCAAACCGCCCAGGTTGACGATGGCCGGCGCATTGATCGCCAGGCTTTTTACGCCATACACCCGTGCCACTTCGCCCTGGTTGACCAACTTGGCCGCATCGATGCTGACGGTTTTACCCTGAATGACGCCGTCCTGATTGGTCAGCGTTTGCGCGGCAGTGATCGCTAATGTGCGGCTGGCCAGCAGGTTGCCGGTGGTGTTGACAGTTTGCGCGTTGACCACCAGGTCGCCGGTGGTATTGCGGGTGTTGTCGGCGGCGACGCCAGCTTCGATGATGCCGGGGTTGGTCACTGTCGTCGCATTGATTTCGATACGCTGACCGGCCGCCACACTCTTCTGGTTGACCAACGCCTGGGCGCTGGTCACTTGCACGTTGCCGGTGGCGTAGACCTTATCGGTGAGGTCGATATTCTGCGCGTTGACCGTGACGTTACCGGTGGCCGCTGCCTGCGCCATGCTCAAATGGCCATTGGCATCAAGCTGAATATCCCCACCACTGGCCGCCAACGTACCGTCGAGCTTCACGCCCACGCCGGCTTCGGTGCCGACCAGTTTGATCGCGCCGGCGTACATGCCGCCCAAGGCGCTGGAGTCGATTGCCAGCTCAGGCTTGGCGCTGCCATCGTCGGCGCGCGCGGTGGTTTTCAGGCTTTGCGCGTCGACGTCATTGCGCCCGGCAATCACGGTGAGCTGGCGCGCATTGATCTGCGCATTGATCTTGGCCGAGCGGGTGATGATTTCGAAGCGGTCGACGTTGCTCGCGTTCAGGCCCTGGCCGTCAATGGTCACGGCGCCGCCGTCGACTTGGTAGTGGTCCAGGCGGCCGACGGTGTCGATGACGGGTTTGCCGGTGGTCAGGGTGGCGTTGGGGGTGTTGATGAAGCCGCAGCCGTTGCAACTGATGCCGTAGGGGTTGGCGACGATGACCTTGGCCGACTGACCCGCTACTTCGGTGTAGCCGCGCAACTGGCTGGGGTTGCCGCCGTTGACTTCGTTGAGGATGACGCTGGCCGCGCCGCCCTTGAGGTTGGGGTTGCCGACGATGTAGCCGCCCAGCTGGGTGTTGGTCACCGCGCCGCTGGCGTTGTTGAGGATCACGCCGTTGGGGCCGACGTTGTAGTCTTTGAACTGGTTGTGCGACAGGCCACTGCCGTTCGGTGTGGCGATGTTCACCACCGGCACGCCATTGCCCGCGGCGCCGACGGTGGTGCCGGGCGCGCTGACCACGATGCCCTCGGCCTGGGCCAGCAGCGGCTGCCAGAACAGCGCGTTGGCGAGGATCAATGCCAGCCCGCGCTTGGGCAGGCCGAAGAACGCGTCGCGCGGCTTCAGGGCGGCAGAAGGTTGGCGGGCCAGGAAGGCAAATTGGCGAACATCCATTTTCAAATTCTCGATGTAACGGGGCGTTGAATTACAGGAAGAAATCCATGCGGAAGTAGATCGGCGCTTCGCGCTCGCTCATCACTGCCGGGCGTTCCAAAGAATGGGCAAACGTCACGCTGGTGCTGACGTGTTTGCCCCGGGCGAACAGCTCCAGGGAGTTGCTCGAGACCCGACCGTGTACGTCGTCGTTGTAGCGACCGTGGCTGATCACACCTTGGTCGTAGCCGACGCTGGCGCCGTATTCGGCAAAGGCCGGGCGCAGCCAATCGAGCGTCACCGGGCGCGCCCAGCGCACGTCGTTGCGCCAGTAGCCGCCGCTGTCGCCGCTCAGTTGCTGGTCTTTGAAGCCGCGCACCGAGGCCGAGCCGCCGAGGCTGATGCGCTGCGGGCTGAACAGGATGTCTTCACTGCGTTGGCCGGTGGCCAGGCTGGAAAAACTGAACGACTCGCCCCACAGCGTGAACGGCTGCAGGAAGCTGGCGGTGGCGGTGTATTTGCGATAGCGCGCGTTGGGCTGCCGATTGCCTGCGTCATCGCGCTCGTCCTGGGCCTGGGCATCGAGCAAGCCGATGCCGTTCTGCATGCCCAGGTCAACGTTGACGAACCCGCTGCCGATGCGACGCCCGTGGTTGAAGCCCAGTTGCAATTCGCTGAGGCGGTTGCTGCTCGAGGCGGTACGGGTATCGAGGATGTAGTTGTTGGTGCGCAGGTGCGCCACGCCGACGTTCAGCGATGTCTTGCTCACATCGTCACGATGGACCACCCGCTCGGCGCGCAACTGGTGATTCTGGTTGTCGCCGTTCTGCTTGAATTTGTAGTCGTTGGTCACGCCAAAGGTGCGGTAGTCGCTCTCGTTGTAGGTGTAACTGAAGTTCCACCAGCCCCACGGCACGTTGTAGTAGAGCATGCTGTTTTTCGAGGTTTTCTGGTGGTCGCTGACGGCATCGTGGCCGCCGCGCAGCACCAGTTGGTCGGCCAGGCCGAGCGGGCTGTCCCACTCCAGGCCGGCGCCCCATTGCTGTTCGCCGGTGCTTTTCTGCCCGTCGTTGTTGCGCGACAGGCTGGCGCGCCAGGGCTTTTGCGGGGTGTTCTTGACCACGACGTCACTGCCGCCTACCTGGGTGCCGGGGGTCAGTTCCATTTGCGCCTGCTTAGAGGGCAGGCGGTTGAGCTGGTCCACCAGTTGCTCGACTTCGCGCAGGTTGAGCGCCTCGCCGACCTTGCCGGGAAAGGCCATGGCCAGCTCGCGATCGGTCACGCTGCTGCCTTGAGCGCCTTTGAGTCCTTCGAGTTTGCCTTCGACCACCAGCACCTGGAGGTGACCGCTGGAAAGGTCTTGTTGCGGCAAGTAGGCGCGACTGGTGACCCGGCCTTTGTCGATGTAGTAATCGGTGATGACCTTGAGCAGTTCATTGAGCTGCGACACGCCCAGGCACTGGCCGACATAGGGTTTGAGCAGGCGCTCGCGGTCGGTGGCGGGCAGGCTGTCGGCGCCTTTGAGCGTGATGTCCCGGATCGGGAAGCAACGGCTGTCAGCGGGCGTGGCCGGGGCCTGGGGCTTGGCTTCTTTGCCGGGCAGATCCTTGAGCTCGTCGAGGCGCCGGCGCTGCTCGTCGAGCAGGCGGTTCTGGCGGTCGCGGATCAGGTCCTGATCGCCCGGCGTGGGGGCGGCCGTGGCGCTGTTCAGGCTTAACCAGGCGAGCAGCAAAGTACACAGAAGATACCGAGTCCGTGGCAATAACAAAGACATGTTCGATCCGTCGAAAATCAAGGCGCGGCAAACTAACATCGAACTTCGGCGGACCCAAGGGACTGGATTAGTTGCACGAAAGTTCTAGATAGTTCTGCAATACACTGATTTATAACCATAAAAATAATCAAAACAGATAAGCAAGCGCTCACCGAAAGTATTACTCCGACAAACGGCAACTATTTTGATGTTGATTCAGCGAATAACTTATTAATTGCCACTACTTGGCCATCAAGTTATTGCCGAGTTAGGTTAGTACCGGGAAAGACGGAAAAGTTCGCAGGAGTTTTGTGAACCAGGGCTCATTTATTGAGATTGCAGGGCAAACCGATTGGCGACGAGCGGCAAACCTGATGCTGCAGAACCGCTGGAGGCGCTGTAGAGCCTCGCCGGGGCTCCACAGCGACCACAAAGAGCGGCGTGGTTTGGCCTTCAGCCGATGTCCTTGCCTTTTTCCTGGCCGGGCACCAGGGTCAGCGGCGGGCGTTCCACGTCGCGGGAGACATGGGATTTCACGTCCTCGACGCCGCCATGCTCATCGTTGTGGATGACCAGCACACCCGGCCTGCGCAGTTGCTCCAGGGCCCCCTCCTCCAGCTTAAAACTTTCACTGAGGTGCTTGTCGCTGAGCCTGTTGACCTCGGCGCGGCGCTGGGCGAACTTGCGTCCCTTGCGTTGCTGGTAACGCGCCCAGCTGATCAGGATCACAGCGTTGAACAGGGCGATCCACAGGTAGATCTGCAGGGTGTTGAGCGCCGCGAAAATCGGCGCTTCCAGGCGCGGGCCACCATGGCTGTCCAGCATCGACGTAATGCCGCGCATCAGCAGCCAAATCAGCCCGCCCCAGGCCAGCAGGGTCAAGAGCACATCGATGCCCCACATCACCGGGTGTTGACGAGTTCGGACCAGTTTCATGATCACACGTCCTCATTGGCAGGTTTGATACCGCGATCCGGGCTGACCCAGCGTGCGCGCTTCTGATGCTGTTTGAACAACACCTTGGGAAAACTGACCAGCGTGGTGAACAAGCTGATCAGCCAGAACACCATCGGGTACCACACGGTCCAGAACAGGGTTTTCCACAGGTCTTTTTCGTAGCGCCGGTCGATCAGGATGCTCACGGCAAACTGCACCAGGCACACCATCGCCAGCACCAGCCCGGTAAAGGCCGGAGGCACCAGGGAGTCCACCGCAATCGCTTGGGGCAAGACCATGAATTTGCCCACCCCCCAGAAGATCACCGACAACAGGAAGGTGAAGGCCCAGCCGGTGGACAGGCAGTATTCGAACAGCAGCGGCCACAGGTAGCGATGCCGCCATTGCCAGATGCCTCGGATGTTCTTGAACAGCACTTCGGCGCCACCCTGGGCCCAGCGCAGGCGCTGTTTCCACAGGCCACCGACGGTTTCGGGCATGAGAATCCAGCACAGGCCGCGCGGCTCGTAGAAGATGCTCCAGTGATCGAGTTGCAGCTTCCAACTGACATCGATGTCTTCGGTGATCATGTCGGTGCTCCAGTAGTCGACGCGGTCGAGCGCCTTTTTACGGAACGCCACCACCACACCGGAGACCGTGAAGATCCGCCCGAACACACGCTGGGTGCGCTTGATCAAGCCGATGATTGAGGAGAACTCGCCGACCTGCACGCGGCCGATCAAGGTCGAGCGCGTGCGGATGCGTGGGTTGCCGGTGACGGCGCCCAGGCGCGGGTTGTCGAGCATCGGCGCAACCAGATAGGCCGCCGCGTTTTTGTCGAGCAGCGCATCGCCGTCGATGCACACCAGGTACTCGCTGCGCGCCGCCACGGCGCCCATGCGCAAGGCCACGGCCTTGCCCTGGTTCTGCGCCAGGTGCAGCACCCGCAGGCGCGGATGCTCCAAGGCCAAGGCATCGAGCACCGCTGCCGTGTTGTCCTTGGAGCCGTCGTTGACGGCGATCACTTCAATGTTCGGGTACACCTGGCCCAGCGCCGCATGAATGGTCTCGGCGGCGTTATCGCCTTCGTTGTAGCAAGGGATGATGATCGAGATCAGCGGGTTGCCGGCCAGGGTCGGCGCCGGCGTGTCTTCTTCCCACGGCCAGTGGCGCTCCCAGTGCAGCCAGAAGTACAGGCCGCCGGCGATCCACAGCGCCGACATGAACAGCGGGTAGAAGAACACGAAGTCCATCAGGAATTGCCCGGTGATCAGGAAGATCAAGCCCAGGGGCACGCCCAATACCAACGCCAGTACGAATAAAGCCAGGATTCTATCGAACATGGTCAAGGGTTCCATTGGTTGGAAAGGGCCGGACGCACCGTCTTCAGGTCCGGGGAGTTTTCCAGGAAGTTGTCCGGGTAGTAGCCAAAACTCGTGACCCCCTGGCGTTTGAGTACATCCATCCATTCCGCCAGTTGCTCAGCGCTGATATCGGGCGCGGCCTTGGTACGCCAGTCTTTGGCTTGCAGTTCGAATACGGTACGTTCCAGCGCACCAGGGCGCGCCTTGACCGTGGCTACCAGTTTTTCCAACCAGGCGTTGGAATTCTTGAGTGTCTCGCCTTCCATCAGCGGCATGGCCATCGGCGCAGTCCAGTCATAGGTCTGGAGGAAGTCGTCGAGGTTCTGCGCGAACCACGCTTCGCTCTGCGGGTTGAGCATCGGCTCGGCGAAGATATTGCGTGCGGTCAGGACCTGCGGGCCACGGATAGCACGGAACTTGGCGGTCAACTCGTTGGTGAAGTCGATCAGGTAGCGACTCTTGAAACGGGTCCAGCGTTGCATCACTGCCGGGTCGGCGCGCAGGGCGGCGATGCTGTTCGGCAGGCCGTTGGCGGCGTAGACCTTGAGCGCTGCGGGGCTGGCGTCTTCAAAATCGCTGAGCAGCGCATCATCGTGATACAGCACACCATCGACGGCACTGTTGCTGCCGCTCGCCAGGTCTTGATAAATCTCGCCGATCATCTGCCGCACCTTCGGATCAAACGGCGACAAGCGCTGGTATTGATCCGGATCGGGGCCGACCTTGCCGGTTTCCGGGTCCCAACGTGTCACGCGCGGCAGTTTGGAATCGAGGGCGTAACTCAGCACCGGCATCCACGCAAACACGCTGGCGCGGGCACGGGTGTGCAACTGCCAGGCGACACGGTTGAACAAGTCGGCACGCATCGGCAGGTGGCGATTGGGGAAGTACAGCGAATGCACCAGACCGTCGCCCTCGGGGTCGGCGTAGGCTTGCAGGAATACCGTCACGGAGCCCATATCCACCACGCGCTGTACCAACACATCGAGGTTACGCGCCTGTTGCGCCGGGTCGGGGTCGTAGACATGGTCCAAGTCCACATGCAGCACGCGCAGTGGGGCCTTGGCCTGCACCGAGACCATGCTGCTGGCGAAGTGCTCGCCGTCCGGATCGGAGTCCACCAAAAAGCGCGGGCTGCTCATCAGCTTTTTCGAGTCGTCGAGGCCGTCGTCCAGGGTCAGCGCCATCTCGTAACCGTGTTCACTCACGACCGCGAGCGAGGTGCCGTCGGCTGCACCATAAGGCCATACCCAAACCCGCGGGGCCTTGCCGGTAACCGCACGGATCTTGTCTGATATCGCGACCACATCAGCACGCATCCGCTCCCGGAACTGCGCCTCGGTTTCGTAGCGATTGGTCGCTGGATCAAAGCGCCGCGTGGTGGCAGCCGGCTCCAGGTTGCCCTGGGGGTTAGCCAGGATGCCCTTGTGACTGGCGTCGGTGTGCGCGGCGATTTCCACCAGGCCGGATCGGGACACTTCCCGGATCTGCTGCCAGGTCAGGAAGTCTCCGCGTGGCCGTGGCGTCCCCGCGAAGTCCACCGGCTGAGTCAACGGCGTATCGATCCAGGTGCCCACCGGCGCCAGCAATGCCGGCCAGTTGTAAGCGCGCAGAATCGGCATCACGCGGGTGTAGAAACTGGAATAACCGTCGTCGAAACTGAGCATTACGGCTTTGGGCGGCAGCGGCGGCCCACCCCGGCGGGCGGCGAGGACTTGGTCCACGCTGACCGCCTGATAACCGTTCTCCCGCAGCCAGGCCAACTGCTCGATCAAACGCTCGGTGCGTACCGCCACCACCGCCTGGTCGGGGTCGGAATCATTGACGTCGTGGTAGGCGATGCCCAGGAAATGGTTTTTCGGCCACGGCGCTTCGTTGGCCAGTATCTGGCGCTCGGCGGGTGGAGTGAATGGCGCGGGTTGCTGGGCGCAGGCGGCGGCCAGCAATACACCCAGGACCAACAAGCAACGGCTGAGGAGGGTCATGGTCAGGCTCTTCTAGAAACGGTAAGTGAGGTCGACGAGCAGGCGCAGATCGCGTTCGCGATCACCGTCGTAAGTTCGGCTGACCAGGCTCAGGTTGGCGCCGGCTTCCAGCACGTCGTTCCAGCGAAAGCGTTGGCCGTAGCCGATCAAGCCGACACCGCCCGTGGAGTAATCCTGCTGACGGTAAGCCCCCGCACCGAGCTGGAACTGCTGACTCCACTGGGTCTCGTAGCGGTGATAGAGCACATGGTTGACGGTGACGGTGGGCATCACGCCGACGTCCGACTTCGGGTTGAAGTACAGCGTGTCTTCTTTGCTGTTACGGCTGGCACTGACTTCCAGGCCCAACTCCACTTGCACCTTGGGCGAGCTGTAGACGCCTTCACGGCCGGTGAGCATGGCTTCGAGGCGGTCATTGCCGTCGCTGAAATGGGACGGGCTCACGGCGAGTTTCCACTCGCGGCTTTCATTGGCACGCCAGCGGATGAACCCGCTGCCGCCGTTGGCCGTGACGTCGGTATTGAGCGCCCGCAACGGCGTGGTCGCCGCGAGGTAGTCGAGGCTGCCGCCGTATTGCCAGTGGTCGTTGATGTCGCGGGCAATCGATACGCGCGCGCCTTGCTTGGAGCCAAAGCCGTAGGAGTGGTTGGAGACCTCGGCTTCAAGGGTCATGTCACGGGTACGCCGTTCCACGCCCACGCGCTGCCAACGGTGATGGCCAGTGCCTTCGGTAAAGTCGGCGGTGGCGTAACCGGCGCCGGCGAACAAGCGCCAGTCTTCGTCGATGGGCGGGGTATAGATCACGCTTTCAATGCCCCAGTCACGGCTACCCGTTATCGCGCCGGATTCTGCGTCATTGCTGCCACCGTAGCTTTTACCGGTGTAGGCCTCCACGCGCACTTCGGCCATGTCGTGTACATCGCGCAGGCGACTGAGGCGCTGTACCTGACGGTTTTCCGGGGCGCGGGCGACGACGTCGTCGGTGAGCAGGTCGAGTTGGCGCCACTCCTGCAGGTCCAGCGCAGTGAAGCCTTGAGACATCTCCACGCCAACGTCACGCGGGCTTTGGTTTTCCGTTTCCTTGAGTGAGTCTTCAGCGCGTCTTGGCCACTCACGGGCACGGTACATCTCCGCCTGCGCCAAACGCACACCGATGCTGCCTGGGGCTTTATTCCCCAGGTCTTCGAGGTTTTTTTCACTGGCGTTCAGGTCATCGCCGTAGGTTCCGGCCTGAGCCGCCAACTGTTGGGCGTCCATCCACTCGTCGTTAGGGTTGCCGATGGGCAGCCCCTTGAGTTCAACCCTAGGTTTCTCGGTGCTGGCCAGGTTATTGGCGACCGCGCGCGCCTCTGGCACCTGGTCGCTTTCCAACAAGGCGTAGAACAAGGCCGAGCTGTCTTTAACATGATCACCGGGGTCAGCGTCTGCAGCCGTCACCGCCTGGCGATACAGCGGCACAGACTTTTCCGGCTGGCGCTGGTCGAGGTAGGCGGCAGCCACCCAGCGCACGGCGTAGGTCGGCAGTTGCACACCTTCGGCCTTGAGGATTTCGTATTCGCTGATCACCTCGGCAGTGCGGCCCCGCGCCTTGAGCGCGCCGAGGCGGTCGATGCGCCAGACCACCACGTCGTCTTGGGCGCTGGCGTCCGGGGTCCAGCGGGTGAGCAGTTTGTCGTAGGCTTCGAGCGCGCGGTCAGCGATGACAAAGCGTTCTTTTTCAGTGCGCGTAGCGAACTCGGCCATGCGTACCCGCTCGGCGGCCAGGTCGCCTTCGAGGCGGCGCTGGGTGACGGCGTCCACCAAGCCCGGACGCTGGGCCGCCAGACGCAATGCCGGCTCCGGCAGTCGGGCCTTTTGCAGGGCGACGATGTATTCGCGGGCCACTTCAGGCTTGTCGCCGGCGCGGATAAACGCTTGGTCGAACTCGAACAGGGCATCGTAGTTCAAGTCGGCGCGAGTCAACGCGTAGCCCAGGGCCATGCGCCGGCTGGGGTCGTCGGGCTTGGCCGCGACCAATGCGCGGGTGCGCTGCACGGCCTCGCTGGCTTGGCCGCCGTCGGCCTGGGTCAACGCCAGGCCCAGTTGTAAGTCGGTATTGTTCGGTTCACGCAGCAATGCCTGGCGATACACCGCCTCGGCCTTGGCCCACTGCTGTTGGTTGCGATAAGTGCGTGCCACCGTGGCGAGCGCCTGGGTGTTCAGGTTGCGATTCTTGCCCTGGGCCTCATACACCTTCAGCACTTCGGCGTCCTGGCCGGCCCACCCGGCGATCACCAGATGGTCGCTGACCTGGCCCGCTGTCTGCCGTTCGGCAGGCAACTGGCGCAGTTGGGTCAGCGCGGGAGTGAAGTTGCCGTTGCGCGCCTGGATGATCAGGGCGTCATAGGCCGGGTCGGCCACGGCGAAGGTGGGCATCAGCAACTGACTGCACAAGGCGACCCCGATGAGCAGTCGCAACCGGCCTGATGCACTGAGTGGAGGGTTTGGCAACATATCGCGAGCTTCCTTACACACGGAAAGCTGTAACGATAGGTGGTCCTGAGCAATTTGCTGCAGGGTGCCGGCGTCTCGGGACCCGGCCTAGCTTTCCTGTGGAAACTATCCCTCAAGAAAATAGGAAAAAGTCCAATTCAGAACAATTGTTCAGAATTGCCCGACACACTAAAAAATGAATACGGGGGCGGACTTGCCGGAGATAACGGGGTATCAGCCAATCGCCATGGCGACTATTTGACCCGTATCACCCGCAACTCCGCCCCCGCAGATTTTTTTTAACGGTGCAGCAATTATTACTGCGCGCCGCCCATCGCACCGACTTTGGACATGACGAAGGAGAGGAATTGTTCAACCGTCATCTTCTGGCCGTTGAACGTCACTTCGTTGTTGGCGTAGTGCAGCTTGGACACCACGTCGCTGCCAACCAGGGTCGCCAGTTGCGTACCGACGGCCATGCCGCTGATCATCTCGCTGGCCATCTGGGATTGCTGTTCGATGGCTTCAGGGTCGGTCACACCACCGAGCTGCGCTTGCAGGGCGGCAACGTCGGCGATCATTGGCTTGGACAGGCTCAGGTTGGCATCGAGCAACGCGATGATCTGCTTGCCCAGCTCCAGCGGCGGCAGTTCCATGCTGCTTGGCTTGGCCAGGTCCACGACCAGGCTGAATTTGCTTTCGCCACCGGTGGTTTTCAGCGACAGGTTTTCCACCGCCACTTGCGGCTTGGCGGCCAGCAGTTGGTTGACGTTGGTATCGGCCAGGGCCTGCTCGGCGTCGCTCAGTTGCAGCTCGGGTACCGGTTCACCGGCGGCAGCGGCGGCCTGCACGGGTGCCATCTTGTCCTGATAGAGCTTGGTCAGCACCAGCATCGACGGCACGTCGACGTTCTTCATGCTCAGGGCCATGGCGGCCGAACCCACGGGTTTGCCCTGGTAACCGATCTCGTCGATCTTGTAATCGACGCGCCCGGCCAGGTTGTTGTCCTTGGTGTCGCTGGTGTCTTTCTGCTCGAAGCCCTTGAGGGTCAGCATGGCCTTCTGCGGGCCCATGGTGAGCTTGGTGTCGGTCAGTTCCACGGTGTTCTGCCCGGTGTAGAAACCGAACGTGGATTTTTCCAGGTTGCTGGCCACTGTCAGCCCGGCCAGTTCGGCTTCGAACGGCGAGCCATTGGCGTCGACGACCGCGACCTTGAGGCTGTTCATGTAACCGTCGGCCTTGACCTTCTTGCCTTCGGCGCTGCTGTCGAAGTTCAGGTTGGCACCGGAGAAGCTCACCGACGACTTGTCGTCCTTGAACGCCAGGGGCAGCAATTCGACGTTGCCGTTAACCGAGAGGCTGTAGCCGATGTTGGCCACGCCCTTGAGCGGCGACACGTCTTTGGCGGCGGCAAACCACTTCTCGGTGGTGGCGTTCTTTTCCAGCGCATAGTGACTGGTGGCCATGACCGGCAGCCATTTCAGCGTGACCAGGCGCGACAACGGCAGCGGGCCGTGTTCGATATGGTCGACGAACAGCAATTCAGGGTTCGGGCTGTCTTCGCCGAAGACCGCACCTTGTGCTTTCAGACGGTAATGGGCGGTGCTGCTGAACACGCCACGCTCCAGGGACACCAGCTCAAGGGCCATCGTGCCGTCGACGCCGGCCATGGAGGTCTTCAGTTCCTTGTTGGCGTTCTGGATCGCGGTTTGCAGCACCGGTTCCAGTTGCTTACCGGTGTACCAGGCGCCGCCTGCACTGACGACGCCAACGGCGACAACAAAACCCAAAAGAACGACTGCTGGCTTATTCATGAGGTGACCTGATCAAATCCTGTGAGAAGTGGGCTGTCTTCCTTGAACCCCGAGTGAGGTTGGCTCAAGCCCGCCGAAAAACGGGGGGAAGATTAGCACTGGCGGCCGCGAACGGCCCAGACTTTCAGAGGGATCAGTTCCACGCAAGTTCAGGAGTATTCCGTTTCGATCTCGTCCAACTGGTGGTCGAAACTCTTCAACCGGGCGGTCCAGGTGTACACCAACACCTCGAATTCACGGTGTATCACGGCATTACCGGGGGTATCGACCTTGGGGTCGCAGAAGTCCAGTTGGTAGCGTTCGCGGGCCATCTGCGTGGCCACATCGGACAATTCCCGCGCATTATTCAGCCAATGCCTACCGTCGGCGACCTGCCGATCCAGCAGCACGCATTGTTTTTTCAGGGTCTCGAGGCTTTTTTCCAGGGGCGTGCCGGTCAGGTCGCCCATGACTTCCTGGAAGGTGCGCCCGGGCTGCCAATAGCTGCCCCAGAAATAGCGGTCGAACACGGTTTCGACCCGGCGCAGGGCGACCTTGGTGTCCCAGATCGCGACGCGGGTCTTGCCTTGTTCGAGGAGTTTTTTCTTCACCTTTTGGTTTTGGTAGGACGCCCAGGCGACGACGCCGATGGACAAGGTACCGATCACCAGGCAAGCGCTGTCGAGAAACACCATGGCCGTGTCGATTCGGTGAGCGAGCATGACGCCGTAGAAGTAGGCCGCCGATAACAACACCAGTGCGAAGCACACGCACCAGAAAGCGGGAGCATAAGGGTTTTTCATTATTGGAATCCCCATGAGCAAACGCGAGCTGTGTCAGGCGGGCCCCCTGCCGGTCAAAAAGCATGGCGGCCCGCTTGTCAAAGCATAGCTAGCTGCTCAGGGTTTGCCGGGCTGTGAGGCTTGCGTTCGTCCGCTTTCCCAGCCGCCGCCCAGGGCCAGGAACAGATCGATCTGGCTCATGGCAACCTGGGTGTTGGCCGCCGCCAGTTGCGCGCGCACATCGGTGTAGGTGCGCGTGGCTTGCAGGTCGGCGAGGAACGATGCGCGGCCGGCCTGGAAGAAGCGGTGGGTCTGGTCTGCGGCTTCCTTGGCCGATGCGTCGGCTTCGGCCAGGGCATCGCGGCGCTGTAACTGCGCGGTGTACTGCGCCAGTCCGGTCTGGGTTTCGCGGATGGCGTTGAGCACCACCCCGTCGAAGTGCGCGAGGGCGCCCTGGGTCGCCGCTTCGGCTTCGTGGATGCGCGCGCGGGCGCCGTTGGTCGGCACGGTCCAACTGATCATCGGGCCAAAGCCCCAGCGGTTGGTGGCCGGCGTGCCGAGATTTTCGAGCAACCCGACCGTGCTGATCGAGGCGCCGATGCTGATGTCCGGGTACAGCGCGCCCGTGGCCACGCCGATGCGCGCAGTGGCCGCGGCCAGGTGGCGTTCCGCCTGGCGCACATCGGGGCGACGCTTGAGCAGCGTCGCGCCATCGCCCACCGGCAGCAGTTGGGCGATGTGCGGGAGTTCGGCGCACGTACCGGTGCCCGCCGGCAGTTGCGCCACCGGCTTGGCCAGCAGCATCGACAGGCGGAACAGCCCGGCCTGGCGCGCAGCTTCGTAGCGCGGCATGTCGGCGCGCAAGGATTTGTACTGGGTCTGCGAGCGGGTGACCTGGGTTTCATCGCCGCGCCCGGCGTCGCGCAGGCGCTGGGTCAACGTCGTGCTCTGGGCTTGCAGGTCGAGGGATTCGTTGGCGATCGCCAGCTCTTCGTTGGCCGCGCAGACTTGCGTGTACGAACGCACCACATCGGCGACCAGGGTGATCCGCGCAATATCAGCCGCGGCCTGGGTTGCGTCGGCGCTGGCCTGGGCGCTTTCGATGCCGCGCTGCAAGGTGCCGAACAGATCGAATTGATACGAGGTGGTGATCCCCACGCTGCCGATGTTGCCCACCGGGACTTTTTCCGAGAGTAAAAACGCTTCGCCGGACTCTTGCAGGCGCTGGGCTTCGGCCTTGGCGCCGGCACTCCAGCCGCCGACGGATTCAGCCTCCTGCACCTGATAGCGCGCCCGCTGCAAGTTGGCGGCGGCGACGCGCAGGTCGGTGTTGGAAGCCATGGCCTGGCGCACCAGTTCATCCAGGCGCGGGTCGTTGTACAGCTTCCACCAGTCCGCCGGCACCGGCGCCGAGACCACGTTGGCGCCCTCGCCCGCCAGTTGCCCTTGCAGGTCGCCACGGTTCATGGCGGCCTTGTCCGGCAGTCGATAATCCGGGCCGACCACCTGGCAGGCTGACAACAGCACACCCAGCGCCGCGGTTGCCAAAATCTGCTTCATGGCTGGGCTCCGTCCTTGGGCTTGTCGCCGATGATCGACACCGTCGCGGTGCGCCCGGCGATCATGCGAAAGTCCGCCGGCACCTCGTCAAACGCGATACGCACCGGAATCCGCTGGGCCAGGCGCACCCAGCTGAACGCCGGGTTGACGTTGGGCAGCAGGTTGGCGCCGCTGCTGCGGTCACGGTCCTCGATACCGGCGACGATGCTCTGCACATGGCCGTGCAGGCGGGCGCCGTCGCCAATCACACGGATATCGACGCCCATGCCGACGTGGATGCCGTCGAGCTTGGTCTCTTCGAAGTAGCCGTCGATATGGAAGGAGTTGCTGTCCACCACCGACAGCACCGGGCGCCCGGCGGTGACGAACTCCTGCGTGCGCGGCGCACGGTCGTTGACGTAGCCGTCCACCGGGCTGCGGATCACCGAACGGTCGAGGTTGAGTTGCGCCGAGTCCACCGTCACTTGCGCTTCGGCCAGGGCCGACTGGGCACGGGCGACGCGGGACTGGCTTTCTTCCAGTTGCTCGCTCGGCACCAGGTTGCCCAGGCCACGGTTACGCTTGTACTCGCGCTGGGCCTGGGCCAGGGTTTCCTGGCGGTCGGCCACGGCGGCCTGGGCCTGGCGCAGGGCCAGCTTGAAGCGGTCCTGGTCGACGGCGAACAGCACCTGGCCTTTGCTCACCAGTTGGTTGTCGCGCACGTCGACGCGCTGGATCAGCCCGGACACGTCCGGGGCGATCTGCACGATATCGGCACGGATGTGGCCGTCACGGGTCCAGGGCGCAAACATGTAGTACATGACCATGCGCCATACGACGACGACCGCGAAGCTCACGATCAACAACGTCAGGACGACACGGCCGATGGTCAAAAAAGGTTTTTTCATGTCATCAGGTATCGACTGAGTGAGTCCACCGCGCCCAGCAACAGCGCGTAGAGCCCCACGTTGAACAATGCCCGGTGCCAGACCAGGCGATAAAAGTGCAGACGGGTCAACAACCCATGCACCAGCAGAAACAACAGGTACGCAATGCCCATCAGCACCAGCAGCGTGGGCAGGAACACCCCGCTGACATCCAGATCACCGATCATAAAGGCGCTCCATCAGGCAGCGGCGCCTCGGTCTCGGTGCCGCCAATCAATTCCACGCCGGGCAACAGCGCCAGGCGCAGACCCACCAGGGCATGCAACAGATGCAGGCGGGTGTCGTCTTCGTCTTGCAGGCCTTGGCCGTTGAGGGCGCGGCGCGTGCGGTCGAGGGTCATCAGCAGGCCGCTCGGCGAGGGCAAGCGTCGGCCCGCCTTGAGGCAGGCCTTGTAGTAAGCGCCGACGCCTTCCACCACTTGGCCGAGCAACACCCGCGGTACGCCGTAGATCCGTGGCGAGTAGGCCAGCAGGTCGAGCAGGTTCAGCGCCACGCGCAAATCGCGCAGGGCGACGCCGGTGTCATGGCCGATGATGGCCAGGCGCGGCAGGTGCTGCATCAAGCGGTCGAGCATTTGCGCGGCCAGGTACCGTTGTTCGGCCAGGTTCGCCGGTTCGGTCAGGCCGACGATGTCGTGCCAGGTGAACCGGGTCAGGCGCTTGGCGGCCAACTCGGCACCGAAGGGCCGCGCGATCAGCGTCCACACAAAGGCAAACAGCAGGCCCACGGGCCCGGCCAGGTTGACGTTGGCGAAGTTGAGGAAGTCGGCGTCATAGGCGCCCTGGATGCTGATGAACGACGAGGTGTTCACCAACGTCAGCAGCATGCCCAGGTAGAAACGCGGTTGGACCGTGAGTGTGCCGATGCAGATAAATGGCACCGCGAACGCCAGCACCAGCATGGGGAAATCGTGCAGGTTGGGCAGCACCAGGAACAGATACAGGCTGGCGAACAGCACCGACATGGCGGTCCAGAAAAAGAACCGGTAGATCTGCGGCGCCGGGTCGTCCATCGACGCAAAGAAGCTACAGGCGACGGCTGCCAGGATCACGGCGCTGCCGCCGTCGGTCCAGCCCAGCAGAATCCACAGCACCGAGGCGACGATGATCGCGGTGACGGTGGAAAACGCCGAGTAGAACATCAGGCCACGGTCGAGAAAAGGCGTCAGGCGGCCCAGGCGCCAGTGGCGGTAAACGGCGCGCCAGGTGTCCTGGCTCTCGCATTGGATCGCGGCCTGCAGGCTGCGGCAGTCTTGCCACAGGTCGATCCACTCACCCAGGCGATACAGCGCGTTGGAGAACAGCAGCGTGTGGCGGTCGTCCAGCGCTTCGCCTTCCGGTTGCAGCGCGTCGAGTTGGTCACGCAGGGTGCGCCAGCGTTCCAACGGGGCCGACTCGGTGGTGCTTTGCAGCCACTGATCCGTGGCCTCCAACAGCGGCGCGAGCGTTTCGAGAAACTCCGGCGCACGGTGTTCGATGGCGTATAGCGCATCGTCGAGCGCATCCACCACCGGCAGCAGGTGGATCATCCGCCCGCGCAGTTCCTTGGTGTTGCGTACCGTCTGCGGCCGGGCGCCTTCGTGGGGCAACTGGCCGATCATCAATTCCAGCGTGTTGAAGGTGGCGACCATGCCGCCGCGCAAGGCGCTGACTTCGTCGCGCGCCACGTTGCGGCTCATAAAGCGCTGGCTGTAGACCTGGGCGTCGCTGAACCACTTGGCCACCGAGCCATCGAACACCGGCATCAGGCGCCGCGGCCAGAACATTGCGCCGACCACCGCCGCCACCGCGATGCCAAGAAAGATTTCCTCGGTGCGCGCTTCAGCCACGTCCCACACCGTCAGCGGGTTATCCACCACCGGCAAGGCGATCAGCGGCAAGGTGTAGCCGGCCAGCATCAAGGCGTAGTTGTTCGCGGTGCGCAGGTGCATGGAGAGAAACAGCAGGGTGCCCGTCCACAATGCAATCACCACCACCAGCAGGTAGGGCGATTGCACAAACATCGGCACGAACACCACCGCCGCCGCCGCGCCCATGAAGGTGCCGATTGCACGGTACAGCGCCTTGGAACTGGTCGGCCCGACAAACGGGCTGGAGACGATGTACACCGTGGCCATCGCCCAGTACGGACGCGGCATTTGCATGAGCATGGCGATGTACAACGCGA
Source organism: Pseudomonas sp. LY-1 (assembly GCF_053502595.1). Lineage (NCBI taxonomy): Bacteria > Pseudomonadati > Pseudomonadota > Gammaproteobacteria > Pseudomonadales > Pseudomonadaceae > Pseudomonas > Pseudomonas sp. LY-1. The sequence continues at coordinate 448,302 of NZ_CP094353.1, read as the reverse complement.
TCATCGACGCCGCGAACGTGCGTACCCCGTAGAACCAGTCCCTGGCCGGCGGCATGCCGGTAAAAAATCCTCTCAAGATGCTGCAACCACAGGGTATTGATGCGCGACTTCAAAGGCGCGCAACACGCGCAGCGCAACCTCCATGTCCGCAGGCGCAATATCGGCCAGCACGTCGCGGCGCAGGCGCACCAGTTGCGCCTCCACCGCCTGTACCAGCTCACGGCCCCGCGCGGTGAGGCTCAAGGCCTTGGCGCGGCGGTCGTGGGTGTCTTCGCTGCGGCACACATAGCCGCCGCTGCACAGTTGGTCGAGCAGGCGCACCAGCGACGGGCTTTCCATCCCCGAAGCCTGGGCCACTTTGACTTGATGCACCCCGTCGCCCAGGCGGCCGATCATCAGCAACGGCACGGCGCAGGCTTCGGAAATACCGTAGCTCACCAGCGTGTTCTGGCAGATTTTGCGCCAATTACGGGCGCCCACCACCATGCTGCTGCTGAGGTTCATCTGGAGTTGTTCGAGGGTCTTGGGCACTGGATCGTTCACATACAGTTAGTTTGCTAACTATCAATATGGTGGATGGCGCTAGATGCGTCAAGTTTTGAAACAAATTTAGCGGATGCGTGGCGTGGGTAAGTAAAGCGGCTTTCAGCACGAAGGTTGGATCTTCAACGATAGCCGCAACGCCGCATGACCCATGTGGGAGGGGGCTTGCCCCCGATAGCGGAGGTTCAGGCAATACATGGTTGACTGATCTGCCGCTATCGGGGGCAAGCCCCCTCCCACATTTGGATCGGTGTCGCTTCAGGATATCTGTGCGGCCTGCCATTCAGGCGTGGCGGGGGTAAGTAAAGCGACTTTCAGTGTGAGGGTTGGATCTTCAACAATAGCCGCAACGCCGCATGACCCATGTGGGAGGGGGCTTGCCCCCGATAGCGGAGTGAAGGCAATACACGGTTGACTGATCTGCCGCTATCGGGGGCAAGCCCCCTCCCACATTTGGATCGGTGTCGGCTTCAGGATTGCTGTGCAACCGGCTTATTGACCGCTCAGTCTCCTAAGTGGCTCTGCCGGAAAATATCAGCACCTTTTGCTCCACCGCCAGACGCTCCAGACTTTCACTGCCTCGGATACAACAACTAACGCAGCCATTAACACCACGTTGTAGTTAGGAACAAGCTGAGCACCCACTAGCAACAGCGAAACAGAAGGCACAATAAAAGCCAATCGCAAGGGTGTTTGAAGGTAAGTAATCCACCTCACCTGTTCACGTCCAAGAAAGAACAGCAGGCACGAGATCACGATGGAAACTTGCAGCAGCATGGCAAAGCCGAACATGTATAACTGCACAACGCTATGATCACGCAGCACCCATAACGCACTTTCAAGATCGCTTAAAAAAGGAATCCTTGCCTGTATTGCGCTGGCCACTGCATAGCGAATCAGATAAAGGGCATCCATGGCTCCCCAAAACCAAAAAAAATGCTTGCGCGTCATTTTCCTGCGTCCTTTGATCTTTTTTCCCCAGAACAACAAACAGGGGAAATATTGCATTCACCAAGAAGTTCACTCAGTCCCTGCAACGCATAAGGCGCACGGAAAAACTCCCTTACTTTGCTGCCGGCAAAATAGGGACTCTCGATTTTTTTGAGGTCATATTGTTCAATTTCAGTGCGGGGGATCAGTCGTTTCATGTTGTGTTCAGAAGAAGGAGTCAGCCCCTGTTGATAAGGGTTCCTCACTCTGCCCACCATCATTCCCAACCTCGTGTATCACCCACCCCAGCGCGCAGGTCGATTGCCATGGTGCGAAGCTTTCCAGAAAAAATTAACTGGGCCGCTTACAGCCCAGTTTTTTTACCGCACACTAATTTTTTTTACATTACGGCATTTCATCAAAGATTTTTTTACACCTCTCAATTACGCCGCAACATCAGGTTCAACTCATCCACCACTTCAGCCCAATCCGCATCCTCCAGAATTTCCTCACGCAAAAACGCTTTCTGGCTATCCGTCCAGAAAAACGCATCGGCCAGTTCCAGGTCCGCCTTGAGCGGTGAGTGCGCGGTGACGAATTGCTCGATGCCGGCGGGGTCGTCGGCCAGGCCGAGTTGTTTGAACAGGGAGGGCAAGCTGTGTTCAGGCGATTGCATGATGAGCTCCGGATAGATGGGTTTATCCGAGTCTAGCCCTCACCCACGGCAGGCGCGAGCTTGCGCTACAGGGTTTGCAACCATACCTGCAGTTGTGCGACGCATTGCTGCACGGATAGCTGGCCGGTCTCCAGGACCAGGGCGGCTTGCGGCGGTGGTTCGTAGGGTGAGCCGATGCCGGTGAACCCCGGCAGTTCGCCGCGTCGGGCGCGGGCGTAGTGGCCTTTGGGGTCGCGGCGTTCGCAGATGTCCAGTGCGGCGTTGCACCACACTTCCCGATAATCCGCGCCCAGGCGTTCGGCGAGTACCGCGCGTAATTCGACCAACGGCGCGATCAGCGCCAGGATCACGATTTGCCCGTTGTCCACCAGCAACGCCGCCAGTTCGGCGGCGCGGCGGATGTTTTCCAGGCGGTCGCCGTCGGCAAACCCCAGGTCTTTGTTCAAGCCGCCGCGCAAGGCATCGCCGTCGAGCACGATGCTGTGTCGGCCTTGTTCGAACAACGCCGCCTGCAGCCCTTGGGCCAGGGTCGATTTACCCGACGCCGGCAGGCCGGTCAGCAGGATCGCGACGCCGCGATGACCGTTGCGAGCCTCACGCTGGGCACGCGTGATGCTCGCGGTCGGTGCCACTAGGTTACTTGACGGCGGCACGGGGCACCGGGGCGGCGATGTTGCCGGCGGCCCATGCCGATTCGCGGCCGGCCAGCGCGGTGGCGATGGACTGCACGCGGTCGGAATCGACCTGCTCCGGCAACGGGTCGAGCCCGGCGCTGGCGAAGATCTGGCCGTAGGCGTTGCGCAGGTCGGCGTAGGCCAGGTCGCGGCGCAGGTCGGCTTGCAGGGTATTGAGTTCGCCCTGGATCAGGTCCAGTTCGCCCAGGCCTGCGGCTTGGTGACGGTTGCGCAGTTGGGTGAGGATCTGCCCGTCGATGTCGGCCAGCTGTTCGTTGGTCTTGAACTGGCGCACGGCGTCCTGGAAGTTCGCGTTGGCGACGTAGAGTTGCGCCAGCACCGCGATGGACATGGCCTGGCGCCGCGCGGTGGCAACCTCTTCGCCGGCCTTGGCGACGTCGATGGCGGCCGGGGCGGAAAGCACGTTGAACAGGTTCCAGGTGACCTTGGCGCCGTAGTCGGCCCAGCGGTTGTCCACCAGGAACGAGTTGCTGTCGTAATGCCCACCGGCTGAGAATTCCAGGCCCGGCAGCAGGCGCAGCATGGCCTTGCGGGTTTCGGCGGCGCTGATGCGGGTCTGGTAGTCCTGCTCGCGCAGTTCAGGGCGGTTGGCCAGGGCTTCCTGTTCCAGGCTGGCGAAGTTGACCTTGAGCTGCGGCACGGCGTAGTCGTCCGGCGTGGCCAGCTTGAGGTCGGTGCCCATGGGCAGGTTGATCAGGGTCGACAGTTCGGTCTTGGCGAGGGAGAGCGCGCGGCGCTGTTCCTGCAATTGGCGCGTGGCTTCGATCAGCGAGCGCTGGTAGCCCAGGGCCTGGATCGGGTCGCCGATACGCTGCTCGCTCATGCTTTGGCTGTTGCTCTGGGCCTGGTCGACCCGCGCCATCAGGCTGTCGATCTGGGTCAGCAGGCGTTCGGCCGCGACCGCCCGCCAATAGGCCGAGCGCACGTCCTGGACGATGGTGTTGATCACCTTGCGGCGCCGCTCCTGGACGATCAGGCGTTGGTCGCCTTGCTGTTTGGCACTGATGTAGCTGACGCCAAAGTCGAGGACGTTCCACACCATGGTCAGGTCGGCCACGCGACGGTCGCGGTCCTGGGATGTCGACGGTTCCAGGGACTGGGTGCCGGTGAGAACACTCTGGCTGCTGGAGGCGTTGGTGTTGTTGCGCCCGGCGTAACCGGCGGACAACGCCATGCGCGGCAGCATGTCGAAACTGGCGAGGTCGAGTTGGCGCTTGGCCAGCGCCTCCTCCATGATCTTCAAGCGCCCTTCGAGGTTGTATTTAACCGCCCGGGCCATGGCCTGGTGCAGTGTCAACGGGCCGTTCAATGGCTCCTGATCCTTGTACATACCGTGCAGGTCGCTGCGGGCTCGCTGCTCACTGACACTGCGCTCAATCGGCTCGCTGGTGACCGCACAACCGCCGATCGCCAGCGCCAGCACGCTGGCGCCGAACAACTTATGAACTGTATTCATCCTTGGACTGCCCCTGTTACTGCGCCTTGATTTAAGTGTGTCAGGCCTGCATTTCGCTGATGCCGACCTGTTGCAATGCCTTCGCCAGGTCAATCACCTGACGCTGTTCCACGTCTTTGATCTGCTGCAATTGCTGGCCCAGGGTCGGGGCGCCGAACACGCCCCGCAGGCCTTGGGCCGCGTCACCGCCGCCCTGGATCGCTCGGCTGTCGAACGCCTTGAGGCCACTGTCCCCGCCGCCGCTCTCACGATTGAACAACCCCGACAAGGTGCTTGAGCCAAACACCCCGCCATCGCCGCCGCCAAAGCCGAGGAAGCCCTGCGCGCCGCCGTTCGCGCCACTGTCGCTGTTGAACACCTGGGCAATGAAGCTGGGCGCCAAGGCACCGTTGCGAATGAAGATGTTACCGATAGGCGGCAAGCCCGCGCCCATCTCGCGCTGTTCGAACAACGGCGGGAAGCCAATGGGTGAACCCAGGTCGCCCGCGGGCCGGCCAAACACGATCGGTTGCAGCGGCACATCCGGCGCGCCGGGTGGCGGTGCCGGCTCGGTGACGCGGAACAGCGGGTCGCCGGTCAGGGCAATGGTGTTGATCGCGTAGTTGTTGGAATTGGCATAACCGCTGCCGGCGTTGCCCGTCATGTCATTCACCAGGCCGGTGTCGAGGGTGATGAAGTTGCTCGGGTCGTTGAGGTTGGCCGTCGGTGTGAGGGTCGCGGTCCAGGTTTTGCCGCCGTCGTTGCTGGCCAGGTTGGACAAGGTGCCGTTGGCCACGCTGAGGTCATCCAGCGCGAAGCCGCTGACTTTTTCACTGAAGGTAAACGTGACGGTGGTGGTCTGGCCGACGGTCAGATTCGGGTTGGCAATGGTGATAGTCGCCGTCGGGCGTTCGCCATCGATCACAAAATTGTTCGAAATCGCAATGCCGCTGCCGGCGTTACCGGCAGCATCGTTGACCTGGCCGGCGTCCAGCACGATCACGTTGGTCGCATCGGTAATCGCCGCCGTCGGGGTCAGGGTGGCGGTCCAGGTTTTGCCGCCATCGTTGCTGGCCAGGTTGGACAGCACGCCATTGGCCACGCTCAGGTCAGACAGATCGAAACCGCTGACGGCCTCGCTGAAGCCGATGGTGACGGTGGTGGTCTGGCCGATGCCCAGGGTGCCGTTGGCCACCGAAATGGTCGCGGTCGGGCGCTGGGTGTCGATCGCATAGTTGTTCGAATCGGTGCTGCCGCTGCCCGCGTTGCCGGCGGCGGTCTGTACGCCGCTGTTGTCCAGGCTGATCAGGTTGCTGGTGTCGGTCACGTCGGCCGTCGGCGTCAGGGTCGCGGTCCAGGTCACGCCGCCGTCGCTGGAGGCCAGGTTGCTCAGCACGCCGTTGGCCACGCTCAGGTCGGCCAGGGTGAAACCGCTGACAGCCTCGGAGAAGGTGATGGTCACCGGGGCGGTCTCGCCGGCCTTGAGGGCGGTGTCGCCGACCACGATGGTCGCCGTCGGCAGCACGGTGTCGATGCTGTAGTTGGCCGAGTCGGTCGTTCCCGTACCGGCGTTGCCGGTCAGGTCGGCAATGCCGGTATTGGCCAGGGTGATCACGTTGCTGGCGGCGCGGATACCCGCCGCCGGTGTGAAGAGAGCCGTCCAGGTGATGCCGCCGTCGCTGCTGCTGACCGCGCTCAGGGTGCCATGGGCGACGTTCAGGTCACTGTTGTCAAAACCGCTGACGGCTTCCGAGAACGTGACCGTGACCAAGGAAGTTTGGCCGGCACTCAACACAGGGTCGGCCATCACGATGGTCGCCGTTGGCCGCTGGCTGTCGATGGCGTAGTTGTTGGAGTCGGTGGTGCCGCTGCCGCTGTTGCCCGCCAGGTCGGCGATGCCGGTGTTGTCCAGGGTGATCACGTTGCTGGTGTCGGTGACGCCGGACGTCGGGGTGAACGTCGCGGTCCAGGTCACGCCGCCGTCCGCGCTGCTCACGGCGCTCAAGGTGCCGTTGTTGACCGTCAGATCGGCGTTGCTGAACCCGGTCACCGCCTCCGAGAAGGTGATCACCACCGCTGAGCTGCCACCCACGCCGAGGGCCGGATTCGCGACCACGATGGTGGCCGTTGGGCGCACGGTGTCGACGGCGTAGTTGTTCGAATCGGTGGTGCCGCTGCCGCTGTTGCCGGAGCCGTTTTGCACACCGCTGTTGTCCAGGGTGATCACGTTGCTGGTGTCGCTGATCGCGCTGCTCGGCGTGAAAGTCGCCGTCCAGGTCACGCCGCCGTCGTTGCTGCTGACAGCGGTCAGCGTGCCGTTGGCGATCGTCAGGTCGGCGTTGGTAAAACCGCTGACCGCTTCGGAGAAGGTAATGGTGACCAGCGAGGTGTCGCCGATGTTCAGGGCATTGTCGGCGACGACGATGGTTGCGCTCGGCTGCACCGTGTCGATGGTGAAGTTACCCGAGTTGGTGACACCGCTGCCGGCGTTGCCGGCCAGGTCGGTGTAGCCAGCGTTGTTCAGGCTGATCAGGTTGGTGGTGTCGCGGACGTTGCCGGTCGGTGTGAAAGTCGCCGTCCAGGTCACGCCGCCATCCGCGCTGCTGACTGTCGAGAGGGTGCCGTTGGGGACGCTCAGGTCGCTGTTGTCAAAACCGCTGACGGCTTCCGAGAACGTGACCGTGACCAAGGAAGTTTCGCCGGCACTCAACACAGGGTCGGCCATCACGATGGTCGCCGTTGGCCGCTGGCTGTCGATCATATAAGCGTTGGACGACGTGGTGCCAGACCCGACGTTACCGACGCCATCGGTCACACCGGTGTTATCCAGGACAATGTGATTGTTGTTCTGGGTGACGCCTGCCACAGGCGTCAACGTCGCGGTATAGGTGATGTTGTCGCTGGTGCTCAGGCTGCTCAGGGTGCCATTGTCGGTGGTCAGATCGGCCAGGCTGAACCCGGTCACAGCTTCGCTGAAAGTGATGGTCACCAGCGACGAGCCGCCGATCCCCAGGTGGTCGTTGTTCACCACCACCGTCGCGGTCGGACGTTGGGTGTCGATGGCGTAGTTATTGGAATTGCTGGTACCGACGCCGACATTACCCGACACCGCCGCCTGGACGCCGCTGTTGTCCAGGGTGATCAGGTTGGTGGCGTCGCTGATCGCGCTGCTCGGGGTGAACGTCGCGCCCCAGGTAATGCCGCCGTCGCTGCTGCTGACCGCGCTCAAGGTGCCATTGGTGATCGTCAGGTCGGCATTGCTGAAACCGGTCACGGCCTCGTTGAACGTAATCATCACTTGGGAGGAGTCACCGATTTTCAGCGTCGGGTTGGCCACCACGATGGTCGCCGAAGGCAACACCGTATCGACGGTGTAATTCGCCGAGTTGGTGGTGCCCGCGCCTGCGTTGCCGGCCAGGTCGGCAATGCCGGTGTTGGCCAGGGCGATCACGTTGCTCGCGCTGTTGGTGTTCGTCCCTGGGGTGAAGGTCGCGGTCCAGGTGATGCCGCCGTCGGCGCTGCTCAGGCTGCTCAGGCTGCCGTGGCTTGCCGTCAGGTCGGCGAGGGTGAAGCCGGTCACGGCTTCGCTGAAGGTGATCGTCACCAGCGACGTTTCGCCAGCGGTCAGCGCCGGGTCGGCGACCACGATGGTCGCGGTGGGGCGCACGGTGTCGATGACGTAGTTGTTGGAGTCGCTGGTCCCGGTGCCGACATTGCCGCTGGTGTCGCTATAGCCGGTATTGTCCAGGGTGATGACGTTGGTGGTGTCGGTGAGGTTTGCACTCGGCGTGAAGGTCGCGGTCCAGGTGATGCCACCGTCGTTGCTGCTCACCGCACTCAGGGTGCCATTGGACACCGTCAGGTCGACATTGGAGAAACCGACCACGGCTTCCGAGAAGGTAATGGTCACCAGCGAGGTCTGGCCAATGCTCAGGGAGTTGCTCGCAACCACCAGGGTCGCGGTTGGACGCACGCCGTCGATGGCCACGTTGTTCGACGTGGTAGTGCCACTGCCGGTGTTGCCCGCCACGTCCTGGACCCCGGTGTTGTCCAGGGTGATGTGGTTGCTCGCGCTGACGATACTCGCCGTCGGGGTAAAGGTGGCGGTCCAGGTGGTACCACCGTCGTTGCTGCTGACCGCGCTCAGGGTGCCATTGGACACTATCAGGTCGGCGTTGGTGAACCCGGTCACGGCTTCGCTGAAGGTGATGGTCACCAGCGAGGTCTGGCCGATGCCCAGGTTGGTGTTGGCGAACACGACAGTCGCGTTCGGCCGCGCGGTGTCGACCGCATAGGTGTTGGAATTGGTGGTGCCACTGCCGGCGTTGCCCGCGCCATCACTGACCGCGGTGTTGTTCAGGGTGATGACATCGCCGGTATGGGTAACCCCGGGGCTCGCAGTCAGGGTTGCGGTCCACGTGAGACCACCGTCGTTGCTGCCCAAGTTGCTCAGGATGCCGTCGGCGACCGTGAAGGCGCCGGCGGTGAGCCCGGTGACCGCCTCGCTGAAGGTGATGGTCACCAGGGACGTGTTACCGCTGATACTCAGTGCGGTATCGGACACCACAATGGTCGAGGTCGGCAGCACCGTGTCGATCGCATAGGTGTTGGACGTGGTCGTGCCGGTACCGGCGTTGGTCGCGGTATCGGTATAGAGGGTGTTGTCCAGGGTAACGACATTGCCGCTGCTGCTGTTGCTGGCGCTCGGTGTCAGGGTCGCGGTCCAGTGGATATTGTCACTGGTGGTCAGGTTGCTCAGGGTGCCGTTGGACGCCGACATGTCAGTAAGGCTGAAACCGCTCACCGCTTCGCTGAAGGTAATGTTCACCGTCGAGTTGACCGTGGTGCTCAACGTCGGCGCAACGACCGTAACGGTCGCGGTTGGGCGCACGGTATCGATGCTGAAGGTGTTGGACGAAGTGGTGCCGGTCCCCGGTGTCCCCGTCGACGTGGCGGTGACGCCGGTATTGTCGAGGACAATCTGGTTGGTGGCGCTGGTCACGCTCGCGCTCGGCGTAAAGGTCGCGGTGTAGGTGATGTTGTCGCTGGTAGTCAGGGTGCCCAGGGTACCGTTGCTAATCGTCAGATCGGCGCTGGTAAAGCCGGTCACGGCCTGGTTGAAGGTAATGGTCACCTGCGAAGTGCTGCCGATGTGCTGCGCGGTGTTGCTGACCACGATGGTCGCGACAGGGGCCGGACTGTAAGCGGTGTTCGCCGTTCCGCCGATATCGTTGAACAGACCGTTGACTGCTGTGGGTTTGCTGCCCGCCGAGGCGTTGGTGGCCAAGCCACCGTTACCACTGGCACCGGTATTGGCCGAACCGCCCAGCGCCGCGAAGTTGGCCGCCGTGATCAATACCGTGCCTTTGTTCCAGATGGCACCGACACCCAGGCCACCGTCACCGCCATTCAGAGTAGTGCCGCTGCCGGCCGCCGAACCACCACCGCCGCCGCCGCCGGCACCGATGTTACCGGTAATCGAGCTGGTGCCGACGATGGTCAGGGTGGCGCCGCTGGCGTTGTAGATACCGCCAGCCGCTCCGCCGCCCTTGCCACCGGCACCGTTCCAGCCGGAACCACCCCCACCGCCGCCGATCGACAAGCCGCCGGAGGTCGCTGTGCCGCCAGCGGAACCGTTGGTATAACCGTAGATGCCGGTCGAGCCGGCACCACCGCTGCTCGAGCCGCCGTTGCCGCCCATGGTGCTGTAGCCCCCACCCTTCCCACCCTGGTTGGCGGTGCCCGCAGTTCCGGCGTAGACACCGCTCCCGTTGCCGGTATTGCCACCACGCCCGCCGTTGCCTCCGCCCACCGCGCCGCCGCCACCACCGGCACCGCCGAAATTGCCATTGGTCACACCACCGCCACCACCGCCACCCGAGGCTGCGTTCTCTGTCACGCTGACGTTATTGAGGGTCAGGTTACCGAAGTTACTGATCCCCGCCCCGAGCAAATTGGCCGCGCTAATACCGCTACCGCCATTGCTGCCGTCGCCAGCCGCCAAGCCCTTGGTAATGACCAGGCCGTCCAGGGTCGCGGTGACACCGCTGTCAACCTTCAACACCTGGGTCTTGTACTGCCCGCTGATGGTCACATCGGCAACACCATCGTTGTTCAGGTCGCCGTCGATGGTCAGGTTTTTAGCGATGACCAACTGCGTGTCCAGATTGACCGTCATGCCCGGGGTACTGAAGGTGACGGTCTCGCCGACACCCACATCGGTCAGGGCCTGGCGCAGTGTGCCGGCACCGCTGTCTGCGGCGCTGGTCACCGTGATGTTCGCCAGGCCGTATTGGTATGCCGACATCGCCTGGTACGACAACGCCGTATGACTTTCGATGGAGCCGGTGGCGATTTCCAGGGTCCAGTCGCCGCCCAGGCCGGTGCGGTTGGTGGACGCGGCAACATCGCGCCCGGTCAGTTGCGCCAGCGAGTCGACAAAGTTGATGCCCTTGTCGCTGGCGGCGGTGTTGCAAGCGTAGATCAGGATATCGCCGCCCACGTTCATGTCCTGGCCGATCTGCGCCAGCACTTCGCTGCGGGCCGCGACGTTGTCGGCGGACAAATAGGTACTGCCCAGCCACAGATCACCGGCATTGCCGTGGGCGATGATCTGCACCGAGCTGACGCCCTGATGGCTGCCCAGGTAATCGGCGATCTGCTGCAGGCCGTCCTTGCTCGCGTCCAGTTGCACCACTTGGGTGCCGGGGGCAACGCCGTTGAGCAGCTCGGCGGAATCCTTCACGCGGGCATCGACAAACACCACGCTCTGCCCCGGCACGGCAACCGGTGCGGGGGTGGCGGGCGCGTCGGACTGCGGGTGGCTTTCGCTACCGGTGGCGGCGTGTTCGGTGGTCGTCAGCGCCTTGGCCGCAGCATCTGCGGTGGCGTGGCTGTCGGCCTGGGCCGCATCGGCCACGGTGGCGGCCACTGCGCCGTCGAACAGCATGCGCGGTTCCAGGGACATAATCATCGGCGTCGCCAGGGTGCTGGCATTGGTTGTTGCTGGCCGTGCCTTAAGGTTGTTCCACCACATGCTGCTCACCCGTCGGTCGAATGCTGATTTGCGCAATGAAAAAAGCCGCGATCAACTGATTGCGGCATCGGCTTTGGTACGGATCACATTGGCGGCGCTGGAAGTGCCATCACGCCAAAAAGACATATGCGCGAACTGCTCGAAGAGATCGGGCGGCAGGATGGTCCGCCGGGGCTGCAGTTCCACCTTCGGCTTGACCCGATGCAAACCGCTCACGCCGAGGGCGTCGTCGAAGTCAGGCGCGTCGTAGCTCAGGTGCTCGAAATCGTGCTCGAACCAGGGCTCGCCGATAAATTCGTAGACCAGCCGCATGACCCGCTCAGGGGCCTGGGAGAGCAAGTCGTAGTCGACCACCAGCATCGAGTCGGCGTGTTCACCGTAGTACGCCTCTTTGAGCGCCGACCAGGCGTACCCCACCAGGCGATTGCGCTGGCCAAGGGTTTCGACACGGCTGTAGACGGTGTTGCGCTCGACGTCGTCGTTGAACAGCTTGGTGTTTTCGAAGGGGTTGGCGCGGTACACACGCTCGAGGCTGTCCATGATCCACGCCACGTTACGCACGCAGGCGATCACCTTGGCCTGGGGGAACAGGTCGTGCAGCGCCGGCATGCGGGCGCACCATTGGCGATTAGTGTCGAACACCACCGGCACAGGGGCGCGGTCGGCGTAATAGGCATCGAACAACCCACGCAGCAAGCGGCGCCGGGTATTGGCATCGATGACCGAGCCGAACTCGCTGCCGGCACTGCATTGCCCCAGCACGCCGTTGAACAGAGTGCCCACGGGGCTGCTCATGCCAGCGTGGAAGCGCGGGTTCTGCAAGAGGATCGCAGACAGCAGCGTCGAACCGGAGCGGGGCAAACCGGAGATAAAGTGATACTGCATCCCTTCACCACTTTTGTAGGACAAAAATCCATTTGTATACGAATCGTAACTGATGATTAAAGAGATCACTAGTGGTCAAATGCCACTGTTTTGATATTCCCTTCATTCCAAATGGATATTAGCGACAAGCCTCTGGCTGCGAAGGCTCTGGGCCGAGGCATAGCACGAATAATCGCGCCCTGGCACCGCCCCCGTCCTGCTGCATTTTTTCACGCCATCCGTCCGGCAGCGGCGCAAAATCGTCCGGTGCTTCGTTGCTGCTGATCAGCCAGACACGCTGGGTATCGGCCGGTAATGCCGACAAACGGTCGAGGTAAATACGCCCGCCGTCCTGATCCACCAGCGTGCCAAAACCATAGGCGTTCGGCCGCGTCGGCGTGCCATCCGGTTTGGGCGGGGTGTAAAGCTGCAATTGGGCTTCGGTCCGGTCGTAATACACGTAGCTGAGGTACCACAGCATGTCGCTGAGGACGATGCGGTCACCTTCCTGGTAGTTGCGATTGACGAACTCCACCGGCACGTTGAACTGATCATCCACATCCACGGTGGCATTGTTCTTCACCCCCAGCAGTTCCACACCGACGCACAGCACGAACAATGCCGCGCCCAGCCATGAAAGACGTCCGGGCAGGCGGTCGATGGCCAGCGCCAGGATGATCGGCAAAGCCAGGGCATAGACGGTGAGGTAACGCTCGATAAACACCGACGAGATAAACGACACCCCGTACACCAGCAGCAACGGCAGCAAGAAAAACAGCGCCAACAGACCGGCCGGCCGGTAGCGCGTCTGATCGCGCCAGGCGCAGACGCCGACCACGGCCACCAGCAGCAGGGGGAATGACCAGAACAGCACAGGCGATAAGCCAAGACCTTCGTCCTGCAACATGAACTGCCAGATCATCGACGGCACGGAGAACTGGTTGATCGGCTCTTCCCAGCCGATGTCGCCGCCGACCTTGAGCTGCTCGACATGCTGCACCAGGCTCACCAGGTTCGGCAGCCAAGGCAGGTACACCAGCACGATCGCGACGTTGGCCACCCACCAGGCCGGACGCGTGATCAAGCGCCGGCCGGGGGGCTGGGACGCACTCAACAGGCCCAGCCAGGCCCAATGCACCAACACACACAACGCGGTGAAGTAATGGGTATAGAAACCGGCGGCCATCAGCAGCCCATACCCCAGCAGGTAGCGCGTGCGCTCGGGTTGGCGCACCCAATACACCAACGCCAGCGTCGCGCCCAGCAGCCACACGCCGAGCAGCGAGTACATCCGCACTTCCTGGCTGTAGCGCACCGCGCTGGGAAACAGCGCCAGCAGCACACCCGCCAGCACGGCGGCACGAAGGGTGGACAACTGCCGCGCAAGGCAGATGCCCAGGCCCACCACGACCACACCGGGAATCGCACTCATGCTGCGAATCGACCAGATGCCGTCGCCGAACAGCTCGATCCAGCCGCGCAGCAAGAAGAAATACAACGGCGGATGCACATCGTGGGCGGCGTGAAACCACAGGTCGGTCGCCGCATATTGGCTGAGCAACAGGCTTGAGCCTTCGTCGCCCCAGATCGCCGCGGCCGTCAGGCCATAAAAACGCACCGCCAGCGCCAGCGCCAGAATCGGCACCCACCATAACTGACGCAACCAATCGCCACCTTCACGGGCCTTTGCGAGGCGATTGACAGCAGAAATTACCCCAACGTTGTCGTCTTGCTCTACCACAGACCGTCGCACCCCGATTCCCCCGCCACTGCCCATTTCCAGGGCCAAACCTGCGCATGCGCAAACAAGCGCCACTCTAGGACAAAAGCCCCGGATTCGCCCGTTGTTTCGCAACCGGCAGGCAGCGCTCAAAACCTGCGTCTACGCTCTGCGATGAAGCCAGATCGACTGGCTTTATATCCCCTTGAACAGCTCACACAAGGATGAACGATTCATGGAAGTATTCATCGGCACTATCCAACCTTTCGCCTTTAATTTCGCCCCAAGAAACTGGGCCTTCTGCGCCGGCCAGCTCCTGCCCATCAGCCAATACCAGGCGCTGTACGCGCTGATCGGCACGACATATGGCGGGGACGGCACGCAAACCTTCAAGCTGCCTGACCTGCAAGGTCGCCTGCCCATCGGCCAAGGCAATGGCCCGGGCCTGTCGCAGCGGTTAATCGGCGACGTCGACGGCGTCGAAAGCGTGATGGCCACCCAGGCCAACCTACCCACGCACACCCATAGCACGGCGGCGCTGGCAGTCAGCGCGGCGGTGCAACTGGCCGACACCGCCAGCAACCCGCTTACAGCGCCGACCGCCGCCAATGCGTTTATCGGCGCCTCCGGCGGCGGGCCGGGCAGTGCCTCGATCTTTTCCGACCAGCAGGGCGCCAGCCCGGTACCGCTCAAAGGCGTCAGCACGAGCTTGACCGGCACGCTGGCCTTGGCCGGCCAAGGGTTGCCCATGGACACGATGAACCCGTTCCTGGTGATCAACTTCAGCATTGCCCTGAACGGGGTCTTCCCGTCACGCGACTGACCCGCACCCGGGCCGAGGCACTTGGGCCTCGGCCTCTCTGACACGGAGCTGATGTATGTTGAACCTGGTCACCCCCGAGCACTTTCGCCCTCTGCTTGCGCACACGAGTGTGTTGTACCTGCCGGACGGGTCGGCGCTGCCGATCCAGATCCAACAGGTGACTGATGCGCCCAAAGCCAGCGTACCGGGCAGCCCGCGCACGGCCTTCAGCGTGTTGCTCGACAGCCTGGAGCCGACGGATTTCGTCGACGGCCTCTGCCGTTTGCCGCTGGCGCAGACCTGCCTGGAGCAGGTGTTTGTGTCCCGCGAACCCGCCATGGGCCGCGACAACGCCCGCGGTTATTTCTGCATCGTGTTCAACTGAGACGGGTACCACACCAGCCGCTGCGCGGCGGGCGTCTCTTCCTCCAACCGAAACCCCAGCGCCAGGTAATGCTGGCGCGCATGGGGGTTGCTCGCCCACACCACCGTGGCCACCGGGCAACACACCTGCTGCGCGGCCCGTTGCACGCCGTGCAGTACTGCGCGGCCAAAACCCTGGCCTCGGGCAGCGGGGATAAACGCCAGGTACAGCACACGGATTTCATTCGGGCCGAAATCGGCACTCAGGGCGCCAATGGGCGTGTCGAGTTTTTCGATCACATAATGCAAGGCCCCGGGAAAATGCTCGCCCATGCCGTTTTCCTGCACTTGAAACTGTTGCGCGATCACCGCCTCGACCAGCCCCTGCTCACCGTCGATCCACTGCAAATCGGCACGCGCCGAGCGGTAGAGGCTTTGCAGAAATGGCCCGTCGGTGGGCCGTGACGGGCGCACCACCAGGCCCTGCGCCAAAGCGCCATCCTTGTTCAACATGCCTTTGCACTCCTGTCAGAATCCGCTTTCCCGCACGCCCAAGGCCGCCGCTCGACGCCAGGCCACGCCCAGCACCGACTCGCTGCGCCCTTGCAACACCACCACGCCGCGCAGCGGTTGATGGGGGGTGGCGATCGGTTGCGCACTGCGCAACCGCACGCCGTACTGCGCCTGCACCGGCGCCGGGCGCTGGTTTTCGTCGCGGCGCACGGCAATCGGCCCGTGGTGGTCGGAGGTCAGGGCTTCCTGGTCCAGATAGGCCACGCCGTTGGCATCGATATCGGTCAGCACCACCGGGATGGCGGCGCGCATCGGGTCATCGGCGATAAAGCGCCCGCTCGCCCCCGGCGTCACCCGCCACAGCTCGGCTTCCGCCAGATACCCGCGCAGACGCGCGCCCTCCTCGACCACTCGCGCCAGCGCGTCTTTAGGCGACAGCCAGCGGCCCACGCTCAACTGCGGCAGCACGTCGCGCACGGTGCCGGCATGGGGCGCACGCAACAGCAGGCGTTCGCGCTGGGCGGCAAGCCCGCGGTATTCGGCCAGGGCCTGGGACAGGCGCTGATCATTGATCCCGGCGTCGGCCGCGGTTTCACTGCGTCCGGCCTGGCGACGCATCTGCAACTGCAGGATCTCCACTTCGCGGCGCACGATGCTTTGCCGCGCATCCAAATCCGGCGATTCCAATTCGATCAGCACCTGGCCCTGGGTCACAACTTGCCCATCCACCACCCGCAACTGTTTCACCCGCGCCGCCACCGGCGCGTGCAAGGCACTGGCGCGCCCGGCCTCGAGCATGCTCGGTAACTCCACGGCACTGCGCCACGGCACCACCAGGGCCAGCACGATCAACAGCAGGCCCAGGCCGCTGAGCAGCACCCGCGGCGCATGGGCCTGGCTGCGGCGACTCCACCATTCGCGCCACTCCTTGAAGATCGGCAGGCCGATGAACCACACCAGTTCCACCAGCATCAGGAAGATCCCCAGCAGCTTGAAGAACAGGTGATACACCGCCAGGGCGATCCCCAGGAACAGCGCCGCCCGCCACAACCAGGCCAGGTAACCCCACCACAGCAGGCGCCGTTGCATGTTCGGCGCCCAGGGTTCCGGCGCCGGTTCGCCATAGCCGAACAACCACTCGCGCAGGCGCCAGCGGCAAAGGGCGAAGGCGCGACCTTGCAGGTTGTCGACGCCCCACAGGTCGCTGATCAAAAAATAACCATCGAAACGCATGAACGGGTTGAGGTTGATCGCCAGGGTGGTCAGCCACGTCGCACTGGCCAACATGAACGCCGCCGTGCGCGCCGCGCCGTCCGGCAGCAGCGACCAGGCCAGCAAGGCCACGCAGGCCAGCAGCAACTCGGCCATCACCCCACCGGCGCCGATCAGCAATCGCGCACGCCGATCATTGACCCGCCAGGCATCACTTACATCGGTGTAGAACATCGGCAGCAACACCATGAACGCCACGCCCATGCTTTGCACGCGGCACCCGGCGCGCTTGGCCATGAAGGCATGGCCGAATTCATGGCACAGCTTGGCGAAGAACAGCGCCACGCCAAACGCCAGGGCACCGCCGAGGCTGAACAGGTGCGGGAACGTCGCCAGAAAGCGCTGCCAGTCCCGCGCCACCAGAAACACGCCCAGGCCCAGGGTCAGCGGCAAACCGTAGCGCAACAGCCCCGGCCCGAAGCGCGCCAGCCACGGCCAGGCGCGGTTGAGGAACGCGTCCGGGCGCCACAGCGGGATGCGGAAGAACAAATATTGGTGCAGCAGGATTTGCCACAGGCTTTGCTTACGGGCGGCGGCCTTGTAGGCGTAACTGGCACGTTGCTGCGGGTCCAGCGCGGCGATCAGGTCATGGGCGCGCAGGAAGCTCAGCAGCTCATCCACTTCGCTGGCGCCCAGGGGCAGGCCCGGCTCACGGTTGGCGGCTCGCAGGACGTGTTGCGGGTCGCCCAGGGACCAGTGGCGCAGCAGCCGAATGGCGGTGGCGCCGAGCTTGAAGTAACGCCCGCGCACCGGGTCGGCCAGGGTCCAGCGCGGCGAGCCGTCCAGGGCCGCGCCGGCGCTGGACAGTTGCAGGTCTTCGCGCAGCGGGGGCAGGTTCATCAGAGGCCAACGCTCTGGCGCAAGCCGGCCAATGGCCGACGCAACAGGTACAGGGCCAGGGGCGCGCGCTCACCGAAGAGCTTCGCCGTGCCGCGCAGGCCGATGCGTGGCGGTGCCTCATCGAAGCGCGCATCGAGGCGATAGGCGAGTTGCCCGCCGGGTGTGGGCTGCGCCTCATAGGCGGCGCGTTGCAAGGTGGCGAGGTGGCGCTGCAACGGGTCGCTGTCGAGGAACAGCGCAACCTGGGCGTCGGGCGCCAATGCGATGGCATCGCCCACCGCCAGTTCGATGCGCAACTCTGCCTGGCCGGGATCGGCAATCTGCAGCAGACGCTCGCCGGTCTGCACCGGTTTGCCGGTCCAGCGTTCGGCGTCGGCAAACACCGCGATACCGTCACGCTCGGCGCGTACTTCGCTGCGCTTGAGCAGTTCGCGGGCGTAGTCGCGCTCGGCGCGTTTTTGCTCGACCCGGGCCGCGAGCAGGTCGATACGCGAACTCGATTCGGCATCGGCAAAGGCGCGCTGGGAATTGGCCTTGAGCTCCGCTTCGGCCACGCCCAGGGCACGCGCGGCCACATCGGCCTGGGCCGTGAGGGTGGTGCTTTCGAAGCGCAGCAGCAGGTCGCCGGTTTTCACCGTCTGGTTGGGCTTGACCAGGAACTCGGCGATCACCCCGTCCAGCGGCGCCGCTACCACCTGGCCGGCCAACGGCACCACTTCGGCGGGCGCCAGTACCGATTGGCGCACCGGAATCAGCAGCATCAGCAGTAACGCGACCACCACCAGCACCTGGCGTTTGCGGGTCAGGCGCAGGCGCCACGGCTGGCGCGGTTGCAGCGCACGCCAAGCGTGGCTGTAGGTGTCGCCCAACTGCGCCAGCAGCACTTGCTCGGCCGGGTTCCAGGGCGTATCCCGCGCCAGCCACACACCGCCGAACACGCGGCCTTGCGGGTCGATCAAGGGCAACCAGAACACATGGCCGGCGGACAGGCTCTGCCAGTCGGCCTGCAGTTGCGCGCTCAATTGCGCGGCCGGCACTTCCCGGGCGGCCTGGCCCAGCCCGTGTTTGTGCAATTGGGCCACGGCCTGCTCGACGAAGGCCACGAACGGCGCGTTCGGGTCGACGCTGCTCACCGCCGTCACCGCCCGCACCTTGCCGGCGATCAACAGCGCCGCATGGCGATAGCCGAACAGCGGTTGCCCATCATTGACCAGGCTGTAGGCCAATTGCTCAATGCTCTGGGCGGCGCGGGTCTGGCGTTCCAACTCGAGAAACTGCGCGAATACCCGCTCGGCATTGCCCGTCATCGGTGCGTTCATTGCAGTTGTGCAAAGTGCGCGGTGCCGCTCATGCCGGCCATCAACCCATTGGCATTGGGCAAGGTCGCGACCAGCAACAGGGTCTGGCTGCCTTCGTCGATGCGCGCGCCAAGGCGTTTGACGGTGGCGTTGAATGCCTGGCCGGTTTCGTCGGGGGTGAAGCTGAACGTCTGCCCGGGCTTGAGTTTGCCCATCCAGCGCGACGGCACCAGCAGGTGGATCTCCAGGCTGCGGTTGTCGACGATTTCCAGCAGCGGCGCGCCGGCCGAGACGCTTTCATAACGTTGGACTTTGCGCTGCACCACCTGGCCGTCATACGGCGCCAGCACGCTGCAGCGCTTGACCTGCACCTGATAGACCTGGGACTGGGCCTGGGTTTCGGTGAGTTTGGCTTCGGCGCGGGCCACTTCGAACCGGCCGACCGAATTCAGCGCCGCCAGTTGTTTGTTGTGGGCCAGTTCTTCGCCGGCGCCACGGCTGGCGGCCGAGGCGGCATTGAGTTGGGCCTGGTAGGCCGAGCAATCGAAACGCGCCAGGGTGTCGCCTTTCTTGAACGACTCGCCCTCGCTGAACGGCAGTTCGACAATCCGCCCCGACAATTCACTGGCAAGCATCGCCTGGTCACGGGCGCGCAATACACCACGGGCTTCGCTGTCGGCGCTGACGGCCGCTGCGGGCGCGTGGTCCAACAGCGGATCGTCCGCCATGACCATCGGCGCCAGGCTCACCAAGCAGGAAAATCCCAGTACCGATCTACATAACTGCTTCATACATTCGACCTCCCTGACGATGTGCGCAGTCTAGGGCAGCGGAGTTAAATTGCCACTACCCCCAGTCAGACAAATCAGCATTTTTTGTAGGCCTTTGCCGAAGCCTTCGCCGGATCACGTTATGATTGCCGACCTCCAAGGACTCAGGATCAAGGACACGTCATGCACATCGGTTTTCTGTCACCCCTGGCACTGGCCCTGCTCGCCGGTCTCTCCCTGCCGGCACTCGCCAGCTCCGACGACTCGTGCTACCCCGACTGGAGGGTCTCGCGGGACAGCTTGGACACCTGCAACAACCTGCCGTTCCTGAGCCCCGGCAATGACAGCCGAACCAACCTGCGCCTGTTGCTGGCCGACAAAAAAGCCGCACCCCTGGCGCCGAACGCCTTGAGCGAAGACGACCTGTCCCAAGGCTTCGGTCCGGTGCCGTTCCCGGTGTACCGCCTGGTGCCGATCGCCGCCGCGCCGGCCGAAGCGGATAACACATCGCACACCTCGCCCAGCGCCGAACTCGACACCCTGCTCCAGCCTTTGGGCATCAAGCGCGACGAATACAAAGCCGCGGGGGCTGACTTCCTGAATGGCGAAGGCAGCCGCTGCCGCAGCAACGACGATGACAGCGCCACCGCGTTTATCCGCCAGGTGCTCAAGGCCGACATGCCGGCAGCCGAACGCGAGCTACTGGTGAAGGCGCGTTTGCAAATGCTCACGGCCTGTTCTTGGGAAGGCCAAGTGCTGGATGCACAGCAGATCCAATCCAGCGAAGGCCAATTGTTCCGCACTTATCTGCAGGCCGCCGCCGACTTCTATAGCGGTCGTTTCAGCGACGCCGAGCGCGGTTTCGCCGGCGCCAGCACCAGCAATGTGCCCTGGCTGAAGGAAACCGCGCTGTACATGACCGCGCGGACGTCACTGAACCAGGCGCAGGCCGACGCCTTCGACGAATACGGCATGCCGCAACTCGAGCATGTGGATAAGTCCGCCCTGAGCGACGCCGAAGAAGGCTTCCTCGGTTACCTGAAGACTTATCCACAGGGTGATTACGTCGCCTCCGCCCGTGGCCTGCTGCGCCGGGTGTATTGGTTGGCGGACGATCAAGCCAAGCTCGCCGAGGCCTATGCCTGGCAACTGACCCAGGCCACCGACGCCCAGCGCAATGTGTCCGTGGATGAGCTGGTGGCCGAAGCCGACGTCAAGCTGCTGATGGTCAACGGCAAGGCAGTCCAGAACCCGATGATCCTGCTCGTCAGCGACCTGATGCGGATGCGCGCTCACACGCCGCCGGCCCTCAGCCGCGCCGATCTCGATCAGCAAAAAGCCGTGTTTGCCGACACGCCGGCGCTGTTCGACTACCTGCAAGCGGCGTATGCCCTGTACGTCGAGCATCAACCCGACAACGCGTTGAAACACCTGCCCCAGGACGTGCCGTCGAACCCGGATTACTTCGCCTTCAGCCAACAGACCCTGCGCGGCCTGGCCCTGGAAGCCAAGCAAGACTGGAAAGCCGCCGAAACCCTGTGGCTGCAACTGCTGCCGCTGGCCAAGCAACCGCTGCAACGCGACCAGTTGGAGCTGGCACTGGCGATGAATTACGAACGCAGCGGCCAGTTGGCCAAGGTGTTCGCCGCCGATTCGCCGATCAGCGCCAAACAGGTGCGCTACATCCTGCTGCGCCACATCGCCGGGCCGGACTTGCTGCGCCAACAGATCGCCCAGGCCCATGACCCGCTGGAGCGCCAGACCGCCCAATTCGTGCTGCTCTATAAAGACCTGCTGCGCGGCCAGTTCGCCACCTTCGACGACGACCTCAAGCAACTGCCGGCGTCGGCCCCGGACGACAAGCTGGGCACCAGCCTGGGTTATGTCTACAGCGCCAGCCAGACGTTGAAACTGTTCCAGTGGAACGGCGAAAAAGCTGAATCCGGCTACGCCTGCCCGAGCATTGCGCAAACCGCCGCGACCTTGCAGAACGACGCAAAAAATCCCCACGGCCTGAACTGCTTCGGCGAGTTCATCCTGCGCAACAACCTCGACGGCATGCCCCTTGAACAGGCACGCGCCGCCGGCAGCCTGGGCAGTACGCCATCGGACTTCAAGGGTGACACCTTCTCGCGGCTCGACGGCTACCAACAGGTGATCGGCAACCCCAAGGCGCCGAAAACCGACAAGGCCTACGCGCTGTTCCGCGCCATCAACTGCTACGCGCCCGCCGGTTATAACAGCTGCGGCGGCGAAGACGTCGCACCGGCCGTGCGCAAGGCCTGGTTCCGTCAACTCAAGACGGGCTTTGCCGACACACAGTGGGGCAAATCCCTGCAGTACTACTGGTGAAACCGCTGTGGCTCGGCTTGCTGTTGCTGGCAAGCCCGGCTTTCGGCGCGGTCGACGCCCGCGACTATGACGCCTTCTGGCTGTGGAGCGGGGTCACGCCGCAGCCGGTGCTCAAGCAGGCAAAAACCCTGTACATCCTCCAGGGCCAGATCAACGCCACCCGCCGCGCGCCCCAACGCGGCGTGCAATTGATCGCCCAGGGCATAAGCGTGCCGCGCATCACCCAGGGCGACATCTGGCTGGTCTACCGCGCCCACACCCTGCGCTGGCCGGACCGCGTCTACACCCAACTGCTCGGCCAGGTACAACGCTGGCGCGACGCCGGCAACCCGGTGATCGGCATCCAGATCGACTTCGACGCCCGCACCCAGTACCTGCACGAATACGCCGACTTCCTGCGCGACCTGCGCCAGCGCCTGCCCGCCGACCTGCGCCTGAGCATCACCGGCCTGATGGACTGGAGCAGCAACGCCGACCCAACCGCCATCGCCCGGCTCAACGGCGTGGTGGATGAGGTGGTGGTGCAGACGTATCAGGGGCGCCAGAGCATCCCGGATTACGCCGCGTATCTGCCACGGATGAATCGGCTGGGGCTGCCGTTCAAGATCGGCTTGATCCAGGGCGGGGAATGGACGGCGCCGGGGTATTTGAAGGGGAGTGAGTGGTTTCGCGGGTATGTGGTGTTTTTGCGCAATCCTTGAAGGCGCTTGACGGGGAAACGTCCCCAGTGGGAGCAAGCCTGCTCACTCATTGATCAAGCCAGCCTCAGCGCTGCATCCCCCACCGCTTGACGGTCAATCGCTCGAAGGTATCGAACACCAGGTTCTCCACCAACAAGCCGATCAGGATCACCACCGCCAGCCCGGCAAAAACCTTATCGGTGTACAGCTCATTGCGGTTCTGGAAGATGTACCAGCCCAGGCCACCTTTGCCGCTGGTGGCGCCGAACACCAGCTCGGCGGCAATCAGCGTGCGCCAGGCGAATGCCCAGCCGATTTTCAGGCCGGCGAGGATCGACGGCAGTGCCGCCGGGATCAGGATGAACAGCACGAAGCGCATGCCCTTCAACCCGTAGTTGCGACCGGCCATGCGCAGGGTTTCGGACACGCCGAGAAACCCCGAATAAGTGTTGAGCGCCAACGCCCACAACACCGAATGCACCAGCACGAAAATCAGGCTGTTCTGGCCCAGGCCAAACCACAAGAGCGCCAGCGGCAACAGTGCAATCGCCGGCAGCGGGTTGAACATCGAGGTCAGGGTGCTGAGCAGGTCGCGGCCCAGTTGGGTCGACACCGCCAGTGTGGTCAGGGCAAATGCCAGCACAATGCCGATCAGGTAACCCTTGATCAGCACCACCAACGAAATGCTGACTTTGCTCAGCAGCTCGCCACTCAGAAGCCCGTCGTAGAGCGCGTGAAACGTCTGCAAGAAACTCGGCAGCAATAGGTCATTGTTCTGGTAGCGCGCAACCGCTTCCCAGAGGAACGCGAGCACGATCAGGATCAACCCTTTGCGCAACCAGCCTTGTTGCCACACGCGTTGGCGCAGGGGCAGCTCGCGTTCCACGGGGACGCTGAGCAGCGGTTCGAGGGTGACTTCATATTCCTGGCGCATGGGAGGGCCCCTTCAGTAAGCGATGCGGATATCGGCGATGCCCAACTCACGTTCGGCTTCGGGGGCTTCATCGAACAGCAGGCGATGAATCCTTCGCGCCGAGGCCTGGAATTGCGCACCGCCAAGGCTGTGCAGATCGTATTGATGGCTGTGGATTTCCGCGCGCACGCGCCCGGGATGGGGCGACAGCAACAGGATGCGATTGCCCACCACCAGCGCCTCTTCGATGGAGTGGGTGACGAACAGCAAGGTGAAACGCACCTCTTCCCAGAGCCGCAGCAACTCTTCCTGCATCTTGCGTCGGGTCAGCGCATCGAGGGCGGCGAAGGGTTCGTCCATCAACAGGATTTTCGGCTGCATCGCCAGGGCGCGGGCGATGGCCACGCGGGCTTTCATGCCGCCGGAGAGAGTGTGCGGATAGGCGTCGGCAAAGGCGCCGAGGCCGACTTTGTCGAGGTAGTGCAACGCGCGTTCTTCGGCGTCCCGCCGCTTGAGGGTGTTCGACGCCAGCAGCGGGAACATGACGTTTTGTTTGACGGTTTTCCACGGCGGCAACTGGTCGAATTCCTGGAACACCACGATGCGGTCTGGACCGGGCTGTTCGACCTTCTGCCCCAGCAGGCGGATCTCCCCTTCGCAAGGCTGGATAAACCCGGCGATGGACTTGAGCAAGGTGGATTTGCCGCAACCCGACGGGCCGAGCAACACGTAGCGGTCGGCCGGGTCGATGTCGAAACTGACTTGGTGCGTGGCCCGCACCACGCGCTCGGGGGTGCGGTATTCGAGGCTGACGTTATCCACCGCCAGCAGCGCGGCGGCGGTGGGCAGGTTGCTGGCCGTGTGGCCTTGCAGGGGCGCGTTCATCTCAGCTTCCTTGCAGCGGCTTGGCGTCCTGGAAGAAGTAGTCCTTCCACGATTCCGGCTTGTTCTTGATTGCGCCGACGCGGTAGAGGAACTCCGCCAGCGGGTAAGTGTTTTTCGGCGTGACACTGAATTCGAATTGCGGGTTGTCGATGATTTTCAGCAGCTCGGCACGGTCGATCTTGGCCTTGGTCACGCGGATGTAAGTGTCGGCGGCGGCGCCTTTGTCGTGCTGGGCGAACTGCGCGGCTTCGGTCAGCGCATCGACGAATGCCTTGTAGGTTTTCGGGTTGTCGTTACGGAATTTTTCAGTGGCGAACAACACCGTCGGCGAGTTCGGGCCCAGCAGGTCATAAGTGTTGAGCACCACATGCACATTGGGGTTCGCCAGGGCCTGGTCCTGGAACGGCGGGTTGGAAAAGTGCCCGGTCAGCTCGGTACCGCCGGCGATCAGCGCGGCCGTGGCGTCGGGGTGCGGGACGGCGACGGTGTACTGATCGAGGCGATTGAATTGCTTGTCGCCCCACTGCTTGGCAGCTGCGTATTGCAGGAAGCGCGACTGCACCGACACACCCACCGCCGGTACCGCGATGCGGTCGTTATCGGTGAAATCGGCGATGGTCTTGACCTTGGGATTGTTGCTCACCAAGTAGTAGGGAAAGTTACCGAGGGAGGCGACGGCCTTGACGTTCTGCTTGCCGCGGGTACGGTCCCAGATGGTCAGCAGCGGCCCGACGCCGGCACCGGCAATGTCGATGGAACCGGAGAGCAACGCATCATTCACGGCCGCGCCGCCGGAGAGTTGGGTCCAGTCGACCTGGATATCGAGGCCTTCCTGCTTACCGTATTTTTCGATGAGGTGCTGGTCGCGCACCACGTTGAGCAACAGGTAGACGATGCCGAACTGCTCGGCGATGCGAATCTCACCTTCAGCCTGCGCCACCGTCGGGGCGACGAGGCTGCCGGCCAACAGGCTGATACCCAGGCCGAACGTGGCGGCCAGCCGCGCAAATGGAATGTTTCTGGACATGGTCATGCTCCGAATCAGAAAGGCGCGTCGCCCTGGATGGTGGTGCGGTACAGCTTGCGGCGCAGATGGCTCGGGCAACCGGTAGCCAGGTGGATCAGCGAGCGGTTGTCCCAGAACACCAAGTCGTGGGGCTGCCAGTGGTGGCGGTAGATATTGTCCGGCAGCACGCTGTGGGCGTAGAGCTGGGCCAGCAGGTCGCGGCTTTCGTCTTCCGGCAGGCCGACGATGCGGGTGGTAAAACCTTCACTGACGAACAGCGCCTTGCGGCCGTTTTCCGGGTGGGTCCGCACAATCGGGTGGACCACTTCGGCGACCTGGGCGAGCTGCTCGGGGCTCAGTGTCGGGCGCCAGTTGCCTTCGAATTTGGTTTCGCTGTAACGCGCGGTGTAGGAATGCGCAGCGCTGCGGCCGTGTACGGCGTTGCGCAGGTGCTCGGGCAAGTGGTCCCAGGCCTTGTGCATGTCGGCAAACAGGGTGTCGCCGCCTTCGGCTGGCAGTTCCCGGGCATGCAGCATCGAGCCCAGGCTGGGCAGTTCTTTATAGGAAAGGTCCGAATGCCAGAACTTGCCCGCATCGCCCAGGCCGATGGCTTGGCCGTTTTCGATGATGTTGGAGACGATCAGGATTTCCGGGTGGTTGGCCAGCAGGAACTGCTTGAGCACATGGATCTGCAGCACGCCAAAGCGGCGGCTGAAGGCGATCTGCTGGTCGGGGGTGATGCGCTGGTCGCGAAAGACCACCACATGGTGATCCAGGTGCGCGCGGTGAATGCGGGCGAAATCCTCGTCATTGACCGGGCGGGACAAATCCAGGCCGATGATCTCGGCCCCCACGCTGCCGGGGAGTGGACGAATCTCGAAGGTTTGGGCGTTAGGGATCGCTGCTGGAACAGTGGAGGTGGCTGACATGAATTCACTCCCGATCGGACAGGAGAGTGACTTTATAGATATAAGAACTGTATTTTAAATACCGTTAGAGAATATGCATAGACAGGAATGCACCGACGAAACCCTGCGTTGGGCGGCGGGAATGGAACAAACGATGGCGGTGAAGTGTTCAATGCAGGGCAATCCGACACCTCCGTGTAAGACACCGCAAAAGCTCGATGTGGGCACCCAGAGTGGCGTGTTTAGCCGCTTACAAGCCGAAAACCTTGCTCGTTTGACAAGCCTGTAGGCAATCTCTAGTGTGCATTGGATCCAATAAGCCATTGCCATTCTATGAGGAGGCTAGCGTAGCCGTGACGCAAAAGCCGAGCCCTTTGAGCAGTATCAAGGTCAGCGGGCCTATTCCCGCCCATCTTGCTCGTTCCGTAATCGAAGAAACCTTGCGCAACGCCATCCTCGATGGCCGATTGCCTTGTGGTACCGCCATGCGCCAGCAGGAGCTGGCCAGCCTGTTCGGCGTCAGTCGCATGCCCGTGCGTGAAGCCCTTCGGCAGCTGGAAGCCCAGTCGTTGCTGCACGTCGTGACGCACAAGGGGGCGGTGGTTGCACCGCTGATCGAAGACAATTCGGCCGAGACCTACGCCCTGCGCATGCTGCTGGAGTCCGAAGCGCTGCGCTTGTCGATTCCGTTGCTCAGCGCAGACGACATTGCCCAGGCCGATGCCTTCATCACGGCGCTGGAACAAGAGAAAGACTATACCGAGATCGGCCGGCTCAACCGCCTGTTCCACATGGCGCTGTATGGCAAGGCCCCCAACCGGCGGCTACTCACGCTAGTCGAACACGGTTTGAATGAAGAGGAGCGCTTCCTGCGTTTCAACCTTGAGGCGATGGGGCTCGGCGAGACGTCCCAGGAAGATCACCGCGAACTGCTGAGCCTGGTGGCGCAGAAGAAGGTCGACGAAAGTATCCTGACGTTGCGCAATCACTTGATGCGAGGCATGGAGGTCATCAGCACTTACCTCAAGGGCCTTGAGGCGACCGGCAACTGAACTTTCCCAGCCTGCTTCACCGATCAAGCATTGCGGGGCGGCCTTCGCTGTTGGCAGAACCCGCATCAAGACGCCCTGGTTAAAACTATTCGACTGCGTAATGCCTGCTAATGCTCGAGAAACTTCCCACGTTTAATAATACAACTTACCCACAACCGGAATCTTTTCGAAAAAACATCTAATACATTTATAAGCTCGCCCAAACGTTTAATCGGCTTATTATCTTTCTTCAATAAACCAAGCACCTCAACAGCCTGCACGAACCCTTGTTTGGGCAGCGCTGCGCGCGCTGCTTGGCTAAACGTTATCTGTCCGCTTTTGGGCTGCAAAAGCCCAGCACTGTTTTCAGAGCAGTCGCAACAACTTATAGGCATCAACTATGTATCAAGGTTTACTTAAACAAAAAAAACTGCAGTTATGCAGCCATCCGTTATTTGAAGAAATAACTTCACTTGGCAAGTTACAAATCTTTATGGAAAACCATGTATTTGCCGTTTGGGACTTCATGAGCCTCACCAAACGCCTGCAACGGGACCTGACCTGTACGCAATTACCCTGGCTCCCGCCGACCGACCCGCAAGCCGCCCGCCTGATCAACGAAATCGTGCTGGGCGAGGAGTCGGACGAACACCCCCGGCGCGGTCATTGCAGCCACTTCGAGCTGTACCGCGAAGCCATGCTCGAAGTGGGCGCCAGTACCCACGCTATCGATACGTTCATCACGCTGCAACGTCGGGGCGTCGAGGCCAATGCCGCCCTGGGCCAGGTCGATGTGCTGCCCGGCGTGGCCCGCTTCGTCGCCAGCACGTTGCACATCGCGTTGAATGCGCCCACCCATTGTGTGGCCGCCGCCTTCCTGCACGGCCGCGAAAGCATTATCCCGAGCATGTTCGAACGGCTGTTGCAGGGCAGTGAGATCATCAGAAGCCAGGCGCCAACCTTGGGCGAGTACCTCAACCGCCACATCGAGCTGGACACCCAAGACCATGAGCCAGGGGCGCAGAGGATGCTCCAGGGCCTTACCGACAACGCACCCGAGCGCCAGCAACAGGCGGCTGAAACCGCGGTCAACGCCGTGGAAAACCGCATCAAGCTCTGGGACGACGTACACACCTTGCTGCAACAGGTGCGCCCATGAACATCAGCGCCTACCGCTCCATCGCCGAAGACTGGGAACGCCGCGCCACCATCCGCACACGCCCTCGCCGCCTGCTGGAAAACGACGACAAACTGATCTACCCGCTGTGCCGCCAGCCCCTGGTGCTCAGCGCGACCTTTCTTGAACATTGCCCGCAGTGGCGCGACTTCGTGCTGTTGCAAAGCTTCTACAAATTCATCAATGACGTGGTGATTTTCGAAACCGAGATCGTCGACAGGACCGCGCGCAACATCGCCAAGAACCGTTTCGCCCTGCCCTTCCCCCTTGTGTGTCGCTATGACGCGATGACCGTCGTGGTGGACGAGGACTATCACGCCCTGGTCGCGCTGGACTTCCTGCAACAGACCGTGAAGATGACCGGTATATCACCGCTGGATCTGCCCGGGCAGATCGAACTGAGCCGCGCCCTGCCGGCGGCGCAGGCGCAAGCCCCGGCGCACCTGCGCGATGCGGTGGAATTGATTGCCGTGGCCATTGCCGAAAACACCGTGACCCATGACGTGGCGGCGTTTTCCAGGGATGACAGCGTCAAGGCCTCCATCCGTGGCTTGATGGCCGATCACCTGTTCGACGAAGGGCGCCATGGGCAGTTCTGGACACGCCTGGTGCGCCTCTATTGGCAGGCGGCAAGCCCGGCTGACCGCGATAGCATTGCGCCGGTCTTGCCCATCTTTCTGGCGCATTACCTGACCAACGAGCTGCAAAAATCCTTCGACCTGCAACTGATCGATCAGTTGGACGTCAGCGCTGACGTTCGCCATGCGCTGCGGGCCGACATGGCGGCACTGGAGTTCCCCATCACCCGCCACCACCCGCTGATCGGCAACATCATGGGCTTTCTGCAACACAGCGGTTTGCTGCAGACACCGAGCGTGGCCCTGGCATTGGCCGACTATCTGCCGGTGGCCGGGAGAGCGGCATGAGGCGCCTGACAATTGGATGGTTGGGTATCAGCCGTGCCCTGGATGCGGTGAGGCTGGAGCTGGAACAGTATGGTCATCTGTCGGGGCATGACGCTGCCGACCTGGTGATCGAGGACGGTAGCGAGTCACTGCCCGCACACCTGGCCGCCACTCCACGCATCAGCCTGCGCCTGGGCGTCGGCCCGCTGACGGAGCATGGGTTGCCGCGGCTGCAGTTACGCGCTTATGCCGCCGGCCAGCGCTTGCTGGCCGTGCTGGACCTTGCCGAAGCGCCCAGCGGCAATGGCCAGCGACTGCGCCTGCAAGCGACAAGCGCGCTGGTGGAATGGGTCGCCGTGCTGGTCAGCGGCTTCGCCCGCGACCCGGAGTATTGCCCCGCCGCGGCCGGCACCAATGCCTGGCCCGAACACAGCTTGCAAAAGCTGGAGGCACTGGCGTTCGTGCATCGGTTCAATCACACCGCCGATGTGCAATTGCTGCAGGCAGCGCAGGTGCCGATGATCGAACGACTGCAGGCCAGCCTGCTCACCTTCGCCGCACGACCGGCGCTGAACATTGCCGGCCGTGTACTGACCTACCGGCAATTGCACGCTCAAGCACGGGCGATCCAGCAACGCCTCGGCCCACTGCTGGAAGGCCTGGAGGTACCACCGGTGGTCGGGGTGTGCCTGGAAAAAACAACGGCGTTGTATGCCAGCATTCTTGCGGTGCTGGGCTGCGGCGCGGTTTACCTGCCGCTGGCACCGGATCATCCGGCGCAACGCCAACAGGCCATGCTGGACAGCGCGGGAGCCAGGCTGTTGCTGGATGATGGCGGCCACCCACTGCGCGAGCACTTCGTTTCATTGGATGTCAGTGCGCTCGATCAGCACGACACGTCACCGTTGCTGCAGCATCGCCCCTCCCCCGATGCGCCGTGCATGGTGCTCTTCACCTCGGGCACTACCGGCCGCCCCAAAGGCGTGTTGCTGAGCCAGAGCAACCTGGCCCATTTCACCGCCTGGTTCGGCGGCTGCATGGGGCTGGACGAGCAGAGTCGGGTACTGCAGTTCGCTTCGTTGAGCTTCGACGCCTCGCTGATGGATATCTTCCCCAGCCTGATTGCCGGCGCCGAGTTGATTGTCCCAAGCGAGGCGCAACGACGCGACCCGCAGCAGCTGGTAGAACTGATCCGCCAGCAGCGGCTCACCCATGCCTTCCTGCCACCGGCGCTGCTGAGCATCCTGCCGCTGGACCAACCGCTGGGCCTGACGCACCTGCTGACCGGCGGCGATGCCTGTGAACCCTATGTGATCGAACGACTGGCCGGCCAATGCCAGTTGCACAACCTCTATGGCCCCACCGAAGCCACGGTGCTGGTCACCCATCGCACGTTGCGGCCCGGGGACAGCAATCGCAACGCCGGCCGTCCCATCGCCAACAGCCAGGTGCTGATACTCGATGAGCATTTACAGCCGGTGGACGAACAGGTGATGGGCGAGCTGTACATCGTCGGGCCGGGCGTGAGCCTGGGGTACTTGAACGCAACACAACTGCACGACGACCCTTTTGTCGAACTGGTACTGCCGGGAGGACAACCCGTGTGCGCCTACCGCAGCGGTGATTACGCAAAGTGGACCGGCGACGGCATCGAGCTGGGCGGGCGTCGGGACGAGCAAGTGAAGATTCGGGGGTTTCGAGTCGAACCCCAGGAGATCGAACAGTGCCTGCGTGCCAGCCGCCTGTTCCGCCAGGTGGCCGTGGTGATCGACGATGATCGCAGGATTCGCGGTGTGGTCGCCCAGCCGGAACCGGGTGCCACGATGGACGACCTCAAGCAGCATGCACGGCAGTGGCTGCCTGATTACATGCAACCCGAGCGGTGGATCGAACTCGCCGGCCTGCCTTACGCGAGCAACGGTAAAGTCGATCGCCAGGCCTTGTTGCAACTGCCGGTGCAGCGCCCTTCGAATCACACCGCAAAGGCCGCGCAAACGCCGCTGCAGGTTGAGCTGTTGGGGCTGTGGCATGAGTTGTTGCAGCTTCCTACGGGCACGTTGTCCATCGATGACAGCTTCTTTAACGTCGGCGGCCACTCCATTTTGCTATCGAGCCTGCTGCTGCGGGTTCGCGAACAATTTGGTCGCAGCCTGCCCCTGAACAGCTTTTTTGAAATGCCGACCATTCGCACGCTCGCGGCGCTGCTGGAGGACGGCCCGCGCGCTGCCGCACCCGTCGGCCAGGCGGTTCAAGACGCGCAGCGGGAACCGGCTTTTGAGGTGCTGCCCGAGGACCGCGCCGGTGATCGTCGCAAAGTGATCGTGACGGGGGCCAACAGTTTTATCGGGGTCCACATTGTCGAAGCCTTGCTGGCCGGCGGTGCGACCGAAGTGGCATGCCTGGTGCGGGAACTGCCGAACCAGCCGGCAACGGTACGGTTCACCCAGGCGTTGCAGGAGTACCGCCTGGAACATCTGGACCTGAGCCGGGTGCAGGTGTACGCCGCCGATGTCAGCCAGCCTGGCCTGGGCCTGGCCGCCGAGGTGTACGAGCGCCTCGCCAGGGACTTTGGCGTGCTGGTGCATAACGCGGCGCGGGTCAACCATGTGATGGACTACGCGTCGCTGGTGAAAGACAACGTCGACCCGGTACTCGAATGCGTGCGCCTGTGTGAAACCCACAGCAAAAAGGTCTTCAACTTCATCTCGACACTCTCGGCATGCAGCGCCATCGACGCCGCGGGACAGGTCCTCGAGTCGCCTGCTGCGGCGACACCGCCGATCTACATCAAGAATGGTTACAACCTGTCCAAATGGGTGGCCGAGCGGCTATCGGCACGCGCGCTGGAGCAAGGTGCCTGGGTGAATATCTATCGTCCGGGCAATATCAGTTTCAACAGCCAAAGCGGTGTTTGCCAACCACAGAAAAATCGCCTGATGCTGATGCTCAAGGGCTCGCTGCAGTTGGGCCTGGTTCCGCGCTTAGCGGTGAACTTCGACCTGATGCCGGTGGACTTTTTTGCACGCTTCATCGCGTTCCACTGCGCTCATTTCGCAACCGGGCGCAGCGTGTACAACCTGCATAACCCACAACCCCTGAGCTGGGAGCAGTACCTCGATGCATTCCGCGACGCCGGCTACACATTCGAGCGGGTCAGTGTCGCGCAGTGGCAACGGCAACTGCGAACGGTGGGCCGCGAAAATGCGCTGTTTGGCGTGCTGGGTTTTTACCTGGACGGGTTGGGTGAAGACATCGGCGATACGTCGATGATCCGTCACGACAACGCACGCCGGGGCGTGGAAGAAATGGGTAAGCCGTACCCCGAGAAAAGCCCCGCGCTGTTAGGCAAAGGCTGCGACTACCTCAAGGCCATCGGCTTTCTCTGAACCGCCTCAGGACAACCTCATGAAACCGTTGCAACCCGATACATTGATCCGCAACCCCCGGGGCACACCAGTGGTGGCCTCTGTCGTAGTCACCTGCGAGGCCGCCAGGCTGTGGGGCTTGGTGGGGGACTTTGCAGGCTTTGATGCGTTCATTCCCGCCTTGTCGCACATCGAAATGACCGGCACCGGCGTAGGCGCTTTACGCACGAAGTATTTCCACGATGGCCATTGTGCGGTGGAGCAGCTCAACAGCCGTGACGAAGAGGCCATGTTCATGACCTGGACCACGGTCTACAACACCTTGGGCGTGGCCCGCTTGTGGGCGGCAATGCGTGTGGAGCCACTTGGCTTCGGATGCTCCAGAGCGACCTGGACGCTCATCGGCGAACCGGTCGACACCGCGCAGGAAGGGTTCGAACACTTTATGCAGAACTTCGCCGACGGCGCCCTGGAAAATGTCCGACAAATGCTCGGCTAAGCAGTAGGAGCGAGAGGCCTCGCTCCTATGCCGTTGAGGTCAGATCTTGAAACTGTCGACCAGTTGTTTCAAGCGGCTGGCCTGTTGAGACAACGCGTCACAGTCCTTCAATGTTTCATTGAGGTTGGCCACGCCTTGCTGGTTCAGCAGGTTGATCTGGTTGATGTCGACATTGAGGGTTTCCACCACCGCGGTCTGCTCCTCGGTGGCGGCGGCGACCGACTGGTTCATGCCGTCGATTTCAACAATCCGCTGCGTCACGCTGATCAGGCGCTCACCGGCCTGGTTGGCGACTTCGACGCTCTCTTCGCTGGAGGTCTGGCTCGCGTTCATGGTGGTCACCGCTTCACGCGAACCCACTTGCAGCGAAGTAATCATTTTGTGGATTTCCTCCGCCGACTCCTGGGTACGGTGAGCCAGGTTGCGCACTTCATCGGCGACCACGGCAAACCCGCGACCCGCTTCCCCGGCACGGGCGGCCTCGATCGCGGCGTTGAGCGCGAGCAGGTTGGTCTGCTGGGAGATGCCTTTGATCACATCGAGAATGTGGCCGATGTTATCGGTGCTGGCGTTCAAGGTTTCGATCTGGGTGCAGGACAGGCTGATCTTTTGCGACAGTTCCGACATCGCCAGGATGGTTTTCTCCACCACTTTGCGCCCATCGTCAGCCTGCTCGCTGGCACCACTGGCGTGCTGGGAAGCGTCAGCGGCGTTACGCGCGATTTCCTGGGTAGCGGCGCCCAGTTCGTTGATTGCCGCCGCTACGCTGTTGGTGCGCGCGCTCTGCTCGTCAGAACCGACGATCGAGGCGTTGGACGACGCCATTACGCGCTGGGACAAGTCATGCACCTGGCGCGTTGCCGAGGACACCTCTGAAATCGAGGCGTGGATACGCTCGACGAACTGGTTGAAGGCACTGCCTACCTCGCCAAACTCATCTTTGCTGGTCACGTCCAGGCGGCGGGTCAGGTCACCCTCACCCTGGGCGATGTCCTGCATGGCAACGCCCATGGTGGTCAGCGGCCGCAGCAGTACTTGGATCAGCAAGCTCAAGAGCACCGCAATCGCCACCACGGCAATCAGCATGGCAATCAGCGCGGAGGTGCGGAATTTACCCAGGGGTGCGTAGGCTTTGTCTTTATCAATCGACAAGCCGATGTACCAGTCCGCACCTGGCAAGCCGGCGATAGGGGTGAAGGACAGAATGCGATCCTGACCGTTGAGGACAACATCCTGGTTAAGCTTCTCGATGCGGACGCTGGTGCCTGGGTAGATGTCCTTGAGGTTCTTCATCACCTGGCCCTGATCGGGGCTGACGATGACCTGACCGTCGCCGCTGACCAGGAACGCATGGCCGATGCCGCCGAAGTCTACCGAGTTGATGATCTTCACCAGCGTTTGCAGGCTCAGGTCACCACCGACCACGCCCAGCAACTCGCCGTTCTTTTTCACCGGCATGGCGATGGTCACGATCTGCCCACCCACGGCTGCCATGTAAGGCGGGGTCAGCATCGGTTTGTCAGCCGCCACGGCTTGCTTGTACCAAGGACGCTGGCGCGGGTCATAGCCATCGGGCATTTTTGCGTCGGGACGTTGGGTGAACACGCCGTTGGTTTGGCCGACGTAAGTGAACTGGAAGTTCGAGGTGAGTGCGGGCTGATCAACCAAGCCTGGAAGATCTGCAGCACTGCCCTGGTGAGCCATGTTTTGTGCCAGGTTTTCGAGTATCAACACGCGGCCACTGAGCCAGTTCTGCACACTGCTGGCGGTGAGTTCTCCGGATTGCTGGATGGACGACTCCAGGTTCTGTTTGATGGTGCTGCGCTGTAAGTAATCGTTGTACAACGTGAATAACGCGAAGGCCAAGACCACGACGCCTGACGCGGCCAACAGAATTTTATGACTGAACTTTAGATTCATTTCATCGACTTCTTTTGCCAAAGGGGGGGAGCGTGCTGGGTGGAACATTCCATGTAACGCCTGGGCAGACGCTTGATCTGCTCCAAATCGGTGCACGCATGGCTCGTCAGGCTTTCGGCCAAATGAAGTGGAATCTTAAGGATTTGTCAGAAAGATCCTCTTTTTGAGTGGGAAACAGACCGGCGGTACAAGCAAGGCGTCCGAAACTGCAAAGTCTTGCAGTTTTCCAGGACGGATGAGCATCGATCAGATGCAGGGAGTCGGCTGAGCAGATGTGCGACCAAAGCAGACCTCTTAAACGACAAAACCCCTGTCTGCGCAAGCAGACAGGGGTTTCGGAATTTAATCTTGACGATGACCTACTCTCACATGGGGAAACCCCACACTACCATCGGCGATGCATCGTTTCACTGCTGAGTTCGGGATGGGATCAGGTGGTTCCAATGCTCTATGGTCGTCAAGAAATTCTGTGTACCAGACCGTTGCCTTGGCAACGCTCCAGTGAAATTCGTGGACTTCTACTAAAACAAAACCCCTGTCTGCGCGAGCAAACAGGGGTTCTGGAATTTAATCTTGACGATGACCTACTCTCACATGGGGAAACCCCACACTACCATCGGCGATGCATCGTTTCACTACTGAGTTCGGGATGGGATCAGGTGGTTCCAATGCTCTATGGTCGTCAAGAAATTCGGGTACTGAGTCGTGGCCAGCTGGCCTCGCTTCAGCAAATTGGGTATGTGATAGCTTTCGGTGTTTTGTAAGAGTCGAACTTTCGGTTCGTTTCGTCTTCACACACCGCAATCTGGTCTCTTTCGAGTTCGCAAATTGCTTGGGTGTTATATGGTCAAGCCTCACGGGCAATTAGTATTGGTTAGCTCAACGCCTCACAGCGCTTACACACCCAACCTATCAACGTCGTAGTCTTCGACGGCCCTTCAGGGGACTCAAGGTCCCAGTGAGATCTCATCTTGAGGCTAGTTTCCCGCTTAGATGCTTTCAGCGGTTATCTATTCCGAACATAGCTACCCGGCAATGCCACTGGCGTGACAACCGGAACACCAGAGGTTCGTCCACTCCGGTCCTCTCGTACTAGGAGCAGCCCCTCTCAAATCTCAAACGTCCACGGCAGATAGGGACCGAACTGTCTCACGACGTTCTAAACCCAGCTCGCGTACCACTTTAAATGGCGAACAGCCATACCCTTGGGACCGGCTTCAGCCCCAGGATGTGATGAGCCGACATCGAGGTGCCAAACACCGCCGTCGATATGAACTCTTGGGCGGTATCAGCCTGTTATCCCCGGAGTACCTTTTATCCGTTGAGCGATGGCCCTTCCATACAGAACCACCGGATCACTAAGACCTACTTTCGTACCTGCTCGACGTGTCTGTCTCGCAGTCAAGCGCGCTTTTGCCTTTATACTCTACGACCGATTTCCGACCGGTCTGAGCGCACCTTCGTACTCCTCCGTTACTCTTTAGGAGGAGACCGCCCCAGTCAAACTACCCACCATACACTGTCCTCGATCCGGATAACGGACCTGAGTTAGAACCTCAAAGTTGCCAGGGTGGTATTTCAAGGTTGGCTCCACGCGAACTGGCGTCCACGCTTCAAAGCCTCCCACCTATCCTACACAAGCAAATTCAAAGTCCAGTGCAAAGCTATAGTAAAGGTTCACGGGGTCTTTCCGTCTAGCCGCGGATACACTGCATCTTCACAGCGATTTCAATTTCACTGAGTCTCGGGTGGAGACAGCGCCGCCATCGTTACGCCATTCGTGCAGGTCGGAACTTACCCGACAAGGAATTTCGCTACCTTAGGACCGTTATAGTTACGGCCGCCGTTTACCGGGGCTTCGATCAAGAGCTTCGCGTTAGCTAACCCCATCAATTAACCTTCCGGCACCGGGCAGGCGTCACACCCTATACGTCCACTTTCGTGTTTGCAGAGTGCTGTGTTTTTAATAAACAGTCGCAGCGGCCTGGTATCTTCGACCGGCATGAGCTTACGGAGCAAGTCCTTCACCCTCACCGGCGCACCTTCTCCCGAAGTTACGGTGCCATTTTGCCTAGTTCCTTCACCCGAGTTCTCTCAAGCGCCTTGGTATTCTCTACCCAACCACCTGTGTCGGTTTGGGGTACGGTTCCTGGTTACCTGAAGCTTAGAAGCTTTTCTTGGAAGCATGGCATCAACCACTTCGTCATCTAAAAGATAACTCGTCATCAGCTCTCGGCCTTAGAATCCCGGATTTACCTAAGATTCCAGCCTACCACCTTAAACTTGGACAACCAACGCCAAGCTGGCCTAGCCTTCTCCGTCCCTCCATCGCAATAACCAGAAGTACAGGAATATTAACCTGTTTTCCATCGACTACGCTTTTCAGCCTCGCCTTAGGGACCGACTAACCCTGCGTCGATTAACGTTGCGCAGGAAACCTTGGTCTTTCGGCGTGGGTGTTTTTCACACCCATTATCGTTACTCATGTCAGCATTCGCACTTCTGATACCTCCAGCAAGCTTCTCAACTCACCTTCACAGGCTTACAGAACGCTCCTCTACCGCATCACTTACGTGATACCCGTAGCTTCGGTGTATGGTTTGAGCCCCGTTACATCTTCCGCGCAGGCCGACTCGACTAGTGAGCTATTACGCTTTCTTTAAAGGGTGGCTGCTTCTAAGCCAACCTCCTAGCTGTCTAAGCCTTCCCACATCGTTTCCCACTTAACCATAACTTTGGGACCTTAGCTGACGGTCTGGGTTGTTTCCCTTTTCACGACGGACGTTAGCACCCGCCGTGTGTCTCCCATGCTCGGCACTTGTAGGTATTCGGAGTTTGCATCGGTTTGGTAAGTCGGGATGACCCCCTAGCCGAAACAGTGCTCTACCCCCTACAGTGATACATGAGGCGCTACCTAAATAGCTTTCGAGGAGAACCAGCTATCTCCGAGCTTGATTAGCCTTTCACTCCGATCCACAGGTCATCCGCTAACTTTTCAACGGTAGTCGGTTCGGTCCTCCAGTTAGTGTTACCCAACCTTCAACCTGCCCATGGATAGATCGCCCGGTTTCGGGTCTATTCCCAGCGACTAGACGCCCTATTAAGACTCGCTTTCGCTACGCCTCCCCTATTCGGTTAAGCTCGCCACTGAAAATAAGTCGCTGACCCATTATACAAAAGGTACGCAGTCACCTAACAAAGTAGGCTCCCACTGCTTGTACGCATACGGTTTCAGGATCTATTTCACTCCCCTCTCCGGGGTTCTTTTCGCCTTTCCCTCACGGTACTAGTTCACTATCGGTCAGTCAGTAGTATTTAGCCTTGGAGGATGGTCC
This sequence comes from Pseudomonas sp. LY-1, assembly GCF_053502595.1. NCBI lineage: Bacteria > Pseudomonadati > Pseudomonadota > Gammaproteobacteria > Pseudomonadales > Pseudomonadaceae > Pseudomonas > Pseudomonas sp. LY-1. Next base: position 409,569 of record NZ_CP094353.1, on the reverse strand, counting down.
CCCCATATTCAGACAAAGTTTCTCGTGCTCCGTCCTACTCGATTTCATGACTAAGAGATTTTCGCGTACAGGGCTATCACCCACTATGGCCGCACTTTCCAGAGCGTTCCGCTAATCTCAAAGCCACTTAAGGGCTAGTCCCCGTTCGCTCGCCACTACTAAGGGAATCTCGGTTGATTTCTTTTCCTCAGGGTACTTAGATGTTTCAGTTCCCCTGGTTCGCCCCTTACACCTATGTATTCAGTGTAAGGTAACCATCTTATGATGGCTGGGTTCCCCCATTCAGACATCTCCGGATCAAAGTCTGTTTGCCGACTCCCCGAAGCTTTTCGCAGGCTACCACGTCTTTCATCGCCTCTGACTGCCAAGGCATCCACCGTATGCGCTTCTTCACTTGACCATATAACCCCAAGCAATCTGGTTATACTGTGAAGACGACATTCGCCGAAAATTCGAATTTCTCAATTAAGAGAACTCACAAATTTTACCTTAGCCTGATCCGTTACCAGTGAAAGTAACGTTCAGTCTATCTTTCTATCACATACCCAAATTTTTAAAGAACGATCTAATCAAAGACTAGAAATCAACATTCACCATCATCACGATGGAATGCTCATTTCTAAGCTTTTAACTTCTAGAAGCAGTAGTGGTGGAGCCAAACGGGATCGAACCGTTGACCTCCTGCGTGCAAGGCAGGCGCTCTCCCAGCTGAGCTATGGCCCCGTATTTCTACAGGTTCCCACACAAAATTGGTGGGTCTGGGCAGATTCGAACTGCCGACCTCACCCTTATCAGGGGTGCGCTCTAACCAACTGAGCTACAGACCCAATTTCGGGCTGCTTCTTATCGTCTTCTTCAATGAATCAAGCAATTCGTGTGGGAACTTATGGAGCAGCTGATGTCGTCGATTAAGGAGGTGATCCAGCCGCAGGTTCCCCTACGGCTACCTTGTTACGACTTCACCCCAGTCATGAATCACACCGTGGTAACCGTCCCCCCGAAGGTTAGACTAGCTACTTCTGGTGCAACCCACTCCCATGGTGTGACGGGCGGTGTGTACAAGGCCCGGGAACGTATTCACCGCGACATTCTGATTCGCGATTACTAGCGATTCCGACTTCACGCAGTCGAGTTGCAGACTGCGATCCGGACTACGATCGGTTTTCTGGGATTAGCTCCACCTCGCGGCTTGGCAACCCTCTGTACCGACCATTGTAGCACGTGTGTAGCCCAGGCCGTAAGGGCCATGATGACTTGACGTCATCCCCACCTTCCTCCGGTTTGTCACCGGCAGTCTCCTTAGAGTGCCCACCATTACGTGCTGGTAACTAAGGACAAGGGTTGCGCTCGTTACGGGACTTAACCCAACATCTCACGACACGAGCTGACGACAGCCATGCAGCACCTGTCTCAATGTTCCCGAAGGCACCAATCTATCTCTAGAAAGTTCATTGGATGTCAAGGCCTGGTAAGGTTCTTCGCGTTGCTTCGAATTAAACCACATGCTCCACCGCTTGTGCGGGCCCCCGTCAATTCATTTGAGTTTTAACCTTGCGGCCGTACTCCCCAGGCGGTCAACTTAATGCGTTAGCTGCGCCACTAAGAGCTCAAGGCTCCCAACGGCTAGTTGACATCGTTTACGGCGTGGACTACCAGGGTATCTAATCCTGTTTGCTCCCCACGCTTTCGCACCTCAGTGTCAGTATCAGTCCAGGTGGTCGCCTTCGCCACTGGTGTTCCTTCCTATATCTACGCATTTCACCGCTACACAGGAAATTCCACCACCCTCTACCATACTCTAGTCAGTCAGTTTTGAATGCAGTTCCCAGGTTGAGCCCGGGGATTTCACATCCAACTTAACTAACCACCTACGCGCGCTTTACGCCCAGTAATTCCGATTAACGCTTGCACCCTCTGTATTACCGCGGCTGCTGGCACAGAGTTAGCCGGTGCTTATTCTGTCGGTAACGTCAAAACAATCACGTATTAGGTAACTGCCCTTCCTCCCAACTTAAAGTGCTTTACAATCCGAAGACCTTCTTCACACACGCGGCATGGCTGGATCAGGCTTTCGCCCATTGTCCAATATTCCCCACTGCTGCCTCCCGTAGGAGTCTGGACCGTGTCTCAGTTCCAGTGTGACTGATCATCCTCTCAGACCAGTTACGGATCGTCGCCTTGGTGAGCCATTACCTCACCAACTAGCTAATCCGACCTAGGCTCATCTGATAGCGCAAGGCCCGAAGGTCCCCTGCTTTCTCCCGTAGGACGTATGCGGTATTAGCGTCCGTTTCCGAACGTTATCCCCCACTACCAGGCAGATTCCTAGGCATTACTCACCCGTCCGCCGCTCTCAAGAGAAGCAAGCTTCTCTCTACCGCTCGACTTGCATGTGTTAGGCCTGCCGCCAGCGTTCAATCTGAGCCATGATCAAACTCTTCAGTTCAAACATCTTTGGGTTTTTAAGAAACCCTAAACTTGGCTCAGCAATCGTTGGTTACATCTTTGATTTCTCGCGGAGTAACTTGTGATGCTGATAATCTTGTTGACTATCAGTCTGACTCCACAAGCACCCACACGAATTGCTTGATTCAGTTGTTAAAGAGCGGTTGGTTAAGATCTTTCGTCTCAACCGAGGCGCGCATTCTACAGCAGCCTCATTTGCTGTCAAGTGATTATTTTCAGAAGTTTTCAAAGTTTCCTTTGTAACTTCAACCACTTGCGCTTCCGATCTCTCGTTAGCGGGAGGCGAATTCTACAGCGTTACACGCTGCTGTCAACACCTCTTTTTCTCCGCTTTCGACCGAGAAGATCGAAACGTTAATAGAGCCAAACAACCCTGCTCTACCAACTCCTTCCAGGCCTCGATGAACTGAAGCAGGCCGCTGTCGAATCTTGCGTAACTCTTTGTTTACCAAGGAGTTTTCCGTTTCGACTGCGCCGGAAGTGGGGCGAATTATAGACGTCCAGGATTTGCCGTCAACCTTTAATTTCGCTTATCTATCCAATAGTTCGGATTGGCTAAAAAACAACCAACTTTCTTCTATATAGAGCCCTTAATGACGCTCTATATAGAAGAGAGGACTCAGATCACCCCAGCTTCTTTTAAAGCAGCCACATTCGCCGGCATCAACCCCAGCACTTCCTGCAACACCCTGACCGTATGCTCACCCAATAAAGGAGGCGCGCTGCGGTATTCCACAGGGGTCTTGGATAGCCGTATGGGACTGGCAACCTGAGGCACCATCCCCGCCAGTGCGTGAGGCAACTCAATCGCCAGCCCGCGCGCCTTGACCTGGGCATCCGCGAATACCTGCGCCAGATCATTGATCGGCCCGCACGGCACGCCGACTCGCTCCAGTTGCGACACCCATTCAGCCGTCGTCTTGAACACCGTCGCCTGGCGAATCAAGGGAATCAGTTCCGCGCGATTGGCCACCCGCACCTTGTTGGTCGCGAAACGCGGATCATCCGCCCACTGCGGCTGACCTGCCACCTGCGCAAACTTACGGAACTGCCCGTCATTCCCCACCGTCAGGATGAAGTCGCCATCGGCCGTGGGAAAATCCTGATAAGGCACGATATTCGGATGCGCATTGCCCAAGCGCTTTGGCGGCACGCCTGTCGTCAGGTAGTTCATCGCCTGGTTGGCCAGACAAGCCACCTGCACGTCCAGCAGCGCCATATCAATATGTTGCCCGCCGCCATCACGCTCGCGATGAGCCAGCGCCGCCAGGATCGCCACCGCCGAATAGAGCCCCGTAAGGATGTCAGTCAACGCCACCCCCACTTTCACCGGGCCCGCCCCCTCATCACCCTCCGGCCGCCCCGTCAGGCTCATGAGTCCGCCCAACCCCTGGATCATGAAGTCGTAGCCCGCACGCGCCGCATAAGGCCCCGTCTGGCCAAACCCCGTGATCGAGCAATAGATCAACGCCGGGTTGACCTCCTTCAGCGAGGCATAGTCCAACCCATACGCCGCCAGGCCGCCCACCTTGAAGTTCTCGATCAGGATGTCGGACTTGGCCGCCAGGTCACGCACCAGCTTCTGCCCCTCCGGCTGCGTGAAGTCGATGGTCACCGACTCTTTGTTGCGGTTGGCCGACAAGTAATACGCCGCTTCACTGGTGTTCTCGCCATACGCGTCCTTGAGGAAGGGAGGCCCCCAGGCACGCGTGTCGTCACCATTGCCCGGCCGCTCGACCTTGATCACTTCGGCCCCAAGGTCCGCGAGGATCTGCCCGGCCCAAGGGCCCGCCAGTACTCGCGACAAATCCAGTACCCGCAGATGCGAAAGCGCGCCCATGCCCGTGCTCCTATTAATAGAACGCCTGAAGACCGGTTTGCGCGCGCCCCAGAATCAAGGCGTGTACATCGTGGGTACCTTCATAGGTGTTCACCACTTCCAGGTTGACCAGGTGACGCGCCACCCCGAACTCGTCGGAGATACCGTTACCGCCCAGCATATCCCGCGCCATGCGTGCGATATCCAGCGACTTGCCGCAGGAATTGCGCTTCATGATCGAAGTAATTTCCACCGCCGCAGTGCCTTCATCCTTCATCCGCCCCAGGCGCAGGCAGCCTTGCAGGGCCAGAGTGATCTCGGTCTGCATGTCCGCGAGCTTCTTCTGGATAAGCTGGGTCGCCGCCAATGGCCGACCGAACTGATGACGATCAAGGGTGTACTGGCGAGCAGTGTGCCAGCAGAACTCGGCAGCACCCAGCGCGCCCCAGGAGATGCCGTAACGAGCGGAGTTAAGGCAGGTGAAGGGGCCTTTCAAGCCACGCACATCCGGGAAGATGTTCTCGTCAGGCACGAACACGTTGTCCATGACGATCTCGCCGGTAATGGAAGCCCGCAGGCCGACCTTGCCGTGAATCGCCGGAGCGCTCAGACCTTTCCAGCCTTTCTCCAGGACAAAACCGCGGATATCGCCGGCATCGTCCTTGGCCCACACCACGAACACATCGGCGATCGGGCTGTTGGTGATCCACATCTTGGCGCCGGTCAGACTGTAGCCGCCATCCACCTTGCGTGCCCGGGTAATCATCGCGCCCGGGTCGGAACCGTGGTTAGGCTCGGTCAGACCGAAGCAACCGATCCATTCACCCGACGCCAGCTTCGGCAGGTATTTCTGTTTTTGCGCTTCGGTGCCGAACTCATTGATCGGCACCATGACCAGCGACGACTGCACACTCATCATCGAGCGATAGCCGGAGTCGACTCGCTCGACCTCACGCGCAATCAACCCGTAGCTGACGTAATTCAGGCCACTGCCGCCGTACTGCTCGGGAATCATCGCGCCCAACAGGCCGGTTTCGCCCATCTCACGGAAGATCGCCGGGTCGGTCTTTTCATGGCGGAAGGCTTCGAGCACCCTTGGCGCCAACTTGTCCTGGGCGAATTGCTCAGCACTGTCGCGCACCATGCGCTCTTCTTCGGTGAGCTGTTGATCCAGCAGCAGTGGATCGATCCAGTTGAAGCTTGCCTTGCCAGCCATGAATAAGTCCTCGCAAAAAAATCAGAAGTCGTGGATGCAGACTAGGCTCGGCAAGCGCAGAGGGCAAACGAGGTTTTTGCATAGGCTTGTGCTAATTTCTCACTCCGTAACGGCCGAGAAGGGCGAAAACGCGCCTTATAAGTGAGAACAAGGTACATGCGCAGAAAAATCCCCAGCACCACCGCCCTTGTCAGCTTTGAAGCTGCAGCCCGCCACGAGAGCTTTACCAAGGCGGCGCAGGAGCTTTCCATCACTCAGGGCGCCATTTGCCGACAGATCGCCAGCCTCGAGGAGTTTTTAAGTGTCGAGCTGTTTCGACGCTCGCGGCGTGGGGTCAAGCTGACGGAAGCAGGCCTGTCGTATAGCCGTCGGGTCGCCACGCAATTGGACGCGGTGGAACGCGACACCTTGTCCGTCATGGGACAGCAGGGCGCGAACGTCATCGAGCTGGCGGTGGTGCCGACCTTTGGCACCCAATGGCTGATCCCTCGTCTCAAGGACTTTCAGCGCCAGCACCCGGAAGTCACGGTCAACCTCACCAACCGCACGCGCCCCTTCCTGTTTGCCGACACCGAATTCGACGCCGCGATCTATTTCGGCGATGCCGACTGGTCCGGTACCGAATCCCACCGGCTGATGGGAGAAAACCCGGTCCCGGTGTGCAGCCCGCGCTTACTCGGCAGCCGCGCGCACTTCAGCCCCCAGGAAATCGCGGAACTGCCGCTGCTGCAGCAGACCACGCGGCCCTATGCCTGGCGCCAGTGGTTCAACGCGCAACAACTGAACATACCTCGCGACATGACAGGCCCCCGCTACGAGCTATTCTCGATGTTGTCCCAGGCCGCCATGCATGACATGGGCATTGCGCTGATTCCACCGTTCCTCATCCAGCGCGAACTGAACGAGCACCAACTGGTGATCGCGAGCCCTGAAGCACTGAGCAGTTCGAAGGCGTATTACCTGATGATTCCTGACAGGAAAGTCGAATCGGCATCCCTGCACGCCTTCAGGGACTGGCTGATCGACCAGTCCCAGCGCTACAGCCCTGTAATCTAAAGACGAAGTGCCATTTATTGACCATGTAGTCAGCTAAAATAATATCCTACAGATATATCTATATGTCGCATTTAAGAAAACTGTACCTGTTCGGCGAGAATGAGGCTACAAGCCATGATTCTCATGGCTTGTAGCGACTATTACCGACCAATGCCCGGCTATTCACAACGGCGATTGCAAAACTACCGAAAAAACAAAACAAACCATTAACCACTTGTATTTAAAGGTTTTTTCTCAAAGCGTTGCGACAATCAGTCACAGGGTGACTTGTAGTTAATTTTTCGTCACCCGTCATAATCCCTTGTAAGGTCGTAAAGTTCGCCTGCAAAATGCCGCGCCCCGCTGTCATTTCAGCGGGATCGTGCTGATCGGCCGCCCCAGATGCGCCACTCACGGTGCGCTGGCCTTTTTACAATAAGATCAAAAGCAAAAAGATCATGCAGGAGATTTCACGTGCACATTGGTGTTCCTCTCGAAACCCAGACCGGTGAAACGCGGGTGGCTGCCACCCCGGAAACCATCAAGAAGCTGATCGGCCAGGGCCATAAGGTCACTGTACAAAGCGGGGCGGGCATTAAAGCCAGCATCGTCGACAGTGCCTATGAAACGGCAGGTGCAACCATTGGCAGCGCCAGCGATGCATTTGGCGCGGAGCTGATCCTCAAAGTGGTTGCCCCCAGCGACAGCGAACTGACGCTGATCAAAAGCGGCACCGTGCTGGTGGGCATGCTCAATCCGTTCAGCAACGAAACCATCGCCAAACTGGCCGAGCAGGGCATCACGGCCTTCGCGCTCGAAGCCGCGCCGCGGACTTCGCGGGCCCAGAGCCTGGACGTGCTGTCGTCCCAGGCCAACATCGCCGGTTACAAGGCCGTGTTGCTCGCCGCCCATCATTACCCACGCTTCATGCCGATGCTGATGACTGCCGCCGGTACGGTAAAAGCCGCGCGCGTGTTGATCCTCGGCGCTGGCGTCGCGGGGCTGCAGGCCATCGCCACGGCGAAACGCCTGGGTGCAGTGATCGAAGCGTCTGACGTGCGCCCGGCCGTGAAGGAGCAGATCGAATCCCTCGGCGCCAAGTTCGTCGACGTGCCTTATGAGACCGACGAAGAGCGTGAATGCGCCGTCGGCGTCGGCGGTTACGCACGGCCGATGCCGACCAGCTGGATGCAACGCCAGGCCCTGGCGGTCCACGAACGCGCCAAGCAGGCCGACATCGTCATCACCACCGCCCTGATCCCGGGCCGCAAGGCTCCGACCCTGCTCAGCGCCGACACGGTTGCCCAGATGAAGCCGGGCTCAGTGGTGATCGACCTTGCCGCAGCCCAGGGCGGCAACTGCCCGCTGACCGTCGCCGATCAGGTGGTGGTGGAAAACGGCGTGATCATTTGCGGCCCGACCAACCTGGCGGGTGCCGTCGCCGCCGACGCATCGGCCCTGTATGCGCGCAACCTGTTGGACTTCCTGAAGCTGGTCTTCAACAAGGAAGGGCAGTTTGAAATCAACCTCGAAGACGACATCGTTGCCGCGTGCCTGATGTGCCGCGACGGCCAAGTCATCCGCAAAAACGCCTAAGCAGGGATTCAGACGATGGAAGAGCTTATCTCCCCCGGTATCTACAACCTGATCATCTTTGTGCTGGCGATTTATGTCGGTTACCACGTGGTCTGGAACGTTACCCCCGCACTGCACACGCCGTTGATGGCGGTGACCAACGCAATCTCGGCGATCGTGATCGTCGGCGCCATGCTGGCCGCTGCGCTGACCGTGACTCCGCTGGGCAAGACCATGGGCACGCTGGCTGTGGCCCTGGCGGCCGTCAACGTGTTCGGCGGCTTCCTGGTGACTCGCAGGATGCTTGAGATGTTCAAGAAGAAAGCCCCGAAAGTAAAAGAAGAGGCGCCGAAGTAATGAGCATGAATCTTGTCACGACGCTCTATCTGATCGCGTCGATCTGTTTCATCCAGGCCCTCAAAGGCCTGTCGCATCCGACCACTTCGCGGCGCGGCAACCTGTTCGGCATGCTCGGCATGGCGCTGGCGGTGCTCACCACCGTGGGCCTCATCTATAAGCTGGGCGCTGAGCTTGCCACTGCCGGCATCGGCTACGTGATCGTGGGCCTGCTGATCGGCGGCACCGCCGGCTCGATCATGGCCAAGCGCGTGGAAATGACCAAGATGCCGGAACTGGTCGCCTTCATGCACAGCATGATCGGCCTGGCCGCGGTGTTTATCGCCATTGCCGCCGTGGTCGAACCGCAATCGCTGGGCATCGTCAAACACCTGGGCGATGCGATCCCGGCCGGTAACCGCCTGGAACTGTTCCTCGGTGCCGCCATCGGCGCCATCACCTTCTCCGGTTCGGTGATCGCCTTCGGCAAGCTGTCGGGCAAGTACAAGTTCCGCCTGTTCCAAGGCGCACCGGTACAGTTCGGCGGCCAGCACAAACTGAACCTGGTGCTCGGCCTGACTACATTGGGGCTCGGCCTGACCTTCATGTTCACCGGCAACCTCTCTGCCTTCGCGCTGATGCTGGCCCTGGCGTTCGTGCTGGGCGTGCTGATCATCATCCCGATCGGCGGCGCCGACATGCCGGTAGTGGTGTCGATGCTCAACAGCTACTCCGGCTGGGCTGCGGCAGGGATCGGCTTCTCGCTGAACAACTCGATGCTGATCATCGCCGGCTCGCTGGTGGGCTCCAGCGGTGCGATCCTGTCCTACATCATGTGCAAGGCGATGAACCGCTCCTTCTTCAACGTGCTGCTCGGCGGTTTCGGCAATGCGCCGGATGCCGGTGCGGCGGCCGGCTCGAAAGAAGCGCGCCCGGTGAAGTCCGGCTCGGCCGACGACGCCACGTTCCTGCTGACCAACGCCGATACCGTGATCATCGTGCCGGGCTATGGCCTGGCAGTGGCGCGGGCACAGCATGCGCTGAAGGAACTGACCGAGAAGCTGACCCACCGTGGCGTGACCGTGAAGTACGCGATCCACCCGGTGGCCGGCCGCATGCCCGGACACATGAACGTATTGCTGGCCGAGGCCGAAGTGCCTTACGACCAGGTGTTCGAGATGGAAGACATCAACTCCGAATTCGGCCAGGCTGACGTAGTACTGGTGCTCGGCGCGAACGACGTGGTCAACCCGGCCGCCAAGAACGATCCGAACTCGCCGATTGCCGGCATGCCGATCCTCGAAGCGTTCAAGGCCAAGACCATCATCGTCAACAAGCGCTCGATGGCCAGCGGCTATGCCGGCCTGGACAACGAGCTGTTCTACCTGGACAAAACCATGATGGTCTTCGGCGACGCCAAGAAGGTTATCGAAGACATGGTCAAGGCTGTCGAGTAACACTGCGCCAGCGCAATACCCGAAACCCTGGCCTGCAGTAGGCTAGGGTTTTTTATTGCAGCATGAAAACCGACCAAAGGCCCTAAATCACTGCCCGGCATTCGACCATGGTAGCGGGCCGAAAACTTTTGAAATCACTAAACTGCGCACCTTGCCTCCGTATCTCGAGATAACAATCCATGTACCGTGATCGTATCCGCTTGCCTTCGCTGTTGAACAAGGTCATGAGCGCGGCTGATGCCGCCGCACTGATCGAGGACGGCATGACCGTCGGGATGAGCGGCTTTACCCGTGCGGGTGAAGCCAAGGCCGTCCCTCAAGCTCTGGCCGAACGTGCCAAGACGTCGCCGCTGAAAATCACCCTGATGACCGGCGCCAGCCTGGGCAACGATCTCGACAAGCAACTGACCGAAGCCGGCGTGCTGTCGCGACGCATGCCGTTCCAGGTCGACAGCACCCTGCGCAAGGCGATCAATGCCGGCGAGGTGATGTTCATCGACCAGCATTTGTCGGAAACCGTCGAACAACTGCGCAACAACCAGCTCAAGCTGCCTGACATTGCCGTGATCGAAGCCGTTGCGATCACCGAACAAGGCCATATCGTGCCGACCACTTCCGTGGGCAACTCGGCCAGTTTCGCGATTTTCGCCAAGCAAGTGATCGTCGAGATCAACATGGCGCACAACCCGAACCTGGAAGGCCTGCACGACATCTACATCCCGACCTATCGGCCGACGCGCACGCCGATCCCGCTGGTAAAAGTCGACGACCGCATTGGCAGCACCGCGATCCCGATTCCGCCGGAGAAGATCGTCGCCATCGTGATCACCAACAAGGCTGACTCGCCTTCCACAGTGACGCCGCCGGACGCCGACACCCAAGGCATCGCCAGCCACCTGATCAACTTCCTCAAGCAGGAAGTGGATGCCGGCCGCATGACCAACAAGCTCGGCCCGCTGCAGGCCGGGATCGGCAACATCGCCAACGCCGTGATGTGTGGCTTGATCGATTCGCCGTTCGAAGACCTGACCATGTATTCGGAAGTGCTGCAGGACTCGACGTTCGACCTGATTGACGCTGGCAAGCTGAGCTTCGCCTCCGGCAGTTCGATCACCTTGTCGGAGCGGCGCAACAGCAACGTGTTTGGCAACCTGGAGCACTACAAGGACAAACTGGTGCTGCGTCCGCAGGAAATTTCCAACCACCCCGAAGTGGTTCGTCGCCTGGGCATCATCGCGATCAACACCGCGCTGGAGTTCGACATCTACGGCAACGTCAACTCCACGCACGTGTGCGGGACGCGGATGATGAACGGGATCGGCGGCTCGGGCGACTTCGCGCGTAACGCGCACCTGGCAATCTTCGTGACCAAGTCGATTGCCAAGGCCGGGGCGATTTCCAGCGTGGTGCCGATGGTCAGCCACGTCGACCACACCGAGCACGACGTCGACATCCTCGTGACCGAAGTGGGCCTCGCCGACTTGCGTGGCCTGGCGCCACGGGAGCGCGCACGGGTGATCATCGACAACTGCGTGCATCCGGACTATCGCGATGCGTTGAACAAATACTTCAACGCCGCTTGCGCGATTGGTGGCCACACCCCACACGTCCTGCGCGAAGCCCTGAGCTGGCACATTAACCTGGAAGAAACCGGGCACATGCTCAAGGATTGATCGATACACAACCGAGCTGATGCACACAGTTTCATCAGCTCGGTTGCATCACCCCCCTTTCTGGAAAAAACTGTACTGCTGTACCGGTCTTTTCCTACCGAAATATCCCACACCTCTCTTCTAAAATGCCATTTTTGCACTGTTTCAGTGCGGACAGGTACAGTTGCCCCATTTCCGTACAGTACAGCCGCTATAAACAGTTAACTGGCCCCTCACAATACAGGTGAACTGTATCTAGAGAGTCTTGCGCGGGAGGAGGATCATTGGCATCAGTTAAACCACTACCTAATCCCGCCACAAGCGGAAGGATGTCATCATGGAACGTACACTCAGTTCCGATCTGTTCTTTGAAGAAAAAGCTGTAAGCACCCAGGCTTCCCTGCCTCTGCGCGTTATCGCCAACCTGATGCTGTGGCAGCGCCGTATCTCCAGCCGCCATCAACTGGCTCGTCTGGATTCGCGTCTGCTGGCTGACGCCGGTATCAGCGAAGCACAACGCTACGAAGAGCTGAGCAAGCCGTTCTGGCGCTAATGAGCGCCCGCTGGCCCTGACCCACCGGGTCCACAGCCAGCAACCTGATTCGTTAAGCAAAGCCCGCCCCGGGTCACCGGAGGCGGGCTTTGTTGTGTCTGGGCTCGGGTGTTTTCGGCCCCGAACAGATAGCTTGCAAACCAACCAGTACAGTTCGATTGTTATAACAATCGAGCAGTACAATTGAACGCCGGTGTATCTGTATCGGTCGAAACGATCCGCTCAACATGGTCTTCCAAAAAAAAGACCCTGTAAGGCGCTCCCCATGCACCCACCAACCCCGCGCACCACGTTGTTACGCCGCACCGTCGCCACGCTCGCCAGGTGGCGGCAACAGGCCCGAGAACGACACCAACTGGCCCAACTCGACCCGCGAGAGCTGTCCGACGCGGGTATCAGCCCCGGCGAGCGCCATGTCGAGCTGTCCAAGCCGTTCTGGCGTGACTAGACAGTCAAGGCGCTTTTCGAATGGACAGGCCGCGGCTTAATATCCGGTCACCACGTGGCAAACCGTGTAGAACGGGCGTCTGATGCTCAATGGCATCCACATCCGTTTCACAGTGGCCGCTGCGCGCGACCTTATTTGTTCATCTACAGGAGTAACCCCATGTCCCGTCTTCGCCTGCTGAGTGCCGCCGCCCTGTTGGCCCTCGCCGCCAACGCCCATGCGTCCAGCCTCATCGTGACGACCGACTCGATCGTCGGCGCATTGAAAGCCACCTCCGATGCCAGCTCCGATGCCACCTCCTCCCTGCGTGACAACAAGGTCGTGCGCGCCGCCCGTGACGACGCCGCCAGCTTCGTCGCCAGCCAAGGCGCCATTCGTGGGGTCAAACTGGAAAGCGCCCTGGCGCAGATCCGCCAGCAAGCGCCGCAACTGGGCGCTGCGACAGACGCACAACTGGCCCAGGCCATTCTGGCCATCTGAAAACCCGTCGGAACAAGGGCGCGCCAGCCGCTCCCGGATGCCTCGACGCTGGCTCTCGCCCGGGCATTGCGCTAGCCTTGGCGCTCGCTTTCAGTTGTCGAGTCCCATGGCTTTTTCATACCGCCTATTGCTGGTTCCCGTGATGTTTGCTGCTGGCTGGTCGCCATTGGCTTCGGCCTTTGATCTGTCCACCCAGAGCACTGTGGTGAGCGCTTATGCCACCAGCAAAGTGACCTCCGCGCCGTTTGACCGAAAGTGGGTGCTGGCCGCCCAGGATGACGCTGCCGCATTCATTGCCACTGACGGCCGATGGCGGGGGGCTCGGCTGGAATCAGCGCTGGATCGTCTGCGCCGCAGCCAACCAAAACTTAACGCCAGCGACCTTGAACTGGCGCAAGCAATTCTCGTCCAATAATCATCTTTGTATTTCGGAGTCATTCCATGCGTAGCCCGCTGATCGCCGCCGCTCTCGGCCTGCTGTTGTTGACCGATGTCGCCCACGCGCAGACCTTGAAGGCCACCAGTAACATCATCGTCCGCGCCTCCGCGCGCACCATTGATTTTACCTCGGACACCACCACCTCCATCCGCGACTCCAAAATCGTGCGCGAAGCCCACGATGACGCCGCCAGCTTCGTCGCCAGCAACGGCGAGATCCGTGGCGCACAACTCGAAGCCGCCTTCGACACCCTGCGCACCCGCGTGCCGGAAGCCCGTGATGCCAGCGACCAGACCCTCGCCGAAGCCATTCTCGCGCTGTGAGGCGTCTCATCGCCTGGCTCCTGGCCGGGGCTGTGCTGTTGTGTGCCGGCGCAGCCCAGGCAAGCCTGCAACTGCGGCTCATTACCGAAGGTTTGAGCCCAGCCGAACAGCAGGCCAGCCAGGCGTTGCTCGATGAAGCGCTGCGCTCACTGCCGCCGCGCTTCATCGAACAGTTGGACCGGCGCATCGATGTCGGCTGGACCGACAAGATGCCCGCCAACGCTTACGGCCAGGCCTCCCTGGTGTCCGAGCTGGACCTCAACCGCAACCTGCTCGCCAGCCTGACCGACGGCAGCGCCGCCACCCGCAAGACCAACCGCCCCCACGGCACCGTGCGCCGGGAAATGCTCGCCACCGTGCTGCATGAACTGACCCACATCTACGACCGTGCGCGCCTGTGGCCCAGCGACGAGCGCGCGTTGATCCGCCGCTGCAGCCGCCAGAACAGCATCACCGGCCTGGTCGGCCTGCCCGATCAATGCCGTGGCCAGAACGACCGCCGCTTCACCCTCAGTGACGACCCGCGCCTGCTCGACCTCGCCGGCTGGCCGCAATACGTCGGCCGCCGCGGTGAGCGCGAGCAGCACAACCGCCAGGTCGCGCGCAGCCCGGACCTCTACGAAACCAGCAGCCCACTGGAGTTCGTCGCGGTCAATATGGAATATTTCCTCCTCGACCCGAGCTACGCCTGCCGCCGCCCCGCGCTGTTCCGCTATTACAAGGAACACTTTGGCTGGGCGCCGCCCGCGCAAGACACCTGCGCCAAGACCTACGCCTTCCTCAACGCCGGCAACGATTTCGCCAAGACGCCCCTGGGCCATGTCGACCCGGAACGGGTCTACGAAATCGATTACCTGCTCGCCGAAGCCAACCAGAACCTGGTCAGTCGCTGGGGCCACAGCATGTTGCGCCTGGTGATCTGCGCGCCGGGGCGCCCTCGCGGCCCGGACTGTCGGCTGGATCTGGATCAGCATCTGGTGTTGTCCTACCGCGCCTTTGTCGGTGACGTACAACTGTCGAGCTGGGACGGCCTGGTGGGCAAGTACCCGTCACGGCTGTTCGTGTTGCCGCTGGCCCAGGTCATCGACGAGTACACCAAGACCGAGTTGCGCGGCCTCGCCTCGGTGCCGCTGAAGCTGACGCGCCGGGAGATCGAGGACACCGTCGAACACGCGGCCGAAATGCACTGGAGCTACGACGGCAACTACTTCTTCCTGTCCAACAACTGCGCGGTCGAAGGCCTGAAACTGTTACGCAGCGGCAGCGCCAACCCGAAACTGACCGGTCTGGACAACATCACGCCCAACGGGCTGCTGGAGGTCCTGCAGGCGCGCGGCCTGGCCGATACCAGCGTGTTGAACGACAAGCGCGAGGCGCTGCGCCTGGGCTATCACTTCGACTCGTTCCGCGAGCGCTACCAAGCGATGTTCGACGTGCTGCGCAAGCGCCTGCCGATCCAACAGACCCAGGTCGAAGACTGGCTGTCCCTGAGCGCGCAAGAGCGCCGCCACTGGTTCGAGCAGGCCGACCTGCGCACCAGCGCCGCATTACTGCTGCTGGAACAGGCAAGCTTTCGCAAACAATTGATGCTGGCCCAGGACGAAGTCAAACAACGCTACCTCGGGGCCCGCGAGCTGAAGAACGGCGGCATGGAGAAAGCCAACGCCACCTTGCAACAAATCCTCGCCAACAGCGGCTTCCTCAGCCGCCCGGCAGAACTGCTGGGCAGCGGTGGCTACGGCTTGCCGCAACCTTCGGAGTCCAAGCGGCTGGAATCGGAAAGTGCCGAGCGCCAGAAACAGCTGCAATCCCTGACCGGCGAACTGGATAAAGAGGTGAGGGCGCTGCTGGACCCGTCCCGCGCCGCCGAGATTGCCGCGTGCGAAGCCAACCTCAAGCAGATTGGCGAACATCTGCGCAAACTGCACAAAGCAGCGGGCGGCCTCGAACTGCCCTGAAAATTTGCGCATACACCAGCTGAATGTGGGAGCAAGCCCCCTCCCACATGTTGATCTGCGCAGGCCTGGAGACCGTGTGTCATTTCCACCTCACCTGTTTGATCAACGAAAGCTGGCTGAAAGCTTACGCGTCTAGGATCGCCCCCACTGCCGGCAACAGACCGGCTGTTAACAACAACAATGGTGATTCCCGATGTCCGCCCGTTCCCGCCTGTTCGCCCCCACTCCACCCGTAAGCCTCGTGCCTCTCGCTCTGCGCTGACCCCACCCGGTTCGCCATTCCTTAGCCGCGCTACGCCTGGAGTATTCCTATGCTGACTTTCCTTGGCTTTGCCATGGTCATCACGTTCATGTTCCTGATCATGACCAAGCGCCTGTCCGCGCTGATCGCCCTGATCATCGTGCCGATTCTGTTCGCGCTGTTCGGCGGTTTTGCGCCGAAGATCGGCCCGATGATGCTCGAAGGCATCACCAAGCTCGCGCCGACCGGCGTGATGCTGATGTTCGCCATCCTCTACTTTGCCCTGATGATCGACTCCGGCCTGTTCGACCCGGCCGTGCGCAAGATCCTCAAGATGGTCAAGGGCGACCCGCTGAAAGTCTCGGTCGGCACCGCCGTGCTGGCCTTGGTGGTGTCTCTTGACGGTGACGGTGCCACCACCTACATGATCTGCGTGGCCGCGATGCTGCCGCTGTACCAGCGCATCGGTATGAGCCCACGGATCATGGCCGGCCTGATCATCCTCGCCGGTGGCGTGATGAACATGACGCCCTGGGGCGGCCCGACCGCTCGCGCCGCGAGTGCGCTGCACGTGGACCCGTCAGACATCTTCGTCCCGATGATCCCGGCCATGGCCGCCGGCGTGGTCGCGATCCTGGTGATCGCTTACATGTACGGCAAGCGCGAACGTGCGCGCCTGGGTGAACTGCACCTGCAGGGCGACGAGATCGACCACAGCGAAATCAGCGTGTCGCAATACCCGGATGCCCGCCGTCCGAAGCTGATCTGGTTCAACGGCGTGCTGACCCTGGCGCTGATGTGTACGTTGATCGCCGGCCTGTTGCCACTGCCGGTGCTGTTCATGGTGGCGTTCAGTATCGCGATGATCGTCAACT
Organism: Pseudomonas sp. LY-1; assembly: GCF_053502595.1. Classification (NCBI taxonomy): domain Bacteria; kingdom Pseudomonadati; phylum Pseudomonadota; class Gammaproteobacteria; order Pseudomonadales; family Pseudomonadaceae; genus Pseudomonas; species Pseudomonas sp. LY-1. The sequence continues at coordinate 392,696 of NZ_CP094353.1, read as the reverse complement.
ACCCGTGCCTGCAACAGCAGAAAGACCGCGTCGCCGCCCATGCCGGCAGCGTACTGGCCGTGGTGGGGTTGATCTTCGCTGCAGGGATTTTCACCGGCATCCTGTCGGGCACCGGCATGGTCGACGCCATGTCCAAGAGCCTGCTGGCGGTCATTCCAGAAGCCCTGGGCCCTTACCTGGCGGTGATCACCGCGCTGGTGAGCATGCCGTTCACCTTCTTCATGTCCAACGATGCGTTCTACTATGGCGTACTGCCGGTGCTGGCCGAAGCCGCCAGTCACTATGGCATCACCGCCGTGGAAATGGCCCGTGCCTCCATCGTCGGCCAACCCGTACACTTGCTCAGCCCGTTGGTGCCATCGACTTACCTGCTGGTGGCCCTGGCCGGTATCGAATTCGGCGATCACCAGCGCTTCACCCTGAAGTGGGCAGTGCTGGTGTGCCTGTGCATAATGTTCGCGGCGTTGCTGATGGGGATTTTTCCGCTGTTCAGCACTCTATAATCGTACCGACTCACCGCGCGGCGCTGCAGCTGGCGCGGTTTAACACTCGCTTAAAGGAATACACATGGAATGGCTGACCAATCCGGAAATCTGGATTGCCTTCTTCACCCTGACGGCCCTCGAGATCGTTCTGGGCATCGATAACATCATCATGATTTCGATCCTGGTCAGCCGCATGCCCAAGCATATGCAGGCGCGTACCCGGATCTTCGGCCTGGCCCTGGCCATGGTCACGCGAATCCTGTTGCTGCTGTCCATCACTTGGGTCATGCGCCTGACCGACGACCTGTTCGTGGTCTTCGGCCAGGGCATTTCCGGGCGCGACCTGATCCTGTTCTTCGGTGGTTTGTTCCTGCTGTGGAAAAGCTCCCAGGAGATGTACCACGCCCTGGAAGGTGAAGACGAAACCCACGAAGAGCCCAAAGGCGCCGGTGGCAAGTTCATCTACACCATCATCCAGATCGCGATCATCGACATCGTGTTCTCCCTCGACTCGGTGATCACTGCCGTCGGCATGGTGTCCCACGTGCCGGTGATGATCGCGGCGATCGTGGTCGCGGTGCTGGTGATGATGGCAGCGGCCGGCACCATCAGTGACTTCATCGACAAGCACCCGTCGCTGAAGATGCTGGCGCTGTCGTTCCTGGTAGTGGTGGGTACCGTGCTGATCGCCGAATCCTTCGACGTGCATGTGCCTAAAGGCTACGTCTACTTCGCCATGGCGTTCTCGCTGGCGGTGGAAGCGGTGAACATCAAGATGCGTACCGCCATCGCGAAAAAGAAGAAACAGCAGGACCCTGTGAAACTGCGCAAGGACATTCCGGGTCAATAATCTTGATCCGCTGCTGAAATGGGGCGTTCGCGCCCCATTTTTTCATCTGCACAAAACTGACTTCATGACAGTTTTGTTTCAAACCCGACTTTAGCTATGCGATGCTGGCGCACAGCCCTTTCGCCAACTACAGCTTAAGTACAAGACGTAGAACGGCACGCGGCAATTCTCATTGGCTCCTGTTGGAGCCCACCCACACGGGGGGCCGAGCATGCTGACCTTGCTCAATCTGCTTTCCGCCGTGACCCTGCTGATCTGGGGCACGCATATCGTCCGTACCGGCATCCTGCGGGTCTACGGTTCCAACCTGCGCCACGTCATCGGGCAAAACATGTCCAAGCGCTGGCTGGCGTTCGTCGCCGGTATCCTGGTGACGGCCATGGTGCAGAGCAGCAACGCCACCGCCATGCTGGTCACATCGTTTGTCGGCCAGGGCCTGATGGGGCTGATGCCTGCCCTGGCGACCATGCTCGGCGCCGACGTCGGGACGGCGCTGATGGCCCGGGTGCTCACCCTGGACCTGTCCTGGCTGTCGCCGCTGCTGATCTTTCTCGGGGTGATCTTCTTCCTCTCGCGCAAGCAGACACGGGCCGGGCAATTGGGTCGGGTCGGGATCGGCCTCGGGCTGATCATCCTCGCCCTGCAATTGATCGTCGAAGCCGCCGGGCCGATTACCCACGCGCAGGGCGTGAAGGTGCTGTTCGCCTCACTGACCGGCGACATCCTGCTCGATGCGCTGGTCGGCGCGTTGTTCGCGATGATTTCCTACTCCAGCCTCGCCGCCGTACTGCTGACCGCCACCCTGGCCGGCGCCGGACTGATCGGCTTGCACGTGGCCATCGGCCTGGTGATCGGCGCCAACATCGGCAGCGGCGTGCTCGCCTTCCTCAGCACCAACATGCAGAACGCCGCCGGACGCCAGGTGGCCCTGGGCAGCCTGTTGTACAAATTGATCGGCCTGTTGCTGATCATCCCGGTGCTCGACCCGCTCGTGTTGTGGATGGACGGCCTGGATTACAGCGCCCAAGGCATGGTCATCAGCTTCCACCTGCTCTACAACGTCAGTCGCTGCCTGATCCTGCTACCGAGCATCGGCCCGATGGCCCGGGTCTGCGCGTGGTTGCTGCCCGAACGGGAAGAGGCCAACGGCAAGGCCACGCCGCGCCACCTGGACCTCGCCGCCCTGGCCACGCCAAGCCTGGCGCTGGCCAACGCGGTGCGGGAAACCCTGCGCCTGGGCGACCTGATCGACAACATGCTCACCGCAATGCTCGAAGTGCTGCGCGGCAAACAGACGGCCATCACCCAGGAAATGCGCAGCCTCAGCGACGACGTCGAGGCGCTCTACAGCGCGATCAAACTCTACCTGGCGCAAATGCCCCGCGAAGACCTCAGCGAACAGGACAACCGCCGCTGGGCCGAGATCATCGAGCTGTCGATCAACCTGAAACTGGCCGGCGACCTGATCGAACGCATGCTGCGCAAAGTCCAGCAGCAGAAAACGTCCCAACGTCGCCAGTTCTCCGAAGTGGGCCTGGAAGAACTCACCGGCCTGCACAGCCAACTGATTGCCAACCTGCGCCTGGGCCTGTCGGTATTCCTCAGTGCCGACCCGGAAAGCGCACGCCAATTGCTGCGCGAGAAACGCCGCTTCCGCGCCCAGGAGCGGCGCCTGGCCCATGCCCACGTCAGCCGCCTGCAACGCAAGATCGTACAGAGCCTGGAGACCAGTTCCCTGCATTTGGAACTGATTGCCGACATGAAACGCTTGAACTCATTGTTTTGCAGCAGTGCTTATGTAGTCTTGGAAACGTCCGACACCGGCGCGCTGTCCGCCGAAGATATTGCCGACATCACACATTCGCCCTGAACGTAAGACGGCCGCTGAAGTCAGTTAACACTGACCTCACTCGCCAGGAAGCCAGTTATGCGTCGCCTGTTACTCGCCTGCCTGCTCATGGGCTCTGCACACGCCTTTGCCTTTGACCGCCTGCACGTCGAGGGCTACACCTTGCCCAACGGCCTGCAACTGCTGCTCAAGCCGGGCACCGAACGCGGGCATGTGGCGATTCGCCTGGTGGTCGGCGTGGGCCTGGATGACTTCCGCTGCGAAGACAAGGAACTGCCGCACCTGCTCGAACACTTGTTGTTCAGCGGTATCGACGGCGGCGGCGAAGGCGACCTCGAAGAACGCATGCAAGCCCTGGGCGGCGAGTGGAACGCCTACACCAGCAACGCCGACACCACCTTCGTGATCGAGGCGCCCGCGCAAAACCAGCGCAAGGTCCTGGACCTGCTGCGGGCGATCCTCACCCGCACCGAACTGACCGATGCCCATATCAATGCAGCCAAGCAGGTGGTCGAGCGCGAAGACGGCGGCCATTACTCGCACCTGCAACGCCTGCTGGACCGCCAGGACCTGGGCCACACCGCCAGCAACCAATTGGCGGTCGAACTGGGCCTCAAGTGCGCCGAACGCGCCGAGGCCGGCCAGTTGACCCGCGACCAGTTGGAGCAACTGCGCAAAAACTGGTACGCCCCCAACAACATGACGCTGATCATCGTCGGCGACCTCGACAAACTGCTGCCGGCCTATCTGGAACGCACTTATGGCCAACTTGTCCCGGTCGAGCCCACCGAGCATCTGGCCCTGCCGGAAATCCAGCACGCCGCCGCCAACCGCCGCGACCTGATCCATGGCTGGGTCGGCAACGGCGCCAAACTGCACTGGTTGTTCCCCGAGCCGGTACTCGACGACCAGCATGACGAAACCTACAACCTGCTCAAGGACTACCTCGACTGGGCGCTGTATCGCCAACTGCGCCTCAAGCACGGCTTGTCCTACGGCCCGTGGAGCGAACGCGAAGTGCTCGGCGGCGTCGGTTTCCTCAGCCTGAATGCCGACCTCGAACGGGAAAACCTCGCCGAAGCCGAACAGGTGTTGCAAGACCTCACGGCCCAACTGCTCAAGGACGGCCTCGACCCGGCGGCATTCGCCCGCCTGCAAAACGCCGCCATCGCACGCCAGGCCTGGGCCGTGCAGGGCAACAGCGCGCTGGCCGACTATTACTGGAGCGCCTCGGGCGACTACGACAACGGTCACTTCAGCGACCCGGTCAAACGCATCAAGGCCGTGAGCCTGGCGCAGACCAACCAGGCCATGCGCCAACTCTTCAAGCAGCCGGGCTACTGGCGCATCGAGAAACCGCTGCTGAGCTACGACATGCTGAACTGGATCGGCGCCGGTGTGCTCGGGCTGATCGCGATTGGAGTGATCGGCGTGCGCAGTTATCGCAAACGGATCGCGTAATGAGGCACCGCACCCAGGGCTAAGACGTTATTCTGTCTGGGATTTTTCCTACAAAGACTGTGACCGCCGAATGCCGAACCTGAACCACTACATCCAGCGCATCCTCGAACTGATGAAGCGCTACCCAGGGGTGATTGCACTCGGCGGTTTCATCTCGGGGGTGAGCAGCTTCATCCTGGTGGACCGCCAGCAGGGCATGGCCAGCTGGATCGCGGTGATTATGCTGGTGAGCTGGCTGTGGCTGATGCTGGAAAACAGCTTTACCCAGCTGTTCACCAAACTCTTCAAGCGCGAAATCCCCGAACCGCTGCTGCGTTACGCCACCCAGATGATCCACCAGGAAAGTCTGTTTTTCGTGCTGCCGTTCTTTTTCATCACCACCACCTGGAACAGCGGCCAATCGATCTTCACCGGGCTGCTCGGCGCGGCGGCGCTGGTGTCGATCACCGACCCGCTGTATTACAAGTGGCTGGCGCCCAAACGCTCGCTGTTCCTCGCCTTGCACACCTTGACCCTGTTCGCCGCGCTGCTCACCGCGCTGCCGATCATCCTGCACCTGACCACCGCCGAGAGTTACAAGCTGGCCCTCGGCGTGGCCATGGTCCTGTCGATCCCGAGCCTGGCCGTAAGCCTGCCGCTGCGCAGCGTCAAAGGCTGGGCGATGTTGCTCGGGGTCACGGCCGCAATTGGCTGCGCCGGATGGTTCCTACGCAGTTGGGTTCCACCGGCCACCTTGTGGATGACCGAAGTGGCGATCAGCACCCAGTTGCAAGACCGCACACCCGGCGACGATCTCAAAGAGGTCAGCGCCGCCCAACTGCGCAGCGGCGGGCTGTATGCCTATACCGCGATCAATGCCCCGCGCGGGCTGGATGAGCGGATCTACCATGTGTGGAAATTCAACGGCCAGGAAGTCGACCGCATCGCCCTGGATATCCACGGCGGGCGCAAGGAAGGCTACCGCGCCTGGACCCACAAGCAGAACTTCCCGGCCGACTCCGTGGGGCGCTGGCAAGTCCGGGTGCTGACCGAGGACGGGCAGGTGATCGGTGTGCTGCGCTTCAAAGTGACTGACACAGCACAAACGGACAACCCAAAGTAAGCTGTATCGTGTTATTACGTAGGCATTGTGGATAGCCAGACAAGCTCGGAGCTTATGACCACTCGTACCTCGGCCGGCACAGCCCACCTCGATACGTCCACCGCCCCCCCGTTACTCAGGATTACGGGGGACTGGACGCTTGCCCACTACACAAACCTGAAGAAACTGTCGGACAAACTCGACGGCCAATACGACGCCGGCGCCCGCATCGACCTCAATGGCCTCGGCGCCCTCGACACAGCCGGCGCCTCACTGCTGGTGGAGCTGCTGGGCCCGGACCGCATCGAGCAATCCGCCGAGCAGACCGATTGCAGCCTGTCCGCCGCCGACCGCGCGCTGCTCAAGACTGTCTACCGCTCCCTGAACGATTTTTGCGTACCGGAAAAAGCGCCGGAAGAAGCCGTCGGCATCCAGTTGCTGGCGCGCATCGGTGCCGCGGTGGACACAGTGTGGCTGGACAGCAAGCAACTGCTGGGCTTTATCGGCCTGATCCTGGAAACCTTCGCCCGCAGCATTTTCCGGCCCAAGCGCTGGCGCGTGACGCCGATGGTTGCGCATATCGAACAGACCGGCCTCGACGCCGCGCCCATCGTCGCCTTGCTGACGTTTCTGGTGGGCGCCGTGGTGGCATTCCTTGGCGCCACGGTACTCAAGAGCTTTGGCGCGACAATTTTCACCGTGGACCTGGTGGCGTTCTCCTTCCTACGGGAATTCGGCGTCTTGCTCACCGCGATCCTGATCGCCGGCCGCACCGCCAGTGCCTTTACCGCACAGATCGGCTCGATGAAGGCCAACGAAGAAATCGACGCAATCCGCACCCTGGGCCTGGACCCGATGGAGCTGCTGGTATTGCCCCGGGTACTGGCACTGCTGGTGTCACTGCCGATGCTGACGTTCCTGGCGATGCTCTCGGGGATTGTCGGCGGCGGGGTGGTGTGTGCGCTGACCCTGGATATTTCGCCGGCGATGTTCCTCTCGCTGCTGCAGTCGGACATTGGCGTGAAGCATTTCCTGGTGGGCATGGTGAAAGCGCCGTTCTTCGCCTTCCTGATCGCCGCCATCGGTTGCCTGGAAGGCTTCAAGGTCAGCGGCAGCGCCGAGTCGGTCGGCGCCCATACCACCTCCAGCGTGGTGCAATCGATTTTTGTGGTGATCGTGCTGGATGCGGTCGCCGCGCTGTTCTTCATGGAGATGAGCTGGTGAGTCGCCGACCCCGAGCGCCCAGCGAGGCGGTGATCGAAGTCCGTGGGCTGTGCAATCGCTTTGGCAGCCAGAGCGTGCATGAAAACCTCGACCTGGATCTGTACAAGGGCGAAATCCTCGCCGTGGTCGGCGGTTCCGGCAGCGGCAAGTCGGTGCTGTTGCGCAGCATCGTCGGCCTGCGCCGGCCCAGCGCAGGCGAGGTACGGGTATTCGGCAAGGACTTGTCGAACCTGCCGGAGCATGAGCGCTCCCTGGTGGAACGACGCTTTGGCGTACTGTTCCAGAAGGGCGCGCTGTTTTCCTCGCTGACGGTGACCGAGAACGTCGCGCTGCCGCTGATCGAACACGCCGGCCTGAGCCGCGCCGACGCCGAGCACCTGGCTGCGGTCAAACTGGCCCTGGCCGGGTTGCCGTTGTCGGCGGCCGACAAATACCCGGCGTCGCTGTCCGGCGGCATGATCAAGCGTGCAGCCCTGGCCCGTGCCCTGGCGCTGGACCCGGACATCCTGTTCCTCGACGAACCCACCGCCGGGCTCGACCCGATCGGCGCCGCGCAATTCGACCAACTGATCCTGACCCTGCGCGATGCGCTGGGCCTGAGTGTGTTCCTGGTCACCCATGACCTGGACACGCTGTACACCATCACCGACCGCGTGGCGGTGCTGGCGCAGAAGAAAGTGCTGGTGGCCGATGCCATCGATGTCGTCTCGGAAACCGACGACGCCTGGATTCACGAATATTTCCACGGCCCCCGGGGCCGCGCGGCATTGGATGCCGCTCAACCGCTCAACGAGGTATGACATGGAAACCCGAGCCCATCATGTGATGATCGGTCTGTTCAGCGTGATTGTGGTGGTCGGCGCGATGCTGTTCGGCCTGTGGCTGGCCAAGTCCAGCGTCGACACCGCGTTCCAGGATTACGAAGTGATTTTCAACGAGGCGGTCAGCGGCCTGTCCCAGGGCAGCTCGGTGCAGTACAGCGGGATCAAGGTGGGCGATGTCATCAGCCTGCGCCTGGACCCCAAAGACCCGCGCCGCGTGCTCGCGCGCATCCGCCTCTCCGGGCAGACGCCGATCAAGGAAGACACCCAGGCCAAACTGGCGCTGACCGGCATCACCGGCACATCGATCATCCAGCTCAGCGGTGGCACACCGCAAAGCCCGAAACTCAAGGGCAAGGACGGCAACCTGCCGGAGATCATTGCCTCGCCATCGCCAATCGCGCGGTTGCTGACCAACAGCAACGACCTGATGACCAGCATCAACCTGCTGCTGCACAACGCCAACGAAATGTTCTCCGCGCAGAATGTCGAGCGCATCAGCAACACCCTGGACCACCTGGAACAAACCACCGGCGCGATTGCCGAGCAGCGCGGTGATATCAAGGTGGTGATGCAGCAACTGATGCAGGTCAGCAAGCAGGCCGGTGCCGCCCTGGAACAGACCACTGCGCTGATGCGCAATGCCAACGGCCTGCTCAACGATCAAGGCAAGCAGGTCTTCGGCAGCGCCGAACAAGCGATGAAATCCCTTGAGCAAAGCACCGCGACCATCAATACCTTGCTGACCGATAACAAGGACTCGGTGAACAGCGGCATGCAGGGCCTCAACGAACTGGCGCCGGCCGTGCGCGAACTGCGCGAAACCCTCGGTTCGCTGCGCGCCATCTCCCGCCGCCTGGAAGCCAACCCCAGCGGTTACCTGCTGGGCAGCGACAAGAACAAGGAGTTCACGCCATGAAGCGTGCTTACCAACTGATCGCCCCCGTGGCCCTGGCGCTGGTCAGCGCGTGCTCGATCCTGCCCAAGCCCGATCCGTCCGACGTCTATCGCCTGGCCTCGGCCCCGGCGGCCACCCAAGCGGCGCCGGTAGCCTGGTCGCTGCGCGTGACCAAGCCGCAGACCAGCGAGTTCCTCGACAGCTCGCGCATTGCCGTGGTGCCCCAGGGTGATCTGATCAGCAGCTACGCCAACTCACGCTGGAGCGACCCGGCGCCGGTACTGCTGCGTAACCGCTTCATGGATGGCTTCCAGCGCGATGGCCGGGTGACACTGCTGAGCAGCGACGAGACCAACCTGCAGGCCGACTACGAGTTGGGCGGGCAATTGCAGGCGTTCCAGAGCGAATACCGCGGCAATGCGGTGGAAGTGGTGATCCGCCTGGATGCGCGGCTGGTGCGCGGCAGTGATCAGCGGATCATTGCCAGCCGCCGGTTTGAAGTGCGCCAACCGGTCAGCGACAACAAAGTGCCGGCGGTGGTGGCCGGGTTTGGGCAGGCGGGGGATCAGTTGAACAAGCAGGTGGTGGATTGGGTGGTGGCGCAGGGCAACACTGCACCGAAGCGCTGAGGGCCTCATCGGGAGCAAGCTCCCTCCCACAGTTGACCGCGTTTCGTCAGGATGAATACGGTTGAATGTGGGAGGGAGCTTGCTCCCGATAGCTATCCAAGCCTTAACCGAAAAACCAGTAGCACACCGCAATCGCCGCCACCACACCGGCAAACTCCGCCAGCAATGCACAACCCACCGCATGCCTTGCCCGCTGGATGCCCACCGAGCCGAAATACACCGCCAACACATAGAAGGTGGTCTCGGTACTGCCCTGAAGCGTCGCCGCCACCAACGCCGGGAAGCTGTCGACGCCCTGGGTCTGCATGGTCTCGATCAACATCGCCCGTGCGGCACTGCCGGAGAACGGCTTGACCATCGCGGTCGGCAGCGCGTCGACGAAGCGCGTGTCCAGGCCGGTCCAGGCCACCACATGACGAATGCCTTCCAGGCCAAAGTCCAGCGCGCCGGACGCACGCAACACGCCCACCGCGCAAAGCATCGCCACCAGGTATGGCAGCAGGTTCTTGGCGACGTCGAAGCCCTCTTTGGCCCCTTCGACAAACGCCTCGTACACCTTCACCTTGCGCAACGCGCCGACCAGCAGGAACAGCATGATCAGGCCAAACAGCGTCAGGTTGCCGAGGATCGACGACAGCCCGGCCAGCGCCGTGGCGGACAAGGTCGCCAGCAATGCCATGAAGCCGCCCAGCAGCAGTGCGCCCGGGATCAAATAGGCCAGCACCACCGGGTCCCACAGCCGCAGGCGCTGCATCACCGCCACCGAGAGCAAGCCCGTCAGGGTCGACGCGCTGGTGGCCAGCAGGATCGGCAGGAACACCAGCGTCGGGTCGGCCGCGCCTTGCTGGGCGCGGTACATGAAGATGGTCACCGGCAACAGCGTCAGCGAGGACGCGTTGAGCACCAGGAACAGAATCTGCGCGTTACTCGCGGTATTGGGGATCGGGTTGAGTTCCTGCAACGCCTTCATGGCTTTCAGGCCGATGGGCGTGGCGGCGTTGTCCAGGCCCAGGCCGTTGGCGGCGAAGTTAAGGGTGATCAAGCCGATGGCCGGGTGGCCGGCCGGCACTTCCGGCATCAGCCGGCGGAACAGGGGGCCCAGGGCCTTGGCCAACCAATTGACGATCCCGGCTTTTTCGGCGATGCGCAAAAAGCCCAGCCATAACGTCAGGGTGCCGAACAGCAACACCATGACCTCCACCGACAATTTGGCCATGGCGAAAATGCTTTCCACCATCGCCGCAAAAATCCCGGCGTTACCGCCCACCAGCCATTGCGCCAGTGCTGACACCATTGCCACGACAAAGAAGCCAAGCCACAGGCCATTGAGCATCAGTTGAATCCCCCGAAAGATGGGGCGAATGATAGCGGGGCTGGCAGAAACGACAAACCCCGGATTTCCCGGGGTTTGTTCGCATCAGGCTGGCCTCAGCCGCGGCTGGTCTCACCGATCGGCAGCACTTGCTTGGTGCGCCAGTGCGGCAGGGAGTTCCAGTAGCGCTCGCCCTTGGCATCGTCGTACATGCCTTCCCAACGGGAGATGACCAGTACCGCCAGGGCGTTGCCGATCACGTTGAGCGCGGTACGCGCCATGTCCATGACGCGGTCGACACCGGCAATGAACGCCAGGCCTTCCAACGGAATGCCCACGCTGCCCAGCGTCGCCAGCAACACCACGAAGGACACACCCGGCACACCGGCGATGCCCTTGGAGGTGACCATCAGCGTCAACACCAGCATCAGTTGCTGGCCGACCGACAAATCAATGCCATACAGCTGCGCGATAAAGATCGCCGCGATGCTCTGGTACAGGGTCGAACCATCAAGGTTGAACGAATAACCGGTCGGCACCACGAAGCTGCAGATGGCCTTCGGCGCGCCGTAGGCTTCCATCTTCTCGATCACACGCGGCAGCACGGTTTCCGAACTGGCGGTGGAGTAGGCCAGCACCAGCTCATCCTTGAAGATACGCATCAGCTTGATCACCGAGAAGCCGAACAGGCGTGCGATCAGGCCCAGGACCACAAAGGCGAAGAACAGGATGGCGACGTAAACCAGAATCACCAGCTTGGCCAGTGGCAGCAGGGAAGCGAAGCCGAAGTTGGCGACGGTCACCGCGATCAGCGCGAACACACCGATAGGCGCGTACTTCATGATCATGTGGGTGACTTTGAACATGCTCTCGGACACGCCCTGGAACATCGTCACCAACGGTTCGCGCAGCTCAGGCTTGAGGCTCGACAGGCCCAGGCCGAACAGCACGGAGAAGAAGATGATCGGCAGCATCTCGCCACGCGCGACGGCGGCAAAGATGTTCGACGGGATCAGGTTGAGGATGGTCTGGACGAACGCATGCTCATGCTGCACTTCCGCCGCGGTCGCCTGGTACTTGGAGATGTCCACGGTACCCAGGGTACTCATGTCGATGCCCGCACCGGGGTGGAACACGTTGGCCAGCAACAGGCCGACCACGATGGCGATGGTGGTGACGATTTCGAAGTAAAGGATGGTTTTGACACCGATGCGCCCGAGCTTTTTCGCGTCACCGACACCGGCAATGCCGACGATCAGCGAAGAAATCACAATCGGGATCACGATCATCTTGATCAGGCGGATAAAGATATCGCCCGCTGGCTGCAGCACATTGCTGATCCACCAGGCCTTTTCAGCACTGAAATGGTTGAGCACGGCACCGATTGCGATACCCAGCACCAAACCGATGAGGATCTGCCAGGCGAGGCTTAGCTTTGCCTTCTTCATGTCATTACCCTTACTTCAAGTGAACTTAAGGCAAATGCGCCAGCTGCAACGCCCGGAAGCGAAAAAGTGTGTGCATCTGCCTCCGTAGAAGGTCACCGCCGCATGGCCGAAATGGCTTACTGGCAGGCGAAAAAAGGCGCAACTATTCCCATGCAAGGAGGCGACGTCTAATGCCGTAAACGCCTACCCTATGCCGAATCGGCATGGCTTTTTTTAAGAATAACTGTCCGAACGGTCAGTTCAAATGCGACATTTTGCCCGGTGAATATGCCGTGAACCGGTCAAATCAGGCTCGCTCAGAGATTCAGGACAACCTGGGAGCGTTGGCAAAAATGCCCGTACTTTCAGCGGTACATTGACTGAAATGTCCTATGGCGCGGGCAAAATTTTCTCGATAGATGGTCGCCCCGACATACCCAGTAATGATTGGGCTCGGGCGAAAAGAAGACTCTCGGCTATGAGCGGCATAAGAGGCGGGGGTGAACGTCATAAGCGCGCCGCAAGTCCAGCAAGCTCGAGAGCGTGTGGACTTGCGTCGCAGCTTTTCACCTGACCCGGCCCTTGCGCAGGCACTCCCTGTCCCCGTAGGTCGCGCCGATCGCGAAGGATCAGAGCAACCCGGCCCCCTGGTCATGCATCACACCCTTGGCGAGCGATGCAAACAGAAAGAAGCGCACAGGCTTCTTTCTATGGACGCCGGTCCCGTAGACGACAAATGCATCAGACGGAACCTAGTACCAATTCGGATCTTTCTTAAGCTGCTCCATCAGCAGCTTTTGCATGCCTGCGTCCGGCTTACCGATAAACCGGTAATCGGCGTGCCGGGTCGGGGATTTGTCCGCCGGCAGGCCGGCCGGGACTTCCACCAACATGGCGTAGGCGTCTTCCTTGTCGTAACTGAAGGCGACGATCAGGCGCTTGTCTCGGCAGGTGTCTGCGGTTTCGCAGAGCGGCCCGACCAAGTACTTGTCGCCACCTTCTTCGACGGCATTCATTTGCTCGGCGGCGCCAGACAGGTTCATGACCCATTCCGGCAGGCGCTCTTCTTTCTTCACCACGCTTTGCCAGGTTTCACGGTACTGCGGGTCCGCGCCGAGCAATTCGTTGGCGCGGCTCTGGCCGTCGTGAGCGGCCATCGCCAAGCCGCTGCCGCCCAGGAGCAGGACGGCAGCCATGGTTTTGAGGGACAAACGGGTCATATTCAGCCTCGGCCGCGACGACCAAAGAAGAACGAAGCGATGAACATCACCAGGAAGACCACAAACAGGATCTTGGCGATACCCGTGGCGGTGCCCGCGATACCACCGAAGCCCAGGACTGCAGCCACAATGGCGATGATCAGAAATGTGATTGCCCAACTCAACATGGTGATTCTCCTTACGCTTTTATAGGGGGTGACAGCGGTACTGCCGTGCAATCGCTCAACTCAAGCGACCTTTTATTGCCTAGAACACCCAACGTTCCTGGGATGGCAGTTCATTCAGGGCAGACGCCTGGTCAACCATCCGCAGTTGGGGAACGGTTACGTCGGCAGAAACGCTGCCAACGGAACGGCTATCAATGGAACGAAAGTGGGTCTGGGTCATCGCCGGACGTTCGAAATGCGGGGTTTGCTGCTGACTCTGCTGCCAATGCTGCAACTGCTGGCCGCCAATCAACGTGACCATCAAGGCCAGGCTGGCGAACAGGCCTTGTTGCAAGCGCAGTGGCGATACATGCAGTGAGCTGAGGCTTGGGCGAGTCATGCTGCTTTCTCCCGCATTTTGATTATTCGTTAGGAGAGCTATTGCAGAGCGCATGCCAGTTTTTTTACAAAATAATATTCAACTAAATCAATCAGTTAGATATATGCGGCCGGAGCAAAGCCCAGCATCCTGCACGATGGCCGCCTGGGCGCCGTGCGAAATGCACGATCGCCAGCGGTCGGATCGACGGATAGAAAACCCATCGCGCGTTGCCGAAGTGGCAAGAAGGCATGAAAACGCCATTGGGCGCAGGCTTTGTAGGAATGCAGGCAGATAGCTGCACGACGTTGCGTTTTATCGATCAGAATGAACCATGCAACTTGCCCGATTATTCCGGGACTAAACACCATCATTCATATTAAGGAGCGCGGGACAGATGGAATCAGCCAAGGAACTTCAAGGCCGCATTCTTTTGGTGGACGACGAATCCGCAATCCTTCGTACCTTCCGTTATTGCCTGGAAGATGAGGGCTACACCGTAGCCACCGCCAACAGCGCCGCCCAGGCCGATGCCTTGATGCAACGCCAGGTGTTCGACCTGTGCTTCCTCGACCTGCGCCTGGGCGAGGACAACGGCCTGGATGTGTTGGCGCAGATGCGTATCCAGGCGCCGTGGATGCGCGTGGTGATTGTGACCGCGCACTCCGCCGTCGACACCGCGGTGGATGCCATCCAGGCCGGCGCGGCTGATTATCTGGTCAAACCGTGCAGCCCCGACCAGCTGCGCCTGGCCACCGCCAAACAGCTGGAAGTGCGCCAGCTCTCCGCGCGCCTGGAAGCACTGGAAGGCGAAGTGCGCCAACCGAAAGACGGTCTCGACTCCCACAGCCCGGCGATGATGGCGGTGCTGGAAACTGCGCGCCAAGTGGCCGGGACTGACGCCAACATCCTCATCCTCGGCGAGTCCGGCACCGGTAAAGGCGAGCTGGCGCGGGCCATTCATGGCTGGAGCAAGCGCTCGAAGAAATCCTGCGTCACCATCAACTGCCCGTCGCTGACGGCGGAGCTGATGGAAAGCGAACTGTTCGGCCATAGCCGCGGAGCCTTTACCGGCGCCAGCGAAAGCACCTTGGGCCGGGTCAACCAGGCGGATGGCGGCACGCTGTTTCTCGACGAGATCGGCGATTTTCCCCTCACTCTGCAACCCAAGTTGCTGCGTTTTATCCAGGACAAGGAATACGAGCGCGTGGGCGACCCGGTCACCCGGCGCGCCGATGTACGCATCCTCGCGGCCACCAACCTGAATCTCGAAGACATGGTGCGCGACGGCCGCTTCCGCGAAGACTTGCTGTACCGCCTCAACGTCATCACCTTGCACCTGCCGCCGTTGCGCGAACGCAGCGAAGACATCCTGGCCTTGGCCGACCGCTTCCTCGCCCGCTTCGTCAAGGAATACGCCCGACCGGCGCGGGGCTTCAGCGATGAGGCACGCGAAGCGCTGCTCAACTACCGCTGGCCGGGCAATATCCGTGAGCTGCGCAACGTGGTGGAGCGCGCGAGCATTATCTGCCCGCAGGAAAAAGTCGAAATCAGCCACCTCGGGATGGCCGAACAGCCGACCAACAATGCCCCCCGTATCGGTGCAGCGTTGAGCCTGGACGAGCTGGAAAAAGCGCATATCGGCGCGGTACTTGCCACCAGCGACACCCTGGATCAGGCGGCCCGCACCCTGGGCATCGACGCGTCGACGCTGTACCGCAAACGCAAACAGTACAACCTGTGAGCGGCACCCTATGAAGTTAGCGATGACATTGCGCACTCGGTTATTCCTGAGTATCTCAGCGCTGATCACCGTCGCCCTGCTGGGGTTGATCCTGGGCCTGGTCAGCGTGATGCAGATGGCCAAGACCCAGGAGTCGTCGATCCGCAGCAACTTCATCACCCTCGACCTGGGACTCAAACTGCGCCAGAGCCTGGGCGATCAGTTGATGATGATGCTCGAACAGCGCCCCAATCCCGAGGCGCTGCAAGCGTCCGAACAGCGTTACTTCGAGCTGCTCGACCAAGGCATTGCGCATGAACAGCGCGACGGGAACAGCAGCGGTTTCAGCCGGGCCCGGGCCGACTATCAGCGCTTCCTGGCGGCTTTTGACGAGTCTCAACAAGCGTCCCCACCGCCCGGCAGCAAAGAGAAAATCACCGAAACCTTCAATGTCCTGCGCAACGGCCTGATCGCCGAGCACAAGCAGGCCTTGGAAAACATCAGCGCCAGCGAACATAAATCCCGCGAGCGCGCCTTGTTGATCGCCGGGCTGCTGGGGTTGGTTGGCCTCGCAGTGTTGATCATCGGTTTTGTTACCGCCCATGGCATCGCCCGACGGTTTGGCGGGCCGATCGAAGCACTGGCCAAGGCCGCCGACAAGATCGGGCAAGGCGATTTCGAAGTGACCCTGCCCATTTCTTCGGCAGCGGAAATGAACCAGCTGACCCGACGCTTCGGCATCATGGCCGAAGCCTTGCGCCAGCATCAGGCAACCAATATCGATGAGTTGCTCGCCGGCCAGCAGCGCCTGCAAGCGGTGCTCGACAGTATCGACGACGGCCTGTTGATGATTGACCGGCAAGGCCGCCTGGAGCACCTCAATCCAGTGGCACAGCGCCAGTTGGGCTGGGACGAGGAACGTCTCGGCCAGGGCCTGGGCGAGGCGCTGGGTCGCCCGGAAATGGACGATCAGCTGCAACTGGTGCTGCGTGGCGGCAGCCTGGAGCGCGCGCCGGACGACCTGGAAGTGGAAGTCGAGGGCGAACTGCGCCTGCTGACCTACAGCCTGACGCCGGTGAGCCACACCCAGGGGCATATCCTCGGTGCCGTGATGGTGCTGCATGACGTCACCGAACAGCGCGCCTTTGAACGGGTACGCAGCGAGTTCGTGTTGCGCGCCTCCCACGAATTGCGCACGCCGGTGACCGGCATGCACATGGCCTTCGGCTTGTTCCGCGAACGCGCAAAGTTTCCCGCGGAGTCCCGTGAAGCGGACCTGCTGGATACGGTCAATGAAGAAATGCAGCGCCTGATGCAGTTGATCAATGACCTGCTCAACTTTTCGCGCTACCAGAACGGCATGCAAAAACTCACCCTGGCCCCGTGCGATGTCACCGACCTGCTGGAGCATGCACGGGCGCGCTTTGCCGAGCCGGCGAATGCACAACACATCGAACTGCTGGTAGAAGCCCAGCCCGACCTGCCTCGGCTGTATGCCGACCAGGCGCAACTGGAACGCGTGCTCGACAACCTGTTGGGCAACGCCCTGCGCCATACCGCCGAGGGCGGGCAGATCCGTCTGCAGGCACGACGCCATGGCGAGCGGGTGATCATCAGCGTCGAGGACAACGGCGAAGGTATCGCCTATGGTCAACAAGGGCGCATCTTCGAACCCTTCGTGCAGGTGGGCCGCAAGAAAGGCGGCGCCGGCCTGGGGCTGGCGCTGTGCAAGGAGATCGTGCAACTGCACGGCGGCCGCATGGGCGTGTATTCGCGGCCGGGGCAGGGCACGCAGTTCTACATGGCGTTGCCGCTGTAGCAATTAACGCCGGTCGAGGGCACGCAGGATCGCGGCACTCTCGGCATCCGGCGTGCCATCGAACAGCGCAGGGCGGAAGTGCATCTGGAACGCGGCGAGCACATGGCGCGTGGCGACGTCCAGCTCACCGGTCTGCGGCGTCTGGTAGCCCAGGTGCGCCAACGCTTCCTGGAACCAGGTGATGCTCGGCAGGTCCGTGGCGTACTGCGCCTGGAAGCGTGCCACTGCCTGCGCATCGGGCCAGACGCCCAAGCCTTTCTCGGCCAGGCGCTTCCATGGGAACAACGGCCCCGGGTCCAGCTTGCGCAGCGGCGCGATATCGCTGTGACCGATGATGTTTCTGGGGTCGATGCCGTTGCGCGTGCTGATGTCCTTGAGCAACACCTCCAGGGATTTCACCTGCGCTTCAGAATACGGGTACCACACGCGGCCCGTCGGCGTGTCGCGGAACCCCGGGTTGACGATCTCGATCCCGATGGAGCTGGAGTTCAGCCAGGTGCGGCCCATCCACTCGCTTTCCCCGGCATGCCAGGCGCGCTGGCTTTCATCCACCAGCTTGTAGATGGTGCCCGAAGCGTCGTCGCCAATCAGGTAATGGCTGCTGACCTGACCATGGGTCAGCAGCGCCAGAGAGCGTTCGAGGTTGGTCGAGGTGTAATGGACGACCACGAACTGCACGCGGTTGTCATGGTTGACCGAAGGGTGGCTGGTATCCAGGCGCGGGCCGCTGGCGCAGCCGCTGAGCAGGAGGAACACAAAGGCGAAGTACACGGATTTCATGGCGGATAACGTTACGCTGAAGACGATAATGCAACAGTGTAACGTACCGTTTGTGGCCCGAACGTCAAATTACAAAATGGAACATCTTTTAGGCCGCCTGCACCCGGTTACGTCCCGCTGCCTTGGCCCGGTACAACGCCTCGTCGGCGCGCTTGAGCGCCAGGTCGCTGCGCTCGCCGGGCTGGAACTGCGCCACGCCCATCGACACCGTGATCGTCACCGGCTCGCCCTTGAAGTGGAACGGGCAGACTTCAATCGCCGCGCGCAGCGCTTCGCCGGCGGCGAGGGCATTCGCCAGGGATGAGTCGGGCATCAGCAACACAAACTCTTCGCCGCCGAAGCGCGCAATGAAGTCGCCGGGGCGCAGGCGCTTGCGCAGCACGCTGGCGATGATTTTCAGCACTTTGTCCCCGGCCAGGTGCCCGTAACCGTCGTTGATACGCTTGAAGTGATCGAGGTCCAGCATCGCCAGCGACAGGCTGTTGCCGCGCTGATGCCAGAGGTTGACCTCATGGTCCAGGCGCTCGCTCCACGCGGCACGGTTGGGCAAGCCGGTAAGCGGATCGACCAACGCTTTCTGGCGCTGTACTTCGAGGTGATCGCGATAACCCTGGGCCTCCTGCTCCATATTGGCGACGCGTTCGGCGAGCCCTTTCAAGCGCTCCGCCACTTCCTGCTCGCGCAGGTCACGCTGCTGCTGGTGCTGGTCCATGGTGCCGAGCAGGCCTTCAAGGTGGCTTTCCAATACCTGCTTGAGGCTGTCCAGGTCGGCGGCGCCCTGCACACTGCTTTGCAGGCCGTCGACCTGTTCGCGGATTTGCGTGTCCAGCTCACGGGCGGCCGAGCGACTGTCGGCATAGCCTTCGCTGGCCGTCTGCAGATGGCCCTGGAACGCTTCGAGGCGTTCGTTGAGCTGCTTGAGGTAGGCCTCGAACTCATGCTGGCCGCTGTCGGTGATCGCCAGCATCAGCGTGGCCAGGTCATCGAGGATCGGCAGCAGTTCGTACCAGTTCAAACCATGGGCCAGGCGCTCGCGCATGGCTTCGGCCTGGGGCCGGTGGCGCTCGGGCAGGGACAGGTCTTCCAGCAGGCCAAGCAAGGTGTCTTCAATGTGTTTGGCCACGGAGCTGTAGGACGGCTCCGGCGAATCGGGCAGGGCGTAGATTGCGTCCGCCAGCAGCTCGTCCGGGTCCGGCGCGTCCAGCACCGGCGGCAGTGACAGGCTGCCGATGACGGTTTGTTGCGGTGCATCGACCTGAACCGGCGGTGGTTCGATAAGCGCGGCGAGTGCGCTTTCGGCGCCAGGTTCTGGCGCCGCTGCTGGAAGCGCGGCGGGCGCCGCCACTTCGACGGGCCGGGCGATCGGCACGGGCTGGGGCGCGGCTTCGGGGGCGACGACCGGGCTCATGACCTCAGCCGCCGTGGCCGCCTTGGCCGCTGCCACCGGTTCCGGCGAGGGCGGCGGGGCCGAGCCTTGCGGCAACGGCGCGAACGCCCGCAGGGCCTGGGCCAACTCGTCGGACTGGGGCGGCGGTGCCGCCTCGGCGACGGGTTCGGGCACCGGCCTGGCGGCGGCGGCGGGCGCAGAAGGCGCAGAAGGCGGCGGCGCGGGCTCGCCGGTCGGCGCCTCACTCGCAACTTCCTTGGCGCCAAACAGACGCTGCAACAGGCCGGGACCGGGGCGTGGGGTTTCGCCGTCCGGTTCCAGGTTATTCAACGCCTGCCCTTGCAGGTTGCTCAACTCACTGAGCAACAGCGGGATCTCGCGCGCCTGGCCCACGCGGCTATCCAGCTGCTTGGCGAAGGTTTTCAACGGGCGGGCCACCTCGCGGGGCAGCGGCAGTTTCTGCAACTGCGCAACCAGGGCCGTGAGCGCGCTGCTCATCTGGTCAATCCGGGTTTCGCGACGCTGCTCCGAATCCAGTACGGCTTTTTCCAGGCGCGGCAGCAATGCGGCGAGGGCGGCATCCATGTCGTCGCTGCGCACCACGTCGCGCATTTCCTTCATGCATTGATCGACCGCGCGGTCGGTGCCTTCAGCGGCCAACGTACTGCGCACCAAGCCTCGGCGCAGCAGGTCGAGGCGGGCGGCCCAGCGGCGTTCGAGTTTGTCTTGTTGATCGATGCTTTTAAGGTATTTCTCTTTCCAGCGCTGGGCTTCGTCGCTCATGCAAGGGGTCCGCGAGGGCCGGGGCTCAACGCGGGCAATGCATCCACCGTGAGCGAACCCGGCAGACGAATCTCTACCGCGACCGGCAGGTGATCGGAGATGGGCTGCGCCAGCACCTGCACACTTTCAAGCGTGAGGGTCGGACTGAGCAGGATGTGGTCAAGACAGCGTTGCGGGCGCCAACTGGGGAACGTGGCTTCGACTTGCGGCGCCAGCAACCCAAGGTCACGCAACGGGGAATTCTGCAGCAGGTCGATGGCATGGGTGTTCATGTCCCCCATCAACACCTGATGCTTGTAGCCGCCAATCAACTCACGCACGTAGGCCAACTGCAGGTTGCGGGTCCGCCCCCCGAGCGCCAGGTGCATCATCACCACCACCAGGGCTTCCGAACCTTCGCCAAAACGCACGAGGATCGCGCCACGACCCTTGGGGCCCGGCAATGGGTGATCTTCGATGGCCGATGGCTTCAGGCGGCTGAGCACGCCGTTGCTGTGCTGCGCCAGACGCCCGAGGTTGCGATTGAGTTGCTGATACCAGTAGGGAAATGCACCCAACTGGGCCAGGTGTTCCACCTGGTTGATGTAGCCGGAGCGAATGCTGCCGCCGTCGGCTTCCTGCAGGGCGACCAGGTCGAAGTCGCCCAACAGGTCGCCGATCTTCTGCAGGTTGCCGGCCCGCCCGTTGTGGGGCAGCAAGTGCTGCCAGCCACGGGTGAGGTAGTGCCGGTACTTCTCGGTACTGATACCCACCTGGATATTGAAGCTGAGCAGCCGCAGGCGGCTGTCCGCCGGCAGGCCCGTGGATTCCAGGTGAGCTTCGTTGACCTGCGGGTCATGCAGACCGACAACGCGTTCGGTACCCCAGCGACGCATGGCAGGCCCCTTACTTGGCGGCGCGTTCTTTGGCGATCAACTGGTCGGCCACATTGAGGGTCGCTTCAGGACCGCCGGTGGTGCCCAGGTCGAAACGGTACTTGCCGTTGACGATCATGGTCGGAACGCCTTGCACGCCATAAGCCACGGCGAGTTTCTTGGCGGCTTCGATCTGGCCCTTGATGGCGAAGGAATTGAAGGTGGCCAGGAACTTGTCCTTGTCGACACCTTGGGTCGCGACGAAGTCAGCCATGTCCTCAGGCTTGGTCAGGCGCTTGCCTTGTTTCTGGATCGCCTCGAAGACAGCGTTGTGAACCTTGTGCTCGACACCCATGGCTTCCAGGGTCAGGAACAGTTGGCCGTGGGCATCCCATGGGCCGCCGAACATGGCAGGGATGCGTTTGAAGTTCACGTCCTTGGGCAGTTTCTCAACCCATGGGTTGATGGTTGGCTCGAAGGCGTAGCAATGCGGGCAGCCGTACCAGAACAGCTCCACCACTTCGATCTTGCCCGGCACCGAAACCGGCACGGGGTTGGCCAATTCCACGTAGGTTTTACCGGCTTCAAGCGGCACGTCGGCGGCTTGTGCGGTCATGCCGAAGAGGCTGGCGGTGACGAGAGCGGCGCTGAGGATCAGATTACGCATGCTTTACTCCTGGACAAATAAAGTCGCCTCACGCGACCTTTGTTGTGACAGGTCTGCGCGGGCATGAGTTCGTTAGTGTAACGGCACCGGCCACAAAAAAGGGCGGCCTAGGCCACCCTTTTTATGCTTGCATCAACGGATTAATCGAGCGTTAACGCAGCCCTCGATCAGTGCAGCCCCTGAATGTATTGGGAAACCGCTTCGATGTCCTTGTTGCTCAGCTTGGCGGCAATGCTCTGCATGATTTTGGTATCGCCGTCGTTGGTGCGATTGCCTTCACGGAAGTCCGTCAGTTGCTTGGCGACGTACTGCGCATGCTGGCCACCCACATGCGGGAAGCCCGCAGCGGCGTTGCCCACGCCGTTAGGCGAGTGGCAACCGATGCAGGAAGGCATGCCTTTGTCGAGGTTGCCGCCACGGAACAGTTCTTCGCCACGGGCCACTTGCTTCGGATCAGCAGCTCCCACACTGCCTTTCTGGCTGGAAAAATAGGCCGCGATATCGGCCAGGTCCTGATCGCTGAGGTTGGTCAGCAAGCCGGTCATTTCCAGGACCGTGCGCTTGCCGTCCTTGATGTCGTGCATCTGCTTGGTCAGGTAACGCTCACCCTGGCCGGCCAGTTTAGGGAAGTTCGGCGCCGGGCTATTACCATCCGGTCCATGGCAAGCACCACACACGGCGGCTTTCGCCTGACCCGCAGCAGCGTCGCCTGCAGCATGGGCAACACCGGTGATGCCCAAGGTCAACAGCAGACTCACGATCAGTTTGTTCATCAGCTAATCCAACTACGGCTAAGGGTTTAAGAGTTATCTAACCGGGTTTACTCACCATCCACTCAATGATGGCCTGGTAATCCTCGGTACTGCAGTCCATGCACAAACCACGCGGCGGCATTGCCTTGAAACCCTGGGTCACGTGTTGCACCAGCGTGTCCATGCCTTGCGCCAGTCTGGGCGCCCAGGCTGCCTGGTCACCCCGCTTCGGGGCGTTCGGCAGTTGGCCGGCATGGCAAGCCACGCAAACTCGGTTGTACACCGCTTCCGGTTCCTGTGTAGCCTGAGCGCCGTAAAGCGGCATCAAGACACCGACAGCAAGCAACCATCTGGTCATACATCGACCTTTTCAGGGTTTGGGAGCGTTTTGCGTTCTAATGCGCAATAAAGGTCTATCACTCCCGTGAACTTCATCCTTCGCTGGGA
The DNA here is from genome assembly GCF_053502595.1 of Pseudomonas sp. LY-1. Lineage (NCBI taxonomy): Bacteria > Pseudomonadati > Pseudomonadota > Gammaproteobacteria > Pseudomonadales > Pseudomonadaceae > Pseudomonas > Pseudomonas sp. LY-1. Next base: position 369,702 of record NZ_CP094353.1, on the reverse strand, counting down.
CAAAGCACACACAAAATCTGCGGCATTATATACTGGCGCTACTGAAACGGAAACGACACCGCTTGCCGCACCCTTTTTCGGCACCGCCCACATCGGAAATCTCATGCAACTCAAGAACCCCATCCTCGGCCTGTGCCAACAGTCCACGTTCATGCTCAGCGCCGCCAAAGTGGACCAATGCCCCGATGACGAGGGCTTTGAAGTCGCCTTTGCCGGCCGTTCCAACGCGGGCAAATCCAGCGCCCTGAACACCTTGACCCATGCCAGCCTGGCGCGCACCTCGAAAACCCCGGGCCGCACGCAGCTGCTCAACTTCTTCAAGCTAGACGATGATCGGCGTCTGGTCGACCTTCCGGGCTACGGTTATGCAAAAGTACCTATCCCGCTGAAGCTGCACTGGCAGCGTCACCTCGAGGCTTACCTGGGTGGCCGGGAGAGTTTGAAGGGTTTGATCCTGATGATGGACATCCGTCATCCAATGACCGACTTCGACCTGCTGATGCTCGACTGGGCAGTCGCCAGCGGCATGCCGATGCATATCCTGCTGACCAAAGCCGACAAACTGACCTATGGCGCCGCCAAGAACACGCTGTTGAAGGTGCAGGCGGAAATCCGCAAAGGTTGGGGTGACACCATCACCATCCAGCTGTTCTCGGCGCCAAAGCGCCTGGGCCTGGAAGAAGCCTACACCGTGCTGGCCGACTGGATGGAATTGGCCGACAAGGGCGCAGAAACCGCGGAGTGACTTTTGCGCAGGCAAAAAAAACCCCGGACTTCGTATGGGGAGGGGAAGTTCGGGGTTCAAGCTCCGGACCGCTAGGGCGGGGTCCAGATATCTGCCAACACTTAACACAACATAGGAGCATTGAAGGGCTTCACCACCCATTCAGTAACTCTGAGTGGCATTTCATGAGTTAAGTTCCGGCAGGTACAAAAAACTATTTGCAATAAGCGACGGCGTTTTCGGGTCTAAAGCGTTCTGCCACCACCCTCGGCGGCGGCAGAACCGCGCTATCAGTGCGCTTCGTCCCAGTTATCACCCACGCCCACTTCCACCAGCAGCGGCACATCCAGCGTCGCCGCGTGGCTCATGTGCTGGCGGATCTCGTCACGCACTTGATCGACCAGATCCTCGCGAACCTCCAGCACCAGTTCATCGTGTACCTGCAGGATGACTTTGGCATCCAGGCCCGACGCGGTCAGCCAGTTATCCACCGCCACCATGGCTTTCTTGATGATATCCGCCGCCGTGCCCTGCATCGGCGCGTTGATCGCCGTGCGCTCGGCGCCTTTGCGCAGCGCCGGGTTCTTCGCGTTGATGTCCGGCAGGTACAGGCGGCGACCGAAGATCGTCTCGACATAACCCTGCTCGGCCGCCTGGGCGCGGGTGCGCTCCATATAGGCCAGCACGCCCGGATAGCGGGCGAAATAACGGTCGATATAGGCCTGGGACTGTTTACGATCGACACCGATCTGCTTGGCCAGGCCAAACGCGCTCATGCCGTAGATCAGGCCGAAGTTGATCGCCTTGGCGCTGCGACGCTGATCGGTGGTGACCGCGCCCAGCTCCACGCCAAATACTTCGGCGGCGGTGGCCTTGTGTACGTCCAGGTCATTGCGGAAGGCGTGCAGCAAGCCTTCGTCCTTGGCCAGGTGCGCCATGATCCGCAGCTCGATCTGCGAGTAGTCCGCCGCCAGCAGCTTGTAGCCTTTTGGCGCGACGAACGCCTGACGAATCCGCCGGCCTTCAGCGGTGCGGATCGGAATGTTCTGCAGGTTCGGATCACTCGACGACAAACGCCCGGTGGCCGCCACCGCCTGGTGATACGACGTGTGGATGCGCCCGGTGCGCGGGTTGATCTGCTCAGGCAAGCGGTCGGTGTAGGTGCTTTTCAGCTTGCTCATGGAGCGGTACTGCATCAGCACCTTGGGCAGCGGGAAATCCTGCTCGGCCAGTTCGGCAAGCACCGCTTCGGCGGTCGACGCCTGGCCCTTGGCGGTCTTGTTGAGAACCGGGTGGCCGAGTTTTTCGTAGAGGATCGCGCCCAATTGCTTGGGCGAGCCGAGGTTGAATTCCTCACCGGCGATGGCAAATGCCTCACGCTCCAGTTCGACCATCTTCTCGCCCAGCTCAACACTCTGCACGCCGAGCAACTTGGCATCCACCAGTGCGCCCTGGCGCTCGATACGCGCCAGTACCGGCACCAGCGGCATCTCGATATCGGTCAGCACGCTGACCAGGCTGGGGATCGCCTGGAGTTTTTCGAACAAGGTCTGGTGCAGGCGCAGGGTGACGTCGGCATCTTCAGCCGCGTAAGGGCCGGCCTGTTCGAGGGAGATCTGGTCAAAGGTCAGCTGTTTGGCGCCTTTACCCGCAATATCCTGGAAGCTCACCGTGGTGTGACCCAGGTATTTCTGAGCCAGGCTGTCCATGTCATGCCGCGTGGCGGTGGAGTCGAGGACGTAGGATTCGAGCATGGTGTCGTAGGCAATGCCCTGCACCGTGATGCCACAATTCTGATCGCCACCGATGGCACAGTTGGCGAGGATATTCATATCGAACTTGGCGTGCTGGCCCACCTTGAGCTTGCTCGGGTCTTCGAGGATCGGCTTGAGCGCGCGCAGCACCGTGTCGCGGTCCAGCTGCTCCGGCACGCCCATGTAGGAATGGGTCAGCGGGATGTAGGCCGCTTCGTAGGGCTGCACCGCGAACGACAACCCAACCAACTGCGCTTGCTGTGCATCGATGCCGGTGGTCTCGGTATCGAAGGCGAACAGCTTGGCCTCGCCGAGCTTCTTCAGCCACACATCGAAACGCGCCTGATCGAGGATAGTTTCGTACTTGAGCTCGGTGCTGACGACCGGCGCATTCTCGGCGACCGGAGCCGCCACCTCCAAGCCGGTGCGCTTGGCGTCGCGCTGCACTTCCTCGAACCAGCTTTTGAACTCCAGGAGGGTGTACAGCTCCAGGAGTTTTTCGCGATCCGGCTCGATCAGGTGCAGATCATCCAGGCCCACGTCCAGCGGCACGTCGATCTTGATCGTCGCCAGTTGATAGGAGAGGAAGGCCATGTCCTTATGCTCTTGCAGCTTGGCCGGCAGGGTCTTGGCCCCACGGATAGGCAGGCTCGGCACAATATCCAGATTTTCATACAGCTCTTTCAGGCCGCCATTGACGCCCACCAGCAAGCCGGAAGCGGTCTTCGGACCAATGCCCGGAACGCCTGGAATGTTGTCGGACGAATCGCCCATCAACGCCAGATAGTCGATAATCTGCTCCGGAGCGACGCCAAATTTCTCCTTTACGCCCTCCACATCCATGGCGCTACCGGTCATGGTGTTGACCAGGGTAATGTGCCCGTCCACCAACTGCGCCATGTCTTTGTCGCCGGTCGAGATCACCACCGGGCGGTCCGCGGCTGCGCTGCTGCGGGCCAGGGTGCCGATCACGTCATCGGCTTCGACGCCTTCGACGCACAACAGCGGGAAACCCAGGGCGATCACGCTCTGGTGCAGGGGCTCGATCTGCAGGCGCATGTCGTCGGGCATGCTTGGGCGGTTGGCCTTGTATTCAGCGTACATTTCGTCGCGAAAGGTCCCACCCTTGGCGTCGAACACGACCGCGAACGGGCTGTCCGGGTACTGCTTGCGCAGGCTCTTGAGCATGTTCAACACGCCCTTGACCGCACCGGTCGGCAGGCCTTTGGAAGTGGTCAGCGGTGGCAGCGCGTGGAAGGCGCGGTACAGATATGAAGAACCGTCCACCAGGACGAGGGGGGCTTGGCTCATGAGCAGGATCAACCTTTTCGGCGGGTCAGGCGCTAGAATAGCCGGACCACAGACAACAAAGGGACAAGGTTATCATGCGCTCATTCAATCGCCTGCTGTTGACCGGCTTGTTTGCATTCGCTCCGATGGTTGCCATGGCGGCCGACAGTGCGCCTTCGGGTGATCCGGAAGTTACCATTCGCACAGAGGGCGACAGAACCATTCAGGAGTACCGTCAAAACGGTTTCCTGTACGCAATCAAGATAACGAAGAAAGGTTTCCCACCGTATTTCCTGGTGCGCGCGGACGGAACCGATGCGAATTTCATCCGCTCTGACCAACCGGATATGCTGATCCCGTCATGGAAGATCTTCGAATGGAAATGATTTCTTAACTTCAATTGGCGCCGCACACCGCGGCGCCCGTACTGGCAGTTTTAACCATGTCTGTGTTCACCCCCCTGGCTCGGCCCGAGCTGGAAACCTTTCTTGCCCCTTACGGGCTCGGCCGCCTGCTTGATTTCCAGGGGATCGCCGCGGGTAGCGAAAACACCAATTTCTTCATCAGCCTGGAACAGGGTGAGTTCGTCCTGACCCTGGTCGAGCGCGGCCCGGTGCAGGAAATGCCGTTCTTCATCGAACTGCTCGACGTGCTCCACGACGCCGACTTGCCGGTGCCTTACGCCCTGCGCACCACCGACGGCGTGGCCCTGCGCGAATTGGCCGGCAAACCGGCGCTGCTGCAACCGCGCCTGGCCGGCAAGCACATCAAGGACGCCAATGCCCAGCACTGCGCCCAGGTCGGCGACCTGCTTGGCCATCTGCACCTGGCGACCCAGGGCGACAAGGTGCTGGAGCGCAAGACCGATCGCGGGCTGGAGTGGATGCTCAGCGAAGGCGCGCAGTTGATTTCGCACCTGGACGCAGCGCCGCAACGCCTGCTGCGCGACGCACTGGATGAGATCGAGGCCCACAAGGCGCAGATCCTCGCCCTGCCGCGCGCGAATATTCACGCAGATCTGTTTCGCGACAACGCGATGTTCGAAGGCACGCACCTGACGGGCTTGATCGACTTTTACAACGCCTGCTCGGGCCCGATGCTGTACGACGTGGCGATCGCCCTGAATGACTGGTGCTCGGACGCCGACGGCGTACTCGACGGCCAGCGCGCCCGCGCACTGCTCGGGGCTTATGCGGGGTTGCGCCCGTTTACCGCGAAAGAAGCCGAGTTGTGGCCGACGATGTTGCGCGTGGCGTGCGTGCGGTTCTGGTTGTCACGCCTGATCGCGGCGGAGTCGTTTGCCGGGCAGGATGTGTTGATTCATGACCCGGCGGAGTTCGAGCATCGGCTGGCGCAGCGCCAGCAGGTCGCGATCCAGCTGCCGTTCGCGCTCTAAAATGCGGGAGGGAGCTTCTTGCTCCCTCCTACAGACGTTATGCCTGGGCTTTCAGAGCGACTCCAGGCAGCCCGCCAAGTCATTGCCCAGCTTGTCCAGCACCTGTTCGTAACCTTGAGCGGAAGCCGGGGTGTACCCGCCCAACGCATCCAGCTCCGCCAATTTCACCGGCAAACCGGCCACCAGCGTTTCCGCCAGGCGCGGACGCAGCGGCGGCTCACTGAACACGCAGGTCTTGCCGACTTCCTGCAAACGTGTACGCATCGCCGCCACATGCTGGGCACCGGGCTGCACTTCGGCGGCCACGCTGAACACACCGGCGTGCTTGAGGCCGTAGGCCTCTTCGAAATAATCAAAGGCTTCATGGAACACAAAGTAAGGCTTGTCGTGAATGCCGGCCATCCGCGCTTTCAAGCGCGCGTCCAACGCATCCAGTCGGCTCACGAACGCCTTCACGTTGAGCTGGTAGCGCTCGGCATTGGCCGGATCCGCGGCGCTGAGGTCGGCGCCCATGCGTGCGGCAATCACCCGGGCGTTGAGCGTCGACAACCACAGATGTGCATCCAAAGTGCCTGGGCGATGATCGTGGTCATGTTCGTCGGCATCGTCGGCGTGGGAATGGCTATCTTCGGCGAAACGGCGGAGTTTCATGCCCGGAAGATCCTGCACGGCCACCGTCGGCAGGCTGCGCCCCTTGAGGACGCGGGGCAGGAAGCCTTCCATGTCCGGGCCGATCCAATACAGCAGGTCTACCGACTGCACGCGCCGCACGTCGGATGGGCGCAACGCATAGTTATGCGGCGAGGCCCCCGGCGGCAACAACACCTCGGGAACCGCCACGCCGTCCTGCACAGCCGCGGCAATCAACTGCAGCGGCTTGATGCTGGTCAGCACCTTGACCTCCGCCTGAGCGGCACCCGCGGTGAGCAAACTGGCGACAAATACGACAAAAACGGGAAAAAGTCGGGACACGATGACCACTCAATGGCGTAGGAACGGGTAACATAATAACGTCTCTATCAAATATCTGTCGCCGCTCATGCCTATAACACCGCTTGCCAGCCGTCCCCACGACCACTCTCACTGCGTGCATACCGCGCTGTCGGAGGCCGACACCCTCTGCGCACGGCAGGGTCTGCGCCTGACCGCCCTGCGTCGGCGCGTGCTGGAACTGGTCTGGCAGAGCCACAAGCCGCTGGGCGCCTACGACATCCTCGGCGTGCTCAGCGAGCAGGACGGTCGCCGCGCCGCGCCGCCCACGGTGTACCGCGCGCTGGATTTCCTGCTGGACAACGGCCTGGTACACCGCATCGCGTCACTCAACGCCTTCGTCGGCTGCAACCACCCGGAACACGCGCACCAGGGGCAGTTCCTGATCTGTCGCAAGTGCCACGCCGCCATTGAGCTTGAGCAAAGCAGCATCAGCGACGCCATCATCCAGAGCGCCGCCGACGTCGGCTTCAAGGTGGAAGGGCAAACCGTCGAAGTCGTCGGGCTCTGCGCCGGTTGCCAGGGGGCTTGATGAGCAACGCGTTAATCCGCCTGGAGCAGGTCGGGGTCACGTTCGCTGGGCAAAACGTGCTGGATAACATCGCGCTGAGCGTCGAACCGGGGCAGATCGTCACGCTGATCGGCCCCAATGGCGCCGGCAAGACCACCCTGGTGCGCGCCGTACTCGGCCTGCTCAAGCCCGACACCGGCAGTGTGTGGCGCAAGCCCAAGCTGCGTGTCGGTTATATGCCGCAAAAACTCTTCGTGGACCCGACGCTGCCCTTGTCGGTGCTGCGCTTCCTGCGCCTGGTGCCGGGCGTGGACCGCGCCCGCGCGCAAGCCGCGCTCAAGGAGGTCGGTGCCGAACAGGTCATCGACAGCCCGGTGCAAAGCATCTCCGGCGGTGAAATGCAGCGCGTGTTACTGGCCCGCGCCCTGTTGCGCGAGCCGGAACTGCTGGTGCTCGACGAACCGGTGCAGGGCGTCGACGTCGCCGGCCAGGCCGAGTTGTACAGCTTGATCACCCGCCTGCGCGACCGCCTTGGCTGCGGCGTGCTGATGGTCTCCCACGACCTGCACCTGGTGATGAGCACCACCGACCAAGTGGTGTGCCTCAACCGCCACGTGTGCTGCTCCGGCCATCCGGAACAAGTCAGCGGCGACCCGGCGTTCGTCGAGCTGTTCGGCAAGAACGCGCAGAGCCTGGCGATTTATCACCACCATCACGACCACGCCCATGACCTGCATGGCGCCGTGGTCGACGATCCCGCCACACCCCACACTCACGTTCATGGAGATAGCTGCAAGCATGGCTGATTTTCTGCTCTACGCCCTGCTGGCAGGCTTGGCTCTGGCGCTGGTGGCGGGCCCGCTGGGCTCGTTCGTGGTCTGGCGGCGCATGGCCTATTTCGGCGACACCTTGTCCCACGCCGCATTGCTGGGCGTGGCCCTGGGCTTTCTGCTGGATGTGAGCCCGACCATCGCCGTGACCGTTGGCTGCCTGCTGCTGGCGGTGCTGCTGGTGACCCTGCAACAGCGCCAGCCGCTGGCCTCCGACACGTTGCTGGGCATCCTGGCGCCCAGCACCCTGTCCCTGGGCCTGGTGGTGCTGAGCTTCATGCATGAAGTACGCATCGACCTGATGGCTTACCTGTTCGGCGACCTGCTGGCGATCAGCCCCACGGACCTTGCGTGGATTCTCGGCGGCAGCGCAGCCGTGCTGGTGCTGCTGGTGACGCTGTGGCGCCCGCTGCTGGCAATCACCGTGCATGAAGAACTGGCCACGGTGGAAGGCTTGCCCGTGCCCGCGCTGCGCATGACCTTGATGTTGTTGATCGCCGTGGTGATCGCTGTCGCGATGAAGATTGTCGGCGTATTGTTGATTACGTCACTGCTGATCATTCCCGCAGCCGCCGCCCAGCGCCACGCCCGCTCGCCGGAACAGATGGCGATCGGCGCCAGCGTACTGGGGATGCTGGCAGTGTGTGGGGGCCTGGCGCTGTCCTGGTTCAAGGACACGCCGGCAGGGCCGTCGATTGTGGTCACGGCGGCCGCCCTGTTTCTGCTGAGTTTTGTCCTGCCCCGTCGAGGGGTGTAGACTTGCTCGCTTTTTGCGCAAATAGAGAGTCGCAGGAATGAAGCCGTTCACCTCCCGTTATCTGCTCCTTGCCGCATTTTCCCTGCTGCTGGGCGCTTGTCAAAGTACCCCGCCCGCCGCCCCCGAGGCCCCGGACGCACGCGCTGTCGCCATCGCGCAACTGGAGCAAAACCTGGCCAGCAGCGAGCTGGCCACCGCCGAAGACCAACTGGCCGCGCTGCAAGCCCAGTCGCCCAACGATCCGGCGCTCGAGGCTTACCAGCGTCAACTGGCCGAAGCCTACCTGCAACGCAGTCAGATCGTGTTGCAAAAAGGTGATGTCAACGCCGCCGCTACCGCCCTCAGCCGCGCCCGCGCATTGATGCCCAAGGCTCCGGCGCTGACCGGTGGCGTCAACAGCGCCATCACCCATGCACGCAAAGCCGAGCTGGACAAAGCCGAGGCCGCCCTCAAGGCCGCCGAAACCAAGCCCGCCGCCAAGGTCATCGACCCGGCCGCGCAGAGCACCACCGTGGCGCTGAACCTCACAGACATCGAAGAGCTGCGCCATCAGCTGGATGCCATCGCCACCGACGTGGTGAATTACCAGTGCGATGTGACCATCCAGGCACCGCGCACCCAGGATTACCCGTGGCTGGCGACCTTGCTGAGCAAACGGGTCAAGCGCATTGATTCGGGCTACGACCTGACGATTCACCGGCAGATCCTGAAGACTATTCCGGCGCAGGTTGTGCTGATTCCGCGCAAGGCGGAATAAAGCCATCGGGGGCAAGTCGAATCGTCGCACCGCCCCTCCCACACTTTGAACGGTGAATACATTCAAAGTGTGGGAGGGGGCTTGCCCCCGATGGCGATCTAACCACCAGCAGATGACTTAAGCCGGAACCGCCTTGGCCTTCGGCTCACGCTCCCAGACCCGATGCTGGGCAATCGCTTTAAAGAACGCCTTGAACGCCTTGGCATCCGCCCCCACGATCAACCCCGCATCCGCCTCGAGCTTGAGCAGATCGAGCAAGGGCTGCGCGTCACTGGCCACGGCAATCGCCTTCAGGTGCTTGTAGGCCTCCAGCAGGTAGTGCAACGCCACGCCGTCCCCACTCAACGCCTTGATCGACGCCTTACCGCCGGGCACGAACACCGCATCAAACGCAATCGAGGGCAGGCCTGCCATCGACGCATCCACCGCCAGATGCTTGCCATCGGCCGTGGTGACCGGCGCCGAGGTCGGCCCGAGCAACTTGGCGTGTGCGCCCTCGGCTTGCAGCGCTTTTTTCAATGCGGCAATTGCCGCGCCGTCGACACCATCGGCCGCCAGAATCGCCACTTTGCGCGTTTTGATATCGCCCGACAGCAGGTTCACCTGGCTCAACGCCGGCGACGCTTTCACCGACGCCTTGCGCGGCGGCACCGTGCCTTTGGTCGGTGCGGGCAGACCCAGGTTCTGTGCAACGCGCCTGGCCAGTTCCAGGTCGATGTTGGCCAGAATCTCATTGACCTGACGGGCACGGATAACCTCGCGCTCCACCTTGCCCAACTCAAAACTGTAGGCCGCAATGATGTGCTCTTTCTCATGGTGGCTCATGCTGTTAAAAAACAGCGTGGCCTGGGAGAAGTGATCGCCAAACGACTCACTGCGCTCGCGCACCTTGTTGGCATCGACGCGCTCGTAATAGGTTTCGAAACCACCCTCCTGAGCCGCGGGCGGCGTTTCTTTCGGCCAACCGCCATCGATCGAGTTCGGCTCATACGCAGCCCGGCCCTTATCGATCACAGTGCGATGCTGGGCATCCCGCTGACCATTATGGAAAGGTACTACAGGCCGATTGATCGGCAGCTCATGAAAGTTCGGCCCACCGAGTCGGCTGATCTGGGTATCCGTGTAGGAAAACAGGCGGCCTTGCAGCAGCGGGTCGTTGGTGAAGTCGATACCCGGCACGATATGGCCAGGGCAAAAGGCGACTTGCTCGACTTCGGCAAAGAAGTTGTCGGGGTTGCGGTTAAGCACCATCTTGCCCAGCGGCGTAATCGGCACCAACTCTTCGGGGATGATCTTGGTCGGATCGAGCAGGTCGAAGTCGAACTTATGCTCGTCTTCTTGCGCAACGATCTGTACACCCAACTCCCACTCAGGGTAGTCACCGCCCTCAATCGCCTCCCACAGGTCGCGACGGTGGTAATCGGTATCTTTACCGGCAAGCTTTTGCGCTTCGTCCCACACCAGGGAACAGGTGCCGACTGTTGGATGCCAGTGGAATTTCACGAAGCTCGATTTACCTTCGGTATTGATCAAGCGAAAGGTGTGAATACCGAACCCCTGCATGGCACGCAGGCTTTTCGGAATAGCCCGGTCAGACATGGCCCAGATCACCATGTGCGCCGATTCCGGCTGCAGCGAGACAAAATCCCAGAACGTATCGTGGGCCGAGCCTCCGGTAGGCATTTCATTGTGCGGCTCAGGCTTTACCGCATGCACAAAGTCAGGAAACTTGATCGCATCCTGAATGAAAAATACCGGCATGTTGTTGCCCACCAGGTCGAAGTTGCCTTCCTCGGTGAAGAACTTCACGGCAAAACCGCGCACGTCGCGCACCGTATCGCCCGAACCACGCGGGCCCTGCACGGTGGAAAAACGCACGAATACCGGGGTTTTATGCTCGGGGTTACGCAGGAAACCGGCCTTGCTCAGCGCCGAATGGTTCTCATAGGTCTGAAAATAGCCATGCGCGCCCGTACCGCGCGCATGCACGATGCGCTCCGGGATACGTTCATGGTCAAAATGCGTGATTTTTTCACGCATGATGAAGTCTTCCAGCAGCGAGGGGCCGCGGGCACCGACTTTCAAGGTGTTCTGGTTATCGGAAATCTTCACGCCTTGGTTGGTACGCAGCGCCTGGCCGGTCGCGTCGCTACGGAATGCCTCCAGGGCCTGCAGCTTGGCGTTGGTGTTGCCACGGTCCAGGGTATCGGTGCCCGCCAGTTCACTCTTCGGCGGGATGGCTGGCTTGTTGGTACTCATCAGACAAAACTCCTTATTCAAAGTGGCCAGAGCGGTCCCCGGCTCGTTTGAGCAAAACCCCAGGCACGGCACCCGGGAAATCGAGTTGCTGAAGTAGTGACTGACACGAATTTGCACCGTTCCTTTTTTATGACCTTTGATCGCGTTATTGCCAAATCGCTGGTTGAATGCGAAATAAATGCTAAGAACCGCTATACGGACAGGCTAAAATGCGCGCCCGGCTAACCGCTGATCCCTTTTCCATGCGCCCCACAAGGTTCGCTACGTGATCGAGTTTCATAACGTCCATAAAACCTACCGCGTCGCCGGTAAGGAAATCCCCGCGCTTCACCCCACCAACCTGCGCGTCGAGAACGGCCAGGTGTTTGGTCTGATTGGCCACTCCGGTGCGGGAAAAAGTACCTTGTTGCGCCTGATCAATCGCCTCGAGCAACCCAGCGGCGGGCAGATCAACGTCGATGGCGAAGAAGTCACGGCCCTGGATGCCAACGGCCTGCGCCGTTTCCGCCAGCAGGTCGGGATGATTTTCCAGCACTTCAACCTGCTGGCCTCCAAGACCGTCGCCGACAACGTGGCGCTGCCGCTGACACTGGCCGGCGAATTGTCGCGCAAGGCCATCGACCAGCGCGTCGCCGAACTGCTGGCGCGCGTCGGCCTGTCGGACCACGCCAAGAAGTACCCGGCGCAACTGTCCGGCGGCCAGAAGCAGCGCGTCGGCATTGCCCGCGCCCTGGCAACCAAGCCGAAAATCCTGCTGTGCGACGAAGCCACCAGCGCCCTTGACCCGCAGACCACCGCCTCGGTGTTGCAACTGCTGGCCGAGATCAACCGCGAGTTGAAGCTCACCATCGTACTGATCACCCACGAAATGGACGTGATCCGCCGCGTATGCGACCAGGTGGCCGTGATGGATGCCGGCGTGATCGTCGAGCAAGGCTCGGTGGCCGACGTGTTCCTGCACCCCAAGCACCCGACCACCAAGCGCTTTGTCCAGGAAGCCGATCAGGTCGACGAAAGCGAGCAGCGCGATGACTTCGCCCATGTACCGGGCCGCATCGTGCGCCTGACGTTCCAGGGCGAAGCGACCTACGCACCGCTGCTGGGTAACATCGCCCGCGAAACGGGTGTGGACTACAGCATCCTCGCCGGGCGCATCGACCGCATCAAAGACATCCCCTACGGGCAACTGACCCTCGCCATCACCGGCGGTGACATGGAAGCGGCCTTTGCCCGCTTCACCGCCGCCGACGTCCACATGGAGGTGCTGCGCTAATGGAAGTCCTGATGAGTTTCTTCGCCAATATCGACTGGTCCGAAATCTGGCTCGCCACCGGCGACACCATGACCATGCTGTTCGGTTCGCTGTTCTTCACCGTGCTGCTCGGCTTGCCCTTGGGCGTGCTGCTGTTTCTGTGCAGCCCGCGCCAGTTGTTCGAGCAAAAAGGCCTGTACGCGTTGCTGTCGCTGAGCGTGAACATCCTGCGCTCGCTGCCGTTCATCATCCTGTTGATCGTGATGATCCCGTTCACCGTGCTGATCACCGGCACCTCGCTGGGCGTGGCCGGTGCGATTCCGCCGCTGGTCGTGGGCGCAACGCCGTTCTTTGCGCGCCTGGTGGAAACCGCGCTGCGTGAAGTGGACCGCGGCATCATCGAAGCCACCCAGTCCATGGGGGCCAGCACGCGCCAGATCATCACCCATGCTTTATTGCCTGAAGCCCGCCCCGGCATTTTCGCGGCGATTACGGTGACGGCGATTACACTGGTGTCCTACACCGCCATGGCCGGCGTCGTCGGTGCCGGCGGCCTGGGCGACCTGGCCATCCGTTTCGGCTACCAGCGCTTCCAGACCGATGTGATGGTCGTCACGGTGGTGCTGTTGTTGATCCTGGTGCAAATTCTGCAAACCGTCGGCGACAAGCTGGTGGTGCATTTTTCTCGAAAATAACGGCTATTGCCGGCTAAACGCCGATAAATGCCCGAACAAGGAGCTTGCTGGATGAAAAAACTACTGGTTGCTTTCGCCGCCGTCGCCGCGTTTTCGGCCCACGCCGAGACCATCACGGTTGCCGCCTCGCCGGTGCCCCACGCGGAAATCCTCGAATTCGTGAAGCCGGCACTCGCCAAAGAGGGCGTGGACTTGCAGGTCAAAGTCTTCACCGACTACGTGCAGCCCAACGTACAAGTGGCCGAAAAGCGCCTGGACGCCAACTTCTTCCAGCACCAGCCGTACCTGGATGAGTTCAACAAAGCCAAGGGCACGCACCTGGTGAGCGTCGGCGCGGTTCACCTCGAGCCCCTGGGCGCTTACTCCAGCAAGTACAAGACCCTGGCCGACCTGCCTGACGGCGCCAACGTCGTGATCCCGAACGACGCCACCAACGGCGGCCGCGCGCTGTTGCTGCTGGCCAAGCACAACCTGATCACCCTGAAGGACCCGACCAACATCCTGTCGACCATCAAGGACATCACCGCCAACCCGAAAAAACTCAAGTTCCGCGAACTGGAAGCCGCCACGTTGCCGCGCGTGCTGACCCAGGTCGACCTGGCGCTGATCAACACCAACTACGCGCTGGAAGCCAAACTGGACCCGTCCAAGGACGCTCTGGTCATCGAAGGCAGCGACTCGCCTTACGTGAACATCTTGGTGACCCGCGAAGACAACAAAGACTCGGACGCCGTGAAGAAGCTGGTCGCAGCCCTGCACACGCCTGAAGTGAAGAAGTTCATCGAAGAGAAGTACAAAGGCGCGATCAAGCCAGCGTTCTGATCCGACTCGCTCCCCAACACACCGCAGATCAAACAATGTGGGAGGGGGCTTGCCCCCGATAGCGGCAGTTCAGTCGATGCATACGTTGACTGACCCACCGCCATCGGGAGCAAGCCCCCTCCCACCTGTGTTTTGTGTTGCCTGTTATTTGCGCTGCAACAGCCCTGGCAACTGCGCCACCAGCTTCTGGTTGTTCAGCGGCGCACGAATGAACCCACGCTGGGTGCCATCCGGACCGATCAGCGCGAGGTTGCCGCTGTGGTCGACCGTGTAGTTCGGCTTGGTCGTGTCCGCCGGAATGAACGGGATGCTCACCGCGTTCGACACCTTCTGCACATCGTCCACATTCGCGCCGGTCAGGCCTTCGAATTGCGGGTCGAAATAGCCCAGGTATTGCTTGAGCTGAGTCGGCGTGTCGCGGTTCGGGTCGACGCTGACCAGGATCACCTGCAACTTATCCACAGCCTCTTTGGGCAACTCGCTCTTGATCTGGCGCAGTTGGGCGAGGGTGGTGGGGCAGATGTCCGGGCAGAAGGTGTAGCCGAAGAACAGCAGGCTCCACTTGCCCTTCAACTCGTTGACCAGTACCGGCTGGCCGTCCTGGTTGGTCATGGTCACCGGCGGCAATTGGCGGCTTTGCGGCAGCAGGATGATGCCGGCATCGATCAAGGCGGTCGGGTCGCCCTGGCCCTTGCCCGAGAGCACCTTGTTGACGGTCAGGCCCATGATCAACGCGACAATGGCCACCAGAATGAAGACAGTTTTTTGAGTTCGGGTCATAGGTTCAACAATAAGTAGTGGTCTACGAGCAGGGCGATAAACAGGAGGAACAGGTACCAGATAGAGTACTTGAACGTGTTGATCGCCGCGTGCGGCTGAGCGCCACGGTACAGCACCCAGGCCCATTGCAGAAAGCGTGCGCCCAACACCAGCGCAGATCCGAGGTACAGCAGGCCGCTCATATGGATGACGTAGGGCATCAGGCTCACCGCCAGCAGGACGCAGGTGTAGAGCAGGATATGCACCTTGGTGTAGTGCTCGCCATGGGTGACCGGCAGCATCGGAATATCGGCCTTGGCGTATTCCTCCTTGCGGTGAATGGCCAGGGCCCAGAAGTGCGGCGGGGTCCAGGCGAAGATGATCAGCACCAGCAGCAGCGGCTCGGCGCTGACATGCCCGGTGACCGCAACCCAGCCCAACAGCGGCGGCGCCGCGCCAGCCAGGCCACCGATGACGATGTTCTGCGGCGTCGCGCGCTTGAGAAAGCCGGTGTAGATCACCGCATAACCGAGCAACGAGGCCAGCGTCAGCCAGGCCGCCAGCGGGTTGGTGAACGCCAGCAGCAGCGCCAACCCGGCAACAGCCAGAAACAAAGCAAAGGCCAGCGCCGCCCCGGGCGACACACGCCCCTGGGCGATCGGGCGCTTTTGCGTGCGCGCCATCAGCGTATCGATGCGCCGATCGACGACATGGTTGACCACCGCCGCGCCACCGGCACACAGGGCGATCCCCAGGTTGCCGAAGATCAGCACCGCCCACGGCACCCCGGCGCGGGTGGCGAGGAACATGCCCACCAGCGAGGTGATGAGCATCAGCACCACCACTTTCGGCTTGGTCAGCTCCAGGTAGTCACGCCAGATCGCCTGGCCGTGACGCGCGCCGATCAAGGTCGCCATGGCATCTCTCCTTTGAGGGTGATAAGGCCCGATACGTGTTTACGCGGGCTGAAGCGCCAGCCGAACGGCATCTGGCGGCGCACCCGGACCAGGCTGGTACGGGCGTGGTAATTGACCAGTACCAGGGTCAGCAACAAGGCTGCGCCACCGGCGTTGTGATCGACCGCCACCGGCAGCGGCAGGTGGAAATACACGTTGCTCAGGCCCAGGCCGATCTGTGCCGCCAGGGCGATCAGCAGCAGGCCCGCGAGCCGGGTCATGCCCACCGCGCGCAGCTGCCAGGCCAGGCCCAGCAATACCAGGGTGACCAGCAGCGCGCCGATGCGGTGGGTCAGGTGAATGGCCGTGCGCGCGTCGCTGTCGAGCTGGCCGCCGAGGTAATTGGGGCCGATGTGCTGGGTCAGGTGGAAGCCATTGGCAAAGTCCGCCGCCGGCCACCACTGGCCGTGGCAGGTGGGCAAATCGATACAGGCCACCGCCGCGTAGTTGGAACTCACCCAGCCGCCCAGTGCGATCTGGCCGATCACCAGCACCAGGCCGGCGGTGGCCCAATATTGCAGGCGCTTGGGCACGATCAGCGCGGGCAGCACGCCGGACAGGCGCAGGGTCAGCAGAAACAACAGGCTCAAGGTCGCAAAGCCGCCCAACAGATGCCCGGTCACCACTTGCGGCCAGAGCTTGAGCGTCACCGTCCACATGCCGAACGCCGCCTGGGCGAACACCACCACCAACAGGAACAGCGGCAACTTCACCGGCTGGCCGGGGTCGCGCCGATGCCGCCACGAGCGCGCCGCCAGCAGCACGATCAGCAGGCCCAGGGTGCCGGCAAAGTAACGATGGACCATCTCGCTCCAGCCTTTGTCGGCCTCCACCGGCGTGTCCGGGAAATGCAACTCGGCATGGGCCAACTGGGCGTCGCTTTGCGGCACGCTGATAAAGCCGTAGCAGCCCGGCCAATCCGGGCAACCCAGGCCGGCGTGGGTCAGGCGCGTATAGGCGCCGAGCAATACGACAATCAGCGCCAGCAAGGTGGCAAACAGCGCGAGGCGAAATCCAGGTTTGGCCATGACGATGCCCTTATCCGATGTTCGACAGTTTCAGCAGGTGGCGCAGGTCGTTTAGCAAGTCCTTGCCCTTGACCGTCGTGTCGTAGCGCAGCACCAGGTTGCCGTGGGGATCGACGATCCACAGTTGCGCCTCGCCCGGCGCGGCGGCGGCTTTGCCGAAGGTCGTCAAGTCCAGCGGGTAGCGTTGCAATTGCGGGTATTCGGCCTTGAGCCTGGCCTCGTAATCGGCGCCGACCGGCTGCGCACTGGCCAGGGCATGACTGGCCCGGGACGCATCGCGACCAAGGCCGATCTGCAGCTGCCGCGCCAGGTACACCAGTTGCCGACACTCGGCGGCGCAGGCGCTGGGCGCCGTGACGAGCAACTGCCAGCGCTGTTCGTCCGCCTGCACGCCGATATCGGCGCGGGTCTGGCCGTTGCCGATCAGTTCGCCGTGGTAACTGCGACTGTCCGGCACCCAGAACTGCAGTTTGTACATAAAGGTGGCGAGCGCCATCGGGCCGATCACCATCAGCAGGATCAGGATCAGCTGCCAGCGGCCTTTGCGCCGGTCGGGCGTCGCTGGCGCATCAGACATGTTGAGTGGATTCATGGCCGCTCCCATGGTGCTTCTCCTTTGCGTTGTGCCATCCGAGGTAGAGGTAAAGGCTCAGCAGCGCCAACGTCATGGCGAACCATTGCACCGCATAGGCCAGGTGTTTTTCCGGGCCCATGGCAACGATGGGCCAGGTGGTGTCGTAGGTGCCGGGGCCGGCTTCGGCGCGCAGTTCGTAGGCAAAACCGCTGCGCCCCAGCTCGGCCCACAGCGTGGCCGGATGCAGCGCGGTGAGCAGGCGCGGCCAGTGCGTGGTCGCCGGGTCGGCGTGCAACTGGAAGGTTTCGCCGGGCGCGACATACACCCAGGCGTCAAGATTCACCGGCTGTTCCGGCGTGCTGAAGACGGGCGGCGCGCGCCGATCTGGCCAGGGCAACCAGCCGCGATTGAGCAGCAGCCACAAGCCGCTGGCCTGGTCGTGAAACGGTTGCAGCAGCTCGACGCCGGCCTTGCCATTACGCATGCGGTTGTCGAGCAACACACTGTGCTCGCCGTCGAATTGACCGCGCAGATGCACGCGACGGAAGGCCGGATCAGCCATGCTGTCGAGTTGCGCACTGCCCACCGGCTCAGCGGCGCGGCGCTCGGCATAGCTGTCCACCATCAGCTGTTTTTCATGGCCGCGCGACAGTTGCCAGAACCCCAGGCCCACCATCAGCGGCAGCAACACGAGCACCACCAACGTCGGCGCGATACCGGGGCGAAAGCGCTGGATGGCACTGGCTATACTGGATTTCATCGCCCCTCCCCTATAAGCCCTGGAGCCAGACCATGCTCAAAGCCGCCATTGCCCTGATGCTGATCGCGACCGTCGCGAGCCTGTTCAGCGGCTTGTTCTTTCTGGTCAAGGACGAGGGCCACTCCAACCGCCTCGTCACCGCCTTGACCGTGCGTGTCGTACTGGCCGTGATCACCGTGGCGTTGATCGCCTGGGGCTTTTTCAGCGGCCAGTTGGTGTCACATGCGCCTTGGTAGCGCGCCTCACAGCACATACACGAAGAAAAACAGGCCGATCCAGACCACATCCACAAAGTGCCAATACCAACTGGCCGCCTCGAAACCGAACTGGTGCTCGGCATTGAAGTGCCCGCGCAAGATACGCATCAGCATCACGAACAAAATAATCGTGCCGATGGTCACGTGGGCCCCGTGAAAACCGGTGAGCATGAAGAAGGTCGCGCCGTACACGCCGGAGCCCAACGTCAGGCCCAGCTCTTTGTAGGCGTGGATGTACTCCTCGGCCTGGAACCCAAGAAACCCCAGGCCCAGCAGCACCGTGATCGCCAGCCAGAGCTTCAGCGCACCGCGATGACCTTTGCGCAGCGCATGGTGGGCGATGGTGATGGTCACGCTGGAACTCACCAGCAGGATGGTGTTGACCAACGGCAGGCCCCACGGGCTGATGGTGCCTTCGGGCGCGGGAAACAGCGTGGGATCGGGGTTGTTGAGCAGCGGCCAGACAAACTCGAAATTCGGCCACAGCATATGCGCGATGCCTTTGGAGCCTTCGCCCGCCAACCACGGCGCCGACATATGCCGCACATAAAACAGCGCACCGAAGAACGCGATAAAGAACATCACTTCGGAAAAGATGAACCAGGTCATGCCCCAGCGGAACGAGCGGTCCATCTGCGCGCTGTACAACCCGGCACGGCTTTCCTTGATCACCGCGCCGAACCAGCCGAACAGCATGTAGGCCAGCAACAGGCCACCGACGAAAAAGATCCACGGCCCGTGGGATTCCGGGCGCGCAGCCTTCAGGTCGTTGAACCACACGCCCAGGCCATACACGGTGATCAGCAGGCCAACCGTGGCAATTATCGGCCATTTGCTTTGCGCTGGTACGTAGTACGTATCATGAGTCGACATGTATTCGCTCTCCTGATTGAGCGGGCAAACAGTAGCTAGCCGCCGCTATGGACAGCCACGGGCGGTTGGCGCGCGGTGATATCAAACAGCGTGTACGCCAGGGTCAAATGCTTCACATCCTTGGGCATGTCGCGATCGACAATGAAGCGCACCGGCATTTCGATGCGCTCACCGGGTTGCAGCACTTGCTGGGTGAAGCAAAAACACTCGGTCTTGTGGAAGTACATCGCCGCTTCAGCCGGGGAAATGCTCGGGATCGCCTGGGCGGTCATCGGCTTGTCGCTGGGGTTGTAGGCCACGAAGAGCATCTCGTTGACCGCGCCGGGGTTGACCACGATCTCATCGGCCTTGGAATGGAACTCCCAGACCATGTCGATGGCATTGGTGGACAGGAACTGCACCCGCACCTGGCGCGACGGATCGACGATCTGCTCGCCCTCATACTGCCCGGCCGTCTTGCCGTTGATGCCGAACGCCTTGCACATCACGTCGTAGATCGGCACCAGGGCAAAGCCGAAAGCGAACATCGCCAGCACCAGGATCAACAGACGGGTGACCAGGCGCTTGAGTGGCACGGAGTCAGCCATGGCGATCACCCGACAGTGTGGGAGGGGATTTGTGGAAGCCGGTTCATTTGACCTCCGGTGGCGTGGTGAAGGTGTGGTACGGCGCGGGCGAGGGCACGCTCCACTCCAGGCCTTCAGCGCCGTCCCACGGCTTGGCCGGTGCTGGCGGGCCGCCGCGGATGCACTTGATCACGATAAACAGGAAGAAGATCTGCGTGGCACCGAACATGAACGCGCCGATGGACGAGACCATGTTGAAGTCGGCGAACTGCAGGTTGTAGTCCGGCACCCGACGCGGCATGCCGGCCAACCCGACGAAGTGCATCGGGAAGAACGCCATGTTCATGCCCACGAAAGACAGCCAGAAGTGCAGCTTGCCCAGGGTTTCGTCGTACATATGGCCGGTCCATTTCGGCAGCCAGTAGTAAGCCGAGGCGAAGATGCCGAAGATTGCGCCAGGCACCAGTACGTAATGGAAGTGCGCCACCACGAAGTAGGTGTCGTGGTACTGGAAGTCTGCCGGCGCGATGGCCAGCATCAAGCCGGAGAAACCGCCGATGGTGAACAGGATCACGAACGCCACCGCAAACAGCATCGGCGTCTCGAACGTCAGCGAGCCTTGCCACATGGTGCTGACCCAGTTGAACACCTTCACCCCCGTCGGGACGGCGATCAGCAGGGTGGCGTACATGAAGAACAACTCGCCCACCAGCGGAATGCCGACCACGAACATGTGGTGCGCCCACACGATGAACGACAGGAACGCGATACTCGCCGTGGCGTAGACCATCGAGGTGTAGCCAAACAGCGGTTTGCGCGAAAAGGTCGGGATGATCGAGCTGACGGCGCCGAAGGCCGGCAGGATCATGATGTACACCTCGGGATGGCCGAAGAACCAGAACACATGCTGGAACAACACCGGATCACCACCGCCGGCGGCACTGAAGAAGCTGGTGCCGAAGTGGATGTCCATCAGCATCATCGTCACGCAGCCGGCCAGCACCGGCATCACCGCGATCAGCAGGAAGGCGGTGATCAGCCAGGTCCACACGAACAGCGGCATTTTCATCAGGGTCATGCCCGGTGCGCGCAGGTTGAGAATGGTGGCGACCACGTTGATCGCGCCCATGATCGAACTGATGCCCATCAGGTGGATGGCGAAGATGAAGAACGTCACGCTTTCCGGGGCGTAGGTGGTGGAGAGCGGGGCGTAGAAGGTCCAGCCGAAATTCGGCCCGCCGCCCGGGGTGAACAGGGTCGAGACCAGCAGCAGGAACGCCGCCGGCAGCAGCCAGAAGCTGAAGTTGTTCATGCGCGGCAGGGCCATGTCCGGCGCGCCGATCATC
The DNA here is from genome assembly GCF_053502595.1 of Pseudomonas sp. LY-1. NCBI lineage: Bacteria > Pseudomonadati > Pseudomonadota > Gammaproteobacteria > Pseudomonadales > Pseudomonadaceae > Pseudomonas > Pseudomonas sp. LY-1. The sequence continues at coordinate 348,546 of NZ_CP094353.1, read as the reverse complement.
AGCGGGATCATCCAGTTGGCCAGGCCGACGAACGCCGGCATCACCGCGCCGAACACCATGATCAAGCCGTGCATGGTGGTCATCTGATTGAAGAACGCCGGCTCGACGATCTGCAGGCCGGGCTGGAACAGCTCGGCGCGGATCACCATGGCGAACGAGCCGCCGAGCAGGAACATGGTGAAGGCGAACCACAGGTACATCGTGCCGATGTCTTTGTGGTTGGTGGTCAGCACCCAGCGCATCAAACCCTTGGCGGGGCCGTGGGCATGGTCACTGGCGGGGCCGTGGGCATGGTCACTGGCGTGGCCATGGTCATCGATCACAGCGCTCATGGCCGTTCTCCTGCAAACGAGTGGGCGGGGCGGTTCAGCGCATTCGCAATGAAGTGAGTCATTTGCTTTCCGCCTGTTTCAGAGCCAGCACGTCTTTGGGCGTGACCATGTCGCCTTTGTTGTTGCCCCAGGCGTTGCGCTCGTAGGTCACCACCGCGGCGATATCCACTTCCGAGAGTTGCTTGCCGAAGGCGGCCATGGCGGTGCCGGGCTTGCCGAAGTAGACGCGGTGCAGGTGGTCTTCCTTGCTTCCGGTGGCGATCGGCGAACCCTTGAGCGCCGGGAACATCGGCGGCAGGCCCTGGCCTTCGGCCTGGTGACAGGCCACACAGCTGGTGTGGTAGACCTTGTCGCCACGGGCGACCAGTTCGTCCAGCGTCCACTCCTTGGAGGTCAGCTCCCTGAGCTGGGCGGCCTCGGCCTTGCGCTCGCCGAGCCAGGTGTCGTAATCGGCCTTGGACTTGACCTCGACCACGATGGGCATGAAGCCGTGGTCCTTGCCGCACAGCTCGGCGCACTGGCCCCGGTAGATGCCGGGCTTCTCGATACGGGTCCAGGCCTCGTTGATGAAACCGGGGATGGCATCGCGCTTGACCGCAAAGGCCGGCACCCACCAGGAGTGGATCACGTCCGCGGCGGTCACCAGAAAACGCACCTTGGCGCCCACCGGCAGCACCAGCGGCTGGTCGACTTCCAGCAGGTAATGTTCGCCCTTGGTGGCCTTGTTGTGGATCTGCTCGGCGGGAGTGGCCAGGTTGCTGAAGAACTCCACATCCTGGCCGAGGTATTTGTAATGCCACTTCCACTGATAGCCGGTGATCTGGATATCGATGTCCGATTCCGTGCTGTCGTAGATGTTGATCAGGGTCTTGGTGGCCGGAATGGCCATCGCCACCAGGATCAGCAAGGGCACTACGGTCCAGAGGATTTCCACGGTGGTGCTTTCGTGGAACTTGGCGGCCACCTGGCCCGTAGACCGGCGGTGAAGGATCATCGACCAGAACATCGCGCCAAACACGACAATGCCGATCACTACACAGATCCAGAAAATGGTCATGTGCAGGTCGAACACGGCGTGACTGACTTCTGTCGCCCCTGGTGCCATATTCGTTGTCCAGGCGGCATGCGCCTGACCGAATACTGACCACAACAGGAGGCCCATCCAAACATGTGGATGTCGCGTCATTGCGGGTTCCCCTTATCGTTCTTGTTATCCCGCCGGTGTGCACCTGCGTCGAAGGGAGCGGCTTCCATACTGCTTACAACCGCTTAGCCTCACCTGCTTATGCAGTCTGGCGTCATCAGCTAATCGCGTACAAAACCGAGTATAGACAGCACCTGCCACCCCGCAATGTGCAGGTGCAAATGAGCTGAAACAGACGGACGGGGCCCATAAGACCGGGGGCGGAATCGTTTATCCGACGAACGATGGCAATTCGATATAACAGCGGCGCATAACCATGAAATAATTATGACAAATGCGTCTTAGACGCTTGTATAAACGAACTACCTTGTCCTTTCCCTTTTCCTACGCCTGCTTCACTGGAGCTTTCATGAACACCGCCGCATTGCGCGAGCAGATTTCCCGTGCCCATCAACACGAAGCCAGCACCGGCCAACTGGCCCAGCAACTCGAGAAACAATTACCACACCTGCATTCGGCCATTACCCTGGCGGAGGGTGATCGTAACCTCGTCATGACACGCTTTGTCACTGCCTACGTCGACCTCGTCCCAGACCTGCTGGACGCCGCCAACGACGTAGCCCGCGAGGCCGGTATCGAAAGCCAGGTCAAGCCGGTACTGAAGATTGCCGAGCAGTTTTTCCTGCAACCGCCAGCGATTCTGGCGGGCCATATCGGTCTCGACGGCCTGCTGGACGAGGCCTACCTGGCCCATCGCCTGGTCGAAGAGGTCAATGACCTGTATATCACGCATTTCGGCCAACCGTTGATTCCAGCGGACACCACCGTGGCCAATCTGATTGCCCATCAACTGATCGGTGAAACCTTTGCCAACCAGTTGGACGAAGCCGTACACCATGCGGTAGATAAAATGCTCAGCGAAGACAGCTTTGCGCTGGAATCGGTCGAGGCCTACCGCGAGCAGCTCAAAAGCCTGGCAACGGAAGCAGCGTGGAAGCGCTGGCCGTGCCTGTCGCGCAAGTTGGGCATTGAGTTGGAACTGGATCAGCAGGCCTGAATCTTCGACCTGACGCTAAACACATGCGGGAGAGGGCAAGCCCCCTCCCGCATTTTTGATCCGGTTCCGTCAGTTGGTAAACGGCGCCGAACCGATCCCCGTCGTGGTCCGCACCCGACCTTCCAAGCGACGCTTCAACCCCCGCGCCTCGATCACCAGCTTTGCGCCCTTGGCCGCATTGGCCCGGCCCCACTCCTCCAGCAACTCCAGGCAAGAATGGTCGATGTAACTGAGGTTGTTCAGCGGTACATGCAGGGTGTTTCCCGCCGGCACCGTCGACAGCACACGGGTTAATGCCGGCACTTTCAGAAAAGTCGCCGCGCCGCTCAAACGCAATTCCATTTCACCGTGGCCGGGCAAGTCGATCAGGCTGATTTTCAGGCGCGAAGCCTTGAACGCCAGTTTCAGCAACGTCAGCCCGAAGCCCACCAGCACGCCGGTCAGAAGGTCGGTAAAGACGATCGCCAGCGCCGTGGCCGCGTAGGTAAACATCGGCATCCGCCCGTAGCGGCCCAACGCGCGGAACGCCTTGACGTCCACCAACTTGATCCCGGTGTACACCAGCACGCCCGCCAGGCTCGCCACCGGAATGCTTTGCAGCACGCTCGACAGCAACAGCACGAACCCCAGCAGCCACACGCCATGGAACATCGCCGACAAGCGCGTGGTGGCGCCGGCCTGCACGTTGGCCGAGCTGCGCACGATCACACCCGTCATCGGCAAGGCGCCGACCAGGCCGCAGAGCATGTTGCCCACGCCTTGCGCGGACAATTCCTTATCGAAGTCAGAACGCTGGCCACTGTGCATGCGGTCGACTGCGGCGGCCGAAAGCAGGGTTTCGGCACTGGCTATAAACGCCACGGCGAACGCGGCGATCAACAATTGGGGATCGGCCAGGTTCAGCAAGTCGCTGGGACGCAGCCAATCGATGGCGTCGGCAAGGTTTTCCGGCACCTCCACGCGCTTGACCTGCAACGCCAGTACCAGGCTGGCCAGCGTTGCCAGGCCCACACCCAACAAGGCGCCCGGCACAAACCGCAGCGGTTGCGGGCGGAACTTATCCCACAGGTACATCACCAACATGGTCGACAGCCCCAGCAAACCGGCCTGCCAGCCAAGGCCGCCGCCCAGGGTAGGCACCGCCGCTGCCAACGCGGCCGGGAAGCCCGCCAGGTTATCCAGCCCTGATGGCTGGGGCGCACCGTCGAGCATCACATGGACCTGCGACAGCACAATCAGCACACCGATCCCCGCCAGCATGCCGTAGACCACCGCCGGCGCCGTGACACGGAACCAGCAGCCCAGGCGCAAACGCCCAGCCAGCAGTTGCAGCAAGCCGGCCAGCAGCAGGATCGGCCCGAGCATCGGCATGCCGTGCTGGCGCACCAGTTCGAACACCAACACCGCCAACCCCGCCGCCGGCCCGCTGACTTGCAACGGCGACCCCGCCATCCAGCCCACCACCAGGCCCCCGATGATGCCGGTGATCAGGCCCTTGGCCGGCGGCATGCCGGAAGCGATCGCGATCCCCATGCACAAGGGCAGGGCGACCAGAAACACTACCACGGAGGCCAGCAGCTCCCGAGGCAACACAGCTTTTAATTGAGCAGCACGCATGATGACTCTCCCGAGGCATTCGCCGGGCGCGGCAAAGCCTGGCTGCATCCATGGCAGCCACCGCTCTACCCGGCAGGGAAGTGTGTTAGAAGCGCGCTTTAGGCGTCGCGGAGGGGATTGGTTCGGTGCCGTTCAGCGGTCGAAACGCCGCCTTTTCCGCATCGTAGGCGCGGATTTCACTGGTCTCGATGTTGTAGATCCAGCCATGGATAAACAAATGACCATTGGCCATGCGCGAAGCCACGGACGGGTGGGTGCGCAAATGCTGCAACTGGGCGATGACGTTTTCTTCGGTCAGCATCTTCATGCTCTCGCCTTCATTGGCGCAGTCGCAGTTGTCGTGAACCATGGTCTTGGCGACTTCGGCGTGCCGCAGCCAGGCCTTGACTGTCGGCATCTTCTCCAGGCTCGCAGGGTTGAGCACCGCGCGCATCGCGCCGCAGTCGGAGTGCCCGCACACGATGATGTGCTGCACGCCCAGGGCAAGGACCGCGTATTCGATGGCCGTGGAAACGCCGCCGTTCATCTGCCCGTAGGGGGGCACCACGTTGCCGACGTTACGGGTCACGAACAGGTCGCCGGGCGAGCTCTGGGTAATCAGCTCGGGCACGATGCGCGAGTCGGCGCAGGTGATGAACATCGCCCGAGGGTTCTGGGCCGTGGCGAGTTTCTTGAAGAGTTCTTCTTGCTGAGGGAAGACGTCGTGATGGAAATGCAAAAAGCCGTCAACGATGTGCTTTAGCGCTGCATCGGCGGACTCCGCCACTTGAGCGGCTGAAGCCGACGCAGCCAACGGCTGTTTATCCTTGTCACTCATGATTCATCCTCTTGATTAATGCAGGGGAGGGTTCAGGTCAATTCGACGCCGGGCCGATGGAATAGTTTTAGAACGCCGCAAAGCCGGGTACCAACTCGTCAGTCACTCGCTGAACAAAGTAGCCGTCGAAACTTAACTCAAACTGAATCAACCGCTCTAGATCGCGGGTTTCAGTGATGTCAAAACGCGACCACCTCTACGATCACGGTGCGTGTTTGCCCAATAGTCTACAACAACGCCATCTGCCTGCCCGGTGGGCAGAACGCCGTGCAATCCAGATTGAAGCCTTCCCGACGGTCGAGCCCAAGGCGCTTGATTGCCTTGCTGAAGCGCTGCGCCAGCAGGTCGGCAAACGGCCCCTCTCCGCGCATACGCACGCCGAAGCGACTGTCATACACGCCCCCACCCCGCACCTGGCGTACCAGGCTCATCACATGGGCCGCGCGCTGCGGGTAATGCGCCGCGAGCCACTCCTCGAACAGCGGCGCCACCTCCAGCGGCAGGCGCAGCATCATATACGCCGCACTTTGCGCACCGGCTGCATGGGCTTCGGTGAGCAGGCTCTCCAGCTCGCTGTCGTTGATCATCGGGATCATCGGCGAACACAGCACCCCCACCGGGATACCAGCCTCGCGCATCACCCGGATCGCCCGCAACCGCGCCTTGGGCGCCGCCGTGCGCGGCTCCAGGATGCGCTTGAGTTCGTCGTCGAGGCTGGTGAGGCTGATCATCACCGCCACCAGCCGCTGGCGCGCCAGTTCGGTGAGCAGGTCGAGATCGCGCAGGATCAGCGAGCCCTTGGTGATGATGGTCACCGGGTGCCGATAGCGCAGCAGCACTTCGAGGGTTTGCCGGGTGATCTTGTACTCGCGCTCGATCGGCTGGTACGGATCGGTGTTGGAACCCAGGTTGATCGGCGCACACACGTAGCCGGGCTTGGACAGCTGCTGTTCGAGCACGTCGGCGGCGTTGGTCTTGGCGATCAGCTTGGTTTCGAAATCCAGCCCCGGCGACAGGTCCCAATAGGCATGGCTGGGCCGCGCATAGCAGTAGATGCAGCCATGCTCACACCCGCGATAGGGATTGATCGAGCGATCGAACGGCAAGTCCGGCGAGTTGTTGCGCGTAATGATGGTCTTGGCCGTTTCGATACGCACTTCGGTGCCCTGGGTCGGCGGCACCTCCTGGTACCAGCCGTCGTCCTCGACCACGCTGACGGTGGGCGCGAAACGATTGTGCAGGTTGGTCGCCGTGCCCCGGCCACGGGGCGGCAGAGGTGCAGACATGAAAACGCCCCTATACTGTTTTTATATACAGTATAGGGGCGCTAGCTGGATGACCAGTGCCGTTTGGCGGTCAGTGCGGTTGCGTGACTTGCCCCAGGTCGTCGCCTGACGTCGTGTGCATGTCGTTCTTGCGCAGGTCGGCCACGTCACTGGCCTTCACCGCAACACCTTTGTTACCCCAGCTACCGCGCACGAAGCTGACGACATCCGCCACTTCCTGGTCCGACAGACGCCAGGCAAACGCCGGCATGGTGAAGGTGGACGGCGCAGTGTGGGTGGCCGGCAAAGTGCCGCCGTTCAACACGATGTTGATCAGCGACGTGGCATCCGCCGTCTGCACCACCGGGTTGCCCGCCAGCGCCGGGAACACCCGCGTGTAGCCATGACCGTCGGTGCGATGGCAGGCGGCGCAGTTGTCGATATACACCGACGCGCCCGGCCGGCTGTCATCGCCTTTCCACAGCGCTTCGGCCACCTGCTTGTCGTACTGGTGCGGCGGGTTTTGAGGGTCCACCGCCGGCAGGCTCTTGAGGTAGCGGGCGATCGCGGTCAGGTCGTCCTGGGACATGTACTGCATGCTGTGGACGACCACATCGCTCATGCCGCCGAACACCGCGCTGCGATCACTGCGGCCGGTCTTGAGGAATTGCACCAGTTGCTCTTCGCTCCAACTGCCGAGGCCGTCTTTGTGGTCGCCACGCAGGCTTTTCGCGATCCAACCTTCCAGCGGCGCACTGCCGGACAAAAAAGCGCTGCCGTCGGCCGCACTCAAGGCTTTTTCCTGCATGGTCAGCGCCCGCGGCGTATGGCACGCGCCACAGTGGCCGAGGCCCTCGACCAAGTAAGCGCCACGGCTGATCACCGGATCGGCGCCCGCCACTTCCGGGGTATCCGCCACGGGTGGGGCAAACATCCAGCGCCACGCCGCCAACGGCCAACGCATGCTCAAGGGCCAGGGAATGTCACTGGCCCGGTTTTCCTGGGCGACCGGTTCCACGCCCTTCATGAAGTACGCATACAGCGCCTGCATGTCGCTTTCACTGACGCGGGCGTAAGACGGATAGGGCATCGCTGGGTAAAGCGTACTGCCGCTCTTGGCGACGCCATGGCGCACGGCCTTGTCGAAGTCCGCGAAGCTGTAGGCGCCCAGGCCGGTCTTGTCCGAGGTGATGTTGGTGGAATAGATCACGCCGATGGGGGTCTCCATCGGCAGGCCGCCAGCGAACGGCTTGCCGCCCTTGGCAGTGTGGCAGGCGACGCAGTCGCCGGCGCGGGCCAGGTATTCGCCTTGCTTGATCAGGTCGGTGTCGGCGGCGCTCACCGAGCAGTTGCCGAGCAACGCCAGGGACGCCGCAAAGGAGGCGATAACACGTGCTTTCATGGTCATCGTTCCTTATGCCTGAACCAGTGGGCCGGGATTTTTCAGGTACTGCTCGCGAATCGCTCGCGCCGACCAGTAGGTCAACGCCGCCACCAGGCCGGTAGGGTTGTAACCTAGACCTTGTGGGAAAGCGGACGCGCCGGGGACAAACACGTTGTGTACATCCCAGCACTGCAGGTAGCGGTTCAACGCACTGGTTTTCGGGTCGGTGCCCATGATCGCGCCGCCGTTGAGGTGGGTGGTCTGATAGGACGCGGTATTGAAATGCTCACCGACCTTCTTGCCCAGCACGGCAATGGCCTTGGGGTTCATCGCTTCGGCGATCTTGCCCATTTTCTCGACCATGAAGCGGTTCATCTTGATGTCGTTTTCCTGCCAGTCGAAGGTCATGCGCAGCAGCGGCAGGCCGTAGGCATCGTGGTACACCGGGTCCAGATCGAGGTAGTTACCGCGGTAGGATTGATGCGCGCCGTGGGCATCCATCGACACCTGATGGGTGTAGTAATCAGCGGTGGCACGCTTCCAGGCGCTGCCCCACGCCGGAGTACCGGGTGGGTTGGAGGTGCCGGCGATCGGCCGACTGCCGGCCTGGTTGACCCACATCGGCGAGCCCCCGACGAAGCCATGGGGCCCGTGGTCGAAGTTGTCGGCGTTGAAGTCATCGATGGCCACGCCATTGCCGCCAGCACCGATAAAGTTATTGGTGTGGGTGTCCTTGTCGAAGAAGGCCTTGATGGTCGCCATGTTCTGGTAGGCGAAGTTCTTGCCTACCACGCCTTCGCCGCTGATCGGGTCGTAGGGCTTGCCGATCCCCGACAGCAGCATCAAGCGCACGTTATGGAACTGGAACGCGCCGAGAATCACCAAATCGGCCGGCTGCTCGCATTCCCGCCCCTGGGCGTCGATATAGGTCACGCCGGTCGCCTTGCTCTTGGTGCTGTCGAGGTTGACCTTGAGTACGTGGGAATTCGGCCGCAGCTCGAAGTTCGGCACCTGGCGCAACGCTGGCAGGATGTTCACGTTCGGCGACGCCTTGGAGTACATGTAGCACACGTAGCCACTGCAAAAACCGCAGAAGTTGCACGGGCCCATCTGCGCGCCGTAGGGGTTGGTGTATGGCCCCGAGGTATTGGCTGATGGCAGGTTGTAGGGTTTGTAACCGACTGCCGCGGCTGCTTTCTGAAACAGCTGCGCCGACACCGTGTTCTTCTGCGCCTCCAACGGGAACGGGTTGGAACGATCCGGCGCATACGGGTTGCCGCCACGGCCTTCACCGACCAACTGACCGTTGACGGTCCAGGCCTGGCCGGAGGTGCCGAAGACTTTTTCGGCGTAGTCGAAAAACGGCTCCAGCTCTTCATAGCTGACGCCGAAGTCCTGGATAGTCATGTCCTTGGGAATGAAATGTTTGCCGTAGCGCTCTTCGTAGTGGCTGCGCATGCGCAACTCGATAGGGTCGACGCGAAAATGCACACCCGACCAGTGCAGCCCCGCACCGCCGACGCCGTTGCCCGGCAAAAAGGCGCCGAGCTGACGGTTGGGCAGGGCGACGTCATTCACGCTATGGCGAATCGTCACCGTCTCCTTGGAGATGTCCTGGAAGAGTTTTTTACGCACGCTGTAGGTCAATTCGTCGATGACCTGGGGATAGTTGCCGTCCGGGTAAGTGTCCTGCATCGGGCCGCGCTCTAGCGCTACCACGTTGAGGCCCGCTTCCGTCAGTTCCTTGGCCATGATCGCGCCAGTCCAGCCGAAGCCGACGATCACCGCATCCACTTTTTTCATGATGGTCGCCACGTTTATGCCCTCTCGCCGCGAATGGAAACCGCCGGGAAGGGGTATTGCTCGTTGCGCTCCACCCAATCCATGAAGTCGGCGCGGGCGCCGGGGAAGCCGATCATGGTCCAGCCGACCAGGCCTTTATTGCCGCCGTGGATCGGATCGCAGAAGAAGCCTTCCTTGGTGTTTTGCAGCAGCAAATTGAAGAACATCTTCGGCGGCACCGCGTCGAAATGGGCACTCACCTCACTACCGCCAGCCTCCAGGCGGCGCAGCATGTCATCCTGGGTAGCGCTGTCTTGCGCAGCAAAAGCCTTGCCGTTGAACGCTTTCGACCAGGCATCCGTCGCGGCAATGCCCAGGCGATAGATGACCTTGGGTACCAACTTGCTCTGCCAGCCCATTTCCGGCGCGGCGTCGGCGTTGAACGGACCTTGCATGAACCACAGCGCGCCACTGGCGTAGGGCGTGTTCATCTGGCGGTCGATGTATTCCGCCGCACCGGCTTCCAGGGCGCCAGGGCCTTGGGCATCGGCGGGGATCAGGCGCGCCACGGCGGCGTTGATGAATGCCCATTCTTCGGCGCTGAAATAGCTCGGCTCATACGCCTTGTCGCTGACCGGCGGCGGAGCGGGGCTGGCTTTGGCCGGTGCGGGCATGGCCATCAGCATCGAACCGCCAAGGCCGGTGCTGGCAACCGTGACCACCGGGATCAAGGTCAAGGATTTGCGCAAAAAGTCACGCCGGGGGTTGTCTTGATCTTGATCAGACATGGGTGTACCTCATCATGTGGTCACGGGTTTATCAGCCGCTTCTAGGAGCAGCTTGTGGTTTGGCAGCAGCAAGGTGGACCCCACCGATCCAAGCAGATAGAACGTAGCGGCAATCAATAGTTACAAATGATAGCAGGCTAAGCATAAAGAGAATCGATTCAGCGTCAAAACTGCACCATCGACGGTGATTCACATTTCTTTGACGCGCCCCTCACACCCCATTGACCGCGCCTGGCCGACTCTTGGCATCACCCGCCAACCCCCTATCGGTTACGTCGCCCATGTTCAATCATCAATGGCTACCGGCCCTCGGCCTTGCGTTCCTGGCACTGTTCACCAGCGCTCACACCTGGGCGGACGACAGCACATCCCTGCGTTCCCCCGAATGGGCGCAGCCGGTCGGCAATCAATACAACCTGCACCAGATGACGCCCACCCTCTACCGCAGCGCGCTGCCGGACAGCAATGCCGTGCCCCTGCTGGAAAAGCTCAAGGTCGGCACGGTGATCAACTTTCTGCCGGAGTCCGACGACAGCTGGCTAAAAAATTCTGATATCCGACAGATCCAGCTGATTTATCGTACAAATCATGTCGATGACGCTGACGTGCTGGCCGCACTGAGGGCGATCCGCGACTCCGAAGCCAACGGTGCAGTGCTGATGCACTGCAAGCATGGCTCAGACCGCACCGGCCTGATGGCGGCGATGTATCGCGTGGTGGTTCAGGGCTGGAGCAAGGAAGAGGCGTTGAACGAAATGACCCTGGGCGGCTTCGGCAGCAGCAAGGGCTTCAAGGACGGCGTTCGCTACATGATGAAGGCCGATATCGACAAGTTGCGCACAGCCTTGGCCAATGGCGATTGCAGCACCAGCGCGTTTGCCCTGTGCTCGGTGAAAAGCTGGTTCAACACGGCCGGCAACAGCCATGTCGAACCTCTGAAAAGCACGCTGACGCTGACAACCCCCTGACAGGGTCTCAGTCTTTCTTCAGCTTGGGATTAGGAAAAAATTGCACCGACTGCACCGTCGGGTCCGGCGCTTTGAGCGCCGAGGTGTTGACCCGCGTGCCCAATTCCTTGGGCACCGACAAGCCCTGATCATTCAGCGTGTCGGTATAGCCGCAGGCCACGCACTCGCGATGCGGCACGTTGTCCTCGGTCCACATCTTCAACTTGTCCGGCTCGCTGCACGCCGGGCAGACGGCCCCGGCGATAAATTGCTTTTTGGTACTCACAGGTACTTCACTCATGCTGCTGCGTCCTCACTCAGGCCACTGTGGCGCAAGAGTGCGTCAATCGACGGCGCACGCCCGCGGAAATCGACAAACAACACCATCGGCGCCTGGGAACCGCCACGGGCCAGGATCGCCTCGCGGAAAGCACGTCCGGTTTCGGCATTGAGCACGCCGTCTTCTTCGAACTTGGAGAACGCATCGGCCGACAGCACTTCAGCCCACTTGTAGCTGTAGTAACCCGCAGCGTAACCACCGGCAAAGACATGCGCAAAGCTGTTGGGGAAGCGGTTATAGGCCGGCGGACGCATCACCGACACCTCGTCGCGCACGCTTTCAAGTACCTGCGCCACACTGCGGCCATCGCCATGGGTGGCATGCAATTCAAAGTCGAACAGCGAGAACTCCAACTGGCGCACCATCATCAGGCCGGACTGGAAGTTCTTCGCCGCGAGCATTTTTTCCAGCAGGTCCTGGGGCAGCGGCTCGCCGGTTTCATAATGGCCGGAGATCAGCGCCAGGCCTTCCGGCTCCCAGCACCAGTTCTCCATGAACTGGCTCGGCAATTCCACCGCATCCCAGGCCACGCCGTTGATGCCGGACACGCCGGCATGCTCGACACGGGTCAGCAGGTGATGCAGGCCGTGGCCGAATTCGTGGAACAGCGTCGTCACTTCGTCGTGGGTCAGCAGGGCAGGCTTGCCGCTGTCGGCCGGGGTGAAGTTGCACACCAGGTTGGCCACCGGGCTTTGCAGCACGCCGTCGATGGTGCGGCGACGGTCGCGAGCGCCATCCATCCAGGCGCCGCCACGCTTGTTGGCACGGGCGTACAGGTCGAAGAAGAAGCGCCCGACGTGCTGGCCGTTTTCTTTGATTTCGAACAGGCGCACGTCTGGGTGCCAGGTGTCGAAGCCCTTCTGCTCGGCGATCTCGATGCCATACAGGCGCTGCACGATGGCGAACAGGCCGCCAAGCACCTTGTCGATCGGGAAGTAGGCGCGCAAGGCTTCCTGGGACACGCTGTAGCGCTGCTCACGCAGTTTTTCACCGTAGAAACCGCTGTCCCAGCTTTGCAGGTCGGCGCAGCCTTGTTCGGCGGCGTAGGCTTTGAGCTGTTGCAGGTCCTGGGCGGCAAACGGCTTGCTGCGCTTGGCCAGGTCGCGCAGGAAGCTCAGCACCTGGTCGCTGGAGTCGGCCATTTTCGTGGCCAGGCTCAATTCCGAGAAGGACGCATAGCCCAGCAGTTGGGCGAGTTCCTGACGCAGGTCGAGGATCTGTTCCATGACCGGGCCGTTATCGTTCTGACCGGCATTCGGGCCTTGGTCCGACGCTCGGGTGCAATAGGCTGCGTAGATTTCTTCGCGCAGGGCGCGGTCCTGGGCGTAGGTCATCACCGCGTAGTAGCTGGGGAATTCCAGGGTGATCAGCCAACCGTCGAGGCCTTTGGCCTGGGCTGCGGCGGCCATTTGCGCCTTGGCCGAGTCGGTCAGGCCGGCGAGGGTGGCTTCATCGGTGACGTGTTTGGTCCAGGCCTGGGTCGCGTCCAGCAACTGGTTGGAGAACTTGCTGCCCAGTTCGGAAAGCTTGCTTTGCACTTCGGCGTAGCGCTTTTGCTGCTCGGGCGGCAGGTCGATACCCGACAGGCGGAAATCGCGCAGCGAGTGTTCCAGGATGGTTTTTTGCGCCACGTCGAAACCGCCGGCTTCCGGGCTGCTGGCCAGGGCTTCGAAGGCCTGGAACAGTTCGCGGTTCTGGCCCATCTCGGTGGAATAGGCGCTCAACGCCGGCAGGCATGCCTCGTAGGCTTCGCGCAGTTCGGCGCTGTTGCACACGGCATTGAGGTGGCTGACCGGGCTCCAGGCGGCACCCAGGCGATCATTCAGCTCATCCATGGCGAGGACCAGGCCGGCCCACGTCGGATTTTTCCCCTGGCTTTGCAGGATGCCTTCGATGGCAAGCCGGTTGTCGGCGAGGATCTGTTCGATGGCCGGCTGAACGTGCTCGGCACGGATCGCCGAGAACGGCGGCAGGTCATAGGGCTGCAGAAGAGGGTTGTTCGCGCTCACGGTTGGCACCTTGGCTGAAGAAACATGTAAGAACAAAGATGGGGCCATCTTAATTACAATCAACGTCCACCGCAGCTATCAGCAGAAGAGAGAGAGGCTATCGTGACCCTTCGCACCTATCAGAACCACACGCCAACCCTGGGCGCCGGGGCTTTTGTCGATATTTCGGCGGTGGTGATCGGCGATGTCGAAATCGGCGACGACAGCTCGGTTTGGCCGCTGACGGTGATCCGCGGCGACATGCACCGCATCCGCATCGGCGCGCGCACCAGCGTGCAGGACGGCTGCGTGCTGCACATTACCCACGCCGGGCCGTTCAATCCCGATGGTTTTGCGCTGCTGATCGGCGACGACGTGACCATCGCCCACAAAGTCATGCTGCACGGCTGCACCGTCGGCAATCGCATCCTGATCGGCATGGGCAGCATCGTGATGGACGGCGCCGTGGTCGAAGACGACGTAATCATCGGTGCCGGCAGCCTGGTGCCGCCGGGCAAGAGACTTGAAAGCGGCTTCTTGTACGTCGGCAGCCCGGTTAAACAGATCCGCGAACTGACTGACAAGGAACGCGCGTTTTTCACCTACAGCGCCGCGAACTACGTGAAGCTCAAAGACCTGCACCTGGCGGAGGGATTCGATCAATGACTCTGCACCATCAAACCGTACTGTTCGATCTGGACGGCACCCTGACCGACCCGCGCGAGGGCATTACCCGTTCGATCCAGTACGCCCTGGGCAAACTCGGTATCGATGAGCCGGACATCACCCAACTGGAACATTTCATCGGCCCGCCGTTGCTGCAAGCCTTCATGCAGTTCTACGACTTCGACGAAGCCAAGGCCTGGGAAGCGGTGAATTTCTACCGTGAACGCTTCAAAGTCACCGGTTTGTATGAAAACCGCGTGTTCGACGGGGTGATGCCGCTGCTCGAAGCCCTCAACAGCCAGGGGCGCCAGCTGTACGTGGCCACCTCCAAGCCGTGGGAATTTGCCCGCGAGATCGCCCGTCATTTCGATTTTGCCAAGCACTTCAAGGTGATCTACGGCAGCGAACTGGACGGCACGCGCACCAACAAGGTCGAGCTGATCGCCCACTTGATGCGCGAAGAACGCCTGGACCCGGCCACCACCTTGATGATCGGCGACCGCAAACATGACTTGATCGGGGCGCGCAGCAATGGGCTGGATTCGGCGGCGGTCGGGTATGGGTTCGGCAGTTTCGAAGAGCTGAGTGCCGAAGCGCCGACCTGGCATTTCGAGACGTTGGCGCAGATGCATCAGGCGTTTTTGCAGCGGCCTTGAGCGCGCTATCGGGAGCAAGCTCCCTCCCACATTTTGATCCGTGTACGCAGGCCAAATGTGGGAGGGGGCTTGCTCCCGATGAGGCCCTACCGGCCAACACCTTCCAACTGCCTCAACGCCGCCTTACGCTGCGCCACCGGCAGTTGGCCCATCCGCTCCACTGCCGCATAGAACTTCAGCCAATCCCCACCTTCCTGCCGGAACAACGCCGCAAATGCTGGCACCCACTGGTCATACAGCCCGAACGGTAAAAGCCGCGCATTGTTCATCGGCAGGTTCATCCAGGCGTCATAACGCGTGTCGCCGCCCCACTGACTGTCCCGCACCCGCCGGTACTCGCTGCGCAAACGCTCGAATTCAGCCGCCTTGGCCCGCCGCATCGCATCGGCCGCCAACGGCTGGGCGTAGAGTGTTTCCAGACGTTTGCGAGTATCGAGGACCAACTGGGTAAATTGGTCACGCTGCTGCAGCGCCGCGCTGCCGATCGGCGCCAGGCCCCGGGCGGCGCGCCATTGGCGCGTGCCTTCCTGCTCGACGAAGGTGGCAAAGGATTCGTTGAACTCGGTGTCGTCCTTCACGTAAAAGCGTTGGTGCGCCAGTTCGTGAAAAATCAACGTGGCCAGGCGCTCATCGCCCCAGCCCAGCATCGAACTCATGATCGGGTCATTGAACCAACCCAAGGTGGAATAGGCCTCGACGCCGCCAATCGACACGTCCATGCCTTGTTGCTTGAGCAACGCCGCCTCACCCCGCGCCGCGCCCTGGCTGTAATAACCGCGATAGGCGACACAGCCAGCGATGGGAAAGCAGTGATTTTGCGCCGACAAGGAAAACTCCTGCGTGGCAAAAACATTCCAGACTACATAAGGCCGGCCAATATCGGCGTACAGCCGGTAACTCTGATTGTCAGGCAGGTGCAACTGCTCGCTGGCGAACGTGCGCGCCTTTTGCGATTGCACCAAGTGCTCACGTAACTGTTGCGGCCGCGCCGGGTCGGCAATCACCTTGGCCACCGGCTCCCGAGCCTGCAGCAACTGCCACTGGCCGCTGGCCAATTGGCCGTAGTAATCGACGCTGGAACAACCGCTGAGCAGCACCCACCACAACCCTGGAAGAAAACGCCTGATCATGCCGCGACTGCTCCTGGGTAATTGGCTCGCCAGCCTATCGTGACTGCCCGGCGTTTTTCCATGGCGTAGCGCGTTTATACTCAAGGCTCTCCTTGTGTTGAGTGCCCGCCATGCGCCAGCTAGTGCTTCCCATCGCCGCCCTGTTGCTCAGCGCCTGTGCTTTACCACCCATCCCGCCGATGGACGCGCAACAGGCCTGGGTCGATTTCGCCACCCCGACACCCGGGGCCAAGCTGGTGATGGCCCAACGTCTGGATGGGAAAAACCTCAACGACGGGCGCTTCTTCCAGGTCCCGCCGGGCAGTCACGAGTTGATGGTGCGGTTTGATTTCGAAGTGCCGACCGGCGGCAGCTTTGGCGGGTTGTCACAGACCCAGGACCGGACCTGCTTCATGACCTTGCAGTACGACCACTTCGAGGCAGGCCAGCGTTATCGCCTGGAGGGGCGCTCGTTGTCCTACACGCCGAATATCCGGCTGTACAACGCCGCGCGTCAGTTATTGGCGCAGGAGCGCAGCGTGAACTGCATCTGATCAGTCATTGTTCTTCTGGTAGATGATTGCCTTGGTACCGTTCTCACACGTGCCTACGACCATGGCGACATCGTGCTTGTCGGCTTCTTCCTTGCTGACGATTTCCAGGGTGTAGGACGGAATCGCCTTGGCCTGGATCTTCACTTCGATCTCTTTCCTGAGTTCTTCGCAGTCTTTGGGCGCGGCCACAGCCGATGTGGCCAATACACCGCAGATGATCGCCAAGACAAAACGTTTCATGTGTGAAGCTCCCTGAATGCACGCGCACGAATGTGCGCCTATGGCTGCATAGGCTATAGGACCACATCGGGGAAACACGAGTTCTGATTTAACGCACAACTGAATGTGGGAGGGAGCAAGCCCCCTCTCACCTAAGGCTGTGTCAGTCGACGAGGGTGGCGTCCAGGCTGATTTTCGCGTTCAGCACCTTGGACACCGGGCACCCTTCCTTGGCTTTTTTGCTCAGCTCATCGAACTGCGCCTGGCTCGCGCCGGGAATCTTGGCGTTGAGGATCAGGTGTACAGCGGTGATCGCAAAACCACCGTCGACCTGGTCCAGGGTCACTTCGGCCTGGGTGTCGATGCTGTCAGCCTTGAGCCCGGCGTCGCCGAGAATCATGGAAAACGCCATGGAGAAACAGCCAGCGTGGGCCGCACCGATCAACTCTTCAGGGTTGGTGCCCTTGCCGCCCTCGAAACGGGCCTTGAAGCCGTAGGGCGCTTCGCGCAGCACGCCGGTTTCCGTGGAGATGGAACCCAGGCCTGTCTTCAGATCACCTTCCCAATGCGCGGATGCTTTTTTAACGATACTCATAGCAGTCTCCTCAAACGATGGTTTTGCGTCAGTAAGGGTTCTGAGGATAGATGCTTTGGCAAAGTTCACTTGTAAGAGAAACCTAGCAACAAAGTAGGAAATTTCGCACGACCTATTGAATCTCGGGTATATGCCCTCATTGCATAGAACATGCACATGAAGCGGCAGGTTTTGGTTCGTCTAAGAAACCTGCGCCCTTATTGGAGAAGCAGGCTTATGAAATCGCTGTCCGACGTGAAGTTCTCGACCCTCGACCTGGTGCCCGTGCGGGCCAACGGCAGCGCCGCGCAGTCGTTGCGCAATTCCCTGGACCTGGCCCAGCATGTGGAAAAGTTTGGCTACAACCGCTTCTGGGTGGCGGAACACCACAATATGGACGGCATCGCCAGCTCGGCCACCTCGGTATTGCTCGGTTACCTGGCCGGCGGCACCTCGACCATCCGCGTCGGCTCCGGCGGCGTGATGCTGCCCAACCATGCACCGCTGGTGATCGCCGAACAATTCGGCACCCTGGAAAGCCTGTACCCCGGCAGGATCGACCTGGGCCTGGGCCGTGCGCCCGGTTCCGACCAGATGACCGCCCGCGCCCTGCGCCGTGAGCGCTCCGGCAGCGCCGACGACTTCCCCGAAGACGTGGCCGAATTGATGGCCTACCTCGGCCCGCGCACGCCCGACCAGCGGGTGATCGCGGTTCCCGGCACCGGCACCAACGTCCCGGTGTGGCTGCTCGGGTCCAGCCTGTTCAGCGCGCAGTTGGCGGGGGAGCGCGGCTTGCCCTACGCCTTTGCCTCGCATTTCGCACCGCGCTTGATGCATGAGGCGATTCGCGTATACCGCAATCACTTCAAGCCTTCGGCCGTTCTGGACAAGCCTTACGTAATGCTCGGCCTTCCGTTGGTCGCGGCGGATACCGACGAACAGGCCGATTACCTGGCCACTTCCGTCTACCAACGCATCCTGGCGCTGATGCGCGGGCAGAGCCTGGTGCAGCGTCCGCCGGTGAAAAGCATGGACGGCCTGTGGCTACCCCATGAAAAAGACGCGGTGGGCAGCTTCCTCGGCCTGGCGATGGTCGGCAGCCCGGCGAAGATCCGCGCCAAACTGGAAGTACTGGTCGAACAGACCGGCGCCGACGAGCTGATCTTTACCTGCGACCTGTACGAACACGCCGACCGGATTCATTCCTACGAGCTGCTCGCGCAGTTGATGAAGGGCTAAATCTGGCAGGCGAAAAAAAACCGACGCACGCGCGTCGGTTAATGAGATGGTCACCCCCAACACCCTGTGAGGGCTACGCTTTCACGGGGTGTTTTGTTTTCGGAGGCCATCATCATGAGCGAGTCAGCACTGATCGGTATCGATCTCGGCAAACATACTTTCCACCTGCACGGCCAGGATAAGTCGGGCCGCGAGGTGTTTCGCAAAAAATGCTCACGAGCGCAGATGATGCAGTTTTTCGGCAATGTGCCGAGCTGTGTCGTGGTGATGGAGGCCTGTGCAGGGTCGCATTTTGTCGCTCGCCAACTGATGGCGATGGGACACACGGCCAAGCTGATTTCCTCGCAGTTCGTTAAGCCCTTCGTCAAGGGCAACAAAAATGACTTCGTCGACGCTGAGGCGATCTGTGAAGCCGCTTCCCGCCCATCCATGCGCTTCGTTACGCCTAAAACCGAATCCCAGCAAACCCTGTCTGTGCTGCATCGGATGCGCGAATCGTTGGTGCATGACCGCACCAAAACGGCTAATCAGATGCACGGTTTTCTGTTGGAGTTTGGAATCAGCCTGCCCAAGGGATTGGCCATCATGAAGCGTTTGGCGAGCGTTTTGGCCGAGCACGAATTACCCGTTCGTCTGACGGTCTTATTGCAGCGCCTGCACGATCACTTCGTCTATCTGGATGAGCAAATCAAAGCGCTGGATAAAGAACTGGCGGGCCAACTGGCCAACGATGATCTGGGCAGTCGTTTGCTGAGCATGCCGTGTGTCGGCCCGATCACCGCCAGCCTGCTGGCTGTGGAGATGGGCGATGGTAAACAGTACCGATGCGGTCGCGACTTTGCCGCCTCCGTTGGCTTAGTGCCCAGGCAGTACAGCACGGGCGGCAAGGCCAATCTGCTGGGGATCAGCAAGCGGGGTGACAAGCATCTGCGACAACTGTTGGTGCAGTGTTCCAGGGTCTATATGCAGAGGCTGGATCACCAGAAAGGCGCTCTGGCTGACTGGGTTAAAACCTTGCTCAGTCGACGACATTCAAATGTCGTGGCCTGTGCCCTGGCTAACAAACTGGCGCGTATCGCTTGGGCGATAGCCGCTCGCCATACGCAATATGAAGCAGGGCCAGACGCTTTGAACGCCTGACCCTGCAGTTGTTGCAGTACTACGATTCACCCTTCAGGTTTTGCGATAGCTGAACAACAGATGATGTGAACGGCACACCGGCCTGGCGAAGATCCTGACATAAAAATCGGCTTCAGAAGCCGACCGGTTTTTAAGGATTGTCAGGCGCGACTCTCATCGTGGCGCTGGGGCATACCCCAAACAGACGCCGGATAGATTTAAGCAAGCCAACCACACCACCCGTTGATCAGTATTGCAAAAATGGGGGTGACCATAGATTTTTATGTCTGCAACGCACGATTAACCGCGCTTGTAGACGATTTCCTTGGTGCCGCCTTCGCAGGTGCCAACCACCTTGCCGTCAGCCGCAGCGCCTTTAGCCACCACTTCCAACGAATAACCCGAAGCACCCTTGGCGTCGATTTTCGCGGCAATTTCGCTTTTCAGCTCTTCACACGGCTTGCCCGCCGCCAGCACGGTGCCCGCCATGCTCAACAAACCTACTGCTAACAAGAACTTTTTCATCCGTCACTTCCCTTGCGCTGATCGAAACGAGCGTGGCCGACGCTGGTCGCATCGGCCCCCATTGGTTGTAGCGCAGGTTATGGCAATCGGCCAGCCGGCAAGTTCAACGGTTTCGCTCAACTACTGGCAATTCGGAACCCCACCTTCAACGTAACCTGGAAGTGCGCAGCCTTGCCGTCCTTGATATGGCCACGGGTTTCGGTCACCTCGAACCACTCCAAATGCTTGATGCTCTTGCTGGCTTCAGCCAGGGCGTTGTTGATCGCCTCTTCGATGCTGGTGGTGGACGAACCCACCAATTCGACTTTTTTGTAAGTGTGATGATCAGACATGGCGTTTCTCCTGAGGGTCGTCAATAAAGCCTAGCAGTCAAAGCTCATACTGCTTCTGGCGACCGTTCCTACTCGAAAGTTCAGATTTACTGCACTTTCTGAGACGGCCGTAGTCGGTATCTACACACGCCACCCAATCACTTCAGGAGAGTCCACATGGCCAACACCTCTTTACGCAAAGCGTCGCTGGAAAGCATGGAAGCCGAGATTTCGAGCCTGCTCAAGTCTCTTGAGAGCCTCAAGGACGACGCATCCGATGAGTCGCTCAAGACTCTGAAGGCCCTGAAAAGCAATGCCGAGAACGCGCTCAAGCATTCTCGTCACCTGATCAGCGACGCCTACGAAGAAAGCAAAGTCAAAATCCGCGAAACCGGCGTGGCGACCCGGGACTACGCACAAGAACACCCATGGACTACCGCCGGCGTTGCCGTTGGCGCGCTGGGCCTGCTGGCGGCTTACCTTTTGTGCAAACGCGGTAACTGATCTGCCGGCTATACCGGCTGGCGCGACAGCTCAGCCTTGAGCCATTGCGCCAATTGCCGAGCGCGCCCGTCCGCGGCGCGCTTGGGTAGCCACAACGCCAGGTGCGCCGGGGTTTGCGTGAAACCCCACGGCGCCACCAGGCGACCGGCGCGCACGTCCTCCGCCACCAGCGGCTCCGGCGCGATCGCCACGCCCAGCCCCGCAACCGCCGCTTCCAGCAAGTAATACAAATGCTCAAACCCCTGGCCGAGTTTTAACGCACCGGGTTCGATCCCGTGTTGCTGCGCCCAGCTGGGCCAGGCCTGCGGGCGAGACGTGGTGTGCAACAGCGCTTCGCCGCACAGCGCCGTGGCCGGGGCGTCGCGCAGGCGTTCGTAACCGGCGAAACGCGGGCTCATGACCGGGCCGATGCGTTCGCTGGCCAGCTCGTACACCTGCATATCCGCCGGCCACGGCGGTTCGGCGAACAACAGCAGGGCATCCAGGCCGGGGCGGCGCGGGTCCAGATCACCTTCACCCGCCGACAGGTGCAAGCGCAGATCGGGCAGGTCGGCATTCAAGCGGCCCAGGCGCGGAATGAACCAGCGCGCCAGCAAACTGCCCGAACAGCCGAGGACGAACGGTGCATCGGCGCTGCTTTGGGTAATTTGCGCGCACACCTCCCTTAACCGCTCGAACGCCTCGGCACTCGCATCGCGCAGACGCACGCCGGCATCTGTGAGTTTGAGGCCGCGCCCTTCCTTGACGAACAGGCTGACCCCCAAATGTTCTTCCAGCACTTTAAGCTGGCGGCTCACGGCGCCATGGGTGACGTGCAACTGCTCAGCCGCCTGGCTCACGCTGTTGAGGCGGGCCGTGGCTTCAAAGGCGCGCAGGGCATTAAGGGGCGGGAGGTCTCGGCTCATCTGTGAGTTTTCCTGACAGGTTGCAGCGATCTTATCGGTTTTCAGCCCTGGGCGTCAGGGGTAGAGTGAGCGTCATTGCTTCCCACCCGAATTCTTTTCCTGGAGCGTCCCATGACTCAGTCCCAGACCGATCTACGCAACGGCCCTGACGCCAACGGCCTGTTCGGCGCATTCGGCGGCCGCTACGTCGCCGAAACCCTGATGCCGTTGATCCTCGACCTGGCCCGCGAGTACGAAGCGGCCAAGATTGATCCTGCGTTCAACGAGGAATTAGCCTACTTCCAGCGCGACTACGTCGGTCGACCAAGCCCGCTGTATTTCGCTGAGCGCCTGACGGAGTTCTGCGGCGGCGCCAAGATTTACCTCAAGCGCGAAGAGCTGAACCACACCGGCGCGCACAAGATCAACAACTGCATCGGCCAGATCCTGCTGGCGCGGCGCATGGGCAAGAAACGCATCATCGCCGAGACCGGCGCCGGCATGCACGGTGTGGCCACCGCCACCGTGGCCGCGCGTTTCGGCCTGCAATGCGTGATCTACATGGGCACCACTGACATCGAGCGCCAACAGGCCAACGTATTTCGCATGAAGCTGCTGGGCGCTGAAGTGATCCCGGTGGTCGCCGGCACCGGCACCCTCAAAGACGCGATGAACGAAGCCCTGCGCGACTGGGTGACCAACGTCGACGACACGTTCTACCTGATCGGCACCGTTGCCGGCCCGCACCCTTATCCTGCGATGGTGCGCGACTTCCAGTCCGTGATCGGCAAGGAAACCCGCACCCAGCTGCAAGCCCAGGAAGGCCGTCTGCCGGACAGCCTGGTGGCGTGCATCGGCGGAGGGTCCAACGCCATGGGCCTGTTCCACCCGTTCCTGGATGACAGCAGCGTCGAGATCATCGGCGTGGAAGCCGCGGGCTTTGGCATCGAAACCGGCAAGCACGCCGCCAGCCTCAACGGCGGCGTACCGGGCGTACTGCACGGCAACCGCACCTTCCTGCTGCAGGACGACGATGGCCAGATCATCGACGCCCACTCGATTTCCGCCGGCCTCGACTACCCCGGCATCGGCCCTGAGCACGCCTGGTTGCACGATATCGGCCGCGTCCAGTACACCTCGGTGACCGACCACGAAGCGCTCGACGCCTTTCACAAATGCTGCCGCCTGGAAGGGATTATTCCTGCACTGGAAAGCGCCCACGCCCTGGCCGAAGTGTTCAAACGCGCACCGACCCTGCCGAAGGAACACCTGATGGTGGTCAACCTGTCCGGCCGTGGCGACAAAGACATGCAGACCGTGATGCACCACATGGAACAGTCCCAGCAGGAGAAACACTAAATGAGCCGCCTGCAAACCCGCTTTGCGCAACTCAAGCAACAAAACCGCGCCGCCCTGGTGACCTTCGTCACCGCCGGCGACCCCGGTTACGACACCTCGCTGGCGATCCTCAAGGGCTTGCCCGCTGCCGGTGCCGACGTGATCGAGCTGGGCATGCCCTTCACCGACCCGATGGCCGACGGCCCGGCCATTCAACTGGCCAACATCCGCGCGCTGAGCGCCAAGCAGAACCTGGCGAAAACCCTGCAGATGGTGCGCGAGTTCCGCAAGGACAACAGCGACACCCCGCTGGTGCTGATGGGTTACTTCAACCCGATCCACAAATACGGCGTGCCGGCCTTTATTGCCGACGCCAAGCAAGCCGGCGTCGACGGCCTGATCGTGGTCGACCTGCCGCCCGAACATAACGGCGAGCTGTGCGACCCGGCCCAGGCGGCCGGTATCGACTTTATCCGCCTGACCACGCCGACCACCGACGACGTGCGCCTGCCGACCGTGCTCAATGGCAGCTCGGGCTTTGTGTACTACGTGTCGGTAGCCGGTGTGACCGGTGCCGGTGCCGCCACCCTGGAACACGTCGAAGAAGCCGTGGCCCGCCTGCGTCGCCATACCGACCTGCCGATCAGCATCGGTTTCGGTATCCGCACGCCGGAACAAGCAGCCGCCATCGCGCGCTTGGCCGATGGTGTGGTGGTGGGTTCGGCGCTGATCGATCACATCGCCAACGCCAGCAACGACCAGCAAGCCATCGACGGCGTGCTGAGCCTGTGCGCGGCGCTGTCGGAAGGTGTCCGTAACGCACGTAAGTAAGCGCCTCGTATGCGGTAGGTAAAGTTCCTGATACACAGGAATCAACCGGCAACACCGTGGCCTAAACAACAAGACCAAGGGATTTCGAACCGTGTTCGCAATCCCTTTTTTTGTATGTGTGCCCTGGCACGCCTGCCGTACTACGAGGGTTACGAATGGCGCCGTTCGGGCCCGGACGTGGTGCTGATCGCAGTGGGCACCGGCATCGTCTATGAGATTCTGGAAGGCGTGTTGAACTGACGCCACGGTTCCGCGATTTCTTCCGCTAGGCTTAAGGGGCGAACCGTTCGTTCCCCCTTAACGCACTTCATGCCTATTGCCGTCTAACCACCTCAGCAAGCCCCGGTATTTCTTGCGCTCCCGGTCGTTAAGTTAGCCGCATCAGAAGTCATTCTTGGCTCTATGGAGTACATCATGGCATTTGATCTCATCACCGAATCGGACCGCCGTCACGCCACCTTGCAAAAAGGCTTCAACCTGCGCTGGCCGTTGGGCAACGTGCAGGGCCAATCCTCGCCCAACGGCGCCAACCTGATTTACCTCTGTTACAGCCCCCAGGACATCATCGACGCCGCGGCGCAGGCCCTGGCCGTTGCCAATGGCCGGATTACCGTGCGCAGCGGCGGCCACTGTTACGAAGGTTTCGTCGCCAACAAGATGCCCGACAACCCCAATGAGGTATTGGCGATTCTGGATATCGGGCAAATGAAGCAACTGGACTACGATGCCGACGGCCAACTGCACTCCCAGTTGATGCCGACCTTGCCCTATCGCTACCGCTTTCGCCTGGAAGCCGGCGGGCAGAACTGGGACGCCTACGTCGCACTGTACACGTTGGCCAACAAGACCCTGCCCGGGGGGTCGTGTTATTCGGTGGGCCTGGGCGGGCACATCTGCGGTGGCGGCTATGGCTTGCTCTCGCGCAAACACGGCCTGGTGTGCGACTGGCTGTCCGGTGTCGATATTCTGGTGCCCAACGCCCAGGGCAACGGCCTGACAGCGCGTCATGTCTGCCGGGAGAGCACCGACCCGGACGAACTGGACCTGTTTGCCGCGTGCTGCGGTGCCGGCGGCGGGCAGTTCGGGATCATCACCAGTTATTACTTCAAGGACCTGCCGGACGCCCCCAAGGAGGTGCTTTGGCTGGTACTGGAATGGGACTGGGCGATGCTGACCAAACCGGCGCTCGACCGATTGCTGGTGGCCTATCAAGCCTGGTTCGCCCAACATCAGGCCGACCCGGACACCTGGGGCCTGGCGACCAAGCTGGAAATGCGCCACCAGCACACCGGCAACGTCACGCTGGGCATTCACTACGAGGACAAAGACGGCGAGTTGAACGATCAGGCGCCCTTCGACGATTTTGTCACGACGATGCTGGACGCCATCGGCATTGCCGCCAGCGAATCGGTGACACCGTTTCACGTGATCCACCTGCCGCGAAGCAACCCCACCGGGCGTGTCATCAACTCCTTGAGCACGGCGCGGGCCGTCGTGCGCCGCCTCGACTGGCTGCCGTGCCAGCAAACCCTCAACGGCTCCGGCGACAACCAGCGCGGGCGCTATAAGTCGGCCTATCAGAAAGGCATTTTCACGCCGCAGGTGTTATCCGCGATCTGGACCACGCTGACCTGGCCCGACCCGGCGAACGTGTTGACCCAAAGTCTCATACAGATCCAGTCGTTCGGCGGGCGCATCAACCAGCCAGATCCGGCAGTGCGGCGCGAATCGTCCGCGGCCCAGCGCGGCTCTTTCCTCAAGTGGCAACCGCAGTGTTATTGGCGCGATGCCAGCGCCGCCACCGACAAGGCACATGCCGATTGGATTCAGGGGCTGTTTTTCAACGCCTTCGCCAACGATCAAGGCGTGCCGCTCAACGCGGAGTTCGAGGGCTGCTACATCAATTACCCCGACCTCGACATGACGCACCTCGGCGGCAACCCGGCGAACGCCAAGAACCCCCAGTGGTACATGGTTTTCTTCCCCGACCTGATCATCGAAAGCCGCCTGCGGCGTACCAAGCAGCGCTGGGACCCGCTGAATATATTCCGCAACGAAATGTCGGTGCCGTAAGCCGCAAAAAAAAACGGGCGACCCCAAGGTCGCCCGTTTTTTTTACAACTCGATCCGTTCGACCTTGCCCACCAACAAGATGTAGGAAAGCGCCCCGAGCAACGCCAGCACTGCGATATAGGTGATTGCCGGTGCGAACGAATCGCCGCTGGCCAGGAAGCCAATCACGATCGGCGTGGCAATCGCCGCCAGGTTGCCGATGAAGTTGAACACGCCACCGGTCAAGCCGAGCAAGCGAGCGGGTGCCAAGGTCGACACCAGCGACCAGGTGATCGACGCCAGGCCATTGCCGAAGAACGCCACCGCCAGGAACGCAATCACCCAGGCCGTCGAATCCACGTAGTTGGCGCCAATGATCGCGGTGGAAATCAACAGCCCGCCAATGATCGGCAACTTGCGCGCAAAGCCCACTGATGCGCCACGGCGAATCAACCAGTCGGAAAAAATCCCGGAGCACAGCACGCCGACAAACGCCGCGAGGAAGGGCAGGGAAGCGAGCAGGCCGGATTTGATGAAGTCCATCCCGCGATATTTCACCAGATAGGTCGGGAACCATGTCAGGAAGAACCACAGCGTGGAGTTCAGGCAGAACTGCCCCAGGTAGATGCCCCAGAGTTTGCGCTTGCTCAGCACGATGCCCAGGTCGACCCAACTGAACGGTGCCTTGGTGGTTTGCGCCTGCATGTCCACCAGCCCGCCGCCGGCACGGATCAGTTCGATTTCAGCGGCGTTGGCGCCTTTGAAGTCCTTCGGCTCGCGGTACACCGCGTACCAGATCAGCGCCCAGAGGATGCCGACGCCGCCGGTGGTGACAAACACCATGTGCCAGCCGTAGTGGTGCTGCAACCAGGCCAGCACCGGGGTGAGAAACGCCAGCCCGACGAACTGCCCGGAGGTGTAGAAGCCAATCGCCGTGGCGCGCTCACGCTCGGGGAACCATGTGGTGACCACGCGGCTGTTGATCGGATAGGCCGGCGCTTCCAGGGCGCCCACCGCCATGCGCAGGACAAACAGCGCGATGAAGCTGGCCGCAAAACCGAGCATCACAGTGGCGATGGACCACAGCAGCAGGGCCACGGTGTAGAGGATGCGCGGCGGCACCCGGTCGACCAGCCAGCCACCGGGGATTTGCATGGCGGCGTAGGTCCAGCCGAACGCCGAGAAAATCAGCCCGACATGCACCGGGTCGATGCCCAGGTCACTGGTCAGGGCCGGGGCCGCGATCGACAGGTTGCTGCGGTCGAGGTAGTTGATCACCACGGTGATGAACAGCAGCACCATGATGAAGTAGCGCTTTCTGCTAGGCGTGACTAAAGAAGCCTGCCCGGTGAGGGATTCAGGGTGCATGGGGTTGTCTCTTCTTATGTTTATTGAGGACGGACTTACTGACCAAACCAGCTCAAATGTGGGAGGGGGCTTGCCCCCGATAGCGGTGAACCAGCCGCCGAAGATGTCGACTGACACTCAGCTATCGGGGGCAAGCCCCCTCCCACATTTTTTGCCACATTTTTTCAGGCAGACATCACCACTCGGCAAAACTGCCGTCGGCATGGCGCCAGATCGGGTTGCGCCAGCGATGGCCGATGGCCGCGCGTTCGATCACGTATTCCTCGTTGATCTCGATGCCCAGGCCCGGCCCATTGGGGATCTTCACGAAGCCCTGGTCATAGTCGAACACGCCCGGGTCGCGCACGTAGTCGAGCAGGTCGTTGCTCTCGTTGTAGTGAATGCCCAGGCTTTGCTCCTGGATAAACGCGTTGTAGCAGACCGCGTCCAGCTGCAGGCAGGCGGCCAGCGCGATCGGGCCCAGCGGGCAGTGCAGCGCCAGGGCCACGTCGTAGGCTTCGGCCATGTTGGCGATCTTGCGGGTTTCGGTGATACCGCCAGCGTGGGAAGCGTCCGGCTGGATGATGTCGACGTAGCCTTCGCTGAGCACGCGCTTGAAGTCCCAACGCGAGAACAGACGCTCGCCCAGGGCAATCGGGGTGCTGGTCAGCGGTGCGAGTTCCTTCAGCGCTTCGTAGTTTTCGCTGAGTACCGGCTCTTCGATGAACATCAGTTTGTACGGGTCCAGCTCTTTCATCAGCACCTTGGCCATGGGCTTGTGTACGCGGCCATGGAAGTCGACGCCGATGCCCACGTTGGGGCCGACGGCATCGCGCACGGCGGCGACGTTGGCCAGCGCCAGGTCGACTTTTTCGAAGCTGTCGACGAACTGCAATTCTTCCGTGCCGTTCATTTTCACCGCAGTGAAGCCACGGGCCACGGCCTCTTTGGCGGCGCGGGCGGTGTCGGCGGGGCGGTCGCCGCCGATCCACGAATACACGCGAATCTTGTCACGCACCTGGCCGCCCAGCAGGTCGCTGACCGACACGCCCAGGGCCTTGCCCTTGATGTCCCACAGCGCCTGGTCGATGCCGGCCAGCGCGCTCATATGCACGGCGCCGCCGCGATAGAAACCGCCGCGATAGAGCACGGTCCAGATGTCTTCGATATTGCGTGGGTCTTTGCCGATCAGGTAGTCGGACAGTTCCTCGACCGCAGCCGCCACCGTGTGGGCGCGGCCTTCGACCACGGGTTCGCCCCAGCCGGTGACGCCCTGGTCGGTCTCCACTTTGAGGAAGCACCAGCGCGGCGGGACGATGAAGGTAGTCAGTTTGGTGATTTTCATCTTCTTATCTCTCTTGTCGATGCAGCGCCCAAGGCGCCAAGCTTGCGATCAGTTCAGGGCATTCCAGGCCGCGACATACGCCTGGGCACTGCTCGCCACCTCGGCCACGGACATGCCCGGCTTGAACAATCCGGACCCCAGGCCGAAGCCCCTGGCGCCAGCGTCGAAATACACCTGCATGTTGGCCGGGCTCACGCCGCCGACCGGCAGCAACAGCGTGCCCGCCGGCAATACCGCCAGCCACGCCTTGATCACCGCCGGGCCCATTTGCTCGGCGGGGAACAGTTTCAATACGTCGGCGCCTTCGGCCAGCGCGGCGAACGCCTCGGTCGGGGTGGCCACACCTGGCGACAGGTACAGGCCGGCGGCTTTCGCGGCACGCAAGACCTTGGCGTCGCTGTGGGGCATCACGATCACCTGGCCACCGGCGGCCTTGACCTGCTCGACCTGCGCCGGCGTCAACACCGTGCCGGCGCCGATCAGGCAATCGGCGGGCAGGCTGTCACGCAGGGTGCGGATGCTGGTGTAAGGGTCCGGCGAATTGAGCGGGACTTCGATCACGCGAAAACCGGCGCGGTACAGCACCTGGCCAATCGCCTCGGCTTCGTCCGGGCGCACGCCGCGCAGGATCGCGATCAAACCGTTTTGCGTGAGTGCTTGCTTGAGCATGTCAGGCCTCCATTGCTGGTTGAATGAGCCCGGCGGCCAGGGCCAACTGCCAGAGACCGCGTTCGCTGGCCTCTTGCGCCAGGCTGACGTGGGCGAAGCCGCAGAGGCCGAGGGCACGCTGGTAACGTGTACAGAGCGGTGCGGCGCCGACCAGGATGATCGGCTTATGTTTGGCGGCACCGGGCAAGCCGGCGAGTTCATGGCCGATCAACAGGCCGGAGAGGTAGTCGGGCTGCTGGTCCGGGGCGAGTTCGCCGGTCAAGCCCAGGGTGCGTGCGCTGAACAGCGTCGACAGCACGCCGCGCTGGCCGTCTGCCGACAGCGCCACGCGCACGCCGCGGTCGAAAGCCGCCGCCTGGAAGTGTTCGGCGGGTTGTTGGGTACGCCCGAGCAGGCTGTGCTTGCTCAGCACCGCGAACAGCTCGCCGGTCATGAAGGTGTCGAAATGGGTGATACAGCCATCGACCACCTCGACCCATTTGGAATGACTGCCGGGCAGGCCGATCAAGACCTCGGCGCCGAGGCCTTGCAGCACGCCGAGTACCTGGGTTTCTTCGCCGCGCATCACGTTGGGCAAGCCGACCTGCTCGATCACGCCGGGCACGATATGCACATCGACGCCGCGCACACTGCGCACGCGGTTCAATGCTTGGCCGAGGCTGGCGACGTCGACCGGGGTGTTGCGGTAGGCCGCTTCGCTCCAGCCCTGGGCGCTGCCGACCATGCCGCAGGCGATCACCGGCAAGCCCGGTTGCGCGTCGAGCCAATCGCCACAGGCCGCGTCGAACGCCAACTCGAAGCCATCGCTGCAGCAAACGCCGGCAATCTCCCGGGGCTGGCTGGGCAGGTGCATGATCCCCGACGCCAACGCACGTTGTTCCAGCACCACGCCTGCGGGGCCGAGTTTATAAGCACGAAGGGAACTGGTTCCCCAATCGAGCGCGATCAATTGCGCCGGCATCGCTTCACCTGAAATGAGTGGGTGCTGAAAAAAGCAGATAGGCGAATATAAACCTATGCCCGGCGATATCTCAATATATAAAT
Organism: Pseudomonas sp. LY-1; assembly: GCF_053502595.1. Taxonomy (NCBI): domain Bacteria; kingdom Pseudomonadati; phylum Pseudomonadota; class Gammaproteobacteria; order Pseudomonadales; family Pseudomonadaceae; genus Pseudomonas; species Pseudomonas sp. LY-1. The sequence continues at coordinate 318,099 of NZ_CP094353.1, read as the reverse complement.
ATCAATCCCATATATTGGAACGAATCGAGATAAATCCTACAACCACTCCGCTTTTTACTGCGGGAACGGCCAGGCTTTATCTGATAAGAGAGGTTAAAAAACCGACAGATTCAGTTCGCGCATCGCACCCATCCAGATCGCGTACTCGGTGTGGTCCTTCAGGTTATCGCCCCCCTAGACCGCAATCGACGGCAGGGCCAACCCGGTCAGCGACTGTGCGCTGCGCGCCTGCTCCGCCACCAGCCAGTCGACGAACCGCTCGACCAACTGCCCCCGCCGTTTGCGCTGCGGCTGCACCACGTAGTAGCCGAAGCGTGAGATCACCGTGTCGCTGATCGGCCGGCACAGCCACTTCTGTTCCAGCAGGTTGTCCACCAAGTGGCGCCAGCCGATGGCCACGCCCTGGCCGGCAATCGCGGCCTGGATCAACAGGGTGTAGTTATCGAAGCGCAGTTGGCCGGGGGTCGGCGTGCTGGTAATGCCCAGTTCGCGGAACACGCCGCTCCAGTCGAACCACTGGCTGGTGTGTTCCTGGCGCAGGTGCAGCAAGGGGCAGTCGGGCAAGGTCTGCACGGTCAGCGGCGTGGCCTGGTCCTTGAGCCATTGCGGGCTGCACACCGGGAACACTTCTTCATTGAACAGCCACAGGCTGTCGCCCTGCTTGAAACGGCCGTCGCCAAACAGCACCGCCACGTCGATATCGCTGCGCAACGTGGCGTGATTGCGCTCGCTGGTCACCAGGCTGACGTCGACCTGGGGGTTGGCCGCATGGAAGCGATGCAGGCGCGGCATCAGCCAGTAGGCGGCGAAGGCGAAGTCGGTGGCCACTTGCAGCACTTCGTGCTGGTCCTGTTGGGTGATCGCGCTCAGGCCCTGGTTGATGGTCTGCAAACCGCCCTGGACATGTTCGAACAGCAGCGCGCCGGCGTCGGTCAGCTCGATGCCACGGTAGATGCGATCAAACAGGCGGATCGCCAATTGCTCTTCGAGGCGCTTGATCTGCTGGCTGATGGCCGGCTGGGTGGTGCCCAGCTCCATCGCCGCAGCGGTAAAACTGCGGTGGCGCGCCGCCGCTTCGAACGCCCGGAGCAAATCGAGGGACACATCGCCGAAGGCTTTATACATAAGCTGTACTTATCCTAGACATTGCCTTTCATGGGCTTTACCCCATTTTCCATGGGCTGCATGCTCATTCGCATAAACACCGCCTATGGAATGCCGAAGACCCATGAAGCGCAAGAACATTCTTTTCATCATGGCCGATCAAATGGCCGCGCCGATGCTGCCGTTCTACGGACCTTCCCCGATCAAGTTGCCGAACCTCAGTCGCCTCGCCGCACAAGGCGTGGTGTTCGACGCCGCCTACTGCAACAGCCCGCTGTGTGCGCCGTCGCGCTTTACCCTGGTCAGCGGCCAGTTGCCGAGCAAGATCGGCGCCTACGACAACGCGGCGGATTTCCCCGCCGATGTGCCGACGTATGCCCACTACCTGCGTCGTCTCGGCTACCGCACCGCGCTGTCGGGCAAGATGCATTTCTGCGGGCCAGACCAGTTGCACGGTTACGAAGAGCGCCTGACCAGCGACATCTATCCCGCCGACTATGGCTGGGCGGTGAACTGGGATGAGCCGGACGTGCGCCCCACCTGGTACCACAACATGTCCTCGGTGCTGCAAGCCGGGCCGTGCGTGCGGACCAACCAACTGGATTTCGACGAAGAGGTGGTGTTCAAGGCCCAGCAGTACCTGTTCGACCACATTCGCGAGGGCGGCGACCAGCCGTTCTGCCTCACCGTGTCGATGACCCATCCCCACGACCCGTACACCATTCCCAAATCGTTCTGGGATCTGTACGACAACAGCGACATCCCGTTGCCCACAACCCCGGCCCAGGGCGATCTCGACCCGCACTCCCAGCGCCTGCTCAAGGTCTACGACCTGTGGGACAAGCCGCTGCCGCTGGAGAAGATCCGCGATGCGCGCCGCGCCTACTTCGGTGCCTGCAGTTACATCGACAGCAATGTCGGCAAGCTGCTGCAGACCCTGGAAGACACCGGCCTGGCCGACGACACCCTGATCGTTTTCTCCGGCGACCATGGCGACATGCTCGGCGAGCGCGGCCTCTGGTACAAAATGCACTGGTTCGAAATGGCCGCCCGCGTGCCGCTGCTGATCAGCGCGCCGGGGCAGTTCGCGGCGGGCCGTGTGACCCAGGCGGTCTCCACCGCCGACCTGTTGCCGACCCTGGTGGAACTGGCCGGCGGCGAACTCGAACCGCACTTGCCCATGGACGGCCGCTCGCTGGTCCCGCACCTGCAAGGGCAGGGCGGGCACGACGAAGTGTTCGGCGAATACATGGCCGAAGGCACCCTCAGCCCGCTGATGATGATTCGCCGTGGCGCCTACAAATTCATCTACAGCGAAGACGACCCCTGCCTACTGTTCGACATACACAACGACCCGCGCGAGCAGGAAGAACTCAGCCAATCGCCGCAGCATCGGGCGCTGTTTGCCGCCTTTCTGCTTGAGGCGCGGGCCAAATGGGACATCCCGGCGATCCACCAGCAGGTGCTCGCCAGTCAACGCCGTCGTCGCCTGGTCTACCAGGCGCTGACCCAGGGCAAGCTGAAGAGCTGGGATCACCAGCCGCTGGTGGACGCCAGTCAGCAATACATGCGCAACCATATCGACCTCGACGACCTGGAGCGCAAGGCACGTTATCCACAACCCTGCCAAAACCAATAAAACAGAGGGAAGGCCATGCAAAAATTGACTGTGGTGCTGGGCGTAATGGGCATGGCGGCGTTGAGCAGCGCCACCGTGTACGCGGACGCCGGTTGTGAGACGGTGAGGATGGCCGATCCTGGCTGGAGTGATATTGCCGCCACCAATGCCGTCGCCGGTTTTCTGCTGACGGGCATGGGTTACAAGCCCAAGGTCGACACCCTGGCGGTGCCGATCACCTTCGGCGGGCTCAAGGACGGCCAGGTGGATGTGTTCCTGGGTAACTGGATGCCGGCGCAGCAAGGTTTCTACGACAAATTCGTGGCCAACGGCGATGTGGTGCAGTTGGCGAAAAACCTCGACGGCACCGAATTCACCCTGGCTGTGCCGGACTATGTGTGGGACGCCGGGGTGCATGACTTTGCCGACCTCAACTCATTCGCCGACAAGTTCGACAAGAAGATCTACGGCATCGGCTCCGGCGCGCCGGCAAACCTCTCGCTGCAGGAGATCATCAAGAAGAACGACTTCGACCTGGGCCAATGGAAGCTGATCGAGTCCAGCGAACAGGCGATGCTCGCCGAAGTCTCACGGGCGGTGAAGAAACAGCGCTTCATCACCTTCCTCGGCTGGACCCCGCACCCGATGAACGTGCAGTTGAAAATGCACTACCTCAAGGGCGGCGAGAAGTACTTCGGCGACACCGGCAGCGTGTATACCCTGACGCGCAAGGGTTATGCACAAGCCTGCCCGAACGTAGGAAAACTGCTGACCAACCTGAGTTTCACCCAGGCGATGGAGAACAGCATCATGGCCGCGGTGGTCAACAACAAGGTCAGCAACGCAGATGCCGCGAAGGCGTGGATCAAGGCCAACCCGGCGGTACTCGAGCAGTGGCTCGACGGCGTGAAAACCGTGGACGGCCAGGATGCATTGGCGGCCGTAAAAGCCAAGCTCTAAAGCCCACCACTATCCAAATGTGGGAGGGGGCTTGCCCCCGATGGCGGCGGATCAGTCACTACATCATTGACTGTCAGTCCGCGATCGGGGGCAAGCCCCCTCCCACAAAAAGCCGGTGTGTACTGATACCCTGAGCCAAACCTTTCAGCCCGAGTTTGCGATGCCCCGGCCCAACCGCCACACACTCTTCCCCTTCCTCAGTTGGCTGCCGCGCCAAACCCGCGCCAGCGTCGGCCGGGACGCGATCGTCGGCCTCAGCGGCGCGGTGCTGGCCTTGCCGCAGTCGATTGCCTACGCGCTCATCGCCGGTCTCCCACCGGAATACGGCCTGTACGCCGCGATCATCCCGGTGCTGATCGCGTGCCTCTGGGGTTCGTCCTGGCACCTGATCTGCGGCCCCACGGCGGCGATTTCCATCGTGCTCTACGCCAGCGTCAGCCCCCTGGCCGTGCCGGGTTCACAGGACTACATCACCTTGATCCTGCTGCTGACCTTCCTCGCCGGAGTGTTCCAGTGGTTGCTCGGCCTGCTGCGCTTCGGCGCGCTGGTGAATTTCATCTCCCATTCGGTGGTGCTGGGGTTCACCCTCGGCGCCGCCGTGGTGATTGCCCTCGGCCAACTGCCCAACCTGTTGGGCCTGGATTTGCCGAGCCAGGCAACGGCGATCAACAGTCTGATGGCACTGATCGAGCACAGCGGCGAGTGGGACCACGCCTCACTCGCCCTGGGGCTCGGCACCTTGCTGGCGGGCGCGCTGCTCAAGTACCTGCTGCCGCGCTGGCCGACGCTGTTGATCACGCTGGCGCTGGGCAGCCTGGCCGCCTGGCTGTGGCCGGCGATATTCGGGCAGGTGGCGCTGGTCAGTGCGTTTATCGGCAAGCTGCCGCCATTCAGCCCATTGCCGCTGGACCTGGACATGCTCTTGCGCCTGCTGCCCAGCGCCGTGGCGGTGGGCATGCTCGGGCTGGTGACCAGCCTGTCGATCGCGCGCTCGCTGGCGGCGCGCTCGCAGCAATTGCTCGACGCCAACCAGGAAGTTCGAGCGCAGGGTTTGTCCAATATTGTCGGCGGATTTTTCTCCGGCTACCTGTCGGCCGGTTCCTTTACGCGCTCCGGCCTCAGCTATGAAGCAGGCGCCTGCTCGCCGCTGGCGGGGGTGTTTTCCGCCCTGTGGGTGGCGTTGTTCGCACTGTTTGGTGCAGCGCTGATCGCACATATACCGATCCCGAGCATGGCCGCGAGCATCCTGCTGATCAGTTGGGGCCTGGTGGATCATCGGGGCATTCGTGCGTTGTTCCGGGTCAGTCGCGCCGAGTTTGTGGTGATGAGCCTGACCTGCATCGCCACGTTGCTGCTGGAGCTGCAAACCGCGATTTACGCCGGAGTGCTGGCCTCGCTGTTTTTCTACCTCAAGCGCACCTCGCAGCCGCGGGTTCAACAATGGCGCGACGGCGAGGAAGAGGTGTTGCGGGTCGGTGGCTCGATCTTTTTCGGCGCCAGCCATTACCTGCAGGTTCGCCTGCAAAGCCTGCAGAGTGAGCGGGTGGTGATCGAAGCGCAGCAGATCAACTTTATCGACTATTCCGGGGTGGAGATGCTGCACCAGGAAGCGCGGCGATTAAGGGCGATGGGCCGTAGCCTGACCTTGCGCCGGGCCAGGCCGCAGGTCGTCGAGGAGTTGAAAAAGCTGGAAGGTGCCGACAATTGCCCCATCCATTTCGAAGACTGAATGCGGTCAAACAGGTGGGAGGGGGCTTGCTCCTCCCACCTTTCGAGTTGCCTCAAGCCAATTGACGGCGCAGTTCGGCCAACACCGGCGCCGAATCCGGACGCACGCCGCGCCACAGGAAGAACGCTTCCGCCGCCTGCTCCACCAGCATGCCCAGGCCATCCATCGCCACCGCCGCGCCGTGTTCCGTGGCCCAGCGGCAGAATGCGGTCGGTTCCTTGGCATACATCATGTCGTAGCAAAACGTTTTGCCCGGCGCGATCAAGCTGCCCGCAATCGGCGGTACATCGCCTGACAGGCTGGCGGAGGTGGCATTGATGATCACGTCCACCGGCTCACACAGCCAGTCGAAACCACTGGCAGACACCGGGCCCAAATCGTCGAACAACTCGGCGAGCATTTCGGCTTTTTCCACGGTGCGGTTGGCGATGATCAGCGACGCCGGCCGCTCGGCCAGCAACGGCTCCAACGCCCCGCGCACTGCGCCGCCAGCGCCGAGCAACAGGATGCGTTGCCCTTGCAGGTGCAGCCCGGCATTCACCGTCAGGTCGCGCACCAGGCCGGCGCCGTCGGTGTTATCGCCCAGCAGGCTGCCATCGGCCAGCTTGCTCAGGGTGTTCACCGCCCCGGCGCGCTCGGCGCGTGCGGTGAGGGTGTCGGCCAGGCGGTAGGCGTCTTCCTTGAACGGCACCGTGACGTTGGCGCCACGGCCTTGTTGAAAAAACTCACGGGCAAACCCGATGAAATCCTCGAGCGGCGCAAGCAGAGCGCTGTAGTCCAGTTGCTCGCCGGTCTGCTCGGCGAACATGCGGTGGATCAACGGCGACTTGCTGTGGCCGATGGGGTTGCCGAACACCACATAACGGTCCATCAGACCGCCGCCTTGGGCGCAGCCACGCCGAGCCAGTCGCGGTCTTGCAGGAAGTAGTCGGTGAGGCGCGCTTCTTCGCTGCCGGCCTCGGCTTTCCAGTCGTAGCTCCAGCGCACCTGGGGCGGCAGCGACATCAGGATCGACTCGGTACGTCCGCCCGACTGCAGGCCGAACAAGGTGCCACGGTCGTAGACCAGGTTGAATTCAACGTAGCGACCACGGCGGAATTCCTGGAATTCGCGCTGCTGTTCGGTATAGGCCTGGGCCTTGCGGCGCTGCACGATCGGCAGGTAGGCGTCGATGTACGCATCGCCGATGGCACGGATGAAGGCGAAGCAGGTGTCGAAGTCCCACTCGTTCAAGTCATCGAAGAACAGGCCGCCGATGCCGCGCGGTTCGTTGCGATGCTTGATGTAGAAGTAGGTGTCGCACCAGGCCTTGTAGCGCGCATAAACGTCGGCGCCAAACGGCGCACAGGCCTGTTCGGCCACGCGGTGCCAGTGGATGCAGTCTTCTTCGTTGGCGTAATAGGGCGTGAGGTCGAAGCCGCCGCCGAACCACCACACCGGCTCTTCACCTTCTTTTTCAGCGATGAAAAAGCGCACGTTGGCGTGGGAAGTCGGTACATGCGGGTTGTGCGGGTGAATCACCAGCGACACCCCCAGCGCTTCAAACCCGCGCCCGGCCAGCTCGGGGCGATGCGCGCTGGCGGACGGCGGCAGGCCGCTGCCAAACACGTGGGAAAAGTTGACGCCGCCTTTTTCGATCACCGTACCGTTTTCAATCACACGGGTGCGACCGCCGCCACCGGCTGGCCGGGTCCAGGCGTCTTCGATAAAGCGAGTGTCCGTCTCGAAGGTTTCCAGGGCGCTGCAAATACGGTCTTGCAGATCAAGCAGATAGGCTTTAACAGCCTCGGTGCGGGTAGTCATGGCATCACCTTGAATCGGGCAAAGCTACGCGAGGCCATTGGGCGTCGGCGGCAAATGGGCGCACAGGATACCACCGCACTCAGCTCCGTCGCAGTTGACGAAGATCAAGCTTAGGAGTCCGATAGGGGGCTACCCGAATTCGAACCCAGGAGAAGTGCAGATGGCCAAACGTATCCAGTTCAGCGTCCATGGTGGCCCTGAGGTGCTTGAGTACGTGGACTACACGCCAGCAGAACCTGGCCCACAGCAAGTTCGCGTGCGCAACGCGGCCATTGGCCTGAACTTCATCGACACCTACTTCCGCAGTGGCTTATACGCGCCGCCGGCCTTGCCGTCGGGCCTGGGCGCCGAAGGTGCCGGTGTGGTCGACGCCGTGGGCAGCGAGGTCAGCCAATTCAAGGTCGGCGACCGCGTGGCCTACGGCAGTGGGCCATTGGGTGCCTACAGCGAACTGCACGTGTTGCCCGCAGCCAACCTGGTTCACCTGCCGGACGACATCAGCTTCGAACAAGCCGCCGGCGCGATGCTCAAGGGCCTGACCGTGCAATACCTGCTGCGCCAGACCTATGAGTTGAAGGGCGGCGAAACCATCCTGTTCCACGCCGCAGCCGGTGGCGTGGGCTCCCTGGCCTGCCAGTGGGCCAAGGCCCTGGGCGTGAAGCTGATCGGCACGGTCAGTTCGCCGGAAAAAGCCGCCGTGGCCAAATCCCACGGCGCCTGGGCAACCATCGACTACAGCAAGGAAAACGTCGCACAGCGCGTGCTGGAATTGACCGACGGCAAGAAATGCCCGGTGGTGTACGACGGCGTCGGCAAGGACACCTGGCTGACCTCGCTGGACTGCGCGGCGCCCCGGGGGTTGGTGGTGAGTTTCGGTAACGCCTCGGGCGCGGTGGACGGGGTGAACCTGGGGATTCTGGCGGCCAAGGGCTCGCTGTATGTCACCCGGCCGACCCTGGCGACCTACGCCAGCAACCCCAAGGACTTGCAGGCCATGGCCGATGATCTGTTCTCGATGATCCAGAGCGGCAAGGTACGCATCGATATCAACCAGCGCTTCTCGCTGGCGGAAGCGGCCAAGGCGCAGACGGAACTGTCGGCGCGGCGCACGACCGGGTCGACCATTCTGTTGCCGTAAGGCTTGGGGTTTCTGGCGTGGCTAGGGGCGCCATCGCGGGCAAGCCCGGCTCCTACATTTGACCGTGTTGTCATGACGGACACCGATCGAATGTGGGAGCCGGGCTTGCCCGCGATAGCCACGCCACGGTCTCAGGACGGCCGCACAACCTCACCCGTCACCAGATCGCGAATCAGGCTCGGGTTCTTGCGCCCACCGAGGGCGCCACCCAACACCAGATCGACCTGGCCACGGAAGTACTGCTCGACGCGAATCCGCGTGCGGGCGGCCGGGCGGCCCTGGGGGTTGGCCGAGGTGGAAATCAATGGCCCGACCAATGAGCACAAGTCACGCACCAGCGGATGGTCGCTGACCCGCAGCGCCACGGTGTCGTGCTCCCCCGTGACCCATTCCGGCAACAGGTCCTGATGAGGCACCAGCCAGGTGTTCGGCCCCGGCCAGGTACTGGCCATGCGGTCGATCCAATCCTGCGGGAAGTCTTCGAAGAGAAAATCGAACTGGCGGATAGTATCCGCGACCAGGATCAGGCCCTTATCCACCGAGCGGTTCTTGATCGCCAGCAGCCGGTCCACCGCCGCTTCGTTCCACGGGTCACAGCCCAGGCCCCAGACCGCCTCGGTCGGATAGGCAATCACCGCGCCTGCGCGAATTTCTCGTGCGGCTTCCAGCACACGCCACCTGTTGACCATTACTCACTCTCCGGACTAAAGCTCTGCGCAGTTTACCGATCTTCCCTGCAAAACCTAGCAGCGCGCGAGCCAACGCCCGCTTTCGCAGATCACCTGGCCTTCCAGCTCCAACTCGGTGAGGCTCGCCAGCACCTGGGACAACGGCCGCCCGCTGGCAATCGCCAGGGCTTCGCTGGTGTGGGGCGCCGCATGCAGCAGTGCGACCAGTGGATGAGTCGCCGGCAGCGGCACCGGACACGGCAGCGCCTGCCAGCCGCGCAAGCCTTCAAGAATGTGCTCGATGGTTTCCACCAACACCGCGCCGTCGCGGATCAGCTGATGACAACCCTTGGCCGCGGGATGATGGATCGAGCCGGGAATCGCATACACCTCGCGCCCTTGCTCGGCGGCGAGCCGCGCGGTGATCAGCGAACCGCTGGCGATGCCGGCTTCCACCACCAGCACGCCCAGCGACAGACCACTGATGATGCGGTTGCGCCGGGGGAAATTGCCGGCCTGGGGCGCGGCGTCCAGCGGAAACTCGGAAACCACCGCGCTGCCCTGGGCAATCATCGCGGCCGCGAGGCGTCGGTGGCGCTGTGGATAAAACTTTTCCAGGCCGGTGCCGAGTACGCCGATGGTCTGCCCGCCGACCTCCAGGGCCGCTTGATGCGCCGCGCCGTCAATGCCCAGGGCCAGGCCGCTGGTGATGACGAAACCGGCACTCGCCAGGCTGCGGGAAAAGGCGGCGGCGGTGTCCATGCCGGGGCGCGATGCACGGCGGCTGCCGACCATGGCCAACTGGGGTTTTTCCAGGATCGCAGGGTCGCCGGCGACGAATAACAACGGCGGTGCGTCATCGATCTGGGCCAGCAGTGCGGGGTACTCAGGCTGGTCCCACATCAGCAAATGCTGGGCCGGACGCGCCAGCCAGGCCAATGCGACACTCGCGCCCTCGCGGACTTCATGGCTGCGCCGGGCCTCGGCGCTGACGGCGGGCAAGCCGAGCGAACGCCAAGCGCTGGCCGGCGCGCTGAGCGCTTTCGAGGCGCAGCCGAACGCGTCGATCAACCGGCGAAAACGCTTCGGGCCCAGTTCCGGCAGCCTGTGCAAGCGTAGCCGGGCTTCCAGTTCCGCCGGGGAAATTTCACTGCTGTTTATCGGATACATCTGATCATCCTTGACCGGAACAAGCTGTGGATAACTCTGTTGGTAACTTATTTAGCAGCCTATTTATTGCGTTTGACGGGCCGTCTCGAAACGGTCCATCACCGCCAGTGGCCGCGAGGCATTGAGGACCAGGCCATAACTGAGTTTTTCGTAGGTGCGAAACACCAGCAGCATGCCGCCGTACTCATCGGCCAGCTTCACCGGAGCGCCGCTGAGAGCGTCGCGTACCGTGGCGCCGGTCTTGATCACATTCAGCCGTTGGCCGTCGACCAGGCCGTCGCGGCGGCCTTTATTCAGGGTCACGGCATCCAGCACGCCGATCTGCGTCACGCCCTTGGGCACGTCGATGATGCGCCCTTCGATAAACGGCGCGGCCTGCGGGCCTTCCAGGCTGGCCAGCGCAACCGGCGGTTCGGCACGCAGCAAGCGGTCGCCGGGGCGCACTTCCTGGGTGACCCGTTGTACGGCAAGGGTGGTCAGGTCGCCGGCCATCACCCAGTGCGCGGTGCCGATGTCGTCGGCGTGGATACCCAGTAACTCCTGGGTTTTGGGGTCGGTGTAGACCTTGCCTCGGCGGAAAATCCCATAGCTTGGCTGGGCCGGGTCCAGGACGCCGCGGGCATGCACGCGCTCGCCATTGGCCCCCAGCACTCGCCCGGCCTCAGCCGCGACAACGTAGGGCGCGTTATCGAGATCGAGGGGCGAATCGAGGATGCGATTGTGTAACAAAAATCGCTGGATGGCCTGTTGCGTCGGTTGATCCAGGCGCGGGCCGGGCGATGGAAGCAGGGCCTGGGCGAACGGCGCCCAGAGCAGCAAGACGAGTAGCGATTTCCTCATGGGGTGAATCTCCTTTATTATGTACGTTCGCGTGAAACGCCATAGCCTTCGCGGCTTCCGAGCGTTCCACACCGGCCGTGCGGGTCCATCCCTACGCCGATTTGCCTTTACCTCACATGTGCAGCAATTACGCTTATGGCTATTTTGAACATCCTCGAATTCCCCGACTCGCGCCTGCGCACGATCGCCAAACCGGTGGCCGTAGTGGACGATAAGGTTCGTCAGTTGGTCGATGACATGTTTGAAACAATGTATGAAGCCCCGGGCATCGGCCTCGCCGCGACCCAGGTCAACGTGCATCAGCGTGTCGTGGTGATGGACCTGTCCGAAGATCGCAGCGAGCCACGGGTGTTCATCAACCCCGAGTTCGAAGCGCTGACCGACGAAATGGGCGAATACCAGGAAGGCTGCCTGTCGGTGCCGGAGTTCTACGAGAACGTCGAGCGCCCGGTGCGCGTGAAGATCAGGGCCCTGGACCGCGACGGCAAGCCCTTCGAGCAGGTTGCCGAAGGCCTGCTGGCGGTGTGTATCCAGCACGAATGCGACCACCTCAACGGCAAGCTGTTTGTCGATTACCTGTCCACGCTCAAACGTGACCGGATCAAGAAGAAGCTGGAAAAAAAGCACCGCCAGCAAGCTTGATGCCCTTCTTCCAAAGGCTTGCTGCGGCAAGCCTTTTTCTTTTGTGACTGCTTTTAACCGAGAACGCCCATGACCGAGCCACTGCGCATTGTTTTTGCCGGCACACCCGAATTTGCCGCCGAACACCTCAAGGCCCTGCTCGCCAGCCCTTATGACATCGTCGCGGTGTACACCCAGCCGGATCGCCCGGCCGGTCGCGGGCAAAAACTGATGCCGAGCCCGGTCAAGCAACTGGCGCTGGAGCACCACATTCCCGTGCTGCAACCGCCGACCCTGCGCAACGCCGAGGCCCAGGCCGAGTTGGCAGCGCTGAAACCGGACCTGCTGGTGGTGGTGGCCTATGGCTTGATCCTGCCCCAAGTCGTCCTGGACATCCCGCGCCTGGGTTGCATCAACAGCCATGCCTCGCTGCTGCCACGCTGGCGCGGTGCGGCGCCGATCCAACGCGCCGTGGAAGCGGGCGACAGCGAAAGCGGCGTGACCGTGATGCGTATGGAAGCGGGCCTGGATACCGGCCCGATGCTGTTGAAAGTCAGCACCCCGATCACCGCCGAAGACACCGGCGGCAGCCTGCACGATCGCTTGGCCGAGATGGGCCCGCCGGCTGTGATCCAGGCGATTGCCGGGCTCGCTGCCGGCACCCTCGAAGGCGAGGTGCAGGACGACAGCCTGGCGACCTACGCGCACAAACTGAACAAGGACGAAGCGCGCCTCGACTGGAGCCGCCCGGCCGTGGAACTGGAGCGCCTGGTGCGCGCGTTCAACCCGTGGCCGATCTGCCACAGCACCCTCAACGGCGAAGCCTTGAAGGTTTTGGCTGCCACCCTGGCCGACGGCAAGGGCGCCCCTGGTGAAATCATCGGTGCCAGCAAGGACGGCCTGCTGGTCGCCTGCGGTGAACAGGCGCTGTGTCTGACGCGTCTGCAATTGCCCGGTGGCAAGGCGCTGAATTTCAGCGATTTGTTCAACAGCCGTCGTGAGAAATTTGCCGTAGGCACGCTTCTCGGGGTGGCCGCCCAATGAACCCGCGTCTGGCCGCCGCCAAGGCCCTGGCCGCCGTGCTCAACGGCAAGGCTTCGCTGAACAGTTCGCTGCCGACCCAGTTGGATAAGGTCGAAGACCGTGATCGCGGCTTCACCCAGGACCTCGCCTTCGGCACCGCGCGCTGGCAGCCACGGCTGTCGGCGCTGGCAGCCAAGCTGCTGCAAAAGCCGTTCAAGGCGGCCGATGCCGATGTAGAAGCGCTGCTGCTGGTAGGCCTCTATCAATTGCTCTACACCCGCGTGCCGGCCCACGCCGCCATCGGTGAAACCGTCGGCTGCGCCGAAAAGCTGAAAAAACCCTGGGCCAAAGCCCTGCTCAACGCCGTGCTGCGCCGCGCCCAGCGCGAAAGCGAAGCGCTGCTGGCCGAGCTGGAACATGACCCGGTGGTGCGTACCGCTCACCCGCGCTGGCTGCAAAAATCCCTGAAAGCCTTCTGGCCCGAGCAATGGGAAGCCATCTGCGCGGCCAACAATGCACACCCGCCGATGATCCTGCGGGTCAACCGTCGCCATCACCGCCGCGATGCTTATCTGCAATTGCTGACCGACGCGGGCATCGCGGCCGCGCCGTGCGTGTACAGCACCGATGGCATCGTGCTCGAAGCCGCCACCGACGTGCGCAGCCTGCCGGGCTTCGCCGAGGGCTGGATCAGCGTGCAGGATGAAGCCGCGCAACTGGCGGCCGACCTGCTCGACCTGGCCCCAGGCCAGCGCGTGCTGGACGCCTGCTGCGCCCCCGGCGGTAAGACGTGTCACATCCTGGAGGTCGAAAAAGACCTCGCCGGCGTCGTCGCCGTCGATCTGGAAGCCAAGCGCCTGGTGCGCGTGCGGGAAAACCTCGCACGCCTGGGCCTGAGCGCCGAGCTGATCGCCGCCGATGGCCGCGACACCGCCACCTGGTGGGACGGCAAGCCGTTCCAGCGCATCCTGCTCGACGCGCCGTGCTCCGCCACCGGCGTGATCCGTCGCCATCCGGACATCAAGCTGACCCGCCAACCCGACGACATCGCCGCCCTGGCCGTGCTGCAAGGCGAACTGCTCGACGCGTTGTGGCCGACCCTGGAAGTCGGCGGCATCCTGCTCTACGCCACCTGTTCCACCTTGCCCACCGAGAACACCGAGGTCATCGAAGCCTTCCTCGCCCGCACCAGCGGCGCGCGCGAGCTGGACCTCGCCACGGCAGCCGGCATCAAGCAGCCCCACGGGCGCCAATTGCTGGCACAGGAAGGCGGACACGATGGCTTCTACTACGCCAAACTGATCAAGATCGCCGCCGCACGCGGCTGAACGGTTCAAAGGGAGTAACCGGATGAAAATCATCATCCTCGGGGCAGGGCAGGTCGGTGGCACGCTGGCCGAGCATTTGGCCAGCGAAGCCAACGACATCACCGTGGTCGACACCGATGCCGAGCGCCTGCGCAACCTCGGCGACCGCCTGGACATTCGTACCGTGCAGGGTCGTGCGTCGTTTCCTACGGTGCTGCGTCAGGCGGGTGCCGACGATGCCGATATGCTGGTGGCCGTGACCAACAGCGACGAGACCAATATGGTCGCGTGCCAGGTCGCCCACACGCTGTTCCACACCCCGACCAAGATCGCCCGGGTGCGTGAAGCCGCGTACCTGACCCGCGCCGGCCTGTTCGACAACGACGCGATCCCGGTGGACGTGCTGATCAGCCCGGAGCAGGTGGTCACCCACTACATCAAGCGCCTGATCGAGATTCCCGGCGCGTTGCAGGTGATCGACTTCGCCGACGGCAAAGCGCAACTGGTCGCCGTGAAGGCCTATTACGGCGGGCCGTTGGTCGGCCAGCAACTGCGCCAACTGCGCGAACACATGCCGAATGTGGAAACCCGCGTCGCGGCGATTTTCCGGCGTGACCGGCCGATCCTGCCCCAGGGCGACACGGTGATCGAAGCCGACGACGAAGTCTTCTTCATCGCCGCCAAAGCGAATATTCGTGCCGTGATGAGCGAAATGCGCCGTCTCGATGAGACGTATAAACGCATCGTCATCGCCGGTGGCGGGCAGATCGGCGAACGCTTGGCCGAGGCCATCGAAAGCCGCTACCAAGTGAAGATCATCGAGATGAGCCCGGCGCGCTGCCGGCATTTGTCCGACACCCTCGACAGCACCGTAGTCCTGCAAGGCAGCGCTTCGGACCGCGACCTGTTGATGGAAGAAAACATCGCCGACGCCGATATCTTCCTGGCCCTGACCAACGATGACGAAGCCAACATCATGTCATCGCTGCTGGCCAAGCGGCTGGGGGCGAAGAAGGTGATGACCATCATCAATAACCCGGCGTATGTCGACCTGATTCAGGGCGGCGATATCGACATCGCCATCAGCCCGCAGTTGGCGACTATCGGCACCTTGCTCACCCACGTGCGCCGTGGCGATATCGTCAGCGTCCACTCCCTGCGCCGCGGCGCGGCGGAAGCCATTGAGGCGATCGCCCATGGCGACTCGAAGTCGAGCAAGGTGATCGGCAAGGCCATCCGCGACATCGGCTTGCCGCCGGGTACCACCATCGGTGCGATCATTCGCGATGAAGAAGTGATCATTGCCCACGACGACACGGTAATTGCCACCGGTGACCATGTGATCCTGTTCCTGGTGGATAAAAAACATATCCGCGATGTGGAGAAGCTGTTCCACGTGGGGTTGAGCTTTTTCTGATCAAACGGAGTACACCGACATGCTCGAATCCCTGGAGAAAATGCTGGCCAAGGGTGTCGATAACGCCCTGCTGCGCTTTGGGCTGGGCAAGGGTTATCTGGACCTGAAGGACAACGCCAAGGCCGCCGAGCATCTGCACAAGTGTGTCGAGTTTGATCCGAAGTATTCGGCGGCGTGGAAGTTGCTGGGTAAGGCCCACGTCGGGCTGGGCGATCAGGCCGCCGCGCGACTGGCCTGGGGGAAGGGCATTGAAGCGGCCCAGGCCCATGGCGACAAGCAGGCCGAGAAAGAAATGACGGTGTTCCTGAAAAAACTCGACCGCAAGGCTTGAGCGGAACTCAAATGTGGGAGGGGGCTTGCCCCCGATAGCGGAGGTTCAGTCAAATATGCATTGGCTGACACACTGCTATCGGGGGCAAGCCCCCTCCCACATTGTTTTGGGTTGCCTTTGAGTCAGTACCACCGCGCCTCACCCGGCGGGCGTTTCTTGAAGCGCTTCATGCTCCACATGTACTGGCTCGGGTAGGCGCCGACATAACGCTCCACCACCTTGCTCATCGCCGCGCAGGAGGTGGCGGTGTCGGTGCTGTACATGTCTTCCGGCGCTGCTTCCAGGATCACTTTGTAGCCTGAACCGTCCGGCAGGCGCAGGGCATGCAGGAATACACCGACCGCCTTGTGGCCCGCGAGCATGTTCGGCACGAACTTGCTGGTCAGCGCCTGGGTGGCGAAGAACGGCACGAAGATCCCCGCCGATTCGGCCGGCTCCGGGTCGGCCGGAATGCCCACCTGGCCGCCCTTGCGCACTTCCTTGATGACACTGAGGATGCCTTCCTTGGTGGACGCCGCCACGCGGTTACCCAGTTGCACGCGTTGCTTGCGCAGCAGGTCATCCACCGCCTTGAGCTTCGGCGGGCGGTAGAAAATGATCGGTTTGCACTGGCTGCAATAGAAGTGGTTCAACACCTCCCAGTTGCCCAGGTGGCTGGTGATACCGACCACGCCTTTGCCCGAGGCCAGGGCTTCGTGGAGGACTTCCAGGCCTTCGACTTCGCGCACCAGGTCGATGGAGCGCTGAGCCGGCCAGATCCAGGCGCAGGCGCTTTCGGTCAGGGACTTGCCGATGTCCATCAGGCTGCGGCCCACCAGGCGCTCGCGCTCGGCCGGGTCCATGTCCGGGAAGCATTTCGAGAGGTTGATCCGCACCGTGTCGCGGGAGCGGTTGGGGGTTTTCCACATGATCCAGCCAATCGCCGAACCTACGGCTTGCACGGCGCGCCAGGGCAGCAGGGCAAACAACCGGAGAGCGCCTACCAGCAAGGCGCCTTTAAACTTTTCCACAGGTCACTCCTGATCGTGTGTGGTGCGCAAAGCACGCATTCTAACCGGCGTTGGCCAAGTCCGCGTAACGGTCGCAGTCCTGGGTGTGGTCCATGACCATGCCCGAGGCCTGCATGAACGCGTAGCAAATGGTCGGCCCGACGAAGGTGAAGCCGGCTTTTTTCAGCGCGCGGCTCATGGCCTCGGCTTCGGCGGTAATCGCCGGGACTTCGCTGCGGTCCTTGAAGTGATTGACCTTGGGCACGCCGCCGACAAACGACCACAGCAGCCCCACCGGGTCCTCCAGCGCCAACCAGGCCGCGGCGTTGCGGCGGGTGGCGTTGAGCTTCAGACGATTGCGCACGATGCCTGGGTCGAGCATCAACGCTTCGATCTCGGCATCGCTCAGCCGCGCCAGGCGCTGTGCATCAAAACCGAACAAGACCTTTCGATAATGCTCGCGTTTGCGTAAAACGGTGATCCAGGACAGGCCCGCCTGGAACCCTTCGAGCAAAAGTAACTCGAACAAACCCTGCGCATCGCGCAGCGGCGTTCCCCACTCCTGATCGTGATAAGCCATGTACAGCGGATCTTCAGAACACCAAAAGCAGCGTGGCATAAGGCTCCAGGGGATGGTGGCGCGGCCGAATCGGGTATACTCCCGCTCTTTAAATCGCAGCCCAAGTAACAGGTGAATTTCGTGAGCCAGCCTACGCCAGCCGTGCGTACCTTCCAAGACTTGATCCTCGCCCTCCAGCAGTACTGGGCCGAGCAAGGTTGTGTGGTACTTCAGCCCTACGATATGGAAGTAGGCGCCGGCACTTTCCACACCGCTACATTCCTGCGGGCCATCGGCCCGGAAACCTGGAACGCCGCTTATGTGCAGCCCAGTCGGCGCCCGACTGACGGCCGCTACGGCGAAAACCCGAACCGTCTGCAGCATTACTACCAGTTCCAGGTGGTATTGAAGCCGAACCCGGACAACTTCCAGGAGCTGTACCTCGGCTCGCTGAAACATGTCGGCCTCGACCCGTTGGTCCACGACATCCGTTTCGTCGAAGACAACTGGGAATCGCCGACCCTGGGCGCCTGGGGCCTGGGCTGGGAAGTCTGGCTGAACGGCATGGAAGTCACGCAGTTCACCTACTTCCAGCAAGCGGGCGGCATCGAGTGCTACCCGGTGACCGGCGAGATCACCTACGGTCTCGAGCGCCTGGCCATGTACCTGCAAGGCGTGGATTCGGTCTACGACCTGGTGTGGGCAGACGGCCCGTTCGGCAAAGTGACCTACGGCGATGTGTTCCACCAGAACGAAGTGGAGCAGTCGACCTATAACTTCGAACACGCCAACGTCGAGAAGCTGTTCGAACTGTTCGACTTCTATGAAAGCGAAGCCAAGCGCCTGATCGAACTGGACCAGCCGCTGCCGTTGCCGAGCTATGAAATGGTGTTGAAGGCGTCCCATACCTTCAACCTGCTGGACGCCCGCCGCGCCATCTCGGTGACCGCGCGCCAGCAATATATTCTGCGTGTTCGCACCCTGGCGCGTTCCGTCGCCCAAGCCTACCTGCTGGCTCGCGCCAAGCTGGGCTTCCCGATGGCAACCCCGGACCTGCGTGATGAAGTGTTGGCTAAGCTGGAGGCTGCACAATGAGTGCTCAAGATTTTCTGGTTGAACTGGGCACCGAAGAGCTGCCACCCAAGGCACTGAACACCCTGGCCGATGCGTTCCTGGCCGGTATCGAAAAAGGCCTGCAAAGCGCCGGCCTGAAGTTCGAGGCGAAAAAAGTCTACGCCGCGCCGCGTCGCCTGGCGGTGTTGCTGACCGCGCTGGAAACCCAGCAGCCGGACCGCAGCATCAACCTCGACGGCCCGCCACGCCAGGCCGCCTTCGACGCCGAAGGCAACCCGACCCAAGCAGCGCTGGGCTTTGCCAAGAAGTGTGGCGTCGAGCTGAGCGAGATCGACCAGAGCGGCCCGAAACTGCGTTTCAGCCAGGTCATCAAAGGCAAGCCGACCGCCAGCCTGTTGCCGACCATCGTCGAAGACTCCCTGAACGACTTGCCGATCCCCAAGCGCATGCGCTGGGGCGCGCGCAAGGAAGAGTTCGTGCGTCCGACCCAGTGGCTGGTGATGCTGCTCGGTGACCAGGTCATCGATTGCACCATCCTTGCCCAGAAAGCCGGCCGCGATTCCCGTGGTCACCGCTTCCACCACCCGCAAAGCGTGCGTATCACCGCGCCGGCCAACTACCTCAACGACCTGCGCGCCGCCTATGTGCTGGCCGACGCCAACGAGCGTCGCGAGCTGATCAGCAAGCGCACCGAAGAGCTGGCCCGCCTGCAGGAAGGCACCGCCATCGTGCCGCCAAGCCTGCTGGACGAAGTGACCGCCCTGGTTGAATGGCCGGTGCCGCTGGTGTGCTCGTTTGAAGAACGCTTCCTCGATGTGCCGCAAGAAGCGCTGATCACCACGATGCAGGACAACCAGAAGTACTTCTGCCTGCTGGACGTGGACGGTAAGTTGCTGCCGCGCTTCATCACCGTGGCCAACATCGAAAGCAAGGACCCGCAGCAGATCATCGCCGGTAACGAAAAAGTCGTGCGCCCGCGCCTGACCGACGCCGAGTTCTTCTTCAAGCAAGACAAGAAGCAGAAGCTCGAAGACTTCAACCTGCGCCTGCAAAACGTGGTGTTCCAGGAAAAACTCGGCAGCGTCTACGACAAGGCTGTGCGCGTTTCCAAACTGGCCGCCTACATTGCCCCGCGCATTGGCGGTGACGCTGCCTGGGCTGCGCGCGCCGGCCTGCTGTCCAAGTGCGACCTGGCCACCGAGATGGTCGGCGAGTTCCCGGAAATGCAAGGCGTTGCCGGTTACTACTACGCCCTCAACGACGGCGAGCCGGACGATGTCGCCTTGGCCCTGAACGAGCAGTACATGCCGCGCGGTGCTGGCGCCGAATTGCCGACCACCCTGACCGGTGCGGCCGTGGCCATTGCCGACAAGCTGGATACCCTCGTCGGGATCTTCGGCATCGGCATGCTGCCTACCGGCAGTAAAGACCCGTATGCCCTGCGCCGTGCGGCCCTGGGCGTGCTGCGGATCCTGATCGACAAGAAGCTCGACCTCGACCTGACCCAGGCCGTGGTGTTCGCAGTCGGCCAGTTCGGCGGCAAGGTCAAGCAAACCGGCCTGGCCGAGCAAGTGCTGGAGTTCGTGTTCGACCGCCTGCGTGCGCGTTACGAAGACGAAGGCGTGGACGTTTCGGTGTACCTGTCGGTACGTGCCCTGCAACCGGGTTCGGCGCTGGACTTCGACCAACGCGTGCAAGCCGTGCAGGCCTTCCGCAAACTGCCGGAAGCCGACGCCCTGGCTGCCGTGAACAAGCGCGTGTCGAACCTGTTGAGCAAGGCCGACAACCTCGGCAATGCCGATGTCGACCCAGGCCTGTTCGCCGATGCCAAGGAGTTCTCGCTGAACTCGGCCATCGCCAAGGCGGAAAATGCGGTGAAACCGTTGATCGCCGAACGCAACTACGCCGAAGCACTGGCGCGCCTGGCCACCTTGCGCGAGCCGGTGGATGCGTTCTTCGAAGCGGTGATGATCAATGCCGAAGATGCCGGCGTGCGGAAAAACCGCTACGCCATGCTGGCGCGTTTGCGCGGTCTGTTCATCAACATCGCTGACATTTCCGTATTGGGCTGATCATGTTGAAACTGCTGATTCTCGATCGGGACGGGGTGATCAATTACGACTCCGACGCTTACATCAAGTCGGTGGAGGAATGGATCCCACTGCCCGGCGCGATCGAGGCCATCGCGCAGTTGAGCAAGGCCGGCTGGACGGTGGCCGTCGCCACCAACCAGTCCGGCATCGCCCGCGGCTACTACGACATCGCTACCCTGGACGCCATGCACGCGCGCTTGCGCACGTTGGTGGCGGAGCAGGGCGGTGAGGTGGGGCTGGTGGTGTACTGCCCCCACGGGCCGGATGAGGGCTGCGATTGCCGCAAACCCAAGCCTGGCATGTTGAAAACCATTTCAGAACATTACAACGTGCCCCTGGCTGGGCTATGGTTCGTCGGGGACAGCCTCGGTGACCTGGAGGCGGCCAAAGCCGTCGACTCTCAGCCAGTTTTGGTAAAGACCGGGAAAGGCGAAAAGACCCAGGCGAAAAACCTGCCGGTAGGCACCTTGATTTTTGACGATCTGGCGGCGGTTGCCGCAGAACTTATCAACAACTAGCCGCCCTCGACTGCCTGACCAAGGACTGTTCGGGAGTGCGCCTTCAACAGGCGGGCTGTGTCCCGCAACGGTAAATGCCGCCATGTCGATTTTGCAGGCCATCAGAACCTTCTTCTTTTACCTGCTGTTGGGCACCAGTTCGTTTCTCTGGTGCACCCTGAGCTTTTTTATCGCGCCTTTTCTGCCGTTCAAGGCGCGCTATCGCTTCATCAACGTCTATTGGTGCCGCTGCGCGCTGTGGCTGACCAAGGTGTTCCTGAACATCCGCTTCGAGGTCAAGGGCGCGGAAAACGTCCCGGATCAGCCCTGCGTGATTCTGTCGAACCACCAGAGCACGTGGGAGACGTTCTTCCTCTCGGCGTACTTCTCGCCCCTGAGCCAAGTGCTCAAGCGCGAGCTGCTGTATGTGCCGTTCTTCGGCTGGGCGATGGCGATGCTGCGCCCGATCGCCATCGACCGCGACAACCCCAAGGCGGCGCTCAAGCACGTGGCCAAAAAGGGCGACGAGCTGCTCAAGGACGGCGTCTGGGTGCTGATCTTTCCGGAAGGTACGCGTGTGCCCTACGGCACCGTCGGCAAGTTCTCACGTGGCGGCACGGCATTGGCCGTCAACGCCCACCTGCCTGTGTTGCCGATTGCACATAATGCCGGCAAGTACTGGCCAAAAACCGGTTGGGCAAAACGTGCAGGCACCATCACCGTGGTGATCGGGGAACCGATGTACGCCGAAGGTGAAGGGCCGCGTGCAATTGCCGCACTGAATGACCGCGCCGCCGCCTGGAATGAAGCCCAGCAACGCGCCATGGGTTCGCTGCCGCCGGAGCCGGTGGCGGTGGACACACCGGTGGCCTGATCATCTGTGGATAACCTGTGTACGGTTTGTTGGAAAAATGGCATTTTCTCTTCATAACAAGATGATTTTATTAGATATTTCCTGATCTCATAAAAATACTAAAAACGTGCATAAGTTTTTTTTGGATAAAAAAACCGGTCCTTGAGACCGGTTTTTTATACACAGCGCAAAAGCACGTGTTGTCAGTCTTCCAACTGGGGCAGCTGCAGGGTGAATGTGGTGCCCTTGCCCACCACGCTTTCGCAACAGATACGGCCACCGTGCCGCTCCACAACGGCCTTGACCATGGTCAGGCCCAACCCAAGGCCTTCGCTGCCTTGGGCGGAATCGAAGCGGCGGTACTGGCTGAACAGTTCCGGCAAGTCCTTTGCCGCAATGCCCGGGCCCTGGTCGCTGATGCGACACTCCAGCCAACCTTGCGCGCTGCCGTGGCTCAACCTCACGGTGGTGCCGGCCGGCGAGTATTTGATCGCGTTCTCCAGCACGTTGAACAACGCGCGGGTGAGCAGGGATTGATCGGCCGACACCATGCCTTCATCCGCTTCATCCAGGTCGTGGATCAACTGGATGCCCTTGAGCTGCGCAATCACCGCCACCTGATCGAACGCATCCATCACCAGCATGGCAAACAGGCTTGGCTGGAAGTGGTAGCCGTCAGCCTCGGCTTTCGCCAGTTGTACGAACGATTCGGTGAGGCTCAAGGCGCGTCGAACCTGCTGCTCGATCTGGGCAAACACCGGCGACTCCGCGTTATGCACATCCAGTAACGCGAGGATCGCCGAGTGCGGCGCGCGCAGGTCGTGGGACAGGAAGCGCAGCATGGTTTCGCGGTGTTGCTGGGCTTCGCGCTCCTTGCTCAAGTCGGTCAGGCTGAGCAGCCAGCCGAGGGCGACATCGCCTTCGGCGGGCAGCAAGGGTGCGATTTCCATGCGCAGGCTGCGTTGGTGGATGTCCCGGAACTCGACGATTTCCAGGGCGGACAGGGCGGGGCGCACGCCGTTATGCAGGGGTGGATAACCCAGGTCGGCGAGCTGTTCGAGCAGGTTTTGGTTGACCAGGTCATTGCCGAATACTTCACGGGCAATACGGTTGGCCAACAGGATGTTGCCCCGCGGGTCGGTAATCAGGGTCGCCACCGGCAGGCACTCAAGGCCATCGGCCATGAAGCGTCGGGTGTCACGGGTGCGGCTGACGGCCTGCTCCAGGGCAAAGATGCGCCCTTGCAACACATCGCCTTTGTTCGCGGGCGCTCGGCGGCGTTCGGGCAGCACCTTGGGTTCGTTGTCCAGGCGCGCCAGTTCCCAGCCAAAGTAGGCAAGGATCACGCTCAGGCGGCGCCAGTTCCAGATCAGGTAGCTGAGCAACATACCGATCAGGCAAGCCGCGGGCGACCACCAATGGCCAAGGCGTAACAGCGCCCACGCGCCGAGCAACGCGCCGGCCATGCAACCCAAGGTCATCCACAGCGCGTAGCGTGGGCGGTACAGCAAAAGGCCGAGCAACAACGCCACCCAGGCCGTGGCGATCAGTGCCGCGAGCCAGCCGGGGAGGTCGACGATGCTGCGCTCCTGCAGCAAGCCGTTGAGCACATTGGCCTGGATTTCCACACCGGCGGTGGTATCCGGAGTGGAGGAGAGCGGCGTCACAAAACGGTCCCCCAGCCCATAGGCGCTGGCGCCCACCAGGATCAGGCGGTCGCGCAGCAATTCGGCCGGCACTTCGCCGTGCAATACGCTGGCGTAGGACACACTGGGAAACCCATGCGGCTCAGACGTGGACGGGACGCGAACTCTATATTCCCGATGCCAGCGCTGACTGTTGGGTTGTTCGCTGCGTCCCGGCATTTGCGCGGTTTGCCCACTCAACGTATACGCCAGCCATGCCAACTGCGGCAGGGTGTTCCCAGGCGGGCCTTCACGCAGATACAGGCTGCGGACGGCACCGTCGCTGTCTGCTTCGACGTTGATATGGCCCAGCCCCTTGGCGCAATTGAGCAGCGGCAACAGTTGTTCGCCCGGCTGGCTCGCGCCGCCATCACGTTCCAGGGGAAGCAAAACATTCCCGGCGTTGCACACGGCATTGGCCAGGCGCAGGTCATCCGCGGCGTTGCGCGGCTCACTGAAGATCACATCGAACAAGATACCTGCGGGTTGGGCTGCACTCAGACGGTTGATGACGTCGGCATGCAGGCTGCGCGGCCATGGCCATTGGCCGAGCTTTTTCAGGCTCTGGTCATCGATGGTCACCAGCAAAATGCGTGGATCGACCGGCAGAGGGGTCAGGCGGCGCAGGTCGTCATACAGCGGGTTATTGAAGGCCAGGCCCGCACTTAAGGACAAATATGCAGTAAAGGGCAGCAACACCAGGCCAATCCACAGCCACTCCCGAAACAGACCATGGAACAACAACTGCGCCTGGGTGGGCTGGCGTTTTTCGGCCTTGCGCCACAGCATCACAGGGCGACCGCCAGGAACCCGCACCGCTGCTGAAAATGGACAGTTGAAGATGTCATAGACCCGGTTTCTCCCTCCAGGTGGTGCGCGGTATGGTGCTGAACCCAGTGAAGCTCATTTTGATCGCCCCGGGGTTTTTCCTGAGTGCGTTCGTTGAAACATACCGTACATCGGGGCGCAGTATCAGCTACCCGCACGGCTATGCAATGCCAGCGGCACTGATCCTTTTCCTTACGCGCGGGAGTCGGTATCTTTCCCCCTGAGTCGCATGGTTTTTCAAAGCGTTAACGGCCCTTTGATATCAGCGTACCGAGAGATCCAAAGGGTCGTTGAATCTGAGCACAATTCTTCAGATTCAATGACTGGCATCTGCGCAGCAAGGACGCCCGCTCTTCGACCGGCCGACAGCTGAAATATTTCCAAGTAGAAAGGACCCACCCATGCGTGTCGCAATACTGGATGACGAACCCGCTGAATTGCAGCGGGTGGAACAGACACTGCGACAGATCCCCAGCAACCTGGAACAGCCCTGGTCTGTGCATTGCTTCGAACGCGGTGAAGACCTGCTGCGCCAACTGCGCCGGGAAACCTTCGACCTGCTGATCCTCGACTGGCAGCTGCCCGACATCAGCGGCATCGCCTTGCTGCGCTGGACCCGTGAACACATGGAATCGCCTCCGGCGGTGATCATGCTCACCAGCCGCGATGCCGAGAGCGATATCGTCACCGCCCTGAACAGCGGCGCCGACGATTACGTCAGTAAACCCTTTCGCCCGAATGAACTCAAAGCCCGGGTCAACGCCGTCCTGCGCCGCCACGGTCTGCAAAAGTCGGCAACGTCTGAAGTGCAAAGTTTCAACGACCTGACCTTTGACGACGCCGAACTGACCGTCACCCGTGCGGGCAAACCGATCAACCTGACCGAACGCGAATACCGCCTGGCCAGCTGCCTGTTCGCCAACCTGGCGCGGCCGTTGTCTCGCGAGTATCTGTATGAGCGGTTCTGGAGCCATGAAGAAATGGTCTCGTCGCGGCCGCTGGACACACATATCTATCGGCTGCGGAACAAGCTGGGGTTAACCGCGGATCGGGGTTGGCAGTTGTTGACGATCTATGGATACGGCTACCGGTTGGAGAGTGTGGCGGCCGCCTCAGCGGGTTAAAAATGCCGATGTTCCACGTGGAGCATTTGGCTTTATTGATGCAGAGGGACGTGGCGGCTATCCAAATACGGCCGCATCAATGCCTCGAACCACTCGTGGAACACATCCAGTCGCTGCGAACGCTGCCGGCGGTGCGGGTAGAGCAGGGATACCGGCATCGAAGCGGCACAGTAACTCGACATGACCTCCACCAGTTGTCGTGAGTCCAGCAGGTGTTGGACGTCAAAGCGCGGGATCTGGATCAACCCCAACCCTGCAAGGCAGCAAGCGATATAGCTTTCGGCATTGTTCACGATCACCCGGCTCGGCACGTCGAACCGCTGCACGCTGCCGTCGCCGGACAGGTATTCCCAAGGCAGTTCCTTGCCCGACTTCGGCGACGCATAGCCGATGGTCCAATGTCCGTCGAGTAGCTGCGCAGGCTGCTGAGGCTCTCCATGCTCAAGCAGATAGGCCGGGCTCGCACAATTGATCAAGGCAATCTGACCCAGCGGCCGCACCACAAGACTGCTGTCATGCAGCGCGCCAACGCGCACCGCGCAGTCCACACCTTCCTGCACCAGATCGATGGCCCGGTCGGTCGAACCCAAAATCAATTGAAGCAGGGGGTGACAACGCAACAGGCCGGGCAGCGCTGGCGCAATGACGCGGCGGGCAATGCGGCTGGGCACATCGATGATCAGCCGGCCGGAAACTTGCCGCTGGCTGGCCTGGAATAACTGGTCGATGTCTTCGACGTTGCACAACACCGGGCGCACACGGCTGAGCAATTGCTCCCCATCGGGTGTCAGCCGTACCTGCCGCGTCGTGCGATGCAGCAGGCGCACGCCCAGCTGAGCCTCTAACTGCTGGATGGCCGCAGACGCCGACGCTCGTGGCATCTCCAGCGCGTTGGCAGCTTTGATGAAGCTGCCCATCTCGGCCACTTTGGCGAATACGCGGTACTGGTCGAATCTGTCCATGATCTGCCCTGCCGATGGTCCCGACGTCAGCCTGCCCAGGGGCGCCTGCTCTGCGTCGATTGTACGGCGCCCCAGCAGCGGATGGCGACGAAGATCACACTGCGGATAATGGATTTACTTGGTGGTGTACCCGCCATTGATGAGAATGGTCTGGCCGGTGATCCACCAGCCGTCACTGACCAGATGGCGAATGAAAGGCACCACATCCTCGATGTCGGTCAGGCCTGTTTTGCTGAACGCCGAGAGCGCGGCGGCGGTCTTGTGATAGGCCACCGCGTCGGCGCCTTCGGCCGGGTAGAAGAACGGCGTATCCATCGGCCCCGGACCGACCGCTGTCACCGAAATGCCGCGGGCGCCCAATTCCTTGGAGGCCGCTCGGGTGTAGTGTTCGACCGGCGCCTTGGTGCCGGCATAGGCGGCATAGAACGGCGTGAAGGCGCCCAGCAGCGACGTCACTATCGTGCAGATCTTGCCATGGTCGTTGAGGTGCTTGCCCGCCTCCTTGAGGAAGAAGAAAGCGGTCTTGGAGTTGACCGCGCTCATCTCGTCGTATTCGGCTTCACTCACCTCGGCCATCGGCTTTTTGAGCACCTTGCCAACGGTGTTGATGGCGATGTCGGGTTTGCCGACCGCGGCGATGGCATCGGCGAACAACCTCTCGATGGCGCCGGCCGTCGTCAGATCCCCCTGCAGCGCGACGGCCTGTGCGCCGCTGGCCTGAACGGCGGCAACCGTGGCATCGGCATCAACCTTGGACGCGGCGCTGTTGTAATGGATCGCAACAGCCTTGGCACCCTGTGCGGCCATGTCACGGGCGATGAGACCGCCAAGGTTCTTCGCGCCACCCGCGATGAGAACGACTTTGCCTTTAATGGAATGGTCTGCCATGGGGAATCTCCTTCACGAATCGTTGGAGAATTGAGATTAGGCCGCTTCAACGCGGCGATAAACCGTGGATGACTGGATGAATAATCCAGAAAAACACCCCAATCAGGCAGATTGGAGTGGGGAAGGTCACGTAATAAAAACCCGGATCGAATGCAAAAAAAGCCCGCGATTTGGCGGGCTCTTTTCGTGATGTTCAGCTAATCGGTGAGGATTAGCCGAACCATCTATGTGTGCAACTCCACGGAGGGCCTGGAATGCTTGGGAAGACGCAGACGGGAGCCTCTTACTCCTCAGATGCCACCAGTCGCACACCTTTACGCGTGACCTGTTGCCCGACTTCAAAACGCCCATTGGGTGAGCGCACCGTACTAATCTCGCCTTGCGCGTTTTTCACTTCATAAGCGGTTTCAGACTTGCCAATGCCTCCTTGCACCGCGCTGCCGGCAAAAAAACCGCCAGCTGCGCCGACTAATGCTCCAATCGGGCCGCCTACCGCGCCAACCATCATTCCGGTCAAAACGCCGAAACCCTTGCCGGCGGTTGTGTCGGGGACTACACGGATTATCTGGTCTGCCTGGCATAGCGGAGACAGCAGTGTACACAGGGTGAAACTGAGCGCGATGGTACGAGTCATGAGATTGTCCCTTTGGGGTTTGCGTTAAGTTCATTACCTAATACACAAACCGGGCCAACAATTTTATTGTTTAATATCAACTAGTTAAATAACAACACTGTCATTATGACCTAACTCGAAAAAGGTCATAATGACAAAGAAATAGTCAATATGACTTCCTATCGCCGGTTGAGGCAATTTGTTGAAGGGAGGGGTTGAACAGCGCTCAACGTTCTACAGAGCCGCTATGCGTCACGAGCGAAGATCGAGTTATTGCACTTGAGATAGCGTTGAAACGGTGATGGCGATCGACAGAAATAATGGAATTGATATTGATCAACTATGCAGACAATCAATTGGCGCGATAATCGCAACGGCGCAATGACTTGGGCTTTAACGTTCAAACCCCACATTGAGCGCCCTGGTTATCTGGAATCAAAAAGGCAGCGGCAGGGGAAGGGCAACGGCATTCAGATGGCCCAGGAAGAGAAAGCCCGAAACCAATACCGCGTTGATCGACCAGGCCACCGTGAGGAAACGAGCGATCTGACCGTAGAGGGGGTCACTGACATTATCCGCATTGCGCCATACCGCATTGAGCATGCACGCGGTGTAGGCCACAAAACCCAGCAGCATTAGACCAAACAGGGAGGGTGCAACTTTGTTGAAGGCGACCAGAATCAGGCCAAACAGTACATTGCTGAGCACTACCCCGTAGAGCCAGAACACCACCCACAGCGCAGTGCTGCCCTGCGAGTTTACCCACTGCTGAAGCTTACTCATCACAACCCCCTGGCTAGCTAATAGCCCGATCTTCCCTATAGGCCCGTACAGACTTCACCCAAGTGATGCCGACGTAGGGACGTCGTGCATGGTTTCAGTCTAGCGGGTATTTCCTACATGTCCCGACCGAGTACAAGTAGGCCGACAAACCTTGCTTCCTTGTTTCCGGGTTCTCAGCGGGACGGGTTTATGGAGTAAACGATGGACAAGAAATCGCTACCGGATTGGGATCCCAGGTCTGAAGCCGTATTAAAGGATCAGACGACAGCCTATGACGACATGCGCCACCGTTGCCCGGTCGCACACAGTCAATATGGCTATACGTCGTTATTCAGGCATGCGGATGTGCTGCGCGTACTTAACGATCATGAAACCTTCAGCAATGCCGTCTCGCGTTTCCCCGCGGTCCCCAACGGAATGGATCCGCCCGAACATACGGCGTACCGGAACCTCATCGAGCGTTATTTCAGCCCGGAGCATATGGATGCCTTTGCGCCGACGTGCCGTGACATAGCGGTTCGTCTGGTGCAGGCATTACCGGATGAAGGCCGTGCAGAACTGATCGGCGAATTTGCCCAGATCTTTGCGTTGCAGATCCAGTGTGCCTGGCTGGGTTGGCCGGCGGATTTTCATGAACCGCTGCGCCTGTGGACGCTGAAGAATCACTCGGCCACGCTGTCCAGAGACGAGGCGGCCCTGAGTGCCGTGGCCCTTGAGTTTGACGGTTACATCAAGGATCTGCTGGACGTGCGCCGTACCGCTGGCGCTGCTGCGTCGCATGACATCACGACCCTCTTGCTACGCGACCAGTCCTTGGGAAGGCCCCTGACGGACGACGAGATCGTCAGCATTCTACGTAACTGGACGGTCGGCGAACTCGGTACCATTTCCGCCTCGGTCGGCATTCTTGCGCACTATCTGGCGACCAACTTCGGGTGGCAGCAGCGATTGCGCGAACAACCCGCGCTGTTACCTGTCGCCATTGATGAAATACTGCGTATTCATGCACCACTGATCATGAACCGTCGGGTGACTACGAAAGAGGTCACGCTGGGTGGGCGCACGCTGGCGAAGGGTTCGCGTATTGCCCTCAACTGGGCGTCCGCCAATCGGGACGAAGCGGTCTTTGGAGATCCCGATGAATTGCGCCTCGATCGCGATCCCGAGCTGAACCTGCTCTATGGCGCCGGCATTCATGTCTGCCCCGGTGCGCCGCTTGCCAGACTGGAGCTACGGATCGTGATGGAAGAACTGCTTGGACGCACCAGCCGGATTACGCTGGCGCCGGATAAAGAACCAGTGAACGCGTTTTTCCCTGCCGGTGGGTTTTCTTCTCTACACCTGCAGATTCAGAAACCGCCGTCCCAACCGTTGGGCGCCGGCCTTCCCCTCGAGATCCGATAGCGTTTTATGCTGGACCGCTTGGCGGCAAGGGCGACATGTGGGTCAGCATGACTGACCTGCATTGAGCCCTGATCGGCCGCGAGTGTTATTTCAAACCGAGCCGCTTCGCCAGTCGGTGCAGGTTGGCCACATCCATATCGAGCATTCGCGCACAGGCAGACCAGTTATCTGCGCAATTTTTCAGCGTGTTTTCAATCAGCTGACGCTGGAAGCTATCCGTCGCATCCCGTAGGCATTGGCCAACGCTGCTGGAAGGAACATCCACAGCAACAGGCAGTATCGCCAGCTGTTCGGGTACTTGATTGAAATGCTGTGCTTCCAGCAGCAGCTCTTCACTTTGCTGGGTCGCACGAGCAAGGATTGTCGCTCGATAAACAGCATGTTCCAGTTCGCGAACGTTTCCTGGCCACGAGTACTGCTTGAGCAACGACAGGCAACCGGCAGCCAACGCCACCCGTTGCAATCCCATGCGTACCCGGCTCTGCTCGCAGAAAAAACCCGCTAGCAATGTGATGTCCTGCCCACGCTCACGCAGTGGCGGCACATGCACAGGGAACACGCTTAACCGGTGGAACAGGTCGACCCGGAAGCGATTGTTCAGCACCTCCTGCTTCAGGTCACGATTGGTCGCGGCAAGCACCCTTACGTTGACCCGCAAGACGGTATCGTCACCGACCCGTTGCAGGTCGCCGTATTGCAATACCCGCAACAGTTTTGCTTGCAGGCTCAGCGACAGTTCACCGATTTCGTCGAGGAACAGTGTGCCGTTATCGGCCATTTCGAACTTGCCGGTGCGATGATGGATCGCCCCGGTGAAGGCACCTTTGACATGGCCGAACAACTCACTTTCAGCCACTGACTCCGGCAGCGCAGCGCAGTTTAGATAGACCACAGGGTGACTGGCGCGTGATGAACCTTCATGTATCGCCTTGGCGACCAGTTCCTTGCCGACCCCGGTTTCTCCAGTGATCAAAACGTTCAGGTCGGAACCTGCCACCATTTCGATCTCTCTTTTCAACTGTTGCATGACCTCGCTGAGCCCGACCATTTCGGTGCCGGGTTTGCCCGCCGGGACATGACTGATGGAGAGAGGCGTAATGGTCTGACTCTCGAGTTGCTCGACCAGCAACGCATTGGTCAAGGCAGCAGAAGCGAGGGCGCCCACCAGTCGCAGCTCTTCGTCGCTGAAGTGATCAAACTGTGCCGGGTCCATGCCATCGATCGTCAGCGCGCCAATCAGCGTCTGGTCCGCGAACAACGGTAACCCGATGCAGGCATGTACTTTGAGGTCCTGCCGGCTCGGGATCAGGCCGTCATAGGGATCAGGCAAATGACTCTCTGCCGGAAAGCGCACCACGTCACCGGCGCGAGCGATGGCTTCCAGACGCGGATGGGCATCAAGGCTGAAGCGGCGCCCCAGAACATCCGGTGCCAGGCCATCGATCGCCAGCGGACGGAACAGTCGCTGTTCATAACGTAACAAGGCAGAGGCGTCGCAACCGAGCAATTGGCGCAGGGTATTGATCAGACGTTGAAAGCGGTCCTGATGGGAAATGCCACTTTGCAGCTCAATAGCGATGCGTGCCAGGGATTCAACGGAGAGACTCATGGTTTGTCACTTTGACAATGAATTAGTCATAAAGACAATAGTCGGCCAATGTCATATTGACAATCATTGTTTTATTTTTCCTTTTAAATCAACGGTTTATTATGTGGCACGAAGGTTGCCATCTTCGGTGTAGAACATCATTTCTATACCGAGGTAGGTCATGTCAATTCACGTCAAAAACAACATTCATTGGGTCGGTCAGCGCGATTGGGAAGTGCGGGACTTTCATGGCACAGAATACAAATGCCACAAAGGCAGCAGCTATAACAGCTACCTGATCCGTGAAGAAAAGACCGTACTGATTGATACGGTTGATCACAGGTTCAGTCGGGAATTCATACAGAACCTGGCGATGGAAATCGACCTGAACACGCTGGACTGTATCGTCATCAACCATGCGGAAGAGGACCATGCAGGAGCGCTGACAGAGTTGATGTCGCTGATCCCGAATACGCCGATCTATTGCACCGCCAATGGTGTGGACTCGATCAACGGTCATCACCATCATCCCGAGTGGAATTTCCACGTCGTCCATACCGGCGACACCCTGGATGTCGGCAATGGCAAACAGCTGGTTTTCGTGGAAACCCCGATGCTGCATTGGCCGGACAGCATGATGACGTACATGACCGGCGATGCCGTTCTGTTCAGTAACGACGCCTTTGGCCAGCATTACTGCGACGAACACCTGTTTAATGATGAAGTGGATCAAAACGAACTGTTCGAACAGTGCCAACGCTACTACGCCAATATCCTCACCCCATTCAGTCGCCTGGTCATTGCCAAGATTACCGAGATCCTCGGTTTCAACCTGCCGGTCGATATGATTGCCACCGCTCATGGCGTGGTGTGGCGGGATAATCCGACGCAGATCGTGCACCGCTATCTGGAATGGGCGGCGGACTATCAGGAGGATCGCATCACCCTGTTCTACGACACCATGTCGAACAACACCCGCATGATGGCCGATGCCATCGCGCAGGGTATTCACGAAGTCGATCCAGGTGTGGCGGTGAAGATTTTCAACGTCGCGCGCCACGACAAAAATGAGATTCTGACCAACGTGTTCCGCTCAAAAGGCGTTTTGGTGGGCTCGTCCACCATGAACAACGTGATGATGCCGAAAGTCGCCGCGCTGCTGGAGGAAATAACCGGGCTGCGTTTTCGTGACAAAAAGGCTTCGGCGTTTGGCAGTTACGGCTGGAATGGCGGGGCGGTAGACCGTATCCAGACGCGCTTGATGGACGCCGGTTTTGAAACCACATTGGCGCTCAAAGCCAAGTGGCGGCCGGACGGTGACGCGCTTGAGGTTTGCCGGGCTCATGGCCGCGAAATCGCTCGGCAATGGGCGCTGCATCCATCGACGGCTGCACATGTCGCACCCGCTGCAGCCACCGCAACTGCCCAGGCAGACCCCATCGCGGACAACAGCCTGCGCAAGCGCTGCAGTGTTTGCCAATGGATTTACGACCCCGCGATCGGCGAGCCGATGCAGGATGTGCAGGCCGGTACTGCCTGGTGTGATGTGCCTGATTACTTCCTGTGCCCTGAATGTTCAATGGGTAAATCGGTATTCGATGAGCTGCCTTCGGAGGCGACATGAACCGGGAAATCGTCATTGTGGGCTCCGGCTTCGCGGCTCGTCAGGTGGTCAAGAACTTGCGCCGGCTCGATGCAGCGGTGCCCATTCGATTGATCGCTGCAGACAGTTGCGATGAGTACAACAAGCCCGACCTGAGTCACGTCGTCAGTCTCAATCAGACTGCCGACGACATGACCCGCCAGCCTGCGGCAGAGTTTGCCGAGATGTATCGGTTGACCCTGAACTCGTGCTGCCAGCTCACTGCGATTGACCGCGAAAACCAGCGTGTTAGCGCCGGGAATGAGGCATTCAGCTACGACCAACTGATTCTCGCCACGGGGGCGCAAGCCATGGTTCCGCCGATTCCCGGGCGGGAGTGGATGGTGACTCTGAACAGCCAGCAGGAATACCGTCATGCACAACATGCACTGCGGGCTGCACAGCGCGTACTGATCCTCGGGGCCGGCTTGATTGGCAGTGAACTGGCCATGGACATCAATCGTGCCGGAAAGCAGGTGGTGCTGATGGACAAGTCCTGCAGCCTGCTCGCATCGTTGCTTCCTGTTGAGGTGAGCAGCCGCCTGCAGCACCGGTTATGCCAGATGGGTGTGGAAATGCTGTTTAACCAGGCGTTGGTATCCATTGAAAAGAGAAACGATGGCCTGTTGGCGACGTTGTCCAACGGCCGACACATCAGCGCCGATGTGATCGTTGCCTCAATTGGGTTGAAACCCGATACGACGTTAGCCACACAGGCTGGCTTACGAGTGGACCGTGGCATTGAAGTTGATGAACGCATGTGTACCTCTGACCCACGCATATTCGCCGTTGGCGATTGCGCGCAAATCCAGGGCAAGCTACTGCCGTTTCTGCAACCTATTCAGGTAAGCGCCATGACCCTGGCGCGTAATGTGCTGGGTGGGAATGAGGAAGTTAAGTTCCCGGCGATGCTGGTGAAGGTCAAGACTCCGGAAATGCCGCTGCACCTGGCCGGAGAAACCAGCCGCAAGGACTTGCAATGGCAGATCAGCCTTGAGGCACAGGGGCTGATAGCCAAAGGTCTGGACATGGCAGGGCAGCTACGTGCGTTCGTCGTCAGTGAAGACCAAATGAAGCAGGCCTTTACGCTACTACGGCAACTCTCGTTGTGAATCCAATTGGCAGAGCTCTCGCGCGTTCCTGGACATACGGGCAAAAAAAGGCCAACCCGCAGGGGTTGGCCTTTTTGTAGCGCGGCGAAAGCAGCATAGTGTAAACGTCAGCTGCTTTTGTGAGCTCCTACACCCGTGTCGACGGGCAAGATGGATGTCATCCGCTACGCGATAAAAATCAACAACTTAGGATAGAATTGGGCGAGATTAATGACATGAACGCGTCAAACAAAATGTCATTTTCCGTCAAACGAGCGCAGATTACTGTCACTTTCCGCAAGCCATAAGACCCGCGCACCGACCGCACTACATCTCTACTAAGCCTTCTACATAAAGGAAGGCTTCAATGCATGAGCCCGATTGACAAATTGGCAATTCCCCTAAGATTACAACGATTCCATTCAGCATGGAACAGGCATTTTTCGAGCCCAATTGCTAACTGGCTTTGTAGTCCAAACCAGTCTTTTAAAAGCATCGCAATTGAGCCGCAGGAGTCAGCAAACCGATACCCCATGACCTTGTAACCAGACAGGCATCTGCTCAATGCCTTGTCACCATCAGGTCATAAAGCAACGCTAGGCTGAATAGAATGGGCCAGAATTTTCTGGTCTAGAGGAGGCCTGCCTTGTCCTCTCCTTCCATGCGAAAAAGACTAGAAGACTACTCCGAAGGCTTGATAGCGGCTGCGGAATACGTTCGCATGTCGACTGATCACCAGCGCTATTCCACCGAAAACCAATCGGCTGCTATTCATGCTTACGCCCTGAGCCATGGCATGGACATTGTAAAAACCTATCGTGATGAAGGCAAAAGCGGCTTAGACATCGGGGGCCGCGACGCTCTGCGTAGGTTGCTCGATGACGTCCAGGCGGGAAATGTTCACTTCCAAATTATTCTGGTTTATGACGTCAGTCGCTGGGGGCGCTTCCAGAACACAGACGAGAGCGCTCATTATGAATACCTCTGTACCAGCTCCGGCATCCAGGTGGTGTATTGCGCAGAGCCCTTCGAGAACGATGGTTCGCCTCTGGCAACGATTTATAAAGGTATTAAACGTTCAATGGCAGGAGAGTACAGTCGCGAGCTCTCTCAAAAAGTTTTCGCTGGCCAATGCCGCCTTGTGGAAAAGGGTTTCCATCAGGGCGGGCCCGCAGGGTATGGACTGCGCCGCGCTCTGATTGATGAGAAAAATGAGTTCAAGGCAGAACTGTCGCGGGGGCAGCAAAAAAGCATTCAGACGGACAGGGTCATCCTGATTCCTGGGCCTGAAGCTGAGATAGAAATCGTTCAACACATCTATCACCGATTCATCCACAACGGGATGAACGAACGCGAAATTGCTAACGCACTTAATGCTGACGGCGTGCTCACCGACTTTGATCGTCCTTGGAGCCGTAGCAGCGTCCACGAGGTGCTGACCAATGAGAAATATATTGGCAACAACGTGTACAACAAAACATCATCCAAGCTACGCAAACGTAGCAGCCGCAACCCGCCCGACAAGTGGATACGCTGTGATGGCGCATTTCAAGGAATTGTTTCACTAGAGGTTTTTACCTGCGCTCGCGAAATCATCCTGCAGCGTTCACACCGCCTAGATGATACACAAATGCTAGAACTGCTCCGCGCTTTACTTCAACAGGCAGGATCATTATCTGGGATGCTCATTGACGAGCAGGACAACATGCCCTCCAGCACTGTTTACATAAGTCGTTTTGGCGGACTTTTACGCGCGTATACCCTCATCGGTTACGCACCAGACCGAGATTATCGATATTTGGATATCAATCGGTCTCTACGACAACTACATCCACAGGTTTTTGAAGACGTAATAAAACACTTGGAAAACGCTGGAGCGAGTGTAGAAATCAGTGCTCAGAATGACGTATTAAAAGTTAACGGTGAGTGGACGGCATCTGTAGTTATCGCCCGCTGCCACTCAACTCCGGCAGGCACTCTTCGATGGAAACTGAGATTCGACATTAGCCTGGCACCAGATATCACCATTGCTGTGCGCATGGAGCGAGCAAACCTTCAAGTCCGGGACTATTACCTCGTTCCACTTATAGACATGGGCGCCTGGCCACAGAAAATGGCCGAAGAAAACAGCCCGTTAATAGACAGCTACTGCTTCTCAACGCTGGATGTACTTGATGGGCTTGCTGCCCGTTGCTCTCTGAAGGAGGCTTGTCGATGACCGTCCCCTCAACCGCACGCGACCGTATCGCACTTATACCTATCGCAGAAATTCACATACTTAACCCGCGAACGAGAAACAAGAAAATCCACCACGAGCTTATCGAAAACATCAAAACAGTAGGACTCAAACGCCCGATTACTCTCAGTCGCAAAGTCTTACCTCAGGAGCCTTTCTACTATGACCTTGTATGCGGACAAGGTCGTTTAGAAGCATTTCTTGCTCTGGAGGCCACTGAGATTCCAGCGTTCGTGATAGAAGCGCCGGAAGAAGATTGTCTTGTCATGAGCTTGGTGGAAAACGTCGCTCGAAGGCAGCATCGTCCGATCGACCTGATGAATGAAGTGGGACGCCTGAAAGGCCGAGGCAAAACAGATGCGGAAATCGCAACCATAATTGGCAGTACATCCTCATGGGTCAACATGATTGTTGGTCTAATTGAGCGAGGTGAAGAAAAACTCTTATCAGCGGTTGAAACCGGGCTGATCCCATTGAGCATGGCGACAGATATAGCCCGGAGCAGCGAAAGTGATATTCAGGATTTACTCACTGACGCTTACGAACGAGGGATCAGAGGAAAGAAAATCACCAAACTACGGCACCTGCTGGAGCTCCGGGCCAAGAAGGACAAGCTTGTACGCGGAAATCCTTTGGGCGTTAGTCAAAATAAGAAAAAAAGGCTTACGCCAACTGACTTGAGACATTTGTTTGAGCGGGAAGCTGAGCGCCAGCGCTTAATGGTGAAAAAGGCGGCATTTACTCACGACCGTGTGGTTTTCTCAATCCAAGCTATAAAAGAGCTTTTGGCCGTCAGTGAGTTCGAAAAGCTACTTTCTACAGAACACCTAGATTCGATGCCAAAGCTGATACAGGCTCGGCTATGGAATGGAGGAGGCTTGTGATGTCTAACCGAAAATTAAGCCCAGATAAAACACAGCCAACACATGTTCCCAAAAATGCTTTCCTGGATGAGTGCGTTCGAGTCGAAATCATTAATATTCTGCCGCTGAAGGTCTTACGTCCTGCGGTCAAAGAGAGTACTAAGTACCATCAAATTCTTGCCTCTATCCAAGATGTAGGACTAGTGGAGCCGCCAGCCGTCACACCTGCACCAGGCACCAGTGGACAATATTTTCTGCTCGATGGCCATCTGCGCATTGAAGTGCTCAAAGATTTAGGCGAGCTGAAAGTAGATTGCTTGGTAGCAACTGACGATGATACTTATTCATACAATAAACGTACTAACCGATTATCCGCTGTCCAAAGTAACAAAATGATCGTACGAGCAATGGAACGAGGCGTGTCAGCCGAAAGGCTTGGTAAAGCCCTCGGGCTATCACCGCAAACCATCAGGCAGAGATTTCGCCTGCTTAATGGTATTTGCGCAGAGGTCGTAGCCCTTTTGGGTGACACGGACTGCCCGGCCAATGTATTTAACCTTTTACGGCAGATGAAACCCTTAAGGCAAATCGAAGCAGCAGAACTGATGATTGGGAACAAAAACCTATCGGTTCTCCTTGCTAAAGCACTATTAGCGGCCACACCACCCGACCAGCTCGTGATGATAAAAAAGCCTTCTCAAGATCATCAGGTTTCTGCGGAGTCCATGGCACGCTTGGAGCGCGAGCTAGCTGCCTTGCAGATGCAGATCAAGACAGTCGAAGAGGACTATGGGCCTGATGTCCTTCATTTGACGGTTATAAAAGGCTACCTGACCAAGCTTCTCGCCAACGCTGCCGTTGTGCGGTGGTTAGCTCGGCACCAACCAGAGTACCTGAAAGAATTCCAGTCCATTGCCGAGTTGACCGAACTGCCTTGGGCAGACAACGGGCCCGAAGATGATTCACAGAGCACCACCGCCGAGGGTTGATGGTGCCAACCGGATGTATCCAGATGCTATTCGTATTCGACATACCTCGTTGGAGGGACATTGGATCATCCACTGGCTCTTAGGCGCACGTCGTAATGTGGAAGCCGATATTCCGTCTTGGAATTATGGCTCACGAATAATTATTGGATTTTAATAATTCGGCATAAAATCTTTGGCCTCGGCCAGACAGGTCGTTGAATGAGCACGCAAGCGGCTCATAAGACACAGAGCCAGCCGAAGCAATTCTCGGCCACGACCCGCTCAACGGCTCACTATAGGTCGGTTGGCCCGTTGATCCGCTGCATGCCTCCAGGTAATGAGAAAGACGCAGTTCGCGTCCCGTGAACCGGGTTACCGTCGATTCTTCGCAAGGGTTCCCCGTCTGTACTGTTGTAGGTACCGGGTATCATTAATTTGAAAGAATGATTGTCACTGCAACCGCTCTGGCGTCAGATGAATGCCCTTTGAACGAAGCCTGAGGAAAGTCTGCAGCGACTGTCGGCCACCCTTACGATGAAAACTGGCAATCACATAAAAGCTTCCGCTGACTGTCCGCAGTGCCCAAAACGAGCCATAGCGGTGTGCATGGAGAATGTCAGAGGTTCGTAACCTGTGACCGTCTTGGAAGTATCCTACTCGACTTGCCTTCACATGCCGGTACATCACGCCATATCCGCTGCATGAAACGATGATCACATTGGTAAGAAAAGCCGTAACCAGCTCAGGAAAATAGCAGCTATAAGCCCGAGCCAGGCGGCATCTGGAGTAGCGGGAAAGGCTATCCACTGAACCTCTCCTCGATTAAACCGTTACCACTAAACCAGCATCGAAACCGGTATCTTCATTTGGATACCCACGGGGATTGCATACCACTCTGGTGCCTTCAACGTCATAGTCCACCGCTGTGTGTGAATGGCCGTGTACCCACAAATTGGCCCGATCGCTACCCATGAGATGCTCCCAACGATTTGCATAGGCAGCATCCATATGACCACCAGCATGCGGGTTGTCCTGAAGGGATCGTAGCGAAGGAGCATGATGTGTGATCACCACCGTCGCGCCGTCGTATGGCTCTTTCAGTCTCGCCCACAACCACTCTCGCGCATTCACAGACCTCTCAACCAAGTCACTTGGCCGAATACGCCGGTAATTTTCGGTACGGATTTGCCGAAAATCGTTCATTAGATTTTGGGCGCTTATGGATGCCAGTGGAGCGTTGCCGGTAGCTGAAAAATCCGTCCACGCCGTGGCACCCAGAAAGCGGACGCCTTCTATGACGACCTGTTCGAGATCAAGAATCTGGACATGACTGTCACATGCCAAGTGCATTCTCTCCAGCGTCTTGGTGAGATGACCACCGTAGTACTCGTGATTGCCAGGCACATACAGCACAGGGCAGGTGAAAGCTTTACCGGCCCAAGCAACCCCACGGGTTTTGATATCAATATCGCCGGCCAGGATCACCAAATCCACATCCAGTTTTGACGGTAGGTAGGGCTCAAACTCGTTGTGTAAATCGGAGAGCAGGTGAATGCGCATCGTTTTTTCCTCAAACGGTCACTGAGTGTCGGGGCGTCTGACATGGGCAAACTTGTCGATGATCATCCTTCAACTCGGTCAGCTAGATAGGCCCCGAGCAATTTCATACAGCTCTAGAGGATGCGCTCTAGGACATCAGGCGCTGAAACCTTGCACATCCCACCGCCTAGCAGCACGTAAACCGTGCGGCACGTCTTGAAGAGAAACCCATCTTGGAAAACGTGTAGCGGTGAGGTTCGAACAAAGTCACTACACCTCCACTGATCGGTACTGTCATGTATTACGGTGTGGGCATATAAAATCACGGGCTGACAACGAGCTTCTTGCAGATCTGCTCGCTGCACATCGCTAACATCCAAATCGACCCAAACCCAATCCCGGACTAAGCAAAAAGGCGCCTGCGGACAATGTTGCCGGACGTACGCAATCGCCTCATCGTTCTTCATTTCGGAACCAGACATTGGCTGGCCTGGCCCATAAAGCACTTCAACCACATCACTGAGGTAATGCATTTGAGACTTTCCATGCGCCAGCTTGCGCCGGTTACGTTGTCGCACAGGCGGCTAACACTGGATAAAATCCATCTGGGCCATTTGATTAGCCAAATCTCGGATAGTGGGCTTACGCAGTTGAGCTCCGCGTGCCAAGTCAGCACTCCGCAATAACAGGCCACGATGAGCTCCTCCTGCTTCCTGAGGCGGAACAATGCATTCGATCTTCGCGGGCCGGAGGGACTGGAGCAAATAGGGCGTTTTGGTCTCAAGCTGCTTAGAGATCTCAGCAGTTGGAACGTATGTCAGAAGAAAACGAACAAGCGCGGATACAGGCACTACATCTCGCTTAGCTTTGCCATGTTTCTCTTCGACAGCATTAAGGTATCCGCCCTGAATCCATTTTTTGATCACTGCAGGTTTCCACCCTGATATCTGGGCCAAGTGGTCTATGCTGAGCGCGACATCCGGGTTGTTGTCTCGAACACGCTGTTCGATTTCGGCCTGATCGAACTGTAAGCCTGCCAGTCCAGGGAGAGTTGGCACATGCCCCGTTGGGCAGATCGTTCCCTGCAAAATGTCCTGGAGCACCGCGACAATCTTGGCATTGGATATGCCGTGTCTTACCGAAACGTCCTGAATTCCGATGGGGAGAGAAACCCGAGCTTTCTTGCGCACCCGTTTAATCAACTGGGCAACAACTGCGTTAATCTCGGCAGCTAAAAATTCGCCCGCGACTAACACAGGCCGCTCATCACGTTTGTACCGGCGGAGGCCTCCGGCTTGCACGAAACGCTCAAAAAATACCTTTGAGACATTCAGTCGACGGCGAGCCTCGGTTGCGGAAAGGTATTCAGCACGTGCTGACGCGATCTGATCAAGCGTAGAGCGGTGAATGGCGACAAAGCGACTCTTGCCTTCCTGGTGAACCTTCCCGATCACAGCTTGATTGATCACTAGATTGGCCAGAATATCTGGAGCAACTCCTAGCAAGCGCGCAGCCTCTGCCGCTGAGAACCAATGCATCGCTTCAGCGTTATCAGGCCCAAACATCATCGCGCGCGTACTGAGCCCTAAGCGCCCGTCAAAGTGTTCAGCCACTTGTGCCCTGAACTGATCTCGAACGAAATCAAAGCTGGAGGATGAGTAGGTGCTGAATAACTCCCTGTACCAAGATCCAATCCGTTCAGCTAGACCAACGCCATGGCCCGAGCAGAGTTGGTTTTGCATGGCCGCATCAAAACGTGCTGGCCAATCACCCAGCAGCGACTCCAGACAACGCATTATCACCAGCGAATCTTGCAAAGGTGAAGAACTGTTGAAGCGAGGTTTAGCCATCGGCAAACCGCTTCGTTGAGCCTGGTGCTTCGCAAGTAGCGTCAAGAAGTCAGGCAACAGCGGCTCGAATCCTTGGCGGTGACAGATCTCCGTAAACCCTACGTGTTCGCTGAGACCCGCATCAGCAATCAGTGCGGATAGTTTCGTTGCGAACTCTGACGCGTGGACGCTAACAGCAAGCCGTAGATCGTACCC
Source organism: Pseudomonas sp. LY-1 (assembly GCF_053502595.1). Classification (NCBI taxonomy): domain Bacteria; kingdom Pseudomonadati; phylum Pseudomonadota; class Gammaproteobacteria; order Pseudomonadales; family Pseudomonadaceae; genus Pseudomonas; species Pseudomonas sp. LY-1. The sequence continues at coordinate 276,046 of NZ_CP094353.1, read as the reverse complement.
GCAGTCACAAAGCTCTAGCGTCCGTCGGTGGTAGCTGAGCGGTTTCTCGCAGTCCGGGCAGTTTCCAAGCAGCACAGTGCCATGGGTGGGGCAAGCTGTGACCAGCAAATGCGACCAAGCCTCTTTAGCATATCCATCGGAGGCCAAGCACTCTGGACAGACCGGTGAATGGCCATTGCGTGCGGATTCCACGGCCATCCGGCCACCTATTCCATAAACATCCGGCCACTGATTCCACGATGATCCGGCCACCCATTCCACGCTCATCCGGCCACCCTTAAGGCAGGCAGCAACGCAGGATTATTCACTACCATCGACCTCTTTTATCGAAGCAGAGAGGTCGTCGTGGAGCGTTTATCCATGCGTAAAATTCGAGAAGTGCTACGTCTCAAATTCGAGGTCGGCCTATCTGCCCGCCAGGTCGCTGGCAGCTTGCAAGTAGGCCGAGCCAGCGTCGGTGAGTACCTCAATCGCTTTGCTGCCAGCGGCCTGACCTGGCCCTCTGCGCTGACTGACGCCGAGTTACAACGGCATCTTTTTCCGCCGCCGCCCACCGTTCCCAGCGATCAAAGGCCGGTGCCAGACTGGGCTCATGTACACGGGGAGTTACGCCGCCCCGGCGTAACTCTGGCCCTGCTTTGGCAGGAATACCGACTCGCCCACCCGCAAGGCTTCCAATACAGCTGGTTCTGCGAGCACTACCGCCTCTGGGCCGCCAAGGTCGACGTGGTCATGCGCCAGGAGCACCGTGCCGGCGAAAAGCTGTTCGTCGATTACGCCGGCCAGACCGTACCGGTCATTGATCGGCGAACCGGCGAGATCCGCCAAACGCAGATCTTCGTCGCCGTTCTCGGCGCGTCCAGCTACACCTTTGCCGAGGCCACCTGGTCGCAGAAGCTGCCTGACTGGCTGGGCTCGCACGCCCGCTGTTTTGCTTTTTTCGGTGGCACATCGCAGATCCTGGTGCCCGATAATCTGCGCAGCGGCGTCACCAAGGCGCATCGCTACGAGCCCGACATCAACCCCAGTTACCGCGATCTCGCCGAGCATTACGGCATCGCCGTATTACCTGCTCGCTCGCGCAAACCCAAGGACAAAGCCAAGGTCGAAGTCGGCGTGCAAGTCGTCGAGCGCTGGATCCTCGCCGCGCTGCGCAACCGCCAGTTCTTCTCGCTGGGCGAACTCAACACGGCAATCAGCCTGCTGCTCGAACGCCTCAATCAAAAGCCCTTCAAGAAGCTGCCCGGCTCACGCCGCTCGGCCTTTGAGACCATCGACCAACCCGCACTGCAACCGCTACCAGAACATCCGTACATCTACGCCGAATGGAAAAAGGTGCGGGTGCACATCGACTACCACGTCGAGGTCGAGGGCCATTACTACTCGGTGCCGTACCAGTTGGTGAAGCACCAACTCGAAGTGCGGCTAACCGCTAAGACCGTCGAGTGCTTCCACGCCAACCAGCGGGTGGCCAGTCACCTGCGCTCGCTGCACAAAGGCCGCCACACCACCCAAACCGAGCACATGCCCAAGAGCCACCGGGAGCACGCCGAATGGACACCGCAACGGCTGATCCGCTGGGCCGAGCAGACCGGGCCTAACACCGCTGGCGTTATCGCCTACATCCTTGAGCGCCGAATCCATCCTCAGCACGGCTTCCGCGCCTGCCTGGGCATCCTGCGCCTGAGCAAGCAGCACGGCGAAGAGCGGCTGGAAGCCGCTTGCCAGCGAGCGCTGGCACTGGGCGCGTGCAGCTACAAAAGCCTTGAATCGATCCTGCGCCAAGGGCTGGAAAAGCTACCGCTGTCCCAGCAAAACCTGCCGCTACTGCCCGACGAACACATCAACCTGCGCGGCCCTGGCTACTACCACTGACCTGAAAAAGGAGCACCAAAATGCTGCCCAATCCGACACTCGACAAGCTGCAAACCCTGCGCCTGCACGGCATGATCAAGGCGCTGAGCGAGCAACACGCCACGCCCGATATCAATGATCTGAGCTTCGACGAACGCCTCGGCCTGATGATCGACCGCGAGCTGACCGAACGTGAAAACACGCGTCTGAGCAGCCGGCTGAAACTGGCACGACTGCGCCACAACGCTTGCCTGGAAGACATCGATTACCGCAGCCCACGCGGCCTGGACAAGTCCCTGATCCTGCAACTGGGCAGCGGCCAATGGCTGCGCGATGGCTTGAACCTGATCATCGGCGGCCCGACCGGTGTAGGCAAAACCTGGCTCGCCTGCGCGCTGGCCCACAAGGCCTGCCGTGACGGCTACAGCGTGCGCTACTTGCGTCTGCCGCGCCTGATGGAGGAACTGGGCCTGGCCCACGGAGACGGTCGATTCGCGAAACTGATGGCGGGCTATGCCAAGACCGACTTGCTGATCCTGGACGACTGGGGCCTGGCGCCGTTTACCGCACCGCAACGGCGCGACATGCTTGAGCTATTGGACGACCGCTACGGCAACCGCTCGACGCTGGTCACCAGCCAGATGCCCGTGGACAAATGGCATGCACTGATCGGCGATCCGACCTTGGGCGACGCGATCCTCGACCGGCTGGTGCACAACGCTTATCGGATCGAACTGAAGGGCGAATCGATGCGCAGACGCGCAACGAAATTGACGACGACAGGGACTTCAGACTAACAATGCAAACCTGCGTCGCTGCGCTCCGACTGCCTGGCCGGATGAGCGTGGAACGGGTGGCCGGATGTTGGTGGACTGGGTGGCCGGATGGCGTGGAATGCGCACATTGCGCAGATAGCTGGGTTGACCAAGGTAATGCATTTGACCAATGCGGGTTGTATTGAGCTGTTCCTCATTCAGCTCAAAGCATTCGCAGATTTGAGCGAGCTCTGGCGATGAGTACGCTACTGTTAACTTGAGCCCGCGTTCGCTCAACAGCGCCTGAGCGCAACCATAGCCGTTGAGCTCCGCTTTTCGCATCAAAAGAGAGTTCAGGCTTTCACCTGGCTGGAGGGCAACATTTTGGAAAAACGACATGTATGTTGCCCTCTACAGCCGGGGAATGGGGAGATGAGCCTCGCGCAACACCTTCACATAAGCGGCGTTCAAATCGTGATCCGAAATGACCGTGCCAGGTGTAAACGGATTGCCAGAAAAGGGCTGGTCGTTGACTGCGTTACCGTAGGCTTTAGCTAGACATCTAACATCAATTATCTTGTTGGCATTATTAGTCTCGGCATGGCTGAAGAGATCGACCAACATACCGAAGCGGCCTAAGGAGGAGGCATAAAGGGACTTGATAGCTACATCGCCACTTAGCTCAAATATCCAGCCTTGTTCACTGTACGCAGCAGCCACAAGCGAAATACCCGCAGCAAAATCTTGGCGATCAGCAGCACTGATCCACGAGTAGGGGTAGATCAGCTCAGTGGCCAAACTGCGACCACGTAATTGCTCATTTAGCCCCAGCAAGCGCTCAGCAGCAGGAAGACCAAGCAAAATGAGAGAGATGTTGAGTTCATCACTTAATACTTTGAAGAAATCAGCCAGAGCTCTTACTTTTTGTGGGCTGTGTAGCTCTGCCAGATGTTGTACTTCATCGACGATGATCGCCCTGACTTTCGCAATTTCTAGCTGGCGCAACGCTTGATCGTACAAATCCGGTGTGCTGCATTTGCTCAGTACCCTACCACCGAGACCACGGATAATACTTAGCGTGAGCGCACGCTGATTGGGTTCAGTTGGGGCTGTGACGCGGATCAGTGGCTTACAGATTTTGCCATTCACCTCCTGCGTGGGGAAGTCTGCCATCAGTGCCTGAGCGACTTCTCCTTTGCCTATTCGGCTGGGGCCGAACATCGGCAAGATTTGCCGCTCACCGGTAAGGGAGGCTTCAATGACTTGAAAGGCCCGCTGATATGACCTCAACATCCGGCCATGGAAAAAGCCCTCAGAACGAATCACCTTAATGACTTCATTCGCCATCATTTTTTCCTCCGGTGGGGTGCAACTACGATTTCTGTCGGAGCAGCAGCGAGAACGGTTTCAGCAATCGGCAATTGTTGTTCAGGAGCGATCGCCGCAGCGTTGGCTTTATCGACTGTTCGTTGAGCTCTTTGATTCTCGCGAATCTTGCCCTTTGGACGTTTCTGCGCATTGGCATCTTCGATAATATTTATATGATTGATGACGTAATCTTCCCCAGACAATTCGAAGTCTGACTTATAATGTGCCTTACGGATTTCCTTAGCCTGTTCAAAACTAATAGCAGGCATGTTCGGGTTCTTATTTTGAACCGTGACCCACTCTTTCAAGCCAAGGTCATAAATATGAACCGACCGGCAGTCAAGTGGATTAATGCACACATCTACCTTCACCGTAGAGTTTGTTTTGAAAAGCGCTGAAACATACTCGTTCTGATAGAACTGGCGCTGATAGTTAATACCTTCACGAGTGATACTTAATTTGACTTCTAAGTAATGACGACAGGCTTCCATCAATTCTTCAGCCGAAGGTGCTGGAAAAACTACATACTGCTGGCTCAGACGAGTCAACGCCTGCAATGGAGTAAACTCCTGACCAAACTTTTCGGACAAGCGATCACTCTTCTTAATATGATATGAATCCGTAATCCAGCGGATGATGACTTCGTTAAGTTTTTCGATGGTCAAGGTCGCAGATTTCTGTGCGTCTTCCAGACCATGCGTTTCCCGCTTGTCATGTGATTTCTTGGCGCCTGGTAGTTTCTTGATCAGCATCGTGTTCAACGTGCCAAAAAAACGCTCAATAAACGGTTTCTGGTAGGGGGCACCGGCAACACAGTACTCCAACATCATACCCAGGTGTTGCGACGCTTTAACGATCATAGGGCCATGGCAATCTGACCCGTTATCCAGAACCAATGTGCGGATATCTGCCGGGGCGGGCCACTCATGCACACAGCTCCATTGCGCTTTAAATGGCTCTCCCTTGGGGCTAAAAGCAAACTGAAGGGATTGCATCAACCCGACCTGGCTTGCTGCCTGAATGGTGAGGTGAATTCCAACAATGGTCATTGTTGCTGTATCAATCAAAGCATAGAAGGTAGGGCAACCAATTACGTTGCCAGAGGCATCGACAATGAAGATGTCCAAAACCGTAGAGTCACCCTCTACGCGGGCATAAGGCTCTTTGACATCAAGATAGCTACAGGCATTTCGCATAATCAAACGGAAGGTGCGAGGGTTCAGCCGACCTTTGATATTTTTCAGATTTAGTCTCGCAATGAATCGGCCTACCGTACGCCTAGACACACCGCCAAGTTCAACACCGATCTCAGCTGACTTTTCTGAACACCGAATATTAATTGCATGAACAATATCCTGAATGCTAAACCTACTGCTACTGCAATACTTTGACTCGATGACGTTAAGAATGATTTCTTGAACCTCGGGTTCCATCGATAACGAATGATGAACGCCACGATCCGAAAAATGTGCAGCTAAGCAGTTTGGCGAATACGACTCTTTATAAATCCTCCAGTATCTTTCAATTGATCTTCTTGACGGTACAGTACGATGCGAGCCATATCGCCTTTGGATCTCAATGTAGATATCCTTCCAAGTAAAATCCTCAATCAGCTGCTCTACAACTCTGATGTACTCCTGCCGCTCATCTCTAGATTTAATTTCTGTGGGGCTCAAGACTCGAGGTTCAACAACCTCTTCTACCCCACATGGGGTTTCAATACGCACGACCGACCGTAGATCCCCCGAAGCGACTGTATTGCGAAAGTCGTCATCCTGGTAGACATGAGATTCACCTAGTGTGCCGTCTCTTAAATAAATTTCTAACCTGAGCTATGCTTCTGTGGTCAGTCAGTGCTTGGAGTGATCACATGAACTCTCAGGACATCGTGCTCAGTGAAGACGAACAAACTGAACTGAGTCGGCGCATAAGATCAGCCACGATCAGTCAGCGTGACGGTCGTCGGGCGCGGGTGATTTTGCTAGCCGCTCGAGGTTGTTCTCGTAACGAGATCGCCCAGTTGACCGGTCTCTCCGTTGTTTCAGTCACCCGCTGGTGCAAGCGTTTTCAAGAGCTGCGTCTACAAGGCCTGGTGGATCTGCCCGGGCGAGGTCGTAAGCCGTCCCTACCGGCCGAAGCGTTGAAACGGACCCTTGAGCAAGTCACTCAGCCGCGTATTGGCCAGCCTCGCTGGAGCTGTCGAAGCATGGCGCGAGTGGCCGGTATCTCACCGGCCAGCGTCCAGCGTATATGGGCCGCCAACGACATAAAACCGCACCTGACACGCACCTTCAAACTGTCCAACGATCCAAACTTCGAAGAGAAATTTTGGGACGTCATTGGGCTGTATCTGGATCCGCCGGATAAGGCACTGGTGCTCTGTTGCGATGAAAAAAGCCAGGTTCAGGCCCTCGAACGCACTCAGCCTGGACTGCCTTTGGGAATCGGGCATATCCGCACGCAATCGCACGATTATGTCCGCCACGGCACCGTTACCTTGTTCACCGCGCTGGATTATCTTCAGGGGCATTTGATCAGCAGCATTGAGCGCCAACATCGGCATCAGGAGTGGCTGGAGTTTCTCAAAAAGATCAATCGAGAAACGCCCAAGCATCTTCAGCTGCATTTGATCGTCGACAACTATGCCACGCACAAGCATCCAAAAGTGAAGGCGTGGCTGGAAAAGCATAAACGCTTCCACATGCATTTCACTCCGACTGCCAGTTCATGGATGAACATGGTTGAACGCTTCTTTCGCGACATCACGGTGTACCTGCGTAACGGCAGTTTCAGTTCGGTTCGCGAACTGGAGAGCTCAATCACCATGTTCCTGGCACTGCGAAATGCGCAGCCGACTCGCTACGTCTGGAACGCCAAGGGGGAAGACATTTTGAACAAGGTACAGCGAGCCCGTGAGGCAATGGTCTCACAGGTATGAGGAGCTTTATTTGTGAGACAGCACACTAGCTGCCCAATCAGCACTACTTGCCGTGCTTTGGTATTGATCGTTCCAATTACATACGAACGACCATCTGCTCCGATGACCGTGGCGCCAACCCTGTATCGACGCGAGCTGATGAGCCCTTCATTAACGGCAGCCATCTCAGATGTCCATTAGCTTCAGATGATCCAACGAGCCATGCGCCGCATTAACCCAGCCATCCCCCGAGAAAACATTCTCCGACAAGTCCGCGCTCAGCACCCCATATGCCAATCCAAAAAAAATGTCCGCATTAGATAGTGCCCCAGATTCTTTAAGCTCTAGGGTAGGCCACCGCTTACGATTTTTTAACGCGATGCCTACCTTTTCACAGGCACCTGCCGCGCGTTCCTTTTGAGCAGGACTAAGCGCCTTTTTCAAGTTTTCCAGATTGGAGATGAACACCGGAGAGAATTTCTCCTCGGTGAAGGTGATAAATTGCTTGCCATATGTGGCCAAGATGCGTTCAGCCCGAGCATGCTTATCCGCGTGCTTCTCTAAGAAAGCGCTGGGTTTGCTCTCGCAGATAAAGATTTGTCCGTCATGCCGCTCAATTTCACTGTCAGCAGTGTAAGCCACAGCCTTTTTACCGTCTTTCTTGGGCAAGTCCTGTCGGCTAATAAGCAGATTTTCGTTTTCCAGGTCGACACAGATTGACTGGTCGGATATCCGCGTGAATCCAGGCATGAGGCTGAGAAGCAACAAGTGGTTGCGCTCAAGAAAACTCTCGCCCGCGACAATCCCATTCGCATTGCGATCCGTCGGCACGATATAAGCTCGGCGACCCCGTTTGGTACGCTTGGCAACGTCACGCACAGGCTTAACACCCTTATTTCTGACGGGCATAACACAACTCCAAAATCTTAAGAAAGCACCGTCAAGACGGTGTGCACCATGGCGATGCTTGACGCCGTAAGCGGCAAACCCCAAACTCCGTCTTGATTCTGTAGAGTCCAAACAATCGGCGTATAGAAATACTGCTGGCCGGCCAACCTGTCAATAGTTTTCCGTCCAAACAAAAGGAGCCTGGCATGGGTAGAAAAGTGGACACCACCTGGTACGGCACCTATTTGGAAGCAATCGCCTTCGAGAACCTCTCGGGAGATAAGCCCGTAGGCACACCAGAGTTGGCAGATCATCTCGGTGTGAAGCCAAAAACACTTGCACGAATAAGGTCTGCAGGCCGCTTCATCCATGAGGTGCTACCGGGGGTAAAGCCAGAACAAATTCAGTGCGGTTACGCCTCGTTAGAGCTGTTATCTAAGTTATGGGGAGCCGATCCCTCGGGCGCGCAGTCTCGATTAGAAAGTGTCCTGGCCAACAGGACTAAGCTGCCTGAGCTAGAAGATGCTATTCGTCGGGTCAAGCTTGGCGAAAACAAAAGCTCCACAGAAAGCAGCCTAGTCGGGCCGTCTCAGCTTAGTTTTATGGCGCGAATGGATGTCTGGATAGCATCGTCAGATTTGGTGCATTTCGATTCGTATCGGGGTACAGCGTTCAGACTCAAACCATGTCTCGGCTCCTGTCCTGGATATCTCATCAACACAGAAAACGGTCAACCGAGCGCCCTCGTCCTTTGCAAACAGGGGAGCGGCTGGCGGGATCCTGCCGGCGTTGCTAGGGAGCTGTATGAGCATGCAATAGCTCGCAGGCACACAGCCCCAGCGATCTGGTATGTCTTTGAAAAAGACAGTGCCGTGCTTCAGCACCTCGCAGAGCTAAGCATCTGGTGGGGTGGCTCGCCTACTAGTGACGATCCATGGTTACTCTTGGCCTATCTGACCGAATCAGGGAAGCTTGAGGTGCTTTTTGAGGAATACTTCTACAACCTGATAGGCAGCATGACAAAGGGCGAAGGTGCGCTTCGGCCAAATGATCTGATCGCCACTGGGGAAGCTATGGATGGCAGCAAAGCCTGCATCACAATACCTTTACGGAACATCCAGCCTATATCTGCACCGACGAAGCATCGCCCGTACTCGGAAGTACTTCGAGAGCGCTTACTGGCAATTGCCGGGCAAGGCGATGCGACGTCGCATCAAATTGACCGGTTAGCTGCTATTGACCTAGGTCTCTGACCTGCATCCGCTAAGCGTTGCCGGTGCTGCACACTGTAGATATAACTGGGAGATCAAGGCGATCGGCTTTCAAACACGGAGTGCTTGAAAGCCATCAAATCGCGAAAGTCAGATGGCGATCCTGCTCCAGTCCGGTTTAGATAATGCCCTTTGATTCCAAGGGCTATTGGCCCGTCTCGATCACAACGCTGGGAATCCCCGATCATCCACACCTTGCAGGCGTCTACAGCCAACTCAGTCAGCACTGCCTCGTAGATCCGCCGATCTGGCTTGAGCGTCCCTATCTCATAGCTGAAGCCATAGCTCTCCAAGCCAGGAAAGATGCGCTTAACAGCCGCGCCATAGGGCCGGGCCAAATTTGAACAGACCGCCACTTTCAGACCACGCGCTTGCAGTGCCTCAATGCAGGCGAGGGCGTCGGCGAAGGGTTGGATACCGGCCAGCTCATCATCAAGCTCGGATTGGATACGCTCAAGCTCAGTCGGTGGCACGACAATGCCGAAGTGATCGGCAGCTTGCGCAAGACTCCAAGGATGGCTCATGAGCATCGATGCATCATCCGGCTTCGGACGCCGACCTTGCGCGATGCCTAGCTTGAGAAGCTGGCGAAATGGATGGCGCCCGTTCTCGATCCGGATGATGGTACCGAACGCATCAAAGATGACCGCTTGGACATGGCTCATACCGCGTACTCCCTCCAGACCATCGAACGCCATAAGATCAGTACCTTCGAGAAAGCCAGCCTTTTACTGTGTCGAAGCTACTTTTCTGCAAGGCAAACCTAATCAGGCCTATAATGCACGGCTAGCATGAGGTCAACCTATGGCAAGCGCCGATCAGCTCAAAGCACTGCTGAAATCCCACATTACTGGTGATGACAGCCACTTCTTCTCCGTCGCGATGCAGGTTGCAGCGCACGAGGCAAAGCTCGGCCACGGAAAACTGGCAGAAGAGCTCAAAGCTCTGATCGATGCAGCGAAAGCTCGGCCCTCTTCAAAAGTACTAAACAAAACGATCCCTATCAGCCAACCTCGTGGTGAGTTGGTCGGACTTCTCCAGGCCTCTTATCCACAAGCTCGACTTTCCGACATGATCCTGGACGACCAGGTTGCTATGCGTTTGCATCGGATCATCAAAGAACAGCAGAACCATACGAAGATCCGTGCCCACGGGCTTTCACCTCGCCGGAAACTGTTATTGGTCGGGCCACCAGGCACTGGCAAAACACTGACCGCCTCTGCATTGGCAGGTGAGTTGGGTGTCCCGCTGTTTGTTGTGCGACTTGATGCCTTGATCACCAAATTCATGGGGGAGACCGCCGCCAAACTGCGCCAGGTCTTTGATGCCATAACGGAAGTACGCGGTGTCTATTTTTTCGACGAGTTCGATGCCATAGGTTCGCAACGCGGCCAAGCTAATGACGTCGGAGAGATACGCCGCGTGTTGAATAGCTTTTTGCAAATGCTGGAGCAGGATCAGTCCCACAGCCTGATAATCGCGGCTACAAACCACCCCGAAATTTTGGACTACGCCCTGTTCCGACGGTTTGACGATATGATCCAGTACGGACTTCCTGAAGCCGCTCAGATCATCGCGGTGCTAAAGAATCGTTTATCCACCTTTAAGCCGAAACGCTTGGCTTGGTCGAAGCTCGCCGATAAGGCAATAGGTCTGAGCTATGCCGACGTCGCACGGGCTGCAGACGACACCCTCAAAGATGCAATTATTCATGACCGGGTATCAATTACGGATGCTGATATTTTTAAGATGTTGGAAGAGCGGAAGCTGATCAGTAAGAAAATACTAATCGACAAATAATTCAAAGAGCAGTATCGCGATGACGGATCAACGCAGAGAAAACCTCCCGCACTTGTTTCCCCAGAATACTTCATCCCCAGAGCCTTTCACTTCCCATCGGGTTCCAGTAAGGCCCCCACCGCTCCCTGTTCGTGACCGTGCCCTGCACGGCAATTCTTTGCGCGAACAACTCCAGCAGATCCGCCCTATTGCGGAACAGGCAAAAGAAGAACAAGCGGCACTTGGCATCCAAGACGGGGTAGGCCTTCGCGTTCAGTTTGAAAGCTTTGCTGATGTCAAACTGGCCTTTGAAAGTTTGGCGAATAAACCTAAGGGGATCGAGCTTCTCAATTATAAGGAAGAGGGAGAAAGAGGCTTTGCGACTGTTTTCGTCCCGGATGGCAAGCTCGATTATTTTGAACGGGTCATCGTCGAGTACCTTGATGATCGTAAAGGTTCTACAGGGCGAAGCCTTGACCACAAAGCCTTAATAAACACGATTCAATCCATCCATGTGGCTCAACTAGAGGCGCTATGGACGGATGCTCCAACATTTTTTCCAACAGACGAAAACGAGATTATATGGTGGGAGGCTTGGTTACCCGTCAGGGATAATCGGGACTTGGTGGTTGCAAGCTTCATGCAGGCCGCTCAGCTACTTGGTATTCGAGTACTGGAAGGAAGGCTTACTTTCCCAGAACGAACAGTGCTGACAATCCAATGCAGCAAAGCACAGCTACAACATTCAGTTCTGACTCTTAACAGCATCGCTGAGTTACGCAGGGCAAAGGAAACGGCGGATTTTTTTGATTCATTTACACCTGCAGAGCAGCACGAATGGGCTGCTGAACTTCTGGGTAGGACAACCTTCACCTCCTCAGAGCATACCCCGCATATCTGCATTCTTGATACGGGCGTAAACCACGGCCACCCACTATTAACTCCAGCACTTGTGGAGCCAGACCTTCACACCATCGAGCCGGATTGGGGTGTGGATGACCGCCATGGCCATGGCACCAGCATGGCTGGGTTAGCCCTCTATGGCGATTTAACCCATACATTAAGATCAGCGGAACCTCTGATCATTGAACATCGTCTTGAGTCTGTGAAGCTGCTACCAATCGACGGAGCAAATGCTGGAGATGAGAAGAATTTTGGTTTCAATACAGTCGAAGCAGTAGCTCGCCCCGAGATAACGGCACCTCTAAGAGCACGACTGTTCAGCATGGCAGTCACTACCGTAGACGGCCGAGATCGGGGCCGCCCCTCATCCTGGTCATCCGCCCTAGACCGACTCGCCTTTGATTCAGATGGCCAGGGAGCAAGCCCACGGCTATTTGTGGTTTCTGCAGGTAACATTCGAGAGAGCCGTGAATGGGTGGACTATCCAAGTAGCAATACATTGATGGGTATTTGCGACCCTGCACAGGCTTGGAATTCATTAACTGTCGGAGCGTTTACCGATCTAGTAGAGCTCGCACCAGGCTTGAGAGCTGTCGCCGCACAGGGAGGCCTGAGCCCATTCAGCACAACGTCGCAGAATTGGATCAGCCATTATCCCCTGAAACCAGATGTGCTCTTTGAGGGAGGCAATCTGATCCATGATGAGCTGCTGGGCCCTGCCACTGCAGGGGAGCTATCACTGCTGACCACTCATAATCGCCCATTCGACCGCCATCTGACATTGGCCACTGCCACCAGCGCCGCGACCTCGCTTTGCTCCCGGATGGCGGCTCAGCTGATGGCCGCATACCCAGCGCGCTGGCCTGAAACCATCCGGGCATTGATCGTTCATTCTGCTGAATGGACTGATGCGATGAAGCAGATGTTTCTTCCGCAAAATCGTAATCCAACAAAACAGGATTACGAACGTCTGGTTAGGCATTGTGGCTTTGGCGTGCCCAGCCTGGATCGAGCTAAATGGAGCGCATCAAACTCGCTGACGCTGGTTGTCGAGGACACTCTCCAACCCTTTAAAAAGTTGAGAGGGAAAGACCCCTCTCCACGAGAAATGCACCTGCACGAGCTACCCTGGCCCAAGGATGAACTTGAAGCATTGGGGGCAACCGACGTTGAAATGACCGTTACGTTGTCCTACTTCATCGAACCTAATCCATCCGCCCGTGGAAGGTCTCGCTATCGATATGAATCCCACGGTCTTCGCTTCGACGTAAAACGTCCAACGGAAGATGTGCCTCGGTTCAGAGCCAGGGTAAATGCCGCTGCGCTTGATGATGAAAATGGAGTGCCGAACCAAGACAATGATCCGGCATGGACTCTAGGCAAACAGAAACGCCATCGTGGCTCACTTCATCAGGACACTTGGAATGGCACTGCAGCTGAGCTGGCAAGCCGTGGCTATCTTGCCGTGTACCCGTCATTGGGATGGTGGAAAACCAGAGGAGCCTTGGAGCGGTATGACAGCCCGGCACGGTATGCGCTGATTATTTCTATCAAAGTCCCGGAGGTTGATACTGATATTTATAGTGTAATCGCCGCGAAGATCGCTCCCGAAAATGTCATTCTGGTGTGACGATATAATCCGCGAAGGCTCGTGAAAGGAGCCTTTTGCCTAGTTGGACGAATTTTGGGCTCAGCCCCAGCTCTGTGGGCCGAAATTTGAGTCACTGTGAATTACGACAGCGTTGTTGCCATAGGTGCTCTTGAGCTCAAACAGCGACCAACCTCGTTCACTCAAGCAAAAAACCCCTGGTGGATGCGTTCCAAACTGTCGAGCACAGCGGCATAGCCCGGCGTAGTCGCCACAGCCTCCCACGCCGTCATGCCATCCAAGAAGCTGTGAACGGTGCTGAGCCAGAGAGACGCCTTGTCGGGGTGGCCAAACACTTGCTCGGATCGGAGGAAGATCATGCTCACTCGGTATAGCCGATCCCCTTCCGCGCGGGAAAGCTGTTCCCGTTTGACGCGTCGGCGGTGCAGAGTCCGAGACGTGAGCACGCCGACAGCGACGGCGCTGACACCGCGTTGCGCTAGGTACTCAAGGGCTATGAGCGGCACCCCTTCTCGAATAAACGTATCCAAGGGTTTACGCTGCGGCGCTCCCATTATCTCTAAGACTTGTGCTTGCAATTGCGGGTTCATGACGCTCTCCGGACGTAACCACGAACAAGTGTAGGCCAATACCCGTGATCGCCTCGCTGGCCTCGATCCGCCGCATCGGCTTACGCGTAATTTGACGTTATGGTTGATCGCCACCATCGTCGACTGGGAGTCTGGAAGGCAGACGAGGCATGTATGGCTACCGATTCAGAGGTGTTCCGATGCTCAGCATCTATCGCAGAGCTTTCTGACACCATCCAGCGCTTCACAAGCAACCTACCACGTAAGATAGAGGTGCTTCATAATGCACAGTCTGAGTGGCGTAGGTGTCCGGGCAATCGTTAGTTCTCATGCGCAGCCGCGCCCTCGATCAATACCCTCCCAAAGCTCTGCTGATTCCCCTGCAATCCGGCATAGAGCACGGCCTGCTGAATCAAGCAACGGTGGGAGCGAGCATCTTCTCCATTCAGCTCTCGACCCTCAAGAACATAGAGGCTCCCGTGCCTCCTTGCAAACCATGCATGCGATGGTGCGGGCATCGATCTGGTCACTCCAGTGGATCACCACTGAGCAACACCAGATCAGCCCACTGCTAATGGCGTGATGAGATCTGTAGAACGAATCGAATCCTCTTTAGGAACTGCTAATGCACAATGCTCAACATCAAAATCTAGTCGGCTTCATCTGGAATATCGCCAACAAGCTGCGCGGGCCCTATCGTCCGCCACAGTATCGTCGTGTGATGCTGCCGCTTATTGTGCTGCGTCGCTTTGATCTGGTGCTGGCTGAGAACAAGCAGAAGGTGCTGGACGAAAAGAAACGCCTGGAAGACAAAGGCATCACCGGCCCTGCCCTGGAGAAGGCGCTCTCACGTATCGCCGCTACCGACCGCAAGCAAGAGCTATTTAACACCAGTGGCTTCACGTTTGAGAAACTGCTGGGCGATGCACCCAAGCTCCTTGCCAACGCTGCTGTCGTTCGGTGGCTGGCTAGGCACCAGCCTGAGTTCCTGAAAGAGTTCCAATCCATCGCCGAGTTGACCGAGCTACCTTGGGGAATTCACGAATCAGATGCTGCCCAACTGGAGCCGGCTGTCGAGGCACAAGAATAATTTCAGGTGATCAAGCGACGGTGGAATTTATATGTCGAGGTTGAACCGCTGATCTGGCGCGACAAACCTGACCACTCAAGCTTGAAACAGATCCATTGAACTCGAACGGTCTTCAAGACGATAACCCATCGCTCGATACCCGCTTTGGCGCTTTTCCCACATCCGCATCAACGCTGGATGCCCGGCATCGATAAACTCGATTATGCGCACATTGGATTTACTCGCATGCTCTCGATGCAAACGCCCTGCGTACTGCTGCAGTGTGCCTTTCCAAGAAATGGGCATTGCAAGCACCAAAGTATCCAATGGCGGATGGTCAAATCCCTCACCTATGAGCTTGCCAGTGGCCAATAGCACTCGAGGAACATCCGGTGGTAGGGCGGCCAACTCATCTGTCAGGGCTATGCGCTGCTTTTTCGACATACGTCCATGCAAGGTAAATAGATTCTGCACACGACCAACGAGTGCCGCCTCGATGACGCTCAGGTGATCAGTGCGCTCTGTCAGCACCAGCACTTTACGTCCTTGATTGAACGCCTTTTCGACTTCAAGCGTGACCCGCTCTGTGCGTTCAATATTCTCAGCAAGGTGCCGGAATACATCTTGAATACCAGCTCCCTCGGGTAGGTTGATCGGAGCTGCTAACAGCAGAGTTTCCACCATCAAATCATCAGGAGCACTGGTTGGCCTGCTCGCCGTATGTCGAATCGGCCCACACTGCATAAATATGATGGGGTGCTGACCATCACGGCGTACCGGTGTAGCTGTTAGCCCAAGTACATACTTTGCCCGAACATTTTTCAGGATTGCTTCAAACGAAAATGCCGATAAATGATGACATTCATCAACTATGACCTGCCCGTAGTTTTTTACCTGTTCGCTAACTTGACCCTGCCTCGATAGGGACTGCATTACGGCTATATCAATAATCCCCGTAGGCTTGGCTTTTCCGCCGCCGATGGTGCCGACTACACCTTTACCGAGACTAAGGAACGCCTGCAGTCGCTCTTGCCACTGGCGAAGCAGATCCGTTCGATGCACAAGCACGAGCGTATTCACACCGCGACGCGCGATCAATGCAGCAGCGGCCACGGTTTTACCGAAAGCTGTCGGGGCACAAAGGATACCAGCATCATGTTGTAGCATCGCCGTTACAGCAGCCTCCTGATCCTCCCGCAATGCACCGACGAAGTTCAGGTTGATGGGCTCGCCACCAAAACGCTCATCCTCAATGATCGGAGCAATGCCGTTTTCCTTCAAAAGCTCTAACACGACATCTAGGCAGCCACGGGGTAGGGCGATGTGCTTGGGGAAGTTATCTGCACAACCGATGATGCGGGGCTTATTCCAAACCGACAGACGCATCGCCTGTGCCTTGTAGAATTCTGGATTCTGAAACGCAGCCAGCCTGACCAACCGATTAGCCAACGCCTGGGGCAATCCTTCTTTTTCAAAGTAAATCAGGTTTGCCAATGTAACCGTTAAAGATGCTGGCATTGGGCAAGATAGTCTTTGTTCACTTGGGCTCTTCCAAGGCTCTTGCTCGTCCTCCTCAGCAACGAACGTTACATCCAAAGGATGAGCGTGGCCCGTCGCACATACGATGGCCGGATCAATATCCTCCACGGCCATAGGCTGGATGCTGGCCAGGAATGCCCATTGATCAACATACGGTTTAAGTTCGTCGTCAACAAAGACACTGCATCCGTACTCGCGAGCTTTCTTCTGCAAAGGCAGCGCAATCAAGTTGCCAAAACCACCTTTCGGCATCCTGTCCTGGTTCGGGAAAAGTCGGTCATACGAACTCAGCTTCAGCTGTCGAGTTCGAGCGCAGGTATGACTAATGATCGCCGTGCCCAGTCGCCGGGCGTCCTGAGCTGTGACAGCCCTCGCAAAGAATACCCAAGCATGAGCTCCATTACCGGAGCGCGAGATTTCCAAAGCCACGGGTACATCCAGCTCTCGACAGGACTGGGCGAAACCTAGCAAGTCATCGCGCCAGTCGGCCTCGTCGAAATCAACAGCAAGGAAGTTACATGTGTCGTCGGTGAGTAAGGGGTAAACGCCTGCGACTATCTCGCCCGCCAGGTGCCGATACAGCACCTGTTCATCCAACGGCACTAATTGACGGTGGCTGCACTCTCCACACTTGATTTTGGGCTTCTGACAAACACCCGGACGCCATTCATTCGCACAAGCTGGCGAATACCCTGCCTTTCCGGCTTTACTCTCCCAGCGCTGGGGGAATACATCAGTACGTCCTAGAAACAAGCGCTGAAACAGCTTCAGTTTCGCCTTGGTTCCAAGACTCTGTGTGGGTAGCTCGACTACAGAAACAGGTGTGGCAGGCACCGCTGCTGGCAGTCGCCATTCAATAGCGTTGGCCTCCAGCAATGCAATCAATCGAGCATTTTCTGCCTGGAGCTCTACCAGGAGATCAGAGTCAGTCATGGAGTCGATTTTCATACCTGTACAAACCACAATGTCTCAGTGTCAGGACTACAACGTGTATCAAAAGCTTCAGTAGCCCTCGGCCCATTCTCGACAGGGTATGACAAGCCAGTCGCAACGAGCTATCTCTGCCAGCCAAATCGCTCCGCTAAATAGCGCCCCTAGAAAAGTAATCTACCACGTGCGCAGCATCCATAACGCAGGGCACGCGTCGACGAAAATTTGGGGATGACTCACAGGGTTACGCTGAATAAAGCAGGATTTAACCTCTGGTATACGCACTGCACAATGCTGTTCGAGTCCGCTGTCGACATACGAACTTGGGCCAAATGCTCCCGCTTCGGGCGAGAAAGATTACTCCACTCTTGTCTGCACATGCTGGTGCAAGGTGGTGAGTGCTAATGATCGCCTGTTTTCGCCAGCGCGGTTCCTATTGTAAGTGCCTGGGAGTGGGGTAAAAGCCACCGGTCAGAACCTTCAAAAAGTCGTTAAGTGACTGCCGACCATTGTTACCTTTGAACGTGACGATTACATAGCAACTGCCGCTGGCGGTAAGGAGTATCCAGTAAGGGCTCCTGTGCGCCATCAGGTGGATATCAGAGGTGCGAATGCGATGCCCGTCTTCAAACCGTCCTGCACCTGCACGAGTATGCTTATGCACCACACCGACCGCAGAACACGCCACAATCTCGACTTCTGTCAGGAAGGCGGTCACTGCCATGCCGCTGAAATGCCGCTCTGCCGCCGCGAGCCGGAGCTCACCGAAACCTGTTGAGGTTGTCATGTCAGATTCTGAACGAGCCCCATGAAAGACAGGACACCGTTTCTCCCTTACGATAAGGGATAGGCAAACGGTTATGTTTATGACTAACAGCAACGATAAGAGTGGTGAGCTTTTGGGTCAGGAGCGGCGACGCCGCTGGAGCCCGGAGCAAAAACTGGCCATGGTTCGCGAGAGCCTTGAGCCAGGGCAAAGTGTGTCGGTCGTCGCTCGGCGCAACGGCATCAATGCCAACCAGTTATTCCTGTGGCGCAAGCTGTATCAGGACGGCAGCCTGTCGGCGGTCAGTGCTGGCGAAGCCGTGGTGCCGGCCTCCGAGCTGAGCGATGCGCTCAAGCAGATCCGTGAACTGCAACGGATGCTGGGCAAGAAAACGATGGAAGCCGAAATCCTCAAAGAGGCCGTGGAGATCGCCCGGTCGCGAAAATGGATTGCGCACTCACCCTTGTTGCCGGGGGACGACCAGTGAAGCTGGTCAGCGAATGTCTCGGTGTGGCGCGCTCGCAATTAACGGTTCGAATCAAGCAATCGGTATCGCCCAAGACACGGCGAAGCAGACCTGTGGACGACGCTGAGTTGGTGGTTGAAATCCAACAGCAGGTCAGCGAGTTGCCCAGCTATGGCTACCGTCGTGTCTGGGGATTACTGCGTCGGGAACGTGAAACCCATTCGCTGCCGGCGATCAATGTGAAGCGGGTTTACCGGGTCATGCGTGATCACAACTTGCTGCTGGAGCGTCGACTCAAACAGCCCGGCGTGCCGCGTCGGCACGAAGGCCGTATTGCCGTGAAAACCAGCGATACGCGTTGGTGCTCGGACGGCTTTGAGTTCCGCTGCGAGGATGGCGCCAAACTGAGCGTGACCTTCGCCCTCGATTGCTGTGATCGCGAAGCCATCGGCTGGGTGGCAAGCCCGACCGGGTACAGCGGCGATGATATCCGTGACTTGATGCTGGAAAGCGTGGAGAAGCGCTTCGGTGATCAATTGCCCACTACGCCGGTGCAATGGCTAAGCGACAACGGCTCGGCGTACACCGCCGAACAGACACGCCTGTTTGCTCGACAGATCGGCTTGCAGCCGGTGACCACGCCAGTTCGCAGCCCGCAGAGCAACGGGATGGCGGAGAGCTTCGTGAAGACGATCAAGCGTGACTACGTGGCGCACATGCCCAAACCGGATCGGGAAACGGCGTTGCGTAACCTGGCAATTGCCTTCGAACATTACAACGAGCAGCATCCGCACAGCGCTTTGAACTATCGCTCGCCGAGGGAGTTCAGACGCTTGGCAGTGGCATCAATTTAACGGGGAGTTGGTGTCCGGTTTTGTAGGGGCAAGTCCAGGTTCCCTGCCAATGAGGTGGGTAGGCCAGGCAAGGCCCGGTCTAGAACACCTTTACCACTGTCGCCAACTCTGCTGATTTACGAGTGCCAGGGCCCAGCAGAAAATACGCGGTATTGCGGGTCTGAAAGCAAAAACCATCCGAGAACGACACCATTGGAGTAGTACGCACCCAGTCTCCCGGCTTCAGCCGTCCTTGGCTGTCCATGACCACCTCGTGCGCATAGATCATGACTGGGAGACGAGCATCACGCTCCAGCGCTTCCAATAGTGATGGCGGCATCACCAGATCAATCCAGATCCATTGCCTAACTAGACAATACGGCGCATGACCGAAACGCCGCTGGGCGAGTGCTATGGCCTCTTCATCGGAAGCATTGTGGCCGAGCATAGAAATGCCCTCGCCATACAACAGCTCTGTGATCGCATCCAAGTTTTTCATGACAGCTAACCTCCGCTGAGCATGTGCATCGTCGACGCCTTGCCCGGCGCATACGTTAAGCACTCGATCTGATAGCACGACTACCTTAGCCGGGCCGATTCTCCGCCTCGAACAACCCGTCCGCGAGATCCGCCATAGTCAAACACCGAGTTGTCGCCCCCATACTCGCGTCGCTAGCTTTTCGAGGACTTTCGCCAGCAGCACGCCCCAACGCTAATTTGATCAGGGCATCTGTTGATATCAAGGCACCGCGCTGAGTACCTTCAGACGTCACGTGGCCGCCTCTTACCATGGCGCCTTTACTTGCCAAAGAGTTGGTTAGGTGTACTGACTTACTGCCCAAGCGCTCGGCAACTTCTGCGACCACAATGTGCGTGGAGAGAAACATCAGCAGATCCACTACCGAAATAAACACCCTGCGGCTTCTGCCCAAGGACTCAACACGGGCCCCCAAATGACCTTGTTCCACCCAGGCTTTGATGTTCTCGTGCTTCCAGCGAGTCATCTTGGTGAGATCCGTAATGGTCAGCTCAAACAAGGCAGAGTCTTGTCGCAGATGCCCCAGGATTTCTTCCTGATCGAATCCAAAGGCTGCTAACCCCTGTACTTCAGGAGTTCTTGATACTGGCTTGATCTGACCAGTGAAAATCAGCCGATAGACTTCACAGGCTTGGTGGTAGGAGAAGCGCTTAGCGCTGATGTCTTCAATCCCGAGGGTTGTGTGGCAAACCACAGGCACCGGCGCTTCGGCGAGCACGTCGATCAGGCGTTGGACATCCTTCTTTAGAAATTCCCCTTTAGCGAACAGGGGTCTGTCGCTTTCCGGCACTCGATTTAAGGTTCCCGATTCCAGTAGGCGCGCGCGCACCCGACGAGTGATGTTGAGGATACGGAGCAAATCTTTGCTGGTGACGAGACCTTCTGCAGCCTGCTGGAGCGCCTCAACTGCTGCGCGGTCGATTAGGCAGAAGTCGACCAACGCCCCCTGTATGACCTTCCCAGGCAACTGGCCAGTCTTCACGTACGACATGATTCGGTCGGGCGAAGAACCAAGCAAACGGGCAGCTTCATTAGCGGTAAACGTAGCCTTTAAGCCCAATAGCTCTGCACCGATATACTTCATTTTTCGGTTGATCGGAGTATGGGCATGGCCGAGGATGATATCGGTAACGATGGCCCGTAAGGGTGCGTAAGCTGCGGAGTTGAACGAGGCGTTCAGCTCTCTGTACCAAGCCCCCAAATGACGAATGAATTGCCTGGAGTCTGCCTGGTTCGCGGCCTGTACCTTTGCTAGCACAAATGTCCGAAATCCAGTCAATAAATCCTGAGCCATCACATAACAAGCCTGATTGATCTCAACGGCACGTTTAAAATCAATGGCCACATTTTTCCTGTGTGGCACCTTCAAGGTCAGATTGGCGAGAAACAGCAGGAATTTGTCGATGTCCTGCGGGACACCCGGCGCATGGTTCAAACCTGAAAGCACCTGCTGATTCTCACCGGTGCGCAGGAGGATCGATGAAATCAGGAGGTTGGCGGCATCGGCTGGCAGCGCGGTCGCTAGTGACAGATCGCATCCGCAACCGCATTGAGACACGGCCCCCCGATTTAATTCCAACGACGATTCACATTCCGGGCACTCGGCGATGAGCAGTACCTGATGCAGCGGACAGGCCGTAAATAGCTGATGATGCCACGCCTGGCGGATATGACCTGATAGCTGCAGGCACTCCGGACAGACGGGGACAAGCTTTCTCAGGAATAACCCAGCAGCCATCGATCCTTCTACAGCAGGAAACGCTGCCAAACGATCAAGCCGTTGCGCATCTAGCCCATGGTACTGCGCTATGGCAGACCGCTCCCCATCGGTGTAACGGCTTTTTAGCCGGACACCGGGCGGTCGCAAAAGGGCATGGGTAGACCCAAGAAAGTTCTCCTCTGTCAGTCTCAACAGATAGCCGTTGAGGCTTTCGTCAGATATGTCATCGTTTGGTATGAACGCCAGCATGGTTTTTTCCCCTTAGATGCGCACGCCGGCTTCTTGCATGACCTTCGCATAAACCAAGGCCATGTGTTCAACCAATACAGGCTGCTGAATGTCGAAGGGATTGAAGTCGATCAGCCGACCCATCACGGCGCGTTGATAGGCCAAAGTAAACGCTTCATAGCCTGCTACCTTGTCGGCTTGCCCAACCAGTTGCACCTCGCCGAAAAGCTTGTGGATCAGCCCATACCGACCTGCAGAGGCCAAGTACATGCGGCGAGCAAACTCCGCATCATTAAACGCAAACGTGTCCCAGCCATTCTCAGACAGGTGCTCCAGTGCGCTGCCCAGCGCGCTGCGGAAATGCTTGTAATCTGTGCCCTGCCATTGATATGGGTAGTATTCGATGGGGCTCAGGGCTCGATCAGCCAATTGTTCATTTTCCTTGAACAGCCCGAGCAGGGTCGGTAGTCCCGCCAGCACGATGCTGGCTCGCGTCTGATCAAAAATCAGCTTGATGAAGTCAGCAGCCGCACGCACTGTCGTGCGTCCACTGCGCTCCAGCATGTGTTGCGTCTCGTCGAAAATGAGCAGCCGCGTCGACTGCTTGTTGACCGCTTTGATGAAGGCATCGGTCGCCAACACATGGTTCCTGAACAGCGCGGTACTCATGCCGATGCTGACCAAACAGGCATCCGGCAAAGCCCGCCCGGTGAGATGTTTGGGACTTACCACATAGATAATTTTGCGGTGTCCCAAAGGTTCATTGGTTGTATGGCTAGCGATGATACTTGCCAACAACTTCGACTTGCCGACGCGGGTGGGCCCGACGATGGGCAGGATCTGTGGATCACCGCTCTCCGTGCGCGCCAAGGCGCATTCAATTTCAGTCTGTACGACGTTAAAACGGTGATGACAGACTAAAGGGTTCATCACTTGGTTCATGGTTGTGCCCTGCGCGGCGCGGGTTCAAAATCATCCTCACTGGAGTCGTCCGCCTTTGGCGATACGAAAGCATCTAGTGGTTGGGAGGTGTACTTTTCGAGCTGGCCTGCTATTTCGGCCTTCTCCGAGACTTTTTCGCGCTCACGCAATGCCTTGTTGTTAGCCTTGATTTTTGGACGCCGCTGGCTGTCAGCCGTGAACTGGGCGAGCATTCGGGCATACACGCGCTGATAGTCGTGTCCATTCATCTCAGCGTTGCCACCCGAATAAGCCTTCTTCAACATCTTGGCCACCACGAATGACACCTCTGGGATACCGACGGTTTTATTGTGAAGTCGGATCAGGCTGCCATCGTCAGGATGCACAGCAAAGATCGTGGTGCAATCTTCGGGGTTGTACAAGATGTCGATAGTGCTGATGGCACGCTCGCGCGCCAATGCGGCCATAGCTTGGCTATGGAATTGAAAGCCTTCAAAGTCGACGCCGTAGTGTTGAAGCTGGCGAGTATCCCTGTTCACCTCAAGAAGCAACTTCTTCAGTTGATCGAGGGAGGGTGGCGGCACTGGCAGGAAATTAGACAAGGCCTCATCCATCGCCATTTTGGGGGTCATGGGCTTGCCATATCGAAAGCCAAGCTTCTGATTTGGACGGTGGATGTAGACGTCGGCAACGAATGTCACGATGTGCCGGTAGATCTCTTCGATTGAGTAACAGGCCTCAGCCTCGGCCTTGGCATGACGTTTTTTGATTCGTTTGTCCTGGCTCTGCTTAGCACCCGGCATTTTGGTGAAAACACCGTCGTCGGCTGCCTTGAAGAATGACTCCACGTGCGGCTTGTCGTCGCCTCGGGCGATCCGTGCGTACTCGATCTGAATCCCCAAGCGCCGTACGATGCCCAAAGATAGGTCGGAGAAATTCTCTGACGCATTGTCGAGAACCACTGTGGAAATGCCGCAAGGCTGCACCCAGTCCGTTACGATGCCGAAACGGTCTTTGAACGCCTGGTCTTTCGGCGCCAGAAAGAACTCGAACACTTTCAACAAGGTGTATTCGCTTGGCTTACCGCCGCTAACATACACGGCGACAGGGTATGAAGCGTGTGCACAAACCATGGCGTACATGGTCAGCTCGGTATAGCGGTTACCGAATTCGTCGCGGCAATACACATCCAATGTTTTAGCGTCGATTTCAACACGCTCAAAGGGCTGCTTCACGTCATAACGCCGGACAGCCTGACGATTCCAAAGATTGAACGTGCGAGGATCAAGGCGCCCCTCTTTCACCAAAGAGCTGGGCAATTTCTGGAGAAGACGACTGATCGTCTTTCGATCAATCTGTTCTTCAGCCCCTGATTCTTGGCAGAGGTCTTTCAACTCTTGATTGATCATCGTCGTCACGGACGACAGATTCACCTTATCGTCTTTCATGAACGTCTGAATCAGGACACGTTCTGCGACCTCCTTTGCTCCGGATTTTTTCGCCCACCCGGAACCGCCCCTGCGACTGAAATTTGGAATAAGTCCTTCGAACCCATGACATTTGAATTTGCGCCGGTAATTCTGGATGCTTTTGTTCGAAGGCCTTTTGTGTTGGTGGAGTAAACAAAATGCATCCACACGCTCATTGCAGGCTTGATCATCCAGAGATTGGGCATCAAGTGATACCAGGAGCTCGATCAGTTTCTGACGAAAGTCGGCTTCCTCTTGCTCGGTTTTAGACCAAGAGCGCTTTGTAGCCTCGACTTTCCGACCAGGCAATGCAATGTCACCAGAGGCGACCTGATTATAAAAGGCTCGAATATCGACAGCGCGCTCAACACCACCCTTCGCCTCGAGAACGATGTCCCCCAACAGTGGCTTGATGGCCTTGATAACGTAGCAGGTGTCTTGCCATACGACAGCTTGCCCTGCCTCTAAATTAGAGTTCATAACGAATCACCTCAAAGGCTTCCAACGAGCCAAATGCAGGCGCAATTTCAAAATCCATCAGCTCGAACTGGTGTATCTCAAGGTCAAATTTGACAACCCCGAGTAGCACCCCCGCTGCGAGCTGGTAGTTCGCCGGTAAGCCTGTATCCAGGATTTGGCGGACAGGGCCTTTGAGGCGGTCGGGAGTAAGTGTTTGCAAAGGAGCGGCCCACTGCGAGAGAGCAGCCGATGCTTGTGTTAAATAGGGTATGAACAGCTGAACATTTCTGAGGTAGTGACCCTTAAAGTCATCTTCAGAAATAACGATGAAGCGCATGCCTTTACTCAGCAGGGCACTTCTCACCAACCTCAGGAACTCAGTTTGCTCCTCCACAAAAAGACGAGGTTTTACTTCCACGACAACCTGTAGCTCGTCCAAGAGGACAGAAAAATCAGGCGTGTAATACATCGTGCCCTGAGGTTTGATCAGGTGCTTCTCTGATAACAGATCACCCGTTGATAAATCGAGAGTGAACGGTTGTGCCCGGTAGGAGCGAACTCGGGGATCCAGCTCGAACACCTGAGCAACGGACTGCTCAAGCCGAGACTCCACTCGGATTTCGACATTGCCATTTTTTGCCGAGCACATGACATATGCCCTGCGCGAACGCCTGACTCGTTTTGCAACGTCTCGGCTGAAAGCATGGCTTTTACTGTCAGACTTCATTGGTACACTTCACCAAATAATTGAGCTGTTAGGTATAGCCCGAGGTCGATAGACTGTCAAGATTTGGTGATGTGTACTCAAAGGACACATCTGGACTACACGGTTAGCTTGGGGATTGAAATGGGTAGGCAGGCTCGCCAACACTGGTACACGCTATACAAAAATGTGCAGGCGCAATTGGATGCCTACCAGGGAAACGACAGCATCAACCTGCTGATCCGAAAACTCGCAGACGAGCAGGGGTACGACGCCAAGGTCGTTTCGCGGATGCTGAAAGCCGGCAATTTCCTGGATCGTATTGCAGGGCCATGTTCCTCTGAACAGGTGGGCTGCGGTTACGCTCACATTGAACAGCTTGAACGACTACACCAGCTCAACAGTGAAGTAGCTTTGTCACTTGTGCAAAGCACGCTCGCTAACCAACAGACTTTGCTCGACCTTCGCAATATTACAGAAGGTCATGCGAAAAGCGTGGGCACGCCCACCACCACCAGTCGCGCCCGCGCTCGCTCCCGAGTCGCCGAGCACGAACGTCGGTGCGGCGAGTTGCTGGAGATATCGGGGCCAGACTTTTTCGGTTATTCCGAAGGAGAAATGATAAAGGTCGTTCATTCTGATTTATTCAATCAGTTCTTCATGATCCAAGTGGATGGGCACCCCAAGGCAGCCATATTTATAAGGGTGGGAGACACTTCGCGAAAAGAGGAGAGAGCTGCCGCAGACTTGCTCAAGTTGGCTAGCTTGGCTCGAACGTATTTTGAAAAAGTATGGTACGTATTTCCTCATGGCTCGTCCCTTGTTCACGAACTCGCTTTTTATGCGCATAGTATGAATTCTTTTAGAAAATGGCTTTTCTTGGGCACCCTCAACGAAGAAGCATCGCTGATTGAGCCATTCCATAATCTAGGAAAAACGGTTGAGCGGGAGCTTTTCGGATGGTCAGACCCATTAGGCTGGGAGGGTTTTAGCCTGCCAAGTAAACGACGCGCAAGTGGCTCATTCCGTCCCGTCAGCAATGAAACCTCCAAAAAAGCCTAATTGTTCGGTCAGCGCGATTACCGATGGGCACCACAGGCAGACTGAAACGGCGACGATATTTTGCAGCCGTCCTGACTTCCACCAAATGGTATGGGCAACTGCCTGCCTTCTGTCACAAATTGCGGGCGTATGGAAGCAGGCCGTGATAGCTTTTAGCCATTCGCTAAAGGGAAATCACTAATGGTGGAGCAAGGAAAAGCTCAAAGTAATTTTGAAGAAGCACTAAGCACCTTAACTGGGAGGTGTTATTTTGCAATTTAGACTGATCTCTGCATTCCTAATATTTATCGGCTCTTATACGCCACTGGCGATAATTCTCGCGATCCAAAATATTCCATTCGACTGGTGGTCTCGCTCTTTTTGCGCGCCTAGAGAACTTGTGGCATTGACCTGTGCGATCAACCCATTTAAAAATCCGATACTAGCAATAGCATTCATTACATTAACAATAAGCTCTGCCGCTTTAGCAAGTGAGCTATTCAAACGAATTAGCTTCCCCCACTGCATTGAAGTAGTTTCCGTTAAAGCAGTGCCCAATGAAATTATCAACTATACATTTCCTTATGTCGTTTCGTTTATGGGCATTAGCTATTCAGAGCCAGAAAAGCTTTTAGGGTTTCTCATATTTCTTTTGTGGATGTTTGCTATCACCTATAAATCTGGACAAATAATCATGAATCCTCTCCTGCTGATTTTCGGTTGGAATCTCTACGAGGCCAATATCAAAATCAATGGTGTGACGCGAGTGGTGAAAATCTTGAAAAAAGATTCTTTCCCGCCAGGGCATTATAAAGCACAAACTATCCAAGATTTCTATATCTGCAAGGAGTAGCCATGAAAGCGCACTTTGACAGTTTTAAAAACTTTAACTATACCGATTCTACCGTCCACCTATGGATATTTAAGAAAAGCACAACAGATCGAAAATTCAACACTGCTTACGTTCAAACAGATGACAAAGTAAATCTCCTTCTTAAAAATGTGCTTATCCGAGAAGCAAATCGTACGACCGAGTTCGCACAATACTCTTACCTTGCTCAAACTAATGAAAATAGTTGTTTAACTGCCCCAGCCCTCGCAACCAATTTTTTGCTACTAAAATCGCAGGTAGATCGCCCCGAGCCTGAGTGCGCGGTAACCTCAGTCGACGAACTAAAGGGTGCTCAAGGTTACGTAGTCAAGTTTTCTCATAATGGGCAGACGATCTATGCTGTAAAGCGCTCGACCGCTTCATGGAAAACGTCATACCCCAAAAAGTTTATCAATATGATTTTCAGTAATGGTGAGCTCTCAGCAGCTGAGGACAATGGTTTCACTATAGAAAAAAACTTTGACTTTTACTGCTCAGCGGACACTTTGCTTATCACCTCTAAGCGCGCATTCGAATCATTAATGCAGTACAAAGAAGCTTACAAACAAGCCTTCACGGTGTTGCAAACTAACGCTGATTTCTCAAATTTATTTTCTGACATCACCCCCCTTGTAGAGTACATCGGGACTAACTCCACGCAATTACGACGCATGGCCACGATTGAGCAAAAATCTCTTTATTCCAATCCTGGCTTTATAAACAGTTTAAAACAGGTTAATACGCTTAGGAACTGGGGAATGAATTTTGATCAAGTCAACGGCAAGATTGTTGTCTGCAACTTAACAGCACCTACAATTCTACAAGTCCTGTTGGATCACCGTCTGATGAGTGAAGTCACGAGTAATATTTACGACGTACCTGATGCCGTACAAATTTAACCCTACGAAAAATCCAGGAGCACCACTTAGTAAATACCAGCCTGCCCGCTGGCGGCGCTAAAATTCGGAGGGCGGAAAACCGACTGGCGCGCCGCTTCCTTATCCTTCTACTTAACGACGAATTGCTTTAGTTGTTCTCGAGAAGCAATGATTTGCTCGCGAAGCTCTTCTGGATCGATGTACATCGCGCCTTCCGGCGTAACGTGCAAGGTTTTAAGTTTGTTCGCGGCATCAATGAACGCCTGTTCACGGCCCTCCCAGTAGGTCATTTGCCGAGGTTTTCTGAACCAGCCCATACTGAGACCCTCCGTGCGATTTCAATCACCGTAGCATTGCCAGCCCTCGGCGACACACCGGTCGTCGATTACTAGGATTCCACCAGTACAGTCGAGTGCTACTCAAGCAGCCTACGGCCCCTGGATAGGAGCCGATTGAAAAGCTGAGCTTGATCAAGAAAATACCGCCGTTCGCGACCACAAGGAGGTGCTGATGTGTAATGCCTGGAATCATCCTAAAAACTGCAGTTGTGGTTGGGGCGGTGATGGACATACGGGGCGATCCATCAATACCTCTAGCGAGCCATCGGGCCCCTGCGGCTGGTTCATTTCACTTACCAATACCTACCACAGCTACGTCAATCCCAACGCCAGCTGCCCAGTGTGCGGGGCGGCGGTATTCTTTTATCAATCGGCTAGGGGTGGCCGAGTTTTCTTCGACGAGCTGGGCCCGCCTTGGCCTAAACATCCCTGCACCGACACTAGCAGCCGACCAGGTAAAGCTCCTGCCACAGGTGAGCCAACCACCTATGCTTGGCAGCGCGCCGGCTGGCAACCGTTCATTATTGAAGCGGTCACAGGCATCGACAAAAGCTACCTCAAGTTGACCGGAACTCGTCAGGGACAGCACCTTTCCCTCTACCTGCGGCGGATCGTGGCACACCATCAACACCATCAGGTGCTGTCCGAGCACAACCTGGCGCAGATTAAAGCCTTAAGCGACGGTCACTTTCTGCTGTCGATTCTGCTCCCGCAGGGCTCGCCAGTCACCCTCGACGTGTACAGCCTGCTTGCTCAAGCGAGAGATGGGCGAAGTACACCGGCTGAGTCGGCGAAACCCATCCCTGCAGATAAGCGAACTACCTCGTTGATTAAGACATCCAGTCCACGCCGGCCCAACGTCCAGCGTGAGCCGAAGAAACCGACTGAGCAGGCTGCAGCGACCACGACCATGGCCTTAGCCTTTCGCAAGGCTCAGGAACGTCAGGGACATTCCTAACCTCCCTACGATTTGAGCTGCGCGTAATTGGCGATTATGGTCAATCAGAGCCCATTCCTGGCCAACTGCTGGCAACCACTTAACCAATGGCGGTTACCAGCATCGTCCCCTGCGCTATACCAGCAACCTAGGTTCTGGTTTCACGTACCAGCGAGAAAGTCATAGTCAGTTCCCTGAGATCGCCGATGCTACCGAAACGGGGGCGGCACAGCCGTCTACAGGTTTCGGCCACACAAGTAATGCTGCTTTCAGTAGGGACTCAGAACGCCTGGCAACGGCATCGTCATCCCAAGCTACGAGCGCTGTCTGATGAAAATAGGTATTCAGCAGCAGGGCGCTTTGACCCAGTCGAGATCGTTTACCCAGAACCGGCTCACAGCCAGCATTATGAGTGTCGGCAAAGGGGCCATTGCTGATTGAGCTGTTCAGCGGCTGGGTAAGCAACGTCAGGTTCCCAAAACCATGAACTACTGCCTCTCTAAGCTGACGCTGTGGCTCGGTCATCTCTGCTATTTGGTATATAGGTAACTTTTCCCAGCTCTGCGGCATCACATGTTCGACAGTCAAGTCAGACTGGACTGGCACATGATTACTGCCTTGCTGAGTGCCACGAGCAGCGTATTCCAGCGCCCGCAGGACGCCGCACGTTTTAACGGGCCGAAGTTCCTTGTAAACCGGACGATGACACCACTTGTCGCTAAACAGGGTGTCATCCGGCCAGACCTCGCTCGGGGCCGTCGCCGCTAAAAGTATTTTGCGCAGGGCTGTATGAGGGGCCTCGACACCCCCCGTCACCGCTTGCAGCACACGCATGAAAAAGCGGTTGTAGCCCTTGGTGGTCAATCCACATACCGCGCGTCGCGTCAGATAGGAGGCCAAGTCGCCGAGGGCCTGTTTCAGCTCAACGCTGTCGGTTCCCAGTTGCTCACGCAGTGCGAGGTAAACCGGGGTGACCGTACCCACGTCCAGTGATTTAACCAAGCGTGCAAACTCAGCTAAGTACCCAGTGCCCTCCGGTGATACCAACTCCTGAAAGTG
This sequence comes from Pseudomonas sp. LY-1, assembly GCF_053502595.1. Classification (NCBI taxonomy): domain Bacteria; kingdom Pseudomonadati; phylum Pseudomonadota; class Gammaproteobacteria; order Pseudomonadales; family Pseudomonadaceae; genus Pseudomonas; species Pseudomonas sp. LY-1. Next base: position 245,368 of record NZ_CP094353.1, on the reverse strand, counting down.
ATGGCTGGACGCAACAAGTCGCGCCAGCTCTACTTCAAGATCGCGTGGCTGCTTTTGCCACCATGCTTTGTATGACTGAAATACATGACTGGCGAGGGTAATTTCCTGGCTACGCAAGGTAGCGAAGTTGTAGAAGAACAAATCAATGCGCGGATAGGTCAAGCGGCCCTGACGCTCCTTTTCTCGCCAGTAGGCATTTGCCGAAACGCCCTTGCCGGTGGTCGCAACAAGATCAAAAGGGCTCCAGTACCGTTCATATAGTTGCGGTACAGGCTTCCCCTGGCGGGCAGCTTCAAGAAAAACGAAATTACGTACCAGGTCAGACGCCAGCAGTGGTTCACCACGCGCATTGAGTGTTTCGAAGATGACCTGAGGGTCATCCTCCACTTCCAGCGTCAGGGTCATGATCTGCACATGATCGGCTAATGCCATATAAAGTGCCTGAGCGCGCTCCGGCCCTAGCGGCGTGTGGGCTTGCAAAGGCGAAACTTCATTACTGCGACGTATATCCGCGATCAGTGTATCGCCGAACGTGGGCTCGGTAGCAGGGTCGACAACATCTGTGAGGTCAATTCCCCGCATGTAGGCAAGACAAGCGTGGTAGAGGTATAAGTAGGTCTGCACCATCAAGGGCCGCTCAATTCGAGTGCGTCCATTACGTACCGGGTATGCCGCTCCGACGTCCTGAATGGAAGTGGTGGTATCACTCAGACGGCGCATCTCGTCTTGTCCAGCTTGGGTTGGCCAGACCTTGTAATGATCTTCTGTCATCTGGTATGGGCCTGGATTACGTACCAAGCCATCGAGCATTTGTGGAATGGGGCTTTCTATCAGTTCACATGCTGCCTGGCGAAAGGCCAGTAGCAGGAGTTGTAAGGTGGTGGAACGCTGCTGGCCATCAATCACCTCGAAGGCTGGCGCTCTGCCGAAACTGTTCGGCACCGGTGTCATCACAATCGACCCTAGAAAGTGCTTCTGTAATGGCCTCAGTGCCGCCGTGGTGCCAGTTGATGTCAGCGATTGTTGCTCCAGTACAGCATCAGCCCGGTCTTGGATGTCAGTCCACAGAGGGCCAACCTGCTTCTCCAAAGTCCATACATAACCCCGTTGAAAAATAGGAATCTGGTACTGATGAGGGGTACTAAATAGGCCGGTAACCGTGGTTTTATTGGGTTGCATCCTAAATCCTTGTCTGTACTGAAAATCGGCATTTCAGTAGTCTTTGGGCCGCTCTGAAGATCAAACCGCATCCCCAAACACCGCCCGCTCCAACACCTGATGATGCCTCTGCCAATCTGGCATATGACTAGCCACCAGCCCCCAGAATGCCTTGGTATGGTTCTTTTCCACTGTATGGCACAGCTCATGGACGATAACGTAGTCCTGCACACAGGCTGGTAGCTCCATCACGCGAGGATGAAACTCCAGAGCGTTGTTCGCATCGCAGCTGGCCCAGCGGCTTTGGAAGTGACGGATACGAGCACCAGTGGCTTGAAGACCCGTTTCTCGCTGCCAGTGACGGACACGTACCAACAGCTTCTCATGAGCACGTTCCCGGTAGAACCGCTCCAGTAACGGCATCAGCTCGTCGGGCTGGATGCTCGTCCCATCTGGGTTTTCAACAATGAAACGCGATGCTGTGAAGGCTAGTCGGGGCTTGAGGATATCCGGCACATGCCTTACCTCGGTGAAGTAAGTACGCCCGCCATAGCGCAGACGGCTGCCCGTCACAAGGGGCTCACTAGCCAGGGGCAAATTCACCTGAGCCAGTTTTTCGCGAATCCAGCGCGCACGACGGAGCACCAACGCTTCTTGCTCAAGTTCATCCACCTGCGGCCCACGCAACAGAACGGAACGCCCCCGCTCTACGGTTACATAGTGCCGCTTGAGGCTGCTATCGAGTTGGAAATGCCACTCGATAGTCGTTTGACCGTAATTCAATACTGGCATTGGTCAGCGTCGCGTTAGTTTTTCAGCAAGATATCCAAGATTCGCTTGGCGTGATCACGCGCCACCGAACGTTCCCAGCCTGCCAGCGGCATCAACAACCCGCGCAGATGGTCTCTAATGTCCGGGTGTAGATCCGGCATTTTTTTCCAGTTGTCGGTGGCGACCGTCCGGCTCAGCTCTCCATCCTCGAACAGTTTGGTCGTTGCCACCCTGGCCGTGTCCTCGGCCAGTAGCGCGGCTAGGTAGTGGTAAACCGCTGAATGTGCGGGTTTGATAAATCCGGTGTTGTCCTTGTTTTGAATACGCTGACTGAACAGCTCCAGTTGCTCCAGAAATTTAGCCTGGGTGATCCGACCCGCCTTTTCTTCTTCCAGCAGCTTTTCCAACTCCTCAGCCAGCTTGTCGAAGAATGCAGGGTCTTTGTCCTTGCCGGTGACAATGGTATGTTTCAGCTGGTTCTTCATCACCAGGGCTCGGCTACCAGGGCTGGCCAGCTGCTTCAGGCGCGCCATGTCGCTGGCATCCAGAATCGACACCTCATGGCCCAACAGGCTCTTGGCCGGACTCGCAGCAATGTACTCATCCAGCAGCTGCTGAAGCAGTACAGACTCCAGCTTGGTGATGCGCTCCTTGTAGGTATTACCTGGCAGCTTGTCCCGCAGCATCAGCCGTATTTCACCTAACAGGGTGAAGTAGGGCTTGAAGGGTACGCCGCGCACATCCGGCAGGATGATGTCCACAGAGCGGTTGAACTGCTTCACCAAGTCCAGGAATTCTTCGACCATGTCCAGTTTGGTGGCAGGATCCAGGAAACGCTCGGCGTCAGTCTTGTACCCCTCACGCTGCGCAACCGGATCATGTTTTTTCGGCAGCAGCTTAAGTATGCGGTCGAGCGTGGCTTGCAGTTTGGGCAGTTCGGTTTCGACACCTTCCCAGACCTGTGAAGGCTTTACTTCGCCGCCGTAAATTTTCAGGGCATGGTCGAGGTGCTCGACCACCCCGTGGTAATCCACGATGTAACCGGCATTCTTGCCGGGCAGGGTGCGGTTCACCCGTGCGATAGCCTGCAACAGGGTGTGTTCCTTGAGCGGTTTGTCGAGGTACATGGTGCCGACAATCGGGGCATCCCACCCAGTCAGGAGCATATCGGAAACGATGATCAGCCCGACGTTGTTCGCCTGCGGCTTACCATCCAACCCACTACTTTCCTCTCCATAAAGCAGGGGGAACAGCTTGCTGACAAAGTTGCCAATCTGCTCGGAGGGCATGGCCACGGGGTTCTTTCCGGCTTTCACTTCGGCCTTGACCCGCTCCTCGATGCTTTGGATCTTGTCGAGGTCGACCTCGTACTCTGATGCCTCTTCCATAGCAGACGCCCCGGTTCGGGAAGCGGTGATGCTGGCCAGGGAAATAACCACCTGGCTGTCAAAGGTCGGCAGCCCTTTGTGTGCCCGTTCGACCATCAGAGCATCGAGCAGATCCTTGTAACCCACTGCCATATCGCGACCGTCACACACTAGCATGGCCTTCAAGCCTTTGGCCTTTACGTTACTGAGGAAGTGCTCGACCAGATGTTCGGCGACCTGTTCCATACGGTTACCGGCCTGACGCCAGCGGCGCAGCAATTCACGCTTAAGCTCGTGCTGGCGGATTTCTGTCTGCTTCGCGAACTGCTCTTTGAACGCGGCATCCAGCTCAGCGTTGGCCGACAACGCCACCCAGGCATCCTGGTATTTGATGGGCAGGGTTGCGCCATCCGCCACCGCTTCATGCAGACGGTATTCGTCGATGTACTCACCACCACCAAACTCACCCAGTGTGTGTTTGTCCTCTTGCAACAGGGGCGTGCCGGTAAAAGCGATGAATTTGGCGTTGGGCAAACTGGCGCGCATAAAGGCCGCGAGAAAGTCGTACTGGCTACGATGAGCTTCATCAACCAGCACATAGAAATTGGACTTGGTGCTTAACACCCGGAAGTGCACCTTCTCCCGGCTAATTTCCTCCCATTTAGCCTTCACCAGCGCGCCGTTCTCATCCACCTCCCGGTGGCGGACATTGCACTCATGCACAATGAAGAAGTCCTTCTCTTCGCGAAGCCGCCTGTGTCGGGTTGCTTGCAGAGCATCGTCTTCCTCGTCAGAAGTGACAGCTGGCTGTTCGCCAGGTTGTTCATTCTCCTGGAACTTCTGCACCGTGCTGGTGAACACACTACCGTAGTCGTTCGACAACATCTTCAGCAAGCCATCAACCGACACGGCCTGAATGGCATTGATGCCCACCGCATGGAAGGTATCGAATATCTGCTTATCGAGGTCTTTGCGGTCTGTCAGTACCAACACGGTTGGGTTGTTCAAACCAGTGCTATCGGCACGCAGCATGCGCGCAAGCAGGGCCATAGTCAGCGACTTGCCGCTACCCTGGGTATGCCAGACGACGCCGCCCGTGGGTTTGGGCGCACATAGACGATCTACCGTCTTGCGCACGGCCCGCCATTGCTGATAGCGCGGTAGCTTCTTCACGGTCTTGCCGTCGCGGGTTTCGAACAGCACAAAATGTGTGATCAGTTGCAGGAAACGGCTCGGCTCGAACAATGCCCACAGCAAGCTTTCCTGCTCACTTGGAGCTTCGCCTAGTAGGGCAGCAACAACAGCAGTCTCCTGCGCCTGCAACCGATAACGAGCGTAATACGCAGGCTTGGTAAGGATCGCACCATACAGCCCTTCACGTCGATTGAGCCCAACGCATACCTGATTTAATACAAACTGGGTTGGGAAGGTGCTTTGGTAACCATCCAACTGTCCGAGGGCTTCCTCCAGACGGTGATGACTGGCTTTGCATTCGATAATGGCCAGCGGCAAGCCATTGACGAACAGCAATAGGTCGGGACGGAAAACTTCCCCATCGGCATTGCGCCCCACGTACTGATCAACCACATGGAAATCGTTGTTGCTGGCATCACAGGCATCGAAGAAACGTACGCTGCGCGGCTTACCTTCGACGTCCTTCACCTGAATATCCGAACGGTGCACCACCTGTTCCCAGAACGCCTTGTTGGCGGGCAACAGCTCATCGTTGACACGTTTACGTAGTTCAATCAGCGCCGCACTGATGCCACCGGGCGCATTCGCCAGCCATGGGTTGAGGATTAGCAATCGGGCCTGCAACACTTCGTCCAATACCGGAGCCAAGTGACGATGCTCAACCTTCACTTTTTTGCCAGGTAAATGGGTGTAGCCCAGCTTGATCAGCCAAATGATGGCAGGCAGCTCAACCCCGATTTTCTCCGGTGACTGACTCATTGTTTACTCCTGTTCCTTGGAGGTTTCCCTCGAATAACTTCGATACCAATCCAGCGTCGGGACATCATCAGCTTGGCATTGTTTACGAATTTCGAACTGCTGGAACTCATGTATCACATGCCGCCAAGTAACCCCATGCTGAACCAGAATCGGTCAGTGGGCTCAGCTTCTTGCTGTTCGGCGTCATCACTCGATCCAGATAAATCTCGGTCAGCATACCCACCAAAGTGCCCATGGTATTTTTATGGGCACAGGCAACCGTCTCCTCAAGATGGTCTGGAGTCGTTCAGGCGGGCCGCTCAGCTGACTATGGCCAGCCATGACCTTGAGCATCCGTTCGTACCACTACAACTGCAACATGCAGCGCAAGAGCTTGCGCTGCACCATGCGCTGGAGATCAGGTACATCATCCGAGAGCTGGGTGGTGGTTTCGTCCATGAATAGAAACTCAGGCTATACCGGTAGGGCTATCGAGCTTGACCCCCCATTCGCCGGTTAGTAGCTTTTGCATCAGGCCGCGTTTAACCGCTTGAAAACTGGATTGTTTTCTCTTAAGGATGTTCAGCTTGCTATCCACCTCACAGAGTATGGAAGCAATTTTTTCCTGCTCCCCAACTGAAGGCAGAACAACCGGGAGCTGTACCAAGCGTTTTTGCTGGATGCCTTTTGCCGTAGTACCCGTTGAATTAACATCGAGGATTGAAGTGAAAATGCTGCTACGCAGATACTGGAAAAGATACTTATAGGTGACGCTCTCATTGGGGCGTAGCAAAATGACGCGCTGACTCAAAATGTATTTCCTATCATCCGGAATTACCGCAACATTTCCAAGCGGTGCTTCCATCGTGAAAACCAAGTCATTTTTCTTTGTATTCCCCTGCACCATCCAAGCCGCGTAAAGCTCTTCAGAACCCAGATAGCATTCCCTGTCAAAATCGATGTAACCCATACGAACATTATTGGCTGAAAGGGCAGGAATTTCTCCTCCGCCCCAGTCCATACCAAGCTTCTTGGGTGTACGTCCACGGAAGTCCATTAGCTTCTGAATGCGTTCGCCAAGGGGGACTACGTTCCACCCTACTGGGATCTCTCCTAGCTCACTCTCCTTGAACTCGGCATGCGCTACCCATCGTCCAGTTGCGTCTTGGCTGCCAACACCGCGACTGAATAAGGTTTGCATCAGGCCCAGCTTAAGACTCCGAGTAGTCGTAATCTGGCGGGAAATCACGTCCAGTTTCTCGTCTACGGTCGTGAGGATAGCAGCAATTTTTTTTTGTTCAGGGAGCGGGGGGAGTGCAATAGGTGTTTCACGAACCTGCTGCAAACTGATTTGAGGATACGCCTGGCCCGTTAAGATGGCACGGTAGTGAGTCACGTATCCATCGTGCTTCAAGCAATGATATACATAATCAATGCTTACTTTGGTTTCATCCTGAATCCGGATTCGCGCTATGTGTTGATTGATGTTTGCTGATGGAAAACTTATCGGCGCACGTGCGACTCGACCAATGTTCCCAGTGATGGTCATCAGTAAGTCGCCAGGTTTTATCTCGGAGCGCTTCATTACCCGATGAGCCTCAACCGGAATGAAATTCATTCCCTTTGCGTTGAAGTCGTCATCAGTCACGCACTCGCTGCGGAAGAATGGGACTCCACTTTCTTCATCAACCCAGTCAAATCCATACGTGGTTGGTGTCCCACCCTTCGTGATGAAGTTCGAAACTTCCTCAAGCTTCTGAATGCGCCAGTATTGAGGAACAGATCCAACTACGGTTTCGATGTATTCGTCTTTCATTTGGCAAATCCCAACTCCGCCAAATAGCCGTTCAGACGCGCATCAATCTGCGCTTCCTCATCGGCCAGTTTGGCCAATTCCGCCAAGATTTCTACCACATCCACGGTTTCCTCGATCTGGCCATTATCTATATAGCGAGCAATGTTGAGGTTGCCATCATTGCTGCGAACTTCCTCCAGTGGCACCACTCTGCAGTAGTTTTCCACTTCGGCCTGGCTCTCAAACGCCGCCTTATGGGTACTGACAATGCGGCTGATGTCCTCAGCGCGCAAATTGTTCTGAGCCTTGCCTTCGAGGTATTCGCGGCTGGCATCTATGATGATGACTTTGCCCTTCAGGTCTTGCGGCTTGTGTTTGTTCAGAACAAGCACACAAGCAGGGATGCCCGTGTTGTAGAAGAGGGCAGAGGGCAGGCCAATGATCGCCTCGATCAGATCACCTGGCTGGTTACCGCTGGCCGCATCGGTGCCGAACAGCAGTCCTCGGCGAATCTTGCCTTCCTCACCGCTGCGGAAAAGTACCCCGTGAGGCAGGATGATCCCCATGCGGCCATCAGCCTTAAGGCTGGCCAGCATATGCTGGGCAAAAGCGAGGTCGGCATACCCCCTTGGCGGAATACCATACACCAACCGACCGTAAGGATCGCTGACCTGTTTATAATTAGGCGCTCTAGGCTTCTTGTCGGTGTCCTGTTCGCTCTCGTTGCTCAGTTCCAATGGAGTCCACCAGGACTTGGCCGAGAACGGCGGGTTGGCAATAACCCGGTCGAAGGTCTTGAGGTAATCGCCATTGAGATGCTTAGGCTCAACCAGAGTGTCGCCGCGTTCGATCTCTGCGCGCATGTTGTGCAGGTAAAGGTTCAGCTTAGCTATAGCCCAGGTACCTAGATTCTTTTCCTGTCCATACAACAGTACATTTGGCTTGCCGCCCATCAAGGTTCCGTTGGGTAGCTTCGCAATGTGGTGAGCGCTTTCCACCAACATACCACCGCTGCCACAAGTAGGGTCGTACACGCTGTGGCCAGGCTGCGGGTTGATCAGCTCAACTACCAGATGCACCACTGCTTTGGGCGTATAGAACTCACCGCCTTTTTTACCTGCATCATCTGCAAACTGCTTGATCAGGTATTCGTAGGCGTCACCAAGCATGTCCGCCTTGTACAGGTCGGCATTGCCCAGTTTGTACTGGTTAAAGTGGCGTAACAGTCGCTGCAAGGTGGCATCGGACAGCACGCGCTTGTCGCCATACTGGGTAGCCGTCAGCACGTGTTGCAGTTCTGGATTGTTGGCCTCGATGGTAGCAAAAGCCTTATCCAGCACTTCACCAATGTTTTCCGTATGCGAGATCAGCTCAAACCATCGGGCACTGATCGGGAAATTACCCCATTTGTCCTCGATTTCTTCCTGAGCATCACCGAAGCTCAGGCCTTCATCAGCCATCAACTGCCGAATACGTTCCTCGAACACGTCGTTGTAACGCTTCAGGAATAGCAGGCCGAAGATGTAGTTCTTGAAGTCGGAGGAGTCAATGGAGCCGCGCAAAATGTTAGCGGACTCCCAGAGCCAGGACTCCAGCGTTTCGAGTGAAAGCTTGTCAGCCATGAGTAAATCAGTCCTGTTGGATGCATGTTGTTCCAACCCATAGCAGTGAGTGCATGGTGAACGAACAACCCTGAAAATTGAGCTGGCTAGATTGTACAAGCCCCGCCATCTGGAACCCAATAATTCCCCCTCTTTAAGGACTAAACCCCAGAAGACCTTTCGGTCAACCGGGGTTTAGCCAGCAGGGCAGTGGGGAATTAACTTTGACCAAAGTGGAAAATAACTTTTCCCACCTACACTGATCAGAAATCCAGGTTAGACACCGCCAAAGCATTACTCTCGATGAAGTCACGGCGAGGCTCGACCGCATCACCCATCAGGGTGTTGAAGATCTGGTCTGCGCCAATGGCGTCTTCGATGGTCACGCGCAGCATACGGCGCTGAGCGGGGTCCATGGTGGTTTCCCACAGTTGATCCGGGTTCATCTCGCCCAGACCTTTGTAGCGCTGGATGGTGTGACGCTTGGTGCTTTCGGCCATCAGCCAGTCAAGGGCTTCCTTGAATTCCCTGACCTGCTTCTTGCGTTCGCCACGTTGGATATAAGCGCCATCGTCCAGCAGGGTGCTCAGTTGTGCGCCCAGGGTGACCACGGTTTTGTAGTCGTTGCTGCCGAAGAAGTCGCGGTTGAAGGTGACGTAGTTGGACAGGCCGTGGGAGATCAATTCGACCTCGGGCAGCCACACGTTACGTTCACGGTCTTCGCGCAGGCTGGCTTTGTACACCAGGCCGGATTTCTCGACGGTGCGCAGACGCACTTCGTACTGGGCCAGCCAATCCTGCATCGCTGCGTGATCGCCCAACTGCTCCAGGCTAACGGCCGGCAAGTAGATGAAGTGCTCGGTCAGCTCCTGAGGGTACAGGCGCGACAGACGCTTGAGCGTCTTCATGACCATGCGGAAGTCGTTGACCAGACGCTCCAGCGCCTCACCGGAAATGCCCGGTGCTTCTTCGTTCAAGTGCAGGCTGGCGTCTTCCAGGGCCGACTGCGTCATGTACTCTTCCATGGCGTCGTCGTCTTTGATGTATTGCTCTTGCTTGCCCTTTTTGACTTTGTACAACGGCGGCTGGGCGATGTAGATGTAGCCGCGCTCGATCAGCTCCGGCAACTGACGGAAGAAGAAGGTCAGCAGCAGGGTACGGATGTGCGAACCGTCGACGTCAGCATCGGTCATGATGATGATGTTGTGATAGCGCAGCTTGTCGATGTTGTACTCGTCGCGGCCGATACCGCAGCCCAATGCCGTGATCAAGGTGCCGACTTCCTGGGAGGAAATCATCTTGTCGAAGCGTGCTTTCTCGACGTTGAGGATCTTACCCTTCAACGGCAGGATGGCCTGGGTGCGACGGTTACGGCCCTGCTTGGCGGAACCGCCAGCAGAGTCACCTTCCACCAGGTACAGCTCGGAGAGGGCAGGGTCCTTCTCCTGGCAGTCAGCCAGTTTGCCCGGCAGGCCGGCGATGTCCAGCGCGCCTTTGCGGCGGGTCATCTCACGGGCTTTACGCGCGGCTTCACGGGCACGCGCTGCGTCGATCATCTTGCCGACAACCAGCTTGGCTTCGTTCGGGTTTTCCAGCAGGAAGTCGGAGAAGTACTTGCCCATCTCCTGTTCCACGGCGGTCTTCACTTCGGAAGACACCAGCTTGTCTTTGGTCTGGGAGCTGAACTTAGGGTCCGGTACTTTCACCGAAATAATCGCAGTCAGACCTTCACGCGCATCGTCACCGGTGGTGGCAACTTTGTGCTTCTTGGCCAGGCCTTCGGCTTCGATGTAGGTGTTCAGGTTACGCGTCAGTGCGGAACGGAAACCCACCAGGTGAGTACCGCCGTCGCGCTGCGGAATGTTGTTGGTGAAGCACAACAGGTTCTCGTTGAAGCTGTCGTTCCACTGCAGGGCGATTTCCACGCCGATGCCGTCTTCACGCTGGACGTTGAAGTGGAACACCTGGTTGACCGGAGTCTTGTTGGTGTTCAGGTATTCAACGAACGCACGCAGGCCGCCTTCGTACTTGAACAGCTCTTCCTTGCCGCTGCGCTCATCCTTGAGGACGATGCCGACACCGGAGTTGAGGAAGGACAGTTCACGAATCCGCTTGGCCAGGATGTCCCAGCTGAAGTGGATGTTCTTGAAGGTTTCGTCAGAAGGACGGAAGTGAATCTGGGTACCGGTAGTTTCGCTTTCGCCAACAACCTTCATCGGTTCCTGCGGAACACCGTGAACGTAGGTCTGCTCCCAAATCTTGCCGCTGCGACGCACGGTCAGCACCAGCAGTTCGGAGAGGGCGTTTACTACGGAAACACCTACGCCGTGCAAACCACCGGATACTTTGTACGAGTTGTCGTCGAACTTACCGCCAGCGTGGAGCACGGTCATGATGACCTCTGCCGCCGAAACGCCTTCTTCTTTATGCACGTCTACCGGAATGCCACGACCGTTGTCGCGCACGGTGATGGACTCATCCGGGTGAATGATAATGCTGATGTCGTCGCAGTGACCGGCGAGAGCTTCGTCGATGGAGTTGTCGACCACCTCGAACACCATGTGGTGCAGACCGCTACCATCATCGGTGTCGCCAATGTACATACCGGGACGTTTGCGTACGGCATCCAAACCTTTCAGCACTTTAATGCTGGTCGAGTCGTACGTGTTTTCTTCGCTCATGCCTTCACTCCCGATGGTCGTGGGTCTGGGTGATACGGCCTTGTTCCACGTGGAACAAAGCGACTGGCGTTTCCGTCTGCCAGCCTTCCCTCAATAATTCGTGGTCTACACAGGTGATAAACACCTGGCAGCGTAAGTCTTCCAACAAGCGGCATAACGCTCGGCGGTGTTGCTCGTCGAGTTCTGACGGCAAATCATCCACCAGATAAATACATTGACCGCGCCGGGCCTGGCTAACCAAATGCCCTTGGGCGATACGCAATGCACATACCACCAGCTTCTGCTGGCCGCGGGACAAGATATCCGCGGCATTATGTGCGCCTAACCTAAGACGCAAATCAGCGCGCTGGGGGCCGGCCTGGGTGTGGCCGATTTGCTGATCCCGCTGCAAGGACGTGGCGAGCACTGCACTCAGTTCACGCTCTTTGTCCCAACCGCGGTAGTAGCTCAGCGTCAGCCCTTCGAGGTCCAACAGCTCACTCAAGGTCTGCTCAAAGACTGGTTTCAAGGCTTTGATATAGGCGCGGCGGTATTCATCTATTTCGTCGCTGGCCAGGCACAGTTCCCGGTCCCAGGCTGCTTGCGACGCGGCGTCAAGTGTACCATGCCGCAGCCATGAGTTCCGCTGCCGCAAGGCCTTCTGCAGGCGCTGCCAAGTGGCCATGAAGCGCGGTTCCACGTGGAACACTCCCCAATCGAGGAACTGCCGGCGGATTTTCGGCGCGCCTTCGAGCAAACGGAAACTGTCGGGGTTGATCAGTTGCAGCGGCAGGATTTCCGCCAACTGCGCCGCGCTGCGAGCATTTTGCCCGTCGATGCGGATCTGAAACTCGCCCCCGCGATCACGGGATATCCCCAGGCTGCTATGGCCGCCTTCAGCCAACTCGACCTGGCCAAACACCGTACACGCCAGTTGTTCGTACTGAATCACCGGCAACAGGCGGGCACTGCGGAAAGACCGGGCAAGCCCCAACAAATGGATGGCTTCCAGCACGCTGGTTTTGCCACTGCCGTTGGCGCCATGGAGGATATTTATGCGGGGGGAGGGGGAGAAGGTCACCGGGTGCAGATTGCGCACCGCGGTGACCGAGACGCGACTGAGGGACATCTAGCTTCTGCTGAGCATGATTACAGACGCATCGGCATAACAACGTAAGCCGAGTCATCGTTGTCGGATTCTTGCACCAGCGCACTGCTGTTGGAGTCGGACAGAATCAGGCGAACCTGTTCGGTGGTCATCACACCCAGCACGTCGAGCAAGTAGCTCACGTTGAAGCCGATTTCCAGCGAACCGCCGTTGTAGTCGACGCCCACTTCTTCTTCCGCTTCTTCCTGTTCCGGGTTGTTGGCCTGGATCTTCAGTTGGCCGTTGGCCAATTGCAGGCGAATACCCCGGTACTTTTCGTTGGACAGAATCGCAGTACGGCTGAACGCCTCACGCAGGGCCTGACGATCACCGACCACCAGCTTGTCGCCACCCTTGGGCAGTACACGCTCGTAATCCGGGAACTTGCCGTCAACCAGCTTGGAGGTGAAGGTGAACTCGCCGGTGGTGGCGCGGATGTGATGCTGGCCCAGGACGATGCTGACAATACCGTCCGGCTCGGTGAGCAGACGCGCCAGTTCAAGGATACCTTTGCGCGGCACGATCACCTGATGACGGTCCGGCTGACCGATATCGGCCTTCATCGAACACATGGCCAGGCGGTGACCGTCGGTGGCCACGGCGCGAATAATGCCTTCCGACACTTCCAGCAACATACCGTTGAGGTAATAGCGCACGTCCTGCTGGGCCATGGCGAAGCTAGTGCGCTCGATCAAACGACGCAGTTTGCTTTGCTCCAGGCTGCAGGTCAGCGAACCCGGGCCTTCTTCCACAGTCGGGAAGTCATTGGCCGGCAACGTCGACAAGGTGAAGCGACTGCGGCCGGCCTTGACCACCAGCTTCTGCTCATCGACCTTGATGTCGATCAGCGCGTCGTTGGGCAAGCTTTTGCAGATATCCATCAGCTTGCGCGCGGGCACGGTGATCTCGCCAGGTTCAGCGGGCTCTTCCAGCTGAACGCGACCCACCAGTTCGACTTCCAGGTCGGTGCCGGTCAAGGACAATTGCTGGCCCTCGACAACCAGCAATACGTTGGAAAGCACCGGCAAGGTCTGTCGGCGCTCGACGACGCCTGCGACCAGTTGCAGGGGTTTCAACAGGGCTTCGCGTTGAATGGTGAAGTGCATGGTCTAGTCCCTTGCCTTAATAAGCTGCGCTGGTGTCATCAAGTAGTCAGTGTACGCAGCAGGTTCTTGTAGTCCTCGCGAATATCCGCGTCGGATTCCTTAAGCTCGTTGATCTTGCGGCATGCGTGCAAGACCGTGGTGTGGTCGCGACCACCGAAGACATCGCCGATTTCCGGCAGGCTGTGGTTGGTCAACTCTTTGGAGAGTGCCATGGCCACCTGACGCGGACGTGCCACCGAGCGCGAACGGCGCTTGGACAGCAGATCGGAAATCTTGATCTTGTAGTACTCGGCCACGGTGCGTTGGATGTTATCCACACTTACCAGTTTGTCCTGCAGAGCCAGCAGGTCTTTCAGGGATTCGCGAATCAGCTCGATGGTGATGTCGCGGCCCATGAAGTGCGAGTGCGCGATGACCCGCTTGAGCGCGCCTTCCAGCTCACGCACGTTGGAGCGAATGCGTTGGGCGATGAAGAACGCGGCGTCGTGGGGCAGATCGACTTTGGCCTGATCGGCCTTTTTCATCAGGATCGCCACGCGGGTTTCCAGCTCCGGTGGCTCGACCGCCACGGTCAGGCCCCAGCCGAAGCGCGACTTCAAGCGTTCTTCCAGGCCTTCGATTTCCTTCGGGTAGCGGTCGCTGGTCAAGATGACCTGCTGGCCGCCTTCGAGCAGGGCGTTGAAGGTGTGGAAAAACTCTTCCTGGGAACGTTCCTTGCGCGCGAAGAATTGAATGTCATCGATCAGCAAGGCATCCACGGAACGGTAGAACCGCTTGAACTCGTTGATAGCGTTGAGCTGCAGGGCCTTGACCATGTCAGCCACGAAGCGCTCCGAGTGCAGGTACACGACCTTGGCATTCGGGTTCTTTTTTAATAGATGGTTACCCACCGCGTGCATCAAGTGCGTCTTACCCAGGCCAACGCCACCATAAAGGAACAGCGGGTTGTAACCGTGCTTGGGGTTGTCGGCGACTTGCCAGGCGGCCGCGCGGGCCAGCTGGTTGGATTTACCCTCGACGAAGTTCTCAAAGGTAAAGGTGCGGTTCAGGTAGCTGGTGTGCTTGAGCGCGCCTTCGACCTGCACGGTGCGCTGCTCGGCGCGAACCGGTGCTTGCTGGGAACTGGCACCCGCCATCGGATCGAAGCTGTCGCGGGACGGCTCTTCATTGGCCGGCGCGTTTTTCTGGGCCGACGATTTCGAAGGCGTCGGCGCGGGAGCCGGCGCGTGGTTGACCGGAGCCGTCACCGCCTGGGCTTGCGACGCGGCAGCCGCCAATGGCGCATTCGGCGCAGCGCGAGGCGCGGAGCTACGTTTGCTGCCTATTAATAAGGAGAGCACGGGCGCGAGGCCGTTGCCATGTTCATCGAGCAATTCGAGAACGCGGCTCAGGTACTTCTCGTTGACCCAGTCGAGAACAAAACGGTTGGGTGCGTAGACGCGCAACTCGTCGCCTTCGGCTTCGACCTGTAGCGGACGGATCCAGGTGTTGAATTGCTGGGCAGGCAGCTCATCGCGCAAAAGCTCTACGCACTGCTGCCAAAGTTCCACTGACACGGATATCCCCTAAGTTGAAAGCCGGTGAGGCAAAAACAGCCGCCATTGTAGCGGTCGGCCGCCCACTTATCCACATGTAGGTTGCGCACAGGCCAGCCAAAATCAACGCCTTAACGTGAATAAAGGCGACCAATGGTCTGTGCATAAGCTCTGTGGATAAGCGCCCCTGAGCTCGTTGCACAAGTGGGGTCGAAAGTCTGTGGGTAACTGGCCTGTGGATAACAACCCATTCCACCCACAGCTTATCCGACAGCGCAGCACAGGCAGAGCACCGTTTCTCCCCCGTGTTGTCATTCTCTGTACATCACGTGGAATAAGGCCTAAAGGTAGTTATCCACAGAGGAATGCCTGCCTAGCTTTTATAAGCTTTACAGAAAAGCTTTAAATAACTTCCTTCTTTATTTTTATATCTATGGCATTGCCCTTGGAAGCTCGCTGGACAAAAAAGGGCGGATTGCCTGTAAAGATCTAATTGAAGGAAAAGCTGGTTGGAAATTGACCTAGAGGCTTGCTTTCTCTAGAATCGCCGGTCTCTTAAAACGGGGGCCATTCCGGCCCGTTGTGGACGAACCAGGTAACAACGCCATGAAACGTACTTTCCAACCAAGCACCATCAAACGCGCCCGTACCCACGGCTTCCGTGCTCGCATGGCTACCAAGAACGGCCGTGCTGTCCTGTCGCGTCGCCGCGCCAAAGGTCGTGCGCGTCTGGCAGTTTGATAATCCGGTACTGGTGGTGAGTCAGGACTTCAGTCGGGAAAAGCGTCTGCTTACCCCCCGGCACTTCAAGGCAGTCTTTGACTCCCCCACCGGCAAGGTTCCGGGGAAAAATCTCCTGCTCCTTGCGCGTAACAACGATCTGGATCACCCCCGTCTCGGGTTGGTGATCGGCAAGAAGAGCGTAAAGCTCTCCGTTGAGCGCAATCGCCTCAAGCGTCTGATGCGCGAATCGTTTCGCCTCCACCAGGACACTCTGGTTGGTTGGGATATTGTTATCGTCGCGCGCAAAGGCTTGGGGGACGTAGAAAACCCCGAATTGATTCAGCATTTCGGCAAGCTCTGGAAACGTCTGGCGCGTACCAACAAACCAGCACCAGCAGTCAGCACCGAAACTGTAGGGGTAGACAGCCTTGATGCGTAAACTGGCACTCGTTCCGATCCAGTTTTACCGCTATGCCATTAGTCCTCTGATGGCCAACCACTGTCGTTTCTACCCCAGTTGTTCCTGCTACGCGTTAGAGGCCATAGAAAATCATGGTCTTCTGCGCGGTGGCTGGCTGACCTTTCGTCGTTTAGGTCGCTGTCATCCGTGGAATCCCGGTGGTTATGACCCGGTTCCACCTATCCCTACCTCCCGTTCTTCTTCGATGGCCGAGTAATCATGGATATTAAACGCACGATCCTGATCGTCGCCCTGGCAATCGTGTCCTACGTCATGGTTCTTAACTGGAACCAGGACTACGGCCAAGCTGCCCTGCCGACTCAGAATGTTGCTGCCAATCAGGCTGCGCCGGCTATTCCGGACACCCCGCTGGGTAACAATGCGTCCGCGAGTGCCGATGTTCCCAGCGCGAATGGCGAGACAAGCGCCCCTGTAGAAACGCCAGTTGTCACCAATAAAGACCTCATCCATGTGAAAACGGATGTGCTCGACCTGGCTATCGATCCACAAGGTGGTGATATCGCGCAGCTGAAACTGCCGCTGTATCCACGTCGCCAAGACCATCCGGATGTTCCGTTCCAGCTGTTCGATAACGGCGGCGAACGCGTTTATCTGGCACAAAGCGGCCTGACCGGCACCAACGGTCCGGATGCGCGTGCTACCGGTCGTCCGGTTTATTCGACCGAACAGAAGACTTATCAACTGGCTGACGGCCAGAACCAGTTGAACGTCGACCTGAAATTCAGCCTCGACGGCGTCAATTACATCAAACGCTTCAGCTTCACCCGCGGTTTGTACGACTTGAAGGTCACTTACCTGATCGACAACGAAAGCGACAAACCGTGGAGCGGCAACCTGTTTGCCCAGCTCAAGCGTGATGGCAGCTCCGATCCTTCTTCCAGCACTGCCACCGGCACCGCGACTTACCTGGGCGCCGCCCTGTGGACAAGTAACGAGCCGTACAAAAAAGTGTCGATGAAAGATATCGACAAGGGCGCGCTGAAAGAAACCGTGCAGGGTGGTTGGGTTGCCTGGTTGCAACACTACTTCGTGACCGCGTGGATCCCGAACAAGGGTGAAGCCAACCTGGTTCAGACCCGCAAGGACAGCCAGGGCAACTACATCATCGGCTTTACTGGCCCGGCGTTGACCGTTGCCCCAGGCGCCAAGGCTGAAACCAGCGCGACCCTGTACGCCGGCCCGAAAAGCCAGGCAGTGCTCAAAGAGTTATCCCCAGGTCTGGAACTGACTGTGGATTACGGCATCCTGTGGTTCATTGCCCAGCCGATCTTCTGGCTGCTGCAACATATCCACAGCATCGTCGGCAACTGGGGCTTCTCGATCATCTTCCTGACGATGCTGATCAAGGGGATCTTCTTCCCACTGTCGGCCGCCAGCTACAAGTCGATGGCGCGCATGCGTGCCGTGGCCCCGAAACTGGCCGCGCTGAAAGAACAACATGGCGACGATCGGCAGAAAATGTCGCAGGCCATGATGGAGCTGTACAAGAAAGAGAAGATCAACCCGCTGGGTGGATGCTTGCCGATTCTGGTGCAGATGCCGGTATTCCTGTCGCTGTACTGGGTACTCCTGGAAAGCGTGGAAATGCGCCAGGCACCGTTCATGCTGTGGATAACTGACCTGTCGATCAAAGACCCGTTCTTTATCCTGCCGATCATCATGGGCGCGACCATGTTCATCCAGCAGCGCCTGAACCCGACTCCGCCGGATCCGATGCAGGCCAAGGTAATGAAAATGATGCCAATCATCTTCACCTTCTTCTTCCTGTGGTTCCCGGCTGGTCTGGTGCTGTACTGGGTGGTCAACAACGTGTTGTCGATCTCTCAACAGTGGTACATCACACGTAAGATCGAAGCGGCTACCAAAAAAGCCGCGGCGTAACTTACTCTGTGGATAACCACTCAAGACGCCCCCTAGTGGGGCGTTTTGCTTTCCGTCACTTTTGTTCTGGAACCTGCTGATGAGCGCTCCTCGTGAAACCATCGCTGCTGTCGCTACCGCCCAAGGTCGCGGCGGTGTCGGTATCGTTCGAATTTCCGGGCCGCTCGCCGGCATGGCCGCCAAGGCCATCAGCGGTCGTGAGTTGAAACCGCGCTACGCCCATTACGGCGCGTTTCTGGATGCGGATAACCAGGTGCTGGACGAAGGTCTGGCCCTCTATTTCCCGGGGCCGAATTCCTTTACCGGTGAAGATGTCCTTGAATTGCAGGGCCACGGCGGCCCCGTCGTGCTGGATATGCTGCTGCAGCGCTGCCTGCAACTGGGCTGTCGCCTGGCCCGGCCGGGAGAATTCAGCGAGCGTGCATTCCTCAACGACAAACTCGACCTGGCCCAGGCCGAAGCCATTGCCGATTTGATCGAGGCCAGTTCTGCACAGGCGGCGCGCAACGCCTTGCGCTCACTGCAGGGCGCGTTTTCCCTGCGCGTGCATAACTTGACCGAGCAACTGATCAGCCTGCGCATCTATGTGGAGGCGGCGATTGATTTTCCGGAAGAAGAAATCGACTTCCTCGCCGATGGCCATGTGTTGGCGATGCTGGATAAAGCCCGCGACGAGTTATCCACAGTACTGCGCGAAGCCGGGCAGGGCGCGTTGTTGCGCGACGGCATGACCGTGGTGATTGCCGGGCGCCCCAATGCGGGCAAATCCAGCCTGCTCAATGCCCTGGCGGGCCGTGAAGCAGCGATCGTCACCGAGATTGCCGGCACCACCCGGGATATCCTGCGCGAACATATCCACATCGACGGCATGCCGCTGCACGTCGTCGATACGGCCGGGCTGCGTGACACCGACGACCAGGTGGAAAAGATCGGCGTGGAACGCGCCCTCAAGGCCATCGGCGAAGCCGACCGCGTGCTGCTGGTGGTAGACGCCACCGCGCCCGAGGCGGTGGACCCTTTCGCCCTATGGCCGGAATTCCTCGAGCAACGGCCCGACCCGGCCAAAGTCACCTTGATCCGCAACAAGGCTGACCTGACCGGCGAAGCCATTGCCATGGAAACCAGCGAGGATGGCCACGTCACGATCAGCCTGAGTGCCAAGTCGGCCGGGGATGGCCTGGAGTTGCTGCGCGAACACCTCAAAGCCTGCATGGGCTATGAGCAGACGTCGGAAAGCAGCTTCAGCGCCCGTCGCAGGCACCTGGAGGCGCTGCGCCATGCCAGCGCGGCCTTGGAGCATGGTCGGGCGCAGCTGACCTTGGCAGGCGCCGGTGAGCTGCTGGCTGAGGATTTACGCCAGGCGCAGCAGCTATTGGGCGAGATCACCGGGGCATTCAGCTCGGATGACCTGCTGGGGCGGATCTTTTCCAGCTTCTGTATCGGTAAATAGACCTTCGTTGTCCACAGACAGGCCATTCGTGCCTGTCTGTTTCTCTTGTTTCAGCCGATTTCCTCTCTTTTTGCACTCCTGACCCAGCCATTGGTGGCCTCGCCGTGGGCGCGATTTGCGTTGGCGCAGCAATTTCTGTGGATTAAGCCCTGTGAATAACCGCGGCTGTGCCCGGTTGATAACAGGGCTTGAAACCTGAGCGAAAACCCCTCTGTGGATAACAGTCTGTTTAATCCACAGGCTTAAAGCACTTATCCACGCCGCTCATGGACACATGACCACAGACTTTTGAATCTCTGTACATTACGTAAATAAAGGGCTGTAGCAATCTATCCACAGAAAGTAGGCTCAGTATAAATAAACATAAAAACAAAGATTTAATATCTTTCTCTCTTTTAATTTCTATTGTCTGTGATTCATCCACAGCTGGTTAAATTTTGTGCAAAGGGTTCTTTAGGAAGGGCTAAGTCCCTATACTGGCCGCCAAAGCTCTAAAACCAGCTCAATCAATCAATTCCTAATTACCTACATAAGCAGGCACGAGGTGCGTGGTGGATTTCCCTTCCCGTTTTGAAGTGATCGTCATCGGCGGCGGTCATGCCGGTACCGAGGCAGCACTGGCCTCAGCACGCATGGGTGCAAAAACCCTGTTGCTGACGCACAACGTGGAAACCCTTGGTGCCATGAGTTGCAACCCTGCCATTGGCGGCATCGGCAAAAGCCATCTGGTCAAGGAAATCGACGCCCTTGGCGGCGCGATGGCCATGGCCACCGACAAAGGGGGTATTCAATTTCGTGTGCTGAACAGCCGCAAAGGCCCAGCCGTGCGTGCGACCCGGGCACAAGCCGACCGCATCCTGTACAAGGCGGCGGTACGCGAAACCCTGGAAAACCAGGCGAACCTGTGGATATTTCAACAGGCAGCCGATGACCTGATCGTCGAACAAGACCAGGTCCGCGGTGTTGTCACCCAGATGGGCCTGCGTTTCTTCGCTGAATCCGTGGTGTTGACCACCGGCACGTTCCTCGGTGGACTTATCCACATCGGCATGCAGAACTATTCCGGTGGCCGCGCCGGCGATCCGCCGTCGATTGCCCTGGCACAACGCCTGCGCGAACTGCCGCTGCGCGTCGGTCGCCTGAAAACCGGTACGCCGCCGCGGATCGATGGGCGTTCGGTGGATTTCTCGGTGATGACCGAGCAGGCCGGCGATACGCCGATTCCGGTGATGTCGTTCATGGGTTCGAAAGAGCAGCACCCGAAACAGGTGAGCTGCTGGATTACCCACACCAATGCGCGTACCCACGAAATCATTGCCGCGAACCTCGACCGTTCGCCGATGTATTCCGGGGTGATCGAAGGCATCGGCCCGCGTTACTGCCCGTCGATCGAAGACAAGATCCACCGCTTTGCCGACAAGGAAAGCCACCAGGTCTTCATCGAGCCCGAAGGCTTGACCACTCACGAGCTGTACCCGAACGGGATTTCCACTTCCCTGCCGTTCGACGTGCAAATCCAGATCGTGCAATCGATTCGCGGCATGGAAAACGCGCACATCGTGCGTCCCGGCTACGCCATCGAGTACGACTACTTCGACCCGCGTGACCTGAAATACAGCCTGGAAACCAAAGTGATCGGCGGTCTGTTCTTCGCCGGGCAAATCAATGGCACCACCGGTTACGAAGAAGCCGGCGCCCAAGGTTTGCTGGCCGGGGCCAACGCCGCGTTGCGCGTGCAGGGCAAAGACAGCTGGTGCCCGCGTCGCGATGAAGCGTATATCGGTGTGTTGGTCGACGACCTGATCACCCTGGGTACCCAGGAACCGTACCGGATGTTCACTTCGCGGGCGGAATACCGTCTGATCCTGCGCGAAGACAACGCCGACCTGCGCCTGACCGAAAAAGGCCGCGAGTTGGGTCTGGTGGATGACACGCGTTGGGCGGCTTTCTGCAAGAAACGCGAAAGTATCGACCTGGAAGAGCAGCGCCTGAAAAGCACCTGGGTTCGCCCGGGTACCGAGCAGGGCGACGCGATCGCCGAAAAATTCGGCACGCCGCTGACCCACGAGTACAACCTGCTGAACCTGCTGTCCCGTCCGGAAATCGACTACGCTGGTCTGATTGAAGTGACCGGCGGCGGCGCAGACGATCCGCAGGTCGCCGAACAGGTCGAGATCAAAACCAAGTACGCCGGTTATATCGATCGCCAGCAGGACGAGATCGCTCGCCTGCGCGCCAGTGAAGACACCAAGCTGCCTGTGGATATCGATTACACCGGGATTTCCGGGCTGTCGAAAGAAATCCAAAGCAAGCTGGGGATAACTCGCCCGGAAACCCTGGGTCAGGCTTCACGGATCCCTGGTGTCACCCCGGCAGCCATTTCGCTGTTGATGATTCATTTGAAAAAACGCGGCGCGGGCCGTCAGTTGGAGCAAAGCGCTTGAGTTCGTTGGTCACCTCGCAACACGCCGAAGAGTTATCCACAGGAGCACGCCAGTTGGGTGTCGACCTGAGCCCCGCCCAGCACGAGTTGCTGCTCGGCTACCTGGCCCTGTTGATCAAATGGAACAAGGCTTACAACCTGACGGCGGTGCGCGACCCCGACGAAATGGTCTCGCGCCACTTGCTCGACAGCCTGAGCGTGATGCCGTTCATCGAAAACGGCCGCTGGCTCGACGTCGGCAGCGGCGGCGGGATGCCCGGCATTCCGCTCGCTATCCTGTTTCCCGAGTCGCAAGTGACCTGCCTGGACAGTAACGGCAAGAAGACCCGCTTCCTGACCCAGGTCAAACTCGAACTGAAGCTGGACAACCTGCAAGTTATCCACAGTCGCGTCGAAGCCTTCACGCCGCCGCAGCCTTTCAACGGAATTGTTTCCCGGGCTTTCAGCAGCATGGAGAATTTCAGCAACTGGACCCGCCACTTAGGCGACCGCGACACACGTTGGCTGGCAATGAAGGGCGTTCATCCAAGCGACGAGCTGTTAGCATTGCCGGCAGACTTCCACCTCGATAGCGAACACGCCTTGGCCGTACCCGGTTGCCAAGGCCAACGCCATCTGCTGATACTGCGCCGCACGGCATGATTGGGAACACAAGCAAGAATGGCTAAGGTATTCGCGATAGCGAACCAGAAAGGTGGCGTGGGTAAAACCACCACCTGCATCAACCTCGCAGCATCCCTGGTCGCGACCAAGCGCCGGGTGCTGTTGATCGATCTCGATCCACAGGGCAACGCCACCATGGGTAGCGGTGTGGATAAACACGGCCTGGAAAACTCGGTCTACGACTTGCTGATTGGCGAGTGCGACCTGGCCCAGGCCATGCACTATTCCGAACACGGCGGTTATCAACTGCTGCCGGCCAACCGCGACCTGACGGCGGCGGAAGTGGTGCTGCTGGAAATGCAGATGAAAGAAAGCCGTCTGCGCAGCGCCTTGGCGCCGATCCGCGAGAATTACGATTACATCTTGATCGACTGCCCGCCGTCGCTGTCGATGCTGACGCTCAATGCGCTGGTGGCCGCCGATGGCGTGATTATCCCCATGCAGTGCGAGTACTACGCACTGGAAGGCTTGAGCGACCTTGTGGATAACATCAAGCGCATCGCCGAACTGCTCAACCCGAACCTGCAGATCGAAGGCTTGCTGCGGACCATGTTCGATCCGCGCCTGAGCCTGATGAACGATGTGTCGGCGCAGCTCAAGGAACACTTCGGCGATCAGCTGTACGACACCGTGATCCCACGCAACATCCGCCTGGCCGAAGCGCCAAGCTATGGCATGCCCGCGCTGGCGTATGACAAGTCCTCGCGTGGCGCCATTGCCTACCTGGCATTGGCCGGCGAGATGGTTCGTCGTCAACGCCGCAACTCCCGTACCGCTGCAGCCCAGCCAACTTAAGGAAACCCCATGGCCGTCAAGAAACGAGGTCTCGGACGTGGACTGGATGCACTGCTGAGTGGTCCGACTGTCACGACCCTTGAAGAACAAGCGGTACAGGCCGACGAGCGCGAGCTGCAGCACTTGCCGCTGGACCTGATCCAGCGCGGCAAATACCAGCCGCGCCGGGACATGGACCCGCAGGCGCTGGAAGAACTGGCCAACTCGATCAAGGCCCAGGGCGTGATGCAGCCGATCGTGGTCCGCCCGATTGGCGCCGGCCGCTTTGAAATCATCGCCGGCGAACGCCGCTGGCGCGCGAGCCAACAGGCCGGCAAGGAAACCATCCCGGCGATGGTGCGCGATGTGCCGGATGAAACCGCCATCGCCATGGCGTTGATCGAGAACATCCAGCGCGAAGACCTCAATCCGATCGAAGAAGCGATCGCTTTGCAGCGTTTGCAGCAGGAATTCCAGTTGACCCAGCAACAAGTGGCCGATGCCGTGGGTAAATCCCGCGTGACCGTGTCCAACCTGCTGCGCCTGATCGCACTGCCGGAAGTCATCAAGACGATGCTTTCCCATGGCGACCTCGAAATGGGGCATGCGCGTGCTTTGCTCGGTTTACCGGAAAATCAACAGGTTGAAGGGGCGCGACACGTTGTCGCACGAGGCCTAACCGTTCGTCAGACCGAGGCCCTGGTTCGACAGTGGCTCAGTGGTAAACCTGCACCGGTCGAAGCGGTCAAAACTGATCCGGATATCGCGCGTCTCGAACAGCGCCTGGCCGAGCGCCTGGGCTCTGCGGTGCAAATTCGGCATGGCAAGAAGGGTAAAGGCCAACTGGTCATCGGCTATAACTCGCTAGATGAGCTTCAGGGTGTTCTTGCCCACATCCGCTGAAACAATTGCTTATGTAGCGTGTGATCGGAAATCACTACCTGACAGTTGAATAGGGGCAGAACCGCCCCTATACTCTGCGCGCATTTTGTCGGCACAAATTATGCCAAGTTATTGATTTCCGGCAGCCGACCATTGAGGAGCAAGAGTGGTGGAAACCCGCACGCCAAACACGTCGTCGTTCCATCGCTTGGCCGTTTTCCCGGTTCTATTGGCGCAATTTGTCATTTTGCTGATCGCCGCACTGGCGCTTTGGTATTGGCATGGAGTCGTAGCGGGATACTCGGGACTCTGCGGAGGCCTGATAGCCTTGCTGCCCAATATGTATTTTGCTCACAGGGCCTTTCGGTTTTCCGGCGCCCGAGCAGCCCAGGCCATCGTCCGGTCTTTTTATGCCGGCGAGGCGGGGAAATTGATTTTGACGGCAGTGCTGTTTGCACTGACCTTTGCAGGTGTGAAGCCATTGGCGCCGCTGGCTGTATTCAGCGTCTTCGTGTTGACCCAACTGGTCAGCTGGTTCGCTCCCCTGCTAATGAAAACAAGACTTTCGAAACCTTAGGGCGTTTGAGGCAACCATGGCAGAAACAACCGCTTCGGGCTATATCCAGCACCACTTGCAGAACCTGACCTTCGGTCAGCTTCCCAACGGCGGCTGGGGCTTCGCCCACACCGCAGCAGAAGCCAAAGAAATGGGCTTCTGGGCTTTCCACCTGGATACTCTGGGCTGGTCGGTCGCATTGGGTCTGATTTTCGTCCTGATTTTCCGCATGGCGGCAAAGAAGGCGACTTCCGGTCAACCGGGTGCCCTGCAGAACTTCGTTGAAGTATTGGTCGAATTCGTCGATGGCAGCGTGAAAGACAGCTTCCATGGCCGTAGCCCGGTGATTGCACCGCTGGCACTGACCATCTTCGTCTGGGTGTTCCTGATGAACGCTGTCGACTTGATTCCGGTCGACTGGATTCCTCAGCTGGCCATCCTGATCACTGGCGATCACCACATTCCATTCCGTGCGGTGTCCACCACTGACCCTAACGCCACCCTGGGCATGGCCCTGTCGGTGTTCGCGTTGATCATTTTCTACAGCATCAAGGTCAAGGGCATCGGCGGCTTCATCGGCGAACTGACCCTGCACCCGTTCGGCAGCAAGAACATCTTCGTTCAAGCCCTGCTGATCCCGGTGAACTTCCTGCTGGAATTCGTGACCCTGGTCGCCAAGCCGATCTCCCTGGCCTTGCGACTGTTCGGCAACATGTATGCCGGCGAGCTGGTGTTCATTCTGATCGCTGTGATGTTCGGCAGCGGTCTGCTCTGGCTTAGCGGCCTGGGCGTTGTTCTGCAGTGGGCGTGGGCTGTGTTCCACATCCTGATCATCACCCTGCAGGCGTTTATCTTCATGATGCTGACCATCGTCTACCTGTCGATGGCGCACGAAGAGAACCATTAAGGCCAGTCTCGACTAGTCTGATGTCCTTCCCGGTAAAACGGGAAGGTGGCCTGAAAGGGCTATGAAACGATTTGTTTTACCGCTTTAAAATCTAAAAAACCTAAACCATACGACGTAAAAGTCGGGAGGAAAGATGGAAACTGTAGTTGGTCTAACCGCTATCGCTGTTGCACTGTTGATCGGCCTGGGCGCCCTGGGTACTGCCATTGGTTTCGGCCTGCTTGGCGGCAAATTCCTGGAAGGCGCAGCGCGTCAGCCAGAAATGGTTCCAATGCTGCAAGTTAAAATGTTCATCGTCGCCGGCCTGCTCGACGCCGTGACCATGATCGGCGTTGGTATCGCTCTGTTCTTCACCTTCGCGAACCCCTTCGTTGGTCAACTCGCTGGCTAATCACTCGAATTTTCGAGTTGATTGGGGTGATGGACAACGAATGAGCGAGGTGTTGGCGTGAACATTAATGCAACCCTGATTGGCCAATCCGTTGCGTTCTTCATTTTTGTAGTGTTTTGCATGAAGTTCGTGTGGCCTCCGGTCATCGCGGCTTTGCACGAACGTCAGAAGAAGATCGCGGATGGTTTGGACGCTGCCAGCCGTGCAGCTCGCGACCTGGAGTTGGCCCAAGAGAAAGTGGGTCATCAACTGCGCGATGCTAAAGCACAGGCAGCTGAAATCATTGAGCAAGCCAAGAAGCGCGGCAACCAGATCGTCGAAGAGGCTGTTGAAAAAGCCCGCGTCGAAGCTGATCGTGTGAAGGCTTCGGCTCATGCCGAGATCGAACAGGAACTGAACGGCGTCAAAGACGCGCTGCGTGCCCAACTGGGTGCTCTGGCGGTCGGCGGTGCCGAGAAGATCCTCGGTGCCACAATCGATCAAAACGCGCACGCGGAGCTGGTTAATAAACTGGCTGCTGAAATTTAAGCGAGGGCGATCATGGCAGAACTGACCACGTTGGCCCGACCTTACGCTAAGGCAGCCTTCGAGCACGCCCAGGCCCACCAGCAGCTGGCCTCTTGGTCAGCCATGCTCGGCCTGGCTGCAGCAGTGTCGCAAGACGACACCATGCAGCGCGTGCTCAAGGCCCCGCGCCTGACGAGCGCAGACAAGGCCGCCACGTTTATTGACGTGTGCGGCGACAAGTTCGATGTGAAAGTGCAGAACTTCATTCACGTCGTTGCCGAAAACGACCGTCTCCCGCTTCTGCCGGAGATTGCCGCTCTGTTCGACCTGTTCAAGGCCGAGCAAGAGAAGTCGGTAGACGTTGAAGTGACCAGTGCTTTTGCATTGAACCAAGAACAGCAAGACAAACTCGCCAAGGTTCTCAGTGCACGACTCGACCGGGAAGTGCGCCTGCAAGTTGCGGAAGACAAATCCCTCATTGGGGGCATTGTCATTCGCGCCGGCGACCTGGTTATCGATGGCTCGGTTCGCGGCAAACTCGCGAGCCTTGCCGAAGCATTGAAATCTTGAGTTTGAAGGGGCAGCAGAGCAATGCAGCAACTCAATCCTTCCGAAATAAGTGAAATTATCAAGGGCCGCATCGACAAGCTCGATGTGACCTCCCAAGCCCGTAACGAAGGCACTGTCGTCAGCGTATCTGACGGCATCGTGCGGATTCACGGTCTGGCCGACGTCATGTACGGCGAGATGATCGAGTTTCCGGGCGGCGTCTACGGTATGGCCCTCAACCTGGAGCAAGACTCCGTAGGTGCCGTTGTATTGGGCGCGTACACCAGTCTGGCTGAAGGCATGAGCGCCAAGTGCACCGGCCGCATCCTGGAGGTTCCGGTTGGTAAGGAACTGCTGGGTCGCGTAGTCGACGCACTGGGTAACCCAGTTGACGGCAAAGGTCCGCTGAACAACACCGAGACCGATGCGGTCGAGAAAGTTGCTCCAGGCGTGATCTGGCGTAAGTCGGTAGACCAGCCTGTACAGACTGGCTACAAGGCTGTCGATGCCATGATCCCAGTCGGCCGTGGCCAGCGTGAGCTGATCATCGGTGACCGTCAGATCGGTAAAACCGCTCTGGCGATCGACGCGATCATCAACCAGAAGAACAGCGGCATTTTCTGCGTCTACGTAGCCATCGGTCAGAAACAATCGACCATCGCCAACGTGGTTCGCAAGCTGGAAGAAAACGGCGCCCTGGCCAACACGATCATCGTGGCTGCCAGTGCTTCGGAATCTCCTGCGCTGCAATTCCTGGCACCGTACTCCGGTTGCACCATGGGTGAATTCTTCCGCGACCGCGGTGAAGACGCGCTGATCGTTTATGACGATCTGTCCAAGCAAGCAGTGGCTTACCGCCAGATTTCCCTGCTGCTGCGCCGTCCACCAGGCCGTGAAGCCTACCCAGGCGACGTGTTCTATCTCCACTCCCGTCTGCTGGAGCGCGCATCCCGCGTTTCGGAAGAATACGTAGAGAAGTTCACCAACGGCGCAGTGACCGGCAAAACCGGTTCCCTGACCGCACTGCCGATCATCGAAACCCAGGCTGGCGACGTTTCCGCGTTCGTTCCGACCAACGTGATTTCCATCACCGACGGTCAGATCTTCCTGGAATCGGCCATGTTCAACTCGGGCATCCGCCCTGCAGTGAACGCCGGTGTTTCGGTATCCCGTGTGGGTGGTGCCGCTCAGACCAAGATCATCAAGAAGCTCTCCGGTGGTATCCGTACCGCTCTGGCTCAGTACCGTGAACTGGCGGCATTCGCCCAGTTCGCTTCTGACCTGGACGAAGCGACCCGTAAGCAACTTGAGCATGGTCAGCGCGTTACCGAGCTGATGAAGCAGAAGCAATACGCCCCGATGTCGATCGCTGACATGGCGTTGTCGCTGTATGCCGCTGAGCGTGGGTTCCTGACCGACGTTGAAATCGCCAAGGTCGGCAGCTTTGAACAAGCGCTGATTGCTTACTTCAACCGCGATCACGCCGAATTGATGGCGAAGATCAACGTGAAGGGTGACTTCAATGACGATATCGACGCTGGCATGAAAGCCGGTATCGAGAAGTTCAAGGCCACCCAAACCTGGTAAGCCGCAGCGGGAGCCGCAAGGCTCCCGCTTGCTAACCTGATAGGTGTTACATGGCAGGCGCAAAAGAGATTCGCAGTAAGATTGCGAGCATCAAAAGCACGCAAAAAATTACCAGCGCCATGGAAAAAGTGGCGGTCAGCAAAATGCGCAAGGCACAAATGCGTATGTCGGCTAGCCGTCCTTATGCGGAGCGTATCCGCCAGGTAATTGGGCATCTGGCCAACGCCAACCCGGAATACCGCCACCCGTTCATGATCGACCGCGAAGTTAAGCGTGTGGGTTATGTGGTAGTGAGCAGTGACCGTGGTTTGTGCGGTGGTTTGAATACCAACCTGTTCAAGGCCCTGGTCAAGGACATGGCGGTAAACCGCGAAAACGGCGTCGAGATCGATCTGTGTGTAGTTGGTAGCAAGGGTGCGGCCTTTTTCCGCAACTTCGGCGGTAACGTCGTTGCAGCTATCAGCCACCTGGGTGAAGAGCCGTCGATCAATGATTTGATCGGCAGTGTGAAGGTGATGCTGGATGCGTACCTGGAAGGCCGGATTGACCGCCTGTCCGTGGTATCCAACAAGTTCATCAACACCATGACCCAGCAGCCTACCGTGGAGCAATTGATTCCACTGGTGGCGACTCCGGATCAGGAACTCAAGCACCACTGGGACTACCTCTACGAACCAGACGCCAAAGAGCTGCTTGACGGCTTGATGGTGCGCTACGTGGAGTCGCAGGTGTACCAGGCGGTGGTCGAGAACAACGCAGCTGAACAAGCGGCGCGGATGATCGCGATGAAAAACGCTACCGATAACGCCGGTGATCTGATCAGCGATTTGCAGCTGATCTACAACAAGGCGCGTCAGGCTGCGATCACCCAAGAGATCTCGGAAATCGTCGGCGGCGCTGCCGCGGTTTAACGGTTCAAATATTCAGAGGATCCAGCTATGAGTAGCGGACGTATCGTTCAAATCATCGGCGCCGTTATCGACGTGGAATTTCCACGCGACAGCGTACCGAGCATCTACAACGCTTTGAAAGTACAAAGCGATGCAGGCACCACTCTGGAAGTTCAGCAGCAGCTGGGCGACGGCGTGGTTCGTACCATTGCAATGGGTTCCACCGAGGGCTTGAAGCGCGGTCTGGGTGTCCTGGACACTGGCGCTGCCATCTCCGTACCGGTCGGTAAAGCGACCCTGGGCCGGATCATGGACGTTCTGGGTAACCCGATTGACGAAGCTGGCCCGATCGACACCGAAGAGCGCTGGGGCATTCACCGTCCAGCACCTTCGTTCGCGGAACAAGCTGGCGGCAACGACCTGCTGGAAACCGGCATCAAGGTTATCGACCTGGTTTGCCCGTTCGCCAAGGGCGGTAAAGTCGGTCTGTTCGGTGGTGCCGGTGTAGGCAAGACCGTAAACATGATGGAACTGATCCGTAACATCGCCATCGAGCACAGCGGTTATTCCGTGTTCGCCGGTGTGGGTGAGCGTACTCGTGAGGGTAACGACTTCTACCACGAGATGAAGGACTCCAACGTTCTGGACAAAGTGGCACTGGTTTACGGTCAGATGAACGAGCCGCCGGGAAACCGTCTGCGCGTAGCACTGACCGGCCTGACCATGGCCGAGAAGTTCCGTGACGAAGGTAACGACGTTCTGCTGTTCGTCGACAACATCTATCGTTACACCCTGGCCGGTACTGAAGTATCCGCACTGCTGGGCCGTATGCCTTCGGCAGTAGGTTACCAGCCGACCCTGGCTGAAGAGATGGGCGTTCTGCAAGAACGTATCACTTCGACCAAGGAAGGTTCGATCACTTCGATCCAAGCGGTATACGTACCTGCGGATGACTTGACCGACCCGTCGCCAGCGACCACCTTCGCCCACTTGGACGCCACCGTCGTTCTGTCCCGTGACATCGCTTCCCTGGGTATCTACCCAGCGGTCGATCCACTCGACTCGACTTCGCGCCAGCTGGACCCGAACGTGATCGGCCAGGAGCACTACGACACCGCTCGCGGCGTTCAGTACGTGCTGCAGCGTTACAAAGAACTGAAGGACATCATTGCGATCCTGGGTATGGACGAGCTGTCGGAAACCGACAAGCAGTTGGTATCCCGCGCTCGTAAGATCCAGCGTTTCTTGTCGCAGCCGTTCTTCGTGGCTGAAGTCTTCACCGGTGCCTCGGGTAAATACGTTTCCCTGAAAGACACCATTGCTGGCTTCAAAGGCATCCTCAACGGTGACTACGACCACCTGCCAGAACAAGCGTTCTACATGGTCGGCGGCATCGAAGAAGCGATCGAGAAAGCCAAGAAACTGTAATCCCGGCGCCCGGCAACGGGCGCTCATCAGGTTGAGGCAATCAGATGGCTATGACAGTCCATTGCGATATCGTCAGCGCGGAAGGGCAAATCTTCTCCGGTCTGGTAGAAATGGTGATTGCACACGGCGAACTCGGTGACCTGGGTATTGCCATGGGCCACGCGCCATTGATCACCAGTTTGAAGCCAGGTCCGATCACTCTGACCAAGCAAGGCGGGGACCGGGAGGTGTTTTACATCTCTGGTGGTTACCTCGAGGTTCAGCCGAACATGGTCAAGGTACTTGCCGACACCGTGCAACGTGCTGCTGACCTGGATGAAGCCTCCGCTCAGGCAGCCGTCAAGGCCGCCGAGAAGGCCCTGAACGAAAAAGGCGCAGATTTCGACTACGGTTCTGCTGCCGCTCGTCTGGCCGAGGCCGCAGCTCAGCTGCGTACCGTCCAGCAGATCCGCAAGAAGTTTGGCGGCTAAGCCGTTACGCCTCATGCGTGATTGATTAAAAAGGGTAGCCTCGGCTACCCTTTTTCTTTTTTTGCAAAACACTTCTCTGGTCTGAAGCCGGACCGCCCAGGATTGGTAGCCATTCATGTCTCTAGAAATCGTCATTCTCGCCGCTGGCCAGGGCACCCGCATGCGGTCGGCCTTACCCAAAGTGCTGCACCCGGTGGCCGGTAACTCCATGCTTGGCCATGTTATCCACAGCGCTCGGCAACTGGCCCCGCAACGCATCCACGTCGTCATCGGCCACGGTGCCGATGTGGTGCGTGAACGCCTGGCCGCGGATGACCTGAATTTCGTATTGCAAGACAAGCAACTGGGCACCGGCCACGCTACCGCCCAAGCCGTGCCGTTCATCAAAGCCGACACGGTGCTGATCCTCTACGGCGACGTGCCCCTGATCGAAGTGGAAACCCTGCAGCGCCTGCTCAAGCACGTCGTGCCCGGCCAGATGGGCCTGCTCACCGTCGAACTGGATGACCCTACCGGCTACGGCCGCATCGTGCGCAACGCCGACGGCAAGGTCGCCGCTATCGTCGAGCACAAGGACGCCAGCGACGCCCAACGCGCCATCACCGAAGGCAACACCGGGATTCTCGCAGTGCCGGCCAATCGCCTGGCGGACTGGATGAGCCGTTTGTCCAACAACAACGCCCAGGGCGAGTACTACCTGACCGACGTGATCGAAATGGCCGTCAACGATGGCTTGCTGGTCGCCACCGAACAGCCCCACGACCCGATGGAAGTGCAGGGCGCCAACGACCGCAAGCAACTCGCCGAACTGGAGCGTCACTACCAACTGCGCGAAGGCCGCCGCCTGATGGCCCAGGGCGTGACCCTGCGCGACCCGGCGCGCTTCGATGTGCGCGGTGAAGTCACCGTGGGCCGGGATGTGCTGATCGACATCAATGTGATCCTCGAGGGCCGTGTGATCATCGAAGACGACGTGGTGATCGGGCCGAACTGCGTGATCAAGGACAGCACCCTGCGCAAGGGCGTGGTGATCAAGGCCAACAGCCATATCGACGGTGCGGTGATGGGCGAGGGCAGCGATGCCGGCCCATTTGCGCGCCTGCGTCCCGGCAGCGTGTTGGAAGCCAAGGCCCATGTGGGTAACTTTGTCGAACTGAAAAACGCCCATCTGGGCGAAGGCGCCAAGGCCGGCCACCTGACGTACCTGGGCGATGCGGTGATCGGCGCGCGGACCAACGTCGGCGCCGGCACCATCACCTGCAATTACGATGGTGCCAACAAGTATCAGACGACGATTGGTGAAGATGTATTCATCGGCTCCAATAACTCGCTGGTTGCACCTGTAACCATCGGTGATGGCTCAAACACTGCCGCGGGTTCAACCATCAATCAGGATGTGGATAAGTCACAGCTCGCGGTAGCCCGCGCCCGTCAGCGCAACATCGACGGTTGGAAACGCCCGGTGAAAATCAAAAAGAGCTGAGTTATCCACAGTCTTATCAGCAACAAATAGCCAATGTGGGAGGGGGCTTGCCCCCGATGGCGACGGTCCAGTCAAAGCACTTAATGACTGACGCACTGCTATCGGGGGCAAGCCCCCTCCCACATTAGCCCTTCGCCAGTTTCAAAAATTTGCGGCATGCTGCTTGACGATCTTTCGCCAATAGGTTTTTATTGCCTTCGTTATCTTTCGAAACGAAACATAAAATCACCATGTCGAAACGAAATACACCCCAACGACGCCACAACATCCTGACTTTGCTCAATCAACTGGGCGAAGTCAGCGTGGATGAATTGGCCAAGCGTTTCGAAACTTCGGAAGTCACCATCCGCAAGGACCTGGCCGCCCTCGAAAGCAACGGCCTGCTGCTACGCCGTTACGGTGGCGCGATCACCATGCCTCAGGAGCTCGTCGGCGACCCTGCCCAGCCGATCTCGGTCTACAAGCGCGCCATCGCGCGTGCCGCCGTGATGCGCCTGCGCGAACACGCACGCATCATCATCGACAGCGGCAGCACCACCGCCGCCATGATCCCCGAACTGGGCCACCAGCCCGGCCTGGTGGTGATGACCAACTCCCTGCACGTGGCCCGCGCCTTGAGCGAGCTGGAACACGAGCCGGTGCTGTTGATGACCGGCGGCACCTGGGACCCGCATTCGGACTCGTTCCAGGGCCAGGTTGCCGAGCAGGTGCTACGTTCCTACGACTTTGATCAACTGTTCATCGGCGCCGACGGCATCGATCTGCAACGCGGCACCACCACGTTCAACGAACTGCTGGGCCTGAGCCGCGTGATGGCCGAGGTCGCCCGTGAAGTGGTGGTGATGGTCGAATCCGACAAGATCGGCCGCAAGATTCCCAACCTGGAACTGCCCTGGAGCAGCGTCCATACCCTGATTACCGATGATCGCCTGCCGCATGAGGCCCGCGACCAGATCCAAGCCCGCGGCATTACGCTGATATGCGCGGCAATCATCTAGGAGAAACACCATGTGTGGCATTGTTGGCGCAGTCGCTGAACGTAACATCACCCCCATCCTGATCGAAGGCCTCAAACGCCTGGAATACCGCGGCTATGACAGCGCCGGTGTGGCGGTCTTCACCAACGCCGGCAAGCTGGAGCGCCTGCGTCGTCCGGGCAAGGTCAGCGAGTTGGACCAGGCCCTGGCCGGCGAACCGCTGGTCGGTCGCCTGGGCATCGCCCACACCCGTTGGGCCACCCACGGTGCGCCGTGCGAACGTAACGCCCACCCGCACTTCTCCGGCGACGTGGCCGTGGTACACAACGGCATCATCGAAAACCACGAAGTGCTGCGTGAACAGTTGAAGAGCCTGGGTTACGTGTTCACCTCGGACACCGACACCGAAGTCATCGCCCACCTGCTCGACCACAAGCTCAAGGACCACAGCGACCTGACCGCCGCCCTCAAGGCCACGGTCAAGGAACTGCACGGCGCCTACGGCCTGGCCGTGATCTGCGCGAGCCAACCCGACCGCGTGGTTGCCGCACGCAGTGGCAGCCCGCTGGTGATCGGCCTGGGCCTGGGGGAAAACTTCCTCGCCTCCGACCAACTGGCCCTGCGCCAGGTCACCGACCGCTTCATGTACCTGGAAGAAGGCGATATTGCCGACATCCGCCGTGACAGCGTGGCGATCTGGGACGTAAACGGCAATTCCGTCGAGCGCGAAGCCGTGCAATACCGCGACGGCGCCGAAGCGGCCGACAAGGGCGCGTTCCGCCACTTCATGCTCAAGGAAATCCACGAGCAACCGGCCGTGGTGCAACGCACCCTGGAAGGTCGCCTTGGCGACAAGCAAGTGCTGGTCAACGCCTTCGGCCCGCAAGCCGCCGAGCTGTTCGCCAAGGTGCGCAATGTCCAGATCGTGGCCTGCGGCACCAGCTACCACGCCGGGATGGTTGCGCGTTACTGGCTGGAAGAATTGGCCGGCATCCCGTGCCAGGTCGAAGTCGCCAGCGAATTCCGCTACCGCAAGGTGGTGGTGCAGCCCGACAGCCTGTTCGTGACCATCTCGCAGTCCGGCGAAACCGCCGACACCCTGGCCGCCCTGCGTAACGCCAAAGAGCTGGGCTTCCTCGCCAGCCTGGCGATCTGCAACGTCAGCATCAGCTCCCTGGTGCGTGAGTCCGACCTGACCCTGCTGACCCAGGCCGGTCGCGAAATCGGCGTGGCCTCCACCAAAGCCTTCACCACCCAACTGGTCGGCCTGCTGCTGCTGACCCTGTCCCTGGGCCAAGTACGCGGCACCCTGGCCCCCGGCGTCGAAGCCACCCTGGTGGAAGAACTGCGCCGCCTGCCGACCCGCCTCGGCGAAGCGCTGGCGATGGACAGCACCGTAGAAAAAGTCGCCGAGCTGTTCGCCGACAAGAACCACACCCTGTTCCTCGGCCGTGGCGCGCAATACCCGGTGGCGATGGAAGGCTCCCTGAAGCTCAAGGAAATTTCGTACATCCACGCCGAAGCCTACCCGGCCGGCGAACTGAAACACGGCCCATTGGCCCTGGTGGATGACGACATGCCGGTGGTCACCGTCGCGCCGAACAACGAACTGCTGGAGAAGCTCAAGTCCAACCTGCAGGAAGTGCGCGCCCGCGGCGGCCAACTGATCGTCTTCGCCGACGAGAAAGCCGGCATGGTCAATGGCGAAGGCACCCACGTCATCAACATGCCGCACATCCACGACACCCTGTCGCCGATCCTCTACACCATCCCGCTGCAATTGCTGTCGTACTACGTCGCCGTGCTCAAGGGCACCGACGTTGACCAGCCGCGCAACCTGGCGAAGTCGGTGACGGTGGAGTAATACGGCTGGCGCCGGAAGGCCTGTTGTGGGATGCAAATAAAGTTTCATCCGTACAAATAAAGTATCATCCTTACAAATAAAGTTTCATCCTAAGCCTGTATCCGCTATGTTGAGGTCATCGACACGGTGGATGCAGGCTTTTTCATGTCTGGAACATTCAAGGGCCTGACCCAGGCACAGATTGATAGAAGGCTCAAGGAGGGGCGTGGCCAAGGCCAGGGACGGGACTACAAGCCGTTCATCTACACCAGGGATGTGTCCTCGTTGGGGCGCTCCCACCGCCTGCCTGGCAGCAAGACCCGGCGTCTGCACCATCTTTTATCCGATCTTGAACTGGCCATTTTCCTGACCTTGGATCGGTCTCCCCAGGTCACTGATATCCGTGAGCAGTTCCCGATGCGGGCCGAAGATACGGTGCGCATCGCCGAGGAACTTGGCCTTGCTCACGGTCGCTACAAAGGAATCCCTCAGGTTCTGACCAGCGATTTCCTGGTGGATTTTGATGACCCCCAGCGCCCATCCGTCGCGATCCAGGCCAAGTACAGTGCCGATCTGCAGAAGCCGGAAGTCATCGAGAGACTTGAACTTGAAAGGCGCTACTGGCAGGAAAAAGGGATTCCCTGGTTCATCATCACGGAGCGCGAGGTATCCAGAGAGGCATTTGCCAATATCCAATGGCTCTATCCGGCCCATGCTGAAGACGACATTGCACAGGATGATCTCGCACACTATCAGCAGCTGTTCTTGCTCGAGTTTCAGCGTCACCCAGACCGGAAGCTGACCGCCATTGCCCAGGAAATGGATACTTCCGGCCAACTGGAGGCTGGTCAAGCAC
Source organism: Pseudomonas sp. LY-1 (assembly GCF_053502595.1). Taxonomy (NCBI): domain Bacteria; kingdom Pseudomonadati; phylum Pseudomonadota; class Gammaproteobacteria; order Pseudomonadales; family Pseudomonadaceae; genus Pseudomonas; species Pseudomonas sp. LY-1. The sequence goes on along the minus strand of NZ_CP094353.1, from coordinate 208,555 downwards.
TCTATTGGCTACGCCAGCTGCTGGCTCGGCACTGGTTTCTCTTCGATCTTGACACCCCTTACCGCGTGCTGAAGCCGAAGGATCTAGCTGCCAACCCTCATCAGATTCATCAGGAGCTGATCAGTGTTGTCCGTTAATCAGGTGTTCCGTATGGGAGAGCTCCGAAAGCGCCTGCTCTGGTCCGGTACCGAGCAGGCTGTCTGGATTGATATCGATTTGGACACGGCGCTGCCCGAATCGATATCGGTTGCAGAGCTGGAGCGTCTGATTATTGAGGGTGAGCTGGAGAGCATTGGCGATCCCTTCGAGGAGACGGTCCTTCGGGAGGTGGAGGCAGGCTCCCCTGACCAGCTGAAACGTGATGAGGCGTGGGCGATGCTGGCGGATTATATGCACGATCCCCAGCTTTTCGTGCGGCGCCCCAGAGGGCTCATTGTCGGAAGCATCATGCAACGCCATGGTGTCACCAAACAGACGGTGTACAGATTACTGAGGCGCTACTGGCAACGAGGCATGTGTAGGAACGCCCTCTTGCCGGACTATGTCAACTCGGGTGCCCGTGGCAAGCGCCGAAAGCCGAACAGAGCCAAGCTGGGCAGGCCAAGAGTGGTGATGGCGGGGAAAGGGCGTAATGTCACGCCGGATATCGAGCGCATTTTTCGCCGGGTCATCGAGGAACGCTTGCTCAAGGAAAAACATCCGTCCATTCCTGATGCCTACGCCTCCGGGCTGAACCTGCTCCGTGCTGTTCAGCCGGAGCTGCCGACCTCCGAACTGCCTACATTGGGGCAGTTCCGGTACTTCTATGGGCGCGAATATCATTTCACCGACACCTTGCCGCGCAGGATGTCCGCAGTGGACTTTGCCAAGGACTTCCGGCCGCTCAACAGCACATCGACGACTGAGACCCTGGGTCCAGGATACCGTTACCAAATAGATGCCACCATCGCAGATATTTATCTGGTTTCAGAGCATGACCGCAGCCTTATCGTCGGCAGGCCTGTCGTTTACATGGTGCTCGACGTGTTCAGCCGCATGGTCGTTGGTATGTACGTCGGATTCGAGGGGCCCTCCTGGGTCAGTGCCATGGTGGCATTGGCCAACACGGTCGCCGACAAGGTCGAGTATTGTCGCCAGTATGGTTTGGAGATCGATGCCAGCGATTGGCCGGTCAAGGGTTTGCCGGATGTGATACTGGCCGATAAGGGCGAACTGAACGGCACCAAGGTTGAGGCATTTTCCCAAGCCTTCGGCGTCCGCATCGAGAACGCACCGGCCAGGCGAGGTGATGCCAAGGGCATCGTCGAGCGCTATTTTCGAACGGTGCAGGAGCGTTTCAAGCCTTACGCCAGCGGTGTGGTCGAGGACACTACCAGCCGGAAGCGAGGTGGCCACGACTACAGGCTTGATGCCAGTCTGACCTTGCCCGAATTCACGAAAATCATCATTGCCGGCATCCTCCACCACAACAATTTCCACACCCTGAGCAAATACGACAGGGCTGCGGGAATGCCGGGCGATCTGCCGGCGATTCCAGTCATGCTGTGGAACTGGGGCTTGGCCAGCTTGACCGGTCGGTTGCGCACTGCGCCGGAGGAACTGGTGTGGATCAATCTCTTGCCCCATGAGTCGGCCACGGTTTCGGAGCTGGGAATCAGGCTATTCGGCTGCTTCTACAGTTGCCCGGAAGCAATCAGGGAGGGTTGGTTTCACCGAGGCCAGGGGCGTCGGCCGACAGGGGTAACGGTCGCATACGACCCGCGTAGTGCGGACCATATCTACTTGCGGCCGTCCAATAGTCTCAAGGATTACTGGGTTTGCGATCTTGCCGACCGTAGTCGACGTTTCAGGGGGATGACCTTCTGGGATGTCTGGATACTGTCCAGAGAGGAACGGCGGAGCGATGTCAATGCGGCGTCAAAAGCCTTGGCGGAAAGAGGCAAGCTTCTGGAGCAGATCGAGTCGATTGTTGCCCAGGCAGAGAACGCCAGTCCGCTCAAAACTGGCATTAGCAAGAAAGATCTGGGCACCCAGATCCGCGAGAACAAGCAGCAGGAAAAGCGCCAGGAGCGCCTGAAAACAGCATTTAAACCTGAGAAAGCACAGCGGGCGAAACCCGCGGAGGTGATCCCACTGCGGGGCGAGAAGCAGGAAGATTATGCCTTTCCGGATCTCAGTGACCTGATATTCAAGGAGGAAGAAGATGACTGAAGAATTACAGCGCGGAGTGATTCCCCTGGCGCGTTATCATGAGCAGCAGCTTCCCGAGTATCAGGACAATCCACTCATCAGTGCATTACCTCCGATTCCTGATCTGCAGGAAGTGGTCGGCCTGATGCAGCAACTTCCCAGTTTCGAGCCGCAGGAGGCGCTTCTGGATGGTCGGCTCCGGGCTCATGCCATTGCCCGTCTGTTGCACGGCTTCTTTCAGCCACTCAGCCACCACTTGGAGCTGGAGAGCAAGATCAGCCTGATGATCCGTCAGGGCTACATCGGTCGGAACCCGGCCAGCGGTGCCTGGTATGCACACCTGCAGAATGGCTATCGCCGGGTGGAGGAGGAGGATCTTGATGCGGCGGTGTACCAGAGTGTTACCTCCACAGCCAACAGTTTGTCGCTGTTCGGCTGCTCCGGTTGCGGCAAGACGCGCACGCTGGAGCGGATTCTGGGTATGTACCCCCAGGCTCTCCATCACCCCGATTACAACATCACTCAATTGGTCTATCTGAAGGTCGACTGCCCCATTGACGGTGACCTGGATGAGCTGTGCCTCAGCTTCTTCAACGAGGTAGACAAGATCCTGGGCACCCACTACAGCCGTAGCCACGGACGCAAGAAGCTGGGTACCAAACGTTTGATGGCATCCATGTGCCAGGTGGCCAACCTGCACGCACTCGGAGTGCTGATCATCGATGAAGTTCAGAACCTCAACGAGGCACGCTCCGGTGGTGCCGAAAAAATGCACAATTTTTTCGTGTCGTTGGTGAATACCATTGGCGTTCCGATCATTCAGGTCGGTACTCACCGGGCCAGCAAGTTCTTCCAGCGCACCTTCCGGGCAGCGCGTCGGGTCTCCGGGCTGGGCAGTATTCGCTGGGACAGGTTGCCTCGGGACGAGCACTGGAAGCGCCTGTTGAAGCGACTCTGGAAGTACCAGTGGCTACGAAATGCGGCGCCGCTGGACGATGAGTTGGAATCGACCATGTACGACCTCACACAAGGGGTCATGGACATCGTCATCAAGTTGTTCGCGCTGGCGCAGATCAGGGCAATAGTGACAGGCGTCGAGTGCATCAAGCCGCTGTTGCTGCGCAGGGTTTTCGAGGACGAGTTCAAACCGGTCCACCCGATGCTGGCGGCTTTGCGAAGTGGCAGGCCCGAACTGATCGCTAAATATGACGATCTGCTGATGCCGGAGATCGAGGGACGTTTGCTGACCCTGAGTCGCTCTCTGGATAACCTCCCCCAACCGAAAGCGCCGGCACTTCCGGCAGACGACAAGGCCAAGCGGCTGGCTTCACTGCTCGAAGAGATGGAAATCCCGAGGGATATTGCCATTCCCATAGCCGATGAATTGGTGGTTGAGTATCCGGATATCCCCCTGGCGGCCCTGATTCATAAGGCCACAGCTTACCTCGCACAGGACGTTCCCAAGAGGCCCAGCGTTTCCCGAGTTAAGCGGACGGAGTGGCGATGTCTATCCGAAGAGGATCTGCGTCGACGTTATGCCGATGGGCCTGAAAGTGAGGCCTACGACAGATTCAAGCAGGCTGGTCTGATCCTCGATATGCGGCCTCTGCTGAGAGCGAGCTAACGTGTACTTTCCCAGGCTCTATCCGGACGAGCTGCTCTACAGCGGCATTGCTCGCTGCCGGGTCCATCTGGGGATCAGCAATCACAAAACTCTGCTTCATATGGCGTTCGGTGACAGCAAGGTCGCCGCCATCACCGACCTGCCCACGCACTTGGCCGCTCTGGCGAACAACACTGGGCTGGATACGGCGAACGTGATCATGCATCACACGCTGTTTCCGCTCTATGCCCCCTTCATTCCAGCGAAGCGGCGTAACGATCTGTTCCAGGCCATGCTTGCTTCCGACCGGTCGACCATCGGTCTGGCTGGGTCTTCGGCGGCTTTGGTCAAGTGGCCCGACTGGCTGCGTTACTGCCCTGTCTGTTTTGAGGAAATGGCTGCCCGTTTCGGTGAGACTTATTGGCGGCGAAGCTGGCAGATTAAAGGGGTAGATGCCTGTCCCGAGCATGGCTGTCAGCTCCTGAACTCACCTATCCCGTTCCGTCGAGCGCAGCGGCATGAATTTCATCCGGCCTCGCCATTGTTTCTGCCCTGTGACTCTCGCACGAGCCCGGCGAGCGAAGAAGCTATCAGGCTCGCCAAGACTGCCACGCAACTGCTGGCGCTTGAAGAGGCGCAATCGCCTGGCTACGGTCGCTGGACCAACCTGTACAGGTACCTGGCCACAGAGTGCGGTGCCAGGCGTGGCCGGCAAGTTAGGGCTGAAGTCATATGGGAAAAGATCCTGGAATCTCACTGCAGGAATTGGCTTACTACGAATGGTCTGCTTTCCCACGAAGAGCCTCCGCCCTGGCTGCTGGCGATGTTCAGGAAGCATCGCAAGGGATTCAGTGCGCTGCAGCATCTGATCGTCTGGACTAGCCTGCGCCCCGGCCAGCATGCTGGCGAGCTGATCGGCGAGGCGAAGACACGCCAGGCCGACGTTTCTCCCGATCAGTTTGCCAGGCAACTTCCGGCAAGGGCAGGCCAAACACAGATGTACCGTACCCTTTGGCTGCAAGCACTGGATAATCACGGTGGAGCCAAGGCAGCTCGACAAAATGGCGGGGATGCGTGTTATGCCTGGCTCTATCGTCATGATCGGCACTGGCTGATGGCTGCGAACCAAGCCAGGCAGCGTCGACAGGGCAACAACAGCCACATCGATTGGCGAGCGCGCGACAGGAAGCTAGTACGTCTGCTGATCCGGCTTGGCAAAGACAGCGAAGATGACCTGACCTTGCCACGCAGGAGCCGCAACTGGTTCCTGCAGCAGCTACCCCATCGGGCATCAATTGAGCACCATCTCGATCAAATGCCTCTGTGCCGCACCTTCCTGAATCGCTATGCCGAGTCCGTCGGCGAGTTTCAGATTCGCCGCCTGACTGCAGCGATGCAGGAGGATATTCGGGTCGGCATATCATCCAGGCGCTGGGAGTTGGAAAAGCGTTGTGGGCTGGAAAAAAGCAGTATGGCACCGCTGACCACTGCGTTCATTCGATTGATAGGAAGATGGATTGAATAGGACCTTATTCCGTCAGATCCAGACCGGATCTAGGCTGTTGGCTATTGGAAACTTGTTCAGAGCCCCTACTCCTGGGGCGCAGTGGCGACTGGCGGCACTCTTCGAGGGTAATGGCCAGTCGCAATTGAAGCGGTTTCCACTGGAAATGTCCTGTGTCCTTGCGGTTGGTCGCGAGTTTCCTGGCGAAGAAGGGGCCCCTTACCGGTCCAGTGGTTTCAAGAAGGCGGTGGTGCTGCCTCCAATAGATAGCTGGCGGGAAAGGCAATTGGGTGACTGTCCAAGGCTCGCCAGAAGGCTGGCTGCAAATCCTGAGATATCTGGACAGCGATGCTTTGTGTTCGAGGTTGACGGTCTGACCGTCTGGTTACCGAAATTCGAGCTGGCACGCAAACTGTTCTTCCACGCAGCTTTCATAGTCCGTGCAGCCTTCGAGCCGAATGGTCTAGACATGGCTTTCACAATCTACAAAGAGGGCGATGCTGTTCATATCCATACGCCTACGAAGACGGGCGCGCCAAGTCAGCTTCTCAAAATTAAGGGATATAGGGACCACTTCAGTTGGCTGCTACTGAATCAGGATGTGAAGCGATCCTTCGAGTCAATCTGGCAAAGCCTCAACCAAGAGCAAGAGCGCACATCGCAAGAGTCGGCATATGCCAGGTGGAAGTTCGACTTCATGGCACCCATTTCCCTAGCGGGTACCACCATGAATATGCGAGGCCCTTTTGATCCGAAAAGCAACGAGTTGCTGGTCTGGGAAATCGAAGCGCTTCAAGGCCTCAGCTTCAGCCATCGAGGCGATATTTTTTTCCACCATCCTGCCCTGAAGCAACCAGTGAGGGGAGAGGGTACTGGCTGTGTATCCGTGCCATCGGGAGCTGAAGAGGTGGAAGTAGATGCTATCGAAGAGCCGACTGCTGCCAAGGAACCAAGGCTGATTCATCTACCCGTTGAGGGAATTACTTTTGATGCTCAGTTGAGCACCAGGATTGCCTACAACGGGGAGCGTGCCAGCGGTCATGGCAAGAAGATCGACGATGAGCAATGCCCGAGCAAAGAAGGCCAACTCTTAGGCGTGGCTGATCCTGTGAGCGGTGGCAGCATAGCGCCAGGGGAATTCCAGCAATTGGGCGAGGGTGATAGGGAGGAGCATGAGCGGTTTGCAAATCGCTTCTCGTTGCTCCGTGAGGTCATTGAACAGATCGCTCAGGAGCCTCGAATTACGCTGGTATCACTGGAGGTGAGACCATTGCCACCCGTTCCGCGCTGCAGCTATCACATGCTCGATCACGAAAAACCACGCTGTTATTTGCTGGCAAAATTCAAACTGCCAAACGGCAATCAGCGCTACCTTCTAGAAATAGACACCTCAGACAACCGCAAGACCATGTCAACACGGATCATGGGCTTCAAAGCAGGTGTTGAGGCCGAGAAATGCATCGACAGGATCTTGAGGCAGACAGTGAAAGGTTCGTTGCGCTGGCCGCACACTATGGCGAAGTTCTGTGAGCCTTTGCGCTCTGTACATCACCCGAAAGAAAGCTCATTCGGTGTCAATCATGCCAAGGTGTTCGAATGGAAGCAGCGTATAGAAGCCTGTCTTAGTCGGGAGTAAAAGGCCGGTGGACCCGGCCTTGCGATGCGGGGGCTATTAGGTCACGTAAATGAAAATCTGGGTGCATTCATCACCGGTAGCTACAACCTTGCACTGGATGCGCTCCATGATTTCCTCTCCTAACTGACGCGCTGCGAAGTCGAACCTGAGCAGGTAGGACTTCTCGCTACGCTCGGCCTCCCAATATGAAAGTCCCTGATCGAGCTGGACGGTCAGCTGCCTTCCGGAGCGCAACTGCAGTTGCAGCTGACGGTAGTGCGGCAAAGATGGGAGGCTGAGCACCTCGCCTTCGAAGCCGCAGTACTCCAAAGCCTGACGGATAGCTTCATCGCGCTCCTGAGATGTCCGCCAGTCGTGCCAGCACTGCCAAGGTGAGCGGTTGTCATCTTTCTGGTACTGACGCCCCTGGATGCGGATGGCGAAGTCTCCATCGCTATGCCTGCCCAGCTCATGAATAACGTTGACCAGCAGATTTACGACTAGCTGTAACGACCTGCAAACGAAAACACCCCGACCTGCAATCGACGCGATTTTCGACCGGAATTAACTGCGACTGTCCGGTCCAGCAAACCAGCATTAGCTGCGAATGAACCTGCATTGATCCGTGCGGACCTGCATTCCATTGTCGCCAGCCAGCATTAGCTGCAAATGTCGGGACTCAGATCGGCAAACCCGCTGCCAGCATCTTGTCGCGTAATTCGACGGCCCGAGCCGGGTCGAGCGTGTTGCTGAATAACGCCTTGATCTCGGTAGGCTTGGCGTCGAACTGTTCCACTAGGTCCTTGAGGCGGTAGCCGTGGCGCGTGAGGGTCGGCTCCAGGTCATCCAGCTGTCGCGACAGCACCGAGTGCACGAGTTCCGCCGACACAGGCTTCTCGCCGGTCAGGTAGCCGGCCTCCAGGGCCAGGCTGAGGTGCAGTTGAATTTGCAGTGGCGTGCGCAGCTTGGTGGCCAGCAGGTCAATGGCGTCTTCGGTCAGGATCGACTCGGGTTCGAGCTTACCCTCGGTGCAGGCGTCCAGTAGCCAGTGAATGTATTCGCGCTGACTGCCGGTGATGCCGTCGAGCGAGAAGATGTCGGTGCGGTAGCCGATTTCCTCCATCGTCGGCCGCCGCAGGTCGTTACGCAGCTTGGGGTGTCCGGCCAACACGATCGACAACCGGCCGTTGCCGTCCTCGACCAGTTCCATCAAGCGTTTCAGACCGGTCAGGGTATGGCCGTTGAGGTCGTGGGCCTCATCGACGAACAGCGCAACCGGGCGCTTGTTCTTCCTCACCAGCTCGCGCAGATCGCGCTCACGCTTTTCGCCCTGGGTGGGGATGCGCACCTGCTTTTCGGTGGAGAGGTCGTAGAACAGCGCGGCGATGAAGGTGGCCAGCTTGATGCTGTGCTTCTCGATGGCCAGCGACTTGGAGACCGTGATCTTCTTTTCCTCGTCCATCGCCTGTTGCAGTCGGCGCAACATCACGGTCTTGCCGCTGCCGATGACGCCGCACAGGGCAATCAGCCGCCCTTCGAAGATCGCCCCCTTGATGTCCTTGATCAACTGCTGATGGTGGCCGGTTTCAAAGTAGCCTGCCTGGTTCAGTGGCACCGCCAATCCGTAGTGCTGCATCACTTCAGCCCGCATGTTCTTCTCCTGCTTTCTTGTGGCGGAAGTAGCCCCGCACACGCTCCAATACAATGCGGCGTGTCAGGGTTTCGCTCAGCACCTGGTGGATGAAGGATTGATCGTCGGCGGAGAGCTTAGCCAACGGCTGCGCCAAGTCATCGGCAATGGCGAGCTTGGCGGCGATGGCGCTGGGAAACCGGTATTCGTGCGCCTCGGCATCGAAGGGTTGGCGCAGCAGTGCCATCGGCGTGGCGGGAGGTGCCAGCCGCACGTCGTCGCCGGCCAATGCGGCGATGGGCAGGCCAAGTTGGTCGGCCAGCGCGCGGATGCGATCAGCACGCTCATCCGCCTTGCCGCGTTTGAAGGCGCGGTAACGATGCACAGGGATTGGCCCGGAGACGGGGTAGTAAGGTCCGAAGCGCTCCCCCTCGAATTCGGCATAGAGTTCGTCATCGAACAAGCCCCAGAGCAACACCACGGTTTCGCCGGCCATGTCGGGCTCCACCTCGTAAGCCGTGCCGTCGATGGTGACACGGGCATCGACACCGACCTTGCGCCGCTCGGGTTCGCGGGCGAAGCGGCAGAACTGCTCCCAGGTGCACATCTCGCGCAGGCCCTCGGCTGGCAGGTTGGCCAACCAGTCCTCGATCCGCGAATGCGGTTCGGCACGATGCTCCTGGGTGTTGTAGGTGCACACCAGGTAACTCAGCAGCCACTCGTTGGCTTGGGCCTCGGTTTCCGGCTTATGGAAGTGATACAGCGTCTCGTGAGCCTCCTTCACCGTGCGGAATGGTCGCTCCACCTTGCCTTTCGAGCGGGCCGTGGTGCGGGTGCCATCCTTGCCGGCCGGAATGTGCGTCTGCCATTCGATACTCAGCGCCGCCATGACGTTCTGGAAGACCCGGCGCTTGGCCACCGGGCCGTTGTCCAGGTAGATCATTTTGGGGCGGCCTTGGAAGGGAAAGGTCGGGTCGGCCTTCGGTGCCATGGCGTTGAACAGGAAGCGCAGAGCCGACTCGGCATCTTCGCCATACACACAGTGGTATTCCTGGTAGGCCACTCCGCTGCGGTCGTCCACTACGCTGAACAGCATCAACGTCGGCTCGCCCCTGGCCGGGTCGATCCAGTCCGGCTTGTCGATGTGTTTGAGGTCGGAGGGCGACAGGTCGAATTGCCAACAGTCGTTGCTGTGTGCCGCCTGAAAACGCGTGGCGGGCGGTTGCCGCAACAGTCGTGACTGATCCAGATGCCAGCGGCTGAGGTATTCGTTCGCTGTGCTGCGGGTCAGTATCCCCTTTGGCGCCTTGACCAAGCCCCGCTCGGTTTCCACCCCGTAGTCCTCCAGCAGCTCAATGGCGCGGCGGGTGGACAGGTGTCGGCCTTGCTTGTTGGTGGTGCGCAGCTTCAGCGCCGCGATCAGCTCGCAGTAGCGCTCCAACTCGGCCTGCGGCAACACGCGCGGCCTACCGTGATCGGCGCGGTGGGCCGCGTGGGGTTTATGGAGAAGGTTCAGCGCCCGGTACACGGTGCTCGGTGACACGCCGTACAGTTCGGCTATCGCGGCTACCTGGGCGGTCCGTTCGGGGCTTTTCTTCGGCAGGCGGTCGAGCCGCTGCCGCAACTGCATCAGCGAATCGGTCGGAATGGTTTTACGCCGCCCGCTGGGCATCCCGCTCGGCCTCGGTCAGGTAGTTGTAGAGCGTCGAGCGGCCGATGCCCATCATTCGGCAGATTTCCGCCACGGTATGTTGCCGCTCGTGGTAGAGGCGTAGGGCAAGCTCCTGCTTGGCCGGATCGAGCCGTTTCTTGCGCCCGCCCTTGCGGCCTCGCGCCCGCGCGGCGGACAAGCCGGCCTGAGTGCGCTCGCGGATCAGGTTGCGCTCGAACTCGGCCAGGGCGCCGAACAGGTGAAACACCAGGCGGCCACCAATCGAGGCGGTGTCGATGCTCTCCTGCAAGCTGCGCAGGCCGACGCCGGCGGCGTCCAACTGCTCAACCAGCCGGATCAGGTCCTTCAGTGAGCGGCCGAGGCGATCCAAGCGCCAGATCACCACGGTGTCGCCCCGGCGCAGCGTGGCCAACAAGGCAGTCAGCCCGACTCGCTCGGCCTTGGCACCGCTGGCGGTATCCTCGAACACGCGCTCGCAGCCGGCCGTTGCCAGCGCATCGCGTTGCAGATCGAGGAGTTGGTCGTCGGTCGAGACGCGGGCATATCCAATCAACATGGCCGTCCATCCAACTATTCAGCGATAGTCCAGTGTAGTCGGATGCTGAAAGATGGAGACGGTAGTTGGATGCCCGCGATGCGAGTTTGCGTGGGAATTGCTGTCGTTTTCAGGAGTCGACCGCACGGTATGTCAAGAGTGGACTTCACTAGGCCCGATATGATCGCCCGGATGGGGCGGTGATGCGCTGGACGCTCCTTTGCAGATGATGGCTACCGACCCTGACCCGACGCCCCCTAACGCGAAGGCTGAACAGTGAGCGTTCTTGCCACCGTTCGCAGATTTGTTGATGAGCGAGATCTTGTCATTGGACAGCACGCCGTCGTCTGTCGAATGCCCGATCACTTCTCGGCGCGCCGATCTGCATCATCGATGGGCACGTGCGCAATGGACACCTGACGGGGAGTTGTTAGGAGTCGGATGCACGAGCGGGCGCGAAATCTGGGAATGTACTCAGGCCCCCGCACGATGCATGTCGGCTGGTGCGACCATCATTTGCTCTACCCCATCGATGGCGAGGCGTCCCCCGGGCGCGAGCGCAGCCGCCATCCGCGGCCATGCGCGCGCGCCGGCATCCGGGTGTCGGCCGTCGAACGCGCCGACGCGCACCGCAACGATCAGATCGAAGGGCGCTTCTCCAGGCCCCAGGACGAAGTCCTCTGCGGCGACCTGACGAAAGGACAGATGCCCCGCTGCGATCGCTTCGCCGGACGAGGCCATCGCCTGCTCGATGGCGTGCGCAGAGCGGTCGATGCCGAGCACCTGTCCCGGTGCCACGCGCGCGGCGATCGCCCGCGCGAGCGCACCCGGACCGCAGCCGACTTCGAGCACGCGCAGCCCGGGCCGCAGCGGCAGCGCGTCGAGCATTTGTTGCAGGCGGGGAGAAAGCCGGGCCATGGTGTGAGCTCCTTCAGTGACGGTCACCGCCAGTCGAGGGATGCGAGCACGTATAGCCGCCATCAAACCCGTGCGGCCTTCCAGCGCCCGCGGCTGAACAGCCACAGCGTAAATAAGCCGACTGCGGCCTCGGAGACGAACACGCCCCAGAACACCCCCGAGTGCGCCCAACCCAGCGGCAGGGCCAGCGCCCAGGCGAGCGGGATCTGGATCAGCCAGAAGAACACCAGGTTGATCCAGGTTGGCGTCATCGTATCGCCAGCGCCGTTGAAGGCCTGCACCGACACCATCCACCAGCCGTACACGAAATAGGAATACGCGAGGATGGCGAGCCACTCGCCGCCGATGGCGATCACCTGCGCGTCGTCGGTGAACAGGGCGATGAGCTGGTCATGCAGGAAGAAGAAGGCCACCGACACCGCCAGGGTGAACGCCATGTTCATCCAGCCGATGCGCCACACGGCCGCCTCGGCACGTGCGGGCTGACCCGCGCCGAGGTTCTGCCCGACCAGCGTGGCGGCGGCGTTGGACATGCCCCAGGCGGGCATCAGGGTGAACATCATGATGCGGATCGTGATCGTCGCCCCCGCCACGGCCTCGGTCGAGACGCTGGCGAGGATGCGCATCAGGAAGATCCAGGCGGTCATCGACACGATCATCTGGCCGATCCCGCCGAACGAGGTGCGCACGATCTGCAGCAGCGTCGCACCATGCCAGCGCAGGCTGGCGCGGCGGATGCGCAGGTGTTCGCTGCCGCGCACCAGGATCCACACCTGCATCAGCACGCCGGCGCCGCGCCCGATGTTGGTCGCGATCGCCGCGCCCTCGATGCCGAGCGCCGGGATCGGCCCGAGGCCGAAGATCAGGATCGGATCGAGCACGATGTTGAGCGCATTGGCGACCCATAGCACGCGCATCGCCGCGGCTGCGTCGCCCGCTCCGCGAAAGATGGCGTTGATGACGAACAGCAGCAGGATCACCACATTGCCGCCGAGCATCCACTGGGTATAGCGATAGCCGTGCTCGATGGCCCAGGCGTCCGCCCCCATCAGCCGCAGCAGCTCCTGCGCCCACACGATTCCGGCCAGCGCGAAGGGCAGCGAGACCAGCACCGCCACCAAGATGGCCTGCACCGCGGACAGCGCAGCCTCCTCGCCGCGATGCTCGCCGATGCGGCGGGCGACGATCGCGGTGACCGCCATCGCCAACCCGATCGCGATCGAATACAGCAGGAACAGATAGGTTTCGGTCAGCCCGACGGTGGCCACCGCCGACGGCCCGAGCTTGGCCACGAAGAAGATGTCGACCACCGCGAAGGTCGATTCGAGCACCAGCTCCAGCATCATCGGCACGGCCAGCAGGAACACCGCGCGCTTCAGGGGAATGCGCGTGTAATCGGCGTTCGTGCCGCGCAGCGCGGCGCGAACGTCGGCCCACAGGCCGGTGGAGGCAGTGCCGGTGGACATGCTGGGATCTCCTGTAGGGGGGTTCTAGTTTGGGGGGGGCGGCGGCTGGTCGACGGATTCAGGCCATCGAATACAGGCCGATGCAGTTGCCCTCGGTGTCCGTCACCAGCGCGCAGTGGCCGTACTCGCCGATCGAGAACTTGGGCTTGAACACCTTGCCACCGGCTATTTCGACACGCGCTTGTTCGACGGCGCAATCCTCGCAGCCAAAGTACACCAGCGTGCCACCGCCGCCAGAGGGCACCCCGTCCATCTTGGCCAACATGCCGCCTGCGCCCGGGCCGGGCATGTCCATCGGAAAGGACAGCATCTGCATGTCCTGGGCTTCGCCCTCGGGCGACTTCAGCTCAGCCAGCTGGCACTGGAACACCGTTTCGTAGAACTTGCGCGCGCGCGGCATGTCCTGCACGTAGATCTCAAACCAGACGACGGGATTGGGTTTCATGGGATGCTCCTTGGGGGTTGAGGCATGTGGGTTCCGACCGAAACAGGGTGGGTCAAGGGCAGCGCGCTCAGCGCCCCGCCACGGCCGCCTCGATGGCCGCGACGTCGATCTTGTGCATCGTCATCATGGCTTCGAAGGCACGCCTGGCCTCCTCGCCCCCCGCGGCTATCGCCTCGGTCAGCACGCGCGGCGTGATCTGCCAGGAAAGGCCCCACCGGTCCTGGCACCAGCCGCAGGCATTCTCTGCGCCGCCATTGCCGACGATGGCGTTCCAGTAGCGGTCGGTCTCTTCCTGGTCGTCGGTCGCGATCTGGAACGAAAAGGCCGCGGTCTGCGGGTACGCCGGGCCGCCGTTGAGGCCGAGGCACGGGATGCCCGCGACGGTGAACTGCACGGTCAGTACGTCGCCGGCCTTGCCGGACGGGTAATCGGCGGGCGCGCGATGGACGGCCGTCACCCGGCTGTCGGGGAAGGTCGCGGCGTAGAAGCGGGCGGCCTCCTCGGCGTCCTTGTCGAACCAGAGGCAGATCGTGTTCTTGTGCATGGTCTCTCCTTTCGTGTCGAAGCCGTGTGTGCGGGACAGCCGCTTACGCCTGCACGCCGGGTTGCAGGATCGCCCACTTGAGGCCGAACGGGTCTTCCAGCAGCCCCCAGTCGTCGCCCCAGAACTGGCGCTCGTAAGGAGCGAGCACCTTGCAGCCGGCGGCGACCGCCCGATCCCACCAGGCGTGGCCGTCGGCGACCACGAGTTGCAGGTGGCCGAACTCGCCGCGCTGCGCCGCCGCGTTGCTACCGTCGGCGCATCCGGCGTGATCGGTCATCATCAGCGCGCCGCGATTGATCTCGACTTGGGCGTGGATCAGTCCCGGTGTGCCGTCGGGGAAGGGCATGCGGCCCAGCTCCTTCGCGCCGAAGGCGCGGGCGTAGAAGTCGCAGGCTTCGGCGGCACGGCCAGCCATGGTCATGTAGGGAATCACGCCGTTCATCACGGCGGGGTCGGCGGGGTGGGGTGCGTCGCTCATGGCAGTACTCCTTCGGGTGGGTGAAACGTTTGCGGGTACCTGCTGGTCGTTCGGCGGGTGGCCAAATCGACGGCTCACACCCAGCCTTCGATCTTGAGACCGGAGGCCTTCTCGGCCTCTTCGCGCGTCACCACCTTCACCGTCTGCGCGAACGTCCAGATGTGCCCTTCGGGATCGCGTGCGCGATAGGTCCGGTCGCCATAGAACTGGGTCTGGGGGGGCTGTACGATGACGGCGCCCGCCGCCTTCGCTCGCGCGCAGTGCTTGTCGATGTCCTCGGTCAGGTGAACGTGAACGGTCTGCGTATTCTTGCCGGCGATCGAGGCTGGGCTCGTGTGGTCGGCCGTCCATTCGGTGCCGACCATGATGATGCCGTCGCCGAAGCGCATCTCCGAATGCTCGAGACTGCCCTCGGCGTTCGTGATCACCATGGCGGTTTCGAATCCGAACGCGGCTTCGAGCCATTTCAAAGCCGCCTTCGGATCTCGATAGCAGAGGGCAGGCACTAGCGTCGGGCGCTGCGCGCTCATGACCATGGGCCTCTCGTCGCTTCGTGAATGAGCTCGTCATCCGCGTGACAGTCGAGAATGCTGGCCATGTCGCCGGTCTGGAGCGCTCTCTTCCAAGCGCGAATCAGGTCGCGGACCTGCGCTCCTGGCGGGGTCGTCGAGGTGATGTCGGTCATGGTGTTCTCCTCGGGCTGGAATGCTTCAAGGTTCGAGCCACAGCGCCTTGTAACTCTGCGGGTCGAACGGGGCGGAGAAGTGTTCGTGCACGACCTGCCACTTGCCGTGCTGCTTGCGGAAACAGGCCGTCATGCGCATCCAGCCGGACATCTCCTTGCCGTCCGGTCCGGTACCGCCGCAGCGGTTGAGGCCGTGGGCGAAGGCGAGTTCGTCGCCGGCGGTGATCTGCAGCTCATGGAGTTCGAAGATCATCGGACCGGTGCACATCGTCATGCAGGTTTCCCAATGCTTGCGGTAGGCGTCGGCGCCCTTGAACTGCAGTTGCGCGATCGCATCGAAGGCGACGATGTCCGGCGCGTAGTGGGCGAAGATGCGATCGATGTCCTTGGCGCGAACCGCGTGCGCCCAGTCTTCCAATTGGCTGCGAAGCTCTGTTTCAGTGCGTGCGAGGGTGGATGCGGTGTCCATGACGGGTCTCCTTCGTGTGGGTGAAACGGTCCTGCGTACCGGTTAGTCGATCGGCGGGCAGCCAGATCGACATTCGATCCTCCGGTTCAGCGGGTGGCTTCCGGCGCGGCGAAACCGAGCGCCTGTAGCGTCTGCGCATCCTCCGCGACCGGCCTCACCTCGACGCAGCCGAGCTTTGCTCCCGGGATGCGGGACGCCACCTGGATCGCCTCGTTCAAATCCCGGGCCTCGATCAGGTAGTAGCCGCCGAGCTGGTCCTTGGTCTCGGTCCACGGCCCGTCTGTGACCGACACCCGGCCGTTGCGCACCCGGACGGTGCTGGCGGCATCGGGCGGCAGCAGCCGGTTGCAGCCGAGGTAATGGCCGCTCTGCCGGATGGCGTCGGTGAACTCGCGGTACTCCTCGAAGTGCTTGTCCGCATCGGCACGCGGCATCTGCTCCATCACCTTCTCGGCACAGATCAGGCACAGGTATTTCATGGCTCGTTCTCCTGGTGAATGGTTGATGGGAACCAAATTCGACCCCTACGACGTTCAGCAGTCTTCAGGGTTCGCGTGCCGCAGCACGTCAGCTCTGGCGACGGTTTCGCGGATCGGCCGGATCGGCCGTACTTCGATGCTGCCGACACGCGCTGGCGGGATTCCCGCCGCGAGTCGGATCGCCTTGTCGAGGTCCTTCGCTTCGATCATGTAGAAGCCGGCAAGCTGCTCCTTGGTCTCGGCGAAGGGACCATCGGTGACCGACACCTTGCCCCCACGCACGCGCACCGTGGTGGCGGTATGGACCGATTGGAGCGCTTCCGAGGCGAGACAGTGGCCGCTTGACCGGATCGCCGTGTCGTAGGCGACACAGTCTTCGTCGGGTAGCTCGTCGAGGCGTTGTTCATCGAGGTAGACGAGGCACAGGTATTTCATTGCGTTGCTCCTTCGCGATGGTGTTCGGTTGCGGCTTCCGTACCCTTGGTCGAATGGCAGTTCGCGAGATCGACATCACCCGGACAACTCGGCGAGCCGCCGCTCGAGGAAGCGACGCTCGGGCGCCTGCCGGACCAACGCCAGCGCGCATCGGTAGGCCGCCCGCGCCTCCTCGGTTCTCCCCAGGCGTCGGCACAGGTCGGCGCGGGCGGCGTGCGCGAGGTGGTAGTCGGCCAGCTCGCCGCGGCCGAGGATCGCGTCGAGCGCGGCCAGCCCCGCCGCGGGATCGTGGTGCATCGCCACCGCAACGGCGCGGTTCAATTCCACCACCGGCGACGGCTCGAGCCGCAGCAGCAGGTCATAGAGGGCGACGATCTGCGCCCAGTCGGTGGCGGCGGCGGTGGGCGCCTCGGCATGGACGGCCGCGATGGCCGCCTGTAGCGCGTAGGGGCCGGCGCGGCCCGAGACCAGCGCGTGCTCGACCAGGGCCGTGCCTTCGGCGATCAGCGTCCGGTTCCACCGCGAACGGTCCTGCTCGTCGAGGAGCACCAGATCGCCCTCCGCGGTCGTGCGCGTATCGCGGCGCGACTCCTGCAACAGCATCAGCGCAAGCAGCCCGACGGACTCCGGTTCGGGGAGCAGTTGGGCGAGCAGACGGCCAAGCCGGATCGCCTCGGCCGACAAGTCGGCGCGCGTCAGCGACTCGCCGGCCGAGGCCGAGTAGCCCTCGTTGAACACCAGATAGATCACGCGCAGTACGCTGTCGAGCCGGGCCGGCAGCGCGGCCGGCTGCGGCACTTCATAGGGCACGCGCGCATCGCGGATCTTGCCCTTGGCGCGCACGATGCGCTGCGCGAGCGCGGGCGGTGCGACGAGGAAGGCACGTGCGATCTCCTCGGTGGTGAGGCCGCATACCTCGCGCAGCGTCAGCGCCACCTGCGCCTCGGGCGACAGCACCGGATGGCAGCAGGTGAAGACCAGCCGCAGGCGGTCATCCTCGACGCTGTCGTCGTCGGTCTCTTTGCTCGCCAGGTCGGGCCGGTCATCGAGGTCGTCAACGAAATCGAACCGTGCCCGCCGTCGCAGGCCGTCGATCGCCTTGAAGCGGCCGGTCGACACCAGCCAGGCGCGCGGATTGGCCGGCACACCCTCTCGCGGCCACTGCTCGAGCGCGACACGAAAGGCATCGTGCAGCGCCTCCTCCGCGAGATCGAAGTCGCCGAGCAGGCGAATCAGCGTCGCGAACAGCCGGCGCGACTCGGTCCGGTAGATCACCTCCAATTGCTCGCGCACTGTCCCTGCCGCTCCGGGAGACGTTTCCGGCAAGGGCTGGTGCGATTCGTCCGATGAAACCTTACGGTCGTCCATTTGCGCTTCCTGGGAGTAACGGTGCGGCTTCGAGCCTGTTCCTCACGGCGTACTTTCAACAGCCATTCGTTCTCTGGCAAAGATCATGTTCGCGACAGCAACTTCGCCCCATCCGGGCGCAACTCTCCTTTGGGTGAAACGTGCCTATACAAGGTCTGCCGCGTGATGCCGAGTTCCTGGCAAAGATCGCCCACCTTGGTTTCCGGTTGCCCCATGCTGGCCATCGCCAGACGCAGCTTGGCGGCAGTCATCTTGAACGGGCGCCCCCCTTGCCTACCGCGAGCGCGCGCCGATACGAGCCCGGCAACCGTTCGCTCGGAAATCAACGCCCGCTCGAACTCGGCCAGCGCAGCAAAGATACCGAACACCAGTTTGCCAGCGGCAGTCGCAGTCGCCGTCAAAACCTCGAACGTTCGGACCTGACTCACCTTGTCGCTCATATGACTCTCCTCGTGATTCACGAGGAAAATGAGCCTCAAACCGAAAATCCGCTACGTGGGGTGGCCTACCCGCTTACCATAAGATCATCCTCGCGCATATTTCATCACATCCGACCACGCTCTGACGCTCAGTTGCTTTCACCAGAAGGGTGGCTCTGATTCAGATCGGTCGCCATCGATCGGGCTAAGCTGAGGAGCCGGCGAAGGGCCGGATTGTCGTTGCGCGGCGACCAGATGGCGGAGAATGGAAGGATCTCGGCCGTGATCGGCCGAAACACGATTCCCGGAAAATGGGACGCGGTCATCGCCTCGCTTGTTACAGTCAAGCCGCGGCCAAGCGCTACGAGTGATAGCAAATTGTCCCGACTTACGCGCTGTTCTTGAACCTCGGGGTGGCGGCCGAGGTCGGCTAGGCGCTGTACCAAATAGTCGTGAATCTCTTGTCCGGGCGCGACGTCGCTCACGATGAATGTGGATGTAGCAAGGTCGCGCCAGTCGATTTCGGATTTGGATGTCAGTGGGTGGGAGACAGGCAGGACGGCGAAAACACGCTCGGACCATAAGTGTGCGGTGTCGCAGCCATCCCAAAGCGACGTTCCGGTGAGAAAAGCTACATCAACCCGGAGTTGGCGCACGGCCCCTATGTGGGAATGCGGTTCGCCCTCGACAAAATCAATTCTAACGCCTGGATGGCGATCCCCAAACGTTCGGAAAAGGGTCCAAAGGAAGCCCGAGGCAAGCGACGAAAAGATTCCGACGCGGAGTGTTCCTTCTTCGCCTCTACCGATCTTCGCGACGTCGCGCGTTCCGTCATGAATGGCCTTGAGCCCCTTCCGAGCACGCTGCAGAAATCGCTCGCCGGCAAAAGTGAGCGTAACCCCGGAGCTGTGGCGGTGAAAAAGCGATGCGCCGATCTGATCTTCGAGATCGCGGATACGGCGACTCACGGCTGACTCGCGGACCGAGAGAGCCGCCGCCGCCTTCCTGAAACTTCCAACCTCCGCGGCCACGACGAAATAGCGAATATGGCGCAAACCGAAGCACGGGGTCAGGGTGACAATAGCTTCGTCGGCCGGTGGACTGTCTACCCGGCAATGCTCCGCCCTTATGTTCTGTCGGTCATTGCCAATTCTAGCGACCTCAATCGCGTGCAACGGTGTTGGAGTGCTCGCGATATTCTCGTGCAGACTCATCGGACCACCTCCGCGTCAGCACCTACTCGCTGAACTGATAAGGCGCTCGGGCCGGATTCCCTTTGCTGTCGGTCCAGATGTCGTCCGGAAGGGATCGGTCCCGATGGCAGACAACGCCGTAGTCGGGGTAAGTGATTATGTCGACGGGGGCTCTTGTGCCAACAACAAGGCATCGTGTCGTCGACGCACTCCGGTTCTCAAGGTAGTGACCCACAGCGTCGCCGGCTCGAAATGTCGCCGCGTCGCCAGGTGCAAGAACGGCCTCAGCGTCACCCTCGACCAGGGTGACCGAGCCTTCGAGCACATAGATGAACTCGTCCTCGGCGCTGTGCCAGTGCTTGATCGAGGAACGAGAACCGGGCGGTAATTCTTCGATAAACGCACCGAATTGCGTCAAACCACCGACCTCGCTGATCCAATACACTACGTTGGGACCGCATGGATTGTCGGGCGGCCCTTCCTCGCGGAGCATCTCGTCTGATTTTATTACCGGCATTCAAACTCCTCCAGGGCTGCAGCTACGTTTGCCGATAGCCGAGCCAAAACTGATTGCTCTGTCGTGACGCGGCTGACACTGAACGTAGCCAGCTAGCGCGACGATCAGACCCAGCGGACCTGTCCCTGATGCGTCTCGGGCAGCCTCGCCCTCATGAGGATAGTCGCCGCTAGACGCATCGCTTGGACAAACAACCGTCAACTTCGGCCAGACCTACGATCAGCTGAACCGCTGGCGATACTCGCTGGGTGACACGTCCGCGATTCGCTGGAAGGCTCGACGCAGCGTTTGCTCATCTCTAAAACCGCATACGCTCGCAACTCGCTTCAGGGGTAGATCCCCCTCGGACAGGAGACGTTTGGCCTCTTCAAAACGCATCTTCTCGATTGCGGCAGCCGGGGTTAATCCGACGGCCACACGGAACTTGCGGGTAAAGGAACGCACACTCATGCCAGAGCGGCTCGCCAGTACCTCAACGGAGAGATTCTCCTTTAGATGGCCCGCGGCCCAGGTGAGGAGATCGGAGAAATCGGTGTCCGTCGAAGCCTGAAGCGACAGGCTGGTGCTGAATTGATGCTGATTTCCCGGGCGGCGAAAGTATACCACCAACATCTTCGCGACATCCATTGCAAGCTTCCGGCCGTGGTCATCTTCGACAAGATGCAGCGCAAGATCGATGCCTGCGCTCACACCGGCCGAACTCCAGATGTTGCCGTCGTGTACGAAGATTGGGCCATCAAGAATGGTCGCGCCGTCGCATTTGCGCTTTAGCGTTTCTATGAAATCCCAGTGCGTCGTGGCAAAGCGACCAGCAAGCAAGCCCGCTTCTGCAAGGAGGAACGCCCCGAC
The DNA here is from genome assembly GCF_053502595.1 of Pseudomonas sp. LY-1. NCBI lineage: Bacteria > Pseudomonadati > Pseudomonadota > Gammaproteobacteria > Pseudomonadales > Pseudomonadaceae > Pseudomonas > Pseudomonas sp. LY-1. Next base: position 187,541 of record NZ_CP094353.1, on the reverse strand, counting down.
GCACACGGAGCATACGCGGCGGGAGCGTGGACCATTCTCAGCCAGCCATGCGACTAGCCTAGTGTCGAAGACGCTGTTGTCATTCGGCCTGCCGCCCGGGACGATGATTGTGTCGATCTGCTCGAGGCCGATTTCGCGGAAGGGCCGAGCGAGGATATGCAGGCCGGTCGACGTTGCTACGGCCCCGCCATCCACGGACGCCACCGCGAGATCGTAAAGCGCTACGCCGGTCGTTGCCTTCGAATAACCTGATGCAGTTGAGAAGACCTGCATCGGCCCAACTAGGTCAAGCGCGGTAACGCCGTTGTATGCGATCAGCAATATTTTTCGAACCATCTGGAGCGCGCCCACCTATACCCATCATGCAGAAAACGACTGAAGTATTCCTCGGTTCGATAGGGAAACCTGCCTCCTTCCGGACGAAGATATCGCCCTCGGATGCGCGTCCAACTCCAAATCAATCAGGACGACCTTGTGCGTTCCGTCGAGCGAAGTGCCTCCAAAAGCAGGTCCTGCATCAGGCGCTGGAGCGCATCTGTCGCGTTGCGCACGTCGGTCATCGCCTTCGTCACATCCGCCTCGTTGAGCGGGGACGAACCGGCGACCGAGGCCAATTCGCGACGCGCCTCTCTCAGCTTGCCGAGCGCCGCGACAGTCCGCGGTCTGTTCTCGCGGAGCAATCGTCGGAATTCGGAGCGGACCTCGTCAGGGTAAGCTGAGAACGCACTCTCGGCGAGGATAGACATCGCCGGTGCGTCACGCTGGCTTTTCACTACGTACCCGAGCGAGAAGAAGTTTCCGACCAGCGATGCTGCGAAGACGGCGAACAGAAGCGCTCGCAGCCATGAAAATCGTTTCACAGGCGGCCTCCGTTGCTTCGTGTGACAGTAATGGTCTCCGCAAGCTCAGAAGGCGGAACACCGACAGCAAACGCCAAGAGAGCATTGTCCGATATCTGCGTTTCCACACCGGCGGCCACGTAGCCACCGACCGCTGACACTGTAAGAACAAGTGCCATGCTCGCGGCTGTCGCCGGCATCGACCACGATCCGAGACCGATCGGCAGGCTGAAGGGTCGGCGCTTCGGCAGCGCGATTTTGGCCAACACATTGCGCGCAAGCGCACGCTCGTCAGTCGGCTCGATCGTTGCTTCAAGCACGAGACGGTCGAGTTGCTCTTCCTCGCTGATCGTATCGCGTCGATCAGTCGCTAGAAACAGCAACGCCTCGCGGCGAAACGGTGCCGGCCATGATGCGACATCGGCTCCAAATCGAACTTTCAAACCTTCAAATTCGCCCCTGTTCATCTTGTTTTCCTTCCATTTTGTGGTTCAGCCTTCCCGACCTCCGAAAGCTGGGCGCGTAACGTTCGCCTCGCTCGGACAAGCAGTTGCTCTACTGATCCGGCGCTTGCATCCATCACTTCGGCAATCGCGGGAACGTCGAGGTCGGCGACTGCTCGAAGGAGCAGCGCCATTCGCTGTCGTTCCGGCAGTTTTTCGAGGCCGGCGCGAACGATGGCCAACTCCTGCCGAGCGCCCATCCACGAGTCGACATCGGGGTCTTCCGAAGGAAATCCTTCGTGCGCCTCTTCGAAGCCGATGAACATGCGGAATTTGCGCCAGCGCCTCACGTCGATGCATCGATTTGCAGCGATCCGATAGATCCACGTCGTCGCGCGTCCTTTCGAACGATCGAAGCGCTTCGCGTTCTTCCAGACCGCAATGAAGACGTCCTGCACGACATCCTCGGCTTCATCGGAACCACCAAGATAGCGCCCGGCGAAGAGGCGTAGACCGCGTCCGTGCCTGTCTATCAGCTGCCGAAGGGCAAGCTGCTCGCCCGCAGCCACGCGGGCGAGCAGCACCTCGTCGTCGAGGCGCTCCGGCAGTCTTGCGATTTCCGGGGCACGCGCTTGGCTCACGCGGGCTTACCTCCAGTGGCGGCGAAAGCCGATGCCGACATTTCCGCGCGGGCCGGTGTGAACACCGATGGACCGCACGCCATGGGGGCTCGCGCCGTCACGGTGTTCCCGGAGTAGGTCCGCCCGTTCGGGCCGGTTGCAGAATAGCTGCGCCGGCACCGGTCGACGAACCCGTTGCGGCAGGTCGAATTTGACGTGTAGGTCGCACCATTCGGCCCGACACGTGTCGTCTGGCCGGAATAGATGTTGCCGTCTCTCGTCACGCTACGGGTGATCTGGCCGCCATTCCGCGTATCGCGCGTCCATTCAGCCGACATGGCCGGGGCCGCGCCAAGCAACATGGCAACACCAAGCGCGGCGAAGGTTCTCTTCCAGGAAATAAACATCTTGAACTCCTCAGTACTGATTCAATTCTTGCTCAGAGCTGCGGTCAACCTCAGCGGTCGAACATGATGCCGCGGATGACGAGAAACTCGGCGGCCGACAGCTTCCCGTCGCCATCCCGGTCGGCAAGGTCGAAGAAGAGCGTGCGAGCACGAAATTCGTCCCTCGACACCTTTCCGTCGCCGCTCGTGTCGAGCCGCCGCATCTGATTTCCGAGACGCGCCTGCATGGCCGTCGCGCGATCCATGATCGCATCGCGGAGCATTTCAGTTTCGTCTTCATCGATAACTCCGTCGCTATTCACGTCGAGGCGAGCGAAGAGTTTCGCCCGCGCGGCGACTATCTCGTCGCGCGAGACAGCGCCGTCGTTATTCGCATCGAGCCGCTGAAGAATCGGCGATACCGTTTGCGCGTGAGCCGAGATCCCCGGCAGGGAGAGAGCGGCGACCAGCGCTGAGACCAGCGCGTATGAAGCCTTTTTCATCGAGTGTCTTCCTTCGGTTCTTTGGTTTTCGTCTGCCGATGGGCAGCTACGTGAACCAATACGAACCGCTGGCTCATCTCCTACGCGCTCAATCAAGGATTCCTGACATCTTGGCGGTGGCCGTCGACGGACGCCCCTTGCAAAGAAAAATGCCCGGCGGCGCGTAGGAGCTGCCGTTCCCATGCGTAGAAGCTCGCGTTGATGCCAATCCCACCCGAGGAAGGGGAGAGAATAATGAAGTTGAAATTGCTGGCCTGCGTGATGGTTGTCCTCGCGACTAGCAGCGCTTGCGCGGCGGACGGGCAAAGAGCCCGGCAGGCTTTCCGCCAAATGGACCAAAACGGTGATCGAGCGCTTCAGTTTACCGAGATACAGGCGGCGCGTGCGTCCTTGTTCGACCGGCTGGACGCAAATCGAAATGGCGTTCTCGACAATGGTGAGGCGCAGGCCGCCCTTAAGCGCGTGAGCGAGGGCGGTAGGCTCCAGATGGCAACGGCGGAAGGTCTGGAAACGCAGGCTCGCCGGATGGATGCGAACGGCGACGGCCGAATTACGAGAGCGGAATTCGCTCAATTCATTCCCGATCGGCTTCAGCGCGCCGATGCAAACGGCGACCGTTCACTTTCGCTCTCCGAACTCAGGTCGCTTCGTCAACGCTAATCGTCACCTAGGCTTTCAAAGAACAGGACACACAACGCGATGAGAAAGACTATTGCCTCCATGGGCGCCGCAGCGCTCCTCCTTTTTCCTATGCCGCTCCTGCATCGGCGAATCCTCTCGTTCGATCGTCGGTAACGATCGATAGTGAGGGCCCCGTGCAAGAAGTCGCCCACCGGCACGGCTTCTACGTGGTCCGCGGCGTCCACTACTATAATGGATATCGCGGTGTTGTCGTCGCGCGTCCTGGCTACCGCTTCTATCGAGGATACTGGTTTCCGCCCGCAGCCTTCGCTGCCGGCGTGATCGTCGGCCGAACGCTGGCCCATCCCGTGCCACCGGCGCGCCGTCTGACCGCCGCCCATATCGAGTGGTGCTTCGATCACTATCGGTCATATCGTGCGTACGATAACACCTATCAGCCGTACGACGGTCCGCGCGAACAGTGCTGGTCGCCCTACAACTGACGTAGGAAATGTCGAATGCGTGTGACGAACTGATCGGCAGAGGCACCGCCGGTCGGTTCTTCGTCCATGGGAGAAAGTCGCTGGCGGCAGGTTAGCAGCAAACCTCAAATTGTCGGGCCGAATTCGAAACAGCTCTACGATCTCTTGGCCGAAACTGATGCCGGTTTGTCATTCGACACGACTCCAGGGTCGCTAAGCTGCCGGCGAAACCGGAGGCACCTATGAATCGAGACCTGAACTTCACCCGCCGCGAAGTCTTTTCTGCGCTAACGTTTGCTACAACCAGTGCACTACTAACCAACGATTCGGCCGCGCAAACCGCGGCGAAGGATCAATCGCAGCTGGTCGCCCGCGACTCCGAAAAGCCCTTGACCTGTGGGCTTCTGCTCTTCCCGAATATGACCGCCTTGGACCTTGTTGCGCCCCAGCTGGTGATGTCGAAACTTCCGAATTCAGTCGTTCATCTGATCGCCGAGAGCCAAAGCCCGGTGATGTCGGACAGCGACCTGGCAATCGTCCCGACGATGACTTTTGAACAGTGTCCTGACGAACTGGATGTCTTCTTTGTTCCCGGCGGGCCGAAGGGTACATTGACCGCGCTCCAGAATGATCGGCTTCTCGATTTCGTGTCTCATCGCGGATCACGTGCGCGATACATCACCAGCGTTTGCACCGGCTCCGTCCTTCTCGGAGCTGCCGGTCTCCTCAAAGGTTACAAGGCGGCGTCATACTGGGGCACGCTCGACATGCTTCCAGTGTTCGGGGCGACGCCCGTTAGTGATCGCGTCGTCAAGGATCGAAACCGAATTACGGGCGGCGGGATTACCGCAGGACTCGACTTTGGGCTTGAACTCGCAGCAGAGCTACGTGGCGAGCAGCGCGCGCGCCTGCAGCAATTGATCATGGAATACGATCCCAAGCCTCCTTTTGACAGCGGCTCGCTAAACACGGCATCCGCCGAAACGGTCGCTCATGCGCGTGAGCTTCTTGGTCCTTCGCTGCTTGCTATTCGCGCGGAGGCGGAGCGGGCGGCGAGACGACGCGGATAAACGCTTGGCCAAAAAGCCACCAACGGCGACGGTCCCCCACCTCGGTCAAGCAGCGAGAGGTAGAGTGATATCTCGATAGGTATAGTAGAGTGATATCTCGATAGGTATAGTAGAGTGATATCTCGATAGGTATAGTGTTTTGCAGTTTAGAGGAGATATCGCGATGCATACGCGGAAGGCAATAACGGAGGCGCTTCAAAAACTCGGAGTCCAAACCGGTGACCTCTTGATGGTGCATGCCTCACTTAAAGCGATTGGTCCGGTCGAAGGAGGAGCGGAGACGGTCGTTGCCGCGTTACGCTCCGCGGTTGGGCCGACTGGCACTGTGATGGGATACGCGTCGTGGGACCGATCACCCTACGAGGAGACTCTGAATGGCGCTCGGCTGGATGACGAAGCCCGCCGTACCTGGCTGCCGTTCGATCCCGCAACAGCCGGGACTTACCGTGGGTTCGGCCTGCTGAATCAATTTCTGGTTCAAGCCCCCGGCGCGCGGCGCAGCGCGCACCCCGATGCATCGATGGTCGCGGTTGGTCCGCTGGCTGAAACGCTGACGGAGCCTCACGAACTCGGTCACGCCTTGGGGGAAGGATCGCCCGTCGAGCGGTTCGTTCGCCTTGGCGGGAAGGCCCTGCTGTTGGGTGCGCCGCTAAACTCCGTTACCGCATTGCACTACGCCGAGGCGGTTGCCGATATCCCCAACAAACGGTGGGTGACGTATGAGATGCCGATGCTTGGAAGAGACGGTGAAGTCGCCTGGAAAACGGCATCGGATTACGATTCAAACGGCATTCTCGATTGCTTTGCTATCGAAGGAAAGCCGGATGCGGTTGAAACTATAGCAAATGCTTACGTGAAGCTCGGTCGCCATCGAGAAGGTGTCGTGGGCTTTGCTCAGTGCTACCTGTTCGACGCGCAGGACATCGTGACGTTCGGCGTCACCTATCTTGAGAAGCATTTCGGAACCACTCCGATCGTGCCTCCGCACGAGGCCGTCGAGCGCTCTTGCGAGCCTTCAGGTTAGAGGCCGTCGACAATGATAATCTGGATCAACGGACCTTTCGGCGCCGGAAAGACGACGCTCGCTAAGCGGCTGCGCGATCGGCGTTCCAAATCGCTGATCTTTGACCCCGAGGAAATCGGGTTCGTGGTGAAAGAAACGGTCCCCATGCCAGCGAGCGGAGACTATCAGGATCTCCCCTTGTGGAGGGGACTTACGATCGCGGCGGTCAGGGAGATTCGAAGGAATTACTCGCAGGACATCATCATCCCAATGACGCTCGTGCACCCGGACTATCTGACTGAGATACTCGACGGGGTAAGGCGGATCGACGATCAGCTGCTGCACATCTTTCTGACGCTCAACGAGGACCTATTGCGTCACCGGATCGCGAACCAGACCATGCATCCTGACCCGAATCGAAATGCGGAGATTCGAGAGTGGCGATTAGCGAATGTCGCCCGATGCTTGGCCGCAAGGGAACGGCTTCCATGCACAACCCGTGTTCTCGATAGTGGTGCACACACCAGCGATGAACTCGCAGCGATGGTGCTCGACGGAATCGATGGGCGCACCTGATCGCCTTCGACGCCTGCGCAAAGCGTAGCGCGAGGGTGGCGGGCTCACGACCAAACGCCCAGAGGTCGATCATCGCAGGGATGTTTGGCTTTGTGGTGCGGACGACGGGACTCGAACCCGTACTCTCACAGAGAAGCAGATTTTCGTACCACCTCGACTTTCGCCGCCGTCTGATGACGTTCGTGGTCTGGACTGTCCCTTCGCCATTGCCCGAAGGCTTTAGGCGCCGCCCGTCCAGTCTCTACACCTTCCCCCGAAGGGGCTTGGCTCGGGATTGGCTTAGGGTATTGCCCGTTAGCGTTCCCCGACTTTGAGCGGTTCTACTCCGCGGATTTCCCCGCGGGCACTCCAATTTTAAAGTCTGCTGCGTCTACCGATTTCGCCACGTCCGCCTTTTTTCGCCGTTCCTAGCGCTCGTGCGATGCACCTATGTTGCACCTAGCGCCGAATCGTTCTTCGTCATCCTGAAAAACCACGTCTCCTAAAGCCTTGCATAGCTTATCTTTTCTCCACCACGAACTTTTTTGTGGGATGGTAGAAAAAAAGACTTTTTAAGTCCGCTGGCTTGCCAGGCCTTGTTAGCTTGTACGGTCATGGTTATCGGGTAAAGAATATTGACGGCATCGCTGGTGTCGGTGGCTGAAAAGCCGGCTCCCATCAGGGCAATAGCCATTTCAGATGCAGGCGTACAGGGCAATGGTCAACAGCTACAGCCTGTCTGACGATTCCGGCGTCATGGCTGCGGCGGCTATCACGCATTTTTTGTTCGGTCAGGCGGTGTTTTCGTACCTCAATGGTTGGAGCGTGTTGATCGGACCTGGTACAGGTTTGGACAGCACGGGCTGCAAATACGCAAGGGATTTAATGGGCCTGGTGGCGTTCACGGCTTTTATCGTGACGTTTCTGTTCAGGGGCTACTCATAATCTCGTGGCTCGGCGGTTCCCGGCACACCATGACAGTAAGGAAGGACCCTGTGTCTCAACTCTCCCAGCTTCGAAGCCCCGCCGCCGTGCAGGCTGCCATCGATGAGTTCGTGCAACTGGGCCGCACGAAATTCCTGGCGCGCCACGGCTACGGCAAGTCCCGCGACTTCCTGGTACGTGATCCGAAGACCGGCACCGATTGCGATTCCAAGGCCATCGCCGGTGTGGCCTTCGGCAAGCAATTTCCCGAGCAGGGCCCGCTCACTGCTGACAGCTTCTCCGGTGGCGAGGCGACCGTCGTTCCGGCGCTGACGCGGCTCGGGTTTCGCATCATTCGCATCGGCGAAGACTGGTCCGAAGAAGAGGTCCTGGCCACGGTCGAAGACTATTTCGACATGCTGCGTGCCGAGGCGGCTGGGGAGCCGTACAACAAGTCCGAGCACAACCAGGCACTGCGCCAACTGCTGAACGGTCGCAGCAAGTCTTCAGTCGAGCTCAAGCACCAGAACATTAGCGCCGTACTCGATGCCCTGGGCCTGCCCTATATCAACGGCTACAAGCCACGCGGCAACAGCCAACTGCTGCTGCGTAAATCCGTACACGCCTACGTTCTGGAACATCAGCAGACGGTCGGCGCTCTTGTCGATGCCCTGGAGGAGGTAAAACTTCCGGGTGACAAAACCTACCGAGCGGCTTTGGTAGAACCACCCGCCCGTGAAGTGCTTGTGCGTACCCCGGCATCTCTACGGCAACGCCTACCGCGAAAGTTCGATTATGCCGCTCGCGATGAAGCCAACCGCAAGCTGGGCCGGGCAGGGGAGCAGTGGGTGATTGGCTACGAACAGCAACGCCTGACCGAGCTCGGCCACCCAGAGCTTTTTCAGCGGCTGGATTGGGTGTCCGACACCCAGGGAGACGGTGCGGGGTTCGACATCCTGTCGTTCGAAGAGGACGCCCATGAGCGCTTCATCGAGGTGAAAACCACCAATGGCGGGGTAGGCTCGTCTTTCTTGGTCAGCCACAACGAACTCGAATTCTCCAAGGAGGCGGGCGATCAATTCCATCTGTATCGCGTGTTCCAGTTTCGGGACGGTCCGCGCCTGTTCACGCTACCCGGCGACCTCAGCCAACATGTGCATCTCAAGCCGACGGACTACCGGGCGAGTTTCCGGAGTTTGGTGGGGTAAAGGCAGGGTTCTGTTGAGCCGAATGGCTGTGTGCGGCCGATTCTGTTGAAAAAGTAGCGGCCTCCCCATGCCGTTGGCAAAATTGCTTTGTCAGCGAGCGTGGGGGCGAACAGCATGATGGGACAGTTACCGGGAGGACAGCAGCGCCTGTTCTACTCGTTCAATCTGGAAGATCACGTCCCGGCCCAACATCTCCTGCGCAGCATCGACCAGTGCTTGGATCTCAGTGATCTACGTGCCTACCTGGCAGATTTCTATAGCCCCATCGGGCGTCCCTCGATTGACCCGGAGTTGATGGTGCGCATGCTGGTCGTCGGCTACTTGCTATGGCATTCGTTCCGAGCGGCGATTGTGCGAAGAGGTGCACCTGAACCTGGCCTATCGCTGGTTCTGCCGGTTGGGTCTGGAAGACGAAGTCCCCAATCACTCGACCTTCTCGAAGAATCGCCATGGGCGTTTTCGTGACAGCGATCTATTCCGCTGGTTATTCAATGAGGTGCTGCGGCGCTGCATGGCAGCCGGCCTAGTCAAGGGTGAAGGTTTCGCCGTCGACGCCAGCATCATTAAGGCGGATGCCAGCCGGCAACGTGGGGTGGCGGGAGATGAGGTCGATTGGAACGATCCAAAGCTCAGCAGCCGCGCAGTGCGCGAGTACCTCGAAGCCCTTGATGAAGAGGCGCTGGCTGAGGCTCTTCCCAAGAAAATTTCGCTCACTGATCCTCAGTCCCGTTGGACAGCAGCGCCAGGTGGCCCGGCCTTTTTTGCCTACTCCACGAATTACCTGATCGACACTGAGCACGGTGTGATCATGGACGTGGAAGCTACCCCGGCGCACCGTACCGCCGAAGTCGATTCGACTAGGACGATGGTCGAGCGTGTCGAGGCGCAGTTCGATCTCACACCGGAACGCCTTATCGGCGATACCGCTTATGGCACCGCCCCGATGCTGGCCTGGATGGTCGAAGAAAAGGACATCGAACCGCATGTGCCGGTGTGGGACAAGACCGAGCGCAAGGACGACAGCCTCTCCAGTAACGACTTTCACTGGAGTCAGGACGCCAATGAATATCGCTGCCCAGCCGGCAAACCGCTACGCAGTGAATGGCGCGCCTTCACCCAGCAAAGGTCGCGGGTAACTAAGGCCAAAACCGTCATTTACCGCTCCAGCCAAACCGACTGCGCCACCTGCCCGTTGAAAGCGAAATGCTGCCCCAACACGCCGAATCGGAAGATCGTCCGCAGCATCCATGAGGCTGCCCGCGACGTGGCTCGACGCATCGCCAAGACACCGGAGTACCTCGTCTCTCGCTGCGAACGAAAGAAGGTGGAGATGCTTTTCGCCCACCTCAAACGGATCATGAAACTCGACCGTTTACGACTGCGTGGCCTAACGGGTGCCACTGACGAATTCACCTTGGCTGCGATGGTGCAGAACCTGCGCCGCATGGCCAAGCTTTTGCCTCAAGGGCCACCGCTGACGGGATAGGTATGCCTGCTACGAGCAGAAACCCTCAAATTAACCCTTAAACCTGAGCAAGGACGCTCAGTGAAACGCCGGAAGGCAACTTGAAGTGGCTTGCAGCCACTTCGACAGCAGGCACACCTGATCGGCAGGCTGCCGCTAAAGCTACTTTTTCAACAGAATCGGCCGATTTGTGCCGGTCGTCAAGGACCGCTTCGGATCACTCTCAACCGGATCGCGGGCCAGCTGATTTGCTAAAACCCGCGCCAAACTCAACGAAGGATTTCGCATGATCCGTTTTTTTTGGCGATCACGCTCGGCCTGATGGTTGGCTGCTCGTCGAGTTCAAGTTCGATCTGATCAGTGAGCGGTAGCGCAAGTGGATCGCCTCAGCCAAGCAGCGTTGTTGCCGGCGGCCGGAAGAAAGCCTTGAACTAGTAGCGGAAAGGATGAAACTTTATTTTTACGATTCTCAGCATTTTCCAAGGTTGAGCGAAAATTAGGATGATACTTTAATGATTCCGGCCTCCATCCCCACAAAACGCTTGCAGATGGCAGAATTGAAATAAGTCATTGTTTTAAATGGATTTTTGCAGGAATTGCTACGTTGCAGGGTCCTGTAGTTAGGATGACACTTTATTTTCCTCCCACACCTGTTGTTGCTTTGGAATAAAGTTTGTACGTGACACGACGTCCAGGTCTGGACGTCAAACCCCTTCAGGACACGGCAAGCTCTGAGGGCCAGTGATGTCGCGTCGCAGATACGAGATCGACGAATCGAAAATCGAGAGGTTCCTCAAAGAGGGGAGAGGCCGAGGCGAAGGCGTTGATTATTCGCCTTGGTTGACGATTCAAGATGTTCCCAGCCGGCCAATTGCGTAAGGTGTGTTTGGCGGACGCTTACTGTGCGTCTCCACGAGGACACCCACCACAAACGCAGAGCTCCAATTCGAATTTGAATTACGCTATCGCTAGCATCTTGTTGAAAGCACTCTGCGAAAGCCGCTGAGGGTTACGAACGTTCCGATCCATCTTGTTTACACCATCCGCTAACGTGTTGGGTAGGAAATCCTGTGGGGACACTTTGAGATGGGCATGGCAAGGGATATGCCACCGGCCATTCAACCGCCACGGTCGCTGGACTATTGGCCGTCAGGCTCTGCGTAGGCTTCTGCCAGAAGGGCCTGGGCGTGACCTTCGAGGAAGTCGAAAACCTCTTCTTGGATATACCCGTTGTATTGCTTGCGCCGGCCCTTTGATACGACCCCATTCTGGTCTAAGCACTGCATAATCAGCTTACTCAAGAGGCTGCCGCGCACGTCGTAGTTGTCATTAACCACCTTGAGCAACGTGTCGTATCGTTGCAAATACTCGGTTTCTTCCCTCAGTTCGACTTCCAATGCCCGCTTGGCCATTTCCAGCGTGAAGGCCACACACTCAGTCGCATCCCAGTAGCGATATAGGCTTGGGTCGCCGGTGAAGTTAAGCGACATGTTGTCGGCATCGATCCAACGAACGTCCCAGAATTGCCGCGCAGGTTTCGAGAAGCTCTGCAGAGCTTCAAGATAGCGTTGCTCTTCTCGTTTCATGGCCACGGAGACCGGAAGTAACAAACCATTCTCCAGCGCACCGCTGCAGCACAATGCCTGGTGTATCAAGAAGCGCGACAGTCGGCCATTACCATCCATAAAGGGATGCAAGAAGACAAACCCGAACGAGGCAATGCCAGCGGCCACCAGCGGGTCAAGCTCCAAGGGTGCACGGTTTGCGAAGGCCATGAGTTCGAACATCAGCTCCCGGCAAATATCTGGAGGAGGGGGGATATAGGTGACCCCCGCCGCTCCTCGAAAGGAGTTGGTCAGATGGTTTTGTTCATGCCGGAAGGCCACCGCCCATTCAAGCGGTTGGGAAATCGCATTGTTTTGCAGAGAGACCAAGTAGTCTTCGGTAAGCGGCTGGCGGTCATGTGCCTGGCGCAGCAACTGAACAAAACGCTCTGACTTCTGCTGGCTCGGTGCTTCCTTTTCAATCGCAAATGAGGAATCTGTTTCGCTCAGGTACGCCCAGTTGATGGCGCGATCCATCATTTCCTTAGGCAAGGAAGCAATAAACTCTTTCGAACGCCCTAAAATGTCGTATTCAAGCAGGGCCTGGACCTCAGGCGTACGTTCTACAGTCGCGCAATATTGGAGTGTCCCTAGCCCATTGAAGTCCACGCGCCAGCGGTTGTTTCGCACCGATGGGCCCGTGATGTACCGCTCTGGATCAAAAAGCAGGACGCCGGGCCCCCGAGGCTTGTCCGTATAGTCCAGTGAACGGTCGGAATAGGCTTCCCAGAGAAAGCAGACTTTGCGCAGATAGCCGCTGCTGGGAGATTGGGTTATGGCCTCTACAAGGAGTCGACCTTCAATGCGAGGCAAAGCCTGCGCCAAAATAGAGAGGTTGACGCCCTCATGTTTGAGCGCAAAGATAATGTGGGCGAGAAAATCACCAGCCTCTGGTGCAACCGCCTGCGGAACTGCGAGCGCGCCGTTGATCTGCTCAATGCGGGTGACGGGTTGAACGAGTGCAGGCTTCTTTACCCTGATAGCCTTCAGCTCCATCGCATTGATCAAATGGGCGTAACCCACTAGATTTCCCATTCTTTCCCCTGTCGTTGGCTAGATTTTCTTAACCGTGCCAAGATTTTCTTAAAATGTGAGCCAAACACTCAGAAAATATTAACCGAAAATGGCCGCGCAACCACTATTTTTGGGCTTTCCGCTTATCGGCGGTAAGCGTCCGGCAATCACACCTTGCCGCATTGCGCTTTCTGGGCGACCTGGGCTTTGAACGCCATGGGGTTGAAATCTGCGACCATCGGAGCGGGTTTTCGCCCGATCACTGGAACATAACGAGCATAGGCCTGTTCGGCACACTCTCTGATCTCGGGGTCATCGTTTGCCTTGGCTGGTCGGATCATATCGGTCTCTTGAGTTGGAGCAGATTCAATATTGTTCGACTCATGTTGCTGCCGCACTAGGCTGATACTTGAAGAATAAGAGCGCCGATCCGCGATCAGGCCACCTACTCTTGGAAGAATCGATCGGGCCGACAGGGAGCAAGGGCAGAGGAGGCCCTGTGGTCGATAATTTCCTCGCTGACAAGACGGCCCACTACTGCCGCCAAGGTAACGCCTGGGTGCATGGCGCAAACGTATACGCCGCCGATTTTTGACAGATAACCGATGATGGGGACGCCATCCTCAGGCATTGGTCTGAGGCCGACGCAGGTCATTTCCGGATCAATGGAAACAGCCCCGTGCAGTTCGTTCTGGATCGCTCTAGCCGTTCGTAGTGCTACCGCTGCTGGCTGGTTTTGCAATGAGTCATCCACGTAATCCTCGGCCGCCAGCAACGCACCGTCCGAACTTTGCCTGACTTCCATTTCAGGGCTTGAAATCAAGGTGTGTACGAGGTTGGGTTGTGACTTGTAACGGATGAAAATGGCGGGTGAGGCCTCTATAGGAAGGGACACTCCAAGTATATCTGTCAGCTTCGTGATGCCTGTACCCGCCGCCAGTACGACAATATCGGCATTGATGATGCCCATCGCGGTTTCAATCCCCGTGACTTTTTTGCCCTGGGTTGTAAAGCCGAGAACGCGCGTGTGGGTGAGAATTTCCGCCCCATTTTCCTGGGCTCCTGCGACCAACGCAAAGGTTGCTGCCACTGCGTCCAGCGCGCCTTCTGCTGTCGCATACAACGCATACTGAGGGGGACTTTTGAGATTTGGCTCAAGGTCTAGAATCTGCGATCTGGACACGAGATGTGCCGACTTCAGGTGACCTGAAGCCGGCATTTCATTTGACCTGGCGCTATAGGATAAGGCACCCGTCCAGCGAATCTTAAGATCAGGCAGTTGCGCCTCGAGCCGGCGGTATTCTCCGATTGCAGCACCGCGCAGTTGCGCAATGGGGTCTGGTTCGGGGTGTGAAGAATTGATCCATGCAAACGAGCTCCCAGTCACGCCGGAGGCTATATATTCAGCCTCGACCAAGGTGACTTTGGCGTTTTTACCTGCCAAGTGGTAAGCCAGAGACGCGCCTACGATTCCTGCACCGACAATAACGATTCGTTTGTCTGGGTTTTCCATATCAACTCCCTGTTCTGCCGAACTTGCGATGTTACACAGCCGGTCTACCGATATGTGAACCTGACAGCTCATGAGTAAGCGTCTGCTGGAGTCAGCTTGCATAGCTCTGGCAGGTATCGCTGGGATCGGGTAGGTGACTTTGTCGTACCCTTACGAACAAAGCATTGGTAGACATCCTTGTAGGGCGAAGGCTTAGAGCGGTAGGGAGTGCTTAAAAGGATATCGTAGCTGGCAGACCGGGGTAAAGATCACGTCAGCTTCGCTGGATTTGCCACCGCCAATCCTTTAGATCAAGGCGACTTAACAAGACGCTTACCGAGGTGGCGTCTGGTCCGAAAGCGCACATTCGGCTACCCAGGCGCGAACCACCGGTGATGTCTAGTGAAGGACTGGACTGTTCGTCGGCCGCCGTATGGAAGCATGCTACATGAGGGTATTGGCGCTGCCCCTGGGTTGACCCGGTTGCCGACGCAAGACTGCCCCATTTCCAAACCTGTAAAAATCCAGCACAGACAATGATTCACGAGGAGTCAGACTGGGTCAGTGAAATCTCGGCAACTGGGTCAACTCGGCATCAGCGCCAACATGCGGCGTATCTTACACGCGTCTTTGCGACAAAAGATGAGGTCGATACGTCACCTCAATGCCGAGCGTGCGGGAGCAAACCCGCCCTCACATGTTGATCTTCGTCGGGCTTGAGGGCGGTGTCGGTCAGGTCCACCAGTAGCGCACGAGGTGGAAGAAAATCGGCGCCGCAAAGCACACCGAATCCAGCCGATCGAGCATTCCGCCGTGCCCCTCGATCATATGCCCCCAGTCCTTCACGCCACGGTCGCGTTTGATCGCCGACATCACAATGCCGCCGGCAAACCCCAGCAAGTTGATCAGCAGCGCAATCAGGAACGACTGCCACGGGTTGAACGGCGTGGTCCACCACAGCGCCGCGCCGATCAGCGAGGAGAGCAGGATGCCGCCGACAAAGCCTTCGACGGTTTTCGACGGCGACAGGTTGGGCGCAATCTTGTGTTTGCCGAACAGCTTGCCGCACACGTACTGCAACACGTCCGACAGTTGCACCACGATCACCAGGTAGGCAATCAGCAGCAGGTTGCGGCCTTCATAGCCGGGGATGTCGAGGGTGAGCAGGGCGGGCACGAAGGACACGCAGAACACTGCGATCATCAAGCCCCATTGCACCTTCGAGGCGCGCTCCAGGAAGTGTGTGCTGTCGCCGCCGAGGGAGGCGAGGATCGGCAGCAGCAGGAACACGTACACCGGGATGAAGATCGAGAACAGCCCGTACCAGTCGGCGTAGATCAGCAGGTATTGCAGCGGCAGCGCCAGGTAGAACGCGGCCACCAGCGCCGGGTAGTCGCTGCGCCGGGTCGGGGTGAGGGTGAGGAATTCACGCAGGGCATAGAACGACACGGCATAGAACAGCACGATCACCGCGCCGGTGCCGAGCCAGAAGGCGATGCCGATCATCACCACCATCACCCACCAGGCGTTGATGCGGGCGTTGAGGTTGTCGATCACCGCATTCGGCGTGCCACGGGTGCGCAGCTTGAGGATCAGGCCGATCAGCGAGGCGAGTACCAGGATCGCGCCGATCCCGCCGAACAGCATCAGGGTTTGGCTATCCATCTCAGGAATGCTCCGGGGCGAGGGCGAGCAGGGCGTCGCGGGTGCGGGCAAGGAAGGCGGCTTTGTCTTCGCCTTCTTCCAATTGCAGTGGCGCGCCGAAGCTGGTGGTACACAGCAGAGGCAGCGGCAGGACGCGGCCCTTGGGCATGACGCGGTTGAGGTTGGCAATCCACACGGGGATCAATTCGGCCTGTGGGTAACTTTTTGCCAGGTGATACAGGCCGCTTTTAAACGGCAGCAAGCCGTCTTCCAGATTGCGCGTGCCTTCGGGAAAGATGATCAGCGAGTCGCCGCCTTCCAGTGCGGCGAGCATGGGCTGCAAGGGGTTATCCACAGGGTCTTTGCGCTCGCGGTCGATCAACACGCCGTTGAACACGCGGTGGATGATGTAGCGGCGCAGCGCACTTTTGTTCCAGTAGTCGCTGCCGGCCACCGGGCGCGTGAATTTGCGCAGGTTCTGTGGCAGCGATGCCCACAGCAACACGAAATCGCCGTGGCTGCTGTGGTTGGCGAAGTAGATGCGTTGCACCGCCACCGGCGCGCAGCCCAGCCACAGGCTGCGGGCGCCGGTGACGGTGCGGGCCATCGAGGTAATCAGGGTGGCGACCACGGGTTCGAACATGGGAATTCCTTATCCGGCGAAAGGTAGCCAAGGGCTGGCGAGAATCACGCCCAGGGTCAACAGCACTTGAGCGCCCAGTAGCCAGGCTTGCTTGCGCAGCAGTTTGAGGGCGCCGCGACGGCGTTCGGTCCAGGGTCGGCCGGCGCGTTTGGGCGACTGCAGGCCGAGGGTTTGCAGGGCCTGGTCGAGGTCCGGGGTGCGTTCGGTGTTACGGGCGAGCAGGGCGAACAGGTCGGCATCGAAGGCCACGCGCAGCGCCCAGTACTTCTGCAGCAGGCCGAGGATAATCATCCACAGGCTGAGCAGCAGGCAGATCGGCGCGATGCTGGCCATCAGCAGTTGCGCCAGGCCGAACAACACGCCCAGCAGCGTCAGGCCTGTGGATAACTGATCCAGTGAGCGGCCGCGGCGCAGCAGGCTGGCGACGACCTGGAGTTCCATATCAGCCGGCATGGGGCAAGGCCTCCAAAGCATGGCGATGAGCGGGATGCAGGACCACCTCGGTCCGCGCTGTACGAATAATAGCCAGTGCCTGATCCACCGTGGCGGCGCGCCCGCTGTGCAGCAGCCAGGCCGCCACAGCGGTGGCGCTGCGCGAATAGCCAAGGGCGCAGCACACCAACACCGGGCCGCTGGCGCGCAGGCGTTCGATGGCTTGCGCGGCTTGCAGGCATTCGGCGGGGGTCGGCGCGATCAGGTCGAGGACGGGGACGCATTGATAGGCACGGCCCTGTGGATTAATCGGCAATTCCGCGCACAGATCGACGATGGCCTTGAATGAACCTTGCTCGCGCACGGTAGGAAGCCGACCGAGCGAGACGTTATCCACAATCAGGTCGGGCTGTGGATGCGTGCGCGTCCACAGCCGTGAATTGAGCCACGCCGCTGCCAGATATGGCGCATACAGCCAGCGCGCCGCAGGGGTCAGTCGACCGTCGGCACGCTTCTGGAAACCTGGCGCGCCGAGGACGACGTAATTCGCCATGATCAGCCCCAGGGACAGCGCCGGCCACAGCAGCCATAGCCACCACCCGCCGTAAGTCAGCGCGAGGATGAACAGCCCCAGCGCGCCCAGGCCGTAGCGCAACCCCAGGCGCCAGTGCGTGGAATCACGGGTCAGCCGCGCATTCAGCAGCGGGCTCGGATGTTCCAGCGGCCACAGCCACACGCACAGCCAACCCGCCAGGGCACCTGTGGGTAAGTCGATAAAGTGGTGTTGATAAGTGGTCAGCACTGAAACCCCGATCAACCCGAACCAGCCATGCACCAGCCAGCGCCAGGCGCCCTGGGTGTGGCGTTGGTACATGATCCACAGGATCACCAGCAGCGCGATATGCAGCGACGGCGCCTGGTTGAACGGTTTGTCGAAACCGGCCAGCACGGCAAACAGCCAGCCGAACACGCCATCCAGCTCCGGCCGTTCGAAGGTGAAGCGCAGTGGCCAGATCAGGAAGCAACTCACGGCGATGAGCTGCGCACTCAGCAGGCGCAGCGCATGTTGCTTCAGTTCATGGCGGCTGTTGGGCAGCAGCAGGGAGAAACCGTAGAGCAGGTCGATGGTCCAGTAGGGCACGATGGTCCAGGCCCAGAACGGCATGTGGGTTTCCCAATCGAACACCAGTGTGCCGACGTCGCTGCGCTGGCTGGTGATCCATGTGGCAAAGCCGTAGGTGCTGAAAAACAGCGGGGCCAACAGCAACAGCCACAGGAACGCGGGCTTTAACAGGCCGGGTTCGCGCATGTTCAGATCTTCTGTGCCAGGGATACGGTAAAGATGCCCCACTCATCCACCCGCTGGGTGATCTTGCGGAAACCGGCGGCTTGCACCAGTTGATCCATTTCCGCCTGACTGCGCCGGCGCATCACCCAGGCCTGGCCCTGGCGATGGCTGGTCAATACGCGGGCGATCAGTTCCAACTGCGGGTGCCATGGCTGGCCGGTGTAGACCAGATAACCGCCGGGCTCCACGGCTTCGGCCAGGCCCGCCAGCGAACCGCCGACCATGGCGTTGTCGGCAAACAGTTCATATAACCCGGAGACCACCGCCAGCGTCGGCTTGGGCGCCAGCGCTGCCAGCTCCGCACGGTCGAACGCATCGGCTTTGATGAACTGCGCAATCTCGCCCAGGCCTTTCTCGCGGATCAACGCACCACCGTCGCGCACGTTGATGTCGCTGTAGTCACGCAGCAGGATCGATTCCGGCAGCGGCGAAACGCCCTGCAAGGCTTCGAGAATGTAGCGACCGTGGCCGGCGGCGATATCGACGATACGCACTTCGCGATCATCGGTGCGCAGCGTGGCCATGGCCAGGCGCAGCAGCTCTTCGACGTTCAGCTTGCGCTGGCGAATGCCGCGCCAGCCGATGGAGTTGAGGTAATGGGTGTCGATCATCCGCCCCAGCGCGCCTTTGCCGGTGGGCGTGTTGCGGTACACGTAGTCCAAGGTGCTACCGGAGTCGAAACCGGTGTCGAAGCCCAGCTTGACGCCGTCCGACAGGTTCTTGCCCAGGCCCATGCTGGCGCGGGTCAGGCGCCAGTACAGGTCGCGCAGGGAATTGCGCGGCAGCGGCGCGGCGAGGGCTTCGGATTCGGCACAGGTGGCGCCCAGTTTGTCGGCATCGAGCAGCGAGGCGCGGTCCAGCGAGTGCGTGAAGTTCTGCAGAATAAAACGCCGGGCGCTGCTCACGGCCACCGCACGGTCGCGCTCGCCGAGGGTGTCGTGGAAGAAGCCGGGGAGGATATGCAGCTCTTTTTTCAGGCTGCCAAGGCGGTCGAAGAACTGTTGTTGGGGTTTGCGGTGGACCACGAAGTCAGAGCCGGAGATCAGCAGTTGGGTCGGCACCTGGATCGCCTGGGCATCGGCGACAACCCGGTCGGCCGCTTCGTACAGCCCGAGCAGTACATTCACCGAAATCGCCTTGGTGATCAGCGGGTCGCTGTCGTAGGACGCGACGCGCTCCGGGTCGTGGCTGAGGAACTTGGCCTTGACGTAACTGTTGACGAAAAAGTTGCCGCGAAACCTGCGCATCAGCGCCAGGCCCGGCCGGGCGAAGGGCACATACAGTTTGACTTTGAACGCCGGGGAGGCGAGCACCAGGGCGCGGATTTTCGGTGCGTAGTCGTGGACCCAGGTGGCTGCGATCACCGCGCCGACGCTTTGGGCGATGACTGCAAGATTTTCCGCCTCGACGCCGTAAGTGGCGCCGATATGTTCGCAGAACGTCTGCACGTCGCGGGCGCTGGTGGCGAAGCTGGGGCTGTCGCCGCGCTCGCCGGGGGATTGGCCGTGGCCACGGGCGTCCCAGGCGAAGAAGTCGAAATGGGGCAGGTTCAGTTCATCGACCAGATGGGCAATGCGCCCCGAATGCTCATGGCCGCGATGGAACAGCAGGATCGCCTTGCGCGGCTCGCCGCCTGCCGGGGCGGTGGCGGGCCAGTGCCGGTAGAAAAGCTCGACGCCATCATGGGTACTGAAGGTGTGTTCTCGCTGTTCGCGCATCGCAAAATCCTTATGCAGAAGGGGAAATGTGTTGTTCTTCTTTGAGGCCCTGGCGCACTCGGTTGACCACGGTGTAGGCGAGCAGGGCGGCGACCAGCCACATCACCGTGTCGACCCAGCCGGCACCGAGCCAGCCCAGCGCCACGCCGCTGGCCAGCACGCCGAGGACGAAGGCCCGATCACTCTTGCCCATCGGCCCGTCGTAGCGCCGCGACGCGCCCACCATCGGCCCGAGCACCCCGGCGTATTCGCTGAACACTGCCAGCAAGGTCACCAGCAGCACCGGCGTCAGGCTGACGCCGGGGATCAACGCAAAGGGCAGGATCAGCGCGCTGTCGGCGATCACGTCGCACAGTTCATTGAGGTAGGCGCCCAGGCGCGACTGCTGGCCGAATTCGCGGGCGAGCATGCCGTCGATGGCATTGAGGGCCATGCGCAGGATCATCCACAGCGGGATCAGCGCGAACAGCCAGAGGTGTTGGGCGAAGCCGGCGATCAGCAGGCCGACCAGCAGGGAGATGACCCCGGCCAGCACAGTGATCTGGTTGGCGGTGGTGCCGTTGTCGTAGAGGCGCTGCACGAGGGGGCGCAGCAGGTTTTGAAAACGCGGTTTGAGCTGATAGATCGAAATCATGGGAGTGACGTTTCCTTGTCCGTAAGCCCGCGAAAAACTGGCCTGAAGTGTGCCGACTAATCGTGGCCTGCACCAGTGATGGCACGTGTTTATGGGGGGGTAGTCACGTTCCGGAGCGCGATGCAGACCAAATGTGGGAGGGGGCTTGCCCGCGATGGCGGCGGCCCCGCCAACCCATGTATTACCTGACCCTCCGCCATCGGGAGCAAGCCCGCTCCCACAGTGGGTCTGTGTTGCAGGTGAATACGGTGTTTAACGAACAAAAATTTCACGCCATGTGTTATATCGTAACGAATTATGTGTGAACGGGCATGAGTGGATGCAAGTGGATCTAGAAGCTGACGGCGCTTCGGTTGAAGGACTGCCGCGTTTTCAGCAAGGGCTGTTCCATGCCCGTCGATTGAGGCAGGCCGGTATCAGCCTGACTGCGGTGGCTATCAGCGGCTGGGTGCTGGCGTTGTTCGTCGCGCTGTTCGCCCCGTTGTCGATCTGGCCGGTGGTGTTGATCAATTGCGCGTCTGCGTTGCTGGTGCTGGTGGCCGGGTTGCAGTCGGCGTGGTGGGTGGCCGATTGGCGTGCCCAGGCGCTGGAAGCGTCGGCACCTGAGTTACTCGAAGCAGAGAGTGAACCCGCTGGCTGGCAGGCGCGCCTAGTAGGGCGTTTCGGCAGAGGGTTGCTGGCCCAGATCGGCGCGCCGGTGTTGTGGCTCGGCGGTTGGTCGTTGTTCGCGCTGGTCAGCATTGTCGAGTTCTGGAACCTGGGCTTGCCCGCGGCAGCGGTCGGCCAAGGCGCAAGTATCGGCGCTGCGCTGGCCTTGGCATTGGCCTTTGGCCTGCTGGTGTTCGAGCGGCGCCTGGCCCAGGAAACCGCCGCGCAATGGCCGGAAGCCGCGCAGTTGGCGCAACTGAGCCGGGTGGCGATTGCGTGCCTGGTGATCAGCGCGATTTGCCTGCTGTTTGCCAGTGCCGGGTCGGTGTGGCCGTTGCGCCTGGCGACGCTGGTCGGGCTGTTGCCGGCGCTGGTCGCGCTGGAGTTTCTGTTACGGGCCGCGCTGTCACTGTTCAGCCCGCGCCAACCGCGTCTCGAACCACGCCTGATGGCGCAGAGTTTTATCGCCGGGCTGCTGCGCTGGCCGCCGCAACCGCTGCAGGCCTTGCAGCACGAATTGCACAATCGCTTCGGCATCGACCTGCGCCAGATCTGGGCGTTTACCTACATGCGTCGGGCATTCCTGCCGGTGCTGCTGGTGGTGCTGGCCGTCGGCTGGGCGCTGACGGGGGTGCATGAAGTGCCCCTGCAAGGCCGTGGGATTTATGAGCGCTTTGGCAAACCGGTGCAAGTCTTCGGCCCTGGCTTGCATGCCGGGTTGCCGTGGCCGCTGGGCCGCGTGCTGAACGTGGAAAACGGCGTGGTGCATGAGCTGGCGACCAGCGTCAGCGAAGCCGCCAGCCCGGAACTCGCGGCGGCCGAAGGCCCGGCGCCGCTGATCGCCAACCGGTTGTGGGACGCCAGCCATGTGAACGACAAGTCCCAGGTGATCGCCAGCAGCCGTGGCGACAAGCAGAGCTTCCAGATCGTCAATATGGATGTGCGCTTCGTCTACCGTATCGGCCTGACCGACCAGGCTGCACTGGCCGCCACCTATAACAGCGCGGATGTGCCGACCCTGATCCGCAGCACTGCCAGCCGCATCCTCGTGCATGACTTTGCCTCGCGGACCCTCGACGAATTGCTCGGCGAACAACGCACCGGCCTGGCCGACGAGATCGGCCGCGCCGTGCAAGCGGACCTGCATACACTCGACAGCGGCGTGGAGATTCTCGCCACGGTGGTCGAAGCCATCCACCCGCCGTCCGGTGCCGCCAACGCCTACCACGGCGTGCAAGCGGCGCAGATCGACGCTCAGGCGCTGATCTCCCGCGAACGCGGCGCCGCCAGCGAACAA
Organism: Pseudomonas sp. LY-1; assembly: GCF_053502595.1. Taxonomy (NCBI): domain Bacteria; kingdom Pseudomonadati; phylum Pseudomonadota; class Gammaproteobacteria; order Pseudomonadales; family Pseudomonadaceae; genus Pseudomonas; species Pseudomonas sp. LY-1. The sequence continues at coordinate 164,948 of NZ_CP094353.1, read as the reverse complement.
ACCAACCAGGCCCTGCTGCAAGCCAGCACCGTCCGCGACCAGGCCCAGGCCACCGCGCACGAGGTCAATGCCGGAGCCCGGGCGGCGGACCTGCGTTTTGCCGCCGAACAAAAAGCCTACGCCAGCGCGGGCAAAGCCTTCGTGCTGGAGCAATACCTCGGCCAGCTGACCCAGGGCCTGGCTCACGCCAAGCTGTTGATTCTGGATCATCGCCTGGGCGCCGACAGTGCGCCGACGATCGATCTGCGTTCTTTTACCTTGCCGGCCGATCCTTCGGTGCCGCGTAAAGCCGTTCAATAAGGAGTCTGTCTGTTGAGCGCTCATTCTCACGATCATGGTCACCACCACCACGGCCACCATCATCACCACCATGGTGACGAACAACCCGCCGGCCCGTTCCCTTGGCGGCGCATGGCCTGGGCTGTGTTGCTGGTGTTGTTTGCAGTAGCGGCCGCCAGCCTGGTGCAAGTGCGCTCCGGCGAAGCCACGGTGATTACCCGTTTCGGCAACCCGTCGCGGGTGCTGCTGGAACCGGGCCTGGGCTGGCGCTGGCCGGCGCCGTTCGAAGCGGCGATCCCGGTGGACCTGCGCCTGCGCACCACCTCCAGCGGTTTGCAGGATGTCGGCACCCGCGATGGTCTGCGCATCATCGTGCAGGCTTATGTGGCGTGGCAGGTGCAGGGCGATGCCGACAATGTGCAGCGCTTCATGCGCGCGGTGCAGAACCAGCCGGATGAAGCGGCGCGGCAGATTCGGACGTTTGTCGGTTCGGCGCTGGAAACCACGGCGGCCAGCTTCGACCTGTCCAGCCTGATCAATACCGACGCCAGCCAGGTACGCATCAGCGATTTCGAAGCGCAGTTGCGCCAGCAGATCGATCAACAATTGCTCACCACCTATGGCGTGCGTGTGGCGCAGGTGGGCATCGAGCGGCTGACCTTGCCGTCGGTGACGCTCACCGCCACCGTCGACCGCATGCGCGCCGAGCGCGAAACCATCGCTACCGAACGCACCGCCGTGGGCAAGCGTGAGGCGGCGCAGATCCGTTCCGCCGCCGAGCGCGATGCGCGCATCGTGCAGGCCGATGCCACGGTGAAAGCCGCCGACATCGAAGCGCAATCGCGGGTCGAAGCGGCGCAGATCTATGGTCGCGCCTACGCCGGCAATCCCCAGCTGTACAACCTGCTGCGTTCCCTGGATACCCTGGGCACCGTGGTCACCCCGGGCACCAAGATCATCCTGCGCACCGACGCCGCGCCGTTCCGCGCGCTGGTGGACGGGCCGAAGGACGTCCAGCCATGATCGAGCGTGACAGCCCGGACAGCCCATGGATTCAGGCCGGGCGCCTGACGTTCATGGCGCTGTACGCGGTGACGGTGTTGGCCGCCCTGGCCTGGGCGTTTTCCAATGTGCGGCAGATCGACCCGCAGAATCGCGCCGTGGTGCTGCACTTCGGCGCACTCGATCGGGTTCAGAATGCCGGACTGTTGCTGGCGTGGCCGCAGCCGTTCGAGCAAGTCGTGCTGTTGCCGGCGGCAGACCGGGTGATCGAGCGGCGGGTCGGCAATCTGCTGCGTTCCGATGCCGCGGTGCAGGCCGATCGCGTGGCCAGCTTCGCCACGCCGTTGAGCGATGCTCTGGCCGGGTCCGGCTACCTGCTGACCGGCGATGCCGGCGTGGTGCAGCTGGATGTGCGGGTGTTCTACAAAGTCACCGAACCTTATGCGTTTGTGCTGCAGGGCGAGCACGTGCTGCCGGCGCTGGATCGCCTGGTGACGCGCAGCGCCGTGGCCCTGACGGCGGCGCGGGATCTGGACACCATCCTGGTGGCGCGCCCCGAATTGATCAGCAGCGACAACGGCGCCGCCGAGCGCCGTGAACGGCTGCGCGGCGACCTGGTGCAAGGCATCAACAAGCGCCTGGCGGAGTTGACCGCCAGCGGCTTGGGGGTGGGCATCGAAGTCACCCGCGTCGATGTGCAATCGAGCCTGCCGAGCCCGGCGGTGAATGCCTTCAATGCGGTGCTCACTGCCAGCCAGCAAGCCGACAAAGCGGTGGCGAATGCGCGCACCGACGCGGAAAAGCTCACCCAGACCGCCAACCAACAGGCTGACCGCCTGGTGCAAGTCGCCCACGCCCAGGCCAGCGAACGCCTGGCCAACGCGCAGGCGCAAACCGCCACCGTCGCCAGCCTGGCCCAGGTCAAAGACCCCGGCTTGCTGTTGCGCCTGTACCGCGAGCGCTTGCCGAAGATTCTCGGCCAGGCCGGTTCCGTGACCACGGTCGATCCCAAAGACGACTCCCGCTTGATCATTCAGGGAGCCGAACAATGAGCGCACCCATGCTGACATCCGCCGAGCAGCGCAGCGCCGCCCGGCAATTGACCCTGGCCATGCTCGCCCTCGGCTTGCTCGTGCTGGGCCTGGTGTGGCGCTGGCTGGCGCCGGACCAGAGCGGCGTCAGCCAGTTGCTGCTCGGCGTGGCCTCGCTGCTGGTGGCTGTGCCGGTGATGCGCTCGGCCTGGTACAGCCTGCGTTTTCCCAGCCTGCATGGCATCACCGACCAACTCATCGCCCTGGCGATGCTCGGCGCGTGGGCCACGGGCGATCTGCTGACCGCCGCGTTGCTGCCGATCATCATGATCTTCGGCCATGTGCTCGAAGAGCGCAGCGTGATCGGCTCCCAGGAAGCGATCCACGCCCTCGGCAAACTGACCCGCAGCCACGCACGCCTGGTGCAGGCGGACGGCAGCATCCGCGAAGTCGACAACGGCACGCTGAACAGCGGCGACATCGTCGAAGTGCGCGCCGGCGACCGCGTGCCTGCCGATGGCGTGGTGCTGTCCGGCCAGGCCAGCCTCGACACGGCGCCGATCACCGGCGAGTCGGTGCCGCTGGAAGCCAGTGTCGGCGTGCAAGTGTTCGGCGGTGCGATCAACCTCGACGGGTTGTTGCGCCTGGAAGTGACGCGTACCGGCAACGAGTCGACCCTGGGCAAAGTCATCGCCCTGATGCAGAACGCCGAGCGTTCCAAGCCGCCGATCACGCGGCTGCTGGAGCGTTACGCTGGCAGCTATATGGTGTTGGTGCTGTTGCTGGCAGCGGTGACCTGGTTTGTCACCAATGACGCCCAGGCGATGCTCGCGGTGCTGGTCGCGGCGTGCCCATGCGCCCTGGTGCTGTCGGCCCCGGCCACGGCGATTGCCGGGATCGCTGTGGCGGCGCGGCATGGGATTCTGATCCGCAGCTCGGCGTTCCTCGAAGAGTTGGCGGACCTGACCTCGCTGGTGGTCGACAAGACTGGCACCCTGACCTTCGGCACTCTGCGCCTGCAGTCCATCCAAACCACCGCGCCGGACCGCCAAGGGTTGTTGAACCTGGCGGCCAGCCTCGGTTCGGCCAGCAGCCACCCGGTCAGCCGCGCGTTGGCCGGGTTGGCGAGCCAGGAACAGCTGTTGGTGCTCACCGACATCCGCGAACGCCAAGGCCTCGGCGTGGTGGCCCAGACCGCGCAGGGCGAAGCGGCCTTGGGCCGGCCGGAGTTGTTCGAGCAGTTGGGCATCGTCACCACCCGCGTCCCCGACCATGATGGCCCGATTGCCGGGCTGGCGTTGAACGGTGCGTTCCTCGCCTGGCTGTTGCTGGCCGACAGCGTCAAACCGGAAGCCCGCCAGGCCCTGCAAGAGCTGCGCGACCTGGGCCTGGGGCGGCAACTGCTGCTGACCGGCGACCGCCAAAGCGTGGCCGACAGCCTGGCCCTCGACGTGGGCATCAGCGATGTCGAAGCCCAGGCGTTGCCGGAAGACAAGCTCAACCGCGTGTTGGGCGAAATCAGCAGCGGTTTCCGGCCGATGGTGGTGGGCGACGGCATCAACGACTCCCTGGCGCTCAAGGCCGGCGTGGTCGGCGTGGCCATGGGCGCGGGCGGTGCGGACATTGCGTTGGCCTCGGCGGATGTGGTGTTGATTGGCAGCGACTTGCGCCGCCTGGGCACCTGTGTGCGCTTGAGCCGACGGTGCCGGCAGACGTTGCAGGTCAATGTGATCATCGGCCTGGGCTGGACGCTGGCGATCGTGGTGTTCGCTGCGTTTGGCTGGTTGGGCGCCGCCGGCGCAATGATCGCGGCGGTGTTGCACAACCTCAGCACCTTGCTGGTGCTGGGCAATGCCGGGCGGTTGCTGCGGTTTCAGGAGCCGCTGTCGAAGCTGGAGGAATAAATCCCAGGTTTTTTTTGAAGGTGCTGTAACGGCAAGGGGGCACCTCACTCTAGTGCTATGTCGCGACTGAGCATTCCGCTCAGCCGACCTAACCACGATTTATGAGGATGACCCCATGACCATCAAAAACGTCGTTTCCGGTGCTGCCCTGGCTTTCGCTGCCGCCGCCTTGTTTGCCGGTGTCACCACCCAGGTCCAGGCCGCCGACGCTCCGGTTCATTGCTACGGCGTAACCTCCTGCAAAGGCATGAATGACTGCAAGACCGCTGAAAACGCCTGCAAGGGCCAGGCAGTCTGCAAGGGCCATGGCTTCAAGGCCATGACCAAGGCTGCGTGCGACGCGGCCGGTGGCAAAGTCGGCGCGTAATCGGCCTCGCGTACCCCGCAGCGGTCGCCGTCACCGCTGCGGACACTTTTGCCCAGGAGTGCCTGATGTCTACATCCCTTCCGAGCCTGGGTTACGGCCTGGGTCTACGCAGTGAGTACTACCAGCAGATCCTTGAACAATCGCCGGCCGTGGATTGGTTCGAAGTGATCTCCGAGAATTACCTGGTGCAGGGCGGTAAAGCCTTGTACTACCTGGACGCAATCGCCGAGCGCTACCCGTTGGTGATGCACGGTGTGTCCCTGTCCATCGGCGGGCCCCATCCGCTCGATACCGATTACCTCAAGCAACTCCAGCAACTCGCCGCGCGCATCCAGCCGGCGTGGATCTCCGATCACCTGTGCTGGAGCCGCGGCAGCGCGCATCAATTGCATGACTTGCTGCCCCTGCCGTACACCGAAGAAAGTTTGTATCACGTGGCCAGTCGCGTGCTTCAGGTACAGGATGTGTTGCAGCGCCCGCTGGTGCTGGAAAACGTCTCCAGCTATGTGCGCGCCAAGGCGGATGAATTCACCGAGTGGGAATTCCTCAACGCGCTGACCCACTTGACCGGGTGCCAGTTGCTGCTGGACGTCAACAATGTGTACGTCAGCTCGCGCAATCATGGCTTCGATGCCTGGACGTTCATTCACAACCTGCCGCCGCAGAGCATCCGCCAGCTGCATCTGGCGGGGCATATGGACTACGGCGATTACGTGGTCGATACCCATGACCACCCGGTGTGTGATCCGGTGTGGGCGCTGTATCAACAGACCTTGGAGCACCTGGGCCCGGTCTCGACGTTGCTCGAGCGCGACGACCATTTCCCGCCGTTCGAAGACTTGCTCAGCGAGTTGGACAAGGCCCGGTCGCTGGGGGCGAGCGCCTTGCTCAGGAGAACGCTATGCGCCTGACAGATTGGCAACGGGCCTTCGAAGAGCATTTATTAGCCGAAACGCCCGTGGCCGGCATTGGCTTTGCCGCCACCTTGCTGGGTGGTCCTACGCTGGATGTGGAAACCGGCCTGGCGATTTATCACAACGCCTACCTGTCGCGCTTGCAGGACGTATTACGGCAGGACTTCGGCGCCCTCTGGTATTGGCTGGGCGATGACGAATTCGCCTCGCTGACCGAGGCCTACGTGCGTCGCTATCCGTCCGCCCATTACAGCCTGCGCTGGCTGGGCGAGCGGTTTGCGGGGTTTATCCAAGAGCACCTGGTGGCTGAACAAAGCGCGCCGTTGGCCGAGCTGGCACGGCTGGAGTGGGCGTTTACCCTGGCGTTCGATGCGCCGCCGGGCACGCCGCTGACCCTGGACGACATGGCGCGACTGCCGCCGCCCGACTGGCCGGGCTTGCAGGTCACCCTGGCGCCGACCGTTCAGCAGATATTTTGCCGCTTCAATACCGTCGAAACCTGGCGTGCCGCCAAGGCTAAATCGGCCTTGCACGCCGGCCAGCCTCTGGACGCGCCGCAGGTCTGCCTGGTGTGGCGCGATCAGCAGATATGCCGCTACCGCAGCCTGGAACCCGCGCAAACCTGCGCCCTGGCGGGCATGGTGAGCACCGGCTGGTGTTTTTCAGAACTGTGCGAACGGTTGGCGGTCAGTCATGGAGAGGGTGCGCCCCTGCAAGCAGTCTCATGGCTGAAACAGTGGGTTCAGGACGGTTTGCTCGAACGCCGGATTCCATAAGCGCAGGTTATCAGATCGATAGCTTCCTACCCGGTCGTCGGATGGTCTACCCTCTTTCCAGACGTCTGAAACAAGGGGGGACTACTCATGCTCGCGCAACTTCCACCGGCCTTACAGAATCTTCAGCTACCGCTGCGTCTTCGACTCTGGGACGGCCATGAATTCAACTTGGGCCCTGAGCCCAGTGTGACCATCGTGGTGAAGGACCCCACGATTGTGTCCAAGCTTTCCCATCCCACGCTCGATTCATTGGGCGAAGCCTTCGTCGAGGGCAAACTGGAGCTGGAAGGCTCCATCTCCGAGGTGATCCGGGTGTGTGACGAGTTGAGTCACGCCCTGGTCGATGACGATGGGGGCGATCGTCCGGTGCGCTCGTTCCACGACAAGGCCACTGACGCAGCGGCGATTTCCTACCATTACGACCTGTCCAACGAGTTCTACCAGCTGTGGCTCGACCAGGACATGGCGTATTCCTGCGGTTATTTCGAAACCGGCAGCGAATCCATCGATCAGGCCCAACAAGACAAATTCCGCCACCTGTGCCGCAAGTTGCGCTTGCAGCCGGGGGAGTATTTGCTTGATGTCGGCTGTGGTTGGGGCGGGCTGGCGCGGTATGCGGCGCGGGAGTTCGGGGTAAAGGTGTTCGGCATCACCCTGAGCAAGGAGCAACTGGCCCTGGCCAAGGCACGCGTGAAAGCCGAGGGCCTGGACGATCAGGTGGACCTGCAACTGCTCGATTACCGTGATCTGCCCCAGGACGGTCGTTTCGACAAAGTGGTGAGCGTGGGCATGTTCGAACACGTCGGCCACGCCAACCTGGCGCAATACTGCAAAACCCTGTTTGGCGCGGTGCGCGAAGGCGGGCTGGTGATGAACCATGGCATCACCGCCAAGCACACCGACGGACGCCCCGTGGGCCGCGGCGCCGGGGATTTCATCGAGCGCTACGTTTTCCCCAACGGCGAACTGCCGCACCTGGCGATGATGACCGCCGAACTCAGCGAAGCCGGGCTTGAAGTGGTCGACGTGGAAAGCCTGCGCCTGCACTACGCACGCACCCTGGACCACTGGAGCGAACGCCTGGAAGACAACCTGGAAGCGGCGGCGAAGATGGTGCCGGCGCAGGCGTTGCGCATCTGGCGGTTGTACCTGGCCGGTTGCGCCTACGCGTTTGCGCGGGGCTGGATCAACCTGCACCAGATCCTGGCGGTAAAACCCCACGCCGATGGCAGCCATGAACTGCCGTGGACGCGGGAAGATATCTACCGCTGAAGCATTTTCCCACAGCCCCGCAGATCCAAATGTGGGAGGGGGCTTGCCCCCGATTGCGGTGTGTCAGCTAGCGGATTGGGCACTGATTCACCGCTATCGGGGGCAAGCCCCCTCCCACATTTTTACCGCAGCGTCTGTTGGTGAAGCGGTGAAACACGCCGTGCGATCCGCATACTGGCGGTAAAACCCTTCGCCGATGGCAGCCATGAACTGCCGTGGACGCGGGAAGATATCTACCGCTGAAGCATTTTCCCACAGCCCTGCAGATCCAAATGTGGGAGGGGCAAGCCCCCTCCCACTTTTTACCGCGGCGTCTGTTGGTGAAGCGGTGAAACACGCCGTGCGATCTGCATACTGGCGGTAAAACCCTTCGCCGATGGCAGCCATGAACTGCCGTGGATGCGGGAAGATATCTACCGCTGAAGCATTTTCCCACAGCCCCGCAGATCCAAATGTGGGAGGGGGCTTGCCCCCGATGGCGGTGTGTCAGCTAGCGGATTGGCCACTGATTCACCACTATCGGGGGCAAGCCCCCTCCCACTTTTTACCGCAGCGTCTGTTAGAGAATCGGTGAGATAAGCCGCGCGACCCGCATGCCCAGTTGTTGTAGGCGGCGGGTTTCGCGGCTTTCTTCCTGGCTGACTTCATGGGCCTGGGCGAAGTCATCGAGCAGCATGTGTTCCACTTGCTGGGCGAAGGCTTCATCGACGGTCAGCAACATCACCTCGAAATTCAGGCGGAACGAACGGTTGTCCATGTTCGCACTGCCGATGGCGCTGATTTCGCTGTCGACCAACACCACTTTCTGGTGCAGAAACCCCGGCGTATAGCGGAACACCCGCACCCCGGCGCGCACCGCTTCGATCGCGTAAAGGCTGGAGGCGGCATACACGATGCGGTGGTCGGGCCGCGACGGCAGCAGCAGGCGCACGTCGACCCCGCGCAGCACCGCCAGGCGCAGGGCGGCAAACACCGCTTCATCCGGGATGAAATACGGGCTGGTGATCCACACCCGCTCGGTCGCGGCGTGGATCGCTTCGACAAAAAACAGCGAGCAGGTTTCATAAGGGTCGGCCGGACCGCTGGCGAGCAATTGGCAGAGCACGCCGTTTTCGGGGTAGGTGTCCGGCAGGATCAGCGGCGGCAGTTCCCGCGCCGCCCAGAACCAGTCTTCGGCAAACGATTCCTGCAGGCACGCCACCACCGGGCCGGTGACCTGCACATGGGTATCGCGCCACGGCGCCAGCGGCGGCTTTTTGCCCAAGTACTCATCGCCGACGTTATGCCCGCCGACAAACCCGGTGATGCCATCCACCACCACGATCTTGCGGTGGTTGCGGAAGTTGACCTGGAAGCGATTGAGCCAGCCGCTGCGGGTGGCGAACGCCTTGACCTGCACCCCGGCGTCGCGCAGCGTTTGTGCATAGTGAGAGGGCAGGGCGTGGCTGCCGATGCGGTCGTAGAGCACGTAGACGGCGACGCCTTGGGCGGCTTTTTCCTTCAGCAAGGCATGCAACTGCCGACCGAGCTCGTCGTCATGAATGATGAAGAACTGGAACAGCACGGCGGTTTTGGCGCGGCGAATTGCCTCGAAGATCGCACTGAAGGTGGCGTCACCATTGATCAGCAAACGCACTTCATTATTCGCCAGGCACGGCATGCGGCCCAGCTTCGGCATCGCTCGCAGGGAGGCGTAGGCGCTGGAGTTGCGGGCGGCCAGGGCTTCCTCGACCCACGGGCGCCAGTTCAGCTCGTTGATCGCAGTGTGCATTTCCTGGTTGGCCTGGCGCCGCGCCTGGATGTACGCATCGAAGGTGCTGCGGCCGAAGATCAGGTATGGGATCAGCGTGAGGTAGGGTATGAACATCAGCGACAACGCCCAGGCAATCGAGCCTTGGGCGGTCCTGACGGTCAGCACTGCATGGATCGCGGCGAGCGTCCCGAGAAAATGCAGCGTGGCGATGAAGTAGGCGAGCAGGTGCGGGCCAAAAAAATCCATGGACGATGGTACTCCAGGCAATCCAGTGCCTAACAGACCATGTTCGGTCAGGAATGTCGCTATTTTATTTGCCGTGCAACACTGGCGCTTTTGTGGCGTCTAATGCCCACAATTATCCAGGAGTTACCCGATGAATGCTCGTCTGCTAGGTTTGGCCATGGTTATTGGTTTGTCGCTGCCCGTGGCGGCCCAGGCGCAGATGCTGGCGCCTGGTTTGTGGGAATTGACCACGAGCAACATGAAAGTGGATAACCAGGACCTGCCGGATTTGTCATTGATCCTCGGTCAGCTCAAGCAACAAATGACCCCCGAACAGCGCGCCATGCTGGAGAAACAAGGCATCACCATGGCCGGTAAAGGCGTGCAGGTGTGCCTCACCCCCGCCCAGGTCGCCTCCGACGCGATCCCGCTGACCGATCCGCAGTCGGGCTGCAAACAGCAAGTGACCGACAAGAGCGGCAACCAGTGGAAATTCCGTTTCAGCTGCCCGAAAGCCCAGGGCACCGGCGTGGCCACCTTCCAGAGCCAGAAGGAATTCACCACCACGGTCAACGGCACCTTCAATGCCACCGGCATTCAGCAGAAGGGCAGCCTGGACAGTCACGCCCAGTGGCTGGGGGAAAACTGCGGCAGCGTCAAACCGCGCGCTTAACGCTGAAAGTGCAGGGGCAGGCCCTGGCAGCTGTCGACCACCTGGCCGGTGTGCCAGGCCAACTGGCCCGACACCAGAGTGGTGCTGACGCTGTGGCGAAAGCGGCGCTCGGCGAACGGTGTCCAGCCGCAGCGCGCCAGGATCGGCTGGCTGCGGACCGGCTTGCCTTCGGGTTCGGGTTTGATCAGCACCAGGTCGGCCCAATAGCCTTCACGCAGGTAGCCACGGTCCGGGATCGCGAACAGGTCGGCGACGCGATGACTGGTTTTCGCCACCAGGGTGGTCAGCGGCAGCAGCCCATCGGCCACCAACTCCAGTAACGCCGGCAACGCATGTTGCACCAGGGGCAAACCCGACGGCGCCTCACCATACGCCAACTGCTTTTGCGCCCAGGTATGCGGTGCATGGTCGGTGCCGATCACATCCAGCCGCTCGCCGAGCAGGGCCAGGCGCAAGGCGTCGCGGTCGGCGCGGGTCTTGATCGCCGGGTTGCATTTGATCTGGTGGCCCAGGCGGTGATAGTCGCGGTCGTCGAACAACAGGTGATGGACGCAGACCTCGGCGGTGATGCGTTTCTGCGCCAGCGGCTGGTCTTCGAACAACGCCAACTCGCGGGCGCTGCTCAGGTGCAACACATGCAGGCGCGTGCCGTGGCGCTTGGCCAGTTCCACCGCCAGTGAAGACGAGCGATAACAGGCTTCGGCATCGCGGATCAGCGGGTGGGCGGCGGCAGGGAGGTTGTCGCCGAAACGCTCGCGCAAGCGCTGTTCGTTGGCCTGGATACTCGGCGTGTGTTCGCAGTGGGCCAGCAGGATCGTCGGCACATCGGCGAACAGGCGCTCCAGAATCCGTGGATCGTCCACCAGCATGTTGCCGGTGGACGCGCCCATGAACACTTTGACCCCGGCCACTTGCCGCGGGTCGAGCGCGGCGACGGTGTCGAGGTTGTCGTTGCTGACGCCGAAGTGAAAACCGTAGTTGGCCACCGAGTGCTGGACGGCGCGGCGTTTTTTGTCGGCCAGCGCTTCCAGGGTGAGGGTGGCCGGCCGGGTGTTGGGCATGTCCATGAAACTGGTGATGCCGCCGGCCACCGCTGCACGGGATTCGCTGTAGAAACCGCCTTTGTCCGGCGCGCCGGGTTCGCGAAAGTGAACCTGGTCATCGATCATCCCCGGCAGCAGCCATTGACCGTGGGCGTCGATTTCCACAGGCGCCGTGTGCCCCGTGATGCTGCTGGCGATCTTCTCGATACGGCCATGGGCGACCAGCACGTCGGCGTCGAATACCTGGCCTTCATTCACCAGTCGGGCGTTGCGGATCAACAGGCGGCTCATGCTTCAGAACTCGTTTTGCAGGGCTTTGTAACCCTGCACCAGATCGACGTTGGTACGCGCTACGTCCTCGGAAAACTCCGACGCGCTGACGCTCACCGGCGGGAATTGCGACAGGTCGGTGTTGGGCCCGATGCGGGTGGTCGAAGGCACGTAGAACGCGGCGGGCAAGTCGCGGCCGTCGACCACCGAGTTGTGGCGCACCACGCAGCCGTCGCCGACGGCGCAGTTGAACAACACGCTGTTGAAGCCGATGAACACGCGGTCGCCGACGCTGCAGGGGCCGTGGACGATGGAGCGGTGGGCGATGGAAGTGAACTCGCCGATGGTCACCGCCGCGCCGGATTTGGAGTGGATCACCACGCCGTCCTGGATATTGGAGTTGGCGCCGATGGTGATCGGGTCCATGTCGCCGCTGGCGTCGACTTCGTCCGCGCGGATCACGGCGTAGGGGCCGACGAATACGTTCTCACCGATGATGACCTTGCCGCAGATGATCGCGGTTTTATCGACGTAGGCCGATTCGGCAATCACCGGCAGATCACCGGATGGGTTCTTGCGGATCATGGTTTGCCCAACGCGGCGCACAGGGTGTTGAGGTTGTATTCGAACAGCCCGATAAAGGTGCTGGCCGGGCCTTCTGCGGCGAGGGCGTCGGAATACAGCGTGCCGCCGATCTGCGCGCCGCTTTCGCTGGCGATCTGTTTGAGCAGGCGCGAGTCCTTGATGTTTTCAATGAACACGGCTTTGACCTTATCCTTGCGGATCTGAGTGATCAGCGCGGCGACTTCGGCGGCGGAAGGCTCACGCTCGGTGGACAAACCCTGAGGCGCGAGGAACTGGATGCCATAGGCCTGGCCCAGGTAGCCGAACGCGTCATGGGAGGTGACGATGCGGCGGTTGCCCGCTGGCAGTGCGCCGAACTTGGCCTTGGCCTCGGCGAGCAAACGGTAGATGTCTTTCAGGTACGCCTGGCTGTTGCGCAGGTAGTCGGCCTGGTTGGCTGGGTCGGCGGCCACCAGCGCCTTGGTGATGTTGTTCACATAGATTTCGGCGTTGGCCAGGTTATGCCAGGCGTGCGGGTCCGGGATGGTTTCGCCGTCTTCTTCCATGGTGTGGGAAATCACGCCTTTACTGGCGGTAACCACGGTGGCGCGGGTTTCGGTGCTGGTCACCAGGCGGTCCAGCCACGGCTCGAAGCCAAGGCCATTTTTGATGATCAGCTTGGCCTTGAGCAGCGCCTTGGCGTCGTCCGGGGTCGGCTCGTAGGTATGAGCGTCGGCGTCGGGGCCGACCATGTTGCTGATCTGGATGTGTTCGCCACCGATCTGGTGGGTAATGTCGTCGAGAATACTGAAGCTGGTCACCACCTGGAGTTTGTCGGCGGCCTGGGCCATGGACAACGGCAGTAGCAGACTGAACAACACGAGTAGAGCACGCATCGGGAGACACCTCATTGGGATGACAGCAAGGGCGGGCGGCGCAGCAAGCCATGCACCGGACCGAAGATCACGGACAGCAGGTACCCACCGCCAGCCACCAGCACAATCGCCGGGCCGCTGGGCAGTGAGTAGTAGAACGACAGCAACAAGCCAAGCCACACCGACAGGCATCCCAGCACTGCCGATACCGCAATCAGCACCGGCAAGCGCCGGCTCCAGAAGCGGGACGCGATGGCCGGCAACATCATCAAACCCACCACCATCAGCGCGCCGATGGCCTGGAAACCGATCACCAGGTTCAGCACCACCAGGGTCAAAAACAGCCCGTGGGCCAATGGGCCGAGGCGGCTGACGGTTTGCAGGAACAGCGGGTCGAGGGTGTCCAGCAGCAGCGGTTTGTAGATCAGCACCATGGCGACCAGGCTGAAACCAGAGACCCAGAGCATGCCGGTCAAGGTGGTTTCGTCGACGGCCAGGGCCGAGCCGAATAGCAGGTGCAGCAGGTCCAGGCGCTTGCCGGCAAGGCCGAGGATCAGCACACCGGCGGCGAGGGAGATGGGGTAGATGGCGGCCAGGCTGGCGTCTTCGCGCAGGCCGGTGCGACGGGTGATCCACGCGGCCAACCCCGCCATGCTCAGGCCGGCGCCGAGGCCGCCGATGGTCAGCGCGGGCAGGCTCAGGCCGGCGAACCAGAAACCCAGGGCGGCACCGGGCAGGATGCCGTGGGCGACGGCGTCACCGATCAGGCTCATGCGCCGCAGGATCAGGAACACCCCCAGCGGCGCGGTGCTGCAAGCGAGTACCAGGCCGCCGATCAAGGCGCGGCGCATGAACACGAAGTCGAGAAACGGCATCCACAGGTGGGCGGTGAAGTGCATCAGGCCACCTGCATGTGCGGTTGCGGGCGGATCAGTTCTTTGCTCGGCCCGAACCGGCAGCCCGTGCTTTTGATCTGCACCACTTGCTGGGTGTATTGACGCACGGAGGCCAAGTCATGACAGACCACGACCACCGTGCGGCCTTCGTCATGCCAGGTGTGGATATGTTTCCAGCACAGGGCCTGGCCGTCTTCGTCGAGGGCGGCGTGGGGTTCGTCGAGCAGCAACACCGGCGCTTCGGCCAGGCTCATGCGGGCGAGCAGGGCGCGTTGCAGTTCGCCGCCGGACAAGGCCATCAACGGGCGCTGTTCCAGGCCGCTGAGGCACCAGTCTTCCAATACGGCGTGCAGGCGTTCGCTGCGTTGTTGCGGGGTGAGTCGGGTGCCCCAGAAACCGGCGGCGACCAGCTCTTGCAAGCTGATGGGGAACTGCCGATCGAGGTGTTGTTGCTGGGGCAGGAAGGACACGCCGCCGCGACGCGGCACATCCACGCGGATTTTGCCCGCCAGCGGCTTTTGCAGGCCGGCGATGACTTTGAGCAGGCTGCTTTTACCGCAGCCGTTGGGGCCGATCACGCCGGTAAGGCTGCCGGTTTCCAGGGTGAAGTCCACGGCGGGTGTCAGGGGTTGGCCGGGGGCACCCCAGCGCAAAGCGGTGCAGGTGATCATGCTGAGTGTCTCGTCCAACGGCTTTCAGCCACGGCATCGTGCGCGTGCAGGCTTTCGGCGTGGATCACTTTGAGGTGGAAGGCTTGGACGGCATCCGAGCGTTTCAAGGCGAGGTTCAAGCGACGGGCAGCGTCTTCGCAGAACATCAGGTTCTGCCCGTTGGCCAGGGCGAAGGCTTGTTCGTCCGCACGTTTCACCGCGGTTTGCACGGCGGTGCCGAGGGCGGCTTCGGCGGTATTGATCAACTCGGTCAGCGCCAGCTGCTCGCCGCGCAACTGGACGCGCAGTTGCGCGCTGCTGCGCTGGCTGTGGGGCGTGGCGACGATGCCGTTGGCGCTACCGAGCCAGGTCAGCACATCGGCGTGCTGCAACGGCGTGTTGCCGAAATCTTCGAGAAATTGCTGCTGAATCAACTGCCTGGCGAGGGCCGCCGAGCACGGGCAGGTTGAGGAATAAGTCACCTCGATGTTTAGTTCCACGTGGAACATCTGGTTTTCCACGCGCGCTTCGATACTCACCGGGTAGCCCTTCCAGCCAGCCAGTGGGCTGACCAATGCCGGGCGCTTGAGCAGCAGACCGGTGTGGATACGCAGGTAGGCGTTATTAGATAAACCTTCATGACTGTCGAGAAAACGCTGCAGTACCTTACGCAGAAGTGCCGGAGTCAGTGGCTGCTGGTCGAGCATCTCCAGCGCCAGGTACAGGCGCGACATATGAATGCCACGGGCGGCACCGTCGTCCAGGCTGACGCCGGCATCGGCCGTGGCGGCGAGGCGTTGGTCGTCGATCAAAATAGGCAAGGCGATGCCGCACATGCCCACCCAGTCGAGCGGCAAGGCTTGGCGTGAAGCCTGCGCGGCGATATCCGGCAGAGTCAGCGCATTCATGAGCAGGTCCATCGTTGGCGATAAAAAAGACATGTTATATTATAACGATTGAGTCGACGATGAATTTTCTGCTCCGGCCTTTTTTCAGTCATGTCGAGTAAGGACGCTCCTTTATTTGCGGTATTTGTCATGCACAGACGTCAGCTCCTCAACCTGCTCCTGGTCAGCCCGCTGTTCACCTTGCCCTTCACCGCGTCGGCCACGCAGATTCGCAACGCCCGCCTGTGGCGCTCGGACGACAAGCTGCGGCTGGTGTTCGACCTCAGTGGCCCGGTGAACTACAAGACTTTTTCCCTGACCGCGCCGGAACGCCTGATCATCGACCTGAGCGGCGCCGGGCTCAGTGGCGACTTCTCTCAGTTGGTCTTGAAGAACAGCGGGATCACCTCGATTCGCTCCGGGCACTTCGGCAAGGCGGATACGCGCATCGTGCTGGACCTCGCTACGCCGATGCAGCTCACCAGCTTTTTGTTGCCGCCCCAGGATGGGCAAGGGCACCGCCTGGTGCTTGATCTCACCAGCGCCACCCAGGTGCCTCACCCAATAGCGGCCGCACCCCGGCCGCTGGTCGACAGGGCGCACCCCAAGCGCGACATCATCGTGGTGGTCGACCCCGGCCACGGCGGCAAAGACCCCGGTGCCATTGGTTCCAAGGGCCAGCGCGAAAAAGACGTGGTGCTGTCCATTGCGCAATTGCTGGCCAAACGCTTGAAGCGCGAGAAAGGGTTCGATGTGAAGCTGGTGCGCAACGATGACTTCTTCGTGCCGCTGCGCAAGCGCGTGGAGATCGCCCACAAACACAACGCCGACATGTTTATCTCGGTGCATGCGGATGCGGCGCCACGGATCACCGCGTCGGGGGCTTCGGTGTATGCCTTGTCCGAAGGCGGTGCCACCTCGGCCACGGCGCGGTTCATGGCGCAACGGGAAAACGGCGCCGACCTGCTGGGCGCCACCAGTCTGCTGAACCTCAAGGACAAGGACCCGATGCTGGCCGGGGTGATTCTCGACATGTCGATGAACGCCACCATCGCCTCCAGCCTGCAACTGGGCAGCTCGATCCTGGGCAGCCTGGAAGGCATCACCTCGTTGCATCAAAAGCGTGTGGAACAGGCCGGATTCGCGGTGCTCAAGTCACCGGATGTCCCGTCGATCCTGGTGGAGACCGGGTTTATCTCCAATGCGCGGGACAGTGCGCGGCTGGTCACGGCGCGGCATCAACAGGCGGTGGCGGAGGGTTTGTTCCTCGGCCTGCAGCGCTATTTCCAGAAGAACCCGCCGGTGAACAGCTACATGG
Organism: Pseudomonas sp. LY-1; assembly: GCF_053502595.1. NCBI lineage: Bacteria > Pseudomonadati > Pseudomonadota > Gammaproteobacteria > Pseudomonadales > Pseudomonadaceae > Pseudomonas > Pseudomonas sp. LY-1. The sequence goes on along the minus strand of NZ_CP094353.1, from coordinate 148,249 downwards.
CTTGGGTCCAGGAACAGAAACACAACCAGGCCTAACAGCCGGTCACACGGCTGCAGGTGAACGTGGCGCTGGCGCCACCGGAGCTGGAAAACCGGTTGATCGTGGTCCAGCCCACACGCCGCGTGTAGCCGACCCACGCTTCACCGTCCGAGGCCAAGCCGGTGAAGAACGTCAGTTGCCCGTAGCGGCTGTTGGTTTGTGCCCAATAGCGCCTGCCGATCGCCTCGAAACCGCGCAGATACGTGGTGCTGCCAACCGTCGCCACGCTGTAGGCATTGCCCAGCGGATCGATGCAGGCCAGCAGGTTGGCGCTGCGCGTGCAATTGGCCGACAGGCGCGGCACTTGGGCGCAGGCCTGGGTCGTGATGAGCAACAGCAGGCTACAGAGTAGATATTTCATAGGGCTTCTCGACGTAGACAGGCGCCAGCATTGCTCCGTTGGTCATGATGAGCAAGCGGGGGATTGGCTTATTTGCGTTGTTATAATATAACATTAAGTACAGCCCGGCTTGAACGGGCGGCCTGATGAGAATGACCTGATGCCCAATCGTCTCCCCGTTACCGTGTTGTCCGGCTTTCTCGGCGCCGGTAAAAGTACGCTGCTCAACTATGTCCTGCGCAACCGCGACAACCTGCGGGTGGCGGTGATCGTCAACGACATGAGCGAAATCAACATCGACGGCGGCGAGGTGCAGCGCGACGTCACCCTCAACCGCGCCGAAGAAAAACTGGTGGAGATGAGCAACGGCTGCATCTGCTGCACCTTGCGTGAAGACCTGCTCGAAGAGGTCGGAAAACTCGCCAGGGATGGTCGCTTCGATTACCTGTTGATCGAATCCACCGGCATCTCCGAACCGTTGCCCGTGGCCGAAACCTTCACCTTTCGCGATGAAAACGAGCAGAGCCTGGCCGATATCGCGCGCCTGGACACCATGGTCACCGTGGTCGACGGCATGAACTTCCTGCTCGACTACCAGGCCGCCGAAAGCCTCGCGTCGCGGGGCGAAACCCTTGGCGAAGAAGACGAACGCTCGATCACCGACCTGTTGATCGAGCAGATCGAATTTGCCGACGTCATCCTGATCAGCAAAATCGACCTGATCGGCCGCCACGAGCGTGAGGAACTGATGGCCATCCTCGAACGCCTGAACGCCCAGGCCGAGATCATTCCGATGGTCATGGGCGAAGTGCCGCTGAACAAAATCCTCAACACCGGCCGCTTCGACTTCGAACGCGCCGCCCAGGCCCCCGGCTGGCTGCAGGAACTGCGCGGCGAGCATGTGCCGGAAACCGAAGAGTACGGCATCGCCTCCACGGCTTACCGTGCGCGCCGTCCGTTCCATCCGCAGCGCTTTTTCGAGTTTATCGACCGCCCTTGGGTGAACGGCAAACTCCTGCGCTCCAAGGGCTTTTTCTGGCTGGCCAGCAAGCCGCAGGACGCCGGCAGTTGGTCCCAGGCCGGTGGCCTGATGCGCCATGGTTTTGCCGGACGTTGGTGGCGTTTTGTGCCGAAAAGCCAGTGGCCGCAGGACGAAGAAAGCGTCGCCGCGATCATGGGCCACTGGCAAGCAAGCACTGGCGATTGCCGTCAGGAACTGGTGTTCATCGGGCAGAACATCGACTTCGCGCAGATGCGTGCCGAACTGGACGCCTGCCTGCTGACCGATGAAGAAATGGCCCTGGGCGTCGACGCATGGCGCTTGCTGGCCGATCCTTTTGGCCCTTGGTATGAAGAGGCGGCCGCCTGATGCTGGCACCGCTCATCCCCCTGCGCCCGGTGATCCGCCAGACCTGCGGCGACACCCCGCTGGCGCTGTCCGAGATTCTCGAAGACGGCGTCAACCTGGCGCTGTGGCAGCGCCAATTGCCGTTGCACATCGCCGAGTTCGGCGCCTTGCTGGTGGCGCTCGACGAGCCGTTGGCCGAGTCGCTGGTCATCGAGTTGGCCAGCGACGACGCGGTGCCGAACGTGCAGGGATTAGCCGCCTGCTGCCGCGATCTTGAGGGTTACGAAGGGTTTATCGCCGATGTGTCATGGCTGGTCGGCGCGTTTGCCTGCCTGCTCGGCGCCCGTCGGATCGGCGTGCGTTTGCGCCTGTTGGACAAAGCCATGTGCCCGCGCTTTCACGTCGACCATGTGCCAGTGCGCCTGATCACCACCTATGCCGGCATCGGCAGCCAATGGTTGCGCGAAGGCGTGATGGACCGCCGCCAGTTGGGCCAGGCGGATGCCGAGCCCAGCGAGCGTATCGAGCAGATTCACTGCGGCGAAGTGGCGTTGCTCAAAGGGACGAAGTGGCATGGCAACGAAGCTCACGGCCTGATTCACCGCTCGCCGCAGCTTAAAGCCGATGAGCGACGGTTAATTCTGACGCTGGATTGGCTGGCATAACCGCGTAGGATCAAACGCTCTACACGGCTTGAATGATGCCCTCTATGCTGCAGAACATTCCTACTCATGTGATTGCCGGGCCCCTGGGCGCCGGCAAGACCAGCCTGATCAAACACCTGCTCGCCCAACGCCCGGCCAACGAGCGCTGGGCGGTGTTGATCAACGAATTCGGGCAGATCGGTCTGGATGCGGCCTTGCTGACCCAGGCTGACGACGGCATTGCCCTGGGCGAAGTGGCGGGTGGCTGCTTGTGCTGTGTGAATGGTGCGCCGTTCCAGGTCGGACTGGGCCGCTTGCTGCGTAAGGCCAAGCCTGACCGCCTGTTTATCGAGCCTTCGGGGCTCGGGCACCCGGCGCAGGTGCTCAAGCAATTGCGCGAGGCGCCATGGCAGGATGTGCTCGCGGTTCAGCCCTGCGTGCTGGTGCTGGATGCGCAAGCCCTGGCGGCGGGCAAACCATTGCCGGAGGCGCAGCGCGAAGCACTCGCCAGCGCCGGCCTGTTGGTCCTGAACAAGGATGAGACGTTGGACGCCGCACAGCGCGAGGCGATCGAACGGCAGTTAGTCGAGGTTCCGTTTTACTGGACGCGTCAGGCGCAATTGCCACTGCAGCTTTTGCCAGGCCTGAACGCACAGGCTGCAGCGGCTGTGGATAACTTCGTGGCGCCCAAGGGGGTGGCGCAAATGCCGGCGGTGTGGAGCGATCCTGCGTTGCCGATCTGCTTGAGCCAGGCCCAGGAGGGCGGCTGGAGCATCGGTTGGCGCTGGCATCCAAGCCAGTCATTCGATCACCAGCGTCTGGCGCAATGGCTGACACGCTGGGATTGGCGCCGCGCCAAACTGGTTATCCACAGCACCGACGGCTGGATCTCCGGCAACGCTGTGGATAACAGCCCACTCGTCTGGCAACCCAGCGAATGGCGGCGTGATTCGCGTATCGAACTGATTTTCAGCGCGCCACAGGACGTGGCCGCGCTACAGCAGGCGCTGGCCGCCTGCCGTCATTGACGGTGCTTGGCGTGGTCCTGGCGCCACTGGCTGAGTTCGATCACGTCGGCGCTGGGTAGCGGCGTCTTGATTTCGAACGGGTAGGGCGCCAGTTCGATCTGCGCGCTGTGGGCGCCGAACTGGGTGATGGTCCCGGGGTGGCGGGTTTCGCCGGTCACGGTGAATTCGAAATTGTAGATGCGCGCCAGGCGTCGCCGTCCTTTGGCATCCTTCACAAAACCGATGCGCTTCAAGGCCACGGCACCGTCGAGCAACTCGATATCGAGCTTGGCGCAATGCTGCTTGACCCGCTCCAACGCGCGCTCGCGCAGGCCGTGGTTGTGCCATACCCAGGCGGCGCCGGTCGCCAGCAGCATCAACACGAAGATGTTTCCCAGGGTCAGCATGCGAAAAAAACTCCAACGAAGTGAGAGCAGCTTAACTGTGTCGTCGGCCTGTCGTACAGGCTGTGTTTGGTCGCATACTGCGCGACCAGAATTTCAATGGTTTTACGGAAATCCCCTGCATGAAACGCACACCTCATCTGCTTGCGATCCAGTCTCATGTGGTCTTTGGCCACGCCGGAAACAGCGCCGCCGTGTTCCCCATGCAGCGGGTCGGGGTGAACGTGTGGCCGCTCAACACGGTGCAATTCTCCAACCACACCCAGTATGGCCAGTGGACGGGCGAAGTGTTAGCGCCGCAGCAGATTCCAGCGCTGGTGGAGGGTATTGCGGCCATCGGTGAATTGGGCAACTGCGACGCCATACTCTCCGGCTACCTCGGCAGCGCGGCCCAGGGCCGGGCGATCCTCACCGGCGTGGCGCGGATCAAGGCGATCAACCCCAAGGCCCTGTACCTGTGCGACCCGGTGATGGGCCACCCGGAAAAGGGCTGCATCGTGCCGCAGGAAGTCAGTGATTTTCTGTTGGACGAAGCCGCTGCCATGGCCGACTTCCTGTGCCCCAACCAGCTGGAACTGGACAGCTTTTCCGGGCGCAAGCCGCAATCGCTGTTCGACTGCCTGGGCATGGCCAAAGCCCTGCTGGCACGCGGGCCCAAGGCCGTGCTGGTCAAGCACCTGGATTACCCCGGCAAATTGCCGGAAGGCTTTGAGATGCTGCTGGTGACAGCCGAAGGCAGCTGGCACCTGCGCCGGCCGCTGCTGGCGTTTCCCCGCCAGCCGGTGGGCGTGGGCGACCTGACCTCGGGGTTGTTCCTGGCGCGGGTATTGTTGGGCGACAGCCTGGTGGCCGCTTTCGAGTTCACCGCGGCGGCGGTGCATGAAGTGCTGTTGGAAACCCAGGCCTGCGCCAGTTATGAACTGGAGCTGGTGCGTGCCCAGGATCGCATCGCCCATCCTCGCGTGCGTTTCGAGGCCACGCCGATCGGCCTGTAAGGACACAAAACCCAATGTGGGAGGGGGCAAAGCCCCTCCCACATTTTGCTTGGGTATACAGCTCGGGGCTTACAGCGCGTCGGCTTTGATTTCCTGGTAGCGCTTTTCCAACTCCTGGCGGATCTGCCGGCGTTGCTGCGCCTGCGCAAACCGGCGGCGGTCTTCGCTGTTGTGCGGTTGCAGTTGCGGCACGGCGGCGGGTTTGCGCTGGTCGTCCACGGCGACCATGGTGAAGAAGCAACTGTTGGTATGGCGCACAGAGCGCTCGCGGATGTTTTCGGTCACCACCTTGATGCCCACCTCCATCGAGGTGTGGCCGGTGTAGTTGACCGATGCGAGGAAGGTCACCAACTCGCCGACGTGGATCGGTTCACGAAAAATCACTTGGTCCACCGACAAGGTCACGACATAACGCCCGGCATAACGGCTCGCGCAGGCGTAGGCCACTTCGTCGAGGTACTTGAGCAGGGTGCCGCCATGGACATTGCCTGAGAAGTTGGCCATATCAGGGGTCATCAGTACCGTCATCGACAGCTGGGCGTTTCCGGGTTCCATAGCACACTCACGGGTTAGGCATTGGTGGGGAGGCACCTCTGTGGATGCTCGAGTCATTGCAGCGCCATCTCTTACGGGACGCCGGTAGGCGGCTTGCCGTCACGCCTGCAGCGATCTGTTTCCATATATTGCACCGGCTTTTCGGCGGAAGTCGCGGTGTTAACCTTCAAAAGCCTTTCTAAGGGCATTTCTTACGATCAAGGCAGACTTTTCCTTCCGCTCTTTACGAAGTTTCAAAGGTGCGGTGGACGTGGGAAAAGCGCCAGTACCCTCAAGGAGCCCCTCGCCATGCACGCCATCAGCTTTATCCAGGATCTGGCCGTGATCATGTTGGTGGCTGGGGTCGTGACTATCCTGTTTCATCGCCTCAAGCAGCCGGTGGTGCTCGGTTACATCGTCGCCGGGTTCATCATCGGCCCCCACACGCCGCCGTTCGGCCTGATCCACGATGAAGACACCATCAAGACCCTCGCCGAACTGGGGGTGATCTTCCTGATGTTCTGCCTGGGCCTGGAGTTCAGCCTGCGCAAGCTGTTCAAGGTGGGAGCCACGGCGTTTATCGCGGCCTTCCTGGAAATCGTGCTGATGATCTGGATCGGCTACGAGATCGGCCGCTGGTTCGACTGGAACACCATGGACTCGCTGTTCCTCGGCGCGATCCTGGCGATCTCCTCGACCACCATCATCGTCAAGGCGCTCAACGACCTGAAGATGAAAGACCAGCGCTTCGCCCAACTGATTTTCGGCGTGCTGATCGTCGAGGACATCCTCGGCATCGGCATCATCGCCTTGCTGTCGAGCATCGCCGTCAGTGGCACGGTCAGCTCCGGTGAAGTGTTTTCCACGGTCGGCAAGCTCTCGCTGTTCATGATCGTCGCGCTAGTCATCGGGATTTTGCTGGTGCCACGCTTGCTGGCCTACGTGGCCAGGTTCGACAGCAATGAAATGCTGCTGATCACCGTGCTGGGCCTGTGTTTCGGTTTTTGCCTGCTGGTGGTCAAGCTGGAATACAGCATGGTGCTGGGGGCGTTCCTGATCGGCGCGATCATGGCCGAATCCCGTCAGTTGATTAAGATCGAGCGCCTGATCGAGCCGGTTCGCGACATGTTCAGCGCAATCTTCTTTGTCGCCATTGGCTTGATGATCGACCCGCAGATCCTGCTGCAATATGCCTGGCCGATTGCCGTGATCAGCGTGGCCGTGGTGCTGGGCAAGATGTTGTCCTGCGGCATGGGCGCATTTATCGCCGGCAATGACGGCCGCACCTCGTTGCGCGTTGGGATGGGTCTGTCACAAATTGGTGAGTTTTCCTTCATCATCGCGGCGCTCGGCATGACCTTGCAGGTGACCAGTGACTTCCTCTACCCGGTGGCGGTCGCGGTGTCGGCGATCACCACATTGCTCACCCCGTACCTGATTCGCGGCGCCGACCCATTGTCGCTGAAGATTGCCGCCGTGATGCCCAAGCGCATGAGCCGGGTATTTGGCCTCTATGGCGAATGGCTGCGCAGCATTCAGCCCCACGGCGAGGGGGCGCTGCTGGCGTCGATGATCCGCAAAATCGTGCTGCAAGTGGGGGTGAACCTGGCGCTGGTGGTGGCGATCTTCTTTACCGGCAGTTATTTCGCGCTGCGTATCGGCGGGTATCTGGAGGGCTGGATCAGTGATCCAAGCTGGCAGAAGGCGTTGATCTGGGGCGCGGCGTTGCTGTTGTCGCTGCCGTTCCTGATTGCGGCGTACCGCAAGCTCAAGGCGCTGTCGATGCTGCTGGCGGAGATGAGCGTCAAGCCGGAAATGGCCGGGCGGCATACCCAGCGCGTGCGTCGGGTGATCGCCGAGGTGATCCCGATTTTGTCGTTGCTGGTGATCTTCCTGCTATTGGCGGCGTTGTCGGCGAGTATTCTGCCGACCAACAAGTTGCTGGTGCTGATCGCCGTGGTCGCGGCGGCGGTGGCGGCCGTGCTCTGGCGGTGGTTCATCCGCGTGCATACGCGGATGCAGGTCGCTTTGCTGGAGACTCTGGATAACCACAAGGATACGCCGGAACACTGAGGAGGCTGGGCCGCCCCGCGCGCGAGCCGCAGGTGTCAGCTTTCCAGCCAGACGTCCCGTGCCCAGTGCCACACCGACTCCCAGGTTTCTTCGGTGACGAGTTCTTCTTCGCCGCACCACAGTACGACGGTGCCGTCTTCTTCGACGCAGTAGTAGTCGTCGCCGTCCTGGCAGATCGGGATCATGCTGCGGTCAACACCGGCATCCCAGGCGTTGGCCGCCACATCCGGCAGGTAGGTGTGGGACTGCGGGTCGGTGACGGTCACCGGTTCCAGGCTGCCGTACACCACGTCGCTGACGGTTAGCAGGAATTCGCGGAAGACAAACGGGATGTCGATGAACAGCTGTTCCTCGATTTCCACCAGTTGGTCTTCATCAGGCAGTTCCAGAGGAACCGGAACCGGTTCGTTGGCTTCACGCAATTGTTCGATGACTTCTTCCACGGCCGGGATCCTCTTGCTAGATGGCGCGGTTTACAGGGGCGTTTTATACAGTAGCTCGCTATAAGTGCAACCGTGAAATAGAAAACCCCGGAACATGTCCGGGGTTTTGCTTACGGCTTGTTCAAGCGTGTGGCTATCAGCCGTTCTGGCGGATACCGGCGACCAGCCAAGGCTGGTTGTCGCCTTGGGCGCGTTCCATGTTCCAGCTTTCGCTGAACACTTCGCCCTGGTCGAAACGCGAGGTCTTCGACACACCGCTGAACGTCAGGGTGGCGATGGTCTTGTCGGCGCGATCGTCCACACCTTCGAGCTGCACGCGCAGGTCGTCGATGTAGGTCGACTGGAAGCCGTCGCCCAGGTCGGCGCGTTCGCGCTTGAGGAACTCGAGCAGTTGCGGGGTCACGAACTCGGAGATTTTATCCATTTCGTTGGCGTCCCAGTGCTGCTGCAGGGACTGGAAGTGGCTGCGGGCCGCTTCGACGAAACGCTCTTCGTTGAACCAGGCTGGCGCATTGATCACCGGGCGGGCAGCAGCAGGCGCGGCCGAACCACCGAAGATCGAACCCATGGCTGGCTTCTGCTCGAACACTTCACGCTGCATCGGCGCGCCGGCTGGAGCCATGTGCTCCTGCTGCTTGCGACGACGGGCGGCGATGAAGCGGAAGATCAGGAAGGCGATGACCGCCATGATCAGGATGTCGAAGATCTGCATGCCCTGGAAGCCGCCGCCCATGAACATGGATGCGAGCAGGCCACCGGCGGCGATACCGGCCAGAGGGCCCAACCAGCGCGAAGCACCGCCGGCCTTGGCGGCTGCGCCAGCGGCACCGGCCGCGCCGGCAGTGGCGGCAGCACCGCCGACGCCGGCGGACGGAGCCATTTGGCTGGTCTGGTGAGTCGGTGCCGAGCCTATGCTTTTGCCGCCACCGAAGCGTTTGGCGTTGGCATCGAGGCTCATCGTCAGGCCAATGCACAGCGCCATGGCGATGCTAAGAAAACGTTTCATAAAGGGAATTCCCATTTGTGGATTGCACGCGCGCCATGTTGCACAGGTGTCGTGACAGTGGCTAGCGACATAATGTTTCGGGCTTTTGCGTAAGACAGAATCCGAAGGGTCTGTAGGACTAGTTACAGATATTGGCCCGCACGCATCAAAAACAAGGGTGGACGCGAAACCTTCATGCTGAACCGTCCTTCTGTCTGTAGGAGCGAGCTTGCTCGCGAAGATCGCCAACGATAACGCGGGCATCCTGGATGAGACGCGTTGTCTGAGGGTTTTTCGCGAGCAAGCTCGCTCCTACAGGGGGAAGGGGTCAGCGTGTCAGACCGCTTCGAGCTTCGCGTAACCCATCATCAGCCACTTGCTGCCCTCGGCGAAGTTCACCTGCACCCGTGCCTGGGCGCCGGCGCCTTCGAAGTTGAGGATCACCCCTTCGCCGAAGATCGCATGCTTGACCTGCTGGCCAAGGCTGAACGGGGTTTCCGGGATCTCGGAACCGGCAAACAGGCTACTGGAGTTCTGCTGCTGGCCGCCGCCGAACGGGCGACTGACGCTGTTGGACAGGCGCACTTCCTGGATCAGCCCCTTGGGCACTTCCCGCACGAAGCGCGACACCTTGTTGTAGGTCTCGCTGCCATACAAGCGACGGGTCTCGGCGTAGGTCATCACCAGGTTCTGCATCGCCCGGGTAATGCCCACATAGGCCAGGCGGCGTTCTTCCTCAAGGCGGCCGGGCTCTTCCAGGCTCATCTTGTGGGGGAACAGGCCTTCTTCCATGCCCACCAGGAACACATACGGGAACTCCAGGCCCTTGGCGCTGTGCAAGGTCATCAGCTGGATGCTGTCTTCATGTTCATCGGCCTGGGTATCACCGGCTTCCAGCGACGCATGGCCGAGGAACGCGGCGAGTGGGGTCAGTTCTTCATCGGCCTCGGTGTTTTCAAACGCGCGGGCGGCGCTGACCAGTTCCTCAAGGTTTTCCACCCGGGCCTGGCCTTTCTCGCCTTTTTCCGCTTCGTGATAGGCAATCAGCCCGGACTGCTCGATCACGGTCTGGGTCATCAAATGCAGGGGCATGTCCGCGCACTTGGCCGCCAGGTTCTCGATCAGTTCGACAAACACACCCAACGCCCCGGCAGCACGGCCGGTCAGGCCTTTATTGGCGATCAGCAAGCGCATGGCTTCCCACATCGACACATCGGCGTGGCGCGCATGGTCGCGAATCGCTTCAACGGTTTTTTCGCCGATGCCGCGGGCCGGGATATTGATCACCCGCTCCAGCGCCGCGTCGTTGCCGCGACCTTCCAGCAAGCGCAGGTAGGCCATGGCGTTCTTGATTTCGGCGCGCTCGAAGAAACGCTGGCCGCCGTAAATACGGTACGGGATGCGCTCGCGCAGCAAGGCTTCTTCCAGCACCCGCGATTGGGCGTTGGAGCGGTACAGAATCGCGATGTCGCTGCGCGCCAGGCCGGTTTTCAACGCGCTTTCGATGGTTTCCACCACGTAGCGCGCTTCGTCGTGCTCGTTGAACGCCGCGTACAGGTTGATCGCTTCGCCTTCGCCGCCGTCGGTCCACAGCTCTTTGCCCAGGCGCCCGGTGTTATTGGCGATCAAGGCGTTGGCGGCCTTGAGGATCCCGGCGGTGGAGCGGTAGTTCTGCTCCAGGCGGATGGTGACCGCGTCCGGGAAGTCTTCGGAATACTGGTAGATGTTCTCGATTTTCGCGCCGCGCCAGCCGTAGATCGACTGGTCGTCGTCGCCCACCACCATCAGGCTGTCGCCGCCCTTGGCCAGCAGGCGCAACCAGGCGTACTGCACGGCGTTGGTGTCCTGGAACTCGTCGACCAGGATGTGCCGGAAGCGTTTCTGGTAATGGGCCAGCAGGCCGGGGTTATCGCGCCACAGGTCGAGGGCGCGCAGCAGCAGCTCGGAGAAGTCGATCACGCCGGCGCGCACGCAGGCCGCTTCGTAGGCTTCATAAATGCTGCGCATGGTGGCCAGGAACAAATCGCCGCTGGCCTGGATATGTTGCGGGCGCAGGCCTTCGTCTTTCTGGCCGTTGATGAACCATTGGGCCTGGCGCGCCGGCCAACGCTGTTCGTCGAGGCCCAGCTCGCGGATCACGCGCTTGACCAGGCGTTGCTGGTCATCGCTGTCGAGGATCTGGAAGGTCTGGGCCAGGCCCGCCTCCTGCCAATGCGCCCGCAGCAGGCGGTGCGCCAGGCCGTGGAAGGTGCCCACCCACATGCCGGCCGGGCTGATGCCCATCAACTGCTCGATGCGGTGGCGCATCTCGGCAGCGGCCTTGTTGGTGAAGGTCACCGACAGGATCGAATGCGGGGACGCGTTCTCGACCTGGATCAACCAGGCGATACGGTGTACCAGCACTCGGGTTTTACCGGAGCCAGCACCGGCCAGGACCAACTGACGGCCAACGGGGGCCGCTACGGCCTGGCGTTGGGCATCGTTGAGGGAATTCAGCAAAAGGGAGAGATCATCGCGCATCGGCGCATTCTATGGCCCGCGGGGGAGTGGGGCAAATCCCATTGGCGGATGGCCGACGGAAAACCTGCGGCGCGTGCCGGGGCGAGCACGCGTTCCGGCGGGGCTGATGACTGGTTGGTCATGGGCCACAGGCCGCGGCGCGTCTCGCTCAAGCCGTCTGGCCCCGAGATTTGCGCGGCACGCCACGCTGGTTTTTATGACGCGCAGCAGTTTGGCCCGAGCGCTTGCTTGTGTATGCTCCGTCGACGTTTCGGGCTCACCATTATAAGAACACTGCCTATGACCCTCAGCACCGACCTGTTTAGCCCCATGGCGGCGCCCGCGCAGGTTATCCGAAAACACTACGCTACCGAGATGGCGGTCGAACGCACGCGCCTGCTCTACCAGGGTTCGCTGCTGCCGACCTTATTGATGCTGGTCAACGGCCTGGTCTGCGCCTGGTTGATCTGGAACCCCAAACATTACCTGCTCGACAGCATCTGGCTGGTCTGGCTGCTGGCGCTGGTCGCGCTGCGCGTGATCCAGGTGGCCGCCTTTGACTCGGCGATGCCCAGCCGCCAGGCCCAACCGATCTGGCGGCGCATGTTCATGCTCGGCTCGGCGGTCAGCGGCCTGACCCTGGCCATCGCCGCCATCGCCCTGGTGCCGGCAGACAGCTTTACGCAGCAAGCCTGGGTGTTCGGCCTGATCGGCGCGGCGACGTTGTCCGCCAGCGTTGCCTATGCGGTGAGCCTGCCGGCGTTCCTGTCATTCGCGCTGCCGTGCCTGGTGCCGGCCATTGTCTATCTCTTCTGGAACGGCGCCGCGCAGCAACAGGGTTGGGGTGTACTCGGCCTGATCCTGCTGGCGTCCTTGAGTGTGGTGGCGTGGCAGGTCAACCGCCTGATCCAGCACGGGCTGTTGCGGCGTTTTCAGAACCAGGCGCTGATCGAGCATCTGCAACAGGCACAGCAGCGCAGTGAACAGTTGAATCAGGAACTGGTGCGCGAAGTCGAGCAACGCCGCCAGGTCGAGCAGGAACTGCGCGAAGCGCAAATCGGCCTGCAGGACCGCGTGGCGCAACGCAGCCAGGAGCTGGACGCCGCCAGCCTGGCCCTGAATAAAAGCGAAGCGCGCCTGGCGATGGCTTTGCAAGCCAGCGAACTGGGCCTGTGGGACTGGAATCTGCAAACCGACGAAGTCCACCACACCCAGCTCAAGGAACTGTTCGGCCTGGAGCCCGAGTTCGTCACGGCGATGCTCAGCCACCTCAAGCCGCGCCTGCACCCCGACGACTTGCCGCTGCTCAAGCGTGCCCTGGTGGAGCATCTCAAGGGCCGCAGCGAGGACTATCTGGTGGAATACCGGGTGCGCCATGGCGATGGCCACTGGGTGTGGATCGAAGACCGCGGCCGCGCCGTGGAGCGTGCGCCCAGCGGTCGCGTGACGCGCATGCTCGGCACGCGTCGTGACATCAGCGCAAGCAAGGCGCTGGAGGAACAGCAACGCCTGGCCTCGACCGTATTCGAAGCGGCCAGCGAAGGCATTGTGATCCTCGACCCGGACTACGCGCTGCTCGCCGTCAACCAGGCCTTCAGTCGCGTCACCGGCTTTGATATCGACGACATGCTCGGGCGCAATGTGGTGGAGTTGCCGTGCAGCCGCGACGCCCGGCGGCACTTTCCGCTGATCCGCCAGGCGCTGCTCAGTCACGGTACCTGGCAGGGCGAGCTGGTGGAAACGCGTAAGAACGGCGAACTGTACCCGCAGTGGCTGCAACTGAACGTGGTACGCGATATTCGAGGAAACGTCAGCCATATCGTAGGCTTCTTCGCCGATCTCTCGGCGCGGCGCGAATCCGAGGAGCGCATGCGCTACCTCACGCACTATGACGAGTTGACCGGCCTGGCCAACCGCTCGCTGTTTCGCGAGCGGCTGCGCGAAGCGCATCAGCGGGTGCGCCAGGGCGGGCGCAGCCTGGCGTTGCTGCATATCAACCTGGACCGTTTCAAGTTGCTCAACGACAGCCTGGGCCATGACGTCGCCGACCAATTGCTGCAAAAAATGGCGCGACGTTTGATCAATGCCCTGCCCGAGGCCGACACCATCGCGCGTTTGTCCGGAGATGAGTTCGCCGTGCTTTTCGATGCCTACGGCAACCTCTCAAGCCTGGCGCGGGTGGCCACGCGCCTGCTGGCCAAGTTGCGCGTGCCGGTGACGGTGGAAGGGCATGAGTTGGTGGTCAGCGCCTCGATGGGCGTCAGCCTGCTTCCGGATAATGCGCGGGAAATTTCGGCGTTGGTCAGCCAGGCGAACATGGCCATGCAACACGCCAAACACCTGGGCGGGAATAATTTCCAGTTCTACACCGACAGCCTGCAAGCCAGCACCCTGGAGCGTTTGCAACTGGAAAACCAGCTGCGCAAGGCCATCGACGAGCGCCAGCTGTCGGTGTTCTACCAACCGAAATTGTGCCTGGCCAGCGGCAAACTGAACGCTGCCGAGGCGTTGATTCGTTGGGAGCATCCGCAGTGGGGCACGGTGCCGCCAAGCGACTTCATCGGCCTGGCCGAAGAAACCGGCCTGATCGTACCGTTGGGCGAATTCGTCCTGCGCCAGGCCTGCTGGCAGGCTTGTGAGTGGCAGCGTCAGGGGCTGGCGCCGATACGCGTGTCGGTGAACCTGTCGGTGCATCAACTGCGTCAAGGCAAGCTGGTCAGCCTGGTACGCCAGGTGCTGGAAGAAACCGGCCTGGACCCGCAATACCTGGAGCTGGAGCTGACCGAAAGCCAACTGCTCGACAGTGTCGAGCACATCATCGCCACCTTCCAGCAACTGCGCGACCTGGGGGTGAAGTTGGCCATCGACGATTTTGGCACCGGCTATTCGTCTCTCAGTTACCTCAAGCGCATTCCCGTGGACTACGTGAAGATCGACCAGACCTTCATCCGCGGCCTCGGCCAGGGGCGGGAAGACGCGGCCATTACCCGTGCGATCATCGCCATGGCCCACGGTTTGGCGCTCAAGGTGGTGGCCGAAGGTGTGGAAGATCAGCAGCAGCTGGATTTCCTGCGCCGGGAGCGTTGCGATGAGGTGCAGGGCTACTTGATCAGCCGGCCGATGAAGGCCGAAGGGCTGGCAGATTTGTTACGGAAGAATGCGGATTTTTCCTAGAGACGTGCCTTCAGCCTTTGTGGCTACAACTTGGCTGCCCTTAGATTCAAAGGGCAGCAGGGCGATTTAGTGATGCATCGGACGGGCAAAACGGCAATTCTTGTAGTATAACTACAAGCTTGCTACATCCCTGGCGTCTGCCAATAACAAGAGTCCTGTCCTTTGAACCTGTTGCAACATATCGCCCAGTCGCGCCACCTGTTACGCAAATCGGAACTCAAGGTTGCCGACCACGTGCTGCTTGACCCTGCGGCCGTAATGCACAGTTCCATGGCCGACCTGGCCCACAGCGTGGGCATCAGTGAGCCGACCATCGTGCGCTTCTGCCGTGCCATCGGTTGTTCCGGCTTCCAGGACCTGAAACTCAAGCTGGCCCAAAGCCTGGCCGCCGGCGCGAGCTTCGGGCAGTTTGCGATTCACGAAGACGATTCCGTCGCCGACTACAGCCTCAAGATCTTCGACACCACGCTGCACACCCTGATGGAAGTGCGCGAGAAGCTCGACCCGGTGGCGCTGCAAAAGGCCGTGACGGCAATGTCCCAGGCCCAGCGTGTCGAGTTCTACGGGTTTGGCGCGTCGGGTGCGGTGGCGGCCGATGCCCAGCACAAATTCTTCAGACTGCTGCTTACGGCGGCGGCCTACAGCGACCCGCACATGCAGGCGATGTCGGCCGTGACGTTGAAGCCGACCGACGTGGCCATCTGTATTTCCCAGTCCGGCCGCTCCAAGGACTTGCTGATCACCGCCAACCTGGTGCGTGAAAGCGGCGCCACGCTGATCACTCTGTGCCCGAGCCAGACGCCGTTGGCGGAACTGTCCACGGTCAACCTGGCGATCGATGTCCACGAAGACACCGAAATCTACACCCCGTTGACCTCGCGCATCGCCCACCTGGTGGTGATCGACGTGCTGGCGATGGGCGTGGCCATGGCGCGCGGGCCGAGCCTGGTCAACCACCTCAAGAGCGTCAAGCGCAGCCTGCGCAGCCTTCGTCTGTCGCCCAAGTCCGTCAAAGCCCTCGACGACTGAGCGCGATACAGCGATCCAAATGTGGGAGGGGGCTTGCTCCCGATAGCGGTGGTTCAGTCGCATATGCATCGACTGACACTCTGCTATCGGGAGCAAGCCCCCTCCCACATGTGCATGTCTCACCTGTCCAGAAGATTCATCGTCCTGTCATCCCCGCGCCGCCAAACCGTCATCCCTCGCGCCCATCCTGAACTCCCCGCACTCGCATTGGGAGACTCCAAATGGCCCGGCCCTACGAAGATAGCAACAGCTCCGTCAAGACCCGTCGTCAGCAGGAAGACCAGCGCCGCATGGCGTTCCGTCGCGCAATCGAAGACCGCTGTGATCAACGCCAATTGCTGCAAAGCATCACGGACTACCCGGAACTGCACTGGCAGGCACCCGCGGCTGCCCAGCGAAGCGCTCAGCCAGCGCGCTGATCTGCACCCGCTCGCTGCGGATAAAGCCCAGGAACGCATGGGCCACCGGTGACAGGCGCTTGGCCTTGGCCTGCACCAGGCACCAACTGCGGTACAGCGGCAGTTCTTCCACCGGCAGCTCCTTGAGCCCGCCGGTGGCCAGTTCCAGGTTCAGGGCGTGGCGTGTCAACAAGGCCACGCCCAACCCGGCCAACACGCATTCGCGCTGCGCCTCGGCCGAGGCGACTTCCACTGTCTGGCTGAAGTGAACGCGTTTTTCCTTGAAGTACTCCTCGCAAGCCAGCCGCGTGCCGGAACCCGGTTCGCGCAGTAGCAGCGTGTAAGGCTCCAGGTCGCGCAGGCGCAGCGCTCCTTGCTGGCTCAGGGGGTGGTCGGGCAGCGCCACGGCGACAATCGGGTTGTTGAGGAACGGCAGGAATTCGAGGCCCATGTCCTGGGGCACCATGGACATGATCACCAAGTCATCACGGTTGTCCGACAGTCGACGGATCACCTGGGCGCGGTTGACCACCGTCAGATGCAATTGCACCTCCGGATGCTGGCGCTTGAACGCGGCAAACAGGTGTGGCACGAAGTACTTGGCGCTGGACTCCACCGCCAGTTTCAGTTGGCCTTGCAGCGAGCCCTGCATATCCGACAGCTGCATATCGAGGTTTTCCAGGCGTCCGAAAATATCGCGACTGGCCCGTTGCAGCGCTTCGGCCGCCTCGGTCATGTAAAGTTTCTTACCGACATAGTCGAACAACGGCTGGCCGATCAGCTCTTCCAGCTGACGAATTTGCAGGCTGACGGCCGGCTGGGTGAGGGACATTTCCTCGGCCGCCCGGCTGTAGGAGCGCAAATCACACACCTCATTGAAGATCTGCAGTTGACGTAATGTCAGCCTCATCAATGACTTACGCATTTTTTAAAGCCTCTTGGCGGCGTCCGGTCCGCCAACTATAAGTCTTTACTTATGCATGACCCAATAATTATTGATTTTTGTTAATCCCTCAGCAGGCTTAGTGTGTGCCTCGCGACTGGCTTGAAACATTTAGTCACGCGCCGACCCGAGTCTAGCGGGTCGAAGAACGCAGCAATCGGCTCAAGGGAATTTCCAAGTGATAAAAAAGATCCTGATCGCCAACCGTGGTGAAATTGCCGTGCGAATCGTGCGTGCCTGCGCCGAGATGGGCATTCGCTCGGTCGCGGTCTATTCCGACGCCGACCGCCACGCGTTGCACGTCAAGCGTGCCGACGAGGCCCACAGCATCGGCGCCGAGCCCCTGGCCGGTTACCTGAACCCGCGCAAGCTGGTGAACCTGGCCGTGGAAACCGGTTGCGATGCGTTGCATCCCGGTTACGGTTTTCTCTCGGAAAACGCGGAACTGGCGGACATTTGCGCCGAACGTGGGATTAAATTCATCGGCCCATCCGCGGAAGTGATTCGCCGCATGGGCGACAAGACCGAAGCGCGCCGCAGCATGATCAAGGCCGGCGTACCGGTCACCCCCGGCACCGAAGGCAACGTCGCCGACATCGCCGAAGCCCTCACCGAAGGCGACCGCATCGGTTACCCGGTGATGCTCAAGGCCACCTCCGGTGGCGGCGGTCGCGGCATTCGTCGTTGCAACAGCCGTGAAGAACTCGAACAAGCCTTCCCCCGCGTGATCTCCGAAGCCACCAAGGCCTTCGGTTCGGCGGAAGTGTTCCTGGAAAAATGCATCGTCAACCCCAAGCACATCGAAGCGCAGATCCTCGGTGACAGCTTCGGCAATGTGGTGCATCTGTTCGAGCGCGATTGCTCGATCCAGCGCCGTAACCAGAAGCTCATCGAAATCGCCCCGAGCCCGCAACTGACCCCTGAACAGCGCGCCTACATCGGCGACCTGTCGGTGCGCGCAGCCAAGGCCGTGGGTTACGAAAACGCCGGCACCGTGGAGTTCCTGCTCGCCGAGGGCGAGGTGTACTTCATGGAGATGAACACCCGGGTGCAGGTGGAACACACGATCACCGAAGAAATCACCGGGATCGACATCGTTCGCGAGCAGATCCGCATCGCCTCGGGCCTGCCGCTCTCGGTGAAGCAGGAAGACATCCAGCACCGTGGTTTTGCGTTGCAGTTCCGGATCAACGCCGAAGACCCGAAGAACAACTTCCTGCCCAGCTTCGGCAAGATCACCCGCTATTACGCGCCCGGCGGCCCCGGCGTGCGTACCGACACGGCGATCTACACCGGCTACACCATCCCGCCGTTCTACGATTCCATGTGCCTGAAACTGGTGGTGTGGGCGTTGACCTGGGAAGAAGCCATGGACCGCGGCCTGCGTGCCCTGGATGACATGCGCCTGCAAGGCGTGAAGACCACCGCCGCCTACTACCAGGAAATCCTGCGCAACCCGGAATTCCGCAGCGGCCAGTTCAACACCAGTTTTGTGGAAAGCCACCCTGAGCTGACCAACTACTCGATCAAGCGCAAACCCGAAGAGCTGGCCCTGGCCATCGCCGCCGCCATCGCCGCCCACGCAGGCCTGTGAGGAATATAACAATGAGCAAGAAGATCTTTGTCACCGACACCATCCTGCGCGACGCTCACCAATCGTTGCTGGCCACCCGCATGCGTACCGACGACATGCTGCCGATCTGCGACAAGCTCGACAAAGTCGGCTACTGGTCCCTGGAAGTCTGGGGCGGCGCGACCTTCGACGCCTGCGTGCGCTTTTTGAAAGAAGACCCGTGGGAGCGTCTGCGCAAATTGCGCGCTGCGTTGCCTAACACCCGCCTGCAAATGCTGCTGCGCGGCCAGAACCTGTTGGGCTATCGCCACTACAGCGACGACGTGGTCAAAGCCTTCGTCGCCAAGGCCGCCGTCAACGGTATCGACGTGTTCCGCATCTTCGACGCGATGAACGACGTGCGTAACCTGCGCGTGGCCATCGAAGCGGTCAAGGCCGCCGGCAAACACGCCCAGGGCACCATCGCCTACACCACCAGCCCGGTACACACCATCGACGCGTTTGTGGCCCAGGCCAAGCAAATGGAGTCCATGGGCTGCGACTCGGTGGCGATCAAGGACATGGCCGGCCTGCTCACGCCATACGCCACCGGCGAGCTGGTCAAGGCACTGAAAGCCGAGCAGAGCCTGCCGGTGTTCATCCACTCGCATGACACGGCGGGTTTGGCTGCGATGTGCCAGCTCAAGGCTATCGAAAACGGTGCCGAGCACATCGATACCGCGATCTCCAGCTTCGCCTGGGGCACCAGCCACCCGGGCACCGAGTCGATGGTCGCCGCCCTTAAAGGCAGCGAATTCGACACCGGCCTCGACCTGGAACTGCTGCAGGAAATCGGCCTGTACTTCTACGCCGTGCGTAAGAAGTATCACCAGTTCGAAAGCGAATTCACCGCGGTCGACACGCGCGTGCAAGTCAACCAAGTGCCGGGCGGGATGATTTCCAACCTGGCCAACCAGCTCAAAGAGCAGGGCGCACTCAACCGCATGGGCGAAGTGCTGGCTGAAATTCCGCGGGTGCGTGAAGACTTGGGCTTCCCGCCGCTGGTCACCCCGACCTCGCAGATCGTCGGCACCCAGGCGTTCTTCAACGTGCTGGCCGGCGAGCGCTACAAGACCATCACCAACGAAGTGAAGCTCTACCTGCAAGGCGGCTACGGCAAAGCGCCGGGCACGGTGAACGGGCAACTGCGTCGCCAGGCCATCGGCAGCGAAGACGTGATCGACGTGCGCCCGGCCGACCTGCTCAAGCCGGAAATGAACAAGCTGCGCGGCGAAATCGGTGCGTTGGCCAAATCTGAAGAAGACGTGCTGACCTACGCCATGTTCCCGGACATTGGCCGCAAGTTCCTCGAAGAACGCGACGCCGGCACCCTGACTCCGGAAGTGTTGCTGCCGATCCCGGAAGCCGGCGGCGTGGCCCGTGCGGGTGGCGAAGGCGTACCGACCGAGTTCGTCATCGACGTCCACGGCGAAAGCTACCGCGTCGACATCACCGGTGTTGGCGTGAAAGCTGAAGGCAAGCGTCACTTCTACCTGTCCATCGACGGCATGCCCGAAGAAGTGGTGTTCGAAGCGCTCAACGAGTTTGTCGGCGGGGGCGGCAGCAAGCGCAAGCAAGCCACCGAGCCAGGCCATGTGAGCACCACGATGCCGGGCAATATCGTCGACGTGCTGGTCAAGCCAGGCGACGTCGTCAAGGCCGGCCAGGCGGTGCTGATCACCGAAGCGATGAAGATGGAAACCGAAGTGCAGGCCGCGATTGCCGGCAAGGTGACCGCCGTTCATGTAGCCAAGGGCGACCGGGTGAACCCTGGCGAAATCCTGATTGAAATCGAAGGCTGATCCAGCCTTCGACACTACCGTTTAATCCTCGGGGGAGCAGGTGCTCCCTTTTTTTTCGCCTGTAATTTGGCCGGCGCGCAGCGTGGGCTCAGAACCGCATTTGCCATTGGCCCATCAGGCCCTGGTTGCGGCTATGGTTGCCTGTTTCGCTGGCGTAGGTCAGGCCCACGGTGTGTTGCGGCGAGAGTGCGAGGTCCAGGCCGGCTCGGACGTTCAGGCTGTCGCGGTCCAGCGACGTGCCCTGGACAGTGAAGCTGTCAATCAGCCCCGGCGCAGCGCGAAAGGATTGGCTGACCCGGCTGTCGACGTCGCCGTACAGGTGTTTCCAACTGGCGCTGAGGTGGGGGGCCAGGCTCATCTGGTTATCGAACCGATACAGCGACGCCAGGCGAAGACCGAAGGTGCTGCTCAGGTTCTGTTGGTTTTGCGAGCCGACGTTCAGCGCGGTCAGGCCACCCCGCTCCTTGAAACCGTCGCGGTGATAGCGCTGGTAACCGAGGCCGGCAAAGGGTTCCACGCTCAAATCCGCAGTGCCCAATTGGTAGCCCATTTCGGAGAAGACGGTTTGGCTGTTGGCGTTGTAATTGGCCCTGAGCTGCTCGGTGTAATCGAGCAACTTGACGCTGCGCTTGTTCTGCCCGTCATGGCTGCTGTAGATCGCTCCCAGGCGCAGGGCCAACGGGCCGTCCTGCCGCACGGCATAGCTGCCCAGGTGCCAGCTGTCGAGGTCGGCGGAAAAACGCGCGGCGTCGAGGTGGCTGCTGGACTTGGCGCCCATCACGCCGACACGCCAGGCGTGGTCCAGCGCCCAGTCGGCCCCCAGCAACAGGCCTTGGGTGCCATGTTTCAGACCGGCGCTGCCGCCTTTTTTGTCGAGCGTGCCGTCGTTGCCCAGGCTTTGCACCCAGAAGTGGCCAGCGTCGTCGGCGGGCAGGGTGCGCAGGATCGACAGCAGTTGGCTGCTCAGTTGCTGCGTGGTGTTCTGGGTCGCGGCGGCGAGGTTGGCGTTCTGGCTGGCGGCCAATTGCTCAAGGGCTGCGCCGATGCCACCGGGCTGCTTGTCCAGCGCGTCGGCGAATTTTTCCAGGGCTTTGATCTGTTCGGAGGTCAGTTCGCCGGACTCCAGCAACTGAACCAGCGCAGGTTCCAGGGCCTTGGCGAGCTGCAGGCCATTGTGCGTGGTGGCGCGCTGAGTGAGGTAACCGTCGATGGGCTCGGCTTTTTCAGACGCTGCGTCGGCCCACTCATTATCAAGCGCCTCATAGGGTTGGAAATGGTACGGCCGGTATTCGATATCGCCCCGCGCCTGGGCGTGTTGAAGGCTGGCGGCGCTGATCGCAAGCGCCATGACAAGTGCAAATCGTGGGGGTGTAAAGGGCATGTGATCCCAACCTCTGATGAATGAGGCCGGAAATTTAGCGAGATGGCGGGGCGATAACTGTCAGGCTATCGACCCCTGGTTTGCGGGAGTTGTCTGTAGTGCGGTGCGATTAAAAACGCATCGGGCTTTGTCCGCGACAGGATAAATGGCCATCTCATTTGCATTAAAATGCATTTTTAGAATAATTCTGGCGATACAAATGCATTTTAATGCGTAAATCTGGTCATCTGCTGAGCGGGAAATGCACTATATTGCAGTACGCGTCCCGAACATTGCTTGCCAGGTGCACTTAAATGCAGATGGAAACGACCTACTCTTTGATACTGCAGATTTTCACCGCTGGTCATTGGCGTGACGCTATGCGGTTGGAGTTCTCGGAGCCTGAAAAGGGTTTTGATGGACGTTGCAGGGCAGGTGATATCAATTGGCGAGGGGTCTGCGATGCACTGGCCGAGATTATTGACCCTGAGCAAAGTTTTGAGCGGCTGCGACAAGACGCCGAACACTTGCGAGCTCTGCCGGACATCTTGGCTGCAGGCGGTTTGCCAGCGGTCACCTTGAACCACCCCAGCGTCCCGTTGGGGAAACTGGACATGCGTCTGAAGCAATGGGGGCTGAAATGACCATTACCCTGGATGCCCGCGCCCTGTTAATCGAACGAGTCGAACAGGGGCTGGCTGATGGTTCCCTTGCAATTGGCGAAGCCGTGCGCCGCTTGCGCACCGAAGTCACTGGCCTGCACCAAAGCCAGTTCGCCAAGATGTGCAAGATTTCTGTGCGTACCCTGGTGCATATCGAACACGGCGAGGGCAATCAAACCCTGAAATCGCTGAACGCCGTGTTCCGCCCCTTTGGCTTGCAGATGGGCGTGGTCAAGGTGCGTCGCGAGTGGGATGACTGAGTCCTCACCCCCGTCGCACATACCCCTTGCCGTAATGCCGCTCCATGCGCGCCTGGATCAGTTCCAGGCCGAGGGACATCACCCAGTAGATGATCGCCGCCGTGGTGAGCATTTCGATGTAGCGATAGCTGGAGCGGCCGTAGGATTGCGCGAGGAACATCACTTCCCACACGCCCATCACCGAGATCAGGGAGGAGTCCTTGAGCATCGAGATGAACTGGTTGGTGGCGGGCGGGACGATGGTACGCATGGCCTGGGGCAGGGTGACGTGCCAGAAGATCGCACTGTCGCGCATGCCCAGGGCCAGGGCGGCTTCCCGTTGGCCGTGGGGCACGCCGAGGATGCCGGCGCGGAAGATTTCGCTCAGGTAGGCGCCGTAGTTCAGCGACAGCGCGATGATCCCGGCGACGATGGCCCCCGGCACCAGGCCCAGTTGCGGCAGGCCCAGGTAGATCAGCAGGATCTGGATCAGCAGCGGTGTGCCACGGAAGAATGAGGCATAGAAACTCGCGACGCCAAAGGCTACCGCGCTTTTCGACAGGCGCCCCAGGGCGGTGATAAAGCCCAGTATCGATGACGCCACGATCGAGCACAGGCACAGGAACACCGTCAGCGCCGCGCCTTGCAGAAACCCGTTGGGCGCCAGATGCACGCCGACCAGATTGGGCAGCTTGTCGAGGATGATCGAGAACTTCAGGTCAAAGCTCAGGAAGAAGCTGGCGAACAGGCAGAACAGCGCGGCCCAGGTCAGGTACAGGCGCGTGCGAAAACCGAAGAATCGTTGTAGCCGCGACGCGCTGATCGGTGGTTTGGGTGGGGTGGGGAACGCGGTCATTGGCTGATGTCGGCGCCGATCCATTTTTGCGACAGCTTGCTCAAGGTGCCGTCCTGCTTCAACTGCGCGAAGACTTCACGCACTTTGCTGTCCCACTGCGGGTCGCCTTTTTCGATGGCCACCGAGTTGGGCTCGGCGTACAGCGCTTCGCCGGCCAGCTTGAAGCGCTTGTCCTGGCTCAGGCGCGGTTGGGCGGTGACCAGGTTGGTGAGGATCGCATCCAGGCGCACGCCGGCGCCCAGGCCCAGGTCCTGGAAGGCCACGTTGTCGGTGTCGTAGGGGGCAATCTGCACGTTCTCGAACGGGTACTGCAGTTGGGTGTCTTCGGCGCCTTCGATCACCAGGTTTTTGTTCAGGTAGCTCTCGTAGCTGGAGGCGCTGGTGAGGCCGACTTTCTTGCCGCTCAGGTCCTTGGCGCCGTGGATGCGCTCATCCTTGGCATTGACCACGATCACCGCAGGCGAGGCGTAGTACTCCACGGGGAAGTCGAACACTTCGGCGCGGGCCTTGCTTGGGGTCATCGAGCAGATGCAGATGTCGTAGCGCCCGCTCCAGCGGCCGGCGGCGATCACGTCCCAGGACGGGGTTTCCAGGCGCAGTTTGACCCCCAGTTTTTGCGCGACGGCCTTGGCCACGTCGACGTCGAAACCGTCGAGCTGGTTCTGCTCGTTGAGGAACGAGAAAGGCGGATAGCTTTCCATCAGCACGCCGACCAATTCGTGGTTTTGCTCAACCCGGTCCAGGGTTGCACCGCCGAAGGCTTGGGTGGAGGCAGCCAGCATGGTCAGGCCCAGGGCCAGTAGCGGTTTGAGTTTCAAGAGAGGCACCCGAATAAAAAAGAAGTTGTTATGAAGCGAATTTACCGTATTAAATAGTTATAAGAGAGACTCTCATAGTGAGTTATTTTCATAAGCTTATGAGTAAAAAGCATATGGCCGCAGTACGCACAGTAATTCTCGATGGTGGCATGGGCCGCGAACTGCAACGTCGCGGCGCGCCGTTCCGGCAGCCGGAGTGGTCGGCGCTGGCGTTGAGCGAAGCGCCGCAGGCGGTGGAAGCGGTACACGCGGCTTACATCCAGAGCGGTGCCGACGTGATCACCAGCAACAGCTACGCCGTCGTACCGTTTCATATCGGCGAAGCGCGGTTTGCCGCCGAGGGCCAGGCTCTGGCGGCGTTGGCCGGTGAATTGGCGCGACGCGCGGTGGTGGCGTCCGGCCAAGCAGTGCGCGTGGCCGGTTCCCTGCCGCCGCTGTTCGGCTCGTATCGGCCCGACCTGTTCGAGGCCGACCGGGTCAGCGAACTGCTGACGCCCCTGGTGAGCGGCCTGGCGCCTTATGTCGACCTGTGGCTGGCGGAAACCCAGAGTTCGATCATCGAGGCGCGGGCCATTCATGCCGGTCTGCCGGCGGACGGCAAACCGTTCTGGCTGTCGTTTACCTTGAAGGACGAGGACACCGACGAGGTGCCGCGCCTGCGTTCCGGCGAGCCGGTGGCCGAGGCGGCCGAAGCAGCTGCGCAACTGGGCGTGCAGGTGTTGTTGTTCAATTGCAGCCAGCCGGAGGTGATCGGCGCGGCGATTGATGCGGCCCGCCAGACCTTCGAGCGCCTGGGGGGGGCGATCCAGATCGGCGCCTATGCCAACGCCTTCCCGCCACAGCCCAAGGAGGCCACGGCCAACGACGGCCTCGACCCGTTGCGCGACGACCTCGACCCGCCGGGCTACCTGCAATGGGCTGCCGATTGGCAGAAGCGCGGCGCCAGCCATTTGGGCGGTTGCTGCGGGATCGGACCGGAGCATATTGCGGTGTTGGCCGAGCAGCTTGCCGACTGACACCCAGCGTGGTTAACGGGGCGCCTAAGATCAAAATCAAAAACAGAGCAAAAACAGAGCAACAGCTCGCGATACGACCGGGGTTTTCAGCGTCATCGGATGTGTAGATACCTACGCCGCGATAGCGGTAGACCAGTCGAAAATCAATCTCGACTGACCCACCGCTTCGCGGGCAAGCCCGCTCTCATATTCTGGTGCTGCGCTGTCTGTGGGATTTAGGCGCGACACTCCGCCAGGCTTTTCAATTGGCCTGAACCTGCCTGGTTGGCTTCCGACAGCCAGTGCTCAAACCCTGCCCCGATCGGCGGCCATTCCGAGTCCAGAATCGAATACCACGCCGTGTCCCGGTTCTGCCCCTTGACCACCATGTGCTGGCGGAACACCCCTTCAAAACTGAACCCCAGGCGCTCGGCGGCGTATTTGGAGCGGGCATTGCCGTTATTGCATTTCCACTCCAGGCGGCGGTAGCCCAGTTCGAAAGCATGCTTGGCCAACAGATACACGGCCTCGGTGCTTTTCGGCGAGCGCTGCATCGGCGCGCCGAAGGTGACGTGGCCGATTTCGATGCGCCCGTGGGCCGGGACGATGGACATCAGGCTGAGGATGCCCTGCACATCGCCGCTGGCGCGGTCGATCACGCTGAAGAAATACGGCTCGTTGTGCTGGGCATGGTTATTCAGCCAGGCATCGAACGCGGTGCGGTCGCTGAACGGGCCATATGGCAAATAGTCCCACAGCTTGGGGTCGGCGCCGGGGCCTTCGAGGGCTTGCCACAGACCGTCGGCGTGGCGCGCCGGGTCGAGTTTTTCCAGGCGGATGAAACGCCCTTCGAGCAGTTGGACCGTGGGCGCCGGGGCACCTTGCCAGTCGGCGAGAGAGGTGGACATGCTGCGCTCCTTAAAGACCTTTGCGAAATTGGATGAAGCCAGGGCGTTCGGCGATGCGTTCGTACAGTTGGATCGCGGTGGCATTGGTCTCGTGGGTCAGCCAATGGACCTTGCAGCAGCCGTCGGCTTTGGCCGTGGCATAGACGTGTTCGATCAATTTGCGGCCCACGCCGCCGCCACGCTGGGCCGGCGCCACCAGCAGGTCTTGCAGGTAGCAGGAGTTTTCAATGCTCCAGTTGGAGCGATGGTAGATGAAGTTGACCATGCCCACCGCTTTGCCGTCCTGCCAGGCGAGCGCGGAATGGGTCGGCTCACGGGCGTCGATCAGGCGTTGCCAGGTGCTCTGGCTGACGGCGTCTGGCAGTTCGGTGTTGTAGAACTGCAAGTACGCGTGCCACAGCGCCAGCCAGGCGGCGTGGTCGGCGGCGGTGACGGGGCGGATGTCGATCGGGCTCATTCTGGGGCTCCTTGGGGAATGAAACGGGCGAGGGTCTGGTCGCGCACGTCGAGGCTGGCGGCCAGCCCCTCGCGCACGCCCTGGATGTCGGCGGCACTGCGGTTCTGGCTGAGTTTGCGTTTGCCGATCAGACGTTCGATGGGCAAGGCGAAACCGACGATGGCCTTGAGCATGCCTTCAATGTAGTCGGCCGGGGCGTCGCTGACCTTCCAGGGCTGGTCGCGGCGGCCTTCGTGGCGGTCGGTGAGGGCGCTGACCACGCCGAGCAGGCGCTCTGCGTCGGTAAACACGTCGGCCGTGCCGTAGGCATGCACGGCCAGGTAATTCCAGGTGGGCACCACTTTGCCGTGCTCGGCCTTGCTCGGGTAAAACGCCGGGCTGACATAGGCGTCGGCCCCGGCAAAGATCACCAGCGCTTCGCCGCCGTTCTGCAGGTCGTGCCACTGCGGGTTGGCCTTGGCCATGTGGCCGTAGAGCGTACCGTTCGGGCCTTCGTTGGGGTTGAGCAGCAGTGGCAGGTGGCTGGCCAGCAGGCCGTGTTCACCCACGGTCACCACCTGCGCCAGGCGCGTGTGCTGGATCAGTTGCTGCAGTTCGGGCAAATCGTCGAGGGCAAAGGCGCGTGGTGTGTACATAAAAGTATTCCTTGGCGAATGCCTGCATCCTAGGCAGGCTAATGGTTCGTTGTAAGAGCCATCTATGACCCATTTCATGGGTCCAATTCTGGAGCCTGCCCAATGTCGTCCCTTGCGCCGCCGTTGTCGTTCAACCCTGCGGGAATCGAGCTGGATCGTCGTCAGGGGCTGACCCGCCAGCTGTACGAAGCCCTGCGCCAACGCGTGCTGGACGGGCGACTGGCCGGCGGCACGCGTTTGCCCGCCACGCGCGACCTGGCGGCGGCGTTGTCGATTTCGCGCAACAGCGTGGTGCGTGCCTACGATCAGCTGTATGCCGAGGGCTTTACGCAAAGCCGGGTCGGCGACGGGACGTATGTCGCCCAACTGCCCAGTTCAAAAAAACTATCCACAAAACTGTCCACAGGGTTTTCAACAGGCTTATCCCCAGCCTTATCCACAATCGAGCTGAAAAACGCCGATATTTCGGGCGAAAAAGTTATCCACAGCGCGGCGCTGGAGCGCCTCGAAAACAACCATTTGCCCTTGCCGCCCATAGGGCCTCCACGGGCATTTCGGGTGGGGGTTCCGGCCTTTGACCTGTTCCCTTTTGACGTCTGGGCCAAGCTGAATGCGGCTTTTTGGCGCAAGCCGGACCTCAAGCAACTGTGCTATGGCAACCCGGCCGGGGACGAGCGCTTGCGCAGCCTGATTGCCGCCTACCTGCGCAGCTCGCGGGGCATGCAGTGTACGGCTGAGCAAATTGTGATCACCAGTGGCGCGCAGCAGGCAATCAGCCTTTGTGCACAGTTGCTGGTGAGCCCAGGTGATGGCGTGGCGATTGAAAATCCCGGCTACCGCGCCGCCGGTCATGCCTTCGCCCTGGCCGGTGCGCAGCTGCAAGGTGTGGCGGTGGACAGCGAGGGGATCGACTGCAGCGTGTTGAACGGCCTCGACAACTGCCGCCTGGCCTATGTCACGCCGTCCCATCAGTACCCATTGGGCGTGGTCATGAGCCTGGCCCGGCGCCTGGAGTTGCTGGCCTGGGCCGAACGCAGCGGTGGCTGGGTCGTCGAGGATGACTACGACGGCGAGTACCGTTACAGCGGCGCGCCGCTGGCCCCGCTGGCGGCCCTGGATCGCAGCGGGCGGGTGCTGTATGTGGGGACGTTCGGCAAGGTCGCGTTCCCGGCGCTGCGCCTGGGTTACCTGGTGTTGCCGCCGACGCTGGTCGACGCATTCGCCCAGCGCCGCGCCGTGGACGTGCGGCACTCGGAGGTCAGCACCCAGGCGGTGATGGCGGAGTTCATGGCGGCGGGGCACTTTCAGCGGCATATCCGGCGCATGCGTCGCGCTGCGCTCAGTCGACGCAACGTCCTGTTGAACGGCTGGCCGGACGAGCTGCCGGGGGTCGGCAGCCTGCCGAACAGTGCGGCGGGCCTGCACCTCACCGTGCGGGTGGACAGCCTTGCCCGCGAACAACAACTGGTGGCGCAGGCCCGCGCGGTGGGCGTGGAGGTCAATGGCCTGAGCAGCTATTGGCTAGCGCAGGCCGGGCCACCGGACGATCAACGCGCCGGCCTGGTGCTGGGCTTTGCCGCAGTGCCCGAGGCGGCGATCCGTCAGGCGCTCGCGCGGTTGCGCCAGGCCTGGACCGGTCAGGCTGAGGGCTGAGGCTTGGCTTTCAGGAACAGCGAGCGGGCCAGATGCAGACCGATTTCACTGCGGTACACGGCGATGTCGCTCAAGGGTTCGAACCTGCCGCCCATCAGGCGCTGTTGGCGGTTTTTCAGGTGGGCGGCGGTGTAGGCTTCCTCCGGCCCGGTGAGGGTGGGGTAGTGAAAGTGTGCGTACCACAACGGACGGTTCGTGTTGACGTCCACCACCGCATACTCCTGCAGGAAACCCTTGTCGCGGCCCCTGAGTCGGGTGCGGGCGCCGACAGGCGGGTCTACCGTGACGGCGCCCTCGCGCAACAGCAATTCGACGTGCGCCGCCTCCGGTGGTCGGCGCTTGAGCACCTCGAGCTTGATCCGTTTGCCTTCCCGGTAAAGCTGGGTGATCGCCTCATCAAGACGGCGGTTAGTCAACGCAGCTGACGGCGAGGCGCTTTCGGTCTGGTTGCTGGAGGTCAACGCCTCTTCGATATCCTGGTTGGCCCGTTGCAGTTTTTTGGCGTGCTGGTGGAAGCGCTCTTCGATTTCCACCGGCAGTTGCCGGGTTTCCTTCGCCCAGGCTTCCTTGTTGGCGATAAAGGTTTCGACCCCATCGACCAGCGCCTGACCGTCGCTGATGCTGTTTGCCAGGTTAAGCGCCTGGCTGCGGGAAGCGGGCTTGGGTGTCAGCTCGCGTTCGACCCAAACCCCCGGCTCCTTCTCATGGAAGGTTGCAATCACTTTGCCGGTCAGGGGTTCCTTTACGTCGACCAGCGTCTTGCCGTCTTCGTCGGGGCTTTCACGCTCTTCGCCGACCACCATCCCCTTGAAACGCGTCTTGATGTATTTTTTCTTCGCCCTGGGGACGGTGCGCGACGGGCCCGCGGTGGGCTCCATGGCTCTGCGTTCGCGAAGCAGGGTTGTCAGTTGTTTCTCTGCGAGCCGAGCGAACTCGTCCACTTGCTTGCGCAGGTTTTCCAGGTCGGGCTTGTTGAGGTCATTGGGAAACTCGGCCGGCAGATCCACCAGGTTCTGGTCAACCCTGGAAAACTGATCCATCAGGCTGTCCAGGGTTTCGATCAACTGCTCCGGCGGCACCATGTTGCGCGGTTGTGCGGCCTCTCTGAAACTTTGGACCGCCAGCTCCGCCACATCGACGATACGGCGCAAGGCTTCCCTGGCGTCGGCGCGTGTGGCCGATGCGCCTTCGGCCACGCACAGGAAGTGGCCCAGGGTAATCTTGAACGCCTTGAGATCATCAAGGGCATAAGCGGGCAGGTGCGGCTCATGCTGCTGGATCAGCCTGACCCCGCGCGCACCCAGGGCACGAGCCTCCTTGAAGCGTGCCTGAAGGTAGCCCAGGCGCTCCGCCATGGCGTGTGTCGCGGTATACATGTTGCGGTAGTGAACGGTGGGCAAGGCTTCTTCTTCAACGCCCTCGATGTCGAGGTGGCCCTGTATGGCTTCCAGTCGTTCGCGAAACGGGATCTGTTGTTCGCTGATGGCGGAGCGCGCCAGAAACAGCTGATGTTCCAGGTAGCCGACCATGGCGTCCTGATAGTTGGGCACCGTGTCGAGAATATTCAGGGATTTGAGCTGGGAAATCGGTACGTCGAATTCTTTGAGACGCGTATCCACCTGTTCGAGAAAGGTGGTTCTGGCCGCGGCTTTGGCGTCACCCGCCGTGCGGTCGATGGCGCCTTGCAAGGCTTCAAGACCGTGCTGGCGCTGGGCTTGCTCGCTGTCGAAGGTTGCCAGTTGCCGGCGTAAATCGGTGATTTTCGGCGGCCTGAGGGCTTCGCCTTTTTTGCGCCGGCTGCGCAGGCCGCCTGCGCGTAGGCGCAAGCGCGTGTCGACGAACCATTGCCCCAGGCGATTGGCGATCAGCGGCGGGCCGCGCCGGCCTGGTTGGCGCGGATCGATGATCAACACGGTGTCGTTTTCGTCGACCATCACTTCAAACCATCGTGTACCCACCGGGGCGTACCAGTGTGAGGCTTTGGCATAGAGATGCTGATGGGGGCCTTCCACGGTCTGTTGCGTACCCAATTGATCGGGCTTGGCCTGCGCAAAACTGTCGAGGAACGTGCCCAGGTTCTGCGCGCTGCGGTTCAGGGCGCCACTGATGTGCAGGGTGTGTTCGTGGTCGACGGGCAGCTCTGCCGTCGTGATATCCGGCTTTTGGACGACCTCTACCTTGACCTCCGGCGGCGGCAATGCGCGCGGCTTGGCGGGCTTCCCGATGGACGACTCGGGCCGATGCGCCGTGGCGACATGCGTCGTTAACACCATGCCGAGCGTCAGCAAGATATCCACCAGCGCCGAGAGCCCGGCGGAACGGTCACCGACCTCATTGGCGTCGACCATCTGTTGCAGGTCGTCCATCAATTGCCAGATCCAGGTCGCGGCGCCCGCGGCGCGGCCCATGAACGGCAGCACGGTATTGAACATCAGCCACCCGGCGTGCTTTAAACTCTCCCAGCGCGCCTCGGCATTGGACACCGATTGGCGGTCGGCCAGGGTGACCAGCGCGTCGGCGTTGGCTCGGAACAGTGTGGCGAAGTCGTCGTTTGGCAGCACTTCCCGCCCCAGTTCGACGGGGCCGGTCATCACCAGTGCATTCAGCGGGTCGCTCAGCACACTGGTAAATACCCACGGCGAGGGCAGGCTGCCGGGAAACACAAACTGCGCGTAAGCCGTTCGCACCTTATCGGGCAGCCAAGCCAGGACCGATTGGCGCAATGGCGTGTCTTGTTTGATCGCGTACAGCAGGTTGGTCGGTGACGGGAACTGCATCAACGGTTGGTTGGACAGCGGGCGATAGAGCAGGCAAGGACCTTTTTTCGGGTCTTGAGGGCCAATGACGAACATGTTGCCGACGATGTCGACGGCCGAACCCAGACGGCGTTTGGGGAGCAGGGACAAGCGGCGGATGACCACCGCCGCGCCGTCGACCACACGGGCTGCGCTGTCTGGATGCATCGCCGCGCAGACATAGCGATAGCCCTGTTCGCTCAGGTCGTGGACACCTCGTACTTTGTACTGCAACGCCAGTAGCGGCAGTTGCAGGCGTAATTGAGCGGTGTAGAGACGTTGCCTTCGCAGGGACTCGGCAGCGTCGTCAAGCAGCGTGCGTTTGACCAGGGCCGGGTAGTGCATGCCGACGTTCGCCTGGGTAATCAAGTGCTCCAGGTAGGCCGCCGTCATCCAGGCGGGCACCGCACTGCCGTTTTCATAATCGACGGTTTTGTTGCCCAAGGGCAGGGCTATCAGGTTTTCCAGGGCCAACTCGGCGAGGGTAAAGGTTTGGGTCTGGGTGTTTCCCGGCACGATCAGGGTGCCCCAGGCTTGCACGCTGGTGACGCTGATCCGCACGCTGTCCAGCGTCGTGCGGGCCACGCCGGGGTGGTCCTTGACCATCAGGGTGTGGATCGCATCCAGGGCAAAATCGCCGATGTGCTTGATCCCGTCATCAAAGGCTTTACCCGCGTGCCGCAGGTGCAGGGCCGCGAGGTCCATCATGTAGCGCCCGTAGGTGGCCTGATCCGACGAGGACGCGGTGAGTATCCAGTCGGGCAAGGCGCGATGTACCCAGCCGATTCTGTCTTGATTCAGCGGGGCGCGGGGGGCGATTTCGCTGCCTGGCTTGTCGTGCGCCATGGTCGGGATCAGCTCACCGCTGTTGAACGCGATTGCGCCGATTGCCTGAATCTGCAGGGAAATAAACGCACAGGCCTGCTGCTCGAAAAAGTCCCCTGAGGGTTGGAAGAGTCGCCAGTGGAGCTTGGTCGCCTGTGGAGTGGCCACTTGAATGCTCAGGGCGTCGCCAAGCGCTTGCAGGCTCTTGAAGGCGGCGTAACCGTCGGCGATCGAATAGCTGAGGATGATGTCGCGCTCGCCGAGGCGCCCGACCAGTACCGCCAATGCCGACAGGTTGAGGTGTTTGACCTGTGTGGCGTATTCCAGGTCGACGTCGATCAGATAAGCCTTGGTCGCGTATTTGTCCTGGGGCAAGCGCTGGGCGTAATCCGGCGTGTGAAAAACCGCCCTGGCAACGTTGCATTCATCCTCGTCCCAACCCTCCACGCTGTCGACATTCCAGATCGCGCGCAAGGCGTTGGCAAAGGTGCGCCAGCGTGGGCCGTTCGGGTGGTTGCTGGCATTCCAGAACGCGAGTTGCTGTTCTTGGTACGCGACGCACAGCAACGGTGCCAGCTCATTGATCAGGCGGCCGACGGAGTCCACCTTGACCGGCAGATGCACGTTCGGCCCGGTGGCGGATTGATAGATCAGGTAGTGCTCGCTGTCGAGCCAGGTGACAGGTGCGCCGGATGTTGCACTGCGGCACAACGCGCCGGTCAGTGTTTGAAATCGCGGGGCTCCGGGCAGGATCGCCTCGGCGGTGATCTGCCAGTGCGGCGTCACCAGAAGGGTCAGATCGGGGTCGATGTCGAGATCCGGGTACAGCTCGCGCAAGCTCGAGCGCAGGGTGGCGGCCGCGACTTCGCGCAAGGAGGGGCCGGTGGTCAGTTGAGTCAACAGGTCGTTGGCACTGGGAGGCGATGAGGGCAAGGGCGGGCTCCTGACGGGCGAGGTGAGGCGGGTTGCCGACGGCAACCCAGGACCTCGACCACGTTAGGGCGCGTGCCCGTCCGGAGGTGGTAGTTAGATAGCGGACGGCCCCTATGTCCCCGACTTGATCTTGGTCCACGCCCGCGTCCGGGCGCGCTCGGCGTCGCGGCCCAGGGGTTTGAGGGTATACAGCGTGGCCATCGCCGCCTCGGTGGGGTACAGGTTGGGGTTGTGGCGGATCGCTGGGTCAACCAGTTCCGTCGCGTCTTTGTTCGGGTTGGGGTAACCGACGAAGTCGCTGATCGGCGCGATCACCTGCGGTTGCAGCAGGTAGTTGATGAAGGTGTAGGCGTCCTGCGGGTTTTTCGCGCCTTTGGGCAGGGCGAGCATGTCGAACCAGATCGGCGCGCCTTCCTTGGGCAGGCGCATGTCCACGATCACGCCGTTCTTGGCTTCCTTGGCGCGGTTGGCGGCCTGGGAGAAGCTGCCGGAATAACCGACGGCCACGCAGATGTCACCGTTGGCGATATCGGCCATGTACTTGGAGGAGTGGAAGTAGGTGATGTACGGGCGGACTTTCATCAGCAGCGCTTCGGCTTTTTCATAGTCCTTGGGGTTGCTGCTGTTGGGGTCCAGGCCCAGGTGCTGCAGGGCCAGCGGCAGGATCTCGGACGGCGAATCGAGCAGCGCGACGCCACACTGCTTGAGTTTGCTGATGTTTTCTTCCTTGAAGATCAGGTCCCAACTGTCCACCGGCGCATCGGCACCCAGCGCGGCCTTGACCTTGTCGGGGTTGAAGCCGATCAGGATGGTGCCGTACATGTAGGGCACGGCGAACTTGTTGCCGGGGTCGTTGGCCTCGAGCAGCTTCATCAGCTTGGGATCGAGGTGGTTCCAGTTCGGCAGTCGGCTGCGGTCCAGGGGCTGGAATACTCCGGCTTCGATCTGCTTGGCGAGGAACACGTTGGACGGCACCACCACGTCATACCCGGAGTTGCCGGTGAGCAGCTTGGCTTCCAGGGCTTCGTTGGTGTCGAAGATGTCGTACACCAGTTTGACGTCGGGGTTCTGCGCCTTGAAGTCTTCCAGCGCCTTGGGCGTGATGTAGTCGAACCAGTTGTAGACCCGCAGGGTTTTCTCTTCGGCATGGGCCGCGCCACCGAGAACGGCGGCGCAGAGGACGAGCGACTTGAGCATGTTCATTGGATGGACCCCTCAAAACCTTCTAGAACGTTGACGGCGTTGATGCCGATTTCTGCCACGGCGTAGCCGCCTTCCATCACAAACAGCGTGGGTTTGCCCAGGCGCGCGATGCGTGCGCCCATGGCCAGGTAGTCCGGGCTGTCGAGCTTGAACTGCGAGATCGGGTCGTCCTTGAACGTGTCCACACCCAGCGACACGACGATGATGTCGGCGTCATAGCGCTCGATCTCCCTGCACGCCTCGTCAAGCGCCGCGCTCCAGCGCGCCCACCCGGAACCGGCCGGCAACGGGTAGTTGAAGTTGAAGCCTTCCCCGGCGCCTTCTCCCTGCTCATCGGCGTAGCCCAGGAAAAACGGGAACTCCGCCTCCGGATGTCCATGGATCGAGGTAAAGAGCACGTCGTTGCGTGCGTAGAAGATCGATTGAGTGCCATTGCCGTGGTGGTAGTCCACGTCGAGGATCGCCACCTTGCGGTGGCCCTGGTCAAGAAACGCCTGGGCGGCGATGGCGGCGTTGTTGAGGTAGCAATAACCGCCCATCAAGTCGCTGGCGGCGTGGTGCCCCGGCGGGCGACACAGCGCGAACGCACAGTGGGCGCCGCGCTGGATCGCTTGCTGTGCGGTCAACGCGACCTGGGCGGCGCTGTAGGCCGCTTGCCAGGTGCCGGCGGTAATCGGCGCGCCGCCGTCGAAGCTGTAGTAACCGAGCTGGCCGTGCAGGCTGGTGGGCAGCACGCGGCGCAAGGTGCGGGCGGGCCAGGTGTAGGGCAACAGGTCGCCGTCCTCGCCGAATGCGGTCCAGCGTTGCCAGGCACCTTTGAAGAAGTCCAGGTAGTCGCGGCTGTGGACACGTTGCAGCGGCGCCAGGCCAAAGTCCTGCGGGGCAAGGACCGGGCCCAGCCCACGGGCTTTGACCCGTTGCAGTACGTGGTCGGCGCGCGAGGGCATTTCGAAGCAGGGCATCAGTTGCCCGTCCATCAGTTCACAACGGCCGTGGTGCAGGTGGTGATCGTCCGAGTAGATCGTCAGCATTTTGTTGTTCTCCGCAGGCGGTATCGGTGCCTGCAGTCTTGCGGGCGGGGCGCTTTATGAGAACGGCAGGAGCGGCCAAAAGGGGATAAATCGGGCCAAATTATGTGTCCGCAATTCGCCCATCAATGGGGCGTCATGCACGAAATTGGCTCGGCGCCACGCCGCTCCAGCGCACAAAGGCATGCCGGAAGCTGGCGGTTTCGCTGAAACCCAGTTGCTCGGCGATGCGGTAGATCGGCAGTTCATCCGCCGCCAGCCATTGCTTGGCGCGCTCGAAGCGCAGTTCGTCGAGCAGTTCCTGATAACTGCACCCCAGGTCGTGCAAGTGGCGGCGCAGGGTGCGCGGCGAGCAGTTCATCTGTGCGGCCAGGCCTTCGATCCCCGGCGCGGCGCCGAGTTGGCTGGTGAGCAACTGGCGGATTCTGCCCAGCCACGCCTGGCGGCCGGTGAACTCCAGGTTCTGTTTGCGGCACCGCTCGGCCATGGCCTGGTGCGTGACAGCGTCGGCCAGGGGCAGGGGCTGGTCCAGCCAGCGCTTGTCGAAGGCGAAGGCGTTGGTGCCGGCGTCGAACTGCAGCGGGCAGGCGAAACACTCGCTGTAGCGCGCGCGATAATCCGGCGCGCTGTATTCAAAACGTGCGCCAAGCAGCGCCAGCGGCTGGCCGAGCAGGTCGTCGCAGATCACCTTCAGCGAGGCCAGGCACAGTTCGACGTTGAACATCTGCATGGCCGGGGTTTCGCGATAGTCGGCGGCGGTAAACCAGATGCGCTCGCCGTCCGCCTCCAGGCTCAGCTTGAAAAGTGTTCCCAGCAGCGCCGGATAACGCAGCGCCAGGCGCAAAGCGTCACCGAAGGTGGCACTCGTCAGCAGCGCGTAACCGAGCATGCCGTAGGCCGATACATGCATCTGGCGGCCCAGCGCCAGGCCGACATCCCGGCGCAGGGCCACGGCATTGGCGCATACGCGCATTTCCTGATTGGTGGTAATGCGCGTGTCGGCGCGGCTCAAGTCCGCCGCACAGATGCCGCTGCCCGCGAGCAAGGCCTCGCTGGGCAGCCCTTGGGCCTTGAAGGTGTCGAGCACCAGCGACACCGCGTTGAGGGTGGTGAGATGAGCGTGCAGCATCGACGGCTCCAACGTGTCAGGTACGGTGAAAGAGCAAGTTGTGTGCCGTCGGCCGTGTGTCAGGCCAGGTTGAAAAACAGCGTACTGGCCTGACTCTCGTTGATCTCGCTGCGGTGGAATGCCACGCGTTGTGCGCTGCTCAGGTCTTTGGTGGTGTCGGCTGCCGCGCCCAGGCTGTGTTCCTGCGGTGTCTTGAGGCGCGCGTTGATAAACGCCCTGGGCGTGGTCCAGTCGGTCGAGTAGTGGAAGTGTGCATACCACAGCACCTTATGAGTGCTGCGGTCGGTGATGGTGTATTCGTCCAGGTAATCCGGCCGGGCGGACTTGATGCGTCGGCGGCTGATGGTTTTTTTGATGCTTATCGCGTTGCGGGCCTTCAACCATTGCACGCCGGAGGGTGTCGGCGGGTGCTGTTGGGTCATCCTCAGCACTTTGTCTACGGATTGTTGATAGAGGGCTGTGGTGGCGTCGCTGAGGGTCTTTTTGACGGTGCTGGCCAGGGCCACGTCGCCTTGCGCGAGGTTCTTCTGGCTCAGGGCTTGCTCGATACTGCGCGTGGCTTGCTCCAGACGCTGGGCGTGTTGATGGTACAAGTATTCGATGCCGATGGGCGTGCGTTGGGCTTGGCTGGCCAGGCCGGTGATCCGTTGTTTGAAGTCCGGTAGGCCGTCGAGCAGGTTCTGGCCGGCGTCCACGCTGGTTTGCAGGTCGATGGGCGTGTTCACCGTTTGTTCGCTCCTGGCCCGTTGCACCCAAAAACCGTCCGGTTTCTCGTGAAACGTGGCCACCACGGTGTTGGACAGGGGCGAGCGAACATCCACCAGCCCGGTGTCCAGGCCTGTGGCGGACACCTGCGGCTCACCGACGACCATGCCGTGGTAACGGGTGCGGATGAATTTTTTCTGCGGGTGTGGCGGGACGGGCGGCGGGCTGGGGGTGGCTCTCAGCGCGGTGCGTCGGTCGGCCATTTGCGCAAGATGGGTGCTGGCGCGTTTGGTGTACTCGCCGAGTTGCTCGCGCAGGCGGGTCAACGGTTCCGTCAGGGAGACGCTGGGGAATTCCGTGGGAAAGTCCTGCAGGCGCTCGCCCAGCACCGTGAACTGTTCGATCAGGCTGCTCAGGGTCTCGATCTGTTCGTCGATGCGCTTGTCACTGCGCTCGCGCAGGGTGTCGCGCAGGGCCTGGATGGCGATGTCGCAGGCGTCGACAATATGGTCGATGGCGGCCCATGCCAGTGGTGCGCTGAGGGTGGTGGTTTCGCGCAGGCACAGGTTGCGGGCCAAGGTGACTTGCAACGCCTTGAGGTCGCCGCTGCTGTAGGCAGGCAGCAGGCTTTTGGTGTTCTTGATCAGGCGCAGGCCTTCGCCGGGCAGGTCACGCAGTTCGTTGAACCGCGTTTCGAAGTAGTCCAGGCGCTCGATCATGCCGTGCAGTATTGCGTTCATTTGCAGTGCGTCGGGGATGTTGCGCACGCGTGCGTCGGCGGCCTGCTTCGCGATGTGGTCGAGGATTGTACGGAGTTTGGGCGTAAAGGCCTTGAGCACTTCGTTGAGCCCGGCCCAGCTCAGGCTCAACTGAGCCTTGAGATACCCCACGGCGCTGTGCAGGTAGTCCGGCGTTGGGGCAAGTACATTCAATTCTTTCAGGTTTTTCAGGGCGGTCTCGTAGTCTGTGCGTTGGGCCTCCAGTTGATCGAGGTAAGCCCTTTGCGCGGCCTGGGCCGAGGTGGGCGGCGCGTCGACCAGTGCCTGATAAGTCTTTTCCAGGGTGTCCTGGGCGGTCTTTTTCTGTTGCTCGAAGGCGGTGATCTGCCTGCGCAGTTGGCTGGCCTGGCGTTCGGCTTGCGCCCGGGCTTTGCGCTCCCGGCTTCTTGAACCGCCGCCACGCAGGCGCAGACGGGTGTCGATGAACCACTCGCCCTTGAGATTGTCGATCAGAAAGGGACCGTTGCGCGCGGGTTGTTGGGGATCGGTGATCTGCACTTCGTCATTCTCATCCACCGTCACTTCGAACCAGCGTTCGCCGACCTGTGCGTACCATTTATCGAGCAGCGGATAGAGGTGGCGATGAGGGCCGATGCGCGATGAGGCTTTGTTGCGCACCTTCGGCTTTTCGACCTTGAAACTGTCCAGCAGGCTGCCCAGGTCGCTGGGGCTGCGGTTGATCGCGGCCAGGGTGTGCAGTGCATGCGGGTGATTGCCTGGCAGCTCAACTGCCGAAAGGTTGGCCAATTGTTTGACTGTCACGGGCTTGGCGATCACCTCGGGCTGGGTGGCAGGTTTCGGCGCCGGCTCGTCCTTGCTCAAGGCGGGGGCTGACGGCGCTTCGCGGCTGGCGATGTGCAGGGTCAACACCATGCCCAGGTTGAGCAACAGCCCGGCCAGGGCGGACCATTCGGCCGGTTTGTCCTTTTGCTGTTGCGCGTCGACGACCGCTTGCACCTGATCCAGTATCTGCCAGATCCAGGCGGCGGTGTTCACGGTGCGGCCCAGGAACGGCAGGGCTGCGTTGAATATCAGCCAGCCCGCCTGCTTGAACGAAGCCCAGCGACTTTCGGCATTCGACGCCGACTGACGGTCGGCCAGCGTGATCAGCGCGTTGGCGTTGGCCTTGAACAGTTCTTCGGGCAGCTCGCCGCTGAGCGCTTGCATGCCCAGGTCCATGGGCCCGCTCATCATCACGAGTTTGACCGGGTCCACCAGCAACGTCACGACTGCCCAGGGCGACGGCAGTTCGCCAGGGAATGCGTAGCGTGCGTAGTCGTCGCGCACATTGTCCGGCAACCAGGCCAGGACCGAGTCGCGCAGGTGGCGTGATTGGCGGATCGCATACAGCAGGTCGGCCGGTGACGGATATTGCAGCAGTGGTAATTCCGCCATCGGGCGATACAACAGGCAGGGCCCGGCGTTCGCGTCCTGGGGGCCAATCACAAACATGTTGCTCACCACGTCTTGCGTGTCGGCGCTGCGGTTTTTCGGCAGGAAGGCCAGGGGACGAAGAACGATGGCTTGCCCGTCGACCTGACGGTCCGCTTCCTCTGGCGCCAGCACGGCAGCGACGTAGCGATACCCCAGTTCGTCGATCCCGGCGTGTCGGCTCATCTTGTATTGCAAGGCTTGCAGCGGCAGTTGGATGCGCAAATGGCTGCTGTACAGGGCGCGTCGGCGGCTGGATTCGAGCGGGTTGTCGAGCAACTTGCTTTTGGCCAGGGCCGGGTAGTGTTGGCCGACATCCACCTTGCGGATCAGCGTTTCGATGTATGCCACGGTCAGCCACGCCGGCACGGTGCTGCTGTTGCGCAAGCGCACGCTTTTGTCGCCGAGAGGCAGGCCGATCAGGTTTTGCAGGGCCAGGTCGGCCAGGCTGAAGGTGGTGGTGTCGACCTTGCCCGGCAGGGTGAAACTGCCCCACACAATCGGGCTGCGTACCTGAATCTCGATGTTCTCCAGGCGCAGGTTCGCCGCGTCGGTGTGGTCCTTGAGCATTTCGGCGCGCAGTCTGTCGAGCGCGTAGGTCTGGATGTGCGGGATGTCATCGTCGTAGGACTTGCCCGCGTTGAGGCTGTGCAGCGCGGCGAGGTCTTTCAGGTAGCGTGCGTAGAGACTCAGGTCGGTGGTGGAGGCGGACGTCAGCCAGGACGGGAGTGCGTCGAGGTAGGGTTTGAGGTCGGGTTGCTTTTCGCCGACCAGCTCTTGGGTGGCCGGTGGCAGGTTGAGTGAGGATTCGCTGGGGGCGGTGCGCCGCAGTTGCTGAGTGTCGAGCTGCCTGATGAACGCAAGCTGTTGGGCAATCAGCGTGCAAGCCTGGTGATCGAAAAAATGCCCGGTGGGTTCGAACAGTCGCCATTGGATGTCAGTGGGTGCATGGCGACCTACGTAGCCGGGCAAGCTCTGGCCCAGTTGCTCCAGCGTGGCGAATTTCTCGTAGCCGTTGAACAGGGAGTACGTGAGGATAAGCGTCTCGCCGTCGTGGTTGCCGATCAGTACGGCAATCGACAGCAGGCCCAGGTGGGTGACGGTCGCGCCGTCGATCTGATCGACGTCCACCAGGTAGGCGCGGCAGGCGAATGCATCGTCGCTCTGGCGGCGTGTCAGTTCAGGCGCAGCGTACAGCGTGCGGGCCATGGCGCAGTCCTGCTCGTCCCAGCCGTCGACGCGGGTCACGTTCCACACCGAGCGCAGCGTGCTGGACAAGGCTTGCCAGTGGGGGCCGGAGGTGCCGTTGCTGGAGTTCCAGAACGCCACTTGCTGTTCCTGGTAGGCGGTGAGCATCACCGGTGCCAGCAGGTTGATCAGGGTGGCGATCTGCGTGATGCGTACCGGTAGGTGGGCGGTGGGTTGCTGGTTTTTTGGCTGGATAAGGTAGTGCGCGCCTTCGATGTAGAGCGCGGGTTCACCGGAGATGGCCTGATTGGTGAGGATGTCAGTGAGGGTTTGGTGCGCGGTGGGGCGGGCGACGATTTCATCGTCGACAATGCCCCATGTCGGCGTGCCGACCATGGCGATGTCCGGGTCGATGCCCAGGTCCGGGTAGAGTTCTTGCAACGAGCGGCGTAACAGCGTGCTGGCGGCTTCCCGGAAGGCGGGGCCGACGCAGAGTTGGGTGACCAGCGTATCGGAGGGGTTGTAACGAAGGGTGGAGGTTTGTTGGCTCATGGGTTCCTGCCTTGCCATTTCATGGACGCTGCCGGAAGAACAGCTTCGGCATGCTAGAAAGCGGCAAGGCAGGGAGGAGACTAACTATTTAGTTGGCTGGGGGTTTTTATGCGGGTTTGGCTGTGCGATTCAGGCCAGTTCACCGCACAGGTCCAGTTCCACCAGGCGGCGCACTTCGCTGGTCGCGAGGCCGGCACCGAGCAGGGCCTGCAACTTACCGAACGCCGCTTCACGGGTCATGCCACCACCGGACAGCACGCCCACTGCACGCAAACGGCTGCCGGCTTCGTACACGTCCAGTTCCACGCCGCCCTCATGGCATTGGGTGATCGCGACCACGACCACGCCTTGCGCCTGCGCGCGCTGGAGGCTGGCGAGGAACTCGGGGTCGTCGCTGGGCCCGGTACCGCTGCCGAAGCATTCCAGGATCAACGCCTGCAGGCCGCTGCCGA
Organism: Pseudomonas sp. LY-1; assembly: GCF_053502595.1. Classification (NCBI taxonomy): domain Bacteria; kingdom Pseudomonadati; phylum Pseudomonadota; class Gammaproteobacteria; order Pseudomonadales; family Pseudomonadaceae; genus Pseudomonas; species Pseudomonas sp. LY-1. Next base: position 106,377 of record NZ_CP094353.1, on the reverse strand, counting down.
TCAAACCGTCCAGTTGGGGCGCGCCGATACCCGGCACCAACGGCAGCACGCCGACATTGGCCAGGGCCTTGGGCTGACGGTAGTCCAGCGCTGCAGGAATCGACGCGGCGCGGGCCACGCCGCCCTGGCGTTGCAACGCGGCGAACGGGTGACGCCCGAAGCTGCGGACTTTCGCGCAGCGTGTCGGTGCCATCAGCGTGCCGTGGAAGTACAACTGCACACCCGGCGCCAGGCCTTGGCCCAGGGCCAGCAGCGCACCGCTGACGTTTTCCCAGGCATCGCTGTCGGGTACGCCGGCCGGGAGCATGGAGCCGGTGAACAGCACCGGCGCCGGCAGGCCCAACAGTTGGAAGCTCATGGCGGCCGCGCTGTAAGCCAAGGTGTCGGTGCCGTGCAGGATCAGCACCGCGTCGCAACCGTCGTCCACGGCTTCGACCACGGCAGTGCGCAGGCGCTGCCAGTAGGCCGGGGTCATGTTGGCGCTGTCGATCAGCGGCGACATTTCCCGGAAGCGCCATGTAGGCACCGGCTGGCTGGCGAGTTGTTCGCGCATGCGGGCTTCGAAACCGGATGCGGGGGTCAGGCCGTTGGCACTGGCTTGCATGCCGATGGTGCCGCCGGTGTAGAGCACCATGACGTTGTTAGCTGCTTGCATCGAAAATCTCCTGAACGAAAAACGCCGCCAAGCCCAGAGCATGCCCAAGGCCAGGCGGCGTGTCATCTGCGCTTAGCGTTGCGACAGTGCGATCGATTCAGCAGGCGCTTTAGCGGCAGGCTCCGGTTTCACCGGGTTGGCCGGCCAGGCCTTGCGGTCCAGGTCCAGGTCGGGGAACTGGCTGGAGTCGAACACCGGGGTCTTGATCCCCGCCGCGCGCTGGTTGTCGTAGTCATTCAGGATACGCATGGCGATCTTGAACAGGAACGCCAGGGCGAACAGGTTGACGAACGCGAGCATCGTCATGGTGATGTCGGCGAAGGCGAACACGGTGCTCAGGTTCTCGATCGAACCCCAGAAAATCAGCACCAGCACCAACGCGCGGTAGCCCATCAGCACCTTGCGGTTGTTGCCGACCAGGAAGCGCAGGTTGCTCTCGCCGAGGTAGTAGTTGTACATGATCGAGGTGAACACGAACAACGCCAGGGCCACCGCGATGAACATCCGGCCCCAGTCGCCGACCACGGCCGCCAGGGAGTTCTGGGTCAGGGCAATGCCGTCGCCTTCAAAGCCCGGGGTGTAGAAACCGGAGAGCAGGATCAGCAAGGCGGTGCAGGTGCAGATCACGAAAGTATCGAGGAACACGCTGAACGCTTGCACCACGCCTTGGGCGATCGGATGTTCCACCGACGCGACCGCCGCCACGTTAGGCGCACTGCCCAAACCGGCTTCGTTGGCGAATACGCCGCGCTTCACACCCATGATGATCGCACTGCCCACCAGGCCGCCGAAGGCCTGGTCGAGGCCGAACGCGCTCTTGACGATGGTCGCGAGCATGGCCGGCACATGGTCGAATTGCAGCACGATCACGTAGAGGGTCACGGCGATGTAGACCAGGGTCTTGACCGGCACCAGCAGGTCGGCGATCGAGGCGATCCGCTTGATCCCGCCGATGAACACCAGGCCCAGCAATGCCGCCAGGGCCAGGCCGGTGTAGGTGGTGTCGAGGCCGAAGGCGTTGTTCAGCGAATGCGTCACGGCATGGGCTTGCAGGCCGTTGAAGGCAAAACCGAAAGTCACCAGCAGCAGGAACGCCATCACCATGCCCAGCCAGCGCTTGTGCAGGCCGTGCTGGATGTAATAAGCCGGGCCGCCGCGGAAGGTGCCTTCGGCGTCGGTGCGCTTGTACAACTGGCCCAGGGAGCACTCGATAAAGCTCGAGGACATGCCCACCAACGCGGTGACCCACATCCAGAACACGGCACCGGGGCCGCCCAGGGTCACGGCAATGCCGACACCGGCGATGTTACCGGCACCGACGCGGCCGGCCAGGCTGAGCATCAGCGCCTGGAACGAACTGAGCTGGTCGGAGCTGTTTTTCAGGCTGTCGCGAAACACCGAAAACATGTGGAAAAAGTGACGCAACTGAACGAAACGCGAGCGGATCGTGAAATAACCGCCGAGCCCGACAATGAGCACGATCAGTACTTTCCCTGAGAGGAAGTCGTTGATGACTTCGAGCATGGAGTGTTCCTCGCTGATTTTTCTAATGGCAAACGCAGGACGGTTCGACGCTGTCACTTGGCACCAGGCAGTGCGCGACGGTTCGACCGGATCCTTTTGCGGGTGTTGTTATTCATGCGTTTTCGCGTGTGTCCGGGCCTCGTTACCGATGGCCGCTGGCGCGAAGAGGGGCGGCACTATACCTAGGCGAACGTGATCCGTCTGCCTGGGCTGATTAAAGGTTTCAGCCAGGGTGTGGCGGGCAGGGGCGATATTGGAATTTTTATGGGCGTCATTTCACAACCTTGAGACAAAAAAAGGGCCTGAAGAACGAGCCTTCAGGCCCTCAAAAGGTGAGAGGTGTCTAGTCCCTCAACCTGGTGAGCGGTGCAACAAACGCTTAGGCCTTCAGCGGGACCAAACGTGGAGCAATCATGTTTTCGGGGCGCAGGATGTCGTCGAGCATAGCGTCGTCGAGCAAGCCTTCTTCGCGCACCAGTTCCAGCACGCCGCGGCCGCTTTCGAGGGCGATACGCGCGATGCGGGTGGCGTTTTCATAGCCGATGTACGGGTTCAGTGCGGTGACCAGGCCGATGGAGTGCTCCACCAGCTCACGGCAGCGGGCTTCGTTGGCGGTGATGCCGACGATGCAGTGCTCGCGCAGCATGTCCATGGCCCGTTGCAGCAGGCGGATCGAGTCGAAGATCTTGAAGGCGATCAACGGTTCCATCACGTTCAACTGCAGTTGGCCGCCTTCGGCTGCCATGGTCAGGGCCAGGTCGTTGCCGATCACTTGGAAGGCCACTTGGTTGACGGCTTCCGGGATCACCGGGTTGACCTTGCCGGGCATGATCGAGCTGCCAGGCTGGCGGGCCGGCAGGTTGATCTCGTTGATGCCGGTACGTGGGCCGCTGGACAGCAGGCGCAGGTCGTTGCAGATCTTCGACAGCTTCACCGCGGTACGCTTGAGCATGCCGGAGAACAATACGAAGGCGCCCATGTCGGAGGTGGCTTCGATCAAGTCCGCCGCCGGCACCAGCGGCTGGCCGCTGATGGTGGCCAGGCGTTGTACGGCCAGGGCCTGGTAGCGCGGGTCGGCGTTGATGCCGGTGCCGATGGCGGTGCCGCCCAGGTTCACTTCGGTCAACAGCTCCGGCGCCAGGGTTTTCAGGCGGGCCAGGTCTTCGTTGAGGGTGGTGGCAAAGGCGCGGAATTCCTGGCCGAGGGTCATCGGCACGGCGTCTTGCAACTGGGTGCGGCCCATTTTCAGTACATGGTTGAACTCGACACCCTTGGCGGCGAACGCCTGGATCAGGCTGTCGAGGCTGGCCAGCAGCGCGTCATGGCCCAACAGCAGACCCAGGCGGATTGCGGTCGGGTAGGCGTCGTTGGTCGACTGCGCCATGTTCACGTCGTTGTTCGGGTGCAGGTACTGGTACTCGCCCTTGTTGTGGCCCATGGCCTCCAACGCGATGTTGGCGATGACTTCGTTGGCATTCATGTTGGTTGAAGTGCCGGCGCCGCCTTGAATCATGTCCACCACGAATTCTTCGTGAAAGTCGCCGCGGATCAGGCGGGCACAGGCTTCGCTGATCGCAGCGTGCTTGGCTTCGCTGAGCTGGCCCAACTCGCGGTTGGCGTCAGCGGCGGCTTGCTTGACCATTGCCAGGCCGACCACCAATTTCGGGTAATGCGAAATCGGAACGCCCGAGAGGCGGAAGTTATTCACCGCTCGCAGGGTCTGGATGCCGTAATACGCTTGGGCAGGTACTTCGAGTACGCCAAGCAGGTCTTTTTCTGTGCGGAATGATGCAGCGGAGGACATGACGGAAATCATCTCGATATGGACCCGGAACTGGCCGGAACGCTGTGAATGCTAGGCTTGTGGAAGTTTTTGGGCCAATGCTGTTAAACACTGGCCTATGCACAAACGGCATAATAGGCGTGTGACCCGGCTATCATGGCGGGCGTGTGTGCCAAAATGGTGCATACCCGTGGGAGGAACTGATGAACCTTGAGAGCAAATGGCTGGAAGACTTCAGCGCCCTGGCGGCGACGCGCAGCTTTTCCCAGGCTGCTGAGCGGCGCTTTGTCACCCAGCCGGCGTTCAGTCGACGTATCCGCAGCCTCGAAGCCGCGCTGGGCCTGACCCTGGTCAACCGCTCGCGCACGCCGGTGGAATTGACGGCCGCGGGGCAGTTGTTCCTGGTGACCGCGCGCACGGTGGTCGAGCAGCTCGGTGAAGTACTGCGCCATTTGCACCATCTGGAAGGCGGGCAGGGCGAAGTCATGCAAGTGGCGGCGGCCCACTCCCTGGCGCTGGGCTTCTTCCCGCGCTGGATCGCGCAACTGCGCAACGAAGGCCTGAACATTGCCACCCGGCTGGTCGCCACCAACGTCGGTGATGCCGTGCATGCCCTGCGCGAAGGCGGCTGCGATTTGATGCTGGCGTTCTACGACCCCGACGCGGCGATGCAGATGGACCCGGAGATCTTCCCGTCACTGCACCTGGGCAATACCGAAATGCTCCCGGTGTGCGCCGCCGATGCCGAGGGCAAGCCACTGTTCGACCTGGAAGGTGAAGGCAGTGTGCCGCTGCTGGCCTACAGCGCCGGGGCATTTCTGGGGCGTTCGGTGAACCTGCTGTTGCGCCAACGTGCCCTGCGCTTCACCACGGTTTACGAAACCGCGATGGCCGACAGCCTCAAAAGCATGGCCCTGGAAGGCCTGGGCATCGCCTGGGTGCCGCAACTGAGCGTGCGTGCCGAGTTGGCCCGAGGTGAGCTGGTGGTCTGCGGCGGTCCGCAGTGGCATGTGCCGTTGGAGATTCGTTTGTACCGCTGTGCCTTGGTGCGTAAGGCAAACGTGCGGTTGTTGTGGCGCAAGCTGGAAGGTGGAGCCGCGCAGAATACGTGAGTCCAGCACCGCTTAACTGTGGGAGGGGTTTTGTGGGGTTTCGCTGACTCTTAAGTCAATAAAACCGCCGGTTTGCGCCGCTAGACAGATGGTCATTCCAGGGGCTGTTTATCTGCGTTATTACGGTATACTGCGCGGCCTTCGGCCGGTCCAACCGGCCAAATTTCGTACACCAAGCCACGCCGGATTTCCCGCGTGGCTTGTTGTTTTTTGACGCGCCTGCGGGCGCCCAGAGAGAAGAGGCACGACGATGAGTGCATTGGTTGGCGTGATCATGGGCTCCAAGTCCGATTGGTCCACCCTTAGCCACACCGCCGATATGCTGGAAAAACTCGGCATTCCGTATGAAGTGAAAGTGGTCTCTGCCCACCGCACCCCGGATTTGCTGTTCCAGTATGCCGATGAAGCAGAATCCCGTGGCATCGAGGTGATCATCGCCGGTGCCGGCGGTGCAGCGCACCTGCCAGGCATGTGTGCGGCCAAGACCCACCTGCCGGTACTCGGCGTGCCGGTGCAGTCGTCGATGCTCTCGGGCGTGGATTCGCTGTTGTCCATCGTGCAGATGCCGGCCGGTATCCCGGTGGCGACCCTGGCGATCGGCAAGGCCGGCGCGATCAACGCCGCCTTGCTGTCCGCCAGCATCCTGGGCGCCAAGCACCCGCAGTTCCACGCGATGCTGAAAAAATTCCGTGCTGAGCAGACAGACAGCGTGCTGGACAATCCAGACCCACGTATCGCCTGAGGTTGTTGACGATGAAAATCGGTGTAATCGGTGGCGGCCAACTGGGTCGCATGCTGGCCCTGGCGGGAACGCCGCTGGGGATGAACTTCGCTTTCCTGGACCCGGCGCCGGATGCCTGTGCGGCCGCGTTGGGTGAACACCTGCGCGCTGACTACAGCGACCCGGACCACCTGCGCCAACTGGCCGAAGAAGTCGACCTGGTGACCTTCGAGTTCGAAAGCGTCCCGGCCGAAACCGTGGCCTTCCTCTCGCAGTTCGTGCCGGTCTACCCGAGCGCCGAAGCCTTGCGCATCGCCCGTGACCGCTGGTTCGAGAAGAGCATGTTCAAGGACCTGGGCATTCCGACCCCGGCCTTCGCCGATATCCAGTCCCAGGCGGACCTGGACGCGGCCGTCGCCAGCATCGGCCTGCCGGCCGTGCTGAAAACCCGTACCCTGGGTTACGACGGCAAGGGCCAGAAAGTCCTGCGCACCGCCGCCGATGTGGTCGGCACCTTCGCCGAACTGGGCAGCGTGGCCTGCCTGTTGGAAGGCTTCGTGCCGTTCACCGGCGAAGTTTCGCTGATCGCCGTGCGTGCCCGCGATGGCGAGACCCGCTTCTACCCGTTGGTCCACAACACCCACGACAACGGCATTCTCAAACTGTCCGTGGCCAGCACCGACCATCCGTTGCAGGCCCTGGCCGAAGACTATTCCAGCCGTGTGCTCAAGCAGCTGGAATATGTCGGCGTGATGGCGTTCGAGTTCTTTGAAGTCGACGGTGGCCTGAAGGCCAACGAAATCGCCCCGCGCGTCCACAACTCCGGGCACTGGACCACCGAAGGCGCCGAGTGCAGCCAGTTCGAGAACCACCTGCGCGCGGTGGCGGGCTTGCCGCTGGGCTCCACAGCCAAGGTGGGCGAGAGCGCCATGCTCAACTTCATCGGCGTGGTCCCGCCGGTTGAAAAAGTCATCGCCATCGACGACTGCCACTTGCATCACTACGGCAAGGCTTTCAAGACCGGGCGCAAGGTCGGCCACGCCAACCTGCGTTGCCAGGACCGCGCGACGCTGCAAGCGCAGATCCTCAAGGTCGAAGCGTTGATCGCCGAGCAATAATCCCGGGAGCGGCGGGAACCATTGGCGGCCGCCGTCTCTCTGATTGCAGGATGATAAAGCCTGGCTAGGCTTTTTCATGACTCACATTCAATCAGAGGGAAATGCCATGGGTATCATCGGAACCATCTTTATCGGCCTGATCGTCGGCCTGCTGGCGCGTTTCCTCAAGCCCGGCGACGACAGCATGGGCTGGATCATGACCATCCTGCTGGGTATCGCTGGCTCCCTTGCCGCCACCTACGGCGGTCAGGCACTGGGTATCTACCAGGCAGGCCAGGGCGCTGGCTTCATCGGCGCATTGTTGGGCGCCATTGTGCTGCTGGTGATCTACGGCCTGATCAAAAAGAACTAATCGAGCGACAAAGTCCTCTGCGCTGCGCAGGCGCAGAGGGCTAGAATGCCGGCACTGTTTACCTTGTCGAGCTCCTCCATGCGCCGTCTCCTCTTGATGTTTCTCCTGCTGGGCCCAGGCCTGGCTCATGCTGGCGAACTGCCGGAAACCGACTGGCTCGACCTGATGCCGCTGTCGGACCAGAAAGCCCTCGAACAAATGCCGGAAATCGACCACAACTCCCCCGAAGCCCAGGGCACCTTCACCGACAAAGGTGGCTTGAAGCAGAGCAAAGGGTTGCCGGCGGTGATGTATTCCACCAAGACCGTGGCCGCCATGAACGGCAAGAACATCCGCATCGGCGGTTACCCGGTGCCTTTGGAAACCGACGCCAAGGGCCGCAGCACCCTGTTTTTCCTGGTGCCGTACCCAGGCGCGTGCATCCACGTGCCGCCACCGCCGCCGAACCAATTGGTGCTGGTGCGTTACCCCAAGGGGTTGAAGCTGGATGATATCTACACGCCGCTGTGGGTTACGGGCACGTTGAAGGTGGAGACGGTCAATAACGACCTGGCCAACGCGGCGTATGCGCTGGATGCGGGCAAGGTGCGGGTGGTGAAGGAGTCGGATCTCTAAACCACAACACCGACCAATGTGGGAGGGAGCTTGCTCCCGATAGCGGTTTATCAGTCACAAATGTGCTGACTGACCCCCTGCTATCGGGAGCAACACCCCCTCCCACATTTTGATTGGGTTTACAAAGCGCTACTGGTGATGCTCACGCCCAAGGTGTGGCTTTCGCCCGGCGCCAGCGCCACCACGTCATCCAGCACATTCGCCGTCTCGATGCACAGCATGCCCTGCCAGCCGTCGTCGGCCATGTCGTCGAAGGCTTTGGCACGTTCGGTCCAGGGGTTCCAGATCACGGTCGAGTGGGAGCCTTCGCTGCTGAGCCGGACGCGCCGCTGCCAGTCGTTATCGACGATATGCAACTGCGCGGGGGTGTCGAGGTAGATGCGGTCGGTCTCGGCGCCGAAGTGCAGCGGCCCAGCCTGTTGCCGGGTGGCCCAGCCGTCAGCGGTATCGATATACGCAAGCCCGTCCAGGCCCTCGACCTGCACGTTGCGCACATCGCTCACGGCGAAGTAGGTGTGCAATGCCTGGCTGAGGGGCACGGTGTCGGTGCCACGGTTATGACTGGTCAGGCCGATGTGCAGGTGATCGTCCAGGCGCAGGCTCAGCTTCAGGTCGACCTGATGCGGCCAGCCGGGGAAGCCGCCCGCGGGTACGGGGAGCACCAGGTCGACGCGCAGGGTGTCGCCTTCGAGTTCGGTGGTAGCCAATTCCCAGAGTGCAGTACGCACGAAACCGTGGGCGCCCGCGGGCTGGTCGCTCTGGCGCATGGCCTGCACGCTGTGCGGGTTGCGATCGAACACGCCGAACCACGGCCAGCACACCGGTACGCCGGTGCGGATGCCTTTGCCGGCCTTGAAGACGGCTGCCTTGTTCGGCCAGATCAGCGGCTGTTCGCCTGCGCGTTGGTAACTGAAGAGGTGCGCGCCCTGTTGGGCCACCATCAGCTCGGCGCCGTTGTGGCGGATGCGCCAGCAGTCCAGCTCGTCGATTTTCACGGATTCAACGTGGGGCGTCGGCATAACAAAGCACTCTTAATAGCAGGCAATGGGGCAATTGACCGTCAAAACCCGGCGAGGTTTAACGCGCTCGCGACGGTACCGAACGGGTGCGGCCGCTGCCATCGATGGCGACGAACACGAACACCGCCTCGGTGACCTTGCGCCATTCGCTGGACAGCGGGTCGTCGCTCCACACTTCGACCATCATCTGGATCGAGCTGCGGCCGATTTCCAGGGCCTGGGTATAGAAGGACAATTGCGCGCCCACGGCCACCGGCACCAGGAACGCCATGCGATCAATGGCCACGGTGGCGACACGCCCGCCTGCGACCTTGCTGGCCATGGCCGTACCGGCCAGGTCCATCTGCGAGACCAGCCAGCCGCCGAAGATATCGCCGAAACCGTTGGTTTCACGCGGAAGTGCGGTGATTTGCAGGGCGAGATCGCCTTGTGGGATGGGATCTTCTTGTTCGAGTTCGATCATGCCGAGGGTGCCTCTGAGCCGTGACGCTTCATGGGTGTTTCAAATGGATAGCCGTCTTGTAGAAAAACATTTCAGCACCAACGCACGACGCGAGCTGTGTTTCTCGTAAGGCGTACTAAAGGGAAACTCTGCCAAACCGGCTGGATGGCACCCAACGGCGTTTTGGCACAGCAGCCCCTCAAGACTGCGGGTCTGGCGCTTGCAAGGGCCGAGTATATCGAGACGCTGGCGTCGCGACGACCTCTCGGCGCTCATTTGGTCGGTAAATAGACGCTGTAACGGAGCTTTTTCCGGCAACTGTTCTCCTGCCCTGGTTGACCGACTCCCTACGCCGTGAATAGTTCACCGCGCTGCGCTATCAACCGTTCGACGCTGTGCTTTTTCCGGCGATTTGCTATCTTGCCAGACCGCCGCAAGTCCAGGGCGTGCCGTCTTTATTACGCTGATTACTATAAGAGAAGCCTTGCCATGTCCTCCGTGCCCGCAAGCAGTGCGCAACCGTCGCGCCCGCTGACCCGCAACGACTACAAAACCCTGTCGCTGTCTGCCTTGGGCGGGGCGCTGGAGTTCTACGACTTCATCATCTTCGTGTTTTTCGCCACCGTGGTCGGAAAACTGTTCTTCCCCGCCGACATGCCCGAGTGGCTGCGCATGATGCAGACCTTCGGCATCTTCGCCGCCGGTTACCTGGCGCGGCCCCTGGGCGGCATCATCATGGCGCACTTCGGTGACCTGCTGGGGCGCAAGAAAATGTTCACCCTGAGCATCTTCATGATGGCCGTGCCGACCCTGATCATGGGCCTGCTGCCGACCTACGCGCAGATCGGCCTGTGGGCGCCGATCCTGTTGCTGTTGATGCGCGTGATCCAGGGCGCGGCGATCGGCGGCGAAGTCCCGGGCGCCTGGGTGTTCGTCTCCGAACATGTGCCCCCACGCCACATCGGCTACGCCTGCGGCACCCTGACCAGCGGCCTCACCGCCGGCATCCTGTTGGGTTCGCTGGTGGCCACCGCCATCAACACGCTCTACAGCCCGGAGCAGGTCTCCGATTACGCCTGGCGTATCCCGTTCCTGCTCGGCGGTGTGTTCGGCCTGCTGTCGGTGTACTTGCGCCGCTGGCTGCATGAAACGCCGATCTTCGCCGAGATGCAGCAACGCAAGGCTCTGGCCGCCGAACTGCCGCTGCGCGCGGTACTGCGCGACCACCGTGGCGCCATCGTGCTGTCGATGCTACTGACCTGGCTGCTGTCGGCCGGCGTGGTAGTCGTCATCCTGATGACCCCGACCGTGCTGCAGACCCTCTACCACTTCAGCCCGACCGTTGCGCTGCAAGCCAACAGCCTGGCCATCGTGACCCTGAGCCTGGGCTGCATTGCCTCCGGCGCCCTGGCCGACCGCTTCGGTGCCGGCCGCATACTGGTGGTCGGTTGCGCACTGTTGCTGGCGACCTCCTGGACGCTGTATCACAGCCTGCTGGACCACCCTGACTGGCTGTTCCCGCTGTACGCCCTGACCGGCCTGTTTGTCGGCACCATCGGCGTGGTGCCCTACGTGATGGTGAAAGCCTTCCCACCGGTGGTGCGCTTCAGCGGGTTGTCGTTCTCCTACAACGTGGCCTACGCCGTGTTCGGCGGGCTGACGCCGTTGGCGGTGTCGCTGCTGATGAAAGAAAGCCCGATGGGTCCGGCCTACTACGTTGCCGTCCTGTGCGTGATGGGGATGGGGGTGGGTGGGTATCTGTGGAAGCGCGGGCGGTAGATAGCTTTAGTCATGATGGGGTGTCGTTTCATTGGTTATCCAATGTCCATGCTGACTTTCTATATCACGCGCCAAGTCGAGAGTCTGGTTTGGCATTCTGATACGGGTAAGCGCGCGCCCCCGGTCAGCATATTTTCTAGTGCCGTTGCTGCAACGGCATTATTGATGACCTGATATTCGACCATTAGGTCGAGTAACCAAAGCGCACCATGCACTTGCAGTCCGTCCCGAATGGCCTGGCGACGGAGCTTTCCATCTCCAGTGAGTAGCGGTCTTCCGGTTGCTTGTGCGAGCAAGTAGCAGGAAACGTCAGCCAAGGAACTGTTGTTGTGTTCGACTTTAAGCGTTAAGAGCTTCTGCACACCGCCTTCGTCAAATGCCTCGACAACCAGCCCCCGAGCGAGCAGTTCATCGTGGGGGAAGTCCTCAAGTTCGTGCATCACGAAATCGGTACAGCACAGAGTGAATGGCAGCCTGAACATATGCTCCAGCAATCCCGCATTTCTGAAGTCAATCCAGATATTGGTGTCGCTGATATAGATCAGGCTCATGCACTCTCCAGTGAGCCCAAAAAATTGGGGTCTAGAGCCTTTATTGGGCGCCGCAGTAACTCTGCCGCTCTTGATTTGGTGATAAGGCCCTCCGCCAATCCCCAGAACACCAGTGATTCGAAACGCTGGGGCGGCTTGCAGGGTAGCGGTTCGGGTTCCGCCTTGCGCCAACCGTTGCTACTGAATTGGATGGTTAGGGATTTGTAACCACCTTCCCCCAGTAGATTGAGGTCCTTCAATCGACGGAGTGCTGCATGCATTGAGAGCCCATATTGGCGTTTGGCTATCAAGAGTTCACGGGGGTGGACGCGTGAACGTTGATGGCTCCCAAAATCGCCGGTGACGCTTTTAGCTGGATATAGAAAAGCCCCCGCAAAGCGGTGACAGCAGTTTTCTTTATCTCGCTCGGGCATATCGTCGGGCAGTTTCATTACCCAGTGCCCCAATTCATGGGCTGCGGTGAAGCGGATACGCTCACCTGGCCGCTGGGCATTCAATGCGATCAGTACATGTTCGCCCTCATTAGTGGCTGCGCAGGCACCATCGAAATCATCGGGCCCCGCCAGCATTACTACCTTGATGCCATGCTCTTCCAATTGCTCAGTCAGATGGGCGATAGGATCTTCACCGATGCCCCAATATTTGCGGAGCTGATCTGCGGCTCGTTCAGCGTCGTCAATTGAGGACACCGACAGCATTTGTGCGGGAGTTTTGGCAGTCTGGATATCCAACGGATCGAAGCACTCTTCAAGGGCGATGTACCGCTCTAGATGCTCGCGGATCTGTTCCTCAACCTGTACTTGGCGGTATTTGGGCATTTTCGCCAGTTTGCGGAACTCCAGCGGCGCGAGTGGCAGTGCTTGGGGGCGGAAAAAATACTCAGGGCTCACCTCCAGCGCCTTTGCCAATTGTAGAAGGCGCCGCGAGTTCGGGGTACTCAACCCTTTTTCATATTTGCTCAGGCCTTGCTTGGTTATATCGCCGAGACTGAGCGCCAGTGCTTCCAGCGACATGCCACGCAATAGCCTTGCGCGGCGAATCCGGTCATTGATCATGTGCGATCTCCTTAGGTTGACAAGACTATGCTTTGGTTTTGTTTTGTCAACCTGGGACTCGCCGTTCGCTGGTCAGGCTGCAGGCAGCGTTGATGAAGCAACGATTACAAAGTGTTTCTAAATTCAAGCAACATGAGCGTTGCCGCCCCGCACACTCCAGTTGTTCCGCATATTTCTCGCGCTTAGCCTGGTTCCTTTCCAATACTGGCCTTTCATCTAATTGTCATATTCCAGACATAGAGTGTTCACACGGCCTATCAATACTTGGCCCCGATCCAACTATCCCTATCTGCTAGGAGTAAGGCATGAAACTGAAGCGTTTGATGGCGGCAATGACTTTTGTCGCTGCTGGCGTTGCGACTGCCCACGCGGTGGCCGCTGGTGTTGACCCGGCTATTCCGGCTTACACGAAGACCACTGGTGTGTCGGGCAACTTGTCCAGCGTCGGTTCCGATACCCTGGCTAACCTGATGACCCTGTGGGCCGAGGGTTACAAAAAGGAATACCCGAACGTCAACATCCAGATTCAAGCTGCTGGTTCTGCCACTGCGCCACCTGCGCTGACTGAAGGCACCTCCAACCTGGGCCCGATGAGCCGCAAGATGAAGGACACCGAACTGGCGGCCTTCGAGCAGAAGTACGGCTACAAGCCAACTGCTATCCCGGTTGCCGTGGATGCCCTGGCCGTGTTCGTACACAAGGACAACCCGATCAAGCACCTGACCATGGAACAAGTCGACGCGATCTTCTCCTCGACTCGCCTGTGCGGTGCCAAAGCCGACGTCAAAACCTGGGGCGACCTGGGTGTGACCGGCGACCTGGCCAACAAGCCAGTGCAACTGTTCGGTCGTAACTCGGTATCCGGCACCTACGGCTACTTCAAAGAAGAAGCCCTGTGCAAAGGCGACTACAAGCCTAACGTGAACGAACAACCAGGCTCGGCTTCGGTCGTGCAGTCGATCAGCTCCTCGCTGAACGGCATCGGTTACTCGGGCATCGGCTACAAGACCGCCAGCGTGAAGACCGTGGCCCTGGCCAAGAAAGGCAGCACTGACTTCATCGAAGACAGCGAAGAAAACGCCCTGAACGGCAAATACCCGCTGTCGCGTTTCCTCTACGTTTACGTCAACAAAGCCCCGAACAAGCCGCTGGCACCGCTGGAAGCCGAGTTCGTGAAGCTGGTTCTGTCCAAGCAGGGCCAGGAAGTTGTGGTCAAGGACGGCTACATCCCACTGCCAGCCAAAGTTGCCGCCAAGGCACTGGCTGACCTGGGTCTGAAAGAAGGCAACTAAGTTGCTGGGCCGGGTAAAACCGGCCGTTCTGTAGGAGCGGGCTTGCTCGCGAAAGATGATAGAGCACCGCGTTTATTCAGAAGCGGCGCGTTATCGTTAACGCTCTTCGCGAGCAAGCTCGCTCCTACAGAAACTCCTAATTTTTAGTCCGCTGCCGGCTCTGCCATGCGGCGGATTTCTTACGTCACTGCATTGTCATCTTTCTGTCATACAGGACCGCTAGGGTGTGCGCATGAATGATCTGGCCAATTCCACTATGACGACGACTTCTCCCCCCAAGCGTATTGACTTCAATACGCCTGAGTTGCAACGCAAGCGCCGCATTCGCGCGCTCAAGGATCGCCTGACCCGTTGGTACGTGCTGATCGGCGGCCTCGCCGTCCTCGGCGCTATCACTCTGATCTTCTTCTTCCTGGCCTACGTGGTCGCGCCCTTGTTCCAGGGCGCCTCGCTGACCAAGGAAGCCGCGCTGACACCGGCGTGGATACAAGACGCGGGCAAGCCGTTGATGATCTCGCTGGAAGAACAGAACCAAGTCGCCATGCGGGTTTCCGACAAAGGCCAGGCGCTGTTCTTCGACGTGAGCACCGGCGCCGAACTCAAGCGCATCGACCTGCCGCTGGCGGCCGGCGTCAGCGTCGTGTCGATTGGTAAAGACCAGCCGGGCAGCCCGCTGGTGATCCTCGGTTTGTCCAATGGCCAGTCCCTGGTGTTCCGCCACACCTACAAGGTGTCCTACCCGGACGGCAAGAAGACCATCAGCCCGGCCATCGAATACCCTTACGGCGAAACGCCGATCGTGCTGGATGACGCCGGTCGCCCGCTGGAACACGTCGCGCTGAACGTCACCGACACCTCGCTGGTGGTGGCCGGTTCGGCCGGTTCGCACTTGAACGTGCTGTCCCTGAGCCGTGAAGAAAACATGATGACCGGCGAAGTCACCAGCGAGCAGAAGCGTATCGAGCTGCCGCAGATGACCGAGCCGGTGAAGGCGATCTTCATCGACCCACGCCAGCAATGGCTGTACGTGATCAACGGCCGTGCCTTGGCGGATGTGTTCAGCCTGCGCGACAAGAGCCTCAACGGTCGCTATAAACTGCTGGAAGACGGCGACGCCGAAATCACCGCCAGCACCCAACTGGTGGGCGGTATCTCGCTGATCGTCGGTAACTCCAAGGGCGGCCTGGCCCAGTGGTTCATGGCCCGTGACCCGGATGGCGAACAGCGCCTGAAGCAGATCCGCACCTTCGAGATGGGCACTGCGCCCATCGTTGAAATCACCGCCGAAGAACGTCGCAAAGGCTTCACCGCCCTCGACGCTTCCGGCAAGTTCGGCGTGTTCCACAGCACCGCCCACCGCACCCTGCTGGTGGACCCGGTGGTCGATGGCCCGGGCGTGTTCGGCCTGTCGCCACGGGCCAACCGTGTGATCGTCGAAGCCGACGGCAAGCTGCAACCGTTGCTGCTGGACAACCCGCACCCGGAAGTGTCGTGGAGCGCGCTGTGGAGCAAGGTCTGGTACGAAAACTACGACGAGCCTAAATACGTCTGGCAATCGACCGCCGCCAACACCGATTTCGAACCCAAGATGAGCCTCGCGCCGCTGACCTTCGGTACGCTGAAGGCCGCGTTCTACGCCATGTTGCTGGCCGCGCCGCTGGCCGTTGCCGCAGCGATCTACACCGCGTACTTCATGGCGCCGGGCCTGCGCCGCAAGGTCAAGCCGGTGATCGAGCTGATGGAAGCGATGCCGACGGTGATCCTCGGCTTCTTCGCCGGCCTGTTCCTCGCGCCGTATGTCGAAGGGCATCTACCGGGGATTTTCAGCCTGCTGATGCTGGTGCCGATTGGCATCCTGGTGGCCGGTTTTATCTTCAGCCGCCTGCCTGAGTCCATTCGCCTGCGGGTTCCCGATGGCTGGGAAAGCGCGATCCTGATCCCGGTGATCCTGTTTGTGGGCTGGCTCTCGCTGTACATGAGCCCGTACCTGGAAACCTGGTTCTTCGGCGGCGACATGCGGATGTGGATCTCCCATGACCTGGGCATCACCTATGACCAGCGCAACGCCCTGGTCGTCGGCCTGGCGATGGGGTTCGCGGTGATCCCGAACATCTACTCCATCGCCGAAGACGCCGTGTTCAGCGTGCCGCGCGGCCTGACCCTGGGCTCTTTGGCCCTGGGCGCCACGCCGTGGCAGACCATGACCCGCGTGGTCATCCTGACCGCCAGCCCGGGGATTTTCTCGGCGCTGATGATCGGCATGGGCCGCGCCGTGGGCG
The DNA here is from genome assembly GCF_053502595.1 of Pseudomonas sp. LY-1. Lineage (NCBI taxonomy): Bacteria > Pseudomonadati > Pseudomonadota > Gammaproteobacteria > Pseudomonadales > Pseudomonadaceae > Pseudomonas > Pseudomonas sp. LY-1. The sequence continues at coordinate 90,080 of NZ_CP094353.1, read as the reverse complement.
AGACCATGATCGTGCTGATGGCCACCGGTAACACTCCGGTGATGGAGATGAACCTGTTCGAAGGCCTGCGCACCCTGGCGGCCAACGTCGCGGTGGAAATGCCCGAGTCGGAAGTGGGCGGCAGTCACTACCGCGTGCTGTTCCTCTCGGCGCTGGTGCTGCTGTTGTTCACCTTCATCATGAACACCCTCGCCGAGCTGATTCGTCAGCGTCTGCGCAAGAAATACTCGTCGCTTTAAGAAAGGTAGAAGTCTGTGAAACAGAACTCCCTGAATGGATGGTTCAAGAGCGGCGCCCCCGGCGTCTGGATCAGCGGTGGCGCGGTGTCCATCGCGGTCATCATGACCCTTGGTTTGCTGGCTGTGATTGCGGTGCGTGGTTTGGGCCACTTCTGGCCGGCTGACCTGATCCAGGCCAACTACGATGTCCCGGGCCAGGCCAACCATATCGTCATTGGCGAAGTGGTACAGAAAGAAGAAGTGCCGCGCGAGCGCCTGAAAAGCGCTGGCCTGCCCGTGCCCGACGTGGGCCCGGAATTCATGACCCGCGAGCTGATCAAAGTCGGTAACCGCGATCTGAATGGCAACGACTTCACATGGATCGTCGGCGAATGGCTGAAGAACCAGACCAAACCGCTGGAATTGATGACCATCGAGCGCCGTGAGTGGGGCAACTTCTACGGCACCCTGGTCAACGTCAAGCAGGATGGCAAGGTCATCGCCGAAGGCCAGGCTGCGTGGCCGGAGCTGCAGGCTCGGGTCGACCGCGTGAACAAGCTGGCGGCCCAGCTCAAGACCCTTGAGAAGTCCGACATCGGCGCGATCAACGCCGGTCTTGAACGTATCCGTCTGCACGGTCGCAAGCTGGAACTGGAAGGCAAGCTCGACGCCGCCGCCCAGGCCGACATGGACTCGGGCCGCGCCGAACTGAATGCCCGTTACCAGGACATCGAAGCGCGCCTGGCCGACCTGCACGCCCAATTCAACCGCGACGCCTTGACTGCCCGCGATGCGAACGGCAAGGAAGTCGAAATCGGCATCGGCAAAGTGGTCCACGCCTATCAGCCGAACGCCATGGGCACGATGACCAAGATCGGCTTCTACTTCAGTAAGGTCTGGGAGTTCCTCAGCGACGACCCACGGGAAGCCAACACCGAAGGCGGGATCTTCCCGGCGATCTTCGGCACCGTGATGATGACTCTGATCATGGCGATGATCGTGACCCCATTCGGCGTGCTGGCGGCGGTGTACCTGCGTGAATACGCCAAGCAGAACGCCCTGACGCGGATCATCCGCATCGCCGTGAACAACCTGGCGGGCGTACCGGCCATCGTTTACGGCGTGTTCGGCCTGGGCTTCTTCGTGTATGTATTGGGTGGCTCGGTTGACCGCCTGTTCTTCGCCGAAGCCCTGCCGGCCCCGACCTTCGGTACGCCGGGCCTGTTGTGGGCGTCGCTGACCCTGGCGCTGCTGGCGGTGCCGGTGGTGATCGTGGCTACCGAAGAAGGCCTGGCGCGGATTCCTCGCACTGTGCGCGAAGGCTCGCTGGCACTCGGCGCGACCAAGGCGGAAACGCTGTGGAAGATCGTGCTGCCGATGGCCAGCCCGGCGATGATGACCGGCATGATCCTCGCCGTGGCCCGTGCCGCCGGTGAAGTAGCGCCGCTGATGCTGGTGGGCGTGGTCAAGCTGGCCCCGTCGCTGCCGCTGGACGGCAACTACCCTTACTTGCACCTTGACCAGAAGATCATGCACCTGGGCTTCCATATTTATGACGTCGGCTTCCAGAGCCCCAACGTCGAGGCCGCAAGGCCGCTGGTATATGCCACCGCGCTGTTGCTGGTGCTGGTGATCGCCACGCTCAACTTGTCGGCGGTGTGGATCCGTAACCACCTGCGCGAGAAGTACAAGGCGCTGGACAGTTAATTGAAGTAAACGCGGACTAAATGTGGGAGGGGGCTTGCCCCCGATAGCGGCGTATCAGAAACACATATGCTGGCTGACACACTGCTATCGGGGGCAAGCCCCCTCCCACACTAGACCACGATATACGCAGAATTTGAGTAAACCGTCCCCGGCGGTTCAACAACACGAATTGGTAGCACAGGGAGCATCCCATGCAACAAGAAACCCATTCCCATGGCATCAACATGTCTGCCCTGGGTCGTGACAAGCAGAGCCTGAGCCTGGCCCAGGAAACCGTGGCCATCGAAGTGCCGGGCCTGAGCCTGTACTACGGCGACAAACAGGCGCTGTTCGACGTCAGCATGAACATCCCCAAGCAGCGCGTGACCGCCTTCATCGGCCCGTCGGGCTGCGGCAAGTCCACGCTGCTGCGCACCTTCAACCGCATGAACGACCTGGTCGACGGTTGCCGCGTGGACGGTGCGATCAACCTCTACGGCAGCAACATCTACCGCAAGGGTGAAGACGTGGCCGAGCTGCGTCGCCGGGTGGGCATGGTGTTCCAGAAGCCCAACCCGTTCCCCAAGACCATCTACGAAAACGTGGTTTACGGCCTGCGCATCCAGGGCATCAACAAGAAGCGCATCCTCGATGAAGCGGTCGAATGGGCGCTTAAAGGCGCGGCGCTGTGGGACGAGGTCAAGGACCGCCTGCACGACTCCGCACTCGGCCTGTCCGGCGGCCAGCAACAACGCCTGGTGATCGCGCGTACCATCGCCGTGGAACCGGAAGTGCTGCTGCTCGACGAACCTTGCTCGGCACTCGATCCGATCTCGACGTTGAAAGTCGAAGAACTGATCTACGAGCTCAAGTCCAAGTTCACCATCGTCATCGTGACTCACAACATGCAACAGGCGGCGCGGGTTTCCGACTACACCGCGTTCATGTACATGGGCAAGCTGGTGGAGTTCGGCGATACCGATACCCTGTTCACCAATCCGGCGAAGAAACAGACCGAAGACTACATCACCGGTCGCTACGGCTAGGAAGCTGTGGTTCAGATTGCATTGACGCTGCGGTTCTCCGCACCTTTCCGGACGCTCCAAGGACGCCAACATGATTAGCAAAGAAGGCCTTACCCACCACATCTCCGCGCAGTTCAATGCCGAGCTTGAGGAAGTGCGCAGCCACCTCCTGGCGATGGGCGGGCTGGTGGAGAAGCAAGTCAACGATGCGGTCACCGCGCTGATCGAGGCCGACTCGGGCCTGGCCCAGCAAGTGCGCGAGATCGATGACCAGATCAACCAGATGGAACGCAATATCGACGAAGAATGCCTGCGCATTCTCGCCCGTCGCCAGCCGGCGGCTTCCGACCTGCGCTTGATCATCAGTATTTCCAAGTCGGTGATCGACCTTGAGCGTATCGGCGATGAATCCACCAAGATCGCCCGCCGCGCCATCCAACTGTGCGAAGAAGGCGAAGCGCCGCGCGGTTATGTGGAAGTGCGGCATATCGGTGACCAGGTGCGCAACATGGTGCGCGATGCCCTGGACGCGTTTGCCCGTTTCGACGCCGAACTGGCGTTGTCGGTGGCCCAGTACGACAAGATCATCGACCGTGAGTACAAGACCGCCCTGCGCGAGCTGGCCACCTACATGATGGAAGACCCGCGCTCTATCACACGGGTCTTGAGCATTATCTGGGTGCTGCGTTCGCTGGAGCGGATCGGCGACCACGCGCGCAATATCTCGGAGTTGGTGATCTATCTGGTGCGTGGCACCGACGTGCGGCACATGGGCCTCAAGCGCATGAAAGCCGAAGTTGAAGGATCTACCGATCAAATCCCTAATGTTCCGGGCGAATCTGACGATAAGTAAGGTTGCCCGAGATATTAACGCCCGGCCTTTGGTCGGGCGTTTTCGTTTGTGGGCGCTGATTTTTTTGTGCGTGGGGTGAAAGAAAGTCCCAACACGACTACAGAGTTTTGGCAAAATGCCACCAGTCAGGCGTTCTGCGTGCCGCGTTTTTATAGGATAAAGGGTCGATGAGTAAAGTCAGTGTATTGGTGGTGGATGACGCCTCGTTTATTCGCGACCTGGTGAAGAAGTGCCTGCGCAATTACTTCCCCGGGATCAAGATTGAAGATGCGGTGAACGGCAAAAAGGCCCAGGCCATCCTGATGCGCGAAACCTTCGATCTGGTGTTGTGCGACTGGGAAATGCCCGAGATGTCCGGCCTGGAGTTGTTGACCTGGTGCCGTGAGCAACCGCAGCTCAAAGCCATGCCGTTCGTGATGGTGACCAGCCGCGGCGACAAGGAGAACGTGGTGCAGGCGATCCAGGCCGGGGTTTCCGGCTACGTCAGCAAACCGTTCACCAACGAACAGCTGTTGACCAAGGTCAAGCACGCCCTGCACAAGGTCGGGCGCCTCGACGCCCTGGTCGCCAGCGCACCGACCAAGATGAACTCAGCGTTCGGCAACGACTCCCTGAGCGCCCTGACCGGTGGCAAGCCCGAAGCGGTCAAGGTCGCTCCTATCGCGGCGGCTGCACCGAGCAAAGGCCTGCTCAACAGCCCGCCCGTGAAGGCGGCTGCCGCCGCTGCGCCCGCCAGTGGTCGCGGGCAGGGTCAGTTGCGGCTGTCCAGCGGCACCCAGCAATGCGTGATCAAGGGCCTGAGCATCAAGGAAGCGCTGCTGGTGGTCCGTCGCAGTGAGGTCCTGCCCCAGGTACTGGAAAGCGCGGTGCTCGACCTTGAGCAAGGCGACAACGCCGAAGTCGCGCGTCTCAACGGCTACCTGCACGCCGTCGTCGCCTTCGAGCCCAAGCCCGACAGCGACTGGCTGCAACTGACCTTCCGCTTTATCGACCAGGATGCGCAGAAACTGGACTACATCTCGCGGCTGATCGCGCGGGGTACGGCGCAGAAGCATTTTGTGCCGGGTGCCTGATTCACAGAACGCCACCTGTCCTCTGTGGAAGGGGGCGTGCTCCCGATGGTCTTTCATTCAACATCTTCGTTGGCTGAACTACCGCAATCGCGAGCAAGCCCGCTCCTACATGTGAAGTTCGTTGTTTTCAGTATCGGGTAAATCTCACACGGTCTTGTCATCAAGCCTTGCTAGCCTGCCATTCAGTCCCCCCGGCAGGTTCGCGTCATGCTCATTCGCCTACTGCTGCTCTGCGTATTGGCCACGGTTGCCACGTCGACCCCGGCCATGACCCTCTACAAATCCACCGACGCCAATGGCGAGGTGTTTTTCAGCGACCGGCAAACCCCCGGCGCCCAGGCGTTTGTGATCCGGGAGCGGGAGGCCGTGCGCGTGCAACGGCCGGTGCTCGACCGGCCAAGGCCCGGTTATCCCCAGCAGGCCTACCGCTACCCCTTGCCCTGGCGCGGCGGGCCGTTTCGCCTGAGCCAAGGCCCCAACGGCAGCTTCAGTCATACCGACGCCAAAAGCCGCTACGCCATGGACATTGCCATGCCCGAAGGCACGCCGATCATTGCGGCGCGCAGCGGCAGGGTGGTGAAGATCGAGAATGACCAGGCCGGGCGCGGCAACGATGCTTCAGGGAATTTCGTGCGGGTGCTGCACGATGACGGCACCCAGGGCGTGTACCTGCACCTCAAGCAAGGTTCGGTCAGCGTCAGGCCGGGGCAGCGGGTGGCGGTGGGCAGTGCGCTGGGGTTGTCGGGCAACACCGGCAACAGCAGCGGGCCGCACCTGCACTTTGTGGTGCAGCAGCGGACCGAGGCGGGGCTGGTATCGATCCCGTATGAGTTCAACCAGCCCGTGGGGGTATTGCCCAATTTTGCCTTGGGCAATTGACGGTCAGTCCAGCAGCAGGACCTTGGCCAGCACGATTTTCGGCCCTTTCATCTTCTTGATGATGATCCGCAGGCCTTCAACCTCGAGGACTTCTTCCTCTTCCGGCACCCGCTTGAGGGTGTCATAGACCAGCCCGGCCAGGGTTTCCGCTTCGATGTGGTCGAGGTCGACGCCGAGCAGGCGTTCCACCTTGAACAGCGGCGTATCGCCGCGTACCAGCAGTTTGCCCGGCTGGTAGGCGAGGATGCCGCGCTCGGCCTTGCGGTGTTCGTCCTGGATATCGCCCACCAGCACTTCGAGCACGTCTTCCATGGTCAGGTAGCCGATGACCTTGCCGTCGGCTTCTTCCACCAGGGCGAAGTGCGCGCCGCCTTTGCGGAACTGCTCCAGCAACTGCGACAGCGGCATGTGCCGCGACACGCGCTCCAGCGGGCGGGTCAGTTCGGCCAGGTTGAACGACTCGGGGAGATGGTCCAGGTTCGCCAGTTCCAGCAGCAGGTCCTTGATGTGCAGCAGGCCGACAAACTCGTTGCGCTGGGCGTCATACACCGGGTAACGGCTGAATTTGTGGCGACGGAACAGCGCGAGGATTTCCTTGAGCGGAGCGTTGAAGTCCAGGGTCACCAGGTCTTCCCGCGAGTTGGCCCAGTCGACCACTTCCAGTTCGCCCATTTCCACGGCCGAGGCCAAGACGCGCATGCCTTGGTCGCTGGGGTCCTGGCCACGGCTGGAGTGCAGGATCAGCTTGAGTTCTTCGCGGCTGTACTGGTGCTCATGGTGCGGGCCGGGTTCGCCTTGCCCGGCGATCCGCAGGATGGCATTGGCGCTGGCGTTGAGCAGGTAGATTGCCGGGTACATGGCCCAGTAGAACAGGTACAGCGGCACCGCCGTCCACAGCGACAGCAGTTCCGGCTTGCGAATGGCCCAGGACTTGGGCGCCAGTTCACCGACCACGATGTGCAGGTAGGAAATCAGGAAGAAGGCGGAAAAGAACGACACGCCTTTGATCACTTCCGGCGACTCGACGCCAGCGGCGCCCAGCAGCGGCTCGAGGATATGCGCAAACGCCGGCTCGCCGACCCAGCCCAGGCCCAGGGAGGCGAGGGTGATACCCAACTGGCAGGCCGACAGGTAGGCGTCGAGCTGGCGGTGGACGGTGCGCAGGATCTGCCCGCGCCAACCATTGGTGTGGGCGATGGCCTCGACCCGCGTGGAGCGCAGTTTGACCATGGCAAACTCCGCCGCAACGAAGAACGCGTTGAGCAGTACCAGGATCAGTGCAAAAAGAATCATGCCGAAATCGGCGAAGAGTGTGGCGAGGGTGATACTTGGGGAAGGGTCCATGATGGGGTTTTGCGGGTTCCGTATGTTCAATAGGGGTGACAGGAGCGCCTGAAAGGCGGACACAAGTCGGCCAATGTAGCGGCTGGCGCAGCGCTTGCCTAGTGGTTGCTGCCTGATGGAGCCAGGAATACCTGCTTCGCAACAATGCAATTCCAAATGTGGGAGGGGGCTTGCTCGCACATTTAGTGTTGTATTGTGTCCGGGTTATTCATCATTCACGACCATCCGCGAACGGGTTACCTGGGGCGGCGGAAAATGGCAGGTAAAGGTGCTGCCGTGGCCGAGCACACTGCTGATTTCCAGGCGTGCGCGGTGGCGCAGCAGCACATGCTTGACGATCGCCAGGCCCAGCCCGGTGCCGCCGGTGTTGGAGTTGCGGCTGGAGTCGACGCGGTAGAAGCGCTCGGTCAGGCGCGGCAGGTGCTTGGCGTCGATGCCGATGCCGGAGTCTTGCACACTCAGGTGCGCGCCCTGGGCGTCGGCCCACCAGCGGATGCGGATATTGCCCTTGTCCGGGGTGTACTTCACGGCGTTGAACACCAGGTTGGAAAACGCGCTGCGCAATTCGCCTTCGCTGCCTTTGAGCAGTACCGACGGGTCGGCTTCCAGGGTGATCTGTTGCCCGCGTTGGCCGGAGAGGGCCTGGGCGTCGTTCTTGATGGTCTGCAACAGGCTTTGCACCGCCACCGGGTGGTTATCCGACGGGTAATCGGTCGCCTCCAGCTTGGCCAGCAACAGCAGGTCATTGAGCAGGGTTTGCATGCGCGAGCCTTGCTGCTGCATCTGCTGCAGGGCGCGGCTCCAGCGCGGGTTGATCTCGTCGACGTTGTCCAGCAGCGTCTCCAGGTAGCCACAGATCACCGTCAAGGGGGTGCGCAGCTCGTGGGAGACGTTGGCAACGAAGTCCTTGCGCATCTGTTCCAGTTGGTGGATGCGGGTTACGTCGCGCACCAGCATCAAGTGTTCGTTGTTGCCGTAGCGCGTCAGGTACAGCTGGATGCGTACGCGGTCGTTGGTGGGCGAGGGAATTTCCAGGGCTTCTTCGTAGTTTTCCTGCTCGAAGTATTCCTTGAAGCGCGGGTGGCGGACCAGGTTGGTCACCGGTTGGCCGCTGTCCTGGGGCGTCTTGAGGCCCAGCAGGGTCTCGGCGGCGCGGTTCCACCATTCGAGGTTGCCGTCGCTGTCGAGCATGATCACTGCGTCTTTCAGCGCGGCGGTGGACTCCTGCACCCGGTCGATCACCGCTTGCAGGCGCCCGCGTACCCGTTGGTCGCGGCGTTGCAGGTGGTAGATGCTGTCGAACACCTCGCCCCACAGGCCGTAGCCGTCGGGTGGTGCTTCATCGGGTTTGTGTTGGCGCAGCCATTCATGCAGGCGCAGCAATTGCTTGAGGGTCCAGCCCAGGTACAGACCAATGCCGACGGCCAGGCTCCAGCCGTATTGGCCGCTGATCAGGCCTACCAGCAAGCAGCCGGTGATCAACAGCAGCAGGTGGCGGATCAGCGTGCCATGCCAGTTTTGGTTCACTTGAACATGCGTCCTTGTCAGCTGTTAAGTCAGGCTCTTGCGTTCAGAAACCGGCTGGCTCAGCCCTTGGTGGAAAACCGATAGCCGGTGCCGCGCACGGTTTGTACCAGATTCTCGTAGGCATCGCCCAGGGCTTTGCGCAGGCGACGGATATGCACATCCACGGTGCGCTCTTCCACGTACACATTGCCGCCCCACACTTGGTCCAGCAACTGGCCGCGGGTGTAGGCGCGTTCCTGGTGGGTCATGAAGAACTGCAGCAGACGGTATTCGGTCGGGCCCATCTCGGCGGGCTTGCCGTCGATGGTCACGCGGTGGCTGATCGGGTCCAGCAACAGGCCGCCGACTTCGATCGGTGCTTCGCCATCGGTCGGGCCGGCGCGGCGCAGTACGGCTTTCAGGCGTGCGACCAGTTCCCGTGGGGAAAACGGCTTGGTGATGTAGTCATCGGCGCCGACTTCCAGGCCCTGGATCTTGTTGTCTTCTTCGCCCTTGGCCGTGAGCATGATGATCGGGATATCGCCGGTCAGCTCGTCACGCTTGAGGCGCCGCGCCAGTTCGATGCCGGAGGTGCCGGGCAGCATCCAGTCGAGCAGAATCAGGTCCGGTTTGCGGTCGACGATAATGGCATGGGCCTGCTGCGAGTTCTCCGCCTCCAGGCAGTCATAGCCGGCCATTTCCAACGCGACGGCGATCATCTCGCGAATGGGCGCTTCGTCGTCGACGATCAGAATGCTCCTGCCAACCATGCCTAAAGTCCTCTTGTCATTTAACTGTCTTGCGCCGCATTAGATAACGGAATTATTGCAGTCGTGTGACAGTAATTTAGCTGCTCGCGCAATTCCCGCCTGCGTGGACTACGCTTTGGGTCCGAATCCTGACAACCACAAAAGGAAGGTTCCGATGACTTACAGTACTTTTTCTTGGAAGGCCTTGCTGGTCACGGCGGCGTTGACGCTGCCGACCCTGGCATTCGCGGCGGACCCCGCGACGACCAAAGACGGGATACTGGTCGATCACAACGGCATGACGCTCTACACCTTTGCCAAGGACGCCGATGGCAAATCCCTGTGCAACGATAAGTGCGCCGCCAACTGGCCGCCATTGATGGCGGCGTCCACCGACAAGCCTATGGGCAAGTGGACCGTGATCACCCGTGACGACCAGAAGAGTCAGTGGGCCTACAGCGGCAAGCCGCTCTACACCTTCGTCATGGACAAGAAGGCCGGCGACATGACCGGTGACGGCAAGATGGACGGGGCCTGGAAAGTCGCCAAGCCTTAGTTGGGCCCTCGCGATGAGGGGCCTGGCCCCTCATCGAAAGCCGTAATCCGCGACAATCCCGACAAAGATCGCCAACCCGGCCCAGTGGTTGTGCAAAAACGCCTTGAAGCACTTCATCCGATCCCTGTCCCGGGTGTACCAGAATTCCCAGGCAAAACAGCCCGCCGCCGCCAGTAACCCCAGGTGGAACCAGCCGCCCAGCTCGAACCGCGCGCCGGCCAGCAACAGGCACGCCAGCGCCAGGCCTTGCAGGGTCAGAATGATCGCCCGGTCGGCGTCGCCAAACAGGATGGCGGTGGACTTCACGCCGATCTTCAAATCGTCGTCGCGGTCGGTCATGGCGTAATAGGTGTCGTAGCCCACCGTCCACAGCACATTGGCGATGTACAGCAGCCACGCGGCGGCAGGCAGGTTGCCGGTTTCGGCGGTGAACGCCATCGGCATGCCCCAGGAAAACGCCGCGCCCAGCACCACTTGCGGGTAATAGGTGTAGCGCTTCATGAACGGATAGCTCGCCGCCAGCGCCAGGCCGCCGAGGGACAGCAGGATGGTCGTCGCGTTGGTCAGCAGCACCAGCAGGAAACTGACGCCCATCAGCAGCGCGAAAAACACCAGCGCCTCTTTCGAGCTGATCTTGCCGCTGACCAGTGGGCGTTGCTCGGTGCGCTTCACGTGGCCGTCGACCTTGCGGTCGGCCCAGTCGTTGATCACGCAGCCGCCGGCGCGAGTGAGCACCACGCCGAGCACGAAAATCAGGATATTGATCAAGGACGGCGAGCCCTTGCCGGCGATCCACAGCGCCCACAGCGTCGGCCACAGCAGCAGATAGATGCCGATGGGTTTGTCCATGCGCGTCAACTGAATGAAATCCCAGGCCCTGGGGTTCAGACGGTTCAAGGATTTGAGCAGGCGTTGATACATCAGCGGTTCTCCGGGTGGTCATGCACCGCGTGCCACAGGCTCGGCAGGAAAATTTCGGCGACCAGCACGCTCAGCGCCCCGCGATCGAACCGCGAGCGGCGCGCCCACAGCCCGTCGAGCTGATCGGCTGTGGGCAGCCATGGGCGTGGGTAATGGCAGACCTCGATCGCCCGGCGCGTGAAGGCGCGGTCGCAGAACAGCAGCTCGCCCAGGGAGCGGCTCCCCAGCTCGTCCATATGCAACCCGTCGCCTTGCAACGCACTGCGCGACGCCACGCTGCGGGCAAACACCCACGGCTGGCCATGCCCGCGCAAATACACCTCGCGCACCCAACCGATGCTGGCCTGGGGCAGGTCCAGTGCCGCGCACTCATCGTCGCGCAACGGCTGCCAGCCTTCGCACAGCGGCGTCACGCTGAAACTGTCGCTGGACAGCCCCGTCAGGCGACGCGTCAGCGAGCCCTCGTCGAACAGCCAGTCAAGGGTCAACGGCGCGGGCAGGGGGCTCAGAAGGCTCTGGGTCAGCCATTGGCAAGCATCGGGAAGGGCGATTGAGTGCGGCACGGTGCGTCAATATTGGCAGCAAAAGAGGCCGCGAGCTTACCATGGCGTCCGGCTCTTTTGCCGGGCTGAACCGGTGCCTTGTGTCGATCGTACTTGCATCTGCAGGCCCCGATCAGTACAAAACGCGCTGAGCCGCACGGCAACGCGGGATCTATCGACCGTCGGCCAACCTGCCTGGACCCTGAGGAAGCAAGTAAATGAAGAAGTGGCAATGCATAGTCTGCGGCCTGATCTATGACGAGAAAGAAGGCTGGCCGGACGACGGAATCGCTCCGGGTACCCTGTGGCAGGACGTTCCGGAAGACTGGCTGTGCCCGGACTGCGGCGTGGGCAAAGTGGATTTCGAAATGATTGAAATCGCGTAATCGCGAATTTAAGAAACGTACTACAAGGAGAAAGGAATGAACGCACCTGTCGTGATCATCGGCACAGGGCTCGCCGGTTACAACGTGGCCCGCGAGTTTCGCAAGCTCGACAGCGATACCCCGTTGTTGCTGATCACCGCGGATGATGGGCGCTCCTACTCCAAGCCCATGCTCTCCACCGGCTTTGCCAAGAACAAGGAAGCCGATGGCCTGAGCATGGCTGAACCCGGCGCCATGGCCGAGCAACTCAAGGCCGAGGTACGCACTCATACCCGTATCACCGGTATTGACCCGGGCCACAAGCGCTTGTGGATCGGCGAAGAAGCGGTGACTTACCGCGACCTGGTCCTGGCCTGGGGCGCGGAAACCGTGCGCGTGCCGGTCGAAGGCGACGCCGCGGAGCTGATTTTCCCGATCAACGATCTTGAAGACTACGCCCGCTTTCGCGCGGCAGCCGTCGGTAAACGCCGCGTGCTGCTGCTTGGCGCCGGCCTGATCGGCTGCGAATTCGCCAACGACCTGATCCTCGGCGGCTACGAAATCGACCTGGTGGCACCGTGCGAGCAAGTCATGCCGACCCTGCTGCACCCAGCGGCGGCCGCAGCGGTACAAGCCGGGCTGGAAGGCCTTGGGGCGCGCTTCCACCTGGGCCCGGTGCTCAACCGCCTGCAACGCAGCGCCGAAGGTCTGGAAGCGCACCTGTCGGACGGTGAAGTGATCCAGTGCGACCTGGTGGTCTCGGCCATCGGCCTGCGCCCGCGTGTCGACCTGGCCGCGGCTGCCGGCTTGCAGGTCAACCGTGGGATCGTGGTCGACCGCCACCTCAAGACCTCCCACGCCAACATCTATGCCCTGGGCGACTGCGCCGAGGTCGATGGCCTGAACCTGCTGTACGTCATGCCGCTGATGAGCTGCGCCCGCGCCTTGGCCCAGACGCTGGCGGGCAACGCCACGGCCGTCAGCTACGGGCCGATGCCGGTCACCGTGAAAACCCCGGTCTGCCCGCTGGTGGTTTCGCCACCGCCACGGGGCACCGAAGGCGTGTGGAGCGTCGAAGGGCAGGGCGCCGACATCAAGGCCCTGTGCCGCGATGCCAGCGGCCGCCTGCTGGGCTACGCGCTGACCGGCAGCGCCGTGATGGAAAAACTGGCGTTGAACAAAGAACTTCCGCCGCTGCTGGCGTAAATACCGGTCGTTCTGTCGGAATAACCCTATTTTTCACCCTAGAAAGGTCGCCACGAGACTGGCGCGGCGTCCGAGGGCATGCCATCCTCACTCCCGTCTGCCGCAGAGTAGAGCCTGCGGCGCCTTGGGCGCTGCTCCATTAGAGAGCAGCACGGACATAACAACAAAAAACCGTCAAAGAGGCTTCACTTATGCGTAAACCAGAACTCGCAGCCGCCATCGCTGAAAAAGCGGACCTCACCAAAGAACAGGCGAATCGCGTCCTCAACGCCGTTCTCGAAGAAATCACCGGCGCCCTGCACCGCAAGGACAGCGTCACCCTGGTTGGCTTCGGCACCTTCCTGCAACGCCACCGCGGCGCCCGCACCGGCAAAAACCCGCAAACCGGTGAGCCTGTGAAAATCAAGGCCAGCAATACCGTTGCGTTCAAGCCGGGCAAGTCGCTCAAAGACAGCGTCAACCCGTAATAGCGGTATCGTCTCGAAGGGGGCGGGGAGGTAGAAAAAGTGGGCACGCCGACTGGGTCGGGTGCCCATTTTTTGTGCGCGTGGAAAAGCAATCGAGGCGCAAGGAGGGGGCTCACGGCTTATACAGTTATTAGTATTAGCGGGGCAGAGTTTTTTATTGTTTGTAAAGGACGATTACTTACGCATTGGAACTTAATGGGTACGAGGCGCCACCTATTAGTCGAGATTGCAGGGACGCGCTCAAGACTATTTTAAAGAGGTGTCTCAATGAAACTCACTGATCTAACTTATATTCCTCCAATTACTCCATCACCTCAGCCAACTGTGCCAGGAAACTCAGTTCCGTTGACGTCGGGTAATGGGCAGCAAACGGCTGACTCCTCGAAGATTGTATATGGTTCGAATGCGGGTAACGGAGGGGGTATTGAATATCCCACGGCGAGTAATGAGAAAGTGGGTGCTTCGGGTATGAGTGGTGCTACTGCCCTTAAATCTTCCCAACGGAAACCGCCGCCAAGGACGCCAAAGCCAAAGCCAACGCCGCCGCCACCGCCACCGCCACCGCCACCGCCAAAGCCAACGCCAAAGCCAAAGCCAAAGCCAAAGCCAACGCCAAGGCCGCCAATGCCACCGCTGAAAGAAGGATCACCTGGCATTAAGGATTCTTTCAAGACCACGCAAAATATTAACGATCTACACGATAAAAATGGGTTCCCGCCGCTCTCTTCTGAACTGGCGTCCAGCGCGCGCAACTCACTTATCAGTGGGGGGGTAAATTCACTGGTGAATATCCCGTTGAGTGTGGGGGAACATATGGCTTCCAAAGCCATCATCGATAGAATCGAAGCGCAAGCTGCAATGCCAGGCGCGGCAAAAAAGAACGCGGACGGCACGACCACGACCGTAGACCCGGCTGCAACAGAAAAGCAAAAAATAGACGCGCGCCTCGAAGACAGTGAAATAAAAACAGAGTTGATGGCCAACCAGATCCTTTCCATTAACGAAGGATCTGAGGCTAATGCGGTTAGTAAAAAATCGGAGGCACCAAAAGACACAGCCGGGCGCTTGACCAATCAAGAAAAAACTATGGATGGCATAGAAGCCCAGTTGCAAGACCTGGGTACACGATACGACCTTGTTTATAAGCCGTATGAAGCGCCGAAGTCGTCGGATGCACCGACTGACAAGTCTCGTATGGATGCGATTGAACTGCGCCACAAGCACATGAACAGAATGATTAAAAGATTGATAACGCTTGTAGAATCGGATGTAACGTAGTCTTGATAAACTCTTGATTCAAGAGTGGAGAGTGGCGGATTTGTTTAGGCAAGTCCGCCCTGTCCGTAAAATTTTAATAGCGGTGCGGTCTCGAAGGGCTGCGGGACGGTAGGAAAAAAGGGCATGCCGACTGGGTTGGGTGCCCATTTTGGGTGGGACGGGACCAGGGAATCTCCCTCGGCTTGATTGTTGTGGCGCATTACCCGAGTATTTGCGCTTTCCCGAGTCACTCACATCCATGGAAAGCGATCACTGTGACCCTCTACAGAATTCAAGAAGCGGACCTCGACATCCCTGATACCTGGCAGGACCAGAGTATCAATATCTTCAAGCTGCCGGCCGTTGGCGGCGCCAAGGAAGCCAGTTTTGTCATCAGTCGTGATGCCTCCCAAGGCGACGCGATCTTCGCGGATTACATCGACAAGCAAGTGAAGAGCGCAGAGCAGCAATTGCCTGAGTTCAAGTTGGTCCAACGATGGGACACGGTGCTGCATGAACATGCCGCCACATTGCTGGATTACACCTGGAAGCGTGAAGGGCGCGAACTGATGTTGCGCCAGATGTTTATCGAACGAAAACCGGCCGTGCTGATCACCACATTGACGACCACGCCGAGTGATCTGGCTCATCACGAGACTGCCTGGAAAATTGCCATGAGCAGCCTCAAACCCCTTGTGTCAGCACCTGATTCATACACGGCAGCGGTTTAACCAATACGGCAGATAGACGCAATGGATGCGCAAGCAGCAGCACGCTTGGGTGATGAAATAGCCCACGGTTTTGGGGTCATGTCGATGATCGCCGGCGCTGTGGCGGGCGCATTGATTGGAGCTGCAGTCATCGCTGCCACCGTTGCCACAGGTGGAGTGGCGGTGGCGATCATGGCAGGCTCGGTCGCTGCGGGCGGTTTGTCGATGTTCCAAATCGTCAAAGGTCTAAATACGCTTTTCAACCTACCCGAACCTACCACGGGGAAGTTGTTGAAGGGCAGTTTCAATGTCTATATCAATGGCCTCAATGCGATGCGAGCGGGAGAGGACATCGCCTCGTCCTGTACCGGTTTTCCGATGAGTCACCCAATGTGGCCGTTTCCGGTATTGATCGCCGAAGGCAGTGCCACGGTCTTTATCAACGGCAAGCCGGCGGCCCGCTTGCATAGCAAAATGGTCTGCGGTGCACATATCAAGAGTGGCAGCCCCAATACGTTTATCGGTGGGCCGACAGTTTCGGTTGCGTTTGTTCTTGATATCGAAGGTTGGATGCATTCCGGGCTGGAGCTTATGGGGCTGCTGGCAGCCGGCGCTGCACTGGTAATGGCCGCCATGGTGGGTCTTGCGGTACTTGTCGAGTTTGTCGTGATCGGCGGCCTGGTTTTAGGCGGCATGACCCTACTGGGTGAATTGGGTGACCGGCTTGGGCCGGGCTATCGAGATCTGCTCCAAGGCGTGGCAGGTATGGCGATGCTAGGGCTGAGTCCGAAGATGGCAAGGTTGGCGACGCCTAAGTACAAACTTGGCGTGACTGAGGCTGATATCCTGGCAATGCCGAAGGGAAGCCGACCAAATGCCGATACCTACCTCTCACCTAAGTACGTAAGCGAACATCTAGCCCAGTTCGATAAAGGCGCCTCGCGCTTCATGACAAAGTCCAACCTCGACAAGTACGGAATTGCTCAGCGTGATGGCACCTCCTTCATTATGCCCAAGCACGAGGCGGATCAATTGCTGGCCAACGCCAAGGGTGACCCGAGAGCGTTGGAGCAGGCGCTTGGATTACCGAAAAACACGCTGGATAACAGCACTCTGGTTCGCATCGATATCCCCGCCCCGAAAGACTTGAATCTACGGATTCCCTCCGGGAATGAGGCCGGGGCGAATGAGTTATGGATTCCTGGCGGTAAACTGCCTACGGGCAGCAGTGAGGCAGTCATTGACGCAGGCAGTATTGCGCCCACTGACTTCAGTTGGACGCCATTAGGATTTTAGAGGTGATCATGAAATTTCAGGATGTTTTTGTAAGTCGGGAGCACATGTTTTCCGTTGGAATCGAAAAGGAGTCGGGTCGTTTTTACGTATCCATACCGGTCAGCAACGGTATGGTCGATTACGAGGAATATTATGAAATTGATCGGGCAACTTTTGAACTGTTCAAGCGTGACCCGAACGCTGCTCTACCGTTCGTCATGCGTTGTCGCAAGCGCGAGTTGGACGAGCTGTTGCTGATTCAGCCGGGAACGAACCGAGGCACGGCGATCTGACGTTTCAACATCGTCTACCCACACTTCTGAAAGGATCTATGGAAAGGAGTGCTGACGCGCTCGGTAGGTTGTTGGGTGATGGCACCTACAATGCGGTAGCGGCGAAAGCCAACGTCGAAGATGGGCTGGGCCACAAGTACTATGAGGCGTGGCGAGTGCTGGACCCAAACAGTGCCGAAGCAAAAGCCATTGCCAATAAGAGCAAAGCCTATTACGACGCGATAAGGGGGAGCAGTGGCAATTGATTTTGAAGCGCTTTTGACCCGGGATGTGTTCATCGACTACAACTTCGAAGAAGTCATGTATCGCTGGGATCATCGAGAGAAAAAATATACGTCAAGTTCTATGGCGCACAAGAGCGTACTGAGCCGGTTGCTCCTGACCATCGTCTGTATCGGGAAGCGTTGTGCTCGGGCCGGGAAATCACTCGTGAGCAATATGAAAAAGGATTTACACGTCAATGAGTATTCTCGACACCGTCATTGCGCTGGCCTGTCGTGTTCATGCTGGGCAGCTGGATAAGTCTGGCAAGCCTTACATTCTGCATCCGCTGCGCTTGATGTTGAAATTCGAGACATTGGATGAGCAGGTTGTCAGCGTTCTGCACGATGTTGTCGAAGACAGTGATGTCACCCTGGATGAATTAAGACAATTAGGCCTCAGCGAGCACGTGATACGTGCCATCGACTGTCTCTCAAAGCGTCCTGGCGAAGTCTACGAAGACTTTATCGCGCGGATTCGGCCTGACGAGTTGGCGCGCAAGGTGAAAATCGAAGATATCCGGGACAACCTCAACCTCACGCGATTGCCCACCTTAGAGGCCAAGGACCTGGAACGGATCGCCAAATATCACAAAGCGCTGCGCTATCTTTTGCTGTCGACCTGATCGACTGGGCAGGCGCTCTGTCTGCCTTGTCAGCGCTTGGGAAAGAAGGCTTTCACCGCTGCATCAATAACGCTTTTGATGCCTTTACCCTTGTTATCCACGGCACAAGCATTGCCCGCATTGAGGTCCAGCCGGCCGCCTGTATCGATATTGCCGTTACCACTGGCGTAAATATTGAACGCGGTACCCGAGATGTTGATCTCGCCACTGGCATTGAACTCCAGCACGCTCTTTCCACAGACCAGTCGAATTTGCGATCCTGCCTCGATCAGGTATTGGGTGTTGATACTGTCGCTCTTGGCCCCGCCGACATGCAAAGCATCGTTAGCCAACACCGCGCGCAGGCGGTCATTACCGATTCTGACCGTCTCGTTGTGATCCACAGTGCTGTGGCGGTCATGCCCCACCCAATGGCCTTCGTCATTTTCTACGGCAATATCCTGATTACGCTCCGCGTGGATATAGAGTTGCTCGGCGCCTTTTTTGTCCTCCATGCGGATTTCGTTGAAATTGGCGGGTGAGCCACCCTTGCTGGAGCGGCTTTTCATACCACTTTGTGTGGCATTCTCGGGCAGTTTGTACGGCACCGTCTGCTCCGCGTTGTACACCCGCCCAGTAATAATCGGCCGGTCGGGGTCGCCTTCCAGAAAGCTCACAATCACCTCCTGGCCGATCCGTGGGATCTGCATCGAGCCCCAGTTCTTGCCGGCCCAGGATTGCGATACGCGTATCCAGCACGAGCTGTTTTCGTTGGACTGGTCGTGGCGGTCCCAGTAGAAATGCACCTTCACGCGGCCGTACTGGTCGGTCCAGATTTCCTCGCCTTTGGGGCCGACCACCAGCGCGGTCTGCGGGCCTTTGACGATGGGGCGATAGGTGTTGGCCAGCGGGCGGAAGCTTTGTTGGGCGTCGATGCAGGTAAGGCTGCTGTCGAACTGCGCCGAGCTTGAACCGCCGCCGCTTTCCAGGCTTTCCTGAACGATGTAATAGCGGCAGCCGACGATCAGGTATTCGCGGTTCTGGTCCTGGCGGCTGAAGCCGGTGAGGCTGAACAGGTGGCCGGAACCGAGGCCGCGGGCGTTGCCGTTGAATTCGATTTGTTCATGCAGGGTTTGCAGGGCTTCGATGCGGGTGCGCGCGTAGTGTTCGCCGTCCGCGCTTTGCACGTAGGTGCCGGGGTAGTCGTACAGCGGGTAGTCGCCGGCGGCGTGCGGGCGCGGCATCGCCGAGCGCACGTCGATGCTCGCGCTGGGGCGCTGGAAGTCGTAGTCGTTGAGCTCCAGCGAGCCCGGCTGCACTTGCTGGGCCAGGTGCCAGTTGTACAGGTGGTCGCGTTCGCGTTGCTGCTCGTCCTTGGGGTAGTACGGAATCGACGCGTAGCCCGGCACCGTGGCGTGGGCGCCGTAGGCATCGGCCAGCACCAGCACGTGGCGGTCCTGTTCATGGCGGAAGAAGTAGTAGATGCCTTCCTGTTCCATCAAGCGGCTGACGAAATCGAAGCTGGTCTCGCGGTACTGCACGCAGTATTCCCACTCGCGGTACGGCCGGCTCAGGGCGTCTTCGAAGTCGGAAAAGCCGAGGTCGCGGAACACTTGTTTGATGATCTGCGGGATGCTCAGGTTCTGAAAAATCCGGCAGTCCGACGTGCGGCTCAGCAGCCACAGCCACGGGCGCAGCGTCACTTGGTAGCTGGCGAACTGGCCCTGGTCGATGCTCTGGCTGCACTGCGCGACGATGCCGTGAAAGTGCCGCTCGCCGCCGTCCGCCAATTGCACGCCGACGCTCATCGGCTTGCCCAGCAACTGGTTGAGGTCGATGTTGGCGTCCAGGGAGGTCAGTTGCAGCTCATAGGCGAACAGCCGACCCAACTCTTCGCCGCCGCCCATTTGATTGAGCAACAGCACGTCCGGCCCGAGGGGGCTGGTGATTTTGGCTAGGCGTGAGGTTTGGTTGAATAGCATCGGTTAACCCGTAAATTGCGTAATAGCTGAAGAAACCGGCTGCAAATGTGGGAGGGGGCTTGCCCCCGATAGCAGTGTGTCAGTTGATGCATCTGGTGACTGATTCACCGCCATCGGGGGCAAGTCGAATCGTCGCACCGCCCCTCCCACATTTTTGATCGTGTTTCTTCAGGTCAATCGTTGAACTGATAGTGCAATTCGTTATCCCGGCTACTAATCCGCACACCCGCCAGCGCCTTGCCTTCGAGCATGCGCGTGAGGAATTCACGGCTCATGTCCGGCAGCAGGCTGTTGGTGAGGATCGTGTCGATCATGCGCCCGCCGCTTTCGGTCTCGGTGCAGCGCGAGACGATCAAATCGACCACCGCGTCGTCGTAATCGAAGGCGACTTTGTGGGTGTTCTGCACACGCTTCTTGATGCGCTCGAGTTGCAGGCGGGTAATCGCCTTGAGCATCTCGTCGCTCAGCGGGTAATACGGGATGGTCACCAGTCGGCCGAGCAGTGCGGGCGGGAAAATTTCCAGCAGCGGCTGGCGCAGGGCTTTGGCAATGTCTTCCGGCGCGGGGATGTTCGCCGGGTCTTTGCAGACCTGGGAAATCAACTCGGTGCCGGCGTTGGTGGTCAGCAGGATCAGCGTGTTCTTGAAGTCGATGACCCGGCCTTCGCCGTCTTCCATCACGCCCTTGTCGAACACCTGGAAGAAGATCTCGTGTACGTCCGGGTGGGCTTTTTCCACCTCGTCCAGCAGCACCACGCTGTAGGGTTTGCGCCGTACCGCTTCGGTCAGCACGCCGCCTTCGCCGTAGCCGATGTAGCCCGGTGGCGCGCCCTTGAGGGTCGACACGGTGTGGGCTTCCTGGAACTCGCTCATGTTGATGGTGATGACGTTCTGCTCGCCGCCGTACATGGCTTCGGCCAGGGCCAGGGCGGTTTCGGTCTTGCCCACGCCGGAGGTGCCGGCCAGCATGAACACGCCGATCGGCTTGCTCGGGTTGTCGAGGCCGGCGCGGGAGGTCTGGATGCGCTTGGCGATCATCTGCAAGGCGTGGTCCTGGCCGATGATGCGTTTCTTCAGGTGCTGGTCGAGGTTGAGCACGGTTTCCAGTTCGTTGCGCGCCATGCGGCCGACCGGGATGCCGGTCCAGTCGGCGACCACCGAGGCCACCGCCTGGTAATCCACGGTCGGCAGGATCAGCGGGGTTTCGCCTTGCAGCGCGGTGAGGCGCTGCTGCAGGTCGACCAATTGCGCACGCAACTCATCGTTGCCGCTGTCGACCACGCCGACTTTTTCACGCAACGTGGCGCGGGTGGCGAGCAACTCATCGACCAGGGTTTTCTCTTCGGCCCAGCGGCTTTCCAGGCTGGCCAGGCGCTCGCGCTCGGCACTCAGCAAGGCTTCGCTGTTGCTCTGGCGCCCCCCGATGGCGATGCCGATCGCATGCTCGCGGGCGATGATCTGCAGCTCGGTTTCCAGGGCTTCGATGCGGCGACGGCTGTCGTCGACTTCGGCCGGCACCGCATGCAGGCTGATGGCGACGCGGGCGCAGGCGGTGTCCAGCAGGCTGACGGATTTATCCGGCAACTGGCGCGCCGGGATGTAGCGGTGGGACAGCTTCACCGAGGCTTCCAGTGCTTCGTCGAGGATCTGCACCTGATGGTGTTTCTCCATGGTCGAGGCCACGCCGCGCATCATCAGCAGCGCCTTGTCTTCCGACGGTTCGGCCACCTGCACTACCTGGAAACGGCGGGTCAGGGCCGGGTCTTTTTCGATGTGTTTCTTGTACTCGGCCCAGGTGGTCGCGGCCACGGTACGCAAGGTGCCGCGGGCCAGGGCCGGTTTGAGCAGGTTGGCTGCGTCACCGGTGCCGGCGGCACCACCGGCACCCACCAGGGTGTGGGCTTCGTCGATGAACAGGATGATCGGCTTCGGCGAGGCCTGGACGTCTTCGATGACCTGGCGCAGGCGCTGTTCGAATTCGCCTTTCATGCTGGCGCCGGCTTGCAGCAGGCCGACGTCGAGGCTGCGCAGTTCCACGTCTTTCAGCGCGGGCGGCACGTCGCCGGCGACGATGCGCAGGGCGAAGCCTTCGACCACGGCAGTCTTGCCCACGCCGGCTTCACCGGTGAGGATCGGGTTGTTCTGGCGTCGACGCATGAGGATATCCACCAACTGGCGAATCTCTTCGTCGCGGCCGACGATCGGGTCGAGCTTGCCGCTGCGTGCCTGTTCGGTCAGGTCGACCGTGAAACGCTTGAGCGCTTCCTGCTTGCCCATCGCACTCGGCGCCATCGCACCGCTGGCTTCGCCCGGAACGGCGCCGGCGTTGAAACCGTCGCTGGCCGTCAACGCATTCTCCGGCGAGTCGCCGACGTACTCGTCAAAGCGTTCGCTCAGGGCTTCGGCCTTGACCTTGTCGAACTCCGCCGACAAACCCAACAGCGCATGGCGCAGGCTCGGCGTCTTCAGAATGCCCAGCAGCAGATAACCGGTACGCACCTGGCTTTCGCCGAACATCAGGCTGCCATAGACCCAGCCGCGCTCCACGGCTTCTTCCACATGGGAGGACAGGTCGGTGATCGAAGTCGAGCCCCGCGGCAGGCGGTCGAGGGCTTCGGTCAGGTCGCGGGCCAGGCGCGCCGGTTCCACGTTGAACTGACGGATGATGCGGTGCAGGTCCGAGTCCTGCAGTTGCAGCAACTGGTGAAACCAGTGGGCCAGTTCCACATACGGATTGCCCCGCAGCTTGCAGAACACCGTGGCGGCTTCGATGGCTTTGTAGGCCACGCTGTTGAGTTTGCCGAACAGTGCGGCGCGACTGATTTCACCCATGCTCTGGATTCCTTGAGGTGGTGGCGTGATCGGCGTAATGCCGGGCCAGGATTAGGTCGTTGGCATCAACCGCAGGGCGGCCGAGCCAGGTATTGAAGCCCAGGCGGAACCGGCCGTTGAGTTGCAGCGCCGGGACTTCGGGTTGTTGCAGAACCAGGTTCAAGTCCCAGTCCAATTCATGGCCCAGGTACTCGGCCACCCAGGCCACCAGCTCGTTGAACGGCTGGCTGCCGGGCAGCATGCCCATGTAGTCGTCCAGCGCAAGCGGGCCCAGGCGGATGCGGAATTTGTGCTGGCGGTCCCACACATGGCTGCCCAGGCAGAAGTCCACGCCGAGCCGGTTGGCGCTGACCCCGACGCGACTGCGCTCGGGCAGTTCGAGCCATTGGCCGATGTATTCTTCGATCTCTACCGGCAGGCCGAAGTACTCGCCAAGGATCGCCTTCAAGCCATCCGGGTAGCGGGTCTGCGCCGACAGGTGGCCGCTGTAATGCAGCTTTGCCGTGTCGGGGATCAGCCCCTGGTTGAGCAGACTCGGCATGCCCCGACCGCTCAAGGCGGCGAGGCGCGCCGACCAGTAATCATCGTCCGGGCGGTCGTGGCTGACGGTCGGCCGCGCCTCGGCCCAGGCCCGATAGAACAGGCTCAACAGGCGATGGTGGAAGATATCCAGGAACTGTTTGCTGGTGCTGTCGGCATTGTTGCGCTGGCGTTCGCGCACGTACTCGGTGATGTGCAGCGGCAGCGGGCCGTTGGGGCCGCCGAGGCCGAAAAAGTACTGCTGCAGCCGCGCTGGCTTGCCCTCGCCAGCGGGGTCGACCGAGGCCAGGGTGGCCGGGGCGAAGGTGCAGTCGGCCTGTTGCCCGAGGCGCAGCGGGTCGTCCGCCAGGCGCAGGGACTGGCCCAGGCGCGGCAGGTCCGGCGATTCGCACTCGATACGCCGCAGCGCCTGGAAGAAATCGTATTCCCAGGGCTCCTGGTGCATCGCATCCAGGGTACTCACAGGGTCGGACGACGTCCGGGCTTGGCTTTCCATCGCATGATCTCGCCGCGTTCGGTGGTACGGATCACCGTCTCGGTAAAACTGTTGATCGACACGTAGCGTGCCAGGAAACGTTCCAGTACCGCACCGAGCAGGAACACGCCGGTGCCGCGAAACGCGTTTTCATCGAATTCCAAGGTGATTTCCAGGCCGCGCCCAAACACGATCGGGCCGGGCATCGGCAGGCGCCGGGTCACCGCTTTGCTGCTGACTTCGCGCAGGCCTTCGATCTGCAATTGCAGGGCGGCGTCGTTGCTGTCGCCATACAGGCGCAGCAGTTCGCGCAAGGCGCCCGCGCCCTGGCCCTGTTCGCTCAGGGACAAGTAGTTGAGCGACAGCTGGCTGATCAGGCGCCAGGCCTTGGCGTCATGGGCATGACTGGCGCGCGGGCGGCTCGGCCCGGCGACGCAGCGCACGGCCAGCACCGGGGCGCTGTCGGCGAGGGTGAAGTCGGTCTTGCCATTGCCCACGCTCATGAACAGCGGCAAGTCGCGGTTGGTACACAGCGCGCTCACGCCGAGTTGGCGCAGGTCGTGGCGATAGGGCGCTTGCTGGCTGTCCACCAGGCTGACGAAGGTTTCGCTGCCCACGTAGGTGGAGCGCGGGCCGTTGCGCCGCTGGTCGCTGGACAGCACCCGCGGCTCACGGCGCACGGTGTAGTACGCCTGGTCGCGGCCATAACGCGAGGGGTCGCGCACCGCATAGAACGGCAGGAACGGCTGCTCCGGCCCGGTGCCGTGGCCGGTGATGCCGTCGAGGGAGTGAATCTCGAAATCCATCGGCCGCGTGCGGTCGGCGATCACATGGTGTTCGTTGACCCGGTCGGACAAGTGGATACGGTCCACGCGTTTCGGGAACAGGTTGATCGCCGGGGTGCAGAACGGCAGGAACTGCGCGGCGCCGACGCTGCCTTCCAGGCTCGGTTCGTGGCGGTCGAACAGCACGATCAGTTCCAGTTCCTGGCCGTCGCAACGCTTGACCGCACGGCTCAGCTCGGCGAACTCGACGAACAGGAAGCGGTGGGGCAGGGCGAAGTATTCCTGCAGCAACCGATAGCCCTGGAACGCCCGCGCCACCACGGGCATGGCCGCGTCGGCGTCGTCGAAACCGCGCGAGCGCAGCGCGTCTGGTGGCAGGCGCTCGACCCAATCGCCCCCCGGCTTGCGCGCAAACACCGCGCAGGCATTGCCCAGTAATTGTTCGTAGAGGCGGAACGGTTGCTCATCGGCACCGCTGAGGTACAGCGGCAGGTTGTCCAGCGCGAGGCTGTTGAACGGCAACTCGGCGCCGGTGCGCAGGGTCAGGCGCAAACCGGCCTTGGCTTTCGGTTCGCTGGCCGCCAGGCGCCCGAGCACGGCGGCGGGGTTGCCAAAGTACTCGGCGTGGCTGACCTGCAACGGCCACAGCGTCACCGGGTGAGCGGTGCGGTACTCGCAGCAGGTCTGGGTTTCGCGGCCCAACGCGGCGCGCAATACGCTGTCGCGCGGCAACGGGAAACCGCTGGCCAGGGAGCCTTCATCCGGGTCGGTCTGCAGTTGCACCACGGTCATCGACGGGGTCGGCGCCAGGTAGTGTGGGTAGGCGATTTCCAGCAGGTTATGGGTGAAGGTCGGGTACTCGGCGTCGAGCTTGAGCTGCACGCGGGCGGTGAGGTAGGCAAAGCCTTCGAGCAGACGTTCGACGTAGGGGTCGGCGCAGTCCATGCCGGACAGGCTCAGCCGACTGGCGATCTTCGGGTATTCCTTGGCGAACTCGGCGGCGCTTTCGCGCACGTGGTGCAGTTCCTGGTTGTACAGCTCCAGCAGGCGCGGGTTCATGGGCGTCTCCGCTGGTCGGCGTTGACCACGCGTACATGGCCCGACTCCAGGTCCAAGTCGGTTTGCAGCAGCAGGCGCAACGGCACCGGCTGCGCCCACAGGTCGCCTTCGATCTCGAAGCTCAGGGCGTTGTGGTTCATCTCGCCATGGCCGACACGGGCTTTGACCCGCAGGGTGTGGCGCAGAATACGTGGCTCAAAGGTGGCGATCGCCTGGTAGATCAGGGCTTCCAGGGCCTTGATGTCGACGCTGGAAACACTGTTGCCCGCCAGCGCCGGCAGGCCGTAATTGACCACCGAGGTGCCGGCCGGGGTGTGCAGGGTGGCATCGGCGTCGAGCAACGACGTGGTGTTGAGCAGCCACGCCAGGTCACGCAGCACCGAGGCCTTCAATTGGGTGAGGGACAGCACGCGCTTGTCGGCGCTTTCCTTCGGGTTGGTTGGGTCGTCGTCGGTCAACCGGTCCAACAGGGACGGTTGCAGACGGTCGCGGGAAGCGATTTCAGTTACCACCAAAGCAGCTCCACGGACGGGTTGCGAGAGGGACAAAGTGCCTGGGGCCGTGGCGCTGGTCCACGGCCGCCAGGGCTATCAGCGCTTGGTGTTGGAACGGATGTTCCAGCCAAACTTGATCGCGCCGCCGTCTTTGGTGCCGTCGGCTTTCTGCGGTTGGTAGTCGACCATCACCTGGGCGAAGTTCAGGGTGACGTTTTCGGTCAGGCGATCATCGGAGCCCGAACCGCCAGTGCTCAGGGACGTGACCAGCACTTCTTCCAGGTTGATCACCATGTACTCAACCTGGCTTTCACCACCGGCCTTGCGCACGGTCAGCTTGACCTTGTCGATGTGCTTGCCGCTGGCGCAGTGCATCATCAGGTTCGGCGAGGCCTTGTCGACGTACTTGGTCAGCGACAGGTCCTGGATGTTCACCTTGCCCGCGCCGCCGCCACCGCCTACGTGCATGTTGCCGGACTGGGACATGCCCCAGCTCCAGTTCAGCACGTCGATTTCGTCCTTGTGGGCTTTGTCCATGGACTCGCCCTTGATGTCGCCGATCTTGATGAAAATATCAACAGCCATGTTTTCTCCCTGTGTGGACTCAGCCACTGTATTTGTTAACGCCGCCGACCCCTGTAGGAGCGAGCTTGCTCGCGAAGGTCGTCAACGGTGACGCGGGCATCCTGGATGAACGCAGCGCCTTCAAGTTTTTCGCGAGCAGGCTCGCTCCTACAGGGAGCGAGCCAGTCCCGATTTTTTATGCGCTTTTCGCCGAAGGCAGTTTCGATACCAGGCGCAGCGACACGGTCAGCCCTTCGAGCTGGTAGTGCGGGCGCAGGTAGAACTTGGAGTTGTAGTAACCCGGGTTGCCCTCGACGTCTTCCACGATCACTTCGGCTGCCGCCAGTGGGTGCTGGGCCTTGGTGGTTTCGGTGGAGTGCGCTGGGTCGCCGTCGACGTAGTTGAGGATCCAGTCCTGCAACCAGCGCTGCATTTCGTCCTTCTCTTTGAAGGAACCGATCTTGTCGCGCACGATGCACTTCAAGTAGTGCGCGAAACGGCAGGTGGCGAACAGGTACGGCAGGCGTGCGGCCAGGTTGGCGTTGGCGGTGGCGTCCGGATCGTCGTATTCGGCCGGCTTCTGCAGCGACTGCGCGCCGATGAACGCGGCGAAGTCGGTGTTCTTCTTGTGCAGCAGCGGCATGAAACCGTTCTTCGCCAGCTCCGCTTCACGGCGGTCGCTGATGGCGATTTCGGTCGGGCACTTCATGTCCACGCCACCGTCATCGGTAGGGAACGTGTGGGCCGGCAGGTTTTCCACTTCACCGCCGGACTCCACGCCACGGATGCGCGAGCACCAGCCGTAGTGTTTGAACGAACGGTTGATGTTCACCGCCATCGCGTAAGCGGCGTTGGCCCAGGTGTACTTGGAGCTGTCGGCGCCGTCGGTGTTTTCTTCGAAGGCGAAGGCTTCCACCGGGTCGGTCTTGGCGCCATACGGCAGGCGTGCGAGGAAGCGCGGCATGGTCAGGCCGATGTAGCGCGAGTCTTCCGATTCACGCAGCGAGCGCCAGCCGGCGTATTCCGGGGTGGTGAAGATCTTGGTCAGGTCGCGCGGGTTCGACAGTTCCTGCCACGAACCCATGCCCATCACGGTCGGCGAAGCGGCCGCGATGAACGGGGCGTGCATGGCGGCGCAGACTTTGGACAATTCGCCCAACAGCTCGACATCCGGTGGCGACTGGTCGAAGTAGTAGTCGCCGACCAGGCAACCGTAAGGTTCGCCGCCGAACTGGCCGTATTCTTCTTCGTACATCTTCTTGAAGATCGGGCTCTGGTCCCAGGCGGTGCCCTTGAATTTCTTCAGGGTCTTGTGCAGGTCCGGCTTGGAGATGTTGAGCACGCGGATCTTCAGCTGCTCATCGCTCTCGGTGTTGTTGACCAGGTAGTGCAGGCCGCGCCAGGCGCTTTCCAGCTGCTGGAAATCCGGGTGGTGGATGACCTGGTTGACCTGGGCGGTGAGCTTGGCGTCGATGGCGGCGATGATCGATTCGATCGACTTGATCGCGTCGTTGGACACCAGGTCAGTCTGTGCCAGCGCCTGCTCGGCGAGTGTCCGCACGGCGGTTTCCACGGCTTCGCGGGCACGCTCGGTCTTCGGTTTGAACTCTTGCAGCAACAGCGAGGCGAACTCGCTGGTTTCTTCGGTGGCGCCCAGGTTCTGAGCGCTTTCGCGCACGGTATTCTCGGTCATGATTACTGCTCCCCTGCCGGCTTCGGCGCGCTCGCAAGGGCCTGCAGCAATGCCGGGTCCTTGATCGCTTTCATGATGATTTCTTCAGCGCCGGTCTTGCCGTCCATGTAGGTCAGCAGGTTGGCCAACTGGGTACGGGCTTCGAGCAGCTTGTTCAGCGCATCGACCTTGCGGGCCACGGCGGCCGGGCTGAAGTCGTCCATGCTTTCGAAAGTGATGTCCAGGCTCAGGTTGCCTTCGCCGGTCAGCTCGTTGGGTACGTGGAACGCTACGCGCGGTTGCATGGCCTTGAGGCGCGAGTCGAAGTTGTCGACGTCCACTTCAAGGAACTTGCGGTCGGCCACGGGCGCGAGGGGCTCGGCGGGTTTGCCGGCGAGGTCGGCCATCACACCCATCACGAAGGGCAGCTGGACCTTTTTCTCGGCGCCGTAGAGCTCGACGTCGTACTCGATCTGCACTCGAGGCGCGCGGTTGCGCGCGATGAATTTCTGAGAACTTTGCTTCGCCACGTTGCTGCTCCTGGTCGCTTGAGCGACGGTGTTGTTACTGCGCAGTCGGGCGGCTTACTCGCCGTCCGGGCCACGCAGGTTTTCAAATTGGGACATGCCGTCGGGAATCAGATTGCGCACGATGGCCGCGAAGTCGGCATGCACCAGATGCTTTGCGCGGTTCAACAACACCGGCAGCGGGCTCGAAGGCTCGTGACGGGTGTAGTACGCAAGGATCTTGTCGAGGCTGCGCAGCACGTCATCGCGGTTGGCGATGTCGCCGCTGGGGCGCGGTGCGGTGGGGGCGGCGGCGAAGTCGGCCGAGGGGGCATTGTCGTCACTGACGGCCTCGGGTTCGCGGCTGCTGGTCTCACCGTTCGGTACAAATTGGCTGAGGATCTGCAGCGCCTGCTTGAGCGGTTGCTTCAACAGGCTGAGGTCGACGCCCTGGGCCGAGCCGACCTGGTCGCTGACCTGTTGTTCGATGGCTTCGCAGGCGGCACGCGCGGTGCTCAAGGCGTCGCGGGTGGCTTGCAGTTGCTCGGGGTCGCTGTCGAGGAACGCGGCGTTGAGCTGCTGGGCGCCGAGTTGTTCATCGGGAAAACTCATCAGGCCGCTGGCGTTCAGCGCGGCGCGCAGGCTCACGGCGCCGAAGGTGCGCGAGCGCGTGAGGATGCTTTCGCGCAGCAGGCGGATCGTCGCGTCGCCGGTCAAGCCGGACAGGGCGTTGATACGCACGGTGGGGTCGTTATCGTCGTCGGCATCCAGGCGCGGGTGCAGGTCGGCCCAGTATTCGCGCAGCAGCGCGTTGATCAGCGTGAGCGCGTCGGCCAACCCGGCCACACCCTGGAGGGCGAGGGCGCTTTGCAGCAGGAAATGGGTGATGCGCAGGTCTTTGCTGCGTTGCAACAGGTCGAGGCTTTGCTGCTGGATGCTGCGCCAGTCCGGCGGTTCGGCAGGCAGGATGGCGTCGCCCATGCTGCGCTCGGGCTGCCCCTTGGCATCACGCTCCAGTTGTAGAAATTGCGCGTCATATTCCATGTCTTCGCCACATGGCGAAGTCGCGGAAACGGCGGCGAGCAGCAACGGCACATCCACTGAAATCGATCTCCCTATCGGCCCGTTAGATGACGGGCAATTCATGCATTAGTTGCGTGATGAACTTTGCATGTTTTCTTGGTCATATACATGTGGCGCCACTAATGTGCCATCACTGGTATTCAAGAAGTTGTGCATTTTTGGTGTAGTAGTTGTGGCTTGTCAAGGTAAGCTATTCGCCCTCTGTGACAGATGTGCGGTACTTAACAACCTGCGCGACTGGTGAGTCGAGTGGTGTTCCACGACAGGGTTTTTGTCATTGAGGCCAGTTAAGATCTGCGATCATGCTGGTAAAAAGCAGATTATGACCGTGGTTCGCGTCGCCTGGCGCGATCTCTCGGGAAAGGCGCTCGCCGGGAATCGATTGCGCGCGAAGTATCAGCAAGGAGGCAAGATGTCGCTGTGTTTGACTATCACTAGTTATCACAAGATTACCCCTGGGCAGTGTGCCGAAAAGTCCTTGAACCAGGGCTCGATAGCTATCGGCCGCAGCTCGGATAATGACTGGGTATTGCCTGATCCCGAGCGTCTGGTGTCCTCGAAACATTGCGTAATTCAATACAAAGATGGTCGTTATTATTTAACCGATAACAGTACAAACGGTGTGGAGTTGGTTAACGCCGGCATCCGTCTGCGCCGGGGTAATAGCGAGCCGTTGCAGGATGGCGAGCTGATCCGCATCGGTGATTACGAAATCCAGGCGCGCATCGATTTCAACGTCCAGGCTGTGGATAGCCAGGCGTTTGCCGGGGATTCCCCGAACAGTTTTGAAGCGCTGATGGGCGCCGTCGCCAGCAAGCCGGTAGCCACGCCGGTGATCGCGCCGCAGTTCCAGGGCGCGTCGTCGATGGACACCTTGCCGGACCTCTTCGATTTTCTCAGCCCGACCGCCGTGCCGCCGCCGACCGTGGCCGATCATGTGCCGTCCGAGCAACACGACTTCCGCCCGCCGACCCCGGTGGCCGTGCCGCCTGCCGCGTCGGGTTCGGTCATTCCCGAGGATTGGGACCTGTTTGGCGACACACCGGCGCCGGTGGTCAGCGCACCGCCACCGCCTGCGCCGGTGATCGCGCCGCCACCTGTGGTTGAGCCTGTGCTCCCGGTGGCCGCCGCCCAGCAACCCGATCTTTTGCACGCCTTCCTGCGCGGCGCCGGCCTGGACCCATTGCGCCTGGACAAGGCCCAGGCCGAAGCCCAGATGGAAAGCATCGGCCGCAGCTACCGGCTGATGGTCGAAGGCCTGATCGACGTGTTGCGTGCCCGCGCCAGCCTCAAGGGCGAATTCCGCATGCAGCAGACGATGATCCAGCCCGCGGAAAACAATCCGTTGAAATTCGCCCCGAATGCCGACGAAGCGCTACAGCTGCTGCTGCGTCATGGCAACCAAGCGTTTATGGCACCGGACATCGCGGTGCGCGACAGTTTCGACGACCTGCGCGCTCACCAATTGGCGGTGATGGCCGGTGTGGAAGCGGCCATCAAACACCTGCTCAGCCGCTTCGAACCGGCGCAGCTGGAGGAACGCATGGGCAAGCCCGGCGGGCTGTCGAGCCTGTTCAGCGGCTCGCGCCAGGCCCAGTACTGGCAGCAGTTCACCGAGCTTTACAGCAATATTTCCCGCGAGGCCCAGGAAGATTTCCAGGACCTGTTCGGCCGCGAATTCAGCCGAGCCTACGAAGAGCACAGCGCACGCCAGCGTCGCTGAGCCGCAACACATGGATAAAACGGAAAGCTAAGTACGTCATTGAGGACGAAGGATGATTCCCAGGTTTTTACTCGCAGTGGCCAGCCTGCTGATGCTGGCGGCATGTACCAAGGATGTCGCCGAACCCCAGGCCAGCGCCGCCGAGGTTGAAGCGAACAGCGCTGCCGTCGAGTTGCACTTTCACGCGATTGCCGGGCTCAACCCCGGCGCCAACGGCCAGGCCGCCCCGGTGCGGGTGCGGATTTTCGAACTGAAAAACGCCGCCACCTTCGGCCGTTCGGATTACTTCGCCCTGGCTGACCACGCGCAATCCACCCTCGGCCTCGACCTGCTGGACCAGGACGAAGTGATGGTGCAGCCCGGCCAGCAGTTGAGCATCCAGCGCGACCTCGACCCGTCCACCCGCCAGATCGGCCTGTTGGTGGGCTACCGCGAGCTGGACCGCGCGCAATGGCGCACGGTGCTCAACGTGCCGCCGCGCCAATACACCGAATACCAGATCAGCCTCGATGTGCGCGCCGTGCGTGCGGACGTCGTGGTTTCCCCATCCAGCCCAGCCCAATAACAAGCAATCGGAGCCCCCATGTCCTGGAACAATCGCGTGGTCTGGTCGGAAGGCATGTTCATCGGAACGCAGCACTTCCAGCAGCATGACCGTTACCTGGAAAACCTGATCGACGCCCGCAGTCGCCCGTTGTCGGCCGGGGCCTGGGGGGTTTCCGAGCTGCTGATCGATCAGGGCCTGCTGGCCCAGGGCAAGCTGGCGATTGTGTCGGCACGCGGCCTGCTGCCCGACGGCACGCCGTTCAATATCCCCCAGGATGACTTGGCGCCCAGCCCGCTGAATATCGACGACAGCCTGCGCGACGGTCTCGTCTACCTGGCCTTGCCGCTCAAGCGCGCAGGGGCCCGCGACACCGTCGACGACGGCGAAGCGCTTGGCGCCGCCCGCTACGTGAGCCAGGTGCGCGAAGTGCGTGACGACAACGCACCGTTCGAGAACCGCGCCCCGGTGGCCGTCGGCTCCCGTGCGCTGCGCCTGTTGACCGCGCAGGACGGCATCATCGATTACGCGGCCATCGGCCTGGTGCGTATCAAGGAAAAACGCGCCGACCGTGCGCTGGTCCTCGACGACAGCTACATCCCGCCAGTCCTCGATGTGGCCGCGAGCAAACCGCTGACCGCGTTTCGCAGCGAACTGCTCGGCCTGCTGCACCAGCGCGGCGAAGCCCTGGCCGGGCGTGTGGTCGCCTCGGGCGCGGGCGGCGCGTCGGAGATTGCCGACTTCATGCTGTTGCAACTGGTCAACCGTGCCCAGCCGCTGATCCAGCACCTCAGCCAACTGAGCCCGCTGCACCCGGAGCGGTTGTTCAGCGAACTGGTCAGCCTGGCCGGTGAGTTCGCTACCTTCTCCACCACCGGCCGGCGCCCCCAGGAATACCCGCAGTACCAGCACGACGACCTGGCCTTGAGTTTTGCCCCGGTGATGCAGGCCCTGCGTGAAGCGCTGTCGATGTTGATCGACAGCAAGGCCACGCCGATCCCGATCGTCGAGAAAGCCTACGGCATCCACGTGGCCATGCTCGCCGACAAAACCCTGATCGACAGCGCCAGTTTCATCCTCGTGGTACGCGCCGATGTGCCCGGCGAGACCCTGCGCGCGCGCTTCGGCCAGCAGAGCAAGGTCGGCTCGGTGGAGCACATTCGCGACCTGGTCAACCTGCAACTGCCCGGCATTGGCCTGCTGCCGTTGCCGGTGGCGCCGCGCCAACTGCCGTACCACGCAGGCTCGACCTATTACGAGCTGGACCGGGGCAGCGAGCACTGGCAGCAGTTGAGCAATTCCGGCGGCTTCGCCTTCCATATCGCCGGGCAGTTCCCGGGCTTGAACCTGGCCTTCTGGGCGATCCGAGGATAATCCGCGATGCACCCCAATGATGATGACCGCACCCAGTTCATGCCGCGCCCGGGTGGCCGTGCGCCCGAACCCGCGCGTGCCGAACCGGCGCCGCTGTCGATGCCGGCCGCGCCGATCCTGACCGGCAAAAGCCACGGCCTGAACCCGCTGGAAAGCGCCGCCGGCCCGCTGCTGGCCTTGCTGACACGCCTGCGCAACACCATCGCCCACCCGGCGCCGGCCAGTTTGCGTGCGCAGTTGCTGGCCTATCTGCGCCAGTTCGAAGAGCGCGCCGAAGCTGCTGGCGTGGCGCGCAACGAAGTGCTGCTGGCGCGTTACGCCCTGTGTACCGCACTGGATGAGGCAGTGTTGAGCACGCCGTGGGGCAGCACCAGCGATTGGGGCAAGCAGAGCCTGCTGATCACCGTTCACAACGAAGCCTGGGGCGGCGAAAAGGTCTTCCAGCTACTCGACCATTGCCTGCAAAGCCCACGCGAGCGCTTGTACCTGCTGGAACTGTTGTACCTGTGCATGTGCCTGGGTTTCGAAGGCCGCTACCGCGTGATGAACGATGGTCGCAGCCAGTTGGAAGCTCTGCGTGAACGTACCGCCGCGGCGATTCGCAGCGCCCGGGGCGACCACGAACGCGAGCTGTCGCCGCACTGGCGCGGCGTGACCGTGGCGCGCGATCGCCTGGCGCAGTTCATGCCGCCGTGGATCGCCGTGGCCATCGGCCTGGCGCTGCTGCTGGCGTTGCTGTTCGGCCTGCGCCTGAAGCTGGCCGCAGACGCCGAGCCGGTGTTCAAGAATATCCATGCCCTGGGCGAGATCCCGGTGCAGGCCATCGACCGCCCCGTGGCGCAGCCGAAAGTGATCGAGCGCCCGCGCCTGGCCGGTTTTCTGGTGGAAGACATCAAGGCCGGTCGCGTCGCGGTGGAAGACAAGGTCGACCGTTCCGTCGTGACGATCCGCGGTGATGAGCTCTTTGCGTCGGCCAGCTCCAGCATCGTCGACGACTACCAGCCGCTGATGCTGCGCATCGCCGACGCAATCCGCAAGGTCAAGGGCCAGGTGCGCGTCACCGGGCACAGCGACAACCGCCCGATTGCCACGCTGCGCTTCCCGTCCAACTGGGCCTTGTCCGAAGCGCGGGCCAAGTCGGTGCTGGAGATCCTCGCGGCCAAGACCGGCCAGGGCGATCGCTTCAGTGCCGAGGGCAGAAGCGACACCGAGCCGGTGGCGACCAACGCCACCGCCGAAGGCCGTGCCCGCAATCGTCGGGTTGAAATCACCGTACTCGCGGAGGGCGTCGAGTGAAGGCGTTTTTCAGTTTCATGATTCGCTGGGTGATCCCGTTGCTGGGCCTGATCGCCCTGAGCCTGATCATCTGGTTTGTCGGGCCCCTGCTCGACGTGCTGGTGCCCGAAGGGCGGCGCTGGGCGCTGATCGTCCTGCTGTTTGCTGCCTGGCTCGCCTACCGTGTGTTCCGCATCCTCCAGGCCCGTCGCCAGGCCGCCGAAGTGATGCGCAGCCTGGCCGCGCAAACCCCGGCCGACCCCAACAGCGTCGCCACCGCCGAAGAACTCACCAGCCTGCGCCAGCGCATGGACGAAGCCCTGGCCCTGCTGAAAAAAGCCAAGCTCGGCGGGGATGAGCGGCGCAACCTCTACGAGCTGCCGTGGTACGTGATCATCGGCCCGCCGGGTTCGGGCAAGACCACCGCGCTGGTCAATTCCGGGCTGCATTTCCCGCTGGCTGCCCAATTGGGCGCCGGGGCGGTGCGGGGCGTCGGCGGCACGCGCAACTGCGACTGGTGGTTTACCGACCAGGCCGTATTGCTCGATACCGCCGGCCGCTACACCACCCAGGACAGCAACTCCCCGGTGGACAAAGCCGCCTGGCTGGGCTTCCTCGACCTGTTGAAAAAGCAGCGCTCGCGCCGCCCGATCGATGGCGCCTTTATCGCCATCAGCCTGTCGGACCTGCTGCTGGGCAGCGAAGCCGAACGCGCTGCCCACGCGGCGGCGATTCGCCTGCGTATCCAGGAGCTGTACACCCAGCTGGGCGTGCGTTTCCCGATCTACCTGATGCTGACCAAGCTCGACCTGGTGCCGGGTTTCATGGAGTTCTTCGACAACCTGAGCAAGGAAGAACGCGCCCAGGTGTGGGGCATGACCTTTGCCCTGGACGACGGCAAGCACAGCGACAGCCCCCTGGCGCACCTGCAAAGCGAATTCGCCGGCCTCGAACAGCGCCTCAACGAACGCCTGGTCGAACGCCTGCAACAGGAACGCGACCCGGCGCGGCGCGACTTGATCTACGGCTTCCCGCAGCAGTTCGGCGCATTGAAAGATTGCCTGCAAAGCTTCCTCGAAGGCGTGTTCAAACCCAACGCCTTTGAAGAGCGCGTCTTGCTGCGCGGCGTGTATTTCACCAGCGGCACCCAGGAAGGCAGCCCGATCGATCGCTTGATCGGCACCATGGCCCAGAGCATGAACCTGGACCGCCAGCACTTGGCACGCCAGAGCGGCAGCGGGCGCAGTTACTTCATCGAGAAACTGTTCAGCGCGGTCGCCTTTGCCGAGCGCGGGCTGGTGGGCGTCAACCCGCAGGTCGAGCGGCGGCGCAAATGGATCGCACGCGGCGTGCTCGCGGCCACCGTGGCGCTGGTGATCGTGGTCAGCAGCCTGTGGTGGGTCAGTTATCGCGCCAACCAGGCGTATATCGCCCAGGTCGACCAGAAGGTCGCGCCCCTGGGCCAGACCGTACAGAACCTCAGCCCGGCACAGCGCGAAGTGCTCGCCGTGTTGCCGTTGCTCAACGCGGTGAAACACCTCGCCGGGGATTCGCCAAGTTGGTCCGAGGGCCTGGGCCTGTATCAGGGCGATATGCTCGAAGCCGAATCCGCCAGCGTCTATCGCAAGCTGTTGATCGCCGTCTTCGCGCCGCGCCTGGTGACGCGTATCGAGGAGCAACTGCACGGCGGCGGTAACTCCGACTTCCTCTACGAAGGCCTCAAGGCCTACCTGATGCTCGCCGACACCGAGCATTACGACGCGGACTTCATCAAGGCCTGGATCGCCCTCGACTGGGACCGCAACCTGCCGCGCGACCTGCCTGCCGATCAGCGCCAGGCGCTGGCCGAACACTTGCAGGCGTTGTTCGAACGTCACCCGCCGAGCGCACGCCTCGATGCGCGCTTGATCGACGACCTGCGTCGGCAGTTGCAACAACTGCCGGTGGCCCAGCGTGTGTATGACCGGGTCAAACGCCAGAAACTGCCCGACGGCATTCCAGACTTCCGCCTCAACGAAGCCGCCGGCCGCGACGCCGCATTGGTGTTCAGCCGCAAAAGCGGCAAGCCGTTGGGCGAGCCGCTGAGTGGTTTCTTCACCGCCAAGGGCTATCGCCAGGCGTTCCTGCTGAGCAGCCTGAACCAGACCGGCACCCTGGCCGAAGAGCAATGGGTGCTCGGCCATGAGCAGGCCGACCAGCAGAACGTGGTCAGCCTGGCCGCCGACGTGCGCCGCCTGTACTTCCAGGACTACCAGCGCCAGTGGGATGCGTTGCTCGCCGACATCGACTTTGTGCCGATCACCAGCGTGGCCCAGGCGGCGGACGTGCTGCGGGTGATTTCCGGGCCGACCTCGCCGCTGAAAAAACTGCTGGTGGCGGTGGCCAGGGAAACCGACTTGCAGGCAGAGGAACGCCAGTTGGCGGCCAAGGGCGTGCCGGTCGAAGGCGGCGTGGACAAGCTCAAGGAACGCCTGGGCAACCTGCTCGGCCAGGCGCAACCGAACGCGGATGCGCCGGCCGCTGCGGACGACCCGGTGACCGCGCACTTCGCCGAGCTCAACAGCATCGTCAGCAAGAACGAAGGCGAGCCGGCGGCCATCGACGGCCTGCTGGCGGATATGAACGCGCTGTACGTGCAAGTCAGCGCCATGGTCGGCGCCAGCGGCGATGCCTTGCTCGGTGAGGCCAAGAACCAGGCGGCAGCGGCGGCCACGCGGGTCAGCCTGAACGCCGAGCGCCAGCCGCCGCTGGTGCAGGGCATGGTCAAGTCGGTGGTCAACTCGACCACCAACAGCATGATGGGCGGGGTGCGCAACCAGCTGAACGCGGCCTGGGTCAGCGAAGTGGTGAACGTGTATCGCCAGTCCCTGGCCGGGCGTTATCCGATGTCGCCGGGCAGCGCGCGTGACGCCACCCTGGATGATTTCGGCCAGTTCTTCGGCGTGGGCGGGGTGATGGATAACTACTTCCGCAAATATCTGCAGCCCTACGTCGATACCTCCGCACAGACCTGGCGCTGGCAGCCGGGCGCGGCGCAGAAACTCGGGATTGCGCCGGGTGTGCTGCAAACCTTCCAGCGCGCGGCGACGATCCGCGATGCGTTCTTTCGCTCAGGCGGTACTCAGCCGATCGTGCGTTTCGAGCTCAAGCCGGTGGCGATGGACGCCAGCATCACCCAGTTCCTGCTCGACCTCGACGGCCAGCAATTGAGCTACGACCACGGCCCGAGCCGTCCGGTGGCGATGCAATGGCCGAACCCCGGCAGCATTGGCGTGGTGCGTATTTCGATCATGCCGCCGTCGGCCAGCGGTCGCTCCGGCGTGACCCTGGACGGCCCGTGGGCCTGGTTCCGCCTGCTGGAACAATCGGACCTCACGCCCGGCAATGCGCCGGACCGCTTCAGCCTGCGCCTGCGGGTCGACGGTGCGAGCATCGCCTACGAATTGCGTGCCAACAGCGCCTTCAACCCGTTCAAGAGCCGCGTGCTCAGTGGCTTCAGCCTGCCGGAGCGGTTATGACGACGTTGGGCTTCTACGGCAAGTTGGCCAGTCGCGGCGATTTTGTCAGCCGCGCCTTGCCGCAGAGTTTTATCGGCCCGTGGGACAGCTGGCTGGCGGCGGGCCTGCTCGCCAGTCAACACAGCCTCGGCGCCGGTTGGCTCAACGTGTATCTGGTCAGCCCGCTGTGGCGCTTTGTGCTGGCGCCCGGCGTGTGCGGGCCGAACGCGGCGGCGGGCGTGGTGATGCCGAGCATCGACCGGGTCGGGCGGTATTTCCCGCTGGCCGTGGTTGCGTTGCTCGATCACGACACCAACCCGGCGTCCCTGGTGGGCGGCCCGGACCGCTGGTTTGAAGAGGCCGAAGAGCTGTTGCTCGGCACCCTGGATGCCGGTGCCACCTTCGAGAATTTCAACGCCGGCCTCGACTGCCTGGGCTTGCCGGCGACGGAACCGCGCGCGGTGGACAGCCGTTTCGCCGGGCTGCAGCGGGTCGCCGCCACCGTTCCCCATGCGCGCATGACCGCACTCGCCGAACAGGCCTGCGAAGGCGCCAGCCTGTGGTGGGGGCGTGGTTCGCAGACGATTTCCCCTGGTTTATTGCGGTGTCAGGGCCTGCCCGCCACCAGCGATTTTGCGCAGTTTTTGCTCGGACAAGAAGGTGTGATGTAGATGGGGTCGACGTACAAATCCGCGAGCAAAAGCCATGTGGGCATGGTTCGCCAGGTCAATGAAGACGCGTGCCTGGACCTGCCCGAGAATCGCCTGTGGGTGGTGGCCGACGGCATGGGCGGGCACGCCGCGGGGGATTACGTCAGCAGCCTGATCGTCGACAGCCTGCGCAGTGTGCCGCTGGGGCGTTCCCTCGAGGAATACTCGGCGGCCTTGCGCAACGACCTGATCCGCATCAACGCGGCCGTGCGTGAAGAAACCGCCAACCGTGGCGTGACCATGATGGGCAGCACCGTGGTGGTGTTCGCCGCACGCGGCTTGCGCGGCGTGTGCCTGTGGGCCGGCGACAGTCGCCTGTATCGCCTGCGCGACGGCGTGCTCGACGGCATTTCGCGCGACCACAGCTACGTGCAAGACCTGCAAGACAGCGGCCTGCTCAGCGAGGCCGATGCCCGTGTGCATCCGCGCGCCAACATCGTCACCCGCGCCATCGGTGTGGAAGCCCAACTGGAACTGGCGGTGGTCGACCTGCTGATCGCCCCCGGCGACAGTTACCTGCTGTGCAGCGATGGCCTGAACAAGACCGTCGAGGACCACGAGATCCGTGAAGTGCTCAACCATGACGCCCCGGATGAAATCGTGCGCAGCCTGGTCCACCTGGGGCTGAACCGCGGCGCACCGGACAACATCACCGCCATCGTCGTGAAGGTATCGGCATGAACATCGTGATCCCGGGCTACGACATCGAAGGCGAGATCGGCGAAGGCGCCATGGCCAGCGTGTACCTGGCGACCCAGCGCTCGCTGGAGCGCAAGGTCGCGCTCAAGGTGATGGCGGCGGCGCTGGCGGCGGACCCGAGTTTCTGCGAGCGCTTCCTGCGCGAAGGCAAGACCCTGGCGCGGCTGTCGCACCCGCACACGGTGACCATCCATGACATCGGCAATGTCGGCGAGCTGTATTACATGGCCATGGAGTACCTGCCCAACGGCACGCTCAAGGAGCGCATCGCCGCCGGCCTCACCCCGGAGCAGGGCCTCACGCTGATCCGCCAGATCGCTTCGGCGCTGGGTTATGCCCATGCGCAGGGGTTGGTCCACCGCGACGTCAAGCCGGCGAACATTCTGTTCCGCGCCGACGGCACCGCCGTGCTGTCGGACTTCGGCATCGCCAAATCCCTGGACGACCGCACCCAGTTCACTCAGGCCGGTTTTGCCGTGGGCACGCCGAGCTACATGAGCCCGGAACAGGCGCGTGGCCAGGAAATCGATGGCCGCGCAGACCTGTATGCGCTGGGCGTGGTGCTCTATGAAATCCTCGTCGGCAAGCTGCCTTATAACGGCACCGACGCGCTCTCCACGGCCTTGGCCCACCTGACCGAGCCGCTGCCGGAACTGCCGCTGCATCACGGGCGTTATCAGGACGTGCTGCGCAAACTGTTGGCCAAGGACCCGAATGAGCGCTTCCCGGATGCGGCGGCGTTGCTGCTGGCGCTGGATCAACTGCCGACCGAGTCGCCGGACGCCACGCAGGTGCGGCCGTTGCCGATTCCGCTGAGTTTCGATCTGGCCGGCATCACTCCGCAATCCATCGAGATCCCGACCGACAAGCCGCAACCGGCGCGCCAGCCGGTGGTGCCGCCAACCCCACGGCACACGGTGTCCGAGCAGCGCCGTGGGCCGGTGCTGGCGTTGGCCGCCGTGGCGGTGGCGGTTGCCTTGGCCATAGGTGGCGCGGGTTACTGGTGGTTGAGCGGCAGTGATCAGCCCGCCAAGCCACCGGCTGCGACAGTGCCCAAGGTGACACCACCGGTGACGCCACCGGTGGCGGTCGCCGAAGTGGACGGCGGTCAACGGCCCTTGCTGATGGCGGGCAAGAAAACCCTGTTCCAGCGCGTGCTCAGCAAGCCCGGCGCGAAACTCGCCAGCGCTGCCGGCAGCGCGCCAGGCAAAGCCCTGCCGGCGTTTTCCGTGCTCTATGTGTATCAGCGCAAGGACGTCGACGGCAGCCGATGGCTGCGCGTCGGTGCCGCCACCGATGGGCGCAGCGACGGTTGGTTGCCGGCCGCCCAGGTCAGCGACTGGAAGCAAAGCCTGGTGCTCAAGTTCACCGAACGCTCCGGCCGGGCGCCGGTGATGTTCCTGCGCCAATCCGGCGAAGTGGAAAAGCTGCTGGCCGACCCCGCCGCTGCCAAAGGCGTGCTGGCCAAGGCGCAGAACAACCGCGACGACAACGGCCAGGTGCTGGCTCTGGAGCCGGCCGCCAGCGCGGTGCCGCAGAACCAGTTCTACCTGCTGCCGATCTTCGATTCCAAAGAGAGCTTCGACGACAACGGCCAGCCGGTGCAGTTGCTCAACGTCGCGTCCATCGACCCTGGCAGCAGCGCGGTCGCCAAGCCCGCGACCGCGCTGATCAACGCCAATGCCGATGCCTTCCGCACGGCGGTGGTGCTGGTGGTCGACACCACCGTGTCGATGCAGCCGTATATCGACCAGAT
Organism: Pseudomonas sp. LY-1; assembly: GCF_053502595.1. NCBI lineage: Bacteria > Pseudomonadati > Pseudomonadota > Gammaproteobacteria > Pseudomonadales > Pseudomonadaceae > Pseudomonas > Pseudomonas sp. LY-1. Next base: position 48,721 of record NZ_CP094353.1, on the reverse strand, counting down.
CCGCGATGTGGTCCACGAGCTGCAAACCCGCATCGCCGAACGCGGCGAGTTGGACAGCGTCAGCTTCGGCCTGGTGGGTTTTCGCAACAGCATCAAGAAAACCCCGGGCCTGGAATACGTGGCCAAGACCCTGATCACCCTCGACCAGGGCCGCGACCCGCAGCGCTTCCTCGACCTGGCGCGCGGGGTCAAGGCGTCGACCGTGTCCAGTCACTCCTTCAACGAGGACGCGTTTGCCGGAGTGATGCAGGCTGTCGAAGGCATGGACTGGTCCGGCTACGGCGGTCGTATCATCCTGCTGGTCACCGACGCTGGCGCGCTGCGCAAGAACGACCCGTTTGCCGCCACCCAGATGAACGAAGCCGAAGTGCGCCAGGCGGCGCTGGGCAAGCAGATCAAGATCTACGCCCTGCACCTGCGCACCGACGCCGGCAAGAAAACCCACGCCGGCGCCGAAAGCCAGTACCGCATCCTCACCGCCGACGCCAACCCGCAGATTGGCGACCTGTATACGAAGGTGCCGGGTGGCGATGTACGCAAGCTGGGCGAGCGCGTCGATGAGATCGGTACGGTGTTCGCCAACCTGGTGCATCAGGTACGTAATGACACGCCACAGCCGCTGCCCTTGCTGAGCGCCGCGCCAAGCCTGGCGGATAAATCCGCCGCCATCGGCTACGCCATGCACATGGACTTCCTCGGGCGCAAAGCCGCGAGCCAGGCGCCGCAACTGGTCAGTGCCTGGACCGCCGACCGCGACCTGACCAACCCGGCGCTGCCGGCGTTCCAGGTGTGCGTGATGTTGACCAAATTGCAGCTCAACGACCTGCAGCAGTCGCTGAAACTGATCGTCGACGCCGCCCGCAAAACCCAGACCTCGCCCAAAGACTTCTTCCAGGAAATCGCCAGCGCCTCGGCCTATATGAGCCGCGACCCGCAGGCCCTGCGCAAGGGCGGCAACCTGGCCGATGGCGGCATTCTCGGCGAATACCTGGAAGGCCTGCCGTACCGCAGCAAGTCGCTGAACATGACCCAGGATCTATGGCTGTCGTTGAGCGTGGCCGAGCAGGAAGACTTTATCGACGAGCTGGATTCGAAGATCCGCCTCTATGAAACCTTCCACAATGACCTGGCCAACTGGGTCCGTTTCGGCGCTGCCGAGCCGGGCGATGCGTTGTACCGCGTCCCTTTGTCGACGCTGCCGTAATGCTGAACCTGAACGCGGTACACAAGAGCCGGGGCGTCGGTGCCCAGCGCTATAGCCTGGTGATTCCGGCGTTGCACCTGCGCGCGGGGGAGCAAGTGGCGATTGTCGGGCCGAGCGGGTGCGGCAAAAGCACCTTGCTCGACCTGCTGGCCCTGGTGCTCGCGCCGGATCAGGTGGACCGCTTCGAATTCAATCAGACCGATATCGGCGGGTTGTGGTGCGCTGATCGGCAGACCGCCCTGGCCGAGCTGCGCAGCCGGCACCTCGGTTATGTCCTGCAAACCGGCGGCTTGCTGGGCTTTCTCGATGTGCGCAGCAATATCGCCTTGTCCCGGCAACTGCTGGGGTTGAAGGACGATGGCAGCGTGGCGCGCCTGGCCGAGCAATTGGAAATCAGCGATCAACTGGCCAAGAAGCCGGCGGCGCTGTCGGTCGGCCAACGCCAGCGCGTGAGCTGCGCCCGCGCCCTGGCCCATGCGCCGCAATTGGTCTTGGCCGATGAGCCGACCGCGTCCCTCGACCCGCTTAACGCCGAACGGGTGATGCAAGCGCTGTTGGCCCGCGCTCGCGAACACCGCGCCGCTTGCGTGATCGCCACCCATGACGAACCCCTGGCTCGCGCCAGCGGCTTGCAGGTGCGCCGTATCGCTTGCCGTCGCGACACTGATGGCGGCATCACCGCCACCCTCGGGGAGGTGTGCTGATGCGCCTCGGTCTGGTGGCTTCCCTGGCTTGGCAGGATTACCGCAACGATGCGTGGCTGTCGGCCTGCGCGGTGCTGGCGCTGGTCGCCGTCGTCGCGCCGTTGCTGGTGTTGTTCGGCCTGAAGTTCGGGCTGGTCAGCAGTCTGACCGAACGCCTGGAGAACGACCCGGCCACCCGTGAAATTATTCCGTTGGGCGGTGGTCGATTCAGCCGCGCCTTTGTCGAGCAGTTGGGCCAGCGCGGTGATGTAGCGTTCGCCATCCCGCGCACGCGGCAGATCGCGGCGACCGCGCAGGTGGGCACATTGACCCTGGAAATGCTGCCGACTGCGCCGGGCGATCCACTGCTCAACGGTTTGCCGATGCCCCAGGGCCTGGCGCAGATCGTGCTGAGCCACACCGCCGCCGAGAAGCTCGCGGCGCGGCCCGGGGATTGGCTGGAAAGCGGCTTTGCGCGCCAGGTCGCGGGGCGCGTCGAAACCCGGCGCACGCGTTTGCAGGTGCTCGCGGTACTGCCGCTGGAAGCCTTCGCCCGTGACGGCCTGTTTGCTGAATTGAGCCTGCTGGAAGCGGTGGAAGACTACCGCGACGGCCGTGCCGTGCCAGCGCTGGGTTGGGACGGCGACGCGGTCGGCGCGGGCGAGCAGCGGGTGTATCCGGCGTTTCGCCTGTATGCGCGCAACCTCACCGATGTGGAGCCGCTGCGGGTGTTTTTCGCCGGGCAGAATCTGTTGGTGGCGACCCAGGCATTGAGCATCGCCCAGGTGCAGTCGTTGAGCCGCAACCTGTCGATCGTGTTCTGGATCATCGCCGGGTTGGCCTTGGCGGGGGCGTTCGCGGCGATCTTCGCCGGGGCGCTGGCCGCCGTGGCGCGCAAGCGCAGGGAGTTATCGGTGTTGCGCCTGTTGGGCTTTTCCACCGCCGCGCTGTTGCTGTTTGTGGTGCTGCAGGCGCTCTACAGCGCCGGCTTGGCCGCCGTGTTCAGTGCGGGTCTGTATCGCCTGGCCGAGGCGGGCTTGAATCAATTATTCGTGCAGGTGCCGGGCGAACACGCCAGCCACCTGCTGGCGCGTCATTACGGCCTGGCCCTGGTGGCTGTGCTCGGCGTCAGCGCCGTGGCGGCAGCGTGTGGCGGTTGGCGCGTGGCGCGTATCCAGGCTTCTGAAGGAATCCGAGATGTATAAGTTACTGGGCGCCGCCTTGGCGCTGAGCCTGGCCTCGCTGGCGTGGGCCGATGAGGCAAGCGATAAGCTCGACAACCCCAAGCCGTTGCCGGACGACGTCAGCCTGCCGCTGCCGTGCGAAGGCAACATGGTGTTCCGCTACGTCTATGTACTGGCCCAAGGCACGTTGGACGACCGCGAGATCAGCCTCGGCTACCCCTTTGCCGAAGGCGAGGCGGGCTATCAGCAGTCGTTCATTTCCGGCTATCGCCGCGACTTCATCAACGGCCAGTTCAGCCTCAAGGACCTGCCGAAAGACTGGAACAACGTCATCACGCCCTTGATGCCGAAGACCGACGCCAAGACCCCGCTCAAGCCGATGCTCTACTTCATCGGCAAGTACGAAGTGACCGCGCGCCAATACGCCCTGGTGATGTCCCAGGCGCAATCGCTGGCCAGTGGCGAACCGGCGCCCGCGTGCGATGCGCCCAGCGGCATGGCCGGGCGTTTGCCCAAGGTCAAGCTGTCGCGCTTTGAAGCCGAACGCTTCTCGGCGGTGTACAGCGCCTGGCTGATGAAATACCACCGCGAGTTGCTGCCGGTGAGCGGGCGTGGCGCTTCGGCGGACGACGGCGGCCTGGGTTTTGTGCGCCTGCCCACCGAAGTGGAATGGGAGTTTGCCGCACGCGGGGCCCAGGCCGTGAGCCGCCAGGACTTGGAAGGGCGCCTGTTCCCGCGGCGCATTGAGGGCAGCGAAAGCGACGGCCCGCTAGCCGATTGGGCGGTGTTCAACCAAGTCGCCGGCGGCACCGGCCAGGCCGCGCGGCTGCTGCCCATCGGCACCAAATTACCCAACCCGATCGGCCTGTTCGATGTGATCGGCAACGCGGCGGAAATGGTTCAGGAATCCTTCCAACTGGTACACGCCGGGCGTCGCCAGGGCGCCTATGGCGGCTTTGTGGTCAAGGGCGGCAATTACCTGGAGGGCGAGGGCACGCTGTTCACCGGCATGCGCCGCGAGTACCCGTTGTTCGCCGCCGACGGCACCGAGCAAAGCAACGAGACCACCGGTTTTCGCGTGGCGATCGGTGCGCTGTCGGCACCGCGTTCGCGCTACAAGGAGCTGTTCGCGCAGTGGCAGAAAGAAGGCCGCCTGGCCTCGCTGACCGATGCCATCGATGACGCCCAGGACCCGACCAAGCGCCTGGACAGCATCATCGCTGCCAGCGTCGACCCACGCCTGCAAGCCGAGCTGGGGCTGGTCAACGAAGAGCTCAAGCGCAACGTCTCGCTGATCGCCCAGCAACGCGAAGAAGCGGCGGGCAACCTGATTCAGTCGGCGGCGTTGGTGGCCGAGACCATCAATAACTACAACATCCGCCTGACCAATCTGCAGAAGAGCCGCCAGCAGGCCGTGGACGCCAAGGACGAGGCCAGCGCGCAGCTGTTTGCCGCAGCCATCGCCAACGGGCGCAGTGCCCTCGACGGCGCAGTGGCGATCTATATCGACAACCTGGCCACCGGCACGCGTTACACCGATGCAGTGATCCAGGCGCAGTTTCAACGGATCAAGGAAGAGTTGGATCGCAAGCCAGTGCTCGGCAAAAGCCTGGTGACGCGCGCGACACTGTTCGTTCGCCATGTCGGCAACTACCGCAAGCAACAGCGGGCCGACCCGGCAACGATCTTGAAGGAATTGCTCGCAGCCAGTGGTCAGCGGTCTTGATCGCTGGCTATAGAGCGAGCTTGGAAGGGACTCAGGCGGCGGTGGGCCGTGCTGGGCAAGTCAAACTTAAAAGAGAACACACCTATGCTTTTTTCCCGTAAGGCGGTTTCCAAGCGTCACTTGCTGCTGATCGCAGCCGGTTTCAGCACCGTGTTGACTGGTTGCGCCACGTCGCCGACGTCCAAAGTCGCGTCGAGCACCAAGGTCGAGTACTACCCGAACTGCTACGAGCCGGTGCAGCACCTGCGCGCGACCGATTCGGACATGACCAAGTCGGTCGTCACCGGCGCGGCCATCGGCGCTGCCGGCGGTGCATTGCTCGGCGCCCTGACCGGCGACTCCGAGAAGCGCGGCCGTAACGCCGCAATCGGTGCCGCGGGCGGCGCCCTGGCTGGCGGCGCGGCGGGTTACTACACCGAGCGTCAGAAGCAGATCGCCGATGACAACCAGCGTATTGGCTCCTACGCAGCCGACGTCAATAAAAGCGCCTCCGACATCGACCGCAGCACCGCCTACGCCAAGGCCTCCCAGCAGTGCTACCAGAGCGCGTTCACCAAGCTGGTGGCCGACCGTAAGGCCAAGACCGTCAACGACACCGAAGGCCGCAAGCGCCTGGCGGAAATCGTCTCCGGCCTGAAGGAATCCAATGACCTGATCGTCGCGGTCAACGGCAAGGCCAGCGAAGACCTGAACAACTACACCCAGGCTTACGAGAAAGACCTGCAACAGGTGGGCGTGCAGCGCAACGACGTGGTCACCGTGGCGACAGCGGATGCCACTCCGGCGGTCGTACCGGCCAAGAAAGGTAAGTCGACCAGCAAAGTCGTGACCAAGCGTCCGCCGCTGCCTGTGGTGCCGAAAGAAGCGGTCGCCACCGAAAGAACCTTCCAGACTGCCCAGACCAAGCAAGATGAGAGCAAGAAGGTCGCCAGCGCCGGTAAAGCACAGATCGAAGGCACTTGCCGCGATCCGAACCTGGCCGACTGGGCGCCGGTACCGTGCCCTAACGTATAAGCAAGTTGTTGCTATAAGCGGTAAACGCCAACCGATCTCCGGCTAAAGCGCGAGATCGGTGGCGTTCTTTCGGCAATTCGTTACACTGCTGCGGCCACTCAATAATTACACCGAGGCCGTGTGCATGAAATTTCGTCTTCTCCTCTGGGTACTGGGCCTGATGATGGGCAAAGCCAGCCGCACCAACCCTGCGTTCCAGCAGCAGTTGGGTGACAAAGACCTGGCGTTCCAGTTGCAGACTCTCGACGGCAAGGTTGCCCGTCACTTCATCGTCAAAGACCAGCGCATCACCAGCCGCTCGGGTGTCCACCCTGCGCCGGCCTTCGCCATTGCCTTTAAAGACGCCGCCTATGGCTTCGCCACGATGCAGGCGAAGAACAAGCAACTGGCGTTCATGACGGGGATTCAGGACAAGTCGATCCAGATCAAGGGCAACCCGGCGCTGGTGATCTGGTTCCAGGGCTTGACCAAGTATTTGAAGCCGAAGAAAAAGCAGTAGACCGAGGTGGATTCATCGGGGGCAAGCCCCCTCCCACACTTGACCGTGTTCGCAGATCAAAATGTGGGAGGGGGCTTGCCCCCGATAGCGATCTAACAAGCTACCGATTCAGCCCTGGCTGAACTGCGAGGCCAATTCGCGCAACAGCACCTCGGCATCCAGCACCTTGGCCACGACTTCTTCAGCCTTGTCACGGCTCAAGCCCAAACGTTCAAGCAACTCGTCGGGGATGGTTTCGTGCGGCCCGGAGCCGATGCCCCGGCTGCGCAGCAGGCGCACGGCCAGGCACACCAGGTTGGGGTACTCGGCGTATTGGCCGTCGTAGGACGGGTCGTGCTGGAAGCGCAGGGCGGTGGACAGTTCGTCCGGCATGTCCCAGTAGCGCATCAGCCAGGCGCCGATCTGTTCGCGGCTGATACCCAGCAAATGCTGCTCCACATAGCTGTGGCACAGGTGCGGGTTGACCTCCAGGTGTCGGCAGATCAGCGAGAAGTGCGGCGGAAACACGTGGGCCAGCAGCAGGTAACCGAAGTTGTGCAGCAGACCGGCCAGGTAGGTCAGGCCGGCTTCTGGGCGTTGCGCGCGCGGCATGGCGCGGGTCAGGCCTTCGATGACGGCGGCGGTGTAGATCGACTGGTGCCAGTACGGCGTGGCCTGGTGCGGGTGGTCCTTGGGCAGGCTCAGGGTTTTGCCCAGGGCCAGGCCCAGCGCCAGGTTGATCACCAGGTCGAAGCCCAGCACCCGCACGATGGCGTCTTCCACCGAGCGGATCTTGCCCGGCGAGGCGTAATAGGGCGAGGCGGCCCAACTGACCACCTGGGCGGCCAGCGCCGGGTCGGTTTCGACCACGCCGGTGATGTCGTCGATGGTGGCGTTGGGGTCGACGCGCAGTTTGATGATTTTCTGCGCAGTGTCGGCCAGCGGCGGAATCTCGATGGTCGCTTCCAGGCGTTGCTGGATGCGCCGGGCCGTGAACGCCTGCATGGCCTGGGTGATTTCCTCGCGGTCATCATGGGGCCGGTCGAGGTTGGGCCGGATGTTGCTCAGCGGCTCGCCGAATTGAGCGGCGCTGGCCTTGGTCAGCATGGTCTTGAAGTCGGCGCTGGCGATCTCCAGCAGCAAACCGGCTTCGCCCGAGTGAACCAGCAGGCTCGACTCATCGAGCAGGCTGCCTTCATACAGGCAAGGTGAGCTGGTCAGCGCCGGCAGGCCGGGCAGCAGGCTGAGGTCATGCTTGCCCAGCATGCGTTCGATACGTTCCGGCGACACCGATGTCAGGCGGCGGCCGGTGAGTTCGGTCAGGCGGTTGAGGTCGAGCAACTGGTTCTGCGGGAACAGCACCATGAGCGCGCCCACCGCATCTTCCAGCAGCACCGCCTGGATCTTTCGCGCAGGGTTCAGGCCCGGATGTTCGGCGACTTCCGTATAGCTGATGGAGAGTTTCGCGAGCAGCGCCCGAATAACCGGCGGGGCGGTCAGTGGTGCGGCGGCGTGGGCAACTTCTGACATGGCCTGATCCAAATTCGTACAGTCTTTGGAGTATAACCAGCTTGATACAAATGTTGGTCGGATAAGTGAAACAGGCGTCACACTTGGCCGTATTGCTGCCCATGCCTGAGCCAGCGATCCAGCAGCGGGCTGACGTGATCCGGCCAACGCTCGAGCAGGGCCTGGGCCGCATCGCGCACTGCCGGCAGCAGGTCGGCGTCGCGCATCAGGTCGGCGACCTTGAATTGCAGCAGGCCGGTCTGGCGGGTGCCGAGCATCTCGCCGGGGCCGCGCAGTTCGAGGTCTTTTTCGGCGATGACAAAACCGTCGTTGGTTTCACGCATGATGCCCAGGCGTTGACGGCCGATCTGCGACAGCGGCGGATGATACAGCAGCACGCAGTGGCTGGCCGCGCTGCCCCGGCCGACGCGGCCGCGTAGCTGGTGCAGTTGCGCCAGGCCCAGACGCTCGGGGTTTTCGATGATCATCAGGCTGGCGTTGGGCACGTCCACCCCGACCTCGATCACCGTGGTGGCCACCAGCAGTTGCAGGTCGCCGGCCTTGAATTGCGCCATCACCGCGGCTTTTTCCGCCGGTTTCATGCGCCCGTGGATCAGCCCGACCTTGAGTTCGCCCAAGGCGCTGGTGAGGTCTTCGTAAGTGGTTTCGGCGGCCTGGCAGGTCAGCTCTTCGGACTCTTCGATCAGCGTGCATACCCAATACGCCTGGCGGCCTTCGGCACAGGCGCCGCGCACGCGCTCGATGACTTCCACGCGCCGGGAGTCGGTGACCAGCACGGTATTGACCGGGGTGCGGCCGGGCGGCAGTTCGTCGAGGATCGAGGTGTCGAGGTCGGCGTAGGCGCTCATGGCCAGGGTGCGCGGGATCGGCGTGGCGGTCATGATCAATTGGTGCGGACTCATGCGCCCGCCCGCGCCTTTCTGGCGTAGGGCCAGGCGCTGTTGCACGCCGAAGCGATGCTGTTCGTCGATGATCACCAGCGCGAGGTTCTTGAACTGCACTTCGTCCTGGAACAGCGCATGGGTGCCCACCACCATCGGTGCGCCGCTGGCGATCTGCTCCAGCGCGGTTGTGCGGTTTTTGCCTTTGAGTTTGCCCGCCAGCCACGCCACTTCCAGGCCCAGCGGTTCGAGCCAGCGCTTGAAGGTGATGAAGTGCTGCTCGGCGAGAATCTCAGTGGGTGCCATTAGCGCCACCTGGTAACCGGCTTCGAGTGCCTGCAGGGCGGCGAGGGCGGCGACCACGGTCTTGCCCGCGCCGACGTCGCCCTGGATCAGGCGCAGCATGGGTTCGGGCTGGCTGAGGTCGTAGGCGATTTCATTGCCCACGCGCTGTTGGGCACCGGTCGGCGCAAAGCCGAGGTTCGCCAGGTACTGCGCGGGCAGGCGCGTGGCCTTGGGCATCGCCGGGGCGCGCAGGGAGCGCATGCTCTCGCGCAGGCGTTGCTGGGACAGTTGGTGGGTCAGCAGTTCTTCGAAGGCCAGGCGATGCTGCGCCCAGTGATGACCGAGGGCCAGTTCGTCCACGTCCGCGTCGGCCGGTGGGTGATGCAGGTAGCGGATCGCATCGTCCAGCGGCGCCAGTTGATAGTCGCGGGCCAGCTCCACGGGCAGCCAATCGGGCAGGCTTTTCGGGCCGAGCATCGTCAGGGTCTGCTGGCACAGTTGGCGCAGGCGTTGTTGGGTGAGGCCTTCGGTCAGCGGGTAGATCGGCGTCAGGGTGGTGTCGACCGGCGGCGGCTCGTCGCCCGTAATGGCGCGGTATTCCGGATGGTAGATCTCCAGGCCCGAGGCGCCGGGGCGTGCTTCGCCGTAACAGCGCACGCGGGTGCCGCGCTTGAGGCCTTCCTTCTGCGCGTTGCTGAAATGGTAGAAGCGCAGGCTCAGGCCGCCGGTGCCATCCTGCAGGCGCACCACCAGGCTGCGGCGCTTGCCCATCACCACGTCGGCGCCGCTGACGGTGCCTTCGATCACTGCGTCCTGCCCAGGGCGCAAATGACCGATGGGCACCACGCGGGTGCGGTCCTGATAGCGCAGAGGCAGGTGGAACAGCACGTCCTGAAGGTTCTCCAGGCCGACCTTGGCCAACTTCTCGGCCATGGCTTCGCCGACACCCTTGAGTGCCGTCACCGACACCTGCGACAGCTCAGTCATACAGTGGCTCAGCTCGCAGCAGGCGGTTTGGCCACCGAACACAGGCGGATCGAGTCGGCCAGGATCTCAATGGCTTTGGGCCGCGGGAAGCTGGCGCGCCAGGCGATCGCCACGGTGCGGAACGGCACCGGCGGCGTGAGCGGGCGCACGGCGATCACGCCCGGGGCGTAGTGATGGCTGTCCACCGCCGACAGCGGCAGGATCGAAATGCCCAGGCCGGAGGCGACCATGTGGCGAATGGTTTCCAGGGAGCTGGATTCCACGGTGGTGTGTTTGGCGCCGTCGTGGCCCTTGGTCAGGGTCGGGCAGGCTTCCAGCACCTGGTCGCGGAAGCAGTGGCCTTCACCGAGCAGCAGCAGGCTCTTGTCGTTGAGCAGGCTGGCGTCGATGCTGTCTTTCTGCGTCCACGGGTGCGAGGCCGGCATCAGCACGTAGAACGGCTCGTCGTAGAGCGGCAGGGTCAGCACGTCAGCCTCGTTGAACGGCAGGGCGATGATGATCGCGTCCAACTCGCCGTTGCGCAGTTTGTCGCGCAGCACGTGGGTGAAGTTTTCTTCGATATACAGCGGCATCTGCGGCGCGACGCGGTGCAGTTGCGGAATCAGGTGCGGGAACAGGTACGGGCCGACGGTGTAGATGGCGCCGACTTTCAGCGGCGCGGTCAGCTGGTTTTTGCCGGCCTGGGCCAGTTCGCGAATGCTTTGGGCTTGCTCCAGGACCTTTTGGGCCTGGGCAACGATGCCTTCACCGACCGGGGTCAGGCGCACGGCGCTTTTGCTGCGCTCGAAAATCAGCACACCGAGTTCGTCTTCAAGCTTTTTCACGCCCACCGACAGCGTCGGCTGGCTGACGTGGCAACGCTCGGCCGCGTGGCCGAAGTGTTGTTCTTGGGCGAGGGTCACGATGTAGCGTAATTCTGTAAGAGTCATAGCGGGCGTCCATGAGGTTGCGAGCCAAGCATACCGGCTGCAATCGATAGACACACGTTATCAGAACTTTGATAAGGATTGAGCGGGGAATGTGCGAGATTTTGCTGAAGCGATAAAACCCGATGTGGGAAGGGGCTTGCTCCCGATGGCGATGGGTCAGTCGAGGATGTGTCGACTGATGTACCGTCATCGGGAGCAAGCCCCCTCTCACATAGCCCTGCGCGTGCCTTTAGCGGCGACGCTTCTCGATGTTGTAAACGAACGGCGCGACGATCTCGATGCTGCCGCTTTTCACCATGTCGGCCGGTGGCTTGGGCAATGGCTGGGCGCGACGGATCATGTCCAGGGTGGCGCGGTCCAGGTCGGCGTTGCCGGAGCGGCCCACCAACTCGTAGGACAGCACATTGCCTTCGGCATCGACGACGAAGCGCAAGCGATTCATGCCTTCCTTGCCACTGTTCTGCGCGCTTTGCGGGTACTTTTTGTACTTCTGCAAGTGCGCCAGCAGGGCGCCTTCCCAGGAGGCTTTGGCGGCGACCTGTTGCGGCGACGGGCCCGGTGCGGGCTGGGCCGATTTCTCCGCCGGTGTATTGGTCGGCGGCGTGTCGCTTGGCGGCGTCTCGGAAGGTTTCTCCTTGGGCGGCTCGGGTTTTTTCTCCTCCGGTTTGGGCGGCTGGGGTTTCGGCTTGGGCTTGACCGGCTTGGGCACCTGGATCGTCGGCTTGGGCGCTTCGGCCAGTTTCGGCAGCGGCAACTCTTCCACCGGGGCGGGCGGCTGCGGCGGCGTGACCACCTTGGGCGGTGCCGGCGGCGGCGGTGCGGGCATCGGCGCCAGGTCGATGACCATGGCCGCCGGTGGCAGCTGGACCGTGCGCGGCGCCGACCAGTGGAGCGCGATGGCAATCGCGATGGCATGCACGCCCAGCACGACGGCGAGGCTGGTGCCATAACGCGTCAGTTTGTGGCGCGTCGTGATCATTTTTTGGCTGCCGTCTCAAGTCCGACCAGGCCGACCTTGAGGTAGCCGGCTGCCCGCAGGGCATCCATTACGCTCATCAGGTCGCCGTAGTCCACGCCTTTGTCGGCCTGGAAGAAGATCGTCGTGTCTTTCTTGCCTTGGGTCTTGGCGTCGAGCGCCGGCCCCAGGGTTTCGGCTTTGACTTCTTCTTCGCCCAGGAACAGGCGCTGGTCCGCCTTGACGCTGAGGAAAATCGGTTTCTCCGGCCGCGGCGCGGGTTTGGCGCTGGAGGCGGGCAGGTCGACCTTGATATCCACGGTGGCCAAGGGGGCCGCCACCATGAAGATGATCAGCAGCACCAGCATTACGTCGATAAACGGCGTGACGTTGATTTCGTGGTTCTCGACGAGTTCGTCGTCGCCTTGATTCAAATGCAGGCCCATGGCCGATTACCCCACTTTCACCATGTGCGGTTGCGAGCTGTGCTCGGAAGGCAGGTGATCGAGGTCGCGGCTGACCAGCAGCAGGACTTCTGCCGACGCGTCCGATACCTGAGCCTTGTAGCCGGCAATCGAACGGGCGAAGACGTTGTAGATCACCACTGCGGGAATCGCGGCAACCAGGCCCAGGGCGGTCGCCAGCAAGGCTTCGGCGATGCCGGGAGCGACGACGGCGAGGTTGGTGGTCTGGGTTTTGGCGATGCCGATGAAGCTGTTCATGATGCCCCACACGGTGCCGAACAGACCGACGAACGGCGCGGTGGAACCGATGGTCGCCAGCACGCCGGTGCCGTTGCTCATGTTACGACCGCAGGCTGCCACCAGGCGCTCAAGACGGAACGCCACGCGCTCCTTGATGCCCTCTTTTTCGCGGGTGTTGGCCGACAGGCGCATTTCTTCCAGCGCGTCGTGTACCAGCGTATTGGCCAGGGTGCCCTTCTTGGTCGCCGTTTCGCTGGCTTCCTTGAGGGTGGTGGCCTTTTTCAGGTGGACGATCTCGTTGCGCAGGCGGCGCTTGGCACCCAGCAGTTCGAAGCCTTTGGCGATCCAGATGGTCCAGGTGATGATCGAGGCGATGGCCAGGCCGATCATCACGGCTTTCACTACCACGTCAGCGTTTTGGTACATGCCCCATGGCGACAGGTCGTGGGCCATGCCAAGGGTGTTGTTTTCTTCCAGCACCACGCCGGGCTCGTCGGCGGTGGCCGGCACTGCAGCCTGGGCTGGGTCTGTGGCGGCCGGCACCGCAGGGGCGACGGTGGCATTCTGTTCGGCAGCAGCAGGAGCCGCCGGCGCGGTGGCATCAGCGAATGCGGCGGTCGGTGCCAGCAGTACGCTGAACAGCAGCGCCGCAATCGCACGCCAGGCGCGGGATGGACTGTGAAGTTTGGTTGGCGAAGCGGGGTGTGTATTACGTGTCATGCTGGCCGGACCTGAGAGAAAAAAATGAGTGATCGTCCTTCCAGACCCTGCGAGGTCGAGGACAAATGGGTCGTTATTATTGCAAGTAATTCTTGTTAACAGAAGTAATACAGTAACTTTATTTGTCCTTTTTCTGGCCGCTGGTCTCCTGCGGCGGCTAATCTAGACCTTTCAGTACGGAGTTTTGTGATGTCTGCGCCTTCTGTTGTGATTGCCGGTTGTGGCGATGTGGGGAGTCGGCTGGCCAGCCAATTGCTCGCCTCGGAATGGGAGGTTCATGGCCTGCGGCGTGATATTTCGCGCCTGCCCGATGGCGTGATCGGCATTGCCGGTGACCTGTTCAATAAGGATTGCCCTGACACCTGGCCGATCGGCGGGGTGGATTACCTGGTGTATTGCGCGGCGGCGACGGATCACGACGAAGCCGGTTATCGCGCCGCTTATGTGCAAGGGTTGCAGCATGTGTTGGAGTGGTTGAAGGATTACGGCCAGGGGCCCAAGCATCTGCTGTTTGTGTCCAGCAGCAGTGTGTATGGGCAGCAGCAGGGCGAATGGGTCGACGAAACGTCCGAGACCCAGGCAAAAGGCTATTCCGGGCAGGTGATGCTGGAAGCCGAGCAAGTCGCGCTGAACAGCGGCATTGCGGCGAGCATCGTGCGCTTGACCGGGATTTACGGGCCGGGCCGCGAGTGGCTGCTGACGCAGGTGCGCCAGGGTTATCGCGTGGCGATCGATCCACCTTTGTATGGCAACCGGATCCACGTCGATGATGCGGCCGGCCTGCTGGCGTTTTTGTTGCGGCATGTGGAGCAGGGCGGTTCGCTGGATCGCATCTATATCGGTGTCGATGACGCACCGGCGCCGTTGGCCGAGGTGGTGGCCTGGTTGCGTGAGTACCTGGGTGTGACGCAATGGTCCGATGACGCCAGTGTGCGCCGCGCCGGGAGCAAGCAATGCAGCAACGCCCGGGCCAAGGCGTTGGGCTGGGTGCCGACGTATCCGAGTTATCGCGAAGGCTACGCGGCCATCCTGAAGGGCTGAGCCGCGGTCAGAAAAGGTGGGAGGGGGTTTGCTTTGTCAGCCACGGTTGTAGTGGCTGATGCACCGCGATCGGGAGCAAGTCGAATCGTCGCACCGCCCCTCCCACATTCAGGTCTGTGGGATGACGGTTATTGTTTTTCAAGCAGCCACTGGCGTGGCCCCGGTGTAAACGAGGGCACTTCGTCGGCCTGCGAGGTATTGATCGCCTGGAAGATTTCCAGCTGCTTGCCCTTGCGTGCAAAGATCCACGCATTGCCCACGCCGTTGCGTTGCAACCACATGCTGTCGTAGCCGCCGCTCATGGAGGCGCAATCACCCGCCAGGCATAACGAATATCGATCGGCGCCCGGCAGGCCGGCCACTTGGCCGTTGGCCTGGAACTGCACGGTGGCACCTTCGCCATTGCCGTTGGCGATTTTCCAGTCGCCGCCCATATAAGCGGCGTACAGCGCGCGCTCGAAGTTGGCGCCCAATGGCGCGCCTTCCGGTGCAGGTTCCTTGGCGCGGGCAAACAGCTGTTCGGGCTCGTTGTCGTTGGCCACTTGCAGCAGTTGCCGACCTTTGCGCTTGAGATCGGTGGCGGCGCTGCCGTAGAAGTCGACGCTCCAGGCACCGGGCTTCTCACCGAGCAACTTGCCTTCCGCTACTTCAAAACCGTTGTAGTAGCGGGCCTGCAGGGCCTTGGTGTTGACGTCCCACTCGAGGTTCGGGCCAAAGCTCTGCAGTGCTTCACGCAAAGGGCCGCCCTTGGCTGCCGCGTCGATGGCAACCTGGTTGATCCAGGTGCCGCTCACATCCAGGTCGGCGGGGTTGCTGGCACAGCCGCCGAGCAACAGGGCGAGCAACGAAGAGGCTACAAGCGCTTTGCGCATCATGAAATCCTTTTAAAACGAAGTCGGCGCAGCCTATGGAGGCTGCGCCGGGTGTTTTACTCGATGACCAGAATCGCGTCCATCTCAACCTGTGCGCCCTTTGGCAGGGCAGCAACGCCGATAGCGGCGCGGGCTGGGTAAGGCTGTTCGAAGTACTTGCCCATGATCTCGTTGACCTTGGCGAAGTGGCTCAGGTCGGTGAGGAAGATGTTCAGCTTGACGATGTCCTTGAACGAACCACCGGCAGCTTCGGCGACCGACTTGAGGTTTTCGAAGACCTGTACGGTTTGTGCTTCGAAGCCTTCAACCAGTTCCATGGTCTTTGGGTCCAGTGGGATCTGGCCGGACATGTAGACGGTGTTGCCCGCCTTGATCGCCTGGGAGTAGGTGCCGATGGCGGCTGGGGCTTTGTCGCTGGTAATAACAGTCTTGGTCATGAATGACTCCTTGTAAGAGGTGGGCTATGCACGCATGCGGGTGATGCGGATCACACCGGTCAAGGCGCGCAGTTTCTTGATCACGCGGGCCAGGTGTACGCGGTCGTGTACGCTGACCACCAGTTGGACCACGCTGATGCGACCATCGCGCTCGTCCATGCTGATTTTCTCGATATTGCCGTCGGCCGCGTTGACGCTGCTGGCCAGCAGGGCGATTAGGCCGCGCTGGTGCTCCAGCTCGACCCGCAGCTCGACGTTGAATTCGCCGGTGACATCCTTGGCCCACGAGAGCTGGATGCATTTTTCCGGGTTGTGGCGGATTTCGCTGATATTGCGGCAGTTGTCCAGGTGGACCACCATGCCTTTGCCCGCCGACAGGTGCCCGACAATCGGGTCGCCCGGGATCGGCGTGCAGCACTTGGCGTAGCTGAGCACCAGGCCCTCGGTGCCGCGAATCGCCAGCGGACCTTCCGGGCTTGGCAATTGCTCGCCTTCGCCGAGCAGGCGACGGGCGACCACATAGGCCATGCGGTTGCCCAGGCCGATGTCTTCCAGCAGGTCTTCGATGGTTTCCTGGCGATACTCGCTGAGCATCGCTTGCACGCGCTCGCCGGGGATTTTCTCGAGGGCGCTGTCGAAGCCGTTGAGCACCTTGTTCAGCAAGCGTTCGCCCAGGCTGATGGACTCGGAGCGGCGCTGCAGTTTCAGGGCGTGGCGAATATGGGTACGCGCCTTGCCGGTGACCACGAAGTTGAGCCACGCCGGGTTCGGCCGGGCGCCTGGTGCGCTGACGATTTCCACGGTGGAGCCGCTTTGCAGCGGTTCCGACAGCGGGGCCAGGCGCCGGTTGATGCGGCAAGCGATGCAGCTGTTGCCGACATCGGTGTGTACGGCGTAGGCAAAGTCGACGGCCGTGGAGCCTTTGGGCAGCTCCATGATCCGGCCCTTGGGCGTGAACACGTAGACCTCGTCCGGGAACAGGTCGATCTTCACGCTCTCGATGAATTCCAGGGAGTTGCCTGCACGTTGCTGCATTTCCAGCACGCCTTTGACCCACTGGCGCGCGCGGGCGTGGGTGCCTTTGGGCTGCTCGTCGCCGCTGGATTTGTACAGCCAATGGGCGGCGATGCCGTTGTTGGCCATCTCTTCCATTTCCCGGGTGCGGATCTGGATCTCGATCGGCACCCCATGCATACCGAACAGCGTGGTATGCAGCGACTGATAGCCGTTGGCCTTGGGAATGGCGATGTAGTCCTTGAAGCGGCCCGGCAGGGGTTTGTACAAATTATGTACAGCGCCCAATACGCGGTAGCAGGTGTCGACCTTGTCGACGATGATCCGGAACGCATACACGTCCATGATCTCGTTGAAGGCCCGGCGCTTGCCGCGCATCTTCTTGTAGATGCCGTAGATGTGCTTCTGCCGCCCGCTGACCTCGCCCTCGATCTCGTCGATCGCCAGGCAATGGCTCAGCGACTCTTCGATCTTGTTGACGATTTCCTTGCGGTTGCCCCGGGCGCGCTTGACTGCCTGGTAGATGCGCGCCGAACGCATCGGGTGCATGGCCTTGAAGCCGAGGTCTTCGAATTCGATACGAATGGCGTGCATGCCCAGCCGGTTGGCGATGGGCGCGTAGATTTCCAGGGTTTCCTTGGCGATGCGCCGGCGTTTTTCGCCGGACAGCACTTCCAGTGTCCGCATGTTGTGCAGCCGGTCGGCCAGCTTGACCAGGATCACACGGATATCCCGGGCCATGGCCATCGCCATCTTCTGGAAGTTTTCCGCCTGGGCTTCGGCCTTGGTCTCGAAGTTCATCTGGGTCAGTTTGCTGACCCCATCGACCAGTTCGGCCACGGTTTCGCCAAATTGCGCGCTGAGCGCTTCCTTGGCGATGCCGGTGTCTTCGATCACGTCATGCAGCATCGCGGCCATCAGGCTCTGATGGTCCATGTGCATGTCGGCGAGAATATTGGCCACCGCAAGAGGATGGGTGACATACGCCTCGCCGCTGCGGCGGCGTTGGCCGTCGTGGGCTTGTTCGGCGTAGAAATACGCTCGGCGGACCAGGTTGACCTGGTCTGGGCCGAGGTAGGTCGATAAGCGATCGGCGAGGGCGTCTATGCTCGGCAAAGGATGGACTCCTGCCGCGTGCGTTGACACCGCGCCGTGCTACGTCGACCAGGCATAGGCTTAGACGGCCTCGTTGGACTCGTCCTCGAACGCTGCAAACAGCGGTTCGTCTTCAACGATCTCGGCGTTGGCGATGAACTCGTAGCTCATCAGGCCTTCAGCGATTTCGCGCAGAGCGACAACGGTAGGCTTGTCGTTTTCCCACTGGACCAGGGGCTCTTTGCCGCCAGTGGCCAGTTGACGGGCACGCTTGGTAGAGAGCATGACCAGCTCAAAGCGGTTATCCACGTGTTCTAGGCAGTCTTCAACGGTTACGCGGGCCATGGTATTCCTCGGAGCGAATGCAAGATGCGCGCTGCCCGGTTGGGCGAGCGGACTAAACAGTTTAAAAAATCACCAGCGTTTAGGGAAGCGCTGATTTTTCCCAGGCTCTCGCAAAACCGCTGCAAGTGCCAATGTAAGGCCCTCGCAGCGGTTTTGGGAAGAGCTGATCAACCGAGCAGTTCGGCCAATAACTTGCCGAAACGCTGTTGTTGGCGTTTTTGCTGGAGCTGATTGGCGCGGAAAATCGCCTTCAAATCGTCCAGAGCGTGGGCAAAATCGTCATTGATGATCAGGTAATCGTAGTCGACGTAGTGGCTCATTTCGCTGACGGCTTCACGCATGCGGCCTTCGATGATCGCGTCGCTGTCCTGGCCGCGGTTGGTCAGGCGCTGGTGCAAGGCTTCCAGGGACGGCGGCAGGATGAAGATCGACCGCGCCTTGGGCATCAGCTGGCGCACTTGCTCGGCGCCCTGCCAGTCGATTTCCAGGATCAGGTCGTGGCCTTCGTCCAGGGTCTGTTGCAGGTGGCTTTGCGAGGTGCCGTAGAGGTTGCCGAACACTTCGGCGCGCTCAAGGAAGGCGCCGTGCTCGATCATCTTGACGAACTCGGTGCGCTCGACGAAGTGATAGTGAACGCCGTTCACCTCGCCCGGGCGCATGGCGCGGGTGGTGTGGGACACCGAGATGCGGATCTGTTCGTCAGCGTCGGTCAGGGCCTTGACCAGGCTGCTCTTGCCCGCGCCCGAGGGGGCGGAAATGATGTAAAGGGTGCCGGTGCTGTGGGTCATGGAAGTTGCCTTACTCAATATTCTGTACTTGTTCGCGCATTTGCTCGATCAACACTTTGAGGTTGACCGCCGCCGTGGTGCTGCGCGGATCGAACGCCTTGGAGCCCAGTGTATTGGCTTCGCGGTTGAGTTCCTGCATCAGGAAATCCAGGCGCCGACCGGCGGCGCCGCCGGACTTGAGCACGCGGCGTACTTCAAGGATGTGGGTGCTCAGGCGATCGAGTTCTTCGGCGACGTCGCTCTTCTGCGCCAACAGGACCATTTCCTGCTCCAGGCGTACCGGATCGAGGTCGGCCTTCATGTCGGCGAAGCGGTCGAGGACCTTCTGGCGCTGGGTCGCGAGCATCTGCGGCACCAGTTCGCGCAAGGTGACCACGTCGGCTTCGATCGCGCTCAGGCGCTCGTTGATCAGGCGGGCCAGCTCGGCGCCTTCGCGCTCGCGGCCGGCCTTGAGTTCCTTCAATCCCTGGGTGAACAAGGCGAGGGCTTCGGCGTTGAGGGCTTGCGGGTCGCTGGCGTCGGCCACCAGCACGCCGGGCCAGGCCAGCACTTCCAGCGGGTTCAGCGCGGCCGGCTGCTTGATCAGGCCGGCGATGGTTTCGGCGGCGGCGACCAGTTGCGCGGCGCGTTCGCGGTCGACCTGCAGCGGTTTGCCGGTGGTTTCCTCGGTAAAGCGCAGGGTGCATTCCAGCTTGCCGCGGGAAATGCCCTGGCGCAGTGCTTCACGTACCGCGCCTTCGAGGTCGCGGAACGATTCCGGCAGGCGCAGGTGCGGCTCCAGGTAGCGGCTGTTGACCGAGCGCAGTTCCCAGCTCAGGGTGCCTTGCGCGCCGGCTTTTTCGACGCGGGCGAAGGCGGTCATGCTGTGCACCATGGAGGTACCTCGCGTTGCAGTCCCGCGATGGCGGGCTGATGGGTAAATTGAAGCCGACAGGCTGCGAAGGCGCAGGAGTGTAGCGCAGTGGGGCGATTGGCCCCAAACCCTGGCACTGACAAAGCACCGCCAGTCGACGATTCGTAACCGAATTTTTTAGACGTGCCCCGAATCGGCTCGCGGCTCTATAATGCTCGGCAGTTTTTCGTCCTCCGTACAGGTATCCCCTATGAAACGTCCAAGTGGTCGCGCTGCCGATCAGCTCCGCTCGATCCGCATCACCCGCAACTACACCAAACACGCCGAGGGATCTGTACTGGTCGAGTTTGGCGATACCAAGGTGATCTGCACCGTCAGCGTCGAAAACGGCGTGCCGCGTTTCCTCAAGGGCCAGGGCCAGGGTTGGTTGACCGCCGAATACGGCATGCTGCCGCGCGCCACTGGCGAGCGTAACCAGCGTGAAGCCAGCCGTGGCAAGCAAGGCGGCCGTACCCTGGAAATCCAGCGCCTGATCGGCCGTTCGCTGCGTGCCGCCCTGGACATGTCCAAGCTGGGCGACGTGACCCTGTACGTCGACTGCGACGTGATCCAGGCCGACGGCGGCACGCGCACTGCCTCCATCACCGGTGCCATGGTTGCGCTGGTCGACGCGTTGAAAGTGATCAAGAAGCGTGGCGGCCTGAAAGCCGGCGACCCGCTCAAGCAGATGATCGCCGCTGTGTCGGTGGGTATGTACCAGGGCGAGCCAGTGCTGGACCTGGATTACCTGGAAGACTCGGCCGCCGAGACCGACCTGAACGTGGTGATGACCAGCACCGGTGGTTTCATCGAAGTGCAGGGCACCGCCGAAGGTGCGCCATTCCAGCCGGCTGAGCTGAATGCCATGCTGGCGCTGGCGCAGAAAGGCATGACCGAGATTTTCGAGCTGCAGAACGCCGCGCTGGCCGACTGAACCGGCTTCAAGGAGAAACGCCATGAGTGACAGTCAACTGCCGGTTCCGGCACCGTCCAAGGAAGTCCGCCAATGGGCGATGTTGTGTCACTTCGCGGCGTTTCTGGGCCTGGTGTTCCCTTTCGGCAGCCTGTTGGGGCCGCTGATCCTGTGGCAGATCAAGAAGGACATGGACCCGCTGATCGATGATCAGGGCAAGGAAGCCCTGAATTTCCAGATCACCGTGGCCATTGCCTGGCTGGTCTGCATGGTGCTGGGGTTCGTGGTGATCGGCTTCCTGTTGATGTTGATCCTGGTGGTCGCGGCGCTGGTGCTGACGATCATTGGCGGGATCAAGGCCAACAACGGCACGGCCTACCGCTACCCGTGGACCTGGCGGCTGATCAAGTAACCAGGCGCGCACAAAAAAACCGACAGCGATGTCGGTTTTTTTTTGTGCCTGGGCAAAGACCTCAGATGGTCAGTGTCCAGTCGTAGTCCACGATCAGCGGCGCGTGCTGCGAGAAGCGCGGCTGGCGTGGCAGGCGTGCGCTGCGCACAAAGCGACGCAGGCCCGGGGTCAGCAGCTGGTAGTCGAAACGCCAGCCCAGGTTGAGCATCTCAGCCTGTTCGTTGTCTGGCCACCAGCTGTACTGGTCGCCTTCGCGGCTGACTTCGCGCAGGGCATCGACATAGCCCATGTTGCCGACAATCTCGTCCATCCAGGCCCGTTCCGGCGCCAGGAACCCCGGGGATTGCTGGCTGTCGCGCCAGTTCTTGATATCCAGCTTCTGTTGCGCCACGTACAACGAGCCACAATAAATGTACTCGCGACGTTTGCGTCGCTGTTTATCCAGATAACGGGCGAAGTCGTCCATTAGCTTGAACTTCTGGTTCAAGTCTTCATCGCCGTTCTGCCCCGAAGGAAGCAGCAAGGTCGCGATGCTGACCTTGTCGAAATCGGCTTGCAGGTAGCGCCCGTAGCGGTCGGCTGTCTCGAAGCCGAGGCCGCTGATGACCGCCTTGGGTTGCAACCGCGAGTACAAAGCCACGCCACCTTGGGTGGGCACTTCGGCATCGCAGGCATAAAGGAAGTAGCCATCCAGTTGGAAGGCTGGATCGTCCAGTTCAAAGGCGGAGGCGCGGGTGTCCTGCAGGCAGATGACGTCGGCATTCTGGGCTTGCAGCCAACTGAGCAAACCACGCTCGACTGCAGCCTGAATACCATTAACGTTCACACTGATGATCCGCATAAATGGCCCCAAAAATCGCGTGCGTGTATGATACACGCCGTCTACCTAATTAGCTAAATCCGTGGTATCTGAGGCTTTTTTCATGCAGGCGTATCAACGCGATTTCATTCGTTTTGCCATCGATCGCGGGGTTTTGCGCTTCGGTGAGTTCACCCTCAAGTCCGGGCGCACCAGCCCGTATTTCTTCAATGCTGGCTTGTTCAACTCGGGTTCGGCCCTGGCTCAGTTGGGGCGTTTCTACGCGGCTGCCATCGTTGAAAGCGGTATTTCCTTCGACGTTCTGTTCGGTCCGGCCTACAAGGGCATCCCCCTGGCCGCCGCGACGGCCGTGGCGTTGGCCGAGCACCATGGGCGCGATCTGCCGTGGTGCTTCAACCGCAAGGAAGCCAAGGCCCATGGCGAAGGCGGTAGCCTGGTGGGCGCGCCGCTCACCGGCAACGTGCTGATCATCGACGACGTGATCACCGCTGGCACCGCCATCCGTGAAGTGATGCAGATCATCGCCTCCCAGGAGGGTGCCAAGGCCGCAGGCGTGTTGATCGCCTTGAACCGCCAGGAGCGTGGCAATGGTGAGTTGTCGGCGATCCAGGAAGTGGAGCGCGATTTCGGCATCCCGGTGGTGAGCATCGTGTCGTTGAACCAGGTGTTGCAGTTCCTGGAAGATGATCCGCAGCTCAAGCAACACTTGCCGGCAGTACGGGCGTACCGCGAGCAGTTCGGCGTCCAGTAAACGCCGCACAACAAAAAGCCCCACCCCCTGTAGGAGCGAGCTTGCTCGCGAAGAACGCCAACGATGACGCGTTTATTCTGGATGAACGCGGCGTCTTTACGTTTTTCGCGAGCAAGCTCGCTCCTACAGAGGGTGGGGCTTTTTGTGGTTAAGGACGCTTGCGGTTGCTGATCAGCGTACCCACACCGGTGTCGGTGAAGATTTCCAGCAGGATCGCATTCGGCACGCGGCCATCAAGGATCAGCGAGCTGCCGACGCCGCCCTGTACCGCTTCCAGCGCACAACGGATCTTCGGCAGCATGCCGCCATAGATGGTGCCGTCGGCGATCAGCTCGTCCACTTGTTGGGTGGTCAGGCCGGTCAGCACCTTGCCTTGCTTGTCCATCAGGCCGGCGATGTTGGTCAGCAGCATCAGCTTTTCAGCCTTCAGCGCTTCGGCCACTTTGCCGGCAACCAGGTCGGCGTTGATGTTGTAGGACTCGCCGTTGGCGCCCACGCCGATCGGCGCGATGACCGGGATGAAATCACCTTTGACCAGCAGGTTCAGCAAGTCGGTGTTGATACCGATCACTTCGCCCACCTGGCCGATGTCGATGATTTCTGGCTGGGTCATTTCCGGCGTCTGACGGGTCACGGTCAGTTTTTTCGCGCGGATCAGCTCCGCGTCCTTGCCGGTCAGGCCAATCGCGCTGCCGCCGTGGCGGTTGATCAGGTTGACGATGTCTTTGTTCACCTGGCCGCCGAGGACCATCTCCACCACGTCCATGGTCTGCGCGTCAGTGACACGCATGCCATCGATGAAGTGGCTTTCGATCGACAGGCGCTTGAGCAGGTCGCCGATCTGCGGGCCGCCGCCGTGGACCACCACCGGGTTGATCCCCACGGCTTTCATCAACACGATATCGCGGGCAAAGCCGGTTTTCAGCTCGTCGCTTTCCATGGCATTGCCGCCGTATTTGATCACCAGCGTCTTGCCGACGTAGCGTCGAATGTAGGGCAACGCTTCGGACAGGACCTTGGCGGTGTTGGCAGCGGCTTCGCGTTCGAGGGTCATTCAGGGCTCCGGTGCAAAAAAATCAGAACGGTAATTGGAGATCAGGGGCAACACGTTTCAACTGGACGTGGAACACGTCCTTGATGCGCTGCAACTCAGCCTCGGTATCCGCCTCGAAACGCAGCACCAGCACCGGTGTGGTGTTGGACGCGCGAACCAGGCCCCAGCCTTTGGCGTAATCGACTCGCACACCATCAATGGAGGTCAGGTTGGCGCCTTCGCCCCATTGCGCATCGTGCAATGCGTCAATGATGCTGAATTTGCTCTCTTCGGTCACATGGATATTGATCTCTGGCGTAGAAATATCATTCGGGAAGGTCTGAAACAGCTCCTGCGCCGTGGATTTTTCCTTGCTGAGGATCTCCAGCAGACGAGCGGCGCTGTAAATGCCGTCGTCAAACCCGAACCAGCGCTCCTTGAAGAACACGTGGCCGCTCATTTCGCCGGCCAGCAGTGCGCCGGTTTCCTTCATTTTCTTTTTGATCAACGAGTGACCGGTCTTCCACATCAGCGGGCGACCGCCATATTCCTTGATCAGCGGCGTCAGGCGACGGGTGCATTTTACGTCGAAGATGATTTCGGCATTCGGGTTGCGCGCCACCACATCACGGGCAAACAGCATCAGCAGGCGGTCGGCGAACACGTTTTCGCCGGTGTTGGTCACCACGCCCACGCGGTCACCGTCGCCGTCAAAGGCCAGGCCGACGTCGGCCCCGGTTTCCTTGACCTTGGCGATCAGGTCCACCAGGTTTTCAGGCTTGCCCGGGTCTGGATGGTGGTTGGGGAAGTTGCCGTCGACGTCGCAGAACAACGGCACCACTTCGCAGTTCAGGGCTTCGAGCAGTTGCGGGGCGATCACGCCGGCCGCGCCGTTGCCGCAGTCCACCACCACTTTCAGGCGGCGCGCGAGTTTGACGTCGCCGGTGATTTCGTCGGAGTAGCGCTGAAGAATGTCGACCTTGGTGATGCTGCCTTTGCCGCTGGTCAGGTCGTTGGTTTTCAGGCGCGTGTGCAGAGCCTGGATCTGTTCGTTGGCCAGGGTGTCGCCGGCGATGACGATCTTGAAGCCGTTGTAGTCCGACGGGTTGTGGCTGCCGGTGAGCATCACCCCGGATTTGCCGGCCAGCACGTTGGCGGCGTAGTACAGCGCCGGGGTCGGCACCAGGCCGACGTCGCTGACATGGCAACCGCTGTCGGCCAGGCCCTGGATCAATTGCTCCACCAGTTCGGGACCGGACAGGCGACCGTCACGGCCGACCGAAACGTTCGGTTCGTCCTGGGCCAGGCTTTGGGCGCCGATGGCGCGGCCAATCCAGTAGGCGGTTTCGGCGGTCAGGGTCTTGGGCACCACGCCACGGATGTCATAGGCGCGGAAGATGCTGTCGGGGAAGGTCGGGGCTACTCGGGCGGCGGTACTCATCGCGGGGGGAAACTCCATCTGAAAGAGACAAGGCTGGCCTTAATGTGGCTGACCGGCAGGCTTAAACTGAAGGGTATGACGGCGTTTTCGGTGCAGAGTTCGTGGTGCAAAAAGGCCATCGGAGCAACCGCTCCGCGCTTATGTTTACGTAATACATTGATTTTACTTGGAAAGTGTCGCTCGTCAGGTCCGCGCATTCTTCATCCTGAAAGGCCATGCGGTGGCATCTAACCGGGCCGGACGGTAGCGTCCGCCCCGGTTTGGTGTGGTCAGTGACTGCCGGAATGCCCAAAACCGCCTGCGCCGCGTTGGGTTGCGTCGAATTCCTGTACCAGTTCGAAGTGCGCCTGCACCACCGGCACCAGCACCAGCTGCGCGATGCGCTCGCCGACGACGATGTTGAAGGCGGTCTGGCCGCGGTTCCAGCATGACACCATCAGCTCGCCCTGGTAGTCCGAGTCGATCAGGCCGACCAGGTTGCCCAGCACGATGCCGTGCTTATGGCCGAGGCCCGAGCGCGGCAGAATCAGCGCCGCCAGGCCCGGGTCGCCGACGTAGATCGACAGGCCGGTCGGAATCAGCAGGGTCTGGCCCGGCTCGAGGAGGGTGTCTTCCTTGAGCATGGCGCGCAGGTCCAGGCCGGCGGAGCCCGGTGTGGCATAGGCCGGCAGGGGGAAGTCGGTGCCGATGCGGGGGTCGAGGATCTTGGCTTGCAAAGCGTGCATGTAAATTAAACCTGGTTCAGCCGTTGGGCGATAAAAGAGATCAGTTGGCGGGCAATCTTGCCCTTGCTGGTCTGGGCGAAAAGGGTGGCGTGCAGGTCGCGATCGATCACGCTGCAGGCGTTTTCCTCACTGTTGAAGCCGATGCTTGGGTTGGCGACATCATTGGCAACGATCAGGTCGAGGTTTTTGTCTTTCAATTTACGTGCGGCGTAGTCCAGCAGGTGCTCGGTCTCGGCGGCGAAACCGACGCTGAACGGACGGTCCGGGCGGCTGGCGATGGTGGCCAGGATGTCCGGGTTACGCACCATTTGCAGGAGCAGGCCGTCGCCGCTGGTAGGGTCTTTCTTGAGCTTTTGCGGGGCGACGACTTCCGGGCGGTAATCCGCAACCGCTGCCGAGGCGATAAACAGGTCGCAGGGAATGGCCGCCTCACAGGCCGCCAACATGTCCCGGGCGCTGACCACGTCGATCCGGGTGACGCGATCGGGCGTCGGCAAATGCACCGGGCCGGTGATGAGGGTCACGCGCGCGCCTGCCTCGACCGCCGCTTCAGCCAGGGCAAAGCCCATTTTTCCTGAGCTATGGTTGGTGATGTAGCGCACCGGGTCGATGTTTTCCTGGGTCGGGCCGGCGGTGATCAACACGTGCTTGCCAGTCAGGGCCAGGTGCTGGAAGCACTCGGCGGCGCACACTGCCAGGTCGGTGGCTTCGAGCATGCGGCCCATGCCGACGTCGCCGCAGGCCTGGCTGCCGGAGGCCGGGCCGAACACCTTGAGGCCACGGCTTTGCAGGAGCTGCGTGTTGGCTTGGGTGGCCGGGTCGCGCCACATGGCCTGGTTCATGGCCGGGGCGATGGCGACAGTGGCGTCGGTGGCCAGGACCAGCGTGGTCAGCAAGTCATCGGCGATGCCTTGCGCCAGGCGGGCGATCAGGTCGGCGGTGGCCGGGGCGATCAGCACCAGGTCGGCCCATTTGGCCAGTTCGATATGGCCCATGGCGGCTTCGGCGGCCGGGTCCAGCAGGTCCAGGTGAACTGGGTGGCCGGACAAGGCCTGCATGGTCAGCGGGGTGATGAACTCACTGCCGCCGCGGGTCATGACCACGCGCACTTCGGCGCCCTGGTCGAGAAGCCTGCGAACCAGCTCTGCGCTCTTGTAGGCGGCAATGCCGCCGCCGACGCCGAGAACGATGCGTTTCCGATACAGACGCTGCATTGGTTTGCCTTTCCAGTTCAGTGAAGCCAGTTCAGTGACGCCTGCGATGCCCCCTCCCCAGGTGAAATCGCATGCAAAAAAGAGGGCCTACGATAACACAGCGTCCGCCAGGCAACAGCGGCGCACATGCACAGGGAGGCGGGATGAGTATTCGTGATTGGCCGGTGGCCGAGCGGCCGCGGGAGAAGCTTTTGGAATGGGGGGCCGCAACGCTGTCCGACGCCGAACTGTTGGCTATCTTCCTGCGCACCGGCGTGGCCGGGCGGAGTGCGGTGGACCTGGCGCGGCATCTGTTGGCGCAGTTCGGTGGCTTGCGCCCGCTGCTGGAGGCCAGCCAGGTGCTGTTCAGCCAGCAGTTGGGGCTGGGGCCGGCGAAGTTTGCGCAACTGCAGGCGGTACTGGAAATGTCCCGGCGCCACTTGGCCGAACAGCTGCGCAGTGACTCGGTGCTGGAAAGCCCGGTCGCTGTGCGGGACTACCTCAAGGCGCTGTTGCGCCATGAGCCTCACGAGATCTTCGGCTGCCTGTTTCTCGATTCAAAGCATCGGGTGCTGGGGTTCGAGGCGTTGTTCCAGGGCACCATCGACGCCACCGTGGTTTACCCGCGGCAAGTGGTCAAGCGCGCCCTGGCGTATAACGCGGCGGCGTTGATCCTGTGCCACAACCATCCCTCGGGGAGTGTGGAGCCGAGTGCGGCTGATCGGAAATTGACCAAAATCCTGCAAAAAGCCTTGGAAGTGGTGGATGTGCGGGTGCTGGATCACATCATCGTGGGCGATGGTGATCCGTTGTCGATGGCGGAATACGGGTGGATGTAGGAGGGGCAGCAGTTGCAAGGTTGCAGCTGCAAGCCTCAAGGGGGCTTGCAGCTTGCAGCTCAGGGCTTGACGCTGACTTTCGAAAAGTCCTGCCGCCCAAACGGGCTCACCTGGTACCCCTCGACATTCTTGCGGATCAGGGCGAACGCCATCGGGTGCGCCAGCGGCAGCCACAGTGCCTGCTGTTGGATCTGCGCCTGGGCCTGTTGATACAGCTTGCTGCGCACCCCTTGCTCGCTGGTGGTCTTGCCGGCGCTGATGAGTTTGTCCAGGGCCGGGTCGCAATAGCGGGCGAAGTTGGTGCCGGATTTCACTGCCGCGCAGGAGAACTGCGGAGTCAGGAAGTTATCCGGGTCGCCGTTGTCGCCGGCCCAGCCCATGAACAGCAGGTCGTGTTCGCCGGCCTTGGCGCGGCGGATCAGCTCGCCCCATTCGATCACGCGGATCTCGGCCTGGATGCCGACCTCGGCCAGGTCCGCCTGCAACAGTTGCGCACCGAGGTTGGGGTTGGGGTTCAGCAGGCTGCCGGTGGGGCGTGTCCAGATCGTGGTCTTGAAGCCGTCCTTGAGCCCGGCGCGCTCCAGCAGCAGCTTGGCCTTGGCGATGTCCTGTGGATAACCCGGCAACTCCTTGGCATAGCTCCAGGTGTTGGGCGGGTAGGGGCCGTTGGCGGCTTCGGCGGTGCCTTCGAACACGGCTTTGAGGTAGCTGTCCTTGTCGAAGGCCAGGTTGATCGCCTGGCGCACTTCGGGCTTGTCCAGCGGTGGGTGCTGGCTGTTGATCGCGACGAATGCAGTCATGAATGCTGCGGTTTTTTCTATTTTGAGTGCGGGATCTTTCTCGGCTTCGCCCACATCCAGGGGTTTGGGCGACAGTGCGATCTGGCATTCGTCGCGGTGCAGTTTCTGCAGGCGCACGTTCGCATCCGGGGTGATGGCGAAGATCAAGTTATCCACAGCCGGTTTGCCGGCGAAATAGTCCGGGTTGGCTTTGTAGCGCACCACGGCATCTTTCTGGAACCGCGTGAAGATGAACGGGCCGGTGCCGATGGGCTGGCTGTTGAGCTTCTCCGGGGTGCCGGCCTTGAGCAGCTTGTCGGCGTACTCGGCCGGGTAGATCGAGGCAAAACCCATGCTCAGCGCGGCGAGGAAGGTCGAGTCGGGGTGATCGAGGGTGAAGCGCACGGTCAGCGGGTCAAGGGCGTCGATCTTCTTGATCAGTGCCGGCAATTGCAGCGACTGGGCATGGGGGAAGCCGCTCTGGGCGATCTTGTGCCATGGGTTGGCCGGATCGAGCATGCGTTCGAAGCTGAAGCGGACATCCTCGGCGGTCAGGGTGCGGCTCGGGGTGAAATAGTCGGTGCGGTGGAATTTTACGTTGGGGTGCAACTGGAAGGTGTAGGTCAGGCCGTCCGGCGACACTTCCCAGCTGTCCGCCAGGCTTGGCACCAGCTTGCCGCTGGCTGCGTCATAGTTCACCAGGCTGTTCATCAGCACGTCGGCCGAGGCGTTGGTGGTAGTCAGCGAGTTGTACTGCACTACGTCAAACCCTTCGGGACTGGCTTCGGTACACACGCTCAGATTGGTGGCCGCCAAGGCCTGCGGCGCGATAAACAGAGGGGCTAGCAAAAGCGGTAGGGCAGCGAGGCGCATGTTCGGTTTCCTGTGCAGATCGAAGGCCCATCTGCGAGTGCAGTCTGGAAAAGTCCTACCGTAGTGGTCTGATTGATAAATGACTAGTCCATTTTTGCCTGTGCTTTTGGCTCAAATGCTGTTTTGATGGCGCCTCAGCGCGTTTCGCCTTGTACTTTTTGGTACTTGCGGGCGTTGTAAATCATTCTGTGCGACGAGCGGTCGGCTATTGCAGCGGCCCCTCCTGGCAACGGTTCGGCCATCTGTCGCCGAGATTTACGCCGGTAAAAACACACGGGCTGTTGTTGCACTTGGGTCTTTCTGGTATAAAGCAGCGCTCTTTTCTAGGGGCCCGGTTCCTTCGCTTGTAGGTGTAGCCGGTAAGACCCTAAAGAAACGCGGCGCCTGGCGCCAAATGACTGAGAGATTAAGCGGCCAACCCATGCCGGGTTGGGCATGTGGTTTTAGAGGGCTGAGGCATGTCGAGAGTCTGTCAAGTTACCGGTAAGGGTCCGGTGACTGGGAATAACATTTCCCACGCAAATAACAAAACCCGTCGTCGTTTCCTGCCGAACCTGCAGCATCACCGCTTCTGGGTTGAAGAAGAGAAACGTTTTGTGCGTCTGCGCGTATCTGCCAAAGGCATGCGCATTATCGACAAGCGTGGCATCACTGTCGTGCTGGCCGAAATCCGCGCCGCTGGCAAGATCTAAGGAGCTCTATCATGCGTGAATTGATTCGAATGATCTCTAGCGCCGGTACTGGTCACTTCTACACTACCGACAAGAACAAGCGTACTACCCCGGACAAGCTCGAAAAGAAAATGTTCGACCCGCGCGTTCGCAAGCACGTGATCTACAAAGAAGGCAAAATCAAGTAATTGATTTTCTTCCTTGTGAAAAAAAGCCCGTTTCTCACGATTCGGGCTTTTTTTTGCGCAGGATTTGCTGATCAGGCCTTCTGTTCGAACACCACATAGATCTTGCGGCAGGGCTCGAGCACTTCCCAGGTGCCGCTGAAGCCGGCCGGGATAACGAAGCGGTCGCCGGCGCGCAAGGTCTTGGCGTTGCCCTCGGCATCGCGCAGTACGGAAACCCCCTGCACAATCTCGCAGTACTCATGTTCGGTGTA
Source organism: Pseudomonas sp. LY-1 (assembly GCF_053502595.1). Taxonomy (NCBI): domain Bacteria; kingdom Pseudomonadati; phylum Pseudomonadota; class Gammaproteobacteria; order Pseudomonadales; family Pseudomonadaceae; genus Pseudomonas; species Pseudomonas sp. LY-1. The sequence continues at coordinate 18,068 of NZ_CP094353.1, read as the reverse complement.
GTTGACCTTCCACTGCCCGACGTCGCCTTCCCAGACGCCGGCGCTCATCTGGCCGCACGGGCTGTTGTAGTGGTTGTAGATCGTTTGCTCGGGATTGCCCTTGAGGATTTTTTCCGGGGCAGGGAGGTAGCGATCGGGGGCGGTGTTGGCTTGGCTGAAGTCGACGATGTCCTGGATGCTCATGTGCGTGTCCCGTCTGGCCTGCGGTTGGAGAGCCCAAAGTCTATGTTTATTAAAATGAACATCGCAAGGGCGTTTACCGGCGTTATGTCAAATATATTGATACATCCCCAGCCGCTGGTTTAGGGTGGCAGTTGCCTTGAGCCGAACAACTGGCTGGCGGGGCAAGCATTCTTTGAGGCTGCCGGGGCACATCGCCTGGCCCTTGTATTCAATAAGAGGAGGACACTCGCATGACCACCCTGACCCGTGCCGACTGGGAGCAACGCGCCAAGGATCTGAAGATCGAAGGCCGCGCCTATATCAATGGCGAGTACACCGCCGCCGTTTCCGGCGACACGTTCGAATGCATCAGCCCCGTCGATGGCCGCCTGCTGACCAGCGTTGCCAGCTGTGACGTCGCCGACGCCCAGCGCGCCGTGGAAAATGCCCGCGCCACGTTCAATTCCGGTGTCTGGTCGCGCCTGGCGCCGGCCAAGCGCAAGGCCACCATGATCCGTTTCGCCGCGTTGCTCAAGGCCAATGCCGAAGAGCTGGCGCTGCTGGAAACCCTGGACATGGGCAAGCCGATCAGCGACGCCCTGAACATCGACGTACCCGGCGCGGCGAATGCCCTGAGCTGGAGCGGCGAGGCCATCGACAAGATTTACGATGAAGTCGCTTCCACCCCTCACGATCAGCTGGGTCTGGTGACCCGTGAGCCGGTCGGTGTGGTTGCCGCCATCGTGCCGTGGAATTTCCCGCTGATGATGGCTTGCTGGAAACTCGGGCCGGCGCTGTCGACCGGTAACTCCGTGATCCTCAAACCGTCCGAAAAATCCCCGCTGACCGCCATCCGCATCGCGGCGCTGGCCGTTGAGGCCGGTATTCCAAAAGGCGTGTTCAACGTGCTGCCGGGCTACGGCCACACCGTGGGTAACGCGCTCGCGCTGCACATGGATGTCGACACCCTGGTGTTCACCGGCTCCACCAAAATCGCCAAACAGCTGTTGATCCGCTCCGGCGAATCGAACATGAAACGTGTATGGCTGGAAGCGGGCGGCAAGAGCCCGAACATCGTGTTCGCCGATGCCCCGGACCTGCAAGCCGCCGCCGAATCCGCCGCCGGCGCGATTGCCTTCAACCAGGGCGAGGTCTGCACCGCCGGTTCGCGCCTGCTGGTGGAGCGTTCCATCAAGGATAAATTCCTACCGCTGGTGATCGCCGCGCTGAAGGGCTGGAAGCCAGGCAACCCGCTGGACCCGGCCACGAACGTCGGCGCGCTGGTAGACACTCAACAGATGAACACCGTGCTGTCCTACATCGAAGCCGGTCATGCCGACGGTGCCAAACTGGTGGCGGGCGGCAAGCGCACGCTGGAAGAGACCGGCGGCACTTACGTCGAGCCGACGATTTTCGACGGTGTGACCAACGCCATGAAGATCGCCCGCGAAGAAATCTTCGGCCCGGTCCTCTCGGTGCTCACTTTCGACAGCGCCGAAGAAGCCGTCGCCATCGCCAACGACACCCAATACGGCCTGGCCGCGGCGGTGTGGACGGCGGATATCTCCAAGGCGCACCTCACCGCCAAGGCACTGCGCGCCGGTAGCGTGTGGGTCAACCAGTACGACGGCGGTGACATGACCGCGCCGTTTGGTGGCTTCAAGCAGTCGGGCAACGGTCGCGACAAGTCGCTGCATGCGTTCGACAAGTACACCGAGCTGAAGGCGACCTGGATCAAGCTCTAAGCAACACCGCAGGTCCCCTGTAGGAGCGAGCTTGCTCGCGAAGAACTCAAAGACGCCGCGTTCAACCAGACAGCACGCGTTATCGTTGGCGTTCTTCGCGAGCAAGCGCGCTCCTACAGTTCGTTTACAGCCCTGAAAAAACTATCCACAGGAGCGTGGAAATGCGTTGGGCGACTTATTTCGCCGTGCTGGCCTCGGTGCTCAGCGTTGGTCTGGCGTTGGGTGTCAGCATGCCGCTGGTGTCCCTGCGCCTGGAAGGCTGGGGCTACGGCAGCTTCGCCATTGGAGTGATGGCTGCGATGCCGGCCTTCGGCGTGCTGTTGGGGGCGAAGGTTTCCAGTCGGCTGGCGTCCTGGCTGGGCACTGCGCGTCTGATGCGCCTGTGCCTGTGGGCGGGGGCGGTGTCCATCGGCCTGTTGGCGATCCTGCCGAGCTACCCGGTGTGGCTGGTGCTGCGGCTGATGATCGGGGTGATCCTGACCATCGTGTTCATTCTTGGCGAAAGCTGGATCAACCAGTTGGTGGTGGAGCAATGGCGCGGCCGGCTGGTGGCGCTGTATGGCTGCACCTATGCGCTGAGCCAGCTGTCGGGGCCGCTGCTGTTGGGCGTGCTGGGCACCGATCATGACTATGGGTTCTGGGTGGGCGTGGGCCTGTTGACGCTGGCGCCGTTGCTGTTGCTGGGGCGTTCCGGGGCGCCGACCGCCGAGTCCTTCAGCGTGACGTTTGCCGAGCTGTGGCGCTTCTGTCGGAGCCTGCCGGCGATTGCCTGGGCGGTGGCGTTATTCGCGGCGTTCGAGGCGATGATCCTGACGCTGCTGCCGGTGTATTGCCTGCAGCAAGGCTTCACGGCCGAGATCGCCCTGGCGATGGTCAGCACGGTGGTGGTGGGCGATGCGTTGTTGCAGCTGCCCATCGGTGCGCTGGCCGACTACCTGCCGCGGCGCACGCTGTTCTTGAGCTGCGCGCTGCTGTTGCTGGGGGCGAGCCTGGCGGTCCCGTTGTTGATGCACACGCTGCTGATCTGGCCAGTGTGGGTGCTGTTCGGCGCGAGTGCGGGCGGTTTGTTCACCTTGTCGTTGATCCTGATCGGCGAGCGTTACCGCGACGATGCGCTGGTGCGCGCCAATGCCCACGTGGCGCAGCTCTGGGGCATCGGTTGCCTGATCGGGCCGCTGGTGGCCGGTGCGGGCAGCCAGTGGATCAGCGGGCATGCATTGCCGTGGCTGATGGCGGCCGGGGCTCTGGGGTTGGTGGTGCTGTTGTTGCGTCAGGGGGCGTTTGGCGCCGCGCAGCCTGTTTAGGCGCGAGGGGATGAAGGCGTTAGCGATGACGGGTACGGTCTGGTTAAGTGCGGTGTTCTTGCGTTCTTCGCGAGCAAGCTCGCTCCTACAGCATGCGCTCCAGGCCGACGGAGGTGGCGAACCAGGCATTGAAGTGGCGCCACCAGCTGCCCGGCTCGCGGGTCAGGGTGTGCGGTTGCCCGTTATCTTCGGTGGTCCACACCACCTGGCCATCCTGTAATTTCGCCTCGTAGCTCAATGCTGGCGCCATGCCTTGCAGCGCCAGATTGCGCAGGTGCTCGGCCAGCTCAGGGCTGTCCACCAGCACGCCGACTTCGGTATTCCACAGCACCGAACGCGGGTCGAAGTTGAACGAGCCGATAAACGACTTTTGTCGATCAAAAATCATCGCCTTGCTGTGCAGGCTGGAGTCCGAGCCGAGGAACAGGCCGCGACGAAACAGGTGGGGGCCGCTGCCTGTGCGGGGTGCGCCGGGTTGGCGGCGCAACTCATAGAGTTTCACGCCGTGCTCCAGCAGCGCCTTGCGATAGGGCGCGTAGCCGCCGTGTACGGCCGGCACGTCGGTGGCTTCGAGGGAGTTGGTCAGCAGGCTCACCGAGACGCCCGCATCCGCGCGACCGGTCAGGTACACCAGGCCCGGCTGCCCCGGCACGAAATACGCCGAAATCATCATCAACTCATGGTTGACGCCTTCGAGTTCCGGTTCCAATTGGGTGGTCAGCAGCAGGCGCGGGTCCGGATCATTCTTGGCGAGTACCTTGCTCGGGGCGTCCCACAACGCCTGGTTCCAGGCCCAGATCAGCTCGCGCCGCCAGATGTCCAGGCGCGGTTCGGTCTTGTAGGTGCGCAGGCGGTTGTACAAGGCGTGGTTCTGTTGGCGCGACTGGGCCAGGGATTCTTCCAGGCGCAGGCGTGCGCTGGCCAGGTCGCCTTTGGACGGCAGGTTGGAGATGAATTCATTGATGGGCTTGCTCAGGGCGCTGTTCCAATACTGGTCGAAACTGTGGCCGAGTTGCTCGGCCACCGGGCCCACGCTGAGCATGTCGATGTCGGTGAAATTAAGGTTGGGTTCGGCGTCGAAATATTCGTCGCCCAGGTTGCGCCCGCCGACGATGGCCGCGCTGTTGTCCGCCAGCCACAGTTTGTTGTGCATGCGTCGATGTTGCAGCGACAGGTTGAGCAGGCGCCCCATGGCGCGCGTCACGCCGGTGCTGCGCCCCAGGTGCAGCGGGTTGAACAGGCGAATCTGGATGTTGGGGTGGGCGGCGAGGGTGGCGATGACCTGATCGAGGCCGTCGCTGGTGGTGTCGTCCAGCAGGATACGCACACGCACGCCACGGTCGGCGGCCTTGAGCAGTTCATCCACGAGCAGGCGGGTGCTGATGCCGTCGTGGACGATGTAGTACTGCAGGTCGAGGCTGGTCTGGGCGTTGCGGATCAGTTCGGCGCGGGCCATGAACGCCTCGCTGCTGTTGGGCAGCAGGCGAAAGCCGGAGCGGCCCTGATGCGGCGCGGCCTGGGCCTGGATCGAACGGCCGAACGACGACTGCGTCGCCGGCAGAGCATCGCTGGGGATGCGCGGCACATTCACCGTGGCGCAGCCGCCCAGGGCCAGGGCGCCCAACAGGAAAAACGCTAAAAGCCGTCGAGTCATCAAGGGCACCGTTTCCAGATCAGGGCGGTTGTCGACATAGGACGGCTATTTTCCCGGAAAGGTCAGTCGGCGGCCTCGGCCAGCATCTTGCTCGCGACGGCGCCGACTTTGCGCACCGCCTCTTCAATCTGCGGCGTAGGTTTGGCAGCGTAGTTCATGCGCAGGCAATTCCTGTACTTGCCGGACGCGGAAAAGATACTGCCCACGGCGATTTGTACGCCTTGTTCCACCAACACCCGGTTGAGCTTGAGGGTGTCGAAACCTTCCGGCAGTTCGATCCACAGCATGAAGCTGCCTTGAGGTCGGCTGGCGCGGGTGCCGGCGGGGAAATAACGGCTGACCCAGTCGAGCATCATGTCGCGATTACGTTGGTATTGAGTACGCATCCGCCGCAAATGCGGTTCGAAATGGCCGCTCTTGAGAAATTCGGCGATGGCGATCTGCGGCTGGGTCGCAGTGGAGCCGGTGCTGATGTATTTCATGTGCAACACCCGCTCCAGGTAGCGGCCCGGCGCGACCCAGCCAATCCGCAGGCCTGGCGCCAGGGTTTTCGAGAACGAGCTGCAGAGCAATACGCGGCCATCTTCGTCGAAGGATTTGATGGTGCGCGGGCGCGGGTAGCTGTAGGCCAGTTCGCCATACACATCGTCTTCGATGATCGCCACGTCAAAGCGCTGGGCCAGGGTCAACAGCGCCCGCTTGCGTGCCTCCGGCATGATGTAGCCCAAGGGATTGTTGCAGTTGGGGGTCAGTTGAATGACTTTGATCGGCCACTGTTCCAGCGCCAGTTCCAGGGCTTCGAGGCTGATGCCGGTGAGCGGGTCCGTGGGAATTTCCAGGGCTTTCATGCCCAGGCCCTTGAGGGTCTGCATGGCGCCGTGGAAGCTCGGCGAGTCCACCGCAACGATATCCCCCGGCTCGCAGATGGAGCGGATGCTGGCAGACAGCGCTTCATGGCAGCCGGTGGTGATCACGATGTCTTCGGCGGTCAACTGGCAGCCGGAATCCAATGACAGTCGGGCGATTTGTTCGCGCAACTCCATACAGCCGAGGATATTGTCGTAATACAGCCCCGGCAGGTCCTGGCGCCGGCTGACGCGGGCCAGGCTGCGCAGCAGCGGCTTGAGGGTGGGCGACAACACATCCGGCATGCCGCGGCCCAGCTGTACGACATCTTTGCGCGGCACCGCGCGGATCAACTCGAGCACTTGGTCCCACTGGGAAATTTCCACCGGGCGCTGGGCCGGGCGGCCGACTTCGGGCAAGGCCGGCAGCTCACGGCCGACGGGCACGAAGTAACCGGACTTGGGCTTCGGCATCGCCAGGCCGTTGTCTTCCAGCATGCGATACGCTTGCTGCACAGTGCTCAAACTGACCCCGTGCTCGACACTCAAGGCCCTTACGGAAGGCAGCCGATCGCCGGGGCGGTAGAAGCCCTGTTCGATGCGGGTGCCCAGCAACTCGGCGAGGTTGACGTAAAGGGTCACGGTGATCACTCCCAGGGGACCAGTACAGATCCAGGGAAAATACAGGATTCAGCCACTCGAGGGCAGTATCTGTATGGATTTAATAAAATTTGGTTGAATCTGTAATGGTTTTGTCCGCCCGCTCATTCTAGTCACTCATGGCAACCAGCAAATGAGGACGACAAAATGAACGGCATGAGCGATGTGCGGCTGACGTTACACGGCCAGGAACTGGAAGCGGGGCAGGCGCGGGCGATGTCGGCCCCGACCCGCAACCGCTGGAGCCTGTTCTGGCACCGTCGCCACACGCGCAAGGTGCTGCTGGAGCTGACTGCCGAGCAACTGCGGGATATCGGGTTGACCGCCGAGCAGGCGCGCCAGGAAGGCTTGAAGCCGTTCTGGCGCAGTTGAGTCACACCAGTTCTTTCAACCGGTGCCAGAGCATCCCCAGCGCCAACAGCGGCGAGCGCAAGTGCTTGCCGCCGGGGAAGGTGATGTGCGGCACCTGGGCGAACAGATCGAAACGTCCCTGCTGCTGGCCGCTGATGGCTTCGCCCAGCAGCTTGCCCGCCAGGTGTGTCGCGTTGAGGCCATGACCGGCGTAGGCCTGGGCGTAATACACGTTGGGTTGATCCGCCAATCGGCCGATCTGCGGCAAGCGGTTGGCACCGATGCCGATCATGCCGCCCCATTGATAGTCGATCTTCACGTCGGCCAGTTGGGGGAACACCTGCACCATCTTCGGCCGCATGTAGGCGCCGATGTCCTTGGGGTCGCGTCCGGAATAGTGGCAGGCGCCGCCGAACAGCAGACGACGGTCGGCAGACAGTCGGAAGTAGTCCACTGTCACCCGCTGATCACACACCGCCATGTTTTGCGGTAGCAATTGGGCCGCCTGGGCGGCGCTTAACGGCTCGGTGGCGATGATATAGCTGCCGGCCGGCAGCACTTTGCCGCTCAGCAGTGGGTTGAGCCCCTTCAGATAGGCGTTGCAGGCCAGTACCAGGGTCTTGGCGCGCACATTGCCGCGGGCGGTGTGTACGTTGACCTCGGGGCCGTAGTCGATGCGCGTCACTTCGGAGTGTTCGAACAGTTGCACGCCGAGTTTTTGGGCGGCAGCTGCCTCGCCGAGGGCCAGGTTCAGCGGGTGCAGATGGCCCGAGCCCATGTCGATCATGCCGCCCACGTAGCGCTCGGAACCGATCACGCTGCCCATTTCGCTGGCTTGCAGCAGGCGTACTTCGTGGCGATAGCCTAGGCTGCGCAATTCTTCGGCGTCTTCGGCGAGGCCGAGCAGGTCGCGGGGTTTGTTGGCCAGGTCGCAGTAGCCCCAGGTCAGGTCGCAGGCGATCTGGAAACGCTCGACGCGCTCGCGCACGATTTCTACCGCCTCCAGGCCCATCAGTTTCATCTGGCGCACGCCGTCGGTGCCGATCACGTTGGTGAATTGCTCCAGGCCATGGCCGACGCCGCGGATCAACTGGCCGCCATTGCGCCCGCTGGCGCCCCAGGCGATCTTGCGCGCTTCCAGCAGCACCACGCTGAACCCGCGTTCGGCCAGTTCCAGCGCGGTGTTGAGCCCGGAAAAACCGCCGCCGATCACGCACACGTCGGCCACTGTTTCGCCGGCCAACGCCGGATAGTCGGGTTGCGGCAGGCTGCTGGCGGCGTAGTAGGAAGCGGTGTGCCGGGCGCTGGCAGTCATGGGAACATCCCCGTTTGGAAAATTTGACGCAGGATACAGCGGTCGGACGAAGCTGTCTCACCGCGGGGTTTTGCGGCAGAATCCACGCCTATTCGCCGTTCGGTACGTGTTTCGATGAGTTGCAACAGTCAGAAAATCAGCGCATTGCGCCGACAGATTCCCTCGTTCGAGTGCGTCCCCGGTTGCCACGATTGCTGTGGGCCGGTGACGACTTCCCCCGAGGAAATGTCGCGCCTGCCGCGTAAGACCGCTGCCGAACAGGAAGCTGCCATGGACGAGTTGAACTGCGTACACCTGGGGCCCAATGGCTGCACGGTGTATGACGAGCGCCCGCTGATCTGTAGGCTTTTCGGCACCACAAAGACCTTGCCGTGCCCCAATGGACGGCGGCCGGTGGAGCTGATTCACCCGCGGGTGGAGAAGCAGATCCACGAATACATGGCGAGTACCCGGCAGGTGCTGGTCTAAATGTGGGAGTAAGCAAGCCCCCGCCCACATTGACCCGGTTGTGTCAGTCAGTCGGGGATGGGCAGATTGAGGCTCTCTTTCACCTCTTCCATCACGATATAGCTCTTGGACTCCCGCACATGGGGCAGTTTGAGCAGGATGTCGCCGAGCAGTTTGCGGTACGAGGCCATCTCGGAGATCCGCGCTTTCACCAGGTAGTCGAAGTCCCCCGAGACCAAGTGGCACTCCAGCACATGGGGCAATTTCAGCACGGCGCGGCGGAATTCTTCAAAGGTGTCGCCGGATTTGTAGTCGAGGCTGATCTCGACAAATACCAGCAAACTCGCCTTCAAATGCTGGGGGTTGAGGCGTGCGTTGTAGCCCATGATGATCCCTTCACGCTCAAGGCGGCGCACGCGCTCGGTGCAGGGGGTGGTCGACAGTCCGACCTTTTCCCCCAGCTCCGTGAACGAAATGCGCCCGTCGGCTTGTAGGATGCGCAAGATGTTCCGGTCGATCTTGTCCAGCTCCCGTTTGGTCTGGGTGTTGGTACGCATAGGGGATACGCCTCTGTGAAAAGGGTTGTTGCCAAGAATTGTCGCCAAATATAGGCATTTATATAGTGAAATGCACTGGTGATTGCTTTTTATACTGCTCACATCATTGCTCGAACAACACACGTCGGCGGTCAAGCCGCGATGAGGATATAAAAATGCGCGTTCTGGTCTTGGGTAGCGGCGTCATTGGTGTGACCAGTGCCTACTATTTGGCGCGAGCCGGTTTTGAGGTGGTCGTGGTCGACCGCCAGCCAGCCGCGGCCATGGAAACCAGTTTCGCCAACGCCGGCCAGGTCTCTCCAGGCTACGCCTCGCCATGGGCCGCGCCGGGTGTGCCGCTCAAGGCCATCAAGTGGCTGCTGCAACGCCACGCGCCGCTGGCGATCAAGGCCACCGCCGATATCAACCAATACCTGTGGATGGCGCAGATGCTGCGCAACTGCACCGCCAGCCGGTATGCGGTGAACAAGGAGCGCATGGTCCGCCTGTCCGAGTACAGCCGCGATTGCCTCGACGAACTGCGCGCTGAAACCGGCATTGCCTACGAAGGCCGCAGCCTCGGTACGACTCAACTGTTCCGCACCCAGGCCCAGCTCGATGGCGCTGCCAAAGATATCGCCGTGTTGAAAGAGTCCGGCGTGCCGTTCGAATTGCTCGACCGTGCCGGCATCGCCCGCGTCGAACCGGCCCTGGCCAGCGTCACCGACATCCTCGCCGGTGCCCTGCGCCTGCCGAACGACCAGACCGGCGACTGCCAGATGTTCACCACGCGCCTGGCCGACATGTGCAAGCAGTTGGGCGTGGAATTCCGTTTCGAACAGGACATCCAGCGCCTCGACCACGCCGGTGATCGCATCAACGGTGTGTGGATCGACGGCAAGCTGGAAACCGCCGACCGCTACGTCCTGGCCCTCGGCAGTTATTCGCCGCAGTTGCTCAAGCCGCTGGGGATCAAGGCGCCGGTGTACCCGCTCAAGGGCTACTCGCTGACCGTGCCGATCACCAACCCGGCGATGGCGCCGACGTCGACCATTCTCGACGAGACCTACAAGGTCGCGATCACCCGTTTCGACAACCGCATCCGTGTCGGCGGCATGGCTGAAATCGCCGGTTTTGACCTGTCGTTGAACCCACGTCGGCGCGAAACCCTGGAGATGATCGTCAACGACCTTTATCCTCAGGGCGGCAATCTGACCGAAGCGATCTTTTGGACCGGCCTGCGTCCGACCACACCGGACGGTACGCCGATTGTCGGCGCCACCCCGTTCAAGAACCTGTTCCTGAACACCGGCCACGGCACCCTCGGTTGGACCATGGCGTGCGGCTCCGGTCGTTTGCTGGCTGACCTGATGGCCAAGAAAACGCCGCAGATCAGTGCCGAAGGCCTCGATATTTCCCGTTATGGCAACCACCAGGAGTCTGCAAAACATGTCAATCCAGCGCCAGCTCACCAATGAGCGCATGAGCCAGATCGTTGCCCACGGCGGCACCGTGTACCTGGCAGGGCAAGTCGGCGACGACCTGAGTGCCGGGATTGAACAGCAGACCCGTGAAACCCTGGCCAATATCGAGCGCTTGCTGGACTTGGCCGGCACCGACAAAAGCAAGCTGCTGTCGGTGACGATCTACCTCAAAGACATCGACGCCGACTTCGCCGGCATGAACGCGGTGTGGGACGCATGGCTGCCCAAAGGCGTCGCCCCGGCCCGCGCCACGGTTGAAGCGAAACTGTGCGAGCCACAAATCCTGGTGGAGCTGTCCGTCGTGGCCGCCCTGCCTTAAGAAGCAACGATCCCTCTCCCGGTACCGATGTGGTTGGTCGGTGCCGGTTTTTTTCACTCTGCCGCCTAGAAGCCTGCCGCCATGCGTCCTGCCCGTGCCCTGATCGACCTCCAAGCCCTGCGCCACAATTACCAATTGGCCCGTGAAGTCACGGGGGCCAAGGCCCTCGCTGTGATCAAGGCCGATGCCTACGGCCATGGCGCAGTGCGCGTGGCCCAGGCGCTGGAAGCCGAGGCCGATGGTTTTGCCGTGGCCTGTATCGAGGAAGCACTGGAGCTGCGGGCTGCCGGTATCCGCGCGCCGGTATTGCTGCTGGAAGGGTTTTTCGAAGCCGACGAGCTGCCGCTGATCGTCGAGCATGATTTCTGGTGCGTGGTGCATTCGCTGTGGCAACTGGAGGCCATCGAGCAGGCGGCCTTGCGCAAGCCCCTCACCGTGTGGCTCAAACTGGACTCGGGCATGCACCGTGTCGGCCTGCATCCCAAGGACTACCACGAGGCGTACCAGCGCCTGCTCGCCAGCGGTAAGGTGGCGAAGATCGTATTGATGAGCCACTTCGCCCGCGCCGATGAGCTCGATTGCGTGCGCAGCAATGAACAAGTGGCGGTGTTCGAAGCGGCGCGCCAGGGGCTGTCGGCCGAGGTCAGCCTGCGCAATTCGCCGGCGGTGATGGGCTGGCCGAAGGTGCCCAGCGACTGGGTACGCCCCGGCATCATGTTGTACGGCACGACGCCGTTTGGTGAAGACCAGGCCATCGCCGCGCGCTTGCAGCCGGTAATGACCCTGGAATCGAAAGTCATCTGCGTGCGCGAACTGCCGGCCGGCGAGCCGGTGGGCTACGGTGCCAAATTCATCACGCCGAAACCGATGCGGGTCGGCGTGGTTGCCATGGGCTATGCCGACGGTTATCCACGTCACGCCCCCACCGGCACGCCGGTGCTGGTGGCGGGGCAGCGCAGCCAGTTGCTCGGCCGCGTGTCCATGGACATGCTGTGCGTCGACCTCACCGACGTGCCCCAGGCCGGCCTCGGTTCCACCGTGGAGCTGTGGGGCAAGAACATCCTCGCCAGTGACGTCGCGGCCGCCGCCGAGACCATCCCCTACCAGATCTTCTGCAACCTGCGCCGCGTGCCAAGGCTCTATTCCGGGGCTTGATCGGCCTCTACGAACGGTGCTGGGGAGGATTTAGGCCCAAGTGTTGTAAATACTGAACGCTGTCGCCATGATAACGCTCAATTACAACAAAGCCTGAATCCTAGGAGGCTCCCGCATTGGACGTCGGCGAACGACTGCAATCCATCCGTAAACTGAAGGGTCTTTCCCAGCGCGAGCTCGCCAAGCGTGCGGGTGTCACCAACAGCACCATTTCGATGATCGAAAAAAACAGTGTCAGCCCTTCCATCAGTTCCTTGCGCAAGGTGCTGGGCGGCATTCCCATGTCGATGGTCGAGTTCTTTTCCGAGGAAATCCTCCAGGAAATACCGACCCAGGTTGTCTATAAAGCCAACGAGCTGATTGATATCTCCGACGGCGCCGTCACCATGAAACTGGTGGGTCGCGCACATCCGAGCCGGGCGATCACGTTTCTCAACGAAATTTACCCGCCTGGCGCCGATACTGGCGAAGAAATGCTCACCCACGAAGGCGAAGAAACCGGGATTCTGGTGGAAGGTCGCCTGGAATTGGTCGTCGGTCTTGAAACTTTTGTGCTCGAAGCTGGCGATAGCTACTACTTTGAAAGCACCAAGCCCCATCGTTTTCGTAATCCGTTCGAGGTGCCGGCGCGACTAATCAGCGCAGCCACGCCCGCGAACTTTTGACAGAAGAGGCGTCCTGCCAGCATTGCAGAGACTCCCGCAGCGTATTCCGTGAGACTGAATCTCCCTTTGCTTAATAGGGTTGTTTCAGCCAGGCGGGCTAACCGTTATACTTTCGCCGCCTGCGAAACCGTGGCCGCAGGCGTGAATAGCCACCATTGAGGGTGAACGCGTGAACCTAATTATGAAAATGCTGGCTGCACCAGCAACCGTACTGGCCCTATGGGCTGTCAGCGCTCAAGCTGCGACCAATGATGACATTGCCAAGCGCTTGGAGCCTGTTGGCCAAGTGTGTGTGCAGGGGCAGGAGTGCAAGGGGATGGAAGTCGCCGCAACAGCGGGCGGCGGCGGCGGTGCGAAAACACCGGATGAGATCATTGCCAAGCACTGCAATGCATGCCACGGAACCGGCCTGTTGGGTGCTCCGAAAATCGGCGACACCGCCGCCTGGAAAGACCGCGCCGACCACCAGGGCGGCCTCGACGGCATCCTGGCCAAGGCGATCACGGGTATCAATGCCATGCCGCCAAAAGGCACCTGTGCTGATTGCACGGATGCTGATCTGAAAGGCGCGATCAAGAAGATGTCCGGGTTGTAATCCAGCGATCTTCGTCAAAAATGCCGCTTACGAGCGGCTTTTTTGTGCCTGCGATCGAGGGTTGAGGCTGTTCTTTGCAACCAAGACGGGCCACTCTCTATCCAACCCCTAGTCATGAAATGTTCAGGAGGGTCGGATGGTGCAGTTATGTTCAATCGAGCAAGCCGTTGACGACGTACTCGCGCGCTTGCCAGCGCATATCCACATGGGCCTGCCCCTGGGCCTGGGCAAGCCCAATCTGTTCGTCAACGCGTTGTACCGACGTATCGCCAAGCTGCCGGAGCGGGCGCTGACGATCTACACCGCCTTGAGCCTGGGTCGCCCGGCGCTGGGCGATGGCTTGCAGAAGCGCTTCCTGGAACCGTTTACCGAGCGGGTGTTTGGCGATTATCCCGAGCTGGATTATCTCGCCGATCTGCACAAGGACAGCCTGCCGGCGAATATCCACGTCCAGCAATTTTTCATGCAGCCCGGCAGCCTGCTTCACAGCCAATCCGCGCAACAGGACTACGTCAGCAGCAACTACAGCCATGCCGCGCGCGATATCTACGCCGCCGGCCTGAACCTGGTGGCGCAGTTGGTGGCCAGCAGCGCCGAGCACCCCGACCGGCTGAGCCTGAGCTGCAACCCCGATGTCACCCTCGACCTGCTGCCGATGATCGCCAAGCGTCGCGCCGCCGGGGAAACCGTGCTGATGGTCGGCCAGGTCCACACCGATTTGCCCTACATGCCTGGGGATTCGGAGTTGGGCATGGATGCGTTCGATTACCTGCTCGATGAAAAGGACAGCAGCACGCTGTTCTCCACACCGAATATGCCGGTGGGTTTCCAGGACCACTTTATCGGCCTGCATGCCAGTACCCTGGTACGCGATGGCGGCACCTTGCAGATCGGTATCGGTTCGATGGGCGATGCGCTGACCGCCGCCTTGCTTGCGCGCCAGGCCGATAACGAAGCCTATCGGCTGCTGCTGACCGACCTCGATGTGTACCGCTGGGCGGCGCTGATCAGCCGTGAAGGGGGCGTCGAGCCGTTTGCCAAAGGCCTTTATGGTTGCAGCGAAATGTTCGTCAACGGCCTGCTGGTGCTGGCGGATGCGGGGATTGTGCGGCGCAAGGTCTACCCGGATGTGGCGACGCAGGAACAGGCAAACGCCGGCCTGCTCGATGATGCGGCCCAGCCCGACGGCATTTCGATCCATGGCGGTTTTTTCGTTGGCCCGCGAAGTTTTTACCAACGCTTGCAGGACATGACCCTCGCCAAGCGTCAGGCGTTCAACATGACGCGCATCAGCTACATCAACGAGCTGTACGGGCAGGAAGAACTCAAGCGTTTGCAGCGTCTGGATGCGCGGTTCATCAACAGCGCGATCGTGGTGACCTTGCTCGGCGCCGGGGTTGCCGACCAACTGGAAGGTGGCCGCGTGCTCAGTGGCGTGGGCGGGCAGTACAACTTTGTTGCCCAGGCCCACGCGCTGGAAGGTGCGCGCGCGATCCTGATGTTGCGCAGCTGGCGCGAAGCGGCGGGGGAGGTCAGTTCCAATATCGTGTGGGAGTACGGCCATTGCACGATCCCACGGCACCTGCGGGACATTGTCATCACCGAATACGGAATTGCCGACTTGCGCGGTCAGACCGATGCCAAGGTAATTGAGGCGTTGCTCAACATCACCGACTCCAGGTTCCAGGGCGACTTGATCGAGCAGGCGCAAGAGGCCGGCAAGCTACCCCGGGATTTCCAGCTGGACCCGCGCTTTACCGACAACACTCCGCAGCGGCTCCAGAGCCTTCAGGCCCGGCATCGCCGGTTGTTTCCGGAGTATCCGCTGGGCACCGACTTCACGGATGTCGAACGGGACTTGTTGCGCGGGTTGAACTGGCTCAAGAGCAAATTCAAGCTGAGCGAGATTTTCGACCTGGGCAAGGCGGCGCTGGATGCACCGGAGCCGGAGGCGTTTCCCGAGCATCTGAAGCGGATGGGATTGGACCAGCCGGAAGGGCTCAAAGAGGACGTGTATCAGCGGCTATTGCTCGCCGGCCTCCAGGCCACCGCGCACTAAATGTAGGAGGGGGCTTGCCCCCGATAGCGGTGTATCAGTCACACAAATGTGTTGGCTGAGCCACTGCTATCGGGGGCAAGTCGAATCGTCGCACCGCCCCTCCCACAGTTTTAACCGGGTTCCGTCAGCGATTACTCGATGAAGGTGACGACACCACCGCTCAGCGACTTCACGCGCGCCAGCGACTCAACCCGATAACCCTGCGCATCCAGCTCGGCACGCCCGCCCTGGAACGACTTCTCGATCACGATCCCCAGGCCGGCAACGGTGGCACCGGCCTGCTTGATGATCGAGATCAGCGCCTGGGACGCCTTCCCGTTGGCCAGGAAGTCATCGATGATCAGCACGCGGTCGCTGCTGGTCAGGTGGCGCGGCGAGATCGCTACGGTGCTTTCGACTTTCTTGGTGAAGGAATACACCGTTGCCGACAGCAGGTTTTCGGTCAGGGTCAGGGACTGTTGCTTACGGGCGAAGATCACCGGCACGCCGAGGTTCAGCCCGGTCATGATTGCCGGGGCGATCCCCGAGGCTTCGATGGTGACGATCTTGGTGATCCCCGAATCCTTGAACAGCGCGGCGAATTCGTCGCCGATCAGTTTCATCAGCGCCGGGTCGATCTGATGGTTCAGAAAGGCGTCGACTTTGAGTACCTGATCGGAAAGCACGACGCCTTCTTCGCGAATTTTCTTGTGCAGTGCTTCCACGGAACGCTTCCTCTAATGGCGCACGGTGCGCCGAAAGTAGATTAAAAAATAGTCGATTCTAGCGCTTTAACATCGCGCGAATATCCGCCAGGGCGGTGTTGCCGCGAACGGCCTTGACCTCGGTCGGGGTGTCGTCGTTGCCTTCCCAGGCCAGGTCGTCCGGCGGCAGTTCGTCGAGGAACCGGCTGGGGGCGCAATCGATGATTTCGCCGTATTGCTTGCGCTTGGCGGCAAAGGTGAAGGCCAATGTCTGGCGTGCGCGGGTAATGCCCACGTAGGCCAGGCGCCGTTCTTCCTCGATGGTGTCGGCTTCGATGCTGGAGCGGTGCGGGAGGATTTCCTCTTCCATGCCCATGATGAACACGTAGGGAAATTCCAGGCCCTTGGACGCATGCAAGGTCATCATCTGTACACCTTCGGCGCCGTCTTCCTCTTCTTGCTGGCGCTCGAGCATGTCGCGCAGCACCAGCTTGCCGATGGCGTCTTCGACGGTCATTTCGCCGTCTTCGTCTTTTTCCAGGGTGTTCTTCAACGCTTCGATCAGGAACCAGACGTTGCCCATGCGGTAATCCGCGGCCTTGTCGCTGGAACTGTTGGTGCGCAGCCAGTTTTCATAGTCGATGTCCATGACCATGCTGCGCAGGGCGCTGATCGGGTCTTCACCGGCGCATTGCTCGCGCACTTTGTCCATGAAGCGCTTGAAGCGCGACAGGCGATCGGTGAAGCGCGTGTCCAGGTGTTCGCCCAGGCCGATTTCGTCGGTGGCGGCGTACATCGAGATCTTGCGTTCGGTGGCGTAGTTGCCGAGTTTTTCCAGGGTGGTCGAGCCGATTTCCCGACGCGGTACGTTGATCACGCGCAGGAAGGCGTTGTCGTCGTCCGGGTTGACGATCAGGCGGAAGTAGGCCATCAGGTCTTTGACTTCCTGGCGTCCGAAAAAGCTGTTGCCGCCGGACAGACGATACGGCACCTGATGGTGCTGCAGTTTCAGCTCGATCAGCTTGGCCTGGTAGTTGCCGCGATAGAGGATCGCGAAGTCGCTGTAGGGCCGGTCGGTACGCAGGTGCAGGCTGAGGATTTCCACGGCCACGCGCTCGGCTTCGGCGTCTTCGTTGCGGCAGCGGATCACGCGGATCTCGTCGCCATGGCCCATCTCGCTCCACAGTTGTTTTTCAAACTCGTGGGGGTTGTTCGAGATCAGCACGTTGGCGCAGCGCAGGATGCGGCTGGTGGAGCGGTAGTTCTGTTCCAGCATCACCACTTTCAGGGACGGATAGTCGTCCTTGAGCAGCATCAGGTTTTCCGGGCGGGCGCCGCGCCAGGCGTAGATCGACTGGTCGTCGTCGCCCACCACGGTGAACTGGTTGCGCTTGCCGATCAGCAACTTCACCAGCAGGTACTGGCTGGCGTTGGTGTCCTGGTATTCGTCCACCAGCAGGTAACGTACCTTGTTCTGCCACTTCTCGAGGATGTCGGCGTGTTCCTGGAACAGCTTCACCGGCAGCAGGATCAGGTCGTCGAAGTCCACCGCGTTGAACGCCTTGAGCGTGCGCTGGTAGTGGGTGTAGACGATGGCGGCGGTCTGTTCCTTGGGGTTGCGCGCGTTTTCCAGGGCTTCGGGCGGCAGGACCAGGTCGTTTTTCCAGGCGCCGATCATGTTCTTGATCTCGTCGACGCCGTCGTCGCCCGCGTATTCCTTCTGCATGATGTCGGTCATCAGGGCTTTGACGTCGGTCTCGTCGAAGATCGAGAAACCCGGCTTGTAGCCCAGCCGCGCATGCTCCTTGCGGATGATGTTCAGCCCCAGGTTGT
Source organism: Pseudomonas sp. LY-1 (assembly GCF_053502595.1). NCBI lineage: Bacteria > Pseudomonadati > Pseudomonadota > Gammaproteobacteria > Pseudomonadales > Pseudomonadaceae > Pseudomonas > Pseudomonas sp. LY-1. The sequence goes on along the minus strand of NZ_CP094353.1, from coordinate 256 downwards.
GGAACGTACACACCGTGAGGCCGCGGCCTTCGCCACCCTTGAGCAGGGTGCCGACCCGCTCTTTCATTTCCCGCGCCGCCTTATTGGTAAAGGTCATGGCGACGATGTACTGGGCGCGGATGCCGCAGTTCTGGATCAGGTGCGCGATCTTGCGGGTGATCACGCTGGTCTTGCCGGAGCCAGCACCGGCGAGCACCAATAGAGGGCCGCCGACGTAGTTCACGGCTTCTTGCTGCCGGGGATTGAGTCGGGACAT